>CAVQJP010000001.1:0-43839 GCA_963712825.1 uncultured Alphaproteobacteria bacterium
TCGCCCGCCTGATCGAGCGCCACGGCGTCGTCGGCCGCCTCTCGGTCGCCCCGCCGGCGTAAGGTACCCGCGCACGGCTGGGCAGGATTGCCGGAGCGCTCGAGAAACGCTGTGCGTCCTCACGATGAGGGGATTCGCTTAATGCTGTCAGCGGCGACCTCATGCTGAGGGGGCTGTGCGACAGCCGTCTCGAAGCACGCACCGCCGCCAATGCAGCGCAATCTTGCCCACCCGCCTCGCTCGACCCGCTTGAACGCGAAGGAATTCCGATCATGCCCGACGACATGACATCGCCCGCAACCGAGCTCGGCTTTATGACCATCGCCGAGGCGGCGCAACGGATCGAAAAGAAGGAATTGTCGCCGGTCGAGCTGACCGCGGCGCTGATCCGCCGGGCCGAGGCGCTCGACCCGCAGCTCAACGCCTATCTGCTTCCGACCTTCGATCGCGCGCTCGACCAGGCACGCGCCGCCGAGGGCGAGATCATGGCGCGCGGGTATCGCGGGCCGATGCACGGCATCCCGTTCGCGTTGAAGGACATCTACGCCACCTCGGGCATCCGCACGACCGGGCATTCGCGGACCTGCATTGACACGGTCCCCGATTTCGACGCGACGACCGTGACGAAGCTGTACGAGGCGGGCGCGGTGCTGACCGGCAAGCTCGCGACCCACGAATTCGCGCATGGCGGGCCGTCGTTCGATTTGCCGTGGCCGCCGGCGCGCAACCCGTGGAACCGCGATCACTTCACCGGCGGGTCGTCGAGCGGCTCGGGGGCGGCGGTGGCGGCCGGGCTGGTGCCGGCCGCACTCGGCTCCGACACCGGCGGGTCGATCCGCGGGCCGGCGGCGCTGTGCGGCATTGTCGGGCTGAAGCCCACCTATGGCCTTGTCAGCCGCTACGGCGTCTACACCAACTCGTTCAGCTTTGACCACGCCGGGCCGATGACCTGGACGGTCGAGGATTGCGCGATCCAGTTGCAGGCGATCGCCGGCCACGACCCGAAGGACCCGGCGAGCGCGTCGCATCCGGTGCCCGATTATCGCGCCGCATTGACCGGCGACATCGCCGGGCTGCGCATCGGCGTCGTGCGTCATCTCCACGAGGACGACTGCCCGGTGACGGCTGAGACCGCTGCGGCATTGGGACAGGCGTTTGGAGTGCTGCGCTCGCTCGGTGCGGTCCTCGGCGAGGTGCGGCTGCGGCCGGCGCAGGATTATTACGACGTCAAGGTGACGATCGCCGAAAGCGAGTTGCTGGCGGTGCACGACGCGGCCCTGCGCACCCGGCCCGGCGATTTCGGCGAGGATTTTCTCGGCCGCGTCCTGCCGGCGGTGCTGATCAGCGCCCGCGACTATGTCGAGGCGCAGCGCGAGCGGCGTCGCATCCTGGCCGAGATGGCGCGGGTGTACGCCGATTTCGACGTGCTGGTCACGGCGACGGCGGGCGGCCCGGCGCCGCGGCTCGACGCGTGGCGGACAATCGAATTCTGGCGCCGGCCGTCATTGACGACGCCGTTCAACGTGACCGGCGGGCCGGCCTTGGCGCAATGCATCGGCTTCAGCGGCAGCGGCCTGCCGTTGTCGATGCAGGTGGTCGGGCGGCCCTTTGCCGAGACGACGGTGCTGCGGGTGGCGCACGCCTATGAGCAGGCGACCGAATGGCGAGGGCGCCGGCCGCGGCTCGACCCCGGTGCCCGTTTTTCGGCCGAGTTGCCGCCGCTGCCCGATCCCGCGGCCGCCGACATCGACGCCGCGACGCGCGACCGCGCCGCCATCGCATGCCGTGCCGCCGGCCTCAGCTTGTCCGACCGGCAGTTCGCGACGCTGTGCGCCGCCGCCCCCTACGTCGAGGCGATGACCGGCCAACTCTACCGCGAGCGTCACTGGGCCGAGGAGCCGGCCAACATCTTCCAATTCGGGGGATAGCCGACCCCGACGCCGAGCCCTGCCGCCGGCGCCGATAAGAGAACGCCGCTTGATGAAAACTCAGCGGAAATCAGCTATAGCCATCGCCTTCCGGGAGGTCTGGGCATAGCGGGACCGGCAAGTGAACCGCGATTGCCCACTCGCATTGCTGGTGCGCGAAAAGCTGTAACGATATCATGGCTCTCGGACGAATACGGCACAGCGGGCCGGCGGCGCCCGCGCTGACCGCCGCAACGGCAGGCCGGCCGCTGTCCAAATCGGCCGAGCCGCGTCCGCGGGGCGCAATCGCGCCAGACGAAATCCCGGCGCACGGTTGGGCCCGATGGCGGCTCGACGGCGCGTATCGGCATCTCGCCGTCGGGCTGGCAGCGCTCGCTCTCGTCAGCGTCGCGTTTTGGGGCCTGGAAAAGGCCGCGGCCGGGATCAGCTTTCACGCGGTGGTGGCGGCGCTGCGGGCGACGCCGCGATCGGCGCTGCTGACGGCGCTGGCGGCGACCGCCGCGAGCTTTGCGACCCTCCTCGGGTATGATCTTTCCGGGCTGCGCTATGCCCGCGCCCGGCCGCCGCTGTCGTCGGCCGTTCTTGCGTCCTTTTGCGGCTATGCGATCGGCAACGCGGTCGGGCTCGGCGCATTGTCGGGCGGGGCGGTGCGCTACCGCATCTATACCGCCGCCGGCCTGACCCCCGGCCAGATTGCCCGCGTCATCCTGTTCATCTCGGTCGCCATCGGCATCGGCCTTGCGACGATCGCGGCTCTCGGCCTCGTCCTCTGCGCCGACCGTGTCGGCCATATGCTCGGGACCTCGCCCGAGCCGCTGTTTGCCGCGGCGGTCACATTGCTGGTCCTGGCGACGGCGTTTCTGGTGTTTTGCGCGACCCGGCGGCAGGCGCTTGCGCTCGGTCCGGTAAGCATCGAGCCGCCGGGGCCGGCATTGATCCTGACCCAGATCGCGCTGACGACGACCGACGTGCTCGCGGCCGCGGCTGTCCTCTGGGTGCTGCTGCCGCCGACCGGGATCGGTTTTCTTGCCTTTGCCGCCGTGTTCGCAGCGGCGATCGGGCTTGGCGTGCTCAGCCACGTCCCGGGTGGGCTCGGCGTCTTCGAGGTTGCGATCCTTTATGCCGTCGGCAGCAAGGCGCCGGTCAGCGCGGTCGCGGCGGCGCTCGTCGCCTATCGGGCGATCTATTATCTGCTGCCCCTGTTGCTGTCGACCGTGCTGCTGGCCGGGTTCGAGACGCGCCGCTTTCTCGGCGCGGCCCTCGGCGAGCGCATCAGCCGCGCAGCGACGCGCCTGGCGCCGTCGTTTCTCGCGGCGGCGACCTTTGCCGTCGGCGCGACCCTGGTTTTGTCCGGAGCGATGCCCGCCTTTACCGACCGGCTGCAGATACTGGCGGTCCGGGTCCCGCTGTGGGCGGTCGAAACCGCGCATCTGTTGGCGAGCATTGCGGGCCTGGTCCTGCTTTTTGCCGCGCGCGGGCTCCTGCATCGGCTCGACGGGGCGTGGTGGCTGGCGCTGTCGATGACGTTGCTCAGCATCCCATTCTGCCTCGTCAAAGGGCTGGCGATTGTCGCCCCGACCGCGGCCGCCCTGCTGCTGGTCGGGCTTGTCGCCGGACGCGCCCAGTTCGACCGGCGCGCCTCATTGCTGTCGCAGCCGCTGACCATCGGCTGGCTGACGGCAATCGGATGCGTCGTCGCCGCGTCGGTCTGCATCTTGTTCTTCGCCTTCCGGCATGTCGAATATCATGACCAGCTGTGGTGGCAATTCGAATTCGACGCCACCGCGTCACGGGCATTGCGCACAGTTTGGGGTGTGGCGCTGCTGGGTCTGACGCTCGGCGTGTGGCAGTTGCTGCGCCCGGCGGCCGGACATCCGAGGCGGCCGTCCCCGATCGAGCTGCAGCAGGCGCGGCGGATCGCCGCCGGCCAACCGCGGCCCGATGCGCTGTTGGCGCTGATGGGCGACAAGAGCCTGCTGTTTTCCGACACCGGACGGTCGTTTTTGATGTTCGCCAAGCATGGTCGCACCTGGGCGGCGCTCGGCGATCCGGTCGGCCCGCCTGAAGAATGCACCGAGCTGGTGTGGCGGTTTATCGAGCTGGCGGATGCGCATGGCAGCCGGGTCGCATTTTACCAGGTGCCATCGGCGAGTCTCCCGCTCTATCTCGATGCCGGCCTCCGGGTGATGAAGATCGGCGAGGAGGCGCGGGTGCCATTGGCGCGCTTTTCGCTCGACGGGCCAGCGCGTACCGGGTTGCGATATGCGCTGCGGCGCGGCGAGCGCGACGGGCTCGCTGCCGAGCTGGTTGCCGCAGACCGCGTTCCCGAAATCCTCGGCGAGCTCGAAGATATTTCGAACGCCTGGCTGGTACGGCACGCCGCCTCCGGCGAGAAATGCTTTTCGGTCGCCGCCTTTCAGCGCGACTACGTCATGGCGCAAACCGTGGCCCTGCTGCGCGAGAACGGGCGCCCGGTCGCCTTCGCGACGATCATGACCACTGACCAGAAGGCCGAGGCGACGATCGGGCTGATGCGGCAAAGGCCCGACATCGTCTCGCGCTGTGCAATGGAATATCTGTTCGTCCGGCTGCTGCAGCATTTCCGCGGCGCGGGCTTCGGCAGCTTCAGCCTCGGCACGACGCCGCTTTCCGGTTTCGCCGCCCGGCCTTTGGCGTCGCGCTGGCATCGGCTGGCGCGTTTTATCTGGTCGCACGGCCGGCGCCTCTACAATTTCCAGGGCCTGCACGCGTTCAAGCGCAAATTCGACCCGGTGTGGGAGACGCGCTATCTCGCTGCGTCCGGCAGCTTCGGCCCCTACCTTGCGCTCGCCGACATCGCGGTGCTGGTCGGCGGCCTCGGGCAGCGGACCGCGCCGGGCGAGCATGCGCCCAAGCCGCAGCGCTATCCGGTCAAGGCTGGAATTCTTTGCCTGGCATTGGCGCTTTCGGGCGTCGGCTCCAGTTCTGCGAGGGCGCTCGACACCGGCGACTTCGGCGCGCTGCACCTCGTTCGTCCGCAGGGCGCGATGCACGGTCTCGTCCTGCTGTTTTCGGATGCGCGCGGCTGGGACGCGCAATCGGACGAAATCGCCGCCGCTCTCGCGCGCGAGGGCGCGTTTGTCGCCGGCGTCGATCTGCCCGGTTATTTCCGCCGCCTCGCAGCGACGCCCGGCGCGCGGTGCTCGGATGTCGTCGCCGCGATCGAATTGATCAGCCGCGAGATTCAGCGCCAGCGCGGCAACTCCACCTATTGGACGCCGATCGTGGCGGGGGTTGGCGAAGGCGGCGCCTTTGCCGCGGCGACCTTGGCGCAAGCGCCGCCGGCGACAATCGCCGGTGCCGTGGCGCTCGATCCGACCGCTTCGCTGAAAATGCCGTTGCCGCCATGCCCCGCCGCGCCGCCGCCGGCAAGCGCCGCCAGCGGCTATTCCTATGGTCCGTGGCATGCGCTCAACGGGTTCTGGACTGTGGGCTTTGACCGCGGCGGCGACCTCGCGGGCAGAGACCGCATCAGCAAGCTGAAGGCCGCGGGCACGCCGCTCACGATCGAAGATCTCTCCGAAGAGTCGGAAGCGGGCGAAACGGCTGCTGAGATGGCCGCGATGCTGCGCCCTCATCTCGACAATTCGCGGCGGATCGCCGGCCCGGTCATCGCCGGTCTGCCGCTCGTCGAAATGCCGGCGTCGCGGCCCGGCCCGCTGCTCGCGATCGTGCTTTCGGGAGACGGCGGCTGGCGCGACCTTGATCGCGCGATCGCGGCAAAGCTGCAGTCGGAGGGCGTGTCGGTGATCGGCTGGGACAGCCTGCGGTATTTCTGGAGCCACAAGACACCGGCGCAGGTCGCGCGCGACCTCGGTGCCGTTATCGACACCTACACCGCACGTTGGGGTGCCTCCAAGGTAGCACTGGTCGGGTATTCGTTTGGCGCCGGGGTGTTGCCGTTTGCCTATGACCGCCTGCCGCCCGAAGCCAAGGAGCGCGTCGTCCAGCTGTCGCTGCTAGGCTTCGAGTTCGACGGCGGATTTTGAAATCAGCTTGATGGGCTGGCTCGGCGCGCCCCCGACCGACAATGCTCTGCCGACAAAACCGGCGCTGGCGCCGATCGACCCGTCGATGATCCAGTGCTTCTATGGCCGCGACGAGGGCGACAGCCTGTGCCGGTCGCTTGCCAAATCCGACGGCGCCGAGATTATCGAAACTCGCGGCGGCCACCATTTCGACGGCGCCTATGACGCGCTCGCCCTGCGCATTCTCGACGGCTTTCGCCGCCGCGCCGGCTAAAATGGCACGCGCCGGCGACGTCATTTGCCGCGCCCGGGGCTACGACAGCCTGCCGGCGGAGCAATCGTAAACGTTTGAATTCCGATCATGCGCTTTGCCGGGCGTGCCTTTGCCGCGCGATGGTGCACGCCAAAAAAACGAGGCGCCGCAGCGGCGCTGCTGACTTTGGCGGCCGGGCTGATCGCCGCTCCGGAGGCGGCCCGCGGTCAGATTTGGAGCGGTCCCAACGACGCCTGCGTTGCGGACACGCTGCTCGGCGACTGGGGCGGGTTGCGCAGCCGTCTCGCCGAGCACGGCATCGGCTTTGGCTTGCAGGAGCAGACCGAGCTGTGGGGCAACGCCGCCGGCGGGCGCAAAGACGGAGTTGCCTATGACGGCGCGACGATCGCGAGCCTGTGCGTCGACCTCGCCAAAGCAGCCCGATGGCAGGGCGCCACGGTCTTCGCCAGCGGCTTTCAAGTCTATGGTCCGGGGCCGACGATCCCGCTCGTCGGCGCGCTTCAGCTAATCAGCGGTCTCGAGGCCACCCCCAACACAAAGCTTTACGATCTGTGGTTCGAGCAGCAGCTGCTCGATGGCAAGCTTTCGCTTCGGCTGGGCCAGGAAGGGGCGAATGACGAGGTAATGCTGGCGGCAAATGCCGGCCTGTTTCTGAATTCGAGCTTTGGCTACCCGGCGCCGCTGGCGCTCGACCTGCCCTCGGGCGGCCCGAACTACCCGCTCGCCACCCCTTTTGTCCGCATCAGCTTTACCCCGGTCCCGGAGATATCGCTGATCGGCGCCGGCTACACCGAGGACCCGGCGCCGCCCGGCACCGGCGACCCGCAATTGCGCGATCGCCACGGCACGGCATTTCGGCTGGACGACCACGCGCTGTCCTTTACCGAGCTGTGGTACTCGCCGGCCTCTTTGGCGAACCGGGGTCTGCCCGGCACGTACAAAATCGGGATGTGGATCGCGACCGGCCCGTTCGCCGATCCGCTGCACGACACCGCCGGCCTGTCCTTGGCCAACCCGGCGAGCAACGGGATTCCATTCGAGCACGCCGCCGACTACGCGTTCTACGCGATCGTCAACCAGATGCTGTGGCACAAGCCGAACACCGCGGCGCAGGGCGTCGGCCTGTTTCTGCAGATCATGCGCCTGCCCGACGACCGCAATGTCAGCGATCTGTACATCGCCGCCGGAGCGACCTGGAAGGGGCCGTTCGCGGACCGCTCGCATGACACGGCCGGTATTGCGCTGACCTATGCCGGCATCGGCGCCGCGGCGCGGCATTTCAGCGAGGACTTGATTTCCTATGCGGGCTCGGGGACGCCCTATGCTCAAGCGGAGCCGATCGTCGAGCTGACCTATCGCGCCCGGCTGACCCCATGGCTCAAAGTGCAGCCCGATCTGCAATATGTCGTCAACCCCGGCGCCGGCATCCCGACCGCGCAAAACCCGGCGCCGCTGAAGAACGCGTTCGTCGCCGGGGTCCGCGTCACCGTCAACTTCTGATCGTCCGATCGCTGGTTCACAGCAGGCCGAGCCCCCCTGCAATCCCGCCCGCGCCCAGCAGCCACAACGGGTTGAGCCGGCAGCGCAGCATCAGCGCCGCAGCCGCCGCGGTCAGCACCAGCCCGCGCCACCCGGCGCCGCCGGCCCGCGCCAGGATCCAGCCGCCGGCGATCACCAGCCCGATCGTCAGCGGCACCAGCCCGCGACCGACGGCGAGCCGCCACGGCGCATCGCGAAACCGGTGCCAAAAACGAAAAGCGATCAGAAGTCACGGTGCAGGCGGGACCGGCGATGCCGAGCCCGGCAGCAGCCGCGCCCAAGCGGACCGCCGATCTTCCAGCCGATCAGGCTCATCATAAAGATGAAGTTCGGGCCGGGCAGAATCTGCGACAGTGCAAAAAAATCGGCGAACTCGCGGTCGGTGACCCAGCCATGGGCGAGAACGACGAGATCGTGGATCGCCGGCAGCACGACCGGGATGCCGCCAAAGCTGATCAGCGACAACCACGAGAGGTGCGCCGCGAGGACGGCGGCGGGCGGCGGCCCGGTCATCGCGCCGCCCGTTTTGCCAGCCAGGGTGCTGCAATGCTGAACGGCGCCAAGCCGAGCAGCACAACCGGCAGCGGCAATCTGGTCAACACGACGCCGGCAAAGGCGAGCGCGGCGAACAGCAGTGCCGCCGGGCGGCGGCGGTGCGGCAGCAGCATGCGCAGGCCGGTGGCGATAACCATGCCCGCGGCGGCGGACGAGACCCCGGCAAGAACGTGCTGCACGAGCGCGGCATCGGCGATCCGCAGATAGAGGGTGCCGAGGCCCAGCGCCAGCATCAACGGCACCAAGGCGAGGCCGAGAAAGGCCGCCGTCGCTCCTGCAGCGCCGCGATATCGGGCGCCGACGCAGACCGACAGATTGGCGAAATTGGCGCCCGGAAGAACCTGGCAAAGGCTCAAGGTGTCGGCGAACTCGGCGTCGGTGAGCCAGCGCCGCTCTTCGACGAGAACCCGGCGCGTCCACACCAGCAGCCCGCCGCCAAAGCTGCACAGCGACGCCTTCAGAAATGCGCCGTACAGCGCCCCGAGCCCGACCGGCGCCGGACCCGCTTCTTTGACTGCGACCGACAACCGAACCCCCCTCGACGAACTCTTGGGAGAGAGCGGATCACGGCGACGGTCGCAACACAATGACCGCCGCATCGACGGTAAACCGCCCCGGCCGGTGCGGCAGAGTAGAGTCCGGTGGGGCTCGGGGACGAACAGCGATGTCCGCGCCGGGAGCAGTCTCGATCCGCGACAAGTGCGCATAGGCGCCGGGGCGCGGCGGCGAAGGCCCAAATCCGCCCAATCGGGAACATCATAAACGTCGGTATTGCGAGCAGATTTCTGCTGGCTTCTATGCCTGCTCAGTTATCGAACGCGCCTCGGTTCCCACCGCCCCGGCGCGCCGGCTCACGTTCGTCCGGCTCGTCTTCCGCGCGAGGCTGCGGCATAAAGAGCCGATGCAGCAGCCGGTCGCGATCACCCAGGATCTCGTGCTCGTCGGCGGTGGGCATGCCCATGTCCATGTGCTCAAGAGCTTTGGCATGCGGCCGATGGCGGGGGTGCGGGTGACCTTGATCGCCCGCGATGTCGAAACCCCCTATTCGGGCATGCTGCCGGGCTGGGTCGCCGGGCATTACGATTTTGACGAGTGCCATATCGATCTCGGCCGGCTGGCGCGGTTTGCCGGCGCGCGGCTGATCCGCGACGAGGCGGTCGGCATCGCCCGCCCCGAAAGCCAGGCCGAGGGCCATGTGCTGTGCCGCGGCCATCCGCCGATCCGCTGGGATTTGCTGTCGCTCGACATCGGCTCGGCACCGCGCGCCGAGGACGTCCCAGGTGCCGCGGAGCACACAGTGCCGGTCAAGCCGATCGCGCATTTCGCGGCGCGCTGGGAGGCGCTGCTGGCGCGCGCGCGGCATACGCCGCGGCCGCGGCTCGCTGTCGTCGGCGGCGGCGCCGGCGGGGTCGAGCTCGCATTGTCGGCGCAAATCCGGCTCGCGCGGGTCTGCGACGGCCCGGTCGAGGTGACGCTCGTGACGCGCGATGCGCTGCTGCCGTCGCACAGCCGCGGCGTTCGCATGCGGTTCGAGCGCATCCTCGCCGAGCGCGGCATTGCGGTCGTCGTCGACAACGCCGTGATCCGCGTCGAGCCCGGCAGCCTGGTGTGCGCCGACGGCCGCCGGATTGACTTCGACGAGGCGTTGTGGGTGACGGCGGCCGGGGCCGCGCCGTGGCTCGCCGATACCGGCCTACCCCTCACGGCGGCGGGCTTTGTCGCGATCGACGAGTGCCTGCGCTCGCCCGCCGACCCGCGCATCTTTGCCGCCGGCGACGTCGCGACGATGACCGCCCATCCGCGCGAAAAGGCCGGCGTCTACGCCGTCCGCCAGGGGCCGCCGCTTGCCGCCAATCTGCGCCGCGTGCTGGCCGGCAGGCCGCCGCGCCGGGCGATCCCGCAAAAGCGTGGGCTGGCGCTGATCGGTACCGGCGGTCGGCACGCCGTTGCCTCGCGCGGGCCGTTCGCCGCGCAGGGCGCCTTTCTGTGGCGGCTGAAGGAGTGGATCGACCGGCGCTGGATGCGGCGCTATCGCGAACTGCCGGAGATGCAGGCGGAGCCGGGCGAGGAGCCGATGCGCTGCGGCGGCTGTGCCGCCAAGGTGCCGGCGGCGGTGCTGAGCCGGGTCATCGGCAAGCTGCAGCCGGCGACGAACGACACGGTCGCGATCGGGCTCGACAGCCCCGACGACGCGGCGCTGATCGCGTTTCCCGGCGCGCCGCCATTGTTGCAGACCGTCGACTTTTTTCGGGCGATGGTCACCGACCCCTACCTGTTCGGCCGGATCGCCGCCACCCATGCGCTCGGCGACATCTACGCGATGGGTGCGGCGCCCGACACCGCGCTCGCGATCGCGACCCTGCCGCCGGCCCGCGCCGCTGTCGTCGAGCACGATCTCTTTCACATGCTGCGCGGCGCGCTCGACGTGCTCGAGCCGGCCGGCGCGGCACTCGTCGGCGGCCACAGCGCCGAGGGTGCGGAGCTGGCGCTCGGCTTTGCCGTGACCGGACGCGGGCTCCTCGCCGGGAAGCTGCTGCGAAAGGGAGGGCTGCGCCCCGGCGACCGGCTGATCCTGACCAAGCCGCTCGGGACCGGCGTGATCCTCGCCGCCGACGGCCGCGGCGTGGCGCCGGCAAAAGCGGTCGAGGACGCGATCGCGGCGATGCTGCAATCCTCGGCACCGGCCGCCGCGTGTCTTCTCGCCCACGGCGCCAGCGCCTGCACCGACGTGACCGGGTTCGGCCTGCTCGGCCATTTGAGCGAGATGCTGCGCGCCTCGGATGCGGACGCGGTGCTCGACCCCGCCGCGATCCCGGCGCTCGACGGCGCGCTGGCGCTGGTGGCGCGCGGCATCGCGAGCTCGTTGCATGCCGACAACCTCGCCGCCCTCGCGGCGCTCGACAACGCCGGCCGATTGCATCCGCTCGCGCCGTTGCTGATCGACCCGCAGACCGCCGGCGGACTGCTCGCCGGCCTGCCCGCCGACCGCGCCGGGCGCTGTCTCGACGAGCTGCGCCGGCTCGGCTGCCGCGCGGCGCTGATCGGCCATGTCGAAGCTGCGGGCGGCGGCGGGCCGCGGGTGCATCTCGAAACCGCCGCCGCGACGACAGTCCGCGAACCGGCGGTGGCGTCATGACTGTGGCGCCCCGCCAGGGCCGCGCCGCGTTGCCGTCGGTCGACGAGGTCTTGCGCGCGCCGGCCGGCGCCGCACTGGTCGCCCAATTCGGCCGGGCGCTCACGCTCGACGCGGTCCGGGCGGCGCTCGCGGCGCGCCGGGCCGATGGCGGCGAGGCGTCGATCGACGCCATTGCCGAAGCAAGCGCAGCGGCGCTGGCTCGGCTGACGCAGCCGTCGCAGCGCCGCGTCTTCAACCTGACGGGCACCGTGCTGCACACCAATCTCGGCCGCGCGCCGTTGCCGGAGGAGGCAATCGAAGCGGCGGCGGCGGCGATGCGCGACCCTTCAACCCTCGAATACGATCTCGCGACCGGCCGGCGCGGCGAGCGCGACGACCACATTTCGGGCTGGCTGACCCGGCTGACAGGGG
This sequence comes from uncultured Alphaproteobacteria bacterium, assembly GCA_963712825.1. Taxonomy (GTDB): domain Bacteria; phylum Pseudomonadota; class Alphaproteobacteria; order ATCC43930; family CGMCC-115725; genus AP-15. Next base: position 11,851 of record CAVQJP010000001.1, read on the forward strand.
CCGAGGCAGCACTCGCGGTCAACAACAACGCCGGCGCGCTGGTATTGGCGCTGAACACGCTCGCCCTCGGGCATGAGACGATCGTCTCGCGCGGCGAGCTGATCGAGATCGGCGGCTCGTTTCGGCTCCCCGACATCATGGTGCGCGCCGGCACCAGGCTGCGCGAGGTCGGCACCACCAACCGCACCCATCTCGCCGATTTCGCGGGCGCGATCGGGGCCGACACCGCGCTGATCCTGAAGGCGCACACCAGCAACTATGCGATCGAGGGCTTTACCGCCGCGGTGCCGGCAACAAAGCTCGCCGCCCTCGCCCGCGAGCACGGCATTCCGTTTGTCGAAGACCTCGGCAGCGGCTCTTTGGTCGATCTCGAACCATGGGGATTGCCGCACGAGCCGACCGTGGCCGAGGCGTTGGCGCAGGGTGCCGACCTCGTCACCTTCAGCGGCGACAAGTTGCTGGGGGGTCCGCAGGCGGGGCTGGTCGTTGGCCGCGCCGATCTCGTCGGCCGGCTCGCCAAAAATCCACTGAAGCGGGCGTTGCGGCTCGACAAGATCCGGCTTGCGGCACTCGAAGCGGTGCTGCGCCTTTACGCCGACCCCGACCGCCTCGCGGGGCGGCTGCCGGCCTTGCGCCTGCTCGCCCGCCCAAAGGCCGAGATCGAAGCGTTCGCCAACCGACTGCTGCCCGCGGTCGCGAGCGCGCTTACCGGGGTGGCCGAGGTCAGCGTCGTCGCAACCCGCAGTCAGATCGGCAGCGGCGCCTTGCCGGTGTCGCTGTTGCCGAGCGCGGCATTGGCCTTGCGTCCCGCCGACGCGCCCAAATCCGGGGCGGCCGTCGAGTCGCTGGCGCGCTCGCTGCGCGCCCTGCCGATCCCGGTGATCGGCCGTGTCGAAGGCGGCAACGTCGTCCTCGACCTGCGCTGCCTCGAAGACGAGGCCGCCTTCCTCGCCCAGCTCGGCGAATTGCGCGGCGCGCCGCGATGATCCTCGCCACTGCCGGCCACATCGACCACGGCAAGACGGCGCTGGTACGGGCTTTGACCGGGATCGACGCCGACCGGCTGCCCGAAGAGAAGCGGCGCGGGCTGACGATCGACCTCGGCTTTGCCTATGCGACACTGCCTGACGGCAGCGAAATCGGCTTTGTCGACGTTCCCGGCCACGAGCGCTTTCTGCCTAACATGCTGGCGGGCGTGTTGTCGATCGACCGGGTCCTGCTGGTCGTCGCCGCCGATGACGGGCCGAGGCCGCAGACGATCGAGCATCTCGACATTCTCGAATTGATCGAGGTCGCCGAGATCACCGGGGTCGTCACCAAAACCGACCGGGTGCCGCCCGAACGCGCCGCGATCGTCACCGCTGAAGTGGCGGGGCTGCTCGCCGACGCCGGCTATGCCGATGCCCAGATCTTCCAGGTGTCGAGCCACACCGGCGACGGCATGGCGGCGCTGACCCGGCATCTTGAGGAAGGCGCGCGGCTCGCCGATCTCGCGCGTGCCTCGACGCCGCCCGCCGGCCTGTTCCGGATGGCGATCGACCGCACCTTTACCCTCTCGGGGATCGGGCTCGTCGTCACCGGCACCGTCGGCGCCGGCCGGGTCGCGGTCGGCGACCGGCTGACCCTTAGCCCGCGCAACATCCCGGTGCGGGTGCGCGGCCTGCACGCGCAGAACCGCGCGATCGCAACCGCCGCCGCCGGCGAGCGCTGCGCGGTCAACATTGTCGGCTCGTTCCCTGCGGGCGGCGAGCCGCGCCGCGGCGACTGGCTCCTGGCGCCCGAGCGGCATCTGCCGGTGCGCCGGCTCGACCTCTTTTTGCGCGCCTCGCGCCATGCCGAAGCGCCGCTGCGCGACGGGTTGCCGGTGCATCTGCATCTCGGCACCGGGGATGTCGTCGGCCGCGCCGCGGTGCTGAGCGGCCGGGCGATCGATCCCGGCGCGAGCGGCTTTGTGCAGCTCGACCTCGAACAGCCGATCGGCGCATTGCACGGCGACCGCGCGGTGCTGCGCGACCACGCCGCCCGCACCACGCTCGGCGGCGGCCGGGTCGTCGACCCTTTGGCGCCGCGCCGCGGGCGACGGCTGCCGGCGCGGCTGGCGCTTCTCGACGCGATGACCCCGGTCGATGCGGCGACGGCCTTGCGCGGAATGCTCGCGGCCGAGGGGCTCGTCGACCTGGCGAAATTCGCGCTGGTCCGCAACTTGGCCCCGGCCGAGCTCGACGCGCTGACCGAGGAGACCGCGTTCCGGCGCGTCGGGCCGCGGCAGGCGCCGATCGCAGCGACTCGCGAGCACCTCGCCGGGCTGGCCGACACGCTCGCCGCCGCGCTCGCCGCCTGGCATCAGGTCCAGCCCGACACGCTCGGTCCGACACGCTCGGCCCTCTTGGCCCAACGGCACCCGTCAGCCGGAATACCCGAGGCGGCGCTCGACGCGGCATTGGCGGAGCTCGCCGAAGCCGGCAGAGCGGTGCGCGAAGGCGGAATGTGGCGGCTTCCCGAGCATCGCCCGCGGCCGACCACTGCTGACGAGAAATTGTGGGAGCGGGTTCGCCCGTTGCTTGGCGCCGCCGAATTGCGACCGCCGCGGGTGCGGGAAATCGCTGCGTCGCTCGCGCTCGAACCCGCCGCGGCCGAGCGCTTTTTGACCCGTGCCGCACGCCTCGGCCGGGTCGCCAAAGTCGCCGACAACCGGTTTTTTCTGCCCGAAACCGTTGACCGGCTCGCCGCGGTCGCGCGCGACCTGGCCGAGGCCGTGCCGGAGGGGACCTTCACCGCGGCCGCTTTCAACGAACGCTCCGGCGTCGGCCGCAATCTGACGATCCAGATTCTCGAATATCTTGATAGGATAGGCGTCACCCGCCGGGTCGGCGGCGCCCGAATTGCGCTGGGCGGCGGCGAGGCATTGGCCTGAACGCATGGAAGAGCATCGGGGCCGGTGTCCCGCGCGGTCTTCAAAACCGTTGGGGGGCGCGAAGGCGTCCCCGGTAGGTTCGACTCCGCCTCTTCCGCCATTACTGACCTATTTTCAATGAGTTACCGCCTTATTGACGGCCTTACCATACTCACAACCCATATTGTAGACGCGGCTTGTGGCGAATGCTGGCGAATGAGTTTCCACAGAATCCGCGCGAGAACAACCGCGGCGCCGGACCGAGCTCCAGCGCAGATGGCCCGCAGCCCTGAAAGAAGCCCAAGCGGGTGCTCCCGCTAGAGAGTTAGTTAGAGATGAGACTGGGCACCCTCTGCATGCTTGGTTCCTGCCGTAATCGTCTCGGATCCGATCACCAGGCACGAGGGGCAGGGCTAATCGGTTGACGGCGGGTCGCCCCGGCGTAACAACCTACTTTCGGGGGATGAACTTCAATCCGACCGCGCTCTTGGCGGCACGGAGGAGGCACTGATGCGATTCGTCGCCTTCATCCTCTCGATGTTTCTGGTAAGCGGGACTGCGGCGGCATTCGATTGCGTGGGCGTGACCTTTCCGCCGACCGTCGTGATATGTAGCGATCCTCAACTAATCCGGCTCACCGACGAACGGCAAGAGGCGATCAACGAAGCTCGCGGGCGAATTGGCGAACAGGGGTGGCCAGCCTTGTGGGAAGATCAGAAGCGCTGGGTTCGATCCTATGCAACTGCTTGCGGGGTGCCCCCGGATCAGCCCCCTCCGAATCCGGTTCCGGCGTCAGTCAGGGAATGCTTCCGGCAGGCTGGGGTCGCGCGGATTGCCTTCCTGCGTGCCTATGGCGCTGCTGCGGACGGGGCTCCTGCCCTGGTCTCCGCGGGAGCCGTGGCCAACGATCGGATCGGGCCTAGTTACGATTGCGGCAAGGTGAGCTCGCCGCTCGCGCTCATGATCTGCGGCGATCCCAACCTCTCCCGCCTTGATTTGACCTTCGGCCAAGCATATCGGGCGCTCTTCCAACAAGTCGGTCCGGCGGGGCAGCCTCGACTGAAGGAGGCGGACATCGCATTTATTGATCAGGTGCAAGCGCAATGCGGGCTGTCGCCATCTGGTCCGGCGACCACGCAAGTGTCGCAATCGCGGGACTGCGTTGAGAACGCTTATGAGAAGATGCGCGCCACATGGATCAGCCAACTGACAGGACCAGCTCGCGAGGAGGCTGTCCGCGCTCCGGAGGAACACGTGACGCTACAGCAAGATTTACAACGGCTTGGATTTATTCCGCCGGGCCCGATTGATGGTGTCTATGGTCAAGGTACCCGCGCCGCAATTCTAGCTTGGCAGAGTGCTCGTGGCAGGTCTGTCACAGGCTTTCTCGGCGATATGGACGCCCGTGGGATCGAACAGGAGGTTATGGCCAGGTCTGTTCCCGAGAGTGGCCGGCCAAGCGCAGAGGAGCTGGGAGCGGAAGATGTCCCCCTTAAGAACGACGGGGGGACCTATGTCGTGCCCGTTCGCGTCAACGGGGCAATTACCCTCGATTTCGTCGTAGATAGCGGTGCTTCAGATGTCGTACTTCCAGCGGACGTTGCCACGACCATTGCCCGCACCGGTACGATCGCGAGAAGCGACTTTATAGGGTTCAGCGAATATACTCTGGCCGACGGATCTAAGCGGAAAAGTCCTCGTTTTGTTCTGCGTGAACTGAAGATCGGAGATTGAATAGTCACGAACGTAACTGCGATCATTGGTTCGGAAAAAGGAGATTCCTTGCTCGGTGAGAGCTTCCTGTCGCGTCTGGGATCGTGGGCGATTGATAACAATCGGCACGTGTTGCGGCTCACTGGTTTGGAGCATTAGCCAGCAATCTACGGATAAAGCGGTGCTGTATTATTTCAGTTCGGCTCGCCCCGCCGCGGAGCTTATAGGGTCTCAATCGCCAGCCTAATCCGGGCCCAGGTATGCAAGCCGACGGCGTCGCGGCGATCGAGCATGCGGCCAGCGCGTCGCGTCGCCTCGGATGCCGCACCGGCACCGTGCCGGCTGATCAGCAGATTGGCAGCCCGCCAGATGTCGTGTTCGGCGATCGTCAAGCTCCGCGGTCCTCCCCGTCACATTCCGCCGCTACCACCGTCACCGACGCCGTGCGTGTCGTTGTCGTCCTGCTGATCGTGAGGTACCTGTCCAGGCGCCGGACCGGTGGCGCCGGCACCGCGGCCGGAGCCGCTGCCGCCGCTGCGGCCGGGCATGGCACCATCGCGCGGTCAAGGACGGAGGAGACGATGAACCTCGGCTCGATCATCGAGGCGCTTCACGATAGCGAGATCAACGGGTCCGTCTCGTGGTTTTTCGACGACGTGTGGAAGGTGACACTCGGCGATCCGGCCAACGGCATCGACGCCGAGGCCGTGGTTGCCAGCGCCGATGAAGCGGCCGAATGGCTGCGCGCGAACGCGGTGCGGCTCTATCCAGACAGCACCTTCGCGCATCGTTACGGTCGCGGGCTCGTCTAGCCGCCTGCCGATGACGCCTCGGCGGCGCCGCAGCGGCCTGCTATGTTGAACCCCGAAGGCTTATCGAACCTGTTCGACGGCCAAACTACCGACGGGCAGCGGCCGAAGCAATTCCGGTTCCGGTCGCGTCAGATCGAGCCAAGCGAGCCAATCCGCCCGGTCCAGGATCACCATTTGCCGATCGTGGATCGGCGCCACGTCGGGGCCGGGTTCGGTCATGAGCAAGGTGAAGGCATCGCCGGCGCCGTCCGGCATCGGGCGCCACAGCCCGGCGAAGCAGAACCAATCCTTGCCGGCCCTGGTGAACCGCCATTTCGATTTCGGCGACTTGCTGCCGGTGAACTCGAAAAAGTGCGACGCCGGGATCAGGCAGCGGCCTTTCGGGAACCGCCGCCCTTCGGAGCGGAAGTTGATGACCGGCGCTCCCCTTGGCCGGGCTGGCGGGAAGCCCCATCGGAGATCCACCAGCTCGACGCCGTCCTCTCGACGCCGGATGACCGGGGCGGGATCAGTTGGCCAGATATCATCTCGCGGCTCGAGGTTCGGCGCCGAGGCCGGCCAGCGCAGCGGGACGCGGATTTCGCTGAACGCGCGCAGGTAGTCGTCATAGGGGATGCGGTTGCCGAAATTGTTGCACACTGGGGCTATCTCGCGATTGATGCGCGGGATATGGGATGCCGATGAAATCAGTACCATCCGGCCCGATGACGCTCGGCGGCGCCATGGCGGCCCATGTCCGCTTCATCGTTTGGTGCCTTGATTGCCCGCACCAGGTAGAGCCGGACCCCGCCGAGATGGCCGAACGCTACGGCGCCGAGATGCCCGTCCCTGATTGGCACGCGAGGCTTGTCTGCGGCCAGTACGGCTCGCGGTGGGTTGATATGGTTGTCACGGGCGAGCGGCGGTGAGAGTAATCAATTCGTGGGGAAAGAAATCGGTCAGCTGACCTAATTTTCCCCCGTCGCGCCGTAGGGCGGGGCGACGCCGGCCGGGGGTGTTGTCGCCCGGCCCACCTTTGACGTCAAACCTTTTTCGGGCTCCGATCGGCTCGCCCCCGCCGCGGTGCCTGCAACGCCCCAATCGCTAACCTAATCCGGAGACTCGTACCATATGCGCCGCAGGCGGCAGTAGCGCAATGGGTCATAGCCTCGCATAATTGGCAGACGCTCACGGCGGAAACGGAAAATGCCTCCCGAAGATCAAATAGATGATCCTTGGCGGCGAATGGACCGCCGGGCGCTCGAAACAGCCGCGGCCCGATTGCCCCGAGATGAGAACCGCGTTGGACCTGCCAGGGCCGAACTGGCGCGACGCGATGACGAGTATGCCGAAGAGCAGGAGCGGTCTCGCCGCGAATACGAAGACCAACGCGCCGCCATGAGTCGCGCATTTGAGGAAGGGCTCGCGCAACGACAAATGGAACATGCCTCGGCGCTTGTCAAGGAACAACTCGACGCCGCGCGGGCCGCAGCACGGGCAGCACGGTGGGCGGCCGGTGCTGCCGCAGCGGCGGCTCTTGGCGCGATCGCGCAAGCGATCGTCGTGGCTCTGAAATAGGATCCTGGCGAAGCTCGATCCGCCGCGGCACGACGGGAGCCGCTGCCACCGCTGAAACCTGGCATGGGGCCGAAGGTCGGCGAACGGGAGCGGCGATGGAGAGGATAGCGCCACCGGGAAATCGCTGTCGGGGTAATGATGATTCACTCCTATATGTGCGGCATGGGAAGGGTCCTTGCATACGGGCTTACCATGGCGATCCCGGTCGCCGGGATGTTTGCCGCATTTCTAGCCGGCTGGTGCGTCTGGCGCCTCGCGCTGGCGACCACAGGGAACGTCGATTTTTCGGGCGCGTGTTTCGGTCTGGCGACGGTCACGATCGCGATCGCGTACATTTTCCGGGTGTGGAAACCGTTGCGGCCGGCGATGGAACGGCTGGGCGCCAAGCGCGAGACAGGGAAAGGCGATGCGAACCATTAACGTTCTCGCCCTCGCCGCCGCCGCTATGCTGGGAGCGCTCATGGCCCACGGGGTCTGGCACGCGCTCATCCACGTTCATAATTGACAGGGCAACTGCCGCAGCCGGCGCGTCGATATGGTCGTCGCGAGAACTGAGCGGAATCAGCCGCTATCTTGCTAGCGTCCCTGCCCGGTTACGGCTGACCAGCCGCTCGACTAAGGCGAGCATTTCCGACAGGTGGAACGGCTTCTGCAAATAGGAAAACCCAAGCGGTTCGATCTCCTCGCGGACGTGGAGATAACCCGACATGACGATGACCGGCACGCTGGCGGCGGCAGCCATTTGCGCTGCCTTGATCCCGGAGCCGCCGAGTAGGCCGTAATCGACAACCACCAGGTCAGGCCGAACACGGCCCAAAAACCGCTCGGCCGCCGCTTTCGAACGGAGCGAGAAGCAGCGATATCCCAGCGCGCTCAGGTCGGCGCGGAGCAGGTTGGCGATGTCGTCGACGTCCTCGAGGATCAGAACGTACGGTACCGCGATGGCCGGTTTTGCGGCCCGCGGACCGGCTGCGCCGCCGGAATCAGGTTCCATCGGGGCATTATAGGTGATCTTTTGCTTTGCGTTACATATGTGACGCGAAAATCGGTTACTCCCCGCGGTGACGCTGCGGCAGCAGTTCCGGATGGCGGATCTCGACCGCGCCGCTTTCGAGGTCGTAAGCAACATCGTCGAAATCCTGCGCCACTCTGCGCAACGTCTCGGACAGCTCGGGCTGATGCGCCATAGAGGCCAGCCGCCTCGCGCGCTGCGCCTGTTCCCGGTAGTGTTCGGGCCGATGCATAGCCATCCCAACGCTGGAGCGAGGCGATTGATCCACCCTCAGGTGCAAAGCCCCGCACAAAAAGCGTCCTGTAGGATTTGATCTTTTTTCAGCGATATCCTGTTGAGCCACGCGCTGAACGTCTTTTGGTGACCAGGCCTCTTGCTCGTCTTTTGGGGCGCTGCGCGCTGCCCTAGATGCACTCTCAAGCCCAACGTCACCCCGTTTCACCATATCGACGACATTGGGGGCGGCGTGGTCAATAACGGCTTTTGCTCTTTTCACGGCCGTATGACTCACCCCCATTAGTTGACCTGCCTCCGCCTGACTGACGGGTTGTAGGGAAGCTCGGTCAGTTGACCTGCTTCAGCAATTGCGAGGTCGCGTGGTTGTCCATTTGACAAATTCGCCAGTTCCGCTCCGATCAGCGCCCGCTGCCCTTCCGGGAGGTGTCGACGCCGCTCGTTTTTCGAGATCATGAAGCGCACGGGATCGTCACCCTGGTAGACTGAGAAGCGACGATCGGGGATGACAAAAAAAGCCCCGGTGCGAACCGGGGTGAAGTTTCTGTAACGGGAAAGCGGACACGCCGAAGCGCGCCCGATGCGGATGATGGCGTTTCGCCTTTTCCTGGCGCAACGCAAAAAAACCCGCCGAAGCGGGGTGAGTTCGCGGCCGGGACGGGAGCCCATCCCGAGCCAGAGATCCAGCTTCAGGGTCCGGCGAATGCCTGTCAAGCGCCCCCGCGATCGAGGGCTATCGGGTCACTGCGGGGGAAGCCCACGTTGGCACTGTTTTTTGCAGGCATACCGAGGCGAGAACCGGGCACGTTCCTGGTCATGGGCTCTGTGAGCCAAACCCGTTCCGCATCGCAGGCGGCCGCGGCAGCCATCCGCCGATCGCGGGCCCGGTCAAGCGGCCTCTATGTCTTCGTTTTCACCCCAATCTCCCGATCGCTCACGCTCGAGCAAGTCCGCTTGATCCGCCAGCTCAGTCGACCAAATGCGCAACTGATCTATAGCCGCTGGATCGATCGAAGTCTCTGCGCATTTCCGGCATCTCCGTGCCAAGTGCCGAAGTTTTTGCGGATCGCTCATGCTTATCCTCCCTAAGATAATTATGCGCGCTCCCCAATAACGTTCTTCTACTATCCTTCCCCAACGTGCTGTTTGTTAGCCAACGGCGGCTTTTCTGAATAGGTTCCTCTAGGATAATTGTCCCATCGCTCCGGGAGGTCACCCGGTTGGTGATCATCGAGCGCCCGAAGCCTGACGCCGGCCGATCGCGCGCCTTTCGCGGGCCCGGTCAAGAGCGATGCGGACGGGGCGCCACGTGAACCGGTGTTAACGCGTTATGACGGCCGATGAACGGCAGCAGTAGGAGGAAAAATGCTTTGGAGCTATGAGATTGTGCCGGTCGGCGGTCACCATCGGTTGGCGGGCGGCAGTTTCGATGCGCCCATCTCGAAGTCGCTAAACACTATGTCGAGACCGTCTATGAACCGACGACCCTAGAGGCGGAGCTCGATGTCCGTCTCCTCGGCGGCGCCGGCAACGCATTTCGTCCGACGTGGCAGCCGCCGCACGCCGCACCCGTTCCGCCTCTTTGCAGTAACGATCGGCCCTGCTTTGCGCGTCAATGCGGCCCGACATACGGGCCGCGCCACACTTCGCATACCCGGCCGAACGCTCGCGATACACGACGATCCGTTTTGGGATTTGCGTCGAAAAGAGAACGGCCCCGCTGGGGGTTGCCAGCAAGTTCAGGCCCGTGGCGTGTGACGCGTTTCACAGACCTGTGCGCTCGTCTAGCGATAGGAGACCGTCTCGATCCATCAGACCGATACAGAACGCCAAATGGAAATCGCCGAGTCCCCGAAGCGCGGGCGCATCGATACAAGCGGACCGCCGCTCACCTGAGGCGCCAAGCCGATGTTCCCGAGAGAGAGCCGGAGCGTGCGGAGCTTTTGATTGTGGCCGAACAGTATGAAAGGATCGCTGATCGCCTCAGACGGCCTGCCGCGAAAAAGGCCGAGGCGGTTTGACGACCGGCCGTTCTCGCGGGCGGCAAGGTGCCCGCATCAGGAGAGACATGCCGCGCGCCTAACACCCGCGCCAGCGCCAAACGCTCCTCGTCCACACAGAAAAGCCCCGCCGAAGCGGGGCCATGTCGCAGCCAACCTCGCAGTCAGGTGGCAGCGACGCAATGCGCGCAGCGTCCCCGACCGCAGATATGCCGAGAGGTATCAGGTCGCTGTCCAGGTACCCCAGTTCGTTGATGATGAAGAACTTGATCGCAAGGCTACCCACGGTAATCGCGGGAATCGCCGCCATCTCGTTTTCGATCTCGACCTGTCGGTCGAGGTTGGCCTTCAGCATCGGCTTATCGTCAGTATCGGTAGGGAGAGCGTCGCAGGCCAAGCGCAGCGCCTTCCACTCCCGAAAGAGGGATAGGATCACGTCATTACCGGATCGCTCGCGGCTGCCCGTGCCTCTCCCCGCATAATCGTCTTCGATCGCGGTCATGGCTGTGCCTCCACGAAGTGGGCATCATCGGCCGGTAATTTTGCGGCTGCATCCGCGATTTTCTGCGCCAGCTTGTCAGCGTGATGCTGATCCCATCTCCCCGGCCGCTGCGGACGGCCTTCTTCGCGCTCGACAACACGTTTCAACTCCGCGTGGTAAGCCCGAAGCGTGCAGAGGCGATTGTAGTTGAGGACGGCGATCGCCTTCTCGGTGCGCCTCAATTCATCATAGAGTTCGCGGAGTCGTTCGTGTCCGGGAAGGATGGGCAAGGGCGCACGCTGGCGCGAAGACTTCAGCTTGATGATCTCGGCGCTCATGACTGCACCTTCACGAGCTTTGCCTCGGCGATCCCCGCGTCCATTTTTTCAAGGCAATCGGCGCAGAGCGGTTCCAGGACCGGAGCGAACCGGATCAAATCGCGAATGGTGGCCGCGCATCCCTCTACTTCGTCACTCGTCCGTGCGGGATTCGTGAGCGTCCCGGCGCAATCGCTGCCCTCCTCAACTGCAAGAATCAGATAGGTCTTGATCGCGAGGCCGACGACGCCGACTGAAGGCGTGGTCTGAAGTGCTGTCTGGATTTCCCGCAACTCCCTGTAACAGCGCCTTTCGTCTTCGCCGTCGGGCGCCTTCTTCCAGGCCATCGCGGCTGAACGCCATTCCTTGAACAACGCGAGAATTTCTTCGTCACCGGCCAGGGCCGTTTGCGGTTCGGGTGCGACGGCCAGGTTCTGCAGCGCTGAAGAGATGTCAGCGCGCAGGGCGTTGTGATCCGGCTCGGCATCATCGACCATCACAGATTCCAGAAGCTTAAATTTCCCCCAAACGTCGCCGACACTGACGGCTCGCGAGGTAACGATTTGATTCTGAAGCTCGATAGCTTGCGCGCTCAGCCGCTCATCCTCCTCCTCGCTGAGCTCTCCTCCTGATGGATAACCGTCAACGAGTAGATCGGTGATCTCGTCAAGCTGGTGCCATAGCATGGCAAGGCTCATTCTCGCCGGTTGCTCAGGGGCGAGCGCATTCCCTATCGCGTTACGGATCGCCACGAAGTCATCGACAATCGCGGTCATGGCCGCGCCCTCACGACGAACCGGAGCCAGTCGAGCACATTGCCGAGGATTTCATCATCGCCACCCGCGTCGCACGTATAGCGTCGTAATTCGAGCAAGGCCTCCACGCCGGCAAGCGAGACGGGAAGCGTTTGTTTGATCTCAGGTAATACGTCCTCCGCCTTTTCATTGAGGGCCACGGCTTGCTCCACAAGAGCCGCGTGCCCGCTCATTTCGTAAGCTGCTTCGACTCGTGCTTGTTCGGCGTGCAATTCAGCGACCAGGGCAGCGCGGTCCGCCTTTGGCGTGTAGGCCATTCCCAAGACCTTCTGCATCGCGAGCAGCTCACTGCTCGGTGGGGAAAGAAAGGAATCGATGCGCGCCTCGTCCGTCGCATACTCTTCGTGCGGTTCGCCGTCGTGAATTCGCAAATGGCCGATAACGATCTTGGGCCGCTGATACCGAACATCCACTGGCAGCGCGAACTCGACCTCATCCGCGCGAGCTTGCGCATCCCGAGCGATTTCTTCCTTCCGGTAGTACTCGGCAATCAGTGCGATCACCGGATCGTCCGCGGTCTTCTCGACATGCAGGCTGTTAAACGTCTCGTGATCGAACATGGGTTGCTCCCCGCGATCGGCCTTGCGCCATCGCCAGCGGGCGGGCTGGCGCCGGGAGCTTGGAACCCGTCTGCACGGGCGCGCTTCTTCCCCTTGCGGGTATCGTATCCGCGGCACTCCCGGCATGGAGCAACCCGGAGTCCGGGCATAACAAATCCGCCAAATCCGGGGCGGGTCCGGGCAGAAGGCGTTTCCAAGCGCCGGCTTCATCCTCGCGCCGATCGCGGGAGGCGTCAAGGAGCGATGCGCCGCCTCGGCACCGTCGAGAAGATCGGGCAAGGGCGCAGCGTTAGGTGGAAGCTGGCTGAGCGGGAACCGGGCTTGATTTTGTAGGGATGTAGGCGCATGGAGCGCGGTGCGGTGGAGGGTAGCGATCGAGATCTTAACTTACGATCCTGGTGGGAGTTTCCTAACGTAGTCGATGGCATTTTGAATAATTGGATAGATGCCGTCAATTCCACAAAGCTCCGCCGCAACAAGGATGACGATTAGCTCTAATAACAGTATAATTGTATCACCAAACCATGACGTCTGTTGAAATCCCAGCATGTCAAGAAGGATTATTATTATTAGCAATCCTACAAAGCGCTCGCGGTTACGCCCCTGCCGTTCCCCCTGCAAGCTTTCTTCTATACGCTCTACCTGTATATCTTTTGTGGCGACCGTCTCATGAGTAAGCTTAGTAAGGTCCCCGGCTTCCGGCCTCTTATTTCGTTCGGGCTCGGTATTCATCAAGAATAGCGATGTTCGGAATTGTGGCGTTCCGGACGCCAGGAACATAGTATTTTGCCCATGCTCCCCCATCCCAATGCGTTGTAGCTATCAAAGCGCCGGGGCGCATCTTTGCGGTCGCTTCTACCGCTTCCTCGATTACATGGGCTTCCCGAGTCCCATCTATGCTCGGGAATGCCCGAAAAACATCCTGCACGGGCTCGTTTCCAAATGCCTTGGCGCGATGGTAAACAGTGGGAAGAACGGGGCCATAATCCCAAGCTTGAAAGAGCTCCGAGACCAAAGGTGTCTCGCCACCAGATCGTCCAAGCAGCATCATATGGGCGAGATACAAAATCTTATTTATCTCTAGGTTGGTCACAGACCAGCTGCGGGCCTCACAGACCTTCTTTGCCGCCATAAGCGGATGCACAGACATTTTTCACTTCCCTTCCTGGGGAACCGCTCGGGAAGCGTTAAGGGCGAAATTATGTAAGCTGCGCTGTTGGATTAGTCAAGAGACAGCATGGCCTATTTTCAGAGTACCCGGCTCCGCTGCCAGTAGCCGCAGAAATCGACGCTCGGCCGATCACCCCGGCACCGCACGGACTCTCGGCCGACTCGCAACTCGCCCCCTGACCCCTATCGCTCGGCCACCCAGGCTACCGCTGAGGCGGCAAACAGCCCAAGCGCCGGCGGCACCAGCGCGGTCAGAATTCTTGGACCGGCGCCGGCTCGCCGTAGGAGAAAATCAGCACGATCCAGGCGACCCACACGACCGACAGAACCAGCCAGGTCCGCGCGACGACGCGGCCGAGTAGAGCCCCCGCGCGTTGGGCAGCATCGTCGCCGCGTTGCGCAGAAGGTCCATGCCGGGCGATCCCGCCGATAGCGACCGCGTCAACGGCCGGGCTATGTCGGAGTTGACTTCGGGTGACGAGCCGCGCATCCAGTTGCTGAGCAGCCGCGTGGCGTTGTAGATCGCCCCGAGCGGGTGCCCGCGCAATTGTCGGCGCCGAGCATGACGCTGTGCTGCAGGGCCGGCCCGCGGTCCTCCGCTAGCCGCTCGGCCGTGAGGGAATTGCCGAGCACACGCGCTCATCGGTCCCCGCCATTGTGCATTTTTTTCGATCGCTTTGATGAAACGGCCGAAATCCTCCGGTGTGGATACATCATCCATCGGTCCCGGGCGTCTGGGGAAGATCAGACAGCAGACCGGCTTGGCGTCGACGACCCCGAGCGCACCCAGCGGGCGATCAAAGGCGTGTACGATCGGCGGCTCTACTACGGCAACCTCGTAGCCGGGCCGCATAGGGCGACGCGCACGCACCGAGAGTTCCGGATGCTGTTTCAGCTGGCGCGAGTCGGCGCGGTTAAGCCGCTGACCATGCCGGGGTCCGTGCAGTTCGTCTTCGATTTCATTAGAGGCTGGTTAGAAATGAATTGAGTGATTCCAGAATGTTGTGGTACCCGCGGTGTGTCAGAACGCACGGGAGAAACAACATGTGGACTGAAACCACTCGACGGCAGTATCGGCGAGACGATCTGCGCTATGCAAGCGACATGACCGATGCGGAATGGGCCCTGATTGAGCCGCACCTGCCCTCGGCAAAGCGCCTCGGGCGCCCCCGTTTTGTCCCGTTGCGCGCGGTTGTGGAAGCACTGCTATATCTGTTGCGCACCGCCACGCCGTGGCGTCTGCTGCCGCGTGATTTCCCCAACCGCTCGACGGTACAACGCTATTTCTACGCTTGGCAGGCTGCCGGGGTGTGGCAAACGATCAATTTCCTGCTCCTGCAACAGGCCCGCGAGCGGGCCGGGCGCGAAGCTAGCCCGTCGGCCGGGGTGATCGACAGTCAGTCGGTCAAGACGACCGAAAGCGGCGGTCCGCGCGGCTACGATGCCGGCAAGAAGATCAACGGCCGCAAGCGCCACATCCTCACCGATACCGCCGGGCGGCTGGTGGCGGCAAAGGTCCACCCTGCCGACATTCAGGATCGCGACGGCGCACCCGCACTGCTGATCTCGATCCGCTACCTGTGTCCTTGGCTGCGCCATGTCTTCGCCGATGGCGGTTATGCCGGCGAGAAGCTGACCACAGCCCTGGCCGGGCACGGCCAGTGGCAGATCGAAATTGTCAAACGGTCCGACCGAGCCACCGGGTTCTACGTCTTGCCCCGACGATGGGTGGTCGAACGCACCTTCGCTTGGCTCAATCGCAACCGCAGGCTCGCCAAAGACTTTGAAACGACGGTCGTCAGCAGCCAAGCCTGGGTCTATCTTGCTTCCGTTCAGTTGCTGTGCGCCGCCTCGCGCGCCCCGTATACAACCAATAGACGGGAGACGCCATCATGCACAATCTCCGCAATTCTAGTCAGGCTTTAGAGAGTTGAAATTCGGCCGAGAAACGCCCATCTCGTCCCGCCCACTTGACCGGACGGAGAAATGATCTTCTAAGAGCGGGGTAGCGCAACAGCGAACAGTCTGGAAAAATGCACCCGGCGTGAAAGATACAGGCAACCTACGAGTCCACACCCAACGTACACGGCTTACGTCAAAAGTCGATCTGCCAGGGCAGCAAGATCGGCTTCGGCAGCTGATTCTCTATGTCGCGCAGCGATGCCACTCGGCTGAGCGTATGGGCTTGATAAAGCTCAATAAAATTTTATGGAAAGCAGATTTCGACGCCTATGCAGCTCGGAACATTCCCGTTACCGGGCGCGCCTACCAACGATTGGAACTTGGACCGGCGCCTCGTGAAATGCGCCCCCTTCTAAACGAAATGATCCGCGCCCGACTTATTCATCTAGAAGAGACAGATTTCGGTGATGGAGTAATAGAATATCGCCCAATTGCTGACAAGCCACCTTCTCTGGATAATTTTGGCAGCGACGACATAGAGTTTGTTGATGCATCAATAGTGTACTATTGGAATATGACAGGCAAGGAGACAAGCGACGACTCTCACGGTATACCATGGAGATCTCGCAAAAATAACGAGCCGATGTTCTATGAGTTGTCATTTATTTCAGATTCACCTATATCTCCCAAACAAATAATACGTATATCCGCAGTAATCAGGGACAAGAAACGGGCCGTTGTTAGCAAGTAATTATGCATCGCATAATTTATCTGCCAGAATTCGACGATCAAGCACGCGCTATAGGCGGCATTCACTTTGTAGGGGCCGCGCTACGCCCAGTGATTGAGGCACTAGAGAATAATCCTCGTGCGTTTAGATATATTCAGACTGAGTGGTTTCGTGTCCGCTACGCCATTACTAAGCCTCATGGTAACTTTCCGGCCTTCTTAGCTTACTTTTCAATTGACGAAGATGACGACGTTTTGATGGAGTGGGTTGAAATATATGTACCATATTAGCGTGTTTTGGAAGTCGGCGATTTCGGCTTCCGGCTGGGAGACCGCTTCGTTGAAGCCGAAGGCTTAGGGGGCGGCGGCGATTTCGGACCCCTGCTGCGCGGCTGCGGCGGAGTGTTCAGGAACCGGCGGATGCCGCCCTCCCATACGGGGCGCGCATTCTCGATTTAATCCGCTGGGAAGAGCGGGTCGGGAGCACACGATCAGCGTGGTGGAGCTGCTACGGCGGCAAGCACGAAACGATTCAAGACCGCTAGCGGCACCCAACCCTGCAGCGGACTGTGGTAGAGGCCAGCATTGATGACGACAACTAGGTCGAGCGTCGGGACGACGTAGATCCGTTGGCCACCGAGCCCCACCGCAGCTATCCAGTCTATCTCGCGGCCGCCAACGAGGGAGCGGCCAAGCCAGAATTGATAGCCGTAGAAATAGAGGCCTTGTCCATTGATCTGAGGCGCCGTTGCCTGCGCCAGGAATGGCGCGGGGACGATCTGCTTCCCGGCCCAGATGCCGTGCGTCAGCACCAGTTGGCCGATCTTGGCGAAATCTCGCGGCAACAGCCGCAGGCCGGACGCTGCGATCGGTTCGCGGGTCGCTGGATAGCGAAGCCACTCGACCTTCGCGATCCCGAGCGGCGTGAACAACAGATCCTGCGTCAGTTCATCGAGCCCGCGCCCGGTCGCGCGCTTCAAGATCGTCTGGATCAGCACTGCGCTGCCGCCGCTGTAATTGTACACCTCGCCAGGCGGGGCGACGACCGGTTGCGACAAGACGAACCGCGCCGGGTCAGGTGCGCGGTCCATCTGCGTTTCGCTGTTTTTCGGATCACCGTAAGGGATGTCTTCGTCCCATTTGAGACCGGCAGACATCGTCAGCAGGTGACGCAGCGTGATGCGCGCCTTCTTGGTGGTACGCAGGTCGGCATATTGGGGTAGCAGGTCCAAGATCGGCGTGTCGAGGCCGTGCTTGAGCTTGAGCAATCCCTGATCGACGGCAATGCCGAGCACGAGGGCAACAACGCTTTTCGTCACTGAGCGGGCGTCATGCAGTTGGTCGCGTGCATGGGCAACATCACCGAGTGGCGTGCCCCAGCGCTCGTCAGCACCCGAAAAGTACTGTTCGAAGGCCAGCTGGCCGTGGCGCGCAACGAGCACGGCGTGGATGTCGGTCTGCTTTTCGGTTTCGAGCCACGGTACGAGCGCGCACAGCCGTTGCGAATCGAGACCTTCGGCTTGCGGTGCAGCCACGGCCCAGTCGTCGGCCGGAGGTGGCGGCGCGCACGCCGCTTTGGCGCTTAAGGCCGGCAGGGCCGCCATCACGGCAGCGAACAGCAGGCGCGATGCGGAACACAAATCAGTGCACCGAGCCGCGCGGCCCAAGCGCAGCATCGACGCGCTGAAGCGCCGCTTTCCCAGCCTGCCCGAGCTCGATCATGCGGTAATAAACGGTATCGATAAGCTGGCGTTTGTCGGAAGGCGTCATCTGCGGGTTTTTGTATACGTCCCGGATCAGCTTGTTGTGCTCTTGCAGGGCCTTTTCGATGCCGTCGAGATTGACGAACATGCGCGGGCCGCCGAGCCGCTGGATGCGTTGGGCCGCCTCTGCGTCCCCGTCTTTCGCCTTGGCGATCCAAGTGTCGTAGTAGACCTTGTTCGCCCGATAGGAGTCCTCGAAATCCTGGATCGATTGCGTAGTGGCGGTCGGATAGCGCGCGACGAACGCCTTGACGACCGGGATGTCGGCCAAGGTCGCGGTCGGCAGTGTCGGATCGGGCAACTCGCCGCTCTTTCGCAGTGCCGCGTCCGCGAGATTGAGCGCGTAGACCCCAAGGTTGCCGCTCCAGCCGCGCACATAGTTTTCGAGGAGGATTGGGCTTGTCAGCGCACGGGCCACGCCGCCCGCGATCGGGCTATCCTGCGCGATGCTGGCCGTGCGCAGGCCGGGGAACGCGCCAACGATCTTGCCGAGCGCCTTCGCTGCCTCGGTCGTGTAGGGCGTGTATTGGTACTCCGGCAGCCATTTTTCCATCTGATCGGGGATCAGGGTGCGGTTCGTGAAGGTATCGCGGTTGGTCCATTGGTTCAGGATCGGGCCCGCAGCGGTCGGCACAAAGCTTGGGATCACCACGTCGGCGATCGAATTACCCCAATGCCGGAACGCGTCGGGGTTGTGCGCGGCGAACGCCTCCAACGCGCGCTCCGTGCCGGTGCCGAACAGCACGCCCATGCCCCATGGCTTCGGGATGCGAAAGATCGTGCCGTTGTTGAGTTGCAGCCGGCCGTCCTGCACACGATACGGCGTGCCCGGCTGCGGCGGCCCATATTGCGCTGCCGGGCCTACGTCTTCCCATTTGTCGGTCAGCACGACCCAGAACAGGTCGCGCTCCCACTGCGGCAATTCGTGATAGCGCGGATCGTCGCGCTGCGCCCACCACAGCAGCGCCGAGGGCAAAGCGATGCCGCCCCCGATCTTTAGGCTCGTGCCGACCGGATCGTTGACGAAGGCTCGCGCGACGCGGTCGCTATCCTGAAGGACGATATTCGAGAACGCCGTGATCATGTTGTAAGCACGGGTTTTTGCACCAATTCGCGCCGCATCCACCGCGATATCACGGGAAGCGAAAGCGGCTTCCTGTATCTCCGGTTTC
The DNA here is from genome assembly GCA_963712825.1 of uncultured Alphaproteobacteria bacterium. Taxonomy (GTDB): domain Bacteria; phylum Pseudomonadota; class Alphaproteobacteria; order ATCC43930; family CGMCC-115725; genus AP-15. Next base: position 30,981 of record CAVQJP010000001.1, read on the forward strand.
GATATGTCTGCGCCTGCTTGTTCGGCCGATCGAAGCGATTTCTTGAACGCGCCAAGGTGTGACGCATTTTCGGCAAGCTCGGTCAGCACCTGGAGAGGATGGATCAGGTATTTGCCGGCGGCGCGGAATGGCAGCCCGGCGACAGCGCCCCCTTTCTGCATCCAGCTCGCATTCGGGTCGGCGACGACGTTGATCGCCCGCGTCATCAGGCCGGTCTGATCCGTCAGCCGCGCTATGTCGTCTTGCAGATAGCGGCGGTCGACCGAGACCATCGAGATGTTGGCCCCTCCGCCTTGGAGCCAGCGCCAGTAATCCTCGTCCTTGTTGATCAGCCCCATGAAGCCGCGCGCCATGTCAGCCGGCGTGTAGAGGCCTGGCGACGTGACGGCGGCGTAAAGGAAGTCGCGGATCGTATGCCGCAGCGCGAAGTCGGGCGTTAGCACCGCGCCGGCACGCAGCGTCGAGGCGAACGGCCGCAGGATTTTCTCCATCAACCCGGCAGACGATGCGTCGAGGCCCTTCCAGGCCCGCGCAATATCCGGGTCAACCTCATAGGTGTGGCGGACGCCGTTGCGGAAAACGCCGATCGTCCCGGTGTCCTCCGGCGGCGACGCGGCGGCGTGGAGCAGATCAAGGAGGCCGCTCGGGTCTTTGACGCCATTGCGTTCCAGATAGGAGCGGAGCGCCGCGTCGAGTTCGGGATCGGGCGGCAATTCGATCGCCGCTATCGGCTGACGCGCACCGATGCCGATCTGTCCCTCGCGCGCCAGCATCGTCACGAGCGCGTTTCCGGCTTCGTTGCGATCGGCCATCGTGATCATCGCCGCGGTATTGCGGATCACCGATTCGATCGGGTCGACGATCTCGCGCTCGGACCCTTCGATACGGTGGATCGGGTTGCGAGCCTGTAGCGAGCCGCCGGTGGCCGGCTGGTAATTCTCCTCCATGACGCGCTGAAACGGGACGTAAAGTTGGTTCGCCTCCGTCATCGCCGCGTAGCCTTCACGCGACAGCACGCCTGCATCCCGCAGATACGCGGCAACGCGGTTCTGGTAATCGACGAGACCCGTCAGCACCGGCTCGTATTTTGCGATGCCCTCGCGGGCGACATGGCGCATAGCCGCGAGGTCGAGGCCGGTCGTGATGCCGCGCGCCTCCAATTCCAGTCCGCGCGCCGCCGCCGCGAAGGCGCGGAAGTTGTCGAGATCGTCTTTGACGGGCGCTAGTACGTCCTGAAGACTGGGGCCATTCGGCTCGTAGGTATGGAAGTCGAAGGTGTTGCGGGTCAGAAAATGCTCGATCTTGCCCGCCTCGCCAGCGAGCAGCCGCGATAGCCGATAGGGATTGGCCGAAGTGGCGATGCCGCCGGGCATCGCCTCGCTGATCGGATAGAGCTTGTCAAAGATCGCGGTATAGAGCCGCGACAGGGTGAACGGCCGGCGTGGCCCAGCCTGGCCGATGCTGAGTTTCGATAGGATGCTTTGCTGTGCTTCCTCAAGCGAACCGGGCGCTGGCGGCGGCTTGCCACCCCACGCGACCGCTCCGGTCTCCGGTCCCCATTCAAATCCAGGCTGACCTGGCTCGGGCCGCACGAACATGCCGCCGGGTGCGGCTTGCGGAGCCGGCGGGGCTATCCGGCCGTGTCCCGCGGCTTCGCGTGCGGCCATCGCCTGCTGTGCGGACCGCTCGGCGGCGGGCATGACAAGCTGCGCGCCTTGGTCGGTTTGCTCGACGACCAGCGTGCGCGCTTGCGTCTCGGCTACGACCGCGGCGGCATCTCCAGTGGCGCGCTGCTCTGCGGCTGGGCTTCCGATTGGGGCGCCGGGGTCAACAATGTGCGCCGCGTCTTCTCCTGCAACTTCCACACGGCCTCGGCCAAGGCCATCTGCTGCCCGAACGAGATCGCCGCTTTCAGCTTGGCTACGGATGGCGGCGACGAAATCGCGGACGGCTCCCCCGGCGTCTCCGTCGGCGGCTCGTCGGGCGGCGGCGCTGAGGGCGTCGGAGAGGGCGCCGCGACGATTGGCAAGGATTTGGAGGATTTGGACGGCCTGTTGGTCGGCGGCGAGACGTTGCGCATTGGCGGATGCCTCCAATCGGTTGCCGACAGCCTGGACGATATCCTGGTCGCGGACGAGCGTTGAGAAAACCTGTTGGTCGCGCTTGAGTTCACGCAATGAGCGATCGAGCACCTTTGCGCGGTCAGCATATAGGCTCGAAACAATCTCTTGATCGCCAAACAGCGAGGCTTGCGTTTCGGTGCGGGTGCCTGCGGCCATTCCCTGCCGCACGATCGCCTCGGCCTGGGTCGCGTTCGCAGGTTCCGTCTTGGCGAGAAGGTCGACCAAGGCACCTTGCAGCTTTGGGTCCTCTGGAGCCAGCCTGCCGACAATGGCGCCATAGTTCGGCGGCACGACTTGGTTGACGATGGCGCGGAAAGGCTCGTCCGCAAGATTGGCAAGACCGCCCGCTTGGCGCACGAGTTCGCTGCGTGGCGGCAAATCCTTGATAAGTTCGGGTTGGTCGCGCAGCACCTTTGCGGCGTCGATAGCAGTGCCCGTTCCCTCGGCGATGTTCTTTGCCGCCGCCATGGCGCGCGCTTCGATATCGCTGACGCCATCGGCCTCGCGGACCACGATCGAGTTTAGCTTCGGGTCCTGCGCCGGGTCTGCATCCGCGATCCGCTGTGCCAGGCCGTAGCGCTGATGGCCGTCGACGATGAAATGTTGGCCACCATTGTCTTCCCAGACCAGCGATAGACCAGCTTTCACGGGATCCCAGTTGGTGACGCCTTGCAGCCGATCCGTCACGCCCGCTTCGTCGCCGCCGGCTTTGAACTGGAAACGATCGGCGTCAATCGTGAGATCGCCGGGGCGGAAGGCTCGGATGCCATTCGGAACATCGGAGGGAATAGCCGGCGATATCGGCTCCAGGCCGCTCTCGAACCCCGCTGGCGTTGGTTCCGGCTCGATAGGCGCTGGTGAAGGCGGGGGTGCCTCCGCTGCGCTGGCAGCGGCTGGCGGCACTGGCGAGGGCGTTTCCCCCTGATACCGTTCCGGCAAATCCTTGCCGCGCGATGCGAGCGCCTGCGTCACGGTTGGATCGTGCGCCGCGTCGGCCGCCACCTCGGCGGGGTGAACGCCGCGATCGGTATAGAGCCGCAGCAACTTTTCCTGCGCCGACATCGGCGCCGATCCGATCGCCTTCGCGGCCGCATTGGCGAAGTCCTGCCCGCTCGGCAATGTGCCAAGCGGCACGTCGACAGCCTTGCCGACGGCGTCGATTTCGGGGCGCGCAAAATGCGTCGGGACGGCCGTCTCGGTGCCGAGATAGGTCGCAAAATTTTCCGTCTCGCGCTCGATCTGCCCCTGCGTCGTTTCGGAAGCGCCGGCCTCTTTTGCAACCTGACGGGCACCGGCACCAAAGGCCGAGATGCCGGCCATCGTGGCGCGGCCCACTGCCTCGGCGGCGATGCCGATCGGCTTGTTGATGGCGTCGGTCAGCAAGCGGATCGGTCCAGGCACGCCCTTGGCCGGGTCGCTGATCATGCCGGACGAGCGCATATCGGCCAGCGTCTGTTCGCCGAGCGGTTCGGTTCCCCATCCGACCTGCGCGCCCTTGCCCACCGCAGAGGCTATGCGGTCGTCGGGACCACCCAGCGCCAGGCGATCGAGAAAGCTTTTTGGCGGCGTTTTGGGCGGCTGCACGGTGTTGCCGAGATACGCTGTGATCTCGCCGTCCTCGAAACCGGCGCCCTTGAGTTGCGAGCGCACGCCCCCGGCCCAATTGCCGATCTCGTCCTTGTTGAACCCGGCCTGCTGAAGCTGGTCGATAACCGAGGGCATATTACGGCCGCGCTATCGGAGCCGCGGGACCAGCCGGAGCAGCCATAGCCGGGGCCGGCATTGTCGGCATCGCGATGCCGGCGCGCTTCATGTAGTCGGCAATCGACTCGCCCGGCTGGCGTGGCAGCGCTGTTGGCGCCGCAGGGGGAATAGGCACTGCGGTCCCTTGCTGGCTCAGCGCGTCGGCGATGCTCTGCGAAGATTGCTGTGTCGTCGTCTGATAGGGCCGCAGTGCTTCTGGCTTGCCGAGGTAATCGGGCTTCGCCGGGTCGAACAGATCAAACGGATTTTTCCCCTCGCGGCGGGCTTGCGCCACCCTCTGGCTGACCATCCAATTGAACTCGTAAAGCTTGCGGTCGCCCTCGCGATCAAGTTGTCCCATCAGCGGATTGGACTTCGTAATGCTCGACTGCATCCCTTTCAGAAAATCTCGCTCGACGCTGGCGAGCTTGTCGCCTTCCGGTGCCCGCACATTGTTGAATTGCGTCTGCAAAAACGAGAAGTCTTCGCGGGTAAGTTTGCCCTGCGTATAGGCATCGACGATCGGGTTCATGTCGGAGACCCGCATCGGGTCGCCAGCCGGCTTCCGCATGTCGTCGAGGAGCGCCATCGACTCATGCTGGGATGCCGCCGGGCTGACCTTTGGGAAAGCGCCGGTCGCCAGGAAATTCGCCATCCGCAGGCGTGCATCGGGCAGCAGCGCATTGTCGCCAAGCGCCTGCTGCGGCGTCATGATCGGCTGCCCCTTCGATAGCGAAGTCATGATCTCGGCTTCGCGCGCCTGAGAGGAAGCGGTCGCCTGCTGTCTTTGCTGCTCATAGGCGTGGTTCTGCGCGACCCAGTCGAGTTCGAGCAGCCGTGCGGCGGCCTCTTTTGCCTGCGGCTGAGCGTCCGACTGCATGATCTGGCGCATGCGGTCCGAGGGATAGGCGTAGGGCGGTGCTCCTTGGCTGTATTGCTGCTCGGCGCGCCGGTAGCGGTCCTGCCACATCTGCACGAACTGGCTCGCCGGCGCGTTCGGATCGCCGCCGTTGCTGCGGATCGCAGCCTTACCCACGATATCGCCCGCCGGAGTTGCATTATTCGGATCGTTTGCGGCTTTCAATAAAGCCACGGCACCGGCCGTTCCCTGCTGATGGGCGAGGTAGATTTCATCGTTCGACGGGTCGCGGCCAAGCGCGAGCTGAAGCTCCTTGCGCTTCTGGGCGAGGAACTGCACGCCCTGCTGAGCCTGCTGATCCGGCGTTCCTGCCGGCGCCGGCCCCCCGCCAACCGTGGCGCGTTCGTTCGGCCCCATCTGATAGATGTCGCCGCGCGTTCCGACATTGGCCCCGTGCCCGCTTTCGATCGCCGCCGTGGCATTCGCCAATGCCGGATCGACGCCGTTCGCCTGGGCAATCTGCGTCACCTGAGAAGTTGAGATTGTCGGATTGCCGGCCGGGCGGGTGCTGCCGAAGACGAGCTGCTGCGCTTGATGGTCGATTATCGGCTGCCTCAGCCGTTGCGACAGGGCTTCATAGTCGTTGCCCAGCAGGTTGTCGCGCCCGGCGTCGAGGATCTGCTGCGCCCGCACCGGATCGGTCGTGATCAGCGACTCGACGGAGGTCGTGGTGGCATCGGCCCGCGCGCCGCGGATGATGTCCTGCCGGATATCCGGCGTGAGCTGATTGCCGAACTGAAGCTGCGCGCTCTTCATGCGGGCATTGATCAAATCCTCGGTGTGGTTCGCGATCGCTCCCGCATCGTTGTCGGCAGTACCACGGGCTATGCCGTTCAGCGACAAATTGGCGGCATGCTCGTTTACCCCGATACCCCAGGTCTTTTGCGCCTGGTCGTAGAGATCGCCGGCCTCGCGCTGCGCCCGCGAATAAAGCTCGCGCGTCTGCCGGTTGAACGAAACCACCTGCTCTGCGGTGGAAAGATTGTTCCGTGCGCCGTCCAGGAGACCCTGCATTTGCTGCCGCAACACCGGGTATTGGTCCATGCGGTCCTTGCCCTGAAGGGCACGAAATTTGGCATTGAGATCATCAATGCCACCGAGCACATGATTCGCCTGATCATCCGCCGCAATCTCGCCGTACAGCTTGCCCGCTTCGGTTACGCCGGCTCCCAGGCGTTCCTCGCCCTCGCCGACTTGCGCACCGAACTCGCGTGGGTTTGTCGCGATCTCTTGATAATCGGGTGGCGGAGCGGGACGCGGCTCGACGGTCGGGGCCGGCATGAAGTTTATGTGAGCCATCAGTTCACCTTTTCCTTAGCCACCCCGGTTTCCGGCGGAGATATTGCTCCCAAAATCAGCTGCAACGCCTCGGCGCGGGCCAGGTTGCGGCCATTTGGCCGATCTGGAGCGGGCCCCGCCCAGATTGCGACATGCTCACGCACTGTTCGGCACAAAAACTCGCGATCAATGGCGCCGCGATCGGCGAGGTGATCGACCAGAACACCAAGAAATTCGACTACGCTGCTATCAAAGAAAATCTGACGCTGAATAGCCTCGTCCACTATTTTGTCGCGCTCGCGTTCTGTCATTTTTGTCTTCTGCCGGTCGGTCACTGCGCCAATAAGAGAGATATGTGGCGGCAAGGTGGCAAGCAACTCACGCAGCGCTCATCGCGCTCTGGGCACCGTGCGGGACTGTCGGTTGAGGCGCTGAGCCCGCGCGACGGCTTCGGCGCCCGACAGACCATCAGCCGGCCGATGGAGGTTCTGCGCGCGGCCACTGGCAGCCTGTGGCCCCGGTTCCAGCCGGGGGTGAGACTCGATGATACGCGCGTGGTTCAGGTTGTCGGGCATTTCTGAGCCTCACTCTCTCCGTCGGTAGAAATCATCAGCATCACTGTCGCAATCGAACCGCTGGCCGCCCATCGCGCGGCGATGCAACTTATCCGTCATCTTATCCGACCCCGGCGCTGAAAGGCATCCATTCCGGTGGCAACCCGGTAAATCTCTGCTGGGGTCATTGGCGGTGGCGGCGGCGGCGGTGGGGGGTTGAGCGCCAACGCAATCGCTCGGTAGACGGCGCCGCGCACCATCACCTCGTCTTCCGGGTCGGCCATTGAGGCGACCTGGTAGGCGGCGCCGTGTACCATCGCCTCCGCCATTGGGGCGAATCGATCCACCAGCTTCCAGACGACATCGGCCGGCAGATGCAGGCTGATCGTGGTCTCGCCCGGCCGCTGAGCGGCTGCCGCCGCCGGCTTGGCCTTCGCCAGGGATCGGCGCGCCAGCGGCCCAGCAAAATGCGGACGATCATCGACCAAACGCATATCCGCAGGCAGATCGAGCGCAAACTCGATCGCCCGTAATACGGCGGCGGACAGCGCCGTCCCCGCTGCGCAACTTGCGTCGGCGGCCAGGAAGTTTCGTGCGCGCAGCTCTCCGATGGTGGAATCCACCAAGGACAGCGCAATCGTCAGCCCCGCCGATCTGCGCACCGCCTGAGCGGCCGCCGCCTCAGTGCCCTGCCGCTCGGCAATCGTCCGCGCCAGAAACGGCCGGCCGTACTCTTTCGCCAACACCTGCGGGGAACTCTGGCTACTGTGCCACCGCGAAATTATCCTGTACCGGTCCCTTTCCGCCCAGCGGCCCAATCCTCCTTCGGTCGATGCCGCCGCAATGAAGTCCACGACCCTCGCTCGTGCAACCTCGAGGTCCGCCGCAGTTGCTACCGCCACAAGTTCGGCAGGCAGCTCAGCACCGCGCAGCAGCTCACGATAGGCCGCCAGTGCAGTCGCCTTATCCAGGCCCTGCGGAGCCCGTGGGATGGTTTCTTTGCTGTTACGGGCCGTTGGCAGCCCAGAACCCGTTTCGCGCTTTGGCGAGGCCTCGGCGTGGCCAGGGACGGCCTTCTTGATCGGCATCTCGTTTTCTCCGTTCTGCAGACCCAATGTCTGCGCCAAACATTCGATCACCGCGGCCGTGATCGCCCCCTTGTCGTCACGGTCTGCACGACCCAGCCAACCCGCCTCGACAAGCCGCATCCGCGCGTCAGCGGCCAATACAAAGTTGACGTGATAAGCGCCGGCCCGCTGCAACTGCCGGCTGCGCCTCATTCGGGCCGCGGGGGTCATAAAATTTTTAGAGGGGTGTTTTGCCGCGATCGAGGCCACCCACCCCCCGAAGTCGACTTGTCCGACCGGGGGTGGGTCGAGCCGGCCGCAGTGGTGGAAGCGGTGCGAAATGCGGGTAAGTTCGGCCTGCCCCGTCCGTGAGGATGGGCGAAGTGATGGGATAACATGTCTCATTCCGCCCAAAGATCAGCGTTTATGCGGGACAGCGGCGGAGATATCGTCCGCCAAACCGTCGATCGTCTTCGGCTCCGGCGGCTCAACCAGCCGCAGCTCCCGTGCTCGGTGCATGTCCTCGACGACGCCGGCGAGGGTGAGCATGCCGGGTAGATCGATCGTCTGCGCCCTGAACTCGGGGCGGCGCGCCCGAAGTAGGGCAAGCAGCAACTGGTCGCTATACCGCTGAACGAATATTGGGTTGCCGGCAGCGTCGGTAACAAGCCGCCCGGCGCTGACTACGGGTTCTGAAACCCCATCGACCCCGCGGCGCCACGCCTCCGCCTCAAGCCGATCAGCGGCGACCTGCTCAGCCTCCAGCCACGCCCGCTCAAAATCGTCGTCTGCGTGCCGGTGCGCGTAGATGCTGGTGCGCGAGACCGCGGCGGCCCGAGCCGCGAGCGTCACGTTTCCCGTTTCAGCCAGCGCCTCGAGGAACCGCTGCCGTCGTCGCGCCGTGATCCGGTACTGCTTCACAGCGGGCTCGCGCGTGTGTTGGAACGTTCGGCCTGTTCGACGTCGTTGTCTCTCATCCGTAGAACGGACTGGCTATTAGCCGCGAGTTGCGCAGGTTTGCTCCGGTTGGGGAGGAGGCCCTGCGCGCTCATTGCGCAGGTCCTTTCTCCTTTAGGAGCAAGCGATACCTGCGCCGCAGCGGGTTGCGCAGGTTTGCGCAGGTCTTGTAGGTGGGCCTGCGCATCCTGAAGGGTCATCATCCGGGCCTCTTGGCAACGAACAAGCCGGTGCTTTTCCGGCGTTGGATTGGATCGTCGTAATCGTCGGTTATGAGGACGCCGCTCTTTACCCATGTGGCGATGACGTTTCGGCATTGCTTCTCCGAGAGATTTGGAAATTTGCTCTGCACTACCCGCCAAACGGCGCGAGCTTCTCCTGCTTGTGGTGCGGCCGAATACCGTCGGCCATCGGCCAGCGCGGCATCGATCCGATCGAGAATTTCGTTGGCAGCAGAGATGCTGATTTCCGCCCATATATCTGGGGGAGTCCATGGCTCGACGGTGGGCACCTCGTCACCATGCGGATACAGATCGGTGCCGTTGCCGAGTGGCACGCCGACGATGCGGAACCACCGCGCCTCGATCGAGGGCGGGGCGATGTTGACCTTGGCGCTGTCGACACGGATCAGGGATCGGCGCTCGGCTTCCGTGAGGCCGAACTGTTCGCGCTCGACGTCCGTCATTGGCGTAATGGTGTAGAGGAGCCGGGCGGCGTCCCGGTAGGAGCTGGCACCGCGTGCGCGGTTCGCATCGCCGGGCTCGGCAGTCCCGCTCTTGCGTTCATGCTGCGGCAGGTCGACCGCGCAGTTCATGTCGGTGGCGAGCCGCGCCAGGATGATCGCTACACCGTCGAGCGCGTTGTTATCGTTTTCGTCGGCGGTGTGAGCCTTGACCAGCGGATCGATTTCAACAACGTCGATCTGTCGCTCGGCGATCACGGCGCGGAGCTGCTGTTCCAATTCGCCCGGCACGACAGCGCGGGAGCCGTCTTTCTGTTCCGCGATCTTTAACCCGATGGGAGTCCACAGGAAGAGCCAGCCACGCACATCGCCGGCAGTTATCCTGTGATGGGTTCTCGCGGCACGGACCCGGCGACGAAGTTCGTCGATGTCGTCTTCGAGCGAGACAATCAAGACGCGGCAGCGCTGAAAGACGTGCTCGCCGGTGAGCGGACGGCCGGTCGCAAGCGCTAGTGCGCGGACATGCGCTAACGCCGTTTTGCCGACGCCGCCTTGTGCGACATTTCCCGAGATGAACCGACGGCACATCGCATTGCCGAGCAGCCAGCCGCGCGGAGGGATCGCCGCCTCGTCTTCGCCGGCATCCACAATGGGGTTTGGCCCAGCCATCTGCGGTTCGTGCCGAAACTCACGCGCTCCCGCGATCAAATCCTCGAGCTGCGGGAGTGAGCCGCCTGCCGCCGCCCAATCGCTAAAATCACCTTTGGGTGGCAGTCCCGGAAGATCGAGAATTCGCACCGATCGAGCGACTGAGGCGATATTCACCGCGACCGCTCGGGCATGAGCTTGGCCCGCCTCGTCATTGTCGGCGATCACTACCGCGTCGGTATCAGTGAAGTATTGCGCATAGTCGGGGCGCCATTTGCCGGCACCCCCGGCGTTGCACGTGGCAAACAGACCCCATGAGGCGAGCGCGTCGCAGTCTTTCTCCCCCTCGGCGATGAAAACCCTATCGCCGCGCGCCTCGATCAACTCCGGGAGCCGGTAGGGAACTTGCCGCACACCCTTGGTCGACCACAGCCAGCCGCCCATGCCATCGGGTCGACGTTGCCGGAAATCCTTGGGATCGTAGCGGCACTGCTGATACATCAGCTCGCCGCTCTCATCGTGATAGTCATAGATCGCGACGATGCGGCTCTTGCCTTTCGGTGGCTTGCCAATCCCAAGTTCCGAGTGCAACCAAGCAGTCGCGGCTCCATCGGCAAGGCCGGCCTTCTCGCGCAAGAAATCCCACGGGCCGCCCCCGATTTTGTTCTCATGATCGAACCAGGCGCCGGCATCGGCGCCGGCGATCTCGACCGCTACCGAACCTTGCTTTCCGAATCGGAGCTGAGCTGCCGTAGAGAGCCTCGCGTTGGGTGGTCCAAGGACAAGACGCGCAATGTCGGCCATGTGACCGGCTATATCCCAAGCCATTGCTCATGGGCCGCGATCGCCTACGGCCCATATCCCCGGCGGGAACCGGTCCCCGCCCGTGGCCGCGAGCAGAACCGGATCGCAGGCGGCATATCGTGCCAAGCGGCGATCAATGTCGGCCGCAATGCCGTGGTGCCGCGCCAGTTCGTCGAGCAATTCGGCAACGACGCGCGATCCAAGCCAACAAATCGTTTCGACCTGGCGTTGCCGTCGGAGAGGGTTTCGATCTGAACTCGCTCTTGTTCGCGTCGCGAGGACGTCCGTGCTCATGACGAAACCTCCTCATCGAGCGCGTTGGGATTGGTTGCGCGAACCAACCCGACTACGGCCTCCGAGAAGTGATCGGCCAAATCGCGGTCGCGCCAGCGCGCGATGGGCGCGTATTGGCGCTTGCCCCCAACCTCGGACTGGCGTCCGTCGCGGCTGATAACGGGCTTTGAGGGCAAGCTGGCCCAGATTCGGTCACCACTGACGAAAACTGGGCACTCTTCGAGGACGAGGCCAACGGGCAGCTCTACTGTGGCGAAGCCCTTGAGGGCGCCTGTTGGCATTCGCTTGAAAGGGATCAACCGCATTCGGCGTTGACTTGCGTCGCCGGCAATCATCGCGACCCCCACGGGTCGAGGAACCGCATCGCCGCCCTGATTGCTTCACGCGATGGGCGGTGACGCGACACACTGGGCGCAGTGATTCTTCTCTTGCGGCCGCCGGTATGTGCGACTATGTTGAACGCGTTGTTGCTGTTGATCGAAGCACTGGGCTCGGCGCTCCCGTGACGGGGAGGCCGGGCCGCTTCGTTTGCGGGTGGCGCCCTCATGCTGCGGCCCCTCGGCTCTCAGCGAGCTTCCGAGCCACGCGCGCCCTTATCGACGAGACAGTGATTTTGCGAGATTTTCCGTCTCGAAAGGATTCGAGTTCGCCGGCAGCGATCAGTTCGTAAAGCCGGGTCGTTCCGCAGTCGAGCATTGCCTTTGCTCGGTCCGGGCTAACGACTAGCGGTTCGTCGGCAATCGATTTGTCAGGCATATGGTTCATCCGTCTTTCTCCGAGTGGAGGATGGCGAATGAACTGGTCTATCAGCTGAGCTTGATCAAACCGGATATTTCCCGGACTGTCATCCGGGCTCTCTGTCCGGATTCAGAGGCCGGGATGTTTTGCCTCCCAAGCACGGACGCTTGGCCCGATAGCTTTTCGAATACTGTCTTCCGCATACCCGCTGCGCAGCTCGGCCTCCACTAGCTTAGAAAGTTGTGTTAGCCGCCCGTGTCTCCGTGCCGGCCGCCGTGCCGGGTCGCTTAGGATTTCTTCAGCAAATGGCCAGGCCAGTATCATAATCGGAGTTCTCCCGGGCTTGGGGCCGGGAGTTGATTCCTGCACAACTATGTGAACGGGCCCATTGGAGATCCCCAAATCAGGACCCGCGCCGGCCGGAAATATGGTCATGACCTGATCAGCGAGGAACAAAACCTCGCCAACGATGGATTTCGTCAACAGGCAATCCCGGACCACCTGCACGAACTCCTTTGCGGTCCCACGTACTAGCGGATCGCCCGATTTCGGATAGCGTGCCCGCACGCTGGGGCGTAGAAGTTGGGTTCGTGCCATCTCGACCATTGCCGGATCGCGCCAAAGGCACCAAGCGAGCGCCTGGTTCCATGTCCAAAGATTCTCGCTATTGAGGCGATCCGCTTCTTGTGGACAGGCCATTCGTGCCTCCTCGGGCGCCCTCGAATTTTCGCGACGGAAAGCCGGCGAGGAAACCGGCTGTGTCGGGAGCTACCCTATCCGCCGCGGTTCAAGATTTAACATACCCGGCGCGCACGTCCACGATCCGGTGGTTCGGATCAATCCCGCACTCGGGTTGCAAAGACAAAGCTGCGATGAACAAGCAGCGCCGCAAGCCCCTCATCGAGCCACGGCAGCGAATCGCTCGCCCATTCGGACCAGCTGATGATTGCGGCCCTGGGCCATGCGCTCACCAGACGATGTGGTCAGGCTTTCAGTTCATCGGGTTTGGCGGGCTTTTCGTTAGCGTCGACTACAGCCTCGACCACCGCGCC
>CAVQJP010000002.1:0-599088 GCA_963712825.1 uncultured Alphaproteobacteria bacterium
AACGCCTTCTGCCCGGACCCGCCCCGGTAATTGGCGACCTTGTTATGCCCGGACCTCCGCGGGCTGCCTATGCCGGGAGTGCGAGGACATAAGGCCGCGGCCAGTTCGCAGCTCGAATAACTCCGCCCGTGCAGACGGGTTTTCAGCTCCCGGCGCCAGCCCGACCGCTGGCGATGGCGCAAGGCCGATCGCGGGAGCAACTAATGTTCGATCACGAGACGTTTAACAGCCTGCATGTCAAGAACACCGCGGACGATCCGGTGATCGCACTGATTGCCGAGTACTACCGGAAGGAAAAACTCGCGCGGGACGCGGAAGCTCGCGCAGATGAGGTCGAGTTCGCGCTGCCACAGGATGTTCGCTATCAGCGACCCAAGATCGTCGTCGGTTATTTGCGAATCCACGATGGCGAGCCGCAGGAAGAGTATGCGACGGACGAGGCGCGCATCGATTCCTTTCTTTCCCCGCCGAGCAGCAATCTGCTGGCGATGCAGAAGGTCTTGGGGATAGCCTACACGCCGAGGGCGGACCGCGCTGCCCTGGTCGCCGAATTGCACGCCGAACAAGCGCGAGTCGATGCGGCTTACAAAATGAGCGGGCACGCGGCGCTTGTAGAGCAAGTCGCGGCCCTCAATGAGCAGGCGGAGGACGTGTTAACCGAGCTCGAAGAAACGCCTCCCGTCTCGCTTGCCGGCGTGGAGGCCCTGCTCGAATTACGACGCTATACGTGCGACGCGGGTGGCGATGATGAAATCCTCGGCAATGTGCTCGACTGGCTCCGGTTCGTCGTGAGGGCGCGGCCATGACCGCGATTGTCGATGACTTCGTGGCGATCCGTAACGCGATAGGGAATGCGCTCGCCCCTGAGCAACCGGCGAGAATGAGCCTTGCCATGCTATGGCACCAGCTTGACGAGATCACCGATCTACTCGTTGACGGTTATCCATCAGGAGGAGAGCTCAGCGAGGAGGAGGATGAGCGGCTGAGCGCGCAAGCTATCGAGCTTCAGAATCAAATCGTTACCTCGCGAGCCGTCAGTGTCGGCGACGTTTGGGGGAAATTTAAGCTTCTGGAATCTGTGATGGTCGATGATGCCGAGCCGGATCACAACGCCCTGCGCGCTGACATCTCTTCAGCGCTGCAGAACCTGGCCGTCGCACCCGAACCGCAAACGGCCCTGGCCGGTGACGAAGAAATTCTCGCGTTGTTCAAGGAATGGCGTTCAGCCGCGATGGCCTGGAAGAAGGCGCCCGACGGCGAAGACGAAAGGCGCTGTTACAGGGAGTTGCGGGAAATCCAGACAGCACTTCAGACCACGCCTTCAGTCGGCGTCGTCGGCCTCGCGATCAAGACCTATCTGATTCTTGCAGTTGAGGAGGGCAGCGATTGCGCCGGGACGCTCACGAATCCCGCACGGACGAGTGACGAAGTAGAGGGATGCGCGGCCACCATTCGCGATTTGATCCGGTTCGCTCCGGTCCTGGAACCGCTCTGCGCCGATTGCCTTGAAAAAATGGACGCGGGGATCGCCGAGGCAAAGCTCGTGAAGGTGCAGTCATGAGCGCCGAGATCATCAAGCTGAAGTCTTCGCGCCAGCGTGCGCCCTTGCCCATCCTTCCCGGACACGAACGACTCCGCGAACTCTATGATGAATTGAGGCGCACCGAGAAGGCGATCGCCGTCCTCAACTACAATCGCCTCTGCACGCTTCGGGCTTACCACGCGGAGTTGAAACGTGTTGTCGAGCGCGAAGAAGGCCGTCCGCAGCGGCCGGGGAGATGGGATCAGCATCACGCTGACAAGCTGGCGCAGAAAATCGCGGATGCAGCCGCAAAATTACCGGCCGATGATGCCCACTTCGTGGAGGCACAGCCATGACCGCGATCGAAGACGATTATGCGGGGAGAGGCACGGGCAGCCGCGAGCGATCCGGTAATGACGTGATCCTATCCCTCTTTCGGGAGTGGAAGGCGCTGCGCTTGGCCTGCGACGCTCTCCCTACCGATACTGACGATAAGCCGATGCTGAAGGCCAACCTCGACCGACAGGTCGAGATCGAAAACGAGATGGCGGCGATTCCCGCGATTACCGTGGGTAGCCTTGCGATCAAGTTCTTCATCATCAACGAACTGGGGTACCTGGACAGCGACCTGATACCTCTCGGCATATCTGCGGTAGGGGACGCTGCGCGCATTGCGTCGCTGCCACCTGACTGCGAGGTTGGCTGCGACATGGCCCCGCTTCGGCGGGGCTTTTCTGTGTGGACGAGGAGCGTTTGGCGCTGGCGCGGGTGTTAGGCGCGCGGCATGTCTCTCCTGATGCGGGCACCTTGCCGCCCGCGAGAACGGCCGGTCGTCAAACCGCCTCGGCCTTTTTCGCGGCAGGCCGTCTGAGGCGATCAGCGATCCTTTCATACTGTTCGGCCACAATCAAAAGCTCCGCACGCTCCGGCTCTCTCTCGGGAACATCGGCTTGGCGCCTCAGGTGAGCGGCGGTCCGCTTGTATCGATGCGCCCGCGCTTCGGGGAACTCGGCGATTTCCATTTGGCGTTCTGTATCGGTCTGATGGATCGAGACGGTCTCCTATCGCTAGACGAGCGCACAGGTCTGTGAAACGCGTCACACGCCACGGGCCTGAACTTGCTGGCAACCCCCAGCGGGGCCGTTCTCTTTTCGACGCAAATCCCAAAACGGATCGTCGTGTATCGCGAGCGTTCGGCCGGGTATGCGAAGTGTGGCGCGGCCCGTATGTCGGGCCGCATTGACGCGCAAAGCAGGGCCGATCGTTACTGCAAAGAGGCGGAACGGGTGCGGCGTGCGGCGGCTGCCACGTCGGACGAAATGCGTTGCCGGCGCCGCCGAGGAGACGGACATCGAGCTCCGCCTCTAGGGTCGTCGGTTCATAGACGGTCTCGACATAGTGTTTAGCGACTTCGAGATGGGCGCATCGAAACTGCCGCCCGCCAACCGATGGTGACCGCCGACCGGCACAATCTCATAGCTCCAAAGCATTTTTCCTCCTACTGCTGCCGTTCATCGGCCGTCATAACGCGTTAACACCGGTTCACGTGGCGCCCCGTCCGCATCGCTCTTGACCGGGCCCGCGAAAGGCGCGCGATCGGCCGGCGTCAGGCTTCGGGCGCTCGATGATCACCAACCGGGTGACCTCCCGGAGCGATGGGACAATTATCCTAGAGGAACCTATTCAGAAAAGCCGCCGTTGGCTAACAAACAGCACGTTGGGGAAGGATAGTAGAAGAACGTTATTGGGGAGCGCGCATAATTATCTTAGGGAGGATAAGCATGAGCGATCCGCAAAAACTTCGGCACTTGGCACGGAGATGCCGGAAATGCGCAGAGACTTCGATCGATCCAGCGGCTATAGATC
Source organism: uncultured Alphaproteobacteria bacterium (assembly GCA_963712825.1). Classification (GTDB taxonomy): domain Bacteria; phylum Pseudomonadota; class Alphaproteobacteria; order ATCC43930; family CGMCC-115725; genus AP-15. Next base: position 3,389 of record CAVQJP010000002.1, read on the forward strand.
AGTTGCGCATTTGGTCGACTGAGCTGGCGGATCAAGCGGACTTGCTCGAGCGTGAGCGATCGGGAGATTGGGGTGAAAACGAAGACATAGAGGCCGCTTGACCGGGCCCGCGATCGGCGGATGGCTGCCGCGGCCGCCTGCGATGCGGAACGGGTTTGGCTCACAGAGCCCATGACCAGGAACGTGCCCGGTTCTCGCCTCGGTATGCCTGCAAAAAACAGTGCCAACGTGGGCTTCCCCCGCAGTGACCCGATAGCCCTCGATCGCGGGGGCGCTTGACAGGCATTCGCCGGACCCTGAAGCTGGATCTCTGGCTCGGGATGGGCTCCCGTCCCGGCCGCGAACTCACCCCGCTTCGGCGGGTTTTTTTGCGTTGCGCCAGGAAAAGGCGAAACGCCATCATCCGCATCGGGCGCGCTTCGGCGTGTCCGCTTTCCCGTTACAGAAACTTCACCCCGGTTCGCACCGGGGCTTTTTTTGTCATCCCCGATCGTCGCTTCTCAGTCTACCAGGGTGACGATCCCGTGCGCTTCATGATCTCGAAAAACGAGCGGCGTCGACACCTCCCGGAAGGGCAGCGGGCGCTGATCGGAGCGGAACTGGCGAATTTGTCAAATGGACAACCACGCGACCTCGCAATTGCTGAAGCAGGTCAACTGACCGAGCTTCCCTACAACCCGTCAGTCAGGCGGAGGCAGGTCAACTAATGGGGGTGAGTCATACGGCCGTGAAAAGAGCAAAAGCCGTTATTGACCACGCCGCCCCCAATGTCGTCGATATGGTGAAACGGGGTGACGTTGGGCTTGAGAGTGCATCTAGGGCAGCGCGCAGCGCCCCAAAAGACGAGCAAGAGGCCTGGTCACCAAAAGACGTTCAGCGCGTGGCTCAACAGGATATCGCTGAAAAAAGATCAAATCCTACAGGACGCTTTTTGTGCGGGGCTTTGCACCTGAGGGTGGATCAATCGCCTCGCTCCAGCGTTTGGATGTCTATGCACCGGCCCGAACACTACCGGGAACAGGCGCAGCGCGCGAGGCGGCTGGCCTCTATGGTGCATCAGCCCGAGCTGTGCGAGACGTTGCGCAGAGTGGCGCAGGATTTCGACGATGTTGCTTACGACCTCGAAACCGGCGCGGTCGAGATCCGCCATCCGGAGATGCTGCCGCAGCGTCACCGCCGAGAGTAACCGATTTTCGCATAACAATTTTCGCATAACATATGTAACACCCAAGCAAAAATCACCTATAATGCCCCGATGGAACCTGATTCCGGCGGCACAGCCGGTCCGCGGGCCGCAAAATTGGCAAGCGCGGTACCGTACGTTCTGATTCTCGAGGACGTCGAGGACATAGCCTACCTGCTCCGCGCCGAGCTGAGCGCGCTGGGGTATCGGTGCTTCTCGCTTCGTTCCAAAAGAGCCGCCGAGCGCTTTCTAGGCCATGTACGGCCTGACCTGGTGATCGTCGATTACGGGCTACTCGGCGGATCCGGGATCAAGGCGCCGCAAATGGCAACTGCCGCCGATGTTCCGGTCATCGTCATGTCGGGTTATCTCCACGTCCGCGAGGAGATCGAACCGCTTGGGTTTTCCTATTTGCAGAAGCCGTTCCACTTGTCGGAAATGCTCGCCTTGGTCGAGCGGCTCGTAGCCGTAACCGGGCAGGGGCGCTAGCAAGATAGCGGCTGGTTTCCGCTCAGTTCTCGCGACGATATCAACGCGACGGCTGCCGCCCCTTAGAGCCGCAGCGTGGGATACATCACGCCGCAGAGATCGGAGATCGACACAGATTGCAGGCGCGGGCAGCCGGCCGCGAGGTGCTTTCGAAGATCGGGCATCGAAATATCCGGGCCATGCTCGGCCAGCAGCCTGGCCACGCTGACGCGCCCGCGCCGCTCACATTTGGTGCAGGCCACGTCAATCTGTCGGTATCCGGCCGCCACCGCGTCGGCGAGCAACCATGCGCCCGAGCTCGGCATCAGGCCCGCCTATGCCGTTCCAAAGCCGCGTTCGCTGTAGAGCCTCGCAAACGTGCTGTCGGGATACAATCGCACCGCGTTCGAGCGGAGCCATTCGGCCGCTTCGTCGACACTGCTGACGACCGCCTCGGCGGCATATACATATCCGTTCACCGGGTCGCCGAGCTTCACCGTCCAAGCGTTGTCGTGGAACCAGGAAACCTCGCCGTTGATCTCGCTGTCGTGCAGCGCGGCGATGATAGCGCCGAGATTCATCGTCCTCTCCTTCCTTGGCCGTGCGTCGGCCCCATGCCCGCCTTCAACGGCGGCAACCGTTCGGGTTTCGGCGCCGGCGGCTCGAGCTTGGCGAGGATCGCCTTGATCGGGTCGAGGCGGGACTCCAGGGGATAGGGGTCGAAATCGAGCGTGCGGCGGAGCAGCTGCGCGAGGGCGCGCGCCTCGTCATCGGTCAGGTCGAGAGTCATAGTCGGGATATGGTGCTTCCTGACCGCCGCCAAGCGCTCGCCGCGCTGCTGATCCTGCTGACGCTGTCGGATGCGCCCCGCGCCGGCGGCACCCGGACAGCCGTCCTACCCGCCCCAGCAGCACGATCGACAACGCCAGGACTGCCGTTGGCAGTCGCGGGACCAGCCCGGTTTCGGCAAAGGTGATAACCACCGGAACGCCGAGCACCAACGCCACGGCGGCGAGAAGGGCCGCCGCAATTGAAAAAAACAGCAGCGGGCGCTCTTCCTTCATCAACTGCAAAATCGTGCGAAATATCCGCGCGCCGTCGCTATAGGTGCGGAGCTTGCTGGCGGAGTTTGGCGGTCGGGCCTGATATCTGGTCGGTAGTTCGGCGATCGGCATCCGCAGAGACAGCGCATGGATCGCGATCTCGGTTTCGGTCTCAAACCCGCCGCTCAACAACGGGATCGACTTGGCGAACCGGCGCGACATCACCTTGTATCCCGACAGGATGTCATTTAGCCCGGCGCCGAAAATGAGACGGATCATCCCCGTCAGCACCGCGTTGCCGAGGCGATGCCCGGGCCGGAATGCGTAGTTATCATCGGCGACCCGTGCACCATTAACCAGGTCCAGGCCATCCTCGAGGAGCAGCCGGATCATTTCGGGAGCGGCGGCCGCGTCGTAGGTGTCGTCGCCATCGACCAGCACATACACATCAGCCTCGATATCGGCCAGCATGCGGCGGACGACGTTCCCCTTGCCCTGCATGCGCTCCCGGCAAACGATCGCACCCGCCGCTGCCGCTTCGGCGGCCGTTCCATCGATCGAATTGTTGTCGTACACGAAAATCTGGCAGTGCGGGACCGCAGAAGAGAATGCCCTGATCACCGCACCGATGGTGGTTGCTTCGTTATAGCACGGTATCAACAACGCGATCCGCTTCTTGCCGCTGAGCAGTTGGACGGAGCTCTCGGTTTCCCAAGTGGCAGGGTACGTGGAGGGCAAGCCTTTTCTCCCATCGGCTGAATTTATGGGGCCGAACCACCATCGCGATCCGCGTCATCGTCCTCAAATAAAGTCTGTACATCCTATGCATTTGATTAACTCCCTTCGCCCACCGTCATCGCGCGCGATGACAGCAGCGAGAGCCGCGCGGAATGCTGCATGAACGGACTCGCCGTGACGAAGCCGGCGACAGCGAGGGTGGGGCCGGATCAGGCCGGCGATCGAGGCGCTACAGGCGCCGCGGCGGGCGAGCCGAATTGAGGCGGCGAGGCACCGCACACCATCAGCGCGACGAGAGATAGAGCCCTATCAGCACAAGGACCGTCCCGGCGCTCATCAGACCGATGCTCATCGGGAGCCCTACCATTGTCATGCGGCGTAATGTGAGAGCGAAGCCCGTCGCCAGCAGACCGACCACCGTCGGAATGTTCATGCCGAAGAGCACTGGCGCGGTCAGGTCGAGGGTCATGCCCGCAATATAGACACCTGCGGCGGCTCAGCCTCTCCCCAATGCGGGCGTCGCATCAGCGTCGAGGCGGCTCCGGCGCGGCGGGATGACGCAGTCGTTGGCCTACACCCTTCGTCAGCATTCGCCACAAACCGGGCCTTGGGTATGGTCATTAGTATGGGAATAATGGGTCTCTTGGTATCATGTTATTGAAATTACTGCCAGTCTGGCGGAGGGAGCGGGATTCGAACCCGCGAGACGATTCATCACCGTCTACACACTTTCCAGGCGTGCGCCTTCAACCGCTCGGCCACCCCTCCTGCGCGCGCATGTTGTTCGACGCGTGCCGTCACCCTAGCCGCGGGTCCGGAAGCGCGCAACCGGTCGGGGCCGCTCGGACCACGACCCCGGCCGCCGACCGCAGCGCAGAAGACACGGCCCGGCGAACGCGCCGCTTGACCCGGGACGGGCGATCGCCTAAATCGGCGGCCTTGCCGGGCCGGACCATATCCGAGCGCCGGGCGTTATGGCCGGGGTAATGAAGACTTTTTCCGCCAAACCTTCGGATATCGAGAAGAAGTGGCTGCTCGTCGACGCCGAGGGCCTGGTGCTGGGGCGGCTCGCCTCGGTCCTCGCGATGCGGCTGCGCGGCAAGCACAAGCCGTCCTTTACGCCGCACATGGATTGCGGCGACAACGTCGTCGTCGTCAACGCCGAAAAGGTCGAACTGACCGGCAACAAGCGCCAGGACGACATCTTCTATTGGCACACCGGCTATCCGGGCGGGATCAAGGGGCGCAGCAAGGGTGCGATCCTCGCCGGCCGCCATCCCGAACGGGTCGTCGAAAAGGCGGTCGAGCGGATGCTGCCAAAGGGACCGCTCGGGCGCCGGATCATGAAAAATTTGCGCGTCTTCGCCGGGCCCGACCACCCGCATGCGGCGCAGCAGCCCGCACCCCTCGATGTCGCCGCGATGAACCGCAAAAATGTAAGGGCGTAACCGACATGGCCGACAACGACCAGCCGACCAACCCCCCGGCGGCCAACCCGCCGGGGACCAACCCGCCGGGGACCAATCAGCCGGGCGGGCAGCGCGGCCAGACCTTTCAGGGTCTCGGCAGCCTGCGCCAGGCGATGCAGGCGGCGCGGACGCCACCCGCTGCACCCGCAGCGCCGACGGCGGCGGCACCAGTCGACGTCCAGCCAAAGCTCGATGCGTTCGGCCGCGCCTATGCGACCGGCAAGCGCAAAAACGCCGTCGCCCGCGTGTGGATCAAGCCCGGCGCCGGGGCAATCAAGGTCAACGACCGCGACAGCCCGGTCTATTTTGCCCGGCCGGTGCTGCGCATGATCATCAACCAGCCCTTTGTCAGCACCAATCGGCTCGGCCAGTTCGACGTGATGTGCACGGTGACGGGCGGCGGGTTGTCAGGCCAAGCCGGCGCGGTGCGCCACGGCATCAGCAAGGCGCTGACCTTTTACGAGCCCGGGCTGCGCCCGCTGCTGAAGGGGCAGGGCTTTCTGACCCGCGACAGCCGCGTCGTCGAGCGCAAGAAATATGGACGCCACAAGGCCCGGCGCCGGCCGCAATACTCGAAGCGCTGAGAGCGGACGGCCGGTGGGACCCGGCCGGCGGGCAGGTTGGCTGTGCCCGGTGAGCCGCCGGCCGCGAGCAAGATTGACAGCGCGGCCCGATGCCCGGTAGAACGCGCCCCCACCTCGGCCGGTTCACGATGCGGTTGCGCGGTCCGGCGCCTGGGCCGGCCGATTTCAGCCGGGCGTCCTTGCATTGCCGGCCAAGGGTTGAGTCTTCAGCCAAAAGGCCAAAGGTTGAGTTTTCAGCCAAAGGAGTGTAGCTCAATTGGTAGAGCACCGGTCTCCAAAACCGGGGGTTGGGGGTTCGAGCCCCTCCACTCCTGCCAGCCCGGGTGCGGCATGGGTTGCGTTGGAATGTACCCGGAGCGACGCCATATCAGCGGCAGTGCCCACCAACGAGCGCAATTAGACGGCGATCATGGCCAAAACCAGCCCGGTCAAATTTGTCGAGGAGGTTCGGCAGGAAGTCTCGCGCGTCACCTGGCCGACCCGCAAGGAGACGGTCACGACGACGGCGATGGTGTTTGTCATGGTGTTTATCGCCGCCGGATTTTTCTTTCTGGTCGACCAGGTGTGCTCGGCCGGCGTGCGCCTGATTTTTGGGCTGGGAAGCTGATGGGCGTGACGGATGCGATCGGGACGAATGCGATGACGAGCCGCTGGTATGTGATCCACGTCTATTCGGGGTTCGAAAAAAAGGTAGCGGCCGCGATCCGCGAGCAGGCCGATCAGAAGGGCATGGCCGACAGGTTCGAGCAGATTCTGGTGCCGACCGAAGAGGTGGTCGAGGTCAAGCGCGGCGCCAAGGTCAGCTCCGAGCGCAAGTTCTTTCCGGGCTATGTGCTGATCAAGATGGATCTCGGCGACGACACCTGGCATCTGGTCAAGAACACCGCCAAGGTCACGGGTTTTCTCGGCGGCCGCGGCCGGCCGTCGCCGATCAGCGAGCACGAGGCGGCGCGCATCATGCACCAGGTCCAGGAGGGGATCGAGCGCCCGAAGCCGTCGATCACCTTTGAGATCGGCGAGCAGGTGCGGGTCTGCGACGGGCCGTTCACCTCGTTCAACGGGCTGGTCGAGGAGGTCGACGAAGAGAAGGCGCGGGTCAAGGTGGCGGTGTCGATCTTTGGCCGCGCCACCCCGGTCGACCTCGAATACGCTCAGGTCGAGAAAGTCTAGGGCAGGTCGAGAAGGTCTAGGGACAGGTCGAAAAGGTCTAGGGACAGGTCGCCCGCCCGTCTTCGCGTCTCGCGCGTTCTGCGAGCGTGCTGCTGAAGGGCCGGGGCGGGCGCGGCGCGGCGGCGGTTTGGAGAAGCAATGGCAAAAAAAATCATCGGCATGATCAAGCTGCAGGTCCCGGCCGGCAAGGCCAACCCGTCGCCGCCGATCGGCCCGGCGCTCGGCCAGCGCGGGCTCAACATCATGGAGTTCTGCAAGGCGTTCAACGCCGCGACCCAAAACCTTGAACCCGGCATGCCGATCCCGGTGGTGATCACCGCCTTTGGCGACCGCTCGTTCACCTTTGTGACAAAAAGCCCGCCCAACAGCTATTTTCTAAAAAAGGCGGCGGGGGTCGAGAAGGGCTCGCAGACGACCGGCAAGGGCAACACGGTCGGGCGGGTCACGATGGCCCAGATCCGCGAGATCGCGGAAACGAAAATGCCGGACCTCAACGCCAAGGATGTCGATGGCGCCTGCCGCATGCTGGTCGGTTCGGCGCGGTCGATGGGGCTCGATGTGGTGGAGTGATCGAACATGGCAAAAATCGGCAAACGGCTGCAAAAGGCCTATGAAGGGATCGACCCGGTCAAGGCTCATCCGCTCGGCGAGGCGGTCAACCTGATCAAAACGCGCGCCTCGGCAAAGTTCGACGAGACCGTCGAGGTGGCGATGAACCTCAACATCGACCCGCGCAAGCAGGACCAGAACCTGCGCGGCACGGTAATGCTGCCGCACGGCACCGGCAAGAGCGTGCGGGTCGCGGTGTTCGCCCGCGGCGACAAGGCCAAGGAGGCCGAGGCCGCCGGCGCCGATCTCGTCGGCGCCGAGGACCTCGCGGAAAAGGTCCAGGCCGGCGAGATCAATTTCGATCGCGCGGTCGCCACCCCCGATCTGATGGCGCTGGTCGGGCGGCTCGGCAAAATCCTGGGACCCCGCGGGCTGATGCCCAACCCGCGGCTCGGCACCGTGACCCAGAATGTCGGCGAGGCGGTGCGCGCCGCCAAGGGCGGCCAGGTCGAGTTCCGCGCCGAAAAGGCCGGGCTGGTGCATGCCGGGGTCGGCAAAGCGAGCTTTACCGAGGCGGCGCTTGCGGATAATGTGCGCGCCTTTGTCGGCGCGATCACCCGCAACAAGCCGAGCGGCGTCAAGGGCACGTACATCAAAAAGGTCAGCCTGAGCTCGACGATGGGACCGGGCGTCAAGGTCGAGCTGGCGGATTTGGCGGAGGATGCCCGCGCCGCGGCGGAATAGCGGCGGCGGGTGCGCCAAATAGCGGCAGCGGGTGCGCCAAGCCGCCCGCGGTGGCTGGAGGCGGCATCGGGCGGCCCGGGGCGGTCGGTTTCGGCAACGGTGCGGGACGTAAGGAACGGGTTCGGAGAGCGGCGTGGAGCGAGCACAGAAACAGCGGCTGGTCGAGACGTTGCAGCACGACCTTGCCGACACGGCTTGCGTCGTCGTGACCCATCAATCGGGGTTGACCGTCGCTGAGGCAACCCAGCTGCGCCGCCAGATGCGGGCGGCGGGCGCGCGCTTTCGGGTGACCAAAAACCGGCTCGCCAAGCGGGCGCTCGACGGCACGCCGTTTGCCGGGCTGACGCCGTTGTTCGCCGGGCCGACCGCGATCGCCTTTTCGCGCGACCCGGTCGCGGCGGCAAAGGTCGCGGTCGAATATGCCAACCGCAACGACAAGCTGACGATTATCGGCGGCGGGCTCGCCGGCGAGGTCATGGACGCGGCCGGGGTCAAGGAACTGGCGGCGCTGCCCTCGCTCGACGAGCTGCGCGCCCGGCTGATCGGGTTGCTGGTGGCGCCGGCGACGCGGGTCGCCCGGGTGCTGCAGGCGCCGGCCGGCCAGGTCGCGCGGGTGTTGGCGGCCTATGCCGAAGCCGCGGCGCCGGCTGAAGAGCCCGCCGCGCAGTGATTTGAACCCTTCAAGTGATTTGAACCCTTTATCTGAATCGTTACGTCAGGAGAAGAAAATGCCGGATCTGGCGGGTTTGGTCGACCAGCTGTCGACCTTGAGCGTGATCGAAGCGGCGCAGCTGTCGAAAATGCTCGAAGAAAAATGGGGTGTCTCGGCCGCGGCCCCGGTCGCGGCGGCTGCGGCGACCGCGGCGCCGGCGGCGGAGGCGGCTGCCGAACAGACCGAGTTCGACGTCATCCTGGCCGCGATCGGCGAGAAAAAGATCAATGTCATCAAAGAAGTGCGGGCGATCACCAGCCTCGGTCTGAAGGAAGCCAAGGACCTTGTCGAGGCCGCGCCAAAGCCGATCAAGGAGGGGGTCAACAAGGAAGAGGCGGAAAAAATCAAGAAACAGCTTGAAGATGCGGGTGCGACCGTCGAGATAAAGTAGGCTTGTCACGAACTTTGTTCGAACGGCGGTCGGCCACCGAGCACAAGCCGGTCGCCGTCCCCGAAACCGAGATCTGCAAACCGGGGCGCGACCCGTCGCGCACGCCGGGTTTCGGCGTCGGTGGGGAAGCGCGCTGGCGCGGCATCGCGAAGCCGGACGATCGGTTTGGCGACAGCGCCGATGGGTAACGGGGCCGAATAGTAGCTGGGCTGGTGGCGACAGCGCCGGCGGCGCGGGGTGTGCGGTGCAGCCGGGCAGCGCGGCGGTTTTGGCCGGTCGCGGTGGCGAGCGGCCCGCGGCGGGCGAAACCGAGATCGGGTCTGCCTCGGCGGACCAACAGCGAGGAGCATGATGGCCATTTCCTTTACGGGCAAAAAGCGCATCCGCAAAAGCTTTGGACGCGTCCCCGAGGTCGCGCCGATGCCGAACCTGATCGAGGTCCAGAAAAGCTCGTACGACCATTTTCTGCAAATGGACGCCGCACCCGAGCAACGCGCCAGCGTCGGCCTTCAGGAAGTGCTGAAATCGGTGTTTCCGATCCGCGACTTTTCCGAGCGGGCGCAGCTCGAATTTGTGCGCTACGAGCTCGAGGCGCCGAAATACGACGTCGACGAGTGCCAGCAGCGCGGGATTACCTTTGCCGCGCCGCTTAAGGTGACGCTGCGCCTTGTCGTCTGGGACGTCGACGAGGACACCGGCGCGCGCTCGATCCGCGACATCAAGGAGCAGGACGTCTATATGGGCGACATGCCGCTGATGACGAAGAACGGCACCTTCATCATCAACGGCACCGAGCGGGTCATCGTCTCGCAGATGCATCGCAGCCCAGGCGTGTTCTTCGACCACGACAAGGGCAAGACCCATTCCTCGGGCAAGTACCTGTTTGCGGCGCGGGTCATCCCGTATCGCGGCTCGTGGCTCGATTTCGAGTTTGACGCCAAGGACCACCTTTACGTGCGTATCGACCGGCGCCGCAAATTGCCGGCGACGACCCTGCTGATGGCGCTCGACGACGCCGCCACCGAAAGGCTGCGGGCAGAGCGCCAGCCCGACGGCAAGCCGCTGCAGCCGGGCGAGGCGGCCGGCATGTCGAAAGAAGAGATCCTGTCGTGGTTCTACCGCACGATCACCTTCCGCCATGGCCCGCAGGGCTGGATGGCGACGTTCGAGCCCGACCACTTCAAGGGCAAGCTCGTGAACGACCTGCGCGACGCGCGTACCGGCGAGGTCGTGCTCGCGGCGGGCGAGCGGATGACGCCGCGGGCGGCGCGCCGGCTGCGCGAGGCCGGTCTTGAAGACATCCTGGTGCGCGACGAGGAATTGATCGGCCGCTATTTCGCCTCCGACCTGATCAACGAAACGACCGGCGAGGTCTATTTCGAGGCCGGCGACGAAATTACCGCCGTGGCGTTGGCGCAGCTCGTCGAGCTCGGGATCGAACAGCTGCCGGTGCTCGACATCGACCATGTGACGGTCGGGCCTTATGTGCGCAGCACGCTTGCGATCGACAAAAACGCAACCCGCGAGGACGCGCTGATCGACATCTACCGGGTCATGCGCCCGGGCGAGCCGCCGACCCTGGAGACCGCCGAGGCGCTGTTCAACAGCCTGTTTTTTGACTCCGAGCGCTATGACCTCTCGGCGGTCGGCCGGGTCAAGATGAACTCGCGGCTCGAGCTCCAGACCGAGGACACCGTGCGCACGTTGCGCAAGGCCGACATCCTGGCGATCCTCAAGGTGCTAGTCGAATTGAAGGACGGCCGCGGCGAGATCGACGACATCGACCATCTCGGCAACCGCCGGGTGCGCTCGGTCGGCGAGCTGATGGAGAACCAGTACCGCATCGGCCTTCTGCGCATGGAGCGCGCGATCCGCGAGCGCATGAGCTCGGTCGAGATCGACACGGTCATGCCGCACGATTTGATCAACGCCAAGCCGGCGGCGGCGGCGGTGCGCGAGTTTTTTGGCTCGTCGCAATTGTCGCAGTTTATGGACCAGACCAACCCGTTGAGCGAAATCACCCACAAACGGCGGCTCTCGGCGTTGGGTCCGGGCGGTCTGACGCGCGAGCGCGCCGGGTTCGAGGTCCGCGACGTGCACCCGACCCATTACGGCCGGATCTGTCCGATCGAGACCCCGGAAGGTCCGAATATCGGTCTGATCAACAGCCTGGCGACCTATGCCCGGGTCAACCAGTATGGCTTTATCGAAAGCCCGTACCGGCGGGTCGTCGAAGGCCGCGTCACCGACGAGGTCGTGTACCTCTCGGCGATGGACGAAGGCCGCTATGCGATCGCCCAGGCCAATGTCGAGACCGACGCCGAGGGGCGGGTCGTCGCCGACCTGACCAACTGCCGCAAGGGCGGCGATTTTGTCATGACCCGGCCGCAGGACATTGACCTGATCGACGTGTCGCCAAAGCAGCTGGTTTCGGTGGCGGCGGCGCTGATCCCGTTCCTCGAGAACGACGACGCCAACCGCGCGCTGATGGGCTCCAACATGCAGCGCCAGGCGGTGCCGCTGATCCGCGCCGAGGCGCCGCTTGTCGGCACCGGGATGGAGGAGACCGTCGCCCGCGATTCCGGGGTGACGATCATCGCCCGGCGCTCGGGCGTGGTCGACCAGGTCGACGCGACCCGCGTCGTCGTGCGCGCCACCGCCGAGACCTCGTCGGCCGCCTCCGGCGTCGACATCTACAACCTGCTGAAGTTCCAGCGCTCGAACCAGAACACCTGCATCACCCAGCGGCCGCTGGTCAAGGTCGGCGACCAGGTCAACGCCGGCGACATCATCGCCGACGGCCCGTCGACCGAGCTCGGCGAGCTGGCGCTCGGGCGCAATGTCTTGTGCGCGTTCATGCCGTGGAACGGCTACAATTTCGAGGATTCGATCCTGATTTCCGAGCGCATCGTGTCGGACGACGTCTTCACCTCGATCCATATCGAGGAGTTCGAGGTGATGGCGCGGGACACCAAGCTCGGTCAGGAAGAGATCACCCGCGACATTCCGAATGTCGGCGAGGAGGCGCTCAAAAACCTCGATGAGGCCGGCATCGTCTACATCGGCGCCGAGGTCAAGCCGGGCGACATCCTGGTCGGCAAGGTGACGCCGAAGGGCGAGTCGCCGATGACGCCCGAGGAAAAGCTGCTGCGCGCGATCTTTGGCGAAAAGGCGTCCGACGTGCGCGACACTTCGCTGCGGTTGCCGCCCGGGGTTTCGGGCACGATCGTCGAGGTGCGCGTGTTCTCGCGCCGCGGCGTCGACAAGGATGAGCGCGCGCTCGCGATCGAGCGCGCCGAGATCGAGCGGCTCGCCAAGGACCGCGACGACGAGCGCGCCATTCTCGAGCGCAGCTTTGCCGCGCGTCTCAAGGAATTGCTGCAGGGTCAGGTCGCGGTCGGCGGCCCGCGCGGGATGAAATCGGGGACCGAGATCACCGAGGAGGTCTTGGCCGAATACCCGGCGTCGCTGTGGAAGCAAATCTCGCTGCGCGACGACGCCCGCATGGCCGATGTCGAGGCGCTCAAAAAGCAGATGGACGACGCCATTGGCGAGCTGACCGCGCGCTTTGAAAACAAGGTCGAAAAGCTGCAGCGCGGGGACGAGCTGCCCCCCGGCGTCATGAAGATGGTCAAGGTCTTTGTCGCGGTTAAGCGCAAGCTGCAGCCGGGCGACAAGATGGCCGGCCGGCACGGCAACAAGGGTGTGATCTCGCGCATCGTGCCGTGCGAGGACATGCCCTATCTCGAAGACGGGACGCCGGTCGACATTGTCCTCAACCCGTTGGGGGTGCCGAGCCGGATGAATGTCGGGCAGATTCTCGAAACCCATCTGGGCTGGGCGTCGGCTGGGCTCGGGCGGCAGATCGGCGAGGTGCTGGCGCAGATCCGGCGGGGTGCCGACGACGGCGCCGGGGCGCTGCGCCAGGCTCTCGGCGAATTGTACCAGGGGCCGGAGGGTGCGGAGATCGCGCGGCTGGGGCCTGACGAATTGGTCGAGCTCGCCGGCAATTTGCAGCACGGCGTGCCGATGGCGAGCCCGGTCTTCGACGGTGCGAGCGAGGCCGACATCGTGGCGATGCTGGAGCGCGCCGGGTTGGCGTCCTCGGGCCAGGTCACCCTCGTCGACGGCCGCACCGGCGAGCCGTTCGACCGCAAGGTGACTGTCGGCTACATCTATATGATGAAGCTGCACCATCTGGTCGATGACAAGATCCACGCCCGCTCGATCGGGCCGTACAGCCTCGTCACCCAGCAGCCATTGGGCGGCAAGGCGCAATTCGGCGGCCAGCGTTTTGGCGAGATGGAGGTGTGGGCGCTCGAAGCCTATGGTTCGGCATACACCTTGCAAGAGATGCTGACCGTCAAGTCGGATGACGTTTCCGGCCGCACCAAGGTCTACGAGGCGATTGTCCGCGGCGACGACAATTTCGAGGCCGGCATCCCCGAATCGTTCAATGTGCTGGTCAAGGAATTGCGTTCGCTCGGGCTCAACGTCGAGCTGGAGCAGCGCAACTATTGAGCACCGGCAAGCCGCCGGCAAACAGCAGCAACAACCGGCACCGCTTTAATTGCGTTGCCCCCGCGCGAGCGGGGGCCCAGGGCAAGCGACAAAAGTCGGCACTGGATTTCCGCTGTCGCGGGAATGACGACAGAACCCAGAGGGGTCGTGCATGAACGAGTTGATGAACATCTTCGGGCAGGTCACCGGGACGCAGAGCTTTGATCAGATCCGCATCTCGATCGCCAGCCCGGAGCGCATCCGCTCCTGGTCCTACGGCGAGATCAAAAAGCCCGAGACGATCAACTACCGGACCTTCAAGCCCGAGCGCGACGGCTTGTTCTGCGCGCGGATCTTCGGGCCGATCAAGGATTACGAATGCTTGTGCGGCAAGTACAAGCGGATGAAGTACCGCGGCATCATCTGCGAAAAATGCGGCGTCGAGGTCACCCTGTCAAAGGTGCGGCGCGATCGCATGGGCCATATCGAGCTGGCCTCGCCGGTGGCGCATATCTGGTTTTTGAAGTCGTTGCCGAGCCGCATCGGCCTGTTGCTCGACATGACCCTGAAGGACCTCGAGCGCGTCCTCTATTTCGAGAACTACGTCGTCATCGAGCCCGGCTTGACCCCGCTGAAGCAGCGCCAGCTGTTGAACGAGGAGGAATATCTGCAGGCGCAGGACGATTACGGCGAAGACCAGTTTACCGCCTCGATCGGGGCCGAGGCCCTGCGCACGATGCTGTCGGCGATCGAGCTCGGCGAGGAGCGCGAGCAGCTGCGCGCCGATCTGCGCGACACCAGCTCCGAGGCGCGGCGCAAAAAGCTCGTCAAGCGCTTGAAGCTGGTCGAGGCGTTTATCGAGTCGAAGAGCCGGCCCGAATGGATGATCCTCGAAGTCGTGCCGGTGATCCCGCCCGAGCTGCGCCCGTTGGTGCCGCTCGACGGCGGCCGATTTGCGACCTCCGATTTGAATGACCTCTACCGCCGCGTCATCAACCGCAACAACCGGCTGAAGCGCCTGATCGAGCTGCGCGCCCCCGACATCATTGTGCGCAACGAAAAGCGCATGCTGCAGGAAGCGGTCGACGCGCTCTTCGACAACGGCCGGCGCGGCCGGATCATCACCGGCGCCAACAAGCGGCCGCTGAAATCCTTGTCCGACATGCTCAAGGGCAAGCAGGGCCGGTTCCGCCAGAACCTCTTGGGCAAGCGGGTCGACTATTCGGGCCGCTCGGTCATCGTTGTCGGCCCCGAGCTTAAGCTGCACCAGTGCGGGCTGCCGAAGAAGATGGCGCTCGAATTGTTCAAGCCGTTCATCTATTCGAAGCTCGAGCTCTACGGCCTTGCCAGCACGATCAAGGCGGCCAAGCGCATGGTCGAGAAGGAGCGGCCCGAAGTCTGGGACATCCTGGAAGAGGTGATCCGCGAGCACCCGGTGCTGCTCAACCGGGCCCCGACCCTGCACCGCCTCGGCATCCAGGCGTTCGAGCCGGTGCTGATCGAGGGCAAGGCGATCCAGCTGCACCCGCTGGTCTGCACCGCGTTCAACGCCGATTTCGACGGCGACCAGATGGCGGTGCACGTGCCGCTGTCACTGGAGGCGCAGCTCGAAGCCCGCGTCCTGATGATGTCGACCAACAACATCCTCAGCCCGGCCAACGGCAAGCCGATCATCGTGCCGTCGCAGGACATCGTCCTCGGCCTCTATCACATCACGATGGAGCGGCCGGGCGAAAAGGGCGAGGGCATGGTGTTCTCCAGCATCGGTGAGATCGAGCAGGCGCTCGAATCAAAGTCGGTGTCGCTGCATGCCCGGATCCAGGCGCGCTACCACGGGCTCGACGCCGACGGCCAGCCGGTCGTGCGGCGGGTCGAGACCACCCCCGGCCGCATGCTGCTTTCCGAAATCCTGCCGCGCAGCCCGGTGGTCGGGTTCGACCTGATCAACACGCTGCTGACAAAAAAGGAGATCAGCAACGTCATCGACCAAGTCTACCGGCACTGCGGCCAGAAGGAGACCGTCATCTTCTGCGACCGGCTGATGACGTTGGGCTTTACCCAGGCGTGCCGCGCCGGCATCTCGTTCGGCAAGGACGATTTGATCATCCCCGACGCCAAGCGCGTGCTCGTCGCTGAGGCGCAGGACCAGGTCAAGCAGTACGAGCAGCAATATCAGGACGGCCTGATCACCCAGGGCGAAAAGTACAACAAGGTCGTCGACGTGTGGTCGCGCTGCACCGACAAGGTCGCTGAGGAGATGATGAAGATGATCCGCTCGGCCCCGGCGGGCGAGCCGATCAACCCGGTGTGGATGATGTCGGATTCGGGCGCCCGCGGCTCGGCGGCGCAGATCAAGCAGCTGGCCGGGATGCGCGGGCTGATGGCCAAGCCCTCGGGCGAGATCATCGAGACGCCGATCATCTCGAACTTCAAGGAAGGGCTGACCGTCCTCGAATACTTCAATTCGACGCACGGCGCGCGCAAGGGCCTCGCCGACACGGCGCTGAAGACGGCGAATTCGGGCTATCTGACGCGCCGCCTTGTCGACGTAGCACAGGATGCGATCATCACCGAGGTCGATTGCGGCACGACCCGCGGACTGATGACTCGCGCCGTGGTCGACGGCGGCGAAGTCATCGCCCCGCTGTCCGACCGCATTCTTGGGCGCAGTGCCGCGGTCGACATTCTCGACCCGCTGAGCGGCGAGGTTGTGATCGCGGCGGGCGGGCTGATCGACGAGGACGCGGTCGACCAGATCGAGCGCGCCGGCATCGACGCGGTGCAGATCCGCTCGGTCCTGACGTGCGAGTCCCGCATCGGGGTGTGCGGCAAGTGCTACGGCCGCGATCTCGCGCGCGGCACGGTTGTCAACATCGGCGAAGCGGTCGGCGTCATCGCGGCGCAGTCGATCGGCGAGCCCGGAACCCAGCTGACGATGCGCACCTTCCATATCGGCGGCGCCGCACAGCGCGGGGCCGAGCAATCTTCGATCGAAGCCGCGTTTGAGGCGACGGTCGAGGTCAAGAACCGCAACGTCGTGATGAACTCGTCGGGCGTCCCGGTGGTCATGGGCCGCAATCTCGAGGTCGTGCTCAACGACGAGGCCGGACGCGAGAAGGCGCGGCACCGCCTGCCCTACGGCGCGCGGCTCCTCGCCGACGAGGGGGCGCGGGTGCAGCGCGGCGACCGGCTTGCCGAATGGGACCCCTACACGATCCCGATCATCACCGAAAAGGACGGGATCGCCCATTACGTCGACCTGATCGAGGGGTTGTCGATGCGCGAGGTCGTCGACGAGGCGACCGGCATTTCGTCAAAGGTGGTCATCGACTGGAAGCAGCAGCCGCGCGGCAGCGAATTGCGGCCGCGGATCACCTTGCGCACCGAGGATGGCGAGGTTTTGCTGCTCGGCAACGGTCTCGAGGCGCGCTATTTCATGTCGGTCGACGCGATCCTGTCGGTCGAGAACGGGGCGCAGGTCAAAGCCGGCGACGTCTTGGCCCGCATTCCGCGCGAATCGTCCAAGACCCGCGACATCACCGGCGGTCTGCCGCGCGTCGCCGAGCTGTTCGAGGCTCGCAAGCCCAAGGACTTTGCGATCATCAGCGAGAGCGACGGCCGGGTCGAGTTCGGCAAGGACTACAAGACCAAGCGGCGGATCATCGTCGTCCCGGCCGAGGACGGCGCCGAGCCGGTCGAATACCTGATCCCGAAAGGCAAGCACATCAGCGTGCAGGAGGGCGACTACGTCCTGAAGGGCGATTTGCTGATGGACGGCAACCGCGTCCCGCACGACATCCTGCGGATTCTCGGGGTCGAAGCGCTGGCGAGCTATCTCGTCAACGAAATCCAGGAGGTCTACCGGCTGCAGGGCGTGCGCATCAACGACAAGCACATCGAGGTGATCGTGCGCCAGATGCTGCAAAAGGTCGAGGTCGAGGACGCGGGCGAGACCACGTTGCTGGCCGGCGAGCAGGTCGACCGCATCGAGTTCGAGTACGAGAACGCCAAGGTCGAGCGCGAGGGTCTGCGTCCGGCGACGGCGCGCCCGGTGCTGCAGGGCATCACCAAGGCCAGCCTGCAGACGAACTCGTTCATCTCGGCCGCCTCGTTCCAGGAGACGACGCGGGTGCTGACCGAGGCCGCGGTCTCGGGCCGGATCGACACCCTGACCGGGCTCAAGGAGAATGTAATCGTCGGCCGGTTGATCCCGGCCGGCACCGGCAGCGTCGTCGCCCGGTTGCGCGAGGTTGCGGCCGAGCGCGACCGCGAGCTTGCCGCGATCGCCGCCACTGCCGCCGAGGCCGCCGACGAAGAAGCAGCGCAGCTCGAGGAGCGGCACGCCGGCGCTGCCGAATAGGCGAGGCTCCTCGCCGCCCGTTATTGTCCGGCCGCGTCGCCAAGGGTCTTGACCCGCGGCCGACCGGACAATTATATGAGCGTTCCTTATTGGGCTGGCCGTAGGAAGCCACCTAGACGCAGCCCGGCGGTTTGATGCTGGCTCGGCGCCCTTGTGAGAGGGCGCGGTAATTTCAGTGGCTGTGGTGCTTCACCGCCCTGGCGCGACAGGCGCGTCGGGCGGTCTGCATGTTCGACAAAAGGTGTGTTGGAATGCCGACGATAAACCAGCTGATCCGAAATCCGCGACGGCCGCAGGTCGCGCGCGACAAGGTTCCGGCGATGGAGGCCTGCCCGCAAAAGCGGGGGGTGTGCACCCGCGTCTACACCACCACGCCGAAAAAGCCGAACTCGGCCCTGCGCAAGGTAGCGCGCGTGCGACTGACCAACGGCTTTGAGGTCACCAGCTACATTCCGGGCGAGGGCCACAACCTGCAGGAGCATTCGGTGGTGCTGATCCGCGGCGGCCGGGTCAAGGACCTGCCGGGGGTGCGCTATCACATCATCCGCGGCACGCTCGACACCCAGGGGGTCAAGGACCGCCGGCAGCGGCGCTCGAAATACGGCGCCAAGCGCCCGCGCTAGGCGAAAGAGGAGAAGAGCATGTCGCGCCGTCGCGCCGCGGTCAAACGCGAGGTCCTGCCGGACGCCAAATTCGGCGACTCGGTGCTGACCAAGTTTATGAATTGCCTGATGTACGAGGGCAAGAAATCGGTCGCCGAGCACATCGTCTACGGCGCCTTCGACCGCATCGCGCGGCGCAGCGGCCAGGATCCGCTGCGCATCTTTCACGACGCGCTGGGCAATGTGCGCCCTTCGGTGGAGGTGCGCTCGCGCCGGGTCGGCGGCGCCACCTATCAGGTCCCGGTCGAGGTTCGCCCCGACCGCAGCCAGGCATTGGCGATCCGCTGGTTGATCTCGAGCTCGCGCGGACGCGGCGAGAACACGATGGAGGAGCGGCTCTCGGGCGAATTGCTCGACGCCGCCAACAACCGCGGGGTCGCGGTCAAGCGACGGGAGGACACGCATCGGATGGCCGATGCGAACAAGGCCTTTTCGCATTATCGCTGGTAGCGAGGCGCTGGCCGGTTGAACCGCAGGGGACGATTGATCCCACCCTTTTGATTGGGGCGCCGCTTCGGGGCGACGCCCTCGGAGCTTTTTTGATGACACGCCAGACGCCTCTCGACCGCTACCGAAACATCGGCATCATGGCCCATATCGATGCCGGCAAGACGACCACGACCGAGCGCATCCTTTATTACACCGGGCGGTCCTACAAGATCGGCGAAGTCCATGAGGGCACCGCCACGATGGACTGGATGGAGCAGGAGCAGGAGCGCGGCATCACGATCACGTCGGCCGCGACCACCTGCTTTTGGGAGGACCACCGGATCAACATCATCGACACGCCGGGTCATGTCGACTTCACGATCGAGGTCGAGCGCAGCCTGCGCGTGCTCGACGGCGCGGTCGCGGTGTTCGACTCGGTCGCCGGGGTCGAGCCGCAATCCGAGACGGTGTGGCGCCAAGCCGACAAATACGGCGTGCCGCGGATCTGCTTTGTCAACAAGATGGACCGGATCGGAGCCGACTTTCCGCGCTGCGTCGCGATGATCAGCGACCGGCTCGGCGCCAAGCCCTTGGTGCTGCAGCTGCCGATCGGGGTCGAGAGCGATTTTGTCGGCGTCGTCGACCTCGTCGGCATGCGCGCGATCAAGTGGCGCGACGAGACCCTCGGCGCCGAGTTCGACGTCGGCGAAATTCCGGGCGACATGATCGAGGAGGCGCGGGCGGCGCGAACCCGCCTGGTAGAACCCGCGGTCGAGCAGGACGACGCGGCGCTCGAAGCCTATCTCGGCGGCGAGGAGCCGGACGAGGAAACGCTGCGGCGCTGCATTCGCAAGGGCGCCATCGGCGGCGTCTTTGTCCCGGTGCTGTGCGGCTCGGCCTTTAAGAACAAGGGTGTTCAGCCGCTTCTCGACGCGGTCATCGCCTATCTGCCGGCGCCGACCGACGTCCCTGCGATCAAGGGCGTCAAGATGGGCTCGCGCGACCCGATCGAGCGCCATTCGTCCGATGACGAACCCTTTGCCGGGCTCGCCTTTAAGATCATGAGCGACCCGTTTGTCGGCTCGCTTACCTTTGTGCGGATTTATTCGGGGGTGGCGACGAGCGGCAGCCAGGTGCTGAACACGGTCAAGAACAACCGCGAGCGCATCGGGCGCATGCTGCAAATGCACGCCAACCATCGCGAGGACATCAAGGAAGCGCGCGCCGGCGACATTGTGGCGCTCGCCGGGCTCAAGAACACGACGACCGGCGACACCTTGTCCGACCCCGCGGCACCCGTCGTGTTGGAGCGGATGGAATTTCCCGAGCCGGTCATCGAGATCGCGGTCGAGCCGAAAACCAAGGGCGACCAGGAAAAGATGGGCCAGGCGCTGGCGCGGCTGGCGACCGAGGACCCGTCGTTCCGGGTCACCGTCGACCACGAGAGCGGCCAGACGGTGATCAAGGGCATGGGCGAGCTGCACCTTGAAATCATCGTCGACCGCATGAGGCGCGAGTTCAAGGTCGACGCCAATGTCGGCGCGCCGCAGGTCGCCTATCGCGAGACGATCAGCCGTCGCTCGGAAATCGACTACACCCACAAAAAGCAGACAGGGGGTGCGGGCCAGTTCGCACGGATCAAGGTGCGGTTCGAGCCGTTGGGGCCAGGCGAGGGCTTCCAGTTCGAGAATGACGTCGTCGGCGGCAACGTGCCGAAGGAGTATGTGCCGGGGGTCGAGAAAGGGCTGAAGGCCTCGGCCGAAACCGGCGTGCTCGCCGGCTTTCCGGTCATCGACCTGAAGGCGACATTGTTCGACGGGGCTTATCACGATGTCGACTCGAGCGTGCTCGCCTTTGAGATCGCGGCCCGCGCCGCCTTCAAGGAAGGCGTGATGAAGGCGGCGCCCAAATTGCTCGAGCCGATCATGCGGGTCGAGGTCGTCAGCCCCGACGAGTATCTCGGCGACGTGATCGGCGACCTCAACAGCCGGCGCGGCCAGGTCACCGGCATGGACAGCCGCGGCAACGCCCGGGTCGTCGATGCGATGGTGCCGCTCGCCAACATGTTCGGCTATGTCAACACCTTGCGGTCGATGAGCCAGGGCCGGGCGCAGTACACGATGCATTTCGACCATTACGAGCAAGTGCCGCAGGCGGTCGCGGATGAAGTCCGCGCCAAGATGGCCTGATCCTCGGCGCCGGGACGTTTGAGCGGAGAACAGGACGATGTCGAAGGCGAAGTTTCAGCGGACGAAGCCGCATTGCAACATCGGGACGATTGGTCACGTCGACCACGGCAAGACGACGTTGACGGCGGCGATCACCAAGGTCCTGGCGGAATCGGGCGGGGCGACGTTTACGTCGTACGACCAGATCGACAAGGCGCCGGAGGAGCGCGCGCGCGGGATCACGATCGCGACCGCACACGTCGAGTACGAGACCCAGAACCGGCATTACGCGCATGTCGACTGCCCAGGGCACGCCGACTACGTCAAGAACATGATCACCGGGGCGGCCCAGATGGATGGGGCGATCCTGGTGGTCTCGGCGGCGGACGGGCCGATGCCGCAGACCCGCGAGCACATCCTGTTGGCGCGCCAGGTGGGGGTGCCGTCCTTGGTCGTCTACATGAACAAGGTCGACATGGTCGACGACCCGGAGCTGTTGGAATTGGTCGAGCTTGAGGTGCGCGAATTGCTGTCGAGCTATCAGTTTCCGGGGGACGACATCCCGGTGGTCAAGGGCTCGGCCCTGGCGGCGCTGGAGGGCAAGGACCCGGAGCACGGGCACGCCTCGATCATGGAGCTGATGGCGGCGGTCGACGCCTACATCCCGCAGCCGGAGCGGGCCAAGGACCGGCCGTTTTTGATGCCGATCGAGGATGTGTTCACGATCTCGGGGCGCGGCACGGTGGTGACCGGGCGGGTCGAGCGCGGCATCGTCAAGGTCGGCGACGAGGTCGAGATCGTCGGGCTGCGGCCGACCGCCAAGACGGTGGTGACCGGGGTCGAGATGTTTCGGAAACTGTTGGACCAGGGCGAGGCCGGCGACAACATCGGGGCCTTGCTGCGCGGCACCAAGCGCGAGGAGGTCGAGCGCGGCCAGGTCTTGGCCGCCCCCGGCTCGATCACGCCGCACACGCGGTTTCAGTGCGAGGCCTACATCCTGACCAAGGAGGAAGGCGGGCGGCACACGCCGTTTTTCGGCAACTACCGGCCGCAGTTTTATTTCCGCACGACCGATGTGACCGGCACGGTGCACCTGCCCGAAGGGACCGAGATGGTGATGCCGGGCGACAACATCTCGATGGAGATCGAGTTGATCGCGCCGATCGCGATGGACGAGGGCTTGCGCTTTGCGATCCGCGAGGGCGGCCGCACCGTCGGCGCCGGCGTCGTCGCCAAGATCATCAAATAACGCCGGCCCGGCTGAACCTGCTCCGGCGCGACAGTCAAAACAAGGGAAACGCCAAGTGGACAATCAGAACATCCGCATCCGCCTGCGGGCCTACGATCATCGCGTGCTCGACCAGTCGACAAGCGAGATCGTCAACACCGCCAGGCGGACCGGGGCGCGGATCCGCGGACCGATACCGCTGCCGACCAAGATCGAGAAGTTCACGGTGCTGCGCTCGCCGCATGTCGACAAGAAGTCGCGCGAGCAGTTCGAAATCCGCACCCATAAGCGTGTGCTCGACATCGTCGACCCGACGCCGCAGACCGTCGACGCGCTGATGAAGCTAGACCTCGCCGCCGGGGTCGATGTCGAAATCAAGCTCTGATGTGGCGTCGCGAAATGGGCTCCACGTCAACACACTTCCTCTCGTCACCCCCGCGAAAGCGGGGGTCCAGAAGCCCCGCGCCCGAACACAAGGTGACGGCTCCGGTTTGTGGCCCCCGGATTCCCGCTTGCGCGGGAATGACGAGTTTCGGGTCTTGAGGGCTCGGTGATGCGGACCGGTCTTCTTGCGCGCAAGCTCGGCATGACGCGGATCTTTACCGAGGACGGCAATCATGTGCCGGTGACGCTGCTGGCGGTCGAGAATTGCCAGGTCGTCGCCGTGCGCACCCCGGAAAAGGACGGCTACAGCGCGCTCCAGCTCGGCGTCGGCGCCGCCAAGGTCAAAAACGTGTCGAAGCCGCAGCGCGGTCATTTCGCGCGGGCGAAGGTCGAGCCCAAGGCGCGACTCGCCGAATTCCGCGTCCCGGAAGACGCCGTCGTCGAAGTCGGCGCCGAAATCACTGCGGCGCATTTCGTGCCGGGGCAGCGCGTCGACGTCGTCGGCACCAGCATCGGCAAGGGTTTTGCCGGGGCGATGAAGCGGCACAATTTCGGCGGCTTGCGCGCGACCCACGGCGTCTCGGTGTCGCACCGCAGCCACGGCTCGACCGGGCAGCGCCAGTCGCCCGGCAAGACCTTCAAGAACAAGAAGATGGCCGGGCATCTCGGCGCCGCGCGGGTCACCGTGCAGAGCCTTGAGGTGATCTCCGCCGACACCGAGCGCGGGCTGTTGATGCTGAAGGGCGCGGTCCCCGGCAGCAAGGGCGGGTACGTGCTGGTCAAGGACGCGGTCAAGCGCAAGCTGCCGGACGGGCTGCCGTTTCCGGCGGCGTTGCGGCAGCAGGCGAGCGCGGCCGAGAACCTGCCCGAAAGCCCGGCGCCGGCGGCAGATCTGCCCGAGGGAGAACCGAGTTGAGCAAGGTCGCGGTCCGCAATCTCGACAACCAGGAGGTTGGCGACATCGAGCTCGACGACGCCGTCTTCGGCCTGCCGGTGCGCCGCGACATCCTGGCGCGCGTCGTCAACTGGCAGCTCGCGAAGCGCCGCGCCGGCACCCACAAGACCAAGGGCATCAGCGACATCCAGGGCACCACCAAGAAACCCTACAAGCAGAAGGGCACCGGCCGGGCGCGCCAGGGCAGCCTGCGCTCGCCGCAATTTCGCGGCGGGGCGGTGATTTTCGGGCCGGTCGTGCGCAGCCACGAATTCGGCCTGCAGAAGAAGGTGCGCCGGCTCGGCCTCAAGACCGCGTTGTCGGCCAAGCTCGGCGAAGGCAAGCTCGTCGTCATCGACGCCGCCCGCGCCGACGAGGCCAAGACCAAGGCATTGCGCGCCCGGCTCGAAGCGCTCGGCTGGGGATCGGTGCTGATCATCGACGGGCCGGCGGTCGACGAGAATTTCGCCCGCGCCGCGCGCAACCTGCCGCGCGTCGATGTGCTGCCGCAGCAAGGGGCGAATGTCTACGACATCCTGCGCCGGGATACGCTGGTTTTGACCCGCGATGCGGTTCAACATTTGGAGGCGCGCCTCAAATGAGCCGGTTTCGCGTCATCCCGCCGGCCGAAACGCGGCTCACGCGGCAGCAGATGTACGACATCATCCGCACCCCGGTGATCACCGAAAAGGCGACCAACGCCTCGGAGCACAACCAGGTCATCTTCCGGGTGCCGTTGACCGCGACCAAGCGCGAGGTCAAGGCCGCGGTCGAGGGGCTGTTCAACGTCAAGGTGACCGCGGTCAACACGATCCGGGTCATGGGCAAGGTCAAGCGGGTCCGCGGGCGGATCGGCCAGCGCTCGGATGTCAAAAAGGCGATCGTCACCCTCGGCGAGGGCCAGCGGATCGACGTGACCACCGGGATTTGAGCGGGGAGCGGGCGGAAAAATGGCACTCAGGACCTTCAACCCGACGACCCCGTCGCGGCGGCAGCTCGTCACCGTCGATCGCAGCGAGCTGTGGAAAGGCAAGCCGGTCAAGGCTTTGACCGAGGGGCTGCGGGGCAAGGGCGGGCGCAACAATTCCGGCCGCATCACCGTGCGCTGGCGCGGCGGCGGCAACAAGCGGCGCTACCGGATCGTCGATTTCAAGCGCACCAAGGACGGCATGCCGGCGACCGTCGAGCGGCTTGAGTACGATCCCAACCGCACCGCCTTTATCGCGCTCGTCCGCTACCAGGACGGCGAGCTCGCCTACATCCTGGCGCCGCAGCGGCTGCGGGCCGGCGACAGCGTCGTCAGCGGCGAGAAGGTCGACGTCAAGCCCGGCAACACGATGCCGATGCGCAGCATGCCGGTTGGCACGATCATCCACAACATCGAGATGAAGCCCGGCAAGGGCGGGCAGATCGCGCGCTCGGCCGGAACCTATGCCCAGCTCGTCGGCCGCGACCAGGGCTATGCGCTCCTGCGCCTGTCGTCGGGCGAGCTGCGGATGGTGCGGGCCGAATGCCGGGCGACGATCGGCGCGGTGTCGAACCCTGACCAGCAGAACATCGTCATCGCCAAGGCCGGGCGCAATCGCTGGCTCGGGCGGCGGCCGTCGGTGCGCGGCGTCGCGATGAACCCGATCGATCACCCGCATGGCGGCGGCGAGGGCCGCAGCTCGGGCGGGCGCCATCCGGTCACCCCCTGGGGCAAGCCGACCAAGGGCAAGAAGACGCGTCACAACAAGGCGACCGATCGGCTGATCGTGCGCCGCCGGCGCAAGCGCTAGCCGGCATACAAAGGACGGAGAGAGAGCTTGACCCGCTCGGTTTGGAAAGGCCCGTTTGTCGACGGCTATCTGCTGAAAAAGGCGGACGAGGCGCGGCGTTCGGGACGCAACCAGGTGATCCGCACCTGGTCGCGGCGCTCGACGATCTTCCCGCAGTTTGTCGGGCTGACCTTTGGCGTCTACAACGGCCACAAATTCATCCCGGTGCTGGTGACCGAGAACATGATCGGCCACAAGCTCGGCGAGTTTTCGCCGACGCGGACGTTTTACGGTCACGCCGGCGACAAAAAGGCGAGGAGGGCCTGAGATGGGCAAGCCCGCCGCCGAGCGCCGTCTCGACGACAGCGAGGCCTTGGCCAGCATGCGCGGCATGCGGACGAGCGCGCGCAAGCTCAACCTTGTCGCCCGCGCGATCCAGGGCAAGACCGCCGCCTCGGCTTTGGCCGAGCTGACCTTTTCCCACCGCCGCATCGCCGGCGAAGTCAAAAAGGTGCTGCAGGCGGCGATCGCCAATGCCGAGAACAACCACCAGCTCGATGTCGACCGGCTCTATGTCAAGGAAGCCTCGGTCGGCCGGGCCTTTGTCTTGAAGCGGTTTCACACCCGGGGGCGCGGCCGCTCGGCGCGCGTCGAAAAGCATTTTGCGCATCTGACAGTCATCGTCCGCGAGCGCCCCGAGGACGACAGCGAGGAGACGGCCTGATGGGTCAAAAAGTCAATCCGATCGGGCTCAGGCTCGGCATTAACCGCACCTGGGACTCGCGCTGGTTCGCGCGCAAGGAATACTCGAACCTGCTGCTCGACGACCT
This sequence comes from uncultured Alphaproteobacteria bacterium, assembly GCA_963712825.1. GTDB lineage: Bacteria > Pseudomonadota > Alphaproteobacteria > ATCC43930 > CGMCC-115725 > AP-15. The sequence goes on from CAVQJP010000002.1 coordinate 29,692, forward strand.
CGGGCTGCGGCGGTTTCTGGCCCGCCGGCTGGCGCAGGCCGGTCTGTCACGGGTCGTCATCGAGCGCGCCGCAAAAAAGAGCCGGATCACGCTGCACTCGGCGCGGCCGGGGGTGATCATCGGCAAGAAGGGCGCCGACATCGAGAAATTGCGCGGCGACATCGCCAAGGTCACCCCGAGCGAGGTCAGCCTCAACATCGTCGAGATCCGCAAGCCCGAAATCGACGCCAAGCTCGTCGCCGACAGCATCGCCCAGCAGCTCGAGCGCCGCGTCGCCTTTCGCCGGGCGATGAAGCGCGCGGTGCAGTCGGCGATGCGATTGGGCGCCCAGGGCATCCGGATCAACTGCTCGGGCCGGCTCGGCGGCGCCGAGATCGCCCGCATGGAGTGGTACCGCGAGGGCCGGGTGCCGCTGCACACCTTGCGCGCCGATGTCGATTTCGGCTACGGCACCGCCAAGACCACCTATGGGGTGTGCGGCGTCAAGGTGTGGGTGTTCAAAGGCGAAATTCTCGCGCACGACCCGCTGGCCCAGGAAAAGCGCGCGGCCGAGGGCCAGGGGCCGCCGGCGAGCCACGAACGGCCGCGCCGCGACGCGCTGGGATAATTTCAGATGCTCAGTCCGAAACGCTCGAAATACCGCAAGGCGCACAAGGGTCGGGTGCATGGTCTCGCCAAGGGCGGGACGAGCCTGAACTTTGGCGCCTACGGGCTCAAGGCGTCCGACCCGGGGCGGGTCACGGCGCGCCAGATCGAGGCCGCGCGGCGCGCGATCACCCGTCACATCCGCCGTGCCGGCCGGGTGTGGATCCGGATTTTCCCCGACGTGCCGGTGTCGCACAAACCGGCCGAGGTGCGGATGGGCAGCGGCAAGGGCTCGCCGGAATACTGGATCTGCCGGGTCAAGCCGGGGCGCATCATGTTCGAGCTCGACGGCGTGCCGCCCGATACCGCGCGCGAGGCGTTTGCGCTTGCCGCCGCGAAATTGCCGCTCGGCACCCGCTTTGTCGTGCGCGCCGGCGAGGAGCTCGGCTTATGAAGGCCGGCGACGTGAGGGCCAAGACCGACGACGAGCTGGTCGGCGAGCTCGACGGGCTCGGCAAGGAAATCTTCAACCTGCGTTTTCAGCGCGCCAACGGCCAGCTCGAAAATACCGCGCGGGTGCGGCAGGTGCGGCGCGACATCGCCCGCATCAAAACCATTCTCGGCCAGCGCCGCAGCAAGCCGGCCTAGGAAAATGTCATAATGTCGAAGCGAATTCTTCAAGGTGTCGTGGTCAGCGATGCTGCCGACAAGACCATCGTCGTGCGGGTCGAACGCCGGGTGATGCACCCGATCTACAAGAAGTTCATCACCCATTCGAAAAAATACGCGGCGCATGACGAGCACAATCGCTGGCATGTCGGCGACATGGTCCGTATCGAGGAGAGCCGGCCGATTTCCAAGCGCAAGCACTGGGTCGCGCTCGCGGGTCTGGTGGAGCGCTCCGCCGGTCAAGGCGCGGTTCCTCCCGAGAATGCCGCCGCCGAGGCGGTCGAGCCCGCGGCAGGTGCGGCATGATCCAGATGCAGACCAACCTCGACGTCGCCGACAATTCCGGCGCGCGGCGAGTGCAGTGCATCAAGGTGCTGGGCGGCTCGAAGCGCCGCACCGCGACCGTCGGCGACGTGATCATCGTCTCGGTCAAGGAGGCGATCCCGCGCGGCCGCGTCAAAAAGGGCGACGTGCATCGCGCGGTCATCGTGCGCACCGCCAAGGAGATCCGCCGAGTCGACGGCAGCGCCATCCGCTTTGACCGCAACGCCGCGGTGCTGATCAACCAGGCGAACGAGCCGATCGGCACCCGCATCTTTGGCCCGGTCACCCGCGAATTGCGGGCGCGGCGCTTTATGAAGATCGTGTCTCTCGCACCCGAAGTGCTGTGAGGCGGTTGGCGGGAATGCGGCAATGATCAAGCTCAAGATCAAAAAGGGCGACAACGTCGTCGTCATCAGCGGCCGCGACAAAGGCCGCACCGGCGAGGTCCTGCGCGTCTTTCCGACCGAAAGGCGGGTGATCGTGCAGGGCGTCAACATCGCCAAGCGCCATACCAAGCCGCGGATGGGCGAACCCGGCGGCATCGTCGAAAAGGAATTGGCGCTGCATATTTCCAACATCGCTCATGTCGACCCGGCGTCGGGCAAGCCGACGCGCATCGGCTACAAGACGCTCGGCGACGGCCGCAAGGTGCGGGTCGCCCGCCGCTCCGGCGAAGTCATCGACAGGTGAAAGCATGAGCAAGCCGCGCTTGCAGGAATATTACGAGACGACGGTGCGTCCGGGGCTGATGCAGGAGTTCGGCTACACCAACCCGATGCAGGTGCCGCGGCTCGACAAGATCGTCATCAACATGGGTGTCGGCGAGGGGACCCAGGACGCCAAGAAGGTCGATGCGGCCGCGGGCGAGCTGACCGCGATCGCCGGCCAGCGCCCGGTCGTCACCCGCGCCAAGCATTCGATCGCGACCTTCAAGCTGCGGGAGGGCATGCCGATCGGCTGCAAGGTCACGTTGCGCCGCCAGCGCATGTATGAATTTCTCGACCGGCTGATCAATGTGGCGCTGCCGCGGGTGCGCGATTTTCGGGGTATTCCGGGCAAAAGCTTTGACGGGCGCGGCAACTTCGCGCTTGGGCTCAAGGAGCAGATCGTCTTTCCCGAAATCGACTACGACCGGGTCGAGTCGGTGCGCGGGATGAACGTCGTGATCACGACGACGGCCAAAACCGATGAGGAGGCGAAGGCGCTCCTCAAGGGTTTTGACATGCCGTTTGTCAATTGACGGGCAGGAGCGAAGTCGATGGCCAAAAAGAGCGCGGTCGAAAAGAACAACCGGCGCGCCAGGCTCGCCCGGCAGAGCGCGCCGCGCCGCCTGCGGCTGAAGCGGATCGCGGTCGACCGCGAGGCGCCGCCGGAGGAACGCTTTGCCGCCCAGCTCAAGCTCGCGATGCTGCCGCGCAACGGCTCGCGAACCCGGATCCGCAACCGCTGCGCGCTGACCGGACGCCCGCGCGGCTTTTACCGCAAGTTCCGGCTGTCGCGCATCGCGTTGCGCGAGCTCGCCTCCTCCGGGCAGATCCCCGGCATGCTGAAGTCGAGCTGGTAGGAGGGCGCCCCGATGTCGATGAGCGACCCGTTGGGGGACATGCTGACGCGGATCCGCAACGGCCAGCGGGCGCGTCAGGCGGTGGTTGCGTCCCCCGCCTCCAAGATGCGCGCCCATGTGCTCGAGGTATTGCAGCGCGAAGGCTATATCCGCGGCTTCAGCCGCGAGGATTTGCGGCCGGGCGTGGCCGAGCTCAAGATCGAGCTCAAATACGTCGACGGCGAGCCGGTCATTCGCGAAATCAACCGCGTGTCGAAACCGGGTCGGCGCATCTATTCGCGCATTGCCGACCTGCCGCGCAGCTATAACGGGCTCGGCATCGCGATCCTGTCGACCCCGCGCGGCGTGCTGTCGGACAACGAGGCGCGTGCCGCAAAGGTCGGCGGCGAAGTGCTGTGCCGCGTATTCTGAGCAACCGACCGGGTATTCTGAGGAGCTGACATGTCGCGCATCGGCAAAAATCCGGTGGCTGTCCCGAGCGGCGTCGAGGTGCAGCTGTCGGGCCGCACCCTGACCGCCAGGGGCGGCCTCGGCGCTCTGACCCTCGTCGTCAGCAACGACGTTACAGCGTCGGTTGCCGACGGCGAGATCACGATCGCCCCCGCCAACGACAGCAAGCAGTCGCGGGCGATGTGGGGAACGACGCGGGCGCTCGTCAACAACATGGTGACCGGGGTGTCGAAGGGCTTTTCGGTCGGGCTCGAGATCACCGGCGTCGGCTATCGCGCCGCGGTGCAGGGCAACACGCTGAACCTCCAGCTCGGCTATTCGCACGACATCGCGTTTCCGATCCCCGGCGACATCAAAATCGCCTGCGAGCGGCCGACCGTGATCAACGTGTCCGGTTCCGATCGGCAGCGCGTCGGTCAGGTCGCCGCCGAGATTCGTGCGTTCCGCCCGCCCGAGCCCTACAAGGGCAAGGGCATCCGCTATTCCGGCGAAATCGTTCGCCGCAAGGAAGGCAAGAAGAAGTAGCTGCGATGGCGCAAACCTCCAAAGCCCTGTTTCTCCGCCGCCGCCAACGGGTGCGGCGAAATCTGCGCCGCGCCGCCAACGGACGGCCGCGGCTCTCGGTGTTCCGGTCGTCGCGGCACATCTATGTGCAAGTCATCGACGATGCCGCCGGGCGCACGATTGCCGCCGCCTCCAGCCTCGACGCCGATGTCAAGGCGAGCCTCAAAACCGGTGCCGACATCGCTGCCGCAGGTGCGGTCGGCAAGCTGATCGCCGCGCGCGCCAAGGCGGCGGGAGTCGAGCGCGTCGTCTTCGACCGCGGCGCCTATCTGTTTCATGGCCGGGTCAAGGCCCTGGCCGACGCCGCCCGCGAAGGCGGTCTGGATTTCTGAGGGGGCTGCAATGGCACGCACGGCACGCAACCAGGGCGAACGGCGCGGGCGCGACGGCGACCGTGGGCGCGATCGCGAAGAAAGCGAGTTTGCCGAAAAGCTCGTCAACATCAACCGCGTCGCCAAGGTTGTGAAGGGCGGCCGGCGGTTCGGGTTTGCCGCCCTCGTCGTCGTCGGCGACCGCAAGGGGCGGGTCGGCTACGGCGCCGGCAAGGCGCGCGAGGTGCCGGAGGCGATCCGCAAGGCGACCGAGCAGGCCCGGCGCAACATGATCCGGGTGCCGCTGCGCGAGGGCCGGACCCTGCATCACGACATCGTCAGCGGCTATGGCGCGGGCCGGGTCATCGTACGTGCCGCCAAGGCCGGGACCGGGATCATCGCCGGCGGCCCGATGCGGGCGATCTTCGAGGCGCTTGGCGTGCATGACGTGGTCGCCAAATCGGTCGGCAGCGCCAACCCTCACAATATGATCAAAGCGACCTTTGCCGCACTCGGCCTGGCGACGAGCCCGCGCGCGGTCGCCGCCCGGCGCGGCAAGAAAGTCGCCGAGATTCTCGGCCGCCGCGACGGCGAAGCAGCGCGGGAGCCGGCGTGATGGAGGGCAAGAAATCGGTGACGGTCGAGCAGACCGGCAGTCCGATCGGGCGCCGCCACGACCAGGAGGAAACGCTGAAGGGGCTCGGTTTGAACAAGCGGCATCGCCGCCGTGTTCTCGAAGACACGCCGGCCGTGCGCGGGATGATCCGCAAGGTCCGGCATCTGGTGACGGTTGTCGAAGAAGGCTGAGCGAGCCGGTCGGGGTGGGTGCCGCACCCTCTGATCCTTGGCAGACCCGCGTCGCGTCGCGGGAGGCGAGGATCTGACATGGCGCGGCCGGACGTTGCGGCGGAAGGGACAGGGCGATGAAGCTCAACGAGATAAGAGACAATCCGGGCGCGCATTATCGGGCGAAGCGCGTCGGGCGCGGCATCGGCTCGGGCAAGGGCAAAACTTCGGCGCGCGGCGGCAAGGGACAAACCGCGCGCAGCGGGGTGGCGCTGAACGGGTTCGAGGGCGGCCAGACCCCGCTGCATCGCCGGCTGCCCAAGCGCGGCTTTGATAACAAGATGTTTCGGCCCGATTTCAAGGTCGTCAATCTCGGCCGGGTGCAAAAGGCGCTCGACGAGGGTAAGCTGAGCGCCGACGCGACGCTCGACTCGGCGGCGCTGGTCGCGTCCGGGATTTTGCGCCGCAAGGGCGACGGGGTGCGGCTGCTGGCGAAAGGCGAGTTGCGGGTCGCGCTGACGATCGAGGTGGCCGGCGCCTCAAAGGCGGCCATCGCCGCGGTCGAGGGTGCCGGCGGCAAGGTCGTCATAGCTGCCGGCCGTGCGCGCAAGCCGAAAGAGGAAGCGGCGTCGCCGGCGTGATGCGCGGCGGCGCCCGCGCCGGTCGCGTCGACGCGGCGTCGACCCTACGGGTTGAGCCGGGACACAAGTTGAGGATGGGCTAGATGGCGTCAGTCGCCGAACAACTTGCTTCCAGCATCAATTTCTCGGCCTTCGGCAAGGCGACCGAGCTCAAGAGCCGGATTTGGTTCACCCTCGGCGCCTTGGTGATCTATCGGCTCGGCACCTACATCCCGATCCCCGGCATCGACCCGGGGATTCTGCACGACATTTTTGCGCGCAATGCCGGCGGCATTCTCGGCATGTTCGACATGTTCTCGGGCGGCGCGCTCGGCCGGATGACGATCTTTGCGCTCAACATCATGCCCTACATCTCGGCCTCGATCATCATCCAGCTGCTGACCGCGGTGTCGCCGAGCCTCGAAGCCCTGAAGAAGGAGGGTGAGAGCGGGCGCAAAAAGCTCAACCAGTACACCCGCTACGGCACCGTGCTGCTGGCGGCGGTGCAGGCCTATGGCATCGCCGTCGGGATCGAAGGGATGCGCTCCGGCGCCGAAACCGCGGTGCTGGACCCCGGGCTCGGGTTTCGGCTGGTCACAGTCGTGACGCTGGTTGGCGGCACTGTGTTTCTGATGTGGCTTGGTGAGCAGATCACCGCGCGCGGCGTCGGCAACGGCATTTCGCTGATCATTTTCGCCGGCATCGTCGCAAACCTGCCGCATGCGCTCGCCTCGACTTTGGAGCTCGGCCGCACCGGGGCAATATCGACCTTCTTTATCGTCGCCATCCTGGTGATCTCCGTGGGGGTGGTCGCGTTTATCGTGTTCATGGAGCGCGCCCAGCGCCGCCTCTTGGTGCAGTATCCAAAGCGCCAGGTAGGCAACAAGATGTTTGGCGGCGACGCATCTCACCTGCCGCTCAAGATCAACACGTCGGGCGTGATCCCGCCGATTTTCGCGTCGTCGTTGCTGTTGCTGCCAGCAACGATCGCCAATTTTCAGTCAAACAGCCAAAGCTTTGGCTGGCTAGGCAACATCACCGCCTATCTGGCGCACGGGCGGCCGCTCTACATGCTGCTGTACGTAGCACTGATCGTGTTTTTCTGCTTCTTCTACACGGCGATCGTCTTCAACCCGACCGAAACCGCCGACAATTTGCGCAAATACGGCGGGTTCATCCCCGGCATCAGGCCGGGCAAGAACACCGCCGACTATCTCGACTATGTGCTGACCCGGCTGACCGTGGTCGGCGCTGCCTATCTCGCGGCGGTCTGCATTCTCCCCGAATTCCTGATATCGGAATATTCGGTCCCGTTCTATTTCGGAGGCACCAGCCTCTTGATCGTGGTCAGCGTGACGATGGACACGGTGGCGCAGATCCACTCGCATCTGCTGGCGCACCAATATGAGGGCTTGATCAAAAAAGCGAGGCTTCGGGGTCGGCGCGGATGAACGTGATCCTCCTCGGGCCGCCAGGTTCGGGAAAGGGAACGCAGGCCAAGCGGATCGAACAGAGCCGCGGCATCCGTCACCTCGCCACCGGCGACATGCTGCGCGCCGCGACCGTCTCCGGCAGCGAATTCGGGCGCCATGTCAAAAGCATCATGGATTCGGGGCAATTGGTTCCCGACGACGTGATCATCGACATGATCGCCGCACGCATCGGCGAGCCGGATTGCGCCAACGGGTTCATCCTTGACGGCTTTCCGCGCACCGTCCCGCAAGCCGAGGCCCTCGACGCGATGCTGGCACAGCGCGGTCGGCATCTCGACCACGTGATCCTGGTCGAGGTCGACGAAGCGGCGCTGACCGAGCGGCTTGCCGGCCGCTTTACCTGCGCGCGTTGTGGCGCGAGCTATCACGAGCGCTACAACCGGCCGCGCGCGGACGGGGTGTGCGACGTGTGCGGCAGTCATGAATTCATCCACCGGCCGGACGATCGCCCCGAGGCCGTGGCCGCGCGGTTTGAGGTTTACCGCCGGCAAACCGAGCCGATCCTGCCGTATTACCGCGCCCGTCGCCTTCTGCGCGTGGTCGACGGCATGGCCGGGATCGATGCGGTGACCCACCGGATCGAAGAGATTCTCGGCCCCGATCGGCGGTCCGCCTAGCCCCGGCCAACCGCGGGCATAATGCCGCAGGGGTTGACCGGCGTTTGTGCATGGCTATACTGCTCGCCCTTGCGAAGGGCGGGGTTCACCCTTATCTGGTTTCTTTCTGAGGAGAGCGCATGGCGCGCATCGCTGGCGTCAATATTCCGAACCAGAAGCGAGTGCCGATTGGGCTGACCTACATCCACGGCATCGGCCGGACGACGGCGGCACAGATCTGCACCCGGATCGGCATCCCGCCGGAGCGGCGGGTTCATGAATTGACCGACGACGAGGTGCTCCGTATGCGCGAGGTGATCGACCGTGAATTCACGGTCGAAGGCGATTTGCGCCGGCTGGTGGCGATGAACATCAAGCGGTTGATGGATCTCGGCTGCTATCGCGGGCTGCGGCACCGCAAGGGTCTGCCGGTGCGCGGGCAGCGCACCCACACCAACGCCCGCACGCGCAAGGGACCGGCGCGCCCGATCGCCGGGAAGAAGAAGTAGCATCCCCCGTCATGCCGCGTTCGAAACGCTCAGCTCTATAACCAGCTCTATAAGACGAGATCGGAAGCACATAGATGGCAAGATCGGGCGCGCCGGCGCCGCGCCTGCGCAGACGCGAGCGGAAAAACATCACATCGGGCACGGCCCATGTGAACGCGAGCTTCAACAACACGATGATCACGATTACCGACGCGCAGGGCAACACGATCGCCTGGTCGTCTTCGGGGAGCCAGGGTTTCAAGGGCTCGCGCAAATCGACCCCTTATGCCGCGCAAGTCGCCGCCGAGGACGCCGGACGCAAGGCCATGGAGCATGGCATGCGCACCCTCGACATCGAGGTCAAGGGTCCAGGCTCGGGACGCGAATCGGCGTTGCGCGCATTGCAGTCGGTGGGGTTCGCCGTGACCTCGATCCGCGACGTGACGCCGATCCCGCATAATGGCTGCCGGCCGCCAAAGCGGCGGCGCGTCTGAACCAAGCGCGCCTGAAACAAACAAGGTCCCGGCTGCGGCCGCGACTGTCGAGAGGAAATTGCCGGTTGCCGGGCCGCGGCTACGCTGCGGCCGGCTTTCGCTAACCGACCGAGGTTCGAGTGGTAATCCAAAGGAACTGGCAGACTCTAATCAAGCCGAAGCAGCTTTCGGTTGAGCCGGGCGACGATCCGAAGCGGGCCGCCACCGTCGTCGCCGAGCCGCTGGAACGCGGCTTTGGCCTGACGCTCGGCAACGCGCTGCGGCGCGTGCTGCTCTCCTCGCTGCAAGGAGCGGCGGTGACCTCGATCCAGATCGAGGGCGTGCTGCACGAATTTTCGTCGCTGCCCGGCGTCCTCGAAGACGTGACCGACATTGTTCTGAATGTCAAAAGCATCGATCTGCGGATGTACGGCGAAGGCCCCAAGCGCATGCGGCTGCGCGGCAGCGGACCTGGCGAGGTTCGCGCCGGCGCGATCGAAACCGGCCACGACATCGAGATCATGAACCCGGATCTGGTGATTTGCACGCTCGACGCCGGCACCCGAGTTGTCATGGAGCTGACCGTCGAGAACGGCAAGGGCTACCTGCCGGGCACTCAGAACCGGGCCGAGGACGCACCGATCGGGCTGATCCCGGTCGACGCCCTGTTCAGCCCGGTGCGCAAGGTATCCTATCGGGTCGAGAACACCCGCGTCGGCCAGGTGACCGACTACGACCGGTTGGCGATGCGGGTGGAGACCAACGGTGCGGTGACGCCCGAGGACGCGGTGGCCTTGGCCGCGCGCATTTTGCAGGATCAGCTGCAGCTTTTCATCAATTTCGAGGAGCCGCGTCACCCGTCCGACGACACCCGTCCGAGCGAGCTGCCGTTCAACAAGAACCTGCTGCGCAAAGTCGACGAGCTTGAGTTGTCGGTGCGCTCGGCCAATTGCCTGAAGAACGACAACATCGTCTACATCGGCGACCTCGTGCAGAAATCCGAGGCCGAGATGTTGCGGACCCCGAATTTCGGGCGCAAGTCGCTGAACGAGATCAAGGAAGTGCTGACCCAGATGGGGCTCCATCTGGGCATGGAAATCCCCAACTGGCCGCCCGAGAACATCGAAGAGCTGGCGAAGCGGCTCGACGAGCCCTATTGAGGACCCGGACCCGATGCGCCATCGCCTGAAAGGACGCAGCTTCAGCCGCCGCTCCGAACATCGCAAGGCGATGTTCGAGAACTTGGCCGCAGCACTGATCAAGCACGAGCAGATCACGACGACCCTGCCCAAGGCCAAGGATCTGCGCCCGATTGTCGAGCGGCTGATCACGCTCGGCAAGCATGGCGGGCTCGCCAACCGGCGGCGCGCGATCGCCCGGCTGCAGGATACCGGGCTCGCCAACAAGCTGATGACGGTTTTGGCCGAGCGCTATGTCGGCCGTGCCGGCGGCTACACCCGCGTCATCAAGGCGGGCTTCCGTTACGGCGACGACGCGGCGATGGCGGTGATCGAGCTCGTCGACCGCGACCCGGCGGCCAAAGGCAAGGATTCGGGCCCGACCGGCGCCGAGGGCGAGGACGAGGCCGCCTGACGATCTGGCGGTCAAAGCCAAACGATCGCATCCAGGCACGGCTCTCATCCACCCTTCGTTCGCGCGGGTGAGGGCGCGCCGCCACAGCAGCAGAACAACGCGCCGGGGCGTGCCCGTTGCGGACCCTCGACGCCCAGGCAGGCATCCGAAAATTCTCGCGAAAGGTATCCCTGGCATCCGGGCTTGGCCCTGACGCCATATTCCGGGACGTCCTTTTTGAACGCGGAAAGGATGGGCTTTTCGCAAGCGGAAAGGGCTGGCTTTTCGCAAGCGTGAAAAGGTTGGCGCGCCCGAGAGGAGTCGAACCCCTAACCCCCAGATCCGTAGTCTGGTGCTCTATCCAATTGAGCTACGGGCGCATGCGTCAGGCCGGTAACGGCCCCAGGGCGCAACAACTACTCCCGCAGGCGGCAGAAAGGCAAGGGCGATCGGCAGCGGCGCCCGTGCCGCCGGACTCGCCCCAAGGCGACGGCAGCGGCAGAATGAGCCCGGCGCGGCCGGAGCAGGAGGGCGCGACATTGGACAGCGCGATTTTGGACAGCGAGACGCCCGTCATCACAGCACCGATCGCCGACAACCCGGCGAGCCGGTCGGTCATAGCATTGCTGCCGGCGCGGCATCGGCGCGCCGAGGCCGGTCACCCTTGGATCTACTCGAACGAGGTGCTGATGGACGAGGCTGCGCGCGCGCTGACGCCCGGCATGCTCGTTACGGTAAGCCGCGCCGACGGCAGCGCCCTCGGTGTGGCGATGTTCAACCCGCACAGCCTGTTAGCGGCGCGCCTGCTCGACCGCGATCCCGCCCGCGCGATCGGCCGCCGGTTTCTCGCCCGCCGCATCGAGCGGGCGTTGCGGCTGCGCCGGCAATTGTTCGACGAGCCGTGTTATCGCCTGGTCCATGCCGAAGCCGACGGCCTGCCCGGTCTCGTCGTCGACCGGGCCGACGACGTCCTGATCGTGCAGTCGAACGCTGCCGGCATGGCCCGGCTCGAGCCGCTCGTGCTCGACGTGCTGGCCCAGTCGCTCAAACCGCGCGCGATCGTGCTGCGCAACGACAGTCCCGCACGGAGCCAGGAGGGATTGTTGCCCGAAATCCGCGTGGCGGCCGGCTCGCTCGACACGCCGGTGCTGGTGCACGAAAACGGCGCGGTGTTCCCGGTCGACCCGCTCGGCGGGCAGAAGACTGGTTGGTTTTTTGACCAGCGCCGCAACCGCGGCTTTGTCGCCGGGCTCGCGAAAGGCGGCGCGCGCGTCCTCGATCTTTATTGCTACACGGGCGGGTTTGCGGTTCAGGCGGCACGCGCCGGCGGCGCCGAAATCGTCGGGATCGACCACTCCGAGCCGGCGCTGGCGCTGGCCCGCGAAGCCGCGGCGCTGAACGCGGTCGCCGCCATCTGCAGCTTTCGCCGCGCCGAGGTGTTTGCCGAGGCCGAGCGGCTCGCCGGCGCCGGCGAGCGCTTTGACATCGTCATCGCCGACCCGCCGGCTTTTGCCAAGTCAAAGAAGGAGGTGCCGGCGGCGTTGCGCGGCTACCGTAAGCTCGCCCGGCTCGCCGCCGGCGTGACCGCCCGCGGCGGCATCCTGTTCCTGGCGTCGTGCTCGTATCATGTCGGCGAGCCGGAGTTTGCCGAAGCGGTGCGCCGCGGGCTCGCCGATGCCGGGCGCGACGGCCGCGTCATTCGTACCGCGGGCGCCGGCCCCGACCACCCGGTCCACCCGGCATTGCCCGAAACCGCCTATCTGAAATCGGCGGCTCTGGCGCTCGACTAACCCGGATATCCCCAATCCTCGCCAAATTCGGATAACCCGGAGATACCCCAGCCTTGTGATCCGGGTCATATACCGTTAACCGAAGCCGGAGCATGATCGGCGGTATCGCTCGGCTGCCGAGCCCGCAGAACTGTGCGCCAGGCACCCCCGCGATCGGAGATGGCGATGAACTACGAAGGGTTTTTCCGCGGGCAGCTCGACGGTCTGCGCCGCGCCGGCAACTACCGGGTGTTTGCCGACCTCGAACGGCGCGCGGGCGCCTTCCCGCTCGCCGATTTTCGCCGTGACGGCCAGCGCCGCGAGGTGACGGTGTGGTGCTCGAACGACTATCTCGGCATGGGCCAGCACCCGGCCGTGATCGCGGCGATGCACGAAGCGCTCGACCGTTGCGGCGCCGGCGCCGGCGGCACCCGCAACATCGCCGGCACCAACCACTATCACGTCTGCCTCGAACGCGAGCTCGCCGAGCTGCACGGCAAGGAGGCGGCGCTGCTGTTCACCTCGGGCTATGTGTCGAACTGGGCGACCCTCGGCACGCTCGCGTCGCGGTTGCCCGATTGCGTCGTCCTCTCCGACGCGGCGAACCACGCCTCGATGATCGAAGGAATCAGCGGCAGCCGTGCCGAAAAGCACATCTTCGCCCATAACGACCCCGAGGATCTCAGCCGCCTGCTCGCCCGGATCGACCCCGCCCGGCCCAAGCTCGTCGCCTTTGAGTCGGTCTACTCGATGGATGGCGACATAGCGCCGATTGCCGAATTGTGCGACGCGGCCGACGCTTTTGGCGCCATGACCTATCTCGACGAGGTCCATGCGGTCGGGCTCTACGGCGCGCGCGGCGGCGGAATTGCCGAGAGCCTCGGCATCGGTCATCGGCTGACGGTGATCGAAGGGACATTGGCGAAGGCCTTTGGCGTCATCGGCGGCTATATCGCCGCGTCGGTGGCGCTGTGCGATTTTGTGCGCAGCTTCGCCTCGGGCTTTATCTTTACGACGGCGCTGCCGCCTGCCATCGCCGCCGGGGCGCTTGCCGGCGTGCGGCATCTGAAGACCAGCGCCGTCGAACGCCGCCGCCACCAACAGGTTGTCGCGGCCGTGCGCCGGCGACTCGACGAGGCCGGCATCCGGCATCTCGACAATGAGAGCCACATCGTGCCGGTAATCGTCGGCGACCCGGTGCTGTGCAAAGGGATCAGCGACGTCTTGCTCGACCGCTACGCGATCTATGTGCAGCCGATCAACTACCCGACTGTGCCGCGCGGCACCGAGCGGCTGCGGATCACGCCGTCGCCGTTGCACACCGACGCCGACATCGACCGTCTCGTTTGCGCCCTTGCCGAAATCTGGGCCGAGCTCCGGCTCGGCCGCGCCGCCTAGCCTCGGGCCCGCCCCGGCCTGGTCGACTCGGGGCAGCCGACGCATTTCATTAGCGCGGGCGTTCTAAGCTCGGGCGCCGGACGGCCCGTTGCCGGACGATCGCAAGTCTTCTAGGCTGGGAGCGACCGATGACGATCGGCATTCTGAATTCGGCGCTATTCGCCGACATGTTCGGCACCGCTGCGATGCGGGCGGTGTTTGGCGACGACGCGTTTGTGGCGCGCTGCACCGAGGTCGAGGCGGCGCTCGCCCGCGCCCAGGCCCGGCTCGGCATTATTCCGAGCGAGGCCGCGGCGGAGATCTCGCGTGCGGCCGCGGCGATCGCAGAGCGTCCGCAGAGCCTCGACCTGGCGCGTCTGAAGCGCGAGACCGAGACTGTCGGCTACCCGATCCTGCCGCTCGTCCGCCAAATCGCCGAGCAGGCCGGCGCGGGCGGGCGCTGGCTGCACTGGGGAGCCACGACCCAGGACATCATGGATACCGCGGTCGTGCTGCAGATCCGCGCCGGGCTCGACCTGCTCGAAGCCGATCTCGCGGCAGCGCGCGGCCATCTCGCCGATCTCGCCCGCCGCTATCGCGATACGCCGATGGCCGGCCGCACGCACCTGCAGCACGCGCTGCCGATCACGTTTGGCTATAAGGCCGCGATCTGGCTGTCGGCGCTCGACCGCCATGCCGAGCGGCTGGCGCAGCTGCGCCCGCGCGTGCTCCTGTCCCAGTTCGGGGGTGCGGCCGGCACCCTCGCCTCGCTCGGCCAGGGCGCCGATGTCGTCAAGAGCCGCACCGAGCTCGCGCGCGAGCTCGGGCTTGGCGACCCGCCGATCACCTGGCACGTCGCCCGCGACGGCATTGTCGAGACGGTGCAGGTGCTGGCCCTGCTCGCCGGCAGCCTCGCCAAGATCGCCTATGACGTGATGCTGATGTCGGCGACCGAGTTCGGCGAGGCGGCCGAGCCGTTTGCCGCCGGCCGCGGCTCCAGCTCGACAATGCCGCAAAAGCGCAACCCGATTTCGTGCGAGCTGATCCTCGCCGCCGCCAAGGTGCTGCGCCAGCAGGCGGGGCTCGTCCTCGATGCGATGGTCGCCGATTTCGAGCGTGCAACCGGACCATGGCATGTCGAATGGGTGACGGTGCCGGAGGCCTTCGGCTATGCCGCGGGTGCGCTCCATCAGTCGAGGTTTTTGCTGGGCGGGCTGATCGTCGATCCGGTGCGCATGGCCAGGAACCTCGCCATGACCCACGGGCTGATCGTCGCCGAAGCGGTGATGATGGGTCTCGCGCCATATACCGGGCGCACCGAGGCGCACGATCTCGTCTACGACGCCTGCCATGCCGCGATTGAGGGCGACCGGCCGCTGCTCGACGTTCTGCTCGAAACCCCGGCCGTCGCCGGCCCGCTCGGTCCCGACAAATTGCGCGCACTGACCGATCCCGCCAACTATCTCGGCGCCGCTCCGGCGATGGTCGACCACCTCCTCGCGCGCCGCTGAGGATCCATCGACGCAGCATCGGCTCGATCGTTCGCGCGGACCGTCAGGTGAGCTCGGCTTCAGTCCAGGTTTCGGCGCTGGCGCCGGCGAGCGCCCTGACACGCTCCTCGTCCCTGGCGAATTCGGCGGCCGCGCCTGAATAAACGACCCTGCCGTCGTCGAGCACATAGGCGCGGTCGGCGATCGCGACCGCCGCGCGCACATTCTGCTCGACCACGAGGATCGAGATCCCCTCCTCCCGCGCCGCCGCGACCACCCGGAACACCTCCTGGACAATCAGCGGCGCCAGCCCCTGCGACGGCTCGTCGAGGATCAGAAGCCGCGGGTTGAGGATCAGCGCCCGCGCGATCGCCAGCATCTCCTGCTCGCCGCCTGAGAGCTGCCGCCCCTTGTTGCCGCGGCGCTCGGCCAGGCGCGGGAACAATTGGTGGATGCGGGCGAGGGTCCACGGCCCTGGCCGCTCCAATGGCACCATCAGGTTTTCGTCGACGGTCAGGTTGGCAAAGACGCGGCGTCCCTCGGGGACGTAGCCCACACCCAAGGCCGCAATCCGGTAGGGCGGCCAGTGCGTCGTGTCGCGGCCGAGGATGCGCACCGTCCCCTCGCGCGGCGGCGTCAGCCCGACAAGGCTGCGCAAAGTCGTGCTCTTGCCGGCGCCGTTGCGCCCCAAGAGGGTCACGATCTCGCCCTCGCGCACCTCGAGGCCGACCCCATGCAGGATATGGCTTTTGCCGTAAAAGGTATGAAGCTTGTCGGCCTGCAACGCGAGCGCGGGGCCGCTCATGCCGCTTGACCGAGATAGGCCGCCTGCACCCTTTCGTCGGCGGCGATCTGCTGCGGTGTGCCCTCGCCAAGCATGCGGCCCTCGGCCAGCACCATGATGCGGTCGGCGAGGTGAAAGACAACGCGCATGTCGTGCTCGATAAGCACGATCGTCAGCTTCTCGTCGCGGTGCAGCCGCCGGATCAGCCGGGTGATGTTGTAGGTCTCCTGGTCGCCCATGCCGGCGGTCGGCTCGTCGAGCAGCAACAGCCGCGGTTTGAGCGCCAATGCTATCATGATCTCGGTCGCGCGCTGGTCGCCGTGGCTCAATTCGCCGACAAGCCGGTTCTCGCGGTCGGCGAGCCCGCCCTTGCCGCAAAGATCAGTCACACGAGCGGCGATCTGCGCGTCGGCAGCCCGCGAAATCCATGGCCGCAGACGATAGCCGGCCGCCACCTCCACCGCGATGCGCAGGTTTTCGCGGACCGACAGCTCGGGAAAAACCTCGGTGATTTGAAATGTGCGCGCGATGCCGCGCCACACGCGGCGCGCCGGCAACAGGCTCGTCACGTCTTCGTCGGCAAACCGGATATGCCCCGATGTCGGGGTCAAAAAACCGCTGATCAGGTTGAAAAAGGTCGTCTTGCCGGCGCCGTTGGGGCCGATGACCGCCCGCAATTCACCCGGCTCGACCGTCATTGAAACATTCTCGACGGCGACAAGGCTGCCGAAATGGCGGGAAACGTTCTCGACCTGCAAAAGGCTCATCGCGCGCCCCGCCGGCGCAACATGCCGAGCAGCCCGCGCGGGAAGAAAAGAACCACGATCACAAAGAACAGGCCGATAAAGGACATCCAATTCTCGGTGTGGCTCGACACGAAGTCTTGCAACACGACAAAAATCGCCGCGCCGATCAGCGGCCCCCAAAACGCCCGCATGCCGCCCAACACCGCCATGATCACAAAATCGCCCGACTGATCCCAGCGCAAATCATGCGGATCGGCGAAATTGTTGAGGAGGGCGTAGAGCGTCCCGGCGAGGCTGACGAGCGCGCAGGAAATCATCCACGACAACCAGATGTGACGGTCGACCGGGATGCCGAGAAATCGCGCGCGCCGCTCGTTCTCGCGGATCGCGAGCAAGGTGCGCCCAAACGGGGAATGCAGGAGCGCCGCCATGACCCCCGCGGCAACCGCAAAACAGACGAGGACGAGGTAATAGAAAGCCTTGTCGCTGTTGACGATGTCGACAGTGCCGACACCCAGATCGATCGGCAGCCGGTGCCAACCGCTGAGCCCGTCATCGCCGCCGGTGACCGAATTCCAGCGGTAGGCGATAAAATAGAAGACTTGGCCAAAGGCGATGGTCGCCATCGCGAAATAGATGCCGCGCAGGCGCACGATCAGGAGCCCGACGATCGCGGCGGCAACGGTGCCGGCGATCACGCCGACCGCCATTCCCGCCATTGTGCTCGGGACCAGATACTTGATCGTCAGGCCCATGCCGTAGACGCCGAGGCCGAAATACGCGGCGTGCCCGAACGACAGGACGCCGGTGAAGCCGAGCAGGAAATTGAGCGCCATCGCCGCCAGCGCCAAAACCAGCACCCGGCTTCCAAGCGAGGTGTAGCCGCCGGCCCAGTTAATCCAATACGGCATCCCCAGCAGCAATGCCCAGACAGCGAGGTCGGCCGTTCGTCGGGCTTGCGGCCCCACTAGAAGCGGCCCTCCTCGCCCAAGAGCCCGCGCGGCCGAACGAGCAGCACCAGCGCCATCATCACATAAATGACGGCCTCGGAGGCCGACGGGTAAAACACTGTCGTTACCCCCGACGCGACCCCGATCAACAGGCCGCCGAGCAACGTGCCGGGCAGGCTGCCAAGCCCGCCGATGATGATCGCGACAAAGCTCGGCATGATCAGCGCGCTGCCGATCGTCGGCTGCAAGCCCAGCATGCCGGCGGCGAGCACGCCCGCAAGCCCGGCGAGGTAGATGCCGAGGCCGAAATTCAGGGTTCGCAGCACGCGGACGTTGACGCCCAGCGCCGAGACGGTTTCCAGATCCAGGGTGCCCGCCCTGATCCGCATGCCGAGACGGGTCCGGTTCAGGATCAAAAACAGCGCGACGACCGCGGCTACGACCAGCACCACCATGAACAGCCGGTAGCCGGTCAGAAAAAAGAATTGATTGCTGAGCGGGCTCGACAGCCAATCCGGGACCGCGAAAGGCAGGGTTCCCGCCCCCCAGATATAGCGCGTGCCATCTTCAATCATAAAGGCCAGGCCGAAGGTCAACAGCAGGCTGTAAAGCGGGTCGCGGCCGTAGAGCCGCCGGATCAGCACCCGCTCGACGGCAAGTCCGATCGCGGCGGTCAGAACGGGGGCGATCGCCAGCGCGCCCCAAAATCCGACATACCGGGTCAGGGTGTAAGCGAGATAGGCTCCGATCGCCAAGAATCCGCCGTGCGCGAAGTTGATGACCCCCGATAGATTCAGGATCAGCGACAAGCCGAGCGCCATCAGCGCGTAAAACGCGCCGATGATCAGCCCGTTGAACAGATTGAACAGGATCAGCTCGGTCATAAACCCAGGCGCCCGTCAGCCGCCGTCACCGATTGCCGGAGACGAGTTTCCCAACCTCGCGCCTCGCCTCAGGCGGGCCATTGCAGATGGCATCCGGTCTCGGCGACGGGCAATGCGGCGTCGACGCCCTTCACCAGTTCGGTGACCTGAAACAGGTCATCGGGTTCCGGACCCTTCGCCACCGCATTGCCAACGTAGAGGGTCGGCATCAGCTGGTGGTCGCCGGCGCGGTAG
Source organism: uncultured Alphaproteobacteria bacterium (assembly GCA_963712825.1). Lineage (GTDB taxonomy): Bacteria > Pseudomonadota > Alphaproteobacteria > ATCC43930 > CGMCC-115725 > AP-15. The sequence goes on from CAVQJP010000002.1 coordinate 48,421, forward strand.
AAGGTGTCGTAGGGCATCAGCGCGACTTCCGGCGGCAGCTTGAAGTTTTCGAGCGCCTTTGCCAGCTTGACCGCGTCGAGCGTCTTTTGCTGGTTGGCGATGAGCGCGCAGGTCCATACCGCGACATAGCCGAACCAATGGCGGGCGGTCGGCACCTTGCCGCCGTTGACCTTGCGGATCTCGGCAACGAACGGGGCGACTTGCGGCACTTTCGGCTGCACCCAGTACCATTCGAAAACCCAGGTCCCGATGCGCGCTTCGGGCGGCAGGCCTTCGAGGACTTCGAGCTCCTGTTGGGCGCCGGCGATATGAAAGCGCTTGTCGAGGCCGAATTGGACGGCTTGCTTTAATGCATTGACCATGTCCTGGCCCGCGGTCAGAAAAATTATTACATCCGGATTGGCCGCCTGCGCTTTGATCAGGTAAGACGAAAAGTCGGTAGTGCCAAGCGGCGTCAGTGATGCGCCGACTTCGGTGCCGCCAAATTTCTTCAGGCTCGCCTCAAAGCCTTGCTGTAAAGTGTGCCCGAATGCGTAATCCGGCGTAATGAAATACCATTTCTTGCCGTATTTGTTGAACAAGGTCTGTGAGACCGAATTGGTCTCCATCCGCGTCGTGTTGCACACACGGAAAACATTCCAATGGCAATCGCTGCCGGTGACCGCGTCGGTGTGCCCGCCGGTGACAATGTGCAACGTCTTGAGCTGGTTCGAAACCTCGCCGAGTGCGAGCGCCATTGCCGAATTGACATTGCCGAGCAAGAAATTGACCTTGTCGCGCTCGATCAGCTTGCGCGCCTTCTGCACCGCGACGCCGGTATCGGCGCTCGTCGAATCCTCGACCAGCAAGGTAACCTGGCGGCCGAGAATGCCGCCCTTGGCATTGATCTGGTCGACCGCCAATTGGCAGCCGATCTCTTCGTTCTTGCCGAGTTCGGCATAGGTGCCGGTCAACGGGTCGTCGAGGCCGATCTTGATCTCGTCGGCGGCGCGCGCGGTGACGACAAATGGCGCCGCCAGCTGCGCGATCCCGGCGGTTGCCGCGGCGCGGATTACAGTCCGGCGGTCGAGTTTGTGCGTCAGAAGCCGGCTGGTCATCGTTTCCTCCCTTGTTCCGCGATTTGGATTGTAGGCTGTCGTGGGCGTGTTTGAGCCGTTCGCTTGTCGCCAAGGCTCCTCGACCGATCGCGGCCGGCTCATCTGCCTTTGGTGTTGTGAAACGCCCGTCGCGTCTAACCAGCGGGTCATTTTGTTGCTTGTTTTAGATAGCCGATCAGGTCGGTAAGCTCCACGTCATTCTTGATGCCGGGGAACGCCATCCGGTTGCCCGGGACAAACCCTCTGGGGTCGCGCAGGTATTCGGCCAGGGTATCGGCATTCCAGACCACGCCGGATGTCTTCATCGCCGCGGAGTAGTCGAAATCCGGCAGGCTGCCGGCCTTGCGGCCGAACAACCCGTGCAGGTTGGGGCCGACCATGCTCGGAGCACCAGCGGCGATCGTGTGGCAAATCCGGCACTTCGCAAAAATCTGTTGGCCGGCCGCCAGATCCGCCGCCCGCGCCGGTACCGCCGCCAGCGCGGCAAACAGCAGCGCTGGTGCAAGGATCGCGGATGTCGGCTGCCGTACCTTGTTGTTGCGGCGGCCCGGCGGGCGCGCAAAACTTTCTCGGGAGGAGGACGGCATGCCGCCTGCGACCTACCATTGTCCCCGCTGCGCCCGCAACCTTGCCGCCGACCGGCCGCGCTGGCGGTGCGATTGCGGCGGCCCGTTGGAATTGGCGACGGGCCCCGGCCTAAGAAAGCGGGACATTGCCGCCGGCGAGGCGTCGCTGTGGCGCTATGCCGCGGTGCTGGCCCTCTCGCGTCCGCCGCTTGTGTCGCTCGGCGAAGGCTGGACGCCGCTCGTCCGCCGCGACTGGGAGGGCGCGCCGGTCTACTTCAAGCTCGAGTCGCAGATGCCGACCGGGTCGTTCAAGGACCGCGGCACCGCCGTCATGATCAATCACCTGGTCGAGGTCGGCGTCGGGCCGATCCACGAGGATTCCTCCGGCAATGCCGGCGCGTCGATCGCGACCTACGCCGCCGCCGCCGGCATCCCGTGCCGCATCTACGTCCCGGCTTCGGCGCCGCGGGCGAAGCTGGTGCAGATCGCCGCCGCCGGCGCCGATCTTCGCCCCATCTCCGGCTCGCGGCAGGCGGTGACCGAGGTCGCGCTCGCCGCGGCCGACGAAAGCTTTTACGCCAGCCACAACTGGCATCCCTATTTCATCGAGGGCACGCAAACCCTGGCCTTTGAGCTGTGGGAGCAGCTCGGTTTTCGCATCCCCGACAACATCCTGGTGCCGACCGGCTACGGCAGCAACATCCTTGGCCTCGAACGCGGCTTTGACGCGCTCGAGCGAGCCGGCGAGATCACCCGCCGGCCGCGGCTCTACGCCGTGCAGGCAGCGAATTGCGCGGCCTTCGCAGCGGCGTGGGCGACGGGTGCTGACGAAGCGGTGCCGTTCCGGGCGGCCCCGACCATCGCCGACGGGATCGCCACGGTGCGGCCGGTGCGAACGGCGCAGGTGCTGCGCGCATTGCGCCGTTCGCATGGCGGGGTCGTCGCCGTCGGCGAGGACGAGATCGCGCCGGCAGTGCTCGCCCTCGGGCGGCTCGGCATCTTTGTCGAGCCGACCGCCGCCACCGCGGGGGCGGCGCTGACGCGGCTGTTGGCGGACGGGACCATCGGCCCCGGCGAGACCACAATCGCGGTGCTGACCGGCCACGGCCTCAAAGCCGCCGACCGCATCGCCGCTTTCGCCGGCATTCCGGTGGGCTAGCTAGGGTTTGTGCCGGACCTTCGGCCGGCCGCTGTCACATGCCGTCGAAGAGCCTGCGGAGCGCTTGCGGGAACCGCGCCGCCGCGGAAGGCGCGGACTACGGATGCCGCTCCTCGCCCTTGCCGCCTTCCTTTGCGCCCGGCTTGGCAGCGCCGTGCGCCGGCGGCGGTCCGCCATGGGCCGGCTGCGGATGTGCCGGCGCCGGGTGCGGCGCGGCGGCCGCAGGATGAACCGGCCCCGGTGCGGGATGGGGTGCGGCCGGGTGGGGCGGCGGCGGATGGGCGGCCTGCGCTTCCGGCCCCGGTGCCGGGTGGCCGGGCGCGGGGCGGGTTTCGAGAGCGGCGGGCGGATGCCGTTGCGGCGCGGCGGCTGGCGCCGTTTCCCGCCGGGCGTTCTCCGGCACTGGCGGGTGCTCGGGATGCGCCGGTGCGGTCGCGGCCGGTCGGATTTCGTGCGGTGCCGCCGCGCCGGGATGCGGCGGCAGCGCTGCCGTGCTCGGCGCCGCCGGGCGCTCGGGGCGACCCGCCGCGGCGGGTGCTGCGCCGTGCTCCCCATGCTCCGCCCCGGCTGCTCCGGGTACGCCCGGATGCGGCGGCAGCGCTGCCGTGCTCGCCGGATGCGCCGCCGGGCCGGGTGCACCGGGATGCTCCGGACGGCCCGCGGCCGGCGCTGCGCCATGCTCATTAGCCGTTGCGGCAGGCGGTGGAACCTGGCCGGGGCGGCCGGGCTCGGCTGGGCGGACCTCGCCGGGCCGCGGCGGCGGCAACGCCGCGGTGTTGGCCGGCCGCGCACCGGGCGCGCCGGGATGCTCCTGCGCTGTACCCGGCTGGAGAGGTTGGCCCGGTTCGCGGGGCTCGCCCGGACGCGGCGGCTGACCGGGCACCGCGCGATTGGGGCCGAGCGCCGCCGCGTTCGGCAGTCCGCGCGGCGGGCCGGCGACCGCGGCATGCGCCACCACCGGCGTGATCTGCGGCGGGTGAGCCGCGACCGGCGCCTTTTGCAACGCCGCCGGCGGCACGTGCATGGCCGCGGGCGCGACCGGCGCGGCGGTGGCAAAGACACGCTGCGGCACGACCGTGGCAAACCGCCGGTTGGCAAAGCTGGCGTTGGCGGCTTCCGGCGGCGGCGCGCCGTGCGATTGGATGATCACGGTGTTGATGTTGCGCACATTGGCGATGTTGACGTTGCGGATATAGGCGGTGTTGCGGGTGTAGCTCGGCCAGTACGCCTCGCCCGGCGCCAGCGGAAACCAACCGACCGCCGGCCCGGCTCCGCCGACCGCAGCACCGATCCCGGCGCCGAGCCCGACAAAGGCGACGAGCGCCGGCGCGTAGACCGGGCGCGCGACATAGCTGCCCGGAACCCAGCCCCAGCGGTCGCCGACATAGGCCCAGCGGCCGTAATGAAACGGTGCGAACCCCCAGGGCTGCTGGTCGACCCAGGTCCAGCCCCAGGGCGGCACCGAAATCCAGCGCCCGTCGCGGTAGGGCGCCCAGTCCGCCGGCGTCTGGCTCGGATACCAGACCTCGCCGTATTGCTGGTTGCCCTGCCAGCTGCCGTAATGGTCGAGGTCGGAATAACCCGTCATGTGCGGCGAAACGTAGTAAGACGAGGCCAGATGGTCCTCGCGATAGTCATGGGCAGTACACCACTCGACAAACGCGTCGGAGCCGGCGTGCTCGGTGCTGACCGTGACCGGGTTGGTGTGGCTCAGCACCGCCGCGTCGCCGCTGCGGATGCCGAGATCGGCGCCGCCGCCGACAAACCGCGCGCTGCCGGCAAACACGGCGACGCGTGCGCCCTCGTCGGGACCGCCGGCGGCGATGTCGTAGGAGCCCGGCTGCAACAGCCGCACCGTCCCCTGCGGCAGGTCGATTTCAAAGCTCTGCCCGGTGTCGAGCTGGCGCAGGTGCAGATGGATGCGCCCTTGCGGCAGGCCGAGCTGTGCTGCTTGTTCATTTAGGTTGGCAATGTCGAGCTCGGTGCCGCCATCCATGCCGATCGTGCTCGGCCCGATCTGGATTTGCGCGCGGGCGTGCGGGTCGGTCCAGAACGAGCCGCCTGTCGCCACCGGATAGTTGACGCCGGCGGCCGACCACTGTGTCTCGCCCTCGGTATGAAACGCCAGATTTCCCGACACGATGCTGACCGTGCCGACGCGGGCCGGCGGCTCCTGCGGCGCCGCTTCCGGCTGCTGCCCCGCTGCGGGTGTCGCAGCGACAAGGCAGAGAAATACCAGGACCAACCAGCGGCGCATCGAGGCACCCGTTGCGATTGCCGAACGGCAGGGGTAACGGCGCGACTACGGCGGGTTTTCCGCCCGGCGCAATTTTGTCACGGGGGCGTTGGGCCGGCTCAGCGGCCCCCGGCCGGGGGCGTCGCGCGTGGCGGCGTTGCGCGACCGAGGCTGCCGCGCCGCGTTAGCTCGCTGCGCGCTGGTAGCGGCGGCACTCGATCCGCAGATGGTCGCGGAAATGGGGGCGCAGCTTCTGCGTCCAGGGGGTGTCGGCGGCCCGGCGCCACTCCGCCGAGCGTAAGATATCGGGCGCCTCGAGGTGATAGAGCGCGACATAACGCTGGGCTCCGCCGGTGCCGCGATAGCGGCGGGCGCACAAGACGCCGGGCACCGAGCCCAGGGCCGGGACGTGCTCGGAATTGTACCATTCGTTGAATTCGTGCTCGTGCTCGGGTGCGATGTTCATCCCAATCATCATCAGCGCCGCGGCCTGCGCGGGCGCGGTGCGGTCGCCCGGAAACAGCTGCTCGCCCTCATAGCGCAGGACGCCCTTGCGGAAGTTGGCGGTGCGCTTGGTCCAGGGCGAGCCGTTGTCGCCGCCGACCGCGAGATAGGCGGCGCTGTGCAGCACCTCGACATTGTCGAGGTCGTAGGTTGCGACCGAGATTTTCGGGTTGTCGATGCCGATCCAGCGGTCGGCGTTCAAAAAGCCCGGCACCCGCAGCCGCTCGGGCACGTGCTCGAGATCGTACCAGTCGTGGAACTCGTCCTCCGGCGCCGCCGAGAAATCCATCGCCGCGATCAGGATGCCCTTTGCCATCGTTTCCTCCCGCTTAGCCGCCGCATCATCTCCGAGCACCGCGACGGTTGCCAGCAAATCCGGCTGGCGGCGTTGCGACGCGGGCTCAGCGCGGGTTTTTGGCCGCCGCGGCGGCGGTCGCCTGATGGCGGAAGATCGTGTCGGCGGTGCGCTTTTGGGCTTCCGACAGGCTCGCGTAAAGGCTGTCGAACGCCGCCGCGAGCCGCTCGGTGTTGTCGGCATAGGCGCGGGCGATGCGGGCGTAATTGTGCATGTTGTCGACCGCGTTCATCGCCGCGACGGCGCCGGCGCGCTGGGCGAACAATGCGTCGGTGCTTTGGGCGTTCTCGCGCATCGCCTGGGCAAACGCGGTCCACAGCGGCGTTTGCGCGGCGGTGATGCCGAGCTCGGCGCGCAGCGCCTGGATGCGCCGGTCGATCGCGGCTTCGACCTCGGGCGAGGGCGGCGGCGGCGCCGGCTGCGCCACCGCCGGTGCTGCCGCGGCGGCCGGCGGCGGACCGGTCGAGGGCGACGCGGATCCCGCCGGCGGCGGGATCGGCGCGGTGGCGGCCGCGGGCGGGGTCGAGGTCGATTGCGCAAAGCTCGCCGAGGGGGTCGCCAGCGCCGCCGCCATCGCGACGGCGAGCACGATCGCCGGTATCGACCCGTTGTGCATCGCTGCCTTAGTCCCGGCCGTGTCCCCAGCCGCGGGAACCGCCGTCGCGCCCGCCCCAGCCGTGCCCGCCCCAGCCGCGGTCGCCACCGGCAAAGCCCTCGACATGCCGCGCCTCCCGCCAGCCGCCAGCACTGCCGGGGGACCCCACATGCCGGTCGTCAAAGCGGGGACCGCGCCGCGTTCCAGCCCAGCCATGCCCCCAGGCCGAGGCGCGCGCAAAACGTTCGGGCGGGCGTCCACGAGCTCCGGCGAACACGGCAGTGCCGAATCGGCGGCGTTCGCCATGCCAAACCGGTCCGCGATAGAAAACGCGATCAAAATCGTCGTTGGCATAGCCGCCATGCCAGCCGGGCGCGATCGCGGCGACAGCAAGGATCGGCGGCACGATCGCCAACGCCAATTCGGGCGGGCCGACGAAGATCACCGGCGGCGGTGCGGCTTCGACGATGGTGACGGGCGGCGGCAGCACGACGATCGGGGGCGGCGCTGCGGCGGCGATCAATACTTCGGTCGAGGGCAACAAATTTATCGGTGGCGGCCCCTCGGCCAGATGCGGCGGCCGCGGCGTCACCCGCCTCGCGGTCCGGTGCAGCGGCGGCCCGACGGCGATCGGCGGGGGCGGCCCATATGCGACCGAAGGCGGCGGCGGAGGATAGGCCGCGACCGGTCCATAAGAGGCAAAGACCCGCGGCGCGCCCCACCAGCCATAGCCATTCCAACCCCAATACGGGCCGCCGCCCCACCAGCCGACGCCGATGGGTCCCGGCCGGCCCCAGCCGCGCCAGCCATAGATCGGGCGATAGTGTCCGCGCCACCCGAACCCGCCCCCGCGCCAGCCGCGCCCATACCAGCCGGCATGGCCGCCACGCCAGCCATGCCAGCCGCCGTCATGATGCCCGCCCCAGCCATGCGCCGACGCCCTGGCGGATCCGACGAGGGCGAGCGCGAGCAGGGCGGCAAGCAACAGTCCGGGCCGGCGATTTTCTCTTCTCATGCGTGGCAGTCTAGCGGCATCCGTCGTTCCGGGCATGAATCGAAAAAGCGGCAAGCGCTCGGCCGCGGGATCGGCGTGCGCTGGCGGATCGGCGACCCGCCTCGGCAAATCCGCGCTATAGTGAGCTGCCGCAATGGAGGGATTGTCGATGAGTGCCGCCACCCCGTTTCTAAAGCACGCCGAAAAGCTGGGGCCGCTCGCCTCGCGCTATGTCGAGGTCGAGGGCCTGCCATGGAAGCCGACGCCGTGCGCCGGGATCGACATGAAGGTGCTGCTCGAAGACCCGGAAACCGGGCTGATGACCGCGCTGTTCCGCTGGCAGCCCGGCGCCGAATTGGCGCTGCACGAGCATGTCGAGATTGAGCAGACCTTTGTCGTCGAAGGCAGCCTCGTCGACGACGAGGGCGAGGTCCGCGCCGGCGATTACGTGTGGCGACCGAAGGGCAACCGCCATCTGGCGCGCTCGCCGAACGGCGCCTTGGTGCTGTCGTTTTTCCTCAAGCCCAACAAATTCCTTGCCGGCGACGCCGCGGGCCGCGATCTGCGCTGATGCTCACGCAGGGATTTGGTCGGCTTGACGCTGACCGTCCTCGGCTGGCGAGATATACCGCGGATACCGGCGGCGCCGCACAAAGGCGAGAGCGACGATGCTGAGCGCTGCCGTGAACATGATGTAGAAGCTGGGCGAGAGGCGGTTGCCGGTAATCGCGATCAACGAGGTCGCGACAAACGGCGTGAACCCGCCGAAAATCGTCACCGCGACGGCAAAGCCGAGCGACACGCCGATCCCGCGGACCGGCGTCGGAAAGAGCTCGGCGAGCTGCGACGGCAACACCCCGCTGTAGCCGGCCTTGACGAGGCTGAGCCAGCCGGCGGCAAAAATCGCCGTAGCGAGCGACGGATAGGCGACCATCAGAAAGAACACCGGGTAGGTCGTCAGCAGGAAGACCCACGCCGTCCCGGTCAACAGGCCGCTGCGTCCGAACTTGTCGGAGAGGTGCCCGGCAAGCGGCGAAACCAGGCCGAGAATGACGGCGCCGACCAAGGTCGCGGTAAAGCCGGTCGTCTGCGGCAGGTGCAGCTCCTTGATCGCGTAAGTCGGAATGTAAAGGATGATGTAGGCCGAGCTGTTCGAGATCGCTGAAGCGCCCATCGCCAGCAGGAACTCGACCGGGTGCTGCCGCAGCATGTCGCGCACCGGCGTCGGCGTCGGCTTGATCTCGACATATTCCGGGGTCTCGTCGAGCCGGCGGCGAATGTAAAGTCCGGCGGGTCCGACGAGAATGCCGAACAGAAACGGAATGCGCCAACCCCAACCGGAGAGCTGGGCCGGCGACAGGGCGCTCGCCAGGATGATCCCGAAACCCGACGCCAGAAAGTTTGTGATCCCGGTGCTGGCCCACTGCCAGCTTGCGACAAAGCCTTTGCGCGAGGTGGTCTGCTCGGCAAGAAACGTGACCGCGCTGCCGAACTCGCCGCCGACCGAAAACCCCTGAATCAGGCGCGCGGCAAAAATCAGGATCGGCGCCGCGAGCCCGATCGTCGCGTAGCCCGGCATCACCGCCGTCATGGTCGTGCCCACGACCATCAGCATGATCGACAGGGTGAGCCCGGCCCTGCGGCCGGCGCGGTCGGTATAAGCGCCGATCACGATGGCACCGATCGGGCGCACGAGATAGGCGGCGCCAAAGGTGCCGAGGGTCAAGAGCAGCGACGCGGTCTCGTTGCCGGTCGGAAAGAACACCTTGGCGATCGTGACGGCAAAATAGCCGTAGACGAGAAAGTCGAACCATTCGATCGCGTTGCCGAGCGAGGCGGCGACGATGACCCGCGTCAGCGTGGGTCGGGCGCGAGGGGCGGGTGCGGCGAGATTGTCGGCGGTCATGGCGTCTCCCAAAGGCAAAACCAGTTTCTCGGATCATCCTACTCGCGAGGACGTCGTTTTATCTTCCCACGTTTCGCGGATTACACCAGGCTGAAATCCGCTCGCGTCGGCATCACCGCCGAGGGCGCGTTGCCACCCTTAACTGTCGCCTTGTCTCAAACCGGCTGCGAACGCTGTCTGCCGAATGTTGCCGAGCGGCAGCACCTGCCGCATGATGAATGCCGATAACCAAGTTCGGGCGGGGGAATGAGCGCCAGAAGCAAGATTTTCTCGAGCTTTGCCGAAGCGGTCCGCGACATTGCTGACGGGTCGACGATCGGCTTTGGCGGGTTCGCGGTGGTCGGGATGCCGATCAACCTCTACGGAGCGGTGGCGGCGCAGGGCGCCAAGGGACTGACCTGCGTGTCGAACTCGACGCGCGGTGGCGCCACCTTGCCCGCCAACTCGCCCGACATGGGCCAGATGATCCAGAACGGGCAGGTCAAAAAGGTGGTCTGCGCCTTTACCGCACCCACCCGAGCCTCGCAGCGGCTGATCCTGTCGGAATACGTCGCCAAGGGACTGATCGAGGCGGAGCTTGTTCCCCAGGGTACCCTCGCCGAGCGCATGCGCGCCGCCGGTGCCGGCATTCCCGCGTTTTACACTCCGGCCGCAGTCGGCACCGAGCTTGCCGAGGGCCGCGAGGCGCGGATGTTCAACGGCCGCGAATACCTGCTGGAGCACGCGCTGCCGCTCGATTACGCCATGATCCGCGCCTACCAGGCGGACGAAGCCGGCAATCTGCGGTTCCGCCGCTCGCAGCGCAACTTCAACCCGATCATGGCAATGGCCGCACGGGTCACGATCGTCGAGGTCGAGGAAGACATCCTGCCGGTGGGCGCGATCGACCCCGACGACGTGCACACGGCCGGGATTTTCGTGCACCGCATCGTCAAGATTCCGCCGCCGCCCAAAGGCTGGTGGCCGCAGCTGCCAGCCCAAACCGCCGGACGAAACTGAAAGGGATTTGAGCGCGAAGGACGCAAAGGATACGCAATGGCCTACTTTGATAATGAAAATGCATCCACTTTGTTTACGGTTGAATATAGCAACAATTACGATCACGAACCAGAACTACACCGGATATTTTGTGAGACGCGACAGGAAGCAAACGAATTTGAAGATCAGGTACGAGCGAGATACCGTGCCGTGAGGATCGGTACGTCTGCTGAATACCTTACTGCGGGCGGAAACTGGCGAGAAGATTGGGTATGGATCTGGTGGACCGAAGGCACTAATTGGGGTGACGCTCCGGATCGTGGATACGGGATTCCAAATTCTCTTCTCGCGTCACGAGAGCACCGGGAATACCGCCCAAAATACGGGCAGAGCTCATTGTGACCGAAGAGGAGGTCGGGCACGCGATCATCGGCGCGGCCATGAAGGTTCACTCGACTGTGGGCCCAGGCCTGCTGGAGAGCGCCTATGAGGTGTGCTTGGCCCATGAGTTGGATAAACAATGCTTGCGCGTGCGCAAGCAGGCAATCGTTCCGATCAGATACGAGGAATTGACGATCGACAACGGCTATCGCATCGACTTGCTGGTCGAAGATTTGGTCGTCGTCGAACTCAAGGCTGTTGCGGCCGTCCTTCCCGTGCATCGGAGCCAGTTGCTGAGCTATCTGCGGCTCGGTGGGTACAAGCTTGGATTTCTCTTGAATTTCCATGTCGCGCATCTGCGGGATGGTATTGTGCGGCTGGTCAATGGTCTCTGAGCCTTCGCGCCCATTGCGCTATCCATGGCGTACATAGCGTTTAAAATCTGCTGTTTGGGAGACGCGTGATGAGCGAAAGGGCGAAGGGCTTGAGCCGCCAGCAGATGTGCGACCGGCTGGCGATGGAGTTCGGTGACGGCTGGATCGTCAATCTCGGCATCGGCATCCCGACCCTGTGCTCGAATTGCGATTTCGGCGACAGGGAGATCATCTTTCACTCCGAGAACGGCGTCATCGGCTACGGCCCGCTCGCCGCTTCCGGCAAGGAGGACATGCACCTCGTCAACGCCGGCGGCCAGCACGTGACCCTGCGGCCGGGGGCGGCGATCGTCCACCACGCGGACTCGTTCGCCCTCATTCGCAGCGGGCGGATCGACGTGACCGTGCTCGGCGCTTACGAGGTCGCCGAGAACGGAGATTTCGCCAATTGGAAGACGGCCGGGCAGCAGGGCGGCGGCATCGGCGGGGCGATGGACCTCGCCGCCTGCGCCAAGCACGTGTTTGTCGCGATGGAGCACCAGACCCGCAACGGCGCCCCGCGGCTGGTCGAGCGCTGTGCAATCCCGGCGACCGCACGCGGCGTCGTCAACCTCGTCGTCACCAATTTTGGGTTGTTCGCGATAACGCCGACTGGTCTCGAATTAAAGGAGATCGCTCCCGGCGTCACGATCGATGAAATCCGGGCCGCCACCGGCTGCAACCTGATCGTTCCGCCGCAAGTCCCGCCAGTGCGGACGGCAAAGTAAAACAAGACAACAATGTCGAAATGGTCATGTTTCCCGGCCATATCAGGGGTGGTCATCACCGGATCCGGTCATGGAATTTGAACGCTCGGTGTGCGAGCTGCGCGCCACTCGTGACGATGGCCTCGAAGCGCAAGAACCTGCCGAGCGGCGGCGAGACCCTGGACCGCCGCCGCCGCGCACGCAAAGCGTGACAGGCAGCAGAAACGTATCGCCAAAAAATCGGTTGTTCTACCCGGCCGGTTTTCTAATCCGGGCTTCGAGAAGGCTGCGGCAATGCGCTATACGGTCGTTTTGGAACAGGAAGCGGATGGCGGTTACGTAGTCTCTGCACCGGCCCTTCCAGGCTGCGTAAGCCAGGGTGATACGCGCGAGGAGGCACTAGCAAACATACAAGAGGCTATCGGCCTGTACATCGAGGATTGCCGCGATGCCGGCGATCCGGTGCCGACGGAGGCCGGTAAGGAATTTATCGAGGTCGAAGCCGCGTAGCGTTCAAAAGGGGGTGCCCAAGCTTCCCACCGATCTGTCCGGCCGAGAGGTCTGTGCGCGGTTCTGGAGCGGAATGGCTTTGTCCTACGACGGCAACGTGGAAGCCATATGATCCTTCGTCGCGATCAGCCTTACGCACGCGTCGTCGTACCCGATCATAAGCAGATTCGCTCGGGGACATTGCGGCGGATTCTGGGCGATTGCGGCATTACGATAGAACGGTTTATGCACCTCGCACGTCGGTGAGGCCGGGAACGTCGCGAAAGCGTCCGTTTGGGGAAATCACAGCACCAGCAGTCTTGCGCAGGTCGGCGGCGCCGGCAGTGGACGCGCCGCGCGCGTGAAGGGAGGATCACGATGGATCGAGTGTTGATTACCGGGGCGGGCGGCGGGATCGGGCGGGCGTTGCGCGAGACGCTGCGCGGCGTCTACCCGGTGCTGCGGCTGTCCGATCGGGTGGAGCTGGCGCCGGCGCGCGACGGCGAGGAGGTCGACCGGACCGAAATATCCGACATGGCCGCGGTCGAGCGGATGGTCGCGGGTGTCGACGGCATCGTCCATCTCGGCGGCAATTCGGGCGAGGCCGATTGGCCGGTGATCCTGCAGTCGAACATCGTCGGCCTCTACAACGTGTTCGAGGCGGCGCGGCGGGCAGGGGTGCAGCGCATCGTCATGGCGACGAGCAATCACGCGGTCGGCTTCTACCCGCGCTCGCAGACGATCGACCACCGTGTCGTGCCGCGCCCGGACAGCCGTTACGGCGTCAGCAAGGCATTTTCCGAGGCGCTCGCCAGCCTCTATGCCGACAAGCACGGGATCGGCTTTTTGTGCGTGCGGATCGGCAATTTCGGGACGCGGCCGATCGACAAGCGGCGGCTCGCGATCTGGGTCAGCCCGCGCGACCTGACGCAGCTTGTGCGCATCGGGCTCGAACACCCGGATGTGCGCTACGAGATCGTCTATGGCGTCTCTGACAACCGGCGCTCATGGTACGACAATTCCAACGCCTACCGGCTCGGCTACCAGCCGCAGGACGATTCCGAGCCCTATGCGGCGGCCGTGCTGGCGAACGAACCTTCGGGCGCCGATCCGATCGGCGAGGAATACCAGGGCGGCACCTTTTGCGCCGCGGAACACACGTCGAAGACCCGGCGGCAGTGAGCAGTTGCGCGGGATCGCGGCTCGTCGGAGCGGGATTGCCGCGTCGCTCCGCTTCCCGCACTGACAACGCCCGGCCGCGTCATGGCGGGCCGAAGCGGCGCAATCCACAGATGACCGGCTGCCAGTGGCCGCGATCGTGGAAGGCCCCGTTAGATTACCGAGAGCGCCGCTTCGGGTGGCCGGCCGAGCGCCGCCTTGCCGCCGGAAACCACGATCGGCCGCTCGATGACGATCGGGTTTTTGACCATCGCCGCGATCAGCTGGTCTTCCGACAGCGTCTTTGGGTCAATGCCGGCGACAGCGGCTTCCTTTTTGCGCAGCAGCTTTGCCGCCGGGATGCCGAGCTGACCCAGCAGTGTCTTCAGCTCGGATGCCGAGGGCGGCGTCTTCAGGTATTCGATTACCTGCGGCTCGACCCCACGCTCGCGCAACAGCGCCAGGGTGCGCCGCGAGGTCGTGCAGCGCGGGTTGTGGTAGATCGTCACCGGCATTCCGCTCCTCCCTGGGATCGAGGCTCGATCCGTCCTCCAGCATAGCGCCGAAGGCTGCGGCAAGGTTCAAATTTACCCGTCTCGGGGACGAAGTGGACGACCGGGTGTTTCTCTGAAACATTGAAGGCCGCTGGCAACAGGAGGATGTCGATGCCGGACCATGTGTACAGGATCATCGAAGTCGCGGGCTCCTCGGAAAAGAGCATCGAGGATGCGATCCAGAACGCCGTCGGCCGGGCGTCGCGCACGTTGCGGCAGGTAGGCTGGTTTGAGGTGCTGCAGACCCGTGGCCATGTCGAGGACGGCAAGATCGCCCATTTTCAGGTCATCCTGAAGGTCGGCTTTACCCTCGAAGACGAGTAGCCGGTCAAGGCCGTCGGCGGCGGCCGAACCCCAGCATTGCAGCACCGGTCAGCGCCGACACGATGCCGGCGGCGTAAAGGGTTGTCCGAAACGCGGTGAGAAAGGCGGCTGAGGGCGGCGCATTGCGCGCGAGAGCCGCCGCCTCGACCGCGTGAAAGACCAGGGTCAGCAACGTCGCGCCGCCGACGATGCCGAGAGTGCGGGTCAGCATCGCGACACTGCCGGCGACCCCGCGGCTGCGCTGCGGGAGGGTGGCGATGACGATGTCCATATACGCGACCTGAAACAGGCCGACGCCGAACCCCTGGACAACCAGCGCGGCTAAAATGGCGGGTGTGCCGCCGAATTGGCCGCCGTTCCAGCTGCCGACCGCGATCAGCCCCGCCCCGCCCAGCAGCGCCCCCGCGAGGGCGACGTTGTTCGCGGGCACACGCTCGACCAGCCGCCCTGCAACCGGCGATGCTGCGGTCGACCCGGCAAACGACGCCGCCAATACCGCACCCGCCCACGGCAACGGCAAGCCGGTAAAGCGCACCAGGTAATAGGGAACGAACAGCAATACCGAAAAGCTCGTCAGATAGACGAGGATGCTGGCGATGTTGACCGCGGCAAAGGCGAGGCTGCGGAAGAATTCGAGATTTACGATCGGTGCTGCCGTGCGGGCCTCGCGGCGGCGGAATGCCCAGACCGCGGCGAGCGCGATTGCCGATAACGGGAGGGCGAGCCAGTCGCGGTGGCTGAGGCGGGGCAACTCGTCGACGGACAGCAGCAGGCTGCCGATGGCAAGGGCCAGCAGTGCTGCACCCGCGATGTCGACCGGCTCACGCGCCGCCCGGCCGGCGCCGCGCGGCAGCCCTTCAAGAAAAACCAGTGCGGTCAACGCAATCGGGGCACGAAACCAGAACACCGCCGGCCAGCCCCAGATACTGACGAGAACGCCGCCGACGAGCGGCCCTGCGGCGGAGGCGAGCGCAAAGATCATCGTAAACGCGGCGACGGCGCGGCTGCGGCGGTGCTCGGGGAACAACCCGGTCACCAATGCCGGAGCGACGCTGATCACCAGCCCGGCCCCGATCCCTTGCAGAAAGCGGCAGAACAGCAGCCAGCCGTAGCTCGGCGCCGCAGCACACAGCAAAAATGCCGCGACGCTCCACGCCAGCCCGGCGCGGAACACCCGCGCGTGGCCAAAAATGTCGCCGACCCGGCCAAACGCCAGCATCAGGCTGGCGTAGGTCAGGACATAGCAGATCACGACCCACTGGATCATCTGGATCGGCAGGCCGAAGCTGCGGGTGATGGCGGGAAAGCCGATATTGACCGCGGTGTCGAGCGGCACCACCGCGGCGCCCAAACCGACCAGCACCAGGCGCAGCCATTGCCGCGCGGTCATCTGCTGCCGCAGCCGGTCGGGCCGGGGGCGAAAGGATCGCGGTTCAGCAGCCGGCGGCAGCTTTGCCGAACGCCGCCCGCAACGCCGCGGCGATGTCGTCGAGCGCCGGACCGGCGGCGCGGATGATCTTGCCCATCAACAGAAAGCCGTGAATCTGGCCCGGCAGGTGGCGATATTCGACGGGCACACCGCTCTCGCTGAGGCGGCGGGCATAGGCGGCACCTTCGTCGCTCAGCGGGTCATAGCCGGCGGTCAGCACATAGGCGGGGGGCAGACCCGACAGATCGGGCGCGCGCAACGGCGAGGCCCGCCAGTCGGCCACATCCTGCGGGCCGCGGATATAGGCTTCGCCAAACCATCGCATCGTCGCCAGGGTCAACAGATGACCTTCGGCAAAGCGCTGATGCGAGGGATGGCTCAGGGCGAAATCGAGCGCCGGGTACAGCAGCAGCTGCAGAGACAACCGCGGCGCGTCTCGGTCGCGCGCCAGCAGGCTGACGACCGCGGCGAGATTGCCCCCGGCGCTGTCGCCGCCGACGGCGAGACGGGCCCTGTCGACGCCGAGCGCGCCGTAATTTGCCGCAACCCATTGCGTCGCGGCAAAGCAGTCCTCGACCGCGGCCGGGAATTTGTGCTCGGGGGCGAGACGGTAGTCGACCGCAATCACCGCGCACCGGGCGGCGTTGGCGAGGTGGCGGCACATCGGGTCGTGGGTTTCGAGGTCACCGACGACCCAGCCTCCGCCGTGGAAAAACATGAGCGCCGGCAGGCTCGTTTCGGCGGGGGCGCCGGCGGCGCGGTAAAGCCGCAGCGGGATGGTTCCGCCATCCGGCCGCGGCGCCGTCAGCTCGCGAACTTCGCCGACCGACGGCGGTTCCGGTGTCAGGATTTCGCGGCCGCCGAGAAAAAGGGCGCGCGCTTCCGTCGGGCTTACCGTCTCGAAGGCGGGGCGGCCCGACAGCCGCACCATTTCCAGAACCTGTGCGGCATCGTCGTCGAGCGCCATGGCCAATCCTCGTTATCCGCAGTATCGGCGGCGCATTCTAAGGAATGCCGGGCCGCAAGCGCCAGCGAGTCACGCTGCTGCGACAGAGAGCGCGCCGCTGCGGGACAGAAAAGCCCCGGTCGGGGGGGACCGGGGCTTCTGTTCCTGTCGGTTTGCCCGTCCGACAGGCGACAATGCATCGTTGGGGGGACATAACGATGCCGACCAGATACTGCGATGATTCGGCTTCGGTTGCAATTCATATTTGAAAATTTAACCATGAATTGCAAAGCACCCGGTTTGCCCGACCGGCTCGCGACGCGCTTTTCGTCAACCGGGACCAAGCTGCGTGCGCGCCGCAGCCAGCTCGGCCTCGTCCCAATAGCCGATCAGAATGCCCGATCGCAGCGTCCGCAAAAAGGGGTGGCCATAGCAGCCGAGATAGTCGAAGCGGAGCTGGTCGCACATGATGAACAGAATGTTGCTCGGCGCTCCCACTTTCCCTCCCGCTTGCAATCCGACCCCAAGCAGCACTCGAAAATGACGGATCAGAGCGCGTTCCAACTGTTCAGCAGCAGCGGAAGAAGCAAGCCGCTTGCCGCGCCCCCGCCGCTCCGCCCTTTACTCGTACTTCGACCTGCATTTCTCGCAGATGCTTTGGATATTCCAGCCAGGTCTGATGGGTCAAGGCTTTCGTTCAATTTAGGAGATGTCGGCGCCGATCAATGTTACGCGTTCCAGAAACACTCGCAAGGGAATGCTCCGCGGTCCTGCCTGCTCGCTCATTTGATTGCCTGCAGCACAAATCCCAGTCTTTCCGCATCGTAGGCCTTGCTTGCCAGCAGCTGCCAATCCGCCTTGTAATACCACCGGAAATCGCTGATCGGCGAACCAGCAGCAATTTGGCGGCGATATGCCTCCTGGCTCAGAAACGTCAGACATTCAAGACCGATAATCCGTGTATGCGATGGATCGCCCCACGCCCAGGGTGACGAATACAGCGGCACCAAGCCATGAAAAGTACCGCCCGGCTTGGCTATCCGCCAGAAATCAGCCCATTGATCAAAGAAGAACCGCCAATCCCCTTGCCGTCCGCAGTGTTCCAAAACACAATAGGCATGGATTTCGTCGAATTGGTCGGCCTCGAACGGCAGAGGTATTTGCTCGAGGTCCCAGACCACGTCGGGCTCGCACGCAGCATATCGATCAAGCGTGGTCAACCCCTCCCAGGCAGATCGCCCCCGGAAAACAAGCTTCTTATCGCGGCTATGGCCGCATCCGATCAAAAGTTCCATCGGCTCATTAACCAAACATTGATGTCAACACTTGTTTCAGACGCCAGGCGCTTTCGATTAGCTGTCAGCTTAGCAGAATTGGGACTTTAGACAAGCGCCGTGTCAACTAACGCAGCCTTCATCGGCCGGTCGAATACATCAGTCGGCGGTGGGGCCACAGTAGCCGCGCAGCAACGCCAGGATTTAGGCGATCCATTCGGCGCGCTTTTCCGAAGCGGGCCAGTGGCCGCAGTTGTTGGGAGGACAAGGCGCCCGGCGATGTGGTTGAGGTCGCGATCGAGACCGCGAACGGCAACATCCGGCCGCAGCGCCCGTGGATCAAGTGGACGGACGCCCTGATGCCGGCGAGGTCGAACGGTCGTCAGGCGGTCCTGGAGCCCCTGTTTCTGTTCTCATGGCTCGTGCACGGATCGCTTGCGGGAGGATTTTGCCGGCCGCGTCGTGCCGTTCGGCACGATGGAGCGCCACGACGAGATTTCCGCTGGCGACGCTGGCGATGCGGAAAATTTAGTCTGTCGCCGTCCCCTCAGTAGCCTTCGAGGAAGGCGAGGACTTGCGCGGTCCACTCGGCGGGCTTTTCGAAGGGGGGCCAGTGGCCGCAATTGTTGAGGAGGACGAGGCGCGAGTCGGCGATGTGGTTGAGGATCGCGATCGAGACCTCGAACGGCACCATCCGGTCGTAACGGCCGTGGATCAACAGGACCGGCGCCTTTATGGCGGCGAGGTCGGGGGTGTAGTCGTGCGGCAGGCTCACCGATCGCCGGCGCGCCTCGGTGAATTCGGGCGACCAGTTGTGGGCATGGTGGATGTAGTCCACGAGCTCGTCCGCCACCAGGGTCTCGTCGTCGATGTGCACGCGCAGGTAATGGCGGATATTCTCGCGGCTCGGATCGGCGAGGGCGCGGGCCGTGGCCCGGCTGCCCTCCGATGGGCGATTGGCCAACAGGTAGCGGTCGCCGCCGGTGCCGATGTGCGAGCCGCCCATCACAAACTTCGCCACTCGCTCGGGATAGGCGATGGCCGCCACCATTGCCGACTGCCCGCCCTGCGAATTGCCGACCCAGCACGCCCGTTCGATGCCGAGCGCGTCCAACAAGGCGACCGCGGTCCGCGCCTGAAGCGCATGCACTCCCTCCTCGCGGTAGACGACCGGGCCGGTCTTTGAAAAGTTCGGCAGGTCCATCAAGATGCAGCGGAAATGCTCCGAGAGCGCGCCCAACGCCTTGTGAAAGGTGATCCACGCAGTGGTGCCGGGACCGTAGGAGTGGAGGAGCAGCACCGGGTCGCCCGCGCCGACATCGTGGTAGTGCACATTGATGCCGCCGGCCGTGACGGTCTTGGCTGTACCGGCCTCGGTCAGGCCATTCGACGCGACAAACGGCATGGATTCCTCCTTGGTCGCCGTCTATGCCCCCTCGCGCGGCTCTTGCGGGCGGGAGAACGTCCGTTCGCCGCGCCGGGCTGCCGATCGGCTTGCTCGCGCCGAATGACGATCCGGCGACCGTTAAAACGCCTTGCACGAGCCGTCGCACTCGTCGGGGAACAGGGCTCTGCCGCAGGCGCAAGGGCCGCGGTGACCCGCGAGGCTGGCGTCGGCCGGCGGGGCGGTTTGCTCGGGCAGCCGTTCCCGCCGCAGCTCCTCGATGCGGGCGCGGATTGTCTTGAAGTCGTCAGCTGCGCGGGGCCGTGACATCAAACCCTCCCACGCCCCGCACCTAACATGCGTTCGCACCATTCGCCAACCGCGCAGATTCGGTATAGAGCCGAAATCCAAACCCGGACGCCGGCGCGATAGCGCAGCCGGTTGACAGCGCGGGGCGCGCCGATATCATGCCGCCCTCGCCGACGGGGCGACCCGCCGGCTCGCCGACGCGTCCGCGGCGGTTGCATCCCGCGGCACCACAACCGATATCGGCCGACATCATGTTTGCAGTGATCCGAACCGGCGGCAAGCAGTACAGGGTCGCCCAGGGCGACTTGATTGCGGTCGAAAAGCTCGCGGGCGAGCCCGGCGATGCCGTCGAATTCGGCGAGGTGCTGATGGTCGGCGACGGCGCCGAGGTCGCGGCCGGCATGCCGCTCGTCGCGGGCGCCGCGGTCAGCGCCACCGTCGTCGAGCAGAGCCGGGCGGCCAAGATCATCGTCTTCAAGAAAAAGCGGCGGCACAACTACCGGCGTAAAAAGGGGCATCGCCAATATCAGACCGTGCTGCGCATAACCGAGATCCGCGGCGCCGACGGTGCCCAGCCTGCCGCACAGCAGTCCGCCGCGGCAGAGGAAGGAGTTTCGAATGGCCCATAAGAAAGCGGGCGGCTCGTCGCGCAACGGCCGCGACAGCCGCGGCCGCCGGCTCGGCGTCAAGAAATTCGGCGGCGAGGCGGTCGTCCCGGGCAACATCATCGTGCGCCAGCGCGGCACCAAGTTTCACCCGGGCGAGCATGTCGGGATCGGCCGCGACCACACCTTGTTCGCGATCGCCGGTGGCGCGGTGCGGTTTCACCTCGGGATCGCCGGACGCACCTATGTATCGGTCGTGGCGCCAACCGCCCCGCCGATGGCGCCAGCACCGGCCGAAGCCGCCGAATAGCCGTTTCCCGACAGGTGCGGAAGTCCAAGGGGAACGGCCCGGCCGTTCTCCTTTTTTGTTGCGGCGATGACCGATGCAGTTTCTCGACCAGTGTAAAATCTACCTGAAGAGCGGTGACGGCGGCCACGGTTCGGCGAGCTTCCGCCGCGAGAAGTTTATCGAGTTCGGCGGCCCCGACGGCGGCAACGGCGGCAGGGGCGGCGACATCGTCTTTGTCGCGGCCGACAATCTGAACACCCTGATCGACTACCGCTATCGCCAGCATTTCCGCGCGGCCGACGGCCGCCCCGGCGCCCGCCGCGAGAAAAGCGGCGCCAGCGCCGACGACCTCGTGCTGCAGGTCCCGGCCGGAACCCAGATCATGGACGAGGACAATCGCGAGGTTTTGGCGGATATGACCCGGCCCGGCGAGCGCGTCGTCTTTTTGCGCGGCGGCGACGGCGGGTTTGGCAATACGCATTACAAAAGCGCGACCAACCGCGCGCCGCGCCGCGCCGATCCCGGCTGGCCCGGCCGGGAAGCGTGGGTGTGGCTGCGGCTGAAGCTGATCGCCGATGTCGGGCTTGTGGGCCAGCCCAACGCCGGCAAATCGACCTTTCTCGCCGCGGTCTCGCACGCGCGGCCAAAAATCGCCGACTACCCCTTTACCACCCTGAAGCCGCAGCTCGGTGTCGTGCGGCTGCATGATGACGAGCTGGTGGTCGCCGACCTGCCAGGGTTGATCGAAGGGGCGAGCGAAGGCGTCGGCATCGGCACGCGGTTTCTGGGCCATGTCGAGCGCTGCGGCGTGATCCTGCACCTCGTCGACGGGACGCAGGACGATGTCGCCGGCGCCTATCGCACGATCCGCGCGGAATTGGCGGCTTACGGCCACGGTCTTGCCGACAAGCCCGAGATCGTCGGACTCAACAAAATCGACGCGCTCGATCCTGACGCGGTGACGGCGAAGATCCGCCGGTTACGGCGGGTTGCCGGGCGTGGTGCGAAGGTGCTGCCGCTGTCCGGCGTCAGCGGCGCCGGCGTGGCGGAGGTATTGGCGGCGCTCTTTGCCGTGTTAGGCGCCGAGCGCGCCGTGGATAGCGAGGGAGCGGAAGCGGAAGTGGGTTCGCTCGCGGATACCTTGTGACCGGTACTGCGGCCGAGGCGTTGGCGGCGGCGCGGCGGCTGGTCGTCAAGATCGGCTCGGCGCTGCTGGTTGCCGACAGCGGCGACATCCGCCGCGACTGGCTCGATTTGCTGGCCGACGACGTCGCCCGCTGCCGCGCCCGCGGCCAGGAGGTGATCCTGGTCTCGTCGGGTGCGATTGCGGTCGGCCGCCGTCATCTCGGGCTTGCCGACAACCGTCTCCGCCTGGAGGAAAAGCAGGCCGCCGCGGCGACCGGGCAAATCCGCCTCGCCCATGCCTACCAGGAGGCGCTGGCGCGGCACCAGATCACCGTCGCGCAGATTCTGCTGACCCCGGAGGACACCGAGGCGCGGCGGCGGCATTTGAATGCGCGCGCGACCTTCTCCCAGTTGCTGGGGCTGGGCGCGGTGCCGGTGGTCAACGAGAACGACACGATCGCCACCGCCGAAATCCGCTTTGGCGACAACGACCGGCTCGCCGCCCGCGTTGCGCAAATGACCAGCGCCGACATGCTGGTGCTGTTGTCCGACATCGACGGGCTCTACACCGCCGACCCGCGCAAGGACCCGGGGGCAACGCATATTCGGGCGGTGCACGAGATCGGGCCGCAGATCGAGGCGATGGCGGGAGAGGCGGCACCAGGCTACAGCTCGGGCGGGATGGTGACCAAGCTCGCCGCCGCGCGCATCGCCATGAGTGCGGGCTGCCGCATGCTGATCGCCCGCGGGGTGCCGCAGGCCGGCGCCGAGGCGCCGCCGCTCGCCGCGATCGAGGCCGGCGAGCGCGCGACCCTGTTCCTGCCCTCGGGCGAGCCGCGCTCGGCGCGCAAGGCGTGGATCGCCGGCACGGTCGAGCCCTCGGGCGTCGTCGTCGTCGACGACGGGGCGGCATTGGCGCTGCGCCGCGGCCGCAGCCTGTTGCCGGCCGGGGTCGTCGCGGTCGAGGGGGTCTTCGAGCGCGGCGACGCAGTCATTGTGCGCACCGGTTCGGGCCTCGAGGCCGGGCGCGGCCTTTCGGCTTATTCGAGCGCGGACATTCGCCGCATTGCCGGGCACAAGAGTGGTGAAATTGCCGGCATCCTCGGCTACCGTGGGCGCGACGAGATCATCCATCGCGACGATCTGGCGGTGATCGAAAGCCGATGACAAGCAAGACCGCAGCGCCCGCCCGAGCCGAAACCGCGCAACCCGGCTTGGGGCAGGAAATGGCCGAGATCGGCCGCCAAGCCCGCCAGGCCGCCGCCGTGCTGGCGCTCGCCCCGGCGGAAGCAAAAGAGGCGGCGTTGCGCGCCGCCGCCGCCGCGACGCGCGCGCACCAGCCGGAAATCCTCGCCGCCAACGCCCGCGACCTGGCCGAAGCCGAGGGTGTCGCCCCGGCGTTGCGCGACCGGCTGGCGCTCGACCCGAAGCGGGTGGAGGCGATCGCCGCCGGGCTCGAGGCGATTGCCGATTTCCCCGACCCGGTCGGCCGCTCGCTCGCGCGCTGGACCCGGCCGAATGGGCTCGACATCGAGCGCCTCGCGGTGCCGCTCGGCGTTGTCGGCATCATCTATGAGAGCCGGCCGAACGTGACCGCCGATGCCGGCGGCCTCGCGCTCAAATCCGGCAACGCGGCGATCCTGCGCGGCGGGTCGGAGAGCTTTTACTCGTCGCGCGCCTTAGTCGCCGCATTGGGCGAGGGGCTGCGCGCCGCCGGGCTGCCCAAGACCGCGATTCAGCTGGTGCCGACCCGCGCCCGCGCCGCCGTCGGGCTGATGCTCGGGATGAGCGAATATATCGACGTGATCGTGCCGCGCGGCGGGCGCTCGCTGATCGAGCGGGTGCAGCGGGAGAGCCGCATCCCGGTCATCGCGCATCTGGAAGGCATCTGCCACACCTATGTCGACGGCGCCGCCGATCCGGAAAAGGCGCGCGCGATCGTGCTCAACGCCAAGATGCGGCGGGTGTCGATCTGCGGTGCCACCGAAACCCTGCTGGTCGATCGCAGGATCGCGGCCGGCCTGTTGCCGCCGATCCTCGGCGACCTGCGCGCTGCCGGCTGCGAGCTGCGCGGCGACAATCTCGTACAGCAGATCGATCCCACCGTGCTGCCCGCCGACGACGAGGACTGGCGCACCGAATACCTCGACGCAATCCTGTCGGTCGCGGTGGTAGACGGCGTCGCGGGTGCGGTCGCGCATGTCAACCGCTGGGGCTCGCACCACACCGACGCGATCGTCACCGAGGACGCCGCCGCTGCGGCGCGCTTTTTGCGCGAGGTCGAGAGCGCCATCGTGCTGGTCAACGCGTCGACCCAGTTTGCCGATGGCGGCGAGTTTGGCATGGGGGCGGAAATCGGCATCTCGACCCAGCGGCTGCCGCCGCGCGGCCCGGTCGGCGCCGAGCAGCTGACAACCTACAAATACCTGGTGCGCGGCACCGGTCAGGTGCGCCCCTGACCATCACCCGCCTCGCTTCGCTCGGCACCCTCTCCCGCAATGCGGGTGAGGGTGGATCCGGCCCGGAGGGTCGGGTGGGCGAGGGTCTTGCCGGGGGACGGCGTCGCCGCGTCGGGCTCTTGGGCGGGTCGTTCAACCCGGCCCATCGCGGCCATCTGCATCTGAGCCTGACCGCGCTCCGACACCTCGGCCTCGACGAGGTGTGGTGGATGGTGTCGCCGCAGAACCCGCTGAAGCCGGTGGCCGGCATGGCGCCCTTCGCCGCACGGCTGCGGGGCGCGCAGCAGGTCGCGGCGGGGCACCGGCGCATTCGCGTCACCGACATCGAAGACCGCCTCGGCGGCGGCTCGCATTACACCGCGGACACGTTGACGAGCCTCAGCCGCCGGTTCCCGGACATCCGGTTCGTGTGGCTGATGGGCGGCGACAATCTGGTGCAATTGCCGTGCTGGGCGCGTTGGACCGAGATATTTCGGACCGTGCCCATTGCCGTGTTCGACCGCCCTTCCTATACCCAAAGGGCGCTCGCCGGTGCCGCCGCCCAACGTTTTGCCCGCTACCGCGTGCCGGATATGGGCGCGCGGCGGCTCGCCGAGACAAAGCCGCCGGCCTGGGTGTTTCTCCATACCCGGCTCGATTCGACTTCGGCAACCCGGATCAGGGCCAAGCACCAGACCGAACCCGTGCCACCGCCGACGGAGGACAAACCCGAATTGGCCACGATTACCGCGCTCCCCACACGCTCGCGCCCCCGCCCGCGGCGGTCCCGGACGGCGGAGCCGCAGGAAATCCTGAATCTGGTGCTGAAGACGCTCGACGACGGCAAGGCCGAGGACGTCGTCACCATCGACCTCGCCGGCAAGACCGCGATCGCCGACTACATGGTGATCGCCAGCGGGCGCTCGGCGCGCCAGGTAACCGCGCTGACCGAGCACCTCGAAGAGGCGTTGTCGCGCCAGGTCAGGATTGCGATCGAGGGCAAGGAGCAGGGCGACTGGGTCCTGATCGATGCGAGCGACGTGATCGTGCACCTGTTCCGGCCGGAAATCCGCACCTACTACAATCTCGAAAAGATGTGGGGCTCGGCTTTCCCCGAGACGGAAACGGCTCCTGACGCCGAGGCGGCGCGGCAGTAGCGCGGACCCGGCCGATTCGGCTCCGCATCATCGCGATCGGGCGGCTGCGCGGCGGGCCGCTAAAGGAATTGCAGGCGCTTTACGCGGCGCGGATCGTGCCGCCGCCCGAGATCGTCGAGCTTGATGTCAAGCAGCGTCTGCCGCCGGCGGTCGTGAAAGCGCGCGAGGCCGAGCTGATCCTTGCCGCAGTGCCCGCGGGCGCCACCCTCGCGGCGCTCGACGAGCGGGGTGCGGCGTGGTCGAGCCGCGAACTCGCCGAACGTCTTGCCGGCTGGCGCGACCGCGGCGCGGCGGAGCTGGCGTTTGCGATTGGCGGCGCCGAGGGGCTCGGAGCCGCGGTTCTCGACCGCGCGAGCGCTATTCTGTCGCTCGGCGCGATGACCTGGCCGCATCTTCTGGTCCGCGGCATGCTGCTCGAGCAGCTCTACCGCGCCCAGCAGATCCGCACCGGCCACCCCTACCATCGGGATTAGCGGTATTCGTCGCCGCAATCGCCGATAACCTGCATCAGGTCGCGCGATTTCGCGAGCACTGCATCGATTGCGGCCCGATCGGCTGGGTCGAGCGCGATCTCGAGCACGCGGGCGTTGTCGGCAATGTGCTGCGCCGCCCCGAGCCGCGCGCCGACGATAACCCCGGCGACCGCCCGCTGATCGAGAATGCAGCGCACGCCGATATTGGCGATCCCGGCGCGATGCGCGGCGGCGACAGGCGCCAGCGCCGTGAGCAATTCCTGAAACAGCGGCCAGCCGCCCCAGGCGTCGATCATGTTCTTGTACTTTTGCAGGGACGCGGTGCCGAGCTCGCCGCGCATCGGCTCCGGCCGGCCCAGATATTTTTCCGACAGCAGGCCGCCGAGCACGGTCCCGTAAGTCAGCAGGCTGATGCCGTTCCCGCCGCAGAACGCCGCCATCCGTGCCGCTGGCCGGCGGTCGACCAGCGAATACTGCACCTGGTTCGAGACGATGCGGATGCCGTGCTCGGTGATGACGCGCAATCGTTCGGTGTCGAAATTGGTCAACGCCAGATCGCGGATTTTTCCTTCGTCGCGCAGGTCGGCGAGGTGCTTCAGCGCGTCGAGGTAGTTGGGGTCGGCGTAGTCCCACCAATGGAATTGCAAAAGGTCGAGCCGGTCGACGCCCATCCGCGACCGCGAGACGTCGACTGCCTGCTCGACGACCGCGCGCGTCATGCGGCCGGGATGCGGGACCCACTTGGTGAAAGCCTGGATTTCGTCCAGCCGCCCCTCGCCGTGGCGGGCGGCAAAGCGGCGGCGGAACTCGCCGATGAAATCTTCGGCGGGGCCGTAATGGTCGGCCAGGTCCCAGGTGGTGAACCCGGCGTCGTGATACGCGAACATTTCGTCGACCGCCCGCGCCGGGTCGATCCGGCCATGCCCGCCCGAGACCTGCCACATCCCGTTCAGAATGCGGCAGATCGTCAGGTCGGGGCTGAGCTGGAGCCGGCTCGATAGGGGCAACGTCATCTCTCGTCTCCCTCCGCGGCGTGGCGCCGTTCCGGGGTCGCGGGTCCTTAGTGGAGGGCGGCGCGCCGGCGCTCGAGGCTGGCGGCGGGCCATAGCTGGCGGGCGTCGTAATAGGCTTCAAACGCCGGAATGCCGGCCGGCAGAGTGACCCAGGGCAGCTTCGAGCGGGTGTAGATGTGGATGTCAGGCGGCAGGACGGCGGGCTCGTCGAGCGTGCCGACGCGCACAAAGCGCAGCCGCGACAGGCCCCCATACTCGCTCCACACCGCCGTTTGACAGCCGGGACACCGAAACATGCGGTGCGGCCGGCCGCTGTCGGTCGGCATCGCCACCGGCTCGGGCTCACCCGACAGGATCGCGACGCGATCCGTTTCGATCAGGGCGTTCACGGCAAAGGCGCTGCCGGTCTGGCGCTGGCAATCGCGGCAGTGGCAGCAATGGACGAACATCGGCGGCGAGGCGAGCCGATAGCGCACCGAACCGCAGGCGCAACCGCCGTCGAGAGCGTCAGTCATCGCGTCCCCTCCGAATATTGAGCAGGCAAATTCCGCCCCTCAGCCCTCGCCGACCGCGCGGCTCGGGCGGACCGGCGCCGGAACACGCGGAAGGCCGAGATGGTCGCGCAGCGTCGTGCCCTCGTAGTCGCGGCGGTAGAGCCCGCGGCGCTGCAGTTCCGGCACGACCTGATCGACAAAATCGGCAAAGGCGCCGGGGAAATAGGGCGGCAGGATGTTGAAGCCGTCGGCCGCCCCCTCGACAAACCATTCCTCGAGGATGTCGGCGATGTGCCTGGGGGTGCCGCAGATCACCCAATGGCCGCGCGCCGCCGCTGTCAAATTGTAGAGGTCGCGCAGGGTCATGTTTTCGCGCCGCGCCGCTTCGAACAGCACCCGCGAGAAGGTGCGGCTGTTGCCGTCGGAGGGCGGCGCCGGCACCGGGCCGTCGAGCGGATAGCCCGACACGTCATAGCCGATCCGGCCCGACACCAGGGTCGCGGCATTGGTCGGGGTCAGCCAGCTCTGCAGCACACCGAGCTTGTCCCTGGCCTCGGCATCGCTTTCGCCTGATATCGGCATGACCCCCGGCAATATCGCGAGCTGGTCCGGGCCGCGTCCGTACTTGGCGAGCCGGCCTTTCAGGTCGGCATAGGCGGTCTTGGCGCCGGTCAATTCCTGCACCACCGAAAAGACGACATCGGCGGTGCGCGCCGCGAGATCGAGCCCGGAGGGCGAGCCGCCGGCCTGGATGATGACCGGATGGCCCTGCGGCGAACGCGCGATGTTGACCGGCCCCTTGACCTGAAAGAACCGCCCCTTGTGGTCGAGCGGCCGCACGCGCGCCGGGTCGATGTAGGCGCCGGTCGTCTTGTCGGCGAGGATTGCGTCGTCGTCCCAGCAATCCCACAGCCCGGTCACGACATCGACAAATTCGTTGGCGCGCTCATAGCGCAGCTCGTGATCCATGTGCTGCTCGCGGCTGAAATTGAGCGCCGCCTTGGCGGCCGAGCTGGTGACCACATTCCAGGCCGCGCGGCCGTCGCTGATATGGTCGATCGAGGCAAAGGTGCGGGCGACGTGGTAGGGCTCGCCAAAGCTGGTCGACACCGTGGCGCCGAGCCCGAGATGCGTTGTCGTCGCGGCCAGGACCGAAATCAGGGTCGTCGGCTCGAACCGGCACAAAAACGACGGGTGGTCGCCCGGGTCCATGACCAGCCCGTCCGAGATGAACAGCAGGTCGAACTTGCCGCGCTCGGCGATGCGGGCGATCTCCTGCGTCACCGACAGGTCGAGGTTGCTCACCGCGGCCCCCTGATACCGCCAGCCGGCCGAATGGTTGCCGGTGCCCAGCACAAAAACCCCGAGATGCATCTGGCGGTTGGCAACGCTCATTCCACCGATCCTTCTGTCTTCCACCGGCTGCGGCGAACCCGATGCCTGCTGGACCAGGACGGGTCGCAATCAACCATCCGGGGATCGCGGTTCGACCTCTCTAAAAGGGCCGCAGCGGAGCCGCCGGACAATCGGCTGATGAGTGGAATCCGTGTCCGGAGGCGCCCGCAGCTTCGTCCCGGCGTGCTCAACGAAAGAACTCGACCTTCGCCTCGCGAAACCACAGGAAATTCGCCGGCGCCGCCGAGATCGGCCCGTTGATCGCGAACACCGCGATCTCGAACTTGTCGCCCGGGTTGACCGGGTTGGCGAGCACGATGCGGTGGGGCATGTTGAAGCCCTGGATCGTGTGTGGGCTCGGCCGGCCCGCGGCGCGCGGCATCTCGCCGTCGACCCAGATCTCGGCGTAGTCGTCGATGTTGACCCGGAACACCGCCATCGCCCCGGCGGTGTCGAAGCCGGCAGCGTTGACCGGGATCGTCAGGGCGGCGCGGTACCAAAAGAACGATATCATCCCGCCGCCGCGCCTGCCGCCGAGGTCGGAGGCGGCGATCACCGGCCAGTTGCTGTCGTCATACCCGCGCTCTTCGGCATGCGGCTCGACGTCGTAGGTCGTCTTGAACTCCGGCATCGCGTCGCTGAGCGCCGGGCATTCGACGATCTTTGCCTCCTGCCCCCGCCATTCGGCCCCGAACACCGCCGACCCGGCATCGGTCATCAAATCGACGACATGCACCGGCGGCAGCAGCGGCGCCACCGCCGGATGCGCCGTCAACAAGGGCGGCCGCGCCGGCGCCATCGAAGCCGTAGGCCGGATCCGTCTGCTCTGTGCCATTTTTTCTCCCTCCATCGGATCGCCCGACTATAGCAGACCCGGCAAAGACAGGATCAACTTCGGCCGCGGCGGCCGCCCTTCGCCGGGCATCGACAAAGTCGGGTACGCGCTCGCCGCCCTCGACCGACCGGGACAGGGCCGGTTTGGATCGCGCGTTTTCGAGCGCGGGCGATCTCGGGTCTCAGAGTCGCGGACGGCGCCTTGACGGGCCGTGTGCCCTATGCGCCGGGATTTTGACGACAGCAGGAAGGTTTGCACATGGCCAACGGAATGCCCGCGGCGGACAGCTCGAACCCGGTCACGAGCGAAATCGGCGGTCAGAGCCTGGTCGACCTCGCCACCCAATTGTTCGGCCGGCCGCCGGTTCTTTGGGGCCGCTATTTCACGAGCGCGGCAACCAGCGGGACGGTCGAATATCGCCACCTGCGCGAGGGTCAAATTCTGCGGGCTAATGGTGTCCGCGTCCTGCCGATCGCACGGCAGACAAAGCGGGTCGGCGGCTCGGTCGCCGACGGCAGCGCCGACGCCGCCGCCAATGTCGAAGACCTGATCCTGACCTTCGGGACCGATTACCTGGCCTCGCAAGGCGGCGAGGTGCTGATGTTTCTCGATGTCGAAGGGGCGCCGTCCCTCTCGATGGCCTATTATCGGGGCTGGGCCGGAACCCTGGTCGCGCACAGTCAAAGCTTTTCCGGCGGGGCGGTGACGGTGCTGCCCTGCGTTTACGGTTCCTATTTCGACAAGGCGACCTGGCAGGCGGTCGCCGACGCGGTCGCGGCCGGCGTCCTGTTCGAAGGAGCGTGGATCGCCCGGTGGCGGGTCACCGGCTGCCAACATTTCGCCGACCCGGCATTGGATTTTGACGATGCTGTGGTGCGGCCGCAATCCCTGCCGGCCACGTTCAAGATATTGCTGTGGCAATACTCGAACGATTGTTACGGCGGCGCCGGCTTTGATTGCGTCCAGACAAACCCGGACATCGACCTGGAGCAGGATTTGCTGAGCAGATGCGTGTTGCCGCCGGAGGCGTTGACCGTCTGACGACCCGGCCCCGGCTGTCCGAAGGCCCCGCCGCATCGGTCGGGAGCAACGCAGCGATTCCCTCCCCCGCGATTGCAGGAGAGGGAAGCCCGGGTGAAATACGACGACGGCGTTAAAAAGAAAGCCTCCGGCAGGCCGCTCAGGCGTGATTGGCGTGGTAATAGGTGTTGCGCAATACCCGCCCTGGCAATGCGCCGGTGTGCTTGCCCTCGTTGTAGAGCACCTGGCCGTTGACGATCGTGGCGAAGATGCCCTCGGCGGGCTCCTTGATGCGCCACGCTCCCTTCGGGAAGTCGCGGACGACGACCTCCTGGCCGCACTTGACGGTCGCCGGGTCGAAGATCACGACGTCGGCGGCCATGCCGGGACGTAAGAGGCCGCGGTCGTAAAGCCCGAAGGTCGATGCGGAGTCAAAGGTCAGCCGGCGCACCGCCTGCTCCAATGTCATGACCTGCTTCTCGCGCACCCATTCGCCGAGGAGCTTGGTCAGGTAGCCGTAGCCGCCATGGAACTGGACGTGCGCGCCGCCGTCGCCGAGCCCGATCACCGCGTTGGGATGGGTCAGGATTCTGGTCAGCGCTTCGTCGTCGACATTGTTCTCGGCCTGCAGAAAGCGGGTTTCGAGCTTTTCCTCGACGACGAGATCGAGGAAGGCGTCGATCACCCGCTTATTCTGCTTTTCGGCGATCTGGCCGATCGACTTGAACTGCATCCATTGGTTCTTTTCGAGCACCGGCTCGTTGACCCACATGTAGTTCCACCAGGTCTTCGAAAAGCCGACCGCGGTGTCGGGCTTGTTGACGACGGCCTCCTCGTGGAGCCTGGCGCGGATTTCGGGGTCGGCATAGGCCTTCATCTTTTCTTCATCCGACGACAGCAGGATCGGATGCCAGGTCGGCAGCCCGCGGAACACCTGGCAGTTCTTCATCGTGAAGTCCTGCGTGACCCGGTTCGGGCTGCACATCGGGTAGGCGCGGATGCCGAGGGCCGCGGTCTCCTCGACCCGCTTCATGTGGGTCTTCCACTCGTCGGGCTTGCGCATCGTCTGCGACAGGCTGTTGTAGACGACGGTGCGCCCGGTCGCCTCGGCGAGCCGCCGGATCATGCCGTCCTTCAGCTCGACATACTGGCCGCCGCCGGCCTGGATCGTGCCGGTGCCCATCTCGCGCAGCACGTCGCCGAGCGCGAAAATCTCCTTTTCGTCAGCCCACAAGGCCGGGATGTGAACGCCCTGCGGGTCGTAATGCCCCTGCTCGCGCGACACCGAGAGGCCGAGCGCCCCGGCCCGCATGCCGTCGCGCACGACATCCTGCATTGCCTTGATCTGGTTTTCGGAGGCGCCGGGCTTTTGGCACTCGTCGCCCATCACGTAATGGCGCACCGCGGTGTGGCCGATCAGATTGCCGACGTTGATGCCGAGGCGTTTGTCGAGATGGTCCATGTACTGGCCGGTCGTCTCCCAGTCGAAATTGACCGTGCGCAACACGTCCATCGGAATTGCTTCGACATAGGACAGGAACTCGGCGAGCCGCTCCTCGGTGCCTTTGCGCACCGGCGCCAGCGACAATGAGCAATTGCCAAAGATCACGGTTGTCGCACCGTGCTCGGGCGAGAAGGTGCACAGCGGGTCCCAGGTGACCTGCGCGTCATAATGGCAATGGTTGTCGATAAAGCCCGGGGCGACGGCGCGGCCGGCTGCGTCGACGGTCTGCGCGGCCGTGCCGCTCAATTTCCCGATCTCGACGATCTTGCCGTTTTTGATGCCGACATCGCCGCGGAACGCCGGCAGTCCCGAGCCATCGACAATCAGCCCATTTTTGATCAGCAGATCATAGGCCATTGCTTCTTCCTTTCTGCAGATAGTGGGCCGCGCCCGCGACCCCGAGAACTCGCCCCGAAGTGTACGCCCTGCGGCCGCCGGCACAACGGCCGCGGGGCGGTTTCCAGCCGGCGAGCCATGTTCCGAGCGCGGGGGAGCCAAGCACAAACGCGCCGGCAGGTCAGGCGCGGCAAATGGCCGGCGGCGGCGGCTTTGTGCTAAAGCATGGCTCCCGCCCTCGCCGCGCCGGCGCCGATTTCCGACGGAGTGCCCAAGACATGAGCTTGTCGAGCGAAGAATATCGCGACCATCTGCAATCGACTTCGGTGCGCGCCGGGTTCCGTTTTGACGAGGTGGTTCTGCCCGACGAGCGCAAGGTCGCGGTGGACGGGATGAGCTTTCGTTGCCTTGACTGGGGTACCGAAGGAAAGCGGCCGATCCTGTTTCTGCATGGCGGGGCGTTGACCGCGCATACCTGGGATCTGTGCTGCCTGGCGCTGCGCGAGGACTATCATTGCCTGGCGCTCGACCAGCGCGGCCATGGCGACAGCGACTGGGCGCCGGACGCCGATTACTCGCTCGCCGCCCAGCGCGAGGATGTGAAGGGATTTGCCGCCGCGGCCGGGCTCGACCGGTTTGTGCTGGTCGGCATGTCGATGGGTGCGATCAACGGTCTCGCCTATGCGATCGCCTATCCCGAAACCCTGTCGGCATTGGTGCTGATCGACGCCGGACCCAACGTGCGCCGCCCGGGTTCGAGCCGCATCCGCAATTTTGTCAATGGCGGGGCCGAGCCGTCATCCTTGGAGGCGATCATCGAGCGCGCGCTCGAATTCAACCCGCGGCGCGACCCCTTAATCCTGCGCCGCAGCCTGATGCACAATTTGCGCCGGCAGGACGACGGCAACTGGGTGTGGAAATACGACCGCCGGCGGTTTCAGGCGATGGGCGGCGACCAGCACGCCGCCGAACGGCGCGGCCTTGCTGACGGTCTCGCCAGCGTCACCTGCCCGACGCTGGTCGTGCGCGGCGCCGAGAGCGACGTGTTTCACGACGACGACGCCGAACGCCTGGCGGCGGGCCTGCCCGACGGACGCTGGGTCAAAATCCCCAACGCCGGCCACACCGTGCAGGGCGACAACCCCAAAGACCTGGTCGCGGCCCTGCGCGAATTTCTCGGCTGACGCGGTCTGCCTAAATCCCTACTGCGCCGCGGCCTTGACCGGCGCCGGCCGCACGAGCGCCGCGTCAAGCTCTTCGATCGTCCGGCCTCGCGTCTCGATGCCGATAAACAAAAAGGCCGCGACCGCGAGAACGTACCAGAACGCGAAGTAGTTGAAACCCGGCACGATCGCCGCCAGCGTCGCCTTTGGGCTGACGTAGTTCGACGCGCCGGCGATCAGGGCAAGACCAGCCGGACCGATAAACTTGCCGATGTTGCTGATCCCGTAAACGAGCCCGAAACCGCTGGCGCGCAGCGACGCCGGCCACAACTCAGCCATGTACGGAAACACGATCGCGTAGGTGCCGTTGGCGAAAAAGCTGTGGACCAGCAGCATGATAAAAAAGACCGAGACAGTCCCGAGAAAGGCGCTGTGCAGATAGCCGGCAAGCGCCGTCACCAGGGCCGCCGTCAGCGCCGCAAGAGCCCCGCCATAGCGGCGCCCAAGCGCTTCGGACAGCCAGGCACCGAACACCCGTCCGGGAATGCCGACAAAGGCGATCCAGATCGTCAGGAACGATGCTTCGGCGGGCTTCACCTTGAGCACCAGCACCAGCAGGGTCACCCCCCACAAGGCGATACCGACCCCGCCGGTCTGGCTCAGGCCGGTCAGACAGGCCGCGGCGACACTGCGCGGATACTTGAACAGCTCGCGCCACGCCGCCTTGCGCTGCTCGGGAAGCGAGGTCGGCAGCGCGATCTCCTGCGGGTCGATCTGCAATGCCCAGGCGAGCGACCGGCGGGCTTCCTCGAGGCGGCCCTGACCAAAGAGCCAGCGCGGCGATTCGGGGACCCATAGGCGGATCACGAACGCCATCAGCGCCGGCACCAAACCGCACGCGAACAGGCCGCGCCAGCCGATGACATCTCCCAAATAGGCGCTGAGCGCCGCCGCCAGCAGCGGACCTAGCGGCAAAAGGCCGATCGACAGCCCGCTGATCCAGCCGCGCTTTGAGGCGGGCATGAATTCCTGCAGCAGCGGCAAATCGGCGGCCGCCATGCCGCCCACCCCCAAACCGACGACAAAGCGCATGACCACGAGGAAAATCCAGCTGCGCTCCGGGGTTATCGCCATCGTGCCGGTGGCGAGCGAAAACGTCAGGATGGTGATCATGAACACGGTGCGGCGGCCGACCTTGTCGCCAAGCCAGCCAAAGAAAATTCCCCCCGGTATCGCCGCAACACCGGAAGCGAACAGGATCGCTCCCGATTGTCCAAAGGTGAGATGCCAATCTCTGACAAAGAAGGCCAGCGTAAAACCGATCAGCCCGAAATCAAAAAAATCGAGCATGACCGAGAATACGCATGCCGTAAAGATTTTCCATTGATTTACGGTTAGAGACTTTTGCTGATCGAGCAGCTCCAGCATGAGTTCCTCCTGTTCGACTATTATTTTGGTCAGTCCCGCCTGCAGTGAGCGCGGCAGGTTGATTGTTGCGGTAAAGAGTAATCGACGATAAGCGTAGCGTCAAAGGCGTCCGCTGGCGCAGCTGCCGCCGAAAAGGGGACGGCGCCCAGCTGCCGCGCAACAAGGCGGCGCGCCGCTTGACCACCGGATCAGCCGCGATGCGGTCGGCCGATTTGGCTGAGAGCATTACCGCCGGGTATCGTTTGCAGGCTAAGCTGCATCGGGGCTCGGGTGCCGAGGAGCAGCACGGAACCGGCCGCTTTGGACAGGAAGATAAAGATGCCGCTTTGCGATGTGCTGGTTTGTCTCGATGCGACGGGCGCCGGCGACGGCCGGCTGGAGTTGGCGCTGAGCCTGGCACAGGCCGGCACGACGCATCTGACCGCGGTCTACCTGTTGTCGGAGTCGGGCGGGTGGAGCAACGCGCCCTCCAATGTGGGTCTGCCGCCGACCGTTCTCGGGCCGGTGTCGCCCGAGGGTGCGGCCGTGATCGGCGGGGTGCCGGTCGGCGCCGAGGCCGCGGTGGCGCAGGTCGTGCGCGAAGCCGAGCAGGCCGACAATGTCGAGCGGCGGTTTCGCGACGAGCTGGCGGCGCGCGCGCTCGACGGCGAGTGGCGCGCGCTCGACCATGCCGACCTCGCGGAATTGGTGCAGCTTGCCAAGTCTGCCGATCTGACGGTGCTCGGCCAATATGCGGGCGACGGCTCCGACGGCGCGGCCTGGCTGCGGCCCGACGATTTGATGATCGACATCGGCAGACCGGTTCTCGTCGTTCCCTATGCCGGCGCCTTTGCAGATGTCGGCAAACGGGTGCTGGTCGCCTGGGACGGGACGCGCGAGGCCAACCGGGCGCTGCATGACGCGCTGCCGCTGCTCGCCGGCGCCGAGGCGGTCACGGTCATGCATGTCGGGGCGCGCCAAGCCGACCTCGATCGCGACCGGCCGTGGCTCGAGCGCATTGTCCGCCACCTCGGACGGCATGGCGTCAAGGCGCAGCCCGAGGAGAGCCCGGCCGGCGACATCGCGATCAGCGACGCCCTGCTGTCGCGCGCCGCCGATCTCGGCGCCGACATGATCGTGTCGGGGGCCTATCACCACTCGCCGCTGCGCGAGAGCCTCCTCGGCGGGGTCAGCCGCGGTCTGCTCGATCACATGACCGTCCCGGTCCTGATGTCGCACTGAGCTGCGGGGCGCGGAGAACGCCGTCCCGGCGGAGCCGGCGCCCTGATGCGGGGAACGGGTATGGGTCAGTTGCGGGAGCAGTGGGCGTCGCGCCATTTGCCGTGCCGGGCATAGCCGGCCGGGACATAGTGCCAGCCATGCCCGCAGCGGGCGTCGACCAGGACAAGATCGGCTGCCCGCGCCGCGCTGCCTTTAGGCACCGCCGGCGTTGCGCCGGCCGCGGCGCCGAGCGCCGCCGCGCAGACGACGCCGCTCAAAATCGGCCACAAAAACGCGCGCATCCGGCTTTGCTTTCGCTCGTTGAACCTTCGGCGAACCTTCGGCGTCAACGCGAGGGCCGACCGTCCGCTGCCGCATCGTCGGCGCCCTCGATGACGGTGCCCGAAACCGGCTCGACCCAGACAAGGTGGTCGCTGACGCCCCTGACCCCCGGCACGTTTTCGGCGGCGACGCGCAAGGCCTCGCGCTCGTGCTCGTCGAGGATGACGCCGTCGAGCGCGACGATGCCGTCGCTGACGGTGACCGAGAGGCCGGAGCGCGGCGCCCACTCGACCTTGTCGAGCTCGGCCAGCACCTGCTCGCGGATCGCGTCGTCGCCCCCCGCCGCTTCACGGGGCATGTCGAGCATGCGGGCCAGGGCGGCGAGCAGGTCGACGCGGCTCACCACGCCGACGAGAGCGCCGTCGTCGAGAACCGGGACGCGCTTGATGCGGCGGCGCTCCATCAGCGCGACGATGTCGGCGAGCGCCGCGTCCGGGTCGACCGAGATCACGTCATGCGACATCAGCTCGTCGCAGATCCGGCCATGGGTCTTGACGTATTCGCTTGCCCGCCGCCCCGGTCCCAGCAGAAAATCGAGCCAGGGCCAGTGCTTGCGTTCGGTCGCGATCTCGGCGCGGTGCAGCAAGTCGCCTTCGGTCAGGATGCCTTCGAGCCGGCCGGCGGCGTCGACCACCGGCAGCCCGCTGACGTTGTTGTCGAGCATCAGCCGGATCGCCTCGCGGATCGGCGTGCCGCACCGCACGGTGACGACGTTGCGCGTCATCACATCGGATGCCTTCATCGCGGGTCTCCCTCGTTTCGGGCGAATGTGACCGGCCGCGGGTGCGCGCGTCAACCGCGGCGCGCGGCGGCGGCGAGGGCTGCGACGCCCGGCAGCTCGCGGCCTTCGAGCCATTCGAGAAAGGCGCCGCCCGCGGTCGAGACATAGGATAGCTCGTCTGTAAGCCCGGCCGCGGCGAGTGCTGCGACGGTGTCGCCGCCGCCGGCGACGCTGCGCAGCCGGCCGACACGGGTGAGCGCCGCGGCTTTTTTGGCGACGGCGGCGGTGCCCTGATCGAAGGGCGCCGTCTCGAACGCGCCGAGCGGGCCATTCCATACGAGCGTGCGGGCCTCCTCAAGCGCTGCGCCGATATGCGCCACGGTCGCCGGGCCGATGTCGAGGATCATCATGTCCGGGTCGACGGCGCCGATCGCGACAATCCGGGAGGCGACCCCGGCCGCGAGCTCCGCCGCCGCGACCGCATCCGCGGGCAGAATTACGCGGCAGCCACGATCCGCGGCGAGCGCCAGGACTTGGCGGGCGCTGTCGGCCATGTCGCGCTCGCACAGGGAGCGGCCGACGGCGACCCCCTGGGCGTAAAGGAGCGTGTTCGCC
The DNA here is from genome assembly GCA_963712825.1 of uncultured Alphaproteobacteria bacterium. Classification (GTDB taxonomy): domain Bacteria; phylum Pseudomonadota; class Alphaproteobacteria; order ATCC43930; family CGMCC-115725; genus AP-15. The sequence goes on from CAVQJP010000002.1 coordinate 86,332, forward strand.
ATCGCCCCGCCGATCGCCAATATGTCGACCTTGCCGATCACAAACCGCAGCAGGTCGAGCTTGGTCGACACCTTGGCGCCGCCGACCAGCGCCATGACCGGGCGGGCGGGATGCTCGAGCGCTGCCGACAGCGCGTCGAGCTCGGCTTCCATCAATTTGCCGGCGGCGGCCGGCAGCAATTGCGCCAACGCTGCGATCGAGGCGTGCGCGCGATGCGCCGCCGAAAAGGCGTCGTCGACATAGACCTCGCCGAGCGCCGCCAAGGCGCGGGCGAAGTCGGGCGAATTCGCCTCCTCGCCGGGGTGAAACCGCAGGTTTTCGAGGAGCGCCACCTGCCCCGGCCGCAAGGCGCGGACGACGCGCTCGGCGGGTTCGCCGACGCAATCCTCGGCAAACGCGATTTCGCGTCCGCCGAGCGCCGCGCGCAAGGGAGCGATGACCGACCGCAGCGACAGCTCCGGATCGGGGCCGTCCTTGGGCCGGCCGAAATGCGACATCACGACAACAGCGGCGCCCTTGGCGATCAGCGCCTCGATCGTCGGCGCCAGACGCTCGATGCGGGTCGCATCGCTGACGGCGCCGTCCCTGACGGGGACGTTGAGATCGGCGCGCAGCAACACCCGCTTGCCGCGCACGTCGATGTCTTCGAGGGTCAGGAAGGCCTTTGGCATGGTTCCTCCGAAGCGCGGCGCTCGGTCGCCGCACTGCGAGCGCCGTCTTATCGTCATCTTGGCGTTTGCGAGCCGGCATTGTCGCCAAAAGCGAATGTCGGTCAGACTAGTATCAATTTCGTTGTCGTCTCAAGTCGGAAGCGCCGGCCGTTCCGCCGCAGTGCAGCATAACATGGCGCGAACTTTTAAGCGGTCCGCGGAACCTGCCCACCCGGCATGCGTTTCCAAGCCCGCCTGTCTTTCGTTGCAGGACTGGTGACGGCGGCCAACCCTCCGGCCGGAACAGGGGGCGACCCGCAATATCGAGGAGGCCGCCATGGAGAGTGGACGCCCGGACGCCAATCCGCCGGCGCGCAAGGGGTTAATTCCTGATCCGAAGATCAAAGAGGTGCACATCCTCTGGATCACCCAGGGTTTGGGCTGCGACGGCGACAGCGTCTCCATAACGGCCGCGACAAACCCCAGCATCGAGGACGTGGTCCTCGGAATGATCCCGGGGCTGCCGAAAGTCCATCTCCATAATCCATGCCTTGCAAAAACGGTCGGCGCCGAGTTCCTTGAGCCGTTTTTCAAGGCGACGCGCGGCGAACTCGAAAACTACGTCGTCGTGGTCGAAGGCTCGATCCCAAACGAACATTTGAGCGGCGAGGGCTATTGGGCCGCGTTCGGCTATCAGGACGGCGACACCAGCCGCCCGATCAAAACAACCGAATGGATTGAGCGGCTGGCGCCAAACGCGCTGGCGTTTGTCGCCGCCGGCACCTGCGCCACCTTTGGCGGCATCCACGCGATGCAAGGCAACCCGACCGGCTGCATGGGGCTGATGGATTTTCTCGGCCACGATTGGAAGTCGAAGGCAGGATATCCGATCGTCAATGTGCCGGGCTGTCCGGTGCAGCCCGACAATTTCATGGAAACGCTGCTTTATCTCCTGCGCATGATGGCTGGCGTGGCGCCGATCATTCCGATCGACGAGCTGGGCCGTCCGCGTTGGCTGTTCGGACAGACCGTCCATGAGGGTTGCGACCGCGCCGCCTACTACGAAACCCACAGTTTCGCCGAGGAATACGGCTCGCGCCGATGCCTGGTGAAGATCGGCTGCTGGGGTCCGGTCGTGAACTGCAACGTGCCCAAGCGCGGTTGGATGGCGGGCATCGGCGGCTGCCCCAATGTCGGCGGGATCTGCATCGGCTGCACGATGCCGGGCTTTCCGGACAAGTTCATGCCGTTTATGGACGAACCGCCCGGCGCCGCGGTTTCCTCGCAGCTGATCGCCCCCTACGGCGTGCTGATCCGCAACCTGCGCAAGATCACCAATCACACGCTGAACGAAGAGCCGAAATGGCGGCACAACCGGCCGCGGCTCACCACCGGCTACAGACCCCAATAGCCCGCACCCCCACCAGGTTTCAGGCCCTAACAGCGCGCAGACCCCAATAGGTTTAGGCCCAATAGCTTTCGGGCCGCAACAGCTTTCAGGCGAGGATCCGGACATGGCAGTTGCCGACACCATGGCACGACCTGCAGCAAGGACGGCCAATCCCAATCTGGTCGAAATGAATTGGGATCCGATCACCCGGATTGTCGGCAGCCTCGGGATTTACACCAAAATCGATTTCCAAAACCACGAAGTCGCGGAGTGCCACAGCACGTCGTCGATTTTTCGCGGCTACAGCGTCTTTATGAAGGGCAAGGATCCGCGCGACGCCCATTTCATCACCAGCCGCATCTGCGGCATCTGCGGCGACAATCACGCCGTCTGCTCCGTATACGCCCAGAACATGGCTTACGGCATCCGCCCGCCGGCGATCGCCGAATGGATCACCAATCTCGGCGAGGCCGCCGAATACATGTTCGACCACAACATCTTTCAGGACAATCTCGTCGGCGTCGATTTTTGCGAGCAGATGGTTCGCGAGACCAATCCCGGTCTTTGGGACAAGGCAAAGGACACGCCCGCCCGCGGCGCCGAGCACCATGGCTACAAGACCATCGGCGACATCATGACGGCGCTCAATCCGTTTACCGGCGACTTCTATCGCGAAACCCTCCATGTCAGCCGCTACACGCGCGAGATGTTCTGTCTGATGGAGGGCCGTCACGTTCACCCGTCGACCATGTATCCGGGCGGGGTCGGCACGGTGCCGTCGGTTCAGCTCTTCAGCGAGTACATGGTACGGCTGATGCGCTACATCGAGTTTATGAAGAAATGCGTGCCGCTGCATGACGACTTGTTCGACTTCTTCTACGAGGCGCTTCCCGGATACGAAAAGGTCGGGCAGCGCCGCATCCTGATCGGTTGCTGGGGGGCTTACCAGGACCCCGCTCGCTGCGATTACAACTACCGGAACATGACGAGCTGGGGCCGGCAGATGTTTGTCACCCCCGGCGTCATCGTCGACGGCAAGCTCGTCACCACCGACCTTGTCGACATCAATCTGCAGATGCGCATCCTGCTCGGCAGCTCCTATTACGACGGCTGGGAGAACCGCGAGACCTTTGTCAGACAGGACCCGCTCGGAAATCCGATCGACCAGAACCATCCGTGGAACCAGACCACCATCCCGCGGCCGCAAAAGCGCGACTTCAACGGCAATTACTCGTGGGTGATGAGCCCGCGCTGGCTCGACAAGCGCACCGGGGACCACCTTGCGCTCGACACCGGCGGCGGCGCCATCGCGCGGCTCTGGGCCACCGCACTTGCCGGCCTTGTCGACACCGGCTTTGTCCAGGCGACCGGCAACAGCGTCAAAATCCATCTGCCAAAGACCGGGCTCAAACCCGAAATGGATTTGGAATGGAAGGTGCCGCAGTGGAGCAACACGATCGAGCGCGACCGCGCCCGCACCTATTTCCAGGCCTATTGCGCGGCGATGGCGATGTTCTTTCTCGAAAAGGCGTTTGCCGAAGTGCAGGGCGGGCGCACCAAGACCTGGACCGAGTTCAAGGTCCCCGACGAGGCGATCGGCTGCGGCTTTCATGAAGCAGTGCGCGGCGTGCTGTCGCATCATCTCGTCATTCGCGACGGCAAGATCGCCAACTACCACCCCTATCCGCCGACGCCGTGGAACGCGAACCCCCGCGACATCTACGGCACGCCCGGTCCCTATGAAGACGCGGTGCAGGGCTGCCCGATCTTTGAGGAAAACGGCCCCGAGAATTTCAAGGGCATCGACATCATGCGCACGGTGCGCAGCTTCGACCCCTGCCTGCCGTGCGGCGTTCACATGTATGTCGGCGGGGGAAAGACCCTAAAGACGCTGCATCAGCCGATGTTCGGGGCCGGCGCGCACATCCCCGTCGACAAGGATCCTGCATGAGCGCCGCGATGCGCGCCGGTGTCGAGGATTCGCTGCGGCGGATCGACGAACTGGTGCGGACGCTGGAGGCTGGCGCCGACGCGCGGATGCGGCAGAGCGCGCGCGCGCTTTTGCAGGCCGCGCTGGATCTTCATGGCGTGGCGCTCGCCAAGCTCGCCGCGCAGCTGTCGGCGAGCGAGGAGGGGCGCGACATCTATCAGGCGCTCGGCCGGGACGAGCAGGTCAAAGCCGTCCTCCTTCTTCACGGCCTTCACCCGCAACCCGCCGAGGAGCGCATCCGCGAAGCGATTGGCGCGCTCCAAGCGCGGCTGGACGGCGTTGCGATCCGTTTGCGCTCGGTTTCGGACGGGATCGCACGGGTCGTCGTCGAGCCCGGGCATCGCGACTGGGACGCGCTGTGCCGCGAAATCGGCGGTGCGCTGATCGATGCCGCGCCCGATCTCGACGACATCGCGATCGACCGCGCCGCGATCCGCGAGCCGGAGATGGCTGCGGCGGCGGGATGATGCAGATGGACAGGGCGGCAGCCAGCGCGGACCGGGCGAGGAGCGGGGTGTTCGCGCTGCGCCGCTTTGTTTATCCCCCGCCGGAGCGCTGCGAGCTGTGCCGGGCGAGCCTGCCGGCGGAGCACGCGCATTTGCTGGAAGTAAAGAGCTCGACCCTGCGCTGCGCCTGCAAGCCCTGCCTCGAAGAGAATGGCGGTGACGGCGGAGAATTCCTCCAGGTGCACCCGCGAAAGGAAAAGCTCAGATCGTTCGGCATGTCGGACGCGGAATGGAATGCGTTTCAAATCCCGATCGACCTCGCTTTTCTCGTTCGCGGGAAGAACGCGCTGCTGGCGCTTTATCCCGGCCCGGCCGGCATGATCCGGTCGATGCCGAATATCGACGCCTGGGAGGATGTGGCCGCCCGAAACCCGGTGTTGCGGGAGCTGGCGCCCGACGTCGAAGCCTTGCTGGTCAACCGCGTGCGCGGAAGGAAAGACGCGTATCGCGTGTCCATCGATCACTGCTATGCGCTTGGCGGGATTATCCGCAGCCAATGGCATGGCCTGTCCGGAGGATCGGAAGTCTGGGACGCGATCGAGGACTATTTCGCGGAGCACGGCCCCCGCGCAGCCGGGACGCGGGTGGGTCATGCCTGAATTGGCATTTGCCATCGCCGGGATCGAGATCGAGCGTCACGCGGTCTCGCCGACATTACGGTTTCGCATCGAGGCAACCGCTTCCGCGCCGGTCGAAAACATTGCGTTGCAATGCCAGCTACGCATAGAGCCGACGCGCCGCGCCTATGCCGGCGGCGAGCATGAGAAGCTGAGCGACCTGTTTGGCGAGGCCGCGCGCTGGGGCGACACCCTCAAGAGCTTTTTATGGACCATCGTGCCCGCAACGGTCCCCGCCTTTGACGGGAAAGCGGTGTTCGACATGCTGGTGCCGTGCAGCTTCGACTTCGAAATCGCGGTCACGAAATATTTTCACGGGCTGGAAAGCGGCGAGGTGCCGATCGCCGCGTTGTTCAGCGGCTCGGTGTTTTATCGCGATGACGACGACCGGCTTCAGATCAGCCAGGTTTCCTGGTCGAACGCCGTCAACCATCGCCTGCCCGCTGCCCTTTGGCAGAGGCTGATGGACCAATACCATCCGAACTCGGCCTGGCTTCGGCTCGACCGCGAAACATTCGAAAAGCTGTACCGCTTCAAGCGCCGCCTCGGCGCGCCGAATTTCGAACGCGCGCTTGAACGTCTGATGGCCGCGTCAGCGGCGGATTGCGTCCAATGATTTCACCTGATGTCCGTGCCGTCGCCGACGCAGTTCTCTACGAGGGCTACATTCTCTATCCCTATCGCAAGTCGTCGATAAAAAATCGGCAACGCTGGACGTTCGGCGGCTTGTTCCCGCGGGGCTATGCCGAGCGCGGCGGGGGCGACCGTTGGTTTCTGCAATGCGAATGTCTGATACGCAGTGGCGCCGGAACCCGCATCGATGCGGCGGTTCGCTTTTTGCAGGTCGCCACCCGCAAGATTGCCAAGCTACGGGCGCCTGCCGCGAGCTTCGATCAGGGCAATCCGCCCGAATATGAGATTGTCGAGGCGCTCGAGGTCGGCGGGCGCACCTGCACGCCGTGGGACGAAGCCATCGCGCGCGATCGTGAAATACCCCCGCACGCGCTCGGCGAATTAGCGCAGCAGCCGGTGACGATCGATTTCGCCTATGAGCCGCTGACGGCATTCGAGCCCCTTACCAATAAAGGCCAGCTGATCGAAGGGCTGATCATCCGAGAGACCGAGAACATCCGCGGTCGCGCCGTCCTTTCCGCGCAAGCGGTCGCGAAGGATGTGTTCAGGGTCTCGCTGCGCCTCGAAAATTTGACCGGCATCGCCGCCGCGCGGTGCGCACGCCGCGAAATGGCTGTGGCGCTCTCCTTTGCCTCGACCCATGTCATTCTGACGTCGCCCGATGGCGGGTTTCTGTCCCTGACCGACCCGCCGGACGATCTCGCCGAGGCCAGCCGCGCCTGCGTCAATGAAGGGTGCTGGCCGGTGCTCGCGGGCGAAGACGGCACGACCGGCACAATCCTCGCCGCGCCGATCATTCTCTACGATTACCCGCGCATCGCGCCCGAAAGCGATTCCGATCTTTTCGACGGCACCGAGATCGACGAAATCCTGATCCTGCGTATTCTGACCATGACCGACGCCGAGAAAGCGGAAATGGCGTCCGGCGACGCGCGCGCGCAGCGCCTGCTGGCGCGGCTCGAAGCGATGACGCCTGATGAGATGGGGAAGCTGCACGGGGCCTGGCGCGATGTGTCGGGTGTCGGTTCCGCGCAAAGCCATTCGAAACCCGAGCTCGCCAGCCTTGCGATCAAGGGCCAGGCGCTAACAGTCGGCGATCGTGTCCGCCTCAAGCCGCACAAGGGCGGCGACGCGATCGACATTGTCCTCGCCGGCAAGATCGCCATCGTCGAAGCGATCGAGCGCGATTTCGAGGATCGTGTTCACGTCGCGGTCGTCATCGCCGACGATCCGGGACGGGATTTCGGCCTCGCCCGGCTTCCTGGACATCGTTTCTTTTTCGCGCCCGAAGAAGTCGAGCGCTGCCCTGCGGCGGCGTCATGACCGGCATCCTGATCGCCGGCGTCGGCAACATCTTCCAGGGCGACGACGGCTTCGGCGTCGAGGTGGCGCAGCGCCTCGTTGACAGGCGGCTGGGCCCCGGCGTCGAAGTCACAGATTTCGGCATTCGCGGCATCGACCTGACTTATGCGCTGATGGACGCATACGACGCCGTGGTTCTGGTAGACGCGGCGGCCAGAGGCGAACGCCCGGGCACGCTTTCCCTGATCGAGCCCGACGCGCCGGAGTTCGAGCTCATTGGCGCCGGGCGACGTGCTGATTTCGGCGCACGATCTGGATCCCGCAAAGGTGCTGCGGATCGCGGCGGCGCTGGGCGGGAATTGCCGCCGCGTGCTGCTGCTGGCCTGCGAGCCGCTCGACTGCGGCGGCGCGGACGGACATATCGGATTGAGCGCGCCGGTTGCGGCCGCAATAGCACCGGCGCTCGCAATGATCGAAACCTTGATTAAGGATTTGCAGCGTGAGGGAGCAATGGCGGCATGAACGCGATCGACAATGAAAGACATGGCATGGTGCCATGGTGGTGGATCCCGGCCTCGTTCGGGGTCGTGGCGGTAGGCGCAACCCTCGGCTTTTTTGTGCTGAACATCGGCAGCTTTGTTCGCTACATCAAAATCAGCTCGATGTGAGGCGGCGTGGCCGGGGCCGTCGAAATACGCGTGCGCGGGCGTGTCCAGGGTGTCGGCTTTCGCCCGACTGTCTGGCGGATGGCGCAGGCCTGCGGGCTTGACGGCGACGTTCGCAACGACGCGGAAGGCGTGCTGGTCCGGCTCTGCGGCGCGCCGTCGAAAATAGAGGCGTTCCGCAATCTGCTCGAACGCGAGCCGCCGCCCTTGGCCCATATCGATTCGATTGACGAGCGGCCGCTGCAGCAAACCTTGCCGGTCGGGTTTTCGATTGTCGAGAGCGCCGGCGGCAGAGCCCACACGCAGATTTCCCCCGATGCCCGCATCTGCGAGGCCTGCATTGCCGAAATCCGCGATGTCCGCGCCCGGCGCTTTGGCTATGCGCTGACCAACTGCACGCATTGCGGGCCGAGGCTCAGCATCATCCGCGCAATTCCGTATGACCGCGCGCAGACGACGATGGCGCCGTTCGCGCTGTGCGGGGATTGCGATGCCGAATACCGCAACCCGGAGGATCGCCGTTTTCACGCCGAGCCGACGGCTTGCCCCCGCTGCGGGCCAAAGATCACCTGCCGCGCCTTTGACGGGTCGGCAAGCGAGCGCACAGCCCCGGTCGCGTTGGCAGCCGCGTTGCTGCGCCGGGGAGAGATCGTCGCCGTCAAGGGCCTGGGCGGCTACCAGCTCGCCTGCGCTGCGACGAGCCGTGCCGCGGTCGAGACGCTGCGCACCCGAAAAAAGCGCGACGGCAAGCCCTTTGCGTTGATGGCGCGCGATCTCGACACGATCCGGCAATACGCCGCTGTCTCAGCGCAAGAAGAAGATCTCCTGACGTCGCCTGCAGCGCCCATCGTCGTGCTGGCGGCCAAACCCGGTGTCTTGCCGCAAGCCGTCGCACCCGGCCTTTCGACATTGGGCTTCATGCTGCCGACGACGCCCCTGCATGTGCTGCTGCTCGACGGCCTCGACGAGCCGCTGGTGATGACGAGCGGCAACATCTCCGACAGCCCGCAAATCGTCGACGACGACGAGGCGGTCCGCACGCTTTCGCGAGTCGGCTCTCATATCCTGATGCACGATCGCGCCGTCGCCAACCGGATCGATGATTCGGTGGTCCGGCTGATGGCGGGCACGCCGCGGCTGCTGCGGCGCGCGCGCGGTTACGCGCCGGCGCCGATCGCGCTGCCGCCCGGTTTCGAGAGCGCCCCCGACATCCTGGCGCTCGGCGCCGAGCTGAAAGCGACGTTTTGCCTGATCAAGGACGGTCAGGCGGTGCTGTCGCAGCATCAGGGCGACCTTGAGCATCCCGACGCGTTCGACGATTACTGCAAGAACCTCGGCCTCTACACCGCGCTCTTCGACCACGCCCCGGCAGCGGTCGCGGCCGACCTCCACCCCGAATATCTGTCCTCCAAGCTTGCCCCGACATTGGCGAAGCCGGTGATCGCGGTGCAGCACCATCACGCTCATATTGCGTCCTGCCTGTGCGAAAATGCGTATCCGCTGGACGCGCCGCCGGTGCTCGGCATTGCGCTTGACGGCTTGGGCTTTGGCGCCGACGGCGCCTTGTGGGGCGGCGAGTTCCTGCTCGCGGATTATTTCGATTTCCGCCGGCTGGCCGCGCTGAAACGCGTCGCGATGCCGGGCGGCGCGCGCGCGGTCCGCGAGCCTTGGCGCAACCTCTACGCCCATGTCAGCGCGGGGATCGGCTGGGAATGCTTCAGCGCGTCCTACGCGTCGCTCGACATCGCCCGCCGGCTCGCGGAAAAGCCGCTCCGCACCCTGGATGCGATGATGGCAAAGGGCATCAACGCGCCCGCCGCCTCGTCCTGCGGAAGATTGTTCGACGCCGTGGCGGCGGCCCTCGGCCTCTGTTTCGATGCGCAGTCCTACGAAGGCGAAGCGGCGTCGCGGCTGGAAGCGCTGGCGCAGCCGGCGCAAGCCGACAAAGGCGGCGCCTATTGCTTTGGACAGACGAAAGACGAAGGTCTTTATTGCCTGGACCCCGCGCCGATGTGGCGGGCATTGTTCGACGACATTGGCGCCGGCCTGCCCGCCACTGTCATTGCCGTGCGATTTCACAATGGATTGGCAATAGCGGTCGCGCGATTGGCGCAGACGCTGGCCGCAGAAAACAATCTCCGCACGATCGCGCTCTCCGGCGGATGTTTTCAGAACCGTCTGTTGCTCGAGGACACAATCCAGCACCTGGCCTCCGCCGGCTTCGCGGTGCTGGCGCAGGCGCAGGTTCCGGCAAACGACGGCGGGCTCTCGCTCGGACAGGGTGCGGTCGCCGCCGCGCGCCTGATCCGCCACGCAACAGGAAACCGGCCATGTGCCTAGGCATCCCCGGACAGATCATCCGCATCGAGGACGAAGAGAACCTCGTCGCGGTCGTAGAAATCTGCGGCGTGCGCCGTCAGATCAACATCAACTGCATCGTCGACGCGGATCACCCGGCCGCAAGCTGTGTCGGCGACTGGGTGCTGGTGCATGTCGGCTTTGCAATGAGCCGCATCGACGAAGCCGAAGCCATCGAGACGCTGAAAATCCTTGAGGAGCTGGCGCAGATGCAGGACGAGCTGCGGGCTTTCTCCGAACCGATCGCAAACGAGGCGGCGGAATAAAATGTCCGACTCCGGCCTCGACAAGCTTTATCCTTTTCTGCACCACGGCCGGCAGGATAGGGCCTCGCTTGAGGCGGCGTTGCGGCATTCGGTTGCCGTAAAGGCGCAGGAATCGCGCGAGGCCTCGACGCGGTTCTTCCGGCAACAGGGTGACCGGCTGGTTGCGGCGGCCACAGCGCTCGCCGATATGTGGCGCGCCGGCGGCCGGTTGTTTGCGATGGGCAATGGCGGCTCAAGCTGCGATGCAGCGCACATCACCGTCGAGTTTCTGCATCCGATCACAGCCGGCCGCCCGGCGTTGCCGGTCGTCAGCCTGGGCGCCGATCTGGCAATGATCTCGGCCGTCGGAAACGATGTCGGCTTTGACCAGATTTTCGCGCGCCAGCTGATCGCGCAGTCGCATGCGGGCGACGGGCTGATCGGCTTTTCGACAAGCGGCAACTCCGCCAATCTGATGGCTGCGTTCGCGGTCGCCAAAAAGCGCGGTTTGACGACGTTCGGCTTTGCCGGCGGCGACGGCGGCAGAATGAGCAGCGCCGGCGTGGTCGATCATTGCCTGGTCGTCGAGACGTCGTCGGTGCATCGCGTGCAGGAATGCCACGTCGCGGGCTATCACATTTTGTGGGACCTCGTGCATACGCTGCTGGCGGACGCTCGCGGACCGGCTGGAGGCGCGCAATGAAATACGCCGACGAGTTTCGCGACCGCGACAAGGCGCGGGCGCTGACACGAGAGATCGAACGCATTGCGGCGGCTCTCGCGCCAAAGACGCCGATTGCGATCATGGAGGTCTGCGGCGGGCATACCCATTCGATCTTCCGCTACGGGATCGAAGGCATGCTGCCCAAGGACATCGAATTGGTGCACGGGCCCGGCTGTCCCGTATGCGTGCTGCCGATGGGCCGGATCGACGACGCCTTGGCCATCGCGGAGCGCCGCGAAGTCGTCTTCACGACCTTTGGCGACACGATGCGCGTTCCCGGATCGAAGAAGTCGCTGTTGCAAGCCAAGGCGGACGGCGCCGACATACGCATGGTCTATTCGCCGATGGACGCGCTCGCGCTGGCGCGCAGTAACCCGGAGCGCGAAGTCGTTTTTTTCGGCATCGGTTTTGAAACGACAATGCCGTCGACGGCGCTGACCGTGCTGCAGGCCGAGCGCGAGGGCATCGGCAATTTCTCGGTGTTCTGCAATCACATCACGATCGTGCCGACGATCAAGGCGATCCTCGACAGTCCGGGGCTGCATATCGACGGCTTTCTCGGGCCCGGTCACGTCTCGATGGTGACCGGCATCGAACCCTACCGTTTTATAGCCGAGCATTACCGCCGCCCGCTGGTCGTTGCCGGCTTCGAGCCGCTCGACGTGCTGCAGTCGATCTGGATGGTGCTGAGGCAGATCGCGGACGGCCGCTGCGAAATCGAAAACCAGTACGCCCGCGTCGTCCCCGACGCCGGCAACCGTCCGGCGTTGGATGCGGTGCTGCGGGTCTACGAGCTGCGCGCGTTCTTTGAGTGGCGCGGCCTCGGGTCAATCGACCATTCGGGCATCCGCTTTCGCGACGCCTATGCCGCCTTCGACGCCGAACGCAAATTCGCGATTCCGAACATCCGCATCGCGGATCCAAAATCGTGCCAGTGCGGCGAAGTGCTGAAAGGCGCCATCAAACCCTGGCAATGCAAGGTGTTCGGCACCCAGTGCACGCCGGAACGGCCGCTCGGCGCGTTGATGGTGTCCTCTGAGGGCGCCTGCGCCGCCTATTATCGATATGGCGGTGTGCCGAGAAGCGAGACCCTCGAGGCATGAACGCCGCGCCGCCGTCCCGCGCCTTCGCCACGGTTTCCGTGCCGACAGTGACGCTTGCCCATGGCGGCGGCGGCAAGGCGATGAAGGACCTGGTCGACGATGTCTTTGCGCGGGCCTTCGACAACCCGCTGCTGGCGCCGCTGGACGATCAGGCGCGCATCGATCTGGCGTCGCTGGTGCGGCTCGGGGACATGCTCGCCTTTACGACGGATTCCTACGTCGTCGACCCGCTGTTCTTTCCGGGCGGCGACATCGGCAAGCTTGCGGTATGCGGCACGATCAACGATCTCGCTGTCGGCGGCGCGACGCCGTTGCATCTCGCATGCGCCGTGATTATCGAAGAGGGCGTTTCGGTCGAGACATTGCGCCGGATCGCGCAGTCGATGGCGCGGACCGCGCGTGCCGCCGGTGTCTCGATCGTGACCGGCGACACAAAGGTCGTCACCAAGGGCGCTTGCGACAAGCTCTTCATCACGACCACCGGGATTGGAGTTATCCCGGCAGGCCTAAACCTCGCCGCCGCCAATGCGCGGCCCGGCGACCATGTGATCGTCAACGGAAGGCTGGGCGACCACGGCGCGGCGATCCTTGCCGCCCGCGGCGACCTCGCGCTCGAAACCGAGCTGCAAAGCGACTGCGCCGCGCTGCACGAGGCTTGCGCGGTGCTTCTGGCGAGCGCCCCGGCGACGCGCTTTATGCGCGATGCGACCCGCGGCGGCATTGCCACAGTGCTGAACGAAATCGCGACCGCTGCGCAAGCGGCCATCGCCATCGACGAAGAGCGCACCCCGCTGCACGACGAGGTGCGCGGCGTGTGCGAAATCCTGGGTCTCGACCCGCTTTATCTTGCCAATGAGGGCAAGTTCGTCGCCGTGGTCCCGCCGGAGCAGGTCGAAGCCGCCTTGTCGGCTTTGCAAAAGCATCCGCTGGGGCGCGATGCCGCCGACATCGGCACGATCGAACGCGGCGCACCCGGACGGGTGACGATGCGCACGGTATTCGGTGGAAAAAGGATTGTGGACATGCTGGTCGGCGAGCAATTGCCGCGCATCTGTTGAGCCCGTCATGCACGAGCTGGCCGTCGCAGAAAGCATCGTCGAAAAAGTGGTTGAGACCGCGGCCGGCCGGCGGGTGCGCAAGGTGACGATCGAGATCGGCACGCAGAGCTGTATTTCGGCGGAGGCGTTGTCGTTCAGCTTTGGCCTTGTCGCCGAAGGCACCGCAGCACAGGACGCAGTGCTCGACGTCATCGCTACCGACAACGATGCCCTCAATCTCAAAAGCATGGAAATCGAAGGGACGGCGTAATGTGCGAGAGTTGCGGCTGCGGCGCCACGGAAGTGAGCCTGACCAATCTTGCAACCGGCAGGCGCCAAATCCTCGGCGAGCATCCGCACACGCACGCCGACGGGACGCGGCACAGCCACGACCACGACCATGACCACGTGCACGTCCACGAGGACGCCACGGCTCATTCGCACGGACACGAGCGCGGCGCAGACCACGCGCATCCACCCGTCGCCGTTGTCGAGTTGAATGCGCGGATTCTGGACAAGAACGACCGGATCGCGGAGCGCAACCGGGCGTGGTTCCAGGGGCGCGAAATTCTGGCTCTCAACCTGATGAGCGCGCCTGGCGCCGGCAAGACGACATTGCTCGAAAAAACGCTGGCCGCGCTGACGGAGCGTCAGGTGTTCGTGCTCGAGGGCGACCAGGCGACCGATCGCGACGGCGCGCGCATGCAGGCGGCGGGCGCCACCGCCGTGCAGATCAATACCGGACGCGGATGCCATCTCGACGCCGAGATGGTCGCCCGCGGGCTTGCCGAGCTGAAGCCCACGCCGCAGTCGCTGCTCTTTATTGAGAATGTCGGCAATCTGGTGTGCCCCGCCCTGTTCGACCTCGGCGAGGCAAAGCGCGTCGCGATCCTCTCGGTGACCGAGGGCGACGACAAGCCCATTAAATATCCGCACATGTTCCGCGCGGCGGATCTGATGCTGCTCAACAAGACCGATCTTCTGAGATATGTCGACTTCGATCCCGAACGCGCCATCGCGCATGCCCGCGCGGTAAATCCGGCGATCGAGGTGCTGCAGTTGTCCGCCCGCACCGGCAACGGCATGGCCGCTTGGCACGACTGGATCAGCCACGCTCAAAAGGAAAGCCGAACCGCATGGTTCACGACAATCGCTTCGTCCAACGCGCCGGCCGATCAAGCAGGTTGAAGGGTTCGGACCCCTGTAAGCGATTTGGCTGCCAAGCCTTCCGAGCTTGGTTTGGTGTAACCGGCAACGGAATTGCCGGCGCAGCAGCGCCGACAGATCGGCGCTGCCTGTTGCTCACACCCGTCGGGCCGCCGCGCGCTTAACGGGTTCCGGGCTGGGTGACGGTCGCGCGGCTTTGGGCGGTATGGCGTCCGGTTCGGGCGAAGTGGTCCGGGCGATCTTTACCAGTGCCTGGAGCAGGCGGGCGACGCCCTTCAGGCGCTCCTGTTCGTCGTCCCAGCTGCGCAGGTAGACGAGCTTCTGATCGGTGCGGAGCTTCAGCGTTCCCGAATTGCGCTGGATCAGGTCGACGAGCCCGGCCAGGTTGGCAAAGCGGTTGCCGCGCAGGGTGACGACCGCCCCCTTGGGGCCGGCCTCGACGCGCTCGACCCCGGCCTCGCGGCACGCCCGCTTGATCGCGATGATCTGCAGCAAATTGTCGACCTCGGCCGGCAGCGGGCCAAAGCGGTCGATCAATTCGGCGGCAAAGGCGTCGATCTCGCGCCGGTCGCCGAGTGCGGCGATCCGCCGGTACAGCCCGAGCCGGACGCCCAAATCGGCGACATAGGCTTCCGGGATCAGGACCGGCGTGCCGACCGTGATGACCGGGCTCCACTCCTCGGCCGGGGCAGCACCGTCGCCGTCGGTGCGCGCCGCGGCCACCGCCTCCTCCAGCATATGCTGGTAGAGCTCGATGCCGACCTCGCGGATATGCCCCGACTGCTCGTCGCCGAGCAGGTTGCCGGCGCCGCGGATGTCGAGATCGTGGCTCGCCAACTGAAACCCGGCGCCGAGATTGTCGAGGGTCTGCATGACCTCCAGCCGGCGTTGCGCGGTCGGCGACAATTTCTTGCGTTCGGGCAGGGTCAGATAGGCGTAGCCGCGCACCTTGCTGCGCCCGATGCGGCCGCGCAGCTGGTAGAGCTGGGCCAGCCCGAACATGTCCGAGCGATGCACGACGAGGGTGTTGGCCGACGGGATGTCGAGCCCCAACTCGATGATGTTGGTCGACAGCAGCAGATCGAAGGCGCGGTCGTCGAACGCGGTCATCACCGCTTCCAATTGGGACGGCGCCATGCGGCCGTGCGCCGTCGCGATCTTGATCTCGGGCACGATTTCGCGCAGGCGCTGGGCGACCTCGTCGAGATCGGCGATGCGCGGCACGACGTAAAAAATCTGGCCGCCGCGGTCGCGCTCGCGCAACACCGCCTCGCGGATCGTGACCGGGTCGTAGGGCATCACAAAGGTGCGCACCGCCAGCCGGTCGATCGGCGGCGAGGCGATCAGGCTCATTTCGCGCACTCCCGATAATGCCAGCTGCAGGGTTCGCGGGATCGGCGTCGCGGTCAGGGTCAGCACATGGACGTCGGCCTTGAGCTGCTTGAGCTTTTCCTTTTGCGAGACGCCGAAATGCTGCTCCTCGTCGACCACCAGCAAGCCGAGATGGGCGAAGCGCACATCCTTGGCGAGCAAGGCGTGGGTCCCGATCACGATGTCGAGGCGACCCTCGGCCAATTCCTTTTTAACTTCGCGCGCGTCCTTGGCGCCGACCAGCCGCGAGAGTTGCCCGATGCGGATCGGCAGCCCGGCAAAGCGTTCGGTGAAATTGCGGTAGTGCTGGCGCGCCAACAGCGTCGTCGGGACCACGACCGCGACCTGGCCGCCGGCCATCGCCGCGACAAAGGCGGCGCGCAACGCGATCTCGGTCTTGCCGAACCCGACATCGCCGCAGATCAGCCGGTCCATCGGCTTGCCCGCGGCCATGTCGGCGAGGGTGTCGGCGATCGCGTTGAGCTGGTCTTCGGTTTCGGGATAGGGAAAACGAGCGGCGAATTCCTCGTAGATGCCCTCGGGCGGGGTCAGGGTTTCGCCGGGGCGAAGTTGGCGCTCGGCGGCGACCCGGATCAATTCGCCGGCGATGTCGCGGATGCGCTGCTTGACCCGCGCCTTGCGCGACTGCCACGCGACGCCGCCCAAGCGGTCGAGCTGCGCCCCGGCCTCCTCGGAGCCAAAGCGCGACAGCACCTCGATGTTTTCGACCGGCACAAACAATCTGTCGTCGCCGGCATAAAGCACGCGCACGCAGTCATGCGGCGCGCCGGCGACGTCGATCGTCTCCAGCGCCTCGTAGCGGCCGATGCCGTGGTCGGCGTGAACCACGAGGTCGCCCGGCGTCAGGTTCGTCGCCTCGGCGATAAACTGGTCGAGATTGCGCCGCCGCCGCGGCGTGCGCGCCAGCCGGTCGCCGAGAATGTCCTGCTCGCCGAGGATCGCGAGCGCTTCGGTCGTGAACCCCTGCTCGATCGGCAGCAGCGCCAGCCCGACAGAAGCATTCGGCAGCTGGAGCAGGGCCTCGCCGGCGGCGACCCGGCGCAGGTCGGAGACGCCGCGCTCGCGCATGACGGCGGCGAGCCGGTCGGCCGAGCCTTCGCTGAAGGCGGCGATCGCGGTCTTGCGCCCGGCTTCCCGCTCGGCGGCCAGATAGTCGCGCACCGCCTCGAACAGGACGATCCTGGGGTCGGCGCGCTCGGCGGCGAAATTGCGCGCCGGGCGGCCGCCGGCGTCGAACCGGTCGGGTGCATTTTCGGGACTGGCGAAGGGCGACACCTGCACGACCGGTCGGTCGGCGAGAGCGCCCTGCCATTCGTGCTCGTCGAGATAGAGCCGATCGGGGCGCAACGCGCGGTACACCGGAGCGCCGCCGCGCGCGGGCCCGGTCACGTTGCGCCGGGCGGCGTAGAACTCGGCGATCTGGTCGAAACGGTGGGCGCGAACTTGGTCAGCCTGGTGGTCGAAGGACAGCCCGGCCTCGGGGAGGTAGTCGAACAATGTTTCGAGCCGCTCGTAATAGAGCGGCAGCCAGTGCTCCATGCCGACATAGCGGCGCCCGGCGCTGACCAATTCGTAGAGCGGGTCGTCGGTGCCGGTGGCGCCGAACTCCTCGCGATAGCGCTGGCGGAAGCGGTGCATCGCCGCGTCGTCGAGCAGGACCTCGCTGACCGGGCGCAGGACGGCCTCGCTCTCGACGCCGGTCGAACGCTGGGTCAACGGGTCGAAGGTGCGGATGCTCTCGATCGTGTCGCCGAAAAAGTCGAGGCGCAGTGGCTGCGGGGCGCCGGCGGGGTAGAGATCGACGATGCCGCCGCGCACCGCGAACTCGCCGGGTTCGCGCACCGTGTCGGTGCGGACGTAGCCGTTGTTGCGGAAGAAGCCTTGCAGCCGGTCGCCGCCGATCCGCCCGCCCGCCCGCAGCACCAGCACCCGGCCGTCGAGCAGCCGCCGCGGCGGCACCCGCTGGACCAATGCGTTGACCGTCGTAAGCACGACGAGCGCCCCCTCCCTTCCCTCCCCCGCGCGCGGTGAAGCGTCAGGGTGGGGGCGCGAGGCGAGCCGGGTCAGGGTGTCGATGCGGCGGCTGACGATCTCGCCATTGGGCGACACCCGGTCGTAAGGGAGGCAGTCCCACGCCGGAAAGGTCAGCACCTCGATCTCGGGATGAAAAAAGGCGAGGGCGGCGGCAAAGCGGGCCATGCGCCCATCGTCGCGGCAGACATGCAGCCATTGCCCCGCCGCACCCCCCGCCGCGAGCCGGCCGACCACCGCCGCGTCATGCCCCTCGGGCGCGCCGTGCAAGGTCACCGCCCGCGGCTGTGTCCTGAGCGAGCGCGCCAGCTCGTCGACCGCGGTCATTAGGGCACCGCCGGCGCCCTCACCCGCCTCGCCGCGCTCGGCACCCTCGCCCGCAATGCGGGAGAGCGGGGACCCAGCCCTGAGGGGCTGGGTGGGTGAGGGCGACCGTCGCATTCGGGATTGACGATCGGGGTGGGTCACGCTGCGGGCGGGGCGCTGCGGAACGCGAGCAACCGCCGCATCACTTCATCGTCGTGCAGCGCCGGCGGTGCTGTGCGGCCGCTGACCCAGTCGAACAAATCGGCGTCGTTGCATTCGAGCAATGCCTCGTAGCGATCGAGCTGGGCGTCGTCGAAACCGGCGAGATGCGCCTCGGCAAAGCGGCCGAGGATCAGGTCGGTCTCGCGCATCCCGCGATGCCATGACCGGTACAGCAGGCGTTTGCGGCGGATATCGGATGGGGTTGGCACGTCACGCTCTTGGCCGTGGAGCCCCTGGGATATAGAGATCCTCGGTCGCGCTGTCAGCCCGAACTTCGGTGGTCAAACCTGCCTTGCGTCCCGCCATTCTCGACCGCCTCTTTGCGCCGGTGACCGCACTCCCCGGGATCGGGCCACAGCTCGGACGCCTGTTCGACCGACTGGCCGGCCCGCTGGTCGTCGATTTGTTGTGGCACCTGCCGTCCGGCATTGTCGACCGCCGTAACGCACCAACGGTGGCGGCACTCGAAGCCGACCGAGTGGCGACCCTGCAGGTCAGGGTCGAGGCGCACGAGGCCGGCCGGGGCCGCCGCCCCTACCGGGTGTTTTGCGCCGACGACAGCGGCACCCTGAGCTTGGTTTATTTCAACGTCAAAAGCGACTACCTCGCCCGGCTGTTCCCGATCGGCGAAGAGCGCATCGTCAGCGGCCGGGTTGAGTTCTACAACGGCATCGCCCAGATGCCGCACCCCGATCTGGTGCTGCGCCCCGACGAGCTCGACCGCCTGAAGCCGGTCGAGCCGGTCTACCCGCTGACCGCAGGCCTCGCGCCCAGGGCCGTGCAGCGCGCCACGGCCGCCGCGCTCGACCGACTCCCCGAATTGCCGGAATGGGTCGACGCCAGCCTGAAGCGGCAGCGCCAATGGCCGGGCTGGGCCGAGGCCTTGCGCCAGGCCCACGCCCCCACCGGCGAAGCCGACCTGTCGCCCGCGACCCCGGCGCGCCAGCGGCTCGCCTATGATGAAGTCTTTGCCAGCCAGCTCGCCGTGGCCCTGGTCCGCGCCCGCCGCCAGCGCCGCCGCGGCCGCGCAACTGTCGGCTCGGGCATGCTCGCCGCCAAGGTCGAGGCCGGGCTCGGCTTTGCGCTCACCGGGGCGCAGCGCCTGGCGATCGCCGAGATCAGCGCCGACATGGCTCAGCCCCGCCATATGATGCGGCTGCTGCAGGGCGATGTCGGCAGCGGCAAGACCTTGGTAGCACTGATGGCGATGCTGACCGCGGTCGAGAGCGGCGCCCAGGCGGCGTTGCTGGCGCCGACCGAGATCCTTGCTCGCCAGCACCAGGCGACCCTGCGCCGTCTCGTCCGCCCGGCCGGGCTCGAGATCGGCCTCTTGACCGGCCGCGAGAAGGGCCGGACGCGCGACGCGGCCCTGGCCGGCCTCGCCTCGGGCCTGACCTCGATCGTGGTCGGGACCCACGCTCTCCTGCAGCCCGATGTCGCGTTTCGCGACATGGCGCTCGCCGTCATCGACGAGCAGCACCGCTTTGGCGTCGAGCAGCGCCTGACGCTCGCCGCAAAGGGCCATGACGCCGACACCCTCTTGATGAGTGCGACACCGATCCCGCGCACCCTGATGATGACCGCCTATGGCGACCTCGACACCTCGCGGCTGACCGAAAAGCCGCCCGGGCGCCAGCCGGTCGACACCCGCACCGTGGCGCTCGACCGCTTGGGCGAGGTTGCCGCCGCGGTCGGCCGCGCCCTCGCCCAGGGTGCGAAGGCCTATTGGATTTGTCCGCTGGTCGACGAGTCCGAGGAAACCGACCTCGCCGCCGCGCGCGAGCGCGCGGCGGCGCTCGAACCATTGCTGCCGGGCCGGGTCGGCCTGGTCCACGGACGCATGAAAACCGCGGACAAGGACCGGGTCATGGCCGCATTCGCCGGCGCCGCGATCGACCTCTTGGTGGCGACGACGGTGATCGAGGTCGGGGTCGACGTGCCGGACGCGACAATCATGGTGGTCGAGCATGCCGAGCGGTTTGGCCTCGCCCAGCTGCACCAATTGCGCGGCCGCATCGGACGCGGCGACAAGCCCTCGACCTGCCTGCTCCTCTTCCAGTCGCCGTTGGGCGAGGTCGCGCGCCGACGGCTCTCGACCCTGCGCGAAACCGATGACGGCTTTCGCATCGCCGAGGAAGACTTGCGGCTGCGTGGCGCGGGCGAAGTCCTCGGCACGCGGCAGAGCGGCCTCCCCTCGCTGCGTCTCGCCGACCTCGCTGCCCATGCCGAGCTGATCGCGGTCGCCCATGACGACGCCCGCCTGATCCTCGACCGCGACCCGCACCTCGAAACCGCGCGCGGCCAGGCGCTCCGCACCCTCCTCTACCTCTTCCGCCGCGACGAAGCCGTCCAATACCTCCGCGCCGGCTAATTCCCGTAAACCCGGCGACGGCTTGCGTGACCGGACCTGCCGAAATGTCGTTGCGGGCGAGCAACGCTCCGAAATCAGGCTACGCGGTCGCCTTGTTTGATCTCGACGGTGCGGTTGTCGACGGCGGGGAGCATGCGGGCGGGGTCGCGGGTGACGATTACGTCAATGATGGTTGGGCGGGTGCGCTCGGCGAGACCGGCGGCGAGGGCCGCGGGCAGCTGGTCGGGGTCGTCGACGCGGATGCCGTTGCAGCCCATGGTGCGGGCGATCGCGGCGTAATCCATCTCGACCAGGTCGGAGGATTGGTAGCGCCCGCGGAACATCGCGTGCTGCAACGCCTTGACATAGCCCGAGGCGGCGTTGTTGACGACGACGACGGTCAGGCCGATCCCGGCGCGGCGGGCGGTTTCGAGCTCGCCCAGGGTCATGTTGAACCCGCCGTCGCCGCCGATCGCCACGACCGGGGTTGCCGGGGCGGCGAGCGCGGCGCCGATCCCGCCGGGCAGCCCGTAGCCGATCGAGGCGAGGCCGCGGTCGGGGATGAAATGCCTTCCGGCGGTCTTGGTGTCGTAGAGGAGCCCGGTCCAATGGCCGGCAAACCCGCCATCGGCGACGAGGATGCTGTCATCAGGCAAGGCACGGTTCAGCTCGCGGCAGAGCCGCGCCATGTGGATCGGCCGCTCCTGCAAATCGAGCCGGGCCGCGGCTTCGTCGCGCCATGCGGCCATCCGCTTCGGGATTTCGGCGATGTAGCCGGCGCGCGCGGCGCGGGCCTGGTGCCTCTCGTCGGCGAGGGCTTCTGCGAGGTCGTCGAGCCCGGCGCGGGCGTCGCCCCACAATGCCACCTCGGCCGGCAGGCACCGGCCGATCTCCTCGGCGACGATCTCCAGGTGAATGAGCGGGACCGAGCGCTTCGGCAGAGCATAGCGCCTGGTGGCGATCTCGCCGAGCTTGCAGCCGACGACGACGAGGCAGTCCGATGACTCGATCAGCTCGTTCGCGATCCGCGAATAGCGGCCGAAGAGGCCGGCCGAGAGCGGGTGGGTGCACGGGATGCCGCCCTTGCCGCTCATCGTGTGCGCGACCGGGATCGAGTGCGCCTCGGCGAAAGTGAGAAGCGCGTCGTAGCCCTGCGACAGGTGGATGCCGCCGCCGGCCAGGATCAACGGCCGTTTGGCGCGCGCGATCAACGCCGCGGCGCGTTCGATGTCGGCCTTGTCCGGGCGAATGCGGCGGGCCGGGGCATGCAACGTCGCCGGGTCGATCGCGAAATCCTCGGCGGCGAAGTCGTGCTCGCCGTGGCAGACATCCTCGGGCACGTCGAGCAGCACCGGTCCCGGCCGGCCCGAGGTCGCAACCGCGAAGGCGCGGGCGAGGAGCTCGGGAACGCGGGCGGTCTGCTCGACCCGGATCAATTCCTTGACCGCCGGGCGCAGGATTTCGACCTGCCGGCATTCCTGGGTCATGTTTTTCCAGGAATGGGCGCGGTTGGTGTCGCCGGCAAAGGCGACGACCGGGGTCCCGGCGTTCAATGCCTCGATCAGGCCGGTGACGAGATTGGTCGCGCCGGGGCCGAGGGTGCCGTCGCACACGCCGGGCCGGTTGGTGACGCGGGCATAGGCTTCGGCGGCAAAGGCGCCGCAGCGCTCGTCGTTGATCAGAAAATGGCGCATGCCGAGCTGGCCGAGCGCGTCATAGAACGGCAGCAGCTGGAAGCCGCCCATGCCGAACATCGGCCCGACCCCGGCCAGCCGCAGCATCTCGGCCATCGCACGCCCGCCATTCATCCGGCCGGAGGGACGGTTGCTGGGACGGCTGCTTTCGCTCATCGGTGCTCCTCCCGGTCGTGGGCCTTCAGCCGCGGGCTCGATCCGCGGGGCGGTGCTGCGGACGATCGCGACAAACTCGCGGGCGACCGCACCCGGTTGGACGCCGAGGGCGGCGGCGCAGGAATTGACGCGGGTCAGGATACCATCCTCATAGGTCGAACGCGCGTCGCCGATCCGGGCGCTGGCCGCGGCGACCGTCGCGGCGGCAATGCCGCGCGTGTCGAGCGCCGCGAGCCGGGTGACGCCGGCGTCGTCGATGCCGATCCCGGCATCGTTGAAGAGGGCGGCGAGCGCGTCGTATTTGAGCGCGGTCTCGGGCTTGCCGCCGAGCAAGCCGCCGTGCGAGCCGGTGACGACAACGGCGCCGACATGCTCGGGGCCGACCGCCGAGGCCGAGTCGAGCGCCCACACCACGGGCGGCTCGGCGATCAGCAGAAACGCCGATTCCAGCGCCGGCGGCGGCTGGCGGCCGCCGAGGACTGCCAGCGCCAGTGCGTTGGCGGCGTCCCGGCAGGTCATGCCGGTGGCGCAGCCGAGCGCCGCCGCCGGGGGATTTGCGTGGGTCAGGACGCCCCGCGCCATCATGTCGGCGCCGTCGCCGATGCGTGCGGTCAAATGCCCGACCGCGGCCGCCGGCAGCCCGAGCTCGGCGAGGTAGCCAAGCCCGGCGATCCCGGCCTGGTCGCGCCCGATGCCGGCATCATTGAAGATCGCCGCGGCCACGCCGAGCTTTGCTGCGACATAGGCCGCATAGACGCCGCCATGCGAGCCGTTGACGACGACGGCACCCTTGGCTTCGGCGCCGATGCGGGTGATGCTGTCGGCCGTTATGACCGGCGCGGGCTTGGCGGGCATGGCATCGTCTCACGCACAGAGACAGCTTGCCGCATCATGCTGGCATCGGTGCAATCGGCACAAGCGCCGTCGTCCCGCTGGTTTCCCAAAACGGTTGCGGTCGCCGATGCACGCAAGACCCGCGCCCAACGACCCGGCAGCGAGGAGGCACCAAATGACGGTCGGCGCCAATGACGGCAAGACCCTCGAGCAGCGGCTTCGGCTGGTCGAAGACCGCCTCGAGATCTACAACCTGATCGCCAGCCATCCGCCGAGCGCCGACACCGGTGCCGGCGACTACACCGCCTCGGTGTGGACCGAGGACGGCGTTTTCGACCGCGGCGCCGAATTCCCCCGGCCGGCGGGGCGAGCGGCGATCGCCGCCGCGTCGTCGAACCCGGAGCACCACCGCGCCATCGCGCAAGGGATCGCGCATTTTGCCGGCTTGCCCTATGTGCGGATCACCGGCGACACGGCGTTTGCGGTCTCGTATCTGCAAATCCTGGTGCCCGACCGCGCGGGGCCGGTCTTTGACGTTCCCAACCACGGCTCGTCGCGCGGTTTCCACGTGCATCGCGTGTCGGCCAACCGCTGGGAATTCGTCCGCACCGAGGACGGCTGGAAGATCAATCGTCGGAGTTTGCGGCCGCTGGACGGCACCGCGCCGGCGCGCGCGATATTGGCCGGCGCGCTGGAGCCCTAACCGCGGCACCCGGTCACGTAAAGGCGACACCGATCACGATCCCGGCGGGGCAGCCCGGAAGCGGACTTTGCCCGCCGGCATAGTCGAGCGCAGCGCCTGTCGCCACCTGGACAGGACCCGGCCCGACGATCTGACGCTCAAGATTTAGGAATTGCGCGAGCTGACCGATTGGGAGAAACCTGCCTCTGTGAAGATCGGCGCGCGGCGGCATCGTCGAGGTCGATCTGATCGCCCGCCGCTTTTGAAGGGGTGGAGGACCCGGCATGGCGCAGCCGTTTCATCTCGCGTGGTTTCTGCAGGGGTCGAGCGCGCAGGCCTGGGGGGAGGCGTGGACCGGGCATATCGGCGCGAGCTGGATGGTGCCGGAGCTGTTCACCGACGTCGCGCGCACCCTGGAACGCGCCTGCTTCGACTATGTGCTGATCGAGGACTTTTCCTACATCGGCGAGAGCTATGGCGGCTCGAACGCGATCTACCTGGAGAACGCGATCGCTGTGCCGCGCCAGGACCCGTCGGTCATCGCGGCGCTGATGACCCAGGCCACCGCGCGGATCGGCATCGTCCCGACCTTTGGCACCTACGCCTACCATCCCTATCTGCTGGCGCGGCTCGTCGCCACCCTGGACCAGGTGTCGTCGGGGCGGATCGGCTGGAACGCGGTCACCGGCAGCTCGGAATACGCGGCGATGAATTTCGGCCTGCCCGGACTGCCCGAGCATGATTTGCGCTACGACATGGCGGACGAATACATGGCCGCGGTCAACGCCCTCTGGGGCTCGTGGGAGCCGGGGGCGATCGTCGCCGACCGGGCGAGCGGCGTTCTGGTCGACCCGGCCAAGGTCCACCACGTCAATTTCGAGGGAAACTGGTTCAAGACGCGCGGGCCGCTCAATTCCGGTCCCTGCCCGCAAGGCCGGCCGGTCATCGCCCAGGCCGGCGGCTCGCCGCGCGGGCGCGCGTTCGCGGCGCGGCACGCCGACACGATCGTTGCCCACGCCAAGGGCGTCGGCGCGATGAAGGCCTATCGCGACGACGTGCGCCGCCACATGGCGGCATGCGGCCGCGACCCCGATGCCTGCAAGGTCTTGTTCATGATCGCCCCGATCCTCGGCGAAACCGAGGCGCTGGCGCAGGAGCACAAGCGCCGCCGCGCCGCCCAGGCAGCAGCACAGGTAGCCCAGCGCCTCGCCTTTTTCGGCAAGCTGATCAACGTCGATTTTGCGGGGTTCGACCTCGACCGGCCGATCGCCGACATCGAGATCACGACCAACGGCCACCAGCTCAATCTCGAGCAGTTCAAACGCATCGCCGGCAACCGCACCTTGCGCGAGGCGATGGCCGACTACAACGCGACCAGCCTGTCGGTCGAGCTGGTCGGCACGCCGGAGGGTGTCGCCGCGCGCATGGGCGAGGTGATGGAGGAGGTCGGCGGCGACGGCTATCTGTTCTCGTTGCCGAATGTCAGCCGCCGCACCCTCGCCGAGATCGAGGATGGGCTGGTGCCGGCATTGCAGGACCGCGGCCTGATGCGCAAGGCCTACGCTTTCGCGCAGTTTCGCGACAACCTGCTCGAATTCTGAGCAAGATCTGCCGTCATCGATACAGGCTTCACCCGCTGCGACCGCTCGGACTGCGTGCTCGGGATGTCCCCTCCTGCCCGAGGCCGCCATTCATTCAACATCGCAGTCGGCCAATTCTGAAGGTGGTCTGCGAACGTTCTTCGCTACCCGGCTTCTTGCGAAAGCTGCCGCTCCATGAACATGGTAAAAGCTCGCGCTTTGGCGCTCGCCTGTCGCCCGGTCGGAAACGCCGCCCAGAGTTCGCCCGGTGGCAGTGACCAGTCCGCCAGCACGACCTTGACCGCACCGGACTTTAGTTCAGGCGTAAACATCCATTCTGATCCACCGATCGAAAGTCCGAGACCGGCAAACACCGCCTCCCGGGCACCTTCGGCCGCGCTTACGCGAAGCCTTCCGTTCACAGTTACGGAGATCGCGGCCGATCCTTGACGAAAGGTCCAGGACTGGCCGCCCTGACGCTGGTCATAAATGACCGCCTGATGCCCGAGAAGATCGGCAGGCTTCCGGGGAACGCCCATAGCATCGAAATATGCGGGTGCGCCCACAACGACTCTTCGGCACACCGCGATCTTGCGCGCGATCAGCGGAGAGTCGGCGAAAGGGCCGATCCAAAGCGCCACGTCGATACCTTCTGCTATCGAGTTGACGTCGCGATCTTCAAGAACCAAATCGATCTCAAGAGCCGGATTTTCGGCGAAGAATGTGGGCAGCCTCGGCACTATTTAAATCCGCGCGAAGGTTACCGGCGCAGAAATCCGCAATCGGCCCGTGAGTGCCGCCGCGGCGCCGCGTGCGGCGAGTTCCGCTTCCTCGGCTTCTTCGAGCGACCGTTTGGCGCGTTCGTAGAAGTTTCGACCCGCCTCGGTTGGGGTTAGGCCGTGCGTCGACCGCAACAGCAACCGCACGCCAAGCCGGTCCTCAAGCTGTGCGATTGTCTTGGAAACGGCGGGCTGGCCGACGCGAAGCTGTTTTGCCGCGCCGGAGAACGATCCGGCATCGACAACGCGGACAAAGGCCTCCATCGCCGCGAGCCGATCCATCATCATTCCCCGCCGGAATGAACGATATTACCACAGCGAGGCTGCCGCCGGGGAACGCTAATCAACGATGCTTGTCGGTTCGGCGGATGAGCGCAACCGGCAACCCCATGTCCCTGAAGGCGCAACTTGATGCGTGCCGGCGCGCTTTCGAGGCCAGCACTCCGCCCAGTATCGTCGCGGCCTTGGAGGGTTCCGCCGCTGACCTGGCGCAAACGGGCTTGGTGCGGCAAGCGGTAAAGGCCGGCGAAAGGGCGCCGCTGTTCAGGCTCCGGAGCGACGCCGGCGTTTTCGTCGCCCTCTCCGAAGCTCTCGGTCATGGTCCTGTGGTTGTCAGCTTTTTCCGGGGAGGCTGGTGCCCCTTTTGCCGTCTGGAAATGCAGGCATTGGGCGAGGCGCAGTCGGAAATCGAGCGGCTTGGTGCAACGCTGATTGGCCTTTCGCCGCTTCCCGGCGCCGGCAGCTGTCCTAGCTTCCTGATCTTGACCGATCCCGGATGCAGGGTCGCCGCCCGTTATCGCATCGCCTTCACGGTGGCTCGGCGATTCCGGCTCGCCTATCTGGCGCTGGGCTACCCTGAACGGTTGAAAAAGGGTCGCGACCACTGGGTGTTGCCACTGCCGGCCACCTACATCGTCGATCGCGACGGGATCGTGGTGCTTTCCTACGTAGATGGCGACTACACCTCGCGGTTGGAGCCGACCGAGATCGCCGTGGCCTTGTCGCATCTCCGCGCGAGAGCGAATCCAGGCTCGTCTGATTGATGCATTATCGAACATTCCGATCAGGAATAATCGATAATCCACGGCAACAGCTACCACCCCAAGATCTCGATCCGTAAGTGTTCGGCGACGCGCACCAGCATCGAACGGAGTGCCCGACAATGATGCAGTCCGTCACTTACGCCGCTCACACGGCGCCCGCATCAGCACACCCGTCTGACGGACCAGTGCTCTAGGCGCAGAAAACTTTTCGCAATGCGTTCACACGGGGATGTCGCGTCGTCGACACGAATTCAATCCCGCCGCTGTAGCCGATTTCGTGGAGAGATGCGATGAACCGACTGGCGAGCAAAACAGCCTCTGTTGACGGCGTCGGCAGTACCGCAATGCAACCAGGTTCTCGGCGCTCAATCGACTTGCTTGCAAACGTGCTCGCCAGGTTCGGCTTGATGCGAGACGACGCCGAATATCATGTGCTGCGCGCAGCGATGGTGATCATTTTCTTTTTCTTCGGCTACCAGAAGTGGTTTGCTTATGAGGTGGGCCGGTTGGTCCCGTTTATCAGCAACGGCCCGCTGATCTTTTGGCTCTATCCGTTGCTCGGCATGCGCGGCGCCACGTTGTTTTTGGGTGTGTCGGAGTGGACATTCGGCACACTGCTGTTCCTTGGGTTCTGGAACAAGAGGCTGGGCATCCTCGGCGCTCTGGGCTCGACCGCCACATTCGTAGGCACAGTCACGATCATCCCGTTCATGCCCGAGGGCTGGGACGCAGCCGCCGGCGGCTTTCCGGCGATGACCGGCAACGTCCCGTTCCTGATGAAGGATATCGTGCTCTTGGCGGTTTCGGTCTATCTGCTGAAGCAGGACGTGCAGCGGGTGGTAGATACCGGCGTCATCCCTGAAACAGCGCATAGCTAGCTGCCGGTCTCACGACCACGTAAGTCGTTCGGCAGGAACCGGCCAGTCTTCTCAGCGAGATGCGCTCGCCCAATGCGCCTCCGCAGTAGGCGAACCCACCACCGAAAGCGCGTCTAGGGACGCCGCCATTGGCGTCGCGCGATTCACAGGAGACCTCACGATGACCAGCAAGCTCATAGGCAAGATCGCGCTCGTGACCGGCGGGAGCGCCGGCATCGGCCGTGGCATCGCCAAGCGGTTCGCACAAGAAGGCGCGCGGGTCTTTATTACCGGCCGCCGTCAATCCGAACTGGATAAGGCGATCGCCTCGATCGGCGGCAATGCCGCAGCGATCCAGGGCGACATCTCAAACCTCGCCGATCTCGACCATGTCTACGCAACCATCAAGGCGCAGGCCGGGCGGATCGATGTGCTGGCAGTAAATGCCGGGGTCTACGAATTCGGGACGTTCGGGGAGATCACGGAGCAGCATTTCGACAAGACGTTCGCTACGAACGTGCGCGGCTTGCTGTTCACCGTGCAAAAGGCGCTGCCGCTGCTGACCAAAGGCTCCTCGGTGATCCTCACCGGCTCGATGGTGTCGATCAAGGGCTTCGCCGCCTGTTCGGTGTACAATGCGTCCAAGGCCGCGGTACGCTCGTTCGCCCGCACCTGGATCGTCGATCTCAAGGGGCGCGATATCCGCATCAACGTGTTAAGCCCCGGATACACCGATACACCCGGCCTCTCCCATTTCATGACGGATCAGGAACGGGAATCGGTCGTCGCTTCCGTCCCACTCGGACGGCTCGGCGTCCCGGACGATCTCGGCAAGACGGCGGTGTTCCTCGCTTCCGACGACAGTGCCTACATCACCGGCATTGAGCTGTTCGTGGACGGCGGCGCGGTTCAGATCTGAGCAACGGCTCCTGGGCGACCAACAGGGTGTTGACCCTCTGCCAGGAGAGGCAATCATGAATAGGCGATTGGTGCGTTTCGGGTCTTTGGAATGATTTCCGCAACCCCGCGCAGTGGGTCCAGCCCGCCCGCCGCCGCTAGGGCTCCCACCCGGCACGGACGTTTCGACTCCGTGCCCCGGCAGGTCCCATGTTGCGCCCCACTCCGGTCATCGCCGAAACCGCGGTCAGGGCCTTTCCGGCCTTCATGGTCGCACCCGACGCCACGACTGACGTAGCCGGCTGACCCGCTACCCAGTCGACCGTCCGGTTCGGTACACGACCGCGGCCGGCGTGCCGAGATCCTCGGTGGATAATATCGCTCAGCTGGCTTGATATCTGACCAGCCAGTCACCTATTTACCAAATAACTGACCGTTTGGTAATTTATGACCAGTGACTCTGCCGAGCGGGCGTTGCGCTGGCGGCGCCGCAAGGAGGCGCGGCCGCAGGAAATTCTCGCCGCCGCCCTCGCGCTGTTTGCCGAGCGTGGCTTTGTCGCGGCCCGGCTCGACGACGTGGCGCTCCGCGCCGGGGTCACCAAAGGCACGCTCTACCTCTATTTCCCGAACAAGGAGGAGCTGTTCCGGGCGGTAGTCCGGCAGGCGCTGGTGCCTCACATCGAGTGGGGCGAATCATTGCTCGACAAGCCGGACGAGCCGGCGGCCCTGCTGCTGGAACGACTGATGCGCAGCTGGGCCGAGCTCGCGCTGTCGCCGGCCGGGGCGATCCCAAAGATCATCATTTCCGAGGCGGGCAATTTCCCCGAGCTTGCCCGCTTCTACCGCGAGGAGGTTATCGATCGCGGCCTCGAGTTGATGCGCCGCGTGCTGCGCCTTGGCGTCGAGCGCGGCGAGTTTCGCGCCCCCGACGACCTCGACAACACGGTTCGCTGTATTTGCGCGCCGATCGTGCTCGCGATGCTGTGGCGCCATTCGCTCGGCCGCCACGAGGTGATGGAGGGCTTCGAGCCCAACGCGATCTGCAAGGCCCAACTCAAACTGGCACTGGACGGGCTAGCCGTTGGGCCTGCGGCGTCGGTCAGTCGGAGCGTCGATCGGCGGCGCCGCGTCCAGCTTGACGGCATCAACGAGAAGGCCGAGCGATGAGCCTCGCCGAGAATGACCCCGGCCTGAAACCCGATCGGCAGCCGGTCGAGCCAGGGCGAGCCGAATTGAGATCGGAGCCGGAGCAGCGCACCGTCGAAGCGCGCCGGCCGGACGACGGCCGCCCGGCGCCGACCGCAGCCTCGCAGGCGCCGGAGCGCCCGCGCTGGCGCCGCAGGCGCTGGCTGATCGCGTTGATCGCGCTTGTTGCCATCGCAGCGATCGCGGGCGGAGTGAGGTGGTGGATCGAGTCGAGCAAATGGGTAAGCACCGACGATGCGTTTATCGATACGCACACCGTCCAGGTCAGCGCCCAGGTCGCCGGCCGGGTCAAGGCCGTGCTGGCCGGCGACAACCAGGAGGTCCGCGCCGGCCAGCCGCTGGTCGAGCTTGACCCGGCCGACTTCCAAGCGGCCCTTTCCCAGGCGATGGCCAACCAAGAGAGCGCGCAAGGACAATTGGCGCAGGCGAAGGCGCAGCTGCCGGTCGCGCAAGCCAATCTCGACCAGGCGCGAGCCCAAGTCGCGGTCGCCCAGGCAGCCGCCACCAATGCCGACATCAACCTCAAACGCGACCAGATGCTGGAGCGAATGGGTGGGCTGGCCGTGTCCCGCCAGCAGCTCGACAATGACACCGCGACGGCGCGGAGCGACACGGCCAATCTGGCCGCCGCGCAGAAAAAGGTCGCCGCAAGCGAGGCTCAGCTCGCGCTGAACAAAACGCAGGTCGAGACGGCCGAAGCGGGTGTGCGGGCGGCCGCGGCGCAGGTCGCGCAAGCGCGCCTCAACCTGTCCTACACCGTGATCCGTGCGTCTGAGGCGGGCCACATCACCAACAAGACCGTGGCGCTCGGCAACTATATTCAGGTCGGCCAGGCATTGATGGCGCTCGTGCCCGACCAGGTGTGGGTCACCGCCAATTACAAGGAAACCGAGATCGGCGGGATGCGGACCGGCGATCCGGTCGAGATCTATGTCGACGCCTATCCGGGTCGTGTCTTCCACGGCCGCGTGCAGAGTTTCCAGGCTGGCAGCGGTGCTGCGTTCTCGCTGTTGCCGCCGGAAAACGCGACCGGCAACTACGTCAAGGTTGTACAGCGGGTGCCGGTCAAGATCGTGTTCGACGGCGACCCGACCGCGCAGTGGCTGCTCGGTCCGGGCATGTCGGTCGAGCCATATGTGAGAATCAGATGAGTGCCGTTGTCGATGCAACAGGCGGCGGTCCCCGCCCGACAACGGCGGGCGGGGTTTCGCCGTGGATCGTAGCACCGACGGTCGGGCTGGCGGCGTTCATGGAGGTGCTCGACATCTCGATCGTCAACGTGTCGCTCCAGCATGTCGCCGGCAGCATGGCGGCGACACCGGACGAAGCGACGTGGATCCTGACCGCCTATCTTGTGACCAACGCGGTCGTGCTGCCGATCAGCGGATGGCTCTCGGGGACGTTTGGCCGCAAGCGCTATTTTCTCGGCTCGATCATCGGCTTCTGCATTACCTCGCTGTTCTGCGGTCTGGCGCCGACCCTGCCGCTGCTGATCGTTGCGCGCGGTTTGCAGGGCATCGCCGGCGGCGGCTTGCAGCCGACCGCGCAGGCCTACCTTGCCGATGCGTTTCCGCCCGAACGGCGGGGCTTGGCGTTTGCCATGTACGGTCTCGCTGTCGTTTTTGCGCCGGCGATCGGCCCGACGATCGGCGGCTGGATCACCGACAATTGGACGTGGCGCTGGGTGTTTCTGATCAACGTGCCGGTCGGCATCTTGGTCAGCGCGCTGGCGACGCTGATCCTTGCCGATCCGCCGGGGGAGCCCGCCGCCAGACGGGCGCGGTGGGCTCAAGGGCTGCGCCTCGACTATATCGGCCTCGGCCTTCTGGTGATCGGCATGTTCGCGTTGCAGTTCGTGCTCGACAAGGGCCAGGAAGACGATTGGTTCGGCTCCGCGCTGATCACCGATTTGGTCGTGACCGCGGCCGTCGCCCTTACCGCCTTTATCGTCTGGGAATGGCGCCGCGCCGACCCGATTGTCGACCTGCACCTGTTCCGCGACCGCGCCTTCGCCTCAGGCAACGTGCTGATGTTCATGCTCGGCTTCGCGCTGATGGGGACAACGGTGGTGCTGCCGCTGTTCGTCCAGACGCTGCTCGGCTACACCGCCGAGCGGGCCGGTATGGTGTTGTCGCCGGGCGGTTTCGCGACGATGTTGATGATGCCGGTGGCTGGGGCGTTGTCCGGGCGGATCGACGCGAGGCTGCTGATCGCGGCCGGGCTGATCGGCACCGCGATCGCCATGTTCCATTTGTCAGGCTTCGACGTGAACGTCGATTTCTCGACGCTCGCCTGGGCGCGGGTCTATCAGTCGCTGGGGCTGGCGCTGCTGTTCATCCCGATCAACACCGCCGCCTATCAGGGCATCACGGCCGAGAAGAATGCCAACGCGTCGGCGATTATCAACATGATGCGCAACCTTGGCGGCAGCGTCGGCATCTCGATCCTTGACACCTATATCGCGCGGCGCGAGCAGGCCAACCAGGTCACGCTGATCCGGCATGTGACCCCGTACAGCTGGCAGACCCATCGGATGTTGCAGCAATTGCAGCAGGCGTTCATCGCGGAGCATTCCAGCGCGGTGGGCGCATTGCACCAGGCGCAGGCGGAGCTCTACGCGATCGTGCAGCAGCAGGCGGCGATGCTGTCTTATCTTGACGCGTTCTGGCTCGTCGGCGCCGTGCTCGTCGCGATGATCCCGCTGGTGCTGTTGCTGAGAAAGCCGGTTGCCGGCGATGCCGCCCCGCCGGCGCATTGATGCCGAAGGCCGAACGCGACCGCCCGCTTGCCGTCGGCAGAACGACTGCCGTCGGCGCGTCGACAGGCCGCCGCGGAGGATCGCAGCCTGGATTGCGGAGCGGCTCTTCGGGCGTTCGAGCCCCATGTTCTCGCGCGGGGTCGCACCTTCGTAGTCGGTGCGGAACAACCCGCGCGACTGATCACGTTGAGCCCCGGCATAATCTTCAACGCCTCAGGCGGCCGGCCGTAGTGGGCCATGCGCCTTTGCAGAGCCCCCCGCCGCGTCGTCACCGCCGCCCGCACCACCCGGATCCGCGTCGCATCCGGCGTGCTGCTGATGCCTTTTCACATCCGCTACGCCTTGCCGAGGATATTGCGACCGTTGATGTCATCTGGGGCGGCCATTTCGAGCTTGGCATTGGGATCGGCTTCAAACGCGAAGAGTTCACGGGCTTCGGCGTGTCCTCCAAAGAGCGCGGCGCGCGCACCGACCAATCGCTCGACATCATCCACCGTGCTCTTTCGGGCGAAACCGTCACCTTTAAGAGCGAGTTTTCGATTTTCAGAACATCAAGGCAACGCCCGAGCCCATCCAATTCTGCTTAGCCTTTTTTGCTTCCCGCATTGTGCAACCTGCTCAATACCAGGCGCGCGATCGCTGCCGGTGCCTGGTCCGGGATCGCGAATACCGAGCTGACGTTGATCTCGCACAAGACGTAGCTGTCTGTGCCCGAATTGGTGCGCGGCCCATAGAGAAAGTCGGCGTCCCAGATGATCGGCAGCGAGCCGGTCTCGATTCCCAGCACCTCCATCATCTGCGGTGTCCACTCGGCTTCCATCTTCTCCCTGAGCGCCTGAAATTGCTCGGCATCAGGGCCATGCATCATACGTGGACCGGGCTGCGCGGCCGGCAAATCCGGGCCCTCGGGCGGCGGCGGCATCAGCGCCCTGATGAGCTGGTGCCCAAAGCCGACCACCTTGTCCACACCCATGTAGCAACGGATCATGCCTTCGGGCAGGCGCGGCTGAAACGGTTGGTCCGCGATGCATCCGTTGGAGGCGAAATAGGTCCCGCAGCGCGCCATGAACTCCGCAAGCGGCATTTCTTCGAGCGCGCTGCCGCGCTGTGCATGCAGCACGCGCACGACAATTGCGTTACCCGGCAACTCGGAAGCCAGTTCGACCTTCCAAACTCCCTGGCCGCCGTTGCCGCGGTTCTGCTTGAGGACACGCGGGCCGGCCGATTGCAGCCGGGAAGGGAACACACGGGTGAAGTCAGCCGCCGTGCGATAGAGGTGGGTATCGGCGCCCCATCCAAGGTGCTTGGTGCGGTGCAGGACTTCTTTGACACCCATCTTGAGGATCACGTCGGGGTGCGCGCTGACCCATGGGCCGCGCGATGCGACATCCCGCAACATCGCGTCGAGCACAGATCGGGTCCTTCCCTCGTGGATCGGATCGACCCAGACGAGCACGCCATCAACGGCCAAGAGCTGCTCGCGCACCTCACCAGCGAAGTTCTCGTCGAAAACCGCCGGCTCGGCATCAACGCCAAGCGCCGCCAGCTCTTCGAATACACGGTAAAAGCGATTGTTCCGGGGGGTTGCGGTCCGCCGCGCTTCGCGATCGCCGCGCCAAAGAACCGCGACTTTATGGTGTTTGACGTCGGCCATAAAGTGATCCCCCAACGGTTCATGGCGCCGGGCGAAATATGCGGATAGACGCATCGCCGCCGAACACGCCGGCACGCGCGGCGACGAATAACCGATCGAGTTCCGGCACAAACAGTGAGGTCCGTGCGCCGCTCGCGGTTGTTATCCGGTCAAGGTGCTTGATCTCCGGCGAGCCGGCGTCAAACACATCGATTGCCCCGCTGCCGCAGCTCACATAAATGCGCGCTCGCCTGGCATCGAAAAAGACGTCGTCGGCATCGCCGCAGGTACTGATCCGCGACTGCACCTCGCCATTCGACGCGTTGTAGGCGACCAATGTGGGCGGGTCGCGGAAGACGACCGCCAGCCGTGAGCCCGCATCGTCGATCGCGATCGGGAAGTTGCCCGACAGACCCGGCGTGTTCCAGGTTGCCACCACACGCCCCGCCGCCCGATCGATCACCGCAATGCGATGAGCGTCCGGCAGGTTCGCGTATATCCGCGCACCGGTATGGTCGAGCTGAAATCCTTCGGGATGAGCGGGAAGCTCCACCGTCCCGGTCGTCGCGCCGGTTGCCGGATCGATGATCGCGATGCCGCCGCTGCCGTAGCCAACGAGTGCACTCCCGCTCCTCGGGTCAACGCGCACATTGTCGGCGTCGCTGCCGAGACTGACGGAGCTGGCCGGCTGCAGATTATCGGCGCGGTAGAATCGTACTGTGCCGTCCCCGGCATTGGCGATGACATAGCGGTGGGCTCGCGCCGCGACGCCGACCCCTTGCGGCTCGGCGAGCCCGGTGATGCGCGCATCTCGGCGGCGCGTCGCGACATCGACGATGTCGACGGTGTCGTTGCCCAATTCCGCAACAAGCAGGCGCCGACGCCGCAGGTCGATCGCCAGATGGTCAATGCGTCCGCGCACGCCCTCCAGCACAATCTCGCCATCCGCGACCAGCGGATCGGCCGTTGCCACCACCGGCATAAGAGCGGTGAGCAAGGCGGCACAGTATCGAAAGCGCGACATCTTCAGCCTCGGCGGTGGCGTTCGTAGAGCTGGTCGGCATTTGACCAGCGGATCGCCCGCATGAAGGCTTCGACGTAGGCGCCGGCCTTGGCACCGTAATCCATGTGATAGGCGTGCTCGTACATGTCGAGCACCAGGATCGGTTGTCCGCCGGCGAGATTTGTCGTGTGATCTGCCGCCCAAGCGTTGATCAGCCGTTTGTCGCGCGGGCTCCAGGCCAGGATCACCCAACC
The DNA here is from genome assembly GCA_963712825.1 of uncultured Alphaproteobacteria bacterium. Lineage (GTDB taxonomy): Bacteria > Pseudomonadota > Alphaproteobacteria > ATCC43930 > CGMCC-115725 > AP-15. The sequence continues at coordinate 122,396 of CAVQJP010000002.1, forward strand.
CGACCCGCCGCCCTCGGCTTTGCCCATGGCGACGAACTCGGCGCGCCAGCGCTCGACGCCGCCAAAGTCACGAGCCATCGCGTCGGCCAATGCGGCACCCGGTTGGCTTTCCTCGCCCAGGCCGGCGAAATAAAATTCGTGCAGGATCATCGAATTGATCGCGATCAGCTGCTCGCGCTTCAGCCCGTTGACGACGAACACCGGCGCCTTGCCGTAGTCGAGACCAGCGAGCTGTTCGGTAATCGCGTTAAGCCGCTTCACGGCGCCGGTGTAGTTGTTCTCGTGATGACTGGTCAGGATTTTTTCGGAAAGCCCCTTGATCGTCTTGGGATCGAACGGCAGCGGTTTCACGACATAATCCGTCGGCTTCGGGGCCGCGGAAGATTGTGCGGCCGCGGTGTCGATCGGCAAAACCGCGGCCAACGCCGCCCCCGCTGTGGCCAGCCCGCCGAGTTGCACGAATTCTCGTCGTTCAAGCTGTCGCATCATCGCTTGTCTCCCAGATGGAGCGAGCGCTGAGGCAGTGTGCGGTTGGGCGGATTGCGAATAAGACAGCCCGCCTTCGCCCATCATTGCGCACTCCTCGCAGCGCGAGTGGCGCAGAACTTGGACGGAGGGCCGTCTGGCGGGGCGCCTGCTTAGCTCCGAACGGGGCTAATATTTCATCGACCGCCGCGGGTCCAACATCAAATTTTCGTGGGGGCGGCAGGCCAGCCAGGAGCGAGCCCGACATCAGGGTGGATTTTCGATTGCAGGAAGCGGTGCTTTTCCTCGGCCTCCTTGGCGGTATGGCCGACGATCACGTTAAGCCCCGGCATGATCTTCAGCGCCTCCGGCGGCCGCCCGTAGCGGGCCATGCGCCCTTTGAGGTCGCGGTAAAAATGATGCGCGCTGTCGAGGCTGTGCTGCGGCGTGAACACGCCCTCGGCAAAGCGCGCGGCGACCTCGCGGCCGATATCGGACGACCCGGGCGGCACCGCTCAAGGGGAGGCACCGCCCAAGGCTCGCGGTTAGGCGTCGGCGTTCTTTACGCTGCCTGAGGACGCCGCCAGGCCACACCAAGGAGCAACAAGCTGATACCCAACACAGACAGAGTCGACGGTTCAGGTACAGCGGTTTCGGCTGTCAACTGGGTCACCAGGATCGCCGGTTGGAGATCGGGATTACTGCTGTTTGGGTTGACTGCCGTGGCCCACAAGTATTGGTAATTATCGGGGTTCACGGCAAGTGCAGAAAAATCGAACAGGCAGCTACCATGAGGGCCGATACCGCCGACGCATACGTCGGGACCCTCCTGCAAGATAGTATCGTCGTTTTTGTCGTTTATCGCGGTAGACTGGGTAGCATCATTGTTGAACCAAAACTCAACCTGTTCGCTTGGAGTCATCATGATGTCTCCAAACGCGATCGACTGCAAAGACCAGCTCGGGTGGGTCCCCAGGGCGAGGGTTAGATACTCGGTGTCGCCGAGAGCCGTGCTGAAGCCCGTGCAAAGATTTTCACAAACACCTAAGCCGGTGAGAGAGACCGAGTTACCATCAACGGTGGTTGCGTAATTGTTGGATTGTGTGACCTTATCCTCGGTATTGTGACCGTTACCCCACGCAAACGCGCCAACGGTAAACCCGCCGCTGGTGAAGAGGGCGTCCTGCCCATTTGCTGTGATCGTCGCGGTGTTGCCGGAAGCAGTTGCGGAAAACGGTCCGGAGGTGGGAGTCAAGCTCGGCGCGGTCGCAAGCGAGTAACCGCTGGTCCCGAAATTCCAGGTTATTTCGGTCGCGTTTGCCGCGCTTCCAGCTAAGGCGAGAGCTCCTGCGGCAACTGCAATTCGCATACGTCTCTTCATCATTTTCACACCATCAAGATAGAAAGCTGCACACCATTCAAGCTGCTCGCAATACGTGTGCCAACCTATGATATACAAACATAATCAATCTCATGCGTGTTATATTCCTAGGTGTTAAGATCAAGAGTTGTAAAAATACCTTACACGGGGCCTGTCGGCGAAACACCTTACCCAGGGCCTGCTCGGCGAAATGGCCGCCATGGATGGATCACGCGTTTGAACGCGCTGGCACGCAACGGCCACTATCGGGCGCTGCGCAGCCGACGACTGCAAGGATTACGGTGGGGTCGGAGACCAGACGGTAGCTCGTTAGCCGCTATAGCCCGCAATTGTCGGGTTCTGTTATAACGGTAATTCGGCTGCCGCCAGCGGAAATATTAGAGACAATGAGGCTTCTACCATTATGTTCACTTGGATATGTCCGACAATGAGAATGTAATTGTTCTTCCGTTTACGTCTTGGGAGTTTTTCTGCAAACTCGTCCGCCAGCGAACCTTGGCCGATGTCACCGGGTTGGCTCGGTTGAGCGCTGCTATACCTGTCGGAATTCTTTACGACCCGGTGCGGCGGCGACGTCGGATCAGACCAACGCCCATCCGTGCGGAATGCGGAGCCGAGTAAGGCGGGAGATGCCGGTTCCGGCACACGCCCCGGGGGACCTCCGGTGTCCGATCCCCGGCGAAAGGTGTCTCGGCCTGCGGCGGCCTCGCTGCCGGCATTGGTCGCCCCGGCGCCGGATGCGAACGAGGCGGTTGGCAGGGCCGGAATGCGCACCCGAGAGCCGTCTTGCCGAAAATCCGCCCACGGGCTGCCGCGGGGGATTGCGGCCTAGCGCGCGTAGCGGCTCTTCGGGCGTTCGAGCCCCATGTTCTCGCGCAGGGTCGGGCCTTCGTATTCGGTGCGGAACAACCCGCGCGACTGCAGCTCCGGGACCACAAGCGCGACAAAATCGTCGAGCCCGCCGGGCAGGTGCGACGGGTGCACCAGAAAACCGTCGACACCGTACCCGCGAAACCAGCGCTCCATGTCGTCGGCGATGTCGGCGGGCGCGCCGATCAGGGTGCGCTGGCCGCGGGCGCCGGCGAAGCGTTCGTAGATCTGCCGGATCGTCAGCCCCTCTTCGGCCGCCCAGCGCATGATCGTGCGCATCGAGGTCACACCGCTGAGCGCCGCCGTACTTTCGGGGATGTCGGGCAATGGGCCGTCAAGGTCGTATTCCGACAAATCGAAATTGCCGAGCTGGTTCGACAGCAATTCGAGCCCGACATCGGGGTGAATCTTCGATTGCAGGAAGCGGTGTTTTTCCTCCGCCTCCTTGACGGTATGGCCGACGATGACGTTGAGACCCGGCATGATCTTCAGCGCCTCGGGCGGCCGGCGGTAGCGGGCCATGCGCCCTTTGAGGTCGCGGTAAAACTCACGGGCGCCGTCAAGACTGTGCTGCGGCGTGAAGACACCTTCGGCAAAGCGCGCCGCGACCTCGCGGCCGACATCGGACGACCCCGCCTGGAACAGCACCGGGTGTCCCTGCGGCGCTCGCGCGACATTGAGCGGCCCGCGCACCGAGAAATGCTGCCCCTTGTGGTTCAGCACATGCAGCTTGGCGGGGTCGAAATAGCGGCCCGAGGCGCGGTCGCGCAGAAAGGCGTCGTCGTCCCAGCTGTCCCACAAGCCCTGCACCACCTCGACAAACTCGATCGCCCGGTCGTAGCGCTCGCCATGTTCGTAATGCTGCTCGCGGCCGAAATTGTAGGCTTCGGACAGGTTGGAGGAGGTGACGACGTTCCAGCCGGCGCGGCCGCCGCTGATATGGTCGAGCGAGGCGAATTTGCGGGCGACGTGGTAGGGCTCGTTGTAGCTCGTCGTCGCGGTGGCGCAGAGCCCGATATGCGTCGTCACCGCGGCCAATGCCGGCAACAGGGTCAGCGGGTCGAAATACGCCATGTATTGCGGCCAGCGGGAGAGTGCCGCGAGCTTGCCGTCGCGCACCGCCACCGCGTCGGCGACAAACATCAGGTCGAACTTGGCGCGCTCGGCGGTCTGCGTGATCTCGGCGTAGTGGCGGAAATTGGTGCCGGCGTCGATCTGCGCCTGCGGATGCAGCCAGGCGGCGACGTGATTGCCGGTCGGGTGGAAAAAGGCGCCGAGCCTCATGGTCTCGCCGCGGCGTTCCTGGTTCATCGCATCACCCTCCCTCGCAGTCGTCGCGGCGCAAACCTTATCAGGTGCAAATCGAGGGCCAGCCAAATATCCTGGCGCGCCTTTTGCGTGGGAACCCGGCATGACCGTCGCGGCCGCCGATATTTCGCGGGCGCCGACAACCGTCGACGAGACGGCGTCGGCGCGCGGCCTCGTCGACGCCGCGGCGTTGCGCGCGCTCGCGGGGCGATCCGATCTGCGGGGTGGCGTGCAATTCGGCGCGCACCTGGCCTGCGCCGCGGCGACCGGGCTCGTGGTGTGGCTCAGCCTGCCGCACTGGTATCTGCTGATCCCGGCGATGGTGCTGCACGGGGTCGTACTGGTGACGATGTTTGCGCCGATGCACGAATGCGTGCACCGCACCGCCTTTGCCTCGCGCGCCGCCAATGACGCCGTCGGCTGGCTTGCCGGAGTGCTGGGCTTCTACAACGCAACCTACTATCGCTGTTTTCACGCGTGGCATCACCGTTACCTCCAGGACCCGGCGCGCGATCCCGAGCTGATGTTTCCTAAGGCAAACAGCCGGCTCGCCTATTTGAAGGAGATCAGCGGCTTCACGTTCTGGTGTCGCCGCGCGATCGACTATCCGGCGCTTGCCCTCGGCCGCACGGCCGATCTGCCCTTTGTCCCGGCCGGAGCGCGGCGTGCGATTGCGCGGTCGATGTCGTGCCAGCTGCTGATCTATCTCGCGGCGGCCGGGTCGATCGCGATGGGGTTCGACGCCGCGCTTTATTTCTGGTTCCTGCCGGCGGTCCTGGCCCAGCCGCTGTTGCGCGCCCTCTTGATCGCCGAGCACACCGGATGCAGCGAGGACCGAAACGGGCTCAGCAACACGCGCACCACGCTGGCCTTGTTCCCGATCCGGCTGTTGATGTGGAACATGCCGTTCCACACCGAGCACCACCTCTACCCGTCGGTCCCGTTTCACCGATTGCCGGCGCTGCACCTGAAAATCCGCGACCGGTTGGTGCATGTGGCCTCGGGCTATACCGCGACCAACCGCGCGATCGTCCGCTCGCTCAACCGCCGCCGACCCGATCCGACAGCCCGGCGGCCCGCCTGACGAAATCGAGCGGTCCGGAGAAGTCGAAGGCGTTGTAGACCGCGTTCAGATGGTTGAAGTGCGGCGCCTGGGCGAACTGGACAAAGGTCAGCCGGTGTCCGGCGTAGTCCGAATTCAACAGGTCGCGGGCAAAGGCCAGGAGCTTGCGGCGGTCCTCGGCCTGCCAGTTGTCGTTGAGCGAATAGAATTTTTCGAGCCACTCGCGCGACCCGCCCTCGGCAAAAGCCGCGGCGTTGGGGGTCACGCAAATCTGGCCGCCGCACAATTCGCGGGCGATGTGCATCATTTGCGGCAGGTTCGCACAGGCATGGACCCGTCCGGCATAGAGCAGCGACTGGTGCGGCATCAACAGCCCGCCGGGACTGCGCTGTGCCTCGGCGATCGCGGCGACGAGATGCGCGTTGATCCCCTCGCGATAGCAGACAAGGTCGGCGAGCTTCTCGCGCACCGCCTGCAGCCGGTCGAGCCCGGTCTGGCGCGCATTCCACAACGCGGCGCCGATCAGCATGTCGGCGGTATAGAGAATGCGCAGCACGTAGGGAAAAGCCGAGTAGCGGTGCAAGGTGCCGCGAATAAAAGAGGCGGCGCGCGTATGGCGGTAAAAGAACACGTCTTCCCAGGGGACCAGCACGTCGTCGAGGACGAGCAGGGTGTCGATCTCGTCGAAACGGCTGGCGAGCGGATAATCGGCCGGATCACCGCGTCCGGCAAAGCCCGAACGGCACAGATGCCTGACCCCTGACGCACCCATCTTGACGATGCAGCCGACGGCGTAGTCCGACAGCTCCTCGTCGCTCCAGGCGCCGACGGTCGGCTTCAGAAAGGCCTGGTCGGCGTAGGAGGCGGCGGTCTCGTATTTGGCGCCGCGCAACACAATCCCGGCATCGGTCTCCTTGACCACATGCACCATCATGTCGGGGTCCTGGTCCTGCGGCCGCTTCGAGCGGTCGCCCTTGGGATCGGTATTCGCCGAGACGTGGAAGATGTCCTCGGCCAGGACCCGGTTGACGTGGCGGTCGACATTGTCGCCAAAGCGATGGTCGATCCGGGCGAGCACGTCGCGGCCGTCGAGCAGCGACCACATCTCGCCGATGGTCTCGTCGCCAACGCGGGTAACCACGCCTTTGATGTCATTTAGATAAAGATCAATGGCGCGCCATTTTTCGCGCCAATGCCGCGGCTCCGTGGGCGGGCGCAACAGGACTGAAAACTGCTCGCCTGCTTCGCTGAAGCTCATCGTCGACGTCGCCGCGGCATCGTGAGCGAGGTCATACATGCGCGCTTTTGCATCGACGATCGGCCGGAAGGCCGGGTGCGTCGCGACATCGGCGACCCGCTCGCCGTCGATCCAGATCTCACGCCCGTCGCGCAGCCCCGCGCGATATTGCTCACCGGTTCGAATCATCGTCGCCCGCTCCCGCTCGCCCTCCCCTCAGAGAGGCAATTTTTGAGCCGCGCGGCACCGCGGCCCCGGCACCGCTGACGGGGACCCCGATGACAGGTGGCATGCGGATTGCGTCATGTTTCCCGCAATATCTTGGGGACGCGCATGTTGCTCCGTGCGGTGGCGCTGCTTTTTGCGTTGACGACTGTTTTTGCTCGTGCGCCGGCGCTGCAGGCGCAAACCGCGCTTGCGCTGACCGAGGCCGGCAAGCTCACCTGGGGCACGTCCGCGACTTTCCCGCCGTTCGAGTCTCTGCGGGACGGAAAACCGGTCGGCTTCGACATCGACATGGTCACGGCAATAGCCGCCAAAATGCACCTTCAATCCGCGCCGAGCCTGATCGACTTCAAAGGGCTGATCCCAGCACTGCTCGGCGGGCGGATCGATGCCATCGTCAGCGGCATGTACATTAACCCAGAGCGCAGCCAGGTGGTTAACTTCATTCCCTATCTGCGGGTAGGCGACCAGCTGCTGGTCGCCAACGGCAATCCGCTGCATTTGACGGCCTTGGCGGAGCTTTGCGGCCACCGGCTGGCTGCGGCGGTGGGCACGGTGTATGAAAAACAAGCCCAGGCTCTGGCGGCTGACTGCCAAAAGGACGGCAAGGGCGCGCTGACGATCATCAGCCTGACCTCGACCGCGGTCAGCGCGCTGGCTTTGAAGGAAGGACGCGCGGATGCGCTGGTCGCATCCGTTCCGACCGTTCTGGCGCTGGTCAAGGAGTCGCCCGACGCCTTCGCCACCACCGGCGCGACGTTCGACAATAAAACGCTCCTCGGCATCGGGTTCGGCAAGGACAACACGGCGCTCAGGGACGCCGTCGATGCCGCGCTCAAGGCCATCGTCGCCGACGGCACCTATGCGAGCTTGATCAAGAAATACGACCTGCCGGCCAGCAGCTCGCTTTTTTAGCTCGTCTTTGACCGGCAGCCGAGAGGCGGCAGGAGTCCTCCGACATGTCGATGTTCTCGCCCCATTTGATGCTGGGCTATCTGTTCAGCTTCAGTTTTGCACACGCCGCGATGGTGACGTTGTGGATCAGCATCGCCTCGCTGCTGGTGGGCATGGCAATCGGCTTGCTGCTGGCGGCGGGGCAGGAAGTGCCCTCGCGCATCCTCCGCGGCGCGATCATCGGCTATCTGTGGCTGTTCCGCGGAACCCCGGTTTTGCTGCAGCTGGTCTTTGCTTTCAATGTGCTGCCGTTGTTCCACATCGTCCTGCCGGCCTATGCCTGCGCGGTTCTGGCTCTCGGGCTCAACGAGGGCGCCTACATGACCGAAATCATGCGCTCGGGCATCCGGGCGGTGGGACCCGGCCAGCGGCTCGCCGCGCGCGCCCTCGGCCTCGAAGACAGCCAGATCATGATGTGGGTCGTGCTGCCGCAAGCGCTGCGCATCGTGATCCCGCCGATCGGCAACCAGTTCAACGGCATGCTGAAGCTCTCGGCCCTGGTCTCGGTGATCGGCGTCCAGGAGCTGCTGCTGGTAGCCGACCAGACCGCCTCGATGAACTTCCGTTTTCTTGAGACGCTGACGGTCGCCGGCATCTACTACCTGGCGATGACCACGGTGTTGATGGCGATCCAGGTCTTTGTCGAGCGCGCCTGCCAGCGGAGGCGCGGCAGGACCCCAAAGGCGGTCGGCTTCAAGCTTCCCCCGGCCGCCGATCTCGGGATGGTCCGGTGAGGGTGCTGCTCGAGGGTATTGCGCTCTGGAAGAGCTACGGCGGCGAGGACGTGCTGAAGGGGGTGGACCTCAAGGTCCATGAAGGCGAATGCCTGGTCGTGATCGGGCCCTCCGGCTCGGGGAAATCGACGCTGCTCAAATGCCTCAACCTGTTGGAGCCGATCTCGTCGGGCAGCATCCGGTTTCAGGGCAAGGAGATCGCCGATCTGCGGCGCAGCGCCGCGGCCGCCGTGCGCCGCCACATCGGGATGGTGTTCCAGAGCTTCGAATTGTTTCAGCACCTGTCCGCCGCGGACAACATCGCGCTGGCGCGGATCCGGGTGCACAAGGACGAGCCGGTGCAGGCGCGCGAGCTGGCGCGCCATCTGCTGCGAAAGGTGCATCTGCCGGACAAGGCGGAGATGTACCCCGACGAGTTGTCGGGCGGGCAGCAGCAGCGGGTGGCGATCGCCCGCGCGCTCGCGATGCAGCCGGCGCTGATGCTTTATGACGAGCCGACCAGCGCCCTCGACCCGGAGACCGTCGGCGAAGTCCTCGACGTCATGCAGGAGTTGGCCGATGACGGCATGACCAGCATTGTCGTCACCCACGAGATGAGCTTTGCGCGCCGCGCCGCCGACAGGGTGATCTTCCTCGACGGCGGCAAGATCGCCCATGCCGGCTCGACCGAGCAATTCTTTTCGCACCAGGTTCCCGATCGGGTGTCGCGGTTTCTTGGGCGGATCAGGGGTGACGAGACGACGGCGCTGATGCCGTAGGCGGCCAGGCGGGGCCGCGCGGCGGCGCTTTCGAGCGGAGGAGCGCCGCCGTCGCGAATGGCCTGCGGAAAGGAGGAAGGGTTCGGCGTGCAACCGCAACATGCACCGCTTGACCTACGGCAAAACTGGCCCGACCGTCCGGTTCGCGGGCGCGTGGCGCCCTTGCTGCCGCCGCGGCATCACTACGGCTTGCCCTGCCACTGTGCCCGCTCGGCGGGCGTAGCCTCGGAGCAACCTTTTTTCTTGAGGTCATAGAACGCTGCTACCGCGCGAAATGGCCGCGAATGCAGCGTGGCGTCTTTGGTTGAGTAATAATACAGGGCCGCGTCAAGCTTTACGGTTGCCAATTTCACCTTGCCCGGCGCAAAGAATGTATTCAACTGCCCTATTTCCGGAGCGTTGTCAGAAAAAAATACCAACATGTAGCAGCTGTTCGTATCGGGGGATGCTTTTGCTAAAAGGGCGCTGCCGTCACCACTCGCATTCGCGACGTATGCTGCTGACGGATAGGATTTCCGCAAGCCGTCAAGAGCATCAGCGTGATAGTACATCTGTTTTGCCTCAAGCTGCGTCCCGATAATCACAGGTGTGTTTTGGCCGTGCCAGTATAACTCGAAGTGTGACAGCATTATCGGAATGGTCCCGGAATTGTCAAAAATCTGATAGCCCGGGTATTGCAATTGCAGGACTTGGGCATCCTCCCGCTGCGACCAGGCGCTGTAGACGGTATTCGTGATGTAAGTGACCGCAGTCGCAAGGATGGCGAGAAAACCGGCTGAACCGCCGAGGAACACCAATGCGTTCCGCCATCGGCTCTGCCACGACTTGCATACCGGACAGACGCTCGCTCCCGTCGCCAGCGAGGACTGGCAGGCAATGCATTTTCGTTCGGTTGGTGCCGTCGGTTCTGTCACAAGCGTGCTCCCGAAAAGGAAGATCGCAGGCGCGGCGACGAGCGCGCCTCGAATGCAGGCGTTTGGCGCCGAATGCCGTCAGATGTCAGATGTCGACCTCGGCGCCCAGCTCGATGACCTGCTCTGGCGGCAGGCGGAAGAACTCGGCTGGGCGCGTCGCTATACGAGAGAAAAAGACATAGAGATGCTCGCGCCATCGCGCCATCCCCGGCCGCGGCGTCGATTTCACATTGGCGCGCCCGATGAAGAACGAGACTTTGGCGAGATCGAGGTCAAGCCCCGGAACTTCGGCGCGAGACAGCTCCCGCAGCACGTTCGGCGTCTGGGCGAAGCCGAAACGTGCCTCGATCTGCCAAAAGCAGTGACCGAGCTCTTTCGCTTTTATCCGGTCTGCGCCAGCCACCCGCGGAACGTTGTCGGTCGCGACGTGGATCAGCAGGACCGTCCGGTGCAGCACCTTGTTGTGCTTTAGATTCAGCAGGAGGGTGGGCGGCACGTGTTCGGTATGGGTGCTGAGAAAGGCCGCGGTGCCGGAGACCCGGGCCTCCGGCGCTTCGTCGCAGTTGGCTAAGAAGTCGGCGAACGACATCGTCTCGCTCTCGATCCGCGACAGCACCAATCGGCGGCCCGTGCGCCAAGTGCTCATGATCGTGAACATGACGAGACCGATCACCAACGGAAACCAGGCGCCGCTTGGGATCTTCATTGAATTCGAGCTAAACAGGGCGACGTCCACGGCCATAATCGGCGCCAGCACAGCGGCGATCGTCGGCCACCGCCACCGCCAGACACCATGCATGACGGCGCCGATGAGCACGGTTGTGAGGGTCATTGTTCCGGTGACAGCAAAGCCATAGGCCGAGGCCAGGGCGCTCGAGCTCCGGAAGCTCACGACCAGCGCCAGCACAGCGGCCAGCAACAGCCAGTTGACCTGCGGGATGTAGATCTGGCCGCGCGCTTGAGCCGAGGTCTGAAAGACGCCGAGCTGCGGCGTCAGGCCGAGCTGGATTGCCTGGCGCGTCAGCGAAAACGAGCCGGAGATCACCGCCTGCGAGGCGATGACGGTCGCCGCCGTCGACAGCAGCACGAGCGGGATCAGCCCCCACCCCGGCACCATGCGAAAGAACGGGTTCTCGATCGCGGTCTTGTCACCGAGGAGCAAGGCACCCTGTCCGAAATAATTGAGGAAGAGCGCCGGCAGGACCAGTGCGAACCATGCGAGCCTGATCGGGAACCTCCCGAAATGCCCCATATCGGCGTATAGGGCCTCGGCACCGGTGATCGCCAGAGATACCGCGCCAAGCACGATGAATCCCCGTAGCGGAGAGGTCACGAAAACTCTAAGGGCGTGGGCCGGGTTCAGCGCCAGCAGCACGTGCGGAAACTCGACGATTTGGATCACCCCGTCGATCCCGATTACCGCGAACCAGACCAGCATCACCGGACCGAACAGATGCCCGACCTTCTCGGTGCCGCTCTTCTGAAGGAGAAAGAGCAGCACCAGCACCACAACCGTGATTGGCACCACGAAGCGGTTCATCGCCGGGGTGCCGACGCCGAGGCCTTCGATTGCGCTTAAGACAGAGATTGCCGGTGTGATCATGCTGTCGCCGTAAAACAGGGCAGCCCCTCCGAGCGCCACCAGGACCAGAATATTCCGGGTGCGCGGGTTTCGCGCCGCCTCCTGGGCAAGCGCCAGCAAAGCCAGAATCCCGCCCTCGCCCTGGTTGTCGGCGCGCATGATCAACAGGACATATTTGATGGCGACGACCACGATCAGCGCCCATACGATCAGCGACAGAACGCCGAGAACGTTTTCCGGGGAAAGCGGCAGACCATGCTGCGGGTTGAAGCACTCCCGAAAGGTGTAGACCGGACTTGTCCCGATATCCCCGAACACGACGCCGAGCGCGGCAATGGCCAGCCCGGCGTGACCTGTCTGAGGCGGTGTCCCTCTCTCTTCATCCTCGCTCAGGGCTGCATGTCCGGCGGGAATAACCTCGCTCGGCGATGTGCCGCCGCCGGCTGGCTCCGCCATGTGGTTCTCCTTCATCATCTGAAAGGGTCCGCGAACCGCACTTCAGCGCAGTCGATCGAGTGCGGTCGCCCGGTCGGAATACGCACGGGTTGTCATCGGATCACGGGGTACGGCCCCCTTGAGCACCAACAGCGACGCGAGATATCCCCGCAAAGTCCGGCTTTGTACATGTGCGCCGCGGGCGGCAAACTTGGTCGCCGATCTTAGCGCCGGAAGCGCATCGGCGGGGCCGGTTCCGCTGCGAGCACAAAGGGCCTACACTGCACGAGGAGCGGTTTGACGACGGGGCAGGGGGATCATGAGGCTCGACGCGCTGTTCCGGCCCGAATCAATCGCCGTCATCGGGGCGTCGGAGAAGCCGACGCCCGGCCGCAGAATCATCGCCTCGCTCGAGCGCTTCGGCTTTCCCGGCCGGGTCTATCCGGTCAATCCCGGCTACGACACCGTCTTGGGCCATGCCTGCTGTCCGAGCCCCGCCGATCTCCCCGAGGCGCCGGATGTCGCCGTCTTCTGCCTCGGCCACGCGCGCGTGCTCGACCCCTTTGTCAAAGCGGCGGAGCGCGGCATCAAGGCAGCGGTGATTTATGACGGCGGCTTTGCCGAGCACGGCGCCGGCGGGCGCGACCTGCAGAGGCGGATCGCCGGAATTTGCCGGGATGCCGGCATCGCGCTGTGCGGGCCCAATTGCATGGGCGTGCTGAACCCTCATCACCGCAGCTCGACCTATCTTCAGGAATTGCGCGAGCCGGCGGGCCTCGCCGGCAATGTCGGCATTGTCTCGCAAAGTGGCGCATTTTGCGTCAGCCTGTTGACCGACACGCGGCGGTACGGCTTCAGCCATGTCGTCTCGTCGGGAAACGAAGCCGTGCTCGTTGCCGCCGATTACCTCGACTACCTGGTCGAAGACCCGCTGACCGAAATCATCGGCGGGTTCATCGAAACGGTCAGGGAGCCCGAGCGCTTCGCCGCAGCCCTCGATCGCGCCGCCGTCCTGGGCAAACCGGTGGTGATGCTGAGGGTCGGGCGCAGCGAGCGCAGCCGGCGCGCGGTCGTCGGGCATACCGGCGGCCCGGCGGCGGACCCGGACGCGGTCTCCCAATTGCTGCGCGCCCATCGCGCGATCGAGGTGTCCGATCTCGTCGAGCTCAGCGAGGTGGTGGCGGCGTGCCAAGGCGCGAAACGCCCAAGAGCGCGCCGCATCGGTGTCGTCATCTCCTCCGGCGGATTGGCTGAGCTGATCCTCGACATCGCCGCCGCCGCGGATCTGCAGCTTCCCCCGCTGTCCGCCGCGCAACGGGACGAGATCGAGGCGGGCATCGGCTTTGTCGTTCCCGGCGACGGAAATCCGCTCGACGCTTGGGGCAGCGGCACATTTGCCTCAAACCTGCCGCGGGCGCTCGCGCTGTTCGACGCCAGCCCCGATCACGACGTGATCGTCTTCTGCCGCGACAATCTCGATGGCCAGCCCTTCGACATGCCGGACACGGCCCGCAACTATCTCGACCTGTTCGTCGCCGCGGCCGAGCGCAGCCGCAAGCCGCACTATCTGCTGAACACGCGGCCGGGCGCGATGGACCGGGCGCTGGTCGCCTATCTTCGCCAGCGCGGCGTCGCGACCGTCGGCGGGATTCGCGAGGGGCTGGGCGCAATCGACCGCGTGGCCCGCAACGCCGCTTGAGGAGAGCACACCGTGGCAGATCCGGCAAATTCGATAGTCCGCTACGAGATCGACGAGAAGGTCGGGATCGTCACCCTCAACCGGCCGGACAAGCTCAACGCGATCAGCGCGGAATTGCAGGCGGCGCTGACCGAGGCCCTGGCGCGGGCCGATGCCGATCCCGCCACCAGCGTCGTTTTGCTGCGCGCCGAGGGCCGCAGCTTCTGCGCCGGGTACGACATCGGCGCCAAGCAGCCGGGCGCCGACGACTGGCGCAGCGACCCGGCCAAGGCGCACGCGCACCTCCTTCCGCAGCTCGAGTTCGAGATGGCGCCGTGGCGGATGCGAAAGCCGGTCGTCGCCGCGGTCCAAGGCCACGTGCTTGGCGGCGGCTGCGAGCTCGTCATGCTGTGCGACCTGACGGTCGCCGCCGACAACGCGACCTTTGGCGAGCCGGAAGTGCGCTTTTCGGCCGTCGGCCCGGCGATCGTGATGCCGGCGATCATCGGCTACAAGAAGGCGCGCGAGCTGCTTTATTTCGGCGATCAGATCGATGCGCAGACAGCATTGGGGCTCGGCATGGTCAACCGCGTCGTGCCGCTCGCCGAGTTGCGCACGGCAAGCCTCGACTACGCCAAGCGGCTGTCGCTGATCTCGCCGGAAGCGCTCTACGCGACCAAGCGAGCGGTCAACGGCGTCGCCGATGCGGCGGGATTCCGCAACGGACTCTATGCCGGGCTCGACATCGTCGGGCCGCTCTATGCGACGACCACCGAATTGGGCGCGCGGTTTCGCGAAATCGCCGCGACCGACGGCGTGCCGGCGGCGGTCAGATGGCGCGCCGCCCAGTTCAAGGAATAGAGCGGCAAAACGGTCGCTCGACCAGGCTGGGATCGTTGTTGCTGACGCCTGCCGACCCACAGGCTTATGAATTCTCGCCCATGATCAGCGCGTCCCGGTCGTTCCTCGCCATTGCGGCCCTGCTTGTCTCGGCCACGCCCGACCCGAGCGCATCGCAGCAGCGCATGAACATGCCCGAAACCAAATCCGCGGCGCCCTACCACCCCGGCCTTGGCGAGCTGATGACCGCCTTCGTCCAGCCGCGTCACATCAAGCTCGGTCTCGCCGGGAACGCGCGGAACTGGCTCTATGCCGCCTACGAGCTGGGCGAATTAAGCGAGACGTTCGATGACGTTGCCGAGCTCGTGCCGAAACACGACAATCTGCCTATTCCCGAGATGATCGCAGCAACCGTCAAGCAGCCGATGGCGGCGCTCGACGCGGCCGTCAAGGCGATGGACGCCGCCGCTTTTACCAAGGCCTATTCCGATCTGACCGCGTCGTGCAATGCTTGTCATCGGAGTGCTGGGCACCCGATGATCGTGATCCAGGTCCCGACCCGCTCGCCCTTTCCCGATCAGGATTTCCGCGGATCGCAAAAGTAATCCCTTGGTACCCGCTCCAGCACCTGTTGTTGTTGGCTGGGGCGGGAGGATTCGAACCTCCGTATGGCGGAATCAAAATCCGCTGCCTTACCACTTGGCTACGCCCCACCGGCGAGCCGTCAACCTATCGGGAAATCCCGGCGCCGGCAACCAGGGCGCCCGCGGCGCACCACCAGGACGGCTGGGCGGCGGCGAGCAGCGCGCCGGGTGCGACCGCCGTGGCGCGATCGGCAAACAGCGCAAAGCAGGTAGCGCCGCTGCCGCTCATCCGCACGACAAGGGCGCCGGGCAGCCGTGCCAGCGCCGCCAGCACCCCGGCGATCTCGGGAACAAGCCCGATCGCCGGCTCGGTCAGGTCGTTGCGGGTGCCGGCAAGTGCCGCCGCGAGCGCCGCGGCATCCGGCGGCGTCGGCCGGAACCGCTCCGCAGCGCTGCCGAACGGCCCGCGTCGCGCCTGGAACACGGCGGCGGTGGACAACGCCCGGCGCGGGTTGGCGAGCACGATGCCCGCGTGAGGGAAATCCGTGACGGCGTCGATCTCCTCGCCGATGCCGCCGACCCAGGCCGCACCCGCGTGCAGACAGACCGGGACATCGGCGCCGAGCCGCGCGCCGAGCCGCGCCAGCGCCGTCTCGTCGATCGCGACGCGCCACAGCCGGGAGAGCGCCCGCAAGGCCGCGGCCGCGTCGCTCGACCCGCCGCCGATGCCGGCGGCGACCGGCAGGTTTTTCTCCAAATGCAAGGCCGCGCCGGGGCGGTCGATGCCGGCGTGGCCGGCCAGCAGGCGGGCGGCGCGCAACACCAGATTGTCGTTGTCGCCTTGGCCGGCCAGACCCGCCGCTTCGGACCCGGTCACCCTGAGCGTCAGCGACGGCGCCGGCCGGGCCGTCACCCGGTCGCCGATGTCGGCAAAGCCGACAAGGCTGTCGAGCCGATGGTACCCGTCGGCGCGGCGCCCGGTCAGATGCAGGCAGAGATTGACCTTCGCCGGGGCGAAGGCCGTGAGCGTCATCGCATGATCAGCCGCCGCCCGCCCGCGTCGCGGTCGGCAGACCGCGATCGAGCTTGGCCTCGATCGGCTTCACGTCTTCCTTGTCGGGCTTGAACTGCAGTGCGCGCCGCCATTGATAGCGGGCCTCCGTCATCCGCCCGCTCTTCCAATAGGCGTCGCCGAGATGGTCGTTGATCGTCGGGTCCTCGGGCACCAGCTCCAGCGCCTTTTCGAGGTATTCGACGGCGCTCGCATAATCTCCGAGCCGGTAATGCGCCCAGCCCAGGCTGTCGACGATGTAGCCGTCATCGGGCCGCAGCTCGACGGCCTTTTCGATCATCTTTAATCCTTGGTGCAGCTTTTCGCCGCGGTCGATCCAGGAATAGCCGAGATAATTCAACACCAGCGGCTGGTCCGGCTTGAGCTCCAGCGCGTGCTCGAGGTCGGCCTCGGCGAGGCTCCACTGGTTCGAGCGCTCATAGGCGATGCCCCGGCTGTAATAGAGCGCCCAGCGCGGCGGCATGCCTTCGGCCTTGAGCCGCTTGATCGCCTCGCTGTAGGCGTCGGCCGCCTCGGCAAAGCGCTTCTGCCCGCGCAAGAGGTCGCCGAGCTGAATCTCGGCGGAGGCCCATTTGGGCTCCTTTGCCGCCATCGCCTGGAGCTGCGCGGTTGCCTGGTCGATCCGCCCAAGGGCTTCGAGATTGGCGGCGGCGCGCAGCTGCGCCGACCACGCGTAGCGCGAGCTCGGCGGGATTTGCGTCAGGATCGCGAGGCTTTGCTCGGGCTTGTCCTGGTCGGTCAGGATGTCGGCCAGCAGCAACTGGGCTACGGTCAAATGCGGACGGAGCTCGAGCGCGCTGCGGTCGTAGATCAGCGCCAGCTCGACCGTCTCCGGGCGGTTGACGACGCTTGCCAGGTCGAACAGGGATTCGGCCAGACCGTCCACCGCGGACCCGACCAGCGGCGCCGGCACGCCGGACGGCTTGTAGTCCTCTACGCTTTCGGCGAGCTCGCTGCCCGCGTTCTCCTTGACAAACCGCTGATAGACCGCCTCGGCTTCGTCATTGCGCCCATGACGCTCGTAAAAATTCGCCATCGCGTCGGCGAGCCGCCAGTTGAGCTGACCGGTCGCGTCCAGCGTCTTTTTGTAATATTCCTCGGCTTTGGCGGGATTTCCGGCGAAGTCGTAGATCATCGCGAGCTGAAAATATTCGAGCGGGGCGAAGCCGTCGAATTTGTCGAGATCGTGGAGCGCCGCCTCGGCGCCCGGCAGGTCGCCCATGCCCATCCGCGTCCAGGCGCGCGCCAACGGGCCGACATAACGGTGCAGCCCGTCATCCGGCAGGGCCTCGGCGCGGGCCAACGCCGCGGCCTTGTCGCCCGCCTTGGCGCTGTCGACCAGCAGGACGAGGTCGGCGACCGCATCCGAGCTGTCGAGCTTCAGCGCCTGCTCGGCCAACGGCACGGCCTCATTGAAATGGCCGTCATCGGCTTCCATCAAAAAGGTGCGGCTGATCACCTCGGCCGATTGCGGGTCGGCGCGCAGAGCCTCTTCGTACCACCGCGCCGCGGCGCGGTAGCTGCCTTCCTCCTGGGCGTGCCGACCTGCGAGATAAGCGCCGTAGGGCGACGCCGCGGCCGAACCCGGCACATCCCCGCCGGCCGTCGCCGCCGCCGCCGTCGCGGTCAAGGCGCCAGCAATCAATCCCGCCAACGGCCAGCTCTTCAGCCAATCGATCAAGGCCATCCCCTTCTGTCTCCGCCCGTTCGTCTGTCGCCAATGCCTCGTCACATATTCGGGTAATTAGGGCCGCCGCCTCCCTCCGGCACAACCCAGTCAATGTTCTGCGTCGGATCCTTGATGTCGCAGGTCTTGCAGTGGACGCAATTCTGCGCGTTGATTTGAAGATAAGGGTCCGCCGGACCCTCGGGCCGCACGATCTCGTACACGCCGGCCGGACAATAGCGCTGTTCGGGCAAATCGTAGAGCCGATAGTTGACCGCGATTGCCTTTGCCGGGTCGCGCAGCCGCAGATGCGACGGCTGGTCCTCTTCGTGGTTGGTGTTCGAGATGAACACCGAAGAAAGCCGGTCGAAGGTGATCCGGCCGTCAGGACGGGGGTACTCGATCGGCCGCGCTTTGCTTGCCGCAACCAGCGCGGTGTGGTCGGCGTGGTTGTGAAAGGTCCAGGGCGCGGCCCCGCGCAGGACATAGGTGTCGAGCGCCGCATAGGCGAGCCCGGCCCACAAGCCTCGGCGAAAGCTCGGCCGGATATTGCGCACCCCGTGCAGCTCGGGCCACACCCAGCTGTCCTCGAGCGCGCCGCGGACGGAGGCGGTCTCATCGCCGGACAAGCGGCGGAACACGGCTTCGGCCGCAACCATGCCCGATTTCATCGCCGTGTGGCTGCCCTTGATCTTGGGCACGTTGAGAAACCCCGCAGCACAGCCGACCAGCGCGCCACCCGGAAAATCGAGCCGCGGGATCGACTGGAACCCGCCCTCGTTCAAGGCGCGCGCACCATAGCTGACGCGCCGGCCGCCCTCGAAGAACGGGCGGATCGCCGGGTGTGTCTTGAAGCGCTGGAATTCCTCGAACGGGTTCAGAAACGGGTTTTTGTAGTCAAGCCCGATGACAAACCCGACCGCCGCCTGGCGGTCTTCGAGATGATAGAGAAACGAGCCGCCATAGGTCGCATTGTCGAGCGGCCAGCCGACCGTGTGCACGACGAGGCCCGGCCGGTGCTGCGACGGGTCGATCTCCCACAATTCCTTGACGCCGATCGCGTAGGTCTGCGGGTCGATCCCGTCGCGCAGCTGAAAGCGCTCGACCAGGGTCTTGGTCAGCGAGCCGCGGCAGCCCTCGGCAAACAGCGTCTCCTTTCCCAGCAGCTCGACGCCGGGCTGGTAGCGCTCGGTCGGGGCGCCGTCCTTGCCGATCCCCATGTCGCCGGTCGCAACACCGCGGACCCGGCCGGCCTCGTTGTACAGCACCTCGGCCGCGGCAAAGCCCGGGTAGATCTCGACCCCCAGCTCCTCGGCCTGGGTCGCCAGCCAGCGACACAAATTCCCGAGGCTGATGACATAGTTGCCATGGTTGTGCATCTGCGGCGGTGTCGGCAAGCGGAACGCGCGCGATCGGGTCAGCAGCAAAAAGCGGTCCTCGCTCGCGGGTGTCGTCAGCGGCGCGCCGCGCTCGCGCCAGTCGGGGATCAGCTCGTCGAGCGCGCGCGGCTCGAACACCGCGCCCGAGAGGATGTGCGCGCCGACCTCGGAGCCCTTCTCGACGACGCACACCCCGATCTCGCGTTCGGCAAGGAGGGCAAGCTGCTTCAAACGGATCGCCGCGGCGAGCCCGGAGGGCCCGGCTCCGACCACGACCACGTCGTACTCCATCTGCTCGCGCGCCGCCCGCTCTTCGCCCATTCGCCCTCCGCCGCCGGTTTGATGCCCGAATATATTAAGCACCAATATAAAGGAATGCCGTCAAACGGGGCATCGCGACGCATCGCTCTCGCCTCCGGCCGCCGGGCGGGCTATTTTCGCGGCACTCGATGAGCGAGAAAGCTGCTCCGCCCGACCCCGTGATCCGCGTCGTCCGACATCCCGGTCCCCAATCGCATCACCCGCGCGGCGCGGTGTTGGCGATGGGCAATTTCGACGGAGTGCATCGCGGCCATGCGCTGCTGATCGGCCGGGCCGGCGACCTGGCGCGGGCGCAGCAGCGGCCGCTCGGCATCCTGACCTTCGAGCCGCACCCGCGCTGCGTCTTTGTGCCGGCGGCGGAGCCGTTCCGGCTGACCCCGTTTCGCGTCAAGGAGCGCGAATTGGCGCGGCTCGGCGTCGACCTGCTGTTCGTCCAGCATTTTGATCTCGCCTTTGCGGCAAAGAGCGCCGAGGAGTTTATGTCCGAGGTCATCGTCGACGCGATCGGCGCTTCGCACGTCGTCGTCGGCTGGGACTGCACTTTCGGCAAGGGCCGCCGCGGGTCGCCCGATCTGCTGCGCGCCGCGGGTCCCGAGCGCGGCTTTGGCGTGACCGTGGTCGAGCCAATTCGCGGCGCCGACGAAACCGTCTATTCCTCGACCCAGATCCGCGCGCTTTTGAAGGCCGCGAAGCCGCGCGAGGCGGCGGCGCTGCTCGGCCGCTCCTGGGAGATCGACGGCCGCGTTGCGCTCGGCGACCGGCGTGGCCGCACGATCGGCTTTCCGACCGCCAATCTCGAGCTCGACGACTATCTGCGCCCTGCCTTCGGGGTTTACGCGGTGCGCGTGTCGGGCGACGGTCCGGACGACCCGTTCGCCGGCCGCACGGTCGACGGGGTCGCCAATCTCGGCCTGCGACCGACTGTCGGCACCCCCGCGCCGCGGCTCGAAGCGCATCTCTTCGAGGTCGATCTCGACCTCTACGGCCGCCATCTGAGGGTAGCGCTCGTCGACTTCATCCGCCCGGAGCAGAAATTTTCCGGGCTCGACGCGCTGGAGGCGCAGATCGCCGCCGACGCCGGCCGCGCCCGCGAAATCCTCGCCGCGCTGCCGCGGAGTTAGGAGGGAAGAGGCTGGGCAAGAATGCCGTGCGTCCTTCGAGGCCTCGCTTCGCGAGGCACCCCAGGATGAGGCACGTTTCCGAATTCAACAAGAAACATGTCCTCATGCCGAGGAGCGATCCGGCGTAGCCGGGGCGCGTCTCGAAGCGCGCACGACAACACCCGATGCAGCAATTCTTGCTCGGGCCGAACCTGGGTGCACCCCTCACAAGCACTCGAATTTGGCTGGGGGCGCTGTTATATGTCGGCGATGGTGATGCATCGCGCCTGGATACCGCGAATTATCCGCCCGGTCCTCGTCTGAGGACCGGGGCCGCTTTTCGCTTTTACTGCCTCTCCTCCAGGGGTTTGCGATGCCTACGGATTATCGTCCGACCGTTTTTCTGCCCAAGACCGACTTCCCGATGCGGGGCGACCTGCCAAAGCGCGAGCCGGCGATGCTCGACCGCTGGGCGGCGATGGATCTCTACCGCCGGCTGCGCGAGACCGCCGCCGGGCGCGAGAAATTTGTCCTGCATGACGGCCCGCCTTACGCCAACGGCCATCTCCATTTCGGCCATGCGCTGAACAAAATCCTAAAGGACGTGGTCAACCGCTCGCAGCAGATGCTGGGCAAGGACGCGCCCTATGTGCCGGGCTGGGACTGCCACGGCCTGCCGATCGAGTGGATGATCGAGGAAAAGTACCGGGCGCGGAAAATATCGAAGGACAGCGTCCCGCCCGAGCAGTTTCGCCGCGAGTGCCGCGAGTTCGCCGCCCACTGGATCGAGGTGCAGACGGCCGAGTTTCAGCGGCTTGGCGTCGTCGGCGACTGGGCCAACCCGTACACGACGATGGCCTATGCGGCCGAGGCGCAGATCGTTCGCGAGATCGGCAAGTTTCTCGTGAATGGCGGGCTCTACCGCGGCTCGAAGCCGGTGCTGTGGTCGGTCGTCGAGCAGACCGCCCTCGCCGAGGCCGAGGTCGAATACCACGACCACCGCTCGACGACCGTTTGGGTGCGCTTCCCGATCGTCACCACCGGCTTGCCGGCGCTGGTCGACGCGGCGGCATTGATCTGGACGACCACACCCTGGACCCTTCCCGGCAACCGCGCCATCGCTTTCAGCGCGGCGCTCGATTATGCCGCGATGCGGGTCGACCGCGTGGCCGAAGGCAGCCGCGCCCGGCCGGATGAGACGTTGCTGGTCGCCGCGTCGCTCGCCGACGAGGTCGCCGCCGCAGCGGGCATCGAGGCCTATTCGGTGCTGGCGCGCTTTCCCGGCACCGCGCTCGCCGGCGCCGTCGCCCGCCACCCGCTCTGGGGCCAGGGCTACGAGTTCGAGGTGCCGCTGCTCGCGGCGAGCTTTGTCGAGGCCGATCAGGGGACGGGTCTCGTCCACATCGCGCCGGGGCACGGCACCGACGATTTCGAGTTGGGCCAGGCAAACGGCCTGCCGGTGCCGGACACGGTCGGACCGGACGGCGTCTACCTGCCGGGTGTGGCGCTGTTCGCCGGCCGCGCGGTCTACCGGCCAAACGGCAGGCCCGGCGACGCCAATGAGGCGGTCATCGCCGCGGTCGACGCCGCCGGCGGCCTGCTCGCGCGCGGCGCGCTGGTCCATTCCTACCCGCATTCGTGGCGGTCGAAGGCGCCGCTGATCTTTCGCAACACGCCGCAATGGTTCATCAGCATGACGGCGAACGGTTTGCGCGAAAAGGCGCTTGCCGCGATCGCCGAGACCCGCTGGGTCCCGCCGCAGGGCCGCAACCGCATCGAGGCGATGGTCGAAAACCGGCCCGACTGGTGCGTGTCGCGTCAGCGCGCCTGGGGCGTGCCGATCGCGGTCTTCACCCATCGCCGGACCGGCGAGCCATTGCGCGACCCGGCGGTTGTCGAGCGCGTCGCCGCCGCGGTCGAGCGCGACGGCTCCGACATCTGGTTCCGCGCTGAGGCCGCGCAATTCCTCGGCAACGCCTATGACCCGGCTGAATGGGAGCGGGTCACCGACATCGTCGAGGTGTGGTTCGATTCGGGCTCGACCCACGCCTTTGTCCTCGAAGATCGGCCGGAGCTCAAATGGCCGGCTTCGCTTTATCTCGAAGGCTCCGACCAGCATCGCGGCTGGTTTCATTCCTCGCTGCTCGAAGCCTGCGGCACCCGCGGCCGGGCGCCGTACGAAGCGGTGCTGACCCATGGCTTCGTCCTCGACGAGGAGGGCCGCAAGATGTCGAAGTCCCTCGGCAACGTTGTCGCACCCCAGGACGTCATGCAGCAGAGCGGCGCCGACATCCTGCGCCTGTGGGTCGTCGGTTCCGATTATTCCGAGGATTTGCGCGTCGGCCCCGAAATCCTGAAGCGCCAGAGCGATGTCTATCGCCGGCTGCGCAACACGTTGCGCTACCTGCTTGGCGCGCTCGACGGCTATACGCCGGCCGAGGCGGTCGGGACCGAGGCCATGCCGGAACTCGAGCGCTGGATCCTGCATCGCCTTGCCGAGCTCGACCTCTTGGTACGGCGTGCCATCTCGGACTTCGATTTCCACGAGATGTTTACAGCACTCCACAATTTCTGTGCCGTCGACCTGTCGGCGTTTTACTTTGACACCCGTAAGGACCGGCTCTATTGCGACGCGCCGGGTGACCTGCGCCGGCGGGCGGTGCGCACCGCGCTCGACCATACCTTTGACGCGCTGGTGCGCTGGCTGGCGCCTGTCGTCTGCTTCACCGCCGAGGAAGCCTGGCTCGCCCGCCATGGCGACGCGCCGGGCCGCAGCGTCCACCTCGAGCTGTTCGCCGAAATCCCGTCCGAGTGGCTCGACCCGGCGCTCGGCGAGCGTTGGGCGGCGTTGCGCGACCTGCGCCGCGTCGTGACCGGAGCGATCGAGCTCGAACGCGGCGCCAAGCGGCTCGGCTCCAGCCTGCAGGCCGCGGTCGAAATCTTTATCCCTGACCGCTTGGCCGAGCTCGCCCGCGATGTCGATTTTGCCGAGCTGTGCATCACGTCTGCCGCCGCGATCCGCCTCGGCCCGGCGCCGGCTGACGCCTTCATCTTGGCCGAGGTGCCCGAAATCGGGGTGCGCGTTTCCGCGGCGCCGGGCGAGCGCTGCGAGCGCTGCTGGCGGGTGCTGCCCGAGGTCGGCGAGGTGGCTGGCCACCCGGATCTCTGCCGCCGGTGCGCCGCGGTCGTCGACTTGGAGGGCGGCGGCGCCCGGTTGGCGAGCGCCGGGTGATGATGGTTCGAGGGCTCACGACGGCGGTCGTCGTCGCGATCCTCGATCAGCTGAGCAAAGCGGCGGTTCTCGCCCATTTCGCCGGGCGCGGGTTTGACGCCGACCGGGTCACCCCGTTTTTCAACCTGGTCCTGACCCTCAACCGCGGCATGAGCTTTGGCCTGTTCAATGCCGGAGACGGCGGCGGCGCGCTCAACGCTCTCTTGTTCTCGCTTGCCGCCGCAATCATCGTCGCCGGGCTGATTTATTGGCTCAGCCGGGTGTCGAGCCCGCTGCTCGCGATCGCGATCGGCCTGATCGTCGGCGGCGCTGTCGGCAATGTCGTCGACCGGATTCGCCACGGCGCCGTCGTCGACTTTCTCGATTTCCATATCGGATATTGGCATTGGCCGGCATTCAACTTAGCCGACAGCGCGATTTGTCTTGGCGTTGCCATGATGTTGCTCGACGGCTTGCTTCTCCATCGCGAAGTGCACTAGATTTCGCGCGGGAGGGACTATTCTCATGATTGAATTTCACCGGGTTTGCGGGACGCGCCGCGGTCGAGCCGCGCTCTCTGCCGCTTGTCTTTTTGGCGCGTCGCTGGTCGCGGGGTGCAGCGACCTGAAGCAGATGGTCGGTCTCGACCAGCCGATGCCCGACGAGTTCGCGGTCGAGTCGCGGGCGCCGCTGACGATCCCGCCCGATTTCAGCTTGCGCCCGCCCGACCCGGGGGCGCCGCGGCCGCAGGAAAAGAGCGCCGAGCAGCAGGCCGAGCAGGTCATCGAGCAGGCGGGTCCCGGCGCTCCGGGCAAGCAGGCCTCCGATTTCGCCCTGCGCAGCGCCGAAAACGGTCTGCCCAACATCGGCGGCAACAGCCAGGCGCCGGATGCGGCGGGGATGGTCGGCTCGCAGAGCCTGTCGAGCAAGCTGCTCGATTACGGCGACACCGGCAACACCGGCGCCACCGTCGACAAGCGCGCCACGACCCCGCTGAAGAATGTGTATTAAGGCCGGGCCGCCCTGCCGTCGGCTGGTCCTCTGCCTCGCCCGGCATGGGGCGGGTGGATCGCGGTGAGGCGCCTCGTTTCAGCATGACCCCGTTCGATCTCACCGGCCGGGTTGCGATCGTGACCGGCGGCAATGGCGGCATCGGGCTCGGCATGGCGCGGGGGTTGGCCGCGGCCGGCGCCAGGATCGCAGTGGCGGCGCGCGACCAGGCCAAGTCGAAGGCGGCGTTGGCCGGCCTCGGGGCGCAAGCCTGCGCCGTTTCGCTCGATGCCGCCGACGAGGCCTCGTGCCGAGCCGCGATCGCGATGACGCTCGACCGGTTCGGCCGGCTCGACATCCTTGTCAACAATGCCGGCACGTCGATTCGCAAGCCGCCCGAGGCCTACACCCTTGCCGAGTGGCAGGCGGTGCTCGACACCAACCTGACGGGCGCTTTTGTCTGCGCGCAGGCGGCCCACCCGGCGATGAAGGCCGCGGGCGGCGGCAAGATCATCAATATCGGCTCGATGTTTTCGATCTTCGGCGCCGCTTATGCGGTGGCGTATGCCGCGAGCAAAGGCGGCCTTGTGCAGATGACCAAGTCGCTCGCCGCGGCCTGGGCCGCCGACAACATCCAGGTCAACGCCGTGCTGCCCGGCTGGATCGACACCGAGCTGACCCGCGCCGCGCGCCGGCAGGTCGACGGATTGCACGAGCGGGTCCTCGCGCGCACTCCGGCCGGGCGCTGGGGCGTGCCCGAAGACCTCGCCGGCATCGCGGTCTTTCTCGCCTCCGCCGCCTCCGACTTTATCACCGGCGCCGCAATCCCGGTCGACGGCGGCTTCTCCGCCTCCGGCTGAGCGGCCGCCGCTAATGGCGGGCTGCCGCCGAGCAAAGGCGGTCGGCGCGTTTCCGGTCGGCGCTTGTCGGAGTGACATCGCTCAGCACGTTGCCCGCCTGCGCCTCGGAGATCAGCGTCGCGGCGGCGCTCACCCGCAGAAAGCGCTGGCTGACGCTGCGGTTCGCCGCATTTGGCCACGACGCAGACATAGCCCTGGTGCGTGCCGTAGCGCTCCTGATTGACCAGGCGATCGCGAGAGCGGGGCCGAGCGTAAAAAACGGCCGCTTCATCCGGGCTTTTCCTCTTACGGCAACGGGTGCAACCCGCCGGGCCGCGGCCGGAGTCATTTTCCACGGCCAAAGCGGCGGGTCAGGAAGTCGAGCGCGTCGGCGGCGCAGCGGTCGGGAAAGGCGTCGCAGATGTTGTGCGGGGCACCTTCGTAAACCCGCATCTCGACATCCGGGACGAGGCGGCGGAACGGTTCGTAATTCGCGGTCGAGCCGATCGGCTCGGCGCCGGGGACGACGACGAGGGTCGGGCAGCGGATACGGCCGACCTCGCCGCTCCAGTCGTAGCTCGCCATCAGCAGCACGAATTTGCCGATATAGGCGGGGTCGTTCTTCGCCGCCTCGTCGAGAAACCATTCGACGAGCCCCGGGTCGACCTCGTCGAGCGGCAGACGCTCGGCGATCGTCTCGGCGAGAAAGCCGCGCAGACCTTTCGCTTCGATCTGCGGGATCCAGCTTGGCGCCTGGCTGTTCTTGGGCCCCGGGGTCGAGCCGAACAGCATCAGGCTGCGCACCCGCCCGCCATGGCTCATTGCCAGCTGCTGGCCGAGATAGCCGCCGGCCGAGTTGCCGACGATGTGGGCGTCGGCGAGGCCGAGATGGTCCATCAGCTCGGTCACGTCGGCGACCAGCCGCTCCAACGTCAGCGGCCCGCCGGCCGCCGGGATTTCCGAGCCGCCATGGCCGCGCAAATCCATTCGCACCACGCGGTAGTGGCGCGCGAGCGTCGGGACCCAGCCGAACCAGCGCCGCGCGCTGCCCATCGCCGCGTGCAGCAGCAAGAGGCTCGGCGCCTTCTTCCACGGGTCGGTAAAATCGTCGACGCAATAGGCGAGCCGCACCCCGTCGCTCGCGGCAAAGCCTGCCATCGCCATCTCCTTGCCAAGACTTGCCAAGCTTTGTCCAAAATGAGAAAGGCCCAGGGCCTGGAGATTATTATCTCGGAGCGCGTTTTATTGCTGGCTCGACGAGCGCTGTCGGCGACGTTGGACCGCACCGGGCGGGGAATGGGTCGAGGCCGCCGCCAATCAACCAAGCCCGCCGGGCCGATCTGCTGGTTCGTGCCACGACGCGCGAGCCGCGGCGGCGCGTGCGCCCGGTGTCCGAAACGCAGCTTTTGGTGCGACCCGATCGATTATGATTTAGACGGCCGGGCGCGACGGACCTTCAAAACACCCGCGCGGTGGTCACCCGGTCCTTGACCCAGACCTGCGCCTCGTTGCCGGCTTGGAGGGCGTCGCGCGCGGCGTCGACTGCGTCGAGCAAAGCCTGCTCCTTGTCGAGATAGGCGCCGTAGACCGAACTGCCGAGAGTGACTACCCACCGCGCCTCGCGGCCGCGCCGGCAGACTTGAAACTCCATCACCATGCCCATGCCCCGATGCGTTCCTTGGGCGACAACGGCCGCCGTGATCGGCTTCATCCGCGCAACCGCGGTGGGTTCCGCCGTGACGCCGATTATCGCCGAGGAACCCGATCGAATAAAGACCGTTTTGTTACGAAATGACACAAACTGAGATTTTTCGTAGTTAATGAGATTTTTCGTAGTTAAACTAGGGCTGATGCCGAGCCGCCGGGCCGCGCGCGGCGGTGTTACTTTTCCTCGGCTGTAAAGACGCCATCCCAGTCGGCGGGCGGCGTCTGGTGCTGGAAATGGACGATCCGCCGCCGGTAGAGGTCGTAGACCGGCGCCAAATGCCTGGCCGCGGCGAGCCGGCCGTCGTCGAGCAGCCGCAATGCCGCCGCCCAATCCTGCAGCCGGTAGGCGCGCAGCAGCGCCGAGTGATGGTCGGCAAATTCGTCCTCGGCGATGCGCTCGGGCGGCATCGTATAAACCCGGCCGGCTTGCGACTTGCCTTTTACCGCGACGAGGTCGACCTCGACCAGGGTCGGCTCGTTGAGGCGAATCGCGGTTTCCTCGCCGATCACGAGGTCGATGCCGTAGACCTTGCCGAGGCCTTCGAGCCGCGAGGCGAGGTTTACCGGGTCGCCCAGCAGCGAGTAGTCGAAATGCTGCTGCGAGCCGAAATTGCCGACAACGCATTGGCCGGTGTTGATCCCGATCCCGACCTGGACCGGCCGAAACGGCTTCCCTGCCGCGGCGGCCTCCTCGGCCCAGACCCGGTTCAGCTCGACGAGCTTGCGGCGCATCGCCTGGGCGGCGCGCACCGCGTTTTGGGCATGCCCGGGATCGTCGAGCGGCGCGTTCCAGAACGCCATGATGCAGTCGCCGATGTACTTGTCGATCGTTCCTTTCAGCTCGGTGATGATTTCGGTCATCGGCGACAGAAACGTGTTCATGAAATGGGTCAGGGTCTGCGCGTCCATCCCTTCCGCGAGGCTCGTAAAGCCGCGGATGTCGCAAAACATGATCGTCATGACCCGCATCTCGCCGCCGAGCTGGAGCTTTTCGGGGTGGGCGGCGAGCTCTTCGACGTAATGCGGCGACATGTAGCGCGAAAAGGCGCTGCGGATTTCACGCTGCCGCGCCTCGGTGCGCAGATAGCCGAGCAGGCTCGCCACCAGGTAGACGAGGGATATCACCGCCCAGGGGTAGACCGGGTCGAGCAGCAGATGCGCGTATTTGAAGGCCGCCCACGAGCCGCCGAGCGCGACTGCGACCGAGGCGCCGCCGAGGGCGGCGCTCGCCAGCGCGCCGATCCGCGGCAGCACGAATATCAGCGCGGCGCCGACCGCGAGCGCAAACAGGATTTCGGCGCCGACGGCCCAGTCGGGCCGGGTCAGAAAGTCGCCCTGGAGGATTTCGTCGATCAGCTGTGCGTGAATCTCGACCCCGGGAACGGCACGCGACAGCGGCGTCGCCTGGAGGTCGTTGATCACCCCCGCCGCCGAGGTCCCGACCAGCACGATGTGGCCAGCCACCAACGCCGGGTCGAATTTTCCGGCGAGCACGTCGGCGGCGGAGAGCGTGCGGGCAGGCTCGCGCCGCGCGTAATGCAGCCAGACCCGGCCGGCGGCGTCGGTCGGCACCGTCATCCGGCCGATGCGCAAGGCGGTGAGCCCGGTGTCCTCGCCAAAATTGTTCTCGCCATTGGCGCCGGCGGCGCGCCCGACATAGGTCGAGGCGCCAAAGGCAACCCGCAGCGCCTCGGCGGCGAGCGACGGATAAGGCTTGCCGTTCAGCTTCAAAATCAGCGGCACGCGGCGGACGACATGGTCCCAGTCAAGATATTGGTTGAGAAAGCCGTCACCCTCGGCCGCCGCCTCAAGCACCGGCAGGTTAGGCACCGCAGCAGGAAAATCGTCGACATGCCCGAGCGGGTCGGTCCCGGCAAAGGCAAACCCCGCCTTCGCGGCGGGGGGCCGGCTGGCGCCGCGGCCGGTCAGGATAAAGCCGGTCACCACCGGGACCTTGCGCATCGCCGCCGCCAAAACCTGATCGGGGTCGGGCAGGCTCGACAGCAGCTTTTCGGCGTCGGAGGCGGCGACCCCGTTCTGCGCGATCAGCGGCAGCAGCAGTTTTGGCGACGTGCGGTCGGGCTCGGCGAAATCGATGTCAAAGGCGATGACGGCGGCGTCGGCGGCGGCAAGACGGTCGACCAGCTTTGCGACAATCGTGCGCGGCCACGGCCACTGCCCGATCTGCGCGAGGCTGCGGTCGTCGACGTCGACGATGCGGATCGGCGCGTTTCCCGGCCGGCGCGGCGCGGCGCGCTGGTAAAGGTCAAACGCGATCAGCGACAGCCGCTCGAGCAGATCCGGGGCGGCAAGGCGTGCCCCGATGGCCGCCGCGAGCACGGCCAGCGGCAACAGATAGATGACGCCGCGGCGGAACCGCGCCAGAATACGCATCGCTGCCGAGTGCCAAAAACTCTGATCGGGACCCTGCGACTTGAAGAGCCGGCGACCCGTATTATCGCTGAGCTCGCCCTTATTTTCCACAATGCTGGATCTCGTGCGCAACTTGCCCGGACGCTGCCCCGTCACCAGTGTTTAATAGGCGATGACCGACACGATCGACCTCACCTTGCCGGCGAAAAACCGGCCGGCCCATGGCGGGCCCCTGGATCAGGCAGGCCCGCCCGACGAAGCAAAAAAAGCCAAGCTGATCCGCAAGGCCGCCGTCCTCTACGAGGCGAGCCTCGATCCAGCCGAACGCGATCTCGCGGCAGCTGCGATCGCCAAATTTTATGAGCATGTCCCGCCGGGCGATGTCGCCGGGCGCAGCCTGCGCGACCTCGGCGGCGGCGCCCTGTCGTTGCTCAGGTTTGCCGTGCGCCGGCGCCCGGGCCAAGCCAAAATCAGGGTCTACAACCCCGAGCCCGATGTCAACGGCTGGGGCTCGCCGCACACGATCGTCGAGATTGCCAACGACGACATGCCGTTTCTCGTCAATTCGGTGACGGCGGCGATCAACGCCGGCGACCGGGTTGTCCAGCTCGCAATCCATCCGATCCTGACGGTCGAGCGCGACGCCGGCGGGCGGCTGCGACAAATACGCGACGGCGGCGGCGAGGCCGGGATCCGCGAATCGTGGATGCAGATCGAAATCACCCGCGAATCCGACCCCGCGGGCCTGGCGCGGCTGACCGAGGATTTGTCGAAGGTTCTCGCCGACGTGCGCGCCGCGGTCGCCGACTGGGCGGCGATGCGGCGGACCTTGCGCGCGGTGCTCGACGAATTGTCCGAACCGCCGCTGCCGCGGGTCCCGGCGGCGGAGCTCGCCGAGGACCAGGATTTCCTCGGTTGGCTCGACGACGACAACTTTACCTTTCTCGGCTATCGCGAATACGATTTCGACGGCGCCGCCGAGCCGACATTTCCGGCGCTCGGCATCCTCGCCGACCCGAATTACCGTATTTTTGACGGGCTGCGCGACCTTTCCGCGCTGCCGCCGGACGTGCAGGCGTTTGTCCGCCGCCGCGAGCTTCTCGTCGTCACCAAGTCGAACCGCCGCGCCACCGTCCACCGCACCGCGCACATGGACGCAATCGGCGTGCGCCGGTTTGACGCACAGGGCGAGGTGGTCGGGATCCGCCTGTTTCTCGGGCTTTTCACGTCGCTTGCCTACAGCCGCAACCCGCGCGCCATCCCGCTCTTGCGGCTCAAGGTGCGGCGCGTCATGGCGCGCTCCGGGCTGTCGCCCGCCAGCCATGACGGCAAGGCATTGGCGCACATCATCGAGACCCTACCGCGCGACGAGCTGTTTCAGGCCAGCGCCGACGAGATTTTCGACACGGTCATCGGCATCCTCAACCTGCAGGAACGCCAGCGCATCGCCTTGTTTGTCCGTCGCGACCCGTTGGAGCGATTTGTCTCGTGCCTCGTCTTCGCCCCGCGCGACCGCTATGACAGCGAGCTGCGCCGGCGGTTCGCGGCGATCCTCGAAGAGGCCTTTGCCGGCCGGCTGTCGGCGTTCTACACCCATCTCGACGAGTCGGTCCTGGCGCGCGTCCAGTTTATCATCCGCACCACCCGCGGCGCCGTGCCGGCGGTCGATGTCGCCGCACTCGAGCATCGGCTGGCCGAGGCCGGCCGCAACTGGTCGGACCATTTCGCGGAGGAGGCTGCCGCCGCGTTCGGCGAGGGCGAAGCGCGGGCCCGGCTGCGCCGCTTGAAACCGTTCCCGGTTGCCTATCAGGCATTGACCCGGCCGAGCCAGGCGATCGCCGACCTGCCGCGGATCGAAAGCGTGCTGGCGGGCTCGCCGCTCGAAGTGGCGCTGCACCCGGGAGACGAGAGCGGCCGGACCGGGCTGCGGCTCTACCGCGCGAAGGACCCGGTCGTGCTGTCCGACGTGCTGCCGATGCTCGAAAATTTGGGATTGCGCGTCGTCGCCGAGGAGCCGTTCCGCATCGACAGCAGCGAGGGCGGCGCGGTCTGGGTCCACGAATTCGAGCTTGCCGGCGACACCGCCCCGGCCGTAACCGACCGGGTCCGACGGCGCTTCGAGGAGGCGCTCGCGGCCGTCTGGTCCGGCCGGGTCGAAAACGACCGCTTCAACCGCCTGATACTCGCGGCCGGGGTGTCGCCGCGCGAGGTTACCGTGCTCCGGCTTTACGCCAAGGTGCTGCGGCAGGCGGGCAGCACCTTCAGCCAAGCCTATGTCGAGGACACAGTCGGCGCCCATCCCGACATCGCAGCACGGCTCGTGCGGCTGTTCAAATTGCGCTTTGACCCGGCGGGGCCGGAGGACCGCATCGAGGACCGCAGGCAGGACCGCGGGCTTGCGGTCATGGGCGAGGTGCAGGCGATCGACCATGCGCTCGACCGGGTTGCGAGCCTCGACGAGGACCGCATCCTGCGCAGCTACCTGACCCTCGTCTTGAAGACGGTCCGGACGAATTACTTCCAGCGGGCGCCGTCGGGCGAACCCAAGCCCTATCTCGCGGTCAAGCTCGCCAGCAGCGCCATCGAGCTCTTGCCGCAACCCCGCCCGCTCTTCGAGATCTACGTCTACTCGCCGCGGGTCGAAGGCGTGCATATGCGCGCCGGCATGGTGGCGCGCGGCGGCATCCGCTGGTCCGACCGCCGGGAAGATTTCCGCACCGAAATCCTTGGGCTGATGAAGGCGCAGACGGTCAAGAACGCAGTCATCGTCCCGGTCGGCGCCAAGGGCGGGTTTGTCGTCAAACGGCCGCCGCCGGCGCGCGAGCAGCTCGGCGCCGAAGCGGTCGAGTGCTACAAAATCCTGATCCGCGGGCTGCTCGACCTGACCGACAACATCGTCGCCGACGGCAGCGGCGGCCACCGTATCGTGCCGCCGGCGGATGTGGTGCGCCATGACGGCGACGACCCCTATCTCGTCGTCGCCGCCGACAAGGGGACCGCGACCTTTTCCGACTATGCCAACGCGATCGCCGAGGAATACGGGTTCTGGCTCGGCGACGCGTTCGCCTCGGGCGGGTCGGCCGGCTACGACCACAAGGCGATGGGGATCACCGCGCGCGGCGCCTGGGAGCTGGTCAAACGCCATTTCCGCGAGCTCGGGCGCAACCTCGAGACCGAGGACGTAGCCGTTGTCGGCGTCGGCGACATGTCGGGCGACGTGTTCGGCAACGGCATGTTGATGTCGCGGCATCTGCGGCTCCTCGCCGCCTTCGACCACCGCCACGTTTTTGTCGACCCCGACCCCGATCCGGAACGCAGCTTTGTCGAGCGTCGGCGGCTGTTCGATTTGCCGCGATCGAGCTGGGCCGATTACGACCCGGCGCTGATCTCGGCGGGCGGCGGCGTCTTCGACCGCGGCGCCAAGGCGGTGCCGGTCAGCCCGGAGATGAAGCGCCTCTTCGCGATCGACGCCGACCACCTGACCCCAGCCGAGCTTATCCGCAAGCTGCTCGCCGCGCCGGTCGACCTGCTGTGGTTTGGCGGCATCGGTACTTATGTCCGGGCGCCGGGCGAGAGCCATGCCGAAATCGGCGACCGGGCGAACGACGCGCTGCGCGTCAGCAGCGCCGAAATCCGCGCCAGGGTTGTCGGCGAAGGCGCCAATCTCGGCGTGACCCAGCGCGGCCGGATCGCCTATGCGCTTGCCGGCGGCCGTATCGACACCGACGCGATCGACAATTCGGCCGGCGTCGACACCTCGGACCACGAGGTGAACCTGAAGATTTTGGTCGACCGCGCGATCGCCGCCGGGGCGTTGCCGGCCGCAGAGCGCGAGCCGCTGCTGCACGGCATGGCCGAAGAGGTCGCCGCCCTGGTGTTGCGCGACAACTATCTCCAGGGCGAGGCGCTGTCCGTCGCCGAGGCGCGCGGCGCGTCGGCGCTCGACCGCCAGGCGCGGCTGATCCGCGAGCTCGAAAAAGCCGGCCGTCTCGACCGCGGGCTCGAATTCCTGCCCGACGACGAGAGCCTGGCGAACCGCGCAGCGCACCGCCAGGGCCTGACCCGGCCGGAGCTCGCGGTGCTTCTCGCCTATGCCAAGATGGCGCTCGACGCCGACCTGCTCGCCTCCGACCTGCCCGATGCGCCGACGCTCGCGGGCGAGCTGCGCGCCTACTTTCCGGCGGCTTTGCAGGACCGGCTCGGCGCCCAGATCCCGACCCATCCGCTGCGCCGCGAGCTGACCGCAACCGTCGTCACCAACGATCTTGTCAACCGCGCCGGCATCACCTTTGTCGCCGACATGCGGGCGCGCACCGGCCGACCGGTGCCGGAGATTGCGCGCGCCTATCTGGTCGTCCGCGACATCTTCGAGCTGCCGCGGCT
This sequence comes from uncultured Alphaproteobacteria bacterium, assembly GCA_963712825.1. GTDB lineage: Bacteria > Pseudomonadota > Alphaproteobacteria > ATCC43930 > CGMCC-115725 > AP-15. Next base: position 156,465 of record CAVQJP010000002.1, read on the forward strand.
GTGGGCCGCGATCGAAGCGCTCGACGACCGCGTTCCCTCACGGGTGCAGACCGAGATGCTGCTCGAAATCGCGGCGGTGGTCGAGCGCGCCGCGACCTGGCTGCTGCAGCGTCGACGCATCGACCTCGCCGGCGACTCGGCGCGGCTCGCTCCGCACGTCCGCGATCTTGCCGGCGCGCTTGCCGAGCTGCTGCCGGCGCGCGACAGGACGATCGCCGACGAGCGCGCCCAGCGCCTCGTCGCGGCCGGTGTTCCCGAGAGCCTTGCCGCGCGGGTCGGGGCGATGATCTTTTTGGCTCCGGCGCTCGACATCGCCGACCTCGCCGAGCGCAGCAATCAGCCGCTCGACCGCGCGGCGCGGGTATATTACGCGGTTGGCGTGCGCTTTGCGCTTGACGAAATGCGCGCCGCCGCACGCCGCCTGCCGGCCGAAACCCAGTGGCAGCGCCTCGCGGTCGAGGCCACGATCGACGATTTTCTGGCGTTGCAGGCCGACATCGTCCTGCGGGTGCTCGAAAGCGGGCACGCCGCCGCACCCGACCCGCTCGCCGCCTGGGCGGAGGGGATTGCCGAGCTCGCCGCCGCCGACACCGTCGCGCGCGAGCTGCGCGCCAGCGCCGCCCCCGATCTCGCACTCCTCGTCGTCGCCGCCCGCCAGCTCCGCCAGGGATTAGGGTAGCTCCGAAGAGATCACGGGTGAGAGACCGGCGGATGATATCTGACGAACGAATCCTCTACTTGCGAGATGGCGTTAACCGACTAGCTGTCTATCAGTAGGGGCAAAGGGAGCGTGCCGTGCCGAAAGCGCAGATACGTAATGGCAAACTAACCGTATCGATCCCCGAGAACATCCGGGAAGACCTCGATGTGCGCGACGGCGACGAGGTCGAAATCAGCAGCGAAGGCGGACGCATCGTGCTGACGCCCAAGGAAGATCCGGCGGACCGGCATCCTGAGATCGATGCGGCGATAGCGGAAGGTTTGGCCGACGTCCGTGCCGGCCGCGTCTCGCCGGCATTCAAGAGCACCAAGGAATTCGAGACTTGGCTGAAGACCGATGACGGAAAAAAATCTGGCAACGAATGAAATTCCATACCGGCGAAGAAATACGATGATGGTCCTGATATATGGCAAGGTCGGGTCAATCGCGACTACCGCCTCTATTTCCAAATCGTCGGCGACGAATATCTGATCGTCCGCATCATCCCGCACCCGAAATAATAACCAGCAGCTGCATCAGGCGACACCTCATGCATTCCTCCCTCTCCCGTGCGAGCCGGAGAGGAGTTAATCGACTATCCCGCGCGGTTGAGCCGGTTGCCGACGAGGTCGTGGACGACCGCGGGATCGGCCAGGGTCGAGGTGTCGCCGAGGGCGTCGTGCTCGTCGGCGGCGATCTTGCGCAGGATGCGGCGCATGATCTTGCCTGAGCGTGTCTTTGGCAGACCGGGGGCCCATTGCACCAGATCGGGGGCGGCGATCGGGCTGATCTCCTGCCGCACCCAGGCGACCAGCTCGCGCCGCAGCTCCTCGTTCGGCGGCTGGTCGGCCATCAACGTCACATAGGCATAAATGCCCTGGCCCTTGATGTCGTGCGGATAGCCGACGACCGCCGCCTCGGCGACTTTCGGGTGTGCTACCAGCGCGCTTTCGATCTCGGCGGTGCCGAGCCGGTGGCCGGCGACGTTGATCACGTCGTCGACGCGCCCGGTGATCCAGTAATAGCCGTCGGCGTCGCGCCGCGCCCCGTCGCCGGTAAAGTAAAGGCCCGGGAATGTCGAGAAGTAGGTGTCGACAAACCGGCGATGGTCGCCATAGACCGTGCGCATCTGCCCTGGCCACGAGCGCGCGAGGCAGAGATTGCCCTCGCCCGGGCCCTCGATCCGCTTGCCGTCATTGTCGACGATCAGCGGCTCGATGCCGAAGAACGGCCGCGTCGCCGAACCCGGCTTCAGCGGCGTGGCACCGGGCAATGGGGTGATCAGCACGCCGCCGGTCTCGGTCTGCCACCAGGTGTCGACGATCGGGCAGCGCCGCTCGCCGACATGGTCGTAATACCACAGCCAGGCCTCGGGGTTGATCGGCTCGCCGACCGTGCCGAGGATGCGCAGCGAGCGGCGGCTGGTGCTGCGGACATAGTCCTCGCCCTCGCGCATCAGGGCGCGGATCGCGGTCGGCGCGGTGTAGAAGATCGCGACCCGGTGCTTGTCGACGACCTGCCAAAAGCGCGACGGGTCGGGATAGTTCGGGACGCCCTCGAACATCAGGGTCGTGGCCCCGTTGGCGAGCGGCCCGTACAGGATGTAGCTGTGCCCGGTCACCCAACCGACATCGGCGGTGCACCAGTAAACCTCGCCTTCGCGATAATCGAAGACGTATTCGTGCGTCATCGACGCATATACGAGATAGCCGCCGGTGGTGTGCAAGACACCCTTGGGCTGGCCGGTCGAGCCCGACGTGTAGAGGATAAAGAGCGGGTCCTCGGCCGACATTTCCGCGGGCGGGCACTCGGGCGCCGCCGCCGCGCACGCCTCGTGGTACCACACGTCGCGGCCGGAGACCCAGTTGACGGCGCCGCCGGTGCGGCGGACGACGATGACATCGCGCACGTCGGGGCAGCTTTCGAGGGCGGCGTCGGCATTGCGCTTCAGCGGCACGGCGCGACCGCCGCGCAGCCCCTCATCGGCGGTCACGAGCAGGGTCGAGCGGCAGTCGCGGATGCGCCCGGCAAGGCTGTCCGGCGAAAACCCGCCGAAAACGACCGAATGGATGGCGCCGATCCGCGCGCAGGCGAGCACCGCCACCGCGATCTCCGGGATCATCGGCAAATAGATCGTGACCCGGTCGCCCTTTTTGACGCCCAGCCCCTTCAGCACGTTGGCGAACCGGCACACCGCCTCGTGCAATTCGCGATAGGTGATGTGGCGGTCCTCGCCGGGGTCGTCGCCCTCCCAAATGATCGCGGTCTGGTCGCCGCGCCGGGCCAAATGCCGGTCGACGCAGTTCCAGCAGGCGTTCAGGGTGCCGTCCTCGTACCAGGCGATGCCGACGTCGCCGTCGAAGGACGCGTTCCTTACCTTGCTGTAGGGCTTGATCCAGTCGAGCCGCCTGCCGTGCCCGCCCCAGAACCCGTCGGGATCGTCGAGCGAGTGCTGGTAGAGGCGGAAGTAGTCGGCTTCGCTGATCCTGCCGATGTTCGGATGGGCCGAGATCGGGATCAGGCTCCGGCTCGACATGGCAGCGTCCTCCTCGGCTGGCGGCGCCGCTCGGGGCGCCGCGCACTGTTGCCGAAGGTTATTCTGCCGGGCCGAACGGTTACAACACTTCTTCGGCGACCTCGACGCGGAGTGCGGCGGCGTGGCGGCTGCCGCGGGTCGCGAGCAGCGCCGCCTGGGTGCGGTTGACGACGTGCAGACGGCGGATGATCTGCTTTACATGCGCCTTGACCGTGCTTTCCGACATCCGCAGCGCATCGGCGATCAGCTTGTTCGACCTGCCCTCCGCGATCAGCGCCAGCACGTCGCGCTGCCGCCGGGTCAGCGCCTGCTCGGGCAGGCCTGGGTGCTCAGGCTCCGCTTTGTCCTCGGGCGGGTTGCTCAGGACCAGCGGCACGAAGGTCCCGCCGCCGCGAACCCGCTCGAGCGCGGCGACCAGAACCTTGAGGCCGAGGCTCATCGGCAGAAAGCCGCGGGCCCCGGCGCGCAGGATGGTGCGCGCGCGTTCCGGGTCGTCACAGTCGGCAACCGCCAGGATCGGCGTCTGCGGCGCCGCGGCGGCAAGCCGCGCAACATCGACCAGGTCAATCCTGCGGCACGTCGACCCGCCCAGAAGGATGACGGAGAAGCCAGCGCCCTGCCGCACCAGCCGCACCAATTCGGCGGCGGTCTCGACATCGGTCACCCGCCAGCGCCGCACCTGCTGGGCGAGCGCCAGCTTGAGGCAGTCGCGGCGCAGCGCGCTTTGATCGACGATCGCGAGGTGCCGCCGCGCCGGCTCAACAAATTCCGCGATCCCGGCCGAGGGCCGATCGGGAACAGCCTCGTCGACCATGCCGAAGGAGTCGTACATTTCCAAAGCCGCCCCCCTTAGCTGCAAGCGGCAAGTTTGCGCCAAACCCGAAGCCCGGCTCGGTAAAGTTTTGTAAACCGATGTAACAATCCGCTAAGATTTCTGGGTCTTTTTTAACCACACTCTATTTGAGGTCGCAAAAAGCTCGCATTAGTCGTATTTACCAGGCTTTGGTGCGTCGCTACCTTAAAATTGCCACAGGGCAATTCGTCCGGGAGCGCTGCGCTGTTCTCCGCAGAGCGGTTTTTGTACCCGGTACCGGCCCCGCCCAAGGTTCGCGGCCGCCGCCCCATTCATAGATTCCCCCGAGCCAAACCGCGCGCGCCCTGCTACGCTGGCGACAGCAATGCTTGCCGGGAGGCGAAGATGCAATACGGCTTTGGCGCGCCGGTCAGCGGCCTTCTGGCTGCGCCCGACAACCTCGCCCGTATCGCCGTCGAAGGCGAGGCGATGGGCTATGACTACACGACGATCAGCGACCATGTCGTGATTCCGCGCGACATCGAGGCGCGTTACCCGTACAGCGACACCGGCGAGTTTCCCGGCCGCTCGCGCGGCGAACGGCACGAGCAGCTGACCGCGGTCGCCTTTGTCGCCGGCAAGACCTCGCGGCTGCGGCTTGTCACCTCGGTCACCGTGGTGCCGCACCGCCCTGCCGTGCTGCAGGCGAAAGATGCTGGCGACGATCGACGTGTTGTCGCAGGGTCGACTGACCTTCGGCATCGGCGCCGGCTGGATGCGGGAGGAATTCGAGGCGCTGGGCGCGCCGCCCTTCGCCGCGCGCGGCGCGGTTACCGACGAGTATGTGATGGCCTGCCGCGAGCTGTGGACCAAGGACGATCCACGCTTCGACGGCAAATACGTCAAATTCGCCGACGTATTGTTCGAGCCGAAGCCGGTGCAGAAGCCGCACCCGCCGATCTGGGTCGGCGGCGAGAGCGGTCCGGCGTTGCGCCGCACGGCACGTCTCGGCGACGGCTGGTACCCGATCGGCACCAACCCGCAGCACCGGCTCGACTCGATGAAGCGGTTCCAGACCGCGGTCGAGCGGCTGCGCCGGCTGATCCGCGAGGCTGGGCGCGACCCGGCGCAGGTCACGCTCGCCTATCGCGTCACGAGCTGGGGAAAATCGCTTGCCGGCCCGCGCCGACGACGGCGAGCGGCGGCTGTTCTCCGGAGAGGTTGGCGATGTTGTCGCCGATCTCAGGGCGTTTCGCGATTTTGGCGTCGGCAACGTCGATTTCAGCTTCGACGGCGGCACGCCCGACGCGATTGTCGCCAACATGCGCCGCTTCCGCGAGGACGTGCTGGCGAAGGTTTGATTATTTCACCGCAGAGGGCACCAAGAGAGCTGTCATTGCGAGCGGAGCGACGCAATCCCACGACGTGGTAGACCCGCTCGGACCGGGATTGCCGCGTCGGCCCAGGGCCTCCTCGCAATGACAAGGTTTCGAATTGCCCTCTGACCCAGAATCAGAGGAGCACGCCGTTGCTGAAGCTCGGATACAAGGCGTCGGCCGAACAGTTCGGGCCGCGCGAATTGCTCGACTTCTCATGCCTGGCCGAGGAGGTCGGGTTCGACTCGGTCTTTGTCAGCGACCATTTTCAGCCGTGGAAGCACACCGACGGCCACGCGCCGTCGGCGCTCGCCTGGCTTGGCGCGCTCGGCGCCCGCACCCGGCGCGTCGCGATCGGCACGAGCGTCCTGACCCCGACCTTCCGGTATCACCCGTCGGTCGTAGCCCAGGTCTTCGGCACGCTCGGAACCATGTTCCCGGGACGCGTCGTGCTCGGCGTCGGCACCGGCGAGTCGCTGAACGAGGTGCCGGCGATCGGCGTCAAATGGCCGGGCCCCAAGGAGCGGCGCGACCGGCTGCGCGAGGCGGTGGCACTGATCAACAAATTGTGGACCGAGGACCGGGTCACTTTTGACGGCCAATTCTATCGCACGGAAAACGCGACGATCTACGACAAGCCCAACGACAAGGTGCCGATCTGGGTCGCCGCTTCCGGCCCGCTCGCGGCGGCGATGGCGGGCCAGGTCGCCGAGGGGTTCATCTGCACCAGCGGCAAGAACCCGCAGCTCTATACCGAGCTGACCGGCAAGGTGAGTGAGGGCCTCGCCCGGGCCCGGCGCGAGCACGCGAGCCTCGAAAAGATGATCGAGGTCAAAGTGTCGTTCGACACGGACGCGGCGGCCGCCAAGGAAGACACCCGGCATTGGGCGGCGCTGGCGTTGACGCCGGAAGAGAAGGTCGGGGTCGAGGACCCGGTCGAGATGGAGCGGCTCGCCGCGGCCTTGCCGCTCGACCGCGCCGCCAGCCGCTGGATCGTCTCCGCCGACCCGCAGGAGCAGGTCGAGAAGATCCGCCCCTATGTCGAGCTCGGCTTCAACCACCTCGTCTTTCATGCTCCCGGCCCCGACCAGGCGCGGTTCCTCAGGCTCTACGCGGAGCAGGTCGCGCCGTTGCTGAGGTCGAAGCTCGGGTAATGATGTTGCGGTTCACGACAAATTCCCCGCCACCCGTCGCCCCCGCGAAAGCGGGGGCCCAGGGCCGGCGGGCGCCGGGTTCTACGACTGGACCCCCGCTTGCGCGGGGGCGACGGCAGGTTGGAGGCGCGCAAAGAGAGAGGACGAGTATGGTGTCCCCGGTGATGCTGACCCCGCTCGCCGGCGTCAAGCTGGTCGAGCCCGGCGACGATCTCGGCGCGATCGCGCTCGCCGCGCTCGCCGCAAACGGGGTCGCGCCGCAAGCGGGCGACGTGCTTGGTCGTGGCGCAGAAGATCGTCTCGAAAGCCGAGGGCCGCTATGTCGACGTGAAAACCGTCGAGCCCTCCGCGCCGGCAATCGCGCTCGCCGCCGAAACCGAAAAGGACCCGCGCTTTGTCGAGATCGTGCTCGGCGAGTCGACGACGCGTGGTGCGCCGCCGCCCGGGGCTGCTGATCGTCGAGCACCGTCTCGGCTTTGTCATGGCCAATGCCGGCATCGACCATTCGAACATCCCGGCGGGCGACGGGGTCGAGCGGGTGCTGCTGCTGCCCGAGGACCCGGACGGCTCGGCCGAACGGCTGCGGCAGCGGATTGCCGACACCTATGGCGTGCCGGTCGCGGTCATCGTCAGCGACAGCTTTGGGCGGGCGTGGCGCAAGGGCACGGTCGGCATAGCACTCGGCGCTGCGGGGCTGCCGGCGGTGATCGACATGCGCGGTCAGCCCGACCTCTTCGGGCGCGAGTTGCTGGTGACCGAAACCGGCTTTGCCGACGAGATCGCGGCCGCCGCCGGGCTGGTGATGGGCCAGGCCGACGAGGCGATCCCGATGGTGCTGGTGCGCGGCCTCGACTGGTCCGCCCCGGAAGTCCCGGCCGCGGCCTTGGTCCGCCCCGCCGAGCACGACCTGTTCCGATGACAGGAAGCGCCGGCGCGGTTGTAGCGCTTTCGGGCGGCGTCGGCGGCGCCAAATTGGCGCTCGGCCTCTACAATGTATTGCCGCCCGGTGCCCTGACGGTCGTCGCCAACACCGGCGACGATTTCGGGCATCTGGGCTTGTCGATTTCGCCCGATCTCGACACGTTGCTCTACACCCTCGCCGGGCTCGACAATTCCGAAACCGGGTGGGGCCGGCGCGGCGAGACGTGGACGTTTATGGCGGCACTCGATGCGCTGGGCGGCGAAACCTGGTTCCGCCTCGGCGACGGCGATCTTGCGACCCATGTCGAGCGCACCCGCCGCCTCGCGGCCGGCGAGAGCTTGGCCGCGGTCACCGACGATTTCCGCCGCCGCCTCGGGATTTCGGCCCGGCTGTTGCCGATGAGCGACGACCCGGTGCGCACGCGTCTGTTGACCGACGAAGGCTGGCTCGATTTCCAGGACTATTTCGTGCGGCGGCACTGCGCCCCGGTGGTGCGTGAGATCGTCTTCGCCGGCGCTGCCGCGGCGCGGCCAAACCCCGACTTTCTTGCCGCGCTTGCGGATGACGGGTTGCGGATGGTCGTGATCTGTCCGTCGAACCCGCTGATCAGCATCGACCCGATCCTGAGCCTGCCCGGTGTGCGCGGAGCGCTGCGCGCCTGCCGGGCGCCGGTCGTGGCGGTGTCGCCGATTATCGGCGGCAAGGCGGTCAAAGGCCCGACCGCCAAGATGATGGCCGAGCTCGGCCTCCCGGTCGACGCGGCCTCGGTCGCCCGCCATTACGGCGGGCTTCTCGATCATTACGTGGTCGACGCGGCCGATGCGGATGCCGCGGGCGAGATCGACATCCCGGTGACCGCGACGCGCACGCTGATGGAGACAATGGCCGACCGCGAGGCGCTGGCCCGGGTCGTATTGGCAGCCGGCCGAGGCTTCTGACATGGATGTGTGGGCGGTGGTGCCGGTCAAGGAGCGCGACCGGGCCAAGGAGCGGCTGGCGCCGCTGCTGCCGCCGGAATTGCGCCGGGCGTTGGCCGCGGCGATGCTCGAAGACGTGCTGGCGGCGCTCGCCGCGGCGCCGGGTCTTGCCGGTCTAATCGTGGTCACCGTCGATAAGGAGGCGCAGCGGCTGGCGCTGCGCTGCGGCGCCCGCGTCGTCGAGGACGGCGCCCGCGACGGCCATACCGGCGCCGTCACCGCGGCGGCGCGGCTGCTTGCGGCCGAGGGCCGGTCCGGCATGCTGACGCTCCCAGGCGACATTCCGCTCGTCACCGCCGAGGAAATCGGCCAGGTCGTCGAGGCGCACCGTCCGGCGCCGTCCTTCACGATCGTCCCGTCGCATGACGAAGGCGGGTCGAACGCGATCATCTGCTCGCCGCCCGATGCGGTGCCGTTACGCTTTGGCGTCGACAGCTTTTTCCCGCATTTGCGCGCCGCCGAGGCGCAGGGCATCCGCCCGGCCGTGCTGCGGCTGCCCGGTATCGCGCTCGACATCGACAATCCGGAGGATTTAGCGGCTTTCGCGCAGCGGCCGTCGCCGACGCGGAGTCGCGCATTGCTTGACGAGAACGGCCTATTAACTGATCTCTTGTCGTCGCGGCTGGGCGCAACCCGGCCACCTGCGTCCGCCGGCAGCCGTCGAAGCCCCGATCGCGCGGATGCCCGGATCGAGACCGGGCGCGACCAGCAAGGGCGGAAGGATCTTGCGCAATGACCACCGACCCGATTTTGGCGCAGGCCTTGGCCGGACAGCGGCTTGCCGCCGCCGACGCGCTGGCATTGGCCGATCGCGCGCCTGCCGATCCACGCGCGCTGATGACCGCCGCCGCGGTATTGCGCGACCAGGGGCACGGCGATCTCGTCTCCTATTCGCCCAAGGTCTTTATCCCGCTGACCCAGCTGTGCCGCGACGTGTGTCATTACTGCACCTTCGCCCATCCGCCGCGGCCGGGGGAGCCGATCTATCTCGACGCCGAAGAGGTGCTCGCGATCGCCCGCGCCGGAGCTGCGGCCGGTTGCCATGAGGCGCTGTTCACGTTGGGCGACAAGCCCGAACTGCGCTACGCCGCGGCGCGCGAGGCCTTGGCCCGGCTCGGTCACGAAACCACCCTGTCCTACCTGGCCGAGATGGCGGGGCTGGTGCTGCGCGAAACCGGGCTGTTGCCGCACCTGAACCCCGGCGTCATGACCCGGGATGATCTCGAGGCGCTGCGCCGGGTGTCGGCCTCACAGGGGATCATGCTCGAAAGCGCGTCAGCACGGCTGCTCGGCCGCGGCGGCCCGCATTTCGGCTCGCCCGACAAAGACCCGGCGACACGGCTCGACACGATCCGCGCCGCCGGCGAGGCGGCGGTGCCGTTTACCTCGGGCATCCTGATCGGCATCGGCGAGACTCGGCGCGAGCGGGTCGAGGCGCTGCTGGCGTTACGCGAGCTCGACGACCGTTACGGTCACATCCAGGAAGTCATCATCCAGAATTTCCGGGCCAAGCCGGGGACCCGGATGGCGGCGGCGCCCGAGCCCGGGCTCGCCGACCATTTGTGGACGATCGCGATGGCCCGGCTGATCTTCGGCCCCGAGATGAACCTGCAGGCGCCTCCCAACCTGAACCCCGACGGGCTGGCCGACATGGTCATGGCCGGGATCAACGACTGGGGCGGCGTCTCGCCGGTCACCCGCGACCACGTCAACCCCGAGGCGCCGTGGCCGGCGCTCGACCGGCTGGCGCGCCAAACCGCCGCCGCCGGCAAGGTGCTGGCGCCGCGCCTCGCGGTCTATCCCGCCTATGCGCGCGATCCTGGGCGCTGGCTCGACCCGGCTTTGCGCGCACCGGTGCTGCGGGCGACGGACGCCGAAGGCTTTGCCCGCCCCGACCAGTGGATCGCCGGCTCCGGGAGCGCGCCGCCCGCGCGCTCTAATGAGAGCCCTCTCCCCCCGTGGGGGGGAGAGGGAAGGGTGAGGGGGGCGGCTCCGGCGATTGGCCATGTGGCTACCCCCTCACCCCAACCCTCTCCCCCAAGGGGGCGAGGGAGCATTGCAGATCCGCTCACCCGCGTCCTCGACCGCTCCACGGCCGGTGAAACCTTGTCCGAAGCCGAAATTGTCCAGCTGTTCCAGGCGCGCGGCGACGCGTTCGCGCAGGTCTGCGAGACCGCCGACCGGCTGCGCCGCGGGGTCAACGGCGACACCGTCAGCTATGTCGTGACCCGCAACATCAACTACACCAATGTCTGCTATTTCCGCTGCCAGTTCTGCGCCTTCTCCAAGGGCAAGCTCAGCGAGAATTTGCGCGGCCGCCCCTACAACCTCGACATGCCCGAGATCCGGCGCCGGGTCGAGGAAGCCTGGGAGCGCGGCGCCACCGAAGTCTGCCTGCAGGGCGGCATCCACCCCGAATACACCGGCGCCACCTATCTATCGGTGTGCCGCGCGATCAAGGACGCGGTGCCCGGCATCCACATCCACGCGTTTTCGCCGCTCGAAATCTGGCAGGGCGCCAAGACCCTCGGCCGCACCCTCCCGGACTTTCTGCGCGAGCTGAAGGAGGCCGGGCTGAGCTCGTTGCCCGGCACCGCTGCCGAAATCCTCGATGACGAAATCCGCGCCGTTATCTGCCCCGACAAGATCAAGACCGACCAATGGCTCGAGGTCATGGAGGCGGCCCATGGCGCGGGCCTTCGCAGCACGGTCACGATCATGTACGGCCATGTCGAGCGCTACGAGCATTGGGCGCGCCACCTGTTGCGCATCCGTGCGTTGCAGGCGAGGACCGGCGGCTTTACCGAATTTGTGCCGTTGCCGTTTGTGCCGATGGAGACGCCGATCTACCTGAAGGGCCGGGCGCGGCGCGGCGCCACCTGGCGCGAGGCGGTGCTGATGCACGCGGTAGCGCGCTTGGCGCTCCACCCGGTCATCGCCAACATCCAGACCTCGTGGGTCAAGATGGGCGAGGCCGGCGCCGCCTTTTGCCTCGACGCGGGCGCCAACGACATGGGCGGCACCCTGATGAACGAGAGCATTACCCGCGCCGCCGGCGCCGTCCACGGCCAGGAGATGCCGCCCGCGGCGATGGAAGAGCTGATCCGCGGCATCGGCCGCACCCCGCGCCAGCGCACCACTCTTTACGCCGACGCCCCCGCTGGGCGCCTCGCCGCCGCCTTTGCCGCAGCGCCGTTGACCGACCCCGTCAACACCCCCGCCCGCCGCTACGACCGCCATCAGGAAAGCGCCGCGGCCGATTGAGCGCGGGCTTTCGGCAAATACCGAGCAGACAAAATCCCAGGTCGTGCGGCGAAAAATCACCCTCTCCCGCCAAAATGCGGGAGAGGGCGGTTTGATCGGGTCGCCTCAGGTCAGTGGCGGCTGCCGCGGAGGCGGCGAGTTCATCGTGCCGACCGGATGAACCGTGCGAAACATCGAAAGGTTGGCGAGCGCGATCAAAAAGACCAGAACGCCGACGATCCAGTGGTCCCAACTTGCCTTGGGCAGCACGACAAACCCGAGAACCCAGGGTGCTATAAAAATCCAGGCGCCCAGCACCAGCGCAATCCATTCCTGGTTGACCTGCATGCGGCCGACCGCGGACACGGCGACAAGAAAGAGAATGATGCCGAGGATCCATGCGTTCCACGACGCATGGCCGACCGCGGCGCCATAGCCGCTTGCCGTGCCTCCGATCGCGCCCGCTGCAGCGGCAGAGCCGAAATGCAGCACCCAGGGCGAGATGAACAGCCAGATCGCCAGGACCACGAGGGCCCAATCCTGCGGACGATTGCCGCGCAGGCGCGCGGTGGGCTGCATCGTTAGATTAGCCATGTCGGGATCTCCTTCGTGACGATGGTTAAACGTGTCGGGGTCGGAGGGGATTACTGATAGAGATCGCTGGTTTCGCGCACCCGCGACGAGCGCGCGTATTCCACAGGACCCATGGCGCCGCGCACCCGGACCGGCAGCGGCGCTGCCGGCAAATCGTCGCGGCCGCCGCCGTAAAGGTTTGCGCCGATGCCGATCGCCGGAAACAAGGCGCTGACGCCATTGGTCAATTTGCGCTTCCAGGACTTCTTTTGACCGGCTTCGGCGATGTCCGAGATGATCATAAGCCGCGCCCGATTGAGCACCCGCAGGACATCGCGATGGCTGGTATTGGGATCGTCGTTGAATGATTCGATGCGCCAGTAATGCTTGCCGCTGACCTCTCTGACAGCGCGCAAGATCGGGCGCGTCAGCGCCTGGCGGCCGTCAACCTCGGTAATGGCGCCGACCAGGCAGTGACGGCCTTTGCGGTCGTAAAGCCTGCCCTTGCACCATTGATCCTCGGTCGCGAGCAGGCGCTCCACCTGCCATAATTTCGCCAGCGTCTGATTTTCAAACAGCTCGGCACCGTCGAGGGGCATCTGCGCTCTCCATTCGTCATCCGCTGCCGACCCCTTCCGCCGGCGACCGGCAGCTTCTACGTAGTGGAACCGAGCCGGTGCTTCGGCATTCCCAAAGTGACGTGCTGATTGCCGGGCGAGCGGGAGTATTGCTCTAAAGGCGCAAAGACGGGCTTTTGCCATGCCCGCCGCGGCTGCTCGCTTTGGCTTGGCGCGGCGAGAGTCCGGCGCCGCGGGTCGCGGCGACACGGCCGGGCATTACCGCCACCAACGCGACTGCGCCGTTTGACGCTTTGACAAAGCGCCAATGCCCGCCTACAGGTCGGGTTTATGGAAGTCGGACGGCGGCAGAGCCGGTTTGCCTGGGCGATCGACAAGCCTCGGATCAGCCCTGCTTATGCCGCGATCCTGGCATCGGGCGCGCTCGTCTGGTGGCTGTCGCACAGCCGCCCGGCGCTGATGCCGCCGTGGATGCCGTGGGACTTTTCCCCGGTCGTGTACCTGGCGACGGCGCTGACCCTGCTGTGGTTCTTTCGCGGGCTAAGCCTGATGCCGGCGACCGAGCGGCCGGCGCCATGGCGCTGCATCGCCTTTGTCCTCGGGGTCGTGGCGATCTATGCGGTGCTGCAGACCCGGTTTGAATACTGGTCGCAACACATGTTCTTTTTGAACCGCGTCCAGCATGTCGTCATGCACCATTTGGGGCCGTTTCTGGTGGCGCTCGGCGCCGCCGGCGGGGCGATCCGGCGCGGCATGCCGCACCCTTTCCGGCAGATCGCGGACAGCGCCCCGATCGCGGCGGCGCTGCGGGTCGTGCAGCAGCCGCTGCTGGCGGCTCTCCTGTTTGTCGGGCTGTTTTATTTCTGGCTGATCCCGGCGGTGCATTTTCGTGCGATGATCGATGCGCGGCTTTATGCGCTGATGAATTGGAGCATGGTGCTCGACGGGATGCTGTTCTGGTGGCTGGTGTTGGACGTGCGGCCAAGCCCGCCGGCGCGGGTGTCGTACGGGGTGCGCGCGGCACTGGCGCTCGGGGTCATGTTTCCGCAGATCGCGCTCGGCGCGGCCGTCACCTTTTCGCGGACCGACCTCTACCCTTATTACGATCTGTGCGGGCGGCTGTTCCCGTCGATGAGCGCGCTCAACGACCAGCATGTCGGCGGCATCGTGATCTGGATCCCGCCGGCGATGATGAGCGTGGTCGCCGTGCTGCTGGTGATCAACGCGCTCAGATTGCATGAGGAATCGACAATGGAGACCGGCGATGACGCGGTGGCGCTCGCCAAGCTTGCCAGCAGCTGGACCGGCCGCTAGCCGGGTGCGGCGGGCGACCATTGCCGCCGGCGCGCTGGCGGCGGCACTGGCGCTCGCCAGCGCGGCGTCAGCGGCGCCGAACGGGCTTGTGATCAGCGGGCAATGGTTTCGTCTGATCATGCCGTCATTGCCGGCGGCGGGCTATTTCACCTTGTCCAACGCGACCGCCGCACCGCAGCGACTGGTCGCCGCCGCGTCGCCGGCCTGCGGCGCGCTGATGCTGCATAAAAGCGTCAGCGCGAACGGCACCGAGCGGATGGTGATGGTGGCGAGCGTTCCCGTCCCGGCCCACGGCAAAATCGAGTTCGCGCCCGGCGGCTATCACCTGATGTGCATGTCGCCCGCGGCGGCGATGAAGCCTGGGCAGTCGGTCCCGGTCACCCTGCGGCTGGCCGACGGCACGACTGTTACCGCGAGCTTTCCGGTGCGCGGCGCCACCGGCAAATAACCGGCGTCAGACCCAGCTTTCGAGGCGCGCCAACAAGCCCGGTGGATGAGCCGCCTCGACCAGCCGCTTCAGATCGGCGGTCGTGCCGGCGATGTCGGGTGTCGTCGAGGCGAGCGAGGCCACGATCAGGCGGGCCGCGCCGCTGCCGTCAAAGACGTAGATCGCCGAGCTGTGGGTGACCTCGTAAGGGTGGTCCTCGGTTGCCGGGGTCACCGAGTAGACAAAACGGTAGCGCCGCGCCAAGGCGGCCAATTCGTCGGGCGTGCCGCGCAGCCCGACGATCTCTTGCCCGAAATTCTTGACATAGGCGGCGAGCAGCGGCGGCGTGTCGCGGTTGGGGTCGACGGTGACGAACAGCACCCGGACATCGCGCGCCTCGGAGCCGAGCCGGGTCAGAACGTCGTGCACGTTCGACAACGTCGCCGGGCACACATCCGGGCAGTTGGTATAACCGAAATACAAGAGGACGACTTTGCCGCGGTACTCGGCCTGGGTTACGGGCTTGCCGTCGGCCGCACGCGTCATCACGAAAGACAAGGCCGGCAGGCTGCCCGACACGTCGATCGCGTGCCATTTGGCCTCGTTGCCGCAACCGGCAAGCAGCGCCAGGGCGAGACAGGCGCTCATGACTCCAGCAAAGCGGCGGCGGACCGGGCGCGGCGGCATGCCGCGGCTGGTGCCGGGCTCGTCAGAGGTTCGCAAGCAGATGATGGGCTTCGGCATAATGCAGCAGCACAGCCAGCGAGAGCACGGTGGCGAACCCCAAAACCGCGACGCTTCCGAGCACGAGCGCCAGCAGCCGGTTTTGCCGGCGCAGCGAGCGCTTTGCCGGCGGCGGCAGCCTCGGCGCCGTCCTCAGCGGCGGCTCGTCGCGTTCCGCGCTCGTGCTGTCCTCCGTTCGGTTACGTCCACGATCCGGCTGACCTCGGCAGCGGCACTCGCGCGCCGCCACATGCGGGATTTATAGGAGAACAGGGCGTAACCCCGTATGCGGCGGCTTGCCTCAGTCGGCTGCTTGGCGCTTATGCTGCCGCGGCAATCGGGTAAACCCCGCGCAGGCGAAACCAGAGTGCCCGCCGGCGTTTGCAGACCGGCCGTTCGCAAAAGAGGAGGAGAAGACGTGCACTGGCTGTGGGTCATCATCATCGGCTTCCTGGCGGGTGCGGTCGCCAAGCTTTTTGTGCACGGGCCGGGCGGGTTTATCGTGACGACCCTGCTCGGCATCGTCGGCGCGATCTTCGCATCATGGCTCGGGCAGCGCATCGGCTGGTACGCTCCCGGCCAGAATGCCGGTTTCATCGGTGCCATCGTCGGCGCGGTGCTGATCCTCGCAATCTACCGCGCGCTGTTCGGCAACCGCCAGTTCTGACAAGGCAGATGCCGGCGGCGAAGGCCACATACCGAGCGTTGCGGCGTCGCCGCGAGAACACCGGGCCGCCCTTCGCCCACACGCCCTGCGGCGGCGTCAGCGCTGCCTCGCTGCGGAGCTCTCTGATGTCGTCCATCGGCCCGCCTTCGGTGATTTCACCCGGGAACTCTTGGAGCCGACGGCGAGTTCCGGCCGCACCGTCGCGCAGCGCCCCGCCATAGCGGTCAAAGCGTTTGTTGGCGGCCACGGAATGCGGTAATTTGCTGAAAATTACCTATATTTCAGAGGCGGCAAAGCGCCTCGTCGCCGCGAGCCAATCCCAGCCATTCACAGCAACGAGCAGCCTTGGCCGTCTCCTCAGCAGCACCTCCTCCGCCCGCCGCCCCCGACATCACCACCGTAACCATCGAGGACGAGATGAAGCGCTCGTATCTCGATTACGCGATGAGCGTAATCGTGGCGCGCGCCTTGCCCGATGTCCGTGACGGGCTGAAGCCGGTCCACCGCCGCATCCTTTACTCGATGAAGGTCAACGGCAACGAGTGGAACCGGGCCTACCGCAAATCGGCCCGCATCGTCGGCGACGTGATCGGCAAATATCACCCGCATGGCGAGCTCGCGATCTACGACGCGATGGTGCGCATGGCGCAGAATTTCGCGATGCGCCTGCCGCTGATCGACGGCCAGGGCAATTTCGGCTCGATGGACGGGGATTCGCCGGCCGCCTACCGGTATACCGAGGCGCGGCTCGCCCGCGTCGCCAACTCGCTGCTCGACGACCTCGACAACGACACCGTCGACTTCCAGCCGAATTACGACGAGACCGAGCGCGAGCCCAAGGTTCTGCCGGCGGGCTTTCCGAACCTCCTGGTCAACGGCGCCCAGGGGATCGCGGTCGGCATGGCGACCAACATCCCGCCGCACAATCTGGGCGAGGTCATCGACGCCTGCTGCGCCTATCTCGACAACGGGGCGATCACCGTCGAAGAGCTGATGGAATACGTGCCGGCGCCGGATTTCCCAACTGGCGCGCTGATCCTCGGGCGGGCCGGCAGCCATGCCGCCTACAAAACCGGCCGGGGTGCCGTGATCCTGCGCGCGAAATCGCATGTCGAGGAAATCCGCAAGGACCGCGAGGCGCTGGTCTTCACCGAGATCCCGTATCAGGTCAACAAGGCGAAGCTGGTCGAGCGCATCGCCGAATTGGTGCGCGAAAAGCTGGTCGAGGGCATCGCCGAGCTGCGCGACGAGAGCGACCGCGACGGGGTCCGCGTCGTCGTCGAGCTGAAGCGCGACGCCCTGCCCGAGATCGTGCTAAACCAGCTTCACCGCCATACCGCGCTGCAGACGAGCTTTGGCGTCAACATGCTGGCGCTGAATGGCGGCCGGCCGGAATTGCTGACCCTGCGCGACGTGATTGCCGCCTTTGTCGCATTCCGCGAAGAGGTCATCACCCGCCGGACCAGCTACCTGCTCGGCAAGGCGCGCGACCGCGCCCACACCCTGCTCGGCCTGTTGATCGCGGTCGCCAATCTCGACGAGATTATCGCGCTGATCCGGGCCGCACCCGACCCGGCGACCGCGCGTGCCGGCCTTGTCGGCCGCTCCTGGCCGGCGGCCGATGTGGCGCCGCTGGTGGCGCTGGTCGGCGAGCCCGGCCGCGAGGTCGCCGCGGACGGGACTTATCGTCTGTCCGACGAGCAGGCCCGCGCGATCCTCGATTTGCGATTGCAGCGGCTGACCGGGCTCGAGCGCGACAAGATCGCCGAGGAGCTGCACGGGCTGATCGCCGAGATCGGCGGCTATCTCGAAATCCTGCGCTCGCGGGCGCGGCTGATCGAAGTATTGCGCGGCGAGCTGCTGGCGATCCGCGAGCGGTTCGCCACGCCGCGCCGGACCCAGATCGAGGATGTCGAGTTCGAGGCCGATATCGAGGCGCTGATCCAGCGCGAGGCGATGGTCGTGACCGTCAGCCATGGCGGCTACATCAAGCGCGTGCCGCTGTCGACCTATCGCGCGCAGCGCCGCGGCGGCCGCGGCCGCGCCGGCATGGCGATCCGCGAGGAGGACTTCCTCAGCGAAGTTTTTGTCGCCTCGACCCACGCACCGGTGCTGTTCTTCACCTCCTCGGGCCGCGTCTACAAGCTCAAGGTCCATCGCCTGCCGCTTGGCACGCCGCAGGCGCGCGGCCGGCCGATGGTCAACCTCTTGCCCAATCTGGTGCCCGGCGAGCGGATCTCGACGGTCATGCCCCTACCCGAGGACGAGGAGAGCTGGGCCGACCTGACCGTCATGTTTGCGACCGCCAACGGCTATGTCCGGCGCAACGCGCTCAGCGATTTTGGCGACGTGCGCGCCAACGGCAAGATCGCGATGAAGTTCGAGGGCGAGGACGCCGACGACCGGCTGATCGCCGTCGCTACCTGCACCGAGGCGAACGACGTGCTGCTCGCCACCCGCAACGGCCGCGCGATCCGCTTTCCGGCGGGTGACGTGCGGGTGTTTACCGGGCGCTCTTCGGTCGGCGTGCGCGGGATTCGCCTGCTCGGCGACGATTTCGTCATCTCGATGTCGATCCTGGGCCATGTCGAGGTCGCCGCCGATGTGCGCGACGCCTATCTGAGCCTCGCGGCCCGGCGGCGACGCGACATCGGCGAAGAAAGCGAAACCGGGTCGGAGCTGCCGCCCGAACCCGCGGAGCCCGACGGCGAGCCGGATGGCGAAGCGGGCTCGATCTCCGAGGAAACCTACGCTGACCTCGCGCAGCGCGAGGAATGCGTGCTGAGCGTGACCGAGCGCGGGTTTGGGGTCAGGACCTCGGCCTATGACTACCGGATTACCGGGCGCGGCGGGCAGGGCATCGAAAACATGGATCTGCGGCGGCGCGACGGCGACGCGGTCGTCGCCGTCTTCCCGGTCGGCAACAACGACCAGGTCATGCTGATCACCGACGGCGGAATGGTGATCCGCTGCCCGGTGCACGACATCCGCATCGCCCGCCGGCGCAGCCAGGGTGTGGTGATCTTCAAGGTCGGCGACGGCGAGCGGGTGGTTTCGGTGGCGCGGCTGCCGGACGACACCGACGACAACGGCGATGGAACCGCCGAGGACCCGTCGGACGATCAGCCAAGCGCTGGCGATCAGCCAGCCACTGACATTGAGCAAAGCAATGACGGTCAAGAGACCGATACGGGGGACCAATGAGCGAGCCGCGCGTCGGGATCTATCCCGGCACCTTCGACCCGATCACCAACGGCCATTCCGACATCATCCGGCGTGCCGCAAAGCTGGTCGATCGGCTGGTCATCGGGGTCGCCCGCAATGACGGCAAGGGGCCGCTGTTCGCGACCGACGAGCGCGTGGAGATCGTGCGCGACGAGGTGGCGCACCTCGAAAACGGTGAAGCCGAGCGGATCGAGGTCCGCGCTTTCGACAGCCTGCTGATGCATTTCGCGCAGTCGGTCGACGCCAAGGTCATCATCCGCGGTTTGCGCGCGGTTTCCGATTTCGAATACGAATTCCAGATGGCCGGCATGAACGCGCGGCTCAACCCGGATATCGAAACCGTCTTTCTGATGGCGTCCGACCGCTACCAGTTCATCTCGTCGCGTTTTGTCAAGGAGATCGGCGCGCTCGGCGGCGACGTCTCGCATTTCGTCAGCCCGCGCGTCGTCCTGCGGCTGCTCGACCGCTTCGCCAACGGGCGCGCCAAACCCAGGCGCCGCGCAGTCGCCGCCGCCGGATAGGGCTGCTTCCGGTCAGCCGCCGCCGACCCGCCGGCGAGCGGTACTAAGCCCCGCCCCCCTCGCGTATTTTTTAACCCGGCCGCGCCGCGTATTTTTTACGACGGGCGATTTCCGCAATTAAAACTGCCTGGCGCAGCCGGTAAAACTGGCCGGGACGCAACGCGCGGCGACACGTCCCCGTCTGTGAAGCAGGTCACAGCGCCACCCGCTATTTTGGGTTAATTCGGTCGCGATCGGACGCAAAACCGTCAGGAGATCGTCATGACCGCGTGGCTGACCACACCCCTTCGCTGGACCGAGGAGGCCGAGGCGGAAGCGATGTGCGCCGAGGCCGTGCTCGAGCGCGAACCGCAAAGTGCCGCCGTCCGGGTCGCAGCCGATGCCGTTGCGATCGCGTCCGCGGCACCACGGCGGCGCCGGCCATCGCCGCTCAACCCGCTCGCCTGGTTGCATTATCAAATAACGCGAGACGGCGAGCCACGAAATGGTCTACTATGGTTAGCAGCTAAACTGTCTCGCCAAGCATGGCAGCCGCGGCCCGCTTTGAATAACCGTCGCGGCCGTTCCGGCGAGACAAGCTACCTGCGCGATAATCACCTCCCGCGGGTCGCGGCAGCGCGTAGAGGACTGTCATGATCGGCCCGACCTATCAGGAAAAACGTCAGATCTTCGAGAAGAATTTTTTGCTCGGCAAGTTGAGCCCAAGTGAAATTGATGCGCTTTTGCGGTATTCGCGCGTCGAGCACTATCCTGCCGGTGAGGAAATTTTCGCCAAGGGCTCCCCCGGAAACAGCATGATGATCGTGCTGCGCGGCAGGGTCAGAATCAGCTCGATTTCGCTGACCGGCAGGGAAATCGTCCTAAATATAATCACCGCCGGCCAGATTGTCGGCGAAATCGCGACGCTTGACGGCGGCGAGCGCAGCGGCGATGCCGTCGCCATGGGCGATTGCGAGCTGCTGGTGCTCAATCGTCGCGATTTCATGCCGTTTCTCGAAAATCGCGCCGACATCTGCCTGATGCTGATCAAGATATTGTGCCAGCGTCTGCGGCAGACCAGTGAGCAGGTCGAGGATCTGCAGTTTCGCCATCTCGAAGGACGGATCGCCAAGGCGTTGCTGCACCTCTCCGAACGCTCGGGGCGGCCCGGCGTCGACGGCCGCGTGCTCGAGCTGCACATGTCGCAAAGCGAGCTGGGGAACATCGTCGGCAGCTCGCGGGAGAGCGTCAACAAGCAGCTGCAGGCGTGGCACAAGGCCGGTTTGATCGATCTCGCCAAGGGAACGATCCTGATCCGTGACCCCGCCGCGATCGAGCTGCTGATCTGACGGTCGGGCGCGGGCGCGCGCGGGTCGAGGAAACCCGGCATCGGTTTGGCACGATGGGCGCCCCATATCCCCCTGGTTGTCGACCATAAGGGGCCGTTCTCGATGCCGATCGCGCCGCGCCCCGAGACTTGGATCAGGCCGACAGCCGCCGGCCTCTATTGCGAGCCCGGTGATTTTCACATCGACCCGTCGCGTCCGGCGCCGCGCGCCGTCATCAGCCACGGCCACGGCGATCATGCGCGTGCCGGCAACGGCCATGTGCTGACCACGCCGCAAACCGCCGCGATCATGCAGATGCGCTATGGCGAGGGCGCCGGCGTCACCATGCAGACGCTCCCTTATGACGAGAGCTTGACGATCGGGGCGGTCCGCATCCGCCTGGTGCCGGCGGGCCATATCCTCGGCAGCGCCCAGATCGTGCTCGAATACGGCGGCAGCCGGGTCGTCGTTTCCGGCGACTACAAACGCCGCCCAGACCCGACCTGCGCCTCGTTCGAACCGCAAAACTGCGACCTGTTTATTACCGAGGCGACCTTTGGCCTGCCGGTCTTCCGCCATCCGCCGGACGACCGGGAGATCGACAAGCTGCTCCATTCGCTCACATTGTTCCCCGAGCGCTGCCATCTGGTCGGGGTCTATGTGCTGGGGAAGTGCCAGCGCGTTCTGGCGTTGTTGCGGCGCGCCGGCTACGAGGAACCGGTCTACCTGCACGGCGCGCTGCTCGGGATGACCGAGCTTTACGAGCGGCTGGGGGTGGCGCTCGGGACGGTGTTGCCGGCGACCGGCATGCCGCGCGACGCGTTGAAGGGCCGCATCGTGCTGGCGCCGCCGAGTGCTGCCGCCGAGCCGTGGTCGCGCCGTCTCCCGGACCCGCTCGTCGCGCAAGCCTCGGGCTGGATGCGGGTGCGCCAGCGTGCCAAGGCGAGCGGGGTCGAGCTGCCGTTGGTGATCTCGGACCATGCCGATTGGGACGAGCTGACCCAAACCCTCGACGATGTCGCCGCCGAGGAGATCTGGGTGACCCACGGCCGCGAGGAGGCGCTCGTCCATTACGCGGCCAAACGCGGCTATCGCGCGCGCGCCTTGGCGCTTGTCGGCTACGAAGAAGACGAATAGACGCGCATCGGCTGCGCGAGGAACTCGCGCGGCGCGAGCATTGTTGCTGAACCGGACTTGCAGTCGAGGCAGCGCCGGTGGCGGCAACGGAAGGGTTCGGAGGCAGGCTCGTGGCGCATGCGATCGCCGCCTGGATCGCGTTTTTCGCGTTTTACCTGCTGTTCGCCGGGACCGTGGAGCCCGCCAAGCTGGCCGCAGGCGGCGCTTGCGCCGGGCTTGCCGCGGTCTTCGAGGCGGCATTGCGAGCCCATAACGAGCGTCCGCTCGACCTCACTCTGCCGATGCTTCGCCCGCTGGCTCCGGCATCGGGTCAGCTCGTCCTTGACACGTTTCGGGTTGGGGCTGCCTTGCTCGCCGCCTTTCGCCGGCCCCCCTCCGGCCGGTTCCGCACGGTCGCGGTGCCGCATGGAACCGCGGCGGAGGCCCCCGCCGGGCGGGGGATTGCGGTCGCGGCCGCCTCGCTCGCGCCCAACAGCTTTGTCGTCGGCGACGGCCCCGAGCGCGGCCGCATGCTGGTCCACCAGTTGGCCGACTGAAAAGCGGGCGCACCGGATGAACCTCTGGCTCACCGCCGTCCTGGGGCTGTTGCCGGCGCTCGCCGCCGCGGGCTGGGTCGCGGCAACGGCCGATGTCGAAAATCGCTTTGTCGCGCTCGAGCTGGCCTCGACCTTTGCGGTTTTCATACTGATGCTGCTGGCCGTCGGCTACGATCAGCCCTCGTTCGTCGATCTTGCCCTGACGCTTGTCCTGCTGTCTTTCCCCGGCGCCTTGGCCTACGCCCATTTCCTGGAGCGGTGGATATGAGTGCCGCGGCACTGGCGGAAACCGTGCTGGTCGGCCTGGGGGTCATGGCCTGCTGGCTCGCCGCCTTTGGCCTCTTGCGCCTGCCCGATGTGTTCGCCCGGCTCCACTGCGTCGGCTTTGCCGGGGCCGCGGGCGGGTTCTCCTTTGCCGCGGCGATCGTGATTGACCGCGGCGACGACCCGCTCGGTTTCAAATCCGTGGCTGCGGCCGTCCTGCTGCTGCTGACCGGCGCGTTCGTTGTGCACGCCACCGGACGGGCATTGCGGTTGCGCCGGCGAGCCGGAGAGCATGGCCGATGACGCCGCTGCAGATCGGACTCTACTTGTTGGCCGCAATGTCGGGCGCCGGGGTGGTGCTGAGCCGGGAACCGCGGCGTCAGGCGGTCATGATGGGGTTTAACGGGCTCGTGCTGGCGCTCTTGTTTATGGTTCTGCAAGCCCCCGACGTCGCCTATTCGGAGCTGGCCGTCAACACGGTGGCGGTGCCCTTTCTTTTTCTCGTTACGCTCGCCGCGGCGCGCATCAACCAGCGCCGGCGGCAGGCCGAAGAGCAATGAGCGCGATGCGAACCGCTCTCGCCGCGGTTTCGCTCGTGCTCGGCCTCGGGTTCGCCGCCGCCGGCCTGTGGCGACTGCCGGCCTTCGGCCATTATCCCGGCCCCTACGGCGACATCCTCAACGCCGTCGGCACCAACGAGCGGCACGGCACCAACATCGTCACCCTCGTCAATTTCGACTATCGCGGCTTTGACACCTTGGGCGAGGAATACATGTTGTTCGCCGCCGTGATTGGCGCCGTGGTGCTGTTGCGCGAACATCGCGGCGAAGAGACGACCGCCCGGCCGGGCAAGATTTCCGAGCGGCCGGTCCCCGGGCGCACCGACGCCGTCGCCCTCGGCTGCCGTCTCGCCCTCGGCCTCACCGTCGTTTTTGGCATCTACGTCGTGCTGCACGCGCAGCTCACTCCCGGCGGCGGGTTTCAGGGCGGTGCGATCGTCGGCTCGGCGGTGTCGCTGCTGTATCTCGGTCTCGGCTACCGCGTCTGGCGCGGATTGATGAAAGGCGTCGTGCTCGACGCCGCCGAGGCGGTGGGGGCGGGAGCGTTCGTCGTCGCCGGGCTTGCCGCAATGGCGGCGGGAGCACCGTTCTTGACGAATTTGCTGCCGCTGGGGAAGACCGGCTCGATCGTCTCGGCCGGGACTGTGCCTTTGCTCAACATCGCCGTCGGCGTGGCGGTCAGCACCGGCTTCGCCGTACTCTTTCTCGAATATCTCGAAGAAACGCGCGAGCCCGAAGGCGGGGACGAGGCCAGCGAGCGCGAAGGCGAGAACCAGGCCAGCGAGCCCGAAGGCGAGAACCAGGAATGAGCCATGCCGCCTTTTTGTTGCCCGCCTGGCTGTTTGCGATCGGGCTCTACGGCGTCATCACCAGTCGCCATTTCGTGCATCTGATCGGCTGCCTGACAATCGTGCAGTCCGCGACCTACGTCCTGTTGCTTTCGGTCGGCTATCGCACCGATGCAGGGGCGCCGATCTTTGCCGACCACCCGGTCGGCTCGCCGGCCGTCGACCCGGTGGTGCAAGCGCTGGTGCTGACCGACATCGTCGTCGGCGCCACCGTCACCGCCTTGCTGCTGGCGCTGGCACTCCAGGTCCACAAGCGCAAGGGCACGCTCGACCCCCACCAGCTGCGGCCGTTGCGGTCCTGACATGGAAGCATTGGCACCGCTGACGGTGGCGCTGCCGCTGGTCGTCGCCGCCGTGCTGGTCGCGGGCGGCCGCGCATGGCCGTCGCAATGGCCCGATGCGATCGCCACGCTCACCGCGGCGGCGGTGGCGATCATGGCGGTCTTCCTCGCCGGAGCGGCGGCGAAGGCGGGACCCTTCGCTTATTGGTTCGGCGGCTGGAAACCGCGGCACGGGGCGGCGATCGGCATTGCCTTTGTCGTCGACCCGGCCGGCGCCGGCTGCACCGCGTTTGTCGGCGCCCTCTTTTGTGCGAGCTTTGCGTTTTCCTGGCGCTATTTCGACGAAGTGCACGCGCGCTATCACGCGCTGATGCTGATTTTTATGGCGGCAATGGCCGGCCTCGCTTTGACCGGCGACCTGTTCAACTTTTTTGTCTTTTTTGAGCTGATGAGCACCGTCGCCTTTGCGCTGACCGGCTACAAGCTCGAATCCTCCGCACTCGAAGGGGCGCTCAATTTTACCGTCACCAACGGCATCGGGAGCTTTCTGATGCTGGCCGGGATCGGTCTTGTCTACGGCCGCACCGGCGCGCTCAACTTCGCCCAGCTGAGCCGCGCGCTCGCCGGTCATCCGGCGGACGGGCTGGTGATCCTCGCCTTCACCTTGCTGATCGGGGCGCTGTTCATCAAAGGTGCGATCGTCCCGTTTCATTTCTGGATCGCCGATGCGCATACGGTGGCGCCGTCCCCGGTCTGCGTCATCTTTTCGGGAATCATGGTGCCGATCGCGATCTTCGGCGCCGCCCGGATCTACTGGAGCGTCTTCGCCGGGGCCGGGTTCGATCCGGGATTGCTGCGCCCGCTGTTGGTCTGGCTGGGCATTGCGACTGCGGTGCTGGGCGAACTCGTCGCCCTGATGCAGCGCGACGTCAAGCGGCTGCTGGCGTTCTCGACCGTCAGCCATATGGGCGTGCTGCTCGTCGGGGTCGGTCTGTTGTCGGCCCAGGGCCTTGCCGGCGGCATGCTCTATCTGCTCGGGCACGGCCTCGTCAAAGGCGCGCTGTTCATGGTCGGCGGCATCCTGCTCGCGGCTTGCGCCGGCATCGACGAGATCCGGTTGCGCGGCGCCGGCAAGGGCTTTCCGGTCACCGGCCTCGCCTACGCCGCCGGAGGGCTGCTGCTGGCCGGCCTGCCGGTCGGACTCGAGCATCAGGGACGTGCGCTGATCGACGCCGCGGCCGATGCCCGCGGATATGCCTATCTCGCCCCGATCCTCAGCGCCACCGGCGGGTTGACCGGCGCCGGCATCCTGCGCGGGGCCGGCCGCATCTTTCTTAATCTCGGTCCCGAGCCCGGCATCGAGGAGCAATCGCCGAGCGAAGAGGAGCACGAAAAGCAGGACCGGCCGGTCTGGCTGATGCTGCTGCCGATCTTGGCGCTGATCGCCGCCGACATGGTGTTGCAGGCGTTTCCGGTCGAGATTGCGGTGCGCCGCGCCGCGGCCGTCTTCACCGCCAGCGGGCCGCTCGCCGCCACCGTTCTTGACGGCGCCGCTTGGGCGCGGCCGCCGGTGCCGCCGGGCGCGGACCAGGTCGGTGCCATCGGGCCGATTGTCGGCTTGTCGGTGGCGCTCGGCGTCGCCGCATTCGAGCTGGGGCGCAGCCATCTCCCGCGATTTCCGGTGCGAGTCGCCGATCTCTCCGTAGGCTGGGTTTTTTCCGGCCTCGACCGCATTCATGACGGCGTCGTCGGCGACTATGTTGCGTGGCTGAGTTTTGGCCTGCTGGTGTTTGGCGGTGTTCTCGCGATCGGGTGACGCGATCGGCGCAGCGGAGGATTTTGCGGCGCCGTCGATGAACCGTTTTGCCGCATTGCTGGAGGCCTTGCTGCTGACCCCGTCGCGCACGGGCAAGCTGCGGCTGATGCGGGAGTATTTCGCGGCCGAGGCCGATCCGGAGCGGGGTTGGGCGTTGGCGGCCCTGACCGGCGAATTGTCTTTTGCCGAGGCCAAGCCCGGCCAGGTCCGCGCCCTTGCCGCGGCGCGGGTCGATCCCGAGCTTCTCGGCTGGTCCTATGACTTTGTCGGCGACCTGGCCGAGACCGTGTCGCTGATCTGGCCCGCGCCCGAAACCCCGCCGCTGCAGGTGCCGGTGCCGAGCCTGACCGACATTGTCGAAACCCTGCACCGCGCCAGCCGTACCGAGGTCGCCGGCCTCCTGGCGCCATGGCTCGACGCGCTCGACGCCAGCGGGCGCTGGGCGCTGCTCAAGCTCGTAACCGGCAGCCTGCGGATCGGGGTGTCGGCGCGCCTCGCCAAAACCGCGCTCGCCGAATGGGGTGCGGTCCCGGTCGACCGCATCGGGGAGGTCTGGCACGGCCTCTCGCCCCCTTACCGGCCGTTGTTCGACTGGCTTGAAGGCCGCCAGCCGCCGCCCGATACCGGCGAGCTGCCCAATTTCTGCCCGTTGATGCTGGCGCAGCCGCTCGAAGACGACGACCTTTCCGGTCTCGCCCCGGCCGATTACCTCGCCGAATGGAAATGGGACGGGATCCGCGTCCAGCTTGTCGCGCGCGGCGGCGAAAAGCGGCTTTATTCGCGTTCGGGCGACGACATCGGCGCCGCCTTTCCCGACATCCTGGCGGCCTTGCCGGATGGCGCGACCCTGGACGGCGAATTGCTGGTCATGCGCGGCGGCGAGGTGGCGCCGTTCAACGACCTGCAGCAGCGGCTCAACCGCAAGACCGCGAGCGAGAAGATGCGGCGCGACTATCCGGCGGCGGTGCGGCTTTACGACATTTTACGAGACGGGGACGACGATTTGCGCGGGCAGCCCTTTGTCGAACGCCGTCGGCGGCTCGAAGCCTGGTACGCGGACGCGCCGCGTTCGGCGCTCGATTTGTCGCCGCTGGTGACGTTTTCGAGCTGGGACGAATTGCGCGCGCTGCGCGACGGCGCCCGCGACCGCGGCATCGAGGGGCTGATGCTGAAGCGGGCGGATTCGCTCTACCTCGCCGGCCGGCCGAAAGGCCCGTGGTTCAAGTGGAAGCGCGGGGCGCTGACCCTCGACACGGTGCTGATGTACGCCCAGCGCGGCCACGGCAAGCGCTCGTCGTTCTACTCCGACTACACCTTCGGCGCCTGGGCCGGCGAGAATTTGGTGCCGGTCGGCAAAGCCTACTCCGGCTTTACCGACGACGAGTTGCGCCGCCTCGACCGCTGGGTGCGCAACAACACGGTGCAGCGCTACGGCCCGGTGCGCGAGGTCGCGCCCGGCGTCGTCCTCGAAATCGCGTTTGACAGCGTGCACCGCTCGACCCGCCACAAATCCGGCGTCGCGATGCGTTTTCCGCGCGTCCATCGCATCCGCTGGGACAAGCCCTACCGCGAAGCCGACACGCTGGAAACGCTGGAGAGGATGCTGACCTAGGCTCGCCTCAGTCCGAGCGTCATTGCGAGGAGCCGTCTGGCGACAAAGCAATCTCGGGCACGGGAGAGCAAGCCGCGCGAGATTGCTTCGCTGCGCTCGCAATGACAGCTGGGCCAGTTGGGGGAGCAAGCCGGAAGGGCAATCACGGCAAGGCGCTTCCCCCGCGTCCGTTGGGACGAGCCGGTCGATAACGCCGACACGCTCGAGACGCTGCTGACGTGAGTGCGCCGATACGGAAACGTTCCCGTCTCACCGGCGAAGGCCGGTGCCCATTGGTGCCATGGGTCCCGGCCTTCGCCGGGAAGACGGGAGAGCTCGGGACTAGCTCTCGACCGGATCGAGGTTAAATTCCGGGATTGGCGGAAAATCCTCGTCGAGCGGATCGAGCGTCGCGAGAACGGCCAGCAGCGAATGCGGTGGGCTGGGCTCGATGAGCAGCCGCTCGCCCTCCTTGCGCATGATCGCCTCGTCGCCCGAAAGCTCGAATTCGCGCGGGATCCGAAAGCCGATGCCTATGAAAGCAGTGGGTCCTGCCTTTGCGGCCTGCGCCGGAAAGGCGCCAAGGAAGAGCCTCAGCGGCGTGCCGGAGCTGTTCCTAGCCTAGCGTTTGCGGAAGCGGTCGAGGGTGACGATTTCAGCGGCCGGCCGCTCGGCTGGCGGCGTCTCGCCGGCGGGCGGCGATGCGGGCAAAGGCGCCGGGACAGCGCCCGCCCCGCGCTCTGCCCCGAATTCGGCCCCGGGTTCGGCCGTTGCCGCGGCGGCGGCTTCGAACTGCAGGCCGAACTTGACCGACGGGTCGGCAAAGGTGGTGACCGCGGCAAACGGGATCGTCAGCTGCTCCATCCGGTTGCTGAAGCTCAGGCCAACCGAAAAGACGGCGTCGCCAACCTTAAGCCCCCAAAACTGGTGCTGGAGCACGATCGTCATCTCTTCCGGGAATTTCGTCAAAAGCTGCGGCGGCAGCACGACGCCCGCGGCGCCGGTCCGGAACGTGATGTAGAAATGGTGTCCGCCGCGCAGCCCGTCCCGCGCCACCCGCGCGAGGGCTTCCCGCATCACCCCGCGCAGCGCCGTCTCGACCATCTTGTCGTACTGGAAGAGATCCTGGGTCGTATCGGGTGGGGCCATGTCGGGCGGCTCGCTCGCTGAAGCTGGCAATCGGGTGGAAAAATTATGGGCGGATACGTTTTGGCGAGTGAGGGGCTTCTGTTGCCCGGTGCCCCTCGAACCGCGATTTGCTCTAAGCTTTCACCCCGCTAAGGGTTAGGCCGCAAGCGCCTCTGTTGCGAAGTTGTCGTTCGCAGTTGGATTGTGACCCGATAACGGCGGTATCATGCCGGGCGACGGATCTTACCTTTACCACGCGCGTCGAGCCTATTTCGCCCCCGTAGAAAGCAGGAAGAGTGGTGGAGGCGCCGGGTACTGCCCCCGGGTCCGCAACGCTTATTCCATAAGCCGTGTATCGCCATAGTCGGTAGACCGACACGCCACATATAAGGCCGGCGGCGCGGGAACGCAATCCCGGCGGTCGGGTGTTTACCCGCGAGCGCACAACCGAACATTCGCACCCCATACACCCGGCGATGCCCGACACCCACCTTGCCTGCCGCGATTGCGGCCAGATACACCGGGCTGGCGGGGAGCTGCTGCGGCGCGGCGCGCTGCGTTGCCGGCGCTGCGGCACGATGTTGTGGCGCGCCCCGTCGGCGCGCCTCGCCGACCCGCGCGCCTTTGCCGTTACCGCGGCGATCCTGCTGGTTCTCGCCAACACCTTTCCGCTGTTCGCGGTCAGCGCCGCCGGCGACCACCGCAGCGGGGTCATCGCCGACACCGCCGGCGCTCTCTTCCCCTACGGCAACGCGATTTCCGCGGTCGGCGGGCTGGTCGCAGTGATCGCGATCGCGATCCCGGTGCTCTATATCGCCCTGACCGTCGTTACCCTCGCCTATCTCGGCGCCGGCGGCCAGGCCCCGCGGCGGCGGCCGGCGCACCTGCCTGCGGCCTGGCGCTGGGCGATCCGGCTGCGCCCGTGGAGCATGCTCGACGTGTTTGTGCTCGGCGCCGTCGTCGCCTATACCCGGCTTGGCCAATTGGCCGAGGTCGCGGTTGCAATCGGCGGCTATGCGCTCGCCGGGTTTGTGCTGGTCCAGGTCCTGATCGAGCAGACCCTCGGCCGCTACCGCGTGTGGCGTCTGTTGGACGACCCGGCGAAGTATTCGCCCGCGCCGGGCGAGCCCTGGATGCTGTGTCTCGACTGCGATCTGGTGGTCGGCCTGCGCCATGCCGCGACCGGCGGCCGCCGCCGGCATTGCCCGCGCTGCGGCGCGCGGCTGGAGCCGCGCCGGCCGGGCAGCCTCGCCTTTACCGCCGCGCTGACCCTCGCCGGCTTTATCCTCTATCTGCCGGCGAACCTGCTTCCGGTGCTGACGATCACCCGTTTTGGCCGCGGCGAGACCTACACGATCCTTGGCGGCGTGCGTGACTTGGCCCAGGCCGGGCTGTGGCCGCTGGCTTTGCTGGTCCTGCTGGCCTCTATCGTGGTGCCGGTGCTCAAGCTCGTCGGGCTGAGCTGGTGTCTGGCCGCGATCCGCCTTCGTTCGGCGCGGCTCTTGCGTCAGCGCACGATTTTTTATCGTTTTATCGATTACATCGGACGCTGGTCCAACATCGACGTGTTTGTCGTCGCGATCGTGACTGCGCTCATTCAGTTCGGAACCTTCAGCATGGTCGAGCCCGGACCGGGGATCGCCGCCTTTGCCGCGGTCGTCGTGCTGACGATGATCGCGGCCGACGCATTCGACCCGCGGCTGATGTGGGATGCGGCGGCAGGGAGGCCGGCGTGAGCGGGTCCGACCCCTCCGGCCCGGCTCCGGAAAACCCGCCGCCCCCGGCCTCGACCCCTTCGGCCGGGGTTCCGTGGGTGTGGGCGATCCCGGTCGTGGCGTTGCTGATCGCCGGCTGGCTCGGCTATCGCGCGCTGATCGAGCGCGGCCCGACGATCACGATCAGCTTTCAGACCGCCGAGGGGATCGAGGCCGACCGGACCACGGTGCGCTACAAGGATGTCGACCTCGGCAAGGTCACCCAGGTCGGGCTCAGCCCCGACCATTCGCGCGCGATCGTCACCGCCAGCATGACCCGCGAGGCCGCGCCCCTGCTGCGCGCCGACACGACATTCTGGGTGGTCCGGCCGCGCATCGGGCTCAGCGGCATCTCGGGGCTGTCGACGGTGCTCTCGGGCGCCTATATCGGCTTTTTGCCGGGCAAAGGAGAGCGCGGCGCCCGCCATTTTACCGGCGTCGAGACCTCGCCGCCCCGCGAAGGGCTGGTCAGCGGCCAGGCCTATACCCTGATCGCCGACCGCCTGGCCGAGGTCAGCGACGGCTCGCCGGTTTATTTCCACGGCGTCCAGGTCGGCGAGGTCGTCAGCCACGAGCTGTCCGACCGCGACGGCCGGGTCGCGCTCCACATCTTCATCTATGCGCCGCACCCGGCGTTGATCCACACCGAGAGTCGGTTCTGGGTGGCGTCCGGCCTGGACGTTTCGCTCGGCTCGGGCGGGGTCAAGATCGCAACCGCGCCGCTGATGACCCTCGTCAGCGGCGGCATCGTCTTCGACACCCCCGACAGCGAGCTGCGGACAAAGCCGAGCCCGCCCGGTTCGCGGTTTATCCTGTTCGCCGACCAGAAGGCCGCCGACGAGGCGGCCGAGCCGATCCACGTCTATTACCGCCTGCTGTTCCCAGGCTCGTCGAGCGGGCTCGCCGTCGGGACCCCGGTCGAATTGCGTGGCCAGCCGATCGGCCAGGTCAACGCTGTCCGCCTCGACTACGACCCGAAGAGCGACACGATCCGGGTGCCGGTGACCATCGAGGTGGCGCCGCACCGCATCAAGGTCGGCGGCGAGCATCTCGACCTGACCGGAAAGGACCCCGTCGCGGTCACCAACCAGATGTTCGCGCGGCTGGTCGCCAAGGGTCTGCGCGCCCAGTTGACGGCCGCCAACCTGTTGACCGGGCAGCGCGTCGTCGATCTCGATTTTGTTCCCGACGCGGCGCCGGCGCAATTCGCCGAGGCGACGCCCTATCCCGAGCTGCCGACGGTCGAAAGCAGCGGCCTCGAGCAGGTCGAGGGCTCGGCCAACAAGCTGCTGACCAAGCTCGCGGCGTTGCCCCTCGGCCCATTGGTCGAGCAGCTTCGCGGCATGGTCGGCCATGCCGACACCCTCGTCTCCAGCCCCGATGTGAAGCGTTCGCTACGCAGCCTCGACGAAACCCTGGCGAACGCCGCGCGGCTGACCCGGACCGCAAATGTCCAGGTCGGGCCGTTGCTGCAACGCCTCGACGGCGCCGCCGACCAATTGCGCTCGACCTTGAGGCTGCTCGGCCAGGACCCGGCCGCCAGCAACGACCTCGCCCGCACCCTCGCCGAGCTCAAGGACGCCGCGCGGTCGATCCGGGTTCTCGCCGATTATCTCGAACGCCATCCCGAATCGCTGCTGCGCGGCAAGGAGGCCTCGCAATGAGGCGCAGGCTTTTGATTTTGGCGGCGCTGATGCTGGCGGCGGGGAGCCTCGCCGGCTGCGGCTCGTCGCCGCCGAGCCATTATTACGTCCTCGACCCCGCGCCGAACCCGGCTGCGGTCGACCCGGCGGGCGGTTTCGGGCGCACGGTGGCGCTGGGCGCGGTGCGGTTGCCGGGCGCCCTCGACCGCCCGCAGATCGCGCGCCGGATCGGGCCGAACCAGCTCGAATACGCCGAAACCGACCGTTGGGCCGGACCGCTCGACGAAATGGTGCGGCGGGTGCTGGCCGCCGACCTGCGGCCGTTGCTGACGGCGGGGATGACGCTCGTCAGCGATGATTCGTCGGCGCCGGCGGACGTGACCGTCGCGGTCGACGTGACCCGCTTTGACGCCGACAAGGCGGGCGAGGTGACGCTCGCCGCGACCTGGCAAACCCTCGGCAGGAACGCCAAGGTGCTCGGCGCCCCGCGTGCCGTCAATATCGTCGAGCCCGCCCGCGGCTCCGACGCCGCCGCGGTTGCCGCCACGATGAGCCGCGCCGTCGCCAAGCTCGCCGCAAACATCGCCGCCGGCCTCGGCGGCGGCGGGACCGTGTCGCTGCGTTGATCGAGCCCGGCCGCGCCGTCTAAAAAGCCATCTCCGATCGAGTTGGGCGCGGGGGTCATTGCGAGGAGCGCAGCGACGCGGCAATCCCGACCGGAGGATGCTCAGCGGCTCGAGATTGCTTCGCGGAGTTTATCCTCGGGCCGCGCATCGCGCGGACCCGTGGGCTCGCAATGACCGATCCAAGGCTGGCGATGGGATCTATCCAGGACTGATGTAATCTCGGCCGCGGACCCGCGGGCAGGGAGAACGCGATGCGGCTGACGCCACAGCAACAGGACGAGATCGCCGCCCAGCGCGCGGAGCTGAGGCCGACCCGCCGGGCGACCGTGCCGGCATTGGAGGACATCCTCTACGAGCCGCTGCCGGTGCTCGACCACGGCTTCGTCCGCGTCGTCGACTACATGGGCGACGACGCCGCGATCGTGCAGGCGGCGCGGGTGTCGTATGGCCGCGGCACCCGCCGCGTCAGCGAGGACCAGGGGCTGGTCAATTATCTGATGCGGCACCGCCACACGACCCCGTTCGAGATGTGCGAGATCAAGTACCACGTCAAGCTGCCGATCTTTGTCGCCCGGCAGTGGATCCGACACCGCACCGCCAACGTCAACGAATACTCGGCGCGCTACTCGATCCTGGATAACGAATTCTATGTCCCGTCACCGGAGCATTTGGCGGCACAGGCGAGCGCGAACCGCCAGGGGCGCGGCGACATCCTCGAAGGTGCTGCGGCGGCGCATGTGCTCGACCTCATTCGCGAGGACGCCGAGCGCGCCTATGCCGGCTATGCCGAAATGCTGAACGAGGACTCTGCGGGCGCGCCGCTCGACCCGGCCCGGCCCGGCCTCGCCCGCGAGCTCGCCCGTCTCAACCTGACCCTCGGCTTCTACACCCAGTGGTATTGGAAGACCGACCTCCACAATCTGATGCATTTCCTATCGTTGCGTGCCGACAGCCACGCGCAATACGAGATCCGCGCCTACGCGGAAATCATCCTCGACACCTTGAGGCGCTGGGTCCCGATGACCTACGCCGCCTTTCTCGAATACCGGCTGAACGCCGCCGCGATCTCGGCGACGGGTCTTTCCGTGATCCGCCGCCTCCTCGCCGGCGAACCCGTCGACCAGGCGTCGAGCGGTCTCTCGCCGCGCGAATGGCGCGAGCTGATGTCCCAGCTCGGCCGGGCCGGCTGATCCATCTTAAAAAGGCTGTCCGCGGGTCGCGATCACCCATCCAGGGCCGGCGGTTTTGCCCCGAGCGAAAACCGCTCTGGCGCGGCGGGCCGATTTTCCCGAATATGCCCGGACCATCACACTGTGGAAGGGGAGAGACCGCCATGCCGTTTTATCAAAAGGGCGACGTCAAAATCCGCTACGAGGAAACCGGCTCCGGTTTCCCGCTCCTGGTCACCCCGGGCGGCGGCCTGAATTCGCGGGTCAGCAATTGGCCGACCGCGGTGTTCAACGCGCCGGAAGCCCTCAAAAACGACTTCCGTTGCATCACGATGGACCAGCGCAACGCCAATGGCGGCGAGAGCACCGGCCCGGTCCCGGTCGACAAGGCGTGGGACGCCTTTGCCGACGACCAGCTCGGGCTGATGGACCATCTCGGCATCCGCGAGTTCTTTTACATGGGCTACTGCATCGGCGGCTGCTTTGCCGGGAAGCTCCTCGAACGGGCGCCCGGGCGCGTCGTCGCCGCCGTGTTTTGCCAAAGCGTCGGGCACCGGCCGGAAGACCCCGGCGTCATGTACCGGCACAGCCACGAGAATTGGGTCCCCGAGTTCCGCGCCCGTCGGCCCGAGGTGACGCCGGACACGCTCGAAAAGTATTTTCACAGTCTCTGGCGGGTGCAGCCCGATTTCCTCTACAGCGTGTCGCGCGATTTCATCAAGAACTGCCGTACCCCGATCCTGGTCCTGCCGGACGACACGCCCTCGCACCCATTGCAGACCTCGATCGACGTCGCGTCGTTGGCGCCGAACTCCGAGATCACGGTCTTCCCCTGGCGCGAGCCGCCGGACCTGAAGGAACGCACCGTCAACCGGGTGCGCAGCTTCCTCAAGTCGCATGTCCCGATGCGCGCCGCCGCGCAGTAAAGACGGCGATGCTGTAGGGCGGGTGAACCCCGGCGAAAGCCGGGGCAGCCCGCCGCGCGCTCACGAGAAATGGCGGGTTGCGCCATCTTACCCGCTCGGCGCTCACTCTTTCTGTACAGCGACCCGGCGACACAGGTCAGCCGGCCCGGTCCCAGCCCCACCAGGCGCACAGCGCCTCGCCCATGACCAGCTCCAGGTCGCGGCCCCGGAGCCACGGCAGCTCCTCGGTGAACATCGTCACGCATTGGCGCCACGAGCACGGCATCTTGGTGATGTCGGTGCCCCAGAACATGCGCTGCGGGCCAAACGCGTCGTAGACCTGCCGCAGATAGGGATGCAGCGCCGCAAACGGGTAGGCCTCGCTCGAATAGTGCGGCACGCCGGTCGCCTTTACCGCCACGTTGGGAAATTTCGCCAGCGCGAGAAGCTCGGGCATATGCGTCATGGCCGCGGCGTCCTTCAAGGTCGACGTGCCGCCTCTGCCGCCCAAATGGTCGATCGTCAGGCGCAGTCCGGGGTGGCGCTCGGCGACCCGGCCGAGCTCCGCCAAGGAATCCGCCGCCAGCGCCGCGATCGGGACGCCGGCCTTTTCGGCTTCCGCCCACAGCCAGTCGATCGTGCCGTCATGCAGCCAGCGCCGCGCCGGATCGCTGAGAAACCCATAGCGCAGACCGAGCATCCCCGGCTGGTCCCGCCAGCCGGCGATACGGGCGCGGGATTCCGGCCGGTCGAGCGGCACCGCACCCATGATCGCGAACCGGCCGGGATAATCCCGAACCGCCGCAAACGCCATGTCGGTCGAATTCGGGTCCCAGCCCGGCGGATGAATGACCGCGGCGTCGACGCCGCCTTCGTCCATCAAGAGGATCGCTTGCGCGGGGGTAAACGCCGTCACCTGCCGGTGCGAGAGGTTGCTCGGCAAGCCCGATCCCCAGAGGTGTATCTGGGCGTCGACGATCTGCATCGCATTCTCCGTTTGTTGTGCGTCGGGTAGAACGCCCCAGACGCTCGGCCCGCCGGGATGTCGACCGGTCTGCCGTTGGGACGATCGGCGGCTCGGGCGTTCGAGGGTGGACAGCGCGGCGATCGATGCCGGCTCAGCCGCGCGGTCCGCCTGCGTTGCGGTTGACCGCGCGCCAGATGCGTTCGGGGGTGGCGGGCATCGGAATGTCGGTGACGCCGAAAGGCGCAAGCGCGTCGAGGATCGCGTTGATGACCGTGGGTGTGCTGGCGACGGTGCCGCCTTCACCGACCCCCTTGGCGCCCAACGGGTTGGTCGTGCTCGGGACCGGGCTGAAATCGATGTCGATCGCCGGCAAGGTGTCGGCGTGCGGGATGCCGTAATCCATCAAGGTGCCGGTCAGCAATTGGCCGCTGTCGGGGTCGTAGACGACGTCTTCGAGCAGTGCCTGGCCCGCACCTTGCGCCACGCCGCCCATGATCTGTCCCTTTGCCAATAGCGGGTTGATCACGGTGCCGCAATCGTCGACGACGGTGTAGCGGTCGATCTCCACCAAACCGGTCTCGGGGTCGATTTCGACTTCGCAGATATGGCAGCCATTGGGAAAGCTCGGCAGATCCGAGTTGAAGGCGCCCGCCCCCTGCAGGCCGACCCCGAGCTCCGATGGCAGCCCGACCGGGATGAACGACATCTGCGCCACCTGCCCGATCGGCATCGACCGGTCGGTGCCGGCGATCGTGAAGGCGCCGTCGGCAAAGGCAATATCGGCGGCGTCGGCCTCCATGAAGTGCGCCGCAAAGCGCTTGCCGCGCGTAATGATTTCGTCGGCCGCGGCGCGCAGCGCGCTGCCGCCCACCATCATGCTGCGCGAGGCATAGGTGCCGCGGCCGATCGCGACCTCGTCGGTGTCGGCCTGCGCCAGGTGGATTTTGTCCTCGGGCATGCCGAGCCAGTCGGCGACCATCTGGGCATAGGTCGTCTCGTGCCCCTGGCCGTGCGACAAGGTTCCGGCGAGGATCGTCAATTCGCCCGACGGGTCAAAGCGCACCTCCATGCGCTCGTTGAAGACGCCGGTGTTGTCGACGTAATAGGTGATGCTGCGGCCGCGGTGCCTGCTGGCGGCGGCACTCGCGGCGTGGCGCGTGGCATAGCCGTCCCAGTCGGCGAGCGCCTGGCATTTGGCCAATGCCGCCGCGTAGTTCCCGGTGTCGTAAATCCAGCCGGTGCGGGTCTCGAACGGGTAGGCGTCGGGGCTGATCAGGTTCCGTTTGCGCAGCTCGGCCGGGTCGATGTGCATCTCGCGCGCCGCCTGGTCGACGAGCCGCTCCATGATGTAGACCGCCTCGGGCCGGCCGGCGCCGCGATAAGGCACGGTCGGCGCGGTGTTGGTAAAGACGAGGCTGCTCGCGACCGACACCGCCGGGATGTCGTAGACCGTCGGGGCGAGCTTCAGCGAGAAAAAGATCGGGATCGCCCCGGCGCCCTCGATATAGGCCCCGACATTGTGCGACCCGGTCCAGCGCAAGGCCAGGAACTTGCCGCTTGCATCGAGCGCCAGCTCGGCGGCGACATTCTGGTCGCGCCCGGCATAGTCGCCGAGCAATGCCTCGGATCGCGTCGGGATCCATTTGACCGCCCGGCCGACGCGGCGGGCGGCCCAGGCGACGATCGCTTCTTCGGGATAGACGTTGCCCTTCATGCCAAACCCGCCGCCGACATCGCGGGCGACGACGCGGATCCGGCTTTCGGGGACATGCAGGATGTGATGCGCCAGGGTCTGGCGCACGCCGTGCACGTTTTGCGTGCTGGTGTAGAGCGTCCAGCGGCGGGCGCCGGGGTCGTAGTCGGCGATGCAGCCGCGCGGCTCCATTGTCACGGCGGTCAGCCGGTTGTTGTAGAGCTTGAGGCGGGTGACGTGGTGGGCGCGCGCAAAAGCCGCGTCGGCGGCGTCGGCATTGCCCATCCGCAAGGTGAACGAGATGTTGCCGGCGGCGCCGTCATGGACCAACGGCGCGCCGGGGCGGAGTGCCTCCGCGACGCCGACCACGGCGGGCAACACCTCGTAATCGACGACGACCGCGTCGGCCGCGTCGCGCGCCTGCGCCTCGGTTGCGCCGATCACGACCGCGACGCGCTCGCCGACATGGCGGACGCGGCCCTGCGCCAGTGGCGGGCGCCTGGTGCGGAAACCTTTCGGGCCGCCCATGTCCTCGGGCATCGTTTCGGGATCGAGCGTGCCGAGGCCGTCGGCCGCCCAATCCTCGCCGGTCAGCACGGCCAGGACGCCGGGCATCTGCTCGGCCGCCTCCTTGTCGATCGTGCGAATGGACGCGTGCGCGTGCGGCGAGAAGACCATGACCGCATAGGCTTGGCGCGCCAGGTCGATATCCGCGACGTAACGTCCGCGTCCGGTCAGAAAGCGCGGGTCCTCCTTGCGCGTGACCGGTTGTCCGATGCCAAAGCGCATGCTGCTCCTCCGCTGGTCGGCGAGGAAGCTAACCGACCCGGCGCGTCAAATCGAGCCGGACCGGCAGGTCCCCATTTGACCGGCCTCTGGCGAGCGATCAGGTAAAGAGGAGACCCGGTTCTTCGCCTCGCGGTTGGCGGCTTGTTGTTCAGCGCGCCGGGTAACAAACTGCACCCGGCAAGGGAGGCCCGCCAATCGGCGCGTGCGCCCGCAGGACGGGAGAAAGCTTATGGAGCTCAGGGGCGCGACGGCATTGGTGACGGGCGGCAATGGCGGGCTTGGAACCCGGATCTGCCGCGCGCTGGCGAAGGAAGGCGTGCATGTCGCGGTCATGTACGCCCAGAGCCGGGACCAGGCGGAGGGCGTCGTCCGCGAGCTGGCATCGAGCTGTCAGGTCAACGCCGCGGCGTTCGCCTGCGACATCACCGACGGCGCTGCAGTCGAGAGGGTGGTCGGCGAGGTGACGCGGCATTTCGGCGGTCTCGACATCCTCGTCAACGACGCCGCCTACAACAAGGCGATCCCGTTCGCCGATCTCGACAATCTAACGATCGAGGTGTGGGACAAGATCATCGCGGTCAACCTGACCGGGCCTATGCGCCTGATCAAGGCGGCGGCTCCCGTCATGAAGGCGCAGGGACGCGGCCGCGTCGTCAACATCTCGTCGGTGTCGGGGATCGGGCCGACCGGCTCGTCGATCGCCTATGCGGTGTCGAAGGCGGGGCTGATCCACCTGACGCGCTGCATGGCGGTGGCCATGGCGCCCGAGACATTGGTCAATTGCGTGGCGCCGGGCCTGCTCGAGGGCACCCGTGCCACCGCCAATCTCCGCCCTGAGCAGATCGAGAATTCCGCCGCCACCTCGCTCCTCAAAAAACCCGCCGACAAGGACGACTGCGCCGACATGGTGGTCGCGATGTGCCGCACCGATACGATGACCGGCCAGACCGTCGTCATCGACTCCGGCCGCTACTTTCACTGACCCGCCCGCAAAAGCGGCGGCCACAGCCGGCCCCTGGCTTGAACACGGGGCCGCACGCGCGGGTGCCGTTTGCTCAGGATCCCCGCTTGCGAGACCGTGAGAAATTCTTCGATGGCGACTTTGTCATGTGTGGACGGCCCTTGCACCGCAGGGGCTGTCCACACATGACGGATTTGTAATTCCTTCACCGGCTGGCGGGGCAGGATGGGAGGCGGTCGGTCGGCCTAGCCCTGGCGGACGAACTTGTCGACGCTGCGGTCCTGGGTCAGGCCGGCGTAGATGTCGCCATGCGAGTCGACGCCGACGCCGTGGACATGGCGGCTCGCCATGCGCGCGAGCACATTTCCTTGCCCGTCGCGCACGCAGACATAGGCCGGGTTGCCGTCATCTTCCTGCTCGGCGATGTAGAAATTGCCGTCTCGGCCGCGGCTGATGTCGTTGGGGCCGCCCATCCCGGTCCACTGACCGAGAAACTCGCCGTCGGGCGAGAAGATCTGGATGCGCTTGTTGGCGCGGTCGGCGACGTAGAGCTTGCCGTCATCGTCAAACGCGACGCTGTGCGGCAGGTGGAACTGGCCCTCGCCTTGGCCCGGCGCCCCCCATGATTTGACCAGCCGCCCGTCGCCCGTAAACCGGTGCACGCGGGCGTTGCGGTAGCCGTCGGTCACGTAGATGTCGCCATTCGGGTGCTTCATCATTTCGGTCGGGTGGTTGAACGGCCCCGCCGCGCGCTCGGCGAGCCAGTTTGTGATATGGCCGGTGTCGGAATGAACGCCGCGTTGTCCGAGCTCGAGCAGCGGCTTGCCGTCGAGGGTGAACGACTTTGCGACCGAGTTGGAGCGATCGGTGGTGTAGACCGTGTCGCCGACGATTTTGAGGCCGTGCGGGTCGGTGACCTCGCCGCTGCCCCAGGCGCCGAGGTACTTCCCGTCGCGGTCGAACATCACCACCGGCGGGTCCTGGCGCTGGAACACGTAAATGCGGTCCTGCGCATCGGCCGCCACCCGGCTGATCAGCCCGAACGATTCTCCATCGGGCAATTTGAAAAAATCGGGGATCAGCTCATAGGTGTATTGGCCGGTGCCGATCTGTGCCATCGCCGTCTCCTTCCCATGAAAGGCCGGTGCGAAAATCCGTTCCACCGCCCGCGGCGTCATGCCCAGCCCACGCCGACCTCCAGGTCGCCGGGGAGGGTCAAGGGTGGGTTGTTCGCTGCCAAGGCTATCGTAATTGCGCAGGCGACCCGGGCCAAGCGGCGTTTGCCGCCGCGGTGACGAGGTTGGGACTTCTCTGCGTTCGCAGCGCAGCGCTGCCGGGCCCAGCCCCTCGCAAGGCGTCCCAGCGGGTTGCGCCGATGGCGTCCGGAGTCTCCCGGTAAGCCGGCTGTACTTTGCGCCAGCTGCCTCGTTCTTTATCCTTGCAGCGGCGCGGGCGCAGGGAGGGATAAATGGGGCGACAAATGCTATGACATCCGAGGCGGCATGAACCGCAAGGCACGCAAGCCGTTTGGCGAGACGATAAGCGCTTGCTCGCTTTGGGATGGCTGCGAATCTCCGGATTGTCGATGAACAGCTTGTTCGAGAACCAGGCGCCGCGGCCGTTGGCCGACCGGCTGCGGCCGAGCCTCTTTTTCCCTCTCCCCCCAAAATCGGGGGGAGAGGGTAGGGTGAGGGGGGTGCTCGACCCGGTCTGCATCGCCCCCGCCTCACCCTCCCCGTTTCTGACGCGACGGGTCCTCTCCCTCTCTCCCCGCGGGGCGGAGAGGGCAAGTGCGGGCACCTGCCTGCAAGCCCGCCGATGAACACTTTGTTCGAGAACCAGGCGCCGCGGCCGTTGGCCGACCGGCTGCGGCCGAAAAGCCTCGCCGAGGTC
Organism: uncultured Alphaproteobacteria bacterium; assembly: GCA_963712825.1. Taxonomy (GTDB): domain Bacteria; phylum Pseudomonadota; class Alphaproteobacteria; order ATCC43930; family CGMCC-115725; genus AP-15. The sequence goes on from CAVQJP010000002.1 coordinate 198,062, forward strand.
GTCGGCCAGGATCACCTGCTCGGGCCCGACGGACCGATCGGGCGGATGACGGCAAGCCGGCAGCTCTCCTCGATGATCCTGTGGGGACCGCCGGGCTGCGGCAAGACCACGATCGCGCGCCTCTTGGCGCATGGCACCGACCTCGAATTCGAGCCGCTGTCGGCGGTGTTTTCCGGGGTCGCGGACCTGCGCAAGGTGTTCGAAGCGGCACGCAAGCGGCGCGAAATGGGCCAGGGCACCCTGCTGTTCGTCGACGAGATCCACCGCTTCAACCGCGCCCAGCAGGACGCGTTTCTGCCGGTGGTCGAGGACGGCACCGTGATCCTGGTCGGCGCCACGACCGAGAACCCGTCCTTCGAGCTGATCGGAGCGCTGCTGTCGCGGGCCCAGGTCTTCGTGCTGCGGCGGCTCGGCGACGACGACCTCGAAACCCTGCTGCGCCGCGCCGAGGCGGCGCTCGGCCATGACCTGCCGCTGACCGCCGACGCGCGCGCGGCGTTGCGGGCGATGGCCGACGGCGACGGCCGCTTTCTCTTTAACCTCGTCGAAGAGATCGCCCGCCTGCCCGCCGACCCGCCACTCGACCCGGCCGAGCTTGCCCGGCTTGTGCAGCAGCGCGCGCCGCTCTACGACAAGGCGCAGGAAGGCCACTACAACCTGATCAGCGCGTTGCACAAATCCTTGCGCGGCTCGGACACCGACGCGGCCCTCTATTGGCTCGCCCGCATGCTGGCCGGGGGCGAGGACCCGACCTACATCCTGCGCCGGCTGACCCGCGCGGCGGTCGAGGACATCGGCCTCGCCGACCCGCAGGCGGTCGTTCAGGCGCTCGCCGCCTGGGACACCTACGACCGGCTCGGCTCGCCCGAGGGCGAGCTCGCGCTCGCCCAATGCGTGATCTATCTGGCGTCGGCGCCAAAATCGAACGCCGCCTACACCGCATTTGGCGAAGCTCGGCAGATGGCGCGCGAAACCGGCTCGCTGATGCCGCCCTTGCACATTTTGAACGCGCCGACCGGGCTGATGCGCAAGCTCGGCTACGGCCACGGCTATGTCTACGACCACGCCACCGAGGAGGGGTTTTCCGGGACAGAATTATTTCCCCGACGGCGTTGCGCGCCGCAGCTTTTACCGGCCGACCGAACGCGGCTTTGAGCGCGAAGTCAAAAAGCGCCTCCACTACTGGGACAAGCTGCGCGAGCGCGCGGCCGAGCCGTCGCGATGACCGCCGAGCTGGAAACGATCACCGTCTCCGGCGATGACGGCTCGCTGCGGCTCGACCGCTGGTTCCGGCGGCATTATCCCGCACTCGCCCACGGCCGGCTCGAAAAGCTGCTGCGCACCGGCCAGATCCGGGTCGACGGCAAGCGCGCCAAAGCCGGCGACCGGGTGATGCCGGGCCAGGCGATCCGGGTCCCGCCGATCGGCACCGAAGGAGCCCCCTCCCGGTCACCGCCGCGGGCCGTGTCGGCCGCCGACGAGGCGATGCTGCAGGCGGCGGTCCTGCATCGCGACGACCACCTGATCGTGCTGAACAAGCCCCCCGGTCTCGCCGTCCAGGGCGGGACCCGGTCGGAGCGGCATCTCGACGGCATGCTCGACGCGTTGCGGTTTGGCCATGCCGAGCGGCCGCGTCTCGTCCACCGGCTCGACAAGGACACGAGCGGCGTCCTCGTCGTCGCCCGCACCGCCGCGGCGGCGGCGTTTCTGACCCGCGCCTTTCGCGACAAGACGACGCGCAAAATCTATTGGGCGCTCGCGGTCGGCCGGCCGGACCCGGCGCAGGGGCGGATCGGCCTGGCGCTCGCCAAGCGGCCCGGACCGGGCGGCGAACGGGTGCGCGCCGACCCCGACGACGGCAAGCACGCCGTCACCTATTACAATGTCGTCGACAGCGCCGGCGACAGCGCGAGCTGGCTCGCTCTGCTGCCGGTCACCGGGCGCACCCACCAATTGCGCGCGCACTGCGCCGCGATCGGCACGCCGATCCTGGGCGACCCGAAATACGGCGGTGCGGCAGCCGCGCTCGCCGGCGTGCCGAATGCGCGCCGGCTGCACCTGCACGCCCGCGAATTGTCGATCCCGCAGCCCCAGGGCGGCATTTTGCGCATGACGGCGCCGTTGCCGCCGCACATGCGCCAGAGCTGGGCGTTTTTCGGATTTCCGGGCGACGCCAAGGACCCATTTGCCGGTTTGGACCTGCCGGAATGAAACGATTTTACCGACACGCCGAAATCATGCCGGCCGCGACCGCGTTTGGCGTGGCGCTCGACGGCAAGCCGGTCAGGACCCCAGCCAAGCGCGATCTTGTCGTGCCGACCTACGCGTTGGCGGCAGCGCTCGCGGCGGAATGGAACACCCAGCGGGACGAATCAGGCCGGCCGCGATGCCGCTGACCCGCTTCGCCAACACCGCGATCGACCGGGTGGCGCCGCAGCGCCGCCTCGCCGTCGAGCAGATCGCGGAATTTGTCGGCACCGATCTTGTCTGCTACCGCGCCGCTCGCCCGCCGGAGCTCGCGGCGCGCCAGCAGGCGGTGTGGCAGCCGCTCGTCGACTGGGCGGTGCTGCGATACGACGCGCCGCTCGAAATTACCGCCGGGGTGATCCCGGTGGCGCAGCCGCCGGCGAGCCTGCGCGCCTTTGAAGCCGCGGTCGCAGCACTCGACGATTTCGCGCTCGCGGCCCTGCACTTGGCGACCGCTTCCTGCGGCTCGCTCGTCATCGCCCTCGCCCTGGTCGAGGGCCGGCTCGATGCCGACGAGGCTTTCGCCGTCTCGCAGCTCGACGAAAGCTTTCAGATCGAAGCCTGGGGCGAAGATCCCGAGCAGGCCGACCGCCGCCGCGCGCTTGCCGGCGACATCGCCGCGGCGGCGCAATTCCTCGGTCTGCTGCGCGCCTGAGACCCGACCCGAAACCGCTGATGAAACCCTGTGACCGTCGTTCCCGCGAAAGCGGGAACACAGGGGCAAGCGACATGCAGGCGTCCCTCTGTTCAAGCCAGGGGCAGGTTCTGGACCCTCGCTTCCGAGCCTCCAAACCAATCGGCTTGCGACTGTTCGCGCTTGCTACCAAACTCCTCATTCCGCTTCCCGTGGGCCTTCAGCCCACGGACTTGATCCGTGGGGAAGGCCGGGACCCACAGTGGTCGTAAATTGCGCGTTTCCCGTGGCACTGCAAGGATCGCCGAATAAGGGGTAAATGCGGACCGGCGGATGGATGGGTCCCGGCCTTCGCCGGGAAGCCAGACACGTTGCTGAGTTGATTGGATTACAGTCTCTTTCGCAGGGAAGAGGGCGCAGCATTGAAATCGTTAATCTGATGTCGTAATACCGGCGCCTGAAACCGGGTCGCGCCGCGTCCACACCGCGCTCGCGGTCACGACAAAATCGACCCGGCCCGCTTCGAGCGTCAGCAAGCATTCCTCGGGGCGGTTGACGATCGGCTCCTCATGGACGTTGAGGCTGGTGTTGACCAGCACCGGCAACCCGGTGCGCGCCTTGAACGCCGCCAATACGTCGAAATAGCACGGGTTGTCGGCCCGCCGGATGATCTGCGGCCGGGCGCTGCCGTCGATATGGACGACGCCCGCGATCCGGTCTTGCCATTCGCGGCGAACCCCGCAGCTGACGGTCATGAAATGCGCGGCATAACGGTTGACGGCGCCGATGTCGAAGACCGTGCCGGCGTCGTCCTCGGCGACAACCGGGGCGAACGGCATGAACTCGCTGCGCTGCAGCCGCTGGTTCAGCTTTTGGTTGATCGCGGGGTCGGCCGGATTGGCGAGGATGCTGCGGGCGCCGAGTGCCCGCGGACCATATTCCATGCGGCCGTTGTAGACGGCACCGATATCCCCGTGGGCCAGCCGGCCGGCCGCAATCGCCGCCGGCTCGCCATCGGCTCGCGCGACCGCGGCGGAGGCGCCGAAGACTTGGTCCACAGCATCATTATGGTCGCCGCCCCAATAGACGTTGGTCAGACGCCGGCGCTGCGCCAGCCAGGCCGGCAGGCCGTCGCGTTGGAGCAGAAACTGCAAGCACGCCGCCGATCACGAGCCCGTCGTCGCCCATCGGCGGCACGACAAAAACCTCGTCGACCGGCATGGTCTCGGCGAGCAGCCGGTTGAGCCGGACATTGGCGAACACCCCGCCCGCGAGACCCAGCCGCCGCACCTTGTGCGTTTCCAGCAAACGGCCGACCGATTGACGAATGCACTGCTCGAGCAAAGCCTGCACCGAGGCGGCGGCATTCTCGCGGGTCTCGGTCTGCGCCAGCGCGTAAAAGCATTCGTGCATGGCGCGATGGTCGGCGAAATCCATCGTGATGCGGCCTTCCTCGCCGATCCGGTAGTGCTTGATCATCTCGGGCAGCAGGGTCGGCTCGCCATAGGCGGCAAGCCCGGTCAGCTTGCCTTCATGGCGGTTGACCTTCCAGCCGAGCGCCTCGGTAAACGAGCCATAGGCCAGACCGAGACTGCCGGCGGCGTCGCTTTCGCACAGCCAGCGGTCGTCGCCATAGAGATTGGCGAGCCGGCCGCCCCGCAGCAGATAATGGCTGTAGTAAACTTGGTCGCCGACCCCGTCCGCCGTGTACAGCAAAGCGTCGTCCCAGTCGGTAAAAAACAGGCTGGGCAGTGCGTGGGTGAAATGGTGGTTTGAAAAGAACACCCGAGCGTCGGGGCGGAGGCCGAGATCGGCCGTCAGCGCCGCGGAATCGAACACGTCCTCGGCCCGACGGCCCGGGTTCTTGCGCAGCACCAGGCTGATCTCGTGCATTTTCGGCCGGCCGGTCCGGCGCCGCCACTCCTCGCGCACGCGCTCGTAGGATCGGCGATGACTGAAATAGTGGCGCTGGAAGAGGCAGCGCGTGCACACCAGCACATCGACGTGACGGCGCTCGACACCGGCGATGCGCAGCACCTCGGCGATCGATTGTTCGGGGAACCCGCCCGAGCATTTGACCCGGTTCAACCGCTCCTCGGCGACCGCCGCCAAGAGGCGGTAGTCGTCGAACAATGCCGCCGACGAATCATGCGGGCCGCTGTGCAGGCTGAGGATCAACATTGCGCGGGTCTGTCGTGGTTGCGGGGTGGTTGGGTTGCAGGGGCGGCCGTGTGGCGAGCGGCTCAGGCGATGATCGCGGCGAATTGGCGGGCAAAGGCGTCGGGGCCGTAGCGGCCGATCACCTCGGCGCGGATCGCGGCGCGGTCATAATGCGAGGCGTGCCGCCGCATCCGCACCAAGGCGTCGCGCAGCGCCGGCTTGTCGGCGCGCGGCACCAGCTCGCCGTTGGTCGCATCGACCAGGTGGTCCGGCCCGCCGCTGGCGGTGCTGACCACCGGCAGACCGCAGGCCAATGCCTCGATCACGACGACGCCAAAGGTTTCGGCATTGCTGGCAAGCACAAAGGCGTCGGCGGCTTCCATCTGCGCCCGCACGCGCTCGGCGGACAAGGTTCCGACCAGCTCGACCTGCGCCGCGATCCCAAGCCCGGCGCTCAGCTGCTCGAGGCTCGGCAATGCCGGTCCGTCGCCGACCAGCCGCAGGCGCACCCTCGGATCGCCGCAAAACGCCTCGGCAAAGGCTTCGATCAGCAGCGCGTGGCACTTCTCGGGCGACAGCCGGGCGACGCAAAGAAAAACGAATGCCCGGCCCTGATCCGGCGTCGCAGGACAGCCGGCCGCGCCGAGAAACGCCTCGCCGAGGACATTGGGCAGATAGTGCCAGCACGACCCCGGATATTCGTGCTGCAGCAGCGCCGCGAGATGAGGACTGACGGCGATGCACCGGCTCGCCCGTTTTATGACCCGCCGGATCAGGTCGCGCTCCCACCAGCGCGGCCGCGCCGGGCCGGCGCTGTGCTCGGTGACGACAAACGGAATGCCGTAGCGCCGGTTAATCGCCAGCCGCCAACACGCCGGCATTCAAGCAGCAATGCGCGTGCACCAGGTCCGGCCGCCCGTTTTCGCCGATGTAGCGGCGGGCCAATTTCATCCCGCAGACGGTCCAGGCCAACGGGTTGCGGTACGGCAGCCGCGGCAAGGCGGTAAAGTCGTCGCGCCGGTAGACCGGGACCCCGTCGTTCTCGACGGTTACATTGTCGTATCCCCGCTGCCCGCGCCGCCGCACCCGCCCGCCCCGCAAGTCGCGCCAGGTGTGGATGTCGGGCGCCAGGATCGCCACGCGGTGGCCGGCGGATTTGAGCGCCAATGCCTGGTCGCGAAAATAACCCCCGCCCGATCCCCGCCCGCTCGAATACCAGGACGGGACCACCAGGATGTGCTTGGTCAAGTGCCCGTCTTCTGGCACCGCCTCTTCGGCGCGGTGCTCGGCAAAAATCCTGCTCGCCATCAGCATCGATTCGCGGATGATCGGCACCCCGACATAGCCCGAGAGGTGCAAGAGCGCCTCGGTCAGCTCCTCCTCGGTCCAGCCCTGGCGCAACGCCATGCGCAGATGGAGCGCGAGCTCGGGTTCGCGGCCGGTCGCCGCATCCGAGATCACGCAGATCAAGGCTCGTGTCTTCAGGTCGAGGCCCGGCCGCGTCCACAGCGCGCCAAACACGGTCTCGGTCGCGACCTCGATAAATTTTTTCATGACCGGGTCGCTGTAGGTTTCGCGCGCCGCGCGCTCGACCGCCGCGTCCCCCATCAGCCGGCGCCGCATCGCCGCCCCTTTTTGATAAAGCTCGCTCTCCGCCATCACGTCCCCCTCGGTCGGTCACAATATTGCTGCTCGGCGATATTGCCCATTTACCGCCGCCCTGAACAAGCCGGGACGCCTCACTTCGCGATGATCCCGTCCAGGCGTTTTCGCGGGGGTGGCGGCGCGCTTCGGCATCGTCCCTTCGTCCCTCCCAAACGCGGCTCTACGCTCCCTGTTTCTCCTGTTTTGTCTGGTCGAGATCAGGTCACGGACGAGATCGGGGGCTGCGATTTCAGATATATCTTGAATTCAGATATATCTCGATCTATATCGGAAGTGTGAGACACACGCACAGAGACGGTTCAGACCGTCGTTTCGCCCAACCCGATGACCCGGCGGATCGCCGTCACGGGGGGCATCACCATCATGGCTACCGGTTCGGCGGACGGCGTCGCGAACGAGCGTTCGACTACGGCGAGCTTCGTCTTCTCGCGCTGGCCATGATCGCCGAGCAGCCGCGGCACGGTTACGAACTCATGAAAGCCATTGAGGAACGCATGAGTGGCAGCTACAGCCCGAGCCCCGGCGTGATGTATCCGACGCTCTCTTGGCTCGAGGACATGGGATTTACCCACGTTGAAAACGAAGACGCCGGCCGCAAGCGCTACCGCCTTACTGCGGCGGGTGAGGCGTTCCTCACCGCCAATCGCCCGGCGGTCGATGCCTTGTTCGCCCGCCTCGGTTCAGCCGGTTCGGTTACTCCTGATGCCGTGCTGGCGCCAGTTCTGCGCGGCATGGAAAACCTGAAATTGGCGCTGCGCCTGCGCCTCAGGCAAAGCCCGCTCGGCCAGGACACGGCACAGACGATCGCCGCGGCACTCGACGCGGCAGCCCAGGCGGTTGAGCGCAGCCGGTGAGCGGACGCCCGGCGCGCCGCGTAAGTGGCAGAGGCTCCCGCGCGAGGCTTCGCCGAGGTTGCAGCCATTCGCAGGGTCGAAGCTCCGCATGGTGAACGAACTGATGCTGATCGTTTCGACTCTCTCCAGCGTGCTGGCCAGCGTTGCCGCACTCGCCAGCGAGCTGCGCGCGCGGCGCCGGAATCGCCTCGTTATAGAGGCTGATGACGCTCACTTCGGTAATCGGAAGGTCGACGTCAAGCCTCATGCGCGAGCGCCGGCTTTCGACCCAGAACGGCCGCTCAGCCCTTCGAGGCGGGAACCGCTCTTCATGCCCCTTAGAGTACCCGAAAGAATTCCGTATGGGTCAGACAGTTGGCCGTCATTCCCGCGAAAGCGGGAACCCAGGGGCAACGGTTGAGGCGCTCGCCCCCTGTTCCAGGTCAGAGCCTGCCCCTGGCCCGAACAGGGGCAAGCTCAGAACCCCTGCTTTCGCGGGGGCGACGGTACACGATTAGAATCGTTCGTTTCCTCTCGGGTCATCCGCCAACTCCGTCCTAGGATCTGATCTACGGCCGGTAAAATCCGGCCGCGAGGTGTACGCGTGCCGCGGTCGACCGCGGAGACGATTCGCCCGCCACCTCGATTGCATTCACTTCAACCCGTCAGGCACGGGTACACGCCATGAGTGCAGGACTAGCCATATTCCTCTGTTCATCATTAAACTGGCTCAAAAAACGGGATCATGTGGTTGGGAGAATGAATTGGAAAGCACGGCTCAGCCCGAAGCTGATTTGGCGGCGCTGCTGTTCGATCGTTTCGCGCGCGCCTTCGCGACGTTCGACGCAACGAACGTTGCCAAGCTGTTTGCCGTCCCGAGCGTCGCGCTCCGTAAGGACGGCTCTATCGTCATGCTGTCAAATCGCGAAGATGTCGTCGGCTACTATCAACCCGCATTGGATGGCTACAACTGCAACGGTTGCCGATCCTGCCGCTGGCTGGACCTTGAAGTGCATCCCATGGGTAAGCGGGCCTTTCTGGCTGCAGTCAGTTGGGAGCTGCTGCGTGACGATGGGAGCGTAGCGTTGCGCTGGAGGCAGTCCTACGGCATTAGCAATGCCGGTAATGAGCCAAAAATCTTCGTAATTATCCCCTTGTGCGTCAAGGGGATAATTACGAAAATCTTTGCCTCGGCCATGCATGTAGAGTGAAGCGTTGCCCAGCGGCTGGTTCCTACGTCTTGTGTTTTGCAGCTTCGGCCGAAAAAGGGCTGTCACGCAAATAGACGAGCGGGTCGCCGGCGTCGAGCCGGTCGATGCCACAGCGGAGCGGCGCGCCAACCGGCGCCGGGCCCGGCGGCTTTCTCGCCACAATCCTGTGGTATCTCCCGCGGGAATGAGCCCGGCTCTTATTCTTGCGAGCGGCCGGACCAATCAAAGGATCGACTTGCAAAGGTTCATCGGCAGCCACATAAGGCGGCTTCCCTGAGCCAACTGTTCAATTCCCGACAATTCCCGGTTCGGGCAAATAACTCCCGGTTGAGCGGCCCTTTTATCATCGTAACTGTCGGAAATATCGGTAGTGTTCTCGTCATTAAGTCAAAAATTCGCGGTTGTTTCCCGATTCGACGGGAATTTAGTCGGCTCGTTGACATGGCAGCGGCGCACGATCGAGCACCGCTTGACCCCGCGGCAGAATCCGGAGCGAATGGCGCGTTATGGATGATCTCGCAACCCTCGAGGCGGCGGCGGTGCTGGTGCATCGCGTGCTGCCGCCGACCCCGCAATATTGCTGGCCGTTGTTGTCGCGGCGGGTCGGCGCCGAGCTGTGGGTCAAGCACGAAAATCATACGCCGATCGGCGCCTTCAAATTGCGCGGCGGTCTCGTTTTTCTTGACGATCTGAGGCGGCGCGAGCCGCAGATCTCGGGAGTGGTGACGGCGACCCGCGGCAATCACGGGCAGAGCATCGCCTATGCCGCGGCGCGGCTCGGCCTCGCCGCGACGATCGTCGTCCCGCACGGCAACAGCGTCGAAAAGAACCGGGCGATGGCGGCGTTCGGCGCGCGGCTCGTCGAGGAAGGCCACGACTTCCAGGCGGCCTATGAATACGCGATCGGCCTCGCCGAACGCGAGAACCTACGTTTGGTGCGCACCTACGAGCCGCTCCTGGTGCGCGGGGTCGCGAGCTACGGGCTCGAGCTGTTTCGCGCGGTCCCCGATCTCGACACGGTCTATGTGCCGATCGGGCAGGGCAGCGGCATCTCCGGGATGATCGCCGCGCGCGCGGCGCTGGGCTGCACGGCCGAGATCGTCGGCGTCGTCGCCGCCGAGGCGCCCGCTTATGCGCTCTCTTTTGCCGCCGGCCGGCCGGTCGCCACCAACTCCGCCGACACGATCGCGGACGGGCTCGCGGTGCGGGTGCCCGACCCGGCGGCGGTCGATCTGATCCGTCGGGAGGCGGCGCGCATCGTAACCGTCAGCGAGGCCGAGATCCGCCACGCGATGCGCGTCCTCTTCACCGATACGCACAACCTCGTCGAGGGTGCCGGTGCGGCCGCCCTCGCCGCCGCGTTGCAGGAGCGCGACCGGCTGCGCGGCAAGCGGGTCGCGGTGATCCAGACCGGCGGCAACATCGACCGCACCCTCTTCGCCGAGGTGCTGGCCGAGAGCGACCCCGATCTGGAATAGCGACGGACGGAGCATTATCCTTTGGCCATGGAGCCCGCCTACAAGCTGCTGACGGTAGAGGAGTTTCTCGACAGCTGCCCGAACGACCAGCGGCATTACCAGCTGTTCGACGGCGTCATAGTCGCGATGGCGCCGCCCGCGATCCCACATCAGATCGTCGCTGCAAATCTCACCGGTGAAATCTATTCGGCCGTCCGGGCAAATCTTCCCGGCTGCTCGGTGCACAGCCAAGCTGGGATCGCGCCGCACGGGCTTAGCGGCCGGGATCACTTTGAGACCGATGTCACCGTAACCTGCGAGCCGCTGTCGGGCACTTATCGCGGCATCGTCTCAGCCCCCTTGCTGATCGTCGAGGTGTTGTCGCCGTCGACCGACCGCGACGATGTGGTTGTCAAGCTGCCGAGCTATCAGCGGATTGCGAGCTTGCAGGAAGTCCTGTTCATCGAGACCGAGCGGGTCGGCGCCACCGTGTACCGCCGCGCCGGGAACGACTGGACCACGACCGCGGTAGGCGGAGGCGACCGCCTCCGCCTCGACACGATCGGGCTCGACATCCCGCTGGCCGAGCTCTACCGCCACGTTCCCGGGCTTTCGCCTTAAACTTGGCTCCTCGTCATTGATCCTGGCCGGCGTTCGCGCCGCCGCGCCTTGCGGTGACCTCGATTTCGATCTTCATGCGCGGGTCGACAAGGCCGCAGACCAGAGCTGATGCTGGTCAACACAGTCAGATCACCGCGGATCGCACTCTGCTCATCGCCGATTGCGGCCAAGTCCGCAAAAGCGCGTTCGAACTGCCTGCCAAGAAATTCAAGAGTGACGCTCTCAGCCATGAGGTTACGATCGGGGGCATAGGGCTGTCTGTCAACCTACGCCGTCTCGGTAAAGATTTCGCGGCCGATCAGCATGCGGCGGATTTCGGAGGTGCCGGCGCCGATCTCGTAGAGCTTGGCGTCGCGCAATAGGCGCCCGGCCGGATAGTCGTTGATGTAGCCGTTGCCGCCCAGGATCTGCACCGCGTCGAGCGCCATCGCCGTCGCCTTTTCGGCGGCATAGAGGATCGCACCGGCGGCGTCCTTGCGCGTCGTCAGACCGCGGTCGCAGGCCCGCGCCACCGCATAAACATAGGCCTTGCATGCGTTCGTGCCGGTGTACATGTCGGCGATCTTGGCCTGGATCAACTGGAACTCGCCGATCGGCTGGCCGAACTGGCGGCGGTCGTGGACGTAGGGAACGACGAGGTCGAGACAGGCCTGCATGATCCCGAGCGGACCCGCGGCCAGCACCGCGCGCTCGTAGTCGAGACCGCTCATCAAGACGCGCACCCCCTCGCCCTCGGCGCCGAGCACGTTTTCCACGGGCACTTCGCAATCCTCGAAGACGAGTTCCGAGGTCGGCGAGCCGCGCATCCCCAATTTGTCGAGCTTTTGCGCCGGGCGGAAACCCTTGAACCCTTTCTCGATCAGAAACGCGGTGATGCCGCGCGCGCCGGCATCGGGCCGGGTCTTGGCATAGACGACGAGGGTGTCGGCGCAGTGGCCGTTGGTGATCCACAGCTTGGTGCCGTTCAGCACCCAGCGATGGCCTTTTTTGTCGGCGCGCAGCCGCATCGAGACGACGTCGGACCCCGCACCCGGCTCGCTCATCGCCAGGGCCCCGACATGCTGGCCGGAAATCAGCTTTGGCAAATACCGGCGTTTTTGCGCCTCGCTGCCGTTGCGGCGGATCTGGTTCACGCAAAGGTTCGAATGCGCGCCATAGCTGAGCCCGACCGAGGCCGACGCGCGGCTCACTTCCTCCATCGCGACGCAATGCGCGAGGTATCCCATGCCGGCGCCGCCATACTCCTCCTCGACGGTGATGCCATGCAGGCCGAGCGCCCCCATTTCGGGCCACAATTCGATCGGGAAGCGGTCGCTGCGGTCGATCTCGGCGGCAAGCGGGGCCACCCTGTCCTCGGCGAAGCCGCGCACGCTCGCGCGCAGCATGTCGACATCCGCACCAAGGTCGAAATCGAGGGCCGTCAGCCGCGTGTTGTGCATTGTGCGAACGCCGTTTTCCGAATGCCGCCGCCCAATCTATACGCCCGATGGGGCGCCGCGTCCCATGCCGGCAACCGTCCCGATCGGCGCCTAGCGCTGTCGCGGCGCGGCGGCGCGGCGCAGGCGGTCGTTGATCGCACGGCCAAGACCGTGCTCGGGGATCGGCATGACGGCGATGCCGGCAAAGGCCGGACGGTCGAGCCGGCGCAGCATCGCGAACAGATTGGCCGCGGCTTCAGCGAGGTCGCCGGCGCGGCTGAGCCACAGAGTTTCGGCAAAGCCAGGCGGGGCGTCCGGGCCAAAGGCGAGCAGGGCCTCGCCGGGCCGGGCCGCAGCCGCCTCGAGGCGCAACGGCAATGCCGGCGCGTAATGGCTCGCCAGCATGCCGGGCGCGCGCAACGCGCCGGTGGCGGGTGGGCCGACGGCGCCGGCGATCGGGCCGAGCACATCGCTCAGCGCTTCGAGAGTGACGCCGCCGGGGCGGAGGAGGAGGGGGGTCTCGCCCGAAAAATCGAGCACCGTCGACTCGACGCCGACCGGGGCGCGTCCGGCGTCGACGATCAGCGCCACCCTGTCGCCGAGCTCGGCGGCGACATGGGCGGCTTCGGTTGGGCTGACCCGCCCCGAGCGATTGGCTGAGGGAGCGGCGATCGGCCGGCCTGACGCGCGCAGCAGCGCTTGCGCCACCGGATGCGCCGGGGCACGGATCGCCACCGTGTCGAGCCCGGCGCTCGCCAGCAATGACAACCCGCTGCCGCCGCGGCGCGGCAGCACCAATGAGAGCGGCCCCGGCCAGAACCGCGCGGCAATGCGTCGCGCCCGCGTATCGAATTCCGCCAGCGGCTCGGCGTCGGCGAGGCCCGGAACATGAACAATCAACGGGTTGAAATGCGGGCGGCCCTTGGCGGCAAAGATCGCGGCGACGGCGCGTTCGTTGGTCGCGTCGGCGCCGAGGCCGTAGACGGTTTCAGTCGGAAACGCGACCAGCTCGCCCGATCGCAACAGCCGCGCGGCGCACGCGACAGCCTCCGGCGTGGCCGGGACAACCAGAGCCGTCATTGCGCGACACATCGACCGTTGCGGGCGCGCGGCATTGACAAACTTCTAGGGGTCGCCAGTTTATAATCGTTCTAAAGAAAGACGGCGAGGCGAGGCTTATGAAGACGAAGATGGGGGCGAAGACCAAGCTGACAAGAGCTGGAATCTCACCCGGCGACAACCAGAACAGCCTGACCGCCAGCCTGCGCGGCCCAGGCCGGCTAAGTGCCCGGCACCTATTCATCGCGCCGTCCGTGAGCCCGAACCTTACGCCAGAGTAGTTACGGTCCGCATTAACGGACCAAGTCAACCAACGCAGCCAAACGGAGAGAACTATGGACGGAAGTGATGTCGCAAGCGCCGGCAAGTGCCCGGTAATGCATGGTGCCCGCTCCCATGAGACTTTGAGGGCCAGGTCGAACCGGGACTGGTGGCCGAACCAGTTGAACCTCAAAATTCTGCAGCAGAACTCTCCGCTGTCCAATCCGATGGGCACGGACTTCAACTACGCCGAGGAGTTCAACAAACTCGACTTCCAGGCCCTGAAAAACGACCTCTATGCGCTGATGACCAACTCGCAAGCCTGGTGGCCGGCCGACTTCGGACATTACGGGCCGCTCTTTATCCGGATGGCGTGGCATAGTGCTGGCACCTACCGCACCGGTGACGGCCGTGGTGGCGCCGGCTCGGGCACGCAACGCTTCGCACCCCTCAACAGCTGGCCGGACAACGTGCTCCTCGACAGGGCGCGCCGGTTGCTGTGGCCGATCAAGCAGAAATACGGCAAGCAGATCTCCTGGGCCGACCTGATGATCCTTGCCGGCAATTGCGCGCTGGAGTCGATGGACTTTAAGACATTCGGCTTTGGCGGCGGGCGCGAGGATGTCTGGGAGCCCGAAGAGGACATCTACTGGGGCCGCGAAGGCAAGTGGCTGGCGGACGAGCGCTACACCGGCGACCGTGATCTCGAGAATCCGCTCGCCGCGGTGCAGATGGGTCTGATTTACGTCAACCCGGAAGGGCCGAACGGCAAGCCGGATCCGCTCGCCGCGGCGCGGGACATCCGCGAGACGTTCGCGCGCATGGCGATGAACGACGAGGAGACCGTGGCACTGATCGCCGGCGGACACACCTTCGGCAAGACCCATGGCGCCGCCGATCCGAGCAAGTATGTCGGCCCCGAGCCCGAAGGCGGCTCCATCGCGGAGCAGGGGCTCGGCTGGAAGAACACCTATCGCAGCGGCAAAGGCGACGACGCGATCGGCAGCGGCCTGGAAGTCATCTGGACCCAGACGCCCACGAAGTGGAGCAACAACTTCTTCGCGAACCTGTTCGGCTACGAATGGGAGCTGACCAAGAGCCCGGCCGGCGCGTACCAGTGGAAGCCGAAGGGCGACGCCGGCGCCGGCACCGTGCCGGATCCGCACGACGCGTCGAAGCGTCGCGCGCCCTCGATGCTGACGACCGACCTCGCCTTGCGCGTCGACCCGGTGTACGAACCGATTTCAAGGCGCTTCTACGAGAACCCGGATCAGCTCGCCGACGCGTTCGCCCGCGCGTGGTTCAAGCTTGTGCATCGCGACATGGGGCCGCGCTCGCGCTATCTCGGCCCGGAGGTCCCGGCGGAGGAGCTGCCATGGCAAGACCCGGTCCCGGCGGTCACGCATGAACTGATCGACGAAGAGGACATCGGCGCGCTCAAAAGCAAAATCCTCGCGTCGGGTCTTTCGATCCCGCAATTGGTCTCGACCGCCTGGGCGTCGGCGGCAACGTTCCGCGGCTCCGACAAGCGCGGTGGGGCAAACGGGGCGCGCATCCGCCTGGCGCCGCAAAGGGATTGGGAGGTCAACCAGCCGACCCAACTTTCGAGCGTGCTTGAAACCCTCGAGGATATCCAAAAGCAGTTCAACGCCGCGCAGACCGGAGGGAAGAAAGTCTCGCTCGCCGACCTGGTCGTCCTTGGCGGCTGCGCCGCCGTCGAAGAGGCGGCGAAGAAGGCCGGGCATGATGTCCAGGTTCCCTTCACGCCAGGCCGCACGGATGCGTCGCAGGATCAGACCGACATCGAGTCCTTCGCGGTGCTCGAACCGGCTGCGGACGGGTTCCGCAACTACCTCAAGACCGCATACACCTCGCCAGAGGAGATGCTGGTCGATCGGGCGCAATTGCTGAATTTGACCGCGCCTGAGATGACGGTTCTCGTCGGCGGCATGCGCGTGCTGAATGCGAACTTCGGACAGTCGCCGCACGGCGTCTTCACAAAGCGCCCCGAAACGCTCACCAACGACTTCTTCGTCAACCTGCTCGACATGGGCACGGTTTGGGAGTCCGTCTCGGCAGCCGAGGAGGTGTTCGAAGGACGCGATCGCGCGACCGGCGCGCTGAAGTGGACCGGCACCCGCGTCGACCTGGTCTTCGGTTCGCACTCCCAGCTCCGAGCGCTGGCGGAAGTCTATGCGTGCGCGGACTCGCAGGCAGCGTTTGTGCGCGACTTCGCGGCTGCTTGGAACAAGGTGATGAACCTCGATCGCTTCGACCTCGCGTGAAATTGCGGGCCGCGGAATCGTCCTCTCTTGCCGTTCGGCCGAACTGAGGAGAAAAATGGCGGCGGGGTGTTCGACGCGGGCTCCTTATGGGCCGGGCGCCCTTGCCCGCCGAGCGCCGTTGGCTTCCCCGCCGGCCTGGCAGTAGTCGCCTGCCCTCACTTCGCTGAGCTTGCCGTTCGGCGCGGTCAGCGCGGCTCTGGCGGATCGAACGGCTTCACGTCGATTTCCCCGGCGCGCTGTCGCACGGTGTAGGTGTCGAACCACACCTGCATGCGAAGCAGCATGTCCATGTTGACTCCGAAGGCCTTTTCGATCCGCAAGGCCATCTCCGGCGACAGGGCGGCGTGGCAGTTCACGAGGTCGGACAGGGTCGCCCGCCGCACGCCCAAAATCTCGGCGGCGCGGGTGATAGAGAGGTCAAGCTCCACAAGTATTTCCTCGTGAATGAATTCGCCCGGATGCGAAGGCTTCATGCGAACTTTGTTAATTTCCTCGCTCATCAGTGATAATCCTCCAAGTCAAGATTATGAATTTGACCTTCGTTGATTTCAAATGTGATACGCCAGTTGCCCGAAACCGAAATGCTCCATGTTCGGGCGCGGTCGTAAGCTGGTGGATACGCCAGCCGGGTGGACCCGCTAGCTCCTCGACGTTTTCGGCGCTCTGCACGGCAGTGAGAACGCGCCGGACCCGGTTCACCAGATCCCGTCGAATTCCTCGGTCGTCGTCATCTTCGATGAAGCGTTTCAGCCCTCGATGACGGACGGTCCGAATTCTCATACGGTAGTATGAGTACGGTTAAAGCGTACGGGCTTCAAGCCCTTTCTTGGACAAGCCTCCCGTTCTCGTCCGCCCTTAGGCGCGGCTCTGGAACTCGCGTCAGCTCTTCGCGGAGGGCTGTTGCTTTTTGTCGGAAATGCGCTGGTGCAGGTTGCGGATTGTCATGTCGGTCAGCCGCTCGTTGAGCGCGAACAGGCGCTGCCCGATCGGATAGGGGTCCTGCTTGGCGACCTCGACCGGCTGCTTGAGGATTTCATCGGGACCGACGCCGCGGTCGACAAAGCGCTCGACATAGCCGATCCAGTTTTCGACGATCTGGCCCTGCTCTTTCAGATAGGCCTTGCCGCAAGGCTCGCCATGGCCCGGCACGATCAATTCGACATCGAGCGCCTCGATGCTTTTCAGCGCGGCCAGCCACTCCCACGGGTCGCATTCCTGCAGCCAGCTACGGCATTTGTGGAAGACGTTGTCGCCGGTAAAGACGACCCCCTCCTCGGGCACCAGCACCGAGGTCTGCGGTGCCGTGTGGCCCGGCATGTGGATGATGCTGAAGGTGTGGTTGCCGACGTTCAGGGTCAGCGTGTCGTCAAAGGTCAGGGTCGGCGGGTTTGCCGCCGGGTAATCGGGATGGCCGACGAGCCAGACGCTGTCGGGGTCGGTTTCCTTAAAGCGCTCGCGTTTGTCGTCGAGCGAGCCGAAAGCGTAAAGATAACGCTCAAAGCATTCCTGCAGTTTGACCTGGCCGACCACCTGGGTGTTGGTGAAATAGGCGTTGCCCGAGATGTGGTCGCCATGCGGCTCGGTGTTGACCAGGTAGCGGATCGGCGCCTTGTCTTCCATCCGCTCGCGCCAGCGCACCGCGTCGATCGGCTGCTGCGGCGAGTTGATCATGACAAACCCGTCGCTGGTCTCGACAAAGCTCGGATTGCAGCCGGCGAAATAGACTTCCGTATAGCTGTTGGGCCCGACCCTGCGCATTGCCGCCTCCCATTGCCGCGAAGGGCGCAATTGTCCCCGATCGGCCGGGGCGGCACAAGATCGGCGCAGGCTCGGGGCTGGTGATTCGCCGCCGGCCATACCCGGCCCGGCATCGAAAGCTCTGTGGTTGCTTCAACCTGTCCTCGACAGTTGGCGGTCGCCGATCAACCGTGATATCGGCGCTGGTTGACAAAGCTGGTGCCAAGACCGGGCCGGCAAGAACAGCATCCCGGTGCGACGAATGCGTTTTTCGATTGGATTTGACGAGCTCCTTCATACCGCGCCGACCACAGCGCGGCGCCTGAAGTCGGTCCTGTTGCTGTTGCCGGCTCTGCTCCTCGCCGCCTGCGGCCAACAGGGCTCCCAGTACGGCGCCGCGCCTTACGGCGTCATCGGCGAGAGCCCGTCATTTGCACCCTCGCATTACTACCCGCCGCCTGGGCCGCCGGAGGACCCCTGGGGCCCCTATATCCGTGAGGCAGCGGCGCGTTACATCGTCCCCGAGCAGTGGGTGCGCGCGGTGATGCACCAGGAATCGGACGGCCAGGAGCAGGCCGTCTCGCCGGTCGGGGCGATGGGCCTGATGCAGGTCATGCCCGACACCTATGAGACGTTGCGCATCCGCTATGGGCTCGGCGACGACCCCTATGACCCGCACAACAACATCCTGGCGGGGACCGCCTACATCCGCGAGATGTACGACCGGTTTGGCGCGCCCGGTTTTCTCGCCGCCTACAATGCCGGTCCGAACCGGGTCGACAACTATCTCGCCGGTGCTGCCGACCTGCCCGACGAGACCGTCAACTACCTCGCCGCGATCACGCCCAACCTTGGCAATTCGGTGCCGATGTCGGGGCCGCTGGCGACGTACGCCTCGGCGCGTCCGAGCGGCACGATCGGGGTCACGCCCGGCAATCTGGCGGCCGGTTGCGATCTCAGCGCCGCCTACGATCCGAACCATCCCTGCACCTCGCTGATCGCGGCGGCAACGGCACCGGCGCCGGTGCAGCAGGCATTTGCGCCGCAGACCGGGGCGGGCGGCTGCGACCTCAGCGCCGCCTACGACCCGAACCACCCCTGCACCTCGGCCGGACAGCCGGTCGTCGTCGCCGCCGCGGCCCCCGCCCGGCTTCCGCCCCCGGCGCAGGAGGCCCCGGTGCAGCAGGCTTTTGTGCAGCAGGCTTTTGCGCAGCAGGCGGAGCCACCGCCGGATTCGGTGCGGCAGACGGGAGCGGGCGGCTGCGACCTCAGCGCCGCCTACGACCCGAACCATCCTTGCAGCTCGGCGGGGCAGACCGTTACGGCGGCGGCCGCAACGCCTCCTCCGGCGCCGCCGCAGGCTGCGGCGCCGCCGCAGGCCGCGCCGCGGCTCCAGCTCGCCTCGGCCCAAGGCTGCGACCCGAATGCCGCCTACGACCCCGACCGGCCGTGCGAACCGGCGATGGCGACCAGCACCGCCCCGCCGCCGGTTACGGCGCCGGCGGCATTGGCGACGACAGCCGCCGTGGGCTGGCGGCCCGCGCCGGCGCTGCGGCCCTCATCGAGCCGCCCGATCGTGGCGGCCGCGCTGACCGGGAGCCCCGGGCCGCACGTGCTGGCGCTGCCGCAGCGCGACTGGGCGATCCAGATCGGCGCCTTTGCCAATCCGGCGCTGGCCCGCGCGGTGGCCGAGGGTGCGCGCTCGCAAGCGCCGGCTCAGCTGCGCGCCGCGACCCTGACCTTGCCGCCGACGCCGAACGGCGCCTCGGTGCTGTACCGCGCGCGCCTCGCCCATCTCTCCGCCAGTGCCGCGGCGGATGCGTGCTGGCAGCTCAACCAGCGGCAATTGCCGTGCGTCGTCGTCCAGCCGACCCGGTCGTGACCCTGCGCGTCCGGCCCGATGGAATTATGTAAGTCAGGTGTTTGATCGTCATTCCCGCGAAAGCGGCGGTGACGGTAAGGCATCATGGTGGTTGCACACCGAGTTCGGAGCCAGCCGCCCCGCCTCGCCGCGCGTGCCGGCACCGTTGCTTATTCGGCGGCGGCGGGCACCACCGGACGGCGAAAGCGGATGCGGGCGCCGCCGGCGCAGAACAGGCTCGCCATCAATAGCGAGGCGACGACAACCAGCACCAGCCGCGGCCGTCCCGAGTCGATGATCATGCCGTAGGGCACCGGCATGATCGCACCACCCAATGACATGCCCGAGCTGACAAACCCGAACACCTTGCCGATCTGGCCCGGCGGGGCTGCATCCTTGACCATCACGTCGCGCGGGGTGCGGCTGGCGCCGGTCATCAACCCCCCGGCAAACAGCACCCCGGCGGTCATCAAACCGGCCATCGGCACGATCCCAACCCACAAGAGGACCGCCGCCGCCCCGGTGGTCAGCACCACGACGAACGGCAGATGACGGTCGGTGCGGTCGGCGACCCAGCCGCCGAGCAGGACGCCGCAGATCGAGCCCACCATCCAGCCGGTCAGCGCCGAGGACGCGGCCGCGACCGGCATTCCGTAGGCGCGGTGCAGGATCGTGATCAGCCAGGACTGGATGCCCGCCCCGGCCGCCGCGGACACCATGAAAAAGGCGAAAAACATCATGACCGAGCGGCTGAGCAGCATGCGGATGCCGGAGGGGGCGGCGGTGGCGGCGCGTTCATGCGGCGCGCGGTGCTGCTCGACCAGGATCCGGCTCTGCCACAGGATCGTCGCGACGACCGGCACGCCCAAGAGTCCGACCAGCAGCAAGGCGCCGCGCCAGCCGAGCAGCAAGGTCAAGGCCGCGGTCGCCGGCGGCGCCACCGCGAACCCGATATTGCCGACAAAGGTGTGGAAGGCGAAGGAACGGCCGAGCCGGGCGCGGTCGACCGAGCCGCTGAGGATCGAGTAGTCGGCCGGGTGGATGACAGAGTTCCCGATCCCCGACACCAGCGCCAGCGCCACGATCTGCCAATACGAGGTCGCAAACGACATCGCCGACACCGAGAGCGCCATCGTCAGAGTGCCGCCGACCAGAAACGGCCGCGCTCCGTAGCGGTCGACGAGAAACCCCATCGGCGTCTGCATCAGGGCCGCAGCGGCCGACATCACCGCCATCGCCAAGCCGAGCTCGGCAAACGACACGTCGAAGGTCTTTTGCCAGGCGATAAACACCGGCGGCAGGCAAAGCTGGTAGTAATGCGACAGGAAGTGCCCGGCGCCGAGCAGCGCGTTGACCCTGGTGTCGCGACCAAATGCCGGAAATTTGAGCATCCGCCGATGCTGCAACAAACCACCGGCATCGTCGAGCGGGAAACCGCCGGTTGTTCTTCGTTTCGCGCGACGCTGGCTTGCCGAAATCGCGCTTCGGGGCGGACGCGGCTTCTGCCGGCAGCAGCGCCAGGATGGCCGGAGGTCCGGCCATCGCTGGCGGCGGGATTTCGACCCCGGCTCAGGCCTTCAGGTGCTTGTTGAAAAACGCGACCGCGTCGGCCCACAGCTCGGCTGCGGGGCCTTCGCGATAGCTCGGCCGGTAATCGGCCAGAAAGGCGTGGCCGGCGTTTTTGTAGACCTTTGCCGTCACGTCCTTGCCGGCCGCCTGCGCCCGCTTTTTCAATTCCTCCGATATCGCGACCGACGGGTTCTGGTCCTCCTCGCCAAATACCGCGAAGAGCGGGCAATGGAGTTGCGGGACGAGGTCGAGGATCGCTTTGGGGCGCGCCGGCGTGGTCTCGGCGTCCGGGGTCGCGCGATGGACAAACCCGCCCCAGCAGTCGACCGCGGCGTCGACCTTGTTGCTGCTGCACGCGAACAGCAGGGTCTGGCGGCCGCCCGAGCAAAAGCCGATCGCGCCGATCTTGCCGTTTGCACCCGGCAGGGCGCGCAGATGGGCCGCCGCCGCTTCGAGGTCCTGCACCGCCTCGGCATCCGATTTTCCGAACATGACCGGCATCACCGTCGCCATGTCGTTCGGGTTGGACGGCCCGCCGGCGCGGGCATAGAGGTCGGGGGCGAGCGCATTGTAGCCGATATTGGCAAAGCGCCGGGCGATGTCGCGGATGTGCTCGACGAGGCCAAAGGCTTCGTGGATGACGACGACGCCGGGGTGACTGCCGGATTGGCTCGGCCGCGCGAGATAGCCTGTGATCGTGTCGCCGCCGCTTTTGAGCTCGAGGTTTTCGCCGCGCACGCGGCTGGGGTCGGTTACCGCACCGGGTATGTTCGCCATGCCGAACCTCCTTGGGAGACGAGACCCGCAGGATAGCACCGAAGGCCAAATCGCTGCTATGGTGGCGGCGACGCAACCGATGGGAGGAAGCCATGGCGGGCGCAGCGACTTTGGAAAAGCCGGCGGCGGAGAAGGCGGCGGTTCAGGGCCAGCCGAAAATGAAGGCCGCGGTGACGAGCGCCAAAAAGCCGGACTATGTCGAAGGCCGGCGCGACTTTTTCAAATATCGCGATCTCGGCGTGACCGGCGCCAGCGAAGGCTGGATGCGGGTGCAGGTGATGTCGGCGGTGCGCGGCATGACCCAGCCGACCGGCTGGCACTACCATGTCTGCGAGGGTCAGTTCGTCTACGCGCTGAAGGGGTTTGTCGAGCTCGAATTCGAGGACGGCACGCAATGCCGGCTCGAAGCCGGGGATTCGTGCTTTATCCCGGGCGGCATGAAGCACAACGAGATCCGCACCTCGGACGATGTCGAGATTCTCGAAGTGTGCCTGCCGGCGACGATGGGGACGGTGCCCTGCGACCCGCCGGCCAAGGACGTCTAGCCGGCAAAGCAGCTTGAAGGCGGCTGCTGATCGCATATGATCGGCGGCGCTGCGGGTGTAGCTCAATGGCAGAGCAGAAGCTTCCCAAGCTTACGACGAGGGTTCGATTCCCTTCACCCGCTCCACCGATTTGATCCCCGCGCAATCCTGCCTGCATCCGCGGCCTCCGTTGCTGCCTCCGCAGGGCCGCTGTCGCGCCGCTGATAACGGCGGGCGGCGCGTTGCCCGGGCCATTCAGGAGCTCTTTCGATGAGCATGGTCAAAATCGCAGTGGTCCAGCCGCACACGAGCCCACCTCCCGATGACGCGAGGAATGTCGAGGACGCGGTGCGCTGGATCGGGCGCGCCGCCGGCGAGGGTGCGGATTTTGTCTGCTTTCCGGAGAGCTATCCGGGGCCGTGGCGCATGCCGGCGGCCTACGACCCGTCCGCCCGCATCGCCGCGGCGGCGCAAAAGCATCGGGTGCACGTCGTCTTCGGCACATTGGAGCCGATCGATGACGCGAAGAGGACCGCCTACAACCTGACCTGCATGGCCTATCCCGACGGCCGGGCGCCAGTCCGCTATCGCCGGACCCACCCGAACGGCCCGTGGATCTATTCGAGCCGCACCGGCGGCGGCGGGGTGTGGGAGTTCGAGTGGGTGCCGGGCAACGACTTCCCGGTTTTCGACACCGTCCACGGCAGGGTCGGGCTCGGCATGTGCAGCGAGGTCTACATGCCCGAGGTGTCGCGCGCCCTGGCGTTGCGCGGGGCGGAAATCATCTTTCTGCCGGCCGGGCTCTGCGGCGCCGGCAATCTCTGGGAGACGTGGCACACCCTGCTGCAGGCGCGGGCGATCGAGAATTTGGCACTCGTGGTCTCGACCCGCAACATCCTCGATCCCGCGGCTGAACGCGGGCTGGCGATCATCGCCGGGCCGGAGCGCACTCATTACGAGAGCACCAATGTCGGCATGTCGGTCGTCGGGGTCGACCTCGACCGCGTGCGCGAGTTGCGCGCCGGGTGGGACGGCAACGACAAGACGCCGTATTGCGGCACCAAGCAGGGCCTGTTGTCGCAATGGCAACGCCCCGAGCTCTACGACAGCATCTTCCCGCGGCCGTTGCCGGCGGCGGCCGAATAGCGGCCGGGAGCCGATTGGTGGCGGGTCTCGTCACGGCGGTGAGCCGCAGTCCGCGGCACACCCTGGTCAAGCCGAACGAGGCCGGCATCCGCCTCCTCGCCGGTCTCGGGGTCGACGGCGACGCGCATCAGGGGGTGACGGTCAAGCACCGCTCGCGGGTCGCGCGCGACCCGACCCAGCCCAATCTGCGCCAGGTGCACCTGATCCACGCCGAGCTGCATGACGAATTGCAACTGGCGGGGTTTGACGTTCGGCCGGGCCAGATGGGCGAGAACGTCACGACCTCGGGTGTCGACCTGCTCGGGCTGGCGGCCGGGACCCGGCTTTATCTCGGCGAGGAGGCAGTCGTCGAGGTGACCGGGCTGCGCAACCCCTGCGCCCAGCTCGACAAAATCCAAAAGGGGCTGATGGCGGCGACCCTCGACCGCGACGAGCGCGGCAACCTCGTGCGCAAGGCCGGGATCATGGGGGTCGTGCTGACATCAGGCGAAGTCCACCCCGGCGACCCGATCCGGGTCGAGCCCCCTCCGCTGCCGCACCGGCCGCTCCCGGTCGTCTGATCGAGGCTCAGCCGGCGGACAACACCGGCAGCTCGACAAACGACGGTGTCGCCTCGGCGTGGTGGACCGTGTTGACGGCGGCGCGGATGTCGCGGTCGGTGTCGTTCGCCAGCACCGGATGACCGCTGTTGGTGTTGCGGGCATGGCGCGGGAAGTTGCTGCTGGTGACGTCGATCTCGATCCGGTGGCCGGCGGCGAAGGTGTGGTGGATATGGCCGAGGTCGACCGTCAGGCGCTCGACCCGGTCCGGGGTCAACGGCCGCGGCTCGCCCGACGCGTCGCGGTAGAGCGCGCGGGTGATCCCGTCCATCAGCAGCATGGCGCTGCCGTCGGGGTGCAGGTCGACGAGCTTGCCGACAAAGTCGGTGTCGGGGCAGTCCGACTGGACGTGCAGGCTCAGGCGCACATTGCCGGCGACGGTCAGCGGCTGGGCCAGCTTCGCGCCGCGGTAGACGAGCCCGTAATCGGGCAATGCCTGGACCGGCCGCTGGTCCAGCGCACCGGCCGAGATCAGCATGTTGCGCCCGCCCAATGTCGGGATCGGCCGGCGCGGGTCGTAGCGGTAGCGCCGCGGCGGACCATCGGGCGCCTTGGGGCCGAGGCCGCCGTCGCCGCGCAGATAGAGCCGCCTCGGGCGCGCCTGCGGCGGGGGCCAGCGCTCGGCCTGGCGCCAGTCGTCCGGCACGTAATTCTCCCGGTCCGCGACCCAGGCGCGCGGCGAGTAGGTCACCGCCGGCCCGTCCATAACGCCGTTCGCCTCGCCCTTGAGCCAATAGTCGAACCAGGCGAAATACGGGTCATGGCTCCAAAATTTGTCGTGATAGACAAAGTAATGCTCGTTGGGGCCGATCCATAATTTCTGGTTGCCGGCGCGCGCCTGGATTTCGCTGAACGCGGCCATCACGCTCGTCTGAAAGATGTCGAACCAGGTCGTGACGTGAAAGCCTGGAATGTCGATCGTGCGGCGGAAATTGTGCGCGGCGCGAAACGCGTCCGGGGCCGGGTGGGTGATGATCTCGTCGAGAAAGGGCTGGCCGGTCGCGAAATCCGGGTAATGGGTCAACGGCAGCCGCATCCAGTCGTCGGAGCCGACAAAGGGCGGCTCGGTCTGGCGCGCGGCATCGAGCCGGGCATAGCGCGCCGCGGCCGAAGCGGCGGCAGCCTCGAGCTCGGCCGCGCCAATGCCGACGCGCTGCATCGCCGCCGCGCGATGCGAGGCCGAGAGGCCGGGGATGTTGCGCGCAACCCACAGCCACAGCCGCTCCATCTCGATCGACTGGCCCTCATAGACCACGTCGTCATAGATGCTCGAGGCGCCGGCCTGGGCGAAAAAGGCGCGCAGGCTCGGGTGCCGGGTCGAGGCCGCGGCAAACGCCGTCGTCGCCCCGGCCGACGATCCGGACACGCCGACCATCTGGCTGCTCCAGGGCTGATCGGCGATCCATTCGAGGGTGTCGTGACCGTCGGCCGCGTCGTCGGCGTAGACGCGGTCCTCGCCTTCCGAGCCGTGTCGGCCGCGGGTGTCCTGGTAGACGGCGGCATAGCCATGCGCGACGATCGCGCGCCAGCCGCGCAGGATCGAGCCGCGCATCGGCTCCGCCGCACTCGGCAGCCAAGCGTTTGCGCAGTCGAGCTTGTCGCGCGCGTCGGCGGCGGCGACGCCGTAGGGCGTGCGGTGCAGGATCACCGGCCAGCGCGGCCCGCCCGCGGCCGGTAGAAAGACAAAGGTGTTGAGGCGCACCCCGTCGCGCATCGCCACCATCGCCTGAAAACCGCGCGCTCCGGTCTCGCTGTCGAGAAAATCGGTCATGTCTGCGGACTCCCGCCTCGGCTTAGCGCGAGATCGCCTCGAGCCGCAGCATCGTCGTCCGCGGCCCCATCGACGCGATCACCACAATCACCGCGATCATGGCGCTGGCGATAAACAGGAAAACGCCGGCCGTGCCGTAGTTCCTGAGGAAAAAGGCGACAAAGAAGCCGACAAAGATCGTGCTGAAGCGGCTCCAGGAATAGGTGAAGCCGACCGCGCGGGCGCGAATCCGGGTCGGGTACAGCTCCGACTGGTAGGCGTGCAGCGAATAGGCAAAGATCGTGTTGGAGAAGGCGATCAGCAGGCCAAAGATTACGATCCCGGCCGCACCGTGCTGCTGCGAGAAGCACAGGCCAAAGACCGCGATCGCCAGCGCCGACGCGCAGATCTGCCATTTGCGCTCGAACCGGTCGGCGAACTGGGTCGCGACCAGCGCCGCCACGGGCGAAGCCAACGCGATCACAAAGGTGTAGGCGAGCGACTTGGTGATGTTGATCCCTTGCGACAGCAGCAAGGTCGGAACCCAGGCGGTAAACCCATAATATCCGATCGTCTGCAGTAGCTGGAAGACGACCAGCATCACTGTCCGCTTCAGATAGGGCGGCTGAAAGATTTCCGAGAACGCTCCTTGGATCTCCTCGATCTCGCCTTCGATGGTCTGCGGGGCGGGCAGCGGGCGGCCGGTTTCCGCCTCGATCCGGGCTTCGATCATGCGCGCAACCTGGTCGGCCTCGGCATGGCGGCCGTGCTGGGCGAGCCAGCGCGGCGATTCGGGCAGCCCGAGCCGCAGCCACCAGGCGACGAGGGCGCCGCCGGCACCGATCAGCGCCACCCAGCGCCAGCCGTCGATCCCGAACGGGGTTCGCGGCACCAGCAGAAAGGCGAAGAAAGCTGCGATCGGATAGGCGGTCAGCCCGATCGTGGCGCTAAAGGCGAAGGCGGCGCCGCGCCGCTCGCGCGGCACCAATTCCGACAGGTAGGTGTCGATCGTGACGAATTCGACGCCGATGCCGACGCCGGCAATAAAGCGCCACACGACGAGGCCGACATCGGTCGACTGCATCGCCATCGCCAGGGTCGCGAGCGAATACCACACGAGCGCGAAGGTGAAGATCGTCCGCCTGCCGAAATAGTCGGAGAGCGGGCTCAGCAGCAGCGTCCCGATAAACATTCCGGTAAAGGTCGCTGCGACGAGGCTCGCATAGCCGTGGATGTCGAAGAACCCCTTGGTCGTCGGCACCATGATGCCGGCCTTGAACAGGCCGGGCGCGATATAGGTGGTCAGGCCGTTGTCGTAGATCTCAAAGAAGGCGCCGAGCGCCAGCAGCACGATAAACCGCAAGATGAAGCGGGTCGGCGGCAACCGGTCCATGCGCGCCGCGATCGTCGTCGCCGGCCGGCCGGCGATCGGCAAGGCAATATCCTCGGCCACGGTGTTTCCTCCTGGTTTTTCGGCATTGTTTCGCGAGGCGCCTGCCGGCGCAACCCGCGATCGGCCGCAGTGGTCTTCGCGGCTCGGCTGTTATCCCGCCAGCCGGCGCAATTCGGGCATCGCTCGGTCGAGAGCGCGGGCAAAACGCCCGACGGCTTGGTCGATGTCGGTTTCGGTAATGCACAGCGGCGGCGAAAACGAGACGGTTTCGGTGAAGCCCAGCGCGCGGACCAGCAAGCCCTCGTCGAAGGCGTTGCGGGCGACGATGCGATGCGGCTGGTGCTGTGGATCGAAGAACCGCTTTTCGCGCTTGTCGGCGACGAATTCGACCCCGACCATCAGCCCCTCGCCGCGGATGTCGCCGACATAGGGGGCGTTGCCGACCTTGGCTTGCAGTTGGGCGCGCAGGTAGGCGCCCATTCGGGCCGAATTGTCGACGAGCCCCTCGCGCTCGATGATGTCGAGATTGGCCATCGCCACGGCACCGCCGACCGGATGGCCCGAATAGGTGAAGCCATGCATGACCGGCCCGTATTTTGGCGATGCCTCCCGCAATACCGACCAAATCTCCTCGGAAACCAGCGACGCGGAGAGCGGAAAATAGGCGCTGGTGATGCCCTTGGCCAACGTGACCATGTCCGGCTTCAGGCCGTAGAGCCCGGTCGCAAACCACGAGCCGGTACGGCCAAACCCGGTAATCACCTCGTCGGCAATAAACAGAATGTCGTTTCTGGCGAGAACGTCCTGCACCTGTGCGAAATAGCCTTGAGGCGGCATCAGGACGCCGCCCGTGCCCATGATCGGCTCGGCGATAAAAGCGGCGACGGTCTCCGCACCCTCGCGCGCAATCAGCGCTTCGAGATCTGCGACCATGCGGTCGGTGAAGGCGCCCTCGACCTCGCCCGGCTCGGCAAAGCGATAGAAATGCGGACAGGAGGTGTGAAACACGCCCTCGACCGGCAAATCGAACGCCTGATGAAAACCGCCGATCCCGGTCAAGCTGCCGGCGGCGTAAGTCAGGCCGTGATAAGCCCCGAGCCGCGAGATGAATTTCTTCTTCTGCGGCCGGTCGCGCAGATTATTGTAATAGCGGACCAGCTTGAAATTGGTGTCGTTGGCGTCCGAGCCCGACGTGCCAAAGAAAACCTTCGAGAGATGCGCGGCACCCGCCTTTTCGCGGAACAAGGTCAGGACCCGGTCGGCGAGGCGGATGATCGGCTCGTTCGAATAGGACGCGAAGGTGTGGTAATAGCCGAGATCGGCCATCGCCCGCGCCGCCGCCTCACCCAATTCGGCCCGGCCATAACCGACATTGACGCACCACAGCCCGGCGCCGCAGTCGATCAGGTCATGCCCGCGGCTGTCCTTGAGCCTCACCCCGGTCCCGCCGGCGATGATCGTCGGCCCGTTCTTCAGATGCTCGGCGATCGAGGTCGCCGGATGGAACAGGCTCTGCCGGTCCATCTCTTCGAGCGAGTAGTTCTGCGCGATATCCGTCGCCATGGACTTTTCCTTTTTCGCTAGGGCCATCACCCCCGCGGCCTCTGCCTGCCTGCGGGGAGACGCAGCGGACGCGTGCAGCGAGAGAACCTGCCCCGGACCTGATCCGGGGGTGAAGGGCAGGTCGCGGCCACCTAAGTTGGCCTCGCATATGCGAGTACATGGTTTTGCCGGCGGTTTCGAGGCGGGCCGACAGGATTGTGCCGGCCTCGCTTTCGGTGACGAAGTCGCGCGCCACCCCGCTCTGCAGCCGCACATTTTCCCGGGCGCGCAATCGGTCGGGCACGCCGGTAAAGACTTCGCTGTTGACAACGGGTGGGGTGGCGTACACCGGCGACATCCTTTCGGCGATCGGTGCGTCGCAGGTTAGCGCCGCCCCGGCGCCGGCGCCATCGCCCGGTCACCGAAATGTGAGATGCGCGCCGTTGGCATTCGCGGCACCTCTGGCGCGTTCTAAGCATCGACATACCGGCAAGGGAGGCTGCGTCATGCGCTCAACATCGTTTTTCGCTTTCATACTGGTCGCCACTCTAATAGCCCCGGCCTTTGCGCAGGCTCCGCCGGCCGGCACGCCGGCGCGCATTCGCGGCACGGTCGAAACGCTCGACGACCATCGGTTGGCGGTCAAACAACACGACGGTCAGATCGCAATGGTGACGCTTGCACCCGATGTCGTGATCCAGACCCTGGTCAAGAGAAGCCTGGCCGACATCAAGCCCGGCGATTTTGTTGCCTCCACCGGGGTCAGGGGCAAGGACGGCAAGATCCACGCGATCGAAGTGCGCATCTTTCCCAAGGCAGACCCCAATGGCGGCCGGCAATTTGCCTGGGATCTCTCGCCGGACAGCGTGATGACCAACGCCACGGTCGGCACGGTCAGCCAGGCCCCGGACGGCGAAGTGCTGCACGTCACCTATAAAGGCGGGGAGTCCGAATACAGCATTGGCCCGGACGTGCCGGTCCTGGCCTCGGCCCCCGGCGGTATCAGCCTGCTGAGGCCGGGCGTCGCCGTCTTCGTCATCGCGCTGAAGCATCCAGACGGCAGCTTGACCTCAAGGCATCTCTATGCCGAGAAGGATGGCGTCAAGCCATCGATGTAAGGATGGCGTCAGGCCGCCGGTGTAAGGTCGGCCGCGCCGCAGCCGGAGCCTCGCCGATGGCGTTGCCGTGGAACGACTACAGCGGACGCCTGTCGCCGCTCAAGCTCGCCGTCTTTGCAGCACTGTTCGTGCCGGCGGGCTGGGTGCTCCTCGCCTACGGTTTTGGCCTGCTCGGCGCGCGGCCGCTGAACGAGGCGATCCACGAGATGGGGTTGTGGACCATCCGGCTGATCTTTCTGGCGCTGGCGGTGACGCCGCTGAGGCAGATCCTGCAGTGGCCGCGGCTGATCCTGGTGCGGCGGATGACCGGGGTCGCTGCCTTCGCCTATGCCGCGGTCCACTTCACGTTCTATACCGCGAGCCAGAGGTTCGACCTCGCAAAGGTCGCCAGCGAGATCATGCTGCGGGTCTATCTGACGATCGGCTTTGCCGCGCTGCTCGGGCTTGCGGTGCTGGCCGCGACCTCGACCGACGCCATGGTGCGCCGGCTCGGCGGCAGGCGCTGGCAGCTGCTGCACCGGCTCGCTTACGCGATCGGCGTGCTCGCCGTCATTCATTACTGCTTCCAGTCGAAGCTCGATTTGTGGCAGCCGACGGTCATGGCAGGGCTGCTCGGCTGGCTCCTCGGCTATCGGCTGCTGCTGTGGCGGTTTGGCGCGCGCGGGCGTCTGGCGTTGCCCTGGGTCGGCGGGTTGAGCCTCGCCGCCGGGATCGGCACGGCGCTCGGCGAGGCGCTTTATTTCCGGCTGGCGTTTCATGCCGACCTGCTGCGCGTGCTCGACACCGACGTTTCGCTGCAGACCGGCATCCGCCCGGCCTTGGTGGTGCTGGCGATCGGCCTCGCGATCGCCGCCGCCGGCGCCGCGCGCGCTGCGACCGCGCGCTCGCCCAAGCGCCGGGTGCGCCCGGCCCGAAATGCCGCAGCGGCGGCGCGCGACGTCTAGGCGCTCGCCGGGACCAAGTCGATCCGCGATCGGCTAATATTGAGTGAGGTGTGCGGAACGAAACGGGCCGATACTGATTTACCGGACGCGGTGCGCGGGCTCGGTCGCGTGATCAGGAAAATGGCGAACGCCGGCGCAGGTGGACGATGATTTGACGGCGCAGCACGAATCCTGCCTTTGTCCGCACCCGTCCGTCATAGCCGACCCGTTCTTGCCAAAATTGCGGGTCTGGTCTTATATGGGCGCCGGGCGCGGTCAGGCTCACGGACGTTGTGGAAGGCGTGCAGCTGCGGCGGGGGAGCAGCGGTGGACGAGGTCGATCAGGCGATTGCCGCTCTCCGTCTCGCGGACTACGAAGAGGCGGATCAAATCCTCGCCAAGCTCGGGGCCGGCAAGCAGGATGCGGCGCCGAGAATCCGGGTGCTGTGGGCCGTCGCTCAGATCATGCTGCGGAAATTCAGCGACGGCGTCGAGGCACTGCTCGGCTTGTCGACACGCAGTCCCAACCGCAGCCAGCCGCTGTACCGGCGGGTTGAGACGCTGGTCGGTCCGCTCGACCTGCTGCTGCCGGCCGTCGCCGCGCAAGAGGTGCGGCTCAGGGTCGGCGACTATTTCCTGCGCGCCGAAACCCCGGAGGATGCGGTTGACTGGCTGGGTGCGGCGCTCGGCGCCGAGCCCGACGACCCCTTGGCGCTCTATCTCGACGCCAATTGCCGATTTGCGCGCTACGGCGACCGGCAGGGCGTGCTCGACATGGAAGCAATCCTCGATCGCGCCGCCGCTGAGACCGACCGCGCCTATTTTGTCGGCGGCGGGGTCGCGGCATTGTGGTACCGGCTCGGGATCGCCCACGAGCGCATGCGGAGCCTCGACACCGCGGCGCAATACTTCGCGCGGGCGGTCGAGCTGGCGACCGACAACAGCGCCCCGCGGCTGATGCTCGGCGACGTGCTGATCCGGCTCGGCCGCTGCGAGGAGGCGATCGAGCAGCTGCAGGCGATCCCGCGCTACGCCGACAATTACCGTTTTGCCGCGCGGCTCTGCGCGGTGGCGCTGTTCCGAACTGGCCAGACCGACGAGGCGCTGGCCATGCTCAAGCTGGTCGCCGATCTCGACCCGCTCGACGCCGTCACCTTTCTCGAGCTCGGGCGCATCTACCTTGCGGTCGGCAATGGCGAGCAGGCCGAGATCGCATTGGCCCGGGCGTTTCGCACCAGTCCGGACCTGCCGGGTCTCAAATCGGCGATTTTGTCGTTGGAGCGCGAGCTCGGGCGGCCGATGGACGCTGACGCCGGCATGCCCGAGATTACCTCGATCGCGATCCCGAGCGACTTCGCGCCGCGGCCCGACGATCCCGCGCTCGAACGGCAGCCTAGCCTGAAGGCTGGTATGGTGAGCTTCGGCGTCGCGCTGCGGACGATCATGCTGAGGGCGCTGCTGACCAACCATCAACACAGCGGAATGGGGTATTTGTGGGCGATTGTGCAACCTTTGGCATTTGTCGCGGCGCTCGATATCGTCTACACGATGGGGGGTCACCGCATGCCATACGGCACGTCGACGACGGCATTCCTGGCAGGCGGGATCGTGCCGTTCATCTGCTTTTACGTCCGGGTCGAGTCCGCCGCCAGCGGGGCGGTGCGGGGAAATTTGCAATTTCTTTACTTCCGCCAGGTGACGCCGCTGCTTTTGATCCTGGCGAGCTGCCTGCTGGAGTATCTGACCGGCATCGTCGTGTTGGTTCTGATCATCGGCGGGCTGTCGCTCTATCAGGGTTCGCTGCTGCTGAACGACCCAATGACGATGATTGCGGCGCTGACCTGCATCAGCCTGCTGGGAATGGTAGCCGGCACTCTTTTTGGTCTTGGGCAGCTGGTAATACCAAGTATAGCTATCATCGAAGTCGTGTTTTTTCGACTGATGTTCTTCTTTTCAGGCGCCCTTTATTATGCTAACATACTGCCGCCGCGGATGCGTTTTTATGCATTGTTTAATCCGCTTCTACATCTGATTGAATTCGTTCGCGACGGCATTTTTGAGGGCTACCACTCGCGTTACGCAAACTGGCACTATCCGTTGGCCTTTGTCTTTGTCGGTATGGCGCTGATGATGGCGGTGATCAGGGCAACCCGGCGCTATGTGGTCGCGCCGTGATCCACCTGGTCGAGGTGTCAAAAAGCTATTGGACGCGATCCGGAGACCGCATCATTCTGTTTCCGACCTCGCTGACCATTCCGACCGACCGCGGCGTCGCGGTGCTCGGCCGCAACGGCGCCGGCAAGTCGACCTTGCTGCGCATGATCGCCGGGGTGGAAGTTCCCGATCACGGCCGCATCGTCCCAACAGTTTCGCTGTCCTGGCCGCTGGGTTACGGCGGCGGCGTCAGCGGGACGATGACCGGACGCCAGAACATCCGCTTTATCGCCCGTCTCAACCAGGTCGACGAAGATGATGCTGTTGCCTTTGTCGAGGATTTCGCGGAATTGGGTCCATACCTCGACGAGCCGGTCAGCACCTACAGCGGGGGAATGCGCGGGCGATTGACGTTCGGGATCAGCCTGGCGATCGATTTCGACTGCTATTTGATCGACGAGGCGACCTCGGTCGGCGACCAGTGGTTCCGCGACAAATGCGCCGAGGCGTTCGCCGAGCGGCGGCGGCGCTCGTCCGGCCTCTTGATGGTGTCGCACAATGCCGCCAGCATCAAGCAATACTGCGATGTCGGGCTGGTCTTGCATCGCGGTTACCTGATACCGTTCGCCGACCTCGACGAGGCGGTGCATTTCTATTGCCACGGGTCGGAGGCATGAAGCTGCGCAGTCTCACCCGCCCGCGGATTTTTGTCCGCGGCGACAACCCGGTGCCGGCGCCAAGGCGCGCCGACACCTTGATCGTCGGCACCGGCAGGCGGCTGGTTCCCACGCTCCACGACAGCCGCCGGACGCGACGGCGCCGGCGACTGGCGGCGCTGGTGTCGGTTGTGGTGCTGCCGACCCTGCTCGCCGGGCTCTATTTCGGGTTTATCGCGAGCGACCGCTATGTTTCCGAAACTCAGATGATCGTCAGCTCGGATCCAGCGACCGGCGGCGGCGGCGGGTTCTCGCTCGACAAATCCGGCTCCGGCGGCAGCGCTTCGTCGCTGTTGTCGCTGGTCGGCATCTCGCCCGGAGGCGACGCCACCTCGACCGACCAGGAGATGGTCGCGAGCTACCTGCAGTCCCCCGAGGCGATGCTGGCGGCGGACCACGCGATCGGCCTGCGCAAGATGTGGAGCCGGCCCGGCATCGACTTCTTCTCGCGCCTGTCGCCCGACGCTTCGGCCGAACGCTTTCTGCGCTACTACCAGAAGCGGGTGACCATCACCGAGGATCCGCTCGACCCGGTCCTCGACATCAAGGTCCAGGCCTTCAGCGCCGCCGACGCGCAGCTGATCGCCAGGACGCTGGTCGGGCTTGGACAGAACAAGATCAACGACGCTTATCAGCAGATGCGCCAAGATTCGCTGAACTTTGCCCGCTCCGAGGTGACGAGCTCCGAGCAGCGGCTGGTTGCGGTCGACGACAAAATCCGGGATTTCCGCGACGCCCACGGCGACATCGACCCGACGGCGACGGCAACGGCGGTCGGATCGGTAGCGGGCGCTACCTTTGGCCAGCTGTCGAGCGCCAAAGCCGAGCTCCAGACCGCGTTGTCCTATGCCCGTCCCGACAGCCCGCTGGTCAAGGGTTTGCAGGCTTGGGTCGACGCTCTCGAAAAACAGATGGGGGCAGATCGCGGGCTGCTCGCCGGCAAGGAGTCGAACAAAAATTATGCGCGGCTGCTCGGCGAATATGAGGATTTGCTGCTCGACCAGAAGTTCGCCCAGACGATCTATACCTCTGCCCTGGCCTTTCTCAATTCGGCGCGCTCGGCGACGATGCACCAGCAAACCTACCTGATCGATTTCGTCAAGCCCAACATGCCGGAAGATTCGACCGAGCCGAAATCGGCGCTCGACGTTACCTTGGTGCTGATCGCGACCTTTCTTACGTTTCTGATCGGCAGCCTCGTTGTCGCCGCGCTGCGCGAGCACGCCCATCACTGAACGTTTTCGAGCGCAGGACGAATGGCCGCTTCGCCCGCCACGGCCGAGGCTTGGCGGCGCGAGAGCACTCGCGCCACGAAGACGCCCATTTTCCAATCTACCCCCGCAGCATCTTTATTCTTGAGAGTGAATTTCGTGAACACCTTCGAAGCCACGGCTGCGCGCCGGTTGTCCGACGCGTCCGGCGGCGGCAAGCGCCGCCAGCTGGGCTTTACCTTGCTCGAGCTGCTCGTCGTCCTCGCGATCCTCGGGCTGCTGATCGGTCTGGTGGCGCCTGCGGCATTGCGCCAGCTCGGCTCCGCCAAGGAGAAGATCGCCCATCAGTCGATCGAACGCCTGACCAGCGTGCTCGACATCTACAAGCTCGACGTCGGCACCTACCCGACGAGCGAGCAGGGATTGCAGGCGCTGCTGGTGCAGCCCGACGGCGTCGAGCATTGGAGCGGGCCGTATCTCAAGGGCGAAAAGGTCCCGGAAGACCCCTGGGGCCACCCGTTCCTCTACCGCATGCCGAGCCAGCGACCCGGGCACGATTACGATTTGTACTCGCTGGGACCGACCGGCAAGCCGGGCGGCACCGGCTCCGACGCGGAAATCGCCAACAACTGACCGCATGGCGCGGCGGAGCCGGAACGCCGCTGCTCAGTCGACCGCATATCCCCAGGCGAGGACGGCATAGCCCTGCGGCAATGTCGAGCCGATGCGGACGACGGCGCTGCGGGTCACATGGGCGTTCCCGGGCCCGGCGGCTGTCGCGATGATCCTTACGGTCAGCACGTCCTGCGGCGCCGCTGCCGCCGGTGTGGGTGCACCGCCAAGCTGCGGCAGCTGAGCCACCGCGGCGGCTACGACCGGATCGGCCCCAGGTTGCGGCTCGGCCGGTCCGAACAAGGTCAGATGCGGTTTCAGCGCGGCGTAGAGCGCCGGCGTCACGCCCAGCACCCGGCCGAGCTCGTCGAGGGTTTCAAACGGTGTGCCGGGCGGCGCGTAGTCGCGGCCGGCGGCGCGATAGGCGGCCTCGAGCACGTCGGCGGTCTTTGGCGTCGCCGACGATCCGACCCAATCGGCAATTGCGTCGGCGATCTGCCGCGCGTTGCCGGGATCGCTGCCGAGGACGCGCAGCAGCGCTTCCATCAATGCCGGCGAGGCGAGGTTCGGGTTGACCCGCGCCGCCTCGTCTTCGAGCCGCACGACGACCCGGCAGTCGCCGACCGTCAACACTTGGGGCGACCCGCCGACCGGCCAGCGCTGCTCGGGCCGCGGGTTCGACAGGT
The DNA here is from genome assembly GCA_963712825.1 of uncultured Alphaproteobacteria bacterium. Classification (GTDB taxonomy): domain Bacteria; phylum Pseudomonadota; class Alphaproteobacteria; order ATCC43930; family CGMCC-115725; genus AP-15. The sequence continues at coordinate 234,231 of CAVQJP010000002.1, forward strand.
TGAAGATCGCCTCGGAAACAGCGCCGTCGGCTGCGGCTGCGGCGACGGCGTTGGCGACGAGATTGTCGGCGATGCGGATTTCGGTGCGCCCGGTCGCGGTCAGGTGCAGCACCAGAAAGGCGATCAGCACCAGCGTCCACAGCACGATCAGCAGCGCAAAGCCGCTGTCGCGACGGCGCGACCCGGTGTGCAGCGGCGGCCGCCGCATCGTCCTACAATCCGTTCGGGTTCGCCGACCCCGAAGTACCGCGGTGCTGAACCTGCTGCGGGACCAGCCCGGCGTTGATCAGCTGGCTGCGCAAATCCTCGGTCAATGCGCGGGCGTCGCGCTGGTCGCGGACGACATGCGGCGTGATCAGCACCAAGAGCTCGGTACGCATGCGGGAATTGCCCTGGGTCGAGAACAATGTCCCCAGAACCGGGATGTCCTTCAGAAACGGAAGGCCGGTGTTGCCCTCCGAGACATTGTCGCGGATCAGCCCCGCCAGCCCGACCGTCTGCCCGTCCTGAACGGCGACCCGGGTGCGGAATACCTGATCGTCGAAGGTCGGTGAGCCGCTGACGGTATTTGTCGCCGCCGCGGCAACGTCGCTGACCTCCTGGGCGATGTCGAGCGTGACAAGGCCGCCGGTGTTGACCCGCGGCGTCACCTGCATGATGACCCCGGTCTCATGGTAGTCGACGCTGTTGACGACCGGGGCGTTCGCGGCCAGCGTGCTGGTCGCGGTCCCGGTCAAAACCGGCACCTGCTGTCCGACTTGAAGGCGTGCGGCCTGATTGTCGAGGACCATGATCTCGGGTGCCGACAAAACCTTGACCGTCGTCACCTGGGCGAGCGCGGCCAACGCAAAATTCGGCCCTTTGCTGAGGATGAAATAGGGCGAGGTCGACGGAAAGTTGAGATTGCTGATCCCCGGGATCGACGGCAAGCTGCTGTTGATGCTGGACGGACCCAGCGTCTCGGCGACGTGATCGGTCTTGAAGAAAAATTGTGTGCCGTACTGTAGTTGATCGTTCAGGTCGACTTCGGCGATTGTGGCTTCGATCAACACCTGCAGCGGCACGATGTCGATCTTGTGCAGCATGCCTTCGATGACGGTGTATTCATTGGGCGTCGCATAAACCAGCAGCGCATTGTTGGTGCGGTTGGCGATGATGCGGATGCGGTTCGGGTTGGCGGCGGCGCCCCCGCCGGTCTCGGCCGACAGCGGTTCGGTCGCCGGCGTCTCCGCCGCAGCGGGCGTCGCTCCGCCCGCCGAAAGGCCCGAGCCCAACCCGCCGGTCGTCCCGCCGGTGCCGCTCGTCCCGGCCGTGCCCGCGGTGCCGGTCGTGCTGATGCCCCCCGCCGCGCCGCCGATACCGGGGGTTCCGCCGGCCGCGTTGCCAAAGCCCAAGGCTTGCTGGCCGGCGCCGGGCGCGGTGCTGCCGGGCGGCGGCGGCGTCGCCGACACATTCCCCGGGGTAAAGGCGCGCTGGAGCAGACCTTCGAGATCGGCGCTCTGCCCGTTTTGCACGTAATAGACGTGCCAGGAGCGCTGGGTCGCGTCGTCGACCCGCTGCGCCAGGCGAAAAAAGCGGTCGGCGGCGTCGAGAAAACGCGGCTGGGCCGAGACCACCAGAATGGCGTTGACCCGCTCCATCGGCAGCACCTGCACGATGCCGGCGAGCGCGCCGTCGCTCTGCGCCTGCAGCACCTTTTCGAGCTCGCCGGCGAGCTTGGCGGGGTCGCCGTCGCCGATCGGAAAAAGCGCGTAGGAGCGGCCCGACAGAATGTCGATGTCAAAGGCGCTGATCAGACCCACCAGGGTCTGCCGCACGGCCGCGTCGCCCGATACCAAGAGCGCATTGCCGGCCGGGTCGGCGATGATCTTGCCGCCCTGGCCGACATAGGGCTCGAGGATTTTGGCAAGGTCCTTGGCGGACGCGTAGCGCAGCGGCACGACTTCGGCGCCCGCTGCAACCGCGCCTGAGCCGGCCGCGAGATTGCTCGTCGCCGCGACCGAGATCGGCACGATGTCGTAGATGCCGTTTCGGCGCACCATGGTCGCGCCGTTCTGGTTGAGCAGCGCTTCGAGGGTGTCGATCAGCGCCGCGCGCGGCAGCGGCGTCGGGGTTTCGATCGAGCCTGTGCCGTGCACCGCGGGGTCGATCGTGTAGTCGACCTTCAACGTCGTGCCGAGGACGGCGCGGACAATTTCGCGAATGTCGGTGTCGACAAAGTTCAGCGTCACGTCGCCGTTTTCACCCGGAGCCACGCCATGCGCGAGCGGCGCCGCGCCGGCGGCGCGGGCCACCGCCGGCCGCCGGCGGTCCTCGAACGGGCGCTGCGGAATGCGATTTGTCGGGATCGGCCCGCTGATCCGCGGCGCTGCCGGCTGCAAGGCGCTCGGCTGCTCGAGCGGGATCAGGCCGGTCTGCGGCTGCGGCTGCTGGCACGAGCCGAGCACGGCGAGCGCCAGCGCCAGCGCCAAGCCCCGTAGCATCGCGGGCGGCGGCATCATCGGCGGCCCCGCAGCTGACCCGGGCGCAACGGCGGGCCGTTATAGGGCACCGGCGGCAATCCGGGACGCAGCGGCGGCCGGGCCAAGACCGGGTTGACCGGCCGAGCGGTGCGGGGCGCGGCCTCGGTCGTCGTCGGCGGCGCCGGCGGGGCAAGGTTGGGGTCGATCTTGGGCTGCAGGGTCTTTGTCCCGCCGGGACCGCTCAGCGACACCTCGAGCGGGGTGATGCTGTCCACGCGCCATCCGCTCACCGTGTCACCTTCTTTGACGGTCATCGGTTTGGCGCCGGCCGGTGCGAAGATCGCAAAGCGGCGACCGGGCTCGGTGACGATCCCCGCAAGCCGGGTGTCGGAAAAACTGGTGTCTTCCGCCGGGCCGTCATTGAGTGGGGGCGGCCGCCGCGTCGTGCTGAACAGCGGCCGCGCCAAGATCGTCGCGATCATCGCGCCGTATTGCGCGCCGATCTCGGGCCGGGCGGCCGGCAGCGGCGTCTGCGCCCGCGGCGGAACGGCAATGGCGGCTTCGGTCGCAGGCCCGGCCGGTGCCGTCATCTCGGCGACGACGATGCCGCCGAACAGCACGCAGCCCGCACCGAGGGCGATCAGCGCGACGCGCTCGATCATGGCGAGCCGGCCATGGTTTTGTCGGCGCCGCGGAAGCCGTAAACGTCGATCCCAGCGTCGAGACCGATATCGGCGAGCCCGCTTTGCGGCAGGCCCGGCCGGCGCAGCACACCGTGGACCTGCAGATTGTCGACGACCAGCGGCGGCGTCGCTTCCTCCAGCTTGGCGAGCAGTCGGACCAAGGTTTCGTAAGGACCATTAAGCGCGATCCGCAGGCCAATGCGGCGATAGCCGTCATGGGTCTCGGCCGGCAGGCTCTCGGTGCTGCCGATCGTGGCTCCGACCGAGCTGGCGAAGCCCTCGATGCGGCTTTCCAAATTGGCCGAGGCAATCGCGTCGCTGGCCCCGTCGAGCGTAACCTTGCGGGTGCGCGCCGCCGCCCGCAGCTCGGCGGCCCGCGCCCGCAATGCCGGCAAGCCGGCGGCAACGGCCTGGAGCCGCGGCAGCAGCATGCGGCCGTCCTCGAGGCTCGCCGCGCGTTGCTGGTAGAGCTCGACGAGCGGGGCCACGGCCAAAAAATACAGGCTTCCGAGCACCAGCAGCAGCAGGCCCACTGCCAGCAGCTGGCCACGCCGACCGGTCGGCAAGGCGGCGATGGAGGCTACGGCGCGACCTCCGTGACGATAGTGAAGATCTCCTGCCGCAGCGCTTCGATCCGCGTGACTGGGGCGGCGAAGGCAGGGTTGTGAAACTCGCTGTCGGCCGACATCGCGCCGATCAACCGGGCGGCGGCGGCCGAGCGCCCGCTCACCGTCAGCTTGCGCTGCTGCAGCTGCATCTCGGTCAAGTAGGTGTCGTCGGGGAGCACCCGGGTCGCGGCCGCCAGCACCGCCAGCGGCTGCCCGACCTTCTCGCGCTCCTTCTCGACGAGATCGGCGCTGCCCGCCAGGCGGGCGATCTCGCGATGCACCGCGTCGGCCTCGGCGGCGGCGGCGCGACCGGCCGTAAGCGACTGATCGAGCCGCGACGTGGCGGCCGACTGGCGCACAAACGGTATCGCGATCGCAACCAGCGCAAGCACCGCGAGGCATACCGCCAGCGGCTTGACCAAGGGGCTGGCGCCGTGCGCCACCGAATGGCCGTCGCCGTCGAGCGGGAGCCAAAAGCCGCGGTCGGGGCCGTCGGCGATCTCGGCGCGCGCCGGGGTGACGCCGGCATGTCCAAGCTGGTCGAGCAGCGGGGCGAGGTTGGCTTTCGGAACCAGCACCAGCCGGGTCAGCAGCCGGGCGTTCTGCCGATCGGCCGCCTCGATGCGGTGGTTCCAGTACAGCTCGTCGGGTTTGAACGGCGTTTCCCGGTCCATCTCGAACAGCAGCGCCTGATCGAGCTCGCGCTCGGCGGCGAGCGGCAGCACTACAGTCTTGCCCAGCACATCCGCTTCTGTGAGCCGCAGCACCGCCGGCTTGGCCGGGGAGCGGGGAATTTCGCCAAGGCCGGACGCGCTCAGCGCAAATTGCCCGAGCAGGCTTTCCTTGCCGCCGCGCCGCAATGCGACCTCAACCGCCCCGACCTCCCCGCCGGCGGGGCCGATCGGGGTGATCACGGTCGCATCGGCCGCGCTCGGTGCGGATCGACGCAAGCCTTGCGGCAGCAGGTCTGCCAGCTGTCGGAGCCACCAGCTCAGAAAATCGCGTACCATGACCCGAACCGAGCCGACCCATCCCAGCCGGCGCGCCCCATGCTACAGAGCGGCGTGCGCGTGGAAAAGGCCGACAGGATGCCGGCCTCGACCGGCTCAAAAGGGGTTCCGAATGTGGCCCGATCAAGGCGGCGGCCCAGCCGTGGAGGCGCAGGGCGGCGGTTTGCGCAGCCTTTGCGTGTCGGACCCGTCGACGGCTATCGGTTGCCGGGACGACGCGCTGCCCGCCATCCGAGTACGCGTCTGACGATGCCGCGAATCGCGGCCGCGCTCAGAGCACCGGCGCCGTGACCAGGTCCGGCCAACGGCGACGGTCGGTCTTGGCGAAGCCGAGGCGGACGCGGATCAGATCCGGCGGCGCCGGGCCGTCCCAACGCGCCTGCCAGGCTGCGGGTTGGTCCGGCGCGGTCGAGCCCCAATAGGCGATGTCGAGACGGGCGACATTGGCGACCAGCTCGGCTTCGCTTGGCGCCGGCGGCGGACCGAGCGGGATCTCGTGCCGATGCGGGGTCCAGCTCAGCACCAGGTTGCCTTTGCGCAACATGATGGCAATGTCGGCCCGACGGGTCGTGCCGAGACCGGTCGGCAGGTCGCCGACAAATTTCAGGTGTCCGGCGTCGCCGCTGAACCCGTCATCCGGTGCAGCGCCGCCGACCGCGCTCGCCCCCGATGCCGAGATGCCGGTCAGCAGCAGGCGCAAAATCCGCGCCCCGGCGTCGAGCTCGGCCGTCTGCCCGACGCGGCGTTGCTGAGCACCCCACAGCGCCACGCCGGTGCGCACGCCCTGGGTCAGCCCGACCATCAGCAGGCCGAGCACAATCACGACGACCAGCATCTCGAGCAGAGTGAACCCGGCCTGCCGGTGGCGGGCGCGCGTGCCGGTCATCGCATGTCAACTGCCGGCGGCACCGGCGGTGCCCAGGCGCAGGGTCTGCAGCGCGACCGCGCGCTCGTGCCCGCGCGACCTCCACGACACCGAGACCCGGACCGAGTAAAGCGTGGCGTTTTGCGGCGTGACGCCGTCGGCCGCCACCGTTTGCCGCTGGGCCGCGGGCATCACCTGCAGATGCCAGCGGTAGCCGCCGCCGTCGTCGCCGCTCGAATCGCCCTGGACCAGCGCCGCATCGCGCCCGACCGCGGCCAGGTGCGACTGGGCGCGCTGCAACGCTTCTTCGGCGCGCGCCGCCGTGTCGGTCGCAAACAGCCCGCCGCCGCCCGCCTGGAACAGCGCCACCAGCGCCAGCCCGGCGATCGCCACCGCAACGACGACTTCGAGAAGCGTGAAGCCCGCCTCGGGGGCGCCGCGCCTAGCGGACATCGGCCACCGTCACCCGCCCGGTCAGCCAGTCGACGCCGACCGCGACGCGCCGCGACCCGTTGGCGAGCACGATGCGGCCGCCGCTCGAGCTGCCGTCGGGGTTAAAGCGGATGTCGCCGATCGCGGCGCTGCGCCGTTCGCCGTTGACGGTCAGCAGGCCGAGCGCGAGCTTTGTCGGCAACGAGCGCGGCAGGTCGCCGCCGACGCGATAGCGGTGCCCGGCAAGATCGAGCGCAAACGCCACCGGACGGTTGTCGGCGATCGCCTGCGAGCGCGCGAGACGAAGGCCGGAGGCGAGCTCGGCGGCGGTCGCCTCGATGCTCAGCCCGCTGCTCCACGGCGCCCGGTAGCCGACCACCAGCGCCAGCACGAGACCCATGACCGCGAGCACGACCAGCAGCTCGATCAGGCTGAAGCCTCGATCCTTTCCGGCGCCCGGCCGTCGGCTCCGCCGCAGATTCCGTCTCAGCTCGCGAGGTCATTGAGGCTCAGCATCGCCGTCAGCAAGGCGCTGATGATGCCGGCGACGGTCAAGCCCATCGCGATCGTGATCATCGGCACCGCCAGCGCCACCAGCCGCTCCATCTTCAGCCGGGCCTGCTCTTCGTGGATGTCGGCCGCCTTCAGCGACATCGCCGCGAGCTGCGCCGCCTCCTCGCCGAGCTGCAAGAGGTGAATGGTCCGCGCCGGAAATATGCCGGCGGCGGCGAGCGGCCGGGAGAGCCCGGCGCCGCCCTTGGCCTTTGCCGCCGCCGCGTCGACCGCCTCGGCCGCCGCGAGATTGCCGAGCGCGTCGCGGGCGATGCCGAGAGCGGGGATCAGCGCCACCCCGTTTTCGAGCAGGTTGCCGAGGGTGCGCGTCAGCCGCGCCGCCAAGGTCTCGCGGATCAGGCTGCCGGCGACCGGCAGCCGCAGCACCAGCCGGTCAAAGCGGACGCGATACTCCGGCAGGCCCAGCAGGTGGCGAATCACGATCACCGCCACGACGCTCGCCGCCAGCAGCCACGGCGTCGCCGCGCCGACCACCGCGCCCAGGGTCATCAGCAGCCGGGTGGCGGTCGGCAGCTGCGCGCCCGACTGCTCGAAGATCGGGGTAAACTGCGGCAGCACGTAGTCGAGCAGCAGGATGATCGAGCCGATCGCGGCGCAGACCAGGAGGGCCGGGTAGATCATCGCCGAGCGCAGGCTCGCGGTCAGGCTGCGCTCGCGTTCGAGCAGCGCCGAGAGGCGATCCAGCGACGCGGGCAAGGTTCCGCCGGCCTCGCCGGCGCGCACCATGCCGATATAGAGCTTGGAAAAGCTGCGTGGCTCGCCGCCGAGGGCCGCCGCGAGCGAGCTGCCCGAGCGTACCTTGTCGCGCACCCGGCCGAGGATCGTGCGGGCGCGGGCGCTGCGCGTGTTGTCGACGACAAAGCGCAGCGCGCGATCGAGATCCTGCCCGGCCGCCAGCATGATCGCCAGCTCGCGGGTGACCTCGCTCAGGGCGTTCTTGTCGAGCCCGCGCGCCCCGCCGATTTCAAGCTGGAGCAGGTCGCCGAGCCCGCGGCGGCGATCGGCCGGGTCGGCGCGCAGCACGGTCTGGCCCTGGCGCTGCAGCCGCTCGACGACCGTGGCCCGGTCAAGCGCCTCCATGACGCCATTCACGACCTCGCCGCCGCCATTGATCGCCGACCAGCGGAAGGATGGCATGCCGGTTCTCCGCCTAGCGGCGACCTCCTCGGTTATCGCCGCTGCGATTGAATGATCGGGTCGGTCGGCCGCATGGATTCTCGACGCGCTCACGGGTGAGCGGCGGGAAAGAGCTTCAGCACGGCGAGCATCGTCGCCACCTGGGTGAACCCGGCGCCAATGACCCACTTGATCAATTCGGCCTTGATGTCGGCGATTTCGCGCCGCAAATCGGCAATGCCGGTCTTTGTCGCGATATTCGACAGGTCGATATCCAAGGCCTGCTTGACTGCCGCGGTCAGGGCTTTGGCTTGGGCATCGGTGAACCCGGCCGCCGTCAGGCTTTTTACGGTCTCATGCGTGTCGGGCGCGCTGATCATTGGTCCCCGAGACTAGTGGTGCAATTCTGACGGATGGCACCTCAATTCATTTATCGTCATTCCCGCGAAAGCGGGAACCCAGGGCGGCCAGCCACTGCGCCAGCGGCCCTGGATCCCCGCTTGCGCGGGGGTGACGGAAAAAGAACCGTTGGGAACCATATGTCTCTTTCGTACCGCTAACCGCCTTCGAGCTTGGGGATGAAGAAGACTTCGCTGTCGGGCCGCAGCGGTTGGAGGTAGCCGACCTCGTGAATCTCGCCGTCGATCGCGACGGTGGTTTCCTCTTCGAGATGCGCGCCGAGGCCGGGGTAGAGCTTGTCGAGCGCCTTGATGACGCCGCGCAGGCTGGTCGCCGGGATCGCGAATTCGCGCACACCGCCGGTGTAGCGGCGGCTGAACCCGCCCGACAGGACAACCCGCGCGGCCGTCTGCGGCATGGTCTCGGTCCTAATCGTCCGCACCGGCGTCGAGGGCGGCGCGCACCCTGGGCGGCGACATCGGCAATTCGGTCAACCGCCGGCCGATCGCATTGTCGATCGCGTTGGCGATCGCCGCCATCGGCGGGCAGATGTTGACCTCGCCGACCCCCTTGGCGCCAAACGGATGGGCCGGGTTCGGCACCTCGACCAGCACCGCCTCGATCATCGGGATGTCGGGGGCAACCGGCACCCGGTAGTCAAGAAAACCGGCGTTGTCGAGCCGCCCCTGCTTGTCGTAGATGTATTCTTCGTTCAGCGCCCAGCCGATGCCCTGGGTCACGCCGCCCTGGATCTGCCCCTCGACATAGGAGGGATGGATCGCCTTGCCGACATCCTGCGCGGCGACAAAGCGCAGCACCGTGACTTTGCCGGTTTCGGGATCGACCTCGACATCGCAGAACTGCGTCGTGAAGCCGGGCGCCTGGCCGCCGGCATTGACCGCGGCTGACGCGGTCAGCGGGCCGCCGGTCAGCGCCTTCTTGGCGGCGATCTCCTTTAAGGACAAGGGCGCGAAATCGCCGACATTGCTGCCGGCGGGCTTGGCGCAGCCATCCTCCCAAACGACGCCGTCGACATCGACGTCCCAGATCATCGCCGCCCGTGCGCGCATTTCGTCGACGATTTTCCGGCTCGCCTGGACAATGGCCATGCCGGTCGCAAAGGTCACCCGCGAGCCGCCGGTCGGGTTGGTGAAGCCGACCGAGGCGGTGTCGGCGACGATCGAGCGCACCTGGCTGTAGTCGATGCCGAGGGTCTCGGCCGCCATCAGCGCCATCGAGGCGCGCGAGCCGCCGATGTCGACGCTGCCGCTGGCAACGGTGACGGTGCCGTCCTCGTTGACCTGCACCGTGGCGCTCGATTCGCCGCCGCCATTGAACCAATAGCCGGAGGCCGCGCCGCGCCCCTGGTTCGGGCCGAGCGGCGCCTTGTACGCAGGATGGTTGATCAGCGCTTCGAGGGTCTCGACATAGCCGCCATGGGCCATCTTCGGCCCGTAGATCATCGTCGTCCCCGGCCGCGCCGCGTTTTTGAGCCGCAGCTGCAGCGGGTCCATGCCGATCTTTTTCGCCACCATGGCGAGCACGCTCTCGACCGCGAAGGCCGAGATCGGCGAGCCCGGCGCGCGATAGGCCGACGCCTTCGGGCGGTTGCTGACGACATCGTAGCCGACCGTGCGCGCGTTCGGGATATCGTAGGCGGCGAAGGCGCACAGGCACGCATTCATGACCGGCGATCCGGGGAAGGCGCCGGCCTGGAATTTGAAGACGCCGTCGGCGGCGGTGATGGTGCCGTCCTTCTTGACCCCGATCTTGACCCGCATCGAGGCGCCCGAGGTCGGCCCTGTGGATTTGAACACCTCGTCGCGGCTCATCACGATCTTGACCGCGCGGCCGGTCTTCTTCGACAGCGCCGCCGCGACCGGCTCGAGATAAACCGGGATCTTGCCGCCAAAGCCGCCGCCGATCTCGGACGGCGTCACCCGCAGGTCGCCGACATGCATGCCGAGCAGCCTGGCGGTGATCGCCCGCACCCCGAAATGGCCCTGGGTCGCGGTCCAGATCTCGGCCTGGCCGTCGGCATCGACGCGCGCGGCGCAGGCATGCGGCTCGATATAGGCCTGGTGCACGGCCGCGGTCTTGAACTCCTTCTCGACGACGACATCGGCCTCGGCAAAGCCCTTGTCGAGATCGCCGATCTGAAACTCGAGCCGTTTCGCGATATTCGACGGCTTTGTCGGCGCCGGCTCGACGCCCCGTGTGATCATGTCCTCGAACAGCAGCGGCGCGTCCGCGGCCATCGCCTCGTCGACGTCGATGACGTGCGGCAATACCTCGTAGTCGATCTCGATCAGCGCCGCCGCCTCTTCGGCGACCGACTTGCTGATCGCGGCGATGGCGGCCACCGGGTGACCCTCATAGAGCGCCTTTTCGCGCGCCATGATATTGCGCGTGATGTGCCAGAAATTCTGCGCGACCCGCTCCGGCCCGACATATTCGAATTTATGGTCGGGAAAGTCGGCCGCGGTCACCACCGCCTTGACGCCGGGCAGCGCCAGCGCCTTCGAGGCGTCGATCGAGCGGATGCGGGCATGAGCATGCGGCGAGCGGATGATCTTGCCGTAGAGCGCCCCGGCCATCGCCAGATCGGCGCCGTACATCGCCCGGCCGGTCACCTTCGGCACGCCGTCCGGACGGACCGGCCGCGTCCCCACCCATTTGTAGCGCGACGGTGCGATGTCGTTCACGGCTTCTCTCCTCAACGTCCGGTAAGCTGTTCGTGTCGCCGAACAGCGTCGCGCGGCGGGCGCGCAAATGCAAGACCGAGGTGCCGTGCGAGCGAGACCGCGTCGGCCGCTGAGGCCGGAACATCCGGCTTGACACGGTGTAAGTAAGCGCTTACTCGGGCCGGCCATGGCGACCATCCAACTCGACAGCGACGAGCGCCGCAAGGCGATTGTCGCGGCCGCCGTGCCGCTCTTTGCCCGCAAAGGCTTTGCCGGAACCACGACGCGCGAGCTGGCGGAGGCGGCGAGCATCTCCGAGGCCCTGCTGTTCCGGCATTTCCCGAGCAAAAAGCATCTCTATGCCGAAATTTTGCACCTCGGCTGCGAGGGCGACCCGGCCCTCGAACGGCTGGCCGCCCTCGAACCGTCGACCCTCACCCTCGTCCGCATGATCGACTGCATGGTCGGGTATTTTTTGCTGGCGGGCGAGGCCGAGCGCGACTCGCGGCTGCGGCTCGTGCTGCATAGCTTTCTCGAAGACGGCGAATACGCACGCGAGCTGTTCGAAACAATCTTTGCCCGCATTCACCCGCTGTTCGCCGCGTCGATCGAGGCCGCCGTCGCCGCCGGCGACCTGGTGCTGGGGCCGATTGCCCCGGCCAACAGCTTCTGGTTCGGCCATCACGTCGCGGCGATGATGGCTTTTGTCTTTTTGCCGGCGCGCGCGTGCCTGACCTATCACGGCACGCTCGCGACCCTTGTCGACGAGACCAGCTGGTTCATCCTGCGCGGCGTCGGCATGCCTGATGCGGTAATCGCCAGGTCTCTCGCCGCGGCTCGCCAGAGCCGGTTTGAAATTCCGCCCCCCTGACACGGGAACTTCTTATGGACGGTGACCAGATGGCTGATGTCGGAGCCGAGGCGCTGACCCCCGAGCCTGCCCTGCGCGAGCGCGGCGAACGCGACAGAGCCGCCGCACCCCGCCCAAAGATCGTGCGCTGGTTTCTTATCGTCGGGCTGCTGCTCGTCGTGCTGCTGGGCGGCCTCTACGGCTTCAATCGCTTTCGCACCCACGCGATCGCAAACTTTTTCGCGCACAACAAGCCGCCGCCGGCGCAGATCAGCGCCGTTCCGGTCGCCGTCCAGACCCTGCCGCGCTCCGCACCGGGGATCGGCTCGCTGGTCGCCGTCCATCAGGTCACGATCAACCCGGAAGTGGCCGGACGCGTCACCAAGATTTTTTTTGAGCCCGGGACCCACGTAAATTCGGGCGACCCGTTGGTGCAGCTCAACGACGCGCCCGACCGCGGCGATCTCGCCAGCTATCAGGCGCAGGCGCACCTCGCTGAAATCTCGCTGCAGCGCTCGCAGTCTTTGCGCAAAAACAACTTCGCCTCGCAGGAGACCGTCGACCAGAACAACAGCCAGCTCGGGCAGATGGACGCGATGATCCAAAAGACCGAGGCGATCATCGCCCAAAAGCTGATCCGGGCGCCGTTTTCGGGCGAGCTCGGGGTGCGGCAGATCGACCTCGGTCAATACCTGACCGCAGGCGCGCCGATCGTCACCTTGACAGATCTGTCGACCCTCTATGTCAATTTCACCCTGGCCTCGCATTTGCGGCCGGAGATTGCGGTCGGCCAAAAGGTCAACGTCACCGCCGACGCGTTTCCCGGCCGCGTCTTCACCGCCAAGATCACGACGATCGAGCCGCAGGTCAGCGCCGACACCCGGTCGATGGAGGTCGAGGCGACGATGAAAAACCCGGGCAACGCGCTGCTGCCGGGCATGTTTGTCGATGCCGCGGTGGTCCTGCCGTCCCGCCCGGACACGATGGTCGTGCCCGAGACCGCGGTCGAGTACACGCTCTATGGCGACAGCGTCTATGTGATCAAGGACGCGGGCAAAGACGCCGGCGGCCACCCGGTCCTGCGCGCCGTCCGCACCGCGGTCAAGACCGGCATGCGCTGGGACGGCAAAGTCGCGATCCTGTCCGGGCTGAAGCCGGGCGAGCGGGTCGCCGCCGCCGGCCAGGTCAAATTGCAGAGCGGGGTGCAGGTCGCGGTCACCGGCGCGCCGCCGCCGCAGCCGCCGCAGCATCCGACCCTCAACTGACCAAGCCTTAACCGACCCAGCCCCTGAACCGACCCAGCCCTTAACTGACCCAGCCCTTGAACTGACCCGGCGCGGACCATCCCGATGTTTACCGACATCTTTATCCGGCGCCCGGTGCTGGCGCTGGTCGTCAGCCTCTTGATCCTGCTGATCGGGCTGCGGGCGATGCTGGGGCTGCCGATCCGGCAGTACCCCAAGCTGTCGAACACGACGATCACGGTGACGACGGTCTATCCCGGCGCCGACGCGAATTTGATGCAGGGCTTTATCACGACGCCGTTGGCGCAGGCGATCGCCACCGCCGAGGGGGTCGACTACCTGACCTCGTCCTCGGTCCAGGGAACCAGCACGATCACCGCCTACATCCAGCTCGATTTCGACCCGGACAAGGCGCTGACCGAAGTCATGGCCAAGGTCCAGCAGGTCAGATACCTGATCCCGACCGCGGCCGAGGACCCGGTCATCGTCAAGGCGACGGGCCAGACGACGGCAGTCATGTATATCGGGTTTTCGAGCAACGAGCTTCAGAGTGCCGCGATCTCGGACTATCTGACCCGGGTCGTGCAGCCACTGCTCGACACGGTGCCGGGCGTCGCCTCGGCCGACATATTGGGCGGCCAGGTCTTTGCCATGCGGCTGTGGCTCGACCCCGCGCGGATGGCGGCGCGCGGCATCTCGGCGAGCGACGTCGCGGCGGCGATCCAGGCCAACAACTATCAGGCCGCCCCCGGCCAGGCGAAGGGCTTTTACACGGTCACCAATGTCAGCACCAACACCGGGCTGACCGACGTTGCCCAGTTCAAGAACATGGTGGTCAAGGCCAAGGGCGACGCGCTGGTGCGGATGAGCGACATCGCCACCGTCGACCTCGCGGCGCAAAGCTGGACCTCGAGCGTCATGATGAACGGCCAGCAGGCCGTCTTTATCGGCATCCAGGCGACGCCGTCGGGCAACCCGTTGACCATCGTCAAGGGGGTGCGCGCCCAGCTGCCCGAGCTGCAGCGCAACCTGCCGGCCTCGGTCCACATGGAAGTCGCCTACGATTCGACCAAGTTCATCCAGGCCTCGATCGACGAGGTCAAGTCCTCGCTCGGCTCGGCGGTCGTCATCGTCGTCGTCGTGATCTTTCTGTTCCTCGGCAGCCTGCGCGCGGTGGTGATCCCGATCGTGACGATCCCGCTGTCCCTGGTCGGCGCCGGGATGATCATGGCGGCGCTCGGGTTCAGCCTGAACCTGTTGACCCTTTTGGCGATGGTGCTGGCGATCGGGCTTGTCGTCGACGACGCGATCGTCGTCGTCGAAAACGTCTACCGGCATATCGAGCAGGGCCGCACCCCGGCGCAGGCGGCGCTGATCGGCGCGCGCGAAATCGCGAGCCCGGTCATCTCGATGACCCTGACCCTGGCCGCCGTCTACGCCCCGATCGGATTTCTCGGCGGGGTGACCGGCGCCCTCTTCCGCGAGTTCGCGTTTACCCTCGCGGGCTCGGTGATCATCTCGGGCATCGTCGCAGTGACCCTGTCGCCGATGATGTGCTCCTTGCTGCTCTCCCGCGAGATGCTGCAGGGCCGCTTTGTGCGGATTGTCAACAATGTGTTTTCGCGCCTTTCCGGATGGTACGGCCGGCGCCTCGAACGCTCGCTCGACTACCGGCCGGTCACCGCTTTGTTCGGGGCCGCGGTGTTGGCGAGCCTTGTCTTCATGTACATGCACACCAGCGCCGAGCTGGCGCCCGAGGAAGACCAGGGCGTGCTGTTCGCGCTGACCAAGGCGCCGCAATATTCAAACCTCGACTACGCCGATTCGTACAACCTCAAGCTCGACAAGGCGCTGAGCTCGTTTCCCGAAACCTTTTTGCGGTTTATCGTCAACGGCCGGTTCGGGCCCAACCAGGGCATCGCCGGGGTAATCCTGAAGCCGTGGGACGAGCGCAAGCGCACGGCGCAGCAGCTGAAGCCGCTGGTCCAGCAAAAGGTCAACTCGGTCGAGGGGCTGAGCGCCTTTGTCTTTTCGCTGCCGCCATTGCCGGCGACGATCGGCGGATTGCCGATCCAGATGGTGATCTATTCGCCCGGCGACTTCAAATCGATCTATCTGGAGATGGAAAAGATCAAGGCTGCGGCGCGCAAGAGCGGCATGTTCATTGTCGTCGACAGCGACCTCGCGTTCAACCAGCCGGTGATCCACGTAAAGATCGACCGCTCCAAGGCGAGCGACCTCGGCATCTCGATGCAGTCGATCGGCGACACCCTCGCTCTGCTCGTCGGCGAGAACTACGTCAACCGCTTCAACCTCAACGGCCGTTCCTATGAGGTGATCCCGCAGGTGCCGCGCTCCGACCGGCTCTCGGCCGACACCCTGACGCGCTATTACGTCAAATCCGCCGCTGGCCAGCCGGTGCCGCTGTCCAACCTCGTCACCCTGTCGATGGACACCGAGCCGAACGCGCTGACCCAGTACAACCAGCTCAATTCGGCGACGTTCCAGGCGGTGCCGATGCCGGGAGTGACCACCGGCCAAGCGGTCGACTTTCTCGAGCAGCAGGTCAAGAACCTGCCGGCCGGGTTCAGCCACGATTACCTGTCGGACACTCGGCTTTACGTACAGGAAGGCAACCAACTCGCGATCACGTTTGTCTTTGCGCTGATCATCATTTTCTTGGTGCTGGCGGCGCAGTTCGAGAGCCTGCGCGACCCGCTGGTCATCCTGGTCAGCGTGCCGATGTCGATCTGCGGGGCGATGATGCCGCTGTTTTTCGGCCTCGCGACCTTGAACATCTACACCCAGGTCGGGCTCGTGACCCTGATCGGGCTGATCAGCAAGCACGGCATTTTGATGGTCGCCTTCGCCAATCAGCTGCAGGTCAGCGAGCGGCTCGACCGCCGGCGCGCGATCGAAGAGGCGGCGCGCGTGCGGCTGCGCCCGATCCTGATGACGACGGCGGCCATGGTCGTCGGCCTGATCCCCTTATTGACCGCGAGCGGCGCCGGGGCGGCGAGCCGCTTTTCGATCGGCATCGTCGTCGTCGCCGGCATGTCGATCGGGACGTTGTTTACATTGTTCGTGCTGCCCGCGGTCTACACCGTGCTGGCCAAGGACCATCTCGCCGCCGCGCAGTCGACCCGCACCCGCGAGATCCAACAGGTTTCCTGATCATCCGGGGGTGCTGGTGGAGGATGAACCCCGAAGGGGCCATCCACATGGATGCCCGTAACAAGTCTGGGCACGGAGGACAGGATGCGGATGGCGTCGTATCGGCCGGGCCGGCCGGCCCGGCCGAACAAAGGCCGCTTTAGCGGCTGGTGCCGCTCTCGGTGTTGGACGGCCCGTTGCCGGTCGAATTGCTCGGGGCGGTCGAGCTGCCGGTCTGCGGTTCGATGACGCCGGTCATCTCGTCGGGGCGCAACATCATGACGATGCGCGATCCGTCCGGCGCCTGCGCACGGATCATAAAGGCTTCGGGGGTGACGGTGACGTCCTTGAAACCGGAGCTCTCGAGCGACTGGCGTAGCTTGTCCTTGGTGTCGCTGCTGACGCTGGTACCGTGGTGCCAGCTGTTCGAAGAGTTGGAAACACCGCTCTGGTCGCTGGTGGTCCCGGTCGTCGTCGAGCTCTGGGCAAAGGCCGGGGCGGCCAACAGCACCAGCGAGGCAACGATCGGAAATGCAGGAACGCGCATGTCATGCTCCTTTGGGTTGGTGACATGCGTCCAACACCCGAGATGCCGAATCGTCGCTTTGGCCAGCCGAAATTAACAGTGCTGATTTTATTTCTTCTAAATCAAGATATCGTTCCCGTGCAGGTGTTAATTTGGTCGAACATTATCGTTCTTAGCCAGGCCGGAGGCTGTGTCGCGCTTGCCGGCGGGGCTTTGGGTAAACATCGATATCGTGGTAATTGCGATATGGCCGGGCGACGGGGACTAAAACCCGCGATGCCGCCCGGCGCAGACAGGGGGTGGGCGGTTGCGGCGGCTTTCCGGGACATGCAGCGCCGTGGTCATGGCAGCAATCTTTTTCGCCGTCCTGACGCCGATCGGGCTCGTCCTGCGGCTGGTCGGCCGAGACCGGTTGCGGCTGCGCCCGGACCCGGCAGCGGCGACTTATTGGATTTCCCGCGGCGCCGGGCCTGACCGGCGGCGGTCCGCGATGACCAGGCAGTTTTGACCGCAATGCGGGTCCTCGGCATCTCGGCGTTTTACCATGACAGCGCCGCCGCGCTGGTCGAGGACGGTCATGTCGTCGCCGCGGCCCAGGAAGAGCGCTTCAGCCGCAAGAAATACGACAGCAGCTATCCCGCCGCCGCGGTCGGCTATTGCCTGGCGCAAGCCGGGATCGGTCTCGGCGAAGTGGACTATGTCGCGTTTTACGACAAGCCGTTGTTAAAGTTCTCGCGGCTGGTCGAAACCTATCTGGCCTTTGCGCCGCGAGGGTTCCGCTCGTTCCGCGAGGCGATGCCGGTTTGGCTCAAGGACAAGCTTTTTCAAAAGCGCGCGTTGATCGAAAGGCTCACGGCGGCAGCGCCGGAATTCGACTGGGCGAGCCGTCTGGTTTTTGCCGAGCATCATATGAGCCACGCAGCCTCGGCGTTTTTTCCTTCGCCGCATCAGGACGCAGTAATCCTGACGATGGACGGGGTCGGCGAGTGGGCGACGACATCGGCGGCACTCGGCGCCGGCAATCGCATCACGATGCTGAAGGAAATCCATTTTCCGCATTCGCTGGGGCTGCTCTATTCGGCCTTCACCGATTTCACCGGCTTTCGCGTCAATTCCGGCGAGTACAAGGTCATGGGGCTGGCACCCTATGGCGAGCCGCGCTTTGCGCAAATCATCCTCGATCACCTGGTCGACCTGAAGGCGGACGGCAGCTTCCGGTCTGAACCAAGACTATTTCGACTACTGCACCGGGTTGCGCATGGTGAACGAGCGCTTTGCGACACTGTTCGGGGTCGCGGCGCGCAAGCCCGAGGACTGGATCGAGCCGGTCCATATGGACCTCGCCGCCTCGATCCAATGCGTGGCCGAAGAAATCGTGCTGCGGCTGACGCGCTCGCTGTCGGCCGAAACCGGCGCCCGCAATCTGTGTCTTGCCGGCGGGGTAGCCCTCAATTGCGTCGCCAACGGCAAAGTGCTGCGCGACGGCAGGTTCGAGAATGTCTGGGTGCAGCCCGCCGCCGGGGATGCCGGCGGCTCGCTCGGCGCCGCACTCGCCGCCTACCACCTCGAATTCGATCGGCCGCGGCAGCTCTCGAACGAGATCGACGGCATGTCCGGGAGCTATCTCGGACCCGCTTTCGACAACGACGACATCCGCTGCCGGCTGTCCGCGGCCGGCGCGCGCTTCGAGGAGTTCGGCGACGAGGAGATCATCGACCGCACCGCCGCGGCGCTGGCAGGAGAGCATGCCGTCGGCTGGTTCCAGGGCCGCATGGAGTTCGGCCCGCGGGCGCTCGGCGCGCGCTCGATCCTGGCCGACGCGCGCAGCCCCGCGATGCAGCGCACCCTGAACCTCAAGGTCAAATACCGCGAAAGCTTTCGCCCGTTCGCACCTTCGGTGCTGCGCGAGGACGTCGCCGACTGGTTCGAGCTCGACGCCGACAGCCCGTACATGCTGGTCGTCGCCGAAATTGTCGAGCGCCGCCGCCGCGCTACGGGCGACGCCGAGCGCCGGCTCTTCGGGATCGACAAGCTCAACGTGCCGCGCTCGGACATCCCGGCGGTGACCCATGTCGACTATTCGGCCCGCATTCAGACCGTGCACCGCGAGACCAACCCGCGCTACCACGCGCTCCTCACCCGGTTCAAGGCGCTGACCGGCTGCCCGGTGCTGGTAAACACCAGCTTCAACGTGCGCGGCGAGCCGATCGTGTGCACCCCCGAAGACGCATTCGCCTGCTTTATGGGCAGCGAGATCGACGCGCTCGCCATCGGCAACTGCTTTCTGCGCAAGGAGGACCAGGACCCGGCGCTGCGCCTCGACTACCGTCATCGCTTCGAACCCGATTGACGACGCCGAAAGGGGCCGCCAAGCGCCGCCCAATCGTTAACGGCCGTCGCTTGTGTTTTGCCGGGCAATCGGTAACGGTTCGGTAATTCCGTATGGGAGGCAGCGCATGGCCAAGACCAAGATCGGCGTCGTCGGCTGCGGCGGCCGGATGGGCAGAATGCTGGTCGCCGAGATCGCGGCCACCGAAGGATGCACGGTCGCCGGCGGCAGCGAGGCGCCGAACAGCGGCTACATCAACCAGGACATCGGCGAGATAGCCGGTCTCGGGCGGATCGGAATCCCGATCGGCGAGACCGTCGACAAGCTGATCCGCGACAGCGACGTCGTGCTCGAGTTCACCTCGCCGGCGGCGACCGCCGAGCACGCCGCCCTTGCCGCCGGCCTCGGCAAGGCGATGGTGGTCGGCACCACCGGGCTGTCGGCCGAGCAGGGCGACGTTGTGCGCGAGGCGGCGCGCAGCATCCCGATCGTCTGGGCCCCCAATATGAGCCTCGGGATCAACGTGCTGTTGAGCGTCGTCGAGGAGGTGGCGCGCCGGCTCGGCCCCGATTGGGACATCGAGATCATGGAGATGCACCATCGCGGCAAGGTCGACGCGCCATCGGGCACAGCCCTGGCGCTGGGGCGGGCCGCCGCCGCCGGGCGCGAGGTGGCGCTCGAAGCGGTCGAGCAGCGCGCTCGCGACGGCATCACCGGGCCGCGCCGGCGCGGCGACATCGGCTTTGCCGCACTGCGCGGCGGCGACACCACCGGCGACCATCACGTGATCTTTGCCGGCGCCGGCGAACGGCTCGAGCTCAGCCATCGCGCGACCACCCGCGCGATTTATGCGAAAGGGGCGGTGCGCGCCGCCCGCTGGGTCGTCGGCCGCCCGGCCGGGCTCTACGGCCTCAAGGAGGTGCTCGGCCTCTAATCCGCGTCGCGGCCGATCGCGGCGCGCCAGTGCTGGAGCGCCTCGCGGATCGTGGCCGCCAATTCGCGCCGCGCCGCCGGCGCCAGAAAATCGCCGATCGCGAGAAACCGGCCGTGCGACGCGACAAACAGCCGGTTGCGGTCGGGGTCGCGCTCCTCAAGCACGACACGCAGCCAGAACGGCTGGAACCGCCAGGTGCGCCGTTCGCCGCGCACACTGATCCGCTCGACCGAAAAGGCGTCGCCGGCGAGGCGGAGGATTTCGCTGCGCCGCGCGCTGCGGTAGTTGAGCCGGAAGGCGACATAGATCAGCGCCACGTCGAGCCCAAAAAAGCCGACGACCGGCCACGCGCCGATTGAGACGAAACCGATCCCGACCGCGAGGCTGATCCCGCCCAGCACCAGCATCATCACATGAAAGCCGCGCGACGGCAGGCTGCGGTGCGGCAGCAGCACCCGCTCGAAAAACGGACGGGGGAGCGGTGACGCGGGTACGGCGTCGGCAGGGAGGGGCATAGCGCCCCCAACACTACGGTGCGGCCGAGGTTGCGTAAAGCACGCGCTCGCGTCGGTCTTCTCGGTCGCCGGCGGGCGCCTTGCTGCCTTGCTCCGGCGCGGGGGTCGGCGTTGGCTCGCGCGCCTTGATTTCGCGAGGACGCGCCCCAACTCGTCCTGCAACAGGTGCTCCGGGAGCGATTGGCGCCGTACCGCGCCGCCTCGGATTGCAGACGATGAGACCACGCTCGCATCGTCATCGCGGGGCCGAACCCTCGAGAAGCGCTGAGCTACGACGAGAAGCGCTCAGCCCACGAATTGCAAACACGGTGCATCGCGGCCGCTAAAGGCCGGCGGAGCATCCAAAGCATCCCCCATAAGATTGGCTGCTGATTTTGAGGATCGCGGATGATCGAGAAGCGTTCCACCGAAGAATCTCTTGCTGAACTCGAAGAGGTCGTGCGCCGTTATCAGCTCGGTGTCGCGGATCTGAGAGCGGACGAAAAGCTTACGCAAAAGGAGGCGCTGGCCCGATTGCAGAAGCTTCGCTTTACGGTTGGCGAAGGGCTGCGCTTGCTCAGACCCGAGCAACGCCGTTAGCCCGAACAACGCCGTTGGAGCGAGTCGCTGCAGGCATCTTGGTCATTGGGGTCAACCCTGAACGGGAACGCCCTGACCGAGTTTCAGCGTGACGGCCGAATTGCCTGCGGCGTTTGACCACCTACGGGGCGGGAGGCCGCGCAACACGCTCCATTTCTGGAGCGGCAACCCAACCGGAAGGAGTTTGCGATGAAATTGACCTCTGCGATGGTCGCCCAAACTTTGGGGCAATTCGAAGCACAACCGATCCCCGAACATCATCCCGCGGTCCCGGAGCTGAACCGGCTGTTCGGCGAGCACACCTTTTTTCTCGACGGAGACGGGTTGAGCATCGTTGAGCCGGCCGAGACCAATTCGTCAGCCCCGGTGTGGCAGGTTGTGAAGGTCGCCGGCTGGAAAGACGCCACGCAGACGAGCTTGACGCCGCACCAGCCCGAGCCGACCGATGTCCTGATCGAGCTCGGACCGGAGAACCCGGGACCGGCAGCCTAAACTCGTCGTCGGCTCTTGTTCGCGTGCTGCCAGGCGGGGGCAAAAAAGCGCCTTCGCCTGGACTTAGCGAACTGGGCCCGCGCAATTCAGCGAGCTGGCGGGTAGTGTCCTAATATCAAATTAGGACACTACCAGCTGGCGGGCAACCGGGCGATCATGGTGCGATGCTGATAAGCTTCCAAGCTTTCAGCTATACTCGCATCGATGCGCCTGATGTCGAAACGCGAGATCGCGGAACTTTACCGGCGGCTCGCTGAAACCCGCCCGATCCCCAAGACCGAGCTCGAATTCATCAACCCGTTCACCCTACTCGTCGCGGTCGTGCTGTCGGCGCAGGCGACCGATGCCGGGGTCAACAAGGCAACCCCCGCCTTGTTCGACTTGGCCGACACCCCGCAAAAGATGCTGGCGCTCGGCGAGGAGCGGGTGGTCGAGCTGATCCGCACGATCGGCCTTTTTCGCACCAAGGCGAAAAACGTCGTGGCACTGAGCCGGCTGTTGGTCGAACGCCACGGCGGCGCGGTGCCGCGCGAGCGCTCGGCACTCGAAGCATTGCCGGGGGTTGGGCGCAAGACCGCGAATGTCGTCTTGAACGTCGCCTTTGGCGAGCCGACGATCGCGGTCGACACCCACATCTTTCGCGTCGCCAACCGCACCGGGCTGGCGCCGGGCAAGAACCCGCTCCAGGTCGAGATCGGGCTCGAACAGCGCACCCCGGCCAAATACAAGCCCTATGCGCATCACTGGCTGATCCTGCACGGGCGCTATGTGTGCAAGGCGCGCAAGCCGGAATGCCCTGCCTGCGTCGTCGCCGAACTATGCCATTACGGGGCGAAAACCGGCCCCGCCGAGTTGATCGCGGCGCGCGCCGCCGCACCTCAGCCCGAAGCCCTGACCGAGCCCGACCCCGCGGTGCCGGCGCCGGAGCGCGTCCGTCGCCGGGCCGCACCGCCGGCGGCGAAAACCGCGCTCAGCCCGCCGCGCGCACCGGCAAGGGGACGGCGTCGGGGCTAGCCTCGCCCGTTTCGCCCGCCGCCTGCGCCTGGATGTCGCCCGAAATCTGGCCGCCGCACTCGATCTCGATCTGGCCGTAGCGGATCGTTCCCGACACCCGCCCGGTCGCCTTTATCAGCAGCCGCTTGCGGACGACGAGGTTGCCCTCGAAACGGCCCCTGACCTCGGCGTCCTCGATCGAGGCCGAGCCTTTGAACAACCCGCCCTCGGCGATGTCGACGTCGCGGCAATTGGTCAAATTCGCCTCGACGCTGCCCTCGATAAAGAGCTTGTCGCAGGAATTTATCTCCCCCGACAAGGTGATCTCGCGGCCGACGCTGAGGCGGCGCATTTCGCCCTCGGGCTTGGACCGGTCGACCGTCTCGAACGGGCGGCGCAGCGGCAATTCGCCCGCTCGCGGCAGATCGGCTGCCCGCGCCAGATCAGGGGCGCGCGGCGGCATTCCGGGCGGTCTGACCGGAGCGCTGGGCGGCGCGCCGAGCGGCCGCGCGGGCTTTGACGGAATGCCCAAATCGTCGGACAACTCTGCCATTTTTCGGTCCTCTGTCTCGCTTCGCTTGCGGCTGAACATGGGTCGGACACCCGCTCGGGTTAGTTCCGGGATCGTCTAAACCGCAGACCGAGCCGCCGGCAGCGGCGCAATCCCCGGCAACGCTTCGAACACGTGCACCATAAAGGCGGTGGCGATCACCGGCGCCACGAGGTTGACGAGCGGCAGCGCGAACAGGCCGGCAACGACCACCCCGCCCACAAAGACATGGCCGGCAAAACGACGGCGCAGTGATTTCGCCGCCGCCGCGTCGAGCCGTCTCAATGCCACCGCTTCGAAATACCCCCGCCCGAAAAGATAGCCGTTCAGAGCCAAAAAGAGAATGAGATTTATGCCCGGAACCAGCAGATAGAGCGGCAGCGCAACGATGTTGAGCAGCGTCGCCGCCGCGGTCAGCCGCAAGGTCACGGCGACGACGTCGCCCCATGGCTGGCGCCGCGGCGGACCCAGCCCGGGATAGTCGAGGGCTTCGACCGCGGCGGCAACCCGATCGACAAAGAGCCCCAGGATCACGCTCGCGACCGCCGGAAACAAGAGCCAGCTCAGCACCAGCGCGGCGAGCCCGCCCACCAGGTCGACGAGCCAGTCGAGCGGCCGCCACCCGAAGACCGTCGCGTCATAAAGTACGGCGGCGATCGCAAGCCACAACAGCACAAAGACCAGCACCGCGAGGCCGAGACCCAGCGCCGCGATCCGCCGCAACGGCGGCGCCCGCAACACCAGAACCGCGCGGATCAGGGCGGTGAGCATAGGGCGGCCTTCTAGCGCAACCGTGCGCCCGGCGCCAGCAGTGCCGGTCCGTCGTTCAAATGCGGGATGTTCTCGATTGGCTGCTCGGCGCCGGCACCGGGAACAGCACCGACGCGCTTGATATCATCGTCAAGCACCATGTAGCGGGCTATATCAGCAATATGGAGGTCAACCCCGAAACGGTGGTTCGTAAGCTCGTCTCGCTCCCGTGCGCGGTGCTTCGGCGGATCGCCAATTCCCGCTCGGAAAATCGCATCGCTGTCGAACTCGGTCTCGCAGCGGCACAGCCTCGGGAGGCGGGCGATGGCGGCATTTGACACCCTGCGCGCCGCGCGGCGGCTCAAAGAAGCGGGCGCCTCCGACCAGGTCGCCGAGGCAATCGCCGAGACCATCGGCGACGCGCGCACGACCGATCTGGCGCAATTGGCGACCAAGACCGATCTTGCGGTGTTGCGCGCCGATCTTGCGGTGTTGCGCGCCGATTTTGCGACGTTGCGCGCCGATGTTGAGGCGCGGATCGCGGCGGTCGAAGCGCGGCTGATCAAATGGCTGATCGGTGTCGGCGTTGCCGCCTCGGTTGCGATTGTCGGCGCGCTGTCCGGCGTCATTTGGGCCGCTACCCAGGCGCTGCTGCACGCGCGTTGACCCCTCGGTCGAGCACCGGCATTCGTGCCGCCGAGCAACTGCGCCAATCGCCTCTATCGCAGCGCTGCCGCCCGGCCGATCCCCGGATCGGCAGTCGCGTCCGTTCCGCCGCTGGGTTCGCGGCCTTCCGTCGGGAATTCCTGCGCGCGCGACCGATCGCGAACCAACCCGATATCGGCAACGTTCTCCCCTTTGCCCGCCGCGTCCTGACGGGTCAATCCGAGGTACCGAAATGTCGAAAGAGACGCACACCAGGGCCGCCGAGCATCACGACACCGCCGCCAAGGCGCACCGTACCGCGGCCGAGCACCACGACAAGGGCGACCACGAGACCGCTCATCGCCACTCGACGACGGCGCACGAGCATTCGACCCAGGCGCATCAGCGCTCAACCGAGGCGCACAAGAGCAGTAGCGAGCAGCGCCCGGCTAAGAAATAATCGGCGCGCTCTGCGGGATGGTGGACAACACCGCCCCGCAGAGCGTTCGCGCAAACCGTGCCGGCCATTTGGCCCCGGGCGCTACGAGGCACAGGGGGACAGATGGCCGCCGCAAAAACCGAAATTCTGGTCCGGGAAGGTCTGCCGCACCCGCTGGGCGCCACCTGGGACGGCGAGGGGGTAAATTTCGCACTGTTTTCGGCGAACGCGACCAAGGTCGAGCTGTGCCTTTTCGACAATTCCGGGGCCCGCGAGACCGCGCGCATCGAGCTTCCCGAATACACCGACGAGATCTGGCACGGCTATCTGCCGGGTGTGCGCCCCGGGACGATCTACGGCTACCGGGTGCACGGCCCCTACGAGCCCGACAGCGGCCACCGCTTCAATCCGAACAAGCTCGTGCTCGACCCCTATGCCCGCGGCCATTTCGGCGATTTGCAATGGGACCCGGCGGTGTTCGGATATCAGCTCGAATCCGAGGACGACACTACTTTCGACGAGCGCGACAGCGCGCCCTTTATGCCGAAATCCGTCGTCGTCGACCCGAATTTCGACTGGAAGGGCGAAGCCGAGCGGCGCTTTGTGCGGTGGGACCACACCGTCGTCTACGAGATGCACCTGCGCGGCTACACCAAGCTTCACCCAAAATTGCCAAAGGAGTGGCGCGGCACTTACAAAGGCCTGTCAAACGAGGTGATCGATTACATCCGCTCGCTCGGCGTGACCTCGGTCGAGCTGTTGCCGGTGCACACCTTTATCAACGACAGCCAGCTCCTCGACAAGGGCCTGACCAATTACTGGGGCTACAACTCGATCGGTTTCTTCGCCCCGGACCCGCGCTACGCCCATGAGCGCGAGCAGACCCTGCGCGAATTCAAGGAGATGGTGGCGCGCCTGCACGATGCCGGGCTCGAGGTCATTCTCGATGTCGTCTACAACCACACCGCCGAAGGCAACGAGCGCGGCCCGACCCTGTCCTTCAAGGGCATCGACAACGCCTCCTATTACCGGCTGCTGCCCGATCAGCCGCGCTACTACATCAATGACACCGGCACCGGCAACACCCTGAACTTGAGCCACATGCGGGTCATTCAGATGGTCGCCGACAGCCTGCGCTACTGGGCCGGCGAAACCCATGTCGACGGCTTTCGCTTTGACCTCGGCACGATCCTCGCCCGCGAGCCCAACGGCTTCGACAATCAGAGCGGGTTTTTGAAAGCCTGCTGCCAGGACCCCGAGCTGCGCACCGTCAAGCTGATCGCCGAGCCTTGGGATTGCGGCCCGGGCGGTTACCAGGTCGGCGCCTTTCCGCCGGGATGGGCCGAGTGGAACGACAAGTTCCGCGATGTCGTGCGCGACTTTTGGCGCGGTGCGGCGCCGGCGAGCGCGCTGTCGCCGCGCCTGTCCGCGTCGGCCGACCTGTTCGACCATCGCGGCCGCAAGCCGTGGGCGAGCGTCAACTTTGTCACCGCCCATGACGGGTTCACGCTAAACGACCTCGTCTCCTACAATGAAAAGCACAATGAGGCGAATGGCGAGGACAACCGCGACGGCACCTCCGACAACCGTTCATGGAATTGCGGCGCCGAAGGCCCGACCGACGACCCCGAAATCAATGCATTGCGCGCCCGCCAGATGCGCAACATTCTCGGCACGCTCCTGTTGTCGCAAGGGACGCCGATGCTGCTCGCCGGCGACGAGTTCGCCCGCAGCCAGAACGGCAACAACAACGCCTATTGCCAGGACAGCGAGATCAGCTGGGTCAATTGGGACATCGGCGAAAAAGGCCGGTCCCTGATCGGCTTTGTCCAGAAGCTGACGGCATTGCGCCACAAATACCCGATCCTGCGCCGCAGCCGGTTTCTGACCGGCAACTACAACGAGGAGCTCGGGGTCAAGGACCTGACCTGGGTCAACGCGTCCGGCGCCGAGATGAAGCCCGAGGAATGGGGCGACATGAGCATGGAATGCTTTGGCATGCTGATGGACGGCCGCGCCCAGCCGACCGGCATCCGTCGGCGCGGCGAGGACGCGACCTTGCTGATGGTGCTGAACGCCTATCACGACCTGGTCGGGTTTACCCTGCCGGAGACGGCGGGCGGCTCGCAATGGTCGTTGTTGATCGACACCAATCTAACCGACGGCGCCGAGCTTGGCGCGTTTGCGACCGGCGACGTCTACGGCGCCACCGGCCGCTCGCTGCTGCTGTTCGTGCTCGACCCCAAAGCCGCGCCCGGCGCCAGGTAAACACCGGCCGTCCAGTTCGCCGCCGGGTCCGGCCTGACGACCGGACCCGTGGGCTCGCTATGACAACTCGCGGTCTGCCGCGGACCTATTCGGCGGCGCGGCGCAGCGGCTCCTGCGCGTCGAGGGCGGCGCGCAACCGCGGCGGCGACATCGGCAGGTCGCGCATGCGGATCCCGGTCGCCGCGGCGATCGCATTGGCGACCGCGGCCATCGGCGGCACGATGGGCACCTCGCCGACGCCGCGCGCGCCAAACGGGTGGCGCGGGTTCGGGACCTCGACCATGACCGCCTCGATCATCGGCATGTCGGAGGCGACCGGGCAGCGGTAGTCGAGAAAGCCCGGATTTTCGAGCCGGCCGTCCTTGTCGTAGATGTATTCCTCGTTCAACGCCCAGCCGACACCCTGGGTCACGCCGCCCTGGATCTGCCCTTCGACATAGGAAGGATGGATCGCACGGCCGACGTCCTGGACCGCGGTATAGCGCAGGATTTTGACTGCCCCGGTCTCGGGATCCACCTCGACATCGCAGATATGGGTGGCAAAGCCGGGGCCGGCACCCTGCGCGTTGATCGACACCTCGGCGGTGATCGGCCCGCCGGTGCGCCCCGATTTGAGCGCGATGTCGGCGAGCGGCAATGGCTCGAAGCTGCCGGCGTTGGCGCCCGCCGGATAGGCGCAGCCGTCGCGCCACTCGACCGCCTCGGGGCTGATGTCCCAGATCATCGCCGCGCGCTTTTTGAGCTCGTCGACGACCTTCTCGGCCGCCTGGGTTGCCGCCATCCCGGTCGCGAAGGTGACGCGGCTGCCGCCGGTCAGAAACGAAAACGCGATCGAGCTGGTGTCGCCGACGATCGGGCGCACCTTTTCGACCGGGATGCCGAGCACCTCGGCCGCCATCATCGCGATCGAGGCGCGCGAGCCGCCGATATCGGGGTTGCCCGACACGACGACGGCGGTGCCGTCCTCGTTGATGTGGACCGCCGCACTCAACTCGCCGCCGATGTTGAACCAGAAGCCGGAGGCGACGCCGCGCCCCTGGTTGGGGCCGAGCTTTTCCTTCAGGTGCGGGTGGTTCTTGGCCGCCTCGACCGTGTCGGCGTAGCCGATATTGACAAAGGTCGGCCCGTGCACCGTCTTGGTGCCGTCCTTGGCGGCGTTCATTTCGCGCAGCAGGAGCGGGTCGATGTTCAGCTCGCGCGCCAGTTCGTCAACGCAGCTTTCGACGCCATAGGACGAGATCGGCGCGCCGGGGGCGCGATAGGCCGCGACCTTGGGCCGGTTCGACACGACGTCGTAGCCGACGATGTCGGCGTTCGGAATGTCGTACATCGCAAAACCGCACATGCATCCCGGCCCGACCGGCGACCCCGGGAAGGCGCCCGCCTGGTATTTGAGCTCGAGCTGCCCGGCGACGATGCGGCCGTCGCGCTTGGCGCCGAGCTTGACCTCGACGACCCCGCCCGAGGTCGGCCCGGTGCCGCGGAACACCTCCTCGCGGCTCATCACCATCTTGATCGGACGCCCGGTCTTCTTGGCCAGGGCCAGCGCCACCGGCTCCAGATAGACCAGGGTCTTGCCGCCGAACCCGCCGCCGATCTCGGCCGGGATCGCGCGGATCTGCGAGATGTCGATGCCGAGCAGCTTGGCGCAATAGGCGCGCACCATAAACTGGCCCTGGCTCGAGCTCCAGATCGTGCACTGGCCGTCGGCCGCCATCGACACGACACAGGCATGCGGCTCGATATAGGCCTGGTGCACCGGCTTTGTCGTATACCGCCGCTCGATGATGACGTCCGCCTCGCGGAACCCGGCCTCGATGTCGCCCTTCGAGAAGCGGATTTCCTTGGCGACGTTCGACGGGTGGGTCGGTTTCGGGTCGACGCCCTGGGTGAAGAGGTCGTCGTGCAATATCGGCGCGCCGGGCTTCATCGCGTCTTCGACGTCAATGACGTGCGGCAGCACGTGGTACTCGACCTCGATCAGCTCGCAGGCCTGCTCGGCGATCGCCGCCGAGGTCGCGGCGACTGCGGCAACCGCGTGGCCGTCATAGAGCACCTTGTCGCGCGCCATGCAGTTGCGCGACAGGTCGCGGAAATTCATCGGCCCTTCGCCGACAAAGGCTTCCTCCGACGCGATCGGCGGAAAGTCGTCCGCGGTCACGATGCCTTTCACCCCGGGCAGTGCCAGCGCCTTGTCGATGTTGACCGACAGGATGCGGGCATGGGCGTGCGGGCTGCGCTTCACTTTGCCCCACAGCATGCCGGGCATGACCATGTCGGCGCCGAAATTGGCGCGGCCGGTGACTTTGTCGACGCCGTCCGGACGAATGGGACGGGTGCCGACGACTTTTTGAAATTCCTTCGGCATGTACGTCATGAAAACCTCGTTTCCGCTGTACCGTCATCCCGGCGAATGCTGGCGCCGGAGGAATGTTTCGGTGTCATTGCGAGCGCAGCGACGCGATCTCGTGCCGGTGGTGCACTGTTGGATCGAGATTGCTTCGTCGCTCCGCTCCTCGCAATGACGAAGCCGCCTACTCCGCGGCCTGGCGCATCGGCTCGCCATTGTCGAGCGCCGCCAACAGGCGCGGCGGCGACATCGGCAGATCGCGCAACCGCACCCCGGTCGCCGCCGCGATCGCGTTGGCGACCGCCGCCATCGGCGGCACGATCGGCACCTCGCCGACGCCGCGGGCGCCAAACGGGTGACGCGGGTTCGGCACCTCGACCATGACCGTCTCGATCATCGGCATGTCGGAGGCGACCGGCACGCGGTAGTCGAGAAAGCCCGCATTTTCGAGGCGGCCATCCTTGTCGTAGATGTATTCCTCGTTGAGCGCCCAGCCGACACCCTGCGCCACGCCGCCCTGCATCTGCCCTTCGACATAAGAGGGATGGATCGCGCGCCCGACATCCTGGATCGCGGTGTAGCGCAGGATTTTGACGTGGCCGGTTTCCCGGTCGACCTCAACATCGCAGATATGGGTGGTGAAGCCGGGTCCTTGGCCCTGCGCGTTGATCTGCACTTCGGCGCTAATCGGGCCGCCGGTCCGCGCCGACTTGGCGGCCAGCTCCTCCAACGGCAGCGGCTCGAAGCTGCCGGCGTTGGGGCCGGCCGGGAACGCCTTCCCGTCCTTCCACTCGACCGCCTCGGGGCTGATGTCCCAGGTTACGGAGGCGCGTTTTTTGAGCTCCTCGACGACTTTCTGGGTCGCCTGCGTCACCGCCATCCCGCCGGCAAAAGTGACGCGGCTGCCGCCGGTCGAGGCGCTGAAGCCGATCGCCGTCGTGTCGCCGACGACGGGGCGGACATTCTCGAACGGCACCCCCAAGACCTCGGCCACCATCATCGCCATCGAGGCGCGCGAGCCGCCGATGTCGGGATGGCCCTCGGTCACCGTGACCGTGCCGTCCTCGTTGATGTGCACGGCGGCGCTCAATTCACCGCCGGCGTTGTGCCAGAAGCCCGAGGCGACGCCGCGCCCCTGGTTGGGTCCGAGCGGGATCTTGCACTGGGCGTGCGCCTTCGCCTCCTCGAGGGTCTTGGCGTAGCCGATGTTGGTCCAGGTCGGGCCGTGCGCCGCCTTGGTGCCGTCCTTGGCGCCGTTCTTCTGGCGCAGCTCGAGCGGGTCGATCTTCAGCTCGCGCGCCAGCTCGTCGATGCAGCTTTCGACCGCGAAGGCCGAGATCGGCGCGCCGGGGGCGCGGTAAGCCGCGACCTTGGGGCGGTTGCTGAGCACGTCGTAGCCGACCAACTCGACATTGGGCAGGTCATAGGGCGCAAAGCCGCAGATGCAGCCCTGCTGCACCGGGGACCCCGGGAACGCGCCCGACTGGTATTTGAGCACGGCCTTGGCGGCGACGATGCGGCCGTCGCGCTTGGCGCCGAGCTTGACATCGATGACCGCGCCCGAGGTCGGCCCGGTCGCCCGGAACACCTCCTCGCGGTTCATCACCAGCTTGACCGGCCGGCCCGATTTCTTCGACAGCATGTAGGCCAAGGGTTCGAGGTAGACGATCGTCTTGCCGCCGAACCCGCCGCCGATCTCGGCCGGGATGGCGCGGATGTTGGCGATGTCGGCGCCGACGATGCGGGCGGTGTAGCCGCGCACCATGAACTGGCCCTGGCTCGAGCTCCAGATCGTGCACTGCCCGTCAGGCTGGACCGTGACGAGGCAGGCATGCGGCTCGATATAGGCCTGGTGCACCGGCTTGGTCGTGTAGCGCTGCTCGACCACGACATCCGCCTCGCGGAACCCGGCCTCGACGTCGCCCTTGGTAAAACGCACGACCTTGGAGACGTTCGAGGGCTTGGTCGGCTTGGGGTCGACCCCGGCGGTAAAGATGTCGTCATGCAGCACCGGCGCGTCGGGCGCCATCGCCGCCTCGACGTCCATGACGTGCGGCAACACCTCGTAATCGACCTCGATCAGGTCGAGCGCCTGCTCGGCGATTTGCGCCGAGGTGGCCGCGACCGCGGCGACCGCGTGGCCTTCGTAGAGCGCCTTGCCCTTGGCGATGCAGTTGCGCGACAGGTCGCGCAGATTGGCCGGGGCGGCGCCGATAAACGCCCTGTCGGGCGTCACGTCGGGAAAGTCGGCGCGGGTGATCACCGCCTTGACGCCCGGCAACGCCATCGCCTTCTCGGCGTCGATCGCGACGATCCGCGCATGCGCGTGCGGGCTGCGCTTGATCTTGCCCCACAGCATGCCGGGCATGACCATGTCGGCGCCGAAATTGGCGCGGCCGGTGACCTTGTCGACGCCGTCCGGGCGAATGGGCCGGGTGCCGACGACCTTGAGGGAGTCCTTGTCGAGAAAGCTCATCGCGCGCCCTCCGCCCGCATCTCCGCCGCGGCGTCGAGCACGGCGCGGATGATCTTGTCATACCCGGTGCAGCGGCACAGATTGCCGGCGAGCCAGTAGCGGGTTTCTTCCTCGGTCGGGTTTTTGTTCTCGTCGAGCAAAGCCTTGGCGGCGACGATGAACCCCGGCGTGCAGAAACCGCATTGCAAGGCGGCGTGCTCGAGGAATTTCTGCTGCACCGGGTGCAGCTTGTCGCCCTCGGCAATGCCCTCGACGGTGGTGATGCTGCGGCCCTCGGCCTCGGCGCCGAGCATCAGGCACGAGCACACGATGTTGCCGTCGCAAATGACGGTGCAGGCGCCGCAGTCGCCCGAGCTGCAGCCTTCCTTGCTGCCGGTCAGGTTGAGCTCGTCGCGCAACACATCGAGCAGGGTCTGCTGCGGCTCGCACAGATATTCGACAGGCTCGCCGTTGATGACAGTCGATACGTGGGTTTTGGCCATTAGCGTGCTCCAGCGCGTTCAAAGGCGATTGCAGCCGCACGGCGCGCCAGCACGCCCGCGACCTTGATCCGGTATTCGATAGTGCCGCGTTTGTCGGTGATCGGGTTGCAGGCGCCCCCCGCCGCGGCGTCGAGCGCCGCCAATGTCGGCGCGTCGAGCTTGTGCCCGACAAGCGCCTTCGCCGATGCTTCGCAGACGATCTGCGTCGGCGCCACCGCACCCAAGACGACGCGCGCGTCGGTGCACACGCCGCTGCCGTCGAGGGTGACGTTGACGCCAACGCCGACGACCGCGATGTCCATCTCGGTGCGCGGGATAAAGCGCAGATAGGCGTCGCACTGATGGGGCTTCGGTTTCGGCACGTGGAACTCGACGACGAACTCGCCCTTTTCAAGCGAGGTGCGGCCGGGGCCGGTGACGATCGCCTCGACCGGGGCGGTGCGGCGGCCGTTGGGCCCGGCGATGACGCAGGTGGCGCGCGCCGCGATCAGCGCCGGCACGCTGTCGGCGGCCGGGGACGCGTTGCACAGGTTGCCGGCGAGCGAGGCGCGGCCCTGGATCTGCTGCGAGCCGATCAGGTCGGCGCCCTCGACGATCCCCGGCCAGGCGTGGTCAAACGCCTTGTGCGCGCTCAGCATGACGCCCGGGGTCGCGGCGCCGATGATGAATTCCGCACCTTCCTCGCGGACGCCGATCAGCCCCGGAATGCGCTTCAAGTCGACGATCGTCTCGGGCCGCATCCGGCCCGAACGCAGCTGCACCAGCAGATCGGTGCCGCCGGACAAGGGTTTCGCCAAGCCGGCGCTGCCGGCCAGCATCCGCACGGCCTCGTCCACGGTGGTCGGTGCGGTAAAGCTCAGATTGGGCATGTTCGCTCCTGATTTCGCGGGCATCCGAGACAACCGGTCCCACCCGCCGAGATTTCCTGGCGCGGCGCGGCCGGATCGGGGGGCAACCGCAAGCACCGTGCCGTCTCGATTACACTATCATCCGATGCGGCGTGAAGCGCTATGTTCCGATCTCCCCACGGGATGTCCCGCGGACGACCCCGGATGCAGCGCTGCACCGCACCATGATTCTGATAATAGGGCAAATCGCCGTCGATGACAGCCGGATCGAGGAAAGTTTTATCCGCGCCTCGGGTCCCGGCGGCCAGAACGTCAACAAAGTCGCGACCGCGGTGCAGCTGCGCCTCGCCCTCGCCGAAATCGCCGGGCTGACGCCCGAGGTCGCGCGCCGCATTGCGCGCCTCGCCGGGCGCCGGCTGACCCAGGACGGCGTCCTCGTCATCACCGCGCGCCGCTTCCGCACCCAGGAACGCAACCGCCAGGACGCCCTCGACCGCCTGGTCGCGCTCCTCCGGCGCGCCGCCGAGCCGGTCGCCCCGCGCCGCCCGACCCGGCCCACCGCCGCCGCCAGGCGCCGCCGCCTCGACGACAAGTCCCGCCGCGCCGCCCTCAAGCAGCAGCGCCGCCCCGACCGCGACGATCTCGGCCGGTAACCTTCCGCGGTTCCTCTATCGCCTCGCTCCCGCGGCTGGCCGGGGTTGGGTTGAAGGTTAGAGCCAACCCCGCCCTGCTCGCCGACATCAAACGTCGCGCCTGTCGGATCTCTCGTCGCTGGTTAGCAGGTGCCAGCCGCATCAGTAGAGCGGGCGACAAAACGGAGCTCGGCTGGCTGTGCTGGAGTGCGTTCGGGCGGAGGCAAAGCTGGTTCAGAAACTCGTGAGACTGGAAAATCCGGCGCTTTTTAGCGGGTGGCATCCCTGTCGAGGCTGAAACGTGTTTCGCAGAGGCCAGAGCGATGTCGGAAATCTGGCTTGCTGTTCGGAAGTCCCTGGCTTGCCATCCGCGAGCCCAATAAGCGTTGGCCGCGCAGGAACGAGCAAGGACATACACGTTTTTTAGCGATTGCATTTATAGACAGCATTATTGCCGTTGCCGTTTTTATCCACCCAGGCCGCGCCGCTCTGATAGTAGTGCCAAACTCCCGCCCTCGTTGTGCCGTCCATGGCCGCCGCGGTCAGATGATTTCCATAGACCTGTCCAGGCCTGTTCGGATCCGGATGATTTGCAAATTGATCCGGATGCCAGTATTTCAATACAATGACGGTTCCAACCCCGTTGCTGGAACGCGCCAGAGATTTTAGGGCACCACACGAGTTTTGTAGTGAAGAAGTGGCGTTTTGGAGCTGCGCTACATTCAATCGAATATAGGGATTCTGGCCGCTGTTATTGACAACTCGAGCAGATGCTGGTTCGGCCAAAAAAACCACCGCCAACGCCACGAGCGGAAGGGTCGTAGAACGGCATGCGGCGCGAAGGATTCGGTTCATCCTTTTTCCTTTCCAGAAGATTCTTCCCAGAAGATTCTTCACTGTCGGTCACAAGCACGGCACCTCAATTGCCGGATCTACCGCGCGATGCCGGTCCTCAGGCCCCTGAGGCGTGCGGAGGGGCCGGAAGGACTGCAACGCGGCGCAGATGAGGCTTGGCGATTTTGTCACTGCGCGCAGTGCGTGTTTCGCGGCTCCGACCGTCGGATTACGCGTCATCGCATCCAAAGACCCGAGAGACCGACTCGCGGACGCTCTCATTGGATTCACGATTCATCGCCTTTTCCCTTAGTGTCTGACTCGAAATGAAACGAACGATGATAACAGCTTACCGTCGCCCCCGCGAAAGCGGGGGTCCAGAGCTTGCCCCCCTGTTCGGGCCAGGGGCAGGCTCTGGCCTGAACAGGGGGCGAGCGCCTCAACCCTTGCCCCTGGGTTCCCGCTTTCGCGGGAATGACGGACAACTCTCTGACCATACGGAATTCTTTTCGGGCCAGACACTTAGGAAATGGCGGCGATTCGAGTAGAGACACCGTAGAAGACGAGCCCGTGGTCGTCCATCGGTCGTTCTTCCGTCGACACTCCTTCGCCGCCGCCGGGTAGCGGCTTAATCTGGTAGTAGGTTCCCATCGGCGGGTTGTCGCCCTTCGCCTGATAGGCGGCTTCGGGGACATTGTCAAAACCCCACGCATGGATTGCATGCGAATAGTTCGTCGGAGCCTTCGGCGCGTAAAACACGATACCCAGCTTTTCCCATTCCGGACCCGGCAATTCCTGACTTCTGTATCTGTAGCCTTCGGTTATAGGATTGCGATATTCATATATCGGTATGCAATCCGCGTTCGGGTCCCTAAAAGCCATGCATAGGTAGCTTGTTGCTACCCAGCTGGCGCCTTGGGGCCCGGTTGGCGGGACAAGTCCCAACCTCAAGCCCAGCGATCGCATAGCGCCCGGGTTTCCGGGCACCGTCCGGCCCCCGGCATATTGATAAAGCGGTATAGCGCCCTTCAGGTAATCGATGTAGCGAATTCCGTTCCTGGTCAGGTACTCATTGAGCGCCTGTTGCAGGTTGGCCGTCTTTGCGGACCATACCTCCACACCCGCCTCCGGTTCCTCGCCGAGCGCAGCGGGGTAGCGACCCAGATAACGCGGTCCGAACAACTCCTAAATCGGCCTCACCTTAACCCCTATCGGTTGAGGGTTGGTATCGACCGATCCCGACCACGCTACGAAGGAGTCGTCGACGCTCGGGTTCATCTCGCCGCCAATGTACCTTAAATCAGTCTTCTCGACTTTAACTTCAGACTGGAAAAGTAGCTGCTTTTGATCTTTGAGCTCTACCTTGCCTCCGGCTTTCACGGCATCGAAAACACCGTTGGCCGCCGCCTGGAAGTCGACACCTTCTCGGGTCAATTTGCTGTAGACGTCGGTGGTGACGACCTTGGACATGTAGACCATGCCGCCCATGTCGACTTGAGATACATAATGGGTTCCGATGGCCCTCAGAAAGCGTTCATAAGCGCTATAGTCGTAAGAGTTCGGAAGAGCTTGCGCCGTTCGCAGAAACTCCGGGTTGAGGTCCAATTCATCATTCGTCAGATCGAGATGGGCTTGGTAGCTCAATCGCGTTGCCCGAGAGAAGCAGACAAAATTTTCCCGAGACGACTTATCTTCCCTGAAATGAGAAAAGCTCGTGCTGGAGGAGGCATTAAACACTTCCGGTATGCCAATCTCGAATTCGACGTGCTCCGAACTCGTCTGCTGGAATTCGGCAGCGCTTTTCAACAGAAGGGACTGGGAACTTTGAGACCCGCTGGCCATGCGGCGAAAAGTGACACCGCTCATCTTGCCCCAGTTCGTACCGGGAACCGTTTCTAAAGAGCTCTTCATGTCGAAGACGGGGATGCTGGGGCTGGTTTTGTTGATGTCGAACGGATCCGTCACGAGTATATTATAGCCTTGAGATAAACAAGTGATGTTGGGTGGAGTACTTAGGGAGCCAGCTGGTGTGCTTGGGTCGCCTTGATCATAAGGATCGGGTGTCGGCATACTTTCCTCCAGCTGTCTCGATCGAGATCTTGCGGATTTTGGGATGACCGGCCGGACGTCCGTCCGAGGGAGCGCGTCTGGTAACTTATGGTTTATTCTTAGACCTATTTTTGCCGCGGCACAATGAAATTATGGCGCCAAAAGCGCAGCGACACGGCTATCGGCGGCAACCCTGTAGACGCAGTCGAGCGGGTTAGTCGGTGCCGCGACCTCGCCCGTTTCGAACCTCGCCATCGATCTGCCGTCCCGATTTACACGAAGCCGAGAACGGCGCGCGGCTGCCTGCAGGCTGGATAGCAGATAAAGGAGGGTGGGGCCGATACGATAACGGGTGCCGGCGGGGCTCGCGGATAATGCCCTTCGACAGGCCGGGTAGGCGTGCTAAACTCTGGTAAAATCGGGGGTTGACCCGGATCACAATGTATTGGGAGGAAGCCATGGATGTGACCCGTCGTAATCTGGCGGTCGCGGGGGCGGTGGCGCTCGCCGCGGCGAGCGTCGTGCGTAGTGGTGCTGTGCTGGCCGATGCTTCCGACGAGGCGGCGGTCAAGGACAATGTCGAAGCCTTGCGCAAGGCGCTGCTGGCGGCGGACAAGGCCCAGTTGGAGCAGTTGACGGCCGCCCAGCTGAGCTATGGCCATTCGAGCGGCAAGGTTCAGAACAAAGCCCAATTCGTCGACGGCGTCATGACCAGGAAGGCGGTCGTCAAGTCGCTGACCTTCCCGGATCTGACGGTCGCGGTGGCCGGCGACGCGGCCGTCGCGCGCCATGTCTACGCCTCGGAATCCGAAACCGACGGCAAGCCCCACAGCGTCAGGCTCGGCGTCCTCGCCGTCTGGCAAAAAGAGGACGGCGGCTGGAAGCTCTTGGCGCGCCAGGGCTTCAAGCCGGACTAGCGGCGACGAACCCGTGTGATCAAGGGTCCGGCAGACGGGTTGCGACAAACACGATGGTCTTGCCGAGGGTGTACCCGAAAAGCGGGTCCATCATGCGCGAGAGCGGGATGATATAGCGATCCCACGTCTTGATCTGCGCGGCCGTCGGAAGTGTCTGCCGGAGCATGAGGCGGTTCGCGAGCGACGCAAACACGCCCAGACAATCCAGGTAAAACATCGCTTCGTGACGACAGCCCGGCGGCGCGCACCGTCGCAGCGACGTGCTGTTGTACCGCCGATAATGGCCAATCGCCGCGTCGAAGCTGCTGTAGAGGAACTGATGTGCCGGAGCGAGCACGATCAAATGTCCGCCGGGCCGCAGCAACTTGGCCGCGGCGGCCAGTTCATCCCCGTCCGCTTCAATGTGTTCCAGAACGTCGATATAAAGAATGGAGTCGAAGCGAAGCTGCTCGATGTTGGCGACGGCGCCGACAACGACGCGGCAACCAAGAGCCCCCGTCACCGCGCGCGTCAGGGATTGGGCGAGTTCCGGGTCGGGCTCCAGGCACAGCCACGACCGCACGCCCGAATGATGCAGCAAGCGTGTATTGCCGCCGATGCCAGCTCCGACTTCGAGCACGTCGCCCGTTACCCAAGGCAGAATACGCGATGTCCAATAGGCTTTCCAGCGGGTGGCATGAGCGAAGAGGTGCAGCTCCTGCCCGACATGCTTTGTGGCATCCCGCGCCGTCACAATTCAGCCGCCATATTTTTTAACCGGTCTACAAACACGGCATAATCCCGGATTGGCGTAACCTGCATTCGGGTCCGATTATGGATAAGGGAGAAGATCAAACTGAATGAAATCCCAATCAGCTGAACAACCAATATCAGAACTAAACCCGCGGTATAGGTGGCCCAACCGGGAATCGCTAGATTCGTCCAAATCCGCAGGCCGACGACGACGGCTATAACAATGCACAGAAGCACCAGAGCGAAAAAATTCGCAATCAGGATTCGGGTGGCCACGGTTTCGGCAAAGGTTGCTATCCCCGAAATACCGTGCGTTACGAGAGACGTCAGGTTCATCTTTGATCGTCCCGCCAGCCGAACGCCCCGGTCTATCGGTATAAATTCACAGGGCTCCCTCGACTTGACCACCGCGCCCGCGTAGTGATTCCAAAGTTCTGGCATGTAAATCAGAGTGGTTATTAAAGTACGGGGAAGGAGACTAAAATTTCCAATTCGGACGGAGACACCGGTCAATACACGATGCACGACACGAAACACCATATAGCCCATGCGAAACAAGATGCCCTCAAAACGCTTTCTCCGTTCCGCCAGAATTGCAGTCGTGGGTATGGACATTGCCCGGTCGATCAGGCGGACGACATCCTGAGGCCGGTCTTCGCCGTCGGCATCCATTACAATTACGGCATCGCAAGGAAAATGCTCATAGATGTAACAGATACCGATACAGATGGCTCTCTGATGTCCCAGGTTAGTGTGTAATCGCAGTGTCTCTACTTTAAGAGCCTCGTGCCCGACTGGCCGCGGCCATTTGTTGGTTCCGCCAGGACTGCCGTCATCCACCAGCAGAATGCGTGCCGTGACTTGCGTCAGTGCGCGCAATTCCTCGGCTAAAGCTTGGCATACCATCGCCGCGCACTCCCAATCCTCATAGACAGGCATCAGGATAACCGCCCGGTAGGGAGTGGACAAAGCCGACCCCGTCATCCGCCGCGCGCCTGACCGTCAGGGCCGAGCCAGGGTGACGTACGCTGGGGCTGGGCGCGTATTTCATAGTCGCCGAATTTGGCCATTCTCGGCATCTCGGTCTCAATGTACCTCACGAGCGGCGGCGTCGTCTTATCACCTGGGCTATTTTCGTCCCAAAAGTACTTGATGCCGCGATTGACGACAACGCAGGCTCGCGGGTTCGCCTTGATAATGTTCAGGATTCTGGTCTGCTCATCGAGGTCGATCCCGTCCATCCAACCCGTCATATTCAAGCCGTTTGGCGTGCGGACCCCAGACCACAGGTTAAAGCTGTACATGCCCGGCATGCTGAACAGCATGGTGCAGTTGGCACGGACCGCGCCAGCGACGGCTTCGAATTGGGTCGTTTGCTCGGGCGGCAGGTGCAGCCAGGTTGATCCTCTCAAATTCGCGGCCGGGGGAAAATGGCGCCGGACGGCGAGATCGATGCTGGTCCCGCTAAACACAACCAGGATGATGCCGCCGATCGCGGCGTCGAGACGGCAACCTTGGAGGATGTCGCGAAGCCGTCCGCCTGAATTCGTTTGCAGCCCGGCGATGCCATCGGAAATGCATTGGAAGGCCCAGAGGATCATTGGAGCCGCGGCGACGGCTTGCTGACTGCCGGCCACCGGAAAGGCTTCGAGGAACTGGGTTCCCGCCATGCAGGCAACAAACAGCCGCGGGAAAAGCGCGGTGCCGTCGCCTGTCCAGCGCGATTGCGGGATCAACGTCAAGGAAAGCAACGGTACGACCCATTGAATCTGGTGCTCCAGAGTCAACAGCGAGATCGCGCCGATCCCGGTGCCGCACCGCACCACGTCAAACCACCACGACCCGGTCAGGCGGCGGCCCCAGAAGCGAAGGCCGACGATACCGGCAAGCACAATCAGCGCGGCCGCCAAGCCTAGGTGGTCTATGTCTAGAGGAATATAAAAAACCTGCGGATGATGCAGCGGGGCGAGGATCACGCCCCACAGCAGCGAACCCATCGACATGCCTTGCAGCGACGTGGCAAGGACGATCAGCCCTGCCGCCGCTACCAAGCCGGCGCCGCAGCAGAGCGCGGCGGCCATCGGCAGGCGGGGCCGGGCTCGCAGCGCCGCCCCCTCGGCAAAAACGACGACGCCGCCGGCCGTCGCCAACAGGCAGTATCCGTGAAAGCCGTGGTCAAAGCTGCCGTGCATCAGCAGCCACGGCGCGGCAATCGCGTAAAGCAGCGTCGTTGCGATTCCGAGCGTGCGGATCCGGCCCGCCGGCAACAGGCAGGCCAGCGCATGCGCGAGCCCGGCAAGGTAGAACACGCCGACATTGATTTTGGTAAACGTCAAGGCCGCCCCGACGCAGCCCAGCAAAACGAAGCGCAGGCGGTAATGTCCCGATTGCGGCGCTTGCGCCAGGCAGGCGGCGGCCATGTACAGCAGCAGCAAAACGTGTTCCGGATGCCCCGGTTCGTTGGTCAGCTCGAGGCCGGCGAGCATGATGCACAGCCCGCAGGC
Organism: uncultured Alphaproteobacteria bacterium; assembly: GCA_963712825.1. Taxonomy (GTDB): domain Bacteria; phylum Pseudomonadota; class Alphaproteobacteria; order ATCC43930; family CGMCC-115725; genus AP-15. Next base: position 275,154 of record CAVQJP010000002.1, read on the forward strand.
GCAGGCGAGGAACACGCTCCTCGACAGCCGATAGCCGAAAACCGCGGCCAGCAGGCTCGACGCCGTCCAGTAGACCAGGGTGACGAGCCGGCCGCTGTCGTGCGTTACCGGAAGGTGCAGCAGCTGGAAGAAGAGCCCTTGAGCGTAAAAGTAAAACGGCCCGTACTGGCTGAAGGTCTGCGTGTAAAGGTGCCCCTCCTTGACGTAATGTGCGAGCGAGATCAGCACGTAGCCCTCGTCGTCCCAGAACGAAAACCGGGTCAGGAGGCGCGTCGCCGCGGCGAGGGCGCCGACGACGGCGACGAGGATTGCGAGGAACGCCCACAACCGCGAGCCGCGAAACAAACGCCGAGGCGGCGGATGGGCTGCCGTCTCGCCCGGCGGCAAGAGTTGGTTTTGGCGCATTCTCATGCCGCTGGCGTCGCTTTCACGGGGGCGCTGATCCTTCTTTGACCGTGAGCGGCGATCGTCATCAAATGGCCGGCGGGCCGCACCGAACCGCGATGATTTCGCCACAATCCTCGGTTATCTGTCGATCCAAGGAATTTGCGCGCGAGGGACCGGGGGCGGCGGGCACGAGCGGGTGTGACCTAATGGTACGACCCGAACAGATGGTTCCCGCCTTTGCTTCCTCGTCACCCCGCGAAAGCGACGCGAAAGCGGGGGCCCAGGGGCCAGCAACGCAGCGGCAGCCATGGGTTCCCGCCTTCGCGGAAATGACGAAAGAGGGCGGATATCGAGCCTTAGCCTCGGACCACTGGGCGGCGATGCCGCTCAATCCCGGTTATCGTGAAAGAATTCCCGGATGTCTCGCGAAAATTCCCGGTTATCGCCCCCATTATTTTCTTAAGCGGATGAGCTCATTGCGGTTTTGCGACTGTGTCCGAAATTGTTCCCGGATGTTCCCGGTTGCACGGGAATTGCGGCTGGGTCAGGGCTTGGGGCCGGTCCAATTCGGGTGGGTGTTGTAGAGCGCTACGGTCGAGAGGCCCATCTTGGCGCTCGCATCCTTGATCTGCCGGCTGTAGGCGACATAGATCAGTGTGTCGTTCTTCTGGTCGTAGATCCGGCGCACCGCGATCGACTTGAAGAAGAGGCTCATTTTTTGCGAGAAGATCTCCTCGCCCTTGCGGCCGAGCGCGATCTTGCCGACTGTTATTGGCCCGGTCTGGGTGCACGAGATCGCGCTGTTCGACGGGTTCTCGAACCAGTTCCCCTTGGTCAGCCGGTCGATCACGCTGCGGTCGAAATGCACGACATGGCAGGTGACTCCGGCCACCGCGGGGTCGGCGAAAGCCTCGACCACGAGGCCGTTGCCGGTCCAGTCATTGGCAAAGCTGGCGACGGTTTCGGCGCGCGCCCCGGCGCCGAGGAGGCAGAGCAAGATCGCGGGCAACAGACAACGGGTCATTTGGCTGATCCTTATCAACGGAGCGAAGGCGGCTGGCACGCCGGGACGGCCCGCCGCGGCGACGATCGCGGAGGATATAGCCGGGATCGGCCACGGGTGCTGCGCCGGCGTTGCCGCTGCACCCGGCGGCGCCCGCGTGCGGCGGACGATGCGAACGCAGCGGTGTTAGAGAGGGGCATGTCCGAGCGCGCCGCGATCATCGAAACCGACATCCCGGCGCGGCTCGACCGGCTGCCGTGGACCGGCTTCCACACCCTCGTCGTCGCCGCCCTCGGCATCACCTGGATTCTCGACGGGCTCGAAGTGACGCTGGCGGGCTCGGTTGCCGGGGCGCTGGAGGAAAGCCCGGTATTGCATTTCTCGCCCGCCGAGGTGGGTGCGGTCGGCAGCGCCTATCTCGCCGGTGCCGTCCTCGGTGCGCTGCTGTTCGGCTATCTGACCGACCGGTTCGGCCGCCGCAAATTGTTTTTCGTGACCCTGGGGCTATACCTGACGGCGACGGCGGCGACCGCGTTCTCCTGGGATTTCGCGAGCTTCGCCGTCTTTCGCCTGCTGACCGGCGCCGGCATCGGCGGCGAGTACGCGGCGATCAACTCGGCGATCCAGGAGCTGGTGCCGGCGCGGTTTCGCGGGCGCACCGACCTTGCGATCAACGGCAGCTTTTGGCTCGGCGCCGCCTTGGGCGCGTTTGGCGCCGTGACCTTTCTGCGGCCGGGCTGGCTGCCGCCCGATCTCGGCTGGCGGGTCGCGTTCGGCATCGGCGCCGCCCTCGGGCTCGGCGTCCTGCTGCTGCGCCGCCACATCCCGGAAAGCCCGCGCTGGCTGATGCTGCACGACCGGCTCCCCGAAGCCGAAGCGGTGATCGGCGGGATCGAGCGCCGGGTCGGCGAACGCGCGCCCGCACCCGGCTCGCCGGAAGACAAGAAGATCCGGCTCCGCGTGTCGTCGCGCACGCCGGTGGCGCGGATGGCGTTGGCGATTCTGCGCGACTATCCGCAGCGCGCGATCCTGGGCCTGGCGCTGATGTCGGCGCAGGCCTTTTTCTACAACGCGATCTTTTTTTCGTACGCGCTGGTCCTGACCCGGTTTTACGGCGTCCCGGCCGCCTCGGTCGGCTGGTACATCCTGCCCTTCGCGCTCGGCAATTTTGTCGGGCCGTTGGCGCTCGGGCCGCTGTTCGACCTCGTCGGCCGCAAGCCGATGATCGGGGCGACCTATGCGCTCTCGGGGGTATTGCTGGCGGTCGTCGGCTGGCTGTTCCGCGAAAACCTGCTCACCGCGACGCAGCTGACGATGAGCTGGACCGGCATCTTCTTTTTTGCCTCGGCGGCGGCGAGCTCCGCCTATCTGACGGTCAGCGAAAGCTTTCCGTTGGAGGCCCGCGCGCTGGCCATCGCCCTCTTCTACGCGCTCGGCACCGGATTGGGCGGTGCCGTGTCGCCATGGCTCTTCGGCATCCTGGTCGGCTCGGGCGAGCGCGGCGCGGTGTTCGACGGCTACCTGCTCGGGGCCGGACTGATGATCGCCGCGGCGCTGATCGAATTTGCGATCGGCATCAAGGCCGAGCGCCTGTCCCTCGAAAGCGTCGCCCGGCCGCTTTCGAGCGTCGCCGACTAGCCGTTTGCGGCAAAGGCGGGAGCGGCACCGGTTGACGCCACACTATCTCCGGTCTAGAAACACCCGATGATTTGCACATCCCGAAACCTGATGACGAGCACCGTCTCACGCGCCGTTGGCGTGGGGCCTGGGGGTATGCGCGTGCGCTGAAATACGAGCAACACGCGACGACACAGGGCCCCGCCGATCCCGGCCGGGGCCCTTTCTTTTGCGGAAGGTCTCTGGCGGGCATTGGCGGCGGCGCGACGGAGACGAAAGAGCCCATGGAACCGCTAAGTCGACCCGACCGGCGCCGGCGCGCCGCCGCGTGGTCCGGCATCCGCGCCGAGCTCGGTGCGACCCTGGCGCTGGCGGCACCGCTCGCGGCGGCCAATCTCGCCCAGATCGCGATGGGGGTCACCAACACCGTGATGGTCGGGCGGCTCGGTGCTGTGCCGCTTGCCGCCGCAGGTCTCGGCGGAATGCTGTACTTCGCCGGCGGCGTCATGCTCCAGGGCGTCCTCTTCGCGGTGGCGCCGCTTGTCGCCCACGCTTTCGGCGCCGGGGATCGGGGCGCTGCGGGGCGGATCGCCGGCGCGGGACTGGTGCTGGCCGCATTGTTGGCGCTGCCTTTTGTCGTGGCATTGGCGAGCCTCGACCGCCTGCTCCGGATGGCGGGATACGACGCCGCGCTCGCCGCCGAGATGGGCCGTTATTTGCGCGCGCTGGCCTGGGGCGGCCCGGCGTTTCTCGGCTTTGCGGTGCTGCGCAGCGTGCTCGCTGCATTGTCGCAGACGCGGCCGGTGATGGCGGTGCTGTTCGTCTGCGTCGCGAGCAACGCCCTCTTAAGCTGGGCGCTGATTTTCGGCCGCCTCGGCGCGCCGGCGCTCGGCGTGGCAGGCTCCGGCTATGCAAGCTCAGTCAACCAGTGGCTCATGCTGGCCGGCCTGGCGTGGTGCACCAGGATATTGCCGGGTGTCGCGGGCTTGCACATGCTGCGCGGCGCCTTGGCCGTGCGCTGGACCGGGATCAGGGACATTCTCGGTCTCGGCCTGCCGATCGGCGCGATGCGGGGGATCGAGGTCGGCGTCTTTCTCGCCGCCGGCCTCCTGATCGGCCTCTTGGGCGCGGCGGCGCTGGGCGCGCACCAGATCGTGATCAACTGCGCCAGCGTCAGCTTTATGGTCCCGCTGGGTCTCGGCCAGGCCGCCACCGTCCGGGTCGCCTCTCAGCTTGGCGCCGGCCGCCCGTTTGCGGCGCGCCGGGCGGCTTTTTTGGCGCTCGCTCTCGGCATCGCTTTTATGGGCGCTGCGGCAATCGTGCTGTGGACCTGGCCGCGCGCGATCATCGGCGTCTACATCGACGTCGCCGACCCGGCAAATCGGGAGACCGTCGAGATCGCGCGGCATCTGATCGCGATCGCCGCGCTGTTCCAGGTGTTCGACGGCGTGCAGGTCATCGCCGCCGGCGCGTTGCGCGGCTACAAGGACACCCTCGTCCCGATGCTGCTCGCCAGCGGCGGCTATTGGGGCGCGGGTTTCGCCGGCGGCTGGGTGCTCGCCTTTCCGCTCGGCTACGGCGTCGTCGGCCTGTGGTGGGGGCTTGCCCTCGGTCTCGCTGTCGTCTCCGTCTTGCTGACGCTGCGGTTGCATTTGCTGGGACCAGGGGTCAACCGCGGCGCCGCGGCGATCGCGCTGCGGTGAGAAGATCGCGGGCGGTGTCGGGAACAGTTTTGCTGCGGCCCGGCAACCTTCACTCATTGCAGGCAGGCGCTCATTTGCAGGCAGCCGCTCACTTGCAGGTCTGGTCAAGAAGCTCCTCGGCCGAACCGGGGTTGGCCCCCTTAACGTAGTTGGTGTCGAGCAGGTAATAGACGCCGGCGGTTTTCGACCCGATCACCGCAATGCTCTGGTCGCCCATATGGCCCTTGGCATGCGGAAGCGCGGCCACGAGGTTGAACGGGCTGCTGCTGCCGTTCAGGGCGTTGACCTTGACGACCTCATAGGGGTTGTGGTGCGGGCCGAGCGGCAGCGGCAACGCTTTTGCCGGGTCTGATCCGATCTTAGCGTCGTTTTGGCTGAGGGTCTGCGCGACCGCGGACAGCACGCACGAGATGTGGATGTGCAATTGGTTCTGGTCGCGCGCCGGCGCCGAGTTGATCGCGAGCCCGGTGCTCGCCGCCGGTTTCCTTAGATGATCCGGCGCGATCTGCCAGCCATACTGCCAGAAGTTGACGACAGGCGCGGCGAAAACCAGGGCGTCTTCGATCCCCGATACCTTCAGCGACGGAATGATCAGATAGGCGTCGGGCTTGGCCGCGGCGTTGTCCTTGACGATGACGAATTTGTTTTCCCGGTCGTACTCGACGCAGCTGGGATTGCTGTTCATGTCGGCGGCACAACATTGCGCCAGCGACCACAGCGTATTCGGTTTTGGCGCCAGCGTGCACGCCGCCGCGGCGCGGGGAGCGGCTGCCTGGGTTTGAGGCGTCTGCGCCGAGACCGGGGCGGTGAGCAAAGCGAGGAATGTCCATACCGAGCCCGATCCGACGACGATCGCCAGACGCGCCAAGCGCCGCGGCTTTGTCAAAGCTGCTGCGGCCGAATCTACTTTCGAAATCCGATGCATTGTTGCTCCTCCCCCAACGTTCTGCGCGCAGCGGACGATGCCGAATTCGTCCGTCGGCGACAACCGGCTTGAGCCGATGCACGGCAGGTTTCGGCGCGGATCCGCGGGCATGAGATTGTCGAACGGCGCGCGATAAATTACGGTCCTCAGATAAATTACCGTCCTCAAGGGGCGGTGCAACGGCTGGACGAGGACGAAGATGATGGTCACCGCCAAGATCTGGCCGGCGCTCGACTACAGCCGGGTGCCGTACCGCCTCTACCACGACGCCGAGATCTACGAGCGCGAGCAGCAGCGGATTTTTCACGGCCCGGTGTGGAGCTATCTCGGTCTCGACGCCGAAATCCCCGAACCCGGCGACTTCCGCGCGACCTGGGTGGGTGCGACGCCGGTCGTCTTCAACCGCGACGAACAGGGCGCTGTCCACGCCTTTGTCAACCGCTGCGCCCATCGCGGCGCGCTGGTGCGGCGCGAGCTTTGCGGCAACGCCCGCGAGCACATCTGCATCTACCACCAATGGTGCTACGGGCTCGACGGGCGGTTGACCGCGATCCCGTTCCGCCGCGGTATCCGCGGCAAGGGCGGGCTCGACGCGTCCTTCGAGATGGCTGCCCATGGGCTGCGTTCCTTACGGGTCGATCGGGTCGGCGGCGCCATCTTCGGCACGCTTGCCGAGGATTCCGAGCCGCTTGACGATTTTCTCGGGGCCCCCATCCGGGCCCAGGTCGAGCGGCTGTTTGACCGCCCGGTCCGGGTGCTCGGTTACAACCGCCAGCGCATCCACGCCAATTGGAAGCTCTACGCCGAAAACACCCGCGACAACTACCATGCGAGCCTGCTGCACGAGTTTCTGCTGACCTTTGGCCTCGACCGCTCGACCCAGAAGGGCGGGGTGACGATGGACGGCCGCCACCGCCACAACATCACCTGGGCCGAGGCCGACAGCGACACCGCCGACTTTGCCCGCCAGGCCTATTCAAGCGCGCGGGTGCGCAACGACTATCTGTCGCTTCAGGAACCCGACCTCGTCGCCTTCCGCCGCGAGCGCGACGACAGCCTCAACCTCGCCGTCACCTCGGTGTTTCCGTCGTCGGTCTTTGTCCAGATCTCGAACAGCCTGGCGATCCGCCAGATTCGGCCGCGCGGCGTCGACGAGTTCGAGGTCTTTCAGACAATGCTCGGCTATGCCGACGACCCGCCCGAGATGACCCGGCACCGATTGCGCCAGGCCAATCTGGTCGGCCCCGCCGGGCTCGTCTCGATGGAGGACGGCGAGGCGATCGAGATCGCCCATCGCGCGACAAAGCCCGATCCCGAGCGCAGCTCGGTCATCGAGCTGGGCGGCGCCGGGGTCATTTCCGACCGCGACTACCGGGTCACCGACGTGCCGTTGCGCGGCTTCTGGTCGTATTACGCGGAACTGTTGGGGATCGAGCCGGCGGGTGCGGTACGATGACCGCCGGCCGCGATGCGATCCACGATCTTTTCGCCGAATATGGCGCCCTGCTCGACGCCGCGCAATATGACGAATGGCTCGGCCTCTTCGCCGCCGACTGCCGCTACAACATCATGCCGCGGGAGAATTTCGAGCAAGGCCTGCCGGTCGGGCTGATCTATTGCGACAGCCGCGCAATGCTCGAAGATCGCATCATGGCGTTGCGCGAGGCCAATAAATACAACATCCACAATGACCGCCACTTGATCGGCTTGCCGCGGCTGACGAGCGCCGAAGGGCTCATGGTCGAGGCGCCGTTTGCGGTCTACCAGACCGACCAGGAGGGTGCCACCCGGCTGTTCGCGACCGGCCTCTATCGCGACCGGCTGGAGGTGGGCATCGGCGGCGCCCTGAAAATCAGCGACAAGCTCGTCCTGCTCGACACCTTTGCCGTGCCGACCCTGCTCGCGACGCCCTTGTGAAATGATCAGCGCAAAAATGAACTTATGAGCTCCAATAGCTTATCCCTCGCTTCCTGCTCTGCCAAAGCGATTGCAAAATTTTTAACATATTGTGTTCGTGTTCTAAAAAGTGGCGCCGCTCGCATGCACAATGCATGAAATGTCTCTGGCCGAGGCTCGGGGCTTTGTGGTCAGGCCCGGTTGCGGCTGCGATGATCGCCATGGTAATGCCGACCGATGGCGCCGCAAAGCCGGATTGGGGCGCGGCGAAAAGGGTCACGGTCGTGGCGGTCGAATACCGCTTTGAGCCGAGCCATCTCGTTTTCCGGCACGGGGTCGCTTATCGGCTGCATCTCGTCAACCGCGGCAAGGAATTGCACGAGCTGACGGCACCAAAATTCTTTCGAGCAGTCGTATTACGCAATCCTCGTGTGCTGAACGCCGAGCACAGCGAGATCGTGGTCCGACCCGGCGACAGAAAGGATCTCTATTTCGTCGCGCCTCGGCCGGGCCGTTTCGCGATGTGGTGCGCCGACCATGACTGGGCCGGGATGACCGGGGACATCACGGTCAAATAGCGCGCCCGACCGCCGGGGAACGCCGCGGCGGGAGGTCGGAACGAGGCGGGGCGCGCCGCGGGGTTAGCCCAGAGCGCGATCAGCGAGCGGCTCGCTCGCGAGCTCGGCGGCGGGAGCGGATTTTTCGCCCGACTTTTCGCCAGACCTTTCTAGGGCCGCCTCTTCCTGCAGCACCAAATTGTCCTTGACGCTGCCGAGCGCGGCGATCATCGCGTCGCGGGTTCCGGCGGCAAGCCCGGCGAACGCTTCCTCGCGGATCGTCTGATTGATGTCGAGAATGGACTCGACCACGCGTTCGGCGCCGGGGGTCAGCCACAGGGTGCGCACCCGCCGGTCGGTCGGGTGGGCGCGGCGATCGACCAGGCCTTCCTCGTGCAATTTGTCGAGCATGCGCACCAATGCGATCGGCTCGATGTCGAGCCGGTTCGCCACCTCGGCCTGGCTGACCCCCTGATGGCGTGCAATGTAGAGCAGCACCGCCGCCTGGCGCCGCGTGATCGGCAGTCCGGTGTGACGGGCGGCGCGCTCGAAGCGCCGTTTGAGCAGACGCGACACATCCTGGATCAGAAAGCCAAAGGTGCGGTCGGCCGCCGGAAAGCCGGCCGTTTCGGCATGCCCGGTTGCCACGTGATTGCGGGTCATCGCGTCACTCCGCCCCTTGCCGTTCTGGTGCGAGCACCGGTCTGGCTTCGCCGGCCAGCGCCTCCGCCACACGCGACGGGCGGTAGGGACGGCCGACCCAGCGGGCAAAGCGGTCGAGATAGAGATAGATGACCGGGGTCGTGTACAGGGTCAGCCATTGCGAGATCAACAGCCCGCCGACGATCGCGACGCCGAGCGGCTGCCGCAGCTCGGCGCCGCCGCCATGGCCAAAAGCAATCGGCATCGCGCCAAACAGCGCGGCAAACGTCGTCATCATGATCGGCCGAAAGCGTAAGAGGCAGGCCTGGTGGATCGCTTCGCGCGGGCTCTTGCCCTCCAACCGCTCCGCCTGGAGCGCAAAGTCGATCATCATGATCGCGTTCTTCTTGACGATACCGATCAGCAGGATGATGCCGACGATCGCGATGACCGACAGCTCGTAATGCAGCAGCATCAGCATCAACAGCGCGCCGACCCCCGCTGAAGGCAATGCCGACAAGATCGTGATCGGGTGGATATAGCTCTCGTAGAGAATCCCCAAGACAATATAAACGACGAGGATCGCCGCCGCGACCAAGAGCGGCATCGACGACAGCGAGGCCTGGAAAGCCTGTGCGGTGCCCTGGAACGAGGCATTCAGCGTCGGCGGCACGTGCAACCGCTCGGTCATCGCCTGGATCTTGTCGACCGCCTGACCAAGTGCCACGCCTGGAGCCAGATTGAACGACAGGGTCACCGCCGGGAAGATACCCTGGTGGCTGACGAGCAGCGGTTCGGCCTTGCGCGTGAATTGGGCGAAGCTGCTGAGCGGCACTTGCGCGCCGTTTGGTCCGGGCACATAGATTTTCGAAAGCAGGTTCGGGTCGTGCTGGAACCGCGGCTGTACTTCGAGCACGACCTTGTATTGGTTGGTCGCGGTGTAGATCGTCGCGACCTGCCGTTGGCCGAAGGCGTCGTAAAGCGTCTGGTCGATCTCACTCATCGACAGGCCGAGGCGGTAGGCGACGTCGCGATCGACCTCGATCGCCAGGTGCGCCGCGGCGATCTGCTGATCGGAGGCGACGTCCTGCAGCTGTGGTAATTTCTTCATCTCCCTTTCGAGGATCGGCGCCCAGTGGTTGAGCTCATCGCCGTTAGTGTCAGTCAGCGTGTATTGGTACTGGGTGCGCGACAGGCGCCCGCCGACCGTGATGTTTTGCGGCACCTGCATGAAGAATTTGGCGCCCTCGATGCCTGCGACTTCTTGCGCAAGCGCTGGATGATCTGTTCCGCGGTGGCGTCGCGTTCGTCATAGGGCTTCAAACCCCAAAAGATGCGCGCGGTGTTCTCGGCGGGGTTGTAGGGCGTTGCGCCGTCGTAGGAGAACACGCCCTGGACGCCGGGATCGTGCCTGACGATATCAACGACTTGGCGCCGGATCTTTTCGGTCTTGGTGACTGAGGCATCTTCGCGAAGATCAAGCTCGCCAAAGATGAATCCGGTGTCCTGCTGCGGAAAAAAGCCTTTCGGGATAACGACGTAGAGATAGCCCGTCGCGACCATCAGCAAGAGCGTCGCCATCAGCGCGGCGAACTGGTGGCGGAAGATAAAGTTGAGCCCGCGGTCGTAGCGCCGCAGCACCGCCTGAAAGGCGCGCTCGGCGCCGCGGTTGAAGCGGCCCTTGGGATGCAGCCCTTCCTGCTTCAGAAACAGCGAGCACAAGACAGGCGTCAGGGTCAACGACACGATCGCCGACGCCATCACCGCGACCGCTACGGTGACGGCGAACTCGCGGAACAGCCGGCCGATGATGCCGCCCATGAAAAACAGCGGGATGAACACCGCGATCAGCGAGAAGGTGATCGAAATGATGGTAAAGCCGATCTGCCCCGCGCCCTTCAGCGCGGCGTCGAACGGACGCATCCCGTCTTCGATGTAGCGCACGATGTTCTCGATCATCACAATCGCGTCGTCGACGATAAAGCCGACCGAGATCGTCAGCGCCATCAGCGAGATGTTGTCGAGGCTGTAGCCGGCGACGTACATGACGCCAAAGGTGGCGAGCAGCGACAATGGCACCGCCAGGCTCGGGATCACAGTCGCCCACAGCGTCCGCAGGAACAGGAAGATGACGACGATGACGAGGCTGATCGTCAGCATCATCGTGATCTGGACGTCGTGAATCGACGCCCGGGTCGTCTGCGAGCGGTCGGACATCAGGTCGACGCGCACCGCCGGTGGCAGCGATTGCGTGAGCTTCGGCATCAATGCTTCGATATCGTCAACAACGGCGATCGTATTGGCGCCGGGCGCTTTCTCGATCGCGATACCCTCCGCCCGCTGGTCGCCGAACCACGAGCGGAGCCGGGTGTTCTGTACCGAGTTGATGACGTCGCCGACATCCTTGATCCGCACCGGCGCGCCATTTTTGTAAGCGATGATGACGTTGCCGTATTGCGCGGCATTGAATAGCTGGTCATTGGTATCGAGCGCGATCGCCTGATCCGCGCCCTCGACCTCGCCCTTTGGCTGGTTAACCGTTGCGTTGACCAGGGCGTTGCGCACGTCCTCGAGGCCGATGCCCTTGGCCGCGACCGATGCCGGGTTGATCTGGACGCGGGCGGCATACGGCATCGAGCCAAAGACGAAGACCTGCCCCACGCCTGGCTCGGTCGACAGCCGTTCGGCGATGACGTTGTTGGCGTATTCGTCGACCTTGTAGGGCGGGAGAGCGTCGGAGTGGACGGCGTAGATCAGGACGGCAAAGTCCGCCGGGTTGACCTTGCGGTAGGTCGGCGGGCTCGGCAGATCCTTCGGCAACAGGCCGCTCGCCGCATTGATCGCCTGCTGCACGTCCGACGCCGCCGCGTCGATGTTGCGCGACAGGTCGAACTGCAAGGTGATCGAGGTGACGCCGACGCCGCTCCATGACGTCATCTGGCTCAGCGCCGGGATCGAGGTGAACTGCTGTTCGAGCGGGGTCGCGACCGCCGAAGCCATCGTGCTCGGATTGGCGCCGGGATACTGCGCGGTGACGCTGATTGTCGGGAAATCGACATTGGGCACCGCCGCCACCGGCAGCAGGTTGTAGGCGCCGATGCCAAAGACCAGCACCCCCAGCATCAGCAGCGAGGTGGCGATCGGCCGCCGGATAAAGGGTTCGGAAATGCTCATCGGCGGTGGCTCGCGGTCAGGGATTTCGGTGGGACCGGTAGGCGATGGGGAGCCGGACCGCGGCGGACCCGATGCCGATTGTCCGGCGTCGAGCTGACGCGCACGATTTCCTTCACTCCGCCCCCTGGCGCTGTTCCCGCACCAGCACCGGCCGGGCCTCGCCTGCCAAGGCGTCCGCCATCCTCGACGGCCGATAGGGACGGCCGATCCAGCGCGCGAACCGCTCAAGGTACAGATAGACGACCGGCGTCGTGTACAACGTCAGCCACTGCGACACCAATAGGCCGCCGACGATCGCGATGCCGAGCGGTCGGCGCAGTTCGGACCCCGCTCCCTGGCCAAACGCGATCGGCATCGCCCCGAACAGCGCGGCAAAGGTCGTCATCATGATCGGGCGAAAGCGTAAGAGGCAGGCCTGATGGATCGCGTCGCGCGGGCTCTTGCCCTCGATCCGCTCCGCCTGCAAGGCGAAGTCGATCATCATGATCGCGTTCTTTTTGACGATGCCGATCAACAGGATGACGCCGATCATCGCAATCACGCTCAGGTCGTAGTGCAGCAGCATCAGCGCCAGCAGCGCGCCGACGCCGGCCGACGGCAGCGCCGAAAGGATCGTGATGGGATGAATGTAGCTCTCATAGAGCACGCCGAGGACGATGTAGACGACGAGGATCGCCGCCGCGACCAGCAGTGGCGTCGACGACAGCGACGCCTGGAACGCCTGCGCTGTGCCCTGGAACGAGCCGTCGAGCGTCCCCGGCACACGAAGATTGGCAGTCATCGCCTGAATCTTGTCGACCGCCTGGCCAAGCGATACGCCCGGCGCCAGGTTGAACGACAAGGTCACGGCGGGGAACTGCCCCTGATGGTTGACCGAGAGCGATTCGATCTTCGAGGTAAAATGGGCAAAGGAACTCAATGGGATCTGCGCCCCGTTGGGGCCGGCGATAAAGATTTTCGACAGCGCTGTCGGATCCTTCTGGAATTGCGGCTGAACCTCGAGGATCACTTTGTATTGGCTGGTCGCAGTATATAGGTTCGCCACTTGGCGTTGGCCAAACGCGTCATAGAGGGTCTGGTCGATCAGCGCCGGCGAAATGCCCATCCGCGATGCGGCGTCGCGGTCGATCTGGATCGCGATGTGCGGCGCCGCGACCTGCTGGTCGGAGGCCACATCCTGCACCTGCGGCAACTTTCTCATCGCCCGTTCGAGGATCGGCGCCCAGTGGTTGAGTTCGTCCTGGTTAGTGTCGGTCAGCGTATATTGATAGAGCGTGCGGCTGAGGCGGCCGCCGATGCTGATGTCCTGCCCCGACTGCATATAAAGTTTGACCCCTTGGATACCGGCGACTTTAGGGCGCAGATGATTGATGATCTGGTCGGAAGTCAGAGAGCGCTGGTCGTGCGGCTTCAGCTGGATGAACAGGCGGGCAGTGTTCTCGGTCGGGTTGTAGGCGGTGGCGCCGGTGAACGAGAAAATGCCGGAAACGTTGGGATCGCCGCGGACAACATCGACGATCTTCTGGGTCAGGGCGGCCATTGCGGAATAGGACGTGTCCTCGCGCGAATCCGCCTGTCCAAAGATGAAGCCGGTGTCCTGCTGCGGAAAAAAGCCCTTGGGGATCGTCACGTACAAGTAGCCGGTCAGCACGATCAGCGCCAAAGTCGACAACAACGTCGGCAATTGGTGGCGGAAGACGAACATTAGTCCGCGGTCGTAGGCGTGCAGCATCCAGTTGAAACCGCCCTCGAGAGCCCGGTTGAAGCGGCCCGCCGAATGCAGCCCCTGCTCTTTCAGAAACAGTGAGCACAGGACCGGCGTCAGGGTCAGCGATATCATCGCCGAGGCGACGACCGCTACCGACACGGTGACGGCGAACTCGCGGAACAACCGCCCGATGATGCCGCCCATGAACAGCAGCGGGATGAACACGGCAATCAACGAAAAGGTAATGGAAATGATCGTGAAGCCGATCTGCCCGGAGCCCTTAAGCGCGGCGTCGAGCGGGCGCATGCCCTGCTCCATATAGCGCACGATGTTCTCGATCATGACGACGGCGTCGTCGACGATAAAGCCGACCGAGATCGTCAGCGCCATCAGCGAGATGTTATCGAGGCTGTAGCCGACCGTATACATGACGGCGAGGGTTGCCAGCAGCGACAGCGGCACCGCCATGCTAGGAATGATCGTCGCCCATAACGTTCGTAAAAACAGGAAGATGACGAGGATAACGAGAGTGATCGTCACGACCATCGTAAACTGCACGTCGTGCACCGCCGCGCGGATGACGAGCGAACGGTCGGAGACCATGTCGACATGAATCGACGGCGGGAATGATTCCATGATGCGCGGAACCATCGCCTTGATCGTGTCGACAAGTTGGATTGTATTGGCGCCGGCTTGCCGCTGGATCGCCAGACCTTCGGCCTTGGTATCGAAAAACCAAGCGCCGGTGCGCGCGTTCTGGACCGAGTCGATCGTGTTGCCGACATCCTTAACGCGAACCGGCGCGCCGTTGCGATAAGCGATGATGACCTTGTTGAACGCCGCAGCGTTGAACAGCTGGTCGTTGGTGTCGAGGGTGTAGGTCTGGTGCGCGCCTTCCAGATTGCCCTTGGGCCGATCGATTGTTGTCGCGGTCAGCGCGTTGCGCACGTCTTCGAAGCCGAGCCCGCGGGCGGCGAGCGCTCCGGGATTTATCTGCACGTGCGCCGCATAGGCTTGCTGGCCAAAAATCCGCGCTTCGGAAACGCCGGGAACGGTAGACAACTTTTGCGCTAGGATCGTGTAGGCGTAGTCGTCGACCCTGGAGATCGGCAACGAGTCCGAGTGAACCGCATAGATCAAGACCGGGCGGTCGGCGGGATTGGTCTTGCGATAGGTTGGCGGGCTCGGCAGATCGTTCGGGAGCAGACCGCTGGCGGCGGTGATCGCCTGCTGCACATCCTGAGCGGCGGCGTCGATGTTGCGCGAAAGATCGAATTGCAGCGTAATCGACAGCGAGCCGACGCCGCTCGTCGAGGTCATCTGGTCGAGCGCGGGTATTGCGGCGAATTGCTGCTCGAGCGGCGTTGCAACCGCCGAGGCCATCGTGTCGGGACTGGCGCCCGGATAATTCACCGACACGACGATCGTTGGAAAATCGACATTCGGGAGCGCGGCGACGGGCAGCAGGCCATAGGCGCCGATGCCGAACACCAGCACGCCGAGCATCAGCAGAGAGGTCGCGATCGGCCGGCGGATAAACGGTTCCGAAACGCTCATCGGCGATTACCTCAAGATTCCGGTCGAAGTTCGATGACAGCGGTGCTCGACGGGCGAGCCGCGGTTAGCCTGCGGCGCCCGACCCCCGCGTCGGCTGGATTCTGACGCGGGCACCTTGCGTCAGCCGGTATTGCCCCTCGACGACGACCCGCTCGCCGGGCGACAGTCCTTTGGTAACGACGGCGATGCCGTCCTGTATCGCGGCGACGTCGACGGTGCGGCGCTCGACCGTGTTGTCGGGCTTGATGATGTAGGCAAAATGGCCGTCCGGCCCCTCTTGCACGGTCTGCGCCGGCACGGTGGCGACCTGCGGACGCATCTTGAGGATCACCCGCAGGCTGACGAATTCGCCGGGCCACAGGCGCTCGTCGAGATTGTCGAACCGCGCCTTCAAATGGATCGTGCCGGTGGATTGGTCGATCGAATTGTCGATCAGCGTCAGCTTGCCGGCCGAAAGCAGGGTGGTGCCGTCGCTGCTGTAGGCGCGGACCGCGAGCGGCGCCTTTTGCTGCTCCTGGCGGATTTCGTCGAGCGTGTCCTGCGGCAGGGTAAAGCTGACAAAGATCGGCTTCAGCTCGGTGATCGTGACCAGCGCCGTGTTGTCGTTGGCATGGACGAGGTTGCCCTTGTCGACCAGCCGGGCGCCGAGACGTCCGTCGATCGGCGAGCGGATATTCGCATAGCCGAGATTGAGCGCGGCGTTGTCGATCATCGCCTGGTCGCCTTTGAGCGCGGCCTGCAATTGGGCGACGAGCGCGGTCTGGTTGTCATAGCTTTGGCGGGTCTGGTAGCCGGTGCCGAGAAGCTTCGAATAGCGCTCGAGATCGAGGTTGGCGCCGACGAGCTGCGCTTCGTCCTTTTGCTTGGCGGCTTGGGCTTGCTCGAGGGCCGCCTGATACGGCCGCGGGTCGACCTGGATGAGCGGGTCGCCTTCCTTGACCTCCTGCCCTTCCTTGAAGTCGACCTTGACGATCTGGCCGTCGACCCGGGTTTTTACGCTGACCATGTTGTAGGCCTGCACGGTCCCGATCCCCTGCAGGTACACCGGCACGTTCTGGGCGAGGACGGTGCCCGCGGTAACCGGCACGGCGGGCGCCGACACCTGCGCCGTCGCCTGCGGGCCGTTGCCGCCGAAACCGTGCCAATAGGCGAGCAGGGCCGCAGCGACCAGAAGAATCGCAGCGACGCCGGCCGCACGTCTGACCATCGGGACCGCTCCTTCAAAGTTAAGTTAATGCGCGTCTATCATAGACAAAGCCTATAGATTTCCGCGCTCCCTGTCCATGCCGCGGGCGCCTCGACGATCGTGCGCGAAACGTCGCAGGGACCGCCCGGCTCAGGTTGGGTTGCGACCCAAGATTGGGGTTGCGACCCAAGGTTGGGGTTGCGGTTAGGGTTGGCCCTGGGACAGCGGGAGCTCGATCGGCGCACAATTGGTTCGCCCCGACATCAGGCAATCTTCGAGCTTTGATTCCTTGCCGAGATCGCGCACCAGCACCACCCCGGCAATCGCCAATGACAAGACGACGGCTAAGCCCATCAGCGCCGCGGTGCGTCTGTCGTCGGCCTCGCGTTCGTTGTCGTATCGGTTGCGCATCGGCCCGCCCGCAACGCTCCGCCCAGCCGGGACCGCAAGCCTACCCGTACCTTGACCCGCGCCGGACTTGCCTCGCCGGCAAGCGCGCTGCCGATTTCCTCGGAGCGACCGGCCCCCGGTTTTGAAAGCGATATACCAGGACACGGCGCCCGGCAATGCCCCGACCGCAAGCTGGTGTAGGCAACGGCCGGGCGGGGAGCACTGGGCGCGCCCGTGGCGAGACGAATTCAAGAGCGTTTCGATCACATTCAACCGTCATTCTCGGGCAAGCGTAGCGCAACCGGAACCTCCGGATAAGCGATCGCGCAGCTGTCCCCTGTTCAGGTGCCGGCGTTACCCTCACCTGCGGCCCCCCGGATCGCAGTCCAGGGGTTGGCACCCCTCCCGCAATGCGGGGAGGGGGACCCAGCCCGTTGGGGCGGGGTGGGTGAGGGGCTTGCGTGCGCAACACTGGTGCGACTTTGAACCGCCGGCGGTCAGCGCCAATCCGAGCGGCCGGCGATCTGGCGATGCCGCCCGCCTTCAGCCGGGCGCGCCCGCCCGGTCCAGCGCCTGCTGCACCGCCCCGGCGGTCAACAGCTCGGGCAGCAGCACGCCATCGGGCCGACCTGGGCCGTAAACCGCGTTGAACGGGATGCCGTAGCGGCCAAAGCTCTCGAGATAGTGGGTCAGCCGCGGGTCGGGCCGGGTCCAGTCGCCGCGCATCGCCACCACATCCGGCCCGAACAGCCGCGCCGCCACCGGCTCGCGGTCGAGCACCGCCGCCTCGTTGACCTTGCAGGTCAGGCACCAGGCCGCGGTCACGTCGACAAACACAGTCTTGCCCTCGCCGACCAGCTGCCGGATCGCGCCCGGGTCAAACGACCGCCAGCGCCCGGCCGCGACGGCCGCGCCCGGCGCCGCGACGCCGGCGAAAGCGGGCCACAGCACCGCCAGCGCGATCAGCGCTGCTGTGGCCGAACCCGCGAGCCGGCCGGCACCCGCCGGGATGACCCGGCGGCTCTTCAACGCCAGCAGCACGAGCACGACGGCGAGCGCCGCCGCTGTCGCGAGCGCCGTCCGCGGCCCGGACAATGCCGCCAATACGAAGAGCAGCCAGATCCCGGTGCCGGCGAGCGCAAAGCCCAATACGACGCGCAGCCCGTTCATCCAGCGTCCGGGCCGCGGCAACAGCCGAACCAGCTGCGGGAACCCCGCTACCGCGAGATACGGCGCCGCCATGCCGACCCCGAGCGCACCGAACACGGTGGCGATCTCGGCTGGCCCCTGCGCCAGCGCGAAGCCGACCGCGGTGCCGACAAACGGGGCCGAGCACGGGGTGGCGAGCAAGGTCGCAAAGGCGCCGGTCAGAAACGCCTCGGCGTAAGGTGTCGAACCCCGGACCTCCGCCGCCTGATAGGCGAAACGCGGCAGCAGGATCGGCAGCCAGCCCCACAGGCTCGCCGCAAACAACATCGTCACCGCTGCCATCGCGGCGATAAACCAGGGCCACTGGAACTGGATGCCCCAGCCGATCGCCGCACCCGACGCCTTGAGCGCGACCAGCACCGCCGCGATCAGCATAAACGAGGCGAGCACGCCGAGGGCGGTCGTCAGCAGCCCGAGCCGTAGCTGCCGCCGCTCGGCGCCGGCATGGCTGGCGACCGACAGCAGTTTCAGCGACAGCACCGGCAGCACGCACGGCATCGCGTTCAGCACCAGGCCGCCAAGCAAGGCGATGGCGACAATCGACCACAGCCGGGCAGCTCTCTGCGCCGGCGCGCCTGGCGGCGGCGTCGCGGCGAACTCGGCCGCCCGCGACCCGTCGACGAGGGTCAGGATCAGCTTTTTGCCGACGAGATCGGCGGCGTCCGCGTCACGGATCGGCACGGCTAGCTGCACCGCGTGCCCCGATTGCGACAGCGCCGCCTGCGGCCGGCCGGGCGAACCCTTGTCGAGCCCCTCGACAAACAAATCGGGCGCTTTGAACGCCGCGCCCGTGCTGCGCAGCTTAACCACGAGCGCCGTATCCGTGCCGGCGCCAACCGCATCGGCGGAGAGAAGCTCGATCCCGGCCGCGGCGAGCCGTTGCGGAACCCGCGCCTGGGCGGCTGCGATCAGGCCGGCCTCTGCCGACGGCGCCGCCGGGCCGGCCGGCAGCGTGAGGTCAAGCTTTGTCGAATAGGGGACGCAGATGTTGGCGCAGGCGGCCCAATTTACCAGCGCGTGCACCGACAGCGGCCGGCCGGGTTGCGCCAAGGTCATTGCGATCGGCAGGAGGACATGGTCGCGGTATGCGGCGGTCTCGAAGCCCTGCAGCGAATAGCGCGACGGCGACGGCCACGCGATGTCGGCCCGCGCCAGGTTGCCGGACCCGGACCAGTCGATCGTTGGCGGGATGCCGGCATCGCCGGGCGTTCGCCAATAGGCGTGCCAGCCCGGGGCCAGCCGGATTTCGAGCCCGGCCTCGACTGTCTTTGCGGTGCCGACGGCATTCGTCGCGGTGACCAGCCGCGCCGCGGCGTGATCGTCGCCGACCCATCCCGTCGCCGCGGCGAGCGCCACCCGCGGCAGGCACAGCATCAGCGCCGCCGTCAGCATCGCGCCGCTCAACCACGATCGCCGCAACTCGCGACCTCCCACATCCGCCGCCGAAGCAATGCCAGGCAATTGCGGCCCGAGCAAGACCGCTTGTTTTCAGATCTTATGCCGCTTTGTTTGTTAAAATCTTAATCGCGGCATACCCGGACCATTCGCCTTGTTCATCATCTTTCATCGGCTTGATCCGACCATCCCTCCCACCGATTTTCAGCACCTCGGTTGCGGATGCGGCGCGCTCTGCGCTATTGACCGGCAGCCTCGTCGCTAAAAGGATATCGGACATGCCGCAAGAGGGCCCGCTTTCCGGCATCATCATCGTCGACCTGTCCCGCATCCTCGCCGGCCCGTACTGCACCTTGCTGATGGCCGAGCTCGGCGCCCGGGTGATCAAGGTCGAGCCGCCTGTTCAGGGCGACGACGCGCGTCATTACGGCCCGTTCAAAAACGGCAAGTCGGCCTATTTCGCCTCGGTCAACCGCGGCAAGGAGTCGATCTCGCTCGATCTCAAAGCGCCCGACGGCCGTAACGTTTTCGAGCGGCTGCTGGACAAGGCCGACGCGCTTGTCGAAAACTTCCGCCCCGGCACGATGGAAAAGCTCGGCTACGGCTGGGAGAGCCTGCATCCGCGCTATCCCCGCCTGGTCTACGCCGCCGCCTCCGGGTTTGGCCATACCGGCCCTTATTCTCACTACCCGGCCTACGACATGGTCGTGCAGGGGCTGGGCGGGGTCATGAGCATCACCGGCCACCCCGACGCGCCGCTGACCCGGGTCGGCACCTCGATCGGCGATCTCGGCGGCGGGCTCTTTACGGCCGTTGCTTTGAACGCGGCGCTGTTGCACCGCGAGCGCACCGGCGAGGCGCAGAAGGTCGATGTGTCATTGTTCGACTGCCAGCTCGCCCTCCTCGAAAACGCGATCGTGCGCTACACCTCGACCGGCGAGATCCCCGGCCCGATGGGCGCGCGCCACCCCTCGATCACCCCGTTCGAAGCCTTCGCCACGGCCGACGGCAACATCATCATCGCCGCCGGCAATGACGGCTTGTTTATCAAGCTCGCCCACGCGCTGGACCGCGCCGACCTTGCCGAGAACCCGCTGTTCAAGACCAACGCGCTGCGCAATCAACATCAGCCGGCTCTCCAGGCCGAAATCGAGAGCGTGTTGGGCGAAGCGGGGACCGAGCATTGGATCGGGGTGCTCGAAGCGGCGGGGGTGCCGTGCGGCCCGGTCAACAACATCGCCCAGGCCTTGGCCCACCCGCAGACCGAGGCGCGCAACATGCTGGTTTCGGTCGACGACCCGACGATCGGCCCGCTCAACCTCGCCGGGAACCCGATGAAGCTGTCGGCTTTCGCCGACCCGCCGACCCGCGCCCCGGCACCCGATCTCGACGCCGACCGCGACCGCATCCTGCGCGAATTGGGGCTCGGATAAATTCCCTCCCCGTTCCCTCCACGGTCGGAGGGAGAGCGGCAGAGCAGGGGCATGATCTGGAAAATTCTTGTCGGCCTGGTCGCCCTGGTGGTGATCGCGGCGGGCGGGGGCTATCTCTACCTGCGCACCTCGTTGCCGCAGACCGGCGGTCGCATCGCCGTGGCCGGCCCGAAGGCGGCGATCCGGATCGCGCGTGACGCCGACGGCGTGCCGACGATCATTGCCCAGGACGGCGACGACGCGGCATTCGGCCTCGGCTTTGCCCATGCCCAGGACCGGCTCTTTCAGATGGAGCTGATGCGGCGCTACGCCGCCGGCCGGCTCGCCGAAATCTTCGGGTCGGCGGCAGTGCCGGTCGACAAGGAAATGCGCGTGCTCGGGCTTTATCCCGCCGCCGCGGCCGAGACCCAATTTTTGTCGCCCACGGTCAACCGGGCGATGCGGGCTTATGCCGCCGGGGTCAACGCCTTTCTCGCGAGCCGCCACGGCGCGTTGCCGCCCGAGTTCCTGCTGCTGCGCTTCGCGCCCGAACCCTGGCACGAGGCCGACAGCCTCGCCTGGGGCAAGCTGATGGCGCTGCAGATCTCGGGCAATTATCGCGGGGAACTGCTGCGCGCGCGTATGGCGCGGACCGTCTCGCCGGCCGACCTCGCCTTTCTCTATCCCGAATATCCCAAAGGCGCCCCGACCACCCTGGCGGGCATGCTGCCCGTTTATCGCCGCCTCGGGCTCGGTCGGCTTTACGACGCGCTGCCGGGGGCGGTTGGGCCGGTTTATGCCTCGAACAATTGGGTCGTCGACGGCAGGCACAGCGCGAGCGGCAAGCCGCTCCTCGCCAACGACCCGCATCTGCTGTTCGGCGCGCCGGGGCCGTGGTACCTCGCCGTTTTGAAGACACCGGGACACGAAATGGCCGGCGCCACCGCGCCCGGCATTCCTCTCGTCGTGATCGGTCACAACGACCACATCGCCTGGGGCTTCACGACGACGACCGCCGATGTCGAGGATCTGTTTGTCGAAAAGGTCGATCCCTCCGACCCCGGCCAATATCTGACCCCGGAAGGCACCGCCCCGTTTGCCGCCCGCGACGAGCAGATCCTGGTGCGCGGTGCCGCACCGGTCGATTTCACGGTACGCGCGACCCGGCACGGCCCGGTCCTTTCGGATGTGCTGCCGGCGGGCACGGCCGACCCCGGCTACGTGCTGGCGTTGTCGGCGACCTTTCTGACGTCCGACGACCGCAGCGCCGAGGCGCTGTGGAACGCGAGCCATGCCGCCGACTGGCCGAGCTTTCGCGCGGCCTGGCGCGATTTTGTCGGACCGACGCAAAACACTGTCTACGCCGACGACAGCGGCACGATCGGGTTTATCGCGCCGGGCCTGGTGCCGATCCGCAAAAAGGGCGACGGCTGGATGCCGGCGCCGGGCTGGACCGGCGATTATGACTGGAGCGGCTTTATCGCGTTCGACGCGCTCCCCACCGCGACAAACCCGCCCTCCGGCCGGTTCGTCAGCGCCAACAACAAGATCGTGCCCGACAGCTATCCCTATTTCCTCAGCCGCGACTGGGATTTGCCGGACCGCGCGGAACGGATCGCGGCATTGCTCGACGCCGCACCGCTGCAGACCCCGGCAACGAGCGCCGCGATCGAAGCCGACGATCTGTCGCTGATGGCCAAACGGCTGGTGCCGCTGATGACGCGCATTTCCCCGGCCGATCCGGCCGCGCGCGAGGCGATCGAATTGCTGCGCCATTGGGATTTTCGGATGGACCGCGACAAGGCCGCACCGCTGCTGTTCACGGCCTGGCTACGCGCCTTCAGCCATGCGGTATTGTTCGGCCGCTTTGGCAACGCGGTGGCGGGTTATTGGGATTTGCGTCCCGAGGTCATCGAGGCGGTGCTGACCGAGCGCCCCGACTGGTGCGGCGACCCGAAACGGCCGGGAGCCCGGACCTGCGCCACTCGGCTTGCGCAGTCGCTGGCAGCGGCGCTGGCCGAGCTGCGCCGCGCCTATGGCGACGATTTGAGCCAATGGCGGTGGGGCCGCGCGCATGTCGCGGTCTTCGCCAACCCGGTGCTGAGCCGCATCCCCGTCTTGCGCGACTGGTTCGGCCCGACGATTGCGACCGGGGGCGCCAGCGACACGGTCGACCACGCACCGAGCCTGATCCGCGACGACCGGCATCCGTTCGAGCAGGATTTTGGCGCCAGCCTGCGGATCATCACCGATCTTGCCGCGCCGAAAAATTCGCGAATGATCGTTGCTCCCGGCCAGTCCGGAAACCCATTCAGTGCCCATTTCGCCGACCTGCTTGCGCGCTGGCGGAATTTCGGTCTGCTCGTTCCCGGGACTACCGCCGCCGTCTCCACCCTCGACCTGGTGCCCGCGAACTGAACCGCGGATGACATGAACCGGCAAAACAAGCATAACACGGTGCTGCGAGGCGTGTTTCGCGCAATTTGAAAAAGGCAAACCGCCATGCATAGGACGCAAAAATTTACCGTCATTCTCGAAGCCGAAGATGAAGGCGGTTTTGCCGTCCGGGTGCCCTCGCTGCCGGAAATTGTCACCTACGGTGCCGACGAAGCCGAAGCGCTGGCGATGGCCGAAGATGCCATTCGCCTCGTGTTCGAGGACCACTCCACGGCACGACCGACCTAAAGCGCGGCACCTTGCGAAGCATCATTACCCAGGCAGGTCTTACCGTAGCCGAGTTCGTGACCTTGCTGTGAAATACCGTCCGCTCAAACCTTGCTGTCGCCGGATCTCGACGTGATCGTCGTCCCGGACCGCGCCGCCCCGGTCTCGATCCTCGATTTGGTTCCGCGCTGAAACGCAGCCGCAACTTTCGACGAAGCAAAGCCAATTACAATAACCTGCAAAAGGCGATCGGTTGCCCCGGGCCCTGTGACCGATCCCGCGCGGGGCGCGCTGTTTGCCCGTCGAGATCAGGGTCATAATCGCCGCCGAACGCGCTTCCCCTACCCCGAAACCCGTCACTCTCGCGCCGGGCATAAGGTTGAGGACGAGCGTGGGGAAATTGAACCAACCTTCGTGCGTTCTTGATGAACGGGGTCGGCGCCTGCGCAGACCCGTGCGGCTCGCAACCGGGTCGATCTCGACACCGTCCGTGAAACGACGGATGGCGCAGCCGGGGCCGAGCTGTCCGAACAGCCGCCAGACAAGGAGGTGTCAATGCGATCGAGCGGATCGATGCGCGCGCAGATCGGGGCGCTGATCTTTGCCACGAGCGCAGTCCAGCTCGCCAACGGCTTTTTCGGCACCTTGATCTCGTTGCGCGTGGCGATCGAAGATTTCGAGGCTATTACGGCCGGTCTCGTGCTCAGCAGTTATTTTGCCGGCTTCACCCTGGGGGCACTGCGCACCGGACGCATCATCGAGCGGGTCGGACACATCCGAGCCTATGCCGCGTTCGCGGGGATGGCCGTCGCCGCGACAGCGGCGATGCCGCTGCTGATCAAACCGCTGTCGTGGATGATCCTGCGCGCGGTCATCGGTTTTGGCTGCGCCGGAGTTTTCATCACGACCGAGAGCTGGCTCAACGCCAAGGCCCAGCCGGAGGAGCGCGGGCGGGTGTTTTCGCTCTATATGCTGGGCACTTTTGTTGCCCTCGCGGTGGGTCAGCTGCTGATCAGCCGGGCTGACATCGAGACGGCGGCGCCGTTCGCCGTGATTGTCGCCCTCTTTGCCGTGGCTCTGGTGATCGTGAGCACGACCCGGGCCGAGCCGCCGCGCGCCACCCCGGCCGCGGCGCTGCCCTACAGCCAGCTTATTCGCACGGTGCCAATCGCGGTTGTGGGCTGCGTGCTGAGTGGACTCGTCAGCGGGACGTTCTACGCGCTTGTCCCGGCCTGGATGCAAGGCGAGGGCATCGAGCGCGCGACAATCGCCCTCTTCATGCTCGTGGCTGTGCTCGGCGGACTCGCGTTCCAGATCCCGGTCGGCCGGCTCTCGGATCGCTTCGACCGACGCGTTGTCCTGGCAGCGCTTGGCCTTGGCTTTAGCGTCACTGCGGTAGCTCTGGTCCTTTTGCCGCATACCCTGCCGGTGGTCTTGCCGGCCGCGGCGCTGCTTGGCGGATTTATGTCGACCCTTTACCCGGTTTGCGTTGCCTACGCGCACGACAGCATGCCGGCCGATCGGGTGGTGGCGGTAAGCGGAGGGCTCGTCCTGCTGAGTGGGCTCGGTTCGATCGTAGGCCCGCTTGTCGGCACGAGTTTGATCGCGCGCTTCAGCATCGACGGTGTGTTCTACTTTATGGCTGCTGCAACACTCCTCTTGGCTTTCTTGGCCGTCGGCCGGAGCTTCGCCACACCGTCGCCGCAACACCTGAAACGGCCTTTTGATATCCTGGCGCCGCAAGCGGCAGCGCTCGCGCATGATCCGTTCGGCTCGTCCGACCCATTCTCAGCGCAGGACCCTGATGCAATTCCTGGTGGGGAGATCTGATATTTTAGGGTTGCAGATCGCCGACAATCGTGACGCACAACCTTGCTGCTACCTAACTCTAGCCGGAGTTGTCTCGTCACCGTGATCAGTTGGCGGAACCGTCCCTGACTTGCTGTGCCGCTATGACGATGCGGCGATTTGCTTTAGACCCCTGCCATGAATGACCTGCCGGTAACGATCGCCGACATCCGCACGGCCGCGGCGGCGATCGCCGGTGCCGTGGCGCGCACACCGACGGTTGGGGCGCCGGCGTTGTCGGAGCTTGCCGGCGCCGAAATCCACCTGAAGCTCGAGACCCTGCACCGCACCGGCTCGTTCAAGGAGCGCGGCGCCTTAAACAAGCTGTTGACCTTGAGCCCCGAGCAGCGCCGCATCGGGGTCGTTGCGATGTCGGCCGGCAACCATGCCCAGGGCGTGGCGTATCATGCCGAGCGTCTCGGCATCCCGGCGGCGATCGTGATGCCGGAGGGGACGCCGTTTACCAAAATCGACCATACCGAAGCGTTCGGTGCCAAGGTCATGCTCAAAGGCGACAGCCTCGCCGCGGCGCGCGAGGCGGCGCAGGCGCTCGCCCGCGAACGCGGCCTCACTTTTGTTCACCCCTATGACGACCCGGCGGTCATCGCGGGCCAGGGGACGGTCGCGCTCGAACTCCTGACCGACCGGCCGGATCTCGACGCGATCGTCGTGCCGGTCGGCGGCGGCGGGTTGATCTCGGGCATCGCGGTGGCGGCAAAGGCGCTGGCGCCGCAAATCGAGATCGTCGGCGTGCAGTCGACGCTCTACCCGTCGATGCACCGGCTGATGCGCGGCGAAGACCCCGGGCCCCCGGCCGAGGCGATGACCTTGGCGGAGGGGATCGCGGTCAAGGAGCCCGGCCGGCTGACCCGCCGCGTCGTCGAGGCATTGGTGTCGGACATCCTGCTGGTGGACGAGCCGGCCCTCGAAAACGCCGTCGAAATCCTGCTCGAACGCCAGAAGCTGATCGTCGAGGGGGCGGGGGCGAGCGGGATCGCG
Source organism: uncultured Alphaproteobacteria bacterium (assembly GCA_963712825.1). GTDB lineage: Bacteria > Pseudomonadota > Alphaproteobacteria > ATCC43930 > CGMCC-115725 > AP-15. The sequence goes on from CAVQJP010000002.1 coordinate 301,426, forward strand.
GCGGTGCTTGGCGCACCCCGGCGCTTTGCCGGCAAGCGGGTCGGGATCATCATCACCGGCGGCAACATCGACGGCCGGCTGCTCGCCTCGATCCTGATGCGCGGGCTGGTGCGCGAGGGCCGGCTGGTGCGGCTGCGCGCCGAATTGCCCGACGTCCCGGGCGCCTTGTCGCGGGTTTCGGCGATCATCGGCAAGCATGCCGGCAACATTGTCGAGGTCCACCACCAGCGGTTGTTTCACGACACCTCGGTCAAGCGCGCCGAGCTTGACGTCGTCGTTGAGACCCAGAACCGCCGCCATGTCGAGGCGCTCGTCGCGGCGCTGAACCAGGCCGGGTTCCCGACCCGCCTGCTCCTTTCCGAAGCCGCCGACGACCCGGAATAAGCGCTCTCGCGACGCGCTCCATCGCCCTCGCCCGCTTGCGGGGAGAGGGGCCGGGGTGAGGGCACCCGTGCAATTCAGCCGGCGCCCTCGACCAGGATCACCCGTGCGGTCGAATTGGCCTGCCGGATCTTCAAGGCCTGCTGATATTCGTCCGAGCGGTACCAGCGTCGCGCGGTCTCAGCGTCAGGGAACTCGATGACGACAACCCGCGCCGGCTCAGGCGTGCCCTCGAGGAGATCGGCGTTGCCGCCGCGGACGACAAACCGGCCGCCAAAGCGGGCGATGCTCGCGGCGGCAAGCGGGCGGTAGGGCTCGTAGCCGGCGGCGTCGGTTACGTAAACGTCAGCGATGATGTAAGCGGGCATCGGGTCCTTCCTTTCGTCTCGAATTCGTCAGTTCGCCGGCCGACCGTAGCACGGCGCGGAACGAACGCCCGCTTGCCGGAGCCGCGACCATCCCCACATGCTCGGCATCGATCTCCAGTCTTGAGGCTGACAGTGACCGCCGGATATGACTTTCCTCGGCGCGCCGATGATTTCGGGATACCCGACCCGGCAGCCTTCCCCGAGCTTTACCAAGGCGTGCTGTGGCGCCGGGTGTTCGCCTATCTGCTCGACCTCGTGTTCATCGGCATCATCATGGTCGGCGTGTGGCTTGTTTTTGCCGCGCTGTGGCTGCTGAGCTTTGGGCTGTTGGGGCCGGTGCTGTGGTTTCTGTTCGGGCTGGTGCCGCTCGCCTACCACACCTTGCTGCTCAGCGGCTCGCGCTCGGCGACGTTTGGCATGCGTGCCTTCGACCTCGAGCTGCGCTCGGTCAGCGGCGAGCGGCCGAGCTTTCTACAGTCGCTGATTGAAACGGTGTTGTTCTACGTCACCGTCGCGATGACCTGCTCGCTGATCCTGCTGGTCGCCGTGTTCAACCGCCGCCGGCGCACGTTGCACGATTTCCTCGCCGGCGCCGTCATGGTGCGGACCCTGCCGGCGCCGTGACGGAAGACCGGCTCGATCCCACGGCATCGGGCAGCGGCCGGCCTCGGGTTTCGGGCAGGAATGGTGCGACGATGACGCCGAGAATGAAGAACGTGCCGACGATCGTCGCCGCCGGGCCGTAGCCGCCGAGCGCCACGATCAGGGTCCCGGCGATCAGCGGGCCGACGCAAGCGATCCAGCGCGGCGCGTTAAAGCAGAAGGCAACGGCGGTGCCGCGCATTCGCGTCGGGAACAGCTCCGGCAGCCAGATCGGCGCCCATGACCAGATCCCGCCGGTGAAAAAGCCGAACACGGTGACCGCGACAAGCAACGCGGTCATCCCTTGCGCCCACATATAGACGACCGGCGTCAGGACCAGGCACATCGCGTACCACAGCATCGTCGTCGGCTTGCGCCCGATCCCGTCGGCAAGAAAGCCGAGGCCGACAAAACCGAATATCGAGGCGGCGGTGCCGACAAGGCCGGCGATCGCGGAATAGTGAGCCGCCGACAGCCCGGCCTTGGCGGCGACCGTGCCGACATAGGTCGGAATGAAAGTCGCGACACCCCAGAAGCCGAAAGTCACCGACAACATCATCAAAAACGCGGCGATCAGCGGCCCGCGGACACTGCGATCGAGAAACATGTCGGCGACCGTAAAACGCGTCAGCGCCGCGGCTTCGCCGTCAAGGGCGGCGCCGCTGCGCTGCTGCGCCCGGGCCATGCGGCGGCGCTCATTGGCGTCTTCCCAGCGCGCCGATTCCGGCATCCCGCGCCAGATCCACAAAACCAGCAGGGCCGGCAGGACCCCGACCACGTACATCATCCGCCAGGAATGAGGCCCCAGACCGCCGATGACGAGCCACACCGCCGCGGCGATAAAGCTGCCGATCCCGGCACCGGATTGCAACAGGCCGCCGCCCTTGCCGCGCGCATGGTCCGGCCACAATTCGGAGACGATCGAGGCGCCGGTCGCCCATTCCGAGCCGATCCCGACGCCGACCAAAAACCGCAGTATCGCAAAAGACTGCCAATTCCAGGCGATGGCGCTCAAACCGGTGGTCAAGGAATAGGCGAGGATAGCCAGCATCATCGTGCGCTTGCGGCCGATGTAGTCGGCCACGATCCCGCCGATGACGCCGCCGGTGGCCCAGCCGAACACCGTCGTCGCCAGCACGTAGCCGGCGTAGCGCGGCAGGGCCGGCAGGTCCGCCGGCACCAGCAATTGGTGCAGGGCAAAGCCAACGGTCAGGAACAGCGCTTGAATCTCAAACCCGTCGAACAGCCAAGCGAGGTTCGAGGCGGCCAGCACCCGCCATTGCTCGCGATTGAGCGTGCGATACCACGGGACAGACGCAATTATCGCGTCTTCATGCATTGCGGCCTCCTGCTCGAGCGGCCGGCATTGCGGCCTCTTTTGTTTTTGATGGGCCGGTTCTCCGGCCGCATGTTGCGGATGATCGTAGTGTCGCAGCCGCCCCGAGCGCAAGCAGCGATCAATGCGCCGAAAGACGCCTTCGAGGGGTGGACGGGGCCAGATGGTGCGAGTAGCGTCGCCGCCCCAAAGCCGACGGAGACAGAGATGCGACCCTCGGGACGCGCCCCCGACAAGATGCGGCCGGTCAGCCTCGAACCCGGCGTCGCCAAATACGCCGAGGGCTCGTGCCTGGCCAAATACGGCGACACCCATGTGCTGTGCGCCGCCACGGTCGAGGAGCGCGTGCCGCCGTTTTTGCGCAACACCGGAAAGGGCTGGGTTACTGCCGAATACGGCATGCTGCCGCGGTCGACCCTGACCCGCACCGACCGTGAGGCGGCGCGCGGCAGGCAGAGCGGGCGCACCCAGGAGATCCAGCGGCTGATCGGGCGCAGCCTGCGCGCGGTCACTGACCTCGCGGCGCTCGGCGAGCGCCAGATCCGCATCGATTGCGACGTGCTGCAGGCTGACGGCGGCACCCGCACCGCCGCCGTGACCGGCAGCTATGTGGCATTGCACAAGGCCTTGCAGCGGCTCGTGGCGGCCGGCCAGTTGGCCGCCTTGCCGCTCGCCGACAGCGTCGCCGCGGTGTCGTGCGGCGTCGTCGATTCGAATGCCGTGCTCGATCTCGACTACGCCGAGGATTCGCATGCCGAGACCGACGCCAATTTCGTGCTGACCGGCCGCGGCGGCATTGTCGAGATCCAGGCGACTGCCGAGGGGGCGCCGTTCGACGAGGCGTTGTTCGCCGAGATGCTGCGGCTGGCCCGCGCCGGCGTCGCCGACCTGACGCGGCGGCAATGGGTGGCGCTGGGGCTGGGGACGCGCTGATGCCGCGGCGGTTTGCCGGCGGGCGGCTGGTGGTCGCCAGCCACAATCCGGGCAAGGTTGAGGAGATCACCGCGCTGTTGGCGCCGTTCGCGGTCGAGGCGGTTTCGGCCGGGGCGCTCGGTCTGCCCGAACCGGAGGAAACCGGCGACAGCTTTGAGGCGAACGCGGCGCTGAAGGCGCATGCCGCGGCCGAAGCGAGCGGGTGGCCGGCGCTCGCCGACAATTCCGGGCTCGTCGTGCCGGCACTGGGCGGCGCTCCCGGGATCTATTCGGCGCGGTGGGCGGGGCCGGCCAAGGATTTCGCCGCAGCGATGGCGCGCGTCGAGCGCGAGCTCGGCGGCCGCGACCGCAGCGCGGCCTTTGTCGCGGTATTGGCGCTGGCCTGGCCCGACGGGCATGCCGAGTTGTTCCGCGGCGATGTCGCGGGCCGGCTCGTCTGGCCGCCGCGCGGCGAGCACGGGTTCGGCTACGACCCGATCTTTGTGCCGGAGGGTGACACGCGGACCTTTGGCGAGATCGAGCCGGCCGAAAAGCACCGGGTCAGCCATCGCGCCCGCGCCTTCGCCGGGCTCGTCGCGGGTTGCCTGGCCGGGCGCTGATGGAGCCGCTCGCGGTTTATATCCACTGGCCGTTCTGCCGCTCGAAATGTCCTTATTGCGACTTCAACAGCCATGTCCGCGACCGCGTCGACGAGGCGCGGTGGACCAGGGCGTTGCTCGCGGATCTCGACCATCATGCCGAGCTGATGCCCTGCCGCTTGGTCGGTTCGGTGTTTTTCGGGGGCGGGACACCGTCCTTGATGGCGCCCGAAACGGTCGCCGCTTTGCTTGACCGGGTGCGGTCGCGGTGGCAGGTCGCGGCCGATGTCGAAATCACCCTCGAAGCCAACCCGAATTCGGCCGAGGCCGCACGCGTCCGCGCCTTTGCCGCGGCCGGGGTCAACCGCCTGTCGCTCGGCGTCCAGGCGTTCGACCCGGAAGCTCTGCGCTTTCTCGGCCGCGCCCACGACCGCGGCGAGGCGATCGCTGCGATCGATCATGCCCGTGGTGCGTTCGACCGGTTCTCGTTCGACCTGATCTATGCCCGCCCCGGCCAGAGCGCCGCGGCCTGGCGCAGCGAGCTCGCCGAGGCGCTGGCGTTGGCCGGCGACCATCTGTCGGTGTACCAGCTGACGATCGAGCCCGGCACTGCCTTTGCTACATTGTCGCGGCGCGGCGACCTCGTCGCGGCCGACGACGAAACCGCCGCTTCGCTCTATGAGGTGACCCAGGATCAGCTCGCCGCCGCCGGCCTGCCGGCCTACGAAATCTCGAACCATGCCCGCCCCGGTTGCGAGTGCCGGCACAATCTCGCCTATTGGCGATGTCAGGATTATGTCGGGATCGGTCCCGGCGCGCATGGGCGGCTGACCCGCGCCGGGATCAAATCCGCGACCCGGCAGCGCCGCGCGCCCGAGGCCTGGCTCGCCGCCGTCGAGAGTACCGGGACTGGTATCGAGGATGAGGCACCGGTCGAGCCCGACGCGATCATCGAGGAATTGCTGATGATGGGGCTGCGCCTGACCGAGGGGGTCGGTCGGGAGCGCCTAGAAGAGGCGTTGCGCGAAACCGTCGAAACCCGGTTCGCCGATACCTTGCCGGCGCTGCTCGACGGCGGTTTCCTCACCCTCGACCGCGGCCGTCTTGCCGCCACCCCGGCCGGCCGCCAGCGCCTCAACGCCGTCCTCGCGGCGCTGCTGGCTTGATCCCAGTCGCGGAAGCGATGTCGGTCAGCTCGGCTTGCCCGGAGGCGGGGGCGCGGGCTTGGCTTTGGCTCCTTCGCCCGACAGCTGACGGTAGACGATTTCGGCCAGCTTCAGCAGCTGCTGGCGATCCGCCTTGGCGGTCAGCGCGTAGCCGAAATCCTGGTCGGACCAGTAGAACTCGCCAATCCCGTGCTCCTCGCTGTAGCGAAACCCGGTTTCGCCGGCGGTGTCGGAGCGCTCGTATAGGGTCAGGCGGCTGCTGCCGTGCTGATACATGAATTGCGCCGCCGGGCCGGCTTCGGACGGGAGCAGCCTTCCGCCCATCAGCTGATAGCCGGCCGAATTCAGATCGGGGACGATGAGCGGGTGGCCGAGCCGCTTTGACAACCACTGGACGAGATGAGCCTCTTGCGCCGCGTCGACTTCGACCGGATGGCGGACCTCGACCGAAAACACCTGGTGAGCGGCGAGCGCGTCGGCGGTGATTGCGCGCTCGGTCGCCGCCTGCGCCCGTTGATCCGAGGGCGGCACGCCGATCCCCGAATTTCGTGCCGCCCAGCCGCCAATTCCACCGAGGATCAACAACACCACGGCAGCAGCAGCGGCGCCCAGCCGCCAATGGCGGCGCCGTTGCCGGTCGGCCAGCAGCCGCGCCACCCTCAGATTACCGGGGATCGGCTCTGCGGCGTCCGCGGCAAGAGCGGTGCGCAAATCCTGCTGCTGCTCGCGGTATTGCCGCAGCCGATCGCTCTCCTCGGGATGCGCGTCGAGGTAGCTCTCAACCGCCGCCGCGCGCTCGGCCGGAAGCCGACCGTCGACAAAGGCGCTCAGCTCCTGATCGTCGACGCCGTCGGGGACCGAGCTCATCCCGCTCTCCCCGATGCGCGCGCGTCCCGGTTCAAATATTGCCGCAGCCGCTCGCGCCCGCGCGACAGGCGGGACATGACGGTGCCGATCGGGACCCCCAGCACTCGCGCCGCCTCGTCGTAGGACAGGTCTTCGACGCCGACCAGCAGCAGCACCGAGCGCTGCTCTTCGGGGAGCGCCGCAAAGCCGCGAAGCAGATCGCGGTGCTCGAGCGCATCGTCCTGGCCGCCCTTGATCGGCGGCAATTCGAACTCGATCGCGTCGCTCAAGGTGTCATGGACCCCGCGCCGCTTCTGGTGAAGCTGCTCGCTGAGAAAGCGGTTATACAAAATAGTGTACAGCCAGCCGCGCAAGTCGCCCTCGGCGCGGCGCAGATGCCATCGCGACAACGCCCGCTCGAGACAATCTTGAACGAGGTCATCGGCGCGCTCCCGGTCGCCGCGCAGCAATGCGCGAGCAAAACGGCGCAAACCCGGTATGTGTGCTTCGATCGAAGCCGCGTCTACTGCCATTGCGTCCCTTGAAGACGAAAGGCTGCCGATGCAAAACGGCCGTTGCCGTCTGCATCATGTCTGTCCGTCGTCGAAGGCGAGCGGTTTGTTAACCAGCCTATCATCAAGGAATTTGGCAAGCTTTTCCATTGAATTTTCGTTAATCTACGTCTCCTTTTGGTTTACCCAAGGGGGGTTGCGGCGGTCGCCAAGCATCGGCTGGTTCCATCATCTACTACGACCTTGGGCGGGCTTGGTTATTCCGGAGCCTCCAGGTTAATAGAGGAATGTCGCCGCCGAATTTTAAGGAGCCGTGATCGGGCAGTGTCGGTTGGCAACCGCAACCGCGGTCGGCAGGGCGACACGTGCGGCAAGCAGAGACGTAGAGAAAGCGCTGAATGGCTTTGCGGCGTCGAGCGCCATCCGCGGCTCGCCCTGGGTGCCGCCGATCTCAAAGCCCGACAAGGCGCGCGCTCTCGTCCCACAAGCGGTGCGCCATGCTGTCGTCGAGCGCCGCGGGATCGGGATGGGCCACGGCCTTGCCGATCACGTAGCCGCCGGCGAACCGCTCCAGATCGGGGACAGTCGCCAGAAACACCGAGGTTTCCGCTCCCTTTTCGACGCTGACCATAAACGGCTTCGCCAGCCGCCAGCCGAGCTCGGCGATACCGCCGCGCTGTGCGAGGCCGGTTGCGACGACGCCCGGATGCAGACACACCGCGCTCACGGCGGTGCCGTCGAGCCGCTGCGCCAGCTCGCGGGTGAACAGGATGTTGCACAGCTTCGAGCGGCCATAGGCCTTTATCATCGACCAGTCGTGCCGTCCGGCGATGGTCGCGAGATCGATCCGGTTGCCGCGATGCGCGCGCGAGGCGACGGTGACGACCCGCGCCGGCGCCGATGCCTTCAGCCGCTCGAGCAGCAGGTTCGTCAGCAGGAACGGGGCGAGGTGATTGACCGCAAAGGTCATCTCGTAGCCGTCCTCGGACAGCCGGAATTGGGGCGAAAACAGCCCGGCATTGTTGACCAATACGTCGAGCCGCTCGCAGCGGCCGAGAATCTCGTCGGCCAACCGCCGAACCGCGGCGAGCGAAGCGAAATCGGCGAGCGCCGTCTCGACCGACGCGCCCGCGGCGTGCGCCGTGACAAAGCGCCGGGCCGCTTCGGTACGCTCACGGTCGCGGCCGGTCATGATCACCCGCATCCCGGTGCGGGCGAGGCCGAGCGCGGTATAAAGCCCGATCCCGGCGCTCGCCCCGGTGACGACGCCGACCCGCGCGGCTGTGCCATTCTCCATGATCGCCTCGCTTCTCCCCGAGAGCAAACGACTGGCGACCGCAAACGCTGCTATATGCTGTCCGACCCAAACGCCCAGCGGCGCGCCAGCTGATGCCCGATCGCGAGCGGCGGCGGCAGGGTCGCGACCTCCGGGATCGGGTCGTCGGTGCGCGAGCGCTCTACCATCGCGCGCACCTCGCCGCGCTCGAACCAGCGCGCCTCGGCGAGCTCTTCGGGATCGATCCGAATCTCTTCGGAAACCGCCTCGGCCAGCAGCCCCATCATCAGGGTCGACGGAAACGGCCAGGGTTGCGACGCGAGATAGCGCACCCGGCCGATCGCGATCCCCAATTCCTCCAGCACTTCGCGCCGCACCGCTTCCTCGATGGTCTCGCCCGGCTCCATGAACCCAGCCAGGCACGAGTAGCGCGTTCCGACGCGCCGGCGGCCGCGGCCGAGCAGACAGCGCTCGCCCCTGACCGCAAGCATGATGACGACCGGGTCGACGCGCGGATAATGATGCGCCCGGCAATTGGGGCAGCGCCGGCCCCAGCCGCCGGACGAGATCGTGCTTGGCGTCCCGCATTGCGCGCAGAAACCATGGCGGGCGTGCCAGTCGAGCGCGGAACGCGCCTCGGCGAGGATCGCCGCCTCCGGACCCGGAATGACGGTCGCCAGGGCGCGGACGTCGGCCGTCGCACCTGCGGCGTCGCCGGTTGGGGGCACGCCGGTGGCGTCAATTGCGAAATATGCCCGGCCCTCGCCGATCCCGAGCAGAACCAGAGTGGCGGCGCCCTCGATTGCCGCCCGCCAGGGCGCCACCTCCTGCCAGTCGAGCGCTGTGGCCGAAGGGTCCCGGACGACCGGCTTTAATTCGCGGAACGGCAGCAGCCTGGTTTCGGGATCGTCGAGCAGCGAGACGATCCAGGCGGCGTCCTGCCGGCGCTGGCTGACGCGGTCGAGCGGGTTGCCGGCAAAGGTGTAGATTTCTTCCATGCGCGCCCTTTTTTCTCGGCAGCTCGGCCGCCGTCGAAGCCAGCGACGGGTCCTATCACAACTTCGACCGCGCCCGAAGCGTTTGCGCAGACCGGCGGCCGGGCAGGTGCTATGGTCGAGCGATGAGCAACGGACCCTACATCGCCGAGATCGCGGCCTTGGTCGGCGACCCGGCGCGTGCGAACATGCTCTCGGCGCTGATGGATGGCGGCGCGCTGAGTGCCGGCGACCTCGCCTTTGCCGCGCACGTCACCGCTTCGACCGCGAGCGCGCATCTGGCAAAGCTGGTCGAGGCGCGGCTGCTTGCCGGCGAAAAGCAGGGCCGGCGCCGGTGCTTCCGGCTGGCCTCGGCCGAGGTCGCGCGCATGCTCGAAGAGATAATGTCGGTCGCGGTGACGCGGACGCGGCACTACCGGCCGGCCTGGATGCGGGACGAGGCGCTGCGCTCGGCGCGGACCTGCTACGACCATCTGGCGGGCCGGCTCGGCGTGGCGCTGGCCGCGAGCCTCGCCGCCCGCCGCTATGTGCTGCTCGACGAAGACGGCGGCGAGGTTACCCCGGAAGGCGCGCGATTCCTCGACGAATGGGGGATCGACCTCGCGGGTGCCGCCGGCAGGCGCCGCCGCTTTTGCCGGCCCTGCGTCGACTGGAGCGAGCGCCGCCCGCATCTCGGCGGTGCGGTCGGGGCGGCGTTGGCGCAGCGCTGCTTTGCCCTCGGCTGGGTCGAGCGGGTCAAAGACAGCCGCGCGGTCGCGATCACGCCGTCCGGGCACGACTGTTTCTTGGCAAAATTTGGAATCGAAATTCCAACCGCCGCTATGGGTTAGCGCCGATCGCGGCCGATGTCCTGCGCGGGTTAGCCCAATCTCAACAATCGGCGCGCCAGCGGGTTGAGCCCGCCCGCAGGCGAGAACGGATTGTAAAATCCTCACCCCGCCGAGATCGGTCCCGTCTCTCATATCCTCGGTCAGCAGGACCGAGCACCCCGCCTCCCTCGCGGTTGCCGTCAGCAGCGCATACGACCCGGTGGCATCGAGGCTGGAGCGTCTGCTATCGCCGTTCATGCAGCGCATCGCGGTCGAGCGGTCCGGCGCCAATCGGCCATCCCTTCTCCATTCGAGCACGAGTCCGGACCAAAGCTGCCTCCTGCTCGCGGCTAAGAAGCCGACGCCCAGCTGCGGGGACGAGACGTGCGACCGGCTCGCCCCGACGGGTGATCACGTACTCTTTACCGGCCTCGACCTCATGGATGCAGCGGGAAAAGACCTGGTTGGCTTCACGCAGACTGATGGTTTTGGTCATCTCGGAAACCTGACGAACTGGCGCTACGCGGGATCAAGCAGCGCAAGCGGTGCTACACAGAAGTGCGTTCACCACGTTTTTCGGTCCCAGAGCTGCTATGGCCCGCCTTTTGCACTGTGACAAGGGGGAATGGATCGCATAAGGTAGTTGGCTACAACAAATGGTGGAACAGGGTAAGCGATGAACCTTTTCTTTCGGCTCCTGCACGCGGCGGCAGCGGCCTTACTCGCTCTTTGGCTGGCGCCGACCCTCCTAGCCCGGGCGGACCCGGCGCAAACGACGCTTCGCTTTATTCCGCAGGCCGACCTCAGGAGCATCGACCCGATCTGGACGACGGCCTATGTGACGCGCAATTTCGGCTATCTCGTATTCGACACGCTGTTTGCGCTCGACAAGAACTTCAAGCCGCAGCCGCAGATGGTCGACCATTGGAAGGTCAGCGACGACAAGCTGACCTACACCTTCACCTTGCGCGACGGCTTGAAATGGCAGGACGGCCAGCCGGTGCGCGCCATCGACTGCGTCGCGTCGATCGAGCGCTGGGGCAAGCGCGACCCGTTCGGGCAAAAGCTGATGGAGGCGGTCGCCGCGATCAAGCCCGCCGACGACAAGACGTTCACGATCAATCTTAAGGCGCCGTTCCCGCTGCTGGTCAACGCGCTCGGCAAACTGTCAAGCAATGTGCCGTTTATGATGCCGCAGCGGCTGGCCGAGACCGACCCGTTCAAGCAGATCCCCGAAGCGATCGGCTCCGGGCCGTTCAAATTTGTCAAGTCGGAGTGGGTGCCTGGAAACAAGGCGGTTTTTGTCAAAAACACCGAATATGTGCCGCGCAAAGAGCCGCCGAGCTTTGCCTCGGGCGGCAAGGTCGCCAAGGTCGACCGCATCGAATGGCTCTATATTCCCGACACGGCGACGGCGGCGGCGGCGCTGAACGCCGGCGAGGCCGACTGGTATGAGCAGCCCCCGGCCGATTTGCTGCCGGTCTTCGCCGGCAATCCGGACGTCGTCGTCGCCACGGTCGACCCGCTCGGCAACCAGGGCATCCTGCGCTTCAATCATGTGCAGCCGCCGTTCGACAATCTGAAGCTGCGCGAAGCAGTGCTGAACCTCGTCAACCAAAAAGACTATATGCAGGCCGCCGCCGGCGACCCGAAATACTGGAAAACCTGTGTCGCGCTGTTTGGCTGCGGCACCCCGTTCGCGACCACGGCCGGCGCCGTGGCGCTGCTAAAGGCCCCGGACCTGGCCAAAGCGAAGCAGCTGGTCGCCGATTCCGGCTACAAGGGCGAGAAGATTGTGCTGCTCGACGCGACCGACCAGCCGATCGTTCACGGCCAGGCGCTGGTGACCCTGGCGGCGTTGCGCCAAGCCGGTCTCAATGTCGAATTGCAGTCGATGGATTGGGGCACGCTGATTACGCGGCGGGCGTCGAAAGCCCCGGTCGACCAGGGCGGCTGGAGCATCTTTCACACCTGGATTTCGGCGCCCGACCTGCTGTCGCCCGCGGTCGACGCGGCGCTGCGCGCCAATGACGGCAAGGCGTGGTTCGGCTGGCCGACGGATCCGAAGCTCGAAGGCCTGATCGACCAATGGTTCAAGGCGTCCGATGTCGGCGCGCAGAAGAAGCTCGTCGCCGACATTCAGACCGAGGCCTATCAGGGCGATGTTCCCTATGTCCCGACCGGCCAGTTTGTGGTTCCGACCGCCTACCGCAAAAACCTTCACGGCATCATCGTGGCGCCGGTCGTATTTTTCTGGAACGTCGAGAAGGATTGAGCAGCTGCGATGACGCGCCTCATGAACAGCCCCTCACCCCAACTCTCTTTCCGCCCGCGGGGAAAGGGAGGGACCCGCGCAGCGGGACGGTGAGGGGCACGCCGCCAGCCAGGAAGCATCATGCTCGCCTACGTCGTCCGCCGCATTCTTGCGACGATCCCGGTCATGGCGGTCGTGGCCTTGTTTGTTTTCTGCCTATTGCATTTGAGCCCCGGCGACCCGGCGGCGATCATCGCCGGCGACACCGCGACCCCGGCCGACATCGCCCGCATCCACCAGGCGCTCGGGCTCGACCGGCCGCTCTACCTCCAGTTCGGGTCCTGGGTCTGGCGCTTGCTGCACGGCGATCTCGGCGTCTCGATCTTCACCAATCTTCCGGTCACGACCCTGATCGCGCAGCGGGTCGAGCCGACGGTGGCGCTGACCGTCTCGACCTTGCTCGTCTCGGTCTTGGCGGCGATCCCGATGGGGGTGCTGGCGGCATGGAAAGCCGGGTCGTGGATCGACCGGACGGTCATGGTTTTCGCGGTGCTCGGGTTTTCGGTCCCGGTTTTTGTGCTTGCCTATGTGCTGATCTATCTGTTCGCCGTGCGCGCCGACTGGTTGCCGGTGCAGGGTTTTGTCGGCCTGGACCACGGCGTCGGGCCGTTTCTGTCGCATCTCGTCATGCCGACCCTGGCGCTGGCCATGGTCTACACCGCCCTGATCGCGCGCATGACTCGCGCCAGCATGCTCGACGTGCTCGCGCAGGATTATATCCGAACCGCCCAGGCCAAGGGGCTGGCCAACGGCAAGGTGCTGATCGGCCACGCGCTGAAGAACGCGGCGGTGCCGATCGCGACGATCATCGGCATCGGCGTGGCGCTGCTGATCTCGGGCGTCGTCGTCACCGAGACGGTGTTCGCGATCCCGGGTCTCGGGCGGCTGACGGTCGATGCGATCCTGCGCCGCGACTACCCGATCATCCAGGGCATGATCCTGATATTTTCGGCCGCCTACGTGCTGGTCAACCTGGTGGTCGACCTCAGCTACACCTTTCTCGACCCGCGCATCCGATACTGAGGTGTCGAATATGGCGACGCGGCGGATGCCCCTCACCCTCCCATCGCTTATGCGACGGGTCCCTCCCTCTCCCCGCCGGCGCGGGGCGAGGGGCTGCCGCCATCTTCTCCCTCGCCCGGCTTGCGGGGAGAGGGGCAGTCGCAGCGGCCCGGCTCCGGCGACGAGCGGCGCGGCGCGATGACGGTGGCGCCGGCCGATCTTGCGCTCGCTGCCCCGGCCGCCGGCGAGCGGCGGCGCGGCGCTCGCGACTACATCCGGCGCCATCCGACGATCATCGTCGGCGGTGTCCTGCTCGGCGCGATGGTGTTGATGGCGATATTCGCACCCTGGCTCGGCACCACCGACCCGCAGGCATTGTCGCCGATCCAGCGCCTGCACTGGCCCTCGGCCCAGAATTGGTTCGGCACCGACATGCTCGGACGCGACGTCTACAGCCGCACGGTTTACGGCGCGCGGGTGTCCCTGACGGTTGGTCTCAGCGTCGCCCTGCTGAGCACCGCGCTCGGCCTGTTGATCGGCCTCGCCACCGGCGTCAGCCGGTGGGCCGACGCGATCCTGATGCGGGTCATGGACGGGTTGATGTCGATCCCGCCGGTGCTGATCGCGATCGCATTGATGGCGTTGACGCGCGCCAGCCTCGAAAACGTCGTCTTCGCGATCACCGTCGCCGAGGTGCCGCGCGTCGCCCGTCTTGTACGAGGCGTTGTGCTGACATTGCGCGACCTGCCCTTTGTCGAGGCGGCCGTCGCCTGCGGCACCAGCCTGCCGCGGATTTTATGGCGCCACATCGTGCCCAACACCGTGCCGCCGCTGCTGGTGCAGGCGACCTATGTCGCCGCCTCGGCGATGCTGGTCGAGGCGATCCTGTCCTTTCTCGGCGCCGGCACCCCGCCCAACATCCCGAGCTGGGGCAACATCATGGCCGAAGGGCGCAGCCTGTTTCAGGTCGCCTATTACATCGTGCTGTTCCCCGGCGCGTTTTTGTCGGTGACGGTGCTGGCGATCAACCTGCTGGGCGACGGGCTGCGCGACGCGCTCGACCCGCGCCTCGCGCGACGCATGTAGCGCCATGGCCGACACCGCGGCGGCCGCCTATGTGGCGACGATCCCAAAGCCAAAGCCGGCCGCGGCCCTACCGATCCTCGACGTCGCCGACCTCAAAACCTGGTTCTTTACCCGCGACGGTGTCGTGCGCGCGGTCGACGGCGTCTCGTTTCGGGTCGCCCCCGGCGAGACCCTCGCCGTTGTCGGCGAGAGCGGCTGCGGCAAGAGCGTCACCGCGCTGTCGATCCTGCGGCTGATCGCACCGCCGGGGCGGATCGTGTCCGGGGCGATCCGCTTTGCCGGCCGCGACCTCCTTGGCTTCACCGAAGCGGCGATGCGCGACGTGCGCGGCAACGAGATCTCGATGATCTTTCAGGAGCCGATGACGTCGCTGAACCCGGTGCTGACGGTCGGCCGGCAAATCGCCGAAACCGTCACCCTGCATCAAGGGTTGGCGCACAAGGCGGCGCTCGCCAAGGCCGTCGACATGCTTCGCCTCGTCCACATACCCGAAGCCGAGCGGCGCGCCGGCGAATACCCGCACCAGCTGTCGGGCGGCATGCGGCAGCGGGTCATGATCGCGATGGCGCTCGCCTGCAACCCCAAATTGCTGATCGCCGACGAGCCGACGACCGCCCTCGACGTGACCATCCAGGCGCAGATCCTCGATCTGATGCGCGAGCTGAAGCAGCAGATCGACGCCGCGATCGTGCTGATCACCCATGATCTCGGTGTCGTTGCCGAGATGGCGCAGCGCGTTGTCGTCATGTATGCCGGCCGCAAGGCCGAGGAAGCCGATGTCGGCGCGCTGTTCCGCCGCCCTTTGCATCCCTATACCAAGGGGCTGCTCAGCTCGATGCCGCGGCTCGGCGCATCGCTCGTGGCCGGCGACACCCCGCGGCTTGCCGAGTATCCCGGGGACGGTGCCCTCGCTGCGCGAGGAAATCCGCGGCTGCGCGTTCGCGGCGCGCTGCGCCTTCGCAACCGACATCTGCCGTCGCGAAATGCCCGACTTCGAGGAGAAAGAGCCCGGTCATTTCGCCGCCTGCTTTCACGCCGACCGGGTGGCGGCGTCGTGAGCGCGGCGATGCCGTTGCCGCCGCATCCGGCTCCGCTGTTGTCGGTAACGGGCCTGGTCAAGCATTTCCCGGTCAAAAAGGGGCTGCTGCAGCGCACGGTCGGACAAGTGCATGCGGTCGACGGCGTCTCGTTCGACATCGGCGAGGGCGAGACCCTCGGCCTCGTCGGCGAGAGCGGCTGCGGCAAGTCGACCGCCGGCAAGGCGATCCTCAAGCTGATCGAGCCGACAGCCGGCGAAATCCGCGTCCGCGGCAAGCGCATCGACGGCTTGTCGCGGGGTGCCATGCGGCCGTGGCGCCGCGAGCTGCAGGTCGTCTTCCAGGATCCGTATTCGTCGCTGAACCCGCGGCTAACGGTGCGCGACATCATCGCCGAGCCGCTCGTCAATTTCGGCGGTCCGGCCGGGCATGCGCTTGACGACCGGGTGGCCGATCTGGCGCTCAGGGTCGGGTTGCGCGGCGACGCGCTCGTCCGCTACCCGCACGAATTTTCCGGCGGCCAGCGCCAGCGCATCGGCATCGCCCGCGCCTTGGCGTTGCAGCCAAGCCTGATCGTGTGCGACGAGCCGGTCTCCGCCCTTGACGTGTCGGTGCAGGCGCAGGTCATAAACCTGCTGGGCGACCTGCAGCGGGAATTCGGCCTGTCCTACCTGTTCGTCGCCCACGACCTCGCGGTTGTCGAGCACATCAGCCACCGCATCGCAGTCATGTATCTCGGCAAAATCGTCGAGCTCGCCGACAAGGCCGCGTTGTTCGCCCGCCCGCAGCATCCCTATACCGAGGCATTGCTGTCGGCGGTGCCGGTCCCCGACCCCGGAGCCGCCAAAAAACGCATGGTTTTGAAGGGCGACGTGCCGAGCCCGATCAACCCGCCCGCGGGCTGCCGGTTTCACACCCGTTGCCCCTACGCCTTTGCCCGCTGCTCAAAAGAGGAACCCGAGATGCGCGAAGTCTTCTCCGGTCATCACGTCGCCTGCCATCTGCGCGATCCCCGGGCAGCATTATGCGAAAAGTCGATGGCTGGCATGCCCGATGTTCGGAATGACGCCGATTAGCTGATTGACCTCGCGGGTTGATGGAATATGCTAATCGATCATCATCGGATGGGCCGATCAGGATTAATACAACTCGGAACGGTATTGAGGAAACCAAGGGCGGCTCATTCCTAAAGCCCTGGCGTTTCCTCTCGACAAGGAAAAGTTGCACAGGTGGAGGAGTAGCGTCCCCCGCGAGAATGAAGCAAGCCGACCCGACGACCTCGCACTAAGGAGAAACCATCATGCCGACGCCGCAGCGTGTCCAATATTCCGACGCCATCGAACCGTTGGTCCAGTTTATCGAGGAGACGGCCCCGGACGAGATCCTGGATCGTACTCTCGAGAAGCTCCGTGCGGGGGTGCCGACGCAGACCATGCTGACCGCCTCGGCGCTTGCGGTGACGCGCTCCACCGACCTGCCGCCGGGTCACCACGGCGGCCCGCTGCATCCGCTGGTCGGGCTGCATGCGATCTCCAAGCTGGTCGAGCGTCTGCAAGGCGAGGACCGCTTCCTCCCGGTCATGCAGCACGTGGCATTGTCCAACAAGCACATCCACCACCCGGCGATGGGCCCCTACGCGCTGCTGGAGTTCGCGCCGGAAGACGCTGGCGGGGTCGAGGCGACCAAGGCGGCGTTTCTGGCCGCGGTCAATCGCGGCGAAAGCAACAAGGCCGACCATCTGTTCTTGTGGCTGTGGGACCATGCACCGCGCATCGAGGCGCTCGATCTGCTGTTGAGCGTGGCGATCCCGAAAAACATCGTCGACGACCATTACTTCGCTTTTCCGGCGTTCACTTGGCGCGCCCTGGAAAACGAGGCGGTCGACCCCGCGTATTTTTCGGTTTTGATGCGGCCCACGGTGCGCTACGTGTCGCGCTTTCCGATGGCCCCGGCGATCTTTGACATCGAAGCGCTGATCGAAGAGCACGAGCTGATGAGCCGGGTCACCCGGCAGGAAAGCGGCGACGACGAAACCGCTGCAATCGGCGAGCTCGGCGAAGCCATGGGGCGGGTCGACGTCTTTGCCGACCTTCCGGTGCTGATGGCCAAAGCCCTGGCGGACGGGTTGTCCCTGGAGGGTGCGGGCGAAGCCCTGTCGATCGGTGCTGCCGGCCTCTTCCTGCGCTCGCTCGGCGGCAATCCGATGGATGTGCACCTGCATACCAGCGCCAATCTGCGGCGCTACCTGCTGAAGCTCGACGGCTTGGGCCTGCGCAACAAATTGCTGCTGCTGTTGACTTGGCATTCGGGCCCGGAGATCCGCTCGACCGCGAGCCGCCTGCAGCCGGCGCCGCAGCCCGATTGGGCCGCCGTTGCAGCACTCCCGCCGCGGTCGCAGGAAGCATTGTTGGACGCCATCACCCACAGCATCTACAACCAGCCGCCGACCGACTGGTCTCAGGTCAGCAATCTGGGGCTGATGCGGGCGGTGCCGGAAGTCAGAGCCACGGTGAACCTGGCCCAGCAATATGTAAACAGCGGCTATGACGCGCAGGCGCTGATCGCGCGCCTCGCCGAGATCGTGTGTCACGACAACTTCACCGAGATGCACTCCTTCAAGCATCACCAGGCGATCGTCGAAGAATTCCATGCGACGCGCGAGCCGTGGCGGTGGATGCACTTGGTCTGCGGCGTCCAGGCCGCGGCTATTTCCTTCGGCAAGAACATGGCGGTGTACGAGGAGGCGCTGGAGCTGCTCCACGCCGCCTGATCGCGAATCAATCGAATGGCCGGGGGGCTTCGGCTTCCCGGCCATTCGGCGCGTTCCTGTCGTCACATGCCGTTGCCGGTGATCAGGCGGGCGCCGCGCTGGTAGGTCAGGTACGACCACAGCCAGTCGACCGCGATCGCGATCCGGTTGCGGAAACCGATCAAGTAGTAGATGTGGGCGACGCTCCAGACCAGCCAGGCGATCCGGCCGGTCAGCCGCAGCCACCCGAAATCGATCACCGCCTCCTTGCGCCCGATCGTCGCGAGATTCCCGAGGTTGCGGTAGCGGAACCGGCCGGGCGGCCGCTTGCCGGCGAGACGGGCCGCAATGACCCGGGCGACATAGGCGCCCTGTTGCTTGGCCACCGGCGCCACACCCGGCAAGTCCGCTCCTTCGACCTCGGCGGTGTCGCCGATCACAAAAACCTCGGGGTGACCGGGCAGGGTTAAATCCGCAACGACCGGAACCCGTCCGCGATGGCCCGGTTTGACGCCGAGCCACGCCGCCGCGGGCGACGCAGCGACCCCGGCGGCCCAGATCAGGGTCCGGCTTTCGATCCGTTCGTCGCTTACGAGCGCGCCGTCGGCGTCGCAGCGCGTAACCTTGACCCCGAGCCGCAGCTCGACCCCGAGCCGCTCCAGCGCCTGCGCCGCCACCGCCGACAAACGCGGCGGAAAGCTCGGCAACAGCCGCGGTCCGGCTTCGACGAGGACGATCCGCGCCGTGGTCGGGTCGATATGGCGAAAGTCGCGGGCGAGCGCCGCCTTGGCGAGCTCGGCGAGCGCCCCGGCGAGCTCGACCCCGGTCGGGCCGCCGCCGATGATGACAAAGGTCAAGAGCCGGCGGCGCTCGGCATCGTCCTCGCTGTCTTCGGCGCGTTCGAAGGCGAGCAGGATGCGTCGCCGCATCGCGGTCGCCTCCTCGATCGTCTTCAGCGCGCAGGTGACCGTCGCCCACTCGTCATGGCCGAAATAGGCGTCGCGCGCGCCGGTCGCGACCACGAGCTGGTCATAGGGCAGGCGGCGCTCGCCGACCAGCACCGCACGGCCGTGGAGATCGATGCCGGTGACCGCGCCGAGCACGACATTGGTGTTCGCCTGCCGTCGCAGAACGCTGCGGATCGGCCCGGCGATGTCGGCCGGCGACAAAGCCGCGGTTGCGACCTGGTACAGCAATGGCTGAAAGAGATGATAGTTGCGGCGGTCGACGACCGTCACGTCCGCCGGCGCGCGGCCGAGATGGGTCGCGGCTTCCAGCCCGCCGAAACCGGCGCCGACAACAACGATGCGCGGGCGCGGGGGAGGGGAGGCGGCGGATGGATATGGCCGGGTCGGCGCGGTTTTTTCGAGCAGAGCGTCCACGATGATCCTCCTTCGTGCTCGATCGGCTGAGCGCTTGCGTAAACGACTGGGCGCAACTGTTGTCGGCGCGGGTCGGGCGGGATTGAACCATCGCCGAGCCGGGCCGTGCGAGCTTTCGCCGCGGTGGGGCGCCGCTGATACCCGATCGAGGCGTTCCGGCGGAGATATGGGTCGCAGGGCTCAGCGTTGCGCCAAACGGCAGCTTAAACAGCGCCAATGCAAATCGTCACAATTTCGTGACTGGGACTCCCGTTGCTTCTGTCGGCTGACAACTTGACGGCGGCAGGCGTGACCGCAACTGCGTGATGGTCTCCAACACTTGCGGTAGCCCCGAAAAGCATGACGACCGACAGGGCGTGGTGCTAGTCTGTAAAACAGAGAGGAGCCAGGATGTCGACATTTCGAGCGCTCCGAACCACCGCGTTTGTGCTGATGACGCTCGGCGTCGCCAGCGCGGCGCCGGCTCGCGCCGGATATCCTGTCGCTCCGGATGTCGCGGTGTTTTGCGAGCCGACGCTATTGCATGCCGTGACCGATGTGGCCGCTGCATGGCGCGCGCAGACCGGCGTTCCGGTTCACATCTTTACCTCTCCGACTTGGGCGCTGCTGCAGCAGGTTGCGCACCACGCCCGCGACGACGTTATCATTGGCGAAGGCGAGGCTGAGGCCGCGAGCGCGGCTGAAACTAAAACGATCAAGCCGGAGACATTGCAGCGTTTGTGGCGCAACCAGCTAGTGGTGGCGGCTGACCGCAAAAACATCGAGAACGCGAGCGCTGGTTCGCCGGCCGCCACCGACAATCTAGCTGCCCTCGCCGGCAAGGCGCCGATTGCGATCGTCGATCCGTGGGCGGCGGCGGCCGGCGCCGACAGCGAAAAGGCGCTGCAATCTTTGGGGCTGTGGCAGGCAATCAGTGGAAAATATGTCGGCGTCGTCGGCACCGCCGATGCGGCCTACCTGCTGGCCCAAGGCAAAGTGGAGCTGGCTGTCGTCTACGCGACCGATGTGGCGGCCAATCCTGGGTTCAGGATCACCGATCGGCTGCCAACAGGGAACTATCCGCCGATCGTATATTGGGTCGCGTTGCCGGAATACTCGCTCAGCCCGAATGCGGCGAAGTTCATCGCCTTTCTGCATCAGGCCCAGGCCCAGCAGCGGGTGCGCGCCGACGGATTGGAGGTATTGCCGTGACCGTTCCCGCCCAAATCATTAAAACCGCGCCGGCGCGCAATCCGCTGCTTCATCCGTTGAGCCGGCGCATCATGCATTGGGTCAATGCATTGGCGATCCTGGTGATGATCGGCAGCGGCTGGCGCATCTACAATTTCTACCCGGCGCTGCCGCTGCATTTCGGGTTTGCGTACAACTGGACCTTGGGCGGCAATTTTACCGTCACCGAGGCGATGAACAACGATGACGGTCTGGCCAATGCGTTGCTGTGGCATTTCGCGGCGATGTGGGTGCTGGTGCTGAATTTCCTGGCCTATGTGATCGTCGGCTTTGTTTCGGGGCATTTCCGCCGCGATTTCCTGCCGGTCGGCCCGGGCGCCTTTGTCCGCGATTTCCTCGCCGCGGCGCGCGGCCGGCTCAGCCATCGGCTCGGCGAATACAACGCGGTGCAAAAGGTGTTTTACTGGGGTGTGCTGGGTGCCGTTCTGGTAACGATCCTTTCCGGGCTCAGCATCTGGAAGCCGGTGCAGCTGCAGTGGCTGACCTGGCTGTTCGGCGGCTACGAATTTGCCCGAATCGTGCATTTCTTCGGCATGGCGACAATCGTAGGTTTTTTGGTCGTGCATCTGGCGCTGACTGCATTGGTGCCGAAGACGCTGGTCGCGATGGTCGTCGGCCGCGCCTCCGACACGCCGCATCCGGGCAACGGAGAACAGCGATGAGCCGGTTGGTCCTCGAGCGCAAGCCGGCCGTTGCCGGCATCGAGCGCCGCCTGTTCCTGCGCCAGTCACTGAGCGTCGGCGCGCTCTCTTTGTTGACCGGGTGCGACATCTCCGACCACCGCAGCGTGCAGGCTGTGTTGAAGCTGATGTCGGATTGGAACGACCGCGCCCAGGCATTTCTGTTCAGCGACAAAAGGCTGGCCCCGACCTTCGCCGAAAGCGATATCGACCAGAACTTTCGGTACAACGCTTTCTTTCCGGTCAGCGACGTTCCGAAGCTCGCCGCCGCCGATTACCGCTTGCAGTTGTCCGGCCTGATCGCGGACAAGCGGCCCTGGACCGTCGAACGGCTCTACACCCTGCCGCAGGAAACCCAGATCACCCGGCACGTCTGCGTCGAGGGGTGGAGCGTCATCGGCAAATGGAGCGGTCCGCGCTTCGGCGATTTCCTGCAGCGGGTCGGGGCCGACCTCAGCGCGAAGTACGTCGGCTTTCAGTGCGCGGACGGCTATTATGGCAGCATCGACATGCCGACGGCGCTCCACCCGCAAACCATCATGGCTGTCAAATTCGCCGACGAGACATTGCCGGCAAAATTCGGCTATCCGTTCAAGGTGCGGATTCCGACCAAGCTCGGGTTCAAAAACCCGAAATGGGTGACGACGATCTTTGTCACCAACCGCTACCCGAGCGGGTTTTGGGAGGATCGCGGCTACAACTGGTTCAGCGGATCGTAATGCCCGGCGGCGTTGCGCGGGAGGGCGGCTGCGCGATCGCGGTCATGGCCAAGGCGCCGCGCGCGGGCGCTGTCAAGACGCGGCTGGTGCCGCCGCTCACTCCCGAAATCGCTTCCGCGCTGAGCGCCGGCTTTTTGCGCGACGTCACCGAAAACATTGCACTCGCGGGCCGCGACACGCAGATATACGGCTATGTCGCCTATGCGCCGGCAGGATCCGAGGGGCTGTTCGACGGCATCGTCGCCGGCGGGACGCGTTTTGTCGTTGCCGACGGCGCCGGTGTGAAAGCCGCGCGCGTCGCCGGTTTCGGCCGTTCTTTGCTGCACGCGGCGCAAGCGCTGTTCGCCAGCGGCCACGACGCCGTGTGCCTGCTGAATTCCGACAGCCCGACCCTGCCGACGGCACTACTGTCGCGGGCGGCAGCAGCGCTTGCGGCAGACGGAGACCGGGTCGTGCTCGGTCCGGCCGACGATGGCGGCTATTACGTTCTCGGCATGAAGGCGCCGTACCCGCATTTGTTTGAAGACATCGCTTGGAGCACCGGCGATGTCGCCGAGAAAACGCGCGAGCGCGCGCGGGCGCTCGGTCTGCCGCTGGTCGAGCTCGATCCCTGGTACGATGTCGACGATGCGGCGGCTTTGCATCGTCTGTGCCGCGATCTTGCCGACGAGCGCCCGGGCCACAAGACGATCCCCTATCCCGCGCGGCACACCGCGGACTGCATCGAGCGCTTGGGCGTTCGCGACCTTCTCGCCGCGGCTCCGCAATCGGCGCCGGGATGCATTCGGCCGAACCAAGGGAGCGCGTAATGCCAGAAACGGCGCCCGTCGTCGCCCGACGCTATTTCGATGCGGTCGGCCAGCAGCGCTCGCCGGTGGCCGAGGCGCCGCCGGTCTGCGTCTATCTCGAAGTCACCAACCGCTGCAACCTGTTGTGCGAGACCTGCCCGCGCACCTTCGAGGCGCTGGAGCCGCCGGCCGATATGAGCTGGAAGCTCTTCACCTCGATCGTCGACCAGCTGCCGGGCCTCGCGCGCGCCGTCCTGCACGGGGTCGGCGAGCCGATGCTGGTCAAGAACCTGCCGCGCATGATCCGTTACCTGAAGGAGCGCGGCGTCTACGTGCTGTTCAACACCAACGGCACCCTGCTCGCGCCAAAGAAGCGCCGCGAGCTGATCGAGACCGGCCTCGACGAATTGCGAGTGTCATTGGACGCGGCCGAGGCGCAGAGCTTTCTCAAGGTCCGCGGCAAGAACTTTTTCGACCGCATCGTCCGCAATGTCGGCGAGTTTACCGCGCTGCAAAAGGAAATTGGTGCCGCGACCCCGCGCGTCTCGCTGTGGCTGACCGGCCTCAAGGAAACCGTCGATCAACTCCCCGATTTTGTCCGGCTGGCGGCGCGGATCGGGGTCCGCGAGGTCTATCTGCAGCGGCTCGTTTTTGACGATCTCGGTCGCGGGCTGGCGCGCGAGCAGTCCTCGCTGTTCGAAACGACGCAGCAGCAGGAGGAGGCGGCGATCGCCGCCGCGCAGGCGCTTGGCCGCACCATCGGCGTCTCGATCGACGCGTCGGGTGCGACCGAACCCGGCACCAGCCTAAAGCGCGGGGAGGGCGAGGCGCCATGGTCGGCCTGCCGGCGCCCGTGGTCGCTGATGTATTTCACCGCGCATGGTCGCGCCTTGCCGTGCTGCATCGCCCCGTTCTCGGCCCGCGGCTACGACACCTACACGCTCGGCGACGCGACCCAAGAGAGCCTGCGCGAGATCTGGAACGGCGCCGCCTATCAGGATTTTCGCGAGGCGCTGGTCGGCGACGTGCCGCCAAAGCCGTGCCAGAATTGCGGCTTGCGATGGAGCCTGTAGCCGTTGCCGTCGTCATCCCGACATTGAACGAAGCCCAGTCGATCGCGGGCGCCGTCTCCGAAATCCCGCGCGATCTGGTGCGCGAGGTCATTGTCGTGGACGGCGGCAGCACTGACCGCACGCCCGCACTCGCCGCCGCGGCCGGAGCGCGGGTCGTCGCTGTCGGCGAACGCGGCTATGGCCGCGCTTGCCGAGCGGGTGTCGCCGCGGCGCCCTCCGAATGCGCCATCCTCGTCTTTATGGACGGCGACGGTGCGGACCGCGGCGATTTGATGGCGCGGCTCGTCGACCCGGTCCGCCGCGGCGACTACGATTTTGTGATCGCGTCGCGTGCCCGCGGCGAACGCGAGCGCGGGGCGATGAGCTGGCACCAGCTGCTCGCCGGCCATCTCGCCGGGCTCGGCACCCGAGTGCTCTATGGGGTGCGCTACACCGACATGTGCGCCTATCGCGCGATCCGCCGCGACTGCCTCGAACGGCTCGGCATGCGCGAGCCGACATATGGCTGGAACATCGAGATGCAGATGCGGGCCGCGCGCGCGGGATTGCGCATTCTCGAGGTGCCGATGCCTTACCGGCGTCGCAGCGGCGGCAAATCCAAGGTCGCCGGCACGGTGCGCGGATCGGTGCGCGCCGCCTATCGGATCGCGCTGACTTTCGCACGGGTCGCCGCCGCCCCCGAAAACGGCCGTTATCGCCGATCGCGGTCGCCGTCGGCGATCCGGTAAATCCGCCATCGCTTTGGTTGCTCGTCGACCAGCCGAAAATAACGTCCGCCGGCAAACGGATCACGCAGCCAGGCGCCGTCGCTTGGCGTGACGACCGCCACGTCGCAATCGTAGCGGGTGGCGAGGTCGCGGACGTCGCCGGGCGACCCGGCGCCGGCGAAGACCCGGTTGAACAGCGCATCGATATGGTCGATGTCGGCTTCCGGGAGCGGCACAAAGGCGCGCGCCAGGTTCCAGCCGGCATAGCAGGAGCGGCGGTCGGCGAACAACGCCCAGGAAATGTTGACCGGCCACCGCACGGCGTCGCCGAGAAACAACGGGTTGTTGGCGATGCGCTCGCCCGCTGTCGTATGGCGCCGCACCGCCGCCCAGAGCTCAGGCGCCGCCGCCAAGCCCGGCGCCGACGGGGTCGAAAGGCCGACGGCGTTATCGGCCATGACCCGCCAACCGCCGGCGAGTCCCAAGGCCCAAAACACGACCGCCGCCGCCGCCAAAGCCCGCGCCGTCGCGAGCCAGCGGGCGAGGCCGGCCGCCGCAAATACCGTCAGGACCAGCACACCGGGAAGGACGCCGCGCCAACCGAGGTCGTTGTTCGCGATCGTGCTGGCAAAGAGCCAGGGGACAACAAAGCTCGCGCCGGCGAGCATGGCAAACACAATGGCGAGGTTGTTCCGAGCGGGTACCGCGCCCCGTTTGGTCAGCGTGTCAGCGATCCCCCAAACCCCGGCAAAACAGATCGCCGGAAACTGGACGGCGAGCAGGATCGTCCAGAAAGCCGGCAGGTCGAGCACCGACCGTAGCGGCGCCGGCACCGCCGGGCCCAGCACCGCGAACGGCCGCAACGCGATCGGTGCTCCGGCATGCCGCGCCGCGGTCGCCGCGTATTCGTCGCGCAGAAACGGGAACGCGATCAGCACGACCAAAGCGGCCGCGATGACGGCCTTGAGAATGAGATCGAGCCGGGCCCGGTTGTTTTCGGCGGTCAGCAGCAACGCGAGGCCGATCGACCCTGCCGCCGCGGCAAAGACGACGCCGCCGACCCAGGCAGAGCTCTCAAACCCGGCGGCGACAAAAAGCGCGAGCAATGGGACCAATGCCCAGCCGCGCGCGCCCGCCAGCCGCGCCAGGGTCAGGACGGCGAGGACGACGCAACCGGCCGACGCCAGATGCTGTGGGACCCAGCTCGCCTGAAAAATCCAGCTCTGCGGCCATGGATAGGATGACAATGCCCGGTCGAGAAAATCGGCGGGCAGCGCCAGCCGAAGGAGCGGCTTCAGCGAGCCGGCGAGGCTGAGGAGCACGACCAGCCATGCGGCAAGGCTGCGTCCGCTGAACCGGACCGCGAGCCCCATCATCAACGCAAGCGAGGCAAAGGCGGTAAACCAGGTCAGCGCGATGTCGGCTTCCCACCCGCTCGCGCCAAACAGGGCGGCAGGGATCGCGGCGCTGAAATGCCACAGATAGTAATAGACGAGCCGTGGGCCGCTCTCGGCGAAGAACGGGTTGCCCGGCGGCAGCCCGAGCCGGACGATGTCGTCGATGATCGCCACTTTCGAGTGGTCGAACATCGCCTCGCTGAGCACGACCCCGCCGTCGCGAAATTTCGGCCACACCGCCAGCGCCGGCACGATGGCGACAACGGCCGCGGCACCAAAGGCCCAGACCGAAACACCGGCGCCGTCCTCCGGCGCGGGTCTGCGCCGCCGGCGCAGCGACACCGCCAGCCCGCCGAGAACCGCCGCGCCGAACAGCAGCGCCACGGTCGAGCGGGTAAACCCGGCCCAGGACAGGATCGGCAGCGCCAGCGTGTTGAAAACCGCCCAGCCGATCATCGGCGCCAATGCCGGGGCGAGCGGCCCCGGCGCCAGCAGCCGGCGCGCTACCGGCAAGCCGACGCAGACGGCGAGCAGCAATGCCGCAGCGGCGCAGAGGAAGACGTTGAGAAACGACGGCATGCCGACCGAGAAAGCCTCGCGAAGCCCCACGATGTAGTTTATCGGTTCCCCTCTACATCGTGCGAGCCGCCGCCTGTCCTGCGGTGATCGATCGCGTTCTCGCCACGGCTTGGCGAGCCCGGCTTCGTGTGAGGCGGCTCACAGCGTCTCCGCGCCGATCGGCTATCGTGCGAATAGCTTCGGCGCTGCGCCCGAAGCGCGCGAAGGTGGTGAGGGCCATGTCGATCAGCGCCGACATTCTCGATCGCCGCACCACCGGATTTGTGCTGTGGTGTCCGCGCCCGCAGAACGCGCCGCCGCAGCTTATCGTCGGGCGGCTTGTTCCCGGCAACCCGCCGACGGTCGTGGAGGTGCGTCGGATCGCCCTCGCCCCGGTGCCGGAAGCGGCGGGGTTGTTCGCGGTCGCTGCCGCGGCATGCGGGCTCGCCGACGGCACGGTTTATCATTACTGGTTCGAGGTCGACGACAGCCGGTCCTCGCAGCAGCCGCCGGCGCGCATGGCGGTGACCGACCCGTTCGCCACCTGCGTCGACTGGCGGGTCTTTCCGCCGGGCGCGACCGCGAACAGCCAGCCGGCGGCGGTAATCCGCGCTATCGGCCAGGGCGGGCTCGCCGATTCCGACCCGGGCGGCGAGGCGGCGGTGTTCGCGACCCCCGACGCGCCGAACGCGCTTTCGCCGAACAACCAGCTCGTCATCTACGAATTGCCGACGGCCTGGGCGTTGAGCCGCTCGCTGAACGAGCCTGAGCGCGCCACGGCGACATTCCTCGACGCGACCGCGCTTGTCGACGAGCGCGTCGGCGGCGCCAACTTCGCCGACTTGTCGCTCTTGGATGTGGGCCAAGCCTATCTCGCGGATCTAGGGATCAACGCGCTCGAATTGCTGCCGGCGGCCGACAGCTTCTACAAGCGCGAATGGGGTTACGACACCGCGCACTACCTCGCCCCCGATTACGAGCTCGGCTATCCCGAGGGCAATTTGTCGCCGACCGCCAACCGCGATCTCTCCCGCCTCGTCGACGCCTGCCACCGCAAGGGCGTGCGGTTTTTGATCGACGCGGTCATGGCCTTCGCCAAGGAGGAACCCTACAACCACATCGACGCGCCCGATTTCTGCATCGACGACCCGAACGCCGATTTGAACGACCCCGATGCGCTGAGCTCGGGCCGTTCCGATGGCTCGCGCAGTCCGCGCAACGGCTTTGGCAGCACGTTGTGGCGCTATGCCAAGCCGATCACGACCTACGACCCGGTCTCCGGCGCGGTTCAGCCGCTCTATCCGGCGCGCCAGCTGATGCTGACCTATCTGACGCGGTGGATGCGCGACTTTCGCGTCGACGGGGTGCGGATGGACAGCGTCGAGAACGTTGCCAGCTGGGATTTCGTCCAGTCGTTCAAGAATCTCGGGCGCGAGGCGTGGCGGCAGCGCTGGGCCGATGCCGGGCTCGATCCCACTGCCGGCGCTGATGCGCGGTTTGTCGTCGTCGGCGAGGAGCTGAGCCTGCCCGCCGGCCTCTTGCGACAGAACCGGCTCGACGGGCTGTGGAACGAGGATTTCCAGGGCCGCGTGCGCGCCGCGATCCTCGGCGAGAGCACCGGCGGCGACGATTTCGAGACGAGCGTGCAAAAAGCGATCGACTGCCGGCTCGGCGGTGTGTTTACCGACGGGGCGCAGGCCGTCAACTACATCACCAAGCACGATGTCGAGGGCTTTCGCCACGAGCGGCTGTTCACAATGCTGCGCGACATGCCGGACGAGCAGATCGAAAAGCGGATCAAGCTCGCTTTTGTCTGTCTGATGACTGCGGTCGGCATCCCGATGCTGCTGGCCGGCGAGGAATTCGCCGACCAGCACGATTTCTTCGACGTAAACGGCAATGTCACCCAGGGTGGCGGCAAGCAGGTCGACCCGGTCAATTTCGGCCGGCTGACCGCGGCTGCCAGCGGCGACCGCTTTGGCAACCCCGACGGCTGGTACGCGCCGATGCGGCGCCGGATCTACACCTATGTGAAGACGCTGACAAAGCTGCGGACGACGGCACCCGCGTTGTCGGTCAACGACACCGATTTCATCTGGTCGGATTTTGGCGCCGGCAAGCGCGTCATCGCCTGGCGCCGCGGCGGGGCGTCGGCGGTTCCGATAATCGTTCTCGCCAACTTCTCCGACTTCGCTTCGGCGCCCGGCACCGACTACGTCGTCCCGACCTGGCCGGGGCCGGCCCCCGCCGGGAAAAAATGGGTCGAAGTCACCCAGGGGCGCGACGTCGACCCGGCCTATGTCGGCCGCGAGGCGATCTTTGCGTGGGAGGCAAAGGTCTACACCTACGCCGACGCAGCGGATTGACCCGCTCGCAGCGTGAATTTGCGTGATGTCTGGTTGACCGGGCTCAGGACGCTACACCACAATCAAGGAGTAAGCGCCTTTGAGATGAATGAGCGATGAGCACCTTTTCCATTCTGTTCGCTTCAGCACTTGCGATTGTCGTTTCCGCGTGTGACGGGCCTGCCGCTTCCGAGCAGGCGGGCTCGCTGCTGTCAGCCGGCAGCACGGCGGATGTCGGTCCACCGCCGCCGCAGGCTAATCCGATGGCAGTCGTCGTCGGTCCGACCGGGCTGCACACGCGCTAGTCGCCGGCCGGCGCCTCCGGCTTTTCGATCAGCGCCAGACTTTCCATCGCCAGCCCGTAGCCCAGCAGCTCGTGCATCTGGCGGCGCAGGTATTCGGTGAACAGAAGTCGCGTATAGCGCAGCAGCAGGGTCGGCTTTTGGGTCAGGTCCTCGGCCAATTCCCAGGCGCGCGCCAGCAATTTGTCGGGCGCGAGCACCTCGGCGACCAGCCCCAGCCGCAATGCCTCGGCGGCGTCGAGCGTCTGCCCGGTCATCAGGAAGTAGCGCCCGCGGTTCATGCCCAGCAGCAACGGGTAGACGATGTGCATGCCGTCGCCCGGCACCACGTCCGACGTGAAATGCGCCGAATCCTGAAACTGCGCGGTGTCGGCGGCGAGCACGATGTCGGACAGCAGCGGGATCTCGGAATGGCGCCAGGCCGGACCGTTGATCGCGGCGATGACCGGGATTTCGATGTTCAGCAGATTCATCAGCAGATGCCGGCCCTCCCAATGAATGCGGTCGATGCGCTCGATCGACGGCCGCGACGGAAAGGACGAGGTGCCGGGGGTCGCGCGCGGCCCGGAGAACTCAGCCCCGGCGCCGGTCAGGATCACGACCCGGTTGTCGCGGTCGGCGCCGATGTCGTGAAACAGCTCGGGCAGTTCGCCATGCGGCAGAAACCCCCAGCGCAGGGACCGCCCCTCGGTGTGCAATGTGACCTGCAGGATGCCGTTGCGGCGCTCGATCCGGGCGCTCTGGTATTTGCTTTCGTAATCCGTCAACACGCTCATCTTTTCCTCCCGACTGAACGGAGATCGAGGCTAGCGCATCACCCGGCCGGCGCGCGAGGCTGGCCAATGAAATTCAGTGGTCCGCTCTTGACGGTCGCTCGGCGGAACGCCTAAACAGCGCGCTCTGCGCTGTCGACAAGCGCAGGAATTTAGGGAGATGGCGAATGGCTCGCATCAGGCATATCGCGCTCGTGACCGACGATCCCGCAAAGACCGCAGAATTCTACAAGCAGCATTTCGGCCTGACCGAGCTGTATCGCCGTCCCGGCGACAGCGGCGAAAAGGGTGTCTGGCTCAGCGACGGCTATATTTATTTCGCGGTGTTGAAGCACGGCGAGCCGGGCGCTCCCAAGCTCGGCCCGGGACAAACCTCGGACATTCGCGGGATTCATCACATCGGATTTTACGTCGACGACGAGCAGGAAACAGCCAAGGGTTTGGAAGCGGCGAACTTCTCGCCGGTCCCGATCCCGAAAACGGAACGGGCCGAGACGACCCCGATGGGCGACGCGGTCAATTTGAAGTATCTCGGTCCTGACGAGGTGCAGCTCGACATTCGCAGCCGCGGCTGGAATGAGGCGATCAGCTTTGCGATGCAGCGCTATGAGCTGACCCCGGCCAAAGAAAAAGAAGACGCAGAGTAGGCTGGCCCGCCCGGGTCGAGCGGGATCGCCTTCGACCGATCGGAACGAGGGCGCCGTGTTTACGACGGCGGCCGGGTTGCCCCGGCCGCCCTCGCTTTTTGTCTTTGTCTCGTCGCCTTTGTTGGCCGGTCAGCGCACCGGCGAGAAGGCCGCGGGGATCAGCAGCTTGTTTTCCTGCCGAACCGGCCGCACCCCGGCTTGCGGCGGCCATGCGCCGCCGGGCTTGCGCGACTCTTCGCGCACGCGGGCGCGCTCGTTCAGATCCTTGTACACCCAGATGTGGGTGAATTTGTTGAGCGAGCCGAGTTCGTTCGTCCAGCACGCCGCCAACGGCGAAAACCGCTCGCGCGCCTCGATCGCCTTGGCCCACGCATCGAGCACCTTCGGGATGTCGCCCGGAGCGTAGGTGTAGGTGCGCATCTCGTAGACGTTGCCGGTGCCGTAGTCGCGGCTGCCGAGCGGCCGCATAA
This sequence comes from uncultured Alphaproteobacteria bacterium, assembly GCA_963712825.1. GTDB lineage: Bacteria > Pseudomonadota > Alphaproteobacteria > ATCC43930 > CGMCC-115725 > AP-15. The sequence goes on from CAVQJP010000002.1 coordinate 332,527, forward strand.
ACGGCGCCGGGTTCACGATCTCGGCTTCCTGCGCCGCGATCAGGTCGCCGCCGCCTGGCATCGCATTGCGAGCGGCGTCTTGCGCCATTGCCGCGCGCACTCTCGTTCGATGCTGCAGGTCGTCATAGGGATAGACGTGGACGACCTGGTTGAGCGGGCCGAACTCGGTATGCCAGAACGCGCCCAGCTTCGAGTGCTTCTCGCGCAACGGCAGGCGCTTCTCGTAGCGTTCTTCAAATTCGGCGACGGATCCGGGGCGAAGCGTATAGGTACGGACTTCATAGATCATCGCGCATCCTCCGGCAGACGGGTTGGTGTGTTGAGGTGTCGTGCGCAGCGAAACGATTGCGCCCCCCACCTATATCACCGGCCCACCTGCGTCCGCCATGACTACGAGGCTGATCCGGCGCTCGGACGACACACGCGGCCGCCCGGACGCGGCGGCCGCCTTCAGTAGCCGAGGTTCTGGAAGCTCTGCGGCGCCGGGCTGACGACGACGTTGCCTTGCGGCTCGACTTCGAGCACGGCGAGACCGCGCTGGACGAGGCCGTCCGGCGTGAACCGAAAGAGGCCGTCGACGCCGATGAACCCGTTCGGGTTCAGGATCGCCTGGCGCGAAAAGGGCGGGCCGCTGTTGCCGCTCGCCAACGCCGCGGCAAGGGCGGCGGCATCGTAGCCGAGCGAGGCCAGGCGCGGCGGCTCGCTGCCGTAGGTGGCGCGGTAGCGCCGCTCAAAATCGCGCCGCGCATCGGGCGGCGAGGCGGCGAACCAGCCGCCGTCGAGCGTCGGCTCGTTGCCGATGTCGGGCACATCCCACAAGCCGCTGCCGAGGAGCCGCGTCGCCTTGCTGTCGAGCCCGGCCGAAGCCAGCTTGCGCGCGACCTGCTTTAGCTGGTCGCCTCCCTCCGGGAGCAGCAGCGCATCGAAGCTCGGCACCGCCGGCGCCGGCGGCGCGGCCGTCTGGCCCGGGGCTTCGGATCCCGGCGGCGACCCCGACGGCGGTCCGGGCGGCTGCTGTCCCGGTGGGGGCGGCGCCGAGCCCGCAGGCAGCAGATCCGCGATCGCGGTAGAGGTGTCGCCGGCGCGCGGGTCGAAAAACTCGACCTTGGTCACGGTGCCGCCGGTCGAAGCGGCGGTGTCGCGCAGCGCGTCGGTCATCAGATGCCCGTAGGGGGTGTTCGGCGCCAATGCCGCAAATCGGGCGATCCCGCGCTGGCGGGCATAGGCAACCTCGCGCACCACCTCCTGGCGCGGCAGAAAGCCGATCAGATAGGTGTTGCCGCCGGCGAGGTCGGTCACTGTCGAAAAGGCGATGACGTTGACATGGGCGTTGGCGGCGATCGGCTTTACCGCCTCGACCTCGCCCGCCAGCAGCGGCCCCAGGATCAGCGCCACGCCGTCGCCGACTGCCGAGCGCGCTGCCTCGGCAGCACCCGCGGGGGTCCCCTTGGTGTCGCGCGGCACCAGGGTCAGCTGGTCATTCCCCATTTCGAACAGCGCCATCTGCGCCGCGTCGAGGATCGCCGTGCCGAGCCCGGCATTGGGCCCGGAAAGCGGCACCAGGATCGCGATCTTGGCCGGTCCCGACGGGGCGGCCGCCGGCGGCGCAGTCGATTGCTGCGGCGGCGGTGGGGGCGGGAGCGCGCCATAGGGCGGTTGCGGACCGGCGAGCGGCGCCGGTACCATGGGCGGCGGCTCGCAGCCGACGAGGGAAGCGAGCGCGGTGAGGACGACCAAAAGTGAGGCGAACCGGGGGTAGCGCCAGCGCGGCAAAACCAACCTCGAGCGACAATGGCGGGGGGCGCGAGCCTAGCGATGCCGAGGGGCCGCGTAAACCCGAGGTGGTCGAATTGCCGGCGGCGAGCGCTGTGCCGGCCCCCGGTCTGCATCTGGTGACGACGCCGATCGGCAACCTTGGCGATGTCAGCCTGCGGGCGCTCGCGGTGCTGCGCGGCGTCGACCGCATCTGGTGCGAGGACACGCGGGTGACGGCACGGCTGCTCGCCCGCTACGGCATAAAGCAGCCGCTGGCACCCTACCATGACCACAATGCCGAGACCGCGCGACCGGCGATCCTCGCGGCATTGCGGCGCGGGGAGCGGGTGGCATTGGTCAGCGACGCCGGAACGCCGCTTCTCTGCGATCCCGGCTACAAGCTGGTGCGCGCGGCAATTGCCGAGGACCTGCCGGTCACCGCAGCACCCGGCGCCTCGGCGGCGCTGACGGCGCTGACCCTGTCGGGATTGCCGCCCGACCGGTTTCTGTTCGCCGGGTTTCTGCCGCGGCAGCGCTCGGGCCGGCGTCAGGCGCTCGCCGGGTGGGCGGCGCTGGAGGCGACGCTGATCTTTTACGAGGCCCCGCCGCGGCTCGCCGCCGCCCTCGCCGACATGGCCGAAATCCTGGGTCCGCGCCCGGCCGCGGTGGCCCGCGAGCTGACCAAATTGCATGAGGAGGTGCGGCGCGGCTCGCTTGTCGAGCTCGCCGACCATTATCATGCCAGTGGTCCGCCGCGCGGCGAGACGGTGGTCGTGGTCGGCCCGGCGGCGCCGGCGGAGCCGCCGGCCGACAGCGAGGTCGAAGAGCGGCTGCGTGCCGCGGTCGCGGCGTTCGGGGTCCGGGACGCCGCGGCAAAGCTCGCCGCCGAAACCGGGTTGCCGCGCACCGCGCTCTATCGCCGTGCGTTGGCGATCCGCGAGGAAAGCCGATGAAGCGAGCGCGCCCTCCGGGCCCGGTGCTGCGCCCCGGCGCCCCCCAGCGATCCCGCGCTGCCCGGCGCTCCGGTACCGCCCAGCGATCCGGCACGGCGCGACGCCGGCGCGCCGAGCGCCGCGGGCGGCTCGCCGAATGGCTGTGCCTGTGGCATTTGCGACTGCGCGGCTGGCATATCGTGGCGCGCGGCTGGCGCTGCCCCGCCGGCGAGATCGACATCGTCGCGCGGCGCGGCGCGGTGCTGGCAATCATCGAGGTCAAGTCGCGCGGCGAGGTCGCGGCGGCGGCGAACGCCGTGGCGCCGCGCCAGCGCCGGCGCATCGGACGGGCTGCCGAGGCCCTGCTGGTGTCGCGTCCGGATCTCGGCGGTCTCGGATTGCAATTCGACGTGATGCTGGTCGCGCCGCGGCGGCTGCCGCGCCATTGGCACGACGCATGGCGCCCTGACGAATAGCAGCCAACCGCCAGACCGGGGCGCATTCGCCCTGCTAACCATTTGCTGCTGCGTGGTATTCGGGCGCCCGTCGGGTCCCGCCCGGAGCCGGCTCCGAGGTTCCGCGCGCGCGCCCCAAAAGGATCACAGCGCACGATCGGAAAAGGTGCGGATCTGTCGGAGTATTCGACGCGGCATTTGCATATCGGGGGGTGAGCGGTGTCGAGCCTACGGCTTTTATGGTGGCCGGTGCTGGGTCTCGGGCTGACCGGCAGCCTGAGCGGTTGTCCGCTGGCGATCGTCGGCGGCATCGCCGCCGCGGGCGGGGCGGGCTACGCTGCCGACCAGGAGCGCGGCGTCGGCGGCACCGCCAGCGATTTCTCGATCAAGACCAACATCCAGACCGCCTGGGCTAAAACCGACCCGGAAATGGCGGCGCATCTCGACGTGACCGTTTACGAGGGCCGCGCCTTGTTGACAGGGACCGCACCCGACCCGCAGCTCAAGGCCGCGGCGAGCGAGGCCGCCAGAACCATGCCCGGGGTGCGCGCCGTCTATGACGAGATCGAAGTGGCGCCGGGCGAGACTGTGTGGAATTCGGCGAAGGACGCCTGGATCACCTCGGAAGTGCGCTCGAACCTGGTGTTCAGCAATGTCCGCTCGGTCAATTACAATGTCGAGACGGCCGACCGCTCGGTCTACCTGATCGGCTCGGCGCGCAGCCAGGCCGAGCTCGACCATGCGACCTACATTGCCCGCAACGTGCCGGGGGTCAGGCGCGTCGTGTCGTATGTCGAGGTCCGGCCCGGAGCACCGCCCGGCTCGCAGCCGCCGGAAGCGCAGTCCGTACCGCCACCGTCGTCGGCCGAGGCGGGCCCTGCGGGCCCGGAGGCGCCGCCCAGCGCCGCGCCGACGACGCCGGTCGAAGCCCAGCGGCTGTGACCCCCGGCGTCAGCGCAGTTTTCAACCGAGTCGAACCCCCTCACCCAGCTCCGGGTAGGGGCTCGGCTGCGCCTCGCCCACCCTTCTCAACCTCTCCCCCATCTGGGGAGAGGGAAGGTGAGGGGGCCTGCTCCTTCTCCGATGCGGTCTGATCGAAAACGGCGCTAGCCGAGGTTGAAGGCCGGCATCACGTCGCGGGCGAACCAGCGCAGCTGGTCCTTGAACTCGTCGGGCGGCAGCCCCTCGGCCCAATGGATCATAAAGTCCTCGAGACCGGGATATTTGGCCTCGATCGATTTGATGCCGTCGATGACCTCACCCGGCGTGCCGCAGAACCACGCCTTTTGCGCAACGCCATCGGCGAGCGAGGGGACCCGCGAGGGCGCCCCGGGCGTGCCCCAGGTCCGGCCGTGCTCGTCGGCGTAGCGCACAAAGCCGAACGGCGCGAACCATTTGTAGCGCTCGTCATGCGACGGCTCGACCCGCCGTATCGCCTCCTCGCGGCTCGCTGCGAGATAGAGGCCGGCACCCCAACACATATTCTGCCCGAGCTCGACATCCTGACCATGGCGCAGGCAGGCCGCGTGATAGGCGCGGATCACGTCGTCGAGGATTTTTTCGCCGTTCAAGGTCACCATCGCCTTGACGCCGTATTGCGCCATCATGTCGATGGTCCGGCCGCTGGCGATCGGCATCCAGATTTCGACCGGCAGATGTTTCGGCCGCGGCACACAAGTGATCTCGTCGAGCTGGTAGCCGCGGTACGGTACTTTTGGCGGGCATTCGAAATACTTGCCCTTGTGACGGAACAACTCTTCGTTGAAGCACTTCAGCATCAGCTGCAGTCCTTCCTCGAAGATCTCGCGGTTGGCGTCGGTGTCCAACAAGGGCGCGCCAAAGGTCTCGACCTCGCGGGTGTGATAGCCCCGCCCGACCCCCATGATAACCCTGCCGTCGGTGACGATGTCAGCCATCGCATAGTCTTCGGCAAGCCGGATCGGGTGCCACATCGGCAAAATGTTAAAGCCGCAGCCGAATTTCAGCCGCTTGGTCTGGGTCGCGAGCCACAGGCCGAGCTGAACCAGATTTGGAAAGCACTCATAGCCTTCGTGCTGGAAATGGTGCTCGGCGGTCCACAGCGCGTAATAGCCTTCAGCGTCCATGACCTGCGCCACGTCGCGCGCGGTGGCGAAGACTTCCGAGAGGCGCTCGTTCGAATAGCGCCGGTCGTTCGCCGGCGTGCCGTCGAGGCCGATATTGTCGAGCGCGATCTGGCCGACATAGAGCGCGTGAAACCGCTTGATCATGATTGCGTCTACCTCCTTCCGCGGTGCCCGGTAAATGGGCGGTATTTCGTATACCTTGCCGCGCCGCGAAAGTCGCGGTGCGGCAAGGCCCGCAGTCTCGGGGAACCGCGCATGAGATGCCGTATTGGATGATGCCGGTTTTTTTTACAATGATTGCGGCCCCGGGCTTCCGTGGTAACCTGCTGCCGATGATCACCAAATCCGTTGTAGACAGGGGAAATTGCTTGCGCGGGGCATGCCGGAAATTCTTACACTCGCAATGGCGATTTTTGCAAAAGCTCAGGACAAACGTTGACATGGCTGATTTTTTTGTCATGGCACGATCGTTGCGTGTCACGGCGGCGTGAGTCAGCACGTTTGGAAGGGCGGCGATGAACTTTCGCGTATTTGTCTTGTCGGGAGCGGTTGCGGTCGGCGCCGGTCTCGCGGGCGGCCCGGCGCTGGCGGCTCCGGTCTGCAGCACGACGACATTCACCTTTGCCTCGGGGATCGGCAGCGAGCCGGATTCGGCTCTCGGCGCCGGGGTCTGCGTGCAGGCGGCCGACAAGCTGTTCAGCAACTTCAATTTCGGCAACCTTCCGACAAGCACCGGCACAGTAACCTTCAACCTGTCGACGGCCGGCTCCATCATCCACCACGACATAACATTTACCGATACGTTCGTGCCCGGAACAAGCTATGCCGGATTCGGCTACGAGGTCGCAGTGACTTCGCCCCCCATCGGCAACTACATTACCAATTTATTTGCCGACTTTACGCAGACTACGGGCGGGCCGACGACCCTGACCGAGACAACGAACCCGACCGGCGCCAGCGGCAGCATCGACGTCACAAAAACCGGCAATATCGCTACCGGAACCAACGAAATCGACTTCACCCCGCCAACTCCGGGTCCGACCGACCTCACCGTGGCTGAAAACCTGACGGTCGGCAGCAACAGCGACGTCTCGGCGATCCTGGATACAATCGTCGAAGACATCCAGGTCTCGCAGGTGCCCGAACCGGGCTCGCTGGCGCTGCTCGGCACGGCGCTGCTCGGGATCGGCGCGGTGCGACGCCGCCGGCGCCGCTAGCAACGCAAGCTTTTTGACGTTCAGCGGCGCCTCGAGGCGCCGTTTTTATTTTGTCCCGCCGCGCGCCTAAAAAACCGCCGCATCAGCGGCGGCGGCGAGGGGAGCGGGCGGCAGCCCGGCGTCGCGGCGCTGCTGCATCAGGCGATAGGCGGCTTCGAGATTGCGCGCGGCGCCGGCAGTGTCGAACAGCGCACAGCTCGACCGGTTTTGCGCGAGCCGGGCGCGCAGGCCGCCCAACAGCGACGGATCGCGGGCGAGGCGCAATGCCAGCGCTTCGTATTCCTCGGGCGAGCTGGTCACCAGCTCGGGCAGACCCGCGGCGTGCAGCAGGCTGCCGCCGACGCGACCGGCGAAGGTGTCGCCGACGCAGGTGACGACCGGCAACCCGGCCCACAGCGCGTCGCTGCCGGTGGTATGCGCGTTGTAAGGGAGCGTGTCGAGAAACAGGTCGGCGAGGCGATGACGCGCCAGGTGCTCGGCGAGCGGCAGGCCCGGCGCCAGCACAATCCGGGCGGGCTCGACCCCTCGCGCCGCGGCCTCACGCGCGAGGTTGTTGCGGGCCAGCTGGTTTACCTCCATCAGCCACAGCACACTGCCCGGCACCGCGCGCAACAGCCGCATCCAGATCTCGAAAAAATCGGGCGTGATCTTGTAGACGTTGTTGAAGCAGCAAAAGACGAACCCGTCCTCCGGCAGGCGGAACTCCGCGCGCGAGCGAGCGAGCGCGGCGATTTCCCGTTTGTCGTCGTTGCATTGATAACAGTCGGGGAGATGGACCAGCTTTTCGGTGAAGAAAGGCTGCTGGTCGGCAGGCACGACAAACCGGTCGACGATGATGTAGTCGACAAAGTCAGCGCCCATCGTGCTCGGATAGCCGAGGTAGTTGACCTGGATCGGCGCCGGGCGGTGGGCCAGGATCATCGGCCGGCACGGTCCGGTGTAGCCGGTGAGATCGACGAGAATGTCTACTTCGTCGGCATGGATCAGCTCGGCCGCGCGGCGATGCGACAGGCCGGCGATGTCGTGAAAGCGATCGAACGCCCGGACCAGACGCTGGCGCAGCGGCCTGCCGTCGTCCGGCCCATAGGAATACCCGATCACTTCGAATTTGCCGCGATCGTGCTGCTCGATCAGCCCGGCGCATAGGACCGCGACGGCATGCTGGCGGAAATCGGCGGAAAGATAGCCGAGCCGTATCCGCTCATGCCGGCGCGGCGGCCGTCGCGGGCAAAGATCGGTTTCGGGGAGGGCGAACTGGGCGGCCAATCGCCGAATGCGCTCGAACCGCTCCTGCGCGGTCGACGAGATCCCTAGCAGGGTAAAGCCGGTGCAGAGCGAGAACGGCGGCTCGCCTCCCTTGCGCGCCCGCGTTTCGCCCTCGCGATATCCTTCCCAGTCGCAAAGGTGCTGCTTCTCGTAAAACCACGACGCCAACGCCAAGTCGTCGTCGGGCTTGAGGGCGACGGCGCGCTCGAAATAGGCGAGCGCCTCGATGCGCTTGCCTTGAGCATTCAGCACGTCGCCGAGGTTGCACAGCGCCTCGACGTAATCCGGGTCAAACGCCAGCGCCCGCCGGTAGCTCGCGACAGCTTCGTCGGATCGCTCCATAGCGTGCAACGCCGCGCCGAGATTGTTGTGAATTATCGCGTCGTCGGGGGCTAAGGTCAGCGCTTTGTGGAAGCTGGCAACGGACTCGTCCAGCCGCCCCATCTCCTTGAGAAGGTTGCCGAGGTTGTTGTGCGCCTCGGTGAGGTCCGGCCGCAGCGCCCGCGCCCGCTCATAGCTCGCCAACGCTTCCTCGGCCCGGTTTTGAGCGCTTAACGCCCGGCCGAGATTGTGATGGGCCGCGGCGAGGTCCGGCTTCAGCCGGATCGCCTCGCGAAAGCTCGCGACCGCCTCTTCGATTCTCCCGTTCGCGAGCAGCGCGCTCCCAAGATTGTAGTGGGCTTCGGCCAGGGCCGGCAGCAACGCCAGCGCGCGGCGAAAGCACTCGATCGCCGCGTCGATGTGGTTTTGCGCAAACAGAGCGTTGCCGAGGTTGTTGTGGCCCTGGGCGAGATCGGGCTTCAGCTCGACCGCCCGCCGATAACTCGCAGCCGCCTCGCTGAATCGGCCTTGCGCCTGCAGCGCGTCGCCGAGCTGCTGGTGAGGCTCGACCCGGTTCGGGCTCAACAACGTCGCCTGCCGATAGCTCTCGATCGCTTCGTCGGGCCGATCCTGCGCGAGCAGCGCGCCGGCGAGGTTGTGGTGCGCCTCGGCAAAACCCGGCTTGGCCGCCAAGGCCCGGCGATAGCTGATTTCGGCAGCGGCGGACGTCCCCCGCTCCTTCAACACGTTGCCGAGGCCGTTATGCGCCTCGGCGAAATCAGGGTTCAGCTCGATCGCGCGACGATAGCCTTCCGCCGCCTCGTCGAGCTTCCTTGCGGCATACAGCGCTTCGGCGAGGTTGTGATGGGCTTCGGCGTCGTCCGGCTTCAGCCGGATCGCGTCGCGGTAGTGATCCGTGGCCTGGTCGAGCCGCCCCAATGCCCGCAACGCATTGGCGAGATTGTAGTGAACCTCGGCGACCTCGGGCGCCAACGCCAGCGCCCGGAAATAGCTCTCGACCGCTTCGTCGGGCTTTCCCGCCGCGCGCAACGTGCGCCCGAGATCGTAATGCGCCGCGGCGTCATGTGGGGCGAGGGCGACGACACGACGTAGGCTCTCGGCCGCCTCGCCAAGCCGTCCCTGCTGTTCGAGGGCGCGGGCCAGATTGCGGTGGAGGCCAGGATGGTCCGGGGTCAACTCCAGCGCCCGGCGCAGCGGCGCCTCGGCTTCGGCGTAACGTCCAAGAGCAAACAAGCCGACCGCCAAATTGACCTGCGCCCCGGCGAAGTCGGGCATCAGCTGGGTGGCGCGGCGGGCGCTCGCCAATGCCGCCTCATACTCGGCCAGCCCGAGCAGCGCGCGGGCGAGGTTGTTGTGCGGCATCCCGTAGTCGGGTTTGAGCGCAACGGCGCGGCGGAAGCTCGCCGCTGCCTCCTCGGTCCGGCCGCCGGCCAATAGGGCATTGCCGTAATTCAAATGGACGTCGGGCAAATCCGCGAGCGCAGGGAGCGCGCGTCCGATCAACGCCAATGCCGGCTCGACCCTCCCACATTGCAAAGTGAGGACGCCGAGCAGGTGCAGCGCATCGGCATGGTCCGGGTCTTTTTCGAGCGCCTTGCGATAAAGCGCCTCGGCGCGCTCGATCCGGCCGGCCTGGTGGTGCGCGAGCCCGGCGTTGACCGTGCGCGCAACACTTCCGGAATGGCGGGGTGTGGGCTTGTCCTTCGCGGCACCCGGCTTGCTGCCGGGACCGCCGGGCGACGCTGGCGCCATCTCAGACGGCTGTCTGGTTCTGCTCGAGGACGCCCAGCAGCGGGCCGAGATGGCGCTCGTAGCGGCGCCATCGCCCGACCGAATGGGTATATAGGGGTTGGCGCACCTGCCACCCGCTCGCTGTCAGGACCGGCCGGTTGGTTTTGTGAAATTCGAGGCAGGCGGGTTCCCAGTCGAGTCCGAGGAAGTCGATCAGCCGGCGGCTCTGCCCTTCGAGATCGGCAACAAGCGTCTCATAGTCGATTGTCAGCATGCGCAGCGGCAGGACCTTGCGCAAATGGTCTGCCAGGCGCTCGATCTCCGTCGCCCGTATCCCGCAGTCGCCGAGATCGCACGACCACGCGATCGCATCGTCAAACCTCGAAAAGAAGCAGGAAAGGCAGGTATCGCGGTTGTCGCGGCGACAAAAGATCACGCGAGCGCCCGGAAACAAAACCGCGATGAACCCGAGATGAACGATATTGTCGGGCATCTTGTCGATAACACGAGCTGCCCCCCTGCCGAGGAGCCGCAACCGCGCTTCATGCTGATCCGCCAGCCGGCCGGCCAAATCCGGGTCGAGGTCGTCGGCCGAATGGCTGCGCCCATGCTCCTGCACTGCCTCGACGATGGCGGCGATGTCCTTGAGCTCGCCGGCGCCGTAGACGCGCGAGTGGCTGGCCGCGATCTGCTCCACCAGGCTCGTCCCGGAGCGCGGCATGCCGACAATGAAGACCGGCACATCCGAGGGGTTTCCCTCGCCTTCGACCGACGAATACAGCTCTGGCGTGCACGAGGCGATCAGGCTGTCGACATGCTGCCGCAACGCCACCGGATCGAAGGTGGCACCCGACGCGGCCAGCCATTGGCGATGCAGGGTATTGGCCGCGGCAAAGGCGGCGAAGGCTTCGTCGCAGCGGTCGGCATTGTCGAGCAGCATGCCGAGCGCAAACCCGGCGTCGATACGCAGCCGCTCCAGGCGCTCGGGGCTGGCAACGAGTGCGCGCAGGCGGTCGAGCTGCTCTTCGCCGCCGGTCCGATGGCCCATCATCGCCAGCCCGGCATGGGCGTCGGCCAATTCCGGATCGGCCTCGGTTGCGCGGACAAAACACGATCGGGCCTCGTCAAACCGCCCGAGCGCTTTCAGGATCTGCCCGAGCCCGCTCCACGCGACGGCGAAATCGGGTTTCAGGGTCACGGCACGCCGGCAGCTGGCTTCGCTGCCATAAGGGTCGCCCGCATAAAACAACGCGGCGGCGAGCCGGTAATGGGCGATTGCGTTTTCGGGCTGCAGCGCCACTGCCTGCTGATGACAAGCGATCGCCTCGTCATACCGCTTGAGCTCGGTCATCATCTGGCCGAGGTCGGTCAAAACCTCCGCCGTGTTCGGCGCCAGCAGGAGCGCCTTGCGAAAGGCAGCCTCGGCCTCGGAAAAACGGCGCAATCCGCCAAGGGCGACACCGCGATTGGCGTAAGCCGGCGCGAGATCGGGCATCAGCGCGGCGGCGCGGTCGGCGCTCTCCAGGGCGGCCTCATGGGCGCCCTGCAAGCTGAGCAGGCCGGACAGATTGCAATGCGCGAGTGCTAGATCGGGGTTGAGGGCGATCGCGCGGCGGTAGCTCGCCGCCGCTTCATCGGGTCGGCCCAAGGCAAACTGGGCGCGGCCAAGGGTCAGATGGGCGTCGGCGAAATCGGGCCGGTTGGCGAGCGCGCGCGACAGCAGCTGGATCGCGAATTCGTGGTGTCCGCGCTCATGGGCGATAACCCCCAGCAGGCTCAACGCCTCGACATTCTCCGGCGTCTTGCGCAGCACCCGGCGGTAGCTGGCTTCGGCCCGGTCATAGCGCCCGGCCTTGTGGTGGGCGAACCCCGTCTCCAGTTCCCGAGGAATTCCGCTTGTTCCCCGAGCCGCTTCCCGACCAGCGCGCGCTGACATCATTTTTCCCTGGGTTGCCGACGCGCCTCGACATAGCATTTTTTTGGGCCCGGGCATATCGCGGCACCCCGGGCGCCCACGCGGTCGGACCGCGGTCCTGGAAAGCTGCTCGCCTCGCGCGCTCTGCCGGCGGCGACAACTGGACAGGAAAAGCCCCGCCGAAGCGGGGCTCAGAGTGTTTAGCACGGATGTTCGCCGCCAGCCGCCGCGAGCAGCCAAGGCCGCAACAGACTACAGCGCGGAGATAGCCGGCGTCCTGCGGTCGGTTCTTTCCGCCTGCTAGCGCCCGTGGATCATGTAGGCGATCCCATAGCCAACCGCCGCAGCGAGCATCAGTGCAACCCAGGGTTGCTCGGCAGTGTTGCGGCTGACATATTCAGCAGCCTGCGCGCCCTGGGCATAAGTCTTCGACGCGGCGTCGCTGACCTGCTTGCTGGTCTCGACTGCCGCATCCCTAAGCGTGCCGCCCGCCTGGGCCGCCGCGGTTTGGGCTTTTCCGGCCAAGTCGCTGCCGGTCTCCATCGCGCTGGCCATGCTGCGGTTCAGGCCGTCCGCCGCCTCGCTGACGCGATCACCAATCGGTTTGTCGTCCATAGCCGTCCTACCGTTTGCTCACAAGAATGGCTCGGCGCCATCTCGTCATAAACGACGGAAACGCGAAAAGGCTCCGGATTTGTCGCCCGGCCCGTTTCCGCGGCCCTGTAAGTTTCGGCGCTTCCGCGTCAGCCGCAGGCCGATCATGCTGCTCAAAGGTCACTTGCGAAAGAACTGCCGATGGGATTGTTGACCGGGTTCCGGGTTGTCGAGCTGGGCGGCGGCATGGCCAGCGCGGTCTGCGGCCGGCTTTTTGCCGATGTCGGCGCCGACGTCGCGTGCCTCGACCCCGGCGAGCCGACGCCGCTCGGGCAATACCTCGACCGCGGCAAAAGCATCGTGTCCGACGAGCCGGCCGCGGCGCGCGCGCTCGCGGCGGCCGAGGTCGTCGTCTGCGAGGGGCGACCGGGGCAGCTCCGCGCGCGGATGCGTGATCCCGACGCCTTGCGCTGCCGCAACGCGGGGGCGGTGCTGGTTTATATCTCGCCCTATGGCCTAACCGGCCCCAAAGCCGACGAGCCGGCGACCGACCTGACCTTGTTTTACGCTTCCGGCATCGCCCGCCTGCTGACCGGACAGGTCGACGATCCGGGCGAGCCGCCGATCCGGCCTGTAGGCGGGCAATCCGCCGTTATCGGCGGGCTGGCTGCGGCTTGCGCCGGCATGCACGCCGCACTCGCCGGCGGACCCGCATTGATCGACGTGTCGATCGAGGAGGCGCTGGCGACGATGGCGGTCGGCGAGCTGGCGAATGTCGGGCTCGGCGGCAAAAGCCGGCCGCGCCGGCGGGTCGGCGACGGCAACGGGGCGACTGTGACGATCCTGCCGGCGAGCGACGGCTACGCCGCGATCTCGCCGCGCGAGGACCGCCAATGGGCGGCGTGGCTCGCGGTCATGGGGTCGCCCGGCTGGGGCGGCGAGCCGCGTTTTGCGACCAAGGCCCTGCGCGTCGCCAATTGGGACGCGCTGCACGCGCTGATGTCGCAATGGAGCCGCAACCACCCGAAGCAGTGGATCGCCGACAAGGCCCAGGCGGCTCATGTGCCGAGCTTTCCGCTGCGCGAGCCGGCCGAGCAGCTCGCCTCGCCGCAGCTTGCCCATCGCCATTTCTATCGGGCGATCGAGATCGGCGGGCGAACGGTCAAGGCGCCCGGACCGCCTTTTGGCCTGCGCATTCGCGAGGGCGCCCAAAGAGCCGCCGGGGGCGGCGTGGGACCGATGCCGCTTTCGGGTGTTCGCGTGCTCGATTTCAGCTGGGTCATCGCCGGCCCGACCACGACCCGCTATCTGGCGGCGATGGGTGCCGAGGTCATCAAGATCGAGGCGCCGGGGCGGGGCGACCCCGGACGCACGTCGGAATTGCACACGGTTCTGGGCCAGGCCAAGCGCGGCGTCGTGCTCGATCTCAAACAGAGGGAGGCCGTCGCCCTTGCCCGCCGGCTCGCGGCCAAATCCGACGTATTGGTCGAAAACTTTGCGACCGGGGTCATGGATCGGCTGGGCCTTGGCGAGGATGCGCTGCGGGCGCTGAACCCCGACCTGATTTACGTCTCGGCGTCAGGTCTCGGGCGCACCGGGCCCGAGGCGCAGGCCGTCGCCTACGGCACCCTCTTGCAATGCTATGCCGGTTTCGCCGGGCTCAATCGTCACCCCGACACCGCTCCGCGCGTCGGCTTTGCCTGGCTCGACCCGATGTGCGGGCTGATGCTCGCCTTTGTTGTCGCTGCCGGGCTGTGGCACCGGCGGCGCACCGGCGTCGTCGCCCGGGTCGACTTCTCGATGATCGAGGCGATGCTGTGGACGATGGCGGAGCCGCTGTTGCAAACCCAGCTCGGCGCGGCGCCGCGGCCGCGCGGCAACGGCTCCGAGCGCTTCATCCCGCATGGTGCCTACCGCTGCGCCGGCGAGGACGACTGGCTCAGCCTTGCGGTCACCAGCGAGGAGCAATGGCGCCGGCTTTGCGCGATCGTTCCGGCGCTGGCGCCGATGGCGGAATTCGGCGTCGCCGAGCGGCTGGAGCGGCGCCACCCGATCGACACGGCGCTCGCCGCCTGGCTGCGCCTGCAGGCCGCCGCGACCGCCGCCGCGGACTTGCGGCGCGCCGATATTGCGGCGGCAGCGCTCGCCGACGCGAAGGATCTCGTCGCCAGCGATCACCTGCGCGAGCGCGGCTTTTGGGACGAGCACCGCGGGGGTGTTCTACCCGGCCTGCCGTGGCGTGCCAGCGTTGGCCGGATCACCGGCCCCGCACCCGGTCTCGGCGCCGACACCGAGGCGGTCCTGCGCGGCGTGCTCGGCCTCACCGGCGACGAAATCGCCACGCTGCACCGATCGGGAGCGCTCGGATAAACGGCAAGCGCCGCTATTCGGCGGCGATGCGCTCCCAGGTCAGCTCGCGATATTCGGCGCCGGCACCGGTCTCGCGCGGCGGCGGCGAAAGGATCATGCGGTCGTCTTCGAACCGCACCCCGCGCGCCTGGTCGCTGCCGACCCGGCTCGGATCCGAGGCGGCATCGACCCGAGTCACGAGCCGGTCGCCGTCAAACCTGTAATTGCCGCAATAGGAGCTGTAATCCCGCTTGGTGCCGACCGGCAGCTCCGGCCTACCGTCGCAGACGACCGACATCATCCGCCCGCCCGCGGTGAAGGTGACGCGGCCCATCCCATTTCCGCCGTAAGGGGCGGGCAGCGCTGCGCCTCTGGCATCCCGCGCCGATGCGCGGATCAGTTTCCAAGTCCCGACGATCGACGGCATGCAAGCGGCTCCTGGAGAGGGACATAAAACGCTATTCTAAGCGATTCCTCGTTGCTGATCCCACCCGCCCATCATAGCGGCGTTTGCCGGTGCGACGGGATGGACGGGGACGACGGTTGCCCCGGTTCGCTTAGGCTAACTTTGGCTGTCCAGCACATGGCGGATTTTGGCTGCCAGGTCGGTGTAGCTGAACGGTTTGAAAACAACGTCGACCCGCGGGTCGAGCCGGCCCTGGTGGACGATGGCGTTGCGGGCGTACCCGGTCGTGTACAGCACCTTGAGGCGGGGCTGCCGGCGCAGCGCCTGATCGGCGAGCTGCCGGCCGTTCATGCCGCCGGGCAGCCCGACATCGGTGAACAGCAGCTGCACCTCGCGATGGGCATCGAGCAGCCGCAACGCGCTCGCCCCATCCTCGGCGGTCAATACATTATAGCCGAGATCGCCGACCATCCCGCTTGTGTAGTCGCGGACATCGGGATCGTCCTCGACGACGAGCACAGTCTCCGCCCGGCCGCGCGGCAATTCGCGGGCTTCGGCACGCTCGTCGGCGACGCCGTCCGGCCCCCGATAGCGCGGCAGGTAGAGCCTCACCGTCGTGCCCTGCCCGACTTCGCTGTAAATTTTTACGTGTCCGCCCGATTGCTTGACAAAGCCGTACACTTGCGACAGGCCCAATCCGGTGCCGTGCCCGACTTCCTTGGTCGTGAAAAACGGCTCGAATACCTGGTTGACGATGTTGCTCGCCATCCCGACGCCGGTGTCGGTCACAAAGGTCCCGACATATTGACCGGGCTCGACTTCGCTGTGCATTGCCGCATAGGCTTCGTCGAGATACGAGTTCGCGGTTTCGATCGTCAGCTTGCCGCCCTCGGGCATCGCGTCGCGGGCATTGACCGCGAGGTTGATCAGCGCATTTTCGAGCTGGTTGCCATCGACAAAGGTCGGCCACAGCCCGCCCGCCAGCACCGTCTCGATCTGGATCGCCTCGCCGATCGTCCGCCGAAACAGATCCGACATGCCGGCGACAAGGTGGTTGACCGAAACGACCTGCGGCATCAGCGGCTGACGTCGCGAGAACGCCAACAGCCGCTGTGTCAGCATCGCCGCGCGGGACGCGCCCCGCAGCGCCGCCGCAATGATCCGCCGATATTCCCGGTTGGCGGGCAAGACGCGTTCCAGGTGGTCGAGATTGCCCATGATCACGGTCAACAAGTTGTTGAAGTCATGGGCGATGCCGCCGGTCAGCTGCCCGACGGCTTCCAATTTTTGGGCCTGGCGCAGCGCCTCCTCAGCCTGCTCACGGCGGTTGAATTCTTCGACGACCCGCTGCTCGAGGGTCTCGTTCAGCTCGTGCAGCTTCTGTTCGGCTGATCGGCGCGCGGCCAATTCGCGCTGGCTCGCCTCGTACAGCCGGGCATTGTCGATGGCAACCGCGGCTTGGGACGCGACCCCGAGCAGAATGCGCTCGGCGCGTTCGCTAAAGATGCCCGGCACGGAGTGACCGAAAAAAAGTCCGCCGAGAACGTCGCCCGAACGCGAGACAACGGGCACCGCGAGATAGCTGCGAACCGGAAGATGTCCGAGGGGGAACCCGTCGTGCGGCGGATTTTGTCCATAGCGGGGGTCGGTCATGATGTCGTCGGAGCGGACCGGCCCGACGCCGCGAAAGCTCAGATCGAAGACGGCGGTGCTGCGGGGCAGCAGGAATCCGGCGAAAGCCTCCCGCGGCGCACCCGACGCTGCGTAGAGAGTATAGGCTTCACCCCCCTCGCTCCCCGAATTGTAGAAGAAGGCGCCGAATTGGGCGCCGGTCAGCTCGACCCCCAAATCGGTCACCATCTGAACCAGCCGCTCCAGGCTCAACTCGCTCGCCAACGCGGCCCCGGTCCGGTTCAGGATTTCGAGCGTGCGCGCCTCTTCCCGGATTTCAAGCACCCGGGCCTCGAGCGTGCCGTTCAGCGCGAGCAGCCGCGCCTCCAGCTGCTTGCGGTCGGTGATTTCGTAATAGACGCCGGCCAGCCGGCGCATCGTGCCGGTGTCGTCCCTTGTCGCCTCCGCCTTGCCGGCGATCCAGTGGACGCTCCCATCAGCGTGCCGGACGCGAAACTCGGCGTAAAAGGCGGCGGTCTCGCCGGCGGCGGCGGCCGTTGCCGCGGCGCGCAATTTCGGCACGTCGTCGACGAAAATCGCCGGCTGCCATTCGGCAAACGAGCGCCGTGGGATCGTCGGGTCGAAACCAAAGAGGATTGCGACGTGGGATGTCGACTCCCACGCATCGGTCGTCAAATCCCAATCGAACCAACCGATCCCGCCCGTGGTCTGGGCGAGCCGAAACCTCTCCTCGCTTGCTTGCAGCCGGCGCTCGATCTGCTCCCGCCAGGCTCGATCGTCGCTCATGTCCGGGTTTTCTCTATTGCCGGCCGCCGCCGAGGATCGCCTTGGCTTCGCGCATCGCCCGCATCTTGCCGAGGGCGACGTGCCGCGGCAGGTGATTAAACCCGCAGGTGCTGGTGATGATCGTCTGCTCGGGGGCCAACCAGCGATGGCCGGCAATGCGCAGGGCGACCAACTCCCCGGTTTCGACATTCGGGTCCTGGACGTCGACGGCGCCGACGCCGAGCTGCTTGTCGCCGAGCAGACCTTCGAACTGGTCCGCCCGGTCATCCTCGATCAGCAACGAATGGCAGGCGATGCGAACCAGCAGGTCGGCCTTGTAGCGGCCGGTGTCAAAGTAGCGGTGCCCGATCTGCCCGTCGTAATCGGGACCGACCGCGTAGTTTCCCTGGCACACATGGACCGAGACGTGGACATCCTCGGGCAGGCCCTCGATGGCGAGGTTGACTGCGTCGACCGCCTTCAGCACGTCCTCGTCGCTCGGCGGCGTCAGATAGGGCTCGTCGAGCTGGATGTGCTTGCACCCCGCGGCAGCAAGTCTCGCGAAGTTGTTGTGCAGCAGCTTCGCCGCGTCGCTCATCATCCGCGCCGGGTCGTTGTAGTATTCGTCATAAGCGACCGCGGTCAAGAAATGCGGACCGGTCATAGTGATCTTGACCGGCTGGCGCGCGAAGGCCGCCACCGTCTGGAACTCCTCGACGAGGCCGAGATCGGTGGCATCGGAAATCGGCGCCCGGCAAATCGCCGCCGGATGCGTCACGTTCGGGTCGTATTCGGTGATCGGCTTGGGCCGGGTGACGCCCTGAAAGGCCGGTATCTTCTGCCAGAAATGGTTTAGCATGGCG
The DNA here is from genome assembly GCA_963712825.1 of uncultured Alphaproteobacteria bacterium. Taxonomy (GTDB): domain Bacteria; phylum Pseudomonadota; class Alphaproteobacteria; order ATCC43930; family CGMCC-115725; genus AP-15. The sequence goes on from CAVQJP010000002.1 coordinate 350,854, forward strand.
TTTGGCGGCGAATGCCGGTTGTGGGTGCGCCGATGCGCCTCGCCGCCGGTAACGACGTCGATCCCGGCCGTCTCCTGATCGAGGATCGCCGCCTGCATGACGCGGAACTGCACATCGCTCATGTCAGCCGGCAGCATTTGCCCCATTGTCACCAGGCGGTCGAGCGGCTCGTACCACCGCGGGACGCTGTAGGCTCCGATCACCGTGGTTGTGTATTTGGGATAGAGCGGCATATCTGTTCCCACTCCCAACCGGCGCGGCCGCGCGACCGTCGGCGGCATGACGCGCAAAACGCACTCGTCCGGGGTACTACGGCGTCAAACCAGACCCCTGCACTCTACAGTACGGCGAACGTTTTGTGCCGCCCGAGGGACGCTTCTTCGCGCGATACGCTGAGTTGGGGCAGTCGGGCGTGCAAACGGCGGCGGTTCGCTTGCGTTGCGGCGGACGCCGCCGCACTATGCAATTTCGCCTGCGATGTTTTCCGGCGTGGGTGGCGGGGAGCCATGCAAGTCTCGTATTTCGAAACCGCGCGCTACCAGGTGCCGCCGACCGTCTCTGCGGAATGGCCGGTCCCGCCCGCGGCCTACGACCCCGATGCCGGCGCGCAGGCGTTTCAGGGAATGGTCGACCGTACCCAGTATGTCGAGGAGCTTGGATTTGACTGGGTCAGCCTCTCCGAGCACCATTATTCGCCGCGCATCCTGACGCCGAACACCGCGGTTTCAGCATCCTACATCGCCGCCCGCTCGAAAAAGATCAAGATCGCGGTGCTCGGCCCGATCGTCTCGCAGAGCAACCCGGTGCAGGTCGCCGAGGAATTGGCGATGCTCGACAACCTCGCCGACGGGCGCCTGGTGGTCGGGCTGCTGCGCGGGACGACCAACGAATACCTGACCTACGGTCTCAACCCGGCGGAAGCGCGCGAGCGCACGACCGAGGGGATGGAGCTGATCCTGAAGGCGTGGACCGAGCCTCAGCCCTTCGGCTGGCAGGGCCGCCACTACCAGTTCCGTACAGTCTCGGTCTGGCCGCGCCCATTACAGCAGCCGCTGCCGCCGACCTATTCGCTCGGCACCAGCCGCGAATCCTGCGAGCTCGCGGCGCGCCACCATATCGGGCTCGGCGTCTCGTTCGCCCCGTTCGCGGTGGTCGCCAAGTCGACGCGGTATTACCGCGAGGCATGCACACGGCACGGCTGGGAGCCGACCCCCGAGCAGATGCTCTACCGGGCGAACATCCTGCTCGCCGAGACCGACGACGAGGCCCGCGACCTGCTCGAACAGCAACGCCAGGGGTCGGCGCCCTTTCCGATGCGGGCCGGGGTGCGCGACGCGCTGCTGAAGCTCGACCAACGCAACGTCGCGGGCGAGGCGCGCTCGGCGAATGTCGGCGGCGTGCTGCCGACCTCGTTCTTTGGCGGCCCCGACACCGTAGTCGAGCAGATCAAGCGCTGCCGCGAAGAGGTCGGCGTCGGCGTGCTCGACCTCGCCTTTCAGAACCCGGGCGCGCCCGACACCGGACGGCTGCTGCATTCGCTCGAGCTTTTTGCCGACAAGGTGCTGCCGCGCATTCGCGAGGTCTGACAGCAGCGTAGGGATGGCGGCAATATTGCCAGAACGTGATCTGTTGCCCCGAAAGAGGCAGTAATCCATTTGAGACCAGTTCAAAACCGCTTGAGACCAGCTCAAAACCGCCTCTGTTGCTTTCCCGGCGAAGGCCGGGACCCATCGCCGGGCCGTTCCGTCCGTTGCCCGTGTCGGGCGCGATCGTGCGGCATGAGCGGAAACTCGGAATTTGCGAGCACCGTGGGTCCCGGCTTTCGCCGGGAAAGCGGGACGAAGGATTCGATGGCGAATGCCACCGGTCCCATGCCGATCCAATTGGAACCTCTTCTCGCAGGAATGAAGGACAACCTGCTCGTTTTGCAACGTTGCCCAGCGGCATCCGGCAACCGCGCGGGGGCGTCATGAAAGTCTCCTATTTCGAGACCGCGCGCTACCGTGCGCCACGGCAATTGCCCGCGGAATGGCCGGTGCCGGCGAATGCTTACGACCGCGAGGCCGGTGCGGCAGCCTATCACGGCATGACCGAGCGGCTGCATTTGGTCGAGGAGCTCGGCTTCGACTGGATCAGCGTCTCCGAGCACCACTACTCGCCGCACCGGCTGACCCCGTCCCCGATCGTGTCGGCGGCGCATTTGGCGGCGCGCTCGCACCAGATAAAAATCGCGGTGCTCGGCCCGATCGTGTCGCAAAGCAATCCGGTGCAGGTCGCCGAGGAGCTGGCGATGCTCGACAACCTGATGCCGGGCCGGCTGGTGGTCGGGATGCTGCGCGGCATCACCGGCGAGTACCTCACCTACGGCCTCAACCCGAGTGAGGCGCGCGAGCGCACCAGCGAAGGGATGGAGCTGGTCCTGAAGGCGTGGACCGAGCCGCAGCCCTTTGGCTGGCAGGGCCGGCATTTTCAATTCCGCACCGTCGCGGTGTGGCCGCGTCCGCTGCAACAGCCGCATCCGCCGACCTACGCGCTCGGCACCAGCCGCGAATCCTGCGAGTTTGCGGCGCGCCATCGTCTTGGTCTCGGCGTTTCCTATGCGCCGTTCGAGGTGATCGCCAAGGCGACCCGGTTCTATCGCGACGCGTGCGCCCAATACGGCTGGCAGCCGCAACCGGAGCAGATCGTCTACCGGGCCAACATCCTGATCGGCGAGACCGATGCCGAAGCCGAGGAGCTGCTTGCGGCGCAGCGGCGCGCTCGGCAACCGTTCCCATTGCGCGACCCGGTCCGCGACGCCCTGTTGCAGCTCGATTCCCGCAATGTCGCCGGAGAGGCGCGCACACCCAACGTCGGCGGCGTCTTGCCGACCAACTTTGTCGGCGGCCCGGACACGATCGTCGAGCAGGTCAGGCGCTGCCGCGAGGAAGCCGGGGCGGGCGTCATCGACTTGCTGTTCCAGATCCCCGGCGCCGCCGATTTGAGCTTGCTGATGCGCTCGCTCGAGCTGTTCGGTAAAAAGGTGTTGCCGCGCATTCGCGAGATTTGAGCGCGGCGGCTGCGTCTAAAAGGGGTCCCCGATCGTGACACAGGCGGGAGAGGCGTTTCGCGAAGGCCATGTCGAGGCCGACGGCTTTCGCATCCGGTACATGGCCGCCGGAGACGGAGCGCCGCTGGTGCATCTGCACGGCGCCGGCGGGCTGCGGCTGACGCCGAGCCACGATCTGCTGAGCCGGCAGTTCCGGGTCGTCGCCTTCGAGATGCCGGGGTTCGGCAGCTCGGCTGAGAACACGCGCACGCGCAGCCAACCGGAATTGGCGGCGACGATGGCGCAGGCTGCCGACGCGCTCGGTCTTGAGCAGTTCAACCTGATGGGCACTTCGTTTGGCGGCAAGACCGCCCTGTGGCTCGCGGTGCAGCAGCCGCAACGGGTGCGCACCTTGGTTCTCGAAGCGCCGGCGGCAATCCGTCCCGAGGGCAGCGAACCGCCCTCCGGGTCGCCCGAGGAAATGGCGCGCCGTCTCTACGCCCATCCCGAGCGGGTGACGCCGCCGCCCGCCGCGGACCCGGCGGTGCGGGGCCGGACGGCGCGGCTGGTGGCCCGGCTGCGCGGCCCTAACCGCGACCCCGAGCTTGAGGCGCGGCTGGCGGGCGTCGCCATCCCGACCCTGGTTCTGTTCGGCACCCTCGACCGGGTGATCGCGCCGGAGATGGGGCATTTCTACAAGGAGCTGATGCCCAACGCCCATCTGGTGTTTGTCTATGATGCCGGACACGCGATCAGCACCGAACGTCCGGAGGCCTTCACCGAGGTCGTCGGCGATTTTGTCGAGCGCCGCGAGGCGTTTGTGATCAGCCGCAACGAAACCGTGATCCACCCGTAGCGGGTGGCGCCTGATTGGATCCACGCCCGCCAAAGCGCGTTCCGCAGCTGCAGGCGCGGTTGCTCCGGATGTCTGCCGCGGCGCGCACAACGGCGGGGTAGGGGGATCGTGAACTTCACAGACATCGCCTGGCGATGGGGCGCAAGTTCTGTCTAATTTAGGGTAACTATTTACTGTTTGTTGTTGCCGCGGCGGCATAATCCGATAAGCACTATGGCACTGCGGGTTTCGTGCGGGCAACGCGCGCGGAGTTCTCGCGCCCCAATTTGGAACGCGCAATGCGATCTTGGATCATCATCGTGGCGAGCGCGGCGGTGGCGCTTGGCGCCGCCGCAGCGCTGGCTCGGCCCGAGCTCGGGTCGATGGCGCACGCGGCGGTGTTGCCAAATCTGCCGCCGTTGCTGCCAACATTGGCCGTGGCGGCGCTGGCGGTCTACGGGCTCTGCGCAATCCTGCTGACCACGGGCAATCTGATCGCCGAGGCGCTGCGGATACGCCGGCATCTCGACCGCAACCCTCCCCATCACGGGCCGGCGCGCCCCGGCTGGCCCGCGGCGTTCGAGCGCAGCGAATTGCGCCGGCTGGTCCCGCCGCCGGCTGCGGTGCAGCCGAGGCCCGCGCCGGTCGACGGCACGGTTGTGCTGCAAGGCCGGTTCGAGCCGCGCGAGGCGAGGCGGGAAGTGGCGCGGCTGTATTATATCGGAGCGGCGCGCACGCATTTTTTCAGCGCGCTGATCGTGCTGGCCGCCGGGGTTGTCCTCGGGACGGCACAGCAGCACGGGCCGCTCCCGATCATGCCCGGGCCGATCCCCACCGTTCCCGCGGCCCTGGCAGTGGCGGGGCTGGCCCTGCTCGCAATTCTCGCTCGGATCGCCGTCGATGTCGCCGCCGAGCCGCTGATCGAAAAAATCGCGCGGCTGCCGGCCGAGCCGGTCGAGGCGGGTCTGCTGCGCCGAACGGCGGCGCTGCTTGAGACCGCGCCGGCGCCGGGTCCGGCACGCGATTTTTCGGGCGCCGGCACAGCGCTGCAGATTCCCGATCGGCTCGTCACTGTCCTCGAGCAGGGGCATCATGCGCTGCTCGATGCGATCGAACGGCTGGCGGTCACGACCGAGGCGTTGGCGACGACGACGAATTCGTCGGTCGAAGCTCTCGAAGGCGCCTTTCGCGCCGCCGAATTGCATCAGCAGACCGCGGCGCAAATTGCCGGGGTCGACACCGCGGCGATGACCGACCTGCGTGACGCGGTCGTCGCCCTGACCGCGCTCTTGGAGCGGGCGCGGAATGCTCCCGCCGCCACCGGCGAGACCGCCGGGGAGTCCGGCGCGCAGCCGGACCGACCGCCCGGCGCGGCGCCGCCGGACCGCGAGCCCGATTTGGCGCGGGAATTGCGCAAGCTGCTGCAGGAAATCGAAACCGCGCCTTAGCCGGCCCGCTGTAAAGTTTCCTATATTCGCGACCGACCCGCGGTGCCGTCACGCGGGCGTGGGCGGAATCTAAAGCGACCGAAGCCGCGCGCAGCTCTGGACTCCGCGTCGCGAAAAACGACGGCCGGTAGCAACATCGCCTCAGCCCGGCCCAGATGGGCACCGGTCGCGCCCGCAGCCGGCGGCGCAGGCGAGCAAAAACAATGGCGGGCTTCACCGTAATTTGATCCCGCCGCCCCTTGGTATTTGCATCGAGCGCCGCAGATTACTAGGGTGGCCCACCCGCGTTCGGCGCTTTCGGATCGGAGACTGACCGTGCGGCGACACCGTCTGACGCTCTCGATATTGTTCGGCCTGTTGCTCGTCGCGACCGCTTGCGCCCAGCCGACCGCTTCAACAGTCTCGCAAGCGCAAGTCCCGCCGCTGAAGCCGGGAACTGGGCGGGTCTGGTTTTTGCGTGCATCGGAATCGCCGCAATTCGGCGCCGTTCAAGCATTCTCGCCGATGATCTATGCGAACGGCGCGCCGGTCGCCGCCATTCCGGTAGCGACCGGGTTTTATCGCGACTTCGCGCCGGGAACCTACCAATTCACGGTCCAGCCGTTGGGCCTGCCGACCCCTCAGGCGACTACCCTGCAGCTGGCCGCGGGAACGCAGAGCTATCTCCAGGTCGACTGGGTCGCGAGCTGGACGCAGGGCTATGCGCCGGCGAGCTGGAATTTCTCGCCGAACACCTTTGCCATTCTGTCGATGTCGCCTCAGCTCGCGCTCGCATACCTCCCGACCCTGGGCTATCTCGGCGAGCGGTAATGCGTAATCGATCCGCGTCGGACAATATCGCAACACCCATCGCCGGCGCCCTCTTGCGGAATGGTGGGGTTGCTTGGCCTGTCCGCCAGAAGCGGGGACGAGATGCGTCAGACCCGATCGAGCGCCTGAGCCAGATCGGCGACCAGGTCGGCCTCGGCTTCGAGACCGGCCGAGAGCCGCACCAGCCCGTCGCCGATGCCGAGTGCTGCGCGAGCCTCGGGCTTGAGCCGCGAATGGGTGGTTGTTGCGGGGTGGGTGACGAGGCTTTTCGAATCGCCGAGATTGTTCGAGATGTCGACGAGCCGCAGCGCGTCGAGAAAGCGAAAGCAGTCCGCCTTGTCGCCGGCCACGTCAAATGACACAAGGCTGCCGCCGGCCTTCATCTGGCGCGTGGCCAATTCATGCTGCGGATGGCTCGGCAGCCCAGGATAGATCACCCGGTCGATCTTTGGATGGGCTTCGAGGAACGCGGCGATCGCGGCGGCGGTGCGGCATTGCCGCTCGACCCGCAATTCGAGCGTCTCCAGACCCTTGAGCAGCAGCCAGGCGTTGAACGGGCTCAAAGACGGTCCGGTGTGGCGGTAAAACAGACCGAGATCGTCCTTGACGAATTTTTCCGAGGCCAGGATGGCGCCACCGAGACAGCGTCCCTGGCCGTCGATGTGCTTGGTCGCCGAATAGACGACGACGTCGGCACCGAGCGCCAACGGCTTTTGCAGCAATGGCGTTGCGAACACGTTGTCGACGATCAGGAGACCGCCGGCGCGATGGGTCAGCCGCGCGACCTCGGCGAGGTCGACGATCTCCATCGCCGGGTTGGACGGGCTCTCGCAAAACGCCGCCGCGGCACCGCCCGCCAGCGCCGTCTCCCACGCATTGAGGTCGCGTCCGTCGACGAGCACGGTCTCGATGCCCCAGCGCGGCAGCAGTTCCGCGACAATGTAGTGGCACGAGCCGAAGAGGGCGCGGCTCGACACGACGCGCTGCCCGGCGCGCAGCCGGCACAGCAACGCCGCGAACACCGCCGCCATGCCGCTCGCCGTGGCGCGGCACGCCTCGGCACCCTCGATCAGCCGCAGCCGCTCCTCGAACATCGCGACGGTCGGGTTGCGGTAGCGCGAATAGACATAGCGCGCGCCGTCCTGGGCAAAGGCGGCTTCGGCCGCGGCGGCGTCGCCGTAGACAAAACCCGAGGTCATGAACAAAGCCTCGCAGGTCTCGTCATAGGGGCTGCGGGCGGCGCCGCCGCGCACCAGGATGGTTGCGGGCGAGACGGTTGCGGCAAGGTCGGCGGGCAAGACGGGCTTGGTCATCGGCAGGTCTCTCCAATGCGAGGCCGCGCCGAGATCGGCAGCAAAAAGCCCCGGTCCCGCGCGGGCCAGGGCTCCTTTCAGAACACCCGACCTTTTAGCGCTTTTTTTAACGTGGGGCGCAAGCCGGTCGGCTCAAATCACCACGATCGCGGGCTTCCTAGCCTGACCAGCACGGCGCTGTCAAGGGCGCCAAGCTCGCCCTGACCCTCGGCTGGGAGTCGAGGCGCCGCCCGGACTTTCACAAATGGGTGCCGCGGTCGAGCAGGATTGCGGCGTATTCGCGGTAGCTCACGCCGAGCGCCTCGGCGCGGGCAAGCCGGGCGAGGGCGATCTCGCGCGGCGGTGTCTTCCACGCCCTGGCATGGGCTTTTCGCCAGCAAAACGACCGCCAGCCCGCCTCGGGATCGAGCGGCGGCCCGCGGTTGTGCCCGATCGGCGGCGGTGCGTGCAAAGCCGTTGCCTCGGCGCCGTGCCCGCCCGCCCCTGACCGGACCGCGAGATTACCGTTCGGCGACGGGCGAAGCGGGACCGGGCGTCGTGGTCTCGCCGCCCGCCGGCAGCGTCGTCAGGATCAGAATATTCGGGCGGTCCTCGACGACGACGAATTTGCCGATTTCCTCAAACGCGGCGCGATGGACCGGGTCGACATAAACCACGATCACCCGACAGCCGCTCTCGTCGCGGTGCGAAGCCAGGCGGCGCGCGACCTGCGATATGACCGGCGGCCCAAACGGATTGTAGAGGTAGCATACGAGATTGCCGGGCGGCGGCTCGAACGCAGCGGCGTCGCCGTGCAATGCGCTGACTACCCCGGCGCGGACCGCCTCGGGCGGCAGCAAGGCGATGTTCTGCTCGGCGATCTCATGCAGCTCGCGCGAAAATTCGACGCCGGCGACGGATTTGAACGCGAACCCCGCGGCCACGATCAGCACCCGCCCCTTGCCCGATCCATAGTCGACAAAAGCGTAATCGGCATAGTCGATCCCGAGCTGCGCCAATGTCGCGCGAACCATGCCGGCGCCGCTCGGCTCGTAACGCGTCGCGGCACAGGCGGCGGTTCCGCCGACATCGAGGCTGCCGACTTCGCGGATGCCGGCGGTGTCGGTGCCGAAGGCCGCGTCGACCGGATTGCCGTCCGACGGCGTTGCGCCGCGATGGCGGGCAAGGAGGGCGAGGTTGTGCACGGCGAGCCTGACAAATTCCGCAGGCGGGTGGCGGCGCCACGCGGATCTCAGCCGTGCCAGCGGTTTCGCCGCGACAAAGGCGCGGACGCACGCACCGCGTCCGCCGCCAGCCCCCGTTCGGGGCCGGACCCCCGCCGTCGCGGATGGCTCGAGTGGTCGTTCCGCCTGCCGGCCGAATACCATCAGCATGGCCCTTTGAGGATGGTCCTGGTCGAGGTCCTCGGTCGTTTATTATACCGAACCCGCGGCTCGGCTGGTTGATTGATGTCGATCGTCTTGATCCCGCGCTGCGGTTTCCAATCTGCCGATCAGTTCGTCGCCGCACGTTGCCTGACAGTCACGCGCGCCCGGCTCACCGTATAGCCTTTCTTAATTTTTATGGACGAATGATCGTGAGAGCCTCTTACCGGAACTGCGTCAGCCACGCCGCCTGCCGGGCCTCGCCGCCAGGTGCGGAGGGGAGCGGCGCCTGGCAGGCTTTCACCGGCGAGGCGTTGCGCGAGCCGACGACGATAGACGAGATCCGCGATTTGATGGCGCAAAGCGGCGACCGGCTGCTGACCCACGATCCCGTCTGGGTGGCGGCCCGCGGGCCGAATGCCAGCGGCGGCGACAACGCCGAGCCGGTCTACGGGCTGCGCCGCAATGGCCGGATGCTCGGCTATGCCGCTTTTGTCCGCGGCGCCAGGACGCTGCGCTTTGCCATCGGTGAGTTGACGCTGTACCGGCACCTCGTCCCGAGCCTCACGCTGGTCCACGATGTAACGCTTGCCGCCGCCTCCGAGGCGGAGCGCATCGGGCAAATTTGCGATCTGTTGGCATTGTTGGCGCTGCACGCGGCACCGCGGCGGGCGCTCTTCCTCGAGGGCGTGCCGACCGAGAGCGCGCTGTTTGCAGCAGCAACGCAGCGGCTGGCCGGGAGCGGCTGGATCGTCGTGCGGCTGGGCGAGAGCTACGAGCATCAATTCGCCGACCTGCCGCCGAGCTATGAGCTCTATGAGCGCCAGCTGGGCGGGCGTTCGCGCCAGAGCCTGCGCTATTCCCGGCGCAAGCTGCTCGAGCATGTCGACGGCGCGCTGCGGGCTTGCTGCTTTGCCGAGCGCCGGGATGTGGCCGCGTTCGTCGCCGCCGCGCAGGCGATCTCAAAAAAGACCTACCAATGGAACCTGCTGGATCTCGGATTGCGCGATGCGGCCACTTTGGCGGCGCGGCTCGAGCTTGCCGCCGATCACGGCTGGATGCGCTGCTACATCCTCTATTGCCGGGACGAGCCGGTCGCCTTTATGCTCGGATACGTATATTGCGGCGTCTATTACTACATGGATATCGGCTACGACCCGGCTTGGGCGAAGTGGTCGGTCGGCTCGATCCTGCAGATGGAAGTCGTCAAGGATTTGTTGTCGAGCGATGATCCGCCGAGTCGATTTGATTTTTCGACCGGGTTTGGGAGCCACAAGGCCAGGTTCGGCAATGCCGCGCGCCAGGAGGCCAATATTTTAATGCTTCCTGCCGGTTTATTTTACCGCCTGATCGCCCGCGGGTACCGCGTCAGCGTCGTTCTCGACAAAAAGGCAGGGGCGGCCGCGGACGCGCTCGGCATCAAGACCCGGCTCAAGAAATGGCTGCGGCGCGTTGGCTGAACGAGCAGGATTCAATCAAGCTTTACCTCGCAATATCGGGTCTGAACCACAAGCGAGCGCGATCATGACGTCTACAGTCGCCGGGCCGACATATGACGCTGCTTCGGGCGGGCCGGGCAAACCTATGCCGGGTGCGTCGGGTCCGATACTGATCATCGGCGTCCCGCGCTCGGGAACCAGCTGGCTCGGCAAGATTTTCGACAGCCATCCGGGTGTGCTCTATCGGCACGAGCCGGACGACGTGATCGCGCAGCCCGATTTTCCGGGCATCTGTCCGGTGGAGGACATTCCGCGCTACGCGGCTGCGGCGCGGCGCTATGTGGCGCAGCTGACGACCGTGCGGCAGGTCAAATCATCCGGGACAAGACCGCTCTTCGCCAAGCCGTTCCAGCCGTTTGCCGCGCCGCTGATCCGGCGGACATTGGCGCTCGCCCTGCGCGCGGGCGAAGCCGTTCCGCCCGCCGCCCCGTGGCTGAAGCGGGTGCCGATCCCCGATTTCGTCAGCGGCGACGCCGCCGGGATCACCTATGTCATCAAATCCGTCGCCCTGATCGGCGCGGTGGCGTTGTTGGCGCGCGCGGTTCCGGAAAGCCGGATCATCGCGGTCTTTCGCCACCCCTGCGGCCAGCTCGCCTCGGTTAGGCGCGCCGCCGCGGCCGGCTACCGCGGGGCGCTCTTCGGGCCCCGGGTGCTGGCGACGGAGCGGGCGCGGGAGCTGGGAATGACGCGGGAATGCTACGACGCGCTGCCGGTGCTGGACCAGTGGGTCTGGGCGTGGGCCCTGGTTCACGCGAAGCTGTTCGAGGAGGCCGGCAATCTCTCGAATGTGCGTCTGCTGCGTTACGAAAACCTCTGCCAAGCCCCGATCGAAGAGGCAAGCGAGCTGATGGCGTTCGCGCGGTTGCCGTGGACGCGAGAGACCCAGCGGTTCATCGAAGACACCAGCCACAGCAATGGCCGCGAGGGATATTTCAGCCTGTTCCGCAATCCGATGGAGGCGGCGACAAAGTGGCAGCGCGAGCTCTCCGCCGACGAGATCGCCCATTTCAGCGGGATTGTCGAACGGGTGCTGCCGCCCGAATCCAGAGAGCGGGCTTTGGGCAGCTCGCAGCCGAGCTGATCGACGGGGGCGGTTTTGTGCCGCCACAACTTGGGCGGTATGTCCCGCGGACCTCGCAACGTCGTCGTAATCAGCTGATTTGCCTGATGTTGCACTAAATTTGCGGGGCGGCGGCGAACAGCGGCGCGCGGGTTTGGGCGAAGTCTTCGACCGCGGCGGCGAGCCGGTCGCCGTCGGCCTCGTCGAGCGCGATCGACAATGCGAACATGCCGCGCTTGGCAAACCAGACGCCGGCGGCGACGAGGTCGAACCAGAACAGGTCGCGCAGCGCGCTGTCGCCGCGCGCCGCGTCCTCCTCCGAGCGGATCGGCAGGTCGGTCATATGCACTGACATCATCGAGCCGCGGCCGGTGAACTGCATCGCGAGCCGGTGCCGCCGCACGATCTGGTCAAGCCGCCGGCGCAATCCGTCGCCCAACTCGTTCAGCGAAAGGGCGCGTCCGGGCGTATAGATCTCGGTCAGCCCGACATAGCCGGCGCTCATCGTCAGCACATTATTGTTGAAGGTGCCGGCGTGCTGGAACGCATCGGGCCGGCGCGGGTCGAAACGCTCCATGATCCTGGTGCTGCCGCCGAATGCGCCAAAGCTCATCCCGCCCCCGAGATATTTTCCCAATGTGGTCAAGTCGGGGAGGATGCCGAGCGCCTCCTGCAATCCGCCCGGCGCCAGCCGCGAGGTCATGACCTCGTCAAAGATCAACATGGCGCCGGTCGCGTCCGCCAACGCGCGCAACCCGGCGAGAAATTCGGGCTCGGCCGGGATGCAGCCGGTCGTCCCCTGCATCGGCTCGACCAGGATCGCGGCGAGCTCGGCGCCGTGCGGCCGGACCAGCTCCTCCACCGCGTCAAGATCGTTATAGCGGCCGACCAGGTAGTCGAAGGGGGCGTTGATCGCGCTGCCGTGGCCGCGGAAATAAAACACGCCGCCGTGATAGCCGCCGCCGAACACCAGGATTTTGGGCCGGCCGGTGATCGCGCGGGCGGCGCTGACCGCCATCAGGTTGGCCTCGGTCCCGGAATTGGTGAACCGGACCAGGTCGATCGACGGAAAACGGGCGCAGATCGCGGCGGCGAACCGCGCCTCGGCCTCGTTCTGCGCGCCGAAATTGAGCCCGACATCGAGGGCTTCCGCGATCGCCCGGCGGATCGCCGGATGCGAGTGGCCGTAGATGCCGGCGGTGAACTCGCTGAGGAAATCGGCATATTCGTGGCCGTCGAGATCCCACAAATGCGCGCCTTCGCCGCGCGCCATCGTCAGCGGGAACGGGTCGACATGGATCGAGGCGCGGGTGTTGCCGCCGGGCATCGCGGCGCAGGCCGCCCGGTGCTGGGCGAGGCTCGCGGGGTTCGCCGCGCGGTAATGGTCCTCGGCTTCGGCGAGCGCCGCGGCAAGATCAATGTTGGCGGGCGGGCTCTGGGTCATCGTATAGCCTTTCAGGTGCAGCAACCGGGGCCGCAGCCGTGGATCGCGAAGCAGACAGGGACGCTTATACAGCGATTTCGCACCGATCGCGCTTGACGAACCAGCGCTTGCCGGCCGAGCTGTCGGTTCGACAAACGGTCGGATGCGGCAATGATTCTGAAACCAATGATGTTTCTGGCCGCGGGATCGCGACTGGCGCGGGCATCGGCTTACGGGGGCCCGGTGCAGGCGCAGGACTTCAAAGTCTGCCAAGCACGCTTGCGTTGTGCACGATTGCCCCTGCGACCCGATACCAGAAATGACCAGCAGCTCGCGTGTCATTGCACGGTCGACAACGGTTATTCCGCGGGCCAGCAACCGTGCCTCGGCGTCAAGGACACACCGGACGGCCGCCAGATCCGGTCGCGCTACTACCTGGTCCACAGCTACGCCGAATGCTCGAACGACCGGATGTGGGCGTGCTGCCTCGACGAGCCGTGCTTGATCGACAAGAAGAACAACCGCAAGCCGCGTTGTGCACCTGCGATGCGGTCAAGAATCTCGGCGCCTACGTCATCGTCACCAGCAAATACATCCCGGCCACGTGCACGACGGGCGTCATTTCGTCGGCAGCCGTGCCGCAGAGCACCCAGATAACGAATTACATCAAGAACAAAAGCAAGCAGCTGACAGCGTTCCCGATCCAGGTGCCGAACAAATAGAGGGGATGGGGATCAGCGGGTCTCAGCCGATGCCTGCGGCTCCGCGCCCATATGGACGAGAGCGTTCCGCATCGCCATGCTTGAAATGGTGATCCGGCCCTCGAACGGGGTGTCCATCTCGACGATCAAAAAAATACAGGCGGACAGTGCTACGGCGCTCAGAAAAAAACTCGCCATCACGGTGGCGTTGCGGGGCGCATTGTAGCCGAAGCTGACAAAGATCAGGGTAATCCATGCGATCAGGATTTCCAGGAACAGCGGCTGGATCGAGCTTTCGGCGCGTTCGATCAACAGCCAGCGCGTTTTCAGAGCGTCATCGACCAGGGCTGCGGCGCCGGAGCGCAACGCCTCGCGGCGCGGGTCGCTTGCCGGCAATGTCAGAATGGCGTTGCGCACCCCGTCGAGCAGTTTTCCGGCCTCGACATCCTCCATCTGGACCGGCGTCGCCTTGTCGTCGGGCCAGTTGTCGGCGAGCGCCCGGTCCGTGTAACGCCGCAGCATGCCGCGCGCTGCGGCCGTCTCCGGCCCATAATCGGCAAGCGTCTGGTTCAGCAGGATCAGGGTTGCAGCGAAATGGCGGATCTGCGTGTCGGTCGTGTCGAATGAGTTTTTGACGCTGGCGATCAAGAGTCCCAGCACCAGCGCCGCCAATACCGACAGCATGCCGGTCGCCAGCTTGATCGCCTCGTGCGACTGCGCGGAGCGATGCGGCTCGGGCAGGCGATAGCTGAGCCACATCCCCAGCGCCGACCCGGCGACGACGCAGCACATGACAATCGCGGTAACCGTCAACGACGACATGACGCGACTGTGCCGCCGAGGTAGTTAATTAAACCTCAGCGAGAAGGTCGGTTTTTCGCGTCTGCTTCAGCCGGGATAGGCGCGCCGGCCATGGTCGCGCAGCCACAGGCGCACGAGATGGCGCTTCTGCGCCGGCCCGGCATAGTCGACAAAGGCGGTGCGGCTGTGGCCGAGCGCGCGGTTGTCGACAAACTGCATCTGCCCCGGCTCGAGATCGAAATCGACCGACAAGGCTTCGTCCTCGAAAATGTCGAGCATCGCCGACAGCGCCGCCTCCCCGGCTTGGTCGACCGGCTCGCCTCGCAGCGCATAGCCGCTGTTGATCTGGTGAACGCTGAACCGCGCCTTCAGCTCGGCGCCGCCGTCGAACACCGGGCCGGCAAAGATCGGACTGTCGCCCGGGTGAAATTCGCGCTGGCGATCGAACCAGAACGGCTGGTAAAGCCGCGCCAGCCGCTCGGGGCAGCGCGCCAGCATCTCGTTGTAGGCGGTATGAAAGCTGATGACCCGGCTGTGTCCGCCGCTCATCGCCCGGCGCAGGCACAACAAACCGACATAGTCGGGCGGCGTGTCGTTGTAGGCATTGTCGTTGTGAAAGCGGATTTCGATATTGGTCTTGTCGGGGCGCACGCCCGAGCCCGGCAACGCCTCCTGCCCGGTGTCGAGCACGTCGTAGACAAGGGTGCCGTCGAGCTTTTGCGCAACCGGACGCGAAATCATGCTCGACAACAGCCAATAGACCGCAGTCGCCTCGGTAGAATTCATGTCCTCGAGCGGAAGCCGGTCGACGATCGCGAACCGCACGCCGCAAGCGAGCATCGCGCGTGCCCGCGCCATCGCCTCGCGACAGGCCGGCATCGCGAAATCGTCCGCGCCCAGGACGACGGTAGGCAGTGGGTAGGCGCGCAATTCGTCGACGGTACGGCGGATTTCGGCAAGGCAGGCGGCGTCGAGCTCAACCCGCCAATCCTCCGGACGGACATCGGCGCGCACCCAGGCGCTGGGGCCTTCGATCGGGCGATTGGGGACCGACAGTTGAGGCATGGCTTCTCCAGGCATTTGTGTTCAGCCGAGGGCACCGATCTCGCTCAGATAGCCCAAGACGCCGGGATGGATCAATGCCCGGTTCGGGGCCGCGGCGGCGGTGTTGGCGGCGGTGGTCTCGCGCGCCTGCGGCAACCGCTCGGCGAGCGCCGCCTCGCCGTGGTGCAGGGCGCGCGCCAGCCGGTAGGCGACATCGTCGCCGAGGCCCGGCCGCCCCATGATAAAGGACCACGACCCGACCGAGCAGATCGGCACGCTCTGTCCGGGATAGCTGCCGGCGGCGACCGTCAACGGCTTCAGAAAGACGTGCTTGGCGCGGATCTGCTCGGCTTCCTCGGCGGTCGGCGCAATAAAGCGCGCGCCGGCCGGGCTCTCGGCGACTGTCGTAAAACCGGGCCAGCCGATGCCGCCGCCCCACAACGCCGCGGCACTGCCGTCGAGCACCATTGCCGGGCCGTCGCCGGCGCGATCGAGATAGATCGCCACGAAATCCCGCTCCGGGTCGAGCCCGATCCCGTCGAGCACATAGCGCGCCATGACCACGAGACCCGAGCCGCGCGCCCCGAATGCAACGCGCCTGCCGCGGAGATCGCCGATTGTGCGGCACGGGCTGTCGCCGCGAGCGACGAACATGCCTGCGGTCGAATACATCGCCGCAATTATGGTCAGCGCCGCCGGCGGCCGGCCGATGCCGGCGACCGCCTCATAGGCGACTTCCCCCTGCACCAGCGCGATGTCGAGCGCGCCGGCTTCGAGCAGCGGCACGTTCTCGGTGCTGCCCTTGGTGTTGCGCGGCTCGATTTTGAGGGAGGGGTCGGCGGCGTTGACGATCTCGGCGACCGCGCCGCCATAAAGCGGAAAGCCGCCTCCCGGCGTCGCCGTGCCGAGAACCACGACCGTCGCTTCAGCCACTCCGCCCGTCATGCCGCCGCCTTTATTGTGCCGGCGGCGACACTCGCCCCGATTGCGCCGCCGCGCAAGTCCGAACCGCCGACACAGCGCGAGCCGGCCCCGCGGGTTCGGGGGCCGGCGCTTGGTGCTGATGCGGTTGCTTGACGGTCGAAGCCGGCGGTCGCGCGGCGGCTCAGATGCCTTGCGGTTGCGGGGCGGGACCTTCCGAGCGGCGGTGGCGTTCGGCCATGAATTCGTCGAACTCGGCCTTGTCCTTGGCATGGCGCAGGCGGTCGAGGAAGTCCATAAACTCGCGCTGCTCTTCCTCGAGCCGGCGCAGGGTTTCGGTGCGGTATTCGTCAAACGCCCGGTTGCCGGTTGCGGTCTGATAGTTCGCGCGCGCGCCCGGTCCGCAGCCCCAACGCTCGGCCGCTGCCTGCATCCGCCCCATCCGCTGCTGCATCCGCTCCATGCGGCGCTGCCAGCGGCCTTGGCCGCCCTGTGCCCAGCATGCCATTCGTCCACTCCCTATCAGAAAGCCGAGAACCACGAGGCCGAGCGGCCACCACACGATGAAGCTCAAGATCGTCAGCCCGATCCAGGCGGGCTTGCCGATGTCGTCCAGACGCTCCGTCCACAGTGTGAAACCGAGAAAGGTCAAACCGATCAATGCTGCCGGTTTGCCGATACCGTGCAAATGCGCCGCGAGGTGATGATGCATGACCGCACCATGTAAATGTTTCTCACATTCACATAAACCCGACCCTATCGCCTGTCAAGCGCCGCTGGGCTACGATTCGGGAGCTGCCGGTTCGGCGATGACGCCCAGCCCGCGCAGATAGACCAGCATGCCGGCTTCCAGCAGCTCCTCGGCCGACATCGGCAAGCGCCGCCTACCGCCGTCGCCGCGCGCAAACAATGACGCGATCCCGTGCGACAGAGCCCAGGCGTGCAGCGCCATCATCAAGGCGGGCGGCCGTTTTTCCGGGGGCAGGCGCGCGCACAGCACCTCCGAGGCGTGGCGCAATACCGCAAAGCTGCGGTCGGCGGCCTGGCGCAGCGCCGGGTCGTCGTCGAAGGACAGCCCGGCCTCGAACATCGCCGAGTAATAGGCGGGCTCGTCGCGGGCAAAGGCGAGATACGCCCTCCCGACATTCTCAAACGCGGTAAAGGGATCCGGCCGGCCGTCGTTCCACGCCCCTTCTAGATGTTCGGCAAACAGCTCAAAGCCGCGTCGCGCGACATCGGCGATCAGCGCGTCGCGGTCGCGAAAATGGCGATAGGGTGCGGCCGAGCTGACCCCGGCGGAACGCGCGGCGTCGGCAAAGGTGAACCCGGCCGGTCCCTTTTTGGCGATCAGGTCGAGCGCCGCCTCGATCAGTGCCTCGCGCAGATTGCCGTGATGATAGCCGCGCCGCCCGCCCGGCCCTCTGCCCCGACCAGCTCATTGTCCCGCCCGGCTCATGACCCGCCCGCCCGGCTCGTCGCGCCCGCCCGGCTCATCGCCCAGATGTGCCCATGGCTCCGACCAACCTCCATGTAAATCCGATTTACATCAAATCGCGACCGGCCGGGCAGGGTTGATGCCGAGCATATCCTCTTAAACTCTGCCCGCTCGGCGGCGCTCTGATAAAGACCGGCGCGACAACGGCGGTTTTGCGTTTTGCCGGAAGGCGGACGGCGGCGGCTTCTGAGCGACGGCCTGGTCGCGGCACCCGCCGTTCGCGACAAGCCGACCCTGCCGCGCAGCGACCTTTAGCTCGGGCGGACCCGCTACCAAACGAGCGGAAGGAGCCGGTAGCGGACCCGTGCCGCATAATCGTCGTAGCCTTCGAGACCGGCCCTGAGCTCGCGCTCCTCCATGACGGCCCGCGACGCACCGCCGATGATGATCAGGAGCGATGCCGCGAGCCCAACCCACGAGCCGAGAAGGAGTGCCATCGACGGCGCCATCAAGCACATGCCCGAATACATCGGATGCCGCACGAGGGCGTAGGGGCCGGTCGAGACGACATGATGGCCGCGCCGCCGCTGGATTTTGACAACCGGCGCCAGAAAGGTGTTTTCGTCGAGGACGCGGATGATGACCCCGTAGCCGGCGATGACGCCGGCCGCGCCTGCCGCGTGCAGCCACACCGGCATCGCCGACCAACCGAACCGGGCGTCGAGTGCCGATCAAAACCACCCAGCCCACCCACACCAGCATCAGGAGCGAGCAGAAATATCTTGTCCCAAAGCGGCTGGTCGCGCTGCACCGGCGGCTTCAGGCGCTCGGCAAGCAGGGCCGGATCACGGCGGGCCAGCCTGACCGTCGCAACCTGCGAGAGTGCCCAGAACAGGATGACGAAAGCCCACCCCGCCGGCCATTCCACCCTGCCGGCGGCGCCAAACAGCAACACCGCGAAGCGAAGGGTCGTAACTCCGTTGGCAACGAGGCCTTGCCGATCATTACATTCTCGCAACCCGATTGCCGCCCACGATTTGGCGCGTCCCCGCGTTGACCAAGCTCGAGGCCACCGAATATATGGATGGCTCGGGTGTAGCTTTATAGCCGAGGATGTCTAGATCATGGCGTTCCATGTCAGGGACAGCGCGACCGATACCGCAGTGCGCCGATTGGCGAAGCTCAAGGGCAAGACGCTGACCGAGACGATCCGCGAGGCGGTCGAACACGAATATGAGCGGACGCGAGCGGCTATCCCGCTGACCGAGCGCCTGAAGCCAATTCAGGAGCAGTTCGCCGCACTCGCCAAGCCCGGCGGACTGCCGGCCGACAAAGCGTTCTTTGACGAGCTGTCGGGCGATCTTTGATGTTCCTAGACGCCTCCGCCATGATCGCAATTATAGTGCGCGAGGCCGATGCCAACGCTCTTGAGTGTCGGCTAGGCCAAGCGGCTAAGGTATACACCTCACCGATCGCAGTCTATGAGACCGTTCTCGGTCTGGCGCGCATCGGCCATATCTCGGTCGGCGCCGCCAACGCCATGCTCGATGAGTTTCTTCAAGAAGTGCGGGTGCTTGTCGTACCGATCAGCGCCGATATAGGGCGCTCCGCCCTGGCGGCGTTCGAGCGGTATGGCAAGGGGCGTCACCAAGCAGCGCTGAACATGGGCGATTGCTTTGCCTACGCCTGTGCGCGCAGCATCGACGTGCCGCTGTTGTGCAAGGGCGACGATTTCCCGCGGACTGACCTAGCCCTCGGGTAACTGTGGACCTGGATGGTTGACGGTCTTCTTTACCAGCGACACGCATTTCCGGCACGGCGGGGCGCTCGGGCTTTATCGCCGGCCGTTCGCGTCGGTCGCGGCAATGGACGAAGCGCTGGTATCGCGCTGGAACGAGACGGTCGGAGCTGATGACGAGGTCTGGCATCTCGGCGATTTCGCGATCCGCCAGCCGGCCTTGGCGGCGGCGGAATTGCTGGCCAGACTGAACGGCAGGAAACACCTTGTCACCGGCAACAACGACCCGCCGGCGACAACCGGCCAGCCGTACTGGGCCAGCGTGCAGCCCTATGCCGAGACCGCGGTCGACGACGTCTTTCTGGTGTTGTGCCACTACCCGTTTCGCAGCTGGCACGGCATGGCCAAGGGCTGGCTCGATTTGCACGGGCACAGCCACGGACGAATGAAGCCGCAGCCGCGGCAATTCGATGTCGGCGTCGATGTCTGGGATTTTCGCCCGGTCACGTTGACGCAAATTCTGGCCGGCCGCCGCCGTGGATAAAGCCGCTCGTCGCCAACAGCGGTTGATGCGATCGCGGCTGTGCCGATAAAACGGGAGAAGCGACGAGGGGTGGCCGCAAGCGGCGCGCCGCAAGGAGACGACGATGACGCGACACTATCGACCCGACCTGCGGGAGCCGCCGATCCGCTATCCGGATCCCGGCATCAAAATTATCGACGCGCGCTTTTCGGCGCTGGTGCTGGGCAACGCCGCGATCGAGCGGATCGCGGGCGGCTGCCGCTTTACCGAGGGTCCGGTGTGGTTCGGCGACGGCAGATTTCTGCTGTGGAGCGACATTCCCAATGACCGGATCATGAAGTGGGAGGAGGAGACCGGCGCCGTCACCCTCTTTCGCCGGCCGTCGCATTACGCGAACGGCAACACCCGCGATCGCCAGGGCCGGCTCGTCACCTGCGAGATGGACGCGCAGCGGCTGACCCGCACCGAATACGACGGCACAATCACCGTGCTTGCCGAGCGGTTTGACGGCAAGCAATTGACCGGGCCCAACGACGTCGTCGTCAAATCCGACGGCTCGATCTGGTTCAGCGACAACGGCGCCGGCATCCGCGGCAACTACCTCGGTCACAAGGCACCGGTCGAGCTGCCATACCGGGTCTACCGGATCGACCCGCGCAGCGGAGCGGTGACCGTCGCGGTCGGCGACATGGAGCGGCCGAACGGGCTCGCCTTTTCGCCCGATGAAAAGCGGCTTTACGTTGTCGACACCCCCGGCGGTCCAAAGACCGTGCATGTCTACGACATCGTCGACGACGGCACGCGGGCAGCGAACGGGCGGGTCTTTTTCGACGCGATGCCGGGCTACGCCGACGGCATCCGCGTCGATGTCGAGGGCAATGTGTGGTGCGGCTTTTCCGGCGGCGAAGGCGAGGACGGGGTCGCGGTCTTTGCCCCGGACGGCACCCTGATCGGCCGCATCTTCTTACCCGAGCGCTGCGCCAACGTCTGTTTCGGCGGCTTGAAGCGCAACCGCCTGTTCATGGCGGCGAGCCAGTCGGTCTATTCGCTCTATGTCGAAACCCAGGGCGCCGTAGGCGGGTGATCTGGCGCTTCGCCAGTGGATCGTTGGCGCGAACCAGCGGGTTCGAGGCGGCAACGCGGCAGCTAGACTTGCGGTTGAGCACGGAGCGCGGCTTCGACTGCGGCATCGAGAGCCGAGAGGAAGCGCGAACGGTCGGCTTTGGTAAACGGAGCCGGGCCGCGCGAGGCCGCGCCGAGCTCGCGCAGATGCCGGGCGATCTCGCGGCCGGCCAGCAGATTTCCGATGTTGGCTTTGGTGAACGGCCGCCCGGTCGGTGACACGACCCGCGCGCCCTTGGCGAGACAGCGCGACGCCAACGGAATGTCGGCGGTGACGCAGACATCGGCGACCGCGATCCGATCGGCGATCCAGTCGTCAGCCGCGTCGGCGGTCTCGCCGACCACCACCATCCGCACATAAGACAGGCCCGGCGGGCGGATTGGCCGCGACCCGTTCGAGACGACATAGACGCCGTTCCCATGCCGCCCCGCTACTCGGTAGACCTCCTCACGCACCGGGCAGGCGTCCGCATCAACGTAGATCTCGGTCAACCGACGCCCGTCAGCGCACTGGCCCTTCCCTCGCCCCGCCGGCAGGGAGAGGGCCGGGGTGAGGGGTGGCCATGGGTCAGTACGGGCTGGTGCTGCCGCCGGCGGGGGGCTTCGCCGGGGCATCCGAGCGCATCTCGGCGACCGCCGCCTGGCCGCCCATCGTCACAAAGCGGGTGTCGCCGCCGACCGTGACGAACATAAAGCCCATCTTGATCATCTGCTTGGCATAGGCGGGCGCGCCGCAATGGATGCCGGGCTTGACGCCGTGTTTTTTGCAGCCGTCGAGAACCTTTTTCAGAGCCGCCATCATCCATTCGTCGGGCTTGTCGCCGCCCGGCGAATAGCCATGGGAAATCGACAGGTCGGACGGGCCGACGTAAATGGCGTCGAGCCCCTTGACCGACAAGATCTGGTCGAGATTGTCGATCGCTTCAGCGGTTTCGATCATGCCGAAGGCGACGACGATGTCGTTGGCCTTGGCGTGGTAGTCGGCCCCGCCGTAAAGCGAGGCGCGGATCGGCCCCGAGCTGCGATGCCCGAGCGGCGCGTAGCGCATCGAGTCGACGAGCTTCTCGGCCTCGGCGCGGGTGTTGATCATCGGACAGATGATGCCGTAGGCCCCGGCGTCGAGCGCCTTTTGGATATGGGCCGGGTCGTTCCACGGCACCCGCACCAATGGCACCGTCTCGGTCGTCGAGATGCCCTGCAGCATCGTCACCATCATCTGGTAGTCGATCATGCCGTGCTGCATGTCGACGACCAGCGAGTCCCAGCCGTGATGGGCCATGACCTCGGCCGAAAAGCTCGACGGGATGCCGAGCCAGCTATTGATCACAGGCTTGCCCGCCTGCCACAATTCCCGCACCCGATTTGCCCGCGCCATCCAACCCTCCTTTGCGATCCTCGGCCGCGATCCCGCCAGCTAAGGGCGCGCAAGTCAAGCCTGGCGGCTGTGGCGGAAATTCAGGGTTGCGGGGCTGCGGACGCCGCTACCGCGGGGCGCAGCCGAGACCGCGTGTCTTGGGCGACGGCGTTCGCCGCTCGGAAGCGCCACAGAACGATATAGCTCCCAACCGGCATTTCGCTGACGGGTCGGCCCCAAGCGGCAAGCTCGCTGCGAAATTGGTCGAGCGCCGTTCCGTCGGGGCTGAGCCCGACCCGCCCATAGACCGCCCAAAGATTGTGACCCGATGCGAGCTTGATCGCCTCCGGCATCCGCCAGGTCAGGATTACCCGATGCTGGTCAAGACCCGCTCGGGCCGCAAAAAACGACAGCACCAGACGCGAATAAGGACTGTCGAGCACGACGACGTCGCCGGGCTTGGCGGAAGCGGCGAGGTCGCTCGCCAGCAGGTCCCAGCGCGGCTTGGTCTCGTAGCCGTAATAGGGCGCCAAATTGATCAGGCACGCGGCCCCCAGCGCCGCCGCGATCGGGGCAAAGCGGGTGAAGCAGGACGAGCCCAGACCAGCGCCGGCCAGTATGAAGAACGGCGCCGCGCTCCACGCAAAATAGCGCGGCGCGAGCACCGGCACGGCGAGGGAGACGAGCAGCAAGCTCAGCGGCAGCACCAGCGCGGCGCTTGCGAGGACGACCAGTGCTGTCTGTTCACGGCGCAACCGCCAGGCGCCGAACGGCGCCAGCACCAGCATCAGGACGGCCAATGCCGGAAGGCCGGCAGGCAGCAGGCCGAAGGTGATAAAGCTCGAAATGCGCAGCAGGTAGACGGGAGCGACGATCGACCAGATCGTGCCGGCGGTCTCCGCCGGCGCCCAGTTCGCGGAATAGTGGAACGCGCCCTTGCTGTAGAGATACATCAAGGCAGTAAGGGGCATCCACGTCGTCACGATCAGGAGTTGCGCCAAACCCCAGTTGCGCCAGAACCCGCGCTGGTCGCCGCCGGCGGCGCGGCCGATCGCGAGCGCCGCGAGATTGGCGGCGACGAACCAGGGTATCGCGACATTGAGCACGCCGAGCGCCGCCGCCGTGCCGCCGCCATAGGCGATCCAGGAGCTGCGCATCGCACCCTCGCGGCCAAGCGCAATCGCCGCCGCAGTCGGCTCCTGCGCCAGCCGCACGAGCCCCCACAGCGCGACCATGATCAGGCAGCAGGCGAGCGTGTAGGGCCGCGCCTCCTGCCCCATCTGGACCGCAAACGGCGACAATGCCATCAGCAGCCCGGCGGCGGCCCCGGCGCCCCCGCCCGCTACCCGCCGCCCGACAGCACAGGTCAGCGCGGCCGCCGCGGCGCCGAACAGCGCCGAGGGCAGCCGCAGCAGCCATTGCGACGTGCCCAGCTTTGCGACCAGCCACAGCAGCAGGAAGTAGCTCGGATAATGGTAGTTGCGCAGCGAGTCGCCGACGAGGTGCTGCAGCGTTGCCGTGGCGCGATGCAGAGTGAAAATCTCGTCGAGCCAAAACGGCTTGTCGCCGAGCCCGTAAAGACGGAGCGCGAGGGCCAGCGCTCCGACCGCCGCCGGCAACGCAAACGGTCGGGCCTTCTTCAACAAGCCAAGTCCGCGCCGCAATGGTGGCGCGACGGACTCGACCGGGCAAAAGCTGCCTTCTGTCCTCCCGAGCGCCGCACCAGCCATTGGCGGTAAGCGCCGTTCCGAGCCAGCGCGCGCGATGATTGCCTCCCCGAAGCAGCCATCGCCGATTTCGTGGGTTAGCCGGCCGAAAGTCAAGCATCAGTCATCGCCCGTGCTCTTGCTTTTCGACCGAGACTTCTGATTTGACGAGTATTGGACGGTACTTTGCCGGCGCGGCAAATGTCGACGACGGGCTCGCGGCGGCGTGACGTCGATTTAGCCGCCGCGAGCGTCGCGGGAACCGCTGTCGTCCCCGCGGCGGTTTTCGCGTCTATTGCCGGCGGTCGCCGGTTTGGTGCGCCCCGGCAGCTGCGAACGACGCGTTCGCGGCAATGCTTTGCAGCGCGTTGGCGACGTCCTGCCGGTAGTCGTCCGCGTCGTTGACGCAGGTAAAGCTGGCCGCGTCGTTCGGATCGCCGACGCCCTTGTAAGCCGAGACTTGCGGATAGGGACAGAGCGGCCGGGTCCGTTCGACCCCTTGCGTGGGATTGTTGTCGTTGTACTGGGTCGCGATGATCTTGTCGGGCGCGACGCCGTGCTCGACCCACTGCTCGAGCGAGGTCAACGCGTCGAAACACCCGAGCGCAAACGAGCCGTCGCCGCCGGTATGGCCGGTGTCGGTCGAGCTGGTGGCGTAGCCGCGGACCAGGTCGGGCGCCATTTCGGAATACTCGATCGAACCGGCAAAACCGCCATTGCCGTCGCCTTTGAACTTGCCGTTCCAGCCCGAGACCGGCAGCCAAACCTCGAATTGGATATTCGAGTCCGAGGTCGGCATGATCGACCCGGCGACGCGGCAGAACGCCGGCAGGTTGGGCCAGACCGACCCGTCGGCGGCGGTGTAGGTGCCCGCCGGCACCGACTGAGCCGCGGTGATCGTGGTGTAGGGCAAAGCCAGCGAGGCGAGGCTGGTACAGCTCGTCGCCGCGTCCGCCGGGCCGGTGTCGTAGACAAATGCCGCCAGCGCCAGCGAAGCGAAGACAAACGACGTTGCCGAACGTTTCATGGTCGTTCCTCCTCGGTTGAGTTTTGTAAATCGAGTACTGGGCAGAACCCACTTGCTTCCCCCGCGCGCCTGGACGGGCACGCAGGGGCGCAAATCCGACGGCGGCGTTTAGAAGAATTGCCAGGTGCCGTCGGTCGGCTGCTGCTCGACGCCGGGCTCCGAATAGTCGCACACACCCTGCGGAAAGATCGACTTGAGCTGCGCCGCTTCCGACGCGGTAAAGGCGAGCTTGTAGCTGTGCCGGTCGATGGGCATCAGCCGGCATTTCAGCACATTGTTTTCCAACGGCTCGCCGGCGACCATTCGCGGGGTCGAGAATGCGGGATAAAGTTGGTTGCAGGTCGTGTCGCCGCGGTAGACCTGAAGCTGGGCGATCTTGACCGTGCCCTTCTCGGTAAAGCACGCGTCGACGAGGTCGCTCGGCTTTGCCCGCTCGATCTGCCGCAGGCTCGGAGAACCGACCCCGCGGGACGACAGCGTGGTCAGCCATTCGTCCATTTGCGTCAGCGCGTGGCTCAGGACCGGGCTCGTGTCGCTGAACAACCCGTTTCCGGTGGTCGAGCTGCCGTCCTCGACCAGCATGACCTGGTTGTCGAAATTGCCGTTCGCGTCGACCAGCCGCTGCCGCATTGAGAACGAATGGAAGCGCGAGTGGACTTCGTTGCCGTTCTCGGGCTGGTCGACATAGCCGCGGTAGTCGATGATCGGGGTATGTTTCAGGCCCAGGCCGCCATAGGTGATCCGCCCGCTGTCGTAAGCGGCCTTGGTGGCGACCGGGTCGCCGACGGTGCGGGTCGCGACATAGTTGCCGTCATTGTCGTAGCCGCCGATGTTTTTGTTCAAGTCGAGGAACTGCTCCTTGCTGATCGCGCCGGCGTTCAATGCTTCGAGCCCGTACTGGACGCCGACATTGTCGATCGTGCGGCGAGCGAACCCGGTCTTCGGGTCGCGCCCAAAGACGTTGACCAGGTGATCGTAAAGGTCGCACCGGATCCCGGTGGGGTTTGTCGCCGCGTCGTATTGGACGCCTTTGGGGATGATCGAGTTGCACGAGCCGCCCTGCGCCTTGACGCGGATCGCGTTGGGCGCGCCGATCGTGGTCAGGGTGGTGACCGTGGGATAGCCGGTGGCCGCTTCGATCTGCGCGTCGGTCCAGGTCAAGCCGGTCCGGTGCGTCAGGTAATACTCGAACAAATCGGCATCGGTGATGTTGGTGACCATCGCCGCGGTGACTTCGGGGAACGAGCATCCCAAAACCAGCCCGTCGAGCAGACCGGGATATTCGTCGGCGATCGGGTGGCTCGCCTCGGTCCCGCCCGAGCAGCCGTATCCGATCGTGAACGCCACCGGCCCAAAATTCTCGATAAAGCGCGCCCGCGTCATCGCCAAGGTCTCGGCGGCGAGCAGGTCCTGGCAGTTGTTGCCGTAGACATTGAGGGTCGAGGCGGCGATGCCGTATCCCTGGCGCAGCATCAAATCCTCGAGAATGCCGCCATTGCCGAGGCTCGATCCCTGAATGTACCAACCCCCGACACAACCGCCGCCGAGCGTATAGACCAGGCGATGGTTCCAGGCGGCCGGCGGGTTGAACGCCGTCGGCGGCGCCTCCTTGGTGGGGTCGTGCAACACCGCGGTTTCGTAGATGCC
This sequence comes from uncultured Alphaproteobacteria bacterium, assembly GCA_963712825.1. Classification (GTDB taxonomy): domain Bacteria; phylum Pseudomonadota; class Alphaproteobacteria; order ATCC43930; family CGMCC-115725; genus AP-15. Next base: position 377,653 of record CAVQJP010000002.1, read on the forward strand.
GCGATTGATCGTCCCGGTCTCGACACGGACGATATAGGGGACCGTTTTGCCCTGGCTGGTTGTCGTCTGCGCCAGATCCGTGGGATAGCTGGCGAGGTTCGGCATCGGTTTGAAAGCGCCGCCGGTGGAATGGTAAACATAGTCGACGCGGGTGACGATCGAGCAGTCGGCGTCGAGCGCCGGTCCCAGTGTCTGGGTCGAAGCCGGCAGCTTGAACAGCTGCGTCATGCAATAAAACGGCGCCTCGTGCGGGCCCGAAAAGATCGGCCCGGCAATCGGATAGTTCCTGAGCGTCAGACGCGCCGAGAGATACGGCTTGTTGTGCCGGTCGAGCGCTTGAACGGTTAAGACATTGTTTCCGACCGTCAATCCCTGCACCAAGCCGAGCAGCGAGCGGCCGCTTGCCTCCGGCTGAAAGGCGCTGGTGACAACCTGCCCGTTCACCGACACAACCAGGTCGCTAAGCGTGACCTGCCGCGGTGCAGCGACCCGGACCAGCGCAGTGCCGCCGCTGACCGTGTCCGGTCGCGACGAAAGAGTAATTATATTAAGCCCGGAGTTTCCGTCGGCTTTGGCAACGGCCGCAACTTCGCCCAGCACGACAGCGCCAAGCAGCAGCGCGATCGAATAGGCAACAAGCGATCTTAATTTATTTAGCATGACTTCCTCCGGTCGAGTTCCGACATTTGACCGCTGTCGTGCGGCGCCTTAACGTAGGCGGTTAGGGTCCCAGCAAACAGAACGGTTAACGGCTGTCAGAGACATGCCACCAGCGGGCGCGCATATGCTCGGCGGCAAAAATGCATAGCTCGGCTTTGTTCGGATTTTCCGAAATGCGGCGACCTCGAGCGCGGCCGGGGTCCGATGGTGAAAGCGGACCCGTTTGGCAAGCCGGATGACGGCGCAGGCCGCGGCGCCGTTCGCCGGATTTTGCCGTACCGATCGAGCGTCGGTCTTGACGCCTCCTTCCGGGTGACGAACAACCGCGCGGCCAAGTCCGCCAACGGCGATGGAGAAAGGTGTGGACGAAGTCGAATACGTGGTTGCCGGGGCCGGCGTCGTCGGGCTCGCCACAGCCCGCGCGCTGGCGCTCGCCGGTCATGAGGTGCTGGTTCTCGATCGCGCCTGGACGATCGGCTTCGAGACCTCGTCGCGCAACAGCGAGGTCATTCACAGCGGCATCTATTATCCGAAGGACAGCCTGAAGGCGACGACCTGCGTCGCCGGCCGCCGCCGGCTCTACGCCTATTGCCGCGAGCACGGAGTGGCGCATACCCGCCTCGGCAAGCTCATCGTCGCCTCCGAGGACGCGGAATTGCCGGCGCTCGACCGGATCGCTGCCGCGGCGCATGCCAACGGGGTCGACGACGTCGAACGCCTCGACGCGTCGCAGGCCCAGCGCCTCGAACCGGAAGTGCGTTGCGTCGCAGCGTTGCTGTCCCCCTCGACCGGGATCGTCGACAGTCACGCGCTGATGCTCGCCTATCAGGGCGAGGCCGAAGCCGCTGGCGCCGTCACCGTGCTGCGCACCCCGGTCCTGTCGGGACGGGTGCGCGGCGACGGGTTTGAGCTGACAACCGGCGGCGACGAGCCCGGCATGATCCGCTGCCGCTACCTGGTCAACGCCGCCGGGCTCGACGCGCCGGCGCTGGCGCGCGCGATCGAGGGCATCCCCGGCGACACGATCCCGCCCGCTTATTTTTGCCGCGGCGTCTATTTCACATTGGGCGGCAAGACGCCGTTTCGGCGCCTCGTCTACCCGGTGCCGCCGGCGGGCGGGCTTGGCGTCCACATTACCCTCGATCTGGCCGGTCAGGCTCGCTTCGGACCTGATGTCGAATGGATTTCGTCAGTGGACTACACCGTCGACCCGCGCCGCGGCGAAGCCTTCTATGCCGCGGTCCGGCGCTATTGGCCGGGGTTGCGCGACGGCGCCCTGCAGCCGGGCTATGCCGGCATCCGCCCGAAAATCAGCGGTCCGAGCGAGCCGGCCGCCGACTTTGTCGTCCAGGGCCCCGAGGCCCACGGCATCCCCGGCCTCGTCAATCTTTACGGGATCGAGTCGCCGGGGTTGACCGCGTCGCTGGCGCTCGCCGACGAAGCGGCGCGGCGCCTGACCATGACCCAGCCGCAGCAAGGGCCGTCTTACAATCGCATCGCCTGTCCCTAGATCATCGGCCAATCCTCGAGCGCCGGCCCGAGCCCGGCGGGCGGGTGGGGCCGGCGGCCGGGCGGAGGTTGCGCGATGCTGATCGGTGTCCCGAGGGAAATAAAGACCCACGAATATCGCGTCGGACTGGTTCCCGGCAATGTGCGCGAGCTGGTCCATCACGGTCACAGTGTCATCGTCGAGACCGGGGCCGGCGCCGGCATCGGCTTTGACGACCGGGCTTACGAGGCGGCCGGCGGCCGCATCCTGCCGACCGCAGCCGAGATCTTTGCCGCCGCCGAGATGATCGTCAAGGTCAAGGAGCCGCAGCCGCAAGAGGTGGCGGCGCTGCGCCGCGACCAGATCCTGTTCACCTATCTGCACCTCGCCGCAGACCGTGCGCTGACCCAAGGCCTGAGCCGGTCCGGCGCGGTGGCGATCGCGTATGAGACGGTGACCGACGGCCGCGGCGGCCTGCCGCTGTTGGCGCCGATGAGCGAAGTCGCCGGGCGGATGGCGGTCCAGGTCGGCGCCCATTGCCTCGAAAAGGAGCAGGGTGGGATCGGGGTATTGCTCGGCGGGGTTCCGGGCGTGCCGGCGGCCAAGGTGGTCATTCTCGGCGGCGGTGTCGCCGGCACCAACGCGGCGCGAATGGCGATGGGGATGGAGGCCTATGTTACGGTCGTCGACCGCTCCCTGCCGCGGCTTTACGAGCTCGACCTGCAGTTCGGGGCGCAGCTACATACGCTCTTTTCGACAATCGAGAACATCGAGCGCGAAGTCGCCGCGGCCGACCTTGTCATCGGCGCGGTGCTGGTCCCCGGCGGCGCCGCGCCGAGGCTCGTCAGCCGCGAATTGGTGCGGGCGATGCGGCCGGGCACCGTGATCGTCGACGTCTCGATCGACCAGGGCGGATGTTTCGAGACCAGCCGGCCGACAACGCATGCGGCCCCGACCTATGTCGAGGAAGGTGTCGTTCATTATTGCGTAACCAACATGCCGGGTGCGGTCGCGCGCACCTCGACGGTTGCGCTCAACAACGCCACCTTGCCGTTCGTGCTGGCGATCGCCGAGCGCGGTTGGCGGCGGGCGTTGTCGGAGGACCCGCATCTGCGGCGCGGGCTCAACATTTGCCGCGGGCGGGTCACCCACCCGGCGGTTGCGCACGATCTCGGCCTGCCCCTGACCTTGCCGGATGAGGCGCTGTCGGACTGAACCCGGATCGCCACGGCAGGCGCCGGCAATATTTTCGCGTAGGTGCGGATTTTCTTCTATGGAAGCACTGGCGGCTGCTCCCTATCTGACCTCAAACACGTATCGAATGGGCAAGCATGAGACGGGGGAAATGACGCTGCTTCCGATCACCGCCTTGCCGCGCGCCGATAACGTTCTCGACGCGCTTGCCGGTCTCGAGCCGCCGCGCTTCTCTCACATCGACGACGCCGCAATTGCTGCGATCACCGACCTCTACCGCGAAATCCTCCCGATGGGCGGGTCGATCCTCGACGTGATGTCGGGCTGGGTCGGGCACCTGCCCCCGGAAATCCCCTATTCGCGGGTCGTCGGCGTCGGTCTTTCCGCGTGCGAGCTGGCGGAAAACCCGTTTCTCGACGAGTGGCGGGTGCAGGATCTGAACCACGATCCCCGCCTGCCGTTCGCTGCCGGCGAATTCGACGGCGCCACCCTGTGCGTCGCCGTCCAGCATTTGACCCGGCCGTGCGACGTGATCCGCGAGATCGGCCGCGTGCTGAAGCCGGGCGCGCCGCTCGTCGTCACCTTCTCCGAGCGCTGCCGGCCGACGCGTCCGATCGGCTGCTGGTGCCTGCTCGACGACGCCGGCCATCTGTGCCTGCTCGCGCATCATTTCGCCGAAGCCGGCAACTGGGCCGACATCCGGTGCCTCGACCGCACGCCGCCCGGCGGCGGCGACCCGCTTTACGCGGTGATCGGCCGCAGCCTCGGTGCAGGGCGCCCGGGCAGCGACGATTAACCCGGGCAGCGACGATTAACCGGAATCAGGCGTCGTAGGCGACCATCGCCGTAAACGGCACGTCGATACGGCTGCGCCCTTGCAGAAAACACAGCTCGATGATGCATCCAGCACCCGCGACGACGCCGCCTTGCCGGCGCACCAGGTCGATTGCGGCCTGCATCGTCCCGCCCGTCGCCAAAAGGTCGTCGAGCACCACGACGCGCTGACCCGGGGCGATCGCGTCCGCCTGCATTTCGATCGTGTCGCTGCCGTATTCGAGGTCGTAGGTGAAGCTTACGATGGTTCCCGGCAATTTGCCTTTTTTGCGGACCATGGCGAAGCCGCGCCCAAGCTCGTAGGCGACGGGTGCGGCGACGAGAAAGCCGCGCAATTCGATGCCGACCAAGAGATCGGGCTGATGCGGCCGTAATGCGTCGGCGAGCCGGGCGACGGTGGTGCGCCACGCCTCGGGGTGGGCGAGCAGGGTCGAGATGTCGTAGAACAGGATGCCGGGCTTGGGAAAATCGGGTATCGAGCGGATGTGCTGCTTGAGATCCATAACGGCTGCCCCCAAAGGCTGTCCCGGCCGGTCAGCCGCAATCGGCGTGGCGCAGGCTGCGGCATAGCCTGTTTTCGCGCCGCTGGAAAGACCACGCTCCGGTCGCGCGAGCGGGTATCCTAGGGCGATCATGGCATCGGCCGCCGCCACTCTCGTCAAAACCGAAGCTGCCGGCTCGCTGGTGCTGACCGCGGCCGGAGAATGGCTGGTGGCGACCGCGACCGACCTCGACCGCCGCATCCGCGCGCTCGATCTGCCGGATCATCGGAGGGTCACGATCGATCTCGCCGGCGTTAACCGCATCGACAGCGCCGGCGCGTGGCTTTTGCTGCGCACCGAGCACGATTTGTCGGCTCGCGGCAACACCGTCGAGCTGCTTAACCTGGCGCCGAGCTTTGCTCCTCTCTTCGACCAGGTCAGAGCCGGCGGGCGCGTTGTCCCGGTGTCGCACCCGCGCCCGCCGCACCACTCGCTCATTGGCTTTGTCGCCCGCATCGGCGAAATCGTCGTCGGCCTCTTGGCGCGCACCTGGAGCGTTCTCGGCTTTGTCGGCCTCGTCGCGTCGACGGTGCTGCGCTTGGTTCTTCGGCCGCGCCGGCTGAGGCTGACCGCGACCGTCGCCCAGATGGAGCAGACCGGGGTCAACGCGCTCGGCATCGTCGGCCTGCTGTCGTTTCTGGTGGGGGTCGTCATCGCCTATCAGGGCGCCGACCAGCTTCGCCGCTTTGGCGCGGAGATCTACACCGTCGACCTGTTGGCGGTCGGCATCCTGCGCGAGCTCGGCGTTTTGATGACGGCGATCATCGTCGCCGGCCGGTCAGGAAGCGCTTTTACCGCGCAGATCGGCACGATGCGGGTCAACGAGGAGATCGACGCGATGCGCACGCTCGGCCTCGACCCGGTCGAGGTGCTGGTGATCCCGCGCCTCCTCGGATTGGTGCTGACCCTGCCGATGCTGACCCTCTACGCCAATCTGATGGGATTGCTCGGCGGCTGCCTGATGGCCTGGGGCGTGCTCGGCATCACGATCCCGCAATTCGTCCGCGAATTGCACGCCGCGGTTACCCTGCGGAACTTCTGGATCGGCATAGCCAAGGCGCCGGTCTTTGCGTTGATCATCGCCAGCATCGGCTGCTATGAGGGCTTTCGCGTGTCGCGCAGCGCCGAGAGCGTCGGGCGGCTGACGACGCTCTCCGTTGTCGAATTGATCTTTCTCGTCATCGTGACCGACGCGGTGTTCTCGGTCGTGTTTTCCGTTCTCAGAATTTGACCGTGGCGGATCAACGCAGCAAACCGGTCATCCGGGTGCGCGGCCTCGTCAACCGCTTCGGGGCCGAAACCGTGCATGACAGCCTGGATCTCGACGTGTTCCCCGGCGAGGTCCTCGGCGTCGTCGGCGGCTCGGGGAGCGGCAAATCCGTGCTGCTGCGGACCATCGTCGCGCTGAACCGGCCGGTCAAAGGCGATGTCGAGGTGTTCGGCCAAGACGTTCTGGGCATCGGCGACTTCGAGCGGCGCGAGCTTGAAAAGCGCTGGGGAGTGCTGTTCCAGGACGGGGCGCTGTTCAGCTCGCTGAGCGTGGCGCAAAATGTCGAGGTGCCGCTCGACGAATATTACGACATGCCGCCGCCGCTGATGGACGAAATCGCGGCGCTCAAGATCGGCATGGTCGGGTTGCCCGAAGACGCCGGACCAAAATATCCGGCCGAGCTTTCGGGCGGCATGCGCAAGCGGGCCGGCCTCGCCCGCGCCCTCGCGCTCGATCCCGAGATCGTGTTTCTCGACGAGCCGACGGCCGGGCTCGACCCGATCGCCGCCGCCGAATTCGACGATCTGATCCGCGATCTTAAGACCAGCCTGGGTTTGACGGTGTTCATGGTGACGCACGATCTCGACAGCCTGTTCGCGATCTGCGACCGGGTCGCGGTGCTGGTCGACAAAAAGGTCCGCGTCGGCACGTTGGACCAGATGCTGCACGATGACCATCCGTGGATACGGGCCTATTTCCACGGTCCGCGCGGGCGGGCGGCGCAACACGCCGAGGCCGCGTCGTCGTCGACGACGCCAGCTCGAGCCGCTGCCCCGAATTCGGTCTGACGGCAATCCGCACGGTTGGGGAGAAGCGATGGAGACGCGGGCGCATTATGTAGCGGTCGGCGGATTTGTGCTCGTCGTCATCTTTGTCGCGTTCGCGGCCGTGCTGTGGCTTGGCCGAATCGAATTCCGCCAGGAGCTGAAGCCGTTTTACATTTTCTTCAAAGGATCGGTGGCCGGTCTGAGCCGCGGCTCGGCGGTCCAGTACAACGGGATTCCAGTCGGGCGCGTCACCGACATCCGGGTCGACAAGGACAATGTCGCGCAAATCCAAGTGACCATCGAGGTCGACAGCAATCTGGTCGAAATCAAAAGCGATGCGCGCGCCTATCTCGACACCAATATTTTGAGCGGCGTCTCGATTGTTCAAATTCGCGGCGGCACTCAGCAGGCCAGGGTTCTGGAGCCCGAAGAGGGGCACCGCTATCCGATAATCAAAGCAGGGCAAAGCGAGCTCGAAGCGGTGAAAGCCTCGCTGCCCGAACTGGTCGGCGACCTTAAGCAGGCGTCGCACAATCTGAATGCGCTGCTCGACGAGCGCAACCGGCAGGCGCTTGCCGACAGCCTGCAGAACATCCGCACCGTCACCGCAGCCTTTGCCGACCACAGCCAGGATGTCGGCGTCATCCTCGACAATACCAACGCCGCGGTCGTCGCAATGAAAACGCTGCTGCACAATGTCGACCAGAGCTACACCGCGCGCGGCGGGCTGAAGGACCAGGTCTCGCAAACCCTCAAAGACTACGGTCGCGTCGCCGGCAACCTGACCGACACAGCCCGCCAATTGCAGCAGATGCTCGCCGAGGACCGGCCCGGGCTGCGCAACTTTGCCCAGACGACGCTTCCGGCGATCGGCGATTTTGTCAGTGATGCGCAGCTCTTGGCCGGCAACCTGAACCAGTTTGTGGTCCAGCTGCAGCGCGACCCGACGCGCCTGCTGTTTGGCGACCGGCGGCCGGGGTACCAGCCGCGATGAATTCCGCGGTTTCAGGGGTGGCGCGCCGCTGGCTGGCGGCCGGCGCGGCGCTGGCGCTGGCCGGGTGCGCCAGCCTCTTTGTCGCGACACCACCGGGCAATCTCTATCGGCTCACCCCGGCGACCAACTTTTCGGCCGACCTGCCCCACATCCGCGCGCAGCTCCTCGTCGACCTGCCGCAAGCTCCCGCCGGGATCGACACCAGCCGGATCGCGCTCAGCAAGTCGCCGCTCTCGCTCGACTACTACGCCGACGCGGTGTGGACCGACCAGGTTCCCGCGCTGGTCGAGACCGCTCTGCTCGCCTCATTCGAAAACACCGGCGCGATCATCGCAATCGACCGCGAGGCAACCGGCCTGCGCGCCGATTTCGTGCTCAGAACCGAGATTCGCCATTTCGAGGCCGAGTACGCCGCCGCCGCGGGTCCGCCGCGGGTCCGGGTGGCGATCATCGCCCGGCTGGTCGCGATGCCGCAGCGCACGATCATCGCCCAATCCCGGTTCGAGGAAAGCGTTCCCGCCGCCGCCGACAAGGTTCCGGCCGTGGTCGCCGCGTTCAACACCGCGACCGATGCGGTGCTGCGGCAGATCGTTTTGTGGACGCTCGCCAACCCCGCTTTATCGCAACCGCGCCGTTAGCTATTCTGGCCACAATTCGTTCGCATGAGGGACCGAGTGGCGGCAAAAAAAACCCTACCCGCGCTGCGGGTCACCCGTGCCGAGGCGGTGCGCCTCGACGAGGCCGGCGCTGTCGTCGCCGAGTGCCGGCGCGCGTTCGCTGCTCGGAACGGCGGTATTCTCGGCGCCGTCGCCGCGGACGAGCAGAGTTTCGCGGATTGGCGGCATTACCCGGCCGGCGAGGTCTACGACCCGCACAGCCACGCGCAATATTTCTACCACGCCCATCCGGCGGCGCAGCGCGGCGACCGCGAGCACGGGCATTTCCACACCTTTCTGCGCGCCGACGGGATGCCCCCTGGAGTGGCCCCGCTCGTCCTCCCCGAAACCGCGGTCGCCGACGGGCCGGCCCCGCCGCCGCAGGCGGCGCCGCTGAAGCACGGGCTGCGGGACGAAGTCAGCCATCTCGTTGCGATCGCGCTCGACCCGCACGGCGAGCCGATCCGGCTTTTCACGACCAATCGCTGGGTCACCGGCGAGACCTGGTATCGCGCCGAAGACGTCCTTCGCATGCTCGACCGCTTTACGCTCGCCGGCGCCGACGGCCCGGATTTGCTCAACCGCTGGGTGGCGGCGATCGTCGCATTGTTCCGGCCGCAAGTCGCAGCCCTGCTGCGGCTGCGCGACGACACCGTCATGAGCTGGCGCCGGCGGCGCCGCACCAACATCTTTGAAGACACCCGGCTCGAGGTCACATCGAGCTTTGACATCGACCTCGACGCCCAGCTTGCCTTTGTCGGCCGGCTGGGCTCCGAGCTCGGCGGCGGTTCTGCCGCCCGCGCCGCGCCGTTGCCGCCGATGGCCGAAGGCTGGGGCTAGGGTCGCGCCGGTTGACCGCAGGCCCGCTCGTCGGTTCAGCGCGGCGGCGCCCCCTCCTGCTGGCGTGGCGGCAGGTTGTTGGCCCGCAGGCAGTCGTTGAGCTTGGCTTCCCGTTTTGCGTTTGAATTTGGCGAGAAGTCAGGAAACGCGGTCTGCGCCTGCCGGGCACAGTTGTCCATGCCCTTCCAGCGCTGAATGGCGGTCGTTCCTTGCGCTGTCGCCGCCGCGGCGATGCCGGGGGCAAGCGCCATCGCCGCCGCCAGCCAGAGAACCGTCCAAAATCTCATTCGCCCGCCGCCTCCTTCGCCCCGAAGATGTCGATCGGACTCGATCGCCCTGTCCGATTACACGCAGTCTTGATTATACGCCGCCTCGCCGGAAGCTGCTGTTGCGTCTGACCACAAACTCGGGCTTCCTTAGACCGCAGGCGGTGCGAGCGAGCGGAGCGGCGGCGATGCTGAAAATCTGGGGACGCAACACGTCATCGAACGTGCAGAAGGTGCTGTGGTGCTGCGGCGAGCTCGACATTCCGTTCGAGCGCGTCGACGTCGGCGGCCCCTTCGGCGGCAACCAGGACGCCGAATACCTCGCGCTCAACCCGAACGGTCTGGTGCCGACGATCCGCGACGGCGACCTCGTGCTGTGGGAATCAAACACGATCTGCCGATATCTCGCGTCGACGCATCAGGGCCAGCGCCTCTATCCGGCCGACCCCGCCGGCCGCGCGGTGGTCGAACGCTGGATGGACTGGCAGCTCTCGACGATCGGGCCGCCGATGGGCGCGCTGTTGTACGGGTTGATCCGCTCGAAACCCGAGCAGCGCGACCACGCCGCGATCGAATCGGCGCGGCGCAAGGCGGTGGCCGGGTGGACCATCGTCGAAGACGCGCTCGACGCCGGTCCCTTTCTCGCGGGCGCCGAATTGACCCTGGCGGAAATCGTCATGGGCACCCTGGTCTACCGCTGGCATGCCTTCCCGATCGAACGCCCGCCGCTGCGCAAGCTCAAATCCTGGTACGAGCGCATGCACGAGCACCCCTCTTTCAGGACTTATATCGAAATCCCGATCACATGATCGTGAGCGCGGAGATCGGAGTTGCTTTATCGGAACAGGGCCATAGTTTGGGCGGCCCGCGAACGCAACGGGGAACGACGGCGGAAGGGGGGGCATGCGACCATCGTTAAAGCTGCTGGCGCTCGGCGCGGGGCTCACACTCGCGGCCTATTCGCCAGCTGCATTGGCCGCCGACAAGGAGCAGGTCATCAAGGATCGCCAGACCTTGATGAAGGATCAGGGTCGGCAATGGCTTGTCATCAGGAACTATATCCAGGGAAAAGCTGACCAATCGGCAGCAATATCCGCCCTGGCGTCCTTGACCAAATCCATACCGACGGTGCCGGATTATTTTCCACCGGGAACCGAGGGGCCGAACCCGGACGGCAAGTGGGGGCCGAAGCCCGAGGTTTGGAGCGAGCACGACAAGTTTCTGGCGGCCGACAAGAAGGTGGCCGACCAGGTCGGGGCACTCGACGCAGCGGTTAAAAGCGGCGACACGGCGAAGGCGGCGGCGGCATTCAAAGATCTCAACTTTTGCAGCGGGTGCCATCAGACTTTCCGCGCCAAGCTACAATAAGAGCGCTCGCTGCCGCAATGCTGCTGCTGGCGGCGCCGGTGGGCGCTGCCGAACCTGATCTGGTCGTGCGCGGCGCCTATTTGGCCAATGCCGCTGACTGCGTCGCCTGTCACACTGACGCCGAGCATGGCGGCCAGCCTTTTGCCGGCGGGCGGGCGATCGCGACGCCGTTCGGCACCTTCTACAGCCCGAATATCACGCCCGATCGCGAGACCGGTATCGGGCGCTGGAGCGAGGCGCAGTTTCGGCGCGCCTTGCGCGACGGCGTCCGCCCCGACGGCGCCAATTATTACCCGGTGTTCCCGTATCCGAGCTTTACCAAGATCGCCGACCCGGATGTGCGGGCGATCAAGGCCTATCTCTTCTCCCTGCCGGCGGTGCGGCAGCGCAACCGGCCGCCTGACGTGGCCTTCCCATTCTCCTGGCGCTTTTTGCTGACCGGTTGGAAACTGCTGTTTTTCAATCGCGGGCCATTCCAGCCGAACCCGGATTGCGGTGCTGTCTGGAACCGCGGCGCCTACCTCGTCACCGCGCTCGCGCATTGCGGCGAATGCCACACGCCGCGGAACTTTCTCGGTGCTGCCGAACCGAGCCGCTTTCTCGCAGGCACGGCGCACGGACCCGACGGCAAGCCGGTGCCGAACATCACCCCGGACCGCGATACCGGCATCGGCAATTGGAGCGAGGACGACATTGTCGGCGTGTTGACCGACGGCCACACCCCCGATTTCGACTTTGTCGGAGGTGCTATGGCCGAGGTTGTCAAGAGCACCGCTCGAACTCAGCGCCGAAGATCGCCATGCGATCGCGATCTATCTCAAATCGGTGGCCCCGATCCGCTCGCGGGCAATCCAGCCGCAGAAAAAAGGCTGAGCGCCACGGCGTTCGCCACTGGACGCTCAACCGGGACCTCCTATGATGGCGGGCGCCTCACCGGCCGCAGACGGCAATCGCCCAGCTATCGCTGGTGATGTGCGAATCCAGGAGCAGGTCCGAGTCTGCCGCCCTTTCGGCAGCACGGCTGGCGGCGGGAGCGGGTGTTGGCGCGAGGGCGACCGGATAAGAGCTTGGCGCGCTTTGATCGAGTAGCGATGGTGCTGTCGGGCGGCGACGCGCTCGGCGCATATCAGGCGGGCGCCTATGCCGCGCTGGAAAAGAACAACGTGCGGCCCAACTGGATTGCCGGCAGCGGGATCGGCGCCGTCAATGCCGCGATCATCGCCGGCAACCTGCCGCATGAGCGCACGTTGCACCTGCGCCGCTTCTGGCAGCAGCTCAGCCGGCGCGCCGCCCTGCGCCGGCCATGGGCTCTGCGCCGCTGGGCGCGCCGCGCCGCCGAGCACAATCTGCTGGTCCGATACGGCCCACGGCGGTCCCGCCAACCGACACGCGCGGTGATCTCGGCCGCGGATTTGCGCGAGCTGATCAGCGAGGCGGTCGATTTCGAGCGGGTCAATTCGGGCGCGGTGCGTGTCGTGCTGGGCGCGGTCAACCTCGCGAGCGGCGCCGAAACCTTCTTCGACAACGACCGGCACGTGCTCGGGCTCGACCATGTGATGGCGGGGACGCCGCTGCGGGGTCTGGCGCCGGTCGCGATCGGCGGCCAGCTGTTTGCCGGCAGTGCTGTGTCGGTGGCGGCGCTGGACGACGCCCGTCCGGCCGACACGCTGTGTTTTGCGATCGACGGCTACGACCCGTTGCCGGGAAGCACGGGCGGCGTCAGCCGCTCGGCGCGCGAAATCGCCGCGATGCGCCGCACCCACGATCTGCGCCGCATGATCGCATTGCTCGGCGAGCGGGTGCCGCGGGCGCTGCGCGCCGAGGTCGACATCCGCCGCTGCCTCGCCGAGGGAAGCGACGCGACGATGACGATCCTGCACCTCGTCCACGAAGAAAGTGCCGTCGACCTCGCCGCCAAAATGGCGGATTTTTCGCCCGGCGCGGTCGGCCGGTGCTGGAATGCCGGCGAGGGCGACGTGGCGGCCAGCCTCGCCCATCCGCGCTGGCTGGCGCCGCCGCCGCGGCTCTCGGGTGTGGTCGTCCACGAGGTGCGCGGCGGTGTCGTCGCCCCGCCGCGCTGAGCCGGCTCCGCCTCGCGGCAGCGGTTTTCCGGTATTTACGCGCTTCCGATTTCGCAGGCGGGGGATGGCATGGAGCACATTCGCGACCGGCGCCTATTGTTTGTGTTCCGTCATGGCGAGACCGACTGGAACCGCGCGGGCCGGCTGCAGGGGCATATCGACACCCATCTCAATGCGACCGGGTTGGCGCAAGCCGAGGCACTGGCCGAAGAGTTGCGCGCGCATCGTCTCGACGCAATCGTGTCGAGCGATCTGTCGCGGGCCTTGACCACCGCGCAGATCATCTCCGAGGCGCTCGGCGCGCCGCTCGTCATCGATCATGGGCTGCGCGAGACCAATGTCGGCGCCGCCGAGGGTTTGCTGTGGGCGGAGGCGCAGGCCCGGTTCGGCGCAAATGTGACCGAGCGCTGGTACAGCGACGGCGACACCGCCTTTCCCGGCGGCGAGACCGGCCGCGCCACCTTGACCCGCGGGCTCGCGGCCTTGCGGCGGTTTGCGAGCGAACATCCCTATCGGCGGATAGGGGTGTCGACCCATGGTGCTATGGTCCGCCAGCTGGTAAAGCACGCGCTCCCGCCCGATGCCCCGCCGGTCAGGGCCCGCAACGCGGTGCTGTTCATCCTCGACTACGAGCCGGAAACGGACCGGCTCACAGTTGTCGCGGCGGAGTAACCGCGAGAGCGTCAGTACGGACGGTCGCCCTTGATCTGGGTGCGGTGCATCAGGCGGCGGGTATTCGGGTCGAACTCGTCGCGGCGGTGCATGACGCAGCGATTGTCCCACAGGATCAGGTCGCCGACCCGCCACTCTTGATACCAGGTCAGCTCGGTCCGCGTCGCGTGCAGCCACAGCGCGTCAAGCAACGCCTCGCTGTCGGCAAGGTCGAGCCCGTGGATGTAGGCGTTGCGGCGGCGGCCGAGAAACAGCGCTTTGCGCCCGGTGACCGGATGCGTGCGGACGATCGGGTGGTCGGCGCCGGGCGCCTGCCGCGGATCGGTCACCTCGCTCATTCCGCGGCGCAGTTCGCCGGCGCTGTTGCGGCTCGAATCGTGGCGGCACAAGCGGCCCTCGACCCGCTGCCGCAGATCGTCGGGGAGCGTCTCGTACGCCCGGTACATGTTGGCAAAGCTGGTGTCGCCCCCCGACGGCGGCACTTCGAGCGAATAAAGCGCGCTGCCGATCGGCGGTTCGGGGTTGTACGACATGTCGGTATGCCAGATCGCCTCATAGGCGCCGAGCGCACCGATCGCGATACCGTTCTCGATGATGTTGGAAATAACCGACACATAGCGCTGGCCTTCCTCGGCCGAGGCGACATAGCGGTCCTCGCCCGGCACCTTGGCCCGCGCGGCGGCGATGACCGGTGCCAGATCGAGCTCGCCAAAGAGCGCGCTGAACCGCATCAGCCGGTCGTCGTCGAGATGCTGACCGCGAAAGCGCAGCACGAGATGGTCTGACCATGCCTGTTTGATCGCCGCGACCGCCGCCGGCGGTAACGACTGCGCCAGGTCGACGCCCTCGACATCGGCGCCGAGCGCCGCCGTGGTCGGCCGCACCGTCGCCGGCTGCAGCTCCAATAGTTCCGCCATCGAGATTTTCCTCCATTCGCATTCAATCCGGATCGTCGTCCGCGGTCGGGTCAGTGTCTCACCCGGAGGCTCGCCGATTTCCGTCACACCGTCGACCGCCGGTGCCCACGCCTGACACGGGTGCCGGCCTGCGCCGGGATTACAAGAACGGGAAAGCCCGGTCGCAAGCGATGGGTTTGTACCACAGCCGGATAACGGTGCATTTCCGGCAAGTTATACCGGGACGTTCCAGATGTCGCGGGCGTAGCCGCCGATCGTGCGGTCGGAGGAGAACCAGCCCATGCCGGCGATGTTCATGATCGCCTTGCGGGCCCAGTCTCCGGAGCGCCACAGCGCGTCGATCTGCTGCTGGGCGGCGCGGTAGGCGGCGAAATCCTCGGCCACCATAAAGCGGTCGGCATATCTGAGCCGGTTTCCCAGGCGAGCAAAGCGGCTCGGGTCGTCGGGCGAGAATTCGCCTCTCTCCAACGCGTCGATCGCCGCGCCGAGCTCGGGTGAGCCCGCAATCGCGGCGCTCGCGTCGACGCCGGCGCGCCAGCGTTCGGTGACTTCCTCGGCGCGCAACCCGAAAATCACGATGTTGTCGGCGCCGACGCGGTCGCGGATCTCGATGTTGGCGCCGTCGAGCGTGCCGACCGTCAATGCCCCGTTCAGCGCCAGCTTCATGTTGCCGGTGCCCGACGCCTCCATGCCGGCGGTCGAGATCTGCTCCGACAAGTCGGCCGCCGGGATGATCGCCTCGGCCAAGCTGACATTGTAATTGGGGATAAAGACCAGCTTCAGGCGGTTGTCGACCAGCGGATCGGTGTTGATCAGCTGGGCGAGGTCGTTCGCGAGCTTGATGATCAGCTTGGCCTGGATATAGCTCGGCGCCGCCTTGCCGGCGAAGATTTTGACGCGCGGGATCCAGTCGCGCTCGGGCTCGGCCCGGATCGCGCGATAGCGGGCGACGGTCTCCAGCAAATTCAGCAACTGCCGCTTGTATTCGTGGATGCGCTTGATCTGCACGTCGAACAGCGCCGCCGGGTCGAGCCGCAACCCGAGGCGGTCGCGGACGAGGCGCGCGAGCGCCCGCTTGTTGGCGTGCTTGACCGCTGCAAGCCGCTCGCGCAGAGCGGCATCGCCGGCCTGGTCGGCGAGACGGCATAACGCCAATGGGTCGTCGAGAATTTCGGGGCCGCAGGCCGCGCACAACAGCCGGGTCAGCGCCGGGTTCGCCTGGTGCAGCCAGCGGCGAAAGGTGATGCCGTTGGTCTGGTCGAGAATCCGGTCAGGATAGAGCCGGTGAAAGTCGCTGAAAACGGTCTTGCGCATCAGCTCGGCGTGCAGCACCGAAACCCCGTTGACGCGATGCGAGCCCAAAAATGCCAGATGCCCCATCCGCACCCGCCCGCCATCGGCCTCGTTGATCAGCGAGATCGCCGCGAGCCGTTCCAATTCGTCGGGCGCGCGCTCCCGAACCGCAGCCAGATGGTCGCTGTTGAGCGCGTAGATGATTTCGAGATGCCGCGGCAACAGCCGCTCGAACAGCGGCACCGGCCAGCTTTCCAGCGCCTCCGGCAGCAGCGAATGGTTGGTGTAGGAGCAGGTCGCCTGGGTAATGCGCCAGGCGCCGTCCCACGGGACGTGGTAGTGGTCGACCAGCACCCGCATCAATTCGGCGACGGCGATGCTCGGATGGGTGTCATTGAGCTGGATCGCGGCTTGCTGCGGCAACGTGAAAACATTGCCGTGGGTTCGGACATGCCACTGCACGAGGTCCTGGACTGAGGCCGAGACAAAGAAATATTCCTGACGCAGTCGTAATTCCTGCCCTGCGGGGGTGTCGTCGCTCGGATAGAGGATTTTTGAAATGGCTTCGGCGCGCGACTGCTGCGCCAACGCGGCGACGTGGTTGCCTTCGTTGAAGATGTCGAGCCGCAACGGGTCGACCGCGCGCGCCGACCACAAGCGCAGCAGATTGACGTGCCGCCCGCGCCAGCCGACGATCGGCGTGTCGTAGGCGACGGCCTCGACGGTTTCGGCCGGGCGCCAGACCGCATGCGAGCGGCCGTTTGCCGCGACGTGCTCGACCTCGCCGCCATAACTGACGTCGTAGACGATTTCCGGCCGCTCAAACTCCCACGGGTTGCCGAAGGAGAGCCAGCGCTCGGGCAATTCCTGCTGCCAGCCGTCGACGATTACTTGACGGAAAAGCCCGTGCTCGTAGCGAATGCCATAGCCGCAGGCGGGGATGCCGAGCGCGGTCATGCTGTCCATAAAGCACGCCGCGAGCCGTCCGAGACCGCCATTGCCGAGCGCCGCGTCGGGCTCGGCGGCGCGCATCCGGTCGAGGTCGACGCCGAGATCGCCGAGTGCGACGCGCACGATCTCGGTCATCCGCAGATTTTCGACGACATCGGCGAACAGCCGTCCGATCAGAAATTCGAGCGAGAGGTAATAGACGCGCTTGCGCCCCTTTGCCTGGGTGGCGCGGTCGGCGGCAAGCCAGCGATAAATGACGCGGTCGCGCAGCGCGAGCGCGGTCGCGACAAACCAGTCGCGGTCGGTGGCGGCGGGCGCCGCCTTCCCGACGGCCAAGGTCAATTTGGCCAGCACCGCCGCTTCCAGTTCGCGGACCTCGTCGTCGTTCGCCGGGACATCCTCGATCGGCGGCGGCACCGCGCCTTCAGCCGAATGTTCGCGAAAATTTGATGACATTAAGCAAAAATCCGGTCGAATTTTGTTGTCGAGTCGCGCGCTGACTGGCTTGTGACCATTCTCGGCGAAGCCGGTCCAGAGTTACGCTGCCGATCCGGGCATGCGCAACCGCCGTGCCGTGCGTTAAGCCTGATCATCGACATTCCCGCGAGGCGATCGTCCGCCGTTGCGCGGTCGTCCGGAATCGCCTGCGCTTCGCCGTCCCAGCCGCAGCGGGAGACAATCACGGCTGCCGCTTTGGCGGCGCCGGCTTGCGCGGCCGTGCTGCGCGCCGCGCCGGCGCTGCCGCGGTCCGCCGGGCCGGGGTCTTTATGCGCCGTTTCGGCTGCGGCCGCGCCGCTTTGGTCGCCAGTCGCCAGTCGACGATCATGCCGACCGGCATCCCGACCAGCCCGAGCGCCATCAGCCCGCTGGCGAGGCGGTCGAGCGGGTCGATCTCGACCACGACGACAACCAGCCCCAGGACCAGGCCGGCGCCAAACGTCAACAAGGCGATCTTGGTATAGCGCATCCGTTGCAGCCGCGGCGCAGGGCTCCTAATCTCGCTTCCCGCAAGAATGAACACCGGCGCGGATCGAGCGCCAATGCCAAAGAGGGGTCAAAGATGATCGAGGTCGATCGACCGGCGGATCTTGCCCAATTTGTCGGCAGGGAGATCGGGGTCAGCGACTGGTTCACCGTCGATCAGGCGATCATCGACAAATTCGCCGAGGCCACCGGCGACCACCAATGGATCCACGTCGATGTCGAGCGCGCCCGCCGCGAAATGCCGGGCGGCAAGACGATCGCCCACGGATATCTGACCCTGTCGTTGGTGCCGCGGCTGGCGGCGACCCTCTATCGCGTCAACAAGCGCTCGCGCGGGCTCAATTACGGCTCGAACCGGGTGCGGTTTACCGGGCAGGTGCCGGCCGGCGCGCGCATCCGCCTGCGCCAGAAAATCAAATCGGTCGAGCCGGTCGGGGGCGGCGGCGTGCGCATTACGTCGGAAAGCACGATCGAGGTCGAAGGTGCGGCGCGCCCGGCGCTTGTCGCCGAAACCATCAGCATGCAATTCGAGTAAGATCGCGAACCACAGATCGGGCAAGGAGGCATCCGATGGCGAACAACGGGACGAATGAGCAGGCGTCGTACATCTATCTGGGACTGGCGGGCGAAACCGGCCGCGGCCGGGTCGTTGATTCGGGTCTGTTCCGGATGGCCGACGGCAATGACGAATGGGAGCCGTTGCAGCGCGGCCTGCCGGAAATGCCGGCGGTGCGGGCCTTGGCGGTGCATCCGCAGCAGCCGGAAATCGTCTATGCCGGGACCCAATCCGGCCCCTATCGCAGCGCCGACCGCGGCGAGCATTGGGAAAAGGTCGGGGTTCCCGATCACGGCTTGCCGGTGTGGTCGGTATTGTTCCACCCGCACGATCCCGACGTGATCCTGGTCGGCTACGAGAATTGCGAGATCTACCGCAGCGACGATGCCGGCGAGCGCTGGACGCGTTTGCCGGTGAGCGTGCGCTTTCCGGAGATCACCACCGCACCCGGCGCCAACCCGGCGAAGCGGGTGCTGAAGATGGACGCCGACGCCGGCGCGCCCGACTTGATCTACGCCGCGGTCGAGGTCGGCGGGACCCTGCGCTCGACCGACGGCGGCGAGCATTGGGAGAACCTCAGCCACGGCCAATACCTGAACGACGACGCCGTCGACATGCACGCCGTCCTGGCGAGCCGGTGGCGACCGGGCACCGTGTTCGGCATCGGGCGGGCCGGCATGTTCGCCAGCGGCGACCGCGGCGACCACTGGCGCCACGTGCCGTTGGAGCCGTTGAACGCCAAGGGCCAGATCTACTGCCGCGACATCCGCGAGGTTCCGGGTAACCCGCGCAAATTGTGGGTCGCGGCCGGCGGCGGCTTTCAGAGCGAGGTCGGGGTGCTGTTGCACAGCCCGGACGGCGGCGAAACCTGGGCGCGGGTCGACATCGGCATGCGGCCGCCGCACACGATGTTCGCGCTCGCCTTTGACGAGCGCCGGCCGGCGCGGATGTCGGCCGCGACCAATGGCGGCGGGGTCTACAGCAGCACGGATGGCGGCGAGGGCTGGACCGCCCACAAGCCGCCGCCGGGCGGAAAGCAGGTCTACGCGCTCGCCCGCGGCTGAGCGCGAAGAAGCCGGCGCGAGTTCTTCCTATGCTTGCCGCGCTTTTCCGCCTTAGTCTCTGACCGAGATCGCGAACGGTCCCGATACCTTGCCGTCGCCCCTGCGAAAGCGGGGGTCCAGGGGTGACCGTACGTCCCTTGGGCTGGGTTCCCGCTTTCGCGGGAATGACGGCCGAGGGTGTGATCTTCCGGGTTCTTCTCGGATGTGGCTCTCAGAGTTGCCCTCTGAGCCGTCAAACCCTGCAGATCGTATGAACTATCTCGTAACCCTTGGCTAACTTACCGACCACCCGAAAGCAAGATGATGAGCGACGATGATGAACTGAGTTGCCCTCAGTGCGGATCTCGACATGTCCATGCCGAAAAACGCGGCTTTAACATGAAGAGGGGACTCGCCCTTGGATTGACCATAGCCCCGGGAGTGGGGCTTGTGAGCGGGTTCGTAGGCGCGAGTAAGATTCGGCTGACGTGCTTGAAATGCGGATATCGGTTCCGCCCTGGAGAGAGCAAGAAAATGGCGGAGGTTCGCTCAGCGTTCGAGGTGGGGTCGCGCGTGAGGCGCGTGCTTAACGGTGCTGTCGGCGAGGTGACGGCGATCGACGGAGAAGCCGTGACGGTGAAGTGGCCTAACAATCGAACCAGCATCCATCTTGGTCGCGATCTTAAGCTGCTAGAATCGTCACCCGAGTAGGTCCTATCGCATGCTTTCATCTGCCCCAGCACGGGTGATGCCACCACCTGGGGCCGACTGGTGGCGGCACGTTGCGCGCCACCAGCTATTGCGAACTCTATTGAGAAAGCGGACGAATTCGTTATGGCGATGACGTTGGATGCAGCGTCGGATGACCTTGGCTTCGAGGATGCTGGGGTGGGCAAACAGGGTGGTCATGCCCCCCAATGGGAAGCGGGAGATCTTAGTCAGGCAGACTTCTCGTTAAAGTTCGTCACCCCCCGGAGCTTTCGAGCCTTTCGGTGCTCGGAGGGGATGCAAAAGGCCGAACTCGGTGCGCTCACTGGGCTTAGTCGGAAGCGGGCTTATCTCTAAAGTTGCGGTGCGGTCTCCCGTGGCTGCGTCTCGGGCCTGCCGTGACATTTGCGGAAAGGGGAAGGGCCTCACGCCGCCTGTGCGTCTTCCAGCACCATGGCGGCGCATTTTTCGCCGATCATGATCGAGGGCGCGTTGGTGTTGCCGCCCGGCACCTGCGGCATGATCGAGGCGTCGGCGACGCGCAGCCCGTCGACCCCGTGCACCCGCAGCCGCGGATCGACGACCGCGTCGACCTCGCGGCCCATCCGGCAGGTGCCGACCGGGTGCAGGTTGGAGACGCCGCGCACCCGGATCTCCTCGATCATCTGCTCGTCGCTCTCGACCTGCGGACCGGGGAGCACCTCCTCGGCGACAAACGGCTTTAGCGCCGGCTGGGCGGCGATCTTGCGCGACAGCCGCATGCCGTAGATCAGCGCCTGAAAATCCGCGTCGCTTGCCAGGAAATTGAACTGGATCGCCGGCGGCAGCAGCGGGTCGGGGCTCTTGATCCGAACCCAGCCGCGGCCGTCCGGGCGCAGATGCACCGGGCTGAAGGTGAACGCCGAAAACGGGTGCGGCTTGATCCCGCTGCGCAGCCGCTCGATCGCGCTCCAGCCCGACATGTTGATCTGCAGATCGGGCTGCTCGAGGCGCGGGTCGGTGCGCACCAACGCGCCGGCATAAATCCCGGCGTTCGACAGGTGTCCCGAGCGGTTGACCGCGTATTGCATCGCCGCTTGCAGCTTGCGCGCCCCGCTCATCGCCATGTCGTTGACCGTGACCTTTTGGGTGCAGCGGAACACGAGATAGGTGTTGAAATGGTCGTGCAGATGCCCGCCGACCCCCGGCATGTCACGCACCACCGGGATGCCGAACCCCGACAGCAAATCCGCCGGGCCGAGCCCGGACAGCTGGAGCAATTGCGGCGAGCCGTAGACCCCGCCGGAAACCACGATCTCGCCGCGGACCCGGGCGGTGTTATGCCCGGCGGGCGTCGTGTACTCGACGCCGACGGCGCGGCCGTTTTCGAACAGGATGCGGGTGGCGTGCGCGTTGGTCGCGACCGTCAGATTCTGCCGCCCGCGCGCCTGGCCGAGATAGGCGCGGGCCGAGCTCCAGCGCCGCCGGTTGGTGGTCGTCGTCTGGTAATAGCCGACACCCTCCTGCCGCGCGCCGTTGAAATCGTCGTTGGCCGGAATGCCGGCCTCGATTGAAGCCTTGACCATGGCGTCGCCAAGCGGCGAGCGCACCGGGTTCGACACGTGCAGCGGCCCGCCCTTGCCGTGGAACTCGTCCGCGCCGCGCTCCTGATCCTCGGCCTTTTTGAAGAACGGCAACACCGAATCCCAGTCCCACCCCTCGCAGCCGCGCTGGCGCCAGCCGTCGTAATCGGTCGAGGTGCCGCGCATGTAGACCATGCCGTTGATCGAGCTGGTGCCGCCCAAAACCTTGCCGCGCGGCTGGTAGAGAGTGCGGCCGTTGAGCTCCTTTTCGGGCTCGGTCTCGAACATCCAGTTCACCTGGGGATTGGTGAACGTCTTGGTGTAGCCGAGCGGGATGTGAATCCACGGATTGGTGTCGCGTCCGCCCGCCTCGAGCAGCAGCACCCGGTATTTTCCCGACTCGCTGAGCCGCCCGGCCACGGCGCAGCCCGCCGAGCCCGCCCCGGTCACGATGAAATCATAGGTTTCTTCCGCCGTCGTCATCACTCTGTCCCCGAAATTTTCAGGGGAACGATAGCGAAACTCGCCGCGAGCGGAAAGCCTGCGCGCGGTGCCGCGCCGTCGCCGCGCGGATACGGGCTGCCCGAGCGCCGAAGAGCGCGGGTTTTCTTTCCGTTTCCGCCGCGTAACTAGGGCGAACAGCTGGAAGCAATGCTATGTTGTTCGTCGATCAACCGGTTCGGAGGAGCGCCGTTGAGGAGGGCGTGGTGGTAGACAGCCCGTCAGTCGAACGCAAGCTCGCCGCGATCTTTGCCGCCGACGTCGCCGAGTACAGCCGGCTGATGGGCGTCGACGAGGTTGGCACCTTGCGCCGGCTGCAGGCCTATCGCGCGATCCTGGACCAACTGGTCGCGGTCCATCACGGCCGTATCTTCAACACCGCGGGCGACAGCGTGATCGCCGATTTCGCGAGCGCCGTCGACGCCGTCGAATGTGCCGTCGCGGTGCAGCAGGCGATCGCCGAGGAAAACGCCAACCGCCCGCCTGAACAGCAGATGCGGTTTCGCATCGGGGTGCATGTCGGCGACGTGATCGTCGAGGGCTCGAACCTCTACGGCGACAACGTCAACATCGCCGCCCGCCTCGAAGCGCTGGCCGAGCCCGGCGGGGTGTGCCTGTCGGGCGCGGTCCGCGACCAGATCGGCACCCGGCTGCCGGTCGCGTTTACGACATTGGGCGAGCAGCGCGTCAAGAACATCGCCGAGCCGGTACGCGCGTTCAAGCTCGACGGCAATGCGGGGCTGGCGTTGCGCTCGCGCGATGCGGCCCGCGGCCGCCCGATGCGCCGCCGGCTGGCCATCGGCCTTGCTACCCTCGCCGTGCTTGGGTTCATCGTCGCGGGTGCGGCTTGGTGGGTGCGCCCGGGGTTGCTGATGCAGACGGGGCAATCCTATTCCGCGCCGCGCCTGTCGATGGTGGTGCTGCCGTTCGCCAACCTCAGCAACGATCCGCAACAGGAATATTTCGCCGACGGCATCACCGACGACCTGACCACGGACCTGTCGCGGATCGCCGGCAGCGTCGTGATCGCCCGCAACACGGCATTTACCTACAAGGGCAAGGGGGTCGACGCGCGCAAGATCGGCCGCGAGCTCGCGGTGCGCTATGTCGTCGAAGGCAGCGTCCAGCGGTCGGGCAAGGAAGTGCGGATCAATGTCCAGCTGGTCGACGCCGCGACGGACGCGCAGCTCTGGGCGGAACGGTTCGACCGCGATGTCGGCGACCTGTTTGCGCTGCAAAACGAAATCACCGCACGGGTCGCCCGCGCCTTGCAATCCCAGCTGGCGATCGCCGAGGCCGCGCGCCCGATCGCTCATCCCGATGCGGTCGACTACGTCATGCGGGGCCGCGCCGAACTGACCAAGCCGATCTCGCACGAGACCTACGACGACGCGGTGCGCGATTTCGAGACCGCGCTTGCGCTCGACCCCGGCTCGTCCGATGCGCAGGCCTGGCTCGCGGCGGTTCTGGTGGTGCGCGTGCTCGACGAGCTCAGCGATTTTCCCGATCTCGATCTGCGCCGCGCCGAGGATCTCGACGCGCGCGCGCTCGCCGCGGCTCCCAACAGTGCGATTGCCCATTACGTCAAGGGCCAGGTGTTGCGCGCGCAGGCCCGTTATGCCGAGGCGATCCCGGAATACGAGACCGCGATCGCGCTCGACCGCAGCCGGGCGCCTGCCTACGCCCATGTCGGCTGGTGCAAGTTCCTGTCCGGCTCGATCGACGGGGCCATTCCCTATATCGAGCAGGCGATCCATCTGAGCCCGCACGAACCCGGCATCGCCGCCTGGTATGGTCGGATCGGGGTCATGCAGTTGCTGCAAGGCAATGTCGACGCGGCGCTGGCGGCGCTCGAACGCGCTCGCAGCGAGAACGCCCGGCTCCCCTTTGTCCACGCCTATCTCGCCGCCGCCTACGCCACGAAAGGCGACGGCAAGCGCGCGGCCGAGGAACTGGCGCAGGCGCAAAAGCTCGGCAAAGGCTATGCAAGCCTCGCCATGGTCAAAAAGTCGATCTGGTACGACGACCCGAAAATCCGGGCCTTGGCCGAAGCCAACTATTTTCCGGCATTGCATCGCGCGGGACTGCCGGAAAGCGGTTCCTCCTAAAAGCGGGCGGGTCAGAACCCGCGGGCCGCTCGGCGCGTTTGCCGTGCATCCATTGATTGCGAACAGGCAGGACGAGATGCGCGTGTCGAAATTCAAGGTGGCGATGGAAGCCGCGGCGATCCTGGCATTGACTGCGCTCGCCGGCTGCAGCGGACCGCCCTGGACGTTGAATCAGTCGCCGAGCGGGATCGCACTGCGCTGGTACCCCGACGCCACCCCCGCGGCCGCGGCCGACCAGGTCGCCCAGCTGCATTGCGGGTCATGGGAAAAGTCGGCCGAGCTCGTCTCCAACACCGAGGACGGCAGCGCCCAGGTCGCCGAATACCACTGCCGCTGAGGTCGAAGCCGCGGCGGTTTCGGGTATGATGGCCGTTTCCGGCGCGGGAGACGATGCGATGGCGGTCGAGCAGAGGCTTAAGGAACTGGGGATCACCTTGCCTGAAGTAGCCGGGCCGCTCGGCAACTATGTCCACGCCAAGCGCGTCGGCAACCTGCTGTACCTGTCGGGCAAGGGGCCGCCGGAGACCGCGGGCAGGATGCCGCGCGACAAGCTCGGCGCCGGCATGTCGGTCGAGGAGGGTTATCGCCACGCCCGCGGGGTCGGGCTGGTGCTGATCGCGGCGACCAGGGACGCGCTCGGCGGTGATCTCGACCGGGTCGACGACATCGTCAAGGTGTTCGGCATGGTCAATGCGGCACCCGATTTCGAGGATCACCCGAAGGTCGTCAACGGCTGCTCCGACCTGCTCGTCGAAGTCTTTGGCGAGCGCGGCCGGCATGCGCGCTCGGCAGTCGGAATGAGCTCGTTGCCGGGCGGCATCCCGGTCGAGATCGAGATCATCGTCGCGGTCCGATAAGGGTGCGGGTGAGGGTTCAGGCGGAGACGCGGCCGGATCGGCCCGAAGCCCCCGCGCCAAACCCCGAGCCGCCGTCGCACAGCCGGGAGCTCCGCCGGCTGATGCTGTTCTTTGCGCTTGTCTACGTCGTCGAGGGGCTCGGGCAGACCGGCGGCCTGATCGCCCAGCCGCTGAATTACTTTCTGAAGCAGGTCTATGGCTGGACTCCGGTCCAGGTGACCGCGTGGCTCACCGTGCTGAACCTGCCATGGATCATCAAGCCGGTTTACGGCGTCGTTTCCGATTTCGTGCCGCTGTTCGGGTATCGGCGGAAGGCCTATCTCGTTTTCGCCAATGCGGTGGCGGCCGTCTCCTTTTTCTGGGTCACGCGGCTGACCGCACCGGGTCCGCTCCTCGCGGTATTGCTGGTGACCGCCTATGCGATGGCGATATCGAGCACATTGTGTGGTGCGGTGCTGGTCGAGAACGGCCAGCGGCTGAACCGCAGCGACGCCTTTGTCAACCAGCAATGGCTGTGGTTCAACGTCGCCGCCGTTTTCAGCGCTTTTGTCGGAGGCGAATTGGTGGCCCGGTTGTCGCCGGCCGGCGCGTTGCACGCCGCCGCGGCGATCATCGCGCTCGCCCCGTTCGCCGCGATCTTTGGCGCCCTCTTTCTGATCGACGAGACCCCAAGCCGGCTCGACCTCGGCCAGCTCAAGAATACGTTCCGCGGCCTGGTCGCGACCTTCACCCAAAGAGAATTGTGGCTGATCGGGCTGTTTCTCTTTCTCTATTACCTTAATCCCGGCTTCGGCCTGCCGCTCTATTACTACATGACCGACACGCTCAAATTTTCGCAAGCCTATATCGGCGTTCTCGGCGCGATCAACTCGATCGGCTGGATCGTCGGCGCGCTCTTGTACCGGCGGTTTCTCGACGGGCTCACCTCGCGACGGCTGCTGAACCTCAGCATCCTGATCGGCACGGTGACGACGGCGGCGTTCCTGTTGTTGTCGAACCCGGTCAGCGCCGCGATCGTCAACTTTTTCAGCGGCATGGCCGGGATGATCGCGTTTGTCGCCACGCTGACGCTCGCCGCCGATTTCTGTCCGAAGCGGGCCGAGGGTTTCGCCTTCGCCGCGCTGATGTCATTGCTCAACCTGTCTTCCTCGCTGTCGAACAATCTCGGCTCGTTTCTTTACGAGCACGCGTTTCACAGCCGGCTGGCGCCGCTGATCGTCGTTTCCGCGGCTTCAACCGCAGTGATCTTTCTGCTCGTGCCGCTGCTGCGGCTTGGCGACAAGCCCTCGGGCGCGCCTGCCGGCTGAGCGCTGAGCGCGATCGCCGGAGCCGATCCTTGGTGTTCCAACCCGAACTTAGGCGAACAATTGCAATATCTCACCGTCGCGTTGCGATACCTTTTCAGATCCGACAGTTACAGGCTCACGCCGCCGATTTCGAAGGTGTAGACCGCGTTGGCCTCGCAGCGGAACCGGAAGGCCTTGCCGTTCAGCACCGTGTCGGTGACGTGCACATAGCCTTTTGCGGTATGGCCGCCGACCGTGGTCGTCTCCCAGCGATCCACCGGCCCCGCAGCGCGCGGCAGGGCGGAAAGATCGTAGGAGACCCAGCGCGGCCGATCGAGATTGAGCGTGACGATCACAAGCTTTCCGGTCGCAGGATTGTATGCGGCGACGCTGTTGGGGTCGCTGCTGCCAATAATCCGGCAGCCTTGCCTTACATGCCGGCTGAACTGCGCAAAGACGTAATACTTGGCATAGACCGCGCCGATCACGCCGCCACGGTCGGGGCCGGCGAAAAACCCCCATGACGGGTCGATGACCTGCCACTGCACCCAGGCGCTCGCCTGCAATTCGGTCATGTCCAGCATGATGCTGGTCGCCATCGTCATGCCCGACAAATCGCCGTCGCCGAACTCCGACATCCACAGCGTGGCATTGGGCGCCGCCATCCGCGCCGCGTTGCGCAAGTTCGGGCGCAATGTCCCGCGGTACGGGCTGGTGTCGGTGCCGGAATAACCATGGACATTGATTTTACTGATTTTGTTGAATGGCTGGTCCGTCGAGGCAGCAAAAGCGGTCACCGTCGCCAAGGCCTCGCCAACGCCGGTCTCGTCGGAAGCGGCGATCCCGACGGTCGGCAGCAGGCCGGCATTCCCGAGCGCGTCATGCAGGCTGTTGATGATCGAGGTCTGCACCGGATAGGCAAAGTTGCAGCCTTCCTGGTTCGCGTAGCCGTGATCGGGGATGTAAAACAGCCACACGCCCGGCGTCGGCTCGTTGAACGGCTCGACATAGCGCACATCGATATTCCAGTGGTCGCGAGCATATTTGACGACGGTCGCCAGGTAGCGCGCAAACTGGTCGTGGTTCCAGGTCTGCAGATTGCTGATGACGGGCGCCGTTCCGCCGGAAGCGGAATGGTTGTCGCACATCCACCATAGCGGCGAGTTCGAAAAGAACTCGAAGATGTTGGCGCCGCGCTCGCGGGCTAAAGTCAGCATCGCGCGCTGGCCGGCGTCGGCGCTCCAGTCCCAATATTGCAGGTCGCCGACATTGGCGTCGCCGTCGCCCCATTTTTTCCAAAAGCCGGTAATGTAGTGCGGGTTGCCGATTGGGTTGTTGGGCGAGATCAGCTCCCTGGTGTTGTCGTCGATCTGCGCGCCGTTGCCGCCTCCGCCGATATTGTAGCGCACGACGTTGATCCCGAGCCCGGGGAGCGAAGGCGGCGTCGGCACGCTCGGGCCCCCGGCGACGACAGTGCCGGTGCCGAAAAACAAATCGGCCAGCATCGACGCGCCGAACTGACCCGGGGTGCCGCCGTATTGGTTGGCCCACCAGCACAGCGACGTGCCCCAGCCGTCGAACGCGGCGACGCGGGTTTCGCCGGGGCTGGCGGCGACGATGACCCCCGGCACCGGCGGCAGGCTGGTGTGCACGGCCGCGGGGGACTCGCTGATCCCGGTATCCGGCACCTGGGCTTGGCCGAGCCACTGGCTGCCGTTGAAAACGTCGTGATAGAGGCCGCCGTTCTGATACGGGCCCTGATAAAAGCAGTACAGCGCACCGTCCAGCACCGCGGCGCTCGGCGACTTGCTAATGGCGACGCCTGGAACCTGGCGGTCGCCGAGCCAATTGCCGCCGTCGAAAATGTTGTACCAGAGCTGGCTGTCTTGACCGGTCCCCTGGTGAAAGCAATAGAGCTGGCCGTTGAATACGACGGCGGATGGAGATTCGCTGATCCCGGTGTTGGGAACCTGGGTGTCGCCGAGCCAGCCGCGATTGGCGTCGAAGACGTTGTACCAGAGCTGGCCGTTTTCGCCTGAGCCCTGGTGAAAGCAATAGAGCCGGCCGTTGAACACGACCGCGGACGGAGATTTCGCCATCCCGGTATTTGGAACCTGCACGTCCCCGGCCCAATTGGCGCCGTTCAGGATATTGTACCAGAGCTGGCCGTTGTCGCCCGAACCCTGGTGGAAACAATAGATTGCGCCGTTGTAGACCACTGCCGACGGCGCTTCGGACATGCCGGTAGCAGGCACCTGCCGGTCGCCCTCCCAAAGGGTTCCATCGTAGATATTGTAAAACAGCGTGCCGTTGGCGGCGAAACCCTGGTGGAAGCAATAGACGCTGCCGGCGAATTCGACCGCCGACGGCGACGCCGTCATTCCGGTATTGGGGACCGGGGCGTCGGTTTCCCAGCTGTGGTTTTCGGTGACGCCGCACCACAGGCGGCCTTGCTCGGAGATCGCCTGATGAAAGACGAACAGATTGGAATAGCTTGCGTTTGGCATCCGTTCCCCATTCCATTGGAACTCGCGCGGCCGAGCGGCCCGCGCGCCGGTCACATGAAGCGCCGACAACCCCACCGAAGCCTCGAACGAGCCGACCGGCTTGGCGTCGGGCGCACTAAGGGTAACCCCGCTTTGTGCACTGCGACAACCGGGAATCTGCGCAAAGATTTGCTGCGTCTCACCGAGCCGGTCGGTTGCCGGTATCAGTTCGCGGCGTAATGATTTCGGGCGGCATGCGCGATCCGCGGCCCGGCAGGACGCAGCACGCGGGCCAGCGGCACTGGGAACGCTCAGATGTGGATGGCGCGGCCGTCAACGGCGAGGGCGGCTTCCTTGACCGCTTCGCTCAATGTCGGATGGGCGTGGCAGGTGCGCCCGATGTCCTCGGCCGAGGCGCCGAATTCGATCGCCAGCGCGGCCTCGGCGATCAGGGTGCCGGCGTCGGGGCCGATGATGTGCACGCCCAGCACCCGGTCGCTCGCCGCCTCGGCCAGGATTTTGACAAAGCCCTCGGTGTCGCCGTTGGCGCGGGCGCGCGGGTTGGCGGTGAACGGGAATTTGCCGACCCGGTAGGAGACCGCGGCCGCCGTCAGCTCCTCCTCGGTTTTGCCGACCGAGGCGACCTCGGGCCACGTGTATACCACCGCCGGGATCGCATCGTAGTTGACGTGCGGCTGCTGGCCAGCCAGGCGCTCGGCGATCGCGATCCCTTCTTCCTCGGCCTTGTGCGCGAGCATCGGGCCGCGGATCACGTCGCCGATCGCATAGATGCCGGAGACATTGGTGCCAAACCCGTCATCGACCAGAACCCGGCCTTGCGCATCGCAGGCGACGCCGACCGCCTCGAGACCAAGCCCGCGGGTAACCGGGCGCCGGCCGACCGCGACCAGGACGATATCGGCCTCAACGGCGTCGCCGCCGCCCGCGTCGATGTCGAGCGCGAGCCCGCCCGCGCTCTCTCGCAAGCCGGCCAATTTGGTCCCGAGCCGGAAGGCGATCCCTTGCCGGGTCAGAACCCGTTGCAACGCCGTCCCGAGCTCGCGGTCCATCGCCGGGACGATCCGGTCGAGGAGCTCGACGACCGTGACCCGCGCGCCGAGCCGCTGCCACACCGAGCCGAGCTCGAGCCCGATATAGCCGCCGCCGACGACCGCCAGCCGCTCGGGCACATGGTCGAGCGCCAATGCGCCGGTCGAGGACAAGATCCGCCGCTCGTCGATCGTAATGCCCGGCAACGGCGTGCTCTCCGAGCCGGTCGCGATCACGACGGCGCCGGTTTCGACCTCCTGCACCCCGCCCTCGGCGCTGCTCACGGCAACCCGGCCGGGTGCGGTAATGCGACCGCAACCCTTCAGCCAGTCGACCTTGTTTTTTCGGAACAGAAATTCAACGCCGCGCGTCAAAGTGGACACGACCCGGTCCTTGCGAGCCATCATTTGCCCCAGATCGAGCGTCACCTCGCCGATTTTGACGCCGTGCTGGGCGAAGGTCTGCCGTGCCTCGGCAAATTTCTCCGAGGATTGCAACAAAGCCTTTGAGGGAATGCAACCGATGTTGAGGCAGGTGCCGCCGAGACTGCCGCGCGCATCGACGCATGCGGTGCGCAATCCGAGCTGCGCCGCGCGAATCGCGGCAACATATCCTCCGGGACCGCCGCCGATCACGACGACATCATAGCGCTCGGGCATCATTCGGGCTTTTCAGCGCGGTTGCGACCGCAAGAACTTAGGCAGCGCTGGTCGCGCGACAAGGCGAGCAACGCGGGCCGCATGTCACCAGCCGCCGGGCGAGCCCGTCGTCGTCGGCTGCGCCAGGTCGTGTCTGGTTCAGTTGCCTGCCGTCACGACGAACGCGTCAGCCACCCTGCCGCCAGATGCGATCGTCGCTCGGCGCAAAAGGAAGATCGTTGTTGTTCTCACAAAAGCCGCAGCGATAGACAGGATTCCCTCTGACCCTTGCGGGGTCGTAATCCGAAAGAATAAGAGAGCCGCAGTGACCGCATAGAAAATCGTCGCCGCCATTCCCCCAAATCCCTCTTTCGGTCAGAATGATGGAACGATCGAGTGCGGTAACCCGGCCAATCGGGACCATCGGTACAATCGCCATTTTCTCCGATCCTTGATGAATCCTGCACCATCGATTCCCAAAATCGGACGAATGATCAATCCCGCGGTGGCCGGTGCCACGTTTTTGCCTCGCTCACCTGCACCCTCCTCGGCCCTCCGCCGGCGGACCGTGCGTTTGCGCGCGACGATGCCTATGCCGGCGACCGAGCCGGGTTTTGTCCGCTCGGCGACTACGCCGGACGCCCCGCGGCGGCGCCCTGGCGGTGCGCGCCGGCGGGATGCGAGTGGTCGTGCTCGGCATAATGCTGGCGCAGCAGATCCTTGCCGTAGTCGTTGCCGTTGGGGGTGCGCACGACCGTGTGGATGTGGTCGCGCGACGGCTTGTCGTTGTCGAACATGATGCCCGACTGATGATCGAACTCGACCAGGATTACCGGGCTTTGGATGCGGTAATAGAACGGGCTCGCCGCGTCGAACGGACCGATCCAGGCAAAGCTGGTCTCGCCCAAATGCCGCTTTGCCTCGGCATAGCGGATTTCGGCGTGCCCGGGGCGGGTTCGGCCGGTATAGACCCCGAGCAGCGCTTCGAGACGCTCGCGGCCCTGCGGCGACAGCTCGTCATAGCGCAGCCCGGCGCGGTCAATGCGCCGGTTGTCGTTGAAGGCGGCGGTCAGCACTTCTCCGGGAAGATCGGTCGAGACCGTCGCGCGCTGCCGCTCCTCGGGCGAGAGCGAGCCCATCAGCGCGAACCCTTGCTCCTCCTCGGCGGCGAAGACGCGGGTTCCCTGATATTTGCCAAAGCGGGCAAGCACCGGCTCCGAGCCCATGAAATTGGGCGTCAGCACCAGCTGGTCGCCAAGCACAAAGCAATTGACGTTGAGATGGTGGCCATCGATCTGCCAGCCCCAAGGCTCGCCTTCGGGCGAGGGCGTGCCGAAGACGCTGATCCAATAGAACCACTCGCCGTATTCCTCGGGCTTGCCGGTGATCTCAAGAGCGTGCTCGTTGAGCTTCATCACGTCGCGCGCGGTTCGGTACCCCGAGGCGCTCAGACTGTGCCGCAGCAGCGTGAGCGCCGCCTCGCGCTGATCGTGGCCGAGATCGGCGAGGCAGACCCCGTGGCGCATCAGCCAGGGATGGATGTTCGACCATTGCCGCCACGCCTCGTCACCGACCGCAAAGCAGGCCGCGTGGCGCTGTTCCGCGCTCAATCCTGCGAGAAACCCCCGCGCCGCTTCGATAACGGGCGTCACCGGCACGCCGGTCTTCGCGATCGAGAAGAGCCCGGACACGACCGGTCCGCTGGTAATCCCGCGGAACGGCTCGGCCAGATCCGCTTTGGCACGGTCGAGCATCGGCTGCATCCGCGGCGGCAGCTCGAACGGCCGCACCGCCGGCGTCGGCGGGCGCTCTCGCAGCCCGAAGCGCGCGGATTCTCCTGCCATGGCCAAGCCCTCCTTCCGAATGTCCAAAGTGGTCTAACTAAGTGAACCCCGATGCGGCGGCAAGGCACGAGGTAAAAAGGGTCGATCGGCGAACCTCGACACCGGCCTACGATATCGGCCGGCCTTGCGGCGGCGGCTAAACGTCTTGGTCGGCGCCGGGCTGAGAGACGAGGCGCCAGCGCAAGGTTTCGCCGGCGCGAAACGGGATGATCGCGGTATCGCCCGCGCCGATGCGCTCGGGCACGGTGAAGGTTTCGCGGCGCAACGTGACGCGCTGGCGGTTGGCCGGCAGGCCGTAAAATTGCGGGCCGTTCGACGAGGCGAAGGCCTCGAATTTATCAAGCGCCGCCATCTCTTCGAACACTTCGGCGTAGAGCTCGAGCGCGGACACGGCAGTGAAAATGCCGGCGCACCCGCACGCGGTCTCCTTCGCCGGTTGCGGGTGCGGGGCGCTGTCGGTGCCGAGAAAAAAGCTGCGGTCGCCCGAAGCGGCGGCGCGGCGCAACGCCTGGCGATGCTTTTCGCGCTTCGCGATCGGCAGGCAATAAAGATGCGGGCGCATGCCGCCGGCAAACAGCGCGTTGCGGTTGATGACGAGGTGGTGCGCGGTGATCGTCGCCGCCAGGTTCGGCCCGCCCTCGGCGACACAGGCGGCCGCCTCCTCGGTGGTAATGTGCTCGAGCACGATTTTGAGCTCGGGCAGGCGCCGGCGCAGCGGATCGAGCACCCTTTCGACAAAAACCGCCTCGCGATCAAAGATGTCGACCTCCGGGTCGGTGACCTCGCCGTGGACCAGAAGCGGCATGCCGATCTCGGCCATCCGCTCCAGCACCGGCTGCACGCGCGCCATGTCGGACACGCCAAAAGCCGAGTTGGTCGTTGCATGCGCCGGATAGAGCTTGACCGCCGCAAACACACCTTCTTCGTACCCGCGCGCGACCTCGCCAGGCTCGGCCGTCTCGGTCAGGTAGCAAGTCATCAGCGGGGTAAAATCGCTGCCCGGCACCAACGCATCGAGAATGCGCGCGCGATAGGCCCGGGCCGCGGCGGCCGTTGCGATCGGCGGGACCAAATTCGGCATGACGATCGCGCGCGCAAACTGGCGAGCGGTATAAGGCAGCACCTGCGCCATGATCGCACCGTCGCGCAGATGAACGTGCCAGTCGTCCGGCCGGCGCAGCGTGATTGCGTCCATTCTCTCCGCCATTTTTTTACCCATATCAGGATAGAACGGCGCGGACGGGGAGGCCACGGGTCCTTGCCGGGTCGCGATCGGCTTGTTGGAGGGACGAATGAGCGGGTGCATCGTCGGCTGGGCGCACAGCAAGTTCGGCAAGCATGAGGGCAAGGACATCGAGCAGCTGATCGTCGAGGTGACCCAAGCGGCGCTCGCCGATGCCGGGGTTGGTGCTGCCGACATCGACACGGTCTATCTCGGCACGATGAACGGCGGCTTTGTCCGCCAGGAATTTCCAGCGTCGCTGGTGTTTCAGGCCGATCCCGGCTTTCGCTTCAAGCCGGCGACCCGGGTCGAGGACGCCTGCGCCACCGGCTCGGCCGCGATCCACCAGGGGCTGAATGCGATCGCCGCCGGCAAGGCGCGCCTCGCGCTCGTCGTCGGCGTCGAAAAGATGACCGAAATCGGCGGCGCCCAGGTCGGCGACATTCTGTTGGGTGCCAGCTACCGCAAGGAGGAGGACGCGACCGAAGGCGGCTTTGCCGGCATCTTCGGCCAGATCGCGCAGAGCTATTTTCAGCGCTATGGCGACCAGTCCGATGCGCTGGCGCGGATCGCGGCCAAGAACCACAAGAACGGTGCGGCCAACCCGTTGGCGCAAATGCAGAAGGACCTCGGCTACGAATTCTGCCGCACGGTTTCCGACAAGAACCCGCTCGTCGCCGGCCCCTTAAAGCGCACCGACTGCTCGCTGGTCTCCGACGGTGCCGCGGCGGTCGTGCTCGCCGACACGGCAACCGCGCTCAGCATGAGAAAGGCCGTGGTCTTTCGCGCCGCCGAGCAGGTCAACGATTTCCTGCCGATGAGCCAGCGCGACGTGATCGCCTTCGAAGGACCGGCGCTGGCATGGCGGCGCGCGCTCGGCAAGGCGCGGCTGGCGCTCGACGACCTCGACCTCATTGAGACACATGACTGTTTCACGATCGCCGAATTGATCGAGTATGAAGCGATGGGCCTGACCCCGAAAGGCGAAGGGGCGCGCGCGATCCTCGAAGGCTGGACCGAAAAGGACGGGCGGCTGCCGGTCAACCCATCGGGCGGGCTAAAATCCAAAGGCCACCCGATCGGCGCTACCGGCGTGTCGATGCACGTATTGGCGGCGATGCAGGTAACGGGGCAAGCGGGCGGCATCCAGGTGCCGGGCGCGACGCTTGCCGGGGTCATGAACATGGGGGGTGCGGCGGTCGCGAACTTTGTCAGCATTCTCGAGCCGCTGCGCACTTGATCCTCGCTGAGCCGCAGGACGGCTTCCCGCGCGCTGCTGTTCGATCAACGCCGCTGCAGATCGCCCCGCCAGCCAGCTGATCGGCGCGAGTCGCCGGCTGGTCTTGCAGCATCAGGCGAACGAGTTCGGCCTGACGCCGCGTGCCTGTTTTGTCGAACACATGGGCGAGGTGTGTCCGCACTGTTGTCAACGAGACGCCGAGGCGGCTGGCGGTGGCTTGCAATCCATCGCCTTTCGATATCTCGGCCGCGAATACGGCCTCTGCCGGGGTCAGTCCGAAATCCTGCCGGAGCCATTCGCCGCGAACCATGACAGCTTGCTCCGGGTCGGTGATGAACAGGATCGCGGCCGGGCGGAGGACGTCGATCCAGGTGACCTGGGTTCGGTGCGGTATCACCAGCATCGTCAATGGCGCTCGTTCGCGGCGCGAAAGCCGGAGGCGACCGCCCGCTTCGCCAAGCTGATTTGCCGAGTCCGCGCAATTGGCGATGGTTTGCCGCAACAGGCGTGTGCTATCGGACGTTTCGGCCTTCAGGCCGTCGCGGTCGAGCGATAGACCGCCGCCCGGGCCGAGCATCTTCTCGGCGATTTGATTGGCGAAGATTACTTGCGCCTGCGCGTCGACCAGCAGCACGGCTTGCGGCAGCCGGTTCAGCATCTCGGCCGAGCTCGTTGGCGGCCCGTCTAGGGTGGCCAGGCGCAGCCGCAACTGCATGGCGCGCTGAAGATGCGGGATCAAGGCGGCAAAGAGCTGGATCTGAGTTGCGTCGAACTCGCCCTCGGCATAGGGACGCGTCACCGACACCACTGTGGAAAGTGGACCCTCGGTCAGAAGAGTTGTTCCCATCGTTGCCGGCGGATTCGGCGCTTCGGGCGACCCGTTGAAAACGCCAAGGCAACTGTGGTTGTGGTGCGAAATGGCCGGTTCCGGGACGATGACGGCGCCGATTGGATGCTCTCCGCACTGCCGCCAAACCTCCGCCCAGTATTCCGAAAAGGCGGGTAATTCTTCACGGCTCAAGCGCGGAGCAAGTACAGTGGCGCTATGAGTTCTCGAGTTGTAGGTGCCGACTTGCGTCCCCTTCGTTGCGCCAAGCATGTCGGCGAGACCGTTGAGCATCGTTGGGCAGGCATCGGCGTCCACGACAGTGTCGTAGATCGATGCGATAAGTTGCGAAAGTACTTGCAGGCGCATGCTCGCCTCCGGCAGGTCGGGATCGACGCCCGGAAAGCGGCCGCGCGGCCCAGGCCGGCGCAGCGCACCACGTCTCGCTCACCCCGTGTGTGATCCAGTTCACACTTCTACGAAAAAAATTTATCGGCGAAACAGCCCTCCTCATCCGAACGCATGACGACGTCGGCTTACACCCGGCTTAATTTAACCTCAAGTGCTCAGGGCCTTTCAGCAGAAGCGCCGCAATATCGTGAAAGCATCGCTTCTAATGTGCCGCATCTTTTCTACGAAGGGCAGGTCATGAACAAGATTAGCTGCTCGATCGCCGCGGCCGCACTGGGGCTGATCATGCCCCTAAACATGGCTATTGCAGGCGAGGATGGCGATGTGCCGGCGCGGGGTGCGTTCACCTGCGACTTTGGCCTCTCATCCGACTTGCTGCCGGATGAAATCGCGCCGTCGATCGAGCGCGATCGAATGTATATGGCAGCACGTCCCGGCATGATCCACAAACATATCCCGATCACTTTCGACCCCAACACCGGGGAGGCTCTTTCCGGTGGCCGGTATCTGTTTGATACTGCCGAGCACGCGCGAGAATACAGGGATTGGGTCTTCAACAGCTACGTGCTCGACGGCGTGCACTTCCTCAAGCGACCCTACTTCCTCCACCCCGAGTGCCACGCCTGGACTGTGATTGGGGCGCACGATTTCGGCGACGTCCACAGCTCGCAGATCGTGCTGAGGACCGAACGCTGGTCGCTGCGCAACGCCCTTCAGCCGGCTCGGACGCTGCAGCAGAAATTCGACGCCATTCTGGAGACGGCGCAGGAACGCGGCCTGACCAGCGTTTGGCTGCTCTACGACCAGGAGGAGGGGCTCGCCTCCCTCGTCTATTTCGCGGGAAGGGTCGGCCCGAGCGATCCCCGCCAGCCGGATTACGCCAGC
Source organism: uncultured Alphaproteobacteria bacterium (assembly GCA_963712825.1). Classification (GTDB taxonomy): domain Bacteria; phylum Pseudomonadota; class Alphaproteobacteria; order ATCC43930; family CGMCC-115725; genus AP-15. The sequence goes on from CAVQJP010000002.1 coordinate 414,654, forward strand.
CTGAGCGCGCTCGCGGACGCTCCTCCGCTTGGTGAAATATTCGCCGACCGGGGCTGGAAGCGGACCTTCGATCGGACCCAATGGACCCTGACCATCTGGTTCCCCTTCGTGCTGGGCGATCGTGGCGAGCCCTCTTTGTGGCCAAATACACCGCCTTTCTTCCGGCCGCGTCAGGGTGACAAGGTGTGTGAGGTGAGCCGCGGGGAAAGCGCCTCTGACCCCAATGTCCCTAATGATTGTCTGCCCACGTGTGGAAATGGCATTGCTGAGGGCAACAAGACTTCCCTGAACTGCCCGGGCGACGTTCGCCTGTTCCAATAAAGCGGCAAGCCGTCACTTGCTGCGCCGGCACGACTGGACGCGAGATATCACATCTCCGTCCTTCCAACAGGCCGAAAGAGCGACAGATCTGAAGCGAAAACGAGAATGAGAGGAATAGGACATGAAACGACGACGCTTACGATTGTTGTCGAGCGCCCTAGTGTTTTCATCGATCCTGTTTACTGCTCCGCTGTCCCAGGCGGACGATGGAAAAGCCGTCGTGGCTCCAATCAATTCGACACCGGACGGCCAAACCTATGGCCGGTGGGCCGCCCAGTGGCAGGAATGGGCGGTGGGGGTTCCTGCGGCCGAGAACCCGGTGTCGGACACCACGGGGCAGTATTGCGGACAGCGGCAGGTGGACCGGGTCTGGTTTCTGGCCGGCACGTTCGGATCCGATCCAGTTGTCCGTGCGTGCAACATCCCCTCTGATAAAGCCTTGTTCTTCCCGCTCATCTACAACGCATACTTCGCATTTTTGAGTGATCCGCCGGACCAGCGGACGGAAAAATACGTTCGTAGCCAGGCGAAATGCACGCCGCCGGCTCGGATTTCAGTGTCGATCGACGGAAACCAGGTTGCCCATCCTCAGCGTTTCTTCACGGGGCCGTCGGGCAGCAAATCGCCAATCTTCTATGTCCAGTTGCCCCCCGGAAACCTCTTCGGATTCGATGAGACCACGATTCCGGAGCTGCTGCTTAGCCCGAGCGCCGAGCAAGGCTATTATCTGTTCCTGTACCCGCTATCCCCCGGCAAGCACACGATCCGATGGGTCGCCTCGGGCTGCAGCGCGAGCGGGTTTCAGGACATCACCTACCATCTGACCGTCGCCAAGTGACGACCGCATGTACCCGGTTGCAAGGCGATTTCGAAATATCCGACCGTTGGCGGGCGCTCGAGACGAAAGCCCTGCTTGCTAATGTGATCATCGCCGAGGCGGTGGGGTCGGATGCCACCGCCCGCGTTGCGGTTCAAACTGGAGGGAACGGGTCATGAAAAACCGAGAGACATATCGGCAAAATATGGCTGTGGCAGGAAAGCTCAGTCTGACCGTATTGGCGGTAGCAATGGGCGCACTGACATCTGAAGCGGCACCTCCGGGCGGCTATACTTTCAGCGTGGTTGCAACCCTCGGCGACCCGGCGCCGGGCGGCGATGTGCACAAAGGCGATTTCGAGCCGGGGGACATCAACAACCGTGGCGATGTCGCTTTCGTATCCGACCTAGCCGAAACGGACGACAATATAGTCGGCGAGGGCCTCTATGCCCGATACCATGGGATGACTCGGCTGATTGCCCGGACCGGCGATCCGATCCCCGGGACTCAGCTGATCTATGGCGCCGGGATCTTTTCGCCACCCGGCATGGACGATTCCGGCGACATCGCCTTCGGTTTTTTACCAACATCCCTTCGAACTTGTTCCCGATGATTGGTACTCTTCCGGGCGTATTCCGCTACAATTCGGTGAGGCAGAAGGTGTCATCGGTCTTGCTTCCGGGCGATCCGGCGCCCGGCGGGACGACCTTCCGAGGCACCGATTTCCACTCAGACATCAACAACCGCGGCCAGATCGCGACGGTCGGGGTAATCGACACCTCTGACGGGAACTGCACCGACCCGACCGCCTCCTGCTTTGGCCTAGGGCGCGGCGTCTACACCTTCGATCGTTTCAACAATGCCACTAAGATTGCCGCGCCCGGTGATTCGGCGCCCGGCTCCATTAGCACCTTTGATGACGCCTGGGATCCTAATCTGAATAATGCCGGAGACGTGATTTTTGGCGGCCATGTACAGGGCGAGACGTGTATAGGCGGTGACGATACTATGCTAGGTTGCTTTGAAAGCCTATACCTCTACCGGGCGGATACTCGCCGGCTGTCGTCGATCGTGCATCAAGGCCAACACGCGCCGGGCGGCGGCAATTTCAAATACACCTTTAACGGTCGGCTGAACGAGGCCGGCGACGCGAGCTTTATCGGCGGGTTCAACGAGGACCACAGCGAGAATGGCGTCTTCTTGCGCAAGCATGATGGCACGCTGCTGGCCGTGGCCCGAGTGGGCGATCGTTTACCGGGCGGCATAATGAAGAACGCGGCTCAAAATCAGGGTTCTCATGCCATCGATAATGCCGGCAATGTAGCATTCTCCGCTGTCTTGGATGCGGATAGTGATCATGACGGCGTCGACGACACCGGCGTTTACTTATGGTCGGGCGGGGCGATTAGAGCGGTAGTCAGAACCGGCACCGTAATCCCCGGCCTCGGAACCGTAGAGCATGTGAACAACAAATACTACGTTGGTCTCGTCGGCCAAAGTTCATGGCCCGAGGTGCATATCAACGAGCGCGGTCAAATCCTCACCCAGGTCATCATGAATACGGGGGCAAACTACGTCGTACTCGCGACTCCGAAGTAAATAGTCTCATAACTTGGCGGTTTTGTTCAGTTCCTCGGAGACCGCGTGGAGTAACTGATACGTGATCGTCGCCGAGACAGTGGAGTCGGATGCCCCCGCCCGCATCACAATTCAAACTGGAGGAAACGAGTCGTGAAAGACAGGACGACGTATCAATATATCACTGCCGCTCTTGGCATCGCTGTGATGGCGGTCGGACTGACGGTCGCCGCTCCAAGCGAGACGCTGGCCAACTCGCCGGGCCATGTGCTCAACGAGGAATTGCCGCAACTCTCCGCCCAATGGATGCAATGGGCCCTTTCGCTGCCCAATGACGTAAACCCGGTGGTTGATCAAACCGGAGCCTTGTGCGCGGTCGGCCAACGGGGACCGGTATGGTTCCTGGCCGGAACTTTTTCTGGCGGCATGTTAACCCGCACCTGCACGGTGCCCGAGGGGACCGCGCTGTTCTTTCCGGTCATCAACGGTTTCGCGTTCAACACCCCAGGCTGCGGTCAACCTGACGACTTGAACACGGTCAAGAAATTAAAGGAATTCTATTACGCTTATGTGACGCAATTTGTCGATCAGACGCACGACGTTTCGGCTACGGTCAACAAGCACAAAATCAAGACGCAGCGCGTCGAGTCGCAACCCTTCGCCGTGACCAATCCACCGGGAAACGTCTTTGGTTCCGACGCCTGCGGCACGGGGCTGCCGCTCGAGCCAGGGATCTATTCGCCGGGGATCACCGACGGATACTGGGCGAAAATAGACAACCTGAAGGCATCCGTGAAACCATACACGATCTATTTTCACGCCGAGTCCGGGAGCACCGTTCAGGATATCACGTATAACCTGACCGTGATGCCGGTTTCCTTGAAGTAGCGCGCTGCCAAAAAGCATCTTTATGGAGGGCGAGCGCCGATCCGCTCGCTCTTCATGGCGTCGACAAAAGACTTGGTCGATGCCATCGACTGGCGCTGCTCAAAACCGAGTTGGTGAAGCTCGTTGGCAAGCGCTCGGGTTTTCGCCGCTGCCCGGTGCGAAGGAGATCCACATCCGCACCGGATTGCGCCCGAGCAGCCGGAGAAGACTTCATCTACCGTCCCGCTTCCGCAATGCCGAGCCAAACCGGGTTCCGACATTCGGAAGATACGTCTGCGACGGCAGATCTCTGACCTCTACCAGGATAGCGGGTGGCCTACCGACTTTTGCGCGGCGAGGGCCTTTGCGAGAGCGGCAAGCCGAGATAGGTTCGCGGGCGGACGCACCGAACATCGGCGATACGAAAAAGGGGGCGTGATGGCGACGTTCCGGGCTCTGGTGCTGCACGAGGAAGGTGGGAAAATTATCCCCCGCGTCGAGACGGTCGACGAGGCGCGCCTGCCGCCGGGCGACGTCATGGTCGCGGTCGAATATTCGACTCTCAACTACAAGGACGGGATGATCCTGCAAGGGATCGGGCGCCTCGTCCGCAGCTATCCGCACATCCCCGGCATCGATTTTGCCGGGACCGTCGAACGCTCGGAGTCCGCCGAATTCAAGCCCGGCGACCCGGTGATCCTGACCGGCTGGCGGGTCGGGGAGGTGCAGTGGGGCGGCTACGCCGAGAAGGCGCGGGTCAAAGCCGACTGGCTGGCGCACCGGCCCGCGGGGCTCGGCCCATCGCAGGCAATGGCGCTCGGCACCGCGGGCTTGACCGCGATGCTGGCGGTGACGGCGCTGGAACGGCACGGGTTGCGCCCCGGCGACGGCGACGTTCTCGTCACCGGCGCGGCTGGCGGTGTCGGCAGCGTCGCGACGGCCCTGCTGTCCGCGCTCGGCCACCGCGTCGCCGCCGCGACCGGGCGCCCGGAACTGCGCGACTACTTGACCGGGCTCGGCGCCGCCGAATTGGTCGAGCGCTCGGCGCTCTCCGCCCAGCCGCCGCGGCCGCTCGACCGGGAGCGTTGGGCGGGTGCGGTCGACGCCGTCGGCGGCACCACTCTGGCAACGGTGCTGACCCAGCTCAAATACCGCGCCAGCGTCGCCGCTTGCGGGCTTGCCGGCGGCAGCGACCTGCCGACGACGGTAATCCCGTTTTTGTTGCGCGGGGTCAGTCTGCTCGGGATCGATTCGGTCATGTGTCCGCGCGCGGAACGGGTCGAAGCATGGCGCCGGCTGGCGCACGATCTGCCGCTCGACCGCCTCGACCGGATGACCGAGATCGTGCCGCTTGCGGCGGTGCCGAAGCTCGCTCCGAAGATCCTGGACGGCGCCGTCCGTGGTCGCGTCGTCATCGACGTAAAAGCCTGAAGACGGGAATTGGTCGCCATGGCCCGGCGTTGGCGGAGCATGAAAGCCGTATCGTCCTCCCCCCATCTGCTGACCGCGCCGCAGCGCGGTCAAATCGTGCAACGCGTCATTGTCGACAACTGGACGGCGGCCGATGCCGCTGCCGCCGCTGGTCTCCCCGAGCGTCTGGTCGCCGCCTGGGTCGCCGATTTTCGGCGACGCGGCATGGCCAGCCTGCGCCATCGTCCAGGAAAAACCATAACCGTTGAGATCGCTCAGCGGCGCGTGGTTCGACCGGTTCGCATGGTTTTCCGGGGCTTTGCCCTCGGGATGCGCTGGCTGTTCGCATGGGAGCGCCCGCCGGCTCAGCCTTCGCCGATTCGCCGCCCGCAAGACGATCGCCGCGAAGGCGGCTCATGACCGGGCGCTAAGCTCGCTCAACCCCCGCGGGGTTTGGGGCGCATGACCCCGGCCGCGGCGCAATGGTGGCAGCGCTCCTCGGTTTTGCGCATCATGGCTTCCGGCCGGCCCCGCCGAATTTGGCTCCGGCGCGTGCGGCTGGGGGTTTTGGATGCGCGACATCGCGAGCACGCGGCGCGTTGTGCTGCGGCTGCTGATGGGTTGCGCTGCCGCGGGATCGACAGTTGGGGCGAGACCGTGGCCGCCGCGACCGCCAAAGCGCAAGCCGCAGCCGCGATACTTGCCGCTTGTGGTCATCGATCCGGGGCATGGCGGCATCGACCCGGGAGCCATCGGCGCGGGCGGCGTCTATGAGAAATACATCACCTTTGCGACCGCGACCGACCTCGCCCGGCTGCTTGCGGCGACACGGCGCTTTCGCGCCGCGCTGACCCGCGGCCCCGCCGAATACGTGGCCTTGCGCGAGCGGGTTGCCCGCGCCCGCGCGCTCCACGCGGATCTGTTCGTGTCGGTCCATGCCGACGCATTGCCAAACCCGGTCATGCGCGGATTGTCGGTCTTTACCCTGTCGGCGACGGCTTCCGACCGCGAGGCCGCGGCACTCGCCGAAACGGAAAATCGCGATGTCGTGGGCGGCCTGCGGCTGTCGCGCCAACCGCGCGAGATCGGCGACATCCTGCTCGACCTCGGCCGGCGCCAGACCGACAATTTGTCGGTCGAGCTGGCGCGCGACGTGGTGGCGGCGCTCGGGCAGGACGTGGCGCTGCTCGAAAATCCGCAGCGCTCGGCCGGCTTTGCCGTGCTCACCGCACCCGACATTCCGTCGGTCCTGGTCGAGCTCGGCTGCTTGTCGAACCCGGTCGAGGAGCACCTGCTGCAAGAGCCCGCTTATCGCCGTCGGCTCGCCCGCGGCCTCGTTCGAGCAATCGAGGCGTATTTCCGGAATGCTGCCGTCGTCGACCGGGCGGGCGCTGAGCCGCGGCGCGGTCACACGCCTGAACTGTCTCACTGTGTGTCAGTCGGGTGTCTTATAGACGAGACAACTGTATCAACCACAACTCCTCCAGCCGCGTTCGGCAACACGACAAAAAAATAACGCAGTCAACTCAGTACCTTGTCTGGACATTGCCGGTAGCCGCCGGGTTGGCACGGGCTTTGCGCATACCTGATAAAATTGGCGGTAGGGGGCGCCCAAGGAGGAAGAGGCAGGTCGGCGATCAGAGCCCGATCCTAAGAAGCAGTTTTGCTGCGGCCATCCGGATGCCGCCTCGCATCTTCGGCCCGTTAGCTGCGGCTCCGAACGAACAGCACTTTCAACCCGGCGACAAGCACCTTTTTAATCGTCCCCGGTGTGCGGTTTTTCCAACAGATCGCATCGGAGCAAGCCCCCTTACCTTCCCTCTCCACCCAATTGGTGGAAGGGTTGGGGAGGGTGGAGAGCTGCCGCCGCGCCCTGCCCGAAGCCGGGAGAGCGGATCGACTCGGTCGGAAACTGCTCTCGGGTTCCGGACCGACAGCGGCCGAACGCGCCGACAACAGTTTTGCTGACGCATGGCACGCGATCCTGACCGCGCGGTCAGAGCGCCCAGCTATCGTCAGGCGCAGCGCACCGACCCGGCCTGCGAAGCTCCGCTTGGCGGCGCGCGAAACAGGCGAGCCGAGCCTTTTGTCAGCCCACCAACCGCTTGGTCATCATAAACCGGGTGTGGCCGGGCGGGTCGCATTCGATCAGGCCAAGCTCGTCCCAGCCCTGGCGCCGGTAGAAACCGGGCGCCTGGAATGAAAGCGTCGACAGGATCGCGCGGCTGCACCCGCGCCTGACGCCCTCTTCTTCGGCGGCCTTGAGGATGGTGCTGCCGAGCCCTTGCTTGCGCATCGTCTCGGGCAAAAAGAAGCGGTCGACATAGAGGAGGCCCATCGACGTGCGGCCGAGCAGACCGCCGACAGTCTCGCCGCTCTCGGGGTCGCAGACCAGAATCGCCAGGGGTCGTTGGTCGCGATACCCTGCCTTTTCCAAATTGTAGGCGCTGAGCCCGTCGCGGACGACCGCTTCGTCAGCAGCACTTGGCGCCTCGCTGACGACAAGGCGCGCATCGCCCGCCTGCAAAGTCATGGCAAGATCTTCTCCAAGTTCGAAGCCTCAATCCGCGCCACCCAAGTACCCTACGGGATAAGCATCAGAAGATCAAAGTTACGATCGTTTGACCGGCTAAGTTGGCAGCGTACGCCGCCCGAAGATCACGAGACAAGGCAGTCGGCGCTGTTGTCGTGAGCGGCGGGTTTGGGGGTGTCGCTGGGAAACGGCACGCCTTCATTGGGGCCGGCGCCGATCTTGGTGAGGCCGGTCGCAACCGGCGCCCGGTTCGGGTCGGCGCCGGCGACGATTGTCCCGCCCGAAACCAGCTCCTTGCGCGCGGGCCAGACAAATTGGAACTGTGCGATGCTGCGGCCGGTGCCGCTCGAAATATAGACGGGCGCGCTCAAGCGAAAGACGCGGCCGGTGATCTGCGGCCCGACATTGTGCCCGGTCTCGCCCCAGATCACGGCGTCGCCGCGGAACCAGGCGTTCAACGCCGCGGTGTCGTCGTGCCTGCCGTCGCCCCACAGCACAAGCAGCCTGGCGCCGCATTTCGAGCTGTCCACCGCCCATGCCGGCGACAGGACCGCCGTCGCCATCAACAGAAAAAACGCGAGCCGCAGCATCGGCGACTGTCACTTCGTCGGGAAAAGCTCGGCGCGGCAGGCGCGGTTCATCGTCGATGAGCTTTGCTGCAAACGGTCCTCTATTGTGGCACAGCGCGTTCCGGCGCTCAATCGCGTCGATGGGCGTGAGCTATGTCACAGTGCCGGGTAGAAATCAGGATCATGCTGGCACTGGATGTCCCGCGAGCAGGAGGGGAACGATGAACCCGGTGGTGTTTGTCCACGGCTATTCGGACAAAGGGGCGTCATGGCAGAAGTGGCGCGGATTGCTGCGGGACCAGCTCGCCATTCCTGTCGAGCGGATGCACACCTGCACCTACGTCTCGCTCGACAACGAAGTCTCGATCAAGGACATCGCCGAGGCGTTCGACCGCGCGCTCGCGACCCAAGCCGGTCTTGACGGCGGCACCGCGTTTGACGCCGTCGTCCATTCGACCGGAATGCTGGTGGTGCGCGCCTGGCTTGCTGCCGACCCGCTGCGCAACAAACGTCTGAAGCGGCTCGTCGCATTGGCGCCGGCAACGTTCGGCTCGCCATTGGCCAAGCAGGGGCGCAGCTGGCTTGGCGCAGTGTTCAAGGGCAACAAGCATCTCGGCCCCGATTTTCTCGAGGCCGGCGACGAAATCCTGCTCGAGCTCGAGCTCGCCAGCGAATTCGGTTGGCGGCTGGCGGAACAGGACGTGTTCGCCGATCCGCCGCGCTACGACGACGGGAAGGACACGCCCTGGGTTTTTGTGTTCTGCGGCACCGGCAAGTATTCGGGGCTGCGCGAGATCGTCAACAAGCCCGGCACCGACGGAACCGTGCGCCGCGCCGGCTGCGGCATGCGGGTGCGGGCCATCGAGCTCGACCTGACCAAGACCGGCATCGTTGTCCGCCGGCGCTGCCCCGAACTTGCCGCTGTCGCCCAGGTCTCGCCGCAGCAGCGGGTCTTCGCCGACAAATGGTTGAACGCCAAAATTCCGGTCCACCTCGTCGGGCATGCCGCGCCCGTCCTAGATTTCGTCAACAAGGACAAGATCGAAGTCAACCACGCGACGATCCTCAGCGACCCGCCCGACGAGCTCGTCGCGCTTGTCGTCGATGCGTTCCGAAAGACCGACCCGGCCACGGCGCCGGGCGGCGACCCCGCCGCCGGCTACGCCGAATGGCTCAAACAGGGCGACGCCGAAACGCGATACCGGCGCGTCCGACAGCAATACCAGCAATTCATCATCCACGCGCTCGACGAGCGCGGCGACCCAATCACCGACTACAATCTGCAGCTCTTCCGATCCGATGGCGCCGAGGCGCCGATCGAGGAGTTCGACGCCGAGGTCGACGTCTACAGCGGCGACGCCAGCTATCGCTGTTTTCACGTCGACGTCGCGAACCTGCTGCCGCAGAGCGGCCGGCCGGCGGCGGGGCTGGTCATCCGCATCGTCGCCTCGTCCGGGACGAGCTACGTCGCCTATCTCGGCTATGGCAGCGAGCCGCAGACCGAGCCCGGATCGTCCGACGCCGCGCTCAAATTCGCCAGCACCACCCTCTCCGGGATCGACTTCTTCCAGCCGTTTACGACGACCCTGATCCGCCTCTACATCGAGCGCCAGGTCATGCCGGCCGACCCGCTGAAGCCCTCAACCCTGCTGACCTGGGACCTGCCGGAAGCCGACGGGGCTGCCTCGGTGTGACCGCTCAGCCGGCGAGGATCGCGTCGGCGGCTTTTTCGGCCACCATGTAGACCGCACTGGCGATGAAAAAGCCGGGGATGCGGGGAAAGACCGAGGCATCGACGACCCGCAACCCCCGGACGCCATGCACGAGGAAATCGCCGCCGAGAACGCCGCCCGCGTCGCGCGGGCCGATGGCGCAGGTGCAGGACGCGTGATGGCCCCAGGCGCGGGTGCGGACAAAGTCTTTCAGCTCGTCGTCGCTTTGCAGCGCGTCGCCAGGTTGCTCCTCGGCGGCGATCCACCCGTCGGCCCTCAACTTTTTGGTTAGCCCGCGCACAAAACGGATGCCGGCGACGACCGAGTCGAGGTCTTCCCCGGCGGTGTCGCTGCCTTCCTCGAAATAGTTGAAGTCGACGAGCGGCGTGTCGCGCGGGTCGGCCGAGCGCAGCCGGACCTCGCCGGCGCGGTTTTGCGTGTGCGCCTTCAAAATCGCCCAGGTCAGGTAATTGGGCTTGGTGACTTCGAGCGAGGAGTAGCCGGGGAAATAGCCGCCAAACAGCCCCAACAGCGCAAAGCAGAACAGATCCGGCAACGGCCGCTCGGGCGCCGATTTGAGGATCGCCGCCAATACCGCACCGTTGCTGGCATAGACCCCGCCATGGCCGGCCGCCCATTCGTTGTATTGCGGGTCGCCGCGGCTGAAGGTGGCGCCGTCGAGGACCTTCCACCGTTCGAAATTCATCCGGTTGACGACGCCGACCTCGTAGCGGTCCTGCAAATTCTTGCCGACCCCCGGCAATTCGATCCGCAGCGGAATCCCGAACGGCTCCAACACGTCGCGCGGGCCGATCCCGGACAGCATCAACAGCTGCGGGCTGTTGAAGGCGCCGCCGCACAGAATGACCTCGCGCACCGCCTTGGCCTGCATCGGCGTCCCCGGCCCGGTAGCCGGCTGGCCGTGAGCTCGATAAAGGCGCGGGCCCTTCAGATATTCGACGCCGGTGGCGCGGTTGTTGTCGTCGAGGACGATTCGGGTGACGAGCGCGTCGAGCTCGATATGCAGCCGGTCGGGATATTTTTGCGCGGTCTCCAACGCGCGCTCGCGGGCGCCCATCCGATGGTGGTTTCGCGTCGTCAACGGCGTGTAGCGCACCCCGACCGCGTTCTGCTGCACGAGGCGCCAGTCGTTTGGGTCGGCTTTTGATTCGGCGAGGCCGAGCGCCGAGCCGAGCGGATGACCGAGTTCGGCGAATGCGTCGGCGGCGGAATTGACCAATGTTTCGACCAGGCCGAAATCGCCGAGCGCCGCTTTCGGCACCGCGATTTCGGTGTGCAGCCAGCCGTCCCAACCATGCCGCGTCGGGTTGAGGCCGATCCTGTCCGCGGCCCGTTCAAAAGGGCGGTATTGGCAGTTTTCGAGGCGCTCGAAATATCGGCGCATTGCGTCCGCGTTCCATGACTGGTCGCCGGTCAATTGCGCGATCCCGTCCCAGTCGGCGTTGTGCGGGTATACGAGGATCATGGCGTTATGCGCGGTGCAGCCGCCCAACGTCCCGGCACGTGGATAAAGGATGCCGTCGACGAGCTGGTCGCGGTATTCGCGGACGTATTTGGGGTCGCGCGCCTGCAATGCCTCGTCGGCGTAATGGCGGACAAAGAAATCCCAGCGCAGCGCCTCGTTTTCTGAGGCAAAGCCGTGAAAAGACGGCACGTCGTAGTCGTCGGGCAGGCGGTTTATGCCGGGCTGATAATCGTTGGTGCCGGACAACAGACGCGGGTCGCCGCCGGCTTCGAGCAGCAGCACGCATCGCCCGGCCTCGGCGAGCCGCGCCGCCAAGGTGCCGCCGCCCGCACCGGACCCGACAACGATGTAGTCGTAGCTGGTGGTGTCGTTCATCGTCCGTGGCCTTGCCGCTCAGAATGTCTTCAAAAACGCGATCAGCGCGTTCTTGTCGGCGTCGCTGAGCTTCGCGCCGAAATAATGCCCGCGGTTGACGACGTAATCCGGGCATTTGCTGAGCGCGAACAATTGCTCGCCGACATTCGAAAAGACTTGGCGGGCCTGGTCGTCGGTCGCGTTCTTCGGCAAGGCGCGCAGATCGTGGACCAGCTTGAAGACGGCGGCGACGACCTGCTTGTCATGGGCGAGGCGCTCGCCGAGCCTGCTCGAGTCCGCCAACGGGTCGAAATTGGCCAAGAGGTCGACCGGCGTCCCGGCCGGGATCGGACCGATTTCGAGACCCTTCTGATCGAACACCGGGACGGCGAGGTTCAGCACCGATTGCGAGCGCCGGATCGCGTCGGGTAGGTAGCCGGTCGGAATGCGCAGCCAGCTCGTCGCGGTGGTGCGGTCGATGACGCCCGGGATCTTGTCGGCGAATACCGGGTCTTTGGCGCGCTTATCAGGCCACAGCATCTGGGCGATCGAATCCTGGAACGAGGTCATCCGCGCCTCGACCGACGGACTTTCCTCGAACTTCCCGACGCTGTTGTTCAACAGATAGGGGGCGGTCGCCCACACGCTGACCAGTGACGGCACGCGAGTATAGCCGCGGCCGCCCGCCGGCATCTTGTATGGCTGCGGCTTGCCGGTGAACGGGTCGTAGACCGTGATCGTGCCGACCGACGGCAGCGATTTGTAGGAAGCCGATGAGAAATTGTCCCAGATGTTGTCTTTGAGCGCATTGGTCGCGAGCGGGCTGCAGGCGTTGGTCTGCAACAACGTCACCGGCACGCGCGCGTCGTTGGACAGGAAGTTGTCGTCGAGAAAATCGCCCGCTTCGACGATTTGGCGCATCTCGGTGCGGTAGTCGCCGGTCTGCGTCCAGCTCCAATAACGGTTCCAGCATTCGAGATAATGCGGCCCAATACAGCTGCCGAGATCTGCATTCGGGGGAGGGCCGGGCGCCTTGCTCGAATGGCAGGCGGCGCAGTTGTCGGCAAAGACGTCTTTGCCGCGCCGCACCGTAGCGGGCGGATCGTTCAGATAGGCGTTGCCGCTGGGCGCGTTTTTGAGCTTGTGCGGATATGACGCCTTCAAGAGGAACAACGCCATGTCCGGCGTCTGCATTTCCGTCGCCTGCCAATAGGAGGAATTGGCGCGCGCGGTCGTGATCGCGATCGGGGTGACCGGCCGCCCGCCGAGTATAGGGTTGAAGTGACGCAGCCATTCCTCGCTGTAGAGGCCGATGTTCAGATAGACCCGGTTCAACGCGCCGAGCGCCCCCACCGAGTCGGAGCCGTCCTTCAGCACATGCGGCGTCCACACGGTGTTGGGCGGCTGGTAGAACTCGGTCAGCGGTCCGGATTTGACAAAGTCGTTGAACTGCTTGTTGGCGAGATTGTCCGGCCCCAGGGTCTCATGGCCGAGCTTTTTGGCATTGGCGAGCCGCGCCATCAGATTGTAGACCGCGTTCATCGTGCGCGGGTTGTTGATGTTGTCGCTGGAGACGAGCGAGGTGTCGAGCGAACCCGGGCGCGCGGTGTGCAATACCTGAAACAGAAAATTCGACGGGTCGGCGTTCCACGCCAGGATGCGGTCGACCCAGAAATACTGGGCTCCGGCGGTCGAGCTCAGATTTTCCCATTGCGGCTTTTCGGGGTCGGCAGGCGGCTTTTCGGGATTGGCGCTGACATGGCAGAAGCCGCAGGACATGCCGACCCGGTACGGCCGCACCAGATCCTTCGACAAGTAATAATTCGGGTCGCTGTAAAAGCGCTGCGGATCCCAGCGCTTGGCCGCGGCCTCGTCAAATGCCGGGTTTGGAAACAGGCGCAGCCCGACGATGCCGCTCGGCTCGCCGTAATAGGAGCCGGCGGGGATGTTCTTGCCGCGCGCGCCCACCGCGACGCCGGGATATTTGACGGCGTCGGCAAACGGGTCGGGCGGGCAGTTCGGGTCGCGCTGGTCGAGCCACAGCCCATAATGCTTCGCGTCCGGACCGGCGGGCTTGGTAAAGCATGGCTCGTTGACGAGACCCAGATAGGTCCAGCGGTTGTCGCGGCTGAATTTGAGGCCGGGATAGGATGACAGTATTTTTAACAGGTCGAACGAGCCGAAGGTCAGCCCGGTCAGCCGGTCCCAGAGCCTGTCGTTGCCGCCGGTCCACACGAGCCACATGTCACGGCCTTTGACCTCGTCCGAGGTCAGCGGGACGCCGCCATCCATGCCGTGGAAATAGTCTTCGTCGGCGGCCGGCAGCGATTGCGCCGCGCGTCCGGCCTGGCGCGCCTCGTCGACGGCCTGCGCGCGCGCCGGCGCGCCAAAAAAAATGCCGGCGGCGGCGAGCAGCATCGCCGGAAGCAGGCGCTGCGCCCTAGGCCAGGTTTTCTTCATGGCGCCCCCCGTTCGGGACGGTGCTGCCCCCGCTGCCCCGGCCCATTCCTTAACCATAGCCGATCACTCGCGAGATGCCAATTTCTACCGCCGCGTTCCGCGTAAAGGCTACGCTCGGACCTCGCGCACCGGTGTGAACCAGTTCTCACTGATGCGATGATCGAGCGGCGGAGGTCATGGCTCAGGACGAGTACCGGCGCCCCTCCTGCTGGCCATATCCGGGGCCATAGGCGCCAGCACCCTCACCAGCGGTCGGTGTCGGTTCGGGGGGAGCGGTCTCAAAGGTGGCGTGAACCGCCTTGATTAGGTCGCTCCTGACCGCTGCGGCATCGTCCCCGGCGGTGGCGAACGCGGCGACGATCTCCAGCAGGGCCCCGGCGGTGGCGCCACGATCGAGCAATATGCGCGGCGCGGGATCGGCGAGGACGCGCTCATCGGCTTCGAGGCGGGAGCGCACGTCTCCAATCGCCCAATCTAGGTCGAGATCGTCGGCGACCCGAAGCCGCGCCTCGCCCGTATGCGGCGGGGCGGGATAAATGCTGTAGTTGCGCAAGGGCTGGCCCCACACCCCGCCATTCGGCACGATAACCTGCACCTTGTCGTCGGTGACGAGCTCGGTCCAGAACAGGGTCAGTTCCTTGACCGTGCCGACGCTGCCGCCGACCTGCACCTTGTGGCCGATCTTGAAAGGTCGGAAGATCAGCAGCATGACGCCCGCCGCCAAGTTCGAGAGCGTGCCCTGCAACGCCAGCCCGACCGCGAGGCCGGCGGCGCCGAGAACGGCGACGAGGCTCGTCGTCTGGATGCCGAACTCCGAGAGAACCGCGAGCACGGTGACCGTCAGCACCAGATAGCGGGCAAGGCTGCCGAAAAAGCTGCGCAGCATCGGATCGAAATGCGGTGTGCGGCTGAAAGCTCTGACGATGAGCTGGTCGGCCTTTCCCGAGAGCCAGAGGCCGATCAGCAGGATCACGATCGCGCCGAGCGCGCTCAGTGAATTCGACACGATGAGCGGCAGCAGCGCGCCCATGTCGGTCATCAAATGCTGGGTCTTTTCGGCAAACATCCCCACCCCGCCGCGTAGACATAACCCCTTTCTGTAAACGCGGCCGGAGCCGGATCGGCGCGCGCCCAGCTTTGAGCGGCGGCAAAGGTCCCGAAGATGTCACGATCCGGCGACACCGCCGCCGGGCATGCGCTGCGAGCTATCGGGAACAAGCTCAGCCGGGATTGCTGGCATGTCAGCGCGACCGGCGACCCGGCGACTTGGTGAACTGTGCGATGCCGTCGCCCGGCACATACCGGCGCTCGCCCGTGGCAACTCTCCCTATGGGCCCGCTAGCAGCCAAGAAACCGAATGCTTCATCAGATCGGGGCACGCGGCGGGCGACAGAGCATCCGTACTGCCCTTGCCCTGACTTGCAAAAGCATTAGCTTTTAGAGAAGCAGGAAGTTGATTATATACAGAGCGAGCGCGGGGAATTTTCATGGCCAAGCGGCAGACCGTTTTCGATAAGATCGATGAGGACGCCGAGAAGCGCGCGATTGCCGAGGCCGAGGCTGACGTCGCCGCCGGGCGGGTTATGCCGCACGAGGAGGTGGTGCAATGGCTCCGGTCGTGGGGCACGCCTGACGAATTACCTTGCCCCGTTCCCAAGGCCGGGTGACCCCGGTCGTCTGGACTTTCTCGGCTCTGGCCGACGTTGAGGGCATCCGCCGCTACATCGGAATTTTTAATCCCTATGCCGCGCGGGATATGGCCGAGCGGATTATCGAGGCGGGTGACAGCCTCGCCGCCTTTCCTTATCGCGGTCGTCGGGTTCCGGGCACGCAGTTACGAGAGAGTACGATTGCCCACCCCTATTTCATCCGCTATCGGATCGAGCCAACCGCGTGGTGATCCTGCGCGTGCGCCACGGGGGCACGTCGCCCGACAACACCCTGACCGCGCTGCGGGGAGATTTACAGAAGAGCTGCCTTCGTTGTCTGGCAATGATGCCGCAAATATTGCGGGCCGACGCTGATGTTTGGGCTTATCGCGCATCTTGCGCCGGCGACACCGTCGGGCCTCGGCGATCGTCAGGTGGTGGCGGCGTCGAGCTTTTCGCGCAGGCGGGCGAGCCGGTAGCCGAGCGCCAGATAGGCGCCCCAGGCGGCGCGGCTGGCGACAAAGGCCGCGGCATCGCTGGCGTGGCGCTCGCGCAGATAAGTGGTCACCACCGAGTTGACCGGAATGCGGCTGAAATCGTGCAGCAGCAGCCGGCAATGCGCCGCGGCATAGGGGCCGATGCCGTTGAGGCCGATCAGGTAATCGTAATCCGGGCAGCCCTCGCCCGCTCTGTCGATGACGCCATCCTCCAGCATGCGGCGCGTCGCCGCGATGACGGTGGGGGCGCGAAAGCCGAGCTTGGCGCGCTCGCGCAGCCTGGTTTCGCCGTAGTCGAGGATTGCTTCGGGGCCGGGAAAGGCGCCGCCCCCGGGCTCGGCGACGAGTGCGGCCGCCATCCGGCAGGTCGAGGACCAGGCGGTGTTGATGGTCAGCACCGTCTTGACGAAATCCTCGTAGAAGGACGAGCAGCGCAACAGCCGGCCGCCACCCTGCGCGATCAGCGCGCCATCCTCGCCGAGTGCTGCGACCGCCGCCGCCGGATCCCAATCGGCCGACAGCCAGCGGCGCACGCGGCGGCTGATCTCCGGTCGGGCCGCGTCGTCAAAGCAGTCGAAACGAATTACAAGGGTTTTAGGACCGCTTTGCAGGACGGCGACCGTCCCTGATCGGCCGTCGATCCGCTCAGTGCGTGCGAGAGTGCCGGTTTCGGGGTCCCACCGCCACGGCGCCAGATGTGCCCAGCCGTGGCTCGCGACAGTCAGCGCCAAGTCGATCGGGGACGGAAGCGGCAGCAGGAATTCGCTCGCCTCCGGGCCGCGCGCCATCCGCTGGCGGGGCGGGTCAGGCGGCGTCGAGCGCTTGCTTAAGGTCGGCCAGGATGTCGTCGGGATGCTCTATCCCGATCGAGAGCCGCACATAGCTGTCGTTGACCCCGGTCTGCGCCTGCTCCTCGGGCGAGAGCTGCGAGTGGGTGGTCGAGGCCGGGTGGATCGCCAGGCTGCGCGAATCGCCGATATTGGCGACGTGGTAGAACATCTCCAGCGCGTCGATAAAGCGGCGCCCGGCCTCGCGCCCGCCCTTGAGCTCGAAACCGAGCAGCCCGCCATAGCCGCCCTTCAGATAGGCGTCGGCGCGACGCTTGGCTTCGCCGCACATCTGACTTGGGTGGATGACGCGGGTGACTTTCGGATGCTCGGCCAGGAATTTGGCGGCGGCGAGCGCGTTGGCGCAGTGCGCGCGCATGCGCAACGGCAGGCTTTCGAGCCCTTGCAGGAACAGGAACGCGTTGAACGGGCTCATCGGCGCGCCGAGGTCGCGCAGCAGCGTCACCCTCATCTTAAGGATGTAGGCGATCGGTCCCAACGGCTTGACCGCCTGCGTCCACACCGCGCCGTGATAGCTCGGATCGGGCTGGTTCAAGAGCGGAAAGCGGTCGGCGTGCTTTTCCCAGTCGAAATTGCCGCCGTCGACGACGATGCCGCCGATCGAGTTGCCATGGCCTCCGATGAACTTGGTGGTCGAGTGCATGACGATCGCGGCGCCGTGCTCGATCGGGCGGCACAACACCGGGGCGGCGGTGTTGTCGACGATCAGCGGCACCCCCAGCTCGCGCCCGATCTTGGCGACCTCGGCGATCGGAAAGACTTCGAGCTTCGGGTTGGGCAGGGTTTCGGCGTAATAGCAGCGCGTGCGCGCGTCGGTGGCGCGGCGGAAATTCTCGGGGTCGGCCGGATCGACAAAGCGAACCTCCATCCCCATCGTTTTCATCATCGTGTTCAAAAACAGGTTCCAGGTTCCGCCGTAAAGGTCGGTCGAGCTGACGAAATTGTCGCCGGCCTGGCAGACGTTCTGGACCGCGAACAACGACGCCGCCTGGCCCGAGGCCAATGCCAGCGCCGCCACGCCGCCCTCCAATGCCGCCACCCGCTCTTCGAGGACGGCGTTGGTCGGGTTCATGATCCGCGTGTATATGTTGCCGAGCTCGGCCAGCCCGAACAAATCGGCGGCGTGCTTGGTGTCGCGGAACTGGTAGCTCGTCGTCTGGTAGATCGGCACCGCGACAGCGTTGGTGGTCGGATCGCTGCGATACCCGGCGTGGAGCACTAGAGTTTCGGGGTGCTGGCTCTTGGTCGGCATTACGGTCTCCGTCGGGCGTGCGGTCGGGCGGCACTCTGCCACGGGCGGGAGCGTGGTGTAAGCCGCTTTCGCGGCCCTGGAAACAATCCGCGCCGCCTCGGGTGAAATCACGGTGCCCCGGCGTTTACTCGACATCGACCCTCTCGCCCGAGCCCGCCGCGTGAAAACCCCGCCTGAGCCCGCAACCGCTCCCGACGTGATTCCTGCCGACGCCACGACCGAAGAGTTGCGCGCCGCTGCCGCCGGGTGCACCGCGTGCCCGCTCTATCAAAACGCCACGCAAACGGTGTTTGGCGAGGGTCCGTCCGACGCCCGCATCATGCTGGTCGGCGAGCAGCCCGGCGATGCGGAGGACATTGCCGGCCATCCGTTTGTCGGGCCCGCCGGCAAATTGCTTGACCGCTGCCTCGCGGAAGCCGGGATCGACCGCAGGCGCGTGTGGGTGACCAACATCGTCAAGCATTTCAAATGGGTCCCGCGCGGCACCCGGCGAATTCACAGCAAGCCCGGCGCGCTGGAGATCGGGGCGTGCCTGCCCTGGCTCGAAGCCGAAATCCGGGCGGTGGCGCCGCTTGTCGTCGTAGCGCTCGGGGCGACGGCGGCGCAGGGGCTGTTCGGCAAAGCCTTTCGCGTGACCCGCGACCGCGGTCGTTTTGTGCCCTCGCCCTTTGCCGCCTACGCCCTCGCGACCGTGCATCCTTCGGCCTTGCTGCGGGCGCCGGACGAGGAAACCCGCCATCGCGAGACCGAGCGCTTTATCGAGGATTTGCGCAAAGCCGCCTCGGTTGCGACATGATGCCGGGCGGCCGCTTTTGCCGCGATCGACCGAAAGCAGCAGCCGATGAACCCGAAATCCACCTGGGCAGCCGTCGCGATCGCCGTCGCGGTCGTCATTTCCGTGGCCGTCGTCATTGTCCTGTTCTGGAACCAGCTTGGCGCCTCCCAGATCAGCCCGATCGGGTGGCTTGCGCTTGGGTTCGGGGTCCTCGCTACCCTGGCGCTCGGGATCGGGCTGATGGCATTGATGTTTATCAGCAGCCGGCGCGGCTTTGACGACACTGGCCACCGCGACGGATAACCGCGGTCGGTCAGGCGCGCCGCGGGCCGCCTATTCAACCTCTGCTTAAGCTTGGGGTCTTCCACGCTCGCATTTCAGTTAGAATTGCCGTATCACGCTTGCGTCCTCGGCGAGGCCGATGCTAGTTGAGACGGGCTGCTGCGACGAGGGGGACAGGTTGAAGAACCCGGCAACATCGGTCGACGAGCCGAAAGCGGCGCCGAAATATGGGCGCGGCACCGGCGTCCCCAACCCGATCGACGTCCATGTCGGCAACCGTATCCGAATGCGCCGGCTGCTGCTGGGCATGAACCAGGAAACCCTGGCGAACGCGCTCGGCCTGACCTTTCAGCAGGTACAGAAATACGAGGGCGGGGCCAATCGCGTCAGCGCGTCGCGGCTGTCGGCGATGGCCGAGATCTTGGGCGTGCCGATTTCCTATTTCTTTGGCGATTTGCGCGCGGACGACGCCGAAATCAGCCCTGAGGACCAGCGCTGGCGCGACTATCTGCAACGGCCGGAAACGATCGAGTTCATCCGGCTCTACTACGCGATCCCGGATCTTCGCGCCCGCCAGCAATTCCTCGAAATGACCAAGACCCTGGCCGAGGCCTCGGCATCCGACGACAAGGCCTAGCGCCGGCGGAGCGCTGCGCGACCGGATCCTGCCGATAATCCCGCTGTCATGTTGCGGGCTTGACCTGGCCCGCCGGGCTGGCGGATGTAGAGTGAGCCGCCGACCGCCATCTACGGAAAGAAAGAAATGCCCAGCATCACCTATGTCCATCCCAACGGGTCGCGCGAGGTGCTCGACGTGCCGGTCGGCACCAGCGTCATGCGCGGGGCAATCCTGAACAGCGTCGACGGCATCGTTGCCGAATGCGGCGGCGAAATGATGTGCGCGACCTGTCATGTCTATGTCGACGAGCCGTATCGCGACCGCATGCCGGCGCAAACCGACGACGAGAAGGCGATGCTCGAATTCACCGCGAGCGAGCGCAAGCCGAACAGCCGGCTGAGCTGCCAGCTGGTGGTGACGCCGGAGATGGACGGGCTCGTCGTCTACCTTCCCGAGTTGCAGGTCTGATGCCCGATCCGGTCGTCGCCGTCGTCGGCGCCGGCCAGGCCGGTTTCCAGGCGGCGTCCTCGCTGCGGCAGGAGGGATTTGGCGGCCGCGTCGTCTTGATCGGCGACGAGCCGGGTCTGCCCTATCAACGCCCGCCTTTGTCGAAATCCTATCTCGCCGGCGAGAGCGGGCTCGACGAGTTGTGGCTGCGCCCCGAGGCGTTTTACGAGAAGCAGGAGATCGAGCTTGTCGCGGGCGACGCGGTCACCGCGATCGACCGCCGCGAGCGCTCTCTGCGATTGGCCTCGGGCCGCGAGATCGAGTGCGCTCACCTCGTGCTCGCGACCGGGGCGCGATGCCGGCCGCTGCCGGTGCCGGGGGCCGAGCTCGACGGCGTCTTTCCGCTGCGAACCCTGGCCGACGCCGACATCTTGCGCGAACGGCTCGGCGAATCGCGCGCCGTGGTGGTGGTCGGCGCCGGCTTTATCGGCCTTGAATTTGCGGCGGTCGCGATCGGGAAAGGGGTTGGCGTCCACATCCTCGAAGTCACGCAGCAGCCGATGGGCCGCGTCGTTTCGGAAGAGACCTCGCGGTTTTTCACCCAGGCGCACCGCGACTGGGGGGCGGTCGTTTCGCTCGGCGTCGGCGTCACTCGCATTCTCGGCGACGGCCGTCGGGCAACCGGGGTCGAGACCACCGACGGCCGGGTGTTGCCTGCTGACCTCGTGCTGATCTGCATCGGGGTGTTGCCGAACGCCGAGCTCGCCCATGACGCCGGACTTGCGGTCGAGAACGGCATCGCCGTCGACGAATATTTGACGACCGCCGATCCGATGGTCTCGGCGATCGGCGACTGCGCCAACTTCCCGACCCGCTTTGCGCTCGGCCGGGTGCGCCTCGAATTGGTGCAGAACGGTGTCGACCAGGCGCGTGAGGTCGCCGCCCGGATCGCCGGCAAACGGGTGGCGCCCTACGACAAGGTGCCGTGGTTTTGGAGCGACCAGAACGACCTCAAGCTGCAGATCGCCGGGATCACCGTCGGTCATGACGCGGCGATCCTGCGCGGCGACCCCGAAAGCCGCAGCTTCTCCGTGTTCTGCTTTCGCGGCGACCGGCTTGTCGGTGTCGAGTTGGTCAACCGCCCGGCCGATCACATCGTCGCCCGCCGGCTGCTGGCCGGCGACCCGCGCGTCACGCCGGCGCAAGCCGGGGACGAAAGCTACGACCTGAAGGCGCAGGCGGCGCGCAAGCCAGGCTGATTCGAGGCCTGAGAACGCGAAACGTCATCTCGGCGTATGACGCTCTTTTGACGCTACCGCGCTTAACCTCAACTGGACGGGCTTTTTCCGGATCGCCCTACCCTTGAGCCGAGCGGGGTTTCCCACAGCCGGTTAAACGGACAGACACTTCCTTGGAAAACCTAATTTGAAAATTGTCAGGAAGCTCCGATTGGAAGCATCCTCGGAGTTAAAGCTACAATGGGTTTTGTTAATTACGTCGACTATTTAGAGGCTACGTAAAAATGGCGACGAGTAAGGTTGTTCAACTTTGTCATCCTGGCGGTGAACACGGCTGGGATCGCGCATTCACCGGCGTGACCGGTTGGAAGGAGTGGAACCGCGGAGATCACAAGCGCAAGTTTCTGCTTACTGACGGCTCGTATACCTGGAACCCGAAACAGCCTCCGAAAAGCGGGAGCTTCACGTTTTGGGGAGAATGGGAGCCGCAGAGCGAGGTGCGACGGTTGCCTTCAAGCGGTACCCGTCACCCCAGGTGGCTACATACCCCGCGCCTCCGCCTGAACGAAATCGCCAGCCTTAATCGGGCAGACTTTCAAACAGGGAGTTGCACTGCGGGCGGGCCGCAGAACACTGATCCTTTAGTCTTCGGGGACCGATTTCGATATGTCCTCTGCCGTCAATTTCAGAATAAATCGGGATTGCCCACGGAGTTGGCGCATCTCGGCCAAGGAGACATTGTACTCTTCGGAAGCAATATTGATGAATCCTTCGCGTTAGATACCGTGCTCGTCGTCGGACTTTCCAGCCCCGTCAGCAAGGGAAGAGCGTTGCCGGATTGGGAATCGGAGCTGCATCGTCGCGTCACAATGGATCTTTTCGAGACTCCGAGACGCGATCTACGGCTCTACGGCGGCGAACGTTGGTCTGCCAATGTACCGTTCTCATTCGTCCCGTGCCTGCCGGTCGATCAAGAGGCACGCGGATTCCCGCGGCCCATAATCAAACCTTCGGGTTTGCTATTTGACGTGATCTCTCCCAAATTAAAACAGAATTTCAAGGTACGAACATTCAATGAATCACAATCGGCACGGTCCGTTTGGGATGCTATTGTTCAGCAAGTGTTGGATCGCGGCTGCGCTCTTGGCACGAATGTCGAGGAGCCGGCCGATGTGCTTCTCGAGTTCAACAAGGTGTCGGCGGCTAAGATTCCGCGTTCCGCTGTTTCCGCATGCGGGTAAGGTAGGGCTCTGGGCGTGTCCGCGGGGCTCCTATGACATTGGTAAAAGTTCAGCTAAGTGAACTCCTGGCTCTCAAGCCATGACCGGCGACATCCTGATCCGCGGCGGGCTCGTCATCGACGGCAGCGGCCAGCCGGGCAAAATCGGAGACGTGCTGGTGCGCGACGGCCGCGTGGCGGCGCTCGGCGGCTCGCTGGCGCAAGGGGCGGCGCGGGCGATCGACGCCGCCGGGATGGCGGTGGCGCCCGGCTTTATCGACATCAAGACCCATTCCGACTTTACCCTGCCGATCAACCCCAAGGCCGAGAGCAAGGTGCGCCAGGGGGTGACGACCGAGATCATCGGCCATTGCGGGTTCTCGGTGGCGCCGATATTGCCCGGCAAGCTGGACCTGATCCGCGATTACCTTTCCGCCAGCGCGCCGTGGCTGCCGTTTCGGGAGACGAGCTTCCCCGATTATCTCGACAGCTTTCCGGCGACCGCGGTCAATGCCGGCATGCTGGTCGGCCACCACACCCTGCGGCTCAATGTGATGGGCATGGAAGCCCGCGCCCCGAATGCGGCCGAATTGGCGCAGATGGCGAGCTTGCTTGAGGACGGGCTGAAAGCGGGCGCTCTCGGCCTGTCGACCGGCCTGTTCACGCCGCCCGGCAGCTATGCCGGGCGCGACGAGATCGCAGCGCTGTGCGCCGTGCTGAAGCGCCACGACGCCGCCTATTTCACCCATTTGCGCGACGAGGCGAACCAAATCGTCGCGGCGGTGGAGGAGGCGATCGACGTCGCCCGCACGTCGGGTGTGCATGTCGAGATCGTGCATTTGAAGTGCTCCGGGCTCGACAATTGGGGCAAGGCGGCGCGCATCCTGGCGATGATCGAGGCGGCGCGGGCCGAGGGCCTCAGGATCGATTGCGACGCCTACCCCTACGCCGCCGGCAGCAACCCCTTAAAGAACCTGCTGCCGCAATGGGTCCAGTCGGAGGGCATGGAGGCGATGCTGGCGCGCCTTGCGTTGCCCGAGACGCGGTCCCGCATCGGCGCTGAGATCGACCGCGACGGGCTCAACAATTGGGGCCGCATCCCGTCCTGGGACAATGTGCAGATCTCGATCTCGCCACACCTGCCGCAACATGCGGGAGAGACGTTTGGCGCGCTCGCGGCGGCGCGCGGCGTGGACCCGATCGACCTGGTCTGCGACTACCTGATCGAGGACAAGGGGGCGACGCGGGTCTTGATCACCTCGATCGCCGAGGACGACATCCGCGAAATTATCCGCTCACCCACAGCATTGGTCGGCTCCGACGGCAATTGCGTCGCCGATTACGGGATCGTCAGTCAGGGAATGCCGCATCCGCGCTTTTACGGGACGTTTCCGCGCATATTGGGGCATTACGTGCACGACGAACATTTGCTGCCGCTCGAAGCGGCGGTGCGCAAGATGACCGGGGCAACGGCGGCGGCTCTGCGGCTGCGCGACCGCGGGCTGTTGCGGGAAGGATATCGCGCCGACATCGCGATCTTCGACCCGGCCGACTTCACGGACCGCGCGACCTATGCGCAGCCCCACCAATACCCGAGCGGCGCGCGCACGACGGTATTGGTCAACGGCGCGGTCGTCGTCGAAAACGCGCGCCACACCGGCGCGTTGCCGGGAACCGTGCTGCGTCTCGCCGCGGACGGCGCGGTCGGATAACGGTCAAACCTGACCACGGCGAGACGCCGCCGTCGATCGTCTCGGCACTCTATCCGCTCCGCCCGATGGGACGTGCCCATCCGATTTTTGCAAAGCCAAGCCTCTATTCCACCCCAGGTTTCGCCGTGGTGCAGAAATCAAGATTTTTCCATACGGCAGCTTGGGGCGAACTATTCTTGTCAGGATTTGCCCGCGTGGTTATCTAGGGTACGATGCCATCGCACCATGGGCAGGATTTTCCCTGCTGCCCGGATCGGCGGCCGAAGGACGGTTTGATGCTGATACGGCAGGTGTTGTCTAAGCCCACGGTTGCCGATGTGTTCATCACCGATGAACTTGAGCGACGCGCTCCGCGAAAGACCGACTATCTTCAGGAAAAGCTGGCGCTTCAGGACCTGGCGGCGCGGATGGCCGATCAACCCGAAGAGGTCTTGCCGAGGTTCGTCGATTTGGCCTTGGAAATGACCGGCGGCGTCTCAGCGGGCCTTAGCCTTTACGAAGAGAACCCCGCTCCCGGCATTTTTCGCTGGCAATATCTGCGGGGCGTGCTTGCCCCGTTCAATGGGGCGACGACCCCGCGGGAGTTCAGCCCGTGCGGCATCACCCTCGACCGCAACGCCCCGGTGCTCTCGCTGCATCCCGAGCGGGTCTACGGCTGGATCGCCGATGCCAACATCGTTGTACCCGAGGTGCTGCTTGTGCCGCTCTATTTAGGCGGCAGGGTTCCCTTGGGAACACTTTGGATCGTCTCCGACCGGGAGGGGCATTTCGACAGCGGACACGCCCGCGCGATGACGGAGCTCGCCGCCTTTGTCGGCATCGCGTTGCGCATGGTGCGCAGCGAAGAACGGCTGCATCAGGCGCTCGACGAGCAGGAGACTTTGGCGCGGGAAATGAGCCATCGGGTCAATAACCTGTTCGTCGTGACTGAAGGTATGATCCGGATCAGCGCGAAAGGCGCCGCGACCAAGCATGAGCTCGCTGAAAACCTGTCGGGCCGGCTGCATGCTTTTGCCCGCGCCCATGCCCTCGTGCGCGCGAGCTTCAGCCCATACGGTTCAGCGCCGCAGGGGTCGGACTTAGCCGACATGATTCGGACGATCGTCGAGCCGCATGAAGCCGCGGAGGACGGCAATCGCCGGTTTTCGATCGAGGGACCGCTGATCCACTGCGGTGAGAGCGCGACTAACGGGATCGCGCTCATTTTTCATGAGCTGGCGACGAACGCGGTAAAATATGGTGCGTTAAAGCGCGATGAAGGCCACATAGATATAAACTGGCGACAGGAGGACGGGATTTTAAAACTGCGCTGGACCGAGCGGGGCGGGCCTCCAATCGAAAGGCCTCCTGCGACCAAAAATTTTGGCAGCGCACTGGTCCAAAATACCGTCACGCGGCGCTTTGACGGAACATTAGATTACGATTGGCCCCGCGACGGAATGGCGGCAACAATGACGATCCCAATAGAGCGCCTATCGGCCTGACCAACGTAGTAGGCTTATAGCATACCCATATAACCGCCATTCTGGATAACCGCCATTCTGAAAAAAGGACGCCGGATCACACGTCCTCGCTCCCGGTGGGCAAGGCGATTGCGAGGTCGACTACCGGCAAAACAGGTCTGGTCCTCCGGTAATTGGCTGATCCTCGGCAAAAATGCGATCGTCGGCTACAGCCGGCTGATGTCGGGGTTGGGGCCGAGCAGGTATACCTGACTCTCTCGAAACGTGCACTGGCGGTCTCTATAGATGAGGCGGCTCACGCGCCGCCGGTCGTCGCGTTCCGATGTCCGGCAGCATCGGCTGCGCGCGGCGGTGTCAGAGCGCCGACCAGCTCGACATAGCGCGTGCTCTCCTTTTCCCAGGTCAATTCCTCGGCTGCTATCATCACGTTTGCGCGCAACTGCGCGTAAGCTTCGGGTTCGAGCATCCGTTCGATGACGGCCGCGACATTGGCGAGGTCGCGTTCGTCGAACACCGCGCCGATGCCGTGTCTGTTGATCGCGTCGACCATGTCGCCGACCCGCGACACGGCGATCGGCAGCCGCGCCATGACCATCTCAAGAAACTTGTTGGGCATGCTGTAGAAATTGTTCGGATGCTCGCTGGGGCGCGGGATGACCCCGAGATCGGCCCCCGACACGTAGGGGATCAGATCGTTCGGCTCGCGCGCCGGCAGCAGGTGAACCCGCGCGGCGACCCCGAGCTCGGCCGCAAGCCGGGGTAGCGCTTCGACAAACGGGACCCACCGCGGCTGCACTGTGGCGACGATCGCCAGATGAGCCGACGGCGTCATCAGCCGCAGCGCCCGGATCAACAGCTCGATGCCCTGCTGCGGATAAGCCCCGCCGAACCAGACGAGGAGCGGTACCTCCGGTCCGATCCCGGCATCGGCGCGCAAGCGTTGATCCGGCTCGTGGGGCCAGTGATAGCGGCAGTTCTTGACTACCGAGGGGCGCGGGATCGCGTAGTTTTGCGAATACCAGTCGGCGAGCCCTTCGCCGACCGTGGTCACCGCGTCGGCCTTGCGGAAGATTGCGGCCTCGCGTCGGCGCTCGTAATTTTCGCGCACCAATTCGAAGCGGCTGAAATTGGTCGCGAGCCGGTGCGACGTCAGCTCGACCGCGTCGTAGATCAGCCGCGCCCGGTCGCGCGCGGCAAGACGGGCGGCGGCGGCAAGCGCGTAATTGTCGTGCGCCTGCACGACGTCAAACCGCCGGTCGCGCACCGCCCGCTCGGCTTCGCGCGCAAATCCGCGGGTCGCCGCCAGCTGGCGCAGCAGGCTCAGATAACGGAAAACCAGTTGAAGAGCCGTCATGCCCGAGAATTCGCGCCATGCCTCGCCAATGCTCTGGTCGGAGCGCTTTAATACGAGGGCGGCCGGAAAGCCGGCGAGCCCCGCCCAGAGCGGGTGCAAGAGATACCTGACCGGGGATGCGGCGGCGGCGCCGAGACCGGCAAGAATGCGGGAGGGCCCGCCGCGAGCAAGCGCGCGGTTATAAGCTTCCTCGCGGCGCCGGCGAGCCCGCTTCTGCCGCTCGATGCGGTGCTGCAGCCGAAACAGGATCTGGAAGGTCAACGGTCGCGGGTTCACCGTCCGGTATTCGACTGCCGGGCACATGCTCTGCAGCTCGTCGGCGGGTGCTCCGAGCGAGACGACCGTGACCGCGTAGCCGGCTTCGCACAGCGCCCGCGCCATCCGCGGCACCCGCGTGATGTTGCGCAGGCTCTTGCGCGACAGAATGCAGACCCGGCCCTTGATCAAGGCCGGCGCGGCGGTCTTGCTCGCCGTGGCCGCCGCCGCGGTTACGGCGGCGGGATCGGGCATAACCGCGCCGGCGCCGCGGGTCATCTCGGCCTCGATCTCCGCGACCAGTCGGGTCAGCGCGGGCGGGCAGAGCGGACGCGTCGTCTTCTCTCTCGGCCGGGCGGCGTCCCATAATTCGCCGTAGAGATAGTCGGCCGCCGCCTCCGCGGATTCGACGGCAGCCGACCCGACGAGCGGATCGGCGCAGCGGGCCAGCAGCCCGACCGAACCGAGGCGAAGCCGGTCGCCGAGGATCGCGCGCAACAGCTGTGCCGCGCGGCTGCGGGCGCGCCGGCTGACGGTCTTGCCGGGGACGGCGACCGCGATGGCGCGCGCCGCGATCGCGTCCCAATCCGCCGACGCCGCCCAGCGGTGGTCGCCCGGTTGGCGAAACCCGGCCC
Organism: uncultured Alphaproteobacteria bacterium; assembly: GCA_963712825.1. Taxonomy (GTDB): domain Bacteria; phylum Pseudomonadota; class Alphaproteobacteria; order ATCC43930; family CGMCC-115725; genus AP-15. Next base: position 443,006 of record CAVQJP010000002.1, read on the forward strand.
GTGCACAGGCAACGCAGCGGTCGAGAATTTCGGCCAGCCGGAGCGGGGCGGCGCGGGCGAAATCGGCTGTGGTCCAGCCGGCGTGGCGGCTCAGCACCGCGACCAGCGCATGATCGAGGGCGCGTTGGATTGCGTCGGCGAAACCGCGCGCCGCGCTGTCGATCGGGTCGGTGCGAAACGTCGCAAGCCCGTCCATGACCAGCCGGTCGGCGACATACCCACGCACTTCTTCATCGGCGGTGGCGACCGGCAGGCCGGGACCGAACAGACCGCACAACTCCTCCGCCGCGATCCGGATTTGGGCGCCGGCACGCGCGACCGCCTCGTGGAAAAGCGCGAGCTCGAAGGCGCCCGCGGCGGGCGGGGCAATGCGCGCAACGCCTTGCGCACCAGCCGCGGTGCCGCGGCGCGCCGAAAGCAGATAGCGCGAGCGCAGCCCGCGGCTGGCTTGCGTCAGGTCGTCGCCGCCGTCATTTTCGCCGTCGAGACGGATGTCGTCAAAACCGGCTTGCCGCAAAAACGCGGCCAACCCCGACGGCGACAGCGGCCGATGGGCAAGGGTCGAGTCCCCGCCGAAGGTCATAAAGCGCATCGCCCGATCCGCCGAATCCGGGTCGAGAAATTGCGTCCCGTCGCGATGGCTGGCGGCTTCCGGGCCGTGGGCGCGGTTGACATGACGGAACAGCACGATGCCGCCCGGCCGCAGCAGCCGGGCGCAAACCGCGGCGACGCGCTCCGGCGACAACTCGGCGCCGTAGAGCACGTCATTGAGGACGACGAGGTCCATGCTGTGGTCGTGGCCGCGCAAGCTCTGCAGATCGGCTTCAAGTGTGGTAAAGCCGTCGAGCCCCAATTCGCCGACCACGGTGCGCAATGCCGCGACATGAGGCGGCGCCTGGTCGACCGCGAGGATTTGGCGGGCGCCATGCTCGAGCGCGAAATGCAGGCACAGCCCGCCATACCCGGCGCCGAGCTCGCATACCGCCTTTCCCGCCGGCGAAAACCCGTAGCTGCGCTCGACATGCGCGATAAGAGCAGCGGCGCGGCGGCGACAGTCGGTGCTGTTGTAGTCGATGTTGGCGGCGGCGGGATCGCGGTCAGGATCGGCGCCGCGGGCGACCCAGGCGTCGCGCACCAGCTGCCGCAAGCGCCGCAGCGCAGCCTCGAGCACGGATGCGGGCGCCGCCCCGGCGGCTGCGGCCGGCAAAGAGGAACCGGCAAGGCGCGGGTCGGCCGCGATCACCGGATCATGCTCTGCCGCACCGCGCGAAACGGGTCCCCACCGAATTCTGCGGCCCGTCCGCTACAGCCAGGCCAGGCCGTCGGGGTCGAGACCGAGCAGGTATTGGCCGACGGTCTCGAAATGCTGCTGGCGGCCCTGCAATTGCTGCGCGACGGTGTGGATGTCGCGAAACCGCCGCTCGAACGGGTTGGCGGCAAAGATCGCGGACGCACCGGCGGCGTGATAAGCGGTGTCGACGACCGCCATTGCCTGATGGATCGCAAAGGTCGCGGCGAGCCGGATCGTCATCCGCTGGTCGATGGTCAGATGGCCGCTGCCGGCGACGTCTCCGGTAATCTCGGCGAGCGCGTCGAAGAGAAAGGCGCGCGCGGCGCCGAGCCGCGCCTCGGCTTGGGCGGCTTGCGACTGCACGACGTTGTTGTCGCGCAGGCTGCGCTTGGCGCCGCGCGGGATCTTGTCGCGGGCGAGCTCGACAAAGGCGTCGAGCGTGCCGCGGGCGATGCCCATCGCCACCGCCGCGAACCCCGAGGCGTAGAGCTGCAAGCTGCTGAAATTGTAGAGCAGGCCGGGCTCGCGCCGGGCGCCGTCATCGTCGCGCGCGACGCAGAAATCCGCCGGCACAAACAAATCCTTGACCGAATACCGGTCGCTGCCGGTGCCCCTGAGCCCGATCACATGCCAGATGTCGGTCATCGTCGCCGCCGATTTTGGAAAGATCAGGGTATGGACGACCGGGCTGCCGTCGCGATGGAGCCGCGGGCTGCCGTCGCGTTCGACGATCGGCAGGTGGGCGCCGAGCCAGGTCGCGTCGTGGCTGCCGCTGGCAAAGCTGAACGTCGTCGTGATGCGGTAGCCGCCGTCGACGACCCGTGCCTCGCCCGGCCCCGGCCCCCAGGCGAGGATGCCGTCCGGCCCGCGAAAGACGGCGCGCGCCGCCGCCGGAGCGAGGTAGGCCGCGGTCATCGAGCAGCCGGCTGTCTGGTTCAGGCACCAGGCGGTGCTGGCGTCGGCCTTGGCGATCTCCTCGATAATCTGGACAAAAATCAACGGCGGCAATTCCGCGCCGCCGAGCGAGCGCGGCAACAGCAGTCGGAAAAACCCGGCTTCGATCAGCCGCTCGCGCAGGTTTGGCGGCAGTTCGCGGCGCTGCTCGATCTCGTCGGCGGTGGCGGCGACGAGCGGCGCCAATTGGCGCGCCCGCGCAATATAGTCGCTCGCCGCGCAATCGTGGCTGTCGGCCGATGCGGGGTTTGTCCGATCTCTTCTCAATGACGGTCCCCGCTGACGGTGGTGTCGGCGCTCGGATGCGGCGGCGAAGCGCGCGACTTCATCGGCAAGCGCCGGGGCCTGTCAAGCCCGGCGGCGACACGATTCGGGGGAAACCAACGACAATGTCGATCGGCCGGCATGCGCCCGGACCGGCGCCGGCCCGGTTAACCCAAGCCCGGCGCGCGCGGCGCCTCCCGATCGGATAGAATAGGAGGATGGCGATCCGTCTATTGCCGCCGGTCCTGGTCAACCGCATCGCCGCGGGCGAGGTCGTCGAGCGCCCGGCGGCGGCGGTCAAGGAGCTGGTCGAAAACGCGATCGACGCCGGGGCATCGCGGATCGAGGTGAGCTTGCATGAGGGCGGCCAGGCGCTGATCGCGGTCGTCGACGACGGCAGCGGCATGAATGCCGACGAATTGTCATTGGCGGTCGAGCGCCATTGCACCTCGAAACTGCCCGACGACGATCTGCTGCGGATTTCGGCGCTGGGCTTTCGCGGCGAGGCCTTGCCGTCGATCGGCGCGGTCAGCCGGCTGCGCATCGTCTCGCGACCGCCCGCTGCGGAGAATGCCTGGGAAATCACGGTCGAGGCCGGCCGCAAGAACGCCCCGATCCCGGCCGCGGCCGCACCCGGCACCCGGGTCGAGGTGCGCGATTTGTTTTTTGCGACCCCGGCGCGGCTCAAATTTCTCAAGACGCTGCGCACCGAGCGCGAGCTTGCGGTCGACATGGTGCGCCGCCTGGCTATGGCCTATCCCGCGATCGCGTTTGCCGTCACCGGCGATGACGGGCGCAGCCTGTTGCGCCTGCCTGCCGCCGGCGACCGGCCGGCGCGGCTCGCGGCGCTGCTTGGCCGCGACTTCGGGCAGAATTCGCTCGCGATCGAGGCCGAGCGCGGCGGGTTTGCGCTCTCCGGTCTCGCCGGGCTGCCGACCCTGAACCGGGCGCTGCCGCGCGACCAGTATCTGGTCGTCAACGGCCGCCCGGTGCGCGACAAATTGCTGGTCGGCGCGGTGCGCGGCGCCTATCAGGATGTCCTGGCGCGCGACCGCCATCCGATCGTGGCGTTGTTTCTCGACGGGCCGGCCGAGGAGATCGACGTCAACGTCCACCCGGCCAAAGCCGAGGTGCGGTTCCGCGACGCAGCCTTGGTGCGCGGGCTGATCGTCGGCGCGCTGCGGGCGGCACTCGCCGCCGCCGGCCACCGCGCCTCGACCACCGTGGCGAGCGCGGCACTCGGCGCCTTCCGTCCTGCCGGCCGCGCCGCGCCGCCCGATCCCGGCATGCCGCATTTCGCGTTCCCGCCACCATCGGCGCCCTTGGCATTCGCCGAAACCGGCAACGCCTTTCCCGCACCCGCGGCAACCCTGTCTCCTGACGCGCCGCCCCCGCTCGACGAGACGCCATCGGCGCTTGAAGCCCCGCTCGGCTCAGCACGGGCGCAATTGCACGGCACCTACATCCTGGCCGAGACCGCGACCGGGATCGTGCTGGTCGACCAGCACGCAGCACACGAGCGGCTCGTCCACGAGCGGATCAAAGAGGCGCTGGCGACGCACGGGGTCGCGCGCCAAAGCCTGCTGTTGCCGGAGATTGTCGAGCTCGACGACGGCTCGGCGGCGCGGCTTGCCGCCCGCGCCGCGGAGCTCGCTGAATTCGGCCTGGTGCTCGAAGCCTTCGGTCCTGGTGCGGTCGTCGTCCGCGAAATCCCGGCCCTATTGCCGGGGCTCGATGTCGCGGCATTGGTCCGCGACCTTGCCGACGAGCTTGCCGAATGGGGCGAAGCCTTGTCGTTAAAGGAACGGGTCGAGACCGTGTGCGGCACCCTGGCGTGCCACACCAGCGTGCGCGCCGGGCGCCGCCTCAACGCCGCCGAGATGGACGCGCTCCTGCGCCAGATGGAGGTGACCCCCAACAGCGGCCAGTGCAACCACGGCCGCCCGACCTACATCGCCCTCGACCTTGCCGACATCGAACGCCTCTTCGGCCGCCGCTGATCCAGGCTGGACTGACGGGTCGCTTGCGATTTATTTGTCGCGCGGGGCCTCGGGTTTTCGTGTTTAGGCAAGAGCGCCAAGCCTCCTTTGCCCAGAGCGCGGTTCGGATCAAGCGGACCATGCGAAGCCGCTAACGGCTTAAAGCTTTGCCGCGAGCCGCGGTGCAAGCGTATGATCGCAGCGGGATTTGATCCGAGGGAGGAGATCATGGCGGCGACTAATGTTTATGCCGGTGCTGCGGCGTCGATGGGCGGGACGATGGGCGGCGTCTTTCGCCAGACCGTCGGCGACAGCGGCTGGCAGCGCCTGACCAACGGCCTGCCGGAAGGTGCGGAGGTTCACGCGATCACGGTTCATCCCGAGCATCCGGACACGGTCTATATCGGCACGACCAAAGGGACTTTTCGCAGCACCAACCGCGGCGACAATTGGCAGCGGCTGAGCCTGCCCGACGACGCCGACATCTGGTCGATCTGCATCCATCCCAAAAACCCGCAAATCGTCTATGCCGGCGCCACTCCGCCCGCGGTCTACCGCAGCGAGAACGGCGGCGACAGCTGGCGCAAGACCGCCGACCCGGGATTGCCCGATCGCGTCATCATGGGCTTTGCCTGCCGCGTCATGCGGCTCGACGTCGACCCGAACTCGCCCGACGACGTCTATGCGACGCTCGAAGCCAATGGCGCCATGCGCAGCCGCAACGGCGGCGAGAGCTGGGAGGACTGCACCGCCGACCTGATCCGCTTTTGCGAGCAGCCGAAATACAAGAGCCGCATCGGCAGCCAGACCGAGATCGAGGGCATGCTCGACGGCCACGCGCTGGCGTGCAGCGCGGCGGCGCCCGGCACCGTGTTTCTCGCCAACCGCATGGGCCTCTTCCGCAGCAGCGACAAGGGCCAGAGCTGGCAGGACATGGAGATCAACCGGTTCTCGCCGCTGACCTATGGCCGCGACATTCGTGTGTCGCCGCACGACCCGAAGGTGCTCTACGCCTGCCTCAGCCCGGCGGCGCGCAGCACCGACGGGTCGATCTACCGCTCCGACGATGTCGGGCAGACCTGGAAACGGTTTGACCACGACATCAAGGCCGAGGCGACGATGATGGCGGTCGCGGTTCACCCGAAGGACCCGAACCAGGTCTATGGCGTGTCGCGCTTTGGCCAGGTGTTTGGGACCCAGGACGGCGGCAAAAGCTGGAGCGAGACCCGGCTTCCGGAAGGGGTGCGCGACGTCTACGCCGTCGCTTGCGGGTAACGACGGGAGTTGCCCCTCACGCTAGCCCTCTCCCCGCAAGCAGGGAGAGGGTCGTCGCTGTGAGGGGCTGCCTCGAAAGGAGAACGCCGATGCCCGAAGACGCGACCCGCAACCTGATGAAGCAGAAGCTCGCGGCGGGCGAGCTGGTGCTGTGCATGAATTTGCGGCTCGCGCGCACCGTCGACATCGCGATGGTGGCCAAGGCCGGCGGCTATGACGCGCTCTATGTCGACATGCAGCACGCCCCTTACTCGGTCGACACCACAGCGACGATCTGCGCCGCCTCGCTCGGCATCGGCATCACGCCCTTGGTGCGGGTCCCGAGCCATGACGGGCAGTGGATGAGCCGGGTGCTGGACGGCGGGGCGCAGGGCGTCATCGTTCCGGATGTCGAGAGCCGCGCCCAGGCCGAGGCGGTGGTGCGCCATTGCCGGTTTCCGCCGGTGGGAAAACGCTCGGTCATGGGGCTGGGGCCGGCGCTCGGCTACCGCGCGGTCCCGCTCGGCGAGCTGAGCGAGCGGCTCAACGCCGACACCGCGGTCATCGTCATGCTCGAGACCGCCGCCGGCATCGACAATGCCGACGCGATCGCCGCGGTGGCGGGGATCGACGTGCTGCTGATCGGCTCGGGCGATCTGACGACCGATTACGGCATCCCGGGCCAGGTCGACCATCCGCGGCTGCGCGAGGCCTACGAGCGCGTGGCGCAGGCCTGCCGCACTCACAGCAAGACGCTTGGGGTCGGCGGGATACGCCACAATGTCGCGCTGCAGGGCGAGCTGGTCCGGCTCGGCGCGCGCTTTGTGATCGCCGGGACCGACGTCAATTACGTCCTCGCCGGCGCGCGCCTGGACACTTCGGCGCTGCGCGAAATTTCGCTCGGGTGACGATCGTCCGTTCGGCCGCGATCGGCGATATCTTCGCCGGCGCCGCGCCGAGCGAAGCGGTCGAGCGGCTGGCCGAGGGAGCCGTCCTGCTGCGCGGGTTTGCGCGGCCCGACGCCGAAACCCTGGTCGAGGAAGTCGGCGTCATCGCTGCCGCCAGCCCGTTTCGCCAGATGATCACGCCGGGCGGGTTTCGCATGTCGGTGGCAATGACGAATTGCGGCGCCGCCGGATGGGTCACCGACCGCAGCGGCTATCGCTATTCGCGGGAAGACCCGGTCAGCGAGCAGGCCTGGCCCGCGATGCCGCCATTGTTCCAACGATTGGCGGCGCGAGCCGCGGCGGCCGGCGGGTTTGACCGCTTCAACCCCGACGCCTGCCTGATCAACCGCTATGAGCCGGGGACAAAGCTGTCGTTGCACCGCGACGAGGACGAGCGCGACTTGTCGGCGCCGGTCGTCTCGGTGTCGCTCGGGCTGCCGGCGGTGTTTTTGTGGGGCGGGCTCAGCCGCAAGGACCGGCCGGCGCGGCTGCAGCTGGAGAATGGCGACGTCGTCGTGTGGGGCGGCCCGGCGCGTCTCGTCTATCACGGCATCGCTGCGCTCGCCGGGGGCGAGCACCCGCTGACCGGGTCGAGCCGGGTCAATTTGACCTTTCGCAAGGCGCTGTAGGCGCGCGCGCCGCCGCGTCGCCTACCCGTCCGCGGTCGCGCGGCCGCCGGCCCCGCCGGGTCGGCGCCGTACCCGGCGCGGCCCGCTCCCGATACTCGAAAATCGGGATTTCAGCGGAAATTCCTTTGATCCTGTCAAAGCCGATTTGATGCAGGCGGCCGTCGGCGTCCGAAAGGACTCGGGCCACATCCCCCGAGATCGCGCACGCGACGCCGTGCAGCTTTGCCGCTTCCTCCATGCGCGAGGCGATGTTGATCGTGCTGCCGTAAATGCCGATCGACCGCTTGGTGTCGCCTTGCTCGCTGACGACCACATCGCCGCCATGCACCCCGATGCGATAGGCCGGCACCACCCCGAACTGCGCGATGTAGCGCGGCCGCTCGCGCCGGACGGCCGCGAACACGGCGTCGATCGCCGACAGCAGCCTGTTCTCGCGCACCGCATCTGCCCAGTCCCAGATCGCGATCAGCCCGTCGCCCTTGTAAAGATAAATATCGCCGCCGTGATCGGTGATCGGCTTGGAAATGTCGAACAGAAACTTGCCCACCAAGGATTTGATCTTCAGCGCGCCGAGCCGTTCGGCGAGTGCCGTCGAGTTGTTGATGTCGACAAAGATCAGCACCTTCTGCTCGACCACCGGGCGGTGATAGGTGCCGATCGTCAGATGGAACAGCGTCTCGATGCCGATAAAATGCACGACCCGCATCACCACAATGCCGATGACCGACAGCATCACGACGATCGGGAGGATGATCGGCAGCCTGCCGTACGGCACCGGCACCGGGTAAACAAAACGCAACAGCGCATGCGAGAGGTTGATAGCCAACATAAACAAGACCACGACCACGGCGGTGTAGATCAAGATCGACAGCAAGGGATGGCTGTTGCGCATCCACCGTCCGCGCAGGCTCTGCACGTAAAACTGCTCGAACAGCCCGACCCCGGTTCCGGCAAGGATCGCGTTCAGCATGCCAAAGAGCGGCGAATGGCCTTCGGCGGCGGTGACGAGCCCGGCAAGCAACGCAAAGATGGCGACCGCGAGCAGGATCGACACCAGCTTGCGGCGGGTCGAAATCGACATACGGGCAAAGGCAGGCGGCATGGACGCGCTAACAGGCGGCTTCGCGGGCCGGAAACAGCCGGACCACCCCGGCAACGGCACATCCATCGAAATGATCCCGCATCGGGAGCAAGCGGCTGGCGTGTGCGTTAAGATGCGGGATCACGGTCCGCGAGTGTCTGCTGTAAGACAGGCGACGGGACAAGTCATTTCGGCTGTCGGGCAGCGCCCGTTAGGATTGCCGAGGCAAATCCCGCAGGGTTGTCCGGCGGGTCAAGCGGCGCCTGCTCAGCCGTTTGCCGCCGGCGGCGCAATATCGATCAGGATAGACCGAGCGGTCGCCAGCTCTTGGCGGAGCGGCCGTATCGTATGGGTCGCGCCGTGACGCCCTTTCACTTTGAGGAGAAGCATCGTGAAGCTCAGCGCCCGCAACCAGCTCAAAGGCAAGATCGTCACGGTCACCAAGGGTCAGACGACGGCGCATGTCCGCATCGACATCGGCGGCGGGGTCGTCGTCACTTCGTCGATCACCAACGAGGCGGTCGACGATCTCGGCCTCAAAACCGGCGACGACGCTTACGCCGTGATCAAGGCGTCGGACGTGATGGTCGCCAAGTAAGCTGGTGGTTAAAATCTGACACTTGGTACCCGCTGCAAAGCTGGGCCTCGGATGGAAAGGAGCCGTCTCGATGTCGAAAGTCAGCACCTGCCTCTGGTTTGGGAAAGATGCGGAGGCGGCCGTCCGCTTCTATGTCTCTCTCGTGCCCGACTCCAGCCTCAAGCACATCCAGCGCTCGCCCGGGAATTGGCCTGGTGGCGAAGCCGGCGACGTGATCATGGTGACCTTCACCCTCGGCGGTCAGAGCTTCCAAGCATTGAACGGCGGCGCGCCAGCCAGCTACGGCACCGCCGCCTCGATCTCAGTCGAGTGTGCCGATCAAGCGGAGGTAGATCGGCTGTGGACGGCGCTCGTCGCCGATGGGGGCTCGGAAATCATGTGCGGCTGGCTACGCGACAGGTGGGGGGTGCCTTGGCAAATCGTGCCCGAGACGCTGCCGCAACTCCTGGCCGACCGTGACCCGGCCGTCTCCGGTCGTGTCTTCGCCGCGATGACCAAGATGGTCAAGCTGGACATTGCCGCCCTGGAGCGTGCGGCCGCCGAGTGAGCCGGGTGCATCTGCGGTGCTGGCTGGAACATTTGGGCTGGCTGCAGCCGTTCGCCGAAAGCGCTGACGCGGCCGCTACCAGGTGTCGGATTTTGACCACTGGCGAGGCCGACGCTTCTCTCAGCGGCCGTGGAAATCGGGCAGGCGGCGGTCGGCCATCGCCTTGATCCCTTCCTGGAAATCCTCGGTGCGGCGCAACCAGTCCTGCTCGACGAGCTCGCGCTCGGTCGCCGCCTCGATCGCGTCGACGAGCCCGCGGCGCACGGTTTCGCGCGTCGCCATGACGGCAAGCGGTGCGGATTGCGCGATTTCGAGCGCCAATGCCGCGGCGGCGCTGCGCACCTCGGCCTGCGTCACCAGCAAATCGGCAAGCCCGATGCGGACCGCCTCGTCGCCGGGGACGCGGCGGCCGGTATAGAACAGCAGCGCCGCCTGCTGCGCGCCGACCAGCCGCGGCAGGGTGGCGGTCAGGCCAAACCCGGGATGAAACCCGAGCCGGTTGAAATTGGCGCTGAACCGCGCCTCCGTGCAGGTCACGCGAAAATCGCTGACGAGGGCGAGGCCGAGCCCGCCGCCGACCGCGGCCCCGTGGATCGCTGCGACGATCGGCTTGCTGGTGCGGAACAGGCGGATCGCTTCCTTGTAGAGGTGGCGGCCGGCGGCGCTGCGGGTACCCTCGCTGACCGTGCCGGTATCCATGCGTTTGGAAAAGTCGGCGCCGGCGCAGAATGAGCGCCCCTCGGCGGCAAAGACGATGGCGCGGCAATCGGGGTCGGCGTCGAGCCGCTCGAACGCCACGCCGATCTCGGCGACGAGCGCGCTGTCAAAGAAATTGTGCGGCGGCCGGCGCATCTCGACGGTCGCGACGTAACCGTCATGGCTGACGCCGATCTCGCGGTAGGGGGGGTGTTCGGTCATGTTCGGCTCCAAAAACGAGCTTTCAGAAAGCCGGGCGCCCGGAGTTTTCCTGGCACCCGGTCTCCAAGGCGTCACCGCGCTTGCTGGGGGATCAACTGCCGAGGCCAACCGGGTAAAGCCTTTTCGCGCGCGGTCACTCTGCGACGGACCCGCGATGATGGGAAGGACATCCTGCGGGCGGCGTGCCGCGGGGCAGCGCGGTTGCGCTTGGTCACGGCAGCGCAGCCGCATTGATCTAGGTCGAGCCGGGCCGTAAGATTGCGCGTTTATCAAAAAAATGGACTGGAGGCTTCTGATGCGCGCCATGGACGTTATGACGACCCCGGTGATCACCGTCGACCCCGAAATGACGGTCCCGGATCTCGCGAAGCTGCTTTCCGAGCGGAACATCAGCGGAGCGCCGGTGGTCGAGGGCGAGCGGCTGGTCGGGATCGTCAGCGAAGGGGACCTGCTGCACCGCGCCGAAACCGGGACCGAGCGCCGCCTGCAAAAGCGCCGGTCGTGGTGGCTCGACTCGCTCGCTGCCGAGGAGCAGGCGGCCCGCGATTACGTCAAGGCGCACGGTCAAAGGGTCCGAGACATCATGAGCCGCGACGTGATCAGCGTCTCGGACACGGCCGACCTCGCCGAGGTCGCGATGCTGCTCGAAACCAAGCTGATCAAGCGGGTGCCGGTGGTTCGCGACGGCAAGCTCGTCGGCATCATCAGCCGCGCCAACCTGGTGCGCGCGCTGGCGACGACCAGCAGCGCGCCGGCGATCGTCGCCGACGCCGACGACCGCTCGATCCGCGAGCGGCTGCTGAACGAATTGCGCGGCCAGCGCTGGGCCAATATCTGGGCCGCCGACATCATGGTGCGCGACCGGGTCGTGCATGTCTGGATGTCGGACGACCAGCCCGAGGCCGAGAAGCAGGCGTTGCGCATCGCCGCCGAAAACATCCCGGGCGTGCGCCGCGTCGAAGAGCACATCGTCCCGGCTCCGATCATCCCGGCGTTCTAAGCGGCGTCAGGTCGCGGCGCTCGCGGCTCGATCGGTGCCGCGGGGCTTGACCTTGGGGGTCGCGCATAGTCTCGTCCGCCAATCGGATAATGCCGACGAGAGAGGCTGCGCGATGCCAGGGCCGCTTGATGGGTATCGAATCGTCGACCTGACCTCGAACGTCTCCGGGCCGCTGGCGACGATGATCCTCGGCGACCAGGGAGCCGACGTGATCAAGGTCGAGGCCCCCGATGGGGGCGACGCCACGCGCGCGGGGGGGAACGGACGAGCCGGGTTTACCGCGTCGTTCCTCAACAACAACCGCAACAAGCGCTCGATCGTCCTCGACCTCAAAAAACCGGCGGCGGTGCGGGCGCTGCTGCGACTTGCCGCCGATGCGGACGTGTTTGTGCAGAATTTCCGCCCCGGCGTCGCCGAGCGCCTCGGGGTGGGCGAGGAGGCGGTGCGCGCCGTCGCGCCTCGGATCGTCTATGTCTCGATCAGCGGCTTTGGCGAAAAAGGGCCCTTTGCCGCAAAGCCGGCCTATGACCCGGTGATCCAGGGCTTCTCCGGGATCGCGACGGTGCAGGCGGGCTCCGACGAGGCTCGCCCGCGGCTGCTGCGGACGATCCTGCCCGACAAATTGACCGCGATCACCGCCTCGCAGGCGATCACCGCCGCGCTGCTGGCGCGCGAGCGCACCGGCGAGGGCCAGCATGTCCGCTTGTCGATGCTGGAAGCCGTGCTCGCCTTTATGTGGGCCTCGGATATGGGCGACCAGACCTTTGTCGGCGACGAGCCGGCGCGGCAGTCGGCGGCGAGCGCGCACGACCTGATCTACGAGACGGCGGACGGCTGCATCACCGCAGCGGCGTTGACCGACCGGCAATGGGCCGGCCTGACGCGGGCGGTCGAGCACCCGGAATGGCTCGAGGACGAGCGGTTCAAAACCCCGGCGCTGCGCCACCAGAACATCGATGCGCGGCTGGAGCTGACGCAGCAGGCATTGATGACCCGCCCGACGGCGGAATGGCTCGATCGGCTGACCGCGGCGCAAGTGCCGTGCGGCCCGGTCCTGACCCGCAACCAAGTCATCCGTCACCCGCAGGTCGACGCGTTGGGGCTGGTTGTCGAGACCAGGCACGAGAGGGCCGGCCGGCTGCGCCAGACGCGGGCGGCGGCGCGGTTCTCGCGCAGCCCGGCCGAAATCCGCCGCGGCGCCCCGGCGCTCGGCGAGCATACGCACGAGATCTTGGCCGAGCTCGGCTATTCGCCAGCCGAAATCGAAGACTTGAAGAGCGAAGGTGGTGCGGGCGCGGCGAAGGGAGTCGGTCGGTGATCGACTTTTATTATTGGCCGACGCCAAACGGGTGGAAAGTCGCGATCATGCTCGAGGAGTGCGGTCTCGACTATCGCGTGGTCCCGGTCGATATCGGGCGCGGCGACCAGTTCAAGCCCGAATTTCTCGCGATCAGCCCGAACAACCGGATGCCGGCGATTGTCGACCACGACGAGCCAAGCCATTCAGGGGACGGGCCGCTGCCGGTGTTCGAGTCGGGGGCGATCCTGATCCACCTCGCCGAGAAAGCCGGGCGTTTTATGCCGCAAACCCGGCGCGGGCGGAAGGAATGCCTCGAATGGCTGTTCTGGCAGGTCGGCAATCTCGGTCCGATGGCCGGGCAGCTCAGCCACTTTGTCAATTACGCCGAGGGCGAGCATCCGTATTCGCACAGGCGCTACGCCGACGAGTACAATCGCTGTCTTGGCGTGCTCGAACGGCGGCTCGACGGCCGCGAATTCATTCTCGACGATTATTCGATCGCCGACATGGCGTCATGGCCGTGGGTGCTGATCGCCAAGCCATTGGGCCAGCCGCTGGACGATTTCCCGAATGTGTCGCGCTGGCGCGGCACGATCCGGGACCGGCCGGCGGTGCAGCGCGGTGTCGATCTCGGCAAGGAATTGCGGCGTGCGGCGCCACCGTCGGACGAGGAGCGCCGGGTGCTGTTCAATCAAACCGCTCGCGGCGCTCAACCCCGCGAACCGGAATAGCGCGGGTCCGCCAGGCGCAGCTGATATTGCGAATTGGTCGCGATCGGGCCGCAGGCGGATGCCCCGCCGCCTTAAGGTTTAGGGAAGCGCCATGGATTTTGCCGACAGCCCGGAGCACGCCGCTTTCCGAGCCGAATTTCGCCACTGGCTCGAGGAGAACCTGCCATCCGACATCAAGGTCGACGATGCCGCCGACCAGCGCGTCGCACCCGACCGCGAGACCCTCGAAAAGCGCGTCGCCTGGCAGAAGAAGATGCACGCGGCCGGCTGGGTCGGGATTTCCTGGCCGAGGGAATATGGCGGGCGCGGCGCCGGCTTTATGCAGCAGGTCATTTTCGACGAGGAGTATTTCCGCGCCCGTGCGCCGATCCTGCCGGGAGCAAGTGCGATCAACCTGCTCGGCCCGACCCTGATCCAGTGCGGCACCGAGGCGCAGAAGCAGCGCCACCTGCCGCGCATTCTGGCCGGTGAGGAGCGCTGGTGCCAGGGCTTCTCCGAACCCGGCGCCGGCGGCGACCTCGCCAGCCTCAGGACCCGCGCGGTCGATGCCGGCGACCATTTCCTCGTCAACGGGCAGAAGGTGTGGACCTCGGGCGCGCATTTCGCGGATTGGTGCTTTTTGCTGGTGCGCACCGATCCCGATGCGCCCAAGCACCGCGGCATCAGCTATCTCTTGGTCGACATGACGACACCGGGCGTGACCGTGCGGCCGCTCGTGCTGCTCAACGGCCATCGGCATTTCAACGAGGTGTTCTTTGAGGACGTCGCGGTGCCGAAGGAGAATCTGGTCGGCGAGCTCAACGAAGGCTGGAGGGTCGCGATCGCGACCCTGATGTTCGAGCGCAGCGGTGCGGGCGGGCGCGACCACGCGGCGCAGATCGCGCGCCTCGCCGAGCTCGCCAAACAATTCCCGAGCCGCCAGGAGCCGGCCTGGAACGACAGCCACATCCGCCAGCAATTGGCGCAGCTCGCGATCGACGTCAAGGCGTTGCAGGTGACACGGTTGCGCGGGCTGACCCGCCGGCTGCGCGGCGAGCCGCCCGGGCCGGAGGGCTCGATTCTGAAGTTGTTCGGCTCGGAGCTGGCGCTGCGGATCGCCGATTTCGCCTCGACCCTGCTCGGTCCTTACGCCACCGTCGACGCGCCGACCGAGGCGGTGCCCGACGCCGCGCGCTGGCACCACAGGGTGCTCGGCGCCCGCCAATACACGATCGCCGGCGGCACCAGCGAGATCCAGCGCAACATCATCGGCGAGCGCGTGCTCGGATTGCCGAAGGGGTGAGCTGAGCCTCGGCTGCTAAACCCGCGGCACCGGCAAATCGACGGCCGGTCGCGGCCGGCGTCGGGCGCGGGCAAATACTTCCTCGGCCAGGCCGACAATGCCGCGCGGCATAAAGATGATGAAGAGAATCAACAGAATTCCGTAGATCGTGTTGGCGGCGCCGATAAAATGAATGCCGAAAACAATGCGCAGGCCCTCGTTGAGCACGATCGTAAATAACGCCCCTACCGTCGGTCCCAAGAGCACGTGCATGCCGCCGGCGATCGCGGCAAAGACGATCTGCAGCGACACCGCGACGCCGGACACCGTCTCCGGGTTGACGTATTGGATATACTGGGTCAAGAGGCTGCCGCCGAGCGCGGTAAGCGCCGCGCTGACAACGGTGACCCGCAACTTCTCGCGCGTCACATCGATGCCGCTGGCGGCGGCGGCGGTTTCGTCCTCCGAAATCGCTTCAAGTGCTACGCGCGAAATGCCGCCGTCGATCAGACGCCACACCGCGAGCCCGGCAAGCCAGACGACAAACGCGATCGCGTAGAAATAACCTTTTTGCGAGAATTGCAGCGCGTACCAGGAATGGCCGACGGTCTTCAGGGTCATGCCGAGCGAGCCGCCGGTTACGTCGCGCGCCGCGACAAGGCTCAGCAGCACCACCTGGCTCAGCGCCAGCGTGACCAGCGCGAAATAATGGCCGACGACGCGCAGCCGAAACGACGGGTAGCCGATCACCAGGGCCAGCGCCGCGGCGAGCGCCATCCCGGCCGGGATGCCGAGCCATGGCGAGAGGCCGTAGAAATTCCACAGCAGCGCGGGCAGATAGGCGCCGACCCCGAGAAACGCGCCGTGGCCGAACGAGGTCAGGCCAAACCGGCCCATCATCGACCAGGCGGTGTAGATAAAGCCCCAGATCAGGATCTGGATAGCGATGTGCAGCATGTAGTCCGAGGCGGCGAACGGCAGCAGCGCCAGAAGAACCAATGTCACGGCACCGGAGACGCGAGCCCCGGTCATCGACCGAGGATTCCCTGCGGGCGGACAAAGATCATGATTATAAACAGCAGGAAGGCGAGCACGTACGAGAACTCGATCGAGAAGTAATAGCCGCCGATCGAGATGATCTGGCTCATGATAAAGGCGGCGATAAACCCGCCGATCATGTTGCCGAGTCCACCCAGGACGCAGATCATAAAGGTGATCGGGCCGAACGAATTGCCGATGAACGGGTGCACGTCGTATTGCAGGACGAGCAAGCACGAGGCAAAGCCGGCGAGCCCGCCGCCGATCGCCGAGGTCGTGAAGTATATCCGGCGCTGGCTGACGCCCATCAGCCCCATGATCTCGCGGTCCTGGGCGATGGCGCGGATCGCGGTGCCGAGAAAGCTGCGGGTCAGAAACAGATAGAGCGCGCCGGCCCCGAGCAATGCCGCGCCGAACGCCAGCAATCGCGCAAAGCTAACCGAGAAGTCGCCCCATTCGAGCAATGGCAGGCGCAGGCCGAGATTGCGGAAATCGGTGCCGAACAGCAGGGTCGCGAGGCTTTGCAGGAAGAACAACAGGCCGCCCGTCGCCAAGAGCTGGTTGATCGGCGGCGAGCCCAGCACCGGCTCGATGATCAACAGGTGCACCAGCACGCCGAGCAACGCCACACCGAGGATCGCGACGAGACAGGCGAGCACCAAGGGCCAGTGAAAATAGCTGAAGAGCCAATAGATCGCATACATGCCGCACATAACGAGCTCGGCATAGGCGATCCACACCACGTCGATGACGCCAAAGATCAGATTGAGGCCGAGCGCCAGCAGCGCCAACACGCCGCCCAGCAAAACGCCGTCGACCACCGCGTCGAGAAGAAAAATGTCCATGTAATCGTCTACAACCCCATATAGGCGCGGCGGATGATCTCGTTGCGGCCCAGTTCGGCGGCGCTGCCCGAAAGACGAATATGGCCGGCTTCGAGCAAATAGGCGCGGTCGACGAGGTCCAATACCTGCTGCACATTCTGCTCGACGATCAGCACGGTGAACCCCTCGCCGCGGATGCGGCGCACGAGGTCGAAGACCTGCTCGACCGCCAATGGTGCGAGACCCGCCGAAGGCTCGTCCATCAGCAGGAGCTTCGGGTGCGACATCAATGCGCGGCCGATCGCGCACATCTGCTGCTCGCCGCCGGACATCGTCCCGGCAAGCTGACGGCGGCGCTCTTCAAGCCGCGGGAAGAGCTCGTAGACCCAGAGCAGGCGCTCGGCGAACCGGGACCGCGCGGAACCGACAAACGCGCCCATTCGTAGATTTTCCTCGACCGTGAGCCGCGGGAAGAGGCGGCGGTTCTCGGGCACATGGGCGATCCCGGCGGCCACGATGCGGTGCGCCGGCAGATCGCTCACCGGCCGCCCGTCGAGCGTCACTTCGCCCGCTTGCGCCGGCAAGAGCCCGGAAATCACCCGCATCAAGGTCGTCTTGCCGGCGCCGTTCGGCCCGATCACCGCGACCGCCTCGCCGGCGGCGACCGCCAACGACACCGCGAACAACGCCTGAAACGAGCCGTAGCCGGCCGACACCCCGGACAATCCCAAGAGCGGCGCCGGTTCGGCCGTGCTTATCGGCTCAGCTATGGCCATGGCCGCGGCCGAGATAGACCTCGGTGACCCTCTCGTCGCGCGCTGCCGCCGCCGGCGGTCCGTCGAAAATCTTTTCGCCGTGGTCGAGCACGACGACCCGGTCGACGATCCGCATCAAGACACCCATGATGTGCTCGACCCAGACGATCGTGATGCCGAGCCGGCGGCGGATTTCCTCGAGCATTTCGGCGGCACGGTCCATCTCCGCCGCGTCGAGCCCGCCGAGGCTCTCGTCGGCGAGCAGCAGCCGCGGCTCGGTCGCAAGTGCGCGCGCGAGCTCGAGCTTTTTGAGGGCGGCGGCGCCGAGCCCCTGGGTCGTCGCGCCGGTCTCGGTCGGCAGGCCGACGAGGTCGAGCGCCCGGACCGCGCGGCGGTCGGCTTCGGGGCGGGCAATATGTCCGCCCTGGGCGTAATAGGCCGACAGCGCCACATTGTCGCGCAGGCTCAGCTTGCGGAACGGGCGCGGAATTTGAAAGGTGCGGGCGAGCCCGAGCCGGCACACCCGATGCGCCGTCATGCCGGCGATCTCGCGCCCGTCAAAGCGGATCGAGCCGGCGGAGGGCGGCAGGGTGCCGGCGACCAGGTTGAAGGTCGTCGTCTTACCCGAGCCGTTGGGGCCGATCAGCCCCAGGATTTCACCCTTCCGAACCGCGAAATCGACCGCGTTGACCGCGACAAACCCGCCGAACCGTTTGGTCAGCCCCGCGACTTCGAGCACCTCAGCCCATCGCATAGGGAGACGAGGCCGGCAACGGCATGACCGGTGCGGCGGTGCTGATCTGGCTCGGCCAGACGACGGTGATGTCCTTGCCGCGATTCTGCATGACGACCGGCAGGGCGCGGACGTTCTGCCCGGACATCGCATCTTCCGGCGGCGCGAATTTGACGCCGTAGCCCTGCAACGTGCCGCCGAGCGGGACATCGACTTCGAGCGCGGCCTTGCGCACCGCGTCGGGGTCGGCGCCGCCATATTTGCCGACCGCGACCGGCAACACCTTGGCGAGCAGAATCCAGGTGTTGTTGAACCCCATCGAGACGTGGGTCGGGACCTCGGTCGCCTGGGTCTTGGCCTTGTAGCCGTCGACCATGATCTTGATCAGGTCGCCGATCCCCGGCGCCAATTTGCCGGCGTCGAGAATCTGCGCCGGCGCCGGGTCGATGTTAAAGAAATCGTCGACGTCGGTCCCAAAGGTCGCGCGCAATTTGTCGAGCTGGCTGTAGCCCGCACCATTGCCGATCAGGGTCTTGAAATGCAGCCCGGCCTCGCGCGCCTGGCGCAGGAACAAGGTAATGTCGGGGTTGTAGCCGGCATGGATGATCACGTCCGGGTGCGCCCGCTTGAGCTTTGTCACCAATGACGACAGGTCGGGGGCGCTCGCCGAATACAATTCCTTGAGCACGATCTTGCCGACATGCTTTTCGTCGGAAAAGCGCTGGTCGGCCTGCTGGACGCCGGTGCCGTAAGGGCCGTCCTCGTCGATCAGCGCGATCTTGAGGGCGGCGGGGTCGATGCCGAGCTTCGGCTTGCTGTTTTCGCCAAGCAGCGAGATCGCCGCCTCGCCATAGGCGTCGGATTGCGTCGTCGGGCGAAAGACATAGTGCAGATGCCGGTCCTTCAACACCGCGGTGGCGATGGCGCTGTTAATCCATAGGATCTTTTTGGCCTCGTCCATTTTCGCCGCGAGCGGCACCGCCTGCGCGCTCGAATAAACGCCGAGGACGATGTCGACCTTTTCCTGCGCGATCAGGCGTTCGGCCTCGTTGATCGCGACATCGACCTTGCTTTGCGAATCGGCGCTGACCGGCTCGATCTTGTATTTGCCGAGAATGCCGCCCTGGCTGTTGACATGGTCGATCGCGAGCTGCGCGCCGACCGACAGCGGCACCGAGCCGGCGCCGGCAAAGGGGCCGGACAAATCATGCAGCAGTCCGATGCGGATCGGCTTTGCAGACGCCTCCTGGGCGAAGACCCGCCGCAGCGGCAACGCCCCGGCCATCAGCCCCGCCGCGGCACCGGCCAGCAAGCTCCGTCTCCGCATCCGTTCCCCCTGTTCGATGTCTTGCGCCTAAGCTTTGGCGGCGCATTCTTCGCAAAGCCCCGGCCGTGTCAAATCGAATCGCGAACCGACGGCTTGCGAAACATCACTCGCACCCAATTTGGCGCTGGAACGTAATTGCTCGTTAAGGTTGACGCTGTGCGCGGGGCTCGCTAGCCTCGGCGAACGTCCCGAGAGCCGCGCCTGCCGCGGTTCGACGGCCAAAGGCCGGCTCGATCGGTTCGGCCAGCAAAAAATACGACCGGGGAGGAGTTCGGCCATGCGGATATTTCTGCGGCTCTTTACTGCGGCTGCGATGCTGTCGCTGTTGTCGGCGGCGGCGTATGCCGGGGACGGCGGATCGGATCGTCGCTCGCTGGGGCGCGGACCGATATTCGACATCACCCATTTCGACGTGATTCCGTTCAACAGCGGCGGCCTCGACTTCGAGCAGGTCGCCTACGCGGCGCTGTTTGCCTATCGCGACGCCAGCCAGACCGACACCGGCTCGAAAAGCTTCCGGATCGTCAACTGGCTCGAGGCGCCAAACCATTCCTTTATCGTCGACGAATGGAGCAGCCTCGAGGCATTCGAGCAGCATCTGGCGCAGCCGCACAGCGTCGACTTCCGCTTTGCGGTGCAGGACCAGCCGCCGCCCGACGGCGAGTGCTGCATCGGCAGCCCGATCGACGACCGCCAGTACAGCCTCGTGCAGTCGTTCGGCACGCCGTGGACCGGCAACAGCTTGCCCGCCGGCGTCGGCGCCGACAGCGCGCTCTTTGTCATCACTTATGTCGATTTTCTGCGGGAGCTTTTGGAGCAGGGCGACCCCGATTTGGGCGAGGAGAGCCTCGTCAAATACGGCGCCGACAGCATCAGGTACAACGGACGACATCTGCTGAACTTCACCGTGCTGCGCCAGCTCGACCGCGCCAATCGCTTTGTCACCCTCGAAGTCTGGGACACCCAGGCCGACTACACGATTTGGCAGGCGAGCACGCCAACCGCGGATTTCGTCGCGGCAGCGACACCGCTGCTGGGCTCGCCGCTCGACCGCCGCCTGAACATCCTGTGCGGCAAAACCTATGTCGACAACACCGGCTGCGCCGCCCCCTGACCGGCGCGCAAGGAGGTCGCGCTGAGGAAATGTTTCGGTCGAGCGCGATGCAGAACTCAGCATCCCTTGTCAATTGGGCCAAAGAGCCCCAGAAGGGAACAATGCCTTCCGGCGAACTGAAAGCCCGTCCGATCGTTGACCCGATCCTCAGATCGGCGCTGCGTCAACTGGATACCCGGTTCCGGGAGAAGCTCGGGCGCAAATATCTTCGGCTGATCCTGTTCGGAAGTCGTGCCAGAGGCGATCACGCCCCGGACAGCGACGCCGATGTCGCCGTCGTCCTGCACGGCGAGATCGACAATCGCTGGCAGCTGAAGCGGCAAATGATCGAGGAGACCTATCCGATCCTGCTGGAAGCGGGGCTCTATATTCAGCCTTGGCCGATCGCGGAATGGGAGTTCGATGACCCGGATAGGTCGCCAAACCCGGACTTCGTCAGAAATATACTTCGCGACGGCATCCGCGCATGAGCGCGGCCGAGTTTCTGAAGAAGGCCGAGAGCGCGCTCGCATCGTCAAACCGCGATTTTGAAGCGGGCGATTACGACGGAGCTGCAAATCGGCTTTATTATGCGATGTTCCACGCGGCGCGGGCGGCTCTCGACAGCATCGGCATCCCGCCGCAAGGCAAGCACGGGACCGTCATCGCGCGTTTCGGCCGGCATTTCTGCCGAGATGGTCCGCTGTCATCCGAATTGGGCCGCGCGATCAATGAAGCTCAGGAGCTTCGGGTTGAAGGCGATTACGGCTCGGGCACGCCCGATGCAAACGACGTGGCGGCTTATCTTGCAAAAGCCGAGGCGTTCGTTGCCGCGGTCAAAATGATTGTTTCTGCGCCGCCTGGATGGCCTGCCATACCTTGAGGGGCGTGGCGGGCATCGCCAGGTCGCGCACGCCTAAGGGCGCGAGGGCGTCGAGGATCGCGCTGATCACAACCGCCAAAGCCGGGGTGCAGCCGCCTTCGCCGCCGGCCTTGATGCCGAACGGGTTGGTCGGCGACAAGATCTCGACGATCTCGACCGCAAAGGACGGCAGGTTGTCGGAGCGCGGCATCCCGTAATCCATAAACGAGCCCGACAAAGGCTGGCCCGAGCCGGGATCGACGGCGCACTCCTCCCACATCGCCTCGCCAACTCCCTGGGCGATGCCGCCATGGCTCTGCCCGTGCACGATCATCGGGTTGATGCACCGGCCGACATCGTCGACGACTGAGTAGCCGGCGATCTCGACCATGCCGGTTTCGGGGTCGACCTCGACCTCGCACACCGCACAGCCGTTCGGAAAGACCGGGTCGTGCATCTCGTTGTCGGTAACAACCGCGATTTCCCCGTCGGCGCCAAGCCGCGCGCCCTCCCGCGCCAGCTCGAGAAAGTCAAAGCTGCGGTTGTCGGGCGGAGCCGAAAACCGGCCGTCGGCGAAGCTCACCTGGTTGGCCTCGGTGCCGAGCAGGCGGGCCACGACCGCTTTGCCGCAGGCGACCAACTCGGGCGCCGCCTTGGCGAAAAGGGTCGCGGAATGGCGCATCGAGCGGCCGGAATGGGAGCCGCCGCCGACGCTGACGACATCGGTGTCGCCCATGACGATGTCGATCGTTTCGACCGGTATCGCGAGCACCGCGCCCAGCACCTGGGCAAAGCTGGTCTCGTGCCCCTGGCCGCTGGGGCCGGTGCCGATCACGACCTCGACACGGCCCTTGGGTGTCACCGTGATCGCGCTGCGTTCGCGCGGCGCCCCGATCGAGCTCTCGACGTAATTGGCGAGGCCGAGGCCCAGCAATTTGCCGCGCGCCTCCGCCTTCCGCCGCCGCTCGGCAAAGCCGCCCCAATCGGCGATCCGCATCGCGAGGTCCATATTGGCCTCATAGGTGCCGCTGTCGTATTTGGCGCCGATCGCGTTCGGGTAGGGCATCGCCCGTGGGCTGACCAGGTTCATCCGGCGCAATTCGACGCGGTCGATGCCGAGCCGCCGCGCCGCCTCGTCGACCACCCGCTCGATCGCATACGTCACTTCGGGCCGGCCGGAGCTGCGATAGGCGTTGGTCGGCATCGTGTTGGTGAAGACCGCGCGCGACCGCAACGTCGCGGCGGGGATGTCGTAGGAGCCGGTGACCAATGCCGAGCCCTTGCCGAGCGGCGACAATGACGCGCAGCGGGCGCCGACATTGCTGACGTTGTCGGCGCGCAGGCCAAGAAACCGCCCGTCGGCGCGTAACGCCAATGCCACCCGGGTCAACAAATCACGGCCCTGGAAATCGGTCAGAAACACCTCCGACCGCGTCGAGGTGTACTTGACCGGGCGGCCGAGCTTGCGCGACGCCCACAGCACCAGCCCTGATTCGACGTAGAGCCGGTTGCGGGTGCCAAAATTGCCGCCGACATCAAAGGACAATACCCGCACCTGTTCCAGCGGAACGCCGAGCACCGTCGCGATCTCGGCCTTTTGCCGCACCACGCCGCCGCTGCCGGCCCACAAGGTGTAGCGGCCGGTGGCCTCGTCCCAATGACCGAGGGCGGCGCGCGGCTCCATCGGCACGCCGGTGACGCGGCCGATGTGAAACTCCATCTCGACAATGTGGTCGGCGACGGTAAAGGCGCGCTCGGTCGCGGCCGGGTCTCCGAATGCGGTGTCGACCAGCACATTGCCCGGCGCCTCGTCCCACAGCGCGGGCGCGCCCGGCTTCAGCGCCTCCGGGATTTGCGCGATCCACGGCAGCTCCTCGTATTCGACCGCAACCGCTTCGGCAGCGTCCTGCGCCGCGGCAGCGGTTTCGGCGACGACGAGCGCCACCGCCTCGCCGACATGCCGCACCCGGTCGGCCGGCAACAGCATTTGCGGGCCGATAAAGATCGGGCTGCCGCCGGGGCCGGTCAATTTCATGTCGTAGCGCGTTTGGGGCACCGGGCTGTGCGGGATCGGCGCCAAGCCGTCCCCGGCGCAATCCTCTCCGGTAAAGACGCCGAGCACGCCGGGCAATGTTGTCGCCCGCCGCCGGTCGACCCGCAGGATCCGCGCGTGCGGATAGGGCGAGCGCACAATCGCCGCGTAGGCCTGACCGGGCAGGGTGAAGTCGTCGCTGAACCGGCCGCGGCCGGTCAGCAGCCGCTCGTCCTCCTTGCGCCGCACGGGCTGGCCGATGGCACCAAGGCTCTTGAGGTCGGGAAGCTCGATCAACGCAACGCTCCGGATGTCGCCGGCGCCGGATCGCGCGAACCGCTCACCACGCCTCCGCCCAGCCGTCGCGGCGCGGGTCGGAGCCGGCGAGCAGCATGCCGGTCGCAGCGTCGCGGCGGATAATCTCGATGCTGCACGGCCCGTCGAGGTCGCCGACGGTCGCGACCGGATGACCGCGGCGCGCAAGCTCGGCGCGCACCCCCTCGGGAACGCGGCGCTCGACGGTCAGCTCGTTGGCGCCCTCATGCGGCCAGTTGGCGTATTGCCCGGACACGTGCGAGGTCCAGCGCGGCATCTCGGCCGCCTGCTGCGGGTCGAGCCCGAAATCGATCATGGCGGTCAGCACCTGCAGGTTGACCTGCACCTGGTTGTCGGCGCCAGGCGTGCCGAAGACGCACCACAGCGCGCCGTCCTTCAGCACGAGCGGCGGGTTCATCGTGTGGCGCACCCGCCGGCCCGGAACCAGCCGGTTCGGGTGGCCGGGTTCGAGATGCCAATATGCCATGCGGTTGTTGAGGAGTATCCCGGTGTCGCCGGCGATCACCCCGGCGCCAAAGCCGCTGTTGATGCTCTGAATGCCGGAAACGGCGTTTCCCTCGGCGTCGGCGGTGCAGAAATAAGTGGTGTCGCCGGCGGCGTCCGGGATGGCTGCGGTCGGGGCCGCATGGCGCATGTCGATCCGGGCGGCGAGCGCGGCGGTATATTCGGCCGACAGCAGCTGAGCCAGCGGTGCCGCGATCGAGCGCGGATCGGCGCCCCAGCGCTCGCGGTCGGCAAAGGCGAGCTTTTTGGCCTCGACCAGCGCATGGACCAGATCCGCCGACAGAAATCCCAGCGCGGCGAGGTCGAGATACTCGACAATCTTTAATTCTTCGAGCAGCACAAAGCCGGTCGAATTGGGTGGTGCTTCGAGCACGGTGTAGCCGCGGTAGTCGATCGCGATCGGCTGCTGCTCCTCGGTGGCGAAGGCCGCGAGATCCGCCGCGCCGACCAACGCCCCAGCGGCTTCGAGACCGGCGGCGAGGCGCCGCGCGAGGCGGCCGCGGTAAAAGCTTTCCGCACCTTCCTCGGCAATCTCTTCGAGGGTTCGGGCGAGTTCCGGCTGAACAATCGCGGCGCCCAATGCCGGTGCTTTCGCGTCGGCGAGAAAGAGCGCGGCCGCGCCCGGGTCGGCCAGCAGGGTCGGACGGTATTCGTCAGCGAAATGGCAATAGGCGCGGGTGGCGCCAAACCCGTCGCGGGCATAAAGGATGGCCTCGGCGAACAAATCCCGCCACGGCAGCCGGCCAAAGCGGCGGTGCATCTGCCCGAGACCGGAGACCATGCCCGGCACCGAGACCGACATCGGGCCGATGCGCGGAATAGCACGGGCATAGCGCTCGGGCGTCGCCGCGGCCGGGGCTGGGCCGGTGCCGTTGAACACGATCGAGCGGCCCGCCGCAGCGTCGAAGACGTGATAAAACGCGTCGCCGCCGAGACCCGACATCATCGGCTCGACGACCGACAGTGCGAGACCGGTCGCGACCGCGGCGTCGACCGCGTTGCCGCCGGCGCGCAACGCCAGCAGCCCGGCCTGCGCCGCCAGCGGATGGTTCGCCGCCACCGCGCCGCGCCGTCCGATCGCCAGCGGCCGATAGGAACGCGCGTCGTTTGGTGAGATGGCCATCGCAGGCTCCGCTTTATCCATGCTTTCGGGCCGGCCCCGCTAGCCGGTCGAGCAATGCCGCCGCAGCACCCGCTTCGGCGGCGCGCTTGGCCGAGGCGCTGGCGGTCGCAGCGTCGCCGGCAACGCTCGCCGTCATCGTGAAAAGCGGCGCATGGTCGGGACCGCTCGTCGTCACCAGCTCGTAGCGCGGCAATCCCAGCCCGCGCGCCTGCGCCCATTCCTGCAATGCGGTCTTCGGGTCGCGCGGCGGCCCGTCCATCGCGGCGACGAGCGGCTCCCAGAAGCGCCGGACGAACATCGCCGCCGCGTCCAGACCGCCGTCGAGATAGATCGCCGCGATCAACGCCTCGCAGGCGTCGGCGAGGATCGCCGGGTTGGCGCTGCCGCCGGCTGCCGCCTCCGCGCGCGACAGGACAAGATGCCTTCCGAGCCCGATCGTCTCGGCAACCCGAGCCAAGGTCTCGCGGCGCACCAGATGGGTGTGGCGGCGGGTCAACAGGCCCTCGGACTCGTCGGGAAAGCGGTGCCACAGCAGTTCGGCGACGACGAGGCCCAGCACCCGGTCGCCGAGAAATTCGAGCCGCTCATAGTCGCGCCCCGCCGCCTCGCTGCGGCGCCCGCGCCGATGCTCGGAACCGGGTGCGCTGGGATGGGTCAGCGCCTCGACAAGCAGCCGGGGGTCGTCAAAAGCGTGTCCGATCCGCTCGGCAAAAGCCGCCCGGGTCTCCTCAGGCGGGCCGGCAAGGGCGGCGTCGCGGCATGCCGCGGTGTCGGGCACGGTCAGTCGATCCCCTTGAACAACCGGTTGTAGCGGATCGCAAACGGCCACTTCCAGAACTCCCACAGCCGCGCCGTGCCGTCGGTCGAGAAAAAGATGAACTGCGCCTTGCCGATCAGGTTTTCCGCCGGCACGTAGCCGACCGCCGACAGCACCCGGCTGTCCTGCGAATTGTCGCGGTTGTCGCCCATCATAAAATAATCGCCCGGCGGAACATGGTATTGCTGGGTGTTGTCGAGCGGCCCGTTGTCGCCGATTTTGATGATCCGGTGCTGGCGGCCGTTGGGCAAGGTCTCGACATACTGCCGCATCGGGATGACCGCGCCGTCATCTTCCTGGTACAGGTAATCCTCGATGCGTTTGCGCGGCACTTCCAGGTTATTGATGTAAAGCTCGCCCTCTTTCATCTGGATCGTGTCGCCGGGCAGACCGATCACCCGCTTGATGTAGTCGATCGACGTGTCGGTCGGCAGCTTGAAGACAATGACATCGCCGCGCTCCGGCGGATGAAACAAGATTCGTCCGGAAAACAGCGGCAACCCGAACGGCAGCGAAAACCGGCTGTAGCCGTACGAAAATTTTGAGACAAACAGGTAATCGCCGACCAGCAGGGTCGGGATCATCGAGCCCGACGGAATGTTGAACGGCTCGTAGGCGACGGTGCGAACCACCAATGCGATCAATACCGCATAGACGATAGTCTTGATCGTGTCGACAATGCCACCGGACGACTTCTTCTTTGATATTATCTTTCGGGCAGAATTGGATTTCATGACAGGCCTTGCGTGGCTCGATGGCGACGGATCAAGCCAAGCGCGCCGCGGTAAGTCAAGCGCGGTAAGCCCGCGAGCGCGCGCCGCCGCCGGCCTATGTCCCGGCTGTCACTCGGCCGCGGCGAGAAACGCGGTGATGATCACGACCGCCTGGGCGATCGGCGGCTCGTCGGTCAAGGTGACATCGAGCCGCGCCGTCATCCCGGACGGGGTAATCTCGGCCAGTTGGCGCAACGCGCCCCCGGTCAGGCGCATCGTCGGCCGGCCCGACGGCAGGTTGACGACTCCGAGATCGCGCCAGAACACACCGCGGCGAAACCCGGTGCCGAGCGCCTTCGCGCACGCTTCCTTGGCGGCGAAGCGGCGGGCATAGCTCGCCGCCGGGTTGGCGCGGCGGTCGCATTTGCGGCGCTCCGCCTCGGTAAAGATGCGGTCGAGAAAGCGCCCGCCAAAACGCGCGATCGTCCGCTCGATGCGGCGGATGTCGACGAGGTCGCTGCCGAGGCCGAGGATCATCGCGACAACCGGCAACACGGGCCGGGCACCGGCCGCGATCGCCTCCATGCGCTCGGCGGCTGTCTCAACCGCGCGCCCGCTCGACGGAGTTGATGACCGGGTTGGCGCGCAGCGCGGCGATGATCGTCGTCAGGTGCTTGACGTCGGCGACTTCGATGTCGAGCATCATCTCAAAAAAATCCGACGAGCGGTTGGTGATCTTCAGGTTGGTGATGTTGCCGCCCTGCTTGCCGATGACCGTCGTCAGGCTTCCGAGATTACCGGGCTCGTTGGCGATCATGATGTTGAGCCGGCCGACATGGATCGCCTCCCCCTCGCTGTTGCTCCAGGCGACGTCGAGCCAGCGCTCCGGCGTGTCGGCAAAGTTTTCGAGCGTGTCGCAGTCGATCGTGTGGATCGTCACTCCTTTTCCGGTCGTGACGATGCCGACGATGCGGTCACCGGGCAGCGCGTGGCAGCAGCCGGCAAAATGCAGCGCCATCCCCGGAATGAGGCCGCGGATCGCGACCGCGGTGTCGTTGCGGCCGATCTTGCGCCGCGCCCGCGCCAACGAGACGACCTTGGCCCGGTCCTGCTGCTGCTGCGGAAAGACGGCGTTGACGACGGCGCGGCCGGTGACGAGCCCTTGCCCTACCGCGACATAGAGATCTTCGACCGCCGGAGTGTTGAACGTCTTCAGCGCCGGCTCGAGCGGCCGCTCGGAAAACTCGTGACCCTCCTGGCGAAACGCCTTCTGGACGATCGCCTTGCCGAGATCGAGATACTGGGTGCGCTGCTGGGTGCGGATAAAGCGGCGGATGCGGGCGCGCGCCTTGCCGGTGACGACAAACCGCTCCCAGGTCGGTGACGGCCGCTGCGCCTTGGAAGTGATGATCTCGACCTGGTCGCCGTTGCCGAGTGTGCTGCGCAACGGCACCAGACGGCCGTTGATCTTGGCGCCGACGCAGGTGTCGCCGATCTCCGAATGGACCGCATAGGCGAAGTCGACGGCGGTGGCGCCGCGCGGCAATGCGATCAGGTCGCCCTTTGGGGTAAACGCAAAGACTTGGTCCTGGAACATTTCGAGCTTGGTGTGCTCGAGAAACTCCTCCGGTCCCGAAGCGTGGTCGAGGATGTCCAACAGCTCGCGCAGCCAGCGATATTGCGGGCCCTCGGTCTTGCCGGCGCCCTGCTTGTAGCTCCAATGCGCGGCGACGCCGTATTCGGCGATTTCGTGCATGTCGCGAGTGCGGATCTGCACCTCGATGCGCTGCCGCTCGGGCCCGATTACCCCGGTGTGCAGCGAGCGGTAATTATTGGGCTTCGGGGTCGAGATGAAGTCTTTGAACCGGCCGGGAACGACATGATAGGCCGAGTGGATCGTGCCGAGCGCGTGATAGCAGTCGCCGACACCGTCGACGAGGACGCGAAACGCCATCACATCCGAGAGCTGCTCGAAAGCGACGTTCTTGCGCTGCATCTTGCGCCAGATCGAGCACGGCGATTTCTCGCGCCCGGAGACGACCGTGCCGGCGAGCCCGCCCTCGGCCAGCTTGCGCTGCAATTCGGCTTCGATGCACGGCACCAGCGCCGCACCTTGGTCGCGCAAAAAGTCGAGGCGGGCGAGGATGCTGCCGCGCGCGTCGGGCTGGAGCTCGCCGAACGCCAGGTCTTCGAGCTCGTCCTTCATCCGCTGCATGCCGAGGCGCTCGGCCAACGGCGCATAGATATCCATTGTCTCGCGGGCGATGCGCCGGCGCTTATCGTCGCTTTTGATGAACTGAAGCGTCTGCATGTTGTGCAGGCGGTCGGCGAGCTTGACCAAGAGGACGCGGATGTCCTCGGACATCGCCAGCACCAGCTTACGGAAATTCTCCGCCTGCTTGGTCTGGTCGGATTGCAGCTCGATCCGCGACAGTTTGGTCACGCCGTCGACAAGCCGGGCGATTTCCGGCCCGAACACCCGCTCGATGTCGTCGAGCGTCGCCACCGTGTCCTCGACCGTATCGTGCAGCAGCCCGGTGACGATCGAGGCGCTGTCGAGCTTCATCTGGGCGAGAACGCCGGCGACCTCGACCGGATGCGAAAAGTATGGGTCGCCCGAGGCGCGCAGCTGCGCGCCATGCGCCTTCATCGAATACACATAGGCGCGGTTCAGCGCGTCTTCGTCGGTATTCGGGTCGTAGGATCTGACGAGCTCGACCAGCTCGAATTGCCGCATCATGACGACCGCCTCAGGGGCTTGCCCGCAGCTTCAGCTTCGCGCAGCCGCCACCGCGATGGCAGCCGTGTCATTCGCGGCTCCACCCCTCGGCAGGCCCCCGTGTCCCGGCTCAGAGCTCCTCTTCGTCGTCGCCCGGCAGCTCGTCTGCTTCATCCCGCAGCTCGTCCGTTTCACCCGGCAGCTCGTCTTCACCGGGCAGCTCGTCCGCTTCGCCCGGCAGCTCGTCTTCACCGGGCAGCTCGTCTTCGCCGGTTAGAGCACTTTCCGGCAACACCCTGAGGTCGCCGTCCTCATCCTGGTCGACGCTCAAGACGTCGGCGGCCAAAACCTCGTCGAGCCCGTCCTCGTCATCGGCGACCTCCTGCTCGGCCTCCTGGTCTTCGTCGACCTCGTCTTCCTCGTTGAGCTCGGCATCCTCGAAACCCTGGGCCGCGACCCCGGTTTCATCGGCGCCCAGGGCAGCGCCCGCCGCGCCAAACCCAAAGACGCTCGTGTCGACCTCAAGCTCCTGGGTTTCTTCGGCTTCGTCGAGCTCGACATGCTTTTGCATGCCGCGAACCACTGCTTCGCGCAAATGCGGCAACCCGACCGTCTCGTCGGCAATCTCGCGCAACGCAACCACGGGGTTCTTGTCGTCGTCGCGGTCGATCGACAGGGGGGCGCCGGACGTGATTTCGCGGGCACGCTGGGCTGCGAGCAGAACCAGCTCGAAACGGTTGGGAACCAGGACCACGCAATCTTCGACTGTGACACGCGCCATTTTTCAAGCTCGCCGCAATTCGCTGAACCAATGAATATATGGGACCTAAGCTGCTACGGCAACACGGCGGTTCCGGTAAAAAGGACGGCCGGTGGATTGCACCGGGAGCACCGGCGGCGCGTGTCCCACCGTGCTCGGCCGGGCGGGATCAGAGCCGCGTCGACAGCCAGATCGCGAGCCGCGAGCCGCTCTTGATCGCCGCGCTGAGCAGGTCGTAGCCGGGGGTCTGCTCAGCACCCTGCGCCAACGCCGCGTCGCGGTGCGCGACCTCGTCCGCGCGGAAGGCAAGGATCGTCTCCACCAGCCGCGGGTCGTCGCCGGAAAGGCGCTCGCCTTGCTCGCGGTAATGCTCGTCGATGACCTCCTCGACGGCGACCGTGCACGCCATTGCCGCGCGCTTGCCAAGCAATGCCGTCGCCACCCCGAGCGCGTAGCCGGCGACCGTCCACAACGGCAGCAGCACGGTCGGCCGCACCCGGCGTTCGCGCAGCAACGCCTCGAACGCAGTCAGATGGCGCTTCTCCGCCTCGGCCATATGGCGAATCTCGGCGACGCCGCGGCCGCGCCGGAGGATGTCGAGCTGGCCGCGATAGATGCGGGTCGCGCCAAACTCGCCGGCATGGTCGACCCGCACCATGCGCTCGATCTCGCCGGCCGGCAGCGGGTCGCCGGGCAGGCGATGGCGCGGCGGCGCCGTCATGCGGCGCTCCGGACGGCCGCCGCCCGCCGTTGCCGGCGAACCCTGGCAAAAGCGGTGAGGCAGATGCCGGTCATGACCAGCGAGGCAAGCAAATTCCAGCCGGCGAGCGAGACCCCGAACAGGCTCCACGCCGGCTCGTCGCACCGCATCGGCTGCTGGTGGGCGAGCTGCGCCCGCAGCGCGTCGAGGCTCGTCGGGGCGCCAGCTGCGGCGGTGCAGGCGGTGGGGCCGGCCAGCCAGTGCTGCTCGACCCCGACATGATAGGCGGCGAGCACGCTCCCCACCGCGAACACCCCGGCCAGCAAGAGCGCCACCCACGGCATCGCCGGCCGGCTCCCGACCATCGCTGCGACAAACGAGACCACGATTGCCACGTCCCACGGCCAGCGCTCCGTCAGGCACAGCTCGCAGGGTGCGAGCCCGCCCCAATATTGCGACAGCAGCACCACCGCCATGACGATCGCCGCCGTCACCAGCACAAAGATCGGAAACGCGCGCCCGCCGCTCGTCATCGGCTAAGAACTCTCCTCACCCGCATAAAATGGCGTGAGATCAGGGCTCAGGGTCGGGTTCGACATCGATCCCGTCGTAAAGCTCCGCCAAGGGCACCGACAGACCGACCGAAGTCAGCTGCAGCACCGCCTTCCGGCCGCGGAGCAGGTTCGTGGTCCATTGCTCCCCGTCGCGGCGCAATACTTCGGCGTACAAGCTCTCGGGATCGATCAGCAAGATTTCCTGCACGCTGTCGATGCCGCGATAGGCCGGGACTTTCATCCGTCGATCGTGCCTTTCGGTCCCCAGCGACATGATCTCAACTATGAGGACGGGCATCTTGACGAGCTGCTCGCCTCTCTCATAGAGCGGGCACGACACTGCTATGTCGGCGACGTAGAAGCTGTCGTCCCGACCCGGTCGAGCGATCCCAGCCTCGGTCTGCGCCATGCATGGCCGCCGCGCACGCAGCGCCGCATCGACGATCCCGGCGAGCCGGGCGCACAAGATGCCATGAGCCCGTGCGGGCGGCGCCATCGCGAGCGGAAACCCGTCGATCAGTTCATAGCGCGTGTCGGTGCCGTCATCCCAGCACAGGAACTCGTCCAGCGACATGCGACTTGCGGCCAGCTCGCTCACTTTGCCCGTCCGTCCGTACTTTCCGGCTCTTACGTAGGCTACTCCGCCGCGGCCTCCAAGCCGGGCGCGCCGGCCGCGTCGATGAACCCGCCCGATTGGCGCCGCCATAGCCGCGCATACGTGCCGTTGCCGGCGAGCAAGGCGGCGTGTGTCCCTTCCTCGACGATCCGGCCCGCCTCCAGCACGACGAGCCGGTCGAGACGCGCGATCGTCGACAGGCGATGGGCGATGGCGATGACGGTGCGCCCGCGCATCAGGCTTTCGAGCTGCTCCTGGATCGCCGCCTCGACTTCCGAGTCGAGCGACGAGGTCGCCTCGTCGAGCACTAGGATCGGCGCGTCCTTCAGGATTACCCGCGCGAGCGCTATGCGCTGGCGCTGGCCGCCCGACAATTTGACGCCGCGCTCGCCGACATGCGCGTCAAAACCAAAGCGCCCGTTCCAATCCTCGAGCCCCTCGATAAATTCGATCGCCTGCGCCTGCGCCGCCGCCCGCCGGACCTCCCACTCGCTTGCCTGCGGCCGGCCATAGCGGATGTTGTCGCGGATCGAGCGGTGCAGCAGCGAGGTGTCCTGCGTCACCATCGAGATGTGGGCGCGCAGGCTCTCCTGGGTGACCTCGGCGATGTTTTGTCCGTCGATCAGGATGCGGCCGCTTTCGATGTCGTAAAAGCGCAGCAGCAGGTTGACGAGGGTCGACTTGCCCGCACCCGACGGCCCGACCAACCCGACCCGCTCGCCCGGGGCAATCGCCAGGTCGATGCCGTGCAGCACGCCGCGCGCGGTGCCATAGCCGAAGCGCATGTTTTCAAAGCGCACAAGCCCGCGCTCGACCCGCAGCGGCACCGCGTCGGCGCGGTCGGTCATCTGGTGCGGCACCGCGATCGAGCGCATGCCCTCCTGCACGACGCCGATATTCTCGAAAATCGTCGCCACGTTCAGCGCGACAAAGCCCGCGATGCTGGAGATATGCCAAGTCAGGGGCAGCGCCATCGCCACCGTGCCGACGACGATGCGTCCGCTGCTCCACAGCCAAATTGCGGTGCCTCCGGTGCCGACAACCATCCCCGCGTTGAGCAGCGCGAGGCTGAATCCGAGCATGGTGGTCAGCCGCAGCTGGAAGCGATGCGCCTCGGTCAAATCGTCCATCGCGTCGCAAACAAAGGCGTCCTCGTCGCGGGGACGAGCGAACAGCTTGACCGTCTGAATGTTGGTGTAGCTGTCGACCACCCGGCCGGACAGGGCAGAACGCGTCTCCGACATTCGCCGCGAGCGGTTGCGCAGCTGCGGCACAAACCAGCGCAGCAAGGCCGCGTAGCCGCAGAACCACAGCAGCACGGGGATTGCCAATCGCGCGTCGCTCGACGCCAGCAGGGCGATGGCGCCGCCGCCGTAAACCAGGATGTACCAGACCGCGTTTGTCGCCGAGACCACGCTTTCGCGCAACGCCGGGCCGGTCTGCATGACCCGGTTGGCGATGCGGCCGGCGTAGTCGTTCTGAAAGAACGACCAGCTCTGCCGCACCACATGCCAATGGCTTTGCCAGCGGATCAGGTTGGAGAAGCTCGGGATGATGGCCTGGTTGGTGATCAGGTTCTGCAGCAGCATAGCCAGCGGTCGCGCGACCAGCAGCACCAGGGCCATGCCGAGCAATTGTCGCCAGAAATCGTGCAGCACCGAATAGGGCGTGCGGCTCGAAACCATCGTCACGACCCGGCCGACAAATACCGGGATCGTCGTGTCGAGCAGCGCTACGAGCAGCCCCGCTGCGAACAAGGCCATGACGAGGCCGCGGGCCTGGCGGGCGTGATGCCAATAGAATGCGCCGAGCCCATCCGGCGGCGGGCCGGGCGGCAGCGCGGTCGGTTCAAGCAAGTTCTCAAAAAAACGAAAAACGCGCATTTATTCCCGATTCGTAGGACAAACCATCGGATGAGGTGGTTCCACGCGACCGCCATCGAACGGCGCAAGGTCGCCGGGCCGAACGTTTAGCCTAGCACATAATCGATTATAGGCAGGGTTGCCGAAAGAAGTTGCATTCCGGCGGCGGCCCGCTCGCGCAATCCTTTTTACGGGGCCGCCAGCCGCCAGCCGATATGCGAAGGCAGGGCGCCCGGAGCCGGCAACATGCCGCCGTCGCGCAGCACCCGGTCGCGGTAGCGCTCGACCTCGATCGGCAACGCCGCCGGCGGCCGTCCCTGCGCGATCCACGCCTCGAGATTGGCTGGGCCCCAATTATAAGCTGCGACCGTGTCCGGCCAGTTGCCGTAACGCCGGTAAAGGAGGGCGAGATAAGCCCGCCCGAGGAGCCGGTTCTGGATCAGGTCAAAGCGGTCGCCGCCGCCCGAATCGATCGCCGCCGCCGCCGACACCTGCATCGGCCCCTGCGGTCCGTCGAGCTGCGGCCGCCACATCGCCGGATCGGCGCCGTGGCCCGACTCGGCGCCGTCGACCGCAAACGCGACCCGGTCGAGGTCGGCCACGCTCGCGGCACCGAACAGGGCGAAGCCGCCGGGATTTGCTGCGCGGGCGGCAAAAAGATCGAGCCGGGCGACCGCCGTCCCGCGCAGCACCGTCACCGGCTGCATCCACGGATGGGCGAACGACACGACCTGCACCGCGACGCGGATCGGCCGCTGTGCCGGCGACAAGGGCACGGCGATCGAAACCGCGGCCACGACCGGTCCGCCGCGCACGACATGCACCGGCCTCAGCCGCTTGTCGGAAAAGGTGACGATCTCGGTATTGCGCGCATTTTTGCGGATCAGCGCGTTCATCCGTGCGGCGGCGCGGTGCTGGGCATGCCCCACACCGGCAAGCTGGGCACGCGCCACGACGCCGGCGGTCGTTGAGCATGCCGCTACCAGCGCGATCATGAGGAAGAGATTGCGACGCCTCACGCGCGAATAGGTGCCGGACCGCGAGGTTTCCTGTCAAGCCGTCGGCTCAGCCCTTGTCAGCAAATCGGACGGTCGGCTAGCATCCCGCCCCTGGGGTCTTCTCAAGACAGCCATTCGAGGACAGCGCGATGCCGAAAATCCTGATCGTCCACGGCGCCGGCATGAACATGCGCGGCAAGGTCCAGACCGAGATTTTCGGCCCGATGACCCTGCCCGAATATGACGAGCGGATTCGCGGCTACGCCGCCGAACTCGGGCTCGACATCGAAATCTTCCATTCGAATGTCGAAGGCGAAGTCGTCAACAAATTCTACGACGCGAACGACAAGGGCTTCGATGCCGCGCTGTTCAACCCGGCGGCGTTCGGCACCGGCTACCCCGCACTGGTCGCCGCGATCTCGCAGGTGAAGTTTCCGACGATCGAAGTCCACATCTCAAACCCGATCCGGCGCGGGCCAGCCTCGCAGACCGCCGCTGTCAGCCAAGGTGTGGTCGCCGGGTTCGGCTTGTCCGGGTATTACCTGGCGCTGCACGGGGTGCGCGACCTCTTGGCGGCAAAGAAGTGATCCGCGCCGCCATCGTCGGGCTCGGCCGCTGGGGCCGCACCCTGGTCGGCGCCGTCCAGGGCAAGAGCACCGAGTTCCGCTTTACTGCCGGCCACAGCCGCACCCGCGCCACCGCCGAGCCGTTTTGCGCCGAGCACGGCATCGCCTGGCGCGACGATCTCGATCGTATTCTTGCTGACCCAGAAATCGACGCGGTCGTGTTCGCGACGCCGCACAGCCAGCACGGCGCGCAGGTCGAGTGCACCGCCGCTGCCGGCAAGCACGTCTTTATGGAGAAGCCGTTCACGCTCGACGTCGCCAGCGCCGAGCAGGCGGTCGCGGCGGCCGCCCGCGCCGGCGTGACCCTGGGTGTCGCCTATCCCAGGCGCTTTCATCCGGCGATGATCGAATTGAAGGCGCGATTGGACGACGGCCGGCTCGGTCTGCCGACCCATGCCGAGACGGCGCAGGCGTCGCCCGCCGGGCACTCCATGCCCGACGGCTATTACTGGCGCGCCGATCCGCAGGAAGCGCCGGCCGGGGCGATGACCGCGACCGGCGTGCACAATCTCGACGCGCTGATCTACTTGTTCGGTCGGATCGATGAGGTCTATTGCCTCAGCCTGCATCGCGCGCTGACCCGGCTCGAAGATACGACAAGCGTGCTGATGCGGTTGGAGAACGGCATGTCGGCCAGCCTTTATTGCTCGCTCGTCACCGCCCCGACCTATCGCTTTGCGGTCTACGGCACCAAGGGCCGCGCCGAACTCCAGGGCCAGCAGCCGGATTTCCGTTTTACGCCGGTACCGGAGGCGATGTCGGCCGGGCGCCACGCCGCCGCACCGCCAGAAATCATCGAATACAAAGGCTTCAACCCGCTCGCCGCCGAATTGGAGGGCTTTGCCGCGGCGATCAACGGCACCCGTCCCTATCCGATCACCGCGGACGAAATCGTGCACGGCGTCGCCGCCTTCGAGGCGATCGTGCGCTCCGCCGCCACCGGCCAGCCGGTCAAGGTCGCGCGGTGAGGCAAGGGCTCGAACAAAGGCCAAAATTCTCCTCTTCCCCTGCTTGCGGGGGAAGGGAGTAGTCGCTGGAGCAGCCGATCGCCCAGGGCGCCGCAATCCTCGCCAAAATCAGCCGCGCCCGCGCCGCTCTCGGCAGTGCCAAAACTGCAGTCATTTAACGGCAATTGAGATTCAGGACACCAGGGTGCGCTGTGGCTAAGCTGCCAAGCGGTCGGAAGCGGCGAGGGCGGGTTGTGCTGCGATGTCGGCGACAGCCAGCCCGCGCGCAGTGAGCATCAAACCGCGCAATTCCGCGAAATCGCGGCAGCCGTCATTGAACGCGACCAGCCCTTCCGCTTCCTCCGCCATCGCCTTTTGCAGGTAATAGCGCGTCGGGTCGCCATAAAGACTGCGCACCGCCCGAATGTGACGCATCGCCCCGACAAGGCAGCGGTTGCCGTCGTCGTCATGGAATTCGCCGCGGATCCAGCGGCTCCCGTCGGCAAAAAATTCGCCCAGCAAATCGAGCATCTGCACCGCCTTCGCGGCGTCGGTTGCGGCCAATTTCATTGGGGGTCCCCTCGGATGGCATTCACCGGAGAGGATACCAGCCGCGGCATCCTCAAGCTCTGCGCGTTTTGCTCGCGGTGCGGTCGGCCGCGTCGCTGCCGGGTGGCAAAGCTCCCGTTGTCCAGAGGGTGCGCCCCGCGGGGAACACTGTCGGCCGGCTCCGCTTTCAGCGCTGAACGGCTTTTGACAAAATTTGCCAATAGCTGTTGTTTCAATCGAGCAAGGGTGGAGCCGCCATGGCGACGGTGAATGTGAGCTTGTCGAAGGAATTCGCCGATTTTATCGAGGCCGAGGTGGCATCCGGCGTCTATGCGACGGCCAGCGAGGTGGTGCGCGACGGCCTGAGGCTGTTGCGGCGCGAAAAGGCCTCGCATGATGAAAAAATCGAGATTCTGCGGCGCGAGGTCGGCATCGGCGTCGAGCAGGCGCATGCGGGGCGCTTGTCAAACAGGTCGGTCGCCGACATCCTCGCCGTCCTCGATGCCGACAAGGGGTGAATTATCGGTCGACGCAGGCCGCAGACGAGGACGTCGCCGGCGTTCTGCGAGAGACCGCGCGGCAGTTCGGGCCGCGGCCGCAGGAAGATACGCGGCGGTCATCGAGAGGGCGACCGATCGCCGGCAAAGGAGCGAAGCGGCGGAAGGGTTGCGCCAAGCCGGCAGGTGATCTGTAAAGAGCGCCTATCCGAAGTCGCGAGCCGAGGCTTGCGCCCGAACCTCATCGCAACTATCAAGCAACCCAAGTTTTGTGAACGCGTGCTCGGTCAATCGGTTATCGTTTGCAGAATGGCTCAAAATCGGCCACCGCGGCCCCCAGGACATCACGGCGCCAACTCGGGCGAACGCTATCCCAACGATCGCGATCGGATCGACCGGGCGCGCCGGGCGGCCGAGGCGCTGTTCGCGCCGAAGCCGCGGGCCGTCGAGGCTGCACCGGCGCCCCCGGTGCGGCGCGAGGTGGTCGCGTCCCCCGTGTCCCGGCCGCCGCCGCCTCCCGAGGTTGGAGAGTCTCAGGCGGCCCGCATCCGCACCTGGGTCAAATACGGCATGTCGGTCGCCGAGGTGGCCGAGGTCTGCGGGGTCCCGATCGACGAGATCGAACGGCTCCTGCGCAAGGCCTAATCGGGCTGCGATTCCCTCGCCGCCTCACAAGCGGCCATGCCCGACGCCGTCAGCGAGTGAACGGATGATTGAGCCGAACCGCTGCCGCCCGACACAGCGAAATTTCCGGCCGGAGCTGGCAGATCGGGGGCATGCGCGAGGAAAGTCGATCACTCAGCCTCCCCCGGGTTCGGCGCCCGCGCGACCGGCCGCCGACGCCGAGACAACAAAGGATTTGCCGCAGCCACGAGGCCGACATCGGAGCATGCGCCAGCAGCAGCAGCTCGAGTTTTTCGAGCCGCAGGCGGGTCTCGCGCGCCCGCTCGTCGAGCTCGGCCCGCGACACGCTGTTTTCCAAGACATTTGCTTTCGGCATGACGCTCTCCACGGCGCACATTCCCCGACCACAGCCGGGTTGCCTCACCTAAGTAGCGCTGCCGGGCGCGTAGGCGTGTGAGCCGCCTCACAGGCGGGTCACTTACTTCGCCTGCTGGCCCGCGGCGCCGCGAACCCTCGCGAGATGGAACGATTGCCCGGCTCGGGATTCAGCCGCCCGCTCTACCGCAGCCAGTTTTCCCAAGCGAGCAGATACTCCATCAGATCTCGACCGGGTCGAGGTCCGCTTCCAGGATCGGTGGAAAATCCTCGTCGAGAGGGTCGAGCATCGCGAGCACTGCCAGCAGCGCATGCGGCGGGCTGGGCTCGATCTGCACATGCCAGACATATTCCTCCGGCGAGCCCTTCAACCGTCTCGGCCGGTTTGGCAAGGACATCTATGTCCCTCCTTCAGCTCGGTTACTCTCAGAGCGGCTCGCCGCGCACGAGGCGGGGGAGGTCGCCGGTGACGCCCATCGCGTCGCGCATCAGAAAACGTTTGACCGGCGGCAGGCGGTCGACGGCGGCAAGGCCGAGGTCGCGCACAAAGCGCAGCGGCGCCACCGAGTTCGAGAACAGGCGGTTGAGACCGTCGGTCACCGCGGCGAGCAGCACCGCGTCGAGACGCCGCCATTCTTGATAGCGGCGCAGGAGCGCGTCGTCGCCGATGTCGAGGCCGAGCCGGCGCTGGTCGATGACGAGCTCGGCGAGCGCCGCCACGTCGCGGATGCCCAGATTGAGACCCTGGCCGGCGATCGGGTGGATCACATGCGCCGCCTCGCCGACCAGCGCCAGCCGGCAGCCGACATAGCGCTCGGCCAGCATCAGCCCGACCGGGTAGGACCAGTGCCGGCCCACCGGCTCGACCGGCCCGAGAAAATCGCCGAACCGCGCCGCGAGCTCGATCGCGAAGTCAGGCTCGGGAAGGGCCGTCAGCCGCGCCGCCAGCTCCGCGCGCTCGGTCCACACGATCGACGAGCGGTTCCCGGTCATCGGCAGGATCGCGAACGGCCCCGCCGGCAGAAAATGCTCGACCGCGATGCCGGCATGCGGGCGCGCGTGTCGCACCGTCGCGACGATCGCGGTTTGCGGATATCGCCACGCGACCGTGCGAATGCCGGCGGCCTGGCGCAGCGGCGACCCGGCGCCGTCGGCGGCGGCGGCGAGGCGCACGCCGATCCGGCGCCCGTCGGAAAGGGCGGCGGTCGCGGCCGAGGGCGACGTGGCGACCGAGGCAACCTCGAGGGGTGCAAGCAGCGCCAAGTTCGGCAGAGCGCGCGCGCGGTCGAGGAGGGCGCGGCGCAAGACCCGGTTTTCGACGATCCAGCCGAGCGGCGCGTCGGTGCCGAGCTCGCGATGGTCGTAGTGCAGAAACAAGGAGGCGTTGTCGTCGGCGACGCGGATCTCGAGGATCGGCTCGGCCTCGGCGGCGATCGCCGGCCACAGGCCGAGCGCCTGCAGCACCTGCTGCGAGCCGTAGGCGAGGGCCGAGCTGCGCCCGTCAAAGCCGTGGTCGAGCATCGCCGCCGGGCTCTCGCGGTCGACGACGGCGCAGCCGAGCCCGGCCCCGGCGCAGGCAATGCCGAGCAGCAGGCCGTTGAGCCCGCCGCCGGCAATCAGCAGCTCGAATTCCTCGGTCATCCGGAGATTTCGGGCGGCGCCGCCGCTAGCCGCGGCCGGACGGGCGCAGCGCCAGGCGAAAGGCCTGCGGCACGGTCAGGCTCGGCCGCGCTTGGCATTGCTCCATGACTTTGGCGATGTTGCCGCTGATGCGGCTTTCGTCGATGACGCAAATTCCCGCCTTGGCCGCCAGATACCCGTAATAGAACATCGCCGCCGACGCCCGGTCGTCGTCGGAAGCACGCAACAGGTCGGAGCAGCGGACACGTTCCACATCCCACTGACGGGGCGCGATTTGAGCCTCGGGAGGTGGCGACGGGGCGGCGGCCGCCGGGGGCGGCGGCGGAGCAGGGAGTGCCGCGGCAGCAGCCACGGGCGGCGGCGGCTGGGCGCAGGCCGT
Organism: uncultured Alphaproteobacteria bacterium; assembly: GCA_963712825.1. Classification (GTDB taxonomy): domain Bacteria; phylum Pseudomonadota; class Alphaproteobacteria; order ATCC43930; family CGMCC-115725; genus AP-15. Next base: position 483,764 of record CAVQJP010000002.1, read on the forward strand.
CACCAAAACCGCCAGCAATGCCGGCAAAGCTCGCTTTGTCATTGTCCCCTCCCAGCAACCGGCAACCCCGGCGGCTGCTTTCAGTAGCACGCCCCGGAGCTGCGCGCGGCGCCGCGGCGGGCGGCGCCGCCGATTCCCCCGATCGCGGCGCCGATCGCAGCACCCCGCCCGGCATTGCCGGGCGATGGCGCCGAACAGCGCCCCGCCCGCGGCACCCCGCGCCGCCCCGGCAAACGGGCCGCGCGTCACTGCTTGGCAGGGCGGCGGGCCGTAGCCGGGCGGCGGCGCGCGATAGCCCGGCGGCGGGTAGCGATACTGGGCGAGGGCGGTTCCGGCGACGCACGCCAGCAGAGCGGCGGCGGCACAGGATGCGAGAACCGGGCGGCGCATGCTTCGAGACCGCGAAATTGGGAGAGGACGCCTGGGCGGCGATCGTACCGGGCATGCCGCCGGCTGACAATCGCGGGCGCCGCGGGATGCAGCACGTGCCGCGCAACACACTGGCGCTTATCTGTCGGCAGGATATGCTGGGCGCCGCCGTGGCGGGGATTGTCGACGGGTGCCGCGGCAGCCGCGCCGGGCTTGGGGGCACCGGCCGGCATCGGGGGAAGCATGGCCAGATCGATCGGCTTGACCGCGGGCGTCGGGGTGCGCCGCCCGCACGCGTGGGCGGGAACGTGGTCGGCGCTGCGGCGGCGGCTCTTCGAAATGTTGGGGTTTGGGCTGCTGCTGGCGGCGCTGCTGACCGCGGCGGCGCTGATTTCCTATGATCCGCGGGATCCGTCGCTCGACACCGCGGTCGACATCGGACCGCATAATTTTCTCGGTCATGACGGGGCGGTGCTCGCCGACCTGTTGCGCCAGAGCTTGGGAATCGCTGCCTTTACAATCCCGCTGGTGCTGCTTGGCTGGGCGCTGCGCCTGTTGCTCGACCGGCCGTTGCAGTCGCTGCTGCTGAAGCTGGCGCTGTTGCCGGCGGCGCTGGCGCTGGCGGCGCTGGCCTTGTCGGTGCTCGACCACGGCGCCGCAGCGGCTGGCGGCATCGGCTACGGCGGTGCCCTCGGCTGGGAAATGCAGCGGCTCTTGATCGCAGCCGGGCTCGGGCCGTTGGCCCTGCCGGTGGCGATGGTTGCGGCCTCAGCACTCGGCCTGCTGTTGCTGCTGGTCCTCGGGCTGTCGTGGCGCGACTGGCGCGCGCTCGGCAACGGCGCCGGCCGCGGCGCCGGGCGGGCGGCGGCGGTCTCGGGGCGCGGGGCGATGATCGCGGCCGGGTTTGGCGGGCGGCTGCTGCGCCGGTGGTGGCAGGGGCGCAGGCAGGCGCGTTCCGCGCATGCCGACGCCGTCGCCCCGGACGCCGGCGACGCGCAGCGGCGCAGCGTCGTGACGCCGCTGCCCGGCCGGCGCGAGCCCCGTCTCGACCGCGCCGCGTCGCCGCCGGCGCCAGCGCCGGTGTCGGAGCGCGGGCGGGGCGGGTTCATCCGGCTGATAACGCCGCACGCGCCGACCGTCACTCCCGGCCGGCGCGGCGAGGAGGAGCGCCAGCCGCGGCTCGACCTCGTCCCCGACCAGGAGCCGGTATTGCCGCCGCTCGACATCCTGGAGCGGGCGCCGGCCGCCAAGACCGCCGCGATTGACGAGGAGGCGCTCGAAAAAAACGCGCGCATGCTCGAAACCGTGCTCGAGGATTACGGCGTGCGCGGCCAGATCGTGCAGGTCCGCCCGGGTCCGGTCGTGACCCTGTACGAGCTCGAGCCGGCGCCCGGCATCAAGGCCTCGCGCATCATCGGGCTCGCTGACGACATCGCCCGCTCGATGAGCGCGATTTCGGTGCGCGTCGCGGTCGTGCCGGGGCGCAGCGTGATCGGCATCGAATTGCCCAACCGCAGAGCCGAGACCGTCTACCTGCGCGAATTGCTCGATTCGCCGGTCTACGAAAAGCATCCGGGGCGGCTGGCGCTGATCCTCGGCAAGGACATCTCGGGCGAGCCGGTATTGGCCGACCTCGCCAAGATGCCGCACCTTCTGATTGCCGGCACCACCGGCTCCGGCAAGTCGGTCGGCATCAACACGATGATCCTGTCGATCCTGTACCGGATGCCGCCCGACCGCTGCAAATTCATCATGGTCGACCCGAAGATGCTGGAATTGTCGGTCTATGACGGCATTCCGCATCTGCTGGCGCCGGTCGTCACCGATCCGAAAAAGGCCGTGCTCGCGCTCAAATGGGTCGTGCGCGAGATGGAGAACCGCTATCGCAAGATGTCGAAGCTCGGCGTGCGCAACATCGACGGGTTCAACGCCCGGCTGGCCGAGGCCGCCGCCAAGGGCGAAAGCCTGGTGCGCAGGGTGCAGACCGGCTTTGATGAAGAAACCGGCCAGCCGATCTTCGAGCCGCAGCCCTTCGACACCAGCGAGTTGCCGCTGATCATCGTCGTCGTCGACGAGATGGCCGACCTGATGCTGGTCGCCGGCAAGGAGATCGAGGCGGCGATCCAGCGCCTGGCGCAGATGGCGCGCGCCGCCGGCATCCACATCATCATGGCGACGCAGCGCCCGTCGGTCGATGTCATCACCGGCACGATCAAGGCCAATTTCCCGACCCGGATCAGCTTTCAGGTCACGTCCAAGATCGACAGCCGCACGATCCTCGGCGAAGGCGGCGCCGAGCAGCTCCTGGGGCGCGGCGACATGCTCTACATGGCGGGCGGCGGGCGCATCACCCGCGTCCACGGCCCGTTTGTCTCGGACGAGGAGGTCGAGCGCGTCGTGTCGTTTTTGAAGGCGCGCGGCGAGCCCGACTACATCGACGAGATCACCGAGGACGACGACGCGCCGCTCGACCCGCTCGCGGCCGAGGAGGACGGCGAATTGGGGGACACGTTGTACCGGCAGGCGGTCGCGGTCGTGTGCCGCGAGCGCAAGGCGTCGACGAGCTTTGTGCAGCGCCACCTGCAAATCGGCTACAACCGGGCCGCGCGCATCATCGAGCGGATGGAGGCCGAGGGTGTGGTCAGCGCCGCCAACCACGTCGGCAAGCGCGAGGTCCTGGCGCGCGGCGGCGAATAGGCGCAATTGACCCAGGCGACGCCCGATCTCATGTCCCCGATACCGCCGCACGGGCGGGTAGAGACGGGTGACGGGAGCGATGGTCCGGATCGGAAAAGACCGGGGGTGGTGGCGGATCTGGGGAACCGGCGGGTGGCGAAGGGCCGCAACAGTTGTCGGGCTCGCCTTGGGGCTGGCTTTGGCAGGGTTGCTGCCGTCGGGCATGGCGCGTGCCGACGCCCTGCCGCAACCCGCGGCGCTGACCGCCCAGGACCACGCCGACCTGCAGCGGATCGCGAATTACCTCAACAGTATCGGCACGATGACGGCGCGCTTCCGCCAGTATTCGGCGAATGGCGGCACCGCGAGCGGCTGGCTGTGGATGGAGCGGCCCGGGCGGATGCGCTTTCAATACGACCCGCCGAGCCCGATCCTGCTGCTCGCCGACCGCTTTTACGTTTACTATGTGGACCAGCAGCTGGCCGAAGTGTCGCAGGTCGGGCTCAAATCGACCCCGGCGTGGTTCTTGCTGCGGGCTCCGGTCAGCTTTGACGATCTTGTCGTCACCCGCTTCGAGCGCGCCGACAACCTGCTGCGGGTGACCGTCGTCGACCCGGCGGCACCCGACAACGGCAGCCTGACGATGGTCTTCACCGACCAGCCGCTGGCGCTGCGCCAGTGGACCATCGTCGACCAGCAGCACCACGTGACGACGGTGTCGCTGTCGCAGCAGCAATTCGGTATGGCGCTCGACCCCAACCTGTTTGTATATCAAAACCCGTACTCTTCGCGCCGCACCAACGACAATTGAGCCGCAGCCGATGCCAGCCCGCCCTCTGCCGATCGTCGGCATCCCCGCCTGCCTGCGCACGATCAACGAGCGGGTCACCCACACGCTCGCCGACAAATATCCGAGCGCGATCATCGAGGCGACGGGTTGCCTCCCGATCGCGATCCCGGCGGTCGGGTTGAAGATCGACATTACCGCGGTGCTCGACATGCTCGACGGCCTGCTGCTGACCGGCAGCCCATCCAATGTCCACCCGAGCGAATACGGCTGCGAGCCGCTCGACGCCGAGATACTGCACGACCCGGCGCGCGACGCGACGACCCTGCCGCTGATCCGCGAGGCGGTGCGGCGCGACCTGCCGGTGCTGGCGATCTGCCGCGGCATTCAGGAATTGAACGTGGCGCTCGGCGGGACCCTGCACCAGCGCCTCCAGGACATGCCGGACCGGATGCGCCACCGCCCGGAGAAGGGAGCGCCCGAGGGTCCCTACGGGCCCGTGCACGGGGTGGCGCTGACCCCCGGCGGGCTGATCGCGGCGCTCGTCGGCAGCACCGAGATCATGGTCAATTCGCTGCACTCGCAAGGCATCGACCAGCCGGCGCCGGGGCTTCGCGTCGAGGCAGTGGCGCCCGATGGCCAGATTGAAGGCGTCAGTCTGCCGCAGGCGCGGTTTGTCGTTGGTGTTCAATGGCATCCGGAATACAAGGTGCTGGAGAACCCGGTGTCGGCGGCATTGTTCTCGGCGTTTGGCCGGGCCTGTCATGCAGCCGCCGCGGGTCCCGCCCCGGCGGTGCGCGCGGCCTGAGCGAGGTCCGGTTCGTTCCGCTCATTTGCATGCTATTTTTTTCTCGCCGTCATGCAAGAATTGGGGGATTGCTTTGCCCGATTCGCACCCCATTTTCAGGTTCCAGAAGCGGAGAGGACCAAACACCCTCTCAAAAACGGTCCCGTCTCCCCTGCGGGCCCGATTTCCCCCAAACGCTTCTGACATGCAGGCGCCCGGTCTTCCCCCCCGACCGGGCGCCGATGCATTTGAGGCGACCCTCAATTTCGACCTGTTCAGGGTAGGCCGTGGCCCTGCGGCTCGCTACCTGGAACATCAACTCGGTGCGCTTGCGTATCGACAACGTCTGCCGGTTGATCGCCGAGTGGGCGCCCGACGTGCTTTGCCTGCAGGAAACGAAGACCCCCGACGCGCTATTCCCGGATGACCCGCTCGAAGCCCTCGGTTATCGCCATCGGCTGGTGCACGGGATGAAGGGCTACAACGGGGTTGCGATTCTGTCGCGGGTGCCGTTCGCGACGCCGGCGACCCGCAGCTGGTGCGAGCGCCAGGATTGCCGTCATGCGATCGCGGTGCTGCCCGGCGGCATTGAATTGCATAACATTTACGTTCCAGCCGGCGGCGACGTTCCGGACCCGGAGGTCAACCCGAAATTCGCCCACAAGCTGCGGTTTCTCGACGAGATCACCGCCTGGCTCGGCGCCGAACGCGGCGACGGCCGCGCGATGGTCGCGGTCGGCGACCTGAACATCGCGCCGCTCGAGGCCGATGTGTGGTCGCACAAGCAGCTCCTGAGCGTCGTCAGCCACACCCCGGTCGAGGTCGAACGGCTCGCCCGGCTGCGGCAGGCGGGCGGGTTTGTCGACGCGGTGCGACATTTCCTGCCGCCGCCGGAGCGGCTCTATACATGGTGGAGCTATCGCGCGCGCGATTGGGCGGCCTCGAACCGCGGGCGCCGGCTCGACCATGTCTGGGTCACGCCGAACCTCGTCGGCGAATTGTCGCAAGCGCAAGTCTTGCGCGACAGCCGCAGCTGGACAAAAGCCTCCGACCACGTCCCGGTCATGGTGACGATCGGGCGCTGACCCGGCGATAGATGTGGTAGCGGCCGGGCGCCACATCCGCGGGCAGCGCCAAAGGGACAAGCTCAGCCAGCGCCGCCGCCGACTCGCTGACCAGGACGGCACCGACCCGCAGCAGCGGCACGACCATTTGCGCCACCATCAGCGACAAGGCCCGGTTGGCCGCGACGTCGCCGGTTCCGGGGTCGAGATGGGCCAGCGCGACCCTGCCGCCGAGCCGCGCGCACATCGCCGGCAATGTTTCGCGCATGTCGCCGAGCAGCAGGAATTCGCCGGGTGGCACGCAGTCGGGATGCGCTGCGACCTGGCGCTCGCAGACGAAGATCTCGCGGTCCGGGCACAATTCGCGCAGATGGTCATAGGTCCGGCCGTTGCCGAGACCGAGCTCGAGCGCCGGACCCTCGATGCCGCGGACCAAAGCAGCCGCCAGGTCGAGACAGGCGCGCTGCGCCTTGAGGCGGCGGATAAAGCTGTCGAGGCGGCTCACTGCGGCAGGCGGTCAGGCGGCGATGCCGACCTGTTCGCGCAACCGCTTCACTTCAGCCTGCGCGGTTCGCAGCTGGTTGTTGGTATTTTGCAGGCGATGCGCCAGCTCCTGCATGATCGTGACCGCCATAGTCGGAAATTCGCGCACCATGCGGATGAACGTCTCCTTGGGGATGCGCAGGGCGACAACACGATTTCTGGCACGCACCGTCGCCGCGCGCGGGACGTTGCACAAGATCGCAATCTCGCCGACGATCTCGTTGGCGCCGAGTATGTCGACTGTTACAGGCCCGGCCGGTGTCTCGACGATCACCTCGGCCTCGCCGTCGACGATCAGATAGGCGGCGTCGCCGGGATCGCCCTGGCGCATCATTATCTTGCCCGGATCGTATCCCACCCGCTCGCTCATCAACGCCAGGAGCTTGAGCTTTGCCGGCTCGATCTCGGCGAAGAACGGCACGCGCCGCAACAATTCGAATTCCTGCTTCAGGCTCATCGACCTCCCTCCTTCAACTTTCTCCCCGCCTTGCTCATTCTGCCGCCGACAACGAGCTCGGCGGCGGGTTGTCGCATCGGGACATGACGCAACCAAGCGACCGGTTGGCGCCGAGCCCGTCGGCAGCGGCGCGGATGGCGATTGCCGCCGCCGCATCCGGGCTGTCGTCCCAACTCCTGACGACAATTTGACGATCGAGCGCGATATTGGCAACGCGGGCTTCGCCGGCGCGCGGTGCAGCGGCCGGCGGGTCGCGTCGCCAAGCGACCCGATCGATTGTCGGGGAGGGGCGGATTGCTCGACGACCTCTTCATAATTGACCCGCGACGCTACCCCGAACCGCACAAACCGTGCGGCTCCCCGCCGGACCGGGCCGAAGGGTGTCGAGCCGGAGCCGCCGATCGCGAGGATGTCCACAGGTCGAATAGAAATCCAGCAGCGGCGGCGGCGCGATGAAAATTTTAAGAAATCTAGTGCAGTATTGCGCCGACAGCTTGCGAGGGGGATGCCATGCAGCCTATCGGGCGGATCAGCAATGCCAGCCGGCCGCGCTGCGAGGGAGCCGTTGCCCTCGGGCAACGCGGCAGCGGGCGCCGTCCTGCCTTGAGCCGCAACGGCGCCGGGCGATGGCGGCCATGCTGCGGCGACGCCGTCCCCGGCAGCCGTTTCTCTCGTCTCCATACGCTTCATAAAAAGATCATTCCGCCACTCGGCCCGCCGTGCAATAGTCGAGCTGCCCGTCAGCACGAGTTCGCCTAAATGGCCGGTCGCCGTCACCAGAAACGTGTGCTCATCTACAGCCACGACAGCTTCGGGCTTGGTCACTTGCGCCGCTGCCGGGCGATCGCGCACTCTCTGGTCGAGGCGGATCCGGCGCTGACCATTCTTATTCTGTCGGGCTCGCCGATCATCGGCAGCTTCGATTTTCGCTCGCGGGTGGATTTCGTGCGCGTGCCCGGCGTCATCAAGCTGCGCAACGGCGAATACGTTTCGCTCAACCTGCATATCGACATCGAGGAGACGCTGGCGATGCGCTCCTCGATCATCCGCCACACCGCCGACATCTTCGACCCCGACATGCTGATCGTCGACAAGGAGCCGCTCGGGCTGCGCGGCGAGGTGCGCGACACACTGCAGCTGATGCAGCGCCGGCGGGCGACCGTGATCCTCGGGCTGCGCGATGTGATGGACGACCCCGAGGCGCTCGAGAGCGAGTGGGAGCGCAAAAACGCGGTCCCGGCGCTCGGGGAATATTACGACGAGCTCTGGGTCTACGGGCTGCCGCAGATTTGCGATCCGCTCGCCGGCTTGCCGGTCCCGGCCAGCGTGCGCCGCCGGATGATCTACACCGGCTATCTGCGGCGGACTGCGGGCGACCCGGTGGTGACCCCCGACCTGCTGGAAATCGTCGAAAACCCGTTTTTGCTGGTGACGCCGGGTGGTGGCGGCGACGGCGACGCGCTGGTCGACCTCGTGCTCGCCGCCTATGAGCACGATCCCGGCATACCGTTGCCGGCATTGGTCGTCTTTGGACCGTTCATGGCGCCCGAGCAGCGCGCCGGGTTTGCCGCACGGGCTGCCCGGCTGGCGAAAATCCACGCCATTACCTTTAACGCGCGGCTCGAAGCGCTGATCGCACGCGCCGCCGGGGTCGTCGCGATGGGCGGCTACAACACGTTTTGCGAGATCCTGTCGTTCGACAAGCCGGCGCTGATCATGCCGCGCACCGCCCCCCGGCTCGAGCAGTTCATCCGCGCCGCCCGCGCCGAGGAGCTCGGCCTCGTCGCGATGCTGCCCGAAGAACACGGCCGCGACCCGCAGACGATGGCGGTGGCGCTGCGGCGCCTGACCAACCAGCCGCCGCCCTCGAACGCGGTTATCCCGGGGCTGCTCGACGGGATGCCCAACGTCAACCGGCTCGCCAAGAAATGGCTCGACCGCGGCCGACCGAGCCGGGTTGCGATGCGGGCCCGCATCGGGGCATGAGCCCGGCTCCGGCACCGCCCCGCCGCGGACGGGTGGCGTTTGTGCTGAAGGGCTACCCGCGGCTTTCCGAGACCTTTGTCGCGCAGGAAATCCTCGCCCTGGAACAGCGCGGGCTCGACATTCTGATCGTGTCGCTGCGCCACCCGACCGACCGCGAGACCCACCCGGTGCATGCGGCGATCCGCGCCGCGCGGCTCTATTTGCCCGAATTCCTGTACCGGGAACCGGCCCGGGCATGGCGCGGCTGGCGGTTGGCGCGGCGGCGGCCGGGCTATCGCAGCACCTGGCGCATGTGGCTCGCGGATCTTCGCCGCGACCCGACCCCGAACCGGGTGCGCCGGTTTGGCCAGGCGCTGGTGCTGGCCGCCGAGCTGCCCGAAGACGTGGGTCACCTCCACGCCCATTTCCTGCACACCCCGGCTTCGGTCGGGCGTTATGCGGCACTGATCTGCGGTCTCGGCTGGACCCTCTCGGCGCATGCCAAGGACATCTGGACGACCCCCGACTGGGAAAAGCGCGAAAAGCTCGGCAGCGCCGCGTGGACCGTCGCCTGCACGGCCGCCGGCCATGCTCATCTGGCGGCGCTGGCGCCCCGGCCGGAGCGGGTGGCGCTGTGCTATCACGGGCTCGACCTCGACCGCTTTGCGCCGCCGCCGCGCCGCGCGCCGGGCGGCGACGGCAGCGACCCCGAACACCCGGTCGTGCTGCTCTCGGTCGGCCGCGCCGTGCCGAAAAAGGGCTATCACGACCTGCTGGCGGCGCTGGCGCTGCTGCCGCCGGGCCTGGCCTGGCGCTTTGCGCATGTCGGCGGCGGGGCGCTTGCCGCGGAATTGCGGCAGCGGGCCGCGACCCTCGGCCTGGCGTCGCGGATCGAGTGGCGCGGCGCGCGCGCCCAGCCCGACGTGCTCGCCGCCTATCGCGCCGCCGACTTGTTTGTGCTTGCCGCCAAGATCACAGCGGACGGCGACCGTGACGGTTTGCCGAACGTGCTGCTCGAAGCGCAGAGCCAGCGCCTTGCCTGCGTTGCGACCGGCATTTCCGGGATCCCGGAGCTGATCGAGGACGGAGCCACCGGAATCCTGGTCCCGGCGGCCGACCCGCCGGCGCTGGCGCAGGCCCTCGCCCTGCTGATCCGCGACCCGGTGCGGCGGGCGGCGTTGGCAGCGGCCGGCGAGCGCCGGGTGCGCGCGCGGTTTGCGCTGAACGGCGGGATCGACCTCCTGGCGCAACGCTTTGGGCTGGCCCCGGCCGAGCCCGCGGGCGAAACTCCCGCCCGGCGCGCGCTGGCCGAGGTGCGATAGCCGGCAATGCCATGCGCATCGCCTTTTATGCGCCGTTGAAGGCGCCCGGTCATCCGGTGCCGTCGGGCGACCGGCGGGTCGCGGGGCTGCTGCTCGACGCGCTGCGCCTGGCCGGGCACGACCCGGTGCTGGCCTCACGGTTTCGCAGCTTCGAAGGACGCGGGGACCGGCGGCGGCAGGCCCGGCTCGCCGCCGTCGGCGACGCGCTCGCCGGCCGGTTTCTGCGCCGGTGCGCGGCAGCCCCCGCAGCGGCGCCGGAATTGTGGTTCACCTATCACCTCTATCACAAGGCGCCCGACTGGCTCGGGCCGCGCATAGCGGGTGCGCTCGGCATCCCCTATGTCGTCGCCGAGGCCTCGTTCGCGCCGAAGCGGGCATTCGGGCCGTGGGCCGCCGGCCACGAGGCCGCGCGGCGGGCGATCCGGCGTGCCGATGCGGTGATCGGGCTCAACCCGGCCGACCGCGGCTGTGTGCTGCCGCTGCTCGCCAACCCGTCGCGCTGGGTCGCGCTGAAGCCGTTTCTCGACGCCTGCCACTACCCTTGCCAGCCGCGGCAGCGCGAAACCGGCAAGCCGCCCCGGCTGATCGCGGCGGCGATGATGCGGCCCGGCGACAAGCTCGCTTCATACCGGGTGCTCGGCGACGCGCTGTCGCGCCTGCTCGACCTCGGCTGGTCGCTCGAAATTGTCGGCGACGGTGCCGCCCGCGCCGAGGTCGCCGCGGCGCTCGCCCCGCTCGGCAGCCGGGTGATTTGGGCCGGGGCGCTCGGTCCAAAGGCGATGGCCGAGCATTTGGCCGAGGCCGCTCTCTGCGTCTGGCCGGCGGTCAACGAAGCCTTTGGCATGGCGCTGCTCGAAGCCCAGGCGAGCGGGTTGCCGGTCGTCGCCGGCGCCGGCGGCGGGGTTGGCGCGATCGTCGCGCACGAGGTCAGCGGGTTGCTGGTGGCGCCGGGCGACGCCGCGGCGTTCGCCGGTGCGGTGCGCCGGTTGCTGGCCGACCCCGATGAACGGCGAGCTTTTGGCGAAGCGGCGCGGAGGCGAGTCGTGGCCGAGCATGATTTGCCGGCGGCGGCGGCCCGCCTTGCCGCGGTCATCGGCGCGCTGCGCCCCGCCGATGCCGCCTAGCCGAGAGCTTTGGGCGGCGAGGGCGGCGCCGTGACCGGTTCGGTCCTGTTCTATGTGCAGCACCTGCTCGGGATCGGGCATTTGCGGCGCGCGCTGCATCTGGTCGAGGGGATGGCGCGCGCGGGTCTCGACGTGACCCTGGTTTCGGGCGGCGAGCCGCTGCCGGAGCTTGCCGGGGCGGCGGCGCGCGTCGTGCAGCTGGCGCCGGTCCGCGCCGCCGACGCCACCTTCAAGAATTTGGTCGGAGGCGACGGCCGGCCGCTCGACGACGCGCTGCGCGCGGCCCGCCGGCAGGCATTGGAAGCGGCCTTTGCGGCGGCCGCACCCGATGCCGTGCTGATCGAGGCGTTTCCGTTCGGCCGGCGCGCGTTTCGTTTCGAGCTGGAGCCGCTGATCGCCGCCGCCCGCGCCCGCCGCCCGCGCGCGCTGGTGCTGTGCTCGCTGCGCGACATCGTCGTGGCACCCGAGGACGACCGGCGCCGCGAGTGGATCGTCGAGCGCGTCCGCGCCGATTTTGACGCGGTCTTGGTGCATGGCGACCCGAAATTGATCCCGCTCGAAGCGAGCTTTCCGCTTGCGCCCGCAATTGCCGACCGAATTGTCTACACCGGCTATGTCGCGGCACCCGATCCGCCGCCCGAGGACGCCGCCCCCGCACGCGCGGGCGCCGGCGAAGTGCTGGTTTCGGCCGGCGGCGGTGCTGTCGGCGGCGCGTTGCTGCGCGCGGCGCTGACGGCCCGGCGCGGCGGCTGCCTCGCCGACGCCGGGTGGCGGTTGCTCGCCGGACCCAACCTCCCGGCGCCGGAGTTTGCCGCGTTGACCGCGGATCTACCGGCCGGCGTCGTCGTCGAGCGCTACCGGCCCGACCTGCCGCAGATGCTGCGGCGGTGCCGGGTTTCGGTCAGCCAGGCCGGCTACAACACCGTCCTCGACATCCTCGCTGCCGGCGCGCCGGCAGTATTGGTGCCGTTTGCCGAGGAGCGCGAGACCGAGCAAACGCTGCGCGCCGAGTGTCTGGCCGCGCGCGGGGCTGTCGCGATGGTGCCGCCGGCGGCATTGTCGCCGGGACGGCTCGCCGCGGCGATCGTGCGGGCGGCCGAACGGCGCCCGGCGGCGCTCCAAATCGACATGGGGGGTGCGCGACGGACGGCGCTGGCGATTGCTCGCATGCTCTCCGAACGAACGAAGTCCGGCGCAGATCGTAAATTCGCCACGCCGCCGAGTGACTATCGGACCGGCTGGTGATAACAACTATCAGCAGCCCCGCGGCCGGGTCGGCGCAATGGTTCGATCTGGCCGAAGAACTGGACCGATGGGGCGAGCAAGGGAGGATCGCGACGCTGTGGTGGCGTGACGACGATGCGGCGGCGCCCTCGCGGCGCCTCGACGACCTGCTGGCGGCAGCCGGCGAGGCGCCGGTGGCGCTCGCGGTGATCCCGGCGCAGGCGGACCGCGCGCTCGCGGCGCGGCTCGACCGGGACGGACACGCGTCGGTGGGGGTGCTGCAGCACGGCTGGGGCCACCGCGACCATGCGGCCGGCGGCAAGAAAAGCGAATTTCCGCCGTCGCGGCCGGCACGGGAAATGGCGGCTGATCTTAGCCGCGGGCGGACGCGGCTCGCGGCATTGTTCGGGGCCCGCGCGCTTGCCGTCCTGACGCCGCCGTGGAACCGCTTTGACGACAGTCTTTTGCCGCTGCTCGCCCTGAGCGGCATCCGCGCGGTCTCGCGGGTCAAGCCCCGCCGCGCGGCGTGGCCGGGTGCGGGCGTGTTCGAGGCGAATGTCCATGTCGACCTCGTCGCCTGGCGCGCCGGCCGGGGGTTTGTCGGCGAAGCGGCGGCGCTTGCCGGGATTGCCGGGCATCTCCAGGCGCGCCGCCGCGGCAGCGTCGACGGCGGCGAGCCGACCGGCATCCTGACCCATCATCTCGTCCAGGACGAGGCGACCGGGGATTTTCTCGGCCGGCTGGTGGCGCTGGTCCGCAGCCATCCGGCGGTGCAGTGGCTCGACGCCCGCGCGGTCTTCGCGCCGGCGCTCGGCGGCTCGGCGGCCGCGGGGCCGGCATGACCCGGCACGTCTATCCGATCAGCGCAATGGTCGGCGACTATGTGCGGGCCGCCGCCGGTTTCCTGCCGACAGCCGCGGTTTTGGCGATAGCCCCGCTCGGGCCGGCCGCGACCGCGATCGTCGCGGGGTTTGCAGCACTGTTTGCATTCTTCGGCCTGCGCACGGCGCTGCGCCACATGACCCCGATCGAGACAAGCGCGACCGGCGTGACCGCCGTGGGGCCGCTTTCCGCCACCGTCCCGTGGGCCGACCTCGACCGCCTGAAGCTCGCCTACTACTCGACCCGGCGCGATCGGCGCGACGGCTGGATGCAGCTCGAGCTGCGCGCCGGCGCCTCGACGATCCGCTTCGACAGCCGGATCGACGGGTTCAACCAGCTCGTCGAACGCGCGGCGCTGGCGGCGGCGGCGCGCGGCGTCGAGCTGAGCGCGGCGACCGCAGGCAACCTGGAGGCGCTCGGGATCGGCCGTCCGGCGTATCCAGACTTGGCGGCGATGGCGGGGGGGCAGGCGTGAGCGATCTGCTCGACATCCGCGACCTCCAAATCCGCTTTGCCTCACCAGGCGGGTTTATCCGCGCGGTCAGGGGGGCGTCGTTTCGGGTGCGGCCGCGTTCGACCGTGGCATTGGTGGGCGAATCCGGCTCGGGCAAGTCGGTCGTGAGCCAAGCGATCATGCGCATCCTGCCGCGCAGCGGCCAGATCACCCAGGGCCAGATCCTGTTCACCGACCCGCGCGGCGACGGGACCGCGATCGACCTCGCGCAGATGCCGGCCAACAGCGCCGAGATGCGGGCGATCCGCGGCGGGCGCATCTCGATCATCTTTCAGGAGCCGATGACCTCGCTGTCGCCGCTGCACACGGTCGGCAACCAAGTCGGCGAGGCGCTGCGGCTGCATCGCCGGGTCGGCGCCGCGGAGGCGGCCGAGCTGACCTCAGACACCTTGCGGCTGGTCGGCTTTCCGGATCCGGGCCGGGCGCTGAGAAGCTACCCGTTCGAGTTGTCCGGCGGCTTGCGCCAGCGCGCGATGATCGCGATGGCGCTGGTGTGCCGGCCGGCATTGCTGATCGCCGACGAGCCGACGACGGCGCTCGACGTGACGATCCAGGCGCAAATTCTAAAGCTCGTGCTCGAATTGCAGCACGAATTCGGCATGGCGGTGCTGCTGATCACCCACGACCTCGGCGTCGTCGCCAATGTCGCCGAGGAAATCGTCGTCATGTATCGCGGCGAGGTCGTCGAGAGCGGCACCTTGCAGGACATTTTTCGTCACCCGGAGCATCCTTATCTGCGCGCGCTGCTGCGCGCGGTGCCGCGCTTCGACATGAAGCCCGGCGAACGGCTGGTGCCGATCCGCGAGGTGGCGGCGGGCAATGCGCCGCATCTGATGGCGGCAAAGGCGCAATGGCCGGCGGGGCCGGCAGCGCCGCTGCTCGAATGCACCGGGTTGCGCAAGGCGTTTGCGATCCGTAAAAGCGGGGTTTTCGGCAGCGCCCGCGGCGCGGCGCGGGTCGTCGCGGTCGACAATGTCAGCCTGAAGATCGAGCGCGGCGAGTGCCTCGGGCTGGTCGGCGAGAGCGGCTGCGGCAAGACCACGTTGAGCAAGGTCCTGCTGCGCGCGGTCGCGCCCGACGCCGGGTCGATCACCTTTAACGACCGCGGCCGGCAGATCGACGTGCTGGCGCTCGACGACAGCGAGCTCAAACGGTTCCGCCGCCAGGTGCAGTTCATCTTTCAGGACCCGTTTGGCTCGCTCAACCCGCGCATGACGGTCTACGACATCATCGAGGAGCCGCTGGCGATCCACGGCATCGGCGACGGGCGCTCGCGCCGCGAGATGGTGGAGGAATTGGTCGGCCTTGTCGGGCTCGACCGCAATCATCTACGGCGCTACCCGCACAGCTTTTCGGGCGGCCAGCGCCAGCGCATCGGGATCGCACGGGCCTTGGCATTGCGCCCTGACCTGGTGATCTGCGACGAGCCGACCTCGGCGCTCGACGTGTCGATCCAGGCGCAGATCCTGAACCTCTTGATGGACTTGAAGCAAAAGCTCGGGCTAACCTATCTGTTCATCTCCCACAATTTGGCGGTGGTCGACTATATCGCCGACCGGATCGCGGTCATGTGCGCCGGCCGGATCGTCGAGATCGCCGACCGCGCAATGTTGTTCCGCGCTCCCGTCCATCCCTATACCCAGGCGCTGCTGGCGGCAGTGCCGACCCCCGACCTGGCGCAGCCGCTCGACTTTGCCCGGCTGATGGAGGGCCGCGCCTCAAACCCGGCGGCTTGGCCCGAACCGTTCAAGCGGGAGCCGGCGCGGCCGTTGCGGTTGTTCGAGATAGCGCCCGGCCATGAGGTCGAGGCGATGACGTTGCCGGTGTTGCCGGCGCGCGCCGGCGGGTTGGCGCGGGCGTGACGCCGGCGCCGCCGATGGGCTCGGGGCCACCCGGCTGGGCGGGGATGCCGATGACGCGGCGGGTTTTTGTCGCCCGCTCGCTGCTCTTCTCGACACTGCTGGCCGCGGCGCCCGGCGCGGCCTGGGCCGGGTTCCAGGAAACCCCGTTTTTCGCGAAGGCGGCGGCCGGCGGCAAATTGCCCAATATCGACGACCGGGTGCCCGCCGAACCCGCCATCGTCGATGCCACGGGCAGGCCCGGCGGGCAGCTGCGCATGTTGATGGCCACCCCCAAGGACACCCGCATGATGGTGGTCTACGGGTATGCCCGCCTCGTCGGTCTGACGCCGTCGTTGACGCTCGAGCCGGACATCCTGAAAGCCGTCGACGTCGAGAACGGCAGCGTCTTCACCCTGCATTTGCGCAAGGGCATGAAGTGGTCGGACGGCCAGCCTTTCACCGCCGAGGATTTCCGCTACTGGTTCGAGGATGTCGCCGGCAACCGCCATTTGGCGCCGTCGGGGTTGCCGGTGGACCTGCTGCCGAACGGCGAAAAGCCGCATTTCGAGGTTCTCGACCAGGAGACGGTGCGCTACAGCTGGTCGCGGCCCAACCCGCTGTTTCTGCCCGTCATTGCCGGTCCCGACCCGCTGTTCATCTATTGCCCGGCGCATTATCTCAAGCAGTTCCACGAAAAATACGCCGACAAGGCGAAACTTCAGGCCATGGTAAAGAGGGCTAGGTCCCACAACTGGGCCGCGTTGCATAACAAAAAAAATGCGATGTACAAAAACGACAACCCGGAGTTGCCGAGCCTTGAACCATGGATATTGAAGACGGCACCCCCCGCAGAACGATTTATCTTCGAACGAAACCCTTACTATTATCGGGTCGACAAAGCAGGCAATCAGCTTCCTTATATCGACCAGGTGATCATGTCGTTGGCCGACGCGCGGATCATCTCGGCCAAGACCGCGGCCGGCGAAACCGACCTGCAGGCGCGCTATCTGAGCTTTGACGACTACACGTTTTTGCGGCAGAGCGAAGACCGCAACCATTTCGACGTATGGCTGTGGCGCACCGGACCGGGCAGCCAGTTCGCGCTCTACCCCAACCTCAACACCAACGACGCGGTCTGGCGCGAGCTGATGCGCGACCTGCGGTTCCGCCGTGCGCTGTCCTTGGCCGTCAACCGGCACGAGATCAATCAGGTTATCTATTTCGGTCTGGCGATCGAGGGCCAGAACACCGTCCTGCCGCAAAGCCCGCTTTACCAGTCGCAATATCGCGACGCCTGGGCGCGCTACGATCTGGGCGAGGCCAATCGGCTGCTCGACCTGATCGGACTGACCAAGCGCGGCAGCGACGACGTGCGCCTGCTTCCGGACGGGCGCCCGATGGAGCTGATCCTCGAATATTCGGGCGAGCAGCCCGAGGAGCCTGATGTCCTCGAGCTGATCCGCAACTCGTGGCGTCACATCGGCATCCGGCTGTTCTCAAAGCCGGCGCAGCTGACCCTGTTCCGGCGCCGGGTGTTTTCCGGCGAGGCGCTGATGGCGCTCGACAAAGGGGTCGAGAACGGCCTCGCGAACGCGACATCCTCGCCCTGGGAATTTGCCCCGACGACGCAGCAACAGCTCGAATGGCCGAAATGGGGACAATATTTCGAAACCAGGGGGGCGGCGGGCGAGCGGCCCGACCTGCCGTCAGCGGTAAAATTGCGCGATCTGTTCAACCAGTGGCTGGGGACCGCCTCGCCGGATCAGCAAGCCTCCGCCTGGCACGACATTTTGCAGATTTGGGCCGACGAGGTGTTTTCGATCGGCACTGTCGGCGGCGTGCTGCAGCCGGTGGTGGTCAGCAACCGGCTGCGCAACATCCCGGAGAAGGGTATCTACAACTGGGACCCGGGGGCGTTTTTCGGCATCTACAAGCCCGACCATTTCTGGTTCGAAACCGAGCCCGGCGCGAAATCGGCCGCGGCCGGCGGCACTCTGCCGGTGGCAACACCATGATTTCAAAGCCATGGCCGTGCTTGGCAGATGCTTGCGGTCGCGCCATGTCGATCGGCACCGCATCTGGGGGCCGCTGGCCGTGCGTCGGCCCGTCCGGCGACAAATCGCAGGTCCGGCATGACGGCGGGCCCGGGGCGGCACCGCGGGTTGCTTGCGGCCCCCAGCCGGCACCGGCGCGGCGCCGGTTCTTGACTGCAACGGCAGCGACCGCGTAGGCGAGGCGAATTCAGGCGTCCGCTGCGTGCCGGGCGCTGACGGGACAAGTCCAATGTTGAGCTATATCGTTCATCGTCTTCTGATCATGGTCCCGACCTTGATCGCGATCAGCATCGTCATTTTCACGATCATCAACCTGCCGCCCGGCAACTACTTCACGACCTATATCGCCGAGCTGCAGGGTTCCGGCGAAACCACCGATCTCGCCAAGATCGAATTCCTCGAAAAGGAATACGGCTTCGACCGCCCGCTGTGGCAGCAATACCTTTATTGGGCGGGCGGCCTCCTCCACGGCGACATGGGCTACTCGTTCTCCTACGATCTGCCGGTGGACAAAGTGGTCGGCGACCGCATGCTGCTGACCGCGATCGTCTCGATCACCACCATTATTTTCACCTACATCGTCGCGTTTCCGATCGGAATCTACTCGGCCACACATCAGTACAGCTTTAGCGACCACTTCCTGACGTTGCTCGGGTTTCTCGGGCTGGCGACACCGAGCTTTCTGCTGGCGCTGGTCCTGCTTTATCTGGCGAACGTCTATTTTGGGTATCTCAATCGGCGGTTTGATGGACCCGAAATATCTCGACCAGCCGTGGAGCCTGGGAAAAGTGCTGTCGCTGATGGCGCATATCTGGATTCCGGTAATCGTCATCGGCTCGGCCGGCACCGCCGCGATGATCCGCCGCCTGCGCGCCAATTTGTTGGACGAGCTGCAAAAGCAATATGTCGTGACGGCTCGCGCCAAAGGCCTGCATCCGTTCAAGGCGTTGTTCAAATACCCGCTGCGCATGGCGCTGAACCCGTTCATCTCCGACATCGGCTCGCTGTTGCCGCAGGTGATCTCGGGTGCGGCTATCGTCTCGGTCGTCATGTCGCTGCCGACGACGGGGCCGATGCTACTCAGCGCGCTGCGCAGCCAGGACATGTACCTGGCGGGCTCGTTCCTGATGTTCATGGCGTTTCTGACGGTGATCGGCGTGTTCGTCTCGGATATGGCGTTGGCGCTGCTCGACCCGCGCATCCGGCTGCAAGCGGGGCGCCGCCAATGAGCGACCTGACCTTTGTTCCGGGGCCGCCGCAGGACCGCGCCGAAGACGCGGTCGAGCCCTTGCCGCACTACGTCTCGACCGCACCCTACGACCCCTATGCCGTCGAGCGGATGACGGCGGCGCAGGAGCGCTTCTACGTCGCGTCGCAATGGCGGATGGTGTGGTGGAAGCTGCGCCGCCACCGGGTTGCGGTCGCCGCCGGCATGATCCTCTTGGCGATGTATGCCGGGATCACCGTGTGCGAGTTCCTCGCCCCCTACGGTGTCGACACCCGCAACACCGATTTCATCTATGCGCCGCCGCAGCCGGTGCGCATTTTCGATCACGGGCGTCTGGTCGCCCCCTTCGTTTTGGGTTTCGACTATCGGCTCGACATGAAGCGGCTCGAGCGCATCTACACCCCGGACCCGAAAAAACGCCAAACCATACGGTTCTTCTGCCACGGCGACGGCTACCGGTTTTGGGGTCTGCTGCGCGGGAATCTGCATCTCGCCTGTCCGGCCGAGGGCGGGCAGCTGTTCCTGCTCGGCACCGATCGGCTCGGCCGCGATCTGATGTCGCGCATGATCTACGGCGCGCGGGTCTCGCTGACCGTGGGGCTGGTCGAAGTCTCGGTCAGCCTTGTCCTCGGCATCGTGATCGGCGGCATCGCCGGCTATTACGGCGGCTGGACCGACATTCTGAGCCAGCGGGCGATGGAGGTGATCCAGTCGTTTCCGCATCTGCCGTTGTGGATGGCGCTGTCGGCGATACTGCCGGTCGACTGGAGTCCGATCCTGGTTTACTTCGGCATCACCCTGATCCTCGGAATGATCGACTGGACCCATCTCGCCCGCGCCGTGCGCTCAAAGCTCTTGGCGCTGCGCGAGGAGGATTTCTGCACCGCCGCGGTGCTGATGGGTGCCCGCCCGGCGCGCATCATCGGCCGGCATCTGCTGCCGAGCTTTACCAGCCATCTGATTGCCTCCGCGACGCTGATGATTCCCGGCATGATTTTGGGCGAGACCGCGTTGTCGTTTCTCGGGCTCGGGGTGCGGCCGCCGATGACCAGCTGGGGCGTGCTGTTGAGCGACGCGCAAAACATCAACGTCGTGGCGCTTTACCCATGGCTCTTGTCGCCGGTGGCGAGCGTGATCGTCGCGGTGCTCGCCTTCAACTTTTTCGGCGACGGTCTGCGCGACGCCGCCGACCCCTATCACTGAGAGAGGCGCGCTGCTGTAGGGGGCCGGCTGACCGGCGCGGGCTCACCGGCGCGGTTGCACACACCCCGGTGGACACACGCCTCGAATGCACGCCCCGGGCGCCGGCCGGTCAGGGCCGCAGGACCAGCCCCTCGCGGGCGACGATCGTGCCGGGGCGCGCGGCCTCGGCCTCGGCTGCGACTCGGTCCATAAAGGCGTCGTCGTGGCCGGGGTCGTGATGGAAGATCACCAGGATGCGCACCCCCGCGGCATCGGCCAGCCGCATGCCCTCCTGCCACGTCGAATGCCCCCAATCCTTGTGCTGCGGATATTCGGCGTCGGTGTAGGTCGCGTCATAGATCATCAAATCGGCGCGGTCGACGAGCTCCAGCACGTTGGGGTCGAGACCGCCCGGCCGATGCTCGGTGTCGGTAATATAGGCGACGGCCTTGCCGGCATATTCGACACGGTAGCCGGTGGCGCCGTTCGGGTGGTTGAGCGGGCCCGTCGCCAGGCGAATGCCGCGATGGGGGGCGAGCTTTTTGCCGGCGGCGAAATCGACGAAATCGAGCTTTGCGGTAAAAATGCCCATCGGGATCGGGAACAACGGCTCGATCATCATGTTGTTGAGCACGGTCTCGATGCCGCGCCCGTTCAGATGGCCGGCCCAGATGCGAATCCGGCTGCGCGGGTCGTAGCACGGCGCGAAAAACGGCAACCCGCAGATATGGTCAAAATGGGTGTGGCTGTAGAACAGGTCCAGCTCCGCCGGCTTGCCTGCCTCCATCAGCTCGTTGCCGAGCAGCCGCAGCCCGGTGCCGCCGTCGAACACCATGACCCGCTCGCCGCAGCGGATCTCGACGCAGGAGGTGTTTCCGCCGTAACGCACGGTGTCCGGACCCGGGCAGGCGATGCTGCCGCGCACGCCCCAAAACCGCACCGTGTACACCGGCTGGACCAAGGTCCGGGTCCTAATCCTTTTCCCCCAATCCCCTTATATCGTCGGGTTTCACAAAAAAAGCTATATGCAGGCTTTCGGCCCCAGGGTTGTTCGTCCGCTTTTTTGCGATGTTCATCTAAACCTGTCGTTAACCAGATGGGTTTATGACAGGGCCACCCCCCAACCAGCCGGAGCATCGGTCATGTCCGAGGCCGATTACGAAACCGCGGTCAGTCAATTTCTACTTGCCAATGGCGTCACGCGCTGTCCGACGGTGTGCGCCGTGCCGACCCAGGCGATCGTCGCCGATGCCGACCGCGCCGCCTATCGCGACTATGTCGCCGCGCGCGAGGCCGCCCGGCTGGAAAAGCTCAAATTGAGCCGCCATCCAGCGTTGCCGTGGCCGGCGCCGCTCGTGTGAATATGCAAGTGCTGGAAATTGTCTCCGCGCGGTCGGTTTTCGCTGACCGCCGACCGTAGGAATTGCGATGCCCGATAGCGAGCACTCCGTGCGTTGCTGCATTGCCGGGGGCGGCCCCGCCGGCATGATCCTCGGGCTGTTGCTGGCGCGCGCCGGGGTCCCGGTGCTGGTGCTCGAAAAGCACGCCGATTTCCTGCGCGACTTTCGCGGCGACACGATCCACCCATCGACGCTCGAAATCATCTACGAGCTGGGGCTGCTCGGCGAATTCCTGCGCCGCCCGCACCAGGAAACCCGCACCCTCGGTGCGCAGATCGGCGACGATTTTGTCGAGGTAGCCGATTTCACCCATCTGCCGACCCATTGCCGCTTTCTCGCCCTGATGCCGCAATGGGATTTTCTCGATTTCGTCGCCGAACAGGGCAAGCGATATCCGACGTTTCGCCTCGCGACCCGCGCCGAGGTCACCGGCCTGATCGAGGAGGACGGGCGGATCGTCGGTGTGCGGGCCGTGACGCCCGAGGGGAACTTGACCGTTCGCGCCGACCTCGTCGTCGGCGCCGACGGCCGTCATTCGACCGTGCGCAAAATGGCCGGGCTCAAGATCGACGATCTCGGCGCGCCGATGGACGTGCTGTGGATGCGGCTGTCGCGCCGGCCGGACGATCCCGGCCAAACCCTGGGGCATATCGAGGCCGGCCGGGTCTTTGTGATGTTGAACCGCGAAGATTACTGGCAATGCGCCTTTGTCATCGCCAAGGGCGGCTGCGCCGAAATCCAGGCGCGCGGCCTGCCGGCGTTTCGCGAAGAGATCGCGCGGCTTGCTCCCCACCTGCGCGCGAGGACCGGCGAATTGCGCACCTGGGACGACGTCAAGCTGCTGAGCGTCGCGGTCGACCGCCTGCGGGTGTGGCATCGGCCGGGATTGTTGTGCATCGGCGACGCGGCCCACGCAATGTCTCCGATCGGCGGAGTCGGGATCAATCTGGCGATTCAGGATGCCGTCGCGGCAGCGAACATTCTCGCCCGGCCGTTGCTCGAGGGCGCGGTCGGCGACGACAATCTGCGCGCTGTCCAGCGCCGGCGTGCGTTTCCGACCCGGGCGACGCAGGCGCTGCAGGTGTTTTTGCAGAACCGGGTCATCAGCCGGGTTCTCGCCGGCCGCCATCGGATCAGGGCGCCGCTGATGCTGCGCCTGCTCAGCCATTGGCGTTACGGGCGGCGCTTTCCGGCGCGAATTGTCGGCCTCGGCTTTCGCCCCGAGCACGTAAGGACGCCGAGCGGCAGCTAGCTGAGGGCATGATCTGAACCAGCCGCATCGCCAGCGCGTCGCGCCAGCGGCGCGCGCGTTGCAAGCGAGATGCAGGTCTTGCTCCGGATACCCGCTTCCTGGGGTTGACGGCGAGGCGGGTGGCGCCGACCGTCAAACACGCCGCCGGGGCGTTCCATCAGATCGCATCGGCGCAAGCCCTTTGCCCGGCTCCGGGCAGGGCGCGGCAACGCCTCGCCGACCCTTCTCGACCCCCTTGGTTGGGCCCCAGTCGGGGAGGGGGGTCGACTCGGTCGGAAACCCTGGCCGGCTGGGGAAAAACCGGCCGCTCCCGCCGAAGCCGCCTGAAGCCGGCGGCGCGGCGAGCGAACACATCTTGGCCTACTGTTGGACAGGTTCATTCGCGGCCGGCACAGGCGCAAACGCCTGCACGTAGCTGTGATCGCCGTCGGCATATGCAATCCAAACGCGATGTGTGCGCGGGTCGACCGCGACCGAATGCGCGCCCGGCGGGATCGCCACCGAACCGAGGACCGAGTTGGCGTCAGCGGTGATCCCGATGATCACCAGCCGCCCGGCGTCCGGACAGTAAAGCCGCCGATCAACCGCGTCGAATGCGATCTGGTCGACATGACCGGGTCCGATGTCGACGCCTGCAACGGGCTTGCCCGCGGGCAGCGCGAACACCGAGACCATGCGGCTGTGCCCGGCGATGAAGAGACGCCGGTCAGCCTGGTCGAGCGCCAGCCCGTGCGGCGAGTCGGTCGGCAAGCTCGACCAGCGGGCGACAATCTTGCCGCTGCCGGGGTCGATCGCGACGACTTCGTTGGTCGGCTTGATGTTGACATAAAGCCGGTGCAATTGCGGGTCGACGGCCATCAGCTCCGGCGCGCCGGGGAGCGCGATCCGCCCGGCGACAGCGTCATGCCGCGGATCGATGACCCAGAGCTCGCCGTCGTCGTCATGTCCGACATAAAGGCGGTCGCCCTGCGGATCAAAGACCATGGCGTCGGCCGGACCCGGGGTCGGAATGAAGCCGGTCTTGGCGAGCGTGTCGCGATCGACGACGGCGACCCCTTCAGTGGTGCCGACGAAGTACTTGCCGTCTTGCGGATCGACGGCGACCCCCGAGGACTTACCGACCGGCACCTCGCGCTCGAGCTTGCCGGCGGCAAGATCGATCACCGTCAGCGTCCCAGCTTGACTGTGCGCCGCGAGCAGGCGATGCCGGTCACTGTCGACCGTCATCAGATCAAAACGCGTGGGGGCCGCTGAAACCTCGATCGGCGCTTGCGGCAGCAAACCTTGCGGAGGCGCCCCTGCCATTGTCGTGATGGGCATGGCCAGGGCGCCGCTCCAGAAAGCGGCCGCGGTTATAAACCTTCTCATTCCTGTTGGTTCCCTTTCTTGTCCGGCAGCCCAGGCGGCGGAACGCATGAGAACGGTCAAAGTCAAACGGATCGCATGCACGCCCCTCACCCGCCCAGCCCCGGATCAGGCTCGGGGCAGGCTTTAACGGGCTGGACCCCCCTCGCGCCTTGCGGGAGGCGCCGACCCCGGACTGCGATCCGGAGAAAGGCCAGGAAGGGTGCGCCGGCACCGAGCGTGACGCTGGCATCACTAGGGATAGGCGATGCGCTGCAAAAGCCTTCCCGTTTTTCTTTCAACGGCCGGGGGTCGACAGCATCGGCGGGTCGGCTACCTCGATCGGCTCGGAGGAGCCAAAGCCGTTAAACCCGGTGCGCAGGCAGGCGCCGTAGGCGCCGAGCTGGCCGAGCTCGATCCAGTCGCCCTCACGCATGTCGGCGGGCAGCCGAAACGGCCCCTTCATCTGGTCGGCGCTGTCGCAGGTCGGACCAAACAGGGTGAAATCGGCCAGCTGCACGTCCTGCGCCCCGGCTTCGCCGAGCCGGATGCGCCGCGCCGGAAAGCGGAAGCCGAGGGCGCCGGCGTCGCTGAGGTTGCCGTAGACCCCGTCATTCACGTAAAGCGCGTTGCCGCGCCGCAGCTGCACCTGCGCCACGACCGAGCCGCCGGCGGCGACCAAGCCCCGGCCGGGCTCGGCCCACAGCCGCACGCCCGCCGGCAATGCCGCCGCGGCGGCCGCGATCTCGTCGACATAGACGGCGAGCGGCGGCGGCGTCATCTCGGGATAGCTGACCGGAAACCCGCCGCCGACATCGACGATCTCGACTGGAACCTTGGCCGCGGCGACGATTTCGGCCGCCAGCGCCATCGCCCGCGCATAGGCCGCAGGATCGAGGCATTGCGAGCCGACATGGAAGCTCACGCCGAGACGCGCGGCATGCGGCCGAGCGGCGCGCAGCAGCCGCGCCGCCTCGTCGGCGGCGGCGCCGAACTTGCCCGAGAGATCGTAGACGGCGGTGCCCTTTGGCAGGGCCAGCCGGACAAGCAGCCCGAGAGCCGGCGGGTCGCCGACAAGCCCGACCGGCACGGTTTCCTGCACGATCTTGGCGAGCTCGTCGGCGCTGTCGAGCACGAAATCGGCGACACCCCAGCGCTCAAACGCCTCGGCGATCGCCGGCCGCGCCTTGACCGGGTGCATGAAATGGATCGCGGCCTGGGGCAACAACGCGCGGACCAGCCTTACCTCGCCGAGCGACGCGCAATCGAAGTGGCGGACCCCGCCCGCCCACAATGCCCGCAGCACCCGCGGCTCCGGGTTGCACTTGACGGCATAGAGCACGTCGCCCGGAAACGAGCGGACAAAACGCTGCGCGGCATCGGCAACCGCCACCGGCCGCAGGCAAACGAGCGGCTCGCTCGGCCGCAAATCGGCGACGACCTCGTCGACGGTTGGGAGAACGGGGTCCGCGAGCGGACGAGCAAAACCATGGCGGATTGGTGCCATCGCACGGCCCTCCATCGGCAGGAGGCGACATGCCGGCTCGGCCGCGGGTCTGCGGCGGAGACGAAATGACCGATTGGGGTGAGGGGCCGCGGCGGAGCACCCGTCAGACGGGCTCGAATCGCTCCGCGGCGACAGACCTCCCGATCAGATGCGGGAGGCCGTGCGAGGACTTCGCATCGCGTGCCGGACCATAGCCGTTTCCCTTAAGGACACCGGCCCACGGGTTGGCCGGCTCGACCGAAAGAGACGCGTTACGTCGTAGCAGCATCCCAAGCGCGGGATCCTAGGCACGTGCGATTGCGTCAGGCGGCTAAAATAGGGATTCGCGCCGACGATGCAAGGAGTTGTCGCGAAAGACTTGCCGCTAGCACCGGCGCCCGCCGCATTCGAATACGTACGGCAGGTCCGATAGGCGGCATGCCATACTCGGAAACAGCGACGGAGGATGCGCGCCGTCTGTCGCCGCGCCTGACCGCAGAGTGCATGCAGCCGCGCCATCTTCAGCCCAGCCAGCGCCCCTAGGGTTTGTCTTCGGCGCGATTGGGATACCAATCATCGCGGCAGATGTCGTCGAGCGAACAAGGACAGTCCTCCGGCAAGGCATCGGCGGCGGACGTTTCACCATAGCGACGGAGGCTGCGTGCCGTCTGTCGCCGCGCCTGACGGTAAAGTGCCTGCAAGCTCGCCTCGGCGTCGCGCCGGAGTGTTGCGGTGAGCTTGTCGGAGAGGGTCTGGCGGGCGTCGTCGATCGTATCCATCCACTCAAGGCGCGGCTCGACCGGCGAATAGGCGAGCTTCAGAAAATGTTCGATGACGCGATGGATCTGGCTTCGCACCGCGTCGCGCTCGCTTTTGCCCAAATCCTCGATCTCCTCGGCGACATGCTCGCGGTCAAAGCGATTGTCGACCGCCGGCATCGAGCGCAGCACCGCCGCCTGGTGTTAGGTCCAGGCATAGAAATCGTCGTCGTAGCGAGGACCGTCCGGCATGGGTTCGATGCTCCAAATCGAGCGCCAGCATACGCCTGCGCCAGCGGCGAGGGGAGGGGGCCCGCGCCCAGCGCCATGCCAGCCGTGCGCAAAGGGGAGTCTCGCCCGATGTCAGTGGGGTCGAAAACTTGTCTGTGCTGCGCTCGCCGAGTAGGTTTTCGTGCCGGGTGTGCGGCATAGGCAGCACTGATGTTTGCGGCTACTGCACCTTGAGGAGCTGGACGTCGAAGATCAGCGTCGCATTGGGCGGGATCACGCCGCCGGCGCCGCGCGCGCCATAGCCGAGCTCGGGTGGGATGATCAAGGTGCGCTCGCCGCCGACCTTCATGCCGTCGACCCCCTCGTCCCAGCCGGCGATGACCTGGTGCGCCCCCAAGGTGAAATCGAAAGGCTGGCCGCGGTCGAGCGAGCTGTCGAATTTGGCGCCCTTGGCGCCGTCCTTCCACAGCCATCCGGTATAATGGACGGAGACCTTGCTTCCGGGGGTGGCGGTGGCGCCGTCGCCGAGCTTGTTGTCGGTGTATTTCAAACCGTCGGGCATCTCGATCACCTGCTTTTCGGCCGCGACGGCAGGCCCGAAAGGCGCGCCGGCGGCTGCTGTCGCGAGCGCCAGGGCGGCACCGGCGGCCCGCAGCGCTATCATGATTTTACGGAGCTCGATAGCCGGCATGCGTTTCCCCCTCGTGGCAGCGCGCCGTTTTAGGCGCTTTGCCTGACCGATGCGACCCCGCCGCTGCCGCGCGGCAATCGCGTCGGCAACAAAGCGGGGGCCGTCACCTGGGTTGCAAGCGTCAGCCGGTTTTCGTACGCGCCGGGCCGGGTTCGGACGCAGCCGATTCGGATGCAGCCGACCCGAAGAGGGTTGCGAGATGATGAGGCAGGCGGGCCGCAACCTCGCTGCGGCGGCAGCGCAAGCCGACATAGCCGTCGGGGCGGATCAGATAGGCGGCCGGCGCCGACCCGTAACGGGCTGCGATCTCGCCGTTGCGGTCGACGAGGTCGCCATCGGCGTCGCCCGCGGCGGCTACGCGGCGCACGGCGACCGTTTGCTGCCACGCCTCGGGTATTTGAGGTGCGGGCTCGCCGCCGTCGCCGACCAGCAGCAGCACCTGGCGGCGCGCAGCGACGACGTCGTAGAGCCGCGTTGCGACCCCACGCCCGCGGTCGTCGACGAGCGCGTCGGGGGCGCGGTCGCCGGCGTGCGGACCGGCACCGCCGACCGCATAATCCTCGACGATCGGGCTGCGCCGGTAGTTGACGCCCAGCCCCGATATCTGGTCGCTGAGCTTGTCCGCGACGGTCGGGATTTGTGTCGCCAGCGCCATCAGGTGATCGCGGAGAAAGCGGGTGACCGATCCATGCAAAGACACCATCCGGGTCGCCCGGTCGGTCTGGCGGATGACCGCCTCGTCAACCGGCTTGCGTTCGGCCTCGTAGCTGTCGAGCAATGACGGGGCCGCCCCGTTGCCGATCACGAGGCCGAGCTTCCAGGCGAGGTTGACCGCATCGAGCATGCCCATGTTCATGCCCTGGCCGCCGACCGGGCTGTGGATGTGAGCAGCGTCGCCGAGCAGAAACACCCGGTCACGGCGGAAATGGCCGGCGGCGCGGCGATGAATCCGGAAGACCGCGGTCCAGCGCGGATCGACAAGCCGCAGACCGCCCGGGCCGCGCTGGTCGACCAGCGTCTGGCACTGCGCCAGGCCGGGCTCGCCCGTCCAGTCGGCCGGCGAGTTGGCGACGATCAGCCGCCAGCGATCCTCGGGCAGCGGGAAAAACGCCAGCGCGCCGCTTTCCGTCAGCCAGACCTGCGCTTCGGCATGATCAAGATTGCCCTCGATCTTTATGTCGGCCAGCAAAAAGTGCTCGGGATATGTGGCGCCGACGAATGAAATCGCCGACTGGTCGCGCACGGTGCTGTGCGCGCCGTCGCAACCTATGACCCAGTCGGCTTCGAAATCCTCGATCCGGTCGCCGCGGCGCAGCCCGGCCGTGACACCCGTACCATGCGACGTCAGCCTCACGAGCTCGGTGTTGCGCTCGGCCGGCACTCCCAAATTCGCGGCATGTTCTTCGAGGATGCGCTCGGTCTCGTCCTGCGGCACCCCCAGGACATACGGATAGCGGGTGTCGAGCGAGCGGAAATCGACATGGGCAATCCGCCCGCTGTCGCCATAGGTGTTGACGCCGGTAATGCGTTGTCCCGCGGTGAGGAAATCGTCGGCAAGCCCCATCAGCTGAAAGCTCTCGACGGTGCGCGGATGGATCGCGATGGCGCGCGACTGGGTGGCACGGTGCGCGTCCTTGTCGACGAGGCGGCAGCGGATGCCGGCGCGTGCGAGCTCGTGCGCCATCACCAGTCCGGTTGGACCCGCGCCGACGATCAGCACGTTTTGCCTGTCGTTCATGGCTAGCTCCTTCGGAAGATTTCGGCCGGCGGTTCAGCCGACGCAGCATCGCCGCGGCTGGGCTGGTCGTGCCCGCGACAGCCGCCTCCGGCAGCCGACGGCGCCGGACCTCGCTCCCGCCTCTATCCCTCAGGCGTATACGCTTGGCCGGGCGGGTAGGTTCGGTGCTTGGGCAGATCGGGGTTCAGGTGGTCCCAGGGCTGGGCGCTTTTGACAAAGATGTCGGCTTCGGGACGAAACTCGCCGGGGTCGTCGAGGCTGCCGACCCGGAGCCCGACGATGTCCGGGCGCGACGACACCCGAATGAACAGCGGGCAGCCGCATTTCCCGCAAAACGCCCGCGTCACCTCGTTGCCGGCATCGCTCGCGCTGACAAAGAGCTTGGGTTCGCCGCTGGTGACGCGGAACCCGGCCGCCGGCACCCGCATCGCCGCGATGTAGGCGCTGCCGCTCTGGTGCTGGCAGTCGCGGCAATGGCACAGCAGCGAAAACAGCGGCTCCCCCGCCGATTCGTACCGTATCGCGCCGCATAAACACCCGCCGCTTCTCGCTGCCGACATCTCTCGTCTCCCTGCGGTCGCTGTCGATTTTTGGCGCTCACAGCGCGGAGAGGCGGCGCTCGAGATAGCCGCGCTCGACCGCGTTGGCGGTCAGGGCAAGGGCGCGGCGATAAGCCTCGGCAGCGGCCGACCGCGATCCGAGGCGGCGCAGCAGGTCGGCGCGCGCCGCGTGAAACAAATGGTAGCGGTCGAGCCCGGGGAGCGCCCCGATCAGCGTGAGGCCGTGCTGCGGCCCCTCGCTCATGCCGATCGCGACGGCGCGGTTCAGCAGCACGACGGGATTGGGTTCGATCCGCGCCAGCTCGCCATAGAGGTCGGCGATCTGCCCCCAGTCGGTCTCCTGCGCGCTCGCGGCTTCGGCATGCACCGCGGCAATCGCGGCCTGCAATTGATAGGAGCCGACCCGGCCGCGCCGCAACGCCGCTTCGACCAGCGCCAATCCCTCGCGGATCTGGACGCGATCCCACAGCGAGCGGTCCTGCTCGTCGAGGGTCACCAGCATGCCGGCGGCGTCGACCCGGGCCCGGCGGCGCGAATCGTGCAGCAGCATCAGCGCCAGCAGGCCGAGATTTTCCGGCTCGGGCGCGTCAATGTCGCACAGCATATGAGCGAGCCGGATCGCCTCGGCGCACAGCTCGCGGCGGGTCAGCGCATCCCCCGACGTCGCGAGGTAGCCTTCGTTGAAGATCAGGTAGATGACCGCCTGCACCGCGGCGCGGCGGTCGCCGAGCCGGTCCTCGGCCGGCACCTCGTAAGGGATGCGCGCGTCGTGGATTTTGCGCTTGGCGCGCACCAGACGCTGCGCCAGGGCGGGCTCGGCAACCAGAAAGGCGCGGGCGATCTCGCCGGTGGTAAGCCCGCCCAAGGTGCGCAAAGTCAGCGCGATCTGCGCCTCGCGATTGAGCGCGGGATGACAGCAGGTGAAGATCAGGCGCAGCCGGTCGTCGGGAAGCGCCGAGAGCGGGTCTTCGGGATCGTCGGCATCTTCGGTCGTCGCGGGCATCGGCTCATTCTCCAGGACAGCCTGCTTTTCGCGGCGGGTGCGCTCGCGACGGCGCGCGTCGATCAGCTTGCGGCAGGCGGCGGTCGTGATCCAGGCGCCCGGGTTGGCCGGAATGCCGCGGGCGTTCCAGTGGGCGAGCGCGGCGGCAAAGGCCTCCTGCATCGCCTCCTCGGCGCGGTCGAAGGAGCCGCACAGCCGGATCAGGCTGGCTATGATCCGGCCATGCTCGCGGCGGAACACCGTCTCCGCCGCGGCACGGATGTCGGCCGATTGCGCCATCGACCGCGCCCCGCCTAGCGCGCCGGCAACTCGGCAATCGGGCGGATCTCGACGCACCCCTCGCCGCCTCTGCACGAGGTTGGGATCTTCGCGGCCCAGCCGATCGCCTCGTCGAGATCGCGGCAGTCGAGAATGTAATAGCCGGCGAGCTGCTCCTTGGTCTCGGCAAACGGCCCGTCGGTTATCATCGGCTTGCCGCCTTCGGTCCGGACCGTGGTCGCGGTCGCGGTGGGCTGCAGCGGCTCCGCCGCCTCGAATATGCCGCGGCGCCGAGTCTCGTCGATGACCGCCCAGTGCGCCGCCTTGACCCGCTCCCATTCGTCGGGCGAGCCCTCAGCCATCTCGGTCTCGCGGCTGTAGATCAGCAGCATGTAGCGCATCGTCGCTTCTCCGGCTTAGCCCATGATGTCCCAGGAGGAGCGGCCGGGGAAGGGCGGCGGCGTGGTCTGCGCGACGCTGGTCCGCGTCGCGTGGCGCTTGTAATACGCGTCGAGCTTCGTCGCGCGGCGCAGCATGGCCCGGCTCTCCGGCAGCTTGTCCAGATAGAACAGGATCGGCAGCAGGTTGATGTCGGCGAGAGTAAACCCGTCGCCGACAAGATGGCCGGTTTTGCCGACGGCGCGGTCGAGCAACGCCACAACTGGCTCCATCTTCGGCAGCGCCGCATCGATGACGGCGCGGTTGGGCTGACCGTCCGGCGTCCCCGGAAAAAAGTACGCGGCGAGATATTGGCGCACCAGCAACGGGTCGACATGGGTGTTGACGAGCGAAACCCACTGCTCGGCGCGGGCGCCGGCGACCGGGTCCCGCGGCGCCAAGGGCGGGCCGGCAAAGGCGTGGTCGACGTAAAAGCAGATCGCGCGCGATTCGCAGAGGGTCACGTCGCCGTGGCGCATCGCCGGGATCTTGCCGAACGGGTGGATCGCGTCGACCTCCGGGGTGTGCGGCACCGCCGGCACGAGGGTGTAGGGCACGTCCTTTTCGACGCAGGCGATGCGCGCGACCCAGACATAATTGCTCTGCGGCGCGCCGACGATCTGTAGCTCGGGCATGTGTTCTCTCCAAATGGACAGGCGGGCTTGGGGTAGTGCCGAATTGAGAAAGCTCGTCATTGCGAGCAACGCGAAGCAATCTCGTCGATAACGCATCGACTGGCCGGGATTGCCGCGTCGCCCACTGGGCTCCTCGCAATGACGGCCGCTTTTTCCGATCGGTTGAACCACTAACCTTTCATCGGGTCGATCTGGCGGACTTCGATGCTGCCGCCGTATTTGAAATGCGGGCAGCTTTCCGCGGTGCGGCAGGCCTCGTCGTAGTCGCGGGCGGCGATCAGGAAAAAGCCGCCGAGCAATTCCTTGCTCTCGGCAAAGGGGCCGTCGGTCGTCATGATGCGGTCGCCTGCCGCGCGCAACACCCGCCCGGCGTCAACGGTCAGCTTTTCGCCGGCCTTGAGCCGGCCTTCGGCGCGCAGCCGGTCGCCCCACGCCATGTATTCCTTGGTGACGGCCGCCTTCCGTTCCGGCGAGAACGAGACCGCCGGCGGCGCACTGGCGGGGTGGTGCAGCAGCAGGATGAAATCGGGCATGACAGGCTCCTCCTACAGGCGGACCCGGCAAAATCGCCGCCGCCTGTCCTGACGACGATCGGAGGCCGGCAAATCGACATCGCCCTTCGACAAAATGCGGATCGCCGGCGATGCTTGCCCCGGCATCGGCGACAGCTGATATAGTGGCGTGGGAGCCCGGCGGCGGGCAGGCCTCTCGCCAACCCGGTCAGGTCCGGAAGGAAGCAGCCGTAACGAGCTATGGCCTGGGTCGCCGATCCGGTCTCCCACCCGCGATCCGGGGTTCCTCAATGAGCGATCCGGCGAAGGCCTACCGCGTTCTCGCCCGCAAATACCGGCCGCAGACCTTTGCCGAGCTGATCGGGCAGGAGGCGGTCGTGCGCACCCTGGCGAATGCGATCGCGACCGGACGCATCGCCCATGCCTTTATCCTGACCGGGGTGCGCGGAGTCGGCAAGACCACGACCGCGCGGATCATCGCCCGCGCGCTGAATTGCGTCGGCCCGGACGGGACGGGGGGCGCGACCGCCGAGCCTTGCGGCGAGTGCGTCCATTGCCGCTCGATCGCCGAGGATCGCCATGTCGACGTGATCGAGATGGACGCGGCCTCGCGCACCGGGGTCGACGACATCCGCGAGCTGACCGAAGGGGTGCGCTACCGCCCGGTCTCGGCGCGCTACAAGGTCTACATCATCGACGAAGTCCACATGCTCTCGAAAAACGCCTTCAACGCGCTGTTGAAGACGTTGGAGGAGCCGCCGCCCGCCGTCGTCTTTGTGTTCGCGACGACCGAAATCCACAAGGTTCCGGTGACGGTGCTGTCGCGCTGCCAGCGGTTTTCGTTGCGCCGCGTGTCAGCGGAATTGCTCGCCGCGCACTATCGCGGGGTCGCCGAGGCCGAGATGGTCGAGGCCGAGCCGGCGGCGTTGGCATTGATCGCGCGCGCCGCCGACGGCTCGGTGCGCGACGGGTTGTCTCTGCTCGACCAGGCGATCGCATTGTCGGCCGGGCGGGTCAGCGAAGATCAGGTGCGCGACATGCTCGGCGTCGCCGATCGCGGACAGGTCTTCGATTTGCTCGAAATGGTGTTGCGCGGCGACGCGGCGGCGGCTTTGGCGCAATTCGACCGGCTTTACCGGGAGGGGGCCGACCCGCTGCTGGTGCTGCAGGAATTGCTCGACCTTGCGCATTTCCTGACCCGGCTCAAGCTGGCGCCCGACGCCGGCGTCGGCGACCCGATCGCCGAGGGCGACCGCGAGCGCGCCCGTCCCCTCGCCGACAAGCTCTCGATGCCGGTCTTGGCGCGGGCGTGGCAGATGCTGCTCAAAGGATTGGGCGAGGTGCAGGAAGCGCCGTCGCCGATCCAGGCGGCCGAGATGGTGCTGGTGCGGCTCGCCTATGTCGCCGACTTGCCGGCCCCGGCCGAGCTGGTGCGGGTGCTGCACGGCACGCCGGCGGGGCAGGGCGTGACGGCGGGCCAGGGCGTAACGGTGGGTCAGGGCCAGGGCGTGACGGGGCAGGGCATGATAATCCGGGCCGAGCCGGCCGCTGCCGCTGGGCTGGTGCCGGCGCCGGCCGTAGGGCGGGTGCCCGCCATGGCGCCGGTTGCCGCGCCGCCGCGCGAGCCGGACCGGCCGGTTGCCGCGGCACCGTCTCGGCCATTTGCCGGCGGCGCGCTGCGGGCGCCGGCCGAGCCGATCCAAACCGCCCCGGACGCGATGCCCGAGGCTGCACCTGAGCCCGTCGCCCCGGCCTCGCCAGTTGCGGAGCTGGAGGCGATGCCGCAGAGCTTTGCCGAGGTCGTCGCCCTCTTCGACAGACGGCGCGAGCCGGTGCTGAGCTCGCATCTTGCCGCCTATCTGCACCTGGTGAGCTTCGAGCCGGGGCGTATCGAGTTCCGTCCGGCGCCGGGCGCGCCGCGCGATCTTGCCAACCGTCTGGGCCAGCTGCTTGGCGAGTGGACCGGAAACCGCTGGCTCGTCGCGGTGTCCGAGGCCGAGGGCGAGCCGACCCTGCGCCAGCGCCGCGAAGAGCGCGAGGCCGAGCTGCGCAGCGGGGTCGCCGCGCACCCGTTGGTGCAGGCCGTGCTGGCGACCTTTCCCGGCGCCACGATCGCGGCCGTGCGCGAGCGCTTTGCCGCCGCAGAAGCGGAAGCGGCGGATGGCGACGCGCCGGGTGCGGACGACAGCGATCCCGACGAGGCCAACTCAGAAGAGGACCGGGCATGAAAAACATCGGCCAGCTGATGAAGCAGGCGCAGGCGATGCAGGAAAAGATGGCCGAGATGCAGGCTCAGCTCGAAGCCGTCGAGATGACCGGCGTGGCCGGCGCCGGCATGGTCGAGCTGACCCTGAACGGCAAGAGCGACATGAAGAAGATCAAGATCGACAACTCGCTGCTCGACCCGAACGAAGTCGAGGTGCTCGAGGATTTGATCGTCGCCGCCTTTGCCGACGCCCGGCGCAAGGTTTCCGCCCATGCCGAGGAGGAGATGCAGAAGCTGACCGGCGGCATGCCTCTGCCGGGCGGCATCAAGCTGCCGTTTTGATGCATCGGCGTGGTCTATGCCGTTAATGGCCCGTCGCTTCTCATCCTGGCGGGTGAGCGTGTGAAGATGTGGGATCGCACGGGAAATGTCATTCCGGGATGCCCGTCAGGGCAGGCCCGGAATCTATGAAAACGGCGCCTCTTATACCGTTCGGTACGTCGGTTGCACGGGTTCCGGGCTCGCGGGCATTGCCCGCGCCCCGGAATGATGAGGTGGACGGCCCCTGCTCCCCGGCATCGAGGTGCCATAAGGCGGTCGTGTCAATGCGACCGCATGGAGGAGGCCGTCCGCGATCGAGGTTAGCACGATTGGGTTGGATATCGCGAAACGGGTGTTTCAGGTGCACGGCGTGGATGCGGCCGGCAAAGTCGTGGTGCGCCGCCAGTTGCGACGCAGCGAGGTCGTGCGGTTCTTTGCCAAGCTGGCGCCTTGCCTGGTCGGGCTGGAGGCGTGCGCGACGGCGCATTACTGGGGTCGGGAGATCGCGGTGCTCGGCCATTGCGTGCGATTGATGCCGCCGACGCGGGTCAAGCCCTACAGCCTGCCCCGGCGAAGGCCGGGGTCAAATGGGGCCGCAAGAACGACATGGTCGATGCGGCGGCCTGTTGCGAGGCGGTGAGCCGGCCGAGCATGCAATTTGTGCCGCTGAAAAGCGTGCCCGACCAGGCCGCGCTGATGACCCATCGCGCCCGCCAGCTGCTGGTCGAGCAGCGCACCCGGCTCGCCAACGCGATCCGCGGCCATCTGGCCGAGCTGGGGATCATCGCCCAGAAAGGGCAGGCCGGGTTTGCCGCGCTGCTGGTGATGATCGAGCGTCTGGAAGACCCGCATCTGCCGGCCGAGATCCGCCCGGTTCTCGCGGTCCTGGCCGAGCAGTGGCGCAGCCTTGGCCCGCAGATTGCCGTACTCGAGCGCCAGATCCTGACCTGGCACAACAGCAATGCCGACAGCCGGCGGCTCGCCACGATCCCGCAATTCGGGCCGATTGTGTCGAGCGCGCTCGTCGCCACCGCCGGCGACGCCACGCGGTTCAAGAGTGGGCGGCAGTTCGCCGCCTGGCTTGGGCTGGTGCCAGCGCAGAACTCGACCGGCGGCAAGGAGCGGCTCGGCGGCATCACCAAATCGGGCGACCGCTATCTGCGCCAGCTCCTGGTGATCGCGGCGACGGGGTTGGTCCATCGGGCGCGGGCCAAACCCGAGATCGCGCCCTGGTTCGCCCAGCTGCTTGGCAGAATGCCGGTGCGCAAGGCGACCGTGGCGCTCGCCAACAAAATGGCCCGCATCGCTTGGGCGCTGCTGGCCAAACAAACCGCCTACCGCGCGCCGCCGTCGATCGCAACCGAGACCGTCCGGGCAGCTTGATTGCAGCGACCGCCACAGACAACCCAATGCGAGGGCGATGGATCGTGATGAGCACCGATCGGTCGAGCCGAGGATCGGACCAGCCCGCAATGTCATTGAGCTTCAAGCTCGTCGGAATGATTACGGGAGCCAATCCGCGGACTTCATCAGGGCCAGCGGCCAAGCGTGCCGCGCTCACAGAGCCTGCCCTCGCGAAGGCGGGGGCCGGACACATGACCGCACCCGAACCGATGCGCCATCCGTTTTTTTCCCTTGCACCGCAGGGGTCGTCCACACATGACTTCGTTGGGGATTTTCGCATACGCGCGCAGGCCGGGACTCGGGGAGCCGGGCACCAGCACCTGACTTAGAACACTTGTCCGAGCTCGACACCCTGATCCAGCTGCTGGCGAAGTTGCCGGGGCTCGGCCCGCGCTCGGCGCGGCGCGCGGCATTGCATCTGGTCAAGCGGCGCGAAAGCCTGATGACGCCGCTGGCGGCGGCGCTGGCGCGCGCGGCCGAGGCGATCCGGCCGTGTCCGGTCTGCGGCAATCTCGACACGATCGAGCCCTGTGCGATCTGCCGCGACCCGCGGCGCGACGGTGCCGCGATCTGCGTCGTCGAGGACCTGGCCGATCTGTGGGCGCTCGAGCGCACCGGCGCCTTTCGCGGCCGGTATCACGTGCTCGGCGGAACCTTGTCGGCGCTCGACGGGGTCGGTCCCGAGGATTTGACGATCGACCGGCTGGTCGCCCGCGTCAAACCCGGTCAGGAATTGATCCTGGCGCTGAACGCCACGGTCGAGGGCCAGACCACCGCGCATTACATTGCCGACCGCCTCGCCGGCAGCGGGGTCAAGCTGTCGCGCCTGGCCCAGGGTGTCCCGATCGGCGGCGAGCTCGACTATCTCGACGACGGCACCCTGACCGCCGCGCTCAACGCAAGGCGGCCCCTCTGACCGCGCTCCCGGCCGGGCCACGCAACCTGACAGCTACGGAATTCAGCGGGGTGCGGTTTGGGCAAGGGAGCGGCGGGAGGGCATGATTGTCCCATCGGAAACAGCGGCTTTCGGCACTTTGGCTGTTCTATCCCACTTTCAAACCAGGATTAGGTTGCAGCTCGTACATTGTCGCGTGTATTCTTGAAACGTTCCTTTGGTGCACCTATGTGTCTATTCTCCATCCGGGTGCGGTTCTCGGGGGCAATATGGCCGGTCAGGAAGACGATGATGCACCGCGGCAAATAGTTGTCGCGACGATCGGGATGTCGATTGAAGCACGCGGACGGATACATGCCGGCATTGCGATCCCGTTGAACACGGAGGCCATGGTACAAACGAGTGTTTCGGCTCCGATGGAGAGCGGGCCCGTCTTCAGGCCGGAGTATGTCGAGGCGCTTTCAATTGTCGCGCGAGCTTGTGAAGACATGGTTGCGCAAGGTTATCAATATCCGATCCTCGTCGGTGGTGGCGCGGTCGAGTTCCATGTTCGCGGCCCCGTTGGCTCCGGCGATTTCGACTTTGTGACGGAGGAACAGCGGGTATTCGAGACGGCTCTGGTCTCGCACGGGTTTAGACGGGAGGACCGTCCCGGCTGGTTGTTGGCAGGCTTGTATCACCCTGAGATTGATCTTGGGGTGCAGGATGTAAGCGGCCGTCTAATCGACGGTAAAAGTGACGAGCAGCGGGTAAGGCTTGTGACAATCAAGGACGGAAACGCTGTCGCCATTCCGCCGATCGAAGATTTGATCGCGGATCGTTTGGGCCAGTATGTTGCCACGACGCCACGAGCCCAAAGGTCGTGGGATCAAGCCGTGGCACTGTATCGGATTGCGTTCGATTTGGATGAAGAGTACCTTGACGGGCGAATTCACGATGAGACCCTTGGCGAACTGGATGCAGCGTATTTGAGGGAACGGGTAAGATGATCAGAACCACCCTTGAAGAGCAAGGGCGCGCGATCCTGAAACGGGAGAAAGAACTCGGGCTTGATGGGCCAATATCAATTCCGGTCAACGACGGTTCGCGCCGAACCCCGGCGAAACAAGCACTGCTCCGCGCCATCCGTGGTCATGCGGAAGCGCAAGGCAGGAAGCCGCGGTTCTTTGCCATGATTGGCGATCAGGAATGCCCTAAACCGTCACGTTCTTGCTAGCGAGCGCGACCAATTTTTCGCTCTTATCGGGGTTGCGGTGTTTAGCTAGGCGGTGGTCTGGGTCGAGAAAGCGTGTTGCCGTGAGTTCGGGAGTCAAGAATACCCAAACGCCAGGATCGAACTCCACCTCGCCGGCCAGCTGAGCTTTGGCCGACTCCAGTACGCTATCACCGACACTTGGCCGTTCTCAATTCGCCGGTTTGCTCATGGAATTAAGGTTTTATTTGGGGATATTGGAGACCTGTAGAGGGAGCGGGCGGGGAGGCATGGGCCCCGCCCCCCCTGCCGACCCCCTGGGCCGGCCGCCTGGGTAACCCGGGATCCGGCGGCGCATTGCCCAAGCTCGTGATGCGGCGATAGACCGAGTATAGCCGCTTTTTCCGGCGCTGTAGACGATCTCGATCAAGTTTCGTTGCCGACGCCCGCCGCGCTGATCAGCACCGCCACCGGGAACTCGGCAAAAAGCTCGCGGGCGGGAACCCGGTCGCGACGGTCGAGCCGGCGCAAGGTGAACACGTCCTGCCACGCCCTATTTGCCGGCAGCACGATTTCGCTGTCGGCCCAATTGGGGCTGTCGCCGCCGCGGCAAAGCTGGTGCACCAGCCGCGGGACGGCGACGGCGAGCGACACGCCGCCATGGCTGCGGACAAAAGCGCAAAGATGGGGGCCGCGCTCGCCCGCAACTTCGAGCGGCTGGTAGTCGCCGGCGGCAAACAGCTCCGGATGGGCGCGGCGCAACCCCAGCAGACGGCGGGTTGCGAACAGTTTTTCGCGTCCGTCCTGCCACCCCGCGGCAAGCTCGGCCGGCGCTGGGCGATCCATTTTATCGAGCAAGGCCTCTCGCTCCTCCCAGTCGACCGGGCGGCGGTTGTCGGGGTCGACCATGCTGAAATCCCACAATTCGCAACCCTGGTAGATGTCGGGCACACCGGGCACAGTCAGCTTCAGGGCGAGCTGCGCCAAGGAGGTGATCGCTCCCGCTCGCGCCATCGACGCGACAAAACCGTGGAAGTCGGCGAGGAACGGGCTCGGCCGCGAGGCGTCGAGCACGCCGCGGACATAGCGCGTCAACGCCGCCTCGTAGTCGGGATTAGGGTTGCTCCAGCTGGTGTCGAGCTTGCGTTCGCGCACCGCCTTGATCATGTAGGCGTCGACCCGCTCGGCGAGATGTTCGACCGCCCCGACCTCGTCCAGGGTCAGCCCCGGCGGCCAGGCGCCGAACAAGGTCTGGTAGAACAGGTATTCAACATTGCGGTCAGGGACAATCTCGCCCTCGATCTCCGCCCGCCGCGAGCGGTTAAGCCGCAGCCACTGAAGGACGCGGCGTCCCCATTCGCGCGGCATTTCCGACAACAGCGCCAACCGCGCGCGGGCATCCTCGCCGCGTTTCGTGTCGTGCGTAGCGGTCGACAGCATCGCTTGCGGCCATTGCCGGGCGCGCTGCTGCGCCAAGTGGTGAAAGGCCGCGACCGACACGCCAAAGCGGCGCGGGTCGCCGCCGACCTCGTTCAGCGCCAACAGCCTCACATAGCGGTAGAAGGCGGTGTCCTCGGCAGCCTTGGCCATGACCGGCCCGGTTACCTGCTGAAAATGCATCGCCGCGTAAAGCGGCCCGCCGGGGCTCGCATCGTCTTGCGGGGGCGCCGCCTCGCCGGTCAGCACCCCGCGCAGAAAATCGAAGATGCTGACATCGGCGCCGCGCCAGCGTTTGCGCGCCAGACCCAGCGCCCAGTCGATATAACGGCGGTCGTCGGGGCTCGCCCCGCGCGGCGACACGTAAGTGCGGTAGACCGGAAATGCCGCGACGACCTCCTCCAGCGCGGCCAGCATGCGGTTGAAGGTGAAGTCGCGCGTCCGCCATTCGCGCATCGAGAGCTGGTGGAACTCGTGCGCCAAGACGTTCATCTCGCTGGCGAGATTGACCTGCATGATCCGCTTTTTGCAGACGTAGAGCACGTCGTCGAAGGTTTCCCGGCTGGTCGTCATGCGGCGGTAGAGCCGGTTCATTCCCGCTTCGCCGGCGGGATCGACAAAGACCGCCAGCACCTGGTTGACAAAATCGTAGCCGGTGGTGCCGGCGACCGGCCAGTCCGGCAAGGTCTCGTAGCGCGCCAGGATTTTTTCGACGAGCACGTAAAGCGGTGCTGCCGTGTGCTGCTGCAATTGCTCGCAATAGCCGCGTGGGTCGAAGAGCCCGTCGATGTGGTCGATGCGCAGCCCGTGCAGGTCGCCGCTTTCGATCAGCTCGAACATCAGCCGATGGGTAGCGTCGAACAGCTCGGGCAGCTCCATTCGCAGCCCGGCGAGGTCGTTGATGTTGAAAAAACGCCGGTAGTTGATCTCTTCGCCGGCCACCCGCCAGTCGGCGATGCGGTAGGATTGGGCTTCGAGCAACCGGTGCAATGGTGCAAAGCTCTCCGGCTCGCCCGAATTCCCGGCGAATTGCTGCAGCGCCTTGGCGATCGCGGCGGCGACGGCGGGTGCCGCTGCGGCACGCTCGGCGAGGCCGCGTTTCAGCTCGGCCGCGCGCTCCCGCGCCGCCGCGACCGGCAGCTTCGCGAGCGCCGCGAAATCACGTGCAAAACCGGCGAGCGGGTCGCCGCCGGCGGCGAGGATCGCGGCATAGGAGCGCGGCGAAATCGGAAAGCGATGCTCGAAGTAACCGGCGCAGAAGCTGCCCTCGGCCGGATCGAAACGCAGCTCGATCTCGCCCTTTTCGAGGATCGCCCCGTACTGGTCGCCAACGACAGGCAACAGCACGCGGCCTTCAAGATCGGCGCGCGGAGAATGCCAGTTGATGTCGAAGAAATGCGCAAACGGGGAATGCTGGCCCCATTCGAGCACGTCGAGCCACCAGGCGTTGTCAGGGCCGATCCCCATATGGTTCGGGACGAAGTCGACGATCAGCCCCATGCCGTGGGCGCGCAGCGCCGCCGTGAATTCGCCGAAATCCGCGTCGCTGCCGACCTCGGGATTGAGTTGGTTGTGGTCGATGATGTCGTAGCCGTGGGTCGAGCCCGGCCGCGCCTCCGTAATCGGCGACGCGTAGACATGGCTTACACCGAGATCGGCCAGGTACGGCACCAGGCAGGTCGCATCGCGAAAGGTGAACCCGCGGTGGAATTGCAGGCGATAAGTCGCGCGGATCGGCGGCGCGTCGGCGCGGCCGCTGCTCATCTCGCGGCCGAGAGCTGGCGGTCTTGTTCGATCAGCCCGGCGAGCCGGCGCAGCTCGCCGCCCTCGATGATCTGTTCGAGGGTCTGGCCGAGGCGCCGGCGCCAGTTCGGGTGAGCGTCCGTGGTGCCGGGCAGGTTCGCCTGCTCGGTTTCGCCGGCCAGGTCTTCGATTTGCACCAGCATCAGCCGGGCATGGGAGCGGGCGAGATAGCGCTGGATCGCGTCGCCCAGCGCCGGGGCATAGACCGGCTCGCCCGCCTCGGGCAGAAGCTGGCGGCAATCCGCGGGCGCCAACAACCCCTGGCGAACCAGTGCATCGAGCAGCAGCCGGCGGTCGCGCGCTCGCTCGCTGGCGTCCGCGATTGCGGCGTTCGCATCGGGATAAAGACCGAGCTGCCGCCGCCACGCGATGTCGCGGCCGAGCCAGAAGCCTTCGAGGGTGGCGAGGTCGTGGGTCGCGGCCGAGGCCGCGGCGAGCGGCGGGTAGTCTTGCGGGCGGATAAAGCTGCCGCCGGCGCGGCGCTCAAACATCATGATGCGATAGGACAACAAATTCGCCGCCCGCATTTTCTCGCGAAAGCCCGGCGGCACGGTGCCGAGATCCTCGCCGACGACAGCACAGGACTGGCGATGGCTTTCGAGCGCCACGAGCCGCAGCAGCGCGTCGAGCGGATAGCGGACATAGCAGCCTTGGGTCGCCGCCATGCCGCTCGGAATCCAATAGAGCCGGCTCAACGACATGACGTGGTCGATCCGCAGAATCCCGGCATGGCGCATGTTGGCGCGCAGGCAGGCGACAAACGGCGCGAAGCGCTGGCGGCGCAATTCCAAGGGATTGACCGGGGCCAAGCCCCAGTTCTGACCGGCCCGGCTCAGCGCGTCGGGCGGCGCCCCGATCGCGGCATGCGGCGCCACCAGCGCCTGGTCGGCCCAGGCTTCGGCCCCGTTCGGGTCGGCGCCGACCGCGAGGTCGCGATAGAGCCCGAGCGACAACCCGGCGTCCCGGCCCGCCGCCGCGGCCGCGGCGAGCTGGCGGTCGGCTTCCCATTGCAGAAATTGGAAAAACTCGACGCGATCCCGATGCGCGACGGCAAAAGCGGCGACTTCGGGCGAGCGCGGGTCGCGCATCGGCGCCGGCCAGTTCCGCCACGAGAAGCCGCGCTGCTCGCGGCAGTAGAATTCGTGCAATGCCTCGAAGACGGCGAGATCGGCGAGCGATTGTCCGCCCTTTTGCTGAAATTCCCGAAAGGACCGGCCAAAGCCGCTCCGCGCCGTGCTCCCGGCGCCGAGATCGTTCGACTGAAAACGGCGGAACAGCGCCTCCAGCACCGAGCGCTTGCAGGCGGCGACCGCACCGTAGTCGATCAGCGGCGCCGAGCGCGCGGCCCAATGGGTGGCGCCGAACCAATCGCCGCGGATCAACGCCTGGACGGTCTCGTCCTCGGCAAACCCCGGTGCCGCGGTCGGGTCGATATAGAGATGGTCGAGCCAGCTGCGGCTCGATGGCGAATACGGACTGAAATGCAGCGGCTCGGCGGCAAAGCGCGCGTGCAGCGGGTTGATGCCGAGGACCGCGGTGCCGCTGGCGCCGGCGGCGGCGGCAATTTCCGCCAGGTCGGTGAAGTCGCCCATCCCCCAGTCGTGGGCGCTGTGGAGGCCATAGAGCTGGCAAGTGAGGCCCCAGCTGCGCGCCCCTTTGCCGAGCGGCGGCGGCAGATGGCAGCGGGCAGGGGCGACGACCAGATCGATCTCGGTGTGGAGGCTGTTGGCCTCGATCGCCAGCCGGTGGTAGCCGAGCGGCAGTCCGGGCGGCAGCGGCAGCGCGGCTGTTTGCGTCGGCGACGCGAACCCGCCGCTTTGCGTCCCGCCGTCTTCACGCCGGCAGGACCAGGCAATGCTGCGGGCCGCGGCGGGGAGCCGCAGCGTTAGGGTCGGGTGCGGGTCCTCGGCCCGAACCAGGTGCACCGGCCCGAGACCGAAGGGTGCGGCGCGTTCGCGATCCGCAATCGCCGCCGCCGCGGGTGCCGGGTCGGCGGGCAGGCCAAACGCGGCTATCAGCGCCCGCAGGCTCTCGTCGGAAGCGGTGCCGGTTTGGCCGAGCGCGTCGGTATAGTGCGTCTCGATGCCGATGAGCCCGGCGACCCGAACGAGCGCAGCGCGGTCGCTCATGCCGGCCCCGCGCCGCCGGCAGCAGCGCCCCGAGGCGAACGCCGCCGCCCCAAACCGGGAATATCGGAAGCGAACAGCAGCTCAGGGCGGCGATTCATCATCGTCGCCTCCGTCGCCGTCGCCCTCATGCTCGTAAAAGCCGCACCGTTGCGCGCCTGCTGCTGACGGCGGAAGAGGGTTTTCGTGGTCAACCCCGGCGTCGAGCCCGGAGGCCGGCCGGGCCGTCGCCGCGACGGTCTCGGGGCGCGGCTTGCGGTTGATGAACAGCGCGAATGAATGCGCCGGCAAAGGGTAGGTTTGGCCCGGAGCATAAAGGCGGCCGTCGTTGATGCGTCCGGTCGGGCGCGACGTGTCGACCAGTGGCTGCCACGCCATCGGCGCCGCCAGCTCCGGGATACGAAAATCAAGATCGCCAAAATAGCCGTTCATCATGACGAGAAAGCTCTCGTCGATGTCGCGCTGCCCGCCCGGCGTGTAGAATTCGCCGGCCGCGCCGCTCAGCACGTAGCCGAGCGACAAAGCGGCCGGGTTGCGCCAATCCTCGTCCTTTGCCTCGCTGCCCGACGGGGTAAAC
Organism: uncultured Alphaproteobacteria bacterium; assembly: GCA_963712825.1. Taxonomy (GTDB): domain Bacteria; phylum Pseudomonadota; class Alphaproteobacteria; order ATCC43930; family CGMCC-115725; genus AP-15. The sequence goes on from CAVQJP010000002.1 coordinate 528,050, forward strand.
CAAGTGATGTCCTTGACCCCGGCTTCCGACAATACCTCGCCGCGAAAAAAGCGCGGGCGCGAAAAGACGCGGTGCTGGCGGCGCAGGCGGATCAGGCAGCCCACAAAATCCCGCAGCTCGGCGTCTTCGCCGCGAATGTTCTCCCAATCGGTCCATGAAATCTCGTTGTCCTGGCAATAGGCGTTGTTGTTGCCGCGCTGGGTCCGCCCGATCTCGTCGCCCGCGAGCAGCATCGGCACGCCCAATGACAACAGCAGGCTCGCCAGCATGCTGCGCTTTTGCCGGTCGCGCAGCTCGACGATCTTGGGGTCGTCGGTCGGCCCTTCGACGCCGCAATTCCAGCTGTAATTAGCGTCGCTGCCGTCGCGATTGCCTTCGTCGTTGTTTTCGTTGTGCTTGGTGCTGTAGCTGACCAGGTCCTGCAGCGTGAAACCGTCATGGACAGTAATAAAATTGATGCTGGCCCAAGGCCTGCGGCCGCGGTAGCCGAAGATGTCCGACGAGCCGGCGACGCGCGAGGCGACATCGGCGACATGCCCCTCGTCGCCTTTCCAGAAGCGGCGCAAGGTGTCGCGGTATTGCCCGTTCCATTCGGCCCAGCCCGGCGGAAAATTGCCGAGCTGGTAGCCGTAGGGGCCGACATCCCACGGTTCCGCGATCAGCTTCAGTCCGGCCATGACCGGGTCCTGCCGCACTGCGTCAAAGAACGCGCTGCCCTGGCTGTAATCGCCGTTTTCGCGCGCCAGGGTCGGGCACAGATCGAAGCGAAAGCCGTCGACGCGCATTTCCGTCGCCCAATAACGCAGCGAATCCATGACCAACGCCAACACTCGCGGGTGGTCGAGGTTCAACGTGTTGCCGGTGCCGGTGAAATCCTGGTAAAAGCGCCGGTCCGAATCCAGCCGGTAATACGAGGCATTGTCGATGCCGCGGAACGACAAGGTCGGGCCGAGGTGGTTGCCCTCGCCGCTGTGATTGTAGACGACGTCGAGGATGACTTCGATCCCGGAATCGTGCAGCCGTTTGACCATGGTCTTGAAACCGGCGATCGACTCGGTCGACAGCAGCCGCGGGTCGGGCGCAAAAAAGCCGATCGTATTGTAGCCCCAGTAATTGGCGAGCCCGTGGTCGACAAGATGACGGTCGTCGAGCGCGGCGTGCACCGGCAACAGCTCGACCGCGGTGATCCCGAGCCCGAGCAGGTAGTCGATCATCGCCGGCGAGGCGAGCCCGGCAAAGCTGCCGCGGTACTCGGGGTCGACGCCGGGATGACGCTTGGTGACGCCGCGCACGCTGAGCTCGAGGATGATCGTCTCCTCCCACGGGGTTTGCGGGCGGCGCTCCTCCCCCCAGGTGAAAGCCGGCTCGACGATCCGGCATTTGGGGATGAAGCGCGCATTGTCGCGCCGATCCATCGCCAAATCCTCGCGCGGGCCGGCAAAACGGTAGGCGAACACCGCGTCGGACCAGCGCACCCTGCCGTGCAGTGATTTGGCATAGGGGTCGATCATCAGCTTGTTGGGATTAAAGCGATGCCCGTTCAAAGGGTCATAGGGACCATAGACCCGGTAGCCGTAAAGCTGATCGGGCCGCGCATCCGGAAGATAGGCGTGCCAGACCTCGTCGGTGTATTCGGGCAACGTGACGCGGGCTTCCTCGCGCAGCCCGGTGCGATCGAACAGGCACAGCTCGACCTTTGCCGCATGCGCCGAAAAGAGCGCGAAATTGACCCCCTTGCCGTCCCAACTGGCACCTAGGGGATAGGGCTTGCCGGGCCAGACCTTGCTTGGCGTCGCCATCGCGCGATCAGCGCGCGGGGAGCGCGATAGGAGCGGAATAGTAGAGCGGCGGGGCACGCAAAATTACAGACATGACAATGTCCTTGGCAATCAGTCGGCAGTAAAGATCAGAACCCCGAGCGGCGGCAGGCGCAGGCGTATGGCGTGCTGGTGGCCGTGCATCGGGCGCGGCTCGGAATGGACCTCGCCGGCGTTGCCGACGCCGCTGCCGCCGTAATCGCCGGCGTCGGTGTTGAGCCGCTCGCGATAGCGCCCGGGACGCGGGACCCCGATCCAGTAATCCTCGCGCGCCACGGGCGTAAAATTGCAGACGATCACGGCCAGCTCGTGCGGGTCGCGGCCGCGGCGCAGATACGAGACCACGCTTTCCGCCGCATTGGCGACGTCGATCCACTGGAACCCGTCGGGGTCGCAGTCGAGCCGGTGCAGTGCCGGCGTGCTGCGATAGAGCCGGTTGAGGTCGCGCACCACTCGCCGCACGCCATCATGCAGCGGGTCGTCGAGCAATTGCCAGTCGAGCCCGAAATCGTGGTTCCACTCCCGCTCCTGGGCGAACTCACTCCCCATGAACAACAGCTTTTTGCCCGGATGCGTCCACATGAATGCGTAGTAGGCGCGCAGATTGGCCATGCGCTGCCACTCGTCACCCGGCATCTTGGCGATCAGCGACCCTTTGCCGTGCACGACCTCGTCATGGCTCAGCGCAAGAATAAAGTTTTCGTGAAATGCGTAAAGCAGCCCGAAGCTCAGATCGTTGTGGTGATATTTCCGGTAAAGCGGGTCGGTCGACATGTAGCCCAGCGTGTCGTGCATCCAGCCGAGGTTCCATTTGTAGCCAAAGCCGAGCCCGCCGACGTAAGTCGGGCGCGACACCATCGGCCAAGCGGTCAATTCCTCGGCGATCGAGGTGGCGCCATTCGCTTCGCCAAAGATCAGCTCGTTGACCCGGCGCAGAAAGGCGATCGCCTCGAGGTTCTCTCGGCCGCCAAAGGCGTTCGGGATCCACTCGCCCTCGGGCCGGCTGTAGTCGCGATAGAGCATCGAGGCGACGGCGTCGACGCGGATGCCGTCGATGTGAAATTCGCGCATCCAATAGAGCGCGTTCGACAGCAGAAAATTCGAGACTTCGCGGCGCCCGTAATTGTAGATCAGCGTGTTCCAGTCGCGGTGAAAGCCCTGGCGCGGGTCGGCGTGCTCGTAGAGCGCGGTGCCGTCGAACCGGCCGAGCCCGTGCGGGTCGTTTGGGAAATGGCCCGGTACCCAATCGAGCAATACCCCGATCCCGGCATTGTGGCACGCCTCGACCAGCGCACGGAAGTCGTCGGGGAGGCCATAGCGGCTGGTCGGCGCGAACAGCGAGATCGGCTGATACCCCCACGAGCCGTCGAACGGGTATTCGGTAATCGGCATGAGCTCGATGTGGGTAAAGCCCATCTCGGCGACATAGGGGACGAGCTCGGCGGCAAGCTCGCGATAGGTCAGGTAACGGCCGTTCTCGCCGATCCGGCGGCGCCACGAGCCAAGATGGACTTCGTAGATCGCAATCGGCGTTTCGCGGTCGTTGCGCTGCCAGCGCTCGGCCATCCACGGGCCGTCGTTCCAGACATGGCGCGACGGGTCGGCCACGACCGAGGCGGTGTTGGGCGGCCGCTCGGCGCGTTCGGCATGCGGATCTGCCTTCAGCGGCACCAGCTCGCCGTCGGGGCCATGAATCTGGTATTTGTAAAGGTGTCCCGGCCGCAGCCCCGGCACAAACAACTCCCAAAAGCCGGTGGCGCCGCGCGACCGCATCGGCATGCGCCGGCCGTCCCAGCTGTTGAAGTCACCGACCACGCTGACCGAGCGGGCGTTGGGCGCCCACACCGCAAAGGCCACCCCTTCCGCACCCTCGTGCCGGATCGGATGCGCGCCGAGCTTGGTGTAGCTCGCGAAATGATTGCCTTCGGCCAACAGGTAAAGGTCGAGCTCGCCGAGCACGGGAGGAAAGCGATAGATGTCGTCGAATTCGCGGGTGACGACACCATCCGTGACCCGCAGCCGGTAGCGAAACGGCTCGGCGCGGCCGAGGATGTCGGCGACAAAAAAACCGCTGGGATCAAGCTGTGCAGCCTCCGCCGCAACCGCTCCGGTGGCGCTCTCGACGACGAACATCTGCTGCACGGCCGGCAGCATCGCGCGCACCGCGAGGCCGGTCGCGGTTTTGTGCATGCCGAGAACGGCGAACGGGTCGCCGTGGCGCGCCTCGACGATCGCCGCGATTTCTGGAGCGGGAAGGGCGGGTGCAGGGGTCGGCACCGCCGACATGGGCGGCGCCGAGCGGTCCGCCGCGGCTTGCTCCGCAGCGTCGCGCCTCGGCTCTGAGGGCGGCGCCTCGGCGAGCGGCATCGTCGCCTCGACCAGCGTCTCCGGACGGGTCGCCCCGCTTCGCCGCGGCTCATTCCGCTTCGCCACCAGCCGCCGCCTTTCTCTTGTTCAGGATGCCGAGGATTCCTTGCAGCGGGATGTCGACCCAGAGCGGACGGTTCGCCAGCTCGTAGGAAACCTCGTAGACCGCCTTTTCGAGGGTAAAGAACGCGGTCAGGTCGCGCGCCTGCCGTTTGCTCGCCGGATATGAGGCGCAGCCGCGCATCGTCTTGCGGTAGGCGGCGCGAAATCCGTCCACGGCGCGCTGGCGCCAAGTCTCGGCGAGCTCGGTCATCCGCGGCTCGGCCGCTTCGCGGGTTTCGGCCAGCCGCCGCACCGCGGCAACCGCGGCGTAGTCGAACGAGCGGATCATTCCGGCTACGTCGCGCAACGGCGAGCTCTTGGTCCGGCGCTCGGCCAATGGCCGCAACGGCTCGCCCTCGAAATCGACGATAAAAAAGTCGTTCTGCACGACGATCGTCTGACCGAGATGGTAGTCGCCGTGATAGCGGGTCTTTTGCGCCGCGATGTCGTCCGGCAGCAGGGTTCGGATTTCGTTCAAAAGCCGGTCACGCGCGGCCAGCAGCTGTGCTGCGGGTTCGCCGGCGCGTTCCGGCAGCCGCGCCCGTTCGCGCTCGAGCCGCACCAGCAATTCCATGGCCTCGTCCTCAAGGCCGCCGCGCCAGTGCGCGATGTCCTCACGCGTGATCGGCTCGGGGGTGAAGTCGGGATCGTCACCGGCCCGCTCGGCCAAGGCGCGGTGCATTTCGCCGGTGCGGATGCCGATCTGGCGCGCCAACGCCAGAAAGAACAGATCGGGGTCCGGCAATTCCGACGAGCGCTCGCCGGTCGCGACCAGCGCATCGTCGAGATAGCGCGTCAGGTAATTCAGCGCCTGGGTCCAGCCGTCCCCCTGATTGCGGACAAAGCCGAACAGCACGCCGAGCGCCATCGAGTGCCGCCCGCTCTCGTCGTCGAGCGCGAGCTCGATCGTGGCCAGCGGCGGCGGGGTATTGGCGAAGCCCGCCCGTTCGACCAGAAACCGCGACATCTCGATTTCAGGATGCGGCCCCTCGCCGAGCTGCCGGTACAGCTTCAGCATGCCGTATTCGTCAAAAAAGACCGAGCTGTTCGATTGCTCGACACCGGCTCGCCGCGGCGTCAGCCGCTCGGGCGGTGGTGCCCCGTCGTAGCTCGACGTCTTGAGGCAACGGATCTCGCCATGGTCGAGCGGCAATGTCGCCTCACCCGCGACCGCCTCCATCAGCCCAAGTGAAAACCCGTCCTGCGACAGCGCGTCGACGACCGCACCCTCGCGGCGGAACTGGCGCAATTCGGCGAGCGTCACTGGGACCAGCCCCGACCGCAGATCGCTCTCTGCCGGCGACCACACCGCAGCGCACGGCACAAAAAAATGCCGCTGCTCGCCGCCGCGAAAATTGGTCTGCACCACGCTCGCCAGATAGGCTTCGGCAGGGGCGCCGTCCTGCGCCGGCCGGGTGATTTCGCCGTGGGCCCGCACGACAGCGCTCCGGATGCGCTGGTCCTTGGCGCCGAACCAGCGCTGGCGCGGCAGAAACGCGGGGATGATGTCCTTTTCGAGCTGCTGGAGATTGTGCGGCCGAAACAGGTCGGACCAGCCTTGCGGCATCACCAGGGTCACGAATTCCGGGGGCTGGGTTTGCAGGCTCGCCGCCTCTTGCGGCTGCATGACGAGGTCGAACCAGAAAAAGCTGTGTCCTTGCAGGGTCAGCAGATAAGGCAATTCCCCGATCGCCGGAAAGACGCTGCGGCCCAGCAGCTCGACCGGCTGGCGGCCGCGATATTCGGAAAGGTCGAGCTCGACCGCCTGCGGCGAGCGCGACAAATTGGCGACGCAGAGGATGATTTCATCCTCGTAAACGCGCAGATAGGCGATGACCTTGCGGTTCGAGGGGTACAGGAACTGCAATGAGCCGCGGCCAAAAGCGCGCCGCGCCCGCCTGGCCGCGATCAGCCGCTTCATCCAGTTCAACAATGACGACGGCGACCGGCTCTGCGCCTCGACATTGACCGCCTCAAAACCGTAGACCGAGTCCATGACCGGCGGCAGGTAAAGCCGCTCGGGGTCGGTGCGGGAAAATCCGCCATTGCGGTCGAAGGTCCATTGCATCGGCGTGCGCACGCCGTCGCGGTCGCGCAAAAAGACGTTGTCGCCCATGCCGATCTCGTCGCCGTAATAGATCACCGGAGTCCCCGGCATCGAGATCAAAAGCGCGTTCAACAATTCGATCCGGCGGCGGTCATTCTCCATCAACGGCGCCAAGCGCCGGCGGATCCCCAGGTTGATGCGGGCGCGCCGGTCGGCGGCATAGTGGTTCCACAAATAGTCGCGCTCGCGGTCGGTGACCATTTCGAGGGTCAGCTCGTCGTGGTTGCGCAGAAACACCGCCCATTGGCACGAGTTGGGAATATCCGGGGTCTGCCGCATGATGTCGGTGACCGGGTGCCGGTCCTCGGTCGACACCGCCATGTAAATCCGCGGCATCAGCGGAAAATGGAACGCCATGTGGCATTCGTCGCCGGCGCCGAAATATTGCAATACGTCCTCGGGCCACTGATTGGCCTCAGCGAGCAGCATGCGGTCGCCATAACGCTGGTCGAGCTCGGAGCGCAGCCGACGCAGGACTTCGTGGGTCTCGGGCAGGTTCTCGTTGATCGTGCCCTCGCGCTCGATCAGATACGGCACCGCATCGAGGCGCATGCCGTCGACCCCGAGATCGAGCCAGAATTTCATCACATCGGCCACCGCGCGAAACACCCGCGGGTTGTCGAAGTTGAGATCCGGCTGATGCGCGTAAAACCGGTGCCAGTAATATGCCTGCGCCACCGGGTCCCACGCCCAATTCGATTTTTCCGAGTCGACAAAAATGACGCGGGTTTCCGGGAATTTCTGGTCGGTGTCGCTCCACACATAAAAATCGCGCCATGGCGAGCCCCGCTTTGCGTGGCGGGCGCGCTGGAACCAGGGATGCTGGTCCGATGTGTGGTTGATCACCAGCTCGGTGATTACGCGCAGATTGCGCCGGTGCGCCTCGCGGACGAACATCCGGAAATCGTGCATCCGTCCATAGGACGGGTTGATGTTTTTGTAATCCGCAATGTCATAGCCGTCGTCGCGCAACGGCGAGGGATAGAAGGGCAACAGCCACAGCGCGGTAACGCCGAGATCTTGCAGGTAGTCGAGCTTGCGGCACAGGCCCGGAAAGTCGCCGATGCCGTCGTCGTCGCCGTCAAAAAACGCCTTGACGTGCAGCTGATAGATGATCGCGTCCTTGTACCACAGCGGGTCTGCGGGCGCGGGGCGGACCGCCGCCGTCGCCAAGGCGAGCGGCGCGGACGCGTCGTCGGGCGGGCTCATCAGCGCGCGGGCTGCCGCAGGCGAAAAATCAGTGCCGGGTTGGTTTTGGGATCGAGCTGGAAGCGCTGGTTCGCCCCCGCAAAGCTCGACACGACGCCGCTGAACATTTCTTCCATTTCGAACTGGTCCTCGACCGCCAATCCCAGCGCTGCCAGCGGCAGCCCGATCTCGGCCTCATGGGGTTCATGCGGATCGAGATTGACGACGACGATAATGGCATTTGTTGGATCGGCCGAGATTTTTGCATAAGCCAGAATATCGGGCGCTTCGCACGGCAGAAACCGCAGGTTCGCAAACTCCTGCAGCGCCGGGTTGTCGCGACGCAGGCGGTTGACGATTCGGATGTCGTCCTTGATGTTGCCGGGGCGGTCCCAGTCCCAGACTTTGTACTCGTACTTCTCCGAATCAAGATATTCCTCGCGCTCCGGGATCGGCGTGTTCTCGCACAGCTCGAAGCCGTTGTAGATGCCGTAAGCGGGCGACAGGGTCGCTGCCAGCACCAGCCTGATGCGGAAGGCCGGCCGGCCGCCCTCCTGTAAAAACACCGGCAGAATGTCCGGGGTGTTGGTGAAAAAATTCGGGCGAAAATATTCCCTCGCCGGGAACCGCGTCAGCTCGGTCAGGTATTCGATCAATTCGGGTTTGGTGTTGCGCCAGGTAAAGTATGTATAAGATTGGCTGAACCCAGCCTTGGCCAGCGCCCGCATCATTTTGGGCCGAGTAAAGGCCTCGGCCAGAAAGATCGCCTCGGGGCAGCGGGCCTTGACCTCGCGGATCAGCCACTCCCAGAACGGCACCGGCTTGGTGTGCGGGTTGTCGACGCGGAAAATGCGCACGCCCTCGCCGACCCAGAACAACACGACGTCGCGCAATGCCGACCACAAGGCGTCACGATCTTGGGTGTCGAAGTCGACGTTGACGATGTCCTCGTATTTCTTTGGCGGGTTCTCGGCGTATTTGAGCGAGCCGTCGGGGCGAAAGCGAAACCACTGCGGATGCTGGCGCAGCCAGGGATGGTCGGGGGCGCACTGCACCGCAAAATCGAGCGCGACTTCGATCCCAAGGCGGGCGGCGGCAGCGACAAAACGGCGAAAATCGGCGAGCGTGCCGAGAGCCGGCTCGACCGCGCAATGGCCGCCTTCGGCCGCGCCGATCGCGTAGGGGCTGCCGGGATCGCCGGGCAGCGCGCGGGGGTCGTTGTTCTTGCCTTTGCGGTTGACCCGGCCGATCGGATGGATCGGCGGCAGGTAGACGACGTCAAACCCGAGTGCTGCGATCTCCGGCAGGCGGGCGATGCAGTCGTCGAAGGTGGCGCTCTTCCCGGCCACCCGCCCCTGGCTGCGCGCGAACATCTCGTACCACGCCGAACAGCGCGCCGCCTTGCGGTCGACGACAACCTCCAGCTCGCGCGGATACCGCGTCGGGTCGGGCCGCGGCGCCGCCCGCGCCATCAGCTCGCGGGTTGCGGCCGAGGACAGCAGCTCGAGCCGTCCGGCGTCGTCGGCGCGGTCAAATTCGCGCAGCACCGCGTGGATCGCGGTGGCGTCGCTCGCCTCGGCGGCTGGCAGCGCTTCCTCGACGAGCGCCCGGCCTTCGATCAATTCAAGCGATATGTCCTGCCCGGCGTCGCTTTTCTTTTCGACTTCCTCGCACCAGCTTTCAAAGCGGTCGGTCCAGGCTTCGATCGTGTACCGCCACAACCCGACCCGGTCGAGTATGAAACGCCCGACCCAGCGGTCGTTGTCGAAAAAGCTCAGCGGGGTCTCGCGCCACACCCCGTCCTCGTGACGGTACCTGAGGACGCCGCGCAATTTGTCGTGGCCGTCGCGAAACACATCGGCCCAGACCTCGAAGGTCTCGCCCTCGATCCGCTTGACCGGACAGCGGCCGCAATCGATCTGCGGATAGACCTCCTCGATCTGGATGCGCGCGTCCGGCCGCCATAGATCGGGCATCTCGACCTTGCGCTCGGCGGCCCTGTCGATGCGCACGACCTCGATGCCGAGCGGCTCGACCCGCAGCTTGCCGGGCGGCGTGTCGGTATTGAGCTCGCGCGCCCCGCTGCGGTCGCGGTTGACGATGATGCGGGCGCGGTCGTCGGCGGCCTCGGTGCGCCGCTCCAGGACCACCAGCTGGTCGTCGCCGCTCGGCAACAGGCGCTGCGGTCCCTCCTCGTTCAGCGCCGGGATCGCGAGCTTCATCGAATTGATCTCGGCGACATAGAGGCTGAGGTCGAAGCGCTTCGGCTCGGCCGCTTCGTCGCGGCCCGGCACCACCGCCAAGCGCCGCCCCCACCCGTATTCGAACCCCATCGGCATCAGCACGCCGGTCGAAAACGCCGCGGCAAAGGCATAGGCTTGGCGATAGCGCTGCTCGATTTCGTCCTCGGGCGCGCCGGTCGCGCGCAGCTCGGTCACGAGCCGCGGGGTGTCGTGGCTTTCGGGAAACCCGATCGAGGGTGCGATATGGCGGAACGCCTCGTACTGCTCGAGCAGCCACGGACTTTTGAAATCCCACCATTTGACGCTGTTGTAGAGATAGTCGAAGCCGGCATCGGCCAATGCCAGCACCGCCTCCTTTGGCGCGCCGACCGTCTCGGCGCAAAACAGCGCCTCGGGTGCGGCGACTTTCGCCGCATCGGTCAGGGTGCGCCATGCCTCGGCCGGCACCTTGTAGGCGGCGTCGCAGCGAAAGCCGGCAAAGCCGAGCTCCCGGTAGTGGCGCACGACCTCCTGGAAATAGGCGACGATCGGGTCGCGCTGCGGTCCGTCGTAGTCGAGCTCGGCGAGGTCGCCCCACACCGTCTTGCGGCGCGGATCGGCGGGGTCGGTCGCAAACGGCGAGCGGATCTCGCCGCTTTCGTCATGCGCGAACCATTCCGGGTGGCGGGCGACGAGCTCGCTGTCCTTCGAGGTGTGGTTGACGACGAGATCCATGATCACGCGCAGGCGGCAGGCCTCGGCGGCACTGGTGAAATCGTGCAGCAGGCGATCGCCGTCGGCGCGTTCGGCGCCCAGAAATCGCGGGTTCAGCCGGTAATAGTCCTTGACCGCATAAAGACTTCCGGAAAATCCCGGATAGTGAAACGGGTTGACGTAGACCGCATTAAAGCCCATCGCCGCAATGCGCGGCAAATGCTCGGCCCATTGCCGGATCGTTCCGGCCAATGTCGGGAAAAGATTGTAGATGCGCAGCCCTTCGCGCACGAAGACCCCCAATTCGCTGCCCGAAAAGTCAACCGGCCATGGCGGGAATGGTTCCCGACAGCAGCCGGGAAGCCATCAGTCGGCGCGGTGCTTTTCGACAAAGTCCCAGTCGATTTCAAGGCCGAAGCCGGGCGCGCCGCCGATCTCCAGATGGCCGTCGCGCAATTGCGGATGGTTGTGAAACAGCCCGTAAGCCAGCGGGTCGTGCTCCGGCCCGCCATGCAATTCGACACCAAAGGCGCCGCGCGGCTGCGCGAGCACGATGTGGGCGTGGATCTCAGGCGCGGTGTGCGGCGCCACCATGACCCCGTGCTGCTCGGCAAGCTGGGCGACGCGCAACGCTTCGGTAAAGCCGCCCGCCCGCGTCGCATCGAACTGGACATAGCGGATGCCGCCGATGACGACAAAGTCGCGAACGGTGAAGCGGGTCAGCTCGCGCTCGCCATGCGCCAGCGGGATCGAGGTCGCCGCCGCCAGGCGCGCGAAATCGGCCGGCTGCAGATACCAGTGCAGCGGCTCTTCGAGCCAAAAGATCCGGTGCGGCTCGACCGCATGGGCAAATTCGATGCAGTCGGGCAAATCATAGGCCGCGTTCATGTCGAGCATTAAGAGCGGCTCGTCGCCGATCATCCGGCGCACCGTGGCGATCCGCTCGGCCTCGGCGGCGACCGTGCCGGCGCCGGTTTTGAGCTTGACGGCGCGGTAGCCCGATTTGACGAACCCGGCCATCTCGGCGCCGTAGTCGCGGTCGGTGGCGCCGGGGCGGTAATAGCCGCCGGTCGCATAGGTGAAGAGCGGCCGGTTCTCGCCGCCGAGCAGCCGGTAGACCGGCACGTCCGCGGTCTTGCCCTTAATGTCCCAGAGCGCGATGTCGATGCCGCCGATCGCGGCCATGATTTGGGCGCGCTCGCCGCGCGGCGCCGGCGGCGGCAGCCCGTCCCTGCCCTCGATCCGCCCCGGTCCGGGCGAGGTCAGCGCGAACAGCTTTTCCCACACCGCGACGTTGGCCGTCGCATCCATGCCCTTGATGATCTCGCCAAAGCGGGCGACCCACTCGCAGATCCGGGGCATCGGCGCGCCGTGAATCTCGCCATAGCCGACGAGACCGTCATCGGTGCGCACCTCGGTCAGGATCACATTCCACGCCTTCATCTGCTCATGCGCGGTCCAGTTCGGCCGCGGCCGCGGCACCGAAACCATGTGCGTCTTTAGCAGAGCAATCCGGCTCATCCCCAGCTCCCGAAAATCAAGCTCGTCCGCCGCACCCGAGCCTCCCCGGGCCCGGCTGTCAAGCCGGCTCTCCGTTCGTTCGCTCTTCCTTGATGCCGACGCGACCGGCGACGCGCTCGACAGGCACCGGGAAGGACGGCCTGGTTCCGGGCGACGGAGCCTGATCGATGGGATGGCGCGCTCACGGCGTCAATCTGCCGAAGCTGGCTCGCAGACGACCGATCGACGAAAGCCATCCATCGGCGAGACTGTGCCGATCAGGCTGGATTTTGGCGAGGAGTGCGTTCAGATGCATCGAGTCGATGGACGCGGGACAACGGTGCGGCTCGCCGAACCGGGGGGCGAAGCCCGCAGGCGGCGCACGATGCTGATCGGAGGTTGAGCCATGGAATTGTGGATCATGTTGGGCCTGTTTGTGGCGGCGGCTGCGGCCGGGGCGGTTCTTCGCCTTCGCCGCTCCGCCCGCCGACGCGTCAGGGCGGAGGAAAAAAACATCTATCCGCTGTGGTAATCATGCGGCTTATTTTGCTTTACAAAAGTCACATGCGCAGATAATTTACAGCAAAGATTAACGAACTTCGAACAAAAATTAACTATATATTGCTGAAGCGGACCCTCGCGGCGCCCGGCACCGGGGAGACGGCAATGGCCGGCACAATTTACAACGGCACGATCACTACCGGCGTTCCGCTGAACAACCCGGCGACCCAGCGCCCGGTGACGGTGACCGGGACAGTCGCCGTAAACAATGCTGCCGGGTCGGCGATTTACGGCAGCACCGACTTTGCCTGGACGGTCAACAACCGCGGCACGATCGAGAACACCAGCACCACCGGCGGCACCGGAATCCAGCTGGGCGCCGGCGGCAGCGTCAATAATCCGTCCCAGCCCACCGTCTCTACCAGCGGCAGCACCGGCGGCTCGCTGATCGCGGGATACAGCGCCGGCATCCTGATCCAGGGTGGGACCGGCACCGTCGCAAATCTTGGCGTCGTCAAGGCTACCGGCACGGGCGGCGTCGGGGTCGACATGACTGCCGGAGGCAGCGTGTCGAACGGCAGCGCCGGCGACACGATCGCCTCGATCTCAGGCGGCAACCACGGTGTCGCGATCAGCGGCGGCAGCGGGGCGGTGACGAATTTCGGCAGTATAACAAGCAGCGGCCAGAACGCCGCCGTTCTGCTGTTTGCCGGCGGCAGTGTCACCAACGGCAGCGCCGCCTCCACCGCCGCGCTGATCAGCGCCGCCGGGGCTCACACCTCCGGTGTCTACGTCAATTACGGTTCGGGCACGATAACCAATTTTGCCACGATCAAGGGGAGCACCGGGGTCGATTTGGCCAAGGGTGGCAGGATCGCAAACGGGCAGAGCGGGTCGACGGCAGGCCTGATCGTCGGCACGGCCGGAAACGCTGTCGTGATCAATGGTGCTGCCGGCACGGTGGCGAATTTCGGCACGGTTCAGGAAACCGGCACAGTCTCCGCCGTCGCCTTGACCGCAGGCGGCACCGTCACCAACGGCGCCGTCGGGGCAACGACCGCATTGATTACTGGCACGGGAACGGGCGTTTCTGCCACCAATGTTCCGGCTACCGTGACCAATTTCGGCGAAATCATCGCCACTTCCGCTTCGTTTGGAAATGCTATCGATCTGAACTTCGGCGGCAGTGTCGCGAATTCTGGGACGCTGAAGAATACCGATCTCGGAGATTCGGGAGTTTATCTGCACGGAAACGCAAACGTCACCAACGCCAAGACAGGATTGATCTCTGGAGCCGGAACCGGCATTTCCGTCCGCGGCGGTATCGGGACAATCACGAATTCCGGCACGATCGAGAGTTCCGCACAGGGAGTTTACTTCACCGGCGGCGGCAGCATAACAAACCAAGCCGGCGGCTTGATCGCCGGAAGCTCTTTCGGCGTCTACAACCGCGGCGTCGCGCTTACGGTGACGAACTCCGGTTTGATAGAGTTGACGGGTACCAGAGACGGCATCTACCTGCGCGGCGGCGGCAGCGTCACCAACGCCGCCGGGGCGACGATCGCCGGCAGCGCCGCCGGCATCGCGCTCGGGCAGCAGGGCGGCGTCGTCACCAACCGCGGCATCATCAAGGGGGTGATCGGCTTTTACGGCGGCATATTCCATTCCGGCAGCAACACGCTGATCAATTTCGGCACCGTCGCCAGCACCTCGACTGCGACAGGCGCCGTCGCGGTCGAGATGGGCAACAGCGTCGGCCACAAGCTGCTGGTCGTCGAACCGGGGGCGGTGTTTACCGGCCTCGTCGAGGGCGGCGGGCGCGGCGAGATCGAATTCGCCGCCACCGGCACCGCCGCGCTGAGCAGCAACATCTCCGGCTTCAACAGGGTGGCGTTGGCCAATGGCGGGGCCGACAGCCTGACCCTGGCGAACGCAAATTTCAGCGGTGTCGACGGCCGTCTCACCGTGCTCGGCGGCAATGACGGCAATACCGTCAATGCGGCGGCGGTGACGGCTGGGCAGCTGACGATCAACGGCGGCGCCGGCGCCGATGTGTTGACCGGAAACGTCAATGGCGGCACGATCTTTGTGTTCACCGCGGCGACACTGACCGCTGCGGATAAGATCACCGGCAGCGGCTACAATAACGAGCTCGAGGTCACGACCCCGGGTACCGTCGCAATTGCCGGGGTAACCGGCGTTCAGATTTACCAGCTCGCCAATGGCGGGGCGAACAGCCTGGCCTTGACCAATGCGAACTTCACCGGAGTGCTTGCCCGGCCCGTCGACATTTACGGTGGCACTGGCGGCAATACCATCGACGGCTCGGCGCTGACCGGCGCCACCGACAATCTCGACATTTACGCCGGCGCCGGAGCGGACGTGCTGAAGGGCGGCGCCGGCAACGACATTTTCGTGTTTACTGCGGCGGCGCTGACTGCGACCGACGCGGTCAGCGGCGGCGGCGGCAATAACGAACTGCTGATGACTACTGCCGGCACTGTCGCCGCTGCCGGGGTGACGGGGGTCGAGACCTATGTCCTGGCGGACGGCGGGGCCAATACCCTGACCCTGGCGAGCGCCAATTTCACCGGTGTCACCGGGTCGACGATCACCATTTCGGACGGCAATGGCGGCAACACGGTCAGCGCCGCGGGCGTCGCCGCTCCCGACCGCATCATCGTCTATGCCGGCACCGGAGCCGACGTGCTGACCGGCGGCCCCGGCAATGACGTGTTCTACGCCGGCGGCGACACGACGATGACAGCCGGTGCCGGGACCAACGACTTCATCTTCAGCGCGCCCGGCAACAACACGATCAAGGATTTCGCCGCTTCGACGACAAGCGAGATCTTGTTCAGCGACACCGGCTTCGCCCTCGGCCTCAGCGGAACCGGTGCACTGCCGGCGAGCCTCTTCGTCAGCGACAGCTCCGGCGCCTTTACCGCGACTACTGAGCGCTTCGCCTACGACACGGCCAATGGCGATCTCTACTACTCGGCCGCCGGCACTACCGCCAGCGAGAAGCTCGTCGCCACGCTGACCGGAGCCCCGGCGTTGACCGCGTCGCACCTATTCCACACCGCCACCGCCTCGCCGACGTACAGCGGCACCTATACGACCCTCGTCAGTCTCGGCAACCCGGCGACCCAGCGCACCGCGACGGTAACCGGAAAAATCACCGACGCCACCGGTCAGGGAATCTTTGGCAACGCCGATTTTGGCTGGGCCGTCAACAACCGCGGCTCGATCGTCAGCACGTCGACGACAACCGGCGACTTCGGCGTCCAGTTGATCGCCGGCGGCACCGTCGACAACCTCGTCGCCGCGGTCGGCACCACCACGCCCGGTTCGCTGATTTCGGGATACGGCAGTGGCGTCCTGATCGAATTCGCCGTTGGCGCGGTCAGCAACCTCGGCGAAATCGAGGATACCGGCATCAACGGCACCGGGATTGATCTCAACCATGGCGGCAAAGTAACGAACGGTTCAGCGGCGGTGGCGACCGCTCTGATTACAGGCCCTGGCAACGGAGTCCTGATCGGCGGCGGCGCCGGCACGGTGACCAATTTCGGCACGGTCGAGGGTACCGGCTCGCATACCACCATCTTCTTGAAGTCGGGGGGCGATGTCAGCAACGGCAGCAGCACCTCTACCACCGCGCTGATCGCCAACACCGGCAGCGCAGGCGGGGTGTATGTCGGCTACGGCGCCGGCACGCTGACTAATTTCGGGACGATTAAAGGCGCCAGCAGCGGGGTCTTTTTCGACGATGGCGGCCGGGTCACTAACGGTCAGAGCGGCTCGACCGCCGGGCTGATCGCCGGCACGACGAGCAGTTCGGTCTCGATTGCGGGCACTGCCGGGACCGTGGCGAATTTCGGCACGCTGCAGTCGACGGGCACTCTTGCGGTCGTTGCTTTGAACGGGGGCGGCTCGGTCAGCAACGGTGCGGCAGGGGCGGCGAGCGCGTCGATCACGGGCCCCGGAACGGCCATCTACATCAACAATGCAGCTGGCACGGTCACCAATTTCGGCAGGGTCGCGACGACCTCGACTGCCGTCGGCACCGGTGTCGTTTTCGAGGATGGCGGCAGCCTCACGAATTTTGGGACTGTCCAGAACACCTTCACCACCGATTCGGGCGTGTATTTCCACGGCGCGGGGAGCGTCACCAACGGCAAAACCGGAACCAGCGTCGGATTGATCTCGGGGGCCGGAAATGGTGTTGCGGTCCGCGGCGGCGCCGGGACGGTCACAAATTCCGCGACAATCGAGGGCGGCAACAAGAACGGAGTCTATCTGACCGGCGGCGGCAATGTGACGAACCAAGCCGGCGGCGTGATCGCCGGAAAGATAAACGGCGTCTACAACCGCGGCGTCGCGATCACCGTGGCGAATTCCGGTTTGATCGAGACCACCGGCACCGCAAACGGCATCTACCTGCGCGGCGGCGGCAGCGTCACCAATGCCGCCGCGGCGACGATCGCCGGCAGCGCCGCCGGGGTGGCGCTCGGCGCGCTCGGCGGCGTCGTGACCAACAGCGGCACCATCAAGGGCGTCATCGGGTTCAACGGAGCCAGCTCGGGCAACAACACGCTGATCGACTACGGCACCGTCGCCAGCACCTCCACCGCGGCGGGTGCGGTCGCCGTCAACATGGGCAACAGTCTCGGCAACAAGCTGCTGGTCGTCGAGAAGGGGGCAGTCTTTACCGGCCTTGTCGAGGGCGGCGGCCGCGGCGAGATCGAGTTCGCCGCCGTCGGGACCGCGGCGCTGACCAGCAACATCTCGGGCTTTTCGACCATCGCGCTGGCCAATGGCGGCGCCGACAGCCTGACCCTGGCGCAAGCCAATTTCTCGGGTGTAGCGGGTGAGGGCCGGATTACGGTGATCGGCGGCAATGACGGCAACACCGTCAGCGCGTCGGGGGTGACCAGCCCCGTCACCATCGACGGCGGCGCCGGCGCCGACGTATTGACCGGCGGCAAAACCGGCAACGCCGTTTTTGTGTTCACCGCGGCGGCATTGACCGCCACCGACAAGATCGCCGGCACCAGCTACAACAACGAGCTGGAGCTAACCACCCCCGGCACGGCTGCCGCCGCCGGCGTGACCGGGGTCGACATCTACCGGCTGGCCAATGGCGGTGCAAACAGCCTGACCCTGGCCAACGCGAACTTCACCGGCCTGCCCAGCGGCGACCATATCACCGTCTATGGCGGCACCGGGGGCAACACCATCAACGGTTCGGCGTTGACCGGCGCGACCGACAATCTCGATATTTACGGCGGCGCGGGGGCGGATGTGCTGAAGGGTGGCGCCGGCAACGACATCTTTGTGTTCAGCGCCGCCAATTTGACCAAGACCGACCCGGTGAGCGGCGGCGGCGGCAATAACGAATTGCTGATGACCACCGCCGGCGCGGTCGCCGCCAATGGAGTCAACGGCGTCGAGACCTATGTGCTGGCGGACGGCGGCGCCAACACGCTGACCCTCGCTGCCGCCAATTTTGCCGGCGTTACCGGCTCGACGATCACCGTTTCCAACGGCAGCAACGGCAACACGATCAGCGCCGCGGGCGTGCCGGCACCCGATCGCGTCATCGTCTATGCCGGGACCGGCGCCGACGAGCTGACCGGCGGCGCCGGCAACGACATCTTCCACGCCGGCGGCGACACCAAGATGACCGGCGGCGCCGGCACCAACGAATTCGCCTTCAGCGCCGGCGGCAGCAACACGATCGCCGATTTCACCGCGTCGGCGACCAACGAGATCGCGTTCAGCAACTCCGCCTTCGCGCTCGGGCAAAGCGGCGCCACCGCGACGCCGAAAGCATTGCCGGCGAGCCTTTTCGTCTCCGACGGCACCGGCGCCTTCACCGCCACGACCCAGCGCTTTGCCTATGACACGGCCAATGGCGGCCTCTATTATTCGGCCGCCGGCACCACCGCCACCGAGCACCTGGTCGTCACCCTGGCCGGCGACCCGGCGCTCGCCGCGTCGCACCTGTTCTTTATCAGCTGACCAGCGCCGCCGCGATTGCCGCCATTACCGGCTCCCAGCGGCGCGCGGCGGACTGGCGGAACAGGCGCGCGGTCGGATACCACGGGCTGTCGCAGCGTTCGAGCAGCCAGCGCCAGTCCGGGGCATAGGGCAGCATGACCCATACCGGCTTGCCCATTGCGCCCGCGAGGTGGACAACCGAAGTGTCGACCGCGACAACGAGCTCGAGGCATTCGACGATCGCCATCGTGTCGGCGAAGTCGCGGATTTCGGGGCCGAGGTTGAGAAGCGGCGCCGCACCCCAGTAGCCGCCGATCTCGGCTTGCGCCGGGGCTTTCTGCAACGACACCAGCGCGACCTGCGGTAGTGCCGCCAATGGTGCGAAGCTCGCAAGCCGGGTCGAGCGGCGCAAATCGTTGCGGTGGGTCGGGCGCCCGGCCCAGACAATCCCGATGCGGCGGTAGCCGCGCGGCAACAGCGCCCACAGCCGTTCGGCCCAGGCGGCGAATCTCGGCTCTGGAGCGTGCAGATAGGGGATTTCCGCCGGGATCGTCGCGAGGCTCGTGCCGGCGAGGCGCGGCAGTCCCGACAGCGGGCAATAGGCGGCAAAATCGGGCGCGTTGTTCCAATGGTCGAAAATCCGGCCGGCGCCGGGCAGTTGCGCGATCACCGGCTGAAGCTCGCGGCTGCACGCGATCGTGATGTCGGGACAGCGCGCCGCCGCCCACGGGATGTAGCGGGCGAACTGGATCGCGTCGCCATAGCCCTGGTCGGCGATCAGCAGCAGATTGCGGCCATGCCCGAGCGGACGCCCGTCCCATTGCGGCCGGTCGCTCGGCGGCAACAGCGGCGGCACGCCGGCGAGCTGGTTGCGCCACTCGTATTCCGCCCAGCCGCGCGCGAAGTCGCCATGCAGCAGCGCCGCTTCGGCAATGCCGAAATGACCGCCGGCGAAATCGGCGTCGATCGCCAGCGCGCGTTCGGCGCAGCCGATCGCCTCGTCGAGCATCAGGCGGTCGTAATGGACAATGCCGAGGTTGTGATGGCAATGCGGGTCGGCGGGATCGAGCACCGCGGCGCGGCTGCCGGCGGCGAGCGCGTCGTCGAGCCGGCCCAGCACGCGGTAAACCTCGCAGAGATTGCGGTGGAACAGCGCGGAGCCGGGTGCGAGCGCAATCGAGCGCTCCATCAGCGCCGCCGCCTCGAGGCTTTGCCCGCGCCGGAACGCGACGATGCCTTTCTGGTGAACGGCGCCGGGGGTCTCGGGTGTTGCGGACAGAATGCCGTCGAGCACCGCTTCGGCCTCGTCGAGCCGCCCCTCCTGCTCATGCCGGTCCGCCAGCGCCAGCAGCCCGGCCACGGGGTCGGCCGGCGGGTCGGCGGTCGGGTCCGTCGGCACCGGGACGGCTGCCGATTGAATGTCGGCAGAGCTGACGTCAGTCAACGGCGTAGCCGAGCCGCTCGATTGTCGGCGCCAGGATCTCGACCGCCGGCATCAAATGCCGGCGATAATGGCGGTAGCGGTAGCGCGCGCCGGCGTAAAGCGGCTCGGTCACCTGGGCATAGCTCGCGGTCCGTGCATGGCGGCGGTTTTGATGGAAATCGAGACAGCGTTGGTCGAATGGCTCGCCGACAAAATCGAGCATCCGACGCACCGCGGCTTCCTGGTCGTCGACAATGTCTTCATAGCGCACCGGCAGATAGCGCAGCGTCATCTGGGCGCGGTAATGCGCGACCAGATCCATTGTCAGCCGATAGTGCTGCGCGGCGCTCTCGAGCGCATAGGCGCAGCAAAATCCGTGCGTCAGGTTATTGGCAAAGACCGACAGCACGACATCGAGCGGATGGCGCAACACATGGATCAGCGGGGCACGCGGAAACAGCAACGCGATCAGCCCGAGATGGGTTTCGTTGAGCGGCATCTTGTCGGTGAACCACGCCTGGCCGGTTTGCGTCAGGCCCCGGCGGCGCGCCCGTGCCAGATAATCGTCGCGCAATTCGTCGAGCCCGTCGCGGCAGTCGCCCATCCACAGCTCGGCCAGTGCCTCGGGGTAGGCGAGCGGGCTGTAGAATGTGCGCTGCAGGCTCGCCGTGATCTCGTTGACAAAGGGCAGCTCGTCGCCGGCGGCAATCCGCGGATGCGCCGACAAGGTCTGCTCGACCAGGGTCGTCCCGGAGCGCGGAAACCCGAGAATAAAGATCGGCTGGGGCTGGTCCCCGCGCGTCGCTGCGCGGGGCAGGGTTTGCAGGCGGCCTTCGGTAAAAAACGCCTTCAGGCGCTCGGCCATCGGGCGCGCCTCCTCGGCCCGATAGACCAGGCCGCCGGCCTCGCGGCATTGCCGTTTGCCCTCGGCGAATGCGGCAAACGCCTCGTCATGGCGGCCGATGCGGTCGAGCAGCCGCCCCTTTTGGAGCAATTCGTCGGCCCCGAGCCCGCCTGTGGCGGAAGCGGCGCGGGCGAGCACGGCGAGGGCCGCGTCAATGCCGCCGGTGCGCGCCTCGATCACGGCGCGGGTCAACAGGATGCGCGGGTCCGCCGGCCGCAGCGCCTCGGCATCGGCCAGCACCTCGGCGGCGCGGGCAAAATTGCGGTCGGCTTCCTCCATCCGCGCCCAGCCGAGCAGGGTTTCGACGACCTCCGGCGCCGCCGCCGCCGATTCTCTGTAAAGCTCACGCAACTCGGCGATCCGGCCCTGGTTTTTCAAGTTCCAGGCGAGGTTCGCCAAGACGATCGGGTCGCGCCTGCCGGACAATTCGATGACCCGGCGATAGTGGTATTCGCCGGTTTGCGGCCGATGCGCCTCGGTCATCGCCATGCCCAAAAGATTGTGCGACTGGGCGTTCTCCGGGGCGATGCGCACCGCGTTTCGGGCGTGGATTTCGGCTTCCGCGGCCGCCCCCTTGGCGAGGAGCGCCAAGGTCAATTCGTGCGTCGCCCACAAGGTGTTGGGATGCAATTGCACGATCCGCCGCAGCAGCGCCTCGGCGGCAATGCCGCGGCCGTCGGCCCGGCAGATTTGCCACAATGCCGCCAGCGCCTGCGGCTGACCCGGCGCCAGCTCCAGCACCTCGCGGCACAGCCGCTCGGCCTCCGCCGTCATGCCGCTCTGCAACGCCGCGGCCGCGCGCTCGACCGCCGGCAGCAATGGCGCGCCCGCTCCCGGCGGCGGCAATGTCGCGGGGTCGAGCCCGCAGCACCGCGCGGCCCTGAGGCCGCTGCCGCACGCGCATTTGCTTTGATCGGCAAGCATCGCAGCTTATTGAATCTTCAGCCGTTCCTAATTGCAATTACAAAGAACGAATGTCCCTCAACGGCGACCGTCGGCAGAGCGGAACCAGAAAAGATAAAGGATTATACCTGAAATCCGGATTTCTTCGACCCGCGTGTATCGGTTGCATGGCGACGCCGCGCCCTGCGCCGGCGCCCTCGGCCGCAAGCTATTTCTGCTGATTCCACTCCCCCCCATTGGCTGATAAATGGCAGCCGCCGACGGCCGAGGCCTTGGTCGCGCAGAACCCCGGCGCAAGCTGGCGCATCCCGTTCGGCAGCTGACGGGCGATTTGCGGTGGCCACGGGCGCCGGCGCGAAAAGCCGGCGCCCGTGTCTCCACAGCAGACTGGAAGATTCGCTCGAACGAATTCGCCCGCCCCCATCGCCGCGGCCGGCCGGCTCGTTACGGTTGCCACGATGGCGCGCTATGTCGATGCGATCGGCGGTCCCTTATGGCCGAGGGTTCGGTGCTCGGCTGCGTTGGCGCGCGGTCGGCTCCCGCACCCGAATTCCCTGACAGCCTACCGCTTACCTTCTTTGCGCAGAGCGGCGGCGAGGGCGGTGGCATCCGGTTCGAGCAATCCGCTCGCCGGATTTTCGGGTGAGGGTCGATTCATTCGCGACCCAGGCGGGCTTTGTTCGGGTGGATACCGTTGAACGTTTAAGCCGTGAGGCGCGCCACCGCCCGATTTTGGGAAAGCGGACGACAGCCTGCACGAACTCTGGCGTTGATGTCGAATTTATGTTATTTATTTTGTATCCATCGAGGTGGCGTCTTCGACGATTGATCCCAACGTGGATAAACTTGGCGGCGCAGTCAGGGTGCTTGGCACGTGTGTCAATGGCATCGCCAGCGAAACACGGTTTGAGGCGCCTGATTAGGGGCTGCGTCTGGGGTGAAGATTTACGAACGCGACCTGTACGGGGAGATCCAGGATGGCGACGACCAAAGTCATATTCGCTGGTTACGATGCAAAAGGCGGCTTGGATCTCTGGGTCACGAACGGAACTGCTGCGGGAACGAGCGAGCTGACGATCAGCGGGACGTACTCGTACGGGCTGTTGTACTCCGGCAACGCGGATTTCACGCTCCTCGCTGGCCAGGCCCTGTTTGCCGGCTACGATGCAAACGGTCAGGAAAATTTATGGGTCACCGACGGCACGGTCGCCGGTACCGGGGAGCTGACGGTTCCGGGGCAGGACGCGTACGGCCTGCAGCCGCGCGACTTCACGCTTTTCGGCGGCGCAGCGCTGTTCGCGGGTTACGACGCGAGCGGTCATTATAATCTTTGGGTGACGAACGGAACCGCGGCCGGCACCAGCGAGCTGACCGCGGCGGGCGCGTCTTCTTCGGGTCTGATCTATTACTATAACGGTCCTGACGTAACGGTCCTCGGCAATAAGGCATTGTTCCAAGGCGAGGACACCAGTGGCCACCTCGGTTTGTGGGTAACGAATGGCACGGTCGCCGGGACAAGCGAAGTGCAGGTTGCCACGGCCAGCTCAAGCGGGCTGCTTTACTCTGGGGCTCCCGATTTCCTTGTCCTCGGCGGCAAGGCGTTATTCGCCGGCTATGATGCAAGCGGTCACCGAGGTCTTTGGACGACAAACGGAACCACGTCGGGAACGAGCGAGCTGACCAGCACTTCGGCATACTCCGCCGGTCTTTTCTACTACACCGTTGTCCCTAATCTGACCCGGCTCAATGCCAGCATGGCGGTCTTTGAGGGTGACGACGCGATCGGTCACTACAATCTCTGGGTCACCAATGGGACTTCGGCGGGCACCAGCGAGCTTACCGCGAAAGGGGCAGACCCGAGCGGGCTTTTTTACTTTGATGCCCATGCTGCCGCGCCGGACTTCACACCCTTTGGAACCAAGATGCTGTTCAACGGCGAAGACAGCAGCAGCGCGATCGGTCTGTGGATAAGCGACGGGACCTCAGCGGGGACCAGCGAAATAACCGCGTCGGGAGCTGATTCGACAGGGCTGTTCTCTAACGGGACCGTTCAGGTGGCTCCGGACCTCACTGTCCTCGGCGCCAAGGCGCTGTTCGCGGGATTCGACAATAACGGGCATGCCGGGCTGTGGGTGACCAACGGCACGGCGGCGGGGACCAGCGAGCTTGTTGTCGCCGGATCCGACCCGAGCGGGCTGTTCTATAATAATGGGCCGGTTCTCAACCCGGATTTTACCGTCGTCGGCTCAACCGCCCTGTTCGAGGGCTTTGATGTAAACGGCCACCAGAATTTTTGGGTCACCAATGGGACTTCAGCGGGAACGAGCGAACTGCCCGTTGCTGGGGCGGATTCAACGGGACTGGCTCCGACCGAGTTCATCGTCATCCCGCCGCCGCCGTCGGCGCCGACTGGGTTGGCGCTGGCGGCGGGGTCGGACAGCGGGGTCAAGGGCGACGGCGTCACCAATGTGACAAAGCCCACGATCACCGGCGCGGGCCAGACCGGGGACACCGTCATCCTCTATAATGGGTCGACCGCGATCGGCAGCGCGGTAGTAGGAGCCGGGACCTGGTCGGTGACGCCCTCGGGCGTGCTGTCGACCGGGCTGCACACCTTGACCGCGACCGAAACAAACCCGACGAGCGGGACCAGCGCCGCCTCGGCGCCGCTGAAGCTGACGATCAAAACCGCGGCGCCGGTGCCGTCGGGGCTGAGCTTTGCGGTGGCGGCGGACAAAGGCAGCTCGGGCGACACGTTCGCGGTCGCGGGCCGAGGCGAGGCCGGCGACACCGTCACCCTTTATGACGGCGCGACCGCGATCGGCAGCGCGACGGCGGCGGCGGGCGGGACCTGGTCGATCACCACCGCGAACCCGCTGGCGGCCGGGGCGCACAGCTTGACCGCCAAAGAGGTCGATGTTGCCGGCAACACCAGCCTGGTCTCGGCGGCGCAGAGCCTGACGATCAGGAGCGCCACCCCGAACGCGGTGGTGTTTGTCGGCACCCCCGGAACCGATCGGTTCACCGGCGGGGCGGGCAACGACATCTTCGAATTTTCGTCCGCCAATCTCGCCAATACCGACACGGCGGCGGGCGGCGGCGGCAGCGACGAGCTGCTGATGACGACGCCGGGCACGGTGCTGGCGGGCGGGGTCCGCGGGGTCGCGAGCTACGTGCTCGCCAATGGCGGGGCCAACAGCCTGACCCTGGTCAACGCCAACTTTGGCGGGCTCGCCAGCGGCGCGATCTGGATCTATGGCGGCAATGCCGGCAACACGGTCAACGCGGCGGCGGTGACCGGCGCCAACCGGATCGTCGCGATCGGCGGCGCCGGGGCGGACACCCTGAGCGGCGGGGCGGGCAACGACACGTTCGAGTTTTCGGCCGCCACTCTCGCCAACACCGACAAGGTGACGGGCGGCGGCGGCACCAACTATCTGGACATGACGAGCTCGGGCACGGTGGCGGCGGGCGGCATCAGCGGGGTCGAGGTTTACGAGCTCGCCGGCACCGGCGCCAACAGCCTGACCCTGGCCAACGCCAACTTTGCCGGGGTGACCGGGGCGTCGATCAGGGTCACGGGCGGCAGTGCCGGCAACACGGTCAACGCCGCGGCGCTGACCGGCGCCAACCGCATCGTCGCGGTCGGCGGCGCCGGAACCGACCGCTTCACCGGCGGGGCGGGGAACGACATCTTTGAGTTTTCGGCGGCGAACCTTGCCGGCAGCGACACGGTGGCTGGCGGCGGCGGCAGCAACGAACTGGTGATGACGACCGCGGGGACGGTGCTGGCGGGCGGGGTCAGCGGGGTCGGGAGCTACGTGCTCGCCAATGGAGGGGCCAACAGCCTGACCCTGGCAAACGCCAACTTTGGCGGGCTCGGCGGTGCTGCGATCTGGGTCTATGGCGGCAATTCCGGCAACACGGTCAACGCCGCGGCGTTGACCGGCAGCAACCGCATCGTCGCGTTCGGCGGGGCCGGCGCCGACACCCTGACCGGCGGGGCAGGCAACGACACGTTTGAGTTCGCCGCGGCCAATCTCGCCAGCACGGACAAGGTCAGCGGCGGCGGTGGCACCAATTTTCTGCAAATGACGAGCTCGGGCACGGTGCTGGCGGGCGGCGTCAGCGGGGTCGAGGTCTACGACTTGGCCAGCACCGGGGCCAACAGCCTGACCCTGGCCAACGCCAACTTTGCCGGGGTGTCCGGGGGGTCGATCCGGGTCAACGGCGGCAATGCCGGCAACAGGGTCGACGCCGCGGCGCTGACCGGCGCCAACCATGTCGTCGCGGTCGGCGGCGCCGGGGCCGACACGTTCATCGTCGGTCGGAATGCGACTTTGACCGGCGGCGGCGGGGCGGATTTGTTCGAGTTCACCACGCCGGGCTCGACCGCCGCTCCCACCGCCGACACGATCACCGACTTTACCGCCGGCACCGACCGGATCGCTTTCAGCAATGCCGGGTTCAGCCTCGGCCTCGCGGGTGCGAGCGCCACACCGCACGCGCTGCCGACGAGTTTGTTCTCGACCCAGACCAACGGCGTTTTTGACAACAGCGCCGAGCGTCTTGCCTATAACGCCGCGACCGGAGCGCTCTATTACGATGCCCAGGGCAACACCGCCGGCAGCTCGCGCGAGCTGGTCGGTACCCTGACCAACCACCCCACCCTCGCCGCCACCGGCCTCTTCTTTGTCAGCTGACCCGGCGGGCGCGGCGCCGACGGCCGGCCGTCCCGGCCCCGGCCGAGATGGCAGGAAGCGCCGCCGCGGTTGGACGATCCCTTAACTTTAACCATTAATCAGGAGTGTTTTTATTGGGGCCGCTCGGCCTACTCTTGATCGTGTCGGGCATTTGTTATAATCCTGTCCTGTTCCATTCGAGCTCGGGTCGGCGGCGCCGCGAGGACCAGCCGCCGATCGAGCTCGCATCTGGGGCGGGCGGACGGCGGCCGCGGCGACGTCCGCCGCGGTGGCGCACCACCGATGGCGAGGCGGCGACACGGCAGATGAACCTTGCCACCAATTATCGACGCGGTGGCCGGCGGCAATGCTGGGGCCTTGGCCGCGGGCTTGCCGGCGCGCCGCCGCAAGGCGTTTTTACCGGAGGATAAATGGCGACGGGCACGCTTACCAATGTCGGACAGGACGACTGGGTCGCGGTCAACCTTACGGCGAACCAGACCTACGAGATTTCGATCGTCGGCCTGTCGCAATTCGCCAAGGTCGAGGTCGGGGCGGCGGGCACGTTGTCGGCCGACGGCACCGGCGCCTTTGCGGTCCCGGGCACCGATGCCGGCCTCGGCACGGCGACGACCCAGCGGAAATATTTCACGCCATCGGTGAGCGGCACCTATTATGTAGATGTCTCCGACAGTGACGGGACGACGCCGGAGAACTACACCGTCAAGGTTGGCGTCGTGACCGCCGATTTCGCCGACAACACGATCCGCCCCGGCAACGTGAAGGTCGGCGGCAGCGTCGCGGGCCAGCTCGGCAACGTCGCGCAGCACGACTGGGTCGCGGTCACGCTGACCGCAAACCAGGCCTATGAGTTGACGGTCAACGGCCTGACCCAGTTCGCCTCGATCGAGATCGGGACGGCGAGCGGGTTGTCGAGCCTGGTCAACAGCTCGGCGATCCCCAGCACCGATGCCGGGCTCGAGCCGGTGACGCCGCAGCACCTCTATTTCATGCCGGCGGCGAGCGGCACCTATTATGTCGACCTCTCCGACAACTACGCTGTGACGCCGGAGAATTACACGCTGAGCGTCGCCGCGGTCAGCGCCGACCACACCGACAATGCCACCCATCCCGGCAGCGTGGCGGTCGGCGGCAGCACCAGCGGCCGGCTCGCTGACATCGGGCAGCGCGACTGGATCGCGGTCAATCTGACGGCGAACCGGGCCTATGAGGTGACCGTGACCGGGCTGAGCCAATCCGCCCTGGTCGAGATCGGGACGGCGGGCGGGTTGTCGGGCGACGGCACCAGCGCCTTTGCGGTCGCCGGCGCCAACACCGGCGGCAAGGCGACGACGCAGGACCTCTATTTCATGCCGTCGGCGAGCGGCACCTATTATATCGACGTCTCCGATGGCCATGGCGCCGCCCCGGAAAATTACACGGTCGCGGTCGCCGCCGTCGCCGCCGACTATACCGACAACGCGACCCATCCCGGCAGCCTTGCCGTCGGCGGCAATACCTCGGGCAGGCTCGGCAATGTCGGGCAGCACGACTGGATCGCGGTCAGCCTGACCGCGAACCACGCCTACGAGCTGACGGTCAACGGCCTGACCCAGTTTTCGTCGGTCGAGCTCGCAGGCGCGAACGCGTTGTCCGGCGACGGCGCCATCGCCGCCGCGATTCCAGCGACCGATGCCGGCCTCGGCAAGACGACGACGCGGAACCTGTATTTCATGCCGTCGGCGACCGGCACCTATTACGTCGACATCTCCGACAGCTTCGCGTCGACGCCGGAGAATTACACCGTCGCGGTCGCCGCCGTCGCCGCCGACTACACCGACAACGCCAGCCATCCCGGCAGCGTGGCGGTTGGCGGCAGCACCACCGGCACGCTCGCCAATGCCGGGCAGCATGACTGGATCGCGGTCAGCCTGACCGCAAACCAGGGCTATGAGGTAACCGTCAACGGCCTGACCGAGTTCGACACGGTCGAGATCGGGACCGCGGGCGGGCTGTCGAGCGACGGCACCAGCGCTTTCGCGGTCGGGGCGGCCAGCACCGGCGGCAAGGCGACGACGCAGAGCCTGTACTTTATGCCGTCGGCGAGCGGCACCTATTACATCGACGTCTCCGACAACTCGGGCACCGCGCCGGAGAATTACAAAGTCAGCGTCGCCGCCGTCGCCGCCGACCATACCGACAACCCCACCCACCCCGGCGCCGTGGCCGTGACCGGCGCGCAGGGATTGCTGTCTCTGACTGACGATTTTAACGGCGCCGGAAAGTCCGACATCCTGTGGCAGAGCACCCAGGGTCAGGCGGCGATCTGGTTTATGAACGGCGCGACGCCGCTCAGCGAGCCGCTGGTGGCGCAGAACCCGGGACCGAGCTGGCGGGTGATCGGGTCGGGCGACTTCAACGGCGACGGTCTGGCCGACATCCTGTGGCAGAGCACCCAAGGCCAAGCCGCGATCTGGCTGATGAACGGGGCGACGCCGATTTCCGAGCCGCTCGCCGGGCAGAACCCGGGCACGGATTGGAAGGTGATCGGGTCGGGCGATTTCGACGGCACCGGCAAGTCGGACATTCTGTGGCAGAGCGCCCAGGGGCAGGCGGCGATCTGGTTTATGAACGGGGGGACGCCGCTCAGCGAACCGGTGATCGCGCAAAACCCGGGGACTGACTGGCATGTGATCGGGTCGGGCGATTTCACCGGGAACGGCAAATCGGACATCCTGTGGCAGAACACCGATGGCCAAGCCGCGATATGGCTGATGAATGGCGCGACCCCGACAAGCGAACCGTTGGTAGCACAGAACCCGGGACCGGACTGGCACGTGGTCGGCACCGGCGACTTCAACGGCGACGGCAAGTCGGACATTCTGTGGCAGAACACCGACGGGCAGGCGGCGATCTGGCTGATGAACGGCACGACGCCGACTACCGAGGCATTGGTCGGGCAGAATCCGGGGCCGAGCTGGCACGTGGTCGGCGCCGGCGATTACAGCGGCAACGGCAAGTCGGACATTTTGTGGCAGAACACCGACGGGCAGGCGGCGATCTGGTTTATGAACGGCACGACGGTGACGAGCGAACCGGTGATTGCGCAGAACCCGGGATCGAGCTGGCATATCCCGTTCGGCAGCTGACCGCGTCGTTGCGACCGGAGGGGCGATGCCGCTAGCGCGGAAGCTGGCCGCCTCGCTGCGTCACCGGTCAGGGGCGGTGTCGGCAAGCCCGTTGCCCGCCCCGTCGACCGCCTCGTGGCGCGATATCGCGCCACCGCCGCGGCCGACGCCCGTACCGGACAGCGGCGCCGCTGAGCCGACCTCCGCGGAGCGCCTGAATAATTCCGCCGATGCCGGCGTTTCGTGCGAGACCGGGTTCTCGTGCCTATTTCGGCTCGGCATCCAGAACGGCGTCTACGCCGATGTCGGAGTGGTCTGCCGGCGCAACCTCGTCGACGGGCCGACCGTGCCGGTCGCCCGGCTTGCGGCGCTCGCCCACGAATTCGGGTTGCGCGCCGAACGCGAGCGGCTCGACTGGCGTGCCTTGCAGACGCGCCCCTTTGCCCACCCGCTGGTGCTGGTGCTCGCCAACACCAACGCCGTGATCCTGATGGGGGTGCGGCGCGGCGGCGAGGAGGTCGCGGTCTCCGACCCGTTGTTCCGCGACGGCGAAGTGTTTTTTCTGTCGCGCGCCGAGCTCGAACGCTCCTGGCATGGCGAAGCCCTGCTGGTCACGCCGGTGCCGCCGAGCCGCGAGGACGCGAAATTTGGTTTTTCCTGGTTCACCCAAAAGCTGTTTGCCGAACGCCGGCTGATCCGCGACGTCGTCATCGCAGCCTTGGCGATGCACCTGATCGCGCTGTCGGTCCCGATATTCTTCCAGATCCTGGTCGACAAGGTGGTGCCGAACCAGGCCTTCTCGACGCTTTACACGATCACGGCCGGGGTCTTTGTGCTGATCCTGTTCGACGCCGGCTTCAACTACATGCGCAATTACCTGCTGGCCTTTGTCACCCGCAAGCTCGACCACGTCATCGCCACCGACACGATCGCCCATCTGCTGACCTTGCCGATCGACTATTTTCACGCCAACCCGTCGGGGGTCACCGCCTACAAATTGCAGGAAGCAAACAACGTCCGCGATTTTCTGGCGAGCCGGCTGTTCAACACTTTTCTCGACTTTTTGTCGGTGGTGATCTTTCTACCGGTCTTGCTGATCTATTCCTGGCAATTGACCCTGATCGTGCTCGCCGTCGCCGCGATCGCCTTTGTCACCTTGGCGGTCATGTCGCGCGAGTTCCGCCTGAAGCTGCGCGACGTCAACGACATCGAGGGGCGGCGCAAGGCTTTTTTATTCGAAATCCTGAACGGCATCGACACGATCAAGACCCTGGCGCTGGAGCCGCGCTCGGCGCTGCGCTGGCGTCGCTATACCGACGAGGCGGCGGCCAAGACCCTGAGCCTCGACCATACCGCCGCGCGCGCCCGCAGCGTCGTCATGAGCCTCGAACGCGGCATGAGCGTCGGCATCGGCGCGCTCGGTGCCCTCTTTGTGCTCAGCGACCACATGACGGTCGGCGCGCTGATCGCCTTCAACATGCTGGGCCTGCGCATGGCGCAGCCGCTGATCCAGGCCTCGGGGCTGATGCAGGAATACCAGAAGGCGGTGCTGTCGCTGAAATTGTTGGCGCAGCTGATGCAGACCAAGCCCGAGCCGGCCAATGGCCAGCTGGCGCCGGCGATCCGCGGCCATATCGAATTCGAGGACGTGACCTTTCACTATCCCGGTTCCGCCAGCGCCGCGGTCAAGGACATCTCGCTCGTCATCGAGCCCGGGCAGATCGTCGGCATCGTCGGCCGCAGCGGCTCGGGCAAGACGACGATAACCCGGCTGCTGCAAGGCCTCTACCGGCCGCAGGCCGGCTTGATCAAGATCGACGGCCAGGATTTGAAGGAGCTCGACCTCGCCCATCTGCGCACCCAGATCGGCGTCGTCCTGCAGGAGAATTTTCTGTTTCGCGCCTCGGTGCGCGACAACATCGCGGTGACCAAGCCCACCGCCGCGCTCGACGAGGTCGTGCGGGCGGCGCAGCTCGCCGGCGCGCATGAATTCATCCAGCGGCTGCCGCATGGCTACGCGACGACGCTCGAGGAGGGTGCCGCCAATCTGTCGGGCGGCCAGCGCCAGCGCCTGGCGATCGCCCGCGCGCTGATCCATTCGCCGCCGGTCCTGGTGTTCGACGAGGCGACGAGCTCGCTCGACCCCGAAAGCGAGGCGATCGTGCAGCAGCATCTCGCCGGGATCGCCAAGGGCCGCACGATCGTCATCGTCACCCACCGGCTGTCGTTTGTCGCCCGCGCCGACCTGATCGTAGTCGTCGACCAGGGCCGTATCGTCCAAGCCGGGCGCCACGAGGCATTGCTGCGCGGCTGCCTGCCGTACAACCAGCTATGGTCGCAGCAGGCGCGGGTGTACCAGTGAACGGGACGGTGTCGGCCGCACCACCGCAGCACAACGCGGTCGTGCCGGCGCCGCGGGCATTGGTCGACTACGATTTCGAGAGCGTGCTCGCCGTCCCGCCGCGGCGGCGGGTCGTGCTGTGGCTGATGGCCGGGCTGTTGGCGGCGGCGGCGACAGCGCTGAGCCTCGCCAAGATCGACATCGTCGTCAGCGCCAACGGCCGCCTGGTGACCAGCGACAGCGAGATCGTGGTCCAGCCGCTCGAGACCTCGGTGGTCCGCTCGATCGCGGTCAGGATGGGGCTAAAGGTCAAAAAAGGAGACGTGCTGGCGAACTCTCGACCCGACCTTTTCCGGCGCCGACGAGGCCGAGCTCGAAGCCAAGCTGCGGCGTCTCGACGCCACCTACGACCGCATCGGAGCCGAGCTTGCCGGACGCGATTACGACCCGCCCAACGCAAACGACGACGAGCTGACCCAAGCGGACATTTCTCGCAAGCGCCGCGACGAATACGCCGCCCGCATCGCCGCCTCGGACGGCAAGGTCGAGGAAGCCAGAGCGGATCTCGCGGCCCACAAGACCGAGGCGGAGGGTCTGGAGCAGCAGATCCGGCTGGCGCTGCAGGCGGAGGACATCTATCGCATCCTGGTGGCGAAGGATCTCGCCTCAAAGCTCAAGCTGATCGACACCAGCCAGCACCGCGTCGAAGCCCAGTCGCGACTCGCCACCAACCTCGGCGAGCAGCAGAAGCTCGTCGACGAGATCGCTGCCGGGCAGGCCGACCGCGCCGCCTTTGTCGGCGAGTGGAAGCGCAAGCTCGCCGAAGAAATGGCGCAGACCCGCAGCGACCGCGACGCGACCGCGGCCCAGCTCTCGAAAGCGCGGCTGCGCTACGAGCTTGCGGT
This sequence comes from uncultured Alphaproteobacteria bacterium, assembly GCA_963712825.1. GTDB lineage: Bacteria > Pseudomonadota > Alphaproteobacteria > ATCC43930 > CGMCC-115725 > AP-15. The sequence continues at coordinate 560,860 of CAVQJP010000002.1, forward strand.
ATTGCGGGCGCCGCGCGACGCGACTGTATTGGAGGTGGCGGCGCGGCCGCAGGGCTCGGTGGTGCGCGAAGCCGAGCCGATGATCCGTCTGGTCCCGACCGACGCGCCGCTTGTCGCCGAGGTCGAGATCGACACGCGAGACGTGGCGCGGGTGCGGCTCGGCGACCCGGTGACGATCAAACTCGAGGCATTGCCGTGGCAGCAATACGGTCTCGCCCACGGGGTGCTGAAGACCTTGACCCCCGATACGATCGAAGACAGTAGTGCCCGCGAGACCGCCGAGGACATGACCGCGCCGGGGCTCAAGACCCAGGTGCGGCAGAGCCCGATCCACTATCGCGCGCGGGTGGCACTGACCGAGGCGAAATTGCGCAACCTGCCGCCGGGGTTTGAGTTGCGGCCGGGCATGCGCCTTGTCGCCGACGTCAAAATCGGGCGCCGCTCGATCCTGCAATATGTCTTGAACCCGTTGACTCGCGTCCTCGACGAGAGCCTGCACGAGCCCTGAACCCCACGGACGGAACCGATGCCGATCTATTTCTGCGACAGCCTCAAGGATGTCTCGATCTTGAACGGGGTGGCGCGGCTCGAATTTCAGCGGCTCGAGGCAGCGCCCGCCCGCGACAACCCGGAGCTTCGCATGGTTGCGGAATTTACCGTGGCGATCCCGATCCAGGGACTCGCCCAAGCGTTGAGCGTGCTCGAAGGGGTGCGCGACCGGCTGGTCCGCGACGGGATTTTCAAGACCGGTCCCGCCGACACCCCCGAAGCGCCACCGGTCGCCCCTGCAGCCCCGCGATCTCCGAACTTTTGAGACGGCGGTCCGGGCTTCAACCGACCCGGCAGTCGGCCTGACCGCGTCTGGCAAGCACAGTGGGTCCCGGCTTTCGCCACAGAGCCGGGATGGCAAACTCCGCGTTTGCGTTCATTCTTCGGTAGATGCGCCGAGCGCGGCACCCTCTCCCGAACATCGGGAGAGGGCAGCACCCCGTCAAAGAACGTGCCGAAGGCTCGTTACATCGCGGCCATGCGGGCGGAGCGGCGGCGGGCCAGCGGTGTCGCAGGCTCCGGAGCGACCTGCGGCTGGATTTTCTTGGTCGAGCGCGGCAACGTCCAATCCCACTCGTCGGCACCCATCTGGTAGTGGCGATTATTTTGCGACGGGTTGCGGTTGACCATGTGACGGTTGTAGAGCGGGTGGGTGCAGCTGCGCACCTCGTGCTCGAGCGTGAACAGGTGCTTGCCGGTCTCCAGGCAGACGATGTCCTGCCAGCGGTACTGGTACTGGTCGCTTTCCTCGGTGATCAGCCCGCGCTTTTCGAGCTCGTCATGCGGGCCCGAAAATTCCTGCGCATAGACCTGCAGGTGATGGCCGTCGAACTCAGGTATCGGCTTGTCGGTCTCGCGGAAGACCAGCTCCTGCTTGTGGCCGGCGCAGACATGCGCGGCGCGGCCCTCGCCGTTCTCCTTGACGCAGGCAGGCGTGTAGAAGATGTCGCGATAGAAGCGGGCGATGCCGTCGGCGGTCCCTTCCGGCACGGTGAACTCGACATAGCCCATGCCGAGATTGATCGCGCCAAACCGCTCCTCGTCCGGCTCATAGAGACGGAACTGGTTGCCCCACGGGCAGGTCGCCTCGACATAGGCGTTGTGCTGCTTGCAGTCGAATTTGGTGTCGGCGAGCTTTTTCTTGGCTTCGCCCAGACGCTCGCACAATTCCTCGAGCGACGGGACGACGAGGCCGACATGGCCGCGCAGCACGTTCGGCTCGCCGGTCGGCAGATGGAACTGGCTCTTGCCGACATTGACCCACATGTTGTTGGTGCCAGGAAACATGAACGGGTCGCGGGTCAGACCGAGCGCCGACAGATAAAACTCTTGCGCCAGCCCTTGATTGTTGATGCGCAGATTGACGTGTTCGAGACCGACGAGGTTGCCGAGATCCTCGGCCGTGCGGTCATAGAGTTGTTCCGCCATTTAGAGACCTCCGATGTTGCCGGCCGACCGCGCGCCGCCCGGCCCTTGCGAAAATCGCGTGCGCGGCGGGACGGCGCGAGTTAGGTCTCGCCGCGTCGTCGCCCGCCTGCGCCGATATCAAAACAACTTTTCGAACCTCGCGTCTACGGGCACGCGATAGCCGTTGGCAAGGGCGTTGGTTTCGTTGGCCATGCCGACGACAGCCAGCAATTCGGCCAGCATCTGCGGCGTCATTCCCTGCTTTTTCGCGGCTGCGGAATGCGAGGCGGTGCAATAGGCGCAGCCATTGCTGGCGCTGACCGCGAGATAGACGAGCTCCTTGGTCAGCGGGTCGAGCGCGCCCGGCATCATGACCTCTTTGATGCTCTCCCAGGTGCGCCGCAAGGTCGGCGGGTCGTTGGCCAGCGCCTTCCAGAAATTGTTGACCCAGTCGGTGCCGCGGGTCCGCATGATGTCGTCGTAAACGGCGCGGACCTCGGCGCCGGCATCGTCGTATTCGATCAGCGGCACCATCGTCATCCGCTTCCTCCGATCTCGGGCCGGCGCAATTCGCCGCCGAGCCCGCCCGACACGAACAGGCCCAGCATACGGAAGTCGCTGGCGAGCGACCACAGCGGATGGCCAAAGGTCTCCGGGCGATTGTGCTCGAAGACGACGTGCCCGGCCCATGCAAACGCGTAGCCCACGACCGGGGCGGCGACGAGCCACCGCCAGTCGCGCGTGACCGCGGCGCCGGCGAGCGCCGTCAGCGCCAACGACGTGCCGGTGTAATGCAGCGCGCGGGTGCGCGGGTCGCGGTGCGCCCCGAGATAGCGCCGCCAGAACTGGGGGTAGCTCATGGCGCGCGGCGCTTGTAAAGCAGGGAGCGGCATCGTAAGTCAGCCTCCATCCCTCACCCCTTTCGATTGCGGGGTCGCATTATGGGCTTCAAGTTAGCGGTGGTCGGCGCCACCGGCAATGTCGGCCGCGAGATTCTGAAGACGCTTGCCGAGCGCGATTTTCCCACCGACGAGGTCACGGCATTGGCTTCGTCGCGCTCGGTCGGCTCGGAGGTTTCGTTTGGCGAGGACGATATTCTCAAGGTGCAGAACCTCGACACCTACGACTTCCGCGGCATCGATATCGTGCTGTCCTCGCCGGGCTCCAAGGTGTCGGCGCAATTCGCGCCGCGGGCGGTCAAAGCGGGTGCGGTGGTCATCGACAACACCTCGCAGTTTCGCATGGATCCCGACGTGCCGCTGGTCGTGCCCGAGGTCAACCCCAAGGCGATCGCCAACTACCACAAGCGCAACATCATCGCCAACCCGAACTGCTCGACAATCCAGATGGTGGTGGCGCTAAAGCCGCTGCATGATCTGGCGCGGATCAAGCGGGTGGTGGTCGCGACCTACCAGTCGACCTCGGGCGCGGGGCGGGCGGCGATGGACGAGTTGTTCAACCAGACGCGCGCGATCTTTGTCAACGACCCGGTCAAGCCCGAGCAGTTTACCAAGCAGATCGCGTTTAACGCGATCCCGCATATCGACGTCTTCATGGATGACGGCTCGACCAAGGAAGAGTGGAAGATGGCGGTCGAGACGCGCAAGATCCTCGATCCCGACATCGCGGTGACCGCGACCTGCGTGCGCATCCCGGTCTTTATCGGGCATGGCGAGGCGGTCAACGTCGAGTTCGAGCGGGCGCTCAGCGAGGACATGGCGCGGGCGGCGCTGCGGCGGGCGCCGGGGATCAGCGTCGTCGACCATCGCGCCGACGAAGGCTATGTGACGCCGAGCGAGGCCGCCGGCGAGGACGACGTCTATGTCAGCCGCATCCGCCGCGACCCGACCGTGCCCTATGGCCTCAGCTTTTGGGTCGTCGCCGACAATCTGCGCAAGGGAGCCGCGCTTAACGCCGTGCAGATCGCTGAGATCCTCGCGGCGGAGTATCTCGGCGGCAAGCGCGCGCCCTCGCGCTCGAATGTCGAGCCATTGCGCCGCAAGGCGGGGTAAGGCCGCGGCGGTTCAAGTACGAGTGGAATCCGCGATACCCGGAAAGAGATCAAACCAATCGGGGTTTTGTTCCTCGATCAGTCGGATCTTCCAATCCCGCCGCCATTTTTTGATCGCTTTTTCACGCGTGATCGTGGAAGTCGGATCCTCGTACACCTCAAACCAGACGAGCCGGTCGACGCCATACTTCTGTGTGAACCCCGATACCGCTTTAGCCTTGTGCTGAGCGGTGCGTCGAACAAGATCGTTGGTTACCCCCGGATACAATGTTCCGTGCTTTCGACTGGCAAGCAGGTAAACGTAATACGCCACCACAGTCTCCGAGTTTCTCCGCGTGCAATCCTGCCTGACTTGCCGCGGGATCGGTCATTCCGGGACGGCCCCAAAGGCCGGGCCCGGAACCTATGAACACGGGCCCTGTAGTGCGGTACAATGTCTGATTTGGGTGTGCATGGGTTCCGGGCTCGCGGGCCGTGCCCGCGCCCCGGAATGATGAGGTGGACGGCCCCTGCTCCCCGGCATCGAGGTGCCATAAGGTGGTCGTGTCAATGCGACCGCATGGAGGAGGCCGTCCGTGATCGAGGTTAGCACGATTGGGTTGGATCGGGCGCGGGCCAAACCCGAGATCGCGCCCTGGTTCGCCCAGCTGCTTGGCAGAATGCCGGTGCGCAAGGCGACCGTGGCGCTCGCCAACAAAATGGCCCGCATCGCTTGGGCGCTGCTGGCCAAACAAACCGCCTACCGCGCGCCGCCGTCGATCGCAACCGAGACCGTCCGGGCAGCTTGATTGCAGCGACCGCCACAGACAACCCAATGCGAGGGCGATGGATCGTGATGAGCACCGATCGGTCGAGCCGAGGATCGGACCAGCCCGCAATGTCATTGAGCTTCAAGCTCGTCGGAATGATTACGGGAGCCAATCCGCGGACTTCATCAGGGCCAGCGGCCAAGCGTGCCGCGCTCACAGAGCCTGCCCTCGCGAAGGCGGGGGCCGGACACATGACCGCACCCGAACCGATGCGCCATCCGTTTTTTTCCCTTGCACCGCAGGGGTCGTCCACACATGACCACTTCCGCAGATATTCTGTCTTGAACTGTAAGGTCTCATTATGAATCCACAATGGACTGTTGTACTTCTCGACGAACTAGAGACACTCGGATTCACGAACGAGGCTTTTTGGCGACTTCATCATTTTGGTGAAAGGGAGAAGCGTGGCACCATAAATTGCGAGGGGATAGGTTCCTTCAATGACGGTGATAATAATGAGCGTATTCAGGTAAGGTTTGAGATGGTATTAAAATACTACAGGCTATACTGTGATGGGCATCCTGAGGTGTTTACTCTGTTAGCGGACGCCGCATACTGCATGGTGCCCGCTTTGGCGTATTGAGCGCGCAAACGACACCGCGATGGCCCCGCTCACGGCGAGTTCTTCGGCTTGGCGTTGAGACATCCATGACCACGCAAACGGAAGCGACCGCGCTGGCGCGCCGCGGGCGCGATCGTTTTTTAGGGCGCCCGATCTCGCCCTTGACCCGGCGCCGGCTCGATGCCTTTCGCGCCAATCGCCGCGGCGTCTGGTCGTTGTGGATTTTTCTGGCGCTGTTTACGGCGTCGCTGTTCGCCGAGTTCATCGCCAACGACCGGCCGATCGTGGTCCGTTTCGACGGCGCCTGGTATTTTCCGGTTTTTGTCAGCTATCCCGAGACCGCGTTCGGCGGCGTCTTTCCGACCGCAGCCGACTACCGCGATCCCGAGGTTCAAAAGCTGATCGATGCAAAGGGCTGGATGGTGTGGCCGCCGATCCCGTTCAGCTACAACACGATCAACTACAACCTGCCGAGCCCGGCGCCGTCGCCGCCGTCGCGGGTCAACTGGCTCGGCACCGACGACCAGGGCCGCGACGTGACGGCGCGGCTGATCTACGGCTTTCGGATATCGGTTTTGTTCGGCCTGACCCTGACCGCGGCCTCCTCGGTGATCGGGGTCGCCGCCGGCGCCGTCCAGGGCTATTTCGGCGGCATCGTCGATCTCGGTTTTCAGCGCTTTATCGAGATCTGGTCGGGGTTGCCGGTGCTCTATCTGCTGATCATCATGGCGAGCTTTGTCGAGCCCAATTTCTGGTGGCTCTTGGGCCTGATGCTGCTGTTTTCGTGGATGGGCCTTGTCGACGTGGTGCGCGCCGAGTTCCTGCGGGCGCGCAATTTCGACTATGTGCGGGCGGCGCGGGCATTGGGCGTGCCCGACCGCACGATCATTCTGCGCCACGTCCTGCCGAACGCCACGGTGGCGACGATCACCTTTCTGCCGTTCATCCTGAACGGCTCGATCACGACCTTGACCTCGCTTGATTTTTTGGGCTTCGGGTTGCCGCCGGGCTCGGCCTCGCTCGGCGAGTTGCTGGCCCAGGGCAAGGCCAATCTGCAGGCGCCGTGGCTCGGGCTGACCGCATTTTTCGTGTTGGCGCTGATGCTGAGCCTGCTGATTTTTGTCGGCGAGGCGGTCCGCGACGCGTTCGACCCGCGCAAGGTGAGCGTGTGAAGGCAGTGCGAAACGAACGACACGGGGGTGAGGGGAACAATAATCGTCACGGCGGCGACGCGACCGGCTCGGATTTTTCTCTCCCTCGGCAGGAAGCTGCCGCGGCGAGACGGATGCCGAGCACCGCGCCTCTTCTCGACATCCGCAATCTCGCCGTAACCTTCGCCGGCCGCGGCGGCGCCGCCCCGGTCGAGGCGGTAAGAGGGGTCTCGTTCTCGCTCGGCCGCGGCGAGACCCTGGCCCTGGTCGGTGAAAGCGGCTCGGGCAAAAGCGTCACCGCGCTCTCGATCCTGCAATTGCTGCCCTACCCGCTGGCGCTGCACGCTCGCGGCAGCAGCATCCGTTTTGCCGGCGAAGAGCTGATCGGCGCCGCTCCCGACACATTGCGCCGAGTCCGCGGCGACCGCGTCGGCATCGTCTTTCAAGAGCCGATGACCTCTCTCAACCCGTTGCATACGATCGAGCGGCAGATCGGCGAGATCCTGCTGGTCCACCGCCGGATGTCGGGGCGGGCGGCCCGCCTGCGCGTCCTCGAATTGTTGCGGCTGGTCCAGCTCCCGGACGCCGAAACCCGGCTTGGCGCCTATCCGCATCAGCTGTCGGGCGGCCAGCGCCAGCGCGTCATGATTGCGATGGCGATCGCCAACGAGCCCGACATGCTGATCGCCGACGAGCCGACAACGGCGCTCGACGTGACCATTCAGGCGAACATCCTGGCATTGCTGCGCGATCTGCGCGACCGCCTCGGCATGGCGCTGCTGCTGATCACCCACGACCTGACGATCGTGCGCAAAATGGCCGAGCGGGTCTGCGTGATGACCCGGGGCGAGATCGTCGAGGCGGGTCCGACCGCGGCAATCTTCGACCGGCCGCACCATCCCTATACCAGGCGCCTGCTCGTCGCCGAGCCCAAGGGCCGCGCGGCGCCCGCCGACCCCGCGGCGCCGGTGCTGATCGCCGCCGAGGACACGCGCGTCTGGTTCCCGATCCGCGCCGGCCTGCTGCGGCGCGTGCGCGGCCATGTGAAGGCGGTCGACGGCGTCTCGCTCGCGGTGCGCGTAGGCGCCACTCTCGGCGTCGTCGGCGAAAGCGGCTCGGGCAAGACGACTTTGGGCCTTGCCTTGCTGCGGCTGACCGCGGCGCAGGGCCGGATTTGGTTTGCCGGCCGCGACATCGCCGTGCTGAGCCAGCGCCGGCTGCGGCCGTTGCGGCGCGAGATGCAGGTCGTCTTTCAGGACCCGTATTCGAGCCTGTCGCCGCGGCTGTCGGTGGCGCAGATCGTCGAGGAGGGGCTGCGCGTCCACAATCTTGCGGCGGGCGCCGCGGAGCGCCGGCGGCTGATCGAGACCGCACTCGCCGAGGTCGGGCTTGATCCCGCTGCGGCCGACCGCTACCCGCACGAATTCTCGGGCGGCCAGCGCCAGCGCATCGCGATCGCCCGTGCCCTGGTGCTGAAGCCGCGCCTCGTCGTCCTCGACGAGCCGACCTCGGCGCTCGACATGTCGGTGCAGGCGCAGATCGTCGAGCTCTTGCGTGAATTGCAGGTGCGCCGCGGCCTCGCTTATCTGTTCATCAGCCACGATCTGCGCGTCGTGCGTGCGCTCGCCCACGACATCCTGGTCATGAAGGACGGACGGATCGTCGAATCCGGCCCAACCGAGCGCATCATGACCGCCCCCGAGCACCCCTATACCCGCGCGCTGATGGCCGCCGCCTTCGACCTCGCGCCGGTCCCTGGCTGAAGACGTCGACCGATCGAGCCGCGATCGTCCTAGTCTCCGTTCGCGCAGTCCCGAATCAGCAGCGCAAGCCGTTGTCGCTGCGGACATCGCATGGCCGACCGGCCGTCGCGGCTTAATCGGTCCTTTACCAGTTGATCCGAAGATGGTGTCCGCTCCAACCATCGCCCGGATCGCGCCTATGTTCGGTCGGCCGAACTCTGCTCGCTCGAACGATTTCAGTACGCCCGCGCCCGCGTCGCCCCGGAGGGCGCGCTGCGGGCTCGGCATCGCCGGCGCTTCGCCCGGCTGATGGCGCCCTATCCCAACCTCCTGCCGCTCGCCGGCTTTGTCGCGCTGATGATTGCCGCCGTCGTCATCGACTTTCGCCGGCTGGTAATACCGAATGGGCTGGTCGCGGGACTTTGCATTCTGTGGCTCTTGCACGTCGGGAGCGCGCGTGGTGTGTCGCCGGTCGCGAGCCTCGAAACCGTGGCCGCCGCGGCGGCGGCGCTCGCGGCCGGCGCGGTGCTGTTTTCCCGTGGTCTGATCGGCGGCGGCGACGTCAAGCTGTTTGCCGCCGCGAGCTTGTGGACCGGCGCCGCTGCGCTGCCGCAGCTGCTGCTGTTGACCGCGTTGCTCGGCGGGGCCCTGGCGCTGTTGTTCCTGAGCCCGCTCGGCCTGTGGCTGACGGCGGCGCAGCGGATCGAGGCGTCCCGCGCCGGCGCCGGCAGCATGTTGGCCGGGCATGCGCCGATCCCCTACGGCGTGGCGATCGCCGCGGCGGCGCTGATCGTGACGATCTCGCCCTATCTCGACTGAGAGGGAAGCTTGCGCGGCCGCACCGTCATCCTGTTTGCGCTGGCGCTGCTGCTCGCCGGCGGCACCGCGATGCTGATGCGCTCCTGGCTGGCGCACCGCCCGACGGTGGTCGCCGCCGCGGCTGCGCCGCCGCCGCAGGCACCGCAAAAGTCGATCCTCGTCGCCCGCGCTGCAATCGCGCGCGGGCAGATCTTGAAGCCCGGGGATCTCGCATGGCGCCCGTGGCCCCGTTCCGCGATTAGCGGCGAATTTGTCGTCTCCGGCGCGGAGCCGCAGAAATCCTTTGCCGGCTGGGTCGCGCGCGAGCCGTTTGTCGCCGGCGAGCCGATCCTCAAAGCCAAGATACTGGCTCCCGGCGACCGCGGCTTTCTCGCCGTCGTGCTGAAGCCCGGAATGCGCGCCGTCTCGGTCGCGGTCGATCAGATCGCCGATGTTTCAGGCTTTATTTTCCCCGGCGACCGGGTCGATCTCCTGGTCACTCTGTCGTTGCCGAACCAAGCCGCCAACGGCAACGGCTATCAGCACAAGGCGGCCGAGACCGTGCTGCGCGACATCCGGGTGCTAGCGATCGATCAGCGGCTCGACAGCAAGGACGGCCAGCCGGTTGTCGCCCGTACCGTGACGCTCGAAGTGACGCCGAAAGAAAGCGAGGTCGTGACGGTTGCGGCCGACATTGGCAAGCTCGCGCTCAGCCTGCGCAGCCTCGTCCCGGCGGCCGGCTCGCCGGGCGTGATTGCGCTGGCCGGCTCGCCCATTCCCATTACCTCTGATCCATCGGCCGATTCGCTCGCGGACTCAATCGACGGGCGTGGCCAGGAAAGCTTTACGCTCGACAGCCAAGTCAGCCGGCTTTTGCCAAAACCCATCGAAATTAAGCATAACTCCGGCGATGGTAAGGTGACCATATTGCGCGGGAATGGAAATTCGGGCACATCCATCGGATCGCAACCAGGCAGTTGAGGTCTGTGATGCATCCGTTGCCGCGCCTCGCTTTCGCCGGAGCAATTCTGTGGTTTGGTTTGGCCGCGGTCGGGATGGCGGGGCCGGCCGCCGCGGCGGGCGCCGAAGCCGACCCGAGCACCGTCGCTCCGGGTGCGCGAGACCACACGCCGCCGGCCGGCGGGGCCGTGCAGATCCCGGCTAATGGCCGGCCGATCCTGCTCCAGACCGGAAAGGGGACGCTGATCCGGCTGGCGCGGCCAGCGAGCACGGTGTTTGTCGCGAACCCCGAGGTCGCCGACGTCCAGGTCAAATCGCCCGAGCTCGTCTACGTCACCGCGAAGTCGCCGGGTGCCACGGTGATCTACGCCGTCGACGCCGACGACAACGTGCTGCTGAACGCGCCGGTCCGCGTCGATCTCGACCTCTCGCCGCTGCGCCAATCCCTGCGCCAGCTGGTGCCGGGCAACGGGATTTCGGTCGAGCAGGTCGATTCGAACGTCGTGCTCTCAGGCACCGTCGCTGACGCCGGCCAAGCCGAGAAGGTCCATACGCTTGCCCTTGCTGCTTCTGATCAGTTCAAAGGCACCAAGGTCATCAATCGGCTGTCCGTTGCGACCCCGAACCAGGTCGATTTGCACGTTCGCTTCGCCGAAGTCGATCGCACCATCCTGAAGCAAATCGGCGTCGACTGGAGCAGACTGGGCAGAACAGTCAGTTTCAACACGGTCAGCAACCAGGGCCTGACTATACCGACTAATCAAATCTCGATCGGAATGCTTTCGAACGTGATGGCTACGATCGACGCCCTCGCCACCGAAGGCTTCGTTACTGTATTGGCTGAACCAAACCTGACTGCGGTTTCGGGCCAGACGGCGAGCTTTCTCGCAGGCGGCGAGTTCCCTTATCCGGCGGCGCAACCCGGATCGGTAGGAAACACCGCGGTCATCACCGTCCAGTTCCAGCAATTCGGCGTCCAGCTGGCATTCACCCCGACGATCATCGACGCCAATCACCTCAGTCTTAGGGTCCGGCCCGAGGTTAGCCAGTTGGATTTCGCCGACGCAGTGACGATCAGCGGCTCTCTTGTCCCCGCGCTGACGGTAGACAGCGCCGAAACCACCGTCGAACTCGCCAGCGGGCAAAGCTTTGCGCTCGCCGGGTTACTTATGCACAACACTAGCCAGGATATTTCCAAGGTCCCCTGGCTCGGCGACATTCCGATCCTCGGCGCGCTGTTCCGCTCGAACAAGTTCCAGAACAAAGAGACCGAGCTGGTTGTCATCGTCACGCCCTATTTGGTGCGGCCGCCGGCGACCGCGGTCGCGTCCCCGACCGACGGATTCCAAATCCCGCACGACGCGCAGCAGGTGCTGTGGGGCGACACCTGGCGGCGCGGGTTGCCGGCGCCGGGCCGCGGACCGCTCGATGCCGGCGGCGGCGGCTTGATCGGGCCCGCCGGCTTCCGGCTCGATTGAAAGGGGACGAGCGATGACGCGGATAGGTCCGAGATCTTACCGTCGCCCCAGCGAAAGCGGCTGCAATCCAATCGGCGTCGAGTGGTCGCCCTCGCAACAAACCCGTTCTTCCGCCTTCCCGTGGGCTTTCAGCCCACGGACTTGGTCCGTGGGGAAGGCCGGGACCCACAGCGGTCGTAAATTCCGCGTTTCCCCTCATGCTGTAATCCAATTGACGTTGGTTCAACAAAGCTTCTCGCCTTCCCGGCGAAGGCCGGGACCCATTCCTCCGCCGCTCCGCATTTACCTGATTTGGCGATGCTGTCGCTTTCTTCTGCTGCCCGGGCATCGGAGACGGGCCATGATGCGGCATTTCTATCCGCTCGCGGTTGCGCTGACGCTTGCCGCCTGCGCGCCGGGCGCGGCCGAATACACCAAAAGCGAAGCGCCGAACCGGCTCCAGGTCGAGGGTGCGACCAGCATGGTCGCGATTGCGTTTGCTCCGGGCAGCGCTCGCCTGGCCGCTTCCGAGGACACGCGCCTCGATCGGCTCGTGGCGGTGGGCGCGATCCGCCCGGCCGACCGCGTCATGGTCGCCGCCTCGGGCGTACCCGGCCTCGCCGCGGCGCGAGAAGCCGCGGTGGCGAGCCGCCTGCTGCGCTGGGGTATTGTCGCCGACGCGCAGTCGCTGCCCGCTTTGCCGCCGAACCGCGCGATCGTGACCGTCGGACGCTACACCGTGACGTTGCCGCCGTGCCCGAATTGGAGCATGCCGCGCGCCAACGACTTTACCAACGCGCCGCCGAGCAATTTCGGCTGCGCCACAGCGGTCAATCTCGGCCTGATGGTGGCGAGCCCCGCCGATCTCGTCTCTGCCCGGCAGCTTGCACCGGCCGCCGGCAAGCCGGCCGCCGCGGCGGTCGACCGCTATCTCGACGACAAGGTGCCGCCGCTGCCGACCGAAGCCAGCCTGGGACCGATCCAGGCCGGCTCGGGTGGGGCCCCGCCGAGCGGCGGGTCGTCGGGCGGGTCGAGCCAGTGAAATCCTCGCCTCGACCAGTCGCGGCGCCCGAGCGCGAAGGCGTGCTCGCCGTCGTCCGCGACCAGGCGACGCTCGAACGCCTGCAAGGCGTCATCCGCGAGCTGCAGCTGGACGACGAGCTGGCGGTTGCCGAAACGCTCGACGCCGGACTGCGGCGAATGCGCTCGGGGTTGATGCCGCGCATCCTGCTGCTCGATATTGCCGATTTGCCGGCGCCGATCACCGAGGTGGCCGCCGCGCGCGCCGCCGGCGGTGCGGGTTTGGCGCTCGTGGCCCTTGGCGCCGTCAACGATGTCGCGCTCTATCGCGACCTGTTGGCAGCGGGCGCCAACGATTACCTGATCAAGCCGCCGACCCGCGACGCGCTCGCCGCGATCTTTGACAAAAAGGCGGCGAATGCGGCGCTGCCCGATGGCGGGCTCGGCCAGGTTGTGGTGTTTGTCGGCAGCCGCGGCGGCGTCGGCGCCACGACCACCGCGGTCGGTTGCGCCTGGCTGCTGGCCGAGGATTTCGGCGAGCGTACGGCGCTGCTCGATCTCGACCCGCATTTCGGGACGGTCGCGCTGAAGCTCGACACCGACCCGGGCAGCGGGCTGTGCGAAGCGTTGGAGCAGCCGTCGCGGATCGACAGCCTGTTTATCGAGCGGGCGATGGTCAAGGTCACCGAGAATTTGCGCGTGCTGGCGGCCGAGGCGTCGGCGGCGCAGCACCTGATCGTCGATGCCGGTGCCATCGACATGCTGCTCTACGAGCTGCGCCGCAAATTTCCGCGGGTCGTCGTCGACCTGCCGCGCGGTGCAACCCCGGTGCAGCGCGTCGTGCTTGCCGCGGCAAGCCACGTCGTCGTGCTGTGCGACCGCACCCTTGCCGGGCTGCGCGACACGATCCGGCTGCAGACCTTGATGCGCGAGCAGGCGCCGCAGGTCCGGGTCTGGCTCGTCGAGGCCGGCGCCAGCGGCCAGCATTCGCTGATCGGCAAGAGCGAATTCGAGAAAGGCATCGGCAAAGCGCTCGATCTGGCGCTTTCGTTCGACCCGAAATCGGCCGGCGCGGCGGTGAATGCGGGTCAGCCGCTGCCGGTGGCGGCGCCGCGCAGCCCGGTTGTGCGCGAGTTGCGGCGGCTCGCCGAGCTCGTCGCGGGTCCGGCGGCAGCGGCACCCAAGCGCCGGTTTTTCGCGATCCGCTCGCTGTGGTAGGCTTGTCGAAGCGGCCTGAGGGCGGGAGCGCCCTTGACGCGCGCATCGCCGAGCTGACCGCGCGCCGCGGCCTCGGTGTGTCGGCGCCGCTTCGCGCGGCCCCCGTGGCGGCCGAGGCCGATCCTGCCTCCTTTGTCTCGCACGAGGACCGCTTGCTCGCGGCGCGCGAGCAGCTGACGGCGCGCCTCAAGGCTGAGGTTCGTCCCGAGCGGCGCCAGCTGCTGAGCCGCGGCGAGCTCGCCAAGCTCGTCGACGCCGCGGTGCAGGCCTTTCTGCTGCGTCATGCGGTCGAAGCGAACGCGCTCGAACGGCGCGATCTGGTGACCGCGCTGATCCAGGAGCTGTTGAGCCCGGCGGCGCCGGAAGCGGAGCTTGACCCCGCTGCCGCGCAGCGCCGCGCCAACCGCGCGGTGATCGACGCGGCGAAGGCGCAGATCCAGCCGCTCGTCCTCGAGCACATGGATGTCGCCGCCGCCGCAGAGATGCCGCGCGCCACCTTCGAGGCGCAGCTCGCCGGCTGGGTCAAGGAGCTGCTGGCGGAAACGAAAATCCAGCTGAATTTTTCGGAGCAGCGCGATCTCGTGCAGTCGCTGATCGCCGACATGCTCGGGCTCGGTCCGATCGAGCCGCTGATGGATGACGAGACCGTGACCGACATCATGGTCAACGGGCCGAAGCAGGTCTATGTCGAGCGCCGCGGCAAGCTCGAAATGACCGACCTGACGTTCCGCGACGATCAGCACGTCATGAACGTCGCGACCAAGATCGTGACGCGGATCGGCCGGCGGGTCGACGAATCCCGCCCGCTCGTCGACGCCCGGCTCGCCGACGGCAGCCGCGTCAACATCATCATCCCGCCTTTGGCGATCGACGGGCCGTCGATCTCGATCCGCAAATTCTCGAAAAAGACGATCACCCTCGACACGATGGCGCAGCAGGCGAACATCTCGCCGGAAATGGCGACACTGCTGAAGATCGCCGCGCGCTGCCGGCTCAACATCCTGATCTCGGGCGGCACCGGCTCGGGCAAGACGACCCTGCTCAACGCGCTCTCGCGGCTGATCGACAGCGCCGAGCGCACGGTGACGATCGAGGACGCGGCCGAATTGCAATTGCAGCAGCCGCACGTCGTACGTCTCGAAACGCGTCCGCCCAACCTCGAAGGGACCGGTGAGATCACGATGCGCGACCTGTTGCGCAACGCTTTGCGGATGCGACCCGATCGCATCATCCTCGGCGAGATCCGCGGCGCCGAGGCGCTCGACGTGCTGCAGGCGATGAATACCGGGCATGACGGCTCGATGAGCACGATCCACGCGAACCGCCCGCGCGAAGCGCTGACCCGGCTCGAAAACATGGTCGGGATGACCGGGATCAACCTGCCCTCGCATGCGGTGCGCACCCAGATCGCGGCCGCCGTCAACATGATCCTGCAAATCAGCCGCATGCGCGACGGCGTCCGCCGCGTCGTCGATGTGATCGAAATCGTCGGCATGGAGGGTGACATCATCACCACCCAGGAGCTGTTTAGTTTTCAATATCAAGGCGAAAGCGCGGACGGACGGTTGCGCGGCGTTTTCAAGTCGAGCGGTTTGCGTCCGCACTTCCTGCCGCGGGCCGAATATTACGGGCTCGACCGGCCCCTGCTGGAAATCATTTGAGGGCGCCATGAGCGGGCTGTGCGCCCGGCCGGGCCTGCCCGGGAAAGCGCCACCGCCATGACATTGGAGCCGGACGACCTGCTTGCTCTGTCGGCCGCGGTTGGGGCTTTGCTCGTTTTTGGCGCCGTCGCTCTCGCGATCGGGCGCTTGGCGCGGCGGCGCTACAACCGACGCCTCAAATCGATTTACGATCGCGCCGACCAGGGCCGCGCTGCGGTCGCGGCGGCAACCCGATCGTTGACACGGCTGCCGAGCACCACCCCCAACATCGATCGCGTCGCCCGGCGCTGGCTGCCCCGCCGTGAAATCCTCGCCGCTCGCCTGGCGCGTACCGGCCGGTCGATCAGCGTTGGGCAGTACGCGCTGGCAATGCTAGGGGTGGCCGCGCTTTCTGCCGCGGCCTTGACCGGCTTTACCCCAATCGGAGTGTTGCCCGCGCTATTGGTCGGCCTCTTCCTCGGGATGGCATTGCCGCATCTGGTGGTAAGGCGAATGGGAAACCGCCGTGTCGCCGCATTCATCGACTTGTTCCCCGACGCCATCGACCTGATGGTCCGCGCCCTGCGCTCAGGTCTGCCGATCAGCGAAGCGATTGTCGGCGCCGGTCAGGAGGTCGCCGACCCGGTCGGCAGCGAATTGTCCCTGGTCGAGCACGGGATGCGCGTCGGGCGTGACCTCGAAGCCCTGCTGTGGGACATCGCCAAGCGCGTCGACACGCCCGAGTTCCGCTTTTTTATCATCGCGCTCAGCGTTCAGCGGGAAACCGGCGGCAATCTCGGCGAAACCCTCTCCAACCTCGCCGAGGCGTTGCGCCGGCGCCGGCAAATGCGCGCCAAGGTCCGCGCCATGTCGAGCGAGACGCGGGCGACGACAATGATCCTCGGCGGCTTGCCGCTGGTGGTCATCGGCCTGTTGATGATGACCTCACCGCAGTATCTGCAGCCGCTGCTTCACGACCCCCGCGGCTACATTCTCGACGGCATAGCGGTGGCGATGCTCGTCACTGGCGTGACGATCATGAACAAGATGGCCCGGTTCGACATATGAAAAGCGTTCAACCGCACGATCTCGACCCTTCCGGATGGCTCCCGGCCGGCATCGGGCTCGACGACGCGATCGCGCTGCTCGCGGCAATGGCGGTGCTGACCATGTTTTTTGCTCTGTGGCAGGCGTTGCGTCCAAAGGATGCGTTTGAGCGCCGCCTTCAACACATCGTAGAACGTCGGGAGACGATGCGGCGGGCGGCGCTGGCCGCCCGCACCCGCCGGCAGTCGCGTCGGCCGGTCGGGCTGATGCGCGCCGCCGTCACGCGCCTCAATCTGCTGCGCTCGCAGCACGCCGGCGAAGCGCGTTTGCTGCTCGCCCGCGCCGGGATGCGGTCGTCCGATGCAATGGTCGTGTATCTGTTCGCCCGGCTGATCCTGCCCTCGATCTGCGCCGGCGCCGCGCTGACGAACGACCCGCTGCTGCACCTGCTGCCGCTGCCCCCCGATTTCCGCTTTGCGCCGGCGATCGGCGCCGCGCTTCTTGGCTTTTGCGCGCCCAAAATTTATCTGACCAATGCCGCCGGCAAGCGCGCCAAGCGGTTGCGGCTGGCGCTGCCGGACGGCCTCGATCTGATGGTGATCTGCGCCGAAGCCGGGCTCAGCCTCGATGCGACCCTGTTGCGGGTTTCGCGCGAGATTGCGAGCAGCTTTCCCGAGCTCGCCGAGGAGCTCGCCATCACCGCGGCCGAGCTGACGTTTTTGCCCGACCGGCGGCTGGCCTTTGACAATCTCAACAACCGGACCAACTCAGACGCGATCCGCGCGATCGTCAACACTTTGCATCAAACCGCGAAATTCGGCACGCCGCTGGCCCAGTCACTGCGTGTTCTGTCGGCCGAATCACGCGCTGCCCGATTGACCCGCGCCGAGGAGAAAGCCGCAAGGCTGCCGGCGATGCTGACCGTGCCGATGATCGTGTTCATCCTGCCGACCCTGTTCATCGTGCTGCTCGGTCCGGCCGCAATCAACATGATGGACACCTTCGGCAAGCACTGAACCAGCGTCGGCTGCCGGGAGGGGTCGGGTTCAAGACGCACCGGCCGTAGCCGGCGGCACGCCGGCCGACCAGATCGCCCGGTCGCGTGCTTCGGGCGGCATCTCGCGCAAGGTCTGATAATAGGCGAGGTTGTGCTCCACCGCGGCTTCGTCGAGATCGATCCGGCCGAGCCGAGCCGCTTCGTCGGTGCTGCCTTGCAGGCCGTAGATCAGCGCCAAGGTCTGCCGTTCCTGCGCCGATGCCGATGCCGCCATCGCGACCGGCTGCAGCGCGGCGATCGCATTCGGGTAATTGCCGCTCAGCGCCAGCGACAATGCGAAGTCGACGGTCAGCGCCGGGTCGCCGGGCGCCCTTTGCAGACCCCGCCGGTAGTCGAGCTGAGCCTGGCGATGCCGACCCTCGACGTCCTCGACCACGCCGAGCAGCACGAGCAGCCTGGGATCATCCGGGCTTAGCGCCAGCGCCTGGTGCAGCGGCGCCAGCGCCAATTCGGGCCGGCCGGTTTCGATATATGCCCTGGCCAGCCCCTGCAATGCCGGCAGGCAACTCCGATCGCGGGCAAGCGCCGAGTTGTAGGCGACGATCGCCTCGTTTACCGAACGAAGCGCCAACAGAGTGTCGCCGATCGCGACAAACGGATCGGGCAGGCGCGGCTCGATTTCAGCCGCGCGCCGAAAAACCGCCACGGCGTTGCTGTAATCGCCTCCGTCGCGCGCCGCCTTGCCGATCCGCATCAGCGCTGCGTAAGACGGCGTGGCGCCGCCGCCGTCGCGGCCGTTGACGCTGAGCGGATCGAGATGCAGCGGGAACGGCTCGCAGCCCCCGAGTATCGTCAGCGCCAACACAAGCATAAGCAACCGGCCGACGCGAGATCTTTGGGGTCTGAGCCCCTTTTTGCCCTGCAACGCGATCATGCCAGTCTCGCCAGCGAAAACGGCCCAGACTGGGGTTATCGCGAGATCGTCAAAAACCCGTCCGCGACCCGCCTGATCGGCTTACGGGTCAATGCATTAAGGGTGCGTCGCGGTGTTCGAAACCCGACCGGCAATAAACGAATCGAAAATCACTCGGCGGCCGGCGCCGCAATCGGCGCGCGCAATTTCGCGGCGACGGCATTTTCGACCGCAGCCAATGCGGCGTCGGCCTGCGCCGCATCGGGGCCCCCGGCTTGCGCCATGTCGGGCCGCCCGCCGCCGCCTTTGCCGCCCAGCGCCGCCGCCGCGGGCCGAACCAGCTCGACCGCGTCGAAACGGCGGGCAAGATCATCGGTCACGCCGACAACAATCGCGGCCTTGCCGTCGGCCCGCGACACGACCGCGACGATGCCGGACCCGATCCGCCGTTTCAGGTCGTCGGCGAGCGATTTCAGCTCGCGTCCCGGAACATCGTCGACGACGCGCCCGTCAAAGGCGATCTCCCCGATCCGCTTGGCGCCGGCTTTGGTCGCCGGACCCGCGCTTGCGAGCGCGCGGCGCGCCTCGGCAAGCTCGCGCTCGAGACGGCGGCGCTCGTCGACAAGGCTGACGATGCGCGCCGGCAACTCGGCGGGGCTCGTGCGCAGCGCCGCCGCAGCCTGGCGCAGCAGGCCTTCCTCTTCGGCCAAATGGGCTTCGGCCGCGGCGCCGGTCAGCGCCTCGATGCGTCGCACCCCCGAGGCGATCGCGGTTTCGGAGACGATCTTGAACAGCCCGATGTCGCCGGTGCGCCGCACATGCGTGCCGCCGCACAGCTCGACCGAGAACGGCCGGTTTTCGCCGTCGAGCACGCCGCCCATTGCGACAACCCGCACCTCGTCGCCGTATTTCTCGCCGAACAGGGCCAGCGCCCCCTCGGCCACGGCGCGCTCCGGGGTCAAAAGCCGCGTGCCGACCTCGGCATTGGCGCGGATGCGGTCGTTGACCTCGGCTTCGATCGCCTGAATGTCCTCGGGACTAAGCGGCTTCGGGTGGCTGAAGTCAAAACGCATCCGGTCGGGAGTGACGAGCGAGCCTTTTTGCGTCACATGCGCCCCGAGCCGCCGGCGCAGCGCCTCGTGCAGCAGATGCGTCACCGAATGATTGGCGCGCACCCGGCGCCGGCGGGCGGCGTCGATCCGCAATTCGACCGCATCGCCTTGCTTCAACATGCCGTGGGTCAGCCGCCCGAGATGGACATGCAGATCGCCGGCTTTCTTGACCGTGTCGCCGACCGCGAGCTCGGCGCCGGCGGCCGTAAAGACGCTGCCGGTGTCGCCGGCCTGGCCGCCCGACTCGGCATAAAACGGGGTCTGGTTAAGGACGACCGCGACCTCGTCGCCGGCCACGGCTTCGGTCACGCGGGCGCCGTCCCGCAGGATCGCCAGCACCACCCCTTCCGCGGTTTCGGTTTCGTAGCCGAGGAACTCGGTCGCGCCGGTTTCCTCGCGCAACGCGAACCACACCGCTTCGGTCGCCGCCTCGCCCGAGCCCACCCAGCTCCGCCGCGCCTCGGCGCGCTGGCGCGCCATCGCCGCCTCGAACCCCGCGACCGCGACCTGACGACCCTGTGTGCGCAGCACGTCCTCGGTCAGGTCGAGCGGAAAGCCGAAAGTGTCGTAAAGGCGGAACGCGGTCTCGCCGGATAGCGGTTCGCCGGGGCGGAGCCGCGCGCTCTCGTCTTCCAACAGGCGCAATCCGCGATCGAGCGTCTGCTTGAAATTGGTTTCCTCGAGCCGCAAGGTTTCGGTGATCAGCGGCTGGGCGCGTATCAGCTCGGCATAGGCGGCGCCCATCTGCTGCACCAGCGCCGGCACCAGCCGCCACATCAGCGGCTCCTTGCAGCCGAGCATGTGAGCGTGGCGCATCGCCCGGCGCATGATCCGGCGCAAGACATAGCCGCGCCCCTCCTTGCTCGGCAAGACGCCGTCGGCGATCAGAAACGCCGAGGCGCGCAGATGGTCGGCGATCACCCGATGCGAGACCGCGTGAGCGCCGTCGGCGGCCACGCCCGAAACATCGGCCGAGGCCTGGATCAGGCTGCGGAACAGGTCGATGTCGTAGTTGTCGTGCTTGCCTTGCATCACCGCGGTGATGCGTTCGAGACCCATGCCGGTGTCGACCGAGGCGCGCGGCAACGGCACCCGCTCACCCGGCCCCAGCTGCTCGTACTGCATAAAGACGAGGTTCCAGATCTCGACAAAGCGGTCGCCGTCGGCCTCCGGGCTGCCGGGCGGGCCGCCAGGTATCGAGGACCCGTGATCCCAAAAGATTTCAGAGCATGGCCCGCACGGGCCGACATCGCCCATCGCCCAGAAATTGTCGGAGGTCGCGATGCGGATGATGCGGTCTTCGGGCAGCCCGGCGATCTTGGCCCAAAGTCCCGCCAACTCGTCGTCCTCCGCGTAGACGGTGACCAACAGCCGGTCGCGCGTCAGGCCGAACTCGCGCGTGATCAGGTTCCAGGCCAGTTCGATCGCCCGGTCCTTGAAGTAATCGCCAAACGAGAAATTGCCGAGCATTTCGAAGAACGTGTGATGCCGGGCGGTGTAGCCGACGTTTTCGAGATCGTTGTGCTTGCCGCCGGCGCGCACGCATTTCTGCGAGGTGGCGGCGCGCTGATAGGAGCGCTTCTCCAGCCCGGTGAAGACGTTCTTGAACTGCACCATCCCGGCATTGGTGAACAGCAATGTCGGGTCGTTGCGCGGCACGAGCGGGCTCGACGCCACGATTTCGTGGCCGTTCTTGGCGAAGTAGTCGAGAAACGCGGCGCGGATGTCGTTGGTTGTCTGCATGAGACAGATTGTGGCCCCGTACGGCGACAGCGCAAGAGGGTGCAGAGGAGAGTTGCGCCGATTCGGGATGCTCGGGCGCGGAATGACGGCTTCCGGAGAACAGGCGGCACGGTTCCCTTCACTTGCCCGCGAAGACCCGTAATCGAAGCGACAAGCCCGGCGCAATCGAGCATCAAAAACGCTTCGAGCCGGCGTCCCTATGGGGTCAGCGCGCGGGCCGCCCGGCGGCAGCGCCGATAATGGCCAATCGCGGCGGCCTCAAACAGGCTGAAATAAGCCGGCCGAGGATCATGGCAAGATAAGTCTTCCCTTTCGCGCCGCGGCGAACAGCGCGAGTCCGACCCAATGCAAGGGCAGCTCATGCGGCCGGCCGCACCGCGGCGACCGCCGGCCGAGCCCGGCCGAGCCGGCAATCCTCGTACGCGGCAATAAAGCAGTCGCGCCCGGCGACAAAGGATCTGCAATCGACGATCGGCAGGATCGGACGATTGCTCCGTCCCGCCAGCACCGTCAGGCTCGCGGCGATCACGATGACAAAGGTCTGCAGGAGGATGATCAGAAGATCGCCGATTGCGGTCGTGGCCCAGCCGGGGATCGCGAGATCGGTCGCGACCCGAATGGCGGCGACCGCGAGGATGGCGAGCAAGGCAAACCCGGCGACCAGCCCGGCGGCGAGCAAAATGCGGATCAAGATTTTGTCGGCGTAGACCGACATCGCGCTGAGGCCGTGAACGATCAGCGCAACCAAATTCATCTGCGACCGGCCGGCGCAGCGGCTGCCGCGCACGGTCGGCACGCTCATATAGGGTAGCCGCGAGCGCATGACCGAGGCCGCAAGATTGTTCCACAGCTCGGGCATGTGCACCAGCCGGCAGACCCCCGCCATCGGTATCGCGCAGTAATTGCCGAAATTGATCGCCCGTCCGGTCAGCGCATAAAACAGCAGCTGGTATAGACGGTACCAAACGCGAAAGGTGCGGGGTTCGGAGCGTCTGGCGCGACCGGCGAAGACAACGTGTTGCGGCTGCCTATGGTTTGCGGCCAGCAGCGCGGCGATGTCGGCCGGGCGGTCCTGGCCGTCGCTGTCCATGACCACGACGACATCGGCCGCGCCGCCTTCGGCGACCGCGCACAACCCAATAGCAATCGCCCGCTGGTGGCCGAGATTGGCGGCGAGGCGGATGATTTCAATCGACCCGACGCATGAGCCCCTCGGCAGCACAATGCCGTCAGCATCGAACGGCTCCGCCGAGCCGTCATCGACGGCGCAGATATCGAAGACAAAATCGGACCCGGCGAACCGCGCGGAGATCTCGGTCACGAGGCCGGCAAACGACACCCAGTCGTCCAGCACCGGGGTCACGATCGCGATCCTCTCGGCCATAGGGTGCACTGCCCAATTGCGCTGCGGCCCAGCTTAGGACAGGCGAAATTAACAAAGGATGAACCGTGGAATGCAGCTATGAATGTGAAGTCCAGTCGGGGCAAAGACAGGCGGCCGCTTCATCATGCATGCCGCTTGCGCAGCGCAACCGACCGGCCCATGGCAAAGATATTGGGCGAAAGGCGGCATAGCTTGCGGTCGATCGAATCGATAACAGTCAGTACCATTGTCGGCAGCTAGAAAGTTTTGATTTTTGCCGTAACCCCGCCAGACAACGGGAACATCAGACATTCGGAAAAGCTGTCCTGCACAATCTCAAACCCTCGCAGGTTTTCCTCGAACAGGCTGCGGTCCCGGAACATAAGGTCGCTGACCGCGTTGTTGCCGGCCCACGGATCGGTCGGATCGCTCGCCAACGCAGTGGGGTCGAACACGTCAACCTCGAAGGACCAACCTTCATGCCGCATCATGCGCAGCGCCAGCAGCAACAGAAAGCTGGGATTGGGCTCGAAGAGGAGAATGTGACCACCAGGCTTTAGGCACCGCTGCACGCCGATCAGGAATTGTATCGGGGATGAAAAATGATGCAGCACATTCGTACATATGATTACGTCAATCGCATCGGCACCAAATGGTAGATTTAACCCATCCATGCAGACGTCAATCCATGGACATTGTATTATATCGGTCTTTATCATATTAATTTTGATAAAATCCTGCGATATCCCAAATCCTGTTCCGATTTCAACAACCAGATCGGTGTAGTTTATAAACCCGTTCATCCATTTGTATCTATTTGCTAACAGATGGCGCAAATTTTTGTGCCTGCCTGATAGATATTCCGCACGTGCTCGCCACAAATCTCCTTCCGACCTCATTCTATTCTGCGCGTGACGAGGAAAATAAGTTCTCGGCAACACTTCCGCGTGCCATTTCATCGTTTCGGGGCTCCGTAGTTTCGAACTCGCAAATCTTGTGCAGTGGCGCGAGCTTCCCCGGAAATCATGGCTGTCCGCAGCTCTCGATGGAGGTGGAACCAGCGGCCTGTCCCGCGTGAGCACCACCGGGTCTTGGATGCACTCCAATAGGTCGAACAGGTTTAACGAGCGGTAAAGCCGACGAGGAAATGGTCCACCGGGGCGCCATCTTCACCGCCGGTTAGTCCTCCGAGGTTAGGCTCGCGCCGGCGACATGGCCCCGACCCAAACCGCATTTGCCGCGCCGGACGCGATCCCGCGATGGGGCTGTCGCCTGGCGATCCCAGCCGTGGCGCTGCTGCTGTTTGCCGTGCTCGCGGGGCTGTGGCGGTGGGGCCGGCACGCGCTTTATTTCGATGTCCTGACGCTGTTCGGTTTCGAGCCGTTCCGCTTTCCGTTTCTCGACATCCATGCGGTGCTCGCCGCGGCGCAGTGCCGACGGCTGGGGATCGACGTTTACCTCTCGAACCCGTGCGACGCGCTCGGCCGCGTGCACGTCTACTCGCCGCTGTGGCTCTCGATTGTCCCGGGCTTTCTCGACACCACGTCGACCAACGCCGTCGGCCTCGGCCTCGACCTGACGGTCATCCTGTCGCTGGCCGTCGTGATCCGCCCCGCCACCCGCGGCGAAGTGCTGATCCTTTCCTTGGCGGCATTGTCGCCAATGACGTTCTACGCGCTCGAACGCGCCAACTGCGATCTCGTCGTCTTCCTGCTGGTCGTCGGCGGTTGCGCCCTCGGCCAGGCAGCGCGGCCCTGGCGGTTCGGCGCCTATGCGGTCTACCTGTGCGCCGGCCTGCTCAAATATTACCCGCTCGTTCTGCTCGTGCTGCTCGCACGCGAGCGACGACGCGACGCGCTGATCGGGGCGGCCCTCGCCGCCTTGACGGTGCTCGGTCTCGCCGGCTTCAATCATGCGCAGTTGGCCAAAGCGCTGGCCAACATTCCGGCACTTTCGCATTTCGCCAACTCGTTTTCGGCCCGAAACCTGCCTTTCGGTGTCGCCGAGGCGATCTTCTGCCCTCGCCGGCGCGGCGCCGCAGGTTTGTTGCTGCTGGCCGCCCTCGCGGCATGCGCCGTCGCCCGAACGCGGCGCACGCTGCGCCTGCTCGACACGGTCGCGCTCGACCCCGACCGGATCGAAGGGCGGTGCCTGCTGGCCGGCGCGCTTTTGGTGACGGCTTGCTTTTTTGCCGGGCAGAACGTCGATTACCGCGGCATTTATTTCGTTCTGGTCATGCCAGGCCTGGTCCGCTGGCACCGGCTGGCCGATGGGCTGATGGTTCGGCGGTTTCTGGCGCGGATGATCGCCGCCGTGCTGTTCTTAGCCTGGAACGACCCCGCTCGCCGCATCGTCCACCTGATCGCCGGCACTGTTTCTGTTGAGCGGGTCGGGCTCCGCATTCAGCTGCTGTTCTGGATTTGCCGCGAGCTCGTCTGGTGGTGGCTGGTCGCCGGTCTCGCCGCGATCGTGCTGTGCCAGCTGCGGCGGCTGCCGCTTGTCCGCGACACCACCGCTGCGTTGGCGAGGGTCGGGCCGCCGCGGCGCCGGCGACTGCCCGGGTGACCGGCCGCCTGAGATCGGTCAGCGCAGCCGCGAGGCGACCGCCGGCAAGCCCGCGATGTCGATGCCGTGGCGCGCCGCCTCGGCGATCAGCGCCAGTGGGTCCGCACCCTCGCGCAGGCGGGTCAACGCCCATAAGAGACTCGATCGGGTGCCGCTGCGGCAATGGGCGACGGCCGGTTTTGGCGCCTCGTGCAAGGCTGCGGCAAAGGCGTCGACATCGGCGCGCGTCAGGCTCGCCGCGGTGATCGGGATGTGGCGGTAGACGATCCCGTGGGCCTCGGCGAGCTTGCGCGCTTCCGCCGCCGGCAATTGTCCCGGGTCTTCGCCGTCGGGCCGGTTGTTGATGATGGTGCGCACCCCGACCTGCGCCAGCGCCTCGATATCCGCCCGATCGAGCCGCCCGGCGACGCTGAGATCCGGCGCCAAGGAAAAAAGCTCGGCTGTCATGCCGCTCCTCCGCTGATACGATCGCGCAGAGTTGCAGCCTCGGGCGCCGCGGTCACCAGAAAAATCAGGCGGCGAATTGGGGCGGGCGCTGCATCAGGTCGCCGGCGCGTATCCAGAACCGCTCGAGCCGGCGCAGGGTCACCGTCGTCGCCTGAAGATCCTCGGTGCCGACCAGCGCCTGACCCAGCATGTCCGAATGCCGATGATGCATTGCGGTCAGGGCTTCGCGCAGCCTGATCCCTTTTTCGGTCAGCCGGACATGGACCGAACGGCGGTCGTGCGGCGAGCGCTGCTGCACGAGATACCCGTTTTCGACCATTTTCTTGACGTTGTAGGAGACGTTCGAGCCGAGATAGCAGCCGCGCAGGGTCAATTCGCCGACCGTCATCTCGGCTTCACCGATATTGAACAGCATCATGCCCTGCACATTGTTGATGTCGTGGATGGCGAGGCCTTCGAGCTCGAGCTTCACCACCTCGAGAAAATGGCGGTGCAGTCGTTCGATCAGCGAAATGGTTTCGAGATAATTGTTGTTCATCGGGGGCCTCGCAAATGGGGGTCCCGGCAAGATTACGGGAGGCTTAGTTAAAACTTCGTTTCAAATTTTAACGTCCGATTTGTCGATAAAACGGTAGATCGCGGAAAAGTCCAACCCGCCGGTCCCGCCGTCGACAAACAGCTGGTAGAGCGCCGCGGCGGCGCCGCCGAGCGGGGTCGGGGCCGCTGTTGCGCCCGCAGCCTGGTGCGCCAGCCGCAAATCCTTCAGCATCATCGCCGCGGTAAACCCCGCCTGATAATCGCGGTTGGCGGGCGATGAAGGCACCGGCCCCGGCACCGGGCAATATCCGGTCAACGCCCAGCTTTGCCCGGTCGATTTGCTGACGACGTCAAACAAAGTCTGCGGCGTCAGCCCGAGTTTCTTCGCCAACGTAAAGGCCTCGCACACGCCGATCATCGATATGGCGAGCATCATGTTGTTGCAGATCTTGACCGCCTGGCCATTGCCGGCGGGGCCGGTGTGGATGATCGCGCGGCCCATGGCTTCGAGGATCGGCTGGGCGCGCGCGAAGGCGGCCGCCTCGCCGCCGACCATGAACGTCAGGGTTGCCGCCGCCGCGCCGGCGGTGCCGCCCGAGACCGGCGCGTCGAGCATGTCGAACCCGGCCTCGTGCGCGGCGGTCGCGACCGCGCGGGCGGTGTCGACGTCGATCGTCGAGCAGTCGATCAAAAGGGCGCCCTTGCCGGCGCGCCCCAAGACCCCGCTATTGCCAAGATAGACCTCGCGCACTTGGGGCCCCGCCGGCAGCATCGTGATCACGACATCGCCCGCGGCAACGGCTTCGGCCGCACTCGCCGCCGCCCGCCCGCCTTGCGCCGCCAACGCTGCGACGGCGGCCGGCGCGATGTCGTACCCCGTTACCTGATGCCCGGCCTTGACCAGGTTCGCCGCCATCGGCGCCCCCATGTTGCCAAGCCCGATAAAACCGATCGCCGTCATGCCAAGTTCCTCCCGCTCGGGTGGATCAGAAGCGCAGCTCGCGGTCGCCGAGCGGCGCGAAGTAGGCCGCGACCGTCGCGCCGTCAACCGCGGCGAGGCTCGGCGGCTGCCAGCGCGGCGCCTGGTCCTTGTCGATCAGCACCGCGCGCACGCCTTCGTAGAAATCATGCGCCGCCATGAAATGCTGGGTCAGCCGGTATTCGAGCGTCAGCGCCTCTTCGACATTGTAACCGCGTCCGAGGGTCAGCTGGCACAAGGTCACCTTGAGACTGGTCGGCGACTTCGTCATCAGGCCGGCGCGCGTTTCCGCGGCCCAGCCGGCGTCGGCGCTGTCCGATGCCGCCTCGGCCGCAAGCGCCTCGAGAATCGCCTCGACGCTGTCGGCCGCAAAGCAGCGGTCGATCGCCGGCTGCAGCGCCGCCAGCGGCGCCGGCCCCGGATCGGACGCGAATCCGACGAGCAGAGCCTCGACCCGGTGGACCTCGCCGCCCGTCCGCCACTCGGTCTCGGCCAGCGCGGTCAGCAGCGGCTCAACCCGGTCCTGCGCCACAAAATGCGTGGCCAAGCCGCAATAGAGCGCGTCGGCGGCTTTGAGCCGCGCGCCGGAGAGCCCGAGATAACGGCCGATCTGCCCCGGACAGCGGTTCAAAAACCGCGTCGCGCCGACATCGGGAAACAGCCCGATCGCGGTCTCCGGCATCGCGAACAGGGTGCGCTCGGTCGCGAGCCGGTACGCGCCGTTGACCGAGATGCCGGCGCCGCCGCCCATCGTGATCCCGTCGATGATCGCGACATAGGGCTTGGGAAAGCGGTGAATGTCGCGGATCAGCCGGTATTCCTCGGCAAAGAAAACAGCGGTCAGCTCGCGGTCGCCGCTGATCCCGCGCCCGGCCTCGTAGACCGCGCGCACATCGCCGCCGGCGCAAAAGGCGCGGCCGCCGGCGCCGCGCACGACCAGCGCATGCACGGTAGGGTCCGCGGCCCAGGCCGCGAGCGCCGGGGCGATCTGCCGGTAATTGGCCAGGGTGAGCGCGTTCAGCGCCTGCGGCCGGTTGATCGTCAGGGTCGCAATCCCGCCGGTTCGCCCGAGCAATATCTCGCCGTCACTCATTCGACGGGCCGAGCAGGCGGCGGGCGATGATGACCCGCATGATCTCGTTGGTGCCTTCGAGGATCTGGTGGACGCGCACGTCGCGCAGATAGCGCTCGATCGGGAAGTCCTTCAGGTAGCCGTAGCCGCCGAACAGCTGCAACGCCTCGTTGCAGACGTGAAAACCGGCATCGGTCGCCAGGCGCTTGGCCATCGCGCACTGCATGACCGCTTGCGGATCGGCGCTGTCGAGGCCGGCGGCGCCGCGCCAGACCATCAGCCGCGCCGCGTCGAGCTCGGTCGCCATGTCGGCGAGCTTGAATTGCAATGCCTGGAAGTCGGCGAGCCTGCGACCGAACTGGCGGCGTTCGAGCAGGTGCGCCCGCGCGGCTTCAAGACAGGCCCGTGCCCCGCCGAGCGAGCATGCGCCAATGTTGAGCCGGCCACCGTCGAGCCCCGTCATTGCGATCCTGAAGCCGTCGCCCTCGGCGCCGAGCCGGTTGGCGACCGGGACCCGGCAATCGTCAAAGATCACCATCGCCGTCGGTTGCGTGTTCCAGCCGAGCTTTTTTTCCTTCTTGCCAAAGGACAGGCCTTGCGTGCCGTTTTCGACGACGAGGCAGGAGATGCCGTGCGGCCCGTCGCCCCCGGTCCTGACCATCGCGACATAGATGTCGCTGGCGCCGCCCCCGGAAATAAACGCCTTGGTGCCGTTCAGCACATAGCCGTCGCCGTCGCGGCGGGCGCGGGTCGTCAACGCCGCTGCGTCCGAGCCGCTGCCGGGCTCGGTCAGGCAATAGCTGGCGAGATGCTCCATCCGCGTCAGCTTTGGCAAAAATCGGGCGCGCTGTTTGCGGTCGCCAAAGCGGTCGATCATCCACGACGCCATGTTGTGGATCGACAGGTAAGCCGCGGTCGAGACGCAGGCCGCGGCCAATTCCTCAAAGATGATCGCGGCGTCGACCCGGCCGAGCCCGCTGCCGCCGAATTCCTCGCCGACATAGATCGCGGCAAAGCCCAATGCCGCCGCCCGCCGCAACGCCGCGACCGGAAACTCCTGGCGCTCGTCCCAGCCCGGCGCCAGCGGCAGCCATTCCGCGCGGGCGAACGACCGCGCCGTCTCCTGAAACGCCCGCTGCTCGTCCGAAAGCGTAAAATCCATGTCGGGAATATAGCCGCCGCGCAGCGACCGGCAAACCGCGCTGTCAGGCGCGCGGCCGCACCTTGCCGCTGGCTACCTCAGCGCCGCGGAAAGTCTCTGAAGTGCTTTGAGAGCGCGAGGCCCTGGCTCTGGTAGGACGAGCCGATGTCGCGGCCGTAGAGTTTGTCGGGGCGGGCGATCAGCCGCTCATAGACGAGCCGCCCGATGACTTGCCCGTCTTCAATCAGAAACGGGACCTCGTGCGAGCGCACTTCCAACACCGCGCGACTACGGCTGCCGCCAGTCTCGGAGAAGCCGAAGCCGGGGTCGAAAAAGCCGGCGAAATGCACCCGGAACTCGCCGACAAAAGTGTGATAGGGCAGCATCTCGGCGGCATGGTCCGGCGGCACCACGACCGCCTCGCGTGAGGCCAGAATGTAGAAATCATGCGGATCGAGGACGATCCCGCCCGGCCCTGCGGGACCGCGATGGGAATGAACCGGCTGCCAGAAGTCGCGCGGGTCGTAGTAATTGATGCGGTCGACGTCGATCAGGTCGGTGTGCCGCCGCGCCTTGTAGCCGACAATGCCGTCGCTGGCTTCGCCGGCCACGTCGACGGTAAAGGCGAGTCCGTCGCGGATCGCCTCGCGCGGCGGGGCGGCTCCCTCGGGGCTTTCGACGAGGCCGATTTCTTCGTGCAGTCGCCGCAATGCCGTGTCGCTGAATACCGGCGAGCCGCGGCGGATGCGCAATTGCACGAGGCTCGACCCGGTCCGCACCAGGATACTGAACGAGCGCGGCGAAATCTCGGCGTAGAGCGGTCCCTTGTAGCCTTCGCGCACGCGGTCGAACTCGGTCCCGTAATCGGTGATCACACGGGCGAACACGTCGAGCCGGCCGATCGAGCTCTTCGGGTTGGCGAGCGCCGAGGTGCGTTTCCTGAGCGCGACGTATTCGAGCAGCGGGACGATATAGACGCAGTCCTTTTCGAGTACCGCGCCCTGGGTCAGGTCTATTCTGTGCATCGCGAGCAGGTCGAGCTTGTCGCGCACGCTGGCGCGGGCGCCCGGCAAAAAGCTGGCGCGCACCCGATACGCAACCTCGCCGAGCCGCAGGTCGATGCTCGCCGGCTGAATCTGGGCGTCGGCGATCGGCTGCGGCGACAGAACTTCGCGTCCGACAGCCACCGCCTCGCGCAGCATTTGCGACGGCAGCAACCCGGTCGACCGGTCGGCCTCGACAGGCTCGGGTGCAGCAAACAGGGCTGTCTCGGTCATTTGAAGGTTCCGCTTGCGCTCGTCCTGTGCTTGTAGCGTAGGGCCCGGCCTGGGAACAGCACGGCTGTTGCGTCGGCCGGGCCGGCACCCGATAGTCCGCAGCCAGGGAGGGCGGATGGAGAGTGCCATGCAGATCCGCGACGGCTTTGTCGGAAGTATCGGAAACACGCCGCTGCTCAAGCTGCGCCGCGCCTCGGAAGAGACCGGGTGCACGATCCTCGGCAAGGCCGAGTTTCTGAACCCCGGCGGCTCGGTCAAGGACCGCGCGGCGCTCTACATCATCAAGGACGCCGAGGAGCGCGGCCTGCTGCGGCCGGGCGGGGTCATCGTCGAGGCTACGGCCGGCAACACCGGCATCGGGCTGGCGCTGGTCGGCAACGCCCGCGGCTACCGTACCGTCATCGTCATGCCCGAAACGCAAAGCCAGGAAAAAAAGGACATGCTGCGGCTGTGCGGCGCCGATCTGCGCCTGGTGCCGGCCGCCCCTTATACCAATCCGAACAACTACGTGCGCTATTCCGAGCGGCTCGCCGCCGAAATCGCGGCACAAGAGCCGAACGGAGCGATCTGGGCCAACCAGTTCGACAATCTCGCCAACCGCCGCGGCCATTATGAGACGACCGGGCCGGAAATCTGGGAGCAGACCGCGGGCAAGGTCGACGGCTTTGCGTGCTCGGTCGGCACCGGCGGGACGTTGTCCGGGGTCGGCATCGCGCTTAAGCAGCGCAACCCTGGGGTGAAGATTTACCTCGCCGACTGCATGGGCTCGGGTATCTACAGCTGGTATGCGCGGCGCGAGTTCAAGCCGGAGGGAAATTCGATCACCGAGGGCATCGGCAACAATCGCGAGACCAGGAACCTCGAAGGATTTGCCCCCGACGGCCAGTTCCAGATTACCGACGAGGAGATGCTGCCGGTGCTGTTTGGCCTGGTCGAGGACGAGGGGCTGGTGCTCGGCGGCTCGACCGGGATCAATGTGTGCGGCGCCATCCGGCTCGCCCGGCTGCTCGGCCCCGGACACACGATCGTGACGATCCTCGCCGATTCCGGCACGCGCTACATGTCGAAATTGTTCAACCCCGCTTTTCTTCGGGAGCGCAACCTGCCGGCGCCGCGGTGGCTGGAAACGTAAGTGTTCATTCTCGGATCCCGCTGTTCAGGCGAAAACCGGGACCCACTTTCGAAGATCGCACAATGTTCTTCGTCTACTTGCTCGCTAGTAAGCCGCATGGAAGCTTGTATGTCGGGTCGACATCAGACCTTGCGCGGCGTGCGTGGGAGCATAGAGTAAAGGCTGTTCCTGGGTTTACCGCAAAGTATGGCATCGATAGACTGGTCTGGTTCGAACGTCACGAAACATTGGAAGCGGCGATGATCCGCGAACGACGGATTAAGGGCTGGAAGCGGAGTTGGAAAATCGAACTGATCGAACAGGACAACCCCCATTGGATCGATCGCTATCCCGACATATCGAGGTAATTGTAACGGATTCGTGCCGATGGCGCCGTGGGTCCCGGCTTTCGCCGGGAAAGCGTTGATGGGATGTTTTAACGCCAATGACCGAGCTTTTGTTTCGCGATGACGGGTATTTACGCAGCTGCACCGCACGGGTCGTTGCCGTCGACGAAGCCGGCATTCGCCTCGACCGCACCGTGTTCTATCCGATGGGTGGCGGCCAGCCGGGCGACAGCGGCGTGCTTCGGCTCGGCTCTGGCGAAACCGTCGCGATCCTCGACACGGTCAAGGGCGACGGCCCCGACGAGGTGATCCATGTTCCGGCCCCCGGCGCTGCATTGCCGCCGCCCGGCAGCGAGCTCATCGCCGAGATCGACTGGGAACGCCGCCACCGGCTGATGCGCATGCACACCTGCCTGCACCTGCTGTGCGCGGTCGTGCCGGGTGCGGTGACCGGCGGCCAGGTCGCCGACGGCCGCGGGCGGCTCGATTTCGACGTGCCGGGGTCGAGCCTCGACAAGGAGGCGATCGCCGCCCGGCTCAACAAATTGGTCGCCGCCGGGCACCCGGTGGCGCCGCGCTGGATCAGTGATGACGAGCTCGCCGCCGAGCCCGATCTCGTGCGCACGATGTCGGTCAAGCCGCCGACCGGCAGCGGCCGGGTGCGGCTGATGGAGATCGCCGGCGTCGACCTGCAGCCCTGCGGCGGCACGCGTGTCGGCAACACCGCCGAAATCGGCCCGGTCGCGGTCACCAAAATCGAGAACAAGGGCCGACAGAACCGACGGATCATCATTTCGTTCGTCGGGTGACGGAGCCGGCGATCTGATGAGATGTGGCCGCCGCCTCGCCTAAACCGGGAAGACGAGCGAGGTCGGGACGATCGTCGAATCGTAGACGCAGATGCGCTCGGCAAAGCGCAGCCGGTCGCCGTCCTCGACCACCCGGTCATGATAGCGCCCGCACATGAACAGCTCGGACGGGCGGTCGGCCATCGTCTGCAACAACGCAAAGCTCGCGGTCAGGCGGAGCCAGTCGGGCCCGATCTCGCGCAGCCGGATGTTGGCGGTCAGATGTCTGACCAGCCGCGGCACGTAGAGCGCGGTCTCGCGGATCGCGGTGACCCGGTCGATCAGCATGTCGCGGCTTTCACAGTAAATCAGCGCGATCGGCAGGTTCTGTTCGAAGTTTTCGCGCGGAATGATCTTGTAAACACAATCCTCGGCAAAGTAATCCGGCCAGGATTCCAGCTCGCCGTCGTCGAGCGCGTCGGCGTAGGCGCAATAAAGATCGGCGAGCCGCATGCGCAGCGCCGGCGGCGCGTCGAGACCGGGGGCGGCGATCATCGCCGGTCAGAGATCCATGACCCGGCGATAGTGTTGGTAGAGGCCGCGGATCGCGGTCTCGGTGACCATGTGCGGCTCGTCGTGAACGGCGCGGCCGCCCATCTCGGCGATGCAGAGAGCGTCGTCGTTGCCGCCGATCCCGGCCTGCGACAACAGCATCGCCTCGCTGTCGTCGAGCGAGACCAGCCCCGCCGGCCCCATCAGATTGGCTTGACGCAGGCGGCGCTGGCGCATCTCGGGGGTGTCGTCGGCATAGCCGAAAAAGGTCCAGGCGAGGTCGAACTGCCCGGCGTCGATCGGGATGATCTGCCGCACGGCCAGGGTGTTCGACTGCTGCTGCACGATCAGGTTGGGCCAGAGGGTCTGCATGACGACGGTCGCCTCGCCGGGAAACTCACGCACCGGCTCCAAGAGCCGCGGGTCGCGCAACGTGAAGTTCGACTTGAAGGCGCGCATCTGCCGCGTCGCCTCGTTCTCCTGCTGCTCGCCCTTGCGGCTGACCAGCACGGCATGGCGCCCGGCCGGGTCCATCTCGATCGCCGAGCGCTGGTCCAGGCGGAACAGCCCGAACGTGACCAGGAATACGTGCAGCAGGCTGGCGTGATACGGGTCCTTGATGTTCTCGAACATCAGTTTCCAGTTGCTCGGGATGCGTTGGCGCAGATAGCCGAGCACGACCAGGTCGCGGCCGTCGAAAACCCGGTCGAAATATCCCAGCATGTTGGCGCCCAGATACTCTTCGAGCGGTTCGTCGGCCGAAAAGCTGGCGAAGACGACGCCGTGCCGGCGGGTTACCGCGAGCCGCTGCAGCCCGTGCTCCTCGAGGCGGAAATCGGCCGGCATGCCGCCTTGGCCGTGAAAGCCGCGGCGAAACGGGAGGCCGAGCAGCTTCCCGCCGAGATCGTAGGTCCACTGGTGATAGGGACAGACGAATTCCTGCGCCGAGCCGCGCGCCGCCGAGCAGAACTGCGCGCTCCTGTGCGCGCAGCGGTTGACGAGCACGACGACCTCGCCCTCCTTGTCGCGCACCGCCACGACCTCGATCGCGCCGAGCCGGGTGCGCTTAAAGTCGCCGGGGTTCGGGATCTCGGTTTCGAGACAGACAAAGAGCCAGCTGGCGCCGGCAAAAATGCGCTCTTGCTCGCGCGCAAAGATTTCGGGATCGGTGTAGACCCAGTTCGGGATGCGCGAGCTGCCCCCGGCGGGCCAATGGCGCCCGGCCGCTCTCCGCCCGGCGGGCAGGGTCGGGTGTCCAACGGCTCCATCGGCTGACGGCATGGCGGCGGCTCCGCTTGTTCCGGTGTCGCCACTCTACACCGAACGCAGGCTGTGCGCGACCGGGCCGCTGAGCCTGCAATCGGGCGCTACACTAGCCCGTGGCGAGGGTATTGCCGTCACGGTAACCGCTCCATCGGCTTAGCGGTCATGGAATCAGACGCCACGCTGGCGGGCGCTGTGGCCGGCCGGCAGCTTTGCCGCGGGCGGCTGCTCTGTCATCTATGCCAACGACAGGCCGCGCGATGCCGGCGAACCTCGCTGATCATCGGATTCCGCGGCGGGTCGACGAAGCATCCAGACGAAACGATAAGAGCGGCCGGAATATATCACGCGCGGGAAGCGTTCGAGGCGTGTTCTCTGGGCCGGTTTCGAGGAAAGCGAAGATCGTAAACCTCGCCGCCGGGCGAAACTCATTGGGGTGCGACGGTTGCGCGAGAGGATTGTTGGGGCGCGACGGTCTCGGTCGTTGCGTCTAAACGGGTCAAGGAGACGGCGATGCGTATATACCGCGTAGCTCTTTTTTACCTGCTCGTGTTCGCGGGCGCGGTTGCCGTGGCACCCGTTGCGCCGTTTGCGCAAATCGGTGTGGCGGTTTCGATCGCCCCGCCGGTGCTGCCCGTCTACGAGCAACCGCCGATCCCGGCTCCCGGTTATATCTGGACGCCCGGCTACTGGGCTTATGGACCCTACGGGTATTACTGGGTGCCCGGCACCTGGGTGCAGCCGCCCGGCGTCGGCTTGCTGTGGACGCCCGGCTATTGGGGCTGGGGCGGCAGCGGCTATGCCTGGCGCGCCGGTTATTGGGGGCCGCAAGTCGGGTTTTACGGCGGCATCGACTATGGTCACGGCTATGGCGGCAATGGTTATCAAGGCGGGTATTGGAACAACGGTGCATTATATTACAACCGGTCAGTGAACAATTTGAGCAACACCAATATTTCCAACGTGTACACTCGGAATGTCGTCACAAGCAGCACCTCCACAGTCAGCTATAACGGCGGAACCGGCGGGGTTCGCGCCGCGCCCACGCCTACCCAGCTCGCGGCGGCACGCGAGCAGCGGGTTGCCGCGACGCCGGCGCAGGTGCAGCAGGAGCACTCGGCCAGCACCAACCACCAATTGCTGGCATCGGTGAACCACGGCGCGCCGCCGATCGCGGCCACGCCCAGGCCCGGCGAATTTGCCGGGCATGGGGTCGTAGCGGCTCGCAGCGTCGGCGAAACGCGGCCAGTCCCTGGCGCGGCTCGTTCAGTACCCGGCGCCCCGCTCGGGCCGGCTGCGACGAGCGCGGCCCGAGAGCGGTCAAACGAAACGCCGGCCGCCGCCCAGGAGCGCCGCAACGTACCGCCGCAGGCAGCGCATGGCGCCGTCCCGGCTCGTCCCGGCGCCGCCACCCCGCTCGGGCCGGCCGCGACGAGCGCGGCTCGAGAACGGACAAATCCTGCGGCGGCCGCGGCGCAAGAGCGCCGCAACGTTCCGCCGCAGGCGGCTCACGGAGCGGTTCCTGCGCGTCCTGGCGCCGGCGCCGCGCTCGGGCCGGCCGCGACGAGCGCGGCCCGAGAACGGGCAAATCCTGCGGCGGCCGCGGCGCAAGAGCGCCGCAACGTTCCCCAAGGCCCTCAACAGCGCGCTGTCCAACAAAACGCGACGCAGCAACGTGCGATGCAGGAGCGCGCCGCACAGCAGCGCGCGGTGCAGCAGCGTGCTGTCCAGGAGCATGCGGCCCAAGCCCAGCGCGCGCGGGCTGCGCCGCCTGCGCGCGCTCCCTGTCGCGAGGGCGAGCACGGTTGCGCGGCTGGCGCTCGCTAACCAGGAGTGAGCCGCAGGGGGGCCCGAGCGGCGTCGCCGAGCGTCAGCGGATCGACGGGCCCTGAACTTTCAACAGCAGGCCGATTACGCAGCCGAGCGCGCGGCCAACTGGGTGAACCCCACCGATTGCACAATCGCCCACACCGCATACATCGCGATCCACGGGATTGCTGGAAAATGATAGCGCGAAAAGCCATGGAATATTACTGATATTAGTGTTGTGTAGAGAATAATCACATACCCGGTTATCCACTCCGGCAACGGTATTTCGGCACATCTGTGCCAATAAAAAACCGACGTTGCCGTGAAGAATATCATAGCTGCATAGTACGTTTGGTTAATAACGCGTATCGTTCTGAACAGAATCGAATACTTGTCGTAATAATTACAACCTGCCTCGTACGCCCATTCGGCCTCACCATCCACCGACCACAGCCGCCAGATCTTTTTTGGGATTAGCGCGATGGCCGCTCCAGGGTGCTGCCCAGTCCACGACAGTGCCAGCGAGGTTGCCAAGCGGTCCGCAGTCACTTGCTGCCTTTACACCGCGTGGAACCTCTTTGACCAGGGAGTCATTAGGGGTGGAGGCTTATCCCTCTGCGTCCGGGAGCACAAAATGTTGTGGCGGCCGGGCTGAGTTTGCGTTAGAACAAATAACGAACATAAGCTCGCCGGAAGGCTGCCGTGACAGATTTCCGCCGCTCTTTGATCGCGTTCCAGCGGCGCTTCGCGGATGGGGGGCGTGCGTTGGATACCTGTTCGCGGCGCGCTGGCCCGAGGGCTTTGTCTGCCCCGGTTGCGCGGCGAGCAAAGCTTGGCAGCTGCAGACCAAGCGGTGGACCTGGGAAGGCGCCGGCTGCGGCCGACAGACCTCGGTAACCGCCGGCACGATCATGCACCCCTTCAAGCTGCCGCTGACCACCTGGTTTTGGGCGGCCTATCTGATGGCCACCCATTCCCATGGGATCTCGGCCCTGCAACGGCAGCGCCGGCTCGCCCCGGGCTCCTATAAGAGCGCCTGGCTGTTGTGCGGCAAGCTGCGCGCCAGCATGGTGGTCCCCGGCCGCACCCCGCTTGCCGGCCTCGTCGAGGTCGACGAGACCGAAATCCCTTGCCGCAGCAGGCACGATCCCGTGACCGGCGGTGGCGGGCGCAGCCGCCAAGGCAAGATCCTGCTCGTCGGCGCCGTCGAGGTGCAAGACGGTGGCGCCGGCCCCGGCCGCATCCGTCTGGCCGAGATGCCGGACTGCTCGGCCGCCAGTCTGCACCCCTTCATCGCCCTCAACCTCGCGCCCGGAGCAACCGCCAAGACCGATGGCTGGCCCGCTTATCCCGGCGCCCCCGGCGTCAGCCGCGATGCCCACGTCATTGGCAAGATGGCGGCCCATGTCGTCCTGCCCTGGGTGCACCGCATCTTCTCCAACCTCAAGGTCTGGGCCTTGGGCGTCGACCACGGTCTGCGCCGCAAGCACGTCCAGGCCTACCTCGCGACGAATTCGTCTTCCGCTTCAACCGCCGCCGCACCCGACATGCCGCCTTCCGCTCCCTGCTCGGCATCACCGCCCGCCACCCACCGCTCTCCTTCAAGATGTTGATCGTACCGGAAGCAAAGGCATAAGCCTCTCTCCGTGAATATCGCTGGAACCAACAATATACAGTGTTTAGTCCTGAATACGTAGAAAAATATTTTCGATACTCGGATGTCGATGGGCGCCGTTGGCAGTCGGTCACGCTCCGCAATCCGGGCATTCGCCCCAATTTGCATTTCCCCTTCAGTACAAGTAATGGGCTGACTTTTCAGCCGCACCCAAATGGCTGGATATC
>CAVQJP010000003.1:0-44480 GCA_963712825.1 uncultured Alphaproteobacteria bacterium
CTCGGCGGTGCGGGTGCGGATGAGGTCGCGCTCCACGTCCGCCAAGCCGCCGAGAACAGCAATCATCAAGCGCCCGGTGCTGGTGCCGGTGTCGGCCCACGGTTCCGCCAAGTGATCGGAATTGCGCCTTGGCGTCCGACGATGCGCTTGACGATGGCGAACAGGTCGAAGGTGCTGCGCGCCAGGCGGTCAATCCGCGTCACCGTCACCACGTCGCCGGGGGTCGAGGCTTGCCGAGCATCCGGTTAAGCTCGCGCCGGTCGGCCCGCGCGCCCGTCACCTCCTCGCGGTAGATGTTCCGGCTGCCGCATCCGGCGGCGCGACGCTGCTCAAGCTGGCTGTCGAGGGTCTGCCCGTAGGTGCTGACGCGGGCATAGCCGATGAGGCGTTTTTCGGGGTGAGTTTCGAGCCATAACTTATGATGCGTATAAGGCCTTGAAATCATGCTGGCGCAAAGGATTTTTGCCGAAATTCTTGATTAATGCGAGCACGCGGGGGGCGGTTCCGAGACTGACTTGCGCGACGGCTAAGCCGCTGGAACCAGCTCGCCCCGGTGCCGGGCGCGGAATCCTTTCTCTTTGCGACCGATTGACAGAATGTGATGTGATACGTTACACTTCTCGCCGATGATTTCGCGCTTTCGCCATAGGGGGCTGGAGCGGCTGTATTCACGGGCGACACAAGCGGAGTTGCTGCTCAGCACGTGAACAAGGGCTGCGCGCGGTGCTGGCGGCTCTGGCGACGGCTTCGGTGCCGTCCGACATGGCGCTTCCCGGTGCCCGGTTGCATCCCCTTCGCGGTGACCGCGCTGGTCAATGGTCGGTTTCGATCTCAGGCGATTGGCGGGTGATCTTCGAGTTCGAAGGCCAGGATGTCACCAATGTCGATCTGGTCGATTACCACTGAGGTGAAAGGAGGTGTGACGAATTATGCCACGCATGCACAAGCCGCCGCATCCTGGTGAGGTCATCAAAGAGCTGTGCCTCGATCCCTTGGGCCTAACGGTGACGGCCGCCGCCGAGGGCCTGGGCGTAGCCCGTCGCACGCTCTCGGCGCTGCTCAACGGTCACGCCGGGATTTCTCCGGACATGGCGATTCGGCTGTCCAAGGCATCGGCCGCTCACCCGAAAGCTGGTTACAGCTGCAGCTTCAATATGATCTATGGGAGGCGGAGCAGCGATCCGACGCGATCAAGGTGAAGCATTTTGCGGCTCAGGCTCCGTGCTGATCGCAGCGTGACCAGTGAGGGCGATACGGTTCCCTGCGTCATGCGTTGCGGTCGCCGGCGTCGCGGGCCTCCATAGCTAGGTGCCTCGGGCAGTGGGCGGGGGTGGAAATGGTACGGGCGGAGCGGTGCAGCGGGGCTAACACCAAGCGAACGCCTTCCCGACAAGACTTCGATCAGGGCGCGGACGGCCTGTTGCTCAACCTCTGTGTCGGCTAACCGTCGCGGGTAATAACCACCTTCCAACTGGTAGCCTAGTGCTCCGATGCATTCAAATGATTCAAACTGGTGCCCCTTTTCTGCTTTCCCGGCGGAGGCCGGGACCCACTTCCGCAATGGGCACCGGCCTTCGCCGGTGTGGTCGGATTTTGATGTGAGCATTTGTCTGCGGTCACCAAGTGAATCTTCAGAATGCGTCGGTGCACTAGCACCTTCGCAATTTCGGAAAGCAATCTCGTCAGAAGGGCACGATGGCGCTCGTTCCAACCGTGCGGAAGTGGTCGCGGCGCGTTGATGTGTGCCATAACGTCCCGATGAAAATGATTGACGGGATCGATCTGCCCGAGTTTCTATATTGTGTTTTGCTTGCTCGCCGCGCTGCTGTCAAAGCCCCATAAGCCCCATTCTGGGAAGGGGGTGGGGTAGAGGGTGGGCGGCGGATCAGGCTTCGTCTTGCAAGGACAGCAAGGTGGCGTTGCCGCCGGCAGCGGTGATGTCGGCCGAAATCGTGCGCTCGGTCGCAAACCGGTGCAGATAGCGCGGGCCGCCGGCTTTGGGGCCGGTGCCGGACAGGCGCTCGCCGCCAAACGGCTGCACCCCGACGACGGCGCCGACCATGTTGCGGTTGACGTAGCTGTTGCCGGTGCGCATGCGGCCGAGGATGCGCCGGACATTCTCGTCGATGCGGCTGTGGATGCCCAATGTCAGCCCGTAGCCGGTGGCGTCGATCTCGTCGAGCGCCCGGTCGAGCCGCTCGGCCGGCCAGCGTACGACGTGCAGGATCGGGCCGAACACCTCGCGTTCGAGCAGATGCGCGCTCTCGATCTCAAAGGCCCGCGGGGCGAAAAACGTGCCGTGCCCGGCGCCCGGCGGAAGCGGGCATTGGTAGAGGAGCCGGCCCTCGCGCGTCATGCGGGCGGCGTGCTGCTCGAGCGCGTCGCGGGCGGCGGCGTCGATGACCGGGCCGATGTCGGTCGCGAGCAATGCCGGGTCGCCGACCGTAAGCTCCGCCATCGCCCCCGTCAGCATGTCGAGGAGGCGGTCGGCGATGTCGGCCTGGAGATAAAGGAGCCGCAACGACGAGCAGCGCTGCCCGGCGCTCTCGAAAGCTGAAATCAGCACGTCGGTGACGACCTGCTCGGGCAATGCCGAGGAATCGACGATCATCGCGTTCTGTCCGCCGGTCTCGGCGATCAGCGGCACCAGCGGCCCGGGGCGCCGGGCGAGCGCCAAGGCGATGCCGCGCGCGGTCTCGGTCGAGCCGGTAAACGCGACCCCGGCGATACGGGGATCGGCGACCAGGGGTGCCCCGACCGTCTCGCCGCTGCCCCGCAGCAGGTGCAATACGTCGCCGGGGACGCCGGCCTCGTGCAGCAGGCGCACCGCCGCGGCGGCGACAAGCGGGGTCTGCTCGGCGGGCTTGGCGACGACCGCGTTGCCGGCGGCGAGGGCCGCTGCGACTTGGCCGGTAAAGATCGCCAACGGGAAATTCCACGGCGAGATGCAGGCAAAAACGCCGCGCCCGTGCAGCGCCAGCTC
Source organism: uncultured Alphaproteobacteria bacterium (assembly GCA_963712825.1). Classification (GTDB taxonomy): domain Bacteria; phylum Pseudomonadota; class Alphaproteobacteria; order ATCC43930; family CGMCC-115725; genus AP-15. Next base: position 2,984 of record CAVQJP010000003.1, read on the forward strand.
GTTGCGCTCGCCGGTCGGGCCGGGCAACCGCTCGGGGGCGGCGAAATCGGCGCGGGCGCGCGCGGCGTAATAGCGCAAATAGTCGACCGCCTCGCGCAATTCCGACAGCGCCGCGGGGATCGTGCGGCCGCCCTCGCGGATGACCCGCGCCATCAGCGCGGCGCCGTGCGTTTCGTATAGGTCGGCGGCGCGATCGAGGATCATGGCGCGCTCGCCGGCCGGGCGGCGGTCCCAGCCGGGTGCGGCGTCGTCGGCGCGGCCGAGCGTCCGGTCGAGCTGCCGCGGGCCGGTCTCGACGACCGTGCCGACCTGACGGCGACGGTCGCTCGGGTCGAGGACCGGCTCGGCGGCGCCCGTCTGCTCGATGCCGCCGATGATCGGGGCGGCGTGCCAGGGCTGGCGCATTGCGGCGGCGAGATCGTCGCGCAGGACCGTCAGCGCCGGCGGGTCGGCGAGGTCGATCCCGCGCGAATTGCGCCGCGCCGGCAGATAAAGATCGGCCGGCAACGGGATGCGCGGATGCGGCTTTGGCGCCAGCCCGGCGAGGCGCGCCACAGGGTCGGCGACGATCTCGTCGATCGGCTGCCTGTCGTCGAGAATGCGGTTGACAAACGAGGTGTTGGCGCCGTTTTCGAGCAGCCGGCGGACGAGGTAGGCGAGCAGCTCCTCGTGGCTGCCGACCGGCGCGTAGACCCGGCACGGCCGGTCGAGACGGTCGGGCCCGACGATCTCGTCGTAGAGCGCCTCGCCCATGCCGTGGAGGCGCTGGAATTCCCAGTCGCGACGGTCGCCGGCGAGCTCGAGCACCGCGGCGACGGTATGCGCGTTGTGGGTCGCAAATTGCGGGTAAAAGACACGGCCGGCGTCGAGCAGCCGGCGCGCGGCGGCAAGATAGGAGACGTCGGTGGCGACCTTGCGGGTGTAGACCGGGTAGCCGTCGAGGCCGCGCTCCTGGCTGCGCTTGACCTCGCTGTCCCAGTAGGCGCCCTTGACGAGCCGCACCATCAGCCGCCTGCGGCCGCGGCGGGCGAGGTCGGCGAGCCAGTCGATCAACGGCAGAGCGCGCTTCTGGTAGGCCTGCACCGCAAGCCCGAGCCCGTCCCATTGGGCCAGCTCGGGGGCCAGCGCCAGCGTCTCGATCAGATCGAGCGACAGGTCGAGCCGGTCGGCCTCCTCGGCGTCGATCGTAAAACCGATGCCGGCCCGCCGCGCCGCGCCGGCGAGCGCCAAGAGCGGCGGGGTCATCTCGGCCAGAACGCGCTCGCGCTGCGCCATCTCATAGCGCGGGTGCAACGCCGACAACTTGACCGAGATGCCGGGGGCGGCTTCGACTGCGCGTCCGCCGGCGGCGGCACCGATCGCCGTGATGGCGTCTTGGTAGGCGGCGAAATAGCGGGCGGCGTCGGCAGCGGTGTGCGCCGCTTCGCCAAGCATGTCGTAGGAATGACGATAGCCCGCGGCCTCGGCCGCGCGGGCGTGATCGAGCGCTTCCTCGATCGTGCGCCCCATGACGAACTGGCGGGCGAGAATGCGCATCGCCGCGGTCACCGCCTGGCGCACGACGGGCTCGCCTGACCGCGCCGCAAACCGGCGCAGGGCGGCGCGCAAATCGTGCGGCGCGGGATCGGTGCGCAAATCTTTTGGCGCGGGTTCGCCGCGCAGGAGGCGCCCGGTCAGCATCAAGGCCCAGGTCGAGGCGTTGACAAAGGCCGAATCGGAATGCCCGAGGTGACGCGCCCAGTCGGCCTCGCCGAGCTTGTCGCGGATCAGCCGGTCGACGGTGCCGGCGTCGGGAATGCGCAGCAATGCCTCGGCGAGGCAGAGCAGCGCCACCCCTTCCTGCGAGGACAGCGCGTATTCATGCAAAAACGCGTCGATGCCGCCCTTGCCGTGGCGCTCGCGGCGGACCGCGGCGACCAGCCCGCGGGCGGTCGCGGCGATGCGGTCGCGCGCCTCGGGGGGATGTCGGCCGCGGCCAGGATCTGCGCGTCGGCCGCGGTCTCGTCGAGCCGGACATGGTCGCGGATCGCCGCGCGCAACGGCGAGGCGGGCGGCAGCCGGGCGCGAAAGACGACATCCATGGCGAGGCCTTTCATCGGTCGCCGCGCCATTGCCGTGCGGTCAGGCAAATCCTTTGTCAGCGACCAGCCGTCGGCGTCATATGTGGGGTCCTTTGACGGGCGCGGCAGGTCGGCGATCAGGGCTCGAAGCGCAGGATTTCGACACAGGGCGGCCGGGTCAGCACTTCGCTGAAGGCGTGCATCCAGTCGCCGGTTTCCTCGGTCGAGCCGACGCCGCGGTTGCGGAACTGCTCGAGCTGGTCGAGCCCTTTCAGCTCGACCTCAAACTGCAGCGAGGTGTGGTCGCCGTGGCCGCGGGTCAGCGGCACCAGCATCCGCGCGTCGAGGCCGTTCTTGCGCGCCGCCTCGACCTCGCGGCGGATGAACTCGATCGCAGGTTGGCGGTTGACCGGCAGCACGTCATAGCAAAAGCGGGCGAGATACATCGGGCACTCCTTGCGGCAAGGGCGGGCGTACCCGCCGTGGGCGGCGCAGCGGCGAACCGGGCCGCTTCCTCTGCCAACACGCGGGAGCGCCCGGCGATGCCCGACGGCGTTCGGAAAAAGCGATTTCCCGCTGCGGGCAGCGACGCGCCGCCGAGACTTGCGGACCGCCCGGCAAACCCGCATACAGTGGCCGCCCGGCGGCGGGGCGTGGTCTCGGTGGGGGAGGCGGATGTTGCGGTTTCGGCAGACTTTTTCGGTAATGCTGTTGGTTTCGGCGCTGGCGGTTTCGGTCGCGGCGAAGGCGCAGAGCCCGTCAGGCGCACCGACGACACCGCCGCCGCCGGCTGCGGCTCCAGCGCCGGCGAACGCCGCGGCGCCCGCCGCACCGGCGGCTGAAGCGCGGCAGCGGTTCCTGATCTATTTCAACGAGTTCAGCGCCTATCTCTCACCGCGGGCGAAGGCGATCATCGCCGACGCCGCGAGGAAAGCAAAGGCGACCGGCGCCACATCAATCGCCGTCCAGGCGCGGGCCAGCGCCACCGGCACGGTCCAGACCAACAAATACCTGGCGATGACGCGGGCCTCGATCGTCGCCGACGAGCTCGAGGCGGACGGCATCGAGCCCGCAATGGTCCAGCAGCAGCCGATCGGGCAGACCGGGTCGAGCGACCCCTCGGTGTTCAACCGCCGCGTCGACATCATCCTGCATCACTGAGCGCCGGAGCGAGCGACGCAGCGGCCTCGACCGGCGCTTGACCGGGGTCAGCCGGCGGCCGGGTGCATCGCGAAGCCGGCGGGGCGGCCGGCGCGGCGGGAAGCCTCGGCGGGCGCCAACGAGGCGTCCCAGAGGTTGGCGTCAAAGCGCCAGCCGTTGACCTCGTCGGCGTCGCGCGAGACGACATAGAGCAGCGGCGGCACCATCTCGTCGGGTTCGACCAGGCGCGAGGCGCGGCCCTCGCGGCTCATCCGGCGCATTTCCGCGGCCATGCCCGGCGTGTTGGCGCCGGCGCCCGGGTTGACGATGTTGACCGTGAGGCCGGTGCCCTCGGCCTCCTTGGCCCAAACCTCGCTCGCCATTTCGAGCGCCGCCTTGGACGCGCCATAGGGATGCGTCCCGGCGCGGTTCATCGTGTCGAGCTTGGTCGTGACGTTGACGATGCGGCCCCAGCCGCGCGCCGCCATGCCGCCGGCGACGCGGCGCGCCAGCCGGTCGGCAGCGAGATAATTGGTGTCGATGACATTGTTGACGATGTCGTCGCCGACCTCCCAGAATTTCTGCATCGCCGGCCGCCGATAGCGCGCCGGGTCGATGTAGGTAAAGGTCAGCCCGGCATTGTTGACGAGGATGTCGACATTGCCGAGCCGGGTTTCGGCTGCGGCGACGACGCGGTCGCACTCTTCCGCGCGCCGCAGATCAGCGACGAGCGTTTGCAGACGGTCGGCGAGCGGCGTTCCTGCAATTTCTCGCTCGATCTTGGCGACGTCCTCGGCGATGTGGCCGATTGCGAGCACCCGGCACCCTTCGCGCGCCAGCCCCAGCGCCATCGACCGGCCAAGCCCCCGCAACCCGCCGGTCACGACCGCAGTGTGCTGTTCCATCCTTGCTTCCTCCCGGTTTATCGAGCATTGCGGCGGCGCCACCGTCAAGATGTAAGCACCCCGGCCTCGGCATCGGCCGCTCGCCCAAAAAACGCCGCGCAGCGCGCAGCCGAAGACCGCCGATCGGCTGTTGTCAATGAGGCGGCGGCAGATAGCGGATTGCCGCCAGCAGAATACCGACGGCGACGACGATCATGCTGCCGAGGCGGATCGTCAGGTCCCGCCGCAGCAGTTCGATCTCGGCTCTCAGCTCGGCCCGCAGCGCGGCGGTTTCCGCTCTGAATTCCGATCGCAGCGCAGCAATCTCGGCCCGGAGCTCCAATCCCTGCGCGGCAATATCGGCCCGGAGCTCCGACCCCTGCGCGGCAATCTCGGCCCGGAGCTGCGACCCCTGCGTCCTTATCTCCGTCCGCAGCTCCGATCCCTGGGTCGTTACCTCCGTGCGCACCGACGCGATGTCGGCGCTGGTCGCGAGCTGGGCGCCGGACATTGCCTCGGCCAACGCCTCGGCGGTGTCGCCTGCCTGCTGCGGCGGAAAGCCCGCGCTTTCGAGCCTGCGCGCGAGCTTTAACGTGTCGAACGGGACGGCACCCATAAGCGGTATTTACGGCGCGGGAGCGTTGATGTCGATACCGCCGAACCGCGCCGGTTCGACGCTCACCGCGCCGGATCGCCGGTCGGCCGCTTGCAGAACACGCCGTTCTGCATGATGTGGCTCAGGTGCTCGCCTTGGCCGTCGAGCAATGAGATGGCGGCGAGCGGGTCGCCATCGACCACGATCAGATCGGCGCGGGCGCCGGGGGCGACGACGCCGATCTTGCCGGAACGATTTAAGAGCTCGGCGTTGACGATCGTGGCTGAGCGGATGATGTCGAACGGCGCCATCGCCTCGGCCCGGATCACAAACTCGCGGGATTGATGGCGGTGCATCGGCCCCAACAGATCGGTGCCGAAGCCGATCCGCACACCCGCCGCCTGCAGTATTTCGAGCGAGCGCAATCCCGCCTCGCGCACATCGCCGAGCTTGGCGAGGCTAGCCTCGGGAAACCCGAGCTCCTTGCCGAAGCGGTGCAATGCGTCGAAGGTCACGAGGGTCGGCACGACAAAGACGTCGGCTGCGGCGACGTGGTCGGCGGTCGTACGGTCGATCAGGTTGCCGTGCTCGATCGAGCGCACCCCGAAATCGATCGAGCGCCGGATCGCCTCGGGGGTGTAGGCGTGCGCCATCACATAGGTGCGCCAGGCCCGCGCCTCCTCGACGATCGCGCGCACCTCTTCTTCGCTGTATTGCGGATTCCATACCGGGTCGTACGGCGAAGCAACGCCGCCCGACGCCATGATCTTGATCTGGGTGGCACCCTTGCGCAGTTCGTCGCGCGCCGCCCGCCGGCATTCCGACACCCCGTCGGCGATGCGCGCGAGCCCAGCCCCACCCTCGCAGCAGGCGCAGGCCACGACCGACACCGAGCGCGTGCGTGGACGCAAATCGCCATGCCCGCCGGTCTGGCTCAACGCCCGGCCTGACGGAAAAATCCGCGGCCCCCGCACCAGCCCGTCCTCGACCGCTTGCGCCAGCCCGGCATCGGCGCCGCCGGCGTCGCGCACCGTCGTAAATCCGCGCGCCAACATCCCTTCGAGCACGCGCGCGGCCTGCAACGTGACGAGGCTGACCGGCCGTTCGGAGAGTTGCGCCAGCGCCTGGTCGACCGCAATCACGTGCACATGCGCGTCGATCAGCCCCGGCATCAAGGTGCGGCCTTTGAGATCGACCATCTCGGCGGAGGCGCTCTTGATCGGCCGGTCCGAGACCTCGCGGATCAGCCCGTCCTCGACGAGGACGTGGTGGTCTTCGCGGCGCTCCGTTCGGGTGCCGTCGAGAACCGCGCAATTGGCAAAGACGGTCGCGGACATGGCTCGACCCTCCCGCAAACAAGCTTAAAACGGATGCCGGGAATGCAAAACCCGCGGTGGCTCCGGTCGCAATTTCGCCACCCGAGGCCGAGCGGTCAACGACCGTGCGAGCGAGGGCCGTGCCCGGTGCAGACCTTGCCAATGCGGCCCGGACCCGGCGATTTCGGATGGAAAGCGGACCTCTGGTTATTTGTCACACCGACAAAGCGGCGCGCGGATTGTGTCCAACCTCACTTATACGTAACGGCGGCTCAAGCTATTCTGAAAAGCTTCGGATGGAGATTTTGTAGCATGGCGAAGCTCGTCTTCGGATTGAACCAGTCCCTGGACGGCTACGTCGACCACCTGGAGTTTGCGCCAGGTCCCGCGCTCTTTCGTCACTTCATCGAGCAAATGCGTAACCTGACGGGCAGTGTGTACGGTCGCCGCATGTACGAGGTAATGCGCATTTGGGACGAAGACCTTGCTGAGTGGGGCACGGAGGAACGCGACTTTGCGGCGGCGTGGCGGAGCCAACGGAAGTGGGTCGTGTCGCGCTCGTTGAAGTCAGTCGGCCCCAACGCCACTCTCGTCGCAGATGACCTCGAGGCGGTGTTACGGGGGCTGAAGGCCGAACTCGCTGGGGAGATTGAAGTCGCCGGACCAGACCTGGCACGAGGCCTGACCGACCTTGGTCTTATTGATGAGTATCAATTCTACCTCCATCCCGTCGTGCTTGGTCGCGGCAAGCCATTCTTCGCCGGCCCCCGGCCGCCGCTCCGCCTTGTGGCCAGCGATCTAATTGGCGAGGACGTGATTAGGTTGACGTACGTTTCAGCTTAATCGCGTGACGCGCCCGACGGACTGCGCGGACGCGTCAGGTTCGCGTGCGTGGAAAGCGGACCTTCGCCTCGACACATCGCGGTGGCGGAGTTGCGCCGCAAGCGGCCATTTGCGTGCTCCGCATCGGTCAGGCGCCAAGAAGCCCGAGCGTGGGCACATTTCTGCAACAGACTGATAGGTAGAAAACGACTACTCTGCAGCCTTTGATCGTCAGCAGTAGTCGTGTCGAGAGGTGGTCGATTGGTCGGGCCGACACCAGAACGACGGCAGATCCTTCGGCGCAGCGCGCTGTTTGCTCGGTTGCCCGATGACGAAATAGATAAGATGTTCGAGCATGCGGTGATCCGTCGTTACGCCGCCGACGCTCAGATATTCTACAAAGGCGACCTCGGCAGCAGCATGATGGCGGTGCTGCGGGGCCGGGTCGTGATCAGGGCTCCGTCTTCACATGGCAAGGAGGTCATCCTCAACATTATCAACGAGGGAGAGATTTTCGGCGAGATCGCGCTACTCGACGGCAAGGAGCGCACAGCCGACGCGACGGCGATGACCGATTGCGAATTGCTCGTCATCGCGCGCCGTTCGTTTTTACCGCTGCTCGAACGGCCCGACGTGATGCGCGAACTGCTCAATGTCCTGTGCGAGCGGTTGCGACGGACCTCCGAGCAGGTCGAGGATGTGCTGTTTCTCGATGTTGCGGCGCGCATCGCGAAGACCCTGCTTCGCTTCGCAAAAGCCGACGATGCCCCGGAGCCGAGCGCGCGGATTGTTCTCGGCCTGTCGCAACGCGAAATCGGCAATCTTATTGGCGCGTCACGCGAAAAAGTGAACAGGAGGTTGCAAGCGTGGCGGCGCGCCGAGATCATTACCATTGATAAGGGGACGATCTTCATTCGCGATGCGGCCGCGCTGCGATCTCTCAAACTGATCGCCCGTGCCGAATGAGCTGGTGAACGGGCGCCGAACCCGACGAACGCGGTCGGTCACCTCGGCGTCGCGAAAATCGGCTCTCATTGATTACAAAGCGCCGCCATTCTGCGGGTCTGCGGGCGCAGTAAATTCGGGACTGTTTGCAATCAAGACTGAGGTCTTACGAGTGACCGTATTTCCTTTTGGGTCACACCCTGTGACCTGGGTCACACCCTCGAAAATCGCTGCTCGGCTAACCCGGTGACGCCCATGGCGTTGGTCGGAGGGATCACCTGCCTCTCGGGCTATCCGCGGCGCCATCGCGCCGTTTGATACGATCAGCGAGGTAGCGAGTGAGACATGACGCCCAGTCGAATCATCAAAAGCCTCCCGCGAAAGGAGCGTGGCTGGAATTTGCCGCCCAATCTGCGATATTCATGGGGCCTGTCGGAGCAATTTTGCTCGGCAGCGGAAGTAGGTGGGGTTTTATCCTCGGTTTGGCGATCCAGCCTTTTTGGTTTTATACCTCTTTTCGTCATCGCCAATGGGGCATCTTCATCGCCAGCTTCTTCTATGCCTTTGGCTGGGCAATCGGTGTTTACCGTAACTTTTGAAGGTCTCTCTTCTTAGCGAGCCGCTCCGTTGATCCACCAACCAAGCCCTATTCCCGCGATAATGCCGCTCGCATCATGGCGCGGCACGATTTTGATATTGTCGCAATGTGGCAGGCCAAACAGACCGGGGGCACGGAACGTCCCCACCAGACTTGCCGCGACCTTGCGGGCGCGCGTCAAGGTCGGAGCCTTGCCGCGTCAACTACTCGCGCAATCGGGGATCGACGCGGCGGCGGTCGCGGTGCTGCCCCTCTGCGATGAGGCCGAACAGCAATTGGCGACGATCGCGGACGACCCGCAAATGGATGCCGCCCGAGTGGTCGGCGCCGGCGACGCGCGCGGCGAGGGTTTGGCGGCTTCGCTCGGCACCCGTCTCGATAGGATGGCCCGGGGTTACCGCGGCGGTCACGAGATCGATCTCGCCCGGCCTCGCTCGCCGAGGTGCAGGCCTGGTGCGCCGCCCGCCGAATGACGCTGCCGCCGCAAGACGGCGGGCGAGAGGCGGCGGGGGGCGAATGCGAATTGAGCCGCAACCGACCTTTTTGCTACTGATTTCCTGCAGAAGCAGCGGCGAGGGGCGGGGCGGCTGCCGCCCGGTGGTTCGCTCGCAATGACGCCCTCGCCCGGATCTGCCGCGGTTGATTTCACCACCAAGACCCGGCTGCTTGCCGAACCGCCGCGCGGCGGCTAACGTCGCCGGAGCCATCCCTGGGGAGGAAAAGCGATGACGATACTCGTGATCGGCGGCACCGGCTTTATCGGGCGCCGGCTCATTCCGTTGCTGGCGCAGCGCGGCGAGGAAATCGTCTGCATGGACATCAACCCGGCCACCGCCGATTACGGGAATCTCGGCAAGCAGGTCCGGGTCGTGCGCGGCGATGTCAGCCAGTTCGACGACGTGATGGCGACGATGGTCGAAGCCAAACCCGAGCGGGTGGTCAACCTCGCCTATTTTCTCGGCAGCGAGTATCCGCCGCGGGTCGCGTTCAAGCTCAACATCCTCGGCATGGACAATTGCTTTGAGGCGGCGCGGCTCGCCGGCGTCAGGCGCGTCGCCTATGCGAGCTCCCTGGCGGTCAGCGGCGAGCAGCATTTCTATGGCGACCGCAATGTGACCGAGGACGACTTCCGCCACGGCCACGTGCAGTACGCGATGCACAAAATCTTCAACGAGTGGCAGGCGCAGGACTACCGCGAAAAGCACGGGCTCGACATCACCGCGATCCGCCCCGCCAACGTCACCGGCAACGACAAGATCGTCGGCTCGGTCGACCACGTCAAAGTCATCACCTTCCCGGCGCGCGGCCAGCCGATCTCGTTCCCGTTCAAGGACGCGATGCGCTGCCCGATCCATGTCGACGAAGTGGCCGAAATCTTTGCCCGGGTGATCATGTCGGACAAGCCCAAGGAGTGGGTCTACAACACCGGCGGGGTCGCGGTCAGCCTCGGCGAGATCGCCGAGATGGTGCGCGAATTCCTGCCCGACGCGAAGATCAACTTTGACAAGGACAGCGGCGGCAAGGAAATCTCGGGCAATTACCTGATCGACAACAGCCGCCTCGTCCACGAGTTCGGGGTGCAGTACCGCCCCTACCGCGAGCGCGTGCTGCAGATCATCAACGAGGTGCGCCGCGAGGAGGGCCTGCCGCCGGTCGCCGAACGCTGATCTTCGGATTTTCTGTTCCGCCGTCTGCCAGGGGCGGCGGATGCTTCAGCATATCACAGCCGCGGTCGCGGGTCTGATCATCGCGGCGATATCCTCGGCGGGCTATCTCGGCATCGCAGGTCTGATGGCGATCGAGTCGGCGTGCATCCCGATACCCTCGGAAATCATCATGCCGTTTTCGGGGTATCTGGCATCGGCCGGCCGCTTCAATCTGCTGCTCGTCGCGACCGCCGGCGCGGTCGGGTGCAACATCGGGTCGACCGTCGCCTATATGGTCGGGCGCTATGGCGGGCGGCCGCTGGTCGAGCGATGGGGCTCCTACATCCTGGTGAGCCGGCGCGACCTCGACGACGCCGACCGTTTTTTTGCCCGCTATGGCGGCTTGGCCGTGCTCGCCGCCCGGCTGCTGCCGGTCATCCGCACCTTTATCGCGCTGCCCGCCGGCATCGCCCGCCTGCCGCAGCTCAAATTCCAGATCTATACGTTTGTCGGCTCGTGGCCGTGGTGTTTTGCGCTGGCCTATGTCGGCTACAAGCTCGGGCAGCGCTGGAACACCGACCCTCGTCTGCAAGCCGTCATGCGCCGCTTCGACTGGGTGGTGCTGGCGGTCATCATTCTGGGCGCGGCTTGGTACGTATGGCGCCATTTCCGACGCGCCCGCGAGTGACGAGCCGCATTGAGGAGCCGGCAGCGCCCGTCACCGCCGCCGCCCTCTCGCCGTCATTTTGGCCCCGAGGCCGCGCACATGCCCGGTAAGCCTGGCCGCCGCCGCCGGAATTGCCATCGTCGGGTGGTAGAAATTCTGCTGGTGGCGATTGCGACGCCGCTGGTGCAAGAGCTCGACCTCGGCTGTCGTCGGCAGCATCTCGACGAGGTCGATCTGCTCGGGTCCGTTGTTTTCAGGTTCGTTCAAGCTCAGCGCGCTCGTGAGGTCGGGCGCGGCGGCGACGCGCGGTGTCAACGGCGAGCCAAGATCGAACAGCCGGTGCAGGGTGGCCTGGATCGAGCAATGGTCGAACGGCGGCGTCGGTGCGCCGACCAGCCCCAGCGGCGGCCTGATGATGCTCCCCGGTGCGACGTAAGGCGAAACGATCACCGCCGGCACGCGGATGCCATATCGATCAAAGCGGAAACCGTCGGGATAGGGCTCGCCGGGTGGAACTGCGGCGGGAGGCGGCACGTGGTCAAAGCAGCCGCCATGCTCGTCATAGACGATGACGAGCAGGGTGTGCGGCCAGGTCGGGGCACTGCGCACGGCATTGTAGACGGCTGCGATCAGCTGCTCGCCATAGACCATGTTGTGCGGCGGATGCTGGTCGTTGGGAACGGTTTGGTGGCGCCGGCTGGTAAAATACCGCGGCTCGATAAAGCTGTAGGTGGCGAGCCTGCCGGCTGCGGCATGGCGTTCGAATTCGTCCTGAAACAGACAGAAATGGGTCGGGATCTTGGCCCACAGATCGACCAGCGCCGCTGATTGCGGCATGTCGTGGAAGTAAATCCGCCAGTCGCAGCCGCGCGCCTCGAGGCGCCGGAAAATTGTCGGCATAGCCGCCGGCAGCGAGGGTAGGTACGGCCTGCGGTTGTTGACGCGGCCTCCGGCTGTGCCGCAATGCATGAAATACCGGTTTGGCCAGGTCTCGCAGGGCGCCGAGGCGTGCCAGCGATCGGACACGCCAAAGGCGCTGCCAAGCTGGCTTATCACCGGGACCTGGTGGGGAAGAAAATAGTGCATCGGGGCACGGGGGTCGCGAGGGGTGTCGCCCTCGGGCTGCGCCATGTAGTTGTCGACAAACCCGGTCAAGCCGGCGGGCGCGCCGGGCACGGCGGAGCGGCCGAAAATCTGCTCGGTGATGTCGCTGAACAGCTCGCCAGGATCATCGGCCGGAATACTGGCGGCGTGAGGGGTGAGCTTGGGGCTGTTCCAAACCCTGATCGTCTCAACCGAGCCGTCGGGTTTGTGCCACGGGTTGCTCTCGGTTCCGTCCAACCCGTCGAAGCGCTCGCCTTTGGGATAGAGCCGGCCAAGCATGTTGTCGAAGGAGCGGTTTTCGAGGGCGACAACCACGACATGGTCGATTTTAGGCATGCCTCTTTTCCACCCCGCCCGGCACGGCCCGCCGTGACCAATCTTTGGTCGCCACCGCAGGCGCCGCCGCGAAAGACAACCGGCGATTAACGTCGCCGTCTCCGCGCCGGCTCCACCGCGCCGGAGGTTTTTGACCCGATTTGTTGGCCGGTGCCGCGGACCGGACGCTCCGCCGATCGGTTCGCAGAATTTCTGCGTTGTCACGGGACGGCCCACGGCTCTGACCGCCGCCGGAGGAGGACAAGCTTCGGCCGGCATCTTCAGCCGGCATCCGGTCCGGGCTTTCTCGCCGGACGACACGAACAGGCTCGGGCGCTCCCGCCCCGTCGCGGCTGTTTCTTCTTGAGCGTGTCGGCTGTGTGCACCGCGCGGCCACCGGTTTTGTCGCTTTGAACCAAATATTGCGTGTGCCAGGAGGGCCCGGCGATCGTGGAAGTCGACGGCGGCCAACACGATCGCTCGTCGCCGCGGGAGGCTGGGCGAAGTGGGTCCCTGCGAGGCGAAGGCTATCGCATCCTGCGGTTTTGGAACAACGAGATCCTGGAAAATCTCGGCGGCGTTTATGAGGCGATCGCCGACGAGCCGGGCCACGGCGCCCCCAGCCAAACCGTCCCCCATCGAGGGGCGGGCTTTCTTCCCGATGAACATGTTTCGTGGCAACAGCCGTCGCTGCTATAAACGTCGTTTGATTACGATGCCTTTGGAGCCCGCCCCTCGATGGGGGAGGATGGGAGGGGGCGATGCTGCCCAAAGCGCAGATCCGGAGAAGCATCCCATTGCCGGCACACACCTGCAGGAAGCGGCCCGCCCCGTGAAGCCCACGCCAGTGGCGCCAACGGGGGCGCTGCCGCCGCAGCAGGCGCTGTGGCTCGAGCTGATGCAATTCTACATCCGCGAGGCGTGGCTGCTCGACGAGCGCAGGCTCAAGGAATGGCTCGATCTTTTCACCGACGACATGCTCTACTTCATGCCCCGCCGCAAGAACGTCCCGCGCCGCGAGCAGCACCGCGAGCTGACACCGCTCGGCGATCTGGCGATCCTTGAGGAGGACAAGCGCTATCTGGAGATGCGGGTGGCCCGGCTCGACACCGGCATGGCCTGGGCCGAGGACCCGCCCTCGCGCACCCGCCACCTGATCGGCAATCTCGAAGCGACCCCGCTGGCGAACTGCGAGACTCGGGCGAGGACCGCCTTCCTGGTCTACCGCTCGCACCTCGAAACCGACCACCAGCTCCTCTCCGGCTGCCGCGAGGACGTGCTGCGCCGCGTCGACGGGGCCTGGAAGATCGCCCGTCGCACAATCGTCCTCGACGCCAACGTCCTCCTCGACAAAAACCTCAGCGTGTTTCTTTAGGGTCAAAACCCAGCCGGCCTGAAGACGCTCCGCCGAGCAGACGAGCCGATTAAATTCGGAGCCTGGCCGCCCCCTCTCGAAGGCCCATAAGTTCGCGCCTTTACGCGCTCAGCGCGGCGAAAATTTCGCCGCATCCCGACAGCGGCGCTCCGTCTCGGGCCGGTGAAATCACGGTGCCGGGCGGGGTGGGGGACAACGCGCCGAGCCCAACTTCGGGTTCTCCGCGCCTGCTCCGCCGGTCGTGCCGAAACCCCTGCCGAATCAATATGCTCATTGCGATACTCGCGCTTGAAGCGGAACAACCCAATTCATATACTCCGGCCCGATTTTTCACCGGGTTCGGGGAGAACGATGCCCCAGTCGCTGCCGCCAGGTTATCACCCCTCCGACGACGAAGATTTCATGAGCCCGCTCCAGGTCGAATACTTTCGGCAAAAGCTGTTGCGCTGGCGCAAATCGCTGGTCGCCGAGTCCACCGACACCCTGCAGCATTTGAAAGAGGAAAGCCTGTTGAAGCCCGACCTGACCGATCGGGCGTCGCTCGAAGCCGAACAAACGATAGAGCTGCGTACCAGGGCGCGCGGGCGCAAGTTGATTTCCAAGATCAACTCCGCGCTGAACCGGATCGAGCACGGAACCTACGGCTATTGCGAGGAAACCGACGAGCCGATCGGCATTCGCCGGCTCGAGGCCCGGCCGATCGCCACGCTCAGCATCGAGGCCCAGGAACGCCACGAACGCATGGAGCGCACCCACCGCGACGACTGACCCGCAGGCGGCGCGGCGCACAGCGCGGGACGTTGTCGAAGCGGCCTCCGCGAGACCCGCACAAATCAAGAACAAATAGATTGCGCGGGCGAAAATCTATGGTAGAGTGCCGTGGCGTGATAACCGCCTAAGGGCGAAAATTATGACGACCGAAGCGGAGGCGGCGAGCACCGGCGGAAAGTCCGGAGCCGCTAAATGGGCTGTCGATGCGGCGGCCCTCTGCCGCTCGTCCGCCCGACTGTACCGGTTCACGCATCGCTGGAGGCTGTTTGCCGCGCTCGCCGCTGTCGCCGGCGCCGCCGCCATAGCCGTCGGCGTTCGGGCATACGCCGGAGCGGCGGGGCAAGTTCCGGCGCTCGCCTTGACCGGCCTCGCCATTTTCGCCCTGCTCGCGGCTGCGGCCGCGCGGGACGGCGCGGTCGCGGGACAATGGCTCGCCGTTCTCGCCCAAGCCTTCGATGCGGCTGCTGAGGCGCGAGTGATCGTCGCGCCGGACGGGCGAGCGCTGCAGGCGAACGCCGCCTTCGAACGCCTGTTCCCCGGTGCCGGGGACGCCGCTCTCGATGTTGTCGAGGCCGCAGCAGCGGGGCTCGCGCCGGCGACCGCGTTCCGCGCGCTGCGCCGGCAGGCGGCAGCGTGCAAGGATGCGGTTGCAACGGTGGAGCTGCAGCCGGCGGGCCAGACTCCGCCGCGGTGGTTTGAAGTTTCGGCGGAGCCGGCCGCCGGCCGCTCGGGCTGCATGTTGTGGAGCTTCCGCGACAGTGCGGTGCGCCGCGCGGCAGGCGCCGGGTCTGGCGTGACGCCGGGCGCGGTCGCGCTCCCCGGCCATGGGTCGGCGGCGTTCGCTCTGAGCGCCGGGCAACCTCCCAAATCGGTGCAGCGGTTCTTTACGGAAGCGCCGGTCGGCATCGCCGTGCTTGATCGCTCCGGCCGCGTTGTCAGAGCCAACCGCGCCCTTGGCGAGCTCTTCGACAGCGCTCCGCAGAGCTTGATCGGCCATGGGCTGATCGGCCGTTTGAACCCAGGCGACCGTCCGGCAATCGCGGCGAAGCTCGCCGCCGCGGCGGCCGGCTGCGAAGACTGCACGCCGGTCGAAATCCGCCTGCAGGCGCCCTCAGAGCGGAGCATGGTCGTGCTCCTCGGCGGGGTCGACCATGCCGCCGGGCGCCGCGCGACCCGGTTCGGCAGCGTCTCGTCGGGCCCGGCTGTGACAGCGGGCGACCCGCCGCCGGATGTCGCGACCGATCACGCCGACGGCCTTACGCTTTATTTTATCGACGTGACCGAGCAGAAGCTCCTGGAGAGACAATTCGCGCAGTCGCAAAAGATGCAGGCGGTGGGCCAGCTTGCCGGCGGGGTCGCCCACGACTTCAACAATCTGCTGACGGCGATGATCGGGTTTTGCGATTTGCTGCTGTTGCGCGCGCGGCCGGGCGATCCGGCCTTCGCCGATCTGATGCAGATCAAGCAGAATGCCAACCGTGCCGCCAATCTGGTGCGTCAGCTCCTCGCCTTTTCGCGCCAGCAGAGCCTTCAGCCGCGGGTGCTCGACGTCACCGATGTGCTGGTGGAGGTGTCGCATCTGCTGCGCCGGCTGATCGGTGAGAGCATCGAGCTTGAAGTTGCTCACGGACGCGATCTCGGCCTGGTCAAGGTCGACCAGGGCCAGCTCGAGCAGGTCGTCATCAATCTCGCGCTCAACGCCCGCGACGCGATGCCCGATGGCGGCCGACTGCAAATCCGCACCGAAAACGCGGCTCAGCCGCAAGCCGTCCGCCGGGGGCACGAGCTGATGCCTGCCGGGAATTATGTTCTGATCGAGGTCGTCGACACCGGCCTCGGCATAGCGCCCGAACATATCACGCGGATTTTCGAGCCGTTTTTTTCGACCAAGGAGGTCGGCTCCGGCACCGGCCTCGGTTTGTCGACGGTCTATGGCATCGTCAAGCAGACGGGCGGGTTCGTCTTCGTCGACAGCGTTCCCGGCGGCGGCTCGACCTTTTCGATCTACCTGCCGCGCAACACCGTTGCCGCCGGCGCCGAGGCGACTCGACCCGATGCGGTCGCGCCGGTCTTTCCGCGCGACTTGACCGGAACCGGCACGATCATGCTGGTCGAGGACGACGACGCGGTCCGCATGTTCGGCGCGCGCGCCTTGCGCAACAAGGGGTATCAGGTTGTCGAAGCCAGGAGCGGCGCGGCGGCGCTCGGGCTGATCGAAAACGGCGCCGGCCCCGTGGATCTGCTGATCACCGATGTCGTGATGCCCGAGATGGACGGGCCCGCCTTGATTCGCGAGGTGCGGGACATTGATCCCGCCATCAAGGTGATCTTTATTTCGGGCTACACCGAAGACTCGTTTCGCCAGCGGCTCGACAGCGACCGCGACATCGATTTCCTGGCCAAGCCCTTCAGCTTGCAGGAGCTCGCTCTTAAGGTTAAGGAAGTCATGCGAGGCAATTCCGCGAGGACGTCGTTTTCGCATTGCGTTACGGAACGAAACGGGTACGATGCCTCGGCCTCGCGTTGCGCACCCGCGCCGGCTATGAAATAACGGAGGGCCTCGTCATGCAAACGGCATTGCGCCTGTTGGACAAGGAAGCGATGGACAAGCAGCGGGCTTTGGATGCCGCCCTCGGCCAGATCGAGCGCGCCTTTGGCAAGGGCTCGATCATGAAGCTCGGCTCGCACGAGACCGCAGCCGACATTGAGGTGATCTCCACCGGCTCGCTCGGCCTCGACATCGCGCTTGGCATCGGCGGGCTGCCGCGCGGCCGGGTGATCGAAATCTATGGGCCGGAAAGCTCCGGCAAGACCACCCTGGCTTTGCATGTGATCGCCGAGGCGCAGCGCGCCGGCGGGACCTGCGCGTTTATCGACGCCGAGCACGCGCTCGACCCCGCTTACGCGCGCAAGCTCGGGGTCAGCGTCGAGGATCTGTTGATTTCGCAGCCCGATGCCGGCGAGCAGGCGCTTGAGATCACCGACACCCTGGTGCGCTCCGGCGCAATCGACGTGCTGGTGATCGATTCGGTAGCGGCCCTCGTGCCGCGCGCCGAGCTCGAAGGCGAGATGGGCGACAGCCATGTCGGGCTGCATGCCCGGCTGATGAGCCAGGCCTTGCGCAAGCTGACCGGCTCGATCTCGCGGTCACGGGCAATGGTCATCTTCATCAACCAGATCCGCCTGAAGATCGGGGTCATGTTCGGCAATCCCGAAACCACCACCGGCGGCAACGCGCTCAAATTTTATGCCTCGGTCCGCCTCGACATCCGCCGCATCGGCGCCATCAAGGAGCGCGACCAGGTGATCGGCAACCAGACCCGGGTCAAGGTCGTCAAAAACAAGATGGCGCCGCCGTTCAAGGTCGTGGATTTCGACATCATGTACGGCGAGGGCGTCTCCAAGCGCGGCGAGCTGATCGATCTCGGCGTCCAGGCCGGGGTCGTCGAGAAATCCGGCTCGTGGTTCTCCCATGAGGGCCAGCGCATCGGCCAAGGCCGCGAAAACGCCAAGACCTATCTGCGCGACCACCCCGATGTCGGCGAGGCGATCGAGCACGCGATCCGCTCCAATGCCGGTCTTGTCGCCGAGGCGATGATGGCGGCCCCCGGCGACGCGGCCGCCGCCGACGAATAGGGTCGCGGGTGCGGTCTAAGAGTATGACCTGAAAAAACCCTATGACAGTGGCCGTCATTCCCGCGAAAGCGGGAACCCAGGAGCAAAGGTTGAGGCGCTCGCCCCCTGTTCCAGGCCCGGGGCAAGCTCTGGACCCCCGCTTTCGCAAGGGCGACGGTAAACCGTTACAATCGTTAGTTTAATTTCTGGTCAAACACTAAGACGCGCCGCAAGAAAGGAGCCCTGCAGCTGAGCTTGCGACGGATCGACATGCCGCTGGTCGGACGACTGGTCAAGCGCGGCCGCCCGCGGGCGCGGCATCGGCACCGGCTTTGACCGGCACCGCCTTTGACGGTTGGCGGCGCGGCAACGCCATTGCAGATGCTCGATCCGGCGGCCCGCTGCTCTGGTCGACAGCCGGTTTTTTTCGCGGGTGTCTCGATCGAGGAGCGCCAGGCTGTCCAGCTTGAAAATAGCGGCAACTGACGATCGCCTGTCCGGACCGTGGGTATCGCCGTGCTGATCCTCGGGGCGCCCGACAGGAGACGAAATCGAGCTTGATGGTTGACCAGCCCCGGCTGCCGCTCGATCAGCGGCGGTTTTGGCCGATTGGGGCGCGGGGCGACGGCGCAGGCGATCGCTGTCATTTGACTGGGGCGGTTCGCGGCGGCGCGTGGCCGTCATCCGAAGGGGCGGGTCGAACATCTGGACAGGCGCGTGTCCAATCCTCTATAAGCGCCGCTCGCCGGTGCGCCCAGGTAGCTCAGTTGGTAGAGCAACGGACTGAAAATCCGTGTGTCGGTGGTTCAATTCCTCCCCTGGGCACCGCTCTTTTCGATCCCTGAGAAACATCAAGAGAATAAGCCTTTTCAGAGCATTGCGGCCTCCCGGGTGGGTTAGAAGGGTGCGCTGCAATGCGCTGCTCGGTCTGGAAGCAGGCCGCGTCGACAAATTTCGCTGCCGGCACGCGCCTTATCGGCGCCCAATACCAGGCGGAAGCCGATCAACACCGGCAACCCGGCTGTCCGACGCGGGCGCCCGGTGGGCTGCGACAAGGCTGCGGCGATGGGCTCCAAGCCGCGATCCGGAGCAAACCGCAGCCGCGTCCGGGACGGCGCTGGGGAGCCTCGCCGCCGATACCGCCGCGCGACCGATTACCGTGCTATTCGGCGAGCAGGGGTGCTGCTTCCGGCGCCCGGACCCGGCCGACAAAGTTCATCCCGAAGAGCGACACCACCGACGAGATCAGCGCGCACAATGCCAGCGCGTAGAGACCGCCGGCAAAGCTGCCGGTCAGCTGCTTGGCCCATCCGACGATCGTCGGCCCGAAAAAGCCGCCGAGATTGCCGAGCGAGTTGATCCAGGCAAGCCCAGAGGCGGCGGCCGTCCCGGTCAGGAACATCGTCGGCATCGACCAGAACGGCCCCTTGGTGCCGTACAGCCCGATCGCGGCAATGACGATGCCGACGAGCGCCCACCAGGTGCCGACCGTCAGCCCGGCAATGACGAGGCCGATGCAAGCGATGACGCAAGTCGCAAACAGGCTCCAGCGCCGGTCGCCAATCCGGTCGGAAAGCCAGCCGCAAGCCACCATGCTGAGGGCGCCGGCGATATAGGGGATCATCGTCACCCAGCCGACCTCCATGTTGGAGACGCCGAGCTGCTTGATGATCTGCGGCAAAAACAGCAACAGGCCGAGGCTGGCGGTGACGATCCCCAAATAGTTGAGCGACAGCAGCACGACTTTCGGGTCAAAGAACGAGCGCAGAATGCCGATGCCGTGCCGGGCTTCGATCGTGCGGGTTTCGCCCGCGAGCCTTGCGTCGAGCCAGCGCCGTTCCTCGGCATCAAGCCAATGCGCCTCGCTCGGCCGGTCGGTCAGGTAAAAGAAGGCGGCAACACCGATCAGCACGGTCGGGATCGCCTCGAAAATAAACAGGCACTGCCAGCCTTTGAGGCCGAGAAAGCCGTTGAGCCCGAGCAGAGCCGTCGACACCGGCGCACCGCTGGCGACCGCGATCGGCAAAGCGAGGGTGAAACCGGAATTGATGCGGGCGCGATGCGCGTTCGGAAACCAATAGGTGAAGTACAGAACAAAGCCGGGGAACAGCCCCGCCTCCGCGAGCCCCAGCAGAAAGCGGATCACCGTGAAGCTGAGCGGCCCGCGGGCAAAAGCGGTGGCGCCCGAAATGATCCCCCAGGTGACCATGATCCGGGCGATCCACACTCGCGCGCCGAGCTTTTCGAGGATGATGTTGCTCGGCACCTCGAGCAAAACATAGCCCCAGAAAAACGCGCCGGCGGCCATCCCGTAGGTTGCCGGGTCGAGTCCGAGATCCTTGTTCATCGTCAGCGCGGCAAAGCCGACATTGATCCGGTCGAGATAACAAAAGAAGTAGGTCAGAACCGCGAACGGCAGCACGCGCAAATAGACTTTGCGCATGGCCGACTGCTCGACCGTGCGAAGCATGGCGTCCTCCTCGGAGGCCGGAATCCGGCAATGGCCGCCGCGGATAGAGAATGCTCAGGATGGGTGCAAATGCTTAGATTTCATGTCAGCCGCGCGTAAGGGAGGGGCAAAGCTGGCGGTAACCCGGCCGGCTCCTGCCGCTGCCCGCCTCCCAGTCAATTCCAGAGGTGGGGAACGGCGCGAGGCGCCGACAACCAGCCGCCCGACAACGGCCAGCCGATCTTCGGCGGCAATCAGCCGCAAGAGGCGAGGAGCCGGCGTCCGGGTTGACCGAACCGCCTGTCAGAAGCGCTTGCGGAGAAAGGCGGCGGCCAGCCGCCAGCTTTGCAGCGGTTCGGCAGCGAGCAGACCCGGCGACAATGGGTCGCAGTGGGCGCGATCGAGCCGGCGCAGCGAGCGGCCGGCGATCACCGCCGGCAGCAGCGCCGGCAATGCCGCTCGCGGAACCCCACGGCGGAGCGCGCGGGCCGCTTCAAGGTGCGCCCGTGCCCTCGCGGCGATCTCGTCGACGGCGGCGGCCAGAGCCGGCGATTCTCGCAGCGGCGCCGCATCGTCAGCGTCGAGACCATGTCGCGCGGCGACGTCAGCCGGAATGACCGGCCGCGCGCCGGAGCCGCGCAGCGCCAGCGTCCGCAGCAGCCCGGCGAGCGCATAGGCGACGCCGACATGACGCCCGGCGTCCAGCGCTGCCGGATGACCAACCCCGAGCACCTCCAGCGCCAGCAAGACCAGGCTCGACGAGGTAGCCTCGGCATAGTCTTCCAGATCGGCGATGTCCGCGGGCGGGCGGTCGTCGAAATCGGCTTCGCGCCCGTCGATCAGCCGGTCGAGATGGGCCCGGCTCAGCCCGCGCCCGCGAACCGCCGCGGCCAGCGCCTCGATCACGGGATGGGGCCGCAGCGGGCCCTCGGCGTAGAGGCCGGCGACATTCTCGCGCCACCATTCGAGCCGGATGCGGCCGAGGGCGGGCTCGGTTACGGTCTCCCGCGCCCTTGCAATCTCGTAGTTGAAAGCGTAAAGCGCGAACAGCGCCTCGCGGCGCGCGGCCGGAGCGAACAGCACCGTCTGAAACCGGTCGCGGTCGTGATGCCGCACCAAAGCCGCGACCGGCGACAGCGGCTCCGCGCTGGCGGAACGTTGGCCCGGAACCGGCGTTTTTTCACGCACCCCCTTCATCTGACGCGGGATGGTCACCATGGCTTTCGAATTGCCGCCCCTGCCCTACCCGAAAAACGCGCTCGAACCGCACATCTCCGAGCGGACGATGGACTTCCATTACGGCCGCCACCATCAGGCCTATGTCACGAACCTCAACAACCTCGTCAAGGGCTCGCCCTTCGAGCAGCAGTCGCTCGAGGAGATCATCAAGGCGACCCACAAGGACAGCTCGAAGACCGGCATCTTCAACAATGCCGCCCAGGTGTGGAACCACACCTTCTTCTGGCATTCGATGAAGCCGCAAGGCGGCGGCGCCCCGTCCGGCAATGTCGCGGCGGCGATCAACAAGGATTGCGGCGGCCTCGACAAGTTCAAGGAGCAGTTCAAGGCAGCGGCAGTCGGCCAGTTCGGCAGCGGCTGGGCGTGGCTCGTCGGCGAGCGCGGGCAGCTCAAGATCGTGCCGACGCCGAACGCGGTCAACCCGCTCGCCGAAGGCCAGACGGCGCTGCTGACTTGCGACGTGTGGGAGCACGCTTACTATCTCGACTACCAGAACCGGCGGCCCGATTTTGTGCAGACCTTCCTCGACCATCTGGTCAACTGGGATTTCGTCGCCCAGAACCTCGCCAAAGCCGGCTGACGCTTTGCGATAAACGGCACCGCGGCGCATCCGGAACATCGGGTGCGCCGCATTTTTTTGCGGCGGACCAAAGCACTCCGGTCCGGCGTCAGCCATACCGGCCGGCCCTGCCGCCGAACGCGAAACGACCGCCGCTCTCACACCACGCCTCGGGGCACCATCTGCGCAAAGCGGGCGAGGTTCCGCTCAGCCGCAGACCATGATGGGTTCGCGACCCTAAAATCCGCGGAGGAGGTCGCCGAAACCAGCTCCTTCCACCCGGCCGCGACGGCGCGGCGCCGACGGCCGCACCAGTCCCGACGCCAGCGCGAGCGAGCGTGCCTCGCCGGGGCTGCGCCCGAATTCTCGTTTGTAGGCGCGGCTGAAGCTCGAAGCATCGGCGAAGCACAAATCCTCAGCGATCGCGGCAATCGGCTGCGCGGTCGCAGGATCCGTCAGCAGCACATGCGCTTCCAGCAGCCGCTGGTTCTGAATATACCGGGCGACACCGCCATCGTGTTCAAGCAGCCGGTAGAGATTGGATCGCGACATGCCGACAAGCCGGCACAGCATTTCCGGCCCGAAATTTGCCGTTCGCAGGTGCCTGCCGACGACCCGCTGCACCCGCTCCCTGCGGCCGAGATCGATTTGCCGGTCCGCGAGCGCGACCCGCTCGGCCGATGGCGCCACCGCCGCGGCGACCATCGCCCGAACAGCGCTCATAAGTCCGGGGTAATCGGCCGCCGTCAGGTCCGACAGCCGGCGCACCAGTGCGATCATGTAGTCGCCGAGCAGACATCCGAGAGGCGAATCCAGCGGCAACCCGCAAGACGCGTCGAGCAGCGGCGCGATATCCCGGAACGCGTCGCGCGGGATCAGGAACTGCACCCGGTCGACACGTGGCCGCTCATGCAGGAATTCTTGTCCCAACGACCACAGGAAGGGCACCCTCGGTGGTACTCTCGACGTCGGACCCTGCGGTCCGGGCAAAATGTCCGCCACCGGGGCAATAACTGATGACCCAGTGGTCGACGGGATCACGCCTGAGGTTGCTCTTCGCTCTCGCGACATGGACGGGCAGCGTCGAGGTGGTCCGGCTCACCGCCAGTCCCCCCAGGTTCCATAGTCGGATTTCAGCGGAAAATCCGTGGCCGGTCGGTTGCTCGCATACGACGTCGAGGACCGGCTGATACCACTCCCGCCAGGCTTCGAGCTGATCGCGCGCACGAAGCGGCCGCGTCGCAAAGCGGTCGGGTGTCATAGCCCTGAAACATATCCTTCCCCGGGCAATGGATACTGTTCAGCCCGCTCTCTCGAAAGCTCCCCTCGCGGGTGATTGCGATATATCCCGAAGTCGGTCATTGGAGGCATCAAGCCGAAAAGCGGGGTTTGACGCCGAATGTTCTTTGCGGCAACGCGGCTAATCAACGCCGAGGGTTGATCGTTGTCAATTGGATTGCGGCCCGCATTTTTGCAACGAGCGCGATCGGGCAGCTGCCGGCGAGATGTTCGCTGCGGCTGGCGGCGGAGGGCGTAAAATTTGGGATGCCGAGCCTAGTTCATGGGACTTCTCAACCACGACATCGACGATCAACCCGGCTAGGTTCGCGGTTGAGCCGCCTTGCCGGAATGACGCTCTCATGGCTTGCTTGTTGACGGGGTGCCGAGGGTTTGCGCTGATATGGGAAAGCGACTGCACCTCACCGGCTGCATGCTCGGACGGATTTGAGCCGGCCCTCATCAGCGGCTGGCGTCAAAAATCAATTTGAAAGAGGGGGGTGCGGATGACGGGCGACCGGCAGCCGGGAAGACCGATTTGAGAGACATCGGACGCTGAGCGAGATCGGTTCGGGAGAATTGGATGAACAGGCCGACCAAGAAGACGATCAAGCTCGCCTTGCAGGGCGGCGGCTCGCACGGCGCTTTTTCCTGGGGTGTCCTCGACCAGCTGCTGGAGGACGGGCGGCTTCACATCGAGGCCGTCAGCGGCACCAGCGCCGGCGCCATGAACGCAGTAGCGTTCGCCGCCGGGATGGCGCGCGGCGGCCCGGCCGAGGCACGCAAATGCTTGGAGACGTTCTGGGCGGCCACCAGCGCTGCGGCTCGATACAGCCCAATCCAGCGCTCCGTCTTCGACGTCTTCATGGGCAATTGGAGCCTCAACTCGTCGCCGGCCTATATTTTGATGGATCACCTCTCGCGCCTATTCTCGCCATACGACCTCAATCTGATGAATTTCAATCCGTTGCGCGACGTCGTCGCCAAATGCGTCGATTTCGACGCGGTCAACGACCAAGGAAACGTCAAGATTTTTCTTGCCGCAACCAATGTCCGCAGCGGCCGACCGAAAATATTCCGCCAGCCCGGGATCCACCTCGACTGCGTCATGGCGTCGGCCTGTCTGCCGTTTATGTTCAAAGCCGTCGAGATCGAGGGCGAGGCCTATTGGGATGGCGGCTATATGGGTAATCCCGCCCTTTTCCCGCTGGTCGACGAATGCGACGCCGGCGACATCGTCGTGATCCAGATCAACCCGTTCTACCGCCCGGACATTCCGCAATCGGCGCGAGACATCCAGAACCGGCTGAACGAGATCACCTTCAATACGAGCCTGCTCAAGGAGCTGCGCTCGCTCGCCTTTCTGTGGGAAATCATCCACTACGAGAACCTTGAGCGCGAGCGCTTCCGCGATGTGCACGTGCATGCAATCCACGACGAGGAGACCATGCTCGCGCTCGGCGTTTCCAGCAAGCTCAACGCCGAATGGGCCTTTCTCACCCATCTGCGGGATCGGGGCAGAAAAACCACACAAGACTGGCTGTCGCGGCATTATGACGATCTCGGGGTCCGCAACACGCTGGACCTTTCCTGGATTTTTGACGAGAGCCTGAAGCCTGCGCATCTGCCGGAAGGGGCGAAGAGGGGAGCCGCCATCAAGGAGCCGGCGCGATGACGCGGCGGAGCAGGGTCGCAGCGGTGCTTGGGCAGGCCTGTCCCCCAGTTGGCCGGCAACCTCCGGCGACGCAACGGGCTCTGGTCTTACGTCTGGCGTATTGGCGGCAACCAAAAACTTGCCGACGCTCCTAGTCCGGCTGACGAGCGGGTGACGGATGGGATTGTTCGGCATCCTCCTCGGCCTCGCGCTGCTCGTCTGGCTGGCGTATCGAGGCTGGAGCATCCTGCTGCTGGCGCCTGGGGCGGCACTGATCGCCGCCGCCTTTGCCGCGGGGCCGCTGCTGGCCTACTGGACGCAGACCTTTATGGACAGCGGGTCGCGCTTTATCGCGCAATTTTTCCCGATTTTCCTGCTCGGCGCCCTGTTTGGCAAGCTTATGGAGGACAGCGGCTCGGTCGCGGCGATCGCCAGCTTCATGACCGAGAAACTGGGGCCGCAGAGGGCAGTCCTCACGGTCGTGCTGGCGGGCGCGCTCGTCACCTATGGCGGCGTCAGCCTGTTCGTCGCCTTTTTTGTGCTGGTCCCGATGGCGCAGGCCTTGTTCCGCACCGCGGCAATTCCCAACCGATTGATCCCGGCGACGGTTGCTCTGGGCACCTCCACCTTTACGATGTCGGCGCTGCCGGGAACGCCGGCGATCCAGAACGCGATTCCGATGCCGTTTTTTGGCACGACGCCGTTGGCCGCACCTGGCCTCGGCATCATCGCTTCCGCGATCATGCTCGCTTTCGGCCTGTGGTGGCTGCGGCACGCCGAGGCCGCCGCCCGCCGCAACGGCGAAGGCTACGGCTCGGCCACCCCGGTTGCCGTCGACAAGGCGGCGGAAGACGAGACCGTGCGCCAGCGCGCCACCACAGCGCGCGAATTCGATCCGCCCGAGGTCCACCACGGCAGCCAGAGCCCCGAGCTGCCGCCGATCGGCATGGCCGCGTTGCCGCTGCTGGTGGTGGTGAGCGTCAACGTCCTGATGACACTGGTCGTCCTGCCGAGGCTCGACGTTTCGTTTCTTGCCGAGGAACGGTTTGGCGCGACCTCGCTCGCAGCTGTCGGCGGGGTGTGGTCGGTGGTAACCGCTCTTGCCGCGGCGATTGTCACGGTCATCGCCGTCAACTGGAGGCGCCTGCGAGGTTTGCGCGCGACCATGGATTCGGGCGCCACCGCATCGGTGCTGCCGGTGCTGAGCGTCGCCAGCCTCGTCGGCTTTGGCGCGGTGGTCGCAGCGCTCCCGGCATTTGCGATCGTGCGCAACTGGGTGCTGTCGATCGGCGGCGGCCCGCTTGTCTCTCTCGCCGTCGCAACCAATTTGCTGTCCGCTCTTACCGGCTCGGCTTCCGGCGGTCTGACGATTGCGCTCGATGCGCTTGGCGCCACCTACATGCGCCTGGCGGCGGCGCACGGCATTGATCCCGCGCTGCTGCACCGCATCGCCGTGATGAGCGCCGGAACGCTCGACAGCCTTCCGCAGAACGGCGCTGTCGTAACCCTGCTCTCGGTCTGCGGGGCGACCCATCGCGAGAGCTATTTCGACATCGTAATGACTGTGATCGTCGGCCCGGTCATCGCGCTCGCGGTGGTCATAGCGCTTGGGTCTTTTGTGGGTTCGTTTTGAAGTTCCCGACTCACCATCGCGATTTTCACCTGCTCACGGGGAAGGGGAATCATGAGACAGAGGGGATGGATTGCCGCCGCGGCGCTGGCATTGCTGGCACCAAGCGCCGCGCCTGCCGCGACGGAGGCAAATTTCGACGCTAAATCGACGGGTGACCTGGTCGAGCTGTGCAGCGCCACACCGGACAACGGGATCGGAACCGCGGCGGTCAACTTTTGCGAGGGCTGGCTGCAGGGGGCGGTTACGGTCGAGATGCTGAACATGGCCGCATTTCGCGGACCAAAGCTGTTCTGCCTGCCGAACCCGCCGCCGACACGCGCGGCGACGATGAACGAGCTCGTCAACTGGGCGCGCGCCGCGCCGGATCGCATGGCTCAATCCCCGACCGACGGGTTGTTCGGCTTTCTGCGCGAACGCTACCCCTGTCCGCCATCGCCTTGATCGAACTTACCCGGGGGTTCGGATGAAAAAGTTTTTGGTGCTCGCCGCTTGCGCTTTGCCGATCGTCGGCTGCGCCGACATGACCCCAACCCAGCAGCGCGCCCTCACCGGCACGGCCGCCGGCGCCGGTGTCGGCGCCGTCGCCGGCGCCATCGGCGGGAATGCCGCCCTCGGCGCCGGGATCGGCGCAGGCGCGGGCTTGCTTGGCGGATTGCTGGTCGACCAGTCGCGCCGCTCCCAGGAACGAGCCTTCCAGGACGGATACGCTGCCGGCCGACGACGGAGCTGACCCAGGCGATGCCGATGCATGAGCGCACGCCGAAGAAGGACACAGACTGCGCACACCGGCGGCGCCCGCCGCGCCGGCTGCCGGCGATCGCCCGCCGCTACGGGCCGTTTAGACGGGCCGGCTATTCGCGCCGGAGCCCCCAGGACGGGGCCTTCCGCGAGGGCCCACGATGGAATGACGGCGGCCCCAACCGCTCCTGCCCCAGCAGGTCACGAGCCGCCCAGCCCGCGCGAGCCGCGGCGGCAGCAATGCGCCGGTCAAAAAATGCAACGGAGGCCATTATGGCAGGCACCGCGCCAAAGCGCCCCTCGATTTGGAAGATGGCGCTGAACGCTGTTGCGGACGGCGGGCCGGGTGTCTGCCATTTCGCCATCACCAATGCCTGCAACGCGCGCTGCGGGTTCTGCGGCTTTGCCCGCGATCGACTGCCTAAGGCAGCCCAGCATTCGGTCTCCCTGGCCGAGGCAATGCTGGCCTGCGACATCCTCCAGCGCAACGGCGTCCGGTTTCTGCATTTCACCGGCGGCGAGCCGCTCGTGCATCGCGACCTGACGGCGATGGTCGCCTACGCGACCAAAATCGGCATGATTGCGACGGTAGTGACCAACGGCGCGCTGCTGACGCCCAAGCGGGTCGACGGGTTGGCGGAAGCCGGCATCACCAAGGTCTGCATTTCGATCGACGCCGCTTCCCTGGCGGTGCACGACGCAAACCGCGGCCTGCCCGGTCTGAGCCAGCGGATTCGCCGCGCCAATAGCGTGCTGAAGCAGCATCGGATTCCGATCACCGCCTCGGTTACGATGAGCCGCCTCGTCGACTTTGCGGCCCTGCCGGCGACCCTGCGGGAGCTCGGATTTGACGCGGTGACCTTCTCCTATCCGCTGCGCACCCTCCCGTCCTCGTATCTTGCCCACGCGGAGTCGCCGCTCGTCGACTTCACCGCCGAGGAGCTGCTCGCCGCCTTTGAGGCGGTAAAGTCGCTGAGCGAGCAGTTCCCGGTGCTGAACCCGACCGCGTCGATCGAGGACATGCAGCGTCACCTGCGCGGCGAGCCGGAGATCTTCGGCTGCCTGGCGGGGTGGAAATATTTCTATCTGGACTGGAACTTGCAGCTTTGGCGCTGCCATAATTGGGACAGGCCGCTTTGTGACATCCGCGAGTTCGACGGGACACAGCGCGTCCGCGACGGCTGCACGGCCTGCATGATCGACTGCTATCGCGACAATTCGGTCATGCAACACGTCGGCGTCGCGGTGAGCGACGGGGTGCGGGCGGCGGCGCGCGGCGATTTTAAGCAGGCCTGGGGCCATTGGGCCGATCGCCGGAACCTGGTCTCGGCGCGGGCGGCCGCGCGAACGGCAAAAGCCTGGATGCGGACCTCATAGCCGAGGGCAATCGCGATCTGGCGCGCCGGCCGCGGGCGAGCTGTTGCGTAACGCGGGTGGCGGCTATTGCATGACCCGGGCGCGCAGCCGGGCATATTCCTCGTTGGAAATGGTGCCGGCGTTCTTCAGCCGCTCGAGCTTCTCGATTTCGTCGGCAGCACTGAAGCCGACGACTTGACGGAGCTCGTCGCGGGCATGTTGGGCCCGCTGGGCATTGCGCTCTGCCATGCCCCGGCTTTGCGAAATCAGGTAGACGAACACTCCCAAATAGGGAAACACGACCAGCACGATCACCCAAATCGCCTTGCCGAGGCCGGAAACGTCATGGCGGCGGAACAGGTCGCCGATTACCGTGATCAGCAACCAGAACCACAGCACGAACATAAAGACGGAGAAGACATCGAGCAGAAAGTTGCCAAAGCTGAAATTGCCGGCTGTTAACATCCTTTCCTCCCTCAAGAGACGCGCACGCGCTCGGTTGCGATCAGCCGAAGGCCGCCGCCGTCTTCAGCCAAAAGCTGGTGAATGTGAAAGCTGCCGCGGTACTGATCGACGCCGTCTGCGCCGAGCGACGTCGACGGGGCGGAGCACAAGACTATGTTGCCGCATACCCCGATCCAGTCCCGGTGACGATGGCCGTGCAGCACGACCACCCGCCGTGCATGCGGTGCCAGAACCGCAACCAGATCCGGCGCGTTGATCAAGGCCAGACCGATGCGCTCGCGCAAGGTGACCGAAACCAGCGGATATTCGACAACCTGGTGGTGCAGCAGAATGAGCCAGGGATGCCGCGTGGTTTCCAGTATCAGCCGCAGCGCTTGCAACTGCGACGGGCCGATGACGCCGATCGCGTTGGTCAACGCGAAGTGGCTGCGCGCGTTCGAATTGAGCAGAATGACCCCGTACAGCTCACCGTGCGACGGAGGTTCCACCAACGGAAAGATCGCCTCCCACACCCGGGTCATCTCGCGCCGTGCGCGCATCGTGCCGCGATTGGCGAGCTCGCGCAGCAATTCGGGACGCCGACCCTGGCGCAGAAAATCCTTAAGGGAAAGCCCCCGCCCACCAGACGCCCGATCGACGACATGCGCGCGATCGCCGGCGAGCGTGTCAAGCGCGAGAACGACGCGGAGCTTGCGCAGCGACTGACCGGCGCTCCACGGCAGATCGAGACGGCCCGGATTGGCGCGATCAATGATGTTGACGTCGTGGTTTCCCGGGACCAGGGACAGCCGCCGGCGCAGCTCGGGACAGCCGCGCAGCAGGTCGACAAACTCCGCCCATTCCGCCCGGGTCCCGGCGTCGGTGATGTCGCCGGTCATCAGGACCCGATCCAACGGAGCCGATGCGTGAATGGCGCCGAGCTTGCGCAGCGCGCTGCGCAGCGGCCAGTTGCCGCGCGGACCGTCGGTCCCCGCCTCCATGCGATAACCATAGCGTTCGCCGACGACATGCAGGTCCGAGAGATGCGCGACCCGTACAAGCGCTGCCTCGGGGGTCCGCGGGCTGGCGACCCAATCGAGCACCACGCCCTCCAGCGACAGCTCGCGCCAGATCCAATAAAGGCTTTCGATCGCGGCCGAGAGGCCGAGGATAACCACGGCGTTGGCGAGCGCCGCAACGACCAACGGCCACCATCGAATATGCAGGATATTAATGGCGTGAAGGCCGAACGAAACCTCGACCATGGCAGCGACGGCCAGCCCGCCGGCGACGAACACCAAAGCCGCGATCAGGGCGCAGACCCGGCGGCTGCGATCGAGCTGTTCGGCGGTCATCGACCGGCCGCGGAATTTTTCCGCCGCCGCGCGCAACAGCTCGCGCAGCACGACGAAGACCGGCAGCACAAGGCTGTAGTGGAGATGCCAGAAATTGTTCCACGCCACCGTGAAGAGCGGGCGGCCGATCCAGAACGCGATCGCGGCCAAGACCAAAAGAACGAGCGGTGTGACGATCAGGCCGCCGCCGGCCAAGGCGGGTGCATGGAGCATCAGCTGCGCATAGGCGATTACCACCGACGGGGCGACGCCGATCAACAAAGCGGGGGCAATGAAGAGAGCCAGAAAGCCGATCGGCGCTTTGAGATAGTTGAACTCCAGCGCGGCCGAAAAGACGAGACTGCGCAGGCCCCGGCCATGCGGGTTTGTGCGGTCGTCGTCATCGTCGCCGCGCCGCAGATCCCAAATCCGCAAATCATCCCCCAAGCGCGGTGCTTTAACGGGAAACACCCTATACGCGGACCCACGAGCCTTACTCGCGCCGTTATGTCAACACACGGTTGAATTATCGCCCAGTCCGTGCCGGTCACCGCCTGGATCAACTCCCACAAGGATTGCGCAGCGGAAATTCATCGCCCGGCCGGCATGGCAATCCTGTCTCAGCCATCCGGCGACCAGTTCGACAAGGCGGCGCTCTCCGGGTGCCGCGGGGCCCGAGGACATGCGCCGCTTTTTCGGCTACCGTTGCTCTCGGGCAAGCGAGAGTTCGGGGCGCGCAGAGGCGCCCACCCTGGACGCCTGATTTTACGGGACGGGTGAAGATCTATGCTGAAGACCACGCGCGATATGATCATGCCGACGGCGATCACCGGATCCTACCCGCGGCCGCTGTGGTTCGATGCGAGCCTTCAGGGCCGATCGTTCAAGGCGGCACTCGGCGACTCGCTGTTTCGCGAGCAGTATTTCGACGCGGTGGCGGCGATCATCAATGCGCAGGAGGCGGCCGGGCTCGACATCGTCACCGACGGCGACAGCCGCTTCGATCTCGCGGTCGGCGGCAAGTCGTGGTTTTTCTACCCGATCGAGCGGTTGGGCGGCATTCACGGCCACCGCTCAACCTCGCAGGGCTGGATGGGCCGGCACGGGTTGCAGCCGGGGCATATCCTGTGGGAGGTGCAGGAGGCGTATCAGCCCGCGGTTGTCACCGGGAAGCTGACACGGGGGCCGCTCGAATTCGCGGCGTTGTGGCAGATCGCCCAGCGCCTCTCCGACCACCCGGTCAAATTCGGCACGATCTGCGCGCCGGCCCTGGCCAGCATGCTGTGGAACGAGCATTACCCCGACAATAAGGCGATGGTGCTCGACCTCTGCGACATCATGAACGCCGAATTGCGCGAGTTGGCCGCCGCGGGCTGCCCGGTGGTCCAGGTCGAGGAACCGCGCCATCACGGGCTGACGACCCGGCCGGATTGCACCGAGGCCGAACTCGATTTCCAGACGGAGGCGTTCAACCGCCAGCTCGACGGGGTCGAGGCCGAGATCTGGGTCCACACCTGCTGGGGCAATCCCAACCAGCAGCGCGTCTATTGGAACGTGCCGAGCTATGAGCGTGCGCTCCCCCATCTGCTGCAGTTGAATGCCGACGTCATCACCTTCGAATGCGCCAGCAACGACGGCAAGGACCTGCCGCTCTTCGCTAAGTTCAAAACCGACAAGAAGATCGGGATCGGCGTCGTAAATCACTGCAACACGATCGTCGAGCCGCCCGAGCATGTTGCCGGGCTGATCAGAAGGGCGCTCGAATACATCCCGGCCGAGCGGCTGGTCATCACCACCGATTGCGGCTTTGGCCGCGAAGGACTGTCACGCCGGATCGCCTATTATAAATGCGTGTCTTTGGTCGCCGGCGCCAACATCGTCCGCCGCGAGCTCGGCCTCCCTGAGGCCCGCATCCGCGCCGCCGACCCGAAACTCTATTTTGCCGACGCGGACAACGGGTGAGCGGGTCGAGGGTACCCCCGGCGCTGCCATGTTACCAGCTGCCATGTTACCGATGGCTTAGAGCGGCTGGTGGACCAGGCTGGGGCGAACCCGTCTCTCGACCGTGATAAATTTGCCGATCAGGCTGGTATAATACGGAAATTTTGCGTTGTGAGGCTCGATGGACGCCGGCGAGGGTTCACCGGGAATAACGAAGGCAGCGATTGTGCCCGCAGCCTTCTTCGCGTCAGGTGTCGGGGCACAGGGACACATCCCCACACCCACGTCTCGGTTGCTCGCCAAAGGCGTCGAGGGGCCCTATGCTCTCGACACGCGGCTTGCCCCTTTTGGAGCACACTGATGAAACCTGAAACGATAGGCATGTCGTCGGCGCGACTGGCTCGGCTGGACGAAGTGATGAAGCGCCGTTATGTCGATGCCGGCTATTTGCCCGGCATGCTGACTCACATCTATCGCAAGGGTCACCTCGTCCATACCGGCATCTGCGGCTATATGGACATCGAGCGCGACAGGCCGATGCGCGAGGACGCGATCTTCCGCATCTATTCGATGAGCAAGCCGATCACGGCGGTCGCGCTGATGATGCTGGTCGAAGAAGGGCTGATCGGCCTCGACGATGCCGTCCACAGCTATATTCCCGAGTGGCAGAATGTCGGCGTATACGCCAGCGGCCTGCCGTCGCTGCTGCCGGAGGCGCCGCCCGGCTTTATAACGACGCCAACTCTGCGGCCGATGAAGGTGGTCGACCTCGCGACCCACACCTCCGGTCTCACCTACGGCTTCATGATGCGCACCGCCGTAGACGCCGCGTATCGGAAAGCAAAAGTGATCGACCGTCAGACCCCCGGCGGACTGCCGGAGATGGTCGATCAATTGGCGCGCATCCCGCTCGATTTCTCGCCGGGAACAGCCTGGAACTATTCGGTGTCGATCGACGTGTTGGGCTATCTGGTCGAAAAGCTGTCGGGGATGAGCTTCGGCGAGTTCCTGCGCACGCGGCTGTTCGAGCCGCTCGGCATGAGTGACACCGCATTCTGCGTGCCGTCGGACAAGACCGAACGTTTCACCTCCTGCTATCAGCCCGGGCCCAACGGCGACGGGCTGAAATTGCAGGATGACGCCCGCGAGAGCACCTACGCGGCCCCGCCTAAGCTCGAATCGGGCGGCGGCGGCCTGGTGTCGACGGCGCACGATTATCTGCGGTTCTGCCGGATGATGCTGAACGGCGGCACCATCGACGGCGTGCAAATTCTCAGCCCCAAGACGACGGCGCTGTTCAGCCTGAACTACCTGCCGGACGGCCGCGAGATAGCCGACATGGCGCTGCCCGGGATGTTCAGCGAATCCGGGTATGCCGGGGTCGGGTTTTCGCTCGGCTGCGGGGTCAACATCAACGTGGCCAAGACCCGTCTGCCCGGTTCGACCGGCGAATATTTCTGGGGTGGTGCGGCCGCGACCGCCTTCTGGATCGATCCCAAGGAAGAGCTTGCGGTCGTCTTCATGACCCAGGTGATCGGCAGCCCGGCGCGCCTGACCTTGCGTCGGGACTTGCGCACCTTGGTCTACTCGGCGATGACCGAGTCGTTCGCCGAGGCGCCGTGACCCGCGCGCCCGAGAAACGGATGGGCCGCAACGGCGTGATAGGCACCGATGGGAGGCGGCATTGGCGGGCTGGTGTAAAACCCGGCTCGCTTCGACGAGCGCGTTCTCCCCCGACAGAATCCGACGCACCAGCGATGATCCCAGACCAGGCTGGCTCGCCGGTTGATGCCGACGCAGCCTCCGGCGGTGAGCGATCCTGGTGCGATCGCGGAATTTTTGGGCGATGGACGCGCTAGGCGGGGCCGTCGGGGAAGTTGGTAATCGAGACCTCTGCAGTATCAGTGTCGAGGACGGCGCAGCTTAGCTGCCGGCCGTTGCCGCTGTCGCGGGCTTCGCCCGCCGAACCCGGGTTGACGACCAGCACCCGGCCGACGCGGCGCGCCAGTTGATGATGGGTGTGGCCGTAGAGCACGAAATCGGCGTCGGCCTCGGCAAAGCGCCCCAGTTCCGAGCTGTGCGGATAGACATAGGCGCCGCGCGGCTCCCACGGGGTCGAGTGGACCAGCAACAGCTTTCTGCCGCCGACCTCCAGCTCGAGACGGTGCGGACGTTTGGCGAGCCACTCGAGCAATGATTGATCGATCCAGTCGGCGGCGCGGGCCCGGGCGCCGTGCGGGCCGAGAAAGCCTTCTTCGTGATTGCCGAGGATCGTGTGCGCGCCGCGGTCTCGCAGGATCCGCACGACCTCGTTCGAAAAGCGGTACTCGTAGATGCTGTCGCCGAGACAGATCAAGTGGTCGACATCGCCGATAATGTCGAGCGCGCGCAACAGCCCGTATTGGTTGCAATGCAGGTCGGAGACGATGCCGATCTTCACGCGACCGCCCCTCTCTCGATCTGCCCCGAAGCGGCTGTTCCCACCTAACCCTCCCGCGCTTGCGGGGGAGGGGACGGGAGGGGGCGGCAGCGCAAGAGGTTCATTGGCTTCAGGCTCATCACCACCTCGCCGTTTTGGTTCAGCACCTCGACGAGGGTGCGCACCATGCCGCGATCGGGCTTTGAGCGTGAGCGCGCCGCTTCGAGAACCGTCACCCGCAGATGCAGCCGGTCGCCCGGCCGCACCGGGCGGATCCAGCGCAACTCGTCGATGCCGGGCGAGGCAAGGCTCGCATGCCCCGGCAGAAAATGGTCGACAAAGAGCCGCATCATCAGCCCGGCGGTGTGCCAGCCGCTGGCGATCAGCCCGCCGAAATGGCCGCCTTTCGCCGCGTCGGGATCGATATGCATTGGCTGCGGGTCGAATTGCCGGGCGAAGTTGACGATCCCGGCCTCGGTGACCGCGGCATTGCCGAATTCGTGGACCGCGCCGGGGACGAAATCCTCGAACCATCGGTCTTCGATCGGTGCGGTAAAATCGGCCGTGCTCAACAGCGCCTCCGGATGACCGCCGGGCTTGACCCGGCCATGCGCGATTGGATTACATCACCCCACGACGAAAGTCGTCGACGCGCAGGAAATCCCGGCTCATGGCTGGAGCGCGCGCGACGAAAAGCGCCCGCGAGAGGGAGGGAGATGAATTACGATTACATCATCGTCGGTGGCGGCTCGGCGGGGTCGGTCATGGCCAACCGGCTGTCGGCCAAGAGCGCCAACCAGGTCTTGCTGTGCGAAGCCGGTCAGGACACGCCCCACGGCCAAGTGCCGCCCGAGGTTCTCGACAGCTATCCGGGCACGGCCTATTTCGACCCGCGCTTTCATTGGACCGAGCTTAAGGTCCACACCCAGGTCATCTCGCACAACCGGCCCGAGGAGGACCGCCCGCCGTTGCGCAAATACGAGCAGGCGCGCATCCTGGGCGGCGGCTCGTCGATCAACGGCCAGCTCGCCAATCGCGGGGCGCCCTCCGACTACAACGAATGGGAGGTGCGGGGTGCGACCGGGTGGAATTGGGACGCGGTGCTGCCCTATTTCAAAAAGGTCGAGCGCGACATGGATTTTGACGGGCCGTGGCACGGCAAGGACGGTCGCATCCCGGTCCGCCGCATCTTTCCCGACATGTGGAACGGCCACGCCAAGGCCGTCGCCAAGGCATTTGAAGAGGCCGGGTTCGAGTTCATCCTCGACCAGAACGGCGAGTTCAAGGACGGCTATTTCCCGATCACGATCTC
Organism: uncultured Alphaproteobacteria bacterium; assembly: GCA_963712825.1. Taxonomy (GTDB): domain Bacteria; phylum Pseudomonadota; class Alphaproteobacteria; order ATCC43930; family CGMCC-115725; genus AP-15. Next base: position 39,193 of record CAVQJP010000003.1, read on the forward strand.
GAACCTCTACGACCGCCGGGTGTCGGCGGCGATCGGCTATCTCGATCCGGGAACCCGGCTACGCGAAAATCTGACGATCTCGCCCTTGACCCAAATTACCGGGCTCTTGTTCGAGGGCACGCGCTGCGTCGGCGTCAAGGCATTGGTCGCCGGCAGGGAGACGGAGTTCCGCGTCGGCGAGTCCCGCGGGGAAGTGATCCTGTCGTCGGGGGCGATCCACTCGCCGGCGCACCTGCTGCGCGCCGGTGTTGGGCCGGCCGGCCATCTGCGCGATCTCGGGATCGAGGTCACGGCCCATGTGCCGGGGGTCGGCCAGCGGCTGATGGACCATCCCTCGATCTCGGTGTCGTCGTTCATCAAGCCCGATTCCCGCCTGAACGGCATTACCCGCCGCCATATCCTGTTGGCGTTGCGCTATTCGTCGGGGATCGGCGACGCCCCCGATGGCGACATGTTTGTGGCGAGCGTCAGCAAATCGGCCTGGCACGCCGTCGGCGAGCAGATCGCCTCATTGTTGGCGGCGGTTTACAAGACGTTTTCGGAGACCGGGCAGGTTAGGCTCGCCTCGCGCGACTGGCGGGCCGAGCCGGTTGTCGAGTTCAACCTGCTCTCCGACCGGCGCGACCTCGAACGGCTGATGGACGCGTTCCGCCGGCTGGGTGCCATGCAGATCAGCGCGGCGCTTGCCGAGGCAACCAGCGACCCGTTCCCGGCGAGCTATACCGAGCGGGTGCGCAAGATCGGCGTCGTCAACGCCAGGAACAGGCGCATCACCGACGTGATCGCAAAATTGCTCGACGGCCCGGCCTGGCTGCGCCGGATGTTGATCGAAAAGGTCATTGTCGAGGGCTATCGCTTCGACCAGCTGATGCACGACGACGAAGCGCTCGAAGACTTTATCCGCAACGCCTCGATCGGGGTGTGGCACGCGACCTGCACCTGCCGAATGGGCGCCGAGGACGACCCGATGGCGGTGACCGACAATCAGGGACGGGTGCGCGGAGTCGCCGGCTTGCGCGTCGTCGACGCCTCGCTGTTCCCGGTGGTACCGTGCGCCAACACCAACTTCCCGACCCTGATGACCGCCGAAAAGATCGCCGACGCGATGGTGGTGTCATAAGACTAATTGCGAGCAGCGAGGGCGTGACGTGGCGAGAGATAACATTAGAAGGACGATCTTTCTCCCGAAGTATTGGTCGTTACGCGATCTCATGTACCCGCAGCAATCGGTCAGTGAGAACCTGTTAATCGTTCATGACATGGAATACGACGGCGAGTTTGACTGCGACGAACGACGACAGGAACTACTAACATTGTCAGACGAGTGGGATGAAGTGGTAAAGGTCACTCGGAGCGCTAGTGGCGACGTCATCTTCGAGATTGACCTTGGAGGAATCCCGCTCGGCCACCGACAAGAAATCGCCGCTCAACTAACGCTCGGGGAACTCCTTGAAACCGCTTGGGACGTGATCACGGACTGCACAGGGGGCACAGAAAGCTGGATGAGCGATTGGTATGCTACGCATGTCTTGATCAAGCCCTGGATCGGCGAGGCTGGTGAAGAGAAAATCTTAATCCGTTGCGTGCCGCGGCACTAGTTAACAGTGAGTTGTGACGTAGAATGGGTTAAGGCGTGCGGACCCATCATTTCTCGGGGCGAGGGTTGTTGACACTCACATCATCTTACCATCTCTGCTGAAATGCAAACTTCGCCGGGACAAAGAACAATTCGTCATCCCCGCGAAAGCGGGGACCCAGGGCCATCAATCGGCGGCGCTGAGCAGCGACGACCCTGCGTATACATCCTCGCCAGCCAACGCAACGGCACGCTTTACGTCGGTGTCATGAAGGACTTGATGCGTCGTGTTTGGCAGCACCGATCCGACAGCGCCGGCGGATTTGTTCGGCGGTATGGTGTTTACCGGCTGGTTTTTGCCGAATTCCATGAAACCATGCCAGACGCGATCCTCCGTGAAAAGCGGGTCAAGAAATGGCGCCGGGCCTGGAAGCTGCAATTGATTGAGCGACAGAATCCGCAGTGGCGCGACCTCTGTGATTATCTGATCTAATACGCGTGGCTCTGGGCCCCGCTTTCGCGGGGATGACGTTGAGAACAGGCACAAACGTGAGGGAGAGGGAGCATGCGGTTTGGGATATTTGACCACCTCGACGACAGCGGGCAGCCGCTCGACCGGCATTTTGAGGACCGGCTGAAGCTGGTCGAGGCCTACGACGATGCCGGTTTCTATGGTTATCATCTGGCCGAGCACCACAACACGCCGCTGGGCTATGCGCCGTCGCCGGGCGTATTTCTGGCGGCGGTGGCGCAGCGCACGCGGCAATTGCGCTTTGGGCCAATGGTCTACCTGCTGCCGCTCTATCACCCGCTGCGCCTGATCGACGAAATCTGCATGCTCGACCAGATGAGCGGCGGGCGTTTTATGTACGGGGTCGGGCGCGGCATCTCGCCGGTCGAGGTCGGCTTTTACGGTGTCGATTTCGCCAGGGGCACGGCGCAATTCCGCGAGGCGTTCGAGGTCATCCGCCTCGGCTTGACCAAGGACGAAGTCACCTTTCACGGCGAGTTCTACGATTTCGACCATGTGCCGATCGCGATGAAGCCGTTCCAGCAGCCGTACCCCGAGCTGTGGTACGGCCTCGGCAACCCGGCGAGCGTTGCCTGGGCGGCGGCGAACGCCGCCAACACGGTGACCCGGCGGCCCCCAGAGCAGGTGCGGGCGATCACCGAAAGCTATCGCGCCGAATGGAAGAAGCTTGGCCGATCGGAGGCGGAATTGCCGCTGCTCGGCGTCAACCGCCACATCATCGTCGCCGACACCGAGGCCGAGGCGCTCGACACCGCGCGGCGCGGCTACCCGGCTTGGCGGCACCACATGGGGCTGTTGTGGCACAAATATAACGTGCCGTTCCCGCTCGAAGCCGCCTTGCCCGAGGATTGGAGCGTGCTGCAGCGGCACGGCGACGCGATCGCCGGCACGCCCTCCCAGGTGCGCGACTACATCGCCGGCGAGATCGACGCGGCCGGGGTCAACTACTATGTCTGCGACTTCGCCTTTGGCACAATCAGCCATGACGAGGCGATGCGCTCGATCGAGCTGTTTGCCGAGGAGGTCATGCCGGCTTTTGCCGATGCATAACCAGGAGGAAGAGCGATGGGGATCATGACCGACTTCGCCCGGCCTGACGGTGTGGCGAGCCGGGGCTATCTGGCGATGGCGGGACGCGGCCGGGCCGGGATCATCGTCATCCAGGAATGGTGGGGCCTCAACGACCAGATCTGCGGCGTCGCCGACCGCTTCGCGCGCGCCGGATACAACGCGCTTGCGCCCGATCTCTACAAGGGCCGGCTGACCACGTCGCCCGACGAGGCCAATCACCTGATGACCGGCCTTGATTTCCCGGATGCGACGCACCAGGATTTGCGCGGTGCCGCGCTGCACCTGCAGGAGCACAGCGACAAGGTAGCGGTAATGGGCTTTTGCATGGGCGGGGCGTTGACGATCGCCGCCGCGGTGCATGTGCACGAGATCGCCGCCGCGGTGTGCTTCTACGGCATCCCGCCCAAGGAATTCGCCAACCCGGCCAAGATCCGCGTCCCGCTACAAGGCCATTTCGCCAACCGGGACGACTGGTGCACCCCGGCCCTGGTTGACGATTTCGAAAACACCGCGAAGGCCGCTGGGGTCAAGCACGAGATCTACCGCTACGACGCCGCCCACGCCTTTTTCAACGAGCGCAGCCCCGCCTACGACGTCGCCTCCGCGAACCTCGCCTGGGACCGGATGTCCGCGTTCCTCGAAGCGCAGCTCGCGATTTAATCTGCGGCGGCGCGGTCCTGCAGCACCGCAAGCCAGCGGCGCAGCAGATCTGCGTGGGCACCGAGGTGCTGCGCGATTTCTGTGCCGATCTGCCCGCGATACATATGGACCGCGAGATTGCGGTCACGCCCGACGCTGATCGCAGCCTGCGCGTCCTCGTCCGACAGCCAGCCGGGCCGCCGTGCAGCACGGATGGTCGCGTTCGGAGACGCAACTTCGACGCCCTCATGCTCGGCGAGCAGCTGCTGGCACGCCTTCCACACCGCCTCGAAGGTGTAGATCAGCCGCAGGATCGCGGCGTCGCGCTGACCAGCGACCGCTCGATCTGATCGACGACTTCGTCTAGTGTGGCGAGCGCCGCCGCAGCTTCGGCGAGCCGCCGCTCTAATCCCGCCATTTCACTCCCTCGCGGCGGACTTCCTCGACCAGCGCCGGATCGGCCTCCCGCAGATCGACAAGATCGACATCGTAGGGAACCTGGCTGTCCTCGATGTCGGCCAAAAGCTCGGCGAAGAAGCCACGCGGGAGCTCGTCGCGCGGTAGGACCGCGATGTCGATGTCACTATGCTGCCGCGGCTCGCCAGCGCGCACGACCCAAACAACCACACCGCCGCATCACGCTCGCCGAGCGCATCAAGCACCATCCGCCGCAATTCCTCTATCGCCTGCTTGCGCGTCGGGTTCACGGCGCACCGGCTTTGAGAGAGCGGCGGTTCACACTTGCCGTACCGAGACGGGATATTGGGTCATGACCGTATCAGAGGTCAGCAAGTGATGCCCTCGACCACTCCTGAGCAAGGAGAAGCCGGTCGAACGGATCCCTGTGGATCATCGGCAGGCTCGTCAGCGCGACCGCATGCTCGCCGGTTATCGCCAACTCGCGATAGCCGTTGTTCAGGAGGGCGCGCCGCAGCTGGTTTGGGTCGACGCGAAAATCGGCCCGGCCGAGCCCGGCCTTGATCGCGATCTCCCACATGCTTGCGGCGCTGAACAGCACTTCATTGGCCGGATCGCTGATCAAGTCGCGCGCCTGCGGCGACAACCGAGCGGGTTGTCCGGCGGCCCAGAGAGCAGATGCGTGTCAATCAGCAGCCTCATCCATTGCCGCCGAACAACCTCTCGATCTCCGCGGCCCGATCTGGTCGAAGTCATCGGGCACCTCGATCAAGCCTTCCATGAAACCGATGCGCCGAACCTCGTCTTGCGCGGGTGCGTCGAACGGAACTACCTTGACCATGGGCTTGCCGGCCTTTGCGATGACAAAGGGCTCGCCCTTGGCGGCGCGGTCGACCAGCCGCGACAAATGGGTTTTGGCTTCGTGAATGTTGACCGTTCGCATTCCTTGAGGGGTTCTTAGTTAGTTCATCCAGCTTAGTTTATACCTCACCTCTCCGACCCGCAAGTAGGACAGGTTGTGCGGTTCCAACGAGGGGCATCGCTCATGACGGA
>CAVQJP010000004.1:0-44340 GCA_963712825.1 uncultured Alphaproteobacteria bacterium
ATCCAGCCGCAGGTTCCCCTACGGCTACCTTGTTACGACTTCACCCCAGTCGCTGACCTTACCGTGGTCGGCTAGCTCCCCAATCCGAAGACCAGGGTTGCTGCACCGCCTTAAGGTAAAACCAACTCCCATGGTGTGACGGGCGGTGTGTACAAGGCCCGGGAACGTATTCACCGCGGCATGCTGATCCGCGATTACTAGCGATTCCGACTTCATGCTCTCGAGTTGCAGAGAGCAATCCGAACTGAGACGGCTTTTCGAGATTGGCGCAGGGTCGCCCCCTTGCATCCCGCTGTCACCGCCATTGTAGCACGTGTGTAGCCCAGCCCATAAGGGCCATGAGGACTTGACGTCATCCCCGCCTTCCTCCGGCTTGTCACCGGCAGTTTCTGCAGAGTGCCCGGCTTCACCCGATGGCAACTGCAGATGAGGGTTGCGCTCGTTGCGGGACTTAACCCAACATCTCACGACACGAGCTGACGACAGCCATGCAGCACCTGTGTCCCGGCCGGCCAAACCGAAGAATGGGGTCTCCCCCACCCATACCGGGCATGTCAAGAGCTGGTAAGGTTCTTCGCGTTGCGTCGAATTAAACCACATGCTCCACCGCTTGTGCGGGCCCCCGTCAATTCCTTTGAGTTTTAACCTTGCGGCCGTACTCCCCAGGCGGTGTGCTTAAAGCGTTAGCGGCGACACCGGAGAGCTAGGCTCCCCAACGTCTAGCACACATCGTTTACCGCGTGGACTACCAGGGTATCTAATCCTGTTTGCTCCCCACGCTTTCGCGCCTCAGCGTCAGTCTCGGTCCAGAGCGCCGCCTTCGCCACCGGTGTTCTTCCCAATATCTACGAATTTCACCTCTACACTGGGAATTCCACGCTCCTCTCCCGAACTCGAGCATGAGTGTCCCAAGCGCAATTCCCAGGTTGAGCCCGGGGCTTTCACGCCTGACGTCTCACGCCGCCTACGCGCCCTTTACGCCCAGTAAATCCGAACAACGCTCGCCCCCTTCGTATTACCGCGGCTGCTGGCACGAAGTTAGCCGGGGCTTCTTCTCCCGCTACCGTCATCATCCTCGCGGGCGAAAGAGCTTTACAACCCGAAGGCCTTCATCACTCACGCGGCATTGCTGGATCAGGCTTGCGCCCATTGTCCAATATTCCCCACTGCTGCCTCCCGTAGGAGTTTGGGCCGTGTCTCAGTCCCAGTGTGGCTGATCATCCTCTCAGACCAGCTACGGATCGCTGCCTTGGTAGGCCGTTACCCCACCAACTAGCTAATCCGACGCGGGCCCCTCCTGTCGCGATAAATCTTTCCCCGAAGTTCCCTTTTGAGGTCCCCCGGGCTTATGCGGTATTAGCCGAAGTTTCCCTCGGTTATCCCCCACAACAGGGCAGGTTCCCACGCGCTACTCACCCGTGCGCCACTCGAGGCCTCGGCGAACCGAAACCCCGCGTTCGACTTGCATGTGTTAGGCATGCCGCCAGCGTTCGTTCTGAGCCAGGATCAAACTCTCAAGTTCATCCCAGGGCCACCCGACCGGCGCACCACCGCAAGCGGTGCTGCACCCACCCGGCCGGCCCCTCGTCAAGGGCCACCAAACGTTCGCAATACAAATGCACGAACCTTCAGCGGCCCCACGGCCGCCGTCCGCGCATCCCTTCCCATCTCCACAATCTCAATCAACAAATCCCCACGCACCCAGATCGGGTTGCACCGACCACTGGGGCCGGTCTTTCCGGGGACGATCCCGGGCCTCGGCCCAGAACCCCACCCCGTCAAAGGGGCCGCGCTTATACCGCCCGGCCTGAAGCCAAGTCAATCCCCGTTTTCACGGTCGGCAGACCTGGATGTCGGCGCGCGGGTCAGCGCGGAAGCCAAAATAGGAACCGTGACGCCGGTTGTCCAGAGGAACCCGCCACAAAAGCTTCATCGGCGTCATATCAGCCCGAGCGCCCGCAGCTCGGCCAGCATGTGTTCGGGGGCCGGCTCGTCGCCGCCCGCTGCGCGATCGGGCGGCGCCACCGCCTGCGGCAGATAACGCCAGCCTTGAAACGCGCGGCACAAACGCGGGTCGGTCGCAACCAGCCCTGGATCGACCTCGATCAGGCAATAGCGCCGGCCAGCCGCGTCGCGTTCGGCGCGAAACCCGGTCACCGGCTGCCTGACCGCGATCTGGCCGCGGACAACCCAGTAGATCGAGCCGCCGTCCAGCACCTCGGCGGCGCGCCGCGGATGATTACGGGTGTAGACCCAGTCGCCGCCGCGCTCGGAAGCGCGCTCGGCCCGCACCCGGCGCAGCTGGTCGACCGAGCCGATGCCAACCGCGAGCTTCAACAAATGCAGCGGCACAGGGTCCGAGACGGTCAGACGGGGTCGGCGCCGGCAGGCGCGAACGCGATCAGCTCCGCCCCCTCTTCGACCAGCTCGCCCGCGGCAAAGCGCACCGCCGTGACGACGCCGTCGGCGGGTGCCGTGACCGTGTGCTCCATCTTCATCGCCTCGATCACGACAAGCGGCTCGCCGCGCCTGACTTTGGCGCCCGCCTCGACCAAGAGCCGCGTCACCCGCCCCGGCATTGGTGCTGTCAGCTTGCCGGCGGCGGGGTCCTCGCCGGCGGCCGGCAGCAGCGGATCGACTTCTTCAAAGCGCCAGCTTCGGCCGTCGATAAAAACCGCAATCTCGGCGCCGTGATCGAGGACGCGCAGCCGCCGCCCGACGCCGTCGAGCATCACAGCCAGGACGCCGGCCGGCTGCCTCTCGGCGCTCGCCATGACCTCGCGATCGCCGAGCCGGAGCAGCCATCCCCCGCCACGCGCCGCGGCCGCCACGACCCGGTCGTCCGCGCCGTCGCGCAGCACGATGTCCTGACAGCCGCCCGCGTCTTGCCCGCCGCCGGCGCCGAGCCGCCATCCGTCGCGCGACGCCCACGGGGAAAACGGGTCGCCGGATTGGACTGCTCGGGCCGTGGCGGCCTCGCGCCGCGTAGCCAGCCGCGAGAGCGCCGCCGCGAACAGCGCCTCGTCGGGAGCCAGGGTCTGCGGCGGCAGCAGCGCCGAATGTCGGCGCTCGATAAAGCCGGTGTCGACCACGCCCGCCGCAAAGTCGGGATCGGCCGCGACCCGCGCCAGAAAGCCCAGGTTGGTGCGCACGCCCAGTATTGCGGTCTCGGCCAATGCCCGCCGCAGCCGTGCCGCCGCCATCAGGCGGTCCTCGCCCCAGACGATGATCTTGGCGATCATCGGGTCGTAGAACGGCGTCACCGCGTCGCTTTCGCGCACCCCGGCATCGACGCGGGCGATTTCCGCGGGCGGCAGGTGCAACCGGTGCAACGTGCCGGTTTGCGGCAGAAAACCGCGCTCGGGGTCCTCGGCGTAAAGCCGCGCCTCAATCGCGTGGCCATGCCGCGCCAGATCCGGTTGACCGAGCGGCAGGGGCTCTCCCGCCGCTACCCGCAGCTGCCATTCGACGAGGTCAAGCCCGGTCACCGCCTCTGTTACCGCATGCTCGACCTGCAGCCGGGTGTTCATTTCGATGAAATAGAAGGCGTCGGACGAACCCGCCGGGGCGATAAACTCGACGGTCCCGGCGCCGACATAGCCGACCGCCCGCGCCGCCGCCACCGCCGCCGCACCCATCTTATCGCGCCGCTCGGGGTCGAGCCCCGGCGCCGGCGCCTCCTCGATCACCTTTTGATGACGGCGTTGGATCGAGCAGTCGCGGTCGAAGATGTGGACTGTGTTGCCGTGCCGGTCGGCAAAGACCTGCACCTCGATGTGCCGCGGTCGTTCGAGGTATCTCTCGATCAGCATGCGGTCGTCGCCGAACGCGCTTGCCGCCTCGCGCCGGGCGCCGTCGAGCGCCGCCGCGAACGCCGCTGCCGCATCGACGATGCGCATGCCGCGCCCTCCGCCGCCGGCCGACGCCTTGATCAACACCGGAAAGCCGATCCGTCGCGCTTCCTCGGCGAGACGGTCGGGGTCCTGATCGTCGCCATGATAGCCGGGGACGACCGGCACCCCGGCGTCGGCCATCAGCGCCTTTGCCGCTGCTTTCGAGCCCATCGCCCGGATGGCCGCGACCGGCGGCCCGATAAAAGTCAGTCCCGCTCGCTCGCAGGCCTCGGCAAAGTCGGCGTTCTCCGACAGAAACCCGTAACCGGGGTGCACCGCTTCGGCGCCGCTCGCTCGTGCCGCGTCGATGATCGCGGCGATGTTCAGATAGCTGTCGCGCGCCGGCGACGCGCCGATCGGCCAGGCCTCCTCGGCGAGCGCCACATGCAGTGCCCCGCGGTCGGCCTCGGAATAGACCGCGACGGCGGCAACCCCCATGCGCCGCACGGTGCGGATGATGCGGCAGGCGATCTCGCCGCGATTGGCGATCAGGATTTTGCCGAACACTCGGGGAGCGACCAGATCGTGTTTGCGCTTTGGCTCAGTCTGACACCGCCGCGAATGACCGGGTAAAGAATTTACCGCGCTTGACGGCCGCGATTGTTGAGTGACCCGAGATGTCGCTGTGCCGGGCGTGCAGAAGTGGGAGCTTACGGCGAACCGCTTTGGCGCATAGCGCTGACCAGATGCTCGGGGCGGATCGGGGTGGCGTTGACCTCGACGCCGAACGCGGCGAGCGCGTCGCACACGGCGTTGGCGACCGCGGCCGGCGGGGCGACGGCGCCGCCTTCGCCGACCCCTTTGACGCCGAGCGGGTTGAGCGGCGAGGGCGAGTGCTGGTGGGCGATCTTGATGGCTGGCACGTCGCCCGCTATCGGCAACGCGTAGTCCATCAGCGACCCGCTCAGCAATTGCCCGTTCGAATCATAGGCGATCGCCTCGCACAGGATGCCGCCGAGCCCCTGCACCGCACCGCCCATGATCTGGCCCTCGACCAGCATCGGGTTGACGACAGTGCCGCAATCATGCACGACCGCGTAGTCGTCGAGCGTGACCCGGCCGGTTTCGGGGTCGACCTCGACGATTGCGGCGTGGACGGCATAGCTCCAGGTGACGGTCTCCGGCTGCCAGTAGCAGATTTCCTCGAGACCGGCTTCGACCTCGGGCGGGCGCGTGGCCTCCCAGCCGGGGCGAGCCGCCTGCGCCACCTGGGCGAGGGTGACCTTCGCCCCCGGCACGCCGACGACGCCGACCCCGCCGCCGTCGGACCCTGCGCGCAATTCGAGATCGGCGGGCGCGCATTCGAGGAGATGCGCGGCAATCGCAAACACTTTTTCGCGCAGCCGGCCGCTTGCCTGGTGCATCGCCGCCGAGGCGGTGACGGTGCTGCGGCTCGCCATCGTGCCAAAGCCGATCGCGATCGAGGCGGTGTCGGCAAAGCTCAGCACCACGTCCTCGGGGGCGACTTTCCACAGATCGGCTACGACCTGGGAAAAGATCGTCTCCATGCCCTGCCCCTGGGGTGCAGCACCGCAGGAGACGTAGATTTTGCCCGACGGGTCGACGCGGACAAAGGCGCTCTCGAACGGTCCGACCCCGGTCCCCTCGATGTAGCAGCCGATGCCGAGGCCGAGCCAGCGGCCCTCGTGCCGCGCTTGGCGCTGGCGCTCGCGGAACGCCTCAAGCCCGCCGACCGCGGCGAGCGCCTTTTCGAGGGCGCCCGGATAGTCGCCGCTGTCGTAGACGATCGGCTCGCCGTCACGGTAGGGGATGCCGACGCGGTACGGCATTTCCTCGGCGCGGATCATGTTGCGGCGACGCACTTCGGCCGGCTCCAGGTCGAGGCTGCGCGCGACGAGGTCGATTGTGCGCTCCATCGCAAAGGCGGCTTCCGGGCGGCCGGCGCCGCGATAGGGGGCGTTCGGGACCTTGTTGGTGACGACGATCCTGCCCGACGCCGCCAAATTCTCGATCTTGTACGGCCCGGTCAGATGGACGGCGGTGTTGTAGGCGACCCCCGAGCCGATCGGGTTCCAGGCCCCGCAATCGACGATGTAGTCGTCGCGCAGCGCCAGAATCCGGCCGTCGTCGTCAAAGGCGACCTCGACATCGTGCAGCTGGTCGCGCGAATGGGTCGCGCTCATCATGTGCTCGCGCCGGTCCTCGATCCACCGCACCGGGCGGCCGAGCCTGTGCGCGAGAAAGGCGACCAGCAGGTCTTCGGGATAGACATGCCCCTTGCCGCCAAACCCGCCGCCGACATCGAGCGCGATGCAGCGCACCCGCGCCTCGGGCAGGCCGAGGAGCGAAGCGGCCTCGCGCCGCACCCAATGCACAACCTGGGTCGAGGACCAGATCGTCGCCGATTGGGTGCGCCGGTCGTAGGCGGCGACGACCCCGCGGCACTCCATCGGCACCGCGGCGTAGCGGTGATGGTAGAAGCGGCGCTTGAGGCGGTGCGGGGCGCCGGCGAACGCCGCCTCGACATCGCCGCGGCCGACCGAAAACGCGCCGATCAGATTGGTGTCGTAGCGCTGGTGGACGATCGGGCTGCCGGGGCGCAGCGCCGCCTCGGGGTCGACCACCGCCGGCAGCTCGTCGAAGCTGCAGACGACCTGCTCGGCGGCGTCCTCAGCCTGGTCGCGGGTCTCGGCGACGACGATCGCAATCGCCTCGCCAACATGGCGCACCTTGTCATGCGCCAAGAGCGGCTCCTGCGGGTTGAGGAATTTGTGCTGGATCACCGTCGCCCATTTGCTCGGCATCGAGATCTGGCCTTCGGGCACCGGCGGCAGCAATTGCAGCAGGTCGGCGCCGTTCAGCGCAAAGACGACGCCCGGCATCGCCTTGGCGGGTGCGAGGTCGACCGCGCGGATATGGGCGTGTGCCAGCGGGCTGCGGACGACGACCGCGTGCAGCATGCGCGGCAACACGAGATCCGCGATGAACTGCCCCTGCCCCTGCAGCAGCCGGCGGTCCTCGCGCCGCAGCAGCGAGCGCCCGACATAAGCGGATGCAATGTCATTCATGGCCCGAGCCTAGCAATCGCCGTGCCGCGAGTGTGACGGAGGCGTCGGGCTGCGTCCAGCGGGCGCGGGGACGCCGGAGACGACAACCGGAGCTCGGTATCCGTCCGCAACCCGCGGATCAATTGCCGTAGACCAGCCGGGGCAGCCACAAGGTCAGCTCGGGCACATAGGTGATGACCCCGAGCACGATCAACAGAATAACCAGAAACGGCAGGATGCCGCGGATCACCTCGCCGATCGGCGCGTCCGAGATCGTCGACAGCACGTAAAGGTTCAGGCCGACTGGCGGGTGCACCAGGCCGACCTCCATGTTGTGGGTGAAGACGATTCCGAAATGGACCGGGTCGACGCCGAGCGGCAGCAGGGCCGGCGTCAGGATCGGCATCACCAGCAGCAGAGTGCTGACCACTTCGAGAAAGCAGCCGATGACCAGCAGCAGCACATTGATGGTCAGCAGAAACTCCCAGGTGTGGAAACCCTGATGAGCGGCAAAATCCACGAGCCGGCCGGGAATGCCCGATCCCGTCATCCAATGGCCGAAGACCAGTGCCGTGGCGATGATCAGCATGATGACGCCGGCGCTCGACAGCCCCTCGGCGACGACGGAGAGGGTGCGGGTCCACGGGAAGCCGCGATAGACCAAAAGGCTGACCAGCAAGGCCGTGACCGCGGCCAAGGCTGCCGATTCGGTGACGGTCATAAACCCGCCGTAGATCCCGACCAGCACGACAAACGGCACCGCCATCGCCGGTGCGGCACGCCAGGTCAGGCGCAGGCGGGCGCCGAACGCGAGCGGCGGCTCGGAGGGGAAATTCTTGCGCCGGGCGTAGTACAGCACCCACAGAAAGAACGCCCCCGCCTGCAACAGGCCGGGCAGGATGCCGGCGAGAAACAGCCGCGGCACCGACTGCTCGGTGACGATGCCATAGAGGATCAGCGCCAGCGAGGGCGGGATGACGACCCCGATCGTGCCCGAGGCTCCGAGGACGCCGAGCGCGAACCCGCGCGGATAGCCGCGGGCGAGCATCGCCGGCAACAGGATCGTGCCCATCGCCAGCGCGGTCGCGACCGAGGAGCCGGAGATCGCCGCGAAGAGCGCGCACGAGACCACAGCAACGAGGCCAAGCGAACCCTTGACGCCGCCGAGCCAGGCCGCGGCGAGGTCGACCAGCGCCTGCGCCACCCCGCCCCGGCGCATAAAGGTCGCCGCCATGACGAACAGCGGCAGCGACATCAAGGTGCTCGAATTGAGCTGGTCGATCATGTTCTGCGCCAGACCGATGATCGGCTGGCCGGACACAAAGTAGAGCACCGCCGCGCACGCGCCGAGCACCAGGAAAATCGGCATTCCCGCCGCGAGCAGGCCGAAAAACAGCACCAGAAATCCGGCCGTCCACATCGCGCGCGCCGCTTATTCGACGATCCGCCGGGTGAGGTCGGCCGGCATCTCGCGCGCCGCGCCGTGGCCGGCCGTCATTGTCGCCGGATCGAAGCGGAAGATGTAGCGCAGCAGCCGGATGACGTAGCGGACCAGCATCAGACCGCCGCCCACCGGCAGCGCCATGTAGTAGATCCACATCGGGAATTGCAGATCTGAGGAGCTGCGCTGGTCGAGCAGCAACGCCGTGCCGACCACCTGCTGACCGTACCAGACCATCCCGAAGGTAAAGGCGATCGCGACCAGGCAGTTGAACATCTCGACCCAGCGCTGCGCGCCGGCCGGCAGCAGCCGCAGCACCACATCCGGGCGGACATGCCCGTCGCCGCGCACAAGCTGGCTGGCGATGATCATCACCGCCCAGACCATGACGTAGACGATCACCTCCTCGGCCCAGGTGATGGCCCCGGCCGGGTCAATGTAGCGGCCGAACACCTGCACCACGGCGATGCCGAGCGCGAAGACGCCGAGCAGCCCGACGACGGTCCGCTCGACCCAGTCCCAGGCCGCTAGAATACGATCTGCGAGGGTGCGGTCGGCGAGATGTTGCCGCGGTCCCGGCTCAGACGCCGACATCCGCCGTGACCAGCTTCACCAGCTCCGGCGAGATGTGCGCGTCGGCCACGGCCTTGTCCTGCTCCTTCAGCATCTTGGCGCGGGTCGCCTCGCGCTCGGCCGGCGGCACGTCGACAAAGGTGACGCCGTGCCTGGTCAGCTCGTCGCGCGCCCGCTGTTGCGAGTTTGCGGTGTTGGCGCGCCAAGTGGGCAGATTGTCGGCCCACAATCCGGTCACGGTCTCTTGCAATTTGGGACCGAGCTTGGTCCAGAACGCCTGGTTGAAGAGCGGCACGTAGAGCCCCATCCCCTGGTCGTCCTGCAGCGAGTGGTGCATGCCGGAATCGTAGAGCTTGGCGCTGTTGGTGCTCTCGTTGGTGCTGATCAGCCCGTCAAAGGTGCCCTGCGACAAGGCAAGCGGCACATCCGGCCATGCCGTGACGTTGGGGACGCCGCCAAAAAAGCGGATGCGCCAGGAATTCAGCACGCCTCCCGGACTGCGCAATTTCATGCCCGACAGATCGGCCAGGCTGTTGAGCGGCTTGCGGGTCGAAAACCAGTTGTTGAAGCCGAGGTCGAACCAGCTGCCCAGCACCTGGACATGCAGCTTGCCGGCGATTTCCCGGTTGACGAACTTGCCGCCCTTGCCGTCGGTCGCCTTGTGCACCTGTGCTATCGGCAGCCCGTAGAACAGCGGCAATTGCGAGAAATCGGCGTCGGGGACGAAACCGGTAATGGTCCAGGTGCCGGGGCAGCACATCTCGACCTGACCCTGGACCAGCGCCTTGACGACGTGCAGGTCGGGGAACAGCGACCCGCTTTCAAAGAGCTTGGTCTTGACCTGTCCGCCGCTCGCCGTCTCGATCTTTGCGAGGAAATCGCGGATCGCGACGTTGCGGGGATGCGAGGGTGCCGTATCGAGCGAGCAGCGCAATTCTAGGGGCGCGTCCCCGCGAGCATGACGCAATACGGCAAAGCCCGCTGCGGTCGCGACCGCGGCGCGGCCCAAGGCGCGACGTGAGATCGGCTCGGGCACTGAACGTCTCCTCCCAAATGGACGGCCGACAGGTTCGGCTCGGAGCGGCAGACATGCCGGTACGCGGAGGCGCGGTCAACGCCAATCCGGGGAAGATGCAAACATCTCAGGATGTTTTCAGGCGGCGGACCGTTCAGGCGAGCCGAGGTCGACCGCCGCCGCTCGGTATCTCAGGCAAACGATTCCAGCCCTCACCGTCGCCCCCGCGAGGGCGGGGGTCCAGGGACGCCCCACGGGGCCTGCCCCCTGTTCAAGCCAGAGCTTGCCTCTGGCCCGAACAGGGGGGCAGGCTTTGGGTTCCCGCTTGCGCGGGAATGACCGTTAAGGAATTGTTCGTCGGGTTTCTTTCCGGCGCCGCTCACTCCGGCGCTCGATTGCGCGCCAGCTCGTAGAGGGCGACCGCGGCGGCGTTCGACACGTTGAGGGTCGGCTGCGCCGCCGAGGTCGGCAGCCGCGCCAGATGATCGCAGCGCTCGCGCACCAGGCGGCGCATGCCGCCGCCCTCGGACCCGAGGACGAGGACGGCGCGGCGGCCGAGGTCGAGCGCGGCCAGCGCCTGGTCGGCGGTCTCGTCGAGCCCGCACACCCAGAACCCGGCCTCTTTGAGGCGGTCAAGGGCGCGGGCGAGGTTGACGATCCGGATCAGCGGCACGCGGTCGACCGCACCCGAGGCGGCTTTGGCCAGCGCCCCGGTGACCGGCGGGGCACCGTGGGCCGCGATCAGCACCGCGCGGGCATCAAAGGCCGCGGCCGAACGCAGCACCGCCCCCACATTGTGCGGGTCGCTGACCTGGTCGAGGGCGACGACGGTTGAGCGCCTTGTCACCGTCGCCAATTCGCGCAACAGGTCGTCGAGATCGGTTTCGGGCAACGGCTCGACCTCGAGCGCCAACCCCTGATGCACCGCGGCCGGCGCCAACAACGCGGCAAAGGCGTCGCGGTCGAGCACGTCGAGGGCAGCGCCCTCGGGACCGCGGCGCTCGGCGATCGCGGCGGCAAGAAGCTGCTGGGCTTCGTCCTCCTGACCCGCCAGCACCGCGAGACGACGCCAGCGCCGCTCGGGATTGGCCAGCGCCGCCGCCACCGTGTGCCGGCCGTAAAGCCAGCGCTCACCGCCCTTCGGCACGCGGCCGGGCACGGTGTCGGGCGGCACGCGGCGCGACGGTTTTCGCGCTTGCCGCGATGGTCGGCGAAACTGCATGTCCTCAGCCTGAACAGTGATACGGCGGGTCGGCGCAACCTGGATCGGCGAAGCCCGATTGACAAGATCGGGCGGAAATCTTATGAGCCACGGTTCCGCTGCGCCGGGCGGCCTGCGATCCCGGAGGGGTTGCCGAGTGGTTAAAGGCAGCAGACTGTAAATCTGCCGACGTACGTCTTCGTTGGTTCGAATCCAACCCCCTCCACCATCGCCTCGCACGAGCAGCGGCGAACCGGCAGCGGAGGCGGATCGGCCGAAGGGGCGGGCGGCGGCAACGGCTCGGGCCGGCGGCTGCCGAGCGGAGCGCGGGTGTAGCTCAATGGTAGAGCTCCAGCCTTCCAAGCTGGTCACGTGGGTTCGATTCCCATCACCCGCTCCACCCCGCGCGCGAGTGTCGTGATTTCTCTTCTGACGGAAAGCCGCAGACGATGTCGAAGGCGAAGTTTCAGCGGACGAAGCCGCATTGCAACATCGGGACGATTGGTCACGTCGACCACGGCAAGACGACGTTGACGGCGGCGATCACCAAGGTCCTGGCGGAATCGGGCGGGGCGACGTTTACGTCGTACGACCAGATCGACAAGGCGCCGGAGGAGCGCGCGCGCGGGATCACGATCGCGACCGCACACGTCGAGTACGAGACCCAGAACCGGCATTACGCGCATGTCGACTGCCCAGGGCACGCCGACTACGTCAAGAACATGATCACCGGGGCGGCCCAGATGGATGGGGCGATCCTGGTGGTCTCGGCGGCGGACGGGCCGATGCCGCAGACCCGCGAGCACATCCTGTTGGCGCGCCAGGTGGGGGTGCCGTCCTTGGTCGTCTACATGAACAAGGTCGACATGGTCGACGACCCGGAGCTGTTGGAATTGGTCGAGCTTGAGGTGCGCGAATTGCTGTCGAGCTATCAGTTTCCGGGGGACGACATCCCGGTGGTCAAGGGCTCGGCCCTGGCGGCGCTGGAGGGCAAGGACCCGGAGCACGGGCACGCCTCGATCATGGAGCTGATGGCGGCGGTCGACGCCTACATCCCGCAGCCGGAGCGGGCCAAGGACCGGCCGTTTTTGATGCCGATCGAGGATGTGTTCACGATCTCGGGGCGCGGCACGGTGGTGACCGGGCGGGTCGAGCGCGGCATCGTCAAGGTCGGCGACGAGGTCGAGATCGTCGGGCTGCGGCCGACCGCCAAGACGGTGGTGACCGGGGTCGAGATGTTTCGGAAACTGTTGGACCAGGGCGAGGCCGGCGACAACATCGGGGCCTTGCTGCGCGGCACCAAGCGCGAGGAGGTCGAGCGCGGCCAGGTCTTGGCCGCCCCCGGCTCGATCACGCCGCACACGCGGTTTCAGTGCGAGGCCTACATCCTGACCAAGGAGGAAGGCGGGCGGCACACGCCGTTTTTCGGCAACTACCGGCCGCAGTTTTATTTCCGCACGACCGATGTGACCGGCACGGTGCACCTGCCCGAAGGGACCGAGATGGTGATGCCGGGCGACAACATCTCGATGGAGATCGAGTTGATCGCGCCGATCGCGATGGACGAGGGCTTGCGCTTTGCGATCCGCGAGGGCGGCCGCACCGTCGGCGCCGGCGTCGTCGCCAAGATCATCAAATAACGCCGGCCCCGGCTGAGCCAACCCGGAAGCAGTCGGGATGTATCCGGGCTACTATATCGAATCGCCAAGCGGCTTTCGCAGGCAACCTTGTTGCCGGACAGCGCGCAACTTATCGTGTCCTGCGGCGCCGATCCTGGTTTACTTGGCGCGGGGCGCGAACCAGCAGATCGGTTCGGCGAGGTTGGGGTCGGCACCGGCCTTGGTCCATTCCCGCTCGATGCGGTCGAGCGCCGCTTGGCAGCCTTCATCAGGCCAATAATCGAAAGCGCCGCCCCAATAATTCCCCGGCCGCAGCCCGTTATTGTAGAGACGGCGGGCGATTTCTAGGCTCACTTTTCGCGCCTCTTCGGTGTTCCGAGCCCCAAGCCAGCGCCGAGCCGCAGAAGAAAGTTGCGGTAAGGCGATGTAATCGATTGTCGATTCTTCCATATATCCGTCCACGACCTGATCCATCGTCAGCATCGTTCATCCTCCGGGAAAGTGAATTCTCATGAAGAAGGTCCCTGGCAGATTGATATCAATCGCGGGAGACCCGCTGGAAGAGACAGGACGGAAGGTTATAAAACCCGTATTACCAGTCAGCTTGACAACGGTCAGGTTTGGGCTCGACCTGCTCGGGGTTCCACCGACGCGTAGATAATCGTCCTGCGGCGCCGATCCTGCTTTTACTTGGCGCGGGGCGCGAACCAGCAGATCGGTTCGGCGAGGTTGGGGTCGGCACCGGCCTTGATCCATTCCCGCTCGATGCGGTCGAGCGCCGCTTGGCAGCCTTCATCAGGCCAATAGTCGAAAGCGCCGCCCCAATAATCTCCCGGCCTTAGACCTTTCGCGTAAAGTTGGCGAACGATCTCCAAACTCAACCTTATAGCGTCATGTGTGTTGTTGGCTCCCAGTTCCTCGTGCGATGCCTGAGCGATCTGCCAGAGCCCGACATAGTCAACCTTAGACTCCTCAAAGTAGCCGTTAACAATATCATCGACATCCATGTCTTTCCCTCAATGAAAATGAATTTTAAGCCGAGCGCCAAGAACGTTAACATCGATGGCCGGGGACCCGCTTCCCGAAACCGGCCGCGATGTAATGTATCCCGCATTAGCAGGAAGCTCGACGATCGTTAGATTTTGAACTGACCTATAAACGGTTCCGCCGACGCGTAGGTAATCAAAGAGGTCTGTGGCTGCTTCGAGACCTCCGGGTAGCTCTCGCACATCGAGACCCATCCCGGGCTGGCCGATCGGCGCACCGCCCGGCATGACCTTATCCGTTACTCGCGTGATCGCTGCGGCTTTGACCGCAGCGTTGAGGCGGTCGAGCGCGTCCTGGCTTGGTGCCGTGCCGGGATTGGCAAGGTACGCTGGTTCGGGTTGGCGGGATCGATCTGGCGCAGGGTGGCGATGGCGGCGTCCCACTGCGCCTGGCGCAGCGGGGCTTCGGGATCGAGCATCTCCTCCGGTGCGCGTTCGTCTTCTTCGCCCTGGGCGGTCTGCGTCGGCGTCTGAGCGCCATCTGTCGGAGCAAACCAGCCCGGATTGGGCGGCCCCCCGGCGCGCGGATGCTCAGCCGGGTCCCATCCGCTGCGAGCGAGCCAGCCATCGCTGCGCTTGGCCTTGATCAGCCGGTCCTCCGCCTCCACACTGTTGCGGGAAGCCGTGTCGGGGAAATCGGGCATCCGCAGATGAACGGCCGCGATCTGCGCCAGGCAAAGATTGCGCTCGCCCAACGCCGCAGCGACGACCCGGAAACCGGGCATCACCCCGTCCAGAACGAAGCCCGCTCCGTAGGCCCGAACCAGCAGCCGTTCCAGTTCGGCTCGCGGTCGCACGGCGTAGCTCCCTTCGTGCCGCTCGACCAGAGCCGTGCCGCCGAGATACAGCCCGTCCTCGGTGCAGGAGAGGCCGAGGCCCCAGTCGTCGCCCGAACTCAACTTCCAGAGCTGAACGTCCGCCGAAATCACTCGCACCTGCCAGCCTGTTGCCGCAGAAGCTATCTGTACTCTATCCGTTCTACAATCTCAAGCGCGCCTCAAAGCGACCGGCAGCCGCCAAAATTCGCGTTGAGCGGCGGCACTCGCGACAAGCGGCTGCCTGCCCTTACTCCGCTGCCTGGGCGCGGGCGACTTGCACCGAATTGGGACCGTAGCGGTCGCGGTAGGGCTGGGTGTCGATCTCCTCCAATTCGATCTCGCGGTTGAGAACGCGCTGCTTCCAGGCCTGGTGCTCGGGCTCGTGGGCGTGGAATTCGGGCATCACCTCGCGGGCGAAGAGCTCGAGGCTCTCGCAGATGTGCTCATGGGTGTTCTTGCCGGCCTGGTTCAAAAAGATCACCTGGTCGATGTTCGAGGTCTCGAACCGGCTTAGTTTCCGCCGGATCGTCGCGGGCGAGCCGATCAGCCCGCCCGACAGCGCGCGCTGCAAGCCCTCGGGGTTGGCGCGCTTCCACTTCTCGTACTCGTCCCACAGATTAACCTCGCCCGGCTTTGGCCGCTCGCGGGTCGGGCTTAGCCCGTAAAAGCGCAGCGCGAACTGGAAGAACGGGATGCCGTCGGCGCGGCGGCGCGCCTCCTCGTCGGTCGGTGCGCACATGAAATAGCTGGTCAACGCCAAATTCGGGTTGGTCACATAGTCGGCGAGCTTTTGTTGGCGCTTGGTAAAGGCATTGTAATAGGCGTGGACCCAGGCATGCGCCGCCTCGGCGGAGAGGAACTGAAAGGCGAGCGCGCCCAGCCCGCGGCGGCCCGCCATCTCGATCGTCTCCAGTTGCGAGCACGCGCACCACAAGGGCGGGTGCGGCTTTTGCAGCGGCTTTGGCACGACGTTGCGCAACGGAAAGTCGAAATAGGGGCCGTGGTATTCGCAGCCGCCATCCTTGAACATCGGGATGATCGCGCGCACCGCGTCCTCCCACACCGCGCGTTTTTCCTCGAAGGCGCGGCCAAAGGGCTCGAGCTCGGTGCTGCTCGCACTCTCGCCCATGCCGAATTCGACCCGCCCTTTGCTGACGAGGTCGAGGGCGGCGATGCGTTCGGCGACCCGCGCCGGCGGGCTCGTCGTCAGCTGCATGATGCCGTGCGCGAGCCGAATGTTTTTGGTGCGCTGGCTGGCAGCACCGAGAAACACCTCGGGTGCCGGCGAGTGCGAATACTCCTCGAGAAAGTGGTGCTCCACCTCCCAGGCAAAATCGTAGCCGAGCCGATCAGCCAATTCGACCTGGTCGAGCGCGTTCTGATAAAGGCGGAATTCGCCGCCGGGCTCCCACGGGCGCGGCAACTGCAGCTCATAGAAAATGCCGAATTTCATCGCTTTCTCCTGTCGGCACCCGGCGCCGGTCGACCCGGTGTTGCCGTATCATGACGCCGCTGGGCGGCCGCGGGAATAGCTCGGAAGCCTTGTTTTGAGCTCACACGTAGTGGCAGGCTTCGGTCTCGTCGCGGCCGCGCGCGGCACGGGCTGCGGTGAAGACCGGGGTCAGCACGACAACCACCGCGAAGTTGAGGATCAGCGCGGCGAGCGCGGCGTAGCACGGGACCGTCCAGCCGAAAATATGCACCGGGTAGATCGGCTTGAACTGCTGCGAGGCCGCCATCGCGGTGCCGGCGACGATGCCGGCGAGCCAGCCGAGAAACAATGCGCGATCGTGGAACCAGCGGGTGTAGAGACCGCCGATCACCGCCGGCAGGGTCTGAATGATCCACATACCGCCCAATAATTGCAGCTGGATTGCGTATTGCAGCGGCAGCCCGATGACAAAAACCAGCGCCCCGAACTTGATGACCAGGGACACGAGCTTGGCCATCCGGGCTTCCTGTGCGGCGCTGCAATCCGGGCGCAGAAATTCGCGGTAGATGTTGCGCGTCCACAAATTCGACGCGGCGATCGACATTATTGCCGCCGGCACCAGCGCGCCGATCGCGATCGCGGCAAAGGCGACCCCGGCAAACCATGACGGAAACATTGCCAACAGCAACGCCGGAACCGAGGAATTCGGCCCGTATCGCTTGAAGAGCGGTGCGAATTCGGGGGCCTTGGCGACCCCCGCGGCGAGCGCCATGAAGCCGAGCAATGCGATCAGCGCCAACAGAAACGAATAGGCCGGCAAAAGAGCGGCGTTGCGGCTGATCGCCCGGCGGCTGCTGGCGCTGAGCACCCCCGTCACCGAATGCGGATAGAGGAACAGCGCCATGGCGGAGCCGAAGGCCAGGGTCGCGTAGGCGCTGTAGAGACCGAGGCTCGCGCCCTGCGGTGCCGGCAGCAGCAGCTTCGCCGGGGGCACGGCGGCAAAAATCTTGGCATAGCCGCCGAGCGCGATCGGGATCGCGACGATCGCGACGATGACCGTGATCCAGATCAGGACGTCCTTGACGATCGCGATCGCCGCCGGCGCGCGCAGACCGCTCGTATAGGTGAAGGCGGCAAGGATCACAAAAGCGATGACCAGCGGCAGGTCGCCCCACAGCCCTGCGCCCTCGATGCCAAGAGCCGCGATGACGACCTGGATGCCGACCAATTGCAGCGCGATGTAGGGCATCGTCGCGACGATGCCGGTCGCGGCGACGGCCAGGGCCAGCCATTTGTTGCCGTGGCGGCCGCGCACAAAATCGGCGGCGGTGATGTAGCCGTGGCGGCGCGCCACCGACCACAGCCGGGGAAAGACGGCGAACACAACCGGGTAGACCATGATCGTGTAGGGCACGGCGAAAAAGCCGAGCGCGCCCGCCCCGAACATCAAGGCCGGGACGGCGATAAAGGTGTAGGCGGTGTAGAGGTCGCCGCCCAGCAGAAACCAGGTCACGACTGTCCCGAAACGGCCGCCGGCGAGACCCCATTCGTGCAGCAGGTCGAGGTCGCCGCGCCGCCAATGCGCCGCGACAAAGCCGAGCACGGTGATCAGCGCGAACAGCAGGACAAAGACGACGAGGGCAGGCCAGTTGATCGGCATCGCGCTGGGCGCTCAGGGCTGTCGGCGCGTGGCGAAATAGACGATCACGGTCAGCCCGGCGGCGACCGGGATCCACAACAGCTGGTACCAGTAGAAAAACGGGATGCCGCCCCATTCGGGCGCGACGCGGTTGTAGCTCGACACCCAAAACATCGCGACAAACGGCAGGAGCAGCAGCAGATACCACAGCAGCGACGGCCGGCGCACCGGCGGCTTCGAGTCCATAGGCGTACTCCCGAGCCGGCGGGCCTTGCCGCTGGCATCCGTAAGGTTGCCGCAATCTTCCGCAACAACGCGAGGATTGCAAACGCGATCTGTCCGCCCCCTAAGCCACGGCCAGACGCTCGTCCTTTTCGTCTTCGCCGAAGCTCTATAGTGTCCCGAAAGCGTCGCAAGGGGACGGTTTGGTGGAAGAGCGCAATCTGGGGAAATCGGGGCTGCGCGTGTCGGCGGTCGGGCTCGGCTGCAACAATTTCGGCGGGCGTACCGATTTTGCCGCGACGCAAAGGGTCGTGCACAAGGCGCTCGACCTCGGCATCACCTTTTTTGACGAAGCCGACACCTATGGCGACCCGCGCGGCAATTCCGAGACCTATCTCGGCCGGATTCTCGGGCACCGGCGCAAGGACATCGTGCTCGCGACCAAATTCGCCCGGCCGATGGACGGCTCGGGCCGCTTCGAAGGGGCCTCACGGCGTTACATCATGGCCGAGGTCGAGGCCAGCCTGAGGCGGCTCCAGACCGACTGGATCGACCTCTACCAGCAGCACCAGCCCGACCCTTCGACCCCGATCGAGGAAACCCTGCGCGCCCTCGACGATCTCGTGCATCAGGGGAAGGTGCGCTACACCGGCTGCTCGACCTTGCCGGCCTGGCAGGTGGTCGAGGCGCAATGGACCGCGCGCCATCACGGGCTCAACCATTTTGTCTCGTGCCAGGAGGAATACAGCCTGCTGGCGCGGAGTCTCGACGACACGATGATGCCGGTGCTTGAAAGCTACGGGTTGGGGCTGATCCCTTTCAAGCCGCTCGCCGACGGCCTCCTGACCGGCAAATACCGGCGCGATGCGGCGTTGCCCGCCGGGACCCGCCTCGGCGCCAACCCACGCGCCGCCGGCCGCTATATGAACGACGCGGTCTGGACCGTGGTCGAGCGGCTCGAAGGCTTCGCCGCCGAGCGCGGCCATAGCCTGCTCGAGCTGGCTTTCGGCTGGCTGCTGACGCGGCAGGCGGTGGCGAGCGTGATCGCCGGCGCCACCACACCCGAGCAGGTCGCGGCGAATGCAGAGGCGGCCGCGGCCTGGCGGCTGGCGCCCGAGCAGATGCGCGAGATCGACCGGCTGACCGCGCAGTGAGCGCGGGCGGTCGAGTCATACCCGCGGAAAGAGGCTGTACAGGTCTCATTTCTTACCAAACCTTCATTCCGCTTTCCCGGCGAAAGCCGGGACCCACAGTGCTCGCACGCTCCGCGTTTCCACTGTTCTCCAGACAATCGCGCCGAAAGAAATCAAATGACAGAGAGGTGGAGGGGTGGGTCCCGGCTTTCGCCGGGAAAGCGGAAACCGACAGAAACAACCGAACCGAAGTCGATTAGAGTACAATCGCTTTTGCGGGACGAGGGTACTCACATTCACCGGAGGGAAGGAGACTGACATGGAAGTGCGACTGGACGGAAAAAGCGCGATCGTCACCGGCGGCAGCAAGGGGCTGGGGCTGGCGATCGCCAAGGAGTTCGCCGCCTCGGGGGCCGATGTCGCGATCCTCGCGCGCGACCAGGCGACCCTGGCCGACGCCAAGGGTCAGATCCAGCGGGGCGCCAAGGGGAAGGTCGCGGCGATCAGCTGCGACGTGGCCAAAATGGCGCCGATCAAGGCGGCCTATGACCAGGTGATGTCCGAGTTCGGCAAGATCGACATTTTTGTCAATAATGCCGGCCAGTCGACCCGCGGCCCGTCCGAGCAATTGACCGACGAGCAGTGGCAGGCCGACCTCGACCTGAAATTGTTTGCGCAGATCCGCTTTTGCCGGCTGCTCTTCCCGCAGATGAAAGAGCGCAAATGGGGCCGGATCATCAGCGTCCTCAACATTGGCGCGAAGGCGCCGGGAGCCGACAGCGCCCCGACCTCGGTCAGCCGCGCGGCGCAGATGGCGTTCACCAAGGCGCTGTCGATGGAGGGGGCGCCGCACAACGTGCTGGTCAATTCGCTTGCACGTCGGGGTCATCGTCAGCGACCAGATCGTGCGCCGCCACCAGCGCGAGGGTGCGAATGTCTCGCTCGAAAATTTCATCGCCCAGGCCGGGCGCGGGGTGCCGATGGGCCGCATGGGCCGCGCCGAGGAATTCGCCAATGTCGCGACCTTCCTCGCCTCGGACGCCGCCTCCTACGTGACCGGCTGCGCCATCAACGTCGACGGCGGCCGCTCCCCGGTGGTGTGACGTCGCTGCCAACGCAAATCTCCCTCTCCCGCAATGCGGGTGAGGGCTGGTCCAGCTTACCAGAGATATGAGCCGCCGTTGACGTGGACGGTTTGGCCGGTGACGAAGGCGGCGTCGTCGGAAGCCAGAAACAACGCGGTCCGCGCGATTTCCTCGGGTTGCGCCATGCGGCCGAGCGGGATCGCGCGCGCCGCCTCGGCGAGCTCGGCTTCGCTGCTGCCGTGGCGCGGCTGGGCGGTGTCGGTCAGGCCCGGCGCGATCGCGTTGACGCGGATGCGGTAGGGCGCCAATTCCAGCGCCATCGCGCGGGTCATCGACACCACGCCGCCTTTGCTCGCGACATAATGCACACCCCGCGGCGAGCTGCGGAACGCGGCACCCGAGGTCAGGTTGACGATCGACCCCGGCCGGCCGGACGCGACCATCGCTTTTGCTGCCGCCTGTGCGCAAAAGCAGGCGCCCTTGAGGTTGACGCCGAGCACGAAATCCCAGTCGCCCTCGGTCATTTCGAGAAACGCCACGCGCGGAAAGACGCCGGCATTGTTGACCAGGATGTCGACCGGCCCGAGGTCGCGCTCGACCGTCGCGACCATCGCCCGGACCTGCCCGAGATCGCCGAGATCGGCCTGGACCAGAACCGCCCGCCGGCCGCCGCCCTGGATTTGAGCAGCAATATTCTCTGCAGCACCGCGGTCGTCGAGCCAGTTGACCGCGACCTCGGCCCCCGCCTCGGCAAAGGCCAGCGCGGTCGCGCGGCCGATCCCCTGCTGGGCACCCGTGACGAGGACGACCTTGCCGGCGAAGGACTGCATCTGCGGGCTCCGAGCGATCGGGTTCACACGTTGCCGGCGACGAAGGTCACCGGCCGAGAAACGCCTTTACATGCGCCACCGCGTCCTTCGCCGCGTCGGCAGCGGTCGGATGAGCCGGCACCGGATCGGCAACCGCGCTCAGGCGCGCGACATGGGCCCCGATTTCGGCGCCCATGGTCGGCAGCACCAATGCCATGGCACCGAGGCTCCGCTGCAGGTCGTTGGGCGGCTCGGCCGCGACCCGCGCTACCTGCTCGATGGCCGGCGGGACCGCGGGGGCGACGATCGACGCCGGCCCGGCATTCGCCGGCTGCGCGTCGAGCACTGAGAGCAGGTCGGGTGCGGCGGCGTCGCGCGCGGTCAGCGGCTGAAACCCGTGCAGCTTGCGCAAGGTCGCGATGATCGAGGTGTGGTCGAACGGGGTCGGCCCCGGCGGCCGCAGCACCGAGCCCGCGCGGACATAGGGCGAGACGACGACCGCCGGCACGCGCACCCCGAAAACACCGAAATCGAACCCGTTCGGCGTCGCGCCGCCGGGCGGCGTCGCCGGTGGCGGGACGACGTGATCATAGCAGCCGCCGTGCTCGTCATAAGTGATCACCAGCAGGGTCTGGCTCCAGCCGGGGCCGGCGCGCACGGCGTTGTAGACCGCGGCGACCAGCGCCTCGCCATAGGCGACATTGTGCGGCGGGTGCTCGTCGCTCGGCATCGTGCGGGTCAGCAAATCGGCGAAATAGCGGGGCTCGACAAAGCTGTAGGCGGGCAGCGTTCCGGCCGCGGCGTCATGCGCAAAGTCGCTGTCGAACGAGCGGAAATGAGCGGGCGCCTCGGTCCAGATCTTGCTGAGGGTCGCCGATTGCGGGACGTCGTGGAAATAAATGCGCCAACTCTGCCCGGCCCCGTCGAGCCGGTTGAACACCGTCTCCATCAGATAGGGGAAATGGGTCGGCGAATTGTTGACATAGCCGCCGGCGGTGGCGGCATGGGCGAAAAAGCGGTTCGGCCAGGTCTGGCACGGCGCCGAAGCATGCCACCGGTCGGACACCCCAAAGGCGCGCGCCAGCCGGCTGATCACCGGAACCTGGTCGGGTGTGAAGTAATGCATCACCGAATAAGGATCGGGCAGCGGGTTGGCGGCGGGCTGGCGCATGTAGTTGTCGACAAAGCCCCCCATCGCCGGCGGCCCGGGGTTCGCCGCACCGGTCTCGGTCAGCCCGTAGATCTGCATGTGGATGTCGGTGAACAGCTCGCCAGGGTCGGGATCAGGGATGCACAGCGCCTTCGCCGTCACCGTCGGGTCGTTCCACACCCGGATCGCCTGCGGCGCCGCACCCGGCTTGTGCCAGACGTCGGTTTCGGCCCCGCTCAAACCGTCGAACTCGGCGCTTTTCGGATAGAGCATCCCGAGCATGCAGTCGAACGACCGGTTCTCCAGCATCAGGACGACGACATGCCGGATATCCATGCTGCCCCCTGAGGCAATGCGGACCGACGCCGAAACGTGAGTTTCCGAGCCGCCCGCCCAAACGCGTCGCGCTTTTCGCCGCGATCGGACGCGCCGCGGTCCGCGGCCGCGTCAGTGGTGGAACAGGTTCAGCGCCGACCCCTTGCGGAACCATTCGAGCTGCGAGGCGCTGAAGGTGTGGTTGAGCTTCAAGGTCTCGGTGCTGCCGTCGGCGTGCTTGATGCGGCATTCGACCGGCTGACCCGGCGCCATCTCCTCGAGCCCGACAAGGCTCAGCCGGTCGTCGGCGCGGATCCGGTCGTAATCGGCCGGGTCCTGAAAGGTCAGCGCCAGGAGGCCCTGCTTTTTGAGGTTCAACTCGTGGATGCGGGCAAAGCTGCGCGCGATCACCGCGCAGCCGCCGAGCAGGCGCGGCGACAACGCCGCGTGCTCGCGGCTCGACCCCTCGCCGTAATTGTGGTCGCCGACTGCGACCCATTTGATCCCCTTGGCTTTGTAGTCGCGCGCGATTTTCGAGACCATGACGCCCTTTTCGCCGGTCAGCACGTCGATCCCGGTCCCGGCTTCGCCGGTAAAGGCGTTGGTGGCGCCCATGAACATGTTGTCGCTGAACTTGTCGAGATGGCCGCGATAGCGCAGCCACGGACCCGCCGGCGAGATGTGGTCGGTCGTGGTCTTGCCCTCGGTCTTGATCAATACCGGGCAATCGACAAAGTCCTTGTGATCCCATTCGAGCCACGGCTCCATCAGCTGCAGCCGCTCGCTGTTGGGCGCGACCTCCAATTTGACGTCGCTGGGGTCGGCGGGCGGCGCGATGTAGGTCGCGTGACCGGCGTCGAAGCCGTGCGCCGGCACCTCCGGCGCCGCCTTTGGCGCGGCGAGCCGGAACGGCCGGCCGTGGGCGTCGGTCAGCGAGTCGGTCAACGGGTTGAACGACAGCCGGCCGGCGAGCGCCATCGCGGTCACGACCTCCGGGCTGCCGATAAAGTTCATCGTCGTCGGCTGCCCGTCGTTGCGCCGCGGAAAGTTGCGGTTGTACGAGGTGACGATCGTGTTCGGCACCGCACCCTCGGAGGCTGCCCGCCGCCATTGCCCGATGCACGGCCCGCAAGCGTTGGCCAATACCGTGCCGTCGATGTCCTTCAAGGACTGCATCTGGCCGTCGCGCTCGATCGTGGCGCGCACCGCTTCGGATCCCGGCGTCACCAGAAACGGGGTCGCCGCCTTGATCCCGTGCGCCTTGGCCTGCTCGGCGACGTCGGCCGCCCGGCTCATGTCTTCGTAGGAGGAGTTGGTGCAGCTGCCGATCAGCGCGGTCGAGATCTGGTCGATAAAGCCGTTTTTTGCATCCGCGACCTCGGCGGCGAGCCGCGAAACCGGCCGCGCCCGGTCGGGCGAATGCGGGCCGACCATGTAGGGCTCGAGCTTTGAGAGGTCGAGCTCGACGACGCGGTCGTAATACTTCGCGGGATCGGCCTCGACCTCGCGGTCGGGCTCGAGCAGATGCTGGTTCTGCTGGAACAGCGGCACCAGATCGGGCTTGCCGGTCGCGCGCAGATAGCGCGCCATATGCTCGTCGGCCGGGAACAGCGAGGTCGTCGCACCCAGCTCGGCCCCCATATTGGCGATCGTCGCCTTGCCGGTGGCGCTGATCGTGCGGGCGCCCGGGCCGATATATTCGACGATCGCGTTGGTGGCGCCCGACACGGTCAGCTGGCCGGCGACATAGAGGATCACGTCCTTGGGCGCGGTCCAGCCGCCGAGCTCGCCGGTCAGGTAGACCGCGATATGCCGCGGGTACAAGACCTCCCAGGGCAGCCCGGCGATGACCTCGACCGCGTCGGCGCCGCCGACCCCGACGGCACAGGCGCCGAGCCCGCCGGCATTGGGGGTGTGCGAGTCGGTGCCGATGATGAGCTCGCCCGGAAAGGCGTAATTCTCCAGCACGACCTGATGGATGATGCCGGCGCCGGGCCCCCAGAAACCGAGCCCGTATTTGGCTGCGGCCGAACGCAGGAAATCATAGACCTCCTTGTTTTCGGCCAGGGATTCGCGCAAATCCTCGCCGCCCTCGACCCGCGCCTGGATCAGGTGGTCGCAATGGATCGTCGCCGCCACTGCGACCTTGTCGCGCTGCGTCTGCATGAATTGCAGCAGCCCGGTCTGGCCCAGCACATCCTGAAACACGACCCGGTCGGGACGCAGCATCAGATAGCTTTGCCCCGGCGCGATCTCCTGATGCTCCGGGTCGTCGAGATGCCCGAGCAATATCTTGTCCGCCAAGGTCAAAGGCTTGCCCAGCCGGCGGCGCACCACGGCAAGATTTCGCGCCATCTTCTGGTAGATGTCTGCCGCCATTTCCGGGGTCGATTCGATAGAAACCATGGTTCAGCCTTTCTTGCCGATACTTTAGAGGCGCCGATTCGAGACGGATCTCGTCTACACCCGGAAAGAATACCGCAGCCCACCCGAAGATACAGGCGGACAAAGTCGGCGGATGATGCCCGATGCGGCCGCGACCGTCCAGGGAATCTTCGATCGCGCAAAGCCGCGGATTCCGGGCGCTTTTCGGCGTCGGGCCGCGTCCGCTCAGCACACCGCCGCGAGCCGGGCGGGAGCGGCCGGCTCGTTGGGGAGCACGGCCGGAAAGCGGATCGCGAACACCGCGCCGCCGCCCTTCCGGTCCTCGACCGCGACCGTGGCGCCGTGCATCTCGGCGATGCGGGCGACGATCGCCAAGCCGAGCCCGGCATGTCCGCCGCGGCGCCGGTCGCGCCGCCAGAACCGCTTGAATATATGCCCGCGTTCGGCTTTTGGCACCCCCGGCCCGCGGTCGAGGACGCGGATCGATCCCTCGGGCGCGACCGCCAGCTCGACCATCGTGCCGGGAGGAGTGTGAGCAAGCGCGTTCTCGACGAGGTTGCGCACCGCACGCGCGATCGCGTCGCCGTTGCCGCGCACCCGCACCGGGCGGCGGGCGCCGGTGACCGCCAGGCTCTTCGTTTGCGACAGCGCCAGCGGCGCCAGAAAACCGGCGACCTCGGCGACGATCGCGACGATGTCGGCGGTTTCCTGCGCGGCGATGAAGAAGCTGTCGAGCTCGGAGATTTCCAACAGCTGGTTGACCAGACGGCTCATGCTTTCGACATCGTGGCGCAGCGGGTCTGCCAGCTCGCGATCCTCGATCATGTCGATCTGGGTGCGCAGGATCGCGAGCGGCGTGCGCAGCTCGTGCGCGGCGTCGGCGGTAAACTCCCGCTGCGCGCGGAAACCGGCATCGAGCCGGTCGAGCGCCTGGTTGACCGCGCGCACCAGCGCCAGCACCTCGCGCGGCATGCCGGTTTCCGGCAATCTGAGCTCGATGCGGTCGGGGCCGATCTGCCGGGCCAGGGTCGAGGCGACGATCAGCGGCTGCATCGCCCGCCGAAAAATCGCGATGTCGATGACCAGGAGCAGCAGCAGGATGGGTGCGGTAATCCACCCCACATGGGTCAGAAACTGGGCCAGGATGTCGTCAATCAGCACGTCGCGGTGCAAGACGTCTTCGACGACCTGGACCCGCAGCGGGCGGCCGCGGAAATCCGCCGCCACACTCGCCCCATAAAGCGCGAGGCCGTTGCGGTCTTGTCGAAAAAATTCGACGGGCGCGCCTTGCGGCCGCACCGGGGCGATCGCACCGACCCGGTCCTGCTGAAAAAACTCGACCGCCCCGCCTTTCGGCCGCCCACCGGTAATCGGCCGATTTCCCGGCAATGACGAAAACAGCACCCTGCCGTTCCCGTCGACCACGGCATAGGCGGCGCGGCCGTAGCCTTGCGAGTAGAATTCCGCGAGGCTCGGCGGCAGCAACAGCCGCAACGCGCCGTCCGGCGCTGCCGAAAAGTAGCGGACGATTTCGGCGGCCTGAGCCCGCAACGCCTGATGATGGAGCTGCTCGACCGCCTGCCTGAGCATCAAAAACAGCGCCAGCGGCACGCAGATCGACGTGGCGATCACCGCCGCCACGTGAAGCGCCAGAATCCGCGATATGACCGAACCGAAGCGGATCAACTCATTTTCTCTCGGCGATCAGATATCCGACACCGCGCAGTGTGTGAATCTGAACCGAGGCGTCGACCTCCGCGAGGCGCTTGCGCAGCCGATGGATGTAGACCTCGACCGCGTTCGAGCCGATTTCCTGGGTCAGGCCGTAAAGATTGCCTTCGAGCAGGTTCTTGCCGACCACCCGGCCGCTGCGGCGCAGCAGATGCTCCAGCACGGCAATCTCGCGCGGCGAAAAAAAGATCGGCTCGTCGCCCACGAACACCTGCCGGGCGACGGTGTCGAGCGTCAGGTTGCCGAGCTCGAGCGGCACCCCCAAGAGGTTGCCGGGCCGCCGCAATAATGCCCGCAGGCGGGCGACCAGCTCTTCGAGCGCAAACGGCTTGACGAGATAGTCGTCGGCGCCGCTGCCCAATCCGTTGACCCGGTCCTTGAGGCTGCCGCGCGCCGTCAGGATCAGCACCGGGGTCGCGTCGCGCCGGCGCCGCATCTCGCCCAGGACCTCGATCCCGTCGGCATCGGGCAGACCGAGATCGAGGACGACGATCTCAAACCGGTTCGCGGTCAGCACCTTTGTGGCCGCGGCTGCGGTGCCGAGCACGTCGACGACAAAGCCGGCGGCGGCGAGGCCGCGCTTGAGCAGCTCGGCGAAGCGCTCGTTGTCCTCGATCAACAGCAGCCGCATCGGGCCATTCCCGTCCGCTCGCTCGGGCCTTATCGACCCTTTATGCCTTATCGGCCCTCTATTCGGCCCTGTATAATATACGCAGTCATCGACGTGGCCCGCCGCTCCCTCCTCGACCTCGTATCGCGCCCGGGCCGCCCGCAAACCCGGCGCGGCGGTGTCGTTGGGCGGCGGTATTCCGGGATGCCCTCAAATCGCGTCGAGCTGCCATGCGACATCGTTGCCGATGCCCCACAGGTAGCCGGCGTCGGCCTGGCCGACGAGGACATAGGCGCGCCCCTGATGCCGCCAATACAGCATGTTTACATCCTGACGACGATCAAAGGCCGGCGGGATGTCGGGTTGTTTTGACGATCCGATGATCAGCGCCATCGGGCCGATAGCCTTGTTGTCGGTGGTGTAGACAAGCTGCGCCGCCGGGCGGCCGCCGACAACGACGAGCCTCGCACCGTGAAAATTCAGCCCCCACGGCTTCAGGTCCGGCAAGCGGACCTGCTGGGTCAGGCTCTGGCTGATCTTTTGCAGCGCCTCGCGGGTGTCGCCGGTGGCGGGCACGTCGATCAGGGCATTCTCGCCGGCGCCGACAAACAGCTTGAAAGAGCCGGCGGCGTTGTCGAGCCACAGATTGTTGGCGACGGCGGCTTCCAGTGCCGGGGGCGGCGCCGTGCCGCCCGCCCCGATCGGCACCAATTTGTCGACACCGACATAGGCGGCGCCACCGCCGACGAGAAACCCGAACAGCGAGGCCGCGATCGGCACGGCAACGCGCCACCGCGCTCGAAGCCCGGGACGGCGCCGGGCGGCCGGCGCCGCGAACGCTGCGACGCGGGTATCCGCCGGCGCGGTCGTCCCGCCGCGCGCGGCGGCGATCAGCCGCTCGGGAAGGGGTTCGCGCAGGACCTCGTCGTAAGCCTCCCGCACCAGCGCCGCCGACCGGGCAAGCGCCGCCAGGGTTTCGCGCGCCGCGGGATCGCTGTCGAGCCAAGCCTCGATCTCGCGCTCTTCCGAAGTCCCGATCTCGCCGTCGAGATAAGCGACGAGACGATCATCACTGCGTCCCGACATCTTTTTAACTCCTGGCAACCCCGGCGCCGGCGTGGAGATGGGCCTGCAGCGCCATGCGGGCCCGCGCGAGGCGGCTCATGATCGTGCCGATTGGAACCTGCGCCACCTCGGCCGCCTCCCTGTAGCTGAGCCCTTCCACGGTCACCAGCAGCAGCGCCGCGCGCTGATCCGGCGGCAGGCGGTCGACCGCGCGGCGCACCTCGCTCAGGGCCAGCCGCGCCTCGACCCGGCGCACAGCTTCGTCCGAGCCCAGGCGGTCTTCGGCGGGCTCGGCATCCTCCTTGCGGACGGCGCGCGCGCGAATCTGGTCGATCCAGATCGTCTGCACGATGCGGAACATCCAGCTGTCGAACCGGGTACCCTCCTGAAACTGGTGGCGGCGCGCCAGCGCACGCTCGCACGCCGCCTGCGCCAAATCGTCGGCCTCGACCGCCGAGCCTGTGAGCCCGCGCGCGAACCGGCGCAGCCGCGGCAGGACTGCGATCAACCGGTCGCCAAACCGGCGGACAAGCGGGTCTTCCTCCGGGGCGAGCGCAGCCGGGGGCGGCGCCGATCTCGGCCTCAGCGACAACGCACCTCCTGTAGAGATTATTCCCGACGGCGCGGCGCTGCCGTCGGTCCGCCTCGCGCTTCGCGTCGCAGCCGGGTGCAACTTTGTGCCCGAACGCACGAATGCCGCGAATTCGCCGCAAACCCTAGCACGCCGGCAGATCAAGGCCAAACCATGGCGGTGCCGGCCCTCCCGCCACCGGCGCCGGGTCCCCCGCGCGACGGCGCGCCGCGGCCGGTTCGCACTTCACAAACCTCGGCCGGCGCGGCATTGTGCGCTGCCCACCCCGCTGGCCGTCAGGAACCCCCGCCCGATGAAGGTTGCCGTCGTCAAGGAGAGGCGCGCGCATGAGCGCCGCGTCGCGGCGTCGCCCGACACGGTCAAGCGGATGCTTGCAATGGGGCTCGAGATCACCACCGAGAGCGGCGCCGGCGCCGGCGCCGGGTTTGCCGACGCGGCGTTGGCCGCGGCCGGCGCCTCGATCGCCCCCGATGCCGCGGCAGCGCTGGACAATGCCGACATCGTGCTCAAGGTCCAGCGGCCGCTGATCGGCGAGGACGGCGGCGTCGACGAGCTGCGCTCGATCAAGCGCGGCTCGGCGCTGATCGGCCTCTTGCAGCCGTTGCAGAACCCGGGTGCCGCCGAGGCCTACGCCGCCGCCGGGATCAGCGCCTTTGCGATGGAGCTGGTGCCGCGGATCACGCGCGCGCAGGCGATGGACGTGCTGTCCTCGCAGGCGAACCTCGCGGGCTACAAGGCGGTGATCGACGCCGCCGACGAATTCGGCCGCGCCTTTCCGATGATGATGACCGCGGCCGGGACGATCAAGGCGGCGCGGGTGCTGGTCATGGGCGCCGGGGTCGCCGGGTTGCAGGCGATCGCCACCGCGCGGCGGCTGGGTGCGATCGTTTCCGCGACCGACGTGCGCGCCGTCGCCAAGGAGCAGGTCGAGAGCCTCGGCGCCACCTTTATCTCGGTCGACGAGGAAGCCGCCAGCTCGGCCGAAACCGCCGGCGGCTATGCCCGCGAAATGGGCGAGGACTACCAGCGCCGCCAGCGCGAACGGATCACCGAGGCGCTGAAGCGCACCGATGTGGTGATCTGCACCGCACTGATCCCGGGGCGTCCGGCGCCGGTGCTGCTGACGCACGCAATGATTGCCGAGATGATGCCGGGCTCGGTCATCGTCGATCTCGCGGTCGAGGCCGGCGGCAACGCCGAGGGCAGCGTTGCCGGCGAAACCGCGACGACCGCGAACGGCGTCAGAATGATCGGGCATCTGAATGTGCCGTCGCGGATCGCCGCTGATGCGAGCGCGCTCTACGCCCGCAACCTGTTGTCGTTTTTGGCGCTGATCGTCGACAAGGAGGGCCGCCTGGCGATCGACCCGAACGACGAGATCGTCAAGGCCACCCTCTTGACCCGCGACGGTGCGGTCGTCAACCCGGCGCTGACGCCTGTCGCCCCGCCGGCCCCGGCGCCGGCGCCGGTCTTGAACAGCTGACGGAGCACGCGATGGCGGATCCTTCCTCGCTGGCCGCCCGCGCCGGCGAGCTCGCGGGCGGCGCCGACCGGCTGGCCCATGATCTCCAGGCGATGGCCCAGCAGCTGGCGGCGCAGGCGCCCACGGCGGGAACCGTGGGCGGCATCCCGTTTGTCTACGAGCTGACCGTCTTTGTCCTCGCGGTCTTTGTCGGCTACCACGTCGTGTGGCGGGTGACCCCGGCGTTGCATTCGCCGCTGATGAGCGTCACCAACGCGATCTCGAGCGTGATCATCGTCGGCGCGCTGATCGCCGCCGGGCCGGGCGGCATCAGCTTTGCGAAAATCATGGGTTTTGTCGCGGTCGCGCTCGCTGCGGTCAACATCTTCGGCGGCTTTATCGTGACCCAGCGCATGCTGCAGATGTTTCAGCGCAAGAAATAACGGGGCAGCGCGTGAGCGAGAACCTCGCGGCTTTCTTTTACCTGATCGCATCGGTCTGCTTTATTCTGGCGCTGCGCGGCCTGTCTTCGCCGCGGACGGCGCGGGTCGGCAATTTCTACGGCATCGCCGGCATGGTGATCGCCGTCGTCACTACCCTCTTGACCCCGCATGTCGTCAGCTACTGGCTGATCGTCGCCGGCATCGTCATTGGCGGCGTCGTCGGCACCTACATCGCGCTCAACATCCAGATGACAGCGCTGCCGCAGCTGGTGGCCGCGTTTCACAGCCTGGTCGGCCTCGCCGCGGTCTGCGTCGCCGCCGCCGCGTTCACCGCGCCGCAGGATTTCGGGATCGGGGTGCCGGGTGCGATCGAACGGGCAAGCCTCGTCGAGATGTCGATCGGGATGGCGATCGGTGCCATCACCTTTACCGGCTCGATCGTCGCCTTTTCCAAATTGCAGGGTCTGGTCAGCGGTCGGCCGTTGATGTTTCCGGGCCAGCATTTTCTCAACGCCGGCCTCGGCGTGCTGCTGGTCGTGCTGATCGCAATCGTTGTCGGCACCGGGGCCGGGGCGGCGTTCTGGCTGTTGCTGCTGTTGTCGCTGGCGCTCGGCTTTTTGCTGATCGTGCCGATCGGCGGCGCCGACATGCCGGTCGTGATCTCGATGCTGAACTCCTACTCGGGCTGGGCGGCGTGCGGCATCGGTTTTACGTTGTCGAACAGCCTCTTGATCGTGACCGGGGCATTGGTCGGCTCGTCCGGCGCCATCCTCAGCTACATCATGTGCAAAGGGATGAACCGATCGATCGTCAATGTGATCCTCGGCGGGTTCGGCACCGAGGGCGGTGCGGTCGCGGCCGGCGCCGCGGCCGGCGACCGCTCGGTCAGATCGGGCAGCGCCGAGGACGCCGCCTTTATCCTCAAGAACGCCGGATCGGTCGTCATCGTGCCGGGCTACGGCATGGCGGTGGCGCAGGCCCAGCACGCATTGCGCGAAATGGCCGACCTCCTCAAAAAGGAGGGGGTTACGGTGCGCTACGCGATCCACCCGGTGGCCGGGCGCATGCCGGGGCACATGAACGTGCTGCTGGCCGAGGCCAACGTCCCCTATGACGAGGTCTTCGAGCTCGACGAGATCAACCGCGACTTCCCGTCGACCGACGTGGCGTTTGTGATCGGCGCCAACGACGTGACCAACCCCGCCGCCAAGACCGACCCCAACTCGCCGATCTACGGCATGCCGATCCTCGATGTCGAGCGCGCCAAGACCGTGCTGTTCGTCAAGCGTTCGATGGCCTCGGGCTATGCCGGGGTCGAGAACGAGCTGTTCTACCGCAACAACACGATGATGCTGTTCGGCGACGCCAAAAAGATGTGCGAGGAAATCGTCAAGGCGATGGAGTAGCGCGCTCGTGGGCCTTCGGCTCCGGCACCGCGCGCGCGCCCGCTCCTCGGTGAACCATCGCGTCGCGCCGGCACCGCCAGGATCGTCGCGGGGGTAAGACCGTCGCCGGGTCGGGTTATTCCGCGCCGGCCGAGGCCGCGATCCGCAGCGGGTGGGCCGGGTAGACGCCGAGAATTTTCAGCTCGCGCGAAAAAAACGCCAGCTCCTCGAGCGCGAGCGCCAGCGCGCGGTCCTCGGGATGGGCCTCGACATCGGCGTAGAACTGGGTCGCCGTGAAGGCGCCGCCGACCATGTAGCTTTCGAGCTTGGTCATGTTGACGCCGTTGGTGGCGAACCCGCCCATCGCCTTATAGAGTGCCGCCGGCACGTTGCGCACGCGAAAGAGGAACGTCGTGACCGCCGGCTCCCCCCGCGGGGGCCGTGCCGGCTCGCGCGACATGATCATAAAGCGGGTTGTGTTGTGGGCGGCGTCCTCGATGTTCTCCATGAGCGCCACGAGCCCATAGATCTGCCCGGCGAGCTCGGAGGCGATCGCGGCGACGGTCCGGTCGCCGGCGGCGGCGATTTCGGCCGCGGCGCCGGCGGTGTCGGCGGCGACGACCGGCTCGATCCCGAGCTCGCGGATCACTCTGCGGCATTGCGAGAGCGCGTGGACATGGCTTCTGACGGTGCGGATGCCGGCGAGGCTCGCGCCGGGCAACGCCAGCAGCTGGTGGTTCACCGGCTCGAAATGCTCGCCGATGATGTGGAGTCCCGAATCGGGCATCAGATGGTGGATGTCGGCGACGCGGCCGGCGACCGAATTCTCGATCGGGATCATCGCCAGCCGGGCGCGGCCGTCGCGCACCGCGGCAAAGGCATCCTCGAACTGGTTGCACGGCAGGGTTGCCATGCCGGGAAAGACATGCCGGCAGGCGAGGTCCGAATAGGCGCCGAACGCACCCTGAAACGAGATGGTCCGGGTGGGGTCGGCGGGTTCCGGTTTCATCGAGCGGCTCTTTTTCAGAAAAGTCTAAACGCCAAGGTCGCCGAGTAATGCGCTGTGGACGCGAAGGATCGGAAATCTGTTCAGAGACATGCACGGCGTCCTTTGCGCAACCTTTGCGGACTTTGCGTTAAAATGCTGGGTTGCATCAGCCGACGGGCGCGTTCGAGGTCGGCCGGGGTGTCGACCTGAACCCCGAGGCTCGCCGCCGCGATCAGGCTCACCGAGATCTTCATGCCGGCTTCGAGCGCGCGCAATTGCTCGAGCCGCTCGCGCTCTTCGAGCACCCCCCGCGGCAACGCGACAAACCGCTCCAACGCGGCGCGGCGATAGGCATAGAGCCCGACATGCTCGTAATAGGGCCCGTCGCCCCACGGCACCGCGGCCTTGCTGAAATAGAGCGCGCGCGCCGGCCGCGCCGGATCGGCAAAGCCGGCGACAACCTTGTTGACGCTGGTGTCGGCGAGCGCCGCGGCGTCTTCGATGACCGCAGCCAAGGTCGCGATGTCGGTCTCCGCGTCGGCGAGGCCGGCGAGTGCGGTGCGGATCGCAGCCGGGTCGAGCATCGGCAGGTCGCCCTGCACGTTGACGACCGCGTCGTGCCGGCGCTCCGGGTCGAGGCGCATGACCGCCTGGTGAATACGATCCGAGCCGGTCGGCAGCTCCGGGTCGGTCAGCACCGCCCGGCCGCCCGCCGCTTCGACCGCCGCGGCGATTTCCGGGTCGCCGCAGGCGACGACGACCGGCGCCGCCGCAGCCCTGACGGCGCGGCGCCAAACCTGCACGATCATCGGCATGCCGGCGATGTCGGCAAGCGGCTTGCCCGGCAGCCGGGTCGAGGCGAGCCGGGCCGGGATCACAATGATCGGGTTTTGCGGAGCGGCGGGGGTCACGATTGCTCGGAGAGCGGGTTTGAGGTCGGACAGCGACAACATGCCCGGTTCGGAAGACCTCCGAAAGCGTGATAATTCATTTGAGTTGTCGGGGGGAATTCGATTTCCTGCCGCACCCGGCACGGTGGGAAAGGGCGTCGATGTCGTCGTTCGAGTGGAACAAGGTCATTGCCTCGGTATTGACCGCGCTGATTGTCGCGATGGCCGCCGGGATTTTGTCGGACATGCTGGTGCAGCCAAGACCACTCGGGAAACCGGTTTTTGTCGTAGCGGGCGCGCCGGAAGCGGCGGCTCCAGCCGAGCAGGCGGCAGCACCCAAGATCGAGCCGATAGCACCACTCCTCGCCAAAGCCGACCCCAAAAAGGGCGAGGCGCTGACCAAGGTCTGCCAAGTGTGCCACACCTTCGCCAAGGGCGAGCCGAACAAGATCGGACCTAACCTGTTTGACGTTGTCGGCGGCCCAATCGCCGAGGACCGCAACGGCTATTCCTTTTCTTCCGCATTGGAGGCGGACAAAGGCCAGAAATGGGATCCGGAAAAGCTCAACGAATGGCTCGACAACCCGCAACACTTTGCCCCGGGCACCAAGATGACCTTTGCCGGGTTTCCCAAGGGGCAGGACCGCGCCGATGTCATCGCCTATCTGCAGAGCTTGAAGTAGCTTCTTTCAAAGCAGGTCAGCGCCACTGTCTGCACTAGACGAGCTTATCAATCTGGCATCCGCCCTGGCCGACGCCGCGGGTGCTGCGATCCGGCCGTATTTCCGCACCCGGCTTACGGTCGACGACAAGCCCGACCTGACGCCGGTGACCGCCGCCGACCGCGCCGCCGAAGAGGCGATGCGCGAGGTGATCGAGCGCCGCTTCCCCACTCACGGCATCATTGGCGAGGAGTTCGGCCGCGTCCGCGAGGACGCCGAATTCGTCTGGGTGCTCGACCCGATCGACGGCACCAAATCCTTTATCAGCGGGGTGCCGCTGTTCGGCACCCTGATCGCGCTGACCCGCGCCGGGAGGCCCATTCTCGGCGTCATCGACCAGCCGATCTCGCGCGAGCGCTGGCTCGGCGCCGCGGGCCGCCCGAGCACGCTCAACGGGACGCCGATCCATTGCCGCGAATGCCCCGGTCTTGCCGCCGCGACCTTGTTCGCGACGACGCCGGAGATGTTCTGCGGACCGGATGCCGGCGGTTTCGGGCGGGTTTCGGCCGCGGTCAAGCTGACCCGCTTTGGCGCCGACTGCTATGCCTACGGCCTGCTGGCCGCTGGTTTCATCGATCTCGTCCTTGAAGCGAGCCTCAAGCCCTACGATTTTTGCGCGGCCGTCCCCATCGTCGAGGGTGCCGGCGGCGTCGCCACCGACTGGCGAGGAGCAGCGTTGGGCCTCGGCTCCGACGGCCGGGTCCTCTTCGCCGGCGACCGGTGCACACATGAGGCGGCGTTGGCGCTCCTCGGGGGCTGAGCAGGTCACAAGGACAAAACCTATGCGTAAAGTATCGGCAGTCGCGGCTGCATTTTTTCTGCTGATTATGGCCGGACATGCGCAGGCGGCGCCGAGCGAGGGCATGTCGCTGTTCGGCGACCTCAAATACGGGCCCGGCTTTACCCATTTCGACTACACGAACCCGCAGGCGCCAAAGGGCGGGATGATGCGGTATTCGGCGATCGGCACCTTCGACACCCTGAACCCGTTTGTCGTCAACGGGGTCCCGGCCGCCGGGATCAGCCAGATATTCGACACCTTGTCGGCGTCGGCCGAAGACGAGCCGGCGAGCGAATACGGGCTTGTCGCCAAGACCATCGACCTTGCCCCGGACAAGCTGTCGGTGCTCTACACATTGCGCCAGGAAGCGCATTTCCACGACGGCACGCCGATGACCCCGGCCGACGTGATCTGGACCTTCGACACCCTGCAAAAGAAAGGGCTGCCGGCCTATCGCGAATATTATGGCGACGTGACCAAGGTTGTGCCGGAAGGCGATCGCGGCGTCCGCTTTTATTTCAAATCGGCCAAGAACCGCGAACTGCCGCAGATCCTCGGGCAGATGCCGGTATTGTCAAAAGCGTATTGGTCAGGGCGCGATTTCGAGAAGACCACGCTGACCCCGCCGCTCGGCAGCGGACCCTACACCATAAAGTCGGTCGATCCCGGCCGCTCGATTACCTACAGCCGGGTCAAGGATTACTGGGGTGCCGACCTGCCGGTCAACAAGGGCCGCTACAACGTCGACACAATCCGCTACGACTATTATCGCGACGCGACGATCGCGCTCGAAGCGTTCAAGGCCGGCCAATACGACGTCAGGCTCGAAAATTCGTCAAAGGACTGGGCGACTGGCTATGACTGCCCGGCCCTGCGCGACGGCCTGATCAAAAAGGAGCAGATCCCGAATGGGTTGCCGAGCGGGATGCAGGGTTTTGGCTACAATCTGCGGCGGCCGATCTTTCAGGACCCGCGGGTGCGCGAGGCATTGGCCTACGCCTTCGATTTCGAATGGTCGAACAAGAATTTGTTCTATGGCGCTTATCAGCGCACCCGCAGCTATTTCGACAATTCGGACCTGGCGGCGACCGGCGTCCCGCAAGGCCAGGAGCTGCAAATCCTCGACAAGTTCAAGGGCCAGATCCCCGACGCCGTGTTCACGACCGAATACGACCCGCCGAAATACGACGGCTCCGGCAATATTCGCGACGGGCTGCGCCAGGCGCTCAAATTGCTGATGGAGGCCGGTTGGACCTTCAAGGACGAAAAACTTGTCAACGCCAAGACCGGGCAGCCCTTTGAATTCGAGATCCTGCTCGACAACCCGCAATTCGAGCGGATCGTGCTGCCCTTTGCCGACAACCTGAAACGGATGGGGATTACCGCGCGGGTGCGGACCGTCGACACCGCGCAATACGAGAGGCGGATGGACACGTTCGATTACGACATGACCGTGGTGGTGTTCCCCAAATCATTGTCGCCGGGCAACGAGCAGCGCGAATATTGGGGCTCGCAGGCAGCCGACGAGCAGGGCAGCCATAATCTGCTCGGCATCAAGAGCAAGGTCGTCGACGCGCTGGTCGAAGAGCTGATCCAGTCGCCCGACCGCGCCAGCCTTGTCGCCCACACCCGCGCCCTCGACCGGGTGTTGCAGTACGGCTATTACGTTATCCCGAACTTTCATCTGGCGGCGTCCCGTGTGGCCTATTGGGACAAGTTTCGCCGCCCGGCGGTCTCGCCCAAATACGCGGTCGGGCTCGACACCTGGTGGGTCGACCCCGGCGCCGAAAAATCGGTCGAAGCCAAAAAAGGCGAGGTTACCAAAAAATGATTGCGCTGCCCCTCGCCCGCCTCTCCCCGGATCGTAGTCCGGCGGTCGGCACCCTCTCCCGCAATGCGGGAGAGGGGGACCCAGCGCAAAGCGCTGGGTGGGTGAGGGCGGGCTTGGACCCTGGCGGCACCGGCGATGATCGCCTACGCGATCCGGCGGGTGTTGCTGATCATCCCGACCCTGTTTGCGATCATGGTCGTCAATTTCGTCATCGTGCAGGCCGCACCCGGCGGCCCGGTCGAGCAGATGATCGCGCGCCTTAAGGGTGAAGCGGTCAGCGCCACCGAGCGGGTCAGCGGCGGCACCGGCGAGATCAAGATGCCGGCGGCCGGCAGCGCCGCCGCCAATTCGCGCTATCGCGGGGCACGCGGCCTCGACCCGGCGCTGATCAAGGAGCTTGAAAAGCAATACGGCTTCGACAAGCCGCCCTTGACCCGGTTTGCGCTGATGATCCGCAACTACGCGACCTTCAATTTCGGCAAGAGCTTTTTCCGCGACCAGCGCGTCATCGACCTGATCAAGTCGAAATTGCCGGTGTCGATTTCGATCGGGCTGTGGACCACCCTGATCACCTATCTGGTGTCGATCCCGCTCGGCATCAGAAAGGCGGTGCGCGACGGCAGCCGTTTTGACGTGTGGACGAGTGCGGTCATCATTGTCGGCTACGCGGTGCCTAGCTTTTTGTTCGCGGTCCTGCTGATCGTGCTGTTCGCCGGCGGCAGCTATCTGTCGATCTTTCCGTTGCGCGGCCTCGTCAGCGACAATTGGGCGTCGTTTTCGTGGCCGATGCGGATCGCCGACTATTTCTGGCACATCGCTTTGCCGATCACGGCATTGGTGATCTCGGGGTTCGCGACCCTGACGATGCTGACCAAGAACTGCTTTCTCGACGAGGTCAACAAGCAATACGTGCTGACCGCGCGCGCCAAAGGACTGACCGAGCGCCGGGTGCTCTACGGCCATGTGTTCAGAAACGCGATGCTGCTGGTCGTGGCCGGATTTCCGGCGGCGCTGGTCGGCATCCTCTTTACCGGCTCGCTGTTGATCGAGGTGATCTTTTCGCTCGACGGTCTCGGCCTCCTGGGCTTCGAGGCCGCGATCAACCGCGACTACCCGATCATGTTCGCGACGCTCTACGTCTACACCCTGGTCGGCCTGGCTCTCAAACTAATCAGCGACCTGACGTACATGCTGATCGACCCGCGCATCGACTTCGCCACCCGCCGCGCGTGACCATCCTCAATGGTAGATGGGTCAGCTGCCTCCTGGCGCGTTTTGCATTTCGACAAGCAACTCGCGTTGGGTATAGATCGGACGATAATGGGTATCGGTAATAAACGGTGCTAGGCCTTTTAGTCGATCCCAATCCGCCTTCGCTGCATTCAGTG
The DNA here is from genome assembly GCA_963712825.1 of uncultured Alphaproteobacteria bacterium. GTDB lineage: Bacteria > Pseudomonadota > Alphaproteobacteria > ATCC43930 > CGMCC-115725 > AP-15. The sequence goes on from CAVQJP010000004.1 coordinate 38,673, forward strand.
CCTCCGCAAGCGTAGCGATCGGCTTTCTCTGCAATCGCGCCGGCATGGTCTCGGGTGATCCCTCGCTCCAACAGAGTAGGACAGGTCCGTGTTCGGGGTGACGCAATTGCAAGTCCTCGTTGGTGAGGTCGTCCGGATCTATCTGCAGGGCCGCGGCGAGCTTTCGGAGCGTCTGCCGACTGCCGCGCTTCCGACCCGTCTCAAGCTCGGCCAAAAAACTGCCGCTCATTTTTACTTCGGCCGCCAAGCTGCGCTGCGATAGGCCTCGTTTTTCCCGCCACAGCCTGAGCGGGTTTATGCCGTCGAGGAGTCGGCGCGCTTCGTCCGCGGTCAAATAGTCACGGCGCGCGGCGTCCTTTCCCACCAGCTTCTCTTGGGTTCGACGAGCGGTGACGGCCGCCCGATCTTCGGCGTCCTCGAGTTCAGCCAACAACCGCCGCCAGTCAGCGCGGCTTATTGTTACAGAATCCTGCGTTTCCGAAATGATCTTGATCGCACTCATCGATACACCTCCCGGCGATGCGCGATCCGGTCGAGCACGACATCGCCGTCTTCGAGAGAGAAGACCGCCCGCCAATCGCCTTGGCGTAAGCGAAACGATCCCGGAGCACCGGTTAGCGGCCGGATATTCGGATGGTCTCGGAGTGGCGCCTCCGCAACCGCCTCCAGTCGCTCCAGCAACCGCTTCGCTTCGGACCGAGGTAGCGCTTGAAGTTGCTTCAAAACTTGTCGAGGAATGATCAGCGCCACAAACGCATACGCTCGCCGCCGGCGAGCAGTCTGTCAAGGCACCCTGCCAGGGTGCAGCCACCGCCTTTGGCCTTCTCGCGCGCAGTGCAGGGCACTAATCTGACGGCGTCGCCCGAAGGAGCGATGTCGATGCGAATCCGATCGGTTGAGGCGTATTAGTCGAGGCGTAATAGATGCAAATCCCGATCCCACCCGAAAAGCAGGGCACTTCATCGTGCGGTGCGGCGCTCGTTCGCGAGGCGATCGGACTTCCTTGCAAACGCGCGGTGCGGCTGTGAAGGCGCTGTTTCTCGGCGGGGTTGCGGCCGACACCGCGCGCGGGATCGAGGCGCAGCTCCCGGCGTCGCTCAAAGCCGAGATCATCGACGACCCGATCGACCGCGCCCGGTTGCCCGCGGCCGCCGCCGAGGCCGACATCCTCGTCAGCAATCATTGGCGCGCCGACTACCCGCCGGCGCCCAAGGTCCGGCTGGTGCAGTCGGTCGCGACCGGGGTCGATTTGTTCGACCTCGCCGCCCTGCCGGCCGGGATTACCGTGTGCAACGCCTTTGGCCACGAAACCGCGATCGCCGAATACGTCGTGATGGCGATGCTGGCGATGCATCACCGCCTGTTCGAGATTGCAGGCGAGTTCCGCGCTCGCGCGTCGTGGCGCACAAGCTGGGTCGAGAGCGGGGCGCCGCACGGCGAAGTCAGGGGCTCGACCTTGGGCATCGTCGGCTACGGCCGGGTCGGGCGCGAGGTCGCACGCCGTGCCGCACCCTTCGGTTGCCGTATCCTCGCCGCCAACCGCACCCCGCGGCTAGCCGAAGACGGCGTCGAGCAGGTCTACCCGCTCGCCGAGCTCGACCGGATGCTGCCGCTGTGCGACACGGTGGCGCTGTGCACCGCGCTCGGCCCCGAGACAACCGGGCTCGTCGACGCCCGCCGGCTCGGATTGATGAAGCCGAGCGCCTTTCTGATCAACATCGCGCGCGGACAGGTGATCGACGAGGACGCGCTTTACGCCGCACTGCGCGACCGCCGCATTGGCGGTGCCGCGATCGACGTGTGGTGGCAGTATCCCGACGCCGCCGAGCCCAACCGGCGCGGCTCGCGCCACCCGTTCCACGAATTGCCGAACGTGATCGTGACCCCGCACAATTCGGGCTGGACTGCGGGCATGGTCCGGCGGCGCTGGGACGAGATCGCCGAAAACCTCGGCCGCTTTGTCCGCGGCGAGCCGCTGATCAACATCGTCACCGCCGGAGGCTGAGACACATCATGGATCGGATCGTTTGCCGCGCGGCATCCCGATGAAAGCCGTTTTTCTGGGCACGCTTGCGGCCTCGCAGGCGGCGCCGATCACCAGTTTTATCAGCGAGGCGGTCGACACCGAAATCGTCGATGACGGCGACCGGCCGCGCGTTACGGTGGCGCTCGCCGGTGCCGACATCCTGCTGACCGGGGCGTGGCGCCACGGCTATCCGTCGGCGCCAAGGCTGCGGCTGCTGCAGGTGCCGCTCGCCGGGACCGACGGCATCGACGTCGCGGCGCTGCCGAAGGGCGTGACCTTGTGCAACGCCTATGGCCACGAAGCAGCGCTCGGCGAATTCGCGGTCATGATGATGCTGGCCTGGCGCCATCGCCTGTTCGACATCGCGACCTCGTTTCGCGGCGGGTCGTGGTTTTGGAGCCCGACGACCGGCGGACCGGTGCGCAGCGAAATCGGCGGCCAGACCGTCGGCGTTGTCGGTCTCGGCCATATCGGGCGCGAGGTCGCGTGGCGCGCCGCCGCCTTCGGCTGCCGGGTGTTGGCGGCCAACCGCAGCCCGCGCGAAAGGCCGCCTTCGGTCGAACGGATCTTTCCGTGGTCGGAGCTCGACCGGATGCTCGGGGAATGCGACGCGGTTGTGTTGTGCTGCGCGCTGACCCCCGAAACGACGGGGCTGATCGACGGGCGCCGCCTGCGCGCGATGAAGCGCGGCGCGTTTCTGGTCAATCTCGCGCGCGGCCCGATCGCCGACGAGGACGCGCTGTACCACGCCTTGCGCGAAGGCGTCATCGGCGGGGCGGCGCTCGACACCTGGTGGCGCTACCCGAGCCCCGCGGAACCGGAGCCGCGGCCGTCGCGCCACCCGTTCCACGAATTGCCGAATGTGATCATGACGCCGCATTGCTCGCCGCGCACCGCGGAGACGATCGCGCGGCGCTCGCGCGATGTCGCCCGCAACATCGACCGTTTTGCCCGCGGCGAGCCGCTCGAAAACGTCGTCGCCACGACCTGAGAGGCACCGATGACCGACGAAACCGCCTTTCTGCCGGCGACCCAGCTTCTCGCACTCTACCGCGCTAAAAAGCTGTCGCCGGTCGAGGTGCTGGGTGCAACGCTGGGCCGGCTCGAAGCCTATGAAGGTGCGCTCAACGCCTTCGTGCTCTACGACCCGGCGGCCGCGGTGGCCGCGGCCCGCGCTTCGGAGGCGCGTTGGCAGCGGGGCGCGCCGCAAGGACTGCTCGACGGCGTGCCGGTGGCGGTCAAGGACACCGTGCTGACAAAGGGGTGGCCGCGCCTGGTCGGCTCGCGCACGATCGACCCGAACCAGGCGTGGAACGAAGATTCGCCGGTCACCGAAAAATTGCGCGCCGAGGGCGCGGTATTGTTCGGCAAGACCACGACCCCCGAATTCGGCTGGAAGCCGCTGACCAACTCGCCGCTTTCAGGGGTCACCCGCAACCCGTGGGACATCGAACGCACGCCGGGCGGCAGCAGCGGCGGCAGCGCCGCGGCAGTGCTCGCGGGGATTTGTCCGCTCGCGGTCGGCACCGACGCCGGCGGCTCGATCCGCATTCCGGCCGCGTTCTGCGGCATCTTCGGGCTGAAGCCGACTTTTGGCCGGGTCGCGGTCTACCCGCCCTCGGCCTTTGGCGACGTCGCCCATGTCGGGCCGATGGCGCGCACCGTCGAAGACGCAGCCCTGATGCTCGACGCGATCAAGGGGCCGGATTCGCGCGACTGGCACAGCCTGCCCGATGACGACATCGCCGCCTATCGCGAACGCGTGCAGGAAGGCTCGCTTAGGGGCAAGCGCGTGGCGCTGTCGGTGACGTTGGGCTTGGCCGAGCCGGACCCGGCGGTGCGCGCCGCCGTCGAACGCGCGGCCGATGTCTTCCGCAGCCTTGGCGCCGAGGTCGAGCCCGCCGACCCGTTCCCGGAGCCGCCGCGGGGGATTTTCGAGCCATTGGCGGGCGCCGCGTTCTGGGCGCTGTTGCGGGGAATGCCGCCGCAGGCGCAGGCGGTCATGGACCCCGGCCTCGTGGCACTATGCCGGAGCGGCGAGGCGGTGACCCAGGAGGAATATGTCGATGCGATCGCCCGGCGCGCGGCCCTCGGGCAGACCCTGCGGCGGTTTTTCGACTGCTGGGACCTGCTGCTGGCGCCGACGATGCCGATCACGGCGGCCTATGCCGAGCCCCGTGCCGACGGCCGGCCGAACCCGGCCAACTTTCCCGATTGGATGCCGTACACGCCGCCGTTCAATCTGACCAAAAACCCGGCCGCGTCGATCCCCTGCGGATTTGTCGACGGGCTTCCGGTCGGCTTGCAGGTGGTCGGGCCGCTTTACGGCGACCTTGCGGTGCTGCAGGCGTGCCGCGCCTATCAGCAAGCCGGCGGGCCGCTCTGGCCGAACGCTGCGCTCGATGCCTGCCTCGCCAAGATCGCCGCGCCGGGCGATGCCGCCGTCGCTGCCAAGAAGTGGACGAGAGCGCACTGATTCCCCATTGCATCGGCGCACGGCCTCAGCATATTCGCTTCGACCAACCCTGTCGGGAGGATGTTGTGGCGAACAAGGAGCAGAAGCGGACCAGCCGGGAAGCCAAGAAGCCCAAGCAGAAAAAAACCGCCGCCAAACCGGCCGCCGGCAAGCCGCAAACCGTCAAGACCTGAACGCAGCCGCCCGCACCCGATCTTCCCCCCGTGGCCGGACTTGATCCGGCCGCCCACGGCTTTTGATCGCAGTCGCGGCGGCGAAGGAAAAGGCGTGGATGGGCGGGTCAAACCCGGCCACGGCAATCTCCTGGACAGCCGTGAGCCAAGCCCCGCTCCGGGTCCGAGGCTTGTCCGAGGCCGCCGGCGCGGCGGACGGAACGTATCAACGACTTTGATACACCCTGGGTGGTAGTTTAGGCTTGGTCCCTAGGCTTTCGGCGAGGTGACTATCGAGCGAGCGGCTTTGATCCTCGCCCTGATCGCTGGAGTGCAGTTCATTCGGCAGGTTGTCGAGATGTCGAGCCTGGCGACGGCTGAGCCCGCGGCGCTAACCGCGCGGCTGCGGGCGATGTCCTAATTGCTGATTGATCTAAGTTGCGATCAGTCCGCTCGGTGCTGCTGATCGGCGTAGAGGTCGCTTAACCAGGCCGCGCGCCATTTTCTCGCGGAGAGGCGGCGCTTCCGACCGCGTGGCAGAGAATTAGCGCGGAGCATTACCGGGCGCGCCGTCAAAGCAGGCGCGCGCGGCATGGATATCGGAATAACGACGGTCGGCCCAATCGATGAGGTTCGCCATCGGCTCCAGCAGGGATTGGCCTAGCGGGGCCAGACGATATTCGACGCTCGGCGGCTTGGTTGGAAAGACATGGCGGGTGATCAGTCCGTCGCGCTCCAAATCGCGCAGGGTCTGGGTGAGCATGCGCTTGGAGATGTCGCGGATTGCGCGGTGAAGCTCGCTGAAGCGCTGCGGTCGCGTCGCGAGGGTCATGATCATGAGTATGCTCCATTTGTCGCCGATGCGGTCGAGCACGTCGCGCACCGGGCAGTGTACGGATTCTACTGACTGGGCGTCGTCCGATTGATATCGGCTGAATCGCTCGATCGCGCTCAATGCGGTGCTCATACGGGTTCCCCTGGTCTCTCCTGGTAACAAAAAACTGCCTCCTTGCG
>CAVQJP010000005.1:0-82103 GCA_963712825.1 uncultured Alphaproteobacteria bacterium
GCCGATGGGGATCACCATCCCCGGCCGGGCGCGCGAAGCTGCGCCACCAGCGCCGGTGGCACCTCGGGCGCTGCGGCGGTGACGATGATGGCGTCGAACGGTGCGTGCTCGGGCCAGCCCTGGGCGCCGTCGCCGAGCCGCACCGCGACATTCGTGAAGCCCTGGGCGGCCAGCACGGCCCGCGCCCGGTCGGCGAGTTCAGGGATCACCTCGATCGAGAACACAAGCCGCACCAGGGCGGCCAGCACGGCGGCCTGATAGCCGGACCCGGCGCCGACCTCCAGCACCACGTGATCGGGCTTCAGGTCCAGCAGATCGGTCATCAGCGCCACGATGAAGGGCTGCGAGATTGTCTGGCCGTGGCCGATCACCAGCGGCCGGTTCTCGTAAGCGAATTCCGCGGCTTCCGGCACGAACGCCTCTCGCCGGACGGTCCGCATGGCGTCCAGCACGCGCGAACTGAGCGCGGTGCGTCCGGTCCAGTCCGCCGTGTCGCGCGTGTCGTTCTCGATCGCCGCGATCATGCTGTCATGCTGATTGTCGTGCTGCTCCATCTGATCCCTCTGGCTGATCCATCTGGGCATCTCCGGTCGGCTGCGCAGCCCATACGTTGGCGGCGCCTGGTAGCGCCGCGGCTTTCCGGCTCTGCCGCCGCCCGTGTAGCGTCCGGCCGCGACCGAGGTAAGGAACATGCGATGGACGTGCATCCGATGGACGTGCAGGCGCCCGATCCCGGCGCGGCGGCAACCGGCCACATCGAGCGTGCCCGCGGCCTGATCCCGATGCTGGAAGCCGCCGGCCCGCGCATCGATGCCGGCCGCGAACTGCCGCCCGACGTGCTCGACGCCATGCACGCCAACCGGATGTTCCGCCTGCTGCTGCCGCGCTCGGTCGGCGGGGAAGAACTCGATCCCGCCACCTACATCCAGGTGGTCGAGGCGATCGCCATGGGCGACGGCAGCACGGCGTGGTGCATGAACCAGGGTTCCGGCTGCTCGATGACCGCGGCTTATCTGGCGCCCGACATCGCCCGGCGATTGTTCGGCGGCCCGCGGGACGTGCTCGCCTGGGGCCAGGGCAAGGCACGGGCGGTGAAGGAGCCCGGTGGTTGGCGTGTGACGGGACACTGGCTGTTCGCCAGCGGCAGCCTGGCACGCGAGTCTGCTCGGCGGCCATTGCCCGACCTTCGAGGCCGACGGCACGCCGCGCCTGACGACGGACGGAAAGCCGTTCGAGCGCACCATGCTGTTCCCGCGGGAAGCAGCGCAGATCGACGACGTGTGGCAGGTGCTGGGACTGCGCGGCACCGGGAGCGACAGTTATTCGGTGACCGACATGTTTATCGCCGACGCCTATTCCGTGACGCGCGATCGGGAGGAGGAACGCCAGGAAGACGGCGTGTTATACCGGTTCACGACCAGCAACATGTACGCCTCCGGGTTTGGCGCCGTGGGCCTCGGCATCGCCCGGGCAATGCTGGACGGGTTCACTGCACTGGCGGCGGTGAAAACCGCCGCGCTGTCGCCGGCGCCGATGCGCGACAGCGCGGTGGTGCAGTCATTGATCGCGGTGTCGGACGCGCAGCTGCGGTCGGCGGGGGCCTGGCTGATCCAGGTGCTGACTGAGGTGCGGGAGTCCGTTGCCCGATCCGGACGGATGACGCTGCAGGAGAAGCTGGATATCCGTCAGGCCTCGACTTTCGCGATCCATCAGGCGCGCGAGGTGGTGAACGCGGTTGGGACGAGGCGGGGGCGACGGCGATTTTCGACACGCAGCCGTTCGAGCGGCGATTCCGCGACATGTACACGGTGTCCCAGCAGGTGCAGGGGCGGCACAGCCATTTCGAGACGATCGGCCAGCAGCGGCTGGGGAGGCAGCCAATTTCGGTGGTCGTGACCGCGGCGGCGGCCATGTCGGTCTGCGTTGGGGGAAGCCACCCATGCACCCCAGGCGATCCGCAAAATCGCGCCGACGGTGCGTTTCATGGTGCTTCGTTATTGTCGCGCTGCCGGTCGGAAAAATCAAGCCGTTGGCGCTCAATGCCCGTTTGCGGAGTGCGGCGGCGATGTTGCGAAAGCCGCGTTGCTCGGCCCACTGGATCACGCCCCGCACGGTGCGTTCAGTCTGCTCCTGCCGCAGGGCCTGGATCGCCGAGCGCCTCCAAAGCCCTGCCGGTCGGCCCATTTAATCACGTCGGTAATTTCCTCGCGCGCCTTCGCTTCGGGTAATTTGTGCCGTGGCATTTGAGGACGCTTTCTAGAATTGCATTCTCGTTTGTTAAGTCTGGTGTGGACAACGCCCATATTGCGGCTAATAATTCTCGCTAACATCTTGGATCTTTACGAACGGCGGCATGTTTTGTTGTTGTGCTAAGGGTCGAGGTTGAATTACGGAAAGTTGCCGGCCCTCTGGTGGCTAAACACTCGCATTACCGCGCCGTTCGCCACTGGCTCAGCTGTGCGGTGATAGAGGTCTTTCACAGTGATACTAGTCAGCCGGGTTAGCTCCGCCTTCCAAGCCCGCGCATTGCAGATCAACTCGGCGTCGGCCTCGTCCACGTCGAAAAACTCGACGGCAAGATCGAGATCGGAGGTAGGCTTGACCGCGCGCGGAGCTGCCGAAGACATATAGCGCCCGATGGTCGGTTTGCTGGCCGCCTATCCGGCGAGTGCCGCCCGTAAGATTTCCCGCATGTTCAGACTCGAATTGGAAATGCGCTACACTGGGATGAAGTCCAAGACTTTCAGGGTACTGCCCGCGCCCGTCATCGATGAAACGCGGATCGAGACAACTTTCGGTTGCCCGTGATCGTTGATCCAGTCGAGCTTCACCTGATGGGCCGCTGTCGCCAGCCGGTCGATCCGCGTGACCGTCACCACGTTGCCGGGGCCGATGGCTTTCAGGAGCCGCAGCAATTCGCGCCGGTCGGCCCCGCCGTACACCTTCTCCCGGGAAGTTGCGCATCCCGCCGCTCGGAGCTGGTCGAGCTGCGCCCCAGCGTTGGCCGTGCTGAAACGCGGGCATAGCCGAGGGGCCGTTTTTGCGGGTCATTTTCGGTCATATCTTACGGAAAGTGTAACCCCTTGATCGGGCGGGGGCAAGCGGAATTTCCGAAAGTCTTGAGACCCCAATCCACTGTCGCTTGTCTGGTCCGAGGCAGACGACCGGGGATTTTCGTCGGCCCTTGCCCATGACATTGTAGCTGCGGGCAACGCTGCGCTGCGTCTCGCCGGCATCGAGGCGCTTGCGGGCCTCTTTCTGCTGGTGCGGCGTGAGGATCGGCTTGCGGCCGAATTTGACGCCCTTCTCCTTGGCGTCGGCCCGGCCGCGCGCGGTGCGCTCCAGAATGCGGCGGCGTTCGAGCTTCGCCGCAACGCCAAGGATGGCGAAGATGATCTCGGCGAAGTCGGATGTCGTATCGAGGAACGGCTCGGCCAGTGATCGGATACCGGCCCCGGCGCGCTGCATGTCGCGGGCGATAACCAGAAGATCGGTCGTGTCGCGCGACAGCCGGTCAACGGCCGGGGTGATGACCACGTCGCCGGGGGCGAGGGCCTTCATCAGCTTTTGAAGCTGCGGCCGGTCGGCCGTGGTGCCGGTGATTTTCTCGCGGAACACCTTTTCGCATCCGGCCGCCTTCAGTTGGCGCACCTGTCCGGTTTCGTCTTGGGCGGCCGTCGAGACGCGGGCATAGCCGTAAATCATGGCCGCGATTGTGCATCAGAAATCTGCATCGGAAAAGCCCAATTCGATCAAGGCCGTCCCAACGATGCAAAAATCTTGAGACCCCAATCCAATGTAGCTTATCTGGTCCGAGGCAGACGATCGGGCTTTTCGTCGCCCTTGCCCCTAACCCGTCATTCGTTGGGCGCTTCGCTTGGGGTCGAAGTGCGGATCGCTGACCCACGGCACATCGATCGTCGTGAATAACGTCTAGTCTGCTCGCTTCTCGGATCTTCCATACGTCATAGACATGATGGAATCAATCAGCCAAATTCGGATCGAAGCGCCCAGCGGGCGGTGCGCAAGTCATTCCTGGGGTAACCAAGATGCAACTCGGTGATCGCGAGGAATTATCCGCTCAAATACGAGATTACGACACCTGCTTTGCCGAGTTCTTGAAACCTTCGGGCAACGGTCAAAAAATCTTGCAGGCAATTCTGCTGCGCGAGGCGTTCAGCCTTTTTGCGCAGAGAGGTGTAGCAATAAAGCAAAGCGCTCCAACAGTGATACTGGACGTGAGTTGTGGTCCTGGCGATTACAGTGTGGCGTGGACGTCGCAAATCGCGAGGTTCTTACCGCAGGGTATAGCATTTTATTGTACGGATTATCGCGATGGCATTTCCAGAGAAACGGGCGAAACCTATGCGATGACAACCGCAAAGAAAATGCAAGCGGCGGCAGAAAATGGAAAACTGAAATTGGCAGAGGCTCCCGTTGCGACCGATGCCAATTTGTTTTCCGGCGACGATAAGCTTATGCCGCTAGACAAAACAGCCGACATCGTCCATTGGTCGCACAGCGGATACCATGTGCGCGACGCACTCGGTGCCGCCAGGAATGATCCTCGGGCGATCGAAGCGGGTTTGCATGCGGCCGCCGATAAAATGTGGGCAGCGCTTGACAAAATGGGTTTGATGGTTTCGGTCCACGAAACGCGAGACATCTCCGACGGCGTTTCGTCGCAAATAGGTCCTGTTTCTCGGAAATATTGCGGAAGGTTGGACGATGTGCCGGAGCGGATCGCTGCGCGCATCGAGCAATTGGGCGGATATCTCGCCGCAGTGAATTTTGCCAGCCCGATCAAATTTCTGGGGTTGGACGATGCGGGCTGGGAACGGTTGAAACAGCGTACGCAATGGGATCGGCTCAATGCGTCCGAAGCCCGCGCTTTGCGGCTGTTGAATTTCATTGCTTTTGATTTCTCCGATCCTGCCAAGGCGGCGCTCGAAATCCTTGCCGAGGATGGTCGGCTAGCGGCCTATGTCGATGAGTACAAATCCATTGTCGCGACGAATGGCGGTTTCATCGTGGTAAAGTGTGCCTTTCAAATGATCAGTAAATCGCAACAAGTGGCGACAAAGGTGGACGATATCGCATTTCAACTGACTGAAAAGATGGGCGATTTTTCTGAGGAGATGGCCGCCGAGATGCGAAGATCATGACATGGGGGTGTATCAAGCGACTGGCGAAAAGGTCAGGTATCTGCACGCGCCAGACGCAATGAGGGGTCGAGGGTTCGACCGCCAGCGGACCGCGTCGCGCTTACGGGTCAGCCTCCTTGCGACAACTGTAGTTGCCAGTGAATAGACGGGCAAAGAATGGTTGTTATCCCATCCCCGGGGAATTTAATACCCCTGGAAGTGCCCAATTTACCGACGGTATAAATGAACACATTAAATATAAAAATGCAGCTCTAACTACATTAACTAGAATACTCCCTCCCGTTGGTCGATGTTTGTCCAATACAATTTGCTATATCCTGAAATGTCTTCAGGCGCCCGCTCTACGAGAGGTTGTCGAGAGAACTGTAGCCGACATGTGGCAACCCCCGTCGAAAATCTCCTGCCCGTACAGCCCCGCCAAACTCGCGCGCCTCACAAACGACGACTTTTTGTGCTAGGCTGGCATCTTACTCGGACCGGAGAGATGCGCCCTTCTTATCACTTTGAGGATCCAGTCACCTGGCGGGGATTCGCGATGATTTCCCGGTTAGTGCGTTACGATGTTCTCCGTAAGTTATTGATCCAAATCCGATTTTCTGCCGTCCGAGCAAAAATCGAAAGCAGTTCCCGGCTTTTTCCCGGTTCAACGGGAATATTCACGGCGCGCGGCTCCCGACCTGTCGGAAGCCCACCCACCCCTCCGTGGCATTCAAACCCGGCGGTGCCGGCGGCGCGGGAAGTCGATAAAGCTCACCCCCCGTCCGGGTGGATCAGCTGCCAGACCCGCATCGGCGACAGCGGCAGCGCGCGCGGCTCGGCGTCGAATGAGGCGAGGGCTGCGGCGACGGCGTTGGCGATGACCCCGCCGACCGGGACGATCCCGCCTTCGCCGGCACCCTTGGCGCCGAGCGGGTTGATCGGCGAGGGGTATTCCTCCAGCGGCACGGCGCGGATTTGCGGAAAGTCGCTCGCGGTCGGCAGCAGGTAGTCGGCCAAGGTTCCGGTCAGGAGCTGGCCCTCGCCGTCATAGACGAGGTGCTCGAGGAGCGCCCCGCCCAGCCCCTGCACGATGGCGCCGATCATCTGGCCCTTGAGCAGCAACGGGTTGATGATGCGCCCGACATCCTCGACCGCGACATAATCGACAAGCGCCACATGGCCGGTCCGCTCGTCGACCGCGACGTGTGCCGCATGCGCGCCATAGCTGTAAGTGTGCTTGGCGTTGGCGAAGCTTTCCTCGACGCTGAGGCCCGCCAGCGCGCCCCAGGCCAGCGCTCGGCCATTGTCGGCGACAGCCGCGCCGTCAGTGAGCGTCACCGCTTCGGCCGCAGCGCCGAGGCGCGCCGCCGCCGCCTCGAGGATTGCGCGCTTGAGGCTTTCCGCCGCCAGCAGGATCGCCGACCCCGCCATCACCACCGCGCGCGAATGAAACGAGCCGAACCCTTCGCGCACAATCGTCGTCGAGCCGTGGCGGACATCGCTGATCCGGTCGATCGGCACCTCAAGCGCGTCGGCGGCGATCTGCGCGTAGACGGTTTCGACACCCTGCCCGACCGCCGACGCGCCGATCGCGACCGCGACCCGACCGTCCGCCGCCAATGTCAGCCGCGCATTCTCGCGCGGGCCGGCCGCACCCCCCTCGACAAAGCAGCCGACCGCGACGCCGTGCCAGCGGCCGTCGACCTTTTGGCCCTGCACCTTCTGCTTTTCGTCCCAGCGGAACTCGTCGAGGCAGCGGTCGAGGGTCACGCGGTAGTCGCCGCTGTCGTACTCGTCCTTGTTTTCGTATGGGGTCAGGGTGGCGATCCGATAGGGCATCGCGGCCGGCGGGACCAGGTTGCGGCGGCGCATTTCGACCGGGTCGATGCCGAGCTCGCGCGCGGCGATGTCGATCAGCCGCTCGCGGAAGAAATCGCCTTCGAACCGGCCCGGCCCGCGATAAGTGCCGACCGGGGTCTTGTTGGTCATCAGCAGGGTGGCGTCGATGTCGACATCGGCGATGTCGTAGGGTCCCGACAGGAACTGCGCGGTGTTGCGCGCGCCGACCATGCCGTTGGTGCGCAGATAGGCGCCCATATCCGCCCAGACATGGCCGCGCAAGGCGAGGATCGTGCCGTCGCGGCGGCAGGCGATCTCGATCTCGCAATCGGCTTCCCGAGCGTGGTTGGCCGCCATCAAATGCTCGCGCCGGTCCTCGACCCATTTGACCGGGCGGCCGGTCAGCCGTGCGGCAAACGGGACCAGAAAATCCTCGGGGTAGAACTCGCCGCGCTGGCCAAAGCCGCCGCCGACATCGTTCTCGACCATGTCGATCCGGTCTTCGTCGAGACCGAGCTGCGCCGCCAGGATGCGGCGGTTGAAAAACGCGACCTTCGCAGCACCCCAAACCGTCAGCCGCCCGGCCGCAGCGTCCCACTCGGCCATGACGCCGCGCGGCTCCAGGGTCAGCGCCATGTGGCGCTGCACCGAGAAGCATTCGCGGCGGGTGTACTCGGCCTTGGCAAAACCCGCGGCCGCGTCGCCGCGGATCGCGCTGTAGCGGATCGCGCGATTGCCGCCGCTGCCGTCGAACAGCAGGGTCTCGCTGCTTGCCGCGATGTGCCGGTCGGCCACCGCCGGCAACAGCTCGATCTCGACAGCGATCAGGTCGAGCGCGTCCTCGGCAACCGCCGGGCTGTCGGCCAATACGACCGCGATCGGCTCGCCGACGTAGCGGACCTTGCCGTCGGCGACGACCGGCTGGTGAAACGGCTCGAGCTCGGGCAGCGGCTGCAGGCGGATCGGGATCCGCGGCACCTGCCCGCCCATGTCGGCGGCGGTGATCACCCGATGCACGCCCGGCAATGCCAGCGCGGCGGTCGGGTCGATCGCGCCGAGACGGCCATGCGCCACCGAGCTGCGCAGCACCGCCGCGTGCAGCAATCCGGGGCGCGACAGGTCGTCGAGGTAAATCCCCTTGCCGCGCAGAAAGCGCAGATCCTCGACGCGCTCGATCGGGGCGCCGATATAGCGGTTGGCGATCGTCATCGGCGGTTCCGGTAAGCGGCGCGCGCTTCGAGCACCGCGGCGACGATCGGGATGTAGCCGGTGCAGCGGCAGAGATTGCCCGACAACACCTCGCGGATGCGGTTCTCGTCGCAGTCGGGCTCGGCGCTCAACAGCGCGTGCGCGGTGGTGATCATTCCCGGCGTGCAGAACCCGCATTGCAGCGCGTGATGCTTGCGAAAGGCGGTCTGCAACGGCGACAGCGCCGCGTCGTCGCTGAGCCCCTCGACCGTGACGACCTCCGCGCCCTCCGCCTGCATCGCCAACATCAGACATGAGCGCACCGCGTCGCCGTCGACGATGACGGTGCAGGCGCCGCACACGCCATGCTCGCAGCCGAGATGGGTCCCGGTCAGCCCGAGCCGATGGCGCAGGCAGTCGGCGAGGCTGGTGCGCGGCTCGACCTCGACCTCGGCCGGCGTGCCGTTGACCTTGAAAGCTACGCGCATCGTCACGAGGCCGCCCGGCGCAGGGCGCGCTCGACCATGGTCGCCACGAGCGCGCGGCGATAGGCGGCGCTGGCGTGCAGATCCTCGGGTGGATCGACCTCGTCGGCCGCGGCCTGCGCCGCTTCGCCAATCGTCGTCTCGTCCACGACGCGGCGGTTCAGCGCTGCTTCTGCCGCGGCGAGCCGGTGCGGGCGGACGCAAGCCCCGATCACCCCGACATGGGCGTTGACGGCACGCAGGTCATCGGCAGCGGCTTTGTCGTAAAAGGCGGCAATGCCGGCAAGCGCGAAATCGCCGCGGCGGCGGGCGAATTCCTCAAACCCCCAGCATCGTCCCGCCGGCCACGCCGGCAGCCGGATTTCGGTGATGATCTCGTCGGCGGCGAGCGCTGTCGTCAGCGGGCCGAGAAAGAAATCGGCCGCCGCGATCTCGCGCGCGCCCGCCGCACCCACAACCGCGATCGTCGCGTCGCAGGCGACCGCGACGCCCGGCATCTCGGCCGCCGGGTCGGCATGGGCGAGGCTGCCGCCGACGGTGCCGCGGTTGCGGATCTGGTAATGCGCAACATGCGCCACCATCGCCCGCAGCAACGGATGCGCGGCCGCGAGCCGCGGATCGTCTTCGATGTCGCGCCAGCGCACCCGCGCGCCGATGCGAACCCCGTCCGTGCCGACGACAATACGGTCGAGACCGGGCAGCTTGCGCAGATCGACCAGCAGCTTTGGCGCGGCGAGGCGAAACGCCAACAGCGGCATCAGGCTCTGCCCGCCGGCGATCGGCTTGGCCTCGCCGTCATAAGCCGCCAGCAGCGCCACCGCCTCGGCGACCGTCGCCGGACAGGCGTAGTCGAACGGCGCCGGTTTCATCGCGTGACCACAGCCTATCGCCGCCACATCAGTTCGCTATGACCCTGACCGTCGTGAATACAAATATCGCGCCAAGTGTGAGCTGTCTCACATCCGATTTCGCCTGTCGGGTGAACATTGCCCCGCAGGCGGTTCGTACGCCGGCACGGCACCGAGAGCCTTGATCCGGGATCCGCTCCCGAGAGCGCGAGAGATCGATTACCTCGGCTCATCGGCATGGTTGATTATCTCGGCAGTGGAGATGTCAATGACCGAAATCGTCATCGTCAACAAGTGCTCGGTCCTGTCGGACGATAATATCCAAGCCGTTATCCCTGCGATACAGGCGCAAGTCACCGAGGACTTTGCCCCTATCTGGGAAGCAAGCGCCACCCTGCAATTCCTCGGCAAGGGCAAGCACGTCCCGAAAGGGGTCTGGCCGCTTTACATGATGGATCATTCCGACGAGCCCGGCGCCCTCGGATACCACGTGGACGAGCATGGGCGGATCGAGGGAAAAGTCTTCGCTGCGGATGACCAGCGCTACGGCGTCTCGTGGACCGTCGATCTGACCCATGAATTAATGGAAATGCTCGGCGATCCGACAACCCAAGACATGATCAACCTGCAGGACGGCCGACAATGCATTCGCGAGGTCTGCGATGCCGTGGAGGACGACAGTATCGCGTATATGAAAAACGGTGTGCTCGTCAGCGACTTTGTCACGCCAAAATATTTCTTTGAGACGGGAGGACCCGACAAGTATGACTTCTGTGGCAAGCTCAATGGGCCGGCCCCAACCCTGACCGCGGGTGGATATCTCGGGATTTACGATCCGACGACCGGGCAATGGACGCAGGTGACCGCACGCCTCCACAACGGCAAGCAAAGCTATCGCTCCCGCCGGCATGGCCGCACCGGCTGGCGCGCCTTTCATGGACGCTCGCTGCGCTGAGTAGTAGGGCGTTCCCTCCGCACCGATAACTCTCGTCAGCGGCGCGCTCGCCCACCGCGAGCGTGCCGCATTTGGACGGCTCAGCCGCGCTGCTGGCGGCGCAGGAAATCGATAAAGATCGCCGCCAACAGGCCTTCCTTCTTTTCCCAGTCCTCGGTGGCGACATCCTGGTCGGGGCGGTCTTCGGTCAGGACCTCGTGGTACTCGGCGTTGGGCAACAGGCGGTGCGCCGCCTGGCCGGGGCCGCGCGGATGCACCCGGTCGTTCCCCGGAATGATGCAGGCCGGCATCGTCATCGAGCGTAATTCGGCCGGGCTGAGCCCGATCACCGGGTATTCCGCACCCTCGTTGAAGCTGCGCCGCCAGCGCTCCATCAGCGCCACGAAATCCTCGGCTTCGGTCTCCATCAGCCGGGCGCGGTTGGCCGGGTTGGCGGCGACGACTTCGCTGAAATGCTCGCTATGGCAGACCGCCTCCATCCCGCCCTGCTGCGCCAGCTCGATGTATTGGCTGTAGTAGTTCTGCACCAGCCGCTCGGCCGCGTAAGGGCCGCCCGTGACCCGCCACAGCAGCAAGCCGCGCACCGCCGCCGGATGGCGCAACGCCAGCAGCAGCGCCAGCCGGCATCCCGACGAGCTGCCGCCGATAAACGCCGGCAAGGCGTCGAGCTGGGTCAGCAGCTCGCGCAGATCCTCGACCCAGACCTCGTTTTCGGAATTGCCGGTGAACGACACGCCCGAGGCGCCGCAATTGCGCCGGTCGTAGATCAAGACGCGGTTGCCGGCCTCGGCGATCTTCTCGGCGAGCGATTTGACGCCGCCGAGCGCCCGCCGTCCGCCCGGCTGCAACGCCACCCAGGGTCCGCGTTCGCCCAGCACTTCGTAGTTGACGTCGACGCCGCGGATTGATGCGATCGGCATGGCTTTCCCCGATGGTCGAACTTTCCGATTTCTGCCATCCTAGCGGATATCGCCCCGACGCGCAGAGGAAACGACATGCAGGTCGGCGTCTTCTATTTCCCGGTGGATTACGGCATCGCGCCCGGCGAGCTCGGCGCGGCGCTTGAAGCCCGCGGCTTCGCCTCGCTCTATCTGCCCGAGCACACCCATATCCCGGTGAGCCGGCGCAGCCCATTCCCCGCCGGCGGCGAGCTGCCGAAGAAGTATTCGCACACCCACGACCCGTTTGTGGCGCTGTCCTTTGCCGCCGCCGCGACCAAGGAGCTGCTGCTCGGCACCGGCATCTGCCTTGTCCCCGAGCACGACCCGATCGTCGCCGCGAAATCGGTCGCGAGCCTCGACCAGTTGTCGGGCGGACGCGTCGTTTTCGGCATCGGCGGCGGCTGGAACGTCGAGGAAATGGAAAACCACGGCGCCCGCTATGACACGCGCTTCAAGCTGATGCGTGAGCGCGTCCTCGCAATGAAGGCGTTGTGGACGCAGGAGGAGGCCCAGTATCACGGCGAGCTTGTCGATTTCGATCCGGTCTGGTCCTATCCGAAGCCAAAGCAGCGCCCACACCCGCCGATCCTGCTCGGCGGCGAGACCGACTACACCTTGCGGCGCATCGTCGAATATTGCGACGGCTGGATCCCGCGTCCGGTCGCCGGCTTCACAGCGCGCGACGCCAAGGCGCGGCTGGCGCGGCTGGCCGAGCAAAAGGGACGCAACCCGGCCGAGTTGTCGATCACGGTGTTCCGCGCCCCCGCCGACAAAGCGGCACTCGACGACTACCGCGCCGCCGGGATCGAGGGGGCATTGCTCGAGCTCCCCGACCTCCCGCGCGACGAAATCCTGCGCCTCCTCGACCAATACGCGCCGTTGACGGCGTGATGGCCAGCGGCGAAACGGCGAGCGTGGCCGTCTTTGCCCCCTCTCCGCCCTGTGGGGGAGAGGGAGGGGCCCATCGCTTGCGATGGGAGGGTGAGGTGGCCTTCGCAGGATTCGCGCGCCCGGCCGCCACCCACCTCACCCCAACCCTCTCCCCCCGCCAGCGGGCGGAGAGGGAGCATCGTCACGCACCTGTCTCGGAGGCAAGCGAGCGATGATCCGGGAAGAGCTGATTTTTGTCGCGACCTGCGACATCTCGGGGCATGTGCGCGGCAAGGGGTTTCCGGCGTGCGAACTGCCCGGCCGGCTCGCAAAAGGCATCGGCTGGACCGGCAGCAATATGATGATGTCGCCGGCCGGGCCGATCTGGGACACGCCGTTCGGCACCGCCGGCGATCAGATGATCGTGCCCGACCCGGCGGCCGAGGTGCGGGTCGATTTTGGCGACGGTTCGGCGGTCGAGCATTTCTTTCTCGGCGACATCCGCACCACTGACGGCGAGCCGTGGGAATGCTGCCCGCGCGACTTTCTGCGCCGTGCCGCGCGTGAGCTCGAAGAAATCTCGGGTCTGCACGCCATTGCCGCCTTTGAGCAGGAATTTCTTTACACCGGCATCGAGGACCGCCCGGGCGACGCCTATGCGCTTGGCGCCTTTCGCCGGCAGGGGAGTTTCGGCGAAACGTTCATCGCCGCATTGCGCGCCGCCGGGCCGGTGCCGGACAGTTTTTTGGCCGAATACGGGCCGCGTCAGTTCGAGGTGACGGTAGCACCGCAGCCGGCGCTGACCGCGGCCGACCATGCCGTGATCACCCGCGAGATGGCGCGCGCCGCGGCTCACCGCCTTGGCCATCGCGCAGTCTTTGCGCCAAAGCCGGTCCCCGATAATGTCGGCAGCGGCGTCCACATCCATATGAGCCTGTGGGACGGCGGCGGCCGGCCGGCGACCTACGCAGCCGGCAAGCCGATGGATTTGAGCGAGCCGGCGCAGCATTTCGCCGCCGGGATCCTGCACCATCTGCCGGCAATCTGTGCGGTAACCGCGCCCTCGCCGGTGTCGTATCTGCGTCTGGTGCCGAATGCTTGGGCGCCGACCAGGATCGACCTGGTGCGCCAGGACCGCGGCGCCTGCCTGCGCATTGCCCCGGTCTTTGCCGCCGCCAGCCCGGAGGACGCCGCGCGTCAGTTCAACCTGGAATTCCGTGTCTGCGACGCGGCGGCGAGCCCTTATCTGGCATTGGGCGCGATCCTCTTTGCCGGCGCCGACGGCATCCGCCGCTCAATTCCTCTGCCCTCGGCCGAGGCGAAACCGGCCTTGTTGCCGCAAACTCTAGACAAGGCGCTCGACAATCTCGCCGCCAGCGACACCGTCGGCGGCTGGTTCGGCGCATTGCACCGCGACGCCTATCTGCGCTTTAAGCGGGTCGAAGCCGAAAAGGTCGCCGGTCTCTCCCCGGCCGAGCTCTGCACCCACTACGCCGAGATTTATTGAGGTGAATTTGCGGTCCTTGGTCCGGCATCCCGTCATTCCCGCGAAAGCAGGAGTCCAGAGCGGGGGCTCCGCTCTGTGGTCCCTGGGTCCCCGCTTGCGCGGGGACGACGACGCGGGTTCGCCAGCCGAAGTCGCGTTCGTGTGCTCCGCGCCGCAATGACCGAAGCGCTGCTCGATCCCGACGAACCCGACCCGGTCGCCCTGACCAACGAGGCCGGCGGCTCGGTCTTTTTCCTCGCCTGCGACCATGGCGGGCGGGCGATCCCGCGCCGGCTCGGGCGGCTTGGGCTGACCGAGGCGGACACGCTTCGCCATATCGCCTGGGACATCGGCATTGCTGCGGTCGGCAGGCAAATCTCGGCGCAATTGGATGCAGCACTGATCATCCAGACCTATTCGCGGCTCGTTATCGACTGCAACCGCGATCCCTCGGTGCCGAGCTCGATCGCCGAAAGCAGCGAGGACACCGAAATCCCCGGCAACCGCGATCTGACCGAAACCGATCGCGCGGCTCGCCGCGACGCGATCTTCCGTCCCTACCAGGACAGCATCGCCGCCGCGCTCGACCACCGCAAGGCCGCGGGCCGCCCCTCGGCATTGGTGGCCCTGCACAGCTTCACGCCGGTGTTCCGGGGCGTGTCGCGGCCGTGGCATGTCGGCGTTTTGTTCAATCGCGACGCGCGGCTGTCATACGCGCTGCTCGACTTATTGCGCGCCGAGGGCGACCTCGTCGTCGGCGAGAACGAGCCCTACCGCGTGACCGACCTGACCGATTACACGGTCCCGGTCCATGGCGAGCGCCGCAGGCTGCCCTATCTCGAAATCGAAATCCGTCAGGATCTGATCACCGACCCGGCCGGGCAGGCGGCGTGGGCCGAGCGCCTTGCGCGGCTGTTGCCGGCCGCCTATGCGGGGTTTCGAGCGCCGCGGTAGCTACTTCGCCGCGCCGGCATCGACCGGCCGCAAGTCCTCTCAGGCGGCTTTCGCGTCCTCGCGGATCATCGCGGCTCCCTTTTCGCCGATCATGATCGTCGGCGCGTTGGTGTTGCCGGTGGTCACGGTCGGCATCACCGAGGCGTCGACGACGCGCAGCCCGGCGATCCCGCGCACCCGCAGCCGCGAGTCGACGACCGCCATCGGGTCCTCGCCCATCCGGCAGGTGCCGACCGGGTGGTGGAGGTTGGTGCCGTCGCGGTGCAGGAAGTCGTCGAGCTGCTGTTCCGAGCTGACATCGGCACCGGGCATGGTTTCGGCGGCGCTGTAGCGGGAGAGGGGAGGTGCGGCGAAAATCCGCCGCGCATGACCGATGCCGGCGAGCAGCACGCCGGCATCGCTTTCGACTGCCAGGTAATTTGGTCTGATCGCCGGCCGCTCCAGCGGGTCGGCCGAACGCGCCATGATCGTGCCGCGGCTGTCCGGGCGCGCGAGACAAACCGCGATCGTCATCCCCGGCTCCTGCTCAAGCCGACCATAGCCGCTCCGATGGTAGCTGCCGGGCGTGAACAGCAATTGCAGGTTGGGGCTGGCGAGCCCCTCGCGGCTGCCGCAGAACACCATCGCGGTGGTGACGCCAAAGGTCAGCGCCCCGCGTCCGGTCGCGGCATAGCGGCCGATCTCGCGCACCAGCCTCGGCCCGCGCGCCAGCTGGTTGACCGAAATCTCGTCCTTGACGCGGTGGGAGACGCGCGCGGCGAAATGGTCGGACAAATTGGCGCCGACCCCCGGCAGGTCGAGCACGATCGGAACCCCGATCGACTGCAGATACTCCGCAGGCCCGATCCCCGAAACCTGCAGCAAATGAGGCGAATTGACCGTGCCGCCGCACAGGATCACCTCGCGCGCCGCGGAGACATGGTCGATCCCGCCGCCGCGCCGAAACGCGACGCCGGTGCAGCGCCGCCCGTTAAAGCCGAGGCAGGTGGCGGTGGCCTTGGTCACCACCCGCAAATTCTTGCGGCGGCGCGCCTCGGCCAGAAAGGTCTGCGCGGTCGAGCCGCGAAACCGGCCGCCGCGCGTCATCTGCGAATAGCCGACCCCTTCCTGGACGGCACCGTTGTAGTCGCGCGTCAGCTTGAACCCGGCTTCTTGCGCCGCTTCAACAAAGCGATGCGTCAACGGCAGGATCGTGCGGTAGTCCTCGACCGGCAGCGGGCCGCCCTTGCCGCGGTATTCCGGGTCGCCCGACGCGTAATTCTCGGACTTCTTAAATAGAGGCAGCACGTCGGCATAGCTCCAGCCGCGGGCGCCCATCTGCGCCCAGCCGTCGTAATCGGAGGGGTTGCCGCGGACATAGAGCATGCCGTTGATCGAGCTGGTGCCGCCCAATACCCGGCCGCGCGGCCAATGGACCGCACGATTGCCGATGCCGGGCTCGGGCTCGGTGTAGTAGTTCCAGTTGACGAGCGGATTGGCGCGCAGATGCAGGGCGCCGGCCGGGATGTGGATCATCGGGTGCCAGTCGCGCGGCCCAGCCTCGAGCAGCACGACCTGCGCCCCGTCCTCGCTCAGCCGGTCGGCGATGACGCATCCCGCCGACCCGGCGCCGACCACAACGTAATCGGCGCGCAGCTCGCTCATCGCGACGTCCTCGCAAGGGCGGCATGCGGGCGAGCGCAGCAGATATCGACGTTGCGGATTTTCAGAGTCGGCATGCGCCCTCCTTTTTTCCACCGGCTGGTAGGCCAGAGCTGTTCAGTCATAAACGCGAGCGGATGGCGGGCACAATCGCGAAGCGCCGGCCATCGAGGCCGATAGGTCTTTGCAGCTACCCGGCGGGGCGGGGACGGCGGGGGCGGGTGCGGCGAAAGCCTTCGTGGCGCAACAGATAGAGGCCGCTCAGGGTGACGATCGCGGCGCCGACAATGATTGCCATCGTCGGCACCTCGCCCCACACCAGAAAGCCGATGACCGAACCCCAGATCAGTGCTGTGTAGTTGAACGGCGACACTGCCGCCGCCGGCGCGTAGAAGAGCGCCTGGGTCGTCCAGTATTGCGAGATGCCGCCGATCAGCCCGAGCGAGCAGAACAGCGCAAGGTCGACCGGCCCCGGCGTCACCCAGTAGAACGGCAGCACCGGCAACGAGCCGATCGTCATGAACAAGGCGGTGTAGAACACGATCGAGGCGGTCAACTCGGTCCGCGTCAGCCCGCGCACCGCCAATGTCCCAAAGGCGTTGCAGCCGGCGCATAAGAGGGCGCAGACCATGCCCAGCGAGCTCCCGGCGCCGCTCGGCCGCGCCATGACGAGGACGCCGACAAAACCGACCGAAACCGCGATCCAGCGCTCGCGACTGACCCGCTCCTTGAGCAGCGGCCAGGACAACGCGGTCAGGAACAGCGGCGCGGCAAAGGTCAACGCGATCGCGTCGGCCAGGGGCAGCAGGTGAAACGCGAAGAACGAGGCGACGTTCGACCCGCCCCAGATCGCCGCGCGCCCGATCTGGGCGCCGAGCCGGTTGGTGCGCAGCACCCGGACCCCGCCAGCCCTGACGACCAGCAGGTACGACGGCAGCAACGCGACGGCGCTGCGGAAGAACACCAGCATCGGGATCGGGTAGCCCTGCGCCAGCCACTTGCCGATCGCGTTCTGAAACGAAAACAGAAAGACCGACGCCACCATGTAGAAAATGCCGAGCCTGATGTCGTCGGCCCGCAGCGGCGCGGCACTCGCCCGAGGCATGCCGGGTCAGAACTGGTCGGGATCGAACCCGAGCACGGTGGCCCCGCCGACGGCGCCGCCGAGGCAACCCTCGGCCCGTTCGAGAAAATGCTCGGCATAGAACCGCACGGTCCTGATCTTGGCCGCGAGAAAGGCGGCATCGCCCTCACCCGCCTTCAGGCGGCGGTCGGCGGCCAGTGCCTGGCGCGCCATCAGCCAGCCGGCGCAGACGATCCCGACCATTTCGAGATAGGGCGCCGCACCCGCCGCCGCCTCGGGCGCTGCGGCCTCGACCACGCAGCTCGTCGCCGTTTGGAGCGCCAGCGCTCCCCGCTGCAGCGACCGGCGGATCGCGGACAAATCCGACTGGTCGGAGCCGCGGGCTTGGTCGAGCGCCGCCAGGGCCGCCTCGATGTCGTCGAGCAACGCAACCATCGCGGCTCCCCGGTCAAGCATGAGCTTGCGGCCGACGAGATCGTTCGCCTGGATGCCGTTCGTCCCCTCGTAGATCGGCGCGATGCGGGCGTCGCGCAGATGCTGCGCCGCCCCGGTCTCCTCGATGTAACCCATGCCGCCATGCACCTGGATCCCGGTCGAGGCGACGGCGACCCCCATGTCGCTGCACCACGCCTTGACCACCGGGATCAACAGGTCGGCGCGGTGCTGGGCGCGGGCCCGCGCGGCCGGGTCGGGATCGCGGCGGGCATGGTCGATCGTTGCCGCGGCATGGCAGGCGAGCGCCCGCATCGCCTCGCTCGCGGCCCGCATCGACAGCAGCATGCGCCGGACATCGGGATGGTGGATGATCGGCAGCGGCCCGGCCTCGGCCGCGGCGCCGAGCGGCCGCCCTTGAATGCGGGTGCGGGCAAAGTCGCGGGCTTGCTGATAGGCGCGCTCGGCGATCGCCACCCCCTGCACCCCGATATTGAGCCGCGCATTGTTCATCATCGTGAACATGTATTCGAGACCGCGGTTTTCCTCGCCGATGCGCCAGCCGACGGCGTCCTCATAGGCGACCACGCAAGTCGGCGAGGCATGAATGCCGAGCTTGTGCTCGAGGCTCAGCGCCCGGACGTTGTTGCGCTGCCCCGGCCGGCCCTCCTCGTCGGGCAGGAATTTCGGCACCAGAAACAGCGAGATGCCGCGGCTGCCCGGCGGCGCGCCCGGCGTGCGCGCCAGCACCGCGTGGACGATGTTCGCCGCGAGGTCGTGGTCGCCATAGGTGATGAAGATCTTCTGCCCGGTGACGCGGTAGTGCCGGCCCAGCCGGGGATCGTCGGCGGGGACCGCGCGCGTCGCGAGCGCGCCGAGATCGGACCCGGCCTGCGGCTCGGTCAGGTTCATCGTGCCGGCCCATTCGCCGGACACCAGCCGGCCGAGATAGAGCGACTTCTGCTCGTCGGTGCCGTAGGCTTGCAGCAGCTCGATCGCGGCGAGGGTCAAGAGCGGGCACAGCGCGAACGCCATGCATGCCGAGCTCCACATTTCGAGGACCGGGGTGGCGAGTGCCAGCGGCAGGCCCTGGCCGCCGTAATCGGGGTCGGCGGTAAGCCCGCCCCAACCGCCTTCGACATAGCGGGCATAGGCCTCGCGAAACCCCGGCGGGGTGCGCACGACACCGTTTTCGAGGACGCTGCCGATACGGTCCGCCGGCTGGTTCAGCGGCGCCAGCGCGCCCGCCGCGAGCTTTGCCGCCTCGCCGAGGATCGCTTCGACAAGGTCCGGGTCCGACGCGCCGTAACCGGGCAGTGCGGCCAATGCGCCGATCCCCGCCACCTCCTCCAGCACAAAGCGCATCTCGGCGATCGGGGCGGTGTAGGACATCGGAGCCTCTTTGGGCGGATGCACGGCGCTGGCGTTGGCGGACTGCGCAGACTACCCGATTGCGTCGGCGAGCGGGAGGCGCGCCTGAAGGCGGGTTGGAGCGGCGGAGGCACCCGTGCGATAAGATCGGGCGCAGCAAGAGGCGGCGGGATGGATAAGGACGGGATCAGGCGCAATGGCCGCGGCGGCCGGGTGCGGCTCGGCTGTCGTGCGCGATCGGGCGGCGGCATCGCGCCGTGAGCGCCGCGGCGGTCGATGATGCGGCAATCTATGCGCCGCACGGGATCGACGAGGGGATTGCCGCGCTCGCCGGCGAACCGGTTTTTGCCGCGATCCTCGCCGCGGCTGGGCCGCCGCGCTTTCGCCGGCGGCGCAACGGGTTTGCAACCCTGCTGCACATCATCCTCGAGCAGCAGGTGTCGATCGACGCCGCGGCGGCGATGCACCGCCGGCTCAGCGAAATCTGCCGGCCGCTGATTCCCGAGGTCTTTCTGACCCTCGACGACGCCAGCCTGCGAGCCTGCGGCTTCAGCCGGCAAAAGGCGGGGTATGCCCGTGCGCTCGCCGAAAAGGTCCGCGGCGGCGAATTCGACTTTAACCGGCTGTCCGAAGCCGACGACGAGACCGCGCAGGCCGCGCTGTTGTCATTGAAGGGCATCGGCCGGTGGAGCTCCGAGGTTTACCTGCTGTTCGCGCTCGGCCGGGCGGACATCTGGCCCGCCGCCGATCTCGGGCTGCAGATCGCGGTCGGCGACGAGCTGGCGCTCGGCGCGCGGCCGGCCGAACCCGAGTTGCGGCGCATGGGCGAAGCGTGGCGGCCCTGGCGCTCGGTCGCCGCCTGCCTCTTCTGGCAATCCTATCTGCACAAGCGCAAGCGGACCCCGCCGATCCTCGCGGCCGAGCTCTATGCCTGATCCCGCAGCCCCGCCGGCGCGCCGGCAAATCCGTTCGCTCTGCGTTTATTGCGGGTCGTCGGGTGCGGTCGACGAGCGCTACCGCGACGCGGCGAGCGAGCTTGGCGCGCGGCTGGCCGACGCCGGCATCGAGCTGGTGTTCGGCGGCGGCCGGGTTGGGCTGATGGGGCTCGCGGCCGACGCCGCCTTGGCGCGGGGCGGCCGGGTGACCGGCATCATCCCGGCGCGGCTGCGCGACGCCGAGCTCGCCCATACCGGGGTCAGCGAGCTCGCCGTCGTCGAGACGATGCACGCGCGCAAGGCGCTGATGGCCGAACGCGCCGACGCGTTTGCGGTCCTGCCGGGCGGCATCGGGACCCTCGACGAAACCTTTGAAATTGTGAGCTGGAAGCAGCTCGGATTGCATGCCAAGCCGATCTTTCTGGTCGACGTCGCCGGCTATTGGGCGCCGTTGCGCCGCCTTCTCGATCAGGTCGTCAACAGCGGCTTTGCCCAGCCGAAGACGCACCGGCTGCTGCGCTTCGTCCCGGACGTTGCGACGTTAATGGCGGCCCTCGCGGACGAGCCGGCCGCCGGCGGCGTCGCGGTAGACGGGCTTTGATGGATCGCCGTCCGTCGCGCCGCCGCAACCGGCTGACCGGACAAAACATTTGCATTCGGGACAGCCGATATCCACGACAACGGTGCATAACTCTGTGCAGAACCGTTTGACGACGCCCCTGGCGGCCAAGCATTTCAATCTTTCTACCGTTATGCCTAAAATTTAGGCGACCACAATAAGTAATTGACGAGGTTTGACAATCCCAAATTTGATCGGTAAATAGCGTTGTCAGCTTGTAAACCTTTGGTAACAAAGCTGGTTCAGCACCGTGCTTTGAGCAATTTCGGTGCCGAACGCCGATGCTGTGCACAAATGGCCGGGTGCGGCAACGCATGGGTGGCTTGCACCGCACCCTTTGCCGGCTTGTCGCGGCGGTCTGCGGTCTTTATCCTCGCCGCCCGGCAAAGGTTACGGCCGGCAGCTCCTCCGGCCGCATGCGAGGATGACAAGTATGGCGAAAATCGAGGTGGCTAGGCCGGTTGTCGAGCTCGACGGCGACGAGATGGCGCGGATCATGTGGAGCTTTATCAAGAACAAGCTGATCTAGCCGTATCTCGAAGTCGAGCTGGAATACTACGACCTCGGTATGGAGAGCCGCGACGCCCTTCGCGACAAGACAGGCTATAATCGTCAATAGATCAACTCAGCCGAAAAGAAAGCAGCGCGCGGAGGTGCCAGCATGTCAAATCTCGAAATCGTTTGGACGAAGGTTGATGAAGCACCTGCGCTTGCTACGTTTTCCCTTCTGCCTATCGTCGAAGCCTTCGTCGGGGCGGCCGGCGTGAAGATGAAGCTGAAGGACATTTCGCTGACTGGCCGCATCATCGCCAACTTCCCCGACAAACTGACGCCGGCGCAAAAGATTAACGACGAGCTCGCCGAACTTGGCCAACTTGCGATGCGCCCCGAGGCCAACATCATCAAGCTGCCCAACATCTCCGCCTCGATCCCGCAGCTGAAGGCTGCGATCAAGGAGCTGCAGAGCAAGGGTTACGACGTGCCGAGACTATCCGGACAGCGACGCGACGCCAGCGGATAAGGAAATCCGCGCCCGCTACGGCAAGGTGCTCGGCAGCGCCGTCAATCCGGTGCTCCGCGAGGGCAATTCCGACCGCCGCGCCGCCGGCGCCGTGAAGCAGTACGCGCGCAACAATCCGCATAAGATGGGCGCCTGGACCAAGGACTCGAAAATCGCGCGTAGCGCACATGTCGGGCGGCGATTTCTACGGTTCGGAGGTCGCGACGACCATTGCGGCGCCGACCAATGCCCGCATCGAGCTGGTCGGCAGCGATGGCGCGGTCACGGTGCTGAAGGCGAAGACGCCGCTTCAGACCGGCGAGATCATCGACGCGGCGGTGATGAACCGTAAGGCGTTGCGCGCCTTCTTCGCCGCGCAGATCGACGCCGCCAAGAAGGACGGCGTCCTGTTCTCGCTGCACGTCAAGACAACCATGATGAAGATCTCTGATCCCATCCTGTTTGGTCATTGCGTTTCCGTGTTCTTCGCCGATGTGTTCGAGAAGCATGGCGCCACGCTGACGCGCCTGGGCGTCGATCCCGACAACGGCGTGGCCGACATGCTGACCCGGATCGAGACGTTGCCGGAGGCTGAAAAGGCAGCGATCAAGGCCGATATCCAGGCCGCCTACACGAAGCGGCCTGGCCTCGCCATGGTCAATTCCGACCGGGGGATCACCAATCTGCACGTGCCGAGCGACGTGATCGTCGATGCATCAATGCCGGCGATGATCCGCGAATCCGGCCACATGTGGGGCGCTGACGGCAAGCTGCGCGAGGTGATCGCCGCGATCCCCGATCGTTGCTACGCGACGCTGTACCAGACCGTCATCGAGGACTGCAAGGCGCATGGCGCCTTCGACCCGAGGACGATGGGCGATGTGCCGAACGTCGGGTTGATGGCGCAGCAAGCCGAGGAGTACGGCTCGCACGACAAGACGTTTGAGGTCGCCGCGGGCGGAACGGTGCGCGTGGTCGCCGATGACGGCGCGATTCTGCTGTCACAGCCGGTCGAGACCGGCGACATCTTCCGGATGTGCCAGGTCAAGGACGCGCCGATCCGGGACTGGGTCAAGCTTGGGGTACGCCGCGCGCGCCTGACCGGCACCCCGGCGGTGTTCTGGCTCGACGCCAAACGCGCGCACGACGCGCAGTTGATCGCCAAAGTCGAGACATACCTGAAGAACGAGGACACATCGGGTCTCGACATCCGCATCCTGGCGCCGGTCGAGGCAATGAAGTTCTCGCTCGACCGCATCCGGAAGGGGCTCGACACCATCTCCGTCACCGGCAATGTGCTGCGCGACTACTTGACCGATCTGTTCCCGATCATGGAGCTGGGCACGTCGGCCAAGATGCTGTCGATCGTTCCGCTGCTGGCGGGCGGCGGGTTGTTCGAGACCGGGGCCGGCGGTTCGGCGCCGAGGCACGTGGAGCAGTTCCAGCACGAAGGTTATCTGCGCTGGGATTCGCTGGGCGAGTTCCTGGCGCTTGGCGCTTCGCTGGAACATCTGGCGCAGACAAGTGGGAATAGGGACGTGCAGGTTCTGGCCGAGACGCTCGATGAGGCCAACGGCAAGATCCTTGAGCACAACCGTTCGCCGGCGCGGAGGGTTGGCGAACTGGACAATCGCGGCAGCCATTTCTACCTGGCGCTGTATTGGGCACAGGCGCTGGCCGGGCAGCACAACAGCTCGGCACTGGCAGCCCGCTTCAAACCGCTGGCGGAGGCGCTGGGGGCCAACGAGGCCAAGATTAATGCTGAGCTGATCGCCGCGCAGGGTAAGCCGGTGGATACTGGCGGTTATTATCTGCCCGATCAGGCTAAGACCTCGGCGGCGATGCGGCCGAGTGCGACGCTGAACGCTGCGCTCGCCGCTCTCTGACGCGGCGTCAGGCGGCGCCGAGGGCAGCCGGGAATGACGGGCAACTTAATCATGAGTAACATATGAAACGGCGAAATCCATTTCGAAGCCGGCCGGTTGGATAGGAGGAGGAACGATGCGGCTCAGTATCCTCGACGATTACCAAGGTGTCGCGCTCAATATGGCGGACTGGGCGCCGGTCAGGAGCCGCGGCGTCGAAATCGCCGTCGAGCGCCATGCTTTCGCCGATGAGGACGCGGTGGTGCGCGCGCTCGCTGATTCCGAGCTTGTCGCGGCAATGCGCGAGCGTACGGCGTTTACGAAATCGGTCGTCGACCGCCTGCCGAAGCTGAAGCTCTTGATCACGACCGGGATGCGCAACGCGTCCTTCGACATGGCGACGCTTAAGGATCGCGGCGTCACGGTGTGCGGCACCGGCGGTCCCGGCGGCGGCAACGAGGACACCGCCGAATTGGCCTGGGGGCTGATCCTCGGCGCCGCCCGGCGCATCGCCGAGGACCATCAGTTGATGCGTCAAGGCGGGTGGCAGACCCGCATCGGCCACCGCGTTGCCGGCAAGACGTTGGGGCTCCTCGGTCTCGGGCGGCTGGGCAGCGCGGTCGCCCGCGTCGGCCTCGCCTTTGGCATGAAGGCGATCGCCTGGAGCCAGAACCTGACCGCCGAGAAGGCCGCCGAGCAGGGGGTCGAGCGGGTCGACAAGGACGAGCTGTTCCGCCGCGCCGACATTCTCTCGGTGCATCTGGTGCTGAGCCCGCGCAGCCGCGGCCTCGTCGGTGCGCGCGAGATCGGGCTGATGAAACCGAGCGCCATCCTCGTCAATACTTCGCGCGGGCCGATTTGCGACACCGACGCGGTCATCGCCGCGCTGAAGGCGGGACGCCTCGCCTATGCCGGGTTCGACGTCTACGACAAGGAGCCGCTGCCGATCGACCATCCGCTGCGCACAGCGCCGAATGTGATCCTGACGCCGCATATCGGCTATGTGACCGACGAAAACTATCGCAGCTCCTACCCGCAGATCGTCGAGAACGTCGCGGCCTTTCTCGACGGCAAGCCGATCCGCGCGATCTGAACCGGCGCGGCGCCGCCCGGTGAGCGCGAATGAGCAGCGCGATCACGATCCGGCCGTCGAACGATCGCGATGTCGAGGAGATCGCCGCGATCTACCGCCACCACGTATTGCACGGCATCGCGTCCTTTGAAGACGAGCCGCCCGAACCGAATGAGATCGCCGAACGGCGCTGTGAAATCCTGGCGCGGGGCTTGCCCTATCTCGTCGCCGAGCGAGCCGGTCGGGTGCTCGGTTATTGCTATGCCAGCCCGTACCGCACCCGGTCGGCGTACCGCTTCTCGGTCGAGGATTCGATCTACATCGATCCGGCCGAGCTCGGCCGCGGCATCGGCCGGGCATTGCTGTCCGAGCTGATCGAAGAATGCGCCGCACGCGGCTGTCGCCAGATGGTGGCGGTGATCGGCGGCAGCGAGCAATGGCCGTCGATTAACCTGCACCGGGCTCTCGGCTTTAACGAAATCGGCGTGCTGCGCGCGATCGGGTATAAATTCGGCGGCTGGGTCGACACCGTCCTGATGCAGCGGGCGTTGGGCAACGGCGCGGCGACAGCCCCTGACCGAGCAGGAGGCGAGAATGGCTGAGGCATTTGCCGATCCCGACCGGATCGAGGGCTACCACGTCCATGTCTACTACGACCCGGCTACCCGCGCGACGGCCGAGCGGATACGCGAGGGGATCGGCGCGCGGTTCGAAACCCGGCTCGGCAACTGGCATAACGAGCCGGTAGGCCCGCATCCGGTGTCGATGTACCAGGTGGCGTTCGCGGTCGCGGAATTTCCCCGCCTGGTGCCGTGGCTGATGCTGAACCGCGACGGGCTCGACGTTTTGGTTCACCCGCTCTCGGGCGACAGCCTGGCCGACCACACGCGGTTTGCGATGTGGCTCGGCCAAGCTCTGCCGCTGCGGCTCGACGTGCTGCGTCGCGCTGCCGGCGCCGGCTGACGCCGGCCGCTATATGCGGCCGACCAGCAGCAATACGACGACGACGACGAGCAAGAGCCCGATCCCGCCGCTTGGGTAATACCCCCAGCCGCCGCTGTAGCCCCAGGTCGGCAATGCGCCGATCAGCAGCAGGATCAAGATTATCAGAAGGATCGTGCCGAGCATTTCATCCCACGCTTATTTGTTGATCACCGAATCCAGAAACCCTGAGCGAGCCATTCGGTTCCCCGTTCGGTTTCAAGGATCGCAACAAATTCGCTGATGCCGGGAAGCGCGCGCTGCAGCTGAACCGACCGGGTCCCGCGCCTCGCCGCCTCCGCGGGCAACCAGGGGGCGCCTGCCCTGTCTCGGACAGGGCTCACGGCCGGTGTTTTCGCGCCGAGTTGGCCGCTTGCCAGACGCGAAGTAATTGCAGAACCGTCATTCTGGGGCACGGGCACGCCCGCGCACCCGGAACCTGTGAACACCGCCTACGAATATGCTGGCAAAAATGCCGTGGTCATGGGTTCGGGGCCTGCCCGTTCGGCATCCCCGAATGACACATTTGATGTCGAGCATTCCTTCACAGCCGCTGGCGCGGGTATGACGGGCGCATTGGCTGCTGGGCGACAATTTCGCAGACGCGCCGCTAGGTGCGCACCGATCCCCGCCACTGGCGGACCGGGCCGCAGTCGACATGGACAAAGCCGGAATGCGGGTAGTAGCCGACGCCGCCGCATCTCAGATCGAGTGCCGCGTTGCGGATCTGCTCGATGCTGCGCTGCTCGCTGCGCAGGTCGACCGCCATGCCCTTGATGTGATAGCTGTGCTTGGCGACCCCGACGCCCTCGAGATAGAGCCGCCGGTTGGTCGTCGGCGAGCGGTAGCCGCAGACCACAAGAAACGGGTCGTGCGTGTCGAGGCTCTCGCGCAGCCTGCCCAGCAGGTCGAGGACACCGGCGTTCATCGGCCGGATCTCGTCGGTGTCGTGGTCGCGCAGAATCCAGTTTATGTCGCGCACCGCCTCGCGGATGTAATGGCCGTCAGCCCAGTAGACGGTGCGCAGCCATTCGCCGGTGTGGGTATTGTAAAGCGACACGGATCGCGGAGCGAAGGACACCGCCGTGGCGGGCTGGACCAAGCCTGCGGCAGCAATACCGGCCGCGGCGCCAAGCAGCCGGCGCCGGCTCAACAGTGTAGATCTCTGCAATGCTAACACCCCCCGATTTCCCCGGAGGGCCCATAGCATCCGAATTCCTGTTGAACAACCCCGAGCGGGCAGAAACTTGCCCGAACGGGCAGAAACTTGCGGGCTAGTCGCCGATTGTGGCGGTTTTCTCCGCAACGGTTGCGCGGCTTTGACCCGTTCTCGCCTTATTGGCGGATATGGCGCTGGATTTCTGCGCCAGCCGCAGTTCTCGCGCCCGATTGAGCTCGGCCCAGAGTGCCGGATCGCGCTGATAAGGGTCGCCGCGAAACGCGATCGAGCCGTCCAATTCGGCGACCGCGGTCTGGTAGACGATAAAAACCGGCAGCGGCTTTGGCAGGGCGCGGCTGTGCGTCCGGTCGACGGCAATCGCCTTGTCGATCTGCTCGGGGGTTTCGTCGAGCAGCAGCGAGGCCAGCTCGCGCGGGTTTTCGACGCGCACGCAACCATGGCTCATCATCCGGTCGGCTGACTGGAACCGCCATTTTTCCGGGGTGTCGTGCAGGTAGACGTCAAAACGGTCGTCCATCTCGAATTTGATCCGCCCGAGCGCGCTGTAGGGCCCCGCCTCCTGCTGCACCGCCATTGGGCCGCGCCAGCGCATGTGGTGCGCCGCCAGATAGCCGCGGTTGCCGGCGAGCTTCGGCAAAATCTCCTTTCTGACGATCGAAGGCGGGATGTTCCACGGCGGGTTGAACAGCACGTATTTGACGACCGATTGCAATTCCGGCGTCTGCTTGTCGAATTCGCCGACGACGACGCGGGTGGTGAACGCCGGCTGGTCGTCGCGGAACAGCTGCAGCTGAGAGATCGTGCTGTCGACGACGAGCCGGTCCGCCGGCATCTCGTGCGGCAGCCAGCGCAACCGTTCGAGGTTGATCGCGACCTGCCGGGCCCGGCGCAGCGCTTCGGCTACGCCGGCATTTGCCGCCCGGCCATGCAGCCCAATGCCCGCCCCGCGCCCGGCGGACGAGGCAACCGCGACGTACTCGGTATAGGCGCGGCGCAGCGCCAGGTATTCGGACGAGCTCGGGGCCAGGGCCGCGACCGCCTGCGCCGGATCGGGCGCGGCCGTCGCGGCGTCGACCGCGGCGACGACGTCGACCGGCGCCGGCCGCAGGTCTTCGTCGTCCGGACGATCGCCCGCCGGCACCGCACCGCGCGCCAGCGCGTCGGCGTAGGACAGGATCGCATCCGACAGCAGCAAATCATGCTCGACCGGCGACAGGGTGCGAGCGCGTTCGCCAAGCGCCACGCTGTGGAACAAGGCCGGGTCGAGCCCGTGCCGGTCGGCGCGCAGCACCTCGGCCCACAACGCCGCCGCCGCGGCCGGGCGGCTGTCCCACACCGGCTTCCAGCCGTGTCCGGCATAAAACCGGCGGACCAGATGCTCGTGCAGCCGCTCGCCGCCGACGACCACCCGGCCGGCGGTGTCGAGCCGGTCCTCGATCCCGTCGTCGCCGGCAAAGGGCGTCAGGGTCGCCGGGATGGCGGCGATGTCGATCGCCGCCGGGACGCTCGCGGCAGGCGCGGCGGGGAGTGGCGGCGGCGCCGGTGGATCGGCCGCGGCGCGCAATGGCGGCAGCGCCAGCACCGCGGCGCCGACGGCCAATGCCAGCGCCGCCGGCATCAGCCTGGCGGTGCCGCGGCGAAGCTTGGGCGGAGGGTACACGGCACCTCGCTTGCCGGAATTTCCGGTCATCGCCGGCCGGCCCCGCCGGCTGTCGATCGCATTTGCGTTTTCCGATAAAAGGTTGTCACCCTTTCGTTCGAGGCAAACATTATCACGCACAATCCCGTTCTGCATCTGACGCATAAGGAGAACGGTTCCGTGCGGCAAAACGCACCCGACCCCAAGGACGAACTCGGCTCGGGACGCGAACCGGGCGCGGCGCCGACGCCGCGGAGCGTGCTGCGCGCGGTCTTTGGCTTTGACGAATTCCGCGGCTCGCAGCAGCAGGTGATCGAGCAGGTTGCGGCGGGCGGCGACGCCGTCGTGCTGATGCCGACCGGGGGCGGCAAGTCGCTGTGCTACCAGATCCCGGCATTGCTGCGCCCGGGCGTCGGCGTCGTCGTCTCGCCGCTGATAGCACTGATGAAGGACCAGGTCGACGCGCTGCGCCAGCTCGGGGTGCGCGCCGCGGCGCTGAACTCGCGGCTGTCGCCGGCCGAAGCCGGTGCGGTCGAGCGCGCGGTCGGCGCCGGCGCTTTCGACCTGCTCTACGTGTCGCCCGAACGGTTGACGACGCCGCGCTGCCTCGATCTCTTGGCGCGGTCGCGGCTGGCGCTGTTCGCGGTCGACGAGGCGCATTGCATCTCGCAATGGGGCCATAATTTCCGGCCCGAGTACCAGCAGCTCTCGATCCTGCGGGAGCGCTTTGCGGGCGTGCCGCTGATGGCGCTGACCGCGACCGCGGACGAGCCGACCCGGCGCGACATCGTCGCCCGGCTCGGGCTCGGCGACGCGCCGGTTTTTGCCGCCGGCTACGACCGCCCGAACCTGTTCTACCGGGTTGTCGCCAAGCGCAGCCCGCTCGACCAGCTATGGCGGTTTCTTTCCGCGCGCCACCCGACCGACGCCGGGATCGTTTATTGCTTTACCCGCCGGGCGGCCGAGGAGACCGCTTCGTGGCTGGCGGCGCGCGGGCGCGCAGCACTTCCCTACCATGCCGGGCTTGAGCCCGCTGTGCGCGAGCAGAACCAGGAGCGCTTTTTGCGCGAGGAAGGGGTCGTCGTCGCCGCGACGATCGCCTTCGGAATGGGCATCGACAAGCCCGACGTGCGCTTTGTCGCCCATCTCGACACGCCGAAAAATCTCGAAGCCTATTACCAGGAGACCGGGCGGGCGGGGCGCGACGGGTTGCCGGCCGACGCGTGGATGGCCTACGGCATCGCCGACGTGATGAACCTGTTGCGGCTGGTCGACGCCAAGCCTGGGGACGAGCGGCAGGCCCGCATCGAGCGCCAAAAGATCGACGCCCTGATCGGCTATTGCGAGACGGTGGCGTGCCGGCGCCAGGCGCTGCTCGGCTATTTCGGCGAGCGCGACCATCCGGCCTGCGGCAACTGCGACAATTGCCGCGAGCCGCCGGCCACCTGGGACGGCACCGTCGCCGCGCAAAAGGCGCTGTCGGCGGTCTACCGCACCGGCGAGCGCTTTGGCGCGCACTACCTCGCCGACTTGTTGCTCGGCGTCGACAACGAACGCATCAAGCGCTTCGGACACGACCGGCTGAAGACGTTCGGGGTCGGCGCCGAGCTCGACCGGCGCCGCTGGCTGTCGGTGTTCCGCCAGCTCGCGGCGCAAGGGCTCGTCGTCCCCGATCTCGGCGGCCATGGCGGGCTGTCGCTGGGGCCGGGCGCGGCCGAAATCCTGCGGGGTGCGGCCAACGTCGAATTCCGGATCGACCCCGAGCGCAAGCGGCAGGACCGGAAGGAGCGCAGTGAAGCCAAATCGCCATCCCCCGCGACCGGGCTCGACCCCGCGGCGCACTCATTGTGGGAAGCGCTGCGCGCCTGGCGCCTGGCCGAGGCGCGGCGGCAGAAGCTCCCGCCCTACGTCATTTTTCACGATGCAACCCTGATCGAGATCGCCCGGCGGCGGCCCGCCTCGCTTGCCGCCCTCGCCCAAATTCCCGGCCTCGGGCAGAGCAAGCTCGAACGCTACGGCGCCGCCGTGATCGCCGCCGTCGCCGCGGCGGCGGCGACCGCGTGAGGCCGCCCGCGGCTTAACTCCTTATCAAGAATTCCGAGCGCAATCTGCACCACCCCCCACCCTCACGGAGGCTCCCGTGCGAGCGCTTTTTGACAATCTCCTCGAAGACGAGTCTGGCGTTACCGCAATCGAATACGGATTGATCGCAGCCCTGATCGCGGTCGTCTGCATCGCCGCCTGGACGGCGATCGGCAACAATCTCAACTCGGCCTTCACCAGCATCGAAGACGACATCTGAGGGACCGCGCGGCGTCGCGCCGGCTGTCGCGTTCAACGCCTCTTTCGACGCCCTGGCCGTGCAATTCTGACGGATGGTATCTCAATTCCTTTTTCGTCATTCCCGCGAAAGCGGGAACCCAGGGCGACCAACAACTGCGCCAGCGGCCCTGGGCCCCCGCTTGCGCGGGGGTGACGGAAAAACAATCATTGAGAACCATATGTCTGCTTCGTGCTACTAGCTGCAATCGTGTCCGGCAGCGCCGTATTGCCCGCGGCATATTGGACCTGAGATCATTGGCATAGGGGTGGCGAGGATGACAACCCCTCGGCTCGATTTGCCGACGCGATGCCCGCCGCATGCTCGACCGATATCGGGCGTTTATCCGTGCGCCAGCCCGCCAGCGCGCCAGCCTTTGAAATTGTCGCCTTGGGGTTTTTTACGGCGCAGACGCACGGCCCGACCGTGCCATTGTCGGAATCGGCAAGCGCCGATTTTGTTCAGCTTTGAGGCCGCCGCGAGCTTAACTCCTTATCAAGAATTCCGAGCGCAATCTGCACCAACCCCCCCCACCATCACGGAGGCTCCGGTGAGAGCGCTTTTTGACAATCTTCTCGAAGACGAGTCTGGCGTCACCGCAATCGAGTACGGGTTGATCGCAGCCT
This sequence comes from uncultured Alphaproteobacteria bacterium, assembly GCA_963712825.1. Lineage (GTDB taxonomy): Bacteria > Pseudomonadota > Alphaproteobacteria > ATCC43930 > CGMCC-115725 > AP-15. The sequence continues at coordinate 31,476 of CAVQJP010000005.1, forward strand.
TGATTGCGGTCGTCTGCATCGCCGCCTGGACGGCGATCGGCAACAATCTCAACTCAGCCTTCACCAGCATCGAAGACGACATCTGAGGGACCGCACGGCGTCGCGTCGGCTGTCGCGTTCAACGCCGTTTTCGACGCCCTGGTGGTGCAATTCTGGCGGATGGTGCCTCAATTCCTTTTTCGTCATACCCGCGAAAGCGGGAACCCAGGGCGGCCAACAACTGCGCCGGCGGCCCTGGACTCTCGCGAAAGCGGCGCGAAAGCGGGGGCGACGGAAAAACAATCATTGAGAACCACGGGAGCAAGGAGCGCGGCGAAGCCAACATCGCAACCGGCCGCGGCCCGCCCCATGGGCGCGACGGCGCGGCGCGTAAGCTCGCGTGACCGGGTTAATCTCCAATCAAGAATTCCGAGCGCATTCTGCGTTACCCCCAGCATCACGGAGGCTGCCGTGCACGCGCTTTTTAATGATCTTTTCGAGGACAAATCCGGTGTCACCGCGATCGAATACGGATTGATCGCAGCTTTTATCGCGGTCGTCTGTGTCGCCGCCTGGGCGGCAATCGGCAACAATCTCAACTCGGCCTTCACCAATCTCGAAAGCAGCATGTAAGCGCGCCTCACGGCATCGCGTCGGCTGTCGCGCCCGCCCTTTTTTGGGCACGCCGCCATTTGCAGTCGCCTCCGGCAGCACCGTCTTATCCAAAGCATCATTGGACACGAGACCATTGGCAAAAAAGCCCAAGCGATGACGGCCCGCGGGTTTGCTTGTCGCGGCGAGTCCAGGCGCTTGCTCGACCGTTATCGGCTGTCTCTGCTCTGCGGCAGTCTGCTGGCTTTCGAAATTGTCGCCTTTGTGTTTCTCGCGGCGGGGACGCACGGCCTGATCGTGCGATTGTCAAAACCGTCGAGCAGCGATTTCGTCAGCTTTTACGCTGCCGGCAGCCTGGCTGACGCCGGCACGCCCCAATTGGCCTACGACCATCGCGCTCATTACGCCGCCGAGCAGCGGGCGGTGGCGCCCGGGATCGGCTACAACCTCTATTATTATCCGCCGGTGTTTCTGCTGCTTTGCGCGCTGCTCGCCCGCCTGCCTTATGTCGTGGCCTTTGTCGTGTTCGAGACGGGCACGCTCGGCTGCTTTCTGCTCGTCATGCGCCGCATCCTCGATCAGCGCGACTGGGTTGTCCTGATCGCTGTCCTGGCCTTTCCGCCGGTATTGTGGACGATCGGCTTTGGGCAGAACGGCCTGCTGACGGCGAGCTTGTTCGGCGCGGCGACCCTGCTCGTCGACCGCCGGCCGGTGCTTGCCGGCCTTCTGTTCGGGGCGTTGTGCTACAAGCCGCATTACGCATTGCTGGTCCCGGTGGCGCTTGCCGCCGCCGGCCGCTGGCGGGCTTTTGCCGCGGCCGCGGCCGGTGCGATCGGATTGTGTGTGCTGTCGCTCATTGTTTTCGGTTGGCCGACATGGATGGCATTTCTGGCCGCAGCCGCCGCATCCCCTTCGGTATACGATTCCGGCCACATTCCGTTTGAGCTGTTCGTGACGCCGTTTGGCGCGGTGCGACTGCTCGGCGGCAGCCTTGCCGCCAGCTATATCGCGCAGGGCGTGACGACCCTCGCAGCAGCCATGGTAGTCGCGATCGTCTGGCGACGAGAGCTGCCTTTGCCGGTCAGGGCGGCAACATTGATCGCCGCGACGCTGGTCGCGGTGCCGTTGGCGCTGTTTTACGATCTGGTGCTGGCGGCCGTTGCCGGCGCCTGGCTGTTGCGCATCCGGGCGCCGCAGCGTCTGCCCGAATGGGTGGAGATGGCGCTCGCGGGGCTCTATGTGCTGACCTTAAATCCGCGAAACATCGGCGGCGCATTGTCCGTGCCGGTCGGATCTCTGATCGCGTTGACGTTTGCGGTGCTGGTCGCCGCCATCGCGCTGCGCGGCCAAGACGAGGCTGCCGGCCATTCGCTCGCGGCGCCGGCGCGGTAGCCGCCCGGCCCTGCCGCCAGCCTTAGAACCGGCAGAGCCCGGCGTCAATCGCGCGGCGGCCGGCCGCGATATTGCTGCAGCCTGGTCGAGCGCAGACCGGGCAGCCCGTGCTCCTCGTAAGCGCGCTGCCAGCTGGCGAACTCTTCCTCCGAGAGCTGGTAGCGTTGACAGGCTTCCTCTGCCGTCAACACTCCGTTGGCGACGCCGGTCACGACCGCGGCCTTGCGGCGGATCGTCCACCGTCTGACATTCGGCGGCGGCAAGTCGCCAAACGAACGCGGCGTCTCAGCCATGGCCGAATAGTCCGCCGGTTCCCCGACCGCCCCGTCTGCCGCCGCGACCCCCGACTCCCCGGCAAAAAATTGCGACCTCATGTGCTTGCTGACCCATTGCTCTTTGCGCTTTCGACCGGATGGCGTCGATGCCGGCGCGCCTCGCCGCTGCCATGACCTCGGGCAAGCCGCCGCTATGTTGATCGCGGCGCCGCTTTCGATCCTCCGGAACAACCGGCGCTTACCGTCCGGTTGTGAATTACCCCAACCGCGCGTGATATTCCACAATATTGATCGTTAATTTTCTAAGCATTGTTGGTTAACTTAACCATTATTTGGTTAAGCAAGCCCTCGTTGCGATGAATATCGGCCAGGATTGCTTGATCTCTGCCGGCCGCGCCCGAATATTGCCACGGCCGAGGGCGGCGCGCCGAAATGGGAACGCAATCCCGGCCCGGCATGTCGCCGGCGATCTCTTCTGCACGCCACGGCCGGCGCGGCGCCGGCGGCGGCTATGATGGCGGCTGCGCGAGCGTATTCACGGTTTCGGCGATGCCCACGGACGAGCTTGCATTCTGCATTTTATGCGCCGCCGCGGCGCTTGGCCTCGGCCTCGCTTTTGTGCATTTGCGAGGGCCGCAGGGGTGGACGCCGCATCCGGCCGTCGCCGCGGTTCACGGCGCCCTCGGCGCCGCCGCTCTCGTCGTGCTGCTGGCCGCCCTTGCCCGTCCGAGACCGCAAAGTGCCATGGGCACCGCCGGTTTTCGCACGACGAGCGCGGCGCTGCTGGCAGCAGCCTTGTTGCTCGGCCTCGTTATGGCACGGGCTGCATGGCGCCGCCGGCGCCCGGCGGGCATGCTCGTGGGTGCGCATGCCGGCTTCGCGATCGCCGGCCTCGTGCTGCTGCTGGCGCTGCTCGTGCTCGGTTAAAAGCGGCTTGTCCGTCAGATCGCATCGGCGAAGCAGCAACCGAGCCCAACCCGGACTGGGTGAGGGGAATCAACTCGTTCGGAAACTGCTTTAACGGGCGGCTTGAGGAATGAGATCGGCAAAAAAGGGCTTGTACGTCTGGCAGCGCACCTGGGCCGCAAGAATTTCGCCGGGGACCGCCTCGAGCGCCTTTACGGCCTCGGTGCGATCGGGTGTCGCGCACACTTGCTCGGCGAGTAGCGCATTGACCCGGGGCTCATAGCGGTTGAACGCGGCGAACTCCGGCGGGATCTCGCCGGTCGCCCGCAACGCGCTGACGCCGAACTCGTCCTTGATCGGGAGGTACGGAGTGCACCCCGCGGCAACGAGGCAAAGCAGCAACAGTGCAGAAGATCTTCGCATGCCCGGTCCGTCGTCAGTCGATGCCGCGGCGCAGTGTGCCGGGCGAGCAGGCCCGGCGCAACTGTCGCGATGCGTGACGGCTCTGCCGCCGCGCGCTTCTATTCGGCTTCGCGCTCCCATTCGGCGCGGACCAGCGGGTCGTTTTCGCTGGCGAGCCGGTGCGCGCGCTCGGCCTGGAACGTTCGGGGCGACAGGCGGGAGACCGCCCATACCGCGGCGGCGCGCACCAGCGGCGCCTCGTCCGCGAGGCGATTTCGTGCGGCTGCGAGCAGCTCGGCCCGATCCTGCCCAGCCCGGCCCGGCCCGGCATTGCCCATCCCGGCGTTGCCGATCGCGACCAGCACGTTGCGCAGAAACCGGGTGCGGCCGACACGCTTGACCGGCGAGCCCGCAAACATCAGGCGGAAACCGCGATCGTCGAGTGCCGCGAGCGCGGCGAGACGCGGCGCGGTCAACTCCGCGCGCGGTAGGAAATCGGCCTCGCGGGCCGCTTTCGCGAATTTGTTCCAGGGGCAGACCGCGAGGCAGTCGTCGCATCCGTAGACGCGGTTGCCGATCGCCGGGCGCAGCTCGGCCGGGATCATCCCCTTGTGCTCGATCGTCAGATACGAGATGCAGCGCCGCGCATCGAGCCGGTGCGGGGCCGGGAACGCGGCCGTCGGGCAAATGTCGAGACAGCGCCGGCACGAGCCGCAACGGTCGGGTTCGGGCGGGTCGGGCTCGAGCGCCAGGCTCAGATAGATTTCGCCGAGAAACAGCCACGACCCGAATCCGCGCGAAACGAGATTGGTGTGCTTGCCCTGCCAGCCGATCCCGGCCTGCTGCGCCAGCGGCTTTTCCATGACCGGCGCGGTGTCGACAAAAAGCTTCAGGGCGCCCGGCCAGCTGCCGTCGATCCACCGCGCCAGCACCCGCAGCCGGCGCTTCAGGGTGTCGTGGTAGTCATGCCCGCGGGCATAAACCGAGACCGCGCCGAGCGCCGGCTCGGCGGCGAGCGCGAATGGGTCGTCCTCGGGCGCGTAATTGACCCCGAGCACGACTATGGTCCGCGCCTCGGCCCACAATGCCCGCGGGTCGCCGCGGCGCTCCGCGGTGGCGGCGAGCCAGCCCATGTCGCCGTGCCAGCCGCGGGCGACGAATTCCTGGAGATCGTCGCGGGCCGCGTCGCCAAGCTCGGCGGCGGCAAAACCGACCGCGTCGAAGCCGAGGGCCAAGGCCCGCTCGCGGATCGCTTCGCGGATCGTCTCTGCGCTTGTCTCCGCGTCTTCTCGGTCGCCCTCGCGCAACGGGGAATCCAGCCCCGCCGGTCGCTCGACCGCAGCTCTGGGCCCCCGCTTTTGCGGGGGTGACGGTCGATCGGGGGCGGCAGCCGGCGGCATTGAAGCTGCGTCAGCCGCGGCCGCGATAAGCCGGCACGCCGGGGTCGGGCAGCCACAACCCGGCGGGCGGCTCGGCGGTCTGATAGAACACGTCGATCGGGATGCCGCCGCGCGGATACCAGTAGCCTGATATCCGCAGCCAGCGCGGCTGCAGGGTTTCGGTCAGCCGGCGGGCGACAGCGAGGGTGCAGTCTTCGTGAAAGGCGGCGTGATTGCGAAAGGCGCCGAGATAGAGCTTTAACGACTTGCTTTCGAGGATCGCTGCCGCGGGCGCGTAGTCGATCACGAAATGGGCGAAATCGGGCTGGCCGGTCACCGGGCACAGCGAGGTGAACTCGGGGCAGGTAAAGCGAACAAGATAAAGCAGCCCCGGATGCGGGTTCGGCACGGTTTCGAGCACCGCCGCCGCGGGCGATTGCGGCAGCGGCGTCCGCCGGCCGAGCTGGGTCAGAGCGGGTGTTTCAGTCATTTGCCGGTTTCGCTCGGCGACGCGATCTGCGCCTCGACAAACGCGGCGGCGAAGTCGGCAAGCGTCGCCCTCTCGATCGCGCGGCGCATCTCGGCCATCAGGTCGGCATAGTAGTACAGATTGTGCGCGGTCAGCAGCATCGCTCCCAGAATCTCGCCGCTGCGGCAGAGATGGTGGAGATAGGCGCGGCTGTAGCCGGTGCAAGCCGGGCAACGGCATTCAGGGTCGAGCGGAGCCGGGTCGCCGGCATGGCGCGCGTTGCGCAGGTTCAGCGTGCCGCGACGAATAAAGGCCTGGGCGGTGCGGCCCGAGCGGGTCGGCAGCACGCAGTCGAACATGTCGACGCCGCGCATGACGGCACCAACGAGGTCGGCGGGCTTGCCGACCCCCATCAGATAGCGCGGCCGGTCCGGCGGGAGCGCGGGCGCCGTCGCATCGAGGACCGCGAAGGTCGTCGCCTGGCCCTCGCCGATCGCGAGCCCGCCGACCGCGTAGCCGTCAAACCCGATCTCGACGAGGCGAGCCGCCGAGCGCCGCCGCAGATCGGGGTGCACCCCGCCCTGGACGATGCCGAAGATGCCGTGGCCCGGGCGCTCGGCAAAGGCGCGGCGCGACCTCTCGGCCCAGCGCAGCGACAGCTCCATCGACTTTTCGACCACGTCCGGCGGCGACGGGTAGGGCGTGCATTCGTCGAGCGCCATCGTCACGTCGGCGCCGAGCAGATGCTGGATCTCGATCGAGCGCTCGGGCGTCAACAGATGGGCGCTGCCGTCGAGATGCGAGCGGAAGGTGACGCCGTCCTCGCCGATCTTGCGCAATTTGGCCAATGACATGACCTGGAACCCGCCCGAATCGGTCAGGATCGCGTAGGGCCAATTCATAAAGTGGTGCAGCCCGCCGAGTGCCGCGATCCGCTCCGCGCCCGGCCGCAGCATCAGGTGATAGGTGTTGCCGAGGACGATCCTGGCGCCCGACGCGGCGACGCCCTCGGCGGTCATCGCCTTCACCGTCGCCGCGGTGCCGACCGGCATAAAGACCGGCGTCTCGACGACGCCATGCGCGGTCGCGAGCCGTCCGCGCCGGGCGGCCCCGTCGCGCCCCGTCACCTCGAAATCGATCATCCGCACGCGCCTTCCGTGCCGGCGTCACCGGCCTGCTCCGGGGGACAGCGCCCCTCGATCAAACATACCGGGTTCGCAGGCAACGCCAAGACCGACCGACCCGCGACGTGGGGCGGCTTGGGCGCGGACCATGCCAGGCGTTCGCTGCGGCTGGGTCGACGCGGGTCGGGTCGGACGGCGCCGGTCGGGCGAGGACGGCGCTGCGGGTCAGCGCCGGCGGCGGGCGGTTTCGCGCAACGCCCAGGGCATTTCTTCCCAGGAGCGGCCGTCGACCAGGCGGCCGGCTGCGCGGCGGCGCCGCCGCACCAGCTTCTGCTCGGGGCCGTCGCCGGGCGCCGGCGTCCACTCGCCCCATTGCTTGAAGAAGAACGGCACCCCCGTCGCGGTGCAGCGGTCGCGCAGGTCGCGCACCCAGTCGGGATCGGTCGCCCGCGCGCCGGCGCCGGTCTCGCCGCCGGCGACGACCCAATCAAGCGGCCGCAATGCGGCCTCGGCGAGCGTCTGCCGGCGGTCGCCGCCGTCGAGACCAAAGCCGGCGCCGGCGAGCGCATCGACATAGCCGTCGGCGCCGACCGCGAGCCGATCGGGGCGCACCGGGCCGAGCAACGGCTCGAAGCACGCCCAGCGCCACGCGGCCGGGGTTTGCAGCAAATGCGCAATGCGGTCGGCATGCTCCTGGTCTTCGATCGCAACGCCAAGCCAAAGATTGGGCAGCGGCCACGCCACGGGCCAAGGGCCGGGCGCGGCGCGGGCGGGCGCAGCATCGGCGGAACCGCCCGGCGCCGCCATCGCGTCCGGTCCGGCCGGCCAATTCCGGGGCATGCCCGCACCAGCCTCCTGCCCCATTCCGGCGCCAAGCCCTGCTCCGACGCCAACTCCTGCTCCGGCGTCAACCCCTTCTCCGGAGCCGTTGCGGCGCGCCCGCAGCGACCCGCCCGACTGCACCGGATCCGTTGCCGCGAGGCGCTCGATCTGCGCCGCGATACGGTGCCGGGTCTGCGGGTCCGAATAGTAGGCGCGCATTTGCGCAGCCCGACGGGTCAGCGTCAAAAAGCGATGCCAATGCGCGATCGTCATGACCGCATGCACGGTGTCGATGGTCTCGGTCGCGAGCTGTTCGTGGAACAAGTCGGAGAGCGAGTCGACCAGGATGCGCCGCCCTTTGCGCTGGCGCAGCGGCCAGGTCAGCAATTCCTCGCGCACGCGCAGCTCGCTCGTCCAATACGGGCCGGCGCGTCCCGCCGCGGTCAGGCCGGCATAGCGCGCCCCGCTCTTTCCGCCCATCCGCGCGAGCTGGGCGACGGTCCGCAGCGCCTCGCAATGATCGCATCCGGGACCCACCGGCGAGCAGCCGGCCGTCGGGTTCCAGCTCACGTCGTACCACGCCGGCGACACCTCCGATCCGCCGCCCGGCACAACCGGTTCCGACGCCCGCGCCGCCATCCTGCCGATGCCGTCGCGCGGGGTCATCGGCCGGCAGCCGCCGAGCCGGACGGTTCCGCCGCAACGGGGCTGCGGCACGCTTTGGTACGGGCGCGGATCGACGCGACGGCACCAGCTGCCGCGGCCTGCGACCAGGCGATCAACTTCGGCATTAAAATTGCCCCCTTGGCGGTGGCGTGCATTCTCTAGATCGGCCTGGATTAAATTGCAACTATAATAAGATATGGTTAACCGAGGACAGCTTACTGGCGAACTGACGCCCGCGATCCGTCGTTTTGGCAGAAATCGAATCCCAAAACTTTGTTTAACGCGGCGCGTGGCTCGCCAAAGGCGGGTGCGGGCTAAACTTGCGGCGGGACAGAAAGTTAGCCGAAAGGCACGACAGGCCCGCGGCAAGCCGGGACCAAAACGACGAGGGTCGCGACCGGTCTTTAACACCCATTAAGCTGATATTCGGGCGGCCCTAAGCCGAAGGAGCCCGGCCGCCGGCGCCGTCCTTCCTCGCCTCGCGACGGCTATGCCGGGTCGCCGGTGTCGGCGACGAGCCCGGCGCAGACGATGCCGTAGACCGCGCAGGTCTCGTCGTTCTCCGAGGTGTCGCCGCTGATGCCGACCGCACCCGCGATTTCGCCCGCGGCGTCGCGGATCAGGACGCCGCCCGGGACCGGCACGACCCGGCCGCCCGAAGCGACGCTCAGCGCCTGAATGAAGACCGGGTTGGCGGCGGCGCGGCGCGCGAGCTCGCGCCCGCCAAAACCCATGCCGAGGGCGCCCCAGGCCTTGCCGCCGGCGATCTCGGGTCGCAGCAGGCTCGACCCGTCCTCGCGCTTCATCGCCTTCAGATGCCCGCCGGCGTCGAGAACGACGACCGTCAGCGGCTTGAACCCGAGCTCGCGGCCCTTTTCCAGGGCCTTGTCGACGATCACCGAAGCGTGCGCCAGGGTCAGCATCGCGGTGCTCCTGCGGGTCAGTGGCGGTTAGCGTCAGTGGCGGGTCTGCCGGATCAGCTCGGCCCAGCGGTCGAGCATCGGCAGAATCTCGTCGGCCCTGGCGGAAGGCAACGCGACGATCGCGCGGACGATGCCCTGGTCGCGATAGCGGCGCAGCCGGTCGGGGTCCTCGGGCGCGCCGAAGATCGACACCGGCACGCTCGCCGCGTCGCGCCCGGCGTCGGCCGCCATCTGCCGGTAATCAGGCAGAAACTCGGTCACGTCGGCATAATGCTGCCGGCTCGCGTTCGGGACCCAGCCGTCGCCATAGCGGATCGCGCGCCGGGCGCTGTGTGGAAAGGCGCCGCCGACAATGACCGGCGGGTGCGGCTTTTGCACCGGTTTCGGCCACATCTTCATCTTTGGGAAATCGACGATCTCGCCGTGGTATTCGGCTTCCTCCTCGGTCCAGATCGCCCGCATCGCCTCGATCTGCTCGCGCATCCGCTTGAACCGGGTTTTGAAGACGGTGCCGTGGTCGGCCATCTCCTCCTGGTTCCAGCCGCCGCCGATGCCGAACAGAAACCGGCCGGCCGAGACCTGGTCGAGCGAGGCGACGAGCTTCGCGGTCTGGATCGTGTCGCGCTGGATGACGAGGCAAACCCCGGTCGCGACCTTGAGGGTCGTGGTCGCCATCGCCGCCGCCGCCAGGGTCACGAACGGGTCCATCACGTCGTAATACTGGCGGCCGAGCTGCCCGCCCGAGGCCGGCTGCGACAGGCGCGACGACGGGATGTGCGAATGCTCGGGCGCCCACACCGACTCAAAGCCGCGCGCCTCCAAGGCCTGCGCCAGCTCGCCCGGGCCCATCGAATACTCGGTGAAAAACATCGACGCGCCGAAATCCATCTGCGTTCTCCCGATCGCTGCGGCTTGCCGCGGGTGATGCCGCGCCGAGCTTAGCGGCGGTCGGCTCCTCCCCGCCAGCCGGAAGTTTGCCTGATGGCGAGCTCTCTCGTCCCGGCCGATAGAGTGCCTGTTTCCGCCGCCTTCAGCGCGGCGCCGCCGGCGCGCCGCGGCGGGACCAGCCATAAGAGGGCGAGCGCCCAGCCGAAGACGGCGAGGTAGAGCGCGGCGAACACCCAGATCGGCAATTGCCAATAGATCAGCCGGTCGACCCAGCCCGCGATCAGCGGCCCCGGCTGCGCGGCGCCGCCGGCGAGCGCCGCCTGCCACAGGGTCAGGATGCAGGCGCGCCCGAGGAGCGCCTGCGCCGCCACCGCCGCCAACAGCAGCACATGCAGCAACCGCCACCAGCGGACGCGCACAAAACGCCAGCCGCACACCGCACCGAGCGGCACCGCGACCAGCCCAAGCACATTGAACAGGATGACCGCGAGGTGGACCGCGAGAACGAGGTCGGCCAGCATCATCTCGGGTCGCCCTTTCCCAACCGCTGCCAGCCTTGCCAACCCCAAACCCGCTTCGTACCTATTCTAAAGCCTGAATCGTCCGTGAGGCTCAAGGGAGGTGTGCGCGATGAAGCTTTCCGATCCCAAGCTGTTCCGCCAGCAATGCTATGTCGACGGCGAGTGGGTCGACGCGGTGTCGGGGGCGACGATCCGGGTCGACGACCCGGCGACCGGCGAAGCGCTCGGCACCGTGCCGAAGATGGGTGCGGAGGAAACCCGCCGCGCGATCGAGGCGGCCGACCGCGCCTTGCCGGCCTGGCGCGCCAAGACCGCCAAGGAGCGCGCGCACATCCTGCGCCGCTGGTACGATCTGATGATGGCGAACCAGGACGACCTCGCCACCCTGATGACCGCCGAGCAGGGCAAGCCCTTGGCCGAGTCGAAGGGCGAGATCGCCTATGCCGCCGCCTTTATCGAATGGTTTGGCGAGGAGGGAAAACGCATCTACGGCGACACGATCCCGGCGCACATGGCCGATAAGCGCATCGTCGTCACCAAGGAGCCGATCGGCGTCACCGCCGCGATCACCCCGTGGAATTTCCCGGCGGCGATGATCACCAGGAAATGCGGCCCGGCCTTGGCCGCCGGCTGCACGATGGTGCTGAAGCCGGCCTCCGCGACACCCTATTCGGCGCTCGCCCTGTGCGAATTGGCCGAGCGCGCCGGCGTGCCGCGCGGCGTCTTCTCGTGCGTGACCGGCGGTGCCAAGGAGATCGGCGGCGAGCTGACCTCGAACCCGATCGTGCGCAAGCTGACCTTCACCGGCTCGACCGAGATCGGCAAATTGCTGATGGAGCAGTGTGCGGCGACGGTCAAAAAGACCTCGATGGAATTGGGCGGCAACGCACCCTTTATCGTCTTTGACGACGCCGACATCGAGATGGCGGTCAAGGGCGCGATCGCCTCCAAATACCGGAACGCCGGCCAGACCTGCGTGTGCGCCAACCGCATCTTGGTTCAGGACGGGGTCTACGACGCCTTTACCAAGCGGCTCGCCGAAGACCGCGGGTGCAATGAAGGTCGCGGGCGGCTTTGAGCCCGGTGCGGTGATCGGGCCGCTGATCGACATGAAGGCGGTCGAAAAGGTCGAGGCGCATATCGCCGACGCGGTCAAAAAGGGTGCGAAGATCGTGATCGGCGGCAAGCGCAGCGCCTTGGGCGGCAGCTTTTTCGAGCCGACGGTCTTGACCGACGTGACCACCGACATGGTCATCACCCGCGAGGAGACCTTTGGCCCGGTGGCGCCGCTCTACCGCTTCAAGACCGAGGCCGAGGCGGTCAAGATGGCCAACGACACCGAATTCGGGCTCGCCGCCTATTTCTACAGCCGCGACATCGGCCGCATCTGGCGCGTCGCCGAGGCGCTCGAATACGGCATCGTCGGCATCAACGAGGGCATCATCTCGACCGAGATCGCCCCCTTTGGCGGCATGAAGGAAAGCGGCATCGGCCGCGAAGGCTCGAAATACGGCATCGAGGACTACCTCGAAATCAAATACCTGTGCATGGGCGGCATCGACCGCTAAGCACCGCCCAACCTTCCCCGCCTGGCGGGGGAGGGTTAGGGTGGGGCAGCCGGGCCGAGATTGCTTCGCTTCGCCCGCAATGACGTAAACCGGCGTCATTGCGAGGAGCCTTCGGGCGACGAAGCAATCCCGCGGGCCCCCGGGATCGGGCAGGACATGATGACCAAGGATCAGGTTAAGGCAGTATTGGAACGGGTCCCAACCTGGCCAGAGGACCGGCAGCAGGAGCTGGCCGAACTTGCGCTTGAAATCGAGGCAGAACTCGCCAGCGCTGACTACAACGCGACACCGGACGAATTGGTGGCGATCGACGAAGGGCTTGCCGGGGAAGCTGCGAGCGAGGAGGAGAGTCAAGGCGGCTTTCGCTCTGTTCCGGCGGGGATGAGGGTCGAATACTCGAAGCGGGCCGTCGCCGATCTTCATCAAATCGCCGCATATCACGCCCGCACAGCCAATCCGGCTATCGCCGGACGAATTGCGGCGCGCATTCAAGAGGTCGTTGCTCAAATTAGGGGATCGCCACTGAGCGGACGCTCGGTCGTGCGAAGGCGGGGCGTCCGCACCGTGCTGCTCGGAACCTACCGCTACAAAATCTTCTACAGGGTGGCGGGGGACGCGATCAGGATCATCCACATCCGCCACACGTCCCGGCGGCCGTACGGCTGAGATTCGGAAGGTAGCGTCCCGAAATTGCGAAATCTGGCGTGTGGCGGAAGCGCTCGAATACGGCATCGCTGTGCATGGGCGGCATCGACCGCTGAAGCTGTCGACGGTGGCGACCGCCCGCTGTCAAGCTGCCTCTTCAAGCCGCACCAATTCCGTCTCGAACGCGAAGCGCAATTGCGCGCCTTCGTCTTCCGGAAGGAACAATGTCATCTGCGGGAAGATCGTGCGGTAGAGCGAGAGGCGCGTCGGCTCCCAGGGTAACTGCCGCGCGGCCCGCGCCTCGGCAAGAATCTTGAGTAGCCGCGCCCGCACCTTGTCGGGATCGGGGCGATAGGGCGGTAGGCGCGAATCGCCGAAAAGATCCGGCTGTTCCTCGGCTTGAAAAAGATCGCCTTGGCCGCTCCGCGCCATGCTTTCCCCATACCCCGACGACCTGCGCGCAACCATTATGCGCTGTGCCGCCGAGATACACCAGATGTTGAACGATCAGCCCTGATCTGGAAAGGCTGAGCGGTAGGCGTCGTCGATGCGCGCCATCTGGTCGATCGTGAAGGCGAGGCTGTCGGCGATCGCCCCGAAATGGTTGATCTCGTCGAGCGACAGCAAGCGCCCCTTGCGCGATTTCAGGTATTTGTCGAGCACCTGGTAGCCGCCGATGTGGAAACCCCAGACAGCCTGCGGCACCGGCCGGAACGATTGCGTCTTGTTGATGCCAATCGCCTGCTCGGCGGGCGCGTAGCGCACCGCCTCGACCCGGTGGTCGCCGCGGCCATGATAGGCGGCCAAGCCGGCGCGAGGCAGTTCGCGCAGAAGATGCGCCTGGATTAGCGCCCAGCCGAGGCCGGCTAAGGTCTCGAAATCGTCAGCGGATTCGGGAAACGGCACGCGCGGAAAGTCGATGCGCAGGAATTCGGCGTAGCGGGTGCGGTAGGTCGGCGCGTGCAGCAAGGCATAGATATAGCCAAGGACTTCTTCAGGAGTGTAGTGATGCTCATAGCGCAAGTCTATGAAAGTGCGAAAGTCCAATGAAAAATTTTCGATTTTGTGTTCGCCGTTTTGAGTGTATAGTGGAAACACGAATGCATTGTTTGAAGTTTTTGATGACAGGAGTATTTTCTCAATCATTTCTTCTGTCACCAGCGCATGCGCAAAATTCTCTCCTTTCGTGAGCCGAGATGTCACGAGTTCGACGTTAGAACTATCGAAATCGCGCCACATCTCAATCCTGGGCCGATTAATAAGACCCCGCGTGGTGCCTGTCCTAAACGCGAACCGGGTGTCAAAGGGTCGGTACAAAAGCGGTCTTACGTTATCTTCCCGGATAGGCACGGCTTGTACATCCGCGATGACATTAGCGATTCTCCACTCGGTAGAATCTTTACCCATTTTTAAGTCCGCTGTGGTGGCCGCTTTCTCCCCCTGCGACAGGATTGTTGCTATTTCTAGCATGTCAGCTATCGAGTATTGAATAGCGATTTCGTCACGGCCCGTAACAACTCCAACACTTGATTTGACAAAGATATTAGGGACAGATGGGAAGTTATCGTAATTGGCGTTCTCCGGGAGCGCTTTAAATAAATATTGTGGAGAGCGCGGCATAAGAACATCCCAATCGATCTGATCGAAAGATTTGGCGGCAAGTAGTTTGTATTTTAGCAAGCGGTCGCCCCATATGTCACCACGCCAAACGCCGGGCTCTAAGCCCGTTCGCTTAATGAAGAGGCTAACCGCTACCCCTTGCCTGATATCGAAAACGTTTTTATCTTGGCCACCGTCCGGCGCACGTTCTTTTTTGTTGGCATTCCCGTGCAAGTCCAGAACATAAATCTGCTCGAAGCTACGCATCAGCGACTGGCGCATGCCCCGAAGGGTCGGATTGTCGAGCCAAGCGTGGTTGCTTATAATCCCAACCACCCCTTCCTCAACCGCGTCCATCTTCAATTGGGCGAAGCGAATGAACTTAACGTAGTCGTCGTTTAAGGCACGGGGATTACGCTCTCCGAGCGGTGTGCGGTCTTCTGGCGCCGGTCCATTTTCTGTGGCTGCTCCGGCAAGGCGTTCGAGAGTATATTTGTATCCTTCGATAGCTCTCGTTATCACCGCTCCGTTATTCTTGGACTCGTAGGCGTAAGGCGGGTTTCCGGTAATCACGAGGATTTCGCGGTCTTTGACCTTCTGTGCTGCCTCTACTTCGGCGCTGACCGCCGGCAGCAGAAAATTCGGCTGCGGTTGAACGGGTTCCACAGTGTTGGTCAGGAAGACTTGCAACCGTTCGTCGTTGTGCAACGGGTGCCCTTGATCCTGAAGGTACTGCGACAGCTTGAGGTGGGCGATCGTGTACGGCGCGATCAGGTATTCAAAGCCGAACAGGTTCTTCAATATGTGGTCGCGCACGATCAGGTCGGCCCGCCCGCATCGGGGGCCGCCGATATTTTCAAAGATGCGCTGGCAGACGTCCAGCAGGAACGTACCGGTGCCGCAGGCGAAATCGAGCACTGTGACGCGGTGGTGGTTGGCCAAGCCCTCGCGAATCCCGAATTTGTCTTTCAGGATGTCGTCCACCGCACGCACGATGAAATTCACGATCGGCGGCGGTGTGTAATAGACCCCGCGGCCCTTGCGCATCGCCGGATCATAGGCCTTCAGGTAATCCTCGTAGAAATAGATGAACGGGTCGCGCTCGAACAGCCGATGCTCTTCCTCATCGGATGCTCGCACGTTGCGGCTGATCGCCTTGCGCTGCCGGAACGACAGGTCCTCGTGTATCGCTGACAGATTCAGCCCGTTGACGATGGAAAGCACCTCCTCGACCACCCAGCGCACGTCGCGGTATTCGTCCTTTTCAAGCTCCGCCAGGAAGTCGACCAGTTCGCGAATAAGCCGAAACGACGGCGGTACGTACTCGCGCGCATTATGCAGCGTCACCTGGTTGAAGCCTGAATTGAGCCGCGCCAGGAACAGGCCATAGGCGAGCATCTGCGCCAAGGCGTCAGCAAATTCCTTGAGGGTCAGCTCGTGAAAGACCTGATCGCGGAAGATTTGAAAGAGGCCGTAGAGCCGGCCTTCCATGTGCTCCCGCTGCTGTCGGACGAGTTCTTCACCCAAGTAGTCCCGCAACAGCTTGCTGCGCGTAGCCAATGCCAAGGCGAGTTGCTGCGCCCGGCCGATACCTTCCGGGGCGGTTGAAAAGAACGCTTCCAGCAACCCAGCGACGGCGGCAACGCGGTCTTCGCGCAGCCGAAACCGCCGGTCTTCGAGGTCGGTCTCGTGGCACAGTCTCTCGCGAGTTACGCCATTCTTGTTGATCCAGACGAAATGCAGGTAATCGGTCAGGACGATGTTCTGCGATAGGCTTTTGTAGCGGGTGATCTGGTCGGATTTCAGAACCCGATCCAGATTCTCGCCAATCGGCTTATTCTCGACGTATCCGAGAATAAGGCCGCCTCTGTTAGTGATCTTAAAATCGGGCGCACCCTTTCCGGTAATCCGCTTTGGTTCGTGGTGGACGCCAACTCCGCTTGCGCCAAGGCCCGCAACCGTCTGAAGGAGGGACTGGAGCGCCGCGCGATCGGTGTGCTCCGTCTTTTCGTCTAACGGGGTCTGTCGAAGATCGACCAGGTAGCGGTCAAAGATATGTTCGGCTGCCATAACTGAACCCGGATGAACGAGCCTGGTGTTGGGTTTTATCACCAGATCGTCCAAGTAGCGCCCTTTGCTGGAATGATCGCCCTCGAAATACTGGAACGCCGGTCAGACCTGCGTGTGCGCCAACCGCATCTTGGTGCGGGACGGGATCGATGACGTCTTTACCATGCGGCTTGCCGAGATCGGTTGTGCGATCAAGGTCGCCGACGGCTTTAGCGCGGTGCGGTGAGCGACCCGCTGATCGACATGGAGGCGGTCAAAAAGGGCGATGCGCACATCGCCGACCGGCGCCACGGTAAAGCCGCGATTGTGATGTACCGATCGCCATGGTTTCGGGCTCCGGGCTTGAAGGCGGAGACTGCGCTGCTGCGAAGAAGCACGAGGTGTCGCCGCAATTCCCGGTTATCGTGAATCAGTTCCCGGTTAAGCGGTCGGAAATTCCCGGTTACTGTGCATTACGCACTGCGTGCCAAGCCAATTGATATTAAATTGATAATTTGAAATTTGTGCACAGAAAAGTCGAGGAAACTTCCCGGTTTTTTCCCGATTGGACGGGAATTCGGCAACCGCGGCGCGCGGCGGCGGCTATTGCGCGCGTGCGGCGCAGCAGGAACATCCGCATCGCCCCGTAATGTTTGGCTGCTTCGGTCATGCCGACATAGTCGCAGGCAAATTCGGCGGCGTTGTGGATCGCCAGGACCGCGGCGAGGGTCTCGGTGACGTAGACGCAGCCCTCGGGCGTCACCGGCTCGATCCGCGCCGCCCGGCTGACATGGGCGCCAAAGAAATTGTTCTGCTTCATGATCGGGTCGCGCCCGGCATAGACCGGGCCGAGATGGCCGCCGATGCGCAGCGCCAGATGATCGGGGAGCCCGGCGTCGGCGAGGTCGATGGCCGCCATCGCCGCCTGCAGGTCGAGCGCGCAGCGCGCCGCCTGGCCGGCGTTGTCGAACACCAGATAGAGCCCGTCGCCCCAGGTGTTGGCCAGCAGCACGTCGATCCCGTAGCCGTCGATGACCCTGGCAAAGGCGCCGAGGACAATATCGACAAACCGCGGCAGTTCGGCGTCGGCGAGCCGGCTGAACCCGCGGATGTCGCCGAACAGCATCGCCCGGGTGCGGCGGCTGGTGGGCCGCTCGACGCCGGCGGGGGCGGGATACGGCGCCGCCTTGCCGACGCTGCGGATCACCGATTGCGGGCGGCCGGTGCGGCGCCAGCTCGCCATGTCGGCTGCGGTGCCGACGGGACCCGCAGCCGGTTCGCCGTCCCAGACCGCGATCTGCTCGACCTCGGTCGCGAGATGGCGGGCGCGCAGGATCGCCAGCCCCATCGCCAGCTGGCTGCAATAGGCAAAAAGCGCGTCGTCGCCGAGATAGCGGTCCTCGATGGCGAAACGCACGGCGCCGTCCTTCTCGGCCGCAGCCAAGGCAGCTCCTCGAAACGCTCGACCCAAGCGGCGCCGGCCGGCCGGACCGAGATGTCGACAAACTCCGCCCGGTTGAAGGGCAGCACGATCTGCAGGCTGGCGCCGTGCCGCCGCAATGCCTCGGCAAACAGGATGTCGGCCCCGGCCGCCAGCGAGCCATAGCCGAACCCGATCTCCGCCCCGGCGATCCGCGCCTCGATTTCGGCGGCGATCGGGGCTTCCTGGTTGGCCGGGAAGCGGCCGTGCTCCTCGCCGGGTGCGGCGACAATGTGGCCGAGATAGTGGATCACGCGCGGCGGCGCCAGAGCCGCGAGCCAGGCTGCGTCGAGCCGGTTCGCTCCGGCGACGAGCCGCAGCTGCCGCACCGTGCTCGACCGCGCCCGCAGGCTGACCGCCTCGGCGCCGGTGTTCATGCGGCGGATGACCGGCACGCGGGCGCGGGCCTCGCCGACGCGGCCGAGGACGAGCAATGCCTCGATTTCGGTCGCGGCCTCGTAATAGCCGCGGCGTTCCGTCGGCCATGACGACAATTGCTCGAGCACGTCCTGGGCGAGCGCCGTCGCGTCGTCGCGGTCGCCGGCGAGCAGCCGCAGGGTGGCGGCGTTGATGCCGGGGTAATAGGCTTCGGCGCTCGCCGCCGCTTTTTCTTGCCGGAACACCGCCTCGTAAAGCTCGGCGGCGAGCCGCAGCCGTGCATGTCTTTCCGCGCCCTTATGCGACAGCGCGTCGTCCTTGGCGAGACGGGCCTTGAGGCTCGCGATGTCGGCGGCGAGGCCGCGCGCGGCTGTGCTGGCAGCGGCCGGGTCGAGCGCCAGCGCGGCGAATTTTTCCGCCGCCTGCCGCGTCGCCCCGGTCGAGGCCAGGCACAGCACCGCCTGGTATTTCAGCGCCGCCTCGCCCGGATGTTCGGCCAACCCCTGCATCGCGATGTCATAGGCGCGGAACAATTCGCCGCCGCGCTCGTGCCGGCGCGCCTCGGCGATCCATTCCTCAGCGCTGCGCGTCGTTGGGATCTCGGCCGCCGCGTCGGTCATGACCCGGACCTTTCGTTCACCGCGCCGCAGCCGCCCGCCATCATTGCGGGATCGTCTTGCGAAAAGCTTTCAGCGCCGCGACAAACGCGTCCGGGCGGTAGGAAGCGGGGTCGTCGATCGTCTTGTAGAGGCCGTCGAGAGCGTCGTTCATCGCCTTGACCTGCGGGGCGCCGAGACTGCCGGCCATCTTCATTGCGCTCGCGATCGAGCCGAGCGCCAGCGTCGCCTGCTCGGCGCCCGAATACTCGCTGTCGTCGCCGCCGAGCCCGTTGGCGACGACGCCGTTCGCCAGCGCCCTCATGTCGTCCGGGGTGAAATCGTGGGCCGTCAACGCGACAAGCAGCTCGTTTGCCGCACCCCGCACCAGGGTCGCCTGACGCACGACGGCGCTCCAGCTTTCGGTTGTCGCGTGGTGCAGCGCCAGCATTTCTTCGCCCAGCACCTTTGCCGCGGCCGGCGCGACGCGGGCGGCAATGACCCGCAGCATCACCGCATTGGCGTCGTAGAGCTCGAGCGCTCCGGGGCCGAGCCCGGTCGAGGCGCGCCGCCGCCAGCGCAGCTCGGTCGCGGGATGATGGCAGGATTCGCAGTCGAACAGCACCAGTTCGGGTTGGATGCCCTTGGGCGCGTTCTTCGGGTCGATCACCGCGTCCATGCGCTTGACGAGGTCGGTCGCCTGCCCGACCGCCCACACCTTTACCTCGTTGACCGGCCCCTTGCGCTCGACATAGCTTTGGTCGACCGTGAAATGGGCCGGCTCAGCCGCGGTGTAGGTGTCGAGCTCGAAACCCATGCGGGGATGCCCGGCGCCCATGATCCGGTGGGTGACAAAGCGCTTGTCGTCGGCCGGGTCGCCAAAATGGCAGGACAGGCACATTTTGCCGCGCGCCCCCGGCTGCTCGGTCGGGTAAAGTCCGGCCGCAAGGTTGGCGCGGTGCCCGGCGCCGGAGATGTGGACGCCGAGCCAGTTGGAGGCGCCGCCGTGACAAGCCTCGCAGCCGACCCCGTCCGACAGCTGGAACTGGGGTCCGCGGTTCTGCGGCGGGACGTTGTCGGCGTGGCAGTTCAGGCAAAGCGGCGCGTCGACCGCATTCGGCAGACCGAGATTGTGCGCGATCCGCACCGCGCGCGCATCCGACAGCACCTGGTAGGCCTTGTGGTGCTTGTCGCTCTTCGACCAGATCAGATATTCGTTTTGGGCGACCGACGAGCCTTTGAGGCGCGTCACGGCGCCGTGGCAATTGTTGCCGGCGCAGGAGGCGACGCCGAGATGCACCGCGTCCGCGGCGCCGCCGACCGGCTGGGCGCGCGCCTGGGCAGCCAGGACCACTGCCGCGGCAAAGGCGGCGGCCCTGCCGAGGATGAGCAGCAACATCTTTATGCGTCCCACAGACATCGAGCTTTTCCGTTCCCGCGACCGGGATGGCCGTCAGCGGGTCGCGGGGATTGTGTTTCCCGGTCGCAGATCGCCGTCGAGCATGACATACGGATCGGTTCCGAGCCCGGCTATCCGCGGGCCCCAGATGTGGATTTCAGCGCACAACTCGGCTGGTCCCGGCGGCGGGGCGCCGAGACAAAGCCGGCTGCCGTCGAGGGTCCAGCGGCGCGCGACGGGCGCGGTGTAGCCATCGCGGGCGGCTGACCAAACCCGGACCGAGGCGCTCCCGCCGGGGCGGAGATACGCCTGCAGCACAAGGCGGCTCAACCCGGTTCCGCCGGAAACGGCGCCGCCACGCCGGATATAGACGACCGCGCTCAACGTGTTGCCGGAGAGGAGATCGGCGGCGACCGGCGGCGCCTGGGCGAACCCGGTGCCGGCGCCGTCCAGTCCGGCGCCAAAGAATGACAGTGAGCCGAGAAGACAGGCGACAACTCCTGTTCTGAGCGCTGTCGATGGCATGCTGTTCCGCATGACGCCATTCGCCGTCCGACCAGGCCGCCCGACGCCGACAGCCGATAGAATGACAACGACCGTTTTCAACCTTTATTGTAGCCTCTGGGGTCGATGGTGTCCAATATCGCCGCGGACCCACACGGGTCCTCCGCGACGGTCCCTGCTGACCACGGAACGGACGGGCACCCCGATTCCGGAAGCCCAATCCCGACTTCGGCGCGACATGCCAGCGGCGGCTTCGACGTCGATGATCCGGATCGGCTGGCGCTATTCTACCTGGGGTGTAAAATGACAGCGACGCCCGGTCGAAGCACGTGACGTGGTTCACCACCGGGCAACGAGTTTGTCGGGGGGGGCAGGGCGCGATGACGGCGATCCTCCGGTACTGGCTGCGCGCAGGCGCGCTATCTTTGCTGCTGCTTGCCCACGGGATGATGGCGGGATCGCCGGCGCTGGCGCAGCAGCGCGTCGGCGTCAACAGCGCCGTCAACCCGGACGCGACCGGGCTCCCGCCCGGCGGCGCCCCGCGCCGGCTGGTGCTGGGCGGCGAGGTCGTCCTCAACGAGCGCATCGCCACCGGATCCGCCGGCCAGACCCAGATACTGTTTGTCGACGGCTCGTCGATGACGATCGGGCCGAATGCCTTCATGCTGATCGACCGGTTTCGCTTTGACCCGCAATCTGGAGGCGGCAGCCTCGTGACCAGCCTGGCGCGCGGGCTGTTCCGTTTTGTCGGCGGCCAGCTCAGCAAGCAGGACAATGCGGTGACGATGCGCACCCCTTCGGCGACGATCGCCATCCGGGGCGGCGTGATCCTGGTGGATCAGACCCCCGCCGGACAACTCACGGTGTACTTCGAGTACGGCAAGGGGGTTACGGTTACGGGATTGAACGGCGTCTCGCAAACGATCATCCGGCCCGGGTTCGAGGTCACGGTAGCGGGCCCCGGCGCGTCACCCTCGGCGCCGTCGCCAGCGGCGCCCGGCGCCACTGCGGCGCTGCTCGCTGCGCTCGACGGCCGCCCCGGCGGAAATGGCGGCGCGCCGCAAATCCCGACCGATGCCATCGTTGCGAACAGCGGCATCGCGGCGGCGGTCTCCCGCATCCCCCCCGCCGTCAGCCAAGCACCGCCGCCGTCGAATCCGGCGACGGCGGTGGCGCTCGCCACGACGACCTTGCAGGTGACCGCCAACAACCCGGTGACCGGCCAGGCCGCGGCGAGCTATTCCGGGAACTTCAAAAGCACGAACGGGCAAGGCGGCGCCCGCGGGCTGCTCGATCCGGGCGGGACCAGCAGCGTCGGCCTGGCCTTTACCGGCGGAACCCTGAGCTTCCCGCGAGGATCGCCGCAAGAGGCAATCTTCACCGCGACGGTGGGGGGCGGCGAACTGTCGATCCCGCTGCCGTTTGCGCCCGGTTTCGGCACTCTGCCGGCGAACGGCGCCGGCACGATCAGCCCCTCCGGTCCGGTGACCGGGTCGACGTTCCTCGCGGCCGGCGGCACCTTTCTCTACGCCGATTTGACGCCGATCAACGCACCCAGCCAGCACGAATTCATCTTTGCCGGTCTGCCGGTCGACCAAACGTTCTACGCGCCGACCGGAACCGTTCGGCTGTCGGCGTTCAACGTCGAGCCCGATGCGGCGCTGCAGTCGCCGATACCTTTTGTCACCAACAGCACCGGCGGAAATATCTCCAGCCCGAGCGTCTCCCCCTATTATGTCGTGGCACCGGCGAACAGCGCCTTTGGCGCGTACAACCCGGTCTCGAACCCCGGCGCCGCCAAAACCTCTACATTGCAGGCAAGTCTCGGGATCAGTGGGCAGGGCGCCGCCCAGAGCTCGGTCCTGGTGGTCAATGTCGGCAACTTTGCGACATCGAGCCAAACCGGCACTGTCGTCGGGTACGGCGCGGTTCGCGGGTCGTTTCTGCCGAACGGGACGTCACCCGCGGTACGCATCGCTTCGAGCACGGCGACAGTGCCGGACGGCCTCGGGAATAATCTGTTCGGCGGCGCCACCCCGACCGGCTTTGTGATCGACCAGAACGGATACAATGCGAACCTGAACTTCCAGCAGCAGCTGGCAAATCAAGTCGCCGTCAATCAAGCCGCCGTCAACGGCTCGGTAACGAATTACGCCTTTAATCAACCGGTGACGGCGACGACACTGCCGTCGAATATCGGCGCCAGCCGGACGTCGCAGACGCTGTCGGGCGATTTTGGCGGTCTCGCCTACGTGCAGACGCCAGGCGACGCCAGGACCCTGGTGCCGACATTCGGCAGTGCGTTTGTCACCGCCGATGCTGGGAGCAATCAGGTCGCTGCAACTTTTGCCGGCACCACCAGCCCATTCGTAGAGGGAAAGAAGCCGATCAATTTCGTGCTGAATTTCGGGGGACAAAATCGCAGCGCCTTTGTGGACGACAACAATTTCGGCGCGATCGAGAGCCAGACGACACCGTCGCAGATCGACGGTCTCAAGGTCCAGCTCAACGGCGACCCGTCGGCCGCCGCGGCGCTGGCACTGGTGACCTCGGCGACGGTGCCGTCGAGCGCATTGCTGGCGAACGGGCTGTGCCAGCAATGCCAGTTCCTGCAATGGGGCTATTGGACCGGGCAGGTCGACATCCCGACCGGGACCGGCAACGCAATCGCCGGGACGGTGACCTCGCATATCAACACCTGGGTCGCGGGCATCCCCACTGTCGTGCTGCCGACGAGCGGGGTCGGAACGTTCACCGGCAATGCCCTCGGCTCGGTCTACAACAACGGGGCGAGCTATCTCGCCGCCGGCGGGTTTACCAACACCTACGATTTTGGCAGGCAAGCCGGGACGGTTGCGATCAGCAATTTCGACGGGAAGAATTTTTCGGGCGGGGTCACCGCCGCTGCTTTTGCCGGCCGGCCTGCCAGCTATTCGGGATCGTTGTCCGGCGCCGCTCTCAGAGGAGCCGTGCAGGGCACGTTCTTCGGCCCGGGCGCTCCCGAAACCGGCGGCGCCTTTGCGGTTCAGTCGATCGCGGGATCGCCTTATCTCGCGTCCGGCATCTTCGCCGGCAGACGCTGAGGCCGGTGGCGCCGCCGCCCGCCGACGAAAGCACCCCAGCCGTCGGAATGCGCCGGCGCGGTTTCGCACTGTTGCCGCCGGCGAGCAGATTGTAGAATTTTGAGGGACCTCGGCGCGCAATGGCGGACGTCTTTATCAGCTACGCCTCGGCGGATCGAGAGGTTGTCGCCAGGTTGGCCGATGCGCTCGAAAGCAGCGGGCTGTCGGTGTGGTGGGATCGCGAGCTGTCGCCCGGACAGGATTTCAGCGCCGAAATCGACAGGGAACTGAACAGCGCCTACTGCATCGTCACCGCCTGGAGCAAGAATGCGGCGGCCTCGCAATGGGTGCGGGACGAGGCGACCGAAGCCAAAAACCGCGGCGTGCTGTTCCCGATTTCGATCGACGGCGCGCAACCCCCGCTAGGGTTCCGCCAAATCCAGACGATGTACCTGAAGCCGCTGGGTGACGGGCGCGACCACCCGGAGGTCGAGGCCTTTTGCGCGGCAATCGCCCAGATCGTCGAGGATGCGCGACGCAGCCGGGCGAAGGGCCGCGGCGAGCCGGCGCGCGCCGCACCGGCACCGCTGCCGAGACCCGGCCGCGAACCGGGCATCGCCGCCCGGCGCTTCCTCCCCGGCAAGCTGGTCTCGCGCGTCGCCGCGGCACTGTCGATGGGGCTCGTGGCGTTCGGCTCTACCGCTGCCGTCGACCGGCTATTGAAACGATGGCTGGAGCTCGACCTGTCGGGCAAGCCGTTGCTGCGTTTCGCGCTGATTGGGTTGCCGCTGCTCGCTGCCTGCGCCCAGCTGCTGCTTGAATGGCATGCCGAGCGCAACCGCCGCGCCCGGCAGCGGCTTGCGGTGCGGACCGGAGCCGAGCAGTCGGGCTATTTCCGGATCGGTCCCTATTCGAGCACGGCCGAGGACCAGGCCGGGTTTGACCGGGCCGACCGGGCGCATGAGGCGGTGCTGAGCTGGATCGAGGCGGCGCGGAGCGTGCCGCTTTATCTGACCGGGGATTCGGGGTCGGGCAAGAGCTCGCTGCTCAATGCCGCGGTTTTGCCGGCATTGCGCCAGCGCGGCTGGACCGTGGTCGAGCTCCGTCCCGGACAAGACCCCGATGGGGCGTTGCGCGCCGCGGTGACGCCGCAAGGGGGCCGCCGGCCGCGCCAGGCAGAACCGGCACCTCTGCGCAACATGCTCGAAGCCGCGGCCCGGCGCGCCGGCGAGCGGCTGCTCCTCGTGCTCGACCAATTCGAGGAGTTCGTCATTCTCGGCGCGACTGAAAAAAAACAGGAGCTGGCGGCGCTCGTCGCGGATTTGCGGGCGAGGCCGGTCAGCAAGCTCAGCCTGCTGCTGGTGCTGCGCAGCGACTACCAGTCGTTTTTGCAGGATATCGGATTGCCGTCGCTGCGCCAGGGCGAGAACCTGTACCAGGTCAACCGCTTTACGTTTTCCGCGGCGAACAATTTCCTCGCCCGCTCGGGGCTGAGACTGCAGGCAGCGGCGATCGGCAAGCTGCTGACGAGTGCCGCGGAGCTCGATGAAACTCCGGGCCTGGTGCGGCCGATCACATTGAACGTGATCGGGTATGTGCTGGCGAACGGGACGGCGGCGATACCGTCGCTCGACGCCGGGCAGCTGGTCCGCCGCTATGTCGAGCAGACAATCCGCCAGCCCGCGATCCGCGACTTTGCGCCCCTGGTCCTCGAGCAGCTCCTGACCGAGGAGGCGACCAAGCGGCCGCGCTCCGAGGAGGAGCTGGCGAATGCGACCAAGCTCGGCCGCGGCGACGTGCGGGCCGTCCTCAACGGCCTCGGTGCGGCGGCGCTCGCCCGCCCGTTGACGCGCGCCTCCGATCCGGCGCCGGCCGTACCGGAAATTTGGGAGCTGTCGCACGATTTTGTCGCGCGCGCGGTGGCGCGCTATCTGGGACGGCGCCGGTACGATTGGTGGCGCCGCAGCGCGTTCTATGCCGCACCAGCACTGCTCGCGGCAATGCTGGCGATCGTCGCCAGCGTCATCGCCTGGAACAGCATCAGCGGCTACCGCACCCAGTCGCAACTGGCGAGGCTTGGTCTGTCGGTCATCCCGATAGCGCACGGGCTTTCGGTCGTCGCCGATCCGAACCGCCTGACCGAGGCGAGCTTTGCGCGCGCGGGCGGGCTGCTGCCTCAGCTCGGCGAGCTTAAGGTCATCGACCTCAACGGCGCCAAGATCGACAATCTTGAGCCCCTCAAGGGGCTGGCCGGGTTGCAGCTGCTCAACCTCGCCAGCACCGCGGTCAAGGATTTGCGGCCGTTGCAGGCGTTGACCGCGCTTCGCCGCCTCGATCTCAGCGACACCAAGGTCGACAACCTCGGGCCGATCGCGGGACTGGGCGCGCTCGAAGGTCTCGCCCTTGTCGACACGCCGGTCGCCGACATCGCACCAATCGGCGGGCTTGCGCGGGTCGAGGCGCTCGACCTCGGCGGCACCGCGGTGCACAACCTCGCACCGCTCACGCGGCTGACGCGGCTGCGGGTGCTGCTGGTGAGCGGCACCAAGGTCGAGGATTTGACGCCGCTCCAGGGTTTGAGGGTGCTCCAGCAGCTCGATTTGAGCGGGACGAGGGTCGCGGATTTCGCACCGCTCGCCAGCCTCGCCTCGCTTCGGGTCCTCAACCTGAGCCAGACGCAGATCCGGGGGCTGGCGCCGCTGGCGGGATTGTCGGAGCTCCAGCAGCTCGACCTGAGCGAGACGAAAGTCGCCGAACTCGCGCCGCTCGCCGGCTTGACGGGGCTCCAGACGCTCAACCTGAGCAACACGGGCGTCGAGAATCTCGGCCCGCTGCGTCATCTGCAAGCGCTTCAGTCGCTGATCCTGGCGGGAACCCCGGTCGCCGGGCTCGATCCTCTGGCTGGGCTCGCTGCGCTGCAACTCCTCAACCTCAACGGGACCAAGGTTGAAAAGCTCGACCCGCTCGACGACCTCCCGGCGCTGTGGCTGCTCTATCTTAGCCCGACAGTGGCGCAGGCGGAGCAGGTTCGCTTTAACCGCGCCCGCCGCGGCAAGCACCTGCAGGCCGTCGAAATCCGCCATTGAAGACGATAAGGAAGGGGGCAACCCGATCTTCTCGTTGCGGAAATTACCGCCAAAGCTATTCTACCCACGCGCCGGAGAAATCACCTTGCGCCGCGCGGGTGCGCCGGTTGGACGAGCGGGCGAGGCATGGACCGACGGGCATTTGTGTCATTGGCCGCCGGGATCGCAGGGGCGATGGCGCTGCGTTCGCCGGCGCAGGCGACGCCCGAGCCGCCGCGGATGCGGCGCCTCGCGCTCGTCAACGCGCATACCGGCGAGACATTTTCCGGACCCTATCGCGACGACGCTGGGCCGATCGGCGCGGCGATGCAGGAGCTTTCGGTCTTTCTGCGCGACTTTCATTGCGGCGAGAGCATCCCGATCGATGTCGGCGTCGTCGATTTTCTCGGCAATGTGCTCGACGCGGTCGGGGCGACGCGCGCCATCCTCCTGTCGGGCTATCGCACGCCGGCGACCAATGCGATGTTGGCGCGCACGATGTTCGGCGTTGCCGAGCACAGCCAGCACATCTACGGCCGCGCGCTCGACTTTTGCGTGCCGACGCGGCTGGAGGACGCGATGCGGGCGGCGCGCGCGATGCGGCGCGGCGGGGTCGGCTGGTACCCGCATTCGGGGTTTATCCACATCGACACCGGGCCGGTGCGCAGCTGGACGCTCGATGGCGCCGGGTTTGCGCCGCTGCTGCTCGACGACCGCGATCCCTTGCTTCACGAACCGATCGCCGTCTCGCCCAGCGGGAGGCTCGTCGCGAGCCGCACCGGCCTGCCGGTTTCCGCCGGCGAGCGGCTGGCGATCCATCGCCTGCTGGAGAAGGCGCTGCACCCGCCCGCCAGCGGCTGACCGAGCTCATCCGCTCATCGTATCGACAACGACCGGCTCTGTCGGCGGAGCTGGGTCCGGGCCCTCGCGAGCCTCGCCGGGAAAGGCAGACGATGCGGGCGTTCGACCCTGCACCCGGCACCGGCAAACAGCGCTGTCTGCCGCGCTCGCTGTTTGCTAGAATTTTATATCGGATGACGTTCGGAACCCCCGGGCGAAAGTTGCCGGCACCCCTGGGATAGAGCGGCGCATGGCCGTAGATTTTAAGATCGCGATTGTCGGATCGGGACCCGCAGGGATGAGCGCCGCTGCGCATGCCGCCCGGCTGGGGATAACGCATGTCCTGCTGGAGCGTGCGCCGCATCCGAGCGACACGGTCTTCAAGTATCAAAAGCGCAAGCACGTAATGGCCGCCCCGGAAGTCCTGCCGTTGCGCAGCGATCTCGGGTTTCGGGAGTCGGCGCGCGAGGAGGTGATCGGCACCTGGGATGCCGGGCTCCAGGACGCCGCCGTCAACCTGCGGCTCGACGCCGAGGTGACCTCGATCAAGGGCGGGCGCGGCGACTTCGCGATCGGCCTCGCCGGCGGCGAGACCATCGGCGCGGAGCATGTCGTGCTCGCGATCGGGCTTCAGGGGAATTTGCGCCGGCTGCCGATCCCCGGCGCCGATCTTCCCCTCGTCCAATATCAGCTCGACGATCCCGACGAGTACCGGGGCGAGGAGATCGTGGTCATCGGCACCGGCGACGCCGGGATCGAGAACGCCCTCGGCCTCGCCGCCAACAACAACGTCAGCGTCGTCAACCGCGGCGCCGACTTTCCCTATGCCAAGCCGGCCAACGCCGCGCTGATCCAGGCGGCGATCAACCGCGGCGACATCACCGCATTCTTCAGCGCCGAGCCCAAGCAGGTCGAGCCGGGGTATCTGCTGCTCGACACGCCGCAGGGCGCGACCCGCGTCAACTGCGACCGCATCATCGCCCGGATCGGCGCATTGCCGCCACGCCGGTTTGTCGAATCCTGCGGCATCGTGTTCCCGAGCGACAGCCCCACCGCCTTTCCGCAAGTCTCGGAAACTTACGAGTCGCAGGTGCCGGGCCTCTACATCATCGGGGCATTGGCCGGCTACCCGCTGATCAAGCAATGCCTGAACCAGGGCTACGAGGTCGTCGAATACATCGAGGGACACGCCATCGCCCCCGCCGACGAGCCGCTGATCCAGGCCAAGCTCGACAGCCAGGGCGTGGCGATGACGGTGTCGGAATTGGTGAAGGCGGTGCGGGAGAGGTTGCCGCTCTACGCGCCGCTGACCCCGTTGCAGACCCGCGAGCTCCTGCTCCACTGCGACATCCATCGGCTGAACCCGGGCGACGCCGTCTTCCGCCGCAACGATTTTACCAATTCGCTCTACTCGGTTCTCGACGGCGAGGTCGGCATTCAGATCCACCCGGATCGCCCGGACCAGCTGCTGGCGCTCGGCCGCGGCCAGTTTTTTGGCGAGATCGGGCTGATCGCCGGGCGGCGGCGCACCGCGACCGTTCTCGCCAAGACGGCGTGCCTTCTGCTCGAGGCTGACCGCAACGCGATGATCCGCCTCGTTCGAACCGAGCGCGACATCAAAAGCGTCATCGACGAGGCGGCGGTGATCCGCTTCATCCGAACCTATCTCGCGACCGACGCCAACGACGCGCTGTTGACCGAGATCGTGCGCGGCGCCGAGCACCCGCCCGAGATCGTCGAGTTCCGGCCCAACGCGCCCGGCGACAAGGAAGACCGGGAAACCCTGGTCCGTGAGGGGGCGACCGACGACAACGCCGTCTACCTGATCCGCAAAGGCTCGGTCATGGTGTCGCGCCGCATCGCCGGCAAGGACACCGTTTTCGCTTATGTCGCCGCCGGCAACCTGGTCGGCGAGATGGCGATGCTTCAAAACGCGCCGCGCTCGGCGACGGTCAAGGCCACGATCGCCACCGAAGCGATCAAAATCGACCGCGGCATGTTCCAGACCCTGCTCGACCGCTCGCCGGCGATGCGCGAGCGCGTCGACGCCGAATTCGAAACCCGGCTGCGCGAGCGCCGCCGGCAGCAGGAGATCGCGGCCGAGGCCGGAGACCTGATCGAGTTCTTCGCCCGCCAGGGGCTGGGCGAGGCGACCGACGTGCTGTTGATCGACGAGACCTTGTGCGTGCGCTGCGACAATTGCGAGAAGGCCTGCGCCGAGACCCATCGCGGCGTCAGCCGCCTTGCCCGCGAGGCCGGCATGACCTATGCCGCGATCCACGTGCCGACCTCGTGCCGGCATTGCGAAGACCCGCACTGCATGAAGGACTGTCCGCCCGACGCGATTCACCGCGCGCCGAGCGGCGAGGTGTTTATTGCCGACAACTGCATCGGCTGCGGCAATTGCGAGCGCAACTGCCCCTATGGCGTGATCCAGATGGCCGAGATGCCGGCCGAAAAGCCGGGGCTTTTGTCCTGGCTGCTGTTCGGGTGGGGCAATGGCCCGGGCGAGGACAAGTCGCCCGCAGGCATGGCGCGGCGCAGCGGCGGCAAGCACGCGGTCAAATGCGACATGTGCAAGGGGATCGCGGGCGGGCCGGCCTGCGTCAGGGCGTGCCCCACCGGCGCGGCGATCCGGGTCGACCCCGAGGAGTTTATTGAGGTCGTGCGGCAAGGCCGCGCATGAGGGGCCTTGCATGATCGGGCCGCGCATGACTGCAGCATCTCCCGCGGACGCGGCCGCGCGAGCGAGACCCAGCCGCCACGAATCGTTTCTGGTGTGCCGGCGCTTTTTTTATCTGAAGACAGCCGGCGCCACGGCTTTCGCCGCGCTGCTTCTCTACCTGGTCGCCCGGCCCTACGGTCCGCGCTACGGCGGCAGCTGGGCCGGCTACACGCTCGGCACGGCCGCGGCGCTGTTGATCTTGTGGCTGATGTCGTTCGGCTATTGGAAACGGTCGTACAAGACCAACCAGGGAAAGCTGGTCGAGCGGCTGTCGGCGCATGTCTATCTGGGCCTTGTCCTGCTGCTGGTGGCAACCCTGCACACCGGTTTCAGCTTCGGCTGGAACATCCACACCCTCGCTTATGGTTTGATGTGCGTCGTGATCGCGAGCGGCGTCTTTGGCGTCGTCTGCTATTCGCGCTATCCGGCGCTGATGACGAGGAACCGCGGCAACGCCACGATGCCACAGATGCTCGCCCGGATCGCGGCGTTGAACGACGAGCTGCGCGCCGCCGCCATCGCCCTCGACGACCGCAGCGCGGCCTTGGTCGAGCGCGCGACCGAGACGACCGAGATCGGCGGCGCGGTGTGGCGGCAGCTTTCCGGTCGTGCGCCGAACTGCGCCACTGCGGCCGCCCTTGCCGGCATCGAGGCTGCCGCGGCGACGCGGCAGGTTCGCCTGCTGCTCGACGAAAAGATGCTGCTTCTCGCGCGCGCCCGGCGCGACATCAGCTACAAGGCGGCGATGGACATCTGGCTCTATCTTCACGTGCCGTTGTCCTTTGCCCTCCTCGCCGCCCTGCTGGCGCACATCGTTTCCGTCTTTTTCCTCAGGTGAGCCGGGCTTCTCCTCCCACCGGGCTCGATGCGCACGTGGCCGGTAAAGACCGGTTCCGCAAATTTATGCCGCCCTTAGACGGCGCGACGTTTGTCTACCAAAAAGTGCCCTACTGCGGAGCGCCCGTGGTGCCGTCATCCGAGCTTGGCTCAGGTTCAGCAATGAAGGTCAGCCGCCTGGTTCAATCTTGCCCAGGTGTTTTTTCTGCCGCCGGCCGGCGCGCGGCCCCGGAACGAGCGCGAGGAAGGGTCACCGGCGTTCTCTCGCGGCGAGCTTGGCCATCAGTTGCTGGCGCCACGTCGTTCTGCGAAGCGCGACGGTGGCAGCCTCAGGCCCAGCGATGACGCGGCGGAACCGGTCGGGAATGGCAACAACGACGCCGTCGAGCTCTCGATGCCACTCGTCGCTGTTTCCGGCGGGGCGACACAGGCGGCGTTCGAACTCGGCCCATTCTACCAAATGCGGTTTGACGTTTTCTGCGGAGAACCGAAACAGCGTGGTGGTGAATTCATCTTCGCTCCACCGAAAGTGGAACCAGTGCTGCTTGTCCAGTGCGTTTTTCGACCATTTCGTGTCCCGCATTCTTCTCAGGCGCTGAACGGCGAGCTTGCGGTCCATCCGCCGGAGATGAAAAAGAAACAAGTCCGGCGCAATAGACGGCGGAAGGTCGCAATCGTGAAACCCAGGCTTCCACACGAGCGGAATCCTGGAAACCAGCGGCTTGCAGTACTCCGGCGCGAATTGGACATATCGGCGCTGAGCCAGGATCGGACGGCCTAGATCGATGTCAGCCTCGGTGTCGGTGAGATGCTGGACCTCGAGGCCTATGGCGGTCACAAACTGCTCGCAGCGTCGCGTCACGAAGTCGACGAGACCAGAATACTTTTCGGGATCTGGAACTAATATTTCATCCGTATCGGAAAATATCACGGCATCATAATAGCATAGCAGGCTGGCTTGAAGCCGGCTGACAAACGTACAGCGCTGATCCTCGTCGAACTCTCCCCGCGGAATACGGACCCTGTTGGCGGCGCCGACATTATCAGTGCTGCCATCGTCAGAACCGTGGTCCACCACGAACAGATGCTCTTCCCCCAACGCCTGCCCGTAGTATTGGCGCCAGATCGGCAGAAACACCGGCTCATTGTAGGCCGTGGTAAGCGCAGCGATCTTCATCCGCTCGATCTCCCCGACCCCGATGTACCCGACCGCGAAGACACGCCGGACCCGGGATGCATCGAGCCTAGGCGGCACCAGCCCTGTGCGTGCTGCCCTCACCTGGCGAGCCCTTCGGTGGTTTCATCCAGGGCGGGTCGGTCGGCCGGCGGGTCGAAATCTCGGGACGACAGCGTTTTTTTGCGGGGACAACCGGCGATCGCGCCAATCCCGACACAAGACCCGATCGCGGACATCGCCGCCCTGATCCCAAAAGGAGTTGCAGACACCAGATCCCGACCCGATAAACCAGGCATTTTTGGGAGGCGGTTGATGGCGCAGGAAACGGTTCGGCTGGCGCGGTATGCCGCAGCGCTCCGCTACGAGGATCTGCCGGCGGAAATCGTCGTGCGGGCAAAGGAGTGCATCGCCGACACGGTGGCGGCGATCGTTTGCGGCGCCGCGTTGCCGTGGAGCCGCATCGTCACCGCCTATGCCGAGCGCACCGGCCCCGGCGGCAACAGCCGGATCCTCGGCACCGGCGGCCCGGCGGTTACGGCGCCCGCGGCCGCCCTCGCCAACGGCGCGCTCGCGCACGCCTTCGAGCTCGACAGCCTGACCCGGCCCGGCGCCGGCGTGCATCCGGGCGCCACCCTGCTGCCGCCGGCATTGGCGTTGGCGCAGCAGCAGGGGCTCGGCGGCCGGGCGCTGATCGCCGCCTTTGTGGCCGGTTGCGAGGTCATGGTCAGGATCGGCCGCGCCACCGGCCACACCAACGAACAACGCGGCTTTCACGCGCCCGGCAACACCGGACCGTTTGGCGGTGCGGTTGCCGGCGGGCATCTGCTCGGGCTCGACGCCGAGAGGATGACGATGGCGCTCGGCATCGCCGGCTCGCTCGCCTCGGGTCTCTTGGAATTCGCCCGCGCCGGGAGGGGCGGCATGGTCAAGCGGCTGCATCTGGGCCGCGCCTCCGAAGGCGGGGTGTTGGCGGCGAGCCTCGCCGACAGTGGCTTCACCGCCCCCGATACGGTGCTCGAAGGCCCGTTCGGGTTTCTCGCGGTGTTCTGCCGCGAGTGGGATGTGGCGAAGCTGACCGAGAGGCTCGGCGAGCATTGGGAGACGACCAGCATCGCGCTGAAGCGCTACCCCTGCCACATCAACGCCCACGCCGCGGTCAAGGCATTGTCGCGACTGCAGGCCGAGCACGGCTTTACCGGGGCCGAGGTCGAAGCGGTCGCAATCACCGGCAGCGAACGCATGGCCAGCCTGCACGACATCCCCGAGCCCGCCGATCTGATGATGGCGCAGTACAGCGTGCCGTTCTGCGCGGCGCTGGCGCTTTACCGCGACCCGCGCAACCCCGAATCCTTTTCGGAAGGTGCCCTCGACGATCCGGAAATCCGGGCGCTGTGCCGCCGGGTGACGGTGCGGGCGGCGGCCGAGGGCGCCGCGCACGGCACGCCGGCCACCGCAGTTGCGGTCGACCTCAAAGGCGGCGGGCGGCTGTCCGCGGCCGAGACGGACGGCACCCTCGTCGCCGCCGATCTCGGCGACAAATTCGCCCGGCTGACCCGCGCGGCGCTCGGCGAGCGCAAATCCGCAGCGCTGTTCGAACGGCTGCAGCATCTCGAAGACGAGGCCAGCCTCGATTGGCTCGGAGCGGTTTAGCAGCTCCGACCTAGTCGACCCCTGCGCAATTTCAGCCAGGGCTTAGCCGCGCCTCGCCGACCCTTCTCAGCCACTCTCCCGACTGGGAGAGGAAAGGGTGAGGGGCTGCTCGTTCTATGATGCGACCTGACGGAAAACCGCTCTGGAGCATAATCGAATCCGGTCGCATTCACCTGTTTCGTCACCCCCGCGCAAGCGGGCACCAGGGCCTGCCCTTGGGGCCTGAGCAGGAAGCAGCAGCACGTCGCTGGTCCCTGGGTTCCCGTTTTCGCGGGAATGACGATTCAATATTATGGAAAGCCGCTCTCGCAGAAGTTAGGAGGACTGGGCCGATGTTTCGCACTGTCCGCACCGCTGTCCTGGAGATCGGCTTTGAGGAGAGCGGGCCCGATGACGGGCCGCCGGTGATCCTGCTGCACGGCTGGCCGTCGGACCCGCACGACTGGGATGGCGTGGCGCCGGGATTGGCGGCCGAGGGCTGCCGTGTGCTGGCGCCGTGGCTGCGCGGTTACGGCCCGACCCGGTTTATGCATCGCGACACGCCGCGTTCCGGCCAGCAGGCCGCGCTCGGCGCCGATCTTCGCGATTTTATGGATGCGCTCGGCATCGAGGACGCGTTTCTCGCCGGCTATGACTGGGGTGGGCGCGCCGCCTGCGTCGTCGCGGCGTTATGGCCGGAGCGGGTGCGCGGCCTCGTTTCGATCGGCGGCTACAACATCCAGAACATCGCCCGATCGGGCAATCCGGGTCCGGCGGCGCAGGAGCACCGCCTGTGGTACCAGTGGTATCTTCAGACCGAGCGCGGCCGTGCCGGGCTGGAGCAGAACCGCCGCGACATCGCCCGCCTGCTGTGGCATTTGTGGTCGCCGAACTGGCGTTTCGACGAGGCGACCTTCGAGGCCACCGCGGCGAGCTTTGACAATCGAGATTTTGTCGCGGTGACGGTCCAGTCCTACCGTCATCGCCACGGCAACGCCGCTGGCGACCCGACCTTGGAGCCGATCGAACAGGCTCTCGCGGCGCAGCCGCCGATCACGGTGCCGACGATTGTCCTGCACGGTGCGGCCGACGGCGTCTCGCCGCCGGCGCAATCGGAGCACCGCCCGCACCAGTTCTCCGGCCGCTACGACCGCCGCGTCGTCCCGCTCGCCGGTCATTTCCTGTCGCGCGAAACCCCCGACGCAGTCGTCCGGGCGTTGCGCGACCTGATCGAAGGACCGGTGTAGAAATCCGGACGGTGCCGATGCGCGGCGTTATTGCGGCGAGGTGGTCGTGGTGGACTTGGTCGTCGTCCCCGCCCCAGACGGGTCCGTCGTCGTCTGCGTATGAGTTGCGGTGCTGCCCTCGACACCTTCCTTGTACGTGTTCTTCTCGGTCACTTGATTGCCGTTGACATCGACGCCTTGGGTCGTCGTCGAGGCGTGGTAGCTCCCGTCCGCGCCTGGCGCTACCGTCGTCGTGGTCGTCGTGCCGGATGGCGGGACCGCCGTCGGCGGCGCGACGGCAACCGGCGGCGCAACCACCGGGGCGCCGGGCGGGGGTGGGGGCGCCGGCGGATAGGTCTGCGCCGAAGCAACACCCGACAGCAAAAGAACCGCCGCCGCACCGGCCAATAAATGTCTGGTCATTCGGGTCCGTCCTGCAGTTTCACTATGCGCGTAAACCGCTGGCGATTTGCATCGGTTCCCCGCTGGACGCGGATCGCCCGTCGGCCTTCCCGCCGCGCCTGCCGACCAGCGCTGCCGTGCTGGGCGGGGTCGGTAATGGCTACGCTCCCAAGTTCCCGCGGCCGGGCTTGGCTGATAAGTGTTCAGCCCACGGCCGTCCGGCACCAGAATTACCACAGCGCGGTTCGCATCCTGCAGACAACCGCTGCCAACACAGGTCCAAAGGAAGCGCGGCTTTCGGGCAGGCGGCTATTCGCGCAGACGGCCGCCGGCGGACTTTTCGACCTGGGCAACGAGGCGCTTTGAAAAGCCCTCGATTTCGGTGTCGGTCAGAGTGTGCTCGACGGGCTGCAGCCGGACTGTGATCGCGAGCGACTTTTTGCCCGCAGGCAGACCGGCGCCCTGGTACACGTCGAAGAGCCGGATTTCGGTCACGAGCTTGCGGTCGACCCCGCGGGCGGCCCGCAACAGCGTCTCGGCGGGCACAGCCTCGTCGATGACAAAAGCAAAATCGCGCTCGATCGGCTGGAACACCGACAATTGCAATGGCGGCTTGGCACGGCCGGCGCGCGGCTCGGGCACCGCGTCGAGAAAGACCTCAAAGCCGGCGACCGGCGGCCGCGCGTCGAGCGCTTCGACAACGGCCGGGTGCAGTTCGCCGAACATCCCCAGCACCGTCGGCCCAAGCCGCAGGACGCCGGCGCGGCCGGGGTGGAACCAGCCGGGTGGTTCGCCGGCGATCTGCACATTCTCGGCCGGCGCGCCCATCGCCGCGAGCGCCGCCAGCGCATCGGCCTTGACCTGATAGAGGTCGACGGGTTGGGACGGCTCGTGCCAGTGCTTGGGACCGGTCCGGCCGGCGCGCAATCCGGCCGCCGCCAATAGCTGGCCCGGCGGGGTGTCGTCGCGATAGAGCGGCCCCAACTCGAACAATGCCGCATCGGGCCAGCCGCGATCGGCGTTGCGCCCGATCGCGGTGAGAAGGCCCGGCAGCAGGGAGGGCCGCATCGCGTCGAGATCGGCGCTGATCGGGTTGACAAGGCGCAGCTCGGGCTTGGCGCCGCCAAAGAGCTCGGCTTCGCGCGCCGAGACGAACGAAAAGCCGACGGCCTCGGTCAGGCCGCGGGCGGCCAGCACGCGGCGCACCAGCTCGGAGCGGCGGCGGACCGGGACCAGGGCCGGGCGCGGCAATGGCGCTCCGCGCGGCAGCGGCACCGCCGGGATATGGTCGTAGCCCTTGACCCGCAGCACTTCTTCGACGAGATCGGCCTCGCCCTCGATGTCGCCGCGCCACGAAGGCGGCTCGACCGACAAATCGCCCGACGGCAGCTTCTCAACCGTGCAGCCGAGGGCAGACAGGATCGCGGCACTTTCCGCCGGCGGCACATCGAGCCCGCCGAGGCTCGCCGGACGCCCGGCGCGCAGCACGTAATGCCGCCGCCAATCCGGCACGGCACCGGCGATCACGACCTCGGAGGCGTCGCCGCCGCACAAATCGAGCATCAGCCGGGTCGCGATTTCGAGCCCGGCGCCGACAAAAGCCGGGTCGAGACCGCGTTCGAAGCGATAACGCGCATCGCTGGCGATGTTGAGCCGGCGGCCGGTCGCGGCGGTGCGGATCGGGTCGAACAAGGCCGCCTCGACAAGCACCTCGGTCGTGGATTCGGTGCAGCCGGTCGCCTCGCCGCCGATCACGCCGCCGAGGCTCTGCACCCCGGCATGGTCGGCAATAACGGTAATTTCGGGGTCGAGCGCGTATTCCTGGCCGTTGAGCGCGTGCAGGGTTTCGCCCTCGCGCGCCAGCCGCACGGTCAGATCGCCGTCGAGCCGCCCGGCGTCGAAGACATGCAGCGGCCGGTTCAAATCGAATGTCAGGAAGTTCGTGATGTCGACGAGGGCGGAGATCGGCCGCAGCCCGATCGCTTCGAGCCGGCGGCGCAGCCAGTCGGGGCTGGGCCCGTTGCGCAGCCCGCGGATGTGGCGGCCCAGAAACAGCGGGCAGGCGGTACGGTCCTCGATCGAGATGCCGATCGGCGAACGGAACCGGCTGGGAACCGGGCTGGTGTCCAGCGGCCTCAGACGGCCGAGACCGGCGGCGGCGAGATCGCGGGCAATGCCGCGCACGCCGAGACAGTCGGCGCGGTTCGGGGTGACCTTGATGTCGATGACCGCGTCGCCGAGGCCGAGAAGGTCGGCGTATTTGGCCCCGATCGGCGCGTCCGGTGCCAGCTCGATGATGCCGTCATGGTCGTCGCCGAGCCCCAGCTCATATGCCGAGCACAGCATGCCGCGCGATGCGACACCGCGGATCACGCTCTCTTTTAACACGGCGCCGGTGCGCGGGATTACCGTGCCGGCTGGGGCAAAGACGCCCTTCATCCCGGTCTGCGCGTTGGGTGCGCCGCACACGACCTGCACCTGGCCTTTGCCGGTGTCGACAATGCACAGCTTGAGCCGGTCGGCGTTCGGGTGAGGCTCCGCCGAGACCACCGCGGCGACGGTAAAGGGTTCCAGCGCCACGGCGCGGTTTTCGACCGCGTCGACGTCGTGGCCGAGCATGACCAGCCGCTCGACGAGCGTGGGGAGCGCCGCGTCGGTGTCGAGATGGCTCTTGAGCCAGTCGAGCGTCGTCTTCATGCGGCGCTCACGCCGGTCAGCGGGCCGCGCACCAGCGACGGGATGTCGAGCGGCAGAAAGCCGTAATGGCGCAGCCAGCGCAGGTCGGAATCGTAAAACGTCCGCAGGTCGGGGATGCCGTATTTCAGCATTGCCACTCGCTCGATCCCCATGCCGAACGCAAAACCCTGGTACTGCTCGGGGTCGATGCCGCAATTCTGCAACACCTTCGGGTGGACCATGCCGCTGCCGAGGATTTCGAGCCAGTCGCCGCCGGCGCCGATTTTCAGCTCGCCTCCGAGGCGCGAGCAGCCGATGTCGACCTCGGCCGACGGCTCAGTGAACGGGAAATAGCTCGGCCGGAAGCGCACCGGCAGATCCTCGACCCCGAAAAAGGCGCGGCAGAATTCGATCAGGCAGCCCTTCAGATGGCCCATATGGATAGCGCGGTCGACCACCAGCCCCTCGACCTGGTGGAACATCGGCGAGTGGGTCGCGTCGTGGTCGGCGCGAAAGGTGCGGCCCGGCACGATGATCCGGAGCGGCGGCTGTTGCGCCAGCATTGTGCGGATCTGCACCGGCGAGGTGTGGGTGCGCAGTACGAGGCGGGTGCCGTCGGCGCGTTCCGGCAGGTAGAACGTGTCGTGCTCCTGGCGCGCCGGGTGCTCGGGTGGAATGTTGAGTGCGGTAAAGTTGTAGAAATCCTCCTCGATATGCGGTCCCTCGGCGACGACAAACCCCATCTCGCCAAAGATCGCGACGATCTCGTCGATGGTCTGGCTGATCGGGTGGATGCGCCCGTCGCTGGCGAAACGCACCGGCAAGGTCACGTCGGCGCGTTCGGCGGCGAGCCGCTCTTCAAGCGCCGCCCGGCCCAGCCGTGCGCCAGCCTCGGCGAGCGCGGCGGCGATCCGGTCCTTGGCGGCATTCAATTCGGCCCCGGCGCTGCGCCGCGCTTCGGGGTCGAGCACTCCCAATTCGCGCATCGCCTGGGTCAGGCTGCCGCGGCGGCCGAGCACCCTGACGCGGATCTCTTCGAGCGCCTCGGGGGACCGAGCGGCTGCGATTTCGGCCAGGACGCCGGCGCTCTGGGGAGCGAATTGTGACATCGGTCAAGTTCCTACGAAAAAGGGGCCGTACGATGCGGCCCCTTTGCAGCGGATAACGCTTCGGCGCCAAACCTCAACGCATATGCCCGCCGGTAAATCGCATCTGACCTGTCCCGGCAGTCATGGCCGGCACTCTCCCTCGCCCCGCTTGCGGGGAGAGGGCCGGGGTGAGGGGCCGCCGCGCCATTGCCAGCTCACGCGGCATTTGCAACCGGGGGCGCCGCATCGAGCGCCGCCTGCGCGGTCGTGGCGATCGCCGCAAACGCGTCGGGCTCGCGGATCGCGATGTCCGACAACACCTTGCGGTCGAGATCGAGCCCGGCGAGCTTGATGCCGTGCATGAATTGCGAATAGGTCAGCCCGTGCTCGCGGGCGCCGGCGTTGATCCGCTGAATCCACAGCCCGCGAAAGTCGCGTTTTTTGTTGCGGCGGTCGCGATAGGCATAACGCAGCGCTTTCTCGACCTTCTCGATCGCGACGCGATAGGCGGTCGAGCCACGGCCGCGATAGCCCTTAGCGAGATCGAGGACCTTTTTGTGACGGGCGTGAGCCGTCACCCCACGTTTGACGCGCGCCATGGCTCAGCTCCGCAGATACGGCATGTAGGTCAGGACGAGCTTGCTGTCGCCCTTTTCCATCGTCGTCGTGCCGCGCCGCAACCGCTTGCCCTGCTTCGACTTGCTGATCAGCCGGTGACGCTTGTAGCCCCAGTTGCGCTTGATCTTGCCGGCGCCGGTGCGGCCGAACCGCTTTTTGGCGCCGCTCTTGGTCTTAAGCTTGGGCATTCCACAATCCTGACGGCAGGCCGGTCGAGGGCTTCGCTGCGGCGGGCGGCACTACCGGTCCTGCCGTTTTGAGCCGCGCGTTATAGCGGCGCCCCGGCCCGAAAGCAAGCGAGCGCCGACGGCGGAACGACATTGAGGCGATGCCGCCGGGCGATGCCCCGAGGGACGCCGTTGAGGGATGCCATTGGGGGGCGGTTATTTCGGCGACATCACCATCGTCATCTGCCGGCCTTCCATGCGCGGCATCTGCTCGACCTTGGCGACCTCCACAAGGTTGTCGCGGACCCGCACCAAGACGTCCATGCCGAGCTCCTGGTGCGCCAGCTCGCGCCCGCGGAACCGCATCGTCACTTTGACCTTGTCGCCTTCTTCAAGGAACTTGACCATGCTGCGCAGCTTGACGTCGTAATCGTGGTCGTCGATGCTGGGCCGCAGCTTGATTTCCTTGACTTCAATAATTTTTTGCTTTTTGCGAGCCTCGTTCTTTTTCTTTTGTTCTTCGTATTTGAATTTTCCGAAGTCGAGGATTTTGCACACCGGCGGCTCGGCGTTGGGCG
This sequence comes from uncultured Alphaproteobacteria bacterium, assembly GCA_963712825.1. Lineage (GTDB taxonomy): Bacteria > Pseudomonadota > Alphaproteobacteria > ATCC43930 > CGMCC-115725 > AP-15. The sequence goes on from CAVQJP010000005.1 coordinate 72,142, forward strand.
CTATTTCGACCAGATCGAGACCGGCATCGGCAGCCATGGCGAGCGCTTCGTTGCGCCCGACGACCCCGACCATGTTGCCCCGGTCGTCGACCAGGCGCACACGCGGCACGCCGATCTCCTCGTTGATCCGGGGCCCCTCGCGGGTTGGGGCCAAATTCATTGGTGGCCTGGGTATCTAAATTCTCCTTTTGATGGTGAGCACGCCGCCCGACTTTTTCGGCTCCGTCAGCTTGCCGACGGAACCGTTGCCTCCTGCGACAATCTAGCAACCGCGTCGCCAAGCGCAAGGGCTTCCTGCTCGCCGCCGCCGAGCCGGCGCAGCGCGACGGCGCGGCTCGCCGCTTCGCGGCGGCCGACAACCAGCATGACCGGCACCTTGGCGAGGCTGTGCTCGCGTACCTTGTAGCTGATCTTTTCGTTGCCGGCGTCGAGCACCGCGCGCAGCCCTGCGCTATGACAGGCGCGCACGACCTCGGCGGCGTAATCGGCGGCCTCCGAGGTGATCGAGGCGACGACGACCTGCACCGGGGCGAGCCACAGCGGGAAACGCCCGGCATAATGCTCGATCAGGATGCCGATGAAGCGCTCCATCGAGCCGAAGATCGCGCGGTGCAGCATGACCGGGACGTGGCGCGCGCCGTCTTCGCCGACATAGGAGGCGCCGAGCCGCTCGGGCATGTTGAAGTCGAGCTGCAGGGTGCCGCATTGCCAGTCGCGGCCGAGCGCGTCGCGCAGATGGAATTCGAGCTTGGGCCCGTAAAAGGCGCCCTCGCCGGGGCTCAGCGTATAGGCGAGCCCGGCCGCCGCGACTGCGTCCATCAGACTGCGCTCGGCGTGGTCCCAGATCGCGTCGCTGCCGGTGCGCGGGGTCGGCCGGTCGGCGAATTTGATCGCCACATCCTCGAACCCGAAATCCTTGTAGACCGACAACAGCAGCCGGCAGAACGCGACCAACTCGGCGGTGATCTGGTCCTCGGTGCAGAAGATGTGGGCGTCGTCCTGGATGAACGCGCGCACCCGCATGATGCCGTGCAACGCACCCGAAGGTTCGTTGCGCGTGCAGCTGCCGAATTCGGCGAGCCGCATCGGCAGATCGCGATAGCTGCGCAGCCGGTCGCGAAAGATCAGCACGTGGCCCGGGCAGTTCATCGGCTTGACCGCCAGCACCCGCTCGTCGCGGCTTTCGGCGATGAACATGTTCTCGCGGAAATTCTCCCAATGCCCGGTTTTCTCCCACAGGCTGCGGTCGAGCAGCTGCGGTCCCTTGACCTCGAGATAGCCGGCAGCATCGAGCCGCGCCCGCAAATAACTTTCGATGATGCGGAACAGCGTCCAGCCTTTGGGATGCCAAAAGACGCTGCCGACCGCCTCCTCGCCGAGATGGAACAGGTCGAGCTCGCGGCCGAGCCGGCGATGGTCGCGGCGCTCGGCTTCCTCGAGGCGGAACAGATGCTGGTCGAGGTCCTTCTGCGAGGCCCAGGCGGTGCCGTAGACGCGCTGCAGCTGCGCGTTCCGGGCGTCGCCGCGCCAATAGGCGCCGGCCACGTTGGTCAGCTTGAACGCCTGGCCGAGATGGCCGGTCGACGGCAGATGCGGACCGACGCACAGATCGACAAAATCGCCCTGCCGATAGACGCTGATCTCGTCGGCTGCCGGGATCTCGCCGACGTACTCGGCCTTGTAGCGCTCGCCGATGCCGGCGAAAAATGCGACAGCGGCGTCGCGGTCCCACACTTCGCGGGTGATCTTTTCGTCACGCCGGACGATATCGCGCATCCGCGCCTCGATCTGTTCGAGGTCTTCGGGCGTAAACGGTTCGGCGCGCGCGAAATCGTAATAAAAGCCGGTCTCGGTCGCTGGGCCGAACGTGACCTGCGTCTCGGGATAGAGCTCCTTGACCGCCTCGGCCATGACGTGCGCGGCGTCGTGCCGCAGGATTTCGAGCCCCTCCGGGGTGTCGCGGGTGATGATCGCGACCGCGGCGTCGTGGTCGATCGTGGTGGCGAGGTCGCGCAGCCGTCCGTCGATCCGCGCGGCAATCGCTGCCTTGGCAAGGCCCGGCCCGATCGCGGCGGCGACGTCGGCGCCGCTCGCTGTTGCGGGAAACGCGCGGCGCGCGCCGTCGGGCAGGGTGACGATAACCGGCGCGGCGGCCGCCTTGCCGATTTCCGAGTAGAGGACGTGTTCGGCGTTGCTCATGTTCGATGCGTATCCGCGAACGTCGCTCCGAGGTGATGTCGCCTCGGATCAGGCCAAACCGCTTGACCCAGCACCTTAAATCGCAGCAACCGCAGCGGCGGGCAAGGCCCGGCTCGCTTTAGATCGCGGAACCGGTTCCCGGATTGAGAAGGGTGCCCTGCACGCCCCTGCGGAGTGGCCTCTTGACGGCATTGGAGCCGCGGTCTACTAGGATTGCGACTTATTCGCATTTTGGAGATTTCTCGCGAATTTATGCAGGTCTAAAGGAGCTGCTTCGATGGGGTTTGGCGTCTGGGGCTGTTCGGTCGGGAGGGTCGCCTCTCTTGCAGCGCCGCTGCTGGCGACTGCGCTGCTCCAGGCAGGCTCGGCCTGGGGCGCGGAAAGCACCGGTGTGCTGGCAACGCTCCATCGCCATGTCACCCGCGCCACCACCGTACCCGAGAATGGCGATCTCAACCCGGTCATCCCGGGGAGCGCGCATGTGCGCCTTGCCGCCGCGGCGAGCAATGACGGCGCGCAAATTCTACGCCGGCCCTATTCGTATAATGACGGGGTCGACTTCACCGCCGAGCGCTGGCCGCCATGGCGCCAGGGCACTGAATACGACGCCGGGCTGTTTTTTGTCTGCTACCAGCGCGACGCCCGCACCGGCTTCGTCAAGATATTCGAAAAGATGGCAAAGTTCGACATGCTGAACCAGTTCGCGACCCACACCGGGGGCGGCCTCTTCGCCTGCCCCGGCGGGATCGCCAGAGGCGAGTTTATCGGCCAGCGGCTGTTCGACGCGGCCTAGCGCGGCGCACCAAGCCCGACGAGCCTCGCTGCGAAGTCGGGCTTGCCTTTTGGCCGAGACGTCGGCCTGGGGCTAAGGCAGTAATGCTGCCCCGGGGGCTTCGGTGGCGCTGGCGAGCTGCGCCTGGGTGGCGGCGAGCTCGCGCGCCAGGGCTTCATTCTGCCGCCGGCATTGGCGGAGCTGGCGCCGTCGGCGGCGTCCCCTGATCCAGGCCGCAACGGCGCCGATCGCAAAGCCAAAAAACAACGCGACCAGCACGACCAGGTAGAGCGGCGCCTGCGCCAGAAACGGCAGCGGCCACAACCCCAGCGCCACAGTCTCGCGGTTCGATGCGGCAAAGAGGCTGACGAGCGCCGCAATGACGATGACAAACGCCCAATAGGCGGCCCGCACCCGCCGCCTCCCGTTTGCTGAGCGATGCTTACGGCGCGTCCTGGTTCAAACGGTCGCGCAGCTGCTTGCCGGTCTTAAAGAATGGGATGTGTTTTTCGGCGACGCGCACGCTGTCGCCGGTGCGCGGGTTGCGGCCGACGCGGGCGTCGCGCCGTTTGACCGAAAACGCACCAAACCCGCGCAGCTCGACCCGGTCGCCGCGCGCCAAGGCCGCCGCGATCTCATCGAAGATGGCGGTGACGATGACCTCGACATCGCGCTGATATAGATGCGGGTTGGCTTCGGACAGCTTTTGCACCAGCTCCGATTTTGTCATTGCGCCGCCGCTCCCTGCTTTCGGCTATGAGCCGAGCGTGCCAAAGCGCCGGCGGCGGGTCAAGATCGGGATCGTCCCGCCGCCCGGCTACGCCCGACTCCCCTCGCCGTCACTGCGAGGGGGGCGCCGCCGGCTCAGCTGCCGGCGTCGCTCAGCTGTCGTCGTCGGTCTCGGCCTGCCGTTCGGCATCCTGGCGGCGGGCGCGATTGATCGCCGCGCCGAGAATGTCGCCGAGGCTGGCACCCGAATCCGACGAGCCGAACTCGGCCATCGCCCGCTTTTCCTCGTCAACCTCGCGGGCCTTGATCGACAGGGTCACCTTGCGCGTGGCGCGGTCGATGGTCGTGATCTTGGCATCGACCTTTTCGCCGACGGCGAAGCGATCCGGTCGCTGCTCGCTGCGGTCGCGCGACAATTCCGACTTGCGGATAAAGCCGAGCAGGCCGTCGCCGACCGTCACCTCGACCCCGCCCTCGGTGATCCCGGCCACCGTGCCAGTCACCACCTCGCCCTTGCGCAGCTTGGTCATCCCGGTTTCGAACGGATCGGTTTCGAGCTGCTTGATGCCGAGGCTGATGCGCTCCTTCTCGCCGTCGACGTCGAGCACCTTGACGCGGACGAGCTCGCCCTTGTGAAAGGCGTCGAGCGCATCCTCGCCCGGCCGGTTCCAGTCGATGTCGGACAGGTGGACCATGCCGTCGATGTCGCCGGGCAGGCCGATGAACAGCCCGAACTCGGTGATGTTGCGGATTTCGCCCTCAACTTCGCTGCCGATCGGGTGCTCGTCGGCAAAGCTGTCCCACGGATTGGCCAGGGTCTGCTTGAGGCCGAGGCTGATGCGCCGCTTTTGCGGGTCGACATCGAGCACCATGACCTCGACCTCCTGGCTGGTCGAGACGATCTTGCCGGGATGAACGTTCTTTTTGGTCCAGCTCATCTCGGAGACATGGACCAGCCCCTCGACCCCCGGCTCCAATTCGACAAAGGCGCCGTAATCGGTAATGTTGGTGACGCGGCCGCGGAACTTGGCGCCGGCCGGGTATTTCAGGTCGACGCCTTCCCACGGGTCGGCTTCGAGCTGCTTCATGCCGAGCGAGATGCGCTGGGTCTCGGGGTTGAAGCGGATCACCTGCACCTTGACGTTCTGCCCGATGTTGAGCGCCTCGGACGGATGGTTGATGCGCCGCCAGGCGATGTCGGTGACGTGCAAGAGGCCGTCGACCCCGCCCAGATCGACAAAGGCGCCGTAATCGGTGATGTTCTTGACGACGCCGTTGAGGACCTGGCCCTCCTTGAGGCTCGCGACCAGCTCGGAGCGCTGCTCGGCGCGGCTCTCCTCGAGCACTGCGCGGCGCGACACGACGATGTTGCCGCGGGAGCGGTCCATCTTCAGAATCTGAAACGGCTGCTGCGATCCCAAAAGCGGGGTGATGTCGCGCACCGGGCGGATGTCGACCTGGCTGCCGGGCAAAAACGCCACCGCGCCGTTGAGGTCGACCGTGAACCCGCCCTTGACCCGGCCAAAGATCACCCCGGTTACCCGCTCATTCGCCTGAAAGCTCTTTTCGAGCAGGGTCCAGGCCTCCTCGCGCCGCGCCTTTTCGCGCGACAGCTGGGCCTCGCCGTTTTTGTCCTCCATGCGTTCGAGGAAGACTTCGACGGTGTCGCCGACATGGAGGGCGGGCTCGCCGCCTCCGGCAGCGAATTCCTTGAGCGGGACGCGGCCTTCCGATTTGAGACCGACATCGATCAGCACGGCGTCGTTCTCGACGGCAATCACCCGGCCTTTGACGACCGTGCCTTCGAGACCGTTGACCATGCCCAGGGATTCATCGAGAAGCGCGGCGAAATTCTCCTTCGCGGGCGCCTCCATGGTTTGCGTTGCCAGTGCCATTCCTTCTCCTCGACCCCGCAGCGGTAGACCGGCCCCGCCGGGATCGGCGCGGAGCCTGCAGCCGCCGGCGCTTCGGGCGCGGCCGCATCGACCCGGTCCTGCGGGTCGCGACGCCAGCCTACGACAACTCTACACGAGTTCCGAGCGCGGCGTCAGCGCGAACCACCGAGCGCGCGTGCAACAATCTCGGACACGCCCGCCAGCACCGCATCGGGGTCGAGCGCCGTCGTGTCGATAATGACGGCGTCGACAGCGGCGGCCAACGGAGCCGCCCGGCGTCCGGCGTCGCGCGCGTCGCGTTCGGTCAATTCCTGCAGGACATTCTCGTATATAGCCGCGGCCCCACCCGCCCGCAACTCGTCGAGGCGGCGTCGCGCGCGGATTTGCAGCTCGGCGGTGACGAACAATTTGACATCGGCTGACGGGCACACGACCGAGCCGATGTCGCGTCCGTCGAGGACGGCACCCCGCGCCGGCGCTGGCGGCTGCGCTGCAAACCGCCGCTGAAATTCGAGCAATGCCCGGCGAACATCGGGATTTGCGGCGACGATCGAGGCGGCGCCGGCGACCGCTTCGCCGCGCAGCCGCGGTTCCGACAGGGTTTGCCGGTCGACGCGGCGGGCCGCCGCCGCCGCCGCCGCCGGGTTGGCGGGATCGCCGCCGCTGTCGAGCACGAGAAACGCCGTTGCCCGGTACAAGGTCCCGGTGTCGAGGTGGGCGAACCCGAAGCGCTCGGCGAGCCGCCGTGCCAAGGTTCCTTTCCCCGACGCCGCCGGTCCGTCGATCGCGACGACAAACGGGCGGTGCGCCTCACCCTCGGGCTGGCGCGGGTCCGTCCGTCGCCCGGCTTGCGCAGTGAGGGACGCGGCGCGGCTCACCTTATTTCGGCGATCGCGCCGCCGAGCCGGCCGATCAGCGGGACGAAATCGGGAAAGCTGGTGGCGATCGGGGCGCCGTCGTCGACCCGTACCGGGCGGCGGGCGGCGAGCCCGAGCACCAGAAACGCCATCGCGATCCGGTGGTCGAGGCGGGTGGCGATCACAGCCCCCCCTTCGGGCGGGCCGCCGTTGCCGTCGACGATCAGATCGTCGCCGTCGACCGTCACCCGCACCCCGCAAGCGGCAAGCCCGGCGGCGACCGCCGACAGCCGGTCGCTCTCCTTGACCCTGAGCTCGGCGAGCCCGCGCATGACGGTGCGGCCGCGCGCGCTGGCGGCGGCAACGGCGAGGATCGGGTATTCGTCGATCATCTTGGGGGCGCGCTCCGCCGGGATGTCGGCGCCGTTCAAGCTCCCGGCGCGCGCCCGGAGGTCGGCGACCGGCTCGCCGCCCGCTTCGCGCTCGTTCAGGAAGGCGACATCGGCGCCCATTTCGCGCAGGCAGTCGAGCAGCCCGGCGCGCAACGGGTTGAGACCGACGCCCTCGATCGTAACCTCGGACCCCGGCACGATCAGCGCCGCGACCAGCGGAAACGCGGCGGAGGAGATGTCGCCCGGCACCACGATCGGCGCCGCCCTGAGCTCGGGAAACCCCGCGACCGTGATGCGCAGGCCGCCGCCCGCCGCCGGCTCGGTCACCACCGTGCCGCCAAAATGGCGCAGCATGCGCTCGGTGTGGTCGCGCGTCGCCTGCGGCTCGACCACGGTTGTCGCCCCCGGCGTGTTGAGCCCGGCGAGCAACACCGAAGACTTGACCTGGGCCGAGGGCACCGGCAGCCGGTATTCGATCGGGATCGGGCTCGTCGCCCCGGTCACCGCGAGCGGCAGGCGGGCGCCCTCGCGGGAGAGGAAATGCGCGCCAAACCGGCTCAAGGGTTCGGTGACCCGCCCCATCGGGCGTCGCCGCAGCGACCCGTCGCCGGTCACAAACGCGGTCAGCGGATGGGTCGCCAGAATGCCGAGCAACAGCCGCGCCGAGGTCCCGGAATTGCCGAGATCGAGCATGTCGTCGGGCTCGGCAAGGCCGCCGACGCCGACCCCGTCGACCACCCATTTGCCGTCGCCTGCGGGTGCGGCCTGGGCCCCGAGCGCGTTCAACGCCGCGGCGGTGGCGAGCACGTCCTCGCCTTCGAGCAGCCCGCTGATCTCGGTGCGGCCGACGGCGAGCGCGCCCAGCATCAGCGCCCGGTGCGAGATCGACTTGTCGCCGGGAACCCGGACCCGGCCCGACAGCGGCGCTGGCGGCCGGGTCGCCTCGAGCGGCGCGGGCGGCGGGTTGGAGGAAGAGTGGGCCATGGAAGGCAGCCCCGCGAAACAGAGGTTGACGGTTGCGGCGGCGGCTTGCGCCGCCCATATCGGGGGCCGAGAACGCGCCGCACGATTTGCTTTTGACAGGGTGGCGTCCCTGTGGCAATGGCGCCCTGACCGATCCCCGACACAGATGGAGCTAAAAGGTGGCGAAGCCCGAATGGGGCACCAAGCGGATTTGTCCGAGCTGCGGGACGCGCTATTACGACCTGCTGCGCAAGCCCGTGATCTGCCCGAAATGCAGCACGCCCTTTGACCCCGAGGCGTTCTTGAAGTCGCGCCGGACGCGGCCCGCGGCTCCGGTTGAAAAGGAGCTCGAACCGGTCGGCGCCGACGAGCTCGACACCGATACCGAGACCGAGGAGGGCGACGCCGCCGTCGAGGAGGAGGCGGCTCCGCTCGAGGAAGCCGAAGAGGAGGATGAAGAGCTGCTCGAAGACGCCTCCGAGCTCGGCGAGGACGAGGACGACATGGCCGAGGTCATCGAGAATGTCGAAGAGGAGGAGCGCTGACCCGCGGTCGCGGCTGCGGCCGCGTTTTTCGCTTGCCCGCGCCGGGCGGCCTTCCTAATTTTGCCGGCAGCCGCGAAACCGACCCCGCTTGTCGGGGTCACAGCACTTGGGGCCATAGCTCAGCTGGGAGAGCGCTACAATGGCATTGTAGAGGTCACCGGTTCGATCCCGGTTGGCTCCACCATCTTTCCAATAGGATACGAACCCATCCTCGGCGTCACTAACACGCTACTAACACGCAGAGGATGGGTCGCAGGCAGCGGAAGCACTGCGAGACCCAAATCCGCGAAATAGCCGTCGATCGCTCTGACCGCCCCGGCCAGGTGAATCCGGGCCGAATTTCGCGTAGCGTTCCGTCGTCCTATAGCCCGAGGAATGGCCGAGAAAGCCGGCGACTTCCCATACCGGCACTCCGCGCTTGCGCATTTCGGCGGCTACGGTGTGCCGGATCGTGTAGGCCGTGACCTCCATGATCTGAGCTGATCGTGCGACGGCCCGCACGCCGATGCGTACGAGCAATCGCAGCGGCCTCACGCCGGATCCGGCATGACACTCGCTTGGTAAGATGGCGAAATATCATTTTCGTCCCGGCGAGCGACTTTCCTCTGTATTGCACGATCGGGCCGGCCCGAAGACCACGCAGCCAGGGCAACAAGGCATCGCAAATCGGCAATGTCGGGCGGCGCTTCTTGTTCTGCGCGCGGCCGGCGCGGTTGAACCGGATCAGGCGCGCATCGCTATCCACCTGAAACGTGGTCAGCTCAAGGATCGCCGCCGGCCGAGCCGCCGTGGCGAAGGCTAACATCAAGTAGAGGATCTGGTGCGGTTCCGTGGCGGCGTCGAAAAGAGCCCTCGCCTCGTCGCGGGTCAACAGCCGTTCCCGCGGCTCCGCTTCCGGGGCTAACGAAAGCAAAATCCGCGGCACCGCCGTGATCTCGCCTTCTCGATGCGCCCGGTTCAATGCCGCTTGTCCAACGGAGAGGATTCGGCGGATATAGCCGTCGCTAAGCCCCTTGCTACGGAGTGAAGCAACGAATTCGCGTTGCCTCTGAGGGGTGATTTCCGAGACGAGAGCTCCGGCGAAGAATTCGGACCATTTTACAAGCCCGTAAGGTGTTGGCTCCGCACTCGGCAGGTACTTCGCGTGCTGTTCGAGATACCGCACTAGATAGGTTTCGAGCGGGGCGTCCTGAGGCTGCGTCTGCTCGAGCTTGGCGTTGGCGGTTATCCACGTGGCGAGCGCGAGCTTGGCTTCATCAAGATCGTCTGTGCCAAGCGATGTGCGGCAAGTCTGTCGGGTTGACGGGTCGAACCAAGTCCGACACCAGGCCGCACTGTTCCGCCGCCGGCTGAGCCAATATCCGCCGATCTGGCCAAGCCGGCCTTCTCCGTCGTGCATGGTCCCTCTCGCTGGTCTTCGAGGTACGCGGCAACTTGCTCCTCTGTATATCGGATGCGGCCGCGACCGATACGGGTGTAGCCGAGCCGTCCGCGCTGTCGCTCGCGTTTGACGGTTTGCGTCGAGCAGCCCAGCGCCTGGGCCACTTCGCCCTCGGTCAATAGGCGAGGCAGCGATAGGATCCGACCCCCGCCGGCGTCAGGCGCCCTCG
>CAVQJP010000006.1:0-45792 GCA_963712825.1 uncultured Alphaproteobacteria bacterium
TATCAAATTATATCGCCGTGGCTCTATGTAGGACCATTCGATAATGAGGAAGTAGAAGGTGCGAACACGCCCTACGTTGAGATTGGTAAGTGTGCCATTGTGAAGTAAATCTCTTAGAGAGATTTTTCCGTGATCGGCATTATCCCGCTCGCGGTGGCGATTTCCATAAGCGTGTTCTGCGACCTTTTCAGAATCACCGGTTTATGCGATTTCGCGCGGTGATTGCTTGAGAGACTGTTGTCCGAGACCCGGTTCGGCGGGCGACGGCCACGCCGGGTCATGCTGGATATGGCGGGCGCGCGATTGATCGGCTAGCCTTAAACGGGCGCCGATGGCATGCGCGGGCGCGGGGTTTTGGATGGCGACAGGCGAGCCTCAGTTCACCCTCGGTATCGAGGAGGAGTATTTCCTGGTCGACCGGGCGACGCGCGATGTCGTCGACGACCCGCCGCCCGCGATGCTGGCCGATTGCGAGGCGGTGCTGGCGGGTCAGGTCAGCCCCGAATTCCTGCGCTCGCAGATCGAGATCGGGACGCGAATCTGCACGAGCCTCGCCGAGGCGCGCACCGAGCTGCGCCGGCTGCGCGGCACCGTGGTCGAGGTCGCGGCGCGCCACGGCATGGCGCCGGTCGCGGCGGCGACCCATCCCTTCGCCCGCTGGGACGCGCAGAAGACGACCGAGCGCCGCCGCTATGCCGACCTGCGCGACGATCTGCAAGGGGTCGTGCGCCGGCTCGCGATCTGCGGGCTGCATGTCCACATCGGCGTCCCCGACGACGAATTGCGCATCGACCTCTTAAACCAGGCCTCGTATTTCCTGCCGCATCTGCTGGCATTGTCGACCTCGTCGCCATTCTGGCGCGGCGACAACACCGGGCTCAAATCCTACCGCCTCGCGGTGTTCGACGAATTGCCGCGCACCGGCATGCCCGAGCGCTTTGACAGCTGGGGCGAGTACCGCCGTCATGTCGCGGTCCTGACCGGCGCCGGGCTGATCGAGGACGCGACCAAATTGTGGTGGGACCTGCGCCCGAGCGAGCGCTTTCCGACGTTGGAGATGCGCATCACCGACAGCTGCACCAGCCTCGAAGATGCGTTGTCGATCGCCGCCCTCTTCCGCTGCCTGTTGCGCATGCTGTGGCGGCTGAAGCGGGAGAACCAGCGCTGGCGGATCTACGCCCGCATGCTGCTCGACGAAAACCGCTGGCGGGCGCAGCGCTACGGCACCGACCAGGGCCTCGTCGATTTCGGCCGCGGCGCGATCGTGCCCTACGCCGATCTGTTGGAGGAAATCCTGTCGCTGATCGCGCCCGACGCGCGCCATTTCGGCTGCGAGGCCGAGGTGACGCACGCCCGCGAGATTGTCGCCCGCGGCACCAGCGCCGACCGCCAGCTCGCGGTGTTCGAGAAGGCGGCGGCGGCCGGCGCCAGTCGCGCCCAAGCTCTTTCGGCGGTTGTCGACTGGCTGATCGGCGAAACCGCGCGCGGACTCTCGGACGGAAACTGAGACATTCCGGCCCGCGCTTGTTCGCCCATGCCGCTGTCGGGACGACGGAACGTCCAGGAATGTTCGACTTTGCTTAATGAATTTCTGCTCGACTGCGCGTTGCGTTTGCGCGATCCGCGGCCCGAGGGTATCTCCACGGTCTTGCGCAGCCACCCGGCACGAGGCTTGAGATTGACGGTCGACCAGCCGGCATCCGCTCGCAACGGCACATCCTCGCCGGCGGAAGCGCCGCCGCGTCCGCCCGCGTCGGCCAATGGACCCGTTGGCTGAGCTGAGCGCGAGCAGCACCCGCTGGGCGGCGCGCTCGGCGCCGGCTGTGCTGCGGCACCTCGGTGCCGGCCGATGAACGGCTCGGTCTCGCTCAGACGCAGCGTGATGACCGCGGTCGGCTGGGCGACCGCGACCCGCTTTCTTGCCCAATTGGTGACCTGGGCGATGACCTTGGCGACGGTCCGCTTTCTGTCGCCCGCGGATTACGGGCTGATGGCCGTGACGATGACGGTCACCTCGTTTATCTCGGCGTTGAGCACGGTCGGGCTGATCGACGCCGTCGTGCAAAAGCAAGGGGTCACCGACGACGATCTGCGGAGCGTGTTCGGTCTGGTGCTGCTGATCAACGCTGCCTGCCTGCTGCTGTTGTGCGCATTGGCCTATCCGATGGCGTGGTTCTATGGGCAGCCCCGGCTGGTGGCGCTGCTGCAGGTCGCGAGCCTGCTGTTTGTCGCGACCGCGTTTCAAGCGGTGCCGCGCGCCCAGCTCGACAAGCGTCTCGACTTGAAGACCGTCTCGCGGGTCGACCTCGTGGCGCGGATCGCCGGCGGCGCTACCGTGCTCTCGCTCGCCTGGGACGGTTTTGGCGTATGGTCCCTCTTGATCGGGCCGCTGTTGACCGCGGTGCTGCGCGCCCTCGGGTTCAGCCTCGGCGCCGGCTGGCTGCGATGGCCGCAGCTGAAGATCGCCAACCTGCACGGCATTCTGCGGTCCGGCGGGCTGCGCACCGTCGAGCAGGCGCTTTGGTACGTTTACATGAATTCCGACATCTTTGTGATCGGAAAGCTGCTCGGCGCCGATCTCGTCGGCGCCTATTGGGTGGCCCGCAACCTCGCGGCGATGCCGATCGACAAGTTCGCGTTGACGGTCAGGCCGGCCGCGTTTCCGGCATTTGCCCTGGTGCAGCACGATCGCGCCGGGTCGCTGCGCTACCTGCGCAAGGCGACGCGGCTCCTCGCGTTTCTCTGCTTCCCGGTGCTGTTCGGCCTGGCGGCGACAGCGCCGCAGGCGGTCGCGATCGCGCTCGGGCCGAAATGGGCGGTTGCGGCGATGCCGGTCGCGATCCTCGCGGTCGGGATGGCGTTCCGGCCGGTCGGGCTTGTCATCACCCCCTTTTTGATGGGCTTAGGCGAGTTCGCCGCGAGCTTTCGCAACACCCTCTTCGCGACGATCCTGTTTCCGGCGGCCTTTGTCGTCGGCAGCCATTGGGGCCTGCTCGGGGTCTGCGCCGCTTGGCTGGCGGCGACACCGGTGCAGCTGCTGGTGCTGATCCGCCGCGCCGCCCTGGTCTCGGGGTCGTCGATCGGTCATCTGTTGACCCCGCTGCTGTCGCCGCTGACAGGGTCGCTGATCATGTACCTGGCCGTCAGAGCGGTCTCGACCCTGGTGGCGGGCGAGTGGCGCCTGTGGCCGAGCTTTCTGCTGCTGGTGGCGACCGGCGCGGCCGTCTACCTGCTCTACGCGGCGCTGTTCATGCGGCCGATCATCGCCGAGTTCCGGGATTTGCTGCGGCGATAACCGACGCGACCACGTCGCCCGGCGGGCCGGCGGGCGCCGGCGCGGTCAGCGGTTGCGGGTCCAGTCGTCGCGCCACAGGAAATCGGGGCCGAGCTGGTCGAGGCTCGGGCAGCCGATCTGGCCCATGACGAGGTCGATCTCGTTCTGAAAGATGTCGACCGCCTTGTTGACGCCGGGGCCGCCGCCGACGACAGCACCGTACAAGGTCGGACGGCCGAAAAACACGAATTGCGCGCCGAGGCAGAGTGCTATCAGGATGTCGGCGCCGCGCCTGACGCCGCTGTCGAGCATGACCGTAAGCTTGTCGCCGACCGCCGCCTTGATCCCGGGCAGCGCGTCGAGCGAGGCCGGCGCCTGGTCGAGCTGGCGCCCGCCATGGTTCGAGACAATGATGCCGTCGACGCCGATATCGGCGGCGCGGGTCGCGTCGGCCGGGCTGAGGATGCCCTTGACCACCAGCGGCCCGGGAAAGAGCCGGCGGTAGCGTTCGAGATCGCGCCAGGTCTGCGCCGCGGCCGGGGTCTGGCTGCGGCCGAGCTGGATCGCATCGGCCTTGCCGGCGCCGTTGCCGGCGTGCGGCGCCCAGTTGCCCAGGGTCGGGGCGCCGCCGTGCCGGACATAATCGGCGACCCAGCCGGGATGGGTCATCGCCTCCAGCAAAATCGACGGCTTCAGCTTCAGCGCCTCGATGACGCCGCCGTTGCGCACCGTCGCAAAGCCGTTGCGCCAGTTGCGCTCGCGCTTGGGGTGGACCGGCACGTCGACGGTCAAGACCAGCGCGCCGACGCCGCAGTCGCGCGCCCGCCCGATCAGCGCGTCGGTCAGCTCGCGGTCCTTCGCGGCATAGAGCTGGAACCAGGTGTTGTCGGGAGCGATCCTGACCGCCTCTTCCATCGAGGCGTTGCTGCCGCCCGACATGATGTAGGGGATGTTCGCTTCGGCTGCTGCCGCGGCCAGCATCAGGTCGCCGTCGCGGCGGTAGAGACCGGCGCCGCCGGTCGGCGAAATCCCGAACGGGCTCGAATAGGTGCGGCCGAACACGCTCGCCGACTGGTCGCGCATCGACACGTCGACGAGATAACGCGGCAATAATTGGTGCTTGTGGAACGCCGCGCGGTTGCGCTCGAGGCCGCGCTCGTCTTCGAGCCCGCCTTCGATAAAGTCGAAAATGATCTTGGGCAGCTTGCGCTTCGCCATCCGGTGCAGGTCTTCGATGTTGATCGCCTGATCCAGCTTCATTTGTTCGATCTCCAGCAGACAGCGTTTTTTTGTTGGCGGGTGCAGCTACGGCAGCCGTTTTAGCCGTTGGCCGCGCGCAAGGGCAATCCGGAACCCAGGATTGGCAGTCGCGCCCTGTTCATGACAGGGCTGGGCTTTGGGCCACCGCTTTTGGGGAACGGCGAAAGAGAGAGGCGGGTCTCGACCGTTTTGCTTAAGGGCCGTCCCAATTATCGGCCGGCGTAGCTGGTCAGGTCGATAAATTCGAGCACCGTGCCGTCGGGGTCGTGGAAATAGGCGCGCGGGCCGTTCAGCACGCCGCCCTGCCGGTCTTCCTCAAAGGTGATCTCGACGCCATGGGCGCGCAGATGGTCGAGTGCTGCCGGATATTGGTCGTGAGCGACGGCAAAGGAATGGTGGACGCCGCCATGGTCGTCCGGCACCGGGTTTACCGGCGGCTCGCGCTTGACCAGGATCAGGCAGGTTCCCGCGGCGTCGAGAAACGCCATGCGTCCGCCCGCCACCGTCGACAGATGTCGGCAGCCGACGATCTCGGTGTAAAAGCGCGTGCTGCTCGCAACGTCGCTGACCGGAATGCTGAAATGCGCAACCGCCTCGATCGCAACCATCCGCCCCTCCCTCTCGACTAACTCGGTTATACCAGACGGCGCCGCTCAATCATGTGCTGGTCAGGTTTCGACGCCGATCGCCCGACGGAACCGATTTTTGAGCTCGACGCCGTCCCGCGGCGGCAGGACCCGCGGCGGCTCGTCGGCGCGGATCGCAACGCGGGCGAACAAGGTGGTCGCCGATTTGCGAACCCGGCCGGCAAAATCGTGCAAGCCGAGCGCATCGCTGATGTCGAAGGTCTCCCTGATGCCGCAGGCGCGCGCGACGCCGACCAGCTCGACCCCAGCCCCGGTGTGGCTCGGCTGCATGCCGGTCTCGCCGTAATGGCCGTTGTCGAAGACCGCGATCGAAAGGTTGGGCGGGCGCTGCACGCCGATTGTCGCGAGGCCGCCCAGCCCCATCAGCATCTCGCCGTCGCCGGTCACGACCAGCACCCGGCGCTGCGGCTGCGCCAGCGCCAGACCGAGGCCGATCAGCGCCGCCGACCCCATCGCGCCCCAAAGATGGAAGTTGCGCGGGTCGTCGCCGACCGAGGCGGCGTCCCACGTGGTCGAGCCGAGACCAGTCACGAGCAGCAGGTCGTCGCGCTTCTCGAGCAGGATCCGGATCGCGTCGCGGCGGTCGAGACGGCGGTCGTTCGAAATCATTTCACCCACCGCTTGGCGCCGATCAGCCGCTGCGACAGCAGCACCGCGACCGCGAGATCGCCGCAATAGGCGATGTCGATCGCGGCGGCGACGGTCTCGGCGGCGTCCTCGGCCCGCTCGACGCGATAGACCAGAACGTCCATCAGCTCGAGCGCCGCCGCGGTCTTACTGCCCATCGGCACCTGCCACGGGTTGAACTCGCCCCATTCGCCGCGCATCGTCACCAGCATGATTAATGGAAAGCGGCAGCTCTTGGCGAGCGACAGCATGTTGACGCAGTTGCCGACGCCGCTCGACTGCATCAGGAGAGCGGCACGCTGGCCGCCGAGCCAGGCGCCGGCCGCGACCGCAATTCCTTCCTCTTCGGTCGTCAGCGCAATCGCGTGAATCTCGCGGTCGGACCCGGCGAGCTCGATCAGCCGGGCATGCCCGGCATCGGGCACATAGCCGATTTGCGCCACCCCGGCCTGCTTCAGCACCGCAAAAATCTCGTCGCGCCAGTCCGACCGCGGCGAAGGTGCGCGCTCGCTCAAACGCCCGTCTCCTTCATTGCCAGCTGCGGGCGAGCCTAGCACCATCTCCCGCGGCTTGCATTCCTTCCAGCACCGGTTGCGGCGAAAGCGATAAGCGGCGACCCCGGCGGCCCTGGTCGATCCACCCGGTTCGGCCTCTCGCCGGTGCATTGCCCGGACTTCTTTTTGACGGCTCGCCTGCAACGCTCGTGATCTGACGCGAGTCGTTTCCAGTCCTGCCGAGCACGATGAACGCGCCACGGCCAAATCGAACCCGGTGCTGCCTGCCTTTATTTCGGCAATCGGCGTGGCGCGCATTGGCGGTGACAGCGGCTTCGGTCATCTGTCTGATGTCAACGTCAGGCAGCCTCAAAGCCCAAGACGGCGTCTCGACTGTCATGACCGACAACGCCGACATCCCGGCGCAAGCCGACATTGCTGCCACCGTTGCGCCCTCGGGTTCGGCGAGCCCGCCGCCGATCGTCCGAACCTCGCCCGGCCCGGGCCCGGCAAACGCCACGCCGCCGAGGCTGGCGCCGCCGCCTTCCGCGATTGCCGCAAATCCGGCGGCGGTGAATATCGTCACCGGCTCGGGTCGGCTCGGGCAACAGCTCGGGTTGCCGCCCGACTCGGGCGTGTTTCTCGGCGGCGTCTGGGTCGGCAACGGCAATTACCTGTTTTCGGGAGGCAAGAGCCCGGGAAGATCGAGCTTCAACAGCCTCTTTGTCGCCAATATGACGCTCGACCTGGCCAAGCTTGCGCATATTCCAGGGGCGCAGTTTGACGTGGCGTTCCTTAATTTTGCCGGCCAGCCGAGCAATACCGAGGCCGGAACCGTCACCGGGTACAACGGCCTGACAGGGCGGCCGCCATTGACCCGCAGCGAGCTCTACGAGCTGTGGTGGCGGCAGTCGCTGTTCGACGACAGCTTGATCGTTCGCGTCGGCAAGTCGGTTCCGACCTACGATTTCAACAATGTCACCCGCGCGCTGAAAACTGCCGACGAGAGGCTCGCGGTGCCCGCGGTCACCAGCCTGATCTACACCCCGATTTTTGTAAACCCGACGATCCTCGGCAATTTGCCCGGCTATTACAATTCGGCCTACGGCGTGACGACGACAGTCGCTCCCGAGAAAGACCTTTATCTGTCTTACGGGATCTACGACGGCGATCTCGCGCTTGGCGACCAGACCGGGTTGTGGGCGGCGCCACGCTTGAACGGCTACTACTTCAACATAGCCGAGATCGGCGGCGGCTGGGTGCTGGGCTCGAACAAATTCCCTGGGAGCGCCGGGATCGGCGGCTGGGACCAGACCGGCACCTTGAGCCTTAATCCCCACACTCCGGTGATTTCGCAAACCGGCACCCAAGGGTTTTATGCCTTCGGCTCGCAGCGGCTGTGGAACTTGACCCCGGATCCGTCAGGCGGCAGCGTTTCCGGCTTTTTCCAGTTCGGCATCAACGATTCGCGCACGATGCTGGCGCGCCAGTATTTCGGCGTCGGATTGACCGGCTTCAATCTGATCCACGGCCGGCCCGCCAATTCGATCGGCGTCGGGTTGGCCTGGTCGTGGCTGAACCAAAACCAGGGGTTCCGCAGCGACGAAACCTTGATACAGCTCTATTACCAGGCACAAATCGTCGACAGCCTCTACTTGCAGCCGGTCTTCACCTACGTCCCCAATCCCGGCGCGACGCCCGATTTGAAGCCGGCCGCAATCGTGACCGTGCAGACGACCGTGCTGTTCTGAGCTCGCGGCTCGCATCGCCGCACGGCTCCCCCGCCGGCAGCAAAATCGACAGCAATTAGCGATTTGTTATCGGGTCGGCGGCTAACCTCGGCCCCGAGCACCAGCCCGCCCGACCTGAAACGTCGTCCCGGGCCGGGGAGAGAGGATGTCCGTGAAGAAGCCTTTGGTGTTGATGCGCTGCGCGCTCGTGGCGCTGTGCGTGCTTTTTGCCTGCAACATGGCGCGGTGCGCCGATCTGCCGCCGTACCTGCGAGGGCTCGTCGGCACCCCGACGCCCGCGCCCGGCGAAATCGCGACCCAGAATGTCCTACAGTTGAACACGACGATGTTCGACCTCTATGCGAATACCGGCGCGGTCTTCAAAAAGAACATTCTTGCCAACCATCCGGTAATCCTCGCGCTGTTCTCCGGGGCCGGCGGTCGGTTCATCCTTTACCGTCCAGGGATGGCGCCCATCGAAGCGCCGCCGGTGCCGATTGCCTATCAACTTCTGAAATCGGTCGGGCACAGCACAATGGCGCTGGCCGAGGTGGTCGGGCCCTATCTCGACAATCCCGCCGACCAATCTTGGCTCGGATCGATGCTTGCCTATCGCTCGCGGATGCAATCGGCGCTGGACGGCATCGGCGAAACCGATATGTCGGCGGACTGGCAGGGCAACAGCCGCCAAATATTGAAGAACAATCTTTCCTTCATGGACTTGTGCATCGCCAAAAAGGCGATCTCGTTCGCGGCGCTCCAGGCCTTTGCGGCACAGCAAGAGCCGCTTCTCCGAAAGAACATCGCCTGGGCTGCCCAAACTCAGGTCGATCACTGGATGAAAATCGTCGGCGCGTGGAAGAAGTCGCTTGGGCCCGACTGGGACAAGACCTACGCCGCGAGCAACACGATCTATGTAGCGCGCCAGAACAACGTCATCTTCAGCGTGCTCGCGCAGTATTTCGGGGCTGACGCGATCAACGACCGGCTGATGCTGATCGAGACGATATCGTTCACGACGACGCCGGAGGACATGCTCGAACTCGATGACCCGGATCATCGCGGACCGGTCGGTCGGCGCCGTGTTCTTTGGCAATTATCATCTGATGGACTACGAGCTGATGGGTGGCGACGCACGCCAAGCCATCATCGCCGCAGATGCCAAGCTTGGGTTTTCACCCGTCCTGCCGCCGCTCGTGCCGTTCGGTTCCCACCAGTGGCCAATGCTGATCACCCCGGGAGCGGGGGCCGGCTCTCTGGCGCAGCTGCCGGAATAATGCCCTCTGTATTGAGCAGGTCTCATTGGTTCCTCCAGCAGCAAAGATTGCCATGAATCTCAACACCATCACGGAAGTCCGGCAGCCGGCGACGGCCGACGAAATCGATCATTGGCGAGATGGATACGCCTGGCTCGCCGGCGGCACCTGGCTGTTCTCGGAACCGCAATTGGCGGCCGACACGCTGATCGATCTCCACCGCCTTGGCTGGCGGGCATTGCAGGAAGTGCCGGACGGATTGGAAATTTCGGCGACTTGCACAATCGCTGAGCTTTACCGCTTCGCCCCGCCACCGCGATGGACTGGTGCCGGACTGTTCCAGGAGTGCAGCGACGCGCTGCTGGCTTCGTTCAAAATCTGGAACGCGGCTACTGTAGGCGGAAACATCTGCATGTCGTTGCCGGCGGGCGCGATGATCTCGCTGACGGCGGCACTCGAAGCCTCATACACGTTGTGGCCGATACATGCTTCGGTGCGGGAAGTGGCCGCGGTCGACTTCGTCGCGGGCGATCACGCCAATGTGCTGCAGCCGGGCGAGCTGTTGCGCAGCATCTATCTGCCGGCGACCGCGCTGACAAAGCGCTATGCCATGCGGCAGGCGTCGCTGACCAGGTTCGGGCGCTCAGCCGCGCTGATCATCGCAACCCAGGACCGGGCGGCGCGCGATCTGCTGCTTACCATCACCGCGGCGACGCCACGCCCGGTTCAGCTTCGCTTTGACCGCATCCCGACCTCACGGGAACTGCGCAGTGCGATTGACGAGTGTATCCCCAGTGACGGCTTTTTCGACGATGTCCACGGGTCGGCGGCCTACAAGCGGCACTTGACCCATCATTTCAGCGAAGAAATTCGCCGCGAGCTCGACGAAGCGGAGGCGACGGAATGAGCTACATCGTCGACGACAAATTGTTCGCGTCCGAGCCGAGGCCCGGCCAGTGCTTGCGCACCTTTTTGCGCGAGCTTGGAGCTCTGGGGGTCAAAAAAGGATGCGACGCCGGCGATTGCGGCGCCTGCACGGTGTGGCTCGATGGCGTTCCGGTACATTCCTGCCTGATGCCGGCCTTTCGCGCCGCCGGGCGCAAAGTGACCACGATCGCGGGCCTCGGCAAGGATGGCGGGTTGCACCCGACGCAGCAGGCCTTTCTCGATGCGCAGGCGTTCCAATGCGGCTACTGCACCGCAGGAATGATCATGACTGTCGCTTCTCTCACCGACAAGCAGCACCAGGACCTGCCGCGCAGCCTCAAGGGCAATCTGTGCCGCTGCACCGGCTATCGCGCGATCAGCGACGCCATTCATGGCCGCGCCGCGACCGAGGACGACATTGCCGGCAGGGCCTGCGGCGCCAGCCTGCCTAACCCGCTCGGGCCGTCGATCGTCACCGGACAGGCCCGGTACACGATGGACTTCGCGATCGACGGCATGCTGCATTTGAAGGCGCTGCGCTCGCCACATGCCCACGCCCGGATCGTCGGCATCGGCCGCGAGAAGGCGACGGCATTCCCCGGCGTCGCGGCGGTCTTCACCTGGGAGGACGTGCCGCGCCGGCTTTACAGCACGGCAACCCACGAAGACCATCTGGTCGATCCCGACGACACCTACATGCTCGACAATGTCGTCCGCTTTGTCGGGCAGAGAGTGGCGGCGGTTGTCGCGGAAACCGAGGCGGCCGCCGAAGCCGCCTGCCGGCTGCTTGACGTCAGCTACGAAGTTCTGCCGGCGGTCTTCGATCCGGCAGCGGCCATGGCGACCGATGCTCCGGTGCTGCACCAGAAGGGATTTGAGGAGCGAGGCAACATCTACGTCGACATCCACGGCGAGATCGGCAATGTCGCCGACGGCTTCGCAGCTGCCGACGCCGTCCACGAGATGACCTACTCGACATCGCGGGTGCAGCACGTTCATCTCGAGACCCACGGGTCGATCGCCTGGCGCGGCGATGACGGTCGCATCCATGTGCGGACCAGCTCGCAGGCGCCTTTTATCGCCAAGCAGAAGCTCTGCCACCTGTTCGGGCTTAAGGCGCAGGACGTCCATGTCTTTACCGAGCGCGTCGGCGGCGGGTTTGGCGGCAAACAGGAAATGCTCTCCGAAGACCTCTGCGTGCTCGCCGCGATCAAGACCGGTCGCCCGGTAAAGTGGGAGTTCACCCGTGAGGAGCAGTTTATCGGCGCCTCGACCCGCCACCAGATGACGACCCGGGTCAAGCTCGGCGCCAAAAGAGACGGCACCCTGACGGCGTTGGATGTTCACGTCGTCTCCAATACCGGCGCCTATGGCGGGCACGCGGGCGAGACGCTCGCGGCAGCGCTCGGCAGCCCGTTATGCCTTTATCGCTGCGAGACCAAGAAGGCCGAGGGTTTCGCTGTCTACACCAATATGGTGCCGGGCGGCGGCTTTCGCGGCTACGGCGCGTCGCAGACGACCTTTGCCATCGAATGTGCGATCGACGATTTGGCGCGCCGTCTCGGCATCGATCCCTTTACGATGCGCCGCAAAAACATGGTGCGCGCGACCGACTGGATTGAATCGGTCTGGCACGACCCTTCGGATGTCGGTTTTGGCAGCTACGGGCTCGACCAATGTCTTGATCTGCTCGAAACGGCGCTGGCGAGCGGCCGCGGCGCACGCCGCCCCGAAGGTGACGATTGGGCCGAAGGCGCCGGCATCGCGAGCGCCATGCTCGAATGCGGACCGCCGACCGAGCACCGCTCTGGTGCGACGATGATGTTGCTGCCCGGCGGGCGTTACCATCTTGCGGTCGGGTCGACCGAAATGGGCAACGGGTCGGTTACCTCGCACCGCCAGATCGCCGCCGCGATCCTCGGCGCAGCGGTCGGCCAGATCTCGATCGTAAATGCCGACACTGACCTGACACCCTACGATAGCGGCACCTTTGGCAGCACCGGCACCGTGGTCGCCGGGCAGGCGGTGGCTTTGACCGCCGCGGCGCTGCGCGACAACATTCTCGACTTTGCCAGCCTGCATGCCGGAACCGACCGCTCAGCGTGCAGCCTGCAGGACGATGCGGTGATTTGCGGCAACAGACGTATTTCGCTTGCCGACCTGCAAGCGGCGGGCGCCGACCGCCGGCATCGTTTCGAGGCCAAGCGCAAGGCCTATCTCTCCCCCCGCACTGCGGCCTTCGCCGTCCACGGGGTGCGGCTTGCGGTTCACCGCGTCACCGGCGAGGTTCGGATCCTGCAAAGCGTGCACGCCGCGGATATCGGCCGTCCGATCAACCCGATGCAGTGCCGCGGCCAGATCGACGGTGCCGTTGCGATGGGGTTTGGCTGGGCATTGACCGAGAACATGGCCTATGACGAAGCCGGCTGCATGGTCAACCCGGCGCTGCGAAATTATCGCATCCCGGCCTTTGCCGATGTGCCGCCGAGCGAAGTCTACTTTGCGGACACCGTCGATGCGATCGGACCCCTCGGCGCGAAGTCGCAAGGCGAGTGCTCGATCAACCCGGTTGCCCCGGCGATTGCGAACGCCGTTGCCGACGCAACCGGTGTCCGCTTTTGTCATCTGCCGTTGACCCCGGACCGCATCTTTGACAAGCTCGGCGGCCCGGCGTGAAACGATCTGCGTCGGTCGATCTCAGTTCGGTCACGGTCGTCACCCAAACGCGGGTAAAGCCTGAAAAGGCGGAGGAATTCGCGACCTGGCAGCGGACGATCGAAGAGGCTGCCGCCGGGTTTCCGGGGTTTTCCCGGCAAAACGTGCTGCCGCCAAGCCCTCCGGCCCAGGTCGACTGGGTTATTTTGCAACGCTTCAACAGCCCCGATGCCGCGACGAATTGGCTGAATTCGGAGGTCCGGCTCGAGCTGTTGAGCCGTGCCCAGCCGATGCTGGTAGGCCAGGACGACGTTCATATCGTCAAGGATGGGGCCTCGGGCGTGCTGCCGGCGCCGGTCTCCGCTGTCATCTCAACCCATATCAAGCCCGGTTGCGAGCACCTTTATCGCGCGTGGGAGCAACGGATCGCGGCGGCTCAGGCGAGAGCTCCGGGGTTCCAAGGTTATCGTTTTGAGCCGCCCACGCCCGGCGTCCAAACCGACTGGCTGGCAATTCTGCGTTTCGACAGCGAGGTCAACCTCGAAGCATGGCTGCACTCGCCGGCTCGGTTGAAGCTCGTCGAGGAATCGGCGGCCTTTACCGAGGAATTCCACACCCGGATCGTTCGCGGCGGGTTCGACCAGTGGTTCCCGAGCGAGCCCGGCGCGTTCCGGCCGCCGGTGTGGAAGCAGAACATGCTCGTTCTGCTGATGCTTTATCCGGTCGTCTTTCTGTTCGGCATGTTGGTTCAAACGCCGATTTTGATGAAACGCGAGGGGCTGCCGTTCTGGCTCGCCTTATTCGTCGGCAACGTCGTCAGCGTCATCCTGCTGAACTGGCTCGTCCCGTTCACCAGTCGGCGCTTCGAGTGGTGGCTGCGAGCCGACGGCCGGACCCAAGCCTGGGCCAACCTTGCCGGCTTGGCGATAGTCGTGGGCCTCTACGGCGCAACCCTGCTGATCTTTTCCCTGTTCCGATGAGAACGACCCGTCAGGGGGCCTCGTTCGGTCGCGGGCCGGTGTAGCGGGCGCGCGGGCGGATCAGGACGCCGCCTTCGTATTGCTCGATCGCGTGCGCGACCCAGCCGACCGTGCGGCCGACGACGAAGAGGCCGAGCGCTGCGTTCGGCGGCAGGTTGAGCGCGGTCGTCGCGGCGGCGAGCGCGAAGTCGACATTGGGCAGCCGGCCGGTCAGGCGGGTTCCGGCGCCAACCGCTGCATCGATCGCGTCGCGCGCGACGGGCAGGGTGCGGGTGACCGCGTCGAGGATAGCCGCCGCGCGTGGGTCGCCCTGCGGATAAAGAAAATGACCAAACCCCGGCAGGTCCTCGTCGCGGGCGAGACGCGCCGCCATCAGCGCCAACGGGCTGCCGCTCTCCGCAATCTCGGCAAACAACGCCTCGGCACGGGCCGACGCGCCGCCATGGCGGCGGCCCGACAACGCCGCCAATGCCGCTGCGACGACGGCATAGGGTGTCGCCCCGGTCGAGGCGACGCAGCGCGCGACAAAGGTCGACGCATTCAATTCGTGGTCGGCGAGCAGCACCAGACAGCGGCGGATGATGTCGGCGCCGGCTTCGTCCAGTTCCCAGGCGGCGGCGAGCCGGCGATGCACGGGCTCGCTCGAAACCGCGGTCGGCGCGACGGCGGCGGCAAGCGCATGCAAAATCCGCCGGCCGGTGCGGATGACGCCGGGCCGGGTCAGATCCAGCGCCGGCAAATCCGCGCCGCCGAGTGCTGCGAGCCGGATCTGGCAGCGCTCGACCAGCCCGAGCAGCCCCTCACCCCGCCACGCCTTCGGTGCGGGTCCCTCCGTCTCCTCGCGCGCGGGGAGAGGGAAGGGGTGAGAGGCGGAACCCCCCCACAACAGCGCCGCGACATCATCGAGCGTCGCCGAGGCCGACAATCGGATCGCGTCTTGGCCGCGGTAATAGAGCCGGCCGTCCTCGATCAGGCAAATCGACGAGGCGATGACCGGGGTCAGCGCCGCGGCCTCCGCACCGCGCGCCGGCATCTCGGCGGCAGCGCGCAGTGTCTCGACCTCTTCGGCGCGATAGCGGCGCTGACGCGTGCCCGAGACCGAGACCGAGCGCAGCCGGCCGCGGCTGACATAGGCGTATAGCGTGTCGAGCTTGATCCCGAGCCGGTCGGCGGCCTCGCGCGCGGTCAGCAGCATCTGCGATAATTGATCATTGAATCAATGTTGACTCTTTGCCGCTCGGACCGTCAACTCCGTCGATCTACGCGGAGGAGCCGATGAGCGCAATCGCCAATCTCGCCCAGGTCAAACCCGACACCAAACAAACCGAATTCGCGGCACTGCCATTGCTGCGGCCGACGATCGGAGCGCCGATGGTCGACATCCGCAATCTCCCCAAGGAGCAGGGCTGCTGCGCCTACGATCCGGCGCTCGGCGAGACCGGAATCTGCCGCTCGGCGATCACCTATGTCGACGGCGACGACGGCGTCCTGCTTTACCGCGGATATCCGATCGACACGCTCGTCGAGAATTGCAGCTTTGTCGAGGTCGCCTGGCTGCTGCTCAACGGCGAACTGCCCGACGCCGCGCAACTCGCGCAATTCACCGGCGACATCACCCGGCAGACGATGCTGAACGAGCAGATGCACGCGATCTATCGCGGGTTTCGCCGCGACGCGCATCCGATGGCGGTCATGTGCGGCGTCGTCGGCGCCTTGGCGGCGTTTTATCATGACGGGCTCGACATCTTCGACCCGCGGCATCGGCTGGTCGCCTCGCACCGCCTCGTCGCCAAAATGCCGACCATCGCGGCAATGGCTTACAAATATTCGCTGGGTCAGCCTTTTGTATATCCAAATAACGACCTCGCATACGCCGAGAATTTGCTGCATCTGCTGTTTTCGGTGCCATGCGAATCCTATTCGCCGCCGCCTGCAGCCGTAAAGGCGCTCGAAGCCTTGCTGATCATCCAGGCCGACCACGAGCAGAACGCCTCGACTTCGGCAATGCGGCTCGTCGGCTCGACCCGCGCCAATCCCTATGCCTGCACCGCGGCGGCGATCGCCGCATTGTGGGGCCCATTGCATGGCGGCGCCAACGAGGCCGTACTGCAGACCTTGCGCGAAATCGGCACGGTCGATCGTATTCCCGAAATGCTGCGCCGCGCCAAGGACAAGAACGATCCATACCGGCTGATGGGCTTTGGCCACCGCGTCTACAAAAGCTATGACCCGCGCGCCAAGGTGTTGCGCCCGTTGTGCCACGAAGTTCTGGCGGCACTCGGCCAGCAGGACGACCCATTGTTGCAGTTGGCGATGGAGCTGGAGCGGGTCGCGCTCGAAGACGATTATTTTGTCAGCCGCAAGCTCTACCCCAATGTCGACTTCTACTCCGGGATCATCTTCCGCGCATTGGGGCTGCCGTCGGCGATGTTCACGCCGATCTTTGCGGTGGCGCGGACGGTGGGCTGGATAGCGCATTGGAACGAAATGATCGCCGACCCCGAAACCCGCATCGTCCGCCCACGCCAGCTTTACCAGGGCCCGACCGAACGCCGGCTCGTCCCGATGTCGCAGCGTAAGGCCCACCCACCGCTCGTCGGCTAGGCGCTGCCGCCGGATGCGCGCCTGCCGATCAGCGGCGTGCAAAGGGCGCCCGGCGTCAGATGATCCCGGTCTGCTTCAGCTCGTTGATGTCGGCCGGCGAAAGACCGAGCCAGCCACCGTAGATCTCGTCATTGTGCTGGCCGATCGTCGGGCTCGGCCGGGTTTCGACCTTGTCGGTGCCGTGCAGCCGCAACGGCGTCGTCGGCACGACGATCGGGCCGAGCTCCGGGTGGTCGACATGCTCGAGCATGCCGCGCTCGTGCATATGCCGGTCGTTCATGACCTCGGGCGCGTTGCGCACCGGCGCGCATGGGATGCGGTATTCCTTGGCGCGGGCAAACACCTCCATCTTGCCGAGGGTGCGGGTCCATTCGGCGACGAGCGCGTCGGTCTCGTCCATATGGGCGACCCGGCCGGCGTTGGTGGCAAAGCGCGGGTCCTGGGCGAGGTCCTCGCGGCCCATCGCCCTTAACAAATTTTGGAAATGCGCCTCGGTCACGACGTGGATCGCGACATGCCCGTCCGCGGTCGGGAACACGTTGTAGGGCGCGCTGTTGAGCCCGGCCTGGCGGTTGCCGGTGCGCGGCGGCACCCGGCCGGTGCGGTGGAAATAGTCGAAGCTGCCGGCGAGGCTCGGCCACACCGTCTCCTGCATCGCCACCTCGACGAGCCGGCCGATGCCGCTGCGGTCGCGGTCGTAGAGCGCGGTGACGACCCCGGCGTAAAGGTGAATGCCGCCCATAAAGTCGACCAGGGTCGGGCCCGCTTTGACCGGCGGGCCGTCCGGGAAGCCGGTGACGCTCATGATCCCCGAGGCCGCCTGGATCGTCATGTCCATCGCCAGATTGTCGCGGTCGGGGCCGCTCAAGCCAAAGCCGGTGCCCGAGGCGTAGATCAGCCGTGGGTTGACCTCGTGCAGACGGCTCCAGCCGACGCCGAGCCCGTCCATCGTGCCGGGCGAGAAGTTTTCCAGCAGCACGTCGGCGCGCCGGGCCATCCGGAACAGCAATTCGCGGCCGCGCGCATCCTTCAGGTTGAGCGTCACCGCGTGCTTGTTCTGGTTCAGCATGGCAAAGGGCAGGGTGGCGCTCTTGCCGGGATCGGCGCGCCGCCGCCCCGGCTCGCCCCGCGGCGGCTCGATCTTGATCACAAAGGCCCCGGCCTTGGCCATCAGCAGGGTCGCATACGGGCCCTGGTAGATCTGGCCGAAATCAATCACCGTCACATCCGACAGCGGCATGTTCGCCGGCGCTGGTTCCACTGCTGCCCTCCACACCGCTCGCCCCGACGGGGAACCGTCGGCTTGCGCACCGATTGTTGCGCGAACTTGCGCCGCTCCGCAGCAAGTGCGATTTCGCGGCGCCGATCTCGTCCCGGCTCAGCCTTTGAGCAGCGAGGGGTCGCGCAGGCTGGTGTCCTGCCCGCGCACCGGGTCGGCGACCGCTTCCCCAAGGCTGTGCGCACCCTTCCACTCGGCAGCCGGTCGGACTTGGCCGTCGCTGCCGATCTGGTCGATGCCCCAATAGATTTCGAGCCGGTGGTTGTCGGGGTCGCGGAATTCGACCGCGAGCTGGCAGCCGGCGCGGCGGCGGCCCTCAAAATCGATCGCCACCCCTTGCCGCCGCAGGTGGTCGCGCGCCCGCACCACGTCGTCGAGGCTGGCGACCTCAAAGGCGATGTGGTTCAGCTCGACATTCTCGGCCGGCGCTGAGGTCGAGCCGACCAGCGCTATGCCGTGGTGGTCGGTGTTGCAGCGCAGAAACACCATGCCGCCCGGCACCATTTCTTCCGGGTACACGTCGGAAATCCGGAACCCCAGCACCTCGCTGTAAAACCGCGCCGAGCGCGCGACATCCTGCACATTGAGCACGACATGGCCGATCTTGCCGATGCGGAAGGGCAAGCCGTGCGGCTCCTCGATTTGCCTGACCCGGTCGGGATCGTAGTCGCCCATTCCTCTCTCCTCGCAGGCTGCGTTCCGGCGAATACGCCTCGCCGGCGGAAAAACCTTGCTGGCTTTGGGCATTCTCCAATAAAGCCTGCCGTCAGACAATCAGCCGCCGGAGGAAGCCCGATGCCGCGCCTGCCCGATGCCGCCGATCTCGAAGCCCTGAGGGCGTTCGACACCCCGACAATCTGCAACGCGCTTGAGCTCGTCGCCCCGGCGCGCCGGGCGACGGGCTTTATCCGCCGGCCGCTGGTCGCGCCCTTTCCCGAGCTGAAGCCGGTTGTCGCCTTTGCCCGCACCGCAATCATCCGCTCGCGCGAGCCGCACCCGCGCGGCCGCGACGAGGCGAGAGAGGTCAGGCTCGGCTACTACGCGCATATCGCCGCCGAGCCGAAGCCCAGCATCGCCGTGATCCAGGACATCGACATCCCCGATTACGGCTTTGGTGCGTTTTGGGGCGAGGTGCAGACCAATGTCCACAAGGGGCTGGGCTGTGTCGGCGTCATCACCGACGGCTCGGTGCGCGATCTCGACGCGATGGCGGAGGGTTTCTTTGTGCTCGCGGGCTCGGTCATGCCGTCGCACGCGCATGTCCATCTGGTCGATTTCGGCGGCACGGTCAGCGTCGCCGGCATGGTGGTGTCGCCCAACGACGTGATCCACGCCGACCGCCACGGTGCGGTTGTCGTGCCGGCCGAGGCGGTCAAGGACATCCCGGCGGCGGTCGACCTGATCGCGCGGCGCGAAAAGGTCATTATCGATGCGGCGCGCAGCCCGGGATTTTCGATCGCGCGGCTCCGCCAAGCTTTTGACGAGCAGGAAGACATTCACTGACCTTTGCAACGAACGGCCGGCCTCGCCCGAAAAACGCGCGAGCGATCCCGCTGTGGCGGTCGCCGCGGCGTATGGCCGGCCCGCCGATCTCCCCGCGCCCGGAAGCGCTCGCCCTGCTGTCGGCCGCTGAGCCTCGTACGCGCCCCGCGACACGGCTGCCGAGCGCGGCGTAACGAGCAGAGCCGATTGACTTTCTTGCGGCGACGCCTGGCGCTGGCGAGTTGAGGGAGAGCGCTGATGGCGCCGGCAGGCCGCACGCGGCAGCGACGCGGGGATGCTCAGCGCGGCTCGCCGACAAACTCGTTCTGCAGCGTCTTTAGCCGATCGAGGGCGGCCGGCGGCAGCGGCCCCTTGTTCGCCGCGGCGGCGGCGTATTCGAGCTGCTCGAGGGTCGAATAGCCGACCAGCGCCGTCGACACCGCCTCGTGCGCGATCGCGTAGCGGATCGCGGCCTCGACAATGCTGTCGGCGTAGCCCTCGCGCACAATCGGCGCGAGCCGTTGCGCGCGCTCGACATCGACCCGATAGTCGCGGCCCGAGCCGATCGGGTCGACCCGCGGCGAGCCCAGCGGATGGCGCTCCTCGGTGCCGCTCAAGGCGCCGGCGGCGAGCACGCGGATCGCGATGACGCCCATGTCGGCGCTTCTGGCGTGGGCCAGCAGATCGTCGAAATCATGCGCCGGGTAACCCGCCGCCACGTTCCTTCCGGCGCTCGGGTTCAGCATGTTGTAGCTGACCTGCGCGGTGTCGAAGGTGCGGCTGTCGGCAACCTGGTGCAGGGCCGCGGTGTCGCCCACCGCGGTGATGCCGAAAAACCGGGTCTTGCCCTGCGCGCGCAACCGCTCGAACGCCGGCACGACCTCGCCGAGCACAATTTCAGGCGTCAGGTCGGCGTCGTTTCCGTCGGCCAAAATGTGGTTGTGCAATTGGAACAGGTCGACATGGTCGCGCTGGAGCCGCTGCAGGCTGGCCTCCAGGGATGCGACGACCGCTGCGGCGACGTTGCGCCGTTCGGCGGCCGGAACCCGGACCTTGGTGCCGAGGTGCAGATCGGGCTTCAGGCTTTTCAGCACATGGCCGAGATTGCGCTCCGACTGGCCGTTCCCATACATCGCCGCGGTGTCGAAATAGTTGATGCCGAGCTCCAGTGCGCGCGCCACCGCCCGCTCCTGGTCGGCGGCGCTGCCGTTGACCATCAGCCCGCCGACCGCACCACAGCCAAAGCCGAGCACCGAAACCTCGATCCCGGTCCGGCCGAGCCTTCGCGTCTGCATTGGGCCTCCTCCATTGCCGGAACCAGCCGGCGGCTGAACCCGCCGGGACCGGCGACGAAGGGATCAAACTCTCACGCCCTGAGGCTGTCAACCGCCGCTCCGCCGTGGAATTCTTGACGACGGCTTAGCCGGTTTGTTGACGAAATTTACACGGACCAGCGCGTAAAGCGGCAATCGCAATCCTGCGCACCCGCTTTGGAACCGCGCGAACGAGGAGTTGAAACCGCCGCTCGCCCATGTTGGCCATTTGGCCGATCGGAGCGCGGCGGCCCGTCGAGACAGAAGCGATCAAAGGAGTACGCCGATGAAAAGAATGGCAATGGTGCTGGTCGGGGCGGCGCTGTTGACGGTCGGAATTGCCGGCGGAGGGCTGCCGTTTGGTGCAAGCTCCGCCCGGGCCGACGATTCGACAAGCAATCCGTGCGCGCCGCCGACGCAGGTCAGCCCGACGATCGCGCAGACCGCATGGCAGTTGTGGGTCGCCGCCACCTGTCCGGTGAACGCCGGCAAATATCCCTACGTCGTCTGGGAAAACTGGATCGAGCAGGCGCAAATGTACCCGGTCGACCCGGCCAAGGGCCTGGTGGTGCCAAACGCCGCCGCGGCCGGCGGCACCGGCCAGCACCAGCTTCACGGCAGCGGGCTGACGATGGCCAAAAACCCGAGGCTCAAGGCCACGGTTCCCGGGCTGCTCGGCGCTCCCAATACCAATTGCAACAAAGCCAGCACTCCTCCCAAGAACCAGTCCAATCTGATCATCTGCGAGGAGATCCGGCTGAACGGCGCGACCGAGGATTACATTGCCGGGGACACTTTGTGGAACCGCGGCGGCCAGGCGGTGACGGCCGCCTACAGCGATGAAATCGAGTTTCCGGCGCCGGCGGTCGAAATTAAATCCGACTGGATCGAGTTGTCGAGCATCGGGCTCAACTGCAGCAAGCTGCCGCCCGGGTTCACGAGCACGATCCATGTCGAGACGATCGACGGCAACTGCTTTGGGCTGGCCGGGATGCACCTGATTTCCAAATTGCTCGACAAATGGATCTGGGCGACGTTCGAGCCGCAGAACATGACGACCAACCCCAACCGCTGCGCGGCCTTGGGCTGCACCGACGCTTTCGGGTCTAAGCCCGCAGCAACGCACGGCGCCAACACCCAGCTGACCAACCAATTGGCGGCGCTGATGTACTCGGCCAATCTCGCTCCCGAATGGTTCAATTATCGGTTGGACGGCGTGCAGACCGGCTTTTACAATCCCAAGCTTCTCGGCAATTCGATCATCGAGGGCGAAAACGCGGGTGTCCCGCTGACCCAGGCGTCGTGCATCACTTGCCACAGCGTCTCTTCGGTCAAGAGCAACGGCACCGACGGCATCACCTTGCTGACCTCGAACCCGGTCGGTGCGCCGGTGGCATTGCCGTCGCTCGCCTGGATCCGGCGCGACTTTGTGTGGTCGCTGTCGGCAGCCTGCCTCGAAAGCCCGTTTCAGAGCTGCGACCCCTGAGCCTGATCGAGCATTAACGCCTCGCCCGGGGGCGGCATTGCCCATCCCCGGGCGGAAGCAGGGGGCGGCCGCCGAAAGCTGTCTAGCCTGAGCAGCATAGACCCATGAAAGATCGGTCTTTAGCGGTCATTCCCGCGAAAGCGGGAACCCAGCTCAGGGCCCCGCTTTTCGCGGGGGCGACGTCCCGTAGTGAAATAGCTGTCTTTGAATCAGGCTGTCAGACCGCCTTTTCGAGCTCGCTCAGAACGGTGTCGCCCATCGCCGTCGTCGACACGCCGGCGGCGCCGGACGCGGCGATGTCGTTGGTTCGCACCCCGGCGGCGAGCGCGCGGCGCACCGCATCCTCGACGAGATCAGCCTCCGCGCTCATGTCGAACGAGTAGCGCAGCATCATCGCGAAGGAGAGAATGCAGGCCAAGGGGTTGGCCAAACCCTTGCCGGCAATGTCGGGGGCGCTGCCGTGCACCGGCTCGTAAAGCGCCCGGCGACGGCCGCTCGCGTCGGCGGCCCCGAGCGAGGCCGAAGGCAGCATGCCAAGCGATCCGGTCAGCATCGCCGCGCAATCCGACAGCAGGTCGCCAAACAGATTGCTGGTCACGATCACGTCGAACTGCTTGGGGTTGCGCACCAGCTGCATCGCGCAATTGTCGGCATACATGAACGACAGCGTGACATCCGGATAATCGGCGTCGCGCACCCGCTGCGCCACCTCGCGCCACAATCCGCCCGATTCCATGACATTGGCCTTGTCGACCTCGCACACGCGGCCTTGGCGCTTTCGTGCCAATTCGCAGGCGACGCGGACGACGCGCTCGATTTCGGCCTCGCTGTAGATTTCGGTGTTGACGCCGACCCGGCTGCCGTCGGATCGGGTCTCGATCCCGCGGGGCTCGCCGAAATAAATGCCGCCGGTCAGTTCGCGAACGATCATCAGATCGAGACCGCCAACCAGCTCGCGCTTGAGGCTCGATGCGTCGGCAAGCGCCTCGAACACCACCGCCGGGCGCAAATTGGCGAACAGGTCCATTTCCTTGCGCAGACGCAGCAGGCCGCGCTCGGGCCACAGCTCGAACGGCAGCTTTTCCCATTTCGGGCCGCCGACCGAGCCGAACAGCACCGCGTCGCTGGCGAGCGCCTTTTGCAAGGTCGCTTCGGCGAGCGGGGTGCCGTAGGCGTCGTAAGCGGCGCCGCCGACCACATCCTCGGACACCTCAAAGCTGGCGATATGGCGCCGGTCGAAGAAATGGACGATGCGCAAGACCTCGCGCATGATCTCCGGGCCGATGCCGTCGCCCGGCAGCACCAGGACCTTGCGGTTGGAGCCGGTTGTCCGAGCCACGGCTCACGCCTCCGGGTGGATCATGCCGAATTGCCACGGGCGCGCCGCCCGCGCCTTTTCTTCGTAGGAGCCGATCTCCGCGGTCTTCTGCTCGGTCAGCCCGATGTCGTCGAGCCCGTTAAGCAGGCAATGCTTGCGAAAGGCGTTGACCTCGAAATGCACCTTTTCGCCATCGGGCCGGGTGATCGTCTGGCTTTCGAGATCGACCGTCATGATCGCGTTGGCACCCTTTTTGGCGTCCTCCATCAGCGCGTCGCAAATCTCCTTCGGCAACGCGATCGGCAGGATGCCGTTCTTGAAGCAGTTATTATAGAAAATATCGGCAAAGCTCGGCGCAATAACGCAGCGGATGCCAAAATCGAGAAGCGCCCACGGCGCGTGCTCGCGGCTCGACCCGCAGCCGAAATTGTCCGCGCCGACCAGAATTTTGGCGTTGCGGTAGGAAGGCTGGTTCAGCACGAAATCCGGGTTTTCCGACCCGTCGGGCCGGAACCGGATTTCCTGAAACAGCCATTGCGACAGCCCGGTCCGCTTGATCGTCTTCAGATAGATCGCCGGGAAGATTTTGTCGGTGTCGAGGTTGACGATCGGCAGCGGCGCTGCAACCCCGGTCAACTCGGTGAATTTGTCCATGGGAGGTCCTTTTTGGTGTACCGCGGAGTCACTTGGCTTTGACCGGTCTTTTGGCGTCCTTCCTGTTCCCGGCCGCTAGAGCCAGAGCGTGACCAATCCACCGATCAAGATCATGCGCAAATGAGCCTTCGACAATTGCCTGAAGCAACAACGCTTCGTCGTAAGCCGACCAATGTTTGCGAGGATTTAAACAGCTCGTTAGCTGATGCAAAGATTCATTGATTTCCTTCACTTTATCAATATCCGCTTCCGAGACCGGTCTGTCGAACAGGATCTCTCGAACGGCGACGGTGAGATCGTGCGCGAAGGCGCACAAAAACGCGTTTCTTGCCGCCGTCTCCGACTGCTCGAATTCCGCGATGATGGATTCGACATCAAGAGGCCGACCGGGGACAACCTTCCCATCAGCGTATTGAACGGTGGGCCCGTACAGCCGTTTTGAGGTGTTATTGGAGTTGTCGCTGGCGTTCATGGAGCGATGTCCCGCGGCAGATCATTGACCGGATAGCCGCGTTCCTCCAACACCTTGATCCGCGTATTTCCTTGAAAGACGCGTCCATCCGGCTTCACTCTCAGCGCTTCCTTATTATCTGGGCTTGGCCGAAGCGATTCGACGATATCATCCGTGGGCCTGCTGCGATGATATTCAAGGCTCCTGCGGGCCCTCGGCTCCTGCTCGTAAACCGCGTCGTGGATGCGCCGCAGCGGCGGCTGATCACCGCCGCTCACCGTGTGCGGTCAGCCCATCTGGCGCACGTCGCTGAGGTGGCCGGTGACGGCGGCGGCGGCGGCCATCGCCGGGCCCATCAGGTGCGATTTCGCGTTCTTGCCCTGGCGGCCCTCGAAATTGCGATTTGAGGTGGTGGCGACGCGCTCGCCGTTCATCGCCTTGTCGTCGTTCATCGACATGCACATCGAGCAGCCGGCGTCGCGCCACTGAAACCCGGCTTCGAGAAAGACGCGGTCGAGCCCCTCCTCCTCGGCCTGGTGCTTGACGTGTCCCGAGCCCGGCACGACCAATGCCGTCACCCCATCGGCGACCTTGCGCCCCTTGGCGATCGCCGCGGCGGCGCGCAGATCCTCGATGCGGCTGTTGGTGCACGAGCCGATAAAGACGCGCTGCACCGGCACCTCGGTCAACAAGGTGTTCGGCCTCAGCTGCATGTAATCAAGCGCCCGCTCGACCGCCGCGCGCCTCAACGGGTCGTCGATCTGGGCCGGGTCCGGGACCCGGCCGGTGACCGGTGCGGCCTGCTCGGGATTGGTGCCCCAGGTGACGTGGGGTGCGATGTCGTCGGCGTCGAGATATGCCTCCTTGTCGTAGGTGGCGCCCGGATCGGAGGGCAGGGTGCGCCAGTAGGCCACCGCCTGCTCCCAGGCCGCACCCTTCGGCGCGAACGGGCGGCCCATAACATAGGCGATGGTCTTGTCGTCGGGTGCGACAAGACCGGCGCGCGCGCCGGCTTCGATCGACATGTTGCACACCGTCATGCGGCCTTCCATCGACATGTCGCGAAAGGTGCTGCCGGCATATTCAAAGACATGGCCGGTGCCGCCGGCGGTGCCGATCTTGGCGATGATCGCGAGGATCACGTCCTTGGGGCTGACCCCGGCGCCGAGCCCGCCGTTGACCGAGATCAGCATGTTCTTGGCCGGCGCCTGGATCAGGGTCTGGGTCGCCAGCACGTGCTCGACCTCGGAGGTGCCGATGCCAAAGGCGAGCGCCCCCATCGCACCGTGCGTCGCGGTATGGCTGTCGCCGCACACGATCGTCATGCCCGGCTGGCTCAGCCCCTGCTCGGGTCCGATGATGTGGACAATGCCCTGGTCGATGCTGTCGATCGGGAAGTAGGGAACCCCGAATTCCTTGACGTTGCGCTCGAGCACGTCGACCTGCAATTTCGATTCCGGGTTGCCGATGCCGGCGGCGCCGGCGCGGCGGTTCGTCGTCGGGATGTTGTGGTCGGCGACCGCCATCGTCGCGTCGGGGCGGCGGACCTTGCGGCCGGCGAGCTTCAGCCCCTCGAAGGCCTGCGGCGTCGTGACCTCGTGGATCAGGTGAAGGTCGATGTAGATCAGATAGGTGCCCTCGCCTTGCGGGGCGATGACATGGTTGTCCCAGATCTTGTCGAAGAGCGTGCGCGGCGCGGCCATGGTTTTCTCACTCCGAACGATTGTCGCCGGCGGCGGTCTTGGCCGGCGCCGGCGGCTTTTCCTGACGCCCGCTGTCGCGGGCGCGCTCGACGATGCGCGCCGCCTTGCCGGTGCGGCCGCGCAGATAATAGAGCTTGGCCCGGCGCACGACGCCGCGGCGGAGCACGTCGATCGCGGTGATCCGCGGCGAATAGAGCGGAAAGACGCGCTCGACGCCCTCGCCGTACGAAATCTTGCGCAAGGTAAAGCTCGAATTGATGCCGGCGTTCTTGCGGCCGATGCACACGCCTTCAAAGGCCTGGATGCGCTCGCGCTCGCCTTCGACGACGCGCAGGCTGACGCGGACCGTGTCGCCGGGCTCGAATTTCGGCACCGGGCGGGCGGCGGCGAGCCGCTCGACCTGCTCGTGCTCCAGTCGTTGCAGAACGTTCATCCCTCGACCTCTCGATTGCATTGGCCGTCGGCGCGGGCGCAATGCCCCGACACGGCCAGGTAGCGGGCCCACAAATCGCCGCGCCGCTCGCGCGTCAGGCGCTCGGCCTCGGCCCGGCGCCACGCGCGGATGCGGCCATGGTCGCCAGAAACCAATACTTCCGGCACTGCCCGGCCCTGCCACAGCTGCGGCCGGGTGTAGTGCGGGTATTCGAGCAGTCCCGCCGCAAAGCTCTCCTCGGCGAGTGCGCCGGCGTCGCCGACGACACCCGGCAGCAGGCGCACACAGGCGTCGATCAGCGCAATCGCCGCCGGCTCGCCGCCGGACAGGACAAAGTCGCCGAGGCTGATTTCCTCGATCGCGCGGGCTTCGACGACGCGCTCGTCGATCCCTTCGAACCGGCCACAGATCAATCGCACCCCCGGTCCGGCGGCCAATTGAACGACGCGCTCCTGGTCGAGGCGGCGGCCGCGCGGCGACAACAGGATCAAGGGCCCGGTCCCGCCGGCGCCGGCAATCGCGGCGTCGAGCACGTCCGCGCGCATCACCATCCCCGGGCCGCCGCCAAACGGTGCGTCGTCGACCGAATGGTGCCGGTCCGGCGCAAAATCGCGGATGTCGACGGCATCGAGCCGCCACCGGCCGGCCGTCAGCGCCTTGCCGGCGAGCGAAGAAGCGAGCGGCCCCGGCAGCATTTCCGGGAAGATCGTCAGCACCGTCGCCTGCCAGGTCATGCCTGCGCTCCAGCGGGCGGCGCCTTTGGTTCGGCGTCGTCGAGCAGACCCGGCGGCGGCTCGACGACGAGGCGGCCCGCGTCGAGCGCGACCACCGGCACGATCGCGCGGGTGAACGGGACCATCGCCGGGGGCGCTCCCCGGCGCTCGATTTCGAGCGTGTCGCCGGCGCCGAAATCATAAACCGCGCGCACCCGGCCGAGCGGCGTGCCGTCGGTCAGCACCGCGTCGAGACCGATCAGGTCGGCGTGGTAATATTCTTCCGGCTCGGGCGGCGGCAATGCCGCGCGCGGCAGATAGAGGCGCAGCCCGCGCAAGCTCTCGGCCCGGTCGCGGTCGTCGACCCCGGCGAGCCGCCCGATCAACACACCCTTGGCGGCGCCGACGAGCCGCAATTCCAGGCGCCGCGTGCCGCTCGCGTCGGCAAGCGGCCCGTAACCCGCGATGTCCTCGGGGCGGGCGGTAAAGCTCTTGATCCGCACCGCGCCGCCGACCCCTTGCGGGCCGGTGATGACGCCGACGCAGACCTGCTTTTCCGCTGCTGCCATCTCGCGAAACCGAACAACCGTCGCGCGCCGGAGACGATCAGCCGCTGCCCGCCGCCGTGGCGGCGGCTTCGGCTGCGGCCCGCTGGCGTTCCTGCGCCTTGGCCTTGGGCGCCGACTTGACCGGGGTCTCGCGGGTCGCCGGCTTTTCGATCAGCCCGGCCTCGCCGAGAAAACGCGCCACCCGGTCGGTCGGCAACGCCCCGACGCCGAGCCAGTGCTGCACCCGCTCGGTCTTCAACGTGACCCGGTCGGCATGGGCGCGGTCGAGCATCGGGTTGTAGGTGCCGATCCGCTCGATAAAACGGCCGTCGCGCGGGCTGCGCGAGTCGGCGACGACGATGCTGTAATAGGGTCTTTTTTTGGCGCCGCCGCGGGCGAGGCGGATTTTCAACGACATCTTGTCACCTTTGGCTAATGGCGAAAGCCGGCGCCCGGCATCAGCCCGGCGAGGCCGTGCCGCTGCAACCCCTTGGGGCCCAGCTTTTTCATCTTTTTCATCATGTCGGCCATGTCCCGGTACTGCTTCAGCAGCCGGTTGATCTCCTGCACCGAGGTCCCCGAGCCGCCGGCGATGCGGCGCCGGCGCGAGCCGTTGAGCAGCATCGGGTTGCGCCGCTCGTTCTTGGTCATTGACGAGATGATCGCTTCCTGGCGCTTGACGATGCCCTCGTCGATGTCGGCCTCGCCGAGCTGTTTCTTCAGCTTGCCGACCCCCGGCAGCATCGACAGCATCCCGCCCATGCCGCCCATGCGGCGGATCTGGCGCAATTGGCCGGCGAGGTCGTCGAGGTCGAAATTGCCCTTGGCCATCTTGGCGGCGAGCTTTTCGGCTTCGTCGCGGTCGATGGTCTCGGCCGCCTTTTCAACGAGGCTGACGACGTCGCCCATGCCGAGGATGCGGCCGGCGATGCGCTCGGCGTGAAACGGCTCGAGCGCGCCGATCCGCTCGCCGGTGCCGATAAACACGATCGGCTTGCCGGTGATCGCGCGCATCGACAACGCCGCCCCGCCGCGCGCGTCGCCGTCGACCCGGGTCAGCACGATCCCGGTGATGGCAGCGCGCTCGCCAAAGGCCTTGGCGAGGTTGACCGCGTCCTGGCCGGTCATCGCGTCGGCGACGAGCAGCGTCTGGTGCGGGCGCGCCTCGGCGCCGACCGCCGCCACCTCGAGCATCAGCTCCTCGTTGATGTGGAGCCGGCCGGCGGTGTCGAGAATGACCACGTCGTAGCCCTCGGTGCGCCCGGTTTCGAGGGCGCGGCGCGTGATCGCGACCGGCTGCTCGCCCGGCACGACCGGCAGGCTCGCGACCCCGATCTGGCGGCCCAGCACCGCGAGCTGCTCCTGTGCCGCCGGCCGCTGCACGTCGAGCGAGGCCAGCAGCACCTTTTTGCGGTCGCGCTGCTTCAGCCGGTTGGCGATCTTGCCCGCGGTCGTGGTCTTGCCCGACCCCTGCAGACCCACCAGCATGATCCCGACCGGCGACGGCGCGTTCAGATCGAGCCCGTCGGCGCGAAGGTCCTCGGCGCCGCCGCCCAAAACCTCGACCAGGTGGTCGTGGACGATCTTGACCACCATCTGCGCCGGCGTGACCGAGCGCAGCACCTCCTGGCCCAGCGCCTTTTCGCGCACCGAGGAAATAAAGTCGCGGACCACAGGCAAGGCGACATCGGCTTCGAGCAACGCCACGCGGATTTCGCGCATCGCCGCGCCGACATCGGCTTCGCTCAACGCGCCGTGGCGGCGCAGCCGGTCGAAGACGTCGCCAAGGCGGTCGGTCAGGCTGTCGAACATGCGAATTCCCGCAGTTTCAGACGACGCAACTCGCCAGTGCGCGACACTCGCGGACTGGCTGCCCCGGCCGGGGTCCCGGGTTCAAGCGCTCTCGGGAGCGGCGGCGAAGTTAGCTTCGGCCATGGTTCGAGTCAATTCCGATAAGGACGGGTCCGATAAGGGGCGGGTCCGATAAGGGGCGGGTCCGATAAGGGGCGGGTCCGATAAGGGGCGGGTCCGATAAGGGGCGGGTCCGATAAGGGCGAGTCCGATAACGGCGGGCAGCCGACGCTCGCTGCGGGTCGGGGATCGGACGCCGACGCGGCCTCTATCCGTACGTTTACCCGCAACGCGAATTGCATCGACGTTTTATCACCTGAACGACAAAGATTTGCGCTGGACGAAATGCATCGCCCGTAATAGTTTCGGCGTAAGTGGCGGCGACCTGCGCCTCAACAAGCGAAACACTCGCATCCTGGTCGTCGCGGACTACGGCGACCGCCGCATTCGGCTTCGGCTGAAGGCGGCGCCACCGCCCGATTGGGGACGTTCAGCGCTGCCGCTCGGGGTCCGCCCGGCACGGCAGCGGGGCACGGCTCGACGTTGTGGGAGGGAGCTGTCGTGGAGGCGAGCGTCGCGCTTGACCGCCCGGTCGCCGAGGACCGCGACACCCGCAATCCGCGCATCCTGGTCGCGTGGGGCGTGCGTTTCACGCGCGAAAGCATGGTGCAGCTTCTCGAAAGCGACCCCTCGGTAACGGTTGTCGGGCAGTGCGTCAACCTAACCGAAGCGGTCGCGCTGAGCCCGACTTTGCGAGTCGACATCGTCTTGCTGGACGCCAGGCTTCCCGAGGGTCCGGCCGGGGTCAGGCGGGCTCTCGACATCGCCCCCGACATGCGCATCATTGCCTGCTCGGTGCGCGAAACTGAGGAGGAGATCATCGCCTGGGCCGAGGCGGGCGTGGTCGGCTATATTCCACGAACCGCCGCGATGGCGGATTTCGTGCGGCTGATCGTCGACATTTACAGTGGCGAGCAGGTGTCCTCGGGACGCGTCGTTACCGGCCTCTTGCGGCGCATCGCGCTGAGCGCCCGGCGCCGCCCGGAGCGCGACGGGGGGCTGGTGCCGCTTCCGGCGCTGACCAAGCGCGAACGGCAGGCCGCCGAATTGATCAGAAGCGGGCTCAGCGACAAGGAGATCGCCCGCCAGTTGAACATCAGCCTGGCGACGACAAAGTCCCACGTCCACAACCTGCTGGGCAAGCTGCACGTGCAGCGCCGCAGCCAAGTCGCCGAATGGCTGCGCGAATACGAGCACCGCCCCTCCGGAGAATTTTTAGTGCGCCCGCTTCATCTCGCGCAGAGCGGCGCCACCAGCGCGTGATCGAGGCCAAACTGCATTAGTGTCGCGATCGAGTAGTGTCCGGCTCGAGACGTTCGCCCATAAACCTCTTCAGTATCTTCCTGCCGCCGGCCGGGATTCATGGGCGCGGCGAACGCCGCCCGCCGAGTTTGACAAGAATGACCATGCAGCGCCACCCGTCTTCGCCACCCATGCTGCCAGCGAATGTGGGTCTCGGCCTGCGCCAGGCCTGCGCCGGGGTGACAACGGGCCGGGATAATCGTCACGACTTTTAGACACGGGTGCATCAGGTCAGATGCCGTTGCGGTCGCTGGCGATCTCGGTCTGCGCGACTGCGGGCGGGATCACCCAGGCGTAGAACGCGTCGCGCTGAATATTCCTTCCTGCGGTGTTGTCGCTGCCCCAGCTCACCAGCGACAGTATCTTGACATAGAGCTCCTGGCCGGGAGCAAGCTCGACGTTTCTGTCCTGGTTCGCGTTCGGGACAAAGCTCGCGGGCGCGATGTGATAGCGGCCGGGCGGCACGTCGCGGTAAAAGACCCTGCCGTTCGCGACCGACCCGAAATAGCTCCCGTTCACGTCGATGTCGGCGAGGTTCAGGCTCTCCGAGGGTTCCCATGCACGGTAGAACCAGATGCGCGCGTGGTCTGCCGCGAGCGGCGGCGGCGCGGCCGGCGGCCCCGCGGCGCAGCCCGAAACCGCTATGCCAAGCCCGGCCAAGAGCCCGAGCCATCGGCGTAATCTCGGCTTCGTCGCCATCGGGCTTTCTCCGCTCTCGGGTTTTTGCGCTCGGCGCGGCGGATCCGCGGACCGGCGATTTTGGCGCCTGCGTGGATATGTAAGGCCGGGTTGCGCTATCAAGGGGCGATGAACCGACAGCAGCGGCGCGCCCAAGCCCGGCCCGGCGGCCGGGGCCAAAGCGGCGGCGGTCCGGCGACGCCCGCCGCCGGATGGCATAATGCGGCGCTCGCCGAGCAGCGCGCCGGCCGTGCCGCCGAAGCCGAACGGCTCTGCCGGCTTGCGCTCGCGATCGATCCCGGCCACGCGCAGACTTTGCATCTGCTCGGTCTCCTCGCGCATCAGCAAGGCCGTGCCGACGAGGCGGTCGCGCACGTCCGGGCGGCGATCGCCTGCGACGGCCGCGACCCCGCGTTTCACCACAATCTCGGCAACATCCTTAAGACCCGGGACCCGGCCGCGGCGCTGAAGTGCTACGAACGGGCGCTCGCCCTCGACCCGCGTTCGGTCGACACCCTCTACAACCTCGGCAACACCTGCCAGGAGCTGGGCCGTCTGGAGCGGGCGGTCGCCTATTTCGAGCGGGCGTTGCGGCTGCGGCCCGATGCGGTCGAATTGCACAACAATCTCGGGTCGGCGCTCCAGGATCTCGGCCGGCTCGACGAGGCGGTCGCGTGCTACCGGCGGGCATTTGCGCTGCGGCCGGATGCTGTCGACACCCTTGACAACCTTGCGGGCGCCTTGCGCGCACAGAGGCAGCTCGACGCGGCCGAGGCCGAGCACCGGCGCGCGCTGGCATTGCGTCCGAACCGCATCGAAAGCCATCTCGGGCTTGGGCTCGTGGCACTCGACCGCGGTTTGCCGGAAGACGCGTTGGCCCATTGCCGGCGGGCGC
Organism: uncultured Alphaproteobacteria bacterium; assembly: GCA_963712825.1. Lineage (GTDB taxonomy): Bacteria > Pseudomonadota > Alphaproteobacteria > ATCC43930 > CGMCC-115725 > AP-15. The sequence goes on from CAVQJP010000006.1 coordinate 32,621, forward strand.
TGGCGCTCGCCCCCGACCATCCTGCGCCACACATCAACATCGGCGTGGCGCTGGTCGAGCTCGGGCGCGCCGACGAGGCGGCAGCGCATTACCGGCGGGCGCTGGCGGCACAGCCCGACCGCGCCGAAACCCACAACAACCTCGGCATAGCGCTCGAGCACCAGGGCCGGTACGGCGAGGCGCTCGCCTGCTACGCCCGCGCGTTGGCGCTCCGGCCCGATTATGCCCAGGCGCATTTCAACCGTGCGCACGCGCTGCTGCTGACCGGCAACTTCGCCGAGGGTTGGCAGGAATACGAGTGGCGCTTTGCCGTCGCCGGCTACGACCGCAACTTTGGCCGGCCGTTGTGGTCGGGCGAGCCGCTCGCCGGACGCACCATCCTGGTCCATGCCGAGCAGGGGTTTGGCGACACGCTGCACTTTGTCCGTTATGTCCCGGCTGTCGCCGAGCGCGGCGGCCGGGTCGTGATCGAGGCGCCGAGAGAACTCGTCCGCCTGCTCCGGACGGTCGCCGGCGCCGCCGCGGTCGTCGCCGCCGGCGAGCGGTTGCCGGAATTCAGCTGTCACTGTCCGCTGCTCAGCCTGCCGCGGGCGCTGGCGACGAATTTCTCGACCATTCCCGGCGCGGTGCCGTATCTGCGCGTCCCCCCTGAGGCGTCGGCCGCGTGGGCCGAGCGCATCGCCGCCGCGCCCGGTCTCGACATCGGTCCCGGGCTCAGGGTGGGCGTCGTGTGGGCCGGCACGACCCAGCGCGTGGCCGACATACGAATGCTGCAGCCGCTGTTCGACGTCGCCGGCGCGAGCTGGTTCAGTCTTCAGGTCGGCGACCGGGCCGGCGACCTGTCATTGCTCGACGGCGTCAACATCGTCGACCTCGCATCCTGGCTTGACGATTTCGCCGAGACTGCCGCGGCGATCTGCCGGGTCGACCTGGTCTTGTCGGTCGACACCGCGGTCGCGCATCTGGCGGGAGCGCTCGGCCGGCCAACCTGGCTGATCCTGCCGTACAACCCCGACTGGCGCTGGCTGCTCGAGCGCGCCGACAGCCCGTGGTATCCGACGGCCCGCCTGTTTCGCCAAAAAAGGCCGAATGACTGGTCGGGCGTGATTTCCGACGTCGCCGCGGCATTAGCGCAATTGGTTCGCTGAGCACACCTCCGCCTGCGGCGGCTTTAGCGCGCCAAGGCCGTCGCCGGCCCGATTGATCAAATCCGTTTCGCGTGTTGCGTTTGCCGGGCGCCGCCGGCTGCGCCGAGCGCGCCAGCCGCATCGGCGCCATGCCCCGCCCCCCTGCCGCCGCGGCCGCATCCCGATTAGCGCGAAAGGCGATCGGCGAAACGCCCGGCTTGACGATGGAGGGTTTAGACCTTTGCCTAAACCGATTTAAGCCTCTTTTCCGCCAGAACGGCTCAATTTCAACCTTTAAGGTCGGTGTCGACAGGCTGAAAGGTCTAAATCCTCCACATAATGAACTAGACCATTAATCTACACCTTTTTTCCATCTGACGATGGATAGTCGGGGGAGCCGCCCTCGGCAATCATCATCAACCTCTGATTTAAGAGACCGGTTTGCGGGGGAGCGGCTGAATATGACGAGAGCGCAGGGTTTCGGATCCTTGGCGGCCATTGGCGGTTTGACCGCCTTGATCGCGTTGCAGACGGGTATTCCCACCGCCAAGGCCGACGAGCTGGCGGATCTGCGCGCCAACCAGCTGCTGCTTCAGCAGCGGATCGACCAGCTGGCGCAGGCACAGGCGCAGGGGATCCCGGAGCAGAAGCAATCGCCCGGTTTTCCCGGCGCCATGGGCAGTCCGGCAACCCCCGGGGTGGCGCTGGCGGGCGGCAGCTTTCCGCGGTCGTTTCTGATCCCCGGCACCGACACCTCGATCCGCGTCGGCGGCTTTGTCGACATCACGATCCTCGATTTCCTGCAGGGCGGCGGTGGGGTCAACGGCAGCAATTACGGGTCCAACTCCGGGCAAAACGGGAATCTCCAATCGATCCCGCTCGGCGGAGGGGTCGTCCCCGGCGCTCCCGGCGGCAGCCATGCCTTTGGCGGCTTTGTGGCGCCCTCGGTCAACCGGGCGCCGGGCCGCAACAACGGCGTTCTCGAATTCAGCCCGCAACAGTCGCGTATCAACATCGAGACCCGCACTCCGACGGGCTGGGGCGAATCGCGGACGTTCTTCGAATTCGATTGGGCCGGCTGCGACAATTTCAGCTGCCAAACCTTACAGCAGGGCGGCGGCAACAGCCTGACCCCGCGCCTGCGGTACGCCTATGGCACGTTGGGCGGGTTCCTCGCCGGCCAGGCGATTTCGAACTTCTCGGACGCCGACGCCGACACCGAGTCGATGGAGTTTGGCGGCGCCGAGGGGTCGACCGGCGGTTATCGTATCCCACAAGTGCGGTACACCCTTGCCGGCCCCTACGGCAGCGCCTTTTCGGTGTCAGCGGAAAACCCGTTCACAACCGCGATCACCCCGGGCGGCGTCCAGTCGACCGACCTCAATCTGTCCGGTACCGGAACATCGACGACGCCGCCTCAAGGCGTGATCGGGCCCTTCTGCAACGGCGTGGCCTGCACCGGCGCCGGTGGGGCGCAGGCTAATCCGGCTGTAGCAAAGGCGCCCACTCTCACGGTTGCGTCCTACTGGTCGCAGCCTTGGGGTCATGTGGATTTCTCCGGCGTCGCCCGTTTTTACCAATTTCAGGATGGCCATTACATCGACCAGCAGTTCTCTGGTTATGGCGGGCATATTTCGGGCGACGTGAAGCCCGGCTGGTGGGGCTACAACAAGGACGATTTCCTGTTCAGCTTTATCGCCGGCACCGGGATCGGCAACTACACGAGCGGCGGCGACAAATCGCTGTTCCCGATCGCGACCAACTTCTCGGTCGCGACCGCTTGCGCGACGCCGATACCGGGTAAATGCACGGGCGGGATGGCGGCGTCGAACGTTCTTTTTAAGCCGATCTTCGCTTACAGCTTGAATGGCGGCTACCAGCATTGGTGGACCCCGACTTTGCGCACGACAATCGCAGCCGGTACCGCACAGCAGGACGTCTCCTCGCAGTTGATCGGACCTATGCAAGCTGAAGCGGTGAATAAGCAGCTGTGGAACGCCTTCGTGAACCTGGTGTGGAACCCGGTCGCGTTTATCACCACGGGTGTCGAGTACATGTACGGCAGCCGCACAGTGGTTGCGAATCTGAGGGGCAAGGAAAATGTGCTGATCGGCAAGTTCCGGGTTGCCTTCTAAGGCGCCTGGAACCCCTCAACTCGGCACCCGCAAGCCCGCAACCAGCGCTCTGAGACGACCGATGATCGAATTGCTCGACGGGTTTCCAAAGAATGTCGTCGGGATCTCGGTCAAGGGCCGGGTGACCGCGCGCGAATGCCGCGAAATCCTGACCCCGGCGGTGCAAAAGTCGCTGCGCTGGCGCGACAAGACCCGGCTCTACTACGAGCTCGGGTCGCGCTTTCCGGGGTCGGGATGGGACGATCTCGATCTCGGCTTTGAGCATGCCGCGCGCTGCGAGCGGATCGCGATCGTCACCGACATCGCCTGGGTCCGGCTGACGGTCAAGGCGATCCGGTTTTTGATCCCGGGCGAGATCCGCGTGTTTGCGACGATCGAGACCGCCGAGGCGCGCGCCTGGATTGCCGCCCCCGCCGGGTTGCGCGCCGTCCCCGAGACGGCCGCTGGGGGACGGAGGGCACAGCAGACAAAGCGGCTGCCGCACCGGCCCCGTGTCCCTGCGACCGCACTCCCGGCGCCGCACGACGAGCCGCAGCCCACCTACGCGGACTAAGCTCGAGCGGCCGCGGCTGGCGTTTCGACCCGCCGCGGACGCCCGAACAAACCTGGTTAAAAGCAACAGCTGCAAAAGCCGTCTGGAACTCCAGTCGGTATCCGAGACAGCCGAGCGACAGCTGGCTGTCGTACCGGCGAAAAGCAGGCGCGTGAGACGGCGTGGTTTATCAGCATCGCCAGCCTCCCGCGTGCCTCGCGGGCGCGAAAAAACCCCGGTCTTTAAGAACGGCGTCGAGATTTTGCCCGACCTCGAACAACGGCGGCGCCCCGGCATTTCGCACCCTCTCCATCCAGAACCGGTCCTTTCAATTTTTAGTTTAACCAAGGCCCTCGCGTCGGCTGGGTAATTGACTAACGACCGCGCCGGCCGTCTCGATCTTCATTAGGCCTATCCGGTAGAAGGTTTACTCCGGCTCACATTGAAGTAGTAGTTATCAGTCAATAAGTCGAATTTCATCCTTAAGACCGATAGTGCACGTTCCCACCCATCGGCCAAAATCAACTGGCTGTAACCATGCGGGGTGGGGGCGTAATGACCGAAAAGCGGTGCTATGGAAAACTGGCCACGATCGCCGGCATTACTGCCGGGATCGCCTTTCTGACCGGTCTTCCTTCCGTCAAGGCGGACGAGCTGGCGGATCTGCGCGCCAACCAGCAGCTGCTGCAGCAACGCATCGACCAGCTCGCGCAGGTGCAGGCGCAGGCTGGAGTGACTGGCCCCCCCGCGCCGCTGACCGGCGGTGCCGGCGGGGGCGCCGCAGTTGGGATCTCGGGGTCACGGGCGGCGCCGACCGCTCCGACGCTCGGCGGCAGCTTTCCGCGGTCGTTCCTGATCCCCGGCACCGACACCTCGATCCGAGTCGGCGGCTTTGTCGATTTCACCACCCTTTACTTTCTAAACGGCGGCGGCAACGTCAACGGCAGCAATTACGGCTCCAACTCGGGCCAAAACGGCACGCTGCCTGGTCTGCCGCTCAAGGGCGGCTTTGTTCCTGGAGCTCCCGGAGGGGGCTTTGTGGCGTCGTCGCTCAACGCTCACCCCTCGCGCAACAACGGCATCTGGGAATTCAGCGTCCAGCAATCGCGACTCGACGTCGAGACGCGCACCCCGACCGCCTGGGGCGAGGCGCGGACATTCTTTGCCTTTGACTGGGCCGGTTGCGACAATTTCAGCTGCCAGGACGCGCAGCAGGGCGGCGGCGACAGCATTCACCCGCGCCTCAGGTTCGCTTATGGCACGTTGGGCGGATTTCTCGGCGGCCAGGCGCTGTCGAACTTCTCGGATGCCGACGCCGACACCGAATCGATGGAATTCGGCGGCGCCATCGGCTCGACCGGCGGCCAGCGCATCCCGCAGGTGCGCTATACCTATCCATTGGCATATGGCGGCGCGATCTCGGTATCGGCGGAAAACCCCTGGACCGCCGTAATCACACCAGGCGGCCTCCAGTCGACCGACTTCTCGCAGGATGGATTCACCGGCAACACGACCACCCCGCCTGCCGGGGTAGTTGGGCCGATCTGCAACGGCGTAGCCTGCACCGGTGCGGGCGGGGCTCAGGCCAACCCCGCCGTGACAAAACTGCCGAGCCTTACGATCGCCAATTATTGGTCGCAACCTTGGGGACATGTCGATTTCGCCGGCATCGTGCGCGATCAAACCTTTCGAGACGGTACGTTCATCAATCAGAACTTTATAGGCTATGGCGGGCATATCGCGGGCGATGTGCATCCCCGCTGGTGGGGCTACGACAAGGACGACTTCCTGTTCAGCTTTGTCGCCGGCGAGGCGATCGGCAATTACGCGAGCGGCGGTCTGGCCACCTTTTTTCCGATGGCGACCAACTTTACCGTCACTACCGCCTGCGCTACGCCGCAAGCGAAATGCACGGGCGGCATGGCGGCGTCCAACGTCCTGTTCAAGCCGGTCTTCGCATTCAGCACGAATGGCGGCTATCAGCACTGGTGGACGCCGACCTTGCGCTCGACGATCGCCGCAGGCTACGCCCAGCAGGATGTGTCCTCGCAGCTGATCGGGCCGTCGCAGACGGTCGCGACGAACAAGATCCTGTGGAACGGCTTCGTCAACCTGGTGTGGAACCCGGTCGCGTTCATCACCACCGGCGTCGAGTACATGTACGGCCACCGCGTCGTCGTCGCCAACCTCAGCGGCAACGAGAACGTGCTGATCTACAAGTTCCGGGTGGCGTTCTAGCGGCGGCCCCTCCCGCTCGTGTCGCTCGGCACTTTGTATCGCCCGGCCCTTTGAGACCACCGATGATCGAATTGCTCGACGGGTTTCCAAAGAATGTCGTCGGGATCTCGGTCAAGGGCCGGGTGACCGCGCGCGAATGCCGCGAAATCCTGACCCCGGCGGTGCAAAAGTCGCTGCGCTGGCGCGACAAGACCCGGCTCTACTACGAGCTCGGGTCGCGCTTTCCGGGGTCGGGATGGGACGATCTCGATCTCGGCTTTGAGCATGCCGCGCGCTGCGAGCGGATCGCGATCGTCACCGACATCGCCTGGGTCCGGCTGACGGTCAAGGCGATCCGGTTTTTGATCCCGGGCGAGATCCGCGTGTTTGCGACGATCGAGACCGCCGAGGCGCGCGCCTGGATTGCCGCCCCCGCCGGGTTGCGCACCGTCCCCGAGACGGCGTCGGCCGGCCCTGCCGGTCGCGACGGCGTGCGCCGCGCTGCCCTGTTGCCGCAACGGCCGCGCCAGACCGCAGCCAGCCGCCGGCAACGCGTCGACGCCGACTGACCGTATTCCCCGCTCGATCTTCCCCGTCGAACCGGTTTAGCCCGGCGCCGCAGCGCCGCCGCTTGCGTCGCCGGGTGTTGGCTTCATTATGGCCGGCCGACAGGTTTTCCGGGATGGGGAAGCGGATGCACTTCGATTTGACGACGATTTCGGCGACCGACGCCTACAAGCTCTTAGTCTCGACCGTGGTGCCGCGGCCGATCGCGCTGGCGACGACGGTCGATCGCGCGGGCCGGGTCAACGCCGCGCCGTTCAGCTTTTTCAACGCGGTCAGCTCGGTGCCGCCGGTGGTCGTGCTCGGGATCAGCCCCGGCGTCAACGGCGGCGACGGCTACAAGGACACCGAGCGCAACATTCGCGACAGCGGCGAGTTTGTCGTCAACCTCGTCGACGAGGCGCTGGCCGAGAGCATGAACATCTGCGCGGTCGACTTCCCGAGCGACACCGGCGAGCTCGACATCGCCCGGCTGACGCCGGTTCCGTCAGCCGAGATTCGCCCGCCGCGCATCGCGCAAGCGCCGGTCAGCTTCGAATGCCGGCGCATCACCGGCTTGTCGCTCGGACCGCGTTCGGTGCTCGAGATCGGCCGGGTCATTCATATTCATATCCGCGACGACCTCGTCGACCCGGCGAAATTCTATGTCGCGACCGAAAAGATGAGGCTGATCGGGCGCATGCACGGCCGCGGCTGGTATGCGCGGACCAGCGACCTGTTTCTGATGGACCGGTTGAGCCGCGAGGAATGGGACGCCGGCAAAAGGTGAGCGGAGGATTGGGGACACAGATGCGGTGGTCGCGTTGGCACGCGGCGTCGGGATGATATGATCCGGCAGTCCGACCGATGATGACGTCCATCGACACATTGCAAACCGCCAAGCGGCTCCGGGAGGCGGGCTTCGCCGAGGGCCAGGCCGAAGCCCTGACCGGCGTGCTGCGCGACGTGCAGGCGGGCGAGCAAAGCCGGCTCGCGACCAAGGCCGACATCGGCGCGCTCGACGCCAAGATCGACCGGGTGGCGGGGGAGCTGCGCGCCGAATTTGCGCTCATTCGGTCGGAGATGGAGGTTTTGTGCCGCGATTTGACGATCCGGCTGGGGAGCATGATCGTCGTCGCCACGGGGGTGCTGCTCGCCGCAAAGTTCTTCAGTTGAGGGGAAGTCGCAACGGCAGAAGGGGGGCTCGATGCCGGCCACAGTCAGACAATTCGCTTTTGTCGCCGCGATCGCATACGCGGTCGCGCCGGCCTGGGGGGCCGGAATGCCGGATTACGGGACCAAAAATTTCAGCCCCGGCGGCGCCACCCCGTCCTATTTCACCCACGAGAACAGCGCGATCCTGGGGACGGCGGAAAACGAAAACGCCGAGGACGGCGCCGACACCCCCGCGGGTTCGATGCCGGCCTCACCCGAAGTGCTGCACGCCGACCGCGCTCCCGAATACCGGACCGGCCGTCACCACGGCAGGCTCGCCGGACGCAGCTTCGAAGCGCATGCGGCGCGGGATTCGCGAGCCCGCGGCCACGCCGCCCGGTCGGCGGCGGATGGCGCGCGGGGCGGGTCGAATGGCCGACCTGCCGGGCGGTGGGCGCACGCGGCGACGAGTGCTCGGTCATTTCGTTCCGGCGCCGCGAGACCTGCCAAGACCGCGACCCGGCATGCTTCCGCCAGATCGTGGTCGCGAAAAGGCTGAGGCCGGAGGGACAGGAGCGGAAGGATAGCGGCGGGCCGTCCGTCTGACGTATCCTCGATCGCCGCGCTTTGGTCCGCTGGTGTCGGGCATGACCCAGAACATCTACGACAACCCGGAATTTTTTGCCGGCTACAGCCGGTTGCCGCGCTCCGTCGACGGGCTCGACAAGGCGCCGGAATGGCCGGTATTGCGAGGGCTGATCTCGGATCTTTGCGGGCGCCGTGTTGTCGACCTGGGTTGCGGCTATGGCTGGTTCTGCCGCTGGGCGCGCGGGCAGGGCGCCGGCTCGGTTCTCGGCGTCGACGTTTCGGAGAAAATGCTGGCGCGGGCCCGCAGCGACACAGCCGATGCGGCGATCAGCTATCTCAGAGCGGATATGGAGCATCTCGATTTGCCCGCGGCGTCGTTCGACCTGGCATACAGCTCGCTCGCGCTGCACTACGTCGCAGATCTCGCCGGTATGGTGACGGCGGTGCACCGAGCGCTGGCTTCGGGCGGTCAGCTGATCTTTTCGGTCGAGCATCCGATCTTCACCGCGCCGACCCATCCGGGCTGGACGGCCGATGCCAGCGGCGCCAAGATCTGGCCGGTCGACGGCTACCTGAACGAAGGGCCGCGCCGGACCAACTGGCTGACGAAGGGCGTGATCAAGCAGCACCGGACCGTGACGACTTACGTCAATCTGCTGCTGCGGTCGGGCTTCGCGCTGACCCATCTCGAGGAATGGGGTCCGTCCGATGGGCAGATCGCGGCTGAGCCTGGTCTCGCGGACGAGCGGCAGCGCCCGCCTTTTCTGATCGTTGCCGCACGAAAATAGGTATCGCCGCGACCTGCGTCGATCGGGAACTTGGCTGCGGGGCGGGCCGGCGTTGGACAGATCCGGCCCGGCGGCCATATAACCGGCGCATGGCCAAGGTGACGTTCCTAAAGATGCACGGCCTCGGCAACGACTTTGTCGTGCTCGACGCGCGCCGCGCCGCGATCGCGGTCGGCGCCGAGGGCGCCCGCGCGCTGGCCGACCGGCACACCGGAATCGGCTGCGACCAGCTGATCGTGCTCGAGCCGCCACGCCGCCCCGGGGCGCAGGTCGCGATGCGCATCCGCAACCCCGACGGCAGCGAAGCCGAGGCCTGCGGCAACGCCACCCGCTGCGTCGCCCTGCTGCTGCACCAGGAAACCGGCGAGCCGCGCGCTCACATCGAAACCGCCGCCGGCCTGCTCGACGCCGAAATCATGCCGAAGGGAGAGGTCGCGGTCGACATGGGTCCGGCGCGGACCCGTTGGCAGCAAATCCCGCTCTCCCGTGCCGCGGATACCGACCATGTCGAGCTGGCGCTGGGGCCATTGTCGGCGCCGGTCTGCACCAATGTCGGCAACCCGCACGCGACCTTTTTTGTCGACGACGCTGGAGCGGTCGATTTGGCGGCGCTTGGCCCCATCCTGGAACACGATCCGCTGTTCCCGCAGCGCGCGAATATCGGCGTCGCAAAAGTTCGCGACCAAAGCCATATGAGGCTGCGGGTCTGGGAACGCGGCGCCGGGATCACCCGCGCTTGCGGCAGTGCGGCTTGCGCCGCCCTCGTCGCCGCCCATCGCCGCGGGCTTGCCGGGCGCCGCGCCGCGGTCGAGCTTGACGGCGGCACCCTCGACATCCGCTGGCGCGACGACGGGCACGTGATCATGACCGGTCCGGCGGCGTTGAGCTTTGAGGGCACGTTTGACAGCGCACTTCTGGCCGGGCGTTGAAGGCGCGATGGACGGGAACGAGATCATCACCTTCGGCTGCCGGCTCAACGCCTTCGAATCCGAGGTCATCCGCCGCGCCGCGGCTGCGGCCGGGCTCGACGGCGCCGTCATCGTCAACACCTGCGCCGTCACTGCCGAAGCCGAGCGCCAGGCGCGGCAGGCGATCCGGCGCGCCCGCCGCCGAAATCCCGAGGCGCAGATCATCGTCACCGGCTGCGCCGCCGAGATCGCGCGCGAGCGCTATGCCGGGATGCCCGAAGTCGACCGGGTGCTGGACAACCGGGCAAAGCTGCTGGCGCAGAGCTACCGCGCGCCCGAGGCGGCGCCGGCCGACCTCGACGAGACCGCGGTCCATCTTATCGACGGTTTCGAGGGCAGGGCGCGCGCCTTTGTGCAGGTCCAGCAGGGCTGCGACCACCGCTGCACGTTTTGCATCATCCCTTACGCCCGCGGCCCGAGCCGCTCGGTGCCGATCGGAGCCGTTGCCGAGCAGGCCCGCCGCCTCGTCGCGGCGGGCTATCGCGAGATTGTGCTGACCGGCGTCGACCTGACCGCGTATGGCGCCGACCTGCCGGGCCGGCCGAGCCTCGGCCAGATGGTGCGGCGCCTCATCGCCACCGTGCCGCAACTGCCGCGGCTGCGGCTGTCCTCGCTCGACCCGGCCGAGATCGACTCCGAGCTGTGGCGGCTCGTCGCCGAGGAGCCGCGGCTGATGCCGCATCTGCACCTGTCGTTGCAGGCCGGCGACGATTTGATCCTCAAGCGCATGAAGCGCCGCCATTCGCGCGGCGCGGCCATCGCGGTTGCGCATCGTCTGCGGGCGCTGCGGCCGGAAATGGCGCTCGGCGCCGATTTGATCGCCGGGTTCCCGACCGAAACCGAGGACATGTTTCGGCGCAGCCTCGATCTCGTCGCCGAATGCGGCCTCGCCTTTGTCCATGTGTTTCCGTACAGCCCGCGCCCCGGAACCCCGGCCATGCGGATGCCGCCGGTGCCGGGTGCCGTCGTCAGCGAGCGCGCGGGGCGGCTGCGGCAGGCGGGTCAGGCGGCGCTTGCCGCCGAGCTGCGTTCGCGCGTCGGCAGCGACACCGACGTGCTGATCGAGCGGTCGGGTTTGGGCCGCGCGGCCTTTTACGGCGCGGTAGGCTTCTCGTCCGGCGGCGACGTCGGGTCGGTGCAGCGCATGCGGCTCGTCGCCAGCGACGGGCGCAGTCTGGTCGGAGTCCCGGTCGTATGAGGTTCTGGCGTCGCAATGTCCCGGCCGAGCCGGACTCGGAAGCGCAGGAGCCGGGCGCTCCACCCGCCGCCGAAGACCCGCCCGCTGCCGAAGATCAAATAGAGCTGCGGCAGCCGGACCCGGTTGTTGAAGAGGTGGTGCCGCCGCCGTCTCCGCCGCCCGAAGCACGGCGGCCGGCGGAGCCCGCCGACAGCATCGAGCGACGCGCCTGGTTCTGGCGCCGCGAACTGCCGGCCGAACCGGCGCCCGATACCGCGGCGCCGGCTCCGCCGTCGGATTTGGAAGAAACCGCGGAATTGCCGCGGGCTACGCCCGAGCCGCCCATCAACGAACCGGTGCCGCTGCCGCCGCCTGAACCCGAGGCGCCCACGGAGACCGCGGAGCGGCGCGGCTGGCTCGGCAGGCTTCGCGCCGGTCTGTCGCGCAGCTCGGCGCGGCTCAACGACGGCATCAACGCGATCTTCAACCGGCGTCTGCTCGACGACGAGGCGCTCGAAGAGCTCGAAGAGCTGCTGATCTCGAGCGACATGGGCACCGGCGTCGCCGGCGAGGTGACCGAGACGCTGCGCCGCACGCGCTTTAACCAGGAAGTCTCGCCGCAAGAGGTCCGCGCAGCGCTCGCCGAGCAGGTGATCCGCCTCGTCGAGCCGGTTACGCGGCCGTTGCGCGTCGACCGCACGCGCAAGCCGTTTGTGATCCTGGTCATCGGCGTCAACGGCAGCGGCAAGACGACGACGATCGCCAAGCTCGCCAAGCAATACCGAGACCAGGAGATGACCGTCGTGCTCGCCGCCGGCGACACGTTTCGCGCCGCCGCGGTCGAGCAGTTGCAGATCTGGGGCGAGCGCACCGGCTGCGCCGTCGTGACGCGGCCGGCAGGGTCGGACGCGGCCGGGCTCGCCTATGACGCGCTGGTCGAGGCGCAGGCCGACGCCGCCGACATCCTGCTGATCGACACCGCCGGGCGGCTGCACAACAAGGCCGATTTGATGGGCGAGCTGCAGAAGATGGTTCGCGTCTTGAAAAAGGTCGATGCCGCGGCGCCGCATTCGGTGCTGCTGGTCCTCGACGCGACGACCGGCCAGAACGCCCACGCCCAGGCCGAGATTTTTCGCGAGATGGTCGGCGTCACCGGCATCGTGATGACCAAGCTCGACGGCACGGCGCGCGGCGGCGTCCTGGTGTCGCTCGCCGAGAAATACGGCATCCCGATCCACGCCCTCGGGGTTGGCGAGACCGCCGACGATCTGCGCCCGTTCGAGGCGCGCGCCTATGCCCGCAGCCTGGTCGGCCTCGAGCCCTGACGGTGATCTGCGTCCGACGGCATTCTGTTAGGAACAGCGGCGGGCGGTGGAGCGAGAGGATGAGCGAAATTAGCCTTGACGAGCTCACCGAAGATTGGGCGAGTGTGAAGCGCCTTCCGCATCAGACCGGGTTGCCGATGGCGGTGTGGATCACCGAAAACGACGGCTATCCGCACGATGTACGAGTCAAGGTGAGCACTCTTCACGGCGGCCGTGGGTCATGGCGGGCGGCTGTGTCGATGGCGGTGCGACCGCTGTCGCGGGAGATCGTGCCCGGCAGCCTGCCGGCCGCCGATATAGCGCTGGTCAGCCGCTGGATCGAGCTCAACCGCGCCGTGATCATCGATTTATGGAATCAAGCGATCACGCCCGACGAGGCAATTGCCCGGCTGCAAAAGCTGCCGTGACGCACGAGAAGAGACCGAGACTGGTTGCACTGCCGCGCGCGGCGGCGTGCCGGCGTCGCTAATGGTGCAATTCTGACGGATGGTACCTCAATTCCTTTATCGTCATTCCCGCGAAAGCGGGAACCCTGGGTGGCCAACCACTGCGCTGGCGACCCTGGACCCCCGCTTGCGCGGGGATGACGGAAAAGAATCATTGGGAACCATATGTCT
>CAVQJP010000007.1:0-23913 GCA_963712825.1 uncultured Alphaproteobacteria bacterium
TTTTGCTCAGAAAGCGCTGGCATATCATAGTGATACTTGCCAATCTGGAAGGTCGGTTTAGTATATTTGTATCTCCCCAATCGAACGTATCGCGTAGCGCCACATATAGATTCACCCTCCCATGGAAGGAAATTTGGGAAATCATGTCTATAAATTATCGCCAGATGCCCTATACTAAATCCTGACATATAGGCGTCACTTAGCGCTCCTGACGCCGGAACGCGAATGCCGATAAGAGAAAAATTGTGCAAAACACGTTCCCCGTCTGCGATACCTGCCCATCTCGGATCCTTCGCGAAGGAAACGGCGAACGGTGTGAGATCTAGTTTGCCAAATGCTGCCCTCAACGCGGGGGGAACCGGCAATGCGTCATCAGCGATACGGCATCCTAGTTGCTTCATAAAATATTGCAAAAGATATATAACATGCTTGCGGTAATTTTTCCCATATATTGCGCGAAAATCCATAATTTCCATGTTTAAAATTTTAGTCTCCTGCTTAAAAAGCCAATCCGAAAAGCGCTCATATGCAAGAACTAATGGTTGTGACTTGGTTGTATTGCAATCTTTGCAGAGCACTTTCCCAAATTTAACGAGTGTACTTTTTGGACCTTGAAGCGGTTTGTAGCTACTTTCCGTGACGAAAAGGGGTCGTACGTCTAACCAGCCAGCGGTGACGCGTGATACATCAGTCCGCTTGAACTTGTGCTCTCGGCTGTCGGCTACACGTTCGTTGCACATCCAGCACAGGCGGGGCTGCAAACTCACCGATTACCTCCAAATCAGCCTCTGCATCGAACTACCGCATCTTTCGCTTTAAAGCTCAAAGGAGCAAGCGTAGGGCGGATGCAATCCGCCTCCTTCGGGGTTGGTGTACAGGCCGTGTAGTGAAATGGCCCGCCCATGCCGTCCGTGCCGAAACGGCCCGCGCGTCGAAAATCGCCCGGATGGCGGATTGCATCCGCCCTACGCCGAAGCGATAGGTCCGCGCAAGGCGGCCAGGTCAACGCCGAGCAGGTCGGCGATGCGCTCGACGGTCAGATCCGGCGCCGGGTACGAGGCGATGTCGGGCGCGTGGGCGTACTGGCCTTGACGCGGAAGGACCGTCGTCACCCGGTCGCCCCAGATCTTTTTGACCGACGCCAGAATTCGCGGCTTGTCGTCGACCAATACGTAATGCTCGGCCGGGTAGCGCTGGGCCACGTCGTCGAGCTCTTCCTCCTTGTGGATGTAGATCAGCACGTGGCCCTCGACGGCCTCGAAGATCCCGGAGCGCTCGACCTTGCGCGGCTGAAAGACGACATCGCCGTCGGAGAGAATGACCGTCGGTCCCCACTCCCGGAACCGCTCCAATACGTCGAGCGATCCGGGGTAGAGGCGATTGGCGAACGGGTAGTCCACCAGCCACGACGACATCGTCAGCAGGTGGATGTCCTTTGGGTGCTCGACCCGGTAGCGCTGCAATGCCCCCAGATAATCGCGGTAGCCGAGCTCGGTAAACAGATCTTCGAGGATCGCCCAGTAGCGGTCGCGGCAGGCGGCACCAAACTCGCGTTCGAGATGGCGCTTCAAGTCGCTCTGGATACGGTCGTTGTCGATGAGGGTGTTGTCGACGTCGACCAGGAAAACCGTCGGGGAAGGCGTCATCATTGAGCAGCCACGAATTTGGGGGTTCCGCAGGTTGCGGCTTGTCCAACACCGGCTTCGGCGCCGATCATCGTGTATAGCGCTTCGCTTCGATCGCCGCCATGCCTCGGCCGTCGGGACTGGCGAATTCGGCTTCTTAGGGTTGCAGCAGGCGCCGGGCGGATGCAATCCGCCTCCTTAGCGTCTCGGTACTGGTCCCACGATGAAGCCGCACGCTAGAGCCGTCTCGCCGAAAAAACGGTTCGCGCACCAATAATTACCCTGGCGGATTGCATCCGCTCTACGCTCACCGGGTCACGTCGCTTATCACTGGTTCCTCCAGTCGCGCGCAAATTCGGCCCTCGGCCTACGCCTTCCCACTCCCACCGCGACGCTTTCCCGGGCCCCCTCATGCCGGAGTGCCGGGGCGAAGCCCGCCACGCCGAGCAAGCTCCTGCTGTGGGATACGTGCGGGTTTACCGCAACAGCTGACGAATGTTTGACGCTACCTGCGGACGAAAATCGCCGAGTTTATTGACGCCATGTGCTATATGGCACCCGAGCAATCGGGGCGGTCCGGCCGGAGGAGAACGACATGGCCAGTTTCACTCGTTCAAACCGGCGGGCCGGGCGTGCGCGCCTGCGCAAGCGAGCGCGGTTCCGCGATGTCGTGATTTTGCGGGTCATCTTGGCGGCGGCGGCGTTGTGCGCAGCCGCGCCGACCACCGTTCAGGCCGGCCCCGATCCGTGCACGGGGGTCGGGACCGTCACCTGCTCGGGCAACCAGTCTGCCGGCGTCGAAAATCCGCCGCCGGGAACCACCGTGCTCGACGTCAATTCGCTTTCCGGCAACATCGCCCCGCCGGCCGCAAGCGGGCAGCCCGGAATCTTGTTTTTTGGCGCCGGCAACATAACGCTGAACAGCGCGACGGGTCCTTTCGGGATAATTTCGTCCGGAGATTTTGTCGACGGCATCGTTGTTGCCACCGACGGGGCAATCAAGGCAACCAGCTCGGGCAACATTTCCATTAATGGCCTCTTTGCCAATGGCATAAACGCGCTCTCGTTTGCCGCCGGAGCAATCAACGTCACATCGTCGAGCAACATTTCCCTCGCGAACGGCGGGAACGGCATCCTCGCCTACAGCGACGGCAGCGTCGCCATCACGTCTTCGGGCATAATAGCCGTGGCGGGTGACGGCACCGGGATCAATGCAACTGCCGGAAGCTATGTCACCGTAAACTCGTCAGGCCCCATTTCCATGACGGGCGGCGGCGACGCGATCGACATTTCCGACATTGGCGGACCGACTGGCGGCGGCGGGGTCACCGTGACTACGTCGGGCGCCATATCCCTGGCGGGCGATTCCGCCATCGCGATCAACGCCTACTCCGAGGAGACCGACCCGGTCAGCGTCGCGTCGTCGAGCAATATTTCTCTCGCTGATGGCGGCAGCGGCATCGTTGGTTTCAGTGACGGCGCGGTCAGTGTGAATTCCTCGGGCGCGATTTCCGTAGCGGGCAGCTTGGGCGGCGCCGGGATCGTCGCCGCTTCGGGGGGCGTCGGCACCGCGGCCGTCACGTCGTCAGGCGGCGTCGCGATCGAGGGCGACGGCGCCGCGATTGTTGCTTTCTCCGTTGGCGGGAGCGCCAACGTCGTGTCGTCCGCGAATATATCTATCGGCGGCAGCGGCATCGGGATCAGCGCATTTGGCTTGGCCGGAGCTGCCGTGAGCTCGTCAGCCGGCGTCTCCATCGGGGGCGACGGCAACGCGATCAATGCCCTCTCAGTCGACGGCGCCGCCGAAGTCACGTCGTCGGGCAGGGTCTCGATTGGGGGCGACGGCGCCGCGATTGCCGCTGCGTCTGCAGGTGGGGCCGCCTATGTCAAATCCTCGGGGAACATATCGGTCGGCGGCAGCGGCACCGGCATCGCCGCCCAGGGGGACATCGCCCAGGTCAACTCGTCAGGCGACATAGCCATTGCGAAGGGCGGCCAGGGCATCGCTGCGTCGGGCGCGAACGGCGCCGCGGTCAACTCGTCGGGCGCGATCGCGCTTGGCGGCGACGGCGACGCGATCGACGCTGCTTCGACGGCCGGCGCCGCCAACGTCACCTCCTCGGGCAATATCGCGATTGGCGGCACCGGCATCGGCGTCAACGTCGAGGGCAACACCGCCCAGGTCACCTCGTCGGGCACCATCTCGGTCGCGAAGGGCGGCCCGGGCATCGCGGCATCCGGGGCGAGCGGGGCTGCCGTCAACTCGTCGGGCAGCGTCTCCATCGGGGGCGACGGCGACGCGATCGACGCTGTTTCCAAGACCGGCGCCGCCGACGTCACCTCCTCGGGCGATATCCTGATCGGTGGCGCCGGCAGCGGGGTCAACGCCAACGGCGACACCGCCCGGGTCAACTCGTCCGGCGACATCTCCGTTACTCGGGGTGGCAAGGGAATCAGTGCTTTCGGCGCGAGCGGGGCTGCCGTCAGCTCGTCGGGCGCGATATCAATTGGCGGCAGCGGCGACGCGATCGACGCTTCTTCGGCGGGTGGCGCCGCCAACGTCACGTCCTCCGGCGAGATCTCGGTTAGAGGCACCGGCATTGGCGTCAATGCTCAGGGAAATCTCGTCCAGGTCAACTCGTCGGGCGCCATCTCCGTTGCAAACGGCGGCACCGGGATCAGCGCATCCGGCGCGAATGGGGCAACCGTTGTCTCGTCGGGCGCGATATCGCTTGGCGGCAATGGCGACGCGATCGACGCGGTTTCCAAGACCGGCGCCGCCGACGTCACCTCCTCGGGTAATATTTTGGTTGGCGCCACTGGCATTGGCATCAATGCCCAGGGAAATCTCGTCCAGGTCAACTCGTCGGGCGCCATCTCCGTTGCAAACGGCGGCACGGGAATCAGCGCATCCGGCGCGAACGGGGCAACCGTCGGCTCGTCGGGCGCGATATCGCTTGGCGGCAACGGCGAGGCGATCGACGCTGCTTCCGCGGCTGGCGCCGCCCATGTCGCTTCGTCGGGCAACATCTCCATAGCCGGCAGCGGCACCGGAATTTCGGCCGTTGGCGGAACTGCCGGCACTGTGGTTGCGTCGGGCAACATATCCATAGCCGGCAGCGGCACCGGGATCTCGGCCGTTGGCGGAACTGCGGGCACTGTGGTTGCTTCGGGCAACATATCCATAGGGGGCGTCGGCACCGGGATCAGCGCCGGCGGAGGCGCGGTCGACATCAAATCCTCGGGTGACGTGACGGCGCCCGGCAACGACTTCGTCGGGATTGGGGCCTCGGCGTCGGGACATGACATCGCCGTCAAGATCGCCGGCGGAACCATCACCGGCGGCTCCGGAACCGGCGCGGGGGTCGTTCTGGCCGGAGGCGCCGACAACACCCTGACAAATTTTGGAACGATCACGACGTCGCCGGGTCTTGCCGGAACCGCGATCCTGGGCAGGCCGATCCCCGGCGTTACGTCGGTTTCCCCCGCTGTCGTCGGCAACAACACGGTCAACAATTCCGGCGACATTACCGGCAACGTCGATCTCGGGCCCGGCCGCAATGCCTTTAACAATCTTCCGGGCGCCGCGTTCAATTCCGGTGCGACCGTGGCGCTTGGCGCCGGGAACACGCTTACCAACACCGGGAACCTGTCGCCCGGAGGCAGCGGCGTCATCCAGACGACGGTATTGACGGGGAATCTGGTGCAGGGAGGCGCCGGTAAAATTACCGTCGACGTGAACCCGGCGACGAGCCAGGCCGACCGCATCGTCGCCAGCGGCAGCGCCAATCTCGGCGGCGAGGTTACGCTCAACCTGGCGAACGCCACCCCCACCACCGGCGCGACCAGCTTGACCCTCGTGCACGCCGATGGCGGCGTGACCGATAACGGGCTCGCTCTCGGCGCTCTGCCGGCCGTCGCGGCCTATCAGCTGGAATTCACGGACGCGAACGATTTGGTGCTGGAGGGCGGGGTGAATTTTGCCCCGGCCGGGCTCAACGGCAACCAGACCGCGATCGGCCAAAACATCAATGCCATTCAGCTCGCGGGGGGCTCATCGAGCTTTCTCCCGGTCGTCCAGGCGATCCTGACGATACCGGATGTGGCGAGCCTGGGTCAGGCCTACGACCAGCTTTCGCCCGAGGCCTATGCCGACAACGAGATCGGCGATTTTTATTCGGGTTTGCGTTTTGCCAACAGCCTGATGAGCTGCGACGTCGCGGACGGCCGCTATGTCTTCATAAAGGAGGGACAATGCGTCTGGGCGCAGGTCGGCGGCAAGTTCCTGAACCTCAACGCGACATCGGGAAGTCTCGGGTTTAACGAAAGCGCGTTCACGGCGTCGGGCGGCGCCGAAATCATGCTGCGGCCGGATTGGTTTGCCAGCTTTGCCCTCGGCTACGACCATGGGAACACGAGCACCGGCGACACGCTGGCGGAATCACAGACGGACCGGGCGCATTTCGGCGCGGCGATCAAGTACAATCCCGGTCCGTACCTGTTCGCAGCGGCGGTCTATGGCGGGTACGGCTGGTACACGACCGACCGCTTTATCAATTTCGGGGGCTTTGATGCGACGGCCTCGTCCGACAGCCTGATCAGCCGGGTCGGCGGGCAATTCCGGGCCGCCTATCTGGTCGACCGTGGGTCGTGGTATCTGAAGCCGCTTGTCGATTTGAACGTCACCCATGTCAACCTTAACGCTTTCAGCGAGCAGGGCGCCGGCGGCGCCGACCTGATCGTTTCCGGCACCGGCGAGACCGTGTTCAGCGCATCGCCCGCGGTCGAGATCGGCACGCAGAGGAGCCTTCAAAACGGGGCTCAGCTGAGGCCCTTCGCGCAGCTCGGCATGACCGCGTTCAGCAACACGAATTTTCCGGTGAGCGCGTCCTTCAGCGGCGCGCCCGCCGGCACCGCCCCGTTTGCCGTCGCGACCGGCATCGATTCGGTAACGGCCGATGTCGCGGCCGGTGCGGATCTTTTCCTGCCCGACAGCCGGTGGGTCTTGAAGCTCGCCTATACCGGCCATTACGGCGCACGGGTGCGCGACAATGGCGTCCGGCTGAAAGCCAGCATCCGCTTCTGAGGCGGTAGCGTTGTGACCTGCGACCAGCGCAGTGCAGCGTGCCGCCCGAATTTTCCTTGCACGGCAAGGCAATAAAGACCAAAAGTCTGCTCAGCTTGGCCAATCGGAACTTTGGGAACGCGCGATGAAACGAGCCGCCATCTCCATATTATTGTTAACCGGCGTAATTTTCCTTGGTTGGGTCGGCAACGCCGCCGCACAAACCGTTTCTTGCACGTTAACAGATCGCGTGCCGTGTAAAAAGCTTCGTATCTACAACAACAACCCGACTAACGGCAGTGCAATTTATGCATTTTTCGAATTGTTTATACAAGACCCGAACAAGGCTGATTTATGGATGCAAGCTCAGTTTAAGATAATCGACTGGAACGCCAATTTCATCAGCCCACGACGATTTGTGACCACTCGGTTGCGTCGAGGCTACATTCAAGTAGGGAATGACGAAGGAATTGCTCCGGGGACCTGGGTAGAGATCACACTTCCATTTTACACCCAGTTGCTGGCGACAACCGCGGATAATCTTGGAAAGCTACCTGACCAATATATCGATTGGTGGAATTCCGGGCGCATCGCTTTTTTTGACAGTCCAGCCGCCTATCATTCCGTCAAAGTCACAAACCAGAACGGCAATCCTCCGAAACCAGGCGGGCAGCTCCCACCCCCGCCAGTCAAGTATCTGGCTGGAGCCGCGGTGCCTTCTTGTACTTCTTCTACTGGTAAGAAGTGCACAATAGGTCTGTTCGAGAATTTGCTCGAACCGCTTCCGGGAATACCGTTCCAGCTTCAGGAATACACTCTGTCTTCCGCCGAAGGCCCACCTCTCAATACAAAGCTGCCGACGCCCACCAGAACGAAAATTGATCTTACATTCGTCAATTACAACGTGTCTTCGCTCGATTTGGTATTTTTGCCGGTCGCGATGGGGCCGCTGACCAAGGCCGGTGACAGCGTGGATCACGGGGTCAACCCGCCGGTGCCGGTGCCGTATGTGGGCACGGCGCTCACCACCGCGCAATTTAGACAAACCCTGGACAAGTTTTCGAGCGGCGGCAATAATTGGCCATCCTACGTTCCTGCTTACTATGATGACAAGGTTCATCCCGGTTTTCCAGGATCGCCAGCCAAAGCATGTTCTATTGCGCCTTTTCCGACAGACAGCACCGGCACATATAACCTGCCGAAACTTCCTGGCTCGTTTAACGTGATAACCGCGTCATACCTGGGGGCGGAGCGTGACGATGCGGGAAAGATCGTTTTGCCGCCGGTTCCGCCGGACCTGACCTCCAACCCCGCCAACTATAAGGTTAAATACGCAGGAAATATATGCAACCCCTCGCCCCCACCCCCGTTTGTGAATCCTCCGAATTTGGGAGTGGCTGGCAAGGCCTTCATAGATTTGTGGAATAAATGCACCCCCAGCATGATGGACACCAGTGCCACCTGCAAGGACATCAGGACAGTCGGCAAGCTGTTTACCGATGGATATTATTCGAATAAGGCCTGTAAAAATCCGCAGAGTCCGCCGTTTTACATAGTGATGCAAGCGGTTTACGGTTGGGTCCCGATTGTCTATCGAGGCTGCACCGGGCTTGATCTCAAGACGAATGTGACTGCATATCAAAACGCTGCGCTTGCCTATTGCCGGCTGCAATATAATTACGTGACGTTGCCGGCAAACCAGAAAGCGGTCTATACGTTTAATCCGTACACGGCGCTGATCCATGCGCCATACAGCCCGATATTAGGGGGCGGGGTGGATTCGAGCGCCTACGCGTTCTCGATAGATGACAAATTGTCGTTTAAGCATGTGGTGGCGGACGGGATAATTCTTACGATCGCCGGAACCAAGGGCCTGGAGTTTGATCCAAAATCCGGCCAGACAAAGCCGGTGCCGACCCCGATCCCGTCAACTGTAAAACAGATTCTTGACCATTGTAAGCTCGATTGACGGGCTAAGCCAGTCAGGGCGTCAGGCTCATCGCCGTGACGCCGCGTTCAATGTTGCCGGAAAGGCCCCGTCGACCGGCGTTCGCGGCCTTCCGGCGGGAGTTAACGATTTCCATCCGGCCCCCCCCGCGCCATCTGGTGGTGCAAATTCTGATGGATGGCAATTCCTTTATCGTCATTCCCGCGAAAGCGGGAACCCAGGGCGGCCAAGCACTGCGCTGGCGGCCCTGGGCCCCCGCTTGCGCGGGGGTGACGGAACAAGAATCATTGGGAACCATATGTCTGCTTCGTATTACTAAGTTGGCACGCTTGTTGCTGGAAGATGTCGCAACGCTCGCTGGTGGGTGATCATGGATATCGGCGTCTTTATCCCGATCGGCAACAATGGCTGGCTGATTTCGACCACCTCGCCGCAATACATGCCAAGCTTCGCGCTCAACCGCGAGATCGTGCACAGGGCCGAGCGCTACGGCCTCGACTTTGCGCTGTCGATGATCAAATTGCGCGGGTTCGGCGGCGCCAGCGAGTTCTGGGATCACAATCTGGAATCGTTCACCTTGATGGCCGGGCTCGCGGCGGTGACCGAGCGCATCAGGCTTTATGCCTCGGTCGCGGTGCTGACGATACCGCCGGCGATCGTCGCCCGCATGGCGGCGACGATCGACTCGATCGCGCCCGGCCGCTTTGGGGTCAACCTTGTCTCCGGCTGGGCCAAGGCCGAGTACGAGCAGATGGGGCTGTGGCCGGGGGAAGCGCATTTCGCGCGCCGCTACGACTACAGCACCGAATATGTGCGGGTCATGCGCGAGCTGTGGGCGACCGGGCGCTCCGACTTCAAGGGCGATTTCTTTCGGATGGACGACTGCCGGCTGAGCCCGCGCCCGCAGGCGCCGGTCAAGATCGTCTGCGCCGGCCAGAGCGAGCGCGGCATGCAGTTCGGGGCCGAATACGGCGACTATAATTTCGTGATCGGATCCGGGGTCAACACGCCGACCGCGCACATGGCGACCAACAACCGGATGCTGGCCGCGGCGGCGCGCACCGGGCGCGACGTCGGCACCTATGTCCTGCTGATGGTGATCGCCGACGAAACCGACGAAGCCGCGATGGCCAAATGGCGGCACTACAATAACGGCGCGGACACGGCGGCGTTGGCCTGGATGGCCGGGCAGGCCGGGGCCGACCCGAACGCGACGGAAGGCTCGACCGCCAGGTCGATCGCGCTCCCGGAAGGTGCCATCAACTTTAACATGGGGACGCTCGTCGGCTCCTATGCCGCGGTTGCGCGCATGCTCGACGAGGCGGCGGCCCTCCCGGGCACCAAGGGGCTGATGTTGACCTTTGACGATTTCCTGATCGGCATGGAGCAGTTCGGGCAGCGCATCCAGCCGTTGATGACCAGCCGCGACGGCCGAACCGCCCGCGCTGCCTGATCTCGTCAGCGGCTCGGCCTGCGGGATAACATTCTTTTTTCGGTGAATTTGCCCGACCGCCATTCGCCTCGTAGGGTCGCAGCAAGCGTAGGGGCGGATGCGAATCCGCCTCCCTCTCGGCCGCGTGTCGTAAGGTGAGATCGTCCGTTGACGCTGGTTCGGTGACGAACGGCCCGAGCGCCGACAATGCCCAGGCGGCGGATTGCACCCGCCCTACCCTGACGGCAGTTGTCGCCCACGACCCCACCATTCGGCGCCGGTATCGGCACCGAGCGTGCTCGTGCCGGCGCTCGGCCGCCACTCTTTCCCGCAGAGCGCCAGCGGTTAGTGATCCCCGATGGGGAAAGGCTTCGGTTCACGTTTATCGGGAAAACCGCCGGCCCGTTCTGGCAGCGCGAGGCGATTGCGCCAGCGACGCTGTAATGCAATAGTAAGGTTAATGCCGGTGCGACGCGTTGCCGGATGCGGCGGCGCCGGCATGAAAACAAGGGACGCGCGGGATGAACCGCTTGGCAACGGCCATACTGACCCTCGGCATCGCCCTCAGTCCCGCCGTGGCGACGGCGGACCCGCCGCACACCTTGCGCCTGATCGCCCAGGCCGATTTGCGCGTGCTTGACCCGATCTGGACCACGGCGACAATCACCCGCAACTACGGCTACATGATCTACGACACGCTGCTGGCGGTCGACAGCCACTTTCAGCCGCAGCCGCAGATGGCGGATCATTGGACGATTTCGGACGACAAGCTGACCTACACCTTTGTCCTGCGCGGCGGGCTCAAATTCGACGACGGCCAGCCCATCCGCAGCAGCGACTGCATCGCCTCGCTGAAGCGCTGGAGCCAGCGCGACACGCTGGGGCAGTCGCTCGCCGCCGCCATCGCCGAATATCGCGTCGTTGACGACAAAACCTTTTCGATCGTCCTCAAAAAGCCGTTCCCGCTGCTGCTGACGGCCCTCGCCAAGCCGGACAGCAACGTGCCTTTCATCATGCCGCAGCGCGTCGCCGAAACCAGCCCAAACGTGCAGATCAAGGACACGACCGGCTCGGGTCCGTTCAAGTTCGTCAAGGACGAGTGGCAGCCCGGCCACGAGGCGGTTTTTGTCAAAAATCCCGAATACGTGCCGCGCCAGGAGCCGGCGAACTGGGCCGCGGGGGGCAAGGTTGTCCATGTCGACCGCGTGGTCTGGCTCTACCTTCCCGACCCGGCGACCGCGATGGCGGCATTTACTGCCGGCGAAGCCGATTGGTGGGAAAACCCGCCGCCCGATTTCTATCCGCTGCTGGCGCACGACCCCGATGTCACGCTGGTGCAGCAAAGCCCGTTTGGCGTCGCCGGGATTTTGCGGTTCAATGACCTCCAGCCGCCGTTCGACAATGACAAGATGCGCCAGGCGCTGCTCTACGCCGTCGACCAGAAGTCGTTTATGGCGGCGCTCGCCGGCGATCCGAAATACTGGAGCACCTGCTACAGCTTCTACAGCTGCGGCGGACCAATGGCGAGCATGGCCGGGGCGGCGCCGCTCGAAGGGCCGCGGGATCTCGCCAAAGCCAAGCAGCTGATCGCCGAGGCCGGGTACAAGGGCGAACGCGTCGTTCTGCTCGACCCGACCGATTTTTCTGTTTTGCATTCGCTGTCGCTGGTGACCGCCGACCTGCTGCACCGGCTCGGGGTCAATGTCGATGTCGAAGCAATGGATTGGGGCACATTGGTATCGCGTCGCGCCTCTAAGGCGCCGGTCGACCAGGGCGGGTGGAATGTCTTCACGACCACGTTCCCCGGCATAGCGATCCTCGATCCCGCGGTCGACGCCCCGCTGCGCGAGAACGGCGCCAGCGCCTGGTTTGGCTGGCCCGATGACCCGGTCGTCGAAAAGCTGCGCCAAGCCTGGATCGCGGCGCCGACCGAAGCGGAGCGCAAGACCATAGCCGCCGACCTGCAGCGCGAGGCTTATGTCAGCGTGCCCTATATCCCGCTCGGCGAGTATTCGGCCCGCACCGCCTATCGCAGCGATCTTTCGGGGGTCGACATCGGGCCGGCCCTGTTCATGTGGAACGTCACCAAGAACTGACCGGCGCGGATTATCCGGGGCGGGAGCTCAAGGGAACAGCGCGCGGTGCTCGAGCGCGGTCGTCTCCGGCAGGCCGAGCATCGCATTCATGTTCTGGATCGCCTGGCCGGAGGCGCCCTTGACCAAGTTGTCGAGCACCGAAACGACGATGGCGCGGCCCGCCACCCGGTCCCGGCTGACGCCGATCAGGCATAGATTGGTGCCACGCACATGGCGCGTCGCCGGCAGGCTGCCGTCGGGCAACACATGGACAAACGGCTCGGCCGCGTAGGCCTCTTCGAGCACCGCGCGAAGATCCGCAACGTCGCGCCGCCATCGAGCCGGACATAGATCGTTTCGAGGATGCCGCGGTTCATCGGCATCAGATGCGGCGTGAAGTTGACGACGATTTCGCGACCGGCGGCTTGCGAGAGACCCTGCTCGATCTCCGGTGCGTGGCGGTGGCCGGCGACGCCATAGGCGTTGATGCCCTCGGCGACCTCGCAATAAAGGCTGCCCTCGCGCGCCGCGCGGCCGGCGCCGCTGACCCCGGATTTGGCGTCGATGATGATGTCGTCGGCGTCGATCAGCCCGGCGCGGATCAGCGGGACCAGCGGCAGCTGCGCCGCGGTCGGGTAGCAGCCGGGGTTGGCGACGAGCCGCGCGCGACGGACGTCCTCGCGGGCGATTTCGGTCAGCCCGTAAACCGCCTCGC
The DNA here is from genome assembly GCA_963712825.1 of uncultured Alphaproteobacteria bacterium. Classification (GTDB taxonomy): domain Bacteria; phylum Pseudomonadota; class Alphaproteobacteria; order ATCC43930; family CGMCC-115725; genus AP-15. The sequence goes on from CAVQJP010000007.1 coordinate 12,861, forward strand.
GCTGCAGTTCGGGGGCGCGGTGCTCGTGACCGTACCATTCGGCATAAGTCGCGGTGTCGGCGAGCCGGAAATCGGCCGACAGGTCGACGATTTTCAGATGGTCGGGCAGCCCGGCGATGACCTCCTGCGTCGTCCCGTGCGGCAATCCGCAAAAGACGAGGTCGAGACCGGACCAGTCGACATCGCCGATCGGAACCAGATCGGGCAGCCCCTCGCCCGCCAGATGCGGAAAAACCGCCGCGATTGGTTTGCCGGCCTGGCGATCGGCGGTCAGGGCTCGAATCTCGGTCCGCGAGTGATAGCGCAGCAGGCGCAGCAATTCGGCCCCGGTGTAGCCGCTGGCCCCCAAAATCCCGACCCGAATTCTTTCCATCGCCGCCATTGTCCTTGCGTCGTCATGCCCGGACTTGTTCGGGGCATCCACGAGAGCAACACGCGGGCGCGTCCCGACGCGGGCCCGTGGATGGCCGGGTCGAGCCCGGCCATGACCAGATGAGCTGTTATTAGCGTATCGCCCGCGGCGGCAAAATGGTTTCGATTTCCGCGACCGGGGCGGCTGGTCTATCCTGCGCAATTCGGATGTTGCAGGAGTGAAACGCGATGGATGGAACGGGCATGCCGCTGCAATGCCTCGCCGGGGTCAAGGTGCTCGACCTGACGCAGTTCGAGGCCGGCCCTTCCTGCACCGAAGCGCTGGCCTGGCTTGGCGCCGAAGTGGTCAAGGTCGAGAACCCGCAGGGCGGCGAGCCGGGCCGGACCAACTTTCCGGGGCGGCCGGGCGGCGACTCCTATTATTTCTTCGAGTTCAACGCCAACAAGAAGTCGGTGACCGTCAACCTCAAAGCTGAGCGCGGGGTGGCGGTGGTCAAGGAGCTTGCGCGCAAGGCGGACGTCATGATCGAGAACATGGCGCCCGGCACGATCGAGCGCCTGGGCCTTGGCTACGATGCGATCCGTGCGGTCAACCCCGGCATCATCTATTGCCAGGTCAAAGGTTTTGGCGAGGGGAGCCCGTACGAGAAAAACCTCGCCTTCGACATGATCGCGCAGGCCTGCGGCGGCACGATGAGCGTCACCGGCGAGCCCGACGGGCCGCCCTGCAAACCTGGCCCGTCATTGGGCGACACCGGAACCGGCATGCTGATGGCGATCAGCATCCTGGGCGCGCTCTACGAGCGCCGCGCCACCGGCCAGGGAAGGCGTCTGCAGGTGGCGATGCAGGACGCGATGCTGCACTACATGCGCTTTCCCTTCCAGGTGCAGGCGCAGACCGGGAAGCCGGCCGGCCGCGGCGGCGGCAGGAGCCTCGCCGGGGGTGTCGCGCCGAGCGGCATCTTTCCGTGCGCGCCGGAGGGACCGAACGACTGGATCTACGTCTTCGCCCGCCCGCGCGAGCACTGGCACCGCCTGCTGAAGGTGTTGGGGCGCGAGGAATTGATCGGCGACCCGCGCTACGAGACGCCGGCCGCCCGCGGCGAGCACGCGGCCGAGGTCAACGAGATGGTCGCATGCGTTCACCCGGCGCCATGACAAGCACGAGGCGATGCGGCTGATCGGCGCCGCCGGGGTCCCGGCCGGCGCGGTGCTCGACACGATGGAGCTGATCAACGAGCCGAGCTTTGAACAGCGCGGCATTTTCCAGGTCATGCAGCACCCCTCGGGTCCGTTCAAGATGCCGAGCTGGCCGGTGCGCTTCGACGGCGCGCCGCCAAAGCTCGAACCGGCGCCTTTGCTGGGCCAGCATTCGGCGGAGGTGTTCGGCGACTGGCTCGGGATGAGCAAGAGCGACCTCGAGGCGCTGAAGAAGGAAGGGGTGATCTGACCGGCCTCAGTTCCCCTGCCCTCCCCTGACCGGCCTCAGTTCCCCCGCCCTGCCCTGCCCGGCTCCCCTGCCCTGCCCTGCCCGGCGCGGGCAGTGCGTTGCGGCGCGTTCCTGCGGGGGAGGATCGCCCGACGATCAGTACGACACCGAGGGCAGGTAGGCGCCGGCGGGTTCGTTGTAGAGACCGATCGTCATCAAGGTCATCTGATGGACGAGCCGCAGCCCGTGCCGCAGGCACCAGCGGAACAGCTCGCTGTTGCGGGTCGGCAATAAAAAGCCGCCGTGCGCGAAACCGGAGGCGGCGCCGATCAGCGCCTGCAGTCCGTAATTGTCCTCGGCGACCGCATGGCCGAAAAACGCGATCTCGCTGGCATAGGCGGTAACCTGCCCGAGATGCTCGACAACGCGGGCCGCACCCTGCCTGACGCCGTCGCGCAGCTCGCCCTCGCGGTCGTGGCCGTGGACCCGCCGGCAGAGCGCGTTGCAGGCCGCGATGTCGTACTGGGTCGCCGGGCGCACGGCGTAGCCGGGAAGCGAGATCCCGAAGCTGCGGGCCCTCCATTTTCGAGCAGGGTTCGCGGCTGTCAAAGCCAAGCTTGGTGTAGAGGCACAGCGAGCGGTTGTGATAGGCCGACTGCAGCAGCCGAATGCCGGCGGCGCCGCGCGCGTTCGAGCGTTCGATGACCGCATTCATCAGCTGGCGGCCGGTCGAGCGGTTCTGCGCCCCCGGAGACACGGTGATCGGCCCGATCCCGGCGATCGTGCCGCGCTCGTCGACAAAGTTACTGCCGACGACAGCGCCGTCCTCTTCGGCCACTACCGAATAAAACCCCGGATGCGCCAATAGCGTCTTCATCAGGCCGATCGCGACATCGGCCGAAGGAAAATCCCACGGGAAGCCGTGCGCGCTCGCGATCGCCCGGAACGCTTCAAACGCGATCGAGCCGCATATTTCGGCATCGGCGGGCGTGCCCGGCCGCAGGATCACCGACATCCCTTCCTCCGTTGCTGATTTGCACGACCTATAGCATAAATCCGCAAAAGATCCGGCAAGCCGAGGTTTCGGCGGCCTTGCTCTCAGCGCCGCAACGGCCGATTATCGCATTCGAATTGCTGTTGCTGCGACGCAGCAACGTTCGACGGCGATGGAGAGGATCAACGCGATGCTGTCACCCGAAGACAACGAACTGATCACCCGCGTCGGAGCGGGCACGCCGATGGGCGAGGTGTTGCGCCGTTACTGGATCCCGGCATTGATGACCCGCGAATTGCCCGAGCCCGACGGCGAGCCGGTGCGCGTGCAATTGCTCGGCGAAAAGCTCCTGGGGTTCCGCGACAGCAAGGGCCGGGTCGGCCTCGTCGACGAGTTCTGCCCGCATCGCCGGGCCTCGCTGTGGTTTGGACGCAACGAGGAGAACGGCCTGCGCTGCGTCTACCACGGCTGGAAATTCGACGTCGACGGCAATTGCGTCGAGCAGATGAACGAGCCCGAGCCGTTCTGCCACAAGGTGCGGCTGACCGCCTACCCGACGGTCGAGATGGGCGGGGTGATCTGGGCCTATATGGGGCCAAAGGACAAGATGCCGGCACCCCCGGCCTTTGAATGGACGCAGGTGCCCGAAACCCACCGCCACGTTTCCAAGGTGTGGGAGGAGTGCAACTGGCTGCAGGCGCTCGAAGGCGGCATCGATACCTCGCACGCGCCGATCCTGCATCGCACGATCACCCCCAACACCAGCCGCCCCGGCATCCCGGTGCAGGGGCCGTTTGTGCGCGGCAAGGCGCCGTTGCTCGAGGTCGACGTCACCGATTACGGCTATCGCTATGTCGGAATCCGGCCGCTCGACGACGACAAGACCTATGTCCGCTCCTACCATTTCGTGATGCCGTTCACCCAGATCCGGCCGCAGCAATTGGGGCGCGCGATGGGCGGCGGCGACCGCACCAACATCGCGGGCCACATCTGGGTCCCGATCGACGACGCCAATTGCATGGTGTGGAACTGGATGTACAGCTTTGGCAAGGAAGGGCTGACCGAGGACGACCGCCTCGAGCGCGGCAACGGCAACGGCCCCGATTACGTCGAGCAGTCGGGCGAGTTCCGCTCGTTGCGCAACAAGCACAACAACTGGATGATCGACCGTCAGGTCCAGAAGCACGAGACCTTCACCGGCGTCGACGGCATCAACACCCAGGACCGCGCCTTGCAGGAAGGGATGGGCCCGGTCGTCGACCGCTCGAAGGAGCATCTGGGGCCGGCCGACCGCGCGATCATCGCAACCCGCCGGTTGCTGCTCGACTCGGTCAAGGCGGTGCAGACGGGCGGCAACCCGCCGGGGACCGACACCAGCTACTACCAGGCGCGGGCGATCGAAAAGATCTTCCCGCGGCAGGAGACCTGGCGCGAAACCGTGCTTCCGGAGATGTATGCCGAGGATCTGCGGGTCGCGGCGAAATAAAGCCAGCGCGATCAAGGGAGGGCGACGCGCCTACTCCGGCGCGCCGCCCTTATCGGTCGGGGTAAGTCATCGCGGGCCGACCGGCGCGAGCTTCTCAAAATGCTCGATCCCCTCGCCCCCGGCGACGTGGTGACGGTGACGCGCATCGCCACCATTCGCCGCGCCACCCGCGCCGCGTAAGCCGAAAGCAACAGCCGATTTTTTTCAGTCGAGCTTTAGACGCGATCCGCACGGGGTTCATCCGAAATCCCATCGCATGGATTCTTGTAGCGTTACTCTGCATGGCAGAATACGGCAACTATCAACGTGGACGTGAGTTAGACCAAGTGTGCGAGCTTCTCGGGCCGCACGACGTGGCGGTAATGTCTCCGCAAACACCAAAAGAAGAAATTGATAATATATGTATCAGCTGAGAACCCGCAGACGACGAACCACAGGATTAAGGGCATGGCGCAAAGACACTATTGGCGGATTTGCGGTCACAAGAAATTTGACATCTTCTTTGATCAAACGATACCCGCTGGTTGCATAGCCGACGATCAACTTAAGGAATTGCTTAAGTGCTTGACTGCAAAGGCTACGTTGTCTTATAAAGAGATTGTCGGCGCGTATGTTAAGCGCAAGACAAAACGCGCTCACGGGCTTCTCAACGTGCAAGGGGATGGTTTCGGATATTTTTGCGGAAACGATCCTAGCTTCGTGGCTGCACTTGTTGATGGAGAACAAAGACCCATCCCAAAACCCCGTTTGCCGTGGGCCTGAACGACGCAAGACTTCGCGGACATTCGCGCCGCGCTCGATCTTTGGGGTTACGATGCTCACAGGCGATGGATAATCCACCCATCCTTTGGCGCTACGAAGTGAATTTCCGTGCCATCATCCGCATTTAGTAGCCACGGATGCACTACAGGGCCGCGCGCTCCTGTGACCGTTATGACGTGGCTCCGCCCTTTCAGCACTCCTTCGTAAATGTGGCCACCCTTCTCAATTCGCAACTTTGCTCCGATATGCGGCGTGAGATCGTCGCCGTCCTTGAGTATTTGCACAGCCAACCTCTTTTTTCCGAATCCTTAACATTCGCCCTCATTTATAGCCGTGCGTGGTGACGCGGGCAAATCGGCAGCGGCGACCGATGGACTTTCCATAATCGAGCCATTATGCGACACACCTGTCGCCGTGGGCGATTGTCCCTGAAGCCTGTTCTGCGTCTTTGCCCTTGTTTCGGCCGACTAGAAAAGCCTAGCGCCCGGCTTCGCCTTGATCCTGCTTGGGTGCGTTGGCCTCGGCGGGTGCGACGGCGCGCAGACTCGCGCACCGTCACGCCGACCCCGGGCGGTCGGCTAACCGTCGCCCAAGGCGTCGATTTCGGCGTCTTCGGGAAAACGCCCGAGCTGCTTTTTGGAGAAGGCGAGCTTGCCGTCGACGGTGATCTCGAACACACCGCTCGTGCCCTTAACGAGCTCGACCTCGGCGCCGTACTTTTCTTCGAGCTGCGCCCTCGCACGGAGGGCCCTGGGAAGGTAGTTTCAAGGAACGCAGTATTCGATCCTGACCTTCATCGCCGTGTATCCTTTCGGGAGAACGACGGGCAATCTAACACACCCGCCGGATTGCAGCCATTCTCTAGCGCGATCGCTTCATCTGTATATAACGGCGCGATGAAACGCGATGCCGCGGGGATGTCGCCGGCCCGAAGTCGAGCCGCCTCCCCAACCGACGGCTGATGCAGTTTTTGGGACTGACCTCCGGCGAGGCCGAGGCGGTGCGGCTCAGCCTGCGCGTCGCGTTCTGGGCAATGATGTGGAGCCTGCCCTTCGGTCTCGCGACCGCATTCGTGCTGGCGCGCGGCCGGTTCTGGGGCAAGAGCCTGTTCGACGGCTTTGTCCATCTGCCGCTCGTCATGCCGCCGGTGGTCACCGGCTATTTGCTGCTGCTGTTGTTTGGGCATAACGGCCCGCTCGGGCGGTTTTTCGAACAGTTCGGCATCGTCTTTGCGTTTCGCTGGACCGGGGCCGCATTGGCGGCGGCGGTCACCGCCTTTCCGCTGATGGTGCGCGCAATGCGGCTGTCGCTCGAAGCGGTCGATCGTCGGCTCGAAGAGGCCGCCGGCACGCTCGGCGCCCGACGCCTGTGGATTTTTGTGCTGGTGACCTTGCCGCTGATGCTGCCGGGGGTCGTCGCCGGCATGGTGCTGTCCTTTGCCCGCAGCCTCGGCGAGTTTGGTGCCACGATCACCTTTGTCTCCAACATTCCCGGCGAGACCCAGACGATTCCGCTCGCGATCTACACCTTGACCCAGACGCCGCGCGGCGACCCGGCGGCGCTGCGGCTGACCGCGGTTTCGGTCGTCCTGTCGCTGATGGCGTTGATCGCCTCCGAGCTGCTGGCGCGCCGCATCGGCCGGCGCATTTCGGGCGACTGAACGTGCTCGAAGTCGCTGTCAAGCATCGCCTCGGCGCCTTTGCGCTCGACATCCGGTTTGAGAGCGGGCCCGGTCTGACGGCGTTGTTCGGCCGCTCTGGCGCCGGCAAAACCTCGGTCGTCAACGCGATCGGCGGGCTGATCCGGCCGCAACGCGGTCGCATCGTCGTCGGCGGGACGGTGCTGCTCGACACCGAGCGCGGCGTCTTCGTCCCGGCCCATCGCCGCCGGATCGGCTATGTCTTTCAGGAAGGCCGGCTGTTTCCGCATCTGACGGTGCGGCAGAACCTGCTGTTCGGGCGCTGGTTTGCGACGCGCGCCGCGGCAGCGCCCGCGGTCCGGTTCGACGATGTCGTCGAATTGCTCGGGATCGAGCCGTTGCTGCCGCGCCGTCCGGGCCGGCTCTCCGGCGGAGAAAAGCAGCGGGTCGCGATCGGTCGGGCATTGCTGGCGAACCCGCGGCTGCTGCTGATGGACGAGCCGCTGGCCTCGCTCGACGCGGCCCGCAAGGACGAAATCCTGCCTTATCTCGAACGTCTGCGCGATGCGAGCGAGGTGCCGATCGTCTATGTCAGCCATGCCGCGGCCGAGGTCGCGCGCCTCGCCACGACGATCGTGCTAATCGCCGACGGCCGCGTGCAGGCGGTGGGACCCGTGGCCGAGATCATGGGGCGCGCCGGGCAGTACCCGCTCGCCGGCGGTTTCGAAGCGGGCGCGGTGTTGACCGTTACGGTGGCGGCGCACAATTCGCGCTGGGGGTTGACCGAGCTTTTGGGCGGGGGCGGCCGGTTGACCGTTTCCCGGATCGACCTCCCGGTCGGGAGTTTGCTGCGGGTCCGGATCCGCGCCCGCGACGTGATCGTCGCAACCGAGCGGCCGCACGGGATCAGCGCGCTCAACGTGCTCGCCGGCACCGTCGAGGCGCTGGTTCCGACCGGTGAGGAAGCGCTCGAAGTGCAGCTGCGGCTGGGGCCGGAGCGCCTCCTGGCGCGGATCACCCGGCGTTCGGGCGAGGCGCTCGGCCTGGCGCCCGGTCGCCCGGTTTTCGCGCTGGTAAAGACTGTGGCGATCGACCGCCACAGCCTTGGCGGCTCGGGCGAAGCCGCGGGTTTCGACGCGGCGGCGCAACTCTTCGACGGCTGAAATCAGCCGGTGCGCAGCGGGATCTCCTTGAGCCCGAACGACCCGATCGCGGTCAGCGCCGAAATCACCGTCGCATAGAGAAACACATGGTCGAAGGCGGCGCGCAGGACACGCGTCAGACCTTCCATCAAGCCGGGGTTTACCGCCTCGGCCTGGTCGAGGTGCAAGAGCGCAATCCCCGGGTTGGCGCCGAGCACCCCATGGCCGGGCAGCGCCATCGCGCCGGCGTTCAGCTCGCCGACCAGCAGGGCGGTCAGCAACGCCACCCCAAAGGCGCCGCCGATCAGCCGGAAGAACATCAAGACCGACAGGCCGATCCCGGTATCCGCGAGCTCGAGCGCGTTCTGCACCGAGACTACGACCGGCGACAACTGGAACCCGAACGACAAGCCGAGCCCGCCGGTCAGCAAGCCGTCGGTCAGCGCCGACTTGCCGAGCCCGTAAAACGCGAGCGCGCCGCAGAGACCGGTCATCGCGATCGCCCCGACGATCGGAAAGATGCGGTAGCGGCCGGTCCGCGTGACCAATTGCCCGGCGATGAAGGATCCCAGCACCGTGCCGCCGGTCATCGGGATCAGGCGGATGCCGGCCTCGTTCGCCGCCAATCCCGAGACCAGCTCGAAATCGAGCGGCACCAGGATGATCAGCGCGATCATGACCATCGAGTTGGTGAACGAGATCGAGCTGCCGACCGCAAAGATGCGGTTCGTGAAAAGCCGCAGCGGGATCATCGGCTCGCGCGTCTCGCGCTCATGCACAATCAAAAAAGCCGAAAACACCAGGCCGATCACGATCGGCAGCAAGACGTCGAGGCGGAACCAGCCGCCCGCCGACTCGACCCGGCCGACACCGATCAGGAGCGGTGTCGTCGAGGCGACGATCAGCCCGGCGCCAAGCCAGTCGATGACCGGCTTGCGCCGGGGCCGCGGCAAGCGCCGCAGATTGCGGTTGCACAGGACCAGCGCCAAGACGCCGAACGGGATGTTGATCCAGAAGATCCAGTGCCACGACAGATAGTCGGCAAAAAACCCGCCGAGCACCGGCCCCAGCAGGTTCGAGACCGCCATCACGCTCGAAAAATAGCCCTGGTAGCGACCGCGCTCGCGCGGCGGGACCACGTCGGCGATCGCCGCCTGCGAGACCGAGCGCAGACCGCCGCCGCCGACCCCCTGCAACACCCGCGCGGCGATCAGCTGCACCATCGTCTGCGACAGCGCGCACAACACCGAGGCCAGCACAAAGAGCGCGATCGACACCAGGAGGATCGGGCGCCGCCCGTAGAGGTCGCTGAGCCGGCCGTAGATCGGCGTCGTCACGGTCGAGGCGACCAGATAGGCCGACACCACCCACGACATCAGCGCCCAGCCGTTCAGGTCCTGCGCCATCGTCGACAGCGAGGTCGCGACAATGGTCTGGTCGAGGCTGGCGAGAAACATCGCCAGCAACAAACCCGACAGGACCGAGAGGACCTCCCGTCGGTTGAAGTGCAGGGGCAGCGCGCGGACTTGCTCGGTCATGCGGGCTTACGAAAGCAGAAGCGGGCCGGTGGCGCAAACAGCGCCGTGGACCTACGGGAGGCCTCAGGCGGAAGAGGCATCCCGCAGCGGCTGCTCCGGCAACAGCAGCAGCAGCACGAGGCCGAAAACGGCGATCGCCGCACCCATGGCAAAGGTCGTCCCGATCGCCTGCCGGTAGGCCGCGGCTACAAGGTTGTGGACCGCGGGCGGCAAGCCGCCGATGCTGCCGGCGCCGCCCGCGACCGCGCGCCGCGCCGCGGCGGCGGCGCTTCCCGCCGCGGCGAGCGAGGCGTCGACGCGGCCCGCGAGCAGGCTCCCCGACAGCGCCACGCCGAAGGCGCCGCCGAGCGAGCGAAAGAACGACACCGCAGAGGTCGCAACCCCGAGCATCTCGGGCCTCACCGCGTTCTGGATCGCGACGGTCAGGTTCGGCATCACCAGCCCGAGCCCGGCGCCGATGACGACGAGCGCCGCCTCGATCGCCGGCAGCGGCGCCGCCAGCCATACCGCGGCCGCGATCGCAGCGAGCCCGGCAATCGCGAGCCCGAGCCCGAGCAGCGACAAGCCCTTGTAGCGGCCGAGCGCCGAGACCAGCCGGCCGCCCAGCACCGAGGCGACAATCAGCCCGGCCATCAGCGGTGCGGTCAACAGCCCGGCAACCGACGGGCTCTTGCCCTCGACCAGCTGAAAGAAGGTCGGCGAAAAACACAAAGGTGCCGAACAGCGCCGTCGCGGTCACCGCGACGACGGCGACGGCGACGGCAAAAACCGGGTTGGCGAACAACCGCAGCGGCAGGATCGGCTCGGGCGCGACACGCTCGCAGGTAAGCAGCAACGCGGTCAATCCGACTGTGCCAAGCGCCAGGCCAAGGATCGTCGGCGACGACCACGCGGCGGCGGTCCCACCCCAGCTCAGCAGCAGCAGCAGCGCGGCGGTCGTCGCGGTCAGCAGCACCGCCCCCTGATAGTCGATCCGGTGCGCGGCCGGGCGCCGCGGCGAGCGCGGCAACCCCGCCAGGATCAGGCACAGCGCCGCCGCGCCGACCGGCAGGTTGACATAGAAAATCCAGCGCCACGACAGCGCGCCGGTGATCACCCCGCCGAGCACCGGCCCGGTCACGCTGCACAGGGCAAAGACACCGGTGATCAGCCCCTGGTAGCGGCCGCGTTGGCGCGGCGGGACGAGATCGGCAATCGTGGTTTGCGCCAATACCATCAAGCCGCCGGCGCCCAGCCCCTGCAACCCGCGGAACAGGATCAGCCCGGTCATCGAGCGGGCAAGCCCGCACAATGCCGAGCTGGCGGTAAAGACGAGAATCGCGACGACAAACAGCGGGCGCCGCCCGTGCATGTCGCTGAGCTTGCCGTAGAGCGGCGCGGTCGCGGTCGAGGTCAGCATGAAGGCGGTGATGACCCACGGCAGATGGGCCAGCCCGCCGAGCTCGCCGACAATGCGCGGCAAAGCGGTGGCAACGATGTTCTGGTCGAGCGAGGCGAGCGCCATCGTCGTCAACAGCCCGGCAAAGCTCAGACGGAACGTGCGCCGCGCGGCGCGGCCTCCGGTCTCGCCGCCGCCTGGCGACCAATCGGGCATGCAGGCTCCTTGGCAGCTCCCGAGCGCCGAATTACGCCATCGCCGCCGCCGGCGCGAGGGCATACCTCCACCGCTACACAAACTGATTTTCTGAAGA
>CAVQJP010000008.1:0-85284 GCA_963712825.1 uncultured Alphaproteobacteria bacterium
GCGCTTTTCCGCCCTACGCGTGCTTCAAGGTGCATGGCGAGGTGCGACACGCGCACCCGGCCAAGAATTCCTTGGCCACCCGGTAGTAGGCCCGCCTTGCTTGCCGCTTTGTCACGAAGACGCCCACGGATTGATCAGCGCCAGGCCACAGCCCGCGAAATCTCCCGTGTCGCGCGTGACGACGCTGGCGCCGTGCGCGCGGGCAATTGAGGCAATCATCAGATCGGCTGTCGCTGCTGGGCGGCCGGCGCTGCGCCGCAGGGCAAAAAGCTCGGCGTAGATCACCGCGGCATCGGTATCGAAGGACAGAATGCGGCCGGCAAAATCCTCGCGGAACATCGAGAGCGCCGCCATCTCCAGCGCCTCGCGCCGCCGGCCCTTGGGCAGCACGGCGATGCCCGACAGGATTTCCGCCTGGCACACGGCGGCGGTGAACAATAGATCGGCCGGCTGCTGCGTCATCCAGCTCGCCACCTCCGGCGCCGGCCGCGTGCCCATCACGGCGGACAGGATGTTGGTGTCGAGCAGAAACATTCAGTCAAAGCGCGGCGGCTCGCCGGCCGGCTCGCGCGGCGGCAGGTCGAGATCGACGCCGCCGAGCGGTGCAAACCGGCTGCGGATGCGCCGATAGAGATCGACCTCGGGCCGCTCCGGCTCCTTCAGCGTCTGTTGCAGAATTTCCCGCACTTCGGCTTCCATCGAATGCCCGTGATGGGCGGCGCGGACGCGCAGCCGCTCTTTCAGCGCCGCATCGAGGTTGCGGATCGTCAGTGTCGCCATCGAGATCTCGTCCTGTTGCATGCACCCATTGTATTCAATGACAGCATTGAGTGCAACCGGTCTTGCCCACTTATATGCCGCGAAGCACGACGAGGGCGTCTGCCGCCTTCACTCCCTGACCTGACGGCAGCACCATCAGCGGGTTGATGTCCAGCTCTGCCAAATGTCCTTCCAGGTGCATGGCGAGGTGCGACACGCGCACCAGGGTGTCCGCGAGTGCGGCGAGGTCCGCCGCCGGCCGTCCGCGAAAGCCTTGGAGCAACCGGGCGCCTTTGACTTGCGTGATCATCGCCTGTGCTTCCGCGCGCGTGATCGGGCAGCGGCGCAGGGCCACGTCGTTGTAGACTTCGACCATCACGCCGCCGCTGCCGAACAGCAGCACCGGGCCCAATTGTGGGTCGCAAGAGATGCCGATGATGACTTCGACACCGTCTCCGACCATCTCCTGCACCGACACGCCGACGATCCGAGCTTCTGGGGCTATCGCATTTGCCGCATCTGCTCCCTCCCCCTCAATAGGGAAGGGAAGGGGTGGGGGTGAATTCGCCGCCCGCTGTCCGGATGGATTACCACCGGCATGATCACCCCTTCCCCCAGCGGCACGATCACCCCCTCCGACCCCCGGAACGCCCGCCCTGGCGGGCGGCCGTCCGGGGGCTCCCCCATCGAGGGGGAGGGCATTCAAATAGGTCTCGGCGCTGGCGGGCGCCCACGGACTAAATCCGTGGGCTGAAGGCCCACGTCCGGGGGCTCCCCCATCGCGGGGGAGGGCAGTTAAAAAGGCCCTGGCGCTGGCCATGATCTCGGCGTAGGCGGTTCGCACTTGTGCCGCATCACGCAAGTTCAGCCGAACCACCCCGGCCTCTGTCTTGTGCAGGATGTCGGGCGAATCGGCCTTGAGAGCCACCGGAAACCCGAGCTGCTCCGCGGCCGCGACAGCGGCCTCGGCAGAATTTGCCCGCCGCTCGCGCGCGCTCGCCACTCCCCAGGCCGCCAGCAGCTCTTTGCTCTCGGACTCCGAGAGTGTCGGACGCCCCAAGCCGAGCGCCTGGGCGATGGCCGCATCCTGCGGCGCCGTGCGCGGCGGGGCCGCGGCAAAGCCATCGTTGAGGCGACGCTCGCGCCAAGTATGATAGGCGAGGCGGCTCTGCAGGCCGCGGGCCAATTTGTCCGGCGTGTAGAAGATCGGTATCCGGGCTTCTTTGAGCTGTGCCAGGCCACTCTCGGCGTCCCGGCTTCCTGTCCACAAGAACACCACGCCCTTGTCGGTCCGATCACGCTGGCTGATGACCTGCTGAGCCTGGGCGTCCGCCCCGGCGCTCGCCACGACTAGCGTCCCCATCCGGGGATCGTTGACCATGTGCTCCATGATCTGCGGGAAGGCCTCGCTGTTGGCAAAGCCGGTCACATCGGCAGGGTTCGCCGCCCACCCGAAGCCCTTCAGGATCCCGTTGATGCCGTCGCGCGCCGCCTCGCCCAGCGGCGGCAGATCGAGACCGGCCTGGCCGCACATGTCGGCGGTCAGCGAGCTGATGCCGCCCGAGTGGGACACCACCGCGACGCCGGGCGCACCGGGCTTGGGGGTGTGGGCCAGGAGGTGTGCCGTCTCCAGGAGCTCGTCGTAATCCTGGACCCGGATCACCCCGTATTGGGCAAAGATCGCATCGTACCGGGCGTCCGCACCCGTCAGCGCTGCCGTATGCGAGCGTGCGGCCCGGGCTCCCAGCTCCGAACGCCCGATCTTGATCAGGACGATCGGCTTGCCGCGCTCGGCTGCGAGCTTTGCCACTTCGAGAAACTTGTCGGCTCGCTTGAAGCCTTCGACAAAACCGGCAATGACCCGGGTTTCCGGATCGTCCAGCAGATAGCGGGCGAAATCGGTAAAGTCGAGGTCGGCCTCGTTCCCGGTCGAGATGATATAGCTGAAACCGATGCCGTTCTCGACCGCCCGCACCAGGAACGGCCCGAACGCCGTGGCGCCGCTTTGGCACACGAGGCCGATCGGCCCGGTCAGACCCTCGGCCCCGCGCGACGAAGCGGTCGCCCAGATGTCATGCTTGACATTCGCGAGCCCGAGGCAGTTGGGGCCGCTGATACGCATGCCCGAGGTGCCGGCAAAGGCGCCCAATTCCTGCTGCAAATCACGCCGGTCGTCGATGCCGCGCTCGGCGAAGCCGGCCGAGATAACGATCGCCGATCCCGCGCCCTTGCGGTGGCTCTCCTGCAGGACATCGAGCACTTGGTCGTAGGGCACCACGATGCCAACCAAATCGGGGGCCTCCGGAAGGTCCGTCACGCTCGGGTAGGACCTCACCCCCATGATTTCGTCATAACGCGGGTTCACGGCATAAACCCGCACCCGGTCTTTGGCCTTGAGCGCCGCGGCCAGAAACCGCCCGCCATACTGCATCCGCGGCGTCGCGCCCACGACCGCAATCGAGCGCGGGTTGAGCATTTTGTGGATCGACGCCATCTGTGGTTCTGTCCAGAACGCCATGACACCCCCTGAAAAGCCTGCCCCGTGGGCCTTCAGCCCACGGAACTGATCCGTGGGGCAGGCCGGGGAACGTAATCGGTCGGGCAGGCCAAGCCCACGCTCTAGTGATACGAAGCAGACATATGGTTCCCCAATGATTTCTTTTCCGTCAGCCCCGCGCAAGCGGGGGGCCCCAGGGCCGCTAGCGCAGTGGTTGGCCACCCTGGATTCCCGCTTTCGCGGGAATGACGATAAAGGAATTGAGGTACCATCCGTCAGAATTGCACCACTGCTAACGGGGCTGCCATCGCCCGATATTCCCGCATCATGGCTGAATGAGAGTACTTGCGGCAGAGCCTGCCGGCCGAGGAGATTTGCTCACAACGATAATCAAGCCGCGGGGTGGAGATGAGGTTCGCCATCGATGCACTCGACCCGAGGGCGACCAATCCCGACCCGGTGCTGCTGAAAGAAGTCAAGCGAGCCCGCCGCTGCTTCGACGCCCTGGTTCGTGGCCGCATCCGTTTGGTGGCCGAGCGGGCGAGTCTCGAAGGCGTCAGCGATCGGTTACATGATCAAGCACTTGCGTCCCACCCGCCAGCGGTTTGTTGATGCCGGCTTGCCGCTCGCCGGCGAGCCCCGATGGTGTAGGCGATAAGCTTTCCACGTCCAAGTCGTGCAGGGAGTTTGCCAATCAAATAAAGTTAATTTTTGGGAGAGAAATATACCTAAACCAGAAGCGCGGCTTATCCCGCAATGGACAGTGATAAGCTTAGAAGTGCTCAGTCGTTTTAGTGTTTTACATTCTAAACTCATCGGGCGGATTAAAGACGCGTTAACATACTGCTTCGGTTATTTGCGTGGTCAGGCCCGACGCCCGAGCGTTGCACCAGCCGGCCGCAGTCGGCGCAAGCACCACCAAGAATGTCGCAGCCCGCATCAACGGCAGCTTTTCGGAATATCGGTTGCGATGAACTGGTTCATCTCCGCTCCACGCCACGACGAGCGTGCGCCGAGGGCGTGAGCAGCGCGGCCGGCTACGCCGGCGCCTCGCCGAGCAGGGTGGCGGCGGCATGGGCGAAGGCGGCGGCGAGCTGGCCGTCCTGCAGCAGCTCGCCCGGCGCGCAGGCGAACATCTCGCAAATCGCGGCGAGGTCGGCGAAATGGATATGGCGCGCACCGGTCTCGATACGGTGATAGGTCAGCCGCGACATGCCGAGCAGGCGCGCGACGGCTTCCTGTGTCAGCCCCAATGCCCGGCGGCGGCGGCGCAATGCCGCGCGAATGCAGGATTGGGGATCGTCGCTGATGCGCATCGCCGTTGCCTCCGGACGTGAAATGAACAATCGCGCGCTGAGCGCCGCGGCCGAACGAGCGGACTTTGATCGGTACCGGGCCGCATCGGCCGCTCTCGGTGTCGTCAATGTCGGCGCCTCCGTTTTGCCTCGGGAATGGCCGTGCCCGGAACAGAAGAACCTAAACACAAAACAGCAACAATGTCAATATCGCAAATATGTCTTGCACAATCAAACGGCCGTGTCTTGACGATAGCCGGCCCCGCGGCCGACCATGCCGCCCAGTCCCGCCGCCGAGGGTGGAGCGCGCGCCATGGATTTCTCGCTGTCGGACGATCTGCTCGATCTGAAAGAACGCACTGAACGGCTGGTGCGCGAGGAGATCATCCCCTACGAGGCGGACCCGAGGCAGACGCCGCACGGGCCCGCTCCCGAATTACGCCGCGAACTGGTGGCGCTGGGCCGCCGCGCCGGGCTGCTGTCGCCGCATGTCGGGTGCGAATGGGGTGGGCTCGGGCTTGATCACCGCGGCAAGGCCGTGCTGTTCGAGGCGGCGGGCTACTCGCCGTTGGGGCCGGTGGCGCTCAACTGCTTCGCCCCGGACGAGGCCAACATGCACCTCCTCGAGCAGATCGCGGAGGAGCATCAAAAGGAGCGCTGGCTGCGGCCACTGGCGGCGGGCGAGATCCGTTCGTGCTTTATGATGACCGAGCCGGCGCCTGGCGCGGGGTCGGACCCCTCGATGCTGAAGACGAGCGCGCGCCGCGCCGTGGACGGCAATCGCGGCGACTTTGTCATCGACGGCGAGAAATGGCTGATTACCGGCGCAGTCGGTGCGATGTTCGCAATCATCATGGCCAAAACCGACAATGACGAAAGCGGCCCGGCCGGGGCCACGATGTTCCTGGCGCCGATGGATGCGCCGGGGATCATTGTCGAGCGGGTTCTTGAAACGCTCGACCAGTACATGTCGGGCGGCCATGCGGTGATCCGGCTCGACGGGCTCAGGGTGCCGGAAAGTGCCGTGCTCGGGCAGGTCGGCGAGGGCTTTCGCTATGCCCAGACCAGGCTCGCGCCGGCACGGCTGACCCATTGCATGCGCTGGCTCGGGGCGGCCCGCCGCGCTCACGACATTGCCGCCGACTACGCCCGCCGCCGCACCGCCTTTGGCAAGCCGTTGGGCGAGCATGAGGGGGTCGGGTTTATGCTCGCCGACAACGAGATGGACCTGCACACCAGCCGGCTCGTGATCTGGCACACCGCCTGGCTGCTCGACCAGGGGCACCGCGCCGGCCACGAATCGAGCATGGCCAAGGTGATCTGCTCGGAGGCGATCTGGCGGATCGTCGACCGCAGCATGCAGATTTTGGGCGGGCTCGGCATCACCAACGACACGATCGTGGCGCGGCTCTTCCGCGAGGTCCGGCCGTTTCGGATCTATGACGGGCCATCCGAAGTCCACCGCTGGTCGATCGCCCGCCGCGTGTTGCGAGCCGGCGGAACTGGCTGAACGGCGGAAATCAGCCCGTTCAGCCGAGCGCGGAGCTTGCGCCGGGGCGCACCTCGGTCAGCCCCCGGCGGCGTCCGCACGCGGGTTGCGCCTCGCGCCGCCATTGGCCGCGAGGTAGGTCGCCTTGTTGGTGTCGACGTTAAAGGCGAGCCGGCGCAAGCCCGCGTCATATTGCGGCCGGGCCAGAACACGCGCCGCCAATTCGAGATGGTTGCCGATGTCGAAATGTTCGATCTGGTCTTTGTGATACTTGGCGAATTGCATAAACGTATGGGTCCGCGAGGCGATCACCCGGCACCCGAGCTCGAGCGCCTGCGAGATCGGACCGGACGAAGACTGGCCGACTTCGAGATAGGGAAACACCACGGCATCGCAGATCGCCATGCCGGTCAGGAAATCGTCGTCGCTGGTGGCGCCGAGAAAGTGAATGCGTTCGGACAGATCCTTGGGGTGCTGGATCAACAGGTCGCGCATCGAGCCGTCGACCGCGACCGAGACCGTCGGCGTGCCGGCCGAGGGAACCGCCCGGATCCGCTCGGCGACATTGGTGTCGACATAGCCGGCCTCGAACAGCGACGACACGACCGGGTCGATCGGCTGGTGCGGCCTGATCTCGTTGGGGTGGACCCCACCGAAAATCAGCAGATGGTGGTCGTCCGGCAGATGGTGCAGGGCGCGGATCACAGTCTCCAGCCCTTTGTAGCGCCCGATAAAACCAAACACGCCAACCAGCCTGGCGTCTCTCGGCACCGCGTCGAGGATCGGAAAACGACGGCGCGACGCCGCACGGCGGATGTCCTCGGCCTCGCTGCCGCTTAAAAACGACAGCGGGTGGTCAAAGACATTGCGCAGGCCGTGGACGTATTTCATGTGCCACATGTCGCGCCGGGTGTGCACGACGATCGCCACCGGCTTAAACCGCTGCGCCCGGCGCAGGCGTGTCGCAATCCCGGCCGAGAGCAGGTGGGTGCGGTTGTAATCGGCCCGCATCGCCACCGCCTCGGCGAACTTAAACCGCGCGATCGCCTTCAGCCAGCGGGCGTAATCGAATGCCGACGCGTCGAACATCGTGTGAAAGGTGACCGACAGAAGCGGCGCCGCCCGCGTAATCCAGCTGAAGCGCCGGAAGATGTCGCCGGCATTGCGTCCCAAGGTGCCGTGCTCGAGCTGGAGGTTGACCGCGTCGAAATCCTTGAGCTCGCGGCAAATCTCCTGAATGTGGCGATCGCCGAATTTGCGGACGCGGGCATGGGTGTTGCGCAGTAGGTATTGGTTCAGGTCGAACACTGTCACATCGAAGACATCGGCCAATTGCTTTTCGAGGCTGCGCGTATAGGCCGCGATGCCGCACAATTCGCTGTAGGTCGAAACTAATGCGAGCCGGGGGCGCGTGCCGTGCAGCGCGGTGCGAAATTTTGCCCGGCTGGGCTTGTCCGCGCGGATGAGCAGCGGGCGGGTGGTTTCGAATTCGACGCTCGCCATGGTTTCCCTTCGCCGGAGCGGCTGTTTAGAGGTGATCCCTGACCGACCGGACGGTCAGGCCGCCGATCGCCCAGATCACGAATCCGGCGATAAAGACGATCGCGACCGAACGTGCCCGGCGCGGATAGAGCGCCTCCTCGGGCAAACGCGGCGGGACGAAATCGGCGACGTAGATCTGCTGGCGGTCGGCATTGAGGCGGGCGCGGTCGAGAGCTTCAAGCGCGTGCTGGTAAGCGGTCTCGGCAAAACGCTGCTCGCCCTCGAGCTCGTCATATGAGCCCATGACCCGCGAGAGCGCCAGGTTGCGCGTCGTCGCGGCGCCGGCGGTGGCCTCGCTTTCGACGGCGCTGCGCTCGGCCGTCAAGGTTGCGATGCGCGCTTCGAGGAGCTTGAGCGCCGGGGCATCGTCCTGCATGTACTCCTTCATCGTCGACAAATCGGTCTGGGCGCGCACCAGCTCGTCGCGCAGCCGACCGGCGAGCGCCGCATTCGCGTCGGCCGCCTTGCGCGGGTCGATCAGGCCTTGCCGGTCGCGGTAGTCGCGCAATCGCGCGAGCGCCGCCGCCAGACGCCGCTCGGCCGTCTCGACATCGCGCTCGGAGCTGCGCAACGCGTCGCGGCGGACGCGGGCCGACAAATCGTTCACCAGACGCTCGGAGGAGGCGAGAATGCCTTGCGCCAGCCGCAGCGCGTCGCGCCGCGAAAACGCCTCGGCGCGGACCACGATGGTGCCGTTGACCGGGTCGAAAAAAGCGTCGACTTGGCGCCGCCAATAAGCGACCAGCTCCTCGATCGTCACCGGCAGGTGCAGCCGCGCCGGCCAGTCGGCAGAAGGGGTCGAAAACATATGGCGCAGATCGAGCGTCTTGCCGAGGTCATCGACGATGGCGCGGCTGCCGATGTATTGGGCGACCGCATAGGAATCGAGCGCGGTCTGCAGCGGTGCCGAGCCCATCGGCGACAGCGCTGCGTTGTCAGCGCGGATCGGCTCCGACGAGCGCAGCCCAAAGCGAATTTCCGCCACGTACTGGTCGGCGGCGATCAGCAGGTAATAACCGGCCGCGACGATCGTCGGCGCGATTACAACCAGCAGAAACGACAGCATTGCGATCGGGATGCGGCGAGACGGCGCGGCAGCGCGGGCGGTGCGCTGCGGTTCAACGAGAGCGAGCCCGTTGCCTTCGGCGGGTACCGGCAGACCGGCCGCATCGGCTGGCGCCGCAACGCGCGGATCGGGATCGACCGGCGCGGGGCGCAAGGTGACGAGAGCCGCCGGCATCAGCCGGTTTCCTGCAGCATCTGATGATGCCGGGTCAGCGCCGCGCCGACATCGTCGTAGAGCGACAACGAGCCATTGGCGAGGATTGCGCCGCGGTCGCAGTACTGCCGGATGGTCTGCGGATTGTGGGTGACGAGGATGATGTCCGCCTGCGCCATGCGCGCACGGAACGCCGCGGCGCATTTGCGGCGAAAGTGCTGGTCGCCGACCTCGGTCACCTCGTCGATCAGGTAGACGTCGAAGTCGATCGCGAGGCAGGCGGCAAAAGCGAGCCGGGCGCGCATCCCGGCCGAATAGGTGTTGACCGGCATCGCAAAATATTCGCCGAGCTCGGCAAAATCCTCGATGAAGCCAATCGTGGCGCGCAACGGCGCGCCGTAAACGCGGGCAATGAACGCGGCGTTCTCGCGTCCGGACAGAGCACCGTGAAAGGTGCCGCCAAAACCAAGCGGAAACGACACCCGGCCGCGGCGGCGCACGGCGCCGCGATCGGGTGTTTCGGACCCGGCGAGCAGCCGGATCAAGGTCGACTTGCCGGCGCCGTTGGCCCCGAGAATGCCGAAATTGTGGCCCTCTTCAAAGGTTGCGCAGGCATTGTCCAGCACGATCCTGCGCCCGTTGCGGGTGCGGTAGGCCTTTGAGACGTGCTCGAGCCGGATCACAGCGGTTCGTAGAGCCGATGCCGCAAACCGCGCTCGAGCGCCAGTCCGGCGAGGAGCACCAGCCCGGTGACGGCCGCCAGATATGAGCGGTCGAGCCAGTGCGGCACGTAGTCGGCAAAAAAGCTCGCGCGGAACCAGTCGACCGCCTGTAATACCGGGTTCCAGGCGAGCATGTCGCGGATCCAGTCCGGCATCATCCCGGGCACGTAAAATATGCCGGAGCAGAAATACAAAATTCGGGTCAGCTGCGCCCAGATCTTGTCCCAGGATTTGCAGAATGAGTTGACGACGGCATTGACAAAGCCAAAGCCGCACCCCAGCAGCCACACCGCCGCGACCGCCGCCGCCAATCCGCTGAAATCCCGGGGCAAGGTTCCCCATCCGAGCACGCCAAACCCGGCCAAGAGGATCGCGGCGACGAGCAGGTCGGTGACGAGCTCGAGCAGACCGCGCGCCAGGATCACGTCGAAGGTGCCGACGACCGGCAATTGCAGCAGCGAGCCATTGGCGGTGACCGCATAGGTCATGCTGCTGCTGGTGTGAACAAAGATGTGATAGGGAATAATGCCGGTGTAATAGAATATAAAAAATTGATTGCCGATCGGCGGCCGGCCGTGCATCAGCACCGCAAACGCCAGGGACAGCACCAGTATGTGCAGGATCGGCTCGAGCAAGGCCCAGCCGTAGCCGAGCGTCGAATCGCCGAACCGGGTGCGGGTTTCGCGGATGATCAGGGCGTGAACGACGCGGCATTGAGTCTGCAACGCGGAGCAAAAACTCGGCGCTGGCGAGGGGGCGCGCACCGGCGCCGCACCGGCTGGCACGGCTGGCCGCTCTCCCAGCACGACGTAATCGCCCTCCAGGGTGTCGAAGCGGCGGTTCAACACCTGCAACATCGCCTGCGCGTATTCTTCGTTGTCGGGCGCGGCGCGGATCAGCTCGCCGCCGACCGCCAAGGCCTCGCGAAACCGGCCGCTGTCGAAATAGGCCGTGAGCTGCGAGCGCCGCGGAGCAAGGTTTTCCGGGTCGAGCGCCGCAGCGCGCTCGAATGCTTCCGCCGCTTCGTCGAAACGTGCCAGCCGATAGAGCAGATTGCCGCGATGCAAATGGTATTCCGCCGCCGCGGGAGCGAGCGCCAGCGCGCGGTCGATGGCCTCGATCGCGTCGTCCAGCTGCCCGCGCAGCATCTGCGCCGCCGACAGCAGCCGACAGCCGATCGCGTCCTCGGCATCGGCGGCGAGCGCCGCCGAGATGACATGCACCGCCTCGTCATGGCGCCCGCCGCGCAGCAGCAGCTCGGCTGCGTGATGCGCGCGCGCGCGCTCGGCCGGGTCCAGCCGATGGGCGCGCAATGCGAGGTCGAGCGCGGCTTGCAGGTCGCCCAATGCCAGCGCGGATCCCGACAGATGAAGGAGCGCACCGGGATTTTCGGGCTCGATTTCGACGGCGCGCAAAAAATACCCGCTCGCGTCGCGGTGCAGCCCGGCCTGCGCCAGCAGCCAGCCGGCGTAAATCGCGAACTCCCTCGAGCTTGGTTCGATCTCGCTGGCCCTGGCGGCGTGCTGGATCGCGCGGTCGACGTCGCCCAGCGCGGCAAACGAGCCGCTGGCGTGGCGATGGCCGGCAGCCCAACCCGGACGGAGCTCCAAGAGCCGCTCGTAGGCCGTCGCCGCCTGTCGATGACGGCCGGTATTGCTGAACAACCACGCGCAAAAATCGGCGGTCGCCTCGTGCCGCGGGCTTAACTCGAAAGCGGCGGCGGCGCAGTCGACCGCCTCCTCGTTTTGCCCGCGATAATAGAATGCCTCGCCCAATCGACAGTAGAGCGCTGCCCGGTCGCCGTCGCCGAGCGCCGCTTCCCGCGGCCCGGCACCGCACCGGTCGAGCTCAGCCGCGGCGATCGCGCGCTCCAGGCAGAGAGCGTCTGTCGGTCTTTGGAGGTAGTCGCTCACCGTCGCGGGCTCTCGATCTCGCTCTCCGACTGCGGCGTCGCCATCGGCCGCGCTCGGAGGATTGCGCTTGACGAGTATCTTGCCGCCCCGTCAAAAAGCTGTCGGCGATTCGTCTCCCGCCGCGTCAAATTTGTGTGTTTTCAGGCGGCGGCCGCCCGCGGGGTCAGTTATCACTGACTCGAGATCAGCGGCGGGCGCAATCAGCGGCGGCGCGGGGCAGCGCGGTCGCCGGCCGAGATCTCGGTTGTGCCGAGCGCGTCGGCGAGGCGGCGGGCGGCGCTGCCCGGTACGAGCGGTTTTGGTTGACTGGGAGCAGGCGCCCAACCGGTCAGATAAATGATTTCAAACGTCGCCGGGATGCGGCCGTCGGCAAGGCCGAAACGTTCGGCGTAAATTGCGGCGGCGCGGGCGAGGGTGGCGCGGCGCAGGGTCGTTCGCCGGCGCGCCGAGAGGGCGTTGGTCTCGCCCATGCCGCGCAGGTCGTGCATCAGCGCCCACAGGTCGGGATACGTCACGGTGATCATGTCGGCGTCGGCGACCGGCAGGGCAAAGCCGGCGCGCTGCAGCAGTGCCGCGGCATCGGCAAGATCGGCGGTCGGCGACACCCGCGGGCTGGCGCCGCCTTCCTCGGCAAGCTCGGCCTCGATCAGCACGGTGCGCAACTCGGCGAGGGTGGCGCCGCCGAGCAGTGCCGCGAGCAGCAACCCGTCGGGCTTCAGGGCACGGCGCAGCTGGATCAAAGCACCGGGCAAATCCGCAACCCAATGGAGCGCCAGCGCGCTGACCGCGAGATCGAAGCAGCGCTCGCCAAAGGGCGGCAGCTCCGGGTCGGCGGCGACCCGCAGGCCGGCGCTGCGCCGTAGAAACGAAGGAGCCGGCTCGGCCGCGACAATGCACTCGACCCCCGGCCGATGGGCCAGGGAATGCGTCAGCGCCCCCTCATAGGCCCCGAGGTCGAGGACGGTGCGGAACTGCCGGCCGACATCGTCGAGCCGCTCGATCAGCCGGTCGGCGATTTCGGCGTGCAGAAACCCAACACAGCCGCGGCGCGCCGCGCGCTCGCGGTGAAGGCGCCAGGCACGCCGGTCAAACAGTGCGGTCGCGTCGTGCTCGGCGGGCGGCATTCGGTCCTTTCCCCGGTTGCGGGTTGACGGTTTGCCCCTCGCCTGATCATGTGTCGTGGATGGCAGCGGCGGCAACCACTTCCGCCAAGGCGCTGGAGCGAGTGCGCCGGATCGGCCGTGGCGTGGTCGATGTTGTCTTGCCGCCGCGCTGCCTCGCCTGCGGCCGGATCGTCGAGGAGCCCGATGCGCTCTGCGGCCGATGCTGGGGTGGGATCACGTTTTTCGCGCCGCCCTGGTGTGCCGGCTGCGGCCTGCCGTTTGCGCATCCGATGGGCGAGGACGCGGTCTGCGGCGACTGCGCCCGCGAACGGCGGGCCTGGGATCGGGCGCGGGCGGTGCTGCGCTACGACAAGAGCAGCCGCCAGCTGATCCTCGGCCTCAAGCACGCCGACAACACGCATGTGGCGCCGGCCTTCGGCCGCTGGATGCGGCGCGCCGGCGGCGAGGTGCTGGCGGAGGCGGAATTGCTGGTGCCGGTGCCGCTGCATTGGACGCGGCTGTTTCGACGCCGCTACAATCAGGCGGCGCTGCTGGCAAACGCAATCCGCGCCGCCGGCGGCCCGCCGGTCGCGGCCGATTGCCTGGTACGCCGCCGCCGGACACCGTCGCAGGGTCACCTCGGCCCACTGGCGCGCGAGCGCAACGTGCGCGCGGCGTTTGCCGTGCGCCGCCCGACCGAGGTCGCCGGTCGGCGGCTTGTCCTGGTCGACGACGTGATGACGACCGGGGCAACGGTCGACGAATGCGCCCGCGTGCTGAAGCGCGCCGGGGCGGCGGCGGTGGGTGTGCTGACGCTGGCGCGGGCATTGCGGGTCGGTGCATAGTCGCGATGACAAAGGTTCGGTCGGGGAAGGACGGCGGCAATGCCTGAAGTCGAGATGTACACGACGATGTTCTGCCCTTATTGCTCGCGAGCGCGCGCGCTCTTGCAGAAAAAGGGTGTGGAGCTTGTCGAGATCGACATCGCCGAGGAGCCTTGGCGCCGCGCCGAGATGATCGAGCGCGCCGGCGGGCGCCGGACCGTGCCCCAAATCTTTATCGATGGCGAGCATGTCGGCGGCTGCGACGACCTCGTGGCGCTCGACCGCGCCGGCAAGCTTGACCCAAAGCTGGGCACTGCCCGATGACCGGGTCTTTCACCGCCGCCTGCGTCCAATTCACCGCGGCGCGCGACCACGAGCCGAATATCCTCGCCGTGGCGGAACTGGTTCGCCGTGCCCGCGACGCCGGCGCCGACTTTGTGCTGACCCCGGAAAACACCGGGCTGATCGAGCCGATCGGGAAATTGCGCCGCGAGAAGGCGCGCGACGAGGCGAACCATCCGGTGCTGGCGGCGCTGCGCGAGGTCGCGCGCGAAACCGGGGCGTGGCTGCTGATCGGCTCGCTCGCGGTGGACATCTCGCACGAAACCGGCATACCCGAGGGAGAGCGCCGGCTCGCCAACCGCTCCTACCTTATCGATGCGGGCGGCAGGATCGCCGCCCGCTACGACAAGATCCATATGTTCGACGTCGATCTCGCGGGTGGCGAGAGCTACCGCGAAAGCAACGCCTTCCGGCCGGGCGAGCGCGCCGTGTTGGCCGAGACGCCGTGGGGTGTCGTCGGCATGACGGTCTGCTACGATTTGCGGTTTCCGCAGCTCTACCGCGCGCTCGCGCATGCCGGCGCCGATTTTTTGGCGATCCCGTCATCGTTTACGGTGCCGACCGGCAACGCCCATTGGCATGTCCTGATGCGGGGGCGGGCGATCGAGAACGGCTGCTTTGTGTTTGCTCCGGCGCAATGGGGCGAGCATGCCGAGCGCCGGCGGACCTATGGCCATTCGCTGATCGTCGATCCGTGGGGCGAGGTGCTCGCCGACGCCGGCGAGGGGATCGGGGTTATCAGCGCGCAGGTCGACAGGGCGCGCATCGCCGAGGTTCGGGGCATGGTGCCGTCACTCGGCCACGACCGGCCCTTTACGACGACGGCCCTTGCCGCGCGCCCGCTTGCCGCCGAGTGAGGGCGAGGTCGGTGTCCTCATAGATCGCGTCGAGCGGGATTCCGACACCGATGCTCGACAGCCGGAGCAGCGCGTCGCCCGCGACGATTTTGTCGGTCCAGTGCTCGCCAGCGCGGGTGTACACGTCGATCCGGCGCTCGTCCTGCTCGATGATTGCGTATTGGCGGATCGAGGGCGTGCCGAAATAGTCGAATTTTTTCCGGCCCCGATCTTCTCTTTCGGTGCTGGGCGATATGACCTCGATCACGACGATCGGCTCCGGAACAACGTCGTCGCCCCCGCGCATCGGGCTGCAGGTCGTTACCGTCAGGTCCGGGTATCGAATAGAATTATTTGCGATTACCTTGGTGTCGCCGCGAAAAGCTCGGCAACCGCTTGAGCGCAGCCCCTCACGAAGCGCGGTCCAAAGGTTTGACGCGATCGTCGAGTGGTCGAGCGAACCGCCGGTCATCATCGTGGTGACGCCGCGAGCGTATTCGAAGCGCTCGGATTGGTCGCGTTCCCATTCCAAAAACTCGTTCAGCGACATCAGTTTTCGGCGGACATTCTCGAAGGTTACTCCTCGCGGATCTCCGTGTCGAAGCCAAAGCCGAGCGCTTCGGGCATCCGACCAATCCCGATTTTCTGCTCTGTTGCCCCGAGCAAAATTTTTGTAGAGCACGGCGCCTTGGGGGCCAGCGCTCGCGCGATCGCCGGCAGCAACGGACCGAGGACACGTCGTGTGGCCCTGATCAGCGGCAGAAGCCGCGCGACCCATGCTGAGGGTTCGGGATTCACGCCCGGGTCTTCAGGATTCCGCAACCCCACCGCCGAGAATTGCTATGGCCGCAGGTTCCGGTATAGAACCGGCGCCAGGAGGTTGTCGCGATGATTTTGTTTACATTGCGCTGCGCCGCCGAGCACGAATTCGAGGCATGGTTTCGCGACGGCGACCGGTTCGAGGCGCAGCAAGTCGCTGGGGAGATCGCCTGCCCGCTATGCGGCGACACCGCGGTCGAAAAGGCGGTGATGGCGCCGCGTCTAGGCCGCTCGCGGGAGGCGATGCCCGCCGCCGCGGCGCTGGCCCAGATGCGCAAGACATTGGTCGAGATGCGCCGGCAGATCGAGACCCATTGCGACTATGTCGGGCCTCGCTTTGCCGAAGAAGCGCGCCGCATTCATTACGGCGAAGCTGACCCGCACGGGATTTATGGCGAAGCCAGCGACAGCGAGTCGCGCGAGCTGGCCGATGAGGGGATCAAGTTCGGCCAAATCCCATGGGTTCCGCCGACCGACGGCTGAGCCCGCAACCCGGCCGTCACCGCCGCGCCGCCGTGAGGAGATAGTTGACCTCGATATCCGCGGACAGACTCCAGTCGCCGGCGCCCAGCCGATAGCTGATGCCGGCGATTTCGACTGGGTGCAGCCGGTTGCCGCGCAGCGCGAGGATCAATTCGGACGGCCGCACAAACTTGCGCCAGTCATGCGTGCCCCGCGGGATCCAGCCAAGAACGTATTCGGCCCCGACGATCGCCAGTGCAAAGGATCGCGCGGTCCGGTTGATTGTCGCCGCGATCAGACCGCCTCCCGGAGCGATCAATTCGGTTAGGCAGCGCAGAAAGGCGTCGCGGTCGGCGACGTGTTCGATTACCTCGAGCGCCAGGACCGCGTCGAAGCGTTCGCCCAAACCCGTCATCAATTCGACGGTCGCGACGCGATAGTCGATGTCGAGACCCCTGGCGCGCGCGTGTTCTCGCGCGGCCTCGATCGCGGCGGCGTCGGCGTCGATCCCGGTCACCGCAAACCCGAGCCGCGTCATCGGCTCGGAGACGAGCCCGCCGCCGCATCCGACATCCAGCAGGCGCAGGTCGGCGAAGGGCTGCAACGACCCGGTATCGCGGCCGAAATGGTCCACCAGCCGCGAACGGATAAAGCCGAGCCGGGTCGGGTTGAGCCGGTGCAGGGCGCGGAAGCTTCCCTCCGGATCCCACCAGGCACCGCCATGCGCGGCAAACCGGTCGATTTCCTCCTGGTCAACCGTGGCGTCGGCCCCTCGCATTGGTTGCTCCCTGCCAATCAATTCATCGCTCGGATGGCTCGATCGTCCGCAATGGAGTATGGAAGTAGCTCGGTACCCGGGCAACTGCCGGTCGGTGTTCAACAGGGACATGGGGCGCCTCGTTCAAAAGTTCGGCGGCACATCGCTTGCCGACATCGAAAGGATCAATCTCGTCGCCCGGCGGGTCGGCCGCGAGGTCGCCGCCGGGCACGAGGTCGCGGTCGTCGTCTCGGCGATGGCAGGGGTGACCAACCAGCTTGTCGCCTGGACGCGCGAGACAAGCCGCCTGCACGACGCCCGCGAATACGATGTCGTCGTTTCCTCCGGCGAGCAGGTCACCGCCGGTCTTTTGGCGCTGGCGCTGCAAAACCTCGGCATCGACGCGCGCTCGTGGCTCGGCTGGCAAATCCCGATCCGCACCGACGACGTTCACGGCAAGGCGCGCATTCAAGGGATCGACGTCGGCGAATTGCGCCAGAGACTCGCTGCCGGCCAGGTTGCGGTGGTTGCCGGGTTCCAGGGAATCGGCTTGCGGGGCCGCATTACGACGCTCGGGCGCGGCGGCTCCGACACCTCGGCGGTGGCGCTCGCGGCCGCGCTCGATGCCGAAAGGTGCGACATCTTCACCGATGTCGACGGCGTCTACACCAGCGACCCGCGGATTGTTGCGAAGGCGCGCAAGCTCGACAAGATAACCTACGAAGAAATGCTGGAAATGGCCTCCCAGGGCGCAAAGGTCTTGCAGACGCGCTCGGTCGAGATGGCGATGAACCATCGCGTACGGGTGCAGGTCTTGTCGAGCTTTGTCGATGCTCCCGGCACGCTCGTCGTCGATGAGGAAGAAATCGTGGAACAGCAGGTCGTGAGCGGCATCGCCTACAGCCGCGACGAAGCCAAGATCACCGTGCAGAAGGTGCCGGACCGGCCGGGTGTCGCAGCCGCTATCTTCGGCCCGCTCTCCGAACATGCGATCAACGTCGACATGATCGTGCAGAATGTGTCGGAGGACGGCCGCGCCGACCTGACGTTCACCGTGGCGCGCGCCGATCTCGACCGGGCCGTGTCGGTGCTGCGGGAAAGGCGGGCGCCGCTCGGCTTTGCCGCGCTGAAACCCGATCCGAACGTGGTAAAGATCTCGGTGATCGGGGTTGGCATGCGAAGCCATGCCGGGGTCGCGCAGCAAATGTTCCAAACGCTGTTTGAAAAAGGCATCAACATCCAGGTCATATCCACCTCCGAGATCAAGGTCAGCGTGCTGATCGCGGCCGAATACACCGAGCTGGCGTTGCGGGCCCTGCACACCGCCTACGGGCTCGACGCCGACGGATGACCCGGACCGTCGGCTTAGCGGATTTCTCGGCGGAAAGGGGGCGCTCGGCGCGCGGACCAAGTGTCGGAACCGACGACTGCCGGGGCGAGCTCGACCGGCTGTGGGCGCGCGGGCGGGCGGTCCTGGGTTGCGATCTGGCGATCATGGGCGGGGCGATGACCTGGGTTTCGGAGCGAAACCTGGTGTCGGCCATCTCCAACGCCGGCGGGTTCGGCGTCATCGCTTCGGGGTCGATGTCGCCGGAGCTGCTCTCCACCGAAATCGATGCGACACGTCTTCTGACCGAGCGCCCGTTCGGCGTCAACCTGATCACGCTTCATCCGCAACTCGACGCGCTGATCGAGGTGTGCGCCGCCCATCGGGTCGGTCACGTCGTTCTCGCGGGAGGGCTTCCGACCGCGCCGGCGATGCGCCGGGTCAAGCAGATCGGCGCCCGAATCATCTGCTTTGCTCCGGCTCTTGGTTTGGCGCGCAAGCTCGTTCGCATGGGCGCCGACGCGATCGTCATCGAAGGCAGCGAGGCCGGGGGGCACATCGGACCGGTGACCACCGGGGTTTTGGCGCAGGAAATTCTGCCGCATTTGACCGACGTGCCGGTGTTTGTCGCCGGCGGCATCGGCCGCGGCGAAGCGATGCTCGCCTATCTTGAAATGGGTGCGGCCGGGGTCCAACTCGGGACGCGCTTTGTCTGCGCCACAGAATCGATCGCCCATCCCCGGTTCAAGCAGGCATTTATTCGGGCCGCGGCGCGCGACGCAATCGCCTCGCTGCAGGTCGACCCGCGCTTTCCAGTGATCCCGGTGCGCGCGCTGGCGAACCCGGCGACCGAACGCTTTCTGGCGGTGCAACGGAAAGTCGTCGACCGGTTTGCGCACGGCGAGCTGTCGCAAAAGGAGGCGCAGCTCGAAATCGAGCATTTCTGGGCCGGCGCTTTGCGCCGGGCGGTGATCGACGGCGATATTGAGGCGGGCTCGTTGATGGCCGGCCAGAGCGTCGGCTTTGTCACCGGCGAGCAGACGACCGTCGAAATTTTCGACGAGTTGCTGAACCAGGCGCTGGCGATGATGGCCGCCCGGCAGAAGCATCCCGTTCGGCCGACGGGCTGGTCGTTGCCGGCCGCCGCGGCGCGCCGAGGCGCTGGGGAATGAGCGAGGCTCCGGGGGGCGTCAGCGGAACCCGCCGCTTGCTGCGCCGCCTGCGCGACACGATGGCGGGTTCCGGCACGGCGCAGGAGCGACTGGACCGGATCGTGCGCATTGTCGCCGCGGAGATGACCGCCGAGGTGTGCTCGGCCTATGTCATGCGCGCCGGCGAGGTGCTCGAGCTGTTCGCCACCCAGGGACTGCTCGCGCAATCCGTCCATCGCACTCGGCTTCGCGTCGGCGAAGGCCTGGTCGGCCTGATCGCCGCGACGGCGCGGCCGCTTGCCCTTCCGGATGCTCAGGCCCACCCCGCCTTCGTCTACCGGCCGGAGACCGGCGAGGAGGTGTACCGCGCGTTGATGGGCGTGCCGATTCTGCGCGGCGGCAGGGTTCTCGGGGTGCTGGTCGTGCAGAACCGCGCTCAGCGCCACTACGACGAAGACGAAATCGAGGTGCTGCAGACGATTGCGATGATCGTTGCCGAGCTGGTGGCCAGCGGCGAGCTCGTCAATCCGATCGAAATCGCGGAGAGCCGGGTTGGCGGGATGCTGCCCGTCCGGCTCGCAGGCATTCGGCTCAACCCCGGGCTGGCGATGGGCTTGGCGCTGCTGCACGAGCCGCGCTTGCTGATCCGTCAGGTCGTTGCCGAGGATGTCACTGCCGAAATCGAGCGCCTGCGGCGCGCGGTCGCGGCGATGCGCGACGCGATCGACGAGCTGGTCGCGACCAGCGACGGGCTCGGCACGGGCGAGCACCGCGACATTCTCGAAACCTACCGGATGTTTGCGGCCGATCGCGGTTGGGTGGCGCGCATCGCCGACGCCATCCGCAGCGGCCTGACCGCGGAGGCGGCGGTGCAGAAGGTTCGGGATGAGACCAGCCGCCGGATGATGCAAGCCAGCGACCCATATCTGCGCGAACGGCTCGTGGATCTTGAAGATCTCGCAAATCGGCTGCAGCGCTATCTGTCGGGCTCGGGGGCGGCGGCGGTAGCGCCCGAGCCGCTCGGCGAATTCATCCTGATCGCGCGCGCAATGGGCCCCGCCGAGCTGCTCGACTATGCTCATCGCCGCATCATGGGCCTGGTGCTCGAGGAGGGCTCGCCGACATCGCATGTCGCGATCGTGGCGCGAGCGCTCGACTTGCCGGTGGTCGGGCGGGTGAATGGCGCAACCCAGCGAATCGACGCCGGCGACCTTGTCATTCTCGACGGCGACCACGCGCAGGTCCTGATCCGTCCAAGCGAGGACATCCGCCAATCGGCGACGGCGACGATCGAGGCGCGGACGCGGCGGCGCGCTTACTACGACAGTCTGCGATCGGCGCCGGCGGTGACCCGCGACGGCATCGGGATCAAGCTGATGCTGAACGCTGGACTGCTGATCGACATGGGGCAATTGGCGGCCACGGGCGCTGAAGGCGTCGGGCTGTTCCGCACCGAGTTGCCGCTGATGGTCCGAGACACCTTTCCCGCGGTCGACGACCAGACCGAATTTTACCGAACCGTGTTCGAGCAGGCGGGCGGACGCCCGATCGTTTTCCGCACCCTTGACATCGGCGGCGACAAACTGTTGCCGTATCTGTCGCATGCCGCCGAGGACAACCCGGCGATGGGGTGGCGGGCGATCCGCATCGGTCTCGACCGGCCGGCGATGCTGCGCGAGCAGATGCGGGCTCTGCTCCGCGCCGCCGAGGGACGGCATCTTTTCGTCAAGTTCCCGATGATCGCCGAGTTGCCCGAGCTCGAGCGCGCCCGCGCGCTGCTCGATTTGGAGCGCGCCCGCGCCGTCGCCGAAGGATGGGCGCCGCCGGCCTCGATCAAGATCGGCGTCATGCTCGAAGTGCCGGCCCTGCTTTGGCAGCTGCCGGCGTTGTGCGCAAGGGTCGATTTTTTGTCGATCGGCTCCAACGACCTGCTGCAGTTCCTGTTTGCCTGCGATCGCGGCAATCCCCGTCTCGCCGACCGCTATGATCCGCTGTCGGCGCCGATGCTGGCGCTGTTGCGCGAGGTCGTCGCACAGACCGATGCCTCCGCGGTCCCGCTCAGCATGTGCGGCGAGATGGCGGGCAACCCGGTCGAGGCGATGGTGCTGATCGCGCTCGGATTTCGGACGCTGTCGATGGGTGGCGCCTCGATCGGTCCGGTAAAAACGATGATCCGCAGCCTCGATGTCGCCGCCGTCGCGGAATACCTCGACGAGATCGGCGCCCGGCCGGATCACTCGCTTCGACCCAAGCTCGAAGCCTATGCGCGCGACCATGCGATCACGCTGTGAGAAAGAGTGCAACAAAGCGCGGTTATAATCGATCGGTCCGTCGAGCAAACGAGCCGCACCATGATTGGAGATCGCAGCGGGGATTGGTTAAGATAGATGGCGCAACGAGCCTCGCAGACGGTGTTGTTCCAGCGGACCAAACCTCCTCTCGCGCAGATCGAGCCCGGACGCGAGGCCGCGCTTTCGGCTGGGCTGCGGTCTGCCGGCGACGTGCTGCGGCAACAGCGCGAGGCGCTTGGTCTCGACCTCGGTCAGATCGCCGAGGTGCTGAGGATCAAGCCGGCTTATCTCGACGCAATCGAAGAAGGCCGGGTCGAGCGTCTCCCGGGGGCAGCCTACGCGGCCGGCTTTGTCCGCGCCTACAGCACCTATCTCGGTCTTGACAGCGAGGAGATCGCGCGCCGGTTCAAGACGGCGGCGGCTGAGCTCTCGGCAAAACCCGATCTCAGCTTTCCGATGCCGCTCAGCGAGCGCAGCCTGCCCGGCGGGGCAACGCTCGCGACGGCGGTGATCCTGGCGATCTGCGGCTATGGCGCGTGGTACTATCTGTCGGCGGGCGAACGCGCCGTGCCCGAGCAGGTGGCCGAGGTGCCGGGGGCCCTCCTGCCGCCGCCGCCAAAACCGCAACCGCCGCCAAAACCGCAAGCGCCCACGCACACCGCGGCACCAGAGGCCCCGGCGAGCTTTGGGCCGAGCAGCCGGTCCGAGGCGTCCGTTGCCGCGGGCGGCACGCTCTCTCCGCAGCTTGCCGTGCCGTCCGCGAGCGCGCCAATGTCCTCGGCGGCTGTTGCCCCGGCATTGCCGGCTTCGGCTGCCGCTCCGCTTGGCGCCCCGACAGCGGCCGCCCAGGCCAACGCGGCGGTTCCGGCCGGTCCCGCGCCGGTCGGTTCTTCCGAGAGATCGAGCCCGGGCGAGGCGATGGCTTCGCCAGCACCGGAGCCTCAGGGCCGGGCGCTGCACGTCTACGGCGCCGACGACGTTTTGTCGCGGATCGTCATCAGCGCGCACGCCGACAGCTGGATTCAGATCCGCGGCGCCGACGGGTCGATATTGTTTACCGGTCTGCTCAAACCCGGCGACAGCTATCGAGTGCCGGACCGTCCCGGGTTGTCGATGCGCGCCGGCAACGCCGGCGGGCTCGACCTCACCGTCGACGGCAGGCCGGCACCTTCCCTCGGGCCGATCGGCTCCGTCCGAAATCTGCCGCTCGACCCGAAATCGTTGGCGCAAAGCCCAGCCCGCGATTGAGGTGTCGCCATTTCGGACGGCAAGGCGGCTTTTGTGCGCCGCCAAAGCGTTTTATATGCTGTGTCGAGATGAATTAACGAAATGAGGTTGAGGATGAGCGTCAGACCCTATCGCGACATCCACCGGCGCCGGTGCCGTCAAATCCATGTCGGCAAGGTGCCGGTCGGCGGCGACGCTCCGATCACGGTCCAGTCGATGACCAATACGGTCACGAGCGACACCAAGGCGACGATAGCCCAGGTTCAAGCGCTCGAGCAGGCCGGCGCCGATATCGTTCGCGTGTCGTGCCCCGACCAGGAATCGGCGCTGGCGCTCAAGGAGATCGTGCGCCACGCGGCGGTGCCGATCGTGGCCGACATCCACTTTCATTACAAGCGCGCCATCGAAGCCGCCGAGAGCGGAGCTGCCTGCTTGCGCATCAACCCCGGCAATATCGGCTCGTCCGCGCGGGTCCGCGAGGTGATCAAAGCGGCCAAGGACCATGGCTGCTCGATGCGGATCGGCGTCAACGCCGGATCGCTTGAGCGCGATCTGTTGGAGCGCTACGGCGAGCCCTGTCCCGATGCCATGGTCGAGAGCGCGCTGAACCATGCCAAAATCCTCGAAGACAACGATTTCTTTGAATTCAAGATCTCGTGCAAAGCCTCCGACGTATTTTTGGCGGTTGCCGCCTATCAGCAGCTCGCCGAAGCCTGCGATTACCCGCTTCATCTCGGCATTACCGAGGCCGGCGGTTTGCGCAGCGGCACGGTCAAGTCCTCGATCGGGCTCGGGATGCTGCTGTGGTCGGGCATCGGCGACACGATACGCGTTTCGCTGTCGGCTGACCCGGTCGAGGAAGTCAAGGCCGGCTTCGAGATGCTAAAATCGCTGAACCTGCGCCGACGCGGCGTGACCGTGATCTCATGTCCGTCCTGCGCCCGCCAGCAATTCGAGGTGATCAAGACGGTCGAGCGGCTCGAGGAGCGGCTCGCGCACATCACGACGCCGCTGACGGTGTCGGTGATCGGGTGCGTCGTCAACGGACCTGGCGAGGCTCGCGAAACTGACATTGGGTTCACCGGCGGCGGCAACGGCACCCACCAAGTCTACATCAGCGGATTGACCGACCACCGGCTCAAGGACGCCGACATTGTCGACCATCTGGTCGAGCTGGTCGAAAAGAAGGCGGCTGAGATCGAGGCTCAGCGCAAAGCCGCCGAACCGGCGCTGGAGCCGGCGGAGTAACAATCGCCGAAATTTTGAGTTCTGTGCGCTCCGCGGCGCGGCCCCAGGTCGATAGGGTCGGCACCCCGACCCCCCGCAGCGGCAGGCAGCGTCGACAGGGGTCGCTCTCCTCACTATGTTCACCGGCGCCCCTGTGAGTTCGACAGGGCGACCGGAGTAGAGCGTATGCAGGCGTTGCAGCCCGTCCGCGGGACCCAGGATCTTCTGCCTGAGGCAGCCCGGCGCCACCGGTGGGTCAAGGACAGCGCGCGGACAGCGGCTGAGCTCTACGGGTTTGCCGAGGTCGCGACGCCGATTTTCGAGTTTACCGAGGTCTTTGCCCGTCCGATCGGCGAAACGACCGATATTGTCGCCAAGGAGATGTACACCTTCAAGGACAGAGGCGGGGAAGAAGTCACGTTGCGCCCCGAGAACACTGCCGGGGTGGTGCGCGCAGTGCTGTCGAACGGGCTGGTTCAAAATGCGCCGCTCAAGTTTTTTTACGACGGCCCGATGTTTCGCTACGAACGGCCGCAAAAGGGGCGGTTCCGCCAGTTTCACCAAATCGGCGTCGAGCTGATCGGTGTGGCGCAGGCGCAGGCGGATATCGAAGTCATCGCGCTCGGCGACCGCATTCTCGATGTATTAGGGGTTCGCGCGCGCACGGTTCTCGAGCTCAACACGCTCGGCGATGCGGAAAGCCGCACTGCTTATCGCGACGCGCTGATCGGGTATTTTTCCGGGCATGCGGCGCGGCTGTCCGAGGACAGCTTGCGGCGTCTCGAGCGCAACCCGCTGCGGATCTTCGATTCGAAAGACGAAGCCGACCAGCGCATCGCCGCGGGCGCCCCGCCTTTCGGCGAGTATTTGAACGCGGCGTCGCGGGATTTCTTCACCGAAGTCTGCGGCGGTCTGGACCGGCTCGGGATCGATTACCGGCTCAATCCGCACCTCGTCCGCGGGCTCGACTACTATACGCACACGGCCTTCGAGTTCGTGACGGCGGATCTTGGCGCTCAAGGCACAGTGATGGGCGGCGGTCGTTATGACCGGCTGGTCGAGACGATGGGCGGGCCGGCGCTGCCCGGCGTCGGCTGGGCGGCCGGGATCGAGCGCTTGGCAATGCTGATCGCCGAGCCGCCGGCGCCGCCGCGGCCGATCGCGGTCGTCCCGATCGGCGCAGAGGGGGAGCAGGCCGCCCTCAAAATCGCCGAAGACCTGCGCTCGGCGGGCTATCTTGTCGATTTAGGCTATTCGGGCAATCTCGCCCGCCGCTTGCGACGAGCCGACCGGCTTCACGCGCGCGCGGCTGTGCTGATCGGCGAAAACGAGATCGGACACGGGATCGTGACCGTGCGCGACCTCGACAGCGGTGCGCAAGCGGAAATTGCGATGGCTGAGCTGGCGGCGCAGCTGGGAAGACTGCTGGGCTGAACCGAAGCGGTCATGGACCCCGGTCTGGAATATCGGCTGCAGCAGCTGCTGCGCCGTCATGCCGAATTGCGCGAGGCGTTGAGCGGCAGCGGGCTCGGCGGCGCCGAGTTTGCCAAGCTGTCCAAGGAATACAGCGAGCTGAGCCCGATTGTCGAAGAAGTCGGTGCGCTTAGCCGCGCGCGCGAGGAGCTCGCATCGCTCGCCGAAATGGCGCGATCGTCCGAGGATGTCGAGTTGAAGACCCTTGCCGAGGAGGAGCTGCAGTCCTTGCGCGCGCAGCTTCCCGAGCTGGAAAACAAGGTGAAATTGTCGTTGCTGCCCAGGGATGCCGACGACGAGCGCAATGCGATCCTGGAAGTCCGCGCCGGCACCGGCGGCGAGGAAGCGGCGCTGTTCGCGGCCGAGTTGTTCCGGATGTACCAACGCTACGCCGCCGTGCGCGGCTGGCGCTTTGAGCTCCTCGACCTGTCGGAAACCGGTCTTGGAGGCTTCAAGGAAGCGAGCGCGTCGATCTCCGGCCGTGACGTGTTTGCGCGGCTGAAATTCGAGTCGGGGGTGCACCGGGTCCAACGCGTGCCCGAGACCGAGGCCGGGGGCCGCATTCACACTTCCGCCGCCACCGTCGCGGTGTTGCCCGAGGCCGAAGAGGTCGATGTTCGGATCGACGACAAGGATCTACGGATCGACGTGTTCCGCGCCAGCGGACCCGGCGGCCAATCCGTGAACACGACCGACAGCGCGGTGCGGATCACCCACCTGCCGTCCGGGCTTGTCGTCATCCAGCAGGACGAGAAATCGCAGCACAAGAACAAGGCGCGAGCGCTGAAAGTGCTGCGTTCACGGTTGTACGAGATGGAGAGGCAGGCGCGCGACAGTGCCCGGGCCGCCGACCGCAAAAGCCAGGTCGGCACCGGGGACCGCTCGGAGCGCATCCGCACCTACAATTTTCCGCAGGGCCGGGTTACCGATCATCGGATCAATTTGACTTTGTACAAGATCGACAAGGTAATAAACGGCGAGGCGCTCGACGAAATCATCGATGCGATCCTTGCCGAGGACCGTGCGTCGAAGCTGGCCGCGGTAATGGGATGAGTGAAACCGCGGCGTGCACCCGCGGGTCGATCCTCGCCGAGGCCGCGGCGGCGCTGGCGAAAGCCGGGCGCGAGGAGCCGCGCCGCCGCGCGCGCCAGCTGATCGCGGCCTCGCTCGACATCTCGGCAGCTGAATTGCTGATGCACCCGGAGCGTACGCTCGACTACTCACAGACCGATCAGGCGCGTCGGGTTGTCGACCGGGTCGCCAACGGCGAGCCGCTGAGCCGGGTATTGCGCCGGCGCGAATTCTGGGGCCTCGATTTCGCCTTGTCGGACGAGACCCTGGACCCCAGGCCGGAGAGCGAGACCGCCGTCGAGGCTGTGCTCGCGCGGGTGCCGAATTGGGCGAGCGCGCTGAGATTGCTCGATTTGGGCACCGGCACGGGTTGCCTGTTGCTGGCGCTGGTGTCGGAGTTTCCGGCCGCGATCGGCTTTGGCGTCGATCTGTCGGAAGGAGCGGCGGCAACTGCCCGGCGCAATGCCGAAGCCTTGGGGCTCGCCGGGCGCGCTTCCTTTTTTGTCGGCGATTGGACTTCGGCGCTTTTTCGGCAGTTTGATGCGATCGTTGCAAATCCTCCTTATATCGCCACCGCTGCGCTTGCCGGCCTGCCGAGAGAGGTCCGCGAGCATGATCCACGGCGGGCCCTCGACGGCGGCGCCGACGGTCTTGCCGCGTATCGCGCCATCGCCCCCGGCATTCGCGCCCTGCTGGCGCCTGCCGGCATTTTGATCGTGGAGGTCGGGGCTGGCCAAACCGCGGCTGTGGCGGCAATTCTGGCCCGATATGGCCTTGTTGCCGAGGGAGTCGAGCGCGATCTGGCCGGGATCGAGCGCTGCGTTGTCGCCCGCAAGGCCGCGGCGGCGCGAGCCGAGAAGGCCGACGGCAGTGCGTTGGCAAAAAAGCCTTGGAATGTCCATCCGTCCCGTCTAGGGTGACGCGGTGGGGCGTTCGATACCGCACGGGTGAGCGGTAAGACATTTGCGCGACGCGCGTTGCTCGCGGTCGTTTAGGGGACCAAGAACGCTCTGATCGGACCACGGTCCGACCGTATCCACCGAGATCAGACAGGTGTCATGAGACCAGGCCCAAACAAGCGATCGCGTGGGCGAAACGGGAATAACCCACATCATAATCGTCCCCGGTTGCCGCACCGGATCCAGACTTTTGACAGCAACGGCCCGAACGTCAAAATTCGCGGGAACGCCTATCAGGTTTTCGAACGGTACGTGGCCTTGGCCCGCGAGGCGGCCGCGAGCGGGGACCGGATCGCGGCGGAGAACCTATACCAGCACGCCGAGCATTATTTTCGGGTCATGAACGCAAACGGCGACGCTAACCAGCATGGCGCGCCGCGGCCGATGACGCCCGCCGACATGGATATGGGCGAAACCGAAAACGGCGGCGAAAGCGATGACGACGACGCGCTGCAACCGTCACTGCCGATGTCGCCGGGCGAAGACCAGCAGCAACGCTTTTAAAGCCGCGCGTGCGAACGCCGCTGGCCGTTGATGTCGAACGGCCGCCGGAACACCTTTGGCGAGAACGACAGGGTTGCCTGGACCTGCGGTAACGCCATATAGGCGCCAGAGGGATCGCGGAGGCTGCCGCAAGGGGCGCTGCGACCGGCTCACCGGAGCGGGTCATGGAATTCGAAAAATATACCGAAAGAGCTAAGGGGTTTGTGCAGTCGGCGCAGGCGCTCGCACTGCGCAGAGGGCATCAGCGGTTGATGCCCGAACATCTGCTGATGGTTTTGCTGGAGGACAAGGAAGGCCTCGCAGCCAACCTGATCCGCGCGGCCGGCGGCGATCCGCAAGCGGCGCTGGCGGCGGTCGAGACCGAACTGGGCAAGCTGCCCCGGGTCGAGGGCTCGGGGGCGGGTCAGGTTTATCTGTCCCCCGAGATCGCGCGGGTGTTTGAACAGGCCGAACAGATCGCGCAAAAGGCCGGAGACAGTTTTGTCACGGTTGAGCGCATGTTGCTTGCCTTGACCTTGGCCAAGGAAACGGCGGCGGGCAGAGCGCTTGCCGGCGCCGGCCTCACGCCGCAGAAGCTCAACGCTGCAATCGAAGAAGTGCGAAAAGGCAGAAAAGCTGACAGTGCTTCGGCAGAAGAAGGTTACGACGCGCTCAAAAAATACTCGCGGGACCTGACCGAAGCAGCCCGTGACGGCAAGCTCGACCCGGTTATCGGGCGCGACGAGGAGATCCGCCGTACGATCCAGGTCTTGTCCCGGCGCACAAAAAACAACCCGGTGCTTATCGGCGAGCCGGGTGTCGGCAAGACCGCAATTGTCGAAGGTCTGGCGCTGCGCATCGTCAACGGCGACGTGCCGGAAGGACTAAAGGACAAGCGGCTGCTGGCGCTCGACCTTGGCGCGCTGATTGCGGGTTCGAAGTTTCGCGGCGAGTTCGAGGAAAGGCTGAAAGCCGTGCTGACCGAAGTCACGGCGGCCGCCGGCGAAATCATCCTCTTTATCGACGAGTTGCACACCTTGGTCGGCGCCGGCAAAGCCGAGGGGGCGATGGACGCCTCGAACATGCTGAAACCGGCGCTTGCCCGCGGCGAACTACATTGCGTCGGGGCAACGACACTCGACGAATACCGTAAGAACATCGAAAAGGACGCAGCCCTGGCGCGCCGCTTTCAGCCGGTTTACGTCAACGAGCCGTCGGTTGAGGACACAATTTCGATACTGCGCGGGATCAAGGAAAAATACGAGCTGCATCACGGCGTGCGCATCACCGACGGAGCGATCGTGGCGGCTGCTACCCTGTCCAACCGCTACATCACCGACCGGTTTCTGCCGGACAAGGCGATCGATCTGATGGATGAAGCGGCCTCCAGGCTGCGCATGGAGGTTGATTCCAAGCCCGAAGCGATCGACGAGTTGGACCGGCGCATCGTGCAGCTCAAGATCGAGCGCGAAGCGCTGAAAAAAGAGAACGACGCTGCATCGCGCGAGCGATTGGAAAAGCTCGTCAAGGAATTGGAAGAACTGGAGCAGCGCTCGGCCGAGCTGACCGCCCAATGGCGCGCCGAAAAGGACAAGCTCGCCGGTGCGCAAAAGCTGAAAGAACAGCTGGAGCAGGCGCGGGCCGAGCTCGAATTCGACGCAACGCCGCGGCGATTGGAGCCGCGCCGGAGAGCTTACCTATGGCGTGATCCCCGAGCTCGAACGCAAGCTCAAAGAGGTCGAGGCCGCGGAAGCCGGGCGCATGCTCGAAGAGGCGGTAACCGAGGAGCACATCGCCGGGGTGGTGTCGCGCTGGACCGGCATTCCGGTAGACAGGATGCTGTCAAGCGAGCGCGAAAAGCTCCTCCACATGGAGGAGGCCCTAAAGCACCGGGTCGTCGGGCAGGACGAGGCGGTCACCGCGGTCTCGAATGCCATCCGCCGAGCGCGGGCCGGATTGCAGGACCCGAACCGTCCGATGGGCTCTTTCTTGTTTCTCGGCCCGACCGGCGTCGGCAAGACCGAGCTGACGCGGGCGCTCGCCGAGTTCCTGTTCGACGACGAGAGCGCCATGGTGCGCATCGACATGTCCGAATACATGGAAAAGCACTCGGTCGCGCGCTTGATCGGCGCGCCACCGGGCTATGTCGGCTATGACGAGGGCGGCAGCCTGACCGAGGCGGTGCGCCGCCGCCCCTATCAGGTGATCCTGTTCGACGAGGTCGAAAAGGCCCATCCCGATGTGTTCAACGTATTGCTGCAGGTGCTCGACGACGGCCGCCTGACCGACGGTCAGGGCCGCACCGTCGACTTCCGCAATACGCTGATCGTGCTGACGTCAAATCTCGGCAGCGAAGCATTGGCGCGTCTGCCTGAGCGGGCGGATGTGTCGGTGGCGCGCGAGGCGGTCATGGAGGCGGTTCGCGCCGCCTTCCGGCCCGAGTTCTTGAACCGGCTCGACGAGATCCTGCTGTTCCGCCGGTTGTCGCGGGAGGACATGAAGGGAATCGTGACGATCCAGATCGAGCGGCTGAAAAAGCTGCTGGCAGACCGCAAGATCGCGATCGAGCTCGACCCGGCCGCAATGGCTTGGCTCGCCAACGCCGGCTACGACCCGGTTTACGGGGCGCGGCCGTTGAAGCGGGTGATCCAGCGCGAATTGCAGAACCCGTTGGCGCAGGCGATCCTTGAGGGGCGTATTCCCGACGGGTCGATGGTCGATGTCAGCGCCGGCGATGGCGGTCTTGTCATCGAGGAGACGGCGCGGGCCGAGGCCGCCTGACGCTTTTTCGGGGCGGCGCCGGACAGGCTGAGGACAACGCCGCGGCGGGCATGGCGCCCTCAGCCTTCCTGATCGGCGCCCACGACAAGGTGGCATTCCTCGACCTCGGTGCGCGGGATTCGCAAGGTGTCAGGTGGGTTCAACTGGCGCAGCACGAGGGTGTCGCCCTCCCACCCGACAAACTGCTTTATCAGCACCGCCTGACCCTGCTTGTAGACGACGACGTCCCGGCCCCGCGTCGGCGGCTTGAAGGGGTTGACGTGCAATAGCCAGCCAGGCTCATAGCGCGGCTCCATGCTGTCGCCGACCATGTAGATTGCATATGCCGCGCGCACGCCGCTGAGGTTGGACGGGCGCGAGGTGTAGCCGATCGGGCCGTCTTCGAGAAACATCGCTTGATCGGTGCCGCCGCGTCCGGCGCTGCGGATCGGGATCATATCGGTGGACCGCGCAATGCCGGACGGCGCCGAAGGCGGCCGGCCGCGCCCGGGCCGCGGCGTGTCGGGGGCCGGCGGTGCCGCGCTCTCGGCAACCGCATGCCGCAGCACCTCGTCCGGGCTAATCCCGAGATACGCCGCAATCTGCACGGTTTCCAACTGCTTCATTTGCCGCTCGCCCTTGAGCATGCGTGAAACCGCCGAAGGCGCCAGACGCAGGTGCCGGGCCAGATCGGCCTGAGTGGCGCCGATCCGCTCGAGCGCCTGATGGAACCAGGAAGCGTCCATCTATGCCTCTTTAAGCAATTTCCATATTGACAACAATCCAGATCATGGTATCATGTTGATGCGATCATGACAAGTGTCTTCGAACCGCCCGGAGGTCCCGATGCAGGAGCCGTCGACCGCGCATATCTTGGAGCATCATCTTGAACCTGCCGGTTGCGCCTTTATTTTCGGCGACAACGGCAGCCGCCGCTCGTGCGGGCAACCGCGGCGACCAGGCTCGTCCTACTGCGCCGAGCATCATGCGCTCTGCCATGTGACGAGCGGGACCGGTGAGGAGGTCAGGCGCTTGCGCGAGGTCGAGGCGCTGGCAAGCGCCGTCGGCGGGCGTCGGTCCCGCGATTGCGGCGGTCCGTCGCGGCAGTTTCTAAGACGGTTGGAGAGCGTGGCGCGAGATTTTTCGTGAGGTTATCGTTCATGATATGTTCGCAACCCGCAACATGAAGCGCGAATTGCCGTCGCGACGCCTCGTCTCCACTGCCCCCGAGCCCGCAGCTGCTCCGAGCGCGGAGCGCTGTCGGCACGGAGCGGTCGAACGCCTGGACCGGCCAATCGCCGACGAGGAGGGCCGGTCGGCGCGGCCATACCGCGCCATCGACACCTTGGCGACAATGGAACGGCGCGGCTCGATCACTTCGGGAATGCGCCAAGCGGCAGAAGACTTCCGGAGACGCTTTGCCAAGGCGCACCTTGATCCGCTGCGCGCTCTCGACTATTCACGCCCGAGAGACGGCGGAACGGGACGCGCAAGGAGCAGCGGCGGCGAAGCGGGATTTCGGGTGGAAAGCGCGCGCGAGCACGTCTGGCGCGCGCTCGTCGCGGTCGGCGGCCCAGGTTCGCCTGGCGGGTCTTGCTTATGGCATGTCGTCGGCTGGGAGCGCTCGCTAAAGGAATGGGCGCTCGAGCAGGGTTGGAACGGCCGCCGGATCAGCCAGGAGGCGGCGTCCGGCATCCTGATCGCCGCGCTTGGTATTCTGGAAGCGCATTATCGCCTTTCCGCGTAATTGCTAAAATTAGATTTTGCGATTGACACATCCGGATCAATCTGATATAACCATCGAAACTGGCAATGGTGGGTTGGCCGGGCGCAGGGATGCATCCCCGCTGCGAAAGTGGTGCGGCTCCCGCAAGGCTATCTTACGAGATTGACGAGCTTCCCGGATCGGCGGCTGGGTTTCCAGGGCAGCCAAACTCGTCGCTGACCGCCGGCGCCAAGCGCCAAATGCCACCGCTAAGGGATGCCGCCCGGTTGAAGCCTGCGGCTCCTCGTGGTCAGAGGCAAACGGGTGATACCGACGCATACCCTCCCCCGCCCTCTCCCATCATGCGGGAGAGAGCGCCGACCCCGGGACGGTGACCCGGCGGGAGGCGGGTCAGGGTGCGCCGGCACCAAGCATCACGTTGGCACCACTTTGCCGGCGGGTTTGCACGGACGAGCGCCGGCCGCCGCAGATAATCGACGATGTTCCGAATAAAGCGTGGCTGACCACAGACGCCCCGAATGCCGGGCGCGAAAGCTGGGGTGGGGCTTTGCGGGAAGCGGAGGGTGCGTGAGGTGCTTGCACGCCAGTTGGCTCGCTCTATTGCCGGAGGCAGTAAGAAATAACCTCATTGACTCGTTGACGCCGCACGAGGCGCTCGCGCTGTTGCACGATTGGCCATTTTGGGCGCGATCCAATCAGCTGCCGCCGAAAGGCCGGTGGCGGGTCTGGCTGTTGCTGGCCGGCCGCGGCTTTGGGAAGACGCGAACCGGCGCCGAGCTGATCCGTGCGCGGGTTGCGGCGCGAACAGCACGCCGTCTCGCTCTTGTGGCGCCGACCGCAGCCGACGCGCGCGGCGTCATGGTGGAGGGCGAAAGCGGGATTCTGGCAATCTCGCCATGGTGGGATCGGCCGCGCTACGAGCCTTCAAAGCGTCGGCTGACCTGGCCCAATGGCGCGATCGCGACGTTTTACAGCGCCGACGAA
The DNA here is from genome assembly GCA_963712825.1 of uncultured Alphaproteobacteria bacterium. GTDB lineage: Bacteria > Pseudomonadota > Alphaproteobacteria > ATCC43930 > CGMCC-115725 > AP-15. The sequence continues at coordinate 33,259 of CAVQJP010000008.1, forward strand.
CCCGAGCGGCTGCGCGGACCGCAGCACGATGCTGCGTGGTGCGACGAGCTCACGAGCTGGCGCTATCCCGAGGCCTGGGACATGCTGATGTTCGGTCTGCGCCTAGGCGCAGATCCGCGCGTCGTCGTCACCACGACGCCGCGGCCGACGACGCTGCTGCGCGCGCTGGTCGCGGATCCGGCAGTCGCCGTGACGCGCGGCACCACTTATGAGAACCGGCCAAACCTGGCGCCCGATTTTATCGACCAGATCGTCCGCAAGTACCAGGGAACCCGGCTCGGTCGACAGGAAATCGATGCCGAGATTCTCGACGATGTTCCCGGCGGTCTGTGGAAGCGGGGCATCATCGAGGCGGGGCGGGCCCGCGCGTCGCCTCCTTTGGCCAGGATTGTCGTAGCGATAGACCCGGCGGCTACTTCGGGTGGGTCGGCTGACGAGACCGGCATCATTATCGCCGGGAAGGACGGCGAAGGTCACGGCTGGGTATTGGCGGATCTCTCGGGCCGGTATCCGCCGACCGAATGGGCCAAAACGGTGGTGGCCGCCTATTACGCGCATCACGCCGACCGGGTTGTGGCTGAAGTCAACAACGGCGGCGAAATGGTCGAGGCGACGCTGCGGGTGGTCGACCCAAACCTGGCCTTCACCGCGGTGCGTGCGTCGCGCGGCAAGATCGTCCGCGCCGAACCCGTAGCGGCGCTTTATGAGCAGGGACGAGTGCATCATCTCGGCGCCTTTCCTCAGCTCGAGGATCAGATGTGCAGCCTGGTCGGCGGCCGGGAAAACGCGCGGACGGGGTCCTCTCCCGACCGGGTCGACGCCTTGGTATGGGCGTTGACCGACCTTTTGCTGGTGCCAATGGTCGGCGAGGGAATTTACGAAATTTATCGTCGACTGAACGGCCAACGGCCCGAGGCCGGCCCCGCCGGCGAGCCTGCTGCATCAATTTCGAAGGGAGCCCATCAGTGACCCTGCTGGTCAAGGATGCAAATACCGCAATACAGGCGCTGTCGACGGGTCTCGACAGCACCGGCAGCCTGGTGCCGCTGCACGCGCCCGCCGCGATCGTCGCGGGTATTGCCACGCCGGTCAGCGCTTCGGCGCCGCTGCCCGTGATCAACACCGGTGGCACCACGGCGAGCGACGGCAGCGGCGCCGTCACGGCCGGGGGCAGCGCGCAAACGCTATTCGGCGGCGTCACACCTGTAAACGGATGGCTCGTCGCCAACAATTCCTCGGCGACGCTCTATGTTTCCGACGTCGGCGCCGCGACGCCTGGGGGCGCCTCGATCCCCATTGCCCCGGCCGCCTTGTTCGCCACGCCTTCGGGATACAAGCCTGCCGGTCCGGTCAGCCTTTATGGCGCCACCACCGGCCAAGCCTATGCGGCACGTCGATGGTGACAACCACAGACAACGGGCAGTTGGGGCCCTCTGCGTGGCCGCGGGTCAAAGATGCCAAGCTTGCGTCGAGCGACCCTCTAAGTGCCGCTGTGCCCGGCCTGGGGTCCTGCCCGGATCTCGATGCCGGCATAAAGGAGGGGAGCAGGCTGCAGTGAAATCTTTCTCAACCGTCGCCGCAGGCGGGATGGCTCTGGCCGTCGTTTCCGTGACATTGGCGAAACCGGCGTTTTCACAATCGCCCGGCAGCTTTTCGACGTTGACGACATCGGGGCCTGCGACACTCGGCGGCGACGTCCTGATGTGCTCGGGCCGGCCGTGGATCGACGTCCGCTGCAACGGCGCCCTCGGCGACGATTCTCACGACGACACCAATGCCATCCAGACGACAATCAACACCGCGATCACCAATGACTGGCCGCTCCACATTCCGGCGGGGACATACAAGGTCACCTCAAGCCTGACGATCGACTATGCCGGCCGGGCCGCCACCGGCTTCCGCCTGATCTCGCGGGGCGCCGTCATCGATGGCCGCGCCATAGCGGCGGCGCCGACAGTGCAGGTCGAGTGCAGCGGCGGAACGCCCGCCAGCCCGACCGGGTGCTTTTATTTCAAAGAGGAAGGAACGCTGTTTATCGACGCCGACACCAACGGCTACGCCTTTGTCCTCGGCAAGCCCGATTTCTCGGATGCTCACAACTCGATCAAGATCGATCATCTGGTCGTCAACAACGCCGGCAGCGGTCCGACAGTCGGCGCGTGCCAATTCAACTACGTGCTCGACAGCGACGTGTACGCCGTCTGCGATGCAGCAGGCGGCGGCGCTGGAATGGCGTTTGAGCAAACCCAATTCTCGCGCGTTGCCGGTGCGGCGTCCGCTTCGGGCAGCGGCGGGCGCGGGCTTGTGCTGGAGAACGGCTACAATTTTTCAAACACCTTTTCGGCGCTCGACCTCGAAGCGTCCCCGACCTGTCTGGCGATTACGTTCAATCACAACGGTTTGAACACGTTTATCTCGCCCTATTTTGATTGTGTCACCGCGGTCAACGCTACCGCGAGCGTCGGCAATACGCTGGTGAACCCCAACTACGGTGGCGACGTCGTCAATTACGGGCCGAACTCGATCGGAATATCAGTCCAGGGGACAGGTTCGCGTCCGCAATGGATTTTTCCGGCGACGGCGACCTATACGGCGACCCCGATCGACGACGGGCTTGCAATCTCCAGCTATAATGCGCCAGGAACTGCGATGGCGGTCACGCTTCCCCCGGTCGGCAGCGTCGCCCCGGGTTGGGCGATGTCGTTTGCAACCGACAACGGCAAGGGCATGACCGTCACCACGCCGACCGGCAGCATCGTGTCCGGGGGCAAATTCGTGCCGGCGGTGACGTTGGGCGCCGGCAATTACGAATATTTGCGCGTGCAGTCCGACGGCAATAATTGGCGGGTGGTTTCGTCGACGCGCAACACGCGGCTGAACATGGGCTTCGAGCCACCGCCCTGGCCAAGCAACTGGCTTTATCCGACGACGTCGGGATACGCGGCAACCCTGGGCGACAACGGCAACGTGCTGTCGAGCTATAACACCTCGTCGGGGCTGACCGCGACCCTGCCGCCGACCATAAACCTGCCGAACGGGTGGAGCATGGGGTTTGCGACCGACAACGCAAAACCGCTGGCGGTGCAAGTCAACGCGACTTCGGGCGGGCATATCGTATGGCCGGGAAGCGGCGCTTCGGCGACTGGGATCGCATTGGCTAATACGAGCCAGGGCGGGTACGAGCTTGCCGTGTTGCAGTATGACGGCAGCGGCAATTTTCGTGTCGTCGAAGCAACGCCGGCGACCGCCCAAGCCAACGGCGTGATCGGCAGCGCCGGCATCAGCCACTGGAGCTTTCCGGCGCTAAGCAGCTACAGCGCAACGGTGGCCGACAACGGCAACGTCGTCTCCACCTATAACAGCCCGGCATCGTATATGGCGGTGACCCTGCCGTCGACCACCTCCCTTCCAATGGGTTGGACGCTGGGCGTGACCACCGACAACGGCAAGACCATGTCGATCCAGGCCAACGGCACGTCGGGCGGGCACATTCTTTACCCGGGGAGCGGTGGCGGCGTCAGCAATCTGTCGCTGGCGTCGGGCAATTACGAGCTTGTCGTGGTGCGGTTCGACGGCGGCAATTTCCGCATCACGGAAGCGACGCCGGCCACGGCTGCCCTTATCGGGATGTCCGGCTCGTCTCCGGACATCAACCGCTGGAATTTTCCCGCGGCGTCAACTTACGCAGCCGGGCGGAGCGACAACGGCAACGCGCTGTCGAGCTACAACACCTCCTCCGGACTGACCGTCACGCTGCCGTCGATCACCGCGATCGGTCCCGGCTGGACCATGGCCTACGCGACCGATGCCGGAAAGCCGCTGTCGGTTCAGGTCAACGCGGTTTCGGGAGGGGCGATCCTCGAACCGGCACAGGGCGGGAACGCCGCTTCTGCGATCACGCTCGCGGCGGGACAGAACTACGAGTTCCTCCAGCTCCGCTTTGACGGCAGTAATTTTCGGGTCGTCGATGCGACGCCGCAGACGATCAACGCTCTCGGCGGACTGATTTCGCCAGGCACCCCGGCTTCGAGCTCGGCCACCTGCAACGTCGGCCAGCTCCAGGCGGATGTCAATTACTTCTACTTCTGTACAGCGCCAAACACCTGGAAACGCGCGCCACTGTCTTCATTCTGAAGGTCATTGCATGATCCCGCAAGCCGGCAAGCGCATTTCCCTCGCTTCCTACAGTTGGGGAGGGGCGGGCACGCAGAACGACATCACTCAATACCGTCAAGTCTTCCAGCCCGACCAGGGAATCTTTTCGCCGGGGTATCCGCTGGTTCCGCCCGAACGCGAGCGCGTCCGGGTCTGGGATTTTCCAGTCGGCTACAACACGATCTACACACCGCGCGCTTATGAACCGATCGGATTCCATGAGCTGCGAGCCTTGGCGGAAAACCACGACATTACCCGGCTCGCTATCGAAACCCGCAAGGATCAGATCGAAAAGCTCGAATGGGCGATCCGGTCGCGCAATGAAAATAAACCGGCAACAGACGCGTCGGCGCGCATTGCGACGCTGACCGAATTCTGGCGAAAACCCGATGGCGAGCAGCCCTTTGGAACCTGGCTGCGGGAATTGCTCGAAGATCTTTTGGTGCTGGATGCACCCTGTCTCGAAATACGCAGCAATCGCGGCGGCGACATTGTCGGTCTGGATGTAGTCGACGGCGCGACGATCAAGGTATTGATCGACGACACCGGGCGCCGTCCGCGGCCGCCGGCGCCGGCCTACGAGCAGGTCGTTCATGGGCGCCCGTGGCGGCTTTTGACCTCGGACGAGCTGCTGTATTTGCCGCGCAACAGACGGCCGCACAAGGCCTATGGTTTCGGGCCGTGCGAACAGATCGTCATGACGATCAACATCGGCCTGCGGCGGCAGCTGATGCAGCTGCAGCACTTCACCGACGGAAACGTCCCGCCCGGCTTGCTGAATGCGCCGGATGGCTGGAACGCCGAGCAAATTCGCCAATTTCAGGAATGGTTCAACTCGATCCTCGCCGGCAATACGGGCACGCGGACCCGGCTTATCTGGGCGCCGACCGGGGCGAAATACCAGGCCTTCAAAGAGGCGCCGTACAAGGACGAATTCGACGAATGGCTGGCGCGGATCGTTTGCTATGCGTTTTCGCTGCCGCCCACCGCCTTTACGCCGCAAGTAAACCGCGCGACGGCGCAATCGGCGCAGGAAACCGCCCTCCAGGAGGGGCTTGCGCCGCTTACCGGCTGGGTCAAACGGCTTGTCGACGGGGTCATTCAGGACCGAATGGGGCAGACCGATCTTGAATTTGTTTGGTCGGACGCGCGGCCGATTGATCCGAAAGACCAGGCCTCGATCATCGACATTTATGTCAAGGACGGCGTCTATACGCTGAACGAGGCTCGCGATCTGCTCGGGTTGCTTCCCGTCGAGGGAGGGGACCGACTGATGTTCCAGACTGCGCAAGGGCCGGTTTCGCTGAGCCCCTCCCCGCCCCCCGATCGAAGAGTGCCGGCGAACGGGTGATCCGCGCCGGGCGTGGTTTTTCCCGAGCGGAGCGCACCGGCGCTGAAGCCGTCCGCGTCCGCTCTGTTCGCGGCAATACAGAAGTCATTAGTCAGGCGCTTCGGTCGCTGCTTTGCAAGGGGCAGCCGCGCCTGCCGTGAAAGACGACAAATACAGGAGTTTTTTATGAGCGTTCTTCCGAGCGATATCGTCGCCTACGGCTCGGCGAACATGCCCGAGGCCGATGGCGTCGCCGTCGGCGGTGCGGTCGATTTTTCGCGCCGCGTCGCTTTTTACGACATTACACCAACCGGCACGATCGACTTCGTCTCGTCCAATCCCGCCGACACCGGCGTCTATGTCCAAGTCGCCGGCCGCGACCCGACGGGGGCGATCCAGATACCGACAGCGGTCGCCCTGAACGGCACGACCCTGGTCACCGGGTCGCAGAGCTTTGAGCGGCTGCTTTACGGCGCCGTCTCCGGGGCGTCGCCCAATGGGCCGTTGTCGAACCCCAGCTCCGGCACCAGCACGACCACGTCGGGTACGCTGACATCAGCGGCCACCTCGATGACCGTTGCCTCGCATACCGGGTTTCCAAGTTCCAACAACTACTACGTCGCGGTCGACACCGGCGCGAGCTTCGAGATCATGCAGGTGACCGCAGGTCAGGGCACCACGACATGGACTGTCGTGCGCGGCGTTTCCGGGCCAAACGCCGGAGTTGCGCACGGGTCCGGCGTCACGGTTTATCTGATGCCGCTGGGCGATGTCGCGGCGATCGCGCATAGCGCGGTCGTCAGCGGCCACACCGCGCAGTCGGGTTCGGCCAACCACAGCGGCACGACCCCAGCGCTTCTGAAACTGCAGTCGGGCGACGGGGCGACCGTCTCCCCCGGCATGATCGTCCGCACCACCTCGGGTACCGGGCCCAACCAAATCCGCATGATCGTCGCCACCGCGGGTTACGGGACCGACATCGTTGCGGTCAACCGCGACTGGTCGACGGTCCCCGACGCCACCACCGTCTACAACGTCAGCCAGGGGATGCTGTTCGAGACCGGTTTTGCCAGCTCGGGCACGAACTATGGCGACCCCAACCCGGTCACGTCGGTGCTGCGCTGCTTTTCGACAGCCGCGGCGGACGTGCCTACCGGCTCGGCCCGCTATTTCTTCGAGAAAGTGTTTGTCGCGAACAACAACACGGCGACGGCGCTGACCGGCGCCCAGGTCGAGATTGCGAGCGAGACGCCGACATTGCCCTCGGGTGCGCTGCTCGACGCCGCCCTGTGCACCGCGCTCAACGACGCCAACACCGCCAGCGGGCGCCAGCAGGCGTCGTCTTTTGTGCCGAGCGGCTCCGGATCGTTTTCAACCCAGCCCGCTTTTATCAGCGTGCCGGCGCCAGGCAACCTGCCGCCGGGTTCAGCTCCCAATGCCGCCGGCGCCCAGGGCGTTTGGCTGCGGTTGACCTTGCCGGCCGGGACCGCCGCTTACAAGGGCAGCACAGATCTGCGCGCGCAAGGCTCGACGACGTGAGCGGCGGCGCAATCGCGCTTCAGGTGTTCTGCGTCGGAGTAGCCCTTGTCATTCTGCTTATGATACTGTGCCCAAAGGATTAAGGGAATCGCGATACTTCATCTCGCGACATTTCTGCAGAACTGCATCTCACCATCCGGCTGCAGCAGTTTCTATTACGGTATCGATTACATTCAATATGAAATAATGGGCTGTCCCAGACATCACTACATTGCTGTCGCCGAGGCGGCGAACCTTAACATCGAGACAGCCCTGGGATCGGCCTCGCCCACGCGGGACAATATTTCCCGCCTTCCCGGCAGCGACTGCAATCGCTGCTTTCGGACAACCGTTGAGGAATAGCCATGCTTCCGCGCAAGCTTACCGCCGTCGATCCCGAGGAGGAGCGCCGGCGCTACAAGATCGTACGCCGCGATACCTACGAGGACGTGCCGGGCCTGATCCTGTCGGCCAATGTCGACACAGGGTTGTGTCTGCTGCGCCTCTCCAATGGCGCAAGCCAGGAGCACAATTTCGGCCCCGATGGGCTGCGCATCGTGGCGGCGTCGCGATGACGATCAACGCCGCCGATTTCCGGCAGTTCGTGATCGCGCCGGCATTGGCGGCGCTGGCGCCGGCCGGCATACCGGTCACCAAGACGGCCGCCGACCTGTTGATGGCGACCGCGGCGATGGAAAGCGATCTCGGGACATGGCTGCACCAGGAGGCGGGTGGCCCAGCGCTCGGCGTATTCGAGGAAGACCCCGACCAGCTCGCCGATCTGGAACAGATTCTAACGCCGGCGCAGAAGACGGCACTGGCAACAGTCGCGACGCCGCAGGCGCTTGCCGACCAGCTCGGCGCGAACCTGATCGCCGCCGCCGCCGTCTGCCGGCTGCATTATTGGCACGCGACGACCGAACCGTTGCCGGGCGACACAGTCACCGGGCTCTGGGGCTACTACAAGCAGTTCTATAATTCGCAGCTTGGTGCGGCGACAATGCCCGAATTTATTGACGCCCTTAAGCTGACCGACCTCGGCGCGCTGCCGCTAGGGTGACGACGCGATGCGGTCCAACTGCCTGATTTGGGCGATTAGGCAATGGCGGCGCGCCGGCGGCTATGTGCTGATGCGGCGATCGGAATGGTATCCGGGGCCGCATTTTCTGTGGGCGAGCGCCGACCTTACAGAGCGACGCGCCTTTGTGCCCTTGGCGCCGCCGGTCTGGCGCTGGTGGCCGCGGCTGTGGTTTCGCGGCCAGATCGTTGAGGGGCCGGAAGCCCGCTGAGTTAAAGGGAAAACCGATGAGCGGAGCGGACCCGTTATCTGAATAATGCGGTCACCGGACCCGGCCCTCACAGCGACCGCCTCGCGGGCGCGACGGTTTCGTTGCTGAGTGGCAAGGGAGGTCACGGCATAACCGGCTCTGGTCCGTAAGATTTCGGGCCTGGCACCAGCTGCGTCTTTGGGGCGACCGCGAGCGCGACGAATGCAAATGCGACGAGCTTGGCACTGAGCGACCAAAATTATCGCATGAATAGAGGACAGTGATGTCGAATCCATGGAGCCGCTTGTCTGCCGGTGTGCAATTTCCAAACGGCCCAGGACAGTCGACCGACAACCTGACCGCTCTCAACAATAACACCATGCTCTGCCTGGGCTCGATCGGCGCCAGCAATTTTGTCTACGGCGACTTTATCGTCGCGCCGATCAAGTTCAAATCAGGGGCTTCCGGCGTGTCGGCCAACGGCACGGTAAGCCTGTATCTCTTTACTTCGGAAGACGGCACGATCTGGACTTGCGGCGTCAGCCCGTCCGCGGCCAGCGATCAATCCGGCCAGCTCGCTATCGGACCAACCGCGCCGGGCGGCGGTCCACGGATACCGGCGCAGGTCGTCAATGTGACCGCGGCGGGCACTCAGTACTATTTCGACGAATTCTCGGTTTACGATTTGCTGTCCTGGGTTCCGACTTTCTTCACGGTCGGCATCCTGAACCAGTCTGGCGCTGCGTTCGACAGCACTGCCGCGAACTTCTCTGCCAAAGTGACGACGGACCAATATGCATAAATCAGCCATCATCGCCGCGGCGGTGCTCTTTGCCGCCGCCGCCCCCGTAGCCTTCGGGCAGAGCGTCTATCAGCGCAATCCGTTTGCGCAGACCTGGGCGCCGGGTCCCGGCAACACGGGCCTCTTCGCCGGCCCGGTGACGCTGCTCTCGTCCGAGCTGAATTCGCTCGCATCGGGGTCGGTCGCCGTGTCGAGCGTCGGCGGCTCCTCGGGCTTGTTCAACAACACCTACACGAGGCAGGCGGTGTGGGCGCGCGCCGTGTTGACCGCCGGCACCTCCGGCGCAGTCTCGACCGGCGGAAACATCTCATGCTGGTTTCTCGAAAGTCTGGACGGCGCCACGTTTGAGAGCACTTCCGTTGCTCCGCCGCGCTCACCCGACATCGTGTTTCCGGCGCCCGCATCGACTTTGAGCAGCGCAACCTTGCTGTCTCAGGGCTTGGTTCGGCTGCCGACGCTGCGCTTCAAGCTGCTGTGCCAGAACAATCTTGGGCAAGGGTTGACCGCCTCCGGCAACAGCGTCGCCGTCGCGCCGCTCGCGGTGCAGAATTGATCAGCCGCCGAAGCCTGCTGACCGGCACCGGGGCGCTCGCCGCCTATCGTGCGCCGCCGGCCGCGGCCGCGCAATTCCCGAAACCGTTCCGGGGGCTCTATCACCCGCCCGGATATCCGCGTCTCGACTGGCGGCACCCAGCAACCCAATTCCTCGCCGACGCCTGGTGGCTCGACGGCTCTGCGCTGAATGTCGACGCCGGGGTCGGCGGCAAGCCGCTGTTCGGCTTTTCATTGCTCGGCCTGCCATGGCGCACGCAGACCGGGATTTCGTTCTCGCCGGCGGTTACCCAAGCCGGCTCGGGCTGCGGCTTCAACGGCACCTCGCAATACATCTGGACGACGCTGACGGCCGGGCTCGGCCCGTGGAAATCGTCGCCGGCAGCAGCGACGATGCTGTTCGTCGGCCAATGCAATGCGACGAGTGCCGCGGTGCAGACTTTTATGAGCATCGAGAACCACGCAACCCTGTCGCGCACGGCGTCTTTCCAGATTACCGCCGGCGCGCAAACCCTGGCCGTCGACTGGGTGCATTCGACAGCCACCGTTGCCAGCGGTAATTTCTTGCAATCGCCCGCTTTGGGGAAACCCTTCGCCGCGGCGCTGACCATGAACTTCGCGTCCTCGACCGCGACTTGCTTTGCCTTGGGCAAAAAGAGCAGCCTGACCGGCTCGGGCGCCACCGGCAATCAAAGCGACCAAATTGCTTTTGGCACCTCGGTGGCGAACGGCAGCATCCAATCGGAATATTTCAACGGGGTCGCGATCTTTGGCGCCGCATGGAACGCGGTTTTGTCCGACAGCGTGATCTTTGGTTTGCTCGCCGACCCGTTCCAATTTCTGGTCTTTCCCGACGACGACCTGTTTTTTCGGAGCTGATGATGGCCGTAGCGGTGGGCGGGGCCTGATCGCCGATGCCTACGCCAACTGTCGTCTATCTCACTTCGGGCTCGTCCTGGACTGTCCCCAGCGATTGGAATTCGTCGTCCGACACGATCGAGTGCATTGGCGCCGGCGGTTCCGGCGCGTCCTCGTATTCGCAAGGGTTCGGCGGCGGCGGCGGCGGCGCATATTCGCTGGTCTCCAATCTGGCGCTGACCGCCGGCGCGATGATCTCCTACGGGGTCGGCACCGGCGGCGCTTCGGTCACCGGCGGCGGCTCCGCGGGCAACGCCGGCGGCGACACGTGGTTCAACGGCACATCGCTCTCATCCTGCTCGGCTGGCGCGCAGGGCGGCAAGGGCGGCAACGCCGACCCGAACCTTAATGCCGCCCAGGGCGGACAGGCCGCGGCCGGCACCGGCACGACCAAGTATTCGGGGGGCAACGGCGGCGTACCTAACGAATATGGCGGCTCGGGCGGCGGCGGAGCGGCCGGCAGGAACGGAGCCGGGGCGAACGGCACCAGCCAACCGGGAGGATTGAGCGGCGTTGCCGGCGGCCAAGGCGACAACGGCTTCGGGGGGAGCGGGGGATCGGGCGGCGTCAATGGCGGCAGCGCGGCGCAAGCTGGCGCAGCAGGTAGCGAATACAATAGTTCGCACGGCTCCGGGGGCGGTGGGGGCGGCGGGGCGTATTCGTCAAATCCGGGCGGTGCGGGCGGGAATTACGGCGCCGGCGGCGGCGGGGCCGCCTATTCGGCCGGCACGTCGGGCACCGGCGCAGGCGGCATCATCGTCATCACCTACACGCCAGCGGCAACAATTGTAACCAGCGACAGCAACTTCCCCACCGAGGGTTCGGGGCGCCTGCTCTCGGCCGGGTCGTTGAGCGCCGAGGCGACGGAACTGGTTCGGCGCAGTCACGGCGCCGGATCGCTGACCCGCATTTTTCGACGCGCAAGTCATCCGGCTGGCGCATGGATGGGCGCTCGCGCGCGTAGCCGTTATATCTTTTCCACCGGCGCCGCGGGCGGCGCGATGCCGCTCGAATGGGCGCTCAGCGCGGGCGGTCCAACGCTGTTTGGAGACAGCGTCGCCCGGGTTGAATTCGTGACAGGAGCTCGCCGGGATACTCCGGCGCCGGTCGAAGCTTCACTGGGCGTCGCGGCCGATTCCCGTAACCCGATTGAAGCCGCTGTCTCGCAGCGTTCCGACGCACCTGTCGATGGCGAATTCGCGCACGGTATCGCGCGAGACAGCGGCAACCCCGTCGAAAACCTCGGGGGGACGACGACCGTCAGCCACGACAGCTTTGCTCCGGTCGAAAGCGTCGCGTCGGGTCAAGCCGATGCATCGTTCGCCCGCGAGCTATCGAGCACCGTCGGGGCCGACACATCGACGCGACCGGAATGGCTGCTTGCGCTGCGGGCCATACCGGCATTGCGAGTAGAAATTCTGTCGGTGACGCGCAGCGATCGGGGTCTGCTGTTTGAGAACACCGGCGCGCTGACCTTGGCTGGCGACAGTTTCGCGCCGTTTGAGACTCTAGTGGGTGTTGGTCGCGACAGTCTTGGGCCGGTCGAGGCGCTGGCTAGGCCGACCGGCGAGACGCGAGCGCTGCTCGAATGGCCCGGTGCCGTCTCGCGCGACAACAATTCGCCCATCGAAGCGAAGGCGACGGTGCTGCGTTTCGGCGCCGGGTTCGAGATCGAATTCCAGGCGGCAGGCAACAGAAGCATTTTCGCCGATACCGGGGCGGCGATCGAATATATGGCGCGGGCGGCCGCTGATCGTTTGGCGCCGCTTGAAGGTCTCGGCCAAGCGGTTGTCGCCTTCGACACTGTCGCGGGGTTGGAAAACGTTGCCGCTCTCCGCGGCGCTGCTCCCGCGGCAGCTGAGGGTTTGGCTGTACTGTCGGGCGACGGGTTGTTGCCGGTAGAAGCGGGCGGCTCGCTGGTGCGCGATTTTAGCGCCGCGGCGGAAACCGCAGGTCTGCTGCTGCTGCGCAGCGACACGATTGTTGTTGTCGAAACGCTGAACGATGCCGCGGCCGATGTCTGGATTGCACTCGAATCGGGTTTTCTGATCCCGACCGCGCTGCTCTCGGTCGAACGAGGCCGTATATTGGCGACACCCGGTCGCCTCCGCATCCTGAAGGTGTATTGATGCGACTGACGCAGCCGTTTACGCCGATAGAGCCCGGCGAGATCGATTATTTCGTCTTTGATTTCACTGGCGACATCGGCGCGGCGACGATCATATCGACGAGCTGGATCTGCACGCTGGCCCCGTATCAAACCGCTACCGACCCCACTCCTCAAGCACGCGTCTTGGGGGCCACGTCGGCGACGACGATCCAACTGCGGTCTCCGTTTGACGGCTCGCTGCAAACGAAGGCGGGCTTTTTTTCGGTCGCCACGATCGGCGGCATGCCGAACTCGGCTGTTGGGGCAACTTATATTCTGGAGGCCGCCGTGGCTCTGAGCGACGGCCGCGTCTTAAAGCTCAACGGGACGCTCCTATGCACGGCGCCAGGAATATGAACGCGGAAGACAACGGGTCGCTTTTTTTCCGGACACTGACTTATGCCAGCCGGTGCGCGCCTTGAGCCAAAATTACAGCCTGGAAATCGGATAATGAAAATCTATCTCCCGATCGCCAAGGTCAATGCGGAGAGCCGCGAGGTATGGGGCTACGCCTCGACCGAGGCGCGAGATGACCAAGGCGAGATCATCAAGCGCGACGCGTTGGTCGCGGCACTCGGCGACTACATGAAATTCGCCAACATCCGCGAGATGCACCAGCTTTCTGCAGTCGGCGTGGCCAGGGAAGCCGCAGTGGACGACAAAGGCCTCTATATCGGAGCCAAGATCGTTGATGATCAGGCATGGCAAAAGGTCGTCGAAGGCGTCTACAAGGGTTATTCGATTGGCGGCCGCGTGACCCAGCGCGACCAGGCTGACTACAAGACGATCACCGGGCTCGTTTTGAACGAAATCTCGCTGGTCGACCGCCCGGCCAACCCCGAGGCGATTTTCGATTATTGGAAAGCATCAGGAGCTGCGCGCATGCCGGAGACCCGATTTAACGCGCCATTGCAGATCTGGGCCTGCGGTGTGCCGGAGCATCGGCATATCGCCAAGGCGGAGGCATTGAGGTGCCAAGAGCAAGTTGCCGGCTCAGGGGCTGGGTTGATCGCGGCGGCGAGGAACGCAATCACCAACGTCGAAGACGCGCTGGAAAAAGCCCAGGGCGAAACCGGGCAAGGGGCAGCCCACGGCGATGTGGACTATGCCGATCCCGGGTACCAAGCCGACGGCAAAAAGCGTTATCCGATTGACAGTGAAAAGCACATCCGCGCCGCCTGGAATTTCATCAACCGGCCCGGCAACGCAAAGCGATACACCGCCGCCCAGCTTGACACAATCAGGACCCGCATCGTCGCGGCGTGGAAAGAGAAAATCGATGCCGGCGGCCCGCCTTCCGCTGGCGAAGAGGGAAAAAAAGCCGGGCGGAGCGCCGCTCATTGCGCTTTGACAAAGGCGCTGTGGGACGTAGGCCAGGTCGCGCGCATCATCCTCGATCTCAATTGGCTCAAAGAGAGCCTCGCGGTTGAAGCGGCGATGGAGGCGGACGACTCGCCGCAGCCGGCAAGGCTGCAAGGGATTATCGTCGAGCTGTGCGATTTTCTGAACGCATTGGTCGCCGAAGAAACCGGCGAAATCCTGGACGACGCGGAAGCTGCCGGCGCGCCGGAACCGGGGGCTGCCGAAACCATAATCGTGGCGGGCGGCGCCAGAGGTGCGGCACTCATCGCCAATTTATGCCGGGCGCAAAGCCCGAAAATGCGGAAGCTGGCAGCCGCGATTCTCGCCAAGGCCAAGCACAGCGACGGGGACCAAGCGATGTTGGACCTGGCCTATCGCGCCGTTGACAAATGCGCGGGAATGGATGGTTTGCTGTTTGCCGAGAAAAGCCATCTGGCACAGGCGCGCGATGCGCTGAAAGCAGCCGGGGCGGCGGCAGCGACGATGGATGCAACCATCGACACCGCACGCAACCTGGAGCTTCTGCCCACGATGGTCCGCCCGCCCGAGCCGGAATTCCGCTCGGGTGAAAACTCCACGATCGACAGCTCGAGACGCCCGGGGTCGTCAGGCGCCGGCGGTGGCGTGCTGGAAATGATCGCAGCGGTGCTGGGAAAGCGAGGCCAAGGCCATCAGGCGCTGATGGACGTCGCCCATGACTGCATCGGCAAGCTGACCGACGGCGGCTGCTGTCATGCAGCCAAGGCCGGTGCGCGGCATTCGAGAGAGACGCTGGGTCATCTCGCGAAAGCGCACGACCATCTTGTCGCCGCCGGCGCCAAATGCGACGCGGCAGGATTTTCCGCCGAGGAGGAGGGCGAGGGCTCGGAATTTGAGACCGGGAAGCTCGCGGCGGGGGGCGTGGCAAAGCTCATCGCCGCAGAACGAGCCGAGAAGGCGGCCCTGATCGCGACCCTATCCGACATCGTGCCGCGGCTCGACCAGTTGACGAAGCGGGTTGAGGATATCGCCCGCACGCCGCTGCCGCCGCTGACAATTGCCAAAGGTGTCACCGCGATCTCCAAACAGCAAGACGCCGGCAGCGCAGCAACGCTCTCGCCCGACGATCTCGCCGCGGTTTTTTCTCGCATGAGCAAGGATGAACAAACTCTGACCCTGATCAAGGCGAGCTACGCCCGTCCCATTCAACCACCCGGCCTCGCTCCCACCAGGGAGACACGAGGCGAGTAGAAGGGCCATCCGGCCGTAACCAAACCCGCCCTTAGGCGGGTTTTTCTTTGCCCCCCTGTCGGGAGGATTATCAAATGAGTTCGATCACCCAGGAATCGCTGGAGCTGTTGAAAAGAGCTCTGGCCGCGCCGGACGACTTGCTCGGCAAGTCGATCTCGACCGCGACCGGCCTTCTCGCCTATGACCTCCAGGCGCCGGCGAAAAACCTCTATCCGTTTGTCACTCCGATCAGGAATGTCATGCCGCGGGTCGGCGGCGGCACCGGCACGGCGACCAATTGGCGCCAGGTCAACGCCATTATCGGTTCCGGTTTCGACGCGATGGGCTGGGTCCCGGAAGGCCAGCGTTCGGGCCAGATGTCGTATTCGACCTCCAACAAATCGGCCACGTTTGTGACCATCGGCGAGGAAGACGCCGCCACCTTTGAAGCGATTTCCGCCGGCCGCGAGTTCGAGGACATCCAGGCGCGGATGACCTTTCGCCTGCTGCAAAAGATGATGCTGAAGGAGGAGATGGCGATCCTCGCCGGCAACGCCTCGCTGTCTCTGGGCATGCCGGCGACCCCCACCCTGTCCGCTTCCGGCACCGGCGGGACGCTGCCGAGCCGCCACCTACTTCGTCAAGGTCGTGGCGCTCACCCTCGAAGGCTATCAGAACTCCAGCGTGTCGGGCGGCGTCGCCACGACCAAGAATGTCACCGGCGTCGACGGCAAGATGTTCGCGCTTAACGGCGGCTCGTCGAACATCAGCGGCGAGGCGAGCCAGGCGCTGACCTTGGGCCAATCGCTGTTCTGCAGCGTCACGCCAATGCAGGGTGCGGTGGCGTATGCCTGGTACGTTTCGAGCTCGACCGGCACCGAGACCTTGCAAGCGATCACGACCATCAACAGCCTCGCACTGTCGGCGCCACTCGCCACCGGAAACCAGCCGCAGTCGGCGATCAGCGGCGACGCTTCCGCCAATCCGGCATACGCCTATGACGGGCTGCTGACGACGGCCCTCAAGATGGGCTCGAATGCGTATGTCGCCCAAATGCCCACCGGGGCAGCCGGGGTCGGCACGCCGCTGACCGGGTCGGGCCGCGGCTCGGTGGTCGAAATCGACAACATGTTCCAAGCGATGTGGACCAATTTCGAGCTGTCGCCGACCGTCCTCTACGTCAATGCCCAGGAGCTCAAGAACATCACCACCAAGGTCTTGAGCAATGCCTCGGGGCCGCTCTTGCGTTATGACGCGCCCGCCGACGGCAGCGACGGAGAGTACCAGCTCACCGCCTCGGGCGTCGTCCAGTTCTACTACAATCCGTTCGCGATTTATGGCGGGCTCCGCATCCCGATCAAGATCCACCCGCGCGTACCCCCCGGCACGATCCTCGGCTGGGCGGAGAACCTGCCGATCCAGTATCAGTCGAACGAAGTCCCCAACGTCGCCGAGCTGAAAACCCGGCAGGATTATTACCAGATCGACTGGCCGATCACGACGCGTCAGCGCCAGGTCGGCGTCTATGCCGAAGAGGTGCTGGCGGTCTATGCACCTTTCGCTATGGGTGTCATCACCAACATCGCCAACGGCTGACGCCGATGCCGAGGCTGGTAGCGCTGCGTGCGGTGTTCGGGCAAGACGAGGCCAATCACGGCACCAGGCGCTATCGCGTCGGCATCGACGGTATTGTACGGGTGCCGCCGGAGGCCGCTTTCCACCTGATCGGCAGAGGGGGGTTCGCCGTCGTGCGGCCGCCCGCGGCTGCGGCGGAGATGAGCAGTCCCGGCGAGGCGGCGCCGGGCGCGCTCGTCCGGCTGCATCACGACGCTGCCGCCGGGTGCAGCTGTGGCGGGCGCGAATATCACGGCAACGAGAACGGCGACGTCATCGTTCCGGCTGCGGCGGTGGCCGAGCTGACTGCGCACGGCTTTGTGCCGCCAGCACCCAATGTGAATTCGCTACCCCAGGCTGCCGAAAGGCCGCCCAGACCGCCGAATTCGTGACCGCGAGCAACCCGCCGGCGGGTCTGCCAGCAACGAAGGCTGCAATCATGTCGGAAATAAACGAGGCGGTTTATGCCGCGGCTGTCCGCCGCGCCATTATGGCAATCAACCCGTCGGTCACCGATGCCGGACAGGCTTGCGGCTGGGGGGCGACACTCGACGCGGTCAGCACGATCCTGATGTCGCTGCTGATCGCGGCCGTGGGTGGTGATGGCGCGCGCTCCGCCTGCGGCCGGATGTACGAAGACGTGGGCCGGCTGGAGCGGGCCTGGGCGCCGATGCTGGCGTCGGCTTCGGCGTCGGCGTCGGACGGCGCCGACGAGCCGAGAGGGCGGGCCTGATGGCGTATGGCGATTTGACGACCTTAAGCGATGTCAAGGCTTGGCTGCAGACCGGCCAAAGCGCTTTTCCGCCAACCGACGACGGGTTGCTCACGCGGCTGATCGCTGCTGCGAGCCAGTATATGCAAACCTGGCTCAACCGCCGGATCGCCCAGGCCGACTATCTCGAGGTGCGAGACGGCACGGGCGGACAGCGGCTGCAGTTTGCCTGCTTTCCGGTCTCCACCGTGCTGTCGCTGACGATCGACGGCATTGCGATTCCGCCGGCGCCGCCGCCATTGCCGAGCACCGGCACTACAGCCGGCTATGTGTTTTCCGCGACGCAGCTGGCGGTGCGCGGCTATTCCTTCACGCGCCGAATCCAGAACGTCGTGTTCACCTACACGGCAGGCTATCCATCGGTCCCACCCGAAATCGCCCAGAGCTGCATCGAGCTGGTCGCGTTGCGCTACCGGGAACGCACACGGATTGGCGAAGTCGCGAGGTCTGTCGGCGGCGGCGAAACGGCGTCGTATTCGCAAAAGGACATGAGCCCAGCAATCATGACGTTGCTGCAGCAATACCGCATCGTCGCGCCGATCGCCGGAACTACGATCGTGATGGCTGAAACCGCGACTGATCCTGCGGTCCTCGGAGGTGCGTTGTGATATCGGCGTCCCTAGTCGGCGATAGCACGGTGCTCGATCGGCTGCGGCAAATACCCGAAGTCGCCCGCCAAGGGGTTGCCCGCGCCGTCGCGCAGCTCGGCATCGATCTGCAGAACAACGTTCAGCAGAACAAGCTGAGCGGCGAGGTTCTTCGCGTGCGCAGCGGAACCCTGCGCCAGAGCATCATGCTGCAGACCGACCAGAGCGGCACGGCACTCACCGCAACAGTGTGGAGCAATCTCGATTATGCGGCGGCGCAGGAGTATGGATTTTCCGGCACGGTCAGTATCCGCGCCGCCTTGCGGCAGATCAAGGAGGCTTTTGGGCGCCCGATCGCGGCCAAAACGGTCAGCGTTCGCCCCTACGGCCGCCGGATGGATCTACCGGAGCGTTCTTTCCTGCGCTCGGCATTGGGTGACATGACGCCCGACATCAGCGCGGGTATCGAAGACGCATTGCGCACGGCGATCAGCTGATGATAATCCGAGAGGCGATCTACTCGGCGCTGTGGGTATTGGGATCGGGTGCGGGGACCTTCGCCAGCGCCAACCGCAGGCTGCGGCATTGGGCGGATGTCGCGCCCGCCGAGCAGCCGGCGCTGTTTCTCAGTGAAAAGGGCGGCCATGCCGTCGTCAAGGCGCTGGGTGCGCCGATCGTTTGGACGCTGTACGCGGATTTTTATATCTATGTCCATTCGGACGATCCTTACGCAGCGCCCGCGACGATACTGAACCCTCTGCTCGATGCGCTGGAGCAGGTATTGGCGCCGTCGCCGGCGACCGGGATTCAAAATCTCGGGCTGCCTGACATGGTCCAGCACGCCTACATCGCCGGCAAGATCGAAACCGACGAGGGCGTGCTCGGCGACCAGGCGATCGCTATCGTGCCGGTCGAAATTCTTTGCGTGTGAGGTTACGCCGCGATGAGCATGCTCCACGTCTTTACCGCAAGGTTCAATCCGCTCCAATGGCGCCGGCCGCACCAGCACTTTGTCGACTGGGCGCATCACATGCGCGAGCTCGGCGCCGAGGTGACCGTGATCGAATGCGCCTACGGCGAAACACCGTTCGAGTGCGCAATCCCAGGTGTCGTAAATCATATCGGGGTTCGCGCCGACAGCTGGGCGTGGACGAAGGAATGTCTGCTCAATATCGGCATCCAGCGCCACCCGGACGCCAAATATATCTGCTGGTCGGACAGCGACGTCTTCCCACGCCGCCGCGATTGGGCCAAAGAAACCGTGGCCGCGCTGCAGCATTATCGAGTAGTGCAGCCGTGGCGCGACTGCTATGATCTCGGCCCCAATGATTCGCACCAGGATCACTGGCGCTCATTCTGCCACCAATACGTGCACGGGCACCCGATCGTTGTCGGGGAGGGCGAGGATTTTCACAAATTCTGGATGGGCGGCGGCGGTCAGCACCATTATCCGCATCCCGGCTATGTATGGGCGATCAGGCGCGACACGCTGAACTTGATCGGCGGGCTGTTCGAGTATGGCGGCATGGGTGCCGCCGATCACCATCAAGCGGTGGCGATGCTTGGCATGGTAAGCAGGTCTTTCCCGCGCGGCGTATCGCCGACCTACAAGACGATGCTGGAGGCATGGCAGCGCCGCGCCAGGCACGCCATCAACGGCCGTATCGGCTATGTGGACGGGACGATCGAGCATCGATTCCACGGGGCCAAGGTTAATCGGCAGTATTGGGACCGCTGGCAAATGTTCCTGCGCCACGGCTTCGATCCGCTCACCGATTTGAAGCGCAACACCTGGGGCGTTCTCGAATTCGCCGGCAACAAGCCGGAGCTCGAGCACGAATGGGACCAGTATCTGCGCTCGCGGCGGGAGGATGACAATTCCGTGCCGCAGACGTTTCGGCCGCCGGAGCGGCACCATCACCCGCGACCGCTGCCCCCGGTCCCTCCCGTTTCGCATCCGCGGCCATGCCCGGAGCCGCCTTCGCGGCCGCGTCCTGGCGAACCGCGGCAGCCGGGGACCGGCAGATGAAGGGAGGCGGCGACGTGCGCGACGACCGCAAAACGACAGCCGCGCCGGTTCCCCTCGAGGAACGGGCGGATGGCCGGCTCGATGCGTTGGTCGAGGGCTGGTGGGCCGATCATTTTCCGGGCTCGGCTGTCGCTCGCGACACCGCGGCTTGGAATGTGGCGCATGCCGCCAAAGAGAGGCTGAAGCGGTTGCTGCAGGCCGAGGCTCGACCGGGTGTGTGCGCAGACAAAGATTTGCAAGGGAGTATCTGACATGCAGCTCAGTTTCGGCTCGGGCGCGCTGTGGGGCGAGCGCACCGACGTGACCGGCTCGGGGGTCGGCCCGCGCCAGTTCGGCGTGCTCCAGGACATCCAGATCGATTTCGACTGGACCGACAAGGAGCTCTACGGACAGCTCCAGTTTCCGGTGGCGATCGCCCGCGGCCAAGGCAAAATCACCGGCAAAGCCAAGTTCGCCCAAATCCTTGGCCTGCTGTATTCCGATATTTTCTTCGGGCTGACACCAGCGACCGGACAGTTTGCCGTATCGCAACTCGAAGCCGCCGCGGTGCCGGCGGTAACACCCTATACGGTGAGCGTAGCCAATGCGGCGAGCTTCAATGACGACCTCGGCGTCGTCTATGCCGGGAACGGCAAGCGGTTCAACCGTGTCACCACACCTTCGGCAGCGGGCCAGTACTCGGTCAATTTTGCCAGCGGCATCTACACCTTCGCGGCGGCCGATGCGAACGCCGCAGTGCTGATATCCTACACCTACGGCATCACGACCTCGGGCAGCAAGCTTACCCTTACCAATCAGCTGATGGGCACGACGCCGACTTTCAAGGCGACATTCTACACGACGTACAGCGGGGCAGGGACGGCGCTGCGGCTCAATGCGTGCACCGCCAGCAAATTGTCGATGCCGACGAAAATCGATGATTGGACGATCAGCGAGCTCGATTTCAGCGCCTTTGCCGATGCGTCCGGCACGATTGGCTATCTGAGCACCGTCGAATGATGCCGATCCGCCGAGTCATGCCGATCCGCGCGCGGCGCGCCTTCGTCGCTGACGGGAGACGCGGCTGATGATTCCCGGAGTGAGGGTCGCAATGGGGGGCCGCGAATGGACGGTTCCGCCACTAACCTTGGGCCAGCTTCGTCGGCTGATGCCCAAAGTGCGGCAATTGACCGAGATCGGCGCGCAGATGGGCGAGTCGCAAATCGGGGTGCTGGTCGAGATCGTGGCCGCCGCCATGCAGCGTAATTATCCCGACGTGACCCCGGAGGCCGTGGAGGAACTGCTCGATCTCGGCAATGCCGGCACCGTGCTGAATGCTGTGCTGACCGGGTCGGGACTCAAATCTCAGGACTGCTTGCCGGGGGAAGCGGCAGCCCCCGGGGCGGACCCGGGGGCGCTGGCTTCGGTCCCGGCGACGGCTGGGGACATATTTACGGTCTCCTCGCCACCGCCTGCGGCTACAGCTATCCGGTAATCGATGCGATGACGCTCTTCGATGTCGAAGAGCTGACCCACTATTGGATCGAGCATCCGCCGCTGCATCTGATCGTCGCTGCCTATCTCGGTTTTGGCAAGAATAAGCGCAAACGGGTGACGGCTGCGCGCATCCCTGCCGCTGCCGGGGCGGCCCCGGTTGGCGATGTCGGCAATCTTCTCGCTGAGCTCGGACCTGGATTTGGCAGCGGGGACGTGCATGCCGGTCTTGCTCCCGTCGTGCTCGACATGGCCGAATTGCGCCGCCGAACCAAACCGACCAGTTGAACCCGGTAGCGGTTAGACGGGCGACCGCGCGTTGCGGATACACGGGCGCCGCATGCGCCCTTTTTATTGAGAGGCTAGCGTGGCCGATCTTGAAACGAGCGTCGCGATCACCGCCCAGACCGACGATCTCCAATCGGGAATGGAGGCGGCGGCGGCTTCGGTCGGGACGGCAACCGGGGCAATGAAGGCGCAGTTCGCGGATCTCGGCACCGCAGCACAGCAGGCGCAAGCCAACCTCAGCAACGCGACCGCTCAAATCGGATCGAGGATCGGTGCGTTGCAATCAAGAGCGGCCGATCTCGCGCGCTCGGTCGGGGGCGCGGTCGGCCAGGCCGGGAGCAGCGCCAATCCTGGCGGCCAGTTTCCTGGTATTTCAGTAACCCAAAGCGCCGGTAATGCGCAGGGAGGCGGCGGTTCGGCGAGCCGATTGCAGGCTTGGCGCGCAGAATTGCAAAGCCAACTCGGTGCCGAACAATCGTTTCATGCCGATTCCAAGGCCGAAGAGGTGGCCTTTTGGCAGGACAAGCTCGCCCTGACGGATGCCGGGTCAAAGGAGCAGCTGGCGGTCGAAAGCAACATTTACCAGCTCGAAAAGCAATTGGCGCTGCAGAACGAGCGCGACACCCTCGCATCGCTGAGTGCCGACGAAAAAGTGACCGATGCCGCCTATGCCCGGAAAAAGGCGGCGATCCAAGAGGAAGCCCAGCTCGGCAAAGTTTCAGCCACCGAGGAAATCGCACAGCTCAAGGAGCTACTCGATAGCGAATGGGCGCTCCAGCAGGATTATTACGCGAAAAAGCTGTCTGCTGCCGAAGGTGACGCCCAAACGCAGCAAAAACTGACCGATCAGGAAGAGCTCGCCTATCAGAAATACCTGACAGACAAGGACAAGCTCGACGCGCAGGCGGTCCAGAACAGCCAAAAGCAGTGGGAGAGCCTGCTGCAGCCGGTGCAACGTGCCTTGGACACATCGGTCACCGGGATCATCATGGGGACCACGACAGTGCAGAAGGCTCTGTCCAATCTCGCGCAGTCGATCGTCGCCGAGTTCGTCAACTCCGCGGTCGGCAGCGTCTTCAGCAGCCTCGGCAAATTGCTCGGCGGCAGCCTGCTCGGGAGCGGTGGCGGGGGTGGCGGCGGCGACCAGGATTTCTGGGGTGGCGTGACCGGCGCCGGCGAGGACATCGTCGGTGGCGGTGTCTCGGCGGGGCTGTTCGGCTCGGGCGGCCTTTTGGGCGCCCTCGGGCTCGGCAGCCTGTTTTCCGGTGGCGGGCTCTTTGGCAGCTTGTTCAGCGGCATCGGATCCCTGTTTGCATTCGAGCACGGCGGCATCGTGCCGTCAGCGCAGGGCGGTTGGATGGTGCCGTCGACCTCGCTCGCCATGCTGCATGCCAATGAGATGGTGCTCCCGGCCGACATCAGCCAGGGCTTGCAGTCGATGATCGCCGGAGGCGGCGGCGCCGGATCTGCCGGCGGCGCCAATGTCATGTTCAACGTCTCGGCAATGGACAGCCAGTCGGTCGCAAAATTTTTCCAATCGAACGGCAGCGTTCTGGTCGCTGCGATCAATCGCGCCATGCGCAACGGATCGACGCTGCGGAGCACCTGATGGCACTGGTTTTTCCGACTCTGCCGGGGCTTGCCTGGAGCGTCACCAAGGCGCCCACCTTTCAGACCCGGATTCAGCGCGCAGTTTCGGGCCGCGAATTGCGCGCATTGGACTATCCCTATCCGCTTTGGCAATTCACGTTGGTCTTCGCCTTTCTGCGCGACAACCCGGCCGCCGGTTTTGACGAACTGCGCACCCTGATGGGATTTTACCTGTCATGCCAGGGCGCCTTTGGCAGTTTTCTGTTCCAGGACCCGAGCGACAACCAAGTCGCCGGGCAGTACGTCGCCGAGGGTGACTCCAGCACCTCCGTGTTTCAGCTGCAGCGCTCGATGGGCACGAGCTTGCCGGGCGGGGGCTTTGCCGAGCCGATCGTCGCGCCCAATGCGGTCGGCGCTGTCTATTTCGACGGCGTCATCCAAGACGCCGCGGGCTACAGCGTCAACCCGAACACCGGCCTTGTCACGTTCGACACGCCGCCCAGCACGGGCCTCATGATAACCGCCGACTTTTCCTATTGGTTTCGCTGCCGCTTTGTCGACGACAGCTACGATTACGAGAATTTCATGTATCGGTTGTGGCAGCTCAAAAAATTGAGCTTTATTTCGGTGCGCTCGTGAAACCTGCGTCGCCGGCGCTGATCGCGCTGTTGAATACCGGCATCCAGTTTACCATGGCCGACCTTTACACCTTTACCCTGGCCGGCGGCTCCGTGCTGCGCTATTCGTCGGCGCCGACCGCACTCGTCGCCAATGGCTTCTCCTTTGCCCTCGGGCCCAAATTCGAGCGCTCGAAAACCAAGACTGTGATCGGCACGCAAGTCGACGAGCTCGACATCAAAATCTACCCCGAGACGACGGATTTGATAGGCACCACTCCGTGGCTTCAGGCCGCCTGGCAGGGCCAGCTGGACGGTGCGTTATTGCAGCTCGAACGCGCCTTTATGCCGACTTACCGCGACACCAGCCCGGGAACGGTGATCTTGTTCGCCGGCCGGGTTTCCGATATCGACTGCAGCCGCACCGGTATCGACATGAAATGCCGATCGCATCTGGAGTTGCTGAACATTCAGATGCCGCGGCGGCTCTGGCAGACCTCGTGCACTCACGTCTTCGGCGACGCTATGTGCCAGTTCGACCGGTCCAGCTTGCAGGCGAGCTTTGCCTGTCTTGCCGGTTCGACCGAGACGCAGATCGTCAGCACCGTCAATCCGACGCCGCAAGGGCTTTATGCCCAGGGCACGGTCACTGCGCTCAGCGGCGCCAATGCCGGCGACAGCCGGACCATAGCGGCCATGAGCAATGGCACGGTGACGGTAAAGCTCGCATTCCTGTCGCCTCCAGCGACCGGCGACCAGTTCCAGCTGCTGCCCGGTTGCGACCGCACAATCGCGACCTGCACCAACGTCTTCAACAACGCGGTCCATTTCGGTGGGTTTCCGTACGTCCCGACCCCGGAAACCGCGGTATGACCGATCCGCGGCGCGCGGCCGTGCTTGTCGAGGCGGCGAGCTGGCTGCGCACGCCCTATCACCATATGGGACGGGTCAAAGGTGGTGGGACCGACTGCCTGATGCTGCTCGCCGAGGTTTATGAGGCGGCTGGCGTCATTCCGCATGTCGACATTCCGTTTTACCCCCCGGACTGGCATCTGCATCGCGGTGCGGAACGCTATCTCGACGGTTTGACGCGATACGCGCGCGAGATCAGCGCGCCTCCAAGCGCAGGCGATGCGGTGCTGTTCAAATTCGGCCGCTGCTTTGCGCATGGGGCGATCGTAGTAGCCTGGCCCAGGCTGATCCACGCCTGGCACAACGCCGGCGTTGTCTACGCCGATGCCGGCCAAGGACAGCTCGCCCGCCGCGCCGTCCGGTTTTTCTGCCCTTTTTCCGACCTCTGAAATCTGACTTGGGGCTGTTGAATGACCGGCATTGTCGGCGGCGGCGCGAACGCCAAGCAGAAGACGGCGATCGGCTCGCTGCAATTCCAGACCTCGCAAAAGGGCGGGGTAATCCCGCTTGTCTACGGCACCACCCGTCTGTCTCCCAACCTGATCGACTACGACGATTTTACCGCAACTCCGGCGAGCTCCGGCGTCAAAGGCAAAGGCGGCGGCGGCGGCAAATCGGGCAGCCAGCAATACAATTACAGCGCTTCGGTGATTGTCGGCGTCTGCCAGGGACCCGTCGCAGCCTTCGGCACGGTGTGGTGGAACAAGAATACCGGGCCGCTGAGCGGCATGCTCGGAGTGTCTACGATCAACCTCGGCGCCGACGCTCAGGCGGCCGATCCGTTCTGGGTCACCAATCACCCGGCAAAGGCGCTCGGCTATTCCGGCACTGCCAATGTCACGCTCGATAACTATCAGCTCGGCACGACCGCCAGTCTGCCCAATTTCTCATTTGAGGTGATCGGCATCGAGTCCGCCAGCGGCGTCAATGGCTTTGATGCCAACCCGGCGGCGGTCATCGGCGATTTCCTAATCAACCCGCGCTATGGCGCCGGCTTCCCCGCCGCCAATCTCGACAGCCTGACGAGCTATTCCGACTATTGCGCCGCAGCCGGACTGTTTCTGTCGCCGCTCCTCGACACCCAGCAGGAGGCACAGCAAGCGCTGAGCGACATTGCCAAGATCACCAACAGCGCGATCGTCTGGTCGGGCGCGCTGCTGAAGATTATTCCCTATGGCGACCAGGCGCTGAGCGCGACCTACACCCTGGTCTCGCTGACCGGGGCGATTGTCGCCGGCGACATCTTGAGCCTGACCTTTACGATCGCCGCGATGCCGGGCGCACCGGTCACGGTCGATTACAGCGCCACAACCGCCGACCAGACTTCCTACACCAGCGCCGCTGCCGGGCTCGCACAGCAGGTCGCCGGGAATGGCACGCTCAGCGGCTACGGCATCTTTGCGTCGTGCTCGGTCAATTCACTGATCATTGTCGCGCAGCAGGGTGCCGCCTCGATCGTCGGCAGCGCGAGCGGCGCCGAGACGATCACAGTTGGGCCGACGAGCGCACCTTATACCTTCACGCCCAACACCACCGTTCTCTACACCCTCGGCGAGGATGATTTCATCGTCCAGGAATCAAGCGTCGGCACCAATCTCGGCGTGAACCCGGGCGGACCGGCGCTGCGCCAAGGCGCGGGGCCGATCACCGGAGGCTTCACCGACGATCCGGTCCACATTGTGCGCTCGACCCCGGCCGACGCCAACAACATGATTGAAGTCCAGTGCCTGGATCGGTCGAACAGCTACAACACGACGATTGTCGAAGTATTCGACCAGGCCTCGATCGACCTTTACGGCGTGCGCCGCGATACTTCCCTTAAGGGTAACGCAATCGTCGATCCGACCTACACCGGGCCGATCGCGGCCCAGCTGCTGCTGCAGCGCAGCCTGTATTTCCGTAACACCTACACATTTCAACTCGGCTGGAAATACTGCCTGATCGAGCCGATGGACTTGGTCGAGATCACCGATATGCGGCTCGGCGCCACGGCGCTGACCGTGCGCGTCACGGCGGTCGAAGAGGACGACGAGGGTACGCTTTCGATCACGGCCGAGGACTTCTTCGGCGGCTATTCGACCGCCGTGCTCTATCCAAAACAGGGAGCGGCAGGCTATGTGCCGAACTACAATTCGGCGCCCACCGATGTCAATCCGCCGCTGATTTTCGAACCCCCGGCGGGCCTGCTGTCAGGCGATCTCGAAATCTGGGTAGGCCTGTCCGGCGGCGGGAACTGGGGTTCGGCCCAGGTCTGGATTTCGAGCGACGGCAGCTCCTATGCGCTCGCGGGGACGGTCGACGGGCCGGCGACCCAGGGCGTGCTGACAGCCGACCTGCCGGCGCACGCCTCACCCGATACCGTCGATACCGTCGCGGTCGACCTCACCGAAAGCCGCGGCGTTTTGATGTCGGTGTCCGCAACCGACGCGCAAAATCTCGTGACGTTAAGCTATGTCGGCGGCGAGCTGCTCGCCTATGAAACCGCAAGCCTGACCGGGAGCTCTCATTACGATCTGACGACGCTGTACCGCGGCGCCTATGGCTCGGCGATCACCGACCATCCGGCCGGATCACAATACGCCTTGCTGAACAAAGCGATCGGGCATTTCCCCTATCCTGCGAATCTGGTCGGCCAGACGATTTATCTGAAATTCGTGTCGCTCAACATCGTCAACGGCGGTGTTCAGGATCTGTCATCGGTGCCGGTCTATACCTACACAATTACCGGCGCGGGTCAGGCGACCGTCACCGTTGTCACCGGCACATTCCTCAACGGCAAACCGACCGCTGGTCTGGTTCTGCAGCGCTATGTGTTTGCCACTGCGGTGACGTTTCCGGCCGGACTGGCAGGCAGCCAAGGCACCGCCGGGACAGCGGCGACCAGCACCGCAACTTTCGAGATACAAAAAAACGGGGCGAATGTCGGCGGGATGGTGTTCGCTCCGTCGGCTACAAGGGCAAGCTTCACGATGCCGGTCGCGACAACTTTCAATGCAGGTGACGTCATGACTTTAGCTGCGCCGGCGACGCCGGATACGTCGCTGGCCAATTTGGCGTGGACCTTTATGGGAGCAATGGGAGCGTGATGCAAATGTCGAGAATGTGGAATCTTGTCGATCATAGCTCGATCGTCGTCGGCGACGGCTTCGCCACCGCACTGACGTTAACGTTGGCAGGGCTTCTGATAGTTTGGCTGAACGGTTGCGCGGCGGTCGGGCAATATACTGCCGCTGATGCGCAGAAAGCAGCGGCTGTCGCGACCGCGGTCGGGGATACCGCTGGCGCGGCGTGCTGGCCGGTCCTCGCGACGACCGGAAACGCTCTGTCCGCGGCGGGCGACAATCCCGGCATATTGGTTGGCATCGAGGAGAAGCGCGCCGTCCAAATGGCATTGCAGAATACCGCATGCCAGCCGGTCTGGGCCGGAGTGTTGGCCGAGCTGCTCAAGGCCACTCCAGCGGCGCCATTGCTGCCGTGATCCTCCGGCCGCGGTTTTCGGCGGAGATCAATTTCGGCCATGTCATGCAGGCGGCAGTGCTGCTGCTGACCGTCGGCGGCGGGGCCGTCACGAGCTATATCAGCTTGCGCGGCGACATTGACAATCTGCGTTCCGAGCTCGAAGTCCAGATTGCCTCGCATGAATTGCGCATTGCCGAGGTCGAACGTTCGGCGGAGCAGCGCCGGCTCGACGAGCGCGACTTCCAGGCGGAAATGCGCGCCGCGCTGGCTCGCATAATCGATGCGATTGCGGAGCTGCGCACCCAGATCGTGCAGAAGCAGGATCGCAAATGACGCTCCGCCTCTTGTGGGTCTAAGGAGGCATCGATGCTTCCCCGCAAACTGACGGCCGTTGATCCGGAGAGCGAACGACGGCTATACAAAACCGTTCGCCGCGACACGATGGACGAATGTGCCTGGCATGATCCTATCGGCAAACGTAAATACCGGGCTGTGTCTTATCAAACTCATTAATGGCGCGAGCCAAGGGTTCAACTTTGGTCCGGACGGGCTGTGCATCATCGCGGCGTCGCGCTAGTTTAACGATATGTATTAACCCCATTCTTGTTTTCGCTGTGCAGACCCGAATACGCCTCCGCAGCAGATACCGGCCTCCAGGTTATGACGGCCAGTCGGCTTCGGCGCGCTGAGTCGAACGTCATCTACCAGAGGGAGGCTCGGTGGCCAGCCGACGCGGTTGTGCTTCTTCATAGAGATAAGGGAGGTCCAGTGAAATTTCTGGATTTTGTGCTGGCGCGGCTGTCGGAGCCGTCGACCTATGCTGGGGTTGCGGCACTACTCGCGGCGGGCATGCGCGTCGACGATCCAATCTGGCAAGCCGTTTTCCAGCTGGTCATCGCCGGCGCCGGATTTGCCGCGGTTCTGATGCCCGAAAAAAGTGTCGCACATTGAAGCAGCTGGTGCTTCACGCTTGATCGAAAGCCCAACAATCGTCATGGTGTGGGAAGAAGGGGCTGGGGGAATGAATGCTGCCAAATCGGACGATTGGCTATGCAGTGCTTGTGATAATTTTGGGCGTGGCCGGGTGCAGCACCACCCAGTCGACAGCGTGCCAGTGTCCTCGGCCGGTAAGCTATGATGACCCGACCATAAAAAAAATCACTGCGGCGCTGCGAGCGTTGCCGTCGGACAGTGTGCTGCACCAGGCGATGGACGACTACGAGGACGAGCGCGACGATTTACGCGCCTGTATCGCCGCCGGCCATTGAACGGCCGATATCGGCAAGAAGAAAGATGCAGGTTGCCGACTGGGACCGAGGACACGGCCGTAACCGCTTTTAGAGCTGCTTCGGAACCTTCCTCTTCGATCCTCCGCCCGGACGCTCGTGCCGGATTTACGGAGCCGGAAGCTTGACCGCGACCTGCTCGCCCTCGGCGACCAGTTCGGCGTCGAACGCGGCACTTTCTCGGACAATCTGGTCGAGGGCAGCGCGTTCATCGCCGGGTGCGCGCAACAACGTCCGATTATTCTCGTCATGGCGGACGAATTGAAACGCGACCCGATCGATCCGAGCGTCCTCGCAGATAAGCCTGACCATCATGCCGAGCCAGTCGCCGTGCCGTTGGCCGGCATGGCCGGTGTGAAACGAAAAGCTGCCGAGGCCGTAAAAGATCGGCCGACCGCGATAAACCTCAACCGCCAGCGAGTAATGCGGGCCGTGGCCAACGACGATGTCGGCACCGGCGTCGATCGCGGCATGAGCGATCTCGGTCATGTACTGCAGCACCTCGCGGCCCACACCCCAATGGCACGACGCGACCACGATGTCTGCCGCCGCCCGCACCGCCGCGATATCGTCGGCGAACCATTTCAGATATTGCCGGTCGGCCCAGGTGATGATCTGCGGCGGCAGGCCCGGCCGGTTGGCCGGTGGCCGACCTCCATGCATCGGCACCTGATAGGCGGTGTGGCCCCGGATCACGGCGATGCCGGCCGAAGTGTCGCCTGCTTCATGGTTGGTCGGCCAGTAGACCGAGCTGCGCTGCGTAAAGCCAAAGCGCAGGCCGGCGCGTTCGAGGATCGCCGGCGCGCGCGCGGCTGCCCGGTTGGCACCGGCGCCGGCATGGGCTATGCCGACTTGATCGAGCGTCGCGATCGAGGCGGTGATCGCGGATTCGCCATAATTGACGTTGTTGGCGATGCCGACCGCTGCGATGCCCCCCGACCTCAGCGCTTCCGCGGCGACTGTGGGGTCGGCGAAAAAGCCTTCACGATCCAGCGAATGGTTCGGCGGCGGCGGGCACACGCAGCATTCAAGATTTGAGAACACGACATCCGCCGCGCGCAACTCGTCGCGCACCAGCGAGAATGGCGCCAGCGGATCGGTGACGTTCATCAAATTCACGTCGCCGGTGAGGATCATCTTCGCCGCCATCTCCCCTCCGTAGCATGCTCGACCTCTTGCGACGATAATCGCACGCTCCGAACGCCGCCACTTCCGAAAAAGCGCCTGAACCCGATTATGGAGCATCTGTCGCCGCCTAGAGCTTGCCCAGCTCGACCGACAGCGCCTACGCTCGCCCCAACCCAGCCGGCCCGCGGGCCGGAAAGGGAACATAAGCGAAGGCAGACGCGATGAGGCGGCAGCTACACCTGAACCTGTTCATCCACAGCCGCGGGCACCATGAGGCGTCGTGGCGGCACCCGGCGGCTTCGCCGTTGGCGTTGACCGACATCGGCTATTACCAGGACGTGGCGCAACGGGCAGAAGCGGCGCTGTTTGACTCGGTCTTCCTCGCCGACCAGTTGGCGCTTGGCGGCGATGTGGCGCAGGCGGCGCGGACCTGGTTGGAACCCGTCACCGTGCTGGCGGCAGTGGCGGTGGCGACGAGCCGAATCGGGATGATCGCCACGGCCTCGACCACCTATACCGAGCCCTTCAACCTGGCGCGCCAATTCGCCTCGCTCGACCATATCAGCAACGGCCGCGTCGCCTGGAACATCGTGACCTCGTGGCTCGCGACCGCGGCGCGCAATTTTGGCGGCGCGGGCCAGGTGAGCCATGCCGACCGCTATGTCCGCGGCGAAGAATTTATGACCGTGGTCAAGGCGTTGTGGGACAGCTGGGCCGCGGATGCGGTCGTCGACGACCGCGCGACCGGAGAATACGCCCGGCCGGATCGCATCGCGCCGATCAATCATCGCGGCGATTTCTACCAAGTGGCAGGGCCGCTGAATCTGCCGCGTTGTCCGCAGGGAAGGCCGGTGCTGGTGCAGGCGGGATCGTCCGACACCGGCCGCCGCTTTGCCGCGCGCCACGCCGACGCGGTCTTCACTGCCCATCTCGAAAAGGCTGCCGCGCAAGAATTCTACGCAGACCTGAAGACGCTCGCCGCGCGTGAGGGCCGCAACCCTGACGAGGTGCTGATCCTGCCCGGGCTGAGCGCAATGGTCGGCGCGACCGAGGCCGAGGCGCGGCGGCTGGCGCGGGAACTCGACGACCTTACCGACCCCGAGGTCGGACGCCGGCGGCTCTCCAACCGGTTCGGCGGCCATGATTTCTCGCACCTGGCGCTCGACCGCCCGCTTTCTCCGGAGGATTTCCCGGACCCGGATACCGTCGAGGCGGCGCGAAGCCGAACCGAGGTAATCCTGAACCTGGTGCGGCGCGACCACCCGACCCTGCGGCAACTGTTGGGGTATCTAGCCGGCGCCCGCGGCCATTTCGTCACCGCCGGAACCCCGGAGCAAATCGCCAACCTGATCGAGCAATGGTTCGCCGAAGGTGCAGCGGACGGCTTCAACATCATGCCGCCGCTGCTGCCGGCGCAGCTCGATATCTTTGCCGCCGAAGTGGTGCCGCTATTACAGCGGCGCGGCCTCTTCCGAACGGCATATGGCGGGCGGATGTTGCGCGAGCATTACGGCTTGCCAATGCCAAAAAGCGCCTTCGAAGCCGCGCTCTGAGGGTCCTCTTCGTGGCCGCTATGAGCGCGTCGACCGCCTGCTTGCGCCGTCTGGTAACGAGCTCCGGGATGCGATGGGATCGCCGGGATCGTCCGTCTGTTCTCGCCCGCGGTAGCGCTGGCGGGCGTCCCGCGCTAAGTTTGTGCCATGCAGCAGCTGATCCGGATCCGCGGTGCGCGTGAGCACAACCTGAAGAATATCGACGTCGATTTGCCGCGCGACAGCCTCGTGGTGATCACCGGGCTGTCGGGGTCCGGCAAGTCGTCGCTTGCCTTCGACACGGTCTACGCCGAGGGCCAGCGCCGCTATGTCGAGAGCCTGTCGGCCTATGCCCGGCAGTTCCTCGAGCTGATGCAAAAGCCCGAGGTCGAGTTCGATCGAAGGTCTGTCGCCGGCAATCTCGATCGAGCAGAAGACGACCTCGCGCAACCCGCGCTCGACGGTCGCGACGGTGACCGAGATCTACGACTACATGCGCCTCCTGTGGGCGCGGGTCGGCGTCCCCTACTCTCCCGCGACCGGGTTGCCGATCGTCAGCCAGACCGTATCGCAGATGGTCGACCGGGTCATGGCGATGCCGCAGGGCGCGCGGCTCTATCTGCTCGCTCCGATCGCCCGCGGCCGCAAGGGCGAGTACCGCAAGGAGCTGATCGACCTCAGAAAGCGCGGCTTTCAGCGAGTCAAGATCGACGGCAAGATGGTCGAGCTCGACGAAGTGCGGCCCCTCAACAAGAATGTGAAGCACGACGTCGCGGTGGTCGTCGACCGCGTCGTGGTTGCGCCCGATCTCGGCAACCGTCTCGCCAATTCGTTCGAGACCGCGCTTGACCTCGCCGACGGGATTGCCATCGCCGAGAATGCCGATTCGGGCGAGGAGACGATCTTTTCGGCGAAATTTGCGTGTCCGGTCTCGGGTTTTACGATCCCTGAGATCGAGCCCAGGCTGTTCTCGTTCAACAATCCGTTCGGCGCCTGCGCTGCCTGCGATGGTCTGGGCACAAAGCTCTATTTCGATCCCGACCTGATTGTACATGACGAGGGGCGTACGCTGGCCGAGGGCGCTGTCAGCCCATGGTCGCATTCCTCCTCGCAGTATTACACGCAGACCCTGGATAGCATCGCCCGTCATTACCGGCAGAGCATGCGCACGCCGTGGCGAGAATTGCCGGAACGGATGCGGCGGACGATCCTCCACGGCTCCGACGGCGAGCCGATCGCGATGACCTATGACGACGGGCTGCGCAAATACACGACCGAGCGCCCGTTCGAGGGGGTGCTGCCTAACATGGAGCGGCGCTTTCGCGAGACCGACAGCGCCTGGGTCAAGGAGGAGCTCGGCCGCTACCAAAGCGCCAGGACTTGCGAGGTGTGCCACGGCGACCGGCTCAAGCCCGAGGCGCTGGCGGTCAAGATCGGCGGCCGCAACATCAGCGAGGTCGCGCGCCTGTCGATCGCCGACGCTTTGCATTGGTTCTCGACGATCGACGCCGAGCTCAGCCCGAGTCAAAGCGAGATCGCCGCCCGCATCCTGCGCGAGATCAACGAGCGGCTCGGCTTTTTGCAGAATGTCGGGCTCGAATACCTGACCCTGTCGCGCGCCTCGGGGACCTTGTCGGGCGGCGAGAGCCAGCGCATCCGGCTCGCCTCGCAGATCGGCTCGGGGCTGACCGGGGTGCTCTATGTCCTCGACGAGCCGTCGATCGGCCTGCACCAGCGCGACAACGGCCGGCTGCTCGCGACCCTGAAGCGGCTGCGCGACCTCGGCAATACGGTGATCGTCGTCGAGCACGACGAGGAGGCGATCCGCATCGCCGACTGGGTCGTCGACATGGGGCCGGGCGCCGGCGTCCATGGCGGCCACGTCGTCGCCGAGGGCACGCCCGACCAGATCATGGCCAATCCCGACAGCATCACCGGCCAGTACCTGACCGGGATGCGCCAGATCCCGGTTCCGGCGCTGCGCCGCAGCGGCCATCCGGGGCAGATCCTGCGCATTGTCGAGGCCACCGGCAACAATTTGAAAGGCATCACCGCCGAGATCCCGCTCGGCACGTTTTGCGTTGTGACCGGAGTGTCGGGCGGCGGCAAGTCGACCCTGATCATCGAAACGCTCTACAAGGCGCTGGCCAAGAGCCTCAACAACGCGCGCGCACACCCCGCCCCGCACGATCGTCTCGAAGGCGTCGAGTTTCTCGACAAGATCGTCGACATCGACCAGTCGCCGATCGGCCGCACCCCGCGCTCGAACCCGGCGACCTACACCGGCTGCTTCACCCCGATCCGCGACTGGTTCGCAGGATTGCCCGAGGCGAAGTCGCGCGGCTATCTGCCCGGCCGCTTCTCGTTCAATGTCAAGGGCGGGCGCTGCGAAGCCTGCCAGGGCGACGGCGTCATCAAGATCGAGATGCACTTTCTGCCCGACGTCTACGTCCAGTGCGACGTTTGCCACGGCCGCCGCTACAACCGCGAAACCCTGGAGGTATTGTTCCGCGGCAAGAGCATCGCCGACGTGCTCGACATGACCGTCGACGAGGGCGTCGAATTCTTCCGCGCGGTGCCGGCGATCCGCGACAAATTGCTGACCCTGCAGCAGGTCGGGCTCGGCTACATCCATGTCGGCCAGCCGGCGACGACCCTGTCCGGCGGCGAGGCGCAGCGCGTCAAGCTCGCCAAGGAGTTGTCACGGCGCGCCACCGGCCGCACCCTCTACATCCTCGACGAGCCGACCACCGGATTGCATTTCGAGGACGTGCGCAAATTGCTCGAAGTGCTGCATGCGC
The DNA here is from genome assembly GCA_963712825.1 of uncultured Alphaproteobacteria bacterium. GTDB lineage: Bacteria > Pseudomonadota > Alphaproteobacteria > ATCC43930 > CGMCC-115725 > AP-15. The sequence continues at coordinate 68,610 of CAVQJP010000008.1, forward strand.
TGGTCGAGACCGGCAACACGGTATTGGTCATCGAGCACAACCTCGAAGTCGTCAAGACCGCCGACTGGGTCATCGACCTCGGCCCCGAAGGCGGCGACGCCGGCGGTCACATCGTCGCGTCAGGCACCCCGGAGGACATCGCCGCCAGCCCCGCCAGCTACACCGGCGACTACCTGCGCCCCTACCTCGCCCGCCGCCCGGTACCGCGGCGAAGGAGGGCAGGGTAATTAAAGAGCATCTTCGCTTGCCTGCCCACTAACTGGCAGTCTTTCCGAACATTGGCCAATTTCGCCGACAGGGGCGACCTTAAGCGCCCCCGAGATAGTGAAACTCGCTTGCGTCTCCGCGTTTCTTAAGGGGGGCGTGTTTACCGCAATGGCGAGCCTGGACTTCTGCAGGCGCTTCATATCCGCAAAAGCCGATCCGTCCCGCTGGGGTGTCCGGAAAATCCGGGAAATTGCTGGGAATGGCGGGAAGCCACTCAGTTGGCACGAATGCCGCTAGAATCATTCCCTTTCTAACCGCCAAGACATAATCGACTTGCTTTGCTCGACGCAGGTTCGCCCTCCAAGCATACCGCACGGCGGCGTATAGTGATCTTCCGTCAACGTAGGACTTGTAGACCTCGACCAGCATAACTTTATCTTTGAAAACAGCCTCAGATCGTCCCAGTTCGCCCGCATGCATGTAAGCCTCGTTTCCTCATCCATAACGAATTCAAAAATAAAGGCGCTTTGCGTCAGTCGGTTACATGGCCACCCCACCAATTGAGGGGAGGTTACGGCGAACACTGTCAATTTTCCGTCATGAGCGATGCCCCTCGTTGGAACCGCACAACCTGTCCTACTTGCGGGTCGGAGAGGTGAGGTATAAACTAAGCTGGATGAACTAACTAAGACTCCTCAAGGAATGCGAACGGTCAACATTCACGAAGCCAAAACCCATTTGTCGCGGCTGGTCGACCGCGCCGCCAAGGGCGAGCCCTTTGTCATCGCAAAGGCCGGCAAGCCCATGGTCAAGGTAGTTCCGTTCGACGCACCCGCGCAAGACGAGGTTCGGCGCATCGGTTTCATGGAAGGCTTGATCGAGGTGCCCGATGACTTCGACCAGATGGGCGCCGCGGAGATCGAGAGGTTGTTCGGCGGCAATGGATGAGGCTGCTGATTGACACGCATCTGCTGCTCTGGGCCGCCGGACAACCCGCTCGGTTGTCGCCGCAGGCGCGCGACTTGATCAGCGATCCGGCCAATGAAGTGCTGTTCAGCGCCGCAAGCATGTGGGAGATCGCGATCAAGGCCGGGCTCGGCCGGGCCGATTTTCGCGTCGACCCAAACCAGCTGCGGCGCGCCCTCCTGAACAACGGCTATCGCGAGTTGGCGATAACCGGCGAGCATGCGGTCGCGCTGACGAGCCTGCCGATGATCCACAGGGATCCGTTCGACCGGCTTCTCCTTGCTCAGGAGTGGTCGAGGGCATCACTTGCTGACCTCTGATACGGTCATGACCCAATATCCCGTCTCGGTACGGCAAGTGTGAACCGCCGCTCTCTCAAAGCCGGTGCGCCGTGAACCCGACGCGCAAGCAGGCGATAGAGGAATTGCGGCGGATGGTGCTTGATGCGCTCGGCGAGCGTGATGCGGCGGTGTGGTTGTTTGGGTCGTGCGCGCGTGGCGAGCCGCGGCAGCATAGTGACATCGACATCGCGGTCCTACCGCGCGACGAGCTCCCGCGTGGCTTCTTCGCCGAGCTTTTGGCCGACATCGAGGACAGCCAGGTTCCCTACGATGTCGATCTTGTCGATCTGCGGGAGGCCGATCCGGCGCTGGTCGAGGAAGTCCGCCGCGAGGGAGTGAAATGGCGGGATTAGAGCGGCGGCTCGCCGAAGCTGCGGCGGCGCTCGCCACACTAGACGAAGTCGTCGATCAGATCGAGCGGTCGCTGGTCGAGCGCGACGCCGCGATCCTGCGGCTGATCTACACCTTCGAGGCGGTGTGGAAGGCGTGCCAGCAGCTGCTCGCCGAGCATGAGGGCGTCGAAGTTGCGTCTCCGAACGCGACCATCCGTGCTGCACGGCGGCCCGGCTGGCTGTCGGACGAGGACGCGCAGGCTGCGATCAGCGTCGGGCGTGACCGCAATCTCGCGGTCCATATGTATCGCGGGCAGATCGGCACAGAAATCGCGCAGCACCTCGGTGCCCACGCAGATCTGCTGCGCCGCTGGCTTGCGGTGCTGCAGGACCGCGCCGCCGCAGATTAAGTCGCGAGCTGCGCTTCGAGGAACGCGGACATCCGGTCCCAGGCGAGGTTCGCGGAGGCGACGTCGTAGGCGGGGCTGCGCTCGTTGAAAAAGGCGTGGGCGGCGTCGTAGCGGTAGATCTCGTGCTTGACCCCAGCGGCCTTCGCGGTGTTTTCGAAATCGTCAACCAGGGCCGGGGTGCACCAGTCGTCCCGGTTGGCGAAATGGCCTTGTAGCGGGACGCGGATCTTGGCCGGGTTGGCGAATTCCTTGGGCGGGATGCCGTAGAAGCACACCGCGGCGGCGATCTCGTGCACATGCACCGCGGCGGCGATCGTCAACGCCCCGCCCATGCAAAAGCCCATTACCGCTACCTTGTCGCTGTGCTCCTGCAGGTGCAGCGCGGCACCGCGCAAATCCTGGTGCGTCGCATCCGGGAAATCAAGGCCGGTCATCAGGTGATTGGCCTCGTCGGGCGACGTGGTCAGCCGGCCCTTGTAGAGATCGGGCGCAAGCGCGTTGTATCCGGCGCGCGCGAAGCGGTCGGCGACGCCGCAGATCTGGTCGTTGAGGCCCCACCATTCCTGGATGACGATGATCCCGGCCCGGCCGCGTCCCGCCATCGCCAGATAGCCCCGGCTCGCCACACCGTCAGGCCGGGCGAAGTCGGTCATGATCCCCATCGCTCTTCCTCCTGGTTATGCATCGGCAAAAGCCGGCATGACCTCCTCGGCAAACAGCTCGATCGAGCGCATCGCCTCGTCATGGCTGATTGTGCCAAAGGCGAAGTCGCAGACATAGTAGTTGACCCCGGCCGCGTCGATCTCGCCGGCGATGTAGTCGCGCACCTGGGAGGGCGTGCCGGCGATCGCGTCGCCGTGCCGCTGCAGCACGCTCCAATCCTCGGGCAAGGCGGCTTCGAGCGGGAACGGCACGTTATATTTGTGCCACAACAGCCCCATGTGGTGCCGCCAAGCCGGGTAGCCGCGCCGCGCGGTGTCGAGCGCCTCGGCCTCGGTGTCGGCGACGATGATGTGGCGGTTGACGCCGAGCAGCGGCAATTCCGCCTCCGATCGGCCAAGCTTCTTCCATTCGGCGCGATAGCTTTCGGTGATCGCCCGCACCTGCTCTGGGGGCCGCCGGGTCACCGTGTTGGCGGCGTTCGCCGCCGCCCAGGCAACGCTCGCCGGGTTGCCGAGGCCGTACCACAGCTCGGGGTACGGCTGCTGGAACGGCTTCATCGCGATCGGCACATGGTCGAAATCGTAGAACTCGCCGTGAAAGGTGACTTCGTCCTTGGTCAAGCCGAGGCGGATGACCTCGAACGCCTCGCGGAATTGCGCCGTGCCCCTGGCGAAATCGACACCGTAAAAGCCGACCTCGACCGGCGAGATGCCGCGCCCGACCCCGTACATAAAACGCCCGCCGCTCATCTGGTCGAGCATGCAGATTTCGTCGATCAGGCGCAGCGGGTGATAGAGCGGCAGCAGGTAGACCATTGGCCCAAAGCGCAATTGCCGCGTGCGCTGCGCCACCGCCGCCAGAAATACGCCCGGCGACGGCGCATAGCCCAGCGGCGTGTTGTGGTGCTCGGCCAGATGATAACCATAGAAACCGGCATCGTCGTAGGCCTCGACCAGCTTCAGCCGGTCCTCAAAATGCCGGTCGAGCGGCTGCCCGCTGTCGTCGAGGTGGTCAAATATCCCAAACCGCATGCTCCCTCTCCCTCACGTTTGTGCCTGTTCTCAACGTCATCCCCGCGAAAGCGGGGCCCAGAGCCACGCGTATTAGATCAGATAATCACAGAGGTCGCGCCACTGCGGATTCTGTCGCTCAATCAATTGCAGCTTCCAGGCCCGGCGCCATTTCTTGACCCGCTTTTCACGGAGGATCGCGTCTGGCATGGTTTCATGGAATTCGGCAAAAACCAGCCGGTAAACACCATACCGCCGAACAAATCCGCCGGCGCTGTCGGATCGGTGCTGCCAAACACGACGCATCAAGTCCTTCATGACACCGACGTAAAGCGTGCCGTTGCGTTGGCTGGCGAGGATGTATACGCAGGGTCGTCGCTGCTCAGCGCCGCCGATTGATGGCCCTGGGTCCCCGCTTTCGCGGGGATGACGAATTGTTCTTTGTCCCGGCGAAGTTTGCATTTCAGCAGAGATGGTAAGATGATGTGAGTGTCAACAACCCTCGCCCCGAGAAATGATGGGTCCGCACGCCTTAACCCATTCTACGTCACAACTCACTGTTAACTAGTGCCGCGGCACGCAACGGATTAAGATTTTCTCTTCACCAGCCTCGCCGATCCAGGGCTTGATCAAGACATGCGTAGCATACCAATCGCTCATCCAGCTTTCTGTGCCCCCTGTGCAGTCCGTGATCACGTCCCAAGCGGTTTCAAGGAGTTCCCCGAGCGTTAGTTGAGCGGCGATTTCTTGTCGGTGGCCGAGCGGGATTCCTCCAAGGTCAATCTCGAAGATGACGTCGCCACTAGCGCTCCGAGTGACCTTTACCACTTCATCCCACTCGTCTGACAATGTTAGTAGTTCCTGTCGTCGTTCGTCGCAGTCAAACTCGCCGTCGTATTCCATGTCATGAACGATTAACAGGTTCTCACTGACCGATTGCTGCGGGTACATGAGATCGCGTAACGACCAATACTTCGGGAGAAAGATCGTCCTTCTAATGTTATCTCTCGCCACGTCACGCCCTCGCTGCTCGCAATTAGTCTTATGACACCACCATCGCGTCGGCGATCTTTTCGGCGGTCATCAGGGTCGGGAAGTTGGTGTTGGCGCACGGTACCACCGGGAACAGCGAGGCGTCGACGACGCGCAAGCCGGCAACTCCGCGCACCCGTCCCTGATTGTCGGTCACCGCCATCGGGTCGTCCTCGGCGCCCATTCGGCAGGTGCAGGTCGCGTGCCACACCCCGATCGAGGCGTTGCGGATAAAGTCTTCGAGCGCTTCGTCGTCGTGCATCAGCTGGTCGAAGCGATAGCCCTCGACAATGACCTTTTCGATCAACATCCGGCGCAGCCAGGCCGGGCCGTCGAGCAATTTTGCGATCACGTCGGTGATGCGCCTGTTCCTGGCGTTGACGACGCCGATCTTGCGCACCCGCTCGGTATAGCTCGCCGGGAACGGGTCGCTGGTTGCCTCGGCAAGCGCCGCGCTGATCTGCATGGCACCCAGCCGGCGGAACGCGTCCATCAGCCGTTCGAGGTCGCGCCGGTCGGAGAGCAGGTTGAACTCGACAACCGGCTCGGCCCGCCAGTCGCGCGAGGCGAGCCTAACCTGCCCGGTCTCCGAAAACGTCTTGTAAACCGCCGCCAACAATGAGGCGATCTGCTCGCCGACGGCGTGCCAGGCCGATTTGCTGACGCTCGCCACAAACATGTCGCCATCGGGGGCGTCGCCGATCCCCGACGAATAGCGCAACGCCAACAGGATATGGCGGCGGGTAATGCCGTTCAGGCGGGAATCGGGCTTGATGAACGACGACACCGAGATCGAGGGATGGTCCATCAGCCGCTGGCCGACCCCCGGCACATGGGCCGTGACCTCGATCCCGAGATCGCGCAGATGGCCGGCCGGCCCAACACCGGCGCGCAGCAGGTGCGCCGGCGAGTGGATCGCCCCCGACGACAGGATCACTTCCCCGCGGAACTCGCCGACGCGGAACTCCGTCTCCCTGCCGGCGACCAATGCCTTGACGCCGACGCAGCGCGTGCCCTCGAACAAGAGCCCGGTAATTTGGGTCAAGGGCGAGATCGTCAGATTTTCGCGTAGCCGGGTTCCCGGATCGAGATAGCCGATCGCCGCCGACACCCGGCGGTCGTAGAGGTTCGAGATCGTGATCGGGAAATAGCCGTCCTTGAACTCGCCGTTCTGGTCGAGGATGAACTCGAACCCGGCCTCTTCAAATGCCTTGGCGACGGCCTTGGCGTGGCCGTTCCACATGTCGGGAAAGATGCGGCGGACCGGGATGCGACCGTCCTTGCCGTGCCACGGCCCGTCAAAATCCATGTCGCGCTCGACCTTTTTGAAATAGGGCAGCACCGCGTCCCAATTCCACCCGGTCGCACCCCGCACCTCCCATTCGTTGTAGTCGGAGGGCGCCCCGCGATTGGCGAGCTGGCCGTTGATCGACGAGCCGCCGCCCAGGATGCGCGCCTGCTCGTATTTGCGCAACGGCGGGCGGTCCTCCTCGGGCCGGTTGTGCGAGATGACCTGGGTGTGGACCTTAAGCTCGGTCCAATGAAAGCGCGGGTCGAAATAGGCCGTGCCCGGATAGCTGTCGAGAACCTCGGGCGGCACTTGGCCGTGGGGCGTGTCCTGACCGGCTTCGCACAGCAAGACCTGGTTGGCGCTCTTGGCCGACAGCCGGTTGGCCATGACCGACCCCGCCGAGCCGCCACCGACGATGATGTAATCGTAATTCATCTCCCTCCCTCTCGCGGGCGCTTTTCGTCGCGCGCGCTCCAGCCATGAGCCGGGATTTCCTGCGCGTCGACGACTTTCGTCGTGGGGTGATGTAATCCAATCGCGCATGGCCGGGTCAAGCCCGGCGGTCATCCGGAGGCGCTGTTGAGCACGGCCGATTTTACCGCACCGATCGAAGACCGATGGTTCGAGGATTTCGTCCCCGGCGCGGTCCACGAATTCGGCAATGCCGCGGTCACCGAGGCCGGGATCGTCAACTTCGCCCGGCAATTCGACCCGCAGCCAATGCATATCGATCCCGACGCGGCGAAAGGCGGCCATTTCGGCGGGCTGATCGCCAGCGGCTGGCACACCGCCGGGCTGATGATGCGGCTCTTTGTCGACCATTTTCTGCCGGGGCATGCGAGCCTTGCCTCGCCCGGCATCGACGAGTTGCGCTGGATCCGCCCGGTGCGGCCGGGCGACCGGCTGCATCTGCGGGTGACGGTTCTCGAAGCGGCGCGCTCACGCTCAAAGCCCGATCGCGGCATGGTGCGCACCCTCGTCGAGGTGCTGAACCAAAACGGCGAGGTGGTGATGAGCCTGAAGCCAATGAACCTCTTGCGCTGCCGCCCCCTCCCGTCCCCTCCCCCGCAAGCGCGGGAGGGTTAGGTGGGAACAGCCGCTTCGGGGCAGATCGAGAGAGGGGCGGTCGCGTGAAGATCGGCATCGTCTCCGACCTGCATTGCAACCAATACGGGCTGTTGCGCGCGCTCGACATTATCGGCGATGTCGACCACTTGATCTGTCTCGGCGACAGCATCTACGAGTACCGCTTTTCGAACGAGGTCGTGCGGATCCTGCGAGACCGCGGCGCGCACACGATCCTCGGCAATCACGAAGAAGGCTTTCTCGGCCCGCACGGCGCCCGGGCCCGCGCCGCCGACTGGATCGATCAATCATTGCTCGAGTGGCTCGCCAAACGTCCGCACCGTCTCGAGCTGGAGGTCGGCGGCAGAAAGCTGTTGCTGGTCCACTCGACCCCGTGGGAGCCGCGCGGCGCCTATGTCTATCCGCACAGCTCGGAACTGGGGCGCTTTGCCGAGGCCGACGCCGATTTCGTGCTCTACGGCCACACCCATCATCAACTGGCGCGCCGCGTCGGCCGGGTGCTGGTCGTCAACCCGGGTTCGGCGGGCGAAGCCCGCGACAGCGGCAACGGCCGGCAGCTAAGCTGCGCCGTCCTCGACACTGATACTGCAGAGGTCTCGATTACCAACTTCCCCGACGGCCCCGCCTAGCGCGTCCATCGCCCAAAAATTCCGCGATCGCACCAGGATCGCTCACCGCCGGAGGCTGCGTCGGCATCAACCGGCGAGCCAGCCTGGTCTGGGATCATCGCTGGTGCGTCGGATTCTGTCGGGGGAGAACGCGCTCGTCGAAGCGAGCCGGGTTTTACACCAGCCCGCCAATGCCGCCTCCCATCGGTGCCTATCACGCCGTTGCGGCCCATCCGTTTCTCGGGCGCGCGGGTCACGGCGCCTCGGCGAACAACTCGGTCATCGCCGAGTAGACCAAGGTGCGCAAGTCCCGACGCAAGGTCAGGCGCGCCGGGCTGCCGATCACCTGGGTCATGAAGACGACCGCAAGCTCTTCCTTGGGATCGATCCAGAAGGCGGTCGCGGCCGCACCGCCCCAGAAATATTCGCCGGTCGAACCGGGCAGACGGGTCTTGGCCACGTTGACGTTGACCCCGCAGCCGAGCGAAAACCCGACCCCGGCATACCCGGATTCGCTGAACATCCCGGGCAGCGCCATGTCGGCTATCTCGCGGCCGTCCGGCAGGTAGTTCAGGCTGAACAGCGCCGTCGTCTTGGGGCTGAGAATCTGCACGCCGTCGATGGTGCCGCCGTTCAGCATCATCCGGCAGAACCGCAGATAATCGTGCGCCGTCGACACCAGGCCGCCGCCGCCCAATTCGAGCTTAGGCGGGGCCGCGTAGGTGCTCTCGCGGGCGTCATCCTGCAATTTCAGCCCGTCGCCGTTGGGCCCGGGCTGATAGCAGGAGGTGAAACGTTCGGTCTTGTCCGACAGCACGCAGAATGCGGTGTCACTCATGCCGAGCGGCTCGAACAGCCGCGTGCGCAGGAACTCGCCGAAGCTCATCCCCGACAGCTTTTCGACCAGATAGCCCAACACGTCGATCGACACCGAATAGTTCCAGGCTGTTCCCGGCGAGAAATCGAGCGGGATGCGCGCCAATTGATCGACCATCTCCGGCAGTCCGCCGGGGGTCTGACGGTCGATCACTTTTGCTTTCCGATACGCGGCGTCTACGGCGGTGCGCATCATGAAGCCGTAGGTGAGACCGGAGGTGTGGGTCGCGAGGTCGACCACCTTCATCGGCCGCAGAGTTGGCGTCGTTATAAAGCCGGGCGGCGCCTCCGGCAGCAGCGACGGCAGGCCGCTGGCGTATACGCCGACATTCTGCCACTCGGGAATATAGCTGTGGACGGCATCGTCGAGGCCGATCAGCCCTTCTTCGACCAGCATCATCAGCGCGACCGCCGTGATCGGCTTGCTCATCGAATAGATGCGGAAGATCGCGTCCTCGCGCATCGGCCTGTCGCGCTCGATGTCCATATAGCCGCAGATGCCGGTATGGACGAGGTGACCCTTGCGATAGATGTAAGTCAGCATGCCGGGCAAATAGCCGGCATCGACATAACGGCGCTTCATCACTTCGTCCAGCCGAGCCAGTCGCGCCGACGACATGCCTATCGTTTCAGGTTTCATCAGTGTGCTCCAAAAGGGGCAAGCCGCGTGTCGAGAGCATAGGGCCCCTCGACGCCTTTGGCGAGCAACCGAGACGTGGGTGTGGGGATGTGTCCCTGTGCCCCGACACCTGACGCGAAGAAGGCTGCGGGCACAATCGCTGCCTTCGTTATTCCCGGTGAACCCTCGCCGGCGTCCATCGAGCCTCACAACGCAAAATTTCCGTATTATACCAGCCTGATCGGCAAATTTATCACGGTCGAGAGACGGGTTCGCCCCAGCCTGGTCCACCAGCCGCTCTAAGCCATCGGTAACATGGCAGCTGGTAACATGGCAGCGCCGGGGGTACCCTCGACCCGCTCACCCGTTGTCCGCGTCGGCAAAATAGAGTTTCGGGTCGGCGGCGCGGATGCGGGCCTCAGGGAGGCCGAGCTCGCGGCGGACGATGTTGGCGCCGGCGACCAAAGACACGCATTTATAATAGGCGATCCGGCGTGACAGTCCTTCGCGGCCAAAGCCGCAATCGGTGGTGATGACCAGCCGCTCGGCCGGGATGTATTCGAGCGCCCTTCTGATCAGCCCGGCAACATGCTCGGGCGGCTCGACGATCGTGTTGCAGTGATTTACGACGCCGATCCCGATCTTCTTGTCGGTTTTGAACTTAGCGAAGAGCGGCAGGTCCTTGCCGTCGTTGCTGGCGCATTCGAAGGTGATGACGTCGGCATTCAACTGCAGCAGATGGGGGAGCGCACGCTCATAGCTCGGCACGTTCCAATAGACGCGCTGCTGGTTGGGATTGCCCCAGCAGGTGTGGACCCAGATCTCGGCCTCGACCCCGTCGAGCTGGCGGTTGAACGCCTCCGTCTGGAAATCGAGTTCGGCCTCGGTGCAATCCGGCCGGGTCGTCAGCCCGTGATGGCGCGGTTCCTCGACCTGGACCACCGGGCAGCCCGCGGCGGCCAACTCGCGCAATTCGGCGTTCATGATGTCGCAGAGGTCGAGCACCATCGCCTTATTGTCGGGGTAATGCTCGTTCCACAGCATGCTGGCCAGGGCCGGCGCGCAGATCGTGCCGAATTTGACCGGGTGGTCGGAGAGGCGCTGGGCGATCTGCCACAACGCCGCGAATTCGAGCGGCCCCCGTGTCAGCTTCCCGGTGACAACCGCGGGCTGATACGCCTCCTGCACCTCCCACAGGATATGCCCCGGCTGCAACCCGTGCCGGCCCATCCAGCCCTGCGAGGTTGAGCGGTGGCCGTGAATGCCGCCCAACCGCTCGATCGGGTAGAAAAACCACGACTTGCCGCCGACCGCGAGATCGAAGCGGCTGTCGCCGTCGGTGACGATGTCGAGCCCGGCCGCCTCCTGCGCATTGATGATCGCCGCCACCGCGTCGAAATACTGCTCGCGAAACGGCGAGTCGCCGAGTGCCGCCTTGAACGATCGGCCCTGAAGGCTCGCATCGAACCACAGCGGCCGCGGGTAGGATCCGGTGATCGCCGTCGGCATGATCATATCGCGCGTGGTCTTCAGCATAGATCTTCACCCGTCCCGTAAAATCAGGCGTCCAGGGTGGGCGCCTCTGCGCGCCCCGAACTCTCGCTTGCCCGAGAGCAACGGTAGCCGAAAAAGCGGCGCATGTCCTCGGGCCCCGCGGCACCCGGAGAGCGCCGCCTTGTCGAACTGGTCGCCGGATGGCTGAGACAGGATTGCCATGCCGGCCGGGCGATGAATTTCCGCTGCGCAATCCTTGTGGGAGTTGATCCAGGCGGTGACCGGCACGGACTGGGCGATAATTCAACCGTGTGTTGACATAACGGCGCGAGTAAGGCTCGTGGGTCCGCGTATAGGGTGTTTCCCGTTAAAGCACCGCGCTTGGGGGATGATTTGCGGATTTGGGATCTGCGGCGCGGCGACGATGACGACGACCGCACAAACCCGCATGGCCGGGGCCTGCGCAGTCTCGTCTTTTCGGCCGCGCTGGAGTTCAACTATCTCAAAGCGCCGATCGGCTTTCTGGCTCTCTTCATTGCCCCCGCTTTGTTGATCGGCGTCGCCCCGTCGGTGGTAATCGCCTATGCACAGCTGATGCTCCATGCACCCGCCTTGGCCGGCGGCGGCCTGATCGTCACACCGCTCGTTCTTTTGGTCTTGGCCGCGATCGCGTTCTGGATCGGCCGCCCGCTCTTCACGGTGGCGTGGAACAATTTCTGGCATCTCCACTACAGCCTTGTGCTGCCGGTCTTCGTCGTGCTGCGCGAGCTGTTGCGCGCGGCGGCGGAAAAATTCCGCGGCCGGTCGATGACCGCCGAACAGCTCGATCGCAGCCGCCGGGTCTGCGCCCTGATCGCGGCTTTGGTGTTCGTCGCCGGCGGGCTGGCCGTCGCTGCCATGGTCGAGGTTTCGTTCGGCCTTCACGCCATTAATATCCTGCATATTCGATGGTGGCCGTTGGTCGTTGCGGCGCTCGCCAACGCCGTGGTTATCCTCGGCCTCTCGGCCGCGATCGAAAGCCTTTATTGGATCTGGCGCGAGCTGTCGCTGGAGGGCGTGGTGCTCGATTGGGTCGCCAGCCCGCGGACCCCCGAGGCAGCGCTTGTACGGGTCGCGCATCTCTCGGACCTGCATGTCGTCGGCGAACGCTATGGTTATCGCATGGAGGCGGGGACCGACGGTCCGCGCGGCAACTGGCCGCTGCGCAGCGCGCTGCGCAAGCTCGGCGCCATTCACGCATCGGCTCCGTTGGATCGGGTCCTGATGACCGGCGACATCACCGACGCCGGGACCCGGGCGGAATGGGCGGAGTTTGTCGACCTGCTGCGCGGCTGTCCCGAGCTGCGCCGGCGGCTGTCCCTGGTCCCGGGAAACCACGACGTCAACATCATTGATCGCGCCAATCCGGGCCGTCTCGATCTGCCGTGGAGCGCCGGTCAGTCGCTGCGCAAGCTCCGCGTCGTTCTCGCGCTTGACACGCTCGCCGGCGATCGCGCGCATGTCGTCGATCGGGCGTCTGGTGGGCGGGGGCTTTCCCTTAAGGATTTTCTGCGCCAGGGTCGGCGTCCCGAATTGCTGCGCGAGCTCGCCAATCGCGGCACGATGCGCGCACGGCGCGAGATGACCCGGGTGTGGGAGGCGATCTTTCCGTTGGTGGAACCTCCGTCGCACGGTGAGCTGTACGGGGTCATTCTGCTCAATTCGAACGCGCGCAGCCACTTCGCGTTGACCAACGCGATCGGCGTCATCGGCCCGTCGCAGTTGCAAGCGCTGCGGCTGATACTGGAAACCACGCGGCATCCCTGGCTCATTCTGCTGCACCACCAGGTTGTCGAATATCCGCTGGTTTCGGTCACCTTGCGCGAGCGCATCGGTCTGGCCTTGATCAACGCGCCGGATCTGGTTGCGGTTCTGGCACCGCATGCACGGCGGGTGGTCGTGCTGCACGGCCATCGTCACCGGGACTGGATCGGGGTATGCGGCAACATAGTCTTGTGCTCCGCCCCGTCGACGTCGCTCGGCGCAGACGGCGTCGATCAGTACCGCGGCAGCTTTCACATTCACCAGCTTTTGGCTGAAGACGGCGGCGGCCTTCGGCTGATCGCAACCGAGCGCGTGCGCGTCTCTTGAGGGAGGAAAGGATGTTAACAGCCGGCAATTTCAGCTTTGGCAACTTTCTGCTCGATGTCTTCTCCGTCTTTATGTTCGTGCTGTGGTTCTGGTTGCTGATCACGGTAATCGGCGACCTGTTCCGCCGCCATGACGTTTCCGGCCTCGGCAAGGCGATTTGGGTGATCGTGCTGGTCGTGTTTCCCTATTTGGGAGTGTTCGTCTACCTGATTTCGCAAAGCCGGGGCATGGCAGAGCGCAATGCCCAGCGGGCCCAACATGCCCGCGACGAGCTCCGTCAAGTCGTCGGCTTCAGTGCTGCCGACGAAATCGAGAAGCTCGAGCGGCTGAAGAACGCCGGCACCATTTCCAACGAGGAATATGCCCGGCTGCGCGCCCGGGTCATGCAATAGCCGCCACCCGCGTTACGCAACAGCTCGCCCGCGGCCGGCGCGCCAGATCGCGATTGCCCTCGGCTATGAGGTCCGCATCCAGGCTTTTGCCGTTCGCGCGGCCGCCCGCGCCGAGACCAGGTTCCGGCGATCGGCCCAATGGCCCCAGGCCTGCTTAAAATCGCCGCGCGCCGCCGCCCGCACCCCGTCGCTCACCGCGACGCCGACGTGTTGCATGACCGAATCGTCGCGATAGCAGTCGATCATGCAGGCCGTGCAGCCGTCGCGGACGCGCTGTGTCCCGTCGAACTCGCGGATGTCACAAAGCGGCCTGTCCCAATTATGGCAGCGCCAAAGCTGCAAGTTCCAGTCCAGATAGAAATATTTCCACCCCGCCAGGCAGCCGAAGATCTCCGGCTCGCCGCGCAGGTGACGCTGCATGTCCTCGATCGACGCGGTCGGGTTCAGCACCGGGAACTGCTCGCTCAGCGACTTTACCGCCTCAAAGGCGGCGAGCAGCTCCTCGGCGGTGAAGTCGACGAGCGGCGACTCCGCGTGGGCAAGATACGAGGACGGGAGGGTGCGCAGCGGATAGGAGAAGGTCACCGCGTCAAATCCGAGCTCCCGCAGGGTCGCCGGCAGGGCCGCAAAGTCGACGAGGCGGCTCATCGTAACCGAGGCGGTGATCGGAATCCGATGCTGCTTCAGCACGCTATTGGCGCGGCGAATCCGCTGGCTCAGACCGGGCAGGCCGCGGTTTGCGTCGTGCACCGCCAGGGAAGCGGCGTCGATCGAAATGCAGACCTTGGTGATGCCGGCTTCCGCCAACCCGTCGACCCGCTTGGGCGTCAGCAGCGCGCCGTTGGTCACTACCGTCGCAATCATGCCGATTTTGGTCGCGTAGGCGACCATCGCCGTCAGGTCGCGATGCACGAGCGGCTCGCCGCCGGTGAAATGCAGAAACCGGACGCCGTTGCGCTGGAGGATGTCGCAGGCCAGCATTGCCTCGGCCAGGGAGACCGAATGCTGGGCTGCCTTAGGCAGTCGATCGCGGGCAAAGCCGCAGAACCCGCAGCGCGCGTTGCAGGCATTGGTGATGGCGAAATGGCAGACACCCGGCCCGCCGTCCGCAACAGCGTTCAGCGCCATCTTCCAAATCGAGGGGCGCTTTGGCGCGGTGCCTGCCATAATGGCCTCCGTTGCATTTTTTGACCGGCGCATTGCTGCCGCCGCGGCTCGCGCGGGCTGGGCGGCTCGTGACCTGCTGGGGCAGGAGCGGTTGGGGCCGCCGTCATTCCATCGTGGGCCCTCGCGGAAGGCCCCGTCCTGGGGGCTCCGGCGCGAATAGCCGGCCCGTCTAAACGGCCCGTAGCGGCGGGCGATCGCCGGCAGCCGGCGCGGCGGGCGCCGCCGGTGTGCGCAGTCTGTGTCCTTCTTCGGCGTGCGCTCATGCATCGGCATCGCCTGGGTCAGCTCCGTCGTCGGCCGGCAGCGTATCCGTCCTGGAAGGCTCGTTCCTGGGAGCGGCGCGACTGGTCGACCAGCAATCCGCCAAGCAAGCCCGCGCCTGCGCCGATCCCGGCGCCGAGGGCGGCATTCCCGCCGATGGCGCCGGCGACGGCGCCGACACCGGCGCCGGCGGCCGTGCCGGTGAGGGCGCGCTGCTGGGTTGGGGTCATGTCGGCGCAGCCGACGATCGGCAAAGCGCAAGCGGCGAGCACCAAAAACTTTTTCATCCGAACCCCCGGGTAAGTTCGATCAAGGCGATGGCGGACAGGGGTAGCGTTCGCGCAGAAAGCCGAACAACCCGTCGGTCGGGGATTGAGCCATGCGATCCGGCGCGGCGCGCGCCCAGTTGACGAGCTCGTTCATCGTCGCCGCGCGTGTCGGCGGCGGGTTCGGCAGGCAGAACAGCTTTGGTCCGCGAAATGCGGCCATGTTCAGCATCTCGACCGTAACCGCCCCCTGCAGCCAGCCCTCGCAAAAGTTGACCGCCGCGGTTCCGATCCCGTTGTCCGGTGTGGCGCTGCACAGCTCGACCAGGTCACCCGTCGATTTAGCGTCGAAATTTGCCTCCGTCGCGGCAGGCGCGGCGCTTGGTGCCAGCAATGCCAGCGCCGCGGCGGCAATCCATCCCCTCTGTCTCATGATTCCCCTTCCCCGTGAGCAGGTGAAAATCGCGATGGTGAGTTGGGAACTTCAAAACGAACCCACAAAAGACCCAAGCGCTATGACCACCGCGAGCGCGATGACCGGGCCGACGATCACAGTCATTACGATGTCGAAATAGCTCTCGCGATGGGTCGCCCCGCAGACCGAGAGCAGGGTTACGACAGCGCCGTTCTGCGGAAGGCTGTCGAGCGTTCCGGCGCTCATCACGGCGATGCGGTGCAGCAGCGCGGGATCAATGCCGTGCGCCGCCGCCAGGCGCATGTAGGTGGCGCCAAGCGCATCGAGCGCAATCGTCAGACCGCCGGAAGCCGAGCCGGTAAGAGCGGACAGCAAATTGGTTGCGACGGCGAGAGAGACAAGCGGGCCGCCGCCGATCGACAGCACCCAGTTGCGCACGATCGCAAATGCCGGGAGCGCTGCGACCACCGCGCCAAAGCCGACGAGGCTGGCGACGCTCAGCACCGGCAGCACCGATGCGGTGGCGCCCAAATCCATGGTCGCGCGCAAACCTCGCAGGCGCCTCCAGTTGACGGCGATGACCGTGACAATCGCCGCGGCAAGAGCGGTTACCACCGACCACACCCCGCCGACAGCTGCGAGCGAGGTCGCGCCAAACCGTTCCTCGGCAAGAAACGAAACGTCGAGCCTCGGCAGGACGACCAGTGTCATCAGGACGTTGACGCTCACCACCACCAGCAGCGGCAACGCGGCCATGCCGATCGGCGGCAGCTCGGGGCTCTGGCTGCCGTGGTGGACCTCGGGCGGATCGAATTCGCGCGCTGTGGTGGCGCGCTGGCGCACGGTCTCGTCTTCCGCCGCCTTGTCGACGGCAACCGGGGTGGCCGAGCCGTAGCCTTCGCCGTTGCGGCGGGCGGCGGCCTCGGCGTGCCGCAGCCACCACAGGCCGAAAGCGAGCATGATCGCGGAAGCGATGATGCCGAGGCCAGGTGCGGCCAACGGCGTCGTGCCAAAAAACGGCATCGGAATCGCGTTCTGGATCGCCGGCGTTCCCGGCAGCGCCGACATCGTAAAGGTGGAGGTGCCCCAGAGCAACCGTCGCCGGGATC
>CAVQJP010000009.1:0-16895 GCA_963712825.1 uncultured Alphaproteobacteria bacterium
TCCCGCAGGGATAAATACCTCTACATTAACATCGAGCAAATGCGTTTGTGAGTTAAAAATGTACGAACCGTCGTACATGCCGCCGACTGCGTCCGCTCCGACAACCATACCGGTATCGAGAACTAGTATTCCGAAGCCCATACCCGCTTTTTCCGATACAGAATGCTGTAAAATCCCTCTTTCATGTGCCATCTCCGGACGGTGCGTCATATCTTCAACCGATCATTGTTCCACTATGAAGGTAGGATCAGCATTTACCCCCTAAGCACGTCGCGCATGGTGGTGCCGATTTCGGCCGGGGAGCGGGCGACGGTGGCCCCGACGCTGCGCAATGCCTCCATCTTGTCTTCCGCACCGCCTTTGCCGCCGGCGATGATGGCGCCGGCATGGCCCATGCGCCGGCCGGGCGGGGCGGTGCTGCCGGCGATAAAGCCGACGACCGGCTTTTTGCGCCGCGACGACCTCAGAAACGCGGCGCCATCCTCCTCGGCGGTGCCGCCGATCTCGCCGATCATCACAATCGCCTCGGTCTCGTCGTCGGCGAGCAGCATTTCCAGCACTTCGACAAAATTGGTGCCGTTGACCGGGTCGCCACCGATGCCGACACAGGTCGACTGGCCGAGCCCGACCGCGGTCGTCTGCGCCACCGCCTCATAGGTCAGGGTGCCCGAGCGCGAGACGATGCCGACGGGGCCGCGGCGGTGGATGTGCCCCGGCATGATGCCGATCTTGCATTCGTCGGGGGTGATCACGCCGGGGCAGTTGGGGCCGATCAGCCGCGTCTTGGTGCCGGAGAGGGCGCGCTTGACGCGGACCATGTCGACGACCGGGATGCCCTCGGTGATGCAGGCGACGAGCGGGATTTCGGCGTCAATTGCTTCGAGGATCGCGTCGGCGGCAAAGGGCGGCGGCACGTAGATGACACTCGCGTCGCAGCCGGTCGCCGCAACCGCCTCCTGCACCGTGTTGAACACCGGCAGGTCGAGATGGCGGGTCCCGCCTTTGCCGGGGGTGACGCCGCCGACCATTTTGGTGCCGTAGGCGATCGCCTGCTCGGAATGAAAGGTGCCTTGCGAGCCGGTAAAGCCCTGGCACAGGACCTTGGTCGCGGCGTTGACGAGAATCGCCATCAGCGCGCCTCCTTGACCGCGGTCACGATCTTTTGCGCGGCGTCGGCAAGGTTTTCGGCTGCAAGAATCGGCAGCCCCGATTGCTGCATGATTTTTTTGCCGAGATCGACGTTTGTCCCTTCCAGCCGCACGACCAGCGGAACATGCAGGTTGATCTCGCGCGCCGCACCGACGACACCCTCGGCGATCACGTCGCAGCGCATGATCCCGCCAAAGATGTTGACGAGGATACCTTCAACGTTGGGGTCGCTGAGGATCAGCTTGAATGCGGTCGAGACCCGCTCGCGCGTGGCCCCGCCACCGACATCGAGGAAGTTGGCCGGGCTGCCGCCGTAAAGCTTGATGATGTCCATCGTCGCCATCGCGAGACCGGCGCCGTTGACCATGCAGCCGATATTCCCGTCGAGCTTGATGTAGTTGAGCGCGTGCTTGCCGGCCTCGACTTCGGTCGGGTCCTCCTCGTCTTCGTCGCGCAGAGCGGCGACTTCGGGATGGCGGAACAATGCGTTGTCGTCGAAGCCGATCTTGGCGTCGAGCGCGACCAGTTCGCCTGATCCCGTCACGACCAACGGATTGATCTCGGCGATCGAGGCGTCGAGCTCGGTAAAGGCCTGGTAGAGCGCGGTGATGAATTTCACCGCGACGCCGACCTGCCTGCCTTCGAGGCCGAGGCCAAAGGCGATCTCGCGGGCGTGGAACGGCTGGATGCCGCTTGCCGGGTCGATCGCGATCTTGAGAATTTTTTCGGGCGAATGCTCGGCGATTTCCTCGATCTCGACCCCGCCTTCGGTCGAGCCGATCAGCGTGATGCGGCCGGTCTCGCGGTCGATCAGCATGCCGAGGTATAGCTCGCGGGCGATGTCGCAGCCTTCCTCGACATAGACGCGTTTGACCTCGCGCCCGCCGGGCCCGGTCTGATGGGTGACAAGATTGCGCCCGAGCAGGGATTTGGCGACGGCCGTGACCTCGTCCTCGGTGCGCACGAGCTTGACTCCGCCGGCCTTGCCGCGCCCGCCGGCGTGAATCTGCGCCTTGACGACCCAGACCGTCCCGCCGAGCCTTTTGGTCACCGCGACCGCCTCGGCCGGGGTATAGGCGACCCCGCCGCGCGGCACCGCGACCCCGAACTTCGCCAGCAGCTCTTTCGCCTGGTATTCGTGGATGTTCATCGCGTCAGCCCGCCGCCGCCATCTTTTTTACAACCTCGACCAACTCGCGGACGGCGCCGACCGATCGGTCGAACTCCGCCTTTTCCTCGCGGTTGAGCTCGATCTCGACAATGCGCTCGACGCCGCCGGCCCCGATCACGACCGGCACCCCGACATAGACGTCCTTGACGCCATACTCGCCGGTCAGCCAGGCGGCGCAAGGCAGGACCCGCTTCTTGTCGCGCAGGTAGGCCTCGACCATCGCGATCGCCGAACTGGCCGGGGCGTAAAAAGCCGACCCGGTTTTCAGCAGGCCGACGATCTCGGCGCCGCCGTCGCGGGTGCGCTGGACGATCTTGTCGAGCCGTTCCTGCGTCGTCCACCCCATCTTGACGAGATCGGGGAGCGGGATGCCGGCGACCGTCGAATAGCGCGGGAGCGGCACCATCATGTCGCCATGGCCGCCGAGGACAAAGGCGCTGACATCCTCGACCGAAACTTTAAGCTCCTCGGCGAGGAAATAGCGGAAGCGGGCGCTGTCGAGGACGCCAGCCATGCCGACGACGCGATGCGCCGGCAGCCCGCAGGCCTCCCGCATAACCCAGACCATTACGTCGAGCGGATTGGTGATCGTGATCACAAAGGCTTGCGGGCAGTGTTTTTTGATCGCCTGGCCGACGGTCGAAACCACCTTGGCATTGGTCCCGATCAGGTCGTCGCGGCTCATGCCGGGTCGGCGGGCGATCCCGGCGGTGACGACGACGACATCCGCGCCCTCGATCTCGGCATAGTCGTTGGCGCCTTTGACGACAGCGTCATAGCCCTCGATGGTCGAGCCCTCGACGATGTCGAGCGCCTTGCCTTGCGGCACGCCCTCGACGATGTCCAACAGGGTGATGTCGCCCAATTCCTTGAGCCCGGCGAGCAGCGCGATCGTGCCGCCGACCTGCCCGGCGCCGACCAGCGCAATCTTGTTGCGTGCCATGGGAATGCCTCGTCATTGCGGCGCCGAGCGCCGGCGCGGACCGGCCCGCGTCTTAGCGCGAATTCGGCAAACGGGCAAGGCGGCGGCGGGGCCGACACCGGTTGGCGGCGCGCGTCAGCGAGCGTCGACTGATGTTGCGCTTAAACAGCGCTCAGCATGGCGACGTTGAGAATGGCCGTTCCGATCGCACAATGTCCTCCCGGCCGAGGGTTGAACCCCTCTCCCGTCGCGGTTCGGCTCTTCGGAGGCGAGTAGCCCCGGCTCGCCCGGGCAGCTAAACGCGCTCGTGCGGCCGGTCGGCGGCGGCGACCGGCGCCCCGGCGTTGGTCGCGGCCGGCGGCGGCGGCGCTACTTGCACCGGCGGAGGCATGGCTTCGGGTTCGTCATCTTCCTTCATGCCGGCCTTGAAGGCCTTGATGCCCTTGGCAAAATCGCCCATTACGCGAGGCAGCTTCCCGGCACCGAACAGGATCAGGATAATGGCCAGAACCACGATCCAGTGCATCAAGCTGAAGGAACCCATGATATCCATGACCCCGGAACACTGACGAAGGTGATTTCTAGCGACCCCGGTGCTCCATTTGCAAGCTCAGCTTGACGATCGGCGCCGTTGTCTCAACGAGGTCGTGCGGATTTAATCGAAAGTCAAGGTCGATTGCAGCCCTGGAGCAGCCCCCGAATGACCCACTTCCCGCCGCCGCATCCTGCCGTTTGGCCGACCCGGACACCCGCCGAGACCGGGCTCGACCCGGCCCTCATTGCCGCCGCCGCGGCTCATGCCGGCGAGCATGAGACGCTGTGGAAGCGCGATCTCGCCCTGATGGTCGCGACCGATTTCAGCGAGCGCCCGCCATGGAACGAGACCTTGGGTCCGGTGCGGCCGCGCGGCGGCCCGAACGGCGTGCTGCTGCGCGGCGGCGACATCGTCGCCGAATGGGGCGATACGACGCAGGCCGACATGACCTTCAGCGTCGCCAAGAGCTATCTCTCGATCCTGGCCGGGCTCGCCTGGGATCGCGGTCTCCTCGCCGACCCGCACGAGCCCGTCCGCCGCACCGTCGACGACGGCGGCTTCGACCCGCCGCATAATGACGCGATCACCTGGCATCACCTGCTGCAGCAGACCTCCGAATGGGAGGGAGTGCTGTGGGACAAGCCGGATTTGATCGACCGCAACCGCGCCTCCGGCGGCCGTCCGAGCGCGGCACCCAAGGGCACCCACCGCGACCTGCAGCCGGCCGGCGGGTTCTGGGAGTACAACGACGTGCGGGTCAACCGGCTCGCCCTGGCGCTGCTGCGGCTGTGGCGCCGGCCGCTGCCGGAGGTGTTCCGCGAACTGGTCATGGACCCGATCGGCGCCTCGCCCGATTGGGAATGGCACGGCTACCGCAATTCATGGATCGAGCTCGACGGGCGCCGGGTGCAATCGGTGTCAGGCGGCGGACACTGGGGCGGCGGCGCCTTTATCCATGCGCGCGACCAGGCGCGGATCGGCCTCCTGCTGCGGCACCACGGCATGTGGAACGGCCGCCGCATCCTGTCCGAAGCGTGGATCCAGCGCATGCTCGAACCCTGTCCACTGTTCCCGCAATACGGCTATTTGTGGTGGCTCAACACCGGCCGCGCACTTTACCCGAGCGCCTCGGCGGAAAGCTATTACGCCCGCGGCGCCGGCGGCAATGTGACCTGGATCGACCCCGAGAGCGACCTTGTCGCGGTCATGCGCTGGACCGATCCCGCGGCGATGGACGGCTTTATGAAGCTGGTGACACAGGCGGTCGGATGAACTCGCGGCTGGTGTGAGCCGGTTCACAGACCATCGGGTGCCTTTGGGGGATAGTGCGTGTCGACCGAGATCGCTCCACCAGGATCGGCTCGGTTTTGCGACAGCCAATCCAACCCGGAGGAGGCATCAATGCCGCAGATTGCCGTCATCAACGAGTCGACCGACATCACCGATGCCGAGGTCCAAAGCTACTTGCCCGCGTTCAGCCAGCAGTGGAACCAGGATCTGCTGCCGGTCTGGGGCGTCGACGCCGCGACCTTCGCCTTTGTACCGTCGAACCAGACGCCGGCCTCCGGCACTTGGTGGGTCGTTTTCCTCGACGACAGCGACCAAGCCGGCGCGCTTGCCTATCACGATCTGACCGACGAGGGTCTGCCGATCTCCAAGGTTTTCGTAAAAACCATCAAAGCCGACAACGGGAGCGTCAGCGTCGGCGCCACGCACGAGATTTGCGAGATGGCGGTGGATCCGTGGCTCAACAGCGCCTACCAAGATACTCAGGGCGTCTTCTGGGCCGGCGAGGTCTGCGACCCGGTCGAGGACGACCAGTATGGCTACGAAATCGGCGGCGTCCTTGTGACCGATTTTGTTACGCCAAACTGGTTCGGGCACCAGCATTCGCAGAGCAACATCGACCTCAAAGGGCACGCCAACGCCGCGTTCGAGGTGCTGACCGGCGGCTATGCACAAAAATTCGATCCGCAATCGGGATGGCAGCAGGTCACCGGATCCATGGCGAAGCGCAGCAGGCGGGCCGCTCACGCACCGGAGGGATCGCGGCGGGAACGGCGGGCTCGCCAATGGACAAGCCGGCACCATTCCGGCGCCCATGCCAATGCGATCGAGCTCCAGCCATATCCGCTGCGCAGCCGCCTGCCGAGGGCCAGGGCACGATAACCCGCGCTGGAGGATTCCGACCAAGTCGAACCCCCCTCAGCCGGCTCCGAGCAGGGCTCGGCGGCGCCCTGCCGACCTCTCTCCCCGGTGGGCTCCCAGTGGGAGAGGGCAGGGTGAGGGGGCTGTTTTCCCCGGCTCGACCTGATCAAAAAGCGCACTAGCGGCTCGCGGGGTGGCACGGGGCGGGGTCGGCAAACGCGAAATGCGCGAGAATCTCGGATCGCGGGATTTTGTGCACGACAAAGACGAGCCGGCCGCATCCCTGGTCGGCTGGCCAGTCGGCCGGCCAGTCGTCGAGCCATTCGGGGGCGAACATCGCATGCTGCGCCGCCTGCACCACCGCCGGGCGGTCCGGGCGGTCGGAGAACCGCACGATGCCCTTGACCCGCAGCAGATCGTTGCCGCGTTCGCGCGCCAGCCCGCCAAGCGCGCGGGCAAAATCGAGCCGGGTGACCGCACCGCCGAGGCTGATCGCAAAGGCGTCGATGCCGTGGCTGTGGGCGGCGACCGGCTCCGTCTCCAATACGGTCGCCGCGGCGCGGCCGGCGGCGCCGAACAACATCGCGCCGGGGTCGTCGGCTTCGCGTGCAATGATGCGGCGCGCGCGGCCGTTGAGGCGGTCGAGCCGGGACGCCAGCGCCGGGCCGAGCGGTGCGAGGTCGGTCTTGCTGATGACGAGCGTGTCGGCGAGTGCGGCTTGCCGCGCCGCCTCCGGGAAGCGGTCGAGGGTTTGCGCACCGGTCACCGCGTCGACCAGGGTGACGACCCCGGCCAGATGCAGGCAGTGGTCGAGCATCGGGTCGGCGCCGAGGGTGTAGAGGATCGGCGCCGGGTCGGCGAGGCCGGTGGTCTCGATGACGATACGGCAGAAGGTGCGGATCTCGCCTGACGCGCGCCGGTCGAGCAGGCCGCGCAAGGTGCGGGCAAGGTCCTCGCGGACCGCGCAGCACAGGCAGCCGCCGGGCAATTCGACGACACTGCCCTCGACAAAGTCGACGAGATGATGGTCGATCGCGATCTCGCCGATCTCGTTGATGATGACGGCGGTATCGGCGAGCGCCGGCGAAACGAGCGCGCGGCGCAACAGGGTGGTCTTGCCGCTGCCGAGAAAACCGGTCAGCAATGTCGTCGGCAGGGTT
The DNA here is from genome assembly GCA_963712825.1 of uncultured Alphaproteobacteria bacterium. GTDB lineage: Bacteria > Pseudomonadota > Alphaproteobacteria > ATCC43930 > CGMCC-115725 > AP-15. Next base: position 7,086 of record CAVQJP010000009.1, read on the forward strand.
TGCGGTTCGGGCATCGCTTTAACCACTCTTAGGCCGGCAAACGCTGCGTCGATCGTTCCACGACCGGGAGTCCGCCGCAAGCGCCGGGTAAAGGCTGCGAAAATCGCTGCAGAAGCAATTGCATTCTCCGACCTGCGTCCGCATCATGACGGCCATAATTGCTCGGCATAGGTGGTTTGGCGGGCGGGCGGGGAAATGCAGGCGGTATCGTGTCGGGCGATGTGAGGGGGCGCGCGGCTGCGGCGGGCGCGGACACGCTGCTCACGGTCGCCGGGGTGTCGAAGCATTTTGGCGGGGTGCGCGCGGTCGAGGACATCTCGCTGACCGTTCGCCGCGGGGGGCTCACCTCGATCATCGGCCCAAACGGCGCCGGCAAGACCTCGCTGCTCAACATCATCAGCGGCTTCTACCGGCCTGACACCGGGTCGATCCGGTTTGCCGGCCGCGACGTGACCGGGACCCGGCCCTCAGGCATTGCGGCACTCGGCATCGCCCGCACCTTTCAAAACATCGCGCTGTTTGCCGGCATGACCGTGCTCGACAACATCATGCTCGGCCGGCATGTGCGGATGCGCGCCGGCATCCTGTCGTCATTTGTATATTGGGGACCGGCGCGGCGCGAGGAGGTGGCGCACCGCGCGCGGGTCGAAGAGCTGATCGAGTTTCTCGAGCTCGAGGATTTGCGCAAGCAGCCGACGAGCGGCCTCGCTTACGGCCTGCGCAAGCGGGTCGAGCTCGGGCGCGCTCTGGCGCTCGACCCGACGTTGCTGCTGCTCGACGAGCCGATGGGCGGCATGAACCAGGAAGAAAAAGAGGACATGGCCCGCTTCATCCTCGAGGTGAACCGGGAGTGGGGCACGACGGTGATCCTGATCGAGCACGACATGGCGGTGGTGATGGACATTTCGGAGCGGGTCGCCGTGCTCGACCATGGCCGCAAGATCGCCGACGGCACCCCGGCGGAAGTCCAACGCCATCCGGAGGTGATCCGCGCCTATCTCGGCGGCGGCGTGTTGCGCGAAAAGGAGGCGGCGGCGTGAGCGGCAGCGGGACTCCTTCGGGCGCCGCTTTGGCTGCCATGCCCGACACCTTGCCCCGGCTGTTGCGGCGCAACGCACAGTCGATGTCCGACCGGCCGGCGATCCGCGAAAAGACGCTCGGCATCTGGCAGACCTTTAGCTGGGCCGAATACCGGCGCCAGGCGGATGAGTTCGCGCTCGGTCTTGCCGCGCGTGGGTTCCGCCGCGGCGACAAGCTCGCGGTAATCGGCGACAACCGGCCGCGGCTTTACTGGGCGCAGCTCGCCGCGCAAAGCCTTGGCGGCATCGCGGTGCCGGTGTACCAGGACGCGATCGCCTCCGAGATGGCGTATGTGCTGCATCACGCCGAGATCCGGGTGGTCGTGGCCGAAGACCAGGAGCAGGTCGACAAGGTTCTGTCGCTGAAGGCGCGGCTGCCGGATCTCGATCTTGTCGTCTACGACGACCCGCGCGGCATGCGCCATTATGCGACCCCGGGGCTGGAGCCGTTCGAGCGGGTTCAGGAGGCGGGCCGCGGGTTCGCCGGGTCGCATCCGGGATATGTCGAAACCGAGATCGGCCGGGGTGCGGCCGACGATTTGGCGCTGCTGACCTATACTTCGGGGACGACGGGCCGCCCCAAAGGGGTGATGCTGTCGCACGCCAATCTGCTGGCGGCAGCCGCAGGTTTCGCCGCGGCCGAAGACATTCGCCCGACCGACGACATCCTTTCCTATCTGCCGATGGCGTGGATCGGCGAGTCATTGTTTTCGCTGGTCCTGACCTTGCTCGTCGGCTTTAGCTGCAACTGCCCCGAGCGCCCGGAGACGGTACAGCGCGACCTGCGCGAGCTCGGTCCGACGGTGGCGCTGGCGCCGCCGCGGATCTGGGAGAATTTGCTGACCCAATTGCGGGTGCGTGCCGCCGACGCAACCCCGATCAAGCGCCGGACATTCGAGTTCTTCCGCGGCCTCGCCGAGCGGGTCGAGGCTGCCCGCGGCGCCGGTGAACAGCCCTCGCCGATGCAGCGGCTCGGTTTGGCGATCGGCGAAATCCTGGTGTACGGGCCGGTGCGCGACCAGCTCGGGCTGCGCCGCACGCGCTGGGCCTATACCGGCGGCGCGCCGCTCGGCCCCGACACCTATCGCTTCTTCCGCGCATTCGGGATCAATTTGAAGCAGGTCTGGGGCTCGACCGAATTGTCCGGGCTTGCGGCGCTGCAGCGCGACGGCGAGGCCGATCCCGACACGGTTGGCCCGGCCATCCCCGGCAGCGAAATCCGCATCGCCCAAAATGGCGAGGTGCTGGTGCGCTCGGGCGCGGTGTTCCGGGGCTACTACAAAGAGCCCGAGGCGACCCGCGACGCGGTCGACGGGGATGGTTGGTTCCGCACCGGCGATTGCGGCTATGTCGACGGGCGCGGCCACCTTGTCATCGTCGACCGCGCCCGCGATGTCGGCAAGCTCGCCGACGGCACCCCGTTTGCGCCGCAATTTGTCGAGAACAAGCTCAAATTCAGCCCCTACATCGCCGAGGCGGTGGCGTTCGGCGACGAACGGCCGTTTGTCGCGGCGATGATCGCGATCGACCTCGGCACCGTCGGCAACTGGGCCGAGCGCCACACCCTCGCCTATACCTCGTTTCAGGATTTGAGCGCCAAGGCGGAAATTCGCGGGTTGATCGCCGGCGAGATCGCACGTTGCAACGCGAGCCTGCCGGCCGCGGCGCGCATCCGCCGCTTTCTGCTGCTGAGCAAGGAATTTGACGCCGACGACGCCGAGATCACCCGCACCCGCAAGGTGCGCAGGCGCTTTATCGCCGAGAAATACACGGCCGCCGTCGAGGCCTTTTACAGCGGCGACGACGAGGTCGAGCTGGCGACCGAGGTCACTTACGAGGACGGCCGCAAGGGGCGGCTCGAGGCGCGCATAACGATCGACACCGTCGCCGGCGAGGCGGTCGCGGCGCGCGCCCCGGCCTACGCCTGAGCCCGCGAGCCGAAATGAGCGGCGAGAGATCGACGTTGCACCCGTCATTCCTGCGAAAGCAGGCATCCAGGGACCCATGGCAGCGGCGCTCGCCCTGGACCCTCGCTTGCGCGGGGGTGACGAGTTTTAGTTCGAGAAACTGTACAATGTTCGAAGTCGGCTTGTGATGTTGGGGATCGACTGGCAATTCACCTTTGTGCTGCTGGTCAACGGGGTGCTGATCGGGCTGATGTATTCGCTGATCGCGCTCGGCTTTGTGCTGATCTACAAGGCAACCGACGCGATCAACTTCGCCCAGGGCGAATTCGTCATGTTCGCCGGGTTTATCGCCGCGGGAGCCGGAGGCCTCGCCGGATTGCCGTTCTGGGCCGCGGCGTTGCTGGCCATATTCGGCATGGTGGCGCTGGGCTTTGGCCTCGAGCGCGTGGTGCTGCGGCCGTTGATCGGCCGGCCGATCATCTCGGTCATCATGGCGACGATCGGGCTCGCCGCGGTTCTAAGAGGGACCGCGGTGCTGGCCTTTGGCGCCGGCACACGGGCGATCACGATCCCGGTCGGCAACTCGCCGATCGTGCTGGGGCCGCTCAACCTGCCGCCGGTACAGCTCGTCGGCGCCGGGGTCAGCCTTGCGTTTCTCGCCGGCTTTACCTGGTTTTTTCTGAAAAGCCGGATCGGCGTGGCGATGCGCGCCGTCGCCGACAACCAGCAGGTGGCGATGGCGATGGGGATCAACGTCCAGCGCTATTTTGCGCTCGCCTGGGCGATGGCCGGCGTCGTCTCCGCCTTGGGCGGCATCGTCTGGGGTGCCATGCTCGGGGTCGACAACCAATTGGCGCTGGTTGGGCTCAAGGTGTTTCCGGTGGTGATTTTGGGCGGTCTCGACTCGATCGTCGGCGCCGTCATCGGCGGGCTGATCATCGGCATTACCGAGAATTTGGCGGCCGGTTATCTCGACCCCTATGTCGGCGGCGGCACCAAGGATTTCGTGCCCTATGTGCTGATGATCGCGGTGCTGATGATCCGCCCCGAAGGCATGTTCGGCCGCCGCCGCATCGAGCGCGTGTGATGTTGATAGGATCGAAGAACCGGGCCGATCCCTCCCTCTCGGCCCCTCGGCGAGGAGAGGGCCGGGGTGAGGTGGGGGATGCGGGAGCGGTTGCCGGCGCCCACCGCTCCCTCCCACACCTTTGGCGCGGGCCCCTCCCTCTCCCCCCGAAGGGCGGAGAGGGCGGCGAAACGGTCTGACAATGTTCCACCGCGAAGCCGGGGTGTTCAAAACGAGCTATGCCGCCGACATGGCGCTTTACCCCCTGCCGATTGCGCAATGGGCGGTTGCGGCGTTTGCGGCGTTGTTCATCCTTGTCGTGCCGCTGGCCCTCGGCGAATATTACATCTCGATCCTGAACCTGATCCTGATCGCGGTCGTCGGCGCGCTCGGCCTCAACATTCTCGTCGGCTACACCGGGCAGGTCTCGATCGGGCATGGCGCCTTTATGTCGGTCGGCGCCTACACCGCGGCCAATCTGATCACCCGGGTCGGCGCGCCGTTCTGGGTCGCGATCCCGGCCGGCGGGCTGATGGCAGCGCTGATCGGCATTGTCGTCGGCATCCCGTCACTGCGCATCAAGGGTATTTATCTCGCGATCGCCACCCTCGCCGCGCAGCTGATCATCGAATGGACGATCAATCACGTCCAATGGATCTCGGGCGGCGTCCAGGCCTCGATCGAGATCCCGCGGCCGTCGGTGTTTGGTATCGTGCTGAAGCACGAAGTCCAGATCTACCTGTTCCTGATGTTCTTCGTCGTCCTGGCCATCGTCGGCACTCTGAACCTGGTGCGCAGCCGCATCGGCCGCGCCTTTGTCGCGATCCGCGACCAGGACATCGCCGCCGAGATCATCGGCATCAACATCTTCCGCTACAAGCTCTATGCGTTTGCGATTTCGTCATTCTATGCCGGGGTCGCCGGAGTGCTCGAAAGCTACTACCTGGGCATCGCCAATTACGAGCAGTTCCAGATCGACGTGTCGATCGACTACCTGGCGATGGTGATCATCGGCGGGCTCGGCTCGGTATTAGGCTCGGTGCTGGGCGCGATCTTTGTCACCCTGCTGCCGATCGCGACGCGCTGGTTTCTAAACTCGTTCGGCGGCATCATCTTTTCTCACGCCGACCTGCTGAACGTGGTTCCCAATCTGCGGCTCGTGATTTTCGGCGGCCTGATCATCTTTTTTCTGGTGGTCGAGCCGGAAGGATTGAACCGGCTGTGGCGCAACATCCGGAATTACTTTCGGGTGTGGCCTTTTTCCTACTGACCCAAAAAGAAGAAACTGAAACTCGCACATGACTAGGGAGAGCGTCGGATGACAAATCCATCAAGACTTACCGCGACACTTGCGGCTGCCGCACTGGCCGGATTAGGGCTCGCCGGCAGCGCGCTGGCGCAGACGAAGGAGCTGCTGATCGGGGATCAATGCGACCGTACCGGCCCGACCCAGATCGTCGGCACGGTCCTGTGCCCGGCGATGCAGGATTACTACAGGCTCGTCAACGCGCAGGGCGGGATCGACGGCTGGACAGTCCGCGGCGACGAAATCGACAACCAATACAAGGTGCCGCCGGCGATCGAGGCCTATGAGCGGCAAAAGCAGATGGGCGTTTTGATGATGACCCTGTACGGCACGCCGCAGACGGTGGCGCTGAACCAGCGCCTCGAGCAGGACAAGATGCCGACGACCTCGCCCGGCTTCGGCATCGCCGCCGCCGCCGACGGCACTCGCTACCCCTATTTGTTCCCGATTGCGGCGACCTATTGGTCGCAAGCCGCCGGGGCGGTCAAGTTTGCCAAGGACAAGCTCGGCGGCAGCCTGAAAGGTAAAAAGATCGCCTATGTCTATTACGACAACCCGGCCGGCAAGGAGCCGCTGCCGATCATCGACGCCTTGCAAAAGACCGAAGGCTATGAACTGCGGACGTTTGCCGTGCCGCCGCCGGGGGTCGAAATGGGTGCGCAAATCCTCGACATCACGCAGCGCTACCATCCCGATTTCATTATCATGCACCTGTTCGGGCGCTCGCCCTCCGTCGCAATCAAGGGGCTGAAGGGCGCGGGCTATCCGCTCTCGAAGGTGTTGGGGCTGGTGTGGGCCTCGGCCGAAGCCGACATTTTGGCAGCGGGCGGCTGGGGTGTCGCCGAGGGCTACAACACCCTGCAATTCGCCGGCGCCGGCGACGACTACCCGGTGCGCCAGCAGATCAAGGCGATGTACAAAAAGGAAGGCAAGGACCCGCCCAAGGAGATGGCCGACACGGTCGTCTACAACCGGGGCTTGCTGCAGGCGGCGGTCCAGGTCGAGGCGCTGAAAAACGCGTTGAAGATCAGCGGCGGCCAAAAGCCGACCCACGACCAGGTCAAAGCCGGCATGGAGCAGATCCACGACTTCACCCTGGGCGGGCTGGTGCCGCCGTTGCAGATCACGCCAACCGACCATGAGGGCGGCGGCTGGGTGCAGATATTCCAGGTCCACGACGGCAAATTCGTCAAGGAGACCGAATGGTTCCGCGCCTATCGCGATGTCGTCGAGAATGCGGTCAAAACCGCTGAATAAACGAATCGCTTTCGGTTAGGCTCGCCCGCTTTCGCTCGGGCGGGCCGGCCAGCGGGCCGGGCCGGCACAGAAGAAGAGGAGAAGCAGCAATGAGAAGAAGAGTGGCGCCGGCCTTGACGGTTGTGGTGATTGCCGGGCTTTGGCTCACCGGCTCGGCGATGGCGCAGCAGAAGGAAGTCGTTATCGGCGTCCAATGCGACCGCACCGGCCCGACCCAGATCACCGGCGTCGTGCTGTGCCCGGCGATGCAGGACTACTACAACCTGATCAATGCCGAGGGCGGGATCGACGGCTACAAGATCAAGGCCGACGAGATCGACAACCAGTACAAGGTGCCGGCCGCGGTCGAAGCCTATCAGCGCCAGAAGCAGATGGGGGCGGTGCTGATGACCTTGTACGGCACGCCGATGACGGTGGCGCTGAACCAGCGGCTCGAGCAGGACAAGATCACGACGACCTCGCCCGGGTTTGGTCTGTCGGCCGCGGCCGACGGTGTGCGCTACCCCTATTTGTTCCCGATCGCCGCGAGCTATTGGTCGCAGGCCGCCGCCGCGGTCAAATTCGTCAAGGACAAGCTCGGCGGCGATCTTAAGGGCAAAAAGATCGCCTATCTCTATTACGACAATCCGGCCGGCAAGGAGCCGATGCCGATCATCGACGCATTGCAGAAATCCGAGGGCTTCGAGCTGCGGACCTATGCCGTGCCGCCGCCGGGCGTCGAGCTCGGCGCGCAGGTGCTCGACATCACCCAGCGCTTTCATCCCGATTTCGTCATCATGCAATTGTTCGGCCGCGCACCTTCGGTCGCGATCAAGAGCCTGAAGGGCGCCGGCTACCCGCTCTCAAAGGTGATCGGCTTTGTCTGGGCGGCCTCCGAAGCCGACATCGCAGCCGCCGGCGGCTTCGGCCTGGCCGAGGGGTATCACGCGATCGAATTCGCCGGTGCGGGCGACAACTACCCGATCCGCCAACAGATCAAGGCGATGTACAAAAAGAACGGCAAGGAGCCGCCCAAGCTGATGGACGACAACACCGTCTATTACAACCGCGGCCTTTTGCAGGCTGCGATCCATGTCGAGGCGATCCGCAACGCGCTCAAAGACAATGGCGGCAAGCAGCCGACCGGCACCGACATCAAAAAGGGCATGGAAGAAATCCACGACTTCACCTTGGGCGGGCTGGTCCCGCCGTTGCAGATCACCCCGACCGATCACGAAGGCGGCGGCTGGGTCGAGGTGTTCCAGGTCCACAACGGCAAATTGGTCAAGGAGACGGACTGGTTCCGCGCTTATCGCGACGTCGTCGACAACGCGATCAAGACCGCCGAATAGCCGGCCGAAAAAGCCGTCACGTGCTCGCGCTCAACAACATCGAAGTCGTCTATGACGGCGTGATCCTGGTGCTGAAGGGGGTCTCGCTCAGCGTCGAGGAGGGCCGCATCACGACGCTCCTCGGCGCCAACGGGGCGGGCAAGACGACGACGCTGAAGGCGATATCGGGGCTGTTGCGCAGCGAACGCGGCGAGGTTACCAAAGGCAGCGTCGAGCTCGACGGCGACCGGCTCGACCGGCTGGCGCCGCACGACGTCGTCCGCCGGGGCGTCGCCCAGGTGTTCGAGGGCCGGCGCGTCTTCGAAAACCTGACGGTCGAGGAGAACCTCGTCGCCGGCGCCCATACCCGCGGCGATTTCGGCCGGGTGCGCGCGGCGATCGATGGCATTTTCGACACCTTTCCGGTGCTCAGGGAACGCCGCCACCAGCCCTCGGGGTATCTGTCGGGCGGCGAGCAGCAGATGCTGGTGATCGGCCGCGCGCTGATGTGCGAGCCCAAAGTGATCCTGCTCGACGAGCCGTCGCTGGGCTTGGCACCGCTGCTGGTCGCAGAGATTTTCGGCATTATCCGCCGCCTGCGCGAGGAGCGCGGCCTGACCGTGCTGCTGGTCGAGCAGAACGCGGCCCTGGCGCTCGAAATCGCCGACCATGGCTATGTGATGGAGAACGGCCGGATTGTGCTCGAAGGCCCGGCCGACGCGTTGCGCCAGAACTCCGACATCAAGGAATTCTATCTCGGCCTCAACGAGGCCGGCGCCCGCAAATCCTACCGCGACCTCAAGCACTACAAACGCCGCAAACGCTGGCTGTCGTAAGTGGCCCGGCGAGGTCAGGCGACGTCATCACCGCCATAAGTCAGGAGTGCGTCGATGAGCCAGACACTTCCCCGCATTGCGGTGATCGGCACCGGCGGCACGATCTCGTCGTTGGGGGCATCGAGCCTCGATGTGCTCGACTATCCCGATTTCGGGCAGAAGCTCACCGCCGCGGCGCTGCTCGACCGGTTTCCGGAGACGCGGCTCGTTGCCGAGCCGGTGCCTCTAACCATACGCCAGGTCGGCAGTACCGAGATCGGCCCAGCGGAATGGCTCGAATTGCGCGCGCTGATCCATAAGATCGCGCGTGATGAGCCCGCCACCGCCGGTTTTGTGATCACCCACGGCACCGCGACCCTGGAGGAAACCGCGTTTTTCCTGAACCTGACCTTGGCGGTCAGCCAGCCGGTCGTGTTGGTCGGGGCGCAGCGCCCGGCAAGCGCCATCGGCACCGACGCCGGCATGAACTTGGTCAACGCGCTCCGCGTTGCCGGCTCCCCCGAGGCGCGCGGCAAGGGTGTCCTCGTGCTGCTCAACGACGAGATCAATGCTGCCCGCGACGTGGTCAAGACCTCGACCTACCGGCTGCAGACCTTCCGATCGCTCGATTTTGGCGCGCTTGGTCATGTCGACGGCGACGGCGTGCATTTTTACCGCGCGCCGCTCGGCACCCATATGCCGGACGGTCCGTTCGCCGCGCTCGACCTGAAGGAGCCGCTGCCGCGCGTCGACATCATTTACAGCTATGCCGGGGCGGACGGCGCGCTGGTTGATGCCGCGGTCGCCGCCGGTGCCCGCGGTCTGGTGTCGGCCGGGTTCGCTCCGGGCAGCCCAACGCCCGATCAGCGCGCCGCGTTCGAGCGTGCCGCCAAGGCCGGGATCGTCGTCGTGCAATGCAGCCGCGCCGCGAGCGGCCGAGTGGCGCCGCGCCGCCGGCTGCGCGAAACCGGCATCATCGCCGGCGAGGATCTGAGCCCGCAAAAAGCCCGCATCCTGTTGACGCTGGCCCTGACGACCACCAGCGACACCGCCGCGATCCAGCAGCTGTT
>CAVQJP010000010.1:0-20864 GCA_963712825.1 uncultured Alphaproteobacteria bacterium
CGGTGCGAGCCCGACGCTTGGCGCCGAAGCGCCGCGACATCGAGATCGCTTCGCTTCGCTCGCAACGAAAACGAACCGTTGTCATTCGCGTTGCGACATCGTCGAGCCTGTTCTCGGGTGGCGCTTTGCGCCGACCCGCGGCCTCTGCAAACACCGTAACCGTTGTCGTTGCGAGAAGCGGAGCGACGACGCAATCCGGCTGCACCGATCGAGGGCAGGTGTATCTGTCCGCATCTCGCCACCGGACTGCACCAAGGATTACCGCAGGATTGCTAATCCAGAGGTGACGCGATGCCGGACCAAAATTGGATGATGCGCGGCGAATACATGGAAAGCTTGCAACTGCGACTATCTGTGCCCGTGCATCTACACAAACCCGCAGGAAGGGGCGACCCACGACCACTGCATCGCGGTGATGGCCTTTCGCATTGACGGGGGCGGTTGCGGCCCGAGCCTGCTCGCCGGCTGCAAATTCGCCTTTGTGATCCGCTCGGGCAAGGTCATGGCCGACGGCAATTTGGAGGATTACCATTGACAGACGGCGAACCGATCCTGAGCGGATTGCCGGCTATGCATCCGGGCGAACTGCTGCGCGAGGATGTTCTGCCGGCGCTCGGTCGCACGCGTGCGCCGACAAGATCGCCCGCTTGCTCTCGGCGTCTAGGGAGAGACCTTGCACGCAATCCTGACCGAGCGGACACCGGTCACGCCCGAGATGGCGTTGCGACTGGGCAAGCTGTGCGGAAATTGTCCGGAGTCTTCGGCTCGCCCTGCAAGCGCGCTTTGACCTTGAACGGCTGGGTGAAGCCAAGCGCTCGGAAATCGAGGCGATCCCAACACTGGCGGGCGTGTAGAACACTGTGAACGCCAGCGCCGTTCAGGCGGTCCGGCGCAAAGCGTCGCGGGTAGGTTCGTGGGCATCATAGCGGGTATCCGCGGGCGCCGCGGATCGCGCGCCACAAACGCTCGGGAGTGGCCGGCATCTCGACCTGGCGGATGCCGAGCGGGGAGAGCGCATCAACCAGCGCGTTGCCGACCGCCGGCATCGCGCCGACCGCACCCGCCTCGCCCGCACCCTTGATGCCGAGCGGGTTGGTCTTGGTCGGCACCGGGTTGTTGTCGAGCGCGAAGCCGCACAAATCGCCCGCCCGCGGCATCGCGTAATCCATAAACGAGCCGGTCAGCATCTGCCCCGAATCCGGGTCGAAGCGGATGTCCTCCATCAGCAGCTGGCCGATCCCCTGCACGACGCCGCCGCAGATCTGGCCGTGAAGCAGCAATGGGTTCATGACCGTACCGACATCGTCGACGACGCAATAGCGCAGGATTTCGACGGCACCGGTCTCGGGGTCGATCTCGAGCTCGCAGATATGGCTGCCGTTCGGGAAATTCTGCTGCTTTGCGGTAAAGGCCGCGGCGGCGATCAGCCCCGGCTCCATGTCATCAGGCAAATTCGGCGGGTTAAACGATTCGACCGCGATCTCGGCGATCGTCAAGGCTCGGTTAGCGCGCGGCGCGGTAAAGAGGCCGTCGGCGAAATCGACTTCGCCCTCCTCGGCGCGCAACAGGTGTGCCGCGATGATTTTGGCCTTGGCGACGATCTTCTCGCCGGCGAGGTGGACCGCCGAGCCGCCGAGTGCGGCCGAGCGCGAGCCGCCGGTGCCTTCGCCGTTCGCGACCTTGTCGGTGTCGCCCTGCACGTAATGCACCCGTTCGGGGTCGATGCCGAGCCGGTCGCACAGCAATTGCTTGTAGACCGTCTCGTGCCCCTGGCCCTGGGTGATCGAGCCCGACACCAGGGTCACCGTGCCGCTGCGGTCAAAACGGATTTCGGCCGCCTCGTAGCCGCCGGCGGCGGCGCGCTCGATCGTGTTGGAGATGCCGAGACCGCGCAGCTTGCCGCGCGCCTGGGCTTCCGCGCGGCGCTCTTCAAAGCCGGCGGCGTCGGCGAGGCGCAGCGCCATCTCCAGGTTCTTGGCGAACTCGCCGCAATCATAGGTGAAGGTCAGCCCCGATTTGAACGGCATCGCCTCGGGCGGGATCATGTTGCGGCGGCGCAACTCGACCGGGTCGATGCCGATTTCGGCGGCGGCGTCATCGACCATGCGCTCGATGACATAGGCGAATTCCGGCCGGCCGTTGCCGCGATAGGGCCGCACCGGGTTGGTGTTGGTGTAGACCGCAGTGACCTCGGCGCGCACCGCCGGGGTGCGGTAAACCCCGGCCAAGGTGCCGAGATTGGCGACAAAGGCGTTGGAGCCGGTCTGCGGGTAGGCGCCGACCGCCGAGATCGTACGCACCCGGAAGCCGAGGAAATGACCATCGCGGTCGAGCGCCAGTTCGGCGTCGCTGACATTGTCGCGCGCCTGGGCGTCGCCGAGAAAGGCCTCGGAACGGGTGCTGGTCCATTTGACCGGACGGCCGACCAGTTTCGAGGCCCGCAACACCAGCGCCACCTCGTTGTAGATCGCCGATTTCATGCCAAAGCTGCCGCCGATGTCGCCGGCGACGACGCGGACCCGGCTCTCCGGGACCTTGATGATCTGGGTCGCCAGTTCGGCGCGGTAGGAGTGGATGCGCTGCAAGGTCGTGTAGATCGTGTACTCGTCGGCGGCCGGGTTGTAGTCGCCGATCGCACCGCGCGGCTCCATCGCCGCCGCGGTCACGCGGTTGATGACGAGCCGGCGGCGGACGACGTGCGCCGCACCCGCGATCGCGGCCTCGGTTTTGGCGGCGTCGCCCTCGCTGTGGAAAAAGGCGATGTTGCCGGGGGCCTCGTCCCAAACCAGCGGCGCGCCGGCTTCGACCGCACCCGCGGTCGAGACGATCGCCGGCAAAGGCTCATAGTCGACCGCGATCAACTCGGCCGCGTCCTCGGCCTGGTGCCGGGTTTCGGCGACGACAAACGCCACGTAGTCGCCGACCCAGCGCACCCGGTCCTTGACCAATGCCGGAAACCGCGGCCGGAACGCCGGCGAACCGTCGCGCAACCGCAACCCGCTCGGCACCGGCAGATCGCCCCATCCCGAAGCCTCCCAGTCGGCGCCGGTCAACACCGCCAACACCCCCGGTGCTGTCTTTGCCGTGCCGGGATCGATCGAACGGATGCGAGCATGGGCATAGGGCGAGCGCAGCACACAGCCGAACACCATGCGCGGCAATGCCAGGTCGTCGACGTACCGCCCGCCGCCGCGCAACAGCCGCGGATCCTCAAACCGCGCCACCGCCTGCCCCAACGCAAACTCACCCATGCCTTTGCCTCCCGATCGGTCTGGCGGGTTCCGCCGCAATCATCGCGTTCCCCGCAGGACATCCGGCCGGACGCGCGGCAATCACCGAGGCAGCCGCAACGGCCGGCGCCGCGCGGCTTTGCCGATAATCGCGAATGAAGATTATCCCGCAAATCCGTGGGCCGGTCAAAGCCCCGGTCGGCGATGCTTGCGGCGATCGGGGCGCTGCAGCCACGGCGGGCGAAACTTCCGCTCCGCACGCAGCGGCCACCGCCCTTATCGGCTTTGTGCCGCGCCGCCGCTGTTCGGAGCTAAGCGACGGGGAGCTTGCGCAAAAATCCGGTGCGCTGGGCCGCGGCGGCGACCATAAAGCCGGCGTCCTGGCCCGACAGGATAAAGCGCGCGCCCATCTCGACATAACGCGGCATGATCGCCTCGTTGTAGACGCCGGCCATTCCCGGAAACTTGCCGTGCTTCTTCGCCGCCGCGATCATCTTGCCGTAGGCGTCGGCGACCCGCTCGCTGCCGAAATCGCCGTGGATGCCCATCTCGGCGCACAAATCGTTGGTTCCGATCAGCAAGACGTCGACCCCCGGCACCGCGGCGATCTCCGCGGCGTTGGCGATCGCGGTCGGTGTCTCCAGCATGACGACCGTCAGGTTCGCGGCGTTGAGTGCGCTCGCAGCCTCGCCCGAGCTTGCCGAGCGCAGCCCGTAATGCGGCCCGATCCCGCCCATCGAGCGATGCCCGACCGGCGGGTATTTGAGCCGGTCGACAACCTCGCGCGCCTCGGCGGCGGTGTCGACATGCGGCATGACGATGCCGAGGGCGCCATTGTCCAACGCCCGCGTCGCGATTGCATACTCCCCATTCGGGACCCGCGCGATCGGGGCGATGCCGGCGTCGAGTGCGGCGGTCGCGATCTGCGCGCAGGCTTCGAGCGACATCACGCCATGCTCCATGTCGAGAAACAGCCAGTCGAAGCCGGCCGCGGCCATCGCTTTGGCGATCTCGACGCTGCGCGTCATGCGGATGCCGACGCCCAACGACAATTGGCCTTGCTCGAGCTTTTCGCGCGCGACATTGCGGATGGTGGCGATCATCGGCGTTCTCCCTCGGTTTCCGTCTGGCGGAATGAGCCAACGTGCCCTTCCTCGCGGGCCGCCGCAAGCCGCCGGCGGGCATCGCTGCTGCGACGATCATGGTTGCAATGAGGCCCGCGCAGCGGCATTAAATTCGGCAAAGTTCGGGCAGGTTGCCCAGCGCTCGGGTCGGCAACACAGCGCAGGCTCTGCCGGACGGATCGAGGCCCGCGCACAGGAGGAACCAACGATGTCGGCAGTCGCCCAGCGCTACAATGTCGGGGGAGTGTACCTGCCGCGGCCGTTCAAGGTTCGCCGGCTCGGCCATTTCGGCTTCAATGTCGAAAAGCTGCCCGAGGGCCGCGAGTTTTACGGCGACCTCCTCGGCTTTACGGCGTCGGACACGCTCGATTTCTCGCGGGCGCCGTGGTTCCCGAAGGACACCGACGTCGGCGACCCGCGCGGCTATTTCATGCGCCACGGCACCGACCATCACGCCTTTGTGCTGTTCCCGAAGCGGGTGATGGACCATCGCGCCGACCGCAAATTCGCGCCCGAGGTCACAATCAACCAGATCACCTGGCAATGCGGCAGCCTGCGCGAGATCAGCGAGGCACATGATTACTTTGTCGACCATCAGGTCCGCGTCCAGCGCGTCGGCCGCGACATGCCGGGCAGCAACTGGCATGTCTACGTCTACGACCCCGACGGGCACACCAACGAATTCTATTACGGCATCGAGCAGATCGGCTGGAACCAGCTGTCGAAGCCGCGCGACATGTATTACCGCGGCTTTAACGAAAAGCCCGGGCTGCCGCAGATGTCCGAAGCCGCCGAATTGTTCGAGGCGCAGGACAAGGGCATCGAGGTGTTGTCGGGCCATCGCCCGCAGCGCCCGCCGGAAGCGACCTATGACGTCGAAGGGGTGCTCCTGCCGCGGCCGTTCAAAATCACCAAGATCGGCCCGTTGAGCCTCTTCGTCGACGATGTCGAGCGCGCCGAGGCCTTTTACGGCGAGCGGCTCGGCTTTGTTAAGAGCGAGGAGGTGCGGTATCGCGGCGCGCGCTGCGTGTTCATGCGCTGCGGCGCAGAGCACCACAGCGTCGGGCTGTTCCCAAAGGAATTGCGCGGTAACCTGGGGCTCAGCCCGCACACGACGTGCATGTCGTTTGGCGTCGAGGTCGGCAGCTACGCCCAATTGCGCGAAGCCGTCAAATTCCTAAAGGCGCGCGGGGTCGCCTTTGTCGACGCGATCCCGCCAGAGCTTTATCCCGGCATCGACTATTCGGCCTTCGCCCTCGACCCCGACGGCCACTGCATCCAGCTCTATTATTACATGGAACAGGTCGGCTGGGATGGCCGTGTGCGCCCGGCATCCGAGCGCCGCCATGTCAACGGCAACTGGCCCGAAGGCCTGGAGCCGCTCTCCGACACCTATGTCGACCAGGTCTTCCAAGGGCCGCTCGGCTAAAATGCTTTAGCTGCTCTCCCGGCCAATGGTATCGCCGGATCGCCGGTCCACTGCCGGCGCAGCTGCTCGCGGTGGCGCAGGAGCCAGTAGAGCGCCACCAGGGTGTGGCCGTTTTCGATCAGGCCGGCATCGAGCAGCGTTTCGATCTCCCCGACCGTTTTGACTACGGTACGGATGTCCTCGCCCTCTTCGGGCCTGCCGTGGACGCCGCCCGCGAGGCTCGCGTCGACGCGCGCGCAGAACAGAAAGACGCTTTCGTCCGAGCCGCCGGGAGAGGGCAGATAGCGCTGGATCGGGATCGGGCCGCCGAGGAGCGAGAGCCCGGTTTCCTCGCGCATCTCGCGCGCCGCGACCGCCTCGGGCTGCTCACCGGGGTCGACGAGGCCGGCGGGAACCTCGATCTGCCACGGCGACGCGCCCGCCAGCAGCGCCGGCAGGCGCAGCTGCTCGACGAGGACGACGCTGTCGAGCAACGGGTCATAGGCGGCGACCCCGACGGCAGCACCGCGCCGCAGCACGTCGTAGAGCCGCACCGGGCTCCACCCGCCGGAATAAAGACGGTGACGAAAGCGGAACGTATCCATGCGCAAAAAGCGTTCGAACGCCTTCTTCGCCTCGATAATTTCTATATCGGGATGCGCCGGCGGGTCGGGAAAGACCGGGCCGGTCATGCAGCGGCTCCGGTCGCGGCGGCTGGTGCCGCGGCGACCGCCGGCGGGTTGCGCGGCAGGCGGATCGTGAACTCTGTGAACTCGCCTTCGCGGCTGTCGACCGCAATTGCGCCGCCGTGCTCCTGCACGACGATGTCGTAGCTGATCGAGAGGCCGAGCCCGGTGCCCTCGCCCGTCGGTTTCGTCGTAAAGAACGGGGTGAAGACCTGGTCTCGCACGGTCGGCGGCATGCCGACCCCATTGTCACGCAGCCGGATTTCAACCTCCTCGCCGCGCTCGCGGGTAGCGACGGCGACAGCCGGCGCATAGGCCGGGTCGGCGGCGGCGCGGCGGCGCTTGTTGACCGCATAGAAGGCGTTGCCGAACAGGTTCAGGAAGACGCGGGTGATGTCCTGCGGGACGATGTCGAGCGGGCCGAGATCGGGCGCGAGATCGCGCGTCAAGGCGACATTGAAGCTCTGATCCCGCGCGCGGGCGCCGTGAAAGGCGAGGTTGAGGGCCTCCTCGACCAGCGCGTTGAGGTCGCTCTTGCGGCGCTCGCCGCTGCCGCCGCGCGAGTGCAGCAGCATGCTGGTGACGATGCCGTCGGCGCGCCGCCCGTGCTCGACGATCTTCGACAGATTGGTGTCCAACGTCGCGATCAAATCCTCGACATCGTTGTTCTTCGGCGCGGCCCCGTCCGCCGCCGCCTGGACCGTTTCGCGAAGCTCGTCGAGCAGCTCGCGCGACAGCTCGGCAAAATTGTTCACGAAATTGAGCGGGTTCTTGATTTCGTGGGCGATGCCGGCGGTCAGCTGGCCCAGGGACGCCATTTTTTCCGACTGGATCAGGCTCGCCTGCGCGGTTTTGAGCTGGTCGTGGGCGGCGCGCAGCTCGGCCTCGCGGCGCAGCTGCTGCTCGAACAATTTGGCGTTGCGCACGGCATGCGCCGATTGGATCGCAAAGGCTTCGACCAGCCGGACGGTGTCGTCGGAAAACTGGCCGGCCTCCCGGCGCACCACGATCAGCCCGCCGAGGATCGTGTCTTCGTGCAGCAGCGGTGCGGCGAGCAGCGAGCAATAGCCGAGGCTGACCAGCTCGCCGGCAAGCTGCGGCACGCCGACCCCAGGCTCGCGCAGATCCGGGATCTGCATCGGCGTCGTGGTGATCGCGGCGCGGCCGACGGCCCCTTCGCCAAACCCGATCGGCTGCGCCTTCATCCGCGCCGCCAGCTCCGGACCGGCGCCATGGCTCATTCGAAAGCGAAATTCGCGCGACGGCTCGTCGTACTCGTAGACCATGCCGGCGGCGGCGCCGGAAAATTCGACGGCGCGCGCCACGATCAGACCGAGCACGGCCTCGAGATCGAGGGTCGAGCCGACGGCACGTCCGACCGCGCGCAACCCCTCGAGCTGCGCCAAGGTGCGCTGCAGCGCTTCGAGGGTGTCGCGAAAGGCGGCGAGGGTGCGCGCCATGGCGCCGATCTCGTCGGGTCCGGCGGGCGGGATCGCGACATCGAGGCGCCCGGCGTTGAGTCCGTCCATCGCCACCACCAGCTGGCGCAGCGGCACCGCGATCGAGCGCAGGACCAGCAGGGTCAGGAAGGCGCCGACCACGATCGCCGCGACGACCACGATGCGCGAGACGCGGGCCGCCTCCCTGGCTTCGCCGACGATGCGCTCGCGGGCAGAGCTCGCCTCGCCGGTCAGACGGCTGGCGATCGCCGCCAGAAGCTCGTCGGCGGCGACGCTGTGCAGGCTGGCATGCGCCAACAGCGAGTTGCCGGCCACCCGACGGTCGTTGGTGTATTCGTCGACGGCTTGATGAGCGAGCTCTTCATACTGCGCGAGCTCGGCGCGGATACGGGCCACGGCAAGCGGCCGGCGCTGGGCCAGCGCGTCGAGATGCTGCTCCATCTGACCGCGCGCCGCCGCGGCATTGCGCTCGGACAGGGTCAGCATGCTGACCGCGAGATCGGTCAGCCAATAGCGCATCTCGCCAAAGGCGATCTGCGCCTCGTTCGCCTCCTCGATCAGCCCGAGCAGGTTCGACGCCTCGTCCATGCCGGCGGCATTTTCGGCGAGCTTCCGGTTCAGGTAGAAATTCGTCGCCAGCAGAAACAGCAGCAGCGCGCCTGACAGCAGGATCAGCCGGGTGCGGATCGGCAGCTGCGCCATCATCGCGCGCGCCGTCCGGCGGGTCAGCGGAACAGGACGATGCTGACGACCCCGCCGAGATCGCCGAGCTTGCGCCCCTCTTTCGGATAGCCGGTAACGTCGAGCTCGCCCTTGGGCGTGCCGTGGCAGGTGAGACAGGACTGGCGGTAGTATTCGGGGACCGCGACCCGGTAGGCAGGACGGCCGTTGATCGAGACCAGGGCCCAGTAGGGCTGGCCTTTCGGCCAGTCGGGCTTGAGCAGCTTGGTGTCGATGACCTCGGTTTCCCAGGCGTCGGGGCGCGCCTTGCGATTGCGTACGAGATCGGGCGGCGCGGTGATCTTCATGACGGCCTCGCCCTCGGCCAGTCCGTTGAACAACTCGCTGACGAGACGGCCGAAGACCGCCGGGATAAAGCCTTTGAACCCGGTGCCCTTCTCGTTGATCGTCTCCTGGTTGTCGTCCATTACCGCGACAATGGCGCTCATCATCGCATGCAACAGGCGCCCCTCGCGCGAGGTCTTGTCGACCGCGTCGGGATCGGACCCGGTGTTTTTCTGGTAGAGCGCGATCGTGTCGGCCAGCACCTTCTGTCCGGTCAGATGCTTGTCGCCAATCTTCGGGTCGTTGATCAGATCCTGGTTGTTGGAGATCACGGTGCGCGCGTCGCGCACCATTTCGGCCAGACCCTGGGCGATCGCCTCGTCCTTTGCCGGGGGTGCGGGGGCCGCGGCCGCCCCGCACAGCAGGACGCCCGCCAGCAGCAGAAGAAGTCCCGGTCCGACCGGGTTCCGCGGCCGCGCCGCCCTGGTCGCGGCGCGTCTCAGCCAAGCCTTGGTCATGTGTCCGACCGGGGGATCAGCTGGTCCAGTCTTTCCTTCAGCCGATCGAAGTCGACCGGCTTGGGCAGGAAGGCAGCGGCGCCAAGCTCTTCGGCGGTGCGCATGCGCTCGTCGTCGCCATAGGCCGTCACCATCAGCACCGACAGTTCGGGGCGGCGCTGCTTGATCTCGCGCAACAGGGTCAGCCCGTCCATCCCCGGCATGTTGATGTCGGACAGGATCACGATCAGCTCCGAGCCGAGCTCGGCGACACGGCGCAGCCCCTCTTCGCCCGAAGCGGCAAAATGCAGCATGTAGCGGCGCTGGCGTACCTCGCGGCGAAAGCGTTGGCGAAACAAATCGGCGACATCGGGCTCGTCGTCGACGATCAGGATGCTGAAACTCATGCCTTGAACCTGTGATGCAGCCGCGGTCGACGGTTTACACGATCGGCGCGTCGAGGATGGCAGCCGGCGCGCCGGTCTCGATCTCGACGACCCACAAATCGGGGTCGCGGCGCCGCTGGCGGGCGATGTAGGCGTCGGCCTCGGGCTCGGCAACCGGGACGGGGCCGGTCGCCCGCATCCACAAGAGCCCGCCATCCGGCCCGCGCGCCTGGGCGAGCACCAAACAGCCCTCCTCGCGCGCGCAGAGCTTCAGCAGCACCGCACCGGCGTCGCCGTCGCCGCGCGCCGTCACCGCGACCCCGATTGCGGCGAGATCGCAGCGCCGGATCAGCGCCTTGACCCACAATCCGCTCTTCAGGCGCGGTTCCATCGGGTTCGGTTCAGCCGGGAGCTGCGGTCAGACCCGGCCCGGCGCCAGCGGCAGGCGAACATGAACCTGGAGTCCATTCGGCGACCGGTTTTCGGCGATGATCGTGCCGCCCATCGCTTCGACATTGCGCCGGGCGATCCATAGCCCGATGCCGAAATAGCTGCCCGGCGCCTCGCCGCCGGCGTCGTCGCGGCGCTCGGAATAGTAGCGCTCGAAAATCTGGTTGAGCTGACCCTCGGGCACCCCGGGGCCGCGGTCGGAGACGATCAGATGGGCAAAGCGCCCGTCATGCGACAGATGGACCAGCACCTCGCCGCCCGCCGGCGAAAACGACGCCGCGTTGTCGACCAGGTTCTCGAGAACGGTCTCGATCATCGCCTCGCTGCCAAGGACATTAAGGCCCGGCAGCAGATCCGCGGAGATCGTCAGGTCGCGGCTGGCGAGCACGATCGTCACGTCGCGGTCGTCCTGGATTGCCGACCGGGTCTGCACCAAGCGCCCGACGACCCGCCCGAGATCGACCGGCGCCAGCGGTTCGTCGATCAGGTCGGCGGTTGCCTCGTCGAGCTCGCGCGCCGAGGCAACGAGCCCGTCGAGGCGGTCGAGGGCGTGCTCGACGACGCCAATTGCGCGCTGGGCGCGCCGGTTGTCATCCGGCATGCTGCGGCGCAGCGGCTCGATCGACTGGCGGATCACCGCGATCGGGGTCTTGAAGGCATGCGCGTTGTCCTCGGCTGCCTGGCGAATCTCAGCGGCGGAGCGGTGCAGCGCATCGACCATGCGGTCGAATTCGGCGGCGACCTCGCCCAGCTCGGGGATGTCGGCGCGGGCGCCAAACGAGCCGGCGTCGGGCCCCTGCTCGCGGATGCGCCGCGCCCGCCCGGCAAAGCGGCGCAGCCCGCCGCGGACGCTGAGCAGGGTCGAAAAAGTGATCGCCGCCATCGCGAGATAGATCAGCGCCGCGACCCGCACCGCCGGCGTCGCCCAATAGGGCTGGCCGAGATGAGCGCCCGGGAAGGCGTCCTGCGAAAACGAGGCCACGACCGCCCAGCAGCCGACCGAAGTCGCGAGCGGCGTCACCGCGGTGACGATCTCGGCGCCGCCGGTCGGGCGATGGTAGATCAGCGAAAACGGCATCTCGCCTCGGCAATTCTGGGCGAGCCGGTCGAGCACCCCTTGCTGCGCCAGGGTGCTCCGCTCGGCCTGCAGATTGGTCGGCGCCACGGTCGGCCACGACGCGACATAATAAAAGCCGTCGCTGCCGGCGCCCGCCGGGGCCAGCAGCAGCTTGATCGTCGTGACCTCGCCGGCAAAGCGCGACAGGCTCGCGCCGAGCTGCGGCAACGAGTCGATGTCGGCGTTCTGCAGCAATGGCAGCAGCGATTGGCTGATCACCCGGCCCTCGTCGCGCACGCTGCGCAGCAGCAATTCCTGGCTTTCTTCGTAGGCGTTGCGGAACTCGATGTAGAGAAAGACCGGGACCAGCAAAAAGATGATTGCGAGCAGGAACGTCTTTCCCGTCAGCGACCACGCCCAGCGCAGCCCGAGCCGCCGCTCATTGTTGCGCGGTCCAGCGGTATCCAAAACCGGCGTAGTTTTGGATATGGTCGAAATCGGGGTCGCGGTCGCGGAACTTCTTGCGGATACGCTTGATGAAGGTACGGACATTGGCGCGGTACCCCTCTGCTCCGTGCCCGGCGACAAAGTCCTTGCCGTGAACGAGATCATAAATGTCGCGATAGCCGACGTCTTGCCCTGCTTTTTCCGCGAGCAGGGCCAGGATCTTGAACTCTGTCAGGGTAAGGTCGATGGTTTTTCCCGCCCATACCGCGCGGTTGATGTCGAAGCGCAGCTCCAATTCGCCGAGCGTCATCTTTTCCGCCCGCACCGGCTCGGGATCGGCGGCTGGCCGCGCCCCGTCGGCGATCAGCTGCAAGCGCTTGACCAGGATCGTCAGGCGCCGCGACTTGTCGATAAAGTCGACTGCTCCGCCGGCGAGAGCCGCCTCCTCGTAGATGTCGTCGGAGAGTGCCGTCAAAAAGATCACCGGGATGCCGATCCCGCGCCCGCGCATCCGGCGCAGCACCTCGATGCCGGTCAGTTGCGGCATCCGCCAGTCGAGCAGCATGACGTCGGCGCCGCCGCCCTCTTCGAAATAGGCGAGCACGTCCCGGCCATTGTCGAAGCTCGTGACCTCGTAGCCTTCGTCGATCAGGTTGAGGCCGAGCGATTCGCGGAACAGGTCGTCATCGTCGACAAGCAGAAGGTGCGCCATGTTCGAACGCGCCTCAGCCGCCGCGGGCGACGATCAGCGAACGCAGGCAGTCCTGGCGGCTGGCCGGGTCGGCCGTTTCGCCTTTGAACGCGTAATGCAGGGTCCGCATTTTGCCGCTGCGCAGGTCGAGATAGAAGAACAGGTCGAGCTCACAGCTGGCGTTGCGATAACGCCAGATGGTCGCGGGCGGCGCTTCGGATTGCTCTGTCGCGGGCCCGAGCAGATGGGTTGCCGCCGGCTGGTCGAGCCCGATCAGCTCGCTCGCAGCAGGGGGCGCCGGTGCGGCCGGCTCGGGGCTGGCGAGCGCCATCGCCTCGGTCCCGACATCGGGAGCCGGGGCCGCGTTCTCGGCCGGCGGGACCGGCTTGTGCGCCGGC
Source organism: uncultured Alphaproteobacteria bacterium (assembly GCA_963712825.1). Lineage (GTDB taxonomy): Bacteria > Pseudomonadota > Alphaproteobacteria > ATCC43930 > CGMCC-115725 > AP-15. The sequence goes on from CAVQJP010000010.1 coordinate 12,840, forward strand.
AACGGGAACACCCGCCGCAGCGGCGGGAGCGGCGGGAGCAGGGGCGGCGGCTCGACCGCAACCGTCCGCGGCGTCACCGGCGGCGGCTTTTCGGAACAGGAGGCAAGCATTCCCACACCCAGGCTCATCAGCGCCGGGTAGACAAAGAAACGCCGCCGCTCGATCCAATTTACCGCTGCCACAACCCGGCTCATACTCCATCTTTACGGCGCACCCTTAATATAACACAACTTATCGACGCGCCAGACGCTCGACCGCGCCGATGTCCCCGTCGCGGTAGATCGCCAACAGCTCGTGGTCGTTCAGCATGACATAAGTGTGGTCGCCCTGGTCGCAGCGCAGCAGCGCGACCGGGTATGTCGGCGCGGTCAGCAATTCGGACAGGTTCGCGCTGAGACCGGGTTGCCGCGGCAGCAGCGCGATCAGCGCCTCGCGGCGCCACACCGCGTAACCGAAGCTGAACGAGCCGTTGCAGGTGCTGCTGTCGAGCGGTGTGCTGTGGCCATCGGGTGCGCTTTCGACCACGGTATCCTGACGGATTGCGACGGTGTTGTCGTCGATCGTCGTCCAGGCGCCGACAAACGGGTTCGGGGGCGCCGGCGGCGGGGTTGTCGCGCACGCGGCGAGCGCCGCCGCCGGCAGCAGCAGGACAGCGCGTGCGACAGGCCATTGTTTTGGACGGCGGGACACCCGCCCTCTATATCGAAACGGGTGGCGCCGGCATACCGCGAAGATCGGGCAGCGGCGATCACGCGGCGGGCGGATCGCCGGACGACAAGCCGGCCGGCAGCGGCTGCGGCTTGACGGCATGCCGGGGCGGCGTCAGGCTGGGCTGTCGAGATCGGCGGCGGAGAACGGTCATGAAGCTGTTGTGGTTTCACCTGATGCCATACACCGAGCTGCCCGACGACTTCCGCGACAAGCATCCGTCGGTGTGGGTCGACATCCACTCTTCGCTGTTCGACCCGCGGCGCGCGCATCGCATGTACAACGACTTTATGGACGAGCTCGAATTCGCCGCCGAATGCGGCTTTGATGCGATCTGCGTCAACGAGCACCATTCGAACGGCTATGGGCTGATGCCGTCGCCGAACCTGGTCGCGTCCTCGCTCGCCCGCCGCACCTCGGATGCGGCGCTGTGCGTCCTCGGCAACTCGCTCGCGCTCTACAACCCGCCGACGCGGGTGGCCGAAGAGTTCGCGATGATCGACGTGATCTCGGGCGGGCGGCTGATCGCCGGCTTTCCGGTCGGCTCGCCGATGGACACCTGCTTCGCCTACAGCCAGAACCCGTCGATGCTGCGCGAGCGCTATCACGAGGCGCATGACCTGGTGCTGAAGGCCTGGACCGAGCCCGACACCTTTGCCTTCAACGGCCGCTTCAACCAGCAGCGCTATGTCAACATCTGGCCGCGCCCCATTCAAAAGCCGCATCCGCCGATCTGGATCCCGGGCGGCGGCTCGGTCGAGACCTGGCAGTGGTGCGCCGAGATGGACTACGTCTACTGCTATCTGTCCTATTACGGCTACAAGGCCGGGCAGGCGACGATGACCGGGTTCTGGGACGAGATGGCGCGGCTCGGCAAAGACCGGAACCCATACCGCGCCGGCTTTCTGCAATTTGTCGGAGTCGCCGAGACCCGCGAGGAGGCCTATCGCCTCTACCGCGAACCGGCCGAGTATTTTTACGGCCGTTGCCTGCATGTCGATCCGCGCTTTGCCGGCCCGCCCGGCTACGCGAGCGAGGAAACCCAGCGCCGCGGCATCCGGAGCCAGGTCGCGGCGGCAGCCGAGGCGTCGCGCTACGAGACCAAGTTCCAGATGCTGGCGCGCGAGATGGATGCGATCGTCGACAAGGGCTACGTCATCATCGGCTCGCCCGACGAAGTCGCCGAGCAGCTGCGCCATGTCGCCGCCGACCTCAATGTCGGCCATTTGATGCTGTTGCTGCAATTCGGCAACATGCAGAAGGAGCTGGTCAAGTACAACACAAAGCTCTTCGCGGAAAAGGTGATGCCGCAGCTTGGCGATGTCTTCGCCGAATGGGAGAACCGCTGGTGGCCGCGGCCGATGACCGGCGCCGCGCGCGCCCCGCTGACGCCATTTCAGCCGGCAGTGCTCGCCGCGGAATAGCCCTTCCCGCGCCGCCGCCGCTTTATTTAGTGGGTATGCTGGTAGCATCCGGCACCCACCCACGTCGCCGTCATACCCGCGCACGCGGGTATCAAGAGCAACCGGCACTTCTCCTGTAGCCCCCCTGGTCAAACCAGCGGCAGCCTGCGGGGGCCCGTTTTCGCGGGCGTGACGAAGAGACGACAGAGGCGCGGGACTTGTTTTGTCTGGCTATCACCGCCGGGGCCGCGCCCGTCCGTTATTTTGGATAAATCCGCCGGTAGACCCCGGGTGAGCCTTCGTCATGGCGCAGATTGGGCGACATCCGCCGCGTCCACGGGTTGCTCGCCCGCGACCGCGCCCAGGACTCGGTCTCCGACACGCCGGGATGCTCGAATTCGTAAAGCGTCAGGTATTTCGGCTGCCCCTCGACCGCGACATAGCGGCGGGCGCCGAGACATCCGGGCACCGTCAGATAACCCGGGATGTAGACGGTGTTGTACCAGGCGTTGAATTCCTCCTCGACGGCGCTCGACACGTCGATGCGTCCCATCTGCAGGGCCGGCGCCATTTCTGCGGTCTGCTCGATCGGGTGGGTGTGCACCGGAAAGATCTGGCGGTAGGCGTTGCGCAGAAAATTGCGCCCGATCCGGCTCGTCCCGCTTTTCTGCCGCCCGGCCGAGGGCTGGTATTTGAGCGTGTCGAGATAAGCCGAGCTGCGCAGCACGTTGTGGTCCTCGAGCTCGTAGATCGCGAGGTATTTGGGGGCTCCCTTCAGCGCCGAATAGCGCCCCGCGCTCAGGAAGCCGGGGATCTGCAGCAGCCGCGGAATGTGCTCCTCGTCATACCAGCGGTTGAACTCGGCCTCGAACTCGGGGTCGATGTCGGTCCACACCATCAACAACCCGGTGCCGCGTGTCTTCGCCATGGCTTCCTCCTCGCCGCCCGCCGGCTGCGACGCCAACCCTAGCACGGTCGGGTTCGTGTTCAATGCGCGAGCGGTAATGGAGGCCATCGGATCACGCATTGGCGGGCATCGCCCGGCCGCGCTACGGTCGTGTTGCACTACTGACGGAGAAAACCATGAGCCGCGCCTACAACGTCATCGATGCCGACGGGCATGTGCTGGAGCCGACCACCTTGTGGGACGACTACATGGACCCGGCTTTTCGCGACCGCGCGCCGCAGCTCGTCGTCAATAATGACGGCAAGGAAATGCTGCTGATCGAAGAAAAGGTGCTGGGCAGCCATCAGGGGATGGGCGGGATCGGCGGGGTCGGCGCGCGCCAGGGCACGATCCAGGCCGCGACCATGACCTACAAGGAAGGGCGCCCCGGCGGCTTCGACCCGCACAAACGCATTCCCGACATGGATATCGACGGCATCGACGCGGTTTTTTTGTACCCGAGCATGGGGCTGTTCGCCGGGTCGGTGCAGGACCCGGCACTCGCCGCCGCGATGTGCCGCGGCTACAACCGCTGGCTCGCCGACTACTGCAAGCCCTATCCCGAGCGGCTGTTCGGGATCGCGATGCTGCCGATGCAGTCGATCGAGCTGGCGATCAAGGAGATGCGGTTCGCCAAAAAAGAGCTCGGGTTTCGCGGCGGGTTTATTCGCCCCAACCCCTACAACAACAAGATGATCCACCACCCCGACTACGAGCCGTTCTGGCAGGCGGCCGAGGATCTCGACTTCTCGATAGGCTTTCACGAAGGCGGCAATTCAGGGATGCCGACGGTCGGCGTCGACCGCTTCGAGGGGCGTGCCGCGCAGCACATCATCAGCCACACGATGGAGATGATGCTCGCCTGCATGAGCGTGATCTGGGGCGGGGTGTGCGAGCGCCACCCGAAGATCCGCATCGGCTTTCTTGAGTCAGGGGGCGGCTGGGTGGCGCCGTGGCTCGACCGCATGGACCGCCATTTCGACGATCAGGGCTTTAACGATTCGGGCCTGACGACGCGGCCGAGCGAGCTGTTCCAGCGCAATTGCTGGATCTCGTTCGAGCCGGTCGAGGGCAGCCTCAAGGTGCTGGCGGACTATATCGGCCCGAACAAGATCCTGTGGGCGACCGACTACCCGCACCGCGACGGCTTTTTCCCCGGCGCGCCGAAAATGATCCTCGACCGGCTCGCTGACGTCTCGCCCGAGACCCGCCACGGCGTCATGGCCGGGGGTGCAATGGGCTTTTACGCGCTGAACTGACCAGCACCGGCTCCGCCCGGCTCAATGCGGCGGCTACGTCGGAACGTAGGTGTCGAAGAGGCGGTGGTGCTCGTCGAGCGCGTAGCGGTCGGTCATCCCGGCGAGATAGTCGGCCGCGACCCGTGCCGTCTGCGGCTCGTCGGGACCGGCGGCCAGCGCCCGCCATTCGCCCGGCAGGCATTCGGGCTCGGTGAGGTAAAGCCCGAACAGATCGTGGATCACGCGCCGCGCCTTTGAGCTCATCCGGTTGACGCGGTAGTGCCGGTACATGCGCTCGTACAAAAAATCCTTGAGCGCCCGGTCGTTTTTGCGCATCTCGGCGGAAAAGGCGGCGACGGGCGCGGCCGCCGCCCGCACTTCCGCGGCCGAGCCGACGCCGCTCGCGGCGAGCCGCGAGCGGGTCTCGGCGATCAGGTCGCCGACCATGTGGTCGATGACCCGGCGGATCGCTTCATGGATCAGCCGCGGCTCCTCGATCCCGGGATAGCGCGCGGCAACCGACTGGAACACCGGGCCGACCAGCGGCACCTCGGCGAGGTCGGCGACCGCGAACAATCCGGCGCGCAGCCCGTCGTCGATGTCGTGGTTGTTGTAGGCGATGTCGTCGGCGAGCGCCGCCACCTGCGCCTCGGCCCCGGCAAAGGTGTCGAGACCGAGCGGATGGCGCCGGTCGTATTCGGCGATATAGGGCGGCACCGGCCGGTCGATGCCCGGTCCTCGCAACGGGCCGTTGTGCTTGACGGTCCCTTCGAGCGCCTCCCAGGTCAGGTTCAGCCCGTCGAACTCGGCATAGCGGCGCTCGAGCAGGGTCAGGATGCGCAACGTCTGGTCGTTATGCGAAAACCCGCCAAAATCAGCCATCTCGGCATTGAGCGCGTCCTCGCCGGCGTGGCCGAACGGGGTGTGGCCGAGATCGTGGGCGAGTGCCACGGTTTCGGCGAGGTCCTCGTCGAGCGCCAGCGCGCGGGCGGCCGTGCGCGCGATCTGCGCCACTTCGAGGCTGTGGGTCAGCCGCGTGCGGTAATGGTCGCCCTCATGGTAGACAAAGACCTGCGTCTTGTGGGTCAGCCGGCGAAACGCTGTCGAATGGATGATGCGGTCGCGGTCGCGCTGAAACGGCGAGCGCGTCGCATGCTCGGGTTCGGGATAAAGCCGCCCGCGGCTTTCCCGCGGCGCTGTCGCATAGGGCGCCAAACCAACCGGCCGGACCATGCCGCGACCCTATCCCCCGCCGGCACCGCCGTCCATCCCGCCGTGGCAGTCGTCGCGATGGACGACGCTCACCTACGGTCTATGGGAGGATGACATGCTTGACCATGTGACGATCGCGGTCAGCGACCTCGGACGCGCAAGGGCGTTTTATGATGCGGCATTGCAGCCGCTTGGCATTGAGCGGCTTTACGCCGAGGGCGAGAGCTTTGCCGGCTATGGGACGGGCCGCCGGGCGTTCTTTTGGATCGGGCGGCGCGACCTGGTTGCCACCGGGACCCATGTCGCCTTTGCAGCGCCGGACCGGGCGACCGTCGACATGTTCTACCGGGTGGCGCTCGCTGCCGGCGGGCGCGACAACGGCGCGCCTGGGCTGCGGCCGCGATACCATGCGGACTATTACGGGGCGTTTGTCCTCGACCCCGACGGCCACAATATCGAAGCCGTCTGCCGCCGCGCCGAGTGACCGGCTGTTCCCGGCCGGAGGATTGCGGCTAAGATGCGAAACCACCGTTTCGGAGGGCCCGTGCCGATGCTGTCGAGAGCGAATGCCGCGTTGTCGCAAATCCATATGCAGATCATGTGGAGCCGGCTGATCGCGGTCGTCGAGGAGCAGGCGCAGACCCTGGTGCGCACCGCGTTTTCGACGACGGTGCGCGAGGCTGGCGATCTGTCGGCCGGGGTCTTCGACCGCGACGGCAACATGCTGGCGCAGGCGGTGACCGGCACGCCCGGCCACGTCAATTCGATGGCGGCGGCGGTAGCACACTTTCTCGACGCCTTTCCGCTGAAGACGATGCGCGCCGGCGATCATTACATCACCAACGACCCGTGGCTGACCTGCGGCCACCTGCATGATTTGACGGTGGTCAGCCCGACCTTTCTGAATGGCGAGCCGGTCGGCCTCTTTGCCAGCACCGTCCATGTCGTCGACATCGGCGGTCTCGGCATGGGGCCGGACGGGCGCCAGGTGTTCGAGGAGGGGCTGTCGATCCCGTTGATGGCGCTCGCCCGCGAAGGCCGGATGAACGAGGAACTGCTGCACGTGATCCGCGCCAATGTGCGCGAGCCACTGCAGGTCGAGGGCGACGTCTATGCCTTGGCCGCGTGCAACGACGAGGGCAGCCGCCGGCTTGTCGAGATGATGGAGGAGTTCGGCATCGCCAATCTCGACCGTTTGGGCGAGCACATAATCGAAACCTCGCGCGAGGCGACGATCGAGGCCATCGCCAAGCTCACACCGGGCCATTACAAAAACAGCCTGACGATGGACGGCTACGACCGCCCGCTGACCTTGACGGCGGAAATGACGATCGGGGCGGACGGCATCCATGTCGACTACGCCGGCACCTCGCCGGCGAGCGCCTTCGGCATCAACGTCGTCCTGAACTACACGACCGCCTACACGGCGTTCGGGGTCAAATGCCTGGTGGCGCCCGAGGTTCCGAACAACGCCGGCTCATTGGCGCCGATCACGGTCAGCGCCCCCGAGGGTTGCCTCTTGAACGTCCAGCGCCCGCGCGCCGTCGCTGCCCGCCACACTGTCGGCCACATGCTGCCCGATGTGGTGTTCGGCTGCCTGCACCAGGTCATGGCCGAGGGGGTGCCGGCCGAGGGGGCGTCGTCGCTGTGGATTCCGCAGATCACGGCGGCGCCGACGTGCTCGACGAATTGGGCGCGGAGGAGGGCAGGGTGCCTCCCGAGATCAAGCCGTTCAGCACCGCGATCTTTCATTGCGGCGGCACTGGGGCGCGGCCGGGCAAGGACGGGCTCGACGTGACCGCGTTTCCGTCCGGGGTGCGCACGATCCCGGTCGAGGCGACCGAAAGCGTGGCGCCGGTGCTCTTTCGCCGCCGCGAGTTCCGCGAGGGCTCGGGCGGGGCGGGGCAGTTTCGCGGCGGGCTCGGCCAGATCATCGAATTGGGCGGTGCGGACGGCACCCCGATCGCGATGCTGTGCAATTTCGAGCGCGTCGGCAACCCGGCGCGAGGCCGCGACGATGGCGGGGCCGGCGCCCCGGAAAAGGCGGCCTCGTCTCCGGCAAGCCGATGGGCGCCAAGGGCCGGCGGAGCGTCCCGGGCAGCGATTTTATCCGTCTTGAGCTCCCGGGCGGCGGCGGCTTTGGCGACCCCGCCGAACGCGATCCCGAGCAGGTGGCGCTCGATGTCGCCGACGGGCTGATCTCGCGCGAGGCCGCGGCCCGCGACGACCGCATCGCCCTCGACGCCCGACGGCGCCCTGGACCGTCGAGGGAACGCAGTTCCTGCGTGCTGACGTCAAGCCAAATGGTCGCGATCGTGAAGCGCTGCCCCGGCCGCATTAACCGACGGCGTCGCAGAGCTATGGGGTTTGCGGCCGCTCGGCGACCGCAATCTGTTTGCGGTGCCCGAGTTCGTTCGCCTCGGTCGGTTCTTGAGGGCTTGTACCCTAATATTCAGGGTGGATGCCTGGATTGTCGGGGAAACACTTTACTGGCGTTCGCACTTTCAAATGCACTGAC
>CAVQJP010000011.1:0-514479 GCA_963712825.1 uncultured Alphaproteobacteria bacterium
CGCGGAATGCCGCACGCAACAGCGGACAACGCGCCGAGCGCGCGCCGGCATCCGGAAATCGGTTTTGTCGGCGGCCCAGCTGTGCCGCGGCGTTCGGCGCGGCAATCGCCGTGGAAGCACAAATCTCTTTCGCCTGACGATATCGCGACACGACGCAGCTCCGCTTGCTCAAAACGGCGGCCCTCGGCGATCGGCGCTGTCGCAGGTCCGCTCGACAGCAGGCTAGGCGGCGAAATATTGAGGAAGGCTTAACCGGCGGCTAACCCGGAAGGGCCCGCACCGGACCCCTCGCGCTTCCTTCTCCCGACCATTGGGGCGGAGAGGGTTGAGAAGGGTCGGCGAGGCGCCGGCGAGCCCTGCCCGCAGCTGAGTGGGGGGTTCGGCTCGCTGGGAAACCGCCTCAGCCGGGCGTGTGCGACACCAGAAACGGCAGCACCGCGTTATTGAACTCGCGGGCGCGGACGTGGACCAGAAAATGGCCGCCGCGCGGGAACAGCTTGACCTCGGCTCCCGGGATCAGGCGGGCCAGCTCCTCGGCATAGTAGGACGGGGTCACGATGTCGTCCTCGGCCCCGATCACCAGGGTCGGCGTCTTGATGCGCGCGAGCTCGCTGGTGCGGTCGAAGGCCAGCATCGCGTCGATGCGGTTGACGACAACCTCGGTCGGGGCGAAGGTCGCAAGATGCTGCGCCTCGATTTGCCGCAACTTTTCGTTGTTGCGAGCGACCCACCAGCTCGGATACCACACCAGGGTTGCCGATTGCAGGTAGATGCTGGCGCCGAGCCGTTCGAGGATCTCCTTGCGCAGCGCGTAGAGCCGCCGGAAATAGGCGTCGGCCTTGGTCCAGGTCGCCGACAGCACGACGCTGGCGAGCCGGTTGGGGTGCTCGATCGCCAGCACCTGGGCGACCGCACCCCCGGTCGAATGGCCGACGACGTGCGCGCGGGGGATTTCGAGCGCGTCCATCAGGGCGACGGCGTCCACCGCCATGCGTTCGACGGTGTAGCCGAGACGAGACGGGTCGCTTTGGCCGATCCCGCGATGGTCGAAGGTCACGACTTCAAACCGCTTGGCAAAGGCGCCGGCCTGCTCCTGCCAAAACGACGCATAACCGCCCAGCCCGGTTATGAACAGGACGGGGAAACCCATGCCTTGGCGCTCGTAATAGAGCGAGCACTCACCGATCGAGATGCGCGGCATCGATCCCAGGTTCGAAGCGGATACGCGTCGGTATCATCGGCGCAGGCCGGCTGTCAACGCGCTGGGCAATGCGCATAACGCAAGTGTGCAGGGCGCGGTGCACTGCGGTAGCGGCGAGGCTGCCTAAATATTGACACATCGCCGGACTTCGATGCGCCGACACCATGCGGTTGAGCATGGTGGACCGGAGCTAGCGCGCTCTTTCCGGGCAAAGAGCGGGAGCACAGGAAATCAGGGGCTGCCTCGCGCGGCACGGGCTTCACGACTGATCGAGTGAGCGAGATGAAGGACCAGCAAGAGATCATCAAGATGCGCGCGATCGACGGTTTCGCCTCGGGTACGGCAGCCATGTCCGGCGCCGAGCCGCCTCCCCTGGCGCTATCTTCGGCGCGCCGCTCCACTACCCGTACCCAGGACATCGACCGCCATGTCGGCGCCCGCGTCCGCGAGCGGCGGATAATGCTGGGGCTGACCCAGCAGCAGCTCGCGGACCTGATCGGCGTCACTTACCAGCAGGCGCACAAATACGAGCGCGCGATCAACCGGATCTCCGCCGGCCGGCTGTTCGAGATTGCCCAGGTCCTGGGCGTTCCGGTCAGCTACTTCTTTGCCGGCCTCGAGCAGGATCACGATCGGTCGGTGACCCCGCGTGAGCGGATGTGTCTCGAATTAGCGCGCAACTTCGCGCAAATCCCCAACGAGCGGCACCAGGAGGCGTTGAGCCAGCTGGCGCGCGTGCTCGCTGCGGATCAAGTCTAGATCAAGTCTAGACAGCGCCGCCGGATCAGATCGGCGGACGCCGCCGGCCGACGAGGCCGGTGACCAGCGCCACCACAAAGATGACGAGGAAGACAAAGAACAGGATCTTGGCGATGCCGGCCGCCGCGACAGCGACGCCGCCAAAGCCAAAAAACGCGGCTATGATCGCGACGATCAGAAAGACCAGCGCCCAGTAGAGCATAGTTTCCTCCGTTGCAGCCCAGCCGAAGCGCACGTGTGGTTGTCCGGGCGCGGTGGCTATCGCTGGTAACAGGATCACGCGCGCAACGGTTCCCGTGCGCTCTATCGGTCTATGCCATTGGTTGCACCAGCAGCAGCGGCGTTTCGGCAATGCCGAACGCGATCGGCATGCGAGCAGTGATTTCGCCGTCGATCTCGACCGGAAAGGTCGCGTCCGATTCGGTTGCGGTGGCGGCTATGGCCACGCTCGGCGCCGCGAGGATCGAGACTTCCGGCAGGCGATGCAGCCCCCCCAGCGCCAACGCCGCGAGAGCGCGCACCGCGGCAAGGCGGCCGGCGCGCCGGAACAGCACGACGTGCAGCATCGGCTCGGCGAGGCTCGCCGCCGGCGCGATCACGAAATTTCCGGCGTAGCGCCGGCCCTTGACGACGACAACCGACGCGGCGCGGTGCTCGGCGCCGACGGCGCCGACGACAAACTGGCGGCGACGGTAGCGCACCAGGCACACGCCCAGCGCCCAGATAAAAGCGAGCTTGCCGAGGTGGCGCTTCAGGCCTGCACCGAGCGCGCCCAGCACCTCGGCGTCAAAGCCGATGCCGGCTACCGCGAGGAACAGCCGGTCGCCGGCGACACCAGGCCAGATCGGGACCGCCGGCCCCTCGGCGATCACCCGGGCGAGGGCCTCGGGGGCACGCGGCATGCCGATCTCGTTGGCGAGCACGTTGCCGGTGCCGAGCGGTAGCACCGCGAGCAGCCGCGACGTCGGGTGCAAGCCGTTGGCGACCTCGTTGACGGTGCCGTCGCCGCCGGCTGCAACGATCACGTCGAACGCAGGATCGGCGGTGCGCGCCAGCCGCTCGGCGTCGCCGGGACCGTTTGTCGTGCACAGCGCGACCTCGCAGCCGTGCCGGCGCAACGCCGCGACGACGCGGTTCAAGCGCGTCTCGCGGCGGCTCTTTCGGCCCGCCGCCGGGTTGGCGATGATTAGGATTCGGCGCCGCATTTTTCCGATTGTTAAAGCGGCGCGCGTCTCATTGCGGGCCGGCGCGCATCGAGGCGGGGTGGCCCGGCAGCTTGAAACGCTGCCCGGTGTCGGTGACGTTGGTGCCGTCGACCTTCAGCACCGAGAGGTCGCCGTCGAGGAAATTCCCAACATAGATATAGCTGCCGTCGGCGCTGAAGGCGACGGCTTCCGGCAACGCGCCGACCGTGACCGAACCGGCCTTGGTCACGTTGTCGCCATCGATCGCGAGGACCGCGACGGTGCCGCCGGCGTGATGATAGAAGACGCTTTTCGGGGTGTTCGACCCTTCTGCCTGGACCGAGACCGCGAGGTTGCCCTTTGGGCTGATCGCCAGCCCCTCCGGCGAGTCGCCGACCGTGACATGGCCGACGACCCGCGGCGGGCTCGCGGCGAGGTCGATCACCCCGACCGTGTCGACATTGCCGTCAGAGCTGCCGCCGCCGCCATTGTCGGCGGTCAGCGCCAGCTTGCCGTCGGGTGCGATCGCGACATTGTAGGGAAAGATCCCGGTCGGCAGGTCGCGTTTGTCGTAGGTCACCTTGTCGCCGTCGATCGACAGCAGCGCGACCTTGTTGGCGCCGGGCTTGGTGGCGAGCGCATGCCGGCCGTCCGGCGTGATCGCGACAGCGGAAACCTGGTCCGCGGCAGCCCCGATCGGCACGGTGCCGACAGCGAGGACATCCTTGCCTTTGATCGCCAGGACCGAAATCGTGCCGTCGCCGCGATTGGCGACGAGTGCTATGTCGCCCTTCGGGCCGATCGCGAGGCCGGAAGGCTGCTTGCCGACGGCGACCGTGCCGATCACCTTGGGCGGGCTGGCCTTCAGATCGACGACGAACACCTTGTCGTCGGGTTCCAGACGCCGGCCCCAGCCCTGGATCACCGGGGCCAGCGAGTTGGCGACAAGCGCAATGTCGCCGGACGGGACGATCGCGAGATTGGTCGGCGGCCCGACGACCGAGTTCATCAGCGGGATCGTCGCGATAATCCGCGGCGTGCCGGGCTGCGAGATGTCGAGAACCGACAAGGTGTCGTGGCCGGGTTCGCGCAGGATCGGCTTGAAATTCTGGTCAACCCCCTGCTTTTCGTCGTTGCCGACGATCAGGGTTTGGCCAAAAACCGGCGCGGCGACGCAACCAAGCAGTCCCGCCGTCAGCACGGCGTATTTGAACGACTTCAAAGCATCCTCCTCCCATTATCTGGATTTGCGCCGGGCATCGTCCTGCGCGTGCATTTGCGCGCGGCTCGACAATCGGCCATGATAGCAGCATGACCGCCGCTGCGATCCTAAAGCTTCAGAGGGCGGGTTTCACCGAGCAGCAGGTTGAAGCCCTCGCCGAATTTTCCGAGGCGGGGAGCGCGACCAAAGCCGACATCTTCCGTGTCGAAGCGGCAATCTCCGAAATCGACAACAAGATCGAGGGGACGCGATCCTATCTCGACAACAAGATCGATCGCACGCGCACGGAAGTGGAGCTGGCGATCGAAAAGTTGCGGCACGATCTCGAGCTGAAGATCGCGGAAGGGAAGGCGGAGATCATTCGCTGGGTCGTCGGCGTTGGCTTTGCTCAAGTCGCGATGATCCTTGCCGTATTGAGGCTGTTCCCCGGCATTCATCCCTGACCCGGGATGCCCGGCGTCATCAGAACCGGTCGCATTCCCGCGCGGCTTTGACATAAGCCTCGGCGTCCGCGGGCAGCAGCAAACGGTCGGCGACCAACGCCTCCGCGGCGGCCTTTATCTTTGCGGCATATGCGTCGCGGTTGCCGTAGCGCTCTTCGAGCGCAGCGCGTGGGTCGCCGGCGGCTTCGCGCTCGCGCCTGGTGCGGGCGAACGGGATCAGCGAGCCGTCGCGGTCGCACAGCTCGCAGGGTTGCGCGCGGTAGACGTTCCAGCCGGTATAGGTGCCGAGCGGCACCGCGATCGGCGGCAGGCAAATCCCCGCCACCTCGTTGCCGTCGGCATCGACGGCGCAGACGCGGGTGCCGTAGAAATTGTCGAGCCGCGCCGGCGGGTCGACCCAGTCGACCGGTGCCGAAATGCGGTTGGCGCCGGGAGCGAGCGCGAAGCCCGGCACCGACGGCATCTTCACGGTCTCGGCGGCGACCGCTGTACCGTTCGCGATCGAGGGGACGCGGCTTGGCGGCGGTGCCGTTCCGCTCGCGACCCATTCCTCGAGCGCGGCAAACAGCGCGCGCAATGCGGGGGTGGCGCTGTTCGGGTTGCGCGGGTTGACGCACGGGCCGGGGCTCGGGTCGGTTCCCGGACGGCCGCCATGCTGGGTCCCGGCGATCAGGTAGGCGCGGGAATTGGCCGGCAATTCGGCGTCGTTGCGGCCGGTCGGATCGGTGTGGATCAGCGAGGCGCCCTTTTGCCAGTACTCGGTCGCGGTGTTGGTTTCGATGACCAGCGGGTCGGTCGGCCGGCCTTTCAGGATCGCATCGCGGCGGCCGGAAAACAGATCGGTCGTCACCGCGCTGCTGAACGGAAACCAGTTTTCGGGATAAAGCCGGTCTTCGTGCTGGGTCGCGGTGCGGCCCGGCATCGCAAAGCCGTGATTGGCGAAGACCTTGCCGGCGCCGGCGACATGGCTCATCACACCGTCGAAGACCGGACGGCCATGCCCGTCGTCGTTCATCCCGAGCTCGAGGAAATGGCGCAGAAAGCGGCCGGCCTGCGACACCCCAAAAGCGAGCGCATGCGCGACGCCCGCGGCATCGGCGGGAGCGCCTGGCGCGATCATCGGATTGGGCGTCCCGTCGCGGTCGGCTTTTTGATAGCGCAGAAAAGAGACAAGATCGCGGGTCGCGGCAAAGCCGACGCCGCTTACAATCGATCCGGTCGCCTCGTACCAAATCTCGTAGATGTCGTAGGGGTCGAACCAGCGGCCGGCCGGCAGCAGGCGGATCGTGCGCTCGTCGACAAATTCCCACGCCCCCGCCGGGATATCGGTGCGGGCGTCGCTTTCGCGCTGCCGCACCGTCAGCCGCGCATTTCGCGGGTCGGTCGACACCGCGGGATAGCCCAGCCGCACGATCTCGCCATTGCCTGCGGCGCGGGTGCCGATATGGAATTCGTCGCGGATGCGCCGGATCATCGGCTTGCCGTTTTCGACAGCCGCCGGCAGCCGCGCCGTCATGCCGTTGTTGGCGCGCGGCGCCCCCAAATCCCAGCCCGACCAGACCAGGCTGTAGCCGCGCCGAAGGGTGAAGGCGAGCCCGACATCTTGCATCGATTTCGGGTCGTTGGTGTCGGCGCCGCTGCCGGCGTCGTCGAGCAGGTTAAAGATCATCTTGCGGCCGCGATTGGTCACGTCATAGACGAGCGCGCCGCTGCCGCGGCGCGGGTCCGCAGGGCGCAACACAAAAAAATCGGCCTCGTATTCGACCATGCCGCGCGCATTGCGCTCGGCCTTGTCGAGATCGACGATTTCTTGGTTCTCGGGAGCGGCCGGGTCGAGCTCGCCCCGCGCGATGCCCTTAATGCGGACATAAGCGCCGGCGTTGCCGAACTCGCGGCCTTCGGCAAAGCGCTCGATGGCGCTGACGCTAAGCTTGGTGACGGCCATGGTCGTCCTCCTGAACGTCTGGTCTCTCGGGCGAAGCGGCCGGAGCCGTCCTCGGAACTTGTCGGCCGGCGGGGTCGGAGGGTTGCCCGAAGCGGTGAACGCATTCTTCCAGAAAAGCGAGCTCTTCCGCCGTCGACGCCCGGCCGAGGATCGCGTTGCGGTGCGGAAAGCGGCCAAACCGCTCGATGATCTCGAGATGGAGCCGCGACATGCGCCCATCGCCTGGGCGGCCGGCCACCGGCGGCACGGCTTCGAGCAGCGCTATGCCGCGCTCTTGATCGTCGAGCCGCTCGCTGTGCTCGAACGGCAGGTAAAAGAACAGCCGCCATGCCGGCGGCACCGCCAGGTCGAAACCGCGGCTCAGCGCCCGGTTGGCCGCCGCCAGCGCCGGCGGATCGCTGGCAAACGCGCGCGGCGTGCTGCGAAAGATGTTGCGCGGCACCTGGTCGAGCAGCATGACCAGCGCCAGCGCGCTCAGGGCCGACCCTTCCCAAAGCGCCAGCGCGCCCGCGACCGCCTGCTGATGGTCGGCGGCAAAGGCTTGGCGCACGGCCCCGTCGAATTCCAGGGTGCTGCGAAACCAGATCTGGCGGTGGCAGAGGCGCTCCGGGTCGTCGCCCGCGCCGAACCAGAAGTCGAGAAGCGCCCGCGCCCGCTCCGGCAGGTCTGCCGCGGATGTCACCGCGCTTCGTCTGCAGGCATGCCGGCACTCGGCGCCGACGGTCCGGGCGGCTGGTACGCGGCGCAATTGGCTAAACCCGGCGGGAATGCCAGCCGGCAGCGCGAGTCCAGAAAGCTAATCATCGGCATACGATTTTTCCTCGAGGATGTCGGACCCTGTCAATTCATTGATCTCGCGCTTGAGGGCGGCGCGCCGATCGTTGCAGCGATAGACGCTGCGCGCCAGCTCCACAAACCGCCGGTCAAAACATTGGTCGCGCTCCGACCGCCGCAGATCGTCCTCGACATCCCACAATTCCCGATTGATCGCCGCCAATTCGCGGCACAGCATCTCCAATTCCGGAAGCGGGGCGACATCGCGCCGGCGCACCGCCGCCAGCCATTCGAGCTCGCGACGCACGTTGTCCTGCTTTTGCGGGTCGATGATCCGCTCGGCCTTGATCTCCAGGATGGTGATCTTGTCGAGAAGCTCGCCGACCGAGATCGGCGCCAGCAGCTGCCCCGGTCCTGCCGACGGCGGCGCGGCGGTTTGCGACGAGGCGGGGCCGACCGGCACCTGCCGCTCAAGCGCCGCGGCGACGATTTCGACCGGGATCGCGTCGACGCGATTGGAGCCGAAATCCTGCGCCTTGAGACAGATCAGCGCCCGCGAAAACGGCGCGTACTTCTCGGGGCGCGTCGGGCCGTAGAGCGAAACCATCGGGGCGCCGCCGGCCGCCAGCAGATGACCGGCGCCGGAGCAGTTCGCGACCGCCGCCGACAACCGCTCGGCGAGGGCCGCAACAAGGCTCGGGCCGCGCAGCGCGGGCGGTGTGGTTTCAGCCTCCTGCTCCTCGGGAAAAAGCGCCTCGGGCACCGCGTCGCGCAACTTCGCGCACCAGTCCAGCTCGGCCGGACCGACAAAGAACACCGGCACCCGGCCGCGCTCCACCTGCTGGCGGGCCAGGGCGACGAAGGATTCGAGCGGCCAGCATTTGCCGGTGTGCTTGACCCCGGCGCCGGGCGCCAACCCCACGTAAATCGGCCCGGGCGGCAGCAGTTGCGCCGCACGGGCGCGCAATGCCGGCGGCAGCGGGATCGGGTTCGGTACCGGGATTTCGTGCCCGGCCGCTGCCGCCGCCAGGCCCAAGAGCTTGTCGGTCAGGCGCGGCGGCCGGCGCGATAAGCCGCGCGGCGGGCGGGCGTTGGACAGGAAATACCGCCAGGTCCCGCTGATGAAGCGGCCATGCGGGATGCGCCGCAGGAACAAGGTGCGGCCGATATAGCGCTGGGTGTCGATGATCAGGTCAAAGCGGCGCTTGAGGATCGGATGCCGGGCGCGGAGTGCCGCGCGCGGTTCGACCGGGATGTCGAGGTCGGTGATGAATTCGGCAATCCGTCCGCCGACCAACGGCGCCAGCTCGCCCTGCAAGTAAAAATTCCCGCTCGTGCCCGGGACCCAGGCGATGTCAGCCGCCGGAAAGCCGGCGCGGAGCGCCAGCAGCATCGGCAGCTTGAGGACATTTTCGCCGAGCGCGTTGTCGGCGCCGCTGGTTACGTAAACGAGTATCGACCCGACTGGCATTCATGATCCCCCCGTTCGCGATAGCCGGACGATGCCGTCCGCCCGATCTGGGCCGGTGTCGACCGCTGTTTACCGTCAAATCGACGCATCGTCGAGAATGCGGGGGTGGCGGCGGGTTTTGGCGCCGCCCATTCTGTCGTCAAGCTCGGTCCGCGCTGCCCGGTCGCGCTCCTGCCGCTCCCGGTAACATGGGGCGCGCAGTTGGCATGCGCCCTGCCGCCCAGCTATCGAGAATTTCCGCTGCGGGCCGCGCGGAAAGGCGGCGATAGTCGAATTGGTTGGGGAAGGGACCCCGCCGGCAACCAATCGGAGGAGCAAGCCTGGTGAATAACGAACAACACGCTGTCGCGGTGTCCGCCGGCGCTGCCGCGGCTGCGGCCGGCGGCCGCGTCACCCAGGCGCAGGCCCATTCGACAAGCCTCAAATGGTATTGGGAGGCCGATGTCGTGGTGATCGGCTCGGGGGCGGCCGGTCTTCCGGCGGCGATCGTGGCGCGCGAAGCGGGTGCCACGGCGATCGTGGTCGAAGCCCAAAAGGACATTGGCGGCCACGCGGTCACCAGCGGCGGCAACGTCCCGCTCGGCGGCGGCACCAGCACCCAGAAGAAGCACGGGATCGAGGATTTGCCCGATCTGCTGTTCCGCGACCTGACCGACTGGTCGGTGGTCCAGCCCAACGGCTTTCCCGATTATCGCTACAACGATCGTGAAATCGTCCGCGCCTTTGCCGACAACAGCGCCCCCGCCTATGAATGGCTGCTGGCGCACGGGGTGGTCTTTGTCGACAAGGCGCCCGACGCGCTCGGCGGCAACGGGGTCGGCAATTCGGCGCCGCGCGAAATGCACGCCGCGGCGATGGATTGGCGCTTGGTGCAAACCGGCGAGAGGGCCGACCCGGCGATCGCGGCGACCCGCTCTACGGGGAACGGTTTGATGCGCCCTTTGGAGGTCGCCGCGAAAGAGGCCGGGGTGCAGATCCTGCTCCAACACCGGATGACCGCAATCCATCGCGAAGCGCCCGGTTCGGGGCGTGTGCTCGGCATCGCGGTCGACAACAACGGCACGACGCTCAACATCAGGGCGCGCAAGGCGGTGGTCGTCGCCACCGGCGGCCACACCGGCAACGTCAACTTCCGACGAATGTTCGACCCGCGCCTCACCGAGGAATATTGCGGGCTTGCCGGAATGCCGTGGTCAGATCAGGACGCCAGCGGCGAGATCGCGGCGATGGCGGTCGGCGCGTCGCTGTGGGGGCTGTTCAACCAGACCGGCGAATTCGGCATCCACTTGACCAAGCCCGGCGCCATCGGGTGTCAATACAATTATCGCAATCTCAGGTGGATGCCGGGCAGTGCGGTGTTCGAGCGCGCCCGCGCCACCGGTCTCGCGGTAGCGGATTGGCAGGATGCGATCCTGGTAAACATGCTCGGCCGCCGGTTCTACGACGAAACCGCCGGCAACTTCACCGGCAACAACTATGATTCGATCAAGCCCTATGTCCACGGCAGCTATCTGAACGCCGTCGGCATCGACTACAGGCCCAACAACTGGATCAACGCAGCGCTCGCCGGTATCGGCGACGGACACAATGGCGGCGGCCCGATCTGGGCGATTTTCGACGCGGCGGCGGTAGCCCGCGAAGCATGGAACCCGGCGCCGCCCAATGTCGACATCGACGCCGGCTTTTTCTTCAGCGCCGGCACGCTCGCCGAGTTGGCGAGGAAGATCGTCATGAAGCATCAGCGCGTCACGATGCCGCCCGAAATTCTGGAAAGCACCGTCGCCCGCTACAATTCCTTTGTCGATTCGGGTGTCGATGACGATTTCGGCAAGCCGCGGCCCGCCCACAAGATCGCGACGCCGCCCTTTTATGCGGCCTGGGCGACCCCGGTGCCGCACGATTCGCGCGCGGGGCTGCGGATCAACGCCAAATGCCAGGTGCTCGACTTGAACGGGCAGGTGATCCCAAATCTCTATTGCGGCGGCGAGTTGGCGGGCGGCTTCAGCCAGCACGGCTTGGCCCGCGCCGTCTGCCAGGGCTTCATCGCCGGCGGCAATGCCGCCAAGGAAAGCGGCACCTGACCCGTTCCGGCGATCGCGCGACACTCGGCCGGCATCGCCGCAAAGCTTACGGCGCGCACGCGGCGAGAGCATTTCGCGCTGCGCCGTAGACATTCGAGGCCATCGCCGAGGAAGGCGGCCGATGTCGAGCAGCGCCCGCACCGGTTCGGGCAGGGGTCGGCCCTGGGCCACGTCAAGGTGGGCAAGTCAAGGCACGGAATCACCGCGGCGGCGAAAGCCGTCGCCGCCTCCGGACGGACAGGAACAGCGATCCCGGCTGATGTCTCAATGCACGCCGCCCGCCGCTCGGGCAATCTCTGGGGTGCTGCCGCGGAAGCTCAGCGCTGGATGTCCACCGTAGGGCATTCGGGATGAAGCTGTTGATATTGTTGACCGTCGAACCGAGCCTCGCAGGGGGTGTAGAGCCGGCGATAGCCATGATCGCGTCGCTGAAGAATGTCGATGTTGTCGGAACCGTCATCGTCGTAGAGAAGGCGGCAGATACCGGCCTGCTCCACCTCCCCAATCAGTAGCTTGCAGCCGGCGGTACCGCACCACCTTTCGCCTTCGATCAGGAAGAAATAACTCCTGCGACCGTTCCGATTGAGATAGCCCGATGCAACTTTGGCATCCGCCAGCATCTTTTCTTCCGAATGCGAATCGTTCCATTGGCTGGCAGGGTAAATTTGA
This sequence comes from uncultured Alphaproteobacteria bacterium, assembly GCA_963712825.1. Classification (GTDB taxonomy): domain Bacteria; phylum Pseudomonadota; class Alphaproteobacteria; order ATCC43930; family CGMCC-115725; genus AP-15. The sequence continues at coordinate 11,750 of CAVQJP010000011.1, forward strand.
TCGAAGCAGCGTACTTCGTCAGTACCTAATTTTATAGACCAATTGAGGCGTTTGGCGGCCGCCATATTTGCAACTAGAGGAGATAAACCAATAATGGCAAGCACAGATATGAAAATCCGCAAATACAAGCTATTCATAGGGTGTATCTGCGAAGGTACGAAGACGCGTTTCAACAGCACGCTCTTGTCGCGTCAACGCGATACCCTTGCTGGTGGATCCATTTTTAGTGATTCGATCTAAATAGTTGTATACTGCTCCCGCACCCTCCCGATGGGCTGCCGCGATCAGCCCTGCACGGGTAATGGTGAAACGCGCGCGAAGGCCGTCAATGCTCTTGCCAGTGAAGCCAAATAACCCATCTGCCTTGAGTTGTCGTTCCGTGTCTTGCAGATAGTCGGTGAGGGCCTTTTCCTGCGCGTCGGGGTCGGCGAGGAACGCGGCGCGGGAATGAATGCCATATTTCCCGGTCCAATTCCCTTTGGCGTCTATCATGCCAGCGGCGCGGAGGCCGACGGGAACAATCTGATAACGGCCCAGAGCACCCGCCTTCTCGTTTACTTCGCCGTAGCCGTAGTTGGGCTTGTCGGCGTTGCCCTCGGCGGCGGCGAGACGGTTTCGGAACTCGGCGTTGGGCTGGCTCTCCCAGGCGCGTGCTACGCAATTCGAGCCGCCCACGGTCGGGCCGCCAGCCCTAATCGGCGTGATCACACCGTCGTCCTCGTCACGAGCCCAGCGGCCTTGTCGGTCGCGCGATTCGGCCGCGTTAAAGTTGTATTTCAGCAGCGCTTCGGTTCGAGCGAGGCGTTCCATGTCGCCATCGAAGATTTCGTTGAACCCGAGCAAAACGGCCGAAATCATCGCTTGCCCGATGTCACCACGCTGCAAGTCGCCGGCGATACCCGCGAGCTTGGGAAAAAGTATTTCGAGATCGGGAGAAGGATCGTAGACAGCCGTCAGGAGGGCCGCAATCTCGTCGCGCGGGCGGACACGATAGGCAGCGCCATGACGCTCGATCAAGGCGCTCGGCCCGAGATAAAGCCCCTCAGGACCGCAGTAGATGCCGCTGTCCGATCCCAATTTCTCGGCCAACTTGAACATGCTCGTCCCACCCGTTAGAACAAACCATGAATTTTAGGGTGGGCAGTTTTGATTTTCAACCGCGCCGGCCGGCCGTCTCACGAAGACGCGTCGTCGAGGAGGCGCACGATGTGACGGGCCTCGCGGCCGGCGGCGTCGGCGATTTGGTGGCGGCAGCTCGTACCGCAGGCGGCGAGTATGGTGTCCGGCGCGGCCGAGCGCATCTTCGGCAACACCCCGAGCTCGCCGATCTTTAGCGACATCCCGTAATGCTCGGCCTCGTAGCCGAAGGCGCCGGCCATGCCGCAGCAGGTCGATTCGAAGGTCTCGACCGCGAGGTCGGGGATCAGCCGCAACGCCTCGGCCGCGGCGTTGACCGTCGCAAAAGCTTTCTGATGGCAGTGTCCGTGCAGCAGCGCGGTCCGGCCCGGCATCGGCTTTAACGCGAGCTCGAACCGGCCGGCGGCGCGCTCCGCGGCGACGAACTCCTCGAACAGTTGCGCGTGCGCGGCGAGCGCCTTGGTGTCGGCGCCGGGGAGGACCGCCGGGAATTCGTCGCGCAGGGTCAACAGGCAGGACGGCTCGAGTCCGACGATCGGCGTGCCGCCTTGCACATAAGGCGCGAGTGCGGCGACCGTGCGCTCCATCTCCGCGCGCGCCTCGTCGACGAGACCGGCCGACAGAAACGTGCGACCGCAGCACAATGGCCGGCCATGCGCCGGGTCCGGGGTGAGGACGCGATAGCCTGCACGGGCCAGCACCCGCTCGGCGGCGCGGGCGTTTTCGGGCTCGAACCAGCGATTGAAGGTGTCGACCAACAAGACAATTTCGCGCCGGTCGGCGATCTTCTCGCCGCCGTCATGCTCCCTCTCCGCCCTTGGGGGGGAGAGGGCTGGGGTGAGGTGGGGGATTCCACAACGTTTGCCGGAGCCCACCTCACCCTCCCATCGCTGCGCAGCGGGTCCCTCCCTCTCCCCCCTGGAGGGCGGAGAGGGGCTTGTCCAGAGTAGGGGCGGCGCGACCAATGGGGCAGCCTGCGGGCGGCGATGAGCCCGAACCAGCGCTCGCCGAGCCGCGCCAGAAGGGGCATTCGGTTGCGCAGATTGAGCAATGGCGCGAGGCGGGTGGCGTAGGGGGCGTAGCGCGGCAGATAGGCGACCAGCCGGTCGCGCGCGCTGAGGCCGTGGCGGCGGCGGTAATGGTGCAGAAACTCGATCTTCATCCGCGCCATGTCGACGCCGGTCGGGCATTCGCGCTTGCAGCCCTTGCACGAGATGCAGAGGTCCATGGTCTGGCGCATCTCGGCCGAAACCAATGCCTGGGGGCCGAGCTGGCCCGACAGCGCGAGCCGCAGCGTGTTGGCGCGGCCGCGGGTCAAATGCTGCTCGTCGCCGGTGGCGCGGAACGACGGGCACATCACACCCGGATCGCGCGCGCGGCAGGCGCCGTTGTTGTTGCACATCTCGACCGCACCGGCGAGCCCGCCCCATTCCGACCAGTCGAGTGCGGTCGCGACCGGCGCCGGCCGGTAGTCGGGCTTGTAGCGGAACAGGCTGCGGTCGTCCATTTTGGGCGGGCGCACGATCTTGCCGGGGTTGAACAGGCCCTGCGGGTCGAAGGCGTCCTTGACCTCCTCAAACGCGCGCACCAGGCGGCCGCCGAACATCGCCTCGTGAAACTCCGAGCGCACCAGCCCGTCGCCGTGCTCGCCCGAATGCGAGCCCTTGTATTCGCGCACCATCGCAAAGGCTTCCTCGGCGATCGCCCGCATCTTTTTGACTTCGAGGTCCTGCTTCATGTTCAGCACCGGCCGCACATGCAGGCAGCCGACCGAGGCGTGCGCGTACCAGGTGCCGTAGGTGCCGTGCTTTTCAAAAATATGGGTCAGCCGGTCGGTGTACTCAGCGAGGTCTTCAAGCCGCACCGCGCAGTCTTCGAGAAACGAGACCGGTTTGCCGTCGCCTTTCATCGACATCATGATGTTGAGGCCCTGCGCCCGCACCTCCAAGACCGCCGCCTGAAACGCCGGGTCGATCGCGTCGACGACAGCACCCGGAAAGCCGAGATCGCCCATCAGCTCGTGCAATGCCCTCAGCCGCCGTAGGTTCTCGTCGGCGTCGTCGCCGGCGAACTCGGTCAGCAGCAACGCCGCGGGCTCGCCCTGGACAAAGCGGTCGACGACGGCGCGGAACATCGGGATGTTGCGCGACAGGTCGATCATCGTGCGATCGACCAGCTCGACTGCGCTCGGGCCCAGCTCGACGATCTTTCGCGTCGAGTCCATGGCGCTGTAAAAGCTCGGGAAGTGGCAGATGCCGAGCACCCGGTGCGCCGGGATCGGCTGCAATTCGAGCTCGATTTCGTTGAAAAAGGCGAGGGTGCCCTCGGAGCCGACCAGCAGGCGCGCCATGTTGTGGCCGTCGCGCGAGCCGTCGCCGTCGATCGCGTCGATGTTGTAGCCGCCGACCCGGCGCAACACCTGCGGAAAGCGGCGCGCGATCTCGTCGGCTTCGCGCCGGTGCAGGGCGCGCATCCGCTGCACGAGATCGCGGTAGCGCGCGGGCATCGCCGCCCGGTCGCTATCCTCCGCCAAATTGCCCGCAACCTCGCCGAACCACGCGTTGGTTCCGTCGGCGAGCAATGCGTCGACGCCGCGCACGTTGTGGACCATGTTGCCGTAGCGGATCGAGCGCGAGCCGCAGCTGTTGTTGGCGGTCATGCCGCCGATCGTGGCGCGGCTTGCGGTCGACGGGTCGACCGGAAAGAACAGCTTGTGCGGCCGCAGCTGACGGTTGAGGCGGTCGAGCACGACGCCGGGCTCGACCCGCGCGCGCCGCCCCTCGGCATCGACCGAGACCACCCGGTCCATGTGCCTCGAACAATCGATGACGAGCGCCCGCGCGACGGTCTGGCCGCATTGCGAGGTGCCCGCACCCCGCGGCAACACCGGCACGCCTTCCTCGCGCGCGATCGCGATCGCCGCCGCGGCGTCCTCGCGACCATATGGGACCACGACGCCCACCGGCTCGATCTGGTAGATCGAGGCGTCGGTCGAGTACCGCCCGCGGCTGAACGCGTCGAACCGCACCTCGCCGCGGATCTCGCGCCGCAGCCGCGCTTCCAGACCGGACGCGGAATTGTTGTCAAACGGCATCGGCAGCCTTGTAAGCGGCGCTGGGGCTATTCCCTCCGCCTTTGTAAGCTCGCCGACCGCCGAACAACACCTCCGCAAATCAACCGGCGACGTTTGCTCGCCGCTGCACCTCTCGGCGCGGTCTCACTCTGGTCAGTCGCGGCGGAACGGGTGGTCGAAGATTTCTTTCTGGTCGGGGGTCAACGACTGATAGAGCGCCTGGACCGCGGGCTTGGCCGATTGCAGCGCGTCGAGCCGCGCCGACAGGAATTGCTGGGCGCGGTCCATGCGGTCGAGCACGGTCGACTCCTCGCCCGGCTTCAGCTGCCCGCAGAGCTGCCGCTCCTTTTGCTGCTCGCCCTGCGCGATGCTTTGCACCTTGTCCCACAACGGGCGCTGCTCGGCGGTCAGGTCGAGCTTGGCCTCGACATACGCGCGGCGGGCGGCGCGCCAGGCGAGCCGGTCGATGCAGCGCTCCTGCGGGTCCCATCCCATCGTCGCGCGGCGCCACATCCCCCGGCGCGCCATCGGGCCGCCGCCCATTCCCCAAGCGCCACGGTCATGCATTCCCAGCCCATCGACACCCTGCCCGGCGCCGCCCTGCCCGGCGCCGCCCGGCTGCTCCGCTGCACCGCTCGGCGCCGGCTGAGCTGGTGGGGTCGTGGCGGTCTCGGTCGTCTGGGCGAAACCGGGGGTTGCGGCCGCAACGGTAGCGGCGACCACGCCGGCGAGCAGCATCCCTTTCACAAAAACCTCCGTCGGCTTGAGGCTCAGGGTTCGAGCCGTCTTCCGACGAGAGGATATGCGGCGGCCGCGAAAGCGATCCCCGAGCGTCGTGCGTCGGGGCCGCGAGTGCGGCCGGGAAGGCCAGGTTTATCCCGGGCCATGCCGGATTGCCGGATCAGCTTTGCCGCGTTATGTCGAAGACGCGATGGTCTTCCTCGAGAGGATTGTAGAATGAAACCGTCCCATGCCGCCGCGGTCGGCGCGGTGCCGCTGGCCTTGGCTATGCTCGTCATCCAGCATTCGGGCTTGTCGGCCGAGACAAAACCAGACGCCACAATGGCGCTGAACGAGCAGAAGACCGAACTCTCCGTGCAATTTCCCAACGCGCCAGCGACCAAGGTTACGTTGAACACCTCCGAGGTGGATCAGATGATCCGGATGTTGGCGCAGCAGCGCGCCGAAATGACCCCGCCGCGCCCAGTAGCCGACCCCGCACCCGGATCTACGATCGATGTCGCCAATGCCGGGCGATGGTATGTGCAGCCGGACGGCGCCGGCATTGACCTCGACGTGCTGCACCCCGGTTACGGCTGGGTCGGCATCCGCATGGACCGAAATTCCATCGAGGAGCTGAACCGCGCATTGGCCCGCTCGATCCACCCGGTCGCATTGCGCGCCAAGCATCCCTACCGGCGGGAGTAAGGAAGCCCGGATTAGAGCAACACCTGCGGCAAGCGTCGGCGCCGCTCCGGCCGGATGATCATGCGGGGTAATCGGCAACAGCCGGTGTAAAGCTGGCGTCCCCTACCGGATTCGAACCGGTGTTGCCGCCGTGAGAGGGCGGTGTCCTGGGCCTCTAGACGAAGGGGACGAGGCGCGCGCAGGAATTTGTAGCGGGTGACCGCGGCGGCGGCAAGCGCCCCGCTCGGCAGGATGGCTTTGCCGCTCGGTCAAAGCGATTGCCCGATCGCCGCTTCGCGGCCGGCGTCGGAGGCCTGCTTGACGGCATCGACCAGGCGGTGGAGCTCGACCGCGGTCGCGAAGCTCGGGTGGCCGGCCGCGCCGCCGGCGCTTTCCGGGTTCCGGATCGCCTGCGCAAACAGCGTGTACATTTGGCCCACATTGTAGGCTTCGCCCGCAGGCGTGCCGGGCGCCGTCAAGCCGAAGCGCTCCGGCACCGGGAGCGGCGCCAGCGAGTTGCCGCGCTGCGCCCCGTGCAACGAAACCGCACCCAATTGCGGCGAATCTTCGCCGGCCGCGACCAAGGTGCCGTCGCGGCCGTAGATCTCCATCCGGTAGCCGCTGCCGGCAAACGGAATGGCGCCGACATGCGCCGAGGCCACCGCGCCATTCGCCAACCGGCCGCTCAGCAGCACGTTGTCGGGCGAGGTTACGTCCAATAACGCGTTGGTGCCGGTGTCGAGCCACTGCGTTGCCTGGGTCGCCACCACCGCCGACAGCCGGCGGAAGTCGCCGGCGACAAAGCGCATCGCATCCACGGTGTGGCCGGCGGCGATGGTCAAGGTATTGGCGCCGAGCGCCGCGTCGCGCTGCCAGGTGCGGTTCGACGGCCGGGTCAACACGCCCTCGCGCATCAGGCTGACATGAACCGCCATGACCTCCCCGGCAAAGCCGCCCGCGAGCAGCTCCCGCAGGTGCATCACGGCGGGGTTGACGCGGGCCTGCAGGCCGACCGCGGTGACGAGACGGTTGGCCGCGGCGAGCGCCGCCAATTCCACCGCCTCCGCCGTCGTCCGCCCGAGCGGCCATTCGCAATAGACGTGCTTGCCCGCCTCCAACGCCGCCTTGGCCGGGGCGTAGTGCGACGGGACGCGCACGACGACCGCGACCGCGTCGATCTCGGGCGAGGCGACCATCCGCCGCCAGTCGTCAAACGCCAACCGGGCACCCCAGGCCCGGCGCGCCGCCTCGGCGCTGTCGGCGCGGGTGGTGCACACCGCCGTCAACTCGACATCCGCGCTCGCGCGCAGCGCCGGCAAATGCGAGCGGGACGACCACGTGCCGCCGACGCTGGCGCCGATCAGACCCAGCCGAACCTTGTCCGCCATCGCGCTCCTCCTCCCCAATCTGCATAGTGTCGCGCTGTCTGGGTCACGCTGCGTTGGTTGCCAAGCAGCGAAAATCCCAGATCAGGGAGCCTTTGCCGCCTGCCAGCGGGCGAGCGCATCATGCGGCTTCGAGATTGCGGGATCCATGATCTCGCCATGCGTGCCGGTGCTGGCGGTCAATTCGATGACGTAGCCGTTTGGGTCGCGGAAATAAATCGAGCGGACAAAGCCGTGGTCGACCGGGCCGCGGACCTCGATCCCCTCCGTGCGGCCCTTGTGCAGCATGTTGTCGAACACATCGGGCTCGACGCCGAGGGCGATGTGCAGGTCGAGCGTGTCCTGGCGCTTGAACGCGAACGGCGCGCCGGGCACCTCGAAAAAAGCGAGGCAGGAGCCGTCGTCCATCTCGAAAAACGTATGCAGCGCGCGGCCCTCGTTGATTTCGAACGCGCTGACCAGCCGCAGCCCGAGGAAATCCTCATAGAAAACCCGGGTCTCCTCCGAATCGCGGCAGCGATAGGCGTTGTGGTGCAGCCCTTTGATCATCCGATCCTCCCGGCGTGACGCGCTCGCAGGATATCGCCGATCGCCGACCGTTGTCATCGGCCCGTCGGCCGGGTAGCGCCCTCGGCTTGATGCGCATCAGGTTAGGGGCTCGGATACATGCGGGCCTTGATCGCCGCGAGTTGGGCAATCACCTCCGGGTCGACGATTTTTGTAAACCGCGGCACTTGCTGTCCGTGCCACGCGGCCGGTTCAAAGAACATGTGCAGCGGACGCAGGTCGAATAGCCCGCCGTGGCGATAGGCATACGCCGCCTCGTACAGCGGCCGGTATACCTGCATAAAGGCGTCTTCGGCTCGGCAATCAGCTTCGGTGTGGTGGCCGACGCCGTAAATATAATAGGCATAGTTGTTCAGCGTCCCGTCCGGGTCATGCTTGAAGTGGTAGTAATATCCGGGCTCGGGCAGCTTTCCGGGAGGTGGGATGTCGTATGCCATGGCGTCGTCCTTCGCTTGGTTCCTAAAGCTTTCCCGACGCCAAACGGCCCCCGGCGAAACGAAAAGCGGAATCTTCGGGCGCCTGTCTCGGCCGATCAGCGCGCAGAGGTTATCGCGGAGACCAGCGGTTGGCCGTCTTGTGAGCCTTGAGGCGCAGCAAAAGCCCGTGGTCCGACGGGGTTGTCGGACGCGGCGACGCCGGAATTCGCAAGCTGAAATGCGCCGTACTCTTCTTTTGCTTCGTCGGAATCATGATTGAACGACAAGTCCGGCGACCGACTGCCCTGCCTGATATTCCAGTCCTCATAGCCGGTCGAATCAATCCAGGCGAACGAGTTCGACAGCCAGCTGTACCGCGCCAGCCCGGTTCGTTTCACGTCGTCGCACACAGCGCCCGAGCCGTACACGCCGATCATGTAATCCGGGTGTCCGCCGCTCGCCGCCGCAAAACCCGCTGCGACGCCGCGGAAGTAGTCGTCAATCGCTGCAAGCGTTCCGCGCGGCGCGTTAAAGTCGACAGCGAAGTAAATCGCGCTTCCGGCAGGCTGACCGACGGCTCTCGCCTGCAGATACGCCATCATCGCGTCGTTATAGCCGTAGAAGTAAGAAAAGTGCGCCGGGTCGCGCGAGTGCGCTTCCCAAACCGCCACAATCTTCAGACCCAGCGCCGACAGCCGCTGAGCCTCGCTTGCCGAAAGCGGCGGCCACCGCAATTCGGGCGTGCGGTAGTAGCGGGCGACGAATTCGAGCCGGCTCGCCTGCAGCTCGTTTAGCACATCGCTCGCATCTGTCGCCAGGTCAATTCCCTGCCCGGGGTCAACGCGGCTCGGCAATGCGATGATTTGGGGCGGAGGCAGGGGCGGCGGGGCGGAGCATGCGGCAAAGATCAGCCCCGGAAAAATCGCAGCCAGTTTGGTGAGCTTCGCCGGTTTTGTAAGCTTCAACGTGCTCGCTCCGTGCCAGTCAACCCCGCGCCAGGCAATTTGTCGTCACGCCGGTCGGCAATCCCCCGCCGGCCGCGACTGCCGTGATCTTTTTGCGTCCTCTCAACGTCGCCGCAAGCAAATTCGCGCTCAATCGCGCAATTCGCATCAAGCGTGGGCGGCGGTGCTCGCTTTTGGCGCAACCAACGCAGCCGATGGCCGCTGCGAACAGCGTTCAGCCGGCCGTTGCGGACATTTGAAGGGCGTCTTTTTCGTCAGCGATAAAGCCGGCCGCGCCTTTTGCCGCGAGCAATCAGGAGCCGATTCCGACCGGATCGGAGCGCCTTTATCGCGAGGAGCGCCGCGACCAGGCAACGCCGACCTGATGCCGCTCAGCGGCCCGAGACAGCGTCGCAGAGCCAGTCCTCGGGCCGGCGCTCAGCCAGAACCGTGGGCACGCAACAACCGATCCAAGACCAAGCGATTCGATTCGATCGAAACCTTCTCCTAAAAGCGGATGTCTTGCGGGGGAAGGCCGAATTCGGAGCGGGCGAAGATAAAGGAGGCGCGTTCGGGGTTGTTGCCGGCATGCGCACGCATCGCATGCACGTCGCGCCAGGCGCGCTGGATCGGGTTGTCGAGAAAGAGGGCGTGGCCGCCCGCTGCCTCGAACAGGCGGTCGACGGCGTTGACGCTGCGCTCGATCGCCTTGCCCGAATCCCAGCGGCAGCGGGCGCGGTCGGCGAGCGGGATTTCCTCGCCGGCGCGGGCGAGCCGCATCATCCCGGCGAAATTGGCGAGCATGCGGTCGCGCGCCGCATCGATTTCGGCCGCCGCCTCGGCCAGGCGGTGTTGCATGAAGGGGTCTTCGACTGCGCGCGAGCCGTCGCGGACATTGACCCGCCTCGACGCCTGCTCGCGGAATGCCCCGAGCGCCCCTTGTGCGGCGCCGACCGCCGGCGACACGATCCCGTAGCTGAAGATCAGCCCGAACGGCAGCCGATAGAGCGGCGCGTCGTTGACCTCTGTGCCGGGATGATTCAGGGCAAAGGCGTCGCGATAGGAGTGGGTCCGGTATTCGGGCACAAACGCGCCGTCGACGACGATGTCCTTGCTGCCGGTGCCGCACAGCCCCATCACGTGCCAGTTGTCGTCGATCCGGTAATCGCGGCGCGGCACCAGAAAGACGCGCGGGTCGAGCGGCGCGCCGGGTGCCGCCGGGGGTGCTGCGCCGCCGAGCACGGCCCATCCGCAATGGTCGCAGCCGCTCGAAAACGACCAGCGGCCTTTGATGCGAAAGCCGCCGGGGGCGGGTTCGACGGTTCCGGTCGGCGCCAGCGAGGTCGACAGCTGGACGCTGTCGTCCTCGCCCCACACATCCTCCTGCGCCTGCGGCGGCAGGATCGCGACATGCCAGTTGTGGACGCCGAGCACGCCAAGCACCCAGCCCGACGACCCGCAGACCGCGCCGACTTCGCTCACCGCCTGGTAAAAGACGCCGGGGTCGAGCTCGTAGCCGCCATAGCGCTTGGGCTGCAACGCGCGCAGCAGCCCAGCCCGTTGGAAATCGGCAAAGGTCTCGTCGGGCAATCGGCGCAATTGCTCGGCCTGCGCCGCGCGCTCGCGCAACGCCGGCAACAACGCGCGGACGCGGCCAAGATAGGCTTCAGGCGTCATCGCCGGCATTCACATGTGGCTTCCCGCAAAGGACGCGAAGGACAGGAGAGGCCGCGAGGTGCAGAGGATCCCGGGCCGGGCCGCGCCGCTCGACCTGAATAGGAGGACCACCCGCTCCTGCCGGAATTGCGGGCGGTCCCCGGTGGACATTGTGCCGTGCGGTTAGGCGTGGTTGGCCTTGTAGTAGGTGTTGCGCAGGACGCGGCCGGGCAACGCGCCGGTGTGCTTGCCGTCCTCCATCAGCACCTGGCCGTTGACGATCGTCGCCATGATGCCCTGGGCCGGCTCCTTCATGCGCCAGCCGCCCGCCGGGAAGTCGTGGACGACGCTTTCCGGCAACGGCCGCACCGTGTCGGGATCAAAGATCACGATGTCGGCCATCATGCCGGGGCGCAGGAGACCGCGGTCATAGAGCCCCAATGCCGAGGCCGAATCGAAGGTCAGCCGCCGCACCGCCTGCTCGAGGCTCATGACGTGCTTCTCGCGCACCCATTCCGACAACAGCCGCGTCGAATAGCCGTAGCCGCCGTGGAACTGGACATGGGCGCCGCCATCCGACAACCCGACGATTGCGTTGGGATAGGTCAGGATCTTGGCCATCGCCTCGTCGTCGACATTGTTTTCCGACTGCATCAGGCCGGTGTCGAGGTTTTCTTCGACGACGAGATCGAGGAACGCGTCAATGACGCGCTTGTTCTGCTCTTTGGCGATCTGGCCGATGGTCTTGCCCTGCAGCCCCTTGTTCTTTTCGAGGACCGGGGTCTCAACCCACATGTAGTTGTACCATTCGCGCGAATAGCCGGCCGCCGGCACGTTCACCGTATGCTCGACGACCTCCTCGTGCAATTTCTGGCGGATCGCCGGATCGGCATAGGCCTTGAGCTTTTCCTCGTCCGACGACAGCAGGATCGGGTGCCATGTCGGCGAGCCGCGGAACACCTGGCAGTTGCGCATCGTAAAGCTTTGCGTCGTCCGGTTCGGGCTGCACAGCGGATAGGCCCTGATGCCGGCCTTTGAGGTCTCCTCGACCCGCGCCATGTGCTTTTTCCAGGCGTCAGGCTCGCGCACGGTCTGGCCGAGATTGTTGTAGATGACGGTGCGGCCGGTCGCCTCCGACAGGCGCGCCATCAGCCCGTCATTGAGCTCAGCCGCACGGCCGCCGCCCGACTGGATGATGCCGGTGCCCATCTCGCGCAGCACGTCGCCGAGCGCGAAGATCTCCTTTTCGTCGGCCCACAAGGCCGGGATGTGGACGCCCTGCGGATCGTAATGGCCTTTGTTGCGCGACACCGACAGGCCGAGAGCGCCGCCCTTGATGCCGTCGCGCACGACATCCTGCATCTTTTTGATCTCGTCGTCCGAGGCGGTGCGGCCCTGGGCCTCGTCACCCATCACGTAATAGCGCACCGTCGAATGGCCAATCAGGTTGCCGACGTTGACGCCCAAATTCTGGTCGAGCCGGTCCATATATTGCGGGATCGTCTCCCAGTCGACCTCGACGGTGTTCAGCACCTCCATCGGGATCGCTTCAACATAAGACAGGAATTCGGCGACCCGCTTTGCCGTGCCCGGGCGAACCGGGGCCAAGGCCAATGAGCAATTGCCGAAGACGACGGTGGTGCAGCCGTGGTCGGGCGAGAACGAGCACAGCGGGTCCCAGGTGACCTGCGCGTCATAATGGCAGTGGTTGTCGACAAAACCCGGCGCCACGACGTAGCCCTGCGCGTCGACCGTCTTGGCGGCCGGGCCGCTCAATTTGCCGATTTCGACGATCTTGCCGTCCTTGACCCCGACATCGCCGCGAAACGCCGGCATGCCTGAGCCGTCGACGATGCGGCCGTTCTTGATCAGCAGATCATACGCCATTTCCGTCCCTTTCTGCGTGGTTGCGACGCACACCCTTGTTTCCGTGAAAAAGTGTACCACCCACCCGCCGCTTCTTAATTAGAAAATCGACTGCGGCCCGCCCCAAAGGGAGCGGGGGAGGGGTTACGCTGCGCCCGCTCCGCCTCGCCGCCCGCCTAACGGCGCCCGTTGTGTTGCGCTTGCGTTCGCAGCTTGACCTGGTGCTGCGGCGACTTTTCGCGGGAACGGGCTCTCACCCGCCGGCCGTGCTCGCGCGCCCGGCCGGAACGCGCCGCTTCTCAGCGCAGCGCCAATTGCCAGTCGAGGTCCTCGATCGCTTCGCGCTGGTCGCCGGGGCGGGCGGCGCGGCCAAGCTGCGCCATGAATGGCGACAACAGCTGCATCGTCGCCCAGTAGCCGGCGCCGGTCGCGACCACGGTCACTAGAACCTTGATCCATTCGGCCGGGATCACGAACATGTAGGCAAGAAAGCCGAGGATCGTCCAAACCACGGCGACCGGGTTGACCCCCTTCCAATACCAATAGGGACCATTCGGCTCGAACAGGGCGACGAGGTCGATCTTCATCCGCTTGACCAGGACGTAGTCGGCAATCAGCACTCCGCCGATCGGCGCGAACACGTTGCCGAGCATCCCGACATAGGTCGTGTAGCCGGTCACCACGCTGGGGGTCGCCGACAACGCAATGCCGAGCGCGCTGATGATCACGGTGGTCCAGAAGCGCCCCAGCCGCTCGAACATGTTCGACAATGACAGACCGCCGGTATAGAGGTTGAGGACGTTGATCGTCCAATTGTCGAGCGCGATCACGATCAGAAACAGCAAGAGCGTGAAATGGCCGACGCCGAGGCTGGAAACCACGGCAAAGGCGTTTGGGTTGGTGCCCATGGTCGCCGCGGCCGCATAGGCGCCGAGCAATGCCGCAAAACAGCCGCCGCCGACCTTGCCGAGCAAGGTCCCGAGCCACATGTCGGCGCGCGCGCGGGTATAGCGGCAGAAATCGGCGGAATCGGTGACCATCGTCAAGGAGCCGGCGGCGACGACATTGAGCCAGGTCACGAATAGCAGCCACCCGGCTTGCGGCTTGCCGGCGTAATGGAGGACCTGCGACGGCGCGAAATGCGGGTCGTCATGCGTCGCCAGCAACACCAGTATGAGGCACAAGATTACGATCTTGAATGGCAGTGCGGTACGCGACAGGTGCTTCAGCGAATCATAGCCGATGATCGCGACGACGGCCTGCAGCACGGCGAAAATGACGCTGATCGTAATCAGCGAATGGTGGGTTCCGGTCCAGCGGTCGAGGATCGCGACGACCGCCAATGACCCGGCGACCGTCTGATAGGCAAACCAATAGGTCGACGCGATCGTGCGCAAAAACGACGGGACCCATTTGGCGCCGCGCAACCCGTACACCATGCGGGTCGAAACCTGGCCCGGCAGACCGAAATCGACGCCGACCGTCGCCATGATCGTGTAGGCGACCGTCGCCAGCAGAACGCCGCAGGTGATCGCGCCAACGGCGCCGACAAACGACAACCCCGAAACCACCGCCAGGCCGCCGACCAGGATCGATCCCGGATTGAGCGCAAAACCGAAGATGATTGAAAATATGTCGAACCAGCGCACCGTTTTCAGCTCGTTCGGCACCGGCTCGATGCCGAACTGCTCGACGCCTTTCGGCTGATGGTAGCGGCGGCGTATCTTTTCCTCGATTTCGCTGACCGAGTGCATTGCGTGCTCCTTGCTGGCTCGCCCGTGCTGGCCGCGTCGTCATGCGAGCAGAGAACGGAAGCACCTGGCGGAGCAAGAAGCATGCCATAAGTAAAATGACAAAAATCGAGCCGCCCCGCTGCCGGCGATGCTGCTCTGTATTTAACCAATATCCTAGAAAATCAGCCTGGTATTCTTGATTGTGCCCATTATACAGTCAAATCTACGCATTTCAGTCGCGAGGCCAGGCGCTTCTGACGTCAAGTGATACGCAGATCCGCCAATTGTCTTCGCCGCGCGAAAGCAGTTAACGCGATTACGAGCTTTGCAAACCGGGACGGCTTGCCCGTTTCATTCGCTTTCGGCGGGCGAGGGCTCGAGGGCTCCGTCCATACCCGCGGTGCGATACCCTCGATTGCAGCGGCGAAGTCAAGGAGACACCGTCAGCGTCATTTCAAGCGGGTAAGCCGCCTTCACGCCTCGCGATTCAAGACTTCGACGAGGCCGGCGGCGGGGTCGACGCGCAATTCATCGCCGGTGCGGAACAACCTGGTCACATCGCCCTCGGCGAAACGGTCGACCAGCGCCAGACCGGCAAACGCGGCACCCTGCGCCAGGATCGGGTTGACGCGGTTGAAGATCAACGCCCGCGGCACGATCGTGCGCGCCGTCATCTCGTGCAGCATCCAGGCGGTGGCGACCCCGCCCTTGGCGTTGTCGAGCACCAGGATGCGGTCGACATAGCTTTCGCCGGCGAGCTTATGGCTCGGCCGCGAGAAAACTCCGTTTATGCGGTCGAGATCGTAGCGCGCCGAAAAATTGTCGGCGGCGACGAGCGCCGTGCCGACAACCGCCGGCCCAACGCCTTTGTGACAATGCAGCAGGATCGGCACTCGCTAAAGATCCTCGGGCCGAAGTCCAGTGTGCCGAGCGATACGGGCGAGCATGCGCGGCCCTAGCTCTTCATCGTTTCGAAAGGCGAACACGTAGTCAGGCCACTCTTGACGCGACAGCGTTCGGTGCGAGCCTGTTTGGCGTTTGAGGCTCCACCCAATGCGATAAAGCGCCCGCAATACCCGGCCGGCTTTTGCGGAAGGCCAGGTGCTCACGCAATCGCAAACAGATCGCGTGCTTCGATTGGGGCTGGCTCACCACGTTCGATTCGATCGGCAATCACGCGAAGCGCAAGCGCCGCTGCCTTGTTGCGAGCTTCGTCTTCGGTTACGCCATAGGCTACGACCCCCGGCAGCTGCGGGACTTCGCCGATCCAGCGGCCGTCTTCTTCGCGTTCGATCTCGATTGTTAACACGATCACGGCTCTCGGCGGCTCGTGGGGCTTATGATGTGGCGCTTATATCCGGCGCGCAAGGTTTCGGTGACCCGTAGCGTATGGCAGCGCCGCAGGATCGGCATTACCGCACCCGTCCGGCGACCGCCGAGTCGATGCAGCGCTCGAGGCTGGCGAGGCTCGGGCGATAGCCATAGCCGCCGATGATGTTGACGAGCTTTGCCGAATTGGTCATCAGCCGGGTCCAGCCATTGGCCGCGGCCATCTCGCGGGCATAGCTCTGGTAAAAGCAGATGCCCTGCGCGACGACGCCGCCCGCTGTCTCGATCCGTCGGGTCAGACCCATGCGGTCGGCGGCATGCTTGATCTCGGGCGAGGTCGTGACCAGCACCGTCGTGTCCGCATGAATGCGGCGCCCGTCGAGCGCCGAGGCGACCGCCTCGATCTCAAACAATGACAGTTGCGGCGCGCCAAACACCACGACGTCGAGCTTGTCGCCGGGTGCTGTGTAGCGGGAAAGAAAAACGTCGATTTCGGTGCGGCCGATCGCGACCGGCGCGGCCGTCGGGCCGGCAAAAACCGGGTCCTCGGCGGTGATCCCCGGCATGTGAAACAGGGCGACCGAGCCAAAGCTCGCCATCGCGGTGCCCAAATGCTTCAGCGCGTCCGAGCCGGGAACGGCCTCTATGCCCTCGATGACCGGGACCTCCCAATAGGAGCCGCAGGCTTCGCCGACGATGCCGCCGATGGCGCCCCATTCGGCGAGGTCCCGCGGTGTCTCGGTCAGCCGGAAGCGGCGGGTCCCGCGCCGGCACTCGTCAAGATGGAAACCATAGCACGGGGTGCGCCCGGTCAAGCCCGCCGCCAAAGCCGAGGGGCCGCCCTCGAAATTGCTGCGGGCGCCGAAGACGCTGTTCGAATAGATCACGACCCCGGTGTCGCCATAGGCGAGATGGTCGCCCCGGACCGGCGCCATGATCGTCTGGTAATTGATGCAGGTATCGGTCATCAGCACCCCGAACGCGCGCAACGCGTCGATCGCCCGCCTCTCGAGCGCGGCCATCCAGTCGCTCTGCCCGAGCCGGCGATAGACCGCGAAATCGATGCCGCGCGGGTCGGTGATCGTCGGGACCCGCACCCGCCGCTCGGCCTCCGGCGCCGCTGCGAGCCCCTCCAAAAACCGCACCCCGGCTTCGCCCAGGGATTCGGTGTCGGCCATGACGTGGGCCTGGCTCACCGGCACGAAATCGGCGGCGTCGAAGAATTCGCCGACCGCGACCTGGTGCTCGATCGCCCAGCGCCTCACCTCGCCGAGCTCCCCCGCGAGCATCGCCCGTTCCTCCTCGCTCAGTCGCATCTATTTACCTTTGGATATCCCTAAGCCTCGTTCCGCGCTTCTCCCTCGCCCCGCGTTGCGGGGAGAGGGTCGGGCTGAGGGGCAGGCTCAACCGCAACCTTGCGGGCGATCAGATCCCTCGATCGCGGTCTCGCCGAGCCCCGCTTCGCGCAGGATTTCGCGCGAGTGCTCGCCCAAACGCGGCGCCGGGCGGCGCAGCGCGCAATCGGCCGCGCCAAAGCGCACCGGCGGGCGCACGGTGCGGATGCTGCCTTCGCTCGGATGCTCCGACACCGGAAAGAAATCGACCGTGGCGAGGTGCTCGTCATCGGGCAATGCGGCGAGCTGGTTGACCGGCCCGCACGGGATGTCGGCCGATTTGAGCGCCGCGAGCCAATGGGCCGTCGTGTTGCCGCGCACGCATTCGGCGATCAGCGCATAAAGCTCGGCGACATGGCGGCTGCGGGTTTGCGCGTCGGCGAGGCGCGGGTCGCGGGCAAGCTCGGGACGGCCGGCGGCGCGGAAGAAGTCGCGCCAGTGGCGGTCGCTGTAGGGCAGGATGCAGATATGCCCGTCGGCGGTCGGGTGCGGCCGGCGGTCGGGAGCCAGCATCCGCGAATAGCCGGGCGGCCCCAATGGCGGGTCGAAGGTCATCCCGCCCATATGCTCGGCCATCACAAAAGCCGTCATGGTTTCGAGCATCGGGACCTCGACCTCCTGGCCCTCGCCGGTGCGCCAGCACTGGAGCAGCGCCGCCATCACCGCGTAGACCATGGTCAGCCCGACGGTCTTGTCGCCGACCAGGGTCGGGACAAACCGCGCTTCGCCGCCGGTCGCCTGCTCCAATGCGACAAACCCGCTCGCTCCCTGGATGATGTCGTCAAAGGCCGGGCGGTCGGCGAGCGGCCCGTCCTGGCCGTAGCCGTGCGCCGAGCAGTAGACGAGGCGCGGGTTGACCTGGCGCAGCCGGTCATAGCCAAAGCCGAGCCGCGCCATCGCCTGCGGACGCATGTTGTGCATAAAGACGTCGCCTCGCCGCACCAGCGCCAGCAGCGCCTCGGCTCCCTCGGGACGCTTGAGATCGAGGCACAGCGAGCGTTTGTTGCGGTTGAGATTCAGGAACACGTGGCCCATGTCGCGGTGCCGGGACGGGCCGGCATAGCGCATGATGTCGCCCTCGGGCGCCTCGACCTTGACCACCTCGGCGCCGAGATCGCCCAAGATCTGCGTCGCGAGCGGTCCCAGCACCACCGTCGTCAGGTCGATCACCTTGACCCCGGCAAGCGGGCCCGGTTTTTCGTTGGATGCCGGTCTTTCTTTGGTCAATGCAGCACCTCGAACAGGCCCGCCGGCTGCGGACAATGGCACATTAGCCGCAGACATTGTGTTGAACCAGCGCGGGACCCGGTCGCTGAGAACGGCTGGGCAGGAGTTCGCCGAGGCCGATCAGTGGGACCGTGTTGCCGCCAAATCCAGCTGGGCCGCGACCGCGTGCAAACGCCGATCATGCGTCCACAATTTGGCGCCGGGGGTCAGCCGCGCCGCCGCCAGCAGGTGGGCGTCGACATAGCCGATGCCGCGCCGAAACAGCGCCTGCCCATCAATAAAGCGCTGCACTTCTTGGTTCGAGGCGATGGCCACCTGAGGCAAATCGCGCAAATCGCTCAGGACAGCTTCCCGCCGTTGCAAGTTGCCGAGTGCAAGCTCACCGACCACGAATGGGTGCCCGAGAACCTCACCCAGGTCGAGCAATGTGATCAGTCTCTCATCGCCGTCTCGCAGATGCTGGACCCAGACCGAGGTATCGACCAGAATCACCCGCGTCTCGTTCGTCGCCGCGGGATCGAAGCGAGATCGGGCTCGCTGCCGCCGAGGCGCGCCAGCCGGCGGGCGGTTTCGCGTTCGATCAAGGCTCGTAATGCTTCCCGAACCAAAGCGGATTTCTCGTGCAGCCCGGTAAGGTCCTCGGCCTTCGCCAGAAGATCGTCGTCGAGTGCGAGTGTCGTGCGCATCTCTCCATCCCGCTGTGACGAGGCATAAATATGTCACCGTTTGATGTCGTAGTCAATGCCTACCCACACTGCCGGGGCACGCCGCTTATCAGCCGGCCGTCCTTGCGGCCAGATACCAGTCGAGGATCTCGACGCCGTTCCAGTGCAAGACGCCGGCGTAGCGGTTGATGTGGTCGTAGACCGCTTCGAGGTATTTGATGCGGTGCGGCTGGCCGCTGATATAGGGGTGGATCGCGATCGCCATGATCTTGGCCCGCTCCGCCCCTTCCCGGTAAAGGCGATCGAAGCTGTCGATGCAGCGCCTCGTGAAATAAGCCGATTCGTGGTGCTGGACGAGCATCATCGGGATGTCGTTGAGCTCGACCGAATAGGGCAGGGTGACGAGCGGGCCGTGCTTGGTGCGGATCTCGGTCGGCTCGTCGTCATAGACCCAGTCGCCGACATAGCGGATGCCGGCGGCCGCCAACAGGTCGGGGGTGTCGTAGGTCTCGGTAAGACCGGGGCCGAGCCAGCCCAGGGGCCGGGCGCCGGCGAAACGCTCGAGCGTGTCGAGCGACTTGGCGATCATCGCCGCCTGGTCCGCGACCTGGTGGATCGGCATCTGCTCCCAGGCATGGCCCATGAATTCCCAGCCGGCATCGCGCGCCGCCGCCGCGACCCGCTGGTATTCGTCGCAGACCCGGGCATTGATCGACAAGGTCGGGCGGATGCCGAGACGGCGGAACAGGTCGAAAAAGCGCCACACCCCGACCCGCATACCGTATTCGTGCCAGGCCCAGTTCGGCACATCGGGCAGCAGCACCTGTCCGGTCGGCGCCGGCAAGACCTGGCGCGCCATCGGCCGCGAGATCGACCAGAATTCGAGGTTGACGATGGTCCACACGACGATCCGCGCGCGGTCCGGCAATTTGAGCGGCGGCCGGTCGACGATCGCCGAAAATGTGCTGCGCTTGCGCGGAATTGTCGGCACGGCGGCCTCTCCCCCAAAGTTACCCGCGATCTTGCGCGGGGGCGCGGCGCCGGGCAAGCCGCTCGCGGCCGGGCGAAGGTTCCAGGTGTCTACCGCTTTCTTGTGCAACGCAGCACTGCAAAGTCAACAATCCCCAGCCGGCTCGGCGCCATCCATGTTGCGGCCGGCTTTTGCGGGAGCGGGATGTCGGGCCGAGAGGGGCACAGCCGATGAGATTGCAATACTTCAGGGGCAACGTCTTTGTCGCCAACCTGCCGCCGGACTTGACCGAAGACGAATTGGCCGAGGCGTTCGACCCATTTGGCATTGTTCTCAGCGCCTTTATTGCCCGTGACCCTGAAAACGGGAAGCGGCTGCGCTATGGCTTTGTCGACATCGCCACCGAGCGGGCGGCAAAGCTCGCGGTCGAGGCGATGAACGGCACCGCCATCGGCGGCCACAATCTCGACGTGCGGATCAGCGAGCGGCCAACCAAGTCGAAAAAGCCCGCTTCCGCCCGGCCCGCCGCCCGCCGCGCGCCGCCGCGGCCGGCACCCCACAATACCGAGGACGACCGGGACGGGCAGGCGGCTTTTGCGCCGCCGATGCCGCCGCGGCGGCAGCCGACCTTTCAGGTCGAGCGACGCGCCCTGCCGCGCCGCTTCTAGTCGCGGATCGTCACTCCCGCCTCAGTCATCGCACGCATCGCGCGGGCAAGCGAGCCGTCGAGATCGATGCCGCGGCAGGCCGGCGCGGCAACCTCGACCGCAAACCCGGCCTCGCGCGCGTCGAGCGCCGAAAACAGCACGCAATAATCGGTCGCAAGCCCACACAAGGTTACGCGGTCAAAGCCGCGCTCGCGCAGATAGGCGGTGAGCCCGGTCGGGGTGCGGCGGTCGTTCTCGCGAAACGCCGAATAGGAATCGATCGCCCGGCGGTAGCCCTTGCGCAGGATCAGCTCGGCGTGCGGAACTTCGAGCGCCGGGTGGAACGCCGCTCCCGCTGTCCCCTGCACGCAATGATCGGGCCACAGGGTCTGCGGGCCGTAAGCGGCCTCGATCGTCTCGAACGGCTGCCGGCCCGGATGAGCGCCGGCAAAGGACGAATGACCCGGCGGGTGCCAGTCCTGGGTCAGCACCACATGGGCAAACGCGCCGGCGAGCCGGTTGACCGCCGGAACAACCGCGTCGCCGTCGGGCACCGCGAGCGCGCCGCCAGGGCAGAAATCGTTCTGCACGTCGACGACGACCAGAACCTCGCGCTCGCCGCGCGTCCATCCGCTGGAACCGTCGTTCATTTTCGCCTCGCTCAGCCCGCTCCGGGCGCGACCGACTGTCACGCTCATGTCCCGATTGCAAGCGGGCTGACCAGCTTTTTGAGCGCGGCGACAACCGAGAGCGGCGTCAGACGCCCGGTCTTTGGGTTTTCGGCGGAAGGCACGTTTTCGATCTGCATCGAGAAACGGGCGGCGTCCGCCTCGACCTCGATTTTGTGGATGTTGCGGTCGACGCCGGGATCGGCCCACATTTCGATCGTCGTGCACTCCGGCCCGATCCCGGCCAATGCCAGCGCCGCCGCGACATTGACGTTCGCCGGAAAGCCGCGCGCCGCCTCGCGCGCCGTGCCGGCGAAGACGCGCTTTGGCGCGTCGAGCCCGTCGACCGCGATGCCGTGGCGTTCGAGATAGGGCGCGCCGGCGAGCCCCGCCGGCGGCTTTCGGGTGATCATGTGCACCCGCGCGATCTCACCCTCGGCCGCGGCTGTCACCGCGTCGAGACCGAGCAATGCCCCGGTCGGCACCAGAATCCGGCCGCCATGCTGCCGCGCCAGGTCGACGAGGTCGAAATTGTCGAGCAGCGCGCCCGAGCTCAACACCATCACAATGCGGCCGTGGGCGAGCGCCGGCTCGGCGATGTCGCGCAACAATGCGGCGGGGGCGCATTCGACGACGATGTCGGCCTCCTCCCATAGCCGCGCCATCGGCACCACCGGCGCCGGCTGCACGAACTCAGCCATCGCCGCCGCCGCCCGCTCCGCATCGCGCGCCGCCACCGCCGCCAGCGCCAGCCCCTCGATCCCCTGGTCCAGACGCCGCGCGACCACCCTGCCGATCGCCCCAAAACCGCCGACCGCCACGCGCAATGTCATCCTCAACCCTCAACAGCCGAACCCTAACCGTTCAACCCGATTCCGGGGTCGATCTTGCACTCTCGCCGGCTTCTCAGGTGAGGAGATGCAGCGTGATTCGAAAGAGGCCCTTGGAGCGTAAGTCCTGGGAGGTCAGTAGGTAAATAGATATCCAAATCGGTAGCCATTTTTCTTAATTCTCAAGGTCGTAGTTCGGTGCCTGTGCCAATGTGGTTCGTTAAAGGGTACGCCGAATTTTGGTGAGGTTATCAACACAACATTCATCATCCCTAGACTTATCGGCTAAGGATTTTCGTATTCGCCGAGGTTGCTCCAGGTGCCGTAGCCGGGCGGAAGCAGCCGGCTTGCCGCGGCTCTGATTGCCCGCTTTGACGCAGCTGTCGGCAAAATTTACAACTGTATTGACGAAATTTTGACGGAGTTTCAGGTGCTTAGAGATTGACCGGCTGATCGGTTGGCTGATAGAGAAACAGGCTGTTAACCTTACCCGAGGACGGGATGAACAAGTATCTTTTGCCGGGCGCGGCGTTGATGAGCCTTGTCTCCGGCGGTGCCGGCGCGGCCCCCACACCTATCGGCACCTACGCCAGATCCGCCTCGACGGCCAACCCCGCTCCGACCGGCAGCACCGGTCTTGGTCCTCTCGGTGCGGTCGGCGGCATCGGCGGGCCGGTCGGCTTCACGGCTCCGTTCACCGGCACCTTGATCATGAAGGTTGAGCCGAAGGGACAGTTCCGCGGCGATGTCTATCAAGCATTTGTCGATGGGAATTCGCTCGGCTTCACCCCGGAAGTGCCATTGTTCGGACCTGCGTCGGTCGGGACGTTTACGACGGGTGTGTCGGCAGGTCCCAACAATTTCGACGTCAACGATGTAATCCTGTCCTACATCGGCGCTCCACCGCCTTTCGGCACCGCGGTATCGACCGTCACGACGGTTCCCGGCAGCTTCTCGCCGGGCGGGGTATTGATCACCCTCTCGGAGGAGGCGTTGCCCGCGGCGGTCCCCGAGCCGCGCTCGCTCGCAACCTTTGCCGCCGGGCTGCTCGCGCTCGCCTTTTTCCGGCGCCGCCGCAAACCGATCTGATCCCGTCGCGTCGTCACCTCGACATTGCAACCTGACCGCCCTGACGCTGAGCAGCAAAGCGGGCATGGCGCGCGCGGATGTCGTCGAGGTCGGCCGGCGTTGCAATATTGCGTGTCGCATCGCCCAGCACCAGATTGGCGTGGCGCCGCAACGCCCGTACGCGAGCCGGGTCGCGTTCGCAACCGGCGACCGCGCTCAGTACTTCCAGCATTCGAATCAGTACCGCCGGACTGTGGGCGGCGTTTTGCCGGATCAGGTGAAACATCGCGTCGACGAGCCCGCCGTAATCGACGCTGGGAACGACCAAAACCGGCCCGCCGCCGCGTATCGAGACACCGGTCGGCAAGTGCAGCGGCACGATATCGCACAGTGCCGCACCGAGCCGGTCGAGGACGCTGATCGCAGTGTGCGGGTCGTTGATGCCCGGCGACAACGCCCGGACCGCGACCTCGACCAATTGCCGCACCGCGAATTCGAGGTCAGCCGAGCTTACCCGCTGCGGGCCCAGGGCCGTGGCGTTGCGGATGGCGGCGTCGGCGCCCGCCACGGGCCGGCTGACCATCGCGATCGCGGCGCCGGGAAACACATAATCTCCAGGTCGGACCAGCAGGCGGATCGCGGTATTGTGCTCGGCCGCCCAATCGGCGAGGCCGTCCTCGTCGAGTTGCTGGAGATAGCCGCGGCGGGGATCGGCTGTCGGGACGGCATTGTCCCAGAAAGCGGCTGGAGGCGGTGCGGGCTGCCGTTGTTCGACGGTCAGCCGTTGAACCGTCGCATGGACGTCCCGGCTGACGAACTCGATAACCGTGTCGACGTTGATGCGGCCGGCCATGTGGCCGACGAAGAACACAAGCGTCGCCACGCAGACAAAGGCCAGCAGAATGCCGATGCTGAGCGAGAGATGCGGGACGAACTCGCCCTCGTTCGGGGTGCGCACGCTGCGCAGAACCATCAACGCATACGAGAAGGTGCCGAGAAAGACGCCAAGCGTGATCTGGTTGCCGCGGTCCCGGGTGAAATTGTGCAGCAACCGCGGGCCCATCTGTCCGGCTGCGAGCGACAGAGCGGCGATCGTGATCGAGAACACGGTGCCGGCGACCCCGATCGTGGACGACGCGACCGCCCCGAGCAATGTGCGCGCCCCGGTGGCACCGCCATTGTAGAGCCAGGCGCTGTCGATCAGCGATTGCGGGACGAGCCCGCTGCGATCGAGGTCGACGAGGCCCACCGCCGCCAGCACGCCGGCCAGCACCATCAGCGCAGGCACCAGCCAAAACGTCTCGCCGAGATCGTTGAGCAGCTTGCGGAAACGAGCGGTCAAAGCGATCCGGTTCAGGTCTGATCAGGTCGGCGATCTCTGCCGGGCGCCAGATCGGCCAAGGCGGAGGTCTACCGGTTTGTCGGAAAGCAACATACGGATGGGGATCACCGCCGGTTGGCGGCGGTGGCCGCTAGCTGCATGGCGGGCCCTCGCGCGATATACCGGCAAGCCAAAATGAAGCGTCGCCGAAATGAACCGTCATCGGTGTCAGCCGACATGAAGCCTCAATACGATGCGCCGCGCGCGGTGATCGGCCACAGGGTTTCGACGCGGCCGCGGCGGATGCCGACATACCAGTCGTAAAGGTTGACGGTCGGGTCGCAATGGCCGGGGACGAGGCGAATTTTGTCGCCGATGCGCAGGCGGTTGGTGGCGGCGGTCACGGCGAGCCGGCCGTGCTCATCGGAGGCGCGCTCATAGGTCGCGGCAGGCTCGTCCCACACGACCGGCGGACCGGAATCGAAGGCCAGCGCCTTGAGCCCGGCATCGACGATCGCGCGTTCTTCCGTCGGGCGGCTCATCACCGTCGCCCACACGAACAGGCTCGGCTCGAATGCCGTGGTCGGGGCGCCCTCGGGGTCGAGATTGCGGCCGTAGTCGGCGTCCATGAAGATGTATGAGCCGCATTGCAGTTCGGTGTAGACGCCGCTGGCGCTCTCGAATTCGAACGTGCCGGTGCCGGCGCCGGTCACGACCGGGCAGGGGATGCCGTGCCGTTCGAGGAGGTCGCGGGTCTCGCCGGCCTTGTCGGCGGCCTGCGCGATCGCGGCGCGGCGTTCTTCCCATCGCCGCAGATGCTGGGCCGAGCCGTGATAGGCCTGGAGCCCGGCAAAGCTCAGATGCGCCTTTTCGGCGACCCGCCGGGCAAGGTCGAGCGCCGGCTGCCCCGGCTCGACGCCACAGCGGTTGCCGCCCATGTTGACTTCGACATAGACCGGCATCGTCACCGCGGCCTCGCCGGCGGCGGCGTCGAGCGCGTCGACCTGGCCCGGGTCGTCGGCGCACACCCCGACCCGCGCGACATGCGCCAGCGCCATCAGCCGCCGCAATTTCTGTCGGCCGACGATCTCATTGGTGACGAGCACGTCCCGGACGCCGCCATAGACCATCGCCTCGGCCTCGCCGACCTTTTGCACGCAAACCCCGACCGCACCGCGCGCCACCTGCTGCAGCGCGATGACCGGGCATTTATGGGTCTTGGCGTGCGGGCGCAGGCGCACATTGCCGCCCGAAATGCGCTGCGGCAGGCGGGCGAGATTGCGCTCGAAGGCGTCGAGATCGACGAGCAGGGCAGGGGTGTCGACCTCGTCGAGCGGCATGCCGATCTCGGCGGGCGGGCGGGTTGTCATGTCGGCGGCTCCTGCAATGCGTCGCAGCTTCCCTGGCGGGGAGGCTCGCGCAGCAGGCGCGGAATTGCAACACGCAGCCGTCAGGGACACGCCGCGGTCTTCAGTTTTGCGGCGAGCGAACGCGCGTCCGCCGGGGCGCGGACCTTGGCGTCGTTGTCGAAATAGACAAAGACGTCGCGAGCGCCGCGCTTTGCCGGCGCCGTGCCGGGGGCGATCAGCTTTGCGTCGTCGGGTTGGCTGCCGTTGGCCCACCGCCTGACCCGCGCGGCCCAGTGGTCGAGCGCCTGGTCCGTGTAGCCGCTCGCATAGAGCTCCTCCGAGCCGTGAAGGCGCAGGTAGACAAAATCGGCAGCGAGATCCTCGGCAAACGGCCATTCGACCGAGTCGGCAAAGACCAACGCGACATGATGCCGACGCAACAGCGCGATGAACTCTGGGTCGAGAAAGCTCTCGTGGCGGATTTCGATCGCGTGCCGCAGCGGCCGGCAGCGTTCGGTGTCGGTCCAGGCCCGCCCGGCGAGCCGGTGATCGTGACGCCGGGCGAGAGCGGCCGCGCTCTCGGTGTCGCGCGGCAACATCGAAAAAAAATTCTCAAGGCGCTCCCGGTCAAAGCGAAAGCGCGGCGCGAACTGCCACAGAAACGGCCCCAGCTTTTCGTGGAGCCGCAGCACGCCCGAGGCAAAAAAATTGGCAAGCGGCGTCTCGACGTCGCGCAGCTGCTTGAGATGAGTAATGAACCGGCTGCCCTTGACGGCGAAGACAAAGCCGGCCGGGGCCGCGTCGTGCCAGCGGGCAAAAAACTCGGGCCGCTGCAGCGAATAATGGGTGCCGTTGATCTCGATCGTGTCGATTTCGCGGCTGGCAAAAGAAAGCTCCTCGGAATGACGCAAACCCTTTGGGTAAAAGCGCCCGCGCCAGCCGGCATAGGTCCAGCCGGAGATGCCGACCCGGATTCTGCCGGCGCGGCTCATCGCCGGATTGGGGCACACCGCCGCCACCGGCAGCCCGACGACGAGGTGGGTCTGGGCCTTGCGCCGGCGTCCGCCGCTGCCCGAATTTTACGCATTTCCGGTCCGTCGCTTGCGTCTTAGTGTACAAACGGCTTTCTGCCCGGACATCGCCCGGAATCCGCAAATTTCAGCGCTTCCGGGGCCTGGAGAGAACTTGGCCGACCAATCCGCCGCCGGCGAGCAGCTCTTGAATTATCAATCCGACGCGGCGCGCGGGGCGCGGCGGCTGGTTCTGCTCGCGGTCATGATGGCGACGTTCATGGCGGCGATGGAGAGCACAATCGTCGCCACCGCGATGCCGACGATCGTCGCTTCTCTCGGCGGATTTCGGCTGTTCAGCTGGGTGTTTGCCGCCTATCTGCTGACCCAGGCGGTGACGATCCCGATCTACGGACGCCTAGCCGACCTTTACGGCCGAAAGCGCGTATTTTTCGCCGGGGCCGGCCTGTTCCTGGTCGCTTCGACGTTGTGCGGGCTCGCCTGGGCGATGGTCCCGCTGATCCTGTTCCGGGCATTGCAGGGCGCCGGCGCCGGGGCGATCCAGCCGATTGCGACGACGATCATCGGCGACATCTACCGGCCGGTCGAGCGCGCGCGCATCCAGGGCTACATCTCGGGCGTGTTCGGAGTGGCGGCGGTCATCGGTCCGATGCTCGGCGCCTTTCTGGTGCAGCACGTGACCTGGTCGCTGGTGTTCTGGATCAACCTGCCGATCGGTGCCGCGACCTTTGTTATGTTCGGCCTGTTTCTGCACGAGCGGCAGACCCCGCGCCGTCACCGCATCGACTATCTCGGCGCGGCGTTGATGATGTTCGGCGCCGGCTCCTTGATGCTGGCATTGGTCGAGCTCGGGAATTCGGCCGGGGCGCCGACCGCGCTGGCATTGGCGGCGGCCGGACTCGCCGCCCTGGTGCTGTTGGCGGTGCACGAGCGCGGCGCGGCGGAGCCGATCCTGCCGTTGCGGCTGTGGCGCCATCGGGTCATCGCGCTCGGCAGCCTCAGCGGCTTCACCGGCGGTCTTGTGATGATGTCGATCAACGGCTTTTTGCCGCTTTACGTGCAGGGGGCAATGGGCCGCAGCCCGGTCGCCGCCGGGATCGCGCTCGGCGCGGCGTCGGTCAGCTGGACCTTTGCCAGCCTCGCCGCCGGGCGGCTGATGATCCGCACTTCATATCGGCAGGCGGCGACGATCGGCGGCGTCTCGTTGATCGTCGGTGCCGCGGTGCTGGCGACCCTCGGTCCCGCAAGCACGCTGCTTTGGGCCGCGGCCGGCTCGCTGTTGATCGGCACCGGAATGGGATTTTGCAACACCTCGTTCCTGGTCTCGACCCAGGCGAGCGTCGACTACAGCGGCCGCGCCGCCGCCACCTCGTCGATCATGTTCATGCGCATCGTCGGCAACTCGGTCGGCGCCGCCGTATTCGGCGCGATCCTGAACCTCGGGATCGCCCGCCACGTTCCCGCCGGCGCCGCGGTCAACCGGCTGCTGCAGCCGCAGGCGCGGCAAGGGCTCGGCGCCGACGAGATCGCCCGGCTGAGCGCCGCCATCGCCGCGGGTCTGCACAATGTCTACATCGTTGCCGGGCTCGTCGCGATCGTCAGCCTGGCGCTGGCATTGGCATTGCCGGCGCGGCTAAGCCCGACCCGGCCGGCGAACGGGCAGGCGGACTGACACGCCGGCGCCGGCGCCGGCGCCGTTTCAGGCGGTTTTTTCCTGCAAAAACCGTTCGGCGAGGCGCGCCAGAAAGCTGGCGCCGACCGGGAGCGCGTCGTCGTTGAAGTCATAGCGGGCGTTGTGCAGAAAGCAGTCGCCCTCGCCGGGACCATTGCCGAGCCACAGCATCGCGCCCGGCCGCTGGTTCAGCATAAACGAAAAGTCTTCGCCGCCCATCGACGGCGCGATGTCGCGCAGCACTCCCTCCGCGCCGCAGATTTCGGCGGCGACCGCAGCGGCGAATTCAGTCTCCGCGGCGTGGTTGATCGTCGGTGGATAAGAGCGGCGATAGCTGGTGTCGGCGGTGGCCCCGTGCACGATCGCGGCGCCGCGGGCGATGTCCCGGATCCGGCGTTCGATCGCGTCCTGCACCTCCGGGCGGAAGCTGCGCGCCGTCCCGCCGATATGCAGCCCGTCCGGGATCGCGTTGTAGGCCGAGCCGCCGCGCACAAAGCCGACGCTGACGACCGCCGAGTTCGAGCGGGTCGACGGTGCGGCTGACGATCGTCTGCAACGCCAGCACGATCTCGGCGCCGACGACAAACGGGTCGATCCCCAGATGCGGGTGCGCGGCGTGGGTCCCATGCCCGGTGATGCGGATGTCCCATCGGTCCGAGGCGGCGAGCAACGGCCCGGCCCTGGCGGCGATCTGGCCGACCGGGATGCCGGGCTTGTTGTGCAGCGCAAAGACCGCGTCGCACCGAAACTTGTCGAACAGTCCTTCCTCGACCATGACCCGGCCGCCGCCCCCGCCCTCTTCGGCCGGCTGAAAGATCAGGTGCACGGTGCCCTGGAAATTTCGCGTCCGGGCAAGGTATTTGGCGGCGCCGAGCAGCATCGTCGTGTGCCCGTCATGGCCGCAGGCGTGCATCTTGCCATCTTCGGTCGAGCGATGCGCGAACTCGTTCATCTCGTGGATCGGCAGCGCATCCATGTCGGCGCGCAGCCCGATCGCTGCGGGCGAGCTGCCGCGGCGGATCGTGCCGACGACCCCCGTCCCGGCGAGGCCGCGTTCGACGTCGCAGCCGAATTCGGCGAGCTTCGCCGCGACGAGGTCGGCGGTGCGGCGCTCGGCAAAGGCCAGCTCGGGGTGAGCATGGATGTCGCGGCGGATCGCCCTCAGCTCGTCCTGATCGTCGCGCAACTCGGGAATGATCGGCATCGACGGCTCCCCGGCCAGCAAAGCTCCGCTTGCGATTATGGTCGATCGCCGCGCGAAGGCAATCGACGGCGATCGAACGGCGGCCAAGCGCGCCGCGGACTGGCGCCGAGCGCCAAAACAGGGTAATTGGCCAGCACCAGCAAGCGCGCGGCGATCATCCGGGATCGGGGACATGCGAAGGCTTTGGGCGACCATGATCATGATGTCGGCAGCGGCCACGGCCGCCTGCGCGCCGGTGCCGGCCCCGCCGATCAACTCGCTTGCCTTTCAGCGGCGGCCGCCGTTGCCGGGACAGCCGGGCTATCTCCAGACGATCGACTATATCGACGACGGCGTGCGCTACATCTCGCCGGCCGCAACCTTTCTGGTGTCGGCCACCGGCGACTTGTGTTTTCAGGGAGTGCTCGTTCCGGGCGTCACGCCGGAATATGTACCGCAGTACTATTGGTGCATCAGCCCCTTTGCCGTCAGCCGGGTCGACGCCGTCGAAAACAACATCAGCTACATCAACCAGGTCCGCCTGTGGTGCCGGCTCGCCGCCCCGCAATGCGCCTACAAGATCAGCTATCCCAACATGCTCGACAGGATGCCGGTCGCCAACAGCATCGCCACCGAGACCGTGCCGTTTTTCCGGCAACGCGACGCGATCGAATACCTCGTCTACCTGATGGGCGGCAATCTGCAGCGCGAACAGGCAATGCGGTAACGCGGTGTCTGAGGTGTCGAAAGCGATCGAGAACGCCGCGCTTGACAGCTCGATGCCAGTGTCTAGCGTCGGCGCGCTGACCGTCGCAACGGAGGAAATCCGATGATCATCGAGATGCGCACCTACACCTTGCAGCCGGGCACGGTGGCGAGCTTCGAAGAGCGTTTTGGCCAGGCCCTGCCGGCGCGCGCCAAGGTTTCGCCGCTCGCCGCCTTCTGGCACACCGAGGTCGGGCCGCTCAACCGCGTGATCCACGTCTGGCCCTATGAGGACATGGCGGCGCGCACGCGGCTGCGCGAGGCGGCGACAAAGCAGCCGGGCTGGCCGCCCAACACCCGCGAATTTGTCGTCGAGCAGCAAAGCGACGTCTACCTGCCGGCGCCGTTTTCGCCGGCGCTCGAACCGCGCCAGCTCGGCGGCCTCTACGAGATCCGCATTTACACCTTTAAGCCCGGCGGGATCCCCGGTGTGATCGACCGCTGGAGCAGCCATATCGCGCGCCGCATGGAATTGTCGCCATTGGTCGGCGCCTGGTACACCGAGCTCGGCGGGCTCAACAAATGGTGCCACATCTGGGCCTACAAGGACGCCGCCGACCGTTTCCGGATTCGCGAGGAAGCCCGGTCCAAGGGCATCTGGCCGCCGCCTTCCGCGGGCGGGCCGAACATGATGATCAAGCAGGAGAACATGCTGGTGGTGCCGGCCGCGTTCTCGCCGCTGCGCTGACCGGGCTCGGAACGTTTCCGCCTCAGCACCCGGCCCCGCGGCCGGGGCGGGGGCGCTCCGCAGGGCTGTCTGCGGTCATCGCGGCCAACGAGATGATCGCAGAAGCAAGGGACAGCGCAGGACATGAGCCATGGACGAAACCGCAATGCGCCGGGGGATCGAGGAGCTGATCGCCGCCTATGCCGAGTGCATCGACGACGACCGGCTCGAGGAGTGGCCCGATTTCTTTGTCGAGAATTGCCGGTATCTGATCACCAGCCGGCAAAGCCACCAAGCCGGCTATCGTCACGGCGTGGTCTATGCCGCCTCGCGCGGCATGCTGGTCGACCGGATATTGTCGCTGCGCCGCGCCAACATCTTTGAGCCGCACCGCTATCGCCACATCGTCGGCCCGATCCGGGTCGGCGCGATTGCCGACGGAATCGCCGAGACCCGCTCGAATTTCATTGTCGTGCGCATCATGCATGACGGCGAGATGAGCCTGTTCGCCGCCGGCCGCTACCTCGACCGCATTGCCGTCGCCGCCGCGCCCTATCGCTTTGTCGAGCGCCTCGTCATCCTCGACAGCGAAAAGATCGACACGCTGCTGGTCATCCCGCTTTAGCACGTGTCTTGCGCGCCCTCGCGGGATTTCGGGGCGTTTTGTTCTCGCCGGACGCAGTTGCGCAACACCAAATCCTCGGCCGTCATTCCCGCGAAAGCGCCGCGAAAGCGGGAATCAGGAGCCTGCCCCTTGCATCAACAGGGGCAAGCGATTTGCGGTTGCTCCTGGACCCTCACTTTTCGCGGGCGCGACGGCAAGGGATCGGGGGTTGTTCCCGCATTCCGGGTCGGCCTCTTAGACCAGACCGGCGACGAGACCGCGGCTCAGCGCTTCGTCGGCCGTGAGATACCAGCCGCCATAGGCGCGGCGGGTGATTTCCTCAGCGTCGACATTCGAGCCTTCGATCAGCTCGGCAAAGCCGCGCTCTTCGAGGCGCAGACCGTGGTCGATGTCGGCGATCATTTCCTCGAGCACCCGCCGGCAGCTTCCCAACGGCCCTTCGAGGTGCAGATCCTTGGTCATGCGCCGGCCGTGGATCAAGAGAGCCGCGTCGCCGGTCAGCCAGCGGCGGTCCCGGGGAAAGGCGGCCATGATCGTCACCCCGGCCGAGGCGACGAGGGTCTTGCCGAGAAACCACATGTCGCGGCCATGCCGCTGCCGCAGCAGGCGCACCTCCTCGGCGAGCCGACGGCCGATCTCGGCGTCGCCGCCATCGGTGAAGAGCTCGACGAGGATCGCCCCCTCAACTGGCAGCACCGGCAGCAGCTGGTCGAAAAAGCTTGCCACCATCGGGTGCCCGACCGGTCCCGACAGCCGGACCGTCGCGCGCGCCAATCGCGCGCGGATCTCCTCGGGGATCGGCTCGGGGATCGGCGCGTCCGCGATGGGCTCGCCGGTCACGCCGGTGGGCTCTTCTTCGAGTGGCGCGGGCGCGGCGTCGTGAGCGGTTTCGCGGCGCCGAGCCGGTTTCGGTTGGCCCGCATCTTGCGCCGGTAGAGCGCCAGGGTCCGCGACGGGATTTGCGCGGAGTTACCGGTCAAAACCGACGCTGCCGCCGCCTGCTGGGCCTCCAGGGCTGCGGCCAGCTTTTCCGAGACCATGCGGTTGATCTCGTCGCCAGCCGCTGCCCCGCCGCCCGCGAGCTTGGCCAGGCGAAGCGCGATCACCTGCTGCGCCTCAACTCCCGCCCGCCAAAAATCGAACGACAGCCGCAGCCACGAAGGTTGTTTTTTTGCCACCCTGGACCCCTTTTAGCGACCGATTGCCTGGCCGGTGTCGGCGCTGGAAAAAATGCCTGGCGGTGCCAGGCTGAGTTCTCGGCGTTGCCGGCGCAACCCTTGAACGCGCCGGCTTCGGAGAGACGAACGTTCATGCGGTGCGGTCATCCGCCCCCAGCCTCGTCATCTCGACATGGGCGACGCCGAAATCGTCATACGGCCCCGAAGCCGTTGCAAAGCCGAGACCCTCATATAAGCGCACAAGGTAGAGCTGAGCGGCGAGCACGACCGGTTGTCCCGGATGGCGGGTATCGCAGAACACCAGCGCTTCGGCGATCAGCCGGCGGCCGAGCCCTTGGCCACGGAGGCCAGTGGCGACCGCGACCCGGCCGATCCGCAGCGACGAGGCCGCACCTTGCGGCGGCAGCAGGCGCAGATATCCGCCGAGCGCGCCCTCGGCCCACAGCCGCAAATGCCAGGCCGACCGGTCGCAGCCGTCGAGATCGGGGTAGGGCGAACGCTGCTCGACCACAAAAATCTGCTGGCGCAAGCGCAGCATCTCGTAGAGCGCCTCCGCCGACAATTCGTCGAAGCCGCACCATTGGGTGGTGATCCGCGCGGCGATCTTTGGCAAGCTGGTCGCCTCAGTCGCTCCGGAGGATACCGTGATGCAGCCGCGCGATTACGGGCCGTTTCCTTATGTCCCGATCAACGACCGGCCAAAGCTGACCTGGCCCGACGACGCACGGCTCGCCGTGTGGGTGATCCCCAACATCGAGTTCTTTCCGCTGACGAAGGGCATACCGCCGCAACCCGGAGCGCCCGCCGGGGCGCCGCCCTCGGTGCGCGCCTGGGCCCAGCGCGATTACGGCAACCGGGTCGGCATCTGGCGGATTATGGACGTGCTGCGAAAGCACGGCATCCGCGCCAGCCCGACCCTCAACAGCGACATCTGCGACCACCACCCGCAGATCGTCCGCGCCGCAGTCGAGCTCGGCTGGGAGGTTCTCGGGCACAACCAGACGAACAGCGTTTGGCTTGACGCGCTGAGCCCCGAGGAGGAGCGCGGGACGATCCGCCGCACTCTGTCCCGCATCGCCGAGCTGACCGGAAAAAAACCGCTCGGCTGGCTGGGCAGCGGCCTCGCCGAGACCTGGCATACCCTCGACTATCTCGCCGAGGAAGGCTGTCTCTACGTCGCCGACTGGGTCAACGACGACCAGCCCTACATGATGGATGTCGATGGCAAGCCCTTGGTCTCGATCCCCTATTCCTACGAGATCAACGACGCCCCCTTTATCGGGTCGCGCAACGGCTCGGTCGATGAGTTCGAAAAGGCGATCCGGCGCCAGTTCGACACGCTCTATGCCGAGGGCGCCCAATCCGGCCGGGTCATGGCGATCTGTCTTCATCCCTATCTGATCGGCGTGCCGCACCGCATCGCCGGTCTCGACGCCGCCCTCGGCTACATCCGCGGACATGACCGGGTGTGGTTTGCGACCGGTGAGGAGATCGTGCGCCATTGGCTGCAATCCGGCGCGACATTCTGACTCGATGCGCCTGACCTCGCATTGGCGACGCGAGCGGAACCGGCGCGTCACGGGCCATCCCCGGCGAACGGCGCCAGCAGCGCCCGCGCATCCGTCAGCCTCTCCAGCCCGGTAATCGTGGCGAGCGCCGCCTCGACGCCTGCGTCCGACAGCTGGCGCACCGCGTTGCGCGCGCAATCGCGGAACTTTGCCTCGAGCTGGGCCTCGCTCAAGGGCTTCTGCGGCGATCCGATCGGGTCGGTGGCCTCGACCGCAGCCGGGCGCCCGTCGGTCCGCCGCACCGAAATGGCGAGCGACCGTTTTGGCCAGCCCTCGCGCGCCACCCCGGCGATCCGGTCCGACAGCGACAGCACCGCGGCATTGCCGAGACCGTCGACCTCGGCGATCCCGACCCGGCCATGCACCAAGGCGGTGGCGACGAGGAACGGCAGGGCAAACTGGGCCTCCACCACCTGGGTCGGGCGACGCTTGGCGGACATTCCGCCGAACTGGTCGGCGTGGCCGGCGGGATCGGCCTCGATCGTGACCGCGGCGATGTCGTCAGCCGACGCGATCCCGAGTTCTTCCCGCGCCGCGAGCGCCGCGTCGATCGCCGCGTGCAACGGCCGGCCGCAGGGATAGGGCTTGTAGCTCAGCGCCTCGCCGTAAAACACCGCGCCCAAGTCGCGCAGGAGCAGTGCCGGGTCGTATCCGTTCGGCTGGTACAGCTCGAAAAACCCGAAACGGCCGTTGAAGACGTTTTGCGCTCCGGTAAATCCGGTCTGCGCCAACACCGCGGAAAAAACGCCGGCGCTCGCCGCCTGGCCGGCCTGCAGGCGCTTGGTCAGCGCCCCGTCGAGAATGCATTGGCGGTTGCCGGCGGCGTGGCTGTAGGCGATGCCAAACGCATTCAGCATCTGCTCTGCCGTCAGACCGAGCAACTTGCCGGCCGCCGCCGCCACGCCGAACACCCCGATCGCGGCGGTGCGATGCCAGCCGCGGTCGAGGGTGCTGGCGACCGCGATGCGGCACGACACGTCGAGCCCCAGCGCCACCGCCGCCAGAAAATCCCGTCCGCTGACCTCGCCCAGGCTGTCGGCCAGGGCCAGCACCGCGGCGAGCACCGAGACCCCGGGATGGATCGAGCCGCCGGTGTCGAGCGTGTCGTCAAAGTCGAGCGCGTGGCCCATGCTGGCGTTCAGCAGTGCTGCCTGCGGTGCCGGCAGCCGGATCGCGCGCAGCAATACCAGGCTTTCGCGGCACCCGCCCCAATGCCCGAGCACCGCGCACAGCTCGCCGATCCCCGGCGAGCCGCTGCCGCCCAGCATGCAGCCGAAGGTGTCGAGAATGTCGCGGCGAGCGGATCGGACCGCGCTCGCCGGCAGGTCGGCAAAGCCGGTACGGCAAACGTGCTGGGCGAGCACCCAGGCGGCGTCATCGGTCATCGGCGTTCTCCCGCATCGCCGCTCAGGCTAATCGGCGGTGATGGTCGCCGCCAGCCGTTCGCTCAGCCCAGGGTGTTTGTCGGTCTTGGCCGGCAACGGTTTGCCGCCGTCGCAACCAACCGTCCGTCCCGATCCGCATAGATCACCGCGTCCGGACAGGCTTCGACCCATTTTTCGAGAAGCTCGCGTTTCAGCCGGGTGGACACTTTGTTTCTCCAACCGATAATTCTCAGTCTCTCATCCTCCGAAAAAAGCCGCTAGCGAGAACAGGACGCCGCTGGCACCGAACAGGATCAGAGGGTTGAGCCGCGGCCAGCGCAGCAGCACCGCGGTGGCGACCGCCGCTGCGGCCCACACCGCGACCCCGCCCGCCACCTGCAATACCGCGATCCCGCCCGCCAGCACCAGGCCGGCGGCGATTGGCGCGAGCCCGCGCTCGATCGCACCATGCCAGCCCGAGCCGCGCCAGCGGCCCCACAGCCGCGCAGCGCCAAAAACCAGCAATGACGACGGCAGGTAGAGCGCCACAGTAGCCGCCAACGCCCCGCCCCAGCCGGCGACCTTCCAGCCGATCAGGGTCGACAGCATCGTGCCGGGGCCGGGGGCGGCGCGCGAGATCGCGAACAGATCGGCGAATTCGCGCTGCGTCGTCCAATGGTGGACCGCGACCGACTGGTGCTCGATCTCGGCCAGCAGCGACGCCCCGCCGCCGATCGAAAATAGCGACAATGGGCCAAACACCAGGATCAGCGCCAGCAACGCGCGCCAGTCTTCGGGCATGTCAGCCACGCCCCGGCCGCTGCGCCAGCGCCAGCCCGATCCCAACCGGCGCCAAGCAGGCAATGACCGGCAGCATCGGCCAGCGCAGCACGCCGACAGCGACCACAGTCGCAATCGTCAGCAGCAACTGACCGATCTGGGTCCGGCCGCGCGGCGCCAGCACCAATCCGGTGGCAAAGGTCAGCCCGATCGCAGCCCCTGCGACCCCTTCGAGAAAGGCGTGCGCAACCGGGCTCCCGGCGATCCGCGCAAAACCCGCGGTCAGTCCGATGACAATAAAAAACGGCCCGGACAACAGACCAAACACCGCCGCCAGCGCACCCCGGCCGCCACGCAGCCGCTGCCCGACCTGCACTGTCAGGTTGACCCCGGCCGAACCCGGCAGGACCCGGCTGAGCCCGACATCCAACAGATAGGCCGGGTCGTCGACCCAATGCCGGCGCTGCACGATGGCGCGGTAGAGCCAGGCCGCGGTGCCGCCGCCAAAGCTCGTCGCGCCAAGCCGGAAAAACGCCGCAAAGATCGCCGCCAAGCCGACCTCCGCGGTGCCGGACGCAACTTTCCGCTGATCGGTTTCAGGCACGAATCCGTTCCTTACGATAGTCGCCGGAATGAGGTTAGCCGCTTGCCCCCGATGCGGCGAGCCGATAGCGGCTGAATCTCGTTCTCTCAACGGCGGCGAGTGAACGAGGTTTAGGGTGAACGAGGCGTAGGCTTTTTCGCCGAGCAAGGTGTCGCCGCGATGCTGGGGGCGCGCACAGCCTGGTGTTGCAAAACACCTCGTCGCAAAGCAGCCGGCCGGTTCCAGCTCGGCGAGGCGCCGGCCATTGCAATCGTGCGCACGCGCTGCAAGATTGCCCGGCGATTGCGCGTCGGAACAGGGAGGGGGCTCGAGACCGCTCATGGCATTTCGCTTAAGAGGTCGGGCGCGGCCGATCTTCGCGCCGGCGCCGGCCGCGGCGTCAAGCGCCGCCCGACCCGCTGTCTGCCGGGCGCCCGGCAAATGACGTCAGGCGTGATCGGTGGGGCGATGCTGCCTCACGCCCCGCAATTCTTCACGATGCCGCCGACCGAGGACCCCGGCACGGTCGAGCGCGTCAAAGCCGCGGCAGCCGCGATCGGCGCGCGCCTCAAATCGCTGGACCCCGATTTGTGGGTGATCTTTGCCAACGATCATGCCGAGCAGTTCTTTCACACCGCCGCCCCGCCCTTCACGGTCCATGTCGGCGCCGAGGCCAGGGGCGAGTTTGCCGGCCGCGATTTTCATTGGCCGGTGCCGGGCGAGATCGGGTTTGAGATCGTGCGCCAGATGTACGGCCAGGGTTTCGACCCGGCCTTTACCAGCGTCGCCCGTATTGACTACGCGCTCGGCATCCCGCTGACCCACCTCGATGTCCGCGACCCGGTATTGCCGATCTATGTCAACGCCTATCTGCCACCGCAGCCGACCATGGAACGCTGCTGGGCTTTTGGCCAGGCCTTGGCTCGGATCGTCACGGCGCTGGGGTTGAGGACCGCGGTATTGGCGAGCGGCGGCATGTCGCACTACCCCGGCACCGAACGCTATGCCGAGCCCGATCTCGCCTGGGACAGGCGAGCGCTCGACCGGATCGCCGCCGGCAACCTCAAATCGCTCGTTGGCTATGACGCGGCCGAGCTCGACGCCGCGGGCAATGTCGAGCTGCGCTGCTGGGCCTGCGCGGCGGGTGCGCTCGGCGAGCGCAAGCCTGACATCCTCTCGCTGGAGCCGAGCTGGCACCACAATTACGCCTCGCTCGGCTGGTTCAACCCGCTGGAAACCCCGGCCGCACCGCATTACCCGTCGATCAAGCCCGAGCTCGTCGAGCTGACCGTCGCGTTGCAGGGCCTCGCCCATGACGAGACGAGCCGCGCCGCGTTTCTCGCGGATCCCGGCGGCTATGCCGACCGTTTCCGGCTGACCCCGGCCGAGCGTGCGGCGCTGCTGGCTCTTGACGTCAAAGCGGTCGTCGCGATGGGCGCCCACCCGCTGGTGCCGTTTCTCGCCCACATGCAGGTCGAGCGCCAGCGCCGCGGCTGAGCTGCTGG
The DNA here is from genome assembly GCA_963712825.1 of uncultured Alphaproteobacteria bacterium. Classification (GTDB taxonomy): domain Bacteria; phylum Pseudomonadota; class Alphaproteobacteria; order ATCC43930; family CGMCC-115725; genus AP-15. Next base: position 50,323 of record CAVQJP010000011.1, read on the forward strand.
CGCCGCGCGCCCCGTCGAGGACTAAGGCGGCGTTTTCCGGATCAGGCTTTGCGCTCGTGGGTTCGGGACGGATGGGCGTCCACAGATTTCCCAACTGGAGCGGCGCTTGTGTCACAATCGCGGCCATGACCGTCGCCGACCGAGGAGGATTGCCATGAAAGTCGCCAATGCCGTCGCCGAAATCCTGAAGCGAGAAGGGATCGAGTATCTGATCGGCTATCCGGTCAACCCGATCATCGAGGCCGCCGCCGAGGCCGACATCCGCACGATCATGGTGCGCCAGGAACGGATCGGCCTGCATATGTGCGACGCGATCGCCAAGGTCACCTCGGGCGACAAGATCGGCGTCTTTGCGATGCAGCACGGCCCCGGCACCGAAAACGCCTTTGGCGGCGTCGCACAATCTTACGGCGATTCCTGCCCGGTGGTGGTGCTGCCGGCCGGCTATGCGCGCAACATCAACCAGGTCCGCCCGAACTTTAACGCGGCGCTCAATTTCCGCCACGTCACCAAATGGATCGAGCAGGTGACGGTGCCGAGCGCTACCGAGGAGGCCCTGCGGCGCGGCTTTACCCAGGTCAAGAACGGGCGTCCCGGTCCGGTGCTGATCGAGTTCCCGTCCGACCTGTTGCGCGAGGAGATCGGCGAGCCGCTCGACTACCAGAAGACCCCGCGGCTGAAGAGCGGCCCCGACCCGCGCTCGGTCTCCGAGATCGCCGCGGCCCTGGTCGCGGCCCAGCGCCCGGTCATCGTCGCCGGCCAAGGCATCCACTATGCCAAGGCGTGGAAGCAATTGCAGCAACTGGCCGAACTGCTCGAAGCGCCGGTTATGACCACCCTGCCGGGAAAAAGCGCCTTTCCCGAGAACCATCCGCTGGCCCTGGGCTCCGGCGGCATCGGCATTTCGAAGCAATTGCACACGTTTTTGCAGAACGCCGATCTGATCTTCGGTATCGGCTGCAGCTTTACCCGGTCGAGCTTTGCGACGCCGATGCCAAAGGGCAAGCGCATCGCCCACGCCACGCTCGACCCGACCGACATCAACAAGGACGTGCCGACCGAATTGGCGGCGGTCGGCGACGCCGGGCTGACCCTCGACGCGCTGCTGGAAGAGGTCAAGGACCGGCTCCACGGCAAAACCCGCGACCGGCTGCCGGGGGTGACGCGCAGTATCCGTTCGCTGAAGGAAGAATGGATGGGCCAGTGGATGCCGCGGCTGACCCAGGACACGAAGCCCTTGTCGCCCTATCGCGTGATCTGGGAATTGCTGCACACGGTCGATGTCAAGAACACGATCATCACCCATGACGCCGGCAGCCCGCGCGACCAGCTGTCGCCGTTCTGGGTCAGCGAGACGCCGCTCTCCTATATCGGCTGGGGCAAGACGACCCAGCTCGGCTATGGGCTGGGGATCGCAATGGGGGCAAAGCTCGCCGCCCCCGACAAATTGTGCATCAACGTCTGGGGCGACGCCGCGATCGGCTTTACCGGCATGGATTTCGAGACCGCGGTGCGCGAACGGCTTCCGATCCTGTCGATCCTGATGAACAATTTCTCGATGGCAATCGAGCTTAAGGTCATGCCGGTCGCGACCGAGAAATACCGCTCGACGGACATCAGCGGCAATTACGCCGACTTTGCCAAGGCGCTCGGCGGCTATGGCGAGCGGGTGACCGAGCCCGGCCAGATCCAGGCCGCGATCAAGCGCGGCATCGAAAAGACCAAAGAGGGCACCCCGGCATTGCTCGAATTCATCACCGAGAAAGCCGTCGACGTCTCACGCTTCGGCTGACCCGACTTGCGCGCGGGCGAACTCCCCTCTCCGCATTCGGGAGGGCGCCCGCGAGGCGTCCCGTGCTGTCCTTGCGGTTCAAGCGGTGAGTTTGACATTTGGTACCCGCTCCTACTCCCGTCATGCCCGCGAAAGCGGGCACCGAGGGCAGCCTCTACCAAGCCTACCGCCCCTGGCCCCCCGCTTCCGCGCTAGCAGCCTGTCGGATTTGAGTTAGTCCCCACCGGCCTTGCCGACCCACAGGATATGAAACGAGTGGGAGTCTGGATAGGCTGAGGCGCCGTCTGCAAAGAGGTCGGTGTTTCCATGGTGCGAACGAGCCCGTCAGTTAGTCGGACCCGGGCGCACGTCAAGAACGTGCCTGGGCGCAAGACCGACGTGAATGACGCCACCTGGCTGGCCGATCTTGTGGCGCACGGCCTGATCCGCGGCAGTTTCGTGCCGGATCAGCAAACCCAAGAGATGCGCAACCTGTTGCGCACCCGCAAGCAGCTGGTGCGCGAGCGCAGCAGCCATATCCAGCGGCTGCAGAAGACCCTGGAGGACGCCAATATCAAGCTCGACTCGGTCATCTCCGACATCGTGGGTCTGTCCGGTCGTCGAATGATCGAAGCGTTGATCGGCGGCGAAACCGACCCCGCAGCCTTGGCTGGGTTGGCCCACCGGCGGATCAAAGCCAGCTCCGCCGAACTGGAGTCAGCGTTGCGCGGTCGGGTGACCGACCATCATCGGTTCATGCTGCGCCTTCTCGTCCAGCATATCGACGCGATTGACGCAGCCATCAGTCAGATCGATCAAGGAGGTCGCTGCTCAGCTCGAGCCCTTTCGCACCGCGGTCCAACTGTTGACGACCATTCCCGGCATCAACGAGTTGAGTGCTTGCGTCATCCTGGCCGAAATCGGCCGCGACATGGGCCGCTTGGCGACCGCCGGACACCTGATCTCGTGGGCCGGCCTGTGCCCGAGGAACGACGAGAGTGCCGGCAAGCGACGGTCCACCCGGATGCGCAAAAGCCTGCCCTCGCGAAAGCGGGGGAGCGCCCTGGCTCAAGACCGCTCTCGTCCAGTACGCCTGGGCCGCCGCCCGCAAGAAAGCCAGCTATCTCCAGGCCCAGTTTCATCGCCTACGCGCCCGACGCGGGGCAAAAAAGGCGATTGGCGCCGTTGCCGCTTCGATCCTGACCGCCGCCTATCACATGTTGAAGAATGGAACCCTCTACGAGGACCCTGGCTCCGATCACTTCGACAACCAGGCCAAAAGGAAGCAAGCCCACCGGCTCATCGACCGCCTTCGGAACCTCGGATTTGCTGTCAAAATCACCCCTGTGGAGGCAGCAGCCTAATGACCGTGCTAACCTTCAGCCGTCGCAACGGCCTCGGCGTTGGCGTCATCGACCGCCAGACGGCGGCCTGGCCGGTGTGGTCCCGCCAGCCAGTTTCGTTCTAGTGGTGGTGGGCGATGCTGGTCTGCGGGCTTCATCAGGCTGGCCGTAGCCGGTGCAGTCTGCGGCAGTTGTAGGCCAGCGCGATCAGCAGCCACTCGGCGGCGATGTTGGCGAGGCCGCGCCGATGGAAGCGGGCAAAGCCGATCGCGCTCTTGATGATGCCAAAGACCGGCTCGATGGTCTGCTTGCGTTTCTTGTAGCGGGTCTTCCGCCCGCCGCCCGAACTCAAATCCGAGCGGCGGATCACCGAACCCTGGCGGATCGCGATGAAGGCCAAGCGGGAGAGCGACGTAGGGCCGATGCGGCTGGGTGCGGGCGATCGCCACCAGCGGCTCGATGTTGCGGGCTTCCAGTTCGGCCACTGCCGAGCGGCTGGCATAGCCGGCATCGGCCAGAACCACCGGCGGCAGGCCGATGGTCTTTTCCATCGCCAGGATGGTCGCGGCGAAGGTCGGTTGGTCGCTCGGCGCGGTCGCCATGTTGGTGGCCAGGATCAGCTGGCTGCCCTCGGCGCAGACCACCGCCTGGGCGTTGTCGGCCTGGCGGTATTCATGCGCCTTGGATTTGCGCATCAGCTGCGAGTCGGGGTCGGTCAGGCTTGTCTGCCGCTCCGGCGGCGGCGCCTCGTCGGGCGGTTGCGGCGGCTGGCCGCGCCGCCCGGTCTTGGCCGCGTCGGCAGCCTGCTTGGCTTCATAGTCGGACCGTTCGCGCTCAGCCTCGGCCTTGGCTTCGGCCTTGGCTTCGGCCTTGGCTTCGGCTTCCAAACGCGCGCAGGCGGCATCGAGCTGTTCTTTCAGCGCCCGGCGCCGGGCGATCTCGGCCGGCAGCGCCTGCGGATCGTCGCCTGCGGATCGTCGTCGGTGGCATCGGCTGCCTCGGCCTTGGCAGTCAAGGCGGCGATGTCGGCGGCGAGTTTCTGGCGCAACGCCTGCGCCCGGTCCCACGGGTCCGGCCTATGGCCGGCCCGAGGACAGGCTCCGCGCACCGAGCGGATCTTCGAGGCGTTGGCGTCAATCTTGGTGCCGCCGATCATACCGTGCCGAGCCGCAACAGACCGCTCGCGCGCGCCAGCAGCAGCACCTGCAAAAACCCCGCCTCAAACGCCGCCCGGTTGGTGCGGCGGAAGCTGGCGATCGTGTCGTGGTCGGGATGCGTATTGGCGGCGATAAACCGCGTGCCGACGTCGCGGTAGGTCGCCCGTTCGATCCGCCGCGACGAGAAGATGCCGTTGGCATAGCTGTAGACCAGCAGCGCCAGCATCAGCCGCGGGTGATATTGCGGCTTGCCGCCGGCCTGTCGGTTGGTGCGAAACTCGCCCAGCCGCACCCGCTCCACCGCCGCCACGATGAAATGCGCGATGTCGTCCTCGGGCAGCCAATCCTTCAGATCCGGCGGCAACAGAAAGGGTTGCTCGCGGTCAAACGGCACGTCGGTCGTCATGCTAGATCCGGTAATGCTCCCTGCCACACTACCCATATCATGATTCGTGCGCCGTCAATCCGACAGGCTGCTAGCGCGTCGTCGGCTTTCAGCACATCCGAAAGCCGCAAAGAAGGAAAGTGAGATGGGCCGCACGCTGAACCAGGTCATCGCCGACCTCCCCCACGAGCGGCAGGAGAGAATCGAGGCGAGATATCAGGATCTGCGCGACGAGGCGGATGGTCTTCGTGAACTCCGTCAGATCGCCGGCAAGGCGCAAGCCGAGATGGCGAGCGCGCTGAACATTAAACAACCCTCTGTTTCGAAGATTGAAAAACAAACAGATATGTACCTCTCAACCCTTCGCGGGTACGTTGAAGCTATGGGAGGCCAATTGGAATTGGTGGTGACGCTTCCGACCCGCGGCCCGCTGAGGTTGCGGAATCTTGGCGACATGGCGACTGAACGTCCTGCCGGAACCCAACCCGGTCGCCGTCCTCGAACCCGTAAGCCCAAAGGCGCCGATTCGCCGCCGGGTCTGACGAAGGCAGGCTATTGACTTTTCGCTTGCGTTTCAAAGTTTCGCTGTCCGGTGACCTGTTCAGCGTATCGTCGATCAGCGGCCTCGATAAAAACGTGGATAAACGGGGGAATAGGTGTTCGTACAGGCTCGGGGGAGCGAGGGGGTGGCGCTCGGTATCGGCAAGCTAGTCGATCGTGCGGGAGGACTGTGTACCATCGAATATTTCGATGCACCCACGTCCGAACCTGTCATCCGCCGATTTGAAACCAACCAAATTGAGGCGGTGTCGCTCCCTGAGCAAACTCGCGTCTACCACTACAATGAGATGTCAGGTGTTTGGGAGATTGGCCGGATCCTTGACGATCAGGGCAACAGCCAACTCGTACAATTTCTCAACCGGGTAACCAAACATCTGAAGGCGAGCGACGTCTTCGTGCGTTGGGCGAGGCAGATTATCGACCCGACCCCGTTTCTGGCTAATAAAATCAACGAAAGTCCGCGCTTCTCCGATGGGAGAAGTGCCGTCATTAGATCCAAATGAACCAGCGGGCTGCATCGATCGGCATGTCCGCGCTGCTAACCTCCGCCATCGAGCTAGAAGCGCATCAAATCGAAGTCGTCCGCCGTATCCTACAGGATCCCGTCCAACGATATCTGCTCGCTGATGAAGTAGGGCTCGGCAAGACGATCGAAGCGGGTATCCTTATTCGGCAGTGCGTACTTGATGCCATCGATGACTTCACGATCCTGGTGCTCGTTCCCGAGCCTCTGATCGCGCAGTGGCGATCCGAACTTTCGAGCAAATTCTTCCTTGAGCACTACCTCGACAAAAGCATCCACGTCCTCGCGCTTGGTGACAATGACCGAGTTAGACCGTTGCTCGGTAAGGCGACAATGCTGGTCATCGACGAGGCCCACCATCTGACTGAAGCGCGGTCAACCGGGTTCTCAAGACATCTATGGTGAGATCGCCGCCGCCACGCCGGGGATAGAGCGGATCCTGCTCCTATCCGCTACGCCTGCGCTCTACAATGAGCGCGGCTTCCTAGAAATGCTCCACCTTCTCGATCCCAAGACCTATCCGCTTGATGGCGAGGCGGCCTTCCATCTGAAAATCGAAGCACGTCAGGCGGTCGCCGAAATCGTAGCGGAGCTCACGCCTCAGAACGTTCTCTACCTGGATTACACAATCGACCAACTCGCCGAACTTTTCTCCGACGACGCACTGCTTCAGGAACATGCATCGGCGCTGAGGGCCGTGGTCGATACCATGCCTGGCGAGGATGACCCGGCTCTCGCACGGCGAAACGTGTCTCCGATGCGCTCGGAACCGCGACCGAGCTACGCGCGATGAGAATTACGCCGGGCATCGGCTCAGTCCGTGGCTCGGCCACCTGATGGTCTCTCGCCAGGAAACAGCGCGCCCCGCTGCTCACGCCCGGCGAGGTCATGCAGCTCCCGCCAGCAGATGAACTGATCCTGGTCTCCGGGTGCGACCCGATCCGCGCCAAGAAAGTGCGCTATTTCGAGGATCCGGAGATGAAGGGCCGCATCCTGCCGCCGCCCGCTCTGACTTCGCCCATTCGGCTGCCAGGCGCAGGGACCGCGGCTCCACCGTGTCACGCGGATTGGGATGACGCCGTGATCGTGCCATCCGCGGCGACCGTTGAGGACCCCGCGAATGCCGGCATCCGGCGCGAGCCGGAACTACCGGAGCACGAAGAAATAGTCGCGGAGCCGCGTAAGCCCGTCCAGGAATTCGAGCCGCTGGAAGACGAGCCGGACGACGAGGTGCAGCGCCAGCGCATCATGCAGCGCAACTTCGGCGCCGCCACGCGTCAAACCCCGCTCGACCGCGCCGACGATCTCGGGATGTGAGGGAGCGTGCGGACAAAGCACACCTTCCGTCTGCCGCCGGAGCTCGCCGCCAAGCTCGCTGACTACGCCAATCGTAAGGGTGTGCCGCAAGCGCTCGTCGTCGAAGCGGCGCTCGCCTCGCATCTGTCGCCCGACAGCGCCGATCGCCTGGAGGCCGCTCTTGCACGCCGGCTTGATCGCATCACGCGGCACCTGGAGCGGATCGAACGGCACGTCGGCATCTCCACGAGGCGCTGGCAGTGTTCGTGCGCTTTTGGCTGACCAGCACACCCGCTTTGCCCGACACGGCCCTCGCGGCGGCACAAACCAAAGGCCGTGAGCGCTACGATGGGTCTGTCGAAGCTCTTGGACGGCGACTGGCGCGCGGCCGCAAACTTGCTGACGAAGTCAGTCGCGACGTTGAAGGGATCGAGCCGGAAAGCCATCGGTAGTCAAGTCGCGATCTTCTTTCTCGAGCAAACCGTGATCTCGCACGAAGTGCCGTTCACCTGTTGCTTCCACTTCGAGCCGGTTGTGCTCAATTACCGACTCGATCGGTAGCCAGTTAGGCTCACTCGGCAAGCGCCGCTCGAATCTTTGGGTATCGCGCGATGTGCTCGCGGCTCAGCTCGCCATAGTCGATCTCGCCCGCGACCGAACTCCGCACGACGCCGCTGTAGGTCTGCTACGGATCTCTCTTGCTGTTGACGGAGCTGCGTGAGTACCCGTGCGCGCTCGCCTGCTTCCGCTACCCCGCTGATCTCATCCAGCATCGCCGGTATAAGCACAATGTCATTCGGGAGTTCGAAACCGTCTGGCATGTCGGGGCAACCCGCTGATTGCGAGCTACAGATAACCTCGAATGTCTAAAATGTGGGCCGGTGACCGTCTCGCCGCAAGGTCGAGTCCTACTCCGCCGCCAGCTTGGTCGGGCGGACGGTTTTTTCGCGCATTGTGACGAATTCTTCGGCCGCGCTCGGGTGGATGCCGACGGTCTGGTCGAACTGGCGCTTGGTGGCGCCGCATTTGACCGCGATCGCCAGGCCCTGCACGATCTCGGGCGCGTCGGGGCCGAGCATGTGGCAGCCGACCACCCGGTCGCTCGCGGCGTCGACGACGATCTTCATCAGGGTGCGCTCGTCGCGCCCAGACAATGTGTTCTTCATCGGCCGGAAACGCGCGCTATAGACGTCGATCTCGCCGTAGTGGCGGCGCGCCTCTTCCTCGGTCAGCCCGACCGTGCCGATCGGAGGATTGCTGAACACCGCGGTCGGCACGTCGGCATGGTCCATCCTGATCGGATTGTTGTTGTAGAGGGTTTCGGCGATGGCGCGGCTCTCGGCGATCGCCACCGGCGTCAGGTTCAGCCGGTCGGTCACGTCGCCGACGGCATAGATGTTGGGCACCGTCGAGCGCTGCCACTCGTCGACGACGACCGCGCCCTCATGGTTCAGCTCGACGCCGATTTGAGCAAGCCCAAGACCGCGTGTGTTCGGCTTGCGGCCGGTGCAATACATGACGAGGTCGGCCGAGAGCTCCTGGCCGTGCGTCGTGAACACCGAATAGCCCTCGCGCGCCGCTTTTTCGATGCGCGCGACCTGGGTGCGGGTGTGGATTTCGATGCCGCGGTTGCGCATCTCCTGCGCCAAGGCCACGCGCAAATCGTCGTCAAAGCCGTAGAGCAGGTCCTCGCGCCGGATGATTTCGACGATTTCCGATCCGAAGCCCCTGAAGATCCCGGCGAACTCGACCGCGATATAGCCGCCGCCGACGATGATGATGCGCCGCGGCAGGCTGGGCAGGTCGAGCGCCTCGTTCGACGAGATCACATGCTCGATGCCGGGAATGTCGGGCACCGTCGGATGGCCGCCCGTCGCGATCATGATCTTGTCGGCGGTGTAGCTGCGGCCGTCGATTTCGACCGTGTGCGGGTCGGTCACGACGCCGCGCCCTTCGATCAATTCGACGCGGCCGTTTTTCAGCATCGTCCGGTAGATCTGCTCGAGCCGGTCGAGCTCCTGGTTTTTGGCGGCGATCAGGCTCGGCCAGTCAAAGCTCGGCTGAGGCACGGTCCAGCCAAAGCCGGCTGCGTCGGCAAAGGCGTCGGAAAACTGCGCGCCGTAGACCAACAGCTTTTTCGGCACGCAGCCGCGCATCACGCAAGTGCCGCCGACCCGGCTGTCCTCGCAGATCGCAACCCGTGCGCCATAGCCGCCGGCGCGGCGCGAGCCGGCCACACCGCCCGAGCCGGCGCCGATCGTGAACAGGTCGAAATCGTAGCGCGGCATTGCATCGGCTCCTTCAGCTTCAGGTTAGATCACTGGTTGTCACAACTCGCCCGCTGCTGCAACAGTGCGGATTTGAGATATTGTTGTTCGCTGGCAGCGGGGCGAGGAGGGCAGGGGCATGTCTTCGGCGAACGACCGTATCTCTGTCGACCATCACGACTGGCATTCGGCCGATTATGTCGGCAAATGGATCGCGCGCGATCTGAGCCGCGACGAGGAGCGCCGCCTGCGCTTGCGGGAGATGCTTGCTGCGGCACCCTTTCCCGCGGACGCCGAGATCGCGGTCATCGATGTCGGCGGCGGCTATGGTATAGTGACGGATGAGGTATTGCGGTTCTTTCCGCGTGCCGTCGTGACGCTGCAGGACTATTCGCAGCCGATGCTCGAAGAGGCGCGGCAGCGGGTCGGTGCGCATGGTGGGCGGGTCAACTACGCGCTCGGCGACCTGCGCGATCCGAAATGGACGGACACGGCCGGCGGGCCGTTCAACCTCGCAGTTTCGGCAATTGCGATCCACAATCTGCGCGATTTGGGGCAGATCGCCGCCTGCTATCGCGCCGTCGCCCACGTGCTGAAGCCAGCCGGTGTATTTCTCGATTACGATTTGTTTGGTCTGATCGGCGGCATCGACGCGCAGATGCAGACGATCCGCGAGGCCGGGTTTGCCGCGGTCGATTGCCTGTGGCAGGACGGGCGGCTGGCGATAATCCGCGGACAGCATCCCAGTCGCAGCGGCTGAAACGGCTCGCGCATACCGCGACCGCGCATCGCGTGCTTGCGCGCGCTTTTCGTCTATCGCATGGTCGGCAGCTGAACGGTGCTGGTCTCGCCGGCAGAGACGCCGCCTCGCGGGGGTCACCCGACGGAGACGATCGCATGATGAGCACGCCTGGGCGGGCGGGGCAGGCGCGCGCGCTGTCGCAACTGGTGGCCGCGCCGCTGAGCCCGGCCGCAATCTTTCTGGTCGTCACGGTCAACCCGGGGCCGGAGGCGGAAACCGCGGTGCGGTCGCTCTGCGCCGACATGGCCAATCTCTTGCGCGCGGTCGGGTTTCGGGATCTCGAAGGGCGATTGTCCTGCATCGTCTCGTTCGGGTCGCAGGCCTGGGACCGGCTGTTCGGAGCGCCGCGCCCGGCCGAACTGCACCCGTTCCGCGAATTCCGCGCCGGCGCGCGGCTGGCGATCGCGACACCCGGCGACGTCATATTCCACATCCGGGCACGCCGGATGGATTTGTGCTTTGAGCTGGCGAGCCAGATCATGCACCAGATCGGCGACGCGGTGGCGGTCGCCGACGAGGTTCACGGCTTTGGGTTTTTCGACCAGCGCGATTTGTTGGGTTTTGTCGACGGCACCGAAAACCCGGAGGGTCAGGCGGCGCTCGACGCCACTCTGGTCGGCGACGAGGACCCCGACTTTGCCGGCGGCAGCTATGTGATCGTGCAGAAATACCTGCACGACCTCGACGCCTGGAACGCACTGCCGACCGAGGCGCAGGAACGCATCATCGGCCGCACCAAGCCGACCAACATCGAGCTCGACGCCGCGGCGAAGCCGAGCTTTGCGCACAACGAATTGACCAAGATCGTCGACGAGAACGGTGTGGAGCAAAAGATCGTTCGCGACAACATGCCATTCGGCGAGTTCGGGAAAGGCGAATTCGGGACCTATTTCATCGGTTACGCGCGCTCGGCGCGCACGATCGAGCAGATGCTCGAAAACATGTTTATCGGCAAGCCGCCCGGGAATTACGACCGTATTCTCGATTTCAGCCGCGCCGTGACCGGCAATTTGTTTTTTGTGCCGACCGCCGATTTTCTCGAAAGCGTGCCCGTCGACGAGCCGGCGTCGCCACCCGCGCCACACAAGCCACAACCCGATGCGCCGGAGGCCGAGGGTTCGCTCGGCATCGGCTCCCTGAAGTCTTGAAGAGAGGCCGCTTTGATGAACAATCTGCATCGCGAATTGGCGCCGATTTCGGACGCCGCCTGGGCGCAGATCGAGGAAGAAGCCTCGCGCACGTTAAAGCGCTATCTGGCGGCGCGGCGCGTCGTCGATGTCGAGGGTCCCGCCGGCACCATGCTGTCTGCGGTCGGCACCGGCCATCTGCGGGACATCGCGGCCCCCGGCGACGGCATCATCGCCCGCCAGCGCGAGGTCAAGCCGTTGGTTGAATTACGCGTGCCGTTCGAGCTCGACCGCCAGATGATCGACGATGTCGAGCGCGGCGCCAACGATTCCGACTGGCAACCGGCCAAGGACGCCGCCAAAAAAATCGCCTTTGCCGAGGACGGCGCGATCTTTGAAGGCTATCAGGCCGGCGGCATCCAGGGCATCCGCCAGGGCGCCAGCAATCCGGCGGTCGCCCTCCCGGCCGATGTCGCCAATTATCCCGACGTGATCGCGCATGCGCTGAGCGAATTGCGGCTCGTTGGCGTCAACGGCCCCTATTCGGTGGTGCTGGGCGCGGAACCCTATACCGCCGTCGCCGAGGCGCGGGACCACGGCTATCCGGTGCTGCAGCACATCCACCGGCTGGTCGAGACCGAGATCATCTGGGCCCCGGCGATTTCGGGCGGCTTTGTGCTGACCACCCGCGGCGGCGATTTCGACCTGCATCTCGGCCAGGATTTTTCGATCGGCTATCTCTCCCATACCGACAGCATCGTTCGGCTCTATCTGCAGGAAACATTCACCTTTCTGCTGCTGACGACCGAAGCCGCCGTGGCATTGAGGCCGCCGCCGGCCGCGTAGGACATACCTCGGTCAAGTCGCACCGCCCCGCGATCTTCGTCGCTGCGCAGCTCAATACGATCGCGGCATGCCGAGGACGTGCTGGCCGAGATAGGCGAGGATCAGGTTGGTAGAAATGGGTGCCGTCTGGTAGAGGCGGGCCTCGCGCCATTTGCGCTCGATGTCGTATTCCTTGGCGAAGGCGAACCCGCCATAGGTCGCGAACGTCGCCTCGGCGGCGTGCCAGGTCGCCTCGGAGGCGAGCAACTTCGCCATGTTGGCGTCCGCACCGCATTCCTCGCCGGCGTCGAACAGTGCGGCGGCCCGGCGGCAGATCATGTCGGCGGCTTCCAATTCGGCATAGGCGCGCGCCAACGGGAACTGCACGCCCTGGTTCTGCCCGATCGGCCGGTCGAAGACGACCCGTTCCTTGGCGTAGTCGATGCCTTTTTTGAGGAGCCAGCGCCCGTCGCCGATGCATTCCTGGGCGACGAGAATGCGCTCGGCGTTCATGCCGTCGAGAATATAGCGAAAGCCTTTTCCTTCCTCGCCGATCAGCGCGTCGGGGGGCACCTGGAGATTGTCGAAAAACACCTCGGTCGTGTTGTGATTGATCATCGCCTCGATCGGGCGGATTTCGACGCCCTTGCCGAGGTTCTCGCGCAAATCGATCAGAAACACCGAGAGTCCGTCGGTGCGGCGCTTGACTTCGTCGACCGGCGTCGTGCGGGCGAGCAGCAGCATCAGGTCGGAGTGGCGGGCGCGCGAGGTCCACACCTTCTGGCCGTTGACGACGTAGTGGTTGCCCTCGCGCACGGCACGGGTCTTGAGCTTGGTCGTGTCGGAGCCGGTCGTCGGCTCGGTCACGCCAAACGCCTGCAAGCGCAGTTCGCCGGACGCGATCTTGGGCAGGTAGCGCGCTTTCTGCTCGGCGCTGCCGTGACGCAAGAGGGTCCCCATGATGTACATTTGCGCGTGGCCCTGGCTCGCGGTGCAGCCCGAGGCGTTGATCTCTTCGAGAATGACGGCGGCGGCGCGCAATGGCAGACCCGAGCCGCCGTACTCTTCCGGGATCAGCGAGGCGAGAAAACCGGCGCCGGTCAGCTCCTCGATGAACTCGGTCGGGTAGGCCTGCTCGGCTTCGAGCTTGCGCCAATACTCGCCGGGATAGCCCTCACAGATCTTGCGGATGGATTCGCGCAGCTCGTGATAATCCTCGCCGAGCGCCATCATCGTCGCTCCATCGGAATCACCGCCATAGGCCATCGGCTACTCCTCGCTCCGGACGCCCCACTATAAATACCTCCGCCGCCGACCGCCATTGCGCTCGGGCGGTGCCTGAACCTGGCTGAACTACGGCTCTTGCGTCTGCCTGGCGAGGTTGCCTTGATATGAACTCTTCGGCTTCGCAATTTCTTCGTCGAGTTGTTGGGTCAGCTCTTGCCATTCGCCAGCCCCCAAGCCGCTGACATCGTGGCTAAGTCGATATCCGCCGTCGACCCATTCGACTTGCCCATTTTTGTGCAAAACGTAGCCGACGGTCCTGGGTCTACGCTTCGCCAGCATGTCTCGATAATGTTCTACACTGAAAGCAGGATCATGTTGGTGGAAGGCTTCGGCGATCACCATCACCGATGCCGTGCCGCCGGTCGCCAATAGGACTTTAATCATCAAGGGCTGATAGAACTCTTGGCGAGAACGCATACGGGTGTCGAGGTAATGTGTGATCGCCAGAAAAGCGGGTGAGCGATCCGGAATCGTATCATCCGGCTGCGGCGGCTCGCCGCCGGGGCGGCGCATCAGGCGGTCGAATGCGGCGAAGTCGGCGCGATTCTTCCGCTCGGCGAAGAATTCTGCGGTGCCCATCGCGGCAAGCTTCTCGGCCACTGCCGTAGCTACGAATTGGTTCACGCTGGTGCCATCGACTTTCGCACGGCGCTGCACTTCAGCCTTGATCGAACGGGGCAAGCGAAGCGGGTACACGCTTTGGCTCTTCACGTCTTTATCCTCCGAATTGCTTCTGCGGGGGTCAGCACGTCGATGCCGAAACGACCCGGTACGATGGCGAAATCACGCCGATTAAAGGTGACAATCGCTGCGGCCCGCCCGTTGACTGCTGCATCGAGCACCAGTTCGTCACCAGGATCGCGCAATTGCGGGCGCCACGTGAAATGGGTCTCGACGGGCTCCACCATCGCCAGCACTGCATCGATAAAGATCGAAACCTGGCGCAGATCGAATCCGGCGGCCATACGGTGCTCAACGAGTTGACAGGTGGCTTCGTATTCCAGAGCGAGCGCGACGTTCGCGAGCAGCGTCACTTGCAGCCGCCGAGCCGCCATCAGCAAACCGGCCGATGCACCCGCCGGACTCCGCATCGCCGCGACCACCACGTTCGTGTCGAGAACACATCGCATGCCCTGCGATGTTATAGCTTCTCTATAGAGATATCGAGATGGTCAGCCGCGTGGATTCTTTCAAGATCAGAATGCCGCCTCCGCGGCCCAGGTCATCGGGGCCGCCGATGGGGTCGCCGTTCAGCCCGCACGGATGGCGCGGTATTCGCGGCGGACGATCTCCAACAGCTCTTCGGCCGAGGTCGTCGCGGCCGGGCTCTCGAAGGTGACTTCGCCGTGCTGCATCAATATCACCCGGTCGCAGATCTCCAAGGTTTGCGCGTAGTTGTGGGCGATCATCACGATCGCGATGTCGCCGCGCGCCCGCAGCCGCCCGATCAGGCCGATGATCAGCCGGGCCTCGCGCGCGCCCATAGCGGCGAGCGGCTCGTCGAGCAGCAGGATGCGCGCGTTGGAATAGACCGCACGGGCGACCGCGATCGCCTGGCGCTGGCCGCCCGACAGCATGCCGACCTCGAGCTCGACCGACGGCACGTCGACGCCGATTTCCGCCAATGCCTCGGCCGCGCGCCGCCGCATTTCGCGATGGTCCAAAAATCGCCGCGGCCACCCGCGCAGCAATTCGCGGTTCAAGAACATGTTGTGATAGATGCTGATCCCGTTGACCAGCGCGAGGTCCTGGTAGACGCATTCGATGCCGAGGGCGCGGGCGTCGTCGACCGACGCCAGCTGCACCGGGTTCCCGTCGACGAAGACCTGCCCGGAATCGGGCTGGTGATAGCCGGTCAAAATCTTGATCAAGGTCGATTTGCCGGCGCCGTTGTCGCCGAGAATGCCGATCGTCTCGCCGCGCGCCACCCGCAGCGACACGCCGGCGAGTGCGGTGACCTTGCCGAACACCTTGACGATGCTTTGGGCGCGGATCGCCTCGCCCGAACCCGTGTCGTTCCCGATCGCGTCCGGCATGGCGCTCACCCTCGGCCACCGCCGCGCAGCCGCGCCAGATGGATGTTCGCCACCATCGCGATCAGGATCGCGGCGCCGATGATGATGTCAAAGGCAAAGGCGTTGATCCCTTGCAGGGTGAACCCGTCCTGCAAGACGCCGAGCATGATCCCGCCGACCAGCCCGCCGACGATCGTGCCGGCGCCGCCGGCGATTGCGGTGCCGCCGATCACCCCCGAGGCGACCCCCAAAAACATGATCGTGCTGCCGCCGGCGAGCGGGTCGGTCGAGCCGACGCGGAATGCCTCCAGCAAGCCGGCGAACCCGCCCAATGTGCTCGTCAGCATGAAATTGCCGATCTTGACGCGGTTGATCGCGATGCCAGCCTCAGCTGCGGCAATGATGTTGCCGCCGATCGCGACGGTGTGCAGGCCCCAGCGGGTGTGGCGCAGCACGACGTGCATGACCGCCACGATCACCAGCGCCCAGACGATCTCCGAATAGCCCCAGGCGCCCATGATCCCGGTCAGCAAAGGACCGCCCGGCGTGTTTGCCGGAAAGCCGCGCGAGATCGTCAACGTCACCCCGGTGATCAGGAACAGCATGCCGAGCGTGGTGATAAAGGACGGCACCTTGAGCCCGATCGTGATCAGTCCGATCGCGAGCCCGATCAGCGCGCAGACGGCGAGCGCCACGATCATCGCAACCACCACCGGCAGCCCGACAGCCTGGGTCTTCTCCATGATAAAGGGCGCGAGCGCGAACACCTGGCCGACCGAAAGGTCGATCTCGCGGCAGATCAGCAGCATGATCTCGCCGCAGGCGATGATCACCGGTGCAGCGACAAACTGCGACACCGTTTGCAGATTGTCGTTGGTGAGGAAATTGGCGTTGGCAATCTCGAAATAGATGACGAGCGCCGCCGACACCACGACGACGCTCGCTTCCGGGCGCAGAACGAAATCGTAAAGTCGCCGGGCGATGCCGTAGCGCGGTGGCGCCGCCCGATCCGCCATTTGCAAGCCTAGGCTCACCGGCCGATCGGCCCGGTGCGCGGCACGATCTGCGGCTCGGACGAGCTGCCTTCGTAACGCGTTTTGGTGTCGAGGTAGGGCTGCACATTGTCCTTGGTGACGAATTTGAGCCCGGTGTTGATGTCGGCCGGCCCGACGAGCCCGCCCGAAACCTTAAAGGCGAACATTTCCATGACCGTGTAAAAGCCCTGCAGATAGGGCTGCTGGTCGATCACGAAGTCGAGAAAGCCGTCATGCACCGCCTCGAGCGAGCGCGGCAGCAGATCGAACCCGCCGCCCTGCACACCCTTTTTCGGCAGTTCGTACTGGCGCATGACGAGGCCGATGTTCATCGAATCGGCGCCACCGGTGCCGAACATCCCCTTCACGTTCGGGTGGCCGAGGTAATAGGCGCGGATTTTCGACAGCCCGACATTGACCGTCGGATCCGTGGCGATCATCGTCGCCTCGATCTTGGCCCCGGATTTTTTGATCGCGTCCATCGCCCCGTCGACCCGCGGCTGCAGATTGAGCTGGCCTGGCGTCGCGATAAAGATCGCCACCTCGCCCGAGCCGACCAATTTCACGATGCGCTCGCCCATCAGCTGGCCCGACAGGAACAGATCCTGGCCGATATAGGCGAGCCGCCGGTTGCCGCTGCCGCGCGGCGCGTCGGCGTTGTAGCTGAACACCGGGATGCCGGCGTCGAGCGCGCGGTCGATCGGCCGGTCAAAGCCTTTCGGGTCGACAATGCACACCGCGATCCCATCGACCTTGCCGGCGATCGCCGTGTTCATCGCGTTGACCATCTGCGCGACGTCGGAGGTTTCCGAGCCGGTCCACTGGTAGTCGCAGCCGAGGAGGGCGCAGGCGTCGTGGATGCCGTACTGGCAGGGGACGAAGAACGGGCCGGTGGTCACGTGGTTGACAAAGACGAACTTCCAGCGCGGATGCGGCGGGAACGGCCCCTCGTCCGCCCCGTACGCGGCCCCGGCCGCGGCGGTCAGCGCCGCCGCCAACGGTCCGGCGGCAACCCCCCTCATGACCGCGCGACGCGGCAGTCCCGCTGCGATCGAAGCGGCGATGTCGCGCGAAACCTTCTTCATGTCATATCCTCCCCGGTCGTCGCCTCGTGGCGCGTTACGCGGCGCCGCGTGCAATAGCCGGGCACCATAACCGGCCGCTCGCCGCGGGTCACGAGAACAGCGCCGAAGCAGGTCGGCTTGACCTCGGGCGCCGTCCGGCGACAGAATCCGCCGCGCACAGCGAACGGGAGGAAGGTGCAATGGCCGAGGTGCGGATTGTCGCCGATGGGTTGCGGTTTCCCGAAGGGCCGGTGGCGATGGCCGACGGCTCGGTCATATTGGGCGAGATCGCCGGCGCCGCGGTGACGCGGATCGCTCCCGACGGCGCCAAGACCGCAATCGGCAATGCCGGCGGCGGCCCAAACGGGGTCGCGACCGGTCCCGACGGCGCGCTTTATGTGTGCAACAACGGCGGCAACGAATACGCGCAAGGCGGCTTTCTGTCGACCGGACCGTCACGGGATTACCGCGGCGGCTATATTCAGCGCATCGACCCGAAAAGCGGTGAGGCGCGGGTGCTGTACAGCGAGTGCCAGGGTCACAAATTGTCGGCGCCGAACGACATCGTGTTCGATCGCCAGGGCGGGTTCTATTTCACCGATCTCGGCAAGCGGTACGCGCGCCACCGCGACCATGGCGGGCTTTACTACGCGCTGCCCGACGGTTCCAAAATTGTCGAGCTGGCGCATCCGATGCTGAGCCCGAACGGCGTCGGGCTGTCGCCGGATGAAAAGACGGTCTACGTCGCCGATACCGAAACCTCGCGGCTCTTTGCCTATGACATCGCCTCGCCCGGCGTTTTGCGCACCGAGCCGTTTCCCGCGCCCTATGGCGGCCGCCTGGTGTGCGGATTGCCGGGGTTCCAGCGCTTCGACAGTCTCGCCGTCGAGGCCTCCGGCAACATCTGCGTTGCCACGCTGATCACCGGCCACATCACGGTGATCGCCCCCGACGGCCGGGTCGTGCGCCAAGTCAAGATGCCCGATGTCTATCCGACCAACATCTGCTTTGGCGGGGACGACTTGAAGACCGCCTATATTACTCTCTCCGGCGCCGGTCAGCTCGGGGTCATGGACTGGCCCGAACCCGGCCTGCGCCTCAACTTCACGGCTTAGACGCCATCACGCCTGCGAAAGCGGAGGTTCAGAGCGACCGCCGAAGCGCGCGCCCTGGATTCCCGCTTTCGCGGGAATGACGAGAACGGCAGGGAGACACCCGATGAAAGCCGCTGTATTGCATGCCGCGAACCAGCCACTGACGATCGAGGAGGTCGCGGTCAACAAGCCCGGGCCGCGCGAGGTGTTGCTGCGCACCGCCTTTGCCGGGCTGTGCCACAGCGATTTGCATTTTATCGAGGGGCTGTACCCGATCCCGACGCCGGTCGTGCTCGGTCATGAATCATCGGCCATCGTCGAGGCGGTCGGCGAAGGTGTGACCTATGTCAAGCCGGGCGACCACGTCATCACCTGCCTCAGCGTGTTTTGCGGCACCTGCCCGCAGTGCCTGACCGGTCACCCCAATTTGTGCGAGAACACCGAGGTCAAGTTGCTGCCCGGTGTGGCGCGCCGCATGACCTGGAATGGGCAGCATCTGAACCAGGCCTTCAACCTGTCGTCCTTTGCCGAGCAGATGCTGGTTCATGAAAACGCGTTGGTGAAGATCGACGACGACATCCCGCTCGACCGCGCCGCGCTGGTCGGCTGCGGCGTGATGACCGGGGTGGGTGCGGTGTTCAACGCCGCCAAGGTCGAGCCCGGCTCCACGGTCGCGGTCATCGGCTGCGGCGGGGTCGGGTTGTCGGCGGTCAACGGCGCCGCACTCGCCGGGGCCGAGCGCATCATCGCGATCGACACCGTCGCATCAAAGCTCGAATTGGCGCGCGAATTGGGCGCGACCGACACCCTGAACGTCGGCAACGCCGACCCGGTCAAGGCGGTCAGGGACATGACGGGGGGCGGGGTGCATTACTCGTTTGAGGCGCTCGGCACCAAAGCCACCGCGGAGCAGGCGTTTCAGATGCTGCGCGGCGGCGGCACCGCGACGATCATCGGCATGGTGCCCTACGGGGTGAAGATCGAATTGCACGGCTTCGACTTTTTGCGCGACCGCAAAATCCAGGGCACCTCGATGGGCGGCAACCGCTTTCGGGTCGACATGCCGCGGCTGTTGTCATTGTGGCGCCAGGGCCGGCTGAAGCTCGACCATTTGATCTCGGGCACCTTGCAGCTCGAGCAGATCAATGACGGGTTTGCCGCGCTCAAATCGGGCGCGCCGGTGCGTCAGCTGATCGATTTCGCCGCGGTCTGAACGGCTCGCGGCCGTCGCCGGGCCGGCGGGCGGCGCAACGCCCAAAAGGCGACGCAGCCGCAGGCGTAGGAGAGGATCGACAGGATAAAGGCCAATTCGTAGCTGCCGGACAGGTCGAAAATCCAGCCGGCGGCCCAGGAACCCGCGGCCGAGCCGATGCCTGATCCGATCGTGATCACCCCGAGAATGGTCCCGAGCTGGCGGCCGGGAAAGAGGTCGGCGGTCTTGGCGGTGATGGCGGGACCGCGCGCACCCCAGGTCAGCCCGAAAAAGCACGCGAACAGCCACAGCAGCCAGCCCTGATGCGCGTTCGTGATGAACAGAGCGCAGACGACGCCGAGGATCGAGATGCCGTAGGCGAGGATTGCCGCCCATTCCCGGCCGATGTAGTCCGACAACGAGCCGGTGAAAATCGTGCCGGCGATCGCGAGGAAACTCCCCATCCCCAGGACCTCGGCGGCATAGAGCTTGTCAAAGCCGCGGTCGATGGCAAAGGCGAGCTGATGCAACGACACCAGAAAGCTGCCGAGCCCGGTAAACAGGTAGACCGCGAACAACAGCCAGAAATGCGGTGTGCGCACCGCCTCGGCTACGGTCCAGCCGGGCGAGGGCAGCGCCGCGGGCGCGCCATCGGCAGACGGCGGGACGCTGTCCGCGGTCGGCGGGATGCCGCCGGATAGCGCGCGCGGCACGGATCGGCGTTCGCCGCGGCGAAACAACGCCGCCAGCGGCAGCACCATCGCGGCCATGAACCCGGCCTGGATCAGATAGGTTTCGCGCCAGCCGAAGGACGAGATCAGCAGCTGCACCACCGGCGCCGACACCGCACGGGCAAAGCCGTTGGCCGACTGCACGACCGAGATCGCCATCCCGCGCCGCTGCACAAAGCGCCGCGACAACAGCGGCACAAAGACGACGAGCCCGAGGCAGTTGGCCCCGAACGTCATCACCACGCCATAAAGCAGGATCACCTGCCACAGCGACGACATATGGGCGCAGCCGACGAGCCCGACGATCAACAGCGAGCTGCCGAGCAATAATAGCCGCAGCGGCCCCAACCGGTCGACCATCGCGCCGACGACCGGCGAGGTGGCGCCGGCGACGAGCTGCGACACCGAATAGGCGACCGAGGTCTCAGCCCGGCTCCAGGCGAACGCCTGGACGAATGCGACGAGGAACACCGCGTAGGAATGCATCAGCCCGGCGGCGACCGTGAACGCGGCAAAGGCGCCGGCCAGCAGCAGCCATGCCGAGCGCGCCGCCGGTCGTGCCGCGGCGGTCTCGCCCGATGCCGGCTCGGCACTGTCGAGCGGTGCGGAGCGGCGCAGCCTGTTCATTCTCGGCCTGTCATTGGCGGGTCGACCGGGCACTTGACGGGGCAGGGGACATGGCGCAGTGATCGCGCGGACGGTACTGCGAAATCGAAAGGCGTGCGCCGATGCTGACCGCGGAGCAGGTAGAACGATATCGCTGGGATGGCTACCTGTTCCCGCTGCTGGCGCTGTCGGCCGGCGAGCTCGAAGAGTGCAGCGACGGTCTCGCCCGTCTCGAAGATTGGCTGGGCTCGCCGCTGACCGAGGCCGACCGGAAATGGCGCTCCGCGGGCTATGCGTTCCTGCCGTGGGTCGACGGGCTGGCGCGCCATCCGCGTGTCCTCGACGCGGTCGAGAGCGTGATCGGTCCCGACATCCTCGTCTACACCAGCACCTTTTTTATCAAGGAGGCGCGGTCGCCGACATTTGCCGCCTGGCATCAGGACGCGACCTATTTCGGCCTCGACCCATACGAGCATGTGACCGCGTGGGTGGCGCTGACCGAGGCCGGCGCCGAGGCCGGGTGCATGGAGGTGGTGTCGTCAAAGGGCAGGCCGCGGCAACTGCATCACGCCGCCCTCGGTCTCGAGCACAGCATCAACGGCGGCGGCCAGGCGATCGTCGAGCCGTTCGACCAGGACGGCGCCGTGGCGATGGCGCTCCGTGCCGGCGAATTTTCGCTGCATCACACGCTCGCCCGCCACCGCTCGGCACCGAACCGCGCATCGCATCGCCGCGTCGGGCTCGGGATCAGCTACATCCCGGCGCAGGTGCGCACGATCGGCTCGCATCGGCTATATGCAGTGCTTGTCCGCGGGCATGACACCGGCGGCCATTTCGACCTGCTGCCGTCGCCCAAGGCCGAATTCGACCCGGCGGCGCTCGAATGCCACGAACGCGTCTACCAGCGCTATCGGCAAAATTACGCCGAGCAGTCGGAATGGCACGACCGCCGCTTTGCCGCCGCGTAGCCTCATATGACCAGCGCTGCGGAAGTTCGGCAGAGACGCGTTCAGTTAGGTCGAAACCGCGGTATCGGAACGGTCATTGCGACCGGCGGACATGGTCCGTGGGAAGCAATCTCGGGCCGCTAATGTCGTCCGTTCGGGATTGCTTCGTCGCCGCGCTCCTCGCAATGACACCGCCAATCTAATCGGAAGCGGCCCTAATGCCGTCTATCCCGACATTTGCCGCGATAGCGCGCGGCCGCGCCGGTCAAAGTATTTTTGAGCAGGTGCCGCCGGAACTCGACCCTTGGTAGTAGCCGTCGTGATTGAGACAGCCCGCCGCCCAGTCGTTGCAATTGGATACCGCATCCTCCTTGCATGTCGCTTTGACGCACTCCCCGCCGCTGGTTTTCACAGTGCATTCCGACTCGAAGTACGGGTTGGCGCCGCCGTACTGGGTAAGCGGGTTGACGTTCTGTCTTGGATTAACGCACGCCGCCAACATCAGCGGGGCCGCGAAATATATCCAATTCAGCCGACGCATCATTTCCCCCTCTTTGATGTGGACTAGCCCGGAACGATGATCTGAAATCCTCGAGCGCCGCTCAATGCGCCAGGATTTGGCTCAGGAACAGCCGGGTGCGGTCGCTTTTCGGGTTGGCGAAGAGCTCCTGCGGCGGCCCGCGCTCGACGATTTCGCCACGGTCCATAAACACGATCGTGTCGCCGACGGTTCGTGCAAACCCCATTTCGTGGGTCACGCACACCATCGTCATCCCGTCCTGCGCCAGCTCGATCATCACGTCGAGGACTTCCTTGATCATTTCCGGATCGAGGGCCGAGGTTGGCTCGTCGAACAGCATGATCTCGGGCTGCATGCACAATGAGCGGGCAATCGCGACGCGCTGCTGCTGACCGCCCGAGAGCTGACCCGGATATTTGTTTGCCTGGTCCGGGATGCGCACTCGCTCCAGATACATGCGGGCGGTTTCCTCCGCCTCCCGGCGCGGCTGCCGGCGCACCCAGACCGGCGCCAGAACCAAATTCTCCAGCACCGTCAGATGTGGAAACAGGTTGAACTGCTGGAACACCATGCCGACTTCGCGGCGGATTGCGTCGATGTTTTTGAGGTCCGAGGTCAGCTCGATCCCGGCGACGACGATCTGGCCGCGCTGATGCTCCTCCAATCGGTTGATGCAGCGGATAACGGTAGACTTGCCCGAGCCGGACGGCCCGCAGACGACGACGCGCTCGCCCTTTTTGACTTCGAGATTGATGTCTTTGAGCACGTGAAATTCGCCATACCATTTGTCGACGTGGCGCAATTCGATGACCGGCCGCCCGACGGGCTTTTGCGTTCCTGCGGCTGCGTCGGTCATCGAGCTCTCCCCGTCATTACCGCCGCCGGCCGCGGTTGAATTCGCGCTCGAGCATCTGGCTGTAGCGCGACATGAAAAAGCAGAAAATGAAATAGATCGCGCCGACAAAGACGTAGGCTTCGACATAAAAGCCGCGCCAATCGGCGTCGGCCAATGCCGCATTGGCGGTGCCGAGCAGGTCGAAGAGACCGATGACAATGACGAGCGAGGTGTCCTTGAAGGTGCCGATAAAGGTGTTGACCAATGGCGGAATAACGAGGGCCAGCGCCTGCGGCAGCACGATCAGGCGGGTGCGCTGCCAATAGGAGAGGCCAAGCGCGTCGGCCGCCTCGATCTGGCCCTTTGGGATCGCCTGCAATCCGCCGCGGATGACCTCGGCGAGATAGGCGGCGGCGAACAGGATGAACGCAACTTGTGCCCGCAACAGTTTGTCGATGGTCAGCCCGGTCGGCAAAAACAGCGGCAGCATGACTGACGCCATAAACAGCACGGTGATCAGCGGCACGCCACGGATCAGCTCGATATAGGCGACGCAGATGGCGCGCACTGCCGGCAATTGCGAGCGCCGGCCGAGCGCCAAGAGAATCGCCAGCGGAAAGGCGAGCGCCATCCCGACAACGGCAAGGATCAGGGTCAACGGCAGCCCGTTCCACAGATCGGTCGGGACATAGCTCATGCCGAGGATGCCGCCCCACATCAGCAGGCCGACCACCCCCAGCCCGGCGAGCCACAGTGCGATCAGCCGGCGGCCCCACAACCGACGGTCGCAGCTTGCCAGGATCAGGCCGACAAAGACCAGCACGACAAATAATGGCCGCCATTGCTCGGCATACGGGAAGCGGCCGAACAGGATGAAGCGCGCCTTTGCCCCGATGAACGCCCAGCAGGCGCCGTCGCCGCGACAGGCGCGTCCGTTGTCGGCGTGCCAGACCGCATCGACAAAGGCCCAGCGGATCAAGGGCGGGACCACGACCGCGATCAGCCATGCCGCCGCGAGGGTCAGGATCGTGCTGCCGACGCTGCCGAACAGGTTCACCCGCATCCACGCGATCGGGCCTGAGGCGGTCCGCGGCGGCCGTTCGGCCGGTACCGGCAGGTCTTGCGTCGTGTCGGTCATCGCCTAGCGCTCGACCAGCGCCACGGCGCGGTTATAGAGGTTCATCGACAGCGAGATCGTCAGACTGATCACCAGGTAGACCGCCATTATCAGGGCGATGCCTTCGACGGCCTGGCCGGTCTGGTTGATCGAGGTATTGGCTATCGACACCAGATCCGGGTAGCCGATGATAACGGCCAGCGAGCTGTTTTTGGTCAGGTTCAAATATTGGCTGGTGACCGGCGGGATGATGACCCGCAAAGCCTGCGGCAACACAATCAAACGCATCGTAAGACCCGGTCTGAGCCCCAGCGCCGCGGCCGCTTCGCTCTGGCCCCAGCTGACCGACAGGATACCGGCGCGCACGATCTCGGCGATAAAGCTCGCGGTGTAGATCGTCAACCCGAACAGCAGGGCCGCGAATTCGGGCGAGACGGTGCCGCCGCCGGCAAAGTTGAACCCCTTGAGCGCCGGCCAGTCGAGCGCCAGCGGGGCACCGGCGGCAAGGAAAACCAGCAACGGCAGTCCGAGAACCAGCCCGGCGCCGACCCAGAGCGCGGGGAATTGCGTGCCGGTTGCGGCTTGCCGCCGCTTGGCCCATCGGCTGACCGTCGCGGCGCCGGCGATGCCGACGACAAAGGCTATAAAAATCCACAAATGCGCGGGGTTGCTCTGCGGCACCGGAAACTCGACGCCGCGATTGCTGACAAAAAAGCCCGGCAGAGGGCGCCATGCCTGGCGCGGCACCGGGGTGCCGGCGCGCAGCAGGCTCCACCAGAACAGCAGCTGCAAAGCAAGCGGGATGTTGCGAAAGGTCTCGACATAAACGAGCGACAGCTTGGCAACGAGCCAGTTGCGCGACAGCCGGGCGATGCCGATCAGGGTCCCGAGAACAGTCGCCAGCACGATGCCGAGGATCGCGACATAGAGGGTGTTGACCAGCCCGACCAGAAAGGCGCGGGCGTAAGTGTCTGACGGGGCATAGGCGATCAGCGACTCGCCGATCGCGAACGACGCCTCGCGCCCCAAAAAACCGAACCCGGTCGCGATGTGCTGGCGGTCGAGGTTGACGAGCGTGTTGTGAACCAGGAACCAGCCGGCCGCGACGACAATCGCGACAAACAAAATCTGAAAGAAGATCCCGCGGACGGACGGGTCGCGCCACAATGCCGGCCGGCTCGGCCGCGGCATCCCGTCGATCGGCGGGCTTGCCATGTTTTTGCTCAGAAGACGAGCCCGTGCCGCGGCTCAGCGGACCGGCATCGCATACATCAGCCCGCCCTTGGTCCACAAATTGTTGAGGCCGCGCTCAAGCTTGAGCGGCGAGCCCTGGCCGACGTTGCGCTCGAAAATCTCGCCGTAATTCCCGACCTCCTTGATCTCGTTGTAGGCCCATTTCTCGTCGATCCCGAGCGATTTGCCCGCCCCCGGAGTGACGCCGAGGAGCCGCTTGATCGTGGGGTCGTCCGATTTCAGCATATCGTCGACGTTTTTCGAGGTGATCCCCAACTCCTCGGCCTGGATCAACGCAAATATCACCCAGCGGACGAGGTCGTTCCATTGGTCGTCGCCCTGGCGGACCGCCGGCGACAACGGCTCCTTTGAGATCACCTCGGGCAGGATGACATAGTCGTCCGGGTTCGACGCACGGGCCGCGCGGGTGGCGGCGAGACCCGAGCGGTCGGTCGTGTAGGCGTCGCAGCGCCCCGAGAAAAACGCGCTCTCGACCTCGTCGAGCTTTTCGATGACGACCGGCTTGAAGTCGATCTTGTTGGCGCGGAAATAATCCGCGAGGTTCAGCTCGGTCGTCGTTCCGGGCTGCACGCAGATCGTGGCGCCGTTGAGCTCCTTGGCGCTTTTGACGCCGAGCTTTTTTGCCACCATAAAGCCTTGGCCGTCGTAATAAACGACGGCGGTGAAATTGAGCCCGAGATCGGTGTCGCGCTGCAATGTCCAGGTGGTGTTGCGCGACAACAAGTCGACCTCGCCCGATTGCAGCGCGGTGAAGCGCTGCTGTGCGGTGAGCGGCACGTATTTGACCTTGGTCGCGTCGCCGAACAGCGCAGCGGCAAGCGCCCGGCAGATGTCGACGTCGAGCCCGGTATAATGGCCCTGGCTGTCGGGCATCGCAAAACCGGCAAGCCCGGTGTTGACGCCGCACACGACCTGCCCGGCCTGCTTGACCTTGTCAAAGGTCGGTCCGGCTTGCGCCGTCACGGCACAGCAGCAGGCTGCGATCACGACTGCCACCGCCGCCGATGCCCATCGCCTGATCCTCATCGTGCGCCTTCCCCGTCAAACTTGCCGGTCGTTGATCCCGGCTCTAGCACAACCGGACCGCGTTCCGCAACGCGACGGTAACATACGGCGCCGCCGGTTGAGGGCGGGGTGCGGACAGCGAGACCGGAGAGCCCTTCGAGCGCCGCGGTGCACGGTTGCCGGCGAGGTGGGATTCGCGATATCGCGGCGGCTGGCGGATCAGCGGATCGCGCGCTCGCTCTCGGCTATGATGACGTCATAGAGCTGTTCGACGGCAACGCTCTCCCGGCTGGGATGGCGTCGATCGGCGAGCGACCGGCGCGGCGACCGGGACATCCCGAGGCGCGCCATCGCCCGTCCGCCGAGCGGCGCGGCCGAACCAAACAGGACGCGAATGCGGTAGAGCGATACGGCGATCGGGAGCCGATCGACCGGGCGCCCGGCGCCGATCCACGCATCCATGTTCCCCGGCCCCCAATTATAGGCGGCGACCGCGTCGGGCCAGTTCGCGTAGCGCCGGTACATTTGCGCCAGATAGGCGCGGCCGAGCATGCGGTTTTCGACCGTGTCGAAGCGGTCGCCGCCGCCGACATCGAGCGCTGCCGCGGCGGAGACCTGCATTGGTCCCTGCGGGCCGTCGGGCTCGACGCGCCACATATTCGGGTCGGCGCCATGGCTCGAACTCGGCGCCGTCGACCGCAAAGGCAATTTGGTCGAGCGCACCGACGGGGCCGGACACCAGCGAGCCAGCGCTCGCGCCGCGGGAACCGGCGGCGATCAGCGACAGGACCGCAGCCGCGCCGACGATCGCGGGCCGCAGCCCCGTATGCCTGGCAAACACGGCAGCAAGGATCGGCGGGGGATCCAAGCGCCTGCTTTCCCAGCTATTCCCAATAAGCGGCAATAATCGTGTTGTCGGCGCCGAGCAGCAGGTTCAACCGGTTGGGATTATGGGTGATGCCCCGGATGCCGTGCGTCGGCGGGATCCAGCGCAGGATCTTCGGCAGATCCTCCTGACGAATGACGCCGGCCGATCCCGGCGCCGATTGCCCGCGCTCGGCGAACTTTTTGCCGACGCAATCCTTGCAGTCGTTGACGGTGATATTCGCGGATTTGGCGCCGGGGATTTGATCGACCTCGATCGCATTCTCCGACGCGCGAACGCGCACCCCTTTGAAGGCGTGGCCCTCCTCCAGCGGAAACACCGCGCTGATCGGAACAAAACCGGTCGCCTGCTCGGTCTGCAACGGCATCGTTGCGATGAACTGAAGATCGAGAATGCCGTCGAGCGGCTTGCCGACATAGGTCGGGACCAATTCCGGCGAAGTCCAGCCCTGCGCCCCGGTCAGACCGGTCACCCGCACGATGTCGAGCTGCGGCTGGGTCTGGGTGCGCATGACCTCGACGCTGGTGAGATAGAGCACCGGGAGCTCGGTTCCGGGCTCTGCCTCGACCGGCGAAAGGCCCGCCGACTGTTCGTCGGTATTGCCCCCATAACCTTGGCCCGGTCCGCCGGCACCGATCTCCGATCCCGGCGGCGGTGCTCCTTGGGCGAAAGCGAGACCGACCAAGCCTCCTTGCAGCGCGGCGCCGATGGCGAGCACGCCCAACCAGCGCAATGTCTTTCTCATCCTGTCCTCCGGATCGACGATGTTGCTTTGCAAAATCCCGCGCTTGTTGTCGGCCCTTCCTGCGGCCCCGCGGCATGCGTCGGTATGACGGGATCGACGTCGATCGGCGCCACCCGCTCGAGCGCGTCGAGCACGAGGTCGGTTACCCGCATCTTGGTCACGCGGCAATAGGCGGTTTCGGTGCTGGCGAAGCTGCCGTTTTCAGCCAGCTTGTTGACCGGCTCGCCGCCGCCGCACACCGAAAAGTATTCGCATTGGTCGCGGCACATTGCGACCCCGGTGTCGATGTCGGCCAGCATCCGGGCAAAGACCGGGCCGTGCGGCAGGTCGGCCAACGCGTCGTGGTTGACGTTGCCGAGGATGAAATCGCTGTAGCTCGGGTTTTTCAGACCGAGCAGCTCGGGCGAAAAGGTCGAGATGTTGCCGGCGCAATCCATGCTGGTGATCGCAAAGGGCTCGACCAGCTGATTGCGAAACGGCGCGTCGCGGGGGCGGATGACCTGCTGCACCGCCTGCTCGATCTCACGCAAGAAGGTGATCTTGTCGGGTACGGCCGCCGCCAGCCGCCAGAATTCATCAAGGAATCGATAATAGGCAGTTTCGATCCCGGCCTCGCCAAAAGCTTGCGAGACATGGTCGCCCTCCGATTCCTCGACGTTGAAGCAAACCCGCTCGACCCCTTCGGCAACATAGAAATCGAACATCTCGCGCGGCGCGGCGATGCTGGCCGGGGTCAACACCGAAATCACATGGAACGGAACGCCATGCCGCCGCAGCAGACGGATGCCCGCGATCGTTCGATCGAAGGTGCCGCGCCCGGACCGCGTCCGCCGGTTCATGTCGTGATACCGGCGCGGGCCGTCAACGCTGACCCCGATATTGACCTGAGCTTCGGCGAAGAACGCGCACCAAGAATCGTCGATCAGGGTGCCGTTGGTTTGAAACGAGTGGACGACCTGCAGCTGCCGCGGCCGCAACGCTTCGACCAGCGCGAACGCGTCGCGGTAGAATTCGATCGGCAGCACCATCGGCTCGCCGGCATGCCACACGACCGACAGCGCGTCGCCGCACCACCCCGAGCCAAACACCTGCGAAAACAAGTTTTGCAGGGTCTCGCGGGTCACGACCGCTTTGGACGTCCGCGTCGGCAGGTAGCAGTATTTGCAATCGATATTGCAAAACGGGGTCGGCTGGACGACGAGCAGGTCGATCGTCGGCACGACGCCCCCCGGCGTATCGGCCGCAGTCACCCGCTCACCAGTTGCGCCACCAGTTGTTCCAGTTGTTCCAATTGTGCCAGTTGTTCCAGTTTGGCCATCCCCAGCCGCCCCAAGGGCGAAAGCCCCAGCCGCCGTTGCGCCACCAATTCCCCCAGGCGAGCCGCAGGTCATCGGTCTCTTTCCCACGGCTGGCGCCGTCTTGTCCGGCGACCGTGGACACCGCGTCGCGGATCGCCGCGAGCTGTTCGGAAACGCGGGGCGTCATTGTCTGGGGCTGCGCGCCGGCTGGATCCGGGCTGGCGACACCCGGCGCGGAGGAGCCGAGGAGCAGGGAAATGCCGACCGCCCCCGTGGGGAGTATTCCTGATAAAATGTTCAGATATTTCTGCCGCAGCGACATCAGCGTTTTCCCATCATCGACGACCCAACGACACGACAGCGCTCTCAACTTTTTCACACATCGGCCGACAACGGGCAACCGGCGCGCGCAGATTCTGAAACAGCGGTTTGCTTCAAACGCGTCCGCGAGGGCGCAAGCTCACCAATTTCGCCAGAAATTTCGCCACCCGCCGTTGCGCCACCCGCCATTTCTCCAGGCGCCGCCATTGCGCCAGCCGCCGCCGCCGTTGCGCCAGGCCCACCAAGCGAGCTGGTCCCCCGATTTCAGCGCGGGCGGGCCGGCGACGGTAGACACCGCGTCGCGAATTGCCGCCAGCCGCTCCGCAACACGAGCGTGGTCGGCTGCGAGGGGCTGTCCGGCAGTCGGCCCCTGATCGGCGGCGGCGGGCGCTGCCGCGCCGAGGATCAGGGAGACGCCGACCGCTCCCGCCGGGAGGATTCCCGCCAAAACCTTTAGATATCTCTCTCGCAACGACATCAACCCAACCTCACAAACCTTGCCAACGCGCGCCGAGCCCACGAGCCTTGCCTCCGCGCAGCATGCTTTGCCCACTTCGTGCGTTTGCCGAGCCGCATTCCCGATCGCGCGCCGATCAAAAGATCGCCCTCTCGGTAGCAAGAAGTCACCATTTCCGTCAAATACTCATTTGTTAATGCTT
This sequence comes from uncultured Alphaproteobacteria bacterium, assembly GCA_963712825.1. Classification (GTDB taxonomy): domain Bacteria; phylum Pseudomonadota; class Alphaproteobacteria; order ATCC43930; family CGMCC-115725; genus AP-15. Next base: position 80,990 of record CAVQJP010000011.1, read on the forward strand.
ACGATAGGGTTACACCCCACAGACTTGGCCCAAGGCGGAGAATGCGCAGCGATGCGCGCATAGACCGAACAGTCGGGCTCGTGCGCTCCAGGTAGATAACCGAGACTCATCAGAAATTCGTTAACGATCTGCCATCCGGTAAAGGTAAAGGTGCTGCGGAAGAGCTCGGTCCATTCGTCCACCGGGCGCGGATGGTGGGCATCGATCCAAGCGGCAAACGAGCCGTGGGCCCGGCGTATTCCCTGAATGCGCCGGGCGTTCTCGACCGCGGCGTCGATTTTCAACCGGTTGCGCACGATACCGGCATCGGCGAGCAAGCGCGCGCGATCCTCGGCGCCAAAGGCGGCGACGCGATCGACGTCGAAATCGGCAAAGGCCGCGCGAAAGGCCGCCCGCTTGTTCAGGATGGTCAGCCAGGAAAGACCGGCCTGGTTGATCTCCAGCACCAGCCGTTCAAACAGCACATGCTCGTCGGCCGACGGGAAGCCGTATTCGAGATCGTGATAGCGGGCATGGACCGGGTGCGCCGGTGCGGCCCGGCAATAGGCGGCGCTCACGTCAAGACCCGCGGAGGCGCAGCCAGGGTGAGCGCACCAGTGCGAATATCGCCAGCCAGATCACCGCCGCAACGAGGCTCGTGACCACCGCCTTGCGCATCAGCCGCGGCTGTTTCGGCGCGCCGCTGGCGTGGCCGAGATCGTCAGGATCGGCCGGAGCAACCCACAAAGGCAGCACCGCGAACAGCGCGATCCACCACACGAGGACATATACGATCAGACCGGTAAACCAATTCATGACAAGGTTCCGGAACGCGCGGGCCGATCCCTCCGGGCTGCTCGATCAGCGCGGCGGCCAATACTGCAAGGCGGCGAGCGCCGGCTCGGCGATCACGACAGCGCGCGCTCCCTGCCGGATCACCATTCGCTCGATCGGACGTTCTAGGTTTTCAAATCGCAATTCGAACCGCTGCTCAAGCTCTCGCAGATCGGTCTTGGTGGCGATGTTGCCGTGGATCGCGTCGTAAATTTCGGGCGCGATTTGCTCGGCGTCGTCAGTTTTGAGGCTGGCGCCCTCAAAGGCGCGGGCCAGGGTCAGGTGGTCAGTCATCCGCGCGCCCCGGCCCGAAACCACTTGATGTCGTGCGCGCCAAACATCGGCATTCCGGGTGGATCAATCTGGCGACCGCGAGCTTTCCATCTCTTCAAGCTCAATCAACGTACCGCAGAAATCCTTCGGGTGCAGAAACAAGACCGGCTTGCCGTGGGCGCCGAGGCGCGGCTCGCCGTCACCGAGCACCCGTGCGCCTTGCGCGCAGAGCCGGTCGCGGGCGGCGACGATGTCCTCGACTTCATAGCACAGATGATGCATGCCGCCGGCCGGGTTGCGCTCGAGAAAACCGCGCACCGGCGAGCCGTCGCCGAGCGGCTCGAGCAATTCGATCTTGGTGTTGGGCAACTCGACAAAGACGACGGTGACGCCGTGCGCCGGCAAAGCGTCCGGCGCCGAGACCCGCGCCCCCAGGCTCCCGCGGTAGACAGCGCTCGCCGCGGTCACATCCGGCACGACAATCGCGACGTGGTTCAGCCGGCCGATCATCGGCGACGCTCTCTTGACCCCTCAGCCCAGCTCTCTCCCGGTAAAAGCAGGGTAGGGAAGGGACCTGCCCCGGCGCGAGCGGGACGTGCGCCACGCATGGCCCGCCTCAAATCCGCACGATCTGGATTTCGGTCAGCGGCCGCTTGCCAAGCCGCTCGTTGAGAGCGCGCCGCAATGCCCGCCGCGCCGCCTCGGCGACGAGGTCGTCGTCGCGACGAGCGCCGGCCGACAGCTCGTTAAACGCGCGCTCGACCGCCGCCCGAAAAAACGGCACGGCTTCTGCCGCCATGTCCGGCTCGACAAGACCGATCACGGTGATCGCCGGGGGTGCGGCCAGCCGGCCTTGCCGGTCGACGACCAGGGTCGCAACGACGCTGCCGTTGAACACCACGCGCCGGCGATCCTTCAGCGCCGAGCCGCCGAGCGGCAGCAACGTCTTGCCGTCGCTGGCGAGGCGTCCGACCGGCACCTCGTCAACGATCGCCGCACCGGACGAGGCGAGCCTGACAAGATCGCCATTCTCGATGATGAGAGATTGCGGCACCTGGCATTCGGCGGCGATGTTGGCATGCGCGATCAGATGGCGAGTCTCGCCATGAACCGGGATCGCCACCTGCGGTCGGATCATCTGGTACATGCGGATCAGCTCGTCGCGCGCCGGATGGCCCGAAACGTGGACGAAATCGTCCTGCTCGGTGACGATCTCCACCCCGAGCCGGGCCAGCGCGTTTTGCAGCCGGCCGATCGCCTTTTCATTGCCCGGGATGATTCGCGACGAAAAGATCACGGCATCGCCGGGTTCGAGCTCGACGCTCGGATGGTCGTCGCGGGCGATTCGGGCCAGCGCCGAGCGCGGCTCGCCCTGGCTGCCGGTGCAGATCATCAGGATGCGGTCGCGCGGGATGTAGGCCGCCTCGTCCTCGGTCAGAAAACGCGGCAGCTCGGTCAAATAACCGTTTTCGCGCGCCGCCTTGTCGATCCGCCACAGCGAGCGCCCGACGAGCGCCACGTCGCGGCCGTGGACCGCGGCGGCATGCGCGATCGTTGCTAGGCGCGCGACGTTGGAGGCGAAGCAGGCGACCGCAATACGCGCGTCGTAATGCCCGACGAGCTCAGTCAGCGACCGGCGGAGATCCGCCTCCGAACCGGACGTGCCGGGCCGCAGCGCGTTGGTCGAGTCGCCGATCATCGCCAAGACACCTTCGTCGCCGAGCCGGCGCAGCGCATCCTCGTCGGCAGGCAGACCGATCAGCGGGTCGGGGTCGAGCTTCCAGTCGCCGGTGTGCAGCACCGTTCCGGCGGCGGTGCGCAGCACAACCGCGTTGGGCTCGGGGATCGAATGGGTCAGAGTGACGAGCTCGAGATCGAACGGACCGATCGCAAACCGGCCCGCCATCGGCACGATGTTGATCCGCACCTTGTCGGCGAGCCCGACCTCGACCAGCTTTGCCCGCAGCACCGAGGCGGTGAACGGCGTTGCCCAGACCGGGCAGCGCAGCTGCGACCACAAATACGGAATGGCGCCGATGTGATCCTCGTGCGCGTGGGTCGCAACAATCCCGAGCAGCCGGTCGCGACGCTCGACGATAAAGCCCGGGTCGGGCATCACGACTTCGAGGCCCGGCTGCGAATCGTCGCCAAAGGTGACGCCGCAATCGACGATCAGCCATTGGCCGGCGGTCCCGTAGAGGTTGAGGTTCATCCCGATCTCGGCGGCGCCGCCGAGCGCCACGAAATAGAGCGCCTCGGCATCGTCGCCGCCGGCGCGAAGCGGGGAGTGGAAGGGAAATTCGCTCATTTATTGCTGTTTCTTTGATGGATCAGGAGCAGCCCCCACAGGGTCAGGTCGGGGTCGACCTTGTCGATTACATCGGTCGCCCGGGCAAACAGCGGCGCCAGGCCGCCCGTCGCAACCACCCCCATGGTTTCGCCGCGTTCCTCGCGGATACGCCGCACCAGTCCTTCAATCAGCCCGACATAGCCCCAGAACACCCCCGACTGCATCGCCGGCACCGTAGCCCGGCCGACAACGCTCGCCGGCTGCTCGATCGATACCCGCGGCAATTGCGCCGCCGCCATCTCCAGCGCCAGCAATGACAAATTCGGGCCGGGTGCGATGACGCCGCCGCAGTAGTTGCCCAGCCGGTCGACGATGTCGAAATTGGTCGCGGTGCCGAAATCGACAACCATCAGCGGCACCTGATATCGGTCCTGCGCCGCCACCGCATTGGCGACACGGTCGGCGCCGACATGCTCCGCCGGCATGTCGACATCGACGCCGATACCGAGCCGGCAACTGCCGCGCCCGACGATGAGCGGCTCGCAGTTGAAATAGCGGCGGCACAGACCAATGAGGTTGAACAACGCCTCCGGAACGACATTGGCGATAATCGTCGCGTCGATGTCGCCGCGGGCGTGCCCGGCCAAGGCCATTAGCTGGGTCAGCCACACGGCATATTCGTCGGCGGTCCGTTTCGGGTTTGTCGCCGCCCGCCACGAGGCGCGCAGCTCGTCGCCATCGTAGACCGCGAACACGACGTTGGTGTTTCCCGAGTTGATCGCGAGCAGCATCGGCGCCTCGCTAGCCTGCCGGGAACACGTCGCCGGCCGAGATCTGCCGCAGCTCGCCCCCGGTCTCTATCAGCAATGTCCCCTGCTGATCTATGTCGACGAACTTACCCTGCAAGGTCGCAGTGTCGAGCCGCACCCGAATCTGCGCGCCGAGCGCTGCGGCGCGGGCGCGCCAAGTCTCGCGCACCGGGGCAAATCCTTCTCTATTCCAACGCTGCGCCCATGCGTCGAAGTGCCGGGCGAAAGCGCCGAGCGCGGCCCGCGGCGCCGGCGGCGGTCGGCCTTCACCGGCGATCGAGGTCGCGGGGTATTCGGCATCGGGCGGGGCCGAGACCAAATTGATCCCGACGCCGACGATCAGGAAGGCGAGGTTCTGGCCTTCGCCCATTTCCGATTCGAGCAGAATGCCGGCGATCTTGCGGCCGCCGACCAAGATGTCGTTCGGCCATTTGCAGGCGGGCTCGCCAAGCTCGGGCGCGAGCTCGCGCAATGCGTCGGCTACGGCAAGCGCTGCGACAAAGCCGAGCTGCGCCGCCCGGTCGGGTGCCGCATCCGGCCGCAGGATCAGCGAGGCATAGAGATTTCCCGGCGGCGACGACCAGCGCCGGCCGCGGCGCCCGCGCCCGGCGGTCTGCTCCAATGCCCAGACAAAAGTTCCATCTGCCGCGCCCTGTCGCGCGAGCTGCTTTGCTTCGTCATTGGTGCTGCCGACCGTCTCGCGGGAAACCAGCCGCCAGCCGGCAGGGAGACACGGCGGTGCGCTCATGGCGCAAACAGCGACGCCGCCGCAACTTCGGCGCTGCCGATGACCGGGCCCGGCAGCAGAAAGAAGAACAAGGTGACGAGCGCCGTAACGACGAGCACGCCCTTCAGCTCGCCGGCAATCGGGGTGTCGAAAGCCGCGACCGGCTCGTCGAAATACATGACCTTGACGACGCGAAAGTAATAAAACGCGCCGACGACGCTGGTGACGACGCCGATCACCGCGAGCCCGGTCAGGTGCGCGTCGATGGCCGCAACAAAAATGTAGAGCTTGGCAAAGAAACCAGCAGTCGGCGGCAGGCCGGCAAAGGAAAACATAAAGATCGCCAAGCCAAACGCCAGAGCCGGATGGGTTCGCGACAATCCTGAAAGATCGCTGATTTCCTCCAGCATGCGTCCCTGCCGCCGCATGCACAAAACAACGGCCCAGGCGCCGACGGTCATCACCAGATAGATTGCGAGATAGACCAGCACGCCGCGAATCCCGCTGGCGGTGCCGGCCGCAACCCCGATCAGCGCGTAGCCGACATGCCCGATCGAGCTGTAGGCCATCAGCCGCTTGATGTTGCGCTGCGCAATCGCGGCGACGGAGCCGAGGATCATCGAGGCGACCGAAATAAACACGACGATCTGGCGCCATTCGCCGATCAACGGCCCGAACGGGTCCATCATGACCCGGACGAACAGCGCGAAGGCAGCGAGCTTTGGCGCGACCGCGAAAAACGCGGTGACCGGAGTGGGGGCGCCTTCGTAGACGTCGGGCGTCCACATGTGGAACGGCACCGCCGAGATTTTGAAGGCCAAACCGGCGATAATAAAGGCGAGACCGACAATGACCCCGAGCGAAACCGGCGCGCCCGCGGCAAAAAGATGCGCGAGATCGGCAAACGAAGTGGTGCCCGCGAAGCCGTAGACCAGCGAGAGGCCGTAGAGCAGAATGCCCGACGACAGCCCGCCGAGAACGAAGTATTTGAGGCCGGCTTCGCTCGACCGCGACGAATCGCGGTTGAAGCTCGCGGTCACGTAGAGCGCCAAATTCTGCAGCTCGAGGCCGACATAAAGGGTAATCAGGTCGTTCGCCGAGATCATGACCATCATCCCGGTCGTCGACAGCATGACGAGAACCGGGAATTCGAAGCGCGCGATCCGTTGCTGCTCGTTGTAGTGCAGCCCCATCAGGATCGTTACCGCCGAGCCCACCAGCACCAGCGACTTCATAAAGAGCGCAAAAGCGTCGGTCACAAACATCCCGTAAAAGCCGACGCGCCGGGCGCCGCCGCCGAACTGGGCGATGACCAGAACCACGATCAGCGCCGCGACCGCGAGCCACGAGACCTCGCGGGTCGAGCCTTCGCCGCGAAACGCGCCAAAGACCAGAAGCGTCATCGCCAAGCCGGCGAGCACGATTTCCGGCAATGCCGAGGCAGCATCGACAGCGGCAAAGGAAGTCATCGGGACGCCTAGGGCAGGCTCGCGCGGCGCAGGCCGGCGGCGTCGGTGGCGGCGTGGACCTGGGCGACGATGTGGTTGACCGAGGCCTGGATCGGCCGCAAGAACGATGTCGGGTAGATGCCCATCCACAACACCAGCCCCAAAAGCGGCGCGAAGATCGCCTTTTCGCGCGGGCTTAAATCGAGGATGTTGCGCAAATCGGCTCGGGTCAGGGTACCGAAGATGACCCGGCGATAGAGATAGAGCATATAGGCGGGTGCAAGAAACAATGCCGTCGCCGCCAACGTGCATTCGAGCGTGCTGACGCGAAAGGTGCCGAGCAGGATCAGGAACTCGCCGACAAACCCGCTGGTGCCGGGCAGGCCGACGGCCGCCAAGCTGAAGACCATAAAGACGAAGGCATAGGCCGGCATGCGCTCCACAAGACCGCCGAAGCGCACGATCTCATGCGTGTGCAGCCGGTCATAGAGGACGCCGACGCACAAAAACAGGGCGCCCGACACCAATCCGTGGCTCAGCATCTGGATGACGGCACCCTGCACCGCCTCCTGCGTCACGGCAAAAGTGCCCATCGTCACAAAGCCCATATGGGCGATCGACGAATAGGCAATCAGCTTTTTCATGTCGGTCTGGGCGAGCGCCACCAGCGACGTGTAGATCACCGCGACCGCGCTCAACACAAAGATCAGCGGCGTGAAATAATGCGTGGCGAGCGGGAACATCGGCAACGAAAAGCGGACAAAACCGTAGCCGCCGAGCTTCAACAGGATACCGGCAAGAATAACCGAGCCGGCGGTCGGCGCCTCGACATGCGCGTCGGGGAGCCAGGTGTGGACCGGCCACATCGGCACCTTGATCGCAAACGACGCGAAAAACGCGAGCCACAGCCATTTCTGCAAGCCGGCGGAAAACAGGCTGGCGTGGTTCAGCGCATACTCGATGTCGGTCGACCCGGTTCGCAGGTAAATCGCGAGGATCGCCAGCAGCATCAGCACCGAGCCGAGCAACGTATACAGAAAAAACTTGAACGCCGAATAAATCCGGTTTTCTCCGCCCCATATCCCGATAATCAGAAACATCGGGATCAGCACGCCTTCAAAAAATACATAGAAAAGAATAAAGTCAAGCGAGCAGAAAATGCCGATCATCAAGGTTTCGAGTATGAGGAACGCGATCATGTACTCGCGGACCTGAACCCTGATCACCTGCCAGCTGGAGATGATCGACAACACGGTCAGCAAGGTCGAGAGCAGGATGAAGAACAGCGAAATGCCGTCGATGCCCAGGTGATAGGTGACCGTCAGCCCGCCAAGCGTGATCCAGTCGGCGCGCTCGACAAACTGGAACGCTGCGGTGTTCGGGTCGAAGTCGACCCACAGCATGATCGACAGCGCAAAGACGATCAGCGACGTCCACAGTGCGATAAAACGCGCGTTCTTCGCGACCACCGCCGCGTCGCCGCGCGCGACCATGATGAAGAAGGCGCCGACCAGCGGCAGAAACGTGACCAGCGAGAGCAGCGGCCAATGGCTCACGGACTAATGCCTCTCGCTCAATGCGGCAACAGGTACCAGGTGACGAACGCCGCCACCCCGATCAGCATCACAAATGCGTAATGATAGACATACCCGGTTTGCAGCCGGCTCGCCTGACGCGCAAGGTCGCGGGTCACGGCGGCGATGCCGTTTGGCCCAAGCCCGTCGATCAGCAGACCGTCGCCGCCCTTCCACAACCCGTCGCCGAGCGCCACCGCCGGGCGCACAAACAGCCGGTCGTAAAGCTCGTCAAAATACCATTTGTTGAGGATGAACAAATAGAGCAGCCGAAACTGCTGCGCCAACCGCACCGGGATGCGCGGGTTGACGATGTAAAAGACATAGGCGGTGGCGATGCCCGCGACACCGCAGATCAACGGCAGGTAGGCGACGACCGCCGGTATCTGCTCGGCCTTGGCCAGCGCGTCGTGGCTGGGCAATACCAGAATTGCGCTCTTCCAGAAGTCGGCGCTGCCGCCGCCGACAAAATAACCGTAGCCGAGCCAGCCAAAAACGGCGGCGCCGACCGCCAGCACGATCAGCGGGATTCGCATCACCCACGGGCTCTCATGGGCATGATGCATGGTCTCTTCGTCGGCGCGCGGCTCGCCGTGAAAGGTCATGAACATGACCCGCGAAATGTAGAAGGCGGTCATGAACGCGGCGATCGTTCCGAGGCACCAGGCATAGCGGCCGACCGCGGTGCCCGAAGCCCAGTCGGCGTCGATGATTATGTCCTTCGACCAGTAGCCGGAGAACGGCGGGATGCCGCTCAACGAGAGCGCGCCGATCCACATCGTCACATAGGTCCAGGGCGTCCGCCGCCACAACCCGCCCATCCGGCGCATGTCCTGCTCGCCGCCCATGGCGTGGATCACCGAGCCGCAGCACAGGAACAACAGGCCTTTGAAGAAGGCGTGGGTGAAAAGGTGAAAGATGCCGGCGGCATAGGCCGAGACGGCGGCGGCGGCGAACATGTAGCCGAGTTGGCTGCAGGTCGAATAGGCGACGACTTTTTTGATGTCGTTTTGCGCCATGCCGACGCTTGCGGCGAAGATGCAGGTGGTCCCACCGACGACGCCGACGACGACGAGCGCCGTCGGAGCGTATTCGAACAACGGCGACAGGCGCGCCACCATAAAGACGCCGGCGGTCACCATCGTTGCGGCATGGATCAGGGCGGAGACCGGGGTCGGCCCCTCCATCGCATCGGGCAGCCAGGTATGGAGCGGGATTTGCGCCGATTTCCCCATCGCGCCGATGAACAGCAGGATACAGGCGAGGGTCAGCGAGTCGACGCGCCAGCCGAGAAAATCCATCGTCATGCCGACGGCTTTCGGCGCCCTGGCGAAAACCTCGGGGAAGTTGAGCGTGCCGAAGATCACGAAAACCGCGAAGATGCCGAGCGAAAAGCCGAAATCGCCGACCCGGTTGACCAGAAAGGCCTTGATCGCCGCGGCATTGGCGGCCGGCCGGTCGTACCAAAAGCCGACCAGCAGATACGACATCAGGCCGACGCCTTCCCAGCCGAAAAACAGCTGCACAAAGTTGTCGGCCGTGACCAGCGCCAGCATGAAAAAGGTGAACAGGCTAAGATAAGCCATAAAGCGGGGGATCGACTTGTCTTCCGCCATGTAGCCGATCGAGTACACATGGACCATCGACGAGACGACGGTGACGACGAGGATCATAACGCCGCTCAAGGTGTCGAGGCGGATCGACCACGCGACATCGACGCCGCCCGCAACAATCCAGCTGAACAGCGGAATGATTTGAGGTTGGGGCGCGGCAAGGATGTCGCGGAACAGGACGATGCCGAGCGCTGCGGACACCAAGAGCGCGCCGCAGGTGACGAGCTGCGAGCCGCGGTCGCCGATCGCGCGGCCGAAAAAGCCCGCAATGATCGCGGCGACGAGCGGCAGAAAGACGACCGCGAGCGCCACGGCTTCAACCCCTCATCATGTTGATGTCTTCGACCCGGATCGTGCCGCGGTTGCGGAAATAAACAACAAGGATGGCAAGCCCGATCGCCGCCTCGGCCGCGGCGACAGTCAGCACGAACATCGCAAAGGCCTGGCCGATCAGGCTGTTGCGGAACACCGAGAAGGCTACGAGGTTGATGTTCACCGCAAGCAGCATCAGCTCGATCGACATCAGGATGATGATGACGTTCTTGCGGTTGAGGAAAATGCCGAAGATGCCGAGGGTGAACAGGATCGCGGCGACAGTCAGGTAATGCGGCAGACCGATTGCCATCACACCCCCTCGCCGACCCGCACTTTGACGACCTCGACCGATTGCGCGCGGGTCCGCGCGAGCTGCCCTGCGATCGATTGCCGGCGCACATCGGGGCGATGGCGCAAGGTCAACACGATCGCACCGATCATCGCCACCAGCAGGATCAAGCCCGCCGCCTGAAACGCAAACAGATAACGGGTGTAGAGAATGTCGCCGAGTGCCCGCGTATTGTTGACAGCGGCAGCACCGGTGGGTGAGACCGCGCCGAGAACCGTTCCGGCCGGGGCCACCGCCCAGCTCACCGACACCAGCACCAGCTCGGCCAGCAACAGCAGGCCGACCAGCGCCCCGATCGGCAAATAGCGGACAAAGCCGTCGCGCAGCTGGCCAAAATCGATATCGAGCATCATCACGACAAAAAGGAACAGCACCGCGACCGCGCCGACATAGACGATGACAAGAATCATTGCCAGAAATTCGGCGCCGATCAGGATGAAAAGCCCGGCGGTGTTGAAGAAGGCGAGGATCAGGAACAGCACCGAATGGACCGGGTTGCGGGCGGCGACGACCATGACCCCGGCGCCCACCGCGGCGGCGGCGAAAATATAGAACAGGATCGCCTGCAGGATCATCGGCGCCCCTCGCCCAACTCGCTGCGCTCCCGCTCACCCACCCGCCGCGCGGGTTCCCCTCTCTCTCCGCAAACGGGGAGAGGGTCGGGGTGAGGGGACATTTCTACCATCGGCATCACCGGTAGGGAGCGTCGAGGGCGAGGTTCTTTGCGATCTCGGCCTCCCAGCGGTCGCCGTTGTCGAGCAATTTTTGCTTGTCGTAGAACAATTCCTCGCGGGTCTCGGTGGCGAACTCGAAATTTGGCCCCTCGACGATCGCGTCGACCGGACAGGCCTCCTGGCAATAGCCGCAATAGATGCATTTGGTCATGTCGATGTCGTAGCGCGTGGTGCGTCGGCTGCCGTCCTCGCGCGGCTCGGCCTCGATCGTGATCGCCAGGGCCGGGCATATCGCCTCGCACAATTTGCAGGCGATGCAGCGCTCCTCGCCGTTGGGATAGCGGCGCAGCGCGTGCTCGCCGCGAAAGCGGGTGCTGAGCGGCCCCTTCTCATAGGGGTAGTTGACCGTAACCGCTCCCTTGAACATGTAGCGCAGGGTCAGCGCCAGACCCGAGAGCAGTTCGCTCAGCAGCAGGCTGCGCGCCGTCAATGCCATCCTTCCATCCCTCGCGTCGTTCGGCTGCTCAGCGCACCGGCAGCCAGCCGGTCGCGATCAGCACGCCCGCGGTCAGCACCAGCCAGAACAGCGAAAACGGCAGAAACACCTTCCAGCCGAGCCGCATCAGCTGGTCATAGCGGAACCGCGGGAAGGTGGCGCGCACCCACAAAAAGCAGAACAGCACAAAAGCGATCTTGAGCAGAAACCAGATCGTCCCCGGGACCCAGGTGAACGGCGGCACGCCGAACGGCGCCAGCCAGCCGCCGAGGAACAGCACGCTCGTCATCGCGCTGATCAGGATCATGTTGGCGTATTCGCCCAGATAGAACAGGGCAAACGCCATCGCCGAATATTCGACGAAGTAGCCCGCCACCAGCTCGGTCTCGCCTTCGACGAGGTCGAACGGGGCACGGTTGGTTTCGGCCAGCCCGGAGATGAAAAAGATCACCGCCATCGGCAGCAACGGCACGACAAACCAGATATGGCGCTGCGCCTCGACGATGTCGCTTAGGTTCAGCGATCCGACGCACAACAGCACCGTCACCAGCACAAAGCCGATCGCGACTTCGTACGATACCATCTGCGCCGCCGAGCGCAGCGCCCCCAAAAACGCATAGCGCGAATTCGACGCCCATCCGGCAAGGATGATCCCATAGACCCCCAGAGAGCTGATCGCGAACAAATAGAGGATGCCGACATTGATGTCGGCGATGACCAGCCCGGGATTGAAAGGGATCACCGCCCAGGCGACGAGGCTCAGGGTAAAGGTCACCACCGGCGCCACAATAAAGACGACGCGGTTGGCGCCGCTCGGGACGATCGTCTCCTTCAGCAGGAGCTTGAGCCCGTCGGCAAATGGCTGCAGCAATCCGAACGGGCCGACGACATTTGGTCCTTTGCGCAATTGCGAAAATGCCAGCACCTTGCGCTCGAAATAGGTCAGGTAGGCGACCGCGATCAGCAGCGGCACGATCACCGCCAGCACCTCGCCAACGGTGATCACGGTCAACCCGGCATAGCCGCTCCAGAAGCTAGCCATGGGTGCCCGTCCGCGCCGGCAATTCGCCCTGATGCGCGAGGAAAATGTCGCTGCATTCGGCCATCGTGACGCTCGCCCGGCTGATCGGGTCGGTGCGATAAAAATCCGCGATCGGATAGGCGAACGCAGCCGCGTCGACCGGCCCCGGCTCGCCGAATTCCCCCCAGCCCGCGGGGGCCAGCCGCTCGGTTTCGGCGAAGCTCGGATGGGCGTCGCGCAGCCGCCGGCGCAGCTCGGCGAGGCTGTCGAAGGCGAGCGGGCGGCCGATGGCGCCGGACAGAGCGCGCAGAATCGTCCAATCCTCGCGCGCGTCGCCGGGCGGGAACACCGCGCGGCGGCCCTGCTGCACCCGCCCCTCGGTGTTGACGTAGGTGCCGTCCTTCTCGGTATAGGCCGCGCCCGGCAGGATCACGTCGGCGCGCGCGGCACCGCGGTCGCCGTGATGGCCCTGGTAGACGACAAAGGCGGGGCCGAGATCGCCGGTGTCGATCTCGTCGGCGCCGAGCAGATACAGCACTTCGATCTGGCCCGACCGGCAGCCCTCGACGATGCCGGCGACATCGCGTCCGCCTGGCCCCGGCACAAAGCCCAGATCGAGGCCGCCGACCCGTGCCGCGGCGCGATGCAGGACATTGAACCCGTTCCACCCGTCGCGCACCAGCCGATAGCGTTCGGCGATCGACCGCGCCATCGCCAGCACCTGAGACCCGTCCGGGCGCGCGAGTGCACCCTGACCGAGCACCAGCATCGGATTTTTCGCGTTGCCCAACAGCTCGGACCAAGGATGCCCGCCGGCGCCGATTGCAGCCAAAGCTTCGCCGCCTTCGCCCAGCATCTGCACCGGAAAGCTCAGATCGAGCGGCGGGCCGATCGCGGCGATCTCAAACCCGCCCTTCAGGTGACGCTTGCGCAATCTCGCATTGACGAGCGGCGCTTCCCAGCGCGGGTTGGTTCCGATCAACAGGCACGCATCGGCCTCTTCGATCCCGGCGACCGTCGTGTTGAACAGATAGCCGGCGCGGCACCGCGGATCGAGCTTGGCGCCGTCCTGGCGGCAATCGAGGCTCGTCGCCCCGAGCCCGGCGAACAGCTCTTTCAGCGCGAACATCGCTTCCGCGTCGCACAGATCGCCGGCAATCGCGGCGACGCGCTCGCCCGGAACATTCCGCAGCCGGTCGGCGACGGTTTCGAGCGCCTCGCGCCAGTCGGTCTCGGCGCGCACCCCGCGGTGGCCGACATAGGGGCGGTCGAGCCGCCGGCGGCGCAGCCCGTCGACCGCATAGCGCGTCTTGTCGGAAATCCATTCCTCGTTGATGGCCTCGTTGACCCGCGGCAGCACGCGCAGCACCTGCGCGTCGCGGGAATCGACCCGGATGTTGCTGCCGACCGCGTCGAGCACGTCGACCAACTCGGTCTTGGCCAATTCCCAGGGCCGCGCGGTAAAGGCGTAGGGCTTTGAAGTCAGCGCGCCGACCGGGCACAGATCGATGATGTTGGCCGACAGTTCGGAGCCGAGCGCGCGTTCGATGTAGGTCGTGATCTCCATGTTTTCGCCGCGGCCGGTGGCGCCCAGTTCCTCGACCCCGGCGATCTCGGTCAAAAAACGGATACAGCGCGTGCAGTGGATGCAGCGCGTCATGTGGGTTTCGACGAGCGGCCCGAAATCCTTGTCGCGAACCGCGCGCTTGTTCTCTTCGTAGCGGCCGCGGTCGAAGCCGTAGGCCATTGCCTGGTCCTGCAGATCGCACTCGCCGCCCTGATCGCAGATCGGACAGTCGAGCGGATGGTTGATCAGCAAAAACTCCATAACCCCCTTTTGCGCCTTGACCGCCTTTTCCGACTTGGTGTGGACCACCATGCCTTCGCCGACCGGCATCGCGCAGGAAGCAACCGGTTTTGGCGAGCGCTCGACCTCGACCAGGCACATGCGGCAATTGCCGGCGATCGCCAGGCGCTCGTGAAAGCAGAAATGCGCAATTTCGATCCCGGCGAGCTCGCAGGCCTGCAGGATCGTCGTCCCCGCCGGCACCTCGATCTCGCCGCCGTCGATCGTCAGCTTCGGCATCGCCTCATTCTCGCCATGCAACGGTCATCCCGCGCGAACCGGAGATCGTAGCGCTGGAGAAGACTCGAACTCACGCGGACGTGACCAACTGTCGGCGCTGCAGCTCCCTCAGTGCCGCGACGATGTGCTCAGGGCGCTGGGAGGCGTGCTCGATCTCCCACAACCACACCTCCCCGTCCCCGGCATATTCGTGGATGACGAGATCGGGTCCGGCGTCATGTGCCACGGCGGTCTCATCGGGTTGGCCCGGCCAAGGCCGTAGCTCGATCGCCATCGTGTCCGTCTCCAAGCAATAGCGCACCGGCTCCCAAGCGACCGGCAAACCGCGATCATGTCGCGTGACCAGAAGATGCATCATGGCTCAAAATCTCTGTCCCAAAACGCATTGTGGACGGTTTCGCCGTCGGCTTCGGTGACAACCCGCAGCCAATAGCCGCGCTCTGCAACCCAGCGCCAATGTCTGATGCGGCCGTCCGCCTGGTGCGCGCGTCGCTGAGGCGTCGCCAGTGTGCGTCGAATTTCGATCGGATCGATGCGGCGCCCCGGCCTGCCCATGACGTGCTGCGCATAGTAAAGCGTGCGCCAGAACGGTGGCGGGGGAAGGCGCTCAGGCACCGCCATTTCCCGACGTCGATTGCTTTCACTCTGCCGCCCTCGGCATCGCGGCCATTCGATACTGCTCAATTCGGCGCTCCAGCTCCGGGCGGAAATGGCGGATCAGGCCTTGGACCGGCCACGCCGCGGCGTCGCCGAGCGCACAGATCGTGTGACCCTCGACTTCATAGGTCACGTCGAGCAGCATGTCGATCTCGGCGGCCGAGGCATTGCCTGCGACCATGCGCTCCATGACGCGCCACATCCAGCCGCACCCCTCGCGGCACGGCGTGCACTGGCCGCAGCTCTCGTGCTTGTAGAACTCCGACAGCCGCGCGATCGCTTTGACGATGTCGGTCGACTTGTCCATGACGATGACCGCGGCGGTGCCGAGCCCGCTCTTGACCGCCTGCAAGCTGTCGAAATCCATCAGCACGGTGTCGCAGATCGATTTTGGCAACACCGGCACCGACGACCCGCCGGGGATCACCGCCAACAGATTGTCCCAGCCGCCGCGCACCCCGCCGGCGTGGCGCTCGACCAGCTCCTTCAAGGAGATGCCCATCTCCTCCTCGACGTTGCACGGCGCGTTGACGTGGCCGGAAATGCAAAAAATCTTGGTCCCGCTGTTCTTGGGCCGGCCGATCCCGGCAAACCAGGTGCCGCCGCGGCGCAGGATCGTCGGCACCACCGCGATCGTCTCGACGTTATTGACCGTCGTCGGACAGCCATAGAGCCCGACCGCTGCCGGAAACGGCGGCTTCAACCGCGGCTGGCCCTTGCGGCCCTCGAGACTTTCCAAAAGGCCGGTCTCTTCCCCGCAGATATAGGCGCCGGCGCCGCGATGCAGGTAAAGGTCGAAGGCATAGCCGGAACCGGACGCGTCGTTGCCGACCAGCCCGGCGGCATAGGCCTCGTCGATCGCCGCCTGCAGCCGCATCGCCTCGTTGTAGAACTCGCCCCGGATGTAGATATAGCTGTGGTGGACGCCCATCCCGACCGAGGCGAGCAGCGCCCCCTCGATCAGTTTTTGCGGGTCGTTGCGCAGGATGTCGCGGTCCTTGCAGGTGCCGGGCTCGCTTTCGTCGGCGTTGATGACGAGATAGGTCGGGCGCTCGCTCTGCTTGGGCATGAACGACCATTTGAGCCCGGTCGGAAACCCGGCGCCGCCGCGGCCCCGCAGACCCAATTCCTTGGCCTGCTCGACGATCCAGTCGCGGCCTTTTGCGATCAGCTCCCTGGTGCCGTCCCAGTCGCCGCGCCGTCGCGCCCCGGCGAGCCGCCAATCGTCCTGGCCATATAGGTTAGTGAAAATTCGGTCCTTGTCGGCGAGCATCATGTCCTCTCGGAACCGGCCTCGGAAGTGTCGGCCGGTGCGGTCAACGTGGTGCGGCCGGTGACCGGCTCGGAGCCGCGGCGGCCGATGACCGAGCCCGGCGGCGGCGGGCTGCCGGCGCGCAGCGCGTCAAGCAATGCCTCGGTCGCGGGGCCGTCGAGATCCTCGTAGAAATCGTCGTTGACCTGCAAAACCGGGGCGTTGACGCAGGCGCCGAGACATTCGACCTCGACCAAGGTGAAGAGCCCGTCGGCGGTCGTCCCGCCGAGGCTGATGCCGAGCTTGCGCTCGCAGGCGCCGACGATGTCGTCCGAGCCGCGCAGCCAGCACGGCGTCGTCGTGCACGCCTGCAGCAGATAGCGCCCGACCGGGCGCAGGTTGAGCATCGTGTAAAAGCTGCCGACCTCGTAGACGCGAATCGGCGCCATCGCCAGCATGCGCGCCACGTAGTCCATAGCCGCGCGCGGCAGCCAGCCGCCGCATTGGCGCTGCGCCAGGTCGAGCAGCGGCAGCACCGCGCTCGCCTGCCGTCCGGGGGGATATTTGGCGATATGCGCTTGCGCCGCCTGCAAGTTCTCGGGGCTGAACTCGAAGCTTGCCGGCTGCTCGAAGCGCGCGGTTTCAACGGGCATGCTCATCGGTCGATCTCGCCGAAAACGATGTCCATGGAGCCGATGATCGCGACGACGTCGGCCAGCATGTGGCCGCGGCACATAAAATCGGCGGCTTGCAGAAAAGCAAATCCCGGCGCGCGGATTTTGCAGCGGTAGGGCCGGTTGGTGCCGTCGGCGACGAGATAGACCCCGAACTCGCCCTTTGGCGCCTCGACTGCGGTATAGGTCTCGCCGGCCGGCACGTGATAGCCCTCGGTATAGAGCTTGAAAAAGTGGATCAGCGCTTCCATCGAGTTCTTCATCTCGGCGCGCGGTGGCGGCGCCACCTTGCGGTCGTTGACCTTGACCGGGCCCGGCGGCATTTGGGCCAACGCCTGCCTGATGATGCGCAGCGACTGCCGCATCTCCTCGACCCGCACCAGGTAGCGGTCGTAGGAATCGCCGTTGCGGCCGATCGGCACGTCGAAATCCATTTTGTCGTAGACATCGTACGGCTGCGCGCGACGCAGATCCCAGGCGACACCCGAGCCGCGCAGCATCGGCCCGGAAAACCCCCAGTCCGCCGCCTGCTCGGCGGTCACGACGCCGATGTCGACGCTGCGTTCCTTGAAGATGCGATTCTCGGTCAACAACCGCTCGATGTCGTCGATCGTCTTCGGGAACGTGTCGCAAAAGGCCAGGATGTCCTCCGCGAGCCCGGCCGGCAGGTCAAGATGCACCCCGCCCGGACGAAAATAGTTCGCGTGCAGGCGCGCCCCCGAAGCGCGCTCGTAAAACTCCATCAGCCGCTCGCGCTCCTCGAAGCCCCACAGAAACGGGGTCAGCGCGCCGATGTCCAGCGCGAACGCGCAGATGCACAGCAGGTGATTGAGAATACGGGTAATTTCGGCGAACATCACGCGAATGTATTGGGCGCGCGGCGGCGGCGTGATGCCCATCAACTTTTCAACCGCCAGCGCGAAAGCGTGCTCCTGGCACATCGGCGACACGTAATCGAGCCGGTCGAAATACGGGATCGCCTGCAGGTAGGTCTTATATTCGATCAGCTTTTCGGTGCCGCGGTGCAGCAGCCCGATATGCGGGTCGACGCGCTCGATGATCTCGCCGTCCATTTCGAGGATCAGCCGCATCACGCCGTGCGCCGCCGGGTGCTGCGGCCCGAAATTCATCGTGAAATTCTTGATGTGCGGCGGGCCCTCGAGCTCGCTGGCGCCCGAGCGGCGATCGTCGGTCATCGCGGACCGTCGCCCGGGGTCGCGGAGGCGCCTTCCCCGGCCTTCTCGTCGCCGGGCAGGATCTTGTCCATGCCCTCCCACGGCGACAAAAAGTCGAAGCTGCGGAACTCCTGCTGGAGCCGCACCGGCTCATAGACCACGCGCTTTTGCTGCTCGTCGTAGCGCAGCTCGACATAGCCGGTCAGCGGGAAATCCTTGCGCAGCGGGTGGCCCTCGAACCCGTAATCGGTCAGGATCCGACGCAAATCCGGGTTGTCGGCGAAATAGATGCCGTACAGGTCCCAGGCTTCGCGCTCCCACCAGCCGGCGCAGCTGAACAGCCCGGTCGCCGACGGCACCGGATCGTTCTCGTCGGTCTCGATCTTGAGGCGGATGCGCTGGTTGAGGCTCATGCTGAGGAGATTGTAGACAACCTCGAAGCGCAGCGGGCGGTCGGGAAAATCGACGCCGCAAATGTCGCACAGCACCGTGAATCGGCATTTCGGGTCGTCGCGCAAAAAGCGCAGCACGTCGGCGAGGCCCGCGTGCTCGACCCGGAGCGACAGCTCGCGATGGCGGATCTCGGTGCCGCTCACTGCCGCGGGCAAAGCCGCCGAGAGATGCTCGGCGAGTTCCTTCAGGCGCTCTTCCATCGCTGATCGGCTAACGGATGAAATTGTTGCTGCGCCTGATCTTCTTTTGCAGCAGCAGGACGCCGTAGAGCAGCGCCTCGGCAGTTGGCGGACAGCCCGGAACATAGACGTCGACCGGGACGATCCGGTCGCAGCCGCGCACCACCGAATAGGAATAATGATAGTATCCGCCGCCATTGGCGCAGGAGCCCATCGAAATCACCCAGCGCGGCTCGGCCATCTGGTCGTAGACCTTGCGCAACGCCGGCGCCATCTTGTTGCACAGGGTTCCGGCGACGATCATGACGTCGGCCTGGCGCGGGCTGGCGCGGAACACCACCCCGAACCGGTCGAGGTCATAACGGCTGGCGCCGGTATGCATCATTTCAACCGCGCAGCATGCCAAACCAAACGTCATCGGCCACAGCGAACCGCTGCGCGCCCAATTGACCAGGTTGTCGAGCCTGGCGACAAGGAATCCCTTGTCCTGAACTTCGCCGGTAGCGGCGCGCAGCAGCAGATCCTGCTCGGCGCCGGGCGGGACCGAGTTGGATGGGACTCCGGGCGGGACCGAGTTGGATGGGACTCCGGGCGGGAGCGGGCGGGCGGGCGCGTCGGTCACTCCCATTCGAGCGCTCCCTTGCGCCATTCATAGATGAAGCCGACGGTCAGCACGCCGAGAAACACCACCATCGACCAGAACCCGAACAGGCCGACATCGCTGAGCGAGACCGCCCACGGAAACAGAAAGGCAACCTCCAGATCGAAGATGATAAACAGAATTGCGACCAGATAGTAGCGCACGTCAAAGCGCACCCGCGCGTCCTCAAACGGGTCGAACCCGCACTCGTACGGCGACAATTTTTCGCTGTCGGGCCGCTGCCGGGCAAGCATGACCGAACCGGCGACCATCGCCACCGCGACCGCGCCGGCAATGGCGAGAAAGATCAGGATCGGAAAGTATTCTCGCAACAGGCTTTCCATCGACCAACTCCGGCTTGGACCGCCGCCGCGCCGGCATCGGCCTCGAAACAAGACGCCCGCGCATCGCTGGTGCCGTGAGCTGCATCTCCGGCCGGAAATCGGGGTCGGCGGAGTTGCGATCGGCGATCCGCGGTCGATGGCGGGAGCGACGGGGCTCGAACCCGCGACCTCCGGCGTGACAGGCCGGCGCTCTAACCAACTGAGCTACGCCCCCTGAAATCCTCGATTGGGCCGGCTGTCCCACACCGTTCCGGGGGACGCCACCCTTAATCCCGCGCCGCCGGGGTGTCAAGCAAGCAGGGCGCCGCCGCTATGGTGTCCGCTACGGCGCCGAGTGCTGGCCGCGCGCTCCACGGTTCACACGCCGGCTGGTGGGCGATGAGGGATTTGAACCCCCGACCCCCTCGGTGTAAACGAGATGCTCTGCCAGCTGAGCTAATCGCCCTTCGAGATCGTAGCTTTTTTTACGGCAATCGTCGCTCTTCTCGGAGAGCCGAGGCTGCCCACAGGCAGATGGCCCCAAAACAGACCCGCGTCGCAGAATGGCGAGTTCGTCTGTCGCCTGTCAGTTCAGCGAGTCGCGCAAGCCCTTTCCCGGTTTGAACTTGGGCTGTTTTGACGCGGCGATCTGGATCTTCTCGCCGGTTCGCGGATTGCGTCCTTCAGAAGCGGCCCGCGCCGCGACCGAAAAGGTGCCGAACCCAACCAGCCGCACCTCGTCACCGCCTTTCAGCGCTTCGGCAATCGAATCGAACACAGCATCAACAGCCCTGGTCGCGTCTGATTTTTTCAATTCGGATTTGTTCATAACGGCGTCGACTAGTTCGTTCCTATTCACGGGTTGCCCCCCTGAGTGTCCGAGACCATTCCCTAAACCTGTTCGCCGCAGAGTTTAGAGCGCGGGCAGGTTTCGGTCAATCGCCGTGGCGACCCGGAATCGTAGCGATTTTGGGGCATTACCGGCCGTTTCGTATCGCGCGCCACGCTCCAGAAGTCAGGCCAATCGGATGCAGCCACGCAATCAATGCGTGACCACCCCGGGCCGTTCCTCGCCCGTTGCGGGAATAACCGGCGCCGTTTCGCCGTCATCGGCCCATGCGACCGGCGTCAGCGGCGCCGCCAGCGCGTGCGCCAGCAATTCATCGACCGTTCTGACCGGGATGATTTTCAAACCCCGCTTCACGTTGTCGGGAATCTCGGCGAGGTCCTTTTCGTTGTCCTGCGGGATCAGCACGGTCTTCAGACCGCCACGCAAGGCCGCCAGCAGCTTTTCCTTGACCCCGCCGATCGGCAGCACCCGGCCGCGCAACGTGATCTCGCCGGTCATCGCGACCGAGCTCTTGACCGGGATCGCGGTCAGCACCGACACGATCGAGGTGACCATGCCGACCCCGGCCGACGGTCCGTCCTTTGGCGTCGCCCCTTCCGGGACGTGCACGTGGATGTCGCGTTTTTCGAAGATCGTCGGCCTGATGCCAAACGCGTGGCTGCGCGATTTGACAAAGCTTTCGGCCGCCTGAACCAATTCCTTCATGACGTCGCCGAGTTTCCCGGTCGCCGTGACCCGGCCCTTGCCGGGCAGGGTTACCGCTTCGATCGTCAGCAATTCGCCGCCGACTTCGGTCCAGGCGAGCCCGGTCGTGACCCCGACCAGATCCTCGCTCTCGGCTTCGCCAAAGCGGAACCGTCGGACCCCGGCATATTTTTCGAGATTGCGGCGGGTGACCGCGACCCGCTCGGACTTCTTCATAAGGATGTCTTTGATCGCCTTACGCGTCAGGTTGGCGATCTCGCGCTCAAGGTTGCGAACCCCGGCTTCGCGGGTGTAGTGGCGGATCAGGTCGCGGATCGCGTCTTCGCTGATGCTCCACTCGGTTTTGCGGATGCCGTGCGCGGTCATCTGCTTTGGGATCAGGTGGCGGCGCGCGATCTCGACCTTCTCATCCTCGGTGTAGCCGGGGATGCGGATGATCTCCATGCGGTCCAGCAAAGGCTGTGGGATGCGCAAGGTGTTCGCCGTGGTGACGAACATCACGTCCGAGAGGTCATAGTCAACTTCAAGATAGTGGTCGTTGAAGGCTCCGTTCTGCTCCGGGTCGAGGACTTCGAGCAGCGCCGAGGACGGATCGCCGCGCCAATCGGCGCCGAGCTTGTCGACCTCGTCGAGCAGAAACAGCGGGTTCGACGACTTCGCCTTTTTCATCCCCTGCAGAATTTTGCCCGGCATCGAGCCGATATAGGTCCGCCGGTGGCCGCGAATCTCGGCTTCGTCGCGCACCCCGCCGAGCGACATGCGGACAAAGTTGCGGCCGGTGGCGCGGGCGACCGACTTGCCCAACGAGGTCTTGCCGACGCCGGGCGCCCCGACCAGGCACAGGATCGGGCCCTTCATCTTTTTGATGCGCTGCTGCACCGCGAGATATTCGAGAATCCGCTCCTTGACCTTCTCCAGCCCAAAATGATCGGCGTCGAGCACCTTTTCGGCGCTCTTGATGTCGCGCTTGATCTTGGTGCGATTGTTCCACGGCACCGTCAGCAGCCAGTCGAGGTAGTTGCGCACGACTGTCGCCTCGGCCGACATCGGGCTCATGCTGCGCAGCTTTTTCAGCTCCGCTATCGCCTTGTCGCGGGCCTCCTTGGTAAATCCGGTCTTGTTGATCCGCTCCTCGAGCTCGGCCATTTCGTCGCGGCCGTCCTCGCCCTCGCCGAGCTCCTTCTGGATCGCCTTCATCTGCTCGTTGAGGTAGTACTCGCGCTGCGTCTTCTCCATCTGGCGCTTGACGCGGTTGCGGATGCGCTTTTCGACCTGGAGCACGCCAATCTCGCCCTCCATGTGGCCGAACACCTTTTCCAGGCGCTCGCCCACCGCTTCGGTTTCGAGCAATTCCTGCTTTTCGGGAATTTTCAAGGTCAGATGCGAGGCGACCGTGTCGGCGAGCTTGGACGGGTCGTCGATCTGGTTGATCGAGACCAGCACCTCGGGCGGGATCTTCTTGTTGAGCTTGATGTACTGCTCGAACTGCGAGACCACGGTGCGCGCCAGCGCCGCCATTTCCTGCCGCTCGCCGGTCTTCTCGGGGATGCCGTCGGCATGGGCCTGGAAAAACGCCTCGTTCTCGGCAAAGCCGGTGATGCGGGCGCGGTGCCCGCCTTCGACCAGCACCTTGACCGTCCCATCGGGCAGCTTGAGGAGCTGGAGCACGGTGCCGACCGTGCCGACAGTGTAGATGTCCGCGGTTGACGGGTCGTCCTGAGCGGCATTCTTCTGGGTGACGAGCAGGATCTGCTTGTCGTCCTTCATCACGTCTTCGAGAGCGCGCACGGATTTCTCGCGGCCGACAAAGAGCGGCACGATCATGTGCGGGAAGACCACGATGTCGCGAAGAGGCAGGACGGGATAGAGCGCGCCGCGCACGAGTTCTGACATGAGCCCTCTTTTTTCGTAGGGCCGGTCGGAACGAGCCGAACCGGCCGGGACAGGCATCTGGTATCTAGGTTGGCCCGCTTTCGCCGGCCGTCAAGTAAGCTGGCGCCGCAGCCGGGGCGATCATGACCCGATCAGTCGCCGGTGCCGACATCGCCGCGCCGGTCGGAGTAGATGTGAAGCGGCTGGGTCCGCCCCTCGACGACCTCGCGGTTGATCACGATCTCGCTGACTCCGACGAGGCTCGGCAGCTCGAACATCGATTCGAGCAGGATCGCCTCCATGATCGACCGCAAGCCGCGCGCCCCGGTCTTGCGCAGGATCGCCTTGCGGGCGATCGCCTTCAATGCCTCCTCGTTCAGCTCGAGCCGGACATCCTCCATCTCGAACAGCCGCTGATATTGCTTGACCAGCGCGTTCTTCGGCTTGGTCAGGATGTCGACCAGCGCCCCTTCGTCGAGGTCGTCGAGGGTGGCGACCACCGGCAGGCGTCCGACAAATTCGGGGATCAGCCCGAATTTCAGCAGGTCTTCGGGTTCAAGGTCGCGCAGGATCTCGCCGGTCTTGCGCTCGTCGGGCCCGCGCACCTCGGCGCCGAACCCGATTGACGTGCCCTGACGGCGCTGCGCGATGATCTTCTCCAACCCGGAAAAGGCGCCGCCGCACACGAATAGGATGTTGGTGGTGTCGACCTGCAGGAATTCCTGCTGCGGGTGCTTGCGTCCGCCCTGCGGCGGCACCGAGGCGATCGTGCCCTCCATGATCTTGAGCAGCGCCTGCTGCACGCCTTCGCCCGACACGTCGCGGGTGATCGACGGGTTGTCCGATTTGCGCGAGATCTTGTCGACCTCGTCGATGTAGACGATGCCGCGCTGGGCGCGCTCGACATTGTAGTCGGCCGACTGCAGCAGCTTGAGGATGATGTTCTCGACATCCTCGCCGACATACCCGGCCTCGGTCAGGGTGGTGGCGTCGGCCATCGTGAACGGCACGTCGATGATGCGCGCCAGGGTTTGCGCCAACAGCGTCTTGCCCGAACCGGTCGGTCCGACCAGCAGGATGTTCGACTTTGCCAGCTCGACGTCGTTGGACTTGGCGCCGTGCGCGAGCCGCTTGTAGTGGTTGTGCACGGCCACCGACAGGACGCGCTTGGCGTGGTCCTGGCCGATTACGTAGTCGTCCAGAACCTTGCAGATGTCGCGAGGCCCAGGCACCCCGTCGCGCGACTTGACGAGGGTCGTTTTATGCTCCTCACGGATGATGTCCATGCAGAGCTCAACGCACTCGTCGCAGATAAAAACGGTCGGCCCGGCGATCAGCTTTCTGACTTCATGCTGGCTCTTGCCGCAGAACGAACAGTAGAGCGTGTTCTTCGAGTCGCTACCGCTGGATTTGGTCATCGCCACTCCGTCGTCAGCCGCTGCGGCATCTCAGCCTGTGCGGCCTCTTCCTTCCCAGCTTGGTGGCCGGGCGTGGCGGCCGCTCCCGCCCAACTGCCCGCGCCGCGGGCAGCAGTCGAGCCCTCCACCGCCGCCGAGTATATGTGCTCGCCACCGATCAACAACTACTTAATCATATTGGACCGACCCGCGGTCCGCCGGGTCAGGCGCGGGCGCGTTCCTCGAAGCCGCCGGGTCGGCTCTCGACCACCTCGTCGACAAGCCCGAACTCCATCGCCTCGAACGGCGACAGGAACTTGTCGCGCTCGACCGCGGCCGAAATGACTTCGAGCGGCTGCCCGGTGTGGCGCACATAGATTTCGTTGAGCCGGGCACGCAGCGCCAAGATCTCGCGCGCCTGAATCTCGATGTCGGTCGCCTGGCCCTGGGCGCCGCCCGAAGGCTGGTGGATCATGATCCGCGAGTTCGGCAGCGAGAAGCGCTTGCCCTTGGCTCCGGCGCACAGCAGCAGCGACCCCATCGACGCCGCCTGGCCGATGCACACGGTCGAAACCGGCGAGCGGATGTACTGCATCGTGTCGTAAATCGCCAGGCCCGAGGTGACGACGCCGCCCGGCGAATTGATGTAAAACGCGATGTCCTTGGCCGGGTTCTCCAACTCGAGAAACAACAGCTGGGCGCAGATCAGGCTGGCGACGGCGTCGTGCACCGCCCCGACCAGAAAGATGATCCGCTCCTTCAAGAGGCGCGAATAGATGTCATAGGCGCGCTCGCCGCGGTTGGTCTGCTCGACCACCATCGGCACCAGGTTGTTCATGTATTGCTCGAAATATTCCGACATCCTTGCTCTCCTAGACGACGCCGCGGCGGCGGCATACGGGTTCGGCGGATCACGCCGGCGGCTCGCCGGCGGCGTCGGTGGCGGCGTCATCGCCGTCGAGGTCGGGCAACGCCAGCAGCTCTTGCGGCGTCACCCGACGCTCCGGAGCCTTGGCCAGCTCGACGATGAAATCGACCACCTTGTCCTCGAAGATCGGCGCTCGCAGGCTCGCCACCGCTTCCGGGTTCTGGCGGTAAAAGTCCAAAGCCTGGCGTTCATAGCCCGGATGCCGGCGTACCTCGCGGGTAATCGCCTGATTGAGCTCGTCCTGCGTGACCGTAATGTTGTTGCTGCGCCCGACCTCCGCAAGCAGCAGACCGAGCCGGACGCGGCGCTCGGCGATTCTACGGTATTCGGCCTTGGCGCTCTCCTCGGCGTCTTGGTCCGCAGCCGGTGCCGCCCCCTCGGCTGTGGCGCCCTCGGCCGCGGCGGTCTCCTCGGCGTCTTGGTTTGCAGGTGCTGCCGCACCCTCGGCCGTGGCAACCTCGGCCGGTTTCGCCTCGTCCGCGGGAGCGGCCGCGATCGTGTCGGCCGCCGCTTCCGTGTCGGCTTCTTCATCGCGTGTGGGCGCCGGCGCTTGGCTCGCTGGTTGCGCAGCTTCTGCGGCCGTGCCGCTGCTTGCGGCAGTCTGCTCGGCTTGCTGCTCTCTCTCGGCTTGGCGCTGTGCCCAGATGTTGTCGAACTCGAGATCGACCATGCCGACCGGCACCGGGAAGTCGTAGCGCTCGGCAAGCTTGTCGAGCAGCGTGCGTTTCAGCCGCAGCCGCGAGGCGACGGCGTAGTCGCGCTCCATCTGCTGGCGCACTTCCTCGCGCAGCTCGGCGAGATTTTCGAGGCCGACCGCCATGGCCAGCTCGTCGTCGACGACGGCCGGAGCACGCTGCCGGACTTCCTTCACGTCGACCTCGAACACCGCCTCCTTGCCGGCGAGGTGAGCGGCGGCGTAGTCCTCGGGAAAAGTTGTGCGGACCTCGCGGTGCTCGCCCGAAGCGGCGCCGATCAGCTGCTCTTCGAAGCCGGGGACAAACCCGCCGCCGCCCAGCACGATCTGGCGGTCCTTGCCGCCGGCCCCCGGTATTTCCTCGCCGCCGATCCGACCGTCTATGTCGACCGTCAGAATGTCGCCCATCTCGGCGGGGCGTTCGACCGGCTCCGATTTGCGCTGCTGCTCGGCAATGCGCTGGATCGCCGCCTCGACACTTTCTTCCGGCACCTCGACGGCAAGACGCTCGATGTCGAGATCGCCGAAATTGGGTTCCGGGATTTCCGGCAGGATCTCGACCAGCATCTTGTATTCGAGGTCGGCGCCCTCGGCGAACGAGACGATGTCGAATTTCGGCGGCAGCGCCGGGCGCAGATTGTGCTCGCGGATCGTGTCGGCGGAGCTGTCCTGCACCGTGCTCTCGAGCACTTCGCCAAGCACCGAGGGGCCGTACCGCCGCCGCAGAATCTGCATCGGGACCTTGCCCGGGCGAAAACCCGGCAAGCGGATCGTGCGGCCGAGCTCGTCGAGCCGGCCGACGACCTTGTTCTCAAGCTCGCCGGCGGGCACGACGATGTGAAACTCGCGCTTCAGCCCTTCGGCGCTGGTTTCGGTCACTTGCATGGCGCCCGCCCGTTGTCGCTGCGGCAAACGCACCGGCGAACCGCAAACCCAACCGTCATCAACATCAGCATCTCTACAGAATTCCTCGGCGCCCTGGTGCGGGCGGGGGGACTTGAACCCCCACGATTTACATCGCTGGAACCTAAATCCAGTGCGTCTGCCAATTCCGCCACACCCGCGGCAGCACCTGCCAAAGCGGCCAACCGCGCCGGCCGGGCCGCCTTTCTAGCATAGACGTGTTCCGCAACCTATAAGAGGCCGCGCCGGGGCGGCGGAACCGGGCTAATGAATGGGGCCGCGCGTACCCACGATCAAGCCGGCAAGATTCCGGAAGCCGCCCGCGCCGACACTGCGGCCGCTCAGCTGGTTCGCGCCAGGCTGCGGATCGCGCTCGACGCGACCACCCGCCCTTCGCCGCGGTAGGCTTCATGGTTGGTTTCGATATCGGCGAGGCGATAGAGGTAATTGACCATGATCCCGGCAGATTGCTCGAGACCTTTGGGCGAAACGTCGCCGAGCCAGTTCAGCCTTTCAACGCGCGCCCCGTTGCTCAAATGGAAATGGGCGACCGGGTCGAGCGTCCGCCCGGACGGAGCGCGCTCGCGCACGAGATAGCGCGCGCACAGGCGCAGCAACGGCTCGCGCAAGGCCGCGCAGAGCTGCGGGTCGGCGTGCCAGTCGGGGCGGTCGAGCAATCGCGGCAGATCGCGCTCGCCGATCCCTTCGCCCAGCGCCTCGATCGCGTTCCGTTCGGGCGCCAGCAACAGCTCGCCGCCAGCGGCCTCGTGCTGCCGGTCGAGCCAGGCGCGAAACCCCGGCACCGGCGACAAGGTGGCGAAGACTTTTAGTCGCGGCAGGTCGGCGGCGAGCGCGTCGACGACGCGCTTGATGAGGAAATCGCCAAAGCTGATGCCGCTGAGCCCCTGCTGGCAATTCGAGATCGAATAGAAAATCGCGGTGTCGGCGGCCTGCGGATCGCCGACCGGCGCTGCTTCGTCGAGCAGTGCGCTGATGTTGCCCGTCATCCCCGCGACCAGTGCCACCTCGACAAAGATCAAGGGCTCGTCGGGCATGCGTGGGTGAAAAAAGGCGAAGCAGCGCCGGTCGGCTTCAAGCCGGTTTTTCAAGTCGCCCCAGCTGCGGATTTCGTGCACCGCCTCGTACGCCATCAGCTTTTCGAGCAATGCCGCCGGCAATTCCCAGCCGATCCGCTTCAGCTCCAGAAAACCGATGTCGAACCAGTTGCCGAGCAGCCGCCGCAGATCGTCGGCGAGCCCGCGCAGCAGCGGGTCGTGCCGCCCGAGATCGAGCAGCTCGGCGCGGCGGTCGACGAGAAACTTGACCCCTTCCGGCAGCGCGTTGAACTGGCGCAGCAGGGTGATGCGCGGCGGCTCCAGCGCGTCGCGCAGCGCGCGCTCGGCGGCAGCGCGCTGGTCCGCCCCTTCGGCGCGCGCCAGCTCGCTGCAGCACCGGTCGATTTCGGCCCGGTCGACGTCGAACTCGCCCGCGAGCAGCCGCAGAAAGCGCTCGCGGCCTTCGGCGTCGAGCAGCAGATAGGTGCGGCCAAGATCGGCGGCGCGCGCCCGCGCGGTGACCTCGCCGCCGCGGGCATCGAGACAGTTCAGCATCTGCTCGCGCAGCCGGACGATGTCGTCGCCGGACAGCTCCGGCCGCGGCGTACGCCCCAACACACCGCGCGCCGACAACGCAATGTCCCGCCACGCGCCGCGCAGATTGGTCAGGGTGCGGTCGAAGACGCCCTCGAAAAAGCCGGCGGGTGCGCGATCGTTCATGGCGGCGACGACGGCTGTGGATGGAACCGGAGAGAGACGCGACGGGGCGGGCGGCGTCAACCCCGAAGCGCGCCGCCCTGCCTCCCGCGCGCCAAATCGCGCAGCACCGAGGGCAGGCCTTCGACCAGATCCTCGGCGACGAGACCGGCGCCGATCCGGCCGCCGGCCGCACCGTGCAGCCACACCGCCGCCGCCGCCGCCGCGAACGGCTCCATATTCTGCGCCAGCAATCCCAGCACCATGCCGGCGAGGACGTCGCCGCTGCCCGCGGTCGCGAGGTCGGGGGGCGCGTTGGCGTTGACCGCGGCCCGGCCGTCGGGTGCCGCGATCACCGTGTCGGCGCCCTTCAGCACGATCACGGCGCCGCTCTGCCGCGCCGCCCGCCGCGCCCGTTCGAGCTTGCTGCCGCCGGTCTCGAACAGACGGGCGAATTCGCCCTC
This sequence comes from uncultured Alphaproteobacteria bacterium, assembly GCA_963712825.1. GTDB lineage: Bacteria > Pseudomonadota > Alphaproteobacteria > ATCC43930 > CGMCC-115725 > AP-15. Next base: position 110,395 of record CAVQJP010000011.1, read on the forward strand.
GTGCGGCGTCATGACGACCGGCGAGCGGATCGCGTCGAACAGGAATTTCGGCTCGTCGGCAAACGAGGTCAGCGCGTCGGCGTCGAGCACCGCGCGCTTGCCGGCGGCAAGGATCGCCAATGTCTTGTCGCGGGTATCATCGCCGACCCCGGCGCCGGGGCCGATCAAGGCCGCGTTGCGCCTCCGATCTTCCAGCAGTTTGCGGAAATCGTCGAGCCCTCCGATCGGCTGGACGATGATCCCGGTCAGCGCCGCGGCGTAGACCTGGAGGACGGCCTCGGGTGCGGCGAGCGTGACCAATCCGGCGCCGAGCCGCGCGGCCGCGCGGGCACCGAGCCGGGCCGCTCCTGTCATGACCGCCCCGCCTGCCACAAGCGCATGTCCCCGCGTGTATTTATGGCTGTCGCGCCGCGGTCGCGGCAGATCCGGGAGCCACCAGGCGGGGTCGTCCTCGGCGGTATCGGGCGCGACCTGGTCGAGCGCCATATCGCGGATACCGATCTGCGCCAGCACGGTTTCTCCGCAATGGACGCGGCCCGGCAGCAGCAGATGCCCCGGCTTTTTGCGGAAAAAGGTTACCGTTACCGCCGCTCGCGCGGCGACCCCGCGAACCTCGCCCGTCCCGCCATCGACGCCGCTCGGCACGTCCACCGCGACGACCGGCATGCCGCGGCGATCGAGGGTTTCGATGACCGTGCGCGCTGTACCTTCCACCGATCGCGCCAGCCCGGCGCCAAAGATCGCGTCGACCGCAAGTCCCGCATGGTCGAGCACCGCCGGCGACAGCGGCTCTACCGCCCCGACCCAGCGCCCCGCCGCCGCCCCGGCGTCGCCGCGCAGAGCCGCCGCTTCGCCGAGGAGCGCCAACCGCACCTTCCAGCCGCGCTCGGCCAGAATGCGCGCGGCGACCAAACCGTCGCCGCCATTGTTCCCCGGCCCGCACAGCACCGCAACCGGCCGCGGCGAAAAGCGCCGCGAAACCGCGTCGGCAACCGCGAGGCCCGCCTTTTCCATCAGCACGGCGCCGGCGGTGCCGCCGGCAATCGTCATCCGGTCGGCTTCGCCCATTTGCTGCGGCGTCAGCAGCGCCTTCTTCCGCCAGCCGTCGAGGGAGAGCGTCATCGGCAAAATGTAAGCCGACGCGCGGGAAAGCCCAACATCGAGACCTTGACCCCCATCCCTTGGCCCACTCCCTTGTCTTGACGCCACGGGCGCGAACCGCTACCTCCATTCGCGGCGGCGGGTGTAGCTCAGTTGGTTAGAGCGCCAGATTGTGGATCTGGATGTCGTCGGTTCAAATCCGATCACTCGCCCCAGCTTCCCTCAACCAGCCGGCTTGTCACGACCGTGATCGGCGGTGCGTCGAGGGATCTTGGCCGGCGGGATCGGCGACAAAATCTCCCTGAGGCCGGACGAGGTCTTCGGTTCCGGCGGTAATGGCGGGGCGGGTATTCGGTTTTCTAACAAGAGGCGTGACATGAAGAGGGATCAAAAGCGCCGGCCGCGAACGGGCGAACGGGCGGCCCGGCGCAAGGCGGGTTTGAAGGCGAAACGGCGGCGGCAGCGGGCCCGCGCGCAGAGCTGATGGAGGGGCCGATCGCCTCTCACGGCAGGCAAAAGCCGCAGGTGAACTGTGGTGCTCGCGTCGCGGTGCCGTTCAGCGTGGGGCAGGGGCGAGCGGATCGAGAGGGTCGTCGGATACGGCAAATTCGGCGCCGTTGAAGCCCATCGCGGCGAGAAAGGCGGCGCGCACCTCGGCGGGTTGTCCCGTCTGGAAGACATAGCCTTCGAGCCCGCGGCGGCTGAGCGGGTCGCGCAGCATCTCGGCGCGGGTCAAGCCCTCGATCAGCGGTGCGCGGTCGGCGACCGGCAGGCGAATGCGCCTGTTGAGGGCCGGGTCGCGGATTACGGCCTTGGGGTCTTCGCCGCGCGCCACTGCTTCGAGGTCGCGCAAAAAGCGGCGGCGGATCATGACGATGCCCTGGTCGCTGGGGCCGAGGTATTCGCGGCTGCGATCGGCGACCCGCCCCTGTCCGACCCAGGTTACGAAATCCTGGTTCATGACATGGCTGGTGATCCAGCGCCCGCTCTGGTCGTCGAGGATCGGCCCCTGCCAAGTCGGAATCCGATCCTGCACATAAGGCTCGCGCTCCCTCGGGACGCGGCTGAAGGTCCAGGTGAAGCTGAGCGTGTTCTCGTCGTCGACCGGCACCCGATATTCGATGTGGTTGCCGGTAAACAGCGCGTTCGGCCACAGGCAGACACGGCCGACGGTCCACAGCTCGTCATGCTCGCTGGTGTCGGCGCGGATGCGTTTGTACTGAAAGCCATAGTCGAACTCGCTGAAATCAACTTTGACGTGATGCGGCGAGTAGGGTCCGGTCTTGCCCTTCAAACGCAGGCTCCAGTTTGAATGCGTCCATTCAAAGTGGACCGGGTCGATCGAATTTTCCTGGCACTGGAACCAGTTGCACGGATATCGGCCTTGACCACCTGGCGGAAGCCGTTTTCCCACGAGAAGAATTCCCAGTCGGGCAGCAATGGCCGCGGCTCGGGCCCCAAATAGGCCCACAACAGGCCGCCCAGTTCCGCGACCGGATAGGCCTTGATGCGGACCTCGTCCTTCAATCGCGCCTCGGGGTGCGCCGCATCTTCGTAGGGTTGCGCCAGGCACTTTCCTTCGGCGTCATAAAGCCAGCCGTGATAGTTGCAGCGCAGCCCGCACGCCTCGACATACCCGTAGCTCAGATCGGCGCGGCGATGCCGGCACTGCCGGTCGAGCAGGCCAAATCGCCCGCCGAAATCCTTGTAGAGCACGAGGTCTTCGCCGAGGAGCCGCACCGGTTTCGTTCCCGGCTCGTCGAGCTCGCTGGCGCCCGCGATCGGCCACCAATAGCGGCGCAACAGCTCACCCATCGGCGTTTCCGCGCCGGTCTGCGTCAACAGCTCCCAGCGGTTGCGCGTCTGTTGCGTCCGGTCATGCGTCACCGGTGATCTCCCTGGCAATGGTGACCCGAACGGTACCGGCGAGACCACTCGATGAGCAACAGGGCTCGCGGCGCGGCTTGATCAAAAGCGTTACCGATGAGCGGTGCGGCAGGCCGGGCACAAGCCGCGCGCCTCGATGACTTGGCGGGCAACCGCAAAACCGCGGTCTTCGCCCAGCCGCCGCAGGCTCTGCACAATTGCCTCGTCCTGGATTTCCTCGGTCGCGCCGCAATCGTCGCAGATCATGAACTGACTTTCATGCGGGTGCTCGACATCGTCGCACGCGACAAAGGCGCTGACGCTCTCGATCTTGTGGACGAGCTTGTGGGCGAGCAGGAAGTCGAGCGCCCGATAAACCGTTGGCGGCCCAAGCTTGCCCCGTTCGCCCTGCAGCGCGGCGAGCAGCGCGTAGGCGCCGATCGGCTGCTCGGCGCCGAGAATGAGCTCGAAGACGCGCCGCCGCACCGGCGTCAGACGGGCGCCGCGCGCCGTGCATATCTGCTGCGCCCGCGCCACTCCGCGCTCGATGTCCCGCGATCTCACGACAGCCGTTTTTGCACCTCGCTCGGCATCGCCGGCATTTCGATGCTACAGCGCGGCACAGCACGGAGGCAACACGGGGCATGGTGGACAATTCTCCGGGCTCACTCTAAGGTTGGGGAGGAGCGGGGTGCGGCCCCCGCGGGAACGTCTGGCGATGCTGCCAAATCGGTTGAAGATCGGGGCCATTGCCGTTTGGTTTGGCGTGATCGCGCTGGGCCTCAACGCGCTGGTCCCGATCCACCTCGCCTTCGATCTCGCGCACGCATTGGCGCCCGAGCAGCCCGACGCCGCCGCCGATCGCGATTTCGTCCGCTGCGTGCTGACGCTGCTGACCGGGCATCATGACGACGATGCCAAAGATCAGTCCTCGCCGCGCCACGGGCATCACCATGACGACTGTGCGGTCAGCGGCGCGATCGGCACGCTTGCCGGCTTCGCCCCCGCTGCGGTCGTATTGCTGGCGGCGCCGAGCGCCGCTTATCTCGAGACGCTTCCGGCGGCCATCGCCAGGGCGCCGGAAACTGTTGCCGTCTCCGCCTACCGCTCCCGCGCACCCCCGGCCGCCTAGGCCTCTTCGATCAGCATTCAATCCCGCCGGGCCCATTTTCCATGGGGCCTCGGCGCTGCGCGATCTTCTGTGGAGCATGACTAATGCGACCGACACTTTGCCGCGGCCTGGTTGCCGCGACTGCCGTGGCGCTGTTGCCGAGCATCGCGGCGCAGGCGCACGGCTTTGCCGGCGACCGTTTTTTTCCGGCCACGATCCTGACCGACGACCCGTTTGTTGCCAGCGAAGTGTCGCTGCCGACCGTCAGCCTGAACCCGACGCAGAGCGACGGCTCGCGCGAGTTCGACATCGGGCCGGATCTGTCGATGCTGATCACCCCCCGATGGGATTTCACGATCGGCAGCGATTGGGAGCACATCCGGTCGCCCGGCCTGCCAACCGTCACCGGCTGGAGTGGCCTCACGACCGGGACGCAATACCAGCTCTTCATCAACGGGCCGCATGAGGCAATGGCGCTTGCCGCACTCGACGTGAACTGGGCCAACACCGGGAATTTGGTGGTCGGAGCGCCCGATTTCACAACCGTCTCGCCGACCTTCGACTTTGGCAAAGGCTTTGGCGACCTGCCCGACTCGCTGCCTTTGCTGCGTCCGTTTGCGCTGACCGGGAATCTGAGCCTCGACTTTCCAACCAAAACCCACAGCATGGGCGCGCTGAACCCGAACAGCTTCAATTACGGCTTTGCGATCGAATACAGCCTTCCCTATCTCCAGGAGGAAGTCCGGGACGTCGGCCTGGGGCCGCCGTTCAACCGTATGATACCGCTGGTCGAATTCGCGCTGAGCTCCCCATTCAACCGCGGCTACGCCGGGACGACGACCGGCACGGTGCAGCCCGGGGTGATTTGGGCCGGACAATATTTTCAGGTCGGGGCGGAGATGATCATCCCGACCAACAGCCTGTCGGGGCACGGGATCGGCGGGGTCGTGCAGCTGCACTTTTACCTCGACGACCTGTTCCCCCACAGCATCGGCCGGCCGATCTTGCAATGGTGAACCATCGGATGATCGTGGCCGCGGCGGTCCTCGCCGCCGCCGTCACGCTTGCCGCTGCCGGCGAGGCGAGCGCGCACGCCTTTCTCGATCACGCGAGCCCGGCGGTCGGGAGCACGGTGCCGACGGCACCCGCGGCCGTGACGATGTGGTTCACCCAACAGCTCGAACCCGCCTTCACGACCGCGACCGTGACCGACAAATCCGGCAACAACGTCGACAGCGCCGCCGCTCAGGTCGATCCGAAAGATCCAACCGAGCTGCGGGTGCCGTTGAAGCCGTTGCCGCCCGGCACCTACACCGTCGCGTGGCGTGCTCTCTCGGTCGACACCCATACAACGACCGGGCACTTCACCTTCACGGTTGGCGGCGGATGAGCGTCTGGGTCGGCCGCGCAACCGACGAGCGCGGGGGCAGGTGGAAAATTTCCTGATCGCGGCGCGCGCGGCTCACTTCGCCTCGACGATCTCACTGTGCGGGGTCTTCGCGTTCCTGTGCTTGGTCGCCGGCCCGGCGCCGCCGCCGAGGCTGTGCCGGCGGCTCTGGCTGCTGGCGTGGGCGAGCCTCGCGCTGGCGCTCGTTTCGGGCGGTGCGTGGCTGGTTTTTGTGTCGGTGCAGATGAGCGGCCGGCCGCTCGTCGACACGTTGGAGCAGGGCGTCGTCGCGACGGTGCTGAGCCGCACCCGGTTCGGGCAGGTCTGGGCCTTGCGGCTGATCGGCGCCGCGATCCTGACGGTGCTGCTGCTGATGCCGCGGGGCTGGCGCGGCCGGCTGTGGCGCTGGAGCGGGTTCGCCGTTGCCGCCGGCGTCTTGGCGTCGCTCTCCTGGGCCGGGCATGGCGGCGCGACCCCGGGCGGCCCCGGCGACCTGCATCTGGCCGCCGACATGCTGCATTTGCTCGCCGCCGGCGTGTGGGTCGGCTCGCTTGTGCCGCTGGCGCTGTTGTTGGCTGAAACCGGCCGCGGCGGCGAGCCGTTGTTGGCGACGGCGCGCCGGCCGGTCGTGCGGTTTTCGATCCTGGCTGCGATCAGCGTTGCGATCCTGTTCGCGGCCGGGCTCGTCAACACCTGGTTTCTCGCCGGCACCGTGCCGGCCCTGATCGGCACCGAGTACGGCCGGCTGCTGCTCGCCAAGATCACGATCTTTGTGGTGATGGTGACGTTCGGCTCGGTCAACTTGCTGCGCATGACGCCGCGCCTGCCACCGGCCGCGGGCGAGCGCCGGCCCCTTGCCCGACCCGCTGCCCAAGCAATTGTCCGAGCAACTGCCCGGATGGCGCTCACCCATCTGCGGCGCAACGCGCTGGTCGAGGCCGGGCTCGGTCTCTGCGTTCTCGGCATTGTCGCGGTGCTCGGCATCCTGCCGCCAGGTCTGCACACCGAGCCCGGCTGGCCATTGCCGTTCCGCCTCGAATGGGTGGCTCTGACGGGAACCGCGCGGATGCTGCTGGCGGCCTCGACGGTGCTCGCCGTTGTGTTTGCCGCGGCGGGCGTCGCGACCGCCGCCGCAGGGCGCTACCGCGCGACGGGAGCGGCATCCGCCGGTTTCGCGCTCTGCCTACTCGGCGGCTGGCTCGCCGCGCGAGCCGCGATCGAGCCCGCCTACCCGACCACGTTCTTCGCGCCGGCCGAGCCCTATGCCGCCGCGTCGGTGATGCACGGCGCCCGTCTCTACGCCGAAAATTGCGCGCTGTGCCACGGGGCCGGCGGCAAAGGCGACGGTCCCGCCGCCGCCGCGTTGCCGACGCGGCCTGCGGACCTGACCGCACCGCACCTGTTTGCGCACACCGAGGGCGACCTGTTCTGGTGGGTCAGCCACGGCAAGAGCGGGGTCATGCCCGGCTTCGCCTCGGTTCTGAGCCCGGCCGATCGCTGGGATGTCGTCAATTTCGTCCGCGCCCGTGCCGCGGGGGTCTTGTCGCGTGCGGTCGGCCCGGACATCTCGGCAAAATCCGCCCCGGCAATGCCCGACTTTGCCTTCGCAGCCGCCGGCCGGCAGCAAACCTTAAATCGTCTGCTGCAAAACGGCCCGGTCCTGATTGCGCTGTTCGGCCGGGCCCCGGCCGTCGGTCGATTGGCGTTGCTGGCCAGGGCGCAGCAACGGCCAGCGCCCGCCATACTCCAGGTTCTGGCGATCGGTCTCACGCCGGTCGCGTCATCGGAAAGCGAAGCCCCGCCGCCGCTCGTCGGGGTCGCGGCCGATGTCGCAGCGGCGCTGGATCTGTTTCGCGAGCCGGACGACGGGGGCGAGACCGACCTGCTGCTCGACCGGGCGGGGAACATTCGCGCCCGGTGGACCGCTGCCGGCGCCGGCGGTCTTCCCGACGCCGCCACGCTTGTTGCCGATGCCGCCGCGGCGGCGCGGTTCCCGGCCGCACCCGAGAACCACGCCGGGCACGCGCATTGACGCGCCCTGGTTCGGGTCGATCGAGACGGGATAACGGATTCGAGCGTTTTTCGATGACGCCGGTTGCCCGTTAACGGGCTTCGGCCTGCTCGCAAGGCGCGAGAATCTCCGGAATGGACAAGCCGACGCCCGGCAATTCGGCAAAGCAGGGCTCGCTCGACTTGCATTGGTGCATATAAGCCCAATGCGTCAGCAGCACGTCTTTGACGGCGGTCGTCGACATCTGGTTCTCCATCGTCCAGGCATCCCATTGACGGGTCATCGTGCCGAGCCCCACCGTCGGCGAGGTGCTCGATCCGCCGCCGGTCGTACCCTTCGGCAGCAAGGTGAAAGTGAGATGAAGTCTGCCTTCGGGAGTAACCGAGCCGACGAGCTGCAGGCATGACGGTTCGGATCCGGTCGACCCATTTCTCGGCGTATAGGAGACGGCGGTCGTGCCCCAGAAATAGCCGCCGGCATAACGAGCAATGTGATAAACGGTCTGGTCGGAAACTGGGATCGGGGATTTGAGCGCCGGGCTCGATGCGATCGCCAACAGATACTCCGTGGGCACGTACCAGTACGTGTCCTCCAGCCAACGCCAGTGATCCGCCGCGGCCGTCGCCGGGAAGGCAGCGCAAACGGCGGCCGTGGCCGTGATGCCGGCTAAAATATCGGCGAGTGCCTTGATCTCCGGGCTCAGCTTCATCTTGCGTCTCCTGGTCCCATTGAAGCGCATGTCGACAAAGCGCTGGTGTCGGCATGATCGCTCAGCCTGGAGGATGACCCTGAAGATTTCCCTGCACTGCCGAAGGCTGCTGTCGAGCGGGACCGCGATCGTCGGGCTGCTGCTGTTGTTGGCCGGCTGCGCCGCCGTCAGTCGCGGCGGCAATTCCGCCAGCGAGAAGAGCAGCGGGTTTTACGGCGGCGTGACGAGCGGCGGCAGCCTGCTGCCATGAGGACGGTCAGGACAAGCTGCGGCGTCATTCTCGGCGACGGCGAGCGTATCCTGTTGGGTCACGCGACCCGATCCCCGCGCTGGGACATTCCCAAGGGCGAAGCCGACCCTGGGGAAGATTTCGCGGCGGCCGCCGCACGCGAGTTGGCCGAGGAGACCGGCTTGTCGGTTGCGCCTGGCGATCTGACGGCGCTCGGCGTCCATACCTATCTGCGGGGCAAGGACCTGGCGCTGTTTGCGTTGACGCCCCCGGTCATGCCCGATCCGAAAAACCTGGTCTGCCGCTCGACGTTCCTGCTGCCGAATGGGGCGGCGTTGCCGGAGTTCGACCGCTTTGAGCTGTTCTCGTGGGACGAGGCGCAAGACCGGGTCGGCAAGAACATGGCGAGGGTTTTGGCCGAGATCGGCCCCGAGGCGCTAAAGGGTGCTTCGAGATGACGTGCCGGCCGTGCTAGGGTGGCGGCAACCGCAACGCGAGGAGGTCGCCATGCCAAAGCTGCGTCACATCGCCATTGCCGCCGAAGACCCGGAGGCGATGGCCGAGTTCTACAAAAAAGCTTTTGACTTCGCCGAAGTCGGCCGTCCGAACGGCGTTCTCGCGGATGGCGTGTTTTTGAGCGACGGCACGCTGAACATGGCGATCCTCAAATTCAAGACCGACCAGCTCGGCAAGGGCATGGATTATCGCGGCATTCACCATTTCGGCGTGCTGGTTGAGGATGTCGACGAGTTTTCGAAAAAGCTCGAAGGCCTCGGCGCCCAGCATTACATCGACCAGGGCCAAGGCGGGCACCAGGCCGGTTATTTCGAGAAAAAGTTTTTCGGCCCGGAACACATTCTCTTTGACATCGCCGAGCACGGCTGGGCCGGCGCCGAGCCGCTGCCCGCCCCGATCAAAGAAGCCGCCGAATAACGGCAAATACCGCGTCCCGACCCGTCATTCCCGTGAAGGCGGGAAGCCGGACCCTGCGTGTTGCCTCCGTTCAGGCCGGGGGCTGCTCTGGACCCCCCGCTTCTGCGGAGGCGACGAGCGAAAGCCAAAAGGAAGGAGCCTCAAATGGCCAAGCTGCGCCACATCGCCATCGCCGCGAAGGACCCCGACGCGATGGCCGATTTCTATGTAAAGGCGTTTGACTTCAAGATTGTCCGCTCGAATGACGGGCCGCTCGCCTATGGCCACCATTTGAGCGACGGCACGATCGACCTCGCGATCTTGCGCTTCAAGACCGACCAGCTCGGCAGAGGCATGGACTATACCGGGCTGCACCATTTCGGGGTGCTGGTCGAGGATGTCGACAAGGCCGGCAAGAAGCTCGAGAGCCTCGGCGGCAAGCATTACATGGACCAGGCCGAGGTCGAGCGGATCGGCGGCTTCGAGGTCAAGTTCTACGGCCCCGAAGGCATCCTGTTCGATGTCGCCGAGCATCCCTGGACCGGGACCGAGCCGCTTCCGGTCGAGCCCGAGCGGGCTGAAGCGGCCGAGTAGTCGCCGCGCCCTGCTGGGCGGGGGTCGCCAGGACCCCCGCCGGCGCCCACCACTTTGCGTCGACCCCGTAGCCGCGAGGTTTGACGAAAACCCGCGACACCCCACATTTAAGCGCGAACGGGGTGCGGACCGCGCCGCCTTGTCTGAACTCGGCGGCGTCGTCGCCATCCGCACCGCCGCCTTGCGGGGTTTTCCTTGCGATGAACGAAACCGAAAATCTTTTCGCGGTGCTGCGGCAGTCCGCCGATCCCGGCACTGCTGAGGCTATCGAAGCGTTGGTTCGCGATGCTCCGGACCGCGCCCTTTGCCGGATCAACGTGCTGGATTTCGCAGCGAGGACAGGGCTCGACGAGGAGCGCGTGATCACCGCCTTTCTGCACGCGGCGCGGCTCGGGATCTTCGAGCTGTCGTGGAACGTGCTGTGCCCGGGTTGCGGCGGCGTGCTCGCTTCGAGCACGACTTTGAAGAGCGTCGACAAGGACGAATACGACTGCGCCTGGTGTGCCGCAGGGTATACGCCGACGCTTGACGAAATCGTCGAGGTGACCTTCACGGTCAGCCGACGGGTGCGCCGGATCGCGGCGCACGACCCCGACGAGCTCCCTTTCAACGAGTATTTTCGCCAGGTATTCTGGGGTTCGGGCATCGATGTCCCGGAGAATTTCGAGGATCTGCTCCAGGAAATCGTGCTCGAATCGATCGAGCTGCCGCCCGGCGGAAAAGCGTTGCTTTCGCTGCAATTGCCGGCCGAGTTCGTGATCGTCATCGACCCGGTGACGCACGGGACCCAGTTCCTCGACGTCAAAGGCGAACCGACGCGCGAGCGGCAGAACCTGACGATCGTTCTCGACAAGGTGCGCACGCCGACCGGAACCTTGGGGCTGCGTCCCGGGCCGCTGCGCTTGTCATTGGACAACCATACCGATGCGCGGGTGCTGCCGGGGTTGTGGATCGCCAACGACAAGCTCCACGAGCTGCTCGGCCGCCGCAAGCCGTTCCTGACGGCGAAGCGGCTGTTGACCAACCAGGTGTTTCGGGACCTCTACGGCACGAATACGATCGATGCCGAGCAGCGTCTCAAGATTACCAGCCTGACGTTTTTGTTCACCGACCTCAAAGGCTCGACCGAGCTTTACGAGCGGGTCGGCGACATCGTCGCGTTCGACCTTGTGCGCGCCCATTTTCAGCTCCTCAACGAGATCGTCGCGGCGCAGGCAGGCGCTGTGGTCAAGACCATCGGCGACGCCGTCATGGCGACCTTTCCGACCCCCGACCGGGCGGTCGCCGCTGCTCTGCACATGCGCGAGGCGATGAACCGCCTGGGCGACGGGCGCAACGGTCACGCCAATGAGGATTTGCTGCTCAAAATCGGCATTCACGAGGGACCATGCCTCGCGGTCGTGCTGAACGACCGCCAGGATTATTTCGGCCAGACCGTCAACATTGCGTCGCGGGTGCAGGCGCTCGCCGATTCGCGCTCGATCCTGGCAACCGGGCCGGTCGTCGCCTATCCGCAGACTTCGAGCCTTTTGAAGACGCGCGGCCTCGACCCTGTGGCGCAATCCCGCGCCCTGCGCGGCATCACCGACGAAGTCGCGGTGTATGAGATCCCGTAACTTCGCCGACCCGGCTCCTGCTGACGGCGACGCGCTCGTGATGCGCAATCCGGAGCCGTTGCGCGGTAACTTTGCAGGCTGGTGGTCGCGGCGGACCGGCGGTGGCCATCGGCTGGTTTCCCGGGTGGTCGGCGACGACCAGGGATCCTCTACACGTCGAGGTTGGCGACGGTCAGCGCGTTCGATTGGATAAAGTCGCGGCGCGGCTCGACGAGGTCGCCCATCAAGGTCGAGAAGGTCTCTTCGGCAAGATCGGCGTGGCTGACCTTGACCTGCAGCAGGGCACGAGCTTCGGGGTCGAGCGTCGTCTCCCACAGCTGGTCGGGGTTCATCTCGCCAAGACCCTTGTAGCGCTGCACCTCGATGCCGCGTCGACCCAGGTCCATGACCGCCTCGACGAGGCTCGCCGGACCGCTGATCGGCCAGCTCTTGTCGCGCGCCGCGAGGGTGCCGGGGCGCTCATAGGCTTCCCGCAATTTGGCGTTGTCGGATTCCAGCCGGCGCGCCTCGCTTGACCGCAACAGCGCTTCCGCGATCAGCCGGCGCTCGTCGACGCCCTGGCGCGAGCGCGCCAACACCAGCCCCTCGACCCGTCCCGACGAGCCGGTGACGATCTCGCCTTGCCAACTGCGCTCGGCCTCGGGCGCCAGCAGGTTCAGGCGCCCGGCGACACGGTGCGCGGCGTCCCGAGCCGAAAACTCGTCGGCGAGCACAGCGGCCGCCAATGCGCCGGCGATCGCCGCCTGCTCGGTCACCTCGACATTGCCGACTTTGGCGGCGAGCGTCTGCAACGAGCGGCGCTGACTGCGCGCCTCGTCGAGCAGCGCGCGCAGATCGTTTGCGGCGCGTTCGACACCGTCATATTGGGTGAAGACCGCGTCGCGCAGCGCCGCCTCGATGCAGTACGCTTCGAGGGCCGGGTCGTCCTTGAGGTAAACCGCCTTGGCGTTGCCGCGCTGCAGCCGATAGAGCGGCGGCTGCGCGATGTAGAGAAAACCCCTGTCGATCAGGTCCGACATCTGGCGGAAGAAAAACGTCAACAGCAGCGTGCGGATGTGGCTGCCGTCGACGTCGGCGTCGGTCATGATGATGATGCGGTGATAACGCGCCTTCGCGGCGTCGAAATCCTCGGGGCCGATGCCGGTGCCGAGGGCCGCGATCAGGGTGCCGATTTCGGCCGAGCCCAGCATCTTGTCGAAGCGGGCGCGTTCGACATTCAGGATTTTGCCTTTGAGCGGCAGGATCGCCTGAAAGCGCCGGTCGCGCCCCTGCTTGGCCGAACCGCCGGCGCTGTCACCCTCGACGATAAACAGCTCGCTCTTGGCCGGGTCGCGCTCCTGGCAGTCGGCGAGCTTGCCGGGAAGATTGGCGATGTCGAGCGCACCCTTGCGGCGCGTCAGGTCGCGCGCCTTGCGCGCCGCCTCGCGCGCGGCCGCCGCCTCGACGACCTTCGCCACGATTTTTTTGGCGTCGGCCGGGTGCTCCTCGAACCATTGCGCGAGCTTGTCGGCCACGATGCCCTCGATCACCGGCCGCACTTCCGAGGAGACGAGCTTGTCCTTGGTCTGCGAGGAGAATTTCGGGTCGGGCACCTTGACCGAGAGAACGCAGGTCAGGCCCTCGCGCATGTCCTCCCCGGTCAGCGCCACCTTCTCCTTTTTGGCGATGCCGCTGTCGTTGGCGTAGGCGTTGACGGTGCGGGTCAGCGCGGCGCGGAAGCCGGCGAGATGGGTCCCGCCGTCGCGCTGCGGGATGTTGTTGGTGAAGCACAGCATCGTCTCATGATAGCTGTCGGTCCATTCCATCGCGATTTCGAGCAGGATGTCGTCACGCTCGCCGCGGATCGCGATCGACGGCGCATGCAGCACCTGCTTGGAGCGGTCGAGATAGCGCGCAAAAGCTTCGAGACCGCCTTCGAAATGCAGGGTAACGGATTTTGGTTCGACCCCGCGCGTGTCGTTCAGCACCAGCGTGACGCCGCTGTTGAGAAAGGCGAGCTCGCGCAGCCGGTGCTCGAGCGTGGTGAAATCGAACTCGGTTCGGGTAAAGGTTTCGGTGCTCGGCAGAAAGGTGATTTCGGTGCCGGTTGCCGATCCTTGCCGGCTCGATCCCTCGGGCCAGGAGGGAGCCGGACCGATTTCGGCAAGCGGCGCTTCCGGCACGCCGTCGCGAAAGCGCAGGAACCACTCCGAGCCGCCGCGAAAAACGCGCAGATCCAGCCGGCTCGACAGGCCGTTGACGACCGAGACGCCGACGCCATGGAGCCCGCCCGACACCTTATATGCGTTTTGGTTGAACTTTCCGCCGGCATGGAGGTGGGTCATGATCACCTCGGCGGCCGACACCCCTTCCTCCTCGTGGATGCCGACCGGTATGCCGCGGCCGTTGTCGGTGACCGTAACCGAGCCGTCGGCGTTCAAGGTCACCGTGACCGTGTCGCAATAGCCGGCGAGCGCCTCGTCGATCGCATTGTCGACGACTTCGTAGACCATGTGGTGCAGGCCGGAGCCGTCATCGGTGTCGCCGATATACATTCCCGGCCGCTTGCGCACGGCTTCGAGCCCGCGCAGCACCTCGATCGACTGCTCGTTGTAGGTTGCGTCCTCGCCGTTAACGCTCAAACCGTTGCGGGGCAGATCAGAAGAGACCGCCGCACCATTCGCCAAGTTGCGCGCGGCAGGCGCGGCGCGCGTCGGAGCGGGGTCGGTCGACGGCCGAGGATCGGATGAGGGAATATTTGCCATTTCGTTGGTATTAAGCTTTCGATCGTTTGAAGAGCGGGTCAGACGACGGCGCCATTGTGCACCGACAGGAACTGGGCTTGGCGGCGCAGCGGCGCGAACACCGCCTCGTCGGTGCCGGTGAGCCAGACTTGGCTTTCAAGCCGGGCCACCAGCTCAAAGAGAGCCAAGCGCCGGCTTGCGTCGAGATGAGCGGCGATCTCGTCGAGCAGCAGCAGCGGTGTTGCACCCCGCAATGCCCGCCGCAATTCGGCATGGGCCAGCAGCATCGAGATCAGCAAGGCTTTCTGCTCGCCGGTCGAGGCATGCTCGGCAGCGGCGCCGCCCGGCGCCAAACGAACCGCTAGATCGGTCCGGTGCGGGCCGATCGCCGTGGTCCCAGCGATGGCATCGTCGCGCCGCGAACCGGCGAGCGCGGCGGCGAACTTGGCCTCGGCGGCAAGTGCCGGCATATCGCCAAGCCATCCCTCGACGACACCGGCCACGGCCAGCCGCGCGCGTGGAAACGGCCCTTCGGTCTCGGCGCAGGCATGGTCGAGCCGGCGCACGGCGTCGCGCCGCGCAGCCGCCACCGCGACACCTTGCGCCGCCATTACCTCTTCGAGCGCGCCGAGCCAGACCGGATCGGCCGGACCCTCACGCAACAGCCGCGCCCGCTCCCGCAATGCCTGCTCATAAGCCGCGACACGCCCGGCATGCGCCGGATCGAGCGCTGACACGAGCCGATCCAGAAACCGTCGCCGGCCGCCCGGACCTTCGAGAAACAGGCGATCCATTTGCGGGGTCAGCCAGACCACGCCGAACTGCTCGCCGAGGGCGGCCTGCCCACGCGCCGGCTCGCCGTCGATCCGTACCACCCGACGGTCAGCTTCCGTCGCCGCTCTTCCGGTGCCGATGCGCACCGCGCCGCGATGCGTCGCGATGGTGGCGGCAACCGCCCAGGCGGGCCTGCCGACAGCGGCGGCTTCCGCACCTTCGTCTATGGCGCGGCGGTCGACTTCGGTCAGTTTTGCCCCGCGTAATCCGCGTCCCGGCGCCAGAAACGAAACGGCTTCGAGCAGGTTCGTCTTGCCGGCCCCGTTGGGCCCGGTGAGGACCACGGGGCCGGTCTCGAGGTCCAGCCTTGCTTTGGAGTAATTACGAAAATCGGTCAGCACCAGCCGGGTGACAGCGGCGCCGGGCGGCGCCGCAGCCTTCGCGGCACCGGCGCTCCAACGGGCCTCCTGCGCCTCGACAAGCATGGTGATTATATGGGGTTGGCAACCCCTTATATCCACTCGCGCGACCTTGCAGCCCGATATTGCGGTTCAAACCCGCATCGGCATCAGCACATAGAGCGCGGTCGGATCCGTTCGGTCGCGCACGATCGTCGGCGAGGCCGAATCCGACATGACAAATTGCGCCCCCTCGCCCTCAATCTGTGCGGTGATGTCCAGCAGATATCGAGAATTGAACCCGATCTCCAACGGGTCGCTGAGATAACGCACTTCGAGCTCCTCGACCGCCGTGCCGTTTTCCGGGCTCGTCGCCGACACCGCGAGGCTTCCGCCATTCGATCCCGGTGCTATCGCGAGCTTGACCGCGCGGCTCTTTTCTGTGGAGATCGTCGACACACGATCGACCGCCTCCGAAAATTCTTTGCATTTGACCTCGAGGACCTTGTCGTTGGCGGTCGGGATGACCCGATCGTAATCGGGAAAGGTCCCGTCGATCAGCTTGGAGGTCAGCGCCGCCTCTCCGGTGGCAAATCGGATTTTGGTCTCGCTGAGCGCGACTTGGATTTCATCTTCGTTCTCTTCGACGAGCTTGCGCAGCTCGATTACGGTTTTGCGCGGGACGATGACACCCGGCATCCCGGCGGCCCCTTCGGGCAACACCATTTCCACGCGGGCAAGACGATGCCCGTCGGTCGCCACCGCCCGGATGACCGGCACCTCGTCGCTTTTGGTCGCGTGCAAGTAGATCCCGTTCAAGTAGTAACGGGTTTCTTCCGTGGAAATTGCGAAGCGGGTACGGTCGACGAGGCTCTTGAGCTCCGCCGCGGTCAAGCTGAAACGATGCGCCAACTCGCCGCCCGCCATCACCGGATAGTCTTCCGGCGGCAGGCAGGACAAGGTGAATGTCGACCGCCCGCACCGCAGGACCATCGTGCTGCGCTCGCCGCTCGCCTCGATTTCGATCTGGGCCCCGTCGGGCAGCTTGCGGACAATGTCGTAGAGCGTGTGCGCCGGAGCGGTGGTGCGCCCCGCTCGCTCGATCTGGGCCGGCACCCGCTCGACAATTTCGAGGTCCATGTCGGTGGCGCTGAGCGCCAACGCGCCCGCCCCCGACCCGGCGCTGTCGGCCCGCAGCAGCACGTTCGAGAGAATCGGGATCGTGTTGCGCCGTTCGACCACGCTCTGCATGTGTCCCAGCGCCTTGAGAAGAGCGACCCGTTCGATCGTGAGTTTCATGTCGTGGACACACAGTTGGGCGATGCGGGCGCCGCCGACCCGTTCTCGGCCGGCCGACAAAATTATCGTACCACAAAACCGCCAGCGTCTCAGCACTTGCCGCCGAAAGTCCGCGACGCCGTCGCCCGGCGCCGGCCGAGCGGCCGGTGAGATCAGCTTTGCAGCATACGGCGCAGCAGCTCGACATCCTCGGCGAGCACCGGATCGGCGTCCTTCAGCTCTTCGATCCGGCGCACGGCGTGCATGACCGTGGTGTGGTCGCGACCGCCGAATTTGCGGCCGATCTCCGGCAGCGACCGGCTCGTCAGCTGCTTGGACAGATACATCGCGACCTGGCGCGGCCGGGCGACGATGCGGGCCCGCCGGCTTGACGTCATCTCGGCAAGCCGAACATTGAAATGCTCGGCGACGCGCCGTTGGATTTCATCGATCGTCACGTGTCGCTCGCGCGAGCGCAGCAAGTCGTGCAGCTCTTCCTGCGCGCTTTCGAGCGTGATGTCGCGCCCCACCAGCTGCATGTTGGCAACGATGCGGTTGAGCGCCCCTTCCAGCTCGCGCACATTAGACGTGATCTTGTGGGCCAGCAGCTCCATCACCTTGCGCGGGATGCGCATATCGGTCTGCTCGGCCTTTGACTGCAGGATGCCAAGGCGGAGCTCGTACGTGGTTGGATGCAGATCGGCGACGAGCCCCCAGCCGAGCCGGGAGCGCATGCGTTCCTCCATTCCTTCGAGATCGGACGGCGATTTGTCCGCCGAGATGACGATCTGGCGATTCTGGTCGACCAGCGCGTTGAAGGTATGGAAGAACTCCTCCTGGGTCAATTCCTTGCCGCTGATGAACTGAACGTCGTCGATCATCAGCAAATCGACCGAACGAAATTCGTCCTTAAAGTCCATCGTCGATTTGTACCGTAGAGCGCGGATAAATTGATGCATGAACTTTTCCGCCGACAAGTACATGACCTTGCGAAAGCAAGCGTGCTTGTGCACATGCCAGGCGACGGCATGCATCAAGTGAGTCTTGCCGAGCCCCACCCCGCCGTAGAGAAACAGCGGGTTAAACGGCACCGCGCGCATCGCGCCAGCGCAGGCCTCCGCGACACGACGCGCCGCGGCATGGGCCAGCTCGTTCGGCTTGCCGACAACGAAGTTTTCAAAGGTAAAGCGGGGGTCGAGTCCTTGCGGCCGGTCGTCTGCGATATCGAGCGCGGAGGCGGGCTCGGCCGGCGGCTCTGTCACCGGCTGAGCCATTTCGACGGCATCCTCGCGGCCGGCTCGATTCGCGCCACGCGCGTTGCCCGTCGCCGAAGCCACCACCACCGATATCCGCTTGACCTGCCGGTTTTCCGCGCGCCACAGCGCCAGGATGCGATCGGCGTAATTCGATGCCACCCAGTCGCGATATAAACGGGCCGGAGCAGCAATGACCGCCTCGCCGCCATCTATTCGCTCGACGCTGATCGGAGCAAGCCAACTTCGGTAAGCGGTTTCGCCGATTTCATCTTTGAGTTGTCCAGCAACCCGATCCCATTCGCTTTGCGTAGCTGTTGCGTTTTTTACATGATTTCCTTGACTCGCTTCTACCACCACCGCATCCCCCCGATTAGGACGGCAGCACCGCCCGGTTCAACGCCGGCAAGTCTTGACCCCCAATCCAGTCGACAAATCGCGTCGCATCCTAAGGCTTCAGGTGTCTTTCGCTCCCAAGCACGTAATTATTTTATTCGTCCATAGTCGTCACGTCGTATGCTTGCCCCTAGTGTTATTTGCAGGGCGCCGACGTAATTTCATGGCGTCTCTATATGCCAACACTAACTTAGATATCGAAACAATGGCAATGCGTCCGAAAAGGGAACGCTAAAGGTTTTTTTGGACGCGGCGGTGACGGCAGGGCGCTCCGCACGCGAGGCGGGCGCCGACCTCCAATACGGAGTGGGCTGTCGATACGGGAGTGAGCTGTGAGAAAAAAGAGCGGTCTTTAGAGCGCGTTGATGCGCGTCGCCAACCGGGACAGCTTGCGCGAGACCGTGTTCTTGTGCATCACGCCTTTGGTAATGGCCCGATGCAGCTCGGGCTGCGCGGCCTGGAGGGCCGATTGCGCCGCCGCTTTGTCGCCGCTGGCGATCGCGGTCTCGACGTGCTTGACGAAAGTACGAACCCGGCTGACCCGGGAGCGATTCATCATCGTGCGCTTTTCGGTCTGACGGATGCGCTTTTCAGCCGATTTGTGGTTCGCCATGCTCTCTTGCCGAATTTCAGGACGCAGCTTCTACCTGCGGAGCGGCGCGGCGTCAACCGGAATGGCCAAACCGTCTTTCGATCAACCATCGTCGGAACAACAAACGCTCGCCGTCCGCAAACGATCACGATATCGTGGTTTGCCGAGCCTCGGCCCGGGCAACAAACCGCGGAGAACGCGACAACCGACAAGGAGCACGATCATGGCGTCCGTCCAACATGTCCATGTGAAAACCCGCGATCCCAAGCAAACGGCACAATTCTACGTCGACAATTTCGGCGCAACCCTTAAGGCGGAGATTCCGGGCCGCGGTTTTCGTCTCGACCTGCACGGGCTGCAGCTCAACATCACCGGTCTGATCGCCAGCCAGCAGCACGAGCAGCATTACGGCATCGAGCACATTGCGGTCGACACCGAGGACTATGACGGCACATTGGCCAAGATGCGCCAAAACGGCGTGAAAATTCTCGAAGAGATGCCGCCCAACAACGGCCGGCGGGTGTGCTTTATCGAAGCGCCGGACGGCGCGCAGATGGAATTGATCGAAAAGGCCTGAGCTTTCTCGGCCGCTTTTGTTTTCGAGAAGGTGGGGCTCACATGGCGTTGAAGGAAAAAATTGCGCTCGGCATGTCGCTGCCTCACCGCTCGCCCGAGGCGATCGGTCCCGACATCGTGCGCCGGGTGGCGCAACGCGCCGAGGCGCTCGGGTTTCGCGATTTGTGGGTGACCGAGAACACCCTCGATCACGTCTTCTGCTTCGACCCGGTGGCGGTGCTGACCTATGCCGCCGCGGTCACCAGCAAGATCGGCCTCGGCGCGTCGGTCGTTGTGCTGCCGATCCATCACCCGGCGCATGTGGCTCATCAATGGGCATGCCTCGATTATCTGAGCGGCGGGCGCGCGATCCTTGGCGTCGGGCTCGGCCGTGAGCACCACTACGCCCAGTTTCAGGTTCCCCGTGAGGCCCGCGTGCGGCGGTTTCGCGAAGACGTCGAATTGATCCGGGCATTGTGGAGCCAGCCTCGCGTTACGTTTCGAGGAAGAATCTATCAGCTCGAAGGCGGCACGATGGCTCCAAAACCTGTGCAAAAGCCCAATCTGCCGATCTGGTTCGGTGTCGGCCACCCAAATGCGGTGCGCCGCGCCGGCTTTCTCGCCGACGGATGGATGGGCTCGGGCGGGTCGAGCATCGCCGGCTTTGAGCAATCCGTGCCGATCCTGCGAGCGGGGCTGGAGGAAGCGGGGCGCGATCCGACAGACTTTCCGATTTCGAAGCGCCTGTTCATCGCGGTCGACGAGCGGCCGCAGGTCGCCCGCGGCGAGCTGCACCGCTGGTTCACCGAGGTCTACCACAATCCCGAAGGGGCCGACGCCTCCGGCATCCACGGCACCCCGGAAGAGGTCCGCGAACGGCTCGAAGAGCTGGTGGCGATGGGCGCCAACCACCTGCTCTTGAACCCGGTTTCGCGCTATGCCGAACAGGTCGAAGCGCTCGCCGCGGTCGCCGGATTGACCTGAAGCGCTCTAAAAAGGGCATCAACGATGTCGTCGCTGCATTCCGACCCGGTCAAACAACAGGTCGCCGCGCATTGGGATCGGCGCGCGGCGCATTTCGACGAGGATTTCGGTCACAGCCTTCGTACCGCGGCCGAGCACGCGGCGTGGGACCGCATCTTCGGCCTTGTCCTGCCGCCCGCTGGCGCGCTCGATGCGCTGGACGTGGGCTCCGGCACGGGCTTTCTCAGTCTTGAGCTCGCCGCGCGGGGGCATCGCGTCACCGGCGTCGACTTTGCCCCGTCGATGATTGCGCTTGCCGAACACAAGGCGGCGGAACGCGGGCTTAAAATCCGGTTTGAGCAGGGCGACGCCGAGCAATTGCCGTTCGCGCGGGCGAGCTTCGATCTGGTGATCAGCCGGCATGTGCTGTGGACCCTGCCGCACCCCGAAGCGGCGATCGACGAATGGCTTCGCGTCCTGCGGCCGGGCGGCCGGCTTGTCATCGTCGACGGGGCGGTGCTCGACGGCAGCGACCGCGTCGCCGGCGCCCAGCCCGGGTGCCAGGAAAATGCCCGGACCAGTCCCGAATATGCCGCGGTCGGCGACCGGCTTCCGTTTCTTGGCGGCCGTCCCCGCGAAGAGATCGAAACCTTGCTGCGTCGACACGGTCTCGCTAATGTCGCCGGCGATCCGCTTGGCGATCTCGTCGAAGCGCAAATGCAGCGCATGGCCGAGGAGGGGTTGGAGCCGCGGCGGCGCAATCGCTACGTCGTCTGGGGCGACGCAGCGCACTGAATTGGGAAACATGCAGCAAGGCCGCGGCGGCATGGGCAGCCACAAGCATGGCGTGTCCGGCCACGCCTCTCAGAGCCCGCGTCTGCGTCTTGCGAAAAAGCTTGCGGCCGAGCGCGGCGAATACGGCTCCCAAGCGGCCCGTCGTCCATTGCGCCCGCTCTTCGCCAACGTGCAGGACGCCTTCGACACCCGACGCAAGCCGCGCCGGTCCTGACCCGCCCGCGGGGGTCAGCGGTTGCGGAAGGCGGGTTTCCGCTTTTCGATAAAGGCCGCCATGCCTTCCTTGCGGTCCTCGGTGGCGAAGGTCGCGTGGAACACCCGGCGCTCGAACCGCACCCCCTCGGCCAGGGTCGTCTCAAAGGCGCGGTTGACCAACTCCTTGACCATCATTGCAATCGGCCGCGACATTGCGCTGATCCGCTCGGCAATCTTGACGGCTTCCGTCAGCAGGTCGGCGGCCGGTACGATGCGGCTGACAAGGCCGGCGCGCTCGGCCTCGGCGGCGTCCATCATGCGCCCGGTCAGGCATAGATCCATCGCCTTCGCCTTGCCGACAAAGCGGGCGAGGCGCTGCGTCCCGCCGGCGCCGGGGATCGTTCCGAGGGTGATCTCGGGCTGGCCGAAGCGCGCGTTGTCTGCGGCGATTACAATGTCGGACATCATGGCGATTTCGCAGCCGCCGCCGAGCGCAAATCCGGCCACCGCGGCGACGACCGGCTTGCGGCACTGCGCGATCCGCTCCCAGCCCTTGGTGATGAAATCCTCAAGATAGGTTTCGGGATAAGTCTTGTCCGCCATTTCCTTCACGTCGGCGCCGGCGGCAAAAGCCTTGTCGTTGCCGGTCAGCACGATCGCGCCGATTGCCTCGTCGTCTTCGAAATCGTCGATTGCCGCAGCGAGCTCGCCGATCAAGGCCGCGTTCAGCGCGTTCAGCGCCTGCGGCCGGTTGAGGGTGGCGATCCCGACCGCCCCGCGCCGCTCGACGAGGAGGTTCTGGTAGCTGCGATCCTGGCTCATCTGTTCTCCTCTAGCGCTGCCGTTTGGCGCAAAAGAACGTCGACCGGCCGGACTGAACGATGCGGCGCACGCCTTCGCTGCAATTGCAGCCCGGACAGGGTTCGCCCTCGTGGCCGTAGACCGCCCAGCGGTGCTGGAAATAGCCGAGCTCGCCGTTCGCCTGGACATAGTTGCGCAATGACGAGCCGCCGGCCGCGATGGCTTCGTCGAGCACCGAGCGGATCGCCGCGACGAGCCGGTCGGCCCGGCCGCGGCCGACCGTTCCGGCGAGCCGCCGCGGCGACAGTCGCGCTCGATAGAGCGCCTCGCAGACATAGATGTTGCCGAGCCCGGCGACGATGCGCTGGTCGAGCAAGGCCGATTTGATCGGGGTTATCTTGCCGACGAGCTTCCCGACGAGATAGGCGCCGTCGAATTCCGGTCCGAGCGGCTCGGGGCCGAGCCCGGCGAGCAGCGGATGCCGTGCCGCCTCGCTGCGCCGGACATAGTCCAAAAGGCCAAAGCGGCGCGCGTCGTTGAAGCGGACGACGGTGCCGTCGTCGAGGGTCAGCACCACGTGGTCGTGCAGCACGGTCGGCACCGTCGCGTCTCCGGCAGTGACCCGGCCGGACATGCCGAGATGCAGCAGCAGCAGCCCGTCGGCGTCGAGCTCGATCAGGATGTATTTGCCGCGCCGGCCAAGCGCGCCGATCTCGGCGCCGCCGAGCCGCTCCGCGAGCTCCGGTGGAAACGGCCGGCGCAAATCGGGACGGCGCAGCTCGGCCCGCACAATTCGCCGCCCGGTCATCTTCAGCGCCAAGCCGCGGCGAACGGTTTCGACTTCGGGGAGTTCGGGCATGCGACACATCCAGCCGCCGATCCGCCCCGGCGTGGCGCCGGCGGTCCGATGGCGGTATCTTCCTGCCCGATGAGCGAGGAAGAGACAAGCGGCGCCGCCGCGCGAGACTATCGCCGTCTGTCCGCGGCCGAGAAGGCGCCTTTTGTGCGCGCGGTCTTCGACAGCGTCGCTTCGCGTTACGACGTCATGAACGATCTGATGAGCGGTGGCGTCCATCGGCTGTGGAAGGCGGCGATGACGGCGGCCTTAAAGCCGCGTCCGGGCCAGCGCCTGATCGACGTTGCCGGGGGCACCGGCGACGTCGCGTTGCGCGCGCTGCCGCGGCTCGTGCCCGAAGCCGGGATTGCCGCTGAGGGCGGGGCGGTGGTTTGCGACGTCAACGAGCGCATGCTCGCCGTCGGGCGCGCCCGGGCCCTCGATCAGGGTATTCTTTTTGGGATCGAGTGGCTGGCGGCCGATGCCGAGCAGCTGCCATTTCCCGACCGCAGCTTCGATCTCTATACGATCGCGTTCGGCCTGCGCAACGCCACCCATTTCGACGCGGCGCTCGGCGAGGCAAGGCGCGTGCTGAAGCCGGGCGGACGGTTCCTGTGCCTCGAGTTCACGCCGGAAGTAACGCCGCTGCTGCAACCCTTTTACGATCTCTACAGCTTTCATGTCGTGCCGTTGTTGGGCCAAATCGTCACCGGCGACCGCGATGCCTACACCTATCTCGTCGAAAGCATCCGTGGGTTTCCGCGCCAGAGCGAGCTCGCCGAAATGATCGCCGGCGCCGGGCTGGAGCAGGTCCGGTACCGCAACCTGACAGGGGGTATTGCTGCGCTTCACTCGGCCTGGCGCCTTTGAGGCCGCGCAGCCCAAATTCGGGCTGCTGCGCAGCCTGCGCAATCTCGCCCGGCTCGCCGCCATCGGGCTGATCCTCGCGCGGCACGACGCGCTGTTTTTATTCGCCGAAGTCCCGGTCGTCGGGCCTTATCTGCGGCTTGCGGCACTGTTCGCGCGCAGGCGCGGCCGCATCGCGGCGCGGCCCGGTCAGCGCCTCGCGGCGGCGCTCGACGAGCTCGGTCCGGGCTTTATCAAGCTCGGCCAGATGCTGTCGACACGTGCCGATCTGTTGGGCGAGGAGCTCGCCGCCGACCTCGCGAGCCTGCAGGACCGGTTGCCGCCTTTCCCGGGCGCCGCCGCTCGCGCCGCCATAGAGGCGGAGTTTGCGCAGCCGCTCGAAAACCTGTTTCAGTCGTTTGACGAAACTGCGGTTGCCGCCGCCTCGATCGCGCAGGTTCACTTCGCCTGCACGACCGGGGGCGAAGAGGTTGCGGTCAAAGTGCTCCGGCCGCGGGTGGCGGAGGCCTTTGCCCGCGACCTCGATCTGTTTTTGTGGCTGGCGGTGCTGATCGAGCGGCTCCATCCGCCGTCGCGCCGGTTGAAGCCGGTCGAGGTCGTTCGGACCTTGGAGGAAATCGTCAGCTTCGAGATGGATTTGCGGTTCGAGGCCGCGGCTGCCTCGGAGCTCGCCGAAAATTTTGCCGGCAACCCGGATTTTCGCGTGCCGCGCATCGACTGGTCGCGCACCGGCCGCGGCGTGCTTACCCTTGAGCGCATCGAAGGGGTGCGCATCGACGATCGCGCCGGGCTGATCGCCGCCGGCCATCGAATAGACGATGTCCTGGCCAAGGCGGCCGGCGCCTTTTTCAACCAGGTATTCCGCGACGGCTTTTTTCACGCCGACATGCATCCGGGCAACATGTTTGTCGATGCATCGGGGGCGATCGTCGTCATCGATTTCGGGATCATGGGGCGGCTCGACCGCGATACCCGCTGGTATCTCGCCGACATGCTGGTCGGTTTTCTGACGGGCGACTACCGCCGCGTGGCGGAGGTCCATTTCGCTGCCGGCTATGTGCCGTCGACCCGGTCGATCGATGCATTCACCCAGGCCTGCCGCGCGATCGGGGAGCCGATCCTCGGCCGGCCGTTGCAACAAATCTCGGTCGCCCGGCTGCTGGCGCAGCTGTTCCGGGTCACCGAGCAGTTCGACATGGAGACCCAGCCGCAATTGCTGCTGCTGCAAAAGACGATGGTGCTGGTCGAGGGCGTGGGCCGCCGCCTCGATCCCGAAGTCAACATCTGGACCTTGGCGCAGCCGCTGATCGAACGGTGGATGCGCGAAAATCGCGGCCCCGAAGCGCAATTGCGCCAGCGGCTCGAAACTGTGGCCGACATGATCGAGCGGCTGCCTCGGCTCCTCGAAAGCCTCGACGCCTTGGTCGGAGACGTGGCGCGCGACGGGGTGGTTCTGCACGCCGAGTCGATCGCTTCCCATGCCGCCGAGCAAGCCAAGCGCGCCTATCTCGCGGTAATCCCGCTGTGGCTCGCAGCGGCGGCGCTGATGGCGATCGCCGTCGCCCTCGTCCTGCGGCGTTAGCGTGCCGTTGTCCATACCTGGAGTAGGGCAGGGGGACCGCAACGAGTTCAACGCGCAGGGCGCCGGTTGTTTCGCAAAGCTCGCAGGGTATCGAATAATCCTTTGCGCTCCTTCGCGTATCCATCGCGCCCGCCGCGTTAACGCGTTGACCCTTTTAGGGGTGAACCGCGTTATAAAAATCACGAACGTCGACACCGGGTGATTACAACTCAAGCTCGAGCACCGGGGTTTCCGACCGCGAACAGCAGATCAACAGGTAGCGGCGGCGGTCGGCCGCTGAGAGGATCTGATCGCGATGGTCGGGTTCGCCGGCGCGATACGCGGTCAGGCAGGTGCCGCAATAGCCGAGCTCGCACGAGGTCCGCACCGCAACCCCTTGCCGGCGCAACGCGTCGACGATCGTCTCGCCGGCCGGAATGTCGTATTCGCCGCCGCTCTTCGCGAGGCGGACGCGAAACGCGCGCTCCTCTCCCAAGGGCTGGGGCGGCCGTGCGGCGGGTCCGGTGAAATATTCGCAATGCACCGTGCCTTCCGGCCAGTCGGCGCTCGCCGCCGCGGCCGCCCGCATCATGCCGGCCGGACCGCAGTAATAGAGATGCGTTCCGGGCTTGGGGTCGCGCAGCAGCGCGGCGATGTCGAGGCCGCGCGCCGGGTCGCCGCCGTCGTGGTGAAAGCGCGCCCGTTCTTGCGCCGCGAGCAGGTCGAGCTCGTCGCGAAACGCCGTCGCCTCCGGCGAGCGCGTGCAGTAGTGCAGCAGAAACGCGGCGCCCCGCCGTCGCAATTCGGCAATCATCGCCATGATGGGCGTGATGCCGATGCCGCCCGCCAGCAGCAGATAGCGCTCGGCCTCCTCGGTCAGCGGGAAATTGTTGCGCGGCATCGAGACCTCGACCGGGTCGCCGACGCGGACCCCTTCGTGCCAATGAGACGAGCCCTGGCCGCCGCTCTCGCGCAAGACCGCAATGCAATAGCGCCGGCGCTCGGCCGGGTCGTTCCACAGCGAATAATCGCGCACCGCGCTGGCGCCGTGCCGCACCGCGACATGCGCCCCTGCGGCAAAGCGCGGCAGGTCGCGGCCGCGCGGGTCGACAAGCTCGTAGCCGTTGATGGCTTCGGCGAGATAGGCGATCGAACGCACGCGCAACAGCATCGGGAAACTCCGCCTCTCCGCCGGACTATGCGCGCATCGCCTGCGGCCCGCATCCGCCGATGTTGCGGAGCGCCCCGACGGCGGCCAAGATCGCGCCCGCATCCGCCATTAGGCCACCGAGGAGATTACCGATGCCGCTGCAATTGCGCCGGGTAGTGACCGGCCACGACGCCGAGGGCCGCGCCGTGGTCCTGATCGACGAGACCGCAAAAAACCTTGCTTCGGCCCGCCCCGGCGCCACAGCCTGCGTCGTGTGGACGAGCGAGGCCTTTCCGGTCGACAACAACGGCAGTGACGACCAAGGTCTTCGCAAAACCGGCACGACCCTGGCGAACGGCACCGTCTTTCGCGTGCTCGAGCTGATGCCGGGCTCGACGCCGCGCAACCACCGTACCGACTCGATCGACTACGCGGTCGTGATGAAGGGCGAGATCGACATGGAGCTCGACGACACGACCGTGCATCTGAAGGCGGGCGACGTTTTGGTGCAGCGCGGCACCATTCACAATTGGGTCAACCGCGGCACCGAGCCCTGCGTCATCGCCTTTGTGCTGATCGCCGCGGACCCGGTCACCGCCGGCGGCAAGGTCCTGCACGCCCAGGGCTGACGCCGCCGTCGCGCGCGAGCGGATCCCGGCGCCCGGCGGCGAGCGGGGCGCCTGCGCCGGAAATTACCCCCAGCTCGCTTGCCCGCCGACCGCCGTGATCGTGATGTGCCCCATCGTCGTGTCGGCCTTGGCGCCGTGCCAGTGGCGCTCGCCGGCCTTGATGTGAACAACGTCGCCGACGTTGATCTCACGCTTGTCGTGCTCGGTCGCAACCATGCCCGAGCCCGAGGTCACGACCAGGATCTGATCGCAGGTATGGGTGTGCCATCCCGTGGTGCAGCCCTGGCTGAAGTTCACCACGCTGCAGTTGTAGTTCGCCGAGCCGCCGGGCTCGATGATCGTCTGGCGCGAGCGGGAAACCGGTCCGGTCCATCCCTCGATCGGCTCGGCGCCTTCAACCGGAAGATTCGGAATGTCTTTGAGCGTGACCACTTTCATGACGGCTCTCTCCCCATGCTTAACGGGTTCAGGATATCCGAAACCGGCGATATCTGTCGAAGTGTATCACAGCGTAACCTGGGTGCTCGCTCATTCCGGTACGAAGAGAGGGCTGCGAATTCAGGGTTCTAAAGCGGTTTTCGATCAGATCCAGCGTCGGATCGGTCATTGCGAGCGAAGCGATGCAATCTCGGGCCGGTGCCGCCGGACCCGTGGGCTCGCGGGGACGCAGCACCGATCAGGTGCTAGCGGGTGAGCGCGTAGCTGAGGCAGTCGCGGGGCTCGGGGCCGAGATTGGGGTGGACGAGCCAGCGGCGCAGCGTCCCTTCGCGGGAAAGGCCGGCTTTTTCCATGACCCGCGCCGAGGCCGGGTTGTCGATGTCGCAGACCGCCCCGAGCCGCCAGATGTCGCCATCGCCCATCGCCCAGCGCGCGGCGGCGGCCAGGGCCTCGGTCATCAGGCCGCGATCCCAAAACGGCCGAGCCAGCACATAGCCGCAATCGAGCCGGTGGGGTTCGGGCCGGCGCAGCTCGAAGGCGCCGAGCAGCCGGCCCTCCGCCCGCCCGACCAGCGCATAGCTGCGCGACCGGGTCGGCGGCGCCGCCACACAGCGTGCCACATAGGCTTCGCTCTCGGCCAGCCGGCGATGCGGCCGCCAGGCCAGATAGCGGACCACCTCCGGATCCTGCGCATAGGTCGCAAAGATCGCCAGCGCGTCGCCGCGGGCGATCGGGCGCAGCACCAGCCGAGCGGTTTCGAACCGGTCGGGGAGCATTGCAACCGGGCCTCGCGCCGCGCTCGCGTGCGTCGTCAGATCTCGTAGTCGGGAAGGCTCTGGTCCATCTCCAGCGCCGGCACCGCACCTTGCGACCAGGCGACGATGCGCGCCGGCACCCCTGCCACCGTCGCCCGCGGCGGCACGTTGCTCAAGACGACGCTGCCGGCGCCGACCTTGGCCTCGCGGCCGATCTCGACATTGCCCAAGACCTTGGCCCCGGCGCACAGCAGGACCCCGTCGCGGACCTTGGGATGGCGGTCGCCGCGCTCTTTGCCGGTGCCGCCCAACGTCACCTCGTGCAGGATCGACACGTCGTTGCCGATAAACGCAGTCTCGCCGACCACGAGCCCGGTGCCGTGGTCGATAAAGACGCCGCTTCCGACCGGGACGGCGGGGTGGATGTCGACCGCGAACACCTCGGACACCCGGCTCTGCAAAAAATGCGCAAGGTCGCGGCGGCCACCGCACCACAGCCAATGGCCGATGCGGTGCCATTCGAGCGCGTGGAACCCCTTGTAATAGAGAAACGGGACCAACCGGCTCTCGGCCGCCGGGTCGCGGGCGCGGATCGCTGCAAGATCGGCCGCCGCCGCCTCGGCGATTGTCGGGTCCTCGGCCATCGCCGATTGCGCCAGCTCGGCGAGGCGCTCGGCCGGCAGTGACGGCTCGCCGAGCTTGTGGGCAAGAAGCGAGCCCAGTGCCGCGGCAAACCCGTCATGGCGCAACACCGCGCGATCGAGCAGCCCGCGCAGCATTTCCTCGCGCCCCAGCGCCTGCGCCGCCTCGGCGCGCAATGCCGGCCACAGCGCGCGGTCGGCGGGCGAGACGGATTCGAGCCGCGATACGGCAACTGCCGGCGCAGCAAAGCCGATGTCGTTCATGCGCGGTCGCTCCTTTTGTGAGAGCCTAGCATGGCGCGCAGGGCGAGCGACAGACGCCCTGCGAAAGCCATATTCTTGCCCCGCCGCGGCGTCCGCGCCCACACAAACGTCAACACGAGGATCAGGCAAATGGCGCTGACCGACCGTTTCGATCTTCCGCTCGCCGCGGCTTCCGAGGCCGCGGCCGCGGAGTATGTCGAGGCGCTCGACCTGCTGCTGTCGGCCAACACCGGCGCCGACGCCCGGCTGGAGCGGGTGTTGGCCGCCGACCCGGATTTCGCGCTGGCCCACATTGCACACGCCCGGCTGCTTCAGTTGCAGGCGCGGACCGGGGAAGCGCGGGCCGCCGCCGAACGGGCAAAATCGCTGGCGGCGCGGGCTTCGGTGCGCGAGCAGCGGCACGTCGCCGTCGTGGCGCTGGCAATCGGTGGGGATGCGCCAAGGGCGCTCGCGGCGGTGCGCGAGCATGCCGCCGACTACCCGCGCGACGCGTTGCCGCTGTCGTTGGCGCTCGGCGTCTTCGGGCTCTTGGGCTTCAGCGGCCGGCGCGACCATCACGAGGCCCAGCTCGCACTGCTCGAAGAGCTGGCGCCGCATTGGCCTGAAGATTGGTGGTTTCTCGGATATCTCGGCTGGGCCCGGATCGAGACCGGCGCAGTCGCGGCCGGGACCCGCCTCGTCGAGCGCTCGCTCGCGCTCAACCCGCGCAACGCGCATGGCGCGCATCAGCGGGCGCACGGTTTCTTCGAAATGGGCGATAGCGAGGGCGGCGCCGCGTTCATCGCGGATTGGCTCGGGGACTACGAGCGCGCCGGCCATCTGCATTGCCATTTGTCGTGGCATCTGGCGCTGTTTGAGCTGGCTCGCGGCAACAACGAGCGCGCGATGGCAACTTATCGCGATGCGATCCGGCCGGCGGTCGCGTTGTCGGCGCCGATGCTGAGCCTCGCCGACTCGGCGTCGTTTCTGTGGCGCTGGCAGCTCTACGGCGCAATGCCGATGCCCACCGACGACTGGGCGGAGGTCGCGGCGCATGCCCGCCGGCATTTTCCGCAGGCAAGCCTGGCCTTTGCCGATTTGCACGCGGCGCTGGCGGAAGCGGCGACCGGCGACGACGAAGCGGTGCGGGGCAGGGTCGCCGGGCTGCGGGGTTTGGCGGGGGAGGGAAGATTGCCGCCGGGCGAGGCGGCGCCGGCTCTGTGCGAGGGCGCTCTGGCGGTGGCGCGCGACGATCCCGCCGAGGCCGTCCGCATTCTCGAAACCGCCCTCGGGGACCTGCCGCGCATCGGCGGCAGCCACGCCCAGCGCGAGGTTTTTGAGGACACCCTGATCGTCGCCGCGATGCGTTCGCGCCAATCCGAAAAGGCAGCGTTGCTGCTGCAGGCTCGGCTGGCGCGCCGGCCCTCCCAACGCGACCGGGAATGGCTGCGGCAGTGCTCCCCTCAGTGAGCGCGGAACCCGCTTCCGGGATGGCCGGCGGAGTTGCGGTCTGACGCGCCCGCGCGGCATGGCACCAATGCTGCATGGCTGGTTTACCAGCGGGGGAGGAGGGCCGTACCCTCGACGCTTGAACCCGGCAGCCACCGAGACATACGGGAGCGCAGCGATGCTACGGAGCCGAAGCGAGATCAGCCAGGATAAATTTTTCGGCCCATTGACCGACGCCATCCTCGAGCGCGACCAGCCGCGCACCGCCGACTTGTTCTTTCAAATGGTGGCGAAAGACGGGCGCTCGATTGGCGACGCGCTCGCCGTAGTAACCGCGGCCGAGGCGCCGTTTGTCCAGGTGCCGAGCCACGTCAACATCAAGGATGGCCAAGTCTCGCTGGTCAACAACGACCATACGATCCTGGGATTGCGCGCCTCGGCCTGCCTGATGCCGTATCTGCCCGAGAAGTACCGGCTGCTGCCGCTGCTGCAGAGCGTGTGGTACATCCCGGCCGGGCTCGACATCTGGAACCAATTGCTGGGCAAGTATCCCGGCCGCTACGCGACAATGAAGGGCATCAACGTGCCGGCGCCCGATTACGGGCCAATGGTGTGGCAGGACGACCATGAGCCGATCCGCGAGGAGGGGACGGTCGAGGAGCGGCTGCATTCGCACATGATCGCCACGGTCAGCGGCGACTCGCGGCGCTCGTACGGACTGTTCCTGGGTCTGGCCGAGGACGAGCAGCTGCGCCCTCTGTTGCGCGACCAGCTCGAATTTCTCGGGCTGATCGACCTGCAGGACACCGTCGTCGGCCGCAAGGCGCGCAACACCGGGCACAAGGCGATCCG
The DNA here is from genome assembly GCA_963712825.1 of uncultured Alphaproteobacteria bacterium. GTDB lineage: Bacteria > Pseudomonadota > Alphaproteobacteria > ATCC43930 > CGMCC-115725 > AP-15. Next base: position 142,074 of record CAVQJP010000011.1, read on the forward strand.
GGCGCGTGCGATCACCGACCTCGCCGACGTGGTCGGGTGGGAGCAGGCGCACGGCGTCTATTACATGGGCGTCCCGGACATGGCGGTCGGACCGCTTTACTACTCGCTTTACGATGCGGTGTGCGTGCGGCTTGCCGCCGAGTTCCCGGAGGATGCCGGGAAAAGCCTCGTCCATTCCAACAAGACCCCGCTGGCTCCGGCGGAGGTCGAGCACATGATCGCCCAATTGATGGCGGGCGACAGCGACGCGGTGTGGGACCTGCTGACGGGCCATCTGAAGAATGGGAAATCGGTCCGCAGCCTCGGCGACACGATCCAGCTCGGCGCCGCCGAACTGATCCTGCGCACGACAGTGCCGCGGCAGTTCACCAACGGCCAGCACCCGTTCGACTATTGCAACGTCGCGAACAACTGGATGCGGACCCGCGACAACCCATACCAGCCGCGGGTTCTTTATCTGATGGCGAGCTTTGTCAACGACGTGGCGCACGAGAATAAGCTCGACCATTCGGTCATCGAGGAGGAGTGCGCCGGGTTCAACCTCGGCAGCCGCACCCCGCAGGCTTTGCTTGGCGAACTCGACGACGCGATCATGTCGTTGGACTTCCCGCGCGCGACCGCCGTCGCCAACGCCTATCTGCAAACCGGCGCCGACCGCCGCGCCTACCAGGAAGCCGTCGCGTTGTGCGCCTGCCGCTTTCAGGACGACCCGCACAACCAGAAGATCACGATCTCGACCTTTGAGGAATACGGGCTGAACTCGACCCATCTGCGCGACCGGCTGCTGCTGGCGACGCCGCGGCTCTTGGCGGGCTGGCTCAAGATGCCCGGCGAACGCGACTGCCACGCCCGCTTTATGCGCGAATGGATCGACAGCTGACCGGCTGTGGTCGGCCGCTTCTTCAGTCGGCCGGGGCCTGCCGCCATTCGAGCCGGCGCACACCGTTTCGTCGCGCCAGTTCGTCGGTGAATGCGGGAGCCTCGCGGGTTGGCCCGAAGTCCCGCCAGCGCAGCTCATAACGGATCTCGCAACAGTCGCCGTGCTCGGTGAAGCGGCGCGATTGCCCCGCCACCTCGTAACCTGCGCCGGCGAGTGCCGCATCCACATCCCGCATGACCGGGCTTCCGTTGTCGAATGCTACGACGAGGCTGCCGGCGCGCGGGATCCCAAGATGATGTTGCTCGACCCATTTGAGGCACCACAATATAACCGCACCTAGAGCCAGGGCCGCCAGCCCCAGTGCGAGCTGACCGCCGCCGAGACACAGCCCGATCACGGTCGCGTACCACAGCGTGGCCGCCGTCGTGACCCCTTCGACGATGTTGCCGCGGCGGACGATGGCGCCGGCGCCGATAAACCCCATCCCGGACAAAATCCCGAGCGGCAGCCGCATCAGGTCCAACGTGATAAAAGAAGTCGGCGGCTTCCCCGCGGTCGGCAGCCAAACATTTACCAGGATCATCGCGATCGACGCGGCCAGACAGACGAGCAGCGTGGTGCGCAACCCGGCCGGCCTCCGGCGCTCGCCGCGATTGAGGCCGATGACACCGCCGGCAAGCACCGTCAGTGCCAGGCGAACGGCAATTTCGCCCCATCCGAGATGTTCGGGCATCGCAATCGGCGCTTGTCGCTGCTCCGCGCCACGTCACCCGGGTGCGGGCGTTCGGGCCTACACTTCCTTCATGACCTGCGCGTAGGAGATAACGGCGAACAGCGCCGTTCCTCCGATGATGTTGCCGAGCAGCACCGGGACCGTGAAATGGCCGATCATCTGCCACAGGCCGAGCTGCCCGTTCAGCACGAGCAGAAAGCCGTCGACGCTGCCGGCGACGATATGGGTAAAACCGGCGATGGCGATCAGGTAGGTGACCATGGTGATGACGTGAAATTGGGCGCCCTCGGCGCTTGGGATCAGCCACACCATGGCCGCGATCAGAAAGCCCGCACCGATCGCCCGGAACAGCATCTCGACCCAGCCGAGCGCCATCGTCGCCTGGCTGATCTCGATCATCGCCGCGCGCAGTTCGGGGGCGAGCGCCGGCGTTACCGTGCAGAACAGCGCCGCGACAAACGTCCCGGTCATGTTCGCCGCGAGCACGACGCCCCACATCCGCCCGAGCCGTCTTACCTTCGCCAGGGTAAACTCGGCCATCACCGGCAGCACCACGGTCACGGTGTTTTCGGTAAAAAGCTGCTGCCGCGCCAAAACCACGATCAAAAACCCGACCGAATAGCCAAAACCGCTGACCAGCGGCCGCCACGGTGCGTCGGGCAGATGCAGCAAAAGCGCGGCCTGGGCCAACAGCGAGAAGCTGATCGACAGCCCGGCCGCGACCCCCGACCACCACAGCGAGGTGATCGGGCGCTCCATTTCGGTTTCGCCTTCACGGCGGACAATCTCGTAGATGACCGGGGTGCGCAGCCGGGCGCGGTCCTCGATGTCTTCGATCTCGTGCTCGCTGACGCCGGGTGGCAACTCGGCTTGCGCGTCCGCGGCGCGGTCGTCTTCTGCGCGGGAGTTGTCCGCCACGGCCATTAGTCTAGTTGCCGTCTTCACCCATTTTGTCGATGAGCATCCAGAGAGCAGCGATCGAGATTTTTTTCTTGCCGCCCGGAGCGCATCCAACAAGGCCTGGCCATGCACGAAGTAGGATTACCATTGGACAAGCTGCCGTGTTCATCGGTTCCGGGCCTGCCCCGCTGGGCATCCGGGAATGACCACGTCTCTCAGCAAGATTATCCCGCATCCGTTACAGCATCGGCAGACCGCGCCGGTTCGAGCCGAGCGGAAAGGCGGCGTCGATGCGGCCGATCTCCTCCGCCGACAATTCAAGGTCCCCCGCACCGGCGTTTTCGGCGACGTGCTCGGGATCGGCCGCCTTGGGAATCGTGAACAGAGGCGGCTGCCGCACCAGAAAGGCCAACGCCACCTGGCGCGGCGTCGCGTCGTGCACTGCGGCGATCTCGGCCAATACCCGCCCGCCCGGCGTGTGCGGACCCGCAAAGCGGCCGTGCGCGAACGGGCTGTAGCCGGTGACCGCGACGCCATGGCGCTCGCACCATGGCATCACTCGATGCTCGATGCTGCGCTCGGTCAGGTTATAGAGCACCTGATTGCACGCGATACGTCCCTCGCCGGCAATGCCGAGCGCTTCATCGAGGTCGCCGGCATCGAAATTGCTGACCCCCCAGCTCATAATCTTGCCTTCCTGCTGCAATGCCTCGAACGCCGCGATGGTCTCGGCCAGCGGATGCGGCCCGCGCCAGTGCAGCAGATAGCAGTCCAGCCGGTCGGTGCCGAGGCGCGCAAGCGAGCGCGCGCAGGCCTGCCGTGTCCCGGCTCGCGACGCGTTCTGCGGCAGCACCTTGGACACCAGAAAGACCTCGTCGCGGCGGCCGGCAATGGCCTCGCCGACCCGCTCTTCGGACGCACCCGACCCGTACATCTCGGCGGTGTCGATATGGTTCATGCCGAGGTCGAGCCCTCGGCGCAACGCCGCGACCGCCGCGTCGCGGGGCGCCTGCTCAAGATACCAAGTGCCGAGCCCGATCACCGCCGCCTCACGGCCGGTCGAGCCGAACGGTCGCTGTTGCATCGCCTTCCTCCGGGCTGCAGCAGAAAGCGCCGGTTAGGCGGCGCGGGCGCCCATTTTTGCCGCCGCAAACAGCCGAAGCATCTCGCGGGTGAACGCCGGGATGTCGTCCGGCTTGCGGCTGGTCACGAGCTTACCATCGACGACCGCTTCCTGGTCGACCCATTCCGCGCCGGCATTCCTCAGGTCGGTCTTGAGCGACGGCCATGACGTCATTTTCCGCCCATGCGCCTGACCCGCTTCGATGATCGTCCACGGCCCATGGCAGATCGCCGCGACCGGCTTGCCCGCGTCGAAGAAGGCTTTGACAAAGGCGACCGCCTTGGGCTCCATCCTGAGCTTGTCCGGATTGATCACGCCGCCCGGCAGCAGCAACGCGTCGAACATCTCGGGCCGGGCCTGGTCGAGCTTCAGGTCGACCGGCAGCTTCTGGCCCCAATCGGTGAAATTCCAGCCGCGCACCTCCGAATCCTTTGGCGACACGATCCGGGTGTCGGCGCCGGCTTGGTCGAGCGCCTTGCGCGGCTCGGTCAGCTCGACCTGCTCGAAACCGTCGGTGACGAGTATCGCGACCTTCAATCCGTTCAAGCCCTGGGTGGCCATCGTCGTCATTCCTTTCGTTCCTCGGAACAGCCGCAGCTGCCTACGGGGCAAACGGTTATGACGGCGCGCGGTGCCATTCCTTGACGAATCTCAACTTCGCCGACCTGATGGTTGCCGTCCTCACTTTATGCGGGAGCCGATGCGGTTTGGGTTGGCGGCGCTGCTGCGCTATATCGGTGCGATGAAGACCGTACGGCTTCGCGTTGCCGGCCGCGTCCAGGGTGTCGGCTATCGCGCCTGGGCGGTGCGGGCGGCATCCGAGCTCGGCCTGCGCGGCTGGGTCCGCAACCGCCGCGACGGCGCGGTCGAAGTGCTGGTGACGGGACCGGAAGATGCGGTTGCGGCGATGATCGAGGCCGCCCGCCGCGGCCCATCCGCCGCGCACGTCGACAAGGTCTGCGTCACCGACGCCCAAGACGAGGGCAGCCGGGGCTTTGTCGCGTTGCCGACCGAATAGGCCGCACCGACGCTCCGTTTTGACCGGGCTGCACGAACCCGGTCCGCGATTGGTTCAGCGGCGCCCCGATTCCGCTGTTCCCGTATCAAACCGCCAGCCAGCCGCCGTCGACGTTGTAGGCGGCGCCGGTAACGTAGCTCGCGCGCTCGGAGCACAGCCATACGACCATCTCGGCGATCTCTGCCGGGGCGCCCATGCGTTTTACCGGGATCTGCGCCAGGATCGCGGCGCCGCGCCGGCGCATCGTGTCCTCGGTCATGCGGGTCTCGATAAAGCCCGGACACACCGCGTTGACCCGGATGCCGGCCTCGGCATATTCGAGCGCCGCGGTTTTGGTCAGCCCGACGACGCCGTGCTTGGCGGCGACATAGGCCGATGAGGTCGCGAGGCCGACCAGCCCGGCGATCGACCCGGTGTTGACGATCGCACCGCCGCCCTGCGTCAGCATCTGGCGAATTTCCGCCCGCATGCACAGCCACACGCTCTTCAGGTTGACCGCGATCATCCGGTCGAACGAATCCTCGGACCAGTCGGCGGTCTTTTTGCCGGCGGCGTCGACCTGAGATGGCCCGATGCCGGCATTGTTGAAGGCGCAATCGAGCCGGCCATAGGCGACGATCGTGTCGTCGAGCATGGTCCCAACGTCCCTCCCGCGGGTCACGTCGCCCGTCAGCGTAATCGCCTGGCCGCCGGCGGCGTTGACCATCGCCACGGTTTCGGCCGCGGTTTCGGCGGCGTAATCGGCGACCGCGACGCGCGCTCCCTCGCGGGCAAAGGCGAGCGCCGCCGCCCGGCCGATGCCGCCGCCCCCGCCGGTCACCAGCGCCGACTTGCCGTCGAGCAAACCCGCCATCGCATCCTCCCCGTTTTGCTTGCGACGCCAGCATAGCCTCGCCCCGAGCCAGGCGATATCGTGACCGCGGGGAGGACCGGGATGGGCATTTTGGAGGACGCCGCCGCCCGCGCGGCCGGTTGGCTGAAGGCGTGGGATTCGCAGGGCATTCACCGCACCGGCACCGCCGGCGACCAGGCCGGCGCCGAATGGCTGGCGTCCGAAGCCGCGCGGCTCGGGTTTGTTCCCGCGGTCGAGGAATTGGCGCTCGAACGGCTCGACCCGGTCGCCGCCTATCTGGAAGTCGATGGTGTGCGGATCTCGGGCGTGCCGGTTTTCGATGCACCGGCAACAGCGGCGGACGGCATCGCCGGCAGGCTCGGGCCGATCGGGCCGGCTGCCGCGATCGGGGTTGTCGAGCTGTCGCCGCATGCGGTATACGCACCGGATTACGAAAAGCTGCGCCGCGCATCCGGACACGACGCCCTGGTCGTCGTCTGCAAGGGCGCGCGGCCCGGAACGGGGTTGCTGAACGCCGAGCAGTTTCGCCATCCTTACGGCGCCCCGGCGATCCATGTTTCGAGCGAGGCGCGCGAAACGGTCTTCGCCGCAGCCGCGCGCGGCGCCGACGCCCGGCTTGTCGCCGACAGCCGCCGCACACTGGTCCGGGGGTGCAACATCGTCGTCACGATCCCCGGCCGCGAGCCCAGGCGCGCGCCGGTCGTGGTCATGACCCCGCGCAGCTCATGGTGGCAGTCGACCGCCGAGCGCGGCGGCGGTCTCGTCTGCTGGCTCGAAACCCTGCGCGCGCTGGCCGCGGCGCGGCCGGCGTCCGACGTGGTTTTTACCGCCAACAGCGGCCACGAACTCGGCCATCTCGGCCTCGACGACTTCCTGGCGCGCCGCCCCGGCTGGGAGCGGCCGGCCGCCGAGGGCGGTGCCATGTGGGTCCATTACGGCGCCAATATCGGCGCTGCCGGCGGCGCGTTGTCGATCCTGTCGAACGACCAGTATCTTGCCGCCCTCGCCGCCGATGAGCTGACCCGCGCCGGCCATCCGCCCGCCCGGATCGCCCCGCCCGATTTCCTGCCGAGCGGCGAGACCCGCGACATCCACCGCGCCGGCGGGCGGTACCTGACCCTGGTCGGCACCAACCCGCTCTTCCACTTGCCCGACGACCGCTGGCCGCACGCGGTCGACCCCGCCGTCATCGCCCGCATTGCCATCGCCGCCGCCGCCATGGTTGCGGCATTGACGAAGCCGTAATTCGGACCGAGGCGGAGAGCCAGGCGGGCCCGGCCTAAGATCAGGCGCAAGGATAAGGTGGCCAGCGCACTGCCCATCCCGCGGCGTAAACCTGTCGTGTGCTACAATGCGGGGCGTGCAGCCTGCCGACGATCCGATCCTCAAACGCTGCCGTGCCGCGCTCGCTTAGCTGTACGCGAGCTGCGAACATCAAGACTTGCCGCGAGCAAGCGGCTTTCCGCATGCCGGATAAGCCGCCGGATCAATCCTAATCGGACGAAGGAGATCTTGACAGTTCGGTTACGGCGCTTATCCTCAAAAGCAGCATAAGCGGCAGCCGGGCGACGTTGCCCGGCTTTTCCGGAATTATGAAATGCTCATTAAGAGCATAAGGAGAAGGACGTGCTGGAGACCGCCTCCCCAAATCGCGTGCCCACGAAACCGACGCCGATGCCGCTGCCCGAAATCTACGCGCGCGTCGAGCGGCACATCCCGGCGATCGAATGGCCGCTCCTGGCCGACGACATCGCCGCCATCCTAAAGCTCAAGCGCGAACGCAACGCGGTCGTGCTGGCGCACAACTATCAAACTCCCGAGATTTTTCACACCGTGGCGGACATTGTCGGCGACAGCCTCGCATTGGCGCGCGAGGCGGTGCGCACCGATGCCGACGTGATCGTGCTGGCCGGCGTCCATTTCATGGCCGAAACCGCCAAGCTCCTGAACCCGCAGAAGACGGTGCTGATCCCGGATCTCAGGGCCGGCTGCTCGCTCGCCGCCTCGATCACTGCGGCCGACATCCGGCTGATGCGCGAGCACCATCCGGGTGTCCCGGTCGTCAGCTATGTCAACACCTCGGCCGCGGTAAAGGCCGAGTCCGACATCTGCTGCACTTCGGGCAACGCCAAAAAGATCGTCGAGGGTCTCGGCGTTCCACGCGTCATCATGCTCCCCGACGAATACCTCGCCCGCAACACCGCGGCCCAGACCAAGGTCGAGATCATCGCCTGGAAGGGTCACTGCGAGGTCCACGAGCGCTTTACCGCCGAGGACGTGAGGAGCGTGCGCGAAAGCCACCCGGGCGTCGTCGTGCTGGCCCATCCCGAATGCCCGCCCGAGGTCGTCGCCGAATGCGACTTTACCGGGTCGACCGCGGCGATGGCGGACTATGTCGGCAAGGAGCGTCCGAGCCGCGTCGTGCTGCTGACCGAATGCTCGATGAGCGACAATGTCGCGCTGCAATATCCCGATCTCGACTTTGTGCGGCCGTGCAATTTGTGCCCGCACATGAAGCGCATCACCTTGCCGAAGATCCGCCGGGCGCTCGAAACCATGACCCACGAGGTCACCGTCGACCCGGCGATCGCCGGGCGCGCGCGTCAGGCGGTCGAGCGCATGCTCGCCTTCGGCTGACGCGCGCAGCGGGGGCATCGGCATGGCGACGCAGCCGAGCGAGTCGGAGGCAGTGGAGATCGCCCGCAGGGTAGAGCTCCGTTCCGGCCAATTTTCGGCTTCCCTTGCCGGGCCTTGTGCCGGGTATCCACATCTTCGTCGCCGATCCATTGGCGCCAAGGCAAGACGTGGATGGCCGGGTCAAGCCCGGCCAAGGGGGCCTCAAATTTTGGTCCATTCCAAAGCGCACACCGCGGCGGGACGCGGCGAATGACCCTGCGGCTGATCATCGAGCCGATCGTGCGCGCGGCCCTGCTCGAAGATTTGGGACGCGCCGGCGACATCACCAGCGACGCGATCGTCCCGGTGGACGCGCGGGTCGAGGCGGTCATCGCGGCGCGGCAGCCGGGGGTCGTCGCCGGCCTCGAGGCGGCACTCCTCGCCTTTGAGCTGGTCGAGCCGGCGTTGCGGATCGAGCGGGTATGCGCGGACGGCGCCCGGGTCGGGCGCGGCGATATGGTCGCGCGAATTTCCGGCCCGGCGCGCGGCATCCTCGCCGCCGAGCGCACCGCGCTCAACCTGTTGAGCCGCATGTCCGGGGTCGCTACCGCAACCCGCGCGCTCGCCGACATGATCGCCGGCTCGCACGCGCGGATCGTCTGCACCCGCAAAACCACACCAGGCCTGCGGACACTGGAAAAGGAGGCGGTCCGGCTCGGCGGCGGCGCCAACCACCGCTTTGGGCTCGATGACGCGATGCTGATCAAGGACAACCACATCGCCTTGGCGGGCGGCGTCAAGCCGGCGCTCGAACGCGCCCGCGCCCATGCCGGGCATCTCGTCAAGATCGAGCTCGAGGTCGACACCCTCGACCAGTTGGCCGAGGCGCTCGCAACCGGCGTCGACGCAGTTTTGCTTGACAACATGAACCCCGAAACCCTGCGCCGGGCGGTGGCCATGGTCGACGGCCGCGCGGTGACCGAGGCGTCGGGCCGGATCAGCCCCGAAACCGTCGCCGCCGTCGCCGCGACCGGGGTCGACCTGATCTCATCGGGCTGGATCACCCACAGCGCCCCGATCCTCGACCTCGGCCTTGACATCGCGTGATTAGGAACGCGGTTTATTTGGGTTGCCGCCACCCGTTGTGGGCGCCGCATCCGCCGCGGGGCGCTCCAGTTCGGCGTCGAGCTTGGCGCCGACCAGGACGACGACCATCGACAGCCACATCCACGTCATAAAGCCGAAGATTGCGCCGAGCGAACCGTAGGTTTTGTTGTAGCTGCCGAAACTGGCGACGTACCACGAGAACAGCGCGGAGACGCCAAGCCATACCGCGGCGGCAAAAATGCTGCTCCAGATGATCCAACGCCATTGCTGCTGCTCGCGACAGGGCGCGTAGCGGTAGAGGACGACAAGGGCGCCCACGACCAACACAAACAGAAGCGGCCACCTGGCGACCTCCAGCAATATGGATGTCAAACTCGCGTAAGGAATAAAATGCAGCACCACCGGGATCGCGACGATGATGGCGATCGACACCAGAACAAGGACGATGGCGCCGACGGTGAAGGTTAACGTCGTCGCGTAATACTTTAATAGGCTGCGTTGCTCTTGCTCTTCGTAAACCACATTCAAGGCATCGAAGAGCCCAGTCATGCCCGAGTTGGAAAACCACAACGCAATCGCCAGGCTGACCGCAAAGCCGACGCTGAGCGCCGCCCCGTTCTGGCTTGCAAGGTGCGTCAGCTGGCCCCGGATCACATCGACCGCACCGCTTGGTGCGACGCCCGCCAGAGTGTCGAGATGACCGGCGATCGTGCTCGGGTTGGCGAACAGTCCATAAATCGAGACGATCGCCCCAATGCTCGGAAAGAGCGCCAGGATCGCGTAAAACGTGACCCCGGCGGCGACCAGGAAAATGCGGTCGGCCGAGATGCCCTTAAAAACGGCGACCGCTATGTCCCACCAGCCGCGCCCGGCCGGCGCCGCCCGAACCGGCACCCGGCCGCCAGCCGGCGAGCCCCGATCCGCCGCGGCGCGGTCAGAGTCGGCGCCGCCCGCGGGTTGTTCGCGATAATCCATTGTTGCTTCCTATCGCGCCGTCGCTGGTGCCGGCGGGGGTGGGCGCGCCGCCCGATGACCAGGAAACTGCGGCGGCCTTGACCCGGTTCCACCGATGGGTGAGGTGACCCGCGGAGAAGCTGGATCCGCGATCCGTTCGCGGCGACAGCGCCGCTGCCGTGTCATGGCTGATGTCAAACGAGGGCAGTGCAACCGGGCGCCGGCGCGTCCTACATTCGCCGCGAAGGAGACGGCCATGAGCGCACAAACCGATGGACAAGTTTCGTCACATGCTCCCGGCCGGGTGCGCCGGCGGGGGATCGGCGACTTTGTCAAAGGCGCAGCGCCGATCGTCGGGCTGACCGCCTATACCGCACCCGTCGCCGGGCTGCTCGACCCGCACGTGGACTTCCTGCTGGTCGGCGATTCGCTGGGCATGGTGGTCTACGGTTTCGACAGCACGCTTCCGGTCACGGTCGAGATGATGATCGCGCATGGCGCCGCCGTCATGCGCGGCTCGGCGCGGGCGACGGTCGTCGTCGACCTGCCGTTCGGCGCCTATCAGGAAGCGCCCGAGCAGGCGTTCCGCAACGCCGCGCGCATCATGGCCGAGACCGGATGCGCCGCGGTCAAGCTCGAAGGCGGCGCGGAGATGGCCGAGACCGTGCGCTTTCTGACCCGGCGCGGGGTGCCGGTCATGGGCCATGTCGGGCTGATGCCGCAGGCGGTCAACGCCGCCGGCGGGTTCAAGGTGCAGGGTCGCGGCCGCGACCAGGCCGACCGGGTCGTCGCCGACGCCGCCGCGATCACCGAGGCCGGCGCCTTTTCGATCGTCGTCGAGGGCACCGTCGAGCCGGTGGCGCGGGCGATCACTGAAACCGTCCCGGTGCCGACGATCGGCATCGGCGCGTCCCCCGCCTGCGACGGGCAAATCCTGGTCACCGACGACGTGCTCGGCGTCTTCACCCAGTTCAAACCCCGCTTTGTCAAACGCTACGCGGAATTGGCGCCGCTGATCTCGGCCGCCGCCGAGTTTTACGCCGCCGATGTCCGCGCCCGCCGCTTTCCCGGCAAGGAGCATTGCTTCGGCGCCGGCTAACGCGCGCTGGCGGCGGCATCGGTTCAGGCGCGCTGGTCGGGCGGAAGCTGCAGGCGGTAGCCGACGCCGGTTTCGGTCAGGATGTGGGTCGGGCGCGCCGGATCGGGTTCTAGCTTTGCCCGTAGCCCCCGGACCAGGACGCGCAGATACTGCACCTCGTCGGCCTGGGCGGGTCCCCACACCTCGCGCAGCAAGTGACGGTGGGTCAAAACCTTGCCGGCATGCATGACGAGGTGGCGCAGCAGATCGAACTCCTTTGGCGAGAGCTTGACCTCGGCGCCGGCGCGGGTCACCTGCCGCCGCACCAGATCGACCTTCAGCTCGCCCGAGACAAAGGCCGGCGACGCGCCCTGCTCCTGGAGTGCGTGGCGCAACGCGGCGCGGATGCGCGCCATCAGCTCGGCCATCCCGAACGGCTTGCCGACATAGTCGTCGGCGCCGAGGTCGAGGGCCGCGACCTTCGCGCGCTCGTCGTGGCGCGCCGACAGCACGACGATCGGCACGCGCGAGGTTTTGCGGATTTCGCCGATCAAATCGAGACCGCCGCGGTCGGGCAGGCCGAGATCGAGGATGACCAGGTCGGGCTTTTCCAGCGCTGTCAGCCGCAATGCGCTCGCACCATCGTCGGCCTCGACGACGCGATAGTCGTTGGCCGACAAGGTCGTCCGCAGCAGCCGGCGGATCGGCGGCTCGTCGTCGACGACGAGCACGGTCGGCAGCTTAGCCATGTCCTCCCAACCCGCCACAGGCAACGACACGGCCGATGGCGGTCGAATTGCTCCGAGCCGACCCAATGACGCTTTCGCAAGCCGGGCTTGGCGCGCCGCCGCGGCTTTGCGAGAATGCGCGATGCCCGAAGATCAAGATGTCGCCCGGCTCGCAGACTTGATCGCCCGGGCGCGCCGCGCCGTCGTCTTTACCGGCGCCGGCATCAGCACCGAATTGGGGATACCCGATTTCCGCAGTCCCGGCGGCATCTGGACCCGCATGGCGCCGATCGACTTTGCCGATTTTCTCGGTTCGGAGGAGGCGCGGCGCGAGACCTGGCGCCGCCGCTTTGCGATGGAGGAGACGTTTGGCGCCGCCGCCCCCAATCGCGGCCATCGCGCCGTCGCCGAGCTCGTCCGCCGCGGCAAGGCGGCGGCGGTGATCACCCAGAACATCGACGGGCTGCACCAGGCCTCCGGCGTTCCGGCCGACCGCGTCGTCGAATTGCACGGCAACACGACCTATGCTCATTGCCTCGACTGCGCCCGCCGCTACGAGCTCGACGCATTGCGGCAACTGTTCGAGCGCGACGAGACCCCGCCGTTCTGCGGCTCCTGCGGCGGTTTTGTCAAAACGGCGACGGTCTCGTTCGGCCAGGCGATGCCGCCGGCGGCGATGCGCCGCGCCGAGACCGAAGCCATCGCCGCCGATTTGTTTATCGTCGCCGGCTCCTCGCTTGTCGTCTACCCCGCCGCTGCCTTCCCCGAATTGGCAAAGCACCACGGGGCCGTCCTCGTCATCGTCAACCGCGAGCCGACCGGTCTCGACGGCGTCGCCGATCTGGTGCTGCACCGCTCGATCGGCGAAACCCTCGGCGCCGCTGTCGGCACCGACTAAGGCCCAGTGGGCTACCCGGCTACAGGATGAATTTCGACAAATCGGCGTTTTGCGCAAGCGCGCCGACCTGGTCGCGGACATAGGCGCGGTCGATCCGCACCTCGGTGCCCTCGGGCCGGTCGGAGGCGGTAAAGCTGATCTCCTCCAACAGGCGCTCGAGGATCGTGTGCAGGCGGCGCGCGCCGATGTTCTCGACCGCGGAATTGATCTCCTCGGCCAACAGCGCCAATTCGTCGATCGCCTCCTCGTCGAAATCGAGGGTGACCCCCTCGGTCGCGAGCAGCGCTTTGTATTGCTTGATCAGGCTCGCTTCGGGCTCGACCAGGATGCGGCGGAAATCGCTGCGGTCGAGCGCCTTCAGCTCGACGCGGATCGGCAACCGGCCCTGCAGCTCCGGCAGCAGATCGGAAGGCTTGGCCTGGTGAAAGGCACCCGAGGCGACAAACAGGATGTGGTCGGTCTTGACCGCACCGTGCTTGGTCGCGACTGTCGTGCCCTCGATCAACGGCAGCAGGTCGCGCTGCACCCCTTCGCGGCTGACATCGGGGCCGCCGATGCCGCCGGCGCGTTCGCCCCGACCGCAGATCTTGTCGATCTCGTCGAGAAAGACGATGCCGTTCTGCTCGACCGTGGCGATCGCCTCGCGCACCACCATGTCCTGGTCGAGGAGCTTGTCGCTCTCCTCGGCCATCAGCACGCGGTGGCTGTCGGCGACATTCATCTTTTTCGGCTTGGTGCGGGTGCCAAAGGTTTTGCCGAGGATGTCGCCGAGGTTCAGCATCCCCATCTGCGCGCCCGGCATGCCCGGAATCTCAAAGGTCGGCAGGTTCGCCGCGGCACTTTCCTGCACCCCCACCTCGATCTCGCGGTCGTCGAGCAACCCCTCGCGCAGCTGCTTGCGGAATTTCTGGCGGGTGTCGGCGCTGGCATTGGCGCCGACGAGCGCGTCGAGCACCCGTTCCTCGGCGGCGATCTCGGCCTTGGTCTCGACCTCCTTGCGCAGCCGGTCTCGGGTCATGCCGATCGCGATCTCGACGAGGTCGCGCACGATCTGCTCGACGTCGCGGCCGACATAGCCGACCTCGGTGAACTTGGTCGCCTCGACCTTGACAAACGGCGCCTGCGCCAGCCGCGCCAGCCGCCGCGCGATCTCGGTCTTGCCGCAGCCGGTCGGGCCGATCATCAGGATGTTCTTTGGCAATACCTCCTCGCGCAGCTCGGGGGCGAGCTGCTGGCGGCGCCAGCGGTTGCGCAGCGCGATCGCGACGGCGCGCTTGGCGTCGTGCTGGCCGACGATAAAGCGGTCAAGCTCGGATACGATCTCGCGCGGGCTGAAGGCGGGCATCGGCAGGTCAATAATCCAGTTTTTCGAGGAGAATCTTGTCGTTCGTATAGATGCAGATGCCGGCGGCGATGGCCATCGCGCGCTCGGCCACCGTCGCGGCGTCGAACCCGTCGATCTCGACGAGCGCGCGGGCCGCCGCCAGCGCATAGCCGCCGCCCGAGCCGATGCCGATCAGTCCGTCCTCGGGCTCGAGCACGTCGCCGGTGCCGGACAGGATCAGCGACACGTTCTTGTCCGCCACCGCCATCATTGCTTCGAGCCGGCGCAGATAGCGGTCGGTGCGCCAATCCTTGGCGAGCTCGACGCAGGCGCGCGACAACTGCCCGGCATATTGCTCGAGCTTGCCTTCAAGCCGCTCGAACAACGTGATCGCGTCCGCCGTCGCCCCGGCAAACCCGGCAATCACCGAGCCGCCTGCCAAACGGCGCAATTTGCGCGCGTTCGACTTGACGACGGTCTGGCCCATCGTGACCTGTCCGTCGCCGGCGATCACCACCTGATGGTCTTTGCGGACGCACAGGATCGTCGTGCCGTGCCAAGTCTTTTCGTCGGAATGATCCATAAGCCTTCGGGAACCGGTGCCGCGTGACCAAGTGACATGTATGCTTATGCGACCGGCGATCAAGCGCGCCGCGAGGTCGGCTATCGGCGCGTCATGCGGTACCGCTATCGTCGTGAGCGGTGGTGGTGTCGACACGATCTTTTCAATATGTTCGGCGAAGAATGGCATGCCCGGCAAAGGGCCGCGGGCGAATTTGGAATAGATCTATGAGCGACGAAAAAATCAGCCTCGAATTGCTCGGTTCGCGGGTATTAACGATAACTGCCGAGCTGCGCGATATGCAGCTGCGTCTCAGCGCGCTTGAGCAGCGCTTCACCGCGATGGAAGCCCGCTTCACCGCGCTTAAATCGCGCTTTGGCGCGTTCGAATCGCGCTTTGGCATTCAGGAGGAGCGCATGGCCGCGATGCTCTCGTTGCTTGTCCGCGTCGCCGAGCGGAGTGGAACGGGGTCGCCATGATCGTCGATCTCCGGCTTCGATCGTAGCGGATCGGCGGCAGAATCGCTAAATATGTGGTGTCCGGGCGAGGGAGAGCGGCGTGCGGGTGGCGGCAGTCGAGCGCAACACCAAGGAAACCCAGATCACCGGCCGGGTCGATCTCGACGGCACCGGCATCGGCGACATCGCGACCGGGATCGGCTTTCTCGATCACATGCTGGAGCAGCTGGCGAAGCACAGCCTGATCGACCTGGAGCTGCGCGCCCGCGGCGACCTGCACATCGACTTTCACCATACCACCGAGGATAGCGGCTATGTCGTCGGCGAGGCGGTGTCGAAGGCGCTCGGCGACCGCGCCGGCATCGCGCGCTACGGCCACGCGGTGATCCCGATGGACGAGACCCTGACCCGGGTCAGCCTCGACGCCTCGAACCGGCCTTACCTCGTATGGAAGGTCGGGTTCACCCGCCCGAAGCTCGGCGAGATGGACACCGAGCTGTTCAAGGAGTGGTTCCAGGCCTTTGCCCAGTCGGCGGGGGTGACACTCCACGTCGAAAACCTGTACGGCGAGAACAACCACCACATCGTCGAATCCTGCTTCAAGGGGTTGGCGCGGGCGTTGCGCCAGGCGGTCGAGATCGACCCGCGCCGCGTCGGCATGGTGCCCTCGACCAAGGGTGTCCTCGGCGGCAGTCTCTGATGATCGTTGCAATCGTCGATTACGGCTCCGGCAATCTGCGCTCGGCGGCGAAGGCGTTCGCCCGCGCCGCCGCGGAGAACGCGATCTCGGCCGACATCAAAGTCACGAGCGCGCCCGAAACCGTCGCCGCCGCCGATCGGGTCGTCCTTCCGGGGGTAGGCGCCTTTGCCGACTGTCGGCGCGGGCTCGCCGGGGTGCCCGGTCTCGAGGCCGCGCTCACCGAGGCGGTCGTCGCCCGCGGCCGCCCGTTTCTCGGCATCTGCGTCGGCATGCAGCTGATGGCGCAACGCGGCCGCGAGTTCGTCACCACCGACGGTCTCGGCTGGGTTGGCGGCGAAGTCGCCGCGATGACGCCCGCCGACCCGGCGCTCAAAATCCCGCATATGGGTTGGAACGAGCTGACCCCGCGGCGGCCCCATCCGCTGCTGGCGGGGATCGGCGTGGGCGCCCATGTCTACTTTGTGCACAGCTATCATTTCCGCCTCGCCGACGAGGCCGACCTCGTCGCCGACACCGATTACGGCGGGCCCTTTGCCGCAATCGTCGGCCACGGCAATCTCGCCGGGACCCAATTCCATCCCGAAAAGAGCCAGGAGGCGGGGTTGCGGCTGATCGGCAATTTTCTGCGATGGCGGCCGTGAGCGACGAGCGCATCCCCGGTCCGAGGCTCGCGGTCGAGCGGCTGACCCAGTATTCGGGCACCGATCTCGACGATCTGTGCGACGCGACCGAGAGTGCCATCACTGAGGGCGGCGGGTTCGGCTGGCTCAAGCCGCCGCCGCGCCAGGTCCTCGAGAACTACTGGAAGGGTGTGCTGCTGGTCCCCGAGCGCCGCCTGGTCGTCGGCCGGCTCGACGGGGTCGTCGCCGGCTCGGCCCAGTTGAGCCGGGTCCCGCGCAACAACGAGGCGCAGGCCTTTGCCGGCACCTTGACGAGTGCTTTTGTGGCGCCGTGGGCGCGCGGTCACGGCCTCGGCCGCGGCATCGTGATCGAGATCGAACGGCTCGCCCGCGAGTTGGGGCTGGCGGTGCTGAACCTCGACTTGCGCGACACCCAAAAAGCCGCGATCGGACTTTACGAGGGCCTCGGCTACCGGCGCTGGGGATCGCATCCGGTTTACGCGCGGGTCGAGGGGCGCATCGTGCCCGGGCACTACTATTACAAGCTGCTCGACGACCGGCCGGCGCCGTGATCCTTTACCCGGCGATCGACCTCAAGGACGGCAACTGTGTGCGCCTCGTTCGCGGCGAGATGGCGAGCGCGACCGTCTTCAATAACGACCCGGCGGAACAGGCGCGGGCCTTCGCACAAGCCGGCTTTGACTGGCTGCACGTCGTCGACCTGAACGGCGCTTTTGACGGCCGCTCGGTCAACGGCGCCGTGGTGACGGCGATCCGCAGGGCGGTCGATCTGCGCATCCAGCTCGGCGGCGGCATTCGCGACCATGCCGCGATCGAGCATTGGCTAGGGCTCGGGATCGACCGGGTCGTGCTCGGCACCGCGGCGTTGCGCGACCCCGAATTGGTGCGGCGCGCCGCAGCCGATCATCCCGGACGGATCGCGGTCGGCGTCGATGCCCGGCATGGCCGGGTCGCGGTCCAAGGCTGGGTCGAAACCGCGGATCTCGGCGTCGTCGAATTGGCGCGCCGCTTTGAGGATTGCGGGGTCGCGGCATTGATTTATACCGACATCGCCCGCGACGGCGCGATGGGCGGCATCGACGCCGAAGCGGCAGCCGGCTTGGCGCGACAGGTGCGGCTCCCCCTAATCGCCTCGGGCGGCGTCGCCTCGCTCGCCGACATCGCCGCGCTGAAGGCGTACGAGCCGGACGGCATCGCCGGCGTCATCTGCGGGCGCGCCCTCTATGACGGCCGCATCGACCCGCGTGCCGCCTTGAAACTGGTCGCGGGATTGCCTGCATGCTGAAGATGCGGGTGATCCCGTGCCTCGACGTCAAGGACGGGCGGGTCGTCAAGGGCGTCAACTTTGTCGATTTGGTCGATGCCGGCGACCCGGTGGCGCAGGCCCGTTTTTACGATCGTGAGGGCGCCGACGAGCTGTGCTTTCTCGACATCACCGCCAGCGCCGAGAACCGCGACACGCTCTACGACGCGGTGCGCCGCACCGCCGAGGAATGCTTTATGCCGTTGACCGTCGGCGGCGGGGTGCGCACGGTCGAGGACGTCCGCCGCCTGCTGCTCGCCGGCGCCGACAAGGTGTCGATCAACACCGCCGCGGTCGCGCGCCCGGATTTCGTGCGCGAAGCGGCCGAGAAGTTCGGCAGCCAGTGCACTGTCGTCGCGATCGACGCCAAGGCTGTCGCACCGGCCCACGGAACCGCCGAGGGTCGGTGGGAGGTATTCACCCATGGCGGCCGCAGGGCGACCGGCATCGACGCGGTCGACTGGGCGCGGCGGCTCGCCGATTATGGCGCCGGCGAGATTCTGCTGACCTCGATGGACCGCGACGGTACCAAATCGGGTTTCGACATCGCCTTGACCCGCGCCGTCGCCGATGCCGTGCGGGTGCCGGTCATCGCCTCGGGCGGGGTCGGCACGCTCGATCATCTGGTCGAGGGGATTCGCGACGGCCACGCGACCGCGGTGCTGGCGGCCTCGATCTTTCATTTCGGGACGTGGCGGATCGGCGAGGCCAAGGCGCGGCTCGCCGCCGCCGGCATCCCGGTGCGGAGCTGAGGGATGTCCGACGAATTGGGGGCGGCGCTCGGCCGGCTGTGGCGCGTCATCGATTCACGGCGCGGCGCCGACCCGCAGACCTCCTACACCGCCCGGCTGTTCGCCCGTGGGCGTGACAAGATTGCCCAAAAGCTCGGCGAGGAGGCCGTCGAGGCGGTCATTGAAGGGGTTAGGGGCGACCGCACCAAGCTCGTCGGCGAGAGCGCCGACCTGCTGTATCACCTGTTTGTGCTGTGGGCCGACACCGGGGTGATGCCGACCGATGTCGCCGCCGAGCTGACCCGCCGCGAAGGCGCTTCGGGGCTCGCCGAAAAGCGCGGCCGAACAGTTCTTTGAGCAATTTGAGCGGAGGCGAAGCGTGGCCTACGATCGCAACAACGTCTTTGCCCGTGTCCTGCGCGGCGAGATCCCGTGCACCAAGGTCTACGAGGACGACCACGTCCTGGCGTTTCTCGACATCAACCCGCTGGCCCCGACCCACATCCTGGTGATCCCCAAGGGCGAATACGTGTCGCTCGACGATTTTTCCGCAAATGCGTCGGCGGCCGAGCACTCGGCCATGTTTCGCGCCTTGGGGCGGATCGCCGCGGAGCGCGGCATCGCCGAAACCGGCCATCGCATCATTGCCAACAGCGGCCGCGACGGGCACCAGGAGGTGCCGCATTTCCATGTGCACCTTTTCGGCGGGCGCGATCTCGACCGGATGCTGCTGCGCCGCTGATCAGCCGGAAGCAACGAACCGCGTGCCCTCGTAAACCGCTGCGAGCGGGCACTCGAAGCCGATGCTTTCCACTGCCAGCCGGCCCTGTTCGCCGATCGGCACCGAGTTTGCCGGCCAGCTTCCGTCAGGCTCGCGACGGATCAGCTCGGCCGCAACATGCGTCGAGCGGACCAGCAGGATTTCGCGAACCGTCGGGATCGTCGTGTAGGCCCACACATTCGCCCGGGTTTCGGGCTCGTTGCTTGGCGACAGGATTTCGACAAGGAGCAGCGGCTCGCTCATGGCGTGGACGCCCTGCACATCCGCCGCGCAGGTGACCGCGAGATCGGGGACGCGCATGTTGGCGTCCGATCGGACCCGCGGGACGACACCCGGTGCAACCACCACATGACAGCCGCTGCCGATCAGATGGTTCATGAGAATCCCGGCAAGATTCGCCTGGATAATGCCATGAGTTATGCTCGCCGGCGCCATGGCCTGCGGCTCGCCGTCGATCAGCTGATGCTTGAGCCCGGTGCCGTCGCCCGGCCAATCGATGAACTCGGCGACGGTCATCCGCGACAGTGTGAGTTTCGGCAGCGCCGACATCGTTACCCTCCGGTCCCGCTAGATAATATCACGGGACCGCGAGCGATAGGCACCCCCGGCGCGCGCCCCTCGTCCACCGGAAGATCCGCCCGGATGTCAGGGTCCTTGATCTCGCACCCGTTTTTTGTACCTGCCCGCCTTCAGGCCTGCTGCTTCAGGATCGCGCGCATCGACTGCGGGATCGGCTCATGGAGAACATGGTCAAAGAGAGCGTGCAGCAGCTCTTCCCCATTGGTCTTGCCATCGAGGAAAGCCGAAATCCGCGCCTCCACCGGTCGCGTCGGCAGTTCGGCGGTCGCGAAGCGGCATCGAACATTCGCAGCCATGGTCATCCGATTTCTTATGCAGCTCATATCACTCTACCGACGTTTGGTTACCGAATTCGAGGCCTTCGTGTCAAGCTGGTGACACCAATTGAACAGATTGTAACAGAAGAGGGTCCAAGCGATCGGCGCGGAGCCGGCATGTCCTGCGCGCATGGAACCATCCGAACGAGTGTGGCCAGCAACCGCGGATTGGCGCAGCGGCTCGACGGTGAAGCCGGCCCCGGTTACACTCGATCGGAAAAACGAGAAAGACCGGCAATGACTTATCGGACAAAACGCCTGACGATCGCGATCGGCGCCATGCTGGTCGCGGCGCTCGGCACGATTGCGGCCCATGCGGCCGACCTGCAAAAAGTCCGCTTCGGCACCGATTGGAAGGCGGAGGCCGAGCATGGCGGATACTATCAGGCGATCGCCACCGGGATTTACCGGCGCTACGGCCTCGACGTCGAATTGCGGCAGGGCGGCCCCCAGGTTAACCATGCCCAATTGCTCGCCGCCGGTCGGCTCGATTTCAACATCGCGACCAATTCCTTTGTGCCGCTCAACTTTGTCCAGCAGAACGTCCCGATGGTCGCCGTCGCCGCGATATTTCAGAAGGACCCCTCGGTGCTGATCGCTCATCCCGGCCAGGGCGACGACAGCTTTGCCGCGCTTAAGGGCAAGCCGATCATGATCGGCTCCGACACGCGGATCGGCAGCTGGATCTTCCTGAAGAAAAAATTCGGCTACAGCGACAGCCAGATCCGGCCCTACACCTTCAGCGTCGCCCCGTTCCTCGCCAATCCGCAGGCGATCCAGCAGGGATATCTGTCGAGCGAGCCGTTCACGATCGAAAAGGCCGGGGTCAAGCCGGTCGTGCTGCTGATCGCCGATGCCGGCTATTCGAGCTACAGCTCGCTGATCGAGACCTCGGACAGGCTGGTGCACGCCAACCCGGATCTGGTGCAGCGCTTTGTCGATGCCAGCATCGAGGGCTGGCACAGCTATCTCTATGGCGACCCGGCGCCGGCCGACGCATTGATAAAGCGCGACAACCCCGAGATGACCGATGCGCTGCTGGCCTACGGGATCGCCAAGCTCAAGGAATACGGCATCGTCGACAGCGGCGCCGCCAAGACAGACGGGATCGGCGCGATGACCGATGCGCGCTGGCGCGATTTCTTCGACACGATGTCCGATGCCGGCGTCTACCCCAAAGACATGGACTACAAAAAGGCGTTCACGTTGCAATTCGTGAACAAGAAGGTCGGGATCGAACCCTGACCGCGCCCTTGGTTTCCCGCGAGCCGGCAGCAGGTCCGGTCGTTTCGCTGCGCGGCATCGGCAAGCGCTTCAACACCGGCGTCACAGCGCTGGCGCCGGTCGATCTCGATGTCGGCCGCGGCGAGTTTTTGAGCGTGCTCGGCCCCTCGGGGTGCGGCAAGACCACCCTGCTGCGCATCATCGCCGGGCTGATCGCGCCGAGCGAGGGAGTGCGGCATCTGGCCTTGGCCGCGGCCGGCCGCGATGGCGGCAGGGCGGCGCGCGGGCGTATCGGCTTTGTCTTTCAGGACCCGACCCTGATGCCGTGGAGCACGGTGCTGGGCAACGTGCTGCTGCCGTTTCGCCTCGCCGGCCGGGTCGGTCCGGCCGAGCGCGAGCGTGCCGCTGCCGAACTGCGCGCCGTCGGGCTCGCCGGTTTCGAGCGCGCCTATCCGCGGCAACTCTCGGGCGGGATGCGGATGCGCGTCTCGATCGCGCGGGCGATGGTGACCGACCCCGATCTCTTGCTCCTCGACGAGCCCTTTGCCGCCCTCGACGAGATTACACGGCTGGCGCTCAACGACGACCTGCTGCGGCTGTGGCAGAGCCGGCGGGCGACGGTCGTCTTTGTCACCCACAGCGTCTTCGAATCGGTCTACCTGTCGAGCCGCATCGCGGTCATGACCTCGCGGCCCGGCCATATCGCCGCCGATCTCGCGGTCGACCTGCCGCAACCGCGCGAGCGCTCGCTGCGCACGACGGCGGGCTATGCCGCGATGTGCGCCGCGGTGTCGGCGCAGCTGGGCCAGGCAATGGTGGGCCAAGCGATGGCGGCGGACGGACGAGCATGAGACGGCGGGTGCGCCTGTGGCGGGTGGCCGCCCCGCTCGCGGTCGGCGCGGTGCTGCTCGCTTTGTGGCAGGGGGTCGTGCGCGTCGAGGACATCCCGCCCTACATCCTGCCGGGACCGGCGGCGATCGCGGCGTCCTTGTGGACCGACGGGCCGAGCCTCTTGGGCTCGCTCTTCGTGACCCTGCGCATCACCTTGGCAGCGCTCGCCGCGGCCGCGGTGCTCGGCGGCGGCATCGCGCTGTTGTTTTCGCTGTCGCGGCTCTTGGCGCTGAGCCTTTTCCCGTACGCGGTGATCCTGCAGGTGACGCCGATCGTCGCGATCGCACCCTTGATCATCATCTGGGTCCAGCAGCCGTTTCTGGCGTTGCTGGTATGCGCCTGGATCGTCGCCTTCTTCCCGATCGTGTCGAACACGACGATCGGGCTCAACAGCGCCGACCGCAATTTGCTGGCGTTGTTCCGGCTTTACGGCGCCACCCCGGCGCAGGTGCTGCGCTATCTGAAATTGCCGACGGCATTGCCGTATTTTCTTGCCGGGCTGCGAATTTCAGGCGGTCTGGCGCTGATCGGCGCCGTCGTCGCCGAATTTGTCGCCGGCACCGGCGGCACCGAGACCGGGCTCGCCTTTCGCATCCTCGAAGCTGGCTATCGCTTGGCGATCCCGCGGCTGTTCGCCGCCCTGTTTCTGCTGTCGGCGACCGGCATCGTTATCTATGTGGCGATCGACCTGCTGTCGCGGCTGATCCTGCGCCATTGGCACGAGAGCGCCATCGAGGAAGATGAGGAGTGAGCCGACCCGTTGTTGCCGATCAGTCGGGATGCGGCCCTTCCTTCGAGTTTTCCAGCACCCTGCCGGTCCGCGCGTCGACCCCGACTTCCTGGGTCGCAGCCCCCCGTTTGATGTCGAACGAGTATCTGAGACCGCTTCCGCCCAACTCTTTCTCCAGTTCCTCGCCGACGATGTTGCCGGGGTGCGCCTTCAAGGCGATCACGCGCGCCTCGGCGATGCCGATCTTTGCTTGATTGGCCATCTCCTGGCCGGTGTATGCTCGCGCCGAAAAGGCGCCAAACACCGTGGCGATGGCGAGACCGCCGGCGAGCCAGAGATTCGCCGCCTGCGAACCGCGGATTGATTGTCGTTGCCCGAGCCTCAATTGTACCTCCACTTTGCAAGCGCAACAGCCGCGCATCCCGAGAGTGGCCATCCGCGATTACGCGGAGGTGGAGGGGCGATGAAATCTCTGCAACGTTTCGCCGGTTTCGCGGCCGGGTGCCTTCGCGGTGCCTTCGCCTGGCGGCGGCACAGATGTGCGGCGGCGGCGCTGCGTGGATCTGTCGCGGCAACCCGCCATCTTCTGCCACCTTAGCTCCTTAGAAGAACGCCGGGAGGAGACCCGCCGGTCCGCGAGACGGCAGCTTGCGGCCATGAAGCAAGCCGCGTGCCCGCTTTGTTGATCCCAAGAGGTGCTGCTTGACCATAAATCTGACAGCCGACCAGCGCGCCGCTCTCACCAAAGTCCCCGAAGTCACATTGGTCTTCTGGGTCATCAAGATCGCCGCGACGACCTTGGGCGAGACCGGCGGCGATTCGGTGACGATGACCTTGAACTGGGGCTATCTGGTCGGAACCGCGATATTTCTCTCGCTTTTGGTGGTGCTCGTAGCGGTCCAGATCATCGCCAAAAAATTTCACCCGTTTCTTTACTGGGCGACGATCGTGGCTTCCACCACCTTCGGGACGACAATGGCCGATTTTGCCGACCGCTCGCTGGGGATCGGCTACACCGGCGGCTCGTCGCTGCTGTTTTGCTGCCTGATGGCGGTGCTTGGTCTGTGGTATTGGTCGCAAGGCTCGATTTCGATAGAAACCGTCGCCACGCCCAAGGTCGAAGCGTTTTATTGGGCGGCGATCACCTTTTCCCAGACCTTGGGGACAGCGCTCGGCGACTGGACCGCGGATTCGACCGGCCTTGGCTATGAAGGCGGCGCGCTGGTGTTCGCCGCCGGGCTCGCGGTTCTCGCCGCCGCCTATTTCTGGACGAATGTGTCGCGGGTGTTTCTGTTCTGGGCGGCTTTCATCCTGACCCGCCCGCTCGGCGCCACCGTCGGCGATCTTCTCGACAAGCCCGTTCAGAACGGCGGGCTCGCCCTCAGCCGCCCGCTCGCCTCGCTCGTGATCGCGGTCTTCATCATCGGCTGCATTCTCGTCCTGCCGCAGCGGGCGGGGACCCATCCGGGGCAACCCGAACCCGTCTCGTGAGCCGCGACCCCGGTGCCCCGGGGCTTGTGCTGCGGGTAATGCCTTGCGTTGCGGGTAATACGCCGCGCTCGCGTTTCGCGTCGTAACCTAGCCGCGGCCGACAAACGGCATCTTGGTCGCCATCACCGTCAGAAACTGGACATTCGCCTCCGGTGTCACGGTCGACATGAAGACAATCGCGCGCGCGACGTTCGCCACGTCCATCGTCGGCTCCTCGATCACCGTGCCGTTGGCCTGCGGTACGCCGCGCTGCATGCGCTGCGTCATTTCAGTCAAGGCGTTGCCGACATCGATCTGGCCGCACGAGATGTCGTATTTGCGGCCGTCGAGCGAGGTCGACTTGGTCAACCCGGTGATTGCGTGCTTGCACGACGTGTAGGCGACCGAGTTCGGCCGCGGCGCATGCGCCGAGATCGAGCCGTTGTTGATGATCCGGCCGCCCATCGGCTTCTGCTCCTTCATGATCTTGAAGGCTTCCTGGGTGCACAGGAACGATCCCGTAAGGATCGAGCCGACGACCGCCTGCCAGCGCTCGAACGGCAGCTCCTCGATCGGTGCGGCGGCGCCAAACCCGGCATTGTTGAACAGCACGTCGAGCCGGCCAAAGGTCTCTCTGGTCCGGGCGAACAAGGCGCGCACCGAATCCGGGTTGCCGACATCGGTCGGCACGCCGAGCGCCTTTCCCTGCATGCTTTCGATCTCGCCGACGACCGCCTGCAGCGGTTCCGGCCGGCGGCCGGCCACGACCAGCGCAAACCCTTCCTTCGCCAACGCCAATGCCGAGGCCTTGCCGATGCCGCTGCCCCCGCCGGTAACAAGCGCGACCTTGCCGTTCGAATTCATTTTGCCGTTCTCCTGCCGACCCGGGATGTCCCTGCGCGCACGATACCAGCTTCTCGCGCACGCGCTCCAGCGCGTTTCGGGCGACAATCGGCGGGACCGGAAACGGCGGTGGACCTCGCGGAACGGCGCATGGATTCGGGCTCGCCCCAATCCGAGCGGACGTTCCGCGAGACCAAGCTCGATCACGGGATACTGCCGGGCCTGACCGCTGAGAACCTGGAGGATTTCGGTGTCACCCTGGTGGGGTGTCGCCGGCGGCGAGACCTCAAGGGAGGCGAAAGTGCTGCTCGACGCGCTGGGTCGGCGAGCTTCCCGCTTATGGGTCGCCGATCAAGGGGTTCACCACCGCAAACCCCGCGAAACGACCGAAATCGCGGTCCGCCGACCACAACTCCCTCACGCTGTGCTGGCGGCACAGCGCAGCCACACGGGCATCATGAACCAGCGCCCCGGTCACCCGACCGCCGGCGAGCAGCGCGCGCAATGTCGGCCAGTGCGCAGCGGTCTCGGTCAACAGCACCAAACTCGGCAATTCGCGCCAGGCATCCACCTGATCGACCGCCCGCGCCAGCGGTGTCGGCGGGTCGTAGATCCGCGCATGCGTCACGATAGCAAGGAACTCGTGCAGGCATGGCCAGGGAATCGCCCAGATCGCCGGTCCCTCGGCGAGCTCCGCAACGCGCCGGTAGGCCCTTTCGTGGAACGGCGAATCCACGCGGTGCGCGTAGACGAGTATATTGGTGTCGAGCGCAATCATGCACCGCGATCCTCGTAAATGAGATCGCGCAGCTTGTCCCACGAGGCCTCGCAAAACTCCGGCTGGCGCCCGTTGCCATTGAAGCTGGCCCGGCGCAGCTTGAATGGGGGACGGTGTTTTGACTCGGCTACTATGCGATGAAGCCCGCGTTCGACCAACGTACGAAGCGTAACCCCTTCGCGCGCCGCGACCTCGCGCACTTCGCGCAGCAGCGAATCGGAAATTTCTACCGTTGTCTTCACGAGTCCCTTCGGTATGGCGTCCCGAATATGGGAACCCATATGGCGAGCCCTACGCGAGCATCAACCCTCTTGCCCGGGCGCCCGAAAGCTCGCGGGTCGAATGGCATGTGGAGAAGCAGAAAATGGCCGATTGGATTGAATTGAACGGGCGCTGCTACAAAACGCCGGAACGGCCGACCGTGGTGATCTGCATCGACGGGTTCGACCCGGCCTATGTCGAGCGCGGCATCGCCGACGGCATCCTGCCGACGATCGCGGGCTTTGCGCGCGAGGGCTTTCTCGGCGCCGCCGACGCGGTCATGCCGACCTTTACCAACCCCAACAACGTCTCGATCGTCACCGGGGCGCCGCCGGCGGTGCACGGGATTGCCGGCAACTACTACCTCGACCGCGACACCGGGCAGGAGGTGATGATCACCGACGACCGGCTGATGCGCAGTCGGACGATCCTCGGGCTGATGTCGCAGCAGGGTGTCGCAACCGCCGCTGTCACCGCGAAGGACAAATTGCGGCGCATGCTCGGACATGGGCTCGACGGCATGTGCTTTTCGTCGGAATGCGCCGACTCCGATATCGAGGCGATGGTCGGGCGCCCGCGCCCCGACATGTATTCCGCCGATCTGTCGCTGTTTGTGCTCGATGCCGGGCTCGCGCTGCTCGCCTCGAATACCGCGCGGCTGCTCTATCTCTCGCTCTCCGACTACGTGCAGCACGCGCACGCGCCGGGCGCTCCCGAAGCGGATGCGTTCCATCGAGCGGTGGACGACCGGGTTCGGCGCTTTGTCGAAATGGGTGCGGTCGTCGGTGTCGTCGCCGACCACGGCATGAACGACAAGCTGCGCGTAATCTTTCTCGAAGACGAGCTGACCGGCCGGTTCGGGGCCGCGGCGGCGCGGGTGATCTGCCCGATCACCGACCCGTTTGTCCGCCATCACGGCGCGCTCGGCTCGTTTGTGCGCGTCTATGCCCGTAACGCGACCGATATCGCGGCGATGATGACGGCGACTGCGGCACTCCCCGGAGTGGCCGGGGTTTTCGATCGCGCCGACGCGGCCGCGCGTTTCGAACTGCCGTACGACCGCGAAGCCGATTTTGTCGTGCTCGGCGACGCCGCGACCGTGATTGGCGCCGCCCGCGCCGAGCACGATCTGTTGGGGCTCGCCGGCCACCGCCTGCGCTCGCATGGCGGCGAGGGCGAACAGCGCGTCCCGTTTATCCTGTCGCAGCCGCTCAACGCCGAATACGGCGACCGCGCCGAAACCCGCCGCCTGCGCAATTTCGACATCTTCGACTTCGCCCTGAACGGCCTCGCACTTCGATGAAAATTGTCGCGCCGCCGAGCCGGAGAAGCATGGCGGGGGCGGCAGCCTGGCTGGTGCTGATCCGGGCCTCCCGATCCGGGGCTGCGAACGCCTGCGCGGCGACGGACACGACCGGCAGGATCGAGGGAACGGTCACCCTGGCCTGCCGATCGGGCGCCGCCGATTGTCGAGAACGACCGTATCAAACCGGGCTCGTCCTCGAAGACCCGCGCACCGGCCGGCCGGTCGCGCCAATCCGCGTCTCTGCGTCCGGCAGGTTCGCGATCAGCGCGTCGCCGGGCACTTACCGCATCATCTCGGCGGATGTCAGAGGCGCCTGTTGTCTGCCGGTCCTGCGGCCGCCGACGGTGACGATAGCAGCGGGTCGGGTCGCGCGCGTCGCGGTGCGGTTTGAGCCTGGTCTGCAGCTCCCGATACGGTGACCGGCGGCGACATGTCTTCCGGCGCCGTCGCCGATTTTTTTACGCAGGCCGCCGTCGTTACGAGCCAAGGCCAATGGCGGAACCCCGGCCGCCGCCCGATTTCCGGGCCCGAAACAGCCCGGCTGCTGCGAGGGCCGCCAGCAGCAAGGATAGGCTCGCCGGCTCCGGCACGGCATCGGTCCCGGCGAAAAAGAACGGATCGATCAGCCCCGTCGTGTTGATGCCGTCGATGTTGACGTCGCCCAGGCCGGCGAACGTCCCGTAAAAGGTGTCGCCGATCGAGGTCAGGAAGTCGTAGTCGCCAAATTCGCGGTTCGAGGTCGTGCTGCCGGTGGCTTGAAGCAAGGTCAGCGGCTTAAAGCTGTACTCCTCGATGTCGGAGTTGATCGAGGCGCCAAAATCATCCGAGGACGCGACGTGGATGTGAATTTTCCCGTCGTCGCCAAAGGTCTCGTACATCATCACCACGGTCCCGTCATCCTTGACGGTGATCGCGGGCAGCGCCGCGCGCTGGAATGCCGGCGAAATGACAAGCGGGGCGGATCCGACCAGGGTGGCCCCGACGGGGTGAAATTCCCTGAGGTAGATCCGATCGGTCCCGGTATTGTCCTGGGCGCCATAGAGCACGTAGATGTGTGCGCCCGTCTTGTCGGGCGCGATCGCGGTGATGTTGCCGCGCAGGTCGTTGACATGGGCGAACCAGTTGTTGCTGGCCTGGGTTCCGGCATTGTCGAGCTGGCTCGAGACCCCGCTGGCGACGGTGATGCCGCCGATCGCGCTCGAACCGTTGAAATCCCAGGTCACCCCACCGTCGCGCGAGCGGTTGAGATAATAGGTCACGTCGTGGATGCCCTGCGAAATCGTCGTGCCGCCAACGCCAAAGATGCTGTAGACGGTGCCGTTGCCGTCGGTGGCGATGCGCGTCCCGGGGTTGACCGAATTCGCCTGCGCGCCGTTGTTGATAAAATTGTCGACAGTGAAGCTGGCGCCGTTGTTGTTGGAGACGGCGACGCGCTCGGCCGTGTTGGAATGGAAGTCGTCGTAGGCGACAAAGACCCTGCTGCCGTTCAACGCGAGCCAGGGCTGATCCGCGTTTCGGGCCGATGCGGCGATGTTGATCGGCGTCCCGCCCCCGGTATAGCTCCACGCGGCGAGCGAGGTCGGATCGGCAGTCGAGCCCTGGAAGATGTTGCCGCCGCCGAGGATGGCGCCATGCAGCGTGCCCGCGCTGTTATATGTGAAATTCCAGTCGTTTGGGATCGTGACCCCGCTTGTGGGTGAGGGAACCGAAAACTGAGAGGTCCAGCTCGATCCGCCGGTCGTGGAGTAAAAGACGTTCGCACCGCTGGTCGTTGACGATGTGCTGTACGCAAAACTGGAGATGAACGTGTCGTTGGGGTTGGTGGGATTGACTGCGACAAAGGGCTCGTTGCCCCAATCCTTGTAGGAGTTGGTTCCATAGCCGAGGCTGGTGAATTGTGCCGGGCTGAGGTTGCCGATGACGTCGACCGGCGCGCCGACAACGAGGCCGGCGACAGCAGCCGGGGCCGGCAACAATATCGCCACCGCCGCCAATAGGCTGACAGGATGGATCGTTTTCATCGTGTCCTCCGACAGTTTTATTGTCACCGGGTCCGGAGGAGGCGCGAGGGCATGCTGATCTGCGCCCGCTCCATTAACCAAATCTACGGGCAATATTCATGCCATCGACTGCAGGCCAATCTGATCAATAGGTTACATTTGAGGTCGCGGCTCTGGCTTGCCAAATGTAAAAAATTCCGGCACGCCGCCAATGAGCCTGGCACCGAGCAAAATCGCGAAAACGTCGATCGCCCAATAGTTTGCGACCGCGCCACGGGGATGCCGATGGCAGGCTCCCGCCCTGCGGTTGTAAACCCGACCGACGGTTGAGACGCGGGCCCGAAATTTGCCGCGGCCGGCGCGTCAGATCCGGCGGGCCTTCGGCCCCGAGCCAATGACGCGGCGACTTCGCCCTGAACGATCTCGCCTGAAGTTACTTCCCGCCTGAAGCTGGTTGAAGACACAAGCACCGGTCGCCGGCGCCGGTGACAACCGGCACCCTAATTCGCGTTTCGCCGCACGCGGTTGGTGCAATCGCGCACCCGGTGGCCCATGATCGGCGTGAACAATGTCGCCGTCCTCGGGACCGTTCAATGTGACGGTCCTGATCGGTCATCTTTGGCGTGTTCGGCACCGGAATGGAGGGTCAACGATGTTGCAGGATTTGCTGCCCCAGGCGGAACGGATCGCTGCCAAGCTCAAGGCGCGCAACGAGACGATATCGGTCGCCGAATCCTCCACCGCCGGGCTGTTGTCGGCGGCGCTGCTGGCGATCCCCGGCGCCTCGGCCTATTTTCTCGGCGGTGCCGTTGTCTACACGCGCCAGTCGCGGTCGGAGTTGCTGGCCGTCACCGACCAGGAGCTGACCGGGATCACGCCCTCGACCGAGAGCTACGCGCTGCTGTTTGCGCGCAAAATCCGCGGCAAGCTGGCGACGACCTGGTCACTGGGTGAGACCGGCACCGCCGGTCCGACCGGCAGCCGCTACGGCCACGCCGCCGGGCATTCCTGCATTGCCGTGATCGGGCCCAACGGCGAGCGCTCGCTGACGGTCGAGACCGGCAAGTCGGACCGCCTCGACAACATGCGTGCGTTTTCGGTCGCCGCCCTCGATCTCTTGGAAAAAGCGCTCGGCTAAGCCGATTTGAGCGCCGCTCGATCAACGCGCACCGCTCCGTCTGACAAGACCCCGGACTAATCAATTCCACCGGAACGAGGCTTCCCGGTCCCAAGAGCTCCCGGTTACCAAACTTTACCGAAATCCGCTGGTACGGCTGGGCGGTGGCAATACATCAGGCTCATTGACCCTGATGTCGAGTTCGGCGACGTAGGCGGCGAATTCGACCCGGAGGTTTTGCGGGAGCTTCTCTATGCACCAGCTGAACGAGACGACGGATCGACTAAACGAGACGACGGATCGACGCCCGCCAACACGCAGGCTTGGACGAGCGCTAGCGGCAGTGTTGTTTTCGGCCGTGCTTGGCGTCTCCGGCAGCGCGCTGGCCGAGCATGGCGGCGGCGGTCATGGCGGCGGTGGTCATGGCGGGGGCGGTTTTCACGGCGGGGGCGCGCACGGCGGCGGCTTCCATGGGGGCGATTTCCACGGCGGCGGCTGGCACGGCGGGGGCGGGCATGGCGGCGGCTTCCGCGGGGGGTTCGCGCGTGAGGACGGGTTTCATAGGGGATTTCACGGCCGCGGCTTTCACGGCGGCTTCTACAACGGGTTTTATCCCGGCCTAGGCCTCGGATTGGCGTTCGGGCTCGGGTATCCATGGGGCGGGGATTATTATTCGGCAGCACCCGCGGCCAGCTATTACGGGTACTCAGCACCCTATGCCGGGGTGCAGCCGTGGTATTACTGTTCCAATCCCCCGGGCTACTATCCGTATATTTCGCAGTGTTATACGCAATGGCAGGCGGTGCCGCCCAGTTGAGTCTCCGCACCAACCCCGGGCAGATCTGGTCATCCCCCACCCCGGCACGTCTCGGAAAGTTGACGTGCCGGGATCGGTTTTGCCCCGGGCACAGGCAAAGTTGGTTGCCCAGGGCGTTTTTGGGAAAAGCCGCTTGCACCGCCGAAGAAACGGCGTATCTATCGAGACCTTGACGCACTCGCACGTGCCTATGGCCCATGGTGGTTATGCAACGACGTAACGCGTCCTTTTTGGTCGTCCGGCCGCAAAGCCGGTCCCGAGAGGGAGGTCGATATGGTTGCTTTCCGACTTGGGGGCGTGGTGCCCTGCCCTGACGCCAACCTGCGCGGTACGCGTCTACGGGGGCGGGGCAACCGGGTCATCGACCCGAGCAGTTTAAGCTAAGCAGAAAAACACCGACCGGGCCGGGTCCACAGACCCGTTCCGGCATTCGTCTTGGTTCGCGCCGGGTCCAAGCCCGAGAGCGTGCCTGCGGTCCAGTCCGCCGGCGCGTTTTTCGGAATGACCCGCTGCATCTGCTTTGCTTGGCCGCTCGCGGGAAGGATGACACCCAATAATGAATGAGAGGATTTCGCGCTTCCTCGCCGACAATTCGCCCGAAACTCCGTGCCTCGTCGTCGATCTCGACGTAATCGCCGAGGCTTATGACGCGCTGTGCCGGAACCTGCCGTTGGCCCGCATCTACTATGCGGTCAAGGCCAACCCGGCGCCGGCCATCGTCGCCATGCTCGAAAGCAAGGGCGCCAATTTCGACGTGGCGAGCCGCGGGGAGATCGAGCTGTGCCTGAACCAGGGTGCCGCCGCCGAGCGGCTCTCCTTTGGCAACACGATAAAGAAGGAATGCGACATCGCCTTTGCCTATGGCGCCGGGTTGCGGCTGTTCGCCTTTGACAGCATGCACGAGCTGGAGAAGCTCGCGCGCTCGGCGCCGGGGGCACGGGTGTTCTGCCGCATCCTCGTCGACTGCGCGGGTGCGGAATGGCCATTGTCGCGCAAATTCGGCTGCGCCCCGGAAATGGCGGTCGAGTTGCTGCGGCATGCGCGCGGGCTCGGTCTCGACCCGTACGGCGTGTCGTTTCACGTCGGCTCGCAGCAGACCGACCTTGGACAATGGGACGGGGCGGTCGGTGCGGCGGCGCGGATGTTCTCGCTGCTTGCCGAGGCCGATATCGAGCTGCGCATGGTCAATATCGGCGGCGGCTTTCCGGCGCACTACACCGGCGAAGTGCCGGCGATCGAGCGTTATGCCCAGGCGGTGATGGCGGCGGTGACCCGGCATTTCGGCAATCACCTGCCGGAGATCGTGATCGAGCCGGGGCGCTCGCTGGTCGGCGACGCCGGGATCATCCAGAGCGAGGTCGTGCTGATCTCCGAAAAGGGCGGCGGCGACGACCGGCGTTGGGTTTATCTCGATGTCGGCAAGTTCAACGGGCTCGCCGAGACCATGGACGAAAGCATCAAATACCGCATCGCCACACCCGGCCGCGGCGGACGCACCGGAAGGGTGGTCCTTGCCGGACCGACTTGCGACAGCGCCGACATTCTGTACGAGAGGACCGACTATCGGCTGCCGCTCGGTCTCGAAATCGGCGACAAGGTTGAGATCCTGGCCGCCGGCGCCTATACCGCGAGCTACGCCTCCGTCGGGTTCAACGGCTTCGCCCCGCTCCGCACCTACTGCATCTGAGCGCGCGCCGGCGATCGAGGCTGAGGCGATCGCTGGTCTTGCTCAGGCCGGTCCGACCGCCGCCTGCGGCATCCCGCTCCGCCACCGCGTCCTCTCCCGCTCGGGGCGTATCGCCGCCATCCCGATTGCGCCGCCGATCAGCATGATGACGCCGCAGATCATGAAGCCGGTGTTGAACCCGTCAAGCGGGGTTGCCGCGCGCTCAACAACGCTTCCCATGACGTAGGGCGCCAGGAGCCCGGCCGAGGTGCTGACCGCCGTGCCGATGGCGAGCAGGCCGCCGCGCTGGGCGACCGGGGTGATTTCGGCGATGACGGTGTTGCTGATCACATAGATGACTGACGGCAGCGCCACCCCTATTGTCGTCAGGACAATCTTGAGCGCGATGCTCGGTACATAAGGCATGATCGCCAACGCCGCACCGCCCAGCGCCACGCAGGCGCCGCCTAAAAGGCCGCGGGCCGCCCGGCTCGACACGCCGCGGGAGAGCAGCCGCTGCGAACACCAGCCGACGGCGATGACCACGACCACGCTGGCCGCCGGCGGCAGCGCGCCCAACAGGCCGATCGAGGCCTGGCTAAACCCCAGCCCTCTGATCAGGAAAGCCCCCTGCCAGGAGAGCGCCTGGGAAAGGCCCCAGTAGGCACCGAAATTGGCGCACCAGCACGCAACGATTGTCGGGCTCACCAGCAGCCGTCCATAGGAGACATGCCCGGCCATCGGCGCCGCACCTTTTGGCGCAGCCGCAGCAACAGAGCCCTCGCGCCCCAGCGCCAGCCACGCCCCGGTCCAGAGCAAACCGGCGATCCCGAGCACACCAAAGGCCCAGTGCCACGAATAGTGGATGATGACCCAGTTGAGCAGGGGCAGCGCCATCAAGATGCCGATCCCGCCGCCCTGCACGATAAAGGCGGTCGGCAATGTGCGAAGCTCGTCGGGGAACCATTTGTACGCCGAATGCAGGGCCACCGGAGCGGCGGGTCCCTCGCCGACGCCGAGCACGATCCGGCATGCGACGACGGTTGCGAACCCGACATTTGCGAGCATTGGGAATTGGGTAAGCGCCCAGACGAGCCCCATGGCCAGCAACGCCCAGCGCGTCTGCACGCGGTTGACGACAAAACCGGTGATGATCGCGGAGACCGCGAACAACAGGTAGAAGCTCGAGCCGATCAGCCCGAACTGGCGCGGCGTGAGCCTCAAATCGTGCATCATCGGGACGGCGGCAATCCCGATCACGGCTTTGTCGGCAAAGTTGATCGCCATGAACAGAAACAGAAGAGCGACAATGAGCCAGGATTGGTTCGGCGCCCGGTTCGGGTAAGTGTTGGCG
The DNA here is from genome assembly GCA_963712825.1 of uncultured Alphaproteobacteria bacterium. GTDB lineage: Bacteria > Pseudomonadota > Alphaproteobacteria > ATCC43930 > CGMCC-115725 > AP-15. Next base: position 176,815 of record CAVQJP010000011.1, read on the forward strand.
ACCCCGCCAGGCTGGGCGACGCTTTCCCGAATTTCAGCGCTGATGGATCGAGAAGTCTGGACATCCATGGCGGCCTCGGTGCAATTTGGGTACCTAACAGTACCCAGCCGCTGTATATGGTACGGGATGGTACCATATACAGCTCATTCTTTACGCATGAAAAATCCCGCTAGCGTCGTTTCGACGACGGCTCAAGCCGCTCCGGCCGGAAGCTCCGTTCGCGAGCGCATCCTCACTGCGGCGTTCAAGGCGTTCACGGAAGAGGGCTACGCCGCCACCAGCACGCTTGAGATCGCCACCCGGGCCAAAGTCTCGAAACGCGATCTCTACGCCAATTTCGGCAGCAAGCATGAGATGCTCGTCGCCTGCATCACAGGCCGCGCCGAGCGAATGAGATTAGCCGCGGGGTTGCCGATCCCGGACAGCCGACCGATGCTTGCCGCGACGCTCACCGCTTTTGCGACAAACCTGGTGCGCGAGATTTCCCACCCCTCGGTCATCGCGGTGTTTCGCCTGGCGATCGCCGAAGCGACACGCGCGCCCGAAATCGCCCAAACCCTCGACCGAGCCGGCCGTGAGGCCACACGTAACGGTCTGGCGGCGCTGTTCGCCGGCGCGCAATCGGCAGGGCTCCTCGGTGCGGGTGAGCCTACCGAAATGGCGGCTCAATATTTTGGGCTTCTCTGGGAGAACCTGATGATCGGCTTGCTGCTGGGGGTGGCCGCCGCACCCGAGCCGGCCGAGGCCGAGCGACGGGCAATCAAAGCGACCTCGGCGTTTATGCGGCTGCACCCCGATCCTGCAAATGGGCGATAGGGGTCAACGGCCGTTGCCGCCAACCTGGCCCAACAGCCAACCTGACCCAACAAAGCGGGTGGGCCGCTGCTCGACAAGGGGACCGATGCCGCTCTCGGCACGCTGGCGCCGGCGACCTCGACCGCGAGTTTTCGCAGCATGGCGTCGGCAACGTTGCCGAAGTCGCGCGCCGCGGCGACAAACGCGCCCGGACCGCCGATCACATTTTTGCGGTAATAGCCTTCGAGCCACGGCTCCTCGCTCAAGATCGCGAGCCCGTTGATCGTAATCCCGGCCTTGACGATCGCGTCGCGCATCGCCGCCGGGGGCAAGCCAAGATTGGCCATCCCGTCGCCGGAGATGTCGATGACCCGCCGCGCCGCCGGCTGCGGCAGCCTGCCGAATTGCGCGGCGGCGGCGGCGAGCGCCGGGCCGATCGCGGTCAGCCCGTGCGAGGTTCGGCTGGTCGCGTGGATTGCGGCGGCAAAGCGGGCGGCGCTCTCGCTGTCGGCGATGCGGGTCCATCCGACCGTGACGGCGCTCTCTTGGGGATCGGACCATTCGAGGACCAGCGCCTCGATCCCACCCGGCGCCGCCGCGATCGCGCGCGCCAGCCGCGGGTCGGCAAAGGCGTGGGCGATGCCGTCGCGCTGCAGGATGTACGAATCGGCGGTGACACTGGCGGAAACGTCGAGCGCGAGCACGACCGCGAGGGCGGCGGCATGCGCCGGGACCGCCGTCAACCACAACGCCGCAATTACAAAAAAGCCGCGCAAAACCAAAATCACCGCGGTGGTCGCCGCAAAGCTCGAAGTAGGGTCGAGACCGTGCGTTCGACCCTACTGTCGCGGCGTGCGCGGCGCTATAAGCTCAACCTCGGCCGATCGGGGAGGGATGCGGATGAGAAAGACTGTTTCGGCGTGCGCGGGGCTGGTGCTCGGCATGATCGCTCTCGGCGCTTTTGCGGCGACGAGGCACCCGGCCGAAAAGGGGCCGCCTGTTTGCAGCGCGCTGACCTTTCGCGCGGTCGCCTCGGGTGCGAGCGACGGCGAGCAGCAAGCCGGCTACTACCGCTCGCGTTACGGCAGCCTGGCGTTGCACGCCGATGTCAAGCAGGGTCAGCCTACCGACTATTTTGTCCTCGCCGACGGCAAGCGTCTCACCGCCGCACCCGCCGCGCTGCCCGACTGGGCGGTCAACTGCGCGGTTGCCAAGAAGTTGCCGAAGCCCGCCGCCGCCGGGGCCTCGCCTTGCACCGGCGCGCTTCAGGGTCGTCCTCGCCCATGACAGCAGCCAGCGCCTTGGCCTGCTCTACGGCTATGACGGCTCGGCCTGGCATTATTGCAGCGCCGGAAGCTATTGAATTAAAGCCGGTTTCGCCTCCGCGCCGGAAAAATTGCCGGTGCCGCGGCGCGGCCATTGCCAGGATGCAGACGGTGCATGTAAGGTTCCGGTCATGAACGGCTGCCGATGATGCAGCCTCGGCGGCCCGCGACGGCGCCCGCCCAAGAAACGCATCAAACAGCCCGCTTTTCGCGGCAATTTCGGACGCCGGCATAGGGAGGAAACAGTGCTCGAGCTGCTGGAGCGGCAAACCAAGCTGACGGCAAATCAATGGAAGATCGCGGGCGCCGCCACGCTCGGCGACATGCTCGACTTTTTCGACTTCTTCCTGATCGGGTTCGTGCTGGCGTTCGTCGTAAAAGACTGGCACCTGAATTATGGGCAGTCGGCGGCGATTTTGCTCGCCTCCGGGGTCAGCGCGCCGTTCGGGTCGCTGCTCTACGGCTGGATGGCCGACAAGGTCGGCCGCCGCAAGGCGCTGGTCACCGCTGTGCTCAACGTCTCGCTCGCCACCGGGGCGATGGCGCTGACCCCGGAAGGCGGCTGGATCTACCTCGTCGTCTGCCGTTTTTTTGTCGGGTTCGCGGTGACCGGCCTTTATTCGGTCGACATCACGCTGATGCAGGAGTTTTCGCCGGCCCACAAGCGCGGCTGGTTCACCGGGGTGACGACGACGATGCTGCCGGCGGGTTCGCTGCTGGCGGCGTTGCTCGGCGCCTTTGCCGCCCCCCATATCGGCTGGCGCGGCATGGTCGCGGTCGGGTTGCTGCCGGCGTTTCTGTGCCTCTACATCCGCGCTTTCGTCCCCGAATCGCCGCACTGGCTGCTGCGCCAGGGACGGGTGGAGGAGGCGAGGAGGGCGCTTGCCTGGGCGCTGCAGATCGACCCTGCGCAAATCGCGCTGCCGGCGGTGCCGCCCGCGATCGAGCACACCCGCTGGCTCGAAATCTTCAAATACCCGCGCAGCATCATCGCCGGCTGCCTGACCGGATTGACCCAGACCGGCGGCGTGGCGCTCGCGCTGTGGCTTGTGACCCTGCTGGTCATGGTGCTCAGGATCACCCCGCCCGAAGCCTCGGAGCTGGTGATCTGGATCAGCATCTCGGCGATCGCCGGCCGCTTTTTCTGCTCGTGGATTTCCGATGCGTGGGGACGCCGCGCCTCCGGCATCTTCAGCTGCCTTGCGGGCGCGCTGTTCATGTCGCTCGCCGGCTACCTGCACAGTGTTTTCATTGGCGGCGCGTCGATGTTCTTTGTGATGATCCTGGTCCAGAACTTCTTCGGCAGCGGCAATTATTCGATCGTCGGGCCGTATATGGGGGAGCTGTGGCCGGCGCGCCTGCGCGGCAGCGGCATGGGGTTTGTCTACGGCGTCGGCAATCTCGGCAAGTTTATCGGCCCGGCCGGATTGGCGCTGATCGCCGGCTCGTCAAACCTCGTCAAACCGCAGGCGACGCTCGCGGCGTTGGTCCCGGCATTCAATTATTTCGCCTTTTGGTATCTGCTGGGGGCGGTGGCGTTCTGGCTGATCGGCATTGAGACCCGCGGCAAAACGATCGACGAGATCGAGGGCGCGCTGGCCCGGCCGGGCCGCGTCGCCGCCACCGCCGGCGAGCAGGCTGCCGGGAACTAGTCCGCGGCGAGCATTCGCCGGAAAAATCTTATCGGGGCAACGGCTCGGCATCCTGCCGCAGGCGGCTCGACAGCAGCTCGCCGCGCTTCTCGAGCACCGCATAGGCAGCGGCCGCGACATGGGCGTTGATGCGCTTCAGGTCGCGCAGCAGGTCGAGATGCAGCGCGCTGGTCTCGACGCTCTCCACCCGTCCGGCGCGGATGCGCGCGAAATGCGCCTCGGTCGCGCGCGCCTCAAGATCGCGAAACACCTCCTTTTCGCCGAGCAGCCGGCGCGCCGCACGGGCGTCGTCGGTGATGAACACCGCCGCGGCGTTGTGCACGTTGCCGATCAGCCGTTCGAGCATGACGCGGATTTCGGCCTGCCCCTCGGTCGAAAAGGCGAGGCCGCGCTTCAGGCGCTTGGCGGCAATCGCCATCAGATTGTGCTCGACGATGTCGCCGGCGTGCTCGAGGTTGGTGATAAAGGCGAGGATTTCCGTCAGCCGGCGATTGTCCTCGTCGTCAAGCGCGTCAGGGTCGAGATCAGTCAGATAAACCTTGATGGCCCGGTTCAGGCGGTCGAGCACGTCGTCGAGCCCTTTGGTCGCGGCGACCCGCTTGCGGTCGCCTTGGTCGATCGCGTCGAGCGCGCCGCCCAGCATCGCCTGCAGCACGTCGGCCATGCGCAGCGCCTCACGCGCCGCGTCCGCCAACGCGATTGCCGGGGTCTCGCGCGCGGCGTTGCTGAGATAGACCGGCTGCGACGGATCGGCCAGCGCCGGGCGCGCCGGCAGCAGCCGCACCAGCAACCCGGCAAAGGGCCGCAGCATCGGCAGAAACATCGCGGCCATGACCAGGTTGAACGCGGTGTGGAAATCGGCGACGGCGCGCCCGGCATCGGGCTCGATCGCCACCACCCACGGCCCGACCCAATTCAGCAGCGCCAGTCCGAGCGCGACGCCGACAAGCCGGTTCAGAAGGTTGCCGACCGGGACCCGCTTTGCCGCCGGGTCGCCGCCCGGAGCACCTTCGAGCAGCGGATTGAGCGCGGAGCCGAGATTGGCGCCGAGCACCAGGGCAAAGGCCGCGTGCGGCGGCACCACCCCCTGCGTCGCCAACGACATCGTCAACAGCACCGTCGCGACGCTCGAATGCGCCGCCCAGGTCATCGCCGCCGCGATGATAACGTCGATGACCGGCTGCGTCGCGACAGCACCCATCAAGAGACGCAGGCTCGGCACGTCCTCATAGGGTGTGAGCAGCGCCAGAAGCTGCTGCAAGGCGAACAGCATCAGCCCGAGCCCGATCGCGACGCGGCCGAGGTCGCGCGTGCGGCTGGCAAAGCTGCGGCGAAACAGGACGACGCCGACCAGCACGAACAGCGGCGCCACCCGGCCGATGTCGAACGACAGCAGCTGCACGATCAGGGTCGTCCCGACATTGGCGCCGAGCATGACCGCAAGCGCCGGCACCAGGTCGACCAGCCCGCCGGCAGCAAAGCTTGCCGCCATCAGCCCGGTCGCGGTGCTGCTCTGCAGCACTGCCGTAACCCCAAGCCCGGCGAGAAAGGCCGGCAGGCGGGTGCGCAGCGTGCGGCTCAGAAAACGGCGCAAATGCGGGCCGAACGCACGCTGGATGCCGCTCTGCACCATATGCACGCCCCACAGCAGCAGGGCGATCGAGCCGGCGAGGTCGACCAGTGTCAGAGTGGTGTCCATGTCGCCCCTCCCGCGGCCGGGTGAGAGCACCGTGCCGGGCGATAGACGCCCGTCGAGCGGCAAGTGCAAGACCAAAGTTGCCTAAAATTTTACACTCAAAGCGAGCAAAGGATTGCTAAGCAGCGGTGCGCGTTCCATAAAAGAACGGGCTCCACTCCTCAAAAGCGGCGGTCGTCACGGACCAAGTACTTCACCAAGCCGGCGTCATCGCCTACCGCGTCCTCGACGGCAAGCTCCAGGTGCTGCTGATGACGTCGCGCGACACCGGGCGCTGGATCATCCCCAAAGGCAATGTCAGCGCCGGCGCGACACCGGCTCGGGCGGCCGAAAAGGAGGCTTTTGAAGAGGCCGGGGTCAAGGGTGTCATCGCCAGCCCGATCCCGCTCGGGTTTTACACCTATTTCAAAAGGTTGGAATCGGGCGAGACCCGCCCCGCGACGGTCGAAGTCTATGTTCTCCGGGTCAAGCAGCAGCTCAAGAAATGGCCCGAGAAGGGCGAACGAAAACTCGCCTGGGTGTCGCCGAGAAAAGCGGTCCGGGTGGTCCAGGAGGCCGGCGTGGTGCCGCTGCTGCTGCGGCTGACCGAGCTTGAGGACGGGTTGGTCGCAGCGGCGCGAAAATCCCGCGCCAAGCCGGCAGCGGCGCTCGGCGGCTGACCGAAAATTCGCCAGGGGATAGCCGACAGCCGGTCCCATGCCGCTTTCCGTCTGTCGCAGACGTTTCGGCCGCCTCGCCCACCGTGGCGCGGCGCCAAGGTGCACGAATGCAAAACATGACCCTGCCAGCGGGATCTATGGTTCGCGGGCGATCTGCGCTTCGCGGGCGATCTGCCACCCGGGGTCTCAAAGATGACCCGAAAAGAATTCCGTATGGTTTGACAGTTGGCCGTCATTCCCGCGAAAGCGGGAACCCAGGGGCAAAAGTTGAGCCGCTCGCCCCCTGTTCCAGGCCAGAGGCTGCCCCCCTGTTCGGGCCAGAGCTTGCCCCTGGCCCGAACAGGGGGGCAGGCTCTCGACCCCCGCTTTCGCGACGATTTCGCGGGGGGCGACGGTAAGCTGTTACAATCGTTCTCTCATTTCGGATCAGACACACAAAGCGGCTAAATCGGATCCTAACGTTAAACTTTGAACCCCGCCTTTACGCCCGCTCCCCGCACCCACTTTTTAAAATTCATCTACTTAAGCCGGGGAGCCAATCCCGCAGCGCCAGCACCCTGCATCTCTTCGAGAAAAAATGGCATCAGTCCGGGCTGTTCTAATTCGCTTACCGTATAAGCATAGACAAAGTTCTGTTGTTCCTGCTTCTGGAGAAACTCCCATTTCACGCTTCCAATTCCATTCGTGCCCCAACCGCCTCCCCATGAATTCAGTATCATCGCTGTATCTTGAGTGTACCCCACCACACACACTTGATGATAACCATTAGTTACCACGTCACTGACGCAATCTCCATTTTTCCCAAATTGATCGTTAAAGTCGCTCGGCAGCAACATGGCGAGAACACAGGGGTGTCTGGAAGCGATCGCGCCTTTTACAATGTCAACTCCCGCATCGTTTATTGGGCTGGCAAACGCGTAGGTCTGTATTGGGTATCTTTGAGTTGACACCGTATCGCGAAAGCCCGCGCGCTCTTCCCAATTTAATGCATCGACCGCCAATATTCCGTTAGACCCGAAGCCCCCGCACGCCACATAACATTCCTCGGCATCGAATGTAATCCATCGGCCGAAGGATTCTTGCTCCGACACAGACTGCAACGCCGCCAGCGAGTATGCCACGCAGGAATCTTCGGTCCCTTGATTGTACACTCCCTTTACGAAATCGAGTAGATTCGCGGCGGCTGGGATGCCGCTGGCAAACGCAGCCCTCACTCCCGGCAGCGATCGAAGATCCGACAACCGCGAATCCGGATTGAGAGGGATGGCCCCTAGTCCGAATCCGCGCGGCCGCTCAAAGTCGGGCAAGGCCGCCAACGTTTTCGCTCTAATGAGATCGATAGCCATCCTGTTCAATCCTCCTTTGTAGAACGCCGCATTTAACAACCATGTTTGGTACGCATGCTATTGACAGTGGGAGGCGTTCCCCCGGTACCAGTAGTAGTTGGAGCCGCGACGGATCGGACGGCTCGACCGCGGCGAGGGGCTCGATCGGTCGGTTATCTCGCAGATGGGCGATCGACGGCGCTGTCGTATCGGACAGGCCTATCACGACTTTCAATAATCTTAACGTAGTTTAATACGCTCGCGCGGTCAACCGAAAACCCCCACGGGTGCGTCCGCCGGCATCCGTCTCAAGCGTCCGGATTTCGGAATGGGTCGGCCAAGGAGCGACGACGACAGAAATGACACAATCCGGTGGCATATTGTCAATAGAGGCGTCTTCGCGAGAAGCGGTTGCGGATGGCCGATTTGCTAACCTGAGCCCGGCTCGCTCCTTCAGCGTGACAGACATTTCCCACAATTCCCGGTTCGCGGACAAAGTTCCCGTTTGGAGCCTGCGAAATACCCGGTAACTGCAAAATTGCTTTGACTGCAATTGGCTGATTATGCGTGGTGTTTTCAAAATCCAGGTGAGTTTTTTGGCGAAAATTCCGGGTTGTCTCCCGTTAACACGGGAATTTGACGATCTAGGAAAGGTGGCGAACGGGAGCTGTTCGGCAGGCGGACGGGCCGCCGGCCTGCGGTCGCGGCCGATCGCGTGCGTATGACGCAACCGGCGCGGCGCGGCCCATTCCGATAACGGCAGGGCCGGCCCAGGGCAGGGCAGGGCAGCGGGTCAGCCGGTGGTGTGCTTGCGGATAAAGGCCTTCATCAGGTCGAGCGCGCGGGCGGCGTAGGGAGCGTCGGGCTTGCCGGTCATAAAGCCGTGATTGGCGCCCTCATAGAGCTGCAGCTCGGCCGTGCCGCCAGCCTTCTGGTAGTCGGCGACAAATTTGCGCATCAGCTCGACCGGAACCCATTCGTCCTTGTCGCCGCCAAAGACGAGCGCCGGCGGCAGCGCGACCGTTTCTCCGCGGGCGAGCATGCGCGGCGGGTTGGCCTCTTCCATCGCCGCGGCGTCGCCCCAGAAATTGTGATGGTTTTCCATGAGCTCGGCGTTGCCGGTCTTTTGGGCGAGCTCGTAGCGCAGCAGCGGGTCGAGCACGCCCCAGCCGGAAATGACAAAGGCGAGCCGGGCGTCGATCGCCGGCGCGTCGGCCAGCCACAACGCGCTGTAGCGCTGGTCGTCGGGCCGCATCGCCGCCAGCAACACCTGATGCCCGCCGCTCGACGTGCCAAAGCTGCCGACCCAGTCGGCGCGGCTTCTGAACTCGCCGGCGTTCGCCTTGAGCCAGCGGGTTGCGAGATTGATGTCGGCGAGCGAGGCGGGGTAGGGCGCCTCGGGCGGCATGCGGAAATCGATCGCGGCGACGAGGATGCCGCTCTCGGCCAAGGCCCTGGCCATAAAGTCGTTGTCGGTGCGGTCCTTGTTGACCCAGGCGCCGCCATGCACCTGCACCGCCGCCGGAAACGGGCCGGCCCCGCTCGGCCGGTAGAGCCGCGCCAATAGCGGCCGGCCGCCCTGGCGCTGGTATTCGACATCCTCGACGCGGACGTCGTGGCGGGCTTCGGCTGCGAGCGTCGTCGGCATCGGCATATCCTCCTGTCGCGGGTTCGGGAGTTATCCTAATGGATCGGGCACGCCCAAATCCACCAGTCAGCGGCGCAGCCGGTCGAGCGCCAGCGGCATCATCGGATGATTGGGATGAAGCTCGAGAACCCGGTGTTCGAGGCGGGCGCGCAGCCTCGGCGCCTGCGGAAACTCGCGGTCGGTCCAAAAGCGTTTGCCGGGATCGAAAAAGCCGACCGTGTCGAGAAAGGCGGCGGCGAAATAATAGCTGTCGGGCAGCGACTCGCCGGCGGCGCGCGCCACGACCCTGCCGTCGGGCGCGATTGCAGTGTCGAGACACCAGCCGAGCAGCCGGTCGAGCTCGTGGCGCGCGCGGCGGCGCTGGTCGGGGCGCATGTGCGGCCAGCCGAAACCGAGCAGCACCGCGACATCGTAATTGTTGTGGCTGGTCATGCCCTCGGCGTCGAGCCAGCCATTGGGATAGCGGTCGTCGCGCAGGCCCAGCAAGGTGTCGACCAGCTGCGGCCAATGGCCGATGCCGCCTTCGAGATAGCGGGCCATGTGAAAGGTCATGCTGAGGTCGGCGGTGCGCCAGCGCTGCCCGTCGAGCTCGTAGTCGGCGCCAAAGAACCCGGTCGCGGCATCCTGCCAATCGGCGACAAACCGCCGGACGACGCCGCCGAGCCGCGAGTCCCAGGAATAGCCCCGCGGACGCCCCCGCAAGATCAGCCGCACCAGGTTCGCGGTCGCGAAGTTCAGCTCCTTGCGCCGGTCGAACCCGTCCTCAGCGAGGCGCGACACCAAGAGGCTGTCGAGATAAGTCCGCAATCGCACGGGGTCGTTGACCTGGTCGAGAAAGCGCGGCGCGGTTCCGCCGGGGTCGAAATCGTCGGCCAGCATTGCATCGACGGACGCGTCGACCTTTAGAAACCAGATTTCGGTTCCGACGCCCAGGCTGCCGTCGGCATCACGGGTGGGCTGGTGCGCAGAGGCCGGCGCGGCAGCGAGAGCGCGGACCCGGCCGAGCGCGTCGGCCGCGGCTGCTGCGTCGCCGGTATATTGCAGCCGCCACAAGAGCTCGCCGATCGCTTGGCGCAACCGGACGGTGTCGCGGCCAGCGGCTTCGTCGCGGTCGAGCTCCGCTTCGAGCGCGCGGATCTCGGGGAGGGCGGCGCGGCACGATTTGGCGATCGCCGGGTAATGGACGGCGAGGACGGTTTGCGGGCTCCAGCCGCGCGGGGCCGGGAGAACGGCGGCCGGGCCGGCCGGTGACGGCGCAGTTTCGGCCATAAGGCAGCGTCCGGCGGCGAGTGAGGCAGGCTCGGGTCAGACCGGCGCACGGGCGCGCGCCTCGCCCGGCGCCTCATCCGCCTGCATCAACGAGCCAAACGAGGTCACGCAGAACAGCCCGGCAAAAGCGATGACGGCGGCAAGTGCAAGCGGACTGCCGCTCGGGCCCAGCGACAACGCCGCGGTCGCCGCCGCCGCCCCGCTCATCTGGATAAAGCTGCCGAGCCCGGATGCGGCGCCGACAATCTGCGGATTGACCCCGAGACTGCCGGCGGTGGCGTTGGGGGTGATCAGGCCGCTGCCGCAGCAGACAAAGATCATCGGGCCGACCACGGCAAAGGGGCTCGGGACGTGAAACATCGCGAGCGCCAGCATGACGAGACCGGCGGGGATCAGCACTGCCGAGCCGATCCGGATCATGCCGTTGACGCCGCGTCGCACCGTCAGGCGGCTCGAGAAAAAGCTGCCGACCAGAAAACCAAGTGGCGGCAGCGCCGCGTAATAGCCATAGAGCTCGGGCGTAACGCCGAACTTACCGATCAGCACCGCCGGGGCGCCGGCGGCGAAGATGTGGAACCCGGCATGAGCGCCGGCGGCGGCAAACGCGTAAGCGATAAAACGGCGGGTAGCGATCAGCGCGCGGTAGCTCGCGGCAATTCCGCGGATGCCGGCGGACGGGTGCAAAGCCGGGCCGCGCGCGGGGACAAAGCAAACCATCAGTACCATCGCGAGGCAGGCGAGCGCTGCGACGGCGGCGAAATTTGCCCGCCAGCCGATCCACGCCTGCAGATAACCCCCGACGACCGGCGCGCAGGCCTGCATCAGAGTGGCCGCGATCGCCCGCCCGGCGATGACCTGGGCCGCCGCCGCCGGCCCCCAGATCTCGCGGGTCAAGGCGCGGCCGACGACCAGTCCGGCGCAGGCGCCAATGCCTTGCAGGACACGGGCCGCGATCAGGATTTCGATCGTCGGGCTGAGGGCGCAGATGATGCTGGCAACCGCGCTGAGCGCGAGGCCGCACAGCACTGTCCGCCGGCGCCCAAAACGATCCGACAGCGGCCCCAGCACCAGCATGCTGATCGCGAACGCGAGCAGGTAGCCGACAAAGGTCAGCTGCACGTGGGCAACCGAGGTGTGCAGGCCGCGTGCGATCGCCGGGACCGACGGGACATAGATCGTCGAGGCGACCAGACCGAGCGCGGACGACGCGGTCAGGCTCAACAGCACGATCCGGCGGCGGATTACGGTAAAGCCGTCGCCGGCGAGCGGGCGGTCGTCGGGAAGCTCATGCATGGTCGAGCCGGGACTGTGGCAGGGCTCGCCGCCGACGCATCTTGGGTTTGACCGGTCTTGTCGCCACCCGGTGCTCGCCGGCGCGAGACCCACGCAGACGGCGCCGCTGGCGCGGAACCACAGACAGCCGCACCGGCCGCCGCGCGAGCCAATGGTCGAGCGGCGCCACCGGCAGCGCGCTGTCGGCGGTGTCGCAATCCGGCAGCAGCAACACAGTCACCCGCGGCGTGCCGGGGGGCAGGACGATTTGCAGGCGGCGGATCGGCGCCCCCATGGCGCGGCGCCCGTCATCATCCGCGCAGCGCGGCAGCTCCGAAACCAGGGCCGTCTCGCCTAATGCGCGACCGTGCAGCCGCTGCAGGTCGACCGGCGCAAACGAGAGCGGCGGCGGCGGCTGCGACAGTTCGAAGCTGGCGCCCGCCGGCTCCAGGATTTGGACGACAAAATTGTCTTCACCATGGCCAAAATGGGCGACCGAGCCGTTCAAATACAACGGCTCGGCAGCGGTATGGACGGTCCAGACGATTTCGCTGCCGAGCGCGGGATCGATTTCGTCCTGGACGACCATCTGCCGGCCCAGCAGCGCAGCACCGCGCCGGATCGTGCCGTAAGGCTGCCCATAGGCCGCCGACAAATCCAGCACCGCCCATTTGCTGTCGCCCTCGACGCAGCTGTCGACGATTGCCGCCGGGGCATTAGGGATCTGGTCGCGGCCGCCGATTGATAGGGTATTGTGACCGGCCGATTGCGAGCGGTAATAGCGCCAGCGGCGCCCGGAGCGCCCATCGGCGCCGTGCTCAAAATACCCCGGCAGATCGTAATTGTCCGAGCCGATGTCGACGAGCCAGCGATGCCGTGCGCCATCGACGACAAAGGTGCCGGCATCAGCCTGGGCGTGCAGGGTGATGTCCTCGGGCCGCGGTGCGCCGGTCCCGAGCCGGGTGGCGACGTTCCCGCCCTTGATCGCCAAGTAGACCGGGCGAGCCTCGGGGTCCGGTAGCCAGGTGTTGCGAAAGCAGGCGAGGTCGCTGCTGTGAAACACCTTGCCGGTCGGCAGGTCGAGAGCGGCGGGCGACGCCTGCTCGCGATGCGGCCAGATCGTGGAAAACAAAAAGGACAATCCCTCGCCGCCGCGCATCAGCCAACCGTCGATCGGCCGGCCATAGCGGTGCGCAAACCAGGCGAGCGGCGACACGTCATAACGCTGCTCCGAATCTCCGAAATTGAAGGCGGCGCCGAACGGGCCGGCAGCATGCAGGGCGAAGTCGCCAGTTTGGGCGAACCCCGGTCGCTCGGCAAGACCAAAGCTGCCGCCCAGCGCGCTTTCCAAGGCGGCAGTCATCAGACCGGCGTAGCGCATTGCGAGCGACCAATAGCTGAGCCCTTCGCGCCAGGCGCCGTCCGGCGCCATTGCGGAAAAAACGTTCCAGGCGGAGCTCACACTGCGGCGCACCAGTTCCGCGGACAGCGCCCGGTAGCGCGGCATTACCGACAGCGCGGCAATGAGAATGCCGGCATGCGACACCAGGGCGCAGTTGTCGCGCAGCTTTGGCCACAGCAGCGACGGGTCCTCGTACGCGGCAAGCGCGGGGTCCAGCACGTTGCGCCGAATCGCGCGCTCGACCGCGCGCCGCTCGCGGCCGGTCAGCTCGTCGTAAAGCCAGTCATAGGCGAGGGCGACGGCGACGGCGATTTCGGCGCAATCGAGAAACGAGCGGATAACCGGCCGTTCCTTCCAGCTTGCCGCCTCGGCAAATTCCGCGAGCGCGCTGCGGGTCGCGGCAAGCGCCGGCTCGGCCAAATCGCGCTCGGCCGTCAGGGCGAGAAAGGCGGTGTTGATCAGCCGGCGGGCGCGGCGCTTGATCGCCGCGCGCGGCTCCGGCGCCGCGGATGCCTGGAAAATCTCCGGCCGTGGGGAAATCTCCGGCCGCGGGGAAATCTCCGGCCGCGAGGAAATCTCCGGCCGCGAGGAAATCTCCGGCCGTGGGGAAATCTCAGCCAGTGATTTTGCCAGACGCGCCCGCAGCTTGGGATTGGCCTCGGCGCGCCGGCGGATCGCGGGCAGGGCCGCCGTTTGGAAGAGGAGATAGGGATGCGGCAAAGCAAAATCGGCGACGGCGGGCTCGATTTCGGCGAAATCCGGGCCATCGGTTGTTGAAAAGTCGAGTGATCGCGCGTTGTCGAACGGCAATCCAGCTCCCCCGAGATTCAGCGCGACGGATGCCGAGCCAGGGGCCTACTTTAGCGACTCGAAGTTGCTGATCAGTTTACCCCCGGATCGCAGTTTCGTCCAAATATCCGCATAATCCGGGAAGTTCGTTTAGGCTTGAGCCAGCAGCTTTACCAGGAAGTCGTCGCGCCACGCGGCGAGATTGAATTTGCCGCGCAGCGAAACCTTGGAGCGGTCCTTGTGCATCAGGTTGAGCGCCATGTGGCGCAGAATCGCAAGATTATAGGGGCTGTTGTCGCGACAACTCCTGACTTGGTCTTCGTTCATGACGACGTTCAGGACCCAGTGCAGGCGGTTCTCGACGCCCCAATGCGAGCGGGCGACCTGCCCCAGCCGCTCCGCTGACAGCGGCGCGCTGAGCAGGTAGTAAGCGGTCTCGGCGGTCGTTCTCGACGTCCCGTGGAGGGTTGTCTGGCGGTTGCGGACCACCCGGCCGAGCGCGGCCAAGCCCGGCCATTGATAGCGCGCCTGCAGCTTGCCGATGTCGGTCGAGACGAGGCTGCGCCGGGTCTCGACCCGCCCGTGGTCGTTGTCGCGGGTCATATGGCTGACCGCGCGGTCGTGCTTCGGGTGGGCAAAGAGGCGGATCACGTCGGCGTGCAGCGCCTGGTGATTACCCTTTAGGGCGAGAACGTAGTCGCCGCCTTGGTCGATGATTCGCCGTCCGATGTCCCGTTGGCAGTTGAGCGCGTCGGTCGTCACGATCGTCCCGTTCAGTGTCAACATTTCCAATAGTTTGATCACCGCGGTGCTCTCTTTAGTCTTGGCCGTCGTGGCGATTTGGGCGAGCACCAGACTGGTGTCGCAGCACCACGCGCTCACCATGTGCAACGCCGAACCGGGATGGGCGGGATCGACCGGCCGGCGCAGCACCTTGCCGTCGATGGCGATGACCCCAGTGCCGGCTTCGCTGAAGCGCGCCATGAACCGCTGGAAGCAGGCGCGGAACTGATCGGGATCGAGTTGTCGGAAGACGCGGCTGAACGTGTCGTGGCTCGGCACCCCGTTTTTCAACTGCAGGAAGCTGCCGAGGAAATCCTGCTTGGCTTCGGCAAAGACCGCCATGTCGACCGCGGTTTGGCCGCCGGAGAGGACCGCGCACAGTGCAATCATCAAGATTTCCGGCAGATCGTAGCGCTTGGCGTTAGGGCCGCGCGGGTCCTTGACTGCGGCAAAACAGTCGCCGAGGCTCTGCATCTGCCCCTCCCTCGCTACGTGCGTCCGTCACCGCAGCCGACCGCCGGTCGGCGGTCGGCGGCGAGCGGCGGCTCCGGGTCTGAAACATGGAGACAGGCCGAGCTGGTAAAACCGCAGCGAACCGATGACAATCCTGCGGTTGAACAAAGTATTTGGATGGCTGGTAACCCTGATGAACGCCGTTGGCCACGTATTGCGCCGCATCACGTTGGCCGCCGACTGAACCGGTACGGCCGGGGTACCGCTTTTCTTATGGTCGATGCTCCGGCATCTCGGTTTCGACATCGTTCTTCCGATCAATTCGCCGCCGCCCATTGACGAGCGTCCGCTGTTTGCTTAGGCGCTTTGGAAGCTGCACATTTGCTGCACGCGGTCAGCGAGTTGTCGGAAAATCAGTCAACTTGTCGCCCAAAATGCATTTGACGAAAATTTAACTCAACCGGGGAAAACGCGTATTGCGATAGGCGCCGTCGTCGCCGAACAAATCGAAGACGTGCGGCCGGGCCCGACACCACGCCGCTGGAGCTCGACACTCGGCGGGCTGGATGTTCGATTGGTGGAAATCTATCGTTAATATTTCTCGTAAATGATTTCCGTTGACGCTGCGTGGGACATTTCTTTGACGCAGGTCGCGATAGCGTTGCTCAAAAGACGGCGGCGGCCCAAAGCCCGGACCGACCAGATGGGGTGACAAACGAATGCTTATCCGCAACCTGTCCTCCACCGCCGCCGACGGCGTGCAGCGTTTGTCGGCCGCAGTCGTCTGGGAAGATTGCGATTTTCCGACCCAGCCGATCACCTTTGAGATTTACCCCCCGACAAGCGACGGCGGGCTGTCGGCGGGCGCGCCGCTCGACGCGCTGACTGCGGGCAACGAGTTCGGCGCCGACGCGTTTCTCGCGGCATGTTTTCCGCTGGCGGCGCTGCATGGCGAAGCCAGGGTGCGGATCGACGGTCATCCGTGCCCGCTGCTGGTCGAGGGTTTGCGGACCGCGCATGGCTGGTGGTCCAATTGGGGAGGGATGCCGACCGCGGCGCCGGCAATCGAAAGCCGCGGCAGCGGTCGCTGCGCACCGGCCAACCCGCCGCGCCGCGCCGCCGCTTTTCTGTCGGGTGGCGTCGACGGGCTCCATATGCTGATGCGCAACCGTCAGCTTTATGGTCCCGACGATCCCGCCTATATCCGTCAGGCGCTGTTCATCCAGGGCTTCGATATCGGCAAACGCGCCCGCAACCCGGAGAACGAGCGTTACCGCGCGGCCTTGCGCCGGCTGGCGCCGGTTGCCGCCGAGACCGGGATCGAGGTGATCCCGTGCCGCACCAATCTGCGTCATCTGCCGTCAAAACCGGATTTCTGGACCTACCGCCACAATGGCGCCGCGTTGGCTTCCGTCGGTCACGCGGCCCTCGCCGGGTCGGCATTTTTGTTTATCGGCGCCTCGCACCACGTATCCAACCCGGTGCCGATGGGTTCGCATCCTGCCGTCGATCATCTCTTTTCAAGCCAGCGTCTGCAGATCATCCACGACGGCACGCGCTTTACCCGGCTTGAGAAAGTACGCGAACTGGCGGGTTGGCCGATCGGTCTCGCAGCGCTGCGGGTGTGCCCGGAAAGCCCCGGAGTTGAGGCCAATTGCGGACGCTGCGAGAAATGCCTGCGCACCCGGCTCGAGCTGTTGGCGGTGGGAGTTGAGGAGACCGCGGCGCTTGGTCCCAGCCTGACCCCGATCGAGCTCTGGGACGAGGCGGTTCCGACCCCGAGCGGCCATCGCGCGATCATGTATGAGCATCTGTTGCCGGCGTTGCGGGCACGAGGGCTGCATGCTTTGTGCCGGGCTCTCGAGGTCAGAATCGACGTCTATCGGATGCGGATCGAACATTGCCCCGACGGAATCGGCGGCACTGGCGCCGACGGCGAGCGGCATTCAGTATTCAGTTGATGGCGGTTCGCCGCCGCTCCACAATCGTATCGATCGGCTCTTTACCCTCGGCCAGGCAACGGGAAGAAAATTATGGGACTGCTGATCGGTCTTATCGGACCTCTCATCATCGAGAACGACCAGCGTCGGATCGGCAAGCTGCCGAGAAAGGCGCGGGCTTTGGTGGCTTACCTGGCGACCCAGGGCGGCCGGCCGGTCAGCCGCGAGCGGCTGTCCGACCTGCTGTGGCCGTATCAGGGGTCGGATCAGGCGCGCCACAGCCTGCGCAACTGCCTGTTGGAGCTGCGCAAGGCATTGGGGCAGAGCGCCGGGCGATACCTGGGTGCCGAATTCGCCAATTGCCGGCTGCAGGACATCGATACCGACATCGAGCGCTTCGAGCAGCTGTCGCGTTCAAAGGACCGGGTTGAGCTGGCGACCGCGGCGGACCTCTATCGCGGCGAATTCCTCGCCGATTTCGTCATTGATTCGGAACCGTTTCAGGAATGGCTCGCGAGCGAGCGCGACCGTACCCTCGATCTCATCTGCGGCGTGCTGCAGCGGCTGTCCGCATTGCAGGACGAGGCGGCGGAGCACGAGGCGGCAATAAAATCCGCCAAACGCCTGGCGTTGCTCGATCCGCTCTCGGAGATAGGCCAGCGGGCGCTGATCCGCGCCTATGCGCGCGCCGGCCGCCGTCCGGAAGCATTGCGGCAATATCGCACCTGCGCCGAAATTCTGAAGCGCGAGCTCGGCGTGGCACCCGACGCGGAAACCCAGGCGCTGGCCAATGAGATCGCCCAGCCGGGGGGCCTCGTCGAGCCGTCCGCCGGCAGGCCGGCGGAGCGGCCAGGCGAGGCGCGTACGGTCATCGCCGACACGCCCGCCTTCAAGCGCGGCGCCATTGGCGCGACGGCGTCGCTTCACGAAGTGTCGCGGCTGCGCTGGCCGTGCCTGCTGCCGAGCATCGCCGTCGCGGTAGCGCCGCTGCGCAATCTTACCGGCAACTCCGAGCAGCAATACTTGGTGGAGGCGTTCACCGAGGACCTTGTGACCGATCTGTTGCGCCACGGCCCCGGCCTGTCATTGGCGCGCATCGCCGACGAGCGCCGGGTGGCGGACATTCTGCCCCGGATCGACGGTACCGAAATCGAATACGTCGTCACCGGCAGCGCGCAGCGCAGCGGTCCGCAAACCTTCCGGGTCAATGTGCAGATCACCGATGCGGCGACCGCGGAGTACCGCTGGGCCGGCCGCTACGAATTCGACCTCGACGGAGCCGGCCCGGGCCAGACCCGGATCACCCGGCAGGTCTCGCGTGAGGTCCATGCGCTGCTGCTGCGCGAAGCCAGCCGCCGCACCTTTGTAAAGGCCGGGGTCGAGCTCGGGCTTGGCGAGTGCCTGGCGCAGGCGGCGGGCGCGCTCAAGGGCAAGATCCGCCCCGAGCTGACCGCCGAGGCGCAGCGCTGGTTTCTCGCGGCGCTGGCGCTCGATCCGCGCAATGTCGAGGCGCTTACCGGACTGGCCAAGACCTGCCAGCATCTGGTCAGCGCGCCGTGGTGGGCGGATTCGAGCGCCGCGACGGTAGCGCTCGATCTCGGCCAGGAAGCCATCGCCGCCGCTCTCGATCTGGCGCCGCGCAACGCCGTCGCCAAGTGCATCCAGGGGATGCTCTATTCGGCAGGCGGGCAGCTGGAGGAGGCGGCCACGGCCTTTGACCAGTCTCTGGAGATGGACTCGCATCTGGCCAGCGCTCACGCTTTTTCCGGATACAACGCCGCGTTTCTCGGCCATGCCGAGGACACCGTGCCGGCGGTCGAGCGCGCGATGCGCTTTGACCAGAGCGATCGGCGCCACAGCATATTTTTATTTTTCAGCGGATTTGCGGAAATGCTGCTCGGACGCACCGAGAGCGCCATCCCGCTGCTGCAAAAGTCGCTGGAGCGCAACCCGAGCTATGGCGGCGCGCAATTGTTTCTGATGGCGGGACTGTCGCTTGTCGGTCGCAAGGCCGAAGCGGCACGCGCGGCGGCCGCATTCAGCGATCAATATCCGGGTTCGCGCGCCAACGACTTCGAGCAGCTCTGGCTGTCGCGTTCGACCTGTCCTGCCTATCGCGCCCAGATCGACCCGGTGTTCGACAAAATCCGCTCGCTCGGGCTCGGCGGCTGACCCGTCGGGCTGAGCCAGGCAACGGCAGAACGGCGCGGCGGTAGGCGCCCGCGGGGCGGTCAGGACCGGGACGGCGGCGGCGACCACGGCTCCGGGGCGCGCGGCTCGAGATCGGTCACGACATCGACGACGACCGGCTCGTCGGCACTGAGCGCCGCGCTTAACGCCGGGGCGAGCGCCGATGCCTCCTCGACGCGGATGCCGCGCACGCCAAAGCTCTTCGCGACGGCGGTGAAGTCGGTCGGGCCAAAGCGGACCAGCGCTTCGCCGCGGCCGGGCCTGTTGCCGGCGATGCGGCGCACCCCGGTCAGGTTCTGGCCAAATCCGGAATTGTTGTTGACGACGACGGTGACCGGGATGCCGCAGCGGCGCGCCAATTCGAGCTCGGCCAGATGGTAGTAGAACCCGCCATCGCCGGTAAAGCACACGACCTTGCGGTGGGGTGCGGCGCATTGCGCGCCAAGCGAGGCCGGAAACGACCAGCCGAGCGACCCGGCCGCCCGCAGATAGGTCTGCCCGGCCCCGTTGAAGTCGACCATCGTGCCGGTCCAGATGCCGGAATAGCCGGTGTCGGCGACGAGGATGCCGTCGGCGGGCAATGCCCTGGTCACCTCGGCGCACAGCCGCTCGACCCGGATCGGCGCCCGGTCATCCGCGACGAGCGGCGCCATCGCGGCGCGCCAGTCGGCGACGATCCGCGCCGCCTCCTCGGCAAAACCGCGGTCGCGCGCCGGCCGCCCGACCGCCTCGACGAGCCGGGCAAGCGTCGCCTTCGGGTCGCCGACGACACCGATCGTGTTGGGGTAGCTGCGCCCGATTTCGAGCGGGTCGGCGTCGATCTGCACGATCCTCGTCGCGAGCGGCGGGATCGCCCAGTTCAACGTGACCTGGTCGCCGGTGTCGCATCCGACATAGAGGACGAGGTCGGCGGAGTGGACGATGCGGTTGGTGGGCGGCGCCGAATAGCCGCCAGGGACGCCGACATGCAGCGGGTGCCGCGTCGGGACGATGCCGCGGGCGCCGAGCGAGGTCGCAACCGGGGCCGCCAGCGCCTCGGCCAAAGCGAGCAGTTCGGGCCCCGCCTGCGACGCCGAGGCACCCTCGCCGGCAATGATGACAATTCGCGACGCCGCCTTCAGCGCCACCGCCGCGCGCTCGATGTCATCGGCGGCGCCGACCGGCCGGTGCGCCGGGATACGGCGCGTCTCGGGATCGATAACGGTCGACTCGTCGGTTTGGCCGAGTTCGATCACGTCGCCCTGCAGCCCGCAGAAATCGAGATGGGTCGGGCGCGGCGTGTCGGCCAACGCGGCGCGCCAAGCGTGACGGAGCAGCCGCGGCAATTCGGCGGTCGCGTCGACCGGCGCCGAAAACTTGGTGACCGCGGCAAACAGCGGCGCGTGCGGAATTTCCTGGTAGCTGTTGCGGTGCTGAAACGACGGCTCCTTGCGGCCGGTCAGCGCTATGACCGGGCTGCGCCCGAGCCAGGCATCCTGCAGACCCGAAGCAAGATTGGCCGCACCTACCGACTGCGCCATGCACACCCCCGGCTTGCCGGTGATGCGGGCATAGCCGTCGGCCATGTAGGCGGCGGCCTTTTCCGAATGGGCGAGGACGCGGGTGACGCCGAGGTCGTCGAACTCCAGCAAGGTGCGGCGCAGGACCAATTCGACAAAAAAGACATGGGTCATGCCGGTGCCGGCGAGGGCCCGCGCCAGCCACTGGGCGCCATTGATCGTCCTTGCTTCGCTCAATTGCCGTTTCCTCCGATTGCGCTGCGGCGCTGTTTCACAGGGTCAGCCCGCCGTCGACGATAACCGTCTGCCCGGTGACCATCGCCGCGCCGGCGCACAGAAAAAAGATCGTCTCGGCAATGTCCTCGGGACGGCACGCGCGCTTCAAGGGCGTGCGCTCGATCGAGGTTTCCTTGCGGTCGGCCGGCCAATCCTTGTTCCACGGGCTGTCGACAAAACCCGGCGCCACCGCATTGACCCGGATTTCCGGCGCCAGGGTGCGGGCGAGACTCCGCGTCAGGTTGATCAGCCCGGCCTTGCTCGTGGCATAGGGAATGCTGCTGCCCGACCCCATCACGCCGGCGATCGAGGCGGTGTTGCAGATCGCGCCGCGCGCTGCGCGCAAGGCAGGCACCGCGGCATGGGCGCAGCGGAACGGGCCGATCAGGTTGGTGGTCAGGATCGTCGACCAGAAATCCTCGGTCAGCGCGTCGAGGTCCGCAAACGGGATCGGCGTCGGCGTCGCCGGGGTGCCGGCGTTGTTGACGAGAAAATCGAGCCGGCCGAGTGCGGCGACCGCGCGCTCGACCATTCCCTCGGCCTCGCTCGGGCGCGCCACGTTGCCGGGTGCCGCGACGACATGCCGGCCCTCCGCGCGCAGGCGCTCGACCGCCGCCGGCCCGCGCGGGTCGTCGGGCAGATGATTGAGAGCGACCGCAGCACCGCAGCGCGCGAACATCTCGGCCGCCGCGAGACCGATCCCAGAGGCGGCTCCGGTCACCAGCACCGTCTTGCCGGCGAGATCCGCTGTGATCATGTCGGGCCCCTTTGGGAGAATGGCGACATGCCGAAGCATGCGCGCGCCGCAGCGGGTGTCAAGCCGGCGCCGCTCCAGGCGCCCTGTTCCGGAAAGGAGCGGGAAAGGGCGGGGATCATCCGACCCTACCCTTTGCCGTAGCGCACGACATACCAGGCGAGGCCGATCAGCTCGTGCAATGCGTAGTAGCTGCCGAGCAATGCCGGGATGTCCGGAAACACGATCGCCGGCGACAGCGGCAGCGCCCGGCCTTCGGAAAGCGGCGCGGCGGCGACCGGGTAGCCGACCGCGTAAAACGACCACAATGCCCGCGCCATATGCCAGGGATTGGTCACAACCAGCGCCGAGGATATGCCGGCACGGCGTAGGATCTCGGCCGAATAGAGCGCATTCTCGTAGGTCGTGCGCGAGCGTTCCTCGCGCCATCGCACCGGCACGCCGAAGTCGCTGCCGAGCGACTCGGCCATCATCCCGGCCAGCGAATCGTCCGCACCTTTGAGCCAGCCGCCGCTGACCAGGATCGGCAGCCCGGTGCGGCGCTGCTGGCGTGCCGCCGCGGCGAGCCGGTCCAATGTGACCGGGCCGACGACGTCGCGGCCGCCGGGCTCGTCGCTGTGGCGGTATTCGGCCGAGAGCACGATTATCGCGCCCGGCGGCGCCGGCAGCGGCAAGCTCGGGACGACGCCGGCGAGCTTGTCGGCGGAGCGGATCAGCAGAAAGCTCACCACCGGCGTCGCCGTCAGATAGAGGCAGAGGACCGAGACGGTCGCCAGCACGAGGCCGGCGCGCCGCCATCGCCAGGCGAGCGCCACCCCGATCAGCGTCAGCAGGACGAACAGGTTCGGGGGGACCAGCGTCGAATACGAAATCCATTGCAGCATGGTGCGGCAAATGCCCGGCGGAGAAGCTCAAACCGAGGGCGTCAGCGCTTCGCCGCGCAGCCGGTGATAAAGCTTCGCCGCCTCGCGCTTCAGTCCAATCCGCAGCCCGCGGCCGGTGCGCGGGTTGGCGGCGGCGATGCCCCAGCGCTCCCGCCGCTGCCGCAGCCAAAGTTTCTTGTAGGGGTCGTCGCCGCGGCCAAAATTGATCTCATATGGCCGGTCGTCGCCGAGAACCCATTCGGCGATCTCCATCGTCAGCAGGGTGCCAAGCGAGAGCTCGTCGAACCGCTTATCATGGGCGAGCTTGTAGATGACGGCGCGGCCGTTCCACAGAATCCAGAACTGCGCCGCGGCGGGGACGCCGTCGAGGCTCGATATGCCGAGGCGCAGCGCCCCGGCCGCACCGGCAAGCCGGATCAGCGCGGGAATGAACTGGGGATGAGCCTCGACCGGCTTCCAGCTGCGGGCATAGATTGCCTGGTAATCGGCGATGGCGTGTTCGATCCCGCTGGAGCCGCCGAAAAAGGCGGTTTTCAGCCCGGCGGCGGCGGCGCGCCGGCGTTTGCGCCGCCATGTGTTGCGCAATTCCGAGGGGCGGCCGGCGACATAATCGGAAAAGCTCATGCCGGTCGTGTCTTCGTACCAATTGCCCGACGAAAGCCCGCATTCGACAAGCAGGCCGGCGCGGCGCAGCACGGTTGCGGCTGCGCCGTAAGCGGGGTCGCGCGGGTCGAGCTCGGAGAGCGCAATGCCGTCCCAGCGCGGGGTCTCGCCAAGGATGTCGTCGACGATGGCGGCGAGCCCAGCCGCGACATCGCTGTCCGGCGGATGGAGAACGCCATGCTCGACGCTGTAGGCGTTGGCAAGGCTGACGAGACGGCGCCCGGCGGTGTCCACGGCGGTGTGCAGCACGAGGGCGGCGGCAGAGCCCGGCTGCTCGTCGGCATAGATGCGGATTTCGCTCGACGGCGTCGTGCAGTGACGCGCCATCAGATCGTACCAGGCGGGCAGCGAGAAAAAGCTGCCGCGCCCGGCGGCGTCGAAAATGCCGGCGAGCGTGCTCGGCAGTCGCGTGAAATCGGGATTGCGGTAAGTTGCCATCAGGCGTCGCGGCTGGGGACGGCCCGGTTACGCCGCGTTCTCGGATCGGTTCCCTTGTGCAAATCCTGACGTTCACGACGTTGTATCCGAGCGCCTCCCGGCCGCAGCACGGAATATTTGTCGAAACCCGGCTGCGCAAGCTCGTCGAGAGCGGCGCCGTCGCGGCGCGGGTCGTCGCGCCCTGTCCGTGGTTTCCGATCGCCTCGGCGCGCTTTGGCGAATACGGGGTAATGGCGCAGGTGCCTCGCCGTGAGACGCGGCATGGGATTGAGGTCGAGCACCCGCGCTATCCGCTGCTGCCAAAAATCGGCATGAGCACGGCGCCCATCGCGGTGTTTGCCGCTCTGCTGCCGGTGCTGCGCCGGCAGATCGCGATGGGCCGCGATTTCGCGCTGATCGACGCGCATTATTTCTACCCGGACGGGGTGGCGGCGGTGTTGCTTGGCCGCGCCCTCGGCCGGCCGGTCGTCGTCACCGCGCGCGGCAGCGACCTCAACCTGATCGCCGATTTTCGGGTGCCGCGCCGCTGGATCCGCTGGGCGGCGGCGAAAGCTGAGGGCCTGGTCGCGGTGTCGAGCGGCCTGCGCGACCGGCTGGCGGCGCTCGGCGCCCGGCCCGATCGGGTCAGGGTGTTGCGAAACGGGGTCGATCTGGCGCAGTTCCGGCCCGGTGACCGGGCGGCGGCGCGGCGGGGGCTCGGTCTCACCCGACCGACCTTGCTCGCCGTGGGCAATCTCGTCGCGCTGAAGCGGCACAAGCTGATGGTCGAAGCGCTGGCATTGCTGCCGGAAACCGATCTGGTCATCGTCGGCGACGGGCCCCAGCGCGGCGCGATCGAGGCATTGGCGAGGCAACGCGGAATTCCCGATCGCGTTCGGCTGCTCGGCCGGCTGCCGCAGGAGCGGCTCGCGCAGATTTATCAGGCGGCCGATCTGCTGCTGCTGGTCTCGACGCATGAGGGCTGGCCCAATGTGCTGCTCGAAAGCATGGCCTGCGGCACCCCGGTCGTGGTGTCGGAGATTGCCGGCATTGCCGACATCGTCGCCACCCCGGCGGCCGGCCTGGTCGTCGCGGCAGTGACCGCGCAGCGCCTCGCCGCCGCAATCAGCGACCTGCTGGCGGGGCCGCCGACGCGCGCCGCGACCCGTGCCTATGCCGAGCAATTCGACTGGCAGGCCACGACCGACGGCCAGATCGCGCTGTTTCGCGAAATCTGCGAGGAGCATGCGCAAGCCGGCCCGACGCCCGTAGCCGCTCATTGCCGCAGCACCCGGGCGTAGACCTCGCGATAGCGTTCGACGCTGTGCCGCCACGAGCGCTCGGCGTCGATATAGCGGACGGCGTTGGCCCGAATCCGCGGCCAGGACGCACGGTCGCGCAGGGCCGCGAGCACCCCTTCGGCGAGCCGGCCGGGATCGTCCGGCGGAAACAGGTAGCCGGTCTCGCGGTCGCGGATCAGCTCGCGATGCCCGCCCACATCGGAGGCGGCGACGACCCGCTCCTGCGCCATCGCCTCGAGCGGCTTCAGCGGCGTCACCAATTCGGTCAGCCGCCGCGACACGCGCGGAAAGACCAGCAGGTCGGCGAGATCGTAGTAACGCCCGATCTCGTGGTGCGGGACCCGGCCGGCGAAGACGACAGCCGGGCCGAGCCCGAGATCGTGCGCCAGCGCCTGGAGCCGCTCTTCTTCCGGGCCGCCGCCGACCAAGCAGCACGGCGATGTCGGGTTCTTCGCGGCGCATCAGCGGCAATGCCCGCAACAACAGGTCGAGCCCCTCATACGAATAGAACGAGCCGAGAAAGGCGAGGACGATGCCGCCGGCGAGCCCAAGCCGCGCGGCGAGCGCCGGGTCGGCGGCGCCCCGCTCCGCGGAAAGCGTCGCAGTCGACCGCGTTCGGAATGACGGTGACCTTTTCCTCGGCAATGCCGCGGGCGACGATTTCACGCCGCAAACCCTCGCAAATCGTCGTGACTGCGTCGGCGCGGCGCAGCGCTCGGGTTTCGACCAGCCGTGTCGCCCGGTAACGCGGCCCGCCCTCGACATGGGTCCCGTGGCTCGCCGCCCCGTCTTCCCAGAAGGCGCGGACCTCGTAGACGACTGGGATTTGGTGGCGGCGTCCGGCGCGGATCGCCGGCAACGCGTTCAGAACCGGCGAGTGGGCGTGCAGGATGTCGGGCCGCACCTCGTTGACGATCTCGTCGATACGCCGGCCGAGGTCGCCGACAATCTTCAGGTCGCGGAGCCAGGGCAGCCGGGCGCCCGGTCCCGACGGCATCGGCGTGCGCAGAAATTCCCAGTCGCCGATCCGCTCGCGCGCGGGTCCCGGCGCATAGTGCTTTCCTGATGTCAGCACGACCGGGTCCCAGCCGAGCGCCCGCTGCTGATTTAAGATACCGAGGGTGCGATAGACGTAGCCGCTCTGCAACGGCAGCGAATGATCGAGGATGTGCAGGATTCGCATCGCCGGATCGCGTCTCGTTGCTGCTCGCGAGCCATATACCATGCTCGTGCCGGGGTCGAGCTTACGGCGCGGCGGCTGATCGCGGGTTAACCCGCCATACAAGGGCGACGACCGGATGGCCGGTGACATCACATTCGTTCGCGAGAAGCTGCCGCCGGTGGGGGAGATCGAGCGCGAGTGGCGGGCGCTCGCGACCGCGGCGGAGGCGTCGTTCTTTATCACGTGGGCGTGGGTCGGGACCTTGCTCGACACGATCCCGGCCGACCGGCGGCCGATGCTGCTGCGGGGGCGGGAAGGGGGCGAGACGGTGGCGCTGGGGTTGCTCGGCAGCGCCACGACGCGCCGCCATGGCGTGATCCGGGCGCGCTCTCTTTACCTGAACGAAACCGGCGACCCGCAATATGACGTGATGACGATCGAGCACAACCGCCTGCTGACCGCCGCGGACAGGGAGATGCCGGCGCTCGACGCGCTCGCCGCGTGGTTCGCCGGCTATGGCGGCGAGGCGGACGAGCTCTTTTTGAACGGGGTGCGGCGCCCCCTTTCCGCGGCGGCGCTCGCCGCGCTTGGTCTCTCGCTGGGCGAGACCGCGGTGCCATCCTACAGCGTCGAGCTTGGCCGTCTGGCAGCAGGCGACGGCGATCTCGACCCGGTGCTCAGCGCCAACGCCCGCCAGCAATTGCGCCGCGCCTTCCGGCGCTTTTCGGCCCACGGCGCGGTCGAGTTGCGCACCGCGGCGAGCGAGGCTGAGGCGCAGCGCTGGTTCACCGCGCTGAAGGGGCTGCACAGCGCCTCCTGGGAGCGCCGCAACCGGGTCCATTCCTTCACCCGGCCGTTTTTCGAGCGGTTTCATCGGCGGCTGATCGAGCGCTGCTTTGCCGAGGGCGGGGTGCAGATGATCGAGGTCCGCGCCGGCGAACGGGTCATCGGCTATCTCTACAATTTTTGCGGCGGCGGCAAAATTTATGCATATCAGAGCGGGTTCGACGACGCCGATCCGCGTGAGCGGCCGGGCTATGTCTGCCATGCGCTGGCCATTCGGCACGCGTTCCGCCAGGGCATGCAAATCTACGATTTCATGGCCGGCCGCAACCGCTTGAAGCAAAGCTTTGCGACCCGCTGCGAGCCGATGTGGTGGCAGGTGATGCGGCAGCCCCGGCTGCGGTTCCGGCTCGAAGATTGGGGCCGACGGGTAAAGCAGACGGCGCGCTCGGCGCAAAATTGTCTCTTGCCCCGGTCGCAGCCAGACGATAGGGCAGGCGCTCGTTAATCCCAGGAGCTTTATGTCGATTCTCGTCACCGGGGTCGCCGGGTTCATCGGCTTCCATACCGCCAGCGCGTTGCTCCACCGCGGCGAACGCGTCATCGGCGTCGACAGCGTCAACGACTATTACGACACGCGTCTGAAGGAGGCGCGGCTCGCCGAGCTGCGCGGCAAACCCGGCTTTGTTTTTGCCAAGCTCGACATAGCCGATCACGAGGCGGTGTTCGCCTTGGTCGCGGCCCACAAGGATATTACCGGCATCATCCACCTCGCGGCGCAGGCCGGGGTGCGCCATTCGCTCGAAAACCCGTATTCCTATGTCGACTCCAACCTGATGGGCACGGTCGTCATGCTCGAGGCGGCGCGGCGGGTCGAGCGGCTGAGCGGGGTGACCTATGCATCGTCATCCTCGGTTTACGGCGCCAACCAAAAGCAGCCTTTCAGCGTCGACGACCCGGTGAACAAGCCGGTTTCGCTCTACGCCGCGTCGAAACGAAGCTGCGAGCTGATTGCCCGCAGCTATTCGCACCTTTACGGGCTGCCGGCGACCGGGCTGCGCTATTTCACCGCATATGGCCCGTGGGGGCGTCCGGACATGGCCGCCTGGCTGTTCACCGAGGCGATCCTCGCCGACCGGCCGATCAAAGTGTTCAACCAAGGGCGAATGGCGCGCGATTTCACCTATGTCGACGACATCGTCGCCGGCACCGTGGCAGCACATGACCGGCCGCCCGCGGCTGGCGGCGTCGACGACGAAGCGGCGCACCGGGTCTACAACCTCGGCAACCACAAATCCGAAAAGCTGCTCGATTTCATCGCCGTCATCGAACGGGCGCTGGGCCGCACCGCGAAGATGGAGATGCTGCCGATGCAGCCGGGCGACGTGGCTGAGAGCTTCGCCGACATCGACACCGCGCGCCGTGACCTGGGCTTTGAGCCGACGACCTCGATCGAGGAGGGGATCACGCGGTTTGTCAGTTGGTTCAAGCATTATCACAAGCTCAACTGACGGGGCGCCGCGCGAATTTTCGGGTGAAGAAGCGATTCTTTAACTATCCTCGCCGAAGTTTGCGGGCGCCGTGACCGGCATGTCCGAAACCGGGCACGACCGATTGCGGCGCGACCGCGGAATTCGCCGCACACCGTGAATTCCGGGACAAAGTGAGCGATGGAACGCGGGTTTGCAGTCGTCGGGCTCGGCTATGTCGGATTGCCGGTAGCGCTGGCATTGGCGCGCAGATTTGCCCCGGTGGTCGGGTTCGACATTTCGACGCGGCGCATCGCGGCGTTGCGCGCCGGGCACGACGCGACCGGGGAGGTCGCGGCGGCGGCGCTGCGCGACAGCTCGTTGCAGCTGACCGGCGATCCCGAGGCCCTCGCCCAAGCGAGCTTTGTGATCGTCACGGTGCCGACCCCGATCGACAGTGAGCGCCGTCCCGAGCTCGGGCCGCTGGCCAGCGCCTGTGCGCTGATCGGGCCACGGCTGCGGCGAGGAACCGTTGTCGTCTTCGAATCGACGGTCTATCCGGGGCTGACGCGCGAGGTGTGCGGGCCGCTGCTCGCCAAGGCTTCGGGGTTGCGACAAGGGATCGACTTCAAGCTCGGCTATTCGCCCGAGCGGATCAACCCCGGCGACCGGGTGCACCGGCTCGAAACCATCGTCAAGATCGTCGCCGGCGAGGACGAGGAGACTTTGGAGCGGGTCGCCGCGGTCTACGGCCAAGTCGTAGGGGCGGGGCTCCACCGGGCCTCGTCGCTCGAAATCGCCGAAGCGGCCAAGGTCATCGAAAATACCCAGCGCGACCTCAACATTGCGCTGATGAACGAGCTGGCGATCATCTTCGACCGGCTTGGCATCCCGACGCGGGAAGTATTGGCGGCGGCCGGCACCAAATGGAATTTCCTGCCGTTCACGCCGGGTCTGGTCGGCGGCCACTGCATCGGCGTTGACCCGTATTACCTGACCGCGCGGGCCGAGGCGGCCGGCTATTACCCGCAAGTGATCCTGTCGGGCCGCCGCATCAATGACGGGATGGGCAGCTTTATCGCCCAGCGCCTGGTGAAATTGCTGATTTCGGCCGAACGTTCGGTCAAGGGCGCGCGGATCGGGATTATCGGCATCACCTTCAAGGAGGACGTGCCCGATTTGCGCAACAGCCGGGTCCCCGACATCGTCGCCGAACTGCGCGAGTTCGGCATTTCCGCATTGGTGGCCGACCCGCTCGCCGACGCCGACGAGGCGCGGCGCGAGTACGGGGTGGAGCTCGCGGCGCTCGACCAGCTCGGCGGTCTCGACGGCTTGATCCTGGCGGTGCCTCACCGCGTATTGGGCGAGCCCAGCTGGGAGCGGCTGTTCGCGGCGGTGGCGCCGGGCGGCGTCTTCATCGACGTCAAATCGGCGGTCGCCCGCGACCGGGTGCCGCCGCACATCCATTATTGGAGCTTGTAGCGCTCCGTCGATAGCGGCCCGGCCTTTGCCGGCGCGACAACCGGAAGCCGGAACTACTGCAGCGCGTGATACAGCCGCTCGTCGTAGAGGGCGCCTTCGAGCGGGGTGATTTTTTGCCGGAAGCCGCGGGTCGAGGCGATCATCAGGCTCGCGTCAAAGCTGGCACGGTCGCGCCAGCCCTCGACCAAGGTGAAATGGTTCGCGTGACCCTCGACCTGCAGCACGTCGAACCACAGATTGCCCGGGATTTTGCGGCCGGCTTCGGCCAGCGCCGTTACAAGAGCAGCCGCCTGGTCTTTGCCTGCCGGAAAAACGTCGACATGGGTCACGACGTAGACCGCTCCCCGATCGCCGTGGGCGCTCGGCCCGGCAACCGAGAACCCGGTGAAATTGCGGATTTCGAACGGGCCGACCAGCAGCGGCTGCAACTTGTCGTGAAAGGCGACGGCGGCGGCGTTATGAGCGTCGGACGCCGCCTTGTCATGCCACCCTTCGAAAATCGCGAAGCGGCTCGGACGGCCGATTTCTTCAAAGGCCGCAAATCCGGCATTGCCCGCTTCGCTGCGGCTTGCCTGCGCAAACTGCTTGGCAAGGGCTGCGGCCTTGGCAACGTCGGTGATTGCCGCTTCGAAATAGGTCACGGCGTAGACCGCACCGCCGTTTTCGGCCGCATCGGCGGGCCGGGCCGTTGCTAAAGCCATTGCCAACGCTCCGAGGGCAAGCAGGAATAATGTGCGCATTTCTTCACCTATCGCCCGCCGCGCTCAGTTAGTTCGGTCGAGGTGGAAGAACTCGACGCAGTTGTCGGCCCAGATACGGCGCTTGTCGGTTTCCGGGATATCGGCATAGATTTTGTCGATCAGCGGGCGCGAATTCGGCCACTCGCATTCGATGTGCGGGAAGTCGGTCGCGAACATGATCCGGTCGACGCCGACATGCTGGCGCTCTTCAATCGCGACACGCTCGTACTGCACGCTGAAATAGACGTGATTGCGGACGTAGTGGCTCGGCAATTCCTTCAACGGCTGGAAGCCGAGATATTCCTGCGCCCAGCCGAGATGGCGCTGGTACCACAAATCCATGTGCTCAAGCCAGAACGGGACCCAGCCGAGCCGGGTTTCGGCAAAGAAGACCTTGAGCTTCGGATGGCGCTCGAACACCCCGGCCAACACCAGCTGGGCGATGCTGACCGACGGCGCCAAGCCGAAATTGCACAGCCATTCGAGAAACGGCCGGCGCAGGCGCTGCATGATCACCGGGTCCTCTTTCGGATATTTGAAGGTCGGCTGCGATGCGCGGGCCCCGGTGCGGTAGAACTGGACGTGCGCCGTCACCGGCATGTCCATGTCGACCGCGGCGGCCCAGAACTTGTCGTCCTCGGGGGTTGGATAGCCCTTGGCGTTGGGAAGCGCGCCGAGCAGAACGCCCTTCAGCCCGAGCTTTTTGCAATGCTTCATCTCGGCGATCGCGTCGTCGACATTGGTGATCGGGATCACCCCCATGCCGATCAGCCGGTCGGGCGCCACCGCGCAATATTCCTCGGCGAGCCAGTCGTTGTAGCCGCGAATGACCGCCTTGTAGACCTCGTCATGGCTGATGTTGCGCCAGAAGACGGGCCCCGCGACCATGGCCGCGAACAATACCTCGGCGTCCATGCCGTCCTGGTCCTGCTCCTTGACGCGCTGCTCGGGCGAGCCGGTGCCGGCGGCGTCGGCGACCTTGAGGCCAAAGGGCTGCCAAGTGCCCTCGGCGCGGCCGGCGCGTAGATCGAGAAAATTCGCCTCCAAGAGCGGCTGGCCTTCGATCATCAAGGCGTCGCCGCCATCCGGCAGATGGACCGTGTGCGGAGCGCGGTCGCGGTGCTTTTCCGGCACCCGGTGGATCCAGCGCTCCGGCGGCACTTCGAGATGCCCGTCGCTCGACATCAGAGTATATTTCCGCGCCATCGCCATATCCTCGTCCTCAGAGCCAGAAGGTTTAAGCGCGTCATTCCGGGACGGCCCAAAGGGCTGGGCCCGGAACCCAAGAACACCGGCTTACGCCCACCCGGGTGTCCGGGTCCGTGTTCATGGGTTCCGGGCTCGCAGGCTGCGCCCGCGCCCCGGAATGACGGCGGCCGATTCATCCCTACGTTATCAGCAATCGCCCCGCGCTTCGTATTCCACCAGAGCGCCGGGTGCGGGGCAATAGCCGAGACACTCGCCGCAGCCGGTGCATTTCAGCGGCTGAATTTCGTAGAGATGCCGCGGCTCGAGCAGGGCAGGTCGGACCGCTGATTCCGGGCAGACCTCGCGGCAGAGGCCGCACGAATTGCAGATCGCGTAGTCGATCCGCACCTTCATCGGCGGTTTACCTCTCTCTCGTCATTCCCGCGAAAGCGGGAATCCAGGGTAGCGACGCACGGTTGCTCCCTGTTCAGGCCAGAGCTTGCCCCTGGCCCGAACAGGGGGGCAGGTTCTGGACCCCCGCTTTCGCGGGGGCGACGGATGACGCGGTCGCACCTTGATTGCCGCCGTTGGCGTTGCGAGCGCAGCGAAGCAATCTCGTCGCCGGGATTGCCGCGGCGCCTTTCGGCGCCTCGCAATGACGCCCGTGATCAACCTCACCTGATGCCGCCGACCTGGTGCAGCAGGTAGCCGAGCGCCTCTTCGACCGGCTGCTGGGTCTCCGGGGTCGCGCACAGGAAGTCGATCTGGAACTTGCCTTCCATGAAGTGCATCAGCTCCTCGTCGCGCTGGGAGAGATGCTCATGGCGGACCAGCGGGTCGTCGACCCGGTCGAGATAGGCCATGATGCCGATGCAGGCATTGGCCTCCTGGTAGTAGTTCTGCGCGGCGCGGGCCAATGGGTGGATATGCGGGAACATCATCGACAGCCCGAAATAGGCCGGCAAGGGCTGGGCGTTCGCCGCGGCGATGTCCATCAGCTCGCGCTCCTGCTTGATCCAGCCTTTGCCGAGCAGGACGTCGGCATGCAGCTTCGAGTGCTTGCACTCGTCCCAGATCTGGCGGGCGCGCATGCGCTGCAGGTCGATGTAGCGCTCCTGGTCGGCGATATCGACCGACAAGCAGCTGCCCCGACATCTGCTTGATCGACATGTGCACGCCCTCGGCGGCATAGCCGCGCAGCGCGCGGTCCTTCTTCCAGTCCTCGTCGTTGCTGGCCAGCTCCTGCTCGATTTCGCCGAGCATCCGGTCGAGCGAGATTTCCCAGCCCTTCAGGCACTGCTCGCGGGTCAGGCGCAGCCGGAACTCGGCGCCGGGCGCGCCCGGCATCGTCGGCCACACCCATTTGTCGCAGAATTCTTCGAGGATCGGGTGCATGGATTGCCTCCCAAAGCGGTTTATTTACCGTCGTCCCCGCGAAAGCGGGGACCCAGGGCCGGCGCTTCCGTCCTTGCCACCCTGGGTTCCCGCTTTCGCGGGAATGACGGATAAGGGATCGACGGGATGGGACCATCCCTCACCTTCAGGAGTCCTGCCACGCTTCGGGCGGGGGCGGGACCAGCGAGCGGCCGGTCTCGGCCTCGACGATCGATCCTGCTGCGGGGCAGTACATCAGGCAGGCGGTGCAGCCGGGATAGGTGCATTTATCCATGTCGATCTCGATACGGTGCAACGGTTCGAGCGCCACATAGACTGCGTTGAGGTCGATCTCGCGGCACACGACGTAGCACATCCGGCATTCGGTGCAGCGCTCGTGGTCGATTTTGAGGCTGGCCACGCCGGTTCGTCAGTCGGTCACGACGACGCGCGACATCGGCGGCGCCGGTGTGGAGCGGTCGAGCACAAAATCGCCAAGCTCGTGCAGAAACCGGCCATAGTCGCGCCGGGCGACGGCGCAGGCCCATCGGCACAATTCGGCCTCGACCGGCTTCCCGATGAACTCCTCGACGATGCGGCGGCCCATATTGACATGGCTGCGGTTTTCGACCGCCTGGCTGTCGAAGACGGCTTTCAAATCCGTATCGGACGTCGCCGCCGAGAGCGCCTCCATCCAGGCGAATTCGATGACCTTGGGACCGAGGTTGAGCGCCGCGATACGGATCGGATGGGGGTATGTCGCGAGGTTGCGCAGCGAGAAAACGTAATAGGCGAGCGCCGAATCAACCGAAAACCGGCCGTAGGACTGGTGGAACGCGTCCTTCTGGGTGGTGACTGCACCGCGGCGCAGCAGAGCGTCGAGATACAGCATCTCATGCGTCAACTCGTCGACGATCTGCTTCGAGAACAGGTATTTGACCGAGGGCGGGAAGTCGTTCATCTCCAGCCCTTGGCCCCACCCGCCATAGATGTAGTAGAACATCCGTTCGAGCGTCCACAGCCGCCCGAGCAGGCGAGCGACCGCGGCCTCGTCGAGCGCGCCGCCGCGGCCAGCCTCAATCACCGCCCCGACCGGCGTGGCGCCGCTTTCCTCCCGGCTTTTGCCGATCAGCTCCTGCGCCAGCGCCGCGCCCGGCAATTCGGGCATCGCCCGCTTCCGCGCAGCCTAAGGCTCGTAGACCGCAAAACACTTGTTCGAATTGAATATCCAGGATTCGACAAACGCGGTTTCGGTTGGCCGCCGGCCGAGCGCGTCCATCCCCCCCATCAGGCACATCCAGTTCAGGATCTCCTGTTGGCCGCTGTCCTCGACGGCGCTGAGCGGACGCTCGCGCCACGTCTTGTAGTCGCTCCTTTGCAAGGCGTCATAGAGGGCGCGGTCGGCCGGCACATCGGGGTAGAGCAGGTAGTTCTTCGGCGTCAGAAACGCATGCGACCAGCTCGACGAGGCGATCAGCGCCACCCGATAGGGGCTGTCGGCGACGATGCGGGCGCAGGCGGCACCGAGATCGAAGCAGCGCCACGGAAGCGGGGAGGGCGGGTCGAAATCGGCTTCGGCCGGCTGTTCGCTGAGCGAGCGCACCCCGGCCTGCTGGGCGATGACGCGGCGGCCGTAGCAATTCACCTGGAACGGCAAGACCGGATAGGGGAAGCCCTTGCGGTCGTAATCCATGAACAAGAGCGTGTTCAAAAAGGCGTGGCCAAGCGGGTGATGCAGCGGCCGATAGGCGTAGGACACGTCAAACCCGGTCTCGATCATCTTGCCGGCGATGTATTTGCCGGCGTCGCGATGGCCCTTGTATTGGAAGACCTTGTCGTGGGGTTCGTTCCACGCGTTGGCCGCGCGATGGTATTCCCACGGCTTTGGCGACATCTCGTCGTAAGCCAAGAGGCAGAACGGCGGGATTACGTCTTCTCGGAAATTTTCGTACTGGTCGTCGCCCCAGATCACGACGAGGTCGGGCGCGAACTCGTCGAGCACGCGCCGGGCGTTGCGAAACCCCGATATCAGCGCCTCGCGATGCCGCCGCGCCGCCGACAGCCCATGATCGGCGCCATATTCCTCGCGCATCGGCGCCGGCCAGCCTTCGGGGTGGCGGTATTGCTCGGGCAGGGCCGGGTCGTCGAGAACCCGCTTCAGAATGCGGCCCATGCTCTCGTCGGTGCCCGACATTGGCGGAAAGTGGGTGACGCCGAGACCCAGAACTTCGCCCATCTGATCTCCTCCCGAACCGCGCGGAACTCTCTCCCTGCGTTACGAGCCCTGCGGCATCTTGTCAAGCCGCGCCGCAACGGTGTCGTCGATTCGCCGGAGCGTGCGAAGTCGCAGGAGGAGGCAAAGGCGATCCGGGCAGCAACTCCCGGCCTGTCGGTGCCCTGGTTTGCACCGGCGGTGGGCTCGTGGCAAGAAAATGGCAGGGGTATTGGTGATTTGAGAGGCCCTGCCATGACGCCACGTCGCCACAGCCGTCGGACATTGCTCTCGGCGCCGCTGCTCGCGGCACCGGTGCTGCTTGCCGGTCTGCCGGTCATGGCGGAAGCGGCGGCGGGCGACTTCAATTCCTTTCTCTACCTGGTCGGGCGCGAGGCCGCGTCGCAAGGTGTGCGTTCGTCGACGGTCGACCTGGCATTGCGCTATGCCCAATATCTGCCGCACGTCATCGAGCTCGACCGTCACCAGCCCGAGCAGGTGCTGACCTTTGCCCAATATCTGCAAAAGACGGTGAGCCAGCAGCGGATCGAGAATGCGCGCCGCGCGCTGTACGACAATTGGGGGCTGCTCGACGCGGTGTGGCGGCGCTACGATGTCGAGCCGCGGTTTATCGTCGCTCTCTGGGGAATGGAGAGCGATTTCGGCAAGATCACCGGCAACTACATGGTGGTCTCGTCTTTGGCGACGCTGGGCTTTGACGGACGGCGCGGCCCCTATTTCCGCGGCGAGCTGATTTCGGCGCTGCGCATCATCGACCAGGGCAATGTCGGGGTCGGCAGCATGACCGGCTCCTGGGCCGGGGCAATGGGCCAGTGCCAGTTCATGCCGTCGACGTTTTTGCGCTATGCGGTCGACTATGACGGCAACGGCCGCCGCGACATCTGGAGCGACCGTGCCGACGTGCTCGGCTCGATCGCCAATTTCCTCGCCCATCTCGGCTGGCGCAACGGCGAGAGCTGGGGCCGCCCGGTGCTGCTGCCGACCGGCTTCGACGAGCGCTGGACCGGGCTGGAAGTCAAGCGGCCGACCGGCGAATGGAGCCGGATGGGAGTGCGCGCCGCCGACGCGCGTCCGCTGTCAGCTCAGGAGGTCGAGGCGTCGCTGGTCCTGCCGGACGGCGCCGACGGGCCGGCGCTGCTCGTCTACGACAATTTCCGCACGATCATGCGATGGAACAAATCAACCTATTTCGCGGGTGCGGTCGGGTATCTCGCCGACAGCATGCGCGCCGGCGCGCGGGTCGAGCACGGCTGAGCGTCGCCGGGCGGGGCGGGGCAGGGGATGACGAGCCGCGGCGCGGCTTGCGCCCGGACCATCGCGCCGATTGCATTGCTTGGATTGGCGCTTGCCGGCTGCGCCTCGGGGCCGTCCGGCACCTATGATGTCAGCCAGGGAGCATACAGGGTTGGGGTCCCCTACAAGATAAAGGGAGTGTGGTACTACCCGGCAGTCGACTACAATTACGACAGGACCGGAATTGCGTCGTGGTACGGCGAGCAGTTTGAGGGCCGGTTGACCGCGAACGGCGAAATCTTCGACCTCAACCAGCTGACGGCAGCGCACACGAC
The DNA here is from genome assembly GCA_963712825.1 of uncultured Alphaproteobacteria bacterium. Classification (GTDB taxonomy): domain Bacteria; phylum Pseudomonadota; class Alphaproteobacteria; order ATCC43930; family CGMCC-115725; genus AP-15. The sequence goes on from CAVQJP010000011.1 coordinate 213,806, forward strand.
CTTGCCATTGCCAAGCATCGTCCAGGTGACCAACCTCGAAAACGGCCGCTCGCTGCAATTGCGGGTCAACGATCGCGGGCCTTTTGTCGATGGAAGGCTGATCGACGTGACGCGGCGCGCGGCACAATTGCTCGGTTTCGAGAACAAGGGAACGACCCGCGTTCGCGTGACAGTGCTGAAGGACGAGAGCATCGCCGCAGCGGAGGCGGCGATGCACGGCGCCGGGCAAATCCTAGTGGCCGATGCCGCCGCCAATTCCAATGGCGCGGCCGCGGCTGTTTCGGTCGCGGCACCCTTGATCCCCGAGCTACACATCTCTTATCCGCCGCGCCGGACACCACCGCGACCAACGCCGCGCCTGGAGCCGCCGCGTCCGCCGCCGCCGGAAATCGCCATGGCGCCCAGCGAGGTACCGCCGCCGCGCGAAGATTCGCCGGCGACGCCGATTGCCGCCCCGGCGCGGGCGGCGCCGTCTCGGTTTGCCCTGATTGCACCCGCCGAAGCCGCGGAGCTGCCGGCGGCGCGGGTAAGCGCGCGTAAACCCGGCACCATCGGCGGGCCGATCTCCGTCCCACAAAAGCCGCCGTGGCCGCCGAGGGTGGCCGCCGCTGCGGGCGGCACGTCGGGCCGGATTTATGTCCAGGCCGGCGCGTTCTCGCGGCGTGACAATGCCCAACGGGTCGGCTCGCGCATTGCCCGGCTGGGGAGCGTTCAGGTGACGGCCGCTTCGATAAATGGGGTCGAGATGTATCGCGTGCGGCTCGGCCCCCTCGAGAATGCGCAACAGGCCGATCGGCTGCTGGCGCGCGTTGTCGACCGCGGCTATCCCGCGGCACGCATCGTCAATGATTGAAGTTCTGAACTGCCGGGCGGACCGAAATTGCCATGATTCGGGAATTGCCATGACTAGAGTGTCGCGTCTTTTCGGGCTCATTGCGGCGACAGTGCTTGCCGTCGGTTTGGCCGCTCACCCGGTGGCGGCGCGTGGCAAGCCCAAGCCGAGAGCCAGCGCTCCGATCGCGCGAGCGGGCGATGCGACGGCGCCGACGATCGGCATCGACACCCAGGCGGCGCATGCCATCATCCTCGAAGCCGATACCGGCACGGTATTGCTCGACAAGGGTGCCGACGAGCGCATGCCGCCGGCCTCGATGGCCAAGATGATGACGATTTACACCGTTTTCAGCATGCTGAAGGACGGCAAGGCCAAGTTGACGGACGAGCTCCCGGTCAGCGAGGAGGCTTGGCGAACCGGCGGCTCGAAGATGTTCGTGCCGCTCGGCGGGAAGGTCAGCGTCGACGATCTGCTGCATGGTGCCATCATCCAGTCGGGCAACGACGCCTGCGTCGTCCTCGCCCAGGGGCTTGCCGGCAGTGTCGAGGCCTTTGTCGACCTGATGAACGAGAAGGCCAAGGCGATCGGGCTCAAGGACAGCCATTTCGCCAATGTCGACGGGCTTCCCGATCCCAACGAATGGGTCACGGCGCGCGACCTCGCCACCCTGGCGATCCGCACCATCAAGGATTTCCCCGAGTATTACAAACTTTACAGTCAAATGGATTTTACCTTTAACAATATAAAGCAGGGCAACCGGAATCCGCTGCTTTACAAGAACATGGGGGCGGACGGGCTGAAGACCGGCCATACCGAGGAGGCCGGGTTCAGCCTGACCGCTTCGATCGTTCGCGGCGGCCGTCGCGTTATCATGGTGCTGGGCGGCCTGCCGTCGATGAAAGCGCGGGCCGAGGAGAGCGAGCGGCTCGCGGATTGGGCGTTCCGCGAATTCGACGACTATCGCCTGTTTGCCGCCGGCGACAAGGTCGACGACGCCCAAATCTGGCTCGGCAACGACGCCCGCGTGCCGCTGACCGTCGGCAGGGATTTGGTCGTAACCCTGTCGCGCAAGCAGCGCAAGGACATGCAGGTGTCGCTGCAATATGACAGCCCGATCCCGGCGCCGGTGCAGAAGGGCGAAACCCTCGGCAAGATCGTCGTCAGCGCTCCCGACATGACGCAGCAGGAGGTGCCTCTGATCGCGGGTGCGGATGTTGCGCGCATGGACGCGATGGGGCGGATCGCCACGCTCGCCGGCTATCTCGTTTGGGGCAATCGGCACTGAGGATGGCGCAAGGCCGGTTTATCACCGTCGAGGGCGGGGAGGGGGCCGGCAAGTCGACCCAGGTGCCGCTTTTGGTTTCGGCATTGGAGCAGGCCGGGATCGCGGCGCTGGCGACGCGAGAGCCGGGCGGCTCGGAGGGGGCCGAGGCGATCCGCCGGCTGCTGATCGAAGGCCCGCGCGAGCGCTGGGATGCGGCCAGCGAGGCGCTGTTGTTGAACGCGGCCCGGCGCGACCACGTGGCGCGGCTGATCCGGCCGGCGCTTGCGCGGCGGGTCTGGGTCGTGTGCGACCGGTTCGCCGATTCGACGCTGGCTTACCAGGGCTACGGCCGCGGCCTGCCGCCAAGCGACATACGGGCGTTGCACCATGTTGCGCTCGGCGGGTTCGCCCCCGATCTGACCCTGATCCTCGATCTGCCGGTCGAGATCGGGCTCGCCCGGATCGCATCCCGCACCGCGCCGGCCGACCGCTTCGAGCGGCTCGACCGGGCTTTTCACGAGCGGCTGCGCCAAGGCTTCCTGGCGATCGCCGCGGCCCAACCCCTCCGCTGCGTGGTAATCAACGCCGCGGCAGGGCCGGAGCTGGTTCATCGCGCGATACTGGACGCCGTCGCGGAGCGCCTCGGGGTCGATCTTCCCCATCCGGCCTTCCGTCCCGACCTGTCCCGGCGCGTGGTGAAGCCGAAGGACTTGCCCCACGAGGAAGATCAGGAACCGTAGAGGGTGGCGCGCGACACCGAACCCGATCTCGACACCCTTGCTCTGGCACCGCGGGCGAACCCCGATCTTGTCGGCCATGGAGACGCCGAGCGCGAACTGGAGCGGCTGTACCGGACGGGGCGGTTGCCGCATGCGATCCTGCTGGCCGGGCCGCGCGGGATCGGCAAGGCGACGCTCGCGTTTCGCTTTGCGCGGTTTTTGCTGGCGCAGGGCGCGGCGGGCGGGGCGACAAGCCCAGTCGCCGGTCATCCCGATCCGACCGGGCTCGCGGTCGATCCGCAGAGCGGTGTCTTTCGCCGCGTCGCGGCCGGTGGTCATGCCGACCTGCTGACTGTCGAGCGCGCCTGGGACCCGCGCCGCAAGCGGCTGCGCGGCGAGATCCTGGTTGAGGAGGCGCGCGAGATCGCCGCTTTTTTTCGGCTGACTGCGGCGGAAGAGGGATGGCGGGTCGTCATCGTCGACGGCGCCGAAGAGATGAACCGAAACGCCGCCAATGCGGTGCTGAAAATCCTCGAAGAGCCGCCCGCCCGGGCGTTGCTGCTGTTGGTCAGCCACAATCCGGGGCGGCTGCTGCCGACCATCCGCTCCCGCTGCCGCCGGTTTGACCTGGCGCCGTTGACGGTGATCCTGGGAGCTGCATTGCTGCGCCGGCACCGCGCGGAACTCGCTCCAGCGGAAGCGTCGGCGCTGGCGGCGCTGAGCAGCGGCAGCGTCGGGCGCGCGCTCGAGCTTGCCGACGCCGGCGGCCTCGACCTCTATCGCGTGCTGATCGCGCTGCTGACCCAAACGCCACAGGTCGACATCGGCCAGCTGCACGGCCTCGCCGACCGGCTCGCCCGCGGCGATGCGGACGACGCCTACCGCGCAGGTGAGGAGCTATTGTCGCAATTTTTGGCGCGGCTCGCAACGGCCGCGGCGCGCCGGCTGGCGCCGGGCGAAGAGATTGTCGCCGGCGAGGCCGCCGTCGTGCAGCGGCTGGCGGCCCGTGCCGACCCGGCAGCGTGGGCCGGGTTGCACGGGGCGATCGACAGCAGTTTCGCTGCCGCCCGCGAGCTCAACCTCGACCGCAAGCAAACCATGCTCGACGCCTTCTTTGCCATCGAGGAACTGGCACGATAGAAACGGCGTCGCGGGCGGCACGCTGGATCGCGGCCGGCCCCGGCCCATATCTGGGCCTTGGAGAGCGCGATGAGTGGCCGGCCCTTTTTCATCACGACGCCGATCTATTACGTCAACGACCTGCCGCATCTGGGCCACGCCTACACGACGGTCGCGTGCGATGCGCTGGCGCGGTTCATGCGGCTCGACGGGCGCCAGGTCAAATTCCTGACCGGGACCGACGAGCACGGACAAAAGGTCGAGCAGTCGGCGCGCGCCGCCGGCATCTCGCCGCAGGAATTCGCCGACCGCATCTCCGGCGCGTTCCGCGACATGACCCGGCTTCTCGACATCAGCCAAGACGAGTTCATCCGCACCACCGAGCCGCGTCACACGCGCGCGGTGCAGGCGATCTGGCGCGAACTGGAGCGGCGCGGAGAAATCTACCTTGGCCGGTTTGCCGGCTGGTATTCGGTGCGCGACGAAGCCTTTTACGAGGAGAGCGAGCTGGTCGACGGCAAGGCGCCGACCGGCGCCGACGTGCAGTGGCTCGAAGAGGAGAATTACTTTTTTCGGCTGTCCGCCTGGCAGGACAGGCTGTTGGCGTTCTACGACGCAAATCCCGATGCGGTTGCGCCGCGCAGCCGCCGCAACGAGGTGATCAGCTTTATCAGAGGCGGGCTCAGGGATTTGTCGATCTCGCGCACCAGCTTCAGCTGGGGCATCCCGGTCCCGGACGATCCCCAACATGTCATCTACGTTTGGCTCGACGCACTGACAAACTACATTACCGCGCTTGGCTACCCTTCTGACACCGAAGAGTTTAACGCCTTTTGGCCTGCCGATCTGCATATGGTCGGCAAGGACATAGTTCGCTTTCATTCGGTGTATTGGCCGGCGTTTCTGATGGCTGCGGGGCTGGAGCCGCCGCGCCGCGTCTTCGCGCATGGCTGGTGGACGGTCGAGGGTGAGAAAATGTCGAAATCGCTCGGCAACTTTATCCCGCCGCAACAGCTCGTCGACACTTACGGGGTCGACCCGCTGCGATATTTTTTGCTGCGCGAGCTGCCGTTCGGCAGCGACGGCGATTTCTCGCATCGCGCGGTTATCGGCCGTTTGAACGGCGACCTCGCCAATGATTTCGGTAACTTGGCGCAACGTGTGTTGATCATGGTCAATCGGGATTGCGACGCCGCCGTTCCGCACCCCGGCAGTCTTGCGGAGGCCGACCAACGCTTGCTCGACAGCTCACGCGGTTTATTAGAAAGCGTTCGCAACCATATGAATCAACAAGCATTCCATTTGGCGCTGGAATCGATTTGGCGGGTCGTCGGGGACGCCAACCGCTACGTCGACGAACAGGCGCCGTGGGCGTTGCGGCGCAACGATCCGGCGCGGATGCGCACCGTGCTTTTTACCCTCGCCGAAACGATCCGTCATCTTGCGATTCTCGTCCAACCCTTTGTGCCGGCGGCGGCTGGACGGCTATTGGACCAGCTTTCGGTGCTTCCGGGATCGCGTGACTTTCGCGCGCTGGAATTGGCGCCGCTGACCCCCGGGACGCGGCTGCCGAAGCCCGCCGGGGTGTTTCCGCGCTTTGTCGAAGCGCCGCCGGCATGAATGGCGAGGGCAGGGCGGCGGTGCTGGTAGACAGTCATTGCCATCTCGATTTTCCGCAGCTCGCGGCTGAGCGGGAGGCGGTCGTCGCGCGCGCCCGTTCCGCCGGTGTGGCGACGATGCTGACGATCGCGACCCGTCTCGACGAGATTCCGGGCGTGCTGGAAATCGCCGAAACCGATCCTGACATCTGGTGCTCGGTCGGCGTGCATCCGCACGAGGCCGCCGATCATGCCGATTTGCGGCCTGAGCGGCTGATCGCGTTGAGCGCCCATCCAAAAGTCGTCGGTCTCGGTGAAACCGGGCTCGATTTCCACTACGATCTGAGCCCGCGCGACATCCAGGAGCGCGTCTTCCGCGCCCATATCGCGGCGTCGCGGGCGACCGGCTTGCCGCTGATCATCCATGCCCGCGAAGCCGACGCCGAAATTGCCGGCATTCTCGCCGACGGGCGCCCGCCACCTGGGGTCCTGCATTGCTTTTCGAGCGGCCGCGACCTCGCCGAGGCGGCGCTCGGTCTGGGTTTCTTTGTCTCGATTTCCGGGATCGTCACGTTCAAGAACGCCGAGGAACTGCGCGCGATCGTGCGCGACCTGCCGCTCGACCGGCTGTTGGTCGAGACTGACAGCCCCTATCTCGCGCCGGTGCCGTATCGGGGCAAGCGCAACGAGCCCGCCTTTGTCGCCGCGACCGCGGCGGCGGTGGCATCGTTGAAAGGGATCGAACCGGAGGCGCTAGCCAAGGCGACAACCACCAACTTTTTTCGCCTGTTCGGAAAGGCAAATCCGCCGAACGGGAAAGATCCGCCGAACGGGTCGGTCCGCAGCTGATGAAGATAACCATCCTCGGCTGCGGCCCGTCGACCGGCGTGCCGGCGGTCGGTCCCGATTGGGGCCGTTGCGATCCCGCCGACGCGCGCAACCGGCGCCGTCGCGCCTCGTTGCTGATCGAGGTCGGCGAGGCGGCGATCCTGGTCGACACGTCACCTGATCTGCGCGAGCAGCTGATCGACGCCCAGGTGAGGCGGCTCGACGCGGTGGTGATGACTCACGCGCATGCCGACCACCTGCACGGCATCGACGACATCCGCCAGCTGAACCGGCTGATGCAGGCGCCGATCCCGCTGTGGGCCGACGGCAAGACGTTGTCCGAGATCGACCGCCGCTTTGGCTATGTGTTCAAACCGGTCTCGGAGCCCGGACGCTATTACAAGCCCACCCTCGAGCCTCGCGAGATCTCCGGGCCGTTTGCGATCGGCGGGATCGCGGTCGAGCCCTTTGTTCAGGATCACGGGTTCAGCACGACGCTCGGCCTGCGCGTCGGCGCGATGGCGTATTCGACCGACGTGACCGCGCTCGACGAAGCCGCCTTTGCGGTCCTCACCGGGGTCGAGCTGTGGATCGTCGACTGCTTTCGGCGTGCGCCGCATCCCACTCACAGCCATCTCGACAAAACGCTCGGCTGGATCGCGCGGGTGCGCCCGCGCCGCGCGGTGCTGACCCACATGGAGCAAAGCCTCGACTATACCGAATTGAGCGCGGATCTGCCGGATGGCGTCGAGCCCGGACAGGACGGGCTTGTCATCGACTTGCCGGACCCGTGATCCGGCCGGCGCAGCCAGCCGATCGCCCGGCAATCGAGGCGGTCGTTCGCGCAGCCTACGCGATCTATGTCGAGCGGATCGGCGGCCCGCCGGGTCCGATGCTCGACGACTACGCGGCCCTGATCGCCGATGGCGTGGTCAGCGTCTTTGAAGACGCCGACGACACAATCGCCGCGATCATCGTGCTGGTGCCAAAGGCCGGTTATCTGCTGCTCGAAAACATTGCCGTCCGTCCCGACCGCCAGGCCCGCGGCCTCGGTCGAACACTGGTCGGCTTTGCCGAAACCGAAGCGCGCCGGCTCGGTTTGGCCGAGCTTCGCCTCTACACGCATCAAAAAATGACCGAGAACATCGCGCTCTACGTGCGGCTCGGCTTTGGCGAGACCGGCCGCGGGCACGATGCCGGCTACGACCGTGTTTTCATGCGCAAACCGGTCGCATATTTTCCATAATATATATTATGCGACATTCAGGAGTAGGCGCCCGACAAAATCTCACTCGTGCGGAGACCGGCGATTCATGACGGAGCGATCTGCCAAGCAAGCCAGCACACAAGTTTCAAAGACAATCAGGGCGCCGCGCAAAGCCGTATATCAAGCCTGCCTCGATCCGGACGCCGTGGCCTTGTGGCGCGCGCCGACGAACATGAAGGGTCATGTGCACGATTTCGACGCGCGTGAAGGCGGCACGTTCCGAATGTCGCTCACCTACCGGGACCCGGCGCGTTCGCCCGGCGGCAAGACCTCCGACCACACGGACACCTTCAAAGGCCGATTTGTCGAGTTGGTCCCCGACGGGAAAATCGTGGAAGCTATCGAGTTCGAATCGCCGGACCCGAGATTCAGCGGCGAGATGAAAATCGTCACAACTTTCACCGACAGCGCCGGAGACACCAAAGTCACCATACTATGCCAGGACATCCCAGCAGGCATTCGTCTCGACGACAATGAAATGGGCTGTAGATCATCCCTGGAAAATCTCGCCGCGTTGGTCGAGCAGTCCGACAAACAGATTTGAACTAAAATGCTCTTTGGCAAATCGGCCGCGGTCGGCGTAGCTCAGCGATATGCGAGGCTCCAGCCAGGCGCGCGCAACCAGCACTGCTCCACCGGTAAATCGTCGCGCCGATAGAGCCGCCTCACCTCATGCCAGCGTTCGGTCTGGAAGGCCGCAGCGAGCGCTGCTTCGGATGCAGGATCGCGCGCGCTCTCACAGGGAAAGATCGCGACCGGCGAAATCCACCCGGCAAGAAACGCCGTGCCGCGGCGCTCGATGCGAAACACCGCGCCGCGCCGTTGTACTGGCCCTCGGTCGCGTGCTTCAAGGCAGGTCAGCGGCAAGATCAGTCGGCCCCCCTCCTTGAGCCTATCGAGCCACAACTCGGCCGGCCGGGTGGCGCCGGCGTTGACATAGATCACGTCGGCGGCCCCGAAATCGACGGCCGCGCCGTCGCCCTGCACCACAGTGACGTTCGACTTTCCAAAGAAATTGCTTGCGGCTCGTTCGGCAAGCGATTGATCGAATTCGATAGCGGTGACGGCGCCGGTCGTCCCGACAAGCTCAGCGAGGATTGCGGTGTAGTAGCCGACCCCGGCGCCGATATGCACGACGTGCTCGCCCGCCTGCGGCGCGGCGCGCGCGATCAGCGTCGCGTGCAGCGATGGCTGACCGTTGTTCAGATGGCGTTCGGGCAAGATGCCAACCACGTCGTCGGTGTACAGGTAGACCGGATCGGCGCTCGGCGTCTCTACATAGCCGCGAGCCCAGCGCATGATCGGCCACGGTCCAGGACCGAGGAAGTCCTCGCGGCGCACCGCGGCGTAGGCCGCCTCGACGCGCTCATCCCCCACCCCGGCAGCCGCCATGACCTGTTTCGCATAGGCTTGGCGGACGATTTCGAGTTCGTTTCGATCCATCTGGCGGCCCCAAACGTTCGAGACCGTTATTGTACCATGATCGCTAGTCGCAGTTCGCGGCGAACGCTCGGCGAGCGCACTGCAGGAACCCGCCCTCAGGCCCCCTGTTTGACTGTCGTCACCGGGTTTTTGGAGCACAGCGATGAACTACACCACAAATGTCGGCGAGGGCGGCTTGGCGGCCGATCAAACCGACCGCCTGATCTCTTCGGAGAAAGTCGAGGGCACCGCGGTTTTCGACAGCACCGGGGCGCATCTCGGCCGGGTGCGCCATTTGATGATCGACAAGCACACCGGACAGGTGGCGTTTGCCGTCGCGACCTTTGGCGGGTTCCTTGGCATCGGCGAGAATTTGTTTCCGCTGCCCTGGAAATTGCTGCGTTACGACACCCGCCGGGCCGGCTATGTCGTCGACGTCGACCGGGCCAAGCTCGCCGGGGCGCCGAGCTACGCTTCGGCCGTGTCGCCGGATTGGTCGGACCGGGCCTATGAAGCGCAGATCACCAAGTATTGGCTACCGCCGGTCTGATCTCTCATCCCGGCGGCTTTGAGGACCGCCGCAAAATCGGGTTGCGAGCCGTTTCGACGCGCCGTGTGGTAGGATGATCCGTGTGCCGCTCCTAACGCGGCGCGGCTGCGGAGACGAACAGGTGGATTTGCCACGCGGATTGCGGCTCACCATTGAGGACCAGCCGTCGGCCGCCGACTGGGAGCGGCTGGGGATCGCTCTCGACCATTACAATCGGGAATATCTCGGCGAGACCGGCTTCTCGCGGATGGGCTTTTTTGTCCGCAACGAGGGCGGCGAGATCATGGCCGGGCTCGTCGGCTCGACATATGCGGGCTGGCTTTTTGTCGCCGAGCTTTGGGTGCATGCCGAGCTGCGCCGCCTCGGCATCGGCACCGCCTTGTTGGAGCTGGCGGAGCGCCGCGCGATGGCGCTTGGATGCCATTCGGCGATGCTCGACACGTTTTCGTTTCAGGGTCCTGAGTTTTATCCGCGCTTCGGATATCAGGCCTACGGCACCCTCGACTATCCTCCCGACCACCAACGGATATTCTTGCGCAAGCGGTTGAGGCCGGAGGGGTCTGGAAGCTTCAGCAAATTGTTCCCGGTGTCGATTAAAGGCGTGCTGTTTACCGGCGGGCGGGTCGTGCTGCTCCAAAACGAGCGGAACGAATGGGAATTACCGGGCGGAAGGCTCGAAGCCGGCGAAGAACCGGGTGCCTGCCTCGCCCGCGAATTTGCCGAGGAGCTCGGGATCGGGATTGTCGTCGACGCGATCCTCAACTCGTGGGTTTATCGCGTTCTGCCGCACCATGACGTGATGATCGTCACCTACGGCACGCGGCGCGCGGACGAGCTGCCGCTGAAGATCAGCACCGAACACCGGGGCGTCGGGCTGTTTGCGCTCGACGAATTGGACGGCTTGCCGATGCCGGAAGGATACCGCCGTTCGATCCGTTCCTGGGCGGCGCCCGGCGGCGCGCGCTGACCGGCCGCCAGGAACGATACGCCGTGATCCCCGCTCTCGAACGTCTTCTGTCGATCATGGCGCGGCTGCGCGACCCCGAGCGCGGCTGCCCGTGGGACCGCGAGCAGAACTTTGCGACGATCGCGCCCTATACGATCGAGGAAGCCTACGAAGTCGCCGACGCGATCGCGCGCGGCGACATGGCGGCGCTGAAGGACGAGCTCGGCGACCTCTTGTTCCAGGTGGTGTTTTACGCCCGCATGGCGGAGGAGGCCGCGCTGTTCGATTTCGCCGACGTGGCCGCGGCAATCGCCGACAAGATGGTGCGTCGGCATCCGCACGTTTTTGGCGACGCCGCGATCGCCAGCGCGCAGGCGCAGACCGCGGCGTGGGAGGAGCACAAGGCCAAGGAACGAGCCGCTCGCGCCGCCGCCGCCGGGACCGCGGACAGCGTGCTCGACGGGGTGGCGCTCGCTCTCCCTGCCCTGCTCCGCGCCGCGAAGATCCAGAGCCGCGCCGCGCGGATCGGTTTCGACTGGGCCGCGGCGCCGCCGGTTATCGCCAAGCTTGCCGAGGAAATCGCCGAGCTGGAGGCCGAGCTGAGCACCGAGCCGGCCGACCCCGAGAAAATCGAAGACGAGATGGGCGACATCCTGTTCGCCGCCGCCAATCTCGCGCGCAAGCTCGACATCGACCCCGAAGCGGCACTTCGCCGCGCCACCGACAAATTCGAACGGCGCTTTCGTCGGGTCGAGATCCTCGCCGCCATGCGCGGGATCGGGCCCGACCTCGTTGCGCTCGACGCCGTGTGGGAGGAGGTCAAGCGCGGCGAGAGTTAAGCTTGGTTAAAGCGGCGCGACACAAAAGCGACATCGGCGCGCGTTAACCTCCCGCCCGCGGTCAATCGGCCGTTGAGAGAAGACAAGAGGGGAAAACTCGTGTTCGCAAAACCCTGGTCGGCAGTAAGGCCGAAATCGGATTCGGTTGCGTTTTGGTTCACGGCCGTGGCGCCCGCGGTGCTGGTTATGGCGAGCGCGGGCGCTCTCGCCCCGGCCGCCGACGCGGCGCCGATCACCTTTCTCCCCGGCGACCTGGCGGTGACCTACAGCGTTTATCCCGGGCTGACCAACCCCTTCACCAGCAGCGCCGGCGGCTACACGACGCCCGCTATCGTGGCTGGCACGACGGTACTGCCGATCAACCCGCCGGTGACGGCGAGCAACAGCGGCAGCTATCCTGGGGTGTTCGGCAACACCTCGGTCGACGCCAATTTCGGCGTCACGTCGCCGATCTATCTCGGCCAGATCACCCCGGCCGGCACGATGCAAAGCACGACCGACCTGACGGCGCTGACCGGGATTTCGACGAGCTTCAGCTCCAAATCGGAGCTGGCCCTTAACCTGTCCACCAAGGGCGGTTCGCTGAGCTTGATCGGCTACAATGCGCCGGTCGGCACGATCGACGCGTCAAATGCCAATACGCCCAATCACGTCGACCCGACCAACACCGACACGCAGACGCCAACCAACCGTTCGGTGGTGCAGGTCGGCGGCGACGGCAGCGTTCTGGTCACCAACACCAATGCTTACAGCGGTAATAACGGCCGCGCCGTGATCACGGCCAACAATGTCAACGGAACGGGTCCAGCCGAATATCTGCTGGTCGGCAACGCCGGCAACGGCTCCGGAACGCCCCCGACCAACATCGTCAACAACACCGGCGTGCAATTGACGACGCCCGGCGCCGGCAATCCCGAAACCGCCGTCGTCGGTCAGCAACAGGGTACGCCCGGTGCCAAGAACGGGTTTCAATACGGGTTTTCGGTGGCGCAGACCAATCCGGCGACCGGCATGCCCTACGGCGCCGCCGACAAATCCGGCAAGGACAACAACTTCCGCGGCGAGACGATTTTTGACAACACCCTCTACGTCACCAAGGGCAGCGGCGGCAACGGGGTCGACACTGTCTATCGGGTCTCCCCGCCGGGCGGCGGGTTGCCGACAGCGGCGACCGCCGGCACCACGACGATCGCCCCGCTTGCCGGGTTTCCGACATTTTTGGCGAATACGACCACGCCGCCCACCGCCTTCCCTTACGGCTTTCAGCCTTTCGGGATCTGGTTTGCCAATCCGACGACGCTTTACGTCGCCGACGAAGGCGACGGCGTCATCGCCGACGCGTCCCTGGATCCCAATGCCGGGCTCGAAAAGTGGACGTTCAACGGCACCCAGTGGGTCCACGATTACACGTTGCAGGACGGGCTGGGTCTTGGCGTCGATTACACGCTCGGCGACTACCCGGCGGCGGCGACGGACGGGCTGCGCAACATCACCGGCGTCGTCAACAGTGACGGCACGGCCACGATCTATGGCGTCACCTCCACTGTCAGCACCTCGGGCGACCAGGGTGCTGACCCCGACGAGATCGTCGCCGTCATCGACGACATTGCCGATACGACGTTGCCGGGCAGCGAAGATTTCTCGGTGCTCGACGCGCCACAGTATGGCGTCGTCTACCGCGGCGTGGCGTCCGATCCGGTGCCGGAACCGGGCACGATCGTGCTGCTGACTACGGCAGCCGCCGGTTTTGGCGCGGCGCGGCGCCGGCGGCGCAAGAACTCGCGTCTGATTGCGCCGGCTCGCCAACTCTCCTCAGCCCTCTCCCCCATCGGAGAGGGAAAGGGTGAGGGGCGCTTGTTCTCCGATGCGACCAGATGGAGAACCGCGTTAGTGCAAGCGCTGACGGTGGCGCAGGCGGGCGATGTCCGCTTCGGAGAGTCGCACCGAGAGATGAGCGGCGTTGTTGTCGTCGCGGCGGCCGAGCACCTCCCCGTGTCGGTACACCCAGGCGAGGGTCTCGCCGTCGCTGAGCGGGATGTCGAGCCGAACCGGGCTGGTCGCGGTTTCAAGCCGGCGGTCGATCAGTTCGAGCAACGCCTCGCATCCCTCGCCCGTTGCCGCCGACAGCGCCACTGTCGCCGAATTGCGCAGCGCGTGGTTGGCGAGGCTCGCCCGCCCGGCGGGATCGAGCAGGTCGATCTTGTTCATCGCTTCGATCAGCTCGTCCACGGCGGTCTCGTCGAACCCGAGATCGCTCAGCACCGCCAGCACGTCGGCGCGCTGCGCTTCGCTGTCGGGGTGATGGGCGTCGCGGACATGGATGACGAGATCGGCTTCGGTGACCTCCTCCAGCGTGGCGCGGAACGCGGCGACGAGATGGGTCGGCAGGTCGGAGATAAACCCGACGGTGTCGGAGAGGATCGCGCTGCGCCCAGACGGCAGGGTCAGCCGCCGCATCGTCGGGTCGAGGGTGGCGAACAGCATGTCGTCCGCGGTCACCTCGGATCGGGTCAGTCGGTTGAACAGGGTCGACTTGCCGGCGTTGGTATAGCCGACAAGCGCCACCACCGGATAAGGTACGCGACGGCGGGCCTCGCGGTGCAAGGCACGAGTGCGCTTGATGCCGTCGATCTCGCGCCGCAGCCGCGCGATCCGCTCGCCGATCAGCCGGCGGTCGATTTCGAGCTGGCTTTCGCCGGGGCCCCCAAGAAACCCAAAGCCGCCGCGCTGGCGTTCGAGATGGGTCCAGGACCGCACCAGCCGCGAGCGCTGGTAGGACAGCGCCGCCAATTCGACCTGGAGTCGGCCCTCATGCGTCCGCGCTCGCTCGCCGAAGATTTCGAGGATCAGCCCGGTGCGGTCTATGACCTTGGTCTGCCAACTCTTTTCGAGGTTGCGCTGCTGCACCGGGGACAGCACGCCGTCGACGACGACAAGACCGATCGCGTCGTCCTTAATCCCTTCGCGAAGATTTTCGACGGTGCCGGTGCCGAACAAGGTGGCCGGACGTGGACGCGCCACTCTGGCAATTTCGGCGCGCACGACATCAAGGTGGATCGCTCGCGCCAGACCCACCGCCTCTTCCAGCCGCGCTTCGACCGTTCGCGTCGAAGCTTCGCCATTGCCTCGGCTGGGCGCCGATTTGGGCGCCGGATGCAAGATCAGCGCACGGCCCGTGGCGGCGCCGTCCGCCGGCGTTAACGTGCTCCCTTCCCGGTTCAGAGCTCGTCGCTCTCCCTGCCGGGCTCGAACAGCTGGATCGGCTGCGCCGGCATCACTGTCGAGATCGCGTGCTTGTAGACGAGCTGCGAATGCGCGTCACGCCGCAGCAGCACACAGAAATTATCGAACCAGGTGATGATCCCCTGCAGTTTGACGCCATTTACCAGGAACACGGTAACCGGGGTTTTGTTCTTTCGTACATGATTTAGAAACACGTCTTGAACGTTTTGTGACTTCTCCACAGACATGGGTATCCCCCATTCGCTTTTTGGAGCGGAGCCGGAACGGCGCGCGCCCAATCAGCGGAACGGCGGCCTGCACCGCCGAACTGCCGAAACGAAGATGGGTCCGCCAAGGTGAATCACAAGCCCCGGACAAAGCCGAGCAAGGCCGTGGGTTCGGAAAACCGAAGACGCGGCGGGCATCGAAGCAAGTCTTCGGGGGCAAGCTCGTCCCCGAGCAGGACCGGCACGCAGCCGGCGTTGCCGGCGCACACCATGTCGACATCGGTGTCGCCGACAAACCAGACCCCCTCGCCCACCGCGATCCCGCTTGCTTCGAGCGCGAGCTGCACCGGAGCCGGGTGCGGCTTGTCGGCAACGGCGTCGCCGGCCCCGACGATGCCACCGAAATGACGCGACCAGCCGAGCTGCTCAGCCTCGAGCCGCAACAGCGCGCCGGTCTTGTTGCTGACGACGCCGAGAAAAATCCCGTCCCCGGCGAGCGCCTCCAGCAGATCGCCACAGCCGGGCAAGGCGGTTAGCCGTTCGAGGTGGATCGCACGGAAACGGTCGAGATAGATCCCCCTCGCCTCCTCCCAGCGCTCGCCGAAATGGAGCGGGAAGCTCTCGCGCAGGCTGAGCCGCACGCGGGCGCGAGTCTCCGCGATCGACCAGGGCGGCTTTTCCATCGCCGTCATGACATGGTTCAACGCCTCGTGGATCACCGCCCAGCTGTCGACCAACGTGTTGTCCCAGTCGAACAGGATCGCTTGTGGACGCCCAAGATACGGCATTGCCGGCGCGGTCATGCGGCCGCCAGGTGGGTAAGATAGAATTCGCGCAGCCGGCGGCTGAGCGGACCCGGCGCGCCGTCGCCGACCTTGTCGCCGTCAATGGCGACGACCGGCAGCAATTCGGCGGTGGTGCTGGTCAAAAAGGCTTCGCGTGCGGTCTTGGCCTCGGCCACGTCGAACCGCCGCTCGACCACGCGGAGGCCTTCGCGCGCGATAATGTCGAACAGCGCCAGACGGGTGACGCCGTCGAGGATCGCGCCGTCGGCATGGCGGGTGACGACCGCACCGTCCGCGGTCACGATCCAGGCATTGGTCGATGTGCCTTCGGTGACAAAGCCGTCGCGGTCCACCTGCCATGCATCATAGGCGCCGGCCTCCCGCGCCTGCTGCTTGCCCAGCACATTGGCGACCAGCGCCACCGACTTGATGTCGCAGCGCTGCCAGCGGATGTCGGGGATCGTGATCACGGCGATCCCGTCCATGGCGAGCCGGGGATCCGGCAACCGCCGGCGCCGCGAGGTGACCACCAGAACCGGCTTGGCCGCTTTGGGAAAGGCATGATCGCGCGGCGCCGCCCCGCGGGTGACCTGCAAATAGACGATGCCGTCCTCGACGCCGTTGCGGCGGACGACCTCGCGCAGAACGATCTTCAGCGCCGCTTCCGACATCGGCGGGGCGATCTGCAATTCGCCGAGCGAGCGCGCAAGCCGCCGCAAATGCGGAGCCTCGTCGACCAGACGCCCGCCGACCACTGCCAGCACCTCGTAGACGCCGTCGGCGAATTGATAGCCGCGGTCCTCGATATGCACTCCGGCAGAGCGGTGCGGCAGATACTGACCCTCGACATAGGCAATGCGCGACATCGGCGGCTCAGGTCCCGACCTTTAGCGGGCGGTCGTTGCCGAAGACGCCGAGCGACTTCAACTTGCGGTGCAGCGCCGAGCGCTCCATTCCGACAAAGGCGGCGGTGCGCGAGATGTTGCCGCCAAACCGAGTCACCTGCGCCAACAGATATTCGCGCTCGAAGACTTCGCGCGCGTCGCGCAACGGCAGGGTCATAATCTCGCTGCCTTTGTCCCATTTGACCACGGTCGGCGCGATCGCGGTGATCTCGTTCGGCAGCATGTCGGCATGGATCGGCTCGCGCGCCTCGCCCGGCGCCATGATCAACAGCCAGTCGACGACATTGCGCAGCTGGCGCACATTGCCGGGCCAGGAATACGCCTGCAATGCCGCCATCGCGTCCTCGCCGATCTCCCGCGGGGCAAGCCGTGCCGCCTCCGAAGAGCGCGTCATAAAATGCCGCGCCATCATCGGAATGTCCTCGCGGCGGTCGCGCAGCGGCGGCACCTTGATCGGCACGACATTGAGCCGATAGAACAAATCCTCGCGAAAGCGGCCGGCGCCGATTTCCCCGGCGAGGTCGCGGTTTGACGACGCGACGACGCGAACGTCGACCTCGACCCGGCTCGACCCGCCGATGCGCTCGAAGGTCTGCTCCTGCAGCGCGCGGACGATCTTGCCCTGGGTTTCGAGCGGCATGTCGGCGACCTCGTCGAGAAACAGGGTGCCGCCATGTGCGCGCTCGAAGGTGCCGATCTTGCGCTGGGCGCCGTCGATGCTGTGCTCGGTGCCGAACAACTCGATCTCGAGCCGCTCGGGCCGCATCGTCGCGCAGTTTACCGGCACGAACGGCCCCTTCGCCCGCCGCGAGCGCAGATGCAGCAGGCGCCCGACGACCTCCTTGCCGGCGCCCGGCGGTCCGGTGATCAGCACGCGGCTGCCGGTCGGCGCGGCCTTTTCGATCTGCTGACGCAGCTGGCTCGCATGCGGCGAGGTCCCGACAAGGTCGATGTCGCCGCCGGCGCGCAGCTTGAGCTCCTCATTCTCGCGGCGCAGCTCGGCGGCCTCGATCGCGCGTTCGACGACGAGCAGCAGCCGGTCGGATTTGAACGGCTTTTCGATAAAGTCGTAGGCGCCGATCTTGATCGCCTCGACCGCGGTTTCGATCGTGCCGTGGCCGCTGATCATGACCACCGGCACCGACGGCATCTCGGCGCGCAGCAGGCGGAGGATTTCGATGCCATCGAGATCGCCGCCCTGCAGCCAGATGTCGAGGATGACGAGGGTCGGCTGCCGCGAATGGATCACCGCCATCGCCTCGGCGCTGTCGGCCGCCTCCCGGGTGGTGTAGCCCTCGTCCCGCAACACACCCGCTATCAGCATGCGGATGTCGGCCTCGTCGTCGACGATCAGGATGTCATGCGCCATGGCCGGCTTCGCTCATGACCAGCGGCCTAACGACCTTCTCGGGATCGGCTGCTACTCGGGTGTCGGCCAGAAAGACGAGCCTGACCCTCGCTCCGGCCAATTCGCGATCTTCCAGCATCAGCTCTCCCCCGTGGTCTTCCATGATCTTCTTGACGATCGCGAGCCCGAGGCCGGTACCCTTTGCCCGCGTCGTGACATAGGGCTCGGTCAACCGCTCGCGATCTTTGCCCGGCAGCCCCTTGCCGTTGTCTTCGACAGTCACCGTCGCTTGGCCCGCCGCCGCGGCGACCGACACCCGGATGTGCCCGGGCACGACCTCCCTGCCCTCGCCCGGTCGCGCCGCGATCGCCTCGGTTGCGTTCTTGACGATGTTAAAGACGGCCTGGCCGACGAGCCGCCCGTCGCAGTTTACTGTGACCGGTTGCTCGGGAAAGATCGTCTCAAAGGCGATGTCGCGGTCGGCCGCGCGCTGCAAAAAGACGGCACGCTGCACGATCTCGACCAGGTTTTCGGGCTTGAGCACCGGCGCCGGCATTCGGGCGAAGGCGGAGAACTCGTCGACCATGCGGCCGATGTCGCCGACATGGCGGATGATCGTGTCGGTGCAGATCGTGAAGGTTTCGCGGTCCTCCTTGATTTCCTTTTGGTACCGACGGCGCAGCCTTTCGGCGGCGAGCTGGATCGGCGTCAGCGGGTTCTTGATTTCGTGCGCGATCCGGCGCGCGATGTCGGCCCAGGCGGCCTTCCGCTGCGCCAGCAGCAATTCGGTGATATCGTCAAAGGTGACGACAAAGCCGCTGATGTAGCCGTCGTCGTGCTCGGCGGCGATGCGCACCAATAAAGTGCGGGTGCTGCTGCGGCGGACCAATTGGACTTGCGATTGCGCGAGCCGGTCGGGGCGGCGCTCGGCGGCGTCGAGCAGCCCCGCCATTTCGGGCGCCACATTGGCGAGGTCGAGCCCGATCGACTGTTCGAGATCAACGCCGAGCAATGCCGAGGCCGAGCGGTTCGGCAGATGGACACGGCCGTCGCGGTCGAGCCCGATGACCCCGGCCGAGACTCCGGTCAGTACGGTCTCGGTGAACCGTCGGCGTTCGTCGAGCTGGCGATTGGCTTCGCGTAATTCACGCTGCTGGCTCTCGATCTGGTTGGTCATGCGGTTGAAGGCGCGGCTCAGCGAGGCAAGCTCGTCGTCGCGCTCGCCTTCGGGCACACGGGTGGCAAGATCGCCGGCGCGCACCTGCTCAGCCGCCGTCGCGAGCCGACTGATCGGCACTGCGAGCTGGGTGGCGAAATGGATCCCGATCGCGACCGCCGCGACCAGAAACAGCATCGCCACCATCAGAAAAATCAGCGCGAAGGTGATCTGAAATCCGGACCGTTGATTTTCGGTGCGCTGGTATTGGGTGACGGCGCGCTGCGTTTCTTCCATGTAGCTGAGCACGCGCGGCTCGATATAGCGGCCGACATAGAGATAAACCGGTCCGAACTGGTCGAGACGGACGAGCGCGCGCACCCGGTCGTCGCTGTCGTTGGTCATGATCGCGACGTCGCCCTCATCGGCGACGCGCATGACCCCGTCCGGGATCGGCTGGAAACCGAGCGTGAAAGACAGGCTCGACCGCGCCAGCACGTGGCCGGTGCGGTCAAAGACCATCGCCTCGGTCAACCCGCGCAGAGCCGCCTGGGCCGAGACCACCTGCTCGAGCCGCTGCGGGTCGAGCTCGAGCTGGACGGCGTCGCGATTGAGGTCGTTCGCCATTGCCAGCGCATCGGCGCGGATCGCCTGCTGGTGCTCGTGCAGATAGGCTTCGGCGACGGCGAGCGAGTTGGAGATTGCGGTGCGCACCTTGTCGCTGAACCACAATTCGACGCCGTAGCTGAAGAACAGGTACGAGAAGATTGCCACGATGATCGTCGGCGTGACCGCGATCACGCTGAACAGAACGACCAGCCGAATCTGCAGCCGCGAGCCGGCGAGACCGCGCCGCCGCTCGGCCCAGACTTGCAGAAGGCGTTTGGCAGTCAGCGCCCCGAGCGTCAGCAGCAGCACGAGGTCGAGGTTGAGCAAGGTCAGGACGGTGTTGGGTTTCGTCCCGAAAGGCGGCGCCCCCGTCAGCGCCAGATAGGTCGCCGCGCCCGAGGCCAACGCAGCCATTGCAAGGCCGATGGCGAGCTTATGGCGCAGTCCAATTCGGCCGGCCCACATCCGAACCCGCCGCATCAGCTTCATGTCTAACCCCTACCGCAGCGCCCCGAGCCCCTCGCCCGGCGGGGCGACACCGCTTGCTCCGGCCGCCGAACCCTGCGCGATCCGGCCGAGCCGCGGGCGGAGCCCGACAATTCGGCAACGCCGCAGGCAATTCGGCAACGCCGCAGGCAATTCGGCAACGCCGCAGGCAATTCGGCAACGCCCCAGGCAATTCGGCAACGCCAATGTGCTATTTTAGCCCGCGGACGACCGGGATGTCCAATTCGCGGATCTTCTTGCGGAGGGTGTTGCGGTTGAGGCCCAGCAAATGGGCCGCCCTGATCTGGTTGCCGCGGGTGGCCCCGAGGGTCAGCACGATCAGCGGGCGTTCGACTTCGCGCAGCACGCGATCGTAAAGCCCGGCCGCCGGCAGCCCGCCCTTATGCGCGGCAAAATAGCCGCGGATGTGGCGTTCGACGGCGCCGGCAAGGCCCTCGCCGGCCGCGGTGTCGACGGTCTCGGCGGTACCCGGCGCCTCGCCGAGCTCGGCATCGACAATCGCTACTCCGATGACTTCTTGCGTGTAGAGCGCCGCCAGCCGGCGAATCAGGTTTTCCAGCTCGCGCACATTGCCGGGCCAGCGATAGCTGCGCAGCCGCTCCACCGCCTCTTCGTCGAGCCGCTTCGCCGGCAGGCCCTCGCGCACCGCCACTGCCGCGAAATGCCGCGCCAGCGCTGGTATGTCCGCTGTGCGCTCGCGCAGCGCCGGCAGTCGAATCGGCGCCACGTTCAGGCGGTAAAACAAGTCTTCGCGGAACAGCCCTTGGCGGATCAGGTGGCGCAGATCGTGGTGGGTGGCGGCGATAACCCGAACATCGGCGCGGATCGGCACACGGCCGCCGACCGCGGTGAACTCGCCCTCCTGCAGCACGCGCAAGAGCCGGGTCTGCGCCTCGAGCGGCATGTCGCCGATCTCGTCGAGAAACAGCGTCCCGCCCTGCGCCTGCTCAAAGCGTCCCATGCTGCGCGCGGTGGCGCCGGTGAAGGCGCCCTTTTCGTGGCCGAACAGCTCGCTTTCGATCAGCTCGCGCGGGATCGCGGCCATGTTGATCGGCACAAAGGGGCCGTTGCGCCGCTTGCCGTAATCGTGCAGCGCCCGCGCCACCAGTTCTTTGCCGGTGCCGCTCTCGCCCATGATCGTCACGGTGAGGTCGGTCCCCATCAACCGTGCGACAACGCGATAGACCTCCTGCATCGCCGGCGAGCGGCCGATCAGCGGCAGCTGATCCTCGATCTCGTCGTCGGCCGCGGGGGCGAGACCGTCATGCGGCGCGGTCAACGCGCGCTCGACGACGCTGACCAGCTCGCGCAGGTCAAACGGCTTCGGGAGGTATTCGAAGGCGCCGCGCTCGGTCGCCTTGACCGCGGTCAGCAACGTGTTCTGCGCGCTCATGACGATGATGCGCAGGTCGGGGCGGATTTTTTTGATGCGTGGGATCAGGTCGAGCCCGTTCTCGTCCGGCATGATCACGTCGGTGATGACGAGGTCGCCCTCGCCGTCGGCGACCCAGCGCCACAACGTGGCGGCGTTGCCGGTCATCCGGACATCGTGCCCGAGCCGAATCAGCGCCTGGTTGAGCACCGTTCGGATCGCGCGATCGTCGTCGGCCACCAGGATCGTCGAAGTCATCACCCGATACCGTCCTGCGCGACTACCGGCAAAAACACCCGGAACACGGTTCGACGGGGCTGGCTGTCAAACTCGATGACACCGCCGTGGTCGCCGATCACCTTGGCGACCAATGCAAGACCAAGGCCAGTTCCGTTGCGCTTGGTGGTGACAAACGGGTCGAACAGGTAGGGGCGCATGTCCTCGGGAATGCCCGATCCGTTGTCGCTGACCGCGACCATCAGCGGCAGGTGGCGGCGCCCCTCGCCACCCGGTCCCGCAAGACGCAGGCCATGGCGGTAGCCGGTCGTCAGGATGATTTCGCCGTCGCCGCTCGGCACCGCTTCGGCGGCGTTTTTCACGATGTTCAGAAACACCTGGACCAAAAGGTCGCGATTGCCATGGACCGGCGGCAGGGACGGGTCGTACTCCTCGACAAAGCGGGCGCCGCGGGCGAACCCGGATTGCGCGAGCTTGCGCACCCTCTCCAGCACCTCGTGGATGTTGACCGGCTCGCGGTCGATCGGACTGTGGTCCGAAAACGCCTCCATGCGATCGACGAGGGCGACGATGCGGTCGGTCTCGTCGCAGATCAGACGGGTCAGCTGGCGTCCGGCCTCGTCGGCATCCTGCTCCAATAGCTGGGCCGCCCCGCGAATGCCGGAGAGCGGATTTTTGACTTCGTGGGCCAGCATCGCCGCCATTGCGGTGATCGAGCGCGCGGCGTTGCGATGGGTGAGCTGGCGATCGACCTTGTCGACCATCGAGCGCTCGTGCAGGGTCAGCACCAAGAGATCAGCAGCTTCTCCGGCAAGCGCCGCCTGGATCGTGACGGTTCGGCTGCCGAAGCGCGGACCTTCGAGCGGAATGTCGTATTCGGAAATCGTGTTGCCGACGCGCCACACGGCGTCGACCAGCATGACGAGTGGGCTGTGCGGCGCCACAAGAGCCGCAAGTGCTGTGCCGCGCAGCGCCGCGGCGCCAGTGCCGAGGAATTGCTCGGCCGCCGGGTTGACCAGCCGGATTTCGCCGCCGCGATCGACGACGATGACCGGATCGGCGAGAGCGGCCAGCACGGCAGCGGGATCCGGCAGGGCTCGGGGCTGCCCACGCGCAGCCGTGCTCTTGCGGCGGAACGGTGGCCGGATCATGCCGCGGGGCAAGCCAGCAGCGGCTCGTAAAAGCCGCGGATCAGGGTTTTGACCTGACCCGGCTCGACCGTCCGGTTGACCGCGGCGCGGAATTCGGCCGAGCCCGGCAAACCCTTTGAATACCAGGCGACATGCTTGCGGGCGATGCGCACACCGACATCGGTCCCGTAATGCGACAGCATGTCGTCGTAATGGCTCTCGACGATCGCCAGCTGAGATGCGAGCGGCGGGTCGGGAACGCGCTTGCGGCTGCCCAGCCATTCGCTCGCCTGATGCACAAACCAGGGACGGCCATAGCAGCCGCGGCCGATCATGATGCCGTCGGCGCCCGACTGCGCGAGTGCCCGGTCGGCGTCCTCCACCGTGTCGATGTCGCCGTTGACAACGACCGGGATACTTACGCTTTCCTTGACCTCGCG
This sequence comes from uncultured Alphaproteobacteria bacterium, assembly GCA_963712825.1. Lineage (GTDB taxonomy): Bacteria > Pseudomonadota > Alphaproteobacteria > ATCC43930 > CGMCC-115725 > AP-15. The sequence goes on from CAVQJP010000011.1 coordinate 237,131, forward strand.
GACAAAAACCCAATCCGCGGTCCCGCCAAAGAATTGGCAGCGGGTTCGGCCATGCACGGTAATCATGCGAATGCCGCAAGCTTGCGCAATTCGGGCGAGCCGCGGCGCGTTGCGGCTATTCTCGTCCCAACCGGTGCGCATCTTCAAGGTGACCGGCAGGTCGACGGCCTTGACGGTGGCTTCTAGAATGTGAGCGGCATGCAGCTCGTCGCGCATCAATGCCGAGCCGGCGTGCCCGTTGACGATCTTTTTGACCGGGCAGCCGAAATTGATGTCGATGATTTGTGCACCGCGGTCGGCGTTGAGCTTGGCCGCCTCGGCCATGACCCGGGGCTCGCAGCCAGCGAGCTGGACCGCCATCGGCTGCTCGTCGCGGCAGCTCTTCGCCATTGTCATCGACTGGCGGGTCTCGCGGACCATCGCCTCGCTGGCGATCATCTCCGAGACGACCAGGCCCGCACCCTGGCGCTTGACGAGGCGTCGGAACGGCAGGTCGGTCACGCCCGACATCGGCGCCAAAATCACCGGGTCATCGATTGTTAGGGGACCGAGATTTATGCTCATTTCTTAAGCATGGTTGCTGACTGCCTAACGATTGAGCAGATGTTAATCGTTTTCTTTTTGCAGTGCAACATCAACCGGCGAAACGCCGCTTTCGTCGCAGCTAGCCGGAGCGTCTTCGGCCTGCGGTCACGCAAAGCGCCGGGAAGGCCGCAAACAGGAAAGCGGCAATGGGCAAAAACTTGGCGACCTTATCCAGGGGGATAAAATCAGCAGCCTCGACCTGCTGCAACGCTGCCGGATAGCTTATTGTCCGCCTCGCCGTCATCATTGTTCTTAATCGAAAAGGCAGCGGCGCGTCCCGGAGTAGGGACCGACGGCGGGTGAGGTGCGCCCGGAGACTTACAGCGAATTCACCCCCAGGAAATCTTGGCGTCATCCGCTTCGACCATTTCTTGCCACGCCGGGAGATCGCCGCAGCGCGCATTCCGGCCTAAACCGAAAGGCGAGAATGACAGGACCGGACCCGAGCGAGAGTGTCGATTTACCGCCAACCGACGTGGTCCGCTGGACTCCGAGTCGCAAAGCCGCGGTGGTCAATGCCGTACGCGATGGCGCGATGGCGCTCGAAGAGGCGTGCGTCCGCTACCAAATTTCGATCGAAGAGTTCCGCTCCTGGGCGCTCGGCATCGAAAGCTATGGCGTGCCGGGGGTGCGAACAACCCGCTTGCAAATCTATCGTGGCAGACTGCGCGGCAGATAAGGTGCCTCTCGCTTCATCGGTGTGTTGTGTCGCTGCGACGCCCGTCCGACGTCAATGCCCCATCAATTCGTCGGTTGTGCAACGTTGGCCTAATTCTCTGCGCCGGCGCGACGGCTGCCGGGGCCCTGCCTGCTCCCCTTACAGCGAGTTCATCTCTTCGAAACATCGCTGTCATCCCCTCTTACGATGTTCCGTAGAGCCGGAAGCACGAGGCGACTTCGCGGCGTCGATAGAGGCCAACATGGTTATGCCGCTTGTCAGCGCGGGTATTCGCCCGCATCGCGAAGCCTCGGTGGTCGATGCCGTACACGACGGCAAGCTGACAGATGCCGATTTTCGCGGATGCAGATGGATCGAGGGCGATCCGTCGCCATTGCGCCACGGCATGTTCTGCGGCTTGCCCGTCGGGTCGGGCGAAAGCTGGTGCGCGGAGCATCGGGCTATCGTCTTTGGTGAAGACTTAGCGACGGATTTCCCAGCTCACGGCCGGGCCGGCGGTTCAGCCGTTGCAGGGCAGAACCGACACAGTGTCGTCTTCGGCCCCGTCTCGAACAGCCACGAGCGCTGAGCAGATGACGGATCACCCGAACGCGCGCCCTCCCGACGAAACGATTTACCACCTGACTGGAATGGTCGACAGAGTGCTCGACGAAAACGCAAAAAATGGTTCCCGTCAGCGCCGAAGCTGCTTCGGGTCAGATCGTGGCAGCGTTGCGGCCTGCATCAGCCGCCGGGCCGAGACATTTTGATCATGATCAGCGGAATAGCGCTGGACGCTGCCGTCACGATCGAACGTAGCGCCCGCGGGCGCGCCTCAACTGTGAGTAGAGGCTGCCGGACCAGGCTGGCGAAAGACAGAGGCTTGATCCCCGATGCACAGAGCGGCTGGGCTGTTTTAATGCGGCGGTGGAACTTGCCGCATTTGGGCTGGATTTGGCCGCCGATTTTTCAAAGTAGAGGGCAAGGGAGGAGACCGAGGAGGCAACCACGGCTCCATCGGAGCCGAACCAAGCAGATCCGCGTTACGCTCTGAATGCGTCGGGCCTGCCGTGACCCTTCGGATCCCAAGGCATCTGGCTTGTGTCAGAAATCCCGGCTGGTGGCGGCAAAGCTCGTCGGCTAACCTAGATTGATGACTTCCGTGTACGCGGTCGTCGTCGCGGCCGGACGGGGAAGCCGTTTCGGCGGCGAACGGCCCAAGCAATATCTGCCGCTCGGCGGGAACATGCTGCTGCGGCACGCGGTCTCCGCCTTCGCCCGCCACCCGCAAATAGCCGAGGTCCAGACCGCGATCCGGCCGGAAGATCGGGCACTTTTCGACCGCGCCGTCGCCGGGCTTGATGTGCTGCCGCCGATCGCGGGCGGCGCCACCCGGCAGGAGTCGGTGCACCTTGGGCTTGAAGCGCTGGCGGCCCATCGTCCACAATACGTGCTGATCCATGACGGCGCCCGGCCGTTTCCCGATGCCGGGCTGATTGACCGGGTCATTACCGCGCTCGATCGGGCGGCGGCCGCGATACCCTGCTTGCCGATGCGCGACACCGTCAAGCGCGTCAAGGACGGCGTAATCCGAACAACAATCGACCGCTCCCACCTGTGGCGCGCGCAGACGCCGCAGGGATTTCACTTCGAGGCCATTCTTGCTGCCCATCGCGCCGCCGCCGGGCGCGAAATGACCGATGATTCGGCGATCGCCGAGGCGGCTGGGCTGATGCCGCTGATCGTCGCCGGAGATGAAAACAATCTGAAGGTGACGACGGCCGAGGACATCGCTGCGGCCGAGCGCCTCCTTGCGGGCCGCCTAGCCGACATCCGCGTCGGCCAGGGTTTTGACGTCCACGCGTTCGGGCTCGGCGACAAGGTCGTGATCTGCGGGGTCGAAATTCCGCATGGCGCGGGTCTCGTCGGGCATTCCGATGCGGATGTCGGTCTGCACTCTCTGACCGATGCGGTGCTCGGCGCGATCGCGGCCGGGGATATCGGCCAGCATTTCCCGCCGCGCGATCCGCAATGGCGCGGCGCCGCTTCCGACCGGTTTCTGCGTCACGCCGCCCACCTCGTCCAGGCGCGGGGGGGCGTCATCGCCGCGGTCGACGTGACGATCATCTGCGAACGGCCCAAAATCGGACCACATCGCGAGGCAATGGTTGAGCGCCTCGCGGCGATCCTCGGCATCGCCGCCGAGCGCGTCAGCGTCAAGGCGACGACTACCGACCGGCTCGGCTTTACCGGCCGCGCCGAAGGCATTGCCGCGCAGGCCGTTGCCACCATACGCCTGCCGTTGTGAGGATGGCGCGCGTGATCAGCCCCTCATCCGGGCCCTCTCCCCGTTCACGGGGAGAGGGAGGGACGCGCGCAGCGGCAAGGTGAGGGCTGTGGGCAGCGGGGACGAGCATTATCCGGACGGGTAGGCGTCTGGGCCCGCAGCTGAGGCATCCGGCGGTGCTGCTCGCGACCTGGTTCGGCGTCGGACTGATCCCAGTAGCACCCGGCACCTGGGGCTCGCTCGCCGCCCTCCCCTTTGGCTGGGCGATCCGCAGCTTGTGGGGGTTGCCCGGCCTCGCCGTGTTTGTCGCCGTCATCTTTGTCCTTGGCTGTTGGGCGGCCGGTGCGTTCGCCAAGGCCGCCGGCGTCTCCGACCCCGGTGCGGTCGTCGTCGACGAGGTCGCCGGCCAGTGTCTCGTGCTGCTCGCCGCACCACTCGATCCAATTGCCTGGGGTTTGGCGTTTCTGCTGTTCCGCCTGTTCGACATCTGGAAGCCGTGGCCGGTGCACTGGGCCGACCGCCACGTCAAAGGCGGCTTCGGCATCATGCTCGACGACGTCCTGGCGGCGGGCTGTGCTGTCGCGGCGTTGCGGGCGCTGATGGCGATCGGCGGAATATTCAATGTTCGAAGCTGAACGTGGACGTCATTGAAGGAAACCGAGAAACTCATCAAGGCCCAGGCCAGCCTGGCGCAAGTCGGCGCGGAGGCTGCCGGGCGGTAAATCCCCGCGGTGCATCCTTGTGTTGCGCGCTCTCGTTGGCCCTCTCGCCATCGGTGACCATCGGAGGAAGTCTCGGGCAGCTCACCGTGAAGCCGCCTTCAGCCCTCGGGCTCGAAATGACACACGTAGGCAGCCTCGCTGCCGGGAATACTAATTGCGTCTCATCGCCGCATTTTATCATAAGTGACGGATCTGCCTCAGGCGCACTCGAGGATGGTGGGCGGTCGTCCTTCGCGTCAGGCCCATCGGCGGAGGTAATGGTGTTTACACGTGAAGTCCTGAGCTTGGCGGAAGCGGTGCTGGACGGGTGCCGGGCGCGCGGTTGGCATGTCGCGACCGCCGAATCCTGCACCGGCGGTCTGGTCGCGGCGGCGTTGACCGCGATCGCCGGCTCGTCCGATGTCGTCGAGCGCGGCTTTGTCGCTTATTCGAGCGAGGCGAAAGCAGACATGCTGGGCGTGCCGCCGGGCACGATCGCGGCCCATGGTGCGGTCAGCGCCGAGACCGCAGCCGCGATGGCCGAGGGTGCGGTCATTCGCGCTTCCGCCGATCTCGCGGTGTCGATTGCCGGCGTCGCCGGTCCGGGCGGCGGGAGCGCCGAGAAACCGGTTGGGCTCATGATCTTCGGGCTCTCCCGGCGCGGTCGCGCCTGCCGCACCGAGCGCCACGTCTTTACCGGCGACCGCACGGCGGTGCGCGAAGCGGCATTGCAGGTGGCGCTTGGCCTACTCGCCGACGCCGCCAAATCGGCATAGCGCTCAGCCCGAACCGCTCGGGTAAAGCGGGTCAGAACCCGCGCCGCAGCCGGTGGCGGCGATAGGCATCGGCGTCATCGGCATCTTCGAGCGTCGCGGTCAAACCCACGGTGACCCTGCCCGGCAGCCCGGCGAGCGTGTCGGCGAGCGCGTGCGGCCCGGACCAGCGCACCCGATCAAACAGCCGCGGCAAATGCGGCCGCCGCCGCGCGCCGACAAGCCAGAACCCGCCGTCAGCCGCCGGGCCAAAGACCAGGTCGCAGCCGCCGAGCAACCGGAACGCGGCGGCGACATGGCCGGCGTCAAGCACCGGGATGTCGCTGCCGATCAGCACGACGGGGCCGGGGGGCGCCGCGGCGATTGCCCGCTGCATCCGCACCCCGAGGTCACCGCCGCCCTGTGGCACGACCTCGACCCCGCGACGCCAGCGCCGGGCAGCGCCGCATGCCCGGTCCGGCGTCACCGCGATCCGCATACGCCAGCGGTGGTCGCCTGCGAGCCGGCGCAGCAGGCGCGCGATCATCAGCCGCTCAAAGCGCACCGCGGCGGCGTCGCCGATCGCGCGCGCCAGCCGGCGCTTGCCAAGCCCCAGCACGGGAGCGCGCGCAAACAGGATCAGCTGATGCCGCATCAACCGTATAGCCGGGCGATGCGTGCCGGCGGCACCCCGATGAAGTATAGCGACAGGCAGACGAGGTTGCGCCCCGGACGCCGCCAATACCCGCCGCGCCGATAGCGTCGCGCCGAGGCGACGCAGCGGGCGCCGACCGGAGCGAGCCGATTACAGCCGAGCCGGCGGACGAGATCGACATCCTCCATCAACGGCAGCGGCGCAAACCCGCCGACTGCGCCGTAAAGCGTCCGGCTGATCAGCAGACCCTGGTCGCCATAGGGCAATCCCAATACCCGGCAGCGCCAGGCGACGACTCGCTCCACCCGGCGCGCCGCCGGGGCGGGGTCGTCGAGGGCGAAATCGAAATAGCCGGCGCGGTGGTCCCCATCGGCCGCCGTCATGAAAGCGCCTACCGCGTCGGGCCAGCCCGGCTCCAGCACGCAATCGGCATGAAGAAACAACAACCACTCGCCCGTTGCCGCGGCGGCGCCCGCCGCCATCTGGGTTCCACGCCCCGGCGCGGCAAAAACGACCCGCGCGCCCGCCGCTTCGGCAACCGCGGCGGTCCCGTCGATCGAGCCGCCATCGACGACAACGGTCTCTATCCCAAGGGCCGTGCGCAGGGCGCCCAGGGCCGCCGGCAATGTGTCGGCGGCGTTCAAGGTCGGGATCACGATCGACAGAAAAAAAAGTTCTTGATACGTTCCAAGAACTCCGCTACATTTCGGCCATGGATATGTCGGGCGTCATCGCGCCGCGCAAGGGCCGCGGCGCCGCGAGCAACGACAGCGGCCGCTTCGAGGGCGAACAGCGGGTCGCGTTCGACGACGGCTGGGGGCTGGGAGACGCCGAGCCGCTGCCGCTGACCACGACCGTTTCGGTCGATGCGACGCGTACGATCATCGCCCGCAACAACTCGCCCGATATCGGCTTTGACCGCTCGATCAATCCATACCGAGGGTGCGAGCATGGCTGCATCTACTGCTATGCACGGCCAAGCCACGCCTATCTCGGCCTGTCGCCCGGTCTCGACTTCGAAAGTCGCCTATTCTACAAGCCGCAAGCGGCGGCGCTGCTCGCGGCCGAATTGCGCAAAAAGGGATACGCCTGCCGCCCGATCGCGCTTGGCAGCAACACCGACCCCTATCAGCCGGTTGAGCGCCGGCTCGGCGTCACCCGCTCGATCCTCGAAGTGCTGCGCGATTTTCGCCACCCGGTGACGATCGTCAGCAAATCGGCGCTGATCCGGCGCGACCTCGACATCCTGTCCGAGATGGCAAAGGAGAGGCTCGCGATCATAACGATTTCGGTGACGACCTTAGACCATGGGCTGGCGCGGGTCATGGAGCCGCGGGCGGCCACCCCCGAGCGCCGGGTTGAGACGATCGCGGCACTGGTCGAGGCCGGGATTCCGACCGGGGTGCTCAGCGCGCCGATGATCCCGGCGCTCAACGACAGCGAAATGGAGGAGATACTCGAGCGGGCGCGCCAGGCGGGCGCCACTTCGGCCGGCTATACCCTGCTGCGGCTGCCGCTCGAACTGAAGGCGCTGTTCCGCGAATGGCTCGAAAGCCATTTTCCGGACAAGGCGGCACATGTGCTCTCGCTGGTCGCGCAGGCGCATGGAGGTCGGCTCTATAATTCGGCTTGGTCGAAACGGATGACCGGGACCGGCGCCTATGCCGATATGCTGCGGGTGCGATTTGACCGTGCATGCCGCAAGCTCGGCTTTAACCAGCGCACGACCGATCCGCTCGACACCACCCGTTTTCGCGCGCCGCCGCAGAAAGGCGATCAGCTGAGCCTGCTGTAAACGCAAGGTTCGTGCGATCGAACGGCATCACCTGATGCCGCTTGCCCGGGCCTCCGCGATCGGCCTAGGTTCACATCCCCAAAACAAAAGCAACCGAGGGAAGATCGAGCCATGATCTGCGATGTCCACGCGCACTATACGCCAAAAAATTTCAGCGAGTTCATGGGCGACCGGTTTGCGTCGCCGGTTCATCTGCCGGTCAAGCGCGGAATGGCGCTTCACCCGTTCTCGGATTCGCCGGAGGACATCCAGGGGCGATTTGAGCTGATGGACGCGGCCGGGGTCGAAAAGCAAGTATTGTCGCCAAACCATCCGCCCTACCTGCCGGATCAGAACGAATGCGTCAAAGCCGTGCAGATGCTGAACGACGGGTATGCCGATCTGGCGCACCGCTACCCGAAACGCATCGCCTCCTATGTCATGCTGCCTTTGCCGCACATCGACGCGGCGCTGAAGGAAATGGAACGCGGCTTTGACCAGCTTGGCTGCGTCGGCGTCAACATGAACATCATCTGCTTGAACCGCTCGGTCGCCGAGACCGAGTTCGAGCCGATCTACGCGGAAATGAACCGGCGCGGCGCTGTCCTGTTTGTCCACCCGGCGGGCACCGGCATCTGCTCACCGTTCATCACCGAGTACGGCTTTCGCGCCGCGGTCGGGACGTCGCTCGAAGATGCGACGTTTGTGTTGCACATGATCGCCAAGCAGATCCCGCACCGCTATCCGAACATAAAGTTCATCGTGCCCCATCTCGGCGGGCCGGTCCCGATGCTGTTGCACCGGCTCGACCAGCAAGGGCAAAGTCCGAGTGGACACCCGAACCTTGCCGAGGCGCCGTCGGTCACAGCCAAGAAGTTCTATTACGACACGGTGTGCTACGGCTCGAAAGCGGCCTTCACCTGTGCCCTTGAAGCGTTTGGCGCCGACCATCTCGTCACCGGCAGCGACTATCCAGTGTTGCAGGACTATGAGGCCTACAAGGAAACCTTCGGCTATATAAGCCGGCTTGGTCTGCCCCCTGCCGATATGGATAAGATTCTGCACCACAACGCGCAGCGGCTCTTCGGCTTTGAGCATTGATCTGACGCGGAGAGTGATGAGCGGGTCGGACCCCGAATTGGGGTTTGCCGTCGAATTTGACGGGCCGATCCCCTATCTGCAGCGCGTCCGCGACTATTACCAGGGCCTCGGCTACGGCGCGCCCTACCGCTGGGCGCATTACGCCGAGGTCCCGTTTCAACCATTGGCCAAACCGCTGGCCGAATGCCGGATCGCGCTGATTACCACCGCGGCACCCTATCAGCCGGACAAGGGCGACCAGGGTCCGGGCGCCTCCTACAACGCCGCGGCCAAATTCTACCAGGTCTATTCGGGCGACACCGCGCGCGACCATGATTTGCGGATTTCCCATGTCGCCTATGATAGGGCGCACACCATGGCCGAGGACGCCAACACCTGGTTTCCATTGCCGCAATTACGGCTTGCGGCGGCAGCCGGTCGGATCGGCGCGGTGACGCCGCGTTTTCACGGCGCGCCGACCAACCGCAGCCAGCGTGTGACTCTCGAACGCGATTGTCCGGAGCTGCTGGCGCGCTGCTGCGAAGACCGGGCCGACGCCGCGATATTGGTGCCGAATTGCCCGGTTTGCCATCAGACGATCAGTCTCGCCGCCCGCCACCTGGAACGGCACGGCATCGCCACGGTTATCATGGGATGCGCCAAAGACATCGTCGAACATGTCGGCGTGCCGCGATTTTTGTTCAGCGACTTCCCGCTCGGAAATTCGGCAGGGCGGCCGAGGGACCCGGCCTCGCAAGCCCTTACCTTGGAACTGGCGCTTGATGTGCTCAAAGCGGCTCCGGCGCCGCGAACGACCGTCCAGTCGCCGCTGCGCTGGAGCGACGACCCATCCTGGAAGCTCGATTACTCGAACATCGAGCGGTTATCGGCCGACGAGATTCGCCTCCACCGCAACGAATTCGACCGGCAAAAGGAAATCGCCAAGGCAGCGCGCGACGGCCCGGCGCCATCGCGCTGAACCCCGGCAGGCGCCCGTTTTGCGACAGCGTGCCGAATACCGCGACCGCCGCGGAAATCGCCGAGAGCGACGTCAAACCAAGCCGGCTTGCCGGCCGAGCCTACGAACCCCTCAATACTCGTCAGCATTGTTCATCATGATGTCAACTTTTTGTCTCATTTCACCGCGTTCCCGTCGCGCGATAAACAGCTCGTCTTCGGTTGCGGCGCTATCAGCGGAAAATTAGCGCGGTTCGCTCGCTCGATTTTCCTTTGAAGATTAGACAAATCGGCGTTACCCTCTTGCGAGATTATCCGCTTGCCGGCGGATCGGTTGCCATTCGGCTGGGGGAGAAAAGCCATGACCGAGGATGTGATCGGCATGCGGATGAGAACACGAGCGGCGGCGCAGCGCGCTCGAATGGGCTGGGTTGGGGCGCTGGCCGGCGTGCTGAGCCTGGGTCTCGTATGGGCCGCCGAGGCGGCGCCGGTGCAACTGACCTACCAGGTCACACACTCGGTGTTCGGCAATATCGGCACCTACACCAACCTGATAGAACCCACCGCCACTGGAACCACGGTGCAGACCCGAGCTCATTTCCAGGTCAAGATGCTCGGCGTCAACATGTACCACGAAGACGCCCAGCGCACCGAGCGCTGGCAGGGAAACCGCCTGATCTCGTTCAGCGGCGTCACCAGCAAAGGCAGCGGGTCGATGGTCGTAAAGGGCGAGGCGCGCGGCAACACCTTTGTCATCAATTCGCCGCAGGGCACGATCACGGCGCCGGCATCGGTTCGCCCGGCCAACCCGTGGTCTCCGGGCTTTCTGAACTCGAACACGATGATGCGGCCCGATGACGGTCGGATCGAGCAGGTGCGGATCAGCGCCGCGGAACCCACCGTCATCGACATCGACGGCAAGCCGGTGCGCGCCCAGAAATACGAGGTCGACGGTGCGACTCGCTACGACGTGTGGCTCGACAGCCAGGGCGTGCCGGTGAAGTTCGCCGTCGCCGACAACAGCGGCACGGTAACGTTTACTCTGGCCAGCTGCAGCGGCTGCAGCACCTTGGCGCCGCAGCAGCTCGGGATGAGATAGCCCATCTTTCGCTTTGTCTACCCAGACTGAGCACGGCTTCCCTTCGGGATCGCAAATCTTCCGAACGAGTGGCAGCGGGCGCACGCCGATCGAATGAGCAGCCTGGGCATCGATACCGCGATCGCCGACCCCGCGACGCGCGACCGCGCCGCCCGATGGCTGGCAAGGGCCGGCGTCACGTTGCCGCGATTTGCTGAACTAGCCGATCCCGCGGGTAACCGAGCCAACAGCGGCCTTCCGACGCTCTCGGCTGATCCCGATCTCTCCGACCCCGCCAACTTGTTCCGCGTTCATTGGCACAACGACCGCACCGGGCGCGGAGTGGCGGCGGTACCGGTCCACCTCGTCATTCCCCCAGCGGTCAGCGGGGTGCGCGCGCCGATCGCGATCGCGCTCGGCTGCTTTTTTCCGATGATCGGCGCGCACAAAGTGTTGGCGGCTTACGGGTGTCTGATCCCCCGGCTCGTCACCGGCCGTTTCGACCCGCAACACCACAAGGCGATCTGGCCGTCGACCGGCAATTACTGCCGCGGCGGGGTCGCGATCTCGCGCATTCTCGGCTGCCGCGCGGTCGCCGTGCTGCCCGAGGGCATGAGCGCCGAGCGCTTCGACTGGCTCGGTCAATGGGTTGCCGGGCCCGAGGACATCATCCGCACGCCCGGCTCGGAAAGCAACGTCAAGGAAATCTACGACAAATGCGCCGAGCTGGCACGGGACCCCGACCATATCGTGCTGAACCAGTTTGCCGAGTTCGGTAACTATCTCGTGCATTGGGCGTGCACCGGACCGGCCTTGGCGCGCATCTTCCGTGCGTTGCGCGCGACCCGACCGCAGCTGCGGCTGGCCGCCTTTGCCGCGGCGTCCGGCTCGGCCGGCACGCTTGCCGCCGGCGACTACCTGAAAGAGCGTTACCAAGCCCGGATTGTTGCGGTCGAGGCTAGCGAATGCCCGACCTTGCTGCGCAACGGGTATGGCGAGCACAACATTCAGGGGATCGGCGACAAGCATGTGCCGTTGATCCACAATGTCGTGAACACCGATGTCGTCATCGGCGTGTCCGATCGCAGCACCGCTGCCCTCGACCTGTTGTTCAACAGCGAAGTCGGCCAGCGCTATTTGACCAGGCGCAAGGGCGTCGATCCGGCGCTGGCCAAGGATTTTCAGCTTCTCGGACTGTCGGGCATTGCGAACCTTGTCGCCGCGGTCAAGCTCGCCAAACGCTTTGATCTCGGCGAGGACGATCTGATCCTCACCGTCGCGACGGACAGCGCAGCCCTCTACGCCAGCGAGCGCCGAAAATTTTGCGCTGCCGACTATCCCGATGGTTTCGACGAGGTGCATGCCGGTGAGATTTTCGGCCAGCATCTGCTCGGGATTGCCGACAACGATGTGCTCGAGCTTACCCATCACGACAGATCGCGGATTTTTAACCTCGGCTACTACACCTGGGTCGAGCAGCAAGGCGTGGCGCTTGGCGCGTTTGAAGAGCGTCGCTCGCCGCGTTTCTGGGCCGAGCTGCAGCAGGCGCTCCCTGCCCTCGACGGACTGATCGCCGAATTCAACGCCATAGCGGCTGCCGGCGCGACCTGCTGAAATTGGAAGCCGCGTCCAACGCACAGCGGCAAGGTCTCACCTGGAGTATGCGGTGAATGTTTTCACCAATTAAAGTGCCTCGTATAGGGCGCAGGTTGCGAGAGCGGCTGATCGCCGGGATTGCCATATTCCTCGCTGGCGCCCTCTTTTCCCTGTCATCGCAGGCCGCGCACCCGCTCCAGCTCGTCTACAACGTATCGCATCCGGTTGTCGGAAATCTCGGCTCCTATACCTGCACCGTGCTGCCGCTCGCCGATGGAGGCAGCGAGGTCAAGTCGCGGGAGCACATAGACGCCAGGTTGCTCGGCATCCCGCTATATCGCATGGACGCCAGCGACACCGAGCGTTGGCTGGGCAACCGGCTGGTCTCGTTCGACGGCGTTACCGAAAAGGCAGGCGGCCGAGTTGAGGTCAGAGGCGAGGCGCAAGGAAACCGGTTTGTGATTACCTCGCCACAGGGTACTTTGATCACAGCAGCAACCGTCCATCCGGCACAGCCCTGCGTCCCCAACTTTCTCCAATCGACGACAATCCTGCGTCCTGACACCGGAGGCATAGAAGAGGTGCGGGTCAGCGGCGGCGGCCTGACCTCGGTCGTCATCGGCGGCGCGCCGGTCGCGGCCCGCAAATACATTCTCGACGGCAAGACGCGGTATACGGTGTGGCTTGATTCGCGTAACGTGCCGGTCATGTTCGTCATCGACGACAGCACCGGAAAAGCAACCTTTACCCTGACAAAATGCGTTTCCCGCGATCCCGCGCTCTCACGGGTGGGAATGAACTAGCGTTGCGTGCAATCCGCTGTTCGCGGGCGGGAATGAAGCGCCGCGGTGCCGTTTCGCCAGGACCGCGGCCCGGAGAACAGCGATTGAGCCTCGCCTACGACGAACTTTGCCGACGCACCCGCGAGCGCGACCGAAGCCTGCGCGAAAAAATCATGTCGCTCGATGAGGCGGCGGCGTTGGTGACGGACGGCGCCTCGGTCGGGATCGGCGGCAGCACCCTGTCGCGCACGCCCCTGGCGATGATCTGGGCGCTGATCCGCGCCGGGCGCCGCGATCTCGTCTGTTCGCGCGGCATCAGCTCGAGCGAGGGCGAGCTGATGTTCGCGGCGGGCGCGAGCCGCCACCTGGTCACCAGCTGGTTCAGCCTCGGCATCGTCTGGGGCGTCTCGCGGATCATGCGCGCCTATACCGAATCCAACCGCGCCCGCTTCGAGGAATGGAGCCATATGGCCATGGGGCTGCGCTTTCGTGCTGGTGCGATGGGCGTGCCGTTTTTGCCGATGCGCTCGATGCTGGGCTCGAGCGTGATCGGGCAATTGCCCGATGTCCGGATCATGGATTGCCCGTTTACCGGCGAGACGCTGGCGCTGGTGCCGGCGCTGAACCCCGATTTCGCCTTGATCCATGTCCAGCGCTGCGACCCCTACGGCAATGCGCAGATTGACGGGCTCACATTTATGGACCTCGATTTGGCAATGGCCGCGAACCGCGTCATCCTGACGACCGAGCGCATCGTTTCGAACGAGCAGATCCGCCGCCGTCCCGACCACACCAAAATCCCGTTTTTCGCGGTCGACGCGGTCGTCGAAGTGCCGTTCGGCTGCGCGCCGCACGAGTGCTACGGCGTCTACGAACCGCTATTCGACCATCTCGATCGTTACGCGGCGGCGCTCAAACCCGACGCCGAGCAGGGTATCCGCGGCTATCTCGACCATTATTTCTTCGAACCGACATCCTGGACCAATTACCTCGACCGCATCGGCCTCGCCGACCTGCTCGACGCCGCCCGCCGCGGAGAGAGCATCTATGACGACTGACCCCCTCCCTTACACCGCCGGCGAGCTGCTCGCGGTCATGAGCGCGCGGCTGCTGCGCGACGGGCAAATCGTCTTTGCCGGGGTCGGCATCCCGCTGTTGGCCGCGACCTTGGCGCAGCGGCTGCACGGGCCGGGGCTGACGATCCTATTCGAGGGCGGCACCATCGGCGCCTATGTCGAGCCCGGCCAGTTGCCGCCTTCGACCAACGAGCAGCGCTGCACCCGCCGCGCCAACATGGTGCTCGGCAGCACCGACGTGCTGCTGTTGCTGCAGCGGGGCTATGTCGATGTCGGGTTTATGGGCGGGGCTCAAATCGACCAATACGGTAACCTGAACAGCTCGTTTATCGGCAGTCCGGAGCGGCCGACGACCCGCCTGCCCGGCAGCGGCGGCGGCAACGACATCGCCAGCCTCACCCAGATGATCGTCGCGATGAAGCACGAGAAGCGCCGCTTTGTCGAACGGGTCGATTTTGTGACCAGCCCCGGTTTTCTCTCGGGCGGGATGAGCCGCCGCGATGCCGGGCTCGTCGCGGGCGGCATGTTCCGGGTGGTGACCGATCTCGGCCTCCTCGGCTTTGACGAGGAGTCCAAGAGGATGACCCTGCTCGCCCTGCATCCCGGCGTCGCCGTGGCCGACGTGCAGGCCAACACCGGATTCGAGCTGTTGACCGCACCCGGCGTAACCGCGACAGAGCCGCCGACCGAGCACGAATTGGCGGTGTTGCGCCACCTCGACCCGGACCGCCTCTATACCGCCTGAAATCAGCTGTGGCGTCGTGGCGTCGGCCTCATGTCGAGCAGAGCCGCCTCGCCGCGGCTGAACGGCCGACAGCCGCCGGCGGCTCTGGTCATGGGCTTTCGTCTTCGATCGCAACCGCTGCGAGCGACAGGCTCGGCAACACGCGACTGAACAGAGCCGCGACAGCGAGGCTGCCGGCGCCGGTCAGCAGAAACAAGCCGGGGACGCTGACCCCGGCGGCGAGAAGCGCGATTGTCGCGACCGTGGCGATGACCATCGCGGCGGCGTTGACGATGTTGTTGGCGGCGATCGCGCGGGCGCGCTGCTGGCGTCGGCTCGCCGCCTGCAGCAGCACATAGAGCGGCACGACAAAGACGCCGCCCGAGACCGAGATGCCGAAGAGGTCGGCGAGAATGCGCCAATGCGCCGGCGAGCGCAAAAACGCGCCGAGCCCGACAAGGACGCCGCCGGCGGCTACGCTCGGGCTCGCCAGCCACAGGTCGATCGAGAAGAGGCCGATGCCGAGCGCTCCCCACGGCACGGTGCGGGCGCTGACCCGGCCGCCGAGAATGCGGTTGCAGAGCAGCGAGCCGGACGCGATCCCGATCGTAAAGACGGTCAGAAACAGGGTTACCACCGCTTCCTCGCCGCCGAGCGAAAAGCGTACCAGCGCCGGGAATTGCGACAGATAGACCGCCCCGGCGAGCCAGAACCACGAAATCCCGAGCATCGAGCGCAGCGGGATCGGCTCGCGGGCGGCCTCGCGCACGACCCGCGCGGTCGCCGCGAACAGGTTCCGGTGCAAAGGGCTGCGGGCGGCGGCCGGGCCCGTTGCCGGTATCGCTAGGCTCGTCGCCCAGGCGGCGAGCGCCACCAGCACGATCAGCCCGGCGATCAGCGCCGCACCATGATGCCCGGCCACCAGCACGCCGGCGATCGTGCCGAGGAGGATCGCGACAAAGGTGCCGGCTTCGACGAGCGCGTTGCCCAGCAGCAATTCATGCGGCGCCAACAAATCCGGCAGGATGGCGTATTTGAGCGGGCCGAGAAACGCCGCCTCGATCCCCATCACGCAGAGCAGCGCCAGCAGCAGAATGGTGCTGCTGCTAACCACGCCGGCCGCAGCCGCCAGCATCAGCGCGATCTCGGTGAACTTGATCAGCCGGATCAGCCAGGCGCGATCATGCTGGTCGGCAAGCTGGCCGGCGGTCGCAGAGCACAAAAAGAACGGTAGGATGAACAAGCCGCCGGCGAGCGGGATCAAGATCTCGGCCGATTTTTGCGAGCCGGCATCGGCGCCGTAGGCGATCATCAGCACCAGCGCGTTCTTGACCGCGTTGTCGTTGAACGCGGACAGAAACATCGTCGCGAACAACGGCCCGAACCGCCGCGACCCGAGCAGCGCCATCGCCCCGGTCGCCGCACCCGCCCGTTCACCTCGTCCGCGCTGCGCCGCGATCATGTCCCTGTCTCGCATGTTCGTGACGGGGGTGCGAGCCTCGCGTTTGCCTGCGGAATCGAACCTGGCCCAAAGTGCTCATTCGGATTCTCGTTGGGGCAATCGCAAACGTCCAGGTGTTCACGCCCCCGAAAAGCATGACGGGATGGCGCTGCGATCGGTGAAGTGGTACATTTTGTCGCACCGGGCCGCGCCTTCGCTCATAGCCGGCGAGCCGATGGACATGCCGACATGGGCGGCCCGCGGCCCTTCGAACTGCTGGTTCGGGAGGAAACGCCGATGTTGACCATCCGCAATCCGGTCGAATGGGGCGTCGATCAAGTCAAGCACGCGGGCCAGGCGCTTGAAACAGCGGGCCACGCTGTTCGCCAGGCGCAGGCCAAGCTGCATTCGCCGGCGCCGAGCGTCGCGCGGATCGGCACCGCCGATCTGAAGCAGGCGCTGATGGCCGGCCTTGACGATTTCGCCGCGACCCGCACCGACGTCGTTGTCCTCTGCCTCGTCTATCCGGTCCTCGGCCTGATCCTGGTGCGCCTCGCCTCGGGTCTTCAGATGCTGCCGTTGCTGTTTCCGCTGGCCTCTGGTTTTGCGCTGGTCGGCCCGTTTGCAGCCCTTGGGCTCTATGAGATGAGCCGGCGCCGCGAGCAGGGCGCGGCGATCGGCTGGGCCGACGCCTTCGGCGTGATTTACGCGCCGGCGATTGCCGCGATCGTGCTTCTCGGCGTCGTGCTGGTGGCGATCTTTCTGTTGTGGCTGGTCGCGGCCGAGGCAATCTACATGCTGACACTGGGACCCGAGGCGCCGGCCTCCGCGGGCGCTTTTGTACATGACGTGTTCGTGACCCGCGCCGGCTGGACGATGATCGCCGTCGGGATCGGTGTCGGCTTTCTGTTTGCCGTCATCGTCTTGGCGATTGGCGCCGTGTCGTTTCCGTTGCTGCTCGACCGTGGCGCCGGGCTCGACACCGCGGTGGCGACCTCGGTGCGTGCGGTGCTCGCCAACCCCGGACCAATGACGCTGTGGGGACTGATCGTCGCTCTGGGTTTGGTGATCGGCTCGATCCCGTTTCTATTGGGGCTGGCGGTGGTTATGCCGGTGCTCGGCCACGCCACCTGGCACCTCTATCGCCGCCTCGTCCTCCGTTAAAAAATCAACTTCGAAGTCAATGCTCGCCCGGCGAAAATTTTGGCCTACTGCCTCGCGGCGCGGAAGGTTCCGGAGCCGCCGTTTGGCACAAGCGAGCACCGATTCTGAGTGACGAGGACACGACAATCCCGCGCTGAAATACTCGCTTGCATCGAGGCGCCGCTCACCCCGATCTTCTCGGCGCCAACGCCGGGCCGGCATCGCCGGGCGGCGGCAGTCAGCGTGTGCGGATGGCATGATCGAGGCTGAGGCGGCGGAATATACCCGGTTTGGGGTCGAGCCGGGATGGGGGTTCGCGATCCGGCATCGGGTGCGGTGGAGCGAATGCGACCCGTTCGGCCATGCCAATCACCGCGCCTATTTCGAGTGGTTCGAGGAGGCGCGCAACCGCTACCTCGAAACCGCGGGTTTGCCGGCATTGTCGGCGGCGACACCGGGTCCGGTCATGGCGGAGACCGGCATCCGCTATCGTCGCCCGCTCGCCTATGGCGACGACATCCTGGTCAGCGGGCGCACCGTGCGGCTCGGCCGGACCAGCTTCGAGATGGAGTATGCGGTCTGGCGCGACGGGTTATGCGCGCAGGGCCGCGCCGTGCTGATCCTGGTCGTCAACGCGAGCGGCGCGAAGACGCCGCTGCCCGAGACGCTGCGCCGGGCTATATTGGCGCGCGACCCCGGCGCCAGCGAGACCAGCCGCGATAAAAGGATAGGCGAATGAAGCGCGCCGTCATCGTCATTTGCGACAGTCTGCGTCGCGACCTGATCACAACCGAAGACGCCCCGTTCCTGACCGAATTCGCGCAGCGCTCAGCGCAGTTCGCCAATCATTCGAGCGTCTTTCCGTCGACGACGCGGACGAGCGCCGCGACGATCGCGACCGGCTGCCGGCCGGCGCGTCACGGGCTGCTCGGCAACACGATGGCGATCGACGAGGGCGACGGGCTCGTTTGCCTGTCTGTCGGCAAGCCCGATTTCCGCGACCGGCTCTATCGCGCCACCGGCCGCACCCTGCACGTGCCGACAATGGCCGAGCGGGTGGCGCGCGCCGGCGACACTGCGATCGCTTTCTCGAACGTGTCGCCGGGGGCGGCCTACTTTCTCGACCCCGACGGCCATGGCTGGGTCTACAACGCCGCCGGGAGCTTTGGCCCCGGCCGGCGGGAGTTGCCGGCGTCGGAAGGGTTCGCGGTCGGCAAGGGCGAGGCCGGCGACACCGCTGTCACCGAGCGGTTTTGCGCCGAGGTGCTGCATGACCGCACCCCCGCGCTGGCGCTGCTGTGGCTGTCCGAGCCCGATCACACCGGCCATCACACGCCCTTGGGATCGCCCGAGCATCGCCGCGCTATTACTGCCGCCGACGCGAATGTCCGCCGGGTCGCCGAGACCGTGGCGCGGCTCGACCCGGATGACGAGGAGATCCTGCTTGTCGTCGGCTCGGATCACGGCATGGAAACCGCCGCCGAGACGATCGACCTCGACGCGATGCTGGTCGATGCCGGGCTGAAGCGGGCATCGGGATCGTCCGATGTCGTCGTCGCTCCGAACGGCACCGCGGCACTCGTCTACTTCGCCGAGCCCGAGAGCCTGCAGGTGGCGGAAATCGCGCATTTTCTCGAGACGCAGGACTGGGTCGGGCGGGTGTTCGCCGGCGCAACCCTGGCCGAGACCGGCCTACCCACCGGGTCGTCGGCGCGCATCGCGATCACGATGAAAGCCGACGACCGGCCCAACCGGCACGGCGTGCCCGGTTACAGCCGCATCGTCCGAGACTCGGCGGAGGCAAAGGACATCACCGGCTTTGGCCAGCATGGCGGACTTGGCGTCCACGAGCAGGGCCCGTTCTTGTTTGTCCGCGGCGGCGGCTTCGCACCCGGGAGCCGAACCGGCCGCTCGTCGCTAATCGACATCGCACCAACCGTGCTGCGCCACCTCGGCCTTGCCGCCGACGGTCTCGACGGCCGGCCCCTGCCCCTGATATCTTAAAGGCGCCTAAGCGGCGGGACGGCCCAGCTCATCTCGGTATGGGTTCAGGAGCTTCGTCCTCATAAAGTTCTTTGCGCGTCCAAAGGCCAATGTTCACGACCGGGCTGGACGACAGCCTTGCAAGCAGGGTGGCCCGTGTGCTGTTGCGGGTTACATCCGGCTTCCGGGGCGCAGCGGGCACGGGCTTTTCCATGGGCTCTTACAATCCAAATGGGTGATGGATCTGTTTCTCCTGTGACGGCAGGCGAGGTCTTCCCTTCATAGGCTGTGTGCCGTCTCTGACGGACGCGGTATGTTGAGCGCTCGCGGATGGCTCTTCGTGGAGGTGGCGGGATGGCGCGCAGGGAATTGGCGGTCGACAGCGTCGCCGAGGCCTATCTGGCTTTGTTGGCCGAGCGCGGGGTCGAGTACCTGTTTGCCAATGCCGGGACCGATTTCGCGCCGCTGGTCGAGGCTTTCGCAAAGGCGGCGCGCACCGGGGCGCCGGCGCCAAAGCCGGTTCTCGCCACCCACGAAAATCTGGCGGTGTCGATGGCGCATGGCTGGGCGATGGTGACCGGCCGGCTGCCGGCGGTCATGGTTCATGTCAGCGTCGGCACCGCGAACGGCGTGTGCGGCGTCTTCAACGCGGCGCGCGACAACGTGCCAATGCTGTTCACCGCCGGCCGCTCGCCGTTGACCGAGGCGGGGCTGCCGGGCGCCCGCGACGTCTACATCCACTGGGCGCAGGAGATGTTCGATCAGGCCGGCATGGTGCGCGAACTGGTCAAATGGGATTACGAGCTCAGAAACGGCGAGCAGCTCGAAACCGTAGTCGACCGGGCGCTTGCCGTCGCCACCAGCGAGCCGAAGGGTCCGGTCTACCTGTCGCTGCCGCGGGAGGTCTTGGCCGAGCCGTTGCCCGGTTTTACGTACGACGCCCCGACCCGGCGCGTTGCCGCCGCAGCGCCCGGCCCCGACCAGGGTGCTCTCGAGGAGGCGGCGCGCATTCTCGCCGCGGCTGACAACCCACTGATAGTTACCGCCAGCGCCGGGCGTGATCCGGCGGCGGTCGCCGCACTCGCCGAACTCGCGGAGCGCTTTGCGATCCCGGTGGTGCAGCACCGCCCGCGCCATCTTTCGCTCGCGGCCGACCACCCCTGCCATCTGGGTTACGACGCCACTCCTTATCTCGACGATGCCGACGCCATCCTGGTGCTCGAATGCGACGTGCCGTGGGTCCCGAGCCTGAAGGCGCCCCCGCCCCGATGCCGGGTCGTGCATCTCGGCGTCGACCCGTTGTTTCAGCGCTATCCGATTCGCGGCTTCCCGGCCGATGTGGCGGTGACCGGCGCGCCCACGACGGCGCTGCCGGCGCTGGCCGCAGCGCTCGACCGCTATGTCGCGAAAAGCGCGGTCGCGGCGCGGCGGGAACGGCTGGTGCGGCTCACCGAAGCGCAGCGGGCGGGCTGGCACAAAACCCGCGAGACGGTCGCGGGAATGCGCCCCATTCACATGGCCTGGGCCAGCGCCTGCATCGCCGACGCCAAGCCCGAGAACGCGATCCTGGTCAACGAGTACACGCTGATGCCCGAATATTGCGGGTCGAACCTGCCGGGCACGTATTTCGGGTCGAGCCCGGCCTCGGGGCTGGGCTGGGGCGGCGGTGCGGCCCTCGGCGCCAAGCTCGCCGCCCCCGACCGGCTGGTGATCGCGACATTGGGCGACGGGTCGCATTTGTTTGGCAACCCGGTGGCATTGCATCACGCGGCCGCGGCACACGGTCTGCCGGTGCTGTACGTAATCATGAACAATTCGATGTGGGGCGCGGTGCGGCGCGCAACGCAAGGCATGTATCCCCAAGGCGAGGCGATGCGCAGCAACAAGCCGCCGTTGATCGACCTCGACGAGTTGCCGGCTTTCGAGCAGGTCTGCGCCGCTGCCGGCGGCTATGGCGAGCGGGTCGAGGACCCGGTGGCATTGCCGGCAGCACTCGCGCGTGCGTTGCACGCGGTCACGAAGGAAAAACGCCAGGCGCTGCTCAACGTCATCTGCCGCGGGCCGTGACGATCTATACAGCGCGGCATCGAGAAGCGTCGGGGTACGATTTTGCGAAGCGTCGCGAAGCACAGTGATAAACTGCCGACCCGGCGACAACACCGAGGTCACGTCATGAGTGCCGTGCGCGAGCTTCTCGACGACGCGATTGCGCTGCAAAGGGACGGGTTGAGCCCCGGCCGGATCGGGCTGGCGCTGACCGACCGGTGGGAGGCCGAGCAGCCCGGCACCATCGGCGAGGTGCGCCGCACCCGCTCAAAGACCGGCGCCCTCGAACTGCGCTTTCCGAGCGGCGAGAAGATCATGTGGGACGGCAGCAGCTGGAGCTACCTGCCGGCGTGATGCTGCCGGCAGTTCCGAAATGCGCCCCGGACGCGTTCGCGGCCTCGGCGGGCCCAAATTCGCCGCCGCTCTAGCCCTCGGATGCGTGCTGGCAGATGCGCAGGCCGGTATCGCCCGCGCCGCCGACCTCGTCGCCACCTACAGCGCCTATTGGGCCGGCCTGCCGGCGGGGCAAATCCGCCTCCAGATCAGCGACGCCGCGGAGACCTACCGCGACAAGATCGAGATCCGCAGCGACGGGCTGCCGCGCCTCTTCACCCATTTCAGCGGAACCGCCGCGGCGTTCGGACGGATCGGTTCGGGTCGCGCACCTGATCCGTCGCGTTACGACGCGCTTTACGACCTGCGCAAGCGGCGCGGCGTCCATGTCGGAATGCGCTTTGTCGTTCGCGACGGGGCCGAATGGGCCGAACGCAGTGCCGACGACAGCAGCCGCAAGCCGCCAATCGCCGAGAAATACCGGCGTGACATTGTCGACCCGCTGACCGCCTTCGAGCGTATTCGAAGCGCGATCCTGGCGTCCCACGCAGCGCCGAACGCCGCCTTTTCGGTGCCGGTCTACGATGGCGCGCGCCGCTTTGACATCCTCGGCCATATTCTGCCAAAGAATCGGCAGACCCCCGGCGTGCTGCGAATCGAGCTGAACTTGCGCCCGATCGCCGGCTTCAAAGGGGAATCGAGCGACGACGGCGACCCTGACAACGCGCCGCGCCCGGTGGCGCTGACCATGACCGACGATGCGCGGCTGTTGCCTATCTCGATCGCGGTGCGGGTCTTCTATCTGCCCTTGGTAGTGCAGCTGGACCGGGTCTGCCTCGCCGCAAAATCCTGCTCGGGATAAATTTGCCCACCTGCTCGGGCGGCAAAAATTTCAAAACTCTCAAGATGTCAGCGACGGTTCGGCGCGTAGCCGCAGACCGGGTCGTCGAAATGGTCGCGCGCCGGCTGGCGCGCCTGCTCGGCATCGAGCAGCAGCTCGACCGCGCGACGGTCAATGCCGGTGCTGGTCATGACCACGCCCAGGACTGGGTGATCGAGCAGCACTTCCAGCGAATACTCGCGTTCCTTGCGCCACATCTTTTGATCTCCCGTGGGCGACGGCGAGCCGCACCCTCGACAGCGGAGTTGGATCGTGTCCGCCGCTGTTTCAATTTTGATTAAACATCCTTGGATTTGCGTGAGAACGACCGAGCCGGTGTCGCAGAGGACGGCTGCGCCGAAACGCCGGACGTTCCCGAAACGGTCCTGCAGCCATTGAGCGCCGAGCGGCTTGACCCGCGGTCGCCGGCTGAGCAGGCTGCGGCCGTCGCCGAGCCACAGGAGGATTGGACCGATGGTCGATACAATACGGCCGTTCGCGCGGCCGCGCGAGGGCGGTCAGCCGCCCTATCTGCACCCCGACTACGGCAGCACCGTCAAGCGCGCGCCGAAACACCCGCCGATCCGCCTCGATCACACCCTGACCGAGGTCACCGGACCGATGTTCAGCGACGGCTGGGCTGGTTCGGACTTCGCCGATCTGACGCAGGCTCACGCCGGCCCGCCTTTAGGCGAGCGCATCATTGTCGCAGGGCGTGTGCTCGACGAAGACGCGCGGCCGGTGCCGGGCACGCTGGTCGAGCTGTGGCAGTGCAACGCCGCCGGGCGCTACCGCCATCCGGTCGATCAGCACGACGCGCCGCTCGACCCGAATTTCGACGGAGTGGGACAGGTCCTGACCAACGAGCGCGGCGAATACCGCTTTCTGACGATCAAGCCCGGAGCCTATCCGTGGCGCAACACGGCGAATTCCTGGCGCCCGGCGCACATCCATTTCGGCGTCTTCGGCCCGGCCTTTGCCACCCGGCTGATCACGCAAATGTATTTTCCGGGCGACCCGCTGCTGGCGCTCGACGCGATCTTTCTCGGCACCGCCGACCGGATGGTGCGCGAGCGGTTGGTATCGGCCTATGACCCGAACCTCAGCGAGGCGGAATGGGCGCTCGGCTACCATTTTGACATCGTGCTGCGCGGCCGCGAGGCGACACCGATGGAGAACCTTTGAGATGGCCGACAAGCTGATCGCGACGCCGTCGCAGACGGTCGGCCCGTTTTTCCACCTGGCGCTCGACCGCGCCGAATGGGCAGACATGACAAAGGACAACCCGATGGGCGAGCGGATCGCCGTCGAAGGCCGACTGACCGACGGCGACGGGGTTCCGGTCGCCGATGCCTGTCTCGAATTGTGGCAGGCGAACGCCGCCGGGCGTTACGCGCACCCCGACGACACGCGGGCCGACAAGCCGCTCGACCCGCATTTCCGGGGTTTCGGCCGGGTTCCGACCGATGCCGAGGGCGGCTTCCGCTTTACCACAATCCGCCCCGGCCCGGTGCCGGGCACTGGCAACGCACTGCAAGCGCCGCACATCGCGGTAGCCCTGTTCGCGCGCGGGCTGTTGAAGCCGCTTTATACGCGTATCTATTTCGAGGGCGACCCGTTGAACGAGGCCGACCCGGTATTGCAGTCGATCGACGAGCCGGCCCGCCGCCGCACCCTGCTCGCCACCCGGCGCGACGGACCCGGCATCCCGACCTGGACGCTTGATATCGTCATGCAAGGCGGCAGCGAAACCGTGTTTTTTGATGTCTGAGAACGCTCTCAGGTGGCATTGGCAGCGGAGGGGGTGGCGATGGGTTGCGCCGGCAGGGTGTTGGCGTCGGTGCGCGGCACGATCGCCCATTTCGGGTCGAATTGCAGGTCGCCGGCCGGGATCGCCCGGTAGACATTCGGCACAAACCAGCTCCACGCCTGAGCCGCGCCGGGGTCGCCGTTGTCCACCATCATCGCCAGCCCGCCCATCAAGTAGATTGGCCGCCCGTCATGGTTGAGACCACCCGCGAAATAGGCCGGCAATGCGCCGTCCCCATCGTTGCCGGCCGGGTTCCACCCCTTCCCGGTCAGGAAGGGTTGCGGGATGGCAGCCACTGCCGCAGACCATGAGGTGTAGAAGCCGCCCGGAGGGGCGGTACACCCACCGCTGCTGTTCGTGCAGTTGGTTTCGCTTGGAATTTCGTACATGCCGATGAGCTTGGGGTGGCCGCTGCTGTTGATTATACCTGTGAAGAACTTGCTTACAGTGTTGACCCTCAGCGGATTGACGGCAAAGCCGAGCTCGGCAGCCCGGCCAAGCGCGTAGGCAAGATACTCATGGTTCCATGGGGTGGTGAACGCCCCGACCGAAGCCGCGAAGGTGCCGCCTTTGATATTCCCCTGCACCGAACCATCCGAGCCGTTCGGGTTGCCGGCGCTTTCCCAATTGCCAAGCGGCGGAACCTTGCCGCTTACGGGACCGCCATTCTCGGTATAATAGTTGCCGGTCCGCGCACCCCAAACCTTGATCGCCGTGCCATCGTAGGCGGTCCCAGTAATCCCGAAGCTGCCTTCCCAGCGGGCGAGCGCGTCGTTGGTCAGATAGGTGAAATAGGCCTTTTCGGGGTCGGCGTCGGGAGCCGCGAAAGCTACCTCGGCGCGGTTGCGGATGCCCCACGCAGCGCCCCGGAGCTGGTCATCAATGCCGCCATAGGAACCACTCGGCCCGCGTCCGGCGGCGTCGCCGGTGTCGGCGCCGTTGGCCCTGGCCGCGGTGAACCCGGCCCACAGATACATCTCCTGCAAGTACCAGGGGTCGCCGGTCAAAATGTATTGCGGATAGAACGCGGCCGGCTGGTGCGCCTCCTCGAAATCCCACGGGGCGCCAGCGGTGAGCTGCCGCACCGCGCCGACAAAGTTAACGTTGTCGGCCGCGGTGGTCGCCGAGTAGCCGAAGACCGACGTGACCAAGGTCTGCCGATCGGTGATCGACACCGTATGACCGAGGCCGGAGCACGGGTTGCAGCCCTGCGGGTCGCCGCGGCCGAGGCGCTTCGACGGGTCGGTCTCGCGAAGCTGGCCCGGATAGGCGCCGGCAAGATCGGCCATGGCGAGCGCAATCCGCCGCATCCGCCAGTCGCCGGTATACATCCACATGACGGACCATTGCGGGTAGGGCGCGATAAACGGCTCGGTACCCGGCGCGTCCATCGCCGGCGTCCACCAGCCTTGTTTATTGAAATAGTAATTGCCATCCATGAACTTGTTGGGCATGGCCATGAAGGATGCGTAGTAGCTCGCCCGTGTTGCCTCGGGGATCGAGATCGATGCGTCATAGTTTGGGAAGAACCGCGTGCTGTCCACGTAAGCAAGATTGTTGTCGATGTCGACTTCCGGGTTCGGCGTGCCGCCGAGCCAGAAACGCTGGGTCCATGCGGTGAACGCGTAATGCGTCTTCGGGTACCCGATGGTCATCTTTTGGCCGATGGTAATCGGCTGGGCCGTCGTGCCAAAGGACGCCCGCCCCTCGATCGTGAGATTATTCCGGTTCGCGTTCCAAATGATGGGCAATATTTCGCCGCCGTTGAGCAGATAGCTGTACTGCTGCCCGTTGGCCACCAAACGCGGCGCCGGGGTGCCGTTGACCGGCAACGATCCTGTGTAGTTCGCCGGCTCGGCGGCGGCGGCCGTCAGCCCAGTCCAGGAGCCATCGACCGTCCCGTTCTTGCCGCCGGTCAGGTTCATGTTGAAGCCGGGGTAGCCGGGAGCGCTGATTTGGAGCGTGTACGCGGCGTCTTCGATCTCGGTGGTTTTGTCGTTCTCGCCCACCACTCGGACAAATACCTGATCGGTGGTCGGCCAGAAGGTCGCGTAAAATCTGGGCCTGACCGGGTGATGGCCATCGCCAAACCCCACGTCGTATTTCGCGGCGGCGCTGTCGTCGCCGAGCATGATCGTCTGGGCGATCGGCCCCGACGTCCACAGCTTGAAGTCGCCGTTTTGCAGCATTGTGCGGGCGGACACCGTGTTGACCACTGGGTTTGCGGACACGGGTGCCGAGACGGTCGCGCCTTGCGCCCGTTGGAGCCCGAAAAACGACGACAGATCTTGCCCCGAAGCGGGCGGCCTCGCGTGGGAGACCGCGCCCTGGGCCGGCGAGATCACCGTCACCCAGTTGCCGGGCGAGGACCACGAGACGGTCGTCCCGGCGCAGGCGGAAAGCGCCGCAGCGACGGCAGCACCGTCTCTCGAGATCGAACCATGCGAAAAATTGATTCCGGCGACGCTGCACGGATGCCCGTTGATAGTGATGCGCATTCCGCCATTCGTGATCGCGGCCCAAGCTGCCTCGTTGTTCTGATTGGTCGGTGCTATTGGAACACTGGTCAGCTTCGCCGGCTGGCTGGCAGCGACGCCAGTCATGGTTACGACGGCGTCGAATTTGAAGTTGTCGCCAAGCATCTGCGCCTTGGTCAGCGGCGTGTTGTTGCACAATCCCGGTGCAAAAGTCAGGGTGACAGATCCGTTCACCGGAACGTTGTGGATGACCGCGGCGATCACGGCATACTCGACCGAGCCGTCTGGGTAACGGTTCTTGACGTCGGCCTGCGTCGGAAGCCTTGTCCCATTCGTCAAGACAACCGGGCACTCTCCGGCCGGGATGATCCCCCTCAAAAAAGGGCGCCCAAACTGGAACGGGTAGTTGCGGAGCGCCAACCGACTTTTGTTGGTGATCTCGATCGAATTCTCGGCCCACCGGGATGACCGAATTGCCGCAGCTCGGGTCAGATCCGTGGCCGCGACCGGCCCGGACGCCGAGATGGCGAGAGACAGCCAAAGCAACGTTGAGATCGCTTGTCGTCCTGCCATCACCCCACTCGCCGTATCGTGCCGGAAAAATCAAAAAGGGTATTAGGAAGTTCTCGGTGCCCGGGTTGGGTGCTTGCCGCTCCGACAGTTGCAATTTGGCCGTAGAGCTTTTTTGGCAGGACCGGGTCTCACGCCGAGCGCCCGATCGTGATTGCTGGCGTCGTCAGCAAAGCGCCGGCCAGCCAGCCCAGCCTCACCGGGCCTCGTCTCCATCAAGCCCGGAGCCGTCACCGACGGGCGCCGGCCGGTAACGGGTCGGGCTCGCCTGTCTGAGGCCAAAGACGGTATCCAACAAATCCTCGCCGTAATTCGGCAATTGCGCACCCAATACCTTGTCGAGCATGCGGCGGATCCGATCGACCTTGTCCTCGGCCGCGATCGAAGGTGCTACGCAAACCGCGTAAGCAGCCTGGCTGGTGTCGCGCAAGTAGGCCGAATAGGCCATCTCGGAGCGAAGCGCCGCTGAGGCGCGTCGGAGGTGGCAGCGTGTAATCCGGCTGAGCTCGCGTTTCACCAGAATAAGGCGGGTCAGGGCATACAGCACAGCACAGGCGAGCAGAATCCAGCTGATGTTCTGAGCGAGCGGCATCAGGCGAAAGCGGTGCTCGACCGCAAAAGAGCGGCCGAGCTCCAGCACGGCGGCATAGCAGATCAGCATCGCCGCGATGCGGATCAGGTGTCGCTTAAAACGAATGACGAAATATCTAAGCGGGCGCGCCGGGTCCTGCGCCCACCCAAAAAAAGCGGGCCGTTCGCGGTCGGCAAGCGCAAACAGCACGGCGCCAGCGGCAAAGCTGATCCCCTGAACTGTTGGCGAGCCCACGTCGAGACCGCCGAAATCGGGTCCCGGCAACAACACGATCGCCGCGATCACGACGACCCAGACCAAGCATGCCGCGCGAAGCGCCAGCATCCCACCTTCCGCAACGCTGCGCCCTCGCATGCCGCGACGGCGACCCGGCTGTTTACAGCATCGGCCCGCTTTATGACTGATCGCGATTGAGAATGCAAAAAAGTCGAGCAACGACCGGAGGCCCGGAAACAGATCGGGCGGAACGCGTCTCGCAGGCATAGCGCGCCTCTCGCGCGTCGCTCTGCGGCGTCCAAGCCGCGCATCCGGCCTCTGCCGCTATATCCATGGTTGTATTGTCCGGCGACCGCTGCTAGGTTGATGCAGCGGTGCAGCAATCGGCGGCGATAAGAGGCGCGGCGGGACCCGTGACTGGAGATGGAGACGGTTTGGACCTCGCTCAGACGTTGAGACGCCCCGCGACCGGCTCCGGCACCGCTCCGCCGACCGAAGTGTGCATAACGGTGGACACCGAATTCAGCATCGGCGGCGCCTTTGCCGATCCCGAGCGGTACCGGCCGCTCAGTCGCGAGCTTGTCGAGTGCGCGGTCGACGGCCGCGCCGAAGGCCTCGGATTTCTGTTGCGTGCGCTGCGCGAACATCACACTCCGGCAACTTTTTTTGTCGAGGTTCTGCAATGCTTTTATTTTGGCGAGCGGCCGATGGGGCGGATCGCCGAGCGTATTGCCGAGGAAGGCCATGATTTACAGCTTCACCTGCATCCCTGCTGGCTCGGTTTCGGGCATGAGAACTGGCGTTATTCTTCGGTGGCGAGCGACGCCTGCGCGGCGCAGTCGCCGGACAACTTGCGACGGATGATCGCGTTCGGCGTCGCGCAATTTTCGCGATGGCAGCTTTCGCCGCCTAAGGCATTGCGGACGGGCAGCTTCTCGTTCGCTCGCGCCGTTCACCAGGCGATGGCCGATTGCGGCATCAAGCTCGGCTCCAACATCGCGCTTGCGTTGTACCGTCCCACCGAGACCGAGTTTCATCTGGCGAGCGGCAGCACGATGTTTGGCGGCGTGCTCGAGGTCCCGGCATTCACCTATTCCGCGGTGCGTCTTCCTTTGGGCTCTCGGCTGCGGACGATGGCGATCACCTCGACCTCCTGGCGCGAGCTGGAGGCATTGCTGTGGCTGGCGCGGGAGGCGGCGATATCTCCGGTCTTGGTGCTGACGCACCCGTTCGAATTCGTCAAGCATCGCGACTTCAGGTTTCGCGAGCTGCGCCGCGACCATGTCAACCAGCAGCGCCTGGAACGCCTGCTCGAATTTCTGGCCGTGCATGACGATGAATTTTTGGCAACGACCTTTGGCCGCTCGGGCCCGGCTTGGTTCGCGGCGGGCGGAACGCCTGGCCCGTTATTGCAAGCGCCGGCGCGCTTGTCGTTAGCTCGGATCGGGGAAAACGCGGTGAACACGCTGTTCTGGCAGTACTGAAGCCAATCTCGCGAAAATCGAGGATCCGGATCTGATCTGCAAATCCGTCGCGATAACGACAGGACATCGGCCAAGCATACGTGGCTCCAATGCCAAAGACGTCGATTCATGATTTCAACCGAGCGAGTCGGCGCTCGGGGGCGGCGCCGTGAAGCCATCACGTGACAATGCCGGGGATGCCGCCTGGCGTGGCCAGGCCTGCGCAATGACACCGGCAGTCGTCGTCGGCGCGGACATTAACGGGCTCGGGGTGGTCCGCAGCCTTGCCCGCAAGCGGGTGCCGACATGGCTTGTCGACTGCCGCCCGGCGGATCCGACGATGCGCACCCGCTACGCGACAAAGGTCGCGGTAGCGTCGCTCGCCGGGACGGCGGCGGTCGACGCGCTGATGCGTCTGCGCACCCGCTTCGACGCCGATCCGGTGTTGTTCCTGACCCGCGAGGAGACGGTCGAGGCGGTTTCGCTCGCGCTTGACCGGGTTGCGGCGTGCTATCGCATATCGATGCCGCCTGCCGCCTTGATGCGGCAGCTGACAGACAAGCTCGGCTTCCAGGCGCTGGCGCAGCAGCACGGTTTTCCGATACCCCGCGCGGTTCGCCTGGCGCGGCGCGCGGACCTCGCCGGCGCCGACGCGCCGGGTTATCCCTGCGCGCTGAAACCGGCGGCAAAGACACCGCGCTACGTGGCGCGGTTCAAAAAGGCGTACAAGGTCGAGAGCAGAAACGAGCTGGAGCAGCTACTCGGCGAGATTGACGGCGCCGCCGAAATGATCGCCCAGGAGTGGATAGAAGGCGGCGACGACCAGATCTACTTCTGCTTGCAATATCGCCCCGCCGGGGCGGGTGCGGCGGTCAGCTTTACCGGCCGCAAGCTGCGCTCATGGCCGCCGGCGACGGGGGGCACCGCAAGCTGCGTGCCGGCCCCCGACGCCGCCGCCGAGCTCGTCCGGTTGACCGACGCTTTCTTTACCGCGGTCGGATATTTTGGGATCGGCAGCATGGAGTACAAACGCGATCGGCGGAGTGGGCGGTACCTGATGATCGAGCCGACAGTCGGACGGACCGATTTCCAGCAGGAGGTCGCCACCTTGAACGGGGTCAACATCTCCTTCGCCGCCTATTGCGGGGAGCTCGGACGCGATCCCGGCGAGGCCGTTGGCGGGGCTCCGCCGGCGGCCTGGGCGGTCGATCCGATCGACCGCTGGTCGAGCGAACGGCAAGGGCTGGCGCGCAGCTTTCCGCGCGGTCTGCGGCGTTACGACGCACTGTGGCGCCGTGACGACCCGATGCCGTGGTGTCTTGCGACCGTCGAGCAGTTAAAGGCGCGGCTTGCGGCGTTCGGGCGCAGGCCCGCGTGAGCGGGGCGCGGCGCCTCTTCGCCCGTCTTGGCGGGTCTGACCGGGTCCTGCCTGAACCGCTGCGGGCGATGGGAGAAGCCGATCGCCGTTTTGGCCCAGGTGTCGATCCCGGCCCTGACCGCGTCGTCGCGGAGTGCGCCGCTTGGCTCGAACGGGCGCAGGACAGCTCCACGACCACCGATGGCGGCGTCGCGCGGCATTACAGCTCGATCGCGGGCTGGGCGCCGTCCTATCCCGAGACGACCGGCTATATCGTCCCGACCTTGCTCGCCTGCGCCGGGCACACCGGGCGCCGGGACCTTGTCGACCGCGCCCGGCGCATGCTCGACTGGCTGGTCGGGATCCAATTTCCGGGGGGCGCTTTTCAGGGCGGCCTGGTCAATGCCAACCCGCGCCGACCCGTCGTGTTCAACACCGGGCAAATCCTTTTCGGACTTGCCGCCGGCGAACGCGAATTGGGAGGCTATCGCGAGCCCTTGCGCCGTGCCGCCGACTGGCTTGTGGAAGTGCAGGATGCAGATGGATGCTGGCGCCGCCACGGCTCTCCATTCGCGCCGCCGGGCGAGAAAACCTTCGACACCCACGTCGCCTGGGGTCTGCTCGAAGCCGAACGGGTCATCCCGCGAGCCGGCTACGGTGACGCTGCGCTCGCCAACATCCGCTGGGCATTGACCCGCCAGCGCGACAACGGCTGGTTCGCCGATTGCTGCCTCAGCGACACGCGCCGGCCGATTACCCACACTTTGGGCTACGCGCTGCGCGGCGTCGTCGAAGCTCATCGCTTCAGCGGTGACGCAACGTTGTTGGCGGCGGCGCGGCGCACTGCAGACGGGCTGTTGTCGGCGCTCGGTCCCGAGGGATGGCTGCCGGGTCGGCTCGATGCGCGCTGGCGCGCGGCGGCGGAGTGGGTCTGCGTCACCGGGTCGAGCCAAATCGCGCATTGCTGGCTGTTGCTCTACCAGCTGACCGGGGCCAAGGGCTATCGGGACGCGGCGCGGCGAACCAACGCCTGGGTCAGGCGCACGGTGGCGCTCGATGGGCCGGCGGGAGAGCGCGGCGGGGTCAAAGGCTCGTTCCCGTTCGACGGCGGCTACGGCAGGTTTGAATTTTTGAACTGGGCGGCGAAATTCACGATCGACGCCAATCTGTTGGAGCAGGAGATTGCAAACGGGCAATAACTTTCCGATGACCGCAACACAGGTGAGGACGGGGGCCAATTTGCCGGGTCGCCGCGTCGATGCGGACACCGGCGATCCCACCGCGCCCGCGGCAGCTTACGGCCCATCAGCCGAATCAATCGGTCGACCGCAATGAAGCCATCTTTGGTCGATCATCTCTCATGCCCGGTCGACGGCGCACCGCTGCACCTCGAAATTGCGGAAATGGAAGCAGAAGAAGTCAAGACCGGAACCCTTCGTTCGGCGCTCGGACGGGATTATCCTATCAGAGATTACATCCCGCGCTTTGTCGACGACGACACCTACGCTGCCAGCTTTAGCCGCCAGCGGCAGCATGTGAGGCAGCACTTTGAAGCTTACCGGCGCGACTTCGACGAGGACGCGGCCGCCGAGCTGCTTGTCCAGTCCACCGGTTTCGATCTTGCTTGCCTCGATGGCCTAACCCTAGACGCCGGGTGCGGCTACGGCCGATTTTTGCGAGTTGTCGATGCCGCGGGCGGCGATGTCATAGGGGTCGATCTCAGCGCCCAAACGGTGGAATTGGCATTCGAGTTTGCCGGCCGGCGCGAGCATGTGCACATCGTGCAGGCGGACCTGACCAGGCTCCCCTTCCCGCCCGGACATTTCCGCCGGGCGTTCTCGATCGGAGTCCTTCACCACACGCCCGACACGCGCAGATCCTTTGAGCGCCTCGCACATTACCTCGCGGACGGGGGAGAGATCGCAATCTGGGTCTACGCGCCCGAAATGAAAGTCGGATCCAACGCCTGGCGCAAGCTGACCACCAGATTGCCGCTCGGTCTCGTTTATGGCTGGTGCGTCGCGAACGAGGTCGTTTTCGCCGGAGTGAGGTCGCTGCCGCGCGGCGGCGGACGGTTCAGCGCGCTCGTCCCTGGCGGTACCTTGGAAACACCGTTTTGGATGCGGGTTATGAGCGACTTCGACGATCTGACGCCGTGCTATGCCCATGTTCACACCGCGAGCGAAGTGTGTGAGTGGTTCCTCGCATCCGGCCTCGCCGAGGTTGCGATTTTACCGCGCCCGACAGCCGTTCGCGGCCGCAAGCCCGCATCGGCGCGGGCAGGGCTTCCTCCCGAGAACAACGCCGCGGCGGCCACGGCCGAAGCAGTCGGTGCAACCTTTCCAGGGTCAAAACCGCATGAGGCAAATCTTGGTCCGATCCGCCTCCGCTCTGGTACGGGTGGAGCCGCCGCGGGGGTTTCGGATTGAACGGTGGAACGGCACGCTTGCGCAAAGGTCCGCGGCCCAGCCGCCCTGCTCCGCCGCCTCGGCGGAGAACACAGATCAATTGGCTCAGCAGCGGCGCGAGGTGGGTGAAATGAGCGCGGTGCGGTGCTCCGTGGCGGTTGAGCTGACGACCGCCGCGAATTTTTGCGTCGCTCACGCTCAATACTAGGGAATCCACATGCGCGGACTGGCTCTTGGCATCGTCTTTTTTTCGCTGCTTCCTTTTATTTTTATCAAAGGACCATTTTTTGGCATCTTGATGTGGTTTTGGGTTTCGCTGATGAACCCGCAGCAAGTCGTCTGGGGCAGCATTTTTTCGGGAGTTCCATACGCTTTCGTTGTCGCGGTTGCGACCTTGGCAAGCTTGGTGGTCGCCAGGGGCGAGCCGAAACTGCCGCCAGCCAACAAAACCACCTTCCTGCTTATATTTCTGATGCTGTGGGTCAGCGTGACCACTTGGTATGGGATTGGGCCGCCCGACCAGCTCTACGACAAATGGCAGCTTTCCGAGAAGATGCTGTTTATGACGCTTGTCGCCTATGCATTGACCAACTCGCGGGTCCGGCTCGAGCAGTTGATTTTGGTATGCGTGCTTTCAATCGCTTTCTGGGGCTTCAGAGGAGGATTGATTGCCATCGCGACCGCCGGCGGTGTGAAAGTTCATGGTCCCGACGGCACGATGATTGGCGACAACAACGATCTCGGCGTCGCCTTGACGATGATCTTGCCGCTGATTTTTTACTTGCGGGAGCGCTACCGGCAGCTCGTCGTCAAGTGGCCGATGCAGGTGCTTATCGGCCTGACGATACTTGGAGATATCTTTACCTATTCGCGGGGCGCGTTAGTGGCCATTACCGCTATGGGCTCGATGCTGTGGCTGCGCTCGCGAAACAAGCTCCAGATTCTGATCGTGATTGTCGTCGCCGCGGTCGGCATCTGGAATTTTGCCCCGGCAGAGTGGACCGCCCGGATGTTCACGATCGAGAGCTATCAGCAAGATGCCTCGGCCGAGGGTAGGATCCACATGTGGGAACGCGCCTGGGCGTTGGCACAAATGAGACCCGTGGTCGGAGGCGGATTTCATTGGTCATATGATCCCGGTATGGTGAATGAATTGCTTTCGGGCACCAACCTGCCGAAGATGGAAAGTCCGCTCGCGGCGCACAGCATTTGGTTCGAAATGCTCGGCGACCACGGTTTTGTCGGGCTTCTGCTGTTTGTCACGATTTTGGCGAGCGCCTTTGTCGATGCCGGCTGGTTGATCCGCCGGACGCGGCGCGAACCCGATCTGGCCTGGGCGAACAATCTCGGACGGATGCTGCAAGTGGCGCTGGTGGGATTCTGCGCTGGCGGCAGTTTTGCAACGCAAGGAATGTATGACGGCCTTTACGCGGTGGTAATTATCGCGGCGGTGGCACGGCGGCTTGTGGCTGCCGAACTGGCTGGGCGCAAGGTTGCAGCACTGAATTTCCGGGGTTTGGCGATGAGCGCGCAGCCCGCCGTTTTCCAGCCGCAACCCAGCCGCCAGTTCTGAAAAACCGCCGCTACTTTGAGGATATGACGAACCCCGTATCGCAAGTGCGATCGACGGCGATGGGTCGTACTTCGCGTACCGGACGGCCTCAGAACGGGACCGTGCCTTTGACCACCGTGCGGTGCAGGATGCGCGGGTGCTTGTCGAGCGCGAAATTGGCGACGGCGCGGTGGAGCAGACAACGGTTGTCCCACATTACCAGGTCGCCTACCCGCCAACGATGGGCGTAGACGAATTGGCGCTGCGTCGCGTGCGCCAACAGTTCATCGAGCAACGCTCTGCCATCGGCGATCGGCCACCCCAGGATGTGCGAGGCATGATTGCCGAGGTAAAGCGTCTTGGCGCCGGTGTCCGGATGAGTGCGCACAAGCGGGTGGTCGACGATCTCCCGCTTCTGCGAGCCGGAAACCGGCGCGGCGCCGGACGGCGCCTGCGCGGCGCCCCAATAGAACACCACCCTCAGCCCGGCAAGGCGACGTTTTACCGGGCCGCTCAGCGCGGCATAAGCCATTTGCGTGTTTGCGAATTCCGTGTCGCCGCCGGCCGGCGGCAGTGCTACCGCCCGCAGCATCGTCAGCATCGGCGGCACCCGGAAGTAGGATTTATCAGTATGCCATCTGTAGTTGCTTACCGGCGATGCCGACCGATCGACCGGGTTGCCGTTGCCGTCGAGATTCGAGAGTACATGAGCGACAGCATATCGTTTGCTTCCGGACTGATGCTTCGGGCTGCGTTCGACTTCTCCAAAATTAGTGGCAAACGCAAATTGTTGCTCGCGGCTCACCGTCTGACCGGGAAAAACAACGACGTGATGCTCGCGAAAGGCCGTGAGAATCCGAGCCATGACCGCCGGGGTCATCGCCTGCGACAGATCGACGCCATCGAGGGCGACACCGCCTGCCGGTGACAGGCGCGGCCCCAGCGCCGCCATGGCGGCGCTCTGCTCTTCCGGCATCTCAGCACGTTCGGCGATCACGACGAACTCCGGCGCCAGCGTTTCAATCACGGGATCAGCAGGTCCGGGCGCCGCACGCCGCCATCGGCGACCCTCGCGAACGCCGCAACGCACAATCTTCCGTCACCGGCTGCCTGACGCGACGAGAACAGCGCTGCGGCGGCATGCGGTTGCCTCCGCCCGAACCGGTCGTCCCGTCGGCCGCTCCGCGATCACCAACATCCCGGACGCCAGATTGCGAATGCCGAGCTTCCAAACGATCAGGTCGTAGGTCACCATTAGGCAAAACAATGGGAAAAACGAAGTAAAATATATACTTTGATAGTAAGTAAAAACATACCGCTCGTTTCGAAGGCGATTGTTCCGGATCAGCTTCTGTACCGCTGAATAATAGCATTGGTCATAAAATGCCAGAAAGCCATAGTTTCCTTTTTCAACCCAGTCCGGATGAAAATAAGAAATCAGGTGACGGACAAGCCGGTTAGGCAGCAATTGATTTATCAGGGCAAACGGGGCAAATCTGCTCGGGAACGCGTGGATCATCGTCCCGCCAGGACGAAGCACACGAGCGCAATTCTCGAAATAGGCGACGTTGTCGCGGATGTGCTCGGCCAGCGACCGGGATACGACGAGATCGACCGACCCGTCGCGTACCGGAAATCCGTGTTTTGCGGCATCGCCTACGACCAGCGCATTGAGCTCACCGTTCTGCCGCAACTCTTCCTCGGAACAGTCGAGCGCGATGATCAGGTGGTTCTGCGGCTCATTGAGATAGGGTAGAAACGGACACTCCTTGCCCCCGCCGACATCGAGAAGCACCTGT
Source organism: uncultured Alphaproteobacteria bacterium (assembly GCA_963712825.1). GTDB lineage: Bacteria > Pseudomonadota > Alphaproteobacteria > ATCC43930 > CGMCC-115725 > AP-15. The sequence goes on from CAVQJP010000011.1 coordinate 273,906, forward strand.
GCGGGCCGACGGTTGACCAAGTCCGCGACCTGGTGTTTGTACAGCGTGTGGAGATGGCGTCGGAAGGCTTCCGGCAACCGGGCCTCTACCGCCGAGCTAAGACGGCGATTCAGCGCGAAAAAGCGTGTCAGCGGGTTCATCTGTCAACTTATAACAATTTACACGGGTAATGTGCCTTCCCAGAAACACCTTAAATTCATACCGCCGAGGCTCGCGACAGTCAATGCCATCGACCCTTCGCATCAGTGCCGGCCTACGCGCGCCGATCGCCCAAAGCTGGCCCGAGAGATAGTCTGCCTGCCCCTGCGGCCAACCTAACCTAACCGAAGGCTCAAAAGTCGGTGCAGCGGCCCTCGAACTGCCAATCCCCGTAGCGCGTCGGCTCGGGACCCTTCGGGCCACCGATTTCTACCGCCGCTGGCCGTTTGGCCGCCGAGGTCGGCGGCACTGTCGGCAAACGCGGCTTATTCGACATCGGGCCCGAGCGTCTGGGCAAGAGATCATCGTCCATGTGCAAAATGTGGCAACATCCAGGAGCGGCTCAACCCCTCTCATGCCGCGCTATATCGCGGAAGCGCGAGCGGGAACCGGACACGGAGCGCGACGTTGACAGACAATCTCGTTGTCACGCGGTCGGTTGCCGCCTGTACACCGTTTGAATTCAAACCCGTCGAACCCTTTCAGATCAAGAAGAACCTTAATGTCACAAATACCGACTGCCCGTAATGTAGCTCTCGAGCTGATTGGTGCGGTTCTGCATCGCAAGCGCCCGCTCGACGATGCGATCGACGACAACCCGGCCATGCAGCTGCTATCGGGACGCGACCGGGCCTTTGCGCGGCTGCTGGTTGCCACGGCGCTGCGGCGTCTCGGCCAAGCCGACGCGTTGATTGCGTCCTGCCTCAGCACACCTTTGGCACCGCGGGCGGCGGTGGTTCACGACATATTAAGGATCGGCGTCGCCCAGTTGCTGTTTTTGCGCACTCCGCCGCATGCTGCCGTCGCGACGAGCGTCGACCTCGCGCACAGCCGCGGCTTTTTGTCGCATAAAGGGCTAGTCAACGCGGTCCTGCGACGCTTGAGCATCGAAGGCCCCGAAATGGTTCGCGCGCAGGACGCCGCCCGCCTCAACACGCCGGAATGGCTGTGGCGGTCCTGGAGCGTGGCCTACGGCGAAGACACCGCGCGGGCAATCGCCAACGCGCATCTAAAGGAGGCGCCGCTCGACCTGACGTTGCGCGCCGACCCCGAGGCCTGGTGCGATCGGTTGCAAGGGACCCTGTTGCCGACCGGCACCTTGCGGCGGCCTGCGGGCGGGGCCGTCACCGCGCTCCCCGGCTACAGCGAAGGCGCGTGGTGGGTCCAGGACGCGGCGGCCGCATTGCCCGCCCGGCTGTTCGGCGAGGTCGCCGGGCGCAGCATCGTCGATTTGTGCGCCGCCCCGGGCGGGAAGAGCGCCCAGCTCGCGAGCGCCGGCGCCCAGGTCATTGCCATCGACCGCTCGACACGCCGTCTCGATCGCCTCGTCGCGAATTTTGACAGGCTCAGCTTGCCGATCGAGGCGGTCGCTGCCGACGCACTGACATGGCGGCCGGGCCGCCCGGTCGACTGTGTGCTGCTCGATGCGCCGTGCACGACGACGGGCGCGATCCGCCGCCATCCCGACGTGCCGCACCTGAAGATGCCTGACGACGTAGCCCGCCTTTCGGTGGTCCAGGAAAATCTGTTGCGGGCCGCGGTCGACATGCTGGTTCCGGGCGGCACGCTGGTCTACTGCACCTGTTCGCTTGAGCCGGAGGAAGGCCCTCGGCGAGTCGAAGCGTTGATTCGCTCGGGAGCGCCGATTGCGCGCCGAGAGATCGCCGCCGAGGAGGTTGGCGGTCATCCCGATTGGATTACCGCGGAAGGGGATTTGCGGACATTGCCGTGTCATCTGGCCGAATATGACGGCGTCGACGGATTTTTTTCCGCCCGGCTGGTCAAGGACAGGCGCGCTGCCTGAGCGCCGTCGGCGACGGCTTGCGGCGCCGGGTTTTCCTTGTTACCAAGCGGCATGCATCGCTCGGCCGGGCAGTCCGCGTTCACTGCGGGTCGCGTCCGCTCAGGACGCTGCCGCTCCTATCGCGCAAGCGGATGAGAGGGGCAGTCCGTCAGCGACGCAGCACGCCGCCTCAGCAACCTAGCGGCGGCGATCGCCCGGGAATCCTCGGCCGCTTGCGCCACGACATGCTGCACTCGCTGATCGGCACCCGGCTTTACCGCCCTGCCTGGTTCGGCCGAATCCCGGCGGGTGTCAGGATAAACATAGAGCACCCTTGGCCAGGCGATCCAAAGCGCGGGGCCGCAATAGCCGCCGGTGAGATCGAGTTCGCCGGACGACTGGTGCGCGCCCCCTCGCCGCGCTGGTTTCCGGCCGCGGCCGGTGACGAGTGGCTGGCGTGCTGGCACGGCTTTGATTGGCTTCCCGATGTTTTCGCGGCCGGAGCAGCCGGGCGCGACACTGCTCGCGAGCTGGTGCAAAGCTGGCTCGCGGCGGAAATCGGCTATCGCTCGGTTGCCTGGCGGTCCGATGTGCTGGCGGCCCGCCTTTTCGCGTGGACCAGCCACTTCGACGAAATCATTGCCGGCGGCCAGCCTCCGACTTTGAAGCGAGCGCTTTTGGCGAGCCTCGACGCCCAGCATCGGCACCTCGCCAGGGTTGCCGGCCGGGAACTGACCGGCGCTGCCAAATTGCGCGCATTGAAAGGACTGGTGGCCGCAACGGTAGCATTCGGCGGCTCGGACGCACGACTGGCGAAAGCGCTGACCTGGCTGCAGCGCGAGATGCCGACCCAGATTTTACCCGACGGCGGTCATCGCTCGCGCAGTCCGTCGCTGCAATTGCGGGTCCTCCAGGATCTTGTCGACATCAGGAACATGCTTCGCGCCGCCAAGGTTGAGACGCCCGGTGCGCTGCAGGATGCGATCGAGCGGTCGGCGCCGATGCTGCGGCTGTTTCGGCACGGGGATCGCCGGCTCGCGCTGTTCAACGATTCGCTCGAAGAGGACGGCGTTCTGCTGGATCTCGTGCTGACCCGGTCGGAAACGCAGGGGCGCGTGCTGGCGCACGCACCCGATTGCGGGTTCGAGCGGCTCCAGGCTGACAAGTGCCTTGTTGTCGTCGACACCGGAAACCGCCCGCCGCCGGGTTTCGACATGCATGCTCATGCCGGCGCGCTTTCGCTTGAAATGAGCTACGGGCGCGAACGCCTGATCGTCAATTGCGGCGGCTATCGCGGACCAAAGCCGAGCTGGTCGCGAGTCGCACGCTCGAGCGCGGCACATTCGGTGCTTGTCGTGGCCGACACAAATTCCAGCGAGATCCGAGACGACGACATGGTTAACCGGGCGCCCACCACGGTCTCCTGCGAGCGGGCCGAACACGAAGGTCAGCAATGGATCTCGGCGACGCATGACGGGTACCGCGAGAGGTTCGGGCTGATTTATACGCGCGAGCTGTTTCTAGCCGCCGACGGCAAGGATCTGCGCGGCGAAGAACGCTTGAGCGGACGGCCGGGGGCTGCCTTTGCCGTGCGTTTTCATCTGCATCCCTCGGTCCAGGCATCGCTGGCGGACGACGAAACCGCGGCGCTGCTGCGTTCGCCCAGCGGCCTCTGCTGGAGGCTGCGGGCGGCTGGCGCTGAAATGAGCCTTGGCGAGAGCGTCTATCTCGGTTCGGGCGAAGCGCGAAAAACCCAGCAGGTGGTGCTGAGCGGAACCGCAGCGCCCGGTGGCACGACGGTGCGCTGGGCGCTCCGCCGCGAGGACGGCGACGCCGCCGCGGGCTAGCTTGGCGGGGCTGGCACACCTCGACGGCGGCAATGCGGCATTGACGGCGGCGACGGTTGCCGCGAGCGCGCTCGTCACCGCTATAGCAACACGGGCGTTAATCCCGGTTTTGCGCCGCGGCGGCGCGCTCGATCGGCCGAACGAGCGTTCCTCGCATGTCGTCCCGACGCCGCGCGGCGGCGGTATCGCGGTGATCGCGGTGGTGCTGCTGGTTTGGCTCGGTCTCGCCGCGGCGGGTTGGGTGACGCCGGCGGTGGCGGTTGCGGCGCTCGCCGCCGGATTGCTGGCCGCGGTCTGCTGGGTTGACGACCTGCACGGTCTCTCGCCGCTGATGCGGCTGACGGCCCAGGCGGCGGCGGTCGCGATCGGCATCGTCGCCCTGCCCGAGGCCGACAACGGCCTATCCGAGCGCCTAGGTCCGGCGATCTACTTCACGGCGCTCGGCTTGTCGTGGATGTGGTGGGTTAACGTCTTCAATTTCATGGACGGCATCGACGGCATCGCCGGCAGCGAGGCAGCGGCGCTCGGCGGCGGGTTGGTGATGCTTTCGGCATTGGGCAGCGGCGTCGACCCGAGCGTGGCGTTGCTCGCCGCCGCGATCCTCGGGGCGGCGCTCGGCTTCCTGGTGTGGAACTGGTCGCCGGCGCGGATTTTTCTCGGCGACGTGGGCAGCGCCCCGCTCGGTTATCTGACCGGCTATCTCCTGCTTGGCCTCGTCGCCGCGGGCCATTGGACCGGGGCGCTGATCCTGCCGCTTTATTTCCTCGCCGACGCGACGATCACCCTGGGACGGCGGCTGCTGCGCGGCGAACGGGTTTGGCAGGCGCATCGCCAGCATTATTACCAGCAGGCGGTCGGCCGCGGGCTCGGCCATGGCGTTGTCGTCAGGCGCGTCGTCGCCGCCGATTTGTTGCTGATCGTCTGTGCCTGGGTGGCTGAAAACAGTGCCGCAACGACTGCCCTCGCCGCCGCCGCCGCAATCGTGGCGGCACTACTGACAACCCTCGCCCGCGGCCGCTGAATGCACCCGCCGGAAATCTTGAACGCGACCGCCACCGACCCTATACCCCGGCGATGAAATACGCGCCCAGAAAGGTTCGTCGCGCGCTGATCTCGGTCAGCGACAAGACCGGGATCGCCGCTTTTGCCGCATCGCTCGCCGCGCGCGGGATCGCCTTGGTGTCGACCGGCGGTTCGGCCGAGGCACTGACTGCCGCGGGACTTCCCGTGACCGAGGTGGCGGCGGTCACCGGCATGCCCGAATTTCTTGACGGACGGGTCAAGACCCTGCACCCAGCGATCCATGGCGGCTTGTTGGCGCGCCGCGACCGGGCGGAGCATTTGGCCGCCTTGAGGGAACGCGGGATCCAGCCGATCGATTTGCTGGTCTGCAATCTCTATCCGTTTGCTACGACGGTCGCGACTGGCGCCAAGCGCGAAGTCTGCATCGAAAACATCGATATCGGCGGGACCGCCCTGATACGCGCGGCCGCGAAAAACCACGATGCGGTTACGGTTGTGACCGACCCCGGCGACTACGAGCGCCTCGTCGCCGAGCTGACCGCGGGTGACGGTGCGGTCGGGGCCGGGTTGCGTCGCGAGCTGGCGCGCAAGGCCTATGCGCTGACCGCGGCGTATGACGCGGCGATCACCGAATGGATGGCGGGCGAGGCGGGAGACGCGCTGCCTGAAACGTTTGTCGCCGTGGGTCGGCTGACGCAACAGTTGCGCTATGGCGAGAACCCGCACCAAAGGGCGGCGTTTTATCGCACCGGCGAGCCCCGGCCGGGGGTGGCGAGCGCCCGGCAGCTCCAAGGCAAGGAATTGTCCTACAACAATTATTCCGATGCCGACGCGGCCTTCGAGCTGGTCACCGAGTTCGCCCGGCCGGCGGTCGCCATCGTCAAGCACGCCAATCCCTGCGGCGTCGCCATCGGGTCGACATTGCGCGAGGCCTGGGACAAGGCGCTGGCTTGCGACCCGGTTAGCGCGTTCGGCGGTATCGTGGCCGTCAATCGGCCGCTCGACATCAGCACCGCCGAAGCGATCGGCCGCCTCTTGATCGAAGTCGTGATCACGCCCGATGTCGATCCCGAAGCGGCGGCGAGGCTCGCATCACGCGCCGGGCTGCGGCTCTTGGTCACCGGAGCGATGCCGGACCCGTCAGCGGCAGGCGTCGCTTTTCGCTCGGTCGCCGGAGGTATTCTCGTTCAGGAGCGAGACCGGGCCGCGGTCGACGCGGACCGGCTGCGCGTCGTTACGCGCCGGGCGCCGAGCGAGGCGGAAACCGCCGATTTGCTCTTTGCCGACCGTGTTGCAAAGCACGTCAAATCGAATGCGATCGTCTTCGCCCGCGACGGCGCCACGGTCGGTATCGGCGCCGGCCAGATGAGCCGGGTCGACAGTGTGCGGATCGCCGCGGACAAAGCCGCCGCGATCGGCCGAGCGGCGGGATCCTCGGCGTCGCCGATGCGAGGTGCGGTCGTCGCGTCCGACGCGTTCTTCCCCTTTGCCGACGGCCTCGAAGCGGCGATCGCCGCCGGGGCCACCGCCGTCATCCAGCCCGGCGGGTCGGTGCGCGATCCCGAGGTGATCGCTGCGGCCGACGCCGCCGGCGTCGCGATGGTGTTTTCCAACACCCGCCGCTTTCGTCATTGATCCGCGAATGCTCCGCGTCCTCAGACGACTCGGATGTTCTTGAACTGCCAGGGGTCGTCGCGGTCGAGGTCTTCCGGAAACAGGCGCTCGCGGTCCTCGAGCGGCGACCATTCGCCGTAGGTCCCAACCATTTCGCCGAGATAGGGCCGGGCGATCTCGAGAATACGGGCGAAGTCCATGTCCTCGGGCTCGACAACCCCCTGCTGTGGGTGCTCGATCGCCCAGACGACCCCGCCGAGCACCGCGGCCGTAACCTGCAGCGAGGTGGCGTTGTTGTGCGGCGCAACCCGCCGCGCTTCCGCGATCGTCAACCGCGAACCGTACCAGTAGACCCCTTTCGGCGACCCCATCAGCAGCACGCCGAGCTCGTCGGTTCCCTTAGCGATCTCGTCCATCATCAGCCGCTTCTGCGCCTGCATCCGCCAATTCTTGCCGGCGAATTCATGCAGGCTCACGACCGCGTCGTCGCACGGGTGATAGGCGTAGTGGCAGGTCGGCCGATAGCGGGCCTCGCCCGCTTCCCTCACCGTCAGGAAGTCCGCGATCGAGATCGACTCGCCGTGGGTGATCAGAAAACCGTGATAGGGCCCTTCGAGGGGTGTCCAGCTGCGCACCCGCGTGGCGGCACCGGGACGCAGCAGATAGATCGCCGCGCCGCTGCCGAAATCGTGCCGTCGGCCATCCGGCGGAAAATGCCGCTCATGAGTGCCCCAGCCCAGTTCCGCGGGCTGCGAGCCTTCGCTGACAAACCCGTCGATCGACCAGGTGTTGACAAACTCGCCCGGCTCTTTGGGCCGGTTCGCGACCTGGGTGTCGCGCTCGGCGATGTGGATGACTTTGACGCCGAGCCGCTGGGCCAAACGCGCCCAGCCGGCACGATCCTGTGGCGCGGCCGAATCAGTGCCGGTATCGCGAGCGAGCTCTATGAGTGCTTGCTTGACGAAATGAGAAACGAGACCCGGATTGGCGCCGTGAGTTATGACCGCGGTTGGGCCTTGGGGGTGGCGCCGGCGCAGCGCCAGCGCGTTTTCCCGCAGCGCATAATTCGAGCGCGCCGAAGGCGGCAGGTCCTGATGGGTATAACCGCCCGGCCAAGGCTCGATGCAGGTATCGAGATAAAAGGCGCCTTTTTCCTGGCACAGCTCGATCAGCGCCGTGCTCGACACGTCGACGGAGAGGTTGAGGAGAAAATCGCCATCGCCGAGGTTCGGACCGAGCAGCGCGCGGTAATTCCCGCGCGTAAGCGGGGTCTCCGCAAAAGCGACACCGTACTCGGCGGCGGTTTCGCGGCCGCGCGGCTCGGCAGTAACGATCGTGATTTGCGCCGGGTCGATTTCGAGATGGCGCAGCAGCAGGGGCAGCACTCCTTGGCCGATGCTGCCAAAGCCGACGATCACGAGGCGACCGCGAAAGGCCGCGTGCTTTTGGTCGAGCATGTTGGCCACACAATGGTTTGGGAGATCGCATCCCTAAGGGCCGAGCCCTTCGACTGTCAAGCTGCCGTTCGAGCTTCCGGCGCAACCTTCTGATAACGACGCGCGTCGCCAAAGCCGTTCCGCGTCACAGGGCGGCGCCCGGAGGCAGGTGTCGAGGCGATGCCGAGCCCGATCCCACTCGTCGAACCGATGACGATTGCCACTTTACGCTTCGTCACCGGATGTCTCCGCATATCGCGCTGCGCGGCGGCAATGCCGCCCGTGACTGCCGCAATACCTCGCGAAGCATTTGCGGCAACGCGGCAAAATGAGTTACGGAAAAGCCGTGGTGACACACGATTTGTCGCAAGACACGGGCCATGATCCACAGCCGGCTTCCGGAAGGCCATCGGCCGGACCCGGTCAGCCGGACCCGAGACGCGCGACGAATGACGGTTCGCAAACTTGAAGGGAAATTGATGTCGAAAATTGGTGCAGCGGCCCGTTACTTTGTCCTTGCAGCAGCGGAAATGCCGGCGGTTCGCGTAGTGACTTACAATATTCACGGCTGTGTCGGCCTCGATCGGCGGTACGATCCGGCGCGGATAGCGGCGGTGCTGCGAGAAATCGACGCGGATATCGCCTGTTTGCAGGAGGTCGACGGCCGCCGCGGCGGGTTGCGCGCCGAGCAGGCGGCTTATCTCGGCGAAGCAACCGGGCGGCAGGTGATCCTCGGCGCCGCTCACCATCGCGGCGGGCGGTTTGCCAATGCCGTCCTGACCCGCTTTCCGTCGCTGACGGCGCGCACCATCGATCTTGCGGTATCCGGCTACGAACCGCGCGTCGCAATCGACGCCGATTTGCTGATCGGCGGTCGTATCCTGCGGGTCATGGCAACTCATTTCGGCTTGCATGCCAACGAGCGGCGATTGCAGGCAAATCGTTTGGTCGCGGCGCTCGGCGAGCCCGCGGGAAGGAACCGGGTACCGCCGCACGCGGTGCTGCTCGTCGGCGATTTGAACGAATGGCGTGGGCGCAATGGCGGCGGGATTCGCGTGCTCGACCGGTGCCTCGGACCGAGTGCGATGCCGCGCACCTTTCCGTCCTGGATGCCCGTGCTGCCGCTCGACCGGATTTATGCGCTGGGGCCGGCGGTGCTGCGCGACATCGAGGTCTGCCGGTCGCCGCTGGCGCGGGTCGCCTCCGATCACTTACCGCTGACCGGAAGCTTGTTTTGGAGCAGTGGAGAAGCGCGCCGCCAACAGCGCCCGCGGGCACCGCACGGCGCCGCCGCGGACACGCATCCCGGCGCGCGATTGGTCATGGGGTCGGCGCGAGGGCAACCAGACCTGCCCTGGTTGGGCAGCATCGCCGATCGGATTGCACCCGGGAGCGTGGAAGGCTAATCAGCCCCGATGCCGCCAAAGCACAACCCGCTCGGTCTGAACCCGCTGCAGCTCAGGACGCTGACCCTGCTCCAGCAGCTGGCGCGGCTCCCGGACTATTCGCAGCCCGGTGAGGAGGCGGGCAGCATCGCGCTGACGCGGCTGCCGCACCCGCATGGCGACCATTTTCACATCGGCGAAGCGGTGGTTTCCTCGCGCGACGCGACCGGGCTGCGCAACCCGGCGGTCTGGGCCGCGCTCGAGCGCAAGGGGTTGGTTCGTTCGACCCCGCCGAGCGCAGTGGTCACACCGCGCGGCCTCGATTACGACACCGGTCTACGCGAAACCATCCTGCATTGGGCGGACCACGGCTGACACCCGGCTTGTCGGCAAGTCACCAGAGCAAGTGTGGCGTAACGGCGACCGGGCTGTATCCGTTTGCGGCGAATGCCGCCGCGACGCGGCCCAAGTCGGCTTTTCGGTCAGGGGCGCCGTCGAGACCGAACTCCGCAGCATGAATCCCGCCGGCAACAAAAAGGCTGTCGAGTCCGGCCGCCGCTGCCCCGGCGATGTCGGTGCGCAGGCTGTCGCCGACAGCAAGCACCCGCGAATGGTCGGCAATATCCAGCAATCCAAGGCATGAGCGATAAACCGAAGGGTGGGGTTTGCCGTGCCAGCGGACATAACCGCCCTGCTCCTCGTACCACTGCGCCAAAGCGCCGGCGCATAGCGCCATCCTTGCGCCGTGCATGACCACGAGGTCGGGATTGGCGCAAACCATCGGCAGGCGCCGGGTCAAACAGCGGCGCAGCAGCGGCGCGTAATCCTCGATCGTGTCGTCCCAGCCGGCCGGGCCGGTATTGAGAATGAAATCCGCGTCGTCGGGAGCATCGCAAAATTCGAGCCCGAGTCCGTCGCGAATCTCAAGGTCGCGATCCGAGCAGATGTGCAGGCAGCGGCCACCGAGAGTCGCATAAAAGGGGTCGTCGCGCCGACGTAGGTATAGCCAAGCCTCTTCCCCGGACGACATCACATGATGGTAGGTTCCGGCGGGCACGCCGATCTGCGTGATCCGCCGGGCGACATCTTCGGCGCGGCGCGGCGCATTCGACAGCAATGCGATCCGCTTGCCGGCATCGACCAGCGAGCGGAGGCAATCGACGGCGCCCGGGATCGGCTCGACGCCGTCGTGGACGACACCCCACAAATCGACAATGAACCCGTCGTAGCGAGGTACCAAGGTACGAATACCCAAGATGTACGGTGCTGCCACCGGCGACCACCTCTTGCGCGACAATCGGTGTCGTCAATTTAGCTGAATGTTCATCGACTGGAACTACTATTTACCAAGTGTTGCTAAATTGTCCGGAACATGAGTGGGCGGCGCCCGTTAGCAGAGGCCGGCCAGGATAGAACCGGCGAGGAGAGCACCTCAATATGACGATCGACTTATATATTGGCCCAGTGACCGCGCGCAACGGCAGCTTCGGCTACGACACGTTTTCGCGGGCCGACGGGCTGCGCAGCTCATTTCGCTACAGGCGCGTCGAACAGGCGCGATACGACCAGCGTGCGATGATCGGCGAATACCGGTCCGCGGCGAACACCCGGGTTCAGGTCTACGAGACCGTGGCAGAATTCGAGCGCGCTGTGTCAGCCGAGCGTAAGGAGGGTGAAGACGCAAGCGCCATACCGCCAAACGAGGAGTAGTAAACATCCGGTCGCACCTACACGGCGCGCGGGTGGCCGTCGGCTCATCAACGCTGATCGGATCGCCAGCCTCCGACCGGTGATCGGCCGTTGCGATCCGCGCGTCAGTAGCGTCTCGGGACGCTTAACGTCCTCTGATCGGGATCGCACCCGCGAGTTCCACATTGAATTCTGAGATTTAAGGCAAGCGCAATCACGAACCGCGTCATTCGGGAGCAAATCGAGTCACGTCGTCAGCTGCCACCGCGCCCAACCGATGGGAGCCCTCTTCCCGTACTCGCGTTGATCGATCGGTCGCAGTCGCGTCGCCCACCCACTTGGATGGCGGAGAGGGAGGGATTCGAACCCTCGGTCCCCCGCAAAGGGGACAACGGTTTTCGAGACCGCCCCGTTCGACCGCTCCGGCACCTCTCCATCCGAACAGCGGCACCGCCTTAGCACGCAGTCCCTGGAACAGCAAGAGAACATCACCGCAATTTTCGGGCGGGCGAGACCGTCGGCGGCACCCTTCGGCCTGACACGAGTCTCGCCCGAGCGCATCGACAAACCCGGCGAATTGCCATTAACTTTGCGTCATGATCTCGATCATCGAGCAGATGACGATACCGGCGCCGCTCGACGCGGTGTGGCCGATGTTGCGCGATCCCTCGCTCGTCGCCTCTTGCATTCCCGGCGCCGCCTTGACCGCTTCCGGCGAGGGCGGGTCTTACCAGGGTACGATGCGGGTCAAGTTTGGTCCGACCGTCGCGATTTTTCGCGGCGAGGCGACGCTCACTTATGATGACGTGGCGCGGCGCTGCACGATCGAGGGGCGCGGGATCGACGGTCGCGGTGCCTCGCGCGCGCTCGCCGCAGGTGTTGTGACCGCAACCGGGGCCGAGGCGACACTGCTCAAAGTAGAGGGCAATTTCAACGTTACCGGGCCGCTCGAAACCTTTGCCAATGCCGGCGGCGTGCATCTCGCCCGCGCGCTGCTGGCGGAATTCGCCGGCAACATGGCGCGGCTCGCGGCGGAACGGACGGCCCAGGCGGCCGGGACGGAACGGCAGTCTGTTCCTCCCGGCCCCGCTGACACGGGTCCTTCCCCCTCCCCGCTCGGCGGGGAACGGGCTGGAAGGACGGGCACCCCACCCCCAATCGCACCCCCACCGGTCGCCGCCGAACTGCGCGGCGGGGCGTTGCTGTGGCGCGCCATTCTCAGCTGGCTCAAACACCTCATTTTCGCCAAAGGAAACACCGGATGAGCGACAATCAGGTCTCCGATATCCTTGCGCAAGCTTTCGCGGCCGAGGGTGTCGACACCCTGTTCACTCTAATGGGCGACGCCAACATGTACTGGTCGGCGGCGATGGCCGACACGCAGCAGGTTACGCTGATCCACGCCCGCCACGAGCATTGCGCGGTCGCCATGGCCGACGGTTACGCCCGCGCGTCCGGCAAAGTCGGTGTTGCCTCGGTTACCTGTGGCCCCGGCTTCACCCAGATCATGACTGCGCTGACGATGGCGACCCGCGGCAATGCGCCGGTCGTGGTTTTTTCCGGTGACGCGCCGATAAACGCGTCCTGGTATATGCAGCAGATCGATCAGGCGCCGCTGGCGCTCGCGACCGGAGCGCATCACGTGCCGATCCGCACCATCGATCGGGCGCTCGACTGCGTCCGCGAGGCGTTCTATATCGCCCGCGCCGAACGCCGCCCAGTGGTGCTGAGCGTGCCGCTCGACCTGCAAAAGGAGGCTTTTCCCTATCTTCCCGACTACACGCCGTCGACCGAGCTTATGCCCCGCGCGCAGGTGATCCCGCCCGACCCAGCTTTAGTTGACGAGGTCGTGGCGATGATTGCCGAAGCCGAGCGGCCGGTGGTGATCGGCGGTCGAGGCGCGATCTGGTCGGGCGCGCGTCAGGCGCTCGAGGTCCTGGCCGAGGAGAGCGGCGCGCTGCTGGCGACGACCTTGCTCGGCAAGGGTCTGTTCGACGGCAACCCGTTCGCGCTCGACATTGCCGGGACCTTTGCGACGGATCTCGGCCGCGAGTTCTTTGCCGAAAGCGATCTGGTAATCGGCGCCGGCGCCGGGCTCGGCCATTACACGACTGAAGGGGGCTATCTCTATCCGAACGCCAAAGTCGTGCAGATCGACATCAACCCCCGTGGGTTGTGGCAGGGGGTCAAGACCGCCGATCTCCATGTTCGCGCCGACGCTCGTGCCACCGCCGAGGCGATCACCCGGCGGCTGCGCGACCGCTCAATTCGCCGGCCGGGCTGGCGCAGCAATGCGGTCGCGGCGCGGATCGCAGCCGAGATCCCCGACGCCAAGGAATTCCCGGTGACGCCGGGCACACTCGACCCGCGGGAGGTGGTGCGCGAGCTCGACGCCGCGGTGCCGAAGGACTGGGACGTCATCGTCGCCGGCGGTCACTGCTTCGGCTTTGCGATGACGCATCTAAAAGGCCGGCCTGCCGGCAAATATCATACCCCCCTCGACTTCGGGGCAATCGGCTCGGGGCTGTCGGCGGCGATCGGGGTCGCGGTCGCGCGCGGCAGTGACAAAATAATGCTGATCGACGGCGACGGCAGCCTTTATCAGCATATCCAGGAACTGGAGACGGCACGCCGTCACGGGTTGAAGTTGCTGATCTGCATCCTGAACGATGGCGGCTACGGTGCTGAATCCCACAAATTCCGCGCTTACGGGATCAATCCGGAGCACGCTATCCACGGCCGCGGCGACATTGCGGCGATCGCCCGCGGCTTTGGGCTCAACGCCGCCAAGGTGACGGAAATGGGACAGCTCGACCGCCTGTTCCGTGAGCACCGGCAAGCGCCGGGCAGCACGCTGTGGGATGTGCATATCGACGATCTGATCCCATCCCGCAATTACCGCCGCGTCCATTACGGCGAGGCGTGAGCCGTGCTCTCCCGCTGGGAGATCGGTGCTCCATAGCACTCAGCCGGGCACGTCACGGTAGCCGACTCTCCGAGCTGCCGCGCTTTTCGTTTGCGATGATGGAAAAGAGCTAATCAATTGCTGTGGCTTGGAACTCGACCCGGTTTGCGGCGTTAGGCTGAACAGGCGGGGGGCCGGGCGCCCGCCTTATTCCTCAGCCCGGCTTGGCAAAGTCTCCCTGTCGCGGGTTTGCCACCCGCAAACTAGCCGGGGTCGGCCTTGCCGACGCCCGGCTCTTTTACTTGCGGACTGGCCCGAAGCATCGCATCCCTGGCACTGATTTTTGGCGCGCCGATTGGTTGCTGCGCCGAAACCGTATCCTTATCGACACACGCAGTGTCCGTTTGCGGCGAGGCCGCCGTCACCCGCCGAAAGCATATCGCTCTCCCCAGATCGCTTCTTTGTCCGCTGGAGCCCAACCCTGACGGGCATTGCCTCCATCAGCCGTCTTGCAAACCGGCGGGCAATTCGCAAAGATCGATCTTCCACGTCCGGGAAATGCCCGGCCCGAGTTGCGTCGTGTTCCTAGCGGCAATTTGCGCGCATGGTCGTTGTATTTCACGGGTACGTTTGACCCATAGACCCACCTGTTCTTTGGACCCCCGGATTTAAAAAACATGTTTGGACGTATGTTGGGCTTGCTGTCCGCCGACATGGCGATCGACCTTGGGACGGCCAACACCCTCGTCTATGTGAAGGGACGAGGCATCGTCCTCAACGAACCGTCCGTGGTTGCCATCGCCAACGTCAGGGGAAGAAAACAGGTGTTGGCGGTCGGGGAAGAAGCCAAAATGATGCTCGGCCGCACGCCCGGTTTCATCCAGGCGATCCGGCCGCTGCGCGACGGCGTCATCGCCGATTTCGAAGTCACGGAAGAGATGATCAAGCATTTCATCCGCAAAGTTCACAACCGCCGCAGCTTCGCCACCCCGCAAATCGTCGTCTGCGTCCCGTCGGGCTCGACCGCGGTAGAACGACGTGCGATCCAAGAATCAGCCGAGAGCGCCGGCGCCCGGCGCGTGTTTTTGATCGAAGAACCGATGGCGGCGGCGATCGGCGCCGGCCTTCCGGTCACCGAGCCTACCGGGTCGATGGTGGTCGATGTCGGCGGCGGGACAACCGAGGTCGCGGTGCTGTCTTTGGGCGGCATCGTCTATTGCCGGTCGGTTCGGGTTGGCGGCGACAAGATGGACGAGGCGGTCATCGCTTATATCCGTCGCAACCATAACCTGTTGGTTGGCGAGAGCAGCGCCGAGCGGATCAAAAAAGAAATCGGCTCGGCCTGTATGCCCGAAGATGGCGAGGGGCGGGTTATGGAGATAAAAGGCCGCGACCTGATGAACGGCGTCCCAAAGGAAGTTGTGATCAGCGAGCGCCAGATCTCCGAGAGCCTGGCCGAACCGGTCGGCTCGATCGTCGAGGCGGTCAAGGTCGCTCTCGAACATACGGCCCCTGAACTTGCCGCCGATATTGTCGACAAGGGGATTGTGTTGACCGGAGGCGGCGCGTTGCTTGGCAATCTCGACTTGGTGTTGCGCCACGCCACCGGGCTGCCGGTTTCGATCGCGGACGATCCGTTGAGCTGTGTCGCCCTCGGGACGGGCAGAACACTAGAAGAAATGAAGACGCTAAAGTCGGTGTTAATCAACACATGGTGAGGTCGTCCCGTCGGGAACGCTCGGTGTTGCGCGGCTTCATGAATGCCGGCAACGCCACGATTTCGGCGAAGCCCCGTGCTCCGGCCCGCGGCAGGCGCTCAAAGCGCCGAACGACGCGGCGGGACCGACAGAATGTGACTTCGTGATCCGGCGCACCGCATTTCGTCGGTCCTCGGCGCAGCGGGTAATCGTTCCGCTCCTTGTTATGGTGTCGACGGTCATGATCATCCTGGGCAAAATCGACCAGGTCGCGTTCCGGTCCCTCCGCATTTCAATGTCCGACGAAGCCGTGCCGGTGCTGAAGGGGTTAGCGCGCCCGATCGAAGGAATCGAGAGTTATCTCGATCGGGCCCGCGGGTTAGTGGACACCTACCAGGCTAATCTCCGTCTGATTGAGGAAAACAAAAGATTGGTGCATTGGCAGCAGACGGCGCTGGGCTTAGCATCCGAAAATGCGCAATTACGCGATTTGTTGAAGCTTACGCCACAATCCGCAGTCTCCTTTGCAACCGCCAGGGTCATAGCCAGTTCCGGAGGCGCCTTCCTACGCGAGCTTCTGGTCGATGCCGGCACCGTAAACGGCATCGCGCGTGGCCAGGCCGCGATCACCGGCGAGGGCCTGATGGGCAGAGTTTGCGAGGTAGGCACCCGTTCGGCGCGCGTGCTGTTGATCGGCGATTTGAATTCTCGTGTGCCGGTAATCGTCGAGCGGTCGCGCCAGCGGGCGATCCTGGCCGGCGACAATTCCGAGCGGCCGATGCTGTTGTACCTCGATCCCGCCGGGCCGGTGAAAATCGGGGACCGTATCGTGACCTCGGGGGAAGGCGGTGTGTTCCCGCCGGGTCTTCCGGTCGGCATCGTCGGCGCGGTCGATCGCGGACCGCCCCGTATCGTGCCTTTCGTCGAGGCGTCGCGAGCCGAATATGTCCGCATTGTCGATTACGGTTTTGCCGACATGCTGCCGAACCCGGCAACAGCCGCTGCAACTGCGAGACCGGCGACCGTCGCCGGATCGCGTCGCTGAGGCCGGCGTGCTGCAGCGAACAGAGACAGTGCCGAAACTGCCGCAATCGGTCCCCGCGGCGGGTCGTCTACTGCCGGTTGCGACGACGTTGTGTGCAGTGATGCTCGCGGTGGAGCCGGTAAATCTTCCCGGATATATTGCCCTGACCCCTGCCTTCGGGCTGATGACGGTCTATCATTGGACCCTCTATCGGCCGGACCTGCTCCCGCCGTTGGCGTTGTTCGGAATTGGCGTCGCCTATGATCTGTTGTCGGGTGGTCCACCGGGTGTGACGCCGCTCCTGTTCCTGCTTTCTCGGGGCGCAGTGCTGCGCTGCCGGCGGTGGTTTGTCGATCGGACATTCCCCTTTATATGGGTTGGGTTTGCGGTGCTGACCGGCGGGACGATGGTCGGGTTGTGGGTGCTCCGTTCGGTGCTCGCCTTCGAACTCGTCGGACTTGCCGACCTTGTTTTCCGCGCCTGGCTGACGATTTCGCTTTTTCCGATCGCGAGTTTCCTGCTGGGGCGGGTCCAACACGCTCTGATTGGCGCGGGTTGAATGCCGTCGAAGGATGCGCTGCCCGATACTGGCGCTCGAGGGCAAGCTCAAAGAAATCGCCATTTCAGCCGTCGCGTGGCGGTCCTCGCGAGCGGCCAGGCGCTGCTGCTTGCTGTGCTCTTCGGTCGGCTGTATCAGCTTCAGGTAGTCGATTCCGACCGCTACAAAATGCTGGCCGATCAAAACCGGATCAATTTGCGGCTCATACCCCCGCCGCGCGGTCGCATCCTCGATCGCTTCGGCATTCCGCTCGCCGACAACCGACAAGACTATCACCTGGTAATTGTCGCCGAGCAGGCGAGGAATGTTGAGGCGACGCTCGGCGCCGTCGCCGGCTTGATCGAGCTTGGGGAAGCGGATCGCTATCGAGTCCTGCGAGAGGTGCGGCGCCGACACTCTTTCGTCCCGGTCGTGATCCGCAACAATCTTAGCTGGGACGAAATGGCCAGGATCGAGCTTGCCGTGCCCGAATTGCCGGGAATTTCCATCGAACAAGGGCTCACGCGGAACTATCCATTTCAAAAGACGACGGCGCATGCCGTCGGATATGTCGCGGAGGTTTCAGAGCAGGAGCTCGACGGCGACCCGCTGCTCGAGCTGCCGGACTTCCGCGTTGGCAAAACTGGGGTCGAGAAGTCGGAGGATTTGGCGCTGCGAGGCGCTGCGGGAATCCGTCAAGTCGAAGTGAACGCCTTTGGCCGCGTGGTGCGGGAGCTTGCACAGCGCGACGCCGAGCCTGGACTGGATGTCGTGCTTGGGCTCGACACGGCAATGCAGACATTTGCCACCCTCCGCTGCGCCGACGAGCAAAGCGTCTCATGCGTCCTGCTCGATGCCGAAAGTGGTGAGATACTCGCCCTGGTGTCCAGTCCGAGCTTTGATCCGGGCGCCTTTGCCGACGGCCTCAGTCCTGCGGTATGGCAACAGCTGTCGACGGATCCTCGCCATCCGCTATCGAACAAGGTGATTGCCGGGGTCTACCCGCCGGGTTCGACATTCAAACCGGCGGTGGCGCTCGCCGCGCTGACCGCGGGGGTGCTGACGCCAGACACCAGGATTACCTGCACCGGGCAGCTCCAGCTTGGCAACGCAGTGTTTCATTGTTGGCGGCATGGCGGTCACGGCACGCTGCGTTTGCGTGATGCAATCAAAAAGTCTTGTGACGTCTTCTTTTATGAAACCGCCCGGCGGCTGGGCATCGACCGGCTCGCGACAATGGCGGATCGTCTCGGCTATGGCGCTCCCGTAGGCGTCGACATTCCGGGCGAAAGGGGCGGCCTGATCCCGACCCGCGCCTGGAAACTCGCGACCACCGGCATCCCCTGGCAGCAGGGCGAGACCGTGATTGCGGGGATCGGCCAGGGATCCGTCCTCGCCACCCCTCTGCAAATTGCCACAATGGTCGGACGTCTTGTCTCCGGCCGCGCCGTAATACCTCATTTGGTCCGCAAAGGCGGTGTTGTGTCCCAAATTGGAGGTGTGGATGAAATTGAGTTTCCGTCCCTCCGGCTCGTACCGGACGCGCGCGCGCTGGTGCTGGATGGGATGAACGCGGTCGTCAATGAGCCCGGCGGCACCGCGTACGCGGCGCGGATTTCGGAGCCGGGTTTGGCTATGGGCGGCAAATCGGGCACATCCCAAGTCCGGCGCATCACCGACTACGAACGTGAGCACGGGCTGCACCGGATCGACGGAATTCCTTGGAAAGAACGCGACCACGCCTTGTTTGTCGGATTTGCGCCGGTCGGCGCTCCGCGCTACGTTTGCGCTACCGTAGTCGAGCACGGCGGCGGTGGATCGGCGGTCGCGGCACCGATCGTCCGCGACGTCTTGCGGGAAGTCCAACAGCGCAACCCGGCACCGCAGGTTTCCAGTAAGGACACGGCGACCCGGTCCGCCGTCGTCAAGCCGGGTGTCGACGCAGCACCCGTCACGGCGCCGGGGTGACTGGTTGTTAGGGCCTCCTTCACCTTTCGGGCGAGCAAACCCGCGTTTCTGGACAAGAATCTTCGACATCGAATGGGGTGTGGTGCTTCTGGTCTCGGTGGTAGCGGGTATCGGCGGAATTACCTTGTATTCATCCGCTGATGGCCATATGCAACCTTGGTCTCTCAAGCATCTAGAACGCTTCGCAATTGCCCTGATCCCAATGTTTGGTACTGCACTACTCAGAATTCGTTATTGGTACAAAATTTCATATTGGGGTTATTTTGTTGTCCTGCTGCTAATTCTTGCTGTGGACCTACGCGGTGTAGTGGGAATGGGGGCGCAGCGCTGGGTGGACCTTGGCATCATTCAGGTCCAGCCATCGGAGTTGATGAGCGCGGCGCTCGTGTTGGCGCTTGCCCGCTATTTCCACTGCCTCGGTGACGAAAGCGTCACCACGCTTCGCTACCTTGTCCCTCCGGTATTTATGATCATTTTGCCAGTTGCTCTCGTTCTCAAGCAACCCGATCTCGGGACCGCAGTAATTTTATTCGCCAGTGGGCTAACGTTGTTGTTTATTGCCGGTGTAAAGTTGAGAATTTTTGCGCTTATGGCTGCAGGCGCAGGAGTCTTGTTTCCGTGGATATGGCGACTTTTGCGTGATTACCAGAAGAGCCGCGTCTATATCTTTTTAGACCCGGACAGCGACCCGTTGGGTGCCGGTTATCACATTCTCCAGTCCAAAATTGCGCTGGGCTCAGGGGGTCTGTTCGGAAAGGGATTTCTGCTCGGCACGCAAACTCATTTGAGCTTTCTGCCGGAAAAGCAAACCGATTTTATATTCACCACCTTGGCCGAAGAATTCGGGCTGCTCGGCGGAGTGATTTTGATAGTCCTTTACGCGTCGATGATCACATATGGTTGCGCGATTGCCATACGCAGCCGCAATCGCTTTGGTAAGCTGCTCGGAATCGGGATAGCCAACAATTTGTTTTTGTATGTTTTTATTAACATAGCGATGGTTACCGGACTGATCCCGGTTGTCGGCGTCCCGCTGCCGCTTATTTCGTACGGGGGAACCGCGATGCTGACCGTGATGTTCGGGTTTGGCCTGTTGATGAGCGTGTATATCGATCGCGACGTACGGCTCAATCGCGCCGGAGAGGCCCAGCCCGAATAGGCCGGGATTTTGGTCGCGCACCTCGGTGCTGCCCCCTAGGATTGTTGCCGGTCAAGGATTGCTGTCGGTCCAAACGCGCCGATGCGGAGAGGGATTATGGCGGAAAAGGATCCCGCGGAGAGCGGAAAACGGTTGCACGTAACCACCCTGCTGGTTGCCTCGCGCCGCGCGCTCGACAATGCGCTGGCCGAGCTCGGCTTTGTCGAAGATGACGATCGGGTTGTCGAGCATGACGGGCGCCTGGCGTTTTTGACCTGCTCTCACGAAGAGGATAGCGACGACCTGTTTGCGCTGATCACGGAACTCTCCGCGCGCGGCGAGAGCTGGGAATTGCAATCGCGTATCGACACCGAGCCCGGGCGGGCGATTTATCAATCCCTGGCTCGCTATCGTCCTGTCGAGGCAATCGACGCTGTGGTGGAGGAAGAATCGGAGCCGATGAGTCCGGACGCGCCAGCATACGACGTCGAAACCGCCGAGGGGCTGCAAGCGCTCAAGCGCATCTTGAAACGGATCGACCCGGCCGACGCGTTTGCCACGATCCGTCCCGGCAGCGACGGACGCGCCACCGCGCGGGTGTTGCGCCGCGGCTCGCGCCGACTGCTGGCCGGCGCCACCGCTCAGGACGAAGCGACGCTGCGCAGCGTTATCCGGGAAATACTACCCAACGTCATGCTCGACGTGGCGATGAAGCCGCCTGGCTAGCCTTCCTTCCGCGCGCCTAGCCCTCCGCCGTCCGCATTGAACCGGATTTTTGGCAGCCGGCCGCTGCGGGTCGCCGTTACCGGACTAAGCGGCTCCGGGAAAACGGCATTCATCACCAGCATTATCGAGAACCTGATCGCAGCCGCGGCGAAACCGACGCGGCTGCCGTTCTTATGCGCCGCCGCTGAAGGTCGGCTTGTAGCGGTCCGTGCCATCGGCGCCGGCGACGACCCAGGTGCAATTTTTCCTCTCCGCGAAATTTTCGCGGCCCTCGCCGCCGACCCTCCGCAATGGCCGGCCAGCACGACTGACCTCCGGCGCGCCGACCTTTTAGTGCGCTTTCACCCTTCGCGGTTGTTGGCCCTGGCCAACCCTCTGGCTCATTTGGCAGGGCGCACCGTCGATGTGACCCTTCAGATAATCGACTATCCGGGCGAATGGCTTCTCGACCTGCCGCTGTTGCATCAGAGCTACCAACACTGGTCGCGCATGACCCTTGAACAGGCGGCCCGCGGGGTTCGAGCGCGGCTGGCACAAGATTGGTTGGCCTTTCTCGATCGCCATCCGTCCCACTCCCGCAGCGACGCAGAAACGGCGCAAACAGCCCACGAGCTTTACCGCGCCTACCTGCTGGCCTGCCGCAGCCGCGAACAGTTGACCCTGTTGCAGCCGGGGAGGTTCCTTAACCCGGGAAAGGCGTCTGAAAATGTGAACTTGGCCTTCTGCCCGATGCCGGCAATGTCAGGCATTAAGACGCCGACGGGAAGCCTTGCCGCGGTTATGGAAGCCCGTTTCGAAGCCTACAAACGTGACGTAGTTCGGCCATTCTTCGTGCAACTCGCGCGTGACATCGACCGGCAGATCGTGCTTGTCGACGTGTTGCGCGCGTTGAACGCAGGCCCGGAGGCGTTCGCCGACCAGCGCCGGTCGTTGGAAGGAATTCTCCACGCGTTTCGCTTTGGTCGCGGCGGGCTGCTGCGGCGATGGTTTGGGGCGCGCATTGACCGTGTGCTGTTTGCCGCGACAAAGGCGGATCATGTCCCGGCGCTGCAGCGCGACCATTTGGAAGCGCTGATGTCTGATATGGTGTCGGCGCCCGCGCTGCGCGCGGAACAGGCGCGCAGCCGGGTCGCGGCGACGGCCCTTGCCTCGGTTCGTTGCACCGAGGACAGCAGCGATGAAATCAATGGCCGCAAGGTCGATGTCGTAGTCGGCGTGCCGCAAAGCGGAAATCGAAGAATTCACTTTTTTCCGGGCGTTGTGCCGATGCGGGCACCGCCGGACGGCTTCTGGGGCGATCGCTTTACCGAGTTTCCGGTGTTCCAGCCGCCGCGAGTTCGGCATTTCAATTCAGATGGAATTCCTCATATTAATCTCGACAAAGCGATCAATTTCTTACTTGAAGATGTGCTCGTCTGATGCCGACCCGAACTGCTGGCAGGCAACAGGCACTGATCCGATTTAACTTGCGACAAGCCGGGCCGTGCTATTCCGTGGACACTGGCGGAGGGCAGGATGGTTAACGAAGGCGCTGATTCGGCGGCAAGGCGGAAGCGGAAATGCACCCCCGGCCAAGGTGGCGCGCCTACGCTGCTTGTGGTCGGTCTGCTCGCGTTCGGCTGCGCGCCGCTGTCGACCGGCGGCTCGGCCCCGGCGAACGGGGGTCGAATCACGATGACAAGCTTCGCACCGCTCGTCCAAGCGGTCATCCCCGCCGTTGTCAACGTCTCGGCTGTTCAAAAGACCGGCAAGGCGGCGGCAGCCGATGGCGATGCCGCCGACGGTGCAAGTGCTGTAAGGGACCGGCCTTCACTAGATGAGCTGCTGCGCAAGTTTTTGGATCAGCAGGATCGAAAAGATTTGCCGACCCGCCCTGGTCTGGCGCTGGGTTCGGGGTTCGTCGTCGATCCGAGCGGCTACATCGTCACCGACGACCATGTGCTGGAGAATGCGGACGCGGTTACCGTCACGTTCAGGGACGGTGCTCAGCTGCGCGCCAAGATCATCGGGCGCGATCCTCTGACCGATCTGGCTCTCCTAAAAATCGATGCCCCGCATCCCCTTCCCTATGTTCGTTGGGGCGACAGCGACGCGGCGCGGGTCGGCGATTGGGTCCTGGCCATCGGCAATCCGTTTGGTCTCGACGACACAGTCAGCAGCGGGATCATTTCCGCCCGCGGCCGTGATATCCATTCCGGTCCCTATGACGACTTTCTGCAGATAGACGCTTCGATCAACCGCGGTAATTCGGGTGGTCCGACCTTTGACCTGGACGGGCAAGTCATCGGTATCAACAGCGCGATATATTCCCCCAACGGAGGTTCTGTTGGGATCGGGTTCGCGATCCCGGCAAACCTCGCGCGGCCGGTGGTCGAGCAACTCAGGCAGCACGGAAAGGTCGAGCGCGGGTGGCTAGGCGTGCAGATCCAGCCGGTTACGGCAGATATTGCGCAGGGTTTTGGATTGGCTAAGCCGGGAGGTGCCCTTGTCGCCGGGATAAGCCCGGGCGGGCCGGCGGCACACGCCGGCTTTGCCGAGGGTGACGTGATCCTCTCGGTCAACGGCCAGGACATATCGACCATGCGGGACTTGCCGCTGATCGTGGCCGAGATGCCGATCGGCGATGCGGCCAATGTCGTGGTGTGGCGGCAAAACAAAGAGCTTAGGCTGCAACCCGTAATCGGCCAAATGCCCGAAACCGGGCAAATGGCCGATCTCGGGCAAGATCAGGCGACCCCGCCGGAAAAGTCCGGCGATATCGCCTCCGGCCTCAAGCTCGCCGTGCTGACCGCGCAGATGCGCCACCGCCTGCGCGTGCCCGCGAATGTCACCGGCGTGGCGGTCACCGCGATCGGAAACGACAGCGCGCTCGCCGGCCTCGATCTGCTGCCGGGCGACGTCATCGAAATGATCGGACAGCGGCCGGTCGCGTCACCGGAAGACGCGCTGACCGAATTACGTGCAGCCGCGGCAAACGCCCGAACGACAGTTCTCGTGCTGATAAACCGCCACGGAACGAACCGCTATTTGGCATTGCCTTTGGCCGGCAACTCATCCAGGTGATACGGGAGCCACATAGCGAGGGCTTCCCGCCTCACCCGATCGAGGCAAGCTCAACATTGCAGATACGCGCTCGCCGGCGTCCGGTCACAACTTCTGCGGCGGCCGAAGCCGTTCTTCTAGTCGCCTACTCGGCGGCAGCGAGGGTTGGCCGCTGCCGACGCAATTCGGCGACCTTGTCGCGCGTGTAGAGATCGGTCCAGTTGGTCAGCGCGAAATCAGTAACCTTGCGCGGGTCGTAGCCGCGATCCTGGACCTCGAATTTCTTGCCCGCAATGCGAACGGCACGGATGCGGCTGCGATCCTGCAACAGGCCAATATCGCTCAGCGGCGAAAAATCCAGAGCGACGAAGTCGGCCAACCGACCCGGTTCAAGCACGCCAATGCGATCGCTCTCGGTCATAAAGCGCGCGTTCACCTCGGTCGCCGCCCGCAGCGCAGCGGCCGGGGTAAAGCCGAGATCGTCGACGAACAGCTCGAGTTCGCGCGCATTCCATTCGCCATATGGCGTCACCGCAAAACCGGTATCGGTTCCGGTCATCATCGGGACGCCGGCGGCACGGGCTTTCTTCCAATTCGCGCAGCCGATCTCGTATTCGCGCTTCGCGGCAGCGGGCCGGCCCTTCTGCCCGGCCGGCTCATGCGGCTGGGTGAACTCGATGACATTCTTCGGCTGGGTCAAGGTCGGACACAGGGCGCTGCCGGTTTCGAGCATTGCCGCGATGCACTCGTCGTCGAGATGGTTGCCATGAAAAATCAGATCGACGCCGGCGCGCGCCGCATAGAGCGTAGCCTCGCGGCCGCGAGCGTGTACAACCACCTTTTTGCCCAGGCGATGGGTTTCGCGCACCATCGCACTGGTCTCGTCCTCGGTGAAGGCTGCGACAAGCTCGCCGTTGTCGCGGCGCTGGATGCCGTCGAGGGCGATCTTGATGCAGTCGACGCCGTCCTTGACTTGGCGCCGGATCTCCTCGATCGCCTCGGCGGTGGTCGTGACAAGCTTGCCGATCGAGGTTTCGGGGGCGCCGATCCAAGTCGGATACCAGTCGGTCAGACCCTGGTGGGTCGTCACATACCGGCCGGCGGCCATGACCCGCGGGCCGTCGAACAGCCCGGCGCGGATCGCGTTGCGGATCGACAGGCTGATCTGGCCGGCATCGCCCGGCGAGCACAGCGCGGTGAAGCCGGCGGCGGCCATTTTCTGGGCGAAAAACATGCCGCGCAGCGCCCGAAACTCGAGTGGGCTGTAGAGGTCGATGTCTTCCTCGCTCTTGGCGTTGCCATAGGCGAGATGGGTGTGCACGTCGATCAGCCCGGGCATCACAAACAGGCTCGAATAGTCGAGCGTGCGGTCATGCCGCCGCCTTTGCGGGGCATCGGCTTCGGCCCCGACATAGGCGATTACGCCCTCTTCGTCGAAGACGAGACTTTGCCCGGCCACCGCGTCGTCATCGCACCCGGTGAACAGCCGGCCACAGCTCACAAAAGTCTTCATCGCAATTCCCCGCCGAAAATCTGAAACGCGGCGCCGCCCTGCCGATCAACACAGCGCATCTTCTCACTCTAGCAGAGCGATGGAGCATGAACACACTGGACTTGTCGTCCGTCTGATTTCGCGGAGCGGGCCGGTTCCACCTGAAAGGCGTGCCCGGCGGTCAGGGCCGCTCAGATCTGGACGATGGAACCGAAATCCCACGTCTGGCCGGGAGGATCTTCGCCGATCCGTACGGTCGTCTTATCAGGGAAGTGATAGGGCGGAACCGGCAGGTTGTAAGGCGCGGGCACGCCCGCGAACACCCGGCCCGCCAGATCGTACTTCGATCCGTGACAAGGGCAGAAATAACCACCCAGCCAGTCTGGCGCGGGATTGCTCGGGTCGGGCTTTGGGTAAAATAGTGGGATGCAGCCGAGATGGGTGCACACTCCGACAATCACCGCATATTGGGGATTGATCGATCGGTGCCAGTTGTCGGCATAAGGCGGCTGCTGGTTCGTGCTCGAGCTCGGATCGCTGAGCCGGCTGATCAGCTTGGGGTCCTGCAGCTCCTTGAGCAGCGCCGGGGTGCGGTCGACGATAAAGATCGGCTTGCCGCGCCATTGCACGATTACCTGCTGGCCGGGCGCCACCTTGCTAAGATCGACGTCTACCGGTCCGCCGGCGGCCAAAATGTCGGCCGCAGGGTTCAGCGAATCGACCACCGCATAACCGGTCGCAACGACCGCAACCGCGCCGACCGCGCCGGCGACCAGCAGCAGGAAATCGCGGCGGCTTTCCTGGTGCTCCCCACCGGGCACGCCGATCTCACTTTGCAAGGAATGGGCTTGGTCAGACATCGCGTTTCCGTCGAGCTGCGGAGGTTTGTGCAATCCGAACTTAACAACAAAAGCACCGTTCCGGCCCGGTCCGTTTGGTCGCACCGGACGGCTCGCGCTGTGGCGCCCCGATATCGCCTGATGCTAGGCTCCACTGCGGAAAACGCAGTATCCCCGTAGACGCACGGTTTCTGAGAGAGCCGCTATGAAAATCGCCCGCATCGAAACCTTCATTCTCGGCACCGGCAGCTCGAAGGATTTGCTGTTCTGCCGGGTGGAAACCGACGACGGCATGCATGGCTGGGGCGAAGGCTATGTGACGCACGGCAAGGAAACCGTCGTCGCCGAATGCATTCGGGCAATGGCGCCGCATGTGATCGGCCGCAGCGTTTTCAACATCCGCCACACCGGCCAAATCGTGTTCGAGGATTTCGCGATCAAGCGCGGCTCGCCCGAGCTGCTCTCGGCCTGGAGCGCGGTCGAGATCGCGTCGTGGGACATCCTCGGCAAGCACACCGGCTTGCCGGTCTACAATCTGATCGGCGGTGCTTCGCGCGAGCGGGTCCGCGTTTACGCGAATGGCTGGTCGCGCGGCGCCACGATCGACGAACGGGTCGAATGCGGGCTTAAGGTCAAGGCGATGGGTTTCACCGCCGCAAAGTTCGACCCGTTTCCGGGCCCCTGGCGAACGTTTGTCGACCGCCGCGACGAGGACTTCGCGATCGACCATGTCCGCGCCATGCGCCAGGCGCTCGGCGCCGATTTCGAATTGCTGATCGAGGCGCATCGCCGCTTCTCCCCGGCACACGCGATCCGCATCGGCCACCGCCTCGCTGAATTCGGCATCGACTGGTACGAGGAGCCGTGCCTGTCGGAAAACATCGACCTTGTGGCCGAGGTGCGCCGTGCCGTGCCGATCCCGATCGTCACCGGCGAGGCGATCTGCACCAAGGAGGCATTTTTCGAATGTCTTGCAAAGCGCGCCGCCGACATTCTGAACCCGGACATCTGCGTTGTCGGCGGCATCACCGCGATGCTCGACATCGCAGCGATGGCGCAGCCGCAGGCCGTCGTCATGGCGCCGCACAACTACAACAGCACATTGGCGGGTCTCGCCGCGACAGTACATCTGTCGGCGGTCATCCCCAACTTCCGCATCGCGGAGTATTTCGTCAACTTTGAGGATTTGTGTCGCGAAATCGCGACCGCGTCACTGACGGTGCAGGATGGCTGGGTCGACCTGCCGACAACCCCGGGTCTGGGGATCGATCTCAATGTCGATAAGCTGCGCGCCCACCCGCACCAGGAAGCGTCTGGTCACGGCTTCCGCCAGTACTGGGAGGAATACCCGCGCAAAGGCTACACACCGACTTTCCGGGGGTAATCCTATTGCCAGGATTCAGCTGCGTCACCCCCGTCGCCGGGGCATGTCCGCGACCAGCAAGAGCACGGAGGGCGCATCACGCGACGCTGTAGCGGCGGATCGCATCGTCGCTGAATTTGAGGCCGAGGCCAGGTTCGGTCGGCATTGCCAAAAGCCCGTTTTGCGGGACCGGCACCTTCTCCCAGAGATGAAACAGGCGCGGCATGTATTCGACTGTCAGCCCGTTGGGGGCAGCGCCGACCAGGTGCACATGGATTTCCGGGACGCCGTGGCTTACCACCGGCAGGTTGAAAGCTTCGGCCATGCCGGCAATCTTGAGCCACGGCGTGACGCCGCCCGAGCGCACTTGGTCGATCATCACGATGTCGACCGAGCGGGCTACCATCATGTAGCGGAACGGCACGATTCCGTACAAATATTCGCCGCCAGCCACCGGCGTCGCCAACGCCGCCGCCACTCGTGCGAGCCCGACATAGTCGTCATGGGCGGTAACGTCCTCGAGCCAGTAGAGGCCGACCCCGGCATCCTCGACGCGACGGCCAATGTCGATCGCCTGTTCCGGCCGCCAGCGCTGGTTGATGTCGCACATCAAATCCATGTCGGGGCCGACCGCTTGCCGGATCAGTCGCGCCTGCTCGACCTCGCGCGCCGGCGAAGTGACGCCCGGCAGGCCGAGCTGCATCTTGGTCTGGCGGTGGCCTTTTTCGCGCAGCCGCTGCGCCGCGGTCAGCGCCTCCTCGAGCTTAAGCCCGCGCCGCAACGCGCCGCTGGCATAGGTCGCGATCCGGTCGCGCGCGCCACCCAGCAATTTCCACAACGGCAGATCCAGCGCCTTCCCCTTGATGTCCCAAAGCGCGACGTCGATCGCCGACAACGCCATTGTGAAGATACCGGCGGGGCCGGCGCTGACCGCCGCCGCGCGCAACTTGGCCGCGACCATCTCTACCCGCATCGGGTCCTCGCCGACAGCAAGCGCTGCCAGCTCGTCGACGGCATGGCGCAAGGCGCGGGTCAAGGCGCCGCCGAAATAGGTGACGCCAATCCCTTCGACGCCCTCGTCGGTGCCGAGCCGCAACCACACGATTGGGTTGACCCCGCTCGGGTTCTCCGAAAACCCGGCGAGCGGCTCGTCATTCGGCAGCGCAACGATGCCGGTCTCAACCCGCGTGATCTGCATTCGGTCCTCCCTTTCACTGATGAACAGACTTCCAGCTTATGCGGCCGGGATCGAAAATGAGGCCACATAATCACTGGTGCCATATTGCGATCGCAGCCCAGGCATGCCGCAATCGGTCCGCCACATAGAACTCATCCACCGCCCCGCGATTTGGCGCAACAAAGCAAGGTGAAAACCGGGACCCGGGGTCGTCGCCTGTCCCGGTTTTGCGGAAAGCGCCAATTTGTGCCGGCAGCCTCGACCCGTTTGCCGATGGCGATCGCCTGCTCCGGCGGCCAGCGCTGGTTGATGTCGCACATCATATCCCATGCCGGGTCAACTGATCCGGCGCATCAGCCGGGCCTGCCCGACCTCGCCGCGCCGGCGCAGTGACGCCAGGCAGGCCGAACTGCATCTCAGTCTGCCGGCGGCCTTTTTTCCCGTAACCGCCGCGACGCGCTCGGAAATCCCGGCGAGCGGCTCGTCGTTGGGGAGCGTGACGATGTTCGGATGCCGCCCGGCGCTGCACGACGGCCGGGTTCCAATTACAAAAGCAGAGCTGAGATCGGAGCGGTTGTCGCCGCAAGCACCTGATCAGCGCACTCGAGGAGCGCGTTCAGCAGCACGTTGCAGCCCGCTGTCAAATCTTCGGGTTTTGCGTCTTCGATCTCGTTGTGGCTGATGCCGTCGACGCAGGGCACGAACACCATCGCCGTCGGTGCGACCCGCGCCATGTAGACAGCGTCATGTCCGGCGCCGCTGATGATGTCCTGGTGTGCATAGCCCTGCGCTGCCGCTGCGTTGCGCACCGCGCCGACCAGAGTAGGGTCGAACGGGGTCGGCGGGAAATACCAGAATTCCTCGACCCTCGCTTCCAGACGTTGGCTCGCCGCGGCCTTGGCGCAGGCGGCGCGCAGCTCGCAGTCCATTTGGGTCAGCACCGCGTCCTGTGGGTGGCGGAGGTCAACCGTCAAAAATACCCGGCCCGGGATCGTATTGCGCGAATTGGGGCTGACCTGGACAAACCCGACCGTAGCGCAGGCGTGGGGCGCGTGCGCATGGCCGATGCGGTTGACCGCGTCGATCATGCGCGCCGCACCGACCAGCGCGTCGCGCCGCCGCGGCATCGGGGTCGGCCCGGCATGCGCCTCCTGCCCGGTGACGGTGATCTCGTACCAGCGCTGGCCCTGCGCGCCGGTGACAACGCCGATCGGCTTCTGCGCGGCTTCAAGGATCGGCCCCTGCTCGATATGCGCCTCGAAATAGGCCGCGACATCGCGCCCGCCGACCGGCTCGGGGCCGGCAAAGCCGATGCGCGCCAATTCGGCGCCGAGCGACAGCGCGGGTGCGTTGTTGTCGGGTGTGGCCAGAGCGTGCTCCAGCGTGAATACGCCGGCGAACACCCCCGACCCGACCATCGCCGGCGAAAACCGCGCGCCCTCCTCATTGGTCCAGGCGACGATTTCGATCGGCGCTTCGGTCTCGTAGCCGAGATCGTTCAGGGTGCGGACGATTTCGAGCCCGGCCATCACGCCATAGGCCCCGTCAAATCGCCCGCCGGTCGGCTGGGTGTCGAGATGGCTGCCGGTCATGACCGGTGGCAGTTCCGGGTTGCGGCCGGGCCGGCGCGCGAAGATGTTGCCGATGCGATCGATTGCGACCGTGCAGCCCGCTTCCTCGCACCAGCGAATGAAGAGGCGCCGGGCCTCGCCGTCGAGGTCGCTGGCGGCGAGTCGGCACACCCCGCCCTTGGGCGTGGCGCCGATCCGCGCCAATTCCATCAGGCTCGCCCACAGCCGCCCGCCACTGACTTGCAGGTTGCGCATCTCGTCCTCGTGGATTTAGCTGAGCGATCCTAGCCTGCTGCGGCGCGCGCCAAAAGGAGGTCGGATGGCCGGCGACGACACGATTGCCTACGCCTCGGCGACGGCTTTGGCCAAACTTTACCGCAAGCGCGACTTGTCGCCGGTCGAGGCGGCGAAACTGCTGTTCGACCGGATCGACACGCTGCAGCCGAAGCTGAACGCGTTCTGCATCGTCGATCGTGACGGCGCGATTACCGCTGCGAGCGCTTCCGAGGAGCGCTGGCGCCATGGTGCGTCGTTGGGTCCGCTCGACGGCGTGCCGGTCACGATCAAGGACCTGATGCTGATGCGGGGTTTTCCAACGCTGCGCGGCTCGCATCTCGTCGACGGCGACCAGGACTGGTCCGAGGACACACCCGCGGTGGCGCGGCTGCGCGAGGCGGGTGCGGTCATCCTCGGCAAGACCACGACGCCGGAATTCGGCTGGAAGGCATTAGGCGACAGCCCGCTGACCGGGATTACCCGTAACCCGTGGGACCTGTCGCGCACCTCGGGCGGCAGCAGCGCCGGGGCTGCGGCCGCTGCGGCTGCGGGGATCGGGGTATTGCACCTCGGCAGCGACGGCGCCGGGTCGATCCGCACGCCCTCCGCGTTCTGCGGCACGTTCGGACTTAAGCCGAGCTTTGGCCGGGTCCCGGCCTACCCGCCCTCGCCGCTCGGCCTGTTGTCGCATCACGGGCCGATGGCGCGCACCGTCGCCGACGCGGCGCTGATGTTGAGCGCCATGGCGCGGCCCGACGATCGCGATCCTTATGGTCTGCCGCCCGACAACCGCGACTGGCATAGCGGGATCGAGGGCGGCGTCAAAGGTTGGCGGGTCGCGTTCAGCCCGGATCTCGGCTATGCCCGAGTTGATCCGGAAGTCGGCGTGGCCGTGGCCGCGGCGGCACGGCAGTTCGAGGCTTTGGGTGCGGTCGTGGAGCAGGTCGACCGGATATTCGACTCGCCGCGCGACACGTTGTTCACCTTGTGGGCGTCTGGGACGGCCGCGTTGCTGCGGAGCTATCCGGACGAGCGCAAAGGGCTGGTCGATCCGGGGCTGCTCGAAACCGCCGCGGCAGGGGAGCGCATATCAGCTGCCGATTGGGTGGCGGCCGATCTCGTGCGCAACGCGCTCGGGCGCACGATGAATGCCTTTCACCGGCGCTACGACCTGCTGCTGACGCCGACAATGCCGGTGCCGGCATTGCCGGCCGGGCAGGACCTGAACGACCCGGCTCACGAACGGCATTGGATCGACTGGTCGCCGTTCAGCTATCCGTTCAACATGACGCGCCAGCCGGCTGCCAGCATCCCATGCGGGCTGACCGGCGCCGGCCTGCCGATCGGCTTGCAGATCGTCGGACCGCTGTACAGCGACGACCGCGTCCTGCGCGCCGCCCGCGCCTTTGAGGCGACCCAGCCCGTGCGTCGCCCGACATCGCTCATCTAACGCAGTTTTTCCACCGGCGGCGTCGGCGTCTCTCTCACCAGCCCCCCCGAATTGGGAGAAGAGGGTTGGATGGGTGAGCCGGTTCGAACTCGCTCGGCAAGTACGTTAGTAGGGCTGACCTGTTTTTGGGTTGAGGAGCAGTTTTTCGGTCGAGGGACGACCGCTGAAGTCGAACATGTTCGTCAGCGGGCCTGCCAGCTCGTCGAACGAGCCGCCGCCGATCGTGCCGGTGCCCCAATTGTCCTCAATAAAGCGCAGGATCGAGCTCTGGTCGCTCAGCGTGCTGTCGACAAAGTTCTGCCTGGCGTAGGGCGAAATCACCATCATGCACCAGCCGCGGACCATAGCCGCAGCGGCCTTGGATCCCGTCGAGCGCCGTGCCATTGCCGCATTTGCCCGGCCCATTCAACTGATCGCTGTTTTTCGGGTTGCCGGAGCTGTACTCCGCGGATGGGTTGACGATCGGGCTCATCTGGTGGTCATACCAGCCGTCCGAGTCGTCGTAGTTGATGACGATCGCTGTGTTCCGCCAGAACGGCGAGCGCATGATCGTGTTGATCGTGTTGACGAGGAACGCCTGCTCGAGCAGCGGATCGGAATATCCGGCATGGCCGTCCCCGTTGGCTGGGGCCTTCAGAATGCTGACCGCGGGCATGTTGCCGGCTTTCAGCGCGTCGAAGAAGTCGTGGATGTCGTATTGGTGGTTGGCGCCCCCGTCATTCGCGGTGCCGATTGCCCAGACCGAGCTCGGCCGGGTGTGCTTCGGGTTGGCGGTCGACGGGAAGTATTGGAACCAGGCGTGGTGCGGGATGTAATCGTCGGTCGGGCCGCCATTAGCCGCGCTGGCCGGGCTCGACCGGCTGCAACCCGTCGTTCCGTTCGGATTGGTCGCGGTCAGGTCGAACCCGCCCATGAACCCGCCCCAGGTGACGCCGGCCTTGTTCAGCAGGTCGCCGATGTTCTGGCCGCCGAGTTGGACGGTGGTGCCGCTGGAGCAGACATCGCTGGTCGGGTCGAGGTCGCCGACGATTGTGCCGGGCCCGGTGTTGTTTGGCACGATCTTCAGCGACGAACCCGAAGGCGTCGCCGGGTACGTGTTGCCGGCAATCAGGTTGAGCGCACCTGGAGTCGAGGGTCCAAATGTGGTGCCGAAGGAATTATCGCTCATCGCGTATCGTTGCGCGTAATTCCACAATGCGGTTACGGTATTGCCGTCGAAGTAACCCAGCACCAGAGCTTTGCCCTTGCCGTAATCAAAACCGCCGCAGCTGCCGGAGCCGGTGCTGGCCGGGAAGGCGTCCATCAACCCGTCGTCAAAGGCGAGTTGCTCGTCGCCGTAATTGTGGTCCTGGTCGCAGGTCGAGGCTTGCGAGCGGTCGAGGCGAAACGGGTTGATCGCATTGGCGCCGTTTGCCGGATTGTTCGCGTTCGGATTTTTGGTCAGCAGCACGCCGTCCGGCTGCGTGTCGACGAGAGTGCCAAGGCCATCGACCGAGGGTGTGTCCGGGCTCGCGCGGAACCGCGGCTCACCCGAGGGATTGAGCGCCGTCGGGTATGTCGCGAAGTAATGGTCAAACGAGACGTTCTCCTGGAATATCACGACCAGGTGGCGGATCGGCGTGGCGGTGCGGTCGTCGCCGCGGCCGTTGCCGGCGTCGGCGCTCGACGGCATCGCCATCGCGGTTAGCAGGCACAGACCGGCCGCGCTCACGGCAAGCTCAACGAAAGGCGTCCACGTTCGGCGGTTTCGCATCGGGCATCCTCAGTATGGTTGGATTTTATCGGGGCGCGGATTCGAACCGCCATTGATTGCGGGCTCGTGAACTCCGGATGACGTTTTTATGACGATGCTTAACTTGTGCTCAACGGTTTAGAACCGGGACCTCGATGGTTCAGGCCTCGACGATTTCGGCATCAAGAATCGCCCCGGCCAACGGGGTCCGTCGATACCTCACACGTTGAAGCGGAAATGCATGATGTCGCCGTCGCGGACCACGTAGTCCGCGCCTTCGAGGCGCATGCGGCCGGCGTCTTTGGAGCCCTGCTCGCCGCCATGCGTGACGAAATCCTCGTAGGAGATGGTTTCGGCGCGGATAAAGCCCTTTTCGAAATCGCTGTGAATCCGCCCGGCGGCCTGCGGCGCCCGCGTGCCGCGCTCGACGGTCCAGGCACGCGACTCCTTGGGGCCCACGGTCAGAAAGGTGATCAGGTCGAGGAGGCCGTAGCCAGCGCGGATGATGCGGTCGAGTCCGGCTTCGTTGAGGCCGAGCGAGGCGAGGAATTCGGCCTTCTCGCTGGTGTCGCCGAGCTGCGCCAATTCGGCTTCGATCGCGGCCGAGATCACAACCACGCCCGCACCACGGGCCGCGGCGTATCGGGCGAGCCGGCGGCTCTCGGAATTGCCGGCGGCAGCACTCGCCTCCTCGACATTGGCGACGTAGAGCACCGGTTTGGCGCTCAGCAATTGCAGCGATGCAAGGTGCCTGTGCTGCTCGGCGCCGCTGACAGCATTGCGCGCCGGCTCTCCCGCCTGGAGCGCCGCCAGTACCGGGTCGATGACGTCGGCGAGGGCCCGGGCCTCCTTGTCGCCGCCGCGCGCGCGCTTTTGCACCGCGACGGCACGCCGTTCGAGGCTTTCGAGGTCGGCCAGCATCAGCTCGGTCTCAACCGTCTCGACGTCGCGGATCGGATCGACCGAGCCTTCGACGTGAACGACATTGCCGTCGGCAAAGCAGCGCACGACATGGGCGATCGCGTCGACCTCGCGGATATGGCCGAGAAACTGATTGCCGAGCCCCTCGCCGCGCGCGGCACCCCGCACCAGCCCGGCGATGTCGACAAATTCGAGCTGGGTCGGGATGATCTTTGCCGATTTCGCGAGCCTCGCGCAGACCGCGAGGCGCTCGTCAGGGACCGCGACGCGGCCGATATTGGGCTCGATGGTGCAGAACGGATAGTTCGCCGCTTCGGCCGCGGCGGTCGCGGTCAGCGCGTTGAACAGGGTCGACTTGCCGACATTCGGCAATCCGACAATGCCGCAGCTGAAACCCATCGGCTTACCGAGACGTCGGCACTGCGGCCACCGGGCTCGCCTCGCTCGGGGGGAAGCGGCGCGCCACCTCGCTCATAAACGCGTCGGGGGCGCCGGTCAGCAGCAATGGGATGGTCTCGGCCACGGCGTCGATCAGCGGCTCCACCCAGTCGGTCACCTCGTCGGCCGCAAAATTTTGCAGCACGTAGGGCTGGACCAATTCCTTGACGCCGGGATGCCCGACACCGATGCGCACCCGCCAGTAATCGGGCCCGATCAGCGGGTCGATCGAACGCAGCCCGTTATGCCCGGCATTGCCGCCGCCGCGTTTGACGCGCAGCTTTCCCGGCCGCAGGTCGATCTCGTCATGGATCACGACGATGTCCTCGGGTGCGATTTTGAAGTACCGCGCAGCCGCGGCGACCAACTCGCCGGACGCATTCATAAAGGTTTGCGGTTTCAGCAGCAGGCGGCGCTCGCTGGCGATCACGCCTTCGGCAACGACGCCCTTGAAGCGGTTGCGAAACTCCGAAAATCCGTGCCGGCGGGCGATTGCGTCGATGGTCGTAAAGCCGACATTGTGGCGGTTGCGGGCATAGCGCGCGCCCGGATTGCCGAGGCCGACAACGAGACGCATGGCGACAGGACCCGGCGGCGAACGAAGATGCGCCGTCGACCGTCAGGATGCGGCGGCCTGGTCGCCCGAGGGCGGAGTCGCGGCGGTGGTCGCCGCCTCCTCGCGCACGGCCGAGGACGGCGCGATGGTGGCGATCGTAAAGTCACGGCCGGTGATCGTCGGGTTACAGCCCTCGGGCACGGCCACCGCGCTGATATGAACGCTGTCGCCGATGTCGAGCCCGTCGAGGCCGACGGTCAGGTGGTCGGGGATGCCGTCGACCGGGCAATTCAGCTCGATGCCGTGGCGCACGATGTTGAGGATGCCGCCGCGGCGCAGCCCGATCGACTGCTCCTGGTTGACAAAGACGACCGGCACGGTGACCGTGACCCGGGTGGTCGCGGCGACGCGCATGAAGTCCACATGCAGCGGCTTGTCGGTCGCCGGGTGGAGCTGCACTTCGCGCGGCAGGGTGCGCTGCACCGTTCCGTCGACCGTCAGATCGACGAGGGTGGCGAAAAATCCGCGCCGGGCGACCGCGCGCGACAGGGCCTGCGGGTCGAGGCTGATCGCCATCGGCTCCTGGCCGCCGCCATAGACGATGCCGGGCACACGACCCGCGCGACGCGTCGCGCGGGCGGCGCCCTTGCCGGCCGCGGCGCGCAACTCGGCGCTGAGGGGGATGATCTCGGGCATCGATGTTTGCTCCTCATTCGCGGGACCGACCCCGCGCAAAGTAGTTCTAGCACGAACAAAAGCGCACGGCTCGCCGCCGCGCCCGAGCGGCGCCTAGCCGGGTGAGCCGCAGCTTAGTCGAACAGGCTCGAAACCGACCGTTCCTCGCTGATGCGGCGGATCGCCTCGGCCATCAGCGGCGCTATCGACACCTGGCGGATGTTGTCGGCCTGCTGGACCGCGTCGGTGGCGACGATGCTGTCGGTCATGACCAGCATCTCGATCGGCGAGGCGGCGACGCGCGCGACAGCGCCACCCGACAGCACGCCGTGGGTGACGTAGCCGAATACCGCCGAGGCGCCCGCCTCGGAGAGGGCCGCGGCGGCGTTGCACAACGTGCCGGCGCTGTCGACCATGTCGTCAACCAGGATGCAGCGGCGGTCGGAAACGTCCCCGATAATGTTCATGACCTCCGAAACCCCGGCGCGCTCCCGCCTTTTGTCGATAATCGCGAGATCGGCGTCGAGCCGCCGGGCAATTTGCCGGGCGCGCACCACGCCGCCGACATCGGGCGACACGATGATCAGGTCGCGGCGGGCATGATGGTCGACAATGTCCTTTGCCAGCACCGGGGCCGCATAGAGGTTGTCGGTCGGGATGTCGAAAAAGCCCTGGATCTGCCCGGCGTGAAGATCAAGCGTCAACACGCGGTTGGCGCCGGCTGTGGTGATCATATTGGCCACGAGCTTGGCCGAGATCGGGGTGCGAGAGCCGGATTTGCGGTCCTGCCGGGCATAGCCGTAATAGGGGATGACCGCCGTCACCCGGCGCGCCGACGCGCGCTTCAACGCATCGAGGCAGACGAGCAATTCCATCAGGTGGTCATTGGCCGGAAACGAGGTCGACTGGATCACGAAAACGTCCTCGCCGCGCACGTTTTCGAGAATCTCGACAAACACCTCCATATCCGAAAAGCGCCGGACGCTGGCCTTGGTCAGCGGCAGGTCGAGATACGCGGCGATGGCCTCGGCCAAGGGCCGATTGCTGTTGCAGGCGAGGATCTTCATGGCGGCGCCAGTTACCCGCGCCGACGGGCCGAGCCCCGCGGCTTCGTGCAGCGATAATGTAACAATCCCCGATCGGCCTGACAACCGTGCGACGCATCGTTGACGGCTGTTCCCGGCCGCCGGGTCAGGAATTCCCGGCCGCTTGCGGGACGCCGTGGGCGACCAGCTGCATGATGCCGTCCTTGGCCGCCAATGCCACCGTATACGCGACGTCGCCCCAGGAGCCGTTCAGCAATCCGGCCGGAACGTCGTTTTCTTGCGCGACGGTGCCGATCTCGCCGCCGTCCCCACGCCGCATCCGCCAGACGATTTTCACGTGCTGCTTTCCGTCCTCCGGCTTGCCGACAAGGACGACGGCGTCGAGCAGCAGGTCGGCCTTGCCATGCGGGTCCGACACGATCGCGAGGTCCTGTTTTTCGAGCAATATCGCGACCGCGCTCGCCAGCGCGGTTCCTCCGTCGCCGGGAGCGCCTTTGACGTCGCCGATCAGCAGGCGGGGCTCGCCTGGTGCCGCGGTCTTGTCCGGCGCCGCGGCCTTGTTCGGGGCGGCAGCCTCGCCCGGGGTGGCGGCTTCCGCCGGCGTCTTGTTCTGCAGCATCGCCGCAATCTGGTCGGCGCTGGTGTCGGCAAGGCGGGCAACAGCGTCGTCCCTGCCCCACTGCCAGTCGTCAGAGGCGCCCTCGATCCGCTCGGCGCGGTTGCCGAGCGACTTGCCCGACGCGTCGCGCAGATCCCAGGAGACGATGATCGCCGCCTTGCCGCCCGAGGCCGGCATCGCCTGGATTCTGCCGTCGAGCTGATAGCTGGTGATGCTCATGGTGCGGTCGCTGGCGGCGATGTCGCGCTTTTGCAATGCCTCGGCCATTGCCGACGCCAACTTTTTGGCGGTCGCGCGCGGCCCGCCTTCGAGCGGGGCGACCGCGACAGTGTCGGTGTCGCGCAGGGTCAGCATCGGCGAGCCCGGCTTTGGCACGTCGTCGGCGAACGGATGCGGCAGCGGCTGACAGGCGGCGATCAGCAGCACAGCGCTGGCTGCCATCGAACGGCACGCGGGAGCCGCATTCATTGCACCAGCAAAACGCAGGTCGCAAGCGCGCCCAAGACGCAAAATGCCAAAAACAGGATCAGATAAGGCATCGCCGATCCCGTATTGTCGCGATGGCCATGCTCCCCCTTCAGCGGTCGAGGACGATCGCCGACAGCCCGAGGCCGAAGGCCGGCTCCCCGCGCAGACAGGCGCGGCGATAGCTGAAGAACTGGTCCTCGCCGGTGACGGTGTCGCGATCGGCGCACTCGACCGCCGGCACCCCGCAGCAAGCGAGGTGATGGCCGACATAACCCGCCAGGTCGAACAGGAAATAACCGGAGCGTGGTGCGGCCGCAAAGTACCTCGCCGCCGTGGGGTCGTGGGCGATGATCGGATGCGGGAATTCGGGGCCGACCTCGTAGGAAGCGCGGCCGATGCATGGGCCGATGCCGGCACGGATATGTAGCCGCTGCGCGCCGAGGCGTTCCATGGCTTCGACGGTCGCCTCGACGACGCCGCCGAAGGCGCCGCGCCAGCCGGCATGCGCCGCCCCGATGATTCGGGCGGCGGGATCGCACAGCAGCACCGGGACGCAGTCGGCAGCGAGCACCCCCAACGCCAGGCCGGGGACGTCGGTCGCCATCGCGTCCGCCCGCGGCTCATCCTCGATTTTCCAGGGTTGTTCGACGGTAACAGCGACGGCGCTGTGCACCTGGCGGCAGGTCGCGAGCCGGTCGGCCGGAACACCGAGCAGCGCCATCGCGATGTCGCGGTTGTGCGCGACCTTTGCCGGGAGGTCGCGAGAGCCGTACCCGCAGTTCAGCGAGGCGTAGAAGCCGTCGCTGACCCCGCCTTGCCGGGTGAAATAGGCATGGCGGACGCCGGAACCGTCATCGAGGCTGGCGAGTCGGATCAAGCGAACCCCGGCGGCATCGGCAAACCCGGAGAGGTCAGCGCCATGGCTTTGAACAGGGTGCCCATTTGCGCCGGGTCGAGCAAGCGTTCGAGACCGCTTTCCAGCTGCCGCCGCTGTGCCGGCGCCGCCCGCGCGGACAGAACCGCAAGCCGCTGCACCGCCCCCAGCCGCCGCAGAAACGAGCCTTGCGGCACCGGCCCGTGCACCGCAGCACCGGCGGCGACGGCAGCCTCGGCGAAAGCGGCGAAATCGACATCGGCGCTGAGGTCGGCGCTGCCCGGCGCCTCGAGCGCGCCGACCGGCCGGTGATGCCGCACCGCGCGCAGGCTCGCTCCGGCGGCGCTCGGGAAACGACCGTAATCGATCAGCAAAGCGGCACCTGGCGCATCCCTCAGCCGCGCGCCGAGCGCCGTCGCCAACGCCAGAGCCGGCGGGCAGATTTCATACGCCGACCCGGGCGGAGCGGTGTCGCGCAATGCCGGCGGCACGAGCAGCGACAGCACCTGGCTCTCGGGCCCGTCGACAAACGCAAATCGCCCTTCGCGATCGAGCGCCACCATCCGCTCGGCCCAGTGCCGAGCCCCGCGCACCAATTGGCGGATCGGCAGCGCGTCGAGAAACTCGTTGGCGACGAGCAGCAGCGTACCATCGGGCAGGTCGTCGACCTGTTTGAGCCAAACCGGGTCGGCGGCGGCAAGGCGGCGCTGCTGCTCGGCGCGCAGGATCGGGCTGATCTCGACCAGATGGAGCCGAAGCGCGCGGCGAAATTCGGGAACGACCGCGGCGCCGCGCAACAGGTCGGCGGCGAGCGTGCCGCTGCCGGGCCCGAGCTCGGCGAGGATTACGCGATCGGGGCGGCCGAGGCGCTGCCACATCAACGCGCACCACAGCCCGATCAGCTCGCCGAAAATCTGGCTGATCTCGGGGGCGGTAATGAAATCCCCGCCGCTGCCGATCGGCTGCCGGGTCGTGTAATAGCCGAGCTCGGGATCGTAGAGCGCCATCGCCATGTAGGCCGCCACCGAAAGCGGCCCCTCGGCGCGGATACGCCGGGCGATCTTGTCGGCAAGCGGGCCGCCGGTCACGGCGCCGACCGGCGCGGCGTTCGCCGGGCCCAGAAGATGATCAGGAGACCGGCGATCAAAACCGGGATCGACAAGAGCTGGCCCATCGTCGTGCCAAAGATCAGATAGCCGAGCTGCGGGTCCGGCTGACGGAACAGCTCGCCCGACATGCGGGCGACGGCGTAGCCGGCGAGAAACAACCCGGTCTCCACTCCGGGTGTGCGCCGGGCGCCGCGCCGCTCGGCCACGAACAGCAGCAGGAACAGCAGGATACCCTCGCAAAACGCCTCGTAAAGCTCGCTCGGATGGCGCGGCACCGGGCCACCATTCGGAAAGATCATCGCCCACGGCACCTCGCTCGGGCGGCCGTATAGCTCTCCGTTGATGAAATTGGCGATACGGCCAAAGAACAAGCCGATCGGCACCGCCTCGACAATCACGTCGGAAAACGCGAAGAGGCGGACTCTGCGGGCGCGGGTGAACAGGATGATGGCGAGCGTCACCCCTATAGCGCCGCCGTGAAACGACATCCCGCCATGCCACACATAAAATGCCTGGAGCGGATGGGCGAAGTAATAATCGGGGTTGTAGAACAGGACGTAGCCGATGCGCCCGCCGAGCACGACGCCGAGCGTGGCCCAGACCAGAAAATCGTCGATGTCCTGGCGCCGCACCAGATGCGGCGGGCGCCCGGCCAGCACCAGGCAATAGCGCCAACCGATCACGAGGCCGGCGATGTAGGCGAGCGCGTACCAGCGGATCGCAAACGGCCCAAACGCGACCGCGACCGGGTTGAACGCGGGAAACGGGATCACAAGAAAGGGCGGCATCGGGCATCACTATAAAGCGCAGCGCGGGGGCGCACGGCCTGCCTTTGACGGTGCGGTCAAGGGCGCTCTCCGTGCGGGGTGACGGACCCGGTTATTTGAGGCGGCAAAATTCGGGTCAACCCTCGGAAAGCAACAGGATTGCCCCATTCGCCTCGCGCGCCGGCACGACGAGGCCGCCGCCGGGCAGCTCGTCGAATGCGACATGTTGGCGCGCCAGACAGGCTGCCGCGGCGGCGCACTCTTTGACTGCCAATTCGAGCGCCGCGATTCCTGACGGCGGAAAACCGCGCTCGATTTCGACACCTGGATGCATTGTCTGAAAATCGTCGGGCGTGCTGAACACGAGATGGTGGCGCCAGACATGCACCGAGGCGACGGCGTCGGTGGTGGTCACCTGGGCGATCCCGAAGAGCTGGTCGTAGGCGGCCAGCAGGTCCGCGGTGCCGTCGACCAGCACGTGCACCCTTTTGATCCCGACAGCACCGTTCGGATGCTCCAGCCATTGCGGCCGGCGCATCAGCTCGGGGGTCAGATGGCTGCACACAAAGCAGTCGAGACCGGGGGTCTCCTCGGCCGGCAGCGACACCAGGCTGAAGCGTGGCATCACCGCGCCCTCCGGCAGCTCGATCGCGCGCCCGAGCAGCCGCGGCTCGCTCGGATGGAGTCCCTGGGCAGCAAGAGCGGTGCGGGCCTCTTCGGCGCTGCCGGCCGGAGCAAAGGCGAGGCCCATCAGCCCCTCGCGCCAGGCGAGGAAATTGCCGAGCCGGTGCGCTGCGTCGCCGGCCTCGACGAGCCCCAGCAGCTCGATGTAGTCGGATGCGAACATCACGCAGTAA
This sequence comes from uncultured Alphaproteobacteria bacterium, assembly GCA_963712825.1. Taxonomy (GTDB): domain Bacteria; phylum Pseudomonadota; class Alphaproteobacteria; order ATCC43930; family CGMCC-115725; genus AP-15. Next base: position 316,149 of record CAVQJP010000011.1, read on the forward strand.
TTGCCGGTCGGCTGCTCGATGTGGCGGCCGCGCGGCGACAACGTAAAGCCGAGCCGGCGCCAGGTCTCGCGGGCGGCTTCGAGATCGCGGACGCCGACGATGACGTGGTCGATCCCAGCTATAGCGTCCATCGCCGCCTCCTCGCTGCGCGGCCTGGTTCAGCGACGCTCCGGAAACAATCCGATCAACCCGGCTCGCGACGCCTGACAGGCGCCGCGCTCGGTGATCAGCGCGCTGACGAGCCGGGCCGGGGTCACGTCGAAGGCGTAATTTTCGACCGGGCTGTCCACGGGGGTGACGCGCACCGCGACCCGCTCGCCGTGGTCGGTCCAGCCCTCGACATGGGTGACCTCGCGGCCGTCGCGGCGCTCGATCGGGATCGCCGACCCATCTTCGATATCCCAGTCAATGGTCGACGACGGCAGGGCGGCATAAAACGGCACGTCGTTGTCGTGCGCCGCCAACGCCTTCAGATAGGTCCCGATCTTGTTCGCGACATCGCCGCCGGCGGTCGTGCGGTCGCTGCCGACAATGCACAAATCGACCTGTCCCTGACGCATCAGGTGGCCGCCGGCGTTATCGACGATCACCGTATGCGGAACGCCGTGCTGACCCAATTCCCACGCGGTGAGGCCCGCACCCTGATTGCGCGGCCGGGTCTCGTCGACCCAGACATGGAGCGGGACGCCGTCCTCGTGCGCGCGGTAAACCGGCGCCAGCGCAGTGCCCCAGTCGACCGCGGCGAGCCAGCCGGCGTTGCAATGGGTCAGCACCTCGACCGGGCGACTGCCGCCGCGGCGCCGCCGCGCCGCCGCGATCAGGCGCGCGCCGTGCTCGCCGATCGCGCGGCTGCTCGCGACATCCGCCTCGGCAATCTCGGCGGCGCGGGCGAGAGCGGCCGCAAAGCGCTCCGGCTGCGGCAGCCAACGCAGCGCTCCTTCCATTTCGGTCAACGCCCAGCGCAAATTGACCGCGGTCGGGCGGGTCGCAGCCAGGGTCGCGACGGCACGGTCGAGCCCGCGATCGGTTGGATCGTCGGCCATCGCCAGCGCGACGCCATATGCGGCAGCAACGCCGATCAGCGGCGCGCCCCGTACCTGCATCGTGCGGATCGCGACGGCCATCTGCTCGAGCGCCGCCAGCCGGACGATCGCCAGTTCATGAGGCAACAGGGTCTGGTCGATGATCTCGACCGTGCGCCCGTCGCCGGCGAGCCAGATCGTGCGCATCGGCCGGCCGCGCACATTCATGAGGACCCCCGCAGCACCCGCCCGGCGACCGCGTCGAGACGGGCAAGCAGCTCGGGGTCGCGCTTGTCGGGTGCGGTAACCAATGCCGCGTCGAGCGCCCGCTGGCAACCTTGCCGGCACGGACCGGCATGGCCGGAGAGCAGCGGCACGACCCGGCGGACCAGCTCCTTCGCTTTTTGCGCGTTGGCGAGCAGCACGCCGACAATCATATCGGCCGTCACCGCGTCCTGGTCCGGGTGCCAGCAATCGTAGTCGGTGACCATCGCCACGGTGGCGTAGCAGATCTCGGCCTCGCGGGCGAGCTTAGCCTCGGGCATGTTGGTCATGCCGATCACGTCGCAGCCCCAGGAGCGGTAAAGCCGGCTTTCGGCAAGGGTCGAAAACTGCGGCCCTTCCATGACGAGGTAGGTGCCGCCGCGCTTGACCGGCAACCCGGTCGCTACCGCCGCCTCCTCCAGCGCGTCGCCGATCCGGCCACACACCGGATGTGCCATCGAAACATGGACGACGCAGCCGGGGCCGAAAAAAGTCTGCCGCCGGGCAAAGGTGCGGTCGATGTACTGGTCGGCCACGACAAAATGGCCGGGCATGAGGTCCTCGCGCAGGCTGCCGACGGCGGAGAGCGAGACGATGTCGGTGACGCCGCAGCGTTTCAGCGCGTCGATATTGGCGCGGAAATTGATATCCGAGGGCGGCCGGAAATGGCCGCGCCCGTGCCGCGGCACAAACACGACCGGCTGGCCGTCCAGGGTCCCGAAGCAGAACTCGTCGGAGGCCGCGCCAAACGGGCTGTCGACCCGGCGCCAGACGACATCGGTAAGCCCGTCGATTTCATAGAGACCACTGCCGCCGATAATGCCGATGACGGGCGCGCTCATCGCGGGCTCAGTGCGCGGCCGACCAGATCTTGCGCTTGGCCGCGTAAAAGACGCCGACGCCGACGATCAGGAACAGAAACACCCTTGCGCCGACGCGGTGGCGGGTATCGAGGTTCGGCTCCGAGGCCCAGGAAAGGAAGGTCGCGACATCGTGCGCCATCTGCGGCACCGTCGCCTTGGTGCCGTCGGCAAAGGTCACGGCATTGTCGCTCAGCGGCGGCGGCATCGCTATCAAGTGCCCGAGGAAATACTCGTTGTAGTATCTGCCGGGTGGCACGGTGAAGCCCGGCGGCGGCGGTTTGAAGCCGTTCAGGATCGCGTAGACGTAATCGGGGCCGCCATCGCGCGCCTTGACGATCATCGACAGATCGGGCGGCAACGCGCCGCCATTCGCCGCGCGCGCCGCCTCGTCGTTTGGAAACGGGCCGGGGATCGGGTCGGACGAGCGGCAAGGCCGCTGATACATCTGGCCCTGATCATTCGGTCCGTCCGTACACTTGTCGGTGGAGGCGATCGCCTTGACCTGGTCGGGGGTGTAGCCGAGCGCCTCCAAATCCCGGAAGGAGAGGTGCTTGACTGGATGGCAGGCGGAGCAGATTTGCTTGTAGACCTGAAAGCCGCGCTGCATCGCCGCCTTGTCGTAGGTGCCGAAGACCCCGTCGAACGACCATTCCTGGTGCGGCAAGGGCGGGGGTTCCTGGGCCTGTGCGGGTCCGGCCAGCAACAGCAGGCACAGCAGACCGGCCGCTGCGACTGCCGCCCACGTCATCGACGCCGACATCATGTCAGGGTTTTCCCATCGGCGCCGCGGTGGCGCTGCTCAGCCTCGCCCCGCCGCCCAGGACCGCTGCCGCGATGCTGGTCGGCAGCGGTCGTGGCCGCTCGATCTTGCCGATGACCGGCAGCAGGATCAGGAAATGGACGTAAAAGTACAATGTCGCGATCTGGCCGACGGTCACGACAATGCCCTGCGGCGGGTTGAAGCCGACCCAGCCGAGCGCGAAAACGTCGATGACCAGCAGCCAGAACAGCCATTTGTAGATCGGCCGAAAGCGCGAGCTGCGCACCGGCGAAGTATCAAGCCACGGCACGATCAGCAGCACGAACAGCGAGCCGAACGAACAGATGACCCCGAGCAGCTTGGCCGGGATGCCAAAGACCGAGAAGGTGATCGAACGCAAAATCGCGTAATAGGGCAGCAGATACCATTCCGGGACAATGTGGTTCGGCGTCTGCATCGGGTTTGCCGGAATGTAATTGTCCGGATTGCCGAGCCAGTTCGGCGCATAGAAGATGAAGAACGCGTAGATCAGCAGGAACACGCACAGCCCGAACAGGTCCTTGACCGTGTAATACGGATGGAACGGGAGCGAGTCCTGCGGTCCCTTGAGGTCGATGCCGAGTGGGTTGTTGGAGCCGAAACGGTGCAGTGCTATCAGGTGCAGTAGCACGACAAACAGGATCACGAACGGCAGAAGATAGTGCAGCGCATAAAAGCGGTGCAGGGTCGGGTCTCCGACATTAAATCCGCCCCACAGAAAAGTGACGATGCCGTTGCCGATGACAGGGATCGCCGAGAACAGGCTGGTGATGACGGTCGCCGCCCAATAGCTCATCTGCCCCCAGGGCAGCACGTAGCCCATGAACGCAGTCGCGATCATCAGAATCAGAATGATCACGCCGAGAATCCACAAGAGTTCGCGCGGTGCCTTGTAAGAGCCGTAATAGAGCCCGCGAAAAATATGGATGTAGACGATCGCAAAGAACATCGACGCGCCGTTGGCGTGCGCATAGCGGATCAGCCAGCCGTAGTTGACGTCGCGCATGATGCGCTCGACCGAGTCGAAGGCGAGCAGCGCGCTCGGCGTGTATTGCATCGCCAGAAAAATGCCGGTGACGATCATCACCACCAGCATGATCCCAGCGAGCGATCCGAAATTCCACCAATAGCTCAGATTGCGTGGCGTCGGATATTCGTAGAGCTCGTGCTCGGCCATCGCGATGAACGGCAGCCGATAATCGATCCAGCGGATGATCCGGGTTCCCGCACCCGGGCGGTCGTCGGCCATGATGTTCTCCTAGCCGATCTTGACGGTTGTGTTGCGGGCGGAGGTGTAGGGCAGAGCGGTGTTAAGCGGCGGCGCGCCCCAGCGAATGCGTCGCGAAGTATCGCAAATCAACCCATGGCAGAGAACAAAACCACCGGCCGTAGAGGCGGCGGTCGTCTCGCCCGCATGGGCATGCCGAATGTGCTTCTGCGCCAGATCGACCATTTAGCCCTCTGCCCCCCTCGGCCGTGCGCGGCCCGCGACTGCCGGGCGAAGCTATACTGTTGAAGAACCCGAACTATGCGACAGACTGCCGCATAATTGGGCGCAAGATCGCTCGGGCGGCGCATCTTTGAAGCCTGCTCCCGGTCAAAACCGAAACTTGGGGGATCGCGTGCGCCTTGCTTTGCTCGAGCCCAACATCCCACAGAATACCGCGGCGCTGGTGCGGCTGGCGGCCTGTCTCGGGGTCGGCCTCGACCTGATCGAGCCCTGCGGCTTTCTGCTCGACGACCGCCGCTTCAGACGTGCCTCGCTCGATTACGCGGCCCTTTGCCGCGTCGCCCGGCACGGCTCGTGGAACGAGTTCCTTGCGGCCCGCGAACCGCAATCGCGCCTGGTTCTGATGACAACCTCCGCCACGGTGTCGCTCCACCGCTTCGCGTTTGCGCCCGACGACACGATCCTGCTCGGCCGGGAAAGCGCCGGGGCGCCCCCGGCGGTGCACCGGGCGGCGGATGCGCGGGTGGTGATCCCCTTGCGCGCTCCCGCACGATCGCTCAACGTCGCTCTCGCCGGCGCGATCGCTCTTGCCGAAGCGCTGCGCCAGACCGGGCTCATGCCGACATGACCGACGCCGCGACCTTCCCGCCCGACCCCGAGCGCTGCGAACGTGCAGCTCTCTGGTTTGCGGCGTTGCGCGAGCGCATTTGCGGCGCGTTCGAGGCGATCGAGGACGAATTTCTGGCGCAGCGGCCGCAACCGGGCGCCGCCCCAGGCCGGTTCGAGCGCACGCCGTGGCAGCGCGCCGAGGGCGGCGGCGGGGTCACGGCGGTCATGCGCGGCCGGGTCTTCGAAAAAGTCGGGGTCAACATCTCGACGGTGATGGGCGAATTTTCCCCCGAGCTTCGCCGGGACATTCCCGGCGCCGCCGCCGACCCGCGCTTTTGGGCGAGCGGAATCTCGATCGTGGCCCATCCGTGCTCACCGCTGGTTCCGGCAGTGCACATGAACACCCGCCACATCGTGACCGCCAAGGCGTGGTTTGGCGGCGGGTCGGACCTGACCCCGATCTATCCCGACCCCGATTGCGAGGCCGCGTTCCATGCCGCCTTGCGCGGCGCTTGCGACGGCTACGACCCGCTCAGCTATCCCCGCTTCAAGGCATGGTGCGACGAATATTTCTTCCTCGACCACCGCAACGAGGCGCGCGGCGCCGGCGGCATTTTTTTCGACTATCTCGACGGCGGCGACTGGGAGCGCGATTTCGCCTTTGTCCGCGGCGTCGGCGAGGCGTTTCTCGACATCTACCCGGCGATCGTCCGCCGGCGCATGGCGCTGCCCTGGACCGACGAGCAGCGCCGCCATCAGCTCGTCCGGCGCGGCCACTACGTCGAGTTCAACCTGCTCTACGACCGCGGCACGCGATTTGGGCTGAAGACCGGCGGCAATGTCGAGGCGATCCTGATGTCGCTGCCGCCCGAAGCCGCCTGGCCCTGAACGCGGGAACACCGCGCGGCTGCCGTCGTTTGCCCTGGGCCATGCCCAACGTCAACATCGCGGACCGCGCAGCGCTCGAGCGCGCCTATCCACCCGAAGCCTTTGCCGAGGACACCGCGCGGAACGCCGATCCTACGACCGGCCGTCTGCACGGGGTGCGCATTCTCTCCGCGCCGGACGCCGCCGGAGAGCTCGCCTTCGAACGCGGCAGCCGCGAGGTCGGCGAAGCCGCATCGGCCGCCTTTGTCGCCGCATACCGACGCGACCCGGTCGCCACGCCGGGCGCAGCGTCATCCGATCCCGATGGCGGATACCGCGGATTTCTCGAGGAAATCATTGATGCCGCGCGGCGCTTTGGCTATCGCGCCGACGAAAGTCCGGGGAAAGGCGACCCACGCATCCGCGGCTTGCGCCAGTGACGCGCCCCGTCTGAGATCGCGTCAGACCTGCTGAATCGCCGACAAGAGCCAGTCGCCGCCGCGCCGGCGGACAAAGGTCCACACCTCCTCGAGTTGTACCGGCGATCGCGGGTCGCCGCCGACAATCGCGTTGCGGTCGCCGGGGGGCGCCCCGATGCGTACGACATAATCCACGGCACGCCAGCGCAGGAACGCGGAGGCATATTGCAGATCGCCCTCCTCCCAGGCCTCGGTCAACTCCCCCTCGACGAGCTCGACATTGCTGACGAGGTTGCGCACCCCTTGGCTGGTGTTGCGGCTGAGCTCGTCGGCGAAATGGCGAACCATCTCGGGCGTCATCAAGCCGCGCATCCGCGCGAGGTCGCCGGCGCTCCACGCCTCCTGAATCGCCGCGTGCAGGCGCTGAAAGGCTTGTAGATCGGCATCGGAAAAGTTCACGTCGCGGCCGCGGAACCGCCGTGCCGGAGCCGCCGCGGCGCCGGCCGAGCGAGCCGTCCAGCCCGGCCCCGCTGTCGGCCAGCCATTGGAGAACGCCCGCGCGCGGAACATCCGCACCGCAAACCAGATCACAAGTCCGATAATAACGAGCCACAGCAGCGTCCCGAGAAAGGCGCCGGCGCCGCCGCCGCCGCCGCCCCCGGCATAGGCCGCGTGCCCGAACAGCCACGAGCCGAACAGCCCGCCGGCGATCCCGGTCAGAAACGGATGACGCTGAAAAAAGCTGCCGCCGTAGCCGGGGCCGGACATTCCCGGAGCAAAGCCCGGCCGGCTCGGGGCTGGTGGTGCTGCGCTGCGGTTCAGGGGCTGCGCGCCGTTGTAGTCCCAGCTGCGCACCCCGCGGCTGCCAAAGCTCGACGGGCGCCCGCCATAGGAGCTGCCTGCACGGGCTTCCGCCAAGGCTGGCGCCAACGCCATGCAGGCGCAGAACAATAGCGCCAGCGGCACGTGCCAGTTCAATTTCGCTTTTGTCATCGCCGCTGCTCGCCTACGGGAGACCACTTTCTCTCGCGGACAGATATTGGTCCGCTATAGGTTTGGTGGAAGCGCTTCGGTCGTTATATCCGCCGACGCCGGCCAGCAGCATGCGCCAACGCTTGCTTGATCAGCGACCTGCTCAACCTAAATTATAATCGTTCGATATATGATCCGCGGTCGGGCGCCGTTGGCGGGCCCGCCGGCGGTTTCTCGCTCGCCGAGGAGAAAAACCAATGTCGCGATTGTCGCTGTTCAACTCGCCGCTGCTGCTCGGGTTTGACCATTTCGAGCGGGCGCTCGACCGGGTCAGCAAAGTCTCGAGCGACGGCTACCCGCCCTACAATATCGAGCAACTCGGCCAAAACGCGCTGCGCATCTCCCTCGCCGTCGCCGGCTTCAAGATGGACGACCTCGCCATCACCGTCGAGGACAACCAGCTTGTCGTCCGAGGCAAGCAGACCGACGACACCGAGCGGGTATACCTGCACCGCGGGATCGCCGCGCGGCAGTTTCAACGCTCCTTTGTTCTGGCGGAAGGCATCGAGGTCAATGGGGCGTGGCTCGACAACGGGCTGCTGCACATCGACCTTATCCGGCCCGAAGTCGAGAGCCGGGTGCGCACTGTCGAGATCAGCAGCGGTGCCGCGGGCGTTAAGAAAACGGCGATAACCGCACAGAACCAGGATCAGAGGTAAGACGATGGACAGAATCGAGCGGATCAGGCAGATCTCGGCGCACGAGCTGGCGATGCTGGGCGTGCAGGACCTCGCCTACATAAAGCGGGTCGTCGTCGATGGCGCCTCAGGCTACGCGGTGCATGCCGCCGACGGCACCCAGATTGCACTATTGCCTGATCGAGATGTAGCGTTCGCGACCGTGCGTCAGCACGATCTGGAGCCGCTGAGCGTTCACTGAATATACTGAGAAGCAACAGCCTGAGAGGCTAGGCTACGTCGCTCGCCGCCATGTCGGTGAGCAGCGCGTAAAGCGCGTCGGGGTTGTCGGTTCCGCGCAGCTTGTCGCATACCGCCCGATCGCGCAGCAATCGAGACACGCGGGCGAGCGCCTTCAAATGATCGGCACCGGCGTTTTCCGGTGCCAGGAGTACAAAGATCAAATCGACCGGCTGGTCGTCGATTGCCTCGAACGGGATCGGGCGTTCTAGCCGCGCAAAGATGCCGCACAGCTTTTCGAGATGCGGCAGCTTGCCGTGCGGGATGCCAATGCCCATGCCGATCCCGGTCGAACCGAGCCGCTCACGCTCGGTCAGCACGTCGAAAATCGCCCGCTCCGGCAATCGGGTGATCGCCGCCGCGCGTTTGGCGAGCTCCTGCAATGCTTGCCGCTTGCTCGCTGCGCGCAGCTGCGCGACCACGCTGCGCGGCGTGATCAGGTCGGCGATGTCGATGGTTTGGTTGGGCAAGTCGTTAACGGCCTGAGCCCCGCAGCGGGTCGGCGGCGAGGGCCAATCGAGACCGGTTCGCGACCGCGGCACTGCAAGCAATGGCGGGTTCAGTCATCGCTGGTCGCGGAGTTCGCGATCCGCCGCGGATTGCGGCGCCCAGGCTCCAACTCGGGGTCGATCCAGCCGATGTTGCCGTCCGCCCGGCGATAGACGAGGTTCAGCTCGCCATGGGCGCGGTTGCGGAACAACAGAACCGGCGCATCCGCCAGATCCATTCGCATCGCCGCTTCCCCCACGGTCAGCCGGGGGAGCTCGGCGCTCATTTCGGCGACGACCGCCGGCGCGCCTGCGGGCTCCTCCTCGGCCTCCTCAGGGACCGGCGCCAGCACCGCATCCCGCACGCTTTCGACCGGCTCGGCGGTTTCGCGCGGCTTGGCGTGATGATCGCGCAGGCGCCGTTTGTAGCGGCGCAACTGCTTGGCAACACGCTCGGCGGCCGCGTCAAAAGCGGCGTACGGATCGTCGAGCGCGGCACCCGCGTTGACGACGATCCCGCGGCCGATATGGAGGGAAACCTCGGCACGGATCAGGTACGCCTCCCTCGCGACCACGACATGGGCTTCAATCGCCGTCCTGAAATATTTGGCCAGAATGGAGTCGAGGCTGGATTCGACGTGCGCGCGCAATGAAGCGCCGATCTCGACCTGCTTGCCGGTGACCGTCAACTGCATGAATGCGAATGCCTTCCCAGGGGAGATAGCTGCCGTCAGACTGGGCTGCCGACCGGAGATCCCGTAGGAAATTGGGTGCGCCCCCAACGCGGTCAATCGACCCACGCTAGCTGCCGACGGCCGACCCGTCAACAACAGCGGTCGCGCGCCAGCGTATGCCGATGCGGGGCTGCGGCGGGCGAGTTATGCAATCAGCTTTTCCCGCCGGCGTTGCACCGATGACGGGATCCGCATCGCCTCGCGATACTTGGCGACGGTGCGTCGCGCGATGTCGACCCCGTCATGCTGGAGCAGCTCTACGATGCGCTCGTCGGAGAGCGTGGCGCCGGCCGGCTCCTTGTCGATCAGGCGGCGGATCAGGTGGCGCACCGCTTCCGCCGAATGGGCGTCGCCGCCGCTCGATGCCGGGATCGATGAGGTGAAGAAATATTTCAGCTCATAAAGCCCGCGCGGCGTCGCCATGTGCTTGTTGCTCGTCACCCGGCTGACGGTGCTCTCGTGCATGCCGATTGCTTCGGCGATATCGCGCAGGATCAGCGGCCGCAGCGACTGTACCCCGCGCCGGAAAAAGGCCTCCTGCTGGCGCACGATTTCAGCGGCAACCTTGAGGATCGTGGTGGCCCGCTGGTGCAGCGACTTGACAAGCCAGTTGGCCGCCTGCAACCGGTCGGTCAGGTATTCCTTGTCCGCCTTGCTGCGCGCCGCCTGGCTGATCCGGGCGTGGTATCGATTGTTGACGAGGACGCGCGGCAACGTCTCGGGGTTGAGCTCGACGATCCAGCCGCCCTCGGGCGGGGCTCGCATCAGGATGTCGGGTACGACCGGCTGGGCCAGCGGCGGATCGAACGCCAGACCCGGCCGCGGATCGAGCGACTTGATCTCGGCGATCATCTCGGCCACGTCCTCGGCATCGACACGGCACACCCGCATCAACGCCGGTAGGTTGCGCGCGGCGAGCAGCGGCAGATGGTCGAGCAGGGCCTGCATCGCCGGGTCGAGCCTGTTGCGGTCGCGCAGCTGCAGCGCCAGGCATTCGGGCAAACCACGGGCAAAGACGCCGGCAGGCTCGAATTGCTGGAGCCTCGCCAATACCGCTTCGACCCGCGCCAGATCGCAGCCGAGGAGTGCCGCTATGCTGTCGAGCGCACCGCCGAGATAGCCGTTCTCGTCAAGCAGGTCGAGCAGGTGCAGGGCGATCAGCTGATCGCCCTGCACCGCGAGATCGGTTCCGATCTGCTCCAGCACATGCTCGCGCAGGGTGCGGGGCCGTGCGGCGGTGTGCTCGAGCCCGGGGCGGTCGTCGCCGCCAAGGGTGCCGCTGCGGCTGCGCCAGGCCGCGGGCTCCTCGGCGAAGTCGAACGACCCGTCGCCCTCGGCTCCCGATGACGCATGCCAATGCTCGGTCGCATCAGGAGCGAGATCGTTGACCAAACCCTCGGGCAGGGCCGCCGTCGCGGCTTGCTCGGCAGCGCCGGTGGCGTCGGCGGTAGGAACCGCCTCGTCGCCGCTCCACTCCCGCCGTTCGAGAAGCGGGTTTTGCTGGATCTCAGCATCGACAAAATTGTTCAGCTCAAGATTCGATAGCTGCAGCATTTTAATCGCCTGCTGCAGTTGCGGGGTCATCACCAACGCCTGCGACTGGCGTAGCTCGAGGCGCTGCGAAAAACCTATCCTATTCACATTACGCTCCGCCCGGAGCCGCCTACAGGCTGAACCTGTCGCCGAGAAAAACCCGTCTCACGTCGACATCGGCGACGATTTCTGCGGGTCCTCCCTCCATCAGCACCTGACCGGCGTGCAATATATAAGCACGGTCCACAATTTCAAGCGTTTCGCGCACGTTGTGGTCGGTGATCAGGACGCCGATCCCGCGGTGCTTCAGATGGCCGATCAGATCTCGGATATCGCCGACCGCGATCGGGTCGATGCCGGCGAGCGGCTCGTCGAGCAGGATGAAATGAGGCTCGGTCGCGAGCGCCCGCGCGATCTCGCAGCGCCGGCGCTCGCCGCCGGACAAAGCCATCGCCGGCGCCCGCCGCAGATGGGTGATCGAAAATTCGGCGAGCAACGCGTCGAGCGCCGCTTCGCGCGCCTCGGGCTCGGGTTCGACGACTTCTAGGATCGCACGGATGTTCTGCTCGACCGTCAGGCCGCGAAAGATCGACGCTTCCTGCGGCAAGTAGCCGATCCCGCGGCGGGCGCGCCGATACATCGGCAGATCGGTGATGTCCTGGCCGTCGAGGGTCACAACTCCAGTGTCGGCCGCGATCAGGCCGGTGATGATGTAAAAGCAGGTGGTCTTGCCGGCGCCGTTAGGCCCCAGCAAGCCGACTACCTCGCCGCGCTGGACCGAGACGTTGACCCCGCGCAGCACCGGCCGCCGCTTGAAGCTTTTGCCCAGCCCGGTGCCGCGCAGGCCGTGCTCGGGCGCCGCTCGCCGGGCTGCGCCTCGTCCCGCACGCCCGCGATTTTCTGCGACCAGGCGGGGCGTCTGCTCGGTCAGGCTGCGTGACACAAAGCTCGGCGGCTTGCCGATCGCGGTCACGATTTCGGCGCTCCGACGGCGGGTTTGAGGCCCGATTTCGGGGTGCTGTTCTGCCCGGCGGTGGTGTCCTGCCGGTAGAACAAACCTTCGACACGCGGTGCGGGAGTGCCGGGTTTCGCGGCGACGGTCATCATGCGGCTGACATTGGTGTTCAGATCGACCACCGCATACTGCCCTCTGACGGTGTCCTGGCCGCGGGTGATCGTCACATTGCCGAGCAGGGTCACGATACCCGTGTCGGCATTATAAACGCCGTAGTCGCCGCGACCGATGTCGGTAGCGGTCACCACCACCACATGGCCCTGGGCATCGACGCGGCTGATCCGCGAGCTACCTTCGCCCGCATCGGCCGCGGCGCCGCCAGCACCCGGCTTGGCAGTGGGTCCGCCGGCTGCGGGCTTGGCCGATTTTGCGGATGGCGCTGCCGCCCGCGCCGACTTTGCCGGCGCCGCCGCCACGATTGTGCCCGGCTGTTGCGCCGCCGCCGTGTCCGAGGTCGGTTTGCCGCCGCCCGGCTTTGCCGCGGCCGCTCCGGGGGTCGCGGCGTCTTTGTCCTTGACGAAGTGCGCGGTCAGCACGTCGGCGCGGATGCGCCGGTCGGCGCGGATCGCAAGCGCGTCGCCGCGCGCCACCGCGACCTGCTGCTGGTCGTACCATTCGAGGCTGTCGCGCGCGGTGACGGTGTCGGTCGGGGTCGTCAACCGCAGATGCTTGCCCGTGACAACGCCGATCTGCTGGTCGACATCGTACACCGCCTGGTCGCCGACCACGGTCTGGCTCGGGCCCTTGATTACGACATGACCGTCGGCGTCGAGCCGGTAGACTTCGTTGCCGCCTTCCGCCGAGCTGCTCTTGCTCGGCCGGTAGTGCGCGGTCAGCGTGTCGGCATGCACCTCGCTGCTGCCGCGCGTCGCCACCGCATTGCCGCGGGCGATGTAAACCTGCTTATCCTGCTGCCACTCGATCCCGGAATCGGCGGTGATGTCGATCGGACGGGCGTCGTTGCTTGCCCCGAGCGGGTTCAAGCCCTGCGCCCTCGCGGCGTGCGGCGGAGCGACCCAGCACGCCGGCAGCAACGCGAGGACGAGCGCCCGCCGCCATAGACGCCGGCCCGCCGGCCGCAGACGCCCCGCGGCTCTGGCTTCAGTCGGCGTCATGCTCGGCCTGGCGGATCTGCTGCCGGGTTCGCGGCGCCGCCGTCACGGCCGGATTTGTGGCAGCATGCCAGGGAACGGCATGCGGCTCTGCCCCCGAAGGGTGCGCGCGGGCGGGCTCGACGGGCTGCAGGATGACGGCCCTTGGCGCAGCCGCCGGTGGAGGGGCGGGCGCACTCGCAGCAGCCTCGACCGCCGCCGCGGTCTTGACGATGTCAGGCGGCAATTGTGGCGGACGCGCCGGCTTTGCCGGCTTGGTGCCCTTCAAAATCGCGTGCGAATGCCCGGTAAAGATGATGGTGTCGCCCTTGTCGATAACGTGGAACCCCTGCCCCCAGATGTCGCCCGACGGACCGTGTCCCTCGATCGGGTCATGTCCCTCGGCGGTGTTGCCGGCGAGATCGGCGTGGGCCCGGCGGGTCACAAACCGGGTGCCATTCTGATGCGTCAGAACGACATTGTCGAACAAATCGAGTAGCTGAGGCTGTGACTGATAGAGCCCGGTTGCCGCGGTCAGCACGACCTTGGCGCCGCCATGCACGATCATCACCGCCTTGGGGTCTTCAAGCGACATCAAGTCGCTGCGCGACGGAAGCTGGCGGCCGACCGCGGCAGTCACCACAAACGGCCGGTTCAGCCGGTCGGTGCCGGCGTAGCGCGGGTTGACCATTTTGAGCTCGCCCGCGGCGCGCAGGTCGATCGCCGAGACCGCGAGACGCACGCTCTCGATCAGCGGGGCGATCCGCGGCCACATCGCAACCAGCAGCAGTAGCGCGGCCCCGGTCGCCGGCAGCACGAGCTTCAACAGGGCGACGCCGCGGCTGTAGCGGTCGACGCCGAGGCGCCCGCGTACGGGGTAGGCCCGGGGGGCGCCGCCCCCATCTCCCCGATCAGGGGTTCCGGTCGCCCAAAATCGGCCTGCCGCTCCACGACTTTCATTGTCCGGCCTGCGCTTCCCGGCCTAGACGACACCGGCACGCAAACAGTCGTGCACATGCAAAAAGCCGATCGGACGCCCGCAATCGTCGGTCACGAACAGCGAGGTGATCGCGGTTCGGTTCATCACTGCCACAGCCTCCGCCGCCAGCGCCGCGGGGTCGATCGTCTTTGGTGCTGCGTGCATGACGTCCGCGACCGAGCGCGCGAGCAGCGCGTCGCTCATGTGCCGGCGCAGGTCGCCGTCGGTGACGATTCCGACGAGCCGCCCCTCCGCGTCGCACGCGCCGACGCAGCCAAAGCTCTTAGCCGTCATCACCAGGATCGCCTCGGACATCCGGGCAGCGGGGCGCACCAGCGGCACGGCGTCGCCCGCATGCATGATGTCGGCAACCCGCAGCAGGCGGCGCCCGAGCCGGCCGCCTGGGTGAAACAGGCGAAAATCCGCGATCGAAAACCCACGCCGTTCCAAGAGTGCGATCGCGAGCGCGTCGCCGAGCGCCATCATCGCCGTGGTCGAGGTCGTGGGCGCAAGCCCCATCGGGCAGGCCTCGGGTGACGGCGGCAGCAGCAGAACCACGTCGGCGGCGCCCGCCAAGGTCAACTCTGCCCCCGAGGTGACCGCGACGAGCGGAATCCCAAAACGTCGGGAATAGGCGATGACGTCGGCGAACTCGGAGGTTTCGCCGGAATTGGACAATGCCAGTATCGCGTCGTCGCTGCCGATCATGCCGAGATCGCCGTGGCTCGCCTCGCCGGCATGAACAAATTGCGCCGGCGCTCCGGTCGAGGCGAGCGTCGCGGCGATCTTGCGCGCGACATGGCCGCTTTTGCCGACCCCGGTAACGACGATCCGCCCGCGCGCCGTGCACAGATCGACCGCCGCGGCAAAGGCCGCGTCCAGCGCGTCCGACAGCGCCTCGAGGCCGCTGATTTCGGCGCGGATGACGCGCCGGGCGACGGCAAGATCGGTGTCGACGGCATGCTCGCGACCGCGAGCCAACGCCCGGCCAAACCCACCGGGTGCCAGGAGCGCATCGCTCGCCGCCTGCCCCGATTGGATCGAGGGACTGACAGCCCGGCGCGACCCTTCCCGACGCGATGTAGGTTCAGTGCGCAAAGATGTCCTGCTCTGCCCAACCGCCAAGATCGAGCAGCACGCGGTGCGGCAGAAAATCGAAAGCGGCGCGGGCCAAGGGCTCGCGCCCCTCGCGCGCCAGCATCGCGTCCAACCGCCCGCGCAGGGCGTGCAGATGCAGCACGTCCGAGGCCGCATAGCGCAGCTGCTCCTCGGTCAACGTCGGCGCCCCCCAGTCCGAGCTTTGCTGCTGTTTCGACAAGTCGATGTTCAGGATGTCCTTGCACAGATCGCGGAGCCCGTGGCGGTCGGTAAAAGTCCGCGCCAGCCGCGAGGCGATCTTGGTGCAATAGACCGGTAGGGCCATGACCCCGAGATAACGGTAAATCATGGCCAAATCAAAGCGCGCGAAATGAAACAGCTTGGTCACACACGGATCGCCGAGCAGCCGCTGCAGCCGTGGCGCCGCGTAGTCGCCCGGCGCGAATTGCACAAGATGGGCATCACCGTCCCCGGCCGAGAGCTGCACGACGCAGAGCCGGTCGCGATAAGGGTTCAATCCCATCGCCTCGGTGTCGACCGCGACCGCCGCCCCAAACCCTACGTCCGCGGGAAGATCGCCGTGGTGAAGCCAGTACGTCATTCGGCGCCAAGCCGCACGCCGGCGCTGCCGTGTGGTGGTGCCCAGGAGAAGACTCGAACTTCCACGAGCTATCGCCCACTAGAACCTGAATTTAGCGCGTCTACCAATTCCGCCACCTGGGCCTGTCAGAGGCAGCGAGATAGGCCGGCACCCGGACGATGTCAACGAAGTTAAGCGCGGCGGGTCGAGCGTGGCGGCACCGCGCGATCTTAACGTTGCCATAAAGAAGGCGATCTGTAAAAGAGTGCGGCACTGCCGCGTCCGGCTCCGGAGCCGAGCCCTGCTCACTGCTGTTGCCCGGTCATTCGACGATATTTTGAGGCGAACGGACCCCGTGCTGATGAACGATCGCTACCGCGCCCGTGCTCGCAAGCTGGTGCGCCTGCCGGTCTGTGTTATCGCGATTTTAGCCGGCGCCGTCGCGGCCGCGGCGCAACCCGCTCCGCCCGCCGTGCTCGTCGCCACCGCGGCGCTGCGCGACGTGTCGGGGACCGCCGAATTCGTTGGGCGCGCCAAGGCTGTCGAAAAAGTCGATTTGCGCGCCCGCGTTGTCGGGTTTCTTGGACCTTGGCTGTTCAAGGAGGGCGACCCGGTCAAGGCGGGCCAGACCGTCTTCACATTGGACGCGGCCCCGTTCGAGGCGGCGCTGGCGCAGCGCAAGGCCGAAGCCGAAGCCGCCAGCGCCACCCTCGATTACGCCGATCTGCAGACCCGGCGCGGGCGCGAGCTGATCAAGACCAAGACGATCCCGCAGCAGCAGCTCGACGAGCGCAAATCGGCTCTGCTCAAGGCGCGCGCCGGTCTCGACCAGGCCAAGGCGGCGCAACAGGCAGCCGAGGTCGACTTGTCGTACACCCAGATCAAGAGCCCGATCGCCGGCCGGATCGGACAGGCCAAGTACTCGCCCGGCAACCTTGTCGGCCCGAACAGCGGGGTGCTGGCGACCGTCGTCAAGGAGGACCCCATCCAAGTCGTCTTCAATGTCAGCCAGCGGCAATTGCTGCAGGAGCGCCAACACGAACAACAGCCCGACGTGATTGTCGCGCGCTTGCGGCTCGCCGACGGATCCACTTACTCCGAGCCTGGAAAGCTCGATTTTGTCGGCGTGCAGGCCGATCCCAACACCAATTCGATCCCCTTGCGCGCGGTCTTCCCCAATCCCAAAGGCTTTCTGTCCGACGGCATGAGCGTGCGGGTGGTTCTTGAAATCGGCGAGCCGGCGCAGGCGCTGGTGATTCCGCAAGCGGCGATCGCCCAGGACCAGGCCGGGACTTACGTCTTTGTCGTCGACGCGCAAGACAAGGCGGTCATGCGCCAGGTCAAGGTCGAGATGCAGCGCGACGGCACCGCCGTCGTCAAGGACGGCCTCGCCGCTGGCGATCGGGTGATCGTGCAGGGCCAGGCGCGGGTTCGGCCGGGCCTAACCGTGGCGCCGAGCGCAGCCGTGCCGCCCGCCTGAACCGGCGCCGAACCTGGGGGAACCGCCGATGATCTCGGCCGTCTTTGTCGACCGTCCGCGGCTCGCGATTGTCATTTCGATCCTGATCACGCTCGCCGGGCTGATCGCCCTCGCCGCGATGCCGGTCGCCCAATTTCCCGACATCGTGCCGCCCGAGGTCTCGGTCACCACCAATTACCCCGGCGCCAATGCCGAAGTCGTCGAGCAGACCGTTGCCCAGGTCATCGAACGTGAGATCAACGGCGTCTCGAATATGCTGTACATGCGCTCGTTTTCGGGCAATGACGGCTCCTATAGCCTGACCGTGTCGTTCGCGGTCGGCGCCGATCCCGAAACCAACACCGTCAACGTCCAGAACCGCGTACAGCGGGCGATGGCGCGGCTGCCGTCCGAGGTGCAGCAAAACGGCGTTGAGGTCGAAAAGAAGTCTTCGGCGATTCTACAGGTCGTCGTGCTGCGCTCGCCCAAGGGGACGCGCGACAGCCTGTTTTTGTCCAACTACATGCTGATCAATGTTCGCGACGCGATCAGCCGCATTCCCGGCGTCGGCCAGGCCAACCTCTTTGGCCAGCAAGATTATGCGATGCGCCTCTGGCTCGACATGGACCGGCTGACCGGCCTCGGGCTGACGCCGGCGGATGTGATCGCGGCGGTGCGCGCCCAGAACGTCCAGGCCGCGGTCGGCCGCATCGGCGGCGCTCCGGTGGTCGAGGCGCAGCAGCGGACGATCCCGCTGACCACCCAGGGCCGCCTCGAAACCCCCGAGCAATTCGGCGCGGTCATCGTGCGCGCGCAGCCGAACGGCTCGCTGATACGGGTGCGCGATGTGGCGCGAGTTCGAGCTCGGTGCGCAATCCGCCGATGTGTTTTCTAATTTTAACGGCCAGTCGGCCTCGGCGATGGGGATCTATCTGGCGCCGGGCGCCAACGCGGTCGCGACCGCGGCTGCGGTGCGGCGGGCGATGGGGGAAATGGCGCAACGTTTCCCCGACGACATGACCTGGGAAATTCCTTACGACACGACGGTCTTTGTCGCCGCCTCGATCCACAAGGTGGTCACGACCCTCCTTGAAGCCTTTGTGCTGGTAGCGGTCGTGGTGTTTGTCTTTCTCGGCCGGCTGCGCGCGACCTTGGTGCCGATCGTCGCGGTGCCGGTGGCGTTGGTCGGCACCTTTGCGGTAATGCTGGCGATCGGCTTTTCCGCCAACACGATCTCGCTGTTGGCGCTGGTGCTGGCGATCGGGATCGTCGTCGATGACGCGATCGTCGTCGTCGAGGCGGTCGAGCACATGATGGCCGAGCACCCCGATATGTCGCCCGCCGCCGCGACCAAGTCGGCGATGCGCCAGATCACCGGGCCGATCGTCGCGATCACCTTGGTCCTGCTGTCGGTGTTTGTCCCGGTCGCGTTCATCCCCGGCATCGTCGGCAAGCTCTACCAGCAATTCGCAGTCGCGGTGTCGGTGGCGATGCTGATTTCGGCGCTGAATGCGCTGACCTTGTCGCCGGCATTGTGCGCGTTGCTGCTGCGCCACGGTGCGCCGCCGGGCCGGATGATCCGCGCGATGCAGGGCGGCATCGACCACATGCAGCGCGGCTATGCCCGCATCGTCGGTCGGCTGGCACCACGGGTGCTGTTGACGTTGGCCTTGGTCGGGGTCGCGGTCGTTCTGATCTTTTGGTTCGGCCGCGCCGTTCCCTCGGGTTTTTTGCCGGAGGAGGACCAAGGCGCCTTTTTGATCGAGGCGCAACTGCCCGAGGGCGCTTCGCTGAACCGTACGGCCGAGGTCGCGGCCGATGTCGAGCAGATCACCAGGGCGACGCCTGGGGTGGCGGCGGTGACCTCGATCGTTGGCTACAGCATGATCGACGGCATCGCCCAGTCGAACAAGGCGACATTTTTTGTCACCCTGGCCCCGTTCGCTGAACGCAGCTCGGCGGCCACAAGCGTGTGGGGCGTGCTCGCTCGTCTGCGCGCCGATTTTACCAAAATGCCGGCGGCGATCGTGATCCCGTTCAATCTGCCGCCGATCATCGGGCTCGGAACCGGGGCG
This sequence comes from uncultured Alphaproteobacteria bacterium, assembly GCA_963712825.1. Taxonomy (GTDB): domain Bacteria; phylum Pseudomonadota; class Alphaproteobacteria; order ATCC43930; family CGMCC-115725; genus AP-15. The sequence continues at coordinate 335,443 of CAVQJP010000011.1, forward strand.
GGGTTCGAATACCAGTTGCAATCCTTCGGCGGCGCCCCGGCAAACGAAATGGCCGCGGTCGCGCGCGGGCTGGTCCAGGCGGCGAACGCCAACCCGGCCTTGGCCGGCGTCTTTACCACCTACGGCGCCTCGACACCGCTGATCCGGCTCGACATCGACCGCGAGCGGGCCGAGACCCTGGGCATCAGCATCAGCAACATCTTCACCGCGTTGCAGGCCGCGCTCGGCGGCTATTACGTCAACGACTTCAATAAGTTCGGCCGCACTTGGCAGGTCATTTTGCAGGCCGAGACGGCGCAGCGCATGCAGCCCGACGACATTTACGAGGTGCATGTCCGCGCCGCCAACGGCGCGCTGGTGCCGATCCGCACCCTGGCCACGGTCGAGAATGTGCTCGGGCCCGGCTACATCTACCGCTTCAACAATTTGCGCGCGGTGGCGATCCAGGGCCAGCCGGCGCCGGCTTATTCCTCGGGGCAGGCATTGGCGGCGATGGAGCAGGTGTCGAAGGCGACCCTGCCGCCGAGCTTTGGCTATTCGTGGAGCGGCACCGCCTATCAGGAAAAGATCGCCGGCAGCCAGACCACGGTCATTCTCGGCCTGGCCGTGCTGTTTGCGTATCTGGTGCTGGTCGGGCTCTACGAATCATGGACGATGCCGGCGGCGGTGATTGTCTCGATCACGGTCGGGCTGGCGGGGGCGCTCGGTGGGCTGTTGCTGACCGGTCTGCCCAACGACATCTTCGCGCAGATTGGCATCGTCGTCTTGATTGCGCTTGCCGCCAAAAATGCGATTCTGATCGTCGAATTCGCGATGCAGGCGCGCAACGAGGGTGCCGCCGTCGCGGAGGCGGCGCTGAGCGGGGCGCGGGCCCGATTCCGCGCAGTGATGATGACCTCGTTCGCCTTTATCCTTGGGCTCGTGCCGCTGCTGATCGCCGGCGGCGCCGGTGCGGCGACCCGCCACGCGGTCGCGACCGCGGTCTTTTTCGGCATGCTCGCCGCGTCCGTGCTCGGGGTGTTCCTGATCCCTGGCCTCTACGTGGTCTTCCAGCGCCTGCGCGACGGGATCAAACAGCGGCTGTTCGGGATCCGGCCCGCCGCCCCGATCGAGCACCCGACGAAGACCGCCGCCGAATAGACCGCCGCGATCGCCAGCAGAGCTTTTGCGGGAGTTGAAATCCGCTGCTCGGTATCGAGCCAGGCAGTGGTCGGCCGGGGATAAGGCCGCGTTCCGCGCGATCGGCTTTTGCGATCTATTGGCCTGTCGTACACGGTCCTCCGTTGCCGTCGACCGCCAACGGGCAGACAATCGGGCACTTTCTCACGCGGGCTCAGAGGAACGTCTGATGGAATTAGTCAAGCCGTTTAGGCCGCCGGTCGTTGAAGAGCTGTCGGTGCGCGTCGTTGTCAATTCGGTGTTCGACCAGTTCATGCCAAAGGCAACGCACCCTCTGGTCAGGATTGAGCACGTCAGCCGCATTCGCAACAATCTGAACTCGACCCTGGCGGGCGAATGGGGCTTGTCATTGCATCTCGAGTCCCGCAATGGGGACGAAACGGCGCAGTACCTCCTCGACTTCGGCTACACGTCCGAGGTGCTGGTGCGGAATTTCAGTCTGCTCGGCATTGAGGCCGAGCGGCTCAACGGCCTCATTCTGAGCCACGGGCACCGCGATCATTACGGCGGGTTGCCGGGCTTTGTCGCCCATTACCGGGACCGCATGCGCGACGATCTGAAGCTCTTTGCCGGCGGCAAGGAGAATTTTCGCGAGAAATGGGTCGGCTCGCGCGATGAGGAGCCGGTCTCCTGGGGTGCCCTCGATCAAGCGGCGCTCGAATCCGCGCATGTCGCGACGGTGTGCTGCGAGACCGCGCATGCGCTCGACGGCCCGTTCACGACCGGCAACATAGCGCGCCAATCGTTCGAGCGGGTATTGCCCAACACCCTGGTCGAGCCGACTTCGGTCGATCACTTCACCGATGACGAGCGACGTGGAAGGCTCGTTCCAGACCGGCATCCGGACGAGCATGCAACCTGCTATGTCGTCCGGGGGCGGGGTCTCGTGGTCATATCTTCATGCAGCCATTGCGGTGTGCTGAACGCAATCAGAACCGCGATGGCGGTGTCCGGCGTGGACAAGCTCCACGCCGTGCTCGGGGGCTTCCACCTGGGCGTCGCACCGCCCGACTATGTCGACCACACAATCGAGGAGATCAAGGCGCTGGCACCCGATGTCGTAATTCCGATGCACTGCACAGGCCGCAACTTCATCGCCAAAATGCGCGCGGAGATGCCTGACCGGCTGATCGACTGGAATACCGGGAGCCGCTTCACCTTCGGCATATGAACGGCCGTTCCTGCGCGAAGCGGCCGCCGTAATCCGCGGGTTTCCCGGCTTCTTTTGAGGTGTGGTGCCGGGTGAGGGATTCGAACCCCCGACCTTCGGTTTACAAAACCGCTGCACTGCCACTGTGCTAACCCGGCGCGATCACCACCGCCTCAACGGCCGACCACCCGGTTATAACACTTCCGGAAGTGCCCTCATACGAGCGCACCCGGTTTCACTTGCTGCGCGGGCCTGCACTCCCGGTTGTATTGGCGATTTCAGTTCGTCTGGGGGATGGTCCAGGACCTCTCGATCGGGTTCAGACGGTTGCAAGACGATCGGTGGCGGGATGCACCTCAAGCAGAAACCCGCCGAATTCCTCGGCGAAGGCCTCGGCTTCATCGGCGACGCTGAACGACACCCGTATCATCATTCCCGGATCGAGGTAGAAATAAATGAAGGTCGAGGGTTCGAACCGATGCTCGTCGAGCCACAGCCGCATATCGGTCAACCGCCCGCCGAAATCATCCTCCTCGGCGATCCGCACTTCCGCCGTCTGCACGCTGTCCCCCGCGATTGTGTCTGACCTCGGCGCAAACGGCTGAGAAGGGTCAAAGTTCCGAACCACCCCGGTGGCGACCAGCGCCGATGCCCCGCAAGCGCCTCCCGGCTTTCACCGGCGCTCCCAAGGCGGGAACAGCTCTTCCGGGTCGTCGACCAACACAAATGGTATTCCGTGCTGATCGGCGCAGTCGACGGCAAAGCGCAACTCAGCCGCGACCGCATTGCCGGGCTTGCTCTGGTCGATCACCCTCTCGCCGTGAGCAAAGCGCCAGCTCCCCAAAACCCGGCCGCGCTCGTCCGGACTGCGCCGGACGGTAAATTCGATGTACTGGGCAGCACCGGCTTCGGACTTGTCATCGATGACTGCGACCACAACCGTCTCCTGCTCCGCTGGGTTTGAATATTCTACCAGCCCGCCTGACGCCGTCACATCCGGAACACGCCGAACCGGCCCCGCCCGCTCCCAAACCGCCCGCCGTCGGAGTACGCGGTGGCGAAGCTTTCGACCGGCGCGTTGAGGCTCGCCGAGATTGCCAATGCCAACACGATGCGCGTGTCGGCCGGATCAATGACCCCGTCATCCCACAACCGGGCGCTCGCATAATAGGGATGGCCCTGGCTCTCGTATTGGGCGCGGATCGGAATCTTGAATTCATTCTCCTCGGCGGCGCTCCACCCTTCGCCGCGCGCCTCGCGGGTGTCACGGCGGATCTGCGCCAATACCGAGGCGGCCTGCTCGCCGCCCATCACCGAGATCCGCGCGTTCGGCCACATCCACAAAAACCGTGGGCCATAGGCTCGTCCGCTCATCCCGTAATTGCCGGCACCAAAGCTGCCGCCGATAATCACGGTAAACTTGGGCACGCCGGCAGTCGCAACCGCGGTCACCATCTTGGCGCCGTCTTTGGCAATGCCGCCCGCCTCGTATTTCTTTCCGACCATGAACCCAGTGATGTTTTGCAGAAAGACGAGCGGAATGCCGCGCTGCGCCGCCAATTCGATAAAATGCGCCGCCTTCAAGGCGCTCTCGGAAAACAGAATGCCGTTATTGGCGAGAATCGCCACCGGATAGCCCCAGATATGGGCAAAGCCGCAGACCAGGCTCGGGCCGTAGAGCCGCTTGAACTCGTCGAGCTCGCTGCCGTCGACGAGACGGGCGATGATCTCCCGCACGTCATAGGGATGGCGGGTGTCGGGCGGGATCACCCCGTACAATTCTTCGGCCGGGTAGAGCGGCGGAACCGGCGGGCGCAGCTCGATCCCCACGCGCTTCGGCCAATTCAAATTACCGACGATGCGCCGCGCAATGCCAAGCGCGTCGCGGTCGTCGATCGCCATGTGGTCGGTGACGCCGGAGGTGCGGCTGTGCAATTCGGCCCCGCCCAATTCCTCGGCGCTGACGATTTCGCCGGTCGCGGCGCGCACCAAAGGGGGCCCGCCCAGAAAGATCGTCCCCTCGCCCTTGACGATGACCAACTCGTCGGCCATTGCCGGCACATAGGCGCCACCCGCGGTGCACGACCCCATGACCAAGGCGATCTGCGGCACGCCCGCCGCCGACAGTTGCGCCTGATTGTAGAAGATGCGCCCGAAATGGTCGCGGTCAGGAAACACCTCATCTTGCGCCGGCAGGAACGCCCCGCCCGAATCGACCAGATACAGGCACGGCAGCCGGTTTTCGCCGGCGATTTCCTGCGCCCGCAAATGCTTTTTGACGGTCATCGGGAAATAGGTCCCGCCTTTGACGGTGGCGTCGTTGGCGACGACGACGCATTCCCGGCCCATGACCTGGCCGATGCCGGTGACGATCCCGGCCGCCGGCACCTCGCCGTCATACATGCCGTAGGCGGCGAGCGCGGAGAGCTCCAGAAACGGCGAGCCGGGGTCGAGCAGCAGCCGCACCCGCTCGCGCGCCAGCAGCTTGCCGCGCGCCAGATGCCGCCGCCGCGCCCCCTCCCCGCCCCCCTCTTCGATCCTCGCGACCTTCACCCGCAGATCCGCGACCAGACCTCGCATTGCCGCGTCAGCGGCGAGAAATGCGTCGGAGCGCGGCTCGAGCGAGGTGGCAAGGACGGTCATCGCCCGGCAGCCTAGCGCGGCTGGTGCCGCCGGCAAGCGGAAAAGCCCGCAGCAGACGCGTGGAAGGACAATCCGCGCCGGCGACGTGAGAGCCGCGGTCCTTCGGGCCAGCCGTCAGTAGAAAATCACCTTTTGGTCGTCATTCCCGCGAAAGCGGGAATCCAGAGACCCAGCGCTGCGGCGGTTATCCTGGACCCCGTTTTCGCGGAGAAGGAATTCGGCGGCTCGACCAGGCTTTGGCAATGTTCGGGGCGGCGCAAATCGCCGGCCACCAGCACCGCCCGGCGGCCGGCTTTCTCGACCCAGCGCGCGGTTTCTTGGGCGTCCTCGTGCTCCTAAAGAGAAGCGATCAGCACATCGGCGCCTTCGCGCGCAAAGGCGATCGCCACCGCGCGGCCAATGCCCGAATCCCCGCCGGTTACAGCGCCGCCCGACCTTTGAGCTTGTCATTGCCGCGATAGGAGTGCTCGCCATGGTCCGGTTTTGGTGACACGTCTTCGGTAAAGCCGGGCGGCCGTTGCTGCTGCCGCGGCATCGGCGGCGTCGGGTGCATGGTTTTCGGGTCGGTTGTCATCGCGTGGTTCCACTCGTTCAAAGAAGCCTTTTGGGAGGGAAGAGGCCCTGCTCAAGCCTCGGCCGGCGGGGTGGACAATAAGGCGGGTCGGGCCCGGCCGTCGGTGCTGCAAGGCCGACCCGATCCCGACCCGCAAATCGCCGGCTACTCCTTGCTTTCGGCCATCAGTTCCTGCTTGCGCTCGGCAAGCTCCCGCCCGACTTCTTTTCTGTCCATCTTGGCGGAGACGAGTTCCGGAAACAGCTCCTCTTCCTCCTCTTGGATGTGGCGCTTGACCATCTCCTCGAGCACCCGGACCTTGGCGTCGTAGAGTTCCTCGCCGGCTTCCATAGCTTCGATTTCGCCGATCAGGTGCTTTACGCTCGCATGCTCGACGATCGCCTCGTCGATCAAATCGTCGTCCTTTGTCGCTTCGCGTGCGCGGAGATAGAATATCTGTTCTTCGATCTCAGCGTGCACCTCCAACGCGCGGCAAATACGCCCGGCGATTTCGCCCTTTCGCGCGTCATCACCCTCCATTTCGCTGAATTCGTCGAACAGCTCTTCGACTTCGCGGTGATCTTGCTTGAGCAACTCCAGAGCGTCGGGAGCGGAACTCTGTGCCCGCTTTGGTTCGTCCGTTTGCGACCGACGCGTTTTACGCTCGGCCTTGGTGTTCGCCTTGGTCGCCATCTTGCCTATTCCCTGATTTTGGACGCGGGTTAATTCCGCATGCTTTTAACCACGCCTCGACAAGTCGAGTTCCTTGCGACGGCAGCAGTCAGCGATTCCGACAATTCGCTACGCCTGCGCCCTCGCACCCGGCGATGGAGCGAGGTCTTATGGAAAGCTTGGCGCTTCGATTCGCCGGAAATTACCGGTGACTAGTACCGCCTGGCGGGGCGGCGCGGGCGTTGGCGGACCGGATCAGGAAAGCAAGCCAGACCAGACCGCCGGCCAGCGCGAGAGCGGCCAAGGGGCCGGCGTTAGGTTTGGGCGGCGGCTCGACCCGGCTGTTTTCGAGGTCTCGCGCCGAACCGATCCGCGCTCGCCGGAGCGCCAAATCGACGATCTCGACAGGATGAAGCGCGTGGCGCCCGCTGCCATGGCGGATCTGCTCGCGGCAGCTAAAGCCGTCTGCAACGACGAGCGTGTCGTCGCCGGCCCCGCGCACCGCCGGCAGCAGCGCCTGCTCGGCGATCGTCATCGACACCGGGTAATGCTCCGCTTCGTAACCGAACGAGCCGGCATGGCCGCAGCAGCCGGTCGGGTTCGGCTGGAGCTGGAGCCCCATCGCTTCGAACATCTTTTGCTGCGTCTCGGCGTCGAGCACCGCCTTGTGATGGCAGTGCGCCTGAACCAATGCCTTCGCCGCGAGCTTTGGCGGCTTCCAGCCTGGGGTCGCCATCAAGAGCTCGCTCAGCGTCTTGCTCTGGCAGGCGAGGCGCTGGGCGTCCTCGTCGTCGGGCAGCATGCTTTTCAGCTCGTCGCGGAACACCGACAGGCAGCTCGGTTCCAGGCCGACGACGGGCACCCCGGCGCGGATCGCCGGACGCAGATCGGCGATGATCTGGAGCAGGTGTCTTTTGGCGAGATCGAGCATGCCGTAATCGTAAAGCGGGCGGCCGCAGCAGAGCCGCGCTTCAGGCACGATCACGTCGTAGCCGGCGGACTCCAAGACGTGGACCGCGCTTTTCGCCGTGCCGGGGAAGAAATAATTGTTAAAGGTGTCGGGCCACAGGAGGACCGGGGGGCGCGACGCCTCGGTGACCTTCGGCCGGCGCCGGAACCAGCTTTGAAAGCTTTCCGAAGCAAAGACCGGCGCCGCGCGTTCGGTGGTAAACCCGGCCACGCTCTTGAGCGCGTCACCGAGCACGGGGGTGCGCAGCAGCAGGTTGACCCAGCCCGGCGCCAGCATTGCCAGCCGCGCCCACCACATCACGAGCCCCATGCTGTAGGCGGCGCGCGGCCGCAGCCGTCCTTTGTAGTAATGCGCCAGGAACTCGGCCTTGTAGGTCGCCATGTCGACCGAAACCGGGCAGTCGTGCTTGCAGCCCTTGCATTGCAGACAGAGGTCGAGCGCCTCGCGCACGCCCTCCTCGCGCCAGCCCCGCTCCAGCGGGTCGCCCCGCATCATTTCGAACAGCAGGTGCGCCCGACCGCGGGTCGAGTGCATCTCCTCGCGGGTCGCCTGAAAGCTCGGGCACATCGTCTGACCGCCGAGGCTGCGGCATTTGCCGACCCCGAAACAGCGCTCGGACGCCTGGGCAAAGCTGCCGTGGTCCTCGGGAAAACGAAAATACGTCTCGACGTGGCGCGGCGCATAGTCCGGGCCCAAGCGCAAATTGCTGTCGAGCGGGTTGGCGTCGATGACCTTGCCCGGGTTCATCCGCCAATGCGGGTCCCAGATCGTCTTGAACTCGCGGAACCCCTGGATCAGCTCGGGGCCGAACATCTTTGGCAACAGCTCGCCCTTGGCTTGGCCGTCGCCATGCTCGCCCGACAAGGACCCGCCGTATTTGAGGCAAAGATCCGACGCCTGTTGCATGTATTCGCGAAAGCGGGCGACCCCCTCCTTGGTCTTCAGTCCAAAGGTCATCCGGGTGTGCACACAGCCGTCGCCGAAATGGCCGAAGATCGTCGCGGTATAGCCAAAGCGCTGGTTGAGCTTGTTGAATTCGCGCAGATAATCGCCGAGCCGCTCGGGCGGCACCGCTGCGTCTTCCCATGAAGGCCAGGCCTCCTCAACGCCCGGAATGTGGCTCGAGCCGACCCCATTCTCGCGGATGTCCCAAATCTGCTCCTGCTCCTCGGCCGGCTCGATCAGCCGCATGTCGCCCGCATGCGAGCCGATCTTTTTGAGCCGGGCGAACACCTTTTCGGCCTTGCCGTTGGCTTCTTTCTGGTTGTCGCCGCCGAACTCGACCAGGAGCCAGGCGCGGCCCTCGGGCAGCAGCGGCTCGCCCGGCACCGGCTTGCCCTTTCGCTTCATGTTTTCGACGACGTGGCCGTCAAAACCTTCGAGCGCGTCCGGGCCAAAGCCGCGCAGCTCGGCGACGTCGTCCGCCGCACGCGCGATATCGGGGTAGCCGAGAACGAGCAGCGACCGCTTCGCCGGCCACGGCAGCAGCCGCAACGTCGCCGACAGGGTCAGCGCGCAAGTCCCCTCCGACCCGACCAGCGCACGGGCGAGGTTGAACCCCTTTTCGGGCAAGAGATCGTCGAGGTTGTAGCCGGAAACGCGGCGCGGGATGTCCGGGTAGCGGCGGCGGATCTCGTCGGCGTAACGGGTTGCGAGGTCCTTCAGCTGCCCGTAGATTTCGGCGCGTCGACCACCACCGCTGCGGATCAGCGCCAGGGCTTCGTCGTCGGTGGCGCCGACCCGCAGGCGCAACCCGTCATAGGTCAGGATGTCGAGCTCCTCGACATTGTCGACGGTCTTGCCGCCCATCACCGTGTGCGCGCCGCAGGAATTGTTGCCGATATTGCCGCCGAGCGTGCAGTAGGCGTGGGTGGCGGGGTCGGGCGCATAGGTCAACCCGTGCCGTTGCGCGGCGTGGCGCACCTGGTCGTTGATGACGCCCGGCTGCACCTTGGCGCGCCGGCTGTCGGGATCGAGCGCCAGGATCCGGTTCATGTATTTCGAGAAGTCGATCACTACCGCGACATTGCAGGTCTGGCCCGAGAGGCTGGTGCCGCAGCCGCGCCCGAGGATCGGCACCTCGCGCGCACGGCAGGCCGCGACGGCGGCTTCGACATCGGCCACGTCCTTCGGGATCACGACCCCGATCGGCACCTGACGATAGATCGACAGATCGGTCGCATAGAGCGCGCGACTGGCGGAATCGAACCGCACCTCGCCGGCGATGTCGGCGGCGAGAGCCTCGGCAAGATCGGCCGTCGCCTCGCGGCGGCGGCGCTGCGCGGGCACGGAGGCGGCGGGCGAAATCGACCGGGTCGACGGGGCGAACGTTTCGGTGAGGATCGCCATCTTATTCCGCCTTCTCTGTTTCTTCTTTTTCTTCCTTCTGCTTGTCCTCGGCGTGGCGTCCGGTAAGCCGGTCGAAGACCCGTCCGGCGATGCCGAACGGGCTCTGCGCAAACGTAAACTCCTGTGCCGCGTGCCGGCCGACGGTCAGCCCGATCGGCCGTGTGTTGCGCTCGCCGCGCCGCATCGCCGCGACCAGCTTCTCCGCCTCGTCGCGGGTGATCTCGGGCGGCCAGGGCGGCTCCAGCGGGTCGACGACGCATTCGATCAGCACCGGTCCGTCAATTGCCAAGCCCTCTCGCAGCTGGTCGCGACAGCGCCTCGGGTCCTCGATGCGCAGGCCATACGCGCCGCAGGCCTCGGCGAACTTGACAAAGTCAATCGGCGCCAGGTCGACGCCGTACTCGGGATTGCCGAGATAGAGCATCTGCTCCCATTTGATCAGGCCGAGCGTGTTGTTTTTGATTACGACGACCTTTACCGGCAGCTTGTGCTGCACGAGCGTCGCGAAATCGCCCATCATCATCGTCAATGACCCGTCGCCGGTAAACGCGACGACTTGGCGGTCCGGATAGGCTGTTTGGGCGCCGATGGCATAAGGCAGAGCGGCCGCCATGCTGCACATCGTCCCGCTAAACGAAAACCGCTGCCGCTCGCGCAATTTCATGCGCGCCTGCCACACCGTCACAGTGCCTGAATCGCCGCACAGAATGGCGTCGGGCGCCATCAGTTCCGGCAAGTGCCAGGCCACCGTCTGCGGCCGCATCGGGGTCTCGTTGTAGCTGGCGCGCTCTTCGAGCAATTCCCACCATTCGCGCATCCCCTGCTGCGCGCCGGCCAGAAAGCTGCGGTCCTCATTGCGCGGGAGCAATGACAACAGCTCGCGCAAGGTCGCCTGGGCGTCGCCGACAAGACCGAGCTCGACCGGATATCTGAGGCCGATCCGCTCGGGCTTGTCGTCGATCTGCACGCCGACCGCCTGGCCCGGCTTGGGGAGGAATTCGATATACGGAAACCCGCTGCCGACGATTAAGAGGGCGTCGCAATTGCGAAACACCTCGACCGAGGGGCGGGTCCCGACGACGCCGATCCCGCCCGTCGTATAGGGGCTGTCGTCGGGCACGCATTCCTTGCCGAGCAGGGCCTTGACGATCGGCGCGCCGAGCCGCTCGGCGACCTGCTCGAGCTCGGACCGGGCGGCACGCGCGCCGGCGCCGGCGAGGATCGCGACCTTGGTCTTGCCGGCGAGCAGCTTTGCCGCCTCCTCGATCAAGGGGCGCTCGGGGACAGCGCGCGGCGTCTGGAACTCACTCGAGGTGTGGCCTTTGACATTGCGCTTGAAGCGCTTCCAGTCGGTCGCCGCCATCGCCTGGATGTCGATCGGGATCGCGACATGGCCGACGCTGCGGTGGGCGAGCGCATTGCGGCAGGCGAGATTGACGACGTTCTCGACATGCTCCGGCCCCATCAGCCGCTGGTTGTAGGCGGCGACGTTCTGGAACAGGTAATCCTGATTGATGTCCTGCAGGTAATGCGTGCCGATCAGATCGTGATAGGTCATCCCGGTGATCGCCAGCACCGGCGCGCCGTCGATCTTTGCGTCGTAGAGCCCGTTCAGCAGGTGAACAGCGCCCGGCGCCGCGGTCGAGAACACGACGCCCAGGCGGCCGGTGAACTTGGCATAGCCGCAGGCGGCGAGTGCCGCTGCTTCTTCATGGCGGCAATGGATAAAGCGGATGCGGTCCTTGGCGCGCCGGAGGGATTCGACAAAGCCGTTGACCCCGTCGCCGGGCAAGCCGAAGACGGTGTCGACACCCCAGTCGGTCAGAATTGCGACGATGTGGTCGCAAACCGTATCCGCCATAATCACCCTCCGCGCAGCACCGATCTGTGGTTAAAAGGCTTGAGACCGGTCGGCGTTCTCAAACTGCCGTAACAGGCGAGTTAGCGAATTTTCGGCTGAACCAGCTTGCGGCGTCGGCTCTGCCCCGTCGCCCGCAGTCCAGAGCCCGCCGCGGTCGCATTGATGGAACCGGGCCGCCGGCCGCGCGTTCTACGCGAGGTACAAAGGAGACGGCCGTGGCGACCGTGTCGGGCGTTATCATCGTGGCGCAGGAAAACCGGTTTCAGCTGGCGCTCGACGAGGGCGGCACCCGGATTTTCGTGCTCGCCCACAATGCCGGGATCGATCCCGACCAGCTCTTGTCGCTGCGGCGCGCGCAAGCTCGTGTCGCCGTTACGTTCCGCCCGGCCGCCGGGCTGATCGCCGACCAAGCCTGCGCCATTTCCCAGACCAAATCCTGAACCGGGAAGGCTTCTCGATGAAAAGAATTCGCCGCCGCTTCGCCGAGCGCGCCGCCGGCTTTGTGCGCGACTGGTCGCTGCCGCGGCAGATCGCCGGCGAAAGCCCTTACGCCAAAGCGGCGGAAAGCAGCTTGTCGCGCAATCTGCGGCCGCGCCTTGCCGAAGCCGACAAAGTCGGCACGATCATCTGCCCCTATTGCGCCGTCGGCTGCGCCCAACTCGCCTATGCCAAGAACGGCCGCGTCATTCATGTCGAGGGCGACCCGCGCAGCCCGATCAACCAGGGCACCTTATGCCCGAAAGGGTCGGCGACCTTCGGCTGGCTCACGAGCGAACAACGCCTCGACCACGTCCTCTACCGCGCACCCTACTCCGACCATTGGGAGCGCCGGCCGCTCGCCTGGGCAATGGACCGCATCGCGCAATTGGCCAAGGACACCCGCGACGAGACCTTTGTCGACAAGCTCCCCGAGGGAACCACCGTCAACCATACCCTCGCGATCGCCTCGCTCGGTGGCGCCACCCTCGACAACGAGGAGAACTATCTGATCAAAAAGCTGTTCGGCGGCGCCCTCGGCATGGTGTGGATCGAAAACCAGGCGCGCGTCTGACACTCTTCGTCGGTGCCCAGTCTGGGCGCGACTTACGGCCGTGGGGCAGCGACAATGCCCCAGTGGGACCTCGCCAATTCGGACTGCATCATCGTGATGGGGTCCAATATGGCCGAGAACCATCCGATCGCCTTTCGCTTTGTACTGCAGGCGAAGGACAAGGGCGCCACGATCATCCATGTCGACCCGCGTTTCACCCGCACCTCGGCATTGGCCGACATCTACGCGCCGATCCGCGCCGGCAGCGACATCGCGTTTCTCGGCGGCGTTATCCGCTACATTCTGGAAGAGGATGTGTGGTTCAAGGAGTACGCGCTCGCCTACACCAACCTGTCGACGATCATCGACGAGCGGTTTCAAGACGCGACGGCGCTTGACGGCCTATTCTCAGGCTTTGACCAGGACAGCCGGTCGTACAAATACAATTCCTGGCAATACCAGGGCGAGGACGTGCCGTCGTCGCTCGCCGAGCACTATGTCAACACCACCGAATCCTACAGCGAAAAGCTGCGGCGCATGGAAAAAGGCCCGCCGCCGTGCGACCCCAGCCTGCAGCACCCCAATACGGTCTACCAGATACTGAAACGGCACTATGCCGCCTACACGCCGGAGAAGGTCGAGGAGACGACCGGCTGTCCGCGCGACATCTTTCTGAAGATTGCCGAGGCGCTGACATCAGCCTCGGGCCGCGAGCGCACCGCGGCGTTCTGCTATGCGGTCGGCTGGACGCATCACACGGTCGGGGTCCAGATTATCCGCGCCGCGGCATTGATTCAGGCATTGCTCGGCAATACCGGGCGGCCCGGCGGCGGCGTCCTCGCATTGCGCGGTCATTCGAGCATCCAGGGCAGCACCGACATTCCGACGCTCTACAACATGCTGCCGAGCTACCTGCCGCAGCCGCAGGCGCAAAAGCCGCATGACACATTGGAGGATTATCTCAAATCGGAAACCCCGCCGACCGGGTTCTGGCACAATTTCCCGAAATACGCAGTCAGCCTGCTGCGCGCCTGGTACGGCGAGCATGCGACCCCAGACAACCAATGGGGGTTTCAGTGGATTCCACGCATTGTCGGCGATCATTCGCAATTGCCGATGACCCTGGCGATCGCCGACGGCGTGATCCGCGGCCTCTTTGTGCTCGGGCAAAACCCGGTGATCGGCGGCAGCAATTCGGCGATGATCCAGCGCGGCTTCGCCAATCTCGACTGGCTGGTGGTGCGCGATTTCACCGAGACCGAAACCGCGTCGTTCTGGTATGCCGGCAAGCCGGTCAAAACGGGCGAGCTGCGGCCGCAAGACATCAAGACCGAAGTCTTTCTGATGCCGGCGGCACTGGTCGGCGAGAAGGACGGCACCTTCACCAACACCCACCGGCTCGTGCAATGGCATGACAAGGTCGTCGAGCCGCCGGGCGACAGCCGCTCGGAAACATGGTTCGTCTATCACCTCGGGCGGCGGCTGAAGCAGCTCTATGCGCACAGCGCCGCGGAGAAGGACGCGCCGGTCCGGGCATTGACCTGGGATTACCCGACAACGGGGGAGGTCGAGGAGCCCTCGGTCGAGGCGGTGCTAAAGGAGATGAACGGCTACACTTGGCCGGACCGGCGCCAGCTCGGGGATGTCCAAGAGGTCAAGGATGACGGCTCGACCGCGTGCGGGGTGTGGACCTACACCGGGGTGTTCCCGAGGGAAGGCGACAACCGGGCGCGCTCGCGGCGTCCGGACGGACCCGGCGGACCCGGAACGCATCTCGGCTGGGGCTTCGCATGGCCGTCGAACCGCCGCACGCTCTATAACCGAGCTGCCGCCGACCCCGAGGGAAGGCCATGGTCGGAGCGCAAAAAGCTGGTTTGGTGGGATCCCGGCAAGCGCCGCTGGGAGGGAACCGACGTGGTCGATTTCGAGCCCGAGAAGCCGCCCGACTACAAGCCCGATTGGTCAACGCGGCCCGAGGGGATGGCGGCGATCGACGGCTCTTCGCCGTTCACGATGATCGCCGACGGCAAGAGCTCGCTGTTCGTGCCGTCGGGGCTCAAGGACGGGCCATTGCCGACCCATTACGAGCCGGTCGAATCGCCGGTGCGCAATCCGTTTTACGGCCAGCAGGCGAGCCCGGTGGCGAAAATTTGGAAACGGCCGGACAATGTTTATCACCCGGTCGGTGACCCGCGCTTTCCCTATGTGCTGACCACCTACCGCCTGACCGAACACCATTCCGGCGGGACGCCGACCCGGTCGGTCGCGGTCACCGCCGAATTGCAGCCGGAGGGGTTTGTCGAGATCGCCCCCGAACTCGCCGGCGACCTCGGCATCGGCCAGCTCGACTGGGTCGTGTTGTCCACTTTGCGGGGCGAGGTCGAGGCGAAGGCATTGGTTACCGAGCGGCTGCGCCCGCTCGACATTGCCGGCCGGCGTGTCCACCAGATCGGCATGCCCTGGCATTTCGGCTGGGAAGGTTACGCGACCGGCGACATCGCCAATGTGCTGACATTAGTTGTCGGCGACGCCAATACCTCGATGCATGAGGGCAAGGCCCTGACCTGCAGTTTGCGCAAAGGGCGGCTGCGGCCGCAGTGAGACTGACATGCAAGTTCATCCGCGCGCGCTCGACCACACTGCTTCCGATCTCGACGGAATGATCCCGGACGAGGCCGAGTTGACCGCCGGGGTCAAGATCGAGGCCGGCAATTCCTACGGATTTTTCACCGACACGACGCGCTGCATCGGCTGCAAGGCGTGCGAAGTCGCGTGCAAGGAGTGGAATCTGTTGCCGGCCGACGGATTGCACCTGACCGGCATGAGCTATGACAATACGGGCGGCCTCTCCGCCTCGACCTGGCGTCACGTCGCCTTTGTCGAGCACATCAGCGGCGGCGACGGGCGCGCCACCGCAATGGCGCCGTACCAGAGCAACTGGCTGATGATGAGCGACGTGTGCAAGCACTGCCACAATGCGCCCTGCCTGGAGGCCTGCCCGACCGGCGCCTTGTTCCGCACCGAATTCGACACCGTCGTCGTGCAGCAGGACATCTGCAACGGCTGCGGTTATTGTGTGCCCGCCTGTCCCTTTGGTGTCGTCGAGCTGAGCATGATCGACGGCAAGGCCCATAAATGCACATTGTGCTATGACCGGCTGAAGGGTGGCCTCGAACCGGCCTGCGCCAAAGCCTGCCCGACCGAGTCGATCCAGTTCGGCGAAATCGGCGAATTGCAGCGCCGCGCGCGTAACCGCGTCGGCGAATTGCAGAATCTCGGCGTCGCGTCGGCGTATCTCTACGGCGCGCCGGATTCGCCCGGCGCAACCGGCGACCTCGGCCACCTCAACGCCTTCTTTCTGCTGACCGCCGAGCCCGAAGCCTACAATCTGCCACCGGCGCCGAGCCGTGCCTCGAACCGGGTCGGCCCGAGCCTTTCGTTCGGCCTCGCCGCGGCCGCGGGCCTGACCTTGGCGGCCGCCGCGTTGTTCGGATGCTGGTCATGAGCCTCGCTGGGGCACCGAGCCGCGCACCTTATGGACGCGAGACGAAATATGCGCCGGCCCGCGCCGCCGATGCCCCGGGCACGACCTATTACGACCAGCCGCAGCTCAAAAGGAGCCACTGGGGCCTGCGCGTCGCACTTTATATTTTTATTGCCGGTCTGTCGGGCGGCGCCCAGCTGATCGCCACTGCCGCGGACCTGGCCGGTGCCGAAAAAGCGCGCGGCACCGTGCGGCGCGGCCGGCATATAGCGCTCCTCGCCGTCGCCTGTGGACCGCCTTTGTTGATCTGGGACCTTCACAGCCCGGATCGCTTTTACAACATGCTGCGCATCTATCGCCGCACCTCGCCGATGTCGATCGGGACCTATGTGCTGTCGAGCTTCAGCCTGTTCAGCATCGCCACGGCGGCGGCACAGCTCTGCGGCTGGACAAAGGCGGCGCGGATGGCACAACTGCCGGCGGCAGTCGCCGGCGCCGGCATGACCACCTACACTGCGGCGTTGCTCGTCGCCACCAGCACGCCCTTATGGGCGGCAGCACCACGCGCGCTTGCGATCCAGTTCGCGGCCTCTTCGATCGGTGCGGGTGCGGCGGCGTTGCGGATCGCCGGCTGCATCGACGAGGACGACGCCGCGGCATCGGCGCTCGAGGGTCTGGCGTTGGCCGCGGCTGCGACCGAGCTTAGTGCCGCAATTACCGCCGAGCGCCGCTATGAAGCCGCCGGCATCGCCAATTCGACGGCATTGCACCGACCGTGGGGTGCGGTCCACCAGCTTGGCGCCGTCGGCCTGGGTGCTGCCGTGCCGGTCGCACTCTATGCCGGGACACTCGCCTCGCGCCGGCCGCGGCCGCGGCTGATGCTGGGAGCGGCGCTTGCGGTGCTCGCCGGCAGCTTTCTGTTGCGGCTCTCCGTGATCGGCGCCGGCAACAATTCGGCGCACCGGCCACGGCAAAGTCTGCGCTTCGCTCAACCCCGGAATACCCGATGAATGCCGATCCCTGCTCGCACTGCCGCGAGGCGGTCGCCAAGCTCGATTACCTGCTGCGCAACCATCCCGCGGAAACCGCCGACGAACTCACCGATGCCGTGCGCTGCAGCGTTGCCTTGCGCGATCGGATGATCGAGCGCCGGCGGCAGGGCGACCACAACCCCGCCCACGAACAAAGATTGCGCCAGGTCAACGCAGTTATCAGCGCGATCGTGGCCGGCGAGTTCCCGCTGATGGGAATCCGCTGGCAACGGATCAAAGGTGCGCGCGACCTCCTCAAAAAAGTCCTGGCCGAAGAAGAGGCCGAGGCCGCCGCCGCGGAACACTCAGACGCCTGACCGGCGCCGCGCCCGCGACCCCGAGGCGGCCCGCGTTAGGCGGCCTTCGCTCCCAACGCCAGGGACCGGCGGGCAAGCACGATCTTCTGCGCCGAGCGGCCAAAGAAATGGTAGCCCGACCCGCCCTCGGCGAGTAGGTCGAGAAAGGCGTCGGGCTCGGTGATCCGCACACATCCGAGCACATCGGCGCCGCGCGCCAGAAACGGATCGGGCAGCATGCCGACGGTCGGCCCGACGATCGTGACCCGCGCATCGGGCCGTGCCAGCGCCAGCAGCTCTTCCAGCGTGGCATTGACCAGGGTCGAGCCGGTGATCAGCAGCACGTCGGCCTGCGGCACCATCTCGGGGGCCTGCTCGGCCGGGCGGAAGAACGGCAGCTCGTCCGCTTTGAGCGTTGCCGGGTCCTGCTCCAGCACCAGAAAGGATTGCCCGCGCCGCTTCAATTCCTTCAGGAACGGGACGAATGCGCCGACTACGACGACCTGGTCGCCGGCGCGGATTTCGGTCGCGTCGAACGCGTCGACACCCGGGCGCAGCTCGATTTCGGGATGCGGGCGGGATTGCCAGCAGCACTCGGCCAAGGCGTTGACCGCGGCGATCCCGACGGCGCGGCGGATGCCGTGGCCGCACAGCGCCTCGCGCGCCAACTCGATGGCCGGGCGGCCACGCAGTTTTCCCGGAAACGGCATCGCCATTGCCGAGCTCGGGCAGCACACCGCCTCGGGGATCGTCTTGATCGGAGTGGCGCAGACGCCGGCCACGCCGTTGCCAAGCTTGACGCCGGTAAAGAACAGGCCGACGACCACTCGCTCGACCGTGATCGCGTCGAGATCGGCACCAAGGATGGCGTCGATCGCCGCCAGCGTCTCGTCGAGGATCGACCCGCCTTCGCTTTTGCTCATCTCGTTCTCGCCGCTTCGGCCAGTGCCGCACCAGCCGGGAGTATATCGGAATACCGCTGGCGGCGCACGTACGCCGACCGGGCTGGTCAAGGCCGGTCACGCGCCGGCCGGTGCTGCGTCGTCGATGACCAGCTGGACGGCGTCGCGGCCGCGCCATGCATCCCGGCGCAGATGACCGGCAACGTGAATGGCGGCTCCACGGGTCTCGGCGAGAAAGCGGCCGAGCGGTGTTTCCGCGGCGCGGAAGGCAATGCCGCTAAGGCGCGCGCGGTCGAGCGGATCGGCGAACACACAACGCAGGTGGCCGCTGCCGACCGGCTCGGCATGCGCGACCCGCACTGTCGAAAAGGCAAAGCGCGGCTCCGGGTTGGCGGCGCCAAACGGCGCCAACGCCACAAGATGCCCGATCAGCTCCGGCAATGCCGCCGCAACCGACAATGCCCCGTCGATCGCCAGCTCCGGCACCAGCAGTTCGCGGTCGATCCCGTCGCCGAGCCGCTCGGCCAGAAATATCCGCAACGGGTCGAGCTTTTCGGCCGCGACCGTGAAGCCCGCCGCCATTGCGTGCCCGCCACCATTGAGCAAAAGCCCGGCCTGGCGCGCCGCGATCACTGCCGGGCCTAGCGGCACCCCTGGAACCGATCGGCCGGAGCCGCGGCCGATCCCGTCCTCGATCGCGACAACGCAGGCCGGACGCTCGTAGCGCTCGCGCAGCCGTGCGGCGACGATGCCGATAACGCCGGGGTGCCAGCCTACCCCTGTGACAAAGGTCAGCGCCGGCGATTGCGGCACAGCCTCCGCCGCGGCGACCGCCGCCGCCAGGGTGCGCGCTTCGATCTCGCGCCGCTCGCGGTTGTATTCATCGAGGCGCTGCGCCAGTTCCGCGGCCAGCGCCGGGTCGTCGGTCGCCAACAGCCGCGCCCCGAGATCGGCGGCACCGACCCTTCCGCCGGCGTTGATCCGCGGCCCGAGCACAAACCCCAGATGATAGGCGTCGAGCGGCTCGCCGATGCCGGCAACCGCAGTCAGGGCGGCGAGACCGGGATTGCCGGCATGCCGCGCCACCTTGATCCCCTGTGCCACGAGTGCCCGGTTCAGACCGCTCAGCGGCACGACATCGCACACCGTGCCGAGGGCGACGAGATCGAGCCATTGGAGCAAATCGGGCTCGGCGCGGGCGCCGGCGTACCAGCCCGCCGCACGCAGCGCCCGGTTGACCGCGATGACGAGCAAAAACGCGACGCCGACCGCGGCAAGCCCGCCATGCGGACTGTCCTCGTCGAGCCGGTTCGGGTTGACGAGCGCCGCGACCGCCGGCAGCAGCGGCTCGGCGACGTGATGGTCGACCACGATCGCGTCGAGTCCGCATGCCGCCGCCTCGGCAAATGGCTGGTGCGAGGTGGTGCCGCAATCGACGGTGACGACGACGCCCGCTCCCTCGGCGCGCAGACGGCGGAGCGCTGCGGCGTTCGGCCCATAGCCTTCGCGCAGCCGGTCGGGAACATAGACGCGGCAGCTGGCGCCGACCGCCGCGAAAAAGCGCGTCAGCAATGCCGCCGAGGTCGCCCCGTCGACATCGTAATCGCCAAAAACCGCGACCGTCTCGCCGTCGCAGACCGCCCGGACGAGACGCGCCACGGCAGCGTCCATGTCGCGCAGATGCGACGGGCCGGGCAGCTGGTCGCGTAATCGCGGGGCAAGAAAGACCGGCGCATGATCCAGCCCGATCCCACGCTGGGCCAACAACCGGCCGACGATCTCGGGTAGACCGAGCCGTGCGGCGATCGTCTGCCCTTCCCCCATATCACTATGGCGCAGACGCCAGCGGCGGCCGCAAACCGATCGCTCTACCCCCAACATCCCGGTGGGCAGGGCGGCGCCCCCCGCGCCGTCCATTGCCGCCGGTCAGCGCTCGTTTTCGAAGAAAAGCCTCCGAGTGGTGGCGCGAAAAGTGGCGTTCATTCGATCTCCTCGGCGTTAGCGCGCGAGCGCGGCGAAGTTTTCCTTGCGGGTGAAGTCGTGGCGCGCCTCGATGTAGCGCACGGTGCCCGTCTTCGAACGCATTACCACCGAATGGGTCGCGGCACCGCCGGCGAAGCGCCGTACGCCGCGCAGCATCGTGCCGTTGGTGACCCCGGTCGCGGCAAACATCACGTCGCCTGCGGCCAGATCCAGCAATTTGTATTTGCGGTCGAAATCGGTAATGCCGATGCGACCGGCGCGGCCCCGTTCGTCGTCGTTGCGGAACAGCAGCCGGCCTTGCATCTGCCCGCCGATGCAGCGCAAAGCCGCCGCCGCCAGCACGCCCTCGGGCGCGCCGCCCGAGCCGAGATAAATGTCGACCCCGGTCTCGGGGTCGGAGGTGGCCATGACGCCGCTGACGTCGCCATCGCCGATCAGCATGATGCGGGCGCCGGCCTCGCGCACCTTGGCGATCAGCTCGGCATGCCTCGGGCGGTCGAGGATGCACACGACAAGGTCGCTGATTTCACCGCCTTTCGCACGCGCCAGGTTGCGCAGATTGGTCGCCGGGGCCTCGTCGAGATCGACAAGATCGTCCGGCAATCCGCCGCCGACCGCGATCTTGTCCATGTAGACGTCGGGGGCGTTGAGAAAATGCCCGGCATCGGCCATCGCGATCACCGCGAGCGCGTTGGCGCCGCCCTTCGCGGTAATCGTCGTGCCTTCGAGCGGGTCGAGCGCGATGTCGATCGGCGGACCGTTGCCGGTGCCGACCTTTTCACCGATGAACAGCATCGGCGCCTCGTCGCGCTCCCCTTCGCCGATGACAACGGTGCCATCGATCGCGAGACTGTTAAGCGCGGCGCGCATGGCGTCGACGGCAGCTTGGTCGGCGGCCTTTTCGTCGCCCCGCCCCATCAGCCGCGAGGCGGAGAGCGCCGCCGCCTCGGTCACCCGCACGGCCTCCAAGGCCAAATTGCGATCCATCCGCGACGTCTCGGGCATGACGTTCCTCCTCGTCCTTATCGGTGATGATGGTGGGAGCGGCACCGGCAAGCAAACGGGCCGGAGCAAAAGCGCGACCGCGGAACAACTTGCGGCATCGGGTGGCGGAGCGCGCACGGGCTCAGGCACCCGATCAATTCGGCGACGCTCGCCAATCCGGCCTCGATACACGCGGTTAGCTCGGCGCGGACCCTAGGCTTCGGCTCCGGTGGCGTCAATGCGCCGCCGCCCACGCGAGTCCGGCAAACCCCGGTAAAACCTGTATGATGGTTAAGCTCGGACGAAAAGAGCCGGCGAAAACATCGAGGGAGGATCAGGAAAATGAAGACGACCATCGTTGTCACGTTGCTTGCGGCGGCGCTGAGCGCGACTGGGCTTGCGGCGGCGCTGAGCGCGACTGGCGGAATTTCCTCGGCGAGCGCGGGGGAGCCCTGCAATCCCGCCGGTAATCTCAGCTTTGTGTGCGGTCCGCTGAATTCGGAGGATCTCGTCCAGGTTCCGGGCACTGCGTGGATCGTCGCCAGCGGCATGGATGGCGGTGCCGCGGGGTCGCGCGGCAGCCTCCACCTGGTCGACAGCCGCGACAAGTCGTGGACGACGCTTTTCCCCGGGACAAGACCGCAGGTGAAGTGGGACAAGGCCACCTATAGCGACTGCCCAGGCCCGCCCGATCTCGCGAAGTTTTCTGCGCACGGCCTCAACCTGCGCCCGGGGAAGAACGGCACCGACGAGCTCTATGTCGTCAATCACGGCGGGCGCGAATCGATCGAGGTCTTCGCCCTCAACCCCAGCGGGGCCGAGCCGGCGGTCTCCTGGGTCGGTTGCGCCGTGATGCCGGCGCACACCTGGCCGAATTCGGTAGCGCCATTGCCCGATGGCGGCATGGTGGTCACCGACATGTTCGATCCCAAGGATTCTAAGGCCCCCGACAAGATGAATGCCGGCGAAAACACCGGTGCCGTTTACGAATGGCATCCGCACAAGGGCTATGCGCTGGTTCCCGGAAGCCAAATGTCGGGCAACAATGGAATTGAGGTCTCGCCCGACGGTAAATGGATTTATGTCGCGGCCTGGGGCAACAAGGCGGTGGTCCGCTTGGCGCGGGGCGGCGGCGCGCCGTCAAAGCGGGATACGCTGCCAGCCGGTTTTCTGGTCGATAATCTGCGCTGGGCGCCCGACGGCCAGCTGATCGTCGCCGGGCAGAACGTCTCGGCAAAGCAGGTGTTCGGCTGCTTCCAGAGCCATGACGCGCGATGCACCCAGCCGTGGCGGATCGACCGGTGGGACACCAAGGCGATGAAGCTGACGCCCTTGGCGAGCAAGCCAGGCAACCCCGATTTTGGCGACGCAACGGTCGGGTTGCAGGTCGGCGACGAGATGTTTGTCGGCACCTTCCGCGGCGACCGCATCGCCTATTTTCCGCTTAAATAGGAACCCGCAAGCCCTGCCGATTTCGGCCGAACGCGTAAAAGTGCTATTCGAGACGAATGGCTTGGTTGTTCGTCTTGGCCGCCGATGTGTTCGAGGTCGCGTGGCCTTTCGCGCTGAAATGGGCGGCGCCGTTGTCGCGCTGGGCGCCGGTTTTTGTTGTTCTCGTGTTTGCGATCCCGGCGAACTTTCTGTTGGCCGAAGCGGTCAAGCGGCTGCCGGCGGCGACGGTGTACGCGACCTTTGTCGGCATCGGAACCACCGGAACCGCGATCGTCGGCATCGCCTGGTTTCGCGAGAGCGCCAATCTCGGCCGCGTCTGCTCGCTGCTGCTGATCATTGCCGGGGTGATTGGATTGCGCCTTTTTTCCGCGGCGGGCGACTGACCGTGGGCGGCGACCCGGCACGCCTCAGAAATCCTCGATGCGGATCATCCGCGGCGGTTCGAGCACGGTGTCGAGCTGTTCGATCCGGGCGAGCGCGCGGCGCATCGCCGCCTCGACCGTGAGATGGGTGGTCAGCACCACCGGCACCGCCTCGCCCGGCGCGCGGCCGCGCTGGATCATCGATTCGAGCGACACCTCCTCGTCGCGCAGCGCCGCGGCGACATCGGCGATGACCCCCGGACGGTCGACCACCATCAACCTGATGTAATAGGCGCTCTGGTGGCGCTCGATCGGGACGCCGGGGATGTCGCCCAGCTCGGCGGCGGGAAGGCCGAACGCAAACCCCCGACGCCCGGCGGCGATGTCGACGAGATCGGCGGCGACCGCCGAGGCGGTTGGCAACGCGCCGGCGCCGCGCCCTTCGAGCACGACGCGGCCGACAAAGTCGCCCTCGGCGACGACCGCGTTGTAGACCCCTTCGACCGCGGCGATCGGCGTCGCCCGCGGCACCATGCAGGGGTGGACGCGCTGTTCGAGCCCATCCTCGGTCAACCGGGCGATGCCGAGCAATTTGATGCGATAGCCGAGCTCCTCGGCAAAATCGATGTCGAGCCGAGAGACGTGCCGGATGCCTTCGGCATAGACCCCGGCAAGGTCGACCGGGCGGCCAAAGCCGACGCTCGCCAGGATCGCGAGCTTGTGTGAGGCGTCGATGCCGTCGATATCGAAGCTCGGGTCGGCCTCGGCATAGCCGAGCTTTTGCGCCTCGGCCAGGACTTCGGCGAATTCGCGCCCGCTCTCGCGCATCGTCGTCAAAATGTAGTTCGAGGTGCCGTTCAGAATGCCATAAACCCGGCCGAGCCGGTTCCCTGCGAGACCCTCGCGCAAGGTCTTGATCACCGGGATGCCGCCGGCCACCGACGCTTCGAACGACAATGCCAGGCCCGCCTCTTCGGCGCGCGCGGCCAGCCGCGTGCCGTGATGCGCCATCAGCGCCTTGTTGGCGGTGACGACGTGCTTGCCGTGCGCCAGCGCGGTCTCGATGACGCGCGCGGCGATCCCTTCGGCACCGCCGATCAGCTCGACGACGACATCGATTTCGGGATCGGCCGCCATCGCCGCAGCATCCTCGTACCAGCGCGCCGCCGACAGCTCGACACCGCGGTCGCGGCGGCGGTCGCGGGCCGAAACCGCCGCGACGACGAGCCGGCGTCCGCCGCGCGCGGCCAACAGCTCGGCCTGGTCTTGCAGCAATTTGAGGGTGCCGGCACCGACCGTGCCGAGCCCCGCGACGGCAATCTTTAACGGCGGCTTCACTACTACCCCGCTGCGACGGACCCGAAAGGCGCTCGGGCAAAGGGCGGGGTCGCGGCGTACGCCGCGACCCTTCGGTCGGTTGTAGCGCGCGCCCATCAAAGTTTCGATAATTTTCGCGGGCGGATGCAGCCGGTTCGCGGGTTCGGCACTCAGTCCGAATCACTGAACCAGCAGAATCTCGGCTCGGCCCTGACCAGAATCGGCGCCGCCCGGTGCCGCCTCCACCTGGATCTTGTCGGCCGGGATTCCCGCCTTGGCCAAAGCCGCGGCGACCGCCTGGGCGCGGTCGAGCGCGGTGCGATAGCTGTCGAGCTGCTGGGCGGCGCTGCTGCCGATCCCGGCATAGCCGACGACCCGCACCGGGCCCGGCTTTTCGCGATAGCGCGGCACGATCTTGCCGAGCGTTTGGCGGTCGGCGTCGCTAAGCGTCGTCGCGTTTCCGGAAAAGGCGATGTCGGCAACCTGGGTATAGGCGATACTGGGCGTCGGTTTCGCCGGTTTGCCAGCCCCGGTCGGGGTCGCCGTCGCCGTACGAATCGGCGCGGCAGGCGTCATATTGGGCGGTGGCGGTGCCGGCTGAAACTTCGCCGAGCCGATTGCCGCCGGCATCGGTGCTGGCGGCGGCGGCCCGGGCAGATGAGCGCCCGAAGCCGCGCCGCTCGGGTTCGCGCCGCCCTGATTTGCGCCGCCCTGATTCGCAGCGCCCTGATTCGGCTTGGTCGGCATCAGCAGCTCGCGCGGCGGCGGCGGCGGCTGAAACTGCCCGGGTTGCGGCAGCGAGGCAATCTGAGGCGGTTGCAGGCTCGACTCCATCGGCCCCGGTTCGGGCGGTTGACCGGATTTGCGCGCGCCCTTGGCGGCGGTACCCGCCGCGGCAGTTACCGCATTTGGCGGCGGTGCGCCTGATGCCCCGGCTGCCGGGGCTCCCGCCGGCGGGATGCCACGCGCTGGTGTTCCCTTGGCCGGCGCCCCGGATGACGCTGCGGCGCTCGGCGCGGTAGCGGCGGGGCCCGCGGGTGCGGACGCACCGGCGGCCGCTGCGGGCGGCGGCGGTGGCGGCGGGGGAGCCGCGGCCTCGTCGAATTTGGCCTGCAGCTGCTCGCTGGTGTATTTGGCGTGCGCCCGGTCGGCGATCAGGCTTTGCGTCAGCTTGTCGAGCTCCGCCGTGCTCAGCGCCTGGGTCGGCGGCGCCGGCACCGTTGCCAGGTTCGGATAGCTCGCCGCCTCCCCCGCCGCCAAGTTCTTGGTGTTTGGCGTCGTCGCCGGGTTCGGGTCATTTTCGGCGACGCCAGTCCAATGGCGATAGGTTTCGACCGGGTTGCAGCCGCCGAGCCCGATCAGCAGCGCCATCAGCGCCGCCCTTCCTGTCTGGGCACTGACGGCGCAGCGGCAGGAACAGGTTTCGCGCTTGACCATGACGAGACGACCGAGGAGTTGGCCCGACCTTGGGCTGCGGCGCGCGACCGCGCGAGCCGCTGGCCGCTGCACTTTCGCTGGGCGTTGGTGTATTAGATCGCAGCCGGCGCGTCACTACATTTGATCGCGGGACCATGCGGCGTTCGAAGAGGCCGGGCGCCGAGGCCTGGGCCAGCGCGTTGCAACCATTCGAGGCGAGGAGGCGGCGATGAACGACGACGGCGGGCCCCTGCTCGAAAACAGGACGCCTCTCGAAGCCGAGCAGGCAAGCGAGGACCTTCCGAACGCCGACGCGTTGGCGCGGCAGATCGCCCAGGTCGCCGAGCGTAGTCAGCAGCTTGTCGGCGAATTTTTGAAGCGCCACTCGCCGGACGAAGGCGTCGGGATGGCCAGCCCGCTCGCCATCGGCGCCGCGTTTTTCGAGATGACGGCGCGGATGATGGCGGACCCCTCGCGGCTGGTGCAGGCGCAGCTGTCGTTGTGGAACGACTACATGACGTTGTGGCAACGCACGGCGCAGCGCTTTCTCGGCGGCGAGGCCGAGCCGCTGATCGAGCCGATGCCGGGCGACCGCCGGTTTCGCGATGCCGGCTGGGACGACAATACGCTTTTCGACTACATCAAGCAGAGCTACTTGCTGACCGCGCGCTGGGTGCAGAACACCGTGCGTGAGATCGAAGGAATCGACGAGCGCAGCGCGCGCAAGATAGATTTCTACACCCGGCAGTTTGTCGATGCGCTTGCCCCGTCCAATTTTCTGATGACCAACCCCGAAGCGTTGCGAACCACCATCGAAAGCCGCGGTGAAAACCTGCTGAACGGGCTCAAGAACCTGCTCGACGATCTGGAGCGCGGCAAGGGCCGATTGGCGATCAAAATGACCGACATGACGGCCTTCCGCATCGGCGATAACATCGCGGTGACGCCGGGCAAGGTCGTCTACCAGAACGACCTGATCCAATTGCTGCAGTACGAGCCGAGAACCGACCATGTACAGCGTCGGCCGTTGTTGATCATGCCGCCGTGGATCAATAAATATTATATTCTCGACCTGCGGCCGGATAACTCTTTTATCCGCTGGGCGGTCGGGCAAGGCCACACGGTGTTTGTGATTTCCTGGGTCAACCCGGACCACCGGCTCGCCGCCAAGAGCTTTGCCGACTACATGCGCGAGGGCCCGCTCGCGGCGCTCGACGCGATCGAGAAGGCAACCGGCGAGCGCGAGGTCAACGCGATCGGCTATTGCCTCGGCGGGACATTGCTCGCCTGCACCCTCGCCTACATGGCCGCCAAGCGCGACAACCGGGTCAAGAGCGCCACCTTTTTGGTCACGATGGTGGATTTCGCCGAGGCTGGCGAGCTGTCGGTGTTTATCGACGAGGAGCAGCTTTCGGCGCTTGAAGGGCGGATGAACGCGCGCGGCTATCTCGAAGGCCGCGACATGGCGACGACCTTCAACATGCTGCGCGCCAACGATTTGATCTGGTCGTTTGTCGTCAATAACTATCTGCTCGGCAAGTCGCCGTTTCCGTTTGATTTGTTGTACTGGAACGCCAATTCGACGCGGATGCCGGCGGCGATGCACAGCTTCTACCTGCGCAACATGTACCAGGAAAACCTGCTGGCGCGGCCGGGCGGGATCACCCTCGACGGCGTGCCGATCGACCTCGGCAAGATCAGGACCCCGGTTTTTGTCTTGTCGACGCGTGAGGACCACATAGCACCCTGGCGCTCGACCTATGCCGCGACCCGGCTCTACAAGGGGCCGGTCAAGTTTGTGCTGTCCGCCTCCGGCCACATCGCCGGGGTCGTCAATCCGCCCGGCGGCAAATACGGGTATTGGGACGGCGACAAGAACCCGCCGACAGCCGACGAGTGGCTGGCTGCGGCGACGCAGCACGACGGCTCTTGGTGGCCGTTGTGGCAGCGCTGGATTTCGCGCCATGCCGGCGGCGAGATGCCGGCGCGCCGGCCGGGCGACGGCAAGCTCACGCCAACCGAGGACGCCCCCGGCTCCTACGTCAAGGTGCGCGCCGACGATTGACCGTCCGCCAACCCTCCGCCAGGAGAGCGTCGCGTTGGCCGCGTTAACCGGATTGTAAGCGGGTACGCTGGACGATCGGGATCAACCGATCGGAGGGCAACCCTGCATGCATGCCGACAGCCGCGCCCGGCGATTTCTCCCGACAACGGCTCGACACTTGGCGCTGTGGCTTCTGTTCGCTTTAGCAGCGGGGCCGCTGTTTCCCGGCGCGGCGCGGGCGCAATTCGGGGATGATGGGCTTGCCGGGCCGGAGACCGAGGATGCCGGGTGGGGTTCGGCCGGGTTCGGCCGGTTTCGCTTCAATGACCGCTACACGACGCCGTTCGGTCCGGCTTACGCGGACATCTGGCTTCACCCGCAGAATTTTCTGGCGTGCAAGCCGCCGCTTCGCCGGCCCTTCACCTATGCGCTCTGCCTTTACTCTGGCCCGGCGGTCGGCACTCCGGTGGCGGCGAAAGGATCGACGGCGGTAAATCCACCGTTGCCTTGCAAGCTGGCCGCGGACGGCAAGTCCGCCGATTGCACCTGCTATGCGCTGACGACCGAAGAATATCCGCCTTACGTTCCGTACTTCGTCGACATCAACGGCATCCTCAACCTCGATCTCTACGGACGAACCGTCGCCGCCTGCGGTCACGAAGGCGAAAACTGCAGCCCGCGCGAGCCGCTGCGCGCCTACAGCTGGTGGAACGACGCACCGGTCTGCCGCGCCGCCAATGCCGGCCGGGTGATGCCGGGCACCGATCTGATCTCGGTCTTCTCGACGGTCAAAACCAGCGATTACGCCACCGGGTCGTCGTCGAACTCGACCTCGTGCATGACCGGCAAATACGCCGGATGCATGACCGCACCATGCCATCATACCGGCAAACGCGACAGCGCCGGCAACGAGCTGGTGCAGTGTCAATGCCCGGTCTATGACGGCCCATTCGAAATCTCGCAGGCGGGGGTGCCGTGCGACGCCAACAAACTGACCCCGGCGCTCCCGCGGTCGAAACCGGCCGGACCGCAGCCGGTGTATGTCTGGTCGGCGGCGCATAATCCGGCGCTCAATCATGGCTCGATCGATCCGCCGGCGAGCGGCTGCCTGCCGGATGCACCCGCACCCAAAGGTTGCCCGCTCTATTCCGCGGCAACTCGCTATCCTGTCGGCAAGCACAGCCCTTTGTGCCGCGAGGTGTGCGAATCCTATCGCAGCGGTGTCACCCGGAGCCTGCCGGCATCGGGTTGGCGGGGCGTCCAGACCGCCTATACCTGCGACGCGGCGTTGTGCACGACCCTCGGCATCGGACAGAGCGTGCCACCCCCGCGCGAGCCGCTGCGCAAGGCGGATTTGTTGCAGAACGCCTGCGGCGGCCTGTCGGGGCTGAGCGGGCTGCGCGCGATCCTCGCCCTCGAGCAAATCGACGAGGTCAGCTGCGGTGCCAGCCAGGTTTGCGGGTGCGACCAGCCCGGCGCCGACATCAGCGCCGACACGCAGGCCGTGATCACGCGGCTTAACGCGCAGCAGCAGGCGATCGGGATCGAGCCGCAATGCCGGATCAACGGGACCTTATGCGGCGCGAAGAAATGACGACGGGCGGCAAATGACAACCGGCGGCGCATCGGGCATTTCGGGGCGCCAAGCCGATGGTTGGCGGCCCGGCGGCGCCGTCGAACGCGCATATGATGCCGACATAGGCGTCGCCGACATGGCTCCTATCGGGGCGGTGGCCTCGACCGGGAAGCCTGCTAAGATCGCGGCCTAACCTCAAGCCATCGGCCCTGTCGCCGAGCCGGTAGGGTAAAAAACGGTTGGGAAGAAACGCGATGCTCGCCTGGTTCGGCGAATTGAACGCCACCGAACGCCGCACGATGGGCGCCTGCTTTGGCGGTTGGGCGCTCGATGCGTTCGACGTGCAGATGTACAGCTTCATCATTCCGACGGTGATCGCGCTGTGGGGTCTCTCGCGCGGCGAGGCCGGGCTGATCGGCACCGTCACCTTGCTGATCTCGTCATTGGGCGGATGGTTTTCCGGGACTCTGGCCGACCGCTTTGGCCGGGTGCGGATGCTGCAGATTACAATCCTGTGGTATTCGATTTTCACTTTCCTTTGCGCTTTCGCTCAGAATTTCGAGCAGCTCTTTATCCTGCGCGCCCTGCACGGTTTTGGCTTTGGCGGCGAATGGGCCGCGGGCTCGGTGCTGATGGGCGAGGTGATCCGCGACAAGTACCGCGGCCGCGCCGTCGGGCTGGTGCAGACCGGGTGGGCCGTCGGCTGGGGGGTGTCGGCGCTGGTCTACACGGCTCTCTATGCCTTTTTGCCCGAGGCGATCGCCTGGCGAATGCTGTTTGCGGTCGGGTTGGTTCCGGCGCTGTTTGTCATTTGGGTGCGCCGCCATCTCGCCGAATCGGAAGCCTTTAAGCAAAAGCGCCGCGATCACCCGGCGGTCGGGTTTGGGCATTTGTTCGCCGCGTTTCGTGGCCCCTATCTGTGGACGACGGTCAAGGTGACGTTGATGGTCGCGGGCGCCCATGGCGGCGGCTATGCCTTGGGCATCTGGATGCCGACCTATCTGCGCACCGTGCGCCATCTCTCGGCAACCAGCACCGGCGGGTTTTTGCTGGTGCAGATTCTCGGCGCACTGGTCGGCTTTCTACTGGGGACATATCTTTCCGACGCCATCGGCCGCAAATGGACGTTTTTGTGGTCGACGATCGGGTCGCTGGTCTTTGTTCCGATCTTCTTGCTGGTGCCGATGAACAATGAAGCGCTGTTTTTCCTCGGCATCCCGATGAACATCCTTTTGTTGATGAAATTCCCGCCGATGGGCCCGTTTATGACCGAGCTGTTTCCGACCGCGGTGCGCGGGACCGCCCAGGGTTTTTGCTACAACGCCAGCCGCGCGATCGGCTCGTTTCTGCCGACGACGGTCGGATTCGTCAGCCAGAGCCTGTCACTCGGCATGTCGATCGCGGTGCTCAGCGCGTTTGCCTTTGGGCTGACGATCGTGATGCTGATGCTGCTTCCCGAAACCCGCGGCCGCAGCCTCGCCAGCCTCGACCCCGAGCCGGCGCGCCTGCCGGGGGCCGCGCAATAATTCGAGCCGAGGGAGGTCTCGCCGTGGCGCAAACCCAGACCCGCACACAAACCCAAACCCTGCTGCCGACGACCGTGGTGGGCAGCTATCCCCAGCCGGACTGGCTGATCGACCGCGACCGGCTGACCCATCTGCCGCCGGTGCGGGTGCGCGCGCAGGAATTGTGGCGCATCCCAGAGCCGTGGCTCGAACAGGCGCAGGACGATGCGACGAGGCTCGCGATCCGCGACATGGAAGAGGCCGGCATCGACATCGTCACCGATGGCGAGATCCGCCGCGAAAGCTATTCGAACCGTTTTGCGACCGCACTCTCGGGTATCGACCTCGACAATCCCGCTGTTGTGCGCGGGCGGTCGAGCGGCACCGTTACCGTGCCGCGGATCGTCGGCCCGATCCGGCGCATGCGCCCGGTCGAGATGCGCGACGTCGAATTCCTGCGCCGCCATACCGACCATACGATCAAGATCACGTTGCCCGGCCCGTTCACGATGTCGCGCCAAGCCAAAAACGAACACTACAAGGACGAAGAAGAGCTGGTGATGGACTACGCCGCCGCGGTCAACGCAGAGCTGCGCGACTTGAAGGCAGCCGGCGCCGACGTGATCCAGCTCGACGAGCCGTGGCTTCAGGCGCGTGCGGAAGAGGCGCGGCGACTGGCATTGCCGGCGCTCGAACGGGCGCTCGACGGCATTCCTGGACCGACAGCACTGCACCTCTGCTTTGGCTACGCCTACGTCTCGCGAGAAAAGCCGAACCGGTATTCGTTCTTGTCGGAATTGGCCGGCAGCAAGATCGACCAGATCTCGATCGAGGCGGCGCAGCCCGGCCTCGACCTCGCCGATCTCGATGGCCTCGGCGACAAGACGGTGATCTTCGGCGTCATCAGCATGGGCGACCCGCAGCCCGAGACGGCTGCGACCGTCGCCGCCCGCATCCGCGCCGCCCTCGCCCATGTCGCGCCGGAGCGGTTGATCCCCGCCCCCGATTGCGGCATGAAATACCTGCCGCGCGACAGCGCCTTCGCCAAACTGAAGGTGCTCGCCGAAGGTGCGGCTATCGTCCGCCGCGAACTGACCGACAACTGAAACTTTCGCCCGCTATTCCCAGACGATACGGGGAACGGTGCCGAGCCGCGCCGGGCCCAGATACATCTTGCCCTTCTGGATCGTAAACGGAGCGGTAATCTGCGGCTTGCCGTCGGGTCCGGGCCGGGCCAGGGTGGTCAGCGCGATCTCTACCAGCGAGGCTTGCTCCGGGGTCATCTGATCGGCGGCGACGAGCGCGTTCAGGATCGCCCCAAAGCCTTCGATCCCGCTCGAAAAGGCGGCGATCGGCTGTAGCTGCCGGTCGAGCGCCACAGTGCCGTTGGCTCTGACCCCGAGACCGCTCCATTCCAGGTGCAGATTGTCGACTTCGACAGTGCCGCCGGCATCGCGCCACACCGCCGCCGCCTGCGCCAATGGTCCGTCCGGCACCACGCCTTTGACGGTGATTCCGAGCGCCAATTCGTCGATGGTCTTGCCGAAATCCGCTGGCGCTTCGGGGATCCCGACCTGCCGCATGACCACCCCCAGGCCGAGGGCCGGGTCGGTGTCCTTAGTAGCTGGTTTTGCCGGCAGGTCGACCCACGCCTCGGCCGATTTCGCTCGGACGGTCCCCGCGGCTTCCGCGGCAATATCATGCAAGCTAAGCCACAGCCGGGAGACGCCGCGCGGACCCGCCGCCACCGTTCCGTCCGCCGCTTTGGCCGCGAGCTTCACCGCTGGCCGACCGCCGGCGGATGCGAGATAGGCCGCGAGACCGTCCGGGGCAGAGACCCGCCAATCTGCGAAATCCCATGGCCGCGCGGTTCCGGTCAGGCGGGCGAGCCGCATTTCCGGCGCCGGGTTCCAGGCGCGGTCGCGCAGCGACGCCCCGTCGATCTCGACGCGAAACGCGAACGGGAAGCCGGTGATGCGCACGTCGCGCCAGTCGGCGTCGATCTTGTGGCTGTGCTCGGATTGCCGCCAAGCCATCATGCCGTCCCTGATCCGCCCGGCGACAACCCACCAATAGGCGGCATAGGCGCCGAACAATACCAGCAGCACAACGACGGCAACAAAACCGACACGCGTCGAGCGGCGCATGGGGCGGACGTATAGCCCGAGGGCGCGGCGGCGGCCAGTGCTGCGCTCGGACGCAAGCCGGGCCTAAACCTTCAGCACATCGGCGCCCGGTGCGGCCTCCAGCTCACAGGCGTTCACCGTCATCGCCAGCATGCTGTAATAGCCGATCGCACCAGTCAGCTGGATCAGCCCGTCATTGCCGAACCGCTCCTGCATCTTCTTGAAGCTCGCCTCGTCGATCCGGTGCCGGCGCAGCAATTGGCGGGTGAAATCGACGATTTCGGCGTCCTCCGGCGGGATGCCGCGGCTGTGGTTTTCGCGAATTGCGACGATCGTCTCTTCCGGCACCCCGAGCCGGCGCGCGCCGCCGGTCTGCGCGCCCCAGACATAGACGGCCTCGAATTCGCGCGCGGCGGTCATGGCGGCCAACACCCGCACCCGCATGTCGAGCGACCCTTCAAAGCGGACATAGGCGCCAAGATCGGCGAGGCGGCCGGCCAGCTCCGGCGAATGCAGGAACATCGTAAACGGCCCCTGCACCGCGCCACGGCTGGCGACAATGCTGTCGAAGGTGCCGTGGTCCTTGGCAGCTACCTGGTCCTTGCCGGTGATCGAGGGGAGTCTTGCCATGGTCATTCCTTTCGCATCGCGGGTCGCGGAGAGCAGCGCCGGTTCAGGAGCTGCGCTTGCGGCTGCGTCACCTAGACCGCCGTCTCGGTTCGCTGCTCGTTTGCCGCCCAAAGAGTGCTCCCTCTCCTTGGCGACGACAAGCCGTCCCGCCCGGGCGCGGATCAGGGCAGTGGGCGCGCTCGGGGCGAGGCTTTACGTCTGACCAAACGTGGTGTTGTCGGGCGAGCGCGGGTTCCGCTCGACGCCCTGCAGCCCGCCGAGCCGACCGCTCCCCGACCTTCAGGAAAAAATGCCAACCCGGTGCCGGCCGGGTATGCTGCGTCATTCCGGATCGGGGTGGACATCGGGGAGGGTTTGGTGCCCGGCGTGCTCGACGGCATTCGCGTTCTCGATTTCGGCCGCTATATCGCCGGACCCTATTGCGCGGCGCTGCTCGGCGATCTCGGCGCCGAAGTCATCCGCATCGAGCGGATCGGCGGCGGCGAGGATCGCGGTTACATCCCGGTTGGAACCGGTTCCGCCGGCGATGTCGGCGCAATGTTCCTGGCAATGAACCGCAACAAGCTCGGCATGACCCTCGACCCGGCGGCACCCAAGGGCCGCGAAATCGTCCGAAAGCTGGTCGCCACCGCCGATGTCGTCGTCGCCAATCTGCCGCCGCGCGTGCTGCGGTCGCTGGGGCTCGATCTCGACAGCCTGCGCGAGGTCAAGCCCGGCATCATCCTGACGACGGTCACCGGGTTTGGCGCCGGCGGCCCGCTGTCGCACAAGCACGGCTTTGATGGCATCGGCCAGGCGATGAGCGGTGCCGTCTACCTGTCCGGTACCCCCGACCAGCCGGTGGCGCTCAAACTCCCCTGGGTCGATTTCGGCACCGCCTGCCTGTCGGCGTTCGGCACCTTGGCGGCATTGATCGAGCGCGGCAAAACCGGGCGCGGTCAAAAGGTCGAGGGCGCGCTGTTGCGGACCGCGATTGCGTTTGCGAACGCGACCCTGATCGAGCAGGCCTTGACCGGCGCCGACCGCGTCGCGACCGTCAATCGCGGCTTCAATTCGGCGCCGGCCGATTTCTATCGCTGTCAGGACGGCTGGATCGTGGCGACCGTGATCGGCGGACCGATGTTCCGCCGCTGGGCCGGGATGATCGGCGAAGACCACTGGCTCATCGACCCGCGCTTTGCCGACGACCAGTCGCGCGCCGACCATGGCGAGATCATCTCGGCGCGGATGACCCTGTGGTGCGCCGAGCGAACCTGCGCCGAGGCGCTTTACACGCTCGAGGAAGCCAGCATCGTCGCCGGCCAGCTTTATTCGCCACAGCAGGCGCTCGACGACACCCATATCCGCGCAGCACGGCTGCTCGAAGACGTGCCGCACCCGGCGCTGACGACAAGCTTTCCGCTCGCGCCGACCCCGATCGAGCTCTCCGAAACCCCCGGCAGCTATCGCCGTCCTGCCCCTCTGCTGGGCGAGCACACCGACGAAATCCTCGCAAGCCTCGGCTACGGCGCCGCGGAGATCGCGGAACTGCGCGCCGATCAGGTGGTGTAACTGCTCGATAGCGCCAAGGCCACGCCGCAGGTTACGAAGGGCGGTGGATCGGGTCGACCCAGCGCACTTGTTCGGGGCGCTCCGCCGGCTCGATGTCAAGGTTGACGACGACGGCCTCGTTGTCGCTGCGCACCAGCACGCATTCGAGCGTGTCGGCGGTAGAAGCGTTGATCTCCTGATGCGGCACATAGGGCGGGATAAAGATGAAATCGCCGGGCCCGGCCTCAGCGGTGTATTCGAGATGCTCGCCCCAGCGCATCCGCGCCCGCCCCTTCAACACGTAGATCACGCTTTCGAGCGCGCCGTGATGATGCGCGCCGGTCTTGGCGTTTGGGTGGATTTTGACGGTTCCGGCCCAGATTTTCTGGGCGCCGACTCGCGCCAAGTTGATCGCCGCTGCCCGGTCCATGCCAGGGGTCTGCGCCGTGTTAGGGTCGAGCTGGTCGCCGGGGATAACTTTGACCCCGTCGGTCTTCCAGTCTACGGGTTGGTGCGGGTGGCTGTCGCTCATGATGTGTCGCCCTGTCGCTGCCGATTGCGGACAGATATGGTCGCGGATGGCCGTTGCAAACGTGCCGCCATTCTGCGAACCGGCGGGATGGCCGGAGGGAGAGATGAAGCTGGCGGTTCCCGACCTGGTTTCGAACTCGTACTTCCCGGCGGCAGCCGCGGTCGAGCTCGGCTTTTTCGCGGCCGAAGGGCTCGATATGTCGCTCGAGCTGGTGTTCCCGGTCGACCGCGCCTATCGCGAAATGCGCGACGGCAACATCGACTTTGTCGGCGGCTCGGCGCATTCGGCATTGGCGGCGTTCCCGGAATGGGAGGGTGTCAAACTGCTCTGCGCCCAGGCGCAGGGCATGTACTGGTTTCTGGTCATGCGCGCCGATCTCGCCGCCCGGCGCGGCGATGTTGGGATCGTCAAAGGCCGGACGATCGGGGCGGCACCGTGGGTCGAGATGGGCTTGCGGCGGCTTTTGTTCGAAGCCGGGGTCGACCCGCAGGCCGACCGGGTCACGATTGCGCCGGTGCCGGGGGCCGCCGCGACGGACGGCCCCGTCAATTTCGGCATGACCGCCGCCAAGGCGCTGGAAGACGGCCGGATCGACGGCTTTGGGGCAAACGGCATGGGTGCCGAGATGGCGGTGCGGCGCGGGGTCGGCACGGTCGTGCTCGATGTCAGGCGCGGCGACGGTCCGAAACCCTGCTTCAGTTACACGATGTCGGTGCTCGCCACGACCGACCGGCTGATCGCCCGTTCGCCCGAAACGGCGGCGGCGGCGGTGCGCGCGCTCGTCAAAACCCAGGCGGCGCTCAAGGCCGATCCCGAGCGCGCGAGCGAGCTCGGGCGCCGCTTGTTTCCGCCCGACGCGGCGGTGCTGATCGCCGACTTGGTGCGCCGCGACCTGCCCTGCTAC
The DNA here is from genome assembly GCA_963712825.1 of uncultured Alphaproteobacteria bacterium. Taxonomy (GTDB): domain Bacteria; phylum Pseudomonadota; class Alphaproteobacteria; order ATCC43930; family CGMCC-115725; genus AP-15. The sequence continues at coordinate 371,924 of CAVQJP010000011.1, forward strand.
GACCCGTCGATCACGCGCGACTTTGTCGCCGGGATGAACCAATTCGCTCGCGAAATCGGCATCTTGCGAGGCGACGTGCCGTACGAAAAGGTCGTCGCCATCGAGTTCGCGGATTTGTGGCGCGGATAGCGGTCGAGAGATTGCGGCCGGATCGAGGCTCCGGTCGCTGCATTCAGACGCGCCGTCGCGGCTTTCTGCGGGCCGCCAGCAGGATCGCGGCACCCAGACCGATCAGCGCGACCGAGGCCCAGCACGACAGGACGCAGACGACAACCCGGTCCCATAGCAGCGGCGATACATAACGCTGCACGACCGCTTGAGCCAGGTTAAGGCTCGACCGGTCGAACTCGTACCATAATTGGCCGAGCGCGATCGGCGCCCAGGTTTTTGAATCGAACCAGGCGACGACATCCCTGACCAGCACCGAGAGACCGGCCAGCAGCAGGATCCAGCCGACGACCCTCCAGACGGTCATTGCCGCGCACCCAAGGTTCCCTTGTTCTAAGAGGGTTCTTCTTGACCCCAGCAGGGCCTCTTCCGACCCCAGCTCGTTTGCGCAAAGGTAATCCCGCCCGCGGCGGGCGCAACGGTTTTGCTGCGGGTATGGCGCGGTCTCATCAACCGCAACCTTCACGGCGAGACGGGCACTCTGCGGTGACTCGCGATGTCCAGGGTGCCCCATCGGGGCTGACGTGGATCTGACGGTAAAGCCCGACAGGTCTGTCCCCAAGTTGCCGTCCTTCATTCTCGCAACTGGGTAGACTCACCCCGGAGCCATTCCGCGTACGCCTGCCGCCGAAATCGGCAATTCGATTCGTATTGGCTTCCCGAGCCTGCTATGCTCGCTCAAAAGTACACGGTGGTGTTGGAGGCTGTCGGCTCTACACCAGGGGAGAGCAGCAAATGAGGGCCTGCGGCTGGATGTTCACAGCGCTGCTGCTGCTGAATTTCGATATCCCATTTGGCTAAAGCTTGCGACCCGTCTTTTATTTTGGTCAACAATACATCGTGGATTATAAGTGACGTTTTTACCCGAGAGACTGGCGATGACGGCTGGAGTCAAGAACAGCTTGGCGAGGATACCGTCTTACATCCGCGTCACGAAATCGCATTACGATTTTTTGACGTCTCGGCGGAACACTTCGACGTGAAATTGGTTTTGGACAATGGTAAACAGGTAACATGGGGGAATGTCGATTTATGTGAAATCAATACTATGGACGTATACTACGATGCCCAAGCCGGTGACTTCAAAGCAAAATGGGAATAGAGATTCGCAGTCCTGCACGTCCGTCGTGCCCTTATCGTTGCGCGAACCGCGCCAGCCCTGGTCGCGAGTTGGCAATCTGCGGAAGCCGCGATGACGGCCAAAACCTGCCGGAATTTGTAGACGAGCCGCGCCGAAACAGGCCGCTCGGCGCCATCCGGTAAGGACGACGATCCACGCGATCGAGCGGCGGTAATGTCCGAGTTTCTTGCTCCCTGTCTTGCAACAGCCGCTCTGGCGGCGGCGGGCGCAACTCCCTTGGCGAGAAGATTTGAGGTGACATCAAACCGCAACCTTGACGGCGAGGCGGTACTCTGCGGATAATCCGTTCGTCCAAGGGGTGCCCCGTCAGGGGGCTGAGATGCCGCTGGCCCGTAGATACCGCCCGAGAGCGGCAGCGGGGCGCGGAAACCCTTCGAACCTGATCCGGGTCGTACCGGCGTAGGGACAGGAACCCGCGGCAAAGGCCGCCCTCCTCTTCGCGGAATCCCGGATGGTCGTTTCTCTAGGGAGGCGTCATGCCCGATTCCGCTCCGCTCTCACCCGCGACCTTGATGCCGAAGATCGAAGAGCTTCGGGTCACCACCGGCCCGTTCCCGTCCTCGCGGAAGGTCCATGTGCCGGGCCGGCTCCATCCCGAAATCTCGGTGGCGATGCGCGAGATCGACCTGGAAGCCTCGGCCGGCGAGCCGCCGATCCGCGCCTACGACACGTCCGGGCTCTATTCCGACCCCGGCGCGTCGATCGACATCAACAAGGGTCTTCCCGAGCTGCGCAAGCTCTGGATTGTCGGGCGCGGCGACGTCGAATTCTATGCCGGGCGCGAGGTCAAACCCGAGGACAACGGCCTCAGGCGCGGTGAGGACAGCGCCGTGTCACTATTCGATCGCGGCGGGCGCCAGGTGTTGCGCGCCAAGGGCGGGGCGGCCGTCACCCAGATAGCATATGCCAGGCGCGGCATCGTCACGCGGGAGATGGAGTATGTGGCCATCCGCGAAAACCTCGGCCGCGAGAAATTACGGCGCGAGGGGGCGATCGACGGCGAGTCGTTCGGTGCGTCGATCCCGGAATACGTGACCCCCGAATTCGTCCGCGACGAGATCGCTCGCGGGCGTGCGATCATCCCCAACAACATCAACCATCCGGAAACCGAGCCGATGATCATCGGCCGCAACTTTCTGGTGAAAGTCAACGCCAATATCGGCAACTCGATCGTCACCTCCTCGGTCGCCGAGGAAGTCGAGAAGATGGTGTGGGCGACGCGCTGGGGCGCCGACACGGTCATGGATTTGTCGACCGGGCGCAACATCCACACGATCCGCGAATGGATCGTCAGGAACTCGCCGGTCCCGATCGGCACGGTGCCGATCTACCAGGCCCTTGAAAAGGTCGGCGGCAAGGCCGAGGAGCTGACCTGGGAATTGTTCCGCGACACGTTGATCGAGCAGGCCGAGCAGGGCGTGGACTACTTCACGATCCACGCTGGCGTCAGGCTCGCCTACATCCCGCTGACCGCGTCGCGGGTCACCGGCATTGTCTCGCGCGGCGGCTCGATCATGGCGAAGTGGTGCCTGGCGCATCACCACGAGAGTTTCCTCTATACGCATTTCCGCGAGATCAACGAGATCATGCGGGCCTACGACGTGTCGTATTCGTTGGGCGACGGGTTGCGGCCCGGGTCGATCGCCGACGCCAATGACCGCGCCCAGTTCGCCGAGCTGGAAACCTTGGGCGAACTGACCAAGCTCGCCTGGAAGGACGGTGTCCAGGTCATGATCGAAGGCCCCGGCCACGTGCCGATGCACAAGATCAAGATCAACATGGAAAAGCAGCTTGAGGAATGCGGTGAAGCGCCATTCTATACCTTGGGGCCGCTGACGACCGACATCGCGCCCGGCTACGACCACATCACATCGGGCATCGGCGCGGCGATGATCGGCTGGTTCGGCACGGCGCTCCTCTGCTACGTCACGCCCAAGGAACATCTGGGCCTGCCCGACCGCGACGACGTCAAGACCGGCGTGATCACCTACAAGATTGCGGCCCATGCCGCCGACCTCGCCAAGGGGCACCCGGCGGCGCGCGAGCGCGACGACGCCTTGTCGCGGGCACGGTTCGAGTTTCGCTGGCGCGACCAGTTCAACCTGTCGCTCGACCCCGAAACGGCCGAAAAATTTCACGACCAAACCCTGCCGGCCGAGGGCGCCAAGCTCGCGCATTTCTGCTCGATGTGCGGGCCGAAATTCTGCTCGATGCAGATCACCCAGGAAATCCGCGATTACGCTCGCGCCGGCATGGAGGAGAAGTCGAAGGCGTTTATCGAACAGGGCTCCGAAATCTACACCGACGAGCACGGCCAGCCGCGCGTCGTGGCGGACTAGTCCTCTTCTGCACGTGCGCTCCCCAAACCCTCGTAATCAAAACCCTCTCCCCCGACGGCGGGAGAGGAAATATCGTGGCTGAGACGGCAGACCCGAAGGCGCGTCGCTATCCCGAACGGCCGATCGTCGGGGTGCTGGCAGTCGTGTTGCGTCGCGGGCGGGCGCTCGTCGTGCGCCGCGCCAACCCGCCGATGGCCGGGCGCTGGGGTTTTCCCGGCGGCGTGCTGGAGCTCGGCGAAACCGTCGCCGCGGGCGCGATGCGCGAGCTTTTGGAGGAAACCGGCGTCATTGCCGAGCCGATCGGGCCGTTGACCGTGATCGACACGATCGACCGCGACGACGAGGGCCGGGTGCGTTTTCACTACGCTCTGGTCGCGGTGCGCGCGATCTGGCGCTCGGGCGAAGGTATCGCCGGCGACGACGCCGACGAGGTCGCCTGGTTCAGCCATGCCGACATCGTCGAGGGCGGTCTTTTGACCGCCCCCGCATTGCTGCCGCTGATCAAGCTGGCGCTGGACGCGGAAGCCGTCCGCACCTGACGCGCGCCAGACCGGTCGGAAGCCGCTCAACAAGCCGCGCCGATCCGGGGGCGGCTCGCAAAAAAAACCGGCCCCGAGGAGGAACCAGCATGAGCGTACGACATTGCCTGATCGCGGGTGTTCTGTTGTTCGGGGTCTTTTCTGCCATTGGAGCGGGAGGAACGGCTCAGGCACAGACGCCGGCGACCACCACACCACCTGCCGCCACCCCCACGATCACGCCACCCACGACCAGCACACCCCCCTCCCCTGCCCCGATGCCGGTGCAGCCCTGGGGGTTGCCGCCAGTGCCGGCGGGGGTCGGCCCAGTCGAAAAATTTGCCGATGTCAGCGGCACGCCGCAAGGACGGTTTCTCGAAGGCGGCGCGTTCGACACGCAAGGCAATCTGTGGTTTGTGGCGATCGGCTCGGGGTGGATTTCATACCTGACGCCCGACGGCAAGCTCGTCCCGGTGGTCAATTGCAATCCGCCGCCGGAGCTAGGCCAGACCTGCGAGCCGCAGGGCTCGCGCTGGCACGACGGCAAGCTTTACCTGACCTCGCGGCACCGCGGCATCCTGGTCTACGATCCCCAGACAAAACAGCTGACGACTCTGGTCTACACCTATCGCAACCAGTTGTTCAAAGGCCCCAACGACCTCGATTTCGATGCCGAGGGCAATCTGTTCTTCACCGACCCGTGGGGGACGGGTCCCGGGCCGAACGAGACCGACCGCACTGGTGGAGTTTACCAATACTCGCGCGACGGCGTGCTGCGCAAAGTCATCGACAGCGGTCTGTTCCCAAACGGGATCGCGGTTTCGCCCGACGACAACACTTTGGCGATCGGCGATTTCAGGGCCGGCCGCATGTGGTATGCCGGTTTTGAGATCGGTCCCAATTTGGGCTGCCCGCAATGCCCGAGGGACCCGCTGCACCTGACCTTTGCCGGGGTTAAGGCCGGCACCTATGTTCCCGGCAACAGCGGCCCCGACGGCGTCCATTACGACGTGAAGGGCAATGTTTGGGCGGGGCTGGCCGGGCTCGGCGGGATCGTCGAAATCAACCCGCGCGGTCTGATCCTCGGCTTTGTGCCGATCCCCAACGGCGATGCCGCGACCACCAACTTCGCCTTTGGCGGACCCGGCAACCAGTACGTCTATTTCGAGGGGGCGACGACCGGCACGTTCTGGCGCTTCAAGGCGCCCTATCCCGGTCTGATCGGGCCCGGCGGGGTGCGTTTGGCAGCGCAGTAGAAGTGCGGCGAGTCGGCCCGCGGCTTGAGTTCGCGGCTAGGTCCGAGCGGCTGAAGGCGTGGATGGCCGGGTCAAGCCCGGCCAAGACGATGAGGTCGGCAGAGTTCTCCTTCGCTGCCCACTCCACCGAGGCATCGAGGACGAATGCCACTAATATTTGTGCCCTTCATGAATAGAAGAGGTAATTTCTTCAATGCTTACGGGGTCATGCTCCCGTATGATCTCTTGCCAAGCGCCTTGATGTCCTCGATCGCGCGATCAATTTCCTCATGGCGGCGATGGACTTCGGGGATAATCCCCGCGATCGGCCGGCCGCGGCGGATGATGACAATCGTCTCGCAACGCTCGACTTCGTCGAGCAGGCGCGACAGGTGGGTTTTGGCCTCAGAGGCCTGAATCTCGCGCATTGTTTCCTCGATTGGTCGGAATGATTGGCTAATAGATCGGCTGCTCCCGGTCAATCCGCCACCCGTTCCGATCTTTGCGTCGACGCGGACCGCGGGCGGGGGTGGTGCGACGGGAGCGGCGATGCTATTGCGTGTCGTCACCGTCGTGAGGCGAAATGGACGACATTCTCGGCCGCCTGAACGAAAAGCGGAAGGCGGCGCGGGCGGGCGGCGGGGCCGCTCGGACCGAAGCGCAGCACCGTCGCGGCAAGTTGACTGCGCGCGAGCGGCTCGAGCTGTTGCTCGACCCAGGGTCCTTTGAAGAATGGGACATGTTTGTCGAGCATAGGAGCCACGATTTCGGCATCGACGCGCACCGCATCCCGGGCGACGGCGTCGTCACCGGCTATGGCACGGTCAATGGCCGGCTGGTCTTTGTGTTCAGCCAGGACTTCACCGTCTTCGGCGGCTCGCTCAGCGAAGCGCATGCCGAAAAGATCTGCAAGATCATGGACCAGGCGATGAATGTCGGGGCGCCGGTGATCGGCATCAATGATTTGGGGGGGCGCGCATCCAGGACGGGGTCGCCTCGCTCGCCGGCTATGCCGAGGTGTTCGAGCGCAACGTCCTGGCCTCGGGTGTCGTGCCGCAGGTGTCGATGATCATGGGGCCGTGCGCCGGCGGGGCGGTCTACTCGCCGGCGATGACCGACTTTATCTTTATGGTCAAGGACACGTCGTACATGTTCGTGACCGGGCCCGAGGTCGTGCGCACCGTCACCCACGAAACCGTCACCCAGGAGGAACTGGGCGGGGCGATGACGCACACCGCCCGCTCGGGGGTCGCCGACCGCGCTTTTGAGAACGACGTCGAGGCGCTCTTGGAATTGCGCCGGTTTGTCGACTTTCTGCCGGCCTCGAACCGGGTCCAGCCGCCGCTGCGGCCGACCGCCGACCCGAGCGAGCGGATCGAGCCGTCGCTCGACACGCTGGTGCCGACCAATCCCAACAAGCCCTACGACATCAAGGAATTGATCCTGAAGGTTGTCGACGAGGACGATTTTTTCGAGATTCAGCCCGATTTCGCCCGCAACATCGTCGTCGGGTTTGCCCGCATGGAAGGATCGACGATCGGCATCGTCGCCAACCAGCCGATGGTGCTGGCCGGCTGCCTCGACATCGACAGCGCGCGCAAGGCGTCGCGGTTTGTGCGATTTTGCGACTGCTTCAACATCCCTATCGTGACTTTTGTCGACGTGCCGGGATTTCTGCCGGGGACCGCGCAGGAATATGGCGGCATCATCAAGCATGGCGCCAAATTGCTGTTTGCGTTTGCCGAGGCCACGGTGCCAAAGGTCACCCTGATCACGCGCAAGGCCTATGGCGGCGCCTATGACGTGATGAGCTCAAAGCATTTGCGCGGCGATTTGAACTACGCTTGGCCCTCGGCCGAGATCGCGGTCATGGGGCCAAAGGGGGCGGTCGAGATCATCTTTCGCGCCGATTTGGGCGACGCGGCGGCGATCGAGGCGCGGACTGAGGAATACCGCGAGAAATTCGCCAACCCGTTTGTCGCCGCGAGCCGCGGCTTTGTCGACGATGTGATCGCCCCCCAAGACACCAGGCGGCGGCTCTGTCGCGCCCTCGCGATGCTGCGCGGCAAGCAATTGCAGAACCCGGCCAAGAAGCACGACAACATCCCGCTCTGAGGAGCGCGTCGCCGGGCTCTTCTGAGCGCTGCAAAAGCGTGGATTGGCGGGCGCGGCGCGGCTCGGTATTGTCGCCCGGCCAACAGCGCCGGAACCGTCGATGAGCGTGCCCGAGAAATCCTTTATGCCCAACGCGGTCTGCCCGCTCGACGGCATGCGCGTCGTCGACATGTCGCGCCTGGTCTCGGGCAACATGGTCAGCCTGCAGCTCGCCGATTTCGGCGCCGAGGTGATCAAAATCGAGGACCCGAAAACGGGCGATCCGCTGCGCGCCTGGCAGACCGCCGGGGTCAGCGTCCACTGGAAGGTCTATTCGCGCAACAAAAAGAGCGTCGCGCTCGATCTGCGGGCGGCGCGCGGACGCGAATTGTTGGCCGGGCTGATCGCCGGCGCGCAGGTATTAGTCGAGAATTTCCGCCCCGGCACGCTCGAAGCGATGGGGCTCGCCCCCGCCGATTTGCACCGACGCAATCCCGGACTGGTCGTCGTCAGGGTTTCGGGCTGGGGCCAGGACGGGCCGTACCGCGACCGCCCCGGTTTCGGGACCCTCGTCGAGAGCATGTCGGGCTATGCCGCGCGCACCGGGTTTGCCGACCGCGAGCCGGCATTGCCGCCGACGGCACTCGCCGACATGGTCGCCGGGCTCTATGGTGCTTTTGCCGTGATGGTGGCGCTGCGCGAAGTCGAGACCAGGGGTGGGGAGGGCCAGGTAATCGACCTGCCGCTCCTCGACCCGCTGTTCTCGTTCATCGCGACCGAGGCGGCGATCTACCGGCTGACCGGAGCGGTTCGCGAGCGCACCGGCAGCCGGTCGGAGACAACCTCGCCGCGCAACGTCTTCCGCACCAGGGACGGGCGCTATATCGGCATTTCCGCGTCGATCCAGGCGATGGCCGAACGCCTGTTCCGCGCGATCGGACAAGAAGACATGATCACCGACCCGAGGTTCCGCACCAACAGCGACCGGGTCAGGAACGCCGCGGCCTGCGAGGCGCCGATCGTCGCCTTTATCGCGGCCCGCACCTTGGCCGAGAACATGGAAATATTCGCGCGCGCCGAAGTCACCGCGGCACCGGTTTACGACATCGACCAGTTCATGGCCGACCCGCACGTGCTGGCGCGCGAGATACTGGTGGACGTGCCCGACGCCGAGATGGGGCACTTGCCGATGCACAATGTCATTCCGCGCCTGTCGAAAACGCCGGGCGGGTTGCGCCGGCCGGCGCCCGGATTGGGCGAGCACACCGCCGAAATCTTAGGCGGGCTCGGGCTCGACCGCGCGGCAATCGACGGCTTGGCGCGCGACGGAATTATCAAGCTTGGGGATGTGGCGTGAGCGACAATCTGCCGGTTTGGCGCTCGCTGCTGTTTGTGCCGGTGACGCAGCGCCGCTTTGTCGACGGGGCGGCCCGGCGCGGCGCCGACGCGATCATCCTCGACCTCGAGGACAGTGTGGCGGCGTCGGAAAAAGAGCGGGCGCGCACCCTGGTGCCGGAGGCCGCGGAAATCGTCGCGCGCGGCGGCGCCGACGTCGTTGTGCGCATCAACCGGCCGCTGCGCATGGCGGTGCGCGACATCGAGGCCGCGGTCGGCCCCGGCGTCTTGGCATTGGCGCTGCCTAAAGCCGAGAGCCCCGAGCATGTGCAGCTGTTGGCCGAGATCGTCGACGAGGTCGAGGTGGAGCGTGGGGTTGCGCCGGGCACCACGCGGCTGATCGCGATGGTCGAGAGTGCCGCGGCGTTCTTCCGCATAGCCGAGATCGCCCGCGCCCACCCCCGGCTCTGCGGCCTTACCCTCGGCGCCGAGGATTTCGCCACCTCTGCCGGCATCCAGCCCGATGCCGAGGCATTGTCGATGCCAAAGCAGATGGCGGTGTTCGCCGCCCGTGCCGCCGGGATCATGCCTTTGGGCTTTATCGGCTCGATCGCCGAGTTCCACGACCTGGACGGGTTCCGCCAGACGATCCGGCGTTCGCGGCGGTTCGGCTTTGTCGGCGCCTCGGTCATTCATCCGAGCCAGGTGCCGATCCTGAACGAGGAGCTCCGCGCGGGCGCCGCCGAAATCGACCACGCGCGCCGCGTCGTCGCCGCCTACGACAAGGCGCTGGCCGAGGGTGTGGGTGCCGTCACGGTCGACGGCAAAATGATCGACGTGCCGGTTGTCGAGCGCGCCCGGCTGCTGCTCGACCGCGAAGCCGCGATCGCCGCCCGCGAGGCGCGGATGCGGGCGCCGGCATGAGCGCGGGGTCGCGGTTCGGGATCAGCACCCGACATTCGTTGGACCAAGCAGCTGGAATCCCCCCCGCTTTACCGGCGAAAGCCGGTATCCACGTCTGGAATGGGTCCCGGCCTGCGCCGGAAAGGCGATATCGGCGGCCCAATGCACCCAATCGCCACTTTCTCGAATTTGGTTTTCTCGATGCCTCCTGCTTTACCGGCGAAAGCCGGTATCCACGTCTGGAATGGGTCCCGGCCTGCGCAGTGTGCCAGTTGACCGAAAGCAGTTGTCTTGAACCGTCGCGGTGCGTGGTTCGAGACGCGCCTGCGGCGCTCCTCACCATGAGGTAAGTTGTTGATGGCATTGAGACGGACCCTCATCCTGAGGAAGCCGCGAAGCGGCTGTCTCGAAGGGCGCACAGCCTTTATCCAATCTGACGCGCTCTTGGGCCGAACGTTCGCAATGGTCGTCGTGACGGGTGCGGCGTTGCTGGCTGCAACCGCGGCGTCGGCCGACCAGTCGGACATGATCGCCAAGCCGCTGGCAGTGCTGCAAGGCCTCGACAAGATCACCGCGCGGGTGTCCGAGATCACCGCACCGGTGGGCAAGACGGTGCAGTTCGGGAGCCTCGCGATCACGGTGCGCGACTGCGAAAAGAACCCGCCCGAGGACCGGCCGGAGGACGCGGCGTTTCTGCAGATCGACGAGGTGCGGCCGGGCGAGGAAAATTTGCGCCGGTTCAGCGGCTGGATGTTCGCCCAGAGCCCGGCATTGTCGTCGCTGGAGAACCCGGTCTACGACATCGTGCTGCTCGACTGCAAAGGTGCCGAGGCGAATGCCAGCGGGTCGCCGCCGGCCAATTCCGGCAATTCGAGCGGAAAGGACGCGCGGTAGGCGAGCGCCGCGGCCAGCAGCCGACGATAGCGGGCGCGGGTGATTTCGACCCCGCCAAACCGCGCCAGATGCGGTGTCAGGAACTGGGTGTCGAGCAGCCGATAGCCGCCGAGCCGCAGCCGCGCCACCAGGTGGACGAGCGCCACCTTGCTCGCATCGGTCTCGCGGCTGAACATGCTCTCGCCGAAAAAAGCCGCGCCGATCGACACACCATAGAGCCCGCCGACCAGCGCGCCCTCGCGGCGGCATTCGACGCAGTGCGCAGCACCGCGGGCAAACAGCGCCGCATAGAGCCGCACGATCTCGTCGTTGATCCAGGTGTTCGGGCGCTTTTCGGTCGCTTCGGCGCAGCTGCGGATGACCTCTTCAAAACCGGTGTCACAGCTGACTTCGAACCGGCGCTGACGCAGCACGCGGCGCAGCCGGTGCGGCACGTGGAAGGCGTCGAGCGGCAGGATGCCGCGGTGATGCGGGTCGACCCAGAACAATTCCGGGTCGTCGGCCGCGTCCGCCATCGGAAAAACGCCGGCGGCGTAGGCGGCAAGCAGGATCTCGGGGGTCAGCCGAATGTTGCGGGCCCTCATCTGCCGCGTCCGACAAAGCGCTCGAGCCAATGGATGTCGTAGTCGCCGTCGATGAATTCGCGCGTCTCGACAAGTCTCTGGTGCAATGGGATCGTCGTCTCGATGCCGCCGATCACATATTCCTCGAGCGCCCGGCGCAACCGCATCAGGCATTCGTTGCGCGTCCTGCCGTGAATGACGAGCTTCGAGATCAGGCTGTCGTAATAGGGGGGCACCACGTAGCCTTGATAAAGCGCGCTGTCGACCCGCACTCCTAGCCCGCCCGGGGCGTGGTAGTCGGTCACCCGTCCCGGCGACGGGCGAAAGGTCTCCGGGTTCTCGGCGTTGATCCGGCATTCGATCGCATGACCCGAGAGCCGGATTTCGGCCTGCCGGTAGCCGAGCGGTGCGCCGTCGGCGATGCGCAGCTGCTCGCGGACGATGTCGACGCCGCTCAACATTTCGCTGATCGGATGCTCGACCTGGAGCCGGGTGTTCATCTCGATAAAAAAGAATTCACCGTCCTGGAACAGAAACTCGAGGGTGCCGGCGCTGCGGTAGCCGAGCTCGCGCATGGCACCTACCGCAAGCGCGCCGACCCGGCTGCGCGCGTCCGCGTTCAGCGCCGGAGACGGGGTCTCCTCGAGCACCTTTTGGTGCGAGCGCTGCAACGAGCAGTCGCGCTCACCGAGGTGGACGACGCCGCCCTGGCCGTCGCCGAGGATCTGGACCTCGATATGCCGCGGCCGATCGAGGTAGCGTTCGAGATAGACGTCGCCTCGCCCGAAAAACGCCGCGGCCTCGTGCTGGGCGAGCGGCAACATGCGGGTGAGCTCGGTGCGGTCGTGGGCGACCTTCATGCCGCGGCCGCCGCCACCCGCGGCCGCCTTAATCAGGATCGGATAGCCGATCGCATCGGCAGCGGCTTGCGCCGCAACGGGATCGCGCACCGCCCCCGGCGAACCCGGCACGGTCGGAATGCCGAGCCGGACAGCCGCCGCCTTGGCCGCGACCTTGTCGCCCATCAGCCGGATATGGTCGGATGCCGGGCCGATAAACACAAATCCGTGCTCTTCGACGGCGGCGGCGAAATCAGCGTTTTCGGCGAGGAACCCGAGACCCGGGTGGATCGCGTCGGCGCCGGTGATCGTCGCGGCGGACAGGATCGCGGCGACGTTCAGATAGCTGTCGCGCGCCGGCGGTGGGCCGATGCACACGGTCTCGTCGGCAAGGCGCACATTCATCGCGTCGGCGTCGGCGGTCGAATGCACCGCGACCGTCTTGATCCCCATCTCGCGGCAGGCGCGGTGGACGCGCAGCGCGATCTCGCCGCGGTTGGCGATCAGAACCTTTTCGAACATCGGGCGCAGGCGCTCACTGCCCTCTCCGCTCTTGAAGGGGCGGCCGGGCCATCAGAAGGGAGAGAGAAAATCACACGATCAGCATCAGCACCGTACCGTATTCGACCGGCTGGGCGTCCTCGATCAGGATTTGGGCGACCCGGCCGGCGCGGGGTGCGCGGATCTCGTTCATGACTTTCATCGCCTCGATGATCAGCAACGGCTGCCCTGCCGCGACGGTTTCGCCGAGGCGGACAAAAGCCGGCGCCCCGGGCTGCGGCGCCAGATAGGCGGTGCCGACGATCGGCGCCGTCACCGCGCCGGGGGGGACGATCGCCGGGGCGGCGCCAGGTGCCGAACCGGCAAGCGAGGGAGCTGTCGGCGCAACCGGTGCCGCAGCTGCTGCCGGCACGCTGCGCGAAACTCGGATCAGGTGGTCGCCGACCGCGTACTCGATCTCGGTCAGACCGTTTGCCGCGAGCATTTCCGCGAGCGTGCGGATCAGGTCGGGGTCGGGCGACAGCAGCGACGAGCGGCGTCCGCCGAACCTCACTGAACCTGCCCGCCGGGTGCATCCTCGATCAGATCGGCGACGGCCTCGAGCGCCAGTTCGTATCCTTGAGCGCCCAAACCGCAAATCACTCCGGTCGCCGCGAGGCTGACATAGGAGCGATGCCGGAACCGCTCGCGGCGGAAAATATTGGAGAGATGGACCTCGATGACCGGCAGCCCGGCGGCGGACAGCGCGTCGAGCACCGCGACCGAGGTGTGGGTCAGAGCACCGGCGTTGAGCACGATCGCGTCCGCCAACTCGCGCGCCTCCTGAATCCAGTCGACCAGCTGGCCCTCATGGTTCGTCTGGCGAAAGTCGATTTGCAGGTCGAGAGCCGCCGCCCGCGCCAGGCACCGCGCCTCGATGTCGGCCAACGTGTCACGGCCGTAAACCGCAGGATCGCGCACTCCCAAGAGGTTCAAGTTGGGGCCGTTCAGAACAAAGACGGTAGCCAAGGCAGGCCTCCCCGATGGGTGCGCCGCTTATAGCACGGAAGGCAGCGCGGCAAGGTCAAGCGAGATCTCTGCTTTCGAACCACAGGGATGTGGAGACAAGCTGGGGGTCTTTGCCTCGCGGCGAGAGCCGGCCATAGTGACGCTTCGCGCCCCAAACATGCGGAGAACGCCATGGCCGTCACCCTCTACGATCTCGCCGGCGCCGAAGCGGACCGGCGGTTCAGCCCATTCTGCTGGCGCACCAAGATGGCGCTCGCGCATAAGGGGATCGAGGTCGAAACCGTCCCGTGGCGGTTCACCGAGAAGGACAAGCTGCCGCAACCCAATCAGGGACGCGTCCCGGTCATCGTCGACGGCGGCCAAGTGGTGCACGATTCGACAGCGATCGCCGACTATCTCGAAACCCGTTATCGCGATCGGCCGTCGCTGTTCGGCGGCGAAACCGGTCGGGCATTGACCCGTTTTGTGCAGAATTGGACCGAGACGGTGCTGCAGCCGGGGCTGGTCGGGTTTGTGGTGCTCGACATCCACCGTCATTCCGCACCGCAGGACCAGCCCTACTTCCGCCAGTCGCGCGAGGAGCGCTTTGGGACCACGCTCGAAGACGTTGTCGAGGACCGCGAGGCGCGGCTGCCCGCCTTCCGTGACAGCCTAGCGCCGCTGCGCCGCACCGTCGAACGGCAGCAATTTCTTGGCGGCGACGCGCCGGCTTACGCCGATTACGTCGTCTTTGGCGCCTTCCAATGGGCGCGCGCGATCAGCGATTTCGAGCTGCTCGCCGCCGACGACCCGGTCGCCGCCTGGCGCGGCCGGCTGCTCGACGCGTTTGGCGGGTACGCCCGCAAAGCCCCGGCTTATGGCGGCTGAGCGCGATGGCGTCCACGGCAGCGCTCGCAGTCCCGGCGCTGATCGTCCACGTTCTCGCCGCCGTCGTCTGGGTCGGCGGCATGTTCTTTGCGCATCAGGTGCTGCGGCCGGCTGCCGCCGGACTTGAGCCGGCGGCGCGGCTGACGCTGTGGTCGCGCGTGCTGGGCCGGTTTTTCGCCTGGGTCTTTGCCGCGATCGTGCTGCTGCTCGCCAGCGGCTTCGGGCTGGTAGCCGGGGTCTATGGCGGCTTTCGCGGAAGCGGCCTTTACATCCAGCTGATGATGGGGCTGGGCATCCTGATGATGCTGCTGTTCCTGCACCTTTACTTTGCACCCTGGCGCCGCTTCCATGCGGCCGTGGCGCGCCAGGACTGGGCCGAAGGCGGGCGCCTGCTCGGGCAGATCAGGACGATCGTGACGATCAATCTCGTGCTCGGGCTGATCGTCGTCGCGATCGGCGGCAGCGGCCGCTACTGGGGCTGAGGGTTACCGGGCCGGCCGTCAGCGGGCCGCAGCCCGCACCACAAAGGATGACGGGTCGATCCGCCGCAGCCCCGCCTTCATCTTGGTCTCCCCGTCGGGTGAAACCCACGTCGCGCTGAGCCCGCCGTCTTCGCGCGCGTCGAAGCGAAGCGTGCTTTCGCCCTTGTGGGCGAAAACCAGCTCGTTGCCGTCGATTCGGCCGGTTCTGCGGCTCCATTCGGCCGGTTCATTCTTGTCGATCCCCGGCCCGATCGCATAAATCGCGGTCAAGTCGCGTCCGGCCACGGCTTCGATCGTAACCAGCACCTCGCGCCCGTTCGGGTAAAACCCATACCAAGTCTCGTGCGTGGACAGGCCGCCGTCGATGGCCGGAGTGGCCAGCGGGGCATGGGCCGAGGCTCCGACCAGCGCCGTCAGCCTGGGCGCCGCCGCCCGCGGGTGGACCAGTTCACGCGGCAGGCGCAGCTCCGCGCTCGGCGACTCGCCCCATACCGGCTTGCAGACGAGCTCTCCGCGCAGCGCGTCGTCGTCGGCAAACTCGCGGATGCAGTCGCCGAAACGGCGCATAAAAGCCCCGCTCGACGAGATCCAATGGCCGGTCAGATAAGCCGGCTGGTCGACAACCGCAAAACCGACCCCGTGCTGCGCCAGGATCGAGCGCGATGCGGTTCCGCGGCCGCCCGGGTCAAAGTCGTCGCCGTGAAAAAAGAACAGCATGACCCGCGCGCTCTTGAGATGGTCGAGCAACGGATAAAGCCGCGTCGCGTTGAGCCGCCAAGTGTCGTAGTACTCCTCAAAGTCGCCGAACGCGGCCGGCGCGGTCGCGATAACGCCGTCGACGGCGTCGGAATCATCCGCCGCCATCAACGCTAGGAAGGCGCCGAACGACTGGCCGGCGAGCACCACGCGGTGATAGCCCCTCTGCTTCAGCTCTGCCACGAGGCGGACGAGCCGCCGCGAGCTCCGGCTCAGCGTGTCGCCGTCGCGCAGGCGGTCAAACCGGAGCACGTCCCAGCCGGAATCGCGCAGCACCCGCAGATAAGGCGGGGTCGGCGACTTGTAGTCTTCCGTGTCGATCGAGCGGCCATGGTTCCAGACGATGACCCCCATCGCCTTCTGCGGCCCGAGCAGACTTTGACGAAAAGCCGGGTCAAGCCCAAGCGCCATCGCCGGAATACTTGCAAGCGCAGTCAGCACCACGGCCAGCGCCCACGCGCCGGCGAAAATTAAACGCCGCATCCTCCAAGACCCCCCAACCTCGCCTTGGCTTAGGCTTTAGCAGGGAGTTTAACGAAATGTGTTCGTTTGTGTCACTTCGTAAACGCGCCGAAATAGCGGCAGATTGGCGCGGGCGATATTCGAACGGCTGTATCTTGCCCGCCTGCGACGAACGGGCGCACCCGACCGCGACGATTATTCCTCGCGCAGGGTCATTAAGACCGCGGCGGCGAGCAGCACCCCACCGGCCGCGAAACCGGTCTCGATCTGGCCGAATGCCATGCTCAACAATGTGGTAGCGACCGTGGCGGCCCCGATCAGAAACGGCATGCAAGAATCCTCGGTCAGTCGATTCGCGACAAAATCGCGACTTTAACGGATGTACGATCGTCGCTATTCCTGCGGTCAAACGGGAGGGACGCGATGGGATTTCTCTATGTCGCGCGCAGCGCCAGGCTCGCCCGCTGGGGGTCCGACGTCGGTCTTGGCAGACATGTCTACAAAGTCGGCGTGAGCGAGGGCGACCCCAAGGCAATTGCCGCAGAGGGTTGGGCCGGCGAAACCGACTGGACGATCGTCCGCAAGCGCGCAGTCGAGGATTTGACCGAAGAACAGGCGCTGGCGCGGCTCGCCGGCATCGAAAAGATGATCGACCCCAATCTCTATCCCAAGCTTAAGGGTGCGGCGGGTATCGTCCGGCTGACCGCGCCGCGGATCGAAAATCACCTGCTGGTCACGCGGGCGCTCGCCGGCGACGGCGGCCCCGCCGAATTCAAGCTGAAGCCCGCGGATTTCGCCGAATATCTGATCCACAACGCATTGCGCTGACGCCAGGGTACGATGGGCACAACGGTGAGCGCAGCTATATGGCACGGTTTGCGGCCGGCGGCGTTGTTCATAGGCCACAACCGGATTTGCAGGTGCTGCGATGCCATTCGACGGTGCAACTCTCGCCTTCTCGGCGCAAGACGTATTGGAATCGGCGATGTCCGCGAGCGGGTTCGAACCACTCGAGCCGGGTCTTCTGGAGCGGCACAAGGCCGAGCAGATCCGGCGCCATCCCCCCGGCTGGGCGTTCCGGCACCAGCAGGCGATCGCGCTGGCACAGGTGGCGGTGCTGCTCGCGAGCGTCGGTCTGTTTGTCGTCATGCTCTCTGCCCACGAAGTCCCGTGGGGGTTTGCCGCCGGTCTTACGATGTTCGCGTTGGCCTCCTCGGTGCTGTTCTTTCCGATCAAGGGACCCGCGCAATGGCGCGAGCGGGCGAGCGGGGATTTGCGTGAGGTGCCGCCGATGATTCGCGAGTCTGCAGAGATCTTGCAACGCCGGCTGCCCGGGGTCGGTTTTGTCGTCGGCGAGCTGTTCCAGGAGCAGATCAGGCTCGACCCCTACCTGGTCGCCGAATACGGCGACGCGCGCGTGGTGCTCGGCATCTGGGACGGCGACGAGGTGATCGCCTGCGCCTGACCGCATCCTACTCCTGGAGCTCTTTCGCAAAAGGTAGGGCGGGTGCGACCCGCCGGGCCGCCGCAACGGGAACGGCGGGTTGCGCTGCGCTTCACCCGCCCTACGAACTCCAGCTAGTCGGCGGGCAAATCTCGTAGGGCGGGTGCAGCCCGCGCGCCGCCGTAACGGGAACGGGTTACGCCGCGTCCCACCCGCCTCACCAACTGACGGCGAAAAAGATAACCCAAAGCGGGTCGCGGGATCGCGCGATCCGGGGATTGACCGCGGCGGCTGAACGGTATCCCATCCGAGGGTAATCAATTCACCTCGAAGGGGAGGACCAGCCGGCGATGAGCATCAAAGGCAAGGCCAATATCGTCGGGATTTTTGAGCACCCGACGCGCAAGGCCGACGACAAGTCGCTGTTTCAGCTGCATGCCGAATGCGCCCAGGGCGCGCTCGCCGATGCCGGGCTGACCAAGAACGACATCGACGGCTATTTCTGCGCTTCCGGCGACACACCGGGTCTTGGCGCCTTGTCGATGATCGACTATCTCGGGCTTAAATTGCGCCATTGGGATTCGACCGACACCGGCGGCTCCTCCTATCTGCTTCAGGTCGGGCACGCGGCCGAGGCGATCGCAGCGGGCAAATGCTCGGTCGCGCTGATCACGCTCGCCGGTCGGCCGCGCACCGAGGGGGTCGCGACCGGCACCGCACCGCGCAGTGCGGCGGTGCAGTCGGCCGAGACCGCGTTCGAGAACCCCTACGCCCCGGCCACCGCCAACATGTATGCGATGTGCGCGATGCGGCACATGCACCAATACGGCACGACGAGCGAGCAGCTCGCCTGGGTCAAGGTCGCGGCGTCGCACCACGCGCAATATAACCCTCACGCGATGCTGCGCGACGTCGTCACGGTCGAGGACGTGGTCAACTCGCCGATGATCGCCGACCCCCTGCACCGGCTCGATTGCTGTGTCATCAGCGACGGCGGCGGCGCCATCATCGTTGCCAAGCCCGAGGTCGCGCGGAACCTAAAGCGGCCTTTGGTCAAGCTCATCGGCGCCGGCGAGGCCCCCAAGCACCAGATGGGCGGCGACATCGACCTGACCTATTCGGGGGCGGTATGGTCGGGGCCGGCGGCCTTTGCCGAGGCCGGGGTCAAGCCCGCCGACATCAAATACGCCTCGATCTACGACAGCTTTACGATCACCGTCGTGATGCAGATCGAGGATTTAGGGTTCTGCGAAAAGGGCCAGGGCGGCCGGTTTGTGTCCGACGGCAATCTGATCGCGGGCACCGGCAAGCTGCCGTTCAACACCGATGGCGGCGGGTTGTGCAACAACCATCCGTCGAACCGCGGCGGCCTCACCAAGGTGCTCGAGGCGGTCCGGCAATTGCGCGGCGAGGCGCACCCCAAGGTGCAGGTGCCGAACTGCGATGTGGCATTGGCGCACGGTACCGGCGGCTCGCTCGGCACCCGCCACGGGGCCGCGACCGTGATCATGGAACGGGAGTGACGGGCATGCAGAGCCAGGAACGCAAAATCCAGGCGCCGGCGCCCAATCTCGAAACCAAGGCGTTTTGGGACGCCGCCGCCGAAGGCCGGCTGATGATCGGCAAGTGCAACGCCTGCGGCCGGACATATTATTATCCCCGCGCGCACTGCCCGTTCTGCTTTAGCGACAAGACCGCATTGCAGCAGGCCTCGGGTAACGGCACGGTCTACACCTACAGCGTGATGCGCCGCACCCCGGTCCCCTACGCCATCGCCTATGTGACCTTGGCCGAGGGGCCGACCATGATGACCAACATCGTCGATTGCGACCTCGACCAGATCCGCATCGGGCAAGCCGTCCGCCTTGTCTTCAAGCCCAGCGAAGGCGGCCCGCCGGTGCCGATGTTCAGGCCGATTTGAGGCTGTTTTCTATGAACTGGCGCGAGAGAATCCTCATGGATCCCACGCTTTACATCGCGGCGAACCGTGCATCAAAGGCACCTGCGTGCCGGTGAGCGTAATCGTCGGCAGAATCGCCGAGGGCGACACGCCGGCACAGATCATCGATGCTTGGCCGCAATTGACCAACGCCGACGTAAAGGCAGCCCTTAAGTTTGCCGCCGACGCGGTAAATCCGCCCCCTTCCGGCGGTGGCCGGCCGGCCCAATGCGCTGGATCTGTCTAGGCATGGAAATTTATGACAGGCAGGGCCGCCTGATCGGCTACGTGAACCCCGCACACATCAGTAAGGCCCCTCTGGACGAGACTAGGCAAGCAGGCGAGAGAAAGCGTGAGGAATGGTTACGTGGTCTCGCTCGCCGTAGCGATAAGGAAAACTGGGATGCAGCGAAGGCTCGCGGAGTTGTGGAATCAGAAGTAGCCGCTACTCATAATCTGGGGCCAGGAGCCACCGCAGCTAAATCGGAAGGACTTATTGCTTGCCATTCTGCGGTACGGTCAGATTTTGACCGGCTAGAGCGCCTTCGAAATGACGCCTGGGAGCTGGATACGAGCTTTTTTAGGCGTGTTAAGCATGGGCCGTCCGAACTATTAATAGATATTCTTCGCAGGCAATCCAGCGCAAGGGAACGTCAGCATGTCACGACGGCACAGGTTTATTTGGACTTTATGCACAAGAAATACCCATAGGAAGGCGAATGGGTGTCTCACCAAGAACGGTCTCAGGTTTCATACAGCTCGAAGCCCGTAGGATGGGCTGAACGCGGCGAAGCCCATCATTTTTCGCACGAACGTGGGGTGATGGTTTCGGTATATCCTCAACCCGTCCTACTTCCTTCCCTCGTCGCCCCCGCGGAGGCGGGGGTCCAGAGCGGTCGCAGGAACCCCGCAGCCCCTGGGTTCCCGCTTTCGCGGGAATGACGGCCTAACGACAAAGGAGAACAACAATATGGACACGCTTGAAGCCTACGCCTCGCACCGGCCGGCGCATGTCAGCGCCGAGGAGTGGCGGGTGCGGGTCGATCTCGCCGCGTGCTACCGGCTGGTCGCGCATTTCGGCTGGGACGACCTGGTGCTGACGCACAATTCGGCACGGGTGCCGGGCACCACCGACCAGATGCTGATCAACCCCTCCGGGTTGATGTTCGATGAGATCACTGCTTCGAACCTGTTGAAGGTCGACATGGACGGCACGCTGATCGAGCCATCCGAATATGAGCCGATCAACGCCGGGGTCGTCATTCACGGCGCGATCTACCTCGGCCGGCCGGATGTCGAGTGCGTGATCCACACCCATACCGAGGCCGATATCGCGGTCGGCGCGCTGGAAGAGGGGCTGCTGCCGCTCTCGCAATGGGCGATGCGTTTCTACAACCGGCTCGGTTATCACGATTACGAGGGCGTCTCCCTCGACATCGACGAGCGCGAGCGGCTGCAATACGACATCGGCCAGCATCCGGTGCTGGTGTTGCGCAACCACGGCCTGTTGGCCACCGGCCGCAATGTCGCCGAGGCGTTTTCGCTGACCTACCATTTCGAGCGCTCGGCCGAAGCGCAGCTGAAGATCCAGGCCGCCGTCGCGGCCGGCGCCAAAATGGTGGTCCCGTCGGCCGACACTTGCGAGCGCCAAGCGGCGCAGTTTTCCGGCAACATGCCGCGCCTCCAGGGTCAGCGCGAATGGCCGGCCCTGCTACGGATGCTCGATCGGCTCGATCCGAGCTACAAGAACTGATTTTGGAAGGGTCGCCCGATGAAAGTCACCGGCATCCGCGCCAATATCGTTGCACTCCCGGCCGATGAGCCGCTCGCCGGCGCCGCTGAAAACCCGAACGGGACCCGGCCGATCGTCACCCTGGAAGTCGAAACCGACGACGGCGCGGTCGGCGTCGGGGCGACCTACTTCGGTGGCGCCCTGACCGGCAGCCTGAAGCGCGCGGTCGAGGAATTGGGCGCGCTCGCAATCGGCGAGGATCCGGTGCGGGTCGAGGCGGTGACCGCCAAATTGCGCGCAGCCGCCGGCTCGTCCGGGCCGGGCGGCATCTTCAACCTCGCGATCTCGGCGATCGACACGGCGCTGTGGGATTTGCGCGCCAAGTCGATGAACCTGCCCTTGTGGAAACTGCTCGGCGGGGCGCGCGACCGGGTCCCGACTTATGCCAGCGGCGCGCTGATGCGCGGGCTTTCGCTCGACCGCGTGGTTCAGGCGGCGGCGACATTGAAGGACCGCGGCTGGCGCGAGATGAAGACGCAGCTGGCGCTCCCCGGCGAAACGACGCCCGCAAAGGAGGTCGAGCGCATGTGCCGGGTGCGCGAGGCGATCGGCCCCGACATCAAGCTGATGTGCGACATCAACCAGCGCTGGCGCCCGGAGCAGGCGGTCGACATCGGCCGCCGCGTCGAGGATGCCGGGGTCGGGTTGTTCTGGCTCGAAGACGTGACGACCGCCGACGATTTTGCCGGTCTCGCGCGGGTCACCGCGGCGTTGTCGACCCCGGTCGCAGGCGGCGAATATGTCTGGGGCATCGCACCGTTCCGCCACATGGTCGAAGCCCGTTCAGTGGACGTCGTGATGATCGACCTGGTGCGGGTCGGCGGCATCACCCAGTGGATCAAGGTCGCCGGCATGGCCGAGGCGTTCAACCTGCCGGTCGTCAGCCATCTGATCCCCGAGGTCCACGTCCACCTGATCGGGGCGATCCCGAACGGGCTGACGGTCGAATACATGCCGTGGCTGATGCCGCTCTTTGAGGAAGTTCCGCAGCAGCAGAACGGCGAATTGCAGATGCCGACCGCCCCCGGCCTCGGCCTCAAATTCGCCAAGGCCACGATCGACAACTACCGCGTCGCCTAACGCGGTTGAAGTGCACTCACAGTCCAACAGCATCGTAGTGCAAGCATTGCGCTTCTGCTTTGCTTTCCCGGCGAAGGCCGGGACCCACCTCAGCAGTGGGCACCGGCCTTCGCCGGTGAGGCGAACAAGAAGGCGGCTTTCCTGAAGTGGTGCTCGGAGGTCCGGATGTTTGACATGATCGTCGCCAAAGGGCTGGCGGTGCTGCCGACCGGGGCGGAACCGGCGGATGTCGGTGTCGCGGGCGGCAAGATCGCTGCGATCGGTGCGCCGGGCAGTCTCGCCGCCATCGGCGCCGGCCGAACCGTCGATGCGGCGGGGCAGATTGTGATCCCCGGCGGGATCGACCCGCATGTCCATTGCCGCTGGCCGATCGTCGTGCCCGGCACCACTCAGCATCAGATGACCGAGGGGCCGGCGCGCGTCAGCGAGGCGGCGTTGCACGGCGGCACGACGATGATCATCGACTTTGCGCTGGTCGGCGACGGCGACAACGTGCAGCAGGCGATCGAGCGGCGGCAAAAGGAATGGGCCGGCGACTGCCACTGCGACTACGCCTTCCACACGATGGTGCAGGGCAGATTGCCGCCCGAGCTCCTGCCGCAATTGGCTGAGGCGGTGCAGGCCGGCCATCCCAGCGTCAAGATCTTCACGACGGACATCACGCCCAGCCGGAAGGGCCGCATGGTCGATTTCGGCGACATTTGGGAGGTGCTTAAGGTCCTCGCCAAGGCCGGCGGCATCGCCGCGATCCATGCCGAAGACAACGACCTCGTCATGCATATGTACGAAAAGCTGTTCCGCAAGGAGCGTGTCGCCTTTGAAAACATGGCCGAGGTCCACAACACCCTCAGCGAGGACCTGGCGTTCAACCGGGTGATCCGGCTTGCGGCCAATGTCGAGGGTGCGGCGCTGTACATGATGCACACCTCGGCGGCGACCGGGGTCAAGGCGATCGCGGCGGCGCGCGCCGACGGCGTGCCGATCTACGGCGAAACCCTGCACCAGTACCTGATGTACAACTCGGAAGACTACCGGCGTCCGAACGGCCAGATCTATCACACCTACCCGTCGCTGAAATTTCCGGCGGACCAGCAGGCTTTGTGGGACGCAACCGACCACGGCGCGATCCAGACCGTCGCCACCGATGAGATCTGCTGCCCGCTGCGCATCAAACTGCAGGGGCGCCAGATCGACGACACGACCGGCGGCAATGCCGGGGTCGAGCCGCGCCTGTCGTTGATCTACACCGAAACCGTCGAAAAGCGCGGCCGCAGCCTCGTTGATTTTGTCGGCCTGGTGTCGGCCAACGCCGCCAAGATCATGGGGCTTTATCCAAAGAAGGGCGCGCTCGCGGTCGGCTCCGATGCCGACATCGTCGTCCTCGACGCGCGCCGGCGCCACATCGTGCGCACCGCCGAGATGCACGAAGCCGATTACAGTCCGTGGGAGGGTCGCGATCTCGCTGCGTGGCCGTCTACCACGGTCCTGCGCGGCAAGGTCGTCGTTGATGGCCGCACCTTTGTCGGCGACCTTAAGGACGGGCAGTTCCTGTCGCGCAGGGTGCCGGACGAAATCCGCAGCAGGCCGGCCGTTTGATCAACACTCGAGCCGGACCGGAGAACAGGATGAAATCGCTCGCCCTCGGAACCACCCTCGCGGTCGCCGTGATTGCCTGCGTTTATGGTTGTCTAGCGTACAGCTCGCTGCGCAGCGAGTTCCGCGCCCTCGGCTTGCGCTAGCGCCGGCGCCCCGCGCGGACATGCAATCACCGCGCGAGTCCGATGGTGGTTCGGCTCACATACGCGGCGGCGTGCTGCTGCCGACGCCCGGGTAATTCCATTGGCTCGGGACCCAAGCCCACCCGCCGGGGTTCTGCTCCCAATGGCCGGGCACAAACGAGGCCAAGGCCTGCGGCTTCTCGATATATTGGCCGGCCTCCCAGCTGAACTGAGTGCCGTTCCAAGTCCAGTGTCCGGGGTCCCAGACATAGGTCGGTGACGGCGGCGGCGGCGGGGTCTCGGCTTCGGGCGCCGGCGGCGCGTTGGGAGCGATGATGACCGTGGTTCCCGGCGCCGGGGTCGTAACCACGGCCGGGGGCGGCGCCGGCGGCAATGCCTGCGCCAGCACCGTCGGCTTTGCTGCCGAGGACCCGGCGGGGTCGAGCGGGACCGACGTCTGGGCAACGGCCGGCACGCTGAACGCAAGCGCAGTCACACCGGCTATCAGGAGTGCGTGTTTCAACCGATGCCTCCTCCATGGCGAGCGGGCGCCAGACGGCGCCCTCCTAGGTCGTAAACAAGCCGATCACGTGAACATTCCCCCGGCCTTACCCGCGACGGGTAAGGCGATGCAGCGCCTCCAATGCCGCCCGAAAGTGTGATACTTTCGTGATAGGCAGAGGGGAACCGGATGTCATTTACCCGCTTGGCCGCGGTGGTCGCCGCGGGTTCGGTGTTGTGGTGCGCGACGGCCGGCGCCAGCGGTCCGCTGCGCCCGTTCAAACACGGCTTCTGGTCGGGCGGGGCCTATGTCGACGAGCGCAGCGGCGCCTTTACCCATTGTTCGGCGGGCGTGGCCTATGACAGCGGAATAAACTTGTTTGTGCTGGTAACAGGTGGGTACCGATGGTGGCTGGGGCTGATCAACTCCAAATGGCAGCTGACGCCAACCGCCCGGGCGGCGATAAAGCTCGCCCTCGACGACGGGCCCCCCTTTGACGGGCGGGCGAGCATCCCGAACGGACAGTTGCTGCTCGTTTCGTTGCCCGACAGCTCAAAGCTCCTCGCCGCCTTTCGTCGCAGCTCAAAACTGGCCCTGGATGCCGAGGGACAAACATATTCGTTCAAGCTCGACGGCACGCCGGCGGTGATGGACGAGTTGGCGAATTGCGTGCGCACTTCGCTGGCGCTCGCCGCGCAGATGCCGCCGACAGCGCCATTGCCAGCCGCCACACCCGACGCCGGGGCGGCAACCGCAGCCGCCGGTGCCGACGCGGCGCCGCCCCCATCGTCGGCATCACTCGCGGCATCCTCGGAAACGGCGCCGGCCGAAATAGCGCGGGCGGCAGTGGCGCCGGTCCCCACGGCTGCCGTGCAACCCGCGATACCCGCTGCACCGACCCCGGCCGTCCGATCGACAGCGCCGACCGCGCCGCAGCAGGCCGCCGCACAACCGCCTTCAGGGGCCAGGTCACACGACCCCACGGCACCGGCCCGCCCGACAGCAGGAACTTCCTCGGTCCGCACAGTGGCTGCGGCATCGTCCTCGCCCGCATCGGCAATGGCGGGATTGCCGCCCCCACCGGCGACGCAAACCGCCGCGACAACGGCGTCCCGAGCGGCGCCCGGTGCGGAGCAAGCCGGCGAGCGCGCAACCGGCCTGGTCGCGACAACGCCGGCGTGGTCGTCAGCCGCAGAACCGCAGGACACGGCGGCGCCGAGCGGGCTGCCGGGCTCGGCGACACCGCCGCCGCTGGCCTTTACTTCAGCCCCTGCCCTGCCGCCCGCCGCCTCGCCGGCTGGGCCGTCGTCCGCCGTCGCCACTTCGCAATTGCCGCCGGGCGCGCTGTCGCCAACCGCGATCGAGGAGGTTAGGCTCGCGACAGATTTTGTCGCCAAGGCGAGACTGCCCGACGCGCGGCTGGTGGTCGAGGACAAGCCCGCGGCGCTCGCCGATTTCAATGCGGTGTGGCGCGCCGAAGGCGGGGCCGGCGCGGTCAAGATCATCCAGCCCGGCCGCGATGTCACTGGCATCCGAATCGCCTCGGATCTGATCGCGGTCGACCCCCAGCTGTGCAAGGGCGATTTTTCGGCCGCGCGGTTTCGCACCGATGTCGGCAGCCGGGTGGTGTTCAGCGCCGTCTTGTCCTGCAGCGAGGCGAATGAAGACCGCGTGACCGAGTATTTTGTCACGCCCCGGCATCACGGCGGGTTTGTCGTCTTTGCCGTCATTCGCAGCAAAGCGGCCGGCGACAGGCCCGGTTTCGACTGGCAGAAGATCGACGTCCTGTCGCGCGCGGCGATCGAGGCCGCCGAGAGTCAAGGGTAACGCGAAAGCCGCTCGCGCGCCGCGATGGTGCTCGGGTCCGCCGATCAGCTACGATGGCGCCGAGGCTGTTCCTCAACATCGAACGGGCAAAACAGAGATGAGCGAGCACACCCTCCCCGATCTCGATGATGTCCGCAGCCGGCTCGCCGCGGCAATCCATGCCCATTGGAAGCTGTTTCTGGCCGAGGGCATCGTCATGATGATCCTCGGCCTGCTGGCGATCGCCGTGCCGGAGGTCGCCAGCCTGGCGATCACGATATTCATCGGCTGGCTGTTCTTTGTCGGCGGGATTTTCCGCACGATTTCGGTGGTGCAGCATCGCAACATGCCGGGGTTCGGCTGGGCGCTGGCGACCGCACTGCTCGCGATCATTCTCGGTCTCGTCCTGCTGCTGCGGCCGATCTCCGGCGTCCTGACCCTGACGCTCGCGCTGATCGTGTTCTTTGTCCTTCAGGGAATCTCGGCGATTCTGTTGGCGGTCGAGCATCGCCGGCATCTGCCGAGCTGGGGCTGGATACTGTTCAGCGGGCTCGTCGACTTGCTGCTCGCGTTTCTGATCTGGGACGGCTGGCCGAGCTCGGCCGACTGGGCGATCGGCCTTCTGGTCGGCATCAACATGGTCTTTCTCGGGCTGTCGCTGATCATGACCGCGCTCGCGGCGCGAACGGCAGCACTGGGGAACAGATAGCCTGCTTGGCTAAATCACGAGCCGGGGCGGCGCAGCCGGCGGTCAAGGCGCGCGAACAGCATGTCGGTCAGGATCGCGAACAGCGCGACTAGAACCGCACCCTCGATGACAAACGGCAGGTTGTCGGCGACGAGGCCGTCAAAGATCGGTGTCCCCAGCGTCAGCGCGCCGACGGTCGAGCCGATCGTCGCGGTGCCGATCGCGATCGTCACCGCGACCCGGATCCCGGCGAGAATGACCGGTGCGGCGAGCGGCAATTCGACCGAGAGCAACCGCTGGCCGGGCGAGAGGCCCATGCCGTCCGCTGCCTCGCGCACACTCTGCGGCACCCCTTCGAGGCCGGCGACGGCATTTTCGATGATCGGCAGCAGGCTGTAGACAAAGAGGGCGATCACGGTCGGCCGCGCGCCAAAGCCGATCAACGGCACGGTGATCGCGAGCACGGCCACCGGCGGAAAGGTCTGGCCGATCGCAGCCAGGGTGTCGACCATCGTGCGGAACTCGCGTCCTGCCGGCCGGGTAACGAGGATCGCGAGCACGACGCCGACGACCGAGGCCGCGATGCTCGCCGCCGCAACCAGGGCGAGATGCGCCAGAAACAGCTCGGAGAAGCTGGAGAGGTCATATAGGACGGGGGTGGTGTGCGGAAAGGCCCAGCGAAAAACCGGCCGCAGCCATTCCATTCGCAGTAGCAGTACCGTAAACAACAGCCCGGTCCACAACAGCGGGCTCGAGAGCCAAACCGCGCGGCGCATCCCGGTTCAGCGCACCAGGTCGGCGAGGGTGACGGCCCCGACCGGCCGGCCTGCCGCGTCGGCGACCGGCAGTCGGTCGGTATGCCGCGCGGCCATGGCCGACAGCGCGTCGCGCAGGCTGAGGTCCTGCGGCAACGGCTCGCCCGCGGCATTCTCGCCGGGACGCAGCCGGTCGGCGACCCGGCGCACCGACAGCAGCTTCAACCCGAGACCCTGACGGCCGACAAAATCGCGGACAAAGTCGTTCGCCGGGTGCTCGAGGAGGTCGAGCGGTGCGGCGTATTGGACGATCCGTCCCCGGTCCATGATCGCGATCGAGGTCGCGAGCCGCAGCGCCTCCTCGATGTCGTGCGTGACAAAGACGATCGTCTTTTGCGTCGCTCGATGAATGCGCGCCAGCTCGGCCTGCAGCGCGTCGCGGGTGATCGGGTCGACCGCGGCAAAGGGCTCGTCCATCAGCAGCAGCTCGGGATCGGCGGCAAGCGCGCGGGCGACGCCGACGCGCTGCTGCTCGCCGCCCGACAATTGGTGCGGATATTTCCGGCGATAGCCGGCGGGTTCGAGCCGGAACAGTTCGAGCAGCTCGTCGACCCGTGCGCCGACGCGCGGCTCCGGCCATTTCAACAGGCGCGGCACGGTGGCGATGTTGTCCGCGACGGTCCAATGCGGAAACAGGCCGGTCGACTGGATCGCGTAGCCGATCCGCCGGCGCAGCTTTTCGGGCGGCAGGGTGACGATGTCCTCGCCGCCGATCCGGATCGTCCCGGCATCGGCCATGACCAGCCGGTTGATCATCCGCAACGTCGTCGACTTGCCGCAGCCGGAGGAGCCGAGCAGCACGCAAAAGGCGCCCCTCGGGATGTCAAGCGACAGCGCGTCGACAACGGTGCGGCCGTCGTAGCTTTTGGTGACGCGATCGAGCTCGATCATTCCGGGATCCGATTGAGCGGCAGCGCCGAGACCATCTGCAGCACGAAATCGGCGGCAAGCGCCATAAAAATTGCCGGCAGCGCGCCGAGCAGCACGAGGTCGATCGCATACTGGCCGAGGCCTTCGAAGACAAAGGTCCCAAGCCCGCCGGCGCCGATCAGTGCGGCGACGACGGCAAGCCCGATCGTCTGCACAATCACGATGCGCAACCCGGCGAGCAGGACCGGCAAGGCCAAAGGCAGCTCGATGCGCCAGAAAACCTGGCGTTGCGTCAGTCCCATGCCGGCGGCAGCGTCGACAATGGCGGGGTCGATCCCGGCGAGCCCGATCGTGGTGTTGCGGACGATCGGCAGCAACGCGTAGAGCACGAGCGCGATGATCGCCGGCGCCGGGCCGATGCCGCCGACACCCAGCGCCGCGAGCCAGGGCAGCGCCGCCGCCAACGCCGACAACGGAGCGATCAACAGTCCGAAGAGTGCGATCGACGGCACGGTCTGCAACAGGTTCAGAACCGCGAAAAGCGGCCCTTGCAGGCGCTGCCGCTTTGCCGCCAGCGCGCCGAGCGGAAACCCGATCGCGACGGCCGGCCCGACCGATCCGGCGACAAGCGCGACATGGCGCGTCAGCGCGGCGGCAAACAGCGCATGGCGGGTCGCATACTCGTGAGCGATCGACAGATCGTCAAAGACGCCGGCGAGGGCGAGCGCCGCGACGCCGCCGCCGACCGCGACAACCGCCGCTATCCTCAGCACCGGCCCGGCGTGGAGGCGCTGCAAACTGTCGACGACGGCAAGTGCGGCGCACCCGGCCATAACCCAGAACGCCGTCCCGGCCGAGACCCGCGCTGCCGGTCCGGCAGCCCGAGCGAGGTTGCCGCTCGCGTGGCCGAGTGCGGCCAGCAGCAACAGCAATGTCGCCGTTGCAACCGTCCCCGCGGCCCCCGACAGCGTTCTTTGCGGCGGCGTCAGCGCAGTGGCGAGCAGCAGCGCACCGGGCGCGATCAGCAAGAAGGTCCAGACCCCGCCCGCCGCCTCCCACAGCATCAGCGGCCGGCCCGAGACCAGCCGGTTCGGCGCCACCGAGACAAAACCCGTCGTCACGGCGGCCACCACCGCCGCCACCACCAGCACGAACATGACCGGATTGCCGATGCCGATCCGAAAGGCGAAGGGGGAGGGGTCCGTCGCCGGCTCGGCCTGCGCCGTCACGGCAGAAAATGCCGCGATTTCAGATAAGCGCCGGCGACCGTGCCGGCATCCTCGCCCTCGACCGCGATTCTGGCGTTGAGCTGCTGCAGGGTCGCGAGCGTCAGGGTCTTGAACACTGGGTCGAGCAGGCTGCGGATCTGCGGGTACTGGGTCAGCACCGTCTCGCGAACGACCGGCGCCGGGGCGTAGACGATCTGTGCCCCCCGGTCGTCGGCAAGCGCGAAAAGCCCGAGTGCCGCGATGGCACCGTCGGTGCCGTAGGCCATCGCGGCGTTCACCCCCGACATGCCTTCGGCCGCGGCGCGCAACGTCGCCGCGGTGTTGCCGCCCGACAGAGTCAACAACTGCCGGTCGCCGAGGTGAAAGCCATAGGTCGCCTCAAATGCCGGCAATGCCGACGGGCTTTCGACAAACTCGGCCGAGGCGGCGAGATAGACACGCCCGCCCGCGTGAACATAGCGAGCGAAATCGGTCATCGTTTTGAGGTGAGCGCGTTCGGCCAGGTTCCGGCGCACCGCGATGACCCAAGTGTTGTTCGCCGGCGCCGGGGCCAGCCAGATCAAATGATTTTTAGAGCGGTCGAGTTCGGCGATTTCAGCATAGCCCCGGGCCCAGCTCTTCCACACCGGGTCGGTTTCCATGTGAAAGAAGAGAGCGCCGTTGCCGGTGTATTCGGGGTAGACGTCGATCTGACCGGCGAGGATCGCGGCGCGGACGATGTTGGTCGGACCGAGCTGGAGCCGGTCGCGAACCGCGACGCCGTGATCTTTTAGCATCAGCATGATCATGCTGCCGAGGAGTGTCCCCTCGGTGTCGATTTTTGAAGCGACGACGACCGCCGGCGCCGCCAACCCGGCCGGCGACGTGAGGACGAGCAGGACGGCTGTCCGAATCATGACAAGCAAGCACAACCGCGTCTTCCCGGCGAAGGCCGGGACCCACTTGTGCCGTGGATAACGGCCTCTGCCGGTATCACAATGATGAGTCGACGAGTGGATCCGCCGGAATGGCATGATTGACTGGCGGCAGTGCCGGCTAAGCCTGCTTCGCCTCGATGATCGAGCGGCGGATCGCGCGGGTGCGGGTGAACAATTCCTCCAGGGTGTCGCCTTCCCCCCAGCGGATCGCGCGCTGCAAGGCGGTCAAATCCTCACTGAAGCGCTGCAATACGTCGAGCACCGCCTCGCGGTTGTTCAGAAATATGTCGCGCCACATCACCGGGTCGGAGGCGGCGATGCGGGTGAAGTCGCGAAAGCCGCTGGCCGAGAACGCGATGACCTCGGATTTGAGGCTTTCCTCAAGGCTGGTGGCGGTGCCGACGATCGTGTAGGCGATCAGAT
The DNA here is from genome assembly GCA_963712825.1 of uncultured Alphaproteobacteria bacterium. Classification (GTDB taxonomy): domain Bacteria; phylum Pseudomonadota; class Alphaproteobacteria; order ATCC43930; family CGMCC-115725; genus AP-15. The sequence continues at coordinate 403,252 of CAVQJP010000011.1, forward strand.
GCGGCAGATGCGAGGTCATCGCCAGCACCCGGTCGTGATGCGCGGCGGTCATCGTCACAACGCGCATACCGGCCGCTTCCCACATCGCGCCGACTTTCGTCACCGCCTCCGACGCGGTTTGTGGGAGTGGGATCAGAACGCACCAGCGGTCGCGAAAGAGCTCGGCAAAACCCGCTTCCGGGCCGGAATGCTCGGTTCCGGCAACCGGATGGCCGGGGACGAAATGAACCCCCGGCGGAATGTGCGGAGCAAGCTCGCGGACGACGACCTCTTTGACCGAGCCGACATCGGTCACGATGGCGCCTTCGTTGAGGGCCGGTGCGATTTGGCGGCCGATCTCGGCATAGGCTGAGAGCGGGGTCGCGATCACGACAAGATCGGCGCCGTCGGCGGCTCTCGCCGGGTCATGCGTGGTTTCGTCGGCCAGGTCGAGGCGTTCGACCGCGGCCAAGGTTTCGGGTCGCCGGGCGCAGGCGACGATCTCGGTGCCCGGACTGTCGCGGCGCAGCACGCGCGCCAAGGACGAGCCGATCAGCCCGATCCCGATCAGCGCCACCCGGTCGAACATTTTCTCGCTCACGGCGCGCCTTGATACACTCTCCCGTCGCCCCCGCGAAAGCGGGGGTCCAGGGCGTCAAGGATGGAAGTCTGCGGCCCCTGGGTTCCCGCCTTCGCGGGAATGACGGGAAATGAGAAAACACTCTCTGAGCTCATCGCCGGGCCATGAAGTCGCCGAGTACCGCCGCCACTTTCTCCATCTCCTTGCCGGTGCCGATCGTGATGCGAAGATGTTGCGGCAATCCGTAGCCGCCCATCTTGCGGGTCAGAATGCCGCGCGCCTGCAAAAAGGCAAAGGCCGCCGCGGCATCGCGTCCGGGCTCGTCGCGAAAGCGCGGCAACACGAAATTGCCGACGCTTGGCGTCAACGGCAGGCCGAGCTTCGCGAGCCGTTCGGAAAACCACGGCAGCCAGCGGTCGTTATGGGCGCGCGCCCGCGCCAGGGAGACCGTGTCCTCGACCGCTGCGATCCCCGCTGCCATCGCCGGGGTCGAGACGTTGAACGGGCCGCGCACCCGGTTCAGCACGTCGGCGATCGCCGGCGGGCAATAGGCCCAGCCGAGCCGCAACCCGGCGAGGGCGTAAATTTTCGAAAACGTGCGCAGCATCACGACATTCTCGGCGCGGTCGACGAGCCCGGCGCCGGCTTCATAGTCGTTGCGGTTGACGAACTCGGCATAGGCCGCGTCGATAGCCAGCACCACTGAGGGCGGCAGCCCGGCATGCAGCCGCGCCAGCTCATGCGCGCCGAGATGGGTGCCGGTCGGGTTATTCGGATTGGCGACAAAGACGAGCCGGGTGCGCTCGGTGACGCGTTCCAACAGCGCGTCGACATCGGCGGTCAAGGCGCGCTCGGGCGCCGCAACCGGTGTCGCGCCGACCGACAACGCGCCGATCGGGTACATCAGAAAGCCGTGCCGGCTGTACAGCACCTCGTCGCCGGGGCCGGCATAGCAACGCAGCAGCAGTGCGATCAGCTCGTCAGACCCAGCGCCGCAGACGATCCGCGCCGGGTCGAGGTGGTGAGCGCGCCCGATCGCCTCGCGCAACGCGTCGGCATTGCCCTCGGGATAGCGGTGGATCTCGCCGGCAAGCGCCCGAAACGCGGCCATTGCCTTTGGGCTCGGCCCCAATGCGCTTTCGTTGGAGGCGAGACGGATAGGGCGCTCGACCCCGGCGATCGTCGCTTCGCCGCCGACATAGGGGGCGATGTCGAGAATACCCGGGCGCGGTGTCGGTCCGGTTGTCGGGGCCATTCCGGTTCAGCCTTGTGCTGGGCCGGACAGAAGCGCCGCGGGCAACGGCACCGCATAACCGCCCCACGGCACCAGCCGACGCAGCGCGGTGCCGACCTGGGCGCGAAAACGGGCGATGCGCGGGTCCGAAATCGGCACGAGATCATCGACTTCGAACAGGCTGAGGAGGCCCTCGGCATGTTCCCGCGAGGCGCAAAAGCTCCAAGCAAGACCCGCCGACGACAGCGATTCGCGCAATCGCGCCCGGCCGATGTCGGCCGTCGTCTCGGTCAGGAAAAAGGTGCGGTCGGCGCCGGTCTCCTGCTGCGCGCAGCGGCCGATCACGAGCGCAGCGGCGGCCCCGCAGCGGGGCTCGCCGGAGCCACCGAAAGGTAGGCGGGCGATCACCCGCGGAGCGTTTTCGCCGCGCGACGCCAGATCGAGCCACCAGGGATTGGGGTCGCTCTCCCGCAGCATCGGCAGAATACCGGCCGCCACATGGTTCTCAGTGACGGCGTCGATCACCTCGCCGGTCGAACGACAGGCGGTGATCGGCGCCAGGCTGCCGTAATGGTCGCGGGCGGTATCCCATAAAGCCGGAGACTCGGCGGGCGCGAACACGGCAACCGCAAACGGGGTTTCGAGCCGCACCGTCGCCGCGAGCAGCTCGCGCCAGATGCGCGCGATCGTCGCAAAGGGCAAGGCGCCGCGGTGCCGAGCGGCAAGCCGGCGCAGAATCTGCGCCTCGCGCCCCGGCTGGTAGTATGCCGCATCGCCGTTTTTTTTGCTCGCCGCAACCCGCGTCACGACCGCCGCGCGCTCGATCAACAGATCGTGCATACGATCGTCGATCGCATCGATGCGGCGGCGCAATTCTGCGAGGTCTGGCGGGATGGCGGACATGCTCTGTTTTCGCTGCCGGGAGCCGGTACTAGTAAAAGCGCGACGGCGTGAAATCAAAGAAAACATTGACACGCCTCGCCTCTCCACCCTAGCTAGCGCCCCCGAATCGGCACGCGTCAACCTGCCGCCGCGAATGGCGCGAGCGGCGCCGCAACCGGGCCGCGTTCAGAGACTATCGGTGACGACAGCAGCATTTCGCCCGCGCTCGCGCTCGGATCAGGATTGGCCCGGCCACCGGCTCTTGGTGCGCGAGCCGTTGAGGCTGGATTGCAGCGTCGATTTCGGCCCGTTCACGATCGCCTACCAGACCTATGGCCGGCTCAACCCCGAGCGCTCGAACGCGATCCTGATCTGTCATGCGCTAACGGGCGACCAATACGCCGCCGACCCCCATCCGATCACCGGCAAGCCCGGCTGGTGGGAGACCCTGGTCGGCGCGGGCGGCGTGCTCGACACCGAGCGCTATTTCCTGATCTGCGCCAATGTGCTCGGCGGCTGCATGGGAACCACCGGGCCGCAGGACATCAACCCGGCAACCGGCGAGCCGTGGGCGCTTTCATTCCCGGTCATCACCGTGCACGACATGGTGCGGGCGCAAAAGCGCCTCGTCGAGCATCTCGGCATCGACAGCCTGTTTTGCGTGATCGGCGGCTCGATGGGCGGCATGCAGGTGCTGCAATGGGCTGCGAGCTACCCGGAACGCGTGTTCTCGGCGGTGCCGATCGCCGCCTCCGCGCGCCACTCGGCGCAGAATATCGCCTTTCACGAGGTCGGGCGGCAGGCGATCATGGCCGATCCCGACTGGTGCGGCGGGCGCTATCTGAGCCTCGGCCGCAAGCCGGCGCGAGGGCTCGCGGTCGCCCGCATGGCGGCCCACGTCACCTATCTGTCGGAGGCGGCGCTGCACCGCAAATTCGGCCGCAATCTGCAGGACCGCCGCGCCGTCACCTATGGTTTCGACGCCGATTTCCAGGTCGAGAGCTATCTGCGTCACCAGGGCAGCACCTTTGTCGATCGGTTCGACGCCAATTCCTATCTCTACATCACCCGCGCGATGGATTATTTCGATCTGGCGGCCGAGCATGACGGGTCGCTATCGGCGGCCTTTGCCGGCACAGGCTCGCGATTTTGCGTGATATCGTTCACTAGCGACTGGCTGTTCCCGACTTCGGAAAGCCGCGAATTGGTGCACGCGCTGAACGCGGTCGCAGCCAATGTCAGCTTTGTCGAGATCGCGACCGAAAACGGGCACGACGCGTTCCTGCTGCACGAGCCCGAATTCTTTGAGACCTTGCGCGGTTTCCTCGCCGGTTGCGCCGAGCATCGCGGCCTGGTCCGATAGCCATGTCGGGAGCCCTGAGCCTGGAACGGGCCGAGGCGCCGCTGGCGGCCTCGGGGGCCTCCGCAGACGAGCTGCGCCGCGACCTGCGGCTGATCGCCGACATGATCGAGCCCGGGGCGCGGGTGCTCGACATCGGCTGCGGCGACGGCGCGCTCCTCGCCTATCTCGCGCGCAACAAGCGGGTCGACGGCCGCGGCATCGAACTCTCCCAATCTGGCGTCAACGCCTGCGTCGGGCACGGCCTTTCGGTAATTCAGGGCGACGCCGACCGCGATCTCGAAGCCTATCCCGCGGCGGCGTTCGACGTTGTCGTGCTGAGCCAGACCCTGCAAGCGACGCGGCAGCCGCGGCAGGTCGTCGAAGCGCTCGTTCGCATCGGCCGGCGCGCCATCGTCTCGTTCCCGAATTTCGGCTTCTGGCGAATTCGCCTGCGTCTGCTGCTGCACGGCCGGATGCCGATGTCCGACCTGCTGTCGAACCCGTGGTACGAGACCCCGAATATCCACCTCTGCACGATCCGCGACTTTGTCGCGCTGTGTGACGAGCTCGGCGTCGCCGTCGAGCGCAGCATCACGTTGGACCGGCACGGCCGGCCCTATGCACTCGCTCCGCATGGCGGCCTCGCCAATTTGTTGGCCGAGCAGAGCGTCTTCGTCCTCTCGGGCCGCGATCGCGGATAAGCGCGCAATTAGAGCCCGCCTTCGCGGTGCGACAGACCGTGGGTCGCTGGAGCGTAGACGAGCCGGCGGCCGGGCGCGCGGGCGGCGGCGGGCTTCGCGTAGATCTGCTTTGCCGCCTCGATCAGCACGACCCCGGCAAAGGTCGGAAACCAGCGCTTGCCGAGGCGCTCCCACGCCGGCGCCGAGCGCAGCACCATGCGGTCGCGCGACGGCGGAACAAAGAGCGCTGTGTCGGTGCCGACCGGGGTGAACAATTCCTCGCGCAGCAGATGCGAGAGCTGCGACATCGTATAGGGCCGTCCGGAACCTAACGGGGTGCGGTCGAGCCGCGCCCAGATGCCGCGCCGATTAGGGGCGACAGTCAACAGCCGTCCGCCGCCCGCCAAGACGCGCCAGATTTCCTTCAGCAACGGCCCGGCGGCCTCGCTGGTCTCGAGCGCATGCACCAGCAGCACCCGGTCGATCGAATAATCGGCAAAGGGCAATTCGCCCTCTTCGGCGAGCGCCACGACGTTGCCGCCGTCGGGCGACCAGCCGAGCACCCCTTGCGTCGCCGGCATCAACGCCACGGTGCGCTCGGTGTCGTTCGAGACCGCCGATAGAAACGGGGTGGCGTACCCGATCCCGAGCAAGCGCATCCCGTGCAGGTCGGGCCAAATAACCCGGATCGTGCGGCGTATCATCCGGCGCGCGACTTGGCCGAGTGCGGTCTGGTAGAAGTCGCGAAGGTCGATCACATCGCTCGGCATCGGCATAAATTATCATGATGCCGTTCCGGTGACGCGTCCGGCGCTGTAATTCAGTCGTTTGGCAAGGTCCTGCGATGAAACTACGCCTGATCGCGATCGCCTGCATGTTGGGCTTTCTCGATTTTCGCTTCCCGGACGACGGCTCGCGGCGGCGTCACGCCAAGCTCGCGGCGTGGTGCGAGGAATTCGAAAAGCTGCCTTCGAAGCGGGCGACCAAACCTCCCGCCAGATGAGGCCGGCGACCGGCTTGGGGACCACCGCCCGTGCATTTGCCGAGATTGCGCCGTGGTGATTGCGAGGGGAAAAGACACCGCGGCGCGGCTTACAAGATCGATAACGCGGAAGTGGCGCATTGCCGCCACGCTTGCGCTGATCGCCGTCTGCAGCGTCTCGCCGAGGCCCAGCGCGACAGGGCCCGCAATTCTCGGAGATACACCGAGCTATGGCCCAGCGGAGGTCGGCCCGGCTCCGAACCTCGCGGCGATCGACCGCATGATTTGGGTGCCTGGACTGGATGCCGGCTGGGACCCGCAGGGATTGGCGATCGGCCGGGGCAGTCTGTTTGTGTCGGCCTATCAAAGCACCGGCGCGTGGCAATTCCGCGGGCCTTGCCGGGTGTTTCGCGTCGATCCGGAGACCGGAAGAGAGACCGGCCATTTTGAGGTGCCGCCACCCTGCGGGCACGCCGGCGGCATCGCCTACGCGGGCGGCGGCAAGTTGGTCGTCGTCGACACCCACACGCTGTTCGAGTTCGACATCGATCGCGCCTTTGGCGGAGCAGGCCTGCTGCGGACTCTTCGGCTCGGCCGCGGGCTTAAAGGGGCGTTTGCGGCGTCAGGAAATGGCGCGATCTGGATCGGCGATTACCAGGAAAGCCGGGCGGCCAAGATCTTCAAATTCGACCTCGCCACAATCGAAGCGCTTCAAGACGGAGCTACGCTGAGCGCCGCCACAGCCTCGGGCGTCATCACCATTCCGACTTACGGTCAAGGCGGAGCGCTCGATGCCGCCGGCAATTTGTGGGTTTCCCGCAGCAACATCGGGTGGGGGTTTCTCGACGAGCTCGATGCCGGCACCGGGCGCCTCGAAAGCCGGTTTATGATTGCTGCCGGGACCGAGGGCCTCGTCTTCGATCAACGCGGCAGATTATGGGCGGTCTCGGAGGCCGGAGCCCGCCACCTGCCGCTGCGTTATCCGTTCTTTCCGCTGATTTTCCGGCTCAAACCGGCGCGTCTCGCGCCGATCGATTGAGCCGTGGGGCGGCTCAGGCGCGGACGGGGACGCCCTTTTCTTCAAAAACCTGCTGCAATTCGCCGGTTTCGTACATCTCGCGGATGATGTCGCAGCCGCCGACAAACTCGCCCTTGACGTAGAGCTGCGGGATCGTCGGCCAGCTCGAGAATTCCTTGATTCCCTGGCGGACCTGCGGGTCGGACAGCACGTCCACACCTTTGAACTTGACCCCGAGCTGGCTCAGGATCTGGACGACCGCCGCGGAGAAGCCGCATTGCGGAAACACCGGCGAGCCCTTCATAAAAAGCACGACCGGAGTACCGCTGATCTCCTGCTGGATGCGGTCTTGTACTGTAACGTCCATCGTCCGGTTCCTTGTGCGAAAGCGACTGGTTGGTAAGGCCGAGGCTCATTCCTCGGGGGCGCCGGTTTGCAACGCCAGCGCGTGAAGCTCGTTGCCCATGCGGCCGCGCAGCGCCTGGTAGACCATCTGGTGCTGCTGGACCCGGCTCTTGCCGCGAAACGCGCCGGAGATGACATGGGCGGCGTAATGGTCGCCGTCGCCGCGCAAATCCTCGATCGAGACTTGCGCGTCGGGGAGACTTTCCTTGATCAGCCGCTCGATCATCGCCGCGTCCATCGCCATTGCCCGTTCCCCTCGGTCAAACCTGCTCCATGTAATCCGGCAACCAAGCCTCGTTTGCGGCCTTGAGCGCGTTAACGGATATGGCACCAGCGCCGGGTAGTGTCAACGCGGCCCCGCCGACCATGCCGATCATGCGAGCCGGGGCTCCCGCTGCCTGCGCCGCCGCGAGCACGGCACCGGGGTCGGCGGTCTCGATCAGATAGCGCGCCTGGTCCTCGCCGAACAGATAGGCATGGCGCGGCAGACCGGGGGGCAGCACCTCAAGGGTGACGCCGCGGCCGCCGGCCATCGCCATCTCGGCGATCGCGACACAGACCCCGCCATCCGACACGTCGTGACATGCAGCGATGCGCCCGGCGCGGATCTCGGCGCGCACAAAGTCGCCGTTGCGGCGCTCTGCGGCGAGATCGACGGGCGGCGGCGGACCGGCTTGGCGCCCCCCGATCTCGCGCAGGTAGAGCGAGGCGCCGAGATGGCCGCCGGTCTCGCCGACGAGGATCAATGCGTCGCCGTCGTGCTTCAGCGCCAGATCGACCGCATCGCGCGCCCTCGCGATCAGCCCGACGCCGCCGATAACCGGGGTCGGCAGGATCGCGCGGCCGCTTGTCTCGTTGTAAAGCGAGACGTTGCCCGACACGACCGGGTAGTCGAGCGCTAGGCAGGCCGCGCGCATGCCTTCGATCACGCCGACAAACTGGCCCATGATCTCCGGCCGTTCGGGGTTGCCGAAATTCATGTTGTCGGTCAGAGCCAGCGGCAATGCCCCGACTGCGATCAGGTTGCGCCAGCTCTCGGCAACCGCCTGCATGCCGCCCTGCACCGGGTCGGCGCGGCAATAGCGCGGCGTGCAGTCGGTGGCGAGCGCCAACGCCTTCCTCTCGCCGACCCTTACCACCGCAGCGTCGCCGCCAGGCCGCTTGACCGTGTTGCCCATTACCAGATGATCGTATTGCTCCCAAATCCAGCGCTTCGAGGCAAGCGCCGGCGAGCCGAGCAGCCGCATCAGGGATTGGAGCGGGTCGCGGTCGGGCAGCGTCGCCGGGTCGATGTCCGGCTCCGGATCCGTGCGCTGCCAGGGCCGCTCGTATAACGGCGCTTCGGTGACGAGCGGCCCGACCGGGATGTCGGCCGCGACTTCGCCGTTCATGCGCAGCAGCAGCCGCCCGGCTTCGGTGACCCGGCCGATCACCGCAAAATCCAATTCCCATTTTTCAAAGATCCGGCGCGCCTGATCCTCGCTGCCGGGGCGGAGCACCATCAGCATCCGCTCCTGGCTCTCGCTGAGCATGATTTCGTAGGGGGTCATGCCGATCTCGCGCACCGGCACCCGATCGAGGTCGAGCTCGACGCCGAGCCCGCCCTTGCCCGCCATCTCGACCGAGGACGAAGTGAGGCCCGCCGCCCCCATGTCCTGGATGGCGACGATCGCGGCGGTCTGCATCAGCTCGAGACAGGCCTCGATCAGCAATTTCTCGGTGAACGGATCGCCGACCTGGACCGTCGGCCGCTTTTCGCCGGCATCGCCGCCGAACTCGGCGGAGGCCATCGTGGCGCCATGGATGCCGTCGCGGCCGGTCTTGGCGCCGACATAGACGACTGCGTTTCCCGGCCCGGCCGCCGCCGAATAAAAGAGGCGATCGGCGCGAGCGAGGCCGACGCACATCGCGTTGACCAGGATGTTGCCGTCATAGGCCGGGTCGAACTCGCACTCGCCGCCGACCGTCGGCACCCCGACGCAATTGCCGTAGCCGCCGATCCCCGCGACGACTCCGGCGACGAGATGCCGGGTGCGCGGGTGGTCCGGGCTGCCGAAGCGCAGCGAGTCGAGGATCGCCACCGGGCGCGCGCCCATCGTGAACACGTCGCGCAGGATGCCGCCCACCCCGGTCGCCGCCCCCTGGTAGGGCTCGATAAACGAGGGGTGGTTGTGGCTCTCGATCTTGAAGACGACCGCGTCGCCGTCGCCGATGTCGATAACGCCGGCATTTTCGCCGGGGCCGCAAATAACCCGTGGGCCTGAGGTCGGCAGGGTCCTGAGCCAGATTTTCGACGATTTGTACGAGCAATGCTCGCTCCACATCACCGAAAAGATGCCGAGCTCGGTCAGGTTCGGGACCCGCCCGAGGATCGCCACGGCGCGCTCGAACTCTTGTTCGGTGAGCCCGTGCTCGGGCGCCAAGGCCGGAGTGACGCTGCCGCCGCCGCCAATCATCGCTCGCCGCGGCCAGGGTGAGTTCCCTCTCCCCCCGCCGGCCGGGGGGAGAGGGTTAGGGTGAGGGGGGCGGGGGTCCAGGTCGCAACGCTACCGATCGCGTCGACGGGATGAGAAGATGGCCTCAGCTGTCTCGCCAAACCGAACGGGGAAAACTCCGCGGACATTGTTCGCGAAACGTGGCGGGCTCCCCCCTCACCCCTCCCTCTCCCCCCGTTTCCGGGGGGCGAGGGAGAAGTTCTGGCGAGGTGGGACATAATGCCCGCTGCCTAGTGCAGCGCGCTCGCCAAGCCGGCAAAGAAAGCCGCGCCGTCGGTGCTGCCGAGATCAGGGTCGGTCGCGTTCTCAGGATGCGGCATCACCCCGAGGACGGTGCGGCTCTCGTTAAAGATGCCGGCGATCGCGTGCGCCGAGCCGTTGAAATTAGCGTTCTCGGCAAGGCTGCCGTCCGGCCCGCAATAGCGGAAGGCGACGCGGCCCTCACCCTCGATCCGGTCGAGCGTGTCGGGGTCGGCGGTGTAGTTGCCGTCGTGATGGGCGACCGGCACGCGAATGGTCTGCCGGGATTCGTATCCAGAGGTGAAGATCGTCTGGTTGTTCTCGACGCGCAGGTGGACGTCGCGGCACGTAAACCGCAGCGAGCGGTTGGGCAGCAATGCGCCGGGCAGCATCCCGGCTTCGGTCAGGATCTGGAAGCCGTTGCAGATGCCCAGCACCGGCACGCCGCGTTCGGCCCGCGCGCGCACCTCGCGCATGACCGGCGAATGCGCCGCCATCGCCCCGCAGCGCAGGTAGTCACCATAGGCAAAGCCGCCGGGCAACACGATCAGATCGGCTTCCGGCAGGCTCGCCTCGCGATGCCAGACCCGCACCGGTTCACGCCCGGTCGCGCGCTTAAGCGCCGTGCACAGATCATGCTCGCGGTTCGAGCCGGGGAAAATGACAACCGTCGCTCTCATCGACCCTTCCTGTCGGGACGAGGCTGAGACGCGTCCCGCCCCGCACCCGTTCAAGCCGGCATGCCCGGTCTGGAGCGGGGTGCTGCCGCCCGCAAATGCGCGCGCCGGCTCAGTCGCCGACCATCGCGCGGTACTTCTTCCAAAAGCCGCGGATCGCCGCCTCGCTCGACCGGAAGGGCTGCGACTGGGCGTCGTAGCCGCCCATCATCACCACACCGCTCGCCTCGTCGTTGTAGCGCAACGCGCGCTGCACAAAACCGCCGACGCAGCCGTCTTCCATCGAGATGTAGCCGGCCGCACCCACCAGATTGCCCTGACGCAGCCGGCGCTCGGTCATCGTCTCGTCGTCGCCGTCGAAACCGAGGTGAATCCATTCGAGCTCGGTTTTTTCCAGGCCCTTCGGGTGGATTGCGCGCACCGCGATCGAATTCCTGATCTGCTGCAGGATCATGCCGGGGAAAATCGTCAGGATCTGCACCGAGACCTGATCGCCGTATTCATCGACTGACTCGATCACCGACGGATCGGCGAGCCGCATGTCGGTATCGGAGCGCAGCCCCTCGCGGTTGTAGTCGGCGTCCTCGGCGGCGTAGTCGAGCTTCGCCTGGCTGAAATGATGGCCGCCGCTGTCATCGATGTGGATGCCGCCCGGCATCGACAGCCGGTTGATGCGAAACGTGGTCAAAAAAGTATGCAGGATGCTGGCGTGGTAGGTGTCTTTGGTGTTCTCGGCGTAGAGCTTCCAATTATTCGGCAACACCTGGGTGCTGCGGCCCAGGATGTGGACCGGGCGGTTCAGCACGCGCTTGATGCCGCCGACGATCTGCGGCCCGAGATAGTCTTCGAGGTCGGCCGCCTCATGGCTCAAAGTGCCGAAAACCAGCCCCGCCAATTCCGTTACCCGCAGCCGCGGCAGGTCGTGGTCGTCCTTGCGGAATTCGGCCGGCATCCCGCCCTGGCGCTTGACCCCGTGCTCAAAAGCGACGCCGGTCAGTTTACCGCCAAGATCATAGGTCCAGCCGTGATAAATGCATTTGATCTCGCTGCCGTGGCCATGCCGCTCGATGCACAGGAGGTTGCCGCGATGGGCGCAGCGGTTGACAAAGGCGTTGATGCCGCCGCTGTTGTCGCGGGTAACGACAACCGCGGTTTCGCCGACCGTCGTGGCGATCCAGTCGCCGGGGTTCGGGATTTCGGCGGCGAGGCACAGATAGCTCCAGGCCGGCCCCTTGAAGATCAGCTCCTGCTCGCGGCGGTACTGGGCAGGATCGGTGTAGATCCGGAACGGCACCTCGCTCAACCCGTTCGAGGGCCACGACACGCCCCCTATCGCCTCGGCGCCGTGCTCTGACATGCTGCTTCCTTCCACCGAGCTGTAATTTCGGCCCATCATAGCACTCGTCGTTCGATCGGGTACAGGCAGGAGCCCGGTGATCTGAATTGCCGCCATTGCCAGGGTTAGACGCTCGCTCTGGCCAAGCGTGGTGAGGGAATGCGCGCCAGGGTGTTGTCGCTCGGCAGCATGCGATGATTATCGGCACCGCCGGACATATCGACCACGGCAAGACCGCGCTGGTCCGGGCGTTGACCGGCGTCGACCCCGACCGTCTCCCTGAGGAGAAGCGGCGCGGGATGACGATCGACCTCGGGTTTGCGTATCGCGCGGTCCCGGCGGCGAACGTAGCCGGCGGCGAGCGGATGCTGGGCTTTGTCGACGTGCCCGGACACGAGCGTTTCGTGCACAACATGCTCGCCGGCGCCACCGGCATCGATTTTGTGCTGCTGGCGGTCGCGGCCGATGACGGGCCGATGCCGCAGTCCCGCGAGCATCTCGAAATCGTCTCGTTGCTCGGGGTCGGGCGCGGCGTCGCAGCGCTGACCAAAATCGACCGGGTCTCCACCGAGCGGCTCGCCCAGGCCGCCGGCGAGGTTCGCGGTCTGCTCGCCGGCTCGCCGCTGCGCGACGCCGAAATCATCGCGGTGTCGAGCGTTACCGGGGAAGGCATGGCCGCGCTCGCCGCGCATTTGACGAGCGTCGCCGATACGCTCGGGACCGGCGAGCCCAAAGGCGAGTTTCGCCTCGCGGTCGACCGCAGCTTTGTCCTGCCGGGCATCGGCGTCGTCGTCACAGGCACGGTCGCCGCCGGCAGCATTGCGGTCGGCGAGCGCGCGGTCGTGACCCCGTCGGGCATCGCGGTCAGAATCCGGAGCATCCATGCGCAGGGGCGTCCGGCACGGGTCGGCCGCGCCGGCGAGCGTTGCGCGCTGCACCTCGCCGGCGCGCCGGCCGACGGTGGCAAGGCAAGGCGCGGCGACTGGGTCGTAGCACCGTCGCTGCACGCCCCGACCGACCGTTTTGACGTCGCGCTTCGCCTGCTTCGGCCGGACCAAAGGATTTTGCGGGAAGGCGCCACGGTTCATCTCCATCTCGGCGCGGCGCGGGTCGGGGCGCGTCTGACGCTGCTTGGCGAAATGCCGCTGCCGGGCGGCGAGGCGCCGGCCCAGCTCGTCCTCGAGCACGCTATCGGCGCTCTCCACGGCGACCGTTTCATCCTGCGCGACGCCGCGTCGCGGCATACAATCGGCGGCGGCGTTGTCCTCGACCCCTACCCGCCGCTCCGCGGCCGCCGGCGGCCCCAGCGGCTCGCGGCATTGGCGGCGCTGGCCCGGCCAAACCCGGCGGGGGCGCTGGCCGAACTGTTGAACGTGTCGGGCGCCGGTGTCGACCTCGACCAGTTTGCCCTCGCGGCTGGGTTGACCTCGGCCGAAGCGCATGCAGTGTGGCTCGAGGCCGGCGCCCATGTGCTGAGGGCGGAGCAGCGGCGCCACGGTTTCGCGTTTTCGTCGGATCGGTTCGCGGCGTTGCGGCGCGACATCGGCGCAACCCTTTCCACCTATCACCGCGCAATGCCGGCCAGCCCGGGGCTCGAATTCGACCGGCTGCGTTTGATGCTGGGAGAAAGGCTGCCGCCCGCCGTCTTGCGGGCGCTCGTCAAGGCGCTGATCGAGGACGGCACGCTGGCGCTGCGCGGCGGTGCGATCCATTTACCAGGTCACAAGACCGCCTTGCCTCCGGCCGAGGCGCGGCTGTGGCTAGGGATTTGCAGGCGGCTCGACGAACGCGGCTTCGATCCGCCATGGGTGCGCGATCTCGCGGTTGAGCTGGCCGTGCCCGAGGCCGCGATGCGTCAGCTGATGAAGCGGCTCGCCCGCGTCGGCGAGCTCGTCGAGGTGGCGCCCGACCGCTTCTACCGCCGCCAAACCGTCCATCAAATGGCGGCGATGCTCGCGGAAATGTGCCACGCCGCCGCCGACGGAACCGTGACCGCCGCCGCGTTCCGCGACCGGATCGGAACCGGGCGCAAGCTCGCGATCATCATCCTCGAATTTTTCGACCGCAGCGGCATCACTCTTCGCCGCGGCGATTTGCGCAACATTCGCCGCGAGCGCCTGCAAACCTTCGCCCCGCCGCATCCGTGAGCCGCGGCCGACGCGGCTTGTCCGACCAGAAGAGATGTCATCGTCTCTGCAAATTTCAAAACAACATCAGAATTGGGTAGTGGGTAGTTGGAGATCAGAAACGCTTACGAATAACCGCTTTCTCCAAATTTGGCCAGCGGAAAGAATTGAACCATCACCCGGAATTGCACTGCTATTGGCTTAACAATCGATCCTAAGATTACTGGCGGCAATTTTGTCTTTCCGCGCCTTCATGTCTTCGTCAGTTTGCTCCAAATCATCCTCGACCTCGCAGAGCACACCCTCAGTTTTGTCGATTTTACCTCGGTCGGCAATTAGGGCAAAACTCTTTTTCAGCTGGTCAAGCTCTGCTTCCGTTAAATCCTCAAGCGTCAGGAGTTTGTTACGGGCAGTCGTGTTGACGCGGATCAACTCGTCCAGTTTGAGCTGAACCGCGCTCGCATCGCGGTTCTGAGTGTTTTGGATCAAAAACACCATCAAAAACGTGACAATGGTTGTTCCAGTATTGATAACAAGCTGCCAAGTGTCGGAATAATTAAAGAAAGGTCCGCTCACGGCCCATATTACGATAATTGCAAAAGCCAGACTGAATGTTAATGGCCGGCCGCATTGCCGCGAGGTCCATTGAGCCGCCTGAGAAAAGAACTGCGATGTGGACATGGGGTTTCTCCAGATGGGAATGTGCTGGTGGCGCGACGCATTGGGTGAGCGATAACGGGCAAGCGATAAGGAATTTGCCCATCTAAGCACAGCCATAAGCGAGGACCACGCTCGGATGACAGACGATTTCCAGCGTGAGACGGGCGCGGTCGGCCAGATCGAGACCGTGCCGACGATCCTCGAGGTCGTCTGCCGGACCACCGGCATGGGTTTTGTCGCGCTAGCACGCGTTACGGAGAATCGATGGGTCGCGTGCAACGTCCGTGACCAGATCGATTTCGGTCTCCAGCTGGCGGCGAACTGAAGCTTGAAACTACAATCTGCAACAAAATCCGGCAGAGCCGGGAGGAGCGGACGCGCCCACCGCCGCGGTTCGCCTCGTCAGGCGAGCGCCGACAAGGCCATTGCGGGCTTTGGCGGCGTGGCGGTCACGCCGGCAATGACGCGGTCGAGCGCCGCCATCTGGTCCGCCCAGCGGTAATTTGTTTCGACCGCCGCCCGCGCCTTGACCGCCATTTCCGTGCGAAGGGCGGGATCATTCAACAGCTTGACGACGTGCTCGGCAAACTCGGCTGCGGCATCGGTGACGAGAATGCCGTCTCCCTCCGGGATGACGGTGCCGCGCCAGGCCGCACCCGACGCGACGCAAGGCAGCCCCATTGCCAGCGCCTCGAGGACCTTGTTCTGAACCCCACGGGCAACCCGCAGCGGCGCGACGAATACTTCCGCCGCGTCGAGAAAGGGGCGCGTGTCGGGGACCCGCCCGGTGACGGTGACACCCGGCCGTTTTGCCAGCCGCGTCACCGCCGTATTGGGGCGGTTGCCGCAAATGGTAAGGCTCGCCTCCGGGATTTGCGATTGCACCGCCGGCAAAATCCGCTCGCAGAACCAGGTAACGGCATCGACGTTGGGGAAGTAGTCCATGACGCCGGTGAAGACCATCGCGCCCGCTCGCTTTTTGACACCGCAGGAGCGGAAATGGTCGAGGTCGACGCCGTTGCCGACGAGCGAAACGCCGAGCCCCGGAAACAAGCGCTCGAAATCGTGCCGTTCGCCCGCAGTGCACACCAGCGCGTGCGAAAAGCGGCGGGCGATGCTGCGCTCGTAAGCGAGCAGGCGGTCGGCCTCTGTGCGGTAGACCCATCGCAGCGGAAAGCGCGTTCGTTCGGCGTATTGCCCCCATTTGAGCGAGTCGAGATCGTGAAACTGCATGATCCGCGGCACCCCGGCGAAGTGCTCGGCGTATTGCGCGACATTGCAGCTGAAGACGATGATCAGGTCGGGCCGGGCCTCGTCAAACCGGCGGATGATTGCCTCGTGCAGGGCTGCTTCGTCAAACGCGGCGACCGACAGCGGTCGGCCGGCGCCCAGCGCCGTCAGCGACCGCAGCCGGCTCCGCAGCCGGGTTACCGGGACCGCCGTGACGCTCGCCGCAAGATTGTCCATGCCGGGAATGTTGGCGAGATCGTCAGCGCCGTCGGCCAGGCAGAAAACATGGACTTCGTGCTTGGTCGAAAGATGGCGGATTTCGTGGAATGTCGCGATCTTGTCCCCGCGGTCGGGTGGAAAGGGGACACGCTGACACACGAAAAAGATGCGCATCGATCCAGTCCGCGGGGCCTATTTCGCGCGGGGACAGCCTCGCGTGGGCGTTTCCAGTACGCGATTTGCCGTTGAAGGCAAAGCGCAAAAGAGAGCGGCGCGCCCGCAGCCGGTGCGGCCGGAAGATTCCCCGCGGTAATCTCGCCGGGTGCCGCGCGACGTGTCACAATAACGGTGCGAAAGAGGCGGTGGCCCAGAGGGTTGCGCGCGACGAGATTGGGGTGCAGCGATGAACGCGATCATCGATTATCTGAAGCGGTCGCGCGACGCGGTGCAGGCCGCGATCGACGACCAGGCGTTTTGCAATGCCGTCGGCGCGATCGTCGAGATCACCGCGAGCGCGCTTGCCAACGGGCACAAGCTGCTGCTGGCCGGGAATGGCGGCAGCGCCGGCGACGCCCAGCACATCGCCGGAGAGCTGTTGTCGCGCCTCAATTACGACCGCGCGCCGGCGGCGGCGCTGGCCCTGACGACCGACACCTCGGCGCTGACCGCGATCGCCAACGACTACGGGTTCGAGCGGGTGTTCGAGCGCCAGATCCTCGGTCTCGGCAACCCCGGCGACGTGTTTGTCGCGATCTCGACCTCGGGCCGCTCGCCGAATATCCTGCGTGCGATCGACGCCGCCCGCGACCGACGCCTCGCGGTCGTGGGGCTCACCGGCCGAACCGGCGGCGACATGCGCCGGCGCTGCGACATCTGCCTGCATGCACCATCGGACTCCACACCGCTTATCCAGCAAATTCATTTGATCGCCGGCCACCTGATCTGCGGACTTGTCGAGGAGCGCCTGTTCCCACCCGCGGGTAAACCGGGCGTATGAGCCCGATCGACCTTGCCTTAGCCGATCCGGGCTCGGGCCGGCGACGGAAGAGGCCGGCCGCGTTTCTCGATCGCGACGGGGTTCTGAACCATGATGACGGCTATGTCGGCTCGCGCGCCCGGTTTCGCTGGGTCGACGGCGCCGCGGCGGCGGTCAAGGCATTGAACGAGGCCGGCTTTTTCGTGTTCGTCGCGACCAACCAGTCGGGTGTCGCCCGCGGTCATTTTTCCGAGGCCGATGTCGACGATTTGCACGCGCATCTTGCCGCGGTGCTCGCGAGCACCGGCGCGCATATCGACGATTTCCGGTATTGCCCGTTCCATCCCGAAGCGGTTTGCGCC
Organism: uncultured Alphaproteobacteria bacterium; assembly: GCA_963712825.1. Lineage (GTDB taxonomy): Bacteria > Pseudomonadota > Alphaproteobacteria > ATCC43930 > CGMCC-115725 > AP-15. The sequence goes on from CAVQJP010000011.1 coordinate 420,675, forward strand.
GAATACCGCCGGGTCAGCGATTGGCGTAAGCCGGCGCCGGGGATGATCAATGATCTGTTGCGCAGCTGGCCGGTCGACCGCGCCGCGAGCTTTCTGATCGGCGACAAGCCCTCCGATTGTGCCGCCGCTGCTGCAGCCGGGATTGCCGGCCATCTGTTTCCGGGGGGAAATCTCGCGGAGTTCGTCGCTTGGATACTGGCTGCGCGGACGCGGTCAGATGCGTGCGGCGGCTGAGAGACGGGTTGACCGGGTGGCGAACAGCAGCCGATCGAGGCTCCAAACCCCCGCTCCCGCGACGAACAAATAGAGAAAGACAAAGCAGTAGAGGATCGCGGCGTCGCCGCCATTCACGGCCGGGAAAAAGCTCTTGGGAAAATGCGCCATAAAATAGGCGACGGCCATGTCGCCGGACAGGATGAAGGCGGCCGGGCGGGTGAACAAGCCGATGCAGATCAGCGCGCCGCCGATCAGCTCGATGATGCCCTGCACCCCGATCAGCGATGACAGATGCAGATGAGCGAACATCGCCATCGGGGGAAAGCCCAACAGCTTGGCCGTGCCGTGGTCCAGGAAAGCAAGGCCCGCGACAAAGCGCAAGACGCTCAGCATTCGCGGCTCCCAAGGGAGCCACCGGGTGTCGTTGTCGAACAAAGGCCTCTCCCTCGCCAGAGTTTCCCGACCGCTCGAAAAGCCGGCCGGCGATAAAGGTTAACCCCGACGCCGGTGTTGCACAAACTTTTGCACTGATCTTGGCCGCCGCGGCGCTGGCGCCGCTGCCTGCGCCGATCTACATTCGACCAGTGGTTTAACGGCGGGCAGGGACATGGCCGCGCAGGTTCGCACGGTGGCGTTTCACGGGATCGAGGTCATCGAGGTCGAAACCCAGGTGACGATCGCTTCCGGCCTGCCGGTCTTTACCGTTGTCGGACTGCCCGACAAGGCGGTCGCCGAATCGCGCGAGCGGGTGCGCTCGGCGCTGAACTCGCTCGGGCTGGCATTGCCGCCAAAACGCATCACGGTCAACCTCGCACCCGCCGACGTGCTGAAGGAAGGGAGCCATTTCGACCTGCCGATAGCACTCGCGTTGCTGGTCGCAATGGAAGCCCTGCCGGCCGACGAAATCGCGACCTACACCGCACTCGGCGAGTTGTCGCTCGACGGCTCGGTCACCAGCGTTGCCGGGGTGCTGATCGCCGGCCTCTTCGCCGCGAGCCACGAGAGCGGCATCATCTGCCCGGCGGCATGCGGCGGCGAGGCCGCCTGGGCCGGCGAAATCGAGGTCGTTGCGGCCCCGAGCCTGCTTGGCGATCGTCAATCACTTCAAGGGAACCCAGCTGTTGCCGCCGCCCGAGCCGCGGCTCGTGGCTTCGGCCACCGCCGGTCTCGACCTCATCGACGTCAAAGGCCAGGAAAGCGCCAAGCGGGCAATCGAAATCGCCGCCGCCGGCGGTCACAATCTGTTGATGGTCGGGCCGCCCGGATCGGGCAAGTCGATGCTGGCGGCGCGGCTGCCGGCATTGTTGCCGCCGCTCGAGCCGACCGAGGCGCTGGAGCTTGGGATGATCCAGTCGGTCGCGGGCGGGTTGCGCGGCAGCGGCTTGACGCGCGAGCGGCCGTTTCGCGAACCGCACCATTCGGCCTCGCTGCCGGCACTGGTCGGCGGCGGCATGCGGGCGCGCCCGGGCGAAATCTCGCTCGCTCACCAGGGTGTCTTGTTTCTCGACGAATTGCCCGAATTTAACCGCGCGGCGCTCGAAGCGTTGCGCCAGCCGCTCGAAACCGGCCGGGTCAGCATCGCCCGCGCCAACGGCCACGTCACCTACCCGGCGCGCTTTCAGCTGATCGCGGCGATGAACCCGTGCCGTTGCGGCCACTTCGCCGAAGAGGCCTGCGGCCGCGCCCCGCGCTGCGCCGAAGAATATCAGGGGCGGCTCTCCGGCCCGTTGCTCGACCGCATCGATCTGCACATCGACGTGCCGGCGGTGTCGCCCGCCGATCTCGCTCTGCCGCCGCCGAGCGAGAACAGTGCGGTGGTCGCCAAACGGGTCGCGGCGGCGCGGCGGCGCCAGGCAACGCGCTATGTCGAGGGTCCCGAGGATCGTCCGATCCGCACCAACGCCGAGGCCGACGGCGCGCTCCTCGACGAGGTCGCGACCCCCGACCCCGACGGCCGTGCGCTGCTGGTGCGGGCGGCCGAGCGCCTGCGCCTCTCCGCCCGCGGCTATCACCGAGTATTGCGGGTGGCGCTGACCCTGGCCGATCTCGAAGGTGCGGCGACGGTCAGCCGCCGCCACATCGCCGAAGCGCTCAGCTACCGCCGCCAGCGCACCCTCCCGGAAAGTCCAGGCCGACCCTAGCGGACGCCGATCTTAGGCCCCCGCCGCTCGCCTTGCGGCGCGCAGGCGCAGGCCGGGGGCGGGGCGTTCGAGAAGCACCTCGCGGCGGAAGCGCACGAGGCGCGCCGGGCGGCCGCCGGTCGCGGCGGCAATTCCGCCGGTTTCCTCGACCAGGCCCTGCTGCTCGACAAGGCGGCGAAAATTCTGCTTGTGCAGGCGCACGCCGGACAGCGCCTCGACCGTGCGCTGCAATTGCAGCAAGGTAAAGGACGGCGGCATCAGCTCGAAGACGACCGGGCGGTATTTGATCTTGCCGCGCAGCCGGCCGATCGCGGTGGCGAGAATGCGGCGGTGGTCGGCCGCCATCGGCATGCCGGAGACGGGCGCGGCGGCCGGTGCCGGGAGGCGCCGGAGACCGCGCCGGGCCTCCTCGATCAGCCCGGCCTCATAGAGAAGCTCGTAGCGTTCGAGCACCAGTTCCTCGTTCCACGCCGAGGCAAAGGCGAGCCCGAGCCGTTCGGCGCGCATCCGTTTTTCGGCTTCGCCGGCAGCGGCATCGGCCCAGCGCGCCAGGTGCTCTTCGAGCGGCGCCAGTGCGGCCGGTTTGCCGTCGCGCCAGTCCTCCCACGGGAAATACCGGTACCAGCTCTGCCATACCGCCTCGACCGCACCCCCCGGCCGCGCTTCGCGAACGAGCGCCAGATAGGCGACGGTCAAGGCCCGGCTCGGGTGAGATTTGTCGACATCGACCCGATCGCGATCGCCAAAGGTGTAGAGCTGCTCGACATAGCCGAGCTTTTGGCTGGTCTGGCGCTCGACCCATGCGCGCAAGCCGACTTCCAGCGTGCGGTGCTCGATTTCGAGCGGGCCGGATGGCAGCGCGTCGGCAGCTTGACGCCCAATCCGGACCGTAAGCACCCGGGGTTCGGCGACTGTCGCGGCGACGATTACTGCGTCGAGCCGGATCGACAGCGACGCCCCGCGCCCGACCCGCCGCGCTGCGCGGCGCTCGATCGGGACTGCAGTTTCGGCGATGCCGCTCTCCATGCGCTCCGGTCGCTCCAGCAATGCGGCGGCATTCTACCAGATCGGCGCGCCTAAAGCTGCCGCGCGGCGACTTACTCGTCGTCGAGCCGCATGTATTTTTCCTCGAGAGCGCGCCAGCGGGCGGTCCCGACCGCATCCTCGCGCTCCTGAAAAGTCGCGAGATCGCCTTCGACCCGGGCCGTGTCGCCGTCCTGCTGCAACGCGGCCAATATTTTCTGCGCCGCACGAATCGCCGCCCGGTGGGTTTGCGACGGGTAGATGCCGAGCCGAAAGCCCATGTTTTCCAAAGCGGCCGCCGGCACCATCGGCGTCTTGCCACCCTCGAAGACATTGACGAGCGCCGGCCCGGCGACCCGGCGGGCGACGATCTGCAATTCCTCGACATTTTGCGGCGCCTCGACAAAGCCGACATCGGCACCGGCTTCGAGATAGGCGTTGACCCGGTCGATCGCCGCGTCGAGCCCTTCGACCGCGCGCGCGTCCGAGCGGGCGATGATGATCAGGTCGCTATCCTGCCGGGTATCGGCAGCGGCCTTGATCTTGCCGACCATCTCGCCGACCGAGATCACCTCCTTGCCCTCGTAATGCCCGCATTTCTTCGGCGCGACCTGATCCTCGATATGGAAGGCGGCGACCCCCGTCTTTTCGTACTCGCGCACGGTGCGGATCACGTTGACCGCGTTGCCGTAGCCGGTATCGGCGTCGGCGATGACCGGGATCCCGACGGCCTCGACTGTCATGCCGATAAAGCGCACGTTCTCGGACAAGGTCAAAAGCCCGAGATCGGGATACCCGTTCGCCCGCGAATAGCCGCCGCCGGTCAGATAGACCGCCGCGAATCCGGCCTGCTCGACCAGCCGCGCGGTCAACGTGTCAAAAGCGCCCGGCACCATCGTATAACCGGCGCGCCCGATCAATCGCCGCATCTGTTGCCGCATCGTCATCCGTCATCTCCTCGTCGCGCCGACCAGCCGGCCGGCGGGATATTGTCGGCATGTGGGTTCGGACCCGGTATAAATTTCGCCTGGGGCGCGCTGACGAGGTCGAAAGGAGAGCGGGGTGGCGGATGCGCACATTATCGACGGCAAAGCCATCGCCGCCGAACTGCGCGGGCATATCGCCGCCGCCGCTCCCGACTTGCGCCAAAGACATAATTTTGTCCCGGGGCTCGCAACGATCCTCGTCGGCGACGACCCGGCGAGCCACAGCTATGTCCGCTCAAAAGCAAACGCCTGTGCCGCGGCGGGCTTAGGTTCGTTCGAGCGCCGCCTGTCCGCGGAACTGAGCGAGACCGACCTGATGGCGGAGATCGCGCGTCTCAACGCCGCCGAAACGGTGGACGGCATTCTGGTGCAGCTGCCGCTGCCGCCGCAGATCGACGTTCATCGGGTGATGTCGGCGATCGACCCCAAAAAGGACGTCGATGGGTTCCACCCGGTCAATGTCGGGCGCTTGTGGGCCGGACTTCCGGGTCTTGTCCCGTGCACGCCGCAGGGGTGCCTCCGACTATTGCGCTCGGTCGAAACCGAGCTTGCCGGCGCCGAGGCGGTCGTCCTCGGCCGCTCCAACATCGTGGGCAAGCCATTGGCGGCATTGCTGCTCGCGGCTGACTGCACGGTGACGACGGTTCATTCAAAGACCCGCGACGCGGCCGCGATCACGCGCCGGGCCGACATTCTGGTGACGGCGATTGGCCGTGCATTGCTGGTCGGCGCCGACTGGGTCAAACCGGGAGCAATCGTCATCGACGCCGGGATCAACGCCGTCGCCGGGCCCGATGGCCGCAGCCGGCTTGTCGGCGATGTCGATTTCGCCGCGGTGCGGGGCGTTGCCGGTGCCATTACCCCGGTGCCGGGAGGTGTCGGGCCGATGACGATTGCCTGCCTGTTGCGCAACACATTGACCGCGGCCTGTCGGCGGCGCGGGCTCGCCGACCCGTTGCCGGACTAGCGCCACGCGCTGGCGTCGCGAGCGTTAAGGACGATCCTCGGGAACAATCGCGCGGCCAGGCTTGTTCGCAGCCATGACCAACACGCAAGGAGACGACGGTCATGTTGCTCAAAAGTATGACGACCCTGGCCTTTGCGGCGGCTTGCCTGACAGCGGCTGCGTCCGTCCCGGCCGCGCACGCGCAGTATGCTCCCGGCGAGCAGGTGGTGACGAACGGCCCGCAAAGCAGCGGCGTCGAGCGGTCGGGATCGTGGTCGGCGCGGCAGAATGTCATCGAAAGCCATCGCTATAGCCGCTTGGTGCAGACCAACCCCCGTTTCCGCGCCCAGCGGATGCGCATCGAGTGCGGCCCGATCACCGATCCGCAGCTCCATTCCCAATGCGTCGACAGCTTTAACCAGGGCTCGGGCGAAGCCTCGGTAGGCTCCTCGATGGGCCCGCAAAATTATTCGACCGGCAACGGGCAGTAATAACCACCCGCCTGAATAAGGTGATGTAATCGGTGGCGAGGCCGCCTGGACGGGCGGCCTCGCTCAGCCGAGAACGTAGCGGTCGATCGCGGCGGCGAAACCGTCTTCGTCGTTCGACAAGGTGATGGCCTGCGCCAATGCCTTGACCTCGGGGGTGGCGTTGCCCATCGCAATCGCGAAGCCGGCGCGGCGGAACATTTCGACATCGTTGCCCATGTCGCCTAGCACCGCGATTTCCTCGCGCGGCACGCGGAGCCGCTCCGCCAATAATTCGACGAGCCGCCCTTTGTCGATGCCCGGCGGGGTGACGTCGGCATAATAGGGCTGCGAACGCAGCACCGTGGCGCGGCCCCGCAATTCGGCCTGCCCAACGGCGACAGCACTCGCGATCCGGTCGTGATCCTTGCTGGCTCCGACGATTTTCGAGACAGCATCGAGCCGACCGCCGAATGACGCGACAATCGTCGGCTGCGTCTGGATCGTGTGGATTTCGAGGTCGACATGGTCGCCGGCGCGGTCGCGTATCAGCCATTCCCCGCCGGAAAACACCCAGATGCTGGTGATACCCTGCAACTCCAGCATCGCGATCGTGTCGCGCGCCGCGTCCGCGGTCAGCAATCTTTGCTCGACCGGCGACAGATCGGGGTTGACGATCGAGCCGCCATTGTAGCCGCCAAACGGCAACGCCAGCCGCAACGGCTCGACCAGCATGCGCTGGCCAAAGGGCGGGCGGCTGCTGCAGATCGAGAACGCGATCCCGGCCTCGTGCAGGCGTCCGGCGGCGGCGATCGCGGCCGGGGTCAAGGTTTTTTGGGTCGTGACCAGGGTGCCGTCGACGTCCGAGACGACGAGCGAAATCTTTCTCATGCCTGTCCTCGGGGTCAGTTTCTCGGGGGCGGGACCAACACCTCGACCCCCGTGGCCGAGGCAAGGACAACCATCGAGCTGCGCCCGACAAACAATCCGTTTTCAACCGTGCCGACCGTGGCGGCGATCCGCGTTTCGAGCGCGCCCGGATTGGCGATCGGCCCGAACCGGCAGTCGAGGATAAAATGACCCTCGTCGGTCACAAAGGGCTGCTCGCGGGTGGTGTAGCGCCGCTCGGGTACGCAGCCCAATCTCTCCAGCGCGCCGGCGGTTGCCTGCCAGCCGAACTGGGTGACCTCGACCGGAACGGGCGTGTGCGCGCCCAAGCGCTCGACAAGCTTTTCCTGGTCGACGACGATGACCAGCCGCCGGCTCGCAGCGGCGACGATCTTTTCGCGCAGCAAGGCGCCGCCCAAGCCTTTGATTAAATTGAGCGTGCCGAGCTCGACCTCGTCGGCGCCGTCGATCGTCATGTCGAGCTTCTGGTATTCGGCAAAGGTCGCGATCGGGACACCGAGCCGACGCGCCTGCGCCGCGGTGCGCTCCGAGGTCGGGATCCCGACGACGCGCAGGCCAGATTTGACCCGCCCCGCCAAGCCTTCGACGACAAACGCGGCCGTCGACCCGGTGCCGAGGCCGAGGACCATGCCGTCTTCGACCTCCTCGATCGCACGCAGCGCCGCGGCGCGCTTCAGCTCGTCGCGATCGACGGTCATTGCCCCGGATATGCCTCTTTGTCGACAAACCGGACAAGCTCCCCGACCGGAGCGAGCCGGGCTGACGGGAGCTCCCGATCGCCGGCCAACACCCGCGCCAGAGGCTCGCGCTTGTCGGCGCCCGCGACCAAGAAGGCCGTGTGGCGGCTGCTTTCGAGCGGCGGATAAGTCAGGGTGATGCGGATCTCGGGTTTGGCGCCGACGATTTCGGCAACCCAGCGCTGCCGCTCTTCGAGCACTTCCGAGCCGGGGAACAGCGAGGCGGTGTGGCCGTCCGGGCCGAGCCCCAGCAGCTCGATGTCGAAGAGCGGCCGGGAAGGATCGAGCGTCTCGGCCCCGTAATAGGATTTAAGGGTCTGCTCATAAGCGCGCGCCGCCGCCGCCGGGTCGCCGCCGGTTGGGATCGGATGGATGTTTGCCGGCGGCACGGGTGCACGCGACAACAGCGCCTCGCGCGCCATGCGGTAGTTGCTGTCGGGGTGGTCTGGCGGCACAAAGCGCTCGTCGCCCCAGAACCAATGGACGCGATCCCACGGCATCGCCCCGCGAAACGGCGGCTCAGCCAATAGCTCATAGAGCCGCCGCGGGGTCGAGCCGCCCGACAGGTTGACGGCACAGCGGTCCCGGACGGCGGCAGCGATGTCGACGAGCCAGCGCGCCGCGCGGTGCGCCAGATCGTCCGCATCGCTGGCAACTTCGAGTTGGGTTTGGGTCGGCATCGGCACCTCTTTAGGGTCGGCGCGGCGCCGAGTTGCGGATTGCGGCGATCGCGCGCGCGTAATCGGGCGCGTGGAACACCGCCGAGCCGGCGACGATCGCCGTAGCGCCGGCCTCGATCGCCTGCCAGGCGTCGTCGCCGCTCAACCCGCCATCGACTTCGATGACCGGGTCGAACCCGCGCTCTTCGCAGAGCCGCCGCAGCGCCGCCACCTTGGGCAACATTTCCGGCAGGAATTTCTGTCCGCCAAATCCGGGGTTGACGGTCATGACCAGCACGACGCCGCACAAATGCAGCACATACTCGATCTGGGACAACGGCGTTGCCGGGTTCAGCACCACGCCCGCGACTTTGCCGAGGTCGCGGATATGCGACAAGGTGCGGTGCAAATGGATCGTGGCGCTGGGCTCGCAATGGACCAGCAGATGGTCGGCGCCGGCCTTGGCGAAATCGTCGAGGTAACGCTCGGGCTCGACGATCATCAGATGGACGTCGACCGGTTTCGCGGTCGCCCGCCGCACCGCTTCGACGACCACCGGGCCGATCGTGATGTTAGGCACAAACCGGCCGTCCATCACATCGACATGAATCCAGTCGCCGCCGGCGAGATCGACGGCGCGGACTTCGTCGGCGAGCCGGCCAAAATCGGCCGACAGGATCGACGGGGCGACCATGCACAGGCCTGGACGCTGGCCGAGCCATCGCTAGCGCGGGGCCGCTGTGGGGATCGGGTCGAGCGGGCGCCACTGCCGGCCGCTGCGCCACAACAGGTTGTCAGCCCCGTCGGGCCCGGCACTCCCGGCCGGGTAGAATTCGAGCGGCACCGTCTTGTCTCCGGCCCACAGATCGAGGATCGGCTGCACCACCGCCCAACCGGCTTCAACCCCATCGGCGCGGTTGAACAGGATCGCTTCGCCGATCATGCAGTCATAGACCAGGGTTTCATAGCCGGTGCTGGGCTCGGTATGGAAATAATCCTTGTAGCGGAAATCCATCCGCACTTTGCCGAGCTCGATCCGCGGACCCGGCATCTTTGCCCCGAATTGCAGCGAGATGCCTTCATCGGGCTGGATTTGCAGGATCAGCACATTGTTGGTCAGAATGTCGACCGGAGTGTCGCGGAACAGCGCAAACGGCGCCTGTTTGAAATGGATTGCGATCTCCGTCGTCCGCCGGGTCAGTCGTTTTCCAGTGCGCAGGTAAAACGGCACGCCGGCCCAGCGCCAGTTCTCTATCCCGAGCCGCAATGCGACATAGGTCTCGGTCATGCTGTCAGGCTTGACCCCCGGCTCTTCGCGATACCCTTGGACCGAGGCGCCGCCGATCGCGCCGGCCGAGTACTGCCCGCGCACGACATTGCGCCGCACCGCCTCGTCGTCGAGCGGCTGCACCGCTTCAAGGACCTTGGTTTTTTCGTTCCGCACCGCATCGGCAGCAAACGAATTCGGCGACTCCATCGCCGTCAGGCTCAGCAATTGGAAAACATGGTTCGGCACCATGTCGCGCAACGCGCCGGTAACCTCGTAGAAATTGGCGCGGCGTTCGACGCCGACGGTTTCGGCCGCGGTGATCTGAACATGGTCGATGTGATCGCGGTTCCACAACGGCTCGAAGATCGCATTCGAGAAGCGCAACGCCATGATGTTCTGGACTGTCTCCTTGCCTAGGAAATGATCCATCCGAAAGATTTGCGGCTCGCCCAGCACCTTGAGAATGCGGGCGTTCAGCGCCTTGGCGGTAGCGAGGTCGCGGCCGAACGGCTTTTCGATGATGACGCGCCGCCAGGCGCCCTGTTTTTCTTCGGCGAGCCCGGCCTCGCCGATACGCTCGACGATCGTCCCGAACAATTGCGAGGCGACGGCAAGGTAGAACAGCACATTGCCGCCGGTCTTGAATTGCAACTCGGTGGTCTTTAAGAGGTCGCCGAGCCGGGCATAGGTTTCGGGTGTCGTAAAATCGCCGGCGAAGTGGGTGATGCGGCTGGCGAGAAAATCCCAGGTCTTGGCGTCGAACGGCTCGGTTTCGCCGCCCGAGGCGGTGTCCGAGACAAAGCTCCTGACCCCCTCGGCGAGATAGTTGCGATAGTCGTCCGGCGGCTTGGGCGTGCGGTCGGCGGCAACGATCGCGAAATTCTCCGACAGCAGCTTGTCCTTGGCGAGATTGTAGACGGCCGGGATCAGCAGCCGCTTGGTGAGATCGCCGCCGGCGCCAAAGATCACCATCGTGCAGGGCGGCGCCTTTGGCGCCCGCTGCGTCGTCCCTTGCCCCTTTGGTTCGGCGCGGGCGTCCATGGTTTAGTCCTTCACCATCGTTCCGGGTTCCTGATGGCCGCCGAACTCGTGGCGCATCGCCGACAGGATGCGCTCGGCAAAGGTGTGGTCCTGGCGCGAGCGAAAACGCGTGTAGAGCGCCGACGACAGCACCTCGGCCGGCACCGCCTCCTCGATCGCGGCCTGGATGGTCCAGCGGCCCTCGCCCGAATCTGCGACCTGCCCGGTAAATTCGGAAAGCTCGGCGTCCTTGGCGAGGGCGATCGCGGTCAAATCGAGCAACCAGGACGCGATCACGCTGCCGCGCCGCCAAACCTCGGCAACGTCGGGAAGATCGAGCTGGTAGCGCCGGTTTTCCGGCACCGCCGGGGTATTGACGTTGCGCAAGATGTCGAAGCCCTCGGCATAAGCCTGCATGACGCCGTATTCGATGCCGTTATGCACCATCTTGACAAAATGCCCGGCGCCGACTGGTCCGCAATGGAGATAGCCTTCCTCGGCGCGCGGATCGAGACCGTTGCGTCCGGGGGTCCGGTCGATGTTGCCCCGGCCCGGCGCCAAGGTCTTCAGGAGCGGATCGAGATGATCGACGACTGCCTTGTCGCCGCCGATCATCATGCAGTAGCCGCGCTCAAAGCCCCACACGCCGCCGCTGGTGCCGACATCGACGAAGTGGATGCCCTTGGGCTTGAGCATCTCGGCATGGCGGATGTCGTCCTGATAAAACGAATTGCCGCCGTCGATGACGATGTCGCCCGACGAGAGCAGTCCGTTCAGCTCGTGGATCGTTTCGTCGGTGATGCGGCCGGCCGGCAGCATTACCCAGACCGCGCGCGGCGTTGTCAGCTGCTTGACGAAATCGCCGAGGTCCCGGCTCGGCTTGGCGCCTTCGCCGGCGAACTCCTGCACAGTGTCCGCGCTCTTGTCGTAGACAACACAACTATGGCCGTTCTTCATCAGGCGGCGCACGATGTTGCCGCCCATCCGGCCGAGACCGATCATTCCCAGCTGCATCAGAAATCTCCCATTTTGCGCCGCGCCGGCGGCTTATTGCAGAGCCTCTTCAACGGCACGGTGGAGGGCGGCGAGACCGGCCTCGAGACCGCCTGAGATGTGAACGCGCAAAGCCCGCCGGCCGCGCTCGGCCAAGACCTCGAAATCGCCGCGCGCCTGCGCCGCCTTGACCACGCCAAAGGTGTATTTCTGCCCCGGCACCGGCAAATCCTGAGGATCGTCAGAGGTGATCTGCAAAAAGACGCCGCTGTTCGGCCCGCCCTTGTAGGCCTGCCCGGTCGAGTGCAAAAAGCGCGGGCCGAACCCGACGCAGGTCGCGGCCTTGGTGCGGTCGCGGATGACCCGGCGCAAACTCTGCATCATCGCGATATGGGCCGGGTTGCGCTCGATGTACGCGAGCAGCGCGGCATAGTCGCCGGCGCCGATCCGTGCGAAATGGGCCTTCAACGCAGCGACCAGGCTCGTCGCTTTTGGCGCCAGCGCGGCCTCGTTCTTCGAGTCGGCATAGAGCGCGAAGCCGGCATCGGAGAAAAACGGCTTTTCGTCGGGGAGCGACCCGATCTTTTCGTAGGCCGTGGTCAAGTCGCGCGTCTTGACCTTGCTTGCCTCGACATCAGGCTGGTCGAACGGGTTGATGCCGATCACCGACCCCGCGACCGCAGTCGCCATTTCCCACCGGAAAAATTCCTGGCCGAGCTGCATCGCCTCGGAAACGGTGATGCGGACCACCGGGTGCCCGGCCGCTTCGAGCGCGGCGACCGCCTGCTCTTCCTCGCCGCCCGCATCGGCGGCGAGACGCAGATAAGCGAACACCCGGTCATTGCCGTAGACCGCGGGCGGACCCATTGGCTCGCTGTCGACCGGCACGATCCCCTTGCCGAGCTTGCCCGTCGACTCGGCGAGCAATTGTTCGAGCCAGGCGCCGAAATCGGCGATGCTCTTGGAGGCAACGATGGTCACCTTGTCGCGACCGTGGCGCTGGCAGACCCCCAGCACCGCGCCGAGGATGACCCCCGGGTTCTCGACCGGCGGCGCGCTCGGCGCGCAGGAGCGCGCCATCTCTGCCGCGCTTTCGAGAAAAGGGCGCGGCGGCACGCCAATTGCCGCGGCCGGCACCATGCCGAAATTCGACAACACCGAATAGCGCCCGCCGATGCTGGGCAGGCCGTGGAACACGGCGCGGAACCCTTCGTCGCGCGCGATCTTTTCGAGCGACGAGCCGGGGTCGGTGATCGCGACAAAACGCTTTGCCGCCTCGGCCGCACCGACCGCTGTCTTGGCGCGCTCAAAGAAATACTGCTTGAAAATGTTGGGTTCGAGCGTGCTGCCGGATTTGCTGGACACGATAAACAGTGTGCGCGGCAGGTCGATCTGGCTTTCGAAATGGCGGATCTGCGCCGGATCGGTCGAGTCGAGCACGTGCAGGGTCGGAAAACCGGGCTTGGCGCCAAAGGTTTTGGCAAATACCTCGGGTCCTAGGCTCGATCCGCCCATGCCGAGCAGCAGAACATCCTTGAACCCGCTGCGTCTCACATCCGCGGCAAAGTCTTCGAGATGCGGCGCCGCCGCCAATTGCTGGTCGACGACGCCGAGCCAGCCGGTCCACTTCGCCTCGTCAGTCTCGGTCCACAATGACGCGTCGCCGGCCCACAAGCGCCGGACCTTGCCCTCCCGGCGCCAGTCTTCGAGCGTGTCCTTCACCTCCTTGTCGATCGGCGCCGGGAGCTGGCAGCTCATCGCGTCGAGCTTGGCGCCGAGCACGGTGCGGCGCTTTTTCTGGACCGCGGCATAGAGCTGGTCGGCGGCGTCGGCAAAGAGGCGCACACCGTCCTCGACCAGCCTTTGTGTCACCGCGTCGATCGAAATTCCGGCGCCGGGCAGCGCGTCCATGACCGCCTTGGCGCCTTCCACATCCTCTTCGAGGCTTGCGCGCGGCTGGCCGTGATCGCGATAGGCGTCCATCGTCGCCGGCGGCATCGTGTTGACCGTGTCCGACCCGATCAGCTCGTCGACATAGAGCACGTCGCTGTAGGCCTTGTTTTTGGTGCCGGTGCTGGCCCACAACAGCCGCTGGCTCTGTGCGCCCTGCTGTGCCAGGCGTTGCCAGCGCTCGTCGCCGTAAATCTTTTGATAGTGTTGATAGGCGAGCTTGGCGTTGGCGATCGCGATGTGGCCTTTGAGCTTTTCGAGCCGCGCCTTGTCCGCCGGGTCGGTCGTCGCGGCGATGCGCTTGTCGAGCGCCTCGTCGACCAAGGTGTCGATGCGGCTGACAAAAAAGCTCGCCACGCTCGCCACCTTGTGCGGGTCGCCGCCTTTTTTGGCAAATGCCTCGAGACCCGAGATGTAGGCGTCGGCGACCTCGGCATAGACCCGCTGCGAGAACAGCAGGGTGACGTTGATGTTGATCCCCTCGCCGATCAGCGTGCGGATCGCCGGCAGCCCGGCCTTGGTGCCGGGCACCTTGACCATCAGGTTTTCGCGGCCGACCTCGCGCCACAGCCGGCGCGCCTCCTCGATCGTCTCATGCGTCTTCAGCGCCAGATAGGGCGAGACTTCGAGACTGATAAAGCCGTCGCGTCCCTGGGTCTGGTGGTAGACCGGGCGCAGCGCGTCGGCCCCTTCCTGAATGTCGCGCACCGCCAGCTCCTCGAACAGCGCCCCGGGGTCGAGGTCGCCGTTCTGCTGCGCCGCCGCGATCAGCTCGTCGTAATCGTCGCCGTGACCGATCGCCTTCTCGAAGATCGACGGGTTCGAGGTGACGCCGCGCAGCCCGTCTTCGGCGATCAGCGTGGTCAGCTGTCCGGTTTTTAGCAATTCGCGGCTGACAAAGTCGAGCCACACCGACTGGCCGAATTCGTTCAGCGTCTTCAGCGGATTGGGCATCGCCGTCACTCCTTGCGAGCGAGCTGCTGTTTGGCAGCCGCGTAGACGTGCTCGGGGGTAAACCCGAATTTGACGAGAAGCTCCTTGAGCGGCGCCGATGCGCCAAACGTCTTCATCCCGATGATCGTGCCGCGCAGCCCCGCATAGCGCTCCCAGCCCAAGACCGAAGCCTGCTCGACCGCGACCCGGCGCGTCACCGCGGGCGGCAGCACCGCCGCGCGGTAGCTGGCGTCCTGCTGCTCGAACAATTCCCAGGACGGCATGCTGACGACCCGCGCACCGATCCCCTCGGCCTTGAGCTTTTCATAGGTGTCGAGGCAAACCGCGACCTCGCTGCCGGTGCCGATCAGGATCACCTCGGGCATGTCGCCGCCGGTCTCGGCCAATACATAGGCGCCGCGCGCCACGCCGCTCGCCGGCGCGTAACGGGTGCGATCGAACGTCGGCAGGGTTTGGCGGCTCAAGACCAGACAAACCGGCTGATGCTTGGCCACGAGCGCGACGCGCCAAGCCTCGGCGACCTCGTTCGCGTCGGCCGGGCGCAGCACGATCATCCCGGGAATGCCGCGAAGCCCGACCAATTGCTCGACCGGCTGATGGGTCGGGCCGTCCTCACCGACGCCGATCGAATCATGGGTAAAGACATAGACGACCGGCAACTCCATCAGGGCGCTGAGGCGGATCGGCATTTTCATGTAATCGGAAAAGATCAGAAAACCCGAGCCGTAGGGCCGCAGCTTCGACACCGCCATGCCGTTGCAGATCGCGCCCATCGCGTGCTCGCGAATTCCGAAATGGAAATTGCGGCCGCCGCGGTCGTCAGCTTCGAAATCGCCGGCGTCGGCGAAGGTCAATCGGGTCTTGGTCGAGGGGGCGAGATCGGCCGCGCCACCGAGCAGCCAGGGCAGCCGGGGTGCTATCGCGTTCAGCACGTGGGCCGACGAGTCGCGGCTGGCGATCCCCTTGGGATCAGCCGGAAACACCGGGATGTCACGGTCCCAGCCCTCCGGCAGGTCGCGGCGCTGCATGCGTTCGCAGGCATCGGCGAGATCGGGGTACTGGGCGCGGTAGCGGGCAAACAGCGCATTCCACTCGGCATGCAGCTTTTGGCCGCGTGCGCCGAAATGCGCGGCGAAATGCTCGCGGACGCCTTCCGGCACCAGAAAGCTTGCGTCCTCGGGCCAGCCGTAGCGGCGCTTGGTCTCCTTTACCTCTTCGGCGCCCAACGGCTCGCCATGCGCGGCCGAAGTGTCCTGGCGGTGCGGCGCGCCATACCCGATGTGGCTTTCGACGATGATCAGGGTCGGCCGGTCATTGGTACGCCGGGCGTCGGCGATCGCGTCGGCGATGCGCTCGCGGTCGTTGGCGTCGCTGACCCGCAAAACCTGCCAGCGATAGCCGAGAAAGCGCGCCGCGACATCCTCGCTGAAGGCAAGCGCCGTATTGCCCTCGATCGTGATGTGGTTGCTGTCGTAAATCCATGTGAGATTGCCAAGGCGCAGATGGCCGGCCAGCGAGGCGGCCTCGCTGCCGACACCCTCCATCATGCAGCCGTCGCCGCACAAGGCGAACACGTCGTAGTCGAAGATGTCGAACCCCGGCCGGTTGAAGTGCTTGGCCAGCCAATCGGCGGCGATCGCCATGCCGACGCTGTTGGCGATGCCTTGGCCGAGCGGCCCGGTCGTCGTCTCGACGCCGGAGGTCAGGTGGTATTCGGGGTGGCCCGGGCATTTGCTGCCGAGCTGGCGAAAATGCTTCAGATCGTCGAGCGCCACCGCGGGGGTGCCAAGCCGCTCGTATTTTTCGTCGACCGAGGTGACCCCGGTCAGATGCAGCAGCGAATAAAGCAGGGCCGAGGCATGACCCGACGACAACACGAAGCGGTCGCGGTTGGGCCAGATCGGGTCCGCCGGATCGAAGCGCAGATATTGCTGCCACAAGGTGTAGACAACGGGCGCCATCGCCATCGGGGTGCCGGGATGACCGGAATTCGCCTGCTGCACCGCGTCGATGCACAAGGTCCGGATGGTGTTGACGCAAAGCTCGTCGATTGACCCGGCCGCTGCCATCATCGTCTCTCCATCGATCTGTCAACGCGGATCATGCCGGCCGTTTCGCCATGGGCCGGAGAACCGCGGCGATTTGCCCGACAATGCGGTCGACCGGCCGGTTGACCGCGACTGTGATCGGGTCCTCGTCCCGACTGGGCGCTTCGAGCAGGGCGAACTGACTGTCGAGCAGGCTCGGCGGCATGAAGTGCCCGCGCCGGGCGGCAAGCCGTTCGCCGATCAGTTCGCGCGAGCCGTCGAGATAGACGAGGCGGACACCCGGCCGGTCGCCAATAATCCGGCGGCGGTAATCGCGCTTCAGTGCCGAGCAGGTGAGGACGCCGCAGGTGCCGTGCGCACGCCAAGCGTCGATTGCCTGGGCCACCGCGGCGAGCCACGGCGCCCGGTCGGCGTCGTTCAGCGGACGCCCGCTCTGCATCTTTGCCACATTCTCCGGCGGGTGAAGCCGATCCCCCTCGATAAACTCCCAATCGAGACGTTCCGCCAAGCGCTCCCCGACCGTCGTTTTGCCGACGCCGGCGACGCCCATGACGACGGCAATGGACGGGGTGTCAGAATTTTGCCGCACGTTCCACGATCCCCGCCTTCGGCCGTAACACTATAAATCGAGCCGCGCTGCCGGTCGACCCGATATTCTTGAACATCACGCGACAGTGACCCGTGCCCGCTTCCTCGAAGGGAGGCAGCGGCATCCTCGGCGGTTCGAGTTCAAAAATCCTGAACGCCGCCGGTCGATTTCGCGAGGCCCCTGCGCGGTCAGCCCCGATAGCCGAGGCTGGCCCGAAACACCGGCGGCCTGCTCGGCGCTTCGGCGAGCGGGCCCTCTGCCGGTTCGATTGTTACCAGCAGCTCTCCGGTCCCGCTGGCCAGGCGCCGGATATTCGCCGGGGTCTCGGCGATCACCTTACGCCCGGACAGCGGCAGCAGACCGAGCGGCTGCGGCGCCGCGGCGCCGGGGGTTGTCAGCCAGAGCTGATAGGCCTTGCCGCCAGGCGGCGCAGGCGGGCCGAGGCCGTCGACGGCGATCTGATGCGCGGTTCGGGCGAGCCGCACCGACCAAGCCGGACGCTGCCCGGCGTCACGCAGCACGGCGATAACCGGCCGCTCGGCAAAGTCGGGCGGCGCGCGCGCGACAACAGCGGCCACCCACAGCGCAAGCGCCGCGACGCCGAAACCGGCGGCAAGCGAGCGCCAAAGCCGTACCTTGTCCAATAATCCGGGGAGGCTAGGCAAGGCTCGGCTTCCGCTCATGGGTGCGGCACTGGGAAAAACCGCAGCACCGCCGGGAGGATGCCGAGAGCCACAATAAGCATGCTCGCGAATTTGATCGTCAGGCGCTGCTCGAGCTGGCGCAAATCGGAGCTGGTTGCGTGTTCGGCGCGACCGATCGCGTCCGCAAGGGCTCCCGCCGCCGCCTCGGCATGCTCGGGGGTAAACCCGGCCTTTTCGCGGAGCCCTCGGGCCAACTTTAATGTGGCGACGGCGATGCCGGTCATCGTCGCGCGCTCGCCGTCAGACCGCCGCATTCCGCTCGCAGAGCCATGCTGCAAGATACAGCGTCAGGTCTGCCGAGTTGCACCCGCGGCTTTCGGACCGGGTAAGTCAACGCCGCGCCTTGGCGGCGACCGGCGAGATCAGCACCCGATCGACGCGGCGGCCGTCCATGTCGACGACCTCGAACTGATAGCCGTCGGCGGTGACGCGGTCGGCGATCATCGGCACGCGGTTGAGCCGCGCCATCAGATAGCCGCCGAGGGTGTGGAAATCGGCGTCCTCGCCGGTCAGGCGCGACAGCCCGAGCACCTGCTTCAGCTCGTCAAGACCGACCATGCCGTCGACCAGCCAGGTGCCGTCCTCCCGCCGCACCACGCGCTGGTCGGAGTCGCCCGAGCCCGGGATGTCGCCGACCAGCGCCTCCAGGATGTCGCTCGGCGTCACCAGCCCTTCGAGATCGCCATATTCGTCGACGATCAGCGCCATCGGCTCGCCCGAGCGTTTGAACATGTCTAGCACGCGCAGCACCGATACCGTGTTCGGCAGGTAAAGCGGCGGGCGCGTGGCCGCGCGCAAGTCGAGCGGCTCGCCGGCAAGGCAGCGGACGAGCAGGCCCTTGGCCTCGACAATCCCGTCGACCTGCTGAGAACTGCCTCGCATGACCGGAAAGCGCGAATAAGGGCTGCCGTGAATCTTGCGCCGGTTCTCCTGCTCCGAGTCATCGAGGTCGAGCCATTCGATGCGCGTGCGCGGCGTCATCACCGTGCTCGCCCGGCGATCGCCGAGCCGCAACGCCATTTCGACAATCTCGGTCTCGGCCTTGGGGATATGACCCGCGGCGGTTCCCTCCCGAAGCATAAAGCTGATCTCTTCGTCGGTGACCGGCGTCGACCCTTCGCTGCGCAACGGCAACAGGCGCAGCACGAGATCGGTAGACGCACTCAAGAACCACTCGATCGGCGCCCCGATCCGCGACAACGCCGCCATGGTCCGAGCAAACGCCGCGGCGATGCTTTCGGCATGCGACATCGCGATCCGTTTTGGCACCAATTCGCCGATGATCAGCGAAAAATAGGAAATGGCGAGCACGACGATCGCCATGCTGACCGCATGGGCGTAACGGCCGACAAAACCCGGATAAGGCGCAAGCACCTGTTGCAGCCGCTCGCCCAGAGTGGCCTGTCCGAAGGTGCCCGAAAGCACCGCGATGACGGTAATTCCGATCTGGACGGTCGCCAGCAGCCGCGAGGGATCGGATTTCAGCTCGAGCGCGGCACGCGCACCGAAATTGCCGGTTTCCTCCAGCGCCCGCAGCCGCGCGGTGCGGGCCGAGATCAGCGCGATCTCGGCCATCGCAAAAAAACCGTTCAGCAAAATCAGCAGAAGGACGACGGTCAGTTGCAGAAAGAGCATCGCAATCGCGCTGTTCGACCGCCGCGAACCCAAGCACCGGTGCGGCGACGGGTCGGGTACGATGATCGCGTGAAGATGGCAACAACAGCCCGCTGTCGCAATCTTTCGACGGGTCTTACAGCTAGGCCGTCACCCGCGGCGGAGCAGCCGACCCACCGGCAGTTTGGGCGCGATCAGCGCGAATAGTACTCGATGACGAGGTTCGGCTCCATCGAGACGGGATAAGGCACGTCGGTCGGCTTTGGCGCGCGGATAAAGCGGCCCCTCATGCGGTCGTGGTCGATCTCGACGTAATCGGGCACGTCGCGCTCGCCCGACCGCGATGCTTCGAGCACGAGCGCCATCGCCTTGGCCTTTGCGCCAAGCTCGATGTCGTCGCCGTCGCGCACCGAGTAGGACGGGATCGTCACCCGCCGGCCGTTGACCCGGACATGGCCGTGATTGACCAGCTGACGCGCGGCGAACGGGGTCGGCACCAGCTTCATGCGGTAGACGACGGCGTCGAGCCGGCGCTCCAACAGCTCGACCAGATTGTCGCCGGTGTCGCCGCGGCGGCGCACCGCCTCCTCATAGAGGCGCCGGAACTGGCGCTCGCCGAGATTGGCGTAATAGCCCTTGAGCTTTTGCTTGGCGGCAAGCTGGGTCCCGAAATCGGACGGCTTCTTGCGCCGTTGGCCGTGCTGGCCGGGGCCGTATTCGCGGCGATTGAGCGGGCTTTTCGGCCGCCCCCACAAATTCACCCCGAGCCGGCGGTTAATCTTGTACTTGGGTTCCTGACGCTTGCTGCTCATCAATCGGCGTTCCGGCTGGCGTTGGTGGGGTCCCGATAGGTGCGACCGCGCTCGCGCAACGGGGCCGCTCGCCCGCGCTCTCGGGAAAGCGGCGACCATATAGCGGCGAATTGGGGAAAGTCAAACCAGCCGTCGGGCGTTGCCACCCCGCTTGTCGTCGCGGACGATCCAGAGGATTTGGGAAAAGCACCGCGGCCCTCCGCCCCTGCTGCAAGGGGCCGCGCACTTTCTGGCGCTGCTTGCTCGCGGCGAAACCTCAAACCTGGTCAGCCGAGCGGGCGGCCATGGCGGGCGATGAATTCGGGGAAGGCCTCCTCGGCGCGCGCGCCGCGCACGACATTGGTCGTAAAGTGGCGTTCCTCTTCCCATTGCTGGTCGAGAGTTTGAGCCATCTGCTTCAGCAGCAAAGCTTTGATCCCGACGACCGCGGCCCGGTTGTTGCCGGCAATCATCCGAGCGAGCTCCATCGTTTTGGGGCGCAGCTGCGCCCGCGGCACCAGATGGTTCAAGAGCCCGATGCGATGAGCTTCTTCGGCCTCGACCACCCGTGCGGTAAACAGCAATTCCTTGGCGATCGGCCAGCCGACCTGGTTGGGCAACGTCCAGGTGCTGTTGATCCGGCCGTACGCCGCCGCCAAAAACCGGAAGCGGGTGTCCTCGCAGCCGACCCGCAGGTCGAGCGAGGAGGCCAGCACCGCCGCCCCGCCATAGGCGAGACCGTTCAGCATGCCGATCGTCGGCTTGGCGCTGGCAGCGACCTCGTAGGCGCCACGGCCGCGGCGGCCGTCGAGCTCCTCCTGGGTGAAGCGGCGGTCGTCCTCGCGCTGCTCGTGGATGTCGCCGCCCGCGGAAAACGCCCGCTCGCCGGCGCCGGTAATGACGATGCAGCCGATCGCGTCATCGGCGTCAAGCTCCTTGACCGCCTCGTGCAATTCGCTCGACAGCCTGCGGTTCATCGCGTTGAGCTTTTCGGGCCGGTTCAACGTGATGATGCCGACGCCGTCTTCCCAATCGACGAGGATGTGCTCGTAGGCCATGCTTCCCTCCTTTTTTGGCTGACCAGCGCCCCTCAACTCTTTTTGCCGATGGTCCGCGTCCAGGTTTCGAGCGCCACCAGCATGTCGCGGATAAACCCGCGCGCGGCGTCGTCGGTCAGACCGCCCTCGGCATCGAATTTGGTGTGTGCCTGGCCGATCCGCACCTCGGGCTTATTGATCGGATGGATGTCGAGGAAGACACACGCACGCCTCAGATCGCCCTGCGCGTGCGCGGTGCCGGCCATCCCGGCGCCGGCGCCCATGATCGCCGCCGGCTTGCCGGCAAAGGGTTGATCCGGCGGGCGCGAGGCCCAGTCGATCGCGTTCTTCAGCACACCCGACATCGAATAATTGTATTCCGGCGTCACGAACAGCAGCGCGTCGGCCGCCTTGATTTGCTGCCGCAGGGTCTCGACCGGGGGTGGGAACCCCTGCGCGCGTACATCCTCATTGTAAAGCGGAAAGGCCGAGATGTCGGCAATCTCGATTGTCATGCCGGGCGGTTTCATTTCGACCGCGGTGCGCAACGCCGCCATGTTGTACGAGCCCTTGCGCAGGCTGCCGCAGATGCCGAGGACGGTAATCCCTTGGGCGTCGCTCATTCGCCTCTCCTCTTCGCGCCCACGATAGTTGGGCACGATAGTTTGGCGGGACCCCTTAGCCCAGCCCCGCGCGGCGGGCAAGCCGGTTGCCCGGCGAACCGGCTTGTGCCCCGGTCCGGTTTAGCTCTAAACATCCCGCGAGCCAGTAGAAATCCGGCGACGTTTGGGGAGGAAGGCACATGGTTCGGATCGACCGGCGCAGGCTTTTGCGGCTCTCCGGGGCCGCTGCCGCTGCCGCGGCAACAGGCGGTCTTGCCGGCATTCTGGCCTCGGGCCGGGCTCCCGCCTATGCCCAGGCGACGACCCTGCACTGGGTGCGGTGGTCCGATTTCATCCCTGCCTCCGACAAGCTCCTGAGAGACAAAATCCTGCCCGACGGCGAGAAGGCCCTCGGCATCAAAATCCGCTTTGAGACGATCAACGCCAACGACATTCAGGCGCGGGTGACCTCGTCGATCCAGTCGGGCAGCGGCCCCGACGTGATCATGGCGCTGAACAACTGGCCGCAGCTCTACGCCAAGAGCCTCGCCGATGTCAGCGACGTCGCCGAGGAGATCGGCAACGCGCAAGGCGGCTATTACGACATCTGCAAGAGCGTCGGCACCTATCAGGGCAAATGGATCGGCGTGCCGTGGGCGGTCGGCGGCGGGCTTGTCTGCTATCGCAAATCCTGGCTCGCCGAGGCCGGCTACCCGAAATTTCCGGTGACCTGGGACCAGTGGCGCGACGCCGGCAAAAAATTGAAGACCGCCGGCCATCCGATCGGGCAGACGCTCGGCCACACCTTTGGCGACGCACCCGGTTTCTGGTACCCTTATTTATGGTCGTGGGGCGGCAAGGAGGTCGAAGCCGACGGCAAAACCGTGGCGCTCGACAGCAAGGAAACCCTGGAATCGGTCAAGTTCGCGGTCGGCTTCTGGAACGATTGCTGCGATCCGGGCGGGCTCGCCTGGGACGACAGCAGCAACAACCGCGCCTTTCTCGCCGGAACCATCGCTGCCACCAACAACGGCGCGTCGATCTATCTTGAGGCAAAGAAAAAGCCCGACACCTATCTGACCGAAAAGGGAACGCCGATGAAGGACGACATTTCGCACGCCCCGCTCGGCACCGGGGCAGGCGGGCATTTCAACCTGCCCGGTCCGTTCATCGACATGGTCATGGGCTATTCGCCAAACCAGAAGCCGGCCAAGGATTTTCTGCGCTGGGTCCACACCAAGCCGGTGTTTGGGGAGTGGTTTACCTCGCAGCAGGGCTACACCGACGGCGCCACCAAGGTTTGGGAAAACGACCCGGTGTGGAACATCGACCCGGTCATGACGCCGTTCAAAAACCTGCCCGGCGCCGGTCGGCTGACCGGTTATGCCGGGCCGCCGGACCAAAAGGCCGCCGAGGTCCAAACCAAGTACATCATCATCGACATGTACGCCAAGGCCGTCCAGGGCATGAAGCCCGAGGACGCCGTCAAATGGGCTCATGACGAGCTGGTCAAGGTGTACATGTAAATGCACGTCCCGGCGCGGCTGGAGACCCGCACATGACCTTCACGACCGTCGCCGCTCCGCGGACCTATGCCGGCACGCCGCGGCGCGGGCCGGTCACCCGGCTGCTTGAAGACGAGCGCTGGCTGGCGATGCTGCTGCTGCTGCCGACGGTGGTGCTGCTCGGCCTCTTTATCGCCTACCCGTTTGTCAAAGGCATCATGCTGTCGGTGACCGACACCCGCGTCGGCGTGCCCGGCCATTTCGTCGGGTTGCAGAATTTCGTCAATGTCTGGCACGACGGCATCTTTCGCGTCGCGGTATGGAACACCTGCGTCTATACCCTCGCCGCCACGGTGTTCAAGCTCGCGCTCGGCTTGTGGCTCGCGGTATTGCTGAACAACAACTTCAAGGGGAAGGCCTTTACCAGGGCCTTCATCCTGTTGCCGTTTATCATTCCGACGGTGCTGTCGACCCTTGCCTGGAAGTGGATGTTCGACCCGACCTTCAGCGTGATCAACTGGGGGCTGTTTCGGCTCGGGCTGATCCACGGCCGGATCAACTGGCTGGGCGACCCCGATTTGGCATTGATCTCGGTGATCATCGTCAACGTCTGGCGCGGTGTGCCGTTTTTTGCGATCAGCCTGCTCGCCGGGCTGCAGACGATCAGCCCCGAATTGCACGAAGCCGCGGCGATCGACGGCGCCCGCGCCTGGCAGCGCTTTGTGCATGTGACCTGGCCGTTGCTGTTGCCGGTCACCCTGGTGGTGATGCTGTTTTCGGTGATCCAGACCTTCGCCGACTTTCAGCTCGTCTATGTGTTGACCGGCGGCGGCCCGGCCAACGCGACCCAGCTTTTCGCGACCTATGCCTATCAGATCGGCATCGGCACCGGGTTGTTGAGCCAGGGTGCGACGATCTCGCTCGCGGTTTTCCCGGTCCTGCTGTTGGTGGTCGTCGTCCAGCTATTCTACATCCGCAAGGCGGAAACTCACTGAGCCATGATCGAAGGCGCTCTCTGGCGACGCTGGGTTTTCTTTTACATTCCGCTGACCGCCTTTGTCGTCGGACTGCTGTTCCCGTTCTATTGGATGGTCATCACCACGATTCGGCCGGACAACGAGCTCTACCGGCCGTGGAACGCGCCCAACTACGCGCCGTTCTGGACCACCCATCCGACCCTGGAGCACATCACGGACCTGCTGACGCAGACGTTGTTTACGACCTGGCTCTTGAACACGATGATCATCGCCTTTTCGGCGACCGCGATCTCGCTGTTCTG
The DNA here is from genome assembly GCA_963712825.1 of uncultured Alphaproteobacteria bacterium. GTDB lineage: Bacteria > Pseudomonadota > Alphaproteobacteria > ATCC43930 > CGMCC-115725 > AP-15. The sequence continues at coordinate 445,115 of CAVQJP010000011.1, forward strand.
CGGCTTGCTGGCGGGGTACGCGCTGTCGCGGCTGAAGTTTCCGTTTGCGGGCGCCCTCGGCACCGGCATCTTTATCACCTACCTGGTGCCGCAGACCCTCTTGTTTATTCCGCTCGCCGATATCATCCGCAACTTCCGCCTCGGCAACTCGCCGTGGGCGCTGATCCTGACCTACCCGACCTTTCTGATCCCGTTCTGCACCTGGCTGATGATGGGCTACTTCAAGTCCATCCCCAAGGAGCTTGAGGAATGCGCGCGGATTGACGGTGCGCCGCGTTGGAAGGCGATGCTGTACATCATCTTTCCGATCGCCATTCCCGGCATTTTGTCCGCGGGGATCTTTGCCTTTACCTTGTCGTGGAACGAGTTCATCTACGCCCTCGTGTTTCTGTCCTCGCCCGAGCAGAAGACGGTGCCGGTCGGCGTGACCTCGGAGCTGATCCGCGGCGACGTCTTTTACTGGGGCGAATTGATGGCCGGGGCATTGCTCGGCTCAATCCCGGTCGCTTTTGTTTACTCCTTCTTTGTCGAGCACTACGTCGCCAGCGTGACCGGCTCGGTAAAGGGTTAGCTGTTACGACACGAGAGAGACATGGCCGAGGTTATTCTGCAAAACGTCAACAAGAACTTTGACGAAGTCTACGCCGTCAAAAACGTCAACCTGTCGATCCGCGACAAGGAATTCATGGTGCTGGTCGGGCCGTCGGGCTGCGGCAAGACCACGACCCTGCGCATGGTGGCCGGTCTCGAATCGATCTCGTCCGGGCGCATCCTGATCGACGACAAGGTCATCAACGAATTGTCGCCGATGGATCGCGACATCGCGATGGTGTTCCAGAACTACGCGCTCTACCCGCATATGAGCGTCCACGACAACATGGCCTTTGGCCTAAAGATGCGGAAATTCGACAAGGCCGACATCGGCCGGCGGGTCCAGGACGCAGCCGAGATCCTCGGTATCCAGGAATTGCTGAAGCGCAAGCCGCGGCAGCTTTCGGGCGGTCAGCGCCAGCGCGTCGCCCTCGGCCGCGCGATCGTCCGCCACCCCCAGGTTTTCCTGTTCGACGAGCCGTTGTCGAACCTCGACGCCAAATTGCGGGTGCAAATGCGTGTCGAGCTCAAAAAATTGCACGACCGGCTCGGCACCACGGCAATCTACGTGACCCACGACCAGGTCGAGGCGATGACCCTGGGCGACCGCGTGGTCGTGATGCGCGACGGGCTGGTGCAGCAGGTCGGCGAGCCGCTCGAGCTCTACAACGAGCCGGCCAATCGCTTTGTCGCCGGTTTTCTCGGCTCGCCGGCGATGAATTTTGCCACCGTCACGGTGCAGCACACCGATGGCGCGCTGTGGGCTGAGGATGACGGTATCCGTATCCGGGTGCCGGGCCAAACCGCCGGCCGTCTCGGGCGCTTTGCGGGACAGCAGGTTACGATGGGGATCCGTCCCGAGGATCTGCATCTCGCCTCCGCCGCCGACCCGGACGACCTCGGATTTGATGCCGCGGTCGAGGTCGTCGAGAAGCTCGGCTCCGAAATCCTGCTCGACGTGGCGGTCGGCCATAACACGATGGTAGCCTCGGTCGAGCCGAATGTTCGGGTCAACATCCATCAAAAGCTCCGGCTGGCGCTGAACCCGGAGCGGCTGCACTTCTTCGACGCGGAAAACGAGAATGTAATCTGAAGAAATCAGGGAGGAAAGGAGGCACCCAATCATGCGCACGAGCACTGGATTAGTTGGTGTCGTCGGATTTTTCGGGCTGCTTGCCGTCGCGAACGCGCAAGCGCCGCCCGCCTCGACGGCGTTTGACGGCACCTATCGGTTTATCTCGTCGGCGAATGTCAACGCAACATACGTCGACAGGAATGGGCGCAGCGGCCCGTGCCCAGGGCGGAGGACGGGGCCGCTCCACGTCGAGAACGGTCGAGTACGATACACGACCGTCACCGGCTACAAGCTCAGAGGAACCGTCGGACCGCAGGGCCAGTTGACGCTCGGCCTGGTCGCACCGTCAAACAGCAGCAACGCCGGCTCCCAGCCGCTCAATCTGAGCATGAACGGCCAGATCGACAGCACCGGCACCGCCCGTGCCCGCCAGACCAGCAATTCCTGCAGCTACGATTTCGTCTGGCAAAAGGAGAGGTAAGCGTCTCGCCCGTAGAGCGGGCGGAGCAGCGCGCAACCCGCCATAGGCGAAGCGCATTCGCCACAGTGGGGTGACGCCGTCCCTCGCTCGTCCTACTTTGCGGGAACCCGCGAAACCCGGGGGAAGCACATGCAAAAGTACGTTCTTTGGTCGTCGGTCTTTGGAATTATTGGCTTTTCGGCTGCTGCGGTGGCGCAAGCACCGCCGTCTTCGACGGGCGCAGCGGTATCCGACGGCAGCTACCGAATTGTTTCTTCGGCGCAAGTCAATGCAACCTACGTGACGCGGAGCGGGCGGCTGGGCCAATGCCCGAGCCGCAGACCGGGGCCACTCCACATTCTGAACGGTCAAGCGCGGTATACCACCGCTAGCGGCGACAAGCTCAGAGGGACGGTTGGCCGCAGGGCCAGTTGGCGATGCGCATAATCATGCCGCCCAATAGCGGCGGCAGCTACCGGCCGGTCGAGATCAACCTCAACGGCAATATAGACGCCGGTGGTACGGTACGCGCACGCCAGATTGGAAATTCCTGCAGCTATGATTTCGTTTGGCAAAAACAAGCCAGGTAGCGGGCGGCTTAACGTTTGCGGGTTGGCGATTTGCAATTCCGAACAAGCTGAGCCTCTGATCCGAGGAGAAATTGCGAAAGGTCGATCCCTTAATAGAAACGGGTATTCGGCTCCCAGAACACCATCTGAGGTCGTTTTGTGCGGGCTTGTACCGCGTATGCAGGTCTTGTTTCGGGTGCCGAAAGGCGTGGATGACCGGCACTAGCCCGGTCAAGACGGGACTTGGGCCGGGAGGGAATGCACGTGCGAAAGAGGGTCGGCTGGGTGTGGATCGTCGGAATTTGTGGCTTTTCAGCTGCTGCGGCTGCGCAGTCCCCATCGCCTCCGACCGCAACCACGCAATTTGATGGCATATACGCGTTCGTCTCGGGCACCAACGTGAATGAGACGTTCGTTTCTATAGCAACTGAACACATTTTTAGGTGTAACAAGCTCCGAAGAGGCGGAGCCCTCGTTATAGCAAACGGTCAGGCGCGATATTCTGGGGCCCTGCGAAATTTCGAGGGAACGGTTGGTCTAGAAGGCGAACTAACGATGCGCGCACCTCCCGAGCCTTCTGGCAGATGCGCCGGCTGCTCGCCCGGTACTGAGCGGATGATGGTCGGCAGAGTAGAGAGCAACGGTACCGTACATGCGCGCCAGACACGCTCGCATTGTAGTTGGGATTTAACTTGGAATAAATTAAGTAAATGATCTGAGAAGGTGAACAATGATGCACACGACTACTCGCCGCCGCTTATTGCAGCTTTCCGGGGTGGGCGCGCTGACCGCCGCGGGGGGCGGGCTGGCCGGGATTTTGGCCTCGGGGCGGGCGCCGGCTTATGCCCAGGGGACGACACTTCACTGGCTCAAATTTGTCGATTTCGTTCCGGTCTCCGATAAGCTGCTGCGCGGGAAGATCACGGATGAGGCTCAGAAAGCGCTCGGCATCAAACTCCAGGTCGAGACCATCAACGGCGACGGCGTCCAGGCCCGCATCAGCTCGGCGATCCAGTCGCGAACCGGCCCCGACATCCTGATGGCGGTCAACAACTGGTCGCAACTCTATGCCGACAGCGTCACCGATGTCAGCGATGTCGCCGAAGAGATCGGCAAGGCGCAGGGCGGCTACTACGAGACCGCGCATGCGGTCGCCAATGACGGCAAGAAGTGGATCGCGGTTCCCTACACGATACTCGGCGTGCTGTTCGCCAACCGCACCTCGTGGTTCAAGGATGCGGGTGTCGGCCCCGACAACTTCCCGCAGACCTGGGACGAATACCGAGCGGTCGGCAAAAAGCTGAAACCCAAGCAGCAGCCCTTCGGCCAAACCCTCGCCCACGCCTTTGGCGACGGGCCGGCCTTTTGGTACCCGTATCTGTGGTCATGGGGCGGCAAGGAGGTCGAGGCCGACGGCAAGACTGTGGCGCTCAACAGCAAGGAAACCTTGGAGGCGGTCAAATTTGCGGTTCCGATGTGGAACGAGTGCTTTGACGCGGGCGGCCTCTCATGGGACGACGCCGGCAACAACCGCGCTTTTCTGTCCAACACGATCAGCTCGACCAGCAATGGCGCCTCGATCTACCTCTTGGCGCGCAGCAAGCCCGACACGTATCTGACCGAAAAGGGCACCCCGATCTGCAAGGACATGTTCCACGCAGCACTCCCCAAGGGGCCGGGCGGACAGTTCAGCTACCACGTGCCGTTCTCGAATATCGTCCCGGCCTACACGCCAAATCAAAAGGCAGCGAAGGATTTTCTGCGCTGGTTCCAGTCGAAGGACATCTACGGGCAGTGGTTCACCTCGCAGCAGGGGTTCTCGGTTGGGGCCACCAAAATCTGGGAGCAGGATCCGCTGTGGAAGATCGACCCGGTCATGGCGCCGTTCCGCACCGCGGCGGAAAGCGGCCGTTTTGCCGGCTATGCCGGGCCGGCGGGACGGGCCGCAGCCGAGGCGATCTCCAAGTTCATCATCGTCGACATGTTTACAAAGGCGGTGCAGGGCATGGCCCCCGAGGACTCGGTCAAATGGGCTCATGGCGAACTGGTGCAAATTTACAACGGGTAGGCGTATCGTATTTTTTTCGTTAGTTCTGAGAGGAGCGCAGGATGCCGGCGAAACCCGGTACCCACTGCAGGCATGGGCCTCGGCCCTCCCGGGATACGACGCGGGCAACCCCCGTCCATAGGACGCTCGGCAGCCCGAGATTGCTTCGCTTCGCTCGCGATGACGACCTATGTCTGGCGTATCGGCTTGATTGAAACCTCGGTCATCGTAAGCTCCGCACACTGCGACCGTGATCGGGGCCGTCGAGTGGAAGTGCGCCGTCGTTTCCGGTGATCCTGACCCCGATTTCTCCGAGCGAGCTCGGCGGCGCGCTCGACCGTTTTGCCGCCGGCTCGGCTGATCGCCTCGCGCGCCGGACGTTCGCGGAAATTCGCGCGACCTCGCCCGATCGCGCCGTCGGTGCCGAGGCCGAGAGCCATCGGCGCGCGGCGCTCGCCTTCGCCCGCCGTTGCGGCATCGCCATCCACCCCGATGGAAGCCGATGCCGGTTCAACTGGGACGGGACGGCGCTGAACGGCGCCACCGAGGCATATGTCATCCTGCACGAGATCGCGCATTTCATGCTGGCGCCGGCCGAGCGCCGCGGTCTTGTCGATTTTGGCCTTGGGCCCGGTCCCGATACACTCGACCACGCGACCGCAGAGCGCGCAGCGGTGTTGGCGCTGGCCGCACGCGAGGCTGACGAGGCCGCAGCCTCGCTGCTCGGGATCCTGTGGGAAACGCGACTTGGTCAGCCGGCGCTCGCCTCGTTTCTCGATCAGAACTGGCTCGAAGGTCTCGACCGCTCAGCCGCCAAGCATTTCAGCACGGTGCTCGCGGGATTGCGGCGGCGCGGAGTGCTCGCGATCACCTGCAACCTGAGCGACGCCAACGGTGATGCTTATTTGGTCTCGGCGGCGAGGCGAATTCGATAGTCGGTGGACGGGGTGCGGTCGTGCAGCCGGTCGAGCCAGCGGGAAAGAGCCCGGCTGCGCACCGGAGCCGCGACCGGCCGGGACCGCTCGCCCGAGGGTGGCCCGATGCGTTCGACCCGCCAGCAGCCGGGCGTTCGCGTGTTGACACCGTAGCCAATGGCCGTCAGCCGATTTTCGAGGCTGCTCATCCGCCCTCCTGACCCGAGCAAGTGTCGAGAAACGCCGTCAGCCGCGAAGGGTTCCCGATCGCCGCGATTCTCCCAAGCGCACGAGGCTGCGTGGTCGGGCCGCGGAGACCCGGTCGGAGGGCGGCTTCTCGACCGCCCCCGCATTTACTGCCTCTGATCGACGTTCCGTTCGACGTTCGTCAGCTAACGCCTGCGTCAGCTCCAATAGCCGTTGGTCCACGTCCAGCCGGCCGGCCCCTGCTGCCAATTGCCCGGTACCCAATTGGCGGTTGGCGACGGGCGTTCGACATAATGCCCGGGTGCCCAGGAATACTGCGTCCCGTTCCAGCCCCAATGCCCCGGTTGCCACATCGCCAGTGGCGAGGAGGCTGGCAGCGGGGTCTCGACGCGTGGCGGCGGCGGCGCGTAGGGAGCGACGACGACTGTCGTCCCGGCGCTGCTCGGCGCCTCGGCAACCGGGGCCGTAGACCCATATTGCGGCGGCGCATAATTGGAGCCGGACGGCTCCAACGGGGTCGGCGCCGCGCTTGCGACCGGCGGGTAGCCCGAGGCCGGATACGCGGGGGCCGGGTACGGTTCCGCCGCCGCGGCCGGCGGATACGTCGTCTGATTCGGGGCTACAGTCGCCATCGGCCCGACCGGATAAGCCGGCGTCTGATACGGCGCCGCCATTCCGACTGCCGGCGGCGGTGCCGGCAAGGCCTCATCCGGCGTGACCGCCGCCACGGGCGGGGGTGGGGGCGGCGGCGCTACACAGCCGGCCAACGCCGTGGTGCCCAACGCGATCGCGGCGATGCCGGCGACCCGACCAAGAACTCGCATCCGTACCTCCAGGCTTTTCTGCAGCGCGGTCGTTCCGATTGCTGCTCCCGGAGGTAGAAACACAACCAGACGCCGATCATTCCCCGCGCAGCCGCGGGCCGGGCCTGCCCGCGCGCCGTGTTGGCAGCCCGCGGCTTGCCCCGCTCAGTTTCCATGCTCAGCTTTCCCAGTGGCCCTCGGTCCACCGCCAGCCGCCGGAATCCTGCTCCCAGTAACCGGGCAGCCAGTTGGCGCTCGAGGACGGGCGTTGAACGTAACGGCCCGGAATCCACGCGAATTTGCTGCCGTCCCAGTGCCAATGACCGACCAGCCAGAGAGCGTCGGTGGAGGGGGCGGGGGGCGGTATCTCGGCACGTTTTGCCGGCGGTTGGTATGGTGCCACTACGGCCAGAGGCCGTGTCGGCGGATCGGATCCAGCGACCGAGCACCCACACATGACAATAGACAAAGCAACGGCGGCGAGCCCGACCGCACGGCCGACATGCTGCATCTCAACCTCCCTCGACGTCCCGCGGGTTGACCCCGCTTGCCGTTAATCAGCCTTCCTGTCTGGCTCGGCTGCCCCGGTCATTTTTTACCGGAGGCGGCGGCGTTTATGTTTGCCGCTCAAGCCCAGCCCTGCCAGCTTACGACAGCTTCTTACAAAACGCGAGGGCGATTGCTAACCGCGATCCCTGGCTCCGTCAGCCCGGCCGCTCCGCCGCCGCGACCAGAGCCGGCGGTCCCGGGCACAACGGTCCAATCACTACCTGCGTCGGAATTACGCTGGTGACTCCACCTTTGGACCTCGGTCTCGGGAACAAGGTCGTCACCGCTTGGGCACGCCTCGCAAGCGCGGAGACAGGCAGCGCCTAAGCGCTGTCGGATTTGGGCGCTGCCGATTCGGCTGACGTGGATTCGGCCGCCATCTCGGGCTTCTGCTCGCCGGCGTGGAAATCAAGCGCGGCGCCGTTCATGCAGTACCGTTGCCCGGTCGGCTGCGGGCCGTCATCGAAGACATGGCCGAGATGGCCGCCGCACCGGCCGCAATGCACCTCGGTGCGGGTCATAAACAGGCTTCGGTCGGTTTCGGTTTCGACCGCATTTTCGAGCGGCGCCCAAAAGCTCGGCCACCCGGTGCCGCTGTTGAATTTGGTGTCGCCGGCGAACAATGGCTTGCCGCACCCGGCGCAATGATAGATGCCGGCGCCGTATTCCTTGTCGAGCTTGCTGGCGCCGGCGCGTTCGGTGCCGTGCTCGCGCAGCACGTGAAATGCCGAGGGCGCCAGCTTGCGCCGCCAGTCGTCATCGCTCATCGACACCGCAAATTCTTTGCCGCCCGCATGTCCCTTGCCCGTGAGACGGCCCAGCAGACCCCCGGCCATAGCGTCCTCTCTCGAAAAGCGATCACCGAGTCGGCATATCGGGTCGGCCCGCCGCGCCGTTAAGGGGCCAGGCAAAACCGGCACGCAAATACCTTCAGTGAATGCGCTCGCCCTCGTCAGGAAACGGACGCAGCAGCTCGGCGGTCGAGCGGGCGATCCAGCACCAGACAACGCAAGTCAGAGCGTCGTCGCCGCTTTTGAGCCGCTGCGCCTCGCGCTGGGCGACATCGGCGGCCGCCGTGCCGTGCCGGCGGACGAGAAGCAGGGCCGCCTCCCAGATCTTCCGCTCGTTGGTCATCATCATCGTCGTCATCGCCATGATAACACCGCCAAGCTGCGCAGAAGTTCCCAAATCTCGCCCTTGAACAACGGCCGCCAAATCGTCGGCACGTGATAGCCGATCCAAGATTTAGTTATCGTGAACGCCTCGGTACACCGGATGCTGCTTGCGCCGATCTGACCGGCCGTTATATTCGCGCCATGCCCGACTTGTTCGACGCCCCGACCCCGACCGCGGCCGACGGCTACTCCGCCAAGGACATCGAAATCCTTGAAGGCCTCGACCCGGTGCGCCGCCGCCCCGGCATGTACATCGGCGGCTCCGACGAGCGCGGTCTGCACCACCTCGCCGCCGAGATTCTCGACAATGCGATGGACGAGGCCATCGCCGGCCATGCGACGCGCATCGAGGTCGAGCTCGCCGCCGGCGATTGGCTCGCGATTCGCGACAACGGCCGCGGTATTCCGGTCGATCCGCATCCGCGCTTCCCGGACAAATCCGCTCTCGAGGTGATCCTGACAACCCTGCATTCCGGCGGCAAGTTTGGCGGTGACGCATACCGAACCTCGGGCGGCTTGCACGGGGTCGGCGTGTCGGTCGTCAACGCGCTCTCGGATGTGCTCGAAGTCGAAGTGGCGCGGGACCGCCAGCTATGGCGCCAGTCGTACAGCCGGGGCGTTCCCGGTGGTGCGCTGCAGGCGTGCGGTCCGGTGCACAACCGGCGCGGCACGACCGTGCGTTTTCACCCCGATCCCGACATTTTCGGGAACATCGGGTTTCAGCCCGCGGTGCTGTACCGCATGGCGCGCTCAAAGGCCTATCTGTTCCGCGGGCTCGAAATCCGCTGGAGCTGCGATCCGGCATTGCCGCGTCCTGAGGAGGTCCCGGCCGAAGCTCGGCTGCACTTCCCGCGCGGCCTCGGCGACTATTTGACGGCCAGTCTCGACGGGCAAGCCATGCTGGCGCCGCGCATGTTTGTCGGTGAAACGGATCTCGCCGACGGCGGCCGGGTGGAATGGGCGGTGGCGTGGCCCGAGAATGACGAAGCCGGGTTCAGCCATTCCTACTGCAACACCATTCCGACGCCTGAAGGCGGAACCCACGAAGCCGGGCTGCGCAGCGCCTTGCTGCGCGGACTCAAAGCCTATGGCGAACTGGCCGGCAATCGGCGCGCTGCGCAGGCGACCGCCGAAGACGCAACCGGAGCGGCAGCGATGCTGCTGTCGTTGTTTATCCGCGACCCGCAGTTCCAGGGTCAGACCAAGGAAAGGCTGGCCTCGGCAGAGGCAACTCGGCTGGTCGAAAACGCGGTAAAAGACCATTTCGACCACTGGCTGGGCGCGGATCCCGCCGCCGCCGGCCTCTTGCTCGATCGCATCGTTGAGCGCGCCGAGGAGCGCCAGCGCCGCCGTCAGCAGCGCGAGCTCGCGCGCAAGAGCGCCACGCGCAAACTGCGGCTGCCCGGCAAGCTTGCCGACTGCACCCGCGACAGCGCCGCCGGCACCGAGATATTTCTGGTTGAGGGCGACAGCGCCGGTGGCTCGGCCAAGCAGGCGCGCGACCGGGAAACCCAGGCGATTCTGCCGCTGCGCGGCAAAATTCTGAATGTCGCGAGCGCTTCCGCCGACAAGATGAAGACCAACCAGGAGCTCGCCGACATTATCCTGGCGCTCGGCGCGGGGTCCGGCGCGCATTACCGCGAGGAGGCGCTGCGCTACGAGCGCGTCGTGATCATGACCGACGCCGATGTCGATGGCGCCCACATCGCCTCGTTGCTGATGACCTTCTTTTTTCGCGAGATGCCAAAGCTGATCGACAACCGGCATTTGTTTCTCGCGTTGCCGCCGCTCTACCGGCTGACCCAGGGCGACATCACCCTCTACGCCCGCGACGACGCCCATCGCGAGGAGCTGCTGGGCACCGGCTTTGCCGGCCGTGGCAAGATCGAGATCAGCCGTTTCAAAGGCTTGGGAGAAATGCCGGCGCGCTATTTGAAGGCGACGACGATGGATCCGGCGCAGCGCACCCTGCTGCGGGTCGGAATTGCGCCTGGCCGCGACGGCGCCGTTGCGACCGAAACCGACTCTTCCGGGTGCGGCGGCTGCGCCCGGACTACGGCATTGGTCGACACCTTGATGGGTCGGCGCCCCGAGCTGCGCTTTGATTACATCCAGAAAAACGCCCGCTTTGTCCGCGACCTCGACCTATAAGACTCCTTGCGCCGGCCGCACGCGCCAATTACCTAACCCAAGTCGACCCGTTTGAATTCGGCGTTCCGGCCTAGCGTTCCTGTGCGATCGTCCGACCGTGTCTTCCGAGCCAATCGACGTCCGACGCGCCGCGCGAGCGCGCGACGCCCTGCTACTACTTGCTGGAGTACCACTGATGGCGACCGGTACGGTCAAATGGTTCAACGCGCAGAAGGGCTTTGGTTTTATCCAGCCCGAGAACGGCGGCGCTGACGTGTTTGTTCACATCTCCGCCGTCGAACGCGCCGGGATGGACAATCTGCGCGAAGGCCAGAGGCTCAACTACGAGCTCGAGCAAGGCCAGCGCGGTCGGGTTTCGGCTGTCAACTTGCGCGCGGTCTGACGGGAATGACGGTGTACGGGGGTGTCGCGGCACCCCCGTGTTTTTGGAGGAGGAGCGATTGGCCAAAGAAGACCTGATCGAATTCGAGGGCTCGGTGCTCGAATTGTTGCCCGACGCGCGCTTTCGGGTGCGGCTCGACAATGGACACGAAACGCTCGCATATTCATCCGGCCGTATGAAGAAAAATCGAATTCGAATTCTTGCGGGCGACCGCGTGACGGTTGAAATGACTCCCTATGACTTGACCAAGGGGCGGATCAATTTTCGGCACAAGGACGAAAGGGCGGCCCCGCCGATGTCGCCGCGACCGCAATACCGCCGGCGCTGACCAAGGTCAGCCCTGTTCGAGCAGCATACCTCACCGTCAAAAAAAGATTGACATATCTACTGTCGCACCCGATTTAACGGTTGCAACCCAATGCCGCTGAATATTACAAAAAGGCTACAACCTCTCTATGGATTTTTCTGAACTCGAGCTGTCGCCTGAAGTCCTTCAGGCGGTTTCCGACGCCGGCTATACCAATCCGACCCCGATCCAGGAACAAGCGATCCCGCACGTGAAGCGTGAGCGGGACGTTTTGGGTTGTGCGCAGACCGGAACCGGCAAAACTGCAAGCTTTGTGCTGCCGATGATCGACATGCTGGCGGCGGGGCGTGCGCGGGCGCGGATGCCGCGCTCTCTGATCCTGGAGCCGACGCGCGAGCTGGCGACGCAAGTCGCAGCGTCTTTCGAGCTTTACGGCAAATACCACCGCCTGACTATGGCGTTGCTGATCGGCGGCGAAAGCTTTGTCGACCAGGAGCGAAAGCTCGATCGGGGTGTCGACGTGCTGATCGCTACACCAGGTCGGCTTCTCGATCTGTACGGCCGCGGCAAGATCATCCTGTCCGACGCTCACATCCTGGTGATCGACGAAGCCGACCGGATGCTGGACATGGGCTTTATCCCTGATGTCGAGCGGATTGTCGGGCTGCTCCCGAAGAGCCGGCAGACCCTGTTCTTCTCGGCGACGATGCCGGGCGAAATCCGCAAGCTCGCCGACGCCTTTCTCTCCAACCCGGTCGAGATCGCGGTGGCGCCCCCGGCCTCTCCGGCAGCACTCGTCGTCCAGTCCCTCGCCGTCGTCGACCCGCGCGACAAGCGCGAGGCGCTGCGCCGGCTGATCGGCTCGGAAGACGTCAAGAACGCGCTGATCTTCTGCAACCGCAAACGCGATGTCGACATCCTCTTCAAATCCCTGAGCCGGCACGGCTTCGATGCCGCCGCCCTGCACGGCGACATGTCGCAGCCAAAGCGCACCGAGACGCTGGAGCGCTTCAAAAACGGCGAGGTACGCCTTTTGGTGGCGAGCGACGTCGCGGCGCGCGGCCTCGACATCAAGGGCATGAGCCACGTCTTTTGCTTCGATGTGCCGATCCACGCCGAGGATTACGTCCACCGCATCGGCCGCACCGGCCGCGCCGGCTTGTCCGGGCGCTCGTTCATGCTGGCCGCACCGGAGGACGGAAAGGCCGTCGCCGAGATCGTCAAGCTGATCGGCCGCGAGGTCCCGCTGGTCGAAATCGAGGGCGTCGCCTCGGCGGAGCTCGACTACAGCGCACGCCGCGGGCGCGGGGGTGCGCGCGCCGCCGAACGGCCTGCTGCTTCGCGCGCCCCGCGGCCCGATCGCGCACGCCGCCCCGACGGCGACCCGGACCGCGCGCACGGCTCCCGCAACGACAGTGCCACGGCTCGTCCACAAACGTCGGCCGAGCGTCCCGCCCGGCGGATCCGCCCGGCCGCGGCGTCGCCGGTGCGTCGCGAACCGCCTGCGAACGGCACAAACGGAGCAGCCGCAGTTGCGAATGGCACTGCGGCGAATGGCGCGAAAGTGACGCAGTTCCCGCACGCCCCCGAGCCGCACCGGGCGCGCCCACCGCAGCGGCAGCTTGACGACGGCGGCAAGATCGTCGGCTTTGGCGACGACCTCCCGGCATTTCTCGCCCGTCCGCCGCGCGTTGTCGCCGGTCCCTGAGCCGGCCGGCCACGATGAAGACGATCTTCGTCATGGTCAAATGCGAGCTTGGCAAAGCCTATACCGTAGCCGACGAGGCGGTGGCCGGGATCGAGCAGGTGTCGGAGGTTTATTCGACCTCCGGCCAATATGATCTGTTGATGAAGGTCTATCTGCCCGAAACCACCGACATCGGCCATTTTGTCACCGAGCGCTTGCAGACCTTACCGGGGGTCAAGGACACGTTTACGATTATAGCGTTCAAGGCGTTTTCCGAAGATTCTGCTCTGTGAGCCGGAGGCGGGTCCGAATGAGCGCAAGCGAAGCCGGCTGGGTGCGCGTCGCCGGCCGCGACGACCTCGCCGCGGGGGAGGTGATCGGGGTCGAAGCAGGAGGCCGCTCGATTGCGATCTACGATTGCGACGGCGCGTTGTTCGCCACCGACAACATCTGCACCCATGCCTATGCCTGCCTGTCGGACGGCTGGCTCGACGGGGAAATCATCGAATGCCCGCTGCACGCCGCGCGCTTTAACGTGCGCACCGGCCAGGTTCTCGACCCGCCCGCCACCGAGGACCTGAAGACCTACCCGGTCCGTCTCGTCGACCGCGAAATCCAGGTTCAGCTCGACTGAGCGCCGGTGCGACCGGTCATTCGTAGACCCGGCGGTAGAGCTCGATCATCTCATCCGAGGTCGGGACGCGCGGGTTGTTGGCGGGCGAGCCTGAGGCCAAGGCCTGGCCCGCCATGACCGGCAGCAACTCTTCATAGCGCCGGGCGTCGATGCCGTAATCGCGCGGGCTCGGCACCTTCAGGTCCCAATTCAACCGCTGCAGCTCGTCGAGAAGGCGTGCGACAGCACCTTGATCCCCCTCGCCTTCCACTCCGACCCCCATCGCGCGGGCGCAATCGGCGTAGCGATCGAGCGCCGCCGGTGCCGAAAATGCGGTGATCTCGGGCAGCAGCATCGCGTTCGACAGACCGTGCGGCACATGAAAGAACGCCCCTATCGGCCGGCTCATGCCGTGCACCAAGGCGACGCTGGCGTTGGAGAACGCCATCCCGGCGGTGGTTGCGCCGAGCATCATCGCCTCGCGCGCCTGATGGTTGCCGGGTTCGGCGCAGGCGGTGCGGATATGGCGCGCGATCAACCCCATCGCATTTCGGGCGAGCCCGTCGGTATAGGGATTGGCGCGGCGGCTGACATAAGCCTCGATCGCGTGCGTCAGGCTGTCGATCCCGGTGTCGGCGGTCAGCCGCAACGGCATCGTCAGGGTCAGCTCGTAGTCGACGATCGCCGCGAGCGGGCAGCAGGCGAGCCCGGCGATCAGCATCTTCTCGTCGGTCTCGGTGTCGGTGATGACGGTGAACCGCGTCACCTCCGAGCCGGTGCCGGCGGTTGTCGGAATAGCCACGACGGGCGGACCCGATTTCGGGATCTCGTTGGGGATTTTGTAGTCTCGCATCCTGCCGCCGTTGGCGGCGAGCACGCTCATCGCCTTCGCCGTATCGATCGAGCTGCCGCCGCCGACCGCGATCACACTGTCGAAACCGCCCGCGCGCAGAATTTCTGCACCGGTCTCGACGACCGTGCTCGTCGGATCGGGGACGGTGTCGGCAAAGACCTGCCAGCGAAGCGCCGCCCGGTCGAGCAGCATGGTCGTCTGGTCGAGGATGCCGCAGCCGCGGATGAACGGGTCAGTAACAACCAGCGGGTTTTGGAGACCAAGCCGGCCCAGCATTGCCGGCAGTTCGGCGAGCGCCCCGCCACCGACCGCAATCAGCCGCGGCGTTGTCACAACCGGAACCATAAGCGCCTCCCGTCGTTATTCAGCCTCGGCGCACAATAACCCGCCGCCGACATCGGCGGCCCTTCTTTTGCCAAGGCTACCACGCGGATTTGCCGCACCGAGTTCCAGAGTGGCAAAATCCCGTCAAAGGATTAACGGGCTTGCTCGATCGGGAAGGGTCAACTATCAGTCGCGGGTGCCAGGCGAAATGCGAATCCTGATCACCGGAGGGGCCGGTTTTGTCGGCTCTAATTTGGCTGTGTTGCTGGCGCAGCGCGGCGGCAGCGAGATTTTTGCCTTTGACAATCTTCACCGCCGCGGCAGCGAACTGGCGCTGCCCAGGCTGCGTGCCGCCGGTGTCGCGTTTGTTCATGGCGACGTCCGCAATCCCGAGGATTTTGACGGCCTCCCAAAAGCCGATCTGATCATCGAATGCTCGGCCGAGCCGTCGGTGCATGCCGGCTACGACGGCAGCGCCCGCTATCTGCTGAACACCAACCTGCTCGGCACGGTCAACTGCCTCGACCATGCGCGCCGCCATGGCAGCGCGATGATTTTTTTGTCGACCAGCCGGGTCTACTCGATCGCGGCGTTGCGTGGGCTGCCGTTGCGGCGCGACCGCGACCGGCTGGTCGTCGCCCTCGGCGAGAGCGGCGACGGATGGTCCGACCGCGGCATCGCCGAAGATTTCCTGACGACCGGCGCCCGCTCGCTCTACGGCGCCAGCAAGCTCGCCTCGGAACTGCTGATCGAGGAATACCACGCCGCCTTTGGCCTCAGGACGATCGTCAACCGTTGCGGCGTCTTGACCGGGCCATGGCAAATGGGCAAGGTCGACCAGGGCTTTTTTGTGCTGTGGGCGGCGCGGCACCTTTATGGCGGCGCCCTCGCCTATAGCGGGTTCGGCGGCGCCGGCCACCAGGTCCGCGACGTGCTGCACGTTGCCGATCTGCACGATTTGATCTGCCGCCAGATCGACGCTTTCGACCGCCATTGCGGCCGGACCTACAATGTCGGCGGCGGGACGGCGATCAGCGTCTCGCTCGCCGAATTGACCGCGCTGTGCGCCGCCCGCACCGGCAATCGCCTGTCGCTGGGCTCGGAGCCGGCAACCCGGCCGGCGGACATCCCGTATTATGTCACCGATACCGCCGCGGTGCGCCAGGCAACCGGCTGGGCTCCGACCCATTCGGTCGAAGCGATCCTCGACGAAGTTTTGGAATGGCTCGCTCGCCACCGCGCCGAGCTGGAACCGGTGCTGGGTTAGATCAGGGATCGCGGGGGGCAAGATGAGCGTTGTGCTGGTAACGGGGTCGGCCGGGTTGATCGGCGCCGAGTTGGTGCGTTTTTTTGCCGCGGAAGGCTTCGACCTTGTCGGTATCGACAACGACATGCGCCGGGTTTTCTTTGGCAACGAGGCGAGCACCGCGTGGAGCCGCCAGCGTCTCGAAATCGAGGTCAGGAACTACCGCCACATCGACGGCGACATCCGCGACGCGACCCTGCTCAATTCGGTGTTTGCCCGCTACGGCAGCGACATCGCCGCCGTTATCCACACCGCAGCACAACCCTCGCACGATTGGGCGGCGAGCGACCCGCAGACCGATTTCACGGTCAACGCCAACGGCACGCTCAATCTGCTCGAAGCAACGCGCCGGTACTGCCCGGAAGCGGCCTTTGTCTTTACCAGCACCAACAAGGTCTACGGCGACACCCCCAATGCTCTGCCGCTTGTCGAACAGGAGTTGCGCTGGGAAGTCAGCCCCGAGCACCCTTTTGCCGAGCACGGCATCGACGAGAGCATGAGCGTCAACTCGTGTCTGCACAGCCTTTTTGGCGCCTCCAAGCTCGCCGCCGATGTCGTGGTGCAGGAATACGGCCGCTATTTCGGGATGCGCACCGCCTGCTTCCGCGGCGGCTGCCTGACCGGGCCCGGTCATTCCGGCACCAAATTGCACGGGTTTCTTGCCTATCTCGCCAAATGTGCGGTCACCGGCGACCCCTATACCGTTCTCGGGTACAAAGGAAAGCAGGTCCGCGACAACATCCACTCCTTTGATCTCGTCAACGCGTTCTGGCACGTAATCCAGCAGCGGCGTGCCGGCGCGGTCTACAATATCGGCGGCAGCCGCCACTCCAATTGCTCGATGCTCGAGGCGATCGTCGCCTGCGAGCGGTTGACCGGCAAGCCGATGAACTGGTCCTATTCCGAAGAGAACCGCACCGGCGACCACATCTGGTGGATTTCCGACGTGCGCCGTTTCCAGGCCGACTATCCGGACTGGCATTATCGCTACGACATCGACGCGATCCTGGGTGAAATCATCGACGGGCTTGCCTGGAAGCTGAAATCGACGGGGGGTTGAACCGATGCCATTCGAGGTCCGCACGCTCGCCGAGTGGGAAGGCGCCGGGGTGCCTGGCCTGCTGTCGGTCGTGATCCCGGCGCATAACGAGGAAGGCCACATCGCGGAAACCGTGCACGGCCTCGCCGCCGCGTTGCGGCCGGCCGGCATCTCCTATGAAATCCTGGTCGTCAACGACAACAGCAGCGACGCCACCGAACGGATTCTGGCGTCGCTGAGCGACGCCGACAGCGGGGTGCGCTATGTTAACAACGCGCCGCCCAACGGGTTTGGCTTTGCGGTGCGGCGCGGGCTCGCCGAGTTCCACGGCGAGGCGGTCGCGGTGGTGATGGCCGACGGGTCCGACGACCCGGCCGATTTGGTGGCGTTTTATCGCAAGCTCGAAAGCGGCTATGACTGCGTCTTCGGCTCGCGTTTTGTGCGCGGCGGTGGCGTCAACGACTACCCAAAGCTGAAATTGGCGCTTAACCGGCTCGCCAACCTTATGATCCGGGTTCTGTTCCTGCTGCGCTATAACGACGTGACCAACGCCTTCAAGCTCTACCGCCGCAGCGCGATCGCCGGCATTCAGCCGCTGTTGTCGCACCATTTCAACCTGACTGTCGAATTGCCGCTCAAATGCATTGTTCGCGGCTATCGTTATGCGGTGCTGCCGAACTCGTGGAAGAACCGCAAGGAGGGCGTCTCCAAATTGCGGATCAAGGAGATGGGCTCGCGGTACTTGTTTATTATTCTGTATTGCTGGCTGGAGCGCATGCTGTCGCGCGGCGACTATCGCGACCAGCAGCCGTTCCGCGAAAGCCAATTGCAAGTGTGGCATCGCTAGCCGATGCAGTTCTTTTTGTACCTGATCGTCGGCGGCCTTTCGTTTCTGGTCGAGATCGCCGCTTTTGTGGCATTGCGCCGGGCGGCGATGCCGGTCATCCCGGCATCGGTCGCGAGCTACGTTGTCGCCACCCTCGCCAATTATCTGCTCTCCGTGCTGCTCGCGTTTCAACGCGGCCGATTTCGCCGCCATGTCGAGATGGCGCGATTCCTGACCGTTGTGCTGGTCGGGCTTGCCTTGAACACGGCGCTCGTCTGGTGCTTTGTCTACCCGCTCGCGATCCCGCCGCTCGCCGCCAAGATCGGCGCGGTGCCGATCGTGCTGATCTGGAATTATCTCGGCCGCCGCATGCTGGTGTTCACCGACCGGGTGCCGGCGCCGGTCCAATCCTGGGTCGACGCGGCCGGGCGAGCCCGGTTTGGCCTGCCTCCGCTTGCGCGCGCCCGAAATGCCGAGGCTCAGCGCGCCAACGGGCAAGCGGTGCGCTCGCGGTCGACGAGTGCGAAGGCAGTTACCGCCCCGGTGTCGCCGGCGGCGAAATGACCGTGCCATCCGCTGTGTTTCGGACCAGCGCTGCCCAACTCTGTCGGATAGCCACCCAGACCGTAGCCGACAACGCGTCCGACCTTGTCGGCGATGACAACCCGACCGGGGCTGGACCCTTCGGCGTTGTCCCAGGCCCAGCCGCTGACCCGCCACTCGGCATGCCCGGGAACCGAAAGCCGCGTAACTTCGTCGATGCCGCCCTGACACTGTGACGGATCGCCCAGGCGAATGTGATCGGCCAGCGGAGTGCCGAGCCAGGTGCTCCACGGATCGGCAAAGATCGCCAGGTGCGACGCTTTCAGTCTCGCCGCCTTTTCTCTTACACCTGCCGCATCCGGGTAGACGAACACCAGTGCGTCATGGTCGTTTACATCGCTGAGCAAGGCGGTGATTGCTTCGCGTCGCGGTAGCACCCAGGCCAACCCAACTTTGACAAAGGAAGATTGGACTAGCGCAAGACCCAACAATAAAGGAAGGCTCAAAGCCATTGCGAGTAGCCGCCAACCAAAGCGATCCCGAACCTCGATGGCTCCCAGCATCGCCATCGACAGCCAAAACAACAACATCGGGGACGCGTAGCGTGACGCCAACGCCTGCTCGAGACCCAACTTCGCCCGCGCGAGCGCGGTCAGAAAGGTCACTCCTAGGGCAAAGCCGGCGATGCCGATAAAGAAGAGCTGGGCGTCGGTGAGTTCTCGTCCGCGGCGTACATAAAGCAGCGTCACCCCGCTGAATATCGCGAGCCCGGCCACGCCAAATCCGATGTCCCAGCGGATCAAATGCGTGCTGTGAAATTTTCGCAAAATTTGCCCAAACGGATTTCCTAATTCGGTGGCAGTATAGGGTATCAATCTCTGCGGTAGCGCTGAGGCGAAATAGGACTGGTCTGAGGGCGCCTTGTACCCGTGAAGATAGAACGCCACGAGCGCGATTGCCGCCAAGGCTAACACCGCTATTTGGAAGCGCGAGCGGTTTGCCCAAACCGCCAGCGGAACCGCCAATACGACAGCGACGACCCCGCTCGCCAAGGTGTAAAGCGCAATTGCTTCCAGGGCGATGCTGAACACTAGACTGGGCCAACCCCGTCTGCCGACCACAAGGCAGGCGATGGCTCCCGCGACCGCCAACTCAACGCCAAAGAATTGGACTTGGAACCCCCATAAAAAATTCTCGGACTGCATAGCCGAAAACAGCAGGGTCAGAATTATCCCCGCGATCCATATGAAGTCCGTAATATTGCGGGTGACGTGTCGATAAACTATTGTAATGACCAGCCCGGCCAAACCAACAGGAAGCGCTACGTTACAAAAGAATGTAAATCTATTGGTTTCAGCAAAGACAAACGTATCAATTGCAAAAAGCAGCCTGGGAAACAGAAGGCGATGCTCGTTGTGCTGCTCATAAACAGCGGATGACAATATTTGTTGCACGTGGAGAATGAGCTCGTCCCACTGGTCCCAATACGGTATTGCCGACCAGCCGTGAGCCACCATTGCCGTGGTGGTTCCGAGGACGTAAATTCCGGCCGCCAATGAGAGCAGCGCCGCAATTATCGGCAACGAGGCAATAGCGCGCTCAACACTGCGCGATGACGACCGGAAATCCGTCACGGGCACCCGGCGTTCCATCAAAAAGAGCGTCTCGTCGGGGCAGGCCCGGACCTCGCGCTGTAAGCGACGGTCCCCTCGGCGCTCGGAGTGGGTGCTCACCTCGATCCGACCCAATCAGGGCCGTCGTTGCGGGACAATATTGAGCCCTCGCCACATCGACCAGTCATATGAGGTGTTCCCGACCGGTTCGGTTTCCAAGTATAACGTTCCGCTTTCCGGAATATTTAAGGAAAATTGAACTGGGCCAGCATAGTCGGGGCCGTTCCTTGGGACCAGCGTTTTGTCGAAGAGCCGTTGCTTCGGCTGGTTTGGCGCTTGAAAGCTGACGACAAACCGTACACCCTCACTGACCTTGCGAACGAGAGGATCATCTCTGAAGCCGATCGAACCTTGAAAAACCGTAGGGCCGGCTAGTTCAGCGGACAATGTTGCCGGGGCATGTGCGAAGAGATCATGTCCTCTGACCCACACTGCTCCTTTCGTAATCTGTTCGGCTGAAGCAGTGTCGAACAGGCCTCTTATCAAAGAAAGGAAAGGATTGGTGGCTGACAACGCAGCATTCGTGCCCGAGAAGCCGGGCGCCAAGGCGAGCTTCGCGAAGGAAACGTGGGCTAGCGGATATGTCAAACGAGCGAGGTGACCCCCTGAAACGCGAAATTCTGCGATGTGCTTTGAGCGAGCCTCAGAGATTGCAGGATCAAGAAGGTCTAACGCCGCGAGCCGACTGTCGCCCAAAGGCAGCGGAGCCAAAACGATGCCCGCCTCCGTCATGCTTGGAACCAGGCGATACGTGTATTCGTCTCCTGAAGCGCTCTTTAGCGTGATCGCCAGGATGGGTTCACGAAATGCGAATGCAAGCACCTTCCCCAACAGCGAGCGAGGCCAACGAAAGGTCGCGAACAACAATCCGCGTCCGTAATCCGGCAAAGTCACCCACTGGCCGAGCTTAATGTCGGCTTGGCCTAAATTCGTGTCTTCCATCGGGCGTGGTTCGGTCCGCCTCCGCAAGACCAGACCCAGCGGATCGAGATCCACCGCATCATACCAACGTCCGATCACCGGCAGAGACGGGCCGGTTGCCTGCGTTGGCAATCGACCGTCGATATCGGAGATGTCGAGGAACAAGGTGTGCGGTGCGCTCGCGCCCTCAAAAAACGCGCTATCCAGCTGTTGCAGCCGCGGCGAATAGGAGGAATAGCTCTCCAAAACGGGCCGAGGGTCATAGCGAAGACCGGACGCGATCAACGGGGCCACATCTCCCGGAATCAGGTCCACCGTTCCCGTCACGCTCTCGGGAAACGTTCGCTTAAGGGCGGCATCAGCAGCATTCCTCTCGCCGATAGCGCTGCGCCATCGAGCCGGGTAGAGCCACTCGACACCGGAGCGCTCGCCGTCCGCAACCTGCTGAAGGCGGCTCGAAATATAGGCGGGGACCCTCGTCAATCCGGCATCGCCAACCGTCTGCCGCATATCGACGAGGGCGGCGGAGCACACCACCAGTCCGAGCAACACGCATATAGCACCCGTGGCTCGCGCAAAGCTTTCCGCATGAAATAATCCCAGCATTCTCAGCAGCGCAACCAATACTATAAAGCCAAAGATCAACCCATGCCAGGAATCGATTATATGGTCGTCCTGCCTGACATATCCCATTTTGAAAATAATGAAGATGTACCAGAGAGTACCTGCCGCCACGGCGGGCCGCCCCTTGGTTATGGGTTGATCTCGATCTCGCGGGTAGGCGAAGGCAAAACCAGCGGCGCCCACGATCACCGCCGCACCGGCATAAAGCCCAATTTTGAGCACGGTGCCACCGTACTGCATGGCTCGACTATAATATGCGATTATATCCGCAGTGTTTAGAAGAAACTGCGGCCAATCCAATGTAAAATGGCTAACCATCTCCAACAACAATATGAATGTGGTCAGAAATGCCACGACAAATGCCGGGAAGTATCTTCCACGGGTAAGATGATACAAATCTGATACGACTAGTAGCGGCAAAATTACAAGTAAAAATGAGTATTTTGACAATGCAGAAACGGCAAAGATTGCTACGATAATTATTACAAAAAAACTTCTGTAAGCCAAAGTTAACCCAAACAAGGCAAAGGCTGCGGCGGATACTGCAGCTTCCGCCGGGAAAAACCCAACAAAGCCGGAGATTGCATATAGAATGAATAGCCACAGTTCCCGCACGATGATCAGCGGCGATAAATAAACGAGGCCGAGCAGAACATCGCCGACGATTACGAACGGGAATGTACTTGGTTGAAATAACCGGGTCGACAAAAAGGCAAAAGGGCCATATGTAAAGATGAATTGCGTGCCATATTCGAGGTGATGCCGAAAGGCGTACTCGCTGGCTAAAGCCCATGACGCCTCTTGGCCATCGGTCGGCATGACCGGGGGCCGGATAATGGTAAGCACAAGCAGCGTCACAAAAGAAATTAGAGCCCAAACAGGCAATCTTCGACTAAGAAAATCAAGAGGTTTCGCACCGACGTCAAGCAGTGTCGCCATCGCGGCTCCGTGGAAGCGGTATAATTCGACGCCAAGCGTGTAGACGAGGCGGGGTACGCCCGATAGCCTTGAGCGCGCTGCACCTCGCAACACCGCCCGAGGCTCGGACGCCCTGGCGTCCTCCGCGCCGCGCTTTTCGAGCTACCAAGGCTTTGCGCAGGCGCAAGCGCAGCACGCCGCCCGGCTGTTCGGACAATTCGAGCAATTTGGAGCAATCAAGCTTTGCGCAGGCGGAAGCGCAGCACGCCGCCCGGCTGTTCGGACAATTCGAGCAATTCGCAGCCGGTGGTCTTGCAGAAATGCTCAAAATCCTTGGTAGCACCGGGATCTGTCGCCAGCACCTCAAGCACCGCGCCGGGGGCGAGCGGCTTCATCGCGCGGCGCGCCTTCAGCACCGGCAGCGGGCACAGCAGCCCTGTCGCATCCAGGGTGGCGTCGGCGGTCGCTCCAGTCATCGCGCGGATTGTCTCGTTGGCGATCGATGATCACGATTTTAGCGCAGCAGCCGACCGGGGGGCAACCGGGCCGCCTGTCCGCCTGTTTTATCAGGTCGAGATCAGGCGGCGCCTACTCTCGGCCGGGTTCGCGGATCGCGAATCGTTACCGCGTATTGCGACACCAATCAGGCGGATTTGCGGTGGTCGGTTGATATGACGGGCGGTCGACCGCTGGTTCGGTCAGCCGGTTGCCAGCCCGAAGGTTTGCAGGATCAGCACGAGGTTGAGCGCGAGCACGACAACCGTGCCCGCGACCGCCGCCGCCTGGGTCCGCCGGCTGTTGGCAAATCGCCCCATGATGGCGGCGCGCCGCGTGAAGACCAAAAGCGCGATCATCGGCAGCGGCAGGGCGATGCTGAGCACGATCTGGCTGACGACGAGCGCGTTCGTGACGTCGACACCCAGTGCCACGACGACAAACGCCGGCAGCATTGTCAGCACACGCCGCAGCCAGACCGGGATCGTAAAGCCGACAAAGCCTTGCATGATCATCTGCCCGGCCATCGTGCCGACCGCGGAGCTCGAGACGCCCGAGGCGAGCAGCGCCACCAGAAACACGCCGGCGGCGGCCGTGCCGAGCAGCGGCGCGAGGGTGTGATAGGCGGTCGCGATCTCAGCGACGTCGCTGTGGCCGGCGTGAAACGCCGCCGACGCGGTCAGCACCATCGCCATGTTGACGAGGCCCGCAAGCGCCAGCGCCACCACGACCTCGCGGTTGGAGGCGCGGACGATCTTGCGCCTTTCGCTGTCGTCGCGTGCCGGGATGCGCGCCTGCGTCAGCCCCGAATGCAGATAGACCGCATGCGGCATGACGGTGGCGCCGACAATGCCGACGGCGAGCGCCAGCGCCTCGGGGCCAGCGATGTGCGGCACGACCGAATGCCACGCTGCGGCGGGCCAGTCGACCGGCGCCACGAAAACCTCGATCAGGTAGCAAAGCCCGATTATCGCAACCAAGCTGCCGATGATCAGCTCGACCGGTCGGAAGCCGTTTCGCTGAACCATCAGAATCCCGTAGACCACAAAGGCGGTGACGACCATGCCGGCGAGAAGCGGGATGCCGAAAAGAAGCGACAGCCCAATCGCGCCCCCCAGCAATTCGGCAAGGTCGGTCGCCATCGCGGCAATCTCGCTGACCACCCACATCGCCCAGACCAAGG
Source organism: uncultured Alphaproteobacteria bacterium (assembly GCA_963712825.1). Lineage (GTDB taxonomy): Bacteria > Pseudomonadota > Alphaproteobacteria > ATCC43930 > CGMCC-115725 > AP-15. Next base: position 469,350 of record CAVQJP010000011.1, read on the forward strand.
GGCGCGGCAATTCTTCGCGGCAGAGCTCGGCGAGATTGCGGCCGGTGACGATACCGAGCTTGGCGGACAGCGCTTGGAACAGCATCGCAATCAGGTTCGCGAGCGCCACCACCCACAACAGCCCGTAGCCGTATTTGGCACCGGCCTGGATGTTGGTCGCGAAATTTCCCGGGTCCATGTAGGCGATCGACGTCACCACCGCCGGGCCGGCAAACGCCAGGTAGCCCGGCCATCCGCGCCGCCGGCCGGCGAGCATGTCGCGCGCCGCCTCGACCGTCCAATCGGACAGCGTCGTTCGACGCCCGAGGCTTTCGGTGGTCATCCAAGACATGCCGCAACCAGTCGCAATCGAGGGAGATGCCCCTCACCGTGAGACCGCACCGCCAATCCCTCCACGTCTCACAGGCGTCAACGCCTGAGCGCGGCCGGCGTCCTGACTTGTGCGGATAGATCTCCGGGGCGTCTTCCCTGCGCGGCGCCGCTATTGGCGCGGTCGGGTGCGGGCGATCCGGGCTTCGTACGCCTTCAGATGAGTGTAGGCGAGCCGGAGCAGCGACGATTTGGCGGACAGGCCTCCGGTCTCATTGCCGCGGCGGATCAGGTCGCCGACGATGTGGTCGGCCTCAATCGGATTGCCGTTCTCGATGTCGCGCAGCATCGAGGCGGTCAGGGCCGAGCCCGGCGCCGTCAACAAGGTCCGCGTGCGCTCCATAAACGCGTCTGACGGAGGAAAGCCGGCGGCTTCCGCGACAGTCCGGCACTCGGCGAGCAGACGCAGCATCAATTCGGCGCCGCCCGGTGCGGCGGCAATGTCGCCGATCGCGGCGCGCATCAGGCAGGTGCCGGCGGCAAAGGCGGCGAGAAACACCCATTTCTCCCACATTTCGGCGAGGATGCGCTCGCTGGCCCGAGCCTCGAACACCGCACCCTGCATCGCCCCAGCGATCGCGCGGGCCCGGTCCGAAACCGCGCCGTCGCGCTCGCCAAAGGACAGCTCGTGGCTCTCGTTCAGATGGACGACGCGGTGATGCGCGTCGAGGGTCGCGGCGATCACGCATTGTCCGCCGAGCACATGGTGTTTGCCGAAATGCTCGTCGAGAACATCGAGATGCCGCATCCCGTTCAGCAAGGGCAGGATCGCGGTGTCGGATCCAACCGCCGGGGCAAAGGAGCGGATCGCCTCGTCGAGCGAATAGGCCTTGCAGCTCAACAGCACGAGGTCGAACGGGCGATCGAGGTCGCGGGCGAGCACGGTCGGCGGCGCAAGCCGGGTGAAATCGCCGAATGCGCTGATGAGGACGAGGCCCTCGCCAGCGAGTTCGGCGGCGCGGCGCTCGCGCACCAGAAAGGTCACGTCGCGACCGGCCTCGAGCAGCCTGCCGCCGAAATAGCCGCCGATGGCGCCGGCGCCGACGACGAGAATGCGCATCACTCAAGCTCCTGTGATTTGGTTCGGTCAGTGCGCGTCGGCGGGCGCCGGCTTGGCGGGCGTCACCTTGCGCAAGAGCGGGACGAGCACGGTCGCGACCACAAACGCCACCATGATCGCACGAAAGGCGTCGGCATAGGCGAGGGTCGAGGCCTCGCGATAGGCGAGATGCCAAAGCTGCGAGAGCGCTGCTTGATGCCCGGCGACCGGCCCGCCGAGGGCCTCGCCCCAGCGCGCCGTCATGTTGCGCAGCAATTCCTCCATCGCTCCGTTCGCCGGGGTCAGGTGAGTCGCGATCCTCAGAAAATGCAGGTTGGTCTGGTTGTTGAGGATGGCGCCGCACACCGCGATCCCGACCGCACCGCCCAGATTGCGCATCATGTTGAAGAGGCCGCTCGCATATTTGAGCCGCTCGGGCGGCAGGCTGCCGAGACCGAGGGTAACGGCCGGCGCCACCGCGAAGACCTGCGGAAAGCCGCGCAGGATTTGCGGGATCATCAGCTGGTCGCCGCCCCAGTCATGGGTGATAAAGCTGAACGACCACATCGAGGCGGCAAAGCTCGCGAGCCCGAACATCATCAGCCAGCGGGTGTCGATCTTGCGCGCCAATGCCACGTAAACCGGCACACCCGCCAACGACGCGGCCCCGGTCGAAAAGATCGCGATGCCGGTCTGCCAGGCGCTGAACCCGCGGACATAGCCGAGAAACAGCGGCGTCAGGTAGATCGTCGAAAAGATGCCGACGCCGGTGATGAAGGACAGAAAGCAGCCGAGCGAGAAATTGCGGTCGCGCAGCGCTCTAAGATCGACGACCGGTTGCGCACAGGTCAAGCTGCGCGAGGTAAACAACACACCCGAAATCGCGGCGACCCAGGCGCACGCGGTGATCGTCGTATCCTCGAACCAGTTCCAGCGCGCACCTTCCTCGAGGACGTATTCGAGGTTGCCAAGCGCCAGCGCCAAAAGGACGATGCCCAGATAGTCGGCGCCTTTCAGCAAGGACAGGTCGGGCCGGTCGATTTTTACCAGCAGTGGCACCGTCGCCGCGACCAGGAGGCCCGGCACCAGGTTGATGTAGAACAGCCAGCGCCAGTTAAGCGTGTCGGTAATCCAGCCGCCGATCACCGGCCCCAGGGTGGGGGCGACGGAGGCGATGGCGCCGACCACGGCCGCCGAATAGACCCGGCGCTGGCCCGGAAAATAATGAAACGACGAGGTGAAGACGGTCGGGATCATCGAGGCGCCGAGCAGCCCTTGCAGGGCGCGGAAAACGATCATGCTCTCGATGTTCCAGGCGATGCCGCACAACAGGCTGGCGAGGGTGAACCCGGCGGCCGAGGCGGCGAACAGCCAGCGCGTCGAAAACACCCGGGTCAGCCAGCCGGACAACGGGATCACGATGATCTCGGCAATCAAATAGGCGGTCTGCACCCAGCTGATCTGGTCCTGCGCCGCCGATAGCCCGCCGCCGATATCCTGCAACGACGAGGCGACGATCTGGATGTCGAGCAACGCCACGAACATGCCGACGCACATGACCGCGAACGGGATGATGCTGGGCGCCGCGGGCTGCGCGGTGGCGGGTCCGGTCATTGGCCGCTCTCCAGGGTGGAGCGGGTGTCGACGCTGACGGTGGCCGACAGGCCCGGGCGCAGCAGCCCGAGAGTGCCCTCGCCGTCGTCGATCGCGATGCGCACCGGCACGCGCTGCACGATCTTGGTGAAGTTGCCGGTGGCGTTTTCGGGCGGGATCACGCTGAACACCGCACCCGTCGCCGGGGCGAGGCTCAGCACCCGGCCCGCGAAGCTGTGGCCCGGCAATACGTCGGCGACAAAGCTCGCCCTTTCGCCCGGCCGCATATGCGCGAGCTCGTCCTCCTTGAAGTTCGCGTCGACCCACAGCGCATGCGCCGGGACGATCGCCAGCAACGCCGTGCCGACAGTCGTATATGCACCTATTTGCGCGGCGCGGTTGCCGACATAGCCGTCGATCGGCGCCCGAATGCGGGTGTAGCCAAGATCGAGCTCGGCGGTGCTGCGGTCGGCATCGGCTTGCGCCAAGCTCGCCTCGGTTTCGGAAATCTCGGTGTCGATCACGGCGAGCTGCTGCCTGGCGGCATCGAGCTCGGCTTGTCCGGCGCGCACCGCGGCCTGTGCCCTATGGTCGGCGGCGAAAGCCTTCTGGTCGTTTTGCAGCGAGCCGAAGGTCGTCACCGCCAGCTCATGGTAGCGCGCGGCGTCGATCCTGGCATAGCCGGCGTCGGCCTGCTTGGCGGCGAGATCAGCCGCGGCCTGCCCGATCATCGATTGCTGCAAATCGTATTTTGCGTGCAGGTTTTCGAGGGCCGCCGTCTCGTGCCGCACCACCGCCTCGGCATGGGCAAGATTGGCCTTGTAGTCGCGGTCGTCGAGCTGAACCAGCAACTCGCCGGCTTTGACGAACTGGTTGTCTCCGACCAGGATTTTTGAGACGAAACCCGCAACATGCGGCGACAAGGTGGTGATGTTGCCGCCGACATAGGCGTCGTCGGTGGTTTCGACAAAGCGGCCGACTTCCCACCAGCTCCAGCCATACCAGGCGGCGCCGGCGGCGAGGAGAAGGCCGAGTATTGCGAGCCCCAGGCGCCGGTCGAGCCGAAAACGCCGGCGCGTCGCGACCCCGCCGAGGGCGTCCGGCGCCAGCTCGCGCGCCGCACCGCGGTCGAGGGTTTCGGCGCTCATATGTTGCCTCCGTGCACAAAGGGCCGCTGCCCCGATGCGGAGAGCTTGCGGCGCGTTGCGTCATCGGCGCCCGGTCCGGCGGCGAGCGAGAAATCGGGGCCGGCGATCCTCTCGCCGGTCGCGGCGTCGGCCAACACCGGCTCGACGACGGCGCCGGTGCGGTTGTTGACGAGCTGCACCGAGGCGCCCTCGGGCGCGAAATGACGGTTGCCCCAGGCCATCAAGGCCAACAGCACCGGCCGGAAATCGCGACCGCGCGCGGTCAGCAAATATTCGTCGCGGGGCGGGTGGTCGCTGTAGCGGCGGCGCTCCAACAGGCCGGATTCGACCAGTGCGTTCAGGCGCCGGGTCAGGATGTTCGGGGCGACGCCGAGGCTTTTCTGAAATTCGTCGAACCGGCGCAGCCCGTGAAATGCGTCGCGCAGGATCAGGATCGACCACCACTCGCCGACGCGGTCGAGGCTCCGGGCGATCGGACATTTGAGGTTGCCGTAGCTCTTGCGTTGCATTCCAGGCGCCTCTTGTCACTTCCATGATGAAAGTAACTCTTCGACAGCGACTTTCAATAAGAAAGTGACGTTGGACGCGAGGAAATACGGCGGTCCTACGCCTGGCGTTGGCGCCGATGCTCCTCGTCCTCGGCGGCGTTCAGGATCCGGCGGGCGCTGCCGAACAGCGACTGGGCCTTGTCGTCGTGGCCGAGGGCGTGCTCGGCATGGGCGAGGTCGATTTCGACATAAGCAAGGGTCGGCGTATCCTGCCCGGCGCCGCGTTCGAGCAAATCCTTCGCGGTCCGCAACGCCTTGACTGCGTCGGCGGGCCGGTCGGTCCCGAGATAAACCAGCCCGAGATCGTGAAAGTCTTCGGCGATCAGCGGATGCGTGGCGCCGAGGAGGCTTTGGTCGATCCAGGTCGCCTCCTCGATCAGCGGCAAGGCTTCGGCGAAGCGCTTCTGCCGCAAATAGGCCTTTCCGAGCTGGGCGAGGCTGCGCGCCGTTGCCAGCCGATCGCCTCGGGCGCGATCGAGCGCCAACGCCTGGCGCAGCAAGCGCTCGCTGTCGTCGAACCGCTCTTCGGCCGCCAGCGCCGCGCCCAGCACCCGGAGCCGGTCGCTGCGCGGCGCCACTCGGTTTCTTTTGTCGATGCCGATCGCGCTCTCCGCGAAACCTTGCGCTCGGGCCGTCTCGCCGCGGGCGAGCGCTATCCGGGCCTCGTCGGCCAGCACCGATGCCAGGAGCGGCGCCAGCGCCGGGTCCCCCTCCCCTCCCCGCGCGCGAAGAATATTCGCAGCAGCAAGCGCCAGCGGCTCGGCATCGAGATAGCGACGCAATTCGATATAAAGGCGGGCGAGTGCTGCCATCACTTCCGCCGCCGGGACCGACCCGGTGCCGTAAGCGGCGATCGCGATTTTCAGGGACCGCCGCCGCAATGCCGTCGCGTCGGCGAGCTCGGCATGTTCAAACCGCAATTGCGCCAGCGGAGCGAGGATCGGCAGCAGCGCGGGAGCCGTCGGCCCGACCCGCCGCTCCGCCGTCGCCAGCGAACGGACGAGCCCGGCCCCCACATCGTCCGGCGTTGTCCGGAGCCCGGCCGCTCCGTGCGGCGTTACCGCAAAGAAAACCAGGGCCGCGCCAACCAGGGCGGCCGTGCGACCCGGCCTCATCCCGATCGCCGGCATTCGACCCAATCCGAAGCTGGCGTTTCCCGGCGGCGAACGAGCGGCCCGACGCGTCCTCTCAAGCGACCTTGCCGGCGCGCGGTCCGATATGGTCGGCGACCAGCCTGGCGTGCAGGTCGAGCAGTAATGGCCGGGTCTGGACCAACCCGGCGCTGACCGCGTCACCGGCGATCGGGGTCAGCGACACCGCTTTATGCTTCTTGATCGTCTGCTCGGCAAAAAAGCCCCAGCGGATCAGATTGCCGACGCGCTCTTTGATCGCGAGATGCCCGAGCCGCAGCCTGTCCCACATTCGGCTGATGATTTCGTCGATAACCAGGGCGGCGGGGCCGGCGCGGTCGCTGCCGAACGAGCTCGCCGACCACAGCAGCATCACGATCGCCCAATACTGATAAGTTACGAGATGGTCCATCGCGTCTTCGACATGGGCCGGGGTAAGTCCCTTTGCGCGAACCACCCGCTCGCAGGTTTCGCGCCAGTTGCGGTCGCAGTCGCCGAAAAAGCGGTAGATCTCCGAGATCAGACCGTCCTCGCATGCGATCGCCGCGCCGTGCGGATAGCTCTCGTCGCCGGCAACGACGCAGATTTCATCGATGGTGTCGCGGCAGTGTGCGTCAAAATTCTCGAACAATCGGCTGGTCGGACCGATCAGGCAGCCCGCGGCGGCGGTGCATTCGTTGTTTGCCGCGTCGAAGACCCGGACAAAACCGTCGCATTCGCAATCCTTGATCCGCTCGATGCAAGTCCTGATGTCGGTTCCGTATGAACCGTAAAGCGTGCGATAAATCGTCCGGCTCGAAACACCCGCGTCGTCGCTGGTCCTCGCCATGAAAATCACATGCCAATGCGCACGTTTATTGAGACTTGGAAAATACTTTTCCCAAATGTTGTAGTATTCGGTAAGGAACCGGGCAGCTACACGCTCCGGTGCCTTGATCATGCCGTAGGCGGCAGACATCGCCTTCGTCCCGCTGGTCGATCGTCTCTGTCTCAGATTAGCCGATTTTGAGGCGGTGCAACAGGAAACATGACGGGAACGTGGCGAGAAGCCGATGGGTAATCTGTGGCAATGATCCGGCGGGTCTGTGATGGCGAACCGCTCGCTTGACGCGATTTGACGATCATAAGAGGGTGAGCAGCCCTGATTTGAACTATTTGGGGAGCAGCCGATGAACCCCCCGGAACGAACCCGAGATGCCGAGCGCTTTCGCGCCATGCATCGCGGACCCTCGCTGCTGCTGTTGCCGAACGCCTGGGATCCGCTGAGCGCGCGCATCTTTGCCGCCGCCGGTTTCCCGGCGATTGCGACCACCAGCGGCGGGGTGTCGTGGGCGATCGGCTATGCCGACGGTGAGGCAGCGCCGTGGGAGGAGGTCGTGGCCGCAACCCGCCGCATCGCGCGCTCGGTCCTGGTCCCGGTGACCGCCGACATCGAGGCCGGGTTTGGCGACACGCCCGACGCGGTTGGCAAATCGGTCGGCGAGATCATCGAGGCCGGCGCCGTCGGGGTCAATTTGGAGGACGGGACGCCGCGCGGGGCGACGCCGATCCGTACCATCGCCGACATGGCCGAGCGCATCCGCGCGGGGCGCGAAACCGCCCGCGCCGCCGGGGTCGCGATTGTGATCAACGCGCGCACCGACCTCTATCTGCGCAATATCGGCGACCCCGCTTCCCGGTTTGACGAAGCGGTCGAACGCGGCAAGGCCTATCTCGCCGCCGGCGCCGACTGCTTTTACCCGATCACCCTCAGCGATCGCGACACCATCGCCCGGCTGGTCACGGCGTTGAGGGCGCCTGTCAACATCAATGTGCGCGCCGGTTCGCCGAGCGTCGCCGAACTCGAGGCTTTGGGCGTCGCCCGCGCCAGCACCGCAAGCCAGGTCGCATTGATGGCTGCCGCCGCGACCCGCCAAGTCGCCGAGCAGCTCAGGGCCACGGGGAATTTCGACGCGCTGAACCCGGCGATGACCCAGGCCGACGCGCAACGGCTGTTCGCCGCGAATTAAGGCGCGCAAAGTACAAAGCTCGCTCGGCGAAAGGCCTCTCAGCGCTTGAGTTGAATGTGACCACACCGGGAAGGCGCGACAGAGGCGCTGCATCGGCGGAAGCGGGGAATGGCGGCGCGCGGACGACGCCGGGTAGCCGCGGGTGCGATCGCCGGGACGGCCGTGTTCGTGGTGGCCTTCGCCGCGCGATTGCTCCCGGTCTTTGTCTTGCCGGGAATCAACCATCCGGACGAAGTGTTCCAGACGGTAGAGCAGGCGCACCGGCTGGTTTACGGAACCGGCTTGCTGCCGTGGGAATTCGCCTACGGCACCCGATCCTGGGTGCTGCCGGGCGCGCTTGCCGGATTAATGCTGCTGGCGGCGCAGCTCGGCGACGGACCGAGCTACTACGTGCCGGTCATCGGTTGCGCGCTCGCCGCGCTTGGAGCTGTCGCGGCGCTGTGCGGATTTCTGTGGGGACGGCGGTTCTTCGGAATCCCCGGTGGGCTGATCGCCGGGATTCTCCCGGCGGTGTGGATCGACAATGTTTACTTCGGCCCCCGCGCGCTCAGCGACTCGGTTGCCGCTCACGTTCTTGTCATCGGGCTCTACGCGGGCACGCCGGGCAACCGCATCGCCGTGAGCTGGCGGCGGGCTGCCGCAGCCGGAGCGCTTTTGGCCCTGGCAGGCTCGCTGAGGGTGCAGCTGATGCCGGCCATCGGGCTGATCGGAGCATGGGCGCTGTTGACCGGCTTCCGCCGTCGGCGGCTCGCTTTTGTCGGGAGCGCCCTTCTGGTCGGTCTGCTTTACGGCGCCGTCGACGGACTTACCTGGAGCTACCCGTTCGAGGCTCTCTGGCGCAATGTCGCCGCCAACCTCTATTATGACGTGCAGGGCGCTTTCGGGGTCCAGCCCTGGTACCGGTACATCCCGATCGTGCTCCGGTACTGGAGCGGGTTCGGCGCGCTGATGGTGCTCCTGTTTTCGATCGGTGCGGCGCGGGTCCCGCAACTGGCCATCGCGGCCGTGGTGATCGCGCTCACCTACTCCCTCGTCGGACACAAGGAATTCCGTTTCATCTACCCGGTTATCCTGCTTGCGACCATCATCAGCGGAATAGGGCTGGCGCAACTCGCCTCTTGGATCAACGAGGGCCTGGTCGGCAACGGCTGGACCCGCCATCACGCGGTCATCGGGACGAGCGCCGCCGCGCTCGCGTTGGTGGTGCTCGCGCAGCTTTGCTTTGCCGATGGCTCCAATGCTTACCAGGAGCTGTGGACACGCGGTCGCGACATGCTCAAGGCGTCGCGATTTGTCAGCCAAATGAGTGCCGTCTGCGGCATTGGCATCCTTGACGACGAGTGGTTCGAGACCGGCGGCTACGCGGCGTTCGATCACCCCGCACCACTCTATTGGACGACGCCGCCGGCCTTTCTTGATCCTCAACTCGACCGCGTTCAACACCGTCATTTACGATCGCGAGAAGGCGTTCGGCGCCGGCGGCTACACCGAGCGTGACTGCTTTGGCGACATTTGCGTGGCACAGCGGCCGGGGGTTTGTTCGCCGAAGCCGATGACCGACATCTCGGCGCCGCCGCGTCCGCTGGGCCAATGGAAACCGGAGCTCCGACGCTAGGTCAGCTGCTGCCGATCAGAGCGAAGCACCAGCCTCGGGATTTGTCATCGGGACCCGCGGGCGTGACCAGCGGGAAACCAATTTCGGGCTTCCGAGCGTCGTCCGGTCGGGATTGCCGCGTCGCTTTGCTCCTCGCAATGACGGTCCGCCAACCCGGTCGGAAACGGCTCAAGTCTAAACACCCGTGGCGGAGCCCCGGCCTCCCCGTCGTTGTGCGGGTACCGGGGCCGCCGGGTCTAGTCTAGCCGGATGCGGCGGCGGCGGTGCGGGCTTGGGCGACGGCGCGGATGTGGTCGCGCAGCGCCGGCTCCGTGCCGAACAGCCGGTCGAGATCGCGGGCGGCGAGGCTCAACAGCTGGCAATAGCCGAGTGCCACGACATCGGCGTTGCGCCGGTCGGCGACGAGCAGCGCCAGCTCGCCAAAAAAATCGCCGCTGCCGAGCTGCACCGGATGCGGCGAAATCCGCACCTCGACCGCACCCGAGGAAATAAAGTACATCGCGTCGCCGCGCTCGCCGCGGCGCACGATGATTTCGTCCGGCACCGCCAGGCGCGCCCGCAGCAGCCGTGCTACAGCGCGGCGGGTGCCGTCGCCCAGGGCCGCGAACATCGGGACCCGCCCAACCAGATCGCCGCTCTTCAATCCGAGATCGAGGACGGTGCGCGCCTCGACCGTTCGCCGCCGCCGGCGCAATTCGCGCTGCAGCTCGTCGTAGACGTCCTGGTTGATGATCAACTCGGCGCGCAGCCGGCGATAGCTCTCTTCCTCAAAGCGAGCGGCGGTACGCGCCAGATACTGGGTCCCGAGCCGGCGCACATAGCTCGGGTATTGCAGCTTCAGCGCGGCGATGGCGCGATCAATCTCGACGAGGCGTTCCTCGACCTGCCGCGCCAATGTGGCGCTCGGGCCGCTCCCGAACAATGGGCCGATCTGTTCGGTGTTGAACGCCGCCAGATTTTTCAAAACGATCCGCGCGGCGAGCTGGACCTCGAACCGGTCGGAAATCTCGCGCGCCAGGGGCCCGGCGATCCCGATCCTGCGATGCAGCGCCAGAGCCAATCGAAACCACGGACCAAAGCGGCGCACCCGCGTCGCGGTCTGCTGGTAACCCTCGAGGCCGTGAGTGCGGGCGGCGTCGCGCAGCTGTCCGGTATGAGCGAGGAGCACCGCCGCTACCCGGCGCGACACGGTTCTCCCTTCAAAATATTCGAGACAGAATTCCTGTTCGCGGTCGGCCAGCACCAGCAACGCGGCGCGCGTCCGCAGCGCGACCGGCAATTGCGCGTTTTCCTCGGCTATATCGGCGGGGTTGCGGCTGCGCGCGCAATAGATCGCGGTGACCTCGTCGGTCATGTCCGATGGCAGCTCGTGCTCGCGCGCGACACTCTCGATCTGGCCCTGGATCGACGCCAAGGACAAGCCGATAACCCGTTCGCGCAGCGCAATCTCGGCCGGGGGCGCGTCGTTCAGCTTCAAGAGCCGCATCAGCGGCCGCATTGTCGGGCCGGTCACGAGCAGGGTGAACAGCACAAAGCCGGTGGCGAGGACGCCGACGAATTGGCGGATTTCGGGCGGCACCGACATTTCCTCGGTCACCGCCAGCGCCAGCGCCAGCGACACAGCACCGCGCATGCCGCCCCACAGCATAAACAGCTTGTAGCTGGCGCCGATCGGCTGGGCGATCCGGGCAAAGCTGAGGACCGGGATCAGCCCGTAGAGCGTCAGCGCGCGCGCCGCCAGCGCCGCCGCGATCAGCGCCCCGAGCAACGCCAGATCGCGCCAGGTCGCGTGCACCAGCAATTCCGGGGTGCGCATCGCCGCAAACAGGAAGATCAGCGAGCTCGCCCAAAACGCCAGCTGCTCCCAGGTTGTGACAAGATTTTCGAAGTTCGACGGAGCCAGCCGCCGACGCCCCTCGGCGCTGACCGCGAGTGCCGCCGCCGCGACCGCGACGACGCCCGAGACATGCAGGTAATGGTCGCAGATGATGTAGATCGCGTAGGCAAAGCCGATCGTCAGCGTCGCCTCGGCGAGGCAACTCGACCGCAGCACCGGCATCGAGAGCGCGATCAGCCACCCGGTTGCGTACCCGACGATGCTCCCGCCGACGAACTGGCGGATAAAGATCATCACCCCGTCGCCCGGATGCTCGGGCCGCGCCCCGGTCAGGATCGCGACGGTAAGCGAATAGATCGCGATCGCCGCCGCGTCGTTGAACAGGCTCTCGCCCTGCACCAGGGTCGACAGGCGGCGCGGCGCCCCGATGTCGCGAAAGACCGCAACCACCGCAGCCGGGTCGGTGGTGGCGATGATCGCCCCGAGGATGATGCAGGCGAGCACCCCGACGGGGGCGATCGGCCACAGCACCAAACCGACGACGAGGGTGCAGACGAGGACGCCGACAACCGCGAGCAGCAGCACGGGGGCGACCTCGTCGCCGAGCTGCCGGACGTCGACGTTGAGCGCTGCATCGAACAGCAGCGCCGGCAGGAAGATGTAAAGAAGGGACTCGGCGCTGAGCCCAAAATTGTGCAACGTCTCGATGATGTCGCGAACCGCGCCGCCGTACAGGTACCGCTCGGGAATGTGGGTTGCAGCACCGATCGCGATCCCGACGAGCGCCAGCAGGACGCTGTACGGGATCGAAAACCGCTCGGCCAGCGGCAGCAGCAGGCTGACCACCCCGAGCATCGCGGTGACGGTGAAAACGGTTAGAACGGTTTCGTGCATGATCGGCCCGCCGCAGCAACCTAGCGAGACCGGCTGCGGCTCACAAGCCGCGGGGCCAAGCTCGCCGCGAGGCTGGGCTCGGACTGCGTCGGTTTGCCGGTTTGCGGCCGGACCTCGCGATAGTACCGAAACAACAAAACCACCGGACTGCCATTGATGTCGACACGCCGCGCCGTTTTCCTATTGCCGCTGCTGCTCACAACCTTTTGGTTTACCGCTGCGACTCAGGCGCAATCCCCGGGCAATGCTGGCGCGGTTCTGGTCATCGTCAGCGCCAGCGGCCGCCACACCTTCAACATCGAGCTTGCCGAGACACCGGCGCAGCAGGAACGAGGGCTGATGTTCCGTCAAGAGCTGGCGCCGAATGCCGGGATGCTGTTCGACTTCAAGCAGCCGACGATGGCGACAATGTGGATGCGCAACACGCTGATCCCTCTCGACATGCTGTTCGTCGACGCGACCGGGCGGATCGTCAACATCCACGAGCGCGCAGTGCCGCAATCGGATGCGATCATCGCCGCCGCCGCCCCGGTGCGCGCGGTGATCGAGCTGAACGGCGGAACTGCCGCAACGCTCGGCATCAAACCGGGCGACCGGGTGCTGTTCCCGATTTTCGGCAACTCACCCTAGCCCTCTGATCGGAGCCAGCCGGGATTGGAGACCAGCCGGGCGATTGCCAACGCGGAGCGCCTGAGCCCTTGCCGCATGCGCCGCGGCCGGGGCGCCGTAACCGAACCGGAACAGGCGGCGGCTCCAGCCGTTTACCCGGTGAACGCGGACGAGGTGATCATGGCGGCTGCCGCCCGTCCCTATTGGACCGGATTTCTAAAGCTTTCGCTGGTGACGATCGGGGTGCGGCTCTACGCGGCCGCGACCCAAAAGGACCGCGTCCATTTCCACCTGATCCACGAGCCTTCGGGCGAGCGGGTCCACAACCAGACGGTGGTTCCTGGGCTTGGGCCGGTCGAGCGCTCCGAAATCGTCAAGGGCTACGAATACCACAAGGGCCGGTACGTCACGATTGCGCCCGAGGACCTCGACCGCCTGCGGCTGGACACGACCGACACGATCGACGTCAATCAATTTGTCGATGCCGACGGTCTCGATCTCGCCTTTCTCGCCGACCCCTACTACCTCGAACCCGACGGCAGCATGGCCGAGGACGGCTATCGCGTGTTTTGCGAGGCGTTGCGGCGCACCGGCAAGGTGGCGCTCGGCCAGGTTGTTATAAATACGCACGAGCGGGTGGTGGCGATTCGACCCTATCACGGCGGGCTTCTCGTCAACGCGCTGCGCTTTGCCGACGAGATCCGTCCAGCCGACGCGTTTTTCAGCGGCATCGCCGACAAGCCGGTCGATCCCGACGAGCTGGCGCTGATGGAGCAGATCGTCGCCCGCCGGACGCGTCCGTTCGAGCCCGACAAGGTCGTCGACCATTACCAGGCGGCGCTGAAGGAGCTGATCGGCGAAAAAATTGGCGGCGAGACGCCAAAGCCAGCACCTGAACGTCCAGCGGCGCAGGTGATCAACCTGATGGATGCGCTGAAGCGCAGCCTCGCCGATGAGAGCACGGCGGCCGGAGACAAGGGCGCGCAGCGCGACCGTAAGGCGCCGCAAAAGACGGCACGCGGCCGTAAACCGTCACGGGCGCAGCACCACCTGCTGCTGCCGGTCAAGGGCGGACGCGCCAAAGCCGGCGGCGAGGAGGAGGCGTCGGAGAAGATTGCGGCCCCGGCGCGGCGGCGCAAGCGGGCGTGAGCCCGCGGGGCGGCTCGACCGTGGCGACGAAAGCTTTAGAGCCGGAAGTTCCGCCCTCAAGCGCCGCGCCCCCCGTTCCTTGTCGAACAATCCAATCTAAGTCGTCATGCGCGGGCTTGCCCGCGCATCCCGGTTCTTTGTGGCGGCAGTTGAAGGGCGCGGACGGCCGGGTCAAGCCCGGCCAACACGAGGGTTGACGCGCAGATCCGTTGCTGCTGCCGTATTGTTCTTCCCGAACAGCCCCTGCCCCCGCTTGAGGTACCGCCCCTACAAAAAGCCACGGAGGAGCTCGAGAAACGCGTCGAGCCGGTCATGGTGCACCCAATGACCGGCGTTCTCGAAAGTCACCACCTGCGCGTTGGCGAAATGCCTGACCCGGCCGTCGTCGAGCGGGTTCGACGCCCAGCTTTCCTTGCCGTAGACGAGCAAGGTCGGGCAGGAAATGCGGCCCCATAATTCCTCGATTTCGGCCGTCGTCATCTCATAGGGCGGCTCGGCGCGAACATAATTGTCGAATTTCCAGCTGTAGGTGCCGTCCTCGTTCTGGTTGACGCCGTGCTGGGTCAGGTGGAGCGCCTGCTCGGGCGAGAGATGCCGGTTTTCGTCCTGCATGCGGCGGAAGGCATCCTCGATCGACGGGTAGCGTCGCGGCAGGCGGCCCGAGAGCCCGCGCTGCTCGTCGATCCAGCTCTGCATGCGCTCGGCGATCGCGCGCTGGCGCCGTTCGCGCAGCCGCCGCGGCGACGCGCCGAGCCCTTCGATGGCAACCAGGCGGCGGACGAAATCGGGGTAAATTCCGGCATAGCGCAGCGCGATGACCCCGCCCAGAGAATGGGCGACGATCGTGACCGGCGCCAATTCCTGCTGATGGATCAATTGCGCCAGGTCGTAGACATAGCCGGAGATCGCATAATGCCCGTCGGGCGACCACTGGCTGTCGCCATGCCCGCGCAGATCCGGCGCCAGCACGTGCCAGTCCCGGCGCAGCGCCGCGGCGACCCAGTCCCAGTTGCGGCAATGGTCGCGCCCGCCATGCACCAACAGCAATGGCGGCGCTTCGGGATTGCCCCAGTCGACGTAATGCAGCCGCAGCCGCTGGGAGAAATAGATGCGCGAGGTCGGGCCGGAGCTGTCGAGGGTCATGCACGGGTCTCGTTGTCAAAAGGCGCCCCGACCCTAACGCCTGGATGGGCAAAGGGAAAGCCGGCTCGGGCCCCGGCGCGCGCGGTCCTCCGCCCGCAAAGACATGCGCCCAATCGCCCGACATGCAAAGACCCCCGCGCGCATTCAAGCGGCAGACGGGGGTCACTGTTGCGAAGGCTCGCTTCGCGCCCAGGCTCGCAGACCCGGGCTTTATCTTGGGCTTAGCGCTCGGTTGCCGATGCCAAGCGGTCGGCAACTCTTGGTGTTCCCGGTGGAAGCATGTCGATCGGACACCCTCCTGGCAAGTTGGCGACATTTTGCATTTGGGCGCCGCCGCGGGTCGCGTCAAGGGGTGGGCCGGGCCCTCGCTTGAAATCGGCCGCGCCCGCGATATTTCAGTTAGCACTCTCCGTTCGGGAGTGCTACACACCCGCGATATCCGGTTATCGCGTGCCGGTTTTAAGTTAAGGAGGGACCCGTGCAGTTTCGACCGTTGCAGGACCGTGTCGTGGTCCGCCGCATCGAAGAGGAAGAAAAGAGCAGGGGCGGCATCATCATTCCCGACACCGCCAGGGAAAAGCCGATGGAAGGCGAGATTCTCGCCGCCGGACCGGGCGCCCGCGGCGAGGACGGCAAATTGCACCCGCTCGACGTCAAGGTCGGCGACCGGGTGCTGTTCGGCAAATGGTCGGGAACCGAGATCAAGATCGACGGCGAGGACCTCGTCGTCATGAAGGAAAGCGACATCATGGGTGTCGTCGAACAGGCCTGATAAGGGAGTAGGTTATGGCTGCAAAAGAAGTCCGTTTTCACACCGACGCGCGCGACCGGATGCTGCGCGGCGTCGACATTCTCGCCAACGCGGTCAAGGTCACCTTGGGGCCAAAGGGCCGCAACGTCGTCCTCGACAAGTCGTTTGGCGCACCGCGCATCAGCAAGGACGGCGTGACCGTCGCCAAGGAAATCGAGCTTGCCGACAAGTTCGAGAACATGGGCGCGCAGATGGTGCGCGAAGTCGCCTCCAAGACCAGCGACCTCGCCGGTGACGGCACGACAACCGCGACCGTGCTGGCGCAGGCGATCGTGCGCGAAGGAGCGAAGGCGGTGGCCGCCGGAATGAACCCGATGGATCTGAAGCGCGGCATCGACCGGGCGGTCGAAGCCGTGGTCAAGGACATCGAGACGCGCTCGAAAAAGGTCTCGACCAATGACGAGATCGCCCAGGTCGGCACGATCTCGGCCAACAACGACCGCGAAATCGGCAAGATGATCGCCGAGGCGATGCAGAAGGTCGGCAACGAGGGCGTGATCACGGTAGAAGAGGCAAAGTCGCTCGAAACCGAGCTCGACGTCGTCGAAGGCATGCAGTTCGACCGCGGCTACATCAGCCCATATTTTGTGACCAACGCCGAGAAGATGGTGGCCGAGCTCGAAGAGCCGTACATCCTGCTGAACGAAAAGAAACTGTCGAGCCTGCAATCGTTGCTGCCTCTGCTCGAAGCGGTCGTCCAATCGGGCAAGCCGCTCTTGATCGTCTCCGAGGACGTCGAGGGCGAGGCGCTGGCGACCTTGGTTGTCAACAAATTGCGCGGCGGGCTCAAGGTGGCGGCGGTCAAGGCGCCGGGCTTTGGCGACCGGCGCAAGGCGATGCTCGAAGACATCGCGGTCCTGACCGGCGGTCAGGTGATCAGCGAGGATCTTGGGATCAAGCTCGAAAACGTGACCCTTGACATGCTTGGGCGCGCGAAGCGGGTGCGGATCGAAAAGGAGAACACGACGGTCATCGACGGCGCCGGCGCCAAGGACGACATCCAGGGCCGCATCGCCCAGATCCGCCAGCAGATCGAGGAGACCACGTCCGACTACGACCGCGAGAAGCTGCAGGAGCGGCTGGCGAAGCTCGCCGGCGGTGTCGCGGTGATCCGGGTCGGCGGCGCCACCGAGGTCGAGGTCAAGGAGCGCAAGGACCGCGTCGACGACGCGACCCATGCGACCCGCGCCGCGGTCGAGGAAGGCATCGTCCCGGGTGGCGGCGTGGCGCTGTTGTATTCGGCAAAGGCGCTCGACGGGCTGACGCCCGAGAACAACGACCAGAAGGTCGGCATCGACATCGTCCGCCGCGCATTGCAGAGCCCGGTACGCCAAGTCGCTGAAAACGCCGGCAGCGAGGGTTCGGTGGTGGTCGGCAAATTGCTCGACAGCAAGGACCCGAACTACGGCTTTGACGCGCAGTCGGGCAACTATGTCGACATGGTCAAGGCCGGCATCATCGACCCGACCAAGGTCGTGCGGCTGGCGCTGCAAAACGCCGCCTCGGTCGCGGGTCTGCTCGTCACCACCGAGGCGATGATCGCCGAAAAGCCCGAAAAGAAAGCCGCCACCGGCATGCCGCACGACCACGGCATGGACGGCATGGACGATTTCTAAACGCTGCCGCAGGCTTACGACAGAGGCCGATGCCGCGAGGTGTCGGCCTCTTTTGGGCTCGGACGGGCTGAGTAGCTCTCGGTGCTGCTTGTCGCATGCGCGGCCTTTGTGATTTCGAAATAGCCGACGAGCGGCCATCTGAGTGACAGCTAAATCATCATGTATTCCTAGTCCGGTGTTCTTGGGCTCCGGGCTCGCGGGCGTGCCCGCGCCCCGGAATGACGCGGTTTTCTGTGGCAGGGTGGTCTACTCGAATTCGAGGATGACCTCGTCGACGGCGAGGCTGTCGCCCGGTTTGGCGCGGATCAGGGCGATGCGGCCGTCGCGCTCGGCGCGCAGCACGTTCTCCATCTTCATCGCCTCGACGGTCGCGAGCGCGTCGCCGGCCTTGATCTCCTGCCCCGGGTTGACCGCGATCGAAGCAAGCAGCCCCGGCATCGGCGACAGCAGCAGGCGCGAGGTGTCGGGCAGCTTTCTTTGCGGCATCAACGCCAGGAGCTCGGCGGCCCGCGGCGGCAGGACCTGCGCCCGGCGCACGACGCCGCCATGCACGAGGCGAAACTCCGCGGCCGACAGCCGCTCAATCTGCACCGTCGCGGTCTTGTTCCCGAGGCATATCCGGATCAGCACCTGGCCCGGCTGCCACTCGGTCGTCACGTCGAGGCGCTCCCCGCCGACATCGATCTGGTAAGCAACGCCGTCCGCCCGCACCGAGACGGCATATGGCGTGCCGTCGAGCAGGATCGTCCAGTTCTCGACGGTTTCGCGTGCGCCGCCGAGCCGGCCGTCGATCGCCCTCTCGCGCTGATGGATACGGCTGCCGGCGAGAGCAGCGGCGAGCAGGATCACCCGGTCAGCCGCGACAAATTGGTGGGGCGCGGCAAACCCGCCGGGAAATTCGTCCGTGATAAAATCGGTCGACAAATTCCCCGCGCGAAACCGCTCCTTGCCGGCGACTGCCGCCAGGAACGCGACGTTGTGCTGCGGGCCGGAGATGTAAAATGCGTCGAGCGCATCGCCCAGACGATCGACGGCGGTGTCGCGGTCGGGACCGTAGACCGCGAGCTTGGCGATCAGCGGGTCGTAATAGACACTGATCTCCGCACCCTCGTAGACCCCGTCGTCGAGCCGCACTCCTTCACCGGCGGGCGGCCGGTAGCGGATGAGCCGGCCGGTCGATGGCAGAAACCCGCGCGCCGGGTCTTCGGCATAGATGCGCGCCTCGATCGCCCAGCCCTGAAGGCGGACCTCGTCCTGCGAGAACGGCAACCTTTCGCCGGCCGCGATCCGCAGCATCAGCTCGACGAGGTCGAGCCCGGTCACCAGCTCGGTCACCGGATGCTCGACTTGAAGCCGGGTGTTCATTTCGAGAAAATAGAAGTTGCGCTCCCGGTCGACGATGAACTCGACCGTGCCGGCCGAGCGGTAGTCGACCGCGCGCGCCAGCGCCACCGCCTGCTGCCCCATCGCCTGGCGGGTGTTGCCGTCGAGAAACGGGCTCGGCGCCTCCTCGATCACCTTTTGATGACGGCGCTGGATCGAGCATTCGCGCTCGCCGAGATAGACGATGTTGCCGTGCGCGTCGCCCAGAACTTGAATTTCGATATGGCGCGGCTCCTCGATATATTTTTCTATAAAGATGCGGTCGTCGGCAAAGCTCGATTTGGCTTCCCCGGCCGCGGCGCGAAAACCGTCGCGGACTTCACCGTCATTCGCGGCGACGCGCATTCCCTTGCCGCCGCCGCCGGCCGAGGCTTTGATCATCACCGGATAGCCGATCTCGCGGGCTATGCCGATCGCGGCTTCGGCGTCGGGCACCACGTCGAGGTAGCCGGGCACGGTCGAAACCCCGGCGGCGGAGGCGAGCTTTTTCGACGCAATCTTGTCGCCCATCGCCGCGATCGCCTCGGGTCCTGGGCCGACAAAGACAATGCCGGCTTTGGCAAGCGCCGTCGCAAACGCCACATTCTCCGACAGAAACCCATAGCCCGGATGCACCGCCTCGGCGCCGCTTTGCCGGCAGGCCTCGACAATCCGGTCGATGCGCAGATAGCTTTCGGCCGAGGGTGCCGGACCGATCCGGATCGCCTCGTCGGCGGCGCGCACATGCGCGGCCGCTTCGTCGGCGTCGGAATAGACCGCGACCGTCGCGATCCCCATTCGGCGCGCGGTGCGGATCACGCGGCAGGCGATCTCCCCGCGATTGGCGATCAGGATTTTGCGAAACATCGGCGATACCAACCAGCACGACAGGAGCGCAGGCATCGCCCGGCATCACGGCATCGTCACGGCCCGGCCGGCCGAGGTCAAGCCCGGCTGCGCCCGGATTGGTGACTCACTTTTGAAATCGCCGCCGCCGGTCTGCGCATGATCGCGGCGCGCACCAACTCGACGAGCCAGCCGACCACCAAGCCGATCGCCGGGTTAACAATCAAGGTCAGTAGAGCAGTCGCGCCGATTACCGGCCAGCATGACGGCCGAGCATCGAACAGCCGGCGCGAGACGGCCAGATCCTTCCCGGCCAGAATCAGCAAAGCCCCGACGGCACCTATCGGGATGATGGCGAACAGCGAAGACGCGCTCCCCGCAAACCCGATCGCGAGCGCTAAAAGAACCGTGCCGAATATCACCGGAGCGAGGCCGGTACGGGCGCCGAAACGGTATTGCGCCTGTAGCCCACCCGCGCCGTGGCACATAGGCATGGCTCCAAACGGGCTGAGCAGGACGTTCGCCAGCCCCGAGGACAGTGCGAGGTTGCGCTCGCTTGCGATATTGCTGCTCGCGGGGAACAGCTCGCGGGACAGGCTCGCAGTTACGATTATCGCATTGGTCAAGGTGAGCGACAGTTGCGGTAATGCAGCGATTTCGAAGCTGCGCCAGACTTCCGCCCATGTCGGGATGACGAGCTGCGGAACCGGCCAAGCGAATGTGACTGCGGGCGTCGGCGCGACGTTGCCGAGCCACCCGATGCACGCCGCAGCGGCGAGGGTGACCGGCGCGGCAGGGCAAGACGGCACGCGCATCAGAACGAGCAACAGCGCCAGCGACCCGAACCCGGTCCATGGCGTTTCCAGCATCAGCTTGATCCCGAGGACCCCCATCATCAGCCCGAGACCGAGCTGAAGCCCAACGCTCACCGATTGGGGAATGAGCCGGGCAATCCGGCTGATCGCGCCGGTTGTGCCAAGAACAAGCAGCACGATCCCGAGGATCATTCCTGCCGCCGCAACTTCGCCCGGCCGCAAACCCTCGGTCAGGATCACCGCCGAAACCGCCTTCATCGGCTGGACGGGCAACGGCAGTCCATAGAAAAGGCCAGTCGCGACCAGGAAGGCGCCGAACCCGAACAGCACGCCGAAGGGCGCGAGACCGGCTATCGTGATTGCGCCGATCACGTGCGGGATAAAGGTGCCGAGATCGCCGCACGCGCCGCCACACTCTCCGATCAGTGCGCGGAGAGATTTGACGCGTGCAACGCGGTTGCCTGTGCTCATCGCTCTCGATGTGCTTCGCTTGATGCGGCGAGTTGAGGAATGATGCCGAAGGGACCGCAAGGCCACAACCGCCGCGCCGGTAGGCGGGTCCGCCGAGCTCAAGCGCCGCGGTAGAAAACCGCGAGCCAGACGGTCGGCGTCGCCGGGTCGGTCCAGTCGACGCGATGGCGGCGGTGCGGGGCGATGTCGAGGCAGTCGCCGGGGGCAAGCGTTCGGGCGTCGCTCTCGTCGGCAAAGCGCAGGCGCGCGGCACCCGTCAGCAGCAACACCCATTCGCCTTCGTCCTGGTCGTACCAGAAGCCGGGCGGGCTGGCGTGGCCAAACGACACGATGCGCTCGATCCGGACCCCGGGCCGGCTCAGCAGTTTGTCGACGGCCTCGGCCTCGCCACCGGGGGGAATGGCCGCGAGAAGGTTCACGGCACCGCCGCGCGCTCCAGTGCGGCGCGATCCCAGTGCGCCAATGCAGCGGCGGCTTCGTACGTGCTTTGCAGAAAGTCAAGCAAAGCGCCGCCGGCAGAAGCGGTTTCTCGAACGGCGTCGTAAGGGAGCACAAATTCACCGAAGTCGCGGCTGTAAAAGGCCGCGGACGGTCGTACCGCCGCCTCGCCAAAGCCCGCCGGCTGCGGGTAGGCATAAGAATAGAAGATCGGCTGCTCCATGCCGGCGCCGCCGGGCCAGAACCCGCAGCTGCTGACCTCGTGCGAATAGGCTTCGCGGGTGACCTTGTCGGCGACGTTGGGAGCACCCGGATGCGGCGGCGCCGGGCGGCCGGAAAACCGCGTCACCGCGAGGTCGAAGCTCCCCCAAAAGAAATGCACCGGGCTCGCCTTGCCGAGAAAACGCCCGCGAAACGCGGTGAAGACGCGGTCGGCCTGCACCAGCACTCGCCAGAAGCGGTTGGCGTAGTCGGGGTCGTAGGCGGCGTGCGAGTGATCCTGCTCGAACGGGATCGGGTCGGGAATCTCGACCGGGGTCGTCCAGATGTGGATGTCGAGACCGAGCGCGGAGAGCCGCCGCTTGATTTCGCTGTGGAAATCGGCCACCGCCATCGGCCGCAGGGCGAAGCCGTCGACGGCGCCGTCGCCGGTCTCGATCGTCAAGCGATGGCCGATAAAGTCGAAGCCGATCTGGAAGACGCGCTCGCCATAGGGGATCGGCGAGGTGGTCAGCCCGCGGCTTGTCAGGTAAAGCGGCACCTGCCACCAGTGATTGACCGGCGGCGCCTGCGCCAGCCGGAGCTTGCCGACCACCTGGGTCCACAACTGCAAGGTGGCACAGGTGGCGCGCCATTCCGCGAAAGGCAGGCTCGGCCAGGCTTCAGCATTTGTCATCGCGATCTCCGACTTCCGTAGGGGGGTGCAGCCGCGAGCACGCCGGCGACGGCGCGGCCCCAGCCGGCGTAGCGCTCCTCGCGCTCGGCGGCCGGCATTAGCGGGGTGAAGCGGCGGTCGGGCTCGCTCGGTTTGGCGAGGCTTTCCGGCTCGGGATAAATTCCGCGCACCAGCCCGGCGGCGTAAGCCGCACCCCAGGCGGTGGTTTCGACAACGGCCGGGCGTTCGACCGTCGCCGGCAGGATGTCCGCGAGGAACTGCATCGTCCAGTCGCTGGCCGTCATCCCGCCGTCGACCCTGAGCGCGGCGATCTCGATCCCGGCATCGGCCGTCATCGCGGCGACGAGGTCGCGGGTCTGGTAGCCGACCGCCTCGAGCGCCGCGCGCGCGATTTCGGCGGGGCCGCAATCGGCGGTCAGCCCGATCAGCGCGCCACGCGCCCGCGGCGCCCAGTAGGGTGCGCCGAGCCCGGCAAAACCCGGCACCAGGTAAACGCGCTGGCGCTGATCGGCGCGCGCCGCGAGCCGACCGGCGGCGGCCGCGCTGCCGATGATGCCGAGCCGGTCGCGCAGCCACTGCACCGCGGCGCCGGCGACAAAGATGCTGCCCTCGAGCGCGTAGGCGGTACGCCCGGCGAGCCGATAGCCGACCGTGGTCAGGAGCCGGTGCCGGGACGCGACCGGAGCCGCCCCGGTGTTGACCAGCGCGAAGGCGCCGGTGCCGTAGGTCGCCTTGACCATGCCGGGGCGGAAGCAGCCCTGGCCGATCAGCGCCGCCTGCTGGTCGCCGGCCAGCGCTGCGATCGGGATGGCACGGCCGAGCAGATGCGCCGCCGCGACGCCGTAATCGGCCCCGGTGTCGCAGATCTCGGGCAGGATCGCGTGCGGGATCGAGAACGCGTCGAGCAGTTCCGCATCCCAGCTCAGCCGCGCGAGGTCGAGCAGCATCGTGCGCGCGGCATTGGTGACGTCGGTCGCGTGACGCCGGCCGTCGGTCAGCCGCCACAGCAGAAAGCTGTCGACCGTGCCAAAAACGATCTCGCCTTCCTCGGCGCGGCGGCGCAGCCCGGGAACATGGTCGAGCAGCCAGCGAATTTTCGAGGCCGAGAAATACGGGTCGATGACAAGCCCGGTGCGGCGCGCCACGATTTCGCCCAGCCCCTGGCGCTGCCAGAGGGCGCAAAGATCGGTCGTGCGCCGGTCCTGCCACACGATCGCGTTGTGAACCGGCCGGCCGGTCGCGCGCTCCCACAGCAGGGTCGTCTCGCGCTGGTTGGCGACGCCGATCGCGGCGATCGGGCCGTCGGCCCCGGCCGCCGCCTCGCGGCAGGTCGCGACGACGCTGCGCCAGATCTCTTCCGGGTCGTGCTCGACCCAGCCGGGCTGCGGGTAATGCTGGGTCAGCTCGACCTGGGCGCTTGACCGTACCTGTCCGCTCGCGTCGAACAAGATCGCGCGGGTGCTGGTGGTTCCCTGGTCGATCGCCAGGACATAGGCTGATCGGGTCATCGCCCGGCTCCGGCGGCTGGCTCGCGGCGGCGAGAAGACTTTAGCAACGGGTGGCCATCAATGTCTCCGCTCACGGCATCTTGTCCAACACGCCGCTTGGTCGCGACCGGCTCCCGGTCGTATGGTCGCGGCGCGCCCGCGCTTTCGAGGCCGTTTGATGAAATCGCTCAGCTTTTTTGCCTTGCTGGTCGTGGCCCTGGTCTTCGGATCCGCCGAGACCGTCGCGCAGGCGCCGGCGCAGCCTTATCGCATCGGCCTGCTTTCGGTCGCCGCCGTCCCGACCGACCAGAGCCCGTTTGGCGCCGGGCTGATTCGCGGGTTTGCCCGGCACGGGCTCGTCCTCGGCCAGAACCTGGTGTTCGAGCGGCGCGCGGCGAATGGGCAGCTCGACCGCCTGCCGCAACTCGTCGCCGAGCTGGTCGCGAGCAAAGTCGCCGTTATCGTGACGATGGGCTACCCGGCCGCCGTCGCCGCCAAGGATCACACGAGCTTGCCGGTCGTCGTCGTGCAGGCCGGCGACCCGGTCGAGGACGGGCTGGTCAAAAGCTTTGCCCGTCCCGGCGGCCATGTCACCGGGATCACGGAAATCGCCGCCGAGCTCTCCGCCAAGCGCCTCTCGCTGCTCAAGGCGGCGGTGCCGAGCGTGCATCGGGTGGCGATGCTGTGGAACGCCGAGGATCTCGGCATGTCGTTGCGCTACAAGGCTGCCGAGGCGCAGGCGCGCAGCCTTGGGCTTCAAGTCGAATCGCTTGGCGTGACCGCTCCCAAC
This sequence comes from uncultured Alphaproteobacteria bacterium, assembly GCA_963712825.1. Lineage (GTDB taxonomy): Bacteria > Pseudomonadota > Alphaproteobacteria > ATCC43930 > CGMCC-115725 > AP-15. Next base: position 493,964 of record CAVQJP010000011.1, read on the forward strand.
GGTTTTGACGCGGCGTTTGCGGAAATGACGAGCCGGCCCCCCGACGCCATCCTGATGGTCAGCGACGTGCTGACGACGCTGAACCGCAAACGGGTCATCGATTTCGCGGCCGAGCACAAATTGCCGGCGATCTTCGAATACGACTTCCTGGTGCGCGACGGCGGCCTGATGTCGTACGGTCCCGATGTCGCCGATATGTACGACCGCGCTGCCGAGCTTGCCTTTCGCATACTCAAAGGCGCCAGTCCGGCCGAATTGCCGCTCGAGACGCCGAGCCGGTTTGTGCTGGCGATCAATCTCGCAACCGCCAAGGAGATCGGTCTGACGCTTTCTCCGTCGCTGCTCGCCGAGGCCGACGACACGATCGAATGATGGGAGCCGACGGTTCGTGCTCGCCCGCCGCGACGCCGCAATCGGCCTAGGAGCGGCCGACAGCAGATCCGCGAGCCGCCCAATCCGGCTTGGGCTCGCGGTCAAGCTGGCGCTCGCCTTTGTCGGGCTCGTCGGCCTGGTGCTGGCGGTCAGCGGCGGGCTCGACATGTGGCTCGGCTATCGCCAGGCCGAGTACGTGGCCGTGCGGATGCAGCAGGAGAAGGCGCGCGACGCCGCCACCCGGATCGAGGAGTTTTTGTCCGATATCGAGCACCAGCTCGGATGGACGACGCCGCTGCGATGGAATTCGCTGCCGCTCGAGCAGCGGCGCTACGACTTCATCCGCTTGCTACGTGAGGAGCCGGCGATTTCCGAAATCGCCGAGATCGACGGCGCCGGCAAGGAGCAGCTCAAACTGTCGCGCACCGCCCCCGATGCAGTGGCGAGCGGCGCCGACTTCGCCCGCGACCCGCGCTTTGTCGAAGCCGAGGCCAACGGCGTGTGGTTCAGCCCGGTCTATTTCCGCAACCAGTCCGAGCCCTATATGACGATCGCGGTCGCGCACGCCGGCCATCACGGCGGCGTCACAGTCGCCGAGGTCAATCTGAAGTTCATCTGGGACCTGGTCAACGCGATGCAGGTCGGGCGCAGCGGCTATGCCTATGTCGTCGACCGGCACGGCCGGCTGATCGCCGATCCCGATTTGAGCCTGGTGCTGCGCGACACCGACTGGTCGCACGAGCCGGCAGTCGCGGCGGCGCTGGCGAATTTGTTTCGCGGCGCCCCGGCGCCCGGGTCGCACATCGCCGAGGAGCCCGACGGGCGCAAGGTGCTGACCACCTACGCGCCGGTGCCGCGGCTCGACTGGGTCGTGTTTGTCGAGATGCCGCTCCGCGAGGCGCTGGCGCCGGTCTACGCCTCGCTCTATCGGGTCGCGGCGCTGCTGGTGCTCGGCTTGCTGCTGGCGGCGGGGCTGGGCACGATGCTGGCGCGGCGCATGGTGGTGCCGATCCGCCGGCTGCAGGACGGGGCCGACCGGCTCGGTTCGGGCGAACGCAGCGAGCCGATCGAGATCCACACCGGCGACGAGATCGAGATTCTGGCCGAGCGCTTCAACCAGATGGCCGCCAAGATACGCGAATCCTACGAAACCCTCGAAGCGAAGGTTGAGGCCCGCACCGAGGCGCTGCAGACGAGCGAGCAGAGCGCGCGCGAGGCCCGGCTCGCCGCCGAGCGGGCGCTCGCCGATCTGCGCCGCGCCCAGGACCGGCTGGTCGAAACCCAAAAGCTCGCGGCACTCGGCCAGCTGACCGCCGGGATCGCCCACGAGATCAAAAATCCCCTCAATTTCGTCAACAATTTCGCCGAACTGTCGAGCGAGCTGATCGACGAGCTGCATGGGGTGTTGACAGCCGAGGGCGCCTCGCTCTCCGACGAAACCCGCGCCGAGATTGAAGATTTGAGCCGCATTCTAAACGGCAATTTGGCAAAAATCGTCGAGCACGGCCGGCGCGCCGACAGCATCGTCAAAAACATGCTGATGCATTCGCGCGCCGATGCGGGCGAGCGCCGCGCGGTCGATCTCAACGCACTGGTCGAAGAGGCGCTGAACCTCGCCTATCACGGGGCGCGCGCCGAAAACCCGAATTTCAACGTCACCTTGCGCCGCGATCTCGACCCCGCGGTAGGCCGGGTCGAGCTCAATCCGCAAGAGCTGACGCGTGTCCTGCTGAACTTGTTCTCAAACGGCTTTTACGCGACCCGCGAACGCCAGCGCAACCGCCCCGAGCCGAATTACGCGCCGACCGTAGCGGTGGCGACCCATGCGCTCGGCGACCGCATCGAGATCCGGGTGCGCGACAACGGCACCGGTATTCCCGAAACCTTGCGGGCGAAGATTTTTGACCCGTTCTTTACGACAAAGCCGGCCGGCGAAGGCACCGGGCTGGGGTTGTCGCTGAGCCATGACATCATCGTCAAGCAGCACGGCGGCAGCTTTGACGTCGAAACCGAACCCGGCGCGTTCACCGAGTTCATCGTCACCTTGCCGCGGACGGCGAGCGAAGCCACGGTCGGCAAAGGAGGGGGAACATGACCGCGACGATCCTCGTGGTCGATGACGAGCCCGATCTGGAAACGCTGGTCCAGCAGCGGTTCCGGCGCCAGATCCGCGGCGGCGAGTTCGGCTTTCGCTTTGCTCGCGACGGGGTCGAGGCGCTCGAATTGCTGGCCAATGGCGGCGGCGAGGTCGACATGGTGCTCAGCGACATCAACATGCCGCGCATGGACGGGCTGACCCTTCTCGAAAAAATCCAGGAGACCGCCGACCCGTTGTCGACGGTTATCGTCTCGGCCTATGGCGACATGGCCAACATCCGCACCGCGATGAACCGCGGGGCGTTTGATTTTCTGACCAAGCCGATCGACTTCGCCGATCTCGAAACCACGATCAAAAAGACGCTTGCACATATCGAGCGGCTGCGCGAATCGCGCCGCCGGCTGGCCGCCGCCGAGCGCGCGCACGCGCTGTTGTCGCGCTACTTTTCGCCCAACCTCGCCGAACGGCTGGCGAGCGATCCCGACACGGTCGACCTCGGCGGTCAGCGGCGCGAGATCACCTCGCTGTTTACCGACATCGCCGAATTTACGACGATAGTCGAGACCCTCGACCTCGAAATCATCGCACCGCTGTTGAACGACTATCTCGGCGGAATGACCGAGATCGCCTTTGCCCATGGCGGCACCGTCGTAAAGATCATCGGCGACGCGATGCACGTGCTGTTCGGAGCGCCGGCGGACCAGCCCGACCACGCGGCGCGCGCGGTCGCCTGTGCGCACGAGCTCGACACCTATGCGCAAGCCTTTCGGGTGCGCTGGCGCGAGCGCGGGATAGCGCTCGGGGCGACGCGGCTCGGTCTCGAAGCCGGCCCGGCGATCGTCGGCAATTTCGGCGGCGGCAAATATTTCGACTACACCGCCTATGGCGACACGGTGAACACCGCAGCGCGGCTCGAAGCCGCCAACAAACAGCTCGGCACCCGGATCTGCGTCGGCGAGAGCGTCGCCACCCGCGTCGAAGGGTTCAAGGGACGGCCGATCGGCGAATTGGTGCTGCGCGGGCGCAAGGAGCCGTTGCGCGCGTTCGAGCCGCTGCCCGCCGAAATCTACGAAGATCTGGCGACGCACGCCTATTCCGATGCGTTCGCCAAGCTCGAAGCCGAGGACCCGACGGCGATGCCGGCTTTTGCCGCGCTGCTAGGGCTGCACAGCGAGGATCACTTGGTCGGGTTTCACCTGCGCCGTCTGCTGAATGGCGCCACCGGCTCGGTTATCGTTCTCGACTGACGCGGCGGATCCTGGCTAATTCGGATCGGGGGCACGCAGGATCTGCGTTCCCTCGCGGTCGAGCGCGCCGTCGGGGCCGAGCGCCACGCGGTAGTCGCGGGCGGCAATCTCGCGCGAGATCAGCCCGTCGGCGACATCGAGCGCCACCTGCTCGTTCGGCACTTCCGGCGCGACCAGGCATTTAACCCCGAACGCGGTGTACGCGGTCGTGTAGTTGAAGACGAGTTGATGCTAAAGGCGCTTTCTAGGCGATCTCGGGAAGCGGAACCTCGATGCGGCTGCCGGCAGCTTCGTCGACAATCACCAGAAACCCGCCACCGGCGCCTCGCAGCTGCACGTTGGCATTCAGCAGCTCGATGCCGTAGACCGTTCCATCCGGCGCAAGATCGACATTCAGCTCGTCGCTTAGCTGAATGGCTTCAACTTGCGACCCAGCCGGCTCGCGAAGACGAATATAGGCGACGTTTCGGCGAGGATCATAACTCAATTGCATACCCGCGCACTCCTCGGAAGTTCGGATCAAAAATACTTGACGATGACGGTGATAACCAGCCAGTCATCGTTCTGCCATACAGCCAACACCTCGATCTGCTTCATCGCATAACTGCGACCCCGCCACGTGCTCTCGAACTGGAAATTCCGCCGGAAACCTTGTCGCCCAAATTTTGCCGGAAATCGTTCACCTTCGTCGATAGCAGCCAAAATCTCGTCTTCGCTCGTGCATCCGAGTGCGTGCATGCTCATGAAGCTTCATCGGCGCCAACGCCCCGCGATAGTTGGCCCGCGCGCAGCGGCGCTGTCACGCCGCGAGCAACTCTTTCCACCGGTGGGAGCGCGACGGCGGCTGTCGTCGCGGATTGACCCTTGGCGACGGCCGGATCACTGCCCCAATTCATTGAGATACGTTTCACGGAATTCCGGGCCGGGCCGCGTAAGAGCCACCTCGACGAGTTTTTGCACAACTTCGCGGGCCAGCCGCCGCGCCATCAAACGTGCTTTACCTGGGATCGGCGCGTCCATCCTTCGACCATGCAGAAAGGCGCTCCGGAGATTGAACAGGTGACAGTAGCTCTTGCCCTTGCTTCCCGCTTTCAGCAAAGCTGACACGCGCGCCTCCATGAGTTTCGTTGCACCCCTCGGTGGTCGGGGTTGTCCCCGGCGGAGGTAATCGCTTTCGAGGCCCAGCGCCGCCTCGATCGTCAGCATGTGCGCGAGGAATTCGTCCAAGGGTTCTTCGAGAAATGCCTTTACGAAGAAATGCTTAACCGGCGTCGTAAAGAGGGGACTCTTCTGTGCGCGTGCGAGATCACTCCAGCGAGCATTGGCCAGCCATTGTGAAAGGTTGGCTGCGTCGTCCTTGAGCGGCACGCGATTGGGATCTACAAAGACCTCCTCCCCATTTTCTTCCAGCATGTAATCCCAAGAGAGTTTGTCAGCCGAAGGCGGTGGTGACGGACGACGGAAGAGATCATTGTCAATCGCATAAACCCAGGGCACCTCGAAGGCCCGCCACCACCCGCTCGGTGTATCGACCCAATCTTCCCACGGCGCCAGGAGCATCGCGAACAGCGCATCCTCGACAGCAATCGGGAAGTGCCCTCGATGCGGCTCGATCGCCCCCCAGTCTTCGCGACCACCGCTTTCGAAGAGAAAGGGCGCTCTTTGCTCTGGAGGTTGGTTTAGAGCGTATGTCTCTTTAATCATTAGCCAGGTAAATTCCGACAACAGCTTCGGATCGAACGTCCAGTTCGCGCTGATCCGCTTGAGTTTCGGAAGATCGATCAGCTCCTCCAACTCTGAAGGCGTGAGCCTTGCAATGCGGTTGGGACCGAAACCCAACTCTGGCAGGTCATCGGCCTTGTCGAGCGGACACAAATAGGCGCGATGCACTTCAGTCTGCTGGAAAGCGGCATGAAGGCGCGCAGCCGCGATTTCGGCGCGAAGGGCGAGAGCGGGCCTACTTTGCAACCCCAGCGCGGTCAGTGCATTTGAAAGTGCGAACGCCAGTAAAGTGTTTCCCCGAGAATCCCGGCATCGACCCCTAATATTAGGGTACAAGCCCTCACAGATCTGACCGAGGCGAACGAACTCGGGCACCGCAAACAGATTGCGGTCGCCGAGCGGCCGCAAACCCCATAGCTCTGCGACGCCGTCGGTTAATGCGGCGGGTGGCAGCGCTTCAACGATTGCGACCATTTGGCCTCACGTCGCACGCAGGATCTGCGTTCCCTCACGGTCGAGGGCGCCGTCGGCGTCGAGGGCGATGCGGTAGTCGCGGGCTGCGGCCTCGCGCGAGATCAGCCCGTCGGCGACATCGAGCGCCACCTGCTCGGGATCGCGTTCGGCGGGGTCGCCAAAGCCGCCGCCGCCCGGGAGCTCAAGACGGATAAAATCGCCGCCCGGGACGCTCTGCCGGCCCTTGGCGCCGATCGGCTTGCCGGAGACGAGGCTGACTTTTCCGGGGGCGCCGGCCCCGCCATCGTCGCGGCCTCGCGCCGGGTTGCCGACGCGCTCGAAATTGCACAGCATCGCGATCGGGGTGCCGTCCGCACCGCCCAATTCGATGATCTGGCCGAGCCCGCCGCGAAACTGCCCCGCCCCGCCCGAGCCCTCGCGGAACTCGCGGCGGCGAAAGAGCACCGGCGCCACGCTTTCGGTCGCCTCGACCGGGATCGTGCGCACCCCGGACGGAAACGCGGTCACGTCGAGCCCGTCCTTGCCCGGCCGCGCCCCAGTGCCGCCGCAATGAAAGATCGCGGTGCTGAACGGCTTGATCTCGGGAGGCACCCTGCCCTCCTCCGCGCCCAATTCGTCGAGCACGTCGGCGCCGCCGTAGATCTGCGGGATCCACAGCGACGACGCCCCCTCGGCCGGCACCCCCTCGGCCATGACCTGGTGCAGGCAGCCGAACACCACATCGGGCAGCATGTGGCCGACAGTGTGGCGGGCAGCGACGGCGCGCGGGCGCTGGACGTTCAAGAGGCAACCCTCGGGGGCGCTGACCGTGATCGGCGCCAATGAGCCGGCGTTGTTCGGAACCTCGGGCGCCACCAGGCATTTGACCCCGAACGCCGTGTAGGCGGTCGTGTAGTTCAGGACGACGTTGATGCCGAAGGCGCTCGCCGGCGAGGTGCCGGCGTAGTCGACATGGATGCCGTCCGCCCCGATCGTCATTTCCGCCGTCAAGGTCAGCGGGCGGTCGTAGCCGTCCATCGTCAGGCTGTTTTTGTAATGGCCCGGTGTGAGCTTGGCGATGGCCTCGATCGTCGCCTCGCGCGAGGTTTCGATTATGTGCTCGCCCAAACGGTCGAGATTGGCGATGCCGAACTCCTCCATCATCTCGACAAGCCGGCGGCTGCCCTCGTCGTTGCACGCGGCCAAGGCATAGACGTCGCCCTCGACCTGCAGTGGCTCGCGCACATTGGCGCGGATCACGCGCAGCAGATCCTCGTTCATCCGGCCTTCGCGGGCGAGCGCCATCAACGGGATCGACAGCCCCTCCTCGAACACCTGGCGCCCGTCCGGCCCCATGCCGAGACCGCCGATGTCGACGACATGGACGGTGCTGGCAAAGAGGCCGACCGGCTCGCCATTCAGAAAGGTCGGGCTGACCACCGTCAAATCATGCAGGTGGCCGCAGGTCAGCCACGGGTCGTTGGTGATGTAATGATCGCCGGCGCGCATCGTCTTCAGCGGAAAGGCGTCGAGAAAGTGTGCTACCGCCGCCGCCATCGAATTGACGTGGCCGGGCGTGCCGGTCACCGCCTGCGCCAGCATGTTGCCGTCGCGGTCGAAGACCCCGGCCGACAGATCGCCAGCCTCGCGCACCGTCGTCGAAAACGCGGTGCGCACCAGGGTCTGCGCCTGCTCCTCGACGACCGCGATCAGCCGGCTCCACATGATCTGCATATGGATTTGCGACAACGCGGCATTCGCTCTCGACAGCATCGGCACGGGCCCTCCGAAACGGTGGTTTCGCATCTTAGCCGCAATCCTCCGGCCGGGAACAGCCGGTCACTCGGCGCGGCGGCAGACGGCTTCGATATTGTGGCCGTCGGGGTCGAGGACAAACGCCCCGTAATAGTCCGCATGGTATCGCGGCCGCAGCCCAGGCGCGCCGTTGTCGCGCCCGCCGGCAGCGAGCGCCACCCGGTAGAACATGTCGACGGTCGCCCGGTCCGGCGCTGCAAAGGCGACATGGGTCCCGGTGGCAACCAGGTCGCGCCGCCCGATCCAAAAGAACGCCCGGCGGCCCGTCCCATAGCCGGCAAAGCTCTCGCCCTCGGCGTAAAGCCGCTCAATGCCAAGCGGCTGCAATGCCGCATCATAAAACGCCCTTGCGCGTCCGAGGTCGCTGACCGCGATCGTCACATGGTCAAGCATGTCATCCTCCCATAGACCGTAGGTGAGCGTCGTCCATCGCGACGACTGCCACGGCGGGATGGACGGCGGTGCCGGCGGGGGATAGGGTCGCGGCATGGTCCGGCCGGTTGGTTTGGCGCCCTATGCGACAGCGCCGCGGGAAAGCCGCGGGCGGCTTTATCCCGAACCCGAGCATGCGACGCGCTCGCCGTTTCAGCGCGACCGCGACCGCATCATCCATTCGACAGCGTTTCGCCGGCTGACCCACAAGACGCAGGTCTTTGTCTACCATGAGGGCGACCATTACCGCACGCGGCTGACCCACAGCCTCGAAGTGGCGCAGATCGCGCGCACGGCCGCCCGCGCGCTGGCGCTCGACGAGGACCTCGCCGAAACCGTGGCACTCGCCCACGATCTCGGCCACACCCCGTTCGGCCACGCCGGCGAGGACGCGCTCAATGCCGAGATGGCTGATTTTGGCGGGTTTTCGCATAACGACCAGACGTTGCGCATCCTGACCCTGCTCGAGCGCCGCTATGCCGAGTTCGACGGGCTGAACCTGACCTGGGAGGCGCTCGAAGGGACCGTCAAGCACAACGGCCCGTTGCGAGGACCGGGCATCGACCGGCCGGTGCCGCCCTATATCGCCGAATACGACCGGCGCCATCCGCTCGGTCTCGACACCTTTGCCGGGGCCGAGGCGCAGGTGGCGGCGCTCGCCGACGACATCGCCTACAACAACCACGACATCGACGACGGGCTGCGCGCCGGATTGTTCGCGGTCGCCGACCTCGCCGAGGTGCCGCTGGTCGGCCCGGTGTTCCAGTCGGTTGCCGCGCGCTATCCCGGGATCGAGGAGCCGCGGCTGATCCATGAAGCGATCCGCCGGGTCATCGACCACATGGTCGGCGACCTGATCGCCGAGACCCGCTCGCGGCTCGCCGCGAGCGGCGTCGGCTCGGCCGCGGAAGTGCGGGCGGCGGCCGCGCCCGTCGCCGCCTTTTCCGCCGAGATGCGCAAAAACGACCGGGCGCTCAAGGATTTTTTGTACGAGCGCATGTACCGGCACTACCGCGTCAACCGGATGAGCTCAAAGGCGCGGCGCGTGATCCACGATCTGTTCGGGCTTTACCTCACCGAGCCCGAATGCCTGCCGGGCGAATGGCGGGCGCTGGCCGCCGGTCCCGACGAGCCGCAGACGGCACGGGTCGCGGCCGACTATCTCGCCGGGATGACCGACCGCTACGCGCTCGACGAGCACCACCGCCTCTTCGACACCTACGTTCCGACGTAGCCGCCGCATTGAGCCGGGCGGAGCCGGTGCTGGTCAGTTCAGCGCGTAAAAGCCCATTGCACCCCCGGCCATGACGCCGTGGCGGGTCTCGGGCGAGACGTCAGCGAGCCGGTCGAGGATCATTTTCGGCGCGCCGGGGAAAAAGCCGTCGCGGTGCGGGTAGTCGGTCGCCCACAGGATCTTGTTCGGGCCGATATAGTCCGCCAGCACCTTGAGGCTGCCCTCGACCGGCTCGAACGAGATCCAGCAATTGCGCTGGAACAGCTCGCTCGGCCGCGTCGTCAGGCCCGAATCGTTAAAGCCCTGATCGTCGAAATGGCGGTCCATGCGGTCGAGCCACGGCGCCACCCAGCCGCCCCCTGACTCAAGAAAGCCGATGCGGATCTTCGGGTGGCGCTCGCACACCCCGCCCCAGATCACGCTCATGCAGGCGAGCATCATCTCCATCGTGTGGCTGATGATGTGCTGCGCGGCACGCCCCTCGAAGCGGTCGACGCCGACCGTCGGCATCCCTGAATTGCCGCCTTCGTGAAAGCCTATCGAGAAGTCGAGATCCTCGGCCGCCTGCCAGAACGGCTCGTAGTCGGGGTGGTGGATCATCTTGTTGTTGTAGGGGTTGGGGCGAATAAACCCGCCGCGAAACCCGAGCTCTTTTTTGGCGAACCGCATCTCCTTGATCGCCAGCTCGATCGACTGCATCGGCAGCATCGCGATCCCGAACAGCCGCTCGGGATAGGGCTTGCAGTAGTCGGCGAGCCAGCGGTTGTAGCCGCGGCACATCGCGGCGGCGAGTGCCGGGTCCTGCACCGACCCGGCGAACAGCCCCATGCTCGGGTACAAAAAAACCGCGTCGATGCCGTCGATATCCATGTCGGGAATGCGTTTGTGCGGGTCGAAGCCGCCGGGGCGCCCTTCCTTGTAGGTCATGGTCGCGGCCTGGATCGTGCCCTGGCGCGCGCCGACCCCGCCGATCCCGCCCATCCCCTGATGGCTGCCCAGCACCTTTTCTTCGATCAGCAGCATTTCCTTGCCGTCATTATTGACGACGAGCTGCGGCGCGCGGTCGCGAAAAGCCGGGTCCATGTAGTCGTCCCACAAGGTGGTCGGCTCCAGCACATGCCCGTCGGCATCGATGACGTTGTAGGCGCGGCTCATGGTTTTCTCCGTCAGTAGTGCAACACGACCGTAGCGCGGCCGGGCGATGCCCGCCAATGCGTGATCCGATGGCCTCCATTACCGCTCGCGCATTGAACACGAACCCGACCGTGCTAGGGTTGGCGTCGCAGCCGGCGGGCGGCGAGGAGGAAGCCATGGCGAAGACACGCGGCACCGGGTTGTTGATGGTGTGGACCGACATCGACCCCGAGTTCGAGGCCGAGTTCAACCGCTGGTATGACGAGGAGCACATTCCGCGGCTGCTGCAGATCCCCGGCTTCCTGAGCGCGGGGCGCTATTCGGCGCTGAAGGGAGCCCCCAAATACCTCGCGATCTACGAGCTCGAGGACCACAACGTGCTGCGCAGCTCGGCTTATCTCGACACGCTCAAATACCAGCCCTCGGCCGGGCGGCAGAAAAGCGGGACGAGCCGGATCGGGCGCAATTTTCTGCGCAACGCCTACCGCCAGATCTTTCCGGTGCACACCCACCCGATCGAGCAGACCGCAGAAATGGCGCCGGCCCTGCAGATGGGACGCATCGACGTGTCGAGCGCCGTCGAGGAGGAATTCAACGCCTGGTACAACACCGTCTACATCCCGGGTTATCTGACGGTGCCCGGATGTCTCGGCGCCCGCCGCTATGTCGCGGTCGAGGGGCAGCCGAAATACCTGACGCTTTACGAATTCGAGCATCCCGGCGTGTCGGAGACCGAGTCCTGGGCGCGGTCGCGGGCGAGCAACCCGTGGACGCGGCGGATGTCGCCCAATCTGCGCCATGACGAAGGCTCACCCGGGGTCTACCGGCGGATTTATCCAAAATAACGGACGGGCGCGGCCCCGGCGGTGATAGCCAGACAAAACGAGTCCCGCGCCTCTGTCGTCTCTTCGTCACGCCCGCGAAAACGGGCCCCCGCAGGCTGCCGCTGGTTTGACCAGGGGGGCTACAGGAGAAGTGCCGGTTGCTCTTGATACCCGCGTGCGCGGGTATGACGGCGACGTGGGTGGGTGCCGGATGCTACCAGCATACCCACTAAATAAAGCGGCGGCGGCGCGGGAAGGGCTATTCCGCGGCGAGCACTGCCGGCTGAAATGGCGTCAGCGGGGCGCGCGCGGCGCCGGTCATCGGCCGCGGCCACCAGCGGTTCTCCCATTCGGCGAAGACATCGCCAAGCTGCGGCATCACCTTTTCCGCGAAGAGCTTTGTGTTGTACTTGACCAGCTCCTTCTGCATGTTGCCGAATTGCAGCAACAGCATCAAATGGCCGACATTGAGGTCGGCGGCGACATGGCGCAGCTGCTCGGCGACTTCGTCGGGCGAGCCGATGATGACGTAGCCCTTGTCGACGATCGCATCCATCTCGCGCGCCAGCATCTGGAACTTGGTCTCGTAGCGCGACGCCTCGGCTGCCGCCGCGACCTGGCTCCGGATGCCGCGGCGCTGGGTTTCCTCGCTCGCGTAGCCGGGCGGGCCGGCAAAGCGCGGATCGACATGCAGGCAACGGCCGTAAAAATACTCGGCCGGTTCGCGGTAGAGGCGATAGGCCTCCTCGCGGGTCTCGGCGACTCCGACAAATTGCAGAAAGCCGGCGCGGTATGGGTTCCGGTCTTTGCCGAGCCGCGCCATCTCGTCCCAGAACCCGGTCATCGTCGCCTGCCCGGCCTTGTAGCCGTAATAGGACAGATAGCAGTAGACGTAGTCCATCTCGGCGCACCACTGCCAGGTCTCGACCGAGCCGCCGCCCGGGATCCAGATCGGCGGATGCGGCTTTTGAATGGGGCGCGGCCAGATGTTGACATAGCGCTGCTGGTTGAAGCGGCCGTTGAAGGCAAAGGTGTCGGGCTCGGTCCAGGCCTTCAGCACCAGGTCATGCGCCTCGTGATAGCGCTCGCGCAGCATCGACGGGTTCTGGCTGTAGGCGAAGCAGGTGTCCATCGGCGAGCCGACCGGAAAGCCGGCGATCAGCCGCCCGCCCGAGATCACGTCGATCATCGCGAACTCTTCGGCCACCCGCGTCGGCGGGTTGTAGAGCGCGAGCGAGTTGCCGAGGACGCACAGCGCCGCATCCGAGGTGCGGCGGGCGAGCGAGGACGCGACCAGGTTCGGCGACGGCATCAGCCCATAGCCGTTCGAATGGTGCTCGTTGACGCAGATCGCATCAAAGCCGCATTCGGCGGCGAATTCGAGCTCGTCCATAAAGTCGTTGTACATGCGATGCGCGCGCCGCGGGTCGAACAGCGAAGAGTGGATGTCGACCCACACCGACGGATGCTTGTCGCGGAAGTCGTCGGGCAGCTCGGTGTATGGCATCAGGTGAAACCACAACAGCTTCATGACCGTTCTCCGCCGCCGATCTCGACAGCCCAGCCTGACGCCGCCCCGGCATGCCGTCAAGCCGCAGCCGCTGCCGGCCGGCTTGTCGTCCGGCGATCCGCCCGCCGCGTGATCGCCGCTGCCCGATCTTCGCGGTATGCCGGCGCCACCCGTTTCGATATAGAGGGCGGGTGTCCCGCCGTCCAAAACAATGGCCTGTCGCACGCGCTGTCCTGCTGCTGCCGGCGGCGGCGCTCGCCGCGTGCGCGACAACCCCGCCGCCGGCGCCCCCGAACCCGTTTGTCGGCGCCTGGACGACGATCGACGACAACACCGTCGCAATCCGTCAGGATACCGTGGTCGAAAGCGCACCCGATGGCCACAGCACACCGCTCGACAGCAGCACCTGCAACGGCTCGTTCAGCTTCGGTTACGCGGTGTGGCGCCGCGAGGCGCTGATCGCGCTGCTGCCGCGGCAACCCGGTCTCAGCGCGAACCTGTCCGAATTGCTGACCGCGCCGACATACCCGGTCGCGCTGCTGCGCTGCGACCAGGGCGACCACACTTATGTCATGCTGAACGACCACGAGCTGTTGGCGATCTACCGCGACGGGGACATCGGCGCGGTCGAGCGTCTGGCGCGTCGATAAGTTGTGTTATATTAAGGGTGCGCCGTAAAGATGGAGTATGAGCCGGGTTGTGGCAGCGGTAAATTGGATCGAGCGGCGGCGTTTCTTTGTCTACCCGGCGCTGATGAGCCTGGGTGTGGGAATGCTTGCCTCCTGTTCCGAAAAGCCGCCGCCGGTGACGCCGCGGACGGTTGCGGTCGAGCCGCCGCCCCTGCTCCCGCCGCTCCCGCCGCTGCGGCGGGTGTTCCCGTTGCCGGCGCACAAGCCGGTCCCGCCGGCCGAGAACGCGGCCCCGGCTCCCGATGTCGGGACCGAGGCGATGGCGCTCGCCAGCCCCGAGCCGGCCGCACCGGCGCCCCCTGCTGCGAGCGAGCTGATCGGGCTCGACCAGCCGGCGGCAACCCATCTGCTCGGGCCCGCGACAGAGCAATCCGAAGCGCCGCCCGCGACCATCTGGCGTTATCGCAACGCCAGCTGTGAGCTCGACCTGTTCTTCTATCTCGACCTGCGCAGCGGCAAAATGCGGACCCTGCATTACGCGTTCAAAGGCGAAACGGCCGACCCGGCCAGCCGCCAGGACTGCCTGCGTTCGCTGATCGTCGCCCGCGGCGGCTGAGGCGCGTTCGAACATGGCGCACCTTCTGCTTGTCGACGATGACGACCTGTTCCGCGAATTGCTCGGCCTCAACCTGATCGACGAAGGCTACGAGGTCACGAGCTTCGACAATGGCCGGGACGTGCTCGCCTATTTCGAAGAGGGCGGCGGCGCCGACGTCATGCTGCTCGACTGGCGGATGCCGCAACTGACCGGCATCGAGGTGCTGCGCCGGATGCGCGGGCGCGGGATCGGCATCCCGGTGATCTTTTTGACGGCACTCTCCGACGACATCTACGAGGAGGCGGCTCTCGCCGGCGGAGCAGTCGACTTTATCGACAAGTCGCGGCGCCTGACGATCCTGGTCAAGCGCTTGCAGCTGATCGCCGACGGGGCGCGGCCAGCCGCCGATCCCGAGCCGGTGCGGGCGGAAAAGATGACGCTCGGCGAATTGGAGCTGCGCTTCGACATCAACCGCGCGGTATGGGCGGGAAAAACCATCGACCTTACCCTGACAGAGTTCAAGATCCTGGCCCTGCTCGCGGAAAAAGCAGGGCAAGACGTCGGCTATCGCGACATTTATGATCTCGTTCACGGCAAGGACTTTGTCGCCGGGCACGGAGCAGAGGGGTACCGCGCCAATGTCCGTACCTTCATCAAGCGTATCCGCAAGAAGTTCCGCGACCGCGACCCCGATTTCGACCATATCCAAAACTACGCCGGTTTTGGATACCGCTGGACCGCGCAACAATGAGCGGCGGCTCGGGCTGCGCTGGGCGTGGTCGCTGACGGGAAAGACGTTCCTGCTCGCAATCATCTTTTTGCTGGTCCCGGTCTTTCTCTACATCGAGTTCCGCAACGCCTACGAAGAAAGCCAGGAATTGCTGCTGCGCAGCGTGCGCGACGAGGGCCGGGTGATCAGCCAATCGCTGCTGCCATTGCTGCAGAACGCCGACATCGACTCGTTGCCGCAGCTCGGCGCGAGCCTGTCGCGCTTTGCCGGCGAGGTCACGACGATCAAGCTGCTGCTGGCCCCGGCGGGCGCCGGCAGCGACGGCTTTTATTATGTCGCGTCGTGGCCGACCGTGGCGCCGACCAATCTGCAGGCCGAGCGGAGCACCCTGGCGCAGCAAGGGGTGCTCGACCGGCTCGCCCAGAATTGCCGAGGCGAGATGCCGTTTTCGCTGATCTACCATCGCCCGACCGGCGGCGCCGAGATCGTCACCGCGGTGACGCCGCTCGCGACTTCGGTCGGCTGCTGGGCGGTCGTGGCCTCGTTTTCGCAGGACGCCTTCCCGGGCGCTCATCTCGGCCAGCCCTATTGGGCGACGCCGGCGGTGCGGGTCGCGGCGCTGATCTATCTCGCGATGGCGGCGATCACTTTTTCGACCCTGCTCAGCGTCCGCGGCGGGCTGCGCCGCTTTGCCGGGCGGGCGCGGCGCATCCGCGAGCAGGGGCCCGACGCCGGCTCGTTTGGCGCCCGCGCCGACATCCCCGAGCTGGGCGAGGTCGCCGCCGAATTCGACCGCATGGTCGATGCGCTGCACCGCTCCGCCGCTGAGATTCGCCAGGCAGCCGAGGACAACGCGCATGCCTTCAAGACCCCGATCGCGGTGATCCGCCAGTCGATCGAGCCGCTGCGCCGCAGCATGCCGGATGACAACCGGCGCGCCCAGCGCGCAATTGGCGTCGTCGAGCACGCCCTCGACCGCCTCGACGGGCTCGTTGCCTCGGCGCGCGAGCTCGACGAGGCAACCGCCGACCTGATCGACGAACCGCTGGCGCCGGTCGATCTCGGGCGGGTCGTCGGGCGCTTGGTGCAGACCCGGTCGGCAATCCAGGACGACCGCGACGTGACGATCGTGCTCGCCAGCCGCGACCTGACGATCTCCGCGGATCTGCTGCCGGGCCTTAATGTCCTTGGCAGCGAGGCGATGATCGAGACCGTTCTCGAGAACCTGGTCGACAACGCGGCGTCGTTTTCGCCGGCGGGCGGCGAGGTGCTGGTCCATCTGTCGCATGACGGGCGCTTTGCCCATCTGATCGTCTCCGACCGCGGCCCCGGGGTGCCCGAGGGTCAGCTCAACCAGATTTTCGAGCGCTACTATTCCGAGCGCCGCGACGACGCCGGCGGCGAGGCGCCGGGCAGCTATTTCGGCATCGGGCTATGGATCGCCCGGCGCAATGTCGAAGCGATGGGCGGCACGATCATCGCCGAAAACCGGTCGCCGAATGGACTCCAGGTTCATGTTCGCCTGCCGCTGGCGCCGGGCCGGGTCTGACCGCAGCTCCCGGCTGAACCGAACCCGATGGAACCGCGCCTGAAGAGCGGATTGTGGGTCAAGGCGCTGATCCGGCGCTGCGATCTCGCCGCAATCGGGGTCGCGGTGACGGCGCGCGGCGACGGCGACGCCGGTGCGGTGCTGCTGAAGCTCTGCGCGCGCGAGGAGGGCTGTTTGGTGCTCGCCCAGGCGCGCGGGCCGGATGGCGGGCTCTTGTGGATGCGGGCGACCGGCCCCGTCCCGGTTGCCGAGCCCGAGGCCGACGCCTACATCGCCCGCCAGCGGCGCCGCGACCCCGATTTGTGGGTCGTCGAGATCGAGACCGGCGCGCCGGCTGCCATCCTCGACGCGCCGATCGTGTAAACCGTCGACCGCGGCTGCATCACAGGTTCAAGGCATGAGTTTCAGCATCCTGATCGTCGACGACGAGCCCGATGTCGCCGATTTGTTTCGCCAACGCTTTCGCCGCGAGGTACGCCAGCGCCGCTACATGCTGCATTTTGCCGCTTCGGGCGAAGAGGGGCTGCGCCGTGTCGCCGAGCTCGGCTCGGAGCTGATCGTGATCCTGTCCGACATCAACATGCCGGGGATGGACGGGCTGACCCTGTTGCGCGAGATCAAGCAGCGCCGCCCCGAACTGTCGGTGCTGATGGTGACGGCCTATGGCGACGACGAGCGCATGCGCACCGCCGAAGAGCTTGGCGCCGCTGCCTTCCTGCCCAAGCCGGTCGACTTCGATCGGCTGAAGGAAAGACTGGACCAGCTGATCCCCCGGTCGGACACATGACCAAGGCTTGGCTGAGACGCGCCGCGACCAGGGCGGCGCGGCCGCGGAACCCGGTCGGACCGGGACTTCTTCTGCTGCTGGCGGGCGTCCTGCTGTGCGGGGCGGCCGCGGCCCCCGCACCCCCGGCAAAGGACGAGGCGATCGCCCAGGGTCTGGCCGAAATGGTGCGCGACGCGCGCACCGTGATCTCCAACAACCAGGATCTGATCAACGACCCGAAGATTGGCGACAAGCATCTGACCGGACAGAAGGTGCTGGCCGACACGATCGCGCTCTACCAGAAAAACACCGGGTCCGATCCCGACGCGGTCGACAAGACCTCGCGCGAGGGGCGCCTGTTGCATGCGATGATGAGCGCCATTGTCGCGGTAATGGACGACAACCAGGAGACGATCAACGAGAAGGGCACCGGGTTCAAAGGCTTTATCCCGGCGGTCTTCGGCCGTCTCGTCAGCGAGTTGTTCAACGGACTGGCCGAGGGCGAGGCCGTCATGAAGATCACCGCGCCGCCCGATCTCGTACGCAATCGCAAGGCGCGCCCCGACGCCTGGGAAACCGAGGTCATCGACACCAAGCTGCTCAAGCCCGACTGGCCGAAAGGCCAGCCCTACTGGGCCCTGGTCTCGATCAACGGCCGTCCTGCCTACCGGGTCGCGGTCCCCGAATACTACCGCCAGTCCTGTCTCACCTGCCACGGCACGCCCAAGGGCGAGCTCGACGTTACCGGCTATCCGAAAGAGGGGCGCAAGCTCGGCGATCTCGGCGGGGTCGTCAGCATCGTCCTGTTCCGCTGACCCGCCGGACGGCGCGCGCGATGATGGCGCAGCTGCCGATCCGCACCCGGCTGATCCTGCTGTCAGGCGCGCTGCTGCTGTTTCTGCTGGCGACGAATTTCTACCTGAACCGGAAGCTCGCCGAAAATGCCGCCGGCATGGACGAGGCGTCGAACCTGCTCGGGCTGATCGAGGAGGCGAACGAGGCGCAGATCGCCTTTGGCGAGATGCGCTATTGGCTGACCGATCTCGCGGTCAGCATGCTGACCCTGTCCGAGCGCAATGCCGCGGCGGCGCGCGGTCAGATGGAGCAGCATCTCGACGCGCTGGCCCAGCGCCGGCCGCTTGCCGTGGCCCGTATCCGCGCCGAGCTCGCGCAGTATGAAGAGCTCGCTCATCAAGCCGTCGACGAATACACCAACGACCGTCGGGTGGCCGGCAACTCGCTGTTGGCGCATGCCAGCCTGCACAGCGTCGCCGCCGACGAGCTTCTGGCGGCGATCGCCAGCCGTCTGACCGGCGAGGCGAGCTCTGCCCGCGAGCGCATCGTCGGCGAAGCCAGGGAGGCGGCCCGCGTCTCGCGCATCGTGGTCGTCGCGGCGATCGTGGTCGGCGCCTTCCTGACCCTGCTGGTCCTGCGCTCGATCGCGGTGCCGCTGCGCCAGCTGGTGGTGGCGATGGACGGACTCAACGCCGGGCGCCTCGATGTCGCGATCCCGCCCGCCGGACCCGACGAGATCGGCGCCATGGCGCGCACCCTCGCCGCCTTTCGCGACACCCTCGAAGCGCTGCAGCGCACCTTGGCGCAGCTCGAGGGGTTGCGCGCGGTCGGACGTGCCGTCGGCTCGACCCTCGATCTCGAGGCCGTGCTCGGTCTGATCGTGGCGCGCGCCGTCGAATTTTCCGGCGCCGCCGCCGGCATGGTCTACGAGTACGACGAGCCGTCGCGCGAATTTCGCTTTCGAATGAGCCATGGCGCCGGTCCGGAGCTGGCGGCGCGGATGAAGGCGCAGCCGATCGGGTTTGGCGAAGGGGCCGTCGGCCGCGCCGCGATCACCACGACGCCGATGCAGATCCCGGATCTGCGCGAGCCTGGGGTCGGCGTGCCGCAGCTTGCCGGCGAGCTGGTCAGCCTCGGCTATTGCTCGCTGCTCGCCGCACCGCTGCTGCACGAAGACACGATCCTCGGCGGGCTGATCGTGGTGCGCCGGGAGGCCGGCCAGTTTTCCGACGACACCGTCCGGCTGGTCGAAGCCTTTGCGATCCAATCGGCGCATGCCGTGCGCAACGCCAAATTGTTCGAGCAGCAGCTGCGCCGCGAGGCCGAGCTGCGCGCCGCCCACGACCAGCTCAAAACCGCGCAGGCGAGCCTGATCCAGTCGGAAAAAATGGCGTCCCTGGGCCAGCTGACCGCCGGCATCGCCCACGAAATCAAGAACCCGCTCAATTTCGTGAACAATTTTGCCGAGCTGTCGCGCGAGCTGCTCGACGAGCTTCGCGAAACGGTCCAGGCGGCGGCGGACGGGGCCGCGCCGAAGAACAACGATGTCGAGGATTTGATCGCGACGTTGGACACCAATCTGTCGAAGATCGTCGAGCACGGGCGGCGCGCCGACGGCATCGTCACCAGCATGCTGCTGCACTCGCGCGGCGGCAGCGGCGAGCGCCGCAAGAGCGACCTCAACGCGCTGGTCGAGGAGGCCCTCAACCTCGCCTTTCACGGCGCCCGCGCGCGGGATCAGAGCTTCAATGTCGCCTTGACGCGCGATCTCGCGCCCGATCTCGGCCCGCTCGACATCGTCCCGCAGGACATCACCCGCGTCTTCCTGAACCTGTTCGGCAACGCCTTCTATGCGGTCAACAAGCGCCGCCGCGCCGCCGCCGACCCGGCCTATGCGCCGGCTGTCGCCGTCGCTACCCGCGAGCGCGGCGAGGAGGTTGAAATCCGGCTGCGTGACAATGGGGTCGGCATGCCGCCGACCGTGCGAGACCAGGTCTTCACCCCGTTCTTTACGACGAAACCGACGGGCGAGGGCACCGGGCTCGGCCTCTCGATCAGCTACGACATCGTCGTGCAGGAGCACGGCGGCGCAATTGCGGTCGACAGCCGCGAAGGCGAGTTCACAGAGTTCACGATCCGCCTGCCGCGCAACCCGCCGGCGGTCGCCGCGGCACCAGCCGCCGCGACCGGAGCCGCTGCATGACCGGCCCGGTCTTTCCCGACCCGCCGGCGCATCCCGATATAGAAATTATCGAGGCGAAGAAGGCGTTCGAACGCTTTTTGCGCATGGATACGTTCCGCTTTCGTCACCGTCTTTATTCCGGCGGGTGGAGCCCGGTGCGGCTCTACGACGTGCTGCGGCGCGGTGCTGCCGTCGGGGTCGCCGCCTATGACCCGTTGCTCGACAGCGTCGTCCTCGTCGAGCAGCTGCGCCTGCCGGCGCTGCTGGCGGGCGCGTCGCCGTGGCAGATCGAGGTTCCCGCCGGCCTCGTCGACCCCGGTGAGCAGCCCGAGGCGGTCGCGGCGCGCGAGATGCGCGAGGGAACCGGGCTCTCGCTCCTCGGCGGCCCGATCCCGATCCAGCGCTATCTGCCCTCTCCCGGCGGCT
>CAVQJP010000012.1:0-99775 GCA_963712825.1 uncultured Alphaproteobacteria bacterium
CAATAGAGACTATCTCCGCGGCCGCTTAGGCCCACTGCCTGAAGCGGCTTCTGCGCGATTTCTTGCGTGATGGCTGCCCGCTATATTGCCTGTATTAACGTCGGCTACTTAGTCTGTGACTAAAGCCTTCAACCGGTCCGTCGCCCACGCGGGGCTGGCGGCGGCGCGCACTCTGTCTAGTAGCCTTCGCGCTCCATGCGCTTGCGCAGCAGCTTGCGGTAGCGGCGCACGGCCTCGGCCTTTTCGCGGGCGCGGCGCTCCGAGGGCTTTTCATAGCTGCGCCGCAATTTCATTTCCCGAAACACGCCCTCGCGCTGCATTTTCTTCTTCAAGGCCCGTAAGGCCTGGTCGACATTGTTGTCGCGGACGAGGACTTGCACGGGGGCTCTTCTCCATCAACAGCGCAGCCAGCGCGACCATCGCGACGGCTTGCCGCACTTATTTAGCACCGCGGCCCGCCGCTGTGAAGGCGCGGCGTGGCGCGATCGGGCGGCTTTACCCGGCCCTCCGCCGGCTCCATATTCGCGGCCATGACCTTGCTGAAGATCGCCCACATGGGCAACCCGGTGCTGCGCCAAAGAGCGGCAGCGGTCGACGACCCGGCGGCACCCTGGGTACGCCGGCTTGTCGACGACATGATCGAGACGATGGAGGATGCCGGCGGCACCGGGCTTGCCGCACCGCAGGTCCACCAGCCGTGGCGCATCGTCGTTTTCCTTGTCTCGCCCGAGCGTTTGAGCGGACTGCCGGGCGACCTCGCCCAGGAGCTGACCGCGCTGGTCAACCCGGTGGTCGAGCTGCTGGGGCAGGAGCGCGCCTTTGGCTGGGAGGGTTGCCTGTCGGTGCCGGGGCTGCGCGGCATCGTCCCGCGCCATCTGCGCATCCGCTACCGCGCGACCGGGCTTGACGGCGAGGCGGTCGAGCGCGAAGTGGAGGGCTTTCACGCCCGCGTCGTCCAGCACGAATGCGATCATCTCGACGGCGTCCTCTACCCGCAGCGGATGGCCGACCCGCGCCACATGTTCTTTCTGGAAGAGGCGCAGCGCCATCCGGTCGATCTCGCCGCCTTTCTGACCGAGACGCATTGCGTATGAAAAGCCCGCTCGCTGAAACCCAGCGCGCCGCGCTGATCGAGGCGATGTTGCCCGACGTGGCCTTTGACGGCTGGTCGCGCGCGGCGTTGCGCGCGGCGGCGCGGCGGCTGGGGATGGCCCCGGAGGAAGCGCTGGCGCTGTTTCCGGGAGGTGCGGCCGATCTTGCCGCCGGGTTCAGCCGGTGGGCCGACCAGCGCATGCTCGACCGCCTCGAAGCCCTGCCGCTCGAAGCGGCGCACACCCCCGACCGCGTCGCCCAGGCGATCGTCTCCCGTCTCGAAATCGTCGAGCCGTGGCGCGAGGCGGTGCGCCGCGCATTGACGGTGATGGCGTTGCCCCACAATTCGAGGCTCGCGATCCGGCTCGTTTACGACACGGTCGACGCGATCTGGTACGCCGTCGGCGACGCCGCCACCGATTTCAGCTTTTACACCAAGCGGGTAAGCCTGGCGGCAATTTATGGCGCGACCCTGCTGTACTGGCTCGAAGACCGCTCCGAAGGCTTTGCCGAAACCCGCGCCTTTCTCGACCGCCGGCTCGCCGGCGCCGCGCGCTTTGGCCGCGTCCGCCGCGATCTCGACACTTTGGCCGAGCGGCTGCCCAACCCGTTTCGCCTGTTGCGGCCGCTGCGCTGAGCGTTTGAAAAGCCGCCGTCACCGGTGCGGGATCAGCCGGGTGACATGTCCCATCTTGCGCCCGGGCTGGACCTCGTGCTTGCCGTAGAGGTGCAGCTTGGCGAACGGATCGGCGAGCGCGTCGCGCCATCTGGCGACGTCGTTTCCGACGAGGTTCTTCATCACCGCGTCGGAGTGGTGCGCGACCGAGCCCAGCGGGAGCCCGCAAACCGCCCGCACCAGCTGCTCGAACTGGCTGGTGACGCAGGCGTCGATCGTCCAATGGCCGGAATTGTGCGGACGCGGCGCCAACTCGTTGACCAGCACCTCGCCCGACGGAAGCACAAACATTTCAACCGCCAAGACGCCGACGAGATCGAGCTTTTCGGCAACGTGGCGGGCGATCGCCTCGGCCCGCATCGCGGTCTCGGAATTGACCCGCGCCGGTGCGATCGTCGTGTCGAGGATGTGGTTGACGTGCTGGTTTTCCACGGGCGGATAGGTCGCCCAGGCGCCGTTGCGGCCGCGTGCCACGACCACCGAAATCTCGCAGCTGAAATCGACAAAGCCTTCGAGGATGCCGGCCTCGCCGCCCATTTGCCGCCACGCCTCGTCGGGCCTGGTCTCCGGCGTCAGGGTCACCTGGCCCTTGCCGTCATAACCCATGCGCACGCTTTTCAGCACCGCCGGATAGCCGAAATCGTGCATCGCCCGGGTCAGCGCCGCCGGATCGGAGATTTCGCGATAGCTGGTGGTCGGGATCTCGATCGAGCGCAGGAAATCCTTTTCGCGCAGGCGGTCCTGGGTGGTTTCGAGGATTTCCGGGCGCGGCAGCACCGGTTTCGACGCCGCCACCCGATGCACCGCCGCGGCCGGGATGTTTTCGAATTCGAAGGTGGCGACATCAACGGCCGCGGCAAACCGGTCGAGCGCCGCGCTGTCCTCGTATTCGGCGACGGTCGCGCGTCCGCAGACCTGCTCTGCCGGGCTGTCGTGCTCGGTCGCAAAGACATGGCAGCGGTAGCCGAGCCGGGCGGCGGCAAGCGCCGTCATCCGCCCGAGCTGGCCGCCGCCGAGAATGCCGATCGTGGCCCCGGGGGCCAGCACCACCGCTTTCGGCATCAGGCGCCGGCTGCGGCGGCGGGGCGTTCGGCGACACGGCCCGTCTGCGCCTGCCGCCACTCCTCGACGCCCCGCGCTGCGGCGGCGTCCGTCAAACCGAGGATCGCCGCGGCAAAGAGCGCCGCGTTGACGGCACCCGCCTCGCCGATCGCAAACGTCGCAACCGGCACCCCGGCCGGCATCTGCACGATCGACAAGAGGCTGTCGACGCCCTTCATCACCCGGCTTTCGATCGGCACCCCGAGGACCGGCAGCGAGGTCAGCGCCGCGGCCATCCCCGGCAGGTGGGCGGCCCCGCCGGCGCCGGCGATAATGACCCGCAGACCGCGCGCACGGGCGGCGCGGGCATACTCGTAAAGCCGGTCGGGCGTGCGATGCGCCGAGACGATCCGCGCCTCGTGGATGATCCCGAGCCGGTCGAGCGTCGCCGCGGCATGCTGCATCGTCTGCCAGTCGGATTGGCTGCCCATGATGACGCCAACCGCCGCGCCGGCTTCGCTCATTCGCCTCCATCTCCCGCGCGATCGCAACCGGCCGGCATTATAGGGGCCGGCCTGGCCGGCACAAGCGAGCCGGGCCAGGCGTACGGCAAAACCGGCAGCCTTCTGGGGCTGCCGGTTTGCTGAATATCGGGTCTGTCGGCGGCGAACCCGCGGCCGAACGCGGTGGGGTCTAGGCCGAGCGCTTGCGCCGCCGAACCAAGCCCAGGCCGACGAGCGCCGCGGCCAGAATGCTGAGCGAAGCGGGCTCCGGAGCGGTTGGCGGGACAATCGGTGATGCCTGGACCAGCGAAATATCCTCGAAGCCGCCGGCGGTCAGGGGGGTGTCCGCAATAAACGCGCCAGTGAAGTCGTCCTGGGTAATCGAATCCAGGTTGCAGTCGAAGAACAAAGATGTGCCGTCGTTGTCGACACCGGTCGAGCTGCCACAGACGCCGCTCGCATTGTGAGCCGTTATCGTCGTGCCAGCAATTTCGGCTCCGGTCGTCGGATCGTATTGGTTGTATGAGTTGACCGCGTCGCCGTCGTTGATCAGCCAATTGCCGTTTGGAAGCACGGTAAATCCGTCGCTGCCCGACAGGTTTCCGCCGGTCAACGTCGTCAGTGTCACCGTGGGTCCGACATTGACCCCGGACCCGTTGGTCGCCTGGACGACTTCGGGTCCGTTCGGATACCCGGTCATCGCATAGACCAAGCCGTTGGCGGCAGCCAGGTCGACGACCCCGGTGCCTGGAACCGGGTTCGGGTACTGGAAAATGTCGCCACTTCCCGCGCCATTGTTGAAGTTGGAAACGCGAATGAAGTCGGTTGGGCCGAAGCCGTTGGTCAGCTCGGTGTAGTAGACGAAGTTCCCGAGGACCTCGACGCCGCGGCCGTTGTTTGTCCCGAGCTTGGCCCCATCCGGAATATAGCTGTTGACAAAGGTATGGGTCGTCAGGTCCACGGTTTCGATCAGCCCGTTGCCGAACGCCGACTGATTGGCAATGCCGAGCTCGTCGGCTTTTGCGAGGCTGGCGACGCCGATCAGCGCCGTTGTCGAGGCCAGTGCCAAGGCGGCTCCGCCGATGCTCCCGTAAGCGATTTTCCGTCGAGACATTTTTGTGCCCCCTTTGCCGCAATGTGTTCGTGGTTAAGGGAGCAACATTCATGCCACATTGCATTTACTATATAATAGAGATGGTTAACCGAACCCGCCGCCTTACCCGTCGGCTGGTTGTAAAAAAATCCGACAGGGCATGATCGAAGCACGAGAAGTCAACCAAAGCGTTTTCCGGTACTTGGCGGCAGTTGCGGGAGAGGAATGCTGTAAACAATACCGACAGCTACGCTCTCATGCAGCGCGCTGGAGCCGATCTTGGCGCAAACCATTTGGTCCATCGACATCAGGTTCAGCCCGCGCGGCACAAAGGCGCCGGCCCCGAATCAGGTCGCGGGCGACGCTGTCGCCGACAGGCAGCCGTTAGGCGATGATGTCGGGCAGCAGCTCGCTTTCGATTTGCGAGATCTGGTCCTTCAACAGCAGCTTGCGTTTCTTGAGGCGCTGCAACTGCAGCTGGTCGAACGGGGCTTGCTCCGAAAGACGCGCGATCACGTCGTCGAGATCGCGATGCTCGGTTTTCAGGACGGCGAGCTTTGCCGTCAGCGCTTCGATGTCGATATTCATGGCGGCTGGTGGTTAATGCCGACGGGATTGTATCAGCTGAAACCGGATCCGTCGCCGACATACTGCAACAAAAAATGAACAGAGCCCGCGACATGCCGATTGCGGGGATCGGGCTGTGGCGTTTTTCGCTGGCCTTCTATCGGCGGCCAGGGGTGGCGGCGGCGCTGCTCGCTCTGCAGGACGGCGCCGGTCTCGACGTCAACATGATCCTGTTTGCGGTGTGGCTCGGTCTCTCGGGGCGCGGGCGCATCGACAGCCCGGCGCTGGAGGCGGCGGATCGGCAGGTCCGGGTGCTGCGCCGCGACGTGATCGAGCCGCTGCGGGCGTTGCGCCGCCGTCTCACCGCCGCCGCCGACGCCGATATCCGGCGCCTGCGCGACAAGATCAAGGAGGTCGAGCTCGATGCCGAAAAGGCGGCGCAAGACCGGCTCGCCCGACATGCCGGAGCGGCAATGGCGGCGGGCGGTCGGGAATGCCTCGCCGACGCGGCAGCCAACCTCGCATGCTGCCTCGGGCCGGAAGCGGGCCACGGCAGCGAGGCGGCGACGATCCTCAACGAGATCGAGCGTTTTGCGGAGCAGGCATTCACTTCTTCTCGCCCGGTTCGCCCCAGCGGCTGACAACGCCGCTGTCGAGACCGAACAAGTCGAGGACGCGGCCCAGGGTCTGGTCGACCATCTGCGCGATCGTCTGCGGCTTCGCGTAAAAGGCCGGGACCGGCGGGGCGATCACCGCGCCCATTTCCGACAGCGCCGTCATCGTCCGCAAATGCCCGGTGTGCAGCGGCGTCTCGCGCACCACCAGCACCAGCCGGCGGCGTTCCTTCAGGACCACATCCGCGGCCCGGGTCAACAGGGTCGTGGTGACGCCGCTCGCGATCTCCGACATGCTGCGGACCGAGCATGGCGCCACCACCATGCCGATCGTCTTGAACGAGCCGGACGAGATCGGGGCCGCCATGTCGCCGATCGCGTGCACGATATCGGCGCGGGCCCGGACCGCAGCCGGCTTCAGATCGGTTTCGAGCGCCAACGTCACCTCGGCCGCGCGGCTGACGACGAGATGGGTCTCGACCGGCAGCGGCCGCAGCAGCTCCAACAGCCGCGCTCCGTAGATGACGCCGGAAGCGCCGCTGATGCCGACGACGATGCGCGGGATTGCCGAGGTTTGCGTCATCGCCGCTCCTGGCAAACCGGCGGCATTGACATATTTTCGTCATCGGGCCGGCCAACCACTGGCCGATCGTCCGGACCGGCGCTAGTTTTGCCGCGATGGCCATCATCGAGGAGGGAATGCATGTCGGAACAGGACCGCATCGAGGCGCTCAAGGAAAAACATGCGGCGCTCGAGCGCGCCATCGACGAAGAAAACCGCCGTCCGCTTCCCAACGACGATGTGATCTCCGACCTGAAGCGTCAGAAGCTCCGCATCAAGGATGAAATCTATCAGCTGGAGCGGCTCTAGGCGCAGCTTTCGGAAATTCGCGCGGCGAAAAGCCGGGGGGCGTCGTTCTCCCGGCTTTTTTCGTTTGCCGCGCCGTCCGCCGGTGCCAGTCGACCGGCTAGCGGTTCTCGGCGATCGCCTCCCAGCGGCGGTCGAGGGTCGAGCCGGTCACGCGATAGCATTTGTTGTCGGGACCGCTCAGCGCGACATTCATGATTTCGCCCCACGGGTCCCACACGAGAGCCGTCGCCGCCCACGCCTTCAGCCGCAGACCCTGCGCGTCGCCCGGCAGATCGACCTGGTGCGTGTAGCCGATGGTCTTGTCGCCGGATTCCCAGACCTTGTTCTGGTTGTAGTTGCCGTAAGCGTCGGGCTCGACCCAGTCGACTTCGAATTTCGCAATATAGACGCCCGCATGCTGAAACTTGACGTAGCCGTTTGGGTACTTCACGCACTCGGTGTCGGTGTAGTCGGTGGTAAACCCCATCCGCGCGAATTCGTTGTCCTTCAGAAACGCGACCGTGTAGGCGACCGGCAGACCCGGATTGTCGCGGCGATAGAGCGCGTCCTTGCGGATGTAATCCTGCAATCCCTTGAGCCCGGCCGCAGCACCGCCGCCGAACACCTGGACCGGGGTTTCCGCCCCGCCGCCGAGGGCGAGCGCCGTGAACGAGGCGTTGCTGATGATGTCCTTGTATTTGGCGCCGAGATTGCCGCCGACCGTCACGTCGGCCTGGGTCGCCTGCTCGAACGCACCCGTCAGGTTGAACGCGGTATCGACCGCCGAAGTCTCCATCTTGACCATCAGGATGCGGCCGTAGTCGACGCTTCGCACATAGGCCGGCGGGTGGCTCGCGGTAAAGACCCGGTGCGCGTCGTCGAGCGCTAAGCCGTCGGCAAAGGCATCGCCGGGATTGGACGGAGGATCCATCGACACCGTGTAGAACACCTGCTTGAAGTAGGCGACGACGACCGACTTTTCGGTCGTGCTGCTGGAGTTGATCTGCGCCGAGGCGCTGCCCGCGGCCCATTTCGCGTTGAACCCCAGATCCAGCGACACCTGCTGCGAGGAAAACGACTGAGTGGTTTGGATAAACGACCGCGCCGCGTTGACATAGCCCTGGCTGACCGCCTCCTTGCTCCACTCCTCGAGCTTGGCGTTCAGAAAGCGCTGCACGGTGGAAGCGGCGGGGATAACGGTTCCGCTCGGATTTTCAAGCCCCGGCAGATCGATGGTCAAAATCGCCGGGCCGCGCGGCAACGCGATCGGCGTCGGACGGCCTTCGCTCAAATTCTGGTCGGCCAGCACCAAGGCGCCGGGAAAGATGACGCCGGCCGTCGGGCTCAGGATCGCCACCTCGCTCAAATTCTTGTTCAGGGTCCGCTGGGTCTTGGTGCAGATGATGACGCCGTTGTTGTTTTGCTGCCGGTCCTTGACCGGGATCGTCGAGGTCGTGCCGTCCGGCACCACGGCCAGCAGCACCTGCGGATTGTAGTCGAGCGAGGCGACATAGCGGTCGACCGCGGGGTTCGGCACGTTTGGTTGCTCCTCGAAAAAGGCCGCCTTCTGCCCGGCTCGCACCCTGCGCGATCAGCGCGCCGGCAAACAGGCGAAAGCGGCGAAAAAAGTAGAGGTGCACCGCGGGAGTTTGGCAAGAACTTAGTTAAGGAGCCGGCGCGGCGGCGCGCTTCGGCCAGGCATCGAGATGTCGCGGCACCGGAGATGACGATGTCCTCGAGCGGTGCTCGAGCTCGATATCGCATGGCGGGGCCACGCCTTGGGGATATCCGGCAGTTCCACCGAGCGGCCTGCGCCCCCTGCGTCGACGCGCAAGGAGGACAATGCGAGCTGACAAAGCTGCCTCCGTCCCAAAAGTCGGCGTGCCGCGCGCGGTCTTCTCGGATAAGAAGATCGAGACGCCGACAAGGTGTTGTGAATGCACGGCCCGATAGTGGGGAGTGATTGATGGCGGAAGCCGACAGAGAAAAGCTGATCCGTCAGTACGCCGCCGGCGAGATCACATGGCGGGCGTTGCGCGAGCGCGGCTTTGACGATTACGTGCAGGTTCTGGGAGCGCTCGGCGAGCTCGGGCTGCGGCCCCCCGTTGCCCCCATGCAGGGGCCGAATGTCGAGGCCCGCCAGCGCGCGCGGGCGGTCATCCGCGAAGCTTTGCGGGCGCGCAGGTGACGACATCGTACAGCCTGATCGTCACCGACACGTCGCCGCTGTTCACGCTGGTGCTCGCGGGGTCGCAATGTCGAGCGGCAGCGGCGCGCGGGCGAGAATGCCGGGACGCGCGAGCGGTTGGGCCGGCAACTGACGCGGTCCGACGCGCCGCGAGAGCCGGAACCGGACCGCTCCCGTTAAAGGCTCGGCGGGTGTTTGGCGACGCCTCCTGCCCCGGCTTTTGCCTGCCTGCGCGGCACCACTTCCAGGATTTTGCGTTCGAGGTCTTTGTCGACCGGCCCTCGACCCGGCCAGTTCACAACACCTCGAACAGCCCGGCCGCGCCCATGCCGCCGCCGACGCACATCGTGACCACGACAAAGCGCACGCCGCGGCACCGGCCCTCGATCAGGGCGTGGCCGACCATGCGCGCCCCCGACATGCCATAGGGATGACCGATCGAGATGGCGCCGCCGTCGACATTGTAGCGCTCGGGGTCGATGCCGAGCCGGTCGCGGCAATAGAGCGCCTGCACGGCAAAGGCCTCGTTCAACTCCCACAACCCGATGTCGCCGATCTCGAGCCCATGCTGCCGCAACAGCTTGGGCACGGCGAAGACCGGGCCGATCCCCATCTCGTCCGGAGCGCAGCCGGCGACCGCCATCCCGCGATAGGCGCCGAGCGGCTCCAACCCGCGGCGCTCGGCCTCGCCCGCTTCCATCAGCACCGAAGCGGAGGCGCCGTCGGAGAGCTGCGAGGCATTGCCGGCGGTGACGAACCGGCCCTCCTTCATGGTCTGCCCGTCGCGGAACACCGGCTTCAGCGCGGCGAGGCCGGCGAGCGTCGTCGACGGGCGGTTGCCCTCGTCTTGTTCGAGGGTTAGCGGGACCGAAGTGGTCGCGCCGGTCTCGCGATTGTCGACCCGCATGACCGATGGGAGCGGTGCCGTCTCGGCGGCGAGCCGGCCCTCGGCCTGCGCCGCCGCGGTGCGCTGCTGCGAGAGGAGCGCGTATTCGTCCTGAGCCTCGCGCGTCACCTGATAGCGCTCGGCGACGATTTCGGCGGTCTCGATCATCGTCATGTAGAGATCGGGCCGATGCTCGACGAGCCACGGGTCCTGCGCGCGGAATTCGTTGCGCTTGTCGTTCTGCACCAGCGAGATCAACTCGACGCCGCCGCCGACCGCGATCGTCATGCCGTCATGCACGATCTGTTTCGCTGCGGTCGCGATCGCCATCAACCCGGAGGCGCATTGCCGGTCGACCGTCATGCCGGCGACCGAAACCGGCAATCCGGCACGGACCGCCGCCTGGCGGGCGATGTTGTAGCCGGACGAGCCCTGCTGCAGCGCCGCTCCCAAGACCACATCCTCGATTTCGCCCGGATCGACGCCAGCGCGCCGCACCGCCTCGGCGACGACATGCCCCGCCAGCTCCTGCGCCTGGGTGTCGTTGAAGGCGCCGCGATAGGCCCTGCCGATCGGGGTGCGGGCGGTCGAGACGATCACGGCTTCGCGCATGCCTTCCTCCTGTCCGAAAAGGGTCCACAGGCGAGATTACTGCCTTATTGCAGCCGTGGCCCTCGCATCAATTTTTTTGCGCAAAAATCGAATTTTCGGATGTGCCGCTCGAGGTTTTTGGTTGCGGGCCAAAGATCGCGGCGCGCGGCGCCCTGCAACGGGCGGGGATCGCGGCAGAGATGACGAAGTCGTCGACCGTCGCAGCGCTAGGGTGGGTGAGCGAAGCTTGATCCGCCAATTGCCCCCCGACTGGCGGAAGGCGCTGTGCTTTTCCGCCCTTATGCCTCTCAGGCCGAGCGGGCGACGAGCGCGGCGCGCCGGGGCCGCATGGCGAGCACCACGAGGCCCAGCGGCAGCGCCAGCAGCAGAAGGCCGGCGGGTTCCGGCACCGCAGGGGTTCCGATATCGAGGCTGAAGCTGTCGGCGGTTGCCGCGCTCCCCCAATTCCACACGTAGGTGCCGGGCGTCACGCCGAGGGTGGTGAAGCTCTGGTCGTCATAGATCGAGGTGTCCGACAAGGGATTGCCGGAGACGTAGCCTGCCGGCACGAAAAGCGCATTGCTGGAGCCCTCGATGCCGACGAGGTTTCCGCTGCCGCTGCTGGCCGGGGTCCCGCCCCCGCTCCCGAAACTCGTGGGTCCCGCGACCCCGGCGTAAGTGTCGATCGACCCGCCACCCTGCGGCCCGGTGAGTATATAAGCGAGGTTCGGGATCGTTCCGGTTGCCGCGGTGATCCCGAAGGGACCACTCAGGCCGGCCGTGTCGAGTGTTCCGCTTCCGCTGGCGACAACGTCATTTCCCTGTTGCGTGAGCGTGACTGTATAGGCGGCCCGTGCCGGCGGGGCGGCGACGAAGCAGCCTATCAGCATCGCCGCGCCCAGCGCCGCCGCACCCGATATCCGTGCCACGGATGTCATGTCCTTGATTTCCTTAACGTCAACCCGCGATCACGCCCGATCGCGTTGTTCAGCTTAAATTGCATCAAATCGGGTTTTTTGTAAAGACGGTTGCAAAAAACGACGCTCTTGCCCAAATCCGAGGCTATCTGGGCAACGGATTGGATAATTGGCGATCAGGGGTGTCCCGCGGCGCCACGCGGGCGCCTCATGCCGCGCCCTTGGCGCGCTCGCGCAGGACGAATTTCTGGATCTTGCCGGTCGAGGTCTTCGGCAATGGCGCAAAGACGACGGTGCGCGGCACCTTGAAGCGCGCCAGGTGCTTGCGGCAGAAGGCGATGACGTCCTCCGCGGTGGCGCTCGCCCCCTCCTTCAACGTGACAAAGGCGCAGGGCGTCTCGCCCCACATCGGGTCGGGGCGGGCGACGACCGCCGCTTCGAGCACCGCGGGATGGCGGTAGAGCACGGTCTCGACCTCGACCGTCGAGATGTTCTCGCCGCCCGAGATGATGATGTCCTTTGAGCGGTCCTTAAGCTCGATATAGCCGTCGGGGTGGACGACGCCTAAATCGCCGGTGTGGAACCAGCCGCCGGCAAAAGCCTCCTCGGTGGCGTCCGGGTTTTTCAGATAGCCCTTCATGACGATGTTGCCGCGCATGAAGATCTCGCCCATCGCCGCACCGTCGGCCGGCACCGTTGCCAGGGTTTCGGGATCGGCGACCATCAGCCCGTCGAGCACCGGGTAGTTGACGCCCTGCCGCGCCTTGAGCATGGCCCGCTCTTCAACCGGCAGCTCGTCCCATTCGCTGTGCCAGGCGCACACCGTCGCCGGCCCGTAGACCTCGGTCAGGCCGTAGACATGGGTGATCGCAAACCCCAGCCCCTCCATGCCTTCGATCACCGCGGCCGGCGGCGGCGCCCCGGCCGTCATCATCGCCACCGGCCGGTCGAGCGTACGGTCGATCCCGGCGCCGGGGTTCAGCATCATGTTCATGACGACCGGGGCGCCGCAGAGGTGGGTGACGGCGTGGCGGCGGATCGTGTCGTAGATCGCCGCCGCGTCGATCCGGCGCAAGCAGACATGGGTCCCGGCAAGCGCCGTAATTGTCCACGGGAAGCACCAGCCGTTGCAATGAAACATCGGCAATGTCCACAAGTAGACCGGGTGCTGGCGCAGTCCCCAGACCAGGATGTTGCCGAGCGCGTTCAGATAGGCGCCGCGATGATGGTAGACGACACCCTTGGGGTTGCCGGTCGTGCCCGAAGTGTAGTTGAGAGCGATCGCATCCCACTCGTCGGCCGGCATCACCGGCGCAAAATCCGGGTCGGCGGCGGCGAGCATGCTCTCGTAATCGGTCTCGCCGAGGCGTTCGCCGCCGGGCCCGGCCGGGTCGCAGATGTCGACGACGAGGGGCTTGCGCTCCAGCCGGGCGAGCGCCGTCTTGACGACCGGGGCGAACTCGGTGTCGGTCAGCAGCACTTTGGCCTCGCCGTGGCCGAGGATGAAGGCGATGGTTTCCGGGTCGAGCCGGATGTTGAGCGCATTGAGCACGGCACCCGCCATCGGCACCCCGAAATGCGCTTCGAACGCCTCGGGCGTGTTGGGCGCCATCACCGCCACGGTGTCGCCATGCCCGACGCCCCGCGCCGCCAGCGCCGCGGCGAGCCGCCGGCAGCGCTCAAACGCTTCGCGCCAGCTGTAGCGGCGCTCGCCATAGACGACCGCCTTCCGGTCGGGAAACACCGCGGCGCTGCGCGCCAAAAAGCCGAGCGGGGTCAGCGGTACAAAGTTCGCCGCGTTTTTGTCGAGCCCGATCTCGTAAGGGTTGCTTTCGCCTGCGGCACTCATGCTCGTTCCTCCCTGACCGCGCAATTTTGCCGGGCGCGCCGCTTCTGTCGAGCCGCTTTGCACCGCCGTTTCCGGGTCCCGCAGGCACCCGTTGTTGACGGGCCGGATCCGGCATCGTAAGAGAGCGCCCACACCGTGCCGCCAAGAGTGGCGCGAGTGCCCGAAGAGTTGGTTTCGAGCTTAGCCGAGGTAGGGAAATGGCGCGGAGATGCGCGGTCACCGGCAAGGGCGTGCAGGTCGGCAATAATGTCAGCCATGCCAACAACAAGACCAAGCGCCGCTTCTTGCCCAATTTGCAGCGCATTTCGGTGTTGTCGGATGTGCTGGGTCCGATCCGGCTGCGCATCACCGCCGCGGCGATCCGCACGATCGAGCACAAAGGCGGGATCAATTCGTTTCTGCGCAACACCGCCGACCGCGAGCTGACGCCGGAAATCCGCCGGCTGAAACGGCGGGTCGAGATCGCGACAGCGCGTCGAAACGCATAGACCCGGCCCGCTGCGACGCGCCTTTGGGGACTTCGCCGGGAGCGGATGCGGGTTCGGCGCCTGGTGGCTGCGGCGGCCGTGGTCGCGGGCCTGTTTCCGAGCCTCGCCGGACATGCCGATCTCGAATACCGGACGACGATCGCCGGCGCCAAAGAGAGCGACCTCTCGGATCTTCTCGATCAGGTCTCGCAGCTCAAGGCGCTCCAAAGCCGGCCGCCGCCCTCGGAGGAGGCGCTGCGCCGCCGGGCCGAGCGCGACCTGGGCCAGCTGACCGACGCCGCCCACAGCCTCGGATACTGGGACGCACGCTTTTCTTACAAGATCGACGCGCTCGACCATCCGGCCCGAGTGACGGTTACTGTGACGCCGGGCCCGCTCTATCACGTTGCTTCGATCGCCGTGCTCGGACCGGACGGAAAGCCGCTCCCGATGCCGGCCAGCCCCTCACCCCTGCCGTTGAAGCCCGGCGACGCCGCGCGCACCGCCCCGGTCGTCGCCACCGAAAACGCGCTTGTCGCGACATTCGGCAACAACGGGCATCCTTTCGCCAAGGCCGGGAAGCGCGAGGTCGTGATCGACCGTGCCGCCCACACGATGGCGGTGACGTATACGATTGCGCCGGGGCCGGCGACGCGGTTTGGGGCGGTGACGATTGCCGGCCTCCAGAACCTCGATCCCGGCTATGTCGAGCGGCGGCTGCGCTGGCGCCGCGGCGAAAGCTATGACGCGGCCAAGGTCGAAGACACCCGCCGCGCCCTGATCGAGAGCGGTCTGTTCAGCACGGTGCGGATCACGCCAAAGCCCGACCCCGCCAACCCCGGCACGACCTTGATGGTGGTGGACGCGACCGAGCGCCCGCACCGCACGGTCGGCGCCGGCCTCGGCTACAACACCAGCCAGGGTGCCGCCGCCAAGATCTACTGGGAGAACCGCAACCTGTTCGGCCACGCCGAATATCTGCGGCTCTCGGCAACCGGCGGCCAGCAGGTCTACGCGCTCAACGCCAATTTTCGCCGGCCTGATTTTCTGGTCACGGACCAGGATTTCCTGGCGACCGCCGAAATCGCCGACTATACGCCCGCCGCCTATCACAGCCGCCGCGCCCTGGCCACGGCCGGGATCGAACGCCGTTTCGGCGCGCTCGTCACCGGTGGGGTGGCGCTCGAAGCGGAGAAGGCGAATGTGGTACAATTGGCGAATGTTTCGACCAACACTTCGGCGCAGCGTACCCAGCGCTATACGTTGGTCGGCATCCCGGCTTACGTAAAGCTCGACACGACCGACAATTTGCTGAGCCCCACCCGCGGCTACCGCGCCCAGCTTTCGGTGACGCCGTCGCACATCTTTTCGAGCCCCGCCCTCAACTTCGTGTCGAACCAGGTTTCGGCCAGCACCTATCGGCAGCTCGGTGCCGGGGGGCGGGCCGTTCTTGCCGGCAGGGTGGCGCTCGCCTCGCTCGACGGCGCGCCGCTGGCGCCGCTGCCGGCCGACCAGCGCATCTACGCCGGCGGCGGCGGCTCGATTCGCGCCTACGGCTATCAGATGGCCGGTCCGCTCGCTTCCAACAACGACCCAATCGGCGGCAAGTCGAGCCTTGTCCTCAATCTCGAGGCGCGCGTTAAAGTCACCGAGACGATCGGCGTCGTGCCGTTTGTCGATGCCGGCAGCTACTATGAGACTAGCGTGCCGCAACTCGATCACCGGCTGTTTTACGGGGTCGGGCTCGGGTTGCGCTACTATACCGCGTTCGGCCCGTTGCGGCTCGATCTGGCGACCCCGCTGTACCGGCGCAGCGCCGATTCGTGGATCCAGGTCTATGTCAGCCTTGGCGAGGCGTTCTGATGGCAAGGACATTTCGCCTGCTCGCCCTCGCCTTGGCGGTTTCGGCCGCGTTCGTGGCCGCCGGGTTCGGTTTTTTGCAGACCCGCCCGGGCAAGGATTGGCTCGCCGCCGAGATCGCGCGGCTGGCGAGCACCCCGGATCGCTCCTGGGCGATCGAGGGGCTGGGCGGGTCGGTGCCGTTCGCGATGACCGCGCGTCGCATCGAGGTCGGCGATGCCGAGGGCGTCTGGCTGACCCTGCGCGACGTGCGCCTCGATCTCGATCCCGCCGGGCTGCTCGCGGGCCGGCTGCATGTGCGGCTGGCGCGGGCGGTCGAGATCGATCAGGCGCGCCCGCCTGCCGGTCCCTCCAAGACGCTCGCCGAGCTGCTGCATGTGCCGCATTTGCCGATGGCGCTTGTCGTCGACCGTCTGGTCATCGACCGGCTGGCATTGGCGGCACCGGTTTTGGGAGAAAGCATCGTCGCGACGGTCGCCGGCAATGTCGCGGCCGGCGGTGCTGCCGCCCGCGCCGCCCTCGACCTCCACCGCATCGACGCCTCGCCCGGAAGCATCGCATTGCAGATGACCCTGGCCGGCGCCGCGCCGACGCTTGCCCTCCACCTGCAAGCAGACGAGCCGACGGGCCTTCTGCTCGCCGACGCACTCGGCCGCAACGATCGTCTGCCGGCAGCGCTGACGATCGACGGGAACGGGCCGGTGGCCGACTGGCACGGCCGGCTGACAGCGACCGCCGGGCGGCAGGCGCGGCTCGATGCCGATGTCGCGCTCGGCGTCTCGACCGAGACGGTTCTGGGCTTGGCGGCCCATGCCGACATGGCGCCGCTGCTGCCGGCGAACCTCGCGCCTCTGGTCGGCGACCAGGCGAGCCTGGCGCTGC
This sequence comes from uncultured Alphaproteobacteria bacterium, assembly GCA_963712825.1. Classification (GTDB taxonomy): domain Bacteria; phylum Pseudomonadota; class Alphaproteobacteria; order ATCC43930; family CGMCC-115725; genus AP-15. The sequence goes on from CAVQJP010000012.1 coordinate 16,077, forward strand.
ACGCGACTTTCGGAAGGCAGATCGCGCTCGACCGGCTGTCCTTCGCGACCGCTTCCGGCAGCGTGGCCGGGAACGCCTCTCTCGACCGGGCCGGTGGCAGTATCGGAGCACATCTGCGCGCCGACCTGCCGGACCTCTCGAAGCTCGCGGGGATCACCGGCGGCGAGCCGAGCGGCGCTGCGGCAATGACGGTCGAGCTCAGCGGCGACGAGCTTCATCCGGTGGCAAAAGCCGACCTCACAGCGTCCGGAGTGGCGATCTCGGGATCGGGCGCAGAGGAGGTCGAGGCGCACTTCTCGGCGACCCCGACCGGCGCTCTCGGCGACCCGCAAACCCGCATTGCGGTCGACGGAAACGGCGAAGTCGGCGGGCTCGCGCTGCCCGAAGGAGGTTCGCTCGCGCGGCAGCTTGGGCGGAAGATCGGCTGGTCCTTTGCCGCGCTTGTCGACCGCGACGCCCGCGCGATCAAGCTCGGGCGCTTCGCGGTGCAGGACAGCGGGCTCGACCTGCACGGCTCGGGTCATCTGGCCTTTGCCGCCCATGGCGTTGCCGGTGCCGTCGATTTGATCGGGACCGCGAGCGGGCTGCGCACCGGGATCGCCGTCGCCGACGCCTTGCTCGGCGCTACGCCTGCCGTGACCGGCACGATCGCCCGCGACGACGCCGGAACCGTGGCGCTGAGCCATCTGACCCTGACCGGCGCTGCTGCCAAGCTCACCGGCGGGGCGCAATTCGACCCCGATTTGCGTGGCGTGAATGCGGCTTTGACCATCGCCGTCCCGCGGCTCGAAGCGCTGCGCCCCGCGCTTAAGACCGATGTCGCCGGCGCCGTCTCGGGCGAGGTCACGGCGCAAGGGCCGCTCGATCGGCTGCGGCTGCAAGCCAAAGTCGACGGGCGCGGCATCGCTGCCGGCGGCGCCATCCTCGACCGGGCGCAGCTCTCCGGCGTCGTCGCCGACCTGTCGCAGCCGAAAGCCGCGATCACGGGGAATTTCCGCGCCGGCAGCCTCGACGGAAACCTGGCGCTGAATGCGGCGCCGATCGGGAAGACCGGCATCGCTCTCAGCGGTCTGCGGCTGACCGCGGCGGCAGCGACAATTGCCGGCGACCTGCGCATCGCCTTTGCCGGCGGGCTCGCCGAGGGTGCTCTGCGGGGTCATGTGCCCGATCTGTCGCGCTGGTCCAGGCTTGCCGGCCGGCCGCTCCGCGGCAGCCTCGACATCGCCGCCGGGCTCGCCCAGCGAGGCGGCGGCCAGGGGCTCGACCTGACCCTCGACGGAACGCGTCTCGCGGTCGGCGCACCAGCCTCGCGCACCGAAATCGGCCGCCTCGCGATTACCGCCCGGCTGGCGGATTTGTGGCGTCTCCCGTCCGGAACCGGGCGGCTGGCGCTGAACGGTGCAAATGTCGCCGCCTTTGACTTTACCAATGCGACGGCGACATTCGCCAGCGCGCGCCCCGGCCGGTTTGCGTTTCAGGGCAACGCCGACGGCCGACCCTTGCGTGTAGCGTTCGCGGGTGACGTCGGCTTTTCTGCGGGCGGCGCCGCGTTTCGCCTTGCCCGGCTGACGGGATCGCTCGGCGACGAGCCGTTTGCGCTCGACGAGCCGGTCGAGCTGTCGCGCCGCGGCGCTGACTTTGCGCTGTCGCGTCTCGCGCTGAGGCTTGGGACAGGCCGGGTCACCGCCGGCGGCGCGGTCAGGGGCGGAACGCTCTCTTTCACCCTCAACGCTGCCAAATTGCCGCTCGCCGCCGCCGCCCGTCTGGCCGGCGATCCCGAGCTGCACGGCGACCTGTCTGCCGCCGCGTCGTTTGGCGGGACCCTGCGCGCACCGCACGGGCATCTCGTCCTCGACGCCGCCGGCTTGTCGCTCGCGGTTTCGCGGCAGGCGACAACGCCCCGGCTCGGGCTCACGGTCGAAGGCGACTGGAGCGGACGCGCCGTCGACTTCAAGGGTCAGGTGACCGGGTTGCATGGCGACCGGATGGCGTTCACCGGGTCGCTGCCGTTGCTGTGGAGCGCTGCCCCGGTCGGGATCTCGATACCGCCCCAGGGCCGGCTTGCGGCGAGCCTTAAAGGCGCCGGCGAGATCGGCCGGTTGGCCGATTTGCTGCCGCTCGGCGAAGACCGGCTCAGCGGCAAGTTCGCCGCCGAATTGTCGGTCGGCGGCACGGTCGCAGCACCCGTCGCCAGCGGTAGACTAATGTTGAGCGACGGGCGCTACGAGAATTTCGCGAGCGGCGCGATTTTGACAAATCTCCAGGCCGAGCTCGTCGGCAATGGCGGCCGTTTCCAACTGGCCTCGCTCTCCGCCGGGGACGGCAATGGCGGCTCGCTGAAGGCACAAGGCAGCCTGGCGCTTGGCGGAGCCCAGGGCGCTGATGCGCAGCTCTCGGCGACCCTCTCCAAATTCCGCATCGCGGCGCGCGACGAGGCGGTGGCGACCGCGAGCGGCACGGTCTCTGTCGCCGGTCCGTTGACGGCCCTCGCGGTGACGGCCCCGCTGACGATCGACCGCGCCCAGATCAACCTGCCGAGCAGCCTGCCGCCCAGCGTCGTCGTGCTGAAGGTGACCGAGGTCAACGGCGCGAACAAACCGGCCGCACCATCGCAGGGCACGGCGGCGCCGACCTTGCCGGCGACGCTCGACATCACCCTCAGGCTGGCCGGACCGGTGCTGGTGCAGGGCCACGGCCTCGACAGCCAGTGGTCGGGCCGGCTCAAGATCACCGGCACCGACGCCGCGCCGAAGATCGCCGGCAGTCTGACGGCAAACCGCGGCAGCTATGCGCTCCTCGGCAAATCCTTTGTGCTGACCCGCGGCACGATCGCCTTTGACGGCAGCGCCAAGATCGACCCGGCGCTCGACATCGTCGCCGAGGCGAGTGCCGCCGACATCACCGCGCGGGTCACGATCGGCGGCTTGGCCTCGGCGCCGACCGTGAGCCTGAGCTCGACCCCGCCCTTGCCGCGCGACGAGATCCTGGCGCGGCTCTTGTTCGGCAGCGGCGTGCGGCAGATGACGCCGGGCCAAGGGCTGGAGCTGGCCCAGGCGGCGGCGGCACTTTCCGGCGGCGGGCCGGGGCTGCTCGACCGGCTGAAGGGCGGGCTCGGTCTCGACTGGCTGCGGCTCGGTCAGGGTCCGGCGGGGGCGGCGAGCAGCATCCTCAACCCGAGCGTCGTCACCCCGACCACGACCAGCACCACCGCGGTCAGCGCCGGCAAATACATCGCCCCCGGGGTCTCGGTCGGGGTCAGCCAGGGGGTGTCGCCGCCGACCAGCAAGGTCACGGTCGAGGTCGATCTCGGCCATCACGTGACTGTCGACACCGAAGCCGGCCAGAACAACGGCACCGGCATCGGCCTCAACTACAACTACGATTACTGAGCCGGCCGCTACACCCGGCCGAGCACGGTCTCCTTGAAGCGCCGCATTTCGGCGATCGACGCCTCGGCTGTCGGTCGCTCAAAGTCGATGTCGACGGCGCTGACGCCGATCTCGCCCAATGCCCGGAAGTCGCCGGCAATGTCGGCGGTGCTGCCGGAAAACAGCCGGCGCTCGCCGTCGGAGGCCTTGTCCGGCACGGCCTCGCCGTAGCGTTTGACCCGGTAGGTCAACGCGACCTCGTCGGGGTTGCGGCCCGCTTCGGCGGTGAACCGGCGCAGCCGTGCGACGCCGGTGCTGTAGCGCGGCAGGCTGTCGAGAAGGTGGCGGTTGTTGCTGCCGATCGGATACCAGGCGTCGCCGAGACGGGCGGCGCGGCGCAACGCCGGACCGCTTTCGCCGCCGACCCAGATCGGCGGGTGCGGCTTTTGCGCCGGCTTGGGCTCAAAGAGAACGTCGTCGACCTTGACCCAGTCGCCGCGGTGCCGCGGCGCCGGCTCGGTCCACAGGCTGCGGAAGACGCGAATGTATTCGTCGGTGACCGCTCCGCGCGCGGCGAACGGCGTCACCGCCACCGCGTCGAACTCGGCTTCGAGCCAGCCGGCGCCGATGCCGATCGTGAGCCGCCCGCCCGACAGCACGTCGATCGTCGCCAGCATCTTGGCGGCGAGCACCGCCGGCCGGTAGGGCACGACCATGACCGCCAGCACCAGCCGGATGCGCCTGGTCTTGGCGGCGACAAAGGCGGCGGCGGTCAACTGGTCGTGGCGGTTCTGCGGCCCTTCGCCAAAGAACTCGCCGCTCTCCGAATAGGGATAGCCCGGAACCTTCAGGTTCGGCAGCAGGATGTGGTCGGTCAGGGTGAGGTAGTCGTAGCCCAGCGCCTCGCCTTCCTGCGCGATCCGGATCACGCTGTCGGGGTCCGACATCGGGCCTGATATCGGCAGGTTGAACCCTATCTGCATCTCTTCCTCCGGATGGGCTTGATGGCGCACAATAGCCGACGCGCGAGCGCCTGCGCCATCCGCCGGGGTGAGCCGCTCGGCGCCAATGGGAGGACACGCAGATGCAGATCGGATTTGTCGGCACCGGCACGATGGGGACGCCGATCGCCGGCTGCCTGATCGACGCCGGCCATAGCCTGACGGTCTACGACATTCGGCCCGAGGCGATGCAGACGCTCGCCGGACGCGGCGCGCAGCCCGCCGCGAGCCCGCGCATGGTCGCCGAAAAAAGCGAAGTCGTGTTCACCTCCTTGCCGGGCCCCGACCAGATGCGGGCGGCGGTGCTCGATCCCGAGACCGGCATCCTCGCCGGTCTGAGCAGCGGCGGGTCTTATGTCGACCTGACCACCAACGCGCCGGCGGCGGCGCGCCAAGTCGCCGAGGCGTGCCGCGCCAAGGGCGTCGACATGCTTGACGCGCCGGTCAGCGGCCGCCCGCCCGGCATGACGGTGATGGTCGGCGGCGACGAGGCCGTCTTTCTCCGCCACCGGCCGCTGCTCGAGGCGATCGCCCGCAACGTGTTTTACGTGGGCGCACAGGGAGCCGGCTGTGTCGCCAAGCTCGTGACGCAATATCTCGGCTACACCAATTTCGTCGCCGCGCTCGAAGGCTTGCTGATCGGCGCCAAGGCCGGGGTCGATCCCGGAATCCTCGCGCAGATCGTGCCGTTCAGCGCCGGCGCCAGCCGCACCTTTGACAACATCCCGCGCTCGGTGCTGTCGGGTGCGTTTACCGCCGGCGGCACGCTCGACATCGTCGCCAAAGATCTGCACCTGGCCTGCGAGCTCGCGCGCGACGTTGCCGCCCCTGCCAATCTCGGCCTTCTCGCCCATGACGTGCTGCACCGCGCCCAAGCCCAGGGGTGGGGTCAGGACGGCTTTCCGGTCGCCGCCCGCATCCTCGAAGCTATGGCCGGCCACGAGCTGCGTTCGCAAGCCAGGCAGAACGCGGCAAGCTATCAGGCCGACGACCCGCGCCGGGCGCCCGCGAACCACCGCTGAGCGCGGTGCCGTTCCGGCAGGCGTGTAACGCAGGCTTAATCAAGGCGAGGATTGCGGCGATCTCAAACGCCGTGCCAATATCCGGGGCGCGAGGGCAATCGTTTGCGGCTGGGCGCGTTTCCCGGAGCGTGCGGGTCGGACGGAAGGATGGGATCATGGCCGATGACAAGATGATGGCGCAGATGTCCCAAAAGGGCGGGTTTATTGCGGCACTCGACCAAAGCGGCGGGTCGTCGCCGGGGGCGCTGCGCCTCTACGGCATTCCGGACAGCGCCTACAGCGGCGAGGCCGAGATGTTTCGGCTGATCCACCAGATGCGAGTGCGCATCATCACCGCCCCGGCTTTTACCGGCGACAAGGTCATCGGCACGATCCTGTTCGAAGGCACGATGGACGGCGAGGTGCGCGGCAAGCCGACCCCGTCCTATCTGTGGGAAGAACGCGGGGTCGTGCCGTTTGTCAAAGTCGACCGGGGGCTCGAACCGGAAAAGGACGGAGTTCAGCTGATGCGGCCGATGCCGCAGCTCGATCAGCTGTGCGACCGCGCGGTCAAGCTCGGCGTCTTCGGCACCAAGATGCGCTCGGTGATCAATCTGGCCTCGAAGGACGGCATCGCCGCGATTGCGGCGCAGCAGTTCGAGTTCGGGGCGCAGATTGCCGAGCACGGCCTGATGCCGATCCTCGAACCCGAGATCTCGATCAAAAGCCCCGACAAAAAGGGCGCGGAAGCGATCCTTCTCGACGAGCTGAAAAAGCGGGCGGACGCCCTGCCTGAGGGCCGCAAGGTCATGTTCAAGCTGACCCTGCCCGATGTCGCCGATCTTTATCTGCCGCTGGTCAACCATCCGCGGGTCGCCCGGGTCGTGGCGCTCTCCGGCGGGTACACGCGAGACGACGCGTGCAAACGGCTTGCCGCCAATCACGGCATGATCGCGAGCTTTTCGCGCGCCCTCGTCCAGTATCTCCGGGTGTCGATGAGCGACGCCGAGTTCGAGGCGGCCCTGGCCAAGGCGATCGACGAGATCTACACCGCCTCGACCATAAAGGTGTGAGGCCGGCGGCGTAACCGGCGCGGCCGAAGCCGATCGGTCAGCCGGGCAGGCTCGTCCCGTCGGCCAACGCCGCGCGCGCGGCGGCGAGATATTCGCAGAGGGTGGCGTCGAGACGCTGATAAAGCAGGCGATCGAAGCTCGCCATCCCCGGTCCGGCCTGCGCCTCCTGCAACGCCTGGAGATAGGCGGCGCGGTCTTGCGGTCGCACCGCGACCGGCGGGTAGCCGCCGCGGATCAGCAGCAGGTTCATCAACAGGCGCGCGGTGCGCCCGTTGCCGTCGTTGAACGGGTGAATTTCGACGAGACGCCAGTGCGCTGCGAACGCGGTTTCGGGTGTCGCGGGTGCCATGGCGAACCAGCCTGCAAAGTCGCCCATCAGGGCGGGCACGTCTGCCGGCGGGGGAAAGTCGTGTCGACCGGCGTCGGTCAGCGCATAACGGCCCTGATCGGCATAGCGGCCGGCGATCTCGGGCTGCGAGCGCCTGACGACGAGATGGTGCAATTGGCGCAGGTCAATCTCGGTCAACCGCGACCCGTCGCGCGCCAGGCTGCGCACAAAACCGATCGCGTCATGGTGGTCGATCGCTTCGAGGTGATCCCTGAGCGGCTTGCCGCCGATCGTGATCCCGTGCTCGATGACGAGCGTCGTGTCGGCCGCCGAGAGGGTGTTTCCCTCGATCGCGTTCGAGGTGTAGGTGAGCTCAAGATCATGGACGTGCTCGAGATTGGCCAAGCCGCCGCCGAACTGTGGGCGCAGCCGGTCGAGCTCGGCTTTTTTGGCGGCGACCCCGGCGCGCAATCCGTCCATGATCCGTTCCTATCACGCGGCCGGGTGCGGGGGCAACCTTCGGCAAGCATGCGGCTGGCGGCGGGACGGCGGCGGCAATAACATGGGATGAGGCAGGACAGGAGGGTGGCGATGACGGCGGCGGCAGCGGCAGCGGGATATCGCAAGGGTCTCGTCGATCTGGCGCGGGGGCAGATCAGCCGCGAGATTTTTGTCAACGACGAGATCTACGCCGAGGAGCAGGAGCGGCTCTTTGCCCGCGCCTGGCTTTTTGTCGGCCACGAGAGCCAGATCCCGAACCCCGGCGACTTCTTTGTGTCGGGCATGGGCGAGGAGTCTGTGCTGCTGTGCCGCGACCGCGCCGGCCAAATCCACGTGTTTCTGAATTCGTGCCGGCATCGCGGCATGAAGGTGTGCCGCTATGACGAGGGCAACACCCCGGTCTTTACCTGCCCCTATCACGGCTGGAGCTACGGCACCGACGGCAAGCTCGTCGGCGTGCCCTATTTCCGCGAGGCCTACCACTCGCAGCTCGACCGCGCGCAATGGGGATTGGTCGAGGTCGCGCAGCTCGCCAATTACAAAGGAAGTGTGTGGGCCAATTGGGACCCGGCGGCGCCGTCCTTCACCGAATACCTCGGCGACTTCGCCCGCTATCTCGACCTGACCCTGGAAACCTGGGACGGCGGCGACAGCGGCGTCGAGGTCTTGGGCGGCATCCAGAAATGGCTGATCCCGTGCAACTGGAAATTCCCGGCCGAGAATTTCTGCGGCGACAGCTATCACAACATCAGCCACCGCTCGGTCGACCTTGCCGGCATCGGGCCGTCGGGCAGCGGCAGGCGGGACATGCGCGAGCGCGAGATGGCGCGCCGGCTGCAGGTGTCGTTTTACGAGCGCGGCCACCAGACCGGGGTCTATGTGATGCCGCAGGGCGCGGCGACCCCGCCCGCCTACAGCCATTCGCCGGTCGTCTCGGAATATTTCGCGCATTGCGAAGACCAGCGCCGCCGGCGCAAGGGCGAATGGGGCCGGGTCATCGGCAGCCCCGGCGAGGTCTTTCCCAACGTTGCGCTGCATCCGCGCCAGCCGCGCACGATCGCGGTGTGGCATCCGCGCGGCGCCCACCAGACGGAGGTCTGGCGCTGGTATTTTGTCGACAAGGCGGCACCGCAACAGGTCAAAGACTTTCTGCGCGACTACTACATCCGCTATTCGGGCCCGGCCGGCATGACCGAGCAGGACGACATGGAAAACTGGAACTACGCCCATGCCGCGAGCCGCGGCACGATCGCCCGGCGCCATCCTTACAGCTACGAGCAGGGGCAGGGGCACGAGATCGAGAATTACGAATGGCAGGGGCTGCGCATCCCCGGCACGGTTATGGACATCACCGAAGCCAAGTCGAGCGAGCACAATCTGCGCAATTTGTACCGCCGCTGGGCCGAGTTTATGGAGGCCGACAGCTGGGACGAGCTCGCGGGCTGGCGCCGCGCCGGCCATGGAATCGTGCGGGCCGCAGAATGAGCGAGCTCGTCAACACGAGGGCGCTCGTCCCCGGCATGCAGATCGTCCTCGTCGACGGTGCGACAGCGGAAATCGTGTCCAACCCGTTGGACGGGGTATGGGTGTTCGCGCGCTACCTGTCCTCGCCGGTCGACCCGTCGGTTGTCGGCAGCGAAGACATGATCTTTGCCCAGGACATCGCCGAGATCCGCTCGACGCCATAGGCTTCTCGCCGGGCGCTTTCTTCCGCGCGCGGGGAGGAGAGGCCGGCGCCGCCCGGCCGATTTGCCGGCGCGACCCTGCGCTCCGGCTGTGGTATGCTGCGGTGCGTTGAGAGGAGTTTGAAGCATGACCGAGGCCAAGCTCGCGCCGAACCTGCCCGATTGGATGGTGGAGCACGCGAACCGCTACATCTCCAGTGGCGGCACCGAAGGACACATGCACAAGCCGACCCAGCCGGGCCGGCCGGACACGCCCGTACCGTCATTGCTGCTGACGACGACCGGCCGCAAGTCCGGAGAAAAGTTCATCTTCCCGCTGTACTACGGCAAAGTCGGCGACAGCTATATCGTCGTCGCCTCGAAGGGCGGCGCGCCGCAGCACCCCGGCTGGTACCGCAACCTCCTCGCCAACCCCGACGTGGAAGTGCAGGTCGGCACCGCGAAAATGAAGGCGCGGGCCCGCACCGCCACCGGCGCGGAGCGTGCCCGGCTGTGGGAGACGGCGCTCGAATTCTGGCCGCCCTACGCCGACTACCAGAAGAAGACCGAGCGCGAGATCCCGGTCGTCGTCCTCGACCCGGTGCGCTAGCGCTGCGCCGGCAGCGCCCCTTGTGCCCGCGCGTGCGGCATGAAAAGCGCCACGGTGTCGTGGTGCGCGCTGATCCCGCCAAGCGCCGCGGCGGCCTGGATTTGACCTGAAGGAGACAGCCATGCCCGATAACACCGATCCCCGGCCGCCGGTCGCGGTCGGCCATGTGCGGCTCAGCGTCCGCGATGTCGGCGCCGCCGCACGCTGGCTCGAAACGGTCGGCCTGCGCCCGATTGTGACGATGGACGAATTGGCGGTGCTCGAATTGCGCGGCGGCACGCATGTCGTCGTCCGCCGAGCCGAGCAGCCGCCGATGCCCGGAACCGGGGCGCCCTTCGACCTGATGGTCGACGACGTCGACGCCACGCACCGGGCCTATGCCGAGAAGGGGCTGTTGCCGTCGCCGATCCGCCGCGGCCGTATCCACGACTCGTTCGACCTCGCGGGACCCGACGGCTGGGCTTTCACCATCAACTCCTCGCACGCCGGCGGTCGCCCGATTTGACCGTCTCTCACCGGCAAAACACCGCGCTACGAGACTAGCGCAGCAGCAACGAGGCGAGGAGCGCGAGCGCCAACAGCCCGGCGATACCTTGCCAGACCCGCACGGGCGCGCGTTCGTAAAGTGTGGGCCGCCGTTGGATCGCCGCGGGGGCGCGCGCCGGCCCGGCCTCCATCTCGAGCGCGTACTCGGTCATGTCGCGAAAGCGCTTTGCAGGATCGAGCGCGATCGCGCGGGTCAGTGCCGCCTGGACCCAGGCGGGAAGATCCGGCCGCAATTCGGAAAAGTCCGCCGGCCGGTTCCGCCGGGGCGGGCTTGTCGCGTCCGCATTGCCGTACGGGTATTGGCCGGTGAAGGCGCGGAACATCGTGACCCCGAGCGCATAGATGTCGGTGGCCTCGTTGCCGGGCTCACCCTCGGCCATCTCGGGCGCCATGTAGGCCGCGGTGCCGGGAATGTTTTCGGGCGGAAACTCTTCCAGTCCGGGCACGCGGACCACCCCGAGGTCGATCAGCTTTAAGGAGCCGCCGCCTTCAAGGATCACATTGTCGGGCTTGACGTCGCGATGGATGACGCCGGCGCGATGCAGCGCCGCCACCCCGCGGGCGAGCGAGACCGCGATGTGCCGCCCCTCTTCCAGCCCCAGCGCCGGGCTGCGCGACAGCCGCTCTTCCAACAGCTCGCCTTGATAGAGCGGCATGACCGTGTAAAGGCACGTCCGGCGTCCTGGCGGAAGCTCGATGACCCGCCCGATCGAGGGATTGTGGACCCGACTGCCGACCCAGGCCTCGCGAACAAACGCCGCGTGGTAAACTTCGACCTTGGCGACCTGCGGCTTAGGAAACTTCAAGGCGACGGTGCCGCCCTCGACTTCATCTTCGGCCCCGAACAGCCGGCTGTAGCGGCCCTCCGAGATCAGTGCCTTCAGGACAAATCCGTCGACCGTCTCGCCGCGGACCGGCACCGGGATGATCGGCAGCTGCCGCATCGCCGCGCTGATGTCGGCCGATCCCGCCGTCGGCAGCCCGACCACGTCCAAAACCAGGGCGGTGCAGTTGTCGGTGCTGCCGGCGTCGAGCGCGGCCGCCACCAAAGCGCCCGCGCTGTCCTCGGGAGCAGAGCGGTCGCGCATGATCTCGGCGATGCCTTGTTCCCTCAGAAACCCGTGGACGCCGTCGCTGCATAAAAGGAAGCGGTCGTGCAACGCCACCGGCTGCGCGGCGTAGTCGAGGCGCAGTTCCGGCTCCACCCCCAACGCCCGGTTGAGAGTGTGCGAGCGACCCGTGCCGTCCTCGCGGACATGGTCGACGGTCAGGCAAGTCAGGATATCTCTACTCAACCGATAGGCGCGGGTATCTCCGACATGCAGCAGGTGGGCGACACGGCCGCGCAGGACCAGCGCCGTGAACGTGCAGCCCATTCCGGCGAGCTTGGGGTCTTGCCGACCCTGGGTATTGATCCACCCGTTCAGCGCAGAGAGAATCCGGGAACCCGCTCGCTGCACCTCCATGGTTTCGGGCAGGTCGCAAAACCCGTCGAGAAACCCGCGCACCGCGGTTTCGGCGGCGGTACGGCCACCCTTGGCACCACCGATGCCGTCGGCGATCGCCGCGACCACCTCCTGGCGCGGCTCGGGCAGTTCGGCCCCGTAAAGGGCGGCGGCGAAATCCTCGTTTGCCCGCCGCGGGCCGGTCTTCGAGGCGAACCCGACCCGCGCCTGCACACCGGGCTCAACCGCCGCCATGGCCGCGCCCCCGCGGAAGGTCCGGCCGCTTTGCGGGCGGCGCGCCGCGGGCGGGAGCGCGCTCCCGTCGCCGCATCGTCACCCCGGCACCGCCTTTCCCGACACTGCAATGGCCATGTCGCGCCACCATATTGCGCCTCGCCCCGACGTTTCGATCCATCGCTCAGTTTACCCTCTGCCACTTCGATTCCATCAAAATCGGAGCACCGAGCGCCACCCGATCAACGTCCGCGTTCTATTGCTCATAATCGGAGCAGATAAATGACTATAATTTAGGCATTTAAGGGCGAAGCATTGCGTCGGGGACGCCCGATCCGCGCCCGACACCGCCCGCCCCGCTACTCCGGCCGGCAATTGTAGTACAGGAAATAGCCCCCGGTGCTCGACGCGTTGCGGAATTGGAGCCTTCCCGTCGCGCGCTCGAGGTCAAAAAATCCCTGCTTCGGATCGCGCCAGCTGATCCATTTGTCGGTGATGGCAGCGGGCTGGGTGTCGACGCGGCCGTGATCCATGTCGATGGCAATCGGCCAGCTTGCCCCGCTCGCGGCGTTGGTGCAGCGCAGATGGAGGATTCCCGCCGCGACGGCCGGGCAGCCGCCCGTTGGCGCGAGCAGCAGCACCGCGGCCGCGATCATGGCGACGGCCATCGGCCGCACGCGGCGCCCGGCTGCGGCGCGGAGCGTTCGCGCCATCGCGCCCGGCGAAAATCGAAGCTGATCGAGCGTCATTCGAACCATGCCTTTCCGCAGCCGGCGACGATTTTCGATTTAGGCATGGATCTTGCCTCGACGCGATCCCGAGGGGGTGCACTTCCCGCATTCGCCAGAGACGGGCTCGGGTCTGACCGCCCGGGTCCGGAACAACCGCAAGAGGCTGAGAGATGTTAGTTCCAACGCCAAAATGGCTCGATACCGGCTCCAATGCCTGGCAAATGGCCGCCGCGACCTTTGTCGGCCTGCAAAGCGTGCCCGGCCTCGTGGTCCTATACGGGGGCATCGTCAAACGCAAATGGGCGATCAACTCCGCGTTCATGGCGATGTACGCCTTTGCCGCGGTTATGGTCGTCTGGGTGCTGTGGGCCTACAACATGTCTTTTGGCGAGCAGCTGTTTCCGTTCTGGGGCAAGCCTGCGCCCGCCATATCGGCCGGTTTCATGCTCCAGCAGGCGATCATCCCGGCCGCCGCCGGGGGCATGCCGGCACTGGCCTTCCCGATGTCGACGATGGTGTTCTTCCAGTTCGTCTTTGCTGCGATCACCGTGATCATCCTTGCCGGCTCGCTGATCGGGCGGATGAGCTTCAAGGCCTGGATCATCTTCGTCCCGTTGTGGATGACCTTTGTCTACACGGTCGGCTGCTTCAGCATCTGGGGCGGCGGCTGGCTGGCGCAGCTGGGCGCGCTCGACTTCTCCGGCGGCTACGTGATCCATCTCGCCGCCGGCACCTCGGGCTTTGTCGCCGCCGCGGTGATCGGGCCGCGCATTCAGCAGGACCGCGACCATTTCCCGCCGAACAGCCTGCTGCTGGCATTGGTCGGCGCCGGCATCCTGTGGCTCGGCTGGAACGGCTTCAACGGCGGCGACCCCTACTTTGCCAACGCTGACGCGTCCGCGGCCATCCTCAACACCAATTTGTGCACCTGCGTGGCGCTGCTGGTGTGGACGATCATGGACACCATGTCCTACGGCAAGCCGTCGGTCGTCGGCGCCGTCAACGGCATGATCGCCGGCCTCGTCGGCATCACCCCGGCGGCGGGTTACGTGAATGGCTGGGGCGCCATCATCATCGGCGTCTGCGCCGGCATCATTCCGTGGTTTTTCATGAACAAGGTGCAGACCACGGCCCTGTTCCGCCGGGTGGACGACACCCTCAGCGTATTGTCGACCCATGGCGTTGCCGGGTTGATGGGCGGCCTGTTGACCGGTATCCTCGCCAATCCGGACATGATCGAATATATCGGCACGGACAAGGATGCCCCGGGCGTGAGCGGCACCGGCTGGTTCTACGGCAGCTTCCATCAGTTCATGCTGCAGGTCTACGCCGCCGCCTTCATCATCGTCTTTAACGTCGTCGCCACTTTTGTCATCCTCAAGGTGATCTCGATCTTTGTGTCCTTGCGGATGGACGAGGCGACGTTGCGCGTCGGCGACGATGCGGTCCATGGCGAGACGGCCTACAATTTCGGTGACGGAGAGGAGATTCCCGCGATCGCCGAATAGCGGCGGCACTTACTCTGGCGGTGCGAGGGGCCGGTCGCCGCGACCGGCCCCTTTTGTCAAGCGCGTTCGGGCACGCTGGCGCGCCCTGTCCGGGCGGCTCGGGGAGCCCGGTTGGCACGGTTATTGATGCTTGCGGAAGCGGCTTCCTGGCGGTGTCGAACGCACCGCGCCGCGACCACCCGTTTGGCTCGACCAAAAAGGAAGACGAATGAGGCCATTGTACCGTTACGGGCTATACGCAGTTTTCGCTGCCGTTCTGCCGGCGCTGAGCGCCGTTCCGGCGCTGGCGCAAGCGCCGGCTTCGCCAAAGCTCGACAGCGGCGACACCGCGTGGATGCTGACCTCGGTGGCGCTGGTGCTGATGATGACGGTGCCGGGCTTGGCGCTGTTCTACGGCGGCATGGTCCGCAAGATGAACGTGCTGGCGACGGTCATGCAGAGCTTTGCCGTGACCTGCCTCGTCACCGTGTTGTGGACGGTCGTGGGCTACAGCTTTGCTTTCACCACGGGTTCGCCGTTTCTCGGCGGGTTGAGCCGGTTCCTGCTGGTCGGGATGACGATGGACACGGTCAACGGCCTCGCCAAGACCATCCCCGAATCGGTCTACATGTGCTTTCAGATGACGTTTGCGATCATCACCCCGGCGCTGATCTGCGGGGCGATCGCCGACCGCATGAAATTTTCTGCGCTTTTATGGTTCATCGGGCTGTGGAGCGTGTGCGTCTACGCGCCGATCGCGCATTGGGTATGGGGCGCCGACGGTTTCCTCAACAATGCCGGCGTTCTCGACTTTGCCGGCGGCACCGTGGTCCACATCAACTCCGGCGTCGCCGGCCTGATGGCGGCGCTGGTAATCGGCAAACGGCACGGCTACGGCCACGAGCCGATGGCGCCGCACAACCTCGTGCTCAGCGTGATCGGTGCGTCCTTGTTGTGGGTCGGGTGGTTTGGGTTCAACGCCGGCTCGGCGACCGCGGCCAACAGCAGCGCGGGAATGGCGATGACCGTCACCCAGATCGCGACCGCGACGGCGGCGCTCGCCTGGATGTTCGCCGAATGGACCCTTAGGGGAAAGCCGAGCGTCCTCGGGATCATTTCGGGTGCGGTCGCGGGACTGGTCGCGATCACCCCCGCCTCGGGCTTTGTCGACCCGCGCGGCGCCCTCGTGATCGGCGCTGCGGTCGGTGTCATCTGCTATTGGAGCACGAGCAGCCTCAAGCACGTGCTGGGCTATGACGACAGTCTCGACGCCTTTGGCGTGCACGGCATCGGCGGGGCGGTCGGCGCCATCCTGACCGGGGTGTTTGCCGTCGCCTGGGTTGGCGGCCCCGGCAAGAGCGGCCTTGTCGACGGCAACCCGCATCAGGTGATCACGCAGCTTTACGGCGTCGTCGTCACGGTGGTTTATGATGCGATCGTGTCGTTGATCCTGTTGAAGCTTGTCGACCTGACGATCGGTTTGCGGGTCGACAGCGATGTCGAACGCGAGGGCCTCGACCTGGCGATCCACGGCGAGGCGGTGCAGTGAACGGCGTCGCCCGCCCGCTGCGCCCGATGCCAACGAGAGGGTGAGGTCATGAAAAAGATCGAGGCGATCATCAAGCCGTTCAAGCTCGACGAGGTTAAGGACGCCTTGCACGAAGTCGGTGTCACCGGCATGACGGTGAGCGAGGTCAAGGGCTTCGGGCGCCAGAAAGGCCACACCGAGGTCTATCGCGGGGCCGAGTACGTGATCGACTTTCTGCCCAAGATCAAGATCGAGGTGGTGCTCGACGACGGCCTCGTCGAGCGCGCGGTGCATGCGATCCAGGACGCGGCGCGCACCGACAAGATCGGCGACGGCAAAATCTTTGTGCTGCCGGTCGAGCAGGCGATCCGCATCCGCACCGGCGAGCAGGGGCCGGACGCGGTCTAGCCCCGCCCGTCAGCTTACTTAGCCCTTCAACCCGTTCACCAGAGGAACAGTCGAGATGTCGGACACCGGCAAGGTGATGGCGCTGATCAAGGAGCACGAGGTCAAGTATGTCGACTTCCGCTTTACCGACCCGCGCGGCAAGTGGCAGCACCTGGCGCATCACGTGCGCACGATCAGCGAGAACTTTCTGAATGACGGGGTGATGTTCGACGGCTCGTCGATCGCCGGGTGGAAGGCGATCAACGAATCGGACATGATGCTGGTGCCGGATTGCGCCACCGCGGTGCTCGACCCGTTTGCGGCGCAGACCGCGCTGATCGTGTTTTGCGACGTGCACGAACCCTTGAGCGGCCAGCCCTATGCCCGCGACCCGCGCTCGACCGCCAAAAAGGCCGAGCAGCACCTGATCTCGACCGGCATCGGCGACACCGCCTATTTTGGCCCCGAGGCCGAGTTCTTCATCTTTGACGACGTGCGCTACTCGACCGGCATGAACGGGGCGATGTACGCGATCGACTCGACCGAGGGGCCCTATGTCTCGGGCAAGGAGTTTGCCGACGGCAACACCGGCCACCGCCCGCCCATTAAGGGCGGCTATTTTCCGGTGCCGCCGGTCGACAGCCAGGGCGATTTGCGCGCCGAGATGCTCTCGGTCATGGCCGATATGGGGCTCAAGGTCGAAAAGCACCATCACGAGGTGGCGCCGAGCCAAGCCGAATTGGGGTTCGAGTTCTCGACCCTGGTTTCGACCGCCGACCAGATGCAGATCTACAAATACGTCGTCCACAACGTCGCCCAGCAATACGGCAAGACCGCGACCTTTATGCCCAAGCCCGTCATGGGCGACAACGGCTCGGGCATGCACACCCACCAGTCGTTGTGGAAGAACGAAAACACGCTCTTCGCCGGCAACCTTTACGCCGATTTGAGCGAGACGGCGCTCTACTACATCGGCGGGATCATCCGCCACGCCAAGGCGATCAACGCCTTTACCAACCCGACGACCAACAGCTACAAGCGGCTCATTCCCGGGTTCGAGGCGCCGGTTTTGCTCGCCTACTCGTCGCGCAACCGCTCGGCCTCGTGCCGCATCCCCTATGTGTCGAGCCCCAAAGCCAAGCGCGTCGAGGTGCGCTACCCCGACCCCGCCGCCAACCCCTATCTCGCGTTTGCCGCGATGCTGATGGCGGGGTTGGACGGCATCCAGAACAAAATCCACCCGGGCGACCCGATCGACAAGAACCTCTACGACCTGCCGCCCGAGGAGCTGAAGGACATCCCGGTCGTGTGCGGCTCGCTGCGCGAGGCGTTGGGCGAGTTGACCCGCGACCACGCCTTTCTGCTCAAGGGCGACGTCTTCACCCGCGACCAGATCGAGGCCTACATCGAATTGAAATGGGAGGAGGTGTACAATTTCGAGCACACCCCCCACCCGATCGAATACCAGATGTACTACTCGGTCTGACCCGCCCGACCCGCCGCACCCAAAAGGCGCCGCGTCGTCCGCGCTCGTCGCCCCACCTGCGCCCCTCACCCTAGCCCTCTCCCCGCAAGCGGGGCGAGGGGACCGGGAACGTCTTATCCCGCCGCTGGGACGAGGGGATTGCCGCGACTACCTCATTCCCCCTCTGCGGGGCGAAGGCCGGGATAAGGGCGCGGCGCGTCACCGGAGCGGGCGCCCCCAAAAAGCCGCGATCGATTTCGGCAGCGTGCTGATATACCAAAAAGAAGGCGGCAGTCTCGGGGCGCGTAATGGATATCGGGTTTACCGAGGAGCAGGAATTGCTGCGCGAGACTGCGCGCAAATTCCTCGACGGCGAATGCGACAGCCGGTTTGTGCGCGCGCGCATGGCCGAGCCGGCGGCGATGACCGATGAATTCTGGCAAAAGCTGGCAGCGCAAGGCTGGCTCGGCATCGTCTATCCGGAAGCATACGGCGGCAGCGGTCTCGGGCTTGTCGATCTCGTCGTCTTGATGGAGGAGATGGGGCGGCGGGTCATGCCCGGCCCGTTCCTGTCTACGGTGCTGCTCGGCGGCTTGGCGATCGCCGAAGCCGGTACGCCGGCGCAGCGCCGCGAATGGCTGCCACGGATCGCCGCCGGCGAGAAAAAGGCGGCGTTGGCCTGGACCGAGCCTCAGCTGCGTTGGGACGCCGCCGGCATAGCACTGGCGGCGCGCGAGACGCCGGGCGGCTTTACCCTCTCCGGCAGCAAGCTTTTTGTCGGCGACGCGCATCTCGCCGACATCCTGGTGGTTGTCGCGCGCACCCGCGACGGCAGCACGATGGAGGACGGGGTCAGCCTGTTCCTCGTCCCCCGGGGCACCTCCGGCATGACCGTCGCCACGATGCCGACAATCGACGAGACCCGCAAATTGTGCGAGGTCCGGCTCGACAACGTCGCGTTGCCGGCGGCGGCGTTGCTCGGCGAAAAGCACGCGGGCTGGGCGACGCTGGCGCGGGTCGCGGCGCGGGCGACCGTAGCGCTTTGCGCCGAGATGTGCGGCGGCGCCCAGCAGGTGCTCGACATGACCGTCGACTACGCCAAACTGCGCATCGCCTTCGGCAAGCCGATCGGCAGCTATCAGGGGGTCAAGCACCAGGCCGCCGACATGCTGGTGGCGCTCGAAAACGCCAAATCGCTGACCTATTACGCCGCCTGGGCGCTCGACGAGGGCGAAGCGGAGGCGCCCCTCGCGGTGGCGATGGCCAAGGCCGCGGCTTCAGACATGGCGCGGAAGGTCGCCGGCGCCGGCATCCAACTGCATGGCGGCATCGGCATGACCTGGGAGCACGATCTGCAGCTCTATTTCAAGCGCGCGAAAGCCGCCGAGGTCATGTTTGGCGACGCCGCCTGGCACCGCGAGCGCGTCGCCCGCCTCTTCAACCCGTGACCGTCTCGATCGGCCAGGCTAGTCAATCCGGTTTATATTGCCCGGCATCCAGCATGTGCAAAGTCCCCCGTGCATCGGCAGCAACCGGGTCGAACCAGAACTTCGCGTTTTCTTCAAGAACCCCGCGGGATCGCTCGGGAACAATCCCGAGCAAGTGCTGCGCCGCATAATATCGGACGAGCCTGTTTTGGTCGTCCAGCAACGGGAGCAGTTTCGACCTGGTTTTTGGGCCTCTCGCGCGTAACACGTCCTCGATAGCCCACAACTGGGTTAGAGCCCGATTGGCTTGGGCGACCTCCCCGTCATTTCGCACCTTCCCCGCCGCTTCCGCTAGGGTGGCAAATTCCTGTATAAGTACCGTGTCACCCAATTCCGACAGCTTTTGGCTCATTTCAGAACCCCGAACTGACGCAGCGCGTCCAACCCCAACTCGTAGTGTTCGTCCCAGCTCTTTCCGCGTAGCTATTCTCTCGGTGTCTGCTGACCGAAGTTCCTGTTCAGTTGTCGAGTACCAATCGCTGATTTGTCGGTGTTTCCAGTAGGGTATGCGAACGAGATTGTCGCGGCCCTGAAGCTGCTCCTCACTGAAGACGCGCGAGTTACCCTGCGCGTTCCGCGAGGTTGCCTGCTCCTCGACGATATGATGTATCTCGTAGCCGGGGCGGGGTTCGTCAACGGCGTTTTGCAGTTCCTCCAAGCTCTTGGGCGGGTCGAGATGGGAGAGGATCAACGGCAAATATGTCGGCGCTCAGGCGGTGGCGTGCAGAACGTCCAAAAAATTCCGGACGCGGTCGCTTGTTTCCGAGAGACCGAGCGCCACAGCCTGCGCCAGCCATTCCGCAGCGTGCCGAAAGACGGTGTTTCGCTCCCTTGCGGTGGGTGGCTCCTTCGAGGGTATATCCGGAGGTTTTTCGAGTTGTCGCCCGGCGTCGGGTGCGGTGTCCGACGGCTCCTTTTTATCGGAGACGAGAAGCGGCGAAAGACCCCCATCCCCGTCAGATCCGTCCGCCGGACGGAACTCGCCTCCCTCCGGTCGTCCCACGGGCCATCGCGGATGCTTTGCGGGGTCGAACCCGCCGAACGACGGACTCCGGCGCAGCTCGGTGCGCTCCGAGTCGATTGTTTTCTCCGCCGCTATTCGTCGGTCCTCGGCCTCCAGCGCGGCGCGGGCCGAATAGCCGGGAAGTTCCGGCAAATGCAGGTACAGAGCGGCAATTGCCGCCAGAGCAGGCGAGCGGTCGTTCAACGCCGCGGCGACGGTGCCGAAACTGTGAGCGGGACTAGCCGAGGAGAGGCGATCTCCATAAGCAGCTCTGAACAGACGGTTGAGTTCGCCCTTTTCGCGCACCGCAAATCGCCCGCTCCGCCGCTCGAGAAGGGGTGTTCGGCCGAGGAAAAGGCCGTCGGACGTACAGGACAGGCCGAGCGATCCGTCCGAGCGGTCGCTCAGCCGCCACATGATCAAGTCCAGCACCGGACATCCTGTTTATGGAATTAGCAATCTTACACGATTCGTTCTCAATTGTCAAGAGTTGCGCCAAGCCGGAAGGCAACGGGAGGGGTGAACCGCGGCGCAACAATTTCGACGCTCTGCGCCTCGTCGCGGCGGCATCGGTGATGTTTTCGCACGCCTTCCTGATCGCCGACGGCACCCAGAAGCATGAATGGCTGATCCGGCTGACCGGCAACCAGTCGATCCTCGGCCTGACAGGCGTGTTCGTCTTCTTTGCGATCAGCGGGTTTCTGGTCACGCAAAGCTTTGAGCACACCGCCGACCCGCTGCGTTTTATGGCCAAGCGGGCGTTGCGCATTTTCCCCGGCCTGTTTGTCGCCGCCTTGCTGTCGGCTTTTGTGCTGGCGCCGCTCGTCACCACCCTCGATCTAGGCGCCTATTTCAGCCAGCCGGCGCCCTATCGCTATGTCGTCGGCAACACCTTGCTCAACCAGAGCGTGCATGAATTGCCGGGCGTCATGTTTGTCAACAACCCCGTCGGGCTCGAAATCAACGGGTCGATGTGGACGCTGCGCTTCGAGTTCATGATGTACGTCACGGTGCTCGGGCTGGGCGTGCTGCGGCTGCTGAAATTGCCGGTAATGCTGGGCCTTTTGGCGCTCGGCCTCGCCTGCCTGGAATTCCAGGAGGCGCTCGATTTTCTTGGCGGGTGGGGCTGGCTGCTCGCGTTTTTCGCGATGGGCATGATCCTCTACCGGCTGCGCGCCACCCGCATCTTCGACGGTTGGATCGCGGCGCTCGGCCTCGCCGGCCTGGTCCTCAGCGTGCCGTTGCGCCAGTTCATTCCGCTGTTCCCGCTGTTCGGCTGCTACCTGGCATTGTGGCTGGCGCTCAACCCGCATTTCCCCGTGATCCCGGCGGCGCGGTTCGGTGACCTCTCCTATGGCCTCTACATCTATGGGTGGCCGGTCGAGGAGGGGGTGATCTGGCTGCTTGGCGGCCGTGCCCCGTGGTGGCAGGTGTTCGGCCTCGCCTTGCCCGCGACCGCCGCCCTCGCCTTTCTCTCCTGGCACCTGATCGAGCACCCGGCACTAAGACTGAAGCCTGGCGGACGGCGACCGCTTGCCGCTGCCGGCGCGGCCTCGGCGGCGGCACAGCGCGCCTGAGCGGCGGCCGCCCCGCGTCGAGGGGCTGGCGCCGGGGTTCGGTCCGCCATTAGTATGCGCGCCATCAGCCAATTCTCAGGGGAGGAGTGCCGTGCGAGTCCATAATCTCTATGCCGACGCCAACGGCCAGTCGCATTGGCGCGACATCCAAATCGAATGGGTCGAGGAGACCCGCTCCGGCAAATTGTCAAAGCGGCTGCCCGCCAACGGCATCATCTTCCGCGAGGTGCCGCCGACCTATGATCTCGACTGGCATCCCGCACCGCGCCGGCAGTACATCATCAATCTCGACGCCGGGGTCGAGATCACCGCGAGCGACGGCGAAGCCCGCAAGATCGGCGCCGGCGAGGTGGTCCTCGTCGAAGACACCACCGGCAAGGGCCACCTTTCGAAGGCGCTCGAGGGCAAGATCCGCAATTGCATCTTCGTACCCGTCGAATAACGGAGGCTGACATGAAACTGGTGTATTTCGACGACTACAAGCTGGGCGTGGTAAAGGGCGACCGCGTCGTCGACGTGTCGTCGGTGGTGCGCGACATCCCGCATACCGGACCCGGCGACCTGATCAACGGGCTGATCGCAAACTTCGGCCAGTACAAGGGCAAGCTCGAAGACGCCGCGGCGAGCGGGCAGGGCGTGCCGTTGTCGTCGGCCAAGCTGCGCGCCCCGCTGCCCAAGCCGGACAATATCGACTGCATGGCGGTCAACTACATGGAAGACGGCACCCGCAGCGCGCCGGCGCCGATCAACGCCTTCCAAAAGACGGCGAACGCCATCTGCGGACCTGGCGACACGATGGTGCTGCCGGATGCGCCGGCGACGATCTTTGAGGGCGAGGCCGAATTGGCGCTCGTAATCGGTAAAAAGGCGAGCCACGTCAAAGCCGCCGACGCAATGGATTACATCTTCGGGTACACCTGCTTTATCGACGGCTCGGCGCGCGGGCTGCCGGCTCCCGGTTTTTTCGCCATGAAGTCGCGCGACACCTTTGCCCCGATCGGGCCGTGGATCGTCACCAAGGACGAAGTCGCGGACCCGCAGAAATTGCAGATTCGCCTCTCGAACAACGGCACCTTGATGCAGAACTTCAACACCAGCGACATGGCGCACAAAATCCCGCGCTGCATCGAGTGGCTGACCTCGATCCACACTCTGGAGCCGGGCGACATCGTCGCCACCGGCACCAACCACCGCGGCCTGAACCCGTTTATGGACGGCGACAAGATCGAGCTCGAAATCGAGAAAGTCGGCAAGCTCGCCTTTACCGTCAAGGACGAGCTGAACCGCAAATGGGAACGGCGGACCCGGCTGCAGATGCACGAGGCGGCAGCGCAAAAGACTGCCGGCGCCTATCCCGACATCACCCCGCAGGTCTCGGGCAAGCACGCCCCCAACGCGCGCTGAGTTCAGGCCGAGACCAGCAATCCCCCGTGGCCGGGCTCGTCCCGGCCACCCACGCCTCCAACTACCTCGGACCCAGCAAAGGCGTGGATGCCCGGATCAGGTCCGGTCAAGGGGTGTCTTGAGACTTGGTAACGAGGAAAAGACGCCATGGCCGCCGACGGTTTTGCCTATACCCATTTGTTCGCCAAGGATTTGCCGCCGGCGGCGCCGCGCTGGACCGGCTTTCCCAAATACAATTTCATCGGCGGCCACAACGACCCGGAGCATGTGCCGGCGGCGGAGCTGGCGGCGGCGGCCGCGGCGGTGTTGCGCCGCGACGGCGCCGACCTCGCGCTCTACAACCCGCACGGGCCGCAGGGCTTCCGTGGCATCCGCGACTTTGTCGTAAAGAAGGTTGCGGGCCGCGGCATCGATTGCACGCCCGACGACGTGCTGATCACCTCGGGATCCGGGCAGGGGCTCGACCTCGTCAACCGGGTGATGCTGAACCGCGGCGACACCGTGATCCTCGAGGAATTCACCTATGGCGGCGCGCTGACCAAATTGCAGAGGATCGGCGTCAATGTCGTCGGCGCGCCCCTCGACGATGACGGGCTGCGCATCGACGCGCTCGGCCGGATTCTCGACGACCTCAAGCAAAAGGGGACCGTGCCTAAATTCATCTACACGATCCCCACCGTGCAGAACCCGACCGGCTCGATCCTGCCGGTCGAACGCCGCGAGGCGCTGCTGGCGCTCGCCAAAAAGCACTGTGTCGCGATCTTCGAGGACGAGTGCTACGCCGACCTGACCTGGCGCCCCGACGCCCCGGCCGCGATCTATTCCATGGACCCGAGCCAGGTGATCCATGTCGGCTCGTTCTCCAAGACATTGTCGCCGGCATTGCGCCTCGGCTACGTCGTCGCCGACTGGGCGGTCATGACCCGGCTTGTCGGCTTGAAGCGCGAGACCGACAGCGGCACCGGTGCTCTCGAGCAGATGGTCGTCGCCGAATATTTCTCGCGCAGCTTCAAGGAGCATGTTGGCGAGCTGAACGGCGTGTTGAAGGACAAGCTCGACACGATGGTCGATGCGCTCGAACGCGAATTCGGCACCGCCGTCGAAAAGATGTGGCGACCGAAGGGCGGCATCTTTTTGTGGATCAAACTGCCCGACCAGGTCGACGTGACCAAGCTCGTGATGCCCGCCGCCAAGGAAGGGCTCGTCTTCAATCCCGGCCCCGAATGGTCGTGCAACCCGGCCGAAACCAGGTCGCACATGCGGCTGTGCTTTGCGCTGCCGTCGAAGGACGTAATCCGACAGGGTGTGGCGACCCTGGCGCGGGTTTGCTACGAAGAGACTGGCGTGCCCGAGCGCAGCGCCAATATCCGCCGCGCGCCAGCCGCCAAGTAATCCCCCGGCAGGTTGCGCGGCGGGTCACCAGGCGGCGTCGAGCAGGGTGCGGATTACCGCGGGACCGTCGATCTTGCGCGGGTTGGTGTGGATCCAGCGGTCGTGCATCGAGTTTTCGGCGATCAAATCGAGCTGGTCCTCCCTGACCCCGACATCGCGCAATCGCGTCGGCAGGCCCAGCCCCGAGATCAGCGCCCCGACCGCGTCGGCGGCGGGCTCGCCCGGGTGCCCGAGCGCTTCGCTGACCCGCGCCTGCTTGTCGGCGTTCGCTTCGCGGTTAAAGCGCAGCACATGCGGCAGCATGATGCACGAGGTGTAGCCGTGCGGCACGCCGGCGGTGCCGCCGAGCACATGGCCGATGCCGTGGCTCGCCCCCTTGCTGACCCCGCTCTGCGAGCCGACCATCGACATCCAGGCGCCGATCTGGCACTCGAGCCGGGCGTCGAGATCCTCGGGATCGGCCTTGACCGCCGGCAGCCCGTGGCCCAAGAGGCGCAGCGCGTGAAACGCCGCACCCTCGGAGATCGGCTGCCCGTTGACCGAGCAGATGTCCTCGACCGCATGATCGACGGCGCGGATGCCGGTCGACAAAAACAGCCATTCCGGTGTGGGCCGGCTCGCCGCCGGGTCGAGAATGACAGTGCGCGGGATCATCAGCGGGTGGCTGAAGCTCTCCTTGACGTGCTGCCGGGTGTCGGTGCAGCCGGCGCCGGCCGAGAACTCGCCGGCCGACAGGGTGGTCGGGATCGCGATCATCCGCACTCCGGGCGGCTTGACCGGAGGACGCGCGCTCGTGCCGTCGGCGGCGACGCGGGCGCGGAAATCGTCGAGCTCTTCGGGTGCCGTGACGTCGTTGCCGAGACAGAGGCCGACCATCTTCGCCGCGTCGGTGACCGAGCCGCCGCCCAGGGTGACGATCAAATCGGCGCCGGCCTCGCGCGCCATGTTGGCCGCGGCAACGACATCGGCGCGCGGCGTATGGGCGCCGATCTTGGCGCAGAGCCCGGCAAAACAATTTCCCAGCGTCTGCCGCAGCCGGTCGACGAGATCGGTCTCGCGCGCCAGAGTCCCGCTCGCCAGCACAAAGACGGCGCGGGCGTCGAGCCGGTCGATCTCCTGCGCCAAGGCGTCGACATAGGGTTTCCCGAACACGACGCTGTCCATCTGCGGGAAGCGATAGGCGCCGCTCAACATGGTCTTCCTCCGTGGGGCGGGTAGTATCCGACAACTGTGCGCGTTCGTGCCGCCGGCGGCAACGATGGTGCCGGATCGAGGCTCGACGGTGGGAAAACCGCCCGGCGTCCTTCGAGGCCTCGCTTCGCGAGGCACCTCAGGAGAGGAAAATTTCTTTTCGCCAACACCCCTGTCCTCATGCCGAGGAGCGACCCGGCGTCCTTCGAGGCCTCGCTTCGCGAGGCGCCTCAGGAGGAGGAAATTTTCTTATTGCCGACACCAATATCCTCATGCTGAGGAGCGACCCGGCGCAGCCGGGGCGCGTCTCGAAGCACGGACAGCGCGATCTCGACAGTCGCTGGCGTGCGGATTCGCTCTACCCCCCGGCGGGGCACGCGGAAACTCGCCTGCGAGCGGTAATAGGTGTAAAGCTTGACCCTCAAGTCTCCGGGCTGACTTCTTGCAACGGTGGTCCGGCGCCAGAGCGTCCGACCCCAATCCGCGAGGACAGCATATGCCTTTCGCTCTACCCGGCGCCCTGTCTCTCGCGGTCATCATGGCGGCTGCCGGCTTTGCAGCGACGGCGACAGCGGCCGATCCCGGCAGCGGCGGCTGCGACACTTGCAAAGTGATCAGCGAAAAGGCGCTGTCGCTCGATTTGGCGGAGGCGATCGCGCTCGGCGCTCTGGCCAGATGCCGGGCCGACGGCAATCATGTCAGCGTGACCGTCCTCGACCGCGACGGGCTGGTCAAGATGGCGTTTCGCGACGACCTGGCCGGGCCGCACACGATTGTCACCAGCCGCCGCAAAGCCTTTACCTCGGTCACATTCAAGCAGCCCTCGGCGCAATGGGCGCACCGGGTGCTGAGCGATCCGGCGCTCGCCGGGCTCAAGGACACCGCCGGGACGATCGCGCTCGGCGGCGGGGTCCCGATCAAGGCCGGCAACGAGGTGATCGGCGCCGTCGGGGTCAGCGGCTCGCCGGGCGGCGACAAGGACGAGGCTTGCGCCAATGCCGGCATCGCCGGGGTGGCCGACAAGCTGAAGTAACGCTCACCGGTCGCGCTGCGACGCCGGCTGGTTGACGCGACGGAGGTTCGATGCCCGCAAAAGGCCCGTTGGTATTTCTCGATTACGATCAGGCGGCGCTCGACGCTGCCTATGACCAGGCGGCCTATGCGGCCAATCGCGACCAGCTGGTCCGCCGCCGGGTGGCCGACAGCGCCGCGGCGCGCGCCCGGATCGGCACGCCCGAGCGCATCGCCTATGGGAATGCCGAGATCGAGAAGCTCGACGTCTACCGGGTTCCTGGAGACCGCGCCCCGATCTTTGTCTTTATCCATGGCGGGGCGTGGCGCAGCGGCCGCGCCGAGGAATACGCTGCACCGGCCGAGATGTTCGCCGCCGCCGGGGCGTGCTGGGTGGTGCCCGATTTCAGGTGGGTGCAGGATGCCGGCGGCAGCCTGATGGTGCTCGCCGACCAGGTATGCCGGGCAATCGCCTGGGTCTACCGCAACGCGGCGCGGTTTGGCGGCGACCCGAGCCGGCTCTTTGTCGGGGGCCAGTCCTCGGGCGGACATTTGGCGGCGGTGGCGCTGACCACCGACTGGCGCCGCGAATTCGACCTTCCCGCCGACATCATCAAGGGCGGCCTCTGCGTCAGCGGCATGTATGAATTGGCGCCGGTGCGGCTGTCAAAGCGCAGCGCCTATGTCGCGTTTGACGACGAGACCGTCGAGCGGCTGAGCCCGCTGCGCCATCTCGACCAGTTGCGGGCGCCGGTCGTCGTCGCCTACGGCACCTGCGAGACACCCGAGTTTCAGCGCCAGAACAGCGAGTTTGCCGCCGCCGTCGCGGCCGCCGGCAAGCCGGTGCGGTTGTTGGTCGGTGAGCACTACAACCATTTCGAACTGCCGGAGACCCTCGGCAACCCTTACGGTCTGTTGGGCCGGGCGGCGCTCGAGCTGATGGGGCTGGTGGCATGACTGCGATCGACCTGCGCTCGGACACGGTGACCCGGCCGTCGGCCGCGATGCGCGCGGCGATGGCGGCGGCACCCGTCGGCGACGACCAGTATGGCGAGGACCCGTCGGTCAACCGGCTTCAGGAACGGATCGCCGAATTGCTCGGTAAGGAGGCGGCGCTGTTTGTCCCGAGCGGGACGATGGCGAACCAGATCGGCCTCAAAATCTTGACCCGGCCCGGCGACGAGGTCGTGCTCGGCCACGAGGCGCATGTCGTCTGGCATGAATTGGGTGCGGGGGCGGCGAATTCCGGGGTGCAGTTCACCCCAGTCGGGCATGGCGGCCTGTTTACCGCCGCCGACCTGCGCGCCGCCTACAAGCCGCCGGGCCACATCGTCTTTCCGCCGACGACCCTGGTCGCGGTCGAGAACACCCACAATCGCGGCGGCGGCGTGGTGTTCCCGCAGCAGGACGTCGTGGCACTCTGTGCCGCGGCCCGCGAGCTCGGCATGGCGAGCTATCTCGACGGCGCCCGGCTGTTCAACGCCGCTGTCGCCTCCGGCCGCAGCCTCGCCGAACTCGCCGCACCCTTCGACCTCGTTTCGGTTGCGTTGTCAAAGGGGCTGGGCTGCCCGGTCGGCAGCGTCCTCGCCGGAGGCCGGCAGGAGATCGCCCGTGCCCACCGCGCGCGGCGCATGTTCGGCGGGGCGATGCGCCAGGCCGGCATCCTCGCCGCTGCCGGGTTGTGGGCGCTCGACCACAATCTCGACCGGCTGGCCGAGGACCACGCCAATGCCCGGCTCCTCGCGGAAAGGCTCGCGGGGCTGCGCGGCGTTGTGCTCGATCTCGCCACCGTCCAGAGCAACATCGTGATCTTTCACATGGCTCCGGGAATGTCCGACGCCGCGGCAATCGTCGCGCGCGCGGCGGAAGCCGGGGTGCTGGTCTCGGCCTTTGCCGCGCGCACCGTGCGCGCCGTCACGCATCTCGATGTCAGCCGCGAGCAGTCGCGCCGCGCCGCCGATCTCCTCGCCGCCGCCGTCGCCGGCGGCTGAACCGTTACTCCGGCGTCGCCGCGCGGATCGCGCGCCACACCCGTTCGGGGGTGGCCGGCATTTCGACATGGCGCACCCCGAGCTCGGCGAGCGCGTCGACAATCGCGTTGACCACGACCGCCAATGCCGGCGTGGTGCCGCCCTCCCCGCCGGAGCGGACGCCGAGCCGGTTGGTCGGCGCCGGCACTTCGCTGAGCGCCGTCTTGAACAACGGCAAGGTGGTGGCGCGCGGCATCGCGTAATCCATAAAGCTGCCCGCCAGCAGCTGCCCGCTCCCGCGGTCGTAATGGCATTCCTCGAGCAGCGCCTGGCCGACACCCTGGGCGATCCCGCCATGGGTCTGGCCGTGCAATATCATCGGGTTGATCGCCCGGCCGACATCGTCGACCGCGGCGTAGCCGATGATTTCGACCGCACCGGTCTCGCCGTCGACCTCGACCTCGCAGATCTGGGTCCCGTAGGGAAAGCTCGCGACCGGTAGGATTTGGTCGCAAATCCCGGCGAGCGGCCCCTGCAATTCCGCCGGCAGGTCCGTCCGCGTCGCCGCGGCTGCGGCCACATCGAAGATGCCGATTTTACGATCGGTGCCGGCAACGGTAAAGCGGCCGTGCTCGAACTCGATGTCGACCTCGCCGGTTTCGAGCAGAAAGCTCGCGATCTTGCGGCCCTTGTCGATGATCTCGTCGGTCGCCTCGCCGATGATCGTCGCCGCCAGCTTCATCGAGCGCCCGGAATGGGAGCCGCCCCCGGCCGCGACCCGTGCGGTGTCGTGGGCGACATAGACGACGCTGTCGAATGGGACGCCGAGCCATTCGGTCACGAGCTGGGCAAAGCTCGTCTCGTGGCCCTGGCCCGAGGCCATCGTGCCCATGACCAGCTCGACCCTGCCGTCGGGCAAAACCGTGATCTCGGTGCGCTCGCGCGGCGCCCCCGACGTGATCTCGACATAATTGGCGATGCCGATGCCGCGATATCTGCCGCGCGCGCGGGCTGCGGCACGGCGGCCCGGGAAATCGTCCCAGTCGGCCAGCGCCAGTGCGGTCTCCATCGCCTGGCCGTAGTCGCCGTTGTCATAGGTGACGCCGAGCGGGTTGGCGTAGGGCTGCGCCGCGGGCGGGATCATGTTGCGCCGGCGCAATGCCGCGGGATCGATCCCGAGCCGGTCGGCCGCCAGATCGACCAGCCGCTCGACGACAAAGATCGCCTCGGGCCGGCCGGCGCTGCGATAGGGGGTCGTCGAAACCGTGTTGGTCAGCGCACCGCGTCCCCGGAAATAGCCGACCGGGATGTCGTAGACGTTGGACATCAGGCCGAGGCCCTTTTGCAACGGACCAAAGGCGACGGCATGGCCGCCGAGATTGCTCAGATTGGAGCCGCGAACCGCCAGGAACTTGCCGTTCTCGTCAAGGGCCAGCTCGGCCGTCACGGTCAGGTCGCGCCCCTGCCAGTCGCTCTGAAACAATTCATGGCGCTCGCAGGCCCATTTGACCGGCCGGCCGACCTGGCGCGCCGCCCAGGGGAGCACCGCGTATTCCGGGTAGAAGAGATTGCGCGTGCCGAAATTGCCGCCCATGTCGTGGCACAACACGCGCACCTGCTCGGCCGGCACGCGAAGCACCTCGGCGAGGTCGAGCCGGACCTTCGCCACGCCGCGGCCGCTCCCGGTGTAAAGCGTGTACTGACCGGTTGCGGCGTCGTATTCGGCGACATTGGTTCGCGGCTCCATCGGCACGCCGGTGACGCGCTGGGCCCAGGTGTCGAGCCGCACCACATGCGCGGCGCGCGCAAAGGCGGCGGCGGTTGCGGCCTCGTCGCCAAGCTCAATGTCGATGCATAGATTGCCCGGCGCGCTGTCCCACAGAAGAGGCGCGTCCGGCTTCAGCGCGTCGGCGGCGCGCGTGACCGCCGGCAGCGGCTCATAGGCGATCTCGAGCAATTCGGCGGCGTCCTTGGCGGCGGCGATGGTTTCGGCGACGACGACCGCCACCGGCTCGCCGACAAACCGCACCTTGTCCGCCGGCATCGGGAAATGCGCGGTCGCGATCGGGGCAAAGCCGCGGGTTCGCACCTGCACGTCGGGCGGAGCCATCAGCGTGGGATTGTGCGGGATCGGGCCGAGCCCGTCGGCTCTGTAGTCGGCCCCGGTCAGCACCGCGAGCACGCCGGGCGCCGCCAATGCCGCCGTCTTGTTGATACCGACAATCCGGGCATGCGCATGGGGCGAGCGCAGCAGCACCGCGTGCGCCATTCCGGGCACTGCGACATCGTCGCCAAATGAGCCGCGGCCGGTCAGCAGCCGGAAATCTTCCTTGCGCCGCACCGGCTGGCCAATCCCGTTCTGGGTGCCGCGCGCGGCCGTCCTGCGGGTCGCTGCCGTTGTCATCAGCTGGTGTCCTGATCGAGAAGCTGTGCAGATCCCCAGCATGTCCATCCCGACGAAGGTCGGGACCCATTTTCGGCCACGGGTACCGGCCTTCGCCGGTATGAGAAGAGAGAAGTCGCAGCCACTAAAATCGCATCAACTTGTCGACCACCATACTAGGCATCGGCGATCCGGTACGCCCGGGTGGCGGTGTCGTGCAGCAGTGCCGCGCGCTCGCCAGCGGTGTAGCCGCGCGACAAGCGCTTGCAGGCGTTGAAGAAGACAGGATGGGAAAACGACACCTTGTCGACCGGGAAGTTGCTCTCGAACATGCAGCGCGCGGGGCCGAACTGCTCGATGCAGTAGGTCATGATCGGCGCCATCGCCGCCGCTAATTCCTCCGAGCCGATCGGCTTTGCGCGCGTGTGCCAGTCAAAGCCGAGCCGGGGCATGCCGATGCCGCCGAGCTTCAGGTGGACGTTCGGGCATTGGGCCACCGCCGCGAGGCCGCTGCGCCATTGCGGCAGCACTTCGTCGTCGCGATTGCCGTAGGGGCCGACCCGCTGCAACCCGCCGAGATGGTTGAGGATGATCGTCAGTTCCGGGATGGCCCTGGCAAAATCGGCGAGCTGTGGCAATTGCGGAAAGCACACTCCGGTGTCGAGCGACAGCCCCATCCGCGCCAATACCCGCGCTCCGGCACGATAACCCGGGGTCGCCAGCACGGCTTCCGCCTCGCGGTTGTCGACTTCGGGATGCGGGTCCCAGGTGACGGTATGGCGGATGCCGCGAAAGCGGTTGGGGCTGGCGGCTTGCAATGCCTGCAATACCGGCTCGACCCGGTCGCCGAGCTTCAGATCGGCGTAGCCGATGATGGCCGCGGCCGCCCGGCACGGGCCATAGAGCCCGGTTGCGCTGGCGGCGGCGAGACCCTGGACAAACTCGATCTCGCCGACCGGGCGCATCTCCGGCGGCCCATCGGGGCGGTACATCGAGCGCGCCTCGATAAAGACCGTCGACCGCAGATTGTGGCCGCAATTGATGTCGGCGGCGAGCTCATGGAGCAGGTAGCGCTGGTAGGGGATGCGCTCGGAGCGGAAGTCCCAGAAGTGATGATGCGGATCGCAGATCGGGATGTCCGGCTCCAGGGCCGGCTCCTGGGTCAGCGCCAGCCAGTCGTTTCCGCCATAGGGCATCGGAACCTCCTCGATCGGCTTGCTTCATCCAGCCGTGGGGGACAGCATAGGGCGGCCCTGCAATCGACGAAAGATAACGGGAGGCGGCTCGATGCATGTCGGGACCCAGATCAGGCCGCGCGACGACAGTGACTACCGGGTGTGGGCCCAGCTCGGCGTCACGCACGTCTGCGTCGACCCACCCGGCAACCCGCATCACTGGAGCCTCGACGACCTGAAGCGCCATCGCGAGCATGTCGAGTCGTTCGGTCTGTCGCTCGACATGGTGCAATTGCCGATGTCGTCGGCGCCGATCGAAAAGCAGCAGAGCCCGCATATCCTGCTGGGGAAGGAGCCCGAGCGGCAGCGCGAGATCGACAGCATCTGTGCGTTGATCGAGCGGCTCGCGGCGGCCGGCATCCCGGCGGCGAAATACAATCTGACGATCGTCGGCATTCCCCGCACCGAACGCGAGCCGGGGCGTGGCGGGTCGCTGAACGCCGCCTTTCGCTGGAGCCGCGCCGACCAGAACGCACCGCCGACCGCGGCCGGCGTCGTCTCCGAGGACGAGTATTGGGAGCGGATCGACCATTTTCTTGCCGCGGTGGTGCCGGTCGCGACCGCCGCCAAGGTGCGCCTCGCCTGTCACCCGCAGGACCCCTACACCCCGCCCGGCTGGCGCGGCGTCACCAGCGTGCTCGGCACCGTCGACGGGCTGCAGCGCTTTGTGGCGATGCATGAAAGCCCCTATCACGGGCTCAATTTCTGCCAGGGCACCGTCTGCGAGATGCTCGACGACCCGGCGCATGAGATTTTCGACGTGATCCGCTGGTTTGGCGAGCGCGGCAAGCTGTTCAATGTCCACTTTCGCAACATCAAGGGGCGCCGGCTCGATTTCGTCGAGGCGTTTCCCGACGAGGGCGACATCGACATGGCGCGCGCGATCGCGGCTTACCGCGATGTCGGCTACCAGTACATGCTGATGCCGGACCACGTGCCGCGGATCGACGGCCGCGACCCGTCGGGTGTCGCGTTCGCCTATTGCTACGGCTACATCCAGGCGCTGCTCGACGCGAGTGTCAGATGACGCCCTCCTCCGCCAGCCGCTCGACCTCGCTCGGACTGCGGCCGAGCAATTCGGTCAACACCCACATATTGTCCTCGCCATAGCAGGGTGCGCCGCGGTTGGTCGGGCCGCCGATATAGGCCGGGGTCCGGCTCAGCTTCATCGGCAATTCATAGATCGGCCAGGTGCCGATCTTGGTGCCGGTGACCTCGGTCAGCCATTTGAGGCGGCGCAATTGCGGGTCGCCGTCGACGCGGTCCTCGGCGTTCTGGCAGACCCCGGCCGGCACCCCGGCCTTTTGCAATTTCATCATGCAGTCGTGGCGGTCCTGCGTCAGCGTCCACGCCTCGATCGTGAGATCGAGCGCATCCTGATGGGTCAGCCGCTGCTCCAATGTGGCGAACCGGGGGTCGTCGAGCCATTTACCATGCTCGGCCGCCCGCGCCAAGGCATGCCATTCGTCATCGGTGAAGCAGGCAATCGCGATCCAGCGGTCCTTGCCTTGGCAACGGTAGGCGCCGTGGGGTGCGGCTGGCTTGTACGGCGAGCGGTTGCCGTAGCGGCGGAATTCGCGCCCGTTGGCCGACCAGTCGAGGATCGTCGCACCAGTCAGGAAAATGCCGGACTCGCATTGCGAGGCGTCGATCCATTGGCCCTCGCCGGTGCGCTCGCGGTGGTAGATCGCACCCAACAGCGCCAGCGCATAGCCATAGGCGCCCATCCAGTCGAGATAGGAATAGCCCCAGCCGACCGGCATCGCCGGCTCGGGCAGGCCCGACATCTCGGCCTGGCCGCCAAACGCCGCCGCGACCGGCCCGACGGTGCGCATCCGCCCGTAGGTGCCGTTGGCCCCCATCCCCGATTGCTGGATGTAGATGATGTCGGGCCGGATCGACTTCAGCACGTCATAGCCGAGCCCGAGGCGCTGCAACACGCCGGGCGAAAAACCCTCGGCCACCACGTCGCAGATGCGGACCATGTCCTTGGCGATCTCGAGCCCCTTCGGATGCCGGATGTTCAGCGAGATGCCGCGCTTGCCGGCATTCTTGTTGTTGAACTGGCCGCCCATGTCGGAGTCGCGCACGCCGGGCAATGGACCCGTCGCGGCATCGCGCGCGGCGCGGCCGCCGACCGGCGCCATTGCCGCGAGCCTCGTATCGGGATTGTCCTTCCATTCGACCTTGAAGCTCTCCGCCCCCATTGCCGCCAGAAACCGGGTGCCGCCGGCCGAAGCCAGAAACCAGGCGAAGT
Organism: uncultured Alphaproteobacteria bacterium; assembly: GCA_963712825.1. Classification (GTDB taxonomy): domain Bacteria; phylum Pseudomonadota; class Alphaproteobacteria; order ATCC43930; family CGMCC-115725; genus AP-15. The sequence goes on from CAVQJP010000012.1 coordinate 50,356, forward strand.
CGAAAATCCGGATCCCTTGCAGCGGAAAGGGCTTGTCGTGCATTGCCGAGAGCCGCGGGTTCTCGACCGGGCGGGGTTGCGCCGGGACGCTCGGGCGGCGCCCCGCATTACCCAGAACCGCTTCGGTGTCCTCGCCCAGGAGCGGCGCGCGCCGGCCGACCTGCCAACTCGTCCTGGTGGCGAGCCATTTGCTGGTCGGATAGCGAAACGATCGGCCGAGCTCCGGATGCTCGACATCGGCAAAGGTCTTGCGCACGAGCCAATGCTCGTCGAGCGCGTTCTCGTGCGGCTTGCGCAACGGCGCCCACAACAGGCCGGCATCCTGCGCCTCGCGCCACGGCATGTCCTTGTAGGTCCAGGCGCGCACAAAGCGCTGCACCACGTCGAGCATGTGCGCCCGCGCCTCGTCGCTGCCTGCCGTCCCCGGCACCTGCCGCGCCCGCAGATCGGCGTCGGGCGGCGGCGGCTGCAGATCGGCCTGCGCACCGTATTTCGACAGCAATGGCACGAGGTTCTTCAGGTCGCGCGCGCCCATGCCGTGGGTGATAAACCAACGCCCGTCCTTGGTGTGGGCGATACCGGGCGAATGGTTCGGGGTTTCCGACGAATGCCGGCAGGCGAGCCGCCACAGCGGCACCCGCCGCATGACCCAGTACATGATGTCCTGCTCGGGGTTCTTCGACACCGCCTCGTGGATCGCCACCGCGACGTCCTGGCCCTCGCCGCTGCGCTCGCGGTGGATCAGCGCCGCGATGATGCCGGTCGCCAATTGCTCGCCGGCGATGTGGTAGGCGTGCCAGATCTGCGGGGCGATCGGCGGCGTGTCGTATTCGAGGTTGGGGTCGGGATCGTAGCCGCAATTCATCATGATCCCGCCGAGCGCCAGATGGATCAGGTCCGACCCCTTGAAATCCCGCCACGGCCCGTCGTCGCCAAACGGGGTCATCCGCGCCGTCACCAGCGCCGGGAACCGCGCGTTGAGCGCCGGGCGATCAAGCCCCAGCGCCTCGTTCAGCGCGCCGCAGCTCGCGTCGAGCAGGATGTCGGCGCCGCCGAGCAGGCCCAGCAGATGCTCGCGCCCGGCCCCTTCCCGCAGATCGAGCACCACCGACTTCTTGTTACGGTTGTAGTTCCAGAAGAACAGCGAGCGTTCGCGCCCCGGCTGGTCATCGAGAAACGGCCCGATGCGCCTTGTGGCGTTGCCTTCGGGCGGCTCGATCTTGATCACCTCGGCGCCGAGCCCGGCGAGCAGCAGACCGGCATATTCGGCGCGCTCGTCGGCGATCTCGATTACCCGGAGGCCGGCGAGCATGCCCGGTCCGGCATTCCCCATCATCTCGCCCGGCCCGGTCGACAAAGAGCTTGGCGCGATCCCGGCTTGCTCTGCCACGGCGTTCTCCTTTGCATCGAGCTGGGTCAAATCGACCTGGGCTTCCCCCGAAAACGGAGAGAGGATACTCCCGCCCGAGCCGACGCGGTCAAGCCCAGGGTCCGGCTCGCCGGCCCAGCGGCTTCGGACATCGCGGCCGCGGAAATCTGCGCCTGACCGGGTTCCGCTGTCGGAGACGGCGAACGATGCTGGCACGATCGGGCGGGCATACCGAATTAGAGGCGCCGGCCCAGGGTCGAGCCTGCCAAGGATCTGGTAAAGAACGATTATTACACCCGGCTCCCGCAAATACGCCTGACAGGCGATGCGACAGGTTCTCCAGTCGCAACAGCGGCGGGTGGCGCATGCGCTATACCCCCTCTACGGCTATCGGTAATATGAGCGTCGGATTCGGAGGAGCTCATGTCACAGCCGGAACCGGTTGAAGTTTTGGTCCTTGGCAGCGGATTTGGCGGCAAGCTGCTCGCGTGGCATATGGCGCAATCGGGGCGGCGTACCGCCGTCGTGGAGCGCCGGTGGATCGGCGGCTCCTGTCCCAACATCGCCTGCCTGCCCAGCAAGAACGAGATTTGGAGCGCCCGGATCGCGCACTTGGCGCATCACGCGTCAGAGTTCGGTACGGTGACCGGCCCTGCCGCGACCGACATGGCGAAGGTTCGCCAGCGCAAGCGCGACATGGTCGACGCCGAGATTGCCCTGCATTTGCGCAACTACAAGACCAGCGGGGCCGAGCTGATCATGGGGACCGGCCGCTTTGTGGCCCCGAAGACCCTCGAGGTGCGGCTGAACGATGGCGTCACGCGGACGCTGGCCGGCGACCAGGTTTTCCTCGACCTCGGAACGCACGCAGCGATCCCCAATGTCCCGGGGCTCGAGGCGGCGCGGCCGCTGACCCACATCGAGGCGCTCGAGCTCGATTACCTGCCCGCGCATCTGATCGTGCTCGGGGGCGGCTATGTCGGCCTCGAATTGGCCCAGGCTTATCGTCGTTTCGGCAGCCGGGTGACGGTTGTCGAGCAGGGGGGTCAACTGGTGAGCCGCGAGGATCCCGACGTCGCAGCGGAAGTGCAGCGAATCCTCAGGGACGAAGGCATTCAAATCCTGGCGGGAGCCGAGTCCCTCGACGTGCATGGCCGATCCGGCGAGGAAGTTACCCTTCGGGTGCGCGCGTCCTCCAACGAGCAGCAGATCGCCGGCAGCGACATACTGGTTGCGGCGGGCCGCATTCCGAACACCGCCGGGATCGGGCTTGAGGAGGCCGGCGTCGAATTGGACGGCCACGGCTATATTCGTGTCAATGAGCGGCTGGAGGCGACGGCGCCCGGTGTTTGGGCGATTGGCGAATGCGCCGGAAGCCCGCAGTTCACCCACGTCTCGATCGACGACTTTCGGATCATCCGGGACAATCTGGCTGGAGGGAACCGCAGCACGCGCGATCGGCTGGTTCCATACTGCATGTTCACCGAACCGCCGCTGGCACATGTCGGACTGAGCGAAGGCGAAGCGCAGCACCGCGGCATCGCGACGCGGGTTGCGAAATTGCCGATGAATGCCGTACGGCGGACCGCGACGACCGGCGAAACGCAAGGGTTTATGAAGGTTCTCGTCGGCGCGGGCGACGACCGAATTCTCGGCTTCACGATGATCGGCGCCGAGGCCGGAGAAGTCATGGCCACGGTGCAGACGGCGATGCTGGCGGATTTGCCCTATGTGAGGCTGCGCGACGCCATTCTGGCGCACCCGACAATGGCGGAGGGATTGGGTTCGCTGTTCGAGAATGTACCGCCGCGATCCGCGAGCTGAGCGTGGTCGTCAACCAGCCCCGCTCGGGTTGGATGCGAAATGACGAAGGACCGGAGTCGACACCCCGGTCAGCCGGCGCGACGGCGGCGACAGCCGCCCCCGGTCAGGCCTCCAGATAGCCGTTGGCGGCGAACCAAGCGACGGCGTCGGCGATGGCGGCTGGGGCGGGACGCGGGCGATAGCCGAGCTCGCGCTCGGCCTTGGCGGAGGAGAAATACATCTTCTTCTTCGACATGCGCACACCGTCGAGGGTGGTGAAGGGCTCACGGCCGGTCAGGCGGGCTTGTGCCGTGGTGATTGCCGCCGCGGCGAACGCGACCGGATAGGGGACCTTGAGGCGCGGCGGCCGTTTGCCGACGGCACGCGCGACCTCGGCAAGGATGTCGGCGAGCGACATGTTTTTGCCGCCGAGAATGTAGCGCTCGCCGACCCGGCCCCTCTCCGCCGCTAGCAATTCGCCGGCGGCGACGTCGTCGACATGGACGATGTTGAGCCCGGTATCGACATAGCCGGGCATCCGCCCGCGCGCCGCTTCGAGGATCAGCCGCCCGGTCGGCGTCGGCTTGACGTCGCCGGGGCCGACCGGGGTCGACGGGTTGACGATCACCGCCGGCAGCCGGCACTTGGCGATTAGGCCGCGGACGACTTCTTCGGCCTGGAATTTCGAGCGCTTGTAGGGGCCGATCATGTCATCGAGCCGGCTCGGCGCCGTCTCGTCGGCGGAGCCGCCCGGAACGAGCCCGAGGGTGGCGACGCTGCTGGTGTAGACGATGCGCTCGACGCCGGCGGCAAGCGCTGCCTCCATCAGCGCGCAGGTGCCCTCGACATTGGCGCGGTGCATCGCCGCCGGGTCGGGCACCCACAACCGGTAGTCGGCGGCGACATGGAACAGGTAGCGGCAGCCGGCGACAGCGCGGGCGAGCGAGGCGGCGTCTTCCATCGACCCGACCGCGATTTCGACCGGGAGGCCGGCGAGGTTACGGCGGTCGCTGGCGGGCCGCGCCAGAACCCGCACCGGATGGCCCTCACGCAGCAGCACGCGCGCCACCGCGGACCCGACAAACCCGGTTGCGCCGGTTACGAGGCACAGCCCGATGGCAAGGGACATGCTGCTCCCCCGATCCGACACAGCTCACATTTGAAGCGAGCGGTACCGCTCAGTGTTTGACCCGAAATGAAGCGAGCGATCCGATATCATATCGTCGCCCTCGCGACAGCGGGGTCCAGAGCAACCCCACGTCACTTGCCCCTGGGTTCCCGCTTTCGCGGGAATGACGAGCAAGGGGTATTTCTCAAGAATTTCGGGTCGGGCGCTCAGCGCAAGGCGTCGAGGCGGTGCTGGACCACGGCGCGCTGGGGGTCGCCGGACGGCAGCACGGCAAGGAGCTTCGTCCAATACGAAGCGGCGCGAAAGCGGTCGCCGTTGTCGGCGGCGGCGATCCCGAGATACCACAGCGCGTCGGGCTCCCTGCCGTCGAGGGCGCTGACCTGGGTCGCCACCGCGACGAATTCCGGGGTCGGCTTGTCGTCTTTGAGACCGCCGGCGAGGGCGTTCATATACGCCTCCAGCAACGGAAGATTGCCGGGAAAGGCGGCGTTCCCCTCTTTCAGCGCCGCGAGCGCGTCCCCGGTGCGGCCCTGTCCCTGATCGGTGCGGGCGCGTTCGATCCATCCCTGCGCATCGCTCGGCGCGGGCAAGGCCGACGCGGCGGCAGAAGGGGCCGCAGCAGGCGCGGCGCTCGCCGCGGTCGCGGTTTGCTCGCTCCCGGCCACGGTCGGGGCCGTGGTTGACGGGGGCGCCGGCGCGGCTGCGGTCTTATCCCCTCCGGCGGCGCGCGCGCGCGCGGCTTGTGCCTTGTCGGGTTCTCCGAGCACGTCGTAGGCGCGCGCCAGCCGCTCCCACCCGGCCTTGTCGTCGGGATGCTGCTCGAGCCGCTGCGCCAGGCGTTCGACCATGCTGCGGATCATCGCCTGGCGCTGGTCCGGGGTCATCGATTGCGCGGCGGCGACATCCTGCGCGGTCGGGCCGGGCACGGCCGCCGCGGCCGAGGACGGCGACGGGCCCGCCGTGCCGGCTGAAGCGCCACCCGGCGCGCCGCCCGGCAAAAGCTCGGCGAGACGGTCGGCGACGGTCTGCCGCCACGGCGCGTCGGCCGGGGCGTCGGCCAGCAATGCCTGCAATTTCCGCTTGGCGGCGGCGGGGTCGCCATGCTGCAGCGCGGCCTCGGCGCCGTAGTATCGCGAGCGCGGGTCTTCGGGCGCCTTGGCGAACTCGGTTTCGGCCGCCGGCGTCACCGCGCCCTGGGCTTGCAGCACCAATACCTCGCCGAATTCGGCATGCAGGCTGGCGTTGTCGGGGGCCAAGGCGAGGGCGTGGTTATAGGCGTCGAGCGCCTCGGGAAAGCGATCGAGCGAGGCCAAGGTGCGCCCGAGCAGGGTCCATCCCTTGAGGTCGCCGGGCGCCTTTTGCAGATGCGCCTTGATCTCGTCGGCGGCGGCGGCGAGATCGGCGGCGCTGTGCGGTGCCGCAGGGTCGGCCCCGACCCCGGCATGGCGCTCGATGGCCGCGGGCGTCCCAACCGCGAAATAGACCGCCAGTGCGGCGGCCGGGAGCACGCCGGCAATGCCGATCGCGGCGCCGAACCGCCATCCGTTCTCGGACCTGCGGCGCGCCGGCATATCCGATCGCACTTCGTCATGATCGGCCGCGGCAAGCAGGCGCCGGGTGATCTCGGTGCGTGCCGCTTCGGCCTCTTCGGGAGGGAGCCGCCCTTCGGCGAGCTCCTCGTCGACCGCCGCGAACTGGCGGCGAAACAGCACCGCGGCGGGTTCTGCATCCTCGCCGTCGGACCGTGAGCGGCCGATCAGCGGGCGCAGCAGGATCGCCAGCACCACCAGGCTCAGCACCGCGGCGGCGACCAAAAACCAAGTCATGCACGATCGCTCAGCAGTGCGGCGGCGCGGGCATTTTCCTCCGGCGTCAGCGCTGGCGCCGCTCCGGGATCGCGCCGCCGCGCTCGCAGCAGCAGCGCCGCGCCTGCGCCCAGCACCAGCGCCGGCGGACCCAGCCACAGCATCCAGGTCAGCGGCTCGAAGGGCGGGTCGAGCAGCACGAAAACGCCATAGCGCGCGACAATGTAGTTCAGCACCTGCCGGTCGGTGTCGCCGGCCACCAGCCGCTTGCGCACCAGCACCCGCAAATCGTGGGCGAGCGGCGCGCTCGACTCGTCGATCAACTCGTTCTGGCAGACGAGGCAGCGCAATTCCTCGCTGATCGCGCGGGCGCGCGCCTCGAGCACCGGGTCAACCAGGCGCTCGGACGGCTCGACCCCCCAGGCAGTAGGCACGGCGACCGCGCTCAGCAGCGCCGCCACGAGGATCAGCCGCCGGATCATCCGGGATCTGCCGGCCGCGCCGCGGTCCCCGGCAAGGCACGCGGTGCCGGCGCTCGGACCCGCGACCGCCGATCGCTGAGCGAAACCATGCCGCCCAGTGCTGCGAGAAGCGCGCCGAACCAGACCCACGGCACGAGTGGGTTGTAATAGGCGCGCAGCACCCAGCCGCCTTTGCCGTCGCCCTCGCCGAGCGCCAGGTAAAGGTCGCCAAAGCCGTTGGTGGTTATCGAGGTGTTGGTCGTCGAGCTGCCGGCGATCGGATAAAACCGGCGTTCGGGGTAGACGGTGAACTGCGGGCCGCCCGGCCGGTCGACGACGATCTCGGCGCGCTGGACATCGTAATTCTCGACGCTGCCTTCGGTGACCCCGACAAAATGCAACGTACGGCCGGCGATCTGCAGATTGTCGCCCGGATGCACGGTCTCGATCCGCTCGCTGCGCCAGGCGGTCGACACGGTGATGCCGGCGATCAGCACCCCGACCCCGAAATGGGCGATCGCGTAGCCCCAGGTACCTCGCGGCAGGTGACGCAGCCGCCGCAGCACAGTGGCGGGGGGCGATTTCGCGACGCCGGCGCGGTCGGCGAGGTCGGCCACCACTCCGAGCGTCGCCCACACCGCGAGCGCCACGCCGAAGAGGGCGGCGGGGGAGGCTCCGGGGCTGAAGCAGAACACGACCAGCGGCGCCAGCAGCGCGCCGATCAGCGCCGGCAGCAGCCGGCGCATCGCTGATTTGAGGTTGCCGCGGCGCCAGGCCAGCATCGGCCCGATCGCCATCGCGACGAGACCGGGGACGACGATCGGGACAAAGGTCGTGTCAAAATATTGCGGCCCGACCGAGAGCTTGGTGCCGCTCCACACCTCGGCGAAGAGCGGATAGAAGGTGCCGAGAAACACCGTCGCCATGCCAGCCGCGAGCAAAAGGTTGTTGAAAACGAGGGCGCCTTCGCGGCTGACCGGCGCGAACGAATTGCCGGCGGCGAGACCCGGCGCGCGCCACGCATAAAGGATAAGCCCGCCGCCGATCACGACCCCGATCAGAATGAGGATAAACACGCCGCGGGTCGGGTCGAGCGCAAACGAGTGAACCGAGGTCAAGACGCCCGAGCGCACTAGGAAGGTGCCGATCAGGCTCATGCCGAAGGTCATGATCGCGAGCAGCACGGTCCAGCGCTGCAAGGTTTCGCGCTTTTCGACAACGGCCGCGGAATGCAGCAGTGCCGTGCCGAGCAGCCAGGGCATGAAGGAGGCGTTCTCGACCGGGTCCCAGGCCCACCAGCCGCCCCAGCCGAGCACATAGTAAGCCCACCAACTGCCCATCGCGACGCCGATCGTCAGTCCGCACCACGCGGTCAATGCCCAGGGCCGCACCCAGCGCGCCCAGACCGCGTCGACCCTGCCCTCGATCAACGCCGCGATTGCAAAGGAATAGCAGATCGAGAACCCGACATAGCCGAAATACAAAAACGGCGGGTGAAAGGCGAGACCCGGGTCCTGCAGGAGCGGGTTGAGGTCGCGGCCGTCGCCCGGCACCGGGAACAGCCGCGCGAACGGGTTCGAGGTGGCGACGATAAACAGCAATGTGCCAAAGCCGAGGAGGCCCTGGATCGAGAGGGTGCGGGCGCGCAGGCTCCGCGGCAGGGTGCGGCCGAAAAACGCGACAAGGCCGCCGAACAAGGCCAGCATGAAGACCCACAGCATCATCGAGCCTTCGTGGCTACCCCAGGCCCCGGTGACCTTGTAGAGCATCGGCTTTTCGACGCTCGAATTCTCGAAGACGTTGAGCACCGAGAAGTCGGAGACGATGTGGGCATGGATAAAGATCGCAAAGGCGAACGCCACCAGGCCGAGCTGCAACAGCGCCGTCGGCCGTGCTGTGTCCATCAACGCCCGGCTCTTCGCCGCCGCCCCGACGAGCGGCACCGTGCCCTGCACCGCCGCGACGAGCAGCGCCAGCACGAGCGCGAAATGGCCGATCTCTACGAGCACATCATTGCTCCCTACAACGCCATACTACCCTCGCCATCCTGGCACAACCGGCATTTTCGAGCTATGTATTACATTCTGTGAACACGGTATTACTGGGGCGAAGATGCCAAAAATGACGGTGAAGGGCCAGGTCACGATCCCAAAGCGGTTGCGTGAGCACCTCGGTCTCCAGCCCGGGTCGGATGTCGATTTTGAACTAGCGGAAGACGGGCGTGTCATCCTGAAACCGCACCAAGCGATACCGGAAAACCGGTTTGCCCGTTTGCGTGGCAGCGCGAAACCCGGCATGACGACCGACGAGATCATGGCGCTGACGCGCGGCGAGGAGGATGATTGATCCTTGTCGACACGAACGTTCTGCTGGATCTCGTCACCGACGATCCGCTTTGGGCCGAATGGTCGCAACAGGAGTTGGCTCGGGCGGCGGTCGATGACGAGCTCGCGATAAACGACATTGTCTATGCCGAGCTTTCGGTTCGCTACGCGCGAATAGAGGAGGTCGATGCGATGCTCCGCGACACAGGGCTAGCCAGCACCGCGATGCCGCGCGCCGCGTTGTTCCTCGCCGGAAAGGTTTTCCAACGCTACCGGTCCGCCGGCGGGGTTAGGACGGGGGTATTGCCTGATTTCTTCATCGGCGCCCATGCCGTGATATCCGATGCGACGCTGATCACTCGCGACGCCCGCCGCTATCGCACCTATTTCCCCAGCATTATGCTGATCTCTCCGAACTGAGCGATTTTCTTGCTTTCCCGACCGACCGACGCGGCGGCGCTGGAGAAATGCGCGATACATCTTGCCGGCGGCGCCTGTCCTCCCCCTGCCGGCGCTATTCGGCGGCGGCGCGCAGCGGCTGACGCCGACCCGGCATGTAGTCGACGCTGACCGGCTGGTTGGTTTCGAACGGGCTCTTGAGGTCGAATTCCTTGGCCATCTCGCGCACCGCCGGGAACACCTCCTGCCCGAGCAGGCGGATGCAGGTCTTGGCGTCCTGGTGCGTGACGGTGCCGTCATTGCCCCAGAAGGCGAGAATGCCGGGCCGCGTCTCTTCGAGCAGGATGCGCAGCTTGGCAATCACCTGCTTTGGCGTGCCGGCGATGATCATCAATTCTTCGAGCTGCCTTTCGAGCGGCGGGCGATAGCGGGGGTTTTTCGACCGTCCGGTGGCGAACTCGACAAAGGCGCGGCGGTTGTCGGGGCTGCTGTACCCGGATGGCGTGCTCCACACCGGATGCGCCAAGCCGGTGAACTCGCCCTGCATCCACATGAACTGGCGCGCGTTCTGGATCGCCTTCTCCTCGGTCTCGGCGACGTGAATTTGCTTTAGGAGCCCGTGGTAATCGGGACCGGGGGCAAAGCCCGCCTCGGCCGCGGCATTGTCGTAGATCTGCCAGATCTGCTTGGTTCGGTCGACCGGGGTGTTGAGCGCGATGTAGGGATAGCCGCGCCCGGCCGCCCACAGGATCGTCTCCTTGCTGATGACGCCCGGGATCCACACCCGCGGATGCGGCTTTTGCAGCGGCACCGCCCACGGGTTGACGACGCGGTGCTGGTAATGCGTGCCCTCCCAGCGGAACGGCCCCTGCCGCGTCCACGCCGCGACGATCAGATCGTGCGCCTCCTGAAAGCGCTCGCGGTTGTAGGCCGGGCTGACCCCGGCGGCGAGCTGCTCCTGGCCGCCGCCGCGGACAAACCCCGAGACCAGCCGGCCCCGCGAAATCATGTCGATCATCGAGAGCTCTTCGGCGAGCCGCACCGGGTTCTCGGCCAACGGCAACGGGTTGCCGAGCAGCACGATCTTCGCCTTTTTGGTGACCGCAGCGAGGATTGCGGCGAAGACGTTGCACTTGGCCTGCATGCAGAACGGAGCGTTGTGGTGCTCGTTCAGCATAAAGCCTTCGATGCCCATCTCCTCGGCATAGATGTACTGCTCGAGGTATTCGTTATAGAGCCGGCTGCCGGCCACCGGATCGAAGTACTTGTTGGAGAACATCAGCGCCGTCGCCCCGAAATCGAGGCCCGTTTGGGCCGGGTAGGCCGACATCGGCTGCTCGGTGAAATACATCAATTGCATTGCGTTCCTCCGTCTCCGGCGTCGCCTCGCGTAACCGCGGCCGGCTCGAACTCTGTCACAAATTCGAGTGCCGGTGCGGGTTTTTTGGGCTGGCCGGCGCCTTGGTTCGTGTCAGCGGGGAGTCCCGACGCACTGATCGCGACGATAGCTGCGGGGCCGGAGATCCGACGCGAACCGCCGCCTCTTCATTTCGGCCGCTGCCCAGCGTCCGCCGAAGCCCACACCCTGCGGACGGGTCCGGGGTACTGCGCGACAATCGGGTCGGCGGTAGGCAGCAGAATGATCGAGACGGCCGACTGGGCAACCAGAATGCGGTGGAAAGGGTCCTCATGGATCGGCGGCAGATTGAACCGCGACGGCATGCTCGCCGGTGATCGCCAACTCCTCATAACCGTTGTCCAACAGCCCGCGGCGCAGCAGCCGCGCATCGACGCGAAAATCGCTTCGGCCAATGCCAGATTTAATCGGCCCTTCCCAGAGGCTTGCCGCGCCGAACAGGAGTCGGTTTCGAGGGTCCTCGATCATCCTGCGGCTGACGACCGGCAACCGCTCCGGCTGGCCGGCCGCAGCAATTGGCTTCCAACAGCAGGTTCAAGAAGAGCGGCCGAAAAGCCGTTGGATTTTGGCGTTCCCCATCCGATCGAAATCGTCCGGGACTGAGATTTCTCCCGCCATGAACCCGGTGGTGCTGGTGCCGGCGTCAGCCCGCTGCTCGGTCATCGACCGGAATTGCGCCTGGGCAATGACGATCTGCTTGACGACGGCGACCAGGTCGAAGGTCGATTCACCCCCGCCGTATGCTCGCCAGCCGAGCTCTCTGTTCGGTAGCAAACATAGGGCGGGTTGGCGCGGCGTAGCCCGCCGAAACGAGGGCCGCTGCGGCGGATGGCGGATTATGCTGCGCTCATCCGCGCGCCCTGTGGATCGCTAAGCTTTCTTTGGCGACCAGCCATAGGCCTTGGCGCAGGCGCCGCTCATCAGCATTGCCCGTTCCGTGTCGCTCAGGCGGTCGGTCTTGAGGAATGGCTCGACGGCCTGTTCGTAATTGACGACGGCGAAGGCGCGCGTCCAGTCCGTGCCCCACAGGCAGCGGTCGAAACCCCAGGCATCGAAGACGCGGGCAAGCGGGTCCCAGATGTCGGGGAACGGATACGGCTCCCGCGACAGCGTGCAGGCGCCGCTGACCTTGATCACCGCGTTGGGGCGCTTGGCCAGCTCCAGCACCTTCGGGAGGTCGGCCCAGGGCTGCGGCGGCGCCGGCGGGACCCGCGGCTGCATGATGCCGAGATGGTCGATGATAAAACGCGTGTCGGGGTGGCGGTCGATGAGGGCCGCGCCCGCGTCCACATTGCCCCAGAACAGGACGTTGACGGGAAAATCGTGGCGGGCGGCCGCGCGGGCAATCCGGTCGAGGCCGGGGTCGTCCGGTGCGCGGTTTGCCTCCTTTGTCAGCATGATGCGGATGCCGACCGCGCCCGGCGTCTTTTTCCAGTCGGCGATGACATCGGCAACCGCCGGATCGTCGGGGTTGACAGGCTTGACAAGCGCGAACCGATCCGGATGCGCCTTTTGCACTTCCACCGCATAGCTGGCGTCGTATTGGTACATCGAAAAGGCGGAGATGAAGATCGCGCCGTCGACGCCGACTTTGTTCATCGCCGCCACCATCTCGTCGCCGGTGACGTGATCGGGCCAGTTCGGCACACTGTGCCAGGGCCGCTTCGGCGAGTTCGCCTCATACACGTGAACCTGGGAATCGATGATCGTCATCGCGGCAACTCCTCCTGTGCTGCACGAGTTTGGCTGTCACAGCAGGTCCATGTCCAGAGCGCCCAGGCTCGGCACCCCGAATGCCGGCTGGGGGGAGAGGGTTGAGAAGGGTCGGCGAGGCGCCGCCAAGCGCTACGCGCGCCTGCGAAAGGCCGTCCGCAGGGGCGGGCGTTCCGGGGACGAGCGAGGGGGTTCGACTTGGTCGAAAACCATGTCAGAAACCCCGGAAGTCGCGGTTCGGCCGCCTTCGGCTTGTCGAGCGGCTGCACCGCCGCGAGTGGGCAGAGCGCAGGATCGCCGGCGACGCATTCAATGCGGCGAGCCGGCGATGCTCGGGTTAGCGCGGCGCTCTATTGATTTGACGTCCCCGAGGTCGCCTTACCGCCGACGGACATGCGGTTCGTCGTGGTTGGATTGCTCGTCTGGAGCTGGCCGAGCTCTTGGCGGTTCAGCTGGTCGGCGGCGCCCCCGGCGGATGGGCTCCTCGCCGCGTGCACCGCGTGGCGTCGGTGGTGGGCGCGCGTCACCGAGCCCGTGCCCCGGTTGGACGTCGCTCTTCCTCCCGCAGGCATCCGGTTCATCTGGCTTGGCATCGCCGACGTAGGCGCCGGCGGTGCCGGGGCGGGCGTGCTTGCGCCCGGCGACGACGTTGACGGAGCCGGCTGCGCCCAAACCGGCGCGCAGAGCCCCAGCGCGGCAACCACCGCCGCGCCAATCAAGAGATGCTTCATGGTGTAACCCTCCCTGTGCGCTTCTCGCTCCACCCGTGATTCTTTAACGGTAAAACGCGAGGATCGCAACCCGATTGAATACGGGCCGCGGTCGCCAACCATGGCGTGAACGGATCGCCGGCAAGCTGTTCAGTCCTTGCGGCTGAGGATCAGCGCCGCACGGAAATAGTCGGCCAGATCTGGTTTCAGCTCCCGTCATTCCGCGCGCATTCCGGTGCAGCTACAATATCGCAAACCTTAAGAGCAAGCAAACAGGCTCATCAGAACGGACGCCGGGCGCCCGTGACGGCGGCTCGTCGGCATGACGGCCGTGCCTGGGGCTGTGAATATGCCCCCAGCGTAGACCGAAATCCGGTCATCAGGATCTGGACGGGGCGTCGGGCGCTACAGGCGCGGCAACGGCCGAAGCACCCAGGCCGTAGGGTGCCGCGCCGCTTATTCGGCGGCAGCCATGCGCGCGGCTTCCTGCTCGCTGCGCAGCTCGAGCAGAGCGCGGCGGTAGTCCTTGGGCATGACTTTGACAAAGGCGGCGCGCGCGTTCTCCCAGTCTTCGAGCAAAAGCCGCGCCCTGGCACTGCCGGTCAGCAGATGATGGCGCTCCAACACGATGCGCAGCCGCGCGGCGTCAAAGCGCAACAGGTCGCCCATCCCGGCGTCGTCGACAGAGGGCGAGCGCTGATGCGGCCGGTCGGGATCGTCGGCCTCGTCCGGGTCGGGGGCGGCAATCGGCTCAAGGTCGACGCCGGCGGGGTTGCACAGATCGCGAAAACGGGCCTTCGGGTCCCACACATAGGCGACCCCGCCCGACATGCCGGCGGCAAAGTTGCGCCCGGTGTCGCCGAGCACGACGACGACCCCGCCGGTCATGTATTCGCAGCCATGGTCGCCGGTGCCCTCGACCACCGCGACCGCACCCGAGTTGCGCACCGCAAACCGCTCGCCGGCGACACCCTCGAAATAGGCTTCACCGGCGATCGCACCATAGAGCACGGTGTTGCCGATGATGATGTTTTCGGTCGGCTCGCGCGTCGCGTCAGGCGGCTGGCGCACGATCAGCCGGCCGCCCGACAGACCCTTGCCGACATAGTCGTTGGCATCGCCATAGAGCTCGAGGGTGACGCCGCGCGCCAGAAACGCGCCAAAGCTCTGCCCGGCATTGCCGTGAAAGCTGGCCCAGATCGTGTCCTGCGGCAAACCGCCATGACCATAGCGCCGCGCCACCTCGCCCGACAGCATGGCGCCCACGGTGCGGTGGACGTTGCGGATGTCGCGCTCGATGCGCACTGGCTCGCGACTGTCGAGCGCCGGTTGCGACGCCGCGATCAGCTCGTTGTCGAGCGCCTTGTCGAGGCGGTGGTCCTGGCGCTCGCAATTGTACACCGCCGCTCCGGGCTGCGGCGCCACCGGGTGCAGCAATCGCGAGAGGTCAACGCCCCTCGCCTTCCAGTGCTCGACCGCGCGAACCATGTCGAGCCGGTCGACCCGGCCGATCATGTCGTCGAACCGGCGAAAGCCGAGGCGCGCCATCAATTCGCGCACTTCCTCGGCGACAAAAAAGAAATAGTTGATGACGTGCTCGGGCTGGCCGGTAAAGCGGGCGCGCAACACCGGGTCCTGCGTGGCGATGCCGACCGGGCAGGTGTTCAGATGGCATTTGCGCATCATGATGCAGCCGGCGGCGATCAGGGGTGCAGTCGCAAAACCGAACTCGTCAGCGCCGAGCAAGGCACCTATGACGACGTCGCGGCCGGTGCGCAGCCCGCCGTCGACCTGCACCGCGATGCGGCCCCGCAACCCGTTCAGCACCAGGGTCTGCTGGGTCTCGGCGAGGCCGATCTCCCACGGCGAGCCGGCATGGGTCAGCGAGGTCAGCGGGCTGGCGCCGGTGCCGCCTTCAAACCCGGCGATCGTGACATGATCGGCCCGCGCCTTTGCAACGCCGGCGGCGACGGTGCCGACCCCGACCTCGGAGACCAGCTTGACCGAGATCCGCGCCCTGGGGTTGGCGTTTTTCAGATCGTGGATCAATTGCGCCAGATCCTCGATCGAATAGATGTCGTGGTGCGGCGGCGGCGAGATCAGCCCGACCCCGGGCGTCGAATAGCGCACCCGCGCGATGTTCTTGTCGACCTTGCGGCCCGGCAGCTGCCCGCCCTCGCCGGGTTTTGCGCCCTGCGCCATCTTGATCTGCAGATCGTCGGCGTTGACCAGGTATTCGGTCGTGACGCCAAACCGGCCGGAGGCGACCTGCTTGATCGCCGAGCGCATCGAGTCGCCGTTTTCGAGCGGCGCGAACCGGCTCGCCTCCTCGCCGCCCTCGCCGGTGTTGGACTTGCCGCCGATCCGGTTCATCGCGATCGCCAGGGTCGTGTGCGCCTCGCGGCTGATCGAGCCAAAGCTCATCGCCCCGGTCGCAAACCGCTTGACGATCTCGCTCGCCGGCTCGACCTCGTCGAGCGGCACCGGCGCTGCCGCCTCGCGCAAGTTCATCAGCCCGCGGATTGTCAGCAGGCGCTCGCTCTGGTCGTTGATCGACGCGGCAAAGGCGCGGTAGTCCTCGGCCGAGTTGCCGCGGGCGGCGTGCTGCAACCGGGCGACCGATTGCGGCGTCCAGGCGTGGTCCTCGCCGCGCAGGCGGAACGCGTAGTCGCCGCCGACATCGAGCATTTCATGATAGATCGGGTTGTCGCCATAGGCGTGGCGATGGCGCTCGACCGCCTCGCGGGCGACCTCGCCCAAGCCCACGCCCTCGATCGTCGTCGCGGTGCCGGTGAAGTATTTGTCGACAAAGCCGCTCGCGAGTCCGACCGCGTCGAAAATCTGCGCGCCGCAATAGGACTGATAGGTCGAGATGCCCATCTTGGACATGACCTTCAGAATGCCTTTGCCGACCGCCTTCAGATAATTCTTCTGCACCGCCGCGGCGCTGAGCGGCAGCTCGTTCTCAATCCGGATGCGGTCGAGCGTGGCAAAGGCGAGATAGGGGTTGACCGCCTCGGCGCCATAGCCCGCAAGCGCGCAGAAATGGTGGACCTCGCGCGCCTCGCCGGTCTCGACGACGATCCCGGTCAAGGTGCGCAGCCCTTGCCGGATCAGGTGGTGATGGACCGCGGAGGTCGCGAGCAAGGCCGGGATCGGCGCGCGCTCGGCCGCGGTCGCGCGGTCCGACAGGATCAGGATGTTGTGCCCGGCCTCGACCGCCGCGGTCGCCTCGCGGCACAGCCGTTGGAGCGCCGGCATCATGCCGTCCGCACCCTGCGAGGCCGGCCAGGTGGCGTCGAGCGTGTCGGTGCGGAAGGCCGGCACCAGGGTCTCGATCGCGTGAATCTTTTCCAAATCGCCGTCGGTCAGGATCGGCTGCGCCACTTCGAGCCGGTGGTGCGTCCCGGCCTCGTGTCCCAGGAGGTTCGGCCGCGGCCCGATCATCGAGACCAGCGACATCACCAGCTCCTCGCGGATCGGGTCGATCGGCGGGTTGGTGACCTGCGCGAAATTCTGCTTGAAATAATTGTAGAGCAGCTTGGGCTTGGTCGAGAGCGCCGCGATCGGGGTGTCGGTGCCCATCGAGCCGATCGGGTCGTCGGCGTCGCGCGCCATCGGCTCGAGAAAGAACTGGACGTCTTCCTGGGTGTAGCCAAAGGCTTGCTGTAGATTGAGATGCGCGCTCGGGTCGTTGGGCCGCGCCGCCCCGCCCCCATAATCCCGTCCCGGCGTGTCCGCCGCCAAATCCGGCAATTCCTCGAGCTTGAACTGGGTCTCCTGCAGCCACGCCTCATAGGGGTGCTCGGCGGCGAGTTGGCGCTTGATCTCGTCGTCGTCGATGATGCGGCCTTCTTCGAAATCGATCAGCAGCATCCGGCCCGGCTGCAGCCGCCATTTGCGGCGGATGCGCTCCTCCGGCACCGGCAACACCCCGGCTTCCGACGCCATGATCAGATGGTCGTCATCAGTGATGACATACCGCGCCGGCCGCAACCCGTTGCGGTCGAGGGTGGCGCCGATCTGGCGGCCGTCGGTAAAGGCGATCGCCGCCGGGCCGTCCCACGGCTCCATCAAGGCTGCGTGGTATTCGTAAAAGGCGCGCCGTTGCGGGTCCATCAGCGGGTCGCCGGCCCAGGCCTCGGGGATCAGCATCATCATCGCATGCGCCAGCGAATAGCCGCCGCCGATGACCAGCAGCTCGAGCGCATTGTCGATGCAGGCAGTGTCCGATTGGTTGGGCCCGATCAGCGGCACCATCTTGGCAAGGTCGGCGCCGAGCAGTTCCGAGGTCATCGCCTGGCGCCGGGCATGCATCCAGTTGACGTTGCCGCGCACCGTGTTGATCTCGCCGTTGTGGCACAAAAAACGGTAGGGATGGGCGAGCCGCCACGACGGGAAGGTGTTGGTTGAAAACCGCTGATGGACCAGCGCCAATGCCGACACCGTCAGCGGATTGCGCAGATCCGCATAAAAGCTGCCGACCTGCGGCGCCAATAAAAGCCCTTTGTAGACAATGGTCCGCGTCGAGAAGGACGGCATGTAAAGCTCGGGCAAACCCGGCAGGCCGTGCTGCACGCCGAGTGCCGCGACGCTGTTCAGCGCCTGCTTGCGGATGGTCAGGATCTTGCGCTCGAAAGCGTCCTGATCGGCGAGAGCCGGATCGGCGCCGACGACTGCCTGGCGGATTGTCGGCATGGTCTCGACGACGCGCTCGCCAAGCCCGGTCGTGTCGGTCGGCACGTCGCGCCAGCCGATCAGGGATTGCCCCTCCGCCCGGATAAAATGCTCGAAATGGCTTACGGCAAAATCCCGCGCCTTCTGATCGCGCGGCAGAAAGCACATCGCGACGGCATAGCGGCCGGGTTCCGGCAGGACCAGCCCGTGGTGCTCGGCCCAGTCGCGCAGCAGCGCGTCCGGCATCTGGATCAGGCAGCCGGCGCCGTCGCCGACCAGCGGGTCGGCCCCAACCGCGCCGCGATGATCGAGGTTGACCAGGATCTGCAAGCCGCGCTCGATGATGTCGTGCGATTTTCGTCCTTTGATGTTGGCGACAAAACCGACGCCGCATGCATCATGCTCGTTGCGCGGATCGTAAAGTCCCTGTCTTCCGGGCACGGCCATAACGGATGCTCTTCTCCGGACCTGGTTTCACGAAGTGCCGCAGCACCTCGGCGGGCGCGCGCGACCCGTCGATAATAAACATGTCGGCGCACGCGAATCGAGGCCAAATCGCTTGTCGCCGCGGCTGTCGGCTCGCCGGCCGCAGCAGTCTGAGCGATGCCGCGCCGGGGCTCGCTCTGGCTCAGGTCGGGTCGGCAGGGGCGAATACCCAAAGGACGGAACGCGCGAACATCGCGAAACTGCGGATCGTTCCACGCAGACGCAATTTTGACGGGTGCGCCACAACTTTGACACACGCGTCTCAAAGAACGCCACGCTATACGGCGCCCAACGATAATCAACCATCAGCTTCCCAATCATGATCTTCTAGGCCCAAGACCACGCTCTGGAGAGCGGGCACTCTGATTCTCTCTCGATCAGTAATCGGTGTCCGCTGGCCTCTCGTAACACAACATTCACCGATCAGAAAGCGCGCGGCGGAGATGCACCGATCGGCCTGCCGAACGGAATGCTGCGCTCAACAACAGGGAGCCTGGGCAATGATGCGTTATGTTTTTGCTGTACTTTTTGTCGCGGTCGCGATGCTGCCGGCATACTCGCCGACCGGCTTCGGCGTGCTTATCGGCGGCAGCACAATCGCCGAAGCACAACGTCGACCGGTGAACGGCGCCTGCGGCAAAGCCGACGACGTGGCGGTCACGTCAAAGCCCACCAGCAATTTATGCTCGGCCGGCACGGCGTCGAGGATCTCGGGCACCGGCCCGTGGACCTGGGACTGCACCGGTTCCAACCGCGGCACGACCGCGCAATGCTCGGCTCCGGTCAAGAGCGCCGCCGTCAACGGCTCCTGCGGCAGCGCCAACGGCACCGATGTCGCCTCGGCTCCGTCGAGCAATCTGTGCTCGGCCGGCAGCGCCTCCGGTGTCTCGGGCAGCGGCCCCTGGTCCTGGGAATGCGCCGGCGCCAATGGCGGCGTCACCGCCCTGTGCTCGGCCCAGCTCCAGAGCACCGCCGTCAACGGCTCCTGCGGCAGCGCCAACGGCGCCGATGTCGCCTCGACTCCATCGAGCAATCTGTGCTCGGCCGGCACCGCCTCCGGCGTCTCGGGCAGCGGCCCCTGGTCCTGGGACTGCACCGGCGCCAATGGCGGCGCCACCGCGCTGTGCTCGGCCCAGCTGGTGGCCAACGGCTCGTGCGGCAGCGCCAACGCTGTCGGCGTCGTCTCGGCCCCGTCGAGCAATCTGTGCTCGGCCGGCACCGCCTCGAGCGTGTCGGGCAGCGGTCCCTGGTCCTGGACCTGCGCCGGGATCGGGTCGGGCGCCCAAGCGGCGAGCTGCCTGGCGCCTTTGGCGTCCTCGGGCCAGGCGCCGGGCAACACGATGACGATCGCCAATGTCAGCGGGACCAGCGCATCGAGCTACCCGCTCCAGTTTGGCCGGCCGTTTGTCGACGGTGCGGTCGCCAACGCGCCGCAGGTCCTGATCAACGGCAGCGCCGTCACGACCCAGGCCGACGTCAAAAACCGCTATTCCGACGGCTCGGTCGAATATGCGGTGATTGCGGTCGTGATCCCGTCGATCCCGGCCGGCGGCTCGCTGACCCTGACCTTTCAAAACCAGACGGCGCCCAACAACACGCCGCTCACACAGGCGCAGATGCTGGGCTCGAATTACAATTTCGACGCGGTGCTGAGCGTAACCGGTGCCGGCACCGGCGCCACGGCGCAGACAGTGTCGGCGCGCACAATGCTGGCGAACGGTGACTATAAGCTGTGGACCTCGGGTCCGGCGGCGCAGACGATCATGCTCGGCGACGACAGCGCCGCGGCCAAGTACGACATCGGCTTTGGCGACGGCTACCATCCGTTGCGGCCGCGCTTCTATGCGACGTTCTGGCCGGCGACAAATCAAGTCACGGTCCGCGTGGTCGGCGAGAACATGCTGACGACCGCGGTGGAAGACATCGCCTACAAGCTGTCGATCTCGACCGGGCAGACCAGTCCGAGCACGGTCTACAGCGCCGACCTGTCCGGGACTCAGGCGACCCATCCCAAGCAGCATTGGACCATGACGGCCTGGACCCAACGGTTCTGGCTCGGCGGCACGCCCAACCCGGAAGTCAATATCGACAACAATCTCGCCTATCTCGAAAGCACCCGGTTTTTCCCCAATTACGACACCGCGATCACCGTGCCGGAGAGCCAGATCGAGCAGGAATACGCGCTGTGGACCGGCCTGCCGCACGACATCTATGACGGCGCCTGGGATGGCGGGCTGTGGCAGAGCGGGATGGGCACATCGGGCGGCCGTCCGGAGATCGCACCCTACCCGCAATGGTCGGTCATGTGGATGTACACCGGCGACTGGCGGCTGCGCCAGATGGCGCTCGGCATGGCCGACCTCGCCCCGGCCTTTCCCGGCCAATTGCGCGAGGGCAACCCGGCAAAGCGGCTGTCGCGCGCCGACCCCGCCGGTTCCGGCACCGGGCTCGGCCATGCCGTGTCGATCACCGACCGCAAAACCCTGGTCACCGCGGTCTTTGGCTATTCCTACACGACTGCCGCCGACAACATCAATTTTGTCGGCGCCGTCAACGAGATCGCCAGCGGCGGACCGTGGTCGTTCGACGAGGCCCACCAGCCGGCCGCCTTCTACCCGCAATACATCCTGACCGGCGACCCGTGGTATCTGAACGAGATATATCTGTGGGCCGGGTTCACCGCGGCCCGGGCCAATGGCGCCGACACCGGCGACGCCGCCGGGCGTGGGCCCGACGGCGCCTATGGCGGCATCGACGACCAATTGCGCGGCGCCGGCTGGGGCATCCGCAACCGCGCCGAGGCCGCGTTTGCCGCCCCCGACAGCGACCCCGAAAAGGCCTATTTCACCTACCTGACCAACGACGCCCTGGCGCGCTGGGAGGGCAGCTTTGGGATTACCGGGACCGCCTATGACGGCACCGCAATCAAAAACTGGGGGGCGCAGACCGGCAACTACTACACCTCCAATGGCGGTCCGGTCTCGGGCCGGATGCCTGTTCTCGGCAACTGGGAGAGCGCCGGCTACCCCAACGGAACCGATGCGACGGTCACCGGAAACATCAGCGGCGGCACCTTCGCGCCCTCGGTCGGCGCCTTCACCACGCCGTGGAACCACGAATACCTGCTCTACGGCATCGGGCGGACCGTCGAGCTCGGCTTTGCCGCCGGCCCGTTGCAGGCCCAGACCGTCGGCAAATACATGACCGGGATGATCAACAATTCGGGCTACCCCGAATTGATCGGCATGTACGAAATCCCGAGCGAGGCCAACTGCACCAACACCAGCAGCGGCTGCACCGCACCCCCGGGTGGGTTCTACGCGACCTGGCCAGCGGTAGTGGCGGCGATCCCGGCGCCGTTTCTGACCGGGGTCGGCTGGAACCCGGCCGGCAATGGCGGCGACGGCTATCTCGCCCAGTATTTCGCCGGCGGCCTCAACGATGACGGGCGGCCGATCTATGCGATGGGCGGGCTCGCGATGATGGTCGACCAGGGCGACCCCGGCGCCGCCCAGGCGTGGAGCTGGTTTCTGCCCAACGTCTACCACGCGATTTCGCCGGGCTACCTCCAATGGGACCCGAAATGGGTCATCGTGCCGCGCACCGACACCAACAGCCTGCCGCCCCAGCCCACCGCCACCCCCTCCGTCGCCGGATCTACCTAAACCGGCACGGACAGTGAGCGGCAGGTCGGATATAGTCGCCAGCTTTGGTAACCAGCTTTTCCGATCGTGCCGCTGCCGCTTTTTAGCCGATTGCGTACTGCCGGCGCCCGCGCCCGCGATTTTCGCGACGCGCTGGCGCTGCAGCGGCGCGGGCGGCTGGCCGAAGCCGAAAGGCTCTACCGCGCGGTGCTGCAAGCCGACCCGGACCACCTCCAGGCGCGGTTCAATCTCGGGCTGGTCCGCGTCCGCCGGGGCGCGGTTGAGGAGGCGGTCGAGCTTTTCCGCCAGGCCGTTGACCAAAAACCTGATTTCGCTGAAGCGCACAACGCCCTCGGGATCGCGCTGCGCCTGACCGGGCAGAAAGAAGCCGCTCTCCCCCATTATGCGGCGGCATTGGCGGTCAAGCCCGATTACGCCGAAGCCGAAAACAATTTCGGTCTGGCGCTGCAGGCGCTGGGACGCCACGCCGACGCCGTCGACCACTACCGCCGTGCGCTGAGCCTGGCACCCGACTACATCGCGGCCGAAAACAACATCGGCGCGGCGCTGCGCACGCTTCACCGCTACGACGAAGCCGCCGAGCATTATCGCAACGCGCTGGCGCTAAGGCCGGGCTCGGCCGACGCCCACAATAATCTCGCGGTGGCCTTGCAGCTGCTGGGGCGCCATGAGGAGGCATTGGCCGGGTTTCAGCAAGCGCTGGCGCTGAGCCCGGACCTGCCGGCGGCGTGGCACGGCCGCGGCACGGTGCAGCGGACCTTGGGCCGGCTCGAAGAGGCGCGGCAGGCAATCGAGCACGCGATCGCGCTGGCACCGCGCCGGGCGGAATTCTACCGCTCGCTTGCCGAAACCCGGCGCTTTACCGCCGACGACCCGCACCTCGCCCTGATCGAGGCGCTGGCGCGGGACATGACGACGCTTCCCGAGGACGACCAGGTTCATCTTCATTTCGCGCTCGGCAAGGTCTACGCCGACCTCGGCGACCACGAGCGGGCATTCTGCCATCTCCTTCGGGGCAACGCGCTGAAGCGGGGCCAGGTCGCTTATGACGAGGCGGCGGTGATGGCGTATTTCGACCGGATCCGGGCGTTGTTCAATCCGGGCGTCATGCAGGAGCGGCGGGGTTCCGGCGATCCGTCGTCGGTGCCGGTCTTCATCTTCGGCATGCCGCGGTCGGGCACGAGCCTCGTCGAGCAGATCCTCGCCAGCCATCCGCAGGTGCACGGCGCCGGCGAGCTCGGCGAATTCGAATTGGCGGTGGCCGCACTCGGCGGCGGCGAGGGGGTCCCGCCCGATATCGGCGGCGCCGAGCTGCAGCGGGTCGGCGCCCATTACCTGGCGGCGGTGAGCCCGCGGGCGCCCGCGGCGCGGCACATCACCGACAAAATGCCGGCCAATTTCCGGTTTGCCGGGCTGATCCATCTGGCGCTGCCCAATGCCCGCCTCGTCCACCTGCGCCGCGACCCGGTTGACACCTGCCTGTCGTGCTTTTCACTGCTGTTCGGCGGCAACCAGCCCTATGCCTACGATCTTGCCGAGCTCGGCCGCTTTTACCGCGCCTATGAAAAGCTGATGGAGCATTGGCGCAGCGTGTTGCCGCCGGGGGTCATGCTCGAAGTGCAATACGAGGAGCTGGTCGCCGATTTCGAGCCGCAGGCGCGGGCCATCCTCGCCCATTGCGGTCTCGAATGGGACGATTCCTGCTTCGACTTTTACAAGACCAAGCGTCCGGTCCACACCGCGAGCGCGGTCCAGGTGCGCCAGCCGCTCTATCGGAGCTCGGTCGGACGCTGGCGCCCGGCCGACCCGGTGTTGCGCCCGCTGCTCGACGCCCTCGCCGGCGATTGAGAATAGCGGACGCCGACGTCAGTCTGCCGGCGGTCGGCCGCATTCGCCAACCGCAGCGGGTCGACAGCGCCTCGGCGCTGTTGCAGGATGTGGCGGAAATCACCTTGGGGAAGGAAACCCGAAATGCCCGAGACGCCGACTTTTGGCCGCTATGCCGAAATCCCCTATGACCAGATGACGCCGGAGCAGCAGGAGGGCTATCGCTCGCTGCTCGAGACGCGCGGCCGGCTCCCCGGCCCGAACAAGATTTACGTCCACAACCCCAATTTGGTGAAGGTGATGGGTCCGCTCGGGGCCTATTTCCGCACCGGCTATTCGCTCTCCGAGCGCGAGCGCGAAATCGCGGTCGTCATCATCAACAGCAAATGGCATTCCGCCTATCCGACCAACGCCCACGAGCGCGCCGGCAAAGCGGCGGGGCTTCCGGCCGACAAGGTCGAGGCGCTGCTCTCGGGCCTGCCGACCTCGTTCGACGACAAGCGCGAGCAGGTCATCTACGAAATGGCGACGTGCCTCGCGAATTCGCGCTGGGTCTCGAAGGGGCTCTTTGACCGCGCGGTCGCGGCGCTCGGCCACGAGGGCGTCACCGACGCGATCTGCCTGATGGGCTTCTACACCAGCGTCTCGATGACGCTCGCCTTCTACGACGTGCCCGCCGGCGCCGAAGGCCTGGCCCGCTAAGGAATACAAGCTATCCCAGGAAGGAAACGCGAAAATGCCCGACGCGCCGACCTTTGGCCGCTACGCCGAAATTCCTTATGACCAGATGACCTCCGCGCAGCAGGAAGGCTACCGCTCGTTGGTCGAGACTCGCGGTGCGGTCGGCGGCCCAAGCAAGATCTGGGTGCACAACCCGAAACTGGCGAAGGCGGCGGGGCCGCTCGGCGCCCATTTTCACCCCGGCGGGTATTCGCTCTCGGAGCGCGAACGGGAAATCGCCGTCGTCATCATCAACAGCAAATGGCATTCCGCCTATCCGACCAACGCCCATGAGCGGCGCGGCAAGGAAGTCGGGCTGCCGGCCGACAAGGTCGAGGCGATGCTGTCCGGCCTGCCGACCTCGTTCGACGACGAGCGCGAGCAGGTGGTCTATGAGATGGCGATGTGCCTGTCGCAGTCGCGCTGGGCGGCGCAGGGTCTCTATGACCGTGCGGTCGCCGCACTCGGCCATGTCGGCATTACCGACGTGATCACCCTGATGGGCTACTACACCAGCGTGTCGATGACGCTCGCCTTTTACGACGTGCCCGCCGGGGCACAAGGGATCGCGCGCTGAAACCACCGTAGGGTGCGCGTGCGGGGTCTTTGGGGTGCGAGGGTTCGAGCGAGCCGGCTGAGCGGCGGGGTGGCGTGGTGGATGACCGCGGTCGGCGTCGTCCGCCACGGCCGTCAGTGCGAGCATCTGCTACGGCGATCTCGCCCCGCAGCGGCCAGGCCCTTGGGCCGAGGCGAGCAATCACCCCCACCGACGGCAATCAGACAGAGCACGGCGCGCCCGTTGGCGCGGCGCGTCATTGCAACTGGGCTTCCGTCGGGGCTCGTCTGGAACCGCCCGCACCGCGCGGCGGCGGTCAGCAGCCGTAGCGGCGCTGGCGGTCCTGGTAGGAGCGGATGGCGCGCAGAAAATCGATCTTGCGGAAGGCCGGCCACAACACGTCGGTGAAATGAAACTCGCTGTGGACGCTCTGCCACAGCAAAAAGCCGGAGAGGCGGATTTCACCCGAGGTGCGGATGATCAGATCGGGGTCGGGCAGACCGGCGGTATAGAGATGGCGGGCGATACTCTCCGGGGTGATCTCGTCGATCGCCTCGGCGAGGCTCAGCCGGTCCTCTGCCATCGAGGCGAGCAGCGAGCGCACCGCGTCGGCGATCTCCTGGCGGCCGCCATAGGCGACGGCGATGTTGAGCTCGAGCCCGTCATAGCCGGCGGTGGCGCGCTCGGCCGCCTTGATCGCATCGAGCACCGGCGCCGGCAGCATCGCGAGACAGCCGATCGCCCGCACCCGGACCCGCCGCCGATGGATCGCGGGGTCTTCGGCGAGCGCCGTCAGCTTGGCCGCGACCGAGGCCAGAATCCCCGAGACCTCCGCGGCGGGCCGGCGAAAATTTTCGGTCGAGAACACCCAGAGAGTGACGGCCGGGATGTCGAGCTCGGCGCACCATTCGAGGACCTCGTCGAGCTTGCCGGCGCCGAGGTCGTAGACCGCACGCGGATCGACGATGCCGAGCGAGCGGCCGTGGCGACGATTGCCGTCAAGAATGATGCCGATATGGCGCGGCCGCGGACGGCGGCGCACGGTGCGGGCGAGCCGGCGGGCGTAAAGGTAGTAGAGGAGCCGGAACATCGGCTGTCGCAAAGCTACCCCCCGAGCCCCCGTCAGGGCATGACTGCCGGTCTCCCGTGCTGGCGGTGAGTTTGCCCAAAATACGGCAGGCTTATGACAAAACCATTAACCGAGTAATGGAAAGACCCGCCTCATTGACCGGAGGAGAGCAGATCGACGATCCGACACAAGGATCAAGCCAACCGGCGGCGCCCGCTTGCCGTCGGGCCGCGGGAGCATCGGAGAGAATCCCCGCGCTCGGACCGCGGCCCGAAACTGCCCTGCAATCGCTCAGCGAGCGGGCCGCAGCGTGATCGCACCGATGCCGGCCGCGACGTTCAGCCCGGTATTGCCTTCGATGCTGACCGGTTGCAGCGAAATTGAGCGGCCGGAGCCGCCGATCAGCACATTGGCGCCGGCCCCGACCCCGACCGTTGCGCTGCCGGTGGCGCCGACATAGCTGCCGGCGAGCGCACCTGGTCCGATATTGGGTCCCGGCGCGAACACCGCCCAAACCAGCACGCCGCCATTGGTATAGCCGATGTCGACGCCGAATTTGGAGATCGTGCCGGCATAATGCTCGGGGTGTCCCGGTCCGGGCGTCAGCGTGCAGTGGAGCGCTTTTGACGAGCCGAAGACAAAGCCCCAGCCGCCGGCGACGTTGCAGCTCAAGGTCCCGATCCGCACACCCGACTGGGCCCACGCCGGCGTCCCCTGCATCGCAATGCCGGCCGCCAATCCCAGCACTCCGGCGGCCAAACCAACTTTTTTGAGCATTTCCTACACCCCCAATTCGCGGGATAATCCCCGCCGGGCGCATCTTGCCTGCTTCCAGCCGCATTGGCTACGGCGCGCGCGCGGCTCTGGCGCAGTTCGACCGCGGCATTTTTGCTGTTGTGCGCTGCCCCCCGCTCGATGTGCTCCGGGCGTGTCAGGATGGCGTGACCGCCTGTCGCCGCCGCCCTCTGCAACGGCAATGAGATCCTTTGCGCTGCCCGGCGGCGCTGGTATGGGTATGTTATATCATTTGTTTGCGGAGAGCGGCGGGGGGTCGAATGATCGGGCGACTGGTTGCGCATGGTCGCCGAAAAAATCCCGGACGGGTTCTGGTGTCGACGATGCCGCGGCCGGGCGAGCGTGCCGCGGCGCGCTCGCCGCCTGAGGGTGTCGGCGCAATGCGTCATCGGCTTGCCGGGGCGTTGATCGCCCTGCTCGTCGCGGCGCCGGCAGCCCGCGCGCAGGTCCGAATTGTCGCCGCCGAGAATTTCTATGGCGACATTGCCCGGCAGATCGGCGGCCCCGATGTCGCGGTCACCAGCATTCTCGCCAACCCGGACCAGGACCCGCACGAATTCGAGGCCAGCCCGTCGACCGCGAGGGCGCTCGCCGACGCGGCCGTCGTCGTCTACAACGGCGCCGGCTACGATGCGTGGGCGGCCAGGCTGTTGTCAGCGTCGCCCTCGGCGTCGCGCCGGGTCATCGTCGTCGCCAAGCTCGTCCACAAGAAACCGGGCGACAACCCGCACCTTTGGTATGACCCGCGCACGGTCTCCGCGCTTGGCGGGACGCTCGCCGACGTGCTGAGCACCCTCGACCCCGGCCACAGCGCTGCTTACCGGAGCCGCCTCGCGGCGTTCGTGCAATCGATGAAGCCGCTCGCCGGCCAAATCGCCGAGGTCAGGGGGAAATACGCCGGAATGCCGGTCACCGCGACCGAGCCGGTGTTCGGCTACATGGCCGACGCGCTGGGTCTCGACATGCGCAACCGCCGCTTTCAGCTCGCGGTCATGAACGACACCGAGCCGAGCCCCGCCGAGATGGCCGCGTTCGCGCACGACCTGCGCACCAAGGCGGTCAAGGTGCTGATCTACAACAGCCAGACCAGCGGCGAGTTGACCCGGCGGATGCGCGCGATAGCGCACGACGCCGGCATTCCGGTCGTCGGCGTGACCGAAACCGAGCCCCAGGGAAAGGATTACCAGGAGTGGATGCGCTCGCAGCTCGATGCGCTCGACCGCGCGCTCGCCCGTTAGCGGGATACGCAGTCGAGCTCGACCGGGTGAGCTTGGCGCGCGGCGGTCGTGTCGTTCTCGCCGATGTCGGAGCGACGATCAGTCCGGGCGAGCTCATTGGCGTCTTTGGGCCAAACGGCGCGGGCAAGACGACACTGCTGCGCGCGCTGCTGGGCCTGATCCAGCCGACCGCCGGCACCGTCCGGGTATTTGGCGCGACGCCCCGGCGCGGCAACCGCGCGGCCGGCTATCTGCCGCAGCAGCGCGCTGCGGTCGCGGATTTGGCTGTCCGCGGCTGGGATTTTGTCGCGAGCGCGTGGCAGGGCGAGCGCTGGGGGATGCCGCTGCTCGGCCGCCGCGGCCGCGAAGAAGTCGCGCGGGCGATCGACCGGGTCGAGGCCGGGGCGCTCGCCGGCCGCCGTTTGTCGCAGCTCTCCGGCGGCGAATTGCAGCGTTTCGTGCTGGCGCAGGCTCTGCTCGGCGAGCCTCGCCTGTTGCTGCTCGACGAACCGCTGATCAGCCTCGACCCGCATTACCAGCAAGCGGTGATCGCGCTTGTCAGCCGCATCCAGCGATCGACGGGGATCACTGTCCTCTTCACCGCGCACGACCTGAACCCATTGCTCGGGGTCATGGACCGGGTGTTATATTTGGGGAATGGCCGCGCCGCGATCGGCCCGGTCGACGAGGTTGTCACCGACGCGGTTCTGTCGCGCCTCTACGGCATGCCGATCGAGGTGCTGCGCATCAAGGACCGGATTGTCGTGGTGGCGGGCCACGGGCCGGTCGAGGCCGATGCGCATCGCCACGATGTTTGACTACGATTTCATGCGCACCGCCTTTATGGCGGGCGGCGTCGTCGCGGTGGTGGCGGGCGCGGTCGGGTTTTTTCTGGTGCTGCGCAATTTGGCGTTTGCCGGCCACGCGCTGTCGCATGTCGGCTTTGCCGGCGCCACCGGCTCGTTGCTGATCGGCGTCGGCGCGCTGTGGGGACTGCTCGCGTTTACGTTGGCGGCGGCGGTCGCGATGGGTCTGCTCGGCGACCGGCTGCGCAACCGCGACGTAGCGGTCGGGGTCGTGCTGGCGCTGGCGCTGGGGTTCGGGGTGCTGTTTCTGTATCTCTATACGACGAGCGCCACCGAGGCGACCGCGATCCTGTTCGGCAACCTCTTGGGCGTCAGCCTCGCCACGTTGTGGACCCTGTTGGGACTGGGCGTGCTGACCCTCTTCGCTCTCGCCGTGATCTCCCGGCCGTTGCTGTTCGCGACCTTGGAGCCGGAATTGGCCGAGGCCAAGGGGGTGTCCTTGCGGCTCGTCTCGGTGCTGTTTTTGGCGGTCGTCGCCGTCGCCGTCGCCGAAGCCGCGCAGGTGGTCGGCGTCCTGCTCGTGTTCGCGCTGATGGTCGGGCCGGGGGCGGCGGCGCAGCGGCTGACCGCGCGCCTCGGCCGCGGGGTGGCCTTGGCGGTCATTCTCGCCGTCGCGGAAACGTGGAGCGGGATTGCGCTTGCCTACGTCACCGACTGGCCGACGACGTTCTGGATCGTGCTGTTGAGCTGCCTCGTCTATTTCGCCAGTCTGTCGAAGCCGCTTAGGGCCACGGCAGAAGCGCCGGCGCTCTACTGACGTTCAGCTCGAGTGCGGCACAGCGCCGGGCGGAGACCCGGCGCGGCCAAGCCCGAGATCCGGCAGATGCAGCTCCGCCTGCCGCGGCTCAGGGCCGAGCAGGGCGCCGACGATCATCAGCACCGCGGCGATCACGACCAGCACGATCGGCGTCAGGACATAGGGCATCACATGCCCGAGCCACAACAGATAGAGCCCGGAGAAGGACGGGATCACCACCGCAAGACTGTAACCCATGCCGTAGCCGCTCGCCCGCACATGAGTGGGAAAGCGCTCGCAGATGTAGACCGTCGCAACACCCCAGGGCGCCAGCGCGAGCACGTTGAAGGCGCCGGCGAGGACCGCGGTGCCGACCGGTGCGCCGCCGCTCAGCCCATAAGCGATCGTGGCGTAATAAAGCAATGTCCCGCCGACGAGCGCCGCAGTGCTGCCGACGAGGATCGCGCGCCGCCGCCCGATCATCTGGCTCAACAGCCCATAGCCGAGGAACGCGAAGAACAGCACGATGCTGGAAATCAGAAAGGCAGTCGACGTCATCCGGCTCGGCACATGCAGATAGTGGATCATGATCCTCGGCAGGACGTTCGACGGCTGCCCGATCAGCCAGAAACCGCTCATCATCAAAAAGATTTGGCCAAGGGTGCGCAGATGCCAGCCGGACGTCACTTCCTTGAGCGGCGCGGCACTCTTTTCGCTCGCCTGCCACAAGGCTGATTCCGGCACCAGGCGGTAATACAGCAAAAAAGCGCAGGCGATAAAGCCGCCAAACAGAAACGGGATGCGCCAGCCCCAGGCGAAATATTGCTCCTTGGTGGTGAGGCTCAGCATGATCGTCGTCACCAAGGTCGTAAGGGCAAAGCCGATCGGATAGGCGCCCTGGATCAGCCCGCCGACAAACCCGCGGCGGTTCTTTGGCACCATCTCGAGCGCCAGCGTGTTGTTCGACGTATACTCGCCGCCCATAAACACGCCGCCGACAAAACGGATTCCGATCAGCAGGACCAGCGACCAGATCCCAATCGCGGCATAGCCGGGCAAAAAGGCGATCAGCGCGGTCAGAACACCAAACCCGGCGATGCTGATCATCGTGGTCGTCCGGCGGCCGATCTTATCGGCCCAATGGCCGAAGATGACGGCGCCGCAGGGGCGGCCGAGCAAGGTGGCGGCGATCGTGAAGTAGTAGATCGTCGTCGTCGTCGTCGAGCTTAGATCCTGTGGCTCGAAATAGCCGATCACCGGCGCCAGCACCAGCACCGGCAAATAGATGTCGAAGAAATCGACGGCGAAACCGATAAAGCCGGCAAGGATGACCCGGCGCGCTGCCGGAGACAACGGTTCGCTGGCGAATAATCCGGATTCCACGGCCACCCTCCTGCTTCGCCGGATCGCCATCCGGTCTCGTTCAGGTTCGGCATCTGACCGTGCAGCGCAAAGACCGCGCCGGTCAGTGCCGGCGTCAGAGTCAACGGCGCAAGCGGCCGTTTTGTTGCGCGGGGCTGACCCGGTCGCGGCCGCCGATTTGCCCAGGCCGCCGATTTGCCCAGGCCTTTGATCAGCGGCCCGCTGTCGTGGCAAGGTCGCGGCAGCTATCGAGGGGGTGCAAATGACCGATCGCGGCCGAGTTCCTTCTTTTG
The DNA here is from genome assembly GCA_963712825.1 of uncultured Alphaproteobacteria bacterium. Taxonomy (GTDB): domain Bacteria; phylum Pseudomonadota; class Alphaproteobacteria; order ATCC43930; family CGMCC-115725; genus AP-15. The sequence continues at coordinate 81,755 of CAVQJP010000012.1, forward strand.
CCGATGACGGCATGTTGCCGGACGACGAGCGCGCGATGCTGGAGCGGGCGCGGGCGTTGATCCCGCGACTGGCCGAGCGCGCGCCGGCCGCCGCCGCGGCGCGAATGCTCCCCGCGCAGACCGTGGCGGAATATCGCGCCGCCGGCATCTTGCGCATCCTGCAGCCGCGGCGGTTTGGCGGCCAGCAAGGCCGGTTCAGCCTGTTCTCGCGGATCGTCGAGGAATTGACCTATGGCTGCGCGTCGTCGGCCTGGGTTTATGCGGTCTTGGCCGAGCATCAGTGGATCATCGCGCAATATCCCGAACAGGCGCAGGTCGACGTATGGGGTGACGACCCGGAAGCCGTGGCCGCGTCGTCGCTGGCGCCGCGCGCCGCCGCCAAGCGGGCGCCGGGCGGCTGGCGGCTCAGCGGCACGTTCCCGTTTTCGAGCGGCTGCGACCACGCCGAGTGGGCGATCCTCGGCGCCTTTCTCGGCGAGATCGGCGACCCGCGGCACATCGCCTATCTGCTGGTGCCGGTCGCCGAGATCGAGATCGTCGACGACTGGCAGACGCTGGGGCTTGCCGGCACCGGCAGCAAGACGCTGGCGGTGCACGATGTCTTTGTTCCCGAGCACCGCTCGGTGATGGTTGCCGACCTCTTTGCCGGGACCCCGCCGGGGGCTCTGGTGCACCCGGAGTATCCGGTGTTGCGCGCGCCGCGCGGGTTTCTCGTGTCGTATTCATTGCCGCCGGTCTGCATCGCGCTCGGCCGCCGCGCCCTCGACGTCGCCTGCGCGGCGCTGGCAAGCCGGGTGTCGCGCGGGGTGTCGCGGGTGGCCCAGTCGGAAGTCGTGCAGATGGCGGTCGGCGAGGCCGCCGCCGCGATCGACGCGGCGACATTGCTACTACACAGCGGTCGCGAGGCCAGCACCGCGGCGGTCAGCTCGGGCCGCAAGATTACCGAAATCGAAGCATTGCGCGCCCGCCGCGACATGGTCTATGCGCAGCACCAGGTCGGCTGGGCGGTCGATCGCCTGTGCGAGGCGGACGGCGCCCGCTGGGTCTACGACAGCAACGAATTGGGCGCGATCCGACGGGACGTGATGACAATCCTGACGCACCACGCCGCCAGCCGGCCGGCGGCAATGGCGCCGTATGGCCGCACGCTGCTGACCGGCGACGGCGACTGAACGCGCTTGCGCCAGTCCGGGCCGGGGACAAAGGGATATCCTGTACGCCCGTGCGCCGTAATCGAAGGCCGGCTTCGAAACCGAGGTGGGCCGGCGGCGCGAACCGTTATTGGCGCCGGACGAAAATATTGCCGCCGGACGAAAAAGAAGATCAGCCCGCCATTGCCGATTGGGTGGCTGCCGGCGCCGAGCGCGGCAGAAACCAGCGCTGGTCGCGGTTTTCAAGACGACCCGCGCGCCGGTGGCGCTGCAGCGCGATGCCGAGGTGATTGGGCCGCACCGACATCCCAAGCTCGCGCGACAGATAGGTCATGACCTCGGCGGCGGTCGCACCATCGCCATGCGCGCCGACCGCCTGCAGGGTGGCGTCGCTCAATGACGGCGCATTCGCCGCCTTGGCCGCTGCACGCGGCGTACGCCGCTCGCCTGCCGGGGCAGAGACAACGCGTGCCGGCCGGCCGCGCCGGCGCCGTTCCGCGGGCTGCGGCATGCCGAACCGCGACAGCACGCGCTCGGCTATTTCCAGCTCTTCCAATTGCTGGGAGAGCTTTGCCCGATCCGCATCCAGCCGTGCCAGGCGATCGCCGAGCCGCTGCCTTTCCTGACCGATCTCGTCCAACGTCGCCATCGACCCTTCTCCCTCCGCTGCTCCCCCAGGCCGCTCTGCGCGGGCATTTGGAAATAAATGGCAAACGCCGGCGAGGTTAAAAGGCCACGCTTGGAAATTATTGCATTCCTGTGGCATCTACAAAGCAGGCGTCGCAATGAGACATCCGTCTCCGCCGGCCCGCGACCGTATTGGTCGACGCAAGCGCGCTGCCGAAGACTTTGACAATTGCCGCGCGCGTTTTGGTTAATTTCGCTTACTGCGTCAGCGGTTGATCGCCTGCCGCGCCAGGCTGTTGTCGACACAGTCTGCAAAAGCGACACAGCGGGTGACGAAGCCGCTCGACATCAGGCCGCGGCGCAACCGCTCAAAACCGGCCTCGGGCAGAACCGGGTCGCCGCCCCACACGCCCTGCGCCTGGTAGCGGGCCAACGCCCCGGTCAGCACATCGCGGCCGAGCGCCGGGAAATAGGATGCGATCGCCGCGGCGATCGTCGACGCCGGATTGGCGTGCAGCCAAATTTGGGTGCGACGGATCGCGCGCACCATCGCCAGCAGCGGCTTGGCGTCACGCGCCAGCCGGTCGCGGGTCGTCACAAACGCCGTGTAGGTGGTGCGCCCGCGGCTGCTGGCGGCATGCCACAGATGCCCGCGCCCACTGGCCAGCGCCTCTTCAACGACGGGCTCGAACAATTGCACGGCGTCGAGCGCGCCCGCACGCAATGCCGCGAGGTTCTCGGCCATGCTGCGGTCGCCGATGCGGTCGAGCCGGTCGGGGTCGAGACCGGCCTCGCGCAAATCCTGCTGCAGGCAGAGCCATGGGGTCGGCACCTCGCTGACCGTGGCAAACCGCATCCGCGCCAGATCGGCAAGGCTGAACCCGGGATTGGGATCGCGGCCGACAAGCGAAAACGGGTCGCGGCACACGATCTCGGCAAAGCAGACGAGCGGCGAGTTCGGATTGGCGTCATGGTGCTTGATGACCCGCATCGGCCCGGCCCACATCACGTCGGCCATGCCGTCGATCAGCGCCGCTTCGGCCCGCCCGGCGCCGGGCGACGGCAGCAGGTCGACCTCCAGCCCCTCGGCGCCATAGGCTCCGGTCGCATGCGCCGCGTAGAACGGCGCGTACAGCAGAAAGCGGTAATTCTCGTAAAGCCGCAGCCGCATCATTCTCCACGCCCCAACAGCCCTTTCACCCGCATCGCCCGCGATCGCAGTCCGGGGGTCGGCACCCTCTCCCGGATTCCGGGAGAGGGGGAACCCGTCACGACCGCGGCCGATGCGTGAGGGCGGCGCCTCTCGAAACGTCAGAGCACGCCCTCTTTGCGCAACCCCTCGATGTCGGCGGCGCCGATGCCGAGCCAGTTGTGCAAGACCTCGGCGCTGTCCGCCCCGAGCGCCGGCGACCCCTTGAGCCGCACGGTCTTGCCGTCGACCCGCACCGGCCAGGTCGCCATCTTGTAGTCGCCATTGTGGTGGTGCACGGTCTGCAGCAGGCCGCGCTCCTCGAAGGTCGGCTCGTTCTGCAATTCCATCGTGTCGAACACCGCACCCGACGGCACGCCGACCGCGATCAGCTTTTCCATCGCCTCGCGCTTGTCGTGCTGGCGGGTCCATTCGCCGATGATCGCGTCCAATTCCTTTTCGTGTCTGACGCGCACGTCGCCGGTCGCAAAACGCGGGTCCTCGATCAAATCCTCGCGTCCGATCAATTTCATCAGCCGCGACCAGTGCTCGGGGTTGGCCCGGCTGGTGGTCAGGTAGACATAGTCGTTGAGGCCGCCGCCCTTGGCCGGATAGAGCCCCGAGGGCGCATTGTTGCCGCCGCCCGATTTGGCGCCATTGCGCCGCGCCGGCTTGCCGGTGCGCGCCATCGTCGCAAAGCAGGTGCGCATGTAATGGATCATCGCGTCCTGCATCGCCAATTGCAGCCGGCGGCCCTGGCCGGTGCGGTTGCGCTCGTGCAATGCGCCCAAAATCGTCGCCGCCATCAGCATGCCGGTGCCGGTGTCGCCAAACGACAGGCCGGGCTTGACCGGCGGGCGGTCGGGCTCGCCGGTGACGCTGATCGGACCGCCGGCGGCCTGTGCTATCATGTCGAAGGCGAGGCCTTTTTCATGCGGGCTGCCCGACCCGAACCCTTTGATCTGGCAGTAGATGATGCCGGGGTTGATCTTCTTGACCAACTCGTAGTCGAGCCCCAGGCGCTCGATCGTGCCGGGCGCCATGTTCTCGGCGGTGACGTCGGCCTTTTTGAGCATGTCCTTGACGATCTGGAGGCCGCGCTCCGACTTCAGATTGATCGCCAGCGACTTCTTGTTGACGTTGAACTGGTGGAAGTACCACGGGTCGTCGTCGGGCTTGCCGGGGCGCAGCCGCCGGCCGGGGTCGCCCCGCCCCGGGTTCTCGATCTTCACGACCTCGGCGCCGAACCAGGCCAAGACCTCGGTGCAGGTCGTGCCCGCCTCGAACTGGGTGAAATCGACCACCTTGACGCCCTGCAGAAAGTTCATGTCCTGGGTCACGTCGCTCATCGCCATTCCTCCCGTCGCGCGCAAATGCTCGCCCGCAGCCTGCGCCTTTCGTCCCCCCGCCGCAACGCCTTCCCACTGTTTCCATCCCGTCAAGGTCAGGCCGCACCGCGTTCGACCGATAATCTGGATTACACCACGGAGGAACCCCGGATGCGCCGAGGGGTTGCTCTGAAGCACCCCGACATCTTTGCCACCGAGGTACGGCTGGATCTCGCATTTTGGGGCCTCTTGTATGTTTATGAAAATACCTCTTCTATGGAAAATGCAGTGCTCACGATATCTTGGCAAAGACGCAATGTCAGTTTCTTCCAAAGTACGTCCATAGTTAGCTCTGGGTACTGTCCGGCAAATATCGTATGGACGATTGTCACCCATCCTTCTAATTCTTCTTCTTGAGTCCTGAGCGTATTAATTCCAAACTTTTCAGATATATAACGTCTCTTTTGCTCAGAAAGCGCTGGCATATCATAGTGATACTTGCCAATCTGGAAGGTCGGTTTAGTATATTTGTATCTCCCCAATCGAACGTATCGCGTAGCGCCACATATAGATTCACCCTCCCATGGAAGGAAATTTGGGAAATCATGTCTATAAATTATCGCCAGATGCCCTATACTAAATCCTGACATATAGGCGTCACTTAGCGCTCCTGACGCCGGAACGCGAATGCCGATAAGAGAAAAATTGTGCAAAACACGTTCCCCGTCTGCGATACCTGCCCATCTCGGATCCTTCGCGAAGGAAACGGCGAACGGTGTGAGATCTAGTTTGCCAAATGCTGCCCTCAACGCGGGGGGAACCGGCAATGCGTCATCAGCGATACGGCATCCTAGTTGCTTCATAAAATATTGCAAAAGATATATAACATGCTTGCGGTAATTTTTCCCATATATTGCGCGAAAATCCATAATTTCCATGTTTAAAATTTTAGTCTCCTGCTTAAAAAGCCAATCCGAAAAGCGCTCATATGCAAGAACTAATGGTTGTGACTTGGTTGTATTGCAATCTTTGCAGAGCACTTTCCCAAATTTAACGAGTGTACTTTTTGGCCCTTGAAGCGGTTTGTAGCTACTTTCCGTGACGAAAAGGGGTCGTACGTCTAACCAGCCAGCGGTGACGCGTGATACATCAGTCCGCTTGAACTTGTGCTCTCGGCTGTCGGCTACACGTTCGTTGCACATCCAGCACAGGCGGGGCTGCAAACTCACCGATTACCTCCAAATCAGCCTCTGCATCGAACTACCGCATCTTTCGCTTTAAAGCTCAAAGGAGCAAGCGTAGGGCGGATGCAATCCGCCTCCTTCGGGGTTGGTGTACAGGCCGTGTAGTGAAATGGCCCGCCCATGCCGTCCGTGCCGAAACGGCCCGCGCGTCGAAAATCGCCCGGATGGCGGATTGCATCCGCCCTACGCCGAAGCGATAGGTCCGCGCAAGGCGGCCAGGTCAACGCCGAGCAGGTCGGCGATGCGCTCGACGGTCAGATCCGGCGCCGGGTACGAGGCGATGTCGGGCGCGTGGGCGTACTGGCCTTGACGCGGAAGGACCGTCGTCACCCGGTCGCCCCAGATCTTTTTGACCGACGCCAGAATTCGCGGCTTGTCGTCGACCAATACGTAATGCTCGGCCGGGTAGCGCTGGGCCACGTCGTCGAGCTCTTCCTCCTTGTGGATGTAGATCAGCACGTGGCCCTCGACGGCCTCGAAGATCCCGGAGCGCTCGACCTTGCGCGGCTGAAAGACGACATCGCCGTCGGAGAGAATGACCGTCGGTCCCCACTCCCGGAACCGCTCCAATACGTCGAGCGATCCGGGGTAGAGGCGATTGGCGAACGGGTAGTCCACCAGCCACGACGACATCGTCAGCAGGTGGATGTCCTTTGGGTGCTCGACCCGGTAGCGCTGCAATGCCCCCAGATAATCGCGGTAGCCGAGCTCGGTAAACAGATCTTCGAGGATCGCCCAGTAGCGGTCGCGGCAGGCGGCACCAAACTCGCGTTCGAGATGGCGCTTCAAGTCGCTCTGGATACGGTCGTTGTCGATGAGGGTGTTGTCGACGTCGACCAGGAAAACCGTCGGGGAAGGCGTCATCATTGAGCAGCCACGAATTTGGGGGTTCCGCAGGTTGCGGCTTGTCCAACACCGGCTTCGGCGCCGATCATCGTGTATAGCGCTTCGCTTCGATCGCCGCCATGCCTCGGCCGTCGGGACTGGCGAATTCGGCTTCTTAGGGTTGCAGCAGGCGCCGGGCGGATGCAATCCGCCTCCTTAGCGTCTCGGTACTGGTCCCACGATGAAGCCGCACGCTAGAGCCGTCTCGCCGAAAAAACGGTTCGCGCACCAATAATTACCCTGGCGGATTGCATCCGCTCTACGCTCACCGGGTCACGTCGCTTATCACTGGTTCCTCCAGTCGCGCGCAAATTCGGCCCTCGGCCTACGCCTTCCCACTCCCACCGCGACGCTTTCCCGGGCCCCCTCATGCCGGAGTGCCGGGGCGAAGCCCGCCACGCCGAGCAAGCTCCTGCTGTGGGATACGTGCGGGTTTACCGCAACAGCTGACGAATGTTTGACGCTACCTGCGGACGAAAATCGCCGAGTTTATTGACGCTATGTGCTATATGGCACCCGAGCAATCGGGGCGGTCCGGCCGGAGGAGAACGACATGGCCAGTTTCACTCGTTCAAACCGGCGGGCCGGGCGTGCGCGCCTGCGCAAGCGAGCGCGGTTCCGCGATGTCGTGATTTTGCGGGTCATCTTGGCGGCGGCGGCGTTGTGCGCAGCCGCGCCGACCACCGTTCAGGCCGGCCCCGATCCGTGCACGGGGGTCGGGACCGTCACCTGCTCGGGCAACCAGTCTGCCGGCGTCGAAAATCCGCCGCCGGGAACCACCGTGCTCGACGTCAATTCGCTTTCCGGCAACATCGCCCCGCCGGCCGCAAGCGGGCAGCCCGGAATCTTGTTTTTTGGCGCCGGCAACATAACGCTGAACAGCGCGACGGGTCCTTTCGGGATAATTTCGTCCGGAGATTTTGTCGACGGCATCGTTGTTGCCACCGACGGGGCAATCAAGGCAACCAGCTCGGGCAACATTTCCATTAATGGCCTCTTTGCCAATGGCATAAACGCGCTCTCGTTTGCCGCCGGAGCAATCAACGTCACATCGTCGAGCAACATTTCCCTCGCGAACGGCGGGAACGGCATCCTCGCCTACAGCGACGGCAGCGTCGCCATCACGTCTTCGGGCATAATAGCCGTGGCGGGTGACGGCACCGGGATCAATGCAACTGCCGGAAGCTATGTCACCGTAAACTCGTCAGGCCCCATTTCCATGACGGGCGGCGGCGACGCGATCGACATTTCCGACATTGGCGGACCGACTGGCGGCGGCGGGGTCACCGTGACTACGTCGGGCGCCATATCCCTGGCGGGCAATTCCGCCATCGCGATCAACGCCTACTCCGAGGAGACCGACCCGGTCAGCGTCGCGTCGTCGAGCAATATTTCTCTCGCTGATGGCGGCAGCGGCATCGTTGGTTTCAGTGACGGCGCGGTCAGTGTGAATTCCTCGGGCGCGATTTCCGTAGCGGGCAGCTTGGGCGGCGCCGGGATCGTCGCCGCTTCGGGGGGCGTCGGCACCGCGGCCGTCACGTCGTCAGGCGGCGTCGCGATCGAGGGCGACGGCGCCGCGATTGTTGCTTTCTCCGTTGGCGGGAGCGCCAACGTCGTGTCGTCCGCGAATATATCTATCGGCGGCAGCGGCATCGGGATCAGCGCATTTGGCTTGGCCGGAGCTGCCGTGAGCTCGTCAGCCGGCGTCTCCATCGGGGGCGACGGCAACGCGATCAATGCCCTCTCAGTCGACGGCGCCGCCGAAGTCACGTCGTCGGGCAGGGTCTCGATTGGGGGCGACGGCGCCGCGATTGCCGCTGCGTCTGCAGGTGGGGCCGCCTATGTCAAATCCTCGGGGAACATATCGGTCGGCGGCAGCGGCACCGGCATCGCCGCCCAGGGGGACATCGCCCAGGTCAACTCGTCAGGCGACATAGCCATTGCGAAGGGCGGCCAGGGCATCGCTGCGTCGGGCGCGAACGGCGCCGCGGTCAACTCGTCGGGCGCGATCGCGCTTGGCGGCGACGGCGACGCGATCGACGCTGCTTCGACGGCCGGCGCCGCCAACGTCACCTCCTCGGGCAATATCGCGATTGGCGGCACCGGCATCGGCGTCAACGTCGAGGGCAACACCGCCCAGGTCACCTCGTCGGGCACCATCTCGGTCGCGAAGGGCGGCCCGGGCATCGCGGCATCCGGGGCGAGCGGGGCTGCCGTCAACTCGTCGGGCAGCGTCTCCATCGGGGGCGACGGCGACGCGATCGACGCTGTTTCCAAGACCGGCGCCGCCGACGTCACCTCCTCGGGCGATATCCTGATCGGTGGCGCCGGCAGCGGGGTCAACGCCAACGGCGACACCGCCCGGGTCAACTCGTCCGGCGACATCTCCGTTACTCGGGGTGGCAAGGGAATCAGTGCTTTCGGCGCGAGCGGGGCTGCCGTCAGCTCGTCGGGCGCGATATCAATTGGCGGCAGCGGCGACGCGATCGACGCTTCTTCGGCGGGTGGCGCCGCCAACGTCACGTCCTCCGGCGAGATCTCGGTTAGAGGCACCGGCATTGGCGTCAATGCTCAGGGAAATCTCGTCCAGGTCAACTCGTCGGGCGCCATCTCCGTTGCAAACGGCGGCACCGGGATCAGCGCATCCGGCGCGAATGGGGCAACCGTTGTCTCGTCGGGCGCGATATCGCTTGGCGGCAATGGCGACGCGATCGACGCGGTTTCCAAGACCGGCGCCGCCGACGTCACCTCCTCGGGTAATATTTTGGTTGGCGCCACTGGCATTGGCATCAATGCCCAGGGAAATCTCGTCCAGGTCAACTCGTCGGGCGCCATCTCCGTTGCAAACGGCGGCACGGGAATCAGCGCATCCGGCGCGAACGGGGCAACCGTCGGCTCGTCGGGCGCGATATCGCTTGGCGGCAACGGCGAGGCGATCGACGCTGCTTCCGCGGCTGGCGCCGCCCATGTCGCTTCGTCGGGCAACATCTCCATAGCCGGCAGCGGCACCGGAATTTCGGCCGTTGGCGGAACTGCCGGCACTGTGGTTGCGTCGGGCAACATATCCATAGCCGGCAGCGGCACCGGGATCTCGGCCGTTGGCGGAACTGCGGGCACTGTGGTTGCTTCGGGCAACATATCCATAGGGGGCGTCGGCACCGGGATCAGCGCCGGCGGAGGCGCGGTCGACATCAAATCCTCGGGTGACGTGACGGCGCCCGGCAACGACTCCGTCGGGATTGGGGCCTCGGCGTCGGGACATGACATCGCCGTCAAGATCGCCGGCGGAACCATCACCGGCGGCTCCGGAACCGGCGCGGGGGTCGTTCTGGCCGGAGGCGCCGACAACACCCTGACAAATTTTGGAACGATCACGACGTCGCCGGGTCTTGCCGGAACCGCGATCCTGGGCAGGCCGATCCCCGGCGTTACGTCGGTTTCCCCCGCTGTCGTCGGCAACAACACGGTCAACAATTCCGGCGACATTACCGGCAACGTCGATCTCGGGCCCGGCCGCAATGCCTTTAACAATCTTCCGGGCGCCGCGTTCAATTCCGGTGCGACCGTGGCGCTTGGCGCCGGGAACACGCTTACCAACACCGGGAACCTGTCGCCCGGAGGCAGCGGCGTCATCCAGACGACGGTATTGACGGGGAATCTGGTGCAGGGAGGCGCCGGTAAAATTACCGTCGACGTGAACCCGGCGACGAGCCAGGCCGACCGCATCGTCGCCAGCGGCAGCGCCAATCTCGGCGGCGAGGTTACGCTCAACCTGGCGAACGCCACCCCCACCACCGGCGCGACCAGCTTGACCCTCGTGCACGCCGATGGCGGCGTGACCGATAACGGGCTCGCTCTCGGCGCTCTGCCGGCCGTCGCGGCCTATCAGCTGGAATTCACGGACGCGAACGATTTGGTGCTGGAGGGCGGGGTGAATTTTGCCCCGGCCGGGCTCAACGGCAACCAGACCGCGATCGGCCAAAACATCAATGCCATTCAGCTCGCGGGGGGCTCATCGAGCTTTCTCCCGGTCGTCCAGGCGATCCTGACGATACCGGATGTGGCGAGCCTGGGTCAGGCCTACGACCAGCTTTCGCCCGAGGCCTATGCCGACAACGAGATCGGCGATTTTTATTCGGGTTTGCGTTTTGCCAACAGCCTGATGAGCTGCGACGTCGCGGACGGCCGCTATGTCTTCATAAAGGAGGGACAATGCGTCTGGGCGCAGGTCGGCGGCAAGTTCCTGAACCTCAACGCGACATCGGGAAGTCTCGGGTTTAACGAAAGCGCGTTCACGGCGTCGGGCGGCGCCGAAATCATGCTGCGGCCGGATTGGTTTGCCAGCTTTGCCCTCGGCTACGACCATGGGAACACGAGCACCGGCGACACGCTGGCGGAATCACAGACGGACCGGGCGCATTTCGGCGCGGCGATCAAGTACAATCCCGGTCCGTACCTGTTCGCAGCGGCGGTCTATGGCGGGTACGGCTGGTACACGACCGACCGCTTTATCAATTTCGGGGGCTTTGATGCGACGGCCTCGTCCGACAGCCTGATCAGCCGGGTCGGCGGGCAATTCCGGGCCGCCTATCTGGTCGACCGTGGGTCGTGGTATCTGAAGCCGCTTGTCGATTTGAACGTCACCCATGTCAACCTTAACGCTTTCAGCGAGCAGGGCGCCGGCGGCGCCGACCTGATCGTTTCCGGCACCGGCGAGACCGTGTTCAGCGCATCGCCCGCGGTCGAGATCGGCACGCAGAGGAGCCTTCAAAACGGGGCTCAGCTGAGGCCCTTCGCGCAGCTCGGCATGACCGCGTTCAGCAACACGAATTTTCCGGTGAGCGCGTCCTTCAGCGGCGCGCCCGCCGGCACCGCCCCGTTTGCCGTCGCGACCGGCATCAATTCGGTAACGGCCGATGTCGCGGCCGGTGCGGATCTTTTCCTGCCCGACAGCCGGTGGGTCTTGAAGCTCGCCTATACCGGCCATTACGGCGCACGGGTGCGCGACAATGGCGTCCGGCTGAAAGCCAGCATCCGCTTCTGAGGCGGTAGCGTTGTGACCTGCGACCAGCGCAGTGCAGCGTGCCGCCCGAATTTTCCTTGCACGGCAAGGCAATAAAGACCAAAAGTCTGCTCAGCTTGGCCAATCGGAACTTTGGGAACGCGCGATGAAACGAGCCGCCATCTCCATATTATTGTTAACCGGCGTAATTTTCCTTGGTTGGGTCGGCAACGCCGCCGCACAAACCGTTTCTTGCACGTTAACAGATCGCGTGCCGTGTAAAAAGCTTCGTATCTACAACAACAACCCGACTAACGGCAGTGCAATTTATGCATTTTTCGAATCGTTTATACAAGACCCGAACAAGGCTGATTTATGGATGCAAGCTCAGTTTAAGATAATCGACTGGAACGCCAATTTCATCAGCCCACGACGATTTGTGACCACTCGGTTGCGTCGAGGCTACATTCAAGTAGGGAATGACGAAGGAATCGCTCCGGGGACCTGGGTAGAGATCACACTTCCATTTTACACCCAGTTGCTGGCGACAACCGCGGATAATCTTGGAAAGCTACCTGACCAATATATCGATTGGTGGAATTCCGGGCGCATCGCTTTTTTTGACAGTCCAGCCGCCTATCATTCCGTCAAAGTCACAAACCAGAACGGCAATCCTCCGAAACCAGGCGGGCAGCTCCCACCCCCGCCAGTCAAGTATCTGGCTGGAGCCGCGGTGCCTTCTTGTACTTCTTCTACTGGTAAGAAGTGCACAATAGGTCTGTTCGAGAATTTGCTCGAACCGCTTCCGGGAATACCGTTCCAGCTTCAGGAATACACTCTGTCTTCCGCCGAAGGCCCACCTCTCAATACAAAGCTGCCGACGCCCACCAGAACGAAAATTGATCTTACATTCGTCAATTACAACGTGTCTTCGCTCAATTCGGTATTTTTGCCGGTCGCGATGGGGCCGCTGACCAAGGCCGGTGACAGCGTGGATCACGGGGTCAACCCGCCGGTGCCGGTGCCGTATGTGGGCACGGCGCTCACCACCGCGCAATTTAGACAAACCCTGGACAAGTTTTCGAGCGGCGGCAATAATTGGCCATCCTACGTTCCTGCTTACTATGATGACAAGGTTCATCCCGGTTTTCCAGGATCGCCAGCCAAAGCATGTTCTATTGCGCCTTTTCCGACAGACAGCACCGGCACATATAACCTGCCGAAACTTCCTGGCTCGTTTAACGTGATAACCGCGTCATACCTGGGGGCGGAGCGTGACGATGCGGGAAAGATCGTTTTGCCGCCGGTTCCGCCGGACCTGACCTCCAACCCCGCCAACTATAAGGTTAAATACGCAGGAAATATATGCAACCCCTCGCCCCCACCCCCGTTTGTGAATCCTCCGAATCTGGGAGTGGCTGGCAAGGCCTTCATAGATTTGTGGAATAAATGCACCCCCAGCATGATGGACACCAGTGCCACCTGCAAGGACATCAGGACAGTCGGCAAGCTGTTTACCGATGGATATTATTCGAATAAGGCCTGTAAAAATCCGCAGAGTCCGCCGTTTTACATAGTGATGCAAGCGGTTTACGGTTGGGTCCCGATTGTCTATCGAGGCTGCACCGGGCTTGATCTCAAGACGAATGTGACTGCATATCAAAACGCTGCGCTTGCCTATTGCCGGCTGCAATATAATTACGTGACGTTGCCGGCAAACCAGAAAGCGGTCTATACGTTTAATCCGTACACGGCGCTGATCCATGCGCCATACAGCCCGATATTAGGGGGCGGGGTGGATTCGAGCGCCTACGCGTTCTCGATAGATGACAAATTGTCGTTTAAGCATGTGGTGGCGGACGGGATAATTCTTACGATCGCCGGAACCAAGGGCCTGGAGTTTGATCCAAAATCCGGCCAGACAAAGCCGGTGCCGACCCCGATCCCGTCAACTGTAAAACAAATTCTTGACCATTGTAAGCTCGATTGACGGGCTAAGCCAGTCAGGGCGTCAGGCTCATCGCCGTGACGCCGCGTTCAATGTTGCCGGAAAGGCCCCGTCGACCGGCGTTCGCGGCCTTCCGGCGGGAGTTAACGATTTCCATCCGGCCCCCCCCCGCGCCATCTGGTGGTGCAAATTCTGATGGATGGCAATTCCTTTATCGTCATTCCCGCGAAAGCGGGAACCCAGGGCGGCCAAGCACTGCGCTGGCGGCCCTGGGCCCCCGCTTGCGCGGGGGTGACGGAACAAGAATCATTGGGAACCATATGTCTGCTTCGTATTACTAAGTTGGCACGCTTGTTGCTGGAAGATGTCGCAACGCTCGCTGGTGGGTGATCATGGATATCGGCGTCTTTATCCCGATCGGCAACAATGGCTGGCTGATTTCGACCACCTCGCCGCAATACATGCCAAGCTTCGCGCTCAACCGCGAGATCGTGCACAGGGCCGAGCGCTACGGCCTCGACTTTGCGCTGTCGATGATCAAATTGCGCGGGTTCGGCGGCGCCAGCGAGTTCTGGGATCACAATCTGGAATCGTTCACCTTGATGGCCGGGCTCGCGGCGGTGACCGAGCGCATCAGGCTTTATGCCTCGGTCGCGGTGCTGACGATACCGCCGGCGATCGTCGCCCGCATGGCGGCGACGATCAACTCGATCGCGCCCGGCCGCTTTGGGGTCAACCTTGTCTCCGGCTGGGCCAAGGCCGAGTACGAGCAGATGGGGCTGTGGCCGGGGGAAGCGCATTTCGCGCGCCGCTACGACTACAGCACCGAATATGTGCGGGTCATGCGCGAGCTGTGGGCGACCGGGCGCTCCGACTTCAAGGGCGATTTCTTTCGGATGGACGACTGCCGGCTGAGCCCGCGCCCGCAGGCGCCGGTCAAGATCGTCTGCGCCGGCCAGAGCGAGCGCGGCATGCAGTTCGGGGCCGAATACGGCGACTATAATTTCGTGATCGGATCCGGGGTCAACACGCCGACCGCGCACATGGCGACCAACAACCGGATGCTGGCCGCGGCGGCGCGCACCGGGCGCGACGTCGGCACCTATGTCCTGCTGATGGTGATCGCCGACGAAACCGACGAAGCCGCGATGGCCAAATGGCGGCACTACAATAACGGCGCGGACACGGCGGCGTTGGCCTGGATGGCCGGGCAGGCCGGGGCCGACCCGAACGCGACGGAAGGCTCGACCGCCAGGTCGATCGCGCTCCCGGAAGGTGCCATCAACTTTAACATGGGGACGCTCGTCGGCTCCTATGCCGCGGTTGCGCGCATGCTCGACGAGGCGGCGGCCCTCCCGGGCACCAAGGGGCTGATGTTGACCTTTGACGATTTCCTGATCGGCATGGAGCAGTTCGGGCAGCGCATCCAGCCGTTGATGACCAGCCGCGACGGCCGAACCGCCCGCGCTGCCTGATCTCGTCAGCGGCTCGGCCTGCGGGATAACATTCTTTTTTCGGTGAATCTGCCCGACCGCCATTCGCCTCGTAGGGTCGCAGCAAGCGTAGGGGCGGATGCGAATCCGCCTCCCTCTCGGCCGCGTGTCGTAAGGTGAGATCGTCCGTTGACGCTGGTTCGGTGACGAACGGCCCGAGCGCCGACAATGCCCAGGCGGCGGATTGCACCCGCCCTACCCTGACGGCAGTTGTCGCCCACGACCCCACCATTCGGCGCCGGTATCGGCACCGAGCGTGCTCGTGCCGGCGCTCGGCCGCCACTCTTTCCCGCAGAGCGCCAGCGGTTAGTGATCCCCGATGGGGAAAGGCTTCGGTTCACGTTTATCGGGAAAACCGCCGGCCCGTTCTGGCAGCGCGAGGCGATTGCGCCAGCGACGCTGTAATGCAATAGTAAGGTTAATGCCGGTGCGACGCGTTGCCGGATGCGGCGGCGCCGGCATGAAAACAAGGGACGCGCGGGATGAACCGCTTGGCAACGGCCATACTGACCCTCGGCATCGCCCTCAGTCCCGCCGTGGCGACGGCGGACCCGCCGCACACCTTGCGCCTGATCGCCCAGGCCGATTTGCGCGTGCTTGACCCGATCTGGACCACGGCGACAATCACCCGCAACTACGGCTACATGATCTACGACACGCTGCTGGCGGTCGACAGCCACTTTCAGCCGCAGCCGCAGATGGCGGATCATTGGACGATTTCGGACGACAAGCTGACCTACACCTTTGTCCTGCGCGGCGGGCTCAAATTCGACGACGGCCAGCCCATCCGCAGCAGCGACTGCATCGCCTCGCTGAAGCGCTGGAGCCAGCGCGACACGCTGGGGCAGTCGCTCGCCGCCGCCATCGCCGAATATCGCGTCGTTGACGACAAAACCTTTTCGATCGTCCTCAAAAAGCCGTTCCCGCTGCTGCTGACGGCCCTCGCCAAGCCGGACAGCAACGTGCCTTTCATCATGCCGCAGCGCGTCGCCGAAACCAGCCCAAACGTGCAGATCAAGGACACGACCGGCTCGGGTCCGTTCAAGTTCGTCAAGGACGAGTGGCAGCCCGGCCACGAGGCGGTTTTTGTCAAAAATCCCGAATACGTGCCGCGCCAGGAGCCGGCGAACTGGGCCGCGGGGGGCAAGGTTGTCCATGTCGACCGCGTGGTCTGGCTCTACCTTCCCGACCCGGCGACCGCGATGGCGGCATTTACTGCCGGCGAAGCCGATTGGTGGGAAAACCCGCCGCCCGATTTCTATCCGCTGCTGGCGCACGACCCCGATGTCACGCTGGTGCAGCAAAGCCCGTTTGGCGTCGCCGGGATTTTGCGGTTCAATGACCTCCAGCCGCCGTTCGACAATGACAAGATGCGCCAGGCGCTGCTCTACGCCGTCGACCAGAAGTCGTTTATGGCGGCGCTCGCCGGCGATCCGAAATACTGGAGCACCTGCTACAGCTTCTACAGCTGCGGCGGACCAATGGCGAGCATGGCCGGGGCGGCGCCGCTCGAAGGGCCGCGGGATCTCGCCAAAGCCAAGCAGCTGATCGCCGAGGCCGGGTACAAGGGCGAACGCGTCGTTCTGCTCGACCCGACCGATTTTTCTGTTTTGCATTCGCTGTCGCTGGTGACCGCCGACCTGCTGCACCGGCTCGGGGTCAATGTCGATGTCGAAGCAATGGATTGGGGCACATTGGTATCGCGTCGCGCCTCTAAGGCGCCGGTCGACCAGGGCGGGTGGAATGTCTTCACGACCACGTTCCCCGGCATAGCGATCCTCGATCCCGCGGTCGACGCCCCGCTGCGCGAGAACGGCGCCAGCGCCTGGTTTGGCTGGCCCGATGACCCGGTCGTCGAAAAGCTGCGCCAAGCCTGGATCGCGGCGCCGACCGAAGCGGAGCGCAAGACCATAGCCGCCGACCTGCAGCGCGAGGCTTATGTCAGCGTGCCCTATATCCCGCTCGGCGAGTATTCGGCCCGCACCGCCTATCGCAGCGATCTTTCGGGGGTCGACATCGGGCCGGCCCTGTTCATGTGGAACGTCACCAAGAACTGACCGGCGCGGATTATCCGGGGCGGGAGCTCAAGGGAACAGCGCGCGGTGCTCGAGCGCGGTCGTCTCCGGCAGGCCGAGCATCGCATTCATGTTCTGGATCGCCTGGCCGGAGGCGCCCTTGACCAAGTTGTCGAGCACCGAAACGACGATGGCGCGGCCCGCCACCCGGTCCCGGCTGACGCCGATCAGGCATAGATTGGTGCCACGCACATGGCGCGTCGCCGGCAGGCTGCCGTCGGGCAACACATGGACAAACGGCTCGGCCGCGTAGGCCTCTTCGAGCACCGCGCGAAGATCCCGCAACGTCGCGCCGCCATCGAGCCGGACATAGATCGTTTCGAGGATGCCGCGGTTCATCGGCATCAGATGCGGCGTGAAGTTGACGACGATTTCGCGACCGGCGGCTTGCGAGAGACCCTGCTCGATCTCCGGTGCGTGGCGGTGGCCGGCGACGCCATAGGCGTTGATGCCCTCGGCGACCTCGCAATAAAGGCTGCCCTCGCGCGCCGCGCGGCCGGCGCCGCTGACCCCGGATTTGGCGTCGATGATGATGTCGTCGGCGTCGATCAGCCCGGCGCGGATCAGCGGGACCAGCGGCAGCTGCGCCGCGGTCGGGTAGCAGCCGGGGTTGGCGACGAGCCGCGCGCGACGGACGTCTTGGCGGGCGATTTCGGTCAGCCCGTAAACCGCCTCGCGCTGCAGTTCGGGGGCGCGGTGCTCGTGACCGTACCATTCGGCATAAGTAGCGGTGTCGGCGAGCCGGAAATCGGCCGACAGGTCGACGATTTTCAGATGGTCGGGCAGCCCGGCGATGACCTCCTGCGTCGTGCCGTGCGGCAATCCGCAAAAGACGAGGTCGAGACCGGACCAGTCGACATCGCCGATCGGAACCAGATCGGGCAACCCCTCGCCCGCCAGATGCGGAAAAACCGCCGCGATTGGTTTGCCGGCCTGGCGATCGGCGGTCAGGGCTCGGATCTCGGTCCGCGAGTGATAGCGCAGCAGGCGCAGCAATTCGGCCCCGGTGTAGCCGCTGGCCCCCATAATCCCGACCCGAATTCTTTCCATCGCCGCCATTGTCCTTGCTTCGTCATGCC
>CAVQJP010000013.1:0-427500 GCA_963712825.1 uncultured Alphaproteobacteria bacterium
CAGCGTCGCCGGCAACGGCCAGCGCAGCCCCGCTGCGGCGGCGCGCTCCAAGCTCAGCCCGACGGTGCTGCGCGCCAGGCTCAGCGACCGGGCAATCTGCCGGTCGCTCGCCCCGCCGTGCTTCAGGCGCAGGATCTCGCGTACGCGTCGCATCGACACTCTCTCGGCTGGCATCGGTCCCCCCGCTCGTCGTTCTTGACGAGCAGAGCGCCGTGCGCCGCCCAGCGGTCGAGCGCTTGCCACCCCTTCCCGGGGGTGGCGACTTCAAATCGGAATGGCCGAGATCAAATCGGAATCAGTGGCCGACTTCCCCCGGAATCGCCGGCCGACTTCCCCCGGAATATGCACGTTATCTGCGGGAATGGTCCTATCGGTTCAATCGCCGCAACTTGCCAGATGGTTTGGACGGTTACCTGATCCGGCGCGCCGTCGAATGTGCCACCATCACCTACGACCAACTCGCGGCCGGCGCTATGCCAGGAGGCGCCGACCGAACCCGCCGCCTTCCCGCCGTAGTTGCAGAACCTGCCTTAGCTGGATAGGGATAAACATTAATTTCCTTAGCAACTTTAACAATTTGTTCACCCCTTTGCTGCTTTCGTTCAGAAAGTTGATACACGAAGAGGTTGGCAAATGGCAAAGATATGGCCCTGCTATGAGGGTAAGGTCATCACCGTCGGCGGGCCGTGGAAAGAAATTTCCTTAATGGAGTGTCAACAAAGGCTCGATCTTCTCCCTAGTGATTATCGGTGCGGCCTTTTGGACGTGCTTCGCTTTGGTAACTCCGACGAAGACATGACCATTTTGGGTTATAAGCATGTAGTAGTGGAGGTGAGCGAGACCGAGGCGCACGACGACGGCGACGATTGGCGCTCCGGTAGATATCTCCTCCGAATGAACCCTGATGAGGTTTACAACCAACTCAGGCTCGCCTCTTACATCTGGTAGCACGTAGGGTTCCGCCATAAGCCGATCAAAGTCGCATAAGCCCCATTATTACAAAACCTCGAAAGTATTCAAAAGTATTTGGGCGCAGCCTAGGTCCTCGCAAACAAGAGAGACGAATTGGGTGGGTTTCCGAGGGCACCGGGTCGAGCGCCAATAACCGGCTGCGGCACCAATACTTGCGTGGTGTGGACGCAAGATGCTGAGCAGCGGCTATACCAGGAGTGCCGCGATGCGCTCGATGGATTGCTCGGCAGTGGCGATTGCGGCGGGCTCGCGCGGTCGAGTGGCACGGTTGCACCCGGGCTGCTGCCAGGGTCGGCGAGGTCTTTGAGAAAGAACGCGATGTCGCAATCGGAATCGCCGCGGGCGCGCGAGCGAACAGCACCACGCGCTCGATGCGGTCGCCGTAAATACGGTCGAGTGCCGCGGAAGCGGTTCCGGATCGGGTCGTCGAGCGCGGGCGGCATCGTGACGGGGGTCTTTTTGCGCCGCCGTCAGCGCATGCCGAGGATCGAGCCGGTGACGGCGCGCGGGTCGCGGCGCGGCCAGCGTCCGCGTTCGACCTGGTGAAAGAACTCGTCGAGGGTGCGGTTGAACAGGTCGGGCTCCTCGAGGTTGACCGCGTGGCCGGTGTTCGGGAACACCACCAGCGCCGCCGCCGGGATCGTGCGCTTCATCAGGATGCCGGGTTCGAGGCAGGGGTGGTCCTCGTCGCCGGTCATGACCAGGGTCGCCACGTCGAGCCGGCTCATCTCTTCGGTCAAATCCCATAACGAGGGCCGCCGGGCCTGGACCCCGCGCATGGTCAGCGCCGAACCCTTGGTCGAATGGCCGGCGAGGTTCGCTGCAAACTCGCTCCAGCCGCGCGGGTCCTTGTTCTGGAACTGGACGCGGCTCGGCCCCTGGGCATAGGCCTTGCTGGCCTCGCCCATGCCCTGGCCTTCGATCAGCGCGATCGTCTTGGCGGTCTCGTCGTGAAATTGCTGGCGCTTGCCGGGCTCGGCGCCATAGCCGCAGCCGGCGACGACCAGCGACAGCGCGCGGTCGGGATAGGCAAAGCCGAAATGCAGGGTCGCAAAGCCCCCCATCGATATGCCGACGACATGCGCCTTTTCTATCTTCAGCGCGTCGAGCACGGCGCGGATGTCGTCCCTGGCGCGGGCCTGCGAATAGCGTTCCGGGTCTTCCGGCACGTCCGAGGGCGGATAGCCGCGGGCGTTGTAGGCGACACAGCGATAGCGCCGCCCGAAATACCGCATCTGCCCTTCATAGCCGCGATAGTCGTCGGCGAATTCATGGACAAGGACGACCGGCGTCCCCGACCCGGTCTCTTCGTAGTAGAGCCGGACGCCGTCGTCTGTCGACAAATGGGGCATCGCTGTTCCTTGGGGCTATGGGCGGGGGCCGATCCTAAGGGGGTGGGGGCGGCGCCGGCAAGCGCCCTGCGCCCGTCGCCCGCCCGCGGTTGGCACGATCTTTGAAATGACAGCGTCAGGTCCGGGCCTTGGCGATCCGTCTAAAGGCCGATCCGGGCCGGGATCGCCGGATCATGTCCGGACCTCATTCCCGGACCAGCTTCCCCCTGTGCCCCGTCCTGTGCCCCGGCGACGCGCATCTGCCCATGCGCCGCGCAGCCATGCGATGCCATGCCCGCCATTGGACAGGCCGGCGTCGGGGGGAGTAGCCTCGCGCTCAGCCAGTCGACGAAAATGGGAGGACGAGGATGGCGGGGCTCGACACGGTGCTCGAAACCACGACCGCCGAACGGCCGGCAACCGGGTTTGTCTTTACCGAGGGGCCGCTGTGGCACCCCGACGGCTATTATTATTTCGCCGATGTGCGCGCGAGCATGTTTTACCGGCTGCGGCTCGGGCAGACGCCGGAAACCGTGCGCACCAATACCGGCGAAGGCAACGGCACGACTTTTGACCTGCAGGGCCGGCTGGTGATTTGCGAGGGCGGCAACCGCCGCGTCACCCGCTGGTCGGACGACCGGACGAGCGAAGTCGTGATCGACCGCTACGAAGGCAAGCGGATCAATCGGCCAAACGATGTGTGCTGCAAGTCTGACGGCAGCATCTGGTTTACCGATCCCGGTCTGCGGGTCCCGCTCGCCGACAAGGAATTGCCGCATTCCGGGGTCTACGCCGTCGCCCCGGATGGCACGAGCCGCCTCGTTGCCGAATTCGAATACCCGAACGGGCTCGCCTTTTCCCCTGACGAGCGCGTGCTCTATGTCGCCAATACGAGGCACGCCCAGTACATCCACGCAATCGAGCTCGACCATGCCGGCAACATGGTCCGGCGGCGCATCTTCGCCGACATGTCGTCGGAGGAGACCGATGGCGTGCCCGACGGCATGAAGGTCGACCAGCACGGTCATGTCTACTGCACCGGGCCAGGCGGGACCTGGGTGTTCGCGCCCGACGGCGCCAGGCTCGGCGTGATCCGCACCCCCGAGATCCCGGCCAATCTCGCCTTTGGCGGACCCGACCTGAGGACGATCTTTTTTACCGCCCGCACCTCGGTCTACACTTTGCGGGCCAAAATCCCGGGTCAGCCGCATCCGTGGTACGTCGCGCGCGGGACATGAATCAGACGAGGCGGCGCGGCTGTGTTCACCATTTTATTCGTCATTCCCACGAAAGCGTCGCGAAAGCAGGAATCCAGTGGCGGCAAAAAAAGGCGTGCACCATAGCTCTGGACCCCCGCTTTTCGCGGGGGTGACGAAAGAGGCGAAGGGAACCGAGGAGAACCATCATGAAAATCGGCATCGCGCTTAACATGCTGTCCGAACCGGGCCGCACCGATGTCGCGGTCGTGTCCGACCATCTGGCGATGGGAGATCTGGCCGAGCCGCTCGGCTTCAACTCGCTGTTTGCGCTCGAGCACCATTTCACCGGCTATGCGATGTCGCCGGCGCCATTGCAATTGTTGGCCTATTTCGCCGGCCGCACCAAGCGGATCACGTTTGGGACCTCGGTCATCGTGCTGCCGTGGCACGACCCGATCCGCGTCGCCGAGGAGATCGCCCTCCTCGACATCCTGTGCGGCGGGCGCTGCCTGTTCGGCTTTGGCCGGGGGGCGGCGAGCGTCGAGTATGCGGGCTTCCGCATTCCGATGGGCGAGGCGCGGCCGCGCTTTGCCGAAGCCGCGCAATTGATCCGCAAGGCATTGCGCGAACCTGAATTCGAGTGGCAGGGCGCGTTCTACCAAATCCCGCGGACCGCGATCCGGCCGCGCCCGATCTCGCACCCCGAGGAGCGCTTCTACGCCTCCTCGGTAAGCCCCGAATCGGCCGAGATCATGGCCAAGCTCGGCTTTGGCATCCTCGTCGTGATGCAGAACGAATGGCCGAAGGCAGCCGAGAACATCGTCGCCTACCGCGACCTCGCGCTCTCGGTCGGCCACAACCCGCCGCCGCCGATCATCCTGACCAACGTCTCCTGCGCTGAAAGCCGCGACGAGGCGCATGACCGGGCAATGCAATGGCTCGGCAAGAAATGGGAGTTGATCGACAATCACTACCATTTCTCCGACGGCCATCTGGCCACGGTCAAAGGCTACGAAACCTACGGCAAGATGGCCAAGACCTACGCCCGGCTGCAAAGCGACGAAGAACGGCTCCGCGCGACCGAGTTCTACGTCAAAATCCAGATCGTCGGCACCCCCAAGGACTGCGTCGAGCAGATCGGCGAGTTGCAGCGCGTGACCGGCACCGACCATCTCGTGACCGAATTCTCGTATGGCGGCATCCCGCATCACGAGGCCGAAAAGAACATGCGCCTCTTCGCCAGCCGGGTTGTGCCGGTGCTGCAACAGGATGCCGCGTTCGCGACCCCCGCTGCCCCAGCCTCGCCGCCGAAGCCAGCGGTCGCATCGGATCTGTTCGCGCCGGCTTAGGCCCAGGCTGTTCGCCGCCGCAGCGCAACCCGAAAAACCCGCCCTTCTGAACAGCGGCCCGCGACGAGCGTTTACCTCCGGGGCAAGGGCGCGGAGGGAGCGACATGCGGGCAACGATCATCATCCGGCTGACGGCGGCGCTGTGCCTCTGCGGCGGCATTGCCGTTGCGGGTGCGCCGGTGCTGGGCGCGACGTCCGCTGCCGGACCCGGCCAACGCCTTGCCCAGAATGGACCGACGCCGCCGACGGTCCCGAACGGCACCGGCAACACCGTCCCGCAGCAGCAACCACCGTCGGGGTCGAACCCGGCGTATGGCTCGCTCAGCCATCGGCTCAGCCGCTCGGGCGGGGTCATTCACCCGCCGCCGACCCCTGACCGCGGCGTCGTGGCACCGCCAAACCAGGGAACGAGCCGCACTCCGGTCATCCCGCCGCCCGGCACCCCCGGCGGAAACCCGCTGGTCCAGCCGAAGTAGGCCGACAGCATCCGGCCGAAGCCGGAGCCGCGCCGCGCCGCGCCGCGCTCAGACGTAGCGGAACGTCTGAAACATGCCCGCTTCCATGTGGTAGAGCATGTGGCAGTGAAAGGCCCACCAGCCGGGGTTGTCGGCGTCGAACTCGACCACCACGCGCTGCGCCGGCGGCACCCGCACCGTGTCGCGCACCGCGCCGGAAAAGCGCATGCCGCCGATCTCGACCACCTGAAAGCGGTGCCCGTGCAGATGCATCGGGTGCGGCATCCCGGTCGAGTTGGTCATGACCAGCGCCACCCGTTCGCCCTTGGCGATCGGCAAGGGCGGCACCTGCGGGTTCCACGCGACGCCGTTGATCGACCAGACGTATTTCGACATCTCGCCGGTCAGGTCGATGTTGTGGACGCGGTCGGGTTTGCGCGGCGTGAGCGGCGCGGCGGCGCGAAGCCGGCTCTCCAATTCCATCGTGATCGCCGGCGCCGCGACCGGCGCCTGCACCGGGATGCGGGCGATCGCCGCGTTGCCCGCCGCGAGCACGATCCCGGTGCGCTCGCGCTCGCCCTCTACGGTCGCGAGCAGCGGATAAGCCGCAGACCCGCGCGGGATCGTCAGCACGATATCCAGCCGCTGCGCGACATTGATCGGAAACCGTCGCCCCGTTATCGGCTGGACCAGGGTTCCGTCGACCGCGATCAGACGGCCGGCGAGCGCCCCGAGGTCAAAATGGAAGCTGGTCATCGAGGCCGCGTTGATGACCCGCAGCAGCACCTCGGCGCCAGGCTCGACCTTGAGCACTTCTGGATCGCCCAGGGTCCGGTCGTTGGCGAGAAAAGCGTCATAGGTCACGTCGTTGAGGTCCGGCGGGGCGACGGCGCCGCTTTGCCCGGCCATGTCGGCCATCGCCGATTTCGCGCCGGCCGCCATCCCCGACATGTCGGCCGCGACCGCGCTCGCCTGGGCCATGCCGGGCATGCTGCCGCCTTTTTTCAGGTTCGCGAAAATCTCGGCCGGCGGGGTAAAGCTGAAATCGTTCAGCGTCAGCAAGATTTCCTGCTGCCCCGGCTTGTCGCGCTGGTCGCGGATGATCAGCGGCGCATCGAGCAGCAGCTGCTCCTGCAAGCCCTGATGCGAGTGCATCCAGAATGTGCCGCCATAGGCCAGCGGAAAATCGTAGTCGGCGCTGCCCCCGGCCGGGATCGGCGGACCCGAAATGCCCGGCACGCCGTCCTGCCGCCACGGCGGGGCGAGGCCGTGCCAGTGCACCAGGCTCGGCTTGCCGATCTGGTTTTCGACACGCACCCGATACCGGTCGCCGACCTTCGTCGTGATGCCCTCGGCGCCGTTGGGCTGGCGGATGCTGTAGACCAAAGCGGCCTTGCCGTTGACCTCGAGCGTTCGCTTAACCAGCCGCAGCACCGTCGGCGGCGGCGCCTGGGATCCCGGTTGCGGCTCGCCCGCTGCCAACACCGCTTCCGGTCCGACCGCCGCCGCAGCGAGAGCGGACAACAATACGGCGCGGCGTGTCGGCATCATGCTTTCCCCCTGTAAAACCGCTGCATTATATCGTCCGGCGGTAATCGGGACAGCGCCGCCGATCCCGGCGGGCGTGAGACACTACCCGGGCGCCGAGCGGGTCGCTTTGTCGCGAGCGGCGAATTATGCTGATCAAGTTTCATTGTGGAGGAGACGGTCGATGAGCGAGGCGGCGGCGGTGGCGTTGAGCCCGGAAACGGTGCTCGCCGAGATGAAAAAGCATGGCGTGACCCATGTCGTGTACCTGCCCGACAGCGAGACCAACTGGCTCTACCTGCTGATGAAGGCCGACCCGTCCTTGCGCCTCGTCGGGATCGGACGCGAGGGCAATGCCGCCTCGATTGCCGCCGGGTTGTGGCTCGGCGGGGCAAAGCCGCTGATCCTGATCCAGAACACCGGCATGCTCGAAGCGGGCGATTCGATCCGCGGCTGGCTGATGAGCCTCAACGTGCCGGTCGTGCTGATGGTCGGCTATCGCGGCTGGACCCGGCACGGCGTCACCACCGACACCGCGGCGACCTATACCGAGCGCTTTCTGATGGCGTTCGGCATCAACTACTACCTGATCGAAAGCGACGCGGATTCGGCGCGGATCGACGTGGCGTTCAAAGAGGCGGAACGCACCCAGCAGCCGGTCGTGATCCTGGTCGGCGACGAATACCACGGCTTCAACCGCTGACGCTGGGTTCAGGCAACTGGTCCTGAAATCCGGTCCGTCATTCCCGCGAAAGCGGGAACCCAGGGCCCAGCGCCTCGGCGGTTGCTCTGGGTCCCCGCTTCCGCGGGGACGACAATCGTAAAAGATTCTTCCCAAAGAAAGCAACCGAGCGATGATGCACACTGTCGACATGATGAAAGCCGTAGCCCGCTACCGCGGCGATGCGATCCTCGTTCCCGGCCGCAGCGGCCGCTACTGGATCAATATGAGCGACAATCACGCCCTCGATGTCGAGGTGGGCGACCCGGCGATGGGCGGGCATGCCGGGCTGGGTCTCGGTCTCGCGCTCGCGCGTCCCGACAAAAGGGTCATGCTGTTCGATTCCGAAGGCGACATCCTGATGAGCCTCGGCATGCTGGCGACGGTTGCCGAGCAGGCGCCGACGAACCTCTACCATTTCCTGATCGACAACGGCGTCTACGCGACGACCGGCGGGCAGCCGGTGCCGAACGCCGACAAGATGGCCTACGACGTCGTCGCGCGCGGTTGCGGATACCCGCGCACCTTTGCCTTTGCCGAGATCGGCGATTTCGAGCGCGAGCTTCCCGGCATCATGGCAGCACCAGGCCCGGTCTTTGTCGCCTGCAAGGTCGTCCCCGAGATCGAGAACGAGCCGATCAGCCGCCGCCGCCGCTGGCAAACCCGCACGCGCGAGCAGGTGGTGAAGGATTTCCGCGCCGAAATGGGCGCCGCCTAACCGCGCGCTAATTTTCGGCTCACCGGCGCGGGCGGCGGGCGATGTAGTCGGCGCTTTGCATCTCATTGAGGCGCGAGACGGTGCGCTGGAACTCAAAGGAGCCGTCACCGGCGGGGTAGATTTTGGCCGGCGGCACCTCGGCCGACGCGACCAGAAGCGTGCGCGCCTCGTAGAGCGTGTCGATCAGGACATTGAAGCGGCCGGCTTCGTTGCGTCGCTCCGGCGTCAACTGGGGGATGCCCTCGACGATGATCGCGGCATAGCGCTCGGCCAATGCGAGGTAGTCGGCGGCGCTGAGCGGCGCTGCGCATAAATCGGCAAAGGCGAACCACGCGACGTTGCCCGCCGTGCGCGGCACCGCCAAGGTGCGTCCCTTGACGACGAGACGGGCGCGCTCGCCGGCGGCACCGTCGGTCAATTCGGCAAAGGTCGCTTCCAACGCGCCGTGCGCCGCCGCGTCCAACGGCGTGTAGTAAATCCGTTTGCCGACCAGCCGGGCCAGCCGGTAGTCGCGGCCGCTGTCGAGCTCGAGCACGTAGAGCTTTTGTTTCAGCAGATCGACAAACGGCAGAAACCGCTCGCGGTGCAGCCCGTGCTGGTAAAGCTCGTCGGGCGCCCGGTTCGAGGTCGCAACGACAACGATCCCGGCCTCGAACAGCGCTGTAAACAAGCGCTCGAGGATCATTGCGTCGGCAATGTTGTCGACCTGAAATTCGTCAAAGCAGAGAAGCGTCGCCTCGGCGGCGATGTCCCTCGCGACTGTGGCGATCGGCTGCCGGGTTTTCTCGCGCCGCTCCTGCTCGATGCGGTCGTGCATTTCGAGCATGAAAGCGTGGAAATGGACCCGCCGCTTGCGCGCCACGGGTGCGGCGGCGAAGAACAAATCCATCAGCATCGACTTGCCGCGCCCGACCGGGCCGCAGAGGTAGAGCCCGACCGGCGCATCCGCACCGTGGTTGTCGCCGAGGCCAAAGCGCGCCAGCCAGCCGCGCAGTCCATGCTCGGGGTGGTATTCGAGGAGCGCGCGATGGAGGCTTTGCAGCCGCTCGACCGCGAGCTGCTGGGCCGGGTCGGCTTCGAGCCGCCCCTCTCGGCGCAAGGCGCGATAAACCGCCATCGGCTCCGGCGTCGATCGGGAGCCGCCGGCGTCGGGCGCCGTCATTCTGACCGGGTGGAGTGCAATGGCATGGAGAGGCAAACGATCGGCGCCGGCATCGGCGTTGCGGGCTGCGGCCGGGGGGTCTACTTCAGGCGAGGCGCCAGCGCAAGCCGGACGCCGGCCACAGGAGTTGGGAAAATGGACGAAGACCGCTTCAACATCGACATCCGCAGCTTCCTGAAGGTGGTCGGCGTGACCTCGCAGCGGGAGGTCGAGCGAGCGGTGCGCGCGGCGCTCGCCGACGGGACGCTTGCCGAAGACGCGGTCCTCAAGCCGCGAATGATCTTGTCGGTCCCCGAGCTCGGGCTCGAGCACGTCATCGAGGGCGAAATCGCCCTGTCCTGACCCCGGTGTCGGTCACTCCTCGGCCAGCAGGGCGGGTTCCACCGAACCGTCGAGGCCAAGCAGCAGGCTCGCCTCGCCCTCCGGCAGGGTCTCGATCTGCGCGAGCTTGCGGTCGATCTTCCGGCGCCGGACCGCGATGTCGTCGATCGTCGACGAAGCCTCGTTGAGCTTCTTCTGCACTTTGGCGAGCACCTCGCCATAGCGGCCGAACTCGGTTTTGACCGCACGCAGCAGGTGCCAGACTTCGCTCGACCGCTTCTGGATCGCCAGGCTGCGAAATCCCATCCGCAGGCTGTTGAGCAAAGCCAGCAGCGTCGTCGGCCCGGCGACCACCACCCGGCAGTCGCGCTGCAGCGCGTCGACCAGACCGGGCCGGCGCACGATCTCGGCGTAAAGCCCCTCGGTCGGCAGATACAGCAGGGCAAAGTCGGTCGAATAGGGCGGCGCCACGTATTTCGCGCAGATGTCGCGCGCGGCGAGGCGGATGCGGGTCTCGATCGCCTTGCCCGCCGCCTCCACTCCCGCCGCGTCGCCGCGCTCGGCGGCCTCGGACAGCCGCTCGTAATCCTCGGTCGGGAATTTGGCGTCGATCGGCAGCCACAGCGGGCCGTCGCCCTCGGCGCCCGGCAGGCGGATCGCGTATTCGACGCGCTGCCTGCTGCCGGGACGAACCTCGACATTGCGGTCGTATTGCTCGGCGGTCAGCGCTTGGTCGAGGACCCCGCCGAGCGAAATCTCGCCCCAGGTGCCGCGCGCCTTGACGTTGGTCAAGACCCGCTTCAGGTCGCCGACCCCCGCCGCGAGGCTCTGCATCTCGCCGACACTCTTGAACACCTGCTCAAGCTGGTCGCTGACCAGCTTGAAGCTGGCGCCGAGCCGCTCTTCGAGCGTCTTGTGCAATTTCTCGTCGACGGTGGCGCGCATCGTTTCGAGCTTTTCGGCATTGTCGAGGCGCATCGCATCGAGCCGTCCCTCGACTGTGCGCTGCAGCGAATCGCCGAGCCTGACCACCGCTCCGACGACCTCCTCGCGCAACGAGCGGGCTTCCTCGGCGGCGAGGCCGCGCCCACGCAGAAGCTCGTCGCGCAGACCCTGGTCGAGACGCGACAGCGCCGGCTCGATCGGCCCGTCGCTGCGGCGCGCCAGCATGCTGAAGCGCAGCAGCAGGACGATGCCGACACCCAACGCCAGGGTCGCGACGACCAGTGCCGCAAAGGCCAACCCCGCGGCGTTCATCCGCTGTTCTCTGCGGAAAGGAAAACTACTTCGCGGCGGTCACCATGATCTCGACCAAGACTTCGGGGCGCGCCATCTCGGCCTTGACGCAGGCGCGCGCCGGCGGGTTCTCGGGGTCGACCCAGGCGTTCCACACCGAATTCATGTCGGCGAACAGCGCCATGTCCTTGATCCACAGATTGGCCGACAGCAGGTTCGACTTGCTGGTCCCGGCCTGCGCCAGATACGCATCGATTTTGTCGAGAATCTGTTTGGTCTGGCCCTTGATGTCCTGCGCGGTGTCGCCGGCGGTCAGTCCGGCGAGGTAGACCGAGTCGCCGCGGACGACGGCGCGGCTCATGCGCGGCCCGGGCGGCTGGGTCTTGTCGATGCGGCGGATGTCCATGGTCTTTACCCCTGCTGCTGTTGCGAGCTTAAGGCGTCGACAGTTTAGAGCGCCGACTGGGCCGGCGCCGGCGGGTCCGCATAGTCGACGATGCGCTGTCCCGATGCGTGAATGCCAAAGGTCACCAGCGCCCCGTCCCCGGTGGCGCGAAACCCGTGCACCCGGTTGGCCGGCACCAGCACGGTGACGCCCGGCTCCAGCACCACGACACCATTTTCGCCGTCGAGCCACGCCTCGCCGGTCCCCGCGAGCACGGTAAGGACCTCGACATAAGGGTGCGAATGCGGCCGGGTCTCGTAACCTGGCGGGGAGGTCTGGATGCCGGTGCAAATCGGCACGCCCGCGCCGGTGTCGTCGCCGATGACCGGGCAGTAGCTCGCCCCGCCCGCGAACGCAACGCTCGGCCGGTCGGCATGGCGAATCAAGGTCAGCCTGTCCTGCATGCGAACCTCCGCGGCGGGCCGGGTTTTCAACCGCCCGATCGTATCACACTCGCGGCATGATCGACATCGGACATCCCCCGATCGCACCGGCAAACGGTTCGGTGCCCGGCCCGCCGCGGCATCCTTTACCGGGCTTGCTTTCAAAGAGGTTTACCCGCGCGCGCCCACGGCCCTGGGATTCGCCCAGGCGGGATGCGCGGCACCGAATCTCTATTTTGAGTTTTTTCGGAACGCGCCTTGCCGAACGGTTGTTCGCCTTCTGGTTAATGAGACAAATTAGGGAAGACTGAAATGAAACGCCTGTTGGCCGCGGCGGTCGTCACCGCGATGACCGGCATTCTCGGACATGCCGCCGTCGCGCAAAGCACCCCGCCAGAGGCAAACCCCCACCCCAGCACCCCCGCTGTCGCCACCAGCAATACGAATAACCCGGGGGCGCCCGCCGTCGGCGCGAACAGCTTTACCGAGTCCCAGGCTAAATCCCGCATTAGAGGGGCGGGCTACACGCACGTCTCCGGTCTCGTAAAGGACAAGGACGGGATCTGGCGCGGTAAGGCGATGAAGGGAAACGCAACCGTCCCTGTGGCGCTCGACTACCAGGGCAATGTTGTGCCCAAGTAATCCTTGCTCCGGAACTGTTGAGAATGTCGCCACGCATTGAGGAATTCGAAAATGACACAGACCGTGACCGGCCTTTACGACACCTACGATGCGGCGGTTTCAGCCGTAAACGACCTGGAAGCGGCGGGCGTCCCGCACTCCGAGATCAGCATCGTGGCGAACAACGTCGACAACCGCTATGACCGCGATCGCACGTCGCATGCCGGTGCGGACGCCGGAACCGGCGCCGGCATCGGGGCAGCGGTCGGCGGTGTCGGCGGGCTCTTGACCGGGCTCGGCCTGTTGGCCATCCCGGGGGTCGGTCCCGTCGTCGCTGCGGGCTGGCTGGTCGCGACCGCGGTCGGCGCCGTCGGCGGTGCCGTCGTCGGCGGTGCGGCGGGCGGGCTGGTCGGCTCGCTGACCGGCGCCGGGGTGCCCGAACACGACGCCAATTTCTATGCCGAAGGGGTGCGGCGCGGCGGCACGCTGGTCACCGCCCGGGTCGACGACGCTCGGGCCCCGGCCGCCCGCGAAATCCTGCAACGCCACAACTGGGTGGACCCGGCCGTGCGCGGTGCGGCGTACCGCGAAGGCGGGTGGACCGGATTTGACGCAAACGCGCCGGCCTACACCGCCGACGAGATCGCGGCGGAGCGTCGCCGCTACCCCGGCCGCGACGTTTAGCTCGCTTACCCGGGCTGTCGCCGCCGCTGCGCAGGCTTCCCGGTCGCAGCGGCGCTTCACCGCCGGTCGCGAAAGAAGGCGCGCAACAAGGCGGCGGCGCGCCGCTCCTCGATGCCGCCGTAAACCTCCGGGCGGTGGTGGATGCTCGCCTGCTGGAACAGCCGCGGACCGTGCTCCGCCGCGCCGCCTTTCGGGTCCCAGGCGCCGAAGTAAAGCCGCCGCAATCGCGTCAACGCCACCGCCGCGGCGCACATCGCGCACGGCTCCAATGTGACCCACAAATCACATTCGGCAAGCCGCGCTGCGCCCATCCGCGCCGCCCCCGCGCGCAGCACCAGCATCTCGGCATGGGCAGTCGGGTCGTGGTTTTCCTCGACCCGGTTGCCGGCGGCGGCGAGCACCTTCCCCGTGCCGTCGGTCAGCACCGCGCCGACCGGGACCTCGCCGCGCTCCCCCGCCGCCTCGGCCTCGGCCAGCGCCAGCGCCATCGGCGACGGAGGCCTGCTCATTCTCGGTGCCGGCGGCGGATCGGCTCGGGGATCGCGATCGGCTTGCGCGTCGAGAGCCGCATGAAGAGCCCCTCCTGCTCGGCCTCGGCGTGGACAGCGCCGGCGACGGTGAATTCGGCGGCGAGGCGCCAGCGCACCCGGCCGAGTTCGGCCACGCGCACCCGCCCCAGCAATTTGTCGGCGATCGTCACCGGCCGGCGATAGGCGATCCGCGTCGCGGTCAGGATCGGCGCCACGTCGTCGGCCAAGGCCTGAACCAGCGGATAGGCCTCGTCCATCAGCCCGAGCCGCAAATCCTCGAGCCAGCGGACGAACACGATGTTGCTGACGATGCCGGCAAAGTCTATGTCGTAGGTCTGGACGCGCAGCGCCAATTCATAGAATTCGCTCATCGGCCAACCGATCCCGACCAGTCCTGAGCCTCGGAACCCCCAGCATGGCACAACCGGTCATCGGCCTCACCCTCGATCACGAGCCCGGCGGCGGCTGGTCAAAATATCCGTGGTATGCGGTCCGCGAAAACTACTGCAACGCTGTGCGCCACGCCGGCGGGCTGCCGGTGCTGCTGCCGCACGAGCCCGATGCCGCCGAGCTCTATCTCGACCGGATCGACGGGCTGATCGTCACCGGCGGCGGGTTTGACGTCGACCCGGCGCTGTTCGGGGTAGCGAGCCGTCATCCGACGGTCACGACCAAGGACCGGCGCACCGCCTTCGAGCTCGCCGCGACGCGTGGGGCGCTCGCCCGCGGGATGCCGGTCCTCGGCATTTGCGGCGGCCAGCAATTGCTGAACGTGGCGCTCGGCGGCACCCTGATCCAGCACATCCCCGACGAGGTGCCGGACGCCCTGCCCCACCGCCAGCCCAATCCGCGCGACGAGCCCGGCCACGAAGTCCGGATCGTCGCCGGGACCCTGCTCTACCGCATCGCCGGAACCGATCGTCTGGGGGTCAACAGCTCCCATCACCAGGCGGTCAAGGATGCCGGGCCGGGGGTCGTCGTCGACGCGGTTGCCGAGGACGGCGTCGTCGAAGGCATCGAGGACCCGCGCCGCCGCTTTTGCCTCGGTGTGCAGTGGCACCCCGAATTCGAGATCAACATCGCCGATCGGCAGATCTTCCGCGCCTTTGTCAAGGCCGCTCGCGGGTCATGACCGACGCCGCTGAGGCCGTTGCCGCGGCGGGCGAGCGCATCGCCAAAGTATTGGCGCGCGCCGGGCTGTGCTCGCGACGCGACGCCGAGCGCTGGATCGCCGAGGGTCGGGTCTCGGTCAACGGCGCGGTGCTGGCGAGCCCGGCGGTCACGGTCGGCGCCGACAGCGACATCCGGGTCGACGGCAAGCCGATCCCGCAACCCGACCGGGCGCGGTTGTGGCGCTATCACAAGCCCGCAGGGCTCGTCACGACACATCGCGACGACAAGAGCCGGCCGACGGTCTTCGATGCCCTGCCCAAGGATTTGCCGCGGCTGATCTCGGTCGGGCGGCTCGACCTCAATTCCGAGGGGCTGCTGCTGCTGACCAATGACGGTGCCCTCGCTCGCCGGCTCGAATTGCCGGCGACCGGCTGGATCCGGCGCTACAAGGTCAGAGTGCACGGCACGGTAGATCCGGCGCGCCTCGCCCCGCTCGCGCGCGGGATCACAATCGACGGCGTCGCCTACGGCGCGATCCGCGCCGATCTCGAACGCAGCCAGGGCAGCAACGCCTGGATCGCGATGGCGTTGAGCGAGGGCAAGAACCGCGAGGTGCGGCGGGTGCTCGAGCATTTGGGTCTGCAGGTGACGCGGCTGATCCGGCTGTCCTACGGCCCGTTTCAGCTCGGCCATCTGGCGCGCGGCGAGGTTTCCGAAGTGCCGCGCAAGGCGCTCGCCGAGCAGCTCGGCGCCGAGATGCCGAAATGGGCGGCGCATGCGGATCGTCGGCGGTAGCCATCGCGGCCGCCGCCTCGCGGCACCGACGGGCGCCGCGGTCCGCCCGACCAGCGACCGCGCCCGCGAGGCCTTGTTCGATATTCTCTCGCACGGCGACTTCGCGGCCGCGGGCATCCCGTTTGCCGACCGGGCGGTGCTCGACGCCTTTGCCGGCACCGGCGCCTTTGGTCTCGAAGCATTGTCGCGCGGTGCGGCCGAAGCGGTGTTTGTCGAAAACGACCGCGATGCGCTTGTCGTCCTGCGCCGCAACATTGCGATGCTCGGCGAAACCGAACGCGCGCGGGTCGTCGCCGGCAACGCCACCCGGCCGCCGCGCGCCACGGTCGCCGCTGCCGTCGTCTTTCTCGACCCGCCCTATCAGAGCGGGCTCGCCGCCGCCGCGCTCGCGGCATTCGCCGCCGCCGGCTGGCTCGCCTCCAACTCCCTCGCAATTGTCGAAATCGGCGCGCGCGAGGCGTTAGCCCCACCCGCGGGTTTCGCAATGTTGGACGAGCGCGTCTACGGTGCCGCCCGGCTCGTCTTTCTGCGCCGCGCCGGCGGTTAAGTCCGGGCATCCCGGCGCCGCTCGGCGCGGTCGCCGGATCGTTGGCCTTTGCATTGCAACCCGCGTAGCATCGGCCCCGGCACGGCCAATCACCAAGGACCGATCGCGATGCAAACCAGTTTTACGGTCAACGACATGACGATCCACCGTCTGGTCGAGCAGGAGGCCGGGTTTACCCCGGTCCTCGAATTTCTGCCGAGCCTGAGCCCGGAATTGCTCGACGAAAACCGGTCGTGGCTGGAGCCGGCGGCGCTCGATCCCAAGACCGACACGGCGGTCTTGTGCTTTCAGTCCTACATCCTCAAAACCCCGCATCACACGATCCTGGTCGACGCCTGCATCGGCAACGACAAGTCGTTTCCGCAGCGGCCGACCTGGCACCGCAAGACCGACGCCAACTGGATGCGGGCGCTGAACGCCGCCGGTCTCACCGTCGCCGACATCGACTTTGTCATGTGCACCCATCTGCACGGCGACCATGTCGGCTGGAACACGCGGCGCGAGAACGGCCGCTGGGTCCCGACCTTTCCCAATGCACGCTATCTGTTTTCGAAAAAAGAATACGAATACTGGGACGGAATCCACCGCAAGACGCCGCTCGACCCGATGACGGACAGCGTGCTGCCGATCATCGACGCCAACAAGGCGGAGCTGGTGACCAGCGACCACGCGCTCGACGACCACGTCAGGCTGACGCCGACCCCCGGCCACACGCCCGACCATTTCGCGGTTTGCGCGGGGCATGGCGGCGACCGGGCGGTGTTTACCGGCGATTTGATCCACTCGCCGATCCAGGCGCGCTATCCCGAGCTGGTGATGCGCGTCGACACCGACCCGCAGCAGGCGGTGGCGACCAGGCGGGCGTTTTTGGAGCGCTACTGCGACACCGACACCCTGTGCTGCACGATGCACTTTCCGTCGCCCTCGGTCGGCTACGTCAAGCGCTGGGGCGACGGCTTCCGCCACGAGCCGCTCGCCGGCTGACCCGCCGCCGCTGCGCTCTGGCGCAGTCTTCCGTCAGACGCCATCGGAGAACGAGAACCCCCTCACCCAACCTCCCCCAGATCGCAGTCCAGGGGTCAGGACCCTCTCCTGCAATGCGGGAGAGGGGGGACCCAGCCCGAACGGGCTGGGTGGGTGAGGGTGCGTGGGTGCGATCCGTTTGACTTTAACGACTGGCGCGTGCTCCCCCGCGCCGCGGCGCCCGTCAGCTGCCGAACGGGATGTGCCAGCTGGCGCCGGGGTTCTGCGCGACCAACGGCTCGCTCGTCGGCGTCGTGCCGTTCATCAGCCACACCGCCGCCTGCCCGTCGGTGTTCTGCCACAGGATGTCGGACTTGCCGTCGCCGTTGAAGTCGCCGGTCCCGACGACATGCCAATTCGGCCCCGGATTGCCCCCGACCAATGCCTCGGTGGCCGGGGTCGTGCCGTTCATCAGCCAGATCGCCGCCTGGCCGTCGGTGTTCTGCCACAACAGGTCGGAGATGCCGTTGCCGGTGAAGTCGCCCGACCCGACGAGGTGCCAGCTCGCCCCCGGATTGTTGCCGACGACAGCCTCGGTCGTCGGCGTGGCCCCGTTCATCAGCCAGATTGCCGCCTGGCCGTCGGTGTTCTGCCACAGGATGTCGGACTTGCCGTCGCCGTTGAAGTCGCCAGTGCCGATCACGTGCCATGCCGGTCCCGGATTGCCGCCTACCAATGCCTCACTGGTCGGGTTGGCGCCGTTCATCAGCCACACCGCCGCCTGCCCGTCGGTGTTCTGCCACAGGATGTCGGCCTTGCCGTCGCCGTTGAAGTCGCCGGTGCCGATCGCGTGCCAGCTCGGGCCGGGGTTGTTGGCGACGACTGGTTCGCTCGTCGGCGTCGTGCCGTTCATCAGCCACACCGCCGCCTGCCCGTCAGTGTTCTGCCACAGAATGTCGGCCTTGCCGTCGCCGTTGAAATCGCCCGACCCGATCACATGCCAGCTCGGCCCCGGATTACCCCCGACCAAGGCCTCGCTCGTCGGCGTCGCCCCGTTCATCAGCCACACGGCCGCCTGCCCGTTCGTGTTCTGCCATAAAATGTCCGACTTGCGGTCGCCGTTGAAATCGTTTGTTGGCGGCGGCAGCGGTGCCGGCGGCGGAAATACCGTGATGTCATAGGGGCTCAGGCCACCGATTCCGGTATAAGCGCCTGCAATGTTCAGCTCAGTTGTTCCCTTAGACGTCCCATCGGTAGTCCAAAGGGAATATTGCGCGGTCGCATCAATGCCACTGAACAGCACCTCACTGCCGACAACCCTGAAGTCTGGACTGGTACTCGCCGGAAACAACCCCCCTGAATTGGCGACGACGGTTAGTTCACTGGTTCCCGCCGAAGTCCCGTCCGTCACCCAAAGTCCGACCCGATCACTCGCGTCTCTTCCTGCAAACACTTCCTTATTGCCAAGCACAGTGAAATCCGGAGTCGCACCGCTGAATAATCCACCCGAGTAGGCCCCGGCAACAGTCAGTTCGCTGGTCCCAGTTGAAGCCCCGTTCGTCACCCAAAGACCGTAATGACCGCTGGCGTCCCTACCCTCGAAAAGCGACTTGCCGCCCAGGACAGTAAAATCAGCAAAGAGATTGTTGGCAAGAAGCCCTCCACCGGCATACGCACCAATCGTTAGCTGATTCGTCCCTGCCTTTGTCCCGTCTGTGACCCAAAGATTGAAATCATCACTCGCGTCCAGGGCATCGAACAGGACTTTGCTGCCGAGAACAGTGAAATCAGGATTGAACACGCCACCGAATAAACCGGCCGGGGCGGTTCCTTGCAGTAATTCGACGGTCCCGGTCGACGTGCCATTTGTCACCCAGAGATTGGGATGGCCACCCGTATCTTGCCCGGCGAAAACTGCACGGGTCCCGAAAACGGTGAAATCAGGGTCGTCAACACTGTTTAACATGCCAGAGGGATAGGCACCTGAAACCGTCAGCTCGCTGGTCCCCGCTGAGGTCCCATTCGTTACCCACAGAGTCTCATCATTATACGGGTCCGTGCCCTTGAACAGCACCTCATCACCAAGAACTGTGAGCTGAGGCCCAGTCGATGTATCAACGCTTCCGAGCACTTGAGGGTCACTGGCGATCGTCAGTTCGCTTGTAGACGTTCCGTTTGCCACCCAAAGGTTGTTGTCACCTTTCGAGTCCGTACCCGCGAACAACAACTCGCTTCCGAAAACAGTCAAGTCACTGGGATAAAGCCCTGCGTAATAGGCCCCCGAAACCGTTAACTCGCTCGTGCCTGTCGATGTCCCGTTAGTAACCCAAAGATCGTACTCATTGTCTGCGTTCTTCCCTGAGAAGAATCCCTCGCCACGAAGAACGGTAATATCTAGCGCCTGCACTCCCCCCGCGCTGACCACACCTCCTCCCGCTACCGTTAGCTCAGTCGTTCCCCTTGCCGTCCCATTGGTAACCCATATGTTGATATGGTCGCTTGAGTCGTAGCCCCCGAACAACGCCCTTGTCGTCGCCATCGTCTCTATCCTTTTACTATTAGATCCCTCTAGCCACTGAATTTTGTACTAATCCCGATAGTCTTCATGCCTCAGGAACTCTAAACAAATGGCCGCGTCAACTCGGCTCCGAGATTTCTACGCATGCTGCACCCCCGCGCGGGGTCCGCGGCTGGTTCCAGTGGGGCCAAACGCTTCCCTGCCATCTGTCAGGCGAAAGCACCCGCGGGAGGCAAAAATTTGCCACAAATTTGGTACGTGGTACAGACTTTTGGTGCCGAAACACGGAAACTCAATAATGAATTCCGCCCGCTGGCTTGGTCGCGACATCAGCCGACGGGGCACCGCTGCCATCTGCACTGGATTTCGATTTCTTGACCCGATCTGCCGCAAGCGTCTCCGCCACCGCGCGGATGGGGTCGCCCCACTCCCGCCGCGCCTCCCGCCGGACCTGCTGTCGGAAGATTTGGGCGCTCGCGTACCAGGGGGTGTGGGGGCGGGCGAGACCCCAGCACCAATGCGGGGAGAAGGGAGCCAGGAGCAACAGCGGGTGGCCGAGGGCGCCGGCGCAGTGGGCCGCCATCGTGTCGACCGTGACGAGCCGGTTGGTCGCGGCGATCGCGGCGGCGAATTCGTCGAGCGGGATCTCGCGTTCGGTGGCGTCGATGATGTCGGGATGCGCGGCGGCGAGCTCGCGGCCGGCGGCACCTCCCTGCAAGTTGACCCAGTCGATGCCGGGCAGCCGGAAGAGCGGCGCCAAATCGGCGAGCGGCACCGAACGGTCGAGCGCCGAGGCGCTGGCCGGGTTGGCGTGGAACACCAGCCCGATCTTTGCCGCGCCGGGTCGGCCCTCCGCTTCGTAGCGCCGGCGCCACGCGGCGACGCGGTCGCCATCGACCGAGATATACGGAATATCGGCCGGCACAGTAGCGAAATCGGTCCCGAAATATAATGGCAGGCTCAGCAATGGGACCCAGAGGTCGAATGCGGCCTGCGACAGGTTGATCTTGGCGAATGGTTGGTCCGGCGGCGGCGCCAGCAGCGCGGCGATGCCGGCAACGCGCTCGAAAATCGGCCGCAAGGGCGGGCTGCACACCAGCGTGACGCGCGCGCCGCGCGCCGCCAGCAGCGGCAGGTAGCGGGCGAACATGATGCAGTCGCCGAGACCCTGCTCGACGACCACCAGAATATGCCTGCCGTCCACCGGGTTGCCGGGGCGCAGCAGGCGGTGGCGCTCGGCGGCACGGCTCTCGGCAATCGCGAGCCCGGTCCAGTCGGGCTTGTCGATCCTCGCCTCCATCAGCGCAAAGCCGGTGCGGTAGTCGTCGAGGCGCAATGTCGAGAGTGCCAGATTGTAGCGGAGCTGGGGCGATCCCGGCAGCAATTCGGCGGCGCGGCGGGCATGGGCGATCCCGGTCTGCCAGTCGCCGCGCTCGTCGCAGGCCACATGCATGACGCTGTGCGCGTTGGCGCAACTGTGGTCCTCGGCCAGCGCCGCGGCGGCAACCTCGCGCGCCAAGTCGAGCCGGCCGCGGTCGAATAGATGCCGCGCGGCAAGCGCCAGCACTTCGGCGGCGGGCGGCGGCGGTACTGATCGCATCAGCCGGTGGCGGGCCACAGGCGGCGGTGGTAGGCGCCGTCCCAGAACAGATACTCGTATTGCGTCGCACGGATGAAAGCGGCGAGCATCTTCTCGCGCATTGCCGCGGTGGCAGCGGCGGCGGCGCGGTCGGCGGTGGCGACAACCGCCGCCACGGCCTCGCCAAAACGCGGGTCGGCGTAGGTGTCGATCCAGGCGCGGTAGGGGTTGTCGGGTGCGGTTCCGGCGGCGCTCGCGGCGATGGCGCAGCCGACATCCCAATAAATCCAGAAGCAGGGCAGCAACGCCGCGATCAATACTTCCCACGGCTCGTGATGGGCTGTGGCGAGCAGAAAACTGGTATAGGCGAGGCAGTCGGGGGCCGGCTCGGCGGTGGCGAGCGAAGCCGGGTCGACGCCAAAGGCGCGCAGATAATGCTCGTGCAATGCATGCTCGACCGCGACGGCACCCAAGGCCGATTGGGCAAACGCCTGCAATGTCCCAATGTCGGGCGCCTTCGCGGCGGCGAGCGCCAACGCCCGCGAGAACTGGCCGAGATAGAGCGCGTCCTGGGTGATGTAGTGCTCGAAGCGGGCGCGCGCCAAAGTGCCGGCGGCCAGCTCGGTGTTGAACGGCAATGCCTCAATCGCCGCGCGCAGGGCTTGCGTGCGGTGCCGGGCCTCGTCCGAAAAACGGGTCATGGTCGTTCGCTCCGCGCTTGCCTATCGGTTTTGGCAGCGTGGGCGACCCCGTCGCAGGAGGCGAGCCCTGCGCATGGCCATCGTGGCCACTGCCGGTTTGCGTCAAGGCTCGCTGCGGCGTTTTGATGCGATCGGCAGCGCCACCGGCCCATTCTCGGCCGAAGCAAAACTTTTACTAGAAGCGGTTCGATTGCCGCGAGCGTCCGCCAATCCACCGCCGCGATCCTTGGCCGCCGACGCCCGCCCTATCCGACCGACGAGCGCTTTTGCTCCCAATACCCGGCGGCGGCGGGGAAGACGGGTTGGCAGCGCGTCGCCTCGGGGGCGCCGTCCAAAGTGTCCGCGGCACCGCGCCAGATGGCGTAGTGGGGTGCGGCCCGGTGCGCCTCCAGCGCCGCCTCGTCGCGGTAGACTTCATAGAAGTAGTAGACGTTCTGGTCCTGCCCGTCCTGCAGCACGTTGAAGCGCAGGCAGCCCGGCTCGTCGCGTTCGGAGCCGAGCGCGTCGACCTCGATCGCCTTCAAAAAGCGTTCGCGCATATCGGGCTTTACCCGGACCTTGACCCACATCGCCAGCATGCCGCCTCCTCCCGTCGCCGATCGAGCCCGCCGGATGCCGCACGCCCCGGCGCGAGCCCTGCCGAATGCCGATCCGATCCTACGCGAATGCCGGGGCCGGCGTCATCCGCCGATCCGTCGATCGCGCCCAGCCGGGACACCCAGCCGGGACCTTTTCTCAAGATTTCTGAACGCCGCGCGGCGCCGGAGCATTTTTTGATCAGGTCGCAGCGGAGGTCGCGTGGCCCCCTCACCCTTCCCTCTCCCCCGGCGGGGAAGAGGGTTGCGAAGGGTCGGCGCGGCGCCGCCGAGCTCTTACCCGGAGCCGGGTGAGGGGTTCACTTGGTCGGAAACCGCGCTCCAGTGAGCTTGCTCACATGCATGAAGCGCGGCGGTGCCCACCTAAGCCGCAAGCGGCGGACGAATTTTTGACGCCCGCCGGACACTCGCGGGAGAGCACGATGCTCAACGTTTCAAATACCGTACTGGCGGCGGGTTCGCTGCTGCTGTTGTTCCAGGGGGCACCCGGACCGCCGGCCGAGGGCGGCGAGCGGCATGTCCTGCTGACCAACAACACCCGCGAGCCGATCGTCGAAATCTACGTTTCGGATGTTGGTTCGGGGAATTGGCAGGGCGATCTCCTGGGCTCGGATTTTCTGCCTTCCGGCGGCTCGGTCGCGGTCGACATCGAGGATCGCAACAGCCGCTGCCGGGTCGACGTAAAGATGGTCCTTGACGACGGGTCCGACCTCGTCAGCCGCGGCGTCGATGTCTGCCGGGCAGAGGACGAAGCGGTGTCGTTACGATAACCGGCAAGCGGGTCGGCGCGCCTTGAGCTTCAGGCGAGGCGCCGGCGCAGCAGCGCCGAGAGGCGCTCGGCGCCGAGGACGATGACAAAAATGATGATCAGCAGCAGCGAGACCTGGCGGTACTGAAACAAGTTCATCGCGGTCAGCAGCTCAAAGCCGATGCCGCCGGCGCCGACAAAGCCCAGCACCAGGGACGAGCGGATGTTTTCGTCGAGCCGATAAAGGCTGATGCCGAGCAGCGCCGGCAGCAGCGACGGCACGATCCCGTGGGAAAAGACCTGGATGCGGCGGGCGCCGGCCACCTCCAGCGCGTGGATCGGGGCCATGTCCATGTGCTCGATGGTCTCGGCAAAAAGCCGCCCCAGCATGCCGACCGAATGGACGCCGAGCGCCAGCCCGCCCGGAAACGGGCCGAGACCCACGGCGGTCACAAACAGCAATGCCCACACCAGATCGGGCACGGCGCGGGCAAAGCCGATGACCGCGCGCGCGGCGTAATAAAGCGGGCGCGACGGCGTCATGTTGGCGGCGGCGAGCATCGCCAGCGGCACCGCGAGCGCGATGCCCATTATCGTGCCAAAGAGTGCGATGTCGACGGTCTCCAGTGTCGGCCACAAGGTCGACGGGAATTGCGCGAAGTCGGGCGGCATCGCGCGGCGGACGATGTCGATCATGCCGTAAACGCCGGTGACGAGGTCCTGCGGCCGCGCCTCGACCACGATCAGGCACTGCACGACAATCGCCAATCCGCCGAGCAGCGCCACAAAGCGCAGGGCGAGCGCCAATGCGTGCGGCAAGCCCGCCCGATCCGCCGGCAGGCCGTCGATGCCGAGGCTCACGCCGCCTCGCTCAGGTAGAGGCGGCGGACCTCGTCGCGCGACAGCTCGGCGCGGGGCAGGTCGAAGACCGCGCGGCCGTCGCGGATGCCGACGACGCGGTCGGCATAGGCATAGGCGAGGTCGATCTGGTGCAATACGCACAACACCGCCAGCTGCTCTTCGCCGGCCAGCCGGTGCAGGAGGCGCAGGATGTCCTTAGCCGCTTCGGGGTCGAGGCTCGCGACCGGCTCGTCGGCGAGCAACACCCGCGGGCGCTGGGCCAGGGCGCGGGCGATTGCCACCCGCTGGGCCTGGCCGCCGGAGAGCGTGTCGGCGCGGCGCGGGGCGAGCTCGGCGAGCCCGACTTCGGCGAGATAGCCGTGCGCCGCGTGCAATTCCGCCGCCGGCAGGCCGCCCAAGGCAGTCCACCAACCGCGGTGACGGCCGAGCGCGCCGTTGGCGACGTTGCGCAGCACCGTGCGGCGGCGCACGAGGCTCGCATGCTGCGAGATCATCGCGAGCGCCAGCCGGGCACGCCGCAGCTTTTCGCCGTCGAGCCCGACCAGGTCGGTGCCGTTAAGCCGGATCTCGCCGGTGTCGGGGCGCAGGGTGCGGGCGATGCAGCGCAAGAGCGTGGTCTTGCCGCTGCCGTTGCCGCCGAGGACGACGACAAGCTCGCCCGGCGCCACGGTCAGGTCGAAATCGGCAAGCGCCAATTTGCCGTTCGGATAGCGCAGCGAGAGCCGGCGGACGGTCAGCATGGCACGGCCCGGCTGGAGCGCCGCCGGCGGCGCGCGGCTCAGCTGCTGAGCTTTGACAGATCGATATTCAAGGTCTTGACCAGGTCGCGGATGCCGTCATAGGCGGCGTCGTTTTGCGGCACCAGCCGGGTTATGCCTTCGCCGACCATGATCTTGCGATCGGCTGCGGGAAGCGAGGACAGGTCGAGGTTCTGCAGGACGGCGATCACTTTCGCCTTGAAGGCCGGCGGCAGGTCGCCGCGCACCGCGAACGGGTCGGTCGGGATCGCATCCGATTTCCACAAAAACACCAGATCGCCGTCCTTGTAGTGGCCGCGCTGCTTGGCCAATTCGAGCTGCTCGCTGTTCAGCTCGCCGGCGTCGACCTTGTGATTGTAGAGCGCTTCGAACGACGAGGTGTGGCTGCCGGCATAAAGCGCACGGATGTCCTTGTCGGGATCGATGCCCGCCTTGCGCAGCCCATAGGCCGGGAACAGATGGCCCGAGGTCGAGGCCGGGTCGGAAAAGGCAAAGGAATGGCCGCGGATCTCGGCAACCGTTTTGATGCCCGAGGCCGGATAGGTGACGACGCTCGCCCAATAGGTGTCGGGCTTGCCGTCCTTGGTGCCGAACGCGGCAACCGCCTCGGCCCCGGCGATCTGATGGGCGAGGACGTAGCCGAGCGGGCCAAACTCGCCGATTTCGAGCTTGCCGTTGCGCATCGCCTCGATCTCGGCGTTGTAGTTGGTGGCGACGTAGACCTTTACCTCGCAACCGAGCTTCTCGCCGATCAGCTTGCCGACCTGCTGATAGATCGGCACCAGCCGCGCCGCGGTGTCGTAGGGCTCGACACCCATCCGCACGACGCCGCCGTTCGGGCAGTCGCCGGCCGCGGCCGCATGTGCCGCCGGGGGTGCGGCGAGCCAGCACAATATCGCCGCCACCGCGATGCCCCGCCCGTATTTCGCTTTCATGCCGCCCCTTTCGAATTGGTTGACGCGTCTGGGACCCGATTCGGATGGGCAAAGCAATTGCGGCCCCGTCGCCGCCGGACGCTAGGGGCTGCACGCAACAACGCGATGACGGTAATATGACGGTTTGGTGAAGCCCTGGTGTCACAAGCCAGGGCTCGGCCGCGACCTGCCCGGTCGACGCATGCCGGAACTGCTTGAAAAGCTGAGGTATTGGCGCTTTTGCGGTCTTATATCCCGAGATGCGGGCTGCGCCCGTTCTTGATCGCTGCGTCAGGTTTGCTGAGTGGTGTCGAGGACCGCGCTTCTCCGCGGTGAGATCGGCAGCACAAGGGCGGTGGGCGTGCGACAAGTCTCTTCACAAGAAGAAAAACCGTGGGGTCAGACGATTGACCGGCTCGACCGCGTGTCGCGGGCGATGAACCCGCTGCTGCTGTTTGTCGCGGTAGCGCTCGTCGTCTTGAACCTGGCCTGTGTCGTCAATCTGATCA
Source organism: uncultured Alphaproteobacteria bacterium (assembly GCA_963712825.1). Taxonomy (GTDB): domain Bacteria; phylum Pseudomonadota; class Alphaproteobacteria; order ATCC43930; family CGMCC-115725; genus AP-15. The sequence continues at coordinate 26,257 of CAVQJP010000013.1, forward strand.
ACTGGAACGACCAGCCGCCGGCAACCGCCGCGGCGGCAGCCCCGGTGGCCGGCGGCCCGGCGAGCGCGGCCTCATCCGCACACCGCGCGATCCCGCCCCGATGACGGGTGGGTCGAGCCAAGCCCGCTTTCAAGCCGAAGCCTTCGCCTCACCCTTGGCGGCGGCGGCGGCGAAATCGACGACGGAGCGCGGTCTGGCGGCCGCGATGTTGACGAGAAACTGCTCGACACACGCGCGCCAGGAATAATGCAGAGCGCGCGCCCGGCACAATTCGCGCGAAATCGCGAGCGCGCCCAAGGCGGCAGCGCGCAGGTCGCGGTCGAGAACGCCGGCGCCGCTGTCGCCGATCACATCGAGCGGGCCAGCCACCGGCAACGCTGCGACCGGCAATCCGCAGGCCAGCGCCTCCAGCAGCACCAAGCCAAAGGTTTCGGTCCGGCTCGGCAGCACGAACACATCGGCAGCGGCGTAATGGCGAACCAGCGCCTCGCCGTGCTGACGCCCGGCAAAGCAGATCCGGGGATAGCGGCGCTCGAAGGCCGTCAACAGCGGCCCGTCGCCGACCACGAGCTTTGACCCGGGCAAGTCGAGATCGAGAAAATCCGGCAAGTTCTTTTCCGGTGAAATCCGCCCGACATAAAGAAAAACCGGCCGCGGCAAGGCGAGCGCCGGGGTGCTCCCCGGCCGGAACAAGGCCGCGTCGACGCCGCGCGTCCACGGCACGATGCGCGGAAAACCGCGGCGGACAAGCTCGCGGCGGACGGTTTCGGTGGCGACCATGACGGCGCTCGACCGGGTGTGAAACCAGCGCAGCGCGGCATAGCCCCAGGCGACCGGCAAGCCCAGCCGCGCCTGTAGGTATTCGGGAAACTTGGTGTGAAACGACGTGGTGAACGCGCGCCGCCGGGCGACGCAATAGGCCCGCGCCGCGAGCCCGAGCGGCCCTTCGGTGGCAATGTGGATGGTGTCGGGAAGAAACCCGTCGAGCAGGCGGGCGAGAGGGCGCCGAGCTCCGATCGCGAGCCGGATGGTGGGGTCGGTCGGGCACGGGATCGTGCGAAACAAGTCGGGGGTCGCGATGCGCACCTCATGACCGGCGAGCGTCAGGCCGTCCGCCAGCGCCGACAACGTCCGCACCACGCCGTTGACCTGGGGCGCCCAGGCGTCGGTGACGAGCGCTATCCTCACGGTTTGGTCCCGGCCGCCCGGTTCGAGCGAGCCGCCGTCAGCGCTGCGGCGGGTCGCCGGAGGCCGGCGCCGCCGCCGCCAGCGAGGCATTGTCGCTGGCTTCGGTCGAATGGCGGAAGTCGAGCCAGTCGAGCGTAAACGGCTGCTTGAACAGCACTGTCCACAGATAATTCATGCTGTACCGGAGGGCGACGTGAAACAAGCCTTCGGCGGCGAGCCGCCTGCCTGACGAAAACGCCGGCAATGCAAACGAGAATTTGACGCCGCCGACCTTGCTCAACCGGCGCGCCAATTCGGTGTCTTCGCCATAAAAGCTGAAATTGGAATTGAACGCGTCCGCGGCGTCGAGAGCGCTTTTGCGCACGACGAAATTGCCCCCCTGCATCATCGAGCCGGCGCGTAAGACAAACCGCACCAGCAGATAGCTGAGGAATGCAAAGCGATAGAAAACGGCAGCGGTGACCCGCGCCGCTTTCGACAGGTCGTAGTGGATAAACGGCCCGCTCAGCGCCGCCAGATCGGGGTGGCGCGCGAAGGCGGCGAGCACCGTGTCGAGCCAGCCCGGCGGCACCATCGTGTCGGCGTCGATATTGGCGACCAGCTGCCCGCGCGCGGCGCGACATCCGGCCCGGCGCGCCTGCACCAGTCCGCGCTGCGGCTCGCAGACGACGACAACCCCGGGGATCGCCGCGGCGACCTCGCCCGTGCGGTCGGTGCTGGCGTTGTCGACGACGATGATTTCCGCAGTGCAGCCCACACGCGACGTTTCGGCCAAGATCGCGTAGAGGCACGAGGCGATCAGCGCTTCTTCATTGTAGGCCGGCACGACAAAGCTGATGGTGACTTCCGACATCGCTCCTCCCTCGATTATGACATCCGGCATGGGCGCGCCGCCCTTATTGCAGCTCGCCGACCGGGATCGCTTCCTCCTCCTCCGGCTCCAGTCCGTAAGCGGCCTCGATCGCGAGCGCATCGAACGAACGGCGCGACATCCAGCGGACCAGCTCCAGCCGGCCGTCGAATTGCTCGACAAGCGCTGTGCAGCTCTCGACCCAGTCGCCGCTGTTGCAATAAAGAATGCCGCCATAGTCGCGGATCTCGGCGTGGTGGATATGGCCGCAAACGACACCGTCGGCGCCGCGCCGCCGGGCCTCGTCGGCGATCGCATCGCCAAACGAGACGATGTATTGCATGGCGTTTTTGACCCGCCCCTTCAGATAGGCCGACAATGACCAATAGGGATAACCGAGCCGCCGCCGCGCCGTGTTGAAGTGGCGGTTGAGCCACAGCGTCACGGTGTAGGCGCCGTCGCCGAGCAGTGCCAGCCAGCGGGCGTGGGTGACCACTGCGTCGAACGCGTCGCCATGGATCACCAGCAGCCGCCGGCCGTCGGCGGTAACGTGCATCGCTTCGCTGAGCACCTCGACGCCGCCGAATTGCAGCCGGGCGTAGCCGCGCAGCCATTCGTCGTGGTTGCCGGGGACATAGATCGCGCGGGTCCCCTTGCGCACCATGCGCAGCAGCTTTTGGACGACGTCGTTATGCGTCTGCGGCCAATACCAGGATTTTTTCAGCCGCCAGCCGTCGATGATGTCGCCGACGAGATAGATCGTGTCGGCGTCGTTGTGGCGCAGGAAATCGAGCAGAAATTCGGCCTTGCAGCCGCGGGTGCCGAGATGCACGTCCGAAATCCAGATCGTGCGATAGCGCTGCATAGGCTGGCTCCGGCTCATGGCGCGCGCCCTTGCTCGGCCGCCGGGTCTGGGTCCGAGTAGGACCAGATCTGCGCCGGCGGCAGGTTCAGCCAGACGCGCCCGACCTCGTTGCCGGTGATGCCGAGCGCCGCCATCGCCAACGGCGAGCGGAACGCATTAGTCAATTGAATAAACTTGCCGCCGCGGCCGAGCCGGTCGAGGCAAGGGCGGACGACGGCGTGTTGCTCGTCGGGCGGGAACCATTTGATCGGCAGGCTGGAGACGACGGCGCAGAGCTGGCGGCTGCACAACGCGGGATGTTCGCCCACTCGCGTGGCGTCGCCCTCGATCACCGACACCGCGGGGAATTTGCGCCTGACGATCGCGGCGAGGTGGGGCTCGCGCTCCAGCGCGATGATGCGCTCGGGCGGACAGCCGGCGCGTATGAGGCCGCCCGTCAGGCTGCCGGTGCCGGCGCCCAGCTCGAGGACCGGCCCGGGCCGCGACAAGTCGACCTGGGCGGCGATCGCATCGGCAAGACGCTGGCCGCTGGGATTGACGGCGGCGATGCGCAGCGGTTTTTGCAGCCAAAGCGCAAAAAACACGGTCGCGTCCGCAGCCACGCTGTCCTCCGCTATGGTCTCTCCCAGCGGTTTTCTAGCCGTGGTGTGTTACAGTTTTACGAGCGCTAAATCTTGAAAACTTCGTCAAACCGTCATCGAGCACCGCTATTTTGTCGCGAAAAGGCAGGAGCACGTAATGGCGGCCAAGCGAAGCGCGACGGCGCGGGTGCAGCGGAACGTCTTCGCCGCCACTCTTGCCCGTTTGCGGCATCCGAAAGCACCGGGCAACACTCGGCGTCGCGGCAATTCGCGGAAATTCCCGCTGTTCGCGCGGTTCGCGCCGGCGGGGCCGGCGGCCGGCGGCCCCGATCCGGTGTCGGTTGCGGTGTTCGCCATCGACCAGGTCGGACCGGCGGCAGTGCGGGCCTGCGCTTCCGGTGTCGAGGTGCGCATCGCCGCCGCTGACGAGGCGACCGCCGAAGTCATTCGCGCGGCCCTCGCCGAAACCGCGCGGCGCCGTCCGACCGACCGGCTGATCCAAGTCGTGATCGACTAGCACCCGCCTCGAAGTTCCCTCAGGCCGGTTAACCCCCGGCGGGCTTACGGTGCCGGTTCGCTGGGAGCGTCGAGCTGGTCGAGGATATCCAGCAGCGCCGGGCGCAGCGAGCGCAGCTCGGCGAGATGGATCGCCGACAGCCTGGCGAGCCGGCTTTCGGCAAGCTCGGTCAGGCACAGCATGACGCGGCGGCGGTCCTCAAGGTCGTGGGCGCGACGGCAGAGGCCGGCCTCGACCAGCCGGTCGACCAGCTCGACCGCGCTGTGATGGCGGATGCAGAGCCGCTCGGCGAGCTCGCCGACGGTCGGGCCGGGCTGAGCTGCAAACCCCTTGGCCGCAAGCCCCTGGGCCGCAAACCCCTTGATTGCCAGCAATGCCTGATGCTGGCGCGGGGTCAGCCCGGCGTCGCCGGCCGCGGCCTGGCTGAATTCGAGAAACCGGCGGATCAGATAGCGGAAATCGGCCAGGGTCCGATAGCCCGCGCGGTCGAGCGCCGGTTGCGGGCCGCTTCGGGTCAGGCTCGGATCGGCGATGCGGCGTCTCCCTCAACTTGCGTGCAATAGGTCGTATCACGATATTATGGCCGCACCGCCGTTTTGGAGAGGGTCGGGTGAATAAAAAAAGCAGGTCGGGCAACACCGGCGAAGGCTCCGGCGGCGATCTCGTTGTCGTCGGGGGCGAGCGCCTTGGGGACTTCACCACCAGCCCGCGGGTGCTGCTGATCGCGGTGATCGCCGTTGTCGTCGGGACCGGCGGGGTGGCCGCCGGGATCGTGCTGCTGAAGCTGATCCGGCTGTGCACCAACCTCGCCTATTTCGGGCGGCTGACCCTCGCCGACCTGCCGCTCGGTCATTCGCCGCTCGGGCTCGCCGCGGTGCTGGTGCCGGTGGCGGGCGCTCTCGTCGTCGGGCTGATGGCGCGCTACGGGAGCGAGAAAATCCGCGGCCACGGCATCCCCGAGGCAATCGAGGCGATCCTCCTCGGCCGCAGCCGCCTCGATCTCAAGGTCGCGATCCTCAAGCCGCTGTCCTCGGCGATCGCGATCGGCACCGGCGGTCCGTTCGGCGCCGAGGGACCGATCATCATGACCGGCGGCGCCATCGGCTCGCTGATCGCACAGCTGTTGCCGGTCAGCGACGCCGAGCGCAAGACGCTGCTGGTGGCGGGTGCGGCCGCCGGGATGACCACGGTGTTCGGGACCCCGATCGCCGCGATGATGCTGGCGGTCGAGCTCTTGCTGTTCGAGTGGACGCCGCGCAGCTTTGTCCCGGTCGCCGTCGCCGCCATCATCGCCGAGATCGAGCGCACCGCGCTGCATCTGCCGTCGCCGCTGTTCCCGTTTCACGGCGGGATGGCGGCGTCGCCCCTTGCCTTGGCGTGCTGGATCGCGGTCGGCCTTTTGTCGGGGCTGCTGTCGGGGGTCTTGACCCAGCTGGTGTACGGCTGCGAGGACCTGTTTTTGAAGCTCCCGGTCCATTGGATGTGGTGGCCGATGCTGGGCGGCGTCGTTGTCGGCCTCGGCGGCCTTGTCGAGCCGCACGCGCTCGGTGTCGGCTACGACAACATCGCGCGCATGCTGCAAGGTGCGACGGTGCCGCGGGCCGCGCTGCTGCTGCTCGTCGTCAAGGCGGCGATCTGGGCGGTGGCGCTCGGCTCGGGCACCTCCGGCGGCGTCCTGGCGCCGCTCTTGATCATGGGGGGTGCGATGGGAGCGGCATTGTCGCACATCCTGCCCGGCGCCAGCCCCGGCTTTTGGGCCTTGCTGGCGATGTGCGCGACGATGGGCGGGACGATGCGTTCGCCGCTGACCGCGACGTTCTTTGCCGTCGAGCTGACCGGCAACACCCACGTGCTGCTGCCGCTGATCGCGGCCTGCGTGTCGGCACACCTGTTGACCGTGCTGATGATGCGCCGCTCGATCCTGACCGAAAAGATCGCGCGCCGCGGCCATCATCTGGTGCGCGAATACCGCGTCGACCCGTTTGTGCTGACCCGTGTGGGCGAGGTCATGACGACCGACGTCCAAAGCCTGCCCGGCACGATGACCCTGCACCAAACGGTGCGCTTTCTGACGGATCCGGGCACGGTCCATCCGAGCTTTCCGGTGGTCGACGACGCCGGCCGGGTGCTCGCGGTCGTCGACCCGCCGAAGGTGCTGGCATGGCGCCGCGCCGGCAAGCACCGGCAGGCCACGCTCGCCGAGCTGGCGGCCGGAACCAAGCTCCCGGTCGGGTATCCCGACGAGTATCTGGAGGGCGTGATCGACCGCATGATGCAGGCCAACATCGCCCATCTGCCGATCGTCGCGCGCGACAGCGGCAAGCTCGCGGGCTATCTTAGCTGGAAGGACCTGCTGCGGGTCCGCGCCCACCTGCAGCGCGAGGAGCGCAACCGGGCGACGTTGCTGTCGCGGCGGGGCCGCGCCGCCGCGGGCTAGAGTCTAGGCGGGCCGGCGCGAAGGTTTCGCCATTTGCGCCACCGCCGCCAATGCCTCGCGGCACAAGGTTTCGGCTGGGAGGCCGGTGGTCTTGATGCGGATTTCGGCCTCGGCGAGACGGCCGAGCGCCGCCCGCAGCCCGGTCTCGCGCCACAGCGCCAGTTGGCGGCGAATGCCGTCCTGATATTTGAAAAAGATCGGCGGCCGCGCCGCGCGCATGACGTCCTCGGCCGGCACGCCGCCCGCGACGCGTGCCGCCAGCCCGTGCAGCCGCTGCAGGTGGCGCAGCATTGCACGGACCACGGTCACCGGCAACTCGCCCTCCTGAAAGACGCGGCCGAGCACCCGGTCGAGCCGCGCCATGTCGCCTTCGGCCGCGGCCATGACGGCGTCGTCGAGCTCGAGCGCGGCGCTGTCGCCGACCGAAAGGACCGCGTCCTCGAGCTCGACCCGGCCGCCGTCGCCGACGTAAAGCGCCAATTTGTCGAGCTCGGAGCGGGTCACCAGCCGGTCGTCGCCGAGATGGTCGACAAGGTATTGCGTCGCGTCGCGGCTGGCGGCGACACGGTGCGCCGCCAGGCTCTCGCGGATCACCACGGCACGGTCGCGCGGCCCGTCCGGGTAGCAGCCGACCGCCGCGGCGCGCGGCGAGCCCTCGAACGCGCGGCGCAATGCCGACGCCCCCGACAGCTCGGCGGCCTCGACGACGACCAGCGCTTCACCCGGCAGGTCGGCGAGAAACCCGGCAAAGAGGCGCGTGATCGCATCCGCCGCCCCCCGCACCCGCACCACCCGGCGCCCGCCGACGAGGCTCAGCTGCGCCGCCTCGTCGGCCAGCCGCGCCGGGTCGGCGGCGAGGACGGCGCCGTTCAACATGGCGACCCGAAACGGATCGCTCAAATCGGTGCATACGGTGCGGGCGACAGCGTCGGCGCGCTCGCGCACCAGACCCGCATCCGGGCCGTAGAGCAGGACCGCACGGATTTCGGGGTCGGGGCGCTGCAGAAAGGCGGCGACGCGCGACGGGGCGATCTTCACGGCCCGGCCCGGCCTCTCTCAGCCGGCCTTTGGCGGCTGCTCGGCGACGCGATGCTCCAGAAACAGCGTGAGCCGGCGCACGATCTCCTGGTTCAGCTCGGCGACGGTGCGGACCTGCGCGTCGTCCTCGCCGACAATCGTCGAATACTGGTTCGGGTTCAGCTGAAACGAATTCTGCTCGTGCAGAGAAATCGTCAGCAAATTTTGGCCGGTGCGGTTTTCGATCAGATAGCTGGTGCTGTGCAGGTCGATCTGGCCAAGGGAGGCGGTCCCCTGCGACTGAAGGCCGAGACCGCTCAGCGAAAAATAAAGGGTCGTGCGCAAGGTGTAGCGCGGCATGGTCGGAATGCCGGTCGGGTTCAAGGAGTCGCGCAACGCAATTTCGAGGCGCTGACCCACCCTGTCGCTGATCGGGTTGACTTTGATTGCGCGCAATTCGGCGCTCGCCGGACCGGTTTGCGGATCGGCATAAAGGCGTTCCCAGCCGCAGCCCGCCAACAACAACGGGAAAAGAAGCACGATGGCGGCGTGCAGCGCGAAAAGGTCCCGCCGCGGCATCTCAGGCGACGATGCTGACGATCCGGTTGGGCACGACGATAACTTTGCGCGGCGGCCGGCCGTCGAGCCAGCGCGCGACCTGCGGCAATTGGAGCGCCGCATCCTCAACCGCGCCGCTGTCGCTGTCGCGCGGGAACTCCAGGGTGCCGCGCAATTTGCCGTTGACCTGCACCGCGATCGTCACCTGCTCCTCGCGGACGAGATCGGGGTCGGCTGCCGGCCAGGGCTGTTCGGCGAGGAGCCCGGCGCCGCCGAGCGTCTCCCACATCTCCTCGGCGAGATGGGGCATCATCGGTCCCAGCAGCCGCGCCAGGGTTTCAAGGCCCTCGCGCAAAACTGCCGCCCCGGCGGGGCCGGCAAAGCTCGCCGGCGGCAATTCCTCGATTGCGTTGGTCAGCTCGCGGATGCGGGCGACGGCGCGGTTGAAGCGGAACTTGTCGAGGTCGTCGGTGACCGCGGCGATTGTCCGGTGGATCGTCCGGCGCAAGTCGCCGACCTCCGGCGGCAGGTCGCCCGCCACGCCGCTCCCCGGCGGCGGCAACGGTGCCGGCGGATCGCGGACCAGCCGCCACAGCCGGTTGACATAGCGCCAGATGCCCTCGATGCCGGTCTCGGTCCAGTCGAGATCGCGCTCGGGCGGGCTGTCCGACAAAAGGTAGAGCCGCGCGGTGTCGGCGCCGTAGGTTTCGACGATCGCGTCGAGACCGACGACGTTCTTTTTCGACTTCGACATCTTCTCGGTGCGGCCGACCGTAACCGGCCGGTCCTCGCGGTCGACGACATGCCCCGCGGCGTCGGTGTCGACCTCCTCCGGAAACAGCCATTCGCCGCCCGCGCGCTGATAGGTCTGGTGGCAGACCATGCCCTGGGTGAACAGCCCGGCGAACGGCTCGTCGAGGCCGAGATAGCCGCATTGCTTCAATGCCCGAGTAAAGAAGCGCGAATAGAGCAGATGCAGCACCGCGTGCTCGACGCCGCCGATATACTGGTCCACCGGCATCCAGTAGTCGACGTCGTCGCGGGCAAACGCGCTCGGGTCGCGCGCCGAGCAGAAGCGCAGAAAATACCAGGACAATTCAAAGAACGTGTCAAAGGTGTCGGTCTCGCGCTCGGCCGGGCCGCCGCAGCGCGGGCAGGCGACGTGCTTCCAGGTCGGGTGGTGGTCGAGCGGGTTGCCCGGCTGGTCGAAGCTGACATCTTCAGGCAGCTTGACCGGCAATTCGGCTTCCGGCACCGGGACGATGCCGCAGGAAGGGCAATGGACGACCGGAATCGGGCAGCCCCAATAGCGCTGCCGCGACACGCCCCAGTCGCGCAGCCGGTAGGCGACGGTGCGCTCGCCGCGCCCCAGCTTTTCGAGCCGTTCGCCGGCGGCGCGCTTGGCTTCCGCCACCGGCAGCCCGTCGAGAAAGGCGGAATTGAACAAGGTGCCGTCCTCGACATAGGCGCTGTCGCCGATCGCGAAATGCGCCGGGTCCGCACCCGGCGGCAGCACTACCGGGACCACGGGCAGCCGGTATTTGCGGGCAAAGTCGAGATCGCGCTGGTCATGCGCCGGACAGCCGAAGATCGCCCCGGTGCCGTATTCCATCAGCACGAAATTGGCGACGTAGACCGGCACGCGGCGGCCGGGATCGAACGGGTGGACCGCTTCGAGCGCGGTCTTCCAGCCGCGCTTCTCGGCGGTCTCGATGACCGCCTCGCTGGTGCCCATGCGGTTGCATTCGGCGATAAATTCGCCGAGGCTCGGGCTGTCTTCGGCGAGCCGCTGCGCCAGCGGGTGGTTTGGCGACAGCGCCACAAACGACGCCCCGAACAACGTGTCCTGACGCGTCGTGAACACCTCGATGCGCTCGTCGCCGCCGGCAATGTCGAAATAGACCCGCGCTCCCTCCGACCGGCCGATCCAGTTCTCCTGCATCAGCCGCACCCGCTCAGGCCAGCGGTCGAGCCCGTGCAGCGCCTCGAGCAATTCTTCGGTAAACGCGGTTATGCGCAGGTTCCATTGCGCCAGCAGACGCTTTTCGACGATGGCGCCGGAACGCCAGCCGCGCCCGTCGACGACCTGCTCGTTGGCGAGCACGGTGTTCTCGACCGGGTCCCAGTTGACCCACGCCTCCTTGCGGTAGGCGAGCCCGGCCGCGAGAAAGTCGAGAAACATCTTTTGCTCGTGCCGGTAATATTCCGGGTGGCAGGTCGCGATCTCGCGCGACCAGTCATAGGCAAACCCCATGCGCTGCAGCCCGGCGCGCATCGTGCGGATGTTCTCGGCGGTCCACGCCGCCGGATGGATTTTTTCGGCGATCGCCGCATTTTCGGCAGGCAGCCCAAAGGCGTCCCACCCCATCGGATGCAATACGTTGTAGCCCCGCGCCCGATGGTAGCGGGCGATCAGGTCGCCCATCGTGTAGTTGCGCACATGCCCGACATGCAATTTACCCGACGGATACGGGAACATTTCGAGGACGTAGTATTTCGGCCGGCCGGGCTCAGCGGCGACTTCGAACAGCCGACGCTCGCGCCAGATCCGCTGCCATTTTGTTTCAGTTTCCCGGAAGTTGTAGCGCGATATCACTTTGACGACACTTCCCGCGATGTTGCCCGCACCGCCGCGTTGCGTTCGGTCGAGGACCCGGCACAGGCGGCTATGTTCACCAGATATAGTGTGCGGCCGGCGGGCGGGATGCCGCAACCCTCGACCGCGGAAAGAAGCGCGCGCCGGCGTCCGGTCGGCGGAACCGCCGCCGGCGACGGATAAGACAGCCGACGCGCATCACTGCGAGGCGTAGGCTTTCATCCACTCCCGCTTCAGCTGGCCCGCCCGCCGCAGGATCGCGGTTTCGAGATCGTCCTGCACCTTGCGCGCGACTGTGCTCTCGGTCCATTCGCCGGTCGCCGTGCGCTGCTGGCGGTCGATCGTCACCGCGACGGCGTCGGACCGCACCTCGCGGGCGAGGACGAACACGTCGATCTTGTAGCGCTCGTCGGGCTTGTCCTTTGGCGAATACCATTCGGTGACAAGCTCGCCGGTCAATGGGTCCTGGGTGCTGAACTTGGCGAAAGCGAGCGTGTCGAGCGTCGCCTGCCACAGAATCGGGCTCACCGTGTTCCCGGTGCGCGGCCCCGGCTGGTGAACCGACGGCTTTTTGGCGAGCCCCAGCACGGTCCAGATCGTCGCCTCGGTGTCCATCTCGTCGTGCGGGTCGGCCGACGCGGTCTTGATGTTGGCGGGATCCTGCATGCTGGCGGGATTCGCCGGCGCGCCGCCCGCACCCGGAGCTGCGGCCGCCTGATGGGCCGGCGGGCTCGACCCGCAGGCGGCAAGAACTAACGAAAGACTTGCGGCAATCGACATCGACAGGCGGTAATAGCGAGTTGACATCCGGCGATCCCCCGACGAAGTGGCCGTGCTCGCGGCCGGAGCGAGCCGTTTAGGCTTTTGCCAGGATCGGAGCTGACATGGAAGGGGTCATCGAAGGCGTCGTCGCCGATAATCTCGCCGCGGTGCATGCCCGCATCGCGGCCGCGGCACGGGCCGCCGGGCGGGGCGCTGAAAGCGTGACATTGGTCGCGGTCGGCAAAACCCATCCGGCGGCGGCGGTGCGCGAGGCGCTCGCCGCCGGCCACCGGGTCTTTGGCGAAAACCGGGTGCAGGAGGCGCAGGGCAAATATCCGGCGCTGCGCGAAACCTTTCCCGACCTGGCACTGCACCTGATCGGGCCGTTGCAGACCAACAAGGTCCGGGAGGCGGCGGCGTTGTTCGACGTGATCGAAACCGTCGACCGGCCGCGGCTCGCGGTGGCGCTGGCCCGCGAAATGGAGCACACCGGCCGCCGCCTGCCCTGCCTGATCGAGGTCAACACCGGCGAGGAGCCGCAGAAATCAGGCGTGCTCCCCGAAGCCGCCGACGCCTTTGTGCTCGAATGCCGCGACCGCCTGCTGCTGCCGGTTGTCGGGCTGATGTGCGTGCCGCCGCTCGACGAGGAGCCGTCGCCGCATTTCGCGCTGTTGCGCGAGATCGCCCGGCGCACCGGGCTCGATTTGCTGAGCATGGGGATGAGCGCCGATTTCGAGACCGCGATCCGCTTTGGCGCGACCCATGTCCGGGTCGGCACCGCGATCTTTGGCGCGCGCGGCGCGATGGCGGGATAGCCTACCGGCGGGAGAACAGGCCGGCGGGGAGGACGGCAAATGAGGGTATTCACGACGTTGCCGCAGGAAAATCTGCCGGCGGTCGCCGCGGCGGCGCAGCAGATCGAGGCTGACGGCTATGACGGCGTCATCGCCACCGAGAACAAGCACGACCCGTTTCTGGCGCTGGCGCTCGCCGGCGCTGCCACCCGGCGTATCGAATTGCATACGGGTGTCGCGATCGCCTTTGCCCGCTCGCCGATGGCGGTGGCCGAGGTCGGCTGGGATCTGGCCGGGGCCAGCGGCGGCCGGTTTGTCGTCGGCCTCGGCTCGCAGGTGCGGGCCCACAACGAGCGGCGCTTTTCGGTGCCGTGGACGCCCCCGGCGCCGCGGATGCGCGAGTATGTCCAGGTTTTGCGCGCGATCTGGCATTGTTGGCGCACCGGCGAGCGGCCTTCCTATGAGGGCGAGCATTACCGCTTCACCTTGACGACGCCGAATTTCACCCCCGAGCCGATCGCGGCGCCGCCGCCGGCGGTCACGATCGCCGCGGTCGGCCCGGCGATGCTCAGGGTTGCCGCGGAGGAATGCGACGGCGTCAAGCTGCACGGCTTTTGCACCCGCCGCTACATCGAGGAGGCAGTGATGCCGCGGCTCGCCGCCGGGCTCGCCAAGGCCGGCCGCCGGCGCGAGAATTTCGAGATTTCGGGCGGCGGCTTTCTCGCCACCGGGCCGGACGACGCGGCGGTCGCGCGCATGTTCGAATGGGTGCGCCAGCGGGTCGCGTTTTACGGCTCGACCCCGGCCTATTATCCGGTGCTCGCAGTGCACGGCCTCGAAGCGCTCGGGCTGAAGCTCAACGCGATGGTGCGCCAGGGACGGTGGGCGGAGATGGCAAAGGAGGTGCCGGACGATGTCGTGCACCTGTTTGCCGCCATCGGCCGCTGGGACGAGATCGCCCACGCCATCGCGGCGCGCTTTGGCGGGCTGGCCGACGCGGTCAACGCCCGCGCCAATCCCGCCGCACCGGGTCTGCCGCCCGACCTGATCGAGGACATCCGCCGCCTGCCGCGCGCCTTTCAGGGCTTTGCGCCGGCGTAAGCGGCTGAGAACCCGTCCAAATCCCTCTGGTTGAGGATTATCATAAAAAATCTCTTGCAAAGTGTGGTCGTGATTTGTTCTAATCGAACATGTCATGAACACACGCTAGGAGAGCATGATGAGACGATGGACCCTCGCAGCCGCGGCAGCCGCGCTTTTGGTCGCCGCGTTGTGGCACCTGCCGGCGACGGCGCAGCGCAGCACGCCGGCCGCCAACCCTGAGCCCGCCGCTGCTCAATCGACCGCGCCGCCCGCCACCGGCAAGGCATCGGCGGGTCCGCCGGCGGCTGGCCGGCCGGTCGCGCCGGAGCTGATCACCTTTGACGAATACCGCGACTTCCGGGTGCGCGACATCGCCCAGCGGCAAGCCCGGCTCGCCCGCGAGCTTGAGGCTTCCGATCTCTCGGCGGCGCAGAAGGCCGGCCTCGAGAGGCGCAAGGCCTATTACGACCGGCTGGCGGCAATGCCGGCCGAAGAGCGCGATCAGCTGTTTCATGCCCGGTTCGACCAGATCGACACCAACCACGACGGCATGATCGACGAGGCCGAGCGGGCGGCGTGGCGCGAAAAGCAGCGCGCGCATTACCGCGAGCTGAGAGCCGTCCGCGCCGACGCCAACACCGACCAGCATTAGGCGCCGACCGTCGCCACCGGCGGTCGGGAGAACCTCGCGATGAGGCCGCCGGCAGTTGCTTGGGCCGACGCAGCGCCATGGCGAAGCGGCCGTCACTCTGGCCCGGCAGCGCAGCCGCGTGCTACGGTGCCCGTGGACGGAAACCGCTCGATCCCCAAAAGGAGAAAACCATGGCGCAATCGCAACCCTCTTCGGCTCGCGACCAGGTCCGGCACGTCGTCCCGAAATTGATCGACCTCAGCGAAAAGGTGCTGTTCGGCGACGTCTGGGAGCGCCCCGAGCTTTCCAAGCGCGACCGCAGCCTGATCACCTGCGCGACGTTGATCGCGCTCGGGCGTGAAAAGCAGCTTGTCGGCCATTTGCAGCGGGCGCTCGACAACGGCGTCACAAAGGACGAGATCGGCGAAATCATCACCCACCTTGCCTTTTACGCCGGCTGGCCGGCGGCGATGACAGCGGCGTTGGTCGCCAAGGACGTGTTGAAATAACCGGGCGTTGCGATAGCGCGCGGGCGAACGTCGTCGGGAGGGCGAGATGAAAGTCGGATTTATCGGCTTGGGCATGATGGGTTCGGGCATGGCCGCGAACCTGCAGAAATCCGGGCACGAGCTTGTCGTTCACGACCTGCGGCGGGCCGCGGCCGAACCTTATCTTGCCGCCGGCGCGGTTTGGGCGGACAGCCCGCGCGCCGTCGCCGAAGCGACCGAGGTCGTGTTCACCTCGCTCCCCGGTCCACCCGAGGTCGAGGCGGTGGCGCTCGGCGACAACGGGCTCTTGGCGGGGATGAGCCGCGGCAAGGCCTATTTCGACCTCTCCACCAACTCGCCGACGATGGTGCGGAAAATTCACGCCGCTTTTGCCGAGCGCGACGTCTACATGCTCAACTCGCCGGTCAGCGGCGGCCCGCGCGGGGCGCGCACCGGCAAGCTGGCGCTGTGGGTCGGCGGCGACGAGCAGATTTTCAACCGTTTCAAGACCGTGCTCGACGCAATGGGCGACAAGGCGCGCTATGTCGGCCCGATCGGCGCCGGCTCGGTCGCCAAGCTCGTGCACAATGGCGCGGGCTACTGCATCCAAACGGCGCTGGCCGAGATGTTTACGGTCGGGGTCAAGGCCGGGGTCGAGCCGCTGGCCTTATGGGAGGCGGTGCGCGAGGGCGCCAGCGGCCGGCGCCGTACCTTTGACGGGCTGATCGACCAGTTTTTGCCCGGCACCTACGAGCCGGCGGCGTTCGCGCTGCGTCTGGCGCATAAGGACATGTCGCTCGCCACCCAGCTCGGCCGCGATTTCAACGTGCCGATGCGGGTCGCCAATTTGGCGCTCGCCGAATTGTCGGAGGCGCTGAACCGCGGCTGGGGCCATCGCAACTCGCGCTCGCCGATGCTGCTGCAGGAGGAGCGCGCCGGCGTCGAAATCCGGGTCGACCCGAAGCGCCTGCAGGAAGCGCTTGACCGCGACCCGCCGTCAAAAGACGACCCCAAGCACAGCTGACGTTCTCTGCGCACGGCGCGAGGCTTTCAGCGAACCCCAGGGACGACGCCGGCGGCAACGATGTGTCGGGCGCGAGGCGCGGTTGCTGACGCCCTATCCGGCGCGCCGGTGCCCGGTCTCTGACCGGCAAGGCCGCTCTGCTGCGCCCTGATCCAATGCCGGCGGTCGCCAAAGATGCGCTGGAGCTGCAGCGCAGGCAACCATTGGCGCTTATGGCCCAGACCCGGTGCTGCCGCCGCAGCGCGAACCATGCTCTGCCCCCGCGCGTGCCCATTGCGCGCTCGGCGAGCCCGCTCGCCAGCCATGCCCGCCTCATCGCAGCCGCTGCGCCTTGCGCCGGACCCGGCTCTCGACCGCGATCGCCGGGACTGGCACCGCTCTTGCGTGAGCCGCCGGGCACCTGACCTGCGGAGGCACAATCCATGGAAGTCGGCGTCTTTATCCCGATCGGCAACAACGGCTGGCTGATCTCGACCACCTCGCCGCAATACATGCCGAGCTTCGACCTCAATCGCGAGGTCACCCAAAAGGCCGAGCGCTACGGGCTCGACTTTGCGCTGTCGATGATCAAATTGCGCGGATTCGGCGGCCCGTCGCAGTTTTGGGACCACAACCTCGAATCGTTTACCCTGATGGCCGGCCTTGCCGCGGTCACCAGCCGCATCCAGTTGTTTGCCTCGGTCGCGGTGCTGACGGTGCCGCCGGCCTTTGCCGCGCGCATGGCGGTCACGATCAACTCGATCTCGCACGGCCGCTTTGGCATCAACATCGTCTCCGGCTGGCAGCAGGCCGAATATACGCAAATGGGGATCTGGCCGGGCGAGGCGCATTTCCAGCGCCGGTACGAATACTGCGCCGAATACGTCACGATCATGCGCGAGCTGTGGGCGACCGGCCGTTCCGATCGCCGCGGCGAATTCTTCCAGATGGACGATTGCCGCGTCAGCCCGTTGCCGACGGCGCCGATCCGCATTATCGGCGCGGCGCAGAGCGACCGCGGCACCCGTTTTGCAGCCGAGTATTGCGATTACAATTTCTGCGCCAGCTTTGGCGTCAACGAGCCGACCCGGTTCGCGCCGAGCGTCGCCCGCCTCATCGCCGCCACCGAGAAAACCGGCCGCGATGTCGGCGCGCTGATTTTGATCATGGTCATCGCCGACGAGACCGACGCCGCCGCCTGGGCCAAATGGGAGCACTACAAGACCGGGCTCGACCGCGAGGCCTTTGCGTGGCGCGAGACCCAGGCCGGCGCCGACCCCAACCCCGACCCCTATGCGACGCCGAACCGCTATAAATTGACCGACCGCACCTCGCCGACTAATCAGGGCGTGCTCGTCGGCTCCTACGCATCCGTGGCGCGGATGCTCGACGAGGTCGCAACGGTGCCGGGGGTCAGGGGCGTGATGCTGACATTTGACGATTTCGTAATCGGCATGGAGCAGTTCGGCCGGCGCATCCAGCCGCTGATGCACAGCCGCGCCCAGGCGCTCGCCGCGTGACCCCACTCGTCAACGGGCCGCTCGACCGGGACGCGCTCGCCACCCTCTTCACCGAGGCGCGCACCTTTACCCACTGGCTCGACCGCCCGGTGCCCGACGGCATGATCGAAACCGCGTTGGAGCTGGCCCAGCTCGGCCCGACCAGCGGCAATTGCGGGCCGATGCGGCTCGTGCTGGTCAAGAGCGCGGCCGGCAAGGAGCGCCTGTTGTGCTGCGTCTCCTCCGGCAATTCGGAAAAGGTGCGCACGGCACCCGTGACCGCGATCGTCGCCTACGACACCGAATTCTACGAATATTTGCCGCGGCTCTACCCGCACAGCGACGCGCGCGGCTGGTTCACCAGCAACGCCGCGTTGGCGCTCGAAACCGCGTTTCGCAACAGCTCGCTGCAGGGCGCCTATCTGATCATGGCATTGCGCGCGCAAGGGCTCGATTGCGGGCCGATGTCGGGCTTCGACAACGCGAAAGTCGATGCCGAGTTCTTCCCCGACGGCCGCCTGCGCAGCAATTTCCTCTTGAACATCGGTTATGGCGAGCGCCCGCACCCCTACCCGCGCCCGCCCCGCCTCGGCTTCGCCGAAATCGCCGAGTGGGCGTGACCGGCGAGGCCTACAGCGCGCCTGAGAAACGGTGACGCCGACCCACCGCTGGTTCCGCAGGGCGTGGAGCTCCGGGGGTGCAATCCCGGTGAACGACCGCCTTGCGCCCGGACATTGTTCGGGCCGAGACTGAGGATCACCGCGAGCGAGGGTGCGCCGGTTCCGTTCGGGAGGAGTGCCGATGACCGCCATGCCGTCGGGGACCCGCTCGGCGCAGCTGCAAGCCCTGATCCACCGGCGCGACAAGGTGCTGGCGGTGCTCCACCCGCCGAGTGCGGCGCATGCGCGGATTATGGAGAAGGCCGGCTGCGAGGCGCTGTTTGTCGGCACCGGCGGCGTGGTCGGCGCCTATACCGGGCTCGCCGATGTCGGCACCGCGACGATGACCGAGTGCGTGACGATCGCCGGCTGGATCGCCGACAGCGTTTCGATCCCGGTGATGGTCGACGGCGATACCGGGCATGGCGGCATCATGGCGGTGCGGCGCCTGGTGCGCGACAGCATTCGTGCCGGCATCGCCGGGATTCGCATCGACGACCAGCCGATCGAAGGCAAGCGCAAGACCCAAAGCGCCGGCGTCGAGGTCGTGGCGCTGCAGGAGGCGGTCACGCGCTATCGCGCCGCGGTCGACATGAAGAACGAGCTCGACCCCAATTTCGTCATCATGGCGCAATGCTACGCGCGCGATGCCGGCGCAGGGACGCTCGCCGACACGATCGCCCGCCTCAAGGCCTATTGCGAGGAGGCCGGCGTCGACTGGGTGCAGTTCGAATCGCCGCATTCGGTCGATGAGATCAGGGCAGCGCGAGCGGCAATAACGGGTCCGTTCTCGTTCATGCGCGGCAAATTGGGGCGCTATCTCGACCTTGACGAGCATCTGGCGCTCGGGGTGACGATCGCATGGTATCCGGGTTTCTCGCACGCCGTGACCTGGGCGGCACTGTGGGACTTTATGACCGCGTTCCAGACCCAAGGGACCAAGGCGTGGGACGCGTTTGTCGAAAGCCGCCGCGACCGGCCCTACCCGACCCCGGAAATGCCGAGCGACGGTGAGGGCGGGGCCAAGCAGCAGGCGCTCGAAGCCCGTTATTTTGCCGGACGGCAAGGAGGCCAATGATGGCACGCGACGGCTTTAAGATCTTCGATTCGGACACCCATGTCGGCCCCGACGCGCGCATTCTTTCCGCTTATCTGGGCGAAACCGAGAAGCATTTGCTGGCTGCCTGGGACACCTACAAATCCAGCACCCGCAACGGCCACCAGACCTATACCCGGGGTCAGCGCACCTATCGCCGCCGCCTGGGCGCGGCCGAGCCGGAGGACGCGCCCGCCGGCTACATGGCCGGGTTCACCGGGGTCAAGCGCAGCCGCGAGCCGTCGCCGCTGGTCGATGCCGACCCCGCAGCACGCATCGCCGACATGGATTACGAGGGTGTCGACGTCAACCTGACCCTGCCTTCGGGCTGGTTCGGGACCTGGACCTCGGGCGACGACATCGCCCTCGAAATGGCGATGTACCGCGCCTATCACCGCTGGATGGCGGATTACTGCGGCGCCTCTCCGAACCGGCTCGGCGGGGTGATCCTGGCGGGCGGGCGCGATGTCGAAGGGGCGCTCTCCGAGATTCGGCGCTGGGGTTCCTCGGCCTGGGCCTGGGGAGTCATGGTCTACGCGCCGGCCGGCATGCCGCTCGACCACCCGGTGCTCGACCCGCTTTACGCCGAGGCGGCCGCACTCGACCTAGCAATCGTGCTGCACACCTTCACGGTCATGCCGCCCTATGCCCCCGGAGGCCAGGATACCTGGGACAATCTGTGGCTGCAGCGCTCGGCGGCCCATCCTTGGTGCGGCATGCGCAACATGGCGGCGCTGATCGGCAGCGGGGTGATGGACCGCTATCCGACCTTGCGCGTCGGCACGCTGGAGGCCGGGCATGGCTGGCTGCCGTTCTGGATGGCGCGGCTCGACGAGCATGCCGACACGATCAAGGCGGCCTTGCCCGAACTCGCAGGGCGCCCGAGCGAATACGTCATGGGCGGGCGCTATTTCCAGAGCATCGAGATCCCGGAAGGCGCGCGGCTGACCAACGCGGTAACCGACCTCGTCGGCGACCACGTACTGATGTACGCCTCGGACTACCCGCACGGCGAGAGCCACTACCCGGAATCTGCCGGGCTCGTCCTCGACTGGGACATGCCGGCGGAGCGCAAGCGCAAGCTGTTCTGGGACAACGCCGCGCGGTTCTACGCCCGCGCCCCGGTCGGCTGAGCCCGGAGGCATTCGCTGAAAGATCGACGAAAACTCAGTGATCTATCCCGGAGCGGGTGCATCAGATTAGCCGACATACAAACTCACGAAGTTCGACAAATTCTCTTCTCAGTTGCCGATCGGCGGGTTGCATTTACCGTAACTTATGACCGGAACTTACCTCAAAAAAACCGCTGCATCGGCTATGCCCGCATCAGCACCTACGGGCATACCCTTGACGCGCAGCTTGAGCGGTGCGCGCCCCTGGATGCAGCGGCCGGAGCATCTACCGAGAGAAAGTGGGCAGGCGCGCCCGACCGGCGCGCGCTTCTATAATCGGACTCATTCGTGCTGAGCGGTCTTTAGGGCATCCTTGATGGTATTGTCTTTGTTATGCGAGCCAACAGACGAACCGAAGTAGTAACCAGATATCGTGGATACAAGAGATACAATCGCGCCCACAAGAATGGGAAAAGACTTCGAGATTTCGGAAGCTGGGTTTGCCATCATTGTGACCCAGAACGCCACCCCGAAGACTGCTAGACCGAAAAGAGCAATGGCAGGCCTCCATATATCCGTCCATTTTTCTCCCGTCTCGCTTGGCGGTGGCGTCGGTAGCGATACGTTTGTTGTGAGGGTTGTGTCGGTCATCAGTGATCTCTCTTCGATTGATCGAGGTAGTCCCCCGTTCAATTTTTTTTATGCCTGTTTGGATGTTGGAAGCGTGAAGTAGGTCACACACAACCGCTCTCCAGCTCTCTAGCAAGAAACAAAGACGAGCGGGGCCCGAACATTGACCTTGACTAGTTCTCAACCTGTTGATCTTCTTGGCGTGAAAAGTGACCTAAAATCCTTTTTCAGCATCCTGCCAGACCACATGTCCGCCTTCAGAGGCTCGACACTCGCCGAGAGGTTCGATGCCGGCCCGCCGGATAGCGATCGCGGTTAGCCGAGATGCCCGAACCCTCCGAGCCTTTCGTCTGATTAAGATATGCGCGGGCTTCTCGGCATTGCTGTGATCCTGCTCTTCGCCTGGGGGGTGAGCGAGGATCGGGCGCGCGTGCCATGGCGGGTCGTTGCGGCCGGCGTCCTGCTGCAATTTGGGCTCGCCTTCCTGTTCCTGACGTTTCCACCGGCGCGCGAGGTATTCCTGGTGCTGAACCGCGCCGTCGAGGCATTGCAAAGCGCCACCGAAGCCGGCACCGGGTTTGTCTTTGGCTATCTCGGCGGCGGCCGGCTGCCGTTTGCCGAGACGCGACCGGGCGCCAGCTTCATCTTTGCCTTTCGCGCGCTGCCCCTGGTGCTGGTGATCAGCGCGCTTGCCACCCTCCTTTTCTACTGGGGTGTCTTGCAGCGCGTCGTTCAGGGGTTCGCGTGGGTATTGCGGCGCATGGTCGGGATCGGCGGTCCGCTCGGGCTCGGTGCTGCGGTGCACATTTTTGTCGGCCACATCGAGGCGCCGCTGCTGATCCGCCCTTACCTGATGCAGCTCGAGCGCGGCGAATTGTTCGCGCTGATGAGCTGCGGCATGGCCGGGATCGCCGGCACCGTCATGGTGCTCTACGCCTCGCTCGTCGGCGCCGTCATTCCCAACGCGCTCGGCAACATTCTGATCGCGGCGGTGATCAGCACCCCCGCGGCACTCGCGGTCGCCGCGCTGATGGTGCCGTTCCGACCCGACCGGTCGGCATCGGCGCAGCTGGCGCTGGACGACCCGCCGGTCAGCGCCATGGACGCCATCGCCAAGGGCACGCGCGACGGCATCACCTTTCTGCTCAATATCACGGCGATGCTGATCGTGACGTTGGCATTGGTCAGCCTGGTCAATGCCGCGCTCGGGCTGTTGCCCGACCTCGCCGGGGCGCCGACGACATTGCAGCGCCTCTTTGCCTATGCCTTTCGCCCGGTCATGTGGCTGATCGGCATTCCCGGCCCGCAGGTCGCAACGGCGGCGGCGCTGATGGGCACCAAAACCGTGCTCAACGAGTTTGTCGCCTATGTCGACCTCGCCCATCTGCCGGCGGGGGCGCTCGATCAGCGCTCGCGCCTGATCATGACCTACGCGCTGTGCGGCTTCGCCAATTTCGGCAGCCTCGGCATCCTGATCGGCGGCATGGGTGCGATGGTGCCCGAGCGGCGCGCCGAGATCGTGGCGCTCGGCCTGCGCTCGATCCTGTCCGGCACGTTGGCCACCTGCATGAGCGGTGCCGTGGTCGGGATGCTTTAGACCCGCCGCGCCGCCCCCGATCCGCGGCTAAGTCGCGCGGCGGATCAGCCGGGCCCAGCGGTCGAGGATCGGCAGGATTTTGTCGGCGGGCTCCGACAGCAGCATGACCACGACCCGGGCCACGCCCATGTCGCGCCAGCGGGCGAGCTCATCGGCGTCCTCCGGCGGGTTGAACAAGGTGATCGGCAAGGATTGCGGGTCGCGCCCGGCGTCGCGCGCCATCTTGCGGAATTCTTCGAGCATGTCGAGCGGGCTCGACCCCGGACGGCCGCCGATCGGGCACCAGCCGTCGCCATAGCGGACGGCACGCCGCGCCGCCTGCGGCCAGGCGCCGCCGACCAGGATCGGCGGATGCGGCTTCTGCACCGGCTTTGGCCACGCCATGATCGGGTCGAAATTGACCATGTCGCCGTGATATTCGGCCTTGGGCCTGGTCCAGATTTCCTTCATCGCCTCGATCCGCTCGCGCATCAGCTTGAAGCGGGTCTTGGGATCGGTGCCGTGGTTCTCCATCTCGTCGGTGTTCCAGCCGCCGCCGACGCCAAACAGAAAGCGCCCGTTCGACACCTGGTCGAGCGAGGCGACGAGCTTGGCGGTTTGGATCGGGTCGCGCTGCTGCACCAGGCACACGCCGGTGCCGAGCTTGAGCCGGGTCGTGGCGACCGCCGCGGCGGTCAACGAGACAAACGGGTCCATCGCGTCGTAATAGCGCTTTGGCAATTCGCCGCCGCCCGGAAACGGCGTCTTGCGCGAGGTCGGGATGTGCGAGTGCTCGGGTGCCCAGACCAACTCGAAACCGCGCTCTTCCAATCCCTTGGCGAGGTCGATCGCCGAGATCGCGTAATCGGTAAAGAACATCAACGCGCCGAAATCCATCTCCGCTCCCTTCCATGGATGCCTATTGGAAGGGCCGAGCTTAACCGCGATCGGCCATCGGCTGCCAGCACCGTGCCGCCGTTGCCGCCGGGGGGCCGCCGGTTCACTGTTGGCGTCAGCTGCGGAGACAAAAGATGCCGGCGAATGGGGCGAAGCGGGTCGGGGTGGTCGGGGCCGGCATGGTCGGCGTGTGCGCGGCGAGCTGGCTGCAGCGCGACGGCCACAGCGTTTTTCTGGTTGAGGCGGGCGAGCCGGGGCACGGCGCTTCGTTTGGCAATGCCGGCGCGTTCAACGCCTCTTCGGTGACGCCGGTGTCGATGCCGGGGGTGATGTGGAACGTGCCCGGCTGGCTGTTCGACCCGTTGGGGCCACTGGCGCTGCGCTGGAGCTATTTGCCGGTAATCGCGCCGTGGCTCGTGCGCTTTGTCCGCGCCGGCACCCCGGAAAAGGTGCACGCGCAGGCTCGCGCATTGCGTCCGCTGGTCGGCGCCACGCTCGACGCGTTGACGCCGCTGCTGCGCGACGCCGGCGCCGAGGATTTGGTGCATCGGCGCGGCCACCTTTACGTCTACCGCTCAGCGCAGGGGCCGGAAAAGGAACGGCTCGCCTGGGAATTGCGCCGCGAGAACGGGGTCGAGATCGACGAGTTCAACGCCGACGAGCTGCGCCAGCTCGAACCGGCGCTGTCGCGCGACTACGCCCGCGGCATCCTGGTGCGCGAGAACGGCCACACCTCGAACCCGCTCGCCCTGGTGCGGCGCCTCGTTGACCAGTTCCTGCGCGAAGGCGGCGAATTGGTGCGGGCGCGGGCGACCGGCTTTCGCCTCGAGGGAAGAAGGCTTGCCGCGATCCGCACCGATGACGGCGACCTGCCGGCCGACGCCGCGGTTCTGTGCGCCGGCGCCTGGTCGAAGCCGCTCGCCGCGGCGCTCGGCGACCGGATCCCGCTCGAGACCGAGCGCGGCTATCACCTGATGATCCGCGATCCCGAGATCATGCCGCGCATCCCGACCGCCGACGCCGAGGGCAAATTTGTCGCGACCCCGATGGATACCGGGCTGCGCTTTGCCGGTACCGTCGAATTGGCCGGGCTCGCCGCCCCGCCGGATTGGCGACGGGCGCGCATCCTGCTCGAGCAGGGCCGCAAGATGCTGCCCGGTCTCGCCGCCGCCCATCCCGAGGACCGCATTTCGGTGTGGATGGGACACCGGCCGAGCCTGCCCAATTCATTGCCGGCGCTGGGGCCGTCGCGTGCCAGCCCCGACGTGATCTACGCCTTTGGCCACGGCCATGTCGGCATGACCGCGGCGCCGATGACCGGCAAGGTGGTCGCCGACCTTGTTGCCGGCCGGGCGCCTTCGATCGACATCACCCCGTTCGCACCATCCCGGTTCGCTTAAGCTCGGATATGCTTAATCCGGCTGCGTGTTTGAAAATTCAAGTCCTTTGCAACGCTTCCAAAGGAATTGTCGACAGACCGCTTCCGCTTCTGCTGCGCCGGATTGGCGGGAACGTTGGGCTAGGACCGCCGTTTGCTTTAGAGTTGCGATGCTGATGTTGATCGGCTGGCAACAATAAACATGCGGAGGATTCGTAGTAATGGCTGATCGAGAGCAAAACCATAACTCGAACCGAGGCTTTGCGTCGATGGACGAGTCGAAGCAGCGGGACATCGCCAGCCGCGGCGGCCAGGCCAGCGGCGGGAACTTCAGGAACGACCCCGAACGCGCCTCGGAGGCCGGTCGCAAGGGCGGGCAGAGCGTCCCGCCTGGCGAACGCAGCTTTTCGCGCGACCGCGAGCTGGCGGCCGAAGCGGGCCGCAGAGGCGGCGAGCACAGCCACGGCGGCTCGGGCACCGGCGCGCAGGGCGGCGAGCCGAGCGGCGCCGTCGGGCGCGACGTGCCGGAACACAGCAAGGAGAAAGACACGGAAATTGCCGTTGAGGCTGGAAAGCACGGCGGCGAGCACGGCCACGGCGGGCCGGCTGCGGGCGCGCCTCAAAGCGGCGAGCCGATCGGCACCCGCCATGGCAGCCGGCCGAAAGGCGGCGCCGTCGGCCGCGACGTGCCCGAGCACAGCAAGGCCAAGGACACCGAAATCGCCGTCGAAGCCGGCAAGCGCGGCGGCGAGCATAGCGGCCGTTAGCGCATTTTTGGATCCGGTCGCACCGGGGAAGAGCGGCGAGGCGGCGCCGAGCCTGCCCCGGAGCTGAATAGGTGCGTTCGACTTAGTCGGAAACCGCTCTCTAGCAACGCCGCCTCGACAAGAGCCCCGCAGTACTGCGGGGCTCTTTTTTGCCCGCCGGCGATCCCCGCGCCGCCATCGGACAGCCGGCCCGATCCGCGCGCTTGGGTGAAGACGTTCACCGGTCGCCGCCGCTGCGATCATTTGGTGCGGGCGAGAGGACTTGAACCTCCACTCCCTTTCGGGAAACAGATTTTGAGTTTGCCGCGTCTGCCATTCCGCCACGCCCGCGCGACGTGCGCGGGACTATAGTCGGGGCGAGGCGAGGGTCAACGGCGACACGCCGCTGTTGCGCGAGGAGGAAGCATGGCCGACCGGATCAATCGGGCGATCGAGCTGTTGGCGCAGGACCAGGCAATCTACTATGCGGGCGGCCACAGCGGGCACGTGCTGACCCGCGCGCAGGGCCGCGAGGATGCCGCCACCTGGGCCGACTACATCAATGTCGGGATGGAGCATGGCGCCTTCGACATGACCGGGCTCGCCGAGTACATGGCGGGGCTGGTCGAGGGTGGGCCGACGCGCTCCGGCCATCGCACCCCGGCGATCGTCGTCGAGGCCCCGGTCAACGGCACCGACGCCGCGAATGTCCGCTTCAACGCGTGGCAATTCCGCCAGATTCTGGGGCGCGGCGTGCACGGGGTGCTGCTGTGCCAGGCTGAGTCGGCCGCCGCGGCCCGCGCGTTTGTCGAAGCCTGCCGCTACCCGCACCACCACGCGGGCGTCGACCCCGCCCTGCCCTCCCCGGTCGAGCGCATGCACGGCGCGGTCCGCGAGGCCGCGGCCGGCCGGCTCGGGATCGGCACCCGCGGGCGCGGCTCGGAAGCGACAGCGGCGCCGATCTGGGGGATTTCGGCCGAGCAGTACATCGCCTGCTGCGAGCCGTGGCCGCTCGACCCCGCCGGCGAACTGCTGCTCGGCGTCAAGCTCGAATCGCCGGAGGGCATCGCCAATTGTGAGGAAATCCTAGGGGTGCCGGGTCTCGGGTTTGCCGAGCTTGGGCCGGGCGACCTCGGGCTGTCGCTGGGCTACGTTTCGGTGCCGCGCGAGCCCTACCCGGCCGAGATGCGCGAGGCGCGCGAGCGCGTCCTTGCCGCCTGCCGGAAAAACCGCGTCGCATTTCTCGAAACCTGCTCGCCGGAGAATATCGCGGCCAAGCTCGACGAAGGGGTGCGCGTCGTCGCCGGCCACCGCGAGGAAACCGCGATCCTCGGCCGCGCCCACCAGCGCCGCGCGCTGCCGGCGTAGCCTCCGGTCTGGGGTCCTGTCGGTCGGCTAGTGAAGCTTCAAGACGGCGCCGAGCAGGGTCAGTCCGGCGGCGAGCATTATGCCCATGCGTACGGTTAGGCGGAGCGACAGGTTTTCGATCTTGGCCTCGAGATCGCGGCGCAATCCGTCGATCCCGATCCGGAAGTCCTCCTTTGTCATCAGCTCGTTCATGATGAACGTCCGCGCCGCCTCCGCGTGGCACCTCGGCCTGCTCCAAGGGAACGCCATGTTCCCGAAGGTGCTGGGCGTAGGCGAGACTGTCAGACGTAAACACCACGGATTTTCCCCCACCCGGCGTTTCCACCAAATCGTACCCGCCGCACGCCGACCCTCGGCTCCGCCCAGCCGCAGCCGGGCATGCTCGCACCGATGCGTGTCAGGGGATACACTCTGCCGCCGAACCAACCGCCGGGAGGACCACGATGGAGTACGGCCTGTTCACGATGCCCTCGCACCCGCCGGAGCGCGGTCTCTATGACGGCCATCGCTGGGACCTCGACACGTTGCGCTGGGCCGACGAGCTCGGCTTTTCCGAGGCCTGGATCGGCGAGCACCACACCGCCCCCTGGGAGCCGCACCCCTCGCCCGACCTGCTGATCGCGCAGGCGCTGATGGAGACGAAGAACATCCGCCTCGCTCCCGGTGGCTTTCTGCTGCCTTATCACCATCCGGCCGAGCTGGCGAACCGGGTCGCGATGCTCGACCACATCGCGCAGGGCCGGCTCAATTTCGGGGTCGCCGCGAGCGGCCTGCCGAGCGACTGGGCGCTGTTCAACGTCGACGGCTATGCCGGCCAGCACCGCGAGATGACCCGCGAGGCGCTCGACATCATTCTCAAGCTGTGGACTGAAGAGGAGCCGTTCGACTACCCCGGCAAATACTGGCAGGTCAGCAAGACCGACCTGATGCTGCGCACGTTGCGGCCGCACATCAAGCCGTTGCAAAAGCCCTATCCGCCGATCGGCGTCGCCGGGGTCAGCAAGGGTTCCGACACCTTGAAGCTCGCCGGCGAGCACGGCTTTTTGCCGATGAGCCTGAACCTCAACCCGACCTATGTCGCGAGTCATTGGGAATCGGTCGAGGAGGGGGCGCGCCGCACCGGGCGCACGCCGCAGCGCGCGCAATGGCGCCTGGTGCGCGAAATCTTTGTCGCCGACACCGATGCCGAGGCCTGGCGGTTGTCGGTCGGCAACATGATGGGCCGGATGATGCGCGAATATTTCCTGCCCTTGCTGACCGATGTCGGGGTCATCGAGTTTCTGAAGCACGACCCCGCCGTCGCCGACAGCGACGTCACCCCGGAATATTGCGCGCAGCACAACTGGCTGATCGGCTCGCCCGCCACCGTCGTCGAAAAGATCGAGCGCATGTATGACGAGGTTGGCGGCTTTGGCTCGCTGCTGCTGTTCTGCTTCGACTACAGCGGCAACTCGGACGCCTGGCGCGAGTCGATGCGTCTTTTGGCGCATGAGGTCATGCCGAAGGTGGCGCACCTGATGCCGAGGGCGTCGTAACGCGTTGCCGGTCGGCGTTGGTCAGATCGTAACAAAGCTGTCCAGCTTTGCCCGCACCAGTCGAGCGACATCTGGTGGAACGGCGGCGCCGGCGTAGCGAACCGGCCGCGCCTCCGTATCGATGCTGCGGATATGGCTCAACAGAATCTCGCCCGCGATGGGCAGCCCGGCCGGCAGCAACACGCTCGTAGGAAAGTGTCGGATCCGCGAGGTGATCGGGCACACCACCGCTAGGCCGGTATTCTCGGTGAACGCGTTGTCGGACACGACCAGAGCCGGCCGCCGGCCAGCTTGTTCCCGACCTTTCGTCGGATCGAAATCGGTCCAGATCAGATCGCCGGCACTGGGCGCATAGGCCGGCACCGTCATTCCTCGACCGCTTCCCGTCCGCGATCCGGCCCCCAGTCGAAGGCCCCCCGGTAAAGTGCCCGCCATTCCTGCGGGTTCCTGCCCCGGAACAGCTCTCCCGCAACGAAACGCGGAACCGTGCGGCGGATCACCAAGTCTCCATCCCGCACCTCGATATCGACGCGCTCGCCATCGCGCAACCCGCAACGCTTGACGATCTCCCTGGGAACCCGAACAGCCAGGTTCTTCCCCCACCTTCCGACAATGATCTCGGCCATCTTCACCACCAGTCTGGACTATTCCTATCATATGCCGATCATTCGGTCGAGTGAGCGCCCCGACGCCGCCATATCGTTCCGAGCGGCGGGTGGCCGAGGCCGCATCAATGCTGTGGCGCCGGCTCGCCGCGGCTCGCCAATTTCGCCACCCCGTCAGGCTCGGGGTCCCCGGTGGCGAGGCGCTCGCCCAAATAGCCGCCCAAATCCATCCGCTGGCGGGGCAATGCCTGCGGGTATTCGGCCTGCAAAAAAGCGATCAGCTTTTCCCGCACCTCGCAGCGCAAATCCCAGGTTTGGCCGGGGCTGCGGGCGCTGACCAGCGCGCGCAATTCGACCATGCCCTGCGGCGTGTCGGTCACTTGCAGGTTCGCCACCTTGCCGTCCCACAGCTTGCTTTGGCGTAAGACCTCGTCGAGCTTCCGCCGCAACGGCTCGACCGGCACCGTGTAGTCGACATGCAGCAGCACCGACCCGATCTGGGCGGTATTTTCATAGGTCCAGTTCTGGAACGGCTTTTCGATAAAATAGGTCAGCGGTACGATCATCCGCCGCAAATCCCAGATGCGGATCACGACATAGGTGCTGGTGATCGTTTCGATCCAACCCAACTCGCCCTCGACGACGACCTGATCCTCGACCCGGATCGGCTGCGTCATCGCAATCTGGATGCCGGCGAGCAGGTTGCCCAGCACCGGCCGCGCCGCGAGACCGAGAATGATGCCGGCGGCGCCGGCCGAGGCGAACAGGCTGATGCCGTATTGCCGGACCGACTCGAACGTCATCAGCGCCGAAGCGACGGTGACGACCGCCAAAAGGGTCGTCGCCACCCGCTGCAGGATCCGCATCTGGGTGACGTGCTTGCGCGCGAGCAGGTTGTCTTCGACATCGGTGCGGAATCGCCGCAGATAAATAGTTATCGAGATGTCGATCGTGATCGCCGCCGCCCAGCCGACGTTGAGGATGAACGCCACCAGCAGGGCACGCCCGAGCGCGATCGTGAGCGGGTACGAGAACCGGGCGGCCGGCAGCGCCGCGCCGAGCGCGAAGATCACAACAAAAACGCTCGCCGGTCCTTGGCCGCGCTGCAACAGCCGCTGCAAAAACGGGCTGTGCCGTCCGGCGAGCCGGATCAGCCAACGGGTGAGCCAGCGGTATATGGCGAGCGCGACCATCGCCGGGACGACCATGACGATCGCACCCAGCACCCAGGGCGGTATCAACGAGAGGATTGCTTTCATCAAAACCCGCTATGAATGCGCGAATTCGGCGCCGGCGCGACATGCCGCCCACCCGCACGATAACGGCAAAACCGCGAGAATGGTGCATCGCACTACTCGCTTGGCGGAGGCGGAAGAACTAGTCTGCGGCAATGGGCGCGCGCGGCTGGGTCGGGCGGCCTCAACCTTTACCGATCGGAGCAAGCTTTGAGCACCGAGACGACGACCGCCATTATCGAGCATCTCGGCCGTCAACATCAGGCGATGGTGAACCTGCTCGGCGAGCTCGTGAGCATCGAATCGGGCAGCTACAACAAATCGGGCGTCGACGCCGTCGAGGACCGGCTGCGGGTCTGGCTCGAAGCCGCCGGCATCGCCTGCGAGCTGTTTGCGAACGAGCGCTTTGGCGGCTGCATGGCGGCGCGGCTGCCGGGCGGGGGCGGCGGCAACCGCCCGATCGTGCTGATGGGCCACTGCGACACGGTTTTCCCTGACGGCACCGTCGCCAAGCGGCCGTTCCGGATCGACGGCAACCAGGCCACGGGACCGGGTGTGGCCGACATGAAGGCTGGCCTGGTGATGAACACGTTTGTGCTCGACGCGCTGCGCCGGTTCGGGGCGCCGTGCCCGGTGACCGGTCTCTACACCGCCGACGAGGAAATCGCCTCACCTTCGTCGCGCCCGATCATCGAGGCCGAGGCCAAAGACGCACGCGCCGTCTTTAACGCCGAGCCGGGGCGGCCCTCGGGCAATCTCGTGTCGCGGCGCAAGGGGGCGGCGTTTATCGAGCTGGAGGTGACCGGCCGCGCCGCCCATTCGGGTGCCGCACACGCCCAGGGGGTCAGCGCCATCGAGGCGATGGCGCGCAAAATCCAGCGGCTGCACAAGCTGACCGATTACGATCTCGGCACCACGGTCAATGTCGGGCTGGTGCAGGGCGGCCAGTCGGTCAACACCGTGGCGCCGCGCGCCACCGCCGGGATCGACGTGCGCTTTCCGACGCTCAACATCATGGAAAAGATTCTCGGCGAGGTCCGCGAGATCCTGACTTACAGCGAATTGCCGGGCAGCGAGAGCCGCATTCTGCGGGAGGGCAATTTTTTGCCCCTCGAGCAGGATCAGGCGAGCCGCGAATTGCTCGATACCTACGCGCGCGCCGCCGCCGGGATCGGCATGCAAGGGGTCGGCGGCGAAGCCACCGGCGGCTCGGCCGACAGCGGCTTTACCGCGGCGCTGGGGACGCCCACCCTGTGCGGCACCGGCCCGGTCGGCGGCAACGCCCACACCGACGACGAATGGTGCCGCATCGACACGCTCGTCCCGCGCGCCCAGGCGCTGGCCCTGACAATTCTGGAGGTTGCCGCCGCCTGATGATGTCGGGCGACGGGCGGAGCTGTTTGAGGCCCGGCGCCGGGGAACGGGTATTTGGCCGGATACTGGTTTTCGTTGTCCGGGTCGGTCTGGTCCGCGGTCATTTCTACGTGCTCGAAGTGCGCGGGCGAAAGAGCGGCCGGACGCTCTCGCTGCCGGTCGACCCGATCGAGATCGAGGGGCGCCGGTATCTGGTCTGCGCCCGCGGCAACTCCAACTGGGCGCGCAACACCCCCGCGGCCGGCGAGATCGTGCTCGTCCGTGCCCGCCGCCGCCGCAATTATGCCGTGCGCGAGCTTGCCCCCGGCGAGCGGCCGCCGGTCCTCAAAGCCTATCTCGACCGTCTCGCGCGCGAGGTGCAGCGCTTCTTCCCGGTCCCCAAGGGATCGGCGGTTGCGGCCTTTGACGATCTGGCGCAGCACTACCCGGTCTTCGAGCTGCAACCGCGTAGGGCCGCAGACGACATCGCGGCCGCCCGACGATGAAACACCACCCGGCCAGTTACGGCATTCCGGCGCGCCGGCGAAGCGCAAGCGCGACTGCCTGCCGAAAATTCGTCGGGTCCGATCGACATGACTCGCCTAACCGTGGCGGAGTGAGATGTCACGCGCCCGACGCGCGGAATCGGTCGGCCGCTCTGGCCCGAGCCCTCAACGCCTCAATTTCGCGGTCCCGTGGCGGAGCGTTGGTCACCAGGGACTGGAGCAATTCGTGCGCCGCATTGGTCACCTCGCCCACGGCTCGGTCGAAAGCGAGCTGGTTTGCCTTGGAAGGCCGCGTAAAGCCGCTCAACTTGCGGACAAATTGTAGGCACGCCGCTCGGATTTCGTCCTCGGTGGCGGGTGGCTTAAAGTTGTGCAGCGTCCTGATATTCCGACACATGCGAGGCCTCTCTACTGAACACATCGGCAAAACTGCGTCTGGCGTATAGACGCTCTTCGGAGATGGCGGCATGGGCCTGACGGAGACCAGCGCGGCACTCGCCTTTTGCCTTGTTGTGCTCGCGGTCGCGGTGGTCCTCGATCGACGCCCCTATCGGCCGGGGAAGCGCAACTTTATCATGCTGATGATCGTGGCACTGGCCGCAAGCCTGGTGCTCGGCCGCCACCTGCTGAGCCTGGTGCTGTAGCAAAAACGGGGGGCGTAAGCGCCACGCTCAGCCGCAGCGACGTGGCGAGCCCAGGCTACACCCGCCCCAGCCGTCGCCGGTCTCGGGCGCCGCCGAAATTGCATTGCTCGGCGGCGCCGTTCCGTCGCGCTGGTAGAGCACCTTGAGCACGACAAACCAGTGGTGATCGGGGTCGAGCACAACCCCGTCCGGTCCGGCGAGGTGGCCGTCGGCGGTGACCGGGATGTATTTCATCGCCACCGCGTTGTCGACATTGCCGCCGATCACGTCGAGCTGCCCCGGCGTGCCCGCGACGACGATGTCGCAATGCCCCGGAAAGCGGCCGGCGGGCAATTGGTCGAAGGTCACCGGCCGGCTGCCGCGCCACAGGCAGATCAGGTCGCCGCGCTGCGGCGCGTAGACCGAGACCCGCTCGGGTTCAAGCGGGACACCGGGCACATGCTCGGCCGCGGCATTGATGTAGTCGGAATGGGTTTCCGAATACGGGAAGCCGCTGCCGGCCCCGGCGAGCCTCATCACATAGGAAATAAAAGCCGCCGACCACGCGAAATAGCCGTCGCGTCCGGCCGGAAAGACCTGGCCGTTTTCGTCATGGATGCCGGTCCAAGCGCTTTGCGGCCAGCTCGGGTCAAGACCGAGCCACCAATAGAGCCCGACCCGCTGCCACAGCCCCTCCTCGCGCTCCTCATCCTCGGGGAGCTCGACATTCGGATATACGACCGGCTGGCGAAACGCGCGCCATTCACCGAGCGCGATCTGCACCGCCGCCTCGCGCGAAAACGGCTCGTATGGACCGCGCGCGAAAGGCGGGATGTGAGCGGTCGTCGCGGTCGCCCCTGACAGTGGCCTGCGGGCCGCTGTCGTCGGCGCGGGGGCCGCGGCGCAACCGGCCAGGATCAGAACCAGCAGGGTCGCGCCCGCTTGCCGCATCGTCCGCCTCGCTAATGTGCTGGGAAAAAACCGGGATGCGTCAGGCCGACGGGTCGCTCGCGCGATCTTTGTCGGCGTCGGGATCGGTGGCGGTCTCAACCGACCCGCCGATGGTTTGACGGGGCTCGCGCGGGCCGGCGGCGCTGTGCTGCGGCATCGGCCGCCACAGCTCGATCCCGCCGGTCAGCCCGTCGGTATTGGGAACGACCGAGACGTCGGGCGGCAGCGGAAAGGTCAGATCCTTGGCGTTGCCGCCGCCGATATAGAGGTGATCGAAACGGACGACCACCCGCAGGATGTCGATGACCTTTGCGACCCGCTTGCTCCACGCCTTTTTTCCCTTTTTCCGGCGGGCGGCGTTGCCGAGATACTCGTCATAGGTCCTTTTCCCGCTGACCGGGTGGTGGGCGAGCTCGAGATGAGGGATGACCTCGCCGTCGCGAAAGATCGCGGTGCCGGCGCCGGTTCCCAAGGTCAGGACCATTTCGATGCCGTTGCCGGAGATCGCGCCAAATCCCTGAACGTCGGCGTCGTTCAGCACCTTGACCGGCTTGCCCCAATGGTCGCTCAGCGCCTGTTGCAGGTCGAAGCCGCCAAGGGTCTCGGTACCGAGATTGGGCGCGGTCAGCACCACTCCGTCGCGCACATAACCGGGAAAGCCGACCGACACCCGGTCGAACGGCGCCAGCGGCGTCGTGACCTCGTCGATGGCATGCATCAACACGTCCGAAGGGATCGGCTTGGGCGGTGTCGGGACGCGCTCGCGCTCGCCGACGACGTGCCCCTGCTCGTCGAGCACCGCGGCCTTGATGCCGGTGCCGCCGATATCGATTGCGAGCGTACGAATTTCGCCCATTGATCCCCTTCCGGCCCGGCCTCCGAGCATCGCGACGATAGCGCAGCCGCTGGTTCGCCGCCAGCGCCGGCAGCGCTCAAAACGGTTTTCCCCTTTCAGCAAGCGCGGGCACGCGCGCTCGGCGGCGACGCGGTCGGCTGCACGCCGGCAATCCTGAGCCGGTCCTTCACGACCAATAAGCGCCTTATTGGCGATTGCTCAACTATTCGCAACCACAGTACCCGCCTCGTCGGACCGCGTCGCGCCGAGAGCTTGGAGGAGAATAGTGCATGCACAAGAACGGTAGACGTCATCGCCAATACCAACCAATCACGCGATCCCTGCCGCGGAGAGGCGCCCTGCTGCTGCAGACGATGCTCGGGCTGGGTTCCCTGGTGTTGGCCTGCTCGGCGCTCGGCGACCGGTCCGCGGTCGCGCGCGATCATGATTTAAGAATATGCAGCGGCTACTATGCGCTGTGCGCGGCATCGACCTGCACCCCGACCGGGAAGATGATCAACGTCAACGTCAGCGGTGGCGGCGTTGCGAAGTTTCCGGAAGCCGAATGCACCTGCCCGATCGAATTGGGCGAGGCGATCGCCGACGTAAACGGCGGCAATATGAGCGGATCGTGCAAACCGCCGGGCGAGGGCGATATCTGGTCGCTCTACGACCCGAAAAAGGAGATCCCGCAGGCCATCACCGGATGGGTCCCGAGCGGTCCGGCGGCGCAAGCCCCATTGCTGACCTGCAACCAGCAGCTCAATCTCGGGCATCAGCTGACCAACTGCTTCAGCTTTGCGTGCAACAACGAGCGCTACATCAACGGCGTTCCGGTCGCCACCTGCTACTGCCCGCTGGGCGAGGCCCCCGACGGCACCTCCGTGGCGCCGCATACGACATTTGTGACCCAGGCCGGGCAGGGCGACGACGGCTATTGCGCCGAGCATCCGGTCGGCGGCCCGGCTTCGGTGCCGTAAACCGGATGCCGCACGTGCTTGTCCGGGCGCCCCGCCGGCGCGGCGGCCCGCAACGCGCTCTCGCCGGGAGGGCCCGCGCGTCAGTTCTGCATCGCCTGGGTCACCGCACCGCCGGTGGCGGTGCGGCCGCCGTCGACGACATATTGCGCGCCGGTGATCGCGGCGGCGAGGTCGGAGCACAGAAACAAAACGGTGCTGGCGATCTCGTCCGTCGTGACATAGCGGCCGAGCGGGATCGACGACTGGTAGCGCCGGCTGACCTGCGCCGGGTCGGCCGGGTTGATCTGCGCTTCGAGCGAATGGATCATTCGCGTGTCGACCGGGCCGGGGCAGACGGCGTTGACCCGGATCCCCTGGCGGGCGACCTCGCCGGCGGCGGTCTTGGTGAGCCCGATCACCGCGTGCTTGGAGGCGACATAAGCCGGCATGCCGGGGGTTGCCACCAGCCCCGCGACCGAGGCGGTGTTGACGATGGCGCCGCGCCGCTGCTGCAGCATGACCGGCAGCACATGGCGCAGACCAAGAAAGACGCCTTTGACATTGACGCCAATGACGGCGTCGAAAATCTCCTCGTCATATTCGGCGGTGTGCGCCCATTTGCCCTCGATCCCGGCGTTGTTGAAAAAGCAGTCGATCGCGCCATAGGCGTCGAGCGCCGCCTGGACGTAATTGCGCACGTCGGCGGACCGGGTGACGTCGGCGGCGACAAAGCGCGCATCGCCGCCCTGCTGGCGGATGATCCCGGCCGTCGCCTCGCCGCCGGCCGGATCGCGATCGACGACGACAACCTTGGCGCCGCCCCGGGCAAAGCCGAGCGCCGCCGCGCGTCCGATGCCGTTGCCCGCCCCGGTGATCAGCGCAACCTTGCCGGTGAAGTCGATATTCATGGTTTCCTCCCTCAATACCCGCATCGCAGGGCTGAGAATACCCGGCGCGGTGCCGATATTCAGGGATTTCCGCCGGCCGGCGCGTCGAAAGGCCAACCGGCCCCGCGAGCAACCCGTCGTTTCGATCTATTTGCATGGCTGAAGGTGCAAATCCAGGACAACGGAGTTGGCGATTGCCTCCGGTTTAGACCCGAGGCAAGCTCCTCCGCGTCTTGAACGGGGCAGCACAACTGGGTCGGCTAGGGGAATAGTCATGAAAAAAATCGAGATTATTGATTACGGAACACCGGAAACCGTCGCGCATTGCGTCGAGGCGCCCGATGTC
The DNA here is from genome assembly GCA_963712825.1 of uncultured Alphaproteobacteria bacterium. GTDB lineage: Bacteria > Pseudomonadota > Alphaproteobacteria > ATCC43930 > CGMCC-115725 > AP-15. The sequence continues at coordinate 62,423 of CAVQJP010000013.1, forward strand.
GGCGCGCCGGGGCCGGGCGAGATTGTTTTCGACGTGCTCGCTTTTCCGATCAACCCCGCCGACATCTCTTTCTGCCGCGGCAGCTACCGCCTGCGGCCGCCCCTGCCGGCGACGCCCGGGGCGGAGTGCGTGGGCCGCGTCGCGGCTGTCGGCGCCGGGGTCGGCGACATCCGACCAGGCGACCTCGTCGTCAACATGCAGCGCGAGAATTGGGTGCAGCGCCGGCGCGTTCCGGCGGCAGATGCGATCCCGTTGCCCAGCGGCGTCGATCCGGCGCAGGCGGCGATGCTGCGCATCAACCCGCCGACCGCGCTATTATTGCTCGAAGACCATGTCGCGCTGAAACCGGGGGACTGGGTCGTCCAAAACGTCGCCAATTCAGCGGTCGGCCGGCATCTGATCGTGCTCGCCAAGGCAATGGGCGTGCATACGGTCAATGTCGTGCGCCGGGACGACGTTGCCGGCGAATTGCAGGCGCTCGGCGCCGATGCCGTGCTGGTCGATGGGCCCGCGCTCTCCCGCCGGGCGCAGCAGGTGACGGGTGGCGCTGCGATCCGGCTCGGCATCGACGCGGTTTCGGGCGAGGCCTGCAAACGCATCGCCGACTGCGTCGAGAACGGCGGCGTCGTCGTGACCTACGGCTCGATGAGCGGCGCCGACCCGGTGATCAGCCGTGGAGCACTCGGGAGAGGCATCAACCTGAAGAGCTTCCTGCTCGGCGACGGCCTCGCCAAGCGAACCACGGCGCAGGTGCGGGCGGTCTACGCCGACCTCGCCGCCCAATTGCGCGACGGCGTGCTGAAGGCGCCAATCGACGCCACCTACCCGATCGACGACATCAAAGAGGCGCTGGCCCACGCCCAGCGCGGCGGCCGCAACGGCAAGGTGCTGGTCCTCCCCAATGGCCCGCTCTGAGTGAGGCGCTGTCCACAAACCCGGCTTGACGCAGACCGCGGCAAAGCTAGACTAACCTTAGCTTAGCTTTGAGGCAGCTGATGCGCACCGTCAACATCCATGCGGCGAAAACCCACCTTTCGCGGCTCGTCGACGACGCCGCGCAAGGGGAGGAAATCGTGATTGCCAAAGCCGGCAGGCCCGTCGCCCGGCTGGTGCCGTTAGCCGACACGCGGCCGAAGCGACGCCTCGGAGGATTGGCCGGTAAAGTGAAGATCCCCGACGATTTCGATGCGCCGCTGCCGGACGACATTCTCGATGCGTTCGAGGGTCGTTAGTGCAAATCTTGCTCGACACCCATGTCCTGCTGTGGGCGCTGGTGGAACCCGAGCGGCTCGATCAGGACTCCCGCGCCGCAATCCGATCGGGTGTGAACGCCGTGCTCTTCAGTTCTGCCAGCATCTGGGAAATCGCGATCAAGGCGGGGCTGCGGCGCGCCGATTTCGTGGTGGACCCGGTGGAGGTCGTCCGCGAAGCGGTCGCTGCCGGATTGACCGAATTGGCCCTCCGTTCGAGCGCCGCTGTTCTCGTTGCCGAGCTTCCCCCCTGCACCGGGACCCCTTCGACCGGGTGCTGATCGCGCAGGCGATCGCCGAGCCGGCATTCCTTTATACGGCGGATCAGCGGCTCTCGGCTTATTCGGAGCTGGTGCGGCAGGTCGGCGCCCGGTAGCGACGCTGGTCAGCGGTGCGTGATGCCGGCGGCACCGGCGGGATCGTAGCCGACGGCGACGCGGACGTCGACGACGCAGACCTTGCCGGCGCGGACCGCGGCGACGGCTTCGGCGATCGCCGCCACGAGATGTTTCGGGTCCTCGACGGGGCCGATCCCGACGCAGCCCTGACCGCGCGCCATGCTGGCGAGATCGATGTCGGGGTCGCGGATCGACTGCCCGATCCAGCGGTTCTCGACCGGCCGGCCGCGCTCGCGCGCGACCCGCTCCTGGTGCAGCTCGTCATTGAAGAACGAGCGGTTGTTGGCGATCACCACGAGCAGCGGGACATGGTTGTGCACCGCGGTCCACAACGCCGTCACGCCCATCAGAAAATCGCCGTCGCCGAGTATCGCAATCGGCAGCCGGCCGCTCCCCGTGTCGCGCAACGCGAGCGCCGCGCCGACCGCCATCCCCGGCCCCGAGCCGATGCCGCCGCCGCCGTCGGTGCCGAGAAAATCGAGCGGGTGGCGGAAGTCCCACATATGCTCGCCCCAGGAGAGCGGCAGCCGGATCATCGTCGCCGGGGCGTCGCCGAGCGCCTGCTTTAGGGCCGTGGCCAGCATCGGCACCTCGATGATTTGGGCGGCGTCGAGCGCGGACAGCGGCGGCGGCGCGCGCCGCGCCCGCGGTTCCGGTGGGGCCGGCGGGCTCGGGCGCAACTCCTTGACCGCCGACAGCAATGGCGGCAGCGCCGCGTCGGGCTCGGCCAGCAGGTAAACATCGGCCGGCGGCAGCCCCTGGTAATCCATGCTCCAGCCATTGTGGACGTATTGGTCGACGGAAATCTGGATCACCCTGCCGGCGGGCGGGCGGCCGCTACACGCCGTCTTCAACGTGCCGGCGAGGTCGACCCAGTCAAGGCTCAGGATCACGTCGGCCCCAGCGAGGAGCTCGGCGCCCTCCGGACCGGGGACGTAAAGCGGATGGTCGGTCGGGAATACGGCACCGGTCTTGCGGTCGGTCATGACCCTGGCGCCGATCGCCTCGGCGAGCGCCACCCGGCGCGCCCAGGCTTCGGGGTCGCGCGAGCCGCGGCCCATCATGATCACCGGCCGCTCCGCCCGCGCCAACAGTTCGGCCGCCTGGCGCACGAGCGCGCCGCCGGGCTCGGGTGGCGCCGGCGGTGCGAAGCGGGCAATGTCGGGCATGGCAGGCACGGTTTCGACCTCGTCCTCCTGGAGCGCGAGGTCGAAATTGAGGTAGACCGGTCCGCGCGGTGCGGTCTGCGCGATCATGTTGGCGCGCAGCACCGCCTCCTGCGCCGCCCCGACCGAGGAGGGCTGGTCGTCCCATTTGGTGAAATTGCGGATCAAGGCACCCTGGTCGCGGGCGGTGTGAATCCATTCGATCCACGGCCGCCGCCGCACCGCGTCGAGCGCACCCGTGGCGCCGAGCACGATCAGCGGCGCGCGGTCGCACCAGGCGTTGAAGATCGCCATCGTCGCGTGCATCAGACCGACATTGGCGTGGACGACCGCCAGCATCGGCTTGCCGGTGACCGTGGCCCAGCCATGCGCCAGGGCCACCGCACTCTCCTCGTGCAGGCACAACAGCATGCGTGGGCGAGTGTTGCCGAGATGGTTGACGAGGCTGTCGTGCAGACCGCGATAGCTCGAGCCCGGGTTCAGCGCGACATAGGGGATGTCGAGCGCGCGGATCGCCGCGGCGATCGCGTCGCTGCCCCAGACCCGGTTCGACGGCGCGCTCGGCGCCGGGCGGTCGATCTCGGCGCCGGCGCCCTCTGCCGGCTTCTTCTCGGACGGAATATCCACTTCTCGCCTCCTCGCGCGTCGCTCCCGCGGCCGGATTACGCCGCATTCCGCCCAGTCCAGCAAGCCCGGCCGTAACGGACAGCGCCGCCCGCCGGCTGGGGTCAGGGAGGGCCTTGGCCCTGCACCGGGACGATCGGCGGCAATGGATTGAAGTTCAGCGGCGCGGCTTCTTCGATCCGGCCGCGGCTCGGCAATTGCGCTGCGTTCCAGCCGCCGCCCAATGCCTGGATCAGGCTGGCGCTGGCGACGAGCCGGTCCTCGCGAATGGTCAGCGCGGTTTCGGCGTCGCCCAACGCGGTCTGCTCGGCGACGATGACATTGGTGTAGGCGACGGTGCCAGCCAGGTACTGGTTGTTGAGGACCCGGACCGCCTCGCGCGCCGAGGCGACCGCGGCGTCCTGCACCGTCGCTTCCTGGGCGAGGATGCGCAATGCCGCGAGCTGGTCCTCGACCTGCTGAAAGGCGGTCAACACGGTCTGCCGGTAGTCGGCGAGATCCTCGTTGAAGACCGCGACTGCGGCTTGCACCTCGGCACGGCGCAATCCGGCGTCGAACACGGTCTCGACCAGAGTTCCGCCAAACGACCAGAATTCGCCGGTCTTGCTGGCGAGCTTGAGAAAATTTGCCGCGGCGGTGCCGGCGTCGGCGGAAAGAGTGATCGTCGGATAGAAAGCCGCGACCTGCACCCCGATCTCGGCATTGGCCGAGACCATGGTGCGCTCGGCCGCGGCGATGTCGGGTCGGCGTTCGAGCAGCGCCGAAGGCAGACCGGGCGGCACATCCGGGATTTGGATCAGGGCCTCGACCGGTGCGATCGTCAAATCCGCCGGCGGGACGCCGATCAACACCGCGATCGCGTGCTCGAACTGGGCGCGGGTGACGCCAGTCGCAATCGCCTGCGCCTGGGTCGACTGGAGCTGGGCCGCGGCCTGCGAGACCGCGGATTGGTCGGCAGTGCCGCTGCGATATTGGTTTTGGGTGATGCGCAATGACTCGGCGTAGGCCGTCGCCGACGCGTCGAGCAGCCGCTTCAGCTCGTCGGCGATGCGCAGTTGCAGGTAGTCGCCGGCGAGCGTGCCCTGCGCCGAGAGCCGCGCATTGGCGAGATCGGCGGCACTCGCCTGAGCGGTGGCGACATTGGCCTCGACCTGACGGCGCACCTGCCCCCAGAAATCGGGCGTCCAGCTGGCCGCGACCTGGTCGCTGAAAAAGCTCCCGATCCGGCCGTGGCTGGTGCCCACAAAGGTCGACGAGCCGGTGCCGCTCGAGGCGCTGCCGCCGCTAAGCGAGCGCTGGGCCTGGAAGTTCGCGGTCCCGGTCGGGAAAAATCCGGCGCGGGCTTCGGCGACGATCTGTTCCGACTGGCGCAGCGCTGCCGCCGCCGCCTTGAGGTTCTGGTTCGAGATGTCGATGCGCCGCTCCAACCCGTCGAGCACCGGGTCGTGGTAGATCGCCCACCACACCCCGCGGTTGAAATTGTCGCTCGGCTGGCCGAACTTCCAGCCCGGCTGCGGCCGCACTTCTTTATACTGGGCCGAAACCGGGGCGAGCGGGCGGTGGTAGTCGGGGCCCACCGCGCAGGCCGACAGCGCCGCAGCAGCGGCGACGGCGCCCGTGCGTGACAGGCGCCGGGTTCCCCCCCGATCCTTCATTCGCCGGGTTCGGCGACGTGCCCGGCAGCAAGGCGCGGTGCGCCACGGCGCCAGCGCCGCTGCGCCCACAAGCGGAAGCGGTCGAGATAGAGATAGATGACGGGCGTCGTGTAGAGGGTCAGCACCTGGCTGACCATCAGGCCGCCGACGATCGAGATGCCGAGCGGCCGGCGCAATTCGGCGCCTTCGCCAAAGCCGATCGCCAACGGCATGGCGCCGAGCATCGCCGCCATCGTCGTCATCATGATCGGCCGGAAGCGTTTCAGGCACGCCTGATAGATCGCCTCGCGCGAGCTGAGGCCCTGACTGCGCTCGGCCAGCAGCGCAAAGTCGATCATCATGATTGCGTTCTTTTTGACGATCCCGATCAGCAGGATGACGCCGATCAGCGCGATGATGCTGAACTCGGTGCCGGTCACGATCAGCGCCAGAATCGCACCGACCCCGGCCGAGGGCAGGGTCGACAAAATCGTGATCGGATGCACATAGCTCTCGTAAAGCACGCCGAGCACGATGTAGACCGCGACCAGCGCCGCGGCGACCAGCATCGGCTCGTTGGCGAGCGACTGCTCGAAGACCTTGGCGGTGCCCTGAAAGCTGCCGTGGACGGTCGCCGGCATGTCGAGGCGGCTCACCGCCTGGTCTATCGCCTGCTGGGCCTGGCTCAGCGACGCACCGGGCGCCAGATTGAACGAAATCGTCGAGGCGACAAACAGGCTCTGGTGATTGACCGCGAGCGGCGTGTTGCCGGGCTGGTAATGGGCGATCACCGAGAGCGGCACCATGGTCTCGGCGGCAGTGCTGACCGGGGCCCCGGTCGACGTCGCACCGTGACCGGTGTTGGCGAGCGAGTTGTTCGCCTGGTTGCGCGCGGTGTCGCTCGCGATCTGGGCGGCCGCGCTCGTCGCGGTGCTTGCGCTCGACGCCGATGTCGGGGCGCTGATCGTGCCGGCAAGCGCATTGGTCGATTTGGTGCCGCTGACCGAGCCGCCGCTGGTGCTGACGTAGATGTCCTTCAATGTTTCCGGGTTCTGCCAGTACTGCGGCGCCACTTCCATGATCACGTGGTATTGGTTTTGCGCGGCGTAGATCACCGAGACTTGGCGCTGGCCGAACGCGTCGTAGAGCGTGTTGTCGATTTCGCTGACGTTGAGCCCGAGCCGGGCGGCCGTGTTGCGGTCGATGACAAGATCGCTCTCCAGCCCCTTTTGCTGCTGATCGAGATTGACCTCGGTGATCAGCGGAATTTTCTGCAATGCCGCTTCGACCTTGGGCGACCACGCGTAGATCTCCTTGGTGTCGTCGCCCTGCAATGTGTACTGGTATTGAGCGTTGCTCTGCCGGCCGCCGACCCAGATGTCCTGAACCGCCTGCAGAAACAGCCGCGCCCCGGCCACCTGGTTCAGTTTCGGGCGCAGCCGGCCGATCACCTGCATGACCGAGACCTTGCGCTGGGACAAGGGCTTCAACGTCACAAAGACGAAACCGGAATTGGTCTGGCCGCCGCCGGTAAAGCCGACAATGTTCTCGATCGCCGGGTCACGCCGGATGATGTTGACGAATTGCGTCAATTTTTTTTGCATCGACTGGAACGAGATGCTCTGGTCGGCCTGGATGCCGCCGATCATCCGCCCGGTGTCCTGCTGCGGAAAAAAGCCTTTTGGGATAACCGTAAACAAATAGCCGGCGAGCACGATCGTCGCCGCCAGGCTCAGCATGACCAATGCCGGCCAGCGCAATGCCCGGCGCAACGAGCGGTCGTAGGCGCCGAGCACCGCGTCAAAGGCGCGCTCGCCGGCGCGGTAAAGCCGTCCGTGGCGCTGATGCGGCTGGTTGGACAAGAAATAGGCGCACATCATCGGCGTCGTCGTCAGCGACACGACGAGCGAGATCAGGATCGCTATCGACAACGTCATCGCGAATTCGCGAAACAGCCGCCCGACGATGCCGCCCATCAGCAGGATCGGCGCAAAGACCGCGATCAGCGACAGGCTCATCGACAGCACGGTGAACCCGACCTCGCGGGCGCCGAGGAGGGCCGCGTCCATCCGCGTCATGCCGGCTTCGATGTGCCGCGTGATGTTTTCGAGGACGACGATCGCGTCGTCGACGACAAACCCGGTCGAGACCGTCAGCGCCATCAGCGACAAATTGTCGAGGCTGTAGCCCAACAGCCACATCGCGCCAAACGTGCCGACCAGCGACACCGGGACCGCGACGCTTGGGATCAGGGTCGCCCGCAGATTGCGCAGAAAGAGGAAGACGACGAGGATCACGAGCACGATCGCGATCAGCAGCGCGCGTTCGACGTCGTGCAATGAGGCGCGGATCGTCGTCGTGCGGTCCATCGTCAGCTCGACGTTGATCGCGTGCGGGATCGAGGCTTGCAATTGCGGCAGGATCGCCTTCACGCGGTCGACGGTGTCGATGATGTTGGCGCCGGGCTGCCGGTAGAGAATGACGAGGACCGCTGGCTTGCCGTTGGACAGCCCCTGATTGCGCAGGTTCTCGACCGAATCCTGGACTTCCCCGACATCGGTCAGATGCACCGCCGCACCATTGCGATAGGCGATCACAAGCGGCCGGTACTGGGACGCCTTGCTGGCCTGGTCGTTGGTGTAGATCTGATAGCGGCGGCCGCCGTCTTCGAGCGCACCTTTTGGACTGTGGGCATTGGCCGAGGCCAAGGCAGCGCGCACGTCCTCGAGACCGATCCCGTATTTGAACAACGCCTGCGGGATCAGCTCGACCCGCACCGCCGGCAATGAGCTGCCGCTGATCCCTACCTGGCCGATGCCGTCGATCTGCGACAGCGCCTGCTGCATGATCGTCGAGGCGGCGTCGTAGATCTGACCGCGGGTCAGGGTGTCGGACGTCATCGACAGGATCGCGATCGGCGCGTCGGCGGGGTTGACCTTGCGATAGGTCGGGTTCTGGCGAAGGCTGGTCGGGAGGTCGGCGCGGGCAGCGTTGATCGCCGCCTCGACATCGCGCGCGGCCCCGTCGATGTTGCGGTCGAGGTTGAATTGCAAGGTGATGCGGGACGAGCCGACGGTGCTCGACGAGGTCATTTCGCTGACGTCGGCGATGACGCCGAGATGGCGTTCGAGCGGCGTTGCCACCGTCGTCGCCATGGTGTCCGGGCTGGCGCCGGGCATCGTCGCCTGCACCGAGATCGTCGGGAAATCGACCTGCGGCAGCGGCGCCACCGGCAACTTGAAATAGGCGAAAATCCCGGCGAGCGCCAAGCCGATCGTCAGCAAGGTGGTCGCGACCGGCCGCCGGATGAACGGTGCCGACGGGTTCACCGGAGAGCTTCCCCGGTCACATCAAACCGTCATTCCCGCAAAGGCGGGAACGCAGCGCACGAAACCAGCGGCTGCGCTGGACCCCCGCTTGCGCGGGAATGACGAGCCGATGGTGCACGTGTGGGTTCATAGGCTGGTGTCCCGCTCGATAAGTTCGCGGGACCCTCATGATACCGACCATACCGGCGGAGGCCGGTACCCATGGCAGAAATGGGCCCCGGCCTGCGCCGGGGTGGTTTATCAGGCGGGCTCGTTCGATTGCTGGATTTGGGGACCAGGACACTAGAGGGCGCTCTCCGGCGCCGTTCCGCCGCTCGGGCTGCGGCGCAGCCAGGCGCCGAGCCGCTCAAAGGCGAGATAGATGACCGGTGTCGTGAACAGGGTCAGCAACTGGCTGAAGATCAGGCCGCCGACGATCGTCACGCCGAGCGGGTGGCGCAATTCCGAGCCGGTGCCGGTGCCGAGCATCAATGGCAACGCGGCGAACAAGGCCGCCATCGTCGTCATCAGGATCGGTCGGAAACGCAGGAGGCAGGCCTGGTAGATCGCCTCGCGCGGCGACTTGCCCTCGTTGCGTTCGGCGTCGAGGGCAAAGTCGACCATCATGATCGCGTTCTTTTTGACGATGCCGATCAACAGGATGATGCCGATGATCGCGATCACGCTCAAATCGCTGCCGTCGATCATCAATGCCAAGAGCGCGCCGACCCCGGCCGAGGGCAGGGTCGAGAGGATCGTGATCGGGTGGATAAAGCTCTCGTAGAGCACCCCCAGCACGATGTACATCGTGACGATCGCGGCGAGGATCAGGATCAGCTCGTTGCCGAGCGCGGCCTGAAACGCCAATGCGGCCCCTTGGAACACGGTAATCATGCTGATCGGCATGCCGATGTCCTTCTCGGCCTGCTGGATCGCGTTGACCGCCTGGCCGAGCGAGGCGCCCGACGCCAAGTTGAACGACACTGTCGTGGCCGGGAACTGGCCCAGATGCTCGATTTCGAGCGGTGCGGTCTGCTCCTCGATCTGGGCGATCGCCGACATCGGCACCTGCCCGTTGACCGCGGTCGAGGACGGCAGGTAGATCGAGCCCAGTGAATTCAGCGACTGCTGCATCATCGGGTCGGCTTCGAGGATCACCCGGTACTGGTTCGACTGAGTGAAGATCGTCGAGACGATGCGCTGCCCGAACGAATCATAAAGCGCATTGTCGACCGTCGCCGGGGTAATGCCAAAGCGCGCGGCGGTGGCGCGGTCGATGTTGACGTAGGCCGACAGGCCGTTGTCGGAAAAAGTGCTGCCGACATCCTCGATCTGCGGGATCTGGTCGAGGCGCTGCAACAGCTTTGGCACCCAGGTCGCGAATTCCGCGGCATTCGCGTCCTCGAGCACAAACTGGTATTGCGAGCGGCTGATCGTGGCGTCGATCGTCAGATCCTGCACCGGCTGCATGTAGAGGGTGATGCCGGAGACGCCGGCGACCTCCTGCTCCAGGCGGCGGATGATATCGCTCGCCGACAGGCTGCGGTCAGCGCGCGGTTTGAGGTTGATCAGAAAGCGGCCGCTGTTCAAGGTCGTGTTGGTGCCGTCGACGCCGATAAACGATGTCAGGCTGGTGACGTCGGGATCTTGCAGGATGGCGGCGGCGAGCGCCTGCTGGCGCTCCGACATCGCCGCGAACGAGACCGACGGCGAGGCGACCGAAATGCCCTGGATCAGGCCGGTGTCCTGGACCGGGAAAAACCCTTTCGGGATCACGACGTAGAGAAACACGGTCAGCACCAGGGTCCCAACCGCGACCAGCAAGGTCAGCGGCTGGTGGTCGAGCACCCAGTTCAGCAGCCGGCCGTATTCGGCGATCGCCCGGTCGAACCACTCCTGGCTTTTGCGCGCGAACAGCGACATGTCGGACGGTCGCTGATAGCGCAGGATTCGGGCGCACATCATCGGCACCAAGGTCAGCGCCACCACCGCCGAAATCACGATCGTGACGGCAAGCGTGATCGCAAACTCGCGAAAGAGCCTTCCCACGACATCGGGCATGAACAACAGCGGGATCAGCACCGCGATCAGCGAGACGGTCAGCGAGATGATCGTAAAGCCGATCTGCGCCGAGCCTTTCAGCGCCGCCTCCAGCGGCGGGTCGCCGGCCTCGATGTAGCGCGAGATGTTTTCGATCATCACGATCGCGTCGTCGACGACAAACCCGGTCGCGATCGTCAGCGCCATCAATGACAGGTTGTTGAGGCTGAACCCGCAGAGATACATGACCGCCAGGGTTCCGACCAAGGAGAGCGGCACCGAAAGGCTCGGGATCAGGGTCGCCGACGGGCTGCGCAGAAACACGAAAATCACGATCACGACGAGCACGACCGCAAGGCCGAGCTCGAACTCGACATCCGAAACCGAGGCGCGGATCGTCGTCGTGCGGTCGGTGACGACCGCGACGTCGACCCCGGCCGGCAATGACGCCTTGAGCTCGGGCAGCAGCTTTTGGATGCTGTCGACGACGCCGATGACGTTGGCGCCGGGCTGGCGCTGGATGTTGACGATGATCGCCGGGTTGGTGTCGACCCAGGCGGCGAGCTTGGTGTTTTCGGCGGCCTCTCGCGCCTGCGCCACATCGGCCAACCGAACCGGCGCGCCGTTGCGGTAGGCGACGACAAGGTCGTCGTATTGGCTCGCCTTTTGGATCTGGTCGTTGGCGTTGATCGTGTAGGAGCGGCTCGGGCCGTCGAAATTGCCCTTCGGCGTGTTAACGTTGGCGTTGCCGAGGGTCGTGCGCAGATCGTCGATATTGAGCCCGTAGGCCGCGAGCTGCAGGTTGTTGGCCTGGATTCTGACCGCGGGACGGTTGCCGCCGGCGAGACTGACGAGGCCGACCCCCGGCAGTTGCGAGATCTTTTGCGCAAGGCGGGTGTCGGCGAGGTCCTCGACCTCGGTCAACGGCAATGTCTTCGAGGTCAGCGCCAAGGTCAGGACCGGCGCATCGGCGGGGTTGACCTTGGCGTAGATCGGCGGCGCCGGCAGGTCGGAGGGCAACAGGTTGCCGGCCGCGTTGATTGCCGCCTGGACTTCCTGCTCGGCGACGTCGAGGCTCAGATCGAGGCTGAACTGGAGGGTTATGACCGAGGCGCCGGCGGAGCTCACCGACGACATCTGGTTGAGCCCCGGCATCTGCCCGAACTGCACTTCGAGCGGGGCGGTGACCGACGAGGTCATCACATCCGGGCTGGCGCCGGGATAAAAGGTCTGCACCTGGATCGTCGGGTAATCGACCTCCGGCAATGCCGACAGCGGCAGAAAGCGGTAGGCAAACAAGCCGACCAGCATGATTGCCGCCATCAGCAGCGTCGTCGCCACCGGGCGCAGGATAAAGAGGCGCGACGGGCTCATTCGCTGGTGGGGCGGGCGCCGCCTCGCTGATGCCGGCGATGGCCGGAATACGGTGTGGCGGCTTGTTGCGCGGCCGGCGCCGGGCCGGGCGCCGAGCCGACAACGGCGGCGGATTGGGCAGCAGCGGCCGACCCGGCCGGCGCAGCGGATTGCGCAGCGGCGGCCGACCCGGCCGGCGGGGCGACCGTGATCTTGGCGCCGTCCTTCAAACGGTCGGCGCCGTCGTCGACGACTTTGTCTCCGGCTTGCAGTCCGGAGAGGACAGCGACGCGCTGGCCGTCGCCCGGACCGAGCGTGACTTTTTGCACCGCAACCGTGTTGTTGGGTTTGGCGATGTAAACAAACGTGCCGGGGGCGCCGCGTTGGATCGCTGCCGTCGGAACCAGCACGGTATTGTGCAACGTGTCGACCAGCAGTTTGATATTGACGAATTGGTTGGGGAACAGGCTTTCGTCCGAATTGTCGAAAATCGCGCGCAGCTTGACGGTCCCGGTCGTGGTGTCGATCTGGTTGTCGATCGTGCCGAGCTTGCCGGTCGCGAGCTGGGTGGCGCCGGTACGGTCATAGGCCGTGGTCTGCATCATCACGCCGGCGTGGTACTGCTTCAGCACCGCGGGCAGATTGTCCTCCGGCAGCGTAAAGATTACCGAGATCGGCTGCAGCTGGGTCACGATGACGATGCCGTTGGCGTCGCTCGTCTGCACGTAGTTGCCGGGGTCGACCTGGCGCAGCCCGACCCGCCCGGTCACCGGCGAAATGATGTGGGTGTAAGTCAGGTTGAGCTTTTGGGTGTCGATCTGGGCCTCGTCGAGCGCGATCTGCGCCCGGTCCTGGCCGACTGTCGCGACCTGGGTATCGCGGGTCTGCGTCGCGATCGAGTTTTGCGCGACGAGCGTGTTGTAACGCTTCAGGTCGAGCTCGGCGTCTTTCAAGGTCGCCTGGTCCTTGGCGAGCTGCGCCTCGGCCTGCTCGAGCGCCACCTGATACGGCCGCGGATCGACCTGGGCGAGGAAATCGTCCTTTTTGACGTGCTGGCCTTCCTCGAACCCAACGCTCATCAGATAGCCGTTGATCTGGGTCTTGACCGTGACCACCGCCAACGGGGTGACGGTGCCGAGGCCGCTCAACGTCACCGGCATGTCGCCCTTTTGCGCGGTCGCGACCCCGACCGGGGTTGCCCCGGCAGAGGTGACGCGACCGGGCCTGCCAGGGGCTGGCTTGTGCACGAGCCGCGGCAGATAGATCGCTGCGGCCCCGACGATCGCCGCCAGCAGCAGCACCCAGACCACCACCCGCAGCCACGAGCGGCGCGGACGCCCCGGGGCATCGTGCGGCTCGGTCGAGCGTGGCTCGGCGACAGGATCGCCGGGTTCGCGGCGAGTGAGGCCGTTATCCGGTTTTGCCCGCCCCTCGCGTGCCAGAACGTCGCTGTGCTGGTCGTCCATGATCGCCTGACAAATCCGCCCGCGTGCAGCTTACCAATCCTCGGCCTGCACGTCCCCCGCGCCGGCATGCCGGCGCACAAGGCCGGCTCGTCGATTATAGGCGGCGGCGCTGCAGCGCATCCCGGCCCGCATCCCGGGCTTCATCCCGGCGCCGCAAATCGCTTTCGCCGGCGCGGCGGATCGTCTCAAATGGGCCCTCTCCAGAGCGCACGAGGTCGAGCGATGGCAACCAACCTACCAGCTCTCAGCGGCGGCCAATTGGTCGTCGCGGCGCTGCGCGCGCACCGCGTCGACATGGCGTTCAGCGTCGCCGGCGAAAGCTACCTCGAAGTGCTTGACGCGCTCTTTGACGCGCCCGAAATCCGGCTCGTGACCTGCCGCCAGGAGGGCGGCGCCGCCTTTATGGCCGAGGCCTACGGCAAGCTCACCGGCAAGCCGGGGGTGCTGTTGGTGACCCGCGGGCCGGGGGCGTGCAACGCGTCGATCGGCATCCACACCGCGTTTCAGGACTCGACCCCGATGATCGTGCTGGTCGGTCAGGTGGCGCGCCACCAGATCGACCGCGAAGCGTTTCAGGAAGTCGACTTCCGCCGCATGATGGCACCGCTCGCCAAATGGGTGGCGCAGGTCGACTTGGCCGAACGCGTCCCAGAGCTCGTCAACCAGGCGTTTCAGGTCGCGACCTCCGGCCGCCCCGGCCCGGTCGTGCTGGCTTTGCCCGAGGACATGCTGCGCGACCGGAGCACCGCCGAAATCGCCGGACCTTATCGCCCGGTGCGCGCCCATCCGGGTGCGGCCGATCTCGCCGAAATGCGCCGCCTTGTCGCCGCGGCACGGCGCCCGATGATGCTGGTCGGCGGCGGCGGGTGGAGCGACGCCGCCTGCCATGACCTCGCCCGGTTCGCCGAAGCGAACAACCTGCCGGTCTGCTGCTCGTTTCGCCGCCAGGACATTGTCGACAACCGCCGGCCCTCGTTTGTCGGCGATCTCGGTACCGGTGCGGCTCCAGCATTGGTCGCGCGGGTCAGGGAATCGGACCTGCTGCTCGCGGTCGGCGCCCGGATCGGCGAGATCACCTCGCAATCCTATACGCTGCTCGGCATTCCCGATCCGGGCAAGGTGCTGATCCACGTCCACCCGGCGGCCGAGGAATTGGGCCGCGTCTTTCGCCCAACCCTGGCGATCCAATCGGGAATGCCCGAATTTGCCGCGGCGGTTGCGGCGTTGGAGCCGGTGCCGGCGAAGAACTGGTCGGCGTGGCGCGCCGCAGTGCGCGGCGAGTACGAGGCGGGGCTCCTCCCCTCTCCTGCTACGGCCGGCGGCGCGCTCGATCTCGGTGCGGTCATGGGCTGGCTGCGCGAGCGCCTGCCCGACGACGCGATCGTCACCAGCGACGCCGGAAATTTCAGCGGTTGGCCCAACCGCTTTTTGCAATACCGCCGGCCAGGGCGGCAGCTCGGCCCGACCAGCGGTGCGATGGGCTACGGCGTGCCGGCCGCGGTCGCGGCCAAGCTCGTTCATCCCGACCGGCTGGTGGTCGGGTTTTGCGGCGACGGCGGCTTTATGATGACCGGGCAGGAATTGGCGACCTCGCTCGCGACCGGCGTCGGCCCGGTCATTCTGCTCTTCAACAACGCGATGTACGGCACGATCCGGATGCACCAGGAGCGCCGCTTTCCGGGCCGCGTCGTCGGCACCGCGCTCAATAATCCCGATTTTGTGGCGCTCGCCCAGGCTTACGGCGCCTATGCCGCGCGGGTCGTGCGGACCGAGGAGTTCACCCCGGCTTTTGAGGAAGCCGCCGCCGCGCGCCGCGCCGCCGTCATCGAATTGGCGGTCGACCCCGAAATCATCACCACCCGCACCACCCTCTCCGCCTTGCGCCGCGCTGCCGAAACGCAGACCGCCGCCGACGCCAAGGCGTGAGAGGCCATCGCGGCTCTGTCCTCTATTCCGCCGCCGCCGGCTCCAGCTGCGCGGGAGCCGCGGGCGGGTTGGCGCGGGCCAGCACCGCTTCGAGGGTGGTGCGGATCTCGGCGAGCTTGCCGGGATGCTCGACCTTATGGCCGAACAGGTTCTTGACGTAGAACACGTCCACCACCTTCTCGCCGTAAGTCGAAATCTTGGCGCTCGACACCTGCAGGCTGAGCCGGGTCAATTCCCGCGTCAGCTCGAACAACAGGCCCGGCCGGTCGCGGCCGTTGACCTCGATGACCGTGTGCAACGCGCTCGCCTGGTTGTCGACGAGCACCCGCGGCGCCACCGTAAAGGCTTGGGCACGGCTCGGAAACGCCGGCGGGCGGGCCAGCTCCTGGTGCGGCTTCAGCTCGCCGGTCAGCACGTTTTCGAAAACGACCGCAAGCTTTGCCAATTTGTCGGGGCGGTCGAACGCCTTGCCCGACAGGTCCTGCACCCAGAAGGTGTCGAACGCCATGCCGTTCGACATCGTCATGATCCGGGCGTCGACGATGTTGGCGGCGCTGACCGCGAGCGCCCCGGCGATGCGCGAGAACAGCCCCGGATGGTCGGCGGTGTAGAGCGTGATCTCGGTGACCGCGCGCTGGGTGTCGACCCGCTTTTCGACGACGAGCGGGGCGCCGGTCGCTTCGGCCTCGCGCATCAGCCGGGCGTGCCGGGCGTGGGTGTCGGGATCGAAGGAAAGCCAATAGAACGGGTAGCCGGCTTTGACAAAGGCGGCGAATTCGGCGTCGCTGAAATCGGGGAGGCGTTCGCGCACCGCGGCCTGCGCGGCGGCGACCCGCGAATCCTGCGGCTCGGCGGCAAGGCCGCCGGACATGACCTCGACCGCGCGATGGTAGAGGTCGCGCAGCAATGCCGCCTTCCAGCCATTCCACACCTGCGGGCCGACCGCGCGGATGTCGGCGGCGGTCAGGATCAGCAGCAGCTTCAGCCGCTCCGGCGACTGCACAATCCCGACAAAGTCGGCGATCGTCCGCGGGTCGCCGATGTCGCGCTTGAACGCCGTGCCGCTCATCAACAGGTGCCAGCGCACCAGCCAGGCGACGGTTTCGGTCTCCTCGGCGGTGAACCCGAGACGCGGCCCGAGCTTGAGCGCTACCTGCTCGCCCAAGACCGAATGGTCGCCGCCGCGTCCCTTGGCGATGTCGTGCAGCAAGACCGCCAGATGCAATGCCCGCCGCGACACGATCGTCTCGGCGAGCCCGGTCGCCAGCGGCAATTCGTCCTTCAGCCCGCCGCTCTCGATCTTGTGCAGGATGCCGATCGCGAAGAGCGTGTGCTCGTCCACCGTGTAGTGGTGGTACATGTCGTATTGCATCTGGCCGACGACGCGCCCGAAATCGGGGATGAAGCGGCCAAGGACGCCCGCCTCGTTCATCCGCCGCAGCGCCGTTTCCGGGTTCTTGTGCGAGGTCAGGATTTCGGCGAACAGCCGGTTCGCCTCGGGATTTGCTCGGATTGACGCATCGATCAGCCGCAGCGACTGCCCGGCGCGGCGCAAGGCCCGCGGGTGAATGTCGAGCTCGGTGCGCTGCGCCACGCGGAACAGCCGGAGCAGCGCCACCGGATCGCTTTCGAAGAAATCTTCGGACGGGATCGTCAGCCGCTCGCCATCGAGCACAAACCCGTCGAGCCCGCGCCTGCCAATCCCCCATCGCACCCAGGACAACCGGCGCTTGCGCTGCTGGTCGGCTTCGAGGATCGCGCAGAAGATGCGGGTCAGGTCGCCGACATCCTTGGCGACCAGGAAATAGTGCTTCATGAAGCGTTCGACGCCGCGGCCGCTGGCGCGCCCGGTGTAGCCCATGCGGCGGCCGATCTCGGTCTGCAGGTCGAAGGTCAGCAGCTCCTCGGGCCGGCCGGCGAGATAGTGAAGGTGGCAGCGCACCGTCCACAGGAAATTCTCCGCCCGCACAAAGCGGGCCGATTCCTCGGCCGACAGCACCCCCAATTCGACGAGCTTGGCGACGTCGTCGATTCGATAGATGTACTTGGCGAGCCAGAACAGCGTGTGCAGGTCGCGCAGCCCGCCCTTGCCTTCCTTGACGTTGGGCTCAAGCTTGTAGCGGCTGTCGCCGACCCGGCGGTGGCGCGCGTCGCGCTCGGCGAGCTTGGCCTCGACAAACTGCGCCGCGGTGCCGCGCACCACTTCGGCATCGAAGCGCTTTCTGAGATCGGCAAACAGCGCCTCGTCGCCCCACAGATAACGCGCCTCAAGGAGGCTCGTGCGGATCGTCAGGTCCGCTTTTGCCTGGCGCAGGCATTCGTCGACCGAGCGCGTCGACTGCCCGACCTTCAGACCGAGATCCCACAGCAGATAGAGCAGCGACTCGATGACCTGCTCGGTGTGCGGAGTCTGCTTGTAGGGCAGCAGAAACAACAGGTCGATGTCGGAATAGGGCGCCAGCTCGCCGCGCCCGTAGCCGCCGACCGCGACGAGGCTCAGCCGTTCGCCCGAGGTTGGGTTGGCGAGCGGATAGATCTCGGTCGTGACCACGTCGAACAAGGCGCGGATCAGCTGATCCGTCAAAAAGCACTGCCCGCGCATGACCGCGGCGCCGTCGCCATTCTCGTCAAAGCGTCGGCGGATCTCGGCGCGCCCATGGGCCAGTGCGGATTTGAGAGGGTCTACCAGCGGCCGGCGGTCGGCGCTCGGCAAGGGGACCGATCGGGCAGCGGCGGACAACGCCGCAGCCAAGGCGCGCCGGTCGATGATGTCGCGCTGCCGGGGAATCGCGCTCATTCTACCTCTCTGCCGGCTACCTCTTTGCCGGCGGTGCACCGGTCCCGGTTGGTTTGGTCTCGCCGGGCGGCGGCCGTTGCCCCGCGAGATATGTTGACCCGCGCCCGAAATTGCACCGCCATTACGCGCGCCGGGCGGTCATTTTAGAGATGGCGGCTTAGAGGTGGCGGCCGGCGTCGACGGTGACGATCGACCCGGTCGTGTGCGTCAGATGGGTGACGCAGGCCATCACCGCCAGCGCCACATCATGCGCCTCGATCGCGCGCTTCAACGGCGTCGCCATCGCCGCCGCCGCCATCATCTCTTCGGTGCGGCCTGGGACAAACCCGGTATGGACCATCCCCGGGGCCACAACGACGACACGGATTTCAGGGCCGAGCACGCGCGCCAGCGCCATGCTCATCGTGTTCAGCGCCGCTTTCGAGGCGCCGTAGATGATCGAGCTGCCGGTGCCGCTCTGCGCCGCCCCCGACGAGATGTTGACGATGACGCCGTCGCCCGATCGGCGCAGCAGCGGGACAAAGGCGCGGATCGTCGCAAACGGCCCGCGCACATTGGCGGTCAGCACCGCGTCGATCAGGTCGTCGTCGAGCGCTTCGAGATCGTGGTGCGCCACCATCCGGGTAAAGCCGGCGGAGTTGACGAGAATGTCGGCGCGGCCGAATTCCTGCCCTACCGCCTCTGCCACGTTGCGGATTTGGGCAGTGTCCTCCAATGGCAGACGCATCGCCCGGTGGCTGTCGCCGGGCAATTCGGCGATCAGGGCTTCCGCCCGGTCGGCGCCCTTGTTGTAGCCGACGACGACTTTGGCGCCGGCCTCAGCCAAAAGCCGCACGCTCGCCGCCCCGATGCCGCTGCTGCCGCCGGTCACGACCGCAACCTTGCCGGCCAAGGACCCATTCTTTTCCAGCGCCATCCAATCGCTCCTTCTCCGGCGGCCGCAGCCTGATGGCGCGGCGTTTCGGATATCTTCCAGCAGATGTCGAGTCTGCACGATTTGCCTTGGTGCGCACTCCTCGTGCAGGCGTGGGCTCAAAATCAGCTCACACGCGGCAAACGACAACGCGGGCGTACCATCTGTTGAGCCGCCTTTGAAGGGCGTCTGCATGCCCGCTTGGACGGCAAGCATTGCGCATCTTTCGAGCCGGCCGCAAGGCGCGCGAAAGAGCGCGGCTAGGGTTCGCCGAGAAATCCGGCGACCAAGGCGCGGGCGGCTTCGGCGGGGTTGCGGGCGCCCGAAACCACGTCGGCCTCGACCGCGGCGAGGCGCTCGGCGACGGCGGGAGCGGTGCGAAAATGTTCGATCAGGCCGGCGTCGATTTCGGCCCACAAGGCCGCCCGCGCCTGGTCGCGGCGGCGCTCAACCCAGGCGCCCGTCGCTTCGCGCCCGGCGCGGAACCGTGCCACGTCGTCCCAGATCTCGGCGACGCCGAGGCCTTCGAGCGCCGAGACCGCACGCACCGGCACCTCCCATTCGCCGCTTGGCGGGTGGATCAGCCGCATCGCGCTTCCATAGTCGGCGGCGGTGCGCTGCGCCACCTCGGCAAGATCGCCGTCGGCCTTGTTGACGAGGACGAGATCGGCGAGCTCGACGATACCGCGCTTGATCCCCTGCAACTCGTCGCCCGCCGCGGGCGGCAGGATCAGCACCAGCATGTCGGTCATTTCGGCGACCGCGGTCTCGGACTGGCCAACGCCCACACTTTCGACGATAACCGCGTCAAACCCTGCGGCTTCGCACAGCAAGATCGCCTCGCGCGTATGCCGCGAAGCACCGCCGCGGCTGAGACCGGCCGAGGACGGGCGGATAAAGGCATCGGGCGAGCGCGCCAATTCGGCCATCCGCGTCTTGTCGGCGAGAATGGCGCCGCCGCCGCGCTTTGAGGCGGGATCGATGGCGAGCACCGCGACATGCCGGCCGCGGGCCACGCCGTCGAGGCCAAAGCGTTCGACAAAGGTCGATTTGCCGGCACCCGGCGGCCCCGAAACGCCGATGCGGAAGCTGTTGCCGGCATAGGGCGAGGCCGCCGCGAGCAGCGCTTCGGCTTGCGCGCGATGGTCGGGCCGGGTCGACTCGACGAGGGTAATTGCGCGGGCGAGCGCGCGCCGGTCGCCACGCCGGAGCAGCGGCAGCAGGGCCGGCGGCGCCGTCACCCGCTTCGCGGCGGGAAATGCGAGCCGTCGCGCCGCTTGCGGCGGACGCATTCGATCGCCGCCACGGTCAGGATCTGATCGACCACGGTCATCAGGTCGCCCATCCGGAACGGCTTCAGCAGATAGTATCGGCCGCTCTGCTCCAAACGCTCGGAATGGCGGTGGTCGCCGGTCGTCAGGATGACGCCGCAGCCTTGCTGATGGGCGAGCTCGGCGAGCGCGAAACCGTCCTTGTCGCCGGGCTGGGTGATGTCGATCATCACGATGTCGAAATCGTCTTCGTCGAGCTTGCCCTCCATCTCGGCCCCGGTCTCGGCGGTCGAAAACAGAAAACCCTCCTCGTCAAATGCTTCGCCCAGCAATTCGCGGATGTAATCGTCATTTTCGACGATCAGCACCTTGCAGATACGCGCCATTTGTTCTCCCGGTCGCTTTTGCGTTTTCGTCTTTAGCAGGCTCACGCATCCGCAAGCGCCGCTTCGCGGCGAGCCGCCTCCTGCTGGCGCATCCACATGTCGGCATATACACCGCCGCGGCGCAGCAAAGTGCCGTGGTTCCCGCGCTCGACGACCCGCCCATGGTCGAGCACCAGGATCTCGTCGGCGTCGACAACCGTCGACAGGCGGTGGGCGATGACCAGGGTCGTGCGGTCGGCCGACACCTCGGCGAGATTTGCCTGGATCTCGCGCTCGGTGCGGGTGTCGAGCGCCGAGGTCGCCTCGTCGAACACCAGAATCTTCGGCGCCTTTAGTATCACTCGCGCGATCGCAACGCGCTGCTTTTCGCCGCCCGACAATTTGAGGCCGCGCTCGCCCACCATCGTGTCGTAGCCGTCCGGCAGCGAAGCGACAAAATCGTGGATATGGGCGAGGCGCGCCGCCTCCTCGACCGCCGCACGCGCGGCACCGGGCCGGCCATAGGCGATGTTGTAAAATATCGTGTCGTTGAACAGCACGGTGTCCTGCGGCACGACCCCAATCGCCTGCCTCAGGCTGTCCTGGGTGACTTCGCGGACGTCCTCACCGTCGATCTCGACCGCACCCGCGCCGACATCCCAAAAGCGGAACAGCAACCGGGCAATCGTCGACTTGCCCGCACCGCTCGGCCCGACGATCGCGAGCTTCGCGCCCGCCGGTACTCTGAAATCGACATCGAGCAGGATCGGCCGCCGGCTGTCGTAACCGAAATCGACGTGGCGAAACGCGACCGTACCCGCGCCAACCGGCAATGCCGGCGCGCCTGGCCGGTCCTCGATTTCGGGCTTGATCGCCATCAATGCGGTCATCTGCTCGAGGTCGGCCAAGGATTGCTTGATGTTGCGGTAGACGACTCCGAGAAAATTGAGCGGCGTGTAAAGCTGGATCAGATAGGCGTTGACCAGGACGAAGTCGCCGACCGTCATGACGCGCGCCGCGACGCCCTCGCCGGCGAGGATCATGACCCCGACCAGCCCGACGGCGATGATGACGCCCTGGCCGAGGTTGAGTGCCGCGAGCGTGGTTTCGCTTTTGACCGCGGCATGCTCGTAGGCGCGCAACGCCACATCGTAACGCTTCGCCTCATGCTCCTCATTGGCGAAATACTTGACCGTCTCGAAATTTAAGAGGCTGTCGATCGCCTTGGTGTTGGCTTCGCTGTTGCGGTCGTTCATGTCGCGGCGAAAGCGCACCCGCCAGTCGGTCACGAGAAAGGTGAAGCCGATATACATGACGATCGTCGCCAGGGTGACGGCGGCAAAGGTCCAGTCGTAGAGCCGCCACAGGATCGCGCAGGCGAGCAGGATCTCGACAAAGGTCGGGACGATGTTGAACAGCAGAAACGACAGCAGGAACTCGATCCCGGCGGTGCCGCGCTCGATCGCGCGCGACAGCCCGCCGGTACGGCGATCGAGGTGAAAGCGCAGCGCCAGCGCGTGGACATGGCGAAACGCCGACAGCGCGATCTGCCGCACCGCGCGTTGCGTGACCTTGGCAAAAGCGGCGTTGCGCAATTCGTTAAAGCCCTGCGCCATGACGCGGGCGAGGCCATAGGCGACGACCAGCGCCACCGGCACGGCGACGATCGCCTTGCCCGGCGCCAGCGCGTCGACCGCGTGCTTGTACAGAAACGGGACCGAGATGTTGAGGAGCCGGCCGGCGACCAGAAAGCTGATGGCGAGCACAACGCGCAGCCGCAACTCGGCCGAATTCCGCGGCCACAGATAGGGGGCGAGCGAGCGCAGCGCCCGCAATTCGTCGTTGAGGCGGCCCTTTTGTCGAGGCGGACCCGGGGTGACCGGCCGCCCGCGCCGGCTCATCGCGCCGAACCGAGCGGCGGCTCGGGTTCGACGACCGGTGCCGCACCAAGCCCGCCGAACAGGTTCAGCGCCAGGACAAAGGCGACGGCGACGATCGCCGCCCCCGACAGAAACGGGCTGCTGTGGCTGAGATCGGCAAACAGGTAACCGGCCAAGGGCGGCCCGATCACCCGCGCCAGGCTGCCCACCGACTGGGTGACGCCCAGCACCTGGCCCTGCTCGCCGCTGCCGGCGCGGCGCGAAACCAGGCTGTTCAATGCCGGCTGGGTCAGGCCGAGCCCGACCGCCAGCACCGCAAAGGCGACGGCGAGCACCGCCACGTCGCGCGAAAACGGCACGATGACGAGCCCGATCGCGAGCAGCACGAGGCCGAGCAGCAGCAGCCGCTCCTCGCCGTAGCGCTTGGTCAGGCGGCGGGTCAGCCCGCCCTGCATGACCGCCGACAACAGGCCGAGATAGGCAAAGACAAAGCCCACCTTCTCCGGCCCCCAATCCAATTGCCGCAAGGCCCACAGCGCAAAGATGCTTTCCATTGCGGCAAAGGCGAGGATGACGAGGAAAAAGATCGCGATCAGCCGCGACAGCACCGGGCGGCGCAGCGCCCCGAGGATCAAGCCGATGCGGCCCGGCGCCGAGGCCGCGCCGCGCCGCGCCGGCGCGAGGCTCTCGCGCAGCACGAAAAGGACGCCGCAAAGGGCCGCCAGCGACAGGCCGGCGGCGACCCAGGCCGGGGTCTGCAGGTTGGCGGTGGCGGGGTTGTTGCCGGCGAGAAACCCGCCGAGCGCCGGCCCGAAAATAAAGCCGAGGCCAAAGGCGGCGCCGATCATGCCCATGCCGTGGGCGCGTTCCTCGGGCTTGGTGATGTCGGCGATATAGGCCTGGGCGGCGGCGATGTTGCCGGCGCATGCGCCGGCGAGCGCGCGTGCCGCAAACAGCATCCACAGCGTGTCGGCGGCGCCAAGCCAAAGGTAGGCGAGCGCCGAGGCCGCCATGCTCGCCATCAGCACCGGACGGCGGCCGACGCGATCGCTGAGCCGGCCCCACAACGGGGCCGCGACGAGCTGCATCAGCGAGTAGGTCGCGAGCAGCCACGTCACCTCGGGCGCCGTGGCGCCGAACCGCACCCCGTAAAACGGCAG
Source organism: uncultured Alphaproteobacteria bacterium (assembly GCA_963712825.1). Lineage (GTDB taxonomy): Bacteria > Pseudomonadota > Alphaproteobacteria > ATCC43930 > CGMCC-115725 > AP-15. The sequence goes on from CAVQJP010000013.1 coordinate 85,974, forward strand.
CAGCGGAATGACGAGACCGAACCCGATCAGGTCGATGAGGACGATGAGAAACAGGATCGGCATGTCCGTGGGGTGATATCGCGCCGCCGCCGCACCCGGCAAGGGTCTCGTCGCCGCGCCCCGATATCCGCGCGGTCGCCGGAGCGGCGCTGGCGAGGGCCCAGGCCGGCTTCCGTCCGCCTCCAATTCGGGTCAGCAGAACGGCGAGTCTGGTGCTGGGCGCCTTTATATTTCGAAGATCGAGCCCATTGAGATCGGGGATAGTGGAAGGCTGGCGAATTGGCATTGATGCTGGCCAAAACCTAGGAGGCGTTGCTGGCGGCCGGCGCACCGAAAGAAAAGGCGGACGGGGCGGCCGAGGAAATCGCCGCCTATGAGACTCGTTTTGCCAAGATCGACACCGATCTCGCTATCCTGAAATGGATGATTGCCGGGCTGTACGCCCTCGGTGCGCCGAGCATATGGCTCCTGCTCCGCGTCGCTTCCAAAGTCGGCGCGCTCGGATAGCAGGGCTTCCGCGACGACTACGGACTGCCAGTCGGGCCGGGCGGGCAGCGGGCTCGGCGCGGCTGATCGGAATCGAACCCTCCCCAACCTGCTAAGGCCGTCGACAGCCTGCTTGCTCATTAACGAAGCGCTAGGCAGGATGCGGCACCACCGAGTGCAGACCAGGGAGAAGTCGATGAACGGCGCGGAAAGCTTGGTGCGCACCTTGGTCGGCGGCGGGGTCGATGTGTGCTTTGCCAACCCCGGCACCTCGGAGATGCATTTTGTTGCGGCACTCGACCGGGTCGACGGCATGCGCTGCGTGCTGGGCCTGTTCGAGGGTGTCGTCACCGGGGCCGCCGACGGCTATGCCCGGATGAGCGAAAACCCGGCCGCGACCCTGCTGCACCTCGGCCCCGGTCTCGCCAACGGGCTTGCCAACATTCACAACGCCAACAAGGCGGCCTCGCCGATGGTCAACATCGTCGGCGACCACGCCACCTACCACCGCAAATACGATGCACCGTTGACCTCGGACATCGAGGGGCTGGCGCGGCCGTCCTCGCACTGGGTCAAGACGTCGCCCGACGCAAAGTCGATCGCCGCCGACGGCGCCGCCGCGATCGCCGCCGCGCGCAAATCGCCGGGCCAGATCGCGACTCTGATCCTGCCCGCCGACACCGCCTGGAACGAGGGCTCGGGCCCGGCCCCGGTGCCGCCGCCGGCAGTTTCGGAGCCGGTCTCGACTGAGGCGGTCGCCGCGGCGGCGAAAGCGCTGCGCTCGGGCGAACCGTGCCTGATCCTCGTCACCGGGCGGGCATTGCGCCAAGAGGGGCTCGAGCTCGCCGGCAAGATCGCCGCCAAGACCGGGGCGCGGCTGATGGCGCAGGGCTCGAACGCGCGCACCCAGCGCGGCCGCGGGCGGGTGTTTTTGGAGCGCGTGCCCTATGTCGTCGACCAGGCGACGAAGGTATTGGCGGGGCTCAAGCACGTCATCCTGGTCGGCGCCAAGATGCCGGTCGCGTTTTTCGCCTATCCCGACAAGCCGAGCCTGTTGGCGCCCTCCGATGCGCGGGGCCATGTGCTGGCCCGGCTCGACCAGGACATGGTCGGCGCGCTCGAAGCGCTCGCCGAGGAGGTCGGCGCGCGCGGGACCCCGGCGCCGGTCGTCAACGACCCGGCCCCGACAAAAGGGACCGGCCGGATCACGCCCGAGGCGCTGGGCGCCTCGCTCGGCGCGCTGTTGCCGGAGAACGCGGTTGTCGTCGACGAGGCGGTGACGACCGGGCGCGGCTTTTTCGCGCCGACCAGATCGGCCGCCCCGCATGACTGGCTCTCCAACATGGGCGGCTCGATCGGCCTCGGCATGCCGCTCGCGACCGGGGCGGCAATCGCCTGCCCCGATCGCAAGGTCGTGACCTTGGAAGGCGACGGCAGTGCGATGTACACGGTGCAGGCCTTGTGGACGCAGGCGCGCGAAGGGCTCGACGTGACGACGCTGCTGTTCTCGAACCGCAGCTATCAGATTCTAAAGGGGGAGCTCGCCAATGTCGGCGCCGGCAATCCCGGCCGCAAGGCGCTCGACATGCTCGACCTCGTCAGTCCCGACCTCGATTTCGTCACCCTGGCGAAGGGCATGGGTGTCCCCGGCGGGCGCGCCGCCGACATGGACGAGTTCAACCGCCGGCTCGCCGAGGGGATCGCCACCCCCGGCCCCTACCTCGTCGAAGTGGTGTTCTGAACGCACTTGTGCGGCGCTTCACAGCCCTACCGGGGTAACCGTACGCCATCCGGCGGCTCATCATAAAAAGCGCGACAGCCGCAACCCCGCCGACGCGGATTACGTCCGCTCGCGCCTTGGTCCTCTGGCGCCTTGGTCCTCTGGCGCCTTGGTCCTCTGGCGCCTTGACGGCATCGGCGGCGAGAACGTGATCGCCAGTGGAATTATTCCCATCCACGCCACCGCGATAAATCATCGCAAGGGTGTGTCGACCAGCGTTCGTGGCGGGAAGGCATGATTAATGGCGATGGTTAGCCGAAGTTCGGTCAGCCAAAAGTTTCTTTTTGTCGGAACCTCGAATTCGCCGCTCGTGTTTGGATGATAACATGCGCGAAAGCGTTATCCCGCTGCGCTTGTGTTTGACAATTGGAGGAACCGATGGACAAGAAGATCGCTGGGTTGCTCGGCGCCGCTGCCGGACTGGCGACGATGAGCACAGCGCAGGCTGCAATCAACCCTGCCCCCCTTTCGTCGAAAGCGCTGGGGGCGTCCTCTTATGCCGACCTGCTGGCGCCGATCCCGGACGCCGTAGCGCTGCTCGACGCCGACAACGCCGCGCGCGCCCAAAAATCGCCAGAGCCGGCGGCGGACGACATCGAGGTCGCTCAATACTATTCTTACACTTACCCGTATCCGCCTTACGCCTATCACCATCATCATCACCATCACCACCGCTATTATCGCCGTTATTCGCACCACCACCATCACCACCACCATCACAACAGTACCTTTGTCGGCATTCCCGGCGTCGGCGGGGTAGTGGTCGGACGCTGATGACGGTAAGCTGATCCAAGGAAGGCCTGCCCGGAGGGCCGCCGGGAAATCCGGGCGGGAAACCAAGGTTAAAGAGCGAGTGTTCAGCTCTCCGCTTCTTTCGCCTTGGCGCGGGCGGCGCGCAGGATGTGACGATAGGTGCCGTCGAACACGGTGTCGGTGGAAGAGGTCCAGGTCGTGTCTTTTGCCAGAGTGTCACGGCTGGCATGGATGCGCCGGCTGCGCATCTCGCGCTCGGCGGCTTCCTGTTCATCCATCGGCACCAGCTCGAACTGCGCTTCCGTTGGCAGAAACAGTATCTGCATAAACGGCTCGCCCGGCCGGAAGACATGGGTATGGCCGGCCGGCGGCGCCTTGAACACGACAAACGAGATCATCGGCCACCAGCTCGTGCGCAGCAGCGCCGGCACCGCGATCGGCACGTCGTCTTCCGATGACGTGTAAAAGCGCGGATGCGGCTCGGTCCGCACCGCAATGTCATCAGCGACTTTTAGGTCGAGCAGCAGCTGATAGGTGTAATAGTCCTCGCCAAAGGGGCGAAACGGGGGCCACTGAATGCCGGTCTGCGGATCGCGCCCGAAATCGCCGTCCAACACCACCTGGCCGTCGCGTTTGGTCACGTGCAGCTCGTTGTCGAATGGATAAAACAGTTCAATGCCGTATTGCGCGGCTTCGTTGAACGGCATGCAGTGCCAGGCCTGCTCGTGCGCGCCGTCGCGCCGCGGCTCGGGCTTGCCGCCCCAGCCCGGCACTTCGAGCTTGGTGCGGCGCGGCGCCAGACGCGGCTCGAACAGCCGGTATTTGACGGTTTGCATCGCGATCTCCTCGATCCTCAAACCAATGCACGAGGATAACGCTTTTGGACACCGTTTTGCCGAGAGTGCCCTTTCGATCTCGCTCCCGTTGCCGGCGCTTGTAGGCTGGCTGAGACGGCTCTCCCTCGGCCAGCATGGCCATGAACGCCATTCGAGGGTTGTTCCGCGAGGCAAACCGGGCGACCATCCGGCTACGTCCGGGGAGGAATGCCATGGTCAGGAGCGCAGTGCTGGCGTTGTGCGTCGGTCTGGCCGCTGCGGGCTCTGCCTCGGCGCAGACCGTCGCGACAATCCGGCAGCTCAACGACAAATGGGAAGACGCCTTTAACAAGGGCGACGTCGCCGCGGTCGCCGCGATGTATGCCGAGGACGCCCATGTGCTGCCGCCGGGCGGCAACATGGTCAAGGGACGCAGCGCGATCGAGGCCTTCTGGAAAACAGCGGGGCAGCAGGTTGGCGACGCCAAGCTCGTCACCGTTGACGTGCTGCCGCTCGGTCCGCGCGCCGCGCGCGAGATCGGCACCGTCACCCTCGAAACGAAAGCCCAGCCGCCGCAGCAGGTCGTCGGCAAATACGTGGTCGTCTGGCGTAAGATCGGCGGGCGGTGGCTGCTCGCGACCGACATCTGGAACATGAACAAATAGCAATCGGCGAGGAGGCTGCGATGAAATTAAAGGGCGCCACTATTCCCGATGCCATCGTCGAGCGCGTCGTCGCCCGGCGCGGCGGCGAGCATTGCTATGCCGACCTCGACCCGGCGCGAACGGCGCTCGTCGTGATCGACCTGCAATACGCCTTTATGGACGAAGCGGTCGGGCATGCGGTGTGCCCGGCGGCGCTCCAGATCGTGCCCGCGGTCAACCGGCTCGCCGCGGCGGTGCGGGAAACCGGCGGCGGCGTGTTTTGGGTGCAGATGACGCATGACGCCCGCTGCCTCGAGGATTGGTCGGTGGCCCACGAAATGGCCTCACCCGCGATGCGCGAAAAGCGCATCGCTGCCCTTTCCGAGGGTACGCCGGGGCACCGGCTGTGGCCCGATCTCGACGTCCGGCCGCAAGACGAGATCGTCAACAAGTACCGCTACAGCGCCTTTATGCCGGGGACGTCGGACCTGCCCGAGCGGCTGCGGGCGCGCGGCTTTGACACCGTGCTGATCACCGGGACCGTGACCAATGTGTGCTGTGAAAGCTCGGCGCGCGACGCCAACATGACGAACTTCCGCACGGTCATGGTCAGCGACGGCAACGCCGCCGCGACCCAGGAGGAGCACGACGCGGCGCTCGCTGCCTTCTACAACATCTTCGGCGACGTGATGGACACCGACATGATCGTCGACTGCCTCAAGCGGGCGCGCCCGGCGCGCGCCGCCTGACGGCGGTGGGGGTAAGGGCAATACCGCGGGAGGAGAGCAGATGAGAGAAAACCGGGTAAAGCGCATCCTGCGCGAGGGCGGCTTGGCGCTCGGGACCCATGTCGGCGGCATTCCCGACCCGCAGATCGTCGAGATCATCGGGCTTGCCGGCTTTGACGCCGCCTTTATCGACATGGAGCATACGAGCTTCGACCTGCACGACGTGCAGGCGATGGTGATGGCGGCCGAGCGCGTCGGGGTCACCCCGATCGTGCGCACCCCCGGCTTTGACCCGGCCTTTATCCTGCGCCTCCTCGACATGGGCGTGCAGGGCATCCAGGTGCCGCATGTCCAGAACGCCGAGACGGCGCGCGCCGCGGTCCAGGCGGTGCGCTACCCGCCGCAGGGCGAGCGCGGCATGGCGGCGGGCAGCCGCGCCGCCGAGTTCGGCCGGATTCCGCTGGTCGAGCACATGGCGCAGTCGAACCGCGAAATCCTGCTCGCCTGCATGATCGAGGACATGGAGGCGGTGGAGCGCATCGACGAGATTGCCGCGGTCGCGGGGGTCGACCTGCTGGCGGTCGGGCCGTCCGACCTGTCGCGCTCGCTGGGCGTCAGCGGCCAGCCCGATCATCCGCGGCTGGTGGCGGCGATCGACCGGGTCCGCGAAGCGGCGAAAAAGAGCGCCGGCGCCCGGCTGGCGCTGCCGCTGAACCACGCCGCTTTTCCGCGCGACGCGGCGCAGCTCAAGGCGCTCGGCGCCGGCTACACCAATTGCGCGCCGACCCCGGAAGCGCGATTGCTGAAATCAATGCGCGAGCAGGCCGAAGAGGCGCGGAAGCAGCTCGGCTAAAGTGCGCCTGCAGCGCCCGCCGGTGCGTCAGGCGGGCGCTATTCCCACTCGCCGGGCGCGGCGACGGCCCAGGCCGCCAGGTAAATCCGGTCGTCGATCATCTGGACTGCGATCCTCGGCGCCGTTCCCTCGTCGGGGGCCTGCGCCTTGCCGGTCTCCAGATCGACCACCCAGCCATGCAGCGGGCAGGAGACGGTGCAGCCGCGCACCACTCCCGCCGACAGCGGCGCGCCGCGATGCGGGCAGTGGTTGACGAGCGCAAATACCTGGTCGTCGGCGGTGCGGAACACCGCCACCGGGAACGGCTTGCCCGCCCGCTTGACCCGGCGGGCGCCATCGCGCGGGATGTCCTCGAGGCCGCCGACCTCGACCCATCGCTGGTCCGGCATGGGTCAGCGAACCTGCGTCGGGATGGCACGCACCAGATGTTCGATCACTCCGTACCTCGCCTGCATTTGACGCGCTCGATGGCATCATAGCGAAAACGAGCGCGCTACAATCACCCGGCCGCTGCACGAAAGAGGTTTCCTGATATGCACGAGCCGCATCAGAGCACCGGCAGGGCGTCGCCATTGACACGGCCGTCTGACCAGACGGCACGGGCGGTCCCGGTGGCGCCGGGCGAATGCCAGGGGCTACAGGCAGCAATACGCAGATGAGTTGAGTTGGCGAAACCCAGGGCCTTCGGTCGGCTCAGCTCCGGTTATGGGTTTCACCTTGTTCAACCTGTCCTACCGATAGCTTTCGCCCCCGAGCTCGACCCGTCAGACGAGCGCGGCGCCGTGCTGGGCGGTGTAGGCGAGCTCGGGGACGGCGGCGCCGGCGGGGCGGGCGGCGGCGGAGAGGGCGCAGGGCAGGAAGGCGCCGCTGCCGCGGGCCACGTTGAGGGCACCGTTCTCGACCACGATGCGGCCGCGGCTCAGCACCGTAACCGGCCAGCCCCTGAGCTTGCGTCCCTCATAGGGGGTGTAGCCGACATTGTCGTGCAGCAGGCCGGCGGTGACCGTGACCTCGCGCTCGGGATCCCAGATCGCGATGTCGGCGTCGCTGCCGACCGCGATCGTGCCTTTCCTCGGGTAGAGCCCGTAGAGCTTGGCGTGGTTGGTCGCGGTCAGCGCGACAAAGGCGTTGAGATCGAGGCGGCCCCGCTGCACGCCCTCGGAAAACAGCAACGGCAGACGCAGCTCGATGCCGGGGACGCCGTTGGCAATGTCCTTGAATGTCGTGCGGTCGCCAAGCGGCAGCTTGCCGGAGGCGTCGTAGCGGTAGGGCGCGTGGTCGGACGAGAACACCTGAAAGGTACCGTTTTTCAGGCCGGCCCACACCGCCTCTTGCGCGGCGTGGTCGCGCGGCGGCGGGCTGCAGCAGAATTTGGCGCCTTCGAGACCGGGCTTGGCAATGTCGTCGGCGGTCAGGAACAGATATTGCGGGCAAGTCTCGCCGTAGATTTTGAGGCCCTTTGTTTGCGCGTTGCGGATGACCTCGATCGCCTCGGCCGCCGAGACGTGGACAATCAGGATCGGTACGTCGAGCAGTTGCGACAAGCTGACGGCGCGGTTGGTCGCCTCGCCTTCGGCGAGCCGGGCGTGGCTGACCGCGTGGTAGCGCGGCGCGCCGAGCCCGCGCTCCAACAGGCGCGCGGTCAGCCATTTGATCATGTCGTAATTCTCGGCGTGGACCATGACGAGCGCGCCCTCGCGCCGCGCTGCCGCGAGGATGTCGAGCATCTGCCCATCGTCGAGCTGCAGCAGGTCGTAGGTCATGTAGACCTTGAACGAGGTGTAGCCGTCGCGGATCAGGGCCGGCAGCTCCTGGCCGAGGATGTCGGCTGTCGGGTCGGTGATGATCAGGTGAAAGGCGTAGTCGATAACTGCCTTCGGCCGCGCCGCCTGATGATATTCCTCGACCACCTGGCGCAATGACTGGCCGCGGTGCTGGGCGGCGAACGGGATCACCGTCGTGGTGCCGCCAAACGCCGCCGCCACCGTGCCGCTGTAGAAATCGTCGGCGCACACGACCCCGGCCGACGAGCGCTGCTCGAGATGGCAGTGGCTGTCGACGCCGCCCGGCAGGACGAGCTTGCCGGCGGCGTCGATCTCGCGCGCCCCCGGTCCGATGCCGCGGCCGAGCGTGACGACGACGCCGTCCTTGACGCCGACATCGCAATCGACCGTGTCGGCCGCCGTCGCCACCGTGCCGTTGCGGATCACCAGATCGTAGTCGCTCATCGTCCTGCCCCTTACCGATACGGTCGCCGCCGAATCCTCGACCTGTTGTGCCAGAAAGCAAAGCCGAGGCCCATTCGGATATGACGGCGATTATGGCGACGCCCGGCTCGTTTTGGCGACGCGCTCGCGCAATGCGTCGTAGATTGGGGCGGTGCGCAGCAGGTTCGCGGTCACGATCGCGGCAAAGCAGGCCGCCAGCATCGGCAACAGCGTGGTAAACGCTGCGGTCATCTCGGTAACGAGCACGATGCCGGTCACCGGCGCCTGCACGACCCCGGTAAAGAACGCCGCCATGCCGACAACGGCAAACGCTTCGGGCTCGATGCCGAGACCGGGAAAGGCGGCGTGGCACAGCGCGCCGCAAACGAGGCCGAGCTGGGCACCGAGCACCAGCAGCGGCGCGAACAGCCCGCCCGGCGTACGCGCGGCATAGGAGGTGACACCCAACCCGAAGCGGACAAAAAAGGCGAGCGGAATCGCGGCCACCGCCACGCTGCCGGTGAGCACCCGCTGAGTGATGTCGTCGCCGCCGCCGACCAAATCCGGCGAGAACCATGCGACAAACCCGACCAGCGCCCCGAGCGCGGCCGCCTGGAGCTCGATCGGCCAGCGCGCGTCGAGCCGTCCCGCCAGCGCGAGGCCGCTAAGGATCGCGCGGTTGTAAAGGCTGGCGGCGATTCCGGCAACCACGCCCAGCGCCAGGTAGAGCGGCCACGTCGCCGCCACCGCGTAGGGCAGAGGTCCGGTGGCGGTCGCCGCCTGCGCCGACACGGCGACCTGGAAATCGGGCGCGTCGCCCAAAAACAGCCGCGAGATCAGGATCGCGCTTGAGGACGCGCCGAGTGCTGCGATCGCGATGCGGGTTTCGAGCCGCCGCACCAGCTCCTCGAGCACAAATACGGCACCGGCGATCGGCGCATTGAAGGCAACGGCGAGCCCCGCCCCCGCACCGGCGGCGAGCAGGGTGCGCGCATCCGGCCACGACCGGCGGCACCATTTGCCGACGAGGTCGGCGACAACGGCGCCCATCTGCACGCTCGGGCCCTCGCGGCCGAGCGCCATCCCGGCGCCGATCGCCAACAGGCCGCCAACGAACTTGACCGAGATCAGCCGCGGCGGGGCCGGCGGCAGGTCGCCGGTCAGCGCCGCCTCGACCTGCGGGATGCCGCTGCCCGAGGCGTAGGGCGAGAACCGCCGCACCAGCCATGCGGCGAGCGCCACCGCGGCGGCGGCGCCGGCAACGACGAGGGCGAACCCGGCGAGCGGCTGGTGATGGGCGCGGGCAATCAGCTCGCTGCGCCAGCGGTCGGCTTGGTCGAGCGCCAGGCGGAAGATGGCGACGACCAGTCCCGACCCGGCGCCGGCAACCAACGCCAACACCGCAAGCGTCAACAGGCTGCCCTCGCCCGCGGTCGGCGCGGCGCGGCGCTCCCGGTGCCATCTCACCCGACGCAACCGCCGGTCCTGCGGCGCACAACGCGTTTTTTCATCCGCTATCCTGATCGCCGCAACCACGCCTCTTCTATCAAGCGCGGGTCAAGCGCTACTGTGCCCGCGACCTGTCGTGCAAGGGGCTCGCCATGACCGCATCATTCGCACACCGCCCGACCATTGCCGTGACCCGCCATGCAATCGCCGCCGGCCATTACTTGGCAGCCACCGCCGGATTTGCGATCCTCGAGGCCGGCGGCAACGCGGTCGACGCCGGGTGCGCCGCCGGCTTGGCGCTCGGCGTCCTGCAGAGCGACCTTGTCGACGTCGCCGGTGTCGCGCCGATAATGGTCTACCTCGCCGAGAGTAAAGAGGTCGTGACGATCGCCGGGCTTGGCGCTTGGCCCAAGGCGCTCGACCCCGAACTGTTCATGCGCGAGCACGGCGGCAAAATCCCGAAGGGGGTGATCCGCACCGTTGTCCCGGCCGCCCCCGATGCCTGGATCACCGCGCTGCGCCGTTACGGCACGATGAGCTTTGGCGAGGTCGCGGCGGCGGCGACCCGGCTCGCGCGCGACGGTTTTCCGATGTACCCGCTGATGGCCGAGAGCCTGAAGCGCCACGAGGTCGACCACCGCGCCTGGCCGTCCTCGGCGGCGGTCTTTCTGCCGGGCGGGCGGGTCCCCGAGGCCGGCGAAGTGTTTCGCCAGACCGATCTTGCCGGCTCCCTGCAATACATGGCCGACGAGGAACGCGCCGCGGTCAGCCACAGTCCCAATGGTCGCGGTCGCGAGGCCGGGCTCGCGGCGGCGCGCGATGCATTTTACCGCGGCGACATCGCCAAAAAGATCGTCGCCTTTATGAAGGAGCAGGGCGGACTGCTGTCGGCCGAGGACCTCGCCGAATACCATTCGCCGGTCGGCCCGCCCGAGCGCCGCCGCTTTGGCGATCTCGAGGTCTTTACCTGCGGCGCCTGGTGCCAGGGGCCGGTATTGCTGCAGACCCTGGCCTTGCTGGAGGGGACCGACCTTACCGGTCTCGGCCACAACAGCGCCGACTATGTCCACCATCTGGCCGAGGCGCTGAAGCTCGCCTTTGCCGACCGCGAGGCGTATTACGGCGACCCGGCAATGGTCGAGGTCCCGCTCGCGACCCTGATCTCCGCCGAGTACGCGGCCGAGCGCCGCAAGCTGATCCGCCCCGACCGCGCCTGGCCGGAAATGCCGCCCCCGGGGAATCTCGGCGGCGAGCTCGGCAGCCAGGCCGGCCGCGGCTTCGGCCGGCTCCCGCGTCCCGCGGGCGACCCGAACCCCGAACCCGACACGTCCTATGTCTGCGTCGCCGACCGCCACGGCAACCTGTTCTCGGCGACCCCGAGCGACGGGTCCTACGGCTCGCCGGTGGTGCCGGGGACCGGGCTGATCCCGTCGAACCGCGGCTCGCAGTCGCGTCCCGACCCGCGCCACCCGGCCGGGGTGGCGCCCGGCAAGCGGCCGCGGCTGACGCCCAACCCGGCCTTGGCGATCAAGGGCGGCGACCATTTCATGCCGTTCGGCACCCCCGGCGGCGACGTCCAGACCCAGGCGATGCTGCAGGTGCTGCTGAACCGTTTTGTGTTTGGCCAGGACATGCAGTCGGCGATCGAGAGCCCGCGCTTTGCAAGCTACAGCTACCCGTCGTCATTCGCGCCCTACGACTACCACCCCGGCCGGCTCGCGGTCGAGGCGCGCATCCCCGAGCCGGTCATCGCCGAATTGGCGCGCCGCGGCCACGAAATCCAGCGCTGGCCCGACTGGATCTGGACCGCGGGTGCGGTGTGCGCGATCGACGTCGACAAAAGGCGCGGCGTCATCGAGGCCGGCGCCGACCCGCGCCGCGCCGCCTACGCGCTCGGCTGGTAAATCGGAGACACTCGGCACGACAGGTCCGGAAGGGTTACGGACCAGAACTCTGCTGCCTCCGGCGGAACGCCGGCAGCGACAGATCACTTGTCTCGCTCAGGTCCCGCCAAGTGTCTCGATATGCCAAAACGTCAACCAAAGCACGGCTGGACCGATTTGATATTATTAAGCATTTTGACAGCTCGAGACCCCTGAAACTTGGCATGATCCTTGCGGCTTAATCGTCAAAGTTTCGTCAACCCGTAAGGTGGCGTTCATGCGCACGTTTATTTCGGCCTCTGTGGCGACGATCACGATATTAGCCGGGGCGGCGACCGCCGGGGCGAGCCCCATTCCAGTCGCGACGCTACTGGGGGACTTCAACGTCATCACCGACGGCAATTTCGCACTGAATGGGCCCGACGTCCAAGGCCCGGTGCTGGTCGGCGGCAACTTCACCAGCAGCGGCGCGCACACGCTGAATAGCAACAGCGTCATTCCGTTGCCGACGCCGCTACCGCCCGGCGACGTGCTGGGCGAGGTCAACGTCTTCGGCAATACCACAATGGCGGGGAGCGTCCCGGTGAGCGGCTCGTTGACCTTTGTCGGCGGGATGAACACCAACACGGCAAATACGTTTCTCGCCACCGGGGCGGGATCGCAACTCAGCGGGCATAACTTCTCGCCGATCAATTTCGGGACCGACATCTGGGGGCAGCTGACCGGGTTTTCGACCACGCTCGCCAGCCTGCCGGCCAACACCCCCACCAGCATGTTCGACCCGACGACCGGCACCTTCACCTTTCATGAGAACGGGCAGGGCATCGCCAACGTCACGATCACCGGGACGCAACTCGCTCAGCATGGCGCGAGCGCGCTCACATTCAACGGTCTTCCCGCCGGCGGGCTGGCGATCGTCAACGTCACCGGCGGCTATACCGACCCAGGCAGCCAGTTTGCACCGGGAGCGCACTTTTCAAACCTGCTGTTCAACTTCGAAGGCGCGAATGCGGTGAGCCTCAATATCTGGGGCGCGTCGCTGCTGGCGCTGGATGCGGATGTGACGTCGACCAATGTAATCACCGGTGATGTCGTCGCGAACGAGTTCACGGCGGGTGACGAAACCCATGTCAACTTCCCCGATTGTCCGGCCTCGGTCTGCAATGCCGTGGTCGTGACACCGGAGCCGGGCTCGATGGCATTGCTCGGGTCCGCGGTCGCGATTTTCGCGGTTCGCCGGCGCCGCCGCAGCTGAGCCGGCGCAGTCGGCCGGATTAAAGGAGCACACCCGCGGGGTCGACCCCGCGGGTGCGGCGCAAGGGGCTCCGGAGAGGTTGCACAGCCAGACCCAATGAGCTTCTGGTCCGCGCTCAGACCCCGGCGAGGTTGAGGATGTCGACGATCGTGAATGTGCCGTTGATCTCGCTCGGCAGGGTCGGCTTCCAGTTCGGGTACATGCTGCGATAGGACAAGGCGTCGCCGTTCAGCACGCCGATAAAGGTCTCGGCGACGATGCGCGCGGCAGTGTCGCCGAGCCGGTCGCCGCGGTACTGGCTGAACAATTCGGCGAGCAGGTAGTACCAGAGATAAACGTCGCGCAACTGGTCGTCGCCAAGCGGGATCGCAGCCCCGCCGAGCTCGGCCGCGACGCCGCGCAGATCGGCCGGCCCCAATATTCGCGTTGTCCCGAGAACACGCGCCACGTCCTGGCCCGAGGGCAGCATCAGCGCCTCGCTGCGCTGCAGGTTGCGCGTCGCGAGCGAGCGCTGCGGTGCGGCGACAAAGGCGGGCAGCACCGAGTTCGGCAGGTCGAGCAGCAGGGTGTTGATCTGCGGCTCGATGCGCTTGGCGCGTTGTGCCGGCCGCGCCGGATTGCGGTCGAAGAACCTGGAAAAATCGACGGCATAGGCGGGGGTGACCATGCCGCCGCGCAAATCGGTTCGCGGCGTCGTCGCGGCCCCCGGGTCGGTCGGGAACAGGTTGAGCGTGTAGGTGTCGTTCACGACATAGCTCGATCGGATCGTCGCATGGCCGAAACGATAGGCGGCGACCGCGAACTCGACCGGGATGTAGGGCTGGTACTCCCGCGCCGGCCGGAAGAACCGCGGCCCGTGCCGCAGCACGTCCTCGACGATGTCGACGCCGCAAATCAGCGGCAGGAACTCGTGGACGATCATCCACTGGTAGTGCCAGCGGAACAGCTGCTGGGCCGCCAGGAACACCGAGTTTTCGAGGTCTTCGGTCGTCGTGTTTGTTTTGGCGGGGGCGCCGAAAACGTCATCGAAGGTGCCGGCGGTCAGACCGTCGACGATCGCGTTGTGGCATTTGACAAAGGCGTATTGCAGTTGCGCCACCAGCATATTTTCGTCGTTGCGCGGGTCGCCGATCAATGCAGTGCCTTGCGCCGAACGGGCGAGGTCGTGGTCTCCCACCAGCAATTTCGTGCCGGCCGAGCCGCTGTCGTAGAGCTGCGGGTTGACCACGGGTCCGGCGCCGTAAATGTTGTCGAGGTCGAATGCCGGGGTGCGAAAATTGCTCAGCGCCGCCGGGTCGGACTGGCGCTCGAGGCTCGAAGTTGGGTCGAAATCGAGATCATGATCGAGAAACTGGGCGAGGTAGGTGATGCCGGCGGGAAGGGCCGGGCTGTCGCGCGAGCCGTCCTCCAACCCGGCGTCCATGCAGCCGCCGGCAGCGCCCATCTGCGCGGCCAACGCAGCGCCGGTCGGCGCGCGGGCGTCGAGTTGCGGCAGCAGCCGCCCAAAGCGCCCTTCCGGTGCGTAAACGCCGAGCGGGACGGCGCTCCCGCGTGAGTTGAACCCATGCATGACACATCTCCAGCCTGTGACCGGTTCGAGGGGACGCCCTTTACGTGCAAGAAACGCAAAGGCGCGAGCGAACAGTATCAGGCCGGCGCCGACGGCAGTGTTAACCGGATCACAGGACGGTGTGGTTTTAGTACGGGTTAGCCGCCGTTAATTGATCCGGGTTTTCGCGGGGGCGACGAGGGGGCAGCGGCGTTAGACACGGCGCCGGCTGCTCCGCAGAATGAGGTGAATGACGACAGCCAGCGCGACCGCCGCCGCGGCATCGACGGCGACGGCATAAAGCACCAACGTGTCGAACTGGATTTTGACCACCCGCCAGGCGAGGTCGAAGGCAAGGACGGTCAGGGTCAAAAAGACGACGACCGCGATCACGCCCCAGGACAGCCGGCCGTCCTTCCAGATCGAACCCACCATGCTCATTCGCCGCCCGCGCCGGTGTAGACGATTGTTTGCCCGCCGGTGACGTGCTGTCCCGACTTCACCAAAAAATTAATGTTTCCCGGCATTTCGAGGACGGTCGTGCTGCCGAGCATGATGCGGCCGATGCGCTCGCCCTTCTTTACGGTCTCGCCGCGGTACACCCAGACCTTGAGCCGACTGGCCCAATAGCTGGTGATCATCCGGACCTTAAGGTCGCCATAAGCCGAATTGAAAGACATGATCTTTTGCACCGGCGCATCTTTTCCCCGCTCGTAAATGTCTTCGACCTTTTGCGCTTCGGTCTCGGCGTCGCGGACGAGACGGACCCCCTCCTCTTCGATACCGGTGACAGTGCCGGCCGCCGGGGCGCGGATCACATGCACGTCCCAGAACGACATTTTGACGACGAGATAGCTCCGCCCGTCGCGATGCAGTATCTCGCCGATCACGCCGTCGGCCGGCGCCACCAAATTCGCCCCGGCCGGGATCGTGCGCTCAGGATCGCGCCCGAAATACTGCAGAAAGCTCGACGGGAAATCCTGGGTGTTGACCCAGCTCTCGACCTGTTGCGAGGGCCAGTGCAGCCGGGGCGGCAGAAACGAGCGGATCAATGGCGAGGGATAGGGGAAATTGGCGGCCAGCTCCACGAGGCTCCACAGGCAGAGCGCGACGATGCCGAGCTGAGCGATCAGCACCCGATTCATCTGCCCTCTCCGGCCGGGTACGTTGGCGGGATGCCGTGAGCTCCGGCAGCGGCCCGGCGCGACCGAGCCGCACGTAGAACTTGCGCGACAGGATGCGCCGATCCGGCACCGTTGCCAAGACAAGGGGCGGCGAGTTGGGCCAACCCGAACGGGATCTGCGGTCACCTCGCTGAACTAAGCGCCCGATTGACGACATCAAGTTTTGACCGGAGGGCGAAGGCGACATAGGTTCAAATCGTGCGCGAATCTCTGCAGGCCGGGCTCGGTCGACCCCGGATGGTTCTGCGCACTGACTAACGATCGGGGGAACGAATGGAGCTGGGCTTGCGGGGGAAAAAGGCGCTGGTGACCGGGGCCTCGAAGGGGATCGGGCGGGCCTGCGCCGAGGCGTTGGCGGAGGAAGGCTGCGATGTCGTGCTGGTGTCGCGCACCGCCGCCGACCTCGAGGAGGCGAAGGCGGCGATTGCAGCCAAGCACAATGTCGCGGTGCGGGTGTTCCCGCTCGACCTCAGCGACAGCCGCAATGTCGACAAGCTCGCCGCCGAATGCGCCGACACCGAAATCCTGGTCAACAATGCCGGCGCCATTCCGGGCGGCAGCATCGAGACGGTCGACGAAGCGCGGTGGCGCGAGGCCTGGGACCTCAAGGTGTTCGGCTACATCAACATGACCCGGCGGTTTTACGGGCTGATGCGCGAACGCAAGCACGGGGTCATCGTCAACATCCTGGGTGCGGCCGGCGAAAATCCGGATTTCGACTATATCGCGGGGTCGTCGGGCAACGCGTCGCTGATGGCGTTTACCCGCGCGATGGGCGGCACTTCGCCGCGCGACGGCATCCGCGTCGTCGGCATCAACCCCGGCCCGGTCCTGACCGAACGGCTGGTCACCTTGACCCGCCATCGGGCACAGGTGCGGCTGGGCGACCCGGAGCGTTGGCAGGAGCTGATGCAGGGCCATGCCTTTGGCCGCGCCGCCAAGCCCGAGGAGATCGCCTGGATGGCGGCGTTTCTCGCTTCCGACAAATCCGCCTACACCACCGGCTCGATCATCACAATCGACGGCGGCGGTTCCAGCCGCCGCAGCGCGCTGTAATCCGAGGCAGGCGCCAGATCACCTCTTGGATTGCAGGGGTCCGCCAGTGCGCTGCGCGGGGCGGTGCTAATCCTGCCGCCGCACGGGTGGACTGCGAAATACAATCCGTGCCACCTCAAATCTTAAGTCGGAATCGGCAAACGTAGCGAGTCTCTTTTTCCGGTTCCATTCGAAATCGCCATCGCCGTAGGGCGAGATCCATGGCCGGAAGACCGCCGGCATTCAAGTCATCGAGCCAAGCCCTACCCGGCTTTAAGCATCCGCGCGGCGTCGACGGCGGCGTAGGTAAGGATGCCGTCGGCGCCGGCGCGTTTGAAGGCGAGAAGGCTCTCCATCACGGCGCGGTCGCCGTCGAGCCAGCCGTTTTGGGCGGCGGCGTGCAGCATCGCGTATTCGCCCGACACCTGATAGGCGTAGGTCGGGACCCGGAACGCCTCCTTGACCCGGCGGACGACGTCAAGATAGGGCATGCCGGGCTTGACCATGACCATGTCGGCGCCCTCTTGCAGGTCGAGCGCCACCTCGCGCAGCGCCTCGTCGCCATTCGCCGGGTCCATCTGGTAGGTGCGCTTGTCGGCGCTGCCGAGGGCGGTCTTCGACCCGATCGCGTCGCGGAACGGCCCGTAAAAGGCCGAAGCGTATTTCGCGGCGTAGGACATGATCCGGACATGGGCGAAGCCGGCTTCGTCGAGTGCGGCGCGCACCGCACCAACCCGCCCGTCCATCATGTCCGACGGGGCGATGATGTCGCAACCGGCCTCGGCCTGCACCACCGCCTGCCGCTGCAGAATCGCGACGGTCTCGTCATTCTCGACATAGCCGTTGCGAATGACGCCGTCATGGCCGTGCGAGGTGAACGGGTCGAGCGCCACGTCGCACAGCACACCGAGATCGGGCACCGCCTGCTTCAGCGCGGCGACGGCGCGGCAGACGAGATTGCCGGGGTTTGTCGCCTCGTTGCCCTGTTCGTCCTTCAGCGCCGGCGGCACCGCCGGGAACACCGCGATCGTCGGGATGCCGAGCGCGCACGCCTCGCCGGCGGCGTCGACCAAGGCCGGGATCGGCAGGCGAAAAACGCCAGGCATCGAGGCAATCCGCTCCTTGTGGCCGTCGTCGTGGACAAAGACCGGCCAGATCAAATCGCCCGAGGTCAACACGTGCTCGGCGACGAGCTTGCGCGACCACGCGTCGCGCCGGTTGCGGCGCAGCCTGAGGCGCGGATAGGGGGCGAGCGGCGGCAAAAACTCGGTCACGGGAAGACCCCCGGCAAAAGCGGCAGCGAACGTGCGAGCCGCCGGAAAATAGGCGCGCGCGCCAGGTCTGGCAACGAGCCGGCGCCACGATCACAGCGCCAAAAACCGTCTGGCGCGGCACGTCGCGCCCCGGCGGCCCTGGGCAGGGTTGGCGAAGCTTTCCCGCCGAGGCCGCGATCGTTATAGCTGACCTTCGAGAAGTATAGCCGCGCCGGCTCGCGGCCGCATTTCGGTGGCGACCGATGCCGAATATGTTTGGCGAGTGGAGCGATGGTCTCGGGCACCTCGTCCATCTGCTGGCAGCTTTTCTGCTGGCGCGGCCGATCGGCTGGAACCGGGCGCGCGCCGAGCGTGGCACCCGGGTCACGGCGCCGGTTCTGAACGGCGGGCAGGACGAGGGGGAGGATTAGCATGGCGGGCGGCGCCGACATATAATGCCGCGGCCGAGCTGATCGGGCGAAACCTCGCGGCCGGGCGCGGCGCAAAGACCGCCTTTGTCGACGATCACGGCGCTTGCAGCTATGCCGACCTCGCGGCGCGGGCGAATCGGTTCGGCGGGGCGATGCGCGGCCGCGGCATCGCCCGCGAGCAGCGCATCCTGCTGTGCCTAAATGACGGCATCGACTTTCCGACCGCGTTTCTCGGCGCGATCAAAGCCGGAATCGTACCGGTCGCGGTCAACACCCTGCTCGGCCCGGACGAGTTCGCGTTTATGCTGGCCGACAGTCGGGCGCGGGCGGTTATCGTGTCGGCGCCGGTGGCGGCGGCGATGCAGCAGGCGGTGGCGGCGCTGCCGGAACCGAGGCCCGAGATCGTCGTCTCAGATCCCGCTGGCGGCGGCGGTCACTTTGCCGCGATGCTGGCGGCGTCGCCCGACGCGGCCGAAACGGCAGCCACCCATCCCGACGAGCCTTGCTTCTGGCTCTATTCGTCGGGTTCGACCGGACGCCCAAAGGGCACCGTCCATGTTCATACAAGCCTATTGGCGACCGCCGATTGCTACGCCGCCCCGGTGCTCGGGATCGACGCCGGCGACGTGGTGTTTTCGGCGGCAAAGCTCTTTTTCGCATACGGGCTTGGCAACGCGCTGACCTTCCCGATGGCGGTCGGCGCGACCAGTATCCTGACCGCCGAGCGGCCGACCCCGGCGCTTGTCGCCCGCGTGCTGCGCGAGCGGCGGCCGACGATCTTTTGCGGCGTGCCGACCCTCTACAACGCGATGCTCGCCAGCCCCGACCTGCCGCGCCCGGATCAGATCGCGCTGCGCCGCTGTGTGTCGGCGGGCGAGCCGTTGCCGGCGGAAATCGGCCGGCGCTGGATGGCGCGGATCGGCGTCGACATCCTCGACGGCATCGGCTCGACCGAGATGCTGCACATTTTCCTCAGCAACTGGCCCGGGGATGTGCGCTACGGCACCACCGGCAAACCAATTCCCGGCTACGACCTCAAGATCGTCGATGACGCGGGCGCCCCCGTGCCGCGCGGCGAGATCGGAGACCTTCTGGTCAGCGGCCCCTCCGCCGCCGCCGGCTACTGGAACAACCGCGAGCGCAGCCGGACGACATTTCTCGGCGAATGGACCCGCACCGGCGACAAGTATTTCGAAGACGATGACGGCTACTACGTCTATTGCGGGCGCAGCGACGACATGATGAAGGTCAGCGGCATGTTTGTATCGCCGGCCGAGGTCGAGGCCGTCCTGGTCGCCCATGACGACGTGCTCGAAGCGGCGGTCGTCGGCGCCGCCGACGATGACGGGCTGATCAGGCCAAAGGCGTTTGTCGTCGCCAAACCCGGTATCGCGGCCGGCGACGGCTTCGCTGAGGACTTGCAGCAGCATGCAAAAAGCCGGCTGCCGGGGTTCAAATGCCCGCGTTGGATCGCCTTTCTCGACGAGTTGCCCAAGACAGCGACCGGCAAGATCCAGCGCTTCAAGCTGCGCGAAACCCCGCCGCCCGGCCGCTGATCGCCAGCCGCGCCGGAGTGGGCGTCAGTTGGGTCCGGCGGCTTGGACCGGCTGGGTCAAAAACGGAGTGGTTGTGACATTCGCGCCGGAAACCGTCGCGCAACCGCGGGCACCGGGACCGCCGGCGCAGCCCCACCAATTCTGTGTCGCGTCGACAGGACCGGCGCCAAGATTGGCGACTCCCGTTGTACCGCGTCCCACCAGATTGTTCAGATGAGCGATGACAATGCCGCCTGCGGCATTGTCGACCGCGATGTCGATCAACTCTTTCTCGATTTGGTTGAGCGTGATCAGCGTGCCGGTGACCGTCGTCGTTCCCAGCAGGCTGATGCCGGTCGGAACGGAGGTAACGCCGGAATCAGGGCCGTTCCCGGCGATGTAATTTCCCGTAATCACATTGTTCGCGAGCTTGATCGTCGGGACGGGCGCGTGATTGTGCATGGCGACGCCGCCATCGCCATTCTTCGTCAAGCTGTTGCCGACCACGACATTGCCGTAGGTCAGGTTGCCGGGCCCCGGCGCAAACATGCCGACCCCCGCCCCCGAGCCGGGAGGTTGGGTGCCATTGGCGGTTGATTCGTTCTTGGCGATCGTGTTGTCAAAAACGCCCCACGGCGTGGACGGCCCGGTTATCGCCGCCGGGGCATGCGAGGCCATCGTAATGCCGCAGTCGTAAATATTATCGCGCACCTCGTTTTCCTGGACCACATTTACATCCGTTGGGCCGGTGTCGTCGCTGAGCAAAATACCGCCGGCGTTGTTGTCCACAGTATTACTGACGACCGTCGAATGATCGGTGCCGAGCAGGTGGACGCCCTCGCCGCAATCATCCCCCTCATTGGTTTCGAAATCCGGAATGACCCGGGCAGTTCCCGGTTCCGACCGCGAGCGCGCGATCATTCCCGGTGACGCGGTTGCCCCACAATGTGACATTGGAGGCGTTGGCGGCGAGAATGCCCTCGAAATTGGCGTCTTGAACGGTAAAGCCGGTGACGGTGACCCCGATCAGCGTGTTGTTGCCGGGGGTGATGGTGCCGCTGCCGGCGCCGCCGTCGATAAAGATGCCATTCGCAAGACCTTTGGCGTCGATCGTCGTCCACCTTGCTCCGGCGCCGATCAGCGACACGGATTTAAGGATGTGGACGTCCTCGGCATAGCGGCCCGGTGCGACCTGGATCGTGTCGCCGGAGGCTGCGGCGGCGACAGCGGCGCCGATCGTCGCAAAGCAGCCCGATCTGGGGCTCTGATTGACGCACAGAGTGGCCGCCGAAGCTCGATCGCCGATCAGCAGAAGAAAGACAACTGTCGCGAAGGCAAGCCATTTCAAAGATGCTACACTTGTCACGTTCATGCGCCACCTTTAGTCAACCATCTGAAGGAAACATTGAATAATATTTGCACGTGCTGAGCGGGACCGCAAGACCTCGCTGATCGCCGCGGTGTCATCAAGAGATCGGACCGATCCGGTTGGGCTGCGGACCCGGTATCGGGTCAGGCTTGCCCGGCCGCGGGATTGCCGATTCCGGCGGCAAGGTCGAGGAGCGGCAAGAGCATCTCCGGCTCCTGCGCCCCCGAAATCGCATAGCCGCGTTCGATGACAAAACACGGGACGGCATGGATGCCGAGCCGCCGGGCCCGGCGGTCTTCGGCGAGGATTTCCACGGTCCCGGCCTCGCTCTCCAGATAGGCTGCGGCGAGGCCGCGGTCGATACCGCCGCGCTCGGCGATGATTGCCAGCGCGCCGATGTCGCCGATGTCGATGCCCTGGGTGAAATATGCGCGAAACAGCGCCTCGGCGAGCGCGTCGCCTCGTCCTGCCGCAGCGGCGAGACGGATCAGCCGATGAGCGCGCAAGGTATTGGGGGTGCGCCGGATGCGCTCGAAGGCAAAGTCGATGCCTTCCGCACGCCCGGTCGCGGCAATCGCGGTCTCGCTGCGCACGGCCTGGCGCATGTCACCGAATTTCGCCGCGAGAAAGAAATCGCGCGGGATGCCGCCGCCCGGCAGATCCGGGTTCAGCTGAAAGGCGCGCCACGACCAGGTCGCGACAATGTCCGGGCGCAATGCCAAGGCGCGCTCGAGCCGGCGCTTGCCGATAAAGCACCACGGACAGGCGACGTCGGCGACGATGTCGATGTGCATGGCGTCCTCTCGGCCCCGGCACTCACGGCCCCGCGACTATCCTAGCGGCGTCGCTGGCATCCAAGAAGGTAGTTCCGGACCAACGACGAAGAACGGAATTGACCGCCTCCGTTTTCGCCTGATAATAATACTGAGGACATAAATCAGCTACTTTGCGGCTCTGCAACCACCCGAGAGCGGGTGCACCTCATCGGAAGCGGACAGACCGTCAGTCGATTGCGGCGGTGACGCGCCAACAGGGAAGGACGAGAGATGCGCCTAGCGGCATTTGTCGGTTTGGCCGGGGGCTTGTTGTTGATGCAAGCTAGTCCGCCGGCACAGGCCGGCCTGATCGGCGACGGGACGAATACGGTCGCCGCGCTGTTTTTCCTCGGGACAGCCGTTCCCAGCCCGCCCTATACAAATCCGCCCCCCACGGAAATTGAGGGTACTGGACCGGAACTGATCCCCGCCCATTTTCCCATAGGCGTGGACGACGAGTCGACGATCGACGTCGGCGACACGACAATCACGATCACCAACGAAGCGTCGTTGCCGTTTTGCAGCGGGTCGTTGCCTTGCGCCGACACCTTCACCGGCTTCGCGTTCACATTTTCCGCGGGCGTCGACATCACCGGTGTCAGCATCGACCCGGCCAGCGCCGCGGACTTTCGCCCAGCCGGCGTTAGTCCTCTCGAGTTACTGACGCCGACCGACATCATCGTCAACCTCGTCGGCGAAAACCCGGCCGTCGGCCACCAGCTTATCCTGGACGTGACCACCGCCGTCACGCCGCCTCCATCGGTGCCGGAGCCGGCCACCGTGACGCTGCTTGCCGTCGGCCTTGGCGCCATGCTGATTCGACAGCGCAAAGGGCGGCTGGTGAACCCGAGCGGAACTTCTTCGTGATAACGGCCAAGCCATGAGCCAGGCATTTTTGGGGACGATCAGGCTCGTCGGGTTCAATTTCGCGCCGGTCGGCTGGGCGCTGTGCCAGGGTCAGACGCTGCCGATCTCGCAAAACACTGCGCTGTTTGCGCTGCTCGGCACTTTTTTCGGCGGCGACGGGCAGCAGACCTTCAATCTTCCCGATCTGCGCGGCCGGGTGGCGGTCGGGCAGGGCCAGGGCCCCGGTCTTGGCAGCTATGACCAGGGACAGACGGGTGGCACGGAGACGGTTGCCCTGACCACCGCCCAGGCGCCCACGCACAGCCATACGATGATGGCGGCGGCCAATGTCACGTCACCCAATCCGGGACCGAGCCTCGCCCTCGGGACGCCGGCTACGGCGGTCAAGTTCTATGGCGCAAACGCGCCGACCGGGTTGGCGCCAAGGGCGATCGGGAGTTTCGGTTCGAGCAGTCCTCACGACAACCGCCAACCCTATCTGGGGCTGAACTATATTATCGCGCTGACCGGCATCTTTCCGTCGCGAAGCTGATCGAAAGCTCGGGCCAGATGGACCCTTTTCTCGGACAGATAAGCATTTTTGGCTGCAATTTCGCGCCGCAGGGATGGGCGCTGTGCCAGGGGCAATTGCTGGCGATCTCACAAAGCACGGCGCTGTTCTCGCTGCTCGGCGTCAATTTCGGCGGCAACGGCGTGAACAACTTTGCGCTGCCTGATTTGCGCAGCCGCGCACCTGTCGGGTGGGGCCAGGGGCCGGGGCTGTCAAATTATGCTATCGGCGAAGCCGGCGGCGCCGAAACCGCCGTGATAAATGCGGCCTCATACCCGGCGCATTCGCATACGCTCTTTGCGGCGGCCAGTGCGGCCACCAGCAATGCGCCAGGCGGCCTGATCGAAGCCGAAGGGCAAACCGGCGGCAGAGGCGGCACGATAAACCTGGCGCTTTACAGCGCCTCCGGGACGGCGGTGACACTCGCGCCAGCGGCCTTGACGGCGGCGGCCGGGGGCGGCCAGCCGCACAACAATATCGAGCCCTATCTCGCCCTGAATTTCTGCATCGCCCTTCAAGGCATTTTCCCGTCACGAAGCTGAGACGGCTACCCCATCAAGGAGCGGTCGGCGAGATGTCGGACCCATACCTGTCGATGATCGAAGCTTTCGGGTTCAATTTCGCGCCCCAGGGCTGGGCCCTGTGCGCGGGGCAAACCCTGTCGATCGCCCAGAACCAGGCGCTCTTCGCGCTGCTCGGCACGACGTATGGGGGAAACGGCACGACCACGTTCAACCTTCCTGACCTTCGCGGGCGGCTTGCTTTGGGCTTCGGCCAGGGCTCGGGGCAGTCGTCCTATGCGCTCGGCGCTGTCGGGGGGCAGGAAGCGCACCAATTACTGGCCAATGAGGTTCCGAGCCATACCCACGGCCTGAACGCCACCAATAACGGCCAGGCGAATGGTACCAACGTCCCGAGCGGCGGTGTGCTGATGGGCAGCGGCTACGGCATCGAGGCCAACAACCCGGTCGAAAACATCTACGGCAACGCCGCGCCGACGGTCGTGATGGCCGCCGGCGCCGTCGGCGCCGCCGGGGGCGGGCAGCCGCACGAAAACCGGATGCCGTTTCTGACGATCAACTATTGCATCGCGCTGCAAGGGATTTTTCCATCCCGCAACTGAGTTTGCTGCACCGGATCAGTTGAACGCGATCTGGTAATCCTGGTGATCATCCCCTGCCGTGAGTATCGGGATAACATAGAGTATCAGGACCGGGTCATCGGCGATCGCAATTGGGTGCAGACCCTCGGGCAATACGGGGCTGGGCGGTCCGCGCAGGATCAACGAAAACGGTTGGCGCGATGCCGCCTCCCAGCCTGGAAATTGATGCCGGTTGACCGTCACCAACCGCAACCGGAGATCGGTCCCGGCCGGCCGAAACAACTTTTCGAGATAGGCGGTGAAATCATCGGCGGTGAGTTGATCGATGCTGCTCATCGTGCCTCTCGCGCATCGCCGGTTGGGCCCGGCGGCATCACTGCGGGGACGCATATTGGGGGTACGCGAGCCTCGCGCAAAGCCGTGAACAGGCTTCAGTGTTACTGAAGTGTCGGCGCCGCGACCCAAGCTGCATATCCGCACCCGGCACGGCACGGTGGGTTTGCGGCCGGCTGCCGGTGGTCCTGCGGAAGAAGCATTTCTTTATCTGCTCTTCGCCAGCAACCGGGCGGCGGAAATGGCGCTGATGCCGATTTCACCGCAGGACCGGGAATTTCTGCTGCAGGTCCAGTTTCGCTCTATGAACGAGACTTACAGACAGAGCTTCCCTGCCGCGTGGTACGACATCATCGAACTCGACCGCTGGGCGATCGGCCGCATCGTCCGCGAAGTGCGCGCCGATTGCGTCTATTTCATCGATTTTGCGCTGTTGCCGCAGGTGCAGGGGCTTGGCATCGGCACGACGGTCTTGGCGGCGGCGCTAGAAGAGCCGCGGCGGCTGCGCCTGCCGGCGCGGCTGCGCTCATTCTCCTATCATCGGGCGGCGCAGCACCTCTACCACAAGCTCGGGTTTTCGATCGTCGCCGAAGAGCCGCCTCAAATTGTTCTCGAATGGCGGCCGAAGGGCTGAGTGCCACGAGCCGGGTTGACCTTGGCTGACGCTCCCGGGAGGATGGACCGAGGTGTGTCGGTAGTGAGGGTCGATCGTGTCATCCTCCGGCGGGCATTATGACGCGCTGCATTTGGCGCGAAACACCGCGAATTTTACCGCGCTGACACCGCTTTCTTTTCTCGCGCGCGCCGCCGCGGTCTATCCCGACAAGCTCGCGATCGTCGATGGTGCGGCGCGCTACACCTATCGCGAATTCTACGCGCGTTGCCGGCGGCTCGCCGACGCGCTGCGCCGGCGCGGCGTCCGGCCCGGCGACACGGTCGCGGTCATGGCGCCAAACGTGCCGGCGCTCCTCGAAGCGCATTTCGGCGTGCCGATGGCCGGGGCCGTGCTAAACGCGCTGAACACCCGGCTCGACGCGGGCTCGATCGCCTTTATCATCGGGCACGGGCAAGCGAAATTGCTGGTCGCCGACCGCGAATTCGCCGCGGTGGTCCGCCCCGCGCTGGCCGAGCTCGGCCGCCCGTTGCCGCTTGTCGAGATCGACGACGGGACCGGCGCCGAGCCGCTCGGCGGCACCGAATACGAGGCCTTTCTCGGCGAGGGGGATCCCGCCGCCGACTGGCAACACCCCGCCGACGAGTGGGACCCGATCGCGCTCAACTACACTTCGGGAACGACCGGCAACCCCAAGGGCGTCGTCTATCACCATCGCGGCGCGTTTTTGAATGCGCTCGGCAACGCGGTCACCTTTGGGCTCGACCGCGGTTCGGTCTATCTGTGGACCCTGCCGATGTTCCATTGCAACGGTTGGACCTATCCGTGGGCGGTGACCGCGGTAGGCGGGACCCATGTCTGCCTGCGCCGGGTCGACCCGGCCGCGATCTTCGCGCTCATCGCCGAGCATCGCGTGACGCATCTGTGTGGTGCCCCGATCGTGCTGAACCTGCTGGCGCATGCGCCCGATGCGGTCAAGCGCCGCTTTGACCACGTGGTCGAGGCCGCGACCGGCGGTGCGGCACCGCCCTCGGCGGTAATCGAAGCGATGGAGCGGATGGGGTTTCGCGTCACCCATCTCTATGGGCTGACCGAGAGCTACGGCCCGTCGACGGTCTGCGCCTGGCAGGAGGCGTGGGACGGGTTGCCCGCGGCCGAGCGGGCCGGCCATATGGCGCGGCAAGGGGTCGCGAGCCTGACTCTTGGCGGCCAGCGCGTCGTTGATCCCCAGACAATGGCCGACGCGCCGGCGAACGGCGTCACTGTCGGCGAGCTGGTGTTGCGCAGCAACACCTTGATGAAAGGCTATCTGAAGAACCCGGCGGCCACCGCGGAAGCCTTCGATCGGGGCTGGTTTCACACCGGCGACCTTGCGGTCATGCATCCTGACGGCTATGCCGAGATCAAGGACCGGGCCAAGGACATCATCATCTCGGGCGGCGAAAACATCTCCTCGCTCGAAGTCGAGGAAGCGCTCTACCGCCATCCCCACATCATGGAGGCGGCGGTTGTCGCCCGCCCCGACTCGCAATGGGGCGAGAGCCCGTGCGCGTTTGTGACCCCGACGCCGGAGGCGCCGCCGCTCGCCGCCGAAGACGTGATCGCCTGGTGCCGCGAACATCTCGCGCACTACAAGGCGCCGCGGATGGTGGTGTTCGGGCCATTGCCAAAGACCTCGACCGGCAAGGTGCGGAAATACGAATTGCGCGAACGCGCGAAGGGGCTCGTGTAATGACCGCCCTTGGAGATCGAGATTGCTTCGTCGCTGCGCTCCTCGCAATGACAATCACTTACGGTGTCATTGCGAGCGGAGCGAAGCAATCTCGCGCGGGCAGATGACGCCGCTGCCGAGCTTTGATCTCGCGGGGCAGGTGGCGCTCGTCACCGGCGCTTCGAGCGGCATCGGCCGGCATCTTGCGTTGCTTCTCGCCGCGGCCGGGGCGAAGGTGGCGCTTGGGGCGCGGCGCACCGACCTTCTCGCCGAAGCGGCGCGCGAAATCGAAGCCGATGGCGGCGCCGCAGCCCCGATCGCCCTGGATGTGACCCGGCCCGACAGCGTCGCCGCCGCGATCGCCGCAGCCGAACAGGCGCTCGGGCCGCTGACACTGCTCGTCAACAGTGCCGGCGTCACCGTCGCCAAGCCGATGCTCGAGCACACCGAAGCCGACTGGGACTTCGTGCTCGACACCAATCTCAAGGGGCCTTGGCTGACAGCGCAGGAGTTCGCTCGCCATCTGATCGACCGCGAACGGCCCGGGCGGATCGTCAACATCGCCTCGGTGCTGGGATCGCGCACGATCGCCCGATTGCCGGCCTACACCGCGGCCAAGGCCGGGCTGATCCACCTGACCCATGTGCTGGCGATGGAATTGGCGCGTTACGGCATCCTCGTCAACGCGCTCGCCCCCGGTTATGTCGAGACCGATTTCAATCGCGATTTTCTGCGCAGCGAACCCGGCAAAAGGCTCGAAGCGCGGATCCCGCTGCGCCGGTTCGCCCGGCCGGACGATCTCGACGGCGCGATGCTGCTGCTGGCGTCGCCGGCCGGGGCCTACATTACCGGCGCGGTCATAGCGGTCGATGGCGGACACGGCGTCGCCCCGATCTGAGCCGCGGGCCGGCGCCGACAGCCGGCGGACGGCGCTGGCGCGGTTTCTCGCCGCGGCGAGTGCCGCGCGGGCGTGCGAGATCACCGCCCTGGCGCCGCTTTCCGGGGGGTCGATCCAGGAGAATTGGGGGATCGACGCCCGGTTTGCCGACGGCATGCTCGATGGCGCGCAACACTTGGTGCTGCGCGCCGCAGCTAACACCGGAGTGCCGTCGAGCCTCGATCGGCTGCAGGAGTTCGCGGTGTTGAAGGCGGCGTTCGCGGCCGGCGTTACCGTGCCCGAGCCGCTCTTCGCCTGCGCCGACCCCGCGGTTTTCGGCAAGCCGTTTTTTGTCATGCGCCGGGCTTCGGGCGGTGCTGCGGCGCATCGCATCACCCGCGACCCGGCGCTCGATCCGGCGTTGCCGGAGATTGCCGAGCAGCTCGGCCGCGAGCTCGCGCGCATCCACACGATTCGGCCGCCGCGGCCCGATCTCGGTTTTCTGAAGCCCGATGAGGATTCGGGGCCGGCCCGCCAGATCGCCGGGTTCCGCGCCTATCTCGACACCCATCCGGCGCCGCGGCCGGTGCTCGAATGGGGCATGCGCTGGCTCGAAACCCATCTGCCCACGCCCGCCGCGCCGGTGCTGTGCCATCATGATTTCCGCACCGGCAACTACCTGCTCGACGGGACCAGGCTGACCGGCATTCTCGACTGGGAATTTGCGGGCTGGGGCGATGGGCACGAAGACATCGGCTGGTTTTGCAGCAAGGGCTGGCGGTTTGCGCGGTTGGACCGCGAAGCCGGCGGCATCGCCGACCGCGCGCCATTCTACCGCGGCTACGAAAGCGCGAGCGGCCGGACGGTCGAGCCGAGCCGCGTCCGTTTCTGGGAGGTGCTGGCGAGCGTGCGCTGGGCGGTGATCGCATTGCAGCAGAGCGACCGCCATATGGTCGGCGGCGAGCGCAGCCTCGACCTGGCGCTGACCGGGCGGCGTGCCGGCGAATGCGAGCTCGAGATTATGATGCTGCTCGATCCCGGCGGAGCGCCCGGACATGCGTGACCTGCCGGAGGCTCCGGAATTGCTGGCGCTTGCCCGCGACGTGCTGGTCAGCGAACTCTTGCCGTTGCTGCCGCCCGAGCGGCAGCTCGACGCCCGGCTCGTCGCCAATTGCATGGCGATTGCCGAGCGCGAAGCGACGCCCGACCGCACGGAATGGGCAGAAATCGTTCGGGAGCTTGAAGCGCTTTACCACAGCGCCGCCCTCACCCACCCAGCCTTGCCGGCTGGGTCCCCCCCTCCCGCATTGCGGGAGAGGGTGCCGAGTGCAACGAGGCGGGTGAAAGGGAGGCGGGTGAGGGTGCAGCGGAGTTGCTGGGTCAATTCGCCCAGCGCTTGCGCATCGGCGATTTCGAGAATTCGCCGGAGCGCGCAGCGCAAGCCCGCGCTATCCTGTGGCGGCTGACGATCGCCGGATTGCGTCTGGCGAACCCGAGATTTCTCGCCGCCAACGGGTTGTCGTAGCCGGGGCGGCTGCTGGGAGAGGACGAACGTGCCGCAATCCCGTGTCCGCCAGGCGATCGACGCCTTTGCCGCCGGCGAGATCGTCGTCGTCACCGACGATGACGACCGCGAGAACGAGGGCGACCTGATCCTGGCGGCGGTGCATGCGACGCCGGAAAAGATGGCGTTCGTCGTCCGCCATACCTGCGGCATCGTCTGCGCGCCGCTGACCGGCGAGATCGCACGGCGGCTGAACCTGGCGCCGATGGTCGCCGACAACGACGCGATCCACGGCACCGCCTTTACAGTTTCGGTCGACTACCGCCACGGCACGACGACCGGCATCTCAGCCGACGACCGCACCGCGACAATCCGCAATCTCGCCAACAACAATGCCGGGCGCGCCGACTTCGTGCGGCCGGGCCATATCTTTCCGCTGATCGCCAAGGATGGCGGGGTGTTGATGCGCTCCGGTCATACCGAGGCGGCGGTCGATTTTTGCCGGCTTTCCGACCTCGAGCCGGTGGCGGCGATTTGCGAGTTGGTCAACGACGACGGCAGCGTCATGCGCGGTCCGCAAGTCGCGGCCTTTGCCAAAAAGCACGCTTTGCAGCGCATTTCGGTGGCCGATTTGATCGCCTACCGCCAGGCGCGCGAAAAACTCGTGACCCGGGTTGCCGAGTTCAAGGTCGCAAGCGACATCGGCGAGCTTGCCGGCTATGCCTATGTGACGCCGTTCGACAAGGTGCATCACTACGCCTTCGTCTACGGCAATATCGGCGACGGCAACAACGTCCCGACCCGCCTGCACCGCGCCAACGTGCTCGAAGACGTGTTCAGCGGGGCGAAGCCGATCCACGCGGCGCTCGACCGGTTCAAGGCAGCGGGCCAAGGGGTCCTCGTCTATCTGCGCGACGGCACCTCGGGAGTGCCGACTTCGACCGTCGGCGAGGAGGCGACGCCGTCCGAGCGCGAGCGCAATGTGCAATGGCGCGAGGTGGGGCTCGGCGCGCAAATCCTGCGCGACCTGCGGATTTCGTCGATCCAGCTGCTGGCAACCCGCTCGCGCACCTATGTCGGGCTGGCCGGGTTCGGGATCGAGATCGTCGAGACCGAGCCGCTCGAAGGCGAATAGCGCAGCGGCGATCCGATGAAGGGAGCAGCGATGCGTTCGGCCAACCGGCTGCACTACGCCTGGGTCGTCGCCGGCGTCACCTTCCTCGTCGGCCTATTGACCGCGGGCGTGCGCGCGGCACCCGGGGTGCTGATCGTCCCGCTCGAGCACGAATTCGACTGGTCGCCGGCGACGATCTCCTTCGCCATCGGCGTCAACCTTCTGCTTTACGGTCTTGTCGGTCCGTTTGCCGCTGCGGTGATGGACCGTTTTGGCGTGCGTCGCACGATGACCCTCGCGCTGGTGGTGACTGCGGCGGCGGTGGCGATGTCGCCGGCGATGCGCCAGGCGTGGCAGCTGGTCCTGCTCTGGGGTGTCGTCGTCGGCCTCGCCACCGGCGTGATCGGCGCCTTTATCGCCGCCTATATCGCGGCGCGCTGGTTCCGCCGCCGCCAGGGGCTGGTGGTCGGGCTTTTGACTGCCGCCAATGCTGCGGGGCAGCTCGTTTTCCTGCCGAACCTTGCCGAGCTCGTCACCCATTTCGGCTGGCGGGTGATGTCGCTGGTTCTCGCGGGCACGGTGGCGGCTTTTGTCCCGCTTATCGTGCTTTTGATGCGCGACCGGCCGCGTGACCTGGGGCTGACCCCGTATGGCGCGGAAGGGGAACCGATTGCCGCGCCAAAGCCGGCCGGAAACCCGCTCACGGTTGCCTTTGGCGCGCTGCGAACCGGGGTCGGCAAGCGCGATTTCTGGCTGATCGCGGGCGGCTACTTTGTGTGCGGCGCTACCACCAACGGACTGATCGGCACCCATTTGATCCCGGCCTGCGTCGATCATGGGTTGAGCGAGGTGGCGGGGGCGGGGCTGCTCGCGGCGGCGGGCGTCTTCAGCTTTGTCGGCGGGACGTTGTCGGGCTGGCTCAGCGACCGCTGCGACAACCGGCTGCTGCTCGCCTGGTATTACGGGCTGCGTGGTCTGGCGCTGATGTATCTGCCCTTTGCGTTTGGCATGTCGATTTACGGTTTGCCGCTGTTCGCGGTGTTTTACGGTCTTGACTGGATCGCCAGCGTGCCGCCGACGGTGCGCCTGCTCAACCGCGTCGTCGGGACCGAGAAAACCGGCATCATGGTCGCCTGGATCACCGTCATTCACCAGATCGGAGGCGCCTCCGCGGCTTATCTCGGCGGCGTCTCGCGCGGCGTCTTCGGCACTTATCTCGAGGCGTTCATGGTGGCCGGCCTGCTGCTGATCGGGGCCGCGCTGATGGTGCTGTTCATCGGCGTCGGCGGACGCGAGCCCGAACCGGTCGACGCGGCGCTTGCCGCGCAATAGCGGCCGGCCGCCACCCTCGTCACCGCGCAAGGGGCAGAGAGCATCGGATGTCGCTCACGGGACTGTTGTTGCCTTGGTTGCCGCCCCTTTTGGTCGCGATCCTGAGCGCGTCGGCGCTTGTCGCGGCGGGGGCGGGCGTCCGCGGACGGCGATCCAGGCTGATGGCCCTGGCGGTGATCGGCGGCCTCGCGTTGGCGGCGACGGTGTGGCAGGCAAAGGCAGGGGCCGACCGGGTGGCGCGCCTCGTCGCGCAGGACCGGACCAAACAACTGACGGCCGAAGTCGAAGCTTTGCAACGGCAGCTCGAGCAGGTGAAGCAAAGCACCCGCTTGCGCTCGCTCAGCGCCGACACCGCGATCAAGCTCGCCGACTATCTGCGCGCGTTCGGCAGGCACAAGGTCGTGGTCTCCTGTGCTCCCAACGACATCGAGGCCTATCGCTACGCCACCCAGATCGCCGATGTCTTGAAGACCGCGAATTGGGATGCAAGCGGGCCGGAGACGACAGCGATTTTCGGCGATGTCCGGGCTATGGGCATCAATGTCTACAACAACAGCGCCCAACCCTCCGACACGGTGAAAATCCTGTTGGACGGGCTGGCGAAATTCGGCATTCCGTATCAAAGCCGGGTTCCGCCGAGCGAGGCCCTGCCGGAAACCGAAACCGTCGAGCTGTTCGTCGGCGCCAAGCCCGGCCCCGCGGCTGCCGCTGTCGGCAACCCGCGGTGAAGCGGCTTTAACACAGACCCTGGTCGGAACGCAGCTATAGCGATTGCATTGATATCGCTCTTGTGGTAATTCGTCGCGATGGCGCAGATCGTGATCCGCAATCTCGACGGCGTGGTGCTTGCCAAGCTTCGGGAGCGCGCGGCAGCGGCAGGCACATCGATGGAAGAGCAAGCCCGTCGCGCGCTGGCGAAGGCAGTGGGGCTCGACCGTCAGGCAGCACTCGAACAACTCGATGAAGTCCGCCGGCAAATCGGGCGGCTCGAAGGAGAGTCGACGCTAGATGACATCAGACGCGACCGCCGCCGGGATGCGCCGTGACCGTCATCGTCGACGCCAGTGTCGCGCTCAAATGGGTCATCGACGAGGATGGGTCGGACGTCGCCCGCCAGCTATTGTTGGGCGAGGAGCTCGCGGCTCCTGACCTGATGATCGTCGAATGCGCCAATGTGCTGTGGGCAAAGGCACGCCGCCGCGTGATCGATCGCGATCTTGCAAGCGCGGGCCTCGCGGCAATCCTGGCAGCTCCGGTCGATTTTCTGCGGGCGGCAAGCTATGTCGCCGTCGCCCAGGTGATCGCCTTTGATCTCGACCAGACCGTTTACGATAGCCTCTATCTCGCTGCAGCACTTGCCGAGCGTGCCACATTGTGCACGGCGGACGCTGCCTTCGCCGCGGCGGCAGCCCGCCATGGACTTTATGCACGCGCGGTGCGGCTGCTCGACAGCCAGCCACTGACCTAGACTGCCGCCGACAAGCCGATCGGTGTCGCGTCGGCATGTCCGGGGCATGCTAGAACGCGGCGACTTTAGAATATCGCCCCGCCTTTGAACGTCGTCATGGAGGTGCTGTCATGGGTAAGCTCGACGGGAAAGTTGCGCTGATCACCGGATCGGGCCGCAATATCGGCCGCGCCACGGCGTTGAAATTGGCGGCGGAGGGCGCCCACATCGTGGTCAACGCCCGCACTAACCAGGCCGAGATCGACGCGGTCGCGCGCGAGGTCCGCGACCTTGGGGTCAAGGCGGTCGCCATCCTTGCCGATGTCGCCAAGAAGGACCAGGTCGACGCGCTCGCGGCGCGCGCCTTGTCCGAGTTCGGCCGCGTCGACATCCTGATCAACAACGCCGCGATCCGGCCGCACAAGCCCTTCACCGAGGTGACGGTGCAGGATTGGGAGCATGTCAGGGGCGTGGTTCTCGACGGGGCGTTCTACCTGACCCAGGCGATCATCCCGTCGATGGTGAAGAACCAGTATGGCCGCATTCTGTTCTTCACCGGCGACGGCGCCTTTACCGGCGGCAGCGGACGCGCGCATGTCTCGGCCGCCAAGATGGGCCTCGTCGGAATGGCGCGCGCCTTGGCTTCGGAGTTCGCCCCGCAAAACATCCGCGCGAATGTCGTTTCCCCCGGCAGCATCGACACCCGGCGCGACAACCCGGAATGGTATCAGGGCCGGGTGCCGAGCGCCTCCGGCATCCCGCTCGGCCGCCAAGGGCATGTCGACGAAATCGCCGGCGCCTGTCTGTTTCTGGTCAGCGACGATGGCGGCTTTATCACCGGCCAGACAATCCACGTCAATGGCGGCGCCCACTATTACTGACGCCCGCCTTGGGCCGACCCGGCATCCGCCCGCGCGCGGATGCCGATCTCGCCGGGTCTGGTGTTGTCGCTCCCGAGAGGAGTTGCCCGGACCGCGGGCGCGCTCGAAGGGACGGCGCCCGCGGACCACGTTCAGCTCGGGGCGCGGGTCACTTCGATGTTGTCGAACCCCTTATAACGGTAGACGACGATCGAGCCGATCCACGCGGCGGCGAAGATACCAATGATCAGAAAGCCGAGATCGTTGAAATTGTCGTTTAATGTTCCGATCCCGTCCCAGAACCAGCCCGACAGGCTGAGCTGGTCGCCGACCAGGCCGAGGGCCTCGATCCCGCCGATCAGAAACGCGACGACGACCGAGGCAAAGGTGATGGTCAGGTTGTAGTAGAGCTTTCGGATCGGCTTGACGAACGCCCAATTGTAGGCGCCCAGCATCAGGACCCCGTCAGTCGTGTCGATCAGCGACATGCCGGCGGCGAACAATGCCGGGAAGACCATGATCGACCAGATCGAGACGCCCTTTGCCGCTTCGGCGGCGGCGATGCCGAGCAGCGCCACCTCGGTTGTGGTGTCGAAGCCAAGCCCAAACAGAAAGCCGAGCGGCAGCATGTGCCAGCTTTTGCCGATGAGCCGGAACAGCGGACGGAACAGCCGCGCCAGCAAGCCGCGATTGTTGAGCAGGATGTCGAAATCCTCGTCAATGTATTGCCCGCCCTGCCGCACCCGGCGGAACGTCCGCCACACGCCCGCCAGGATGACGAGGTTGGCGAACGCCAGCGCAAACAGGCAGCCGGCCGAGACCAATGTGCTGACGATGCCGCCGACGCTCCTCAGCTGCGCGAAATGGGTGGTCAGCACAGTCGAGGCAGCGGCGATCACGGCGGCGGCGAGGACGAGGACGCTCGAATGGCCGATCGCGAAAAACAGCCCGATGCCGACCGGGCGCCTGCCCTCCTGCATCAGCTTGCGGGTCACGTTGTCGATCGCGGCGATGTGGTCGGCATCGACCGCGTGACGCAGGCCAAAGGTGTAGGCCAGAAGCGCGGTGCCGAGCAGCACCGGCTGCGCCCGAAACGCGGCCGCGGCCCACACCCACGCGGCGACGTTCGCCAGCAGCAGCAGGCTGTAGATGCCGATCAGCGACGTGCGCATGTTGTCGGGACCGCGGTCGGCGACCGCGCGTCGGATCACTGAAAGCAACAGGTGCCTCCCTCCATCACGGCACGGCGCGCGTGCCGCGCCAGCCGTCGCCGGGCGCGGTCGACCCTCCCGGCGCTTCCCGCGCCGCCGAACCGTCCCTCGCGATGATGTTTCTTTTTCGATCCCCCAGATTTTGGTCTAGGACGCCTCGAGCCGCAATCGGACGGCCTTCATGCGCCTGGCAAGATCCTCTTCGCGCAGCAACCCGCGGCTCAGCATCGTGTGGGCCAGGGCCAACAGCTGTTGCTCAGGTCCCGGCGTCCCGCTGTACACGGTCTCGCCGAGCTGATCCTCGGCGCGGCGCCGCTCCAGCGCCGGCAGAGCCGCACCGGCGGCGAGACACTCGCAGGTCGCATAAAGGCTGACTTTCCAGGGCGGGTCAGGGTTGGTGACACCGTAACGCGGCGCGAGCTTGTCCCATGTCTTATCCTCGCTTCGTATGGCCTCGAGCACTGGAACCGGCGCAAGCTCGGCCTGACGCTCGCCGGGACCAGCGGGCGGTTGATCGCTTTCACCACTCATCGGCCGGCCTCGGCCTCATGATGCTCGCCAGGGACCGGCCGGCTCGCCTTGTGGACTGGCCGAGCATCGTCCGCCTTTCTGTCGGGCCGCGGCAGGGCAACACCGATCATGCAGTCGCGGGTCACGATCTGCGCCAGCTGCTCCTCCGTCCAATTCTCGGTGCCAGCCGGCCGCACCGGCAGAACCATAAACCGGCATTTCTGGTTGGAGTTTTCGATTCGGACCTCGATTTCGGGGGGGAGAAGCAGTCCGAACTCCGCCAGCACCTCGCGCGGCCAGCGGACCAGCCGGCGACGATAGTTGGGCGAACGGTACCAATAAGGCGAGTGACCGAGCAGCGGCCGCGGGTAGCACGAGCACAGGGTGCAGACAATCACGTGATGCAGCGCCTGCGTATCTTCGAGCACGACCAGATGCATGTAGTCGCTGGGCGTGCCGGAGCCGGTGGGCTCGGTCCAGTCGACGCCGATCTCGCGGCAGGCGGCGACCGCATCGGCAAGGACGCGGGCCTTGAATGCCGGGTCGGTCCACGCCTTTGCGACCAGGCGCGAGCCCGCCGCGGGCCCAATGGATTCGGCCCATTCGGTGAACCTGCGGTGATCTTCGGCGGTGAACAGGCCCTTCTCGATCGCCAGCTCGCGAACGGCGATTTCCAGCACCTCGAAATCGGTAATTTCATCGACCAGCGGCGCCGCCGGATGGTCGTGACTGCCGTCGGCATCGTCGTGTCTGTGCGAGTGTTGCACGCTCTCTACTCCCCGCTTTCTTGGATCAATCGCTGACCGGCTCGAGCCAGCGATCGGGCAATTCGGTCTGCAACGTATCGTTTTCGAACGGGTAACCCTCCCAGATATCCCTCTGCCGAATCCGGACAATGTAGAACTGCTCGGGCTGCGCGTCGTCCCGGTTCCAGGCCTCGTCCTCGGGAATAAGGTCTTCGTAGGTCCGGGCGGCGATCGTCCCGCTCACGCCCCGAACATACATTTGGGTACGAGTGTAGAACAGGTTTGGCAGATCCTTTACGCGAACGCGGTCGCCTACATTGAAGCGGGCGGGCGCGCTTTTAGCAGTATCAGCGCTTGTCATTGCGAGCCCTCACCTCCGCGACCTTTTCGAGCAGCTCAGTCAGCGAGATGTGGTTCTTGTCGACCAGCATTCGGGCTGCGGACCAAATCCAGCGGCCGTAGTAAGGGAAGCCGTAGTAGAGCGACACACCGAGATCGTTGTTGCCCCGGCGCCGCCTTTCTTCGGAGTTCCACACTCCCTTCCAGCCGAGCACCTCGCAGGTGACGTAGGTGTTCAGCTCCCACAGCTCCTCCTCCTTTTCCTCGTATCGGACGGGCGCGTCGGGCTGGCCACCGACATCGTGAGGAGGCGACATGTAAGCCACGTATCGAGGATGCGGGATCTCGTAGGGCCAATCTTGATGCTGGTGGATCGCCGGCGCTAACTGAGCTCCGATGTCGTAATACTGTCGAAGGTCACTGCGTGACGGCATCGTCGTTTTGCTCCTTCGCTTGCCGGATGACGGTTATGTTTAACTCAGTTCCGATTCGTCTGCGTCGTCGCGAGAGACAGATCGGACAGGGAACCTGTAAGAAGTGAAAAAAAGGTTTCCAGCGCGCCCGTGGCATTGCGACCTCCGTCGGGACGTCGTTGCTGAGCAACAATCACCGTTTTTGTTGGCCAGAGGCAAGCCGGGCGAACCGGCGACGTGGAATCAGACGCTTGGCGCTCGCCTCTCGCTGTTCATGCCCGTGAAAACAACCACCTGCGGCCGGCGTTGGAAGCCACTTTCCTGATCCGCGCCGCCAAGTCATCCGTGCAGCCGTGTCCCAATATTTGAGGTTGACGCGCTTCTCAAGAGAGTAGCTCTGCGACCTTTGACAAAACGTTTACCAGCCGAACTCCACGCACGCGGCAGTGGGCGAAATCGACCGACCTGCGTCAGCTTTCAGGTTGGAGAAGCAACCCAAGCCGATGCCGTAGGCCGCCGCGACAACTTTCCGAGAGAAAATATCACGGCTGAAACATCACGATTGTCTTAGAGTATGACCCAAAGAATTCCGTATGTCAGACAGTTGGCCGTCATTCCCGCGAAAGCGGGAACCCCGGGGCAAAGGTTGAGGCGCTCGCCCCCTGTTCAGGCCAGGGGCAAGCTCTGGACCCCCGCTTTCGCGGGGGCGACGGTAAGCTGTTACCATCGTTCGTTTCGTTTCGAGTCAGACACTTACGGCGCCGCAGGCATGACAGTGGTTCCCTTGAGCGCCGCCTGAAGGCCAAGAGCGGCTGCTTACCCCGGCCAGCCACGGCGAATTCGCCTTTTTGTCGGCGGCTCAAACCGCCCCGGTGTCGTGCAGCCGGGCGACCTCGTCGGCCGCATAGCCGAGTTCCCCGAGGACGGCGTCGGTGTCGGCGCCGAGATCCGGGGCGGGGCGGCGCAGCCGGCACGGCGCCTCGGCGAATTTGATCGGAAAGCCCAGCATCCTGACCTCGCCATGACGAGGGTGGTCGGCGCTGATGACCATCTCCTGGTCGAGGGTCTGCGGGTCGGCGAACACTTCGGGCAAACTCTTGACCCGCTCGCAGGGCACCCCGGCCGCGTTGAGCTTCTCGATCCAGTAATCGCTGGTGCCGCGCGCGAGCCGAGCCTCGATCGCGGCATTCATCGCACGCCGGTTCTTGACCCGCAGATCGTTGGTGCGAAAGGCGGGGTCGTCGCGCAATTCGGGGGCGTCGAGCGCATCGACCAGCCGCTGATAGGATTGCTCCTGCGAGGGGGCGATCGCGATCTCGCCGTCCTTGGTGCGGAACATGCCGTAGGGCGAGACGATCGCGTGGTCGTTGCCGCTGCGGTCAGGCGCCTCGCCGGTCGCGAAATAATTCGCCGCGAGAAACCCCAGCATGCTGATCATGCCGTTGTTGAGGCTGGCGCCGACGGTCTCGCCCTTGCCGGTGCGGCCGCGCCTGACCAGTGCCGCGCAGATGCCGAGGGCACCCTGAAGACCGGCGACGAGATCGGCGATCGGCGGCCCCGCGCGCATCGGCGCCCCGTCCGGCGCGCCGGTCACGCTCATAAACCCGCTCATCGCCTGGGCGACAAAATCGAAAGACGGCCGGTCGCGATAGGGCCCGCTCGACCCAAAGCCGCTCAGGCTGCAGCAGACGAGGGCGGGGTTCAGCGCCTTCAGCCGCGCCTCGTCAAACCCGATCGCCGCCATCACGCCGGGCCGGAAATTCTCGACCAGCACGTCGCTTTGCGCGATCAGCTTTTCCAGCACCGCGCGGCCATCGGGGTGGCGCAGGTTCAGGGTCAGCGAGCGCTTGTTGCGGTTGAAGGCGGCGAAATACCAGCTGAGCCCGTCGCGGATCGCCCCCTGGCGGCGCACCGGGTCGCCGACACCGGGGGTTTCGATCTTGACCACCTCCGCCCCCATGTCGGCGAGCAGCATCGAGCAGAACGGCCCCGCCAGAATTCGGGTCAGATCGACAACGCGCACTCCCGACAGCGGCATGCAACTACTCCCGACGACAATCCGTTGTTATTGCGAGCGCAGCCGAGCAAGCTCGCGCGGCCGGCATACGGCTGGTCGCGATTGCTTGGGCGCTCGCTCCTCTAATGACAAATTCCGCGCAGGAAATCACCCTCGACGACATCGAATCGCTGGCGGTCGGAGCCTGGATCCTCGGCACCGGCGGCGGCGGCAGCCCGTATCTGGGGTTGTTGAACATGCGCCGGCTCTACGGCGAAGGGCGTCGCGTCGAGCTGATCTCGCCGCTCGATCTCGCCGACGAGGATTGGGTGGCGGTGGTCTCGAACATGGGGGCGCCGCTGGTCGGCCAGGAGCGGCTCGCCGACAGCCGCAATATCGCCCGCGCGGTCGAGATCCAGCAGGATTTGCTCGGGGCCAAATTCCGCGCCGTCATGTCGCTCGAAATCGGCGGCGGCAATGGAATCCAGCCATTGATGGCGGCGGCACATCTGGGACTGCCGGTTATCGACGCCGACACGATGGGCCGCGCCTATCCCGAGGCGCAGATGACCAGCGTCGCGGTCGGAGAACTGCGGCCCTACCCCTGCGTGCTCTATGACCCGCGCGGCGTCGAGGCGGTCGTAACCAAGGTCCCGGACTGGAAATGGATGGAGCGCGCGAGCCGCAAAATCTGCGTCGAGATGGGCTCGATCGCATCGACCTGCAAAGCCCCGCGCACCGGTGCGGAGGTCAAGGAATGGGGCATCCATTTCACGGTGTCGAAGGCGATCGGCATCGGCCGCCGGGTGCGCGAGGCGCAGCGCCGCCACGACGACCCGGTCGCCGCGATCCTCGATGAGGCGCAGGGCAAGCTGTTGTTTTGCGGCAAGGTCGTCGATGTCGACCGGCGCACGACCGAGGGCTTTCTGCACGGTCGCGCGGCGATCGAGGGCCTCGACGAGGATCGCGGCGCCCGGCTCGAAATCGCGTTTCAGAACGAGTGGGTCGTGGCCTGGCGCGACGGCGCGCCGCTGGCGATGTCGCCCGACCTGATCTGCGTGCTCGACACGGTCTCGGGCGAGGCCTGCGGCACCGAGACGATCCGCTACGGCCGCCGGGTCACGGTCGTTGTGCTTCCCGCCCCGCCGGTGTTCCTGACCCCGAAAGGCCTCGACCACGTCGGCCCGCGCGCCTTCGGCTACGACCTCGACTTCCGCTCGGTGTTCGATCCAGAGTATGAGCCGAAAAGAATTCCGTATGGGTGAGACAGTTGGCCGTCATTCCCGCGAAAGCGGGAACCCAGGAGCAAAGCTTGAGGCGCTCGCCCCCTGTTCCAGGCCAGAGCCTGCCCCTGGCTCGAACAGGGGGCAAGCTCTGGACCCCGCTTTCGCGGGGGCGACGGTAAGCTGTTACCATCGTTCGTTTCATTTTGGGTCAGACACTCGGATGGCAAATAGACGGGAATGCGCACGGACGCCACAGCCCGAAAGTTGAGAATATTAGACCGCTTTATCTCGGCGATGTCGGTTCCGCTTAAAGGGAGGGCACGGCAATCTAGTGCTCAGATGCATTCGAATGATTTAAACTGGCGCCGCTTTTTTTGCCTTCGCGGCGGAAGCCGGGACCCATTTCCACCATGGGCACCGGTCTTCGCCGGTGTGGTCGGATTTTGGTGTGGCCATTGGTCTGCGGTCACCAAGTGAATCTTCAGAATGCGTCAGTGACTAGGGACACGCGCTGGGCTCATTAGTCTACCGCGATGGAGCAGCCCCCGAGCCATTCTTCGGTCGAACCCCGCCCTGCGTGCAACCGCGTATCATCGACACCATCGGAATTGCCTCGGAGCTT
This sequence comes from uncultured Alphaproteobacteria bacterium, assembly GCA_963712825.1. Lineage (GTDB taxonomy): Bacteria > Pseudomonadota > Alphaproteobacteria > ATCC43930 > CGMCC-115725 > AP-15. The sequence goes on from CAVQJP010000013.1 coordinate 127,371, forward strand.
GGTGATGAGTGTGGAAATTAAGAAATTAACCCACGAGCCGCATGGTGTGCCGCCCATCGGTTGAAAAGCTCCCTAAGCTGACGTTTCTCGTCTTCACTCCATGGGGGCATATCGATCAATTTTGGCCTCCGACTCGGGTATTGGAGTCGCCCCTATCTAAACCGCGCTGTGTCAATCAGCCGTCAATAACGCGAGATCGAAATATGCGACGCATCGGGATTGATGTCGGGGGGACGAATACCGATGCGGTGCTGCTCACAGGCGGTGCCGTTGTGCATGCGGTCAAGACCGCGACGACCGAGGATGTGACGGGCGGCATCGTCAAGGCACTCAGCGAGTTGTCGGGGCATCCCGAGGTTGCGCGCGGCGAGATCGACGGGGTGGTGATCGGGACGACGCATTTCGTCAATGCGGTGGTGCAGCGCCAGGGGCTCTGCCGTGTCGCCGCAGTGCGGATCGGACTGCCGGCCGCCGCCTCCTTGCCGCCGTTCTGCGACTGGCCCGCCGACCTCGCCGAGATCGTGTACGGCGAGGTGTTCATGCTCGCGGGCGGCCATGATTACGACGGCCGCCCGATCGTGCCGTTCGACGAGGACGGCATGCGGCGCGCGGCGCGGCGCATCCGGGAGAGCGGCATCCGGTCGGTCGCGGTGGCGGCGGTATTCTCGCCGGTCGATCCGGCTTGTGAGGAGCGGGCGCGCGAAATCCTCGCCGCGGAATGCCCCGAGGCCGCCGTCACCCTGTCGCGCGATCTCGGCCGCATCGGTCTTTTGGAGCGCGAGAACGCCGCCTTGCTGAATGCGGCATTGGTCGAGCTGGCGCGGAAAACGGTCGCCGGGTTTACCCGCGCGATCGCGGCGAGCGGGATCGCGGCACCGCTCTTTCTGACGCAGAACGACGGCACGGTGTTGGCGGCCGACGCCGCGACGGCGTTGCCGGTCGTGACCTTTGCATCAGGGCCGACCAATTCGATGCGCGGGGCGGCGTTTCTGTCGGGGCTGGCGGATGCGATGGTGGTCGATGTCGGCGGCACCTCGACCGATATCGGCCAATTGCGCCGCGGGTTTCCTCGCGAGGCGAATTCGGTGGTCGAGATCGGTGGGGTGCGCACCCTCTTCCGCATGCCGGATCTGCTGTCGGTCGGGCTCGGCGGCGGCAGCGTGATTGCCGGCGAACCGCTGACGGTCGGGCCGAAGAGCGTCGGCTACCGGCTGACGCACGAGGCGCTGGTTTTTGGCGGCGCCACGATGACCGCGACCGATGCCGCGGTCGCCGCCGGGATTGTCGAAATCGGCGACCCCGTCCGGGTCGCGCATCTGCCGCGCGATTTGGCGCAGGCGGTGCTGGCGGCGGCGCGCGAGCGGATCGAGGACGCGGTCGAGCGGATGAAGACCGAGGCCGGCGACCTGCCGCTGATCGCGGTCGGCGGTGGTGCCTTTTTGGTGTCGGACCGGCTCGCCGGGGTGTCGCGGGTGATCCGCCCGGCGCATGGCGAACATGCCAACGCGGTCGGTGCGGCGATCGCGCAAGTCAGCGGCGAGACCGACCAGATCTATCGTGGGCTGGGGCGCGGCGAGGCGATCGCTGCGGCCGAGGCGCAGGCCCGCCAGCGCGCGATTGCCGCCGGCGCCGACGCTGAAACCGTCGAAACGGTGGATGTCGAAGACATGCCGCTTGCTTATCTGCCCGGAAATGCGTTGAGGGTAAGGGTTCGGGTCGCCGGCGAAATGCGCGCCGCGGCAACAGGTAAAATTTTGGGCTGAGGCAGGAATGAGCGTGCGGGCGGAAATGTTGCGGTTGGGGACGCGTTGCCTGTTGAAGGGCAAGCCGGGTCCCGCGGCGAGCCTTGCCGAACGGCGGCGGCGCGCGGCGGCGGCCGACCGGTGGGTTCGCGACCCGCCGCCGGGGATCGAGCGGGTCGCGGTCGACGCCGGCGGGGTTGCGGCGGAATGGGTTGCGGCACCAGTCGCGCAGGCGGGTGTGAATATCCTCTATCTGCACGGCGGCGGGTATGTGATCGGCTCGCCGTCGCTCTATCGCAACCTGACATGGCGGCTGGCGCGCGCGGCGGCGGCGCGGCTGCTCGCGGTCGACTACCGGCTGGCGCCGGAGCATCCGTTTCCGGCGGCGGTCGACGACGCCATGACCGCCTATGAATGGATATTGGCGGGGGGTGCGGACCCGCGGCGGCTGGTGGTGGTCGGCGATTCGGCGGGCGGCGGGCTCGCCTTTGCGCTGCTGCTGCGCTGCCGCGACGAAGCCCGGCTGCCCCTGCCGGCGGCGGTGGTGGCGCTGTCGCCGTGGACCGATCTGGCGCTGACCGGGGCGTCGTTGGCCGGGAACGCGGTTGCCGACCCGTTTCTCGACGCCAACGGAATCCCGCCGATTGCCGAATATTATCTCGCCGGCGCCGACCCGCGGCATCCCTACGCCTCCCCGCTCTATGGCGACCCGACTGGGCTGCCGCCGGCGCTGCTCCAGGTTGGCGGCGACGAGGTGTTGCGCGACGACGCGACCCGCATGGCCGACCGCCTGCGCGCCGCGGGATGCGAGGTGACGCTCGAGGTGTGGCCGCGCATGCCGCATGTGTGGCACCTGTTCGCTTCGGTGATGCCGGAGGCGCGGCGCGCGATCGCCCGTATCGGCGCGTTTGTGCGCGAGCGGATCGCGGTCACGACGGGCGAGCCACGACCGGGTGGCCGCCGCGAATGATCGCGGCAATGCCGGGGAGGCGGCGAAAGGCGGCGGTTGTTCCCCAGCTCAATGCGACCGTGCCGGCGAAAACCGTCGCGGCCTTGACGATCGCCGGCAGCACCGCAGCTAGCAGCGCGTATTGCAGCCAGATCACAAAACCATAGTGAACGAGGTACATCCCGTAAGCATCGAGCGTCAACGCGTCGAGCCAGGGCCGCCGGCGCGCGGCAAAGCGCAGCGCCAACGCCAAGACGCCAAAGCAATTGCACAGGCAGGCAAGCAGAAAGCTCAAATCGTCGGCGGTCTGCAGCCCGATCGACGCGGCGCCCGCGGTTTTAACGACGAGCGCGGTCATCGCGAGCCACAGCACAAAGGATCCGAGCGCCAGCCCCAGCCAAAGGCGCCAATGGCTGGCCAATGCGCCGTCCGCTGTAAACAGGCCGCGCTCGATCCCGCAGGCGCCGAGACCGGCGCCGGCAAAGAAATAGACCGCATAATGCAATGGGCGGCTGAGCTGAAATGAAAACGGGCCGAACTGCCCCCATGCCTCGGGCGTGAAGGCGAGCGCCAACGGCAGATAGGCGACCGCGGAAATAGCGAACAGCGCCGCGAAATATTTTAGTGGGCGGTTGCTGGACGCGCGCGACAGGCGGGCCAGCCATTCGCCCCAGCCCGGTGTCGTCAGGTGCAGACCGGCGGCGATCAAGTCGGCGCTCAGCAGCAGCCACAAAAACCACACCGGCCCGCTCGGCCAGAACGGCAACGCCAGAAAGTGCCGCAGATAGGGTTCGACCCCTGGCAGTGCGGCGCTCTGCAAAAAAGTCGGATACTGAGCGATCGGCATCAGCAATGCGACGACCAGCACAAACGGCAGTCCCAGCCGGCGGAAGCGGTCGGCGACAAAGGCGGGAACGCCCTTGCGCTTGAGGCTCGGCCACAAGAACAATCCTGACAGAAAAAAGAACAATGTCATCAAGAATACATTCTGCCAGGCGCAGAACAGGTCGAGGCCGAGCCAGCGATGACTGTCGACGATCGGAAACGCCCGCCACATAAAAGGCGGCTTATCAAATGCAAAGGCATGTGGCGGCAGAAAATTCAGGTAGGCCAGCGACGAGTGGAACGCCAGAACCAGCAGGATCACATAGGCGCGCAGATTGTCGATTGCGAGGCTTGTCCGCGACTGCCGCGAACCCGAGGCCGCCGTGTTGCTCACCGTTCGAATTCTTGCTCGGCGGGCTGTTCACGGCGGTCGGCGGAACGATTGGCCGATGTCGCCCCGCTCGCCAGCACCGGCTCGCGCACGACCGTGATCGGCGCGCGGCGCGGCTCGCTGACGCCGATCCAGTCGGGTTCGCGGAGGTCGGTCCGGCGGCGCGGCGGCCCCATCAGCGCCGGCTGGAACAACACCGCTGCCGCCATCGTGCACACCAGGGCGAGCGCCATCAGCTCGCCCATGCTGGAGGTGCCGGGGTCGCTCGACATCCATAGGCTGCCAAACGCGGTTGCCGTCGTCATCGCGCTGAAGATCACCGCGCGGGTCAGGGTCGACTGCACCAGCGCCGTCCTGCCGCTGCGCCACGCGAGAACATAGTAGATTTTGAACGCGACGCCCACCCCGAGCAGCAGCGGCAGGGCAATTATATTGGCAAAATTGAGGCTGAGGCCGAAGAGGACGGCAAGCTCCAACGTGACCACCCCGGCGACCAGCAACGGGATCAGGGTCAAGAGCACGTCCCGAACCCGGCGCAGGGTGACCGTCAGCAGCACGACAATTCCGCAGATCGCGAACAATCCGGCTTCGAAAAACGCGCGGACGACGGTGTTCCCGGCCTCGAACAGCAGCACCGCCGGACCGGTGGCGTTCGGCGTCACCGCCAGCACCGAGGCCACGAACCGGCGCAACACCGCGGTGTTGTCCGGATCGCCCTTGGGCAGCACCTGAACCCGCGCGGCGCCGTCCGGGGTTACCCATTGCCGTTTCAAGTCGGACGGGATCGTGTCGTTTGTCACGCGGGCGGGGTTCAGCGCCTGCCGCAACCGGTCGAGCGAGACGCGCAGCGGCTGGGCGACGGCGATTTCGGCGCGCCGGCGCGCGGCGGGATCGGCTTGCGCCAATTTCGCGAGCAGCCCGGAAAGGCGCCTGGCCGCCTGCGCACCCGATCCCGCTTTGCCGGCAGCGACACCGGTCAGCGTCTTGGCGGTCGAGGTCAGCGCCTCGACAACCTGCCGGTCGTTCGGCGCCGGTTCGACCTGCTGCGGGTTGAGAGAGGGATCGATCGCTGCCGCGGCTTTATGGATCAGCTCAAGCTTGCGGTCCTGGTCGACGGGGATGAGGCTGGCGAGCGTCGTTGCCCGCGAGACCTGCGGCAACGCCGCCAACCGCCGCGCCAGCGCGTTTGCCGCGTCGAGGTTCGGGGTCATCGCCTCGATTGCGTTCGCCCCGATCTGTGGATCTTTGCGCAATTGCAGGAAGGTTGCGACTGAGGGCTGCTTGGCGTCGCGCAAATGCAACGGGTTGAAGTCGAAGCGCAGAAACAGCAGCAGCGGCGACGCGCCGACGACGACGGCAAGGGTGCCGGCGACGATCGCGGTCCGATGCCGCGCCAAAACGCGGTCGACCGGCGCCAGACCCTCAAACCCCATCGCACACCGCTCGGGAGGCGGCTTCAGCAGCGCCAACAGCGCCGGCAGCAAGGTGATGCTGGCGATAAAGGCGATCACCATTCCGGCACCGGCGATCTCGCCGAGCTCGGAAAGCCCGCGATAGTCGGTCGGCACAAAGGACCCAAAGCCGACAGCGGTTGCCGCCGCAGCGAGCGCCAGGGGCGGTCCCGCCTTGCGTGCGGCGCTGCGCAGCGCGCTGCGCAAATTCCCCAGCTCATGCCGTTCGGCGCGATAGCGCACACTGAACTGGATGCCGAAATCGATGCCGAGCCCGATAAACAGCACCAGAAATGCGACCGATATCAAATTCAGCGCGCCGACCAAGAACAAGCCAAGGGCGACGGAAGCCGCAAGCCCGGCGGAGATGCTGACGACAACCGCAAAAATGATGCGACCCGAGCGCAGCGCCAGCCACAAGATCAGGCCGACCGCCGACAGCGATAAAGCCGCGTTGAGCCCGCCATGCTTGGTCAGACCGGCAAACCCGTCATCGTTGATCGGCACCAGCCCGGTCTGCTCGATGCCTGCCTGGTATTTGGGGCCGAGCTGCAATTCGCGCGCGGTTTGCGCGATTGCGTCGGTCGCCGCCCGACCGGGTTCGAGCGCATGGTAGTCGAGCACCGGCTCGACCTCGATAAAGCGGCGAAGCTCGTCCGGCTGGGCGGCATGACCGCTTGCCAACACCTGCCAGGAAAAGTCGGCGGGCCGGCCGGCGAGTGCTGCTTGCGCCGTCTGCGCCGCCATGTCGAGCGGCCGGGTCAGCTCGTCGAGCGGCAGCATTCCGGCATGCACGCCGGCGAGCGCGTCCGCGAGCGCGTCGAGCGAGCCGCGCAGGCTCGGGTCGGCGGCGAGCGTGGCCAACAGCGGCGCGGCCTGGGTCAGCCCGCCAGTCACCCGCGCGACCTCGCCGGTCGGCAGGTAAAGCAGCCCATTATGCGCAAAGAAGGTGCCGCCCTGCGGCTCGCTGACGCTGCGGATCACATCCTTGCGCTGCGCCAGCGCCGCGCGGAGCGCGGATGCCGCCTGGTCGACCCCTTCCGGGGTGGGGGCCTGGACGACGACGACGATCCCAGGCTCGGGGAAGGCGCGCATGTACTGAAAGGCGCGCTGCGCCCAAGGCAGGTTTGGTGGAAAGAGCGCCTTGGTGTCGGTGTTGACCGCAAAATTACGCACCGCGTAGACGCCGCAGAACCCGGTCGTCAGCGTGGCGATGACAAGAACCCACCAAGCGCGGCGGGTACAGACATCGACAAGGCGAAAGATGACCGTTCCGAGCATTTCGCCGTGCCTCGCCGCCCCCAAATCCTTTGCGCCGATGACGAAGCGCAAGTCGTGCTCCGTAATCTGCCGGCAATTCGCTAACCGCCGGTTACGCGGTTATGTTCCCAGGCGGGGCGGGCGGGGTTGGGGTCAAGGGCGGGCGGGGTCGATGCAGACTCTGGTGTTCGGACCCAGACAGACGATCAGGCTGAAACTGAATTATCCCGATGCATCTGAGCACTAACGGGGCTGGCCGAACAGCGGCATGACCAGCATGCCGTTGCCGTCGAGCACTGCTTCGATCCGTTGCAGCAGTGGCTGCGCGATCTCGACGGCGCGGCCGAGTGCCGTGACACCGATGTTGTTGTCCTCGCCCTCGCTGCCTGTCAAACGGTCGTAGAGAAACTGCACGACCCCCTCCTCGCGCGGGAAGACGGTCAGCTGGACCGGCGCGTCGGCGGGGATGTGGGCTGCCTTCTTGGCAAGCTGCAGCGCGACTTCGTAGCCCCCGAGGGCATCGACCAGGCCCTTGGCCTTGGCTTCCTCGCCCGACCACACCCGGCCCTGGGCGACCGCCTCGACCGCGTCCGCGCTCATGTGGCGGCCGGTGGCGACATGGTCCTTGAACCCGCGATAGGTGGCGTCGAGAAACGCCTGCAGGCGCGCCTGGCCGGCCGGCGAAAAATCGGAGGCGGCGCTGAACATCGCCGCATTGGCGCCGAACTGCGCCGCGTCAGTCGACACCCCGATCTTTTTCATCAGGTCGGCGACGACGAGCTTGCCGGCCAAGACGCCGATCGACCCGGTCAATGTCGCCGGCTCGGCGACGATCTTGTCGGCCGGGGCGGCGACATAATAGCCGCCCGACCCGGCGACGTCGCCCATCGACACGATCACCGGCTTGCCGCGCTCGCGGGCAAAGACGACGTCATGCCAGATCGTCTCGGAGGCAACGACCGACCCGCCGGGGCTGTCGATGCGGAACAGGATCGCGCGCACCTTGGGGTCGCGCACCGCGTCGCGAAAGGCGCGGGTCATCTCGTTCGCCGCCATCTCGTCAGGACCCGCCAATGGGCTCGCCGTCCCGCTGCCGCGCACGATCAGTCCCGAGCCATAGATCACCGCGATCCGCTCGCCCTTGCGATACGGCCGTCCGGCGCCGTCGAGATAGGTTGTCAGATCGACGATCTCGGCATCCGAGCCGGCGCGCCGGTGGGCGGCGCCGATCGCCTCGTCGCGGTAGCCGAGCCGGTCGACGAGCTTTGCCTTGAACGCCTCGTCGGGGAGCAGCGGCGCCTCGTCGATCGCCGTCATGATCGCCTCGGGCGGTAATTTCCGCGCCTCAGCAATGCCGTTCACCACCTGCCCCGAAATCGAGTGCAACAGGTCTTCGACCTCTTCGCGCTGCGGCGGGGTCATCCTGGTTTCGGTCAGAACGTTGGCGGCGGTCTTGAATTGGCCGCGGTGGTCGAATTCGGGGGCGATCCCGAGCAGGTCGAGCGCGCCCTTGAAAAAGACCGTCTCGGCATAAAGCCCAGTCAGACCGAGGCTCCCCATCGGCTGCAGCCAAATTTGGCCGAACGCGGTCGCCAGGTAATAGGGGCGGGTGCCGGCGCCGAACTCGCCGAAGCTGTCGGCAAAGGCGATCGCAAACTTGCCTTTGGCGCGGAAGGCGGCGATCGCGTCGCGCACTTGTTGCGTTTCGGCCAAGCCGATTTCGTCGTCGCCGACGCGGGCGAGAATGCCCTTGACCCGCGGGTCGTTGCCGCCGGCCTCGAGCGCGTCGAGAAAGTCACGCAGGCTCGGCTTGGCGCCGAGGACCAGCCGCCGCCAGCCTTTCTCGCCGGGTCCTTCGGCGAGCCCTTGGGTCAGGTCAGCCGAAAGAATGACGTTGTCGGGGAGCGAGGGCAGGCTCGGCCGCAACCGGAACGCCGCAACCGCCACAAAGACGACGAACAGGATAGCGATAACCCCGATCGTCGCCAAAAAGCCGACCAGCAAGCGGCGCATCGCTCAGTTGTCGTGCGTCAGCGCGCGCTGGCGCAACAGGTGGTCGGCGAGCACACAGGCGACCATGGCCTCGCCGACTGGCACGGCGCGAATGCCGACACAGGGATCGTGGCGGCCGCGGGTTGCGATCTCGACTTCGTTGCCGTCGACGTCGACGCTGCGCATCGGGGTCAGGATCGAGCTTGTCGGCTTGACCGCAAAACGGACGACGATGTCCTGCCCGGTCGAGATGCCGCCGAGGATGCCGCCGGCGTTGTTCGACAAAAAGACGACTTTGCCGTCGGCCATGCGCATCTCGTCGGCATTTTCCTCGCCCTTCAGCGCCGCGGCGCCAAAGCCGGCGCCGATCTCGACGCCCTTGACTGCGTTGACCGTCATCAGCGCGCGGGCAAGATCGCCGTCGAGCTTGTCGTAGATCGGCTCCCCCAATCCGGCCGGCACGCCTGACGCAACGATTTCAATGACCGCACCGGCCGAGGACCCGGCCTTGCGCACGCCGTCGAGATAATCCGCCCAGTGCCGCGCCGTCGCCGCGTCCGGGCACCAGAACGGGTTCTCCTCGACCGCTCGCCAATCCCATTGGGCGCGGTCGATCGGGTGCGGCCCGACCTGCACGAGCGCGCCGCGGATCGTCACCTCGGGGCCGAGAATCCGGCGCGCCACCGCACCCGCCGCGACCCGCGACGCAGTCTCGCGCGCCGAGGCGCGACCCCCGCCGCGATAGTCGCGCACCCCGTATTTTTTCCAATAGGTGTAGTCGGCGTGGCCGGGGCGGAACCGGTCGGCGATGTTGCGGTAATCCTTGGAGCGCTGGTCGGTGTTTTCGATCAACAGCTGGATCGGGGTGCCGGTCGTCACGCCCTCGAACACGCCGCTCAGGATGCGGACGAGGTCCTCCTCGCGCCGCTGGGTCGTAAACCGCGACTGGCCGGGCTTGCGCTTGTCGAGCCAGCGCTGGATGTCGGGCTCGGCGAGCGGCAGCCGCGGCGGCACCCCGTCGACGACGACGCCGATCGCCGGCCCGTGGCTTTCGCCCCAGGTGGTAAAGCGGAACAGCGTCCCGAACGAATTGCCAGCCATCTCGTCAGCGCCGCGGAACTGGCCCCTCTCCCCCCCAAGGGGCGGAGAGGGGGAGGTTTGCGTCTCGCCTGGTTAGACTTTGGCGCATGTCACACGACCGAGATGTCGGGGGCGTCGACCGCCTTCATGCCGACGACGTGATAGCCGCAGTCGACGTGGTGAACCTCGCCGGTGACCCCGGCCGACAGGTCGCTCAGCAGGTAAAGCCCGGCGCCGCCGACATCCTCGATCGTGACGTTGCGCTTCAGCGGCGAGTTCAGCTGGTTCCATTTCAGGATGTACCGAAAGTCGCCGATCCCGGACGCCGCCAAGGTCTTGATCGGTCCCGCCGAAATCGCGTTGACCCGAATGTCGTCGGCGCCGAGGTCGACCGCGAGGTAGCGCACGCTCGCCTCCAGCGCCGCCTTGGCGACGCCCATCACGTTGTAATGCGGCATCACTCGTTCCGCGCCCGAATAAGTCAGGGTCAACAGGCTGCCGCCCTCGGTCATCAGCGCTGCGGCGCGGCGGCAGATGTCGGTGAACGAGTAGCACGAAATTTCGAGGGTGCGCAGAAAGTTGGCCCGGCTCGTCTGCAGGTATTTGCCCTTCAGCTCGTCCTTGTCGGAAAAGGCGATCGCATGAACCACGAAATCCAGGCGGCCCCAGCGCTGCGCCAGCGCCGCAAACAGCGCGTCGAGACTTTCCTCGGCGGCGACGTCCGCCTCGACGACAAAATCGCTGTCGAGACTCTGCGCCAAGGGCCGCACCCGCTTGCCGAGCGCCTCGCCCTGATAGGTGAAGGCGAGGGCCGCGCCCTGACCGGAGAGGGCCTTGGCGATGCCCCAGGCGATCGAACGCTCGTTGGCGACACCCATTATCAACCCGCGCTTGCCCGCCATCAGCGGCATGGTCATCCCCGTTTCTCGGTCTGCAGCGCATCCTATACACAGGCGGCGGAGGGGGCCAATGGCTGGGCCCTCCGGAATGGGGCTGGCGCCATGCCGGGGACCCGCGGATAATTGACCGACGGCACCGTGTTTATCGGATCCGAGCCTGCGAGGGTCCCGGAATGTTGTCCAAGACGGATGTTGACTACGTATGTTGACTGAAGTGAATGAGCGCCGGAAGGGCGGACGCGGCGGCAGGCTGCGCGGCACCGCGGCGACCGCGGGGGCCTTCGCGCTCTATTCGTTACGCCGGTTCAACGCCGACGGCTGCTTTGCGGCCTCCGGGGCGCTGAGCTATGCGGCGCTGGTGTCGCTCGTCCCGCTCGCGGCGATCGCACTCGGCTCGCTGTCGGTGTTCCCGATCTTCAGCCAGCTGCACGACCAGATCCTGGCGCTGGTCTTCAAATATTTTGTGCCGTCGATCGGCGAGCAGGCGGGGTGGTGGTTTCGCGCTTTTGCCAATTCGGCGGCGCAGACGACCGCACTCGGCGTCATCGGCATCGCCGCCACCGGCGTCCTGCTGCTGGCGACGGTCGAGGACCAGCTTAACCTGATCTGGCGGGTCACCGCACCGCGGCCCTGGGGGCAGCGCGTCCTCGCCTACTGGACCCTGATCACCTTCGGGCCGCTTCTGATCGGGCTCAGCCTGTCGCTGTCAACCTATTTCGAGATCGCCGCGCGCCGCGCCGGGTTCAGCCAGGAAGCCTTTCAATGGCTGGAGAGCGGGTGGTTGCACGGGATCGCGCGCACGATACCGGCGCTGCTCGAATTCGTTGCGCTGACGATGCTCTACTGGCTGATCCCGAACTGTGTGGTTCGCTGGCGGGACGCGGCCTTCGGCGCGCTGATTGCGACGATGGCGATCGAGCTTCTGAAAATCGGATTTACCGTCTACATCGGCGCGATGTCGTACTATCAGACGGTTTACGGGGCGCTCGCCGCGATCCCGATCTTTTTGTTGTGGATGTACATTTCGTGGATGGCGGTGCTGGTGGGGGCCGAAGCGGCGGCCGCGTTGCCGCTGTGGCGGATCGACGAACGCATGGGCAAAGGCTCGGCCGGGGGGGTGCGGCTCGGCCTCAGCCTGGCGCTGCTCGCGGCCCTGACCCGGGCCCAGCGCTCGGGCGCGGCGTTGACGACGCAAGCGCTCGCCGTCGAGCTCGGGGTCGCGACGACTGTCATCGACGACCACATGAAGCCGCTGGCCGCGGCCGGGTTTGCCGCCCACACACAGGCCGGAAGCTGGGTGCTGGCGTGGAACCCCGAGACGGCGACGGTGCGCGACCTCTATGATGCGCTGCACCTGCCGTTCGCCGGCAGCTGGCTCGGTCATGCCTCGGCGCCGTGGCAGCGGCAGATCGCGCCGGCGATCAGGCGGATCGTCCGGGCCGAAACATCGGCGATGCAGATGACGATCGCATCGCTGATCAAGGAGCCGGCGGAGGGTGCGACGCAGGCGCGCCGCTGGCAACGGCCAGCCGCCGCGATCGAGGAAAAAATCGGGTCGGAGTAGGGGCGGAGAGCGGATCATGGACGAGATCGCCGACGCCGAGCCGTTGCGCTGGTTCGAGCGGTGGTTTGCCGAGGCTGCGGCGAGCGAGACCGATGCCAACGCGATGATCGTCGCGACGGCGGCGGCGAACGGCGTGCCCTCGGCGCGGGCCGTGCTGCTCAAGGGCTTCGACGTGCGCGGCTTTGTCTTCTACACCAACCTGGAGAGCCGCAAATCGCTCGAATTGGCCTGCAACCCGCAGGCGGCGCTCTGTTTTTTATGGAAGTCGCTGCGCCGGCAGGTGCGGGTCGAGGGACCGGTCGAGCCGGTCTCGGCGGCGGAAGCCGATGCCTATTACGCGAGCCGCGCGCGCGAAAGCCGGATCGGCGCCTGGGCCTCGGACCAGTCGCGGCCGTTGCCGAACCGGGCTGTGCTCGAAGAGCGGGTCGAGGAATATGCCCGGCAGTTCGGCGAAGGCGAGGTGCCCCGGCCGCCCTTCTGGTCGGGTTTTCGGGTGGTGCCGCGGCGGATCGAGTTCTGGCAGGAGCGCCCGTCGCGCCTCCACGACCGCTGGTTGTTTGTCCGCGAGGGCGGCGAATGGCAACGGCAACGGCTGTTCCCCTGATTTACGGCCCGCGGGCGGACCGCCTGCGCCGGCGCGCGACCTATGCCTCGGTCGCCGTCGCCCTACTGCTGATCGCGGTCAAGTTCGCGGCCTGGCTCGACACCGGCTCGGTGGCACTGTTGTCGAGCGTCATCGACTCGCTGCTCGACGGCGCCGCCGCCATCGTCAACCTGCTCGCCGTACGCCACGCGATGACGCCGGCCGACCGCGAGCATCGGTTTGGCCACGGCAAGGCCGAGCCGCTCGCCGTGCTCGGACAATCCGCGTTTATCACCGGCAGCGCCTTGCTGCTGCTCGCCGAAGCGGCGCGGCGGCTGATCCAATCCGCCCCGGTCAGCAATCCGCCGGCTGGGATCGCGGCCATGGTGTTGTCGATCGTCGTGACGGTGGCGCTTGTGATGTACCAGCGTCATGTCGTGCGCCGCACCGGCTCGATCGCGATCACCGCCGACGAATTGCATTACCGCAGCGACGTGATCCTGAACGGCAGCGTCATCGCCGCGCTCGTCCTCAGCGGCCTCTTGGGCATACAAGTCCTCGACCCGTTGTTCGGCGGCGCAATCGGGGTGTGGATCATCTGGTCGGCGGCGCGGCTGGCGCGGCTCGCCCTGATCCAGCTGATGGACCAGGAATTGCCCGACGACGAGCGCGAGAGAATCCGCGAGATCGCGCAATCGCATCCCGAGGTGGTGGCGGCGCATGATTTGCGCACGCGGGTGGCGGGACCGACCGCTTTTATCCAGCTCCATGTCGAAATGGATGGCGCGATGAGCCTGATCCGAGCCCATGAGATTTCCGACGAGGTCGAGGCGAAGCTGCGCTCGGCCTATCCCAACGCCGAAATCCTGATCCATCAGGATCCGGAAGGTGTGGAGGAGCCCCGCGCCAGCTTCCCGCGGCGGGTGGCGGTACCATGAGCGGCGAGCGCAAGGTCCTGCTGCTGACCGGCGCCAGCCGCGGCATCGGGCATGCGACGGTTCAGCGCTTCAGCGACGCCGGCTGGCGGATCATCACCTGCTCGCGCGACACGGTGCCGGCCGAGTGCAAGCGCGACCCGAACTGGACCCACCACATCACCGCCGATCTCGGCGACCCCGGCGACCTCGCGCATTTTGTCGCCGAGGCCAAGGATTTTCTCGACGGTCCGCTGCATGCGCTCGTCAACAATGCCGGGGTGTCGCCGAAATCGCCGACCCGCGAGCGGCTCGGCACGCTCAACGGCGACCTCGACGACTGGCACCGGGTGTTTCATCTGAATTTCTTTGTGCCGCTGATGTTGTCGCGGGCTTTCGCTCCGGCGCTGGCGCGCGGCGCGGGCGCGATCGTCAACGTCACCTCGATCGCCGGCCACCAGGTTCACCCGTTCGCCGGCTCGGCCTATGCGACCTCGAAGGCGGCATTGTCGGCGCTGACCCGCGAGATGGCGGCCGACTTTGCCGGGCTCGGGGTGCGGGTCAACGCGGTGGCGCCGGGCGAGATCGAAACCGCAATGCTGTCGCCCGAAACCGCGGTGCTGCTGCCGCGCATCCCGCTCAACCGGCTCGGCATCCCGTCCGACGTCGCCGGCACGATCTTTTTTCTGTGCAGCGACGACGCCGCCTATGTCACCGGCACAGAGATCTCGGTCAACGGCGGCCAGCACATCTACTAAGCGGGCGCTTTGGTCCGGCCGGGAACGCCTTTGACGAGGGGAGGATCGAAATAAGAAGGGCCGCCCCGTGGGACGGCCCTTCCCTACTTACCCAAACACCGGCGGCCGATCGCGGCCGCGAGCCGTGCCTTCAGTCAGGCGCCGATCTCCACCGAAGCGGGGATCCTGGTCACGGCAGCGGACGACCGCGGTTTATGGCTAGACACAGGATCACCTCCTTTCAGTTGTTGAGACAATGGCGAGAACCTAAGAGGTTTGCGGGCCTCGGGCAAGCAGGTTGTTCGCGGTCGCGCAGGGTGTCGCGCCGGCGGTTTCGCGCTAGAGTGGGCAAACACCTGGATTTCCACGGGAGGAGCGACCATGCGCCGCAGCGAAGAGCGGATTCTGACGACCCACACCGGCAGCCTGCCGCGCCCCCCGGAGCTGACCCGTCTGCACATCCGTCGCGCCCGCGGCGAATCGGTCGACCCGGCCGAACTCGACAAGCTCGGGAAAGAGGCGTTGCGCTGGGTGGTGGCCAAGCAAGCCCAGTCCGGGGTCGACATCGGCAACAACGGCGAGCAGCAGCGTGAGGGGTTTTTCCTGCACATCCGCCACCGCATGAGCGGCTTTGGCGGGTCGTGGCAGCGCCGCACCCGCGCCGACGCGCTGCGCTACCCCGTGTTCCGCCGGATCATGGAGGAGCAGCTCGCCAGCCGCGAGGCGGTCAGCAACATGGGGCCGCCCAAGGCGATCGGTGCCGTGCGCTATCTCGGGCGCGAAGCGGTCGAGGCCGAATGCGCCGATTTCCGCGCAGCGCTCGCCGAAACCGGCACGCATTTTGTCGAGCCGTTTCTGACCGCACCCTCGCCCGGGATCATCGCCGGGGCGATGAAGAACGAGCATTATCCGACCGAACAGGCCTATCTCGACGATCTCGGCGCCGCCCTGCGCGAGGAATATGAGGCGATCGTCGAGGCGGGGTTTCTGCTGCAGCTCGACTGCCCCGATCTGGCGCTCGAACGGCATTTGTCGTACCAGGACCGGCCGCTCGGCGATTTTCTCGGTTTTGTCGAGCGCGTCGTCGCGACGATCAACGCGACCCTGGCGAACATACCGCGCGAAAAAGTGCGGCTCCACGTCTGCTGGGGCAATTACGAGGGTCCGCATGATTCCGACGTGCCGCTCGCCGACATCCTGCCGATCCTGCGGCAAGCCCATGTGGGCGCGTTGTTCCTGCCCTTTGCCAATCCCCGCCACGCGCATGAGTACAAGGTGTTCGAAAAGCAACCGCTCGCCGACGATCAGATCCTGGTCGCCGGGGTGATCGACAGCCTGACCAATTTTGTCGAGCATCCCGAAGCCGTTGCCGACCGTATCGAGCGGGTGGCGCAAGCCGTCGGCGACCC
This sequence comes from uncultured Alphaproteobacteria bacterium, assembly GCA_963712825.1. GTDB lineage: Bacteria > Pseudomonadota > Alphaproteobacteria > ATCC43930 > CGMCC-115725 > AP-15. The sequence goes on from CAVQJP010000013.1 coordinate 143,167, forward strand.
GCACCGGGTGATCGCCGGCACCGATTGCGGCTTTGACACCTCGGCCGGGATGGGCCGCGTCGCCGAGGACGTGGTCTGGGCCAAATTCAAGTCGCTCGCCGAAGGCGCCCGCCTCGCCTCCGCCCGCTTGGGAATGGCGTAAAAACCGCGACTCGGACCGCCCCTTGCGCGGAGGCCACGACCAATTACCGGGATCGTCTGTTTCATTTCGGTCGGACGCGGGACCGGGACCTGGACGAGCGGCTCTGAACGGAACAGCTGCTCTCATGGCCTATACACAGCATAATAAGGTTCAATAAGCCATATTGACAGTCCCTATAGCGCAATATTACCTGAGGCACATGTTCGGGCGGTATTTTGCCGCCGGTCAGCCGAGGGCGACATGGCGCAGGTCGACACGATTTCCAAAGCCGAGGCGGTCAAGCAGCAAAGCCGCCGGTTGCGCGGCCACATCGCGCGCGACCTGCCGGACACTGGGACCCCGTTCGACAAGGAGGGGTATTCGCTGCTCAAATTTCACGGGATCTACCAGGGCTATGACCGCGACAGCGCGACCGAGCTGAAGCAGCGCGGCGCAAGCAAGCTGTGGCAGTTCATGGTCCGGGTGCGCATCCCCGGCGGGCGTTTGACGGCAGAGCAGTATCTCGGGCTCGACGCAATCGCCGACAACTGGGCGGACGGCACGCTGCGGGTCACGACGCGGCAGAGCATCCAGTTTCACGGCGTCGTCAAATCGGGCCTGAAGGCGGCGATGGCCGAAATCAACCGCTCGCTGCTGACGACGTTAGCCGCCTGCGGCGATGTCGTGCGCACGGTGACGACGGTGCCGGCGCCGATCCGCGACCGGGTGCACGACCGGCTCGAAGCCGATGCGAGGAGGCTCTCGACCCACCTGTTGCCGCAGACCGGCGCGTATCACGAGATCTGGGTCGACGGCGAAAAATGGCAGGACGAAGCTGCTTCGGCGGCCGATCCGGCCGATCCGCTCTATGGCGAGCGCTATCTGCCGCGCAAGTTCAAGGTCGGGCTCGCGGTCCCCGCGGACAACACGATCGACGTGCTGACCAACGACCTCGCGATCGTGGCGTTGTGGGAGGATGGCCGCCTCTCCGGCTATGACTTCCTGCTCGGCGGCGGGCACGGCATGACCCACAACATGCCCAAGACGTATCCGCGGCTTGCCACTCCGGTGGCGTTTGTCATGCCCGACGACCTGCTCGACGCGGCGGCGGCGGTCGTCAAATTGCACCGCGACCATGGCGACCGCGGCAACCGCCGCCATGCCCGGCTCAAATACGTGATCGCCGAGCACGGCGAGGAATGGGCGCGCGAGCGGCTGTCCGAATATCTTGGCAAAGGGCTAGAACCCTGCCGCCCATTGCCGCCCTTGTCGGTCCCCGACCACCTCGGCTGGCACGAGCAGGGCGACGGCAAGCTCTTTATCGGCGTTCCGGTAGCGAACGGGCGCATCGCCGATACGGCCGCGGCACGCCTTCGCACCGCGTTGCGCGAGATCGTTGGGCGCTTCAGCGCCGACCCGATCCTGATGCCGAGCCAGGACGTCATCCTTTCCGAGATCCGTCCCGAGGACCGCGACGCCATAACCCGGATCCTGCGCGCGCACGATTTGCGGCTTGCCGAGGACATCCTGCCCGCCGAGCGCTGGGCGCTCGCCTGCCCGGCCTTGCCGACTTGCGGCTTGGCATTGACCGAGGCCGAGCGGGTGCAGGGCGACATCGTCGCCGACATCCAGCGGCACCTCGCCCTTCACGGGCTCGAGCGCGAGCGGCTCAGCATCCGGATCACCGGATGCCCTAATGGCTGCGCCCGGCCCTATACCGGCGACATCGGCATCGTCGGACGCATGCCCGGCTATTACGCGCTGTTTGTCGGCGGCGATTTCGAAGGGACGCGGCTCAACACGGCGCTGGTCGACAAAGTGGCGTTGGACGGCATCGGCGAGACGCTCGACCCGCTATTCGGGCTCTTTGCCGCGGACCGCGCCACCGGCGAGGGTTTTGGCGATTTCTGCGACCGCGTCGGATTATCCGCATTGCAGCAGGCGCTGGCGCGTCGCGACGGGGTTCGCCGCCATGCTGCCGATTAGCCTTGATCTCGGGCAAGTCCGGGTTCTGCTCGTCGGCAACGGGGCGATGGCGGGCCGCCGCCTCGCCTTGCTCGACGAGGCCGGCGCCGCGATGCTCGAAATCTTCGCGCCTGATCCGGAACCCGTCCTGGCTGCTAGGGCGGGCGCGCGGCTGCGCCGCCGTCTGCCGTCGCCGACCGAAATCGCGCGAGCGCAACTGGTCTTTGTCGCCGGCGTTCCCGAACCCATCGCAAGTGACATCGGCCGGGTCGCGAAGGCGGCCGGGGTGCTGGTCAATGTCGAGGACGATCGGCGGCACAGCGACTTCCACTCGGCCGCGGTCATCCGCCGCGGCGACCTGACGGTGGCGATCTCGACCAACGGCAAGAGCCCCGGCCTCGCCTCGTTGATGCGGCGGGTATTGGAGCATCGGGTCGGCCCGGAATGGGAATTGCGGCTCGACGAAATCGCGGCATTGCGCCAAGCCTGGCGCGCCACCGGGGCCGATCCAGCAGCAATCGGCCGCCGCACCGAGGAATGGGTCGCCCGCCAAGGCTGGCTCGACGGCGCCCAGCCCGCCCCTTCACAGGAGCAGCCCCGCCCGATACCTTGAGCCCCAGCGAATCCTTGTTGGAGGCAATGGAATGACGGTCATCGCGATCATCGCTCAGGGCATGATGGGGGCCGGCGTCGGACGCCGATTGCACGAAAGCGGAGCCACGATCCGCACTCTGTTGTCGGGCCGCAGCGCCAAGAGCGCCGAACGCGCGCGCAACGCGGGCATGGAGCCGGTCGCCGACGAGCACGCGCTGCTGTCGGGCGCCGATTTCTTTTTGTCGATCCTGCCGCCGGGCGAGGCCGAGCCATTGGCGCGGCGTCTGGCTCCGGCATTGACCGCGCTCGACAAAAAGCCGGTCTATGTCGACTGCAACGCGGTCAGCCCGCAGACCGCACTCCGCATCGCCGAGACCGTGGCTCCGACCGGCGCCGATTTTGTCGATGGCGGGATCATCGGCGGGCCGCCGCGGCCGGGCTACAGCCCGACGATCTACGCCTCGGGCCCAACGGCGGGGCAGACCGCGGTGTTGCGCGACTGGGGGATCGACTGGCGGGTCATCGACGGCCCGGTCGGCGCCGCCTCGGCGCTAAAGATGTCCTATGCCGGGATCACCAAAGGGACGACCGCAATCGCGTCGGCGATGCTGCTGGGGGCCGCGCGCTTTGGCTGCGGCCCGGCGCTGATCGCCGAATTGACCGAGAGCCAGCCGGAAATGCTGGCGCGCTTTCGCGAGGGCATCCCGCGCATGTATGAGAAGGCTTATCGCTGGGTCGCCGAGATGGAGGAAATCTCCGATTTTCTCGAACAGAACCCGCCGTCGCGCGACATCTACGCCGCGGTCGCCCGCCTTTACGACTATCTCGCGACCGCCTACGACGACAAACAACCCGGCCCCGGCAACGCCGTAAAGGCGCTCGACCGCGTATTAGGCCGCGCACAGGACTGATCGTGTTCGCGTCTTCCCCTCGCCCCGCAGACGGAGCGAGGGAGGAAATAAACCGAGGCGAGTGGTGCCAGAAATCTCTCACGCCCCGCAATGCGGGGAGAGCGCCGGGGTGAGGGGCAAACCGCGGGCAACACGATCAGTCGGCTAACCCTTCGCGACCTGGTGATGGGCGAGGTGCTCGAGGACGCGGACGAGACCCGAATGGTCCCAGCCTTTGCCGCCGAGCGCCGCGGCGGCATTAAACAATTCCTGGGTCGTCGCGGTGTTCGGCAAAGACAAGCTCAACGCCCGCGCGCCCTGCAATGCCAGGTTCAAGTCCTTCTGGTGCAATTCGATGCGGAAGCCCGGGTCAAAGGTGCGCTTGATCATGCGCTCGCCATGGAGCTCGAGAATCCGCGACGAGGCGAACCCGCCCATCAGCGCCTGGCGCACCTTGGCCGGGTCGGCGCCGGCTTTCGACGCGAACAGCAATGCTTCGCCGACCGCCTCGATCGTCAGCGCCACGATGATCTGGTTGGCGACTTTAGTCGTCTGACCGTCGCCATTGCCGCCGACGAGCGTGATGTTCTGGCCCATCAGATCGAACAGCGGCTTCATGCGGGCGAAGGCGCGTTCGGGTCCGCCAACCATGATCGTCAGACTGGCGGCCTGGGCGCCGACTTCGCCGCCCGACACCGGCGCATCGAGATAATCGCAGCCGAGCTTGTTGATTTCGGCGGCAAAGAGCTTGGTCTCAATCGGCGAAATCGAGCTCATATCGACGACGAGCTTACCCGCCGTCAGGCCCGCCGCGACCCCATCGGAATCGAACAGCGCAGCCTTCACGTCGGGAGTATCAGGCACCATCACGATCGTGATCTCGGAGCGCTCGGTAACCGCCTTTGAGCTGTCGCAGACGGCGGCGCCGGCAGCCGGCACATCCTGCGGCATTGTGTACTTGTCATAAACGAACAGCTCATGCCCACCCTTGATGAGATTGAGCGCCATCGGCCGTCCCATGATGCCGAGCCCGACGAAACCGATTTTCATGACTCCTCCTGGCCTGCGCTGGTAAACCACGTCAGCCGCACATTGCCCAGGTTTGGCCGGCCTCTCAAGCGCCGAGCATGCGCCTCGCGGCCTGGCGGATGTGCTAAGATGAACCCCTAAGGGGTCGGGCCGACGACACGTTTCCGCCGAGCCGTCCTTTTACGCTCGACGAAGTGCTCTCGCTTACATATCTGCCGGAACTGTGAGCGGACATTTGGAGCTCGCCAATGACCCGGAACACCGTGGACTACGAAGAAGATTTCTACGCCTGGACCGTCGAGCAGGCGCGGCTGCTGCGTGGAGGCGCACTGTTGGCGATCGACGCCGGCAACATCGCCGAGGAGATCGAAAGCATGGGGCGCAGCGATCGGCGCGAACTCAGGAGCCGGCTCACTGTGTTGCTGATGCATCTCTTAAAGTGGCGCCATCAGGCCGAGGCTCGGTCGACGAGCTGGAGCGGAACGATCCGCGAGCAGCGATACCAGATCGAGCTGCTTATAGACGATTCCCCAAGTCTCCGCCCGGTGCTCGCCGCGGCTCTTCCGCAGGCGTACAGCCAGGCCCGGGAAAACGCCGCAGAAGAAACCGGCTTTGCCGCGACCGAGTTTCCTGCCGAATGCCCGTTTACCCTCGATGAAGTCCTGTCGCGCGCGTTTCTGCCGGAACCCTAAACCGCGGTACGTCTGCTCCCCTCGCTCAGCCGGCGAAATGCCGCAGCAGCCAGCTCAAGGTCTCCTCGGGCGCTTCCTCGGGCACGTAATGGCCGCAGGGCAGCGCGCCGCCAACGGCCTCGGTCGCGTAACCGCGCTGCCAGACCGAAAGCACGTCGCCGTGGACGCCCTCGGTATGGCTGCGCGCGCCCCAGATCACCAACAGCGGGACGGTGATCTTGTGCCCGGCCTCGAAATCGGCCTTGTCCATCTCGAAGTCGCAGGTGGCGCAGGCGCGATAATCGGCGCATGACCCCTTGATCGTCTTCCAGTTGAAGCAGCGGACATATTCCGCAAACGCTTCGGGATCGAAACAGCCAAGGCCGATCCCCGGCTTCGACAATTTCTTTTCCATGAAATACTGCGCCGGAATGCCGGCCAGCATGCGCTCGGGGAAATCGTAGGGCTGGGCCATCAACGCCCAGTGCCACGAGCGCAATGCCCATTCCCTGGAAGTGTGGGTCCAGATGTGGTGGTTGGGGAGGATGTCGATCAATGCCGCGCGCTTGACGCGGTCGGGATGGTCGAGGCACATGCGCGCGGTTGTGCGGGCGCCACGGTCGTGCCCGGCCACAAAAAATTCGCGATAGCCGAGCTTCTCCATGACCTCGACCTGGTCCTGCGCCATCGCCCGGAACGAATAGTTGATGCTGTTCTCGCCGGGGTCGTCCGGGCCGACACTGTCGCCGTAGCCGCGCAGATCGGCCGCAACGACATGAAAGCGCTTGACCAGATCAGGTGCGATTTTGCCCCAGGAAGCATGGGTCAGCGGGTTGCCGTGCAGCAGCAGCAAGGGCGGGCCGTCACCGCCATGGTGCAAATTGATGCGTGCGCCCGTTGTTTCGATTTCGATGTGCGTAAACCCCTCGAACATCTTCTCTGTTCCCTTCAACTCTCTGCAAGTTTACATCTGACTTCATCCGCCGCTTTGCCCGGCCAGAAACCGCAGCACCCGAACGCCAGGAATTCGGTCGCTATGTCCGGCCGATTTTGCGGGCGAAACGGACGATGCGGCGCCCGGCTTCGGCGAGGCGCGCGTCGGGCTCGGTCAACGAAATGCGCAGGTGTCCGGCGGCACTCGGACCGAAAGCATCGCAAGGCAGCACCGCCACATCCTCATTTTCGAGTAAGGCCGCCGCGAATTGCCGCGCCGCCATCCCGGTGCCGCGGATGTCGAGCAAAACGAACATGCCGCCTTCGGGCGGAAGCGGCCGGCAATTCGGTGCGGCGGCGAGAATGCCAGACAACAGTGCGGCGCGCCGCCGGTAGTCTTCGCGCAACGCCGCGACCTCGGGCAATGTGCTGCCGAAAGCCGCGAGCGCCCCTTCCTGGATAAAAGGCGGGCTGCCATAGGTCATTGACAATAAAAGCGTGAACAGATGCCGCGACAATGCCGACGGCCCGATCGCCCAGCCCAGGCGAAACCCCGGCATCGAATGCGATTTCGACAGGCTGGAGACGACGATCGTGCGTTCGGCCATGCCCGGCAACGACCACGGGCTCAGATGCGGCCGGGCGAATGCCAAGTCTTCATAGACCTCGTCGGACACCAGCCACAAATCGCGCTTTTGGCAGATTTCGGCGATCCCGGCAATCTCCTCCGGTGTGTAGACGGCGCCGGTCGGGTTGTGCGGGCTGTTGATCCAGACGACCCGCGTGCGCGGCGTCACCGCACCGGCGATGCTGTCGAGATCGGGATGAAAGCCGCGATCCGCCGGCAGCGGCACCATGACCAACTCGGCGCCGCTTGCCGCGACCACGCCGGCATAGGTCGCGTAGACCGGCTCGGGCACGACAACCTCGTCACCGGGGCCGGCAAGGCATTGCAACGCGCAATAAAGACCGCCCTGCGCACCCGGCGTCACCGTCACATTCTCGGCAGTGCAGGGCTGCCCGGCGCGGCCGGCAAACCGCGCCGCGATCGCCGCGCGCAGTTGCGGGTAGCCTAATGTCGGCGCGTAGCCGGTGCGGCCGCGGCGCAATGCCGCGATCGTCGCCTCGACGACCGGCGCCGGCGTCGGCTGATCGGGATCGCCGACCGTCAGAAAGATCACGTCGCGACCGCTGTCGCGCAGCAGCGCCGCTTCCTGCTGGATGCTCCAGGCCCCGGTGCCCGGCCCCGAAAAATTGTCGACGCGCGCCGAAAACCGCATGCCCCGGCCCTGGCCTCAATACCCGACCGCGGCGCCGCCGGGACGGCGGCTGTCGCTGACCCCATAGAAGCGGTCGTTCTGCTCCGTGATCAGCTCCACCGCACCCCACGGCTTTTGCGCGGCTAATGTCGTGCCGTTGTCGACAAGTGCCGCCACGGTGCCGGCGGGGAGCCCGCCGCGCTCGTAAAACAAAGTATTCGGCTCGCCCTGGTAGTGCAGCCGCGGTGCCGTCACCGCCTGCGCCGGGGTCATGCCGTAATCCGCAATGTTCATGATGGTTTCCAGCACCGTCGTGATGATGCGCGAGCCGCCGGGACTGCCGAGCACAAACGCGACATGGCCGTTTTTCTCGACCAGGGTCGGCGCCATCGACGAGAGCGGCCGCTTGCCGGGTGCGACCGCGTCGGTCGCTCCCTGGACGAGGCCGTAAAGGTTGGGGGCGCCGGGCTTGGCGGTGAAATCGTCCATCTCGTTGTTGAGCAAAAACCCGGTGCCGGGCGCGACGACTTGGGCGCCGAAATAGCCGTTAATCGTATATGTTACGGCGACCGCGTCGCCGGCGCCGTCGGCCACCGAATAATGCGTCGTCTCGGCTTTCTCATGCGAGCCGGCAACGGCGCTCGCGGGCGCTGCGCCGCCGTCCCTGATCGCGGCGCGGATGCCGGCGGCGTAGCCCTTTGACAACAGCCGGTCGAGCGGGTTGGCGACAAAGGCCGGGTCGCCGAGAAAAGCGTTGCGGTCGGCGTAGCCGCGCGCCATCGCCGCAATCATCAGCTCGACCGAATGCACCGAGCGAAACCCGATCCCTTTCAGGTCATAGCCCTCGAGGATGTTCAATATCTCGCAGATCGTCGTCCCGCCCGAGCTCGGCGGCGGCGCCGAAATCAGGACATAGCCGCGATAGGTGCAGGCGAGCGGCGCTCCCTCGGTCGCGGTGTAAGCGGCAAAATCGCGCGCGGTCAGGATGCCGCCGCCGGCGCGGCTCGCCTGCTCGACCTCGGTTGCGACCGGCCCTTTATAAAACGCGTCGGGTCCGTCTTTCGCGATCGCTTCGAGGGTCGCGGCAAGGTCCTTTTGCACGAGACGGTCGCCGGGCCCGAACCGGCTGCCGTCCGGGCGCAGAAAGATTCTGGCCGCAGCCGGGTCATGGGAGAGGCTGTCGGCCTTGACGTCGAGCAGTTCGGTGTCGTCGCGGGTCAGCACAAACCCGTCGCGGGCGAGCGAGATCGCCGGCGCCATCAATGCCGCGCGCGGCATCGTGCCGTATTCGCGGGCAGCGCGGTCGAGCCCCATGACCGTGCCCGGCACGCCGGCGGCGAGATAGCCGTGGCGGCTGCGGTCGGGGACCGGCTTGCCGGCCGGATCGAGATACATCCCGGCGGTCGCCGCCGCGGGTGCGGTCTCGCGAAAATTGATAAAGGTGTCGCGCCCGTCGGCGAGGTGGATCGTCATAAATCCGCCGCCGCCGACATTGCCGCAGCACGGCTCGACGACGGCGAGCGCATAACCGACCGCGACCGCGGCGTCGACCGCGTTGCCGCCGGCCGCAAGAATGCCGGCCCCGACCGCGGAGGCGATGTGCTGCGACGTGACCACCATCCCGTGCTCGGCCTCGACCGCCATCGGCGGCGATGCGGCCTGCGCGGCCCCGCCGGCCAGCACCGCTGACAACAGCGCCGCCGCCAAGGTCAACACCGCACCGACGGCCTTCATCTTAGCGGGCCAGGGTTTCGCGATCGTAACCGGCGACGCGTTTGTAGCGATCGGAGATCGCCGCCAGCTCGTCGCGGCTGATGACCTTGTCGATGTCGTCGAACGGCCGGTCGCCGGTGCGCAGGTAAACCTCGCGCAGGATCGCGTCGGGCGGGTTCGAGCGGTTGGTCCGCACGACGTTCGCGGTCGCGTCGAGCCGCGTTGCCTCATAGGCGCGCAACGCCGCGACCGGCCCCCCGCCGGTTTGCAGGCTGTCGGTCAATGCCCGCGCGTCGAGGATCGCCTGGCCGGCGCCGTTCGAGCCGCGCGGCACCATCGGATGCGCCGCGTCGCCGAGCAGGCTCACCCGGCCAAAGCTCCAGCGCGGCAACGGCTCCTGGTCGACCATCGGAAATTCGAGGATCATCTCGGCGGCGCCGATCATTGCCGGGACATCGAGCCAGTCGAACCGCCAATCCCTGAACGCGCCGACAAAATCGGCGAGCCGCCCGCGCCGGTTCCAGTCGCGCGCGGTGTGCTGCGGCGTCTCGATCTCGGCGACCCAGTTGACGAGCTGCCGGCCGTCCTCGTCGACGTCGTTGCGGATCGGGTAGATCACCATCTTGCCGGTGGCAAGCCAGCCGGCGCGCACCATCGAGGCGCCCGACAAAAACCGCGGCCAGCGCGTCACCCCGCGCCACATGTTGCAGCCGGAGTATAGCGGTTCGCCCTCGTGCGGAAAGAGCTGCTTGCGGATGACCGAATGGATGCCGTCGCAGCCGATCGCGACCGCACCATGCTGCGGCGGCAATCGCTCCCCGGTCTGCGCATTCTCGAAGTGAACGGTGGCGCGGCCCGCATCCTGCGAAAAGCCGACGCAGCGCCACCCGGTCAGCAGCCGGTCCCGGCCGGCGCGGCGGACAAACGCGTCGGCCAGCACCTGCTGCAGGTCGCCGCGGTGAATCGAGAATTGCGGCCAGTCGTAGCCGGCCGCCCGACCCGCCGGCTCGCGATGGATCAGCTGGCCAAAGCGGTTGAAAAAGCACGCTTCGGCGGTCGTGACCCCGACCCGCGCCAATGCCGGTTCGAGATCGAGCGAGACGAATTCGCGGGTCGCGTGCGGCAACACGTTGATGCCGACCCCGACCGGCGTGATCGCCGGGGCGGCCTCGTAGATACGGCACGATATGCCGGCGCGGTGCAACGCCAGCCCGAGGGTCAGCCCGCCGATCCCGCCGCCGACGATGATCACATCCATGACGCGCCCCCAGCCGCGGAGACGGACGGGCTCAGGCGTTGCCGCGCTGCTCGCGCCACAGGCCGAGCTTTTCCTGGACCGGGCGGTCGGAATAGCTGAACAGCACCGCTGTCTCAGTCGCCTGGTGGCTGACGGTGGCCCAGCTCGGCACGACAAAAATGTCGTGCGGCTCCCAGTCGAGGACCTGGTCGCCGACGCTGGTCCGGCCCGAGCCTTCGACCGCGACAAAGACCGTGCCGTCGGTCGAGCGGTAGGGGCGGGTTGCAAAGCCGCCGGGCAGCAGCTGGATAAAGGCGCCGATCGTCGGCATCGCAAAGTCGCCGCTCGCCGGGTTGACGTAGCGCAATTTGTGCCCGTGGCACGGGTCGGGTGGTTCGTTATGGCTCAAGGTTTCGAGCGACTCGCGCGACCGGTCGTACGGATAATTGAAAACCGGCGACGTCTTGACCGCGGGCCGCCAGTCGACCGGCAGCAAATTGTTGGCAAACCGCGCGGCGTTGTCGCCCTCGGGCCGGGCCACCGCCTGGCTGGCGGCGTCGCCGGGCTCGGCAAAGCTCGCGTCGAGCAGCCGCACCAGCGGGATGTCAAGCCCATCGAGCCACACCATCGGCTGCTGCGTGTCGTTGCCGTGGTCGTGCCAGGTCCAGGACGGCGTAATCACAAAGTCGCCCGGATGCATTGTCGTGCGCTCGCCGTCGACCGCGGTGTAGGCGCCGTCGCCTTCAACAATAAAACGCAGCGCCGACTGGGTATGGCGGTGCGCCGGCGCGACCTCGCCCGGCAGTATCAGCTGCAGCCCGGCGAACAACGAATGGGTGATCGAGGTCTGGCCTTTGAGCCCGGGGTTTTCGAGGATCAGCACCCGCCGCGTCGCCTCCTCGGCGCTGATCAGCCCGCCCGCCCGCATCAGATGGGGCCGGACATCGCGGTAATGCCAGATCGCTGGCTGGCACGGTGTGACCGGTTGCGGCGTCACCAGGCCGTGCAGCCGCTCCCATAACGGCGCCAGGTTGCCGGCGCCGATCTCGTCGTAAAAGGCTTCGCGCTCGGGGTTGCGGGCGGCGGCCTTGTTCCATCGCCATGTTCGATCCCTCCTCGTCTACGCGATTGCTTCGCGGAGCGACGAAGCAATCTCTTCCCCGATCGGGTGATCGAATCTACGGGCTTACTCGGCCGCGGCCCGCTGCTCGCGCTCGCCGAGCGAAAAGCCGATCTTGCCGAGGTCGGCGATCAGCGCCGCCGACTGCGCGCTGTCGAGCGCCGTTAGCGGCGGGCGCACCGCGGCCCAGCCGGGGTCGTTGTGGAAATGGGCGACGACCCGCTTCAACGCCGGCACCATCGGATAGGCCTGCATGGTCTTGCGCACCGTCGTCGCCTCGGCCTGCAGCGCATCGGCCTGCGGCCCCTCCCAATTTGCGTAAAGCTTCGCGATCCAGGTCACGTTGACGTTGCCGGTTGCGGTGATGCAGCCGGCGCCGCCGCGGCGCAACGCGTCGAGCAGGAAGACCTCGGAGCCGGGAAACACCGCGAAACCGGGATAGCGTTCGAGCAACGCCGCGGTGTTGGCCCAGTCGCCGGAGCTGTCCTTCAACCCGACGACGGTCTGCGGATAAGCCTCGATAAAGCGGCCGACGAGGTCGAGCGAGTAGCCGACAACCGCGACCGGCGGGATGTGGTACAGATATACCCGCAGCGCCGGGTCACGAACCTGGTCGATGACTTCCGAGACAAAGGCGAAGATGCCGTCGTCGCTGACCGGCTTGTAATAGAACGGCGGCAGCATCAAGACACCGCCGCAGCCGTGGTCGACCGCGTGCCGCGCCATCGCCACGGCGTCGCTTATGGCGCAGGCGCCGGCGCCGGGCATCAGCTTTTCGGCCGGGATGCCGCCTTCGACCAGATGGTCGAGCAGCGCCATGCGCTCGCCGAGCGACATCGAATTGGCTTCGCTCGTCGTTCCGAAGATCGCAAGCCCGTTCGCCCCTTGACCGAGCAGCCACCGGCAAAATGACAGAAAGCGCCCGGCATCGGGTTCGCCGCCCGGTGTAAACGGCGTCAAAACCGGGACAAGAACTCCATGAAACGGCTGCGCGGTCATTGCTGCGGCTCCTCTCGGCCAATCTCGCCCATCGCCGCAATAAGCGCGGCGCCGCCGCCGCCGTCAACACCCGTTTGCGGGTCGGAGACGCGGCTTAGAGCACCGTCAGCATCTCGGCAACAAGCGGATGGCGGACGATGTCGGCCTCGCCAAGGCGGACCACCGCGACCTCGGCGATCGGGTCGAGCCGGCGGGCAATTTCGGCGAGACCGGAAAGGCCGTCGAGCAGGTCGCTCTGATCGGGGTCGCCGGTCACCACCATGCGGGCGTTGGCGCCGAGCCGGGTCAGCAGCATCTTGATCTGGCCGTAGGTGCAGTTTTGCGCCTCGTCGATGACGATAAAGGCGTTGTTCAAGGTTCGTCCGCGCATGTAGGCGACGGGTGCGATCTCGATCGCGCGCTCGCCGATCAGCTGCTTTAGCCGCTTGCCGCCGAGCCGCTCGCTGAGCGCGTCGTCGAGCGGCCGCAGATAGGGAGCAAGCTTGGCGTTTACGTCGCCCGGCAAATAGCCGAGGCTCTCCCCGGCCTCGACCGCCGGCCGCGTCAAGACGATGCGCGCGACCGCACCCGAGGTCAGCGCGTCGACCGCGGCGCTCACCGCGAGATAGGTCTTGCCGGTGCCGGCCGGGCCGAGGGCGATCGTCAAATGGTGGTCGGCGATCGCCGCCATCAACCGGCGCTGGCCGTCGCTTTGCGGGCGTACCCGGCGGCGCCAGCTCTGCTCGCGCTCGCTCTCGGCGACCGGCGAGATCGCGTAGCCGGCTTCGGCGAGATGAACGACCGACCCGGCACTCGCCCAGCGCTTTCCCATCCGGCTCCTCCCGCAGCGATTGGTGTGACCGATAGAGCCTACCACTAATTGAGTTAAATGACAGTATCGCTACAAGATTGAGGCATGGGCGGTGTGCTTCTAACATTCGTTACTCACCCACCGCACCGCCATACCCACGCAAACGGGTATCTAGAACCTGTAATCCAACCGGGTTGCGACTGACCGCGCTCGCTACCTACCCCCATTCCGCCTTCCCGGCGAAAGCCGGGACCCACAGCGGTCTCAAACTTCGCGTTTCCCTTCATGCTGGAGCAATCGCCGAATCAGGGTAATGCGGAGCAGCGGACGGATGGGTCTCGGCCTTCGCCGGGAAACAAGAAACTTTGCTGAACCGACGTTAATTGGAATGCGGGCTACTTCGCGGGGGCGACGAAGAAAGGCGCGGGACTCGTTTGTTCGGTTAGCAGCTGTAAGGATATCCAAATCGCTCGGGGCGGCTTGGGTGTCCGGCGATCGCGAAAATCATTCTAGGGCAAGCTTGCGCTCGGCAAGGCGCGCGAAGAGGCTCGCGCCCACCGGCAGCGCCGCGTCGTTGAAATCGTAGCCGGGGTTGTGGACCTCGCAAATGCCCGCACTCCCGTCGGCGCCGTCGCCATTGCCGATCTGGATGTAGGCGCCGGGGCGCTGTTCGAGCATGTAGGAGAAATCCTCCGACGCCATGACGAGATTACCGTCGCGGTTGACATTGTCGGGGCCGACCAGATCGGCCGCGACATCGGCGACAAACCGGGTCTCGGCCTCGTCGTTGACGAGGGGCGGGAAGATGATGCGGAAATCGAGCTCGGCGGTCGCGCCAAAGCCGCCGGCCACGCCCGCCGCGATGCGCCGCATGTTGTGCTCAATCAAAGTCATGGTCTCGCGGCTGAAGCAGCGCGCGGTGCCGCGGATCGCGGCGCGTTCGGGAATGACGTTGTAGGCCTCGCCGGCGTGAATCTGGGTCACGCTGAGGACGGCGGTATCGAGCGGGCGCAGATTGCGCGACACGATCGTCTGCAAGGCGATCGCGATGTGGCTCGCGGTGACGACCGGGTCGATGCCGGCTTCGGGTCGTGCGCCATGCGCGCCGCGCCCGCTGACGGCGATGTCGAAATAGGCGCCGCCCGCCATCATCGGCCCGCTGCGGATCTGGAATTTGCCGACCGCAAGCCCCGGCCGGTTGTGCATGCCAAAGATCGCGTCGCATGGGAAACGGTCGAAAAGTCCGTCCTCGACCATCGCCTTGCCGCCGCCAAGACCTTCCTCGGCGGGCTGAAAGATCAAGTGCACGGTGCCGTCGAATTGACGCGTCGCGGCGAGATAGCGCGCCGCCCCGAGCAGCATCGTCGTGTGCCCGTCATGGCCGCAGGCATGCATGCGGCCGGCATTCCGCGAGGCGTAGGGGAGATTGGTTGCCTCCTCGATCGGCAGGCAGTCCATGTCGGCGCGCAACCCGATCGAGCGCGACGAAGCGCCGGCGCGCAACCGGCCGACGACACCGGTCCGACCGATGCCGCGAAATACTTCGCAACCAAATTCGGCAAGCTTTTTCGCGACGAAATCGGATGTCCGCCGCTCTTCGAAGCCGAGCTCGGGATGGGCGTGGATGTCGTGCCGCCATTCCGTCAGATCGCGATGGGATTCCGCGATGTCCCCGATGACCGCCATGTCCACCCTCCCCTGTCGACCGCCCGCACTGTCGCCGAGCCGAGGGCGGGTGGTAATCCGCCTCAATCTAGTCTCTGGAATAGTGTCGCAGAGCTGCGCGTCGGATAATTCGTCCTTCTATCCACCGATCCGGACGATGGCCTCGACCGGTGGAACGATGCGGATGGCCTGATGGCTTCCGAGCATGAGCAGGTGGCGATCACCGGAAACGAGAGCGCGACGTTGGTATCAAGAACGATCCGCACCGCCGCTCCGGCTGCGCAATAGAGCGCGCACCGCTTCCACCTCGACGGCGATGTCCTCTTCGGTCATCGGCGGAGCGCCGGCAGCTTCCAGCGCCGGTGCGACCGCCAGCAGCCGGTCGAGCGCCGTCAGGCGTCGCGTCTTGGTGGCGAGAAAATCCACAAAATCCTCGACCTCAGCGATCCTCTCGGCCGGCAGCGCCTGAATCTTGTCGAGCAAAGCTTGCGTATCTGAACCCATGAGTGATCTTCCTCGCGTGACGAGGCCGACGACCGTTGCGCTTGGTCTGCCGCTTGCTCGGCGTTCCGTCAAGCAGCGCCTTTTTGGGCGCGCGTCGCCTTCGCCGCGATGGGCGCCCTCGCCAAGCTTTCGTGCCCTCCGCCTCGCGCCTATAGTGAGACAGCGATGTTTTGGGAGGAGTGCGGGCGATGGCAGCGATAGAGGGCGTGGAGATCGATTGTCTGGCGGGCGTGCGCGTCGTGGACTTCACCCAGTTCGAGGCGGGGCCGTCCTGCACCGAGGCATTGGCCTGGCTCGGCGCCGAAGTCGTCAAGATCGAGAACCCGAAGACCGGCGACCCCGGCCGGCGGCTGCGGCCCGGCCATCCCGACAACGACCCGTGGTACTTCCACCAGTTCAACGCCAACAAGAAATCGCTGACGCTCAATCTGAAATCGCCGCGCGGGCTTGAGATCGTCAAAGAATTGTTGAAAAAGGCCGACATCACGGTCGAGAACATGGCGCCCGGCACGATCGAACGGCTGGGTCTCGGCTACGATGTCGTCCAACAACTGAACCCCGGCATCGTCTATTGCCAGGTCAAGGGCTTTGGCGAGGGCAGCCCGTACGAAAAGAACCTCGCCTTCGACATGATCGCGCAGGCCGCGGGCGGCCCGATCAGCGTCACCGGCGACGCCGACCGTCCGCCGGTCAAGCCCGGCCCGTCCTTTGGCGACACCGGCACCGGCATGCTGATGGCGATCAGCATCTTGGCGGCATTGCGCCAGCGCGACCGCACCGGCAAAGGGCGGCGCCTGCAGGTGGCGATGCAGGACGCGATGGTCCATTACATGCGGGTGCCGTTTTCGCGCACCCAGCTCAGCGGCAAGGCCCAACTGCGCGGCGGCAGCAGCCGGTCGAGCGCCTTATTGGCGCCCTCGGCCCTCTACCCGTGCAAGCCCGGCGGGCCGAACGACTATGTCTATGTCTTTACCAGTCGCGCCAATCCCGAGCACTGGACGCGCCTTTTGAAGGCTATCGGCCGCGAAGACCTGATCGGCGACCCGCGCTACGACACCGGACCCGCCCGCGGCGAGCGCGCGGCCGAGGTCGACGAGATCATCGCGGCCTGGACCCGCGAGCACACCAAGGAAGAGGCGATGAAGCTGATCGGTGCTGCCGGGGTGCCGGCGGGCGCCGTGTTCGACACGCTCGAATTGCTGAACGACCCTTCGCTCGCCGAGCGCGCGATCATGCAAAAGATCGAGCACCCGACGACCGGCAAGCTGACGGTCCCGGCCTGGCCGGTGCGGTTTGACGGGGCGCCGCCCAAGGTCAAGCCGTCGCCGCTCTTGGGCCAGCACAATGCCGAGGTGCTGGGTCAATGGCTCGGCATCGACGCCGCCGAAATCGAAGCGTTGCGCACCGAAGGCATTGTCTGAGCAGCACAACCCGAAAAGAATCTGTGAGATCAGCTCTTGGCCGTCATTCCCGCGAAAGTTGGAACCCAGGACAAGCGGCGTGCGGTCCCCCCTGTTCAGGCCAGGGCAGGCGCTAGGGGTGGGAACCCAACAGATGACACCCGCCGTCGATCCTCGCGGCGGGATTGCTTCGTCGCTCCGCTCCTCGCAATGACAACAGTTTACGGTGTCATTGCGAGCGAAGCGAAGCAATCTCGACGTGGCGGCGTTCGGTGCCAAGCGTCGGGTTCGCGCCGCTGGACCCCCGCTGTCGCGAGGGCGACAAGAGTGCTTGGATCGCTGGCTTTTCCACGTCGGAAACTGAGCTGAATTGCCGCCCTGGGGCGATGCCGGCGAGCCGAGCTAGGCGTCGCCCATTTTTAGGGCGGCGATAAAGGCGGATTGCGGGATTTCGACTTTGCCGAACTGACGCATCCGCTTTTTGCCTTCCTTTTGCTTTTCGAGAAGCTTGCGCTTGCGAGTCACGTCGCCGCCATAGCATTTGGCGAGCACGTCCTTGCGCAATGCCTTGACCGTCTCGCGCGCGATGACCCGGCCGCCGATCGCGGCCTGGATCGCCACCTGAAAGAGCTGGCGCGGGATCAAATCCTTCAGCCGCTCGCATAAAGCGCGACCCCGGCGGTCGGCGTCGTGGCGATGGACGATGATCGACAACGCGTCGACCGGCTCGCCGTTGACGAGGATGTTCATCAAGACAAGGTCGCCCTCGCGGTAGGCGTCGATCTGATAGTCGAAGCTGGCATAGCCGCGGCTAACCGATTTGAGCCGGTCGTAAAAATCGAACACGACCTCGTTCAGCGGCAGGTTGTAAACCAGCATTGCCCGGTTGCCGGCATAGGTCAGGTCGACCTGCTCACCGCGGCGCTCCTCGCATAATGCCAGAATGGGACCGAGATAGGCGTCCGGCACCAGGATCGTCGCCTTGATCCACGGCTCCTCGATATGGTCGATCCGGACCGGGTCGGGCATGTCGGCGGGGTTGTGCAAGGTGCGCATCGAGCCGTTCGTCAGGTGCACGCGATAGACGACCGAGGGTGCGGTCGCGATCAGGTCGAGGTCGAATTCGCGCGCGAGCCGCTCCTGGATGATTTCGAGGTGCAGCAGGCCAAGAAAGCCGCAGCGAAAACCAAACCCGAGCGCCGCCGACGTCTCCGGCTCGTATTCGAAGCTGGCGTCGTTGAGGCGCAATTTGGCCAGGCTGTCGCGCAGCCGCTCGTAATCGGCGGCGTCGGTCGGAAACAACCCGCAAAATACGACCGGCTGCACCGGCTTGAAACCGGGCAACGGCGCGGTCGCGGGGCGCCGGTCCTCGATGATCGTGTCGCCGACCCGGCAATCGGCGACGGTCTTGATGCCGGCGGTGATAAAGCCGATCTCGCCCGGCCCCAGCGTGTCGACCGCGACGCCTTTCGGGGTAAAGACGCCGACCCGCTCGACGTTATGGACGGCTCCGGTCGCCATCAGCCGGATCTTTTGTCCGGCACGCAATTCGCCGTCCTTGACCCGCACCAGGATCACGACGCCGAGATAGGAATCGTACCAGCTGTCGACCAACAGCGCCTTTAACGGCGCGGCACCGTCGCCGGTGGGCGGCGGCAGGCGGGTGACCAGCGCTTCGAGCACCTGGTCGATGTTGATCCCGGTCTTGGCCGAGATCAGCACCGCATCAGCGGCGGAAAGGCCGATCACGTCCTCGATCTGCTCCCTGACCCGCTCGGGCTCGGCGGCCGGCAAATCGATCTTGTTCAGGACCGGGACGATCTCGTGCCCGGCGTCGATCGCCTGGTAGACGTTGGCCAAGGTCTGCGCCTCGACCCCTTGGCTCGCATCGACGACCAGCAAGGAGCCCTCGCAGGCGGCGAGCGAGCGGCTGACCTCGTACGAAAAATCAACATGGCCCGGCGTGTCCATCAGATTGAGGACATAATCCTCGCCGTCTTGGGCGCGGTAGTTGAGCCGGACCGTCTGCGCCTTGATCGTGATTCCGCGCTCGCGCTCCAGCTCCATCTGGTCGAGCACCTGCTCACGCATCTCGCGCGCCTCAAGCCCGCCCGTGGCCTGGATCAGCCGGTCGGCCAAGGTCGACTTGCCGTGGTCGATATGGGCGATGATCGCGAAATTGCGGATATGAGAGAGCGGTGTCATGCCGGGCCGAACATAGGGCGGCACCGCCGCCGGATCAACGCGAGCCGCAGCCGCAATCGACGTCATCTCACAACACGACCCGGCGATCCCCAACGCCTTGGTCGCAACCAGCAAGCGTCGGTCGCAACTGGCCAGCTTTGCCGGCGCGCCATTCCGGCGCAGAAATTCCATAGCCGCGGGATGCAGCGCATCCAAGGTGCGGACGGCAACCGGAAATGGCTCCAGCGCTCGTGTCAACGCCACTTCACTCATTTCGAGAAGACTGACGCGCGCCAGCAAACCCCCTGCCCGATCATTAGGCCGTGGCGTTGCTCCGGTTCCAGACCTAATGGCCGGCAATCGATTTGAGGCTGGATATCCGAGCTTGGACCGGGCGACCAGGCCGGTTCGCGGCAACTGCCAATCCGCCGGCGCAAGGGCCGGGGTCGCCGGCATCACGCCGCCGTCGATCCGCTGATCCATGGGGATCGCAAGCCGCGGGGTGTCCTGAAATCAAAGAGCCGCCACAGCGCGATTGCTCGCCGGCGGAGCCAGCCGCTACATAGTGGCGCGGCCATCGCCGACCAAGCTATCCGAAGGTCATGCCCGACATCATCACCTCCGTCTCGCCGCTCGACACCGTCGCGCACATCATCCAATTGGCGCTGACGCCGGTTTTTCTGTTGTCCGGGATCGGCGCGCTGCTCAACGTGTTCGCGACCCGGCTGGCGCGCGTCGCTGACCGGGTCGATCAGATCAGCAAGGAAATCGAAAGCTCGGAGCCCGAGCAGGTCACGATCCTGGCGTTGCAGCTGGCCCGCCTGCGCCGCCGATCGCTGGCGCTCGACGCCGCGGTCGTCCTCGCCGCATTTGGCGCCTTGGCGACCTGCGCCTCGGTGCTGACCCTGTTTGTCGGGGCGTTGCGCAACGCGACAGTCGCGTCGGCATTGTTTATGACCTTTGGCTTCGCGGTCGCCTGCACGATCGGCGCGATCCTCGCCTACACTGCCGAAATGCTGATGACCGGCAGCGGCGTGCGGGCCGAGGTCGCGGCCCAGCGCCGTTCCGCCGACCGCAGCTGACCGCCGGTCGCGGCGGGGTCCCGCTCCACCAATCGGGAGCCGCAAAGCACCACCTCAGGACAGGCGCTCGCGTCTCGCCCGCTCTCGCCCAACGGTGCCGGCCGCCGCCTTCAGATCGGGGCAGCCGCCTCACCCTTCCCTCGGCAAGGCCGCGCCGAGCCCTACCCGGAGCTGGGTGAGGGGGTCGAAAAACCAGCCTAAAGAATGCTCCCCGGTGGGGTCCCGGAGAGCACTTCCGCGGCAAGCATGTCAGGCGATTTCGCCGGCCGCCTCGTTGAAGGTTTCGAGCTGGCCGACGGTTTCCTTGCCGAACAGCACCGGCACGCAGGCGCCGATCGCCACCGCCACGAGCAGGGTGCCGAAGAACACCGTCGGGGAATGGGTATGCGCTTCGAGAAAGGCCGGCATCGCGACCCCGGCGAACAACCGGCCGAACAACTCGCCAAAGAAATGGCCGCGGCCGCGCAGTGCCGTGGGGAACTGCTCCGACAAGTAGACGCGGACGGCCGGGAACGAGGACAGCACCGTAAAGCCGGTGATCAACGCCCCGGCGCTCATCACCGCCGTCGCCGCCGATCCCGCACGATGGGCCAGCATCATCAGCGCCAGACCCGGAATGGCGCCGCCAAACGCATAAAAGATCGCCCACCGCCGGCCGATGACCTCCATGATGTAGCCGGTGAAAAACTTGCCGGGAATGCTCGCCATAAACAACAGCGAGCTCAGCCCGAAGCTCAGGGCCACGGCCGCACCCTGGTCAACGAGCGCCTTGGGCACAAGGATCGCGCTCGCGTAATAGCAGGTGCCGGCGGCAATCGAGCACAGGATGCCGACGACAGTCCAGCGCAGCTGGCCACGGCTGAACAGCGCCGAGAACGGCGGCAGCTGCTCGCGCTCGACCTCGAGCCGCGGGCCGAGCTCGGCCAATGTCAGCGGCGGCACGCGATTGCCGGCGCGCCTGATGATGTCGTTGACGGCGTCCACCGCCGCCTGCGGGCGCCCGCGGCGCAGCAGCCAGCGCGGACTGTCGGGCAGCGCGAAATAAAGCAGCACCGGCACGACAAACAAGGCCAACCCGCCGGGCAGCGCAATCAACCGGAAGCCATGCGGGTTGCCCGCGAGAAAGAAGCTGATGAACGGCAACAGGGTGAAGGCGCTCGCCAGCATGACTTCATAAATCGCGCCATAGGTGCGGCGATGCTGCGCCGGCATCAGCTCGGCCGCGATCGGGAACGGCGCCGAGATTGCAAAGCCCAGACCGATGCCGGTCAACAGGCGCAATGCGATCAGTTCCTGGGCATTCTGCGCCAATGGGATCAGCAGGGTAAAAAACGTGCTGAGGACGACCCCGATCTGCATCACCGTCTTGCGGCTCAAGCGATCGGACAGCAGCAACGAGACGCCGAGGCCGGCCAGCGCGACGACGAGAGTGGGGCCGAGAACGAGGAAGCGGATATCTGCGGGCGTGAGATGAAGCGGTCCTTTGGCGAGGACGATCAGCGAGCCGCCGAGCGCCAGATCATAACCCTCGACAAAGCCGACCAGCCCCAGAACCAGGATCAGTCCGACGTGGTAGGCGGCAAACGGGATCGTGTCTTGCTTCCGCCCCAGCATCTGGATCGCGGAATCCCTACGCACTGGAAGGGAGGTAGCTGCGGTCATTGGTGTTTTCCTCCTTGTTGTTGCTTGGCAGGCCGTTAGCAGGCTCTTTTTCTTGGTCGTGGGCCTTTCTACGACGGGGTCTCGGCCGCGGTCCAGCGCAAGGCGCATCGCCGGGTGAAAACATTTGGGCCGGTGAAGCGGACGGGCGCCGAAACCGGAACTTGCATTGTCAACCGAGCTGTTGGCCTTCGGTGCAACATCGGAAGAAGCACCAAGCCTCCCGCGTTATGCGAGCCTGGCGGTCGTCACCGTCGGGCCGCGGGCGCGTTGGGGTCCGCGGTCTCCACTGGAGAAGGAATTCAGGGTGAAAACGCGAACGGTTGCAAAGGGCGTCATCGGCGTCGGAATGATCGTGGCGCTGGCGGGCTGCACCAACCCCTACGACCCGGCGCAGCGTGCGGTCGGGGGCGGTCTGATCGGCGCCGGAGCGGGCGCCGCGATCGGCGGCGCTGTCGGCGGCGGTCCTGGTGCGGCGATCGGAGCCGCCACCGGCGGCGCAGTGGGTGCCGTTACCGGCGCTGCCACCACCCCGCCACCACCGGGCTATTACCCGCCGCCACCACCCCCGCCTTATCGCGGCTATTGATAAGGAGCGCAGCCCGGCGGGTTTCGAATGACCGCCGGGTAAGCGCGTGAAGGAAGCGGATCAGGGTTCGTCAGCTTTGCGGCGTCGATTTGATCGCCTCGGCGATGCGCTCGACGGCGGCCCTCCGTGCCGCCGGCGCCGCGGCCGAGCCCGCCGACGCCTCGATCAGATGCGGTCCGCGCGGCTGACCCTGCGGCAGCGACGGCGCCGTGGCGGGGTTGGTCCCTTCGCCGAACGGCGGCCCGGCCGGGCACGCGTCGCCGGATTTGCTGACCGCGACCTTTGGTGGGGCGCCGTTGCCCGAATAGGAATAGATCATCCGTTCGCTGCAGCTGCCCGCCCCCGAGGCCGTCGAGGTGACGACCAGGCCCGAGACTTGGCCGGCTACCGCGGGGGCCATCGCCGCCTCGATTGCCGGATCCCGCCCCATCAGCCAGATCGGCGCGTCCGCAATCGCCCGCGCCTGCGCAACCAACTGCGCCGCGGCCGCCTGCTGCTCGGCGACAATCCGGTAAAGCTCCGAGGCTGGCGGCGTCACGACGTCAAACCCCTGCGCCGCCCACAATTGCGGGTCGGCGGCCAACATGTCGCCGGGGCCGGGCAGCATGACAAGGATGGCGGCGGGAGCGCCGGGTCCGACCGCGTAGACCCGCGCGCCGATATCGGGGCCTGCAGGGGGCGCGGTTGCGACCGGCGCCGGCGGCGCATAGGCCGATTGCTGCCCGCCGCCTCCATTGGCGCAGCCCATCAGCAGCGGCAGCGCCGCCAGGCAGCCGCAGAGGGTTACGGTTTGCCGCTTCGACATCGAAACGCCTCCTCTGAAGATCGATTGTGCAAGCCGACAGATCGCCCCGGATTTAGGCAATTTCTGGGCCGCCTGACGCGCTCGATGGCGACATGGATCGGGTTCAACGTCCGCCGGTCGTCAACTGTAAAGGCGTCTCGGGCGGTGATGTCGAAAGCGCCGGCTCACTGGTCCGCTATCTGTCGCCGTCCCCGGGCTGATGCCGATCGTGTCAAATGGGCTTGTTGCACCTTAGGCGAGCATCCCTCTCGGCGACGGGGCGATTTTGTCGGGGCGCGGAAAGGCGTAGGGTCGGCTGAGACAGGTGCGATGTGGAGGGAGCGATGCGCGGCGTGGTGTTTACGGGCGACCGGGAAATCGAGCTGATGGCGTTTCCCGACCCGACGCCGGGACCCGATGAGGTCGTCGTCGAAATGAAGGCGTCGGGCATGTGCGGCAGCGATCTGCATCAATACCGGCGCTCGAAATCGGGCGGCGGCTCGATCGGCGGGTTGCCGGTCAACCCAGACCCGGTGATCGGCGGGCACGAGCCGTGCGGCGTCGTCGCCGCGGTCGGCGCCGGGGTGGCGGAAAAGCAGGCGCGGGTCGGGCAGCGCGTCATGGTGCACCACTACAAGGGCTGCACCGTGTGCAATCACTGCCGCTCGGGCTGGTCGCAGCTGTGCCAGGAGCAGCCGGTCTTGGTCTACGGCAACAACGCCCATGGCGGCCACGCGCGCTATTTGAAGGTGCCGGCCTTTACGATCGTGCCGCTCGCCGACGAATTGTCGTTTGCCGCGGGCGCGGCGATCTCGTGCGGCACCGGCACCGCCTATGGCGCCTTGCGCCGGCTCAACCTGTCCGGCAACGACACGATCGCATTGTTCGGCCAGGGTCCGGTCGGATTGTCGGCGACCCAGCTCGCCGCGGCGATGGGGGCACGGGTCATAGCACTCGACGTCAGTCCCGAGCGGCTTGAGCGCGCGAAGGAATTCGGCGCCTGGGAGACGATCAACCCGCGCTCGAACGACCCGGTGGGCGCGATCCGCGACCTGACGCATGGCGGCGCCGACTTCACATTGGACACGTCGAGCCAGCCCGAGGGCCGCATCGCCGCGGTGCGCAGCGCCAAGGTGTGGGGCACGGTCGCCTTTGTCGGCGAGCGCAACAACGTCACGATCGACGTCAGCCCCGACATGCTGCGCAAGCAGCTGACGATCGTCGCGTCGTGGACCTTTTCGTGGCAGGGCCAAGCCGATTGCGCCAAGTTCTGCGTCGAGCGCAAGATCGATGTCGACCGCCTGTTCACGCATCAGTGGAAGCTCGACCAGGCGGAAGAGGCCTATCGCCTGTTCGACACACAGACGACGGGCAAGGGCGTGTTCCTGATGTGAGCGTCGATGGGAGGACCGCTTGCGCCGCGGAGTGATCGGCGGTCTACCCCTCACCCCGGCGTCTGCCCCCCACCCCGGTGCTCTCCCCGCAAACGGGGCGAGGGTGTGAGCGGCTGGGCGGCTATTTCAGGTGCTCCTGGAGGCGCGGCATCAGCTCGACAAAGTTGCAGGGGCGAAAGCGGTTGTCGAGCTGGTGGACGAGGATGCCCTCCCAGGCGTCGCGACAGGCGCTGGGCGAGCCCGGCAGCGCAAACAGATAGGTGCCGCCGGCAACCCCGGCGGTTGCCCGGCTCTGGATCGTCGAGGTGCCGATCTTGTCGTAGCTGAGCCAGCGGAAGAGCTCGCCAAAGCCGGCGACCTCCTTCTCGTAGACGCTGTGAAACGCCTCGGGCGTCACGTCGCGACCGGTGACCCCGGTGCCGCCGGTCGCGATCACGACATCGATATCGGGGTCGGCGACCCAGGCGCGCAATTGCAACACGATCGCCTGCTGCTCGTCGCGCACGATCCGCCGCGCGGCGACATGATGGCCGGCATCCGTCGCCAGCTCGGCAAGGGTGTCGCCGGAACGGTCCTGCGCCGCGTCGCGGGTGTCCGAGACCGTCAGGATCGCGATGTTGACGGGCAGAAACCGGCGGTTCTGATCGAGTTGGCCCGGCATGGCGACGCTCCCTTTCACGACGGCGTCAGCATAGCGGCATCAGGCGTTCGCGCCTAGCCGGGCGGCGGTTCCGGCGCCCAGAGTTCGTCCAAGCGGGCGCGCAACGCGAGGAGGTCGCGCCACGCCTCGCGCTTGCGCTCGGGCGCGCGCAGCAGAAAAGACGGGTGGAACATCGGCAAGGTCGGCACCGGCTGGTCGAGGCCGGGGATCGCGAGGTCGAACCAGCGCCCGCGCAGCCGGGTGATGCCGGGACCCGGCGGCAACAACGTCCGCGCCGCGGTGCCGCCGGCCAGCACCAGCACTTTCGGGCGGACGAGCGCGACGTGGCGCAGCACAAAAGGCAGGCAGGCGGCGATCTCGTCCATGGTCGGGGTGCGGTTGCCGGGAGGGCGCCAATAGATCGCGTTGGTGATCAAGACGCCTGACCGGTCGAGACCGATCGCCGCCAGCATGCGGTCGAGCAACTGGCCGGCGCGGCCGACAAAGGGGCGCCCGAGCCGGTCTTCGTCGGCGCCCGGCGCCTCGCCGACGATCATGACGGCGGCGGCGGGGTTGCCGTCGGCGAAGACGGTGTTGGTCGCGGTCTGCTTGAGGGTGCACCCGTCGAAAGCGGCGATCGCCGCCTCGAGCGCCGCCAGAGTGTCGGCACGTGCGGCAAAGAGCCGCGCCGATTGCGCCGCCTCGCCCGGCGCTTCGACAAGTGCTGCCGGCGGCGTCGCCGCGACGCTGCGGGCGACGGCGGCAGGCTCGGGTTCGAGGGCGGCGGGCTCGATCGCGGGGCGCGCCGCGAGCAGGCGCGGCGCGGCCGGTGGCGCTGCGCCCGGCGCTCGCGGGAGTGCGAGGCGATCTACGGGCTCGTCTCCGATCGCCTCGTCGGCACCCATTTCAAGATACCAGCGCAGCAGCGCCAGCGCGGCTCGCGGCACCGTGGCCGGCTCGCCGGGATCGTCGCCGATCGCCATCCTTGTCCTAACCCCGCGGTGCTCCGGGCGGCTTGGGCTTCACCCGCCCCGGGCGTTTAATAGCAGCTGGCTGTCGATAGCAGTTGGCTTAAGCGCTTGTCGGCACCGCAGTCAAAAAGCGGTCCCGGACTGCATGAGTCCGGGACCGCTTTACTGGATGGTGGCTGTGCCGCAGGCCTTCCGCCACGAGGACAAGACCTGCGGTATGGGTTTAGGCGGTGGTGAACATCCTCGTCACTGCACCGCTGAAGGTCGCGCTGACCATCAACAGCGCGGCGCCGACCGCGATAAAGCCGACCAGAACCAGGACCCATGAAGACATGAAGATCAAGGACAGGATGCCGAGCACGATCGCGGCGATCCCGACCATGATTTCCATGCCGCCGGCGGCGGCCGAACCTTGATGGGAAACGACCTGCACCTGACCCGTGGCGGTGACGGCGACCGGGGCGGTCCTCGGCCGCATCTGGATGGCCCCGCCCAGCAGCAGCGCACCGCCGAAAACGATCAGCGCGACCGGGATCAAATGGGGGGCGTTGATCCCGACCAGCGCCAGAACGCCCAGGACGATGCCGGTGATGCCGGTAAGGCAGTCGACCATGACCTCGCCGCCGACCTCGCTGGTCGGTCCGCTCGCCGCCAAGCCGGAGGGCGCGGCCTTGGAGCCTTCGGCGGCGCTGTTGAACGCTTGAACCATCAAACCGACGCCGATCACGATGGTGATGATCGCGGCTAAAATGGGCGCCGAGATGCCGGCAAGCGCGATCACCGCCAGCACGATTGCGGCGAT
This sequence comes from uncultured Alphaproteobacteria bacterium, assembly GCA_963712825.1. Taxonomy (GTDB): domain Bacteria; phylum Pseudomonadota; class Alphaproteobacteria; order ATCC43930; family CGMCC-115725; genus AP-15. Next base: position 170,162 of record CAVQJP010000013.1, read on the forward strand.
GCCGGTCGCGCCCTCGGACAACAGTCCGAATGGTTCGGCTTCGGTTGCGAGGCCTCGCCCTTCAACATAAGTCGCCATAGAACTCCTCCGTCATTAGCAGGCCCGTGCCGGTTCCGGTGTGCCGGCTGCACAGCGCCAATGACCGAAGAACACAATAATGTCCTCGCAGGTTCCAACCGGAGCGTGCCCATCCCGATCATGATTACACGCTTTCATAGCCGAGGCGCAGTTAAACCTTAGGGATATAACCGCGCAATACAATCGGCAGTATTATATTGCAGGTGCCGATCACGTTGGTGGAGCGGCATAACGTTCTATTTTGAACAAACCGCGCTGGTGCGCCAGGTAAGCCTCCTTGGTCATCGCCGGCTCGAACCGGTCGAGGACTTCCCGCGCCGCGGCGGCATCGGCGTAAAGCAGGTCGATCGCGGTCATTGCCAGCAGCTTGGCCGGCGTCACATAGCCGTGCTGCGGCTCGTTGATGCGCCAGTCGGCGGCGTGGGCATGGCCCTCGGCAGCGATGACATAGGGATGGATCACCGGCATCAAATGGGCGAGGTCGCCCATGTCGGTCGAGCCGGTGCGGTGACCGCTGCTCTGGAAGGTGCCGGGGCCGAAAATCGTCTCGACATTGCCGCCGAAGATCTGCCCGAGCCGCTTGTCGTTGCGCTGCGGCAAATAGCCGGGGATGGTCTGGATCTCGACCTCGGCGCCGATCGCCATGGCACCGGCGCGCAGGCAGCGGTCAACCTTGCGGTTGGCGTCGATGATCGCTTCAAGCGAACCGCCGCGGACAAATGTCTCCATCGTGACCTCGGCCGGGACGACGCTGACCGCGTCGCCGCCCTTGGTGATGATCGGATGGATGCGGATCGTGTCCTTGTCCCAAAAGGTCTCGCGCTGGGCGGCGATCGCGTTCATCGCGATCATCGCCGCGTTGAGGGCGTTGACGCCGAGCTGCGGCGCACCGCCGGCATGCGCCGCCCGGCCGACAAAGCGGATCTGCTTGACGAGCGCGCCGTTCGAGGATTCGGCGATCGCCGAACGCACCTTGCCGGCGCCGGCCGAGCCCGTGTGGATCATCATCGCCATATCGACATTGTCGAAATGGCCTTTGGCGACAAGCTCCTGCTTGCCGAGCATGAACTCGATCTCGCCGCGGGCGACCCGGCCGAGCCGCTCCTCGACATCGATAAATTCCTCGGCCGGCACCGCAAAAAACACGATCTCGCCGGCAAGATGCGGGGCGATCCCGGCGCCGGCCAGCCCGATCGCAGCGCCCAGCATGCCGGCGATCTGGGCATTGTGGCCGCAGCTGTGCGCGGCGCCAGTGACCGGGTCGGCGAGCGGGTGGTCCGAGGTCCGCAGGCTGTCGAGCTCGGCGACAAGCGCCAGCCGCGGCCCCGGCATCCGGCCGGCAAGCCGGCCCTGGACCCCGGTCAGCGCCAGACCCGTGCGCGGGGCTAATCCGAGCGCGGCCATTTGCCGGGCGACGAGGGCGGCGGTCGCGACCTCGTTAAACCCGGTTTCGGGATGGCGCAGGATGGTTTCGCCGAGGTCGATGATCGCCTCGGCATGGCGGTCGATCGCCTCACAAACCGCGCGTTTCACCTCGTCCTTGCTGGCCATGTGCTCTCCTGGTTGCAGCGGGTTCAGCCGATTTGCGGGATGATGAGGTCGAGGTTGCGCCGGCGCGCCGACCCGAGGCCGAGTATCCGGCCATTGGCGCCGCAGGGCAACACGGGACCGCCGGGCAAATCGGCGGCCTGTCCGGGTCGGCGCCGCGGAAAACGTCCCGGCGGCGACACGAACCCGTCAGCATAATGTCATAACAGGGACATGCCGACCACCGGCACCCCGCGATACCGTCAGCTTCACGCCCTTTTTTTGAGCCTGAATTCACGTTTGTAGAAATACGTCAATAAATCGTCCTGAAAATTGGGCGCACGCCTGGCCTACAGTCTGCTTGTTCCAAGATCGCCAGCCCCACATACTTCGCCTTGTCATGAATAAACTATGATTTTAATTGACATACATTCGAAACAAGTTAGGACTTTGTCAGTCTTTTTTTGGTTTTTTGGCTGATCACGAGCAACGGCAATCGCAGCTTTCGGGCGAAACACTGGGCGAGGTTGCGTTCTTTCCGGGAAAGGTGTGGCCGGGAGCAGCCGGCGCGGAGTCCCGGAAAGGTCCGGCGAACGCTCGTCTCGGCAGGTCGCGACTTCGATCGCGCCGGCCGGGAGACGGAGATCGCGGTCTCGCCGTGCCGGCAATTTGTGGAGGGAGCATCCCGATGGCGACGCGCATTTTTTCCAATATCGTCCCCGAAAACAACCTTCGCCTACCCGACGCGCTGACGATCAAGCACGGGCCAACCCGGCTGCTCGCGCGTTTTGTGCTTGAAAGCGACAAGGCAATACGGCAGCTCGGCATCAGCCTGCGTCTGCGCTACGACTTTTCCGAGCTGCTCCATATCAACAAGAAAATGGTCGCCAACGGCACTTGGTATCCTCTGATGAAGATGTTCAACCCCGAATACTCCGATCTGCGGCCAGAGAATTCTTATTGGATTTCCGGCGAGGACGAGCATGGCGAGATAGTGCTGACTCATGCGGGCCGTGTCCATTACTGGCCAGATACGAGCTTGGCGGACGAGGCAAATACGATGTTGTATGGCGGCCATGACGACGGCCGGCCCTGCGTGGTGACGGCGCCGGACGCATGGTCGGTAACCGGCGTCGTCCACTATGGCGGATCGGTTTGGGTGCGGCCCGATTTTCGCGGCAACCGTCTGTCCCGCCTGCCCGGACGACTGGGCCGGGCCTATGCCGCCTCGCGCTGGCCGCTCGATTGGGGGATTTCGATTGTGGCACCCGTTTTGTTGGAAAAGGGTGTGGCGCTGGGTTACGGCTACAAGCACGCTAGCCGCAGCATCTTCTTTCCCGGCGCGCCGACCGGCGCGGTCGAGAATGTCCTCGTCAGCGTCAGCGCGGCCGAAGCCTACGACGACTTTGCCGACATCCTGCTCAGGCTGGCCGCAGGCTCGGCGACCTCGAATTCACCATCCCCGTCTGCCAACCTTTTCGACATCATCGACACGAGCACTTCGTCCGATGACGTTTTCCAGGGCAGCAGCAATCGCTCGTAGCGCGCTGTCAATAATTTTGGTTTTTTTGAAGCAATTTGGATGGCGGCAGTAACGCGGTCATAGCGCGGCTGGCCGCTGCCGGCCACGTTTTTGTAGAACTCCGAAACCCACTCGCCATATTCCTTGTCAGGCTGGTTCCCAACCTTCTCGCCGAGCCCGACAAGAGGGTAGTCGTTTTTGAGAAACATAAAACCGTCGCCGATAAAACGAAATATCGGATCCACTTGGCGCGGCTTTACGCCAAAGATCATCATGCGCGACAGAAACTGATGCTGGATCGCAAACGAAATCACACTGGGATCGAACTGTCCAAAGGAGCTCCGCCATTTGCGGATAATCGGACGGAGCCAGTTCTCCTCATCAGCGAACAAGGAGGAGTAATCCTGAGGTTCGACGAGAAATCTCTCCTCGGGTGCGGGCAAGAATTTCGGCGCACACAATTCCGACAGGCGCGTGACTACCAGCTCCGCTGACGGGAATATTTCGGACAGCCAGGTTCTCTCAAGATACCTGATGCGAAACAATTTGACTTTGGAGGTCAGCAATTGCTGCTGAACCGCGAGCAGCGCCGGCAGCTCGACGGTGTAGGGGTGAAGCTCGATCTCGACGACCGACTGGTCGAGGACCTGGAATTTTATAAAGCCCTGATTCTTCACCGCAAACGACACCGCGTCGTAATCCGGATCGGGGTCGCCGAGGGCGGCAAGAAACTCGCCGCTGTTTTCCAGCACCCATTCTCCGTCAGGCGTCACCAGCATGGAAAGGCGTTTCACCGCGAGCCTCGCGACAGTAAGAGCCGACCTCGAAACAGCGTATCCTCGCACATGCATTCGCTGTTGACCGATGCTACACCCTTAAAGGTTAAGTAGAGCTGAACAAAGCGGGTCCTCAGCCGCGTCAAAGCCGTTGGCGCTGCGTGCAAATGCGGGTCGCTCGTCTGCCGCGCAATTACCGCTGCGCCCCGGGGCGCGAGCAGTGGCCGGCAACGAAATTTTAACCGATACCGGCTTATCTAGCGGCAAACCCGCGCCGCGACCGAGCGCCAGAAAATTTTCTCGAGGTAAGGGAAGCATTCGGCAGCCCCGCGGCGGTGGTCGCGGCAATGCCTAAACCGAGCCCCGTGCACTTTATAGAGTAAGTATTGACGCTCTGTTGATGTATTTCAAGACGCATATATGGCGAAAATAGTCTTTTCATCCACCTTGACCAGCTAATCGGAACGGCTTAATCTACCGCACGAAAATGCTGGGGATCCCGGCATTTTTTCCAGCTCAAAAAACCTTGCTCTCGAACAGCAGGCCGGCTGATGTCTGGATCAAAGATTGAACTGGGCTAAATCGCTGATTGCCAAGTGCGGCGTACGATCCTCGGACGCTCCCATCATCCGTGCACGAACAGAGCGCTGGCGGCCGCGGCAAATCGCTTGCTCGCGCTTGATCCCGGCAAAGCGATTCCGCACGGACATCGTCCTCGGTTCTTTACCAATTTGGCGATTTGTTTCAGGTGCGGCCGCGACACCAGCTCTGCCGACCAGACGCTCGCCCCCGTTGCGGTCTTCCGGGTGGAAACCGACGAGCACATCTGCGGCGGATGCCGGCTTGCGCGAGCCTGACAACGAGGCTCGGGCGGCAGGTCAGGTGCCCCTCCTTGACCCGTCGGAGATTTGGCCGCCACGCCGTTTTCCGGGCGGCGGCCGCCGGCGCCAGGCTGGGCCCCGCTCCCCAGACCATTCGATCGCGCCGTGGTCTTCGCCGATCCGCTGGTAGCGCCGTGGCCCACAAAATCGGACGGCAACCCCGAGCCCCGCCGCCGCAGCAGATTGCCGCGGCTGCAAAGGCGGGCGCGCCCGCGGGACGCCGCCTTGCCACCATCGCGGTGATGATCGCGACCGCGATGCAGGCGTTTGACGCCACGATCGCCAATGTGGCGCTGCCCCAGCTCGAACGCGGCCTAGGCGGCGGGATCGACCTCGGCTCCTGGGTGATGACAAGCTATCTCTGCGCCTCGGCCGTCACCGCGATCTTGACCGGCTGGCTGCGCCGCCGCTGGGGAGCGCGCCATGTCTTTGCAGCCGCGGTCGGGCTGTTCGTCGCCGCGTCGCTGCTGTGCGCGCTGGCCGACAGCCCGGGCGCGCTGATTTTCTTCCGCCTGATCCAGGGTGCGGCCGCCGGAATCATCCAGCCTTTGTCGCAAGCGACGATCCTCGACATCTACCCAAAGGCGGAGCACGGCCGCATGCTGGCGATCTGGGGCGCCACGATCATGGCGGGACCGATGCTTGGTCCTCTGTTCGGCGGGATCGTCACCGATCTGGCGTCGTGGCGCTGGATTTTCGCGATCAACGCCCCGATCGGGGCGGCGGCGCTGTGGGGACTGGGCGCGATCCCGTCGTGGACCGACCCGAACGGCGCCGGCCGGATCGACGCGGCCGGCATCGCGATGCTGTCCATCGCCGCGGGTTCGCTTCAGCTCGCGCTGCAGCGCAGCATCGGCGGCATCTGGCCGCCCGCGCTAGAAACGATCGGCGAATTGGTCGTCGCGGTCTTTGCCGGGGCGGCGATCGCAGCTCGCGCCAGCCAGGGGCGCTTTGTCCTGTTCCGGTTTGCCGTCTTCCAAAACCTTAACTTTGCGATCGCGGCTTTCTACAACTTTTTGATCGGGGCGACGCTGTTTACGACGATCGTCTTCATCCCGGCGCTGGGCGAAGGACCGTTCGGCTGGAACGCGATGCAAGCGGGTCTGGTGATCGCACCCCGCGGGGTCGGCACGATGGCGATGATGCTGGCGATCCGCCATGTCATCGACCGGGTGGATCAACGCCTGCTGCTGGCCTGCGGCGTGGTCATGACGGCGGGCGCGCTCGACCTGATGGCGCGCGTCCCGGCAGGGGCGGGTGCAGGCTGGCTCGCGGCAACCAGCGCCGCGCAAGGGATCGGGGTCGGCTTGCTGTTCACGCCGCTCGCCGCGCTTGCTTTTTCGACCCTGGCGGCAGAGCTGCGGGCTGACGGCGCCGGCGTCTACAGTTTGGTGCGGCAGCTCGGCTGCGCGACCGGCGTCGCGGTCATGACGGCGGTGCTGCAGACGCGAATGCACACCCGCTTGACCGAGCTTCACGACCACGCCCGGCTGTTGGACCTTGGCCCGGCGGGACTGCATGCGGCGGGACAGCACGCGGCGGCGTTATTGGCTTATGCCGACTGTTTTCGCCTGTTGGCGCTGACGACCGCGGCGATGCTCCCCGGCATTTTCTGGTTTCGCGTGGTGCGGCCGGACCGTCGGGCGGCAACCGCCGGGTAACGGGCGGGGAACGGCGATCGGGCCCGCCCACGCCGCGGACAGGCGGTCCGGCTGTCAGTCGAAGGGGGCGAGCTGGGCGGCGGGGTCAGTCGGGCCGCCGGCGCTGGGCTGGCCCGGCCGCATCGGCAATACCACGCGCACGACGGTCCCCGCGCCGGCGCGGCTGCGGATCGACAACGCTCCGCCATGCGCCTCGACAAGGCCTTTGGTGATCGGCAAACCGAGACCGGTGCCGCCATAGCTGCCGGTAATCGCCGGCTTGGCCTGGCCGAACGGTTGGAGGGCGCGTTCCTGCTCCGCTTCATCCATGCCGATGCCATGATCCTCAACTTCGATGACAGCGGCGGCGCCGGCATGATCGGTGCCGACACGCACATAAATTTTCGCGCCGTCCTTGGAGAACTTGATGGCGTTCGACAGCAGATTAAGAAAGACCTGCTTCATCGCCCGCTCGTCGGCCGAGACGACTACCGGGTCGTCCGCCGCTTGCGACACCAATTCGATGCCGCGGCAGCCGGCGCGCTCGTGCACGATGCGGATCACGTCGTCCAGCACCTCCAGCAGCGCGACCGGCTGTTTTTCGAGCTCAAGCTTTCCCGCCTCGATCTTTGACATGTCGAGCACGTCGTTGATGATCGACAGCAGGTGCAGACTGCTCGAATGCACGTCTTTTACGTATTCGAGGTATTTTTCGTTGGCGACCGGCCCGAACAGCTCGTGCGCAATGACCTCGGTGAACCCGATAATGGCGTTGAGCGGGGTTCGCAGCTCGTGGCTCATATTGGCGAGGAACTCGCTTTTGGAATGATTGGCGGCCTCCGCCTGGCTGCGCGCCTGCAGCAGCCGGCGTTCGCCGGCGCGGATTTCGGTCACGTCGGAGTAGATCGAGAGCACCGCCCCGCCGGGCATGCCGCTGCGCCGGATTTGCAGGGTTCGGCCGGTCGGGGTGAGGCGCTCTTTGACGATCGGCAGCTCGCGGTAGAATTGCTCGAGGCGCCGGGCCGTCTCGACAGTCGGCTCGACGTCGCCAAACGCGCCCTCCACCGCCTGGCGCATCAGGATCTCGCGCAACGGCGTTCCGATCGGAATGTCGGGCGCCAGACCGAGAAGCTCGCAAAACCGTGAGTTGCGTGCGACGAGCCGTCCTTGCGCGTCGAAAACGCTGAGACCTTCGTCGATGCTGTCGAACGTATTTTGCAAAAGCGCGCTCTGCCGCCGCAGCTCCGCTTCTCCCCGGCGCGGACGGCGTGGGGCGAGCCGCGGGCGACACCGGGCCAGCCGCGGGGGACACAAGCCGCCGCCCAGCCGCTGCGCGAAGCCCCGCCTGGCGACCGTGAACGCCCCGAATTTTCGGGTGAAGCCGGGCACGGTCACGGCGCCGTTGCGGCGCGGCGCCGGGTCAGGCGGCGCGGTTGCCGTTGCGCTTCGCGGCGAAACCGCCGGCCCGCCGGAACCGCGACGGGACCGGTTTCCAACCCGAGCCGCCGCAGCGTCCGAGTTGCTCCTGTCAAAGCTGCACCAAGAGCGCTCCCGTTGAAACTTGGGCCAGCGGGCGGCCTCTCGAAGCGCCGGCCGCTAGGCTTCGCGGCCATTCTCTCGGGACGCGATTAAACCTTCGTTAATCGAGTGCAGCGCGGTTGCGGCTCCGGGATCGGGGTGCCGTGACAGCGCACCGCCGGGCGCTCTCCCGACCTCACTCGGCGGCCATCAGCGGCTCGAGCGGGCTGCCCGATTTTTGCAGCTCGTCAAACCGGCCCTGCTGGACGAGGCGGCCTTGCTCCATGACCAGAATCTGGTCGAAGGCGGAGGCGAGACGCGGGCGGTGCAGGCTGCAAACGAGGCTGCGGCCGTCGAGCTCGCGCTTGACGCGGTCGATGATCGCGGTCTCGGTGGCGCCGTCGAGCACCGCCGTCGCGTCGTTGAAGACGACAAGATCCGGCCGTTTTAAGATCGCGATCGCGATTGCGATCTTCTGCCGCTGGGTTTCCGACAGGCGCAGCCCGCCGGTCCCGACCGGATAATCGAGCCCGACAGCGATGATCGTCTCGCGCAGGCCGAGCTCGTTCAACAGCTCGCTCATGGCGGCGCTGATGCGCTCGCGGCCGCCGGCTTCGCCGCGCAGGATCGTGCCGAACAGCATGTTTTCCTGGATCGACGCGGCGGCGTTGTAGCGCTCGGGGTCGAAGAACTCGACCGAGCCGCGCAGCTCCTGTGGCAACCCTTCCGCAAACCGGTGGCGCGCTGCGAGAACCCGGTCCTGCATCGCCTCCTCGACGAGACCGAGCGGGTCGCGGGCGGCGACCAGCCTCAGCCCGAGGCCGAGAAGCCGGATCCGTTCTTCCGGTGTCAAAATGTCGACGCCGGCTTTGTCGATGCGCCCGAGGATGCGCTCGAAAATCGGCAGCTCGTCAGCCCCGAGCAGCCCAAACTCCTCGAAGAACTGGTGCTCAGGCTGCATGCCGGAGAACAATTCGACGCTGGTGCGCGCCAGCTTTTCGCCGATCGCGATCAGCTCCCGCGGAAGGTCGAGATCGGCAAGGACGCCGAGAACGTAATCGCTGCGGGCGAGCCCCTCGCCTTCGAACTCGGGCCCGATCGGGGTGCCGAACAACAGATTGGCGCCGATCGACGAGTTGACGTTGTAGCGGTCGGGCGCGAAGCGCTCGACGAGGTGGGCCTGCTCGTTCTTGGCGAGCCGCTCGGCCAATACCCGGCGCGCCTCGACGATCCGCGCGGCGACGTCGGGCTGCGCTTCGGGATCGATGCGCCCGCGCAGGCCGAGCAGGTAGACGTCGTCGTCGAGATCGACAAGCCGCAGCACCTCGAGAATGCGCGCCTCGAGCGCTGCGGCATCGGCGGCGCCGGCCTGCTCGTAGTCGACCCAGTCGACGGCGACGTCGTACTCGCTGTTTGCCGACTGCCGAGCCTCTTCGCGCTGCCGGGCGCGCTCCGCAGTGGCCGCGCCGTCGTCTGCGGCGGTGTCGGGCTCGTGCGGGCGGTGGCGCAGACCGACCAGCAGATTGTCGCGCACGCTGACCGACAACAGATAGGTCGTCGGCCCGACATAACCGATGCGCCGCCCGGTCGTCGCAAACGGCATGGCGGCGAGGTCGGCGCCGCCGATCGTCAGCCGCCCGCTGGTCGGGCTTTCGAGCCGCGCGATCAGCTGCGGCAGCATGTTCCGGCCGCTGTTGCTGTGGCCGACGACGCCGATGTCGGAGCCGAGCGGGAAGGCAAAGTTGACGCCTTCGAGGAGATGGATGCCGTCGGGGTCGACGACGTCGACATTGCTGGCCGCAAGCTCGCCGGCGAACGGCTCGACGTGCTCGGGAGTTTCAAGCAACAGCCGGCGGTCGACCATGTCGGCGACTTGAAACTGCTCGACCACCTGCTCGTATTTGATCGCGACATCCTGCTGGTTCTGGTAGTAGTCGAGCAGTTCCTTCCACGGTGCCGACATGTCCTTGTAGGCGGCGAGCACCGCCACCAGCGCGCCAAATGACAGGCTGTGCTTGATGACAAAATAGCCGCCGATCACGAAAAAGAAAAACGGCGTCAGGTTGCCGATCAGATTGTTCAGGAATTTGACAAAAAACTTACGGTTGTAGACTTCGAGACGGATATCGTATATTTCCCCGAGGCGGCGGGCGATCTCGGCAAGCTGGTATTGGGCGCCGTCATTGACGCGGATCTCGACCCGCGCGGCGATGGTTTCGCCGATACGGTCGGAAAGCCCCCGGATTTTACGGACGCGGGTGCGGCCGAGGGCACGGATGACGCGCTGCATCTTTGGGATAAGATAGCCCTGCAGCGGGTAGAACGCCAACGCCGCCGCCCCCAGCACCGGGTTCTGTATAAACATGAAAATCAGGATCGTCAGCAAGGTGCCGGCCTGCGAGATCGGCACCGCATAAGCCTCGCCGACAAAGCCGCCGACCGGCTCGAGCTCGGCGGTGATCATCGCGACGATCTGGCCCGAGGCGACGCGGTCGAAATGGTGCAGCGGAAAGCGCAGCACCCGTTCGTAGAGCTCGTAGCGCAGGCGGCGCAGCATGCGCTCCCCAAGCTGGCCCTTTTTGACGTTGACGTGCAGCTTGAACCAGCCGTTGACCAGGATCAGCGCCAGGAACACCGTGCACAGCACGAGCAGATAGGGGATCTGGCCGAGCTCCAGCCCGAAATAGGATTGCGGGAAATGCTTGCCCGAGATCGCGCGGTTGATGATCTGCTTGGGCAGGTCGAGCGACCAATAAAGAAACGGGAACGAAAGCAGGGTCATGACGACGACATAGACCTGCTCACGCCAGCTGTAGCGCAGGATGAACCCGTAAACCGAGGGTTCGAGCCCACCGGTCTGCGCTCGCGGCAACAATCTGCGCGTCAGCGCCGCAAAAGGCAGCTTCGCAGCCAGATTGGAGACGACGCCCCGCAAAAATCGCATCTATCTCTCTCCGCCTACCATCAAGAGCGCTCGTTCCTGCGACCGATCTGGTCTCGGCCAAGGCCCTTTGCGCCGTCCGGCGTCGTCCCGCCGCATGGCGCGCCCGAAACCGGAACTTTTGCCACCGCAGCACGATTTCTCCAATAGAAGCGGGGGCGAAGGATCGAGCCGCGCCCACGCCGTCGAAGCTTTGTCAAGGTCGGCCGAGATGACAAAAAGCAGAATGCGCTCCGCTTTGACCGGCACCGCCTGTGCGGCGCTGATGCTCGCCCCGGACCTTGCAGCAGCCGACAGCACACCCCCCGCCCAGGCCCGCAACCTGACCCAGGAGCAGCAGCAGCGGGGGCCGATCCCGCTGCCGAGCCTCGCGCCGCTGGCTCAGCATGTGCTTCCCGCCGTCGTCAACATCTCGGTCCAGCTGAACCAGCAAGCTGCGATCGGCGACCAAAGCAGCGACGAAGGCGAGGGCGACAACGGCAACGGGGGCGGCATTCTCCCGCAACCCGGTGCCACCCCGTTCGACCAGTTCCTGCGACGTTTTTTTCAAAGCCCATTTTCGACGCCCAGCCCCGGGCAGCAGACCATGGCGCTCGGCTCCGGTTTTATCATCGATCCGCATGGTTACATTGTCACCAACAACCACGTCGTCGCCAACGCCGAGAAAGTCACGGTGATCTTTCAGGATCAGAGCCAGCATCCGGCCAAGGTCGTCGGCCGCGACCAAAGAACCGATCTCGCCCTACTGAAAATCAAGGCCGACAAGCCGCTGCCCTATGTCAGCTGGGGCGACAGCGACAACGCCAAAGTCGGCGATTGGGTCGTCGCGGTCGGCAACCCGTTCGGGCTTGGCGGCACGGTGACCGCCGGCATCATCTCGGCGCTCGGGCGCAACATCAACGAAGGCCCCTATGACGACTTTCTGCAGATCGACGCGCCGATCAACCGCGGCAATTCGGGCGGCCCGACTTTCGACCTCGCGGGCCAGGTGGTCGGCATCAACACCGCGATCTACTCGCCATCCGGCGGCTCGGTCGGCATCGGTTTTGCGATACCCTCGAACCTTGCCAAATATGTGGTCGGCGAGCTTGAAGCCCATGGCTCGGTGACGTGGGGTTGGCTCGGGGTCGCGATCCAGAATATTTCGCCCGCGATCGCCAAGAGCCTCGGCCTCAATCCGGAGCAGCCGGAAGGCGCGCTCGTCGCCTCGGTCGTCGGGGGCAGTCCGGCGGCCAAAGCCGGCCTCAAATCGGGCGACGTGATCCTCAGCGCCGACGGTCGTCCGATCCGCGGCGCGCACGACCTGCCGCGCCTGGTTGCCGAGACGCCGGTCGGAAAAACGCTCAAGCTGTCGGTCGTCCGCGACGGCCAGCCCCAGACGATCGCCGCGACAATCGGCAAGATGCCGGCCAAGCTCGCCTCGGCGCAGGGCAGCGAGACGCAGCCCGGCGCGGCGCCAACGAGCGCGCTCGGCATGGAGCTGGCGCCGCTCGGGCCCGATCTGCGCCGCCAGCTGAAAATCGCAAACGACGTCAATGGGGTGGTGGTGACGCGGGTCGCCGCCGACAGCCCGATCGCCTCGATGGGCGTCCAAGCCGGCGACATCATTCAATCGGTCGACCAGAAGCCGGTGGCGACGCCGCAGCAGGCTGCGGCGTCACTGAAGGAGGCGGCGAAGAGCGGCAACATCCTGCTGCTGATCAATCGGCACGGCGCCAGCGAATTTGTCGGGCTGTCAGTCGAGGGCGGCACCGGGAACAGCGGTTAAGCGCGGAGTTCAGCCGGCAGTCTCGCCCGGGGTCAGCAGCCGAACGTCGCCATCAGGCGAAAAGGCGACGCCGACCGCGGCAAAGGCGCGCTCGATCGCGTTCACTGTGGCCCTGTCCGGGTCACGGCGCTCGCCCTCGAAATCGTCGATGGCGGTCTCGGCGACCAGGGCGGCGGCGGCGAGCCTGGCCAGCGGCCAGCCGAGCAAGGTTCGGGCCGAGCGGCATTGAGCGGCGGTAATCATCGGGAAGTGCCTTGCCGCCGGCAGCCCGGGCGGCGGCGCCATGATGTGGTCATGATTTCCCAACACTTGCCGCGAATAATGGTTGCCGGTTTGGGAAACCTGCCGCAGCGATGACCCTCCGAAATCCGCAAACCCGCCATACCGGCAAACCGAGGGTCGCTGCCGCCGGCTCGAGGCTATGATGGCATGGTAGTGGGCGGAGGCTCGGATGGTCGATTTCGCAGGCAGCCATGTGGTCGTAACCGGCGGGACGGGGTCTCTCGGCCGCGCGGTGGTCGCGGCACTGCGCGGCGCCGGGGCTGTCTGCCACATTCCCAATCTGGTGCCGGCCGAGCTTGCCGATTTTCCGTTTGCGAGCGATGCGGACGTGCGGATCGCGCGTGATGTCGACGTCACCGACGAGAGCGCGGTCCGCCGGTTCTACCAGGCGCTGCCGCCGCTGTGGGCGTCGGTCCACCTCGCCGGCGGGTTTGCGATGGCGCCGGTCGGCGACACCACCGCCGCCGATTTCACTGCCCAGTTCCGGATGAATGCGTTGTCCTGCTTTCTGTGCTCGGCCGCGGCGGTGTCGGCTATTCGCGAGCGGCGGCAACCGGGACCAGGCGGCGCCAAAGGCGGTCGGATCGTCAACGTCGCGGCCCGGCCGGCCTTGGAGCCGCGGCTCGGCGCCGGCATGGTCGCCTACACCGCATCCAAGGCCGCGGTCGCGGCGCTGACCCAGGCGCTGGCGCAGGAAACCGTCGACGACGACATCTGGGTCAATGCGGTGGCCCCCTCGATCCTCGACACGCCGGCGAACCGCGCGGCAATGGCCGATGCCGACTACGGCCGCTGGGTGTCGCCGGCCGACATCGCCCGGTTGATCGCTTTTCTTGCGTCGCCGGAGAACCAGGTCACGCGCGGCGCGGTGATCCCGGTCTACGGCGGATCGTGAGCGCCCTGTCGAAGGCGTCGCTCGCTGGCGAGGCAGCGGGGCTGCGGGTGAACCGCCCGAGCCGGCAAGGCCAGCGCGACTGATTATCGTGCAGTGCAGCAATAGCCCCTACATTTTTGCATAACTGATTGCAAAATATAATGTTGCGGCGCAGCAAAAGTGATTATATCAAAGGTGGAGCTTGCAAAAATGAGACGGGGCGTCGGATGAAACAGCGAATGATCCGGCTGGATCGCATTGCCAGCGAGATGAACGCTTGGCTTCTCGCGGTTGCGATCGGTCTGGGGATGCTCGACTTGACGGTCATGGTCGCCAAATGCCTGCCGGCGCTCCCGGACATGCCGATGGCCGCAGCCGACACCACCGCCGACCACCCGGCTGCCGAGCATCCGGCGCCGACTTATTCGGTGCCGCGGCACTGACCCGCCACCGTATTCTTCCGCCGGTCGCCGCCGCCGACAATCGGCTCAAAACCCGCGAACGCTGCGCCGGGAGCGCGCGGAGTTCGGGTCGTGTCGCGGTCGCATCTCCCGGCGGCAGCCCACCTGGTGAAGCACCTCGGACCTTGCGAACCGCCCTCATCGCCCTGACAATGGCGCCACTGCTTCCCTGTTCTCCTCACCCCGAGAATGGCGTCGCCGACGCGGAGGCGGTTGCGGAACCCCTTGCCCGGACTTGATCTGACTTGATCCGGGCATCCACGTCTTCAGATTGTACGGCCGAGCTCGGGTAAGGCGCGGATGGCCGGGACAAGCCTGGACAAGCCCGGCCATGGGTGCTTTGGATGCTCGGGTCAATTCTTCACGCACGTATTTACCGAAGCTGAAGGCCGTGCCGCTGAACCGGCTACCGAGGGCCTACAAGTCGCTCGCAACCCTTGAACCCCCTCCTTCGCCGAAACAACGAATTTGCGCCGCACTCCACGTTTGGCCTTCCAATCGCCACCTAGCTGCTTCGCGCCATCCGCTTTTTACCGAAAGATATCGGGGCTACGAACCGGCGGCGGCTGCGCCGCGTTTCGACATCGTCGGCGCGCCGCCGCAGCGCTTCCTGATCAGCCAGGCTGACGGTTCCCTGGGTGCGCACGACACAGGCCGTCGGACACCGCGTAATACCTTTGCTCTCGATAAAGGCAGCAACCGCCGCCTCGTATTCGCCGCGCGACATGTTCTTGCTCCCGGACCGCTTGGCCATTTTCGCGATGGCTGAGGTTACGGCCGGTAGCAAAAATCCTCTTCAAAATTGATGGTTAACTTCTTGGTAATGATGGTTAACGACTACTTCTGCCTTAAACCGGGGGACGTGCCGGCCGGCTCCCTGCGCAGGCGTATCACGACAGCCGCTTCGAGACCGCCGGCCGCCGTCGGCTGCTGATACAGCGTGGCCCGGCCGAACCGCCAATTGTCGGGGTGGCTGCGGCCAGGGGCGTGGCGGTGTCACGACATAACCGCTCCCTTGCGGGTCGAGCTTCGGTGCTATGGTGAGACGGGATCCGTCTGGACCACCAACCGAGGGAGAGCGAGCATGGCCAAGCCGAGTTATCAATCCGCGCTGATCGTCGGCGCCGGGCGGGGGCTCAGCGCCTCGTTGGCGCGGCTGTTTGCCGGCGAGGGGATGCGGCTGGCCTTGGCCGCGCGCGATGCCGGGAAGCTCGCGCCATTATGCGCCGAGACCGGGGCCAAGGCTTTTGCCTGCGACGCGGTCGACCCGGCCCAGGTGGCGCGCATGTTTGCGGAAGTCGAGGCGACGATCGGGGTGCCCGATGTCGTCGTCTACAACGCCAGCGCCCGCGCCCGCGGCCCGGTCGCCGAGCTGGTGCCGGCCGAGGTCGAGCGCGCGATCATGGTCAGCGCCTATGGCGGCTTTCTGGTAGCGCGCGAGGCCGTCGCCCGCATGTTGCCGAAGGGACACGGCGCCGTGCTGTTCACCGGCGCCTCGGCGAGCGTCAAGGGCTATCCGATGTCGGCAGCGTTTGCGATGGGAAAATTCGCATTGCGCGGGCTGGCGCAAAGCATGGCGCGCGAGCTGTCGCCGCAGGGCATCCACATCGCGCATTTTGTCATCGACGGCGCCATCCGCAATCCGGGCCGGGTCGAGCCCGCCGACAAGCCCGACAGCATGCTCGACCCCGACGCGATCGCCGCTACCTATCTGGGCGTGCTGCACCAGCCGCGATCGGCCTGGACCTGGGAGGTCGAGTTGCGCCCCTGGGTCGAGCGGTTCTGACGCGGTTCGAGCGCCCGAGGGCGGCTCCCGCAGGGATTTTGGCGCGGCGGGTGCGCGGTTGTTGAGACCGGGGAGCGGGTCATGAGGACAGGGGCGGAATACCGCGAGGCGCTGCGCGACGGGCGTCGCGTCTGGGTTATGGGCGAAGGCATGGTCGAGGACGTGACCACCCATCCCGCGACCCGCGCCATGGTTGACGAATACGTCGCCTGGTACGATCTGCATGCCGACCCGGACTGGCGGGACATTGCGTTCGCACAGCCCGCCGGCCCCGGCGGCAGGCGCGCCGCATGGGCCTATGTCGCGCCAAAGACCGCCGACGAGCTCGGGGCGATGGGCCGGTTCTTTGCCGCCTCGACGTTTTTGAGCGCCGGCAACATCACCCACACCCCGGCTTACGGCCATCTGATAGCGCTCGGCCTCTACTGCTCGCTCGAGGAGCGCGGCGTGTCGACCGAACAGATCGCGCATGCCGCCCATTATCGCGAGATGATCGCCAAGAGCGGGCGGTTTCTGACGTTTTGCGGCGGCGCGCCGACGATCGGCTACCGCATGCGCGAGAACCCGGCCGACCGCGCCGCGCTGAGGATCGTGCGCGAAACCGATGCCGGTCTCGTCCTCAACGGCAAGATCGGGATGCACACGAGCCCGGCCTATGCCGAGGACGTTTACGTCGGCAGCGTCTCCGGGCTCGAAATCGACGGCCAGCGCGTGACCTTTGTCGTGCCGGTCGCCGCCCCCGGCGTCACCGTCTTGTGCCGCAAGATCGCGGTGCGCGACGACAACCCGTTTGTGGCCCCGCTGTCGAGCCGCTTTGACGAGCTCGACGGCCAGATGTGGCTCGACGACGTGCTGATCCCGTGGGAGAGCGTGTTTTTTCTCGGCCCGTCGCCGGAGCCGGTCGTGCGCTGGCTGATCTGGCATCATGTCTATGGCTGGCTGTCAAAGGCCGAGTTCACGTTGGGGCTGGGGCTGGCGCTCGCCGACGCGATGGGTCTCGCCCGGCACGATCAGACGATCGACTATCTGCTCGACCTCGTCGTCGAGGTGCAGACCGTGCGCAGCTGCCTCCTCGCCTGCGAACGCGACCCGCGTTTCACGGCGAGCGGCTATTGCGTGCCCAATCATGCCCACCTTGCCGCCGGCGGATTGGCGATCCTGCGGGCGCGCCCGCGAATGGCCGAGATTCTGCGCATTATCCCCGGTTCGTCCTTGGTCGTAACGCCATCCGACCGCGACCTTGCCGCCCCCGAAATCGCGGAGGGTCTAGCAGACTCGTTTGGCGGCGGCGGCTACACCGCGATTCAGCGCGCGGCCTTGCTGCAGATGGCCTGGGACCACGTCTCCTCGGCGCTCGACGGCCGCGAATCGGCGTTCGAGCTGCACGCCAGCGGCGGCACCCCGGCGTGGCGCGGGCGGCTGCGCCACAATTTCGCGAGCTACAACGACCTCGCCAACCGGGTCGCGGGCGCGCTCGGCATGCCGATGCCGGAGATCGACCTCGACCATATCCGCGAAGTCCCGTGGGCGCCCCGTCGTCAGGTCACAGTGCCCGCGTCCAGCGGCAAGGCGGAGTAGCGTTCGCTCAATAGAAGCCAAACGCGGTAGAGAAACGGTCGGGGCTTGGCGCGTCGTTGGTGATAGGCCCGGCAGGACTCGAACCTGCGACAACACCGTTATGAGCGGCGTGTTCTAACCAGCTGAACTACGGGCCCGCCGGTCGGAGAGAATAGGGCAGAAGCTGAGCGCTGTCGCCTCTCACCCTTCCCATCGTCGACACGGTCAGACCCTTCCCTCTCCCGCAATGCGGGAGAGGGTGGTGAGCGGAGCGAACCGGGTGAGGGGTCAGGTGTCGAGAAAGCTGCGCAATTTGCGCGAGCGGCTCGGGTGCTTCAGCTTGCGCAATGCCTTGGCCTCGATCTGGCGGATGCGCTCGCGGGTGACCGAGAATTGCTGGCCGACCTCCTCGAGGGTGTGGTCGGTGTTCATCCCGATGCCAAAGCGCATCCGCAGCACCCGCTCCTCGCGCGCGGTCAGCGACGCCAGGACGCGCGTCGTCGTCTCGCGCAGATTGGCCTGGATCGCGGCGTCAAGCGGCAGCACCGCGTTCTTGTCCTCGATAAAGTCGCCGAGATGCGAATCCTCCTCGTCGCCGATCGGGGTTTCGAGGCTGATCGGCTCCTTGGCGATCTTCAAGACCTTGCGCACTTTTTCGAGCGGCATCGCCAGCTTTTCGGCGAGCTCCTCGGGGGTCGGCTCGCGGCCGATCTCGTGCAGCATCTGGCGCGAGGTGCGCACCAGCTTGTTGATCGTCTCGATCATGTGCACCGGGATGCGGATCGTGCGCGCCTGGTCGGCGATCGAGCGGGTAATCGCCTGGCGGATCCACCATGTCGCATAGGTCGAGAATTTGTAGCCGCGGCGGTATTCGAATTTGTCGACCGCCTTCATCAGGCCGATGTTCCCTTCCTGAATCAGGTCGAGAAACTGCAGCCCGCGGTTGGTGTATTTCTTGGCGATCGAAATCACGAGCCGCAGATTGGCCTCGACCATCTCCTTTTTGGCGCGGCCCGCTTCGCGTTCGCCGCGCTGCACGGTCTGCACGACGCGGCGGAACTCGGCGATCGGCAGTTTCGCCTCAAGCGAGAGTTGCGCGACCTGGCCGCGCAACCGCGCGGCGTCGTCCTGGTGCCTTTCGGCCAGCCGTGCCCAACCGCGGCCGGGCAGCACCGCGACGCGTTCAAGCCAGTCGCGGCCGAGCTCGTTGCCAAAATACTCGCGCAGGAAATCGGCGCGCTTGACCCCGGCGTTCTCCGCCAGCCGCAGGAGCCGGCCCTCCTCGGCGACAAGCCGACGGTTCACGTCGTAGAGCTGCTCGACCAAAAGCTCGATCCGGTTGTTGTTCAGCCGGATGCGCTTTACGTCCTCGACGACCTTGCTCTTCAGCTTTTCGTAACGACGCTCGGTCACCTTGGGCAACGGCTCGCCTTTGACGAGCGCGTTGATGCGCTGCTCCTGCAGCCGATGCAGCTTTTTGTGCAACTCGGCGATCGATTCAAAGATCGCCAGCAGGCCGGGCTTGAGCTGCGCTTCCATCGCCGCGAGCGAAATCGAGCTTTCCTCGCCTTCGCCTTCCTCGGCGGCGAGCTCGGGTTCGATCTCGGCCAGCTCGGTCTCGGTTTCCGCCGCCGCCGCCTCGTCTGGGGCGGGTTCGCTCGCGACCGTCGGTTCGGGGGCGGCGCTTGGGGTTTCGGCGACGGGCTGCTCAAACCCGGCGCTGCCGTAGGTGGCATCGAGATCGATGATGTCGCGCAACAGCATCTTGCCTTCGAGCAGCGCCTCACGCCAGCCGACCAGCGCGCGAATGGTCAGCGGGTTCTCGCAGATGCCGCCGATCATCATCTCGCGGCCGGCCTCGATGCGCTTGGCGATCGCGATCTCGCCCTCGCGCGACAGCAGCTCGACCGACCCCATCTCGCGCAGGTACATGCGCACCGGGTCATCGGTGCGGCCGATGTCGTCATCGTCGAGATTGCCGCGCGCCTCCCCGTCGGCCTCCTCGGCCTCGGCGGCGGCGGGCTCCTCGTTTTCCTCGCTCTCGATGACGTTGACGCCGAGCTCGGAGAGCATCGTCATCGTGTCCTCGATCTGCTCCGAGGACACCTGGTCAGGGGGCAGCGCGGCGTTCAGCTCGTCATAGGTGACGTAGCCGCGCTCGCGCCCGCGGGCCAGCATTTTCTTGATTGCAGCGGCGACGGTGTCGAGCAGGGGCGCCTCGGCGGCCTCCTCGCGGGTTTCCGTCGCTTCAGCCGTATTCGCCGCTTTACTCGCCATTCCACCATCCCTAACCACGTTTCGGAGCAGCCCGGCTACCGCCGGCCGCAAGAAATCCGCCCGCCGCCGCTGGCCTCGGCACCAAGTGACAACACCGATCCGGCGTGCACGCGAGAGGGTCAGATCGCGTCGTCATCGCACCCGCCTTGCTGCAACGCATGTTCCCGCGCGGCGAGAAAGCGCTCCCAGCTGGCCGTCGAGACATCGTCGAGCAGGCGATTGCTGGCTTCGGTCAACGCCGATCGTTCACCTCCCACCAGCATTCCGATCACATGCGCCCATTCTCGGCGCGGCTCGCCCGACGCGGGGCGCCGGATCAGAAAGCCTGAGTCGACCGAAGGCGAAAAAAGCGCATCCACGGTCGCTGCAAACCCGTTCAGCAGAAGGTGTTGCCGGAGCGCCGGGGCGTCAAGTCCCGGCCGCAGAGCCTCGATCTCTAAAATTTCGCGGCGAAGCTTGTCAAGCTCCGCTTCGGGCATGTCGAGCGCGGCGAATTCCTCGGCGACCTCCTCGATCAACGAGGGCGAGCTGAGCAGGATGCGGAACAGGATCTCGCGCTGAACCCGGGCGGCGGCACGCAGCGTGCCCGAAGCCGGCCGCTCGCGCGCGAAGGCGGCGCGCGCGGGGGCTGCGGGTCGACGCGCCCATGGCAGGCGCGACATCTCGAACAGTCGCTGGCGCACAAAGCGGCGGTATTCGTTGCGAACCGTCGGGTCGGCGATCAGCGCCACGTCTTCGGTCAGCCGGCGATCGAGATCGGCGCGGCGCTCCGGGGTGTCGGCGGGGCCGGCGCCAAGCTCGATTTCCCACAGCATCCGCGACAGCGGCTGCGCCGCCGCGACGACATCGTCAAAGCTTTCCCGCCCGGCGCTGCGGATCAGCGAATCCGGGTCCTCGCCCGCCGGCAGGGTCGCAAACCGTAGGCTGTGGCCGGGGCGCAGCAACGGCAAGGCCCGGCGCAGGGCGCGGATGGCGGCGCGCTGACCCGCGGCGTCGCCGTCAAAGCACAGGACCGGCTCCGGGCCGAGCCGCCACAGCTCCTGCAGCTGGAATTCGCCGAGCGCGGTGCCGAGCGGCGCCACCGCCGAGGCATAGCCGGCGCGACTGAGCGCGATCACGTCCATGTAGCCTTCGGTGACGATGGCGGGGCGGCCCTCGGCGCTCGCCGCCCGCGCTGCCGACCAGCCGTACAGCACACGGCCTTTTTCGAAGACCGGGCTTTCGGGCGAATTGAGGTATTTGGGCTGGCCGTCTCCCAACACGCGGCCGCCAAAAGCGATGACCCGGCCGGCCCGGTCGCCGATCGGGAACATCACCCGGCCGCGGAAGTAATCGAACGGTTCTCCGTCTTCGGGTCGGTGCAGCAGGCCGGCCTCGACCAGCAGCGGTTCCCCGCACTCGGCGGCAAGCGCGCGGCGCAATGTCTGCCGGTCCTCAGGCGCCCAGCCGAGGCGAAAGCGGCGGATCGTCTCCGGGTCGAGCCCCCGCGCCGCGAGGTAGTCGCGGGCGGCGGCGCCGGCCGGCGACCACAGCCGGGTCTCGTAAAAGGCGGCGGCGGCTTCGAGGGTTTCGAGCAGGGTTTTCTGCCGGCGCGCCTTCTCGCGCTCCTCGGGGGTGGCCTGCGGCACCGCGAGCCCGGCTTCGGCCGCCAATTTCTCGACCGCTTCGAGAAAATCGAGATTGTCGGCCCGCATGACAAAACCGATCGCATCGCCGTGCGCGCCGCAGCCAAAGCAATGAAAAAAGTTCTTGTCCTCGACGACGTAGAAGGACGGCGTCTTTTCGTGATGGAATGGGCAGAGGCCGCCGAATTCGCGCCCGCGCCGCACCAGCCTGACCCGCCGCCCGATCAGACCCGCCAGCGGGATCCGATCGCGCAGCTCGTCGAGAAACCCCGGCGGAAACGCCATTCAGGCGCTCGGCGCTTTCTGACCCTCTCCCGCGTTGCGGGAGAGGGAGGAACCCGCAGCACCGCGGCGGCAGGGCGAGGGCACCAGCCTCGATCTGATGAGCGGTCGTGGTTCCCCCCTCACCGCGCCCCTCTCACCCGGCAAACGGGGGCGCGAGGAATAAGGCGGGCCAACTCAACATTGCGCGCGCCTAGCCCAGCAGCCGCTTGACGATCGGCCCGGCGCGGCTGAAATCCATGGCGCCGGCGTGGCGCTCGCGCAAAACAGCCATGACCTTGCCCATGTCGCGGATGCCGGCGGCGCCCGTCTCGGCAATCGCCGCCTGCGCCGTGGCCGCGATCTCGTCCTCGGCCATCTGCTTTGGCAGGAAGCTCTCGATGACCGCGATCTCCTCGCTCTCCTGGCGCGCCAGCTCGGGGCGGTTCCCTTGCTCGTAGAGGGCGATCAATTCCCGCCGCTGCTTGACCATCCCCTGCAGCATGCGCGCGATCTCAGGTTCGGCGATGCCGGCGGAATTGCCCTCGCCGCGGGCGGCGATGTCGCGGTCCTTCAGCGTTGCGAGGATCATGCGCACGGTCGAGACGGTCCGGGCGTCGCGTCCCTTCATCGCCTGTTTGAGCCGGTCGGAGAAGGCTTCACGCAGCATCGGCGCGCCCCATGTGGCGGACAAGGTCAGCCTAAACTCTTTGCGCGCTCGCGGCAATTCCGCGCGCCACGGGTCTAAGTCACTGATGGAGCGACATGTTCAGGCGGGCGGGGTTGACCGAGGAGGACCGAGCGGTTATTTCTAGCCGGCTTGGCTGCTTGCGCCCTCGCCGCTGCGGCGAATCGGCCCGCCCACAGGATGTTTTCGCGATGCGGGACCCGTCGCCGCAACCGCCCGACTGCAACGCGGCGCTCGTGCTCGCCGACGGGACGGTGTTTTGGGGCAGTGGGGTCGGCGCCGCCGGGAGCGCGGTCGGCGAGGTCTGCTTCAACACCGCGACGACCGGATATCAGGAAATCCTGACCGATCCCTCCTACGCGGCCCAGATCATAACCTTCACTTTCCCGCATATCGGCAATATCGGCGCCAATCCCGAGGACATCGAGACCGCGACCCCGGCGGCGCGCGGGCTCGTCGTTCGCAGCCCGATCACCGCGCCGGCGAATTGGCGCGCCACCCAGCCGCTCGGCCGCTGGCTCGAAGCGCACCGGTTGACCGGGGTCTGCGGGGTCGACACCAGGCGGCTGACTCGGCTGATCCGCGACCGCGGCCCACCCAATGGCGTCATCGCCTATGACCCGAGGCGGCCGCTCGACATCCCAACCTTGCGGGAAGAGGCGGCGGCCTGGCCCGGTCTTGAAGGCATGGATCTTGCGTGGGAGGTGACGTGCCGCCAGACGTACGAATGGGACGAGACGGTTTGGGAGCGCGACGGCGGCTATGGCCGCCAGCGTGAGCCGCGCCATCATGTCGTCGCGATCGACTATGGGGCCAAGCGCAACATCCTGCGCATGCTCGCCGGTCACGGCTGCCGCGTCACCGTGGTCCCGGCGACCGCCTCGGCCGAGGATGTGCTGCGCCATTGTCCTGACGGCATTTTTTTGTCGAACGGGCCCGGCGACCCGGCGGCGACCGGGGTCTATGCCGTGCCTGTCTTGCGCGAGCTGGTCGCGACCGGCAAGCCAATCTTCGGCATCTGCCTTGGCCATCAATTGATGGCACTGGCGCTCGGCGGCCGGACCGCCAAGATGGATCGCGGCCATCGCGGCGCCAACCACCCGGTCAAGGACCTCGCAACCGGCAAGGTCGAGATCACCAGCCAGAACCACGGCTTTGTCGTCGAGCCCGGCAGCCTGCCATCCGGCGTCGAGCCGACCCATCTGTCATTGTTCGACGGGTCGAACGAAGGGCTGCGGCTGACCGACCGGCCGGTGTTCACGGTGCAGCATCACCCCGAAGCCAGCCCCGGCCCGCAGGACAGCCACTATTTGTTTGAGAGATTTGTCGCGCTGATGAAAGCCGCGGCGTGCGACCGAAATAGGTAGTATTATGAATTATCTATTTTGTCCTTTGGTGCTTACGCCTTGATACAATTTTCATTTTTCAACAATGCGACGGTGTACGATGTAGGCAGCGGACAGGCTATACATCCCGGCGAAGGACTGGCGAAGGCCGGGAGCCACCAACCAAGCGCTGCAATCTTTGTTACCTGGCACGAGCGCCTGAGCTCTCCTCCAACTCGGGATCTTGCTGCGCACTGGGTCCCGGCCTCCGCCGGGATGAAGTTACTTGGGCAGCGAATGGTCCATGCCCAGACGCACTGACATCGACAGCATCCTGATCATCGGGGCGGGGCCGATCGTGATCGGGCAGGCTTGCGAGTTCGACTATTCCGGCGCCCAGGCGTGCAAGGCGCTTAAGGCCGAGGGTTACCGGGTCGTGCTGGTCAATTCGAACCCGGCGACGATCATGACCGACCCGGAACTGGCCGACGCGACCTATATCGAGCCGATCACCCCGGAGATGGTCGAGAAGATCATCGCCCGCGAGCGCCCGGATGCACTGTTGCCGACGATGGGCGGCCAGACCGCGCTCAACACCGCGATGGAACTCGCCCGATCGGGAGTGCTCGAACGTTACAAGGTCGAGCTGATCGGCGCCACGGCCGAGGCGATCACAAAGGCCGAAGACCGCCAATTGTTCCGTCAGGCGATGGACCGGATCGGCCTCGCCTCGCCGGCGAGCCGGCTGGCGCGCTCGCTCGACGAAGCGTTCGCGGCGCTCGACGAGGTCGGGCTGCCGGCGATCATTAGGCCGTCCTTCACATTGGGCGGCACCGGCGGCGGCATCGCCTACAACGCCGAGGAATTCCAAGACATCGTGCGCGGCGGCTTGCGCGCCTCGCCGGCGCAGGAGGTGCTGATCGAGGAGTCGGTTCTCGGCTGGAAAGAATACGAGATGGAGGTCGTGCGCGACCGCGCCGACAACTGCATCATCGTCTGTTCGATCGAGAACATCGACCCGATGGGGGTCCACACCGGCGATTCGGTGTGCGTCGCCCCGGCGCTGACCCTGACCGACAAGGAATACCAGCTGATGCGCAACGCCGCGATTGCGGTATTGCGCGAGATCGGCGTCGACACCGGCGGGTCGAACGTCCAGTTCGCGGTCAACCCCGCGGACGGGCGGCTCGTCGTGATCGAGATGAACCCGCGGGTGTCGCGGTCCTCGGCATTGGCGTCAAAGGCGACCGGGTTTCCGATCGCCAAGGTCGCGGCCAAGCTTGCCGTGGGCTACACCCTCGACGAGCTCGACAACGAAATCACCGGCGTCACCCCGGCCTCGTTCGAGCCGACGATCGACTATGTCGTCACCAAGATGCCGCGGTTCACTTTCGAAAAATTTCCGGGCGCCGAGCCGTTGCTGACGACGTCGATGAAATCGGTCGGCGAGGCGATGGCGGTCGGCCGCAGCTTTGCCGAATTGGTCCAGAAGGCGTTGCGCTCGATGGAAACCGGGCTCAGCGGCTTTGACGAGGTCGCGATCGAGGGCGTCGAGAGCGCCGGCAAGGACGCGGTCAAGGCGGCGCTCGCGCGGCCGACGCCGGACCGGCTGCTGCTGATCGCGCAGGCCTACCGGCATGGGCTTACTACCGCCGAAATCCACGCCGCCTGCCGGTTCGAGCCGTGGTTTTTGGATCGCATCCGCGAGATCGTCGAAACCGAGGAGCGGGTGCGCTGCGGCGGGCTGCCGGATGACCGGACGGGCTTTTTGCGGCTCAAGCAAATCGGGTTTTCGGACGCGCGGCTGGCAAAACTTGCCGGGATCGACGAGCAGACGGTGTCGGCCCGGCGCCGCGGTCTCGGACTGCACCCGGTCTACAAGCGCATCGACACCTGTGCCGCCGAGTTCGCCTCGCTGACCCCGTATCTGTATTCCTGCTACGAGGGCGACGGGTTTGACGCACCCGAATGCGAAGCCGATCCGAGCGAACGCAGAAAGGTGATTATCCTCGGTGGTGGTCCCAATCGCATCGGGCAGGGCATCGAATTCGACTATTGCTGCGTCCACGCCGCCTACAGCCTTGCCGAGGCCGGCATCGAGACGATCATGGTCAACTGCAACCCGGAGACCGTTTCGACCGATTACGACACCTCCGACCGGCTCTATTTCGAGCCGTTGACCGCTGAGGACGTGGTCGAAATCGTCCGCGTCGAGCAGCAGCGCGGGACCTTGCTCGGGGTCATTGTGCAGTTCGGCGGGCAGACCCCGCTGAAGCTCGCGGCGGCGCTCGAACGCGAACGGATACCGATCCTCGGCACCTCGCCCGACGCGATCGACCTGGCCGAGGACCGGCGGCGCTTTCAGCAACTGCTGGTCCGGCTCGGTCTGCGCCAGCCCGAGAACGGGACCGCGACATCGGCCGCGGAGGCCGAGGCGGCGGCGCTGCGCATTGGATATCCGGTGGTGATCCGCCCGTCCTATGTGCTGGGCGGCCGGGCGATGGAGATTGTCCACGACGCCGCCGGGCTCAACCGTTACATGCGCAACGCAGTCAGCGTTTCGGGATCGAGCCCGGTGCTGATCGACCGCTATCTGCAGGACGCGATCGAGGTCGACGTCGACGCCGTCGCGGACGGAAGACGGGTCGAGATCGCCGCCATCATGGAGCATATCGAGGAGGCCGGGATTCATTCCGGCGACAGCGCCTGCTCGCTCCCGCCCTACAGCCTGTCGGCTGCGGCAATCGACGAAATCGAGCGGCAGACGGTGGCGTTGGCCCAGGCGCTCGGCGTCGTCGGGCTGATGAATGTGCAGTTCGCGGTAAAGGACGGCGACATCTACGTGCTCGAGGTCAATCCGCGGGCCTCGCGCACGGTGCCGTTCGTCGCCAAGGCGACCGGGGTGCCGATTGCCAAGATCGCGGCGCGGGCGATGATCGGCGAGCCGATTGCCGGCCAGTTTGCGGCGCGGGGCGGGCACCGCACCCATGTCGCGGTCAAGGAGGCGGTGTTTCCGTTCGCGCGCTTTCCGGGGGTCGACCTGATCCTCGGCCCGGAAATGAAGTCGACCGGCGAAGTCATGGGGCTCGACCTCGATTTCGGGCGCGCCTTTGCCAAGTCGCAGCTCGGCAGCGGCACCAGCCTGCCGCTCGCGGGCTGCGTCTTTGTCTCGGTGCGCGACCATGACAAGGCGGCGCTGGTGGAGCCGTGCCGACGGCTCTTAGAGATGGGGTTCACGCTGGTCGCGACCGAGGGCACCGCCGACACGCTCGCCGCTGCCGGATTGCCGGTAAGCCGGGTCAACAAGGTGCGCGAGGGGCGGCCGCACATCGTCGACCACATGCTGAGCGGCGGCGTGCAATTGGTCTTCAACACCACCGAGGGCGCCCAGGCGATCGCCGACAGCTTCAGCCTGCGGCGGACGGCGCTGACCCACGCCGTTCCCTATTACACGACGGTCGCCGGGGCGCGCGCCGCGGTCCAGGCGATTGCCGCGCTGCGCGCCGGGAGCCTTGAAGTTGCCCCGCTGCAGTCCTACTTTTGATTGCCGCGCGGCGGCCCCTGCCGCTTCCTTTAACCCCAGGATGCGACCCCGTCCTCGATGAACAAGATTCCGATGACGACCGACGGGTACAACCGGCTTCGCGAGGAGCTGAAGCAGCTTAAATCCGTCGAACGGCCGGCCATCATTCGCGCCATAGCCGAGGCGCGCGAGCATGGCGATTTGGCCGAGAACGCTGAATACCATGCCGCCCGCGACCGCCAGAGCTTTATCGAGGGGCGGGTCATGGAGCTTGAGGACAAGGTGGCGCGGGCCGAGGTCATCGACCTGTCCAAACTGTCGGGGTCGGTGGTCAAATTCGGCGCGCGGGTGACGCTTGCCGACGAAGAAAGCGACGAGGAGCAGACCTTTCAGATCGTCGGCGAGGACGAGGCCGATGTCAGCCGCGGTCGGCTGTCGGTGACCTCGCCCTTGGCGCGGGCATTGATCGGCAAGGGCAAAGGCGACAGCGTCGAGGTCACTACGCCGCGCGGGGCGAAATCCTACGAGGTCGTCACCGTCGATTTCGGCTGAAGGGCACGCGGCGCGGTGCGCAGCACCACAAAGCCGCAGATCGCAGACAACATTGACGCGATCAGCACCGCGACCCGCACGTCGATGTCATATCCTTCCGCCGGAAAGGCGAGGGTGCCGATAAACAGGCTCATCGTAAAGCCGATCCCGGTCAACAGCGCCAACCCGTAAGTGTGGCGCCAGCCGGCGCCCTCGGGAAGGGAGCCGAGCCCGATCCGGGTCATCAGCCAGATCGTTCCGGCGATGCCCAATTGCTTGCCAAGAAACAAGCCGAAAGCGATCCCGAGCTTAATGGGGTCCGCCAGATCCGCGGGGGCGATTCCTACGAGCCGCACGCCGGCATTGGCGAACGCAAAAACCGGCAGCACGCCAAACGTCACCCACGGGCGCAGATCATGCTCCAGACGCAACAGCGGCGACGGGGCGCGCGCGGAACGCAACGGCACCGCCAACCCGACGACGACACCGGCGAGGGTCGCGTGAACACCCGATTTCAGAACACATACCCAAAGAAAGACGCCGGTTAGGACATAGGGCGCGCGGCGCGCGACGCCGGCGCGGTTAAGCGCGATCAGCAGCACGATGCCGCAACCGGCGAGCGCGAGCGCAGCCCACGACAGCTCGGCTGTGTAAAACACAGCAATAATTACGATCGCGCCGAGGTCGTCGATGATCGCGACGGCGAGCAGGAACAATCGCAGCGACGGCGGGACGCGCGGGCCCAACAGGGCAAGCACGCCGAGCGCAAAGGCGATGTCGGTCGCGGTCGGGATCGCCCAGCCGCGCAGGGCCGACCGGTCACCAAGGTTGAACGCGACATAGATCAATGCCGGCGCCAGCATGCCGCCCAGCGCTGCAACGACCGGCAATGCTGCGCTCGACCGGCTCGACAGACCGCCCTCGGCGATCTCGCGCTTGACCTCCAGCCCGACCAGCATAAAGAAGATCGCCATCAGTCCGTCGTTGACCCACAACAGCAGCGGCTTTTTGAGCATCAGCGAACCGGCCTGGATGCCCATCGGGAGGTCGAGAAACCGAGTGTAAAGAAGGCCTAAGGACGAATTCGCCATGACGAGCGCCGCCCCGGCCGCGGCGCACAGCACCAATCCGCCGGCTGCTTCGGTCTGGAGAAATTGCAGCAGCCGGGGCGGGGCCGGGCCTCGTCGTCCACTCGACATCAATGCGCGTCCGGAAGGATCAGCTTACGGCGGCTTCGTCGTCGTCGCCAAACGGCGGCATGTCGCTGATCGGAATACCGGGCTCGTCTTTTGACACGCGCAGGGTCAGGGCCGACTTGACGTGGCTGACATTCGGCGCCGAGGTGAGCCTGGCGCTCAGAAAACGCTGATAGCTGTCCCAGTCGGCGGCAACGATCTTCAGCAGGAAATCGGTTTCTCCGGTCAGCATGTGCGCCTCGCGGACCTCGGGCCAGGTCGCGACCAGCTGCTCGAAGGCTTGCAGATCGGCCTCCGCCTGGCTCGCCAACCCGACCTGGGCAAACACCGTCACGCCGTAGCCGAGCTCCTCGGGCGCCAGATCGGCGTGGTAGCCGCGAATGATGCCGGCCTCCTCGAGGGCGCGCACCCGGCGCAGACACGGCGGCGCCGAAATCCCGGCGCGGCGTGCCAGCTCGACATTGGTGATGCGGCCCTCGGCCTGCAGGCTGCGCAAGATCCGGCGGTCAATTCGGTCGAGCTTGATCCGCCGCATCCGATCTCCCCCTGTAGCGGCCCGGATCATAGGAAAGCCGGGGCGGCGGCGCAATTTTGTTGCGGATCGGCGGCCCGGCTTGCCCCGGCCGCAGCATTTCCGTAAACCGCGCCGATGGCTTCCGATCCGTTCGGCTGGGTGTTGCACGACGGCAAGGCCGGGATGGCGAGCCAGGCGCTCGGGCTGGCCGAGGCAACCGGACTGCCGTTTGCCGAAAAACCGCTGTCGATCCGCCCTCCCTGGCTGTGGCTGCCGCCGGCGCTGTGGCCGGCCCCGCTGTCCGCGCCAGGCAGCGGTGGTGCGCGCCTCGAGCCGCCCTGGCCGGACTTCGTCGTCGCCTGCGGGCGCAATGCGGCGATGCCGGCATTGGCCGTCCGGCGCGCCAGCGCAGGCGCGACGATTGCCGCGCAAATCCAGAACCCGCAGGTCGGCCGCGACGAGTTCGACCTGATCGTGGCGCCGGCGCATGACCGGCTGCGGGGTGCCAGGGTCGTCGTGACCCAGGGAGCGGTGCATCGGGTAACCCCGGCTCGGCTCGCTGCCGAACGCGCGCGCTTTCCGGGACTGGCGGATTTGCCGCGGCCGGTCGTGGCGGTGCTGCTCGGCGGCACCAACAAGGCCTACCGGCTGACATTGCGGCGGCTCGCCGAGATCGCCGACGCGCTCGCGGCGATCCTGCGCCGGTCGGGCGGTTCGGCGCTGGTGACGCCGTCGCGGCGCACCGGGGCAGCCGGGCTGCGACTGGTGCGCGACCGCCTCGCCGGATTGCCGGCGGCGGTCTGGGACGGCACCGGCGACAACCCGTATTTTGCTTATCTCAGCCTTGCCGACGCGGTTCTGGCAACGGCCAATTCGGTGTCGATGGTCAGCGAGGCGGCGGCGACAGGGAAGCCGGTCCATATACTCGATCTCGACGGCGGCAACGCCAAATTCGCCCGCTTTCACCAGTCGATGCGGCAAGCCGGCATCACCCGGCCCTTCCGCGGCGACATCGAATCCTGGTGTTATCCGATCCCGGACGACACCGCGCGCGCCGGCGCCGCGCTGCGCGCGCTGGTTCTGAGCCGAACCGACCGGCGGCGGCAGGCATGACGACGGCCAGAGGCGCGGCGGTTTATATCTTAATCGTCGCCGTGGCAGCGGCGCTGTTCCTGCTGGCGCCGCAGATCGACCTCTGGGTCAGCGCGCTGTTTTACCAGCCGCAGCACGGCTTCACGCTGCGTGAATGGGAACCGCTGAGCCTCGTCTACCACACGATTCCGTGGGTCGCCTGGGGCATTGTCGTCGTTGTCGCGGCGGCGGCGGCATGGCTGTTCCTGATGCAGCGGCCGTTGTGGCGGTTTGATCGCAAGGCGTTGCTGTTTGTGGCGCTTTCGACGGCACTCGGTCCCGGTCTGCTTGCCAACACGGTGCTCAAGGATCATTGGGGCCGGGCGCGGCCGGCCCAGGTAGAGGAATTCGGCGGAGCGCATCATTTCACCCCGGCGCCGCTGCCGGCAGCTCAGTGCCGGCGCAACTGCTCCTTTGTCTCCGGTCACGCGGCGCTCGGTTTTTCACTCGTCTCGTTTGCGTTTCTGCTGCCGCGCGGCCGGACCCGGCGGCGGGGGATCGCGGCGGCGCTGAGCTTTGGCGCGCTTGTGGGCCTCGTCCGCGTCGCCCAAGGGGGTCACTTTCTGTCGGATGTCGTCTGGGCCGGCCTCTTGGTTTTCGGCATTGCGGCGGCGCTGCATTGGTGGGTCGTCGAGCAGGACGGTCTCGCTGCACTTGCCCCGATTCGCCTATATGCCCTCGGTCCTCGCGCCGCGGCGGCCGCGGGAAGCGCCGGCCGATCGGAGACGGGACGAATCGCCCTCGCCGTGGCGGCGACCGCAATCCTGGTCGTGGTCTCGATGATGTTCTTCGACCAACGGGTCGATTTGTACCTGCATGGCGAAGGTCCCGATCTACATGCGCTGTTCGAAATGACGGGTCGGCTCGGCGAGGCTTGGGGCTGGCTCGTGCTGTTTGGCCTCGGCTTTGCGGGCCTGCATTGGGGCGGGGAGCTACCGCGGCTGCGCGGGGCGGCGCAACGGATGCGCGCGCTCGCCGCGATCCCGGCCTTTCTGTTTGCCGCCGTAGCGGTGTCTGGTCTCGTCGCCGACGTGATGAAGATCGGATTTGGCCGGATGCGCCCGAAATTGCTGTTCCGCAGCCATTTCTATGGGTTCACCTGGCTCGCCTGGCGTCCCGACCATTGGTCGTTTCCATCGGGCCACGCCACGACCATCGTCGCCCTGGCGACCGCGTTGTGGTGGCTGTGGCCGCGGCATCTATTGTTCTACATGCTGGTGGCGGCGATTGTGGCGGTGAGCCGCATTGTCGTCGGCGCTCATTATCCGAGCGATGTGATCGCCGGTGCGCTGATTGCGGTTTTGAGCGTGCGCGCGGTGGTATCGCTGTTTGCGCGCTGGGGCATCGATCTCGACGCGGCCCGCCGCGGTTTGCTCGATTTGGGAGAAATCCCGCCGTGGCCGTGCCGGCGCTGGCGCCAATGGTCGGTGCGCCGCCGGGCGCGAGCGGGCGCCTCCGGCCGGCCGCTTGCTTCGGCGGCAATCGGTGTAGTATCGCCTCGGCATGGCGCTGCGGATCGAGACGTTCAATAACGCCACCGGCGGCAACATCCTCTACAAGGCGCTGACCCATCCGTGCGCTGCCCGGCCGGCGCTGAATTTGGTCCGTGCGCTCGGCCGGAACGCGCCGGTGGCGGTATACGACCCGGGTGGCGCCGCCGACGCGTTTGCCGAGCTCTTTGCGCTCGATGATGTCGGGATCGACGCGGTCTACGTTCCGCAGATCGAGCGGCTCGGCCGATGCGTGCTCGGCCGCCCGGCGCAGCCGGTGACCGAGCTCGCGCACTCGTCGGCGCACGCGGTCTTTGTCGCCGCCTTCGACGCCGAGCGCCTGGCGCCTCGGCTGGCGTCCTTTATGCCCGAAGGCGTACCGCTCTTCAGCCTCGACGAGATGCGCATCCCGACCGACCGCCTGACCAACCGGCGCAGCTACCTCGACCCGCTCAATTTCGCGACCAATTTTGCCTTCTTCCGCGACACCGACCGGCTGCACACGCGCCTTTCGACCGCAAATTATTGGTCGGGCTATGGCGGCGGGCAGGTCACCTGGTGGCTGACTTTGTTCGGCGACGCCGGCGAGGTTCTGGCGGAATGGTGCGAGGATTGCGGCGCTGCGGCGGCAGGCATTGTGCTCGACAGCCGCGAGATCCGCGAGCGCTTTCGCCTCCGCGAATTTTGCGGGCAGCTGTTTGTCCATGTCGTCGGGGCCGCCGGACACGACGTCGTCAAATACGCGCTCGACACTTTTGGCGACGGCGGCGGAGCCTCGCAGAGCGGCGACCCGTCGCTGTCGGCGACCCACGACGCCAATTCCTGGCCGGCCGAGCGCTATGCCGGCCTGCCGGCGCCGGCACCGGGCGAGCAGATCGTGCTGTGGCTGCAGAACAGCCATCCGCTGACGATCCCGGCGGGAGCGGTCGGGCTCAATCGGATGGGGGACGACAGGGTGGTGCCGGTTGCCGAGCCGATCGCCCCATTCGCGACGCGGGCCGTCGCTGTCTCCGACCTGCTCCCGCAGGTTGTCTGGCCGGCCCAGATCGAATTGCGCGCCGGCAAGCACATGGTGCGGCCGCGCTACGAAGTCGTCGAGGACGGCCGCCGCCGCATCGCCCACGTCAATGTCGAGCGCGGCGACCTGGCACCCGATCCGAACCTGCCGCGGCTCGCGAGGCTGCTCGGCAAGGGATATCTGCTGCCGGCGCCGGTGCTGCCGCGGGACGAATGGCGCACGGTGGTGCTGCCGACGCCGATGGCAACCTGCCAAACCGAATTGCCGCTCGCCGCCCTGGTCTACGATCCCGACGGCAGCGAGGTGCTGCGCCACCGGTTCGGCTGCCTCAAGCGCGGGCATGCAACCGTCCTCGATCTCGACCACGCGTTTGGCATTGCGGCACTCGGCGAAGGCTATGGCCATGTCGAGCTGGTCTACGATTTTGCCGAAGGCGGCGAGGCCGACGGCTGGCTGCACGCGATCTTCCGCTACCGTCGGCGCGGCGGGACGCACGCGGCCGAGACCAGCTTTGGCGCGCACGTGTTCAACACGATCCTGACCTATCGCGACGAGCCGCAATCCTACAGCGGGGGCCCGCCCGGGCTGTCGACCCGGTTGTTTTTGCGGCTTGGCGAAAGCGGCCATGACACGATGTGCCACCTGATCTATCCCGCATCGCGGCCGTGGCGGCGGCACAGCGCCACCGACATCGTGCTGTGCGACGGCGGCGGCGCCGAGATCGCCCGCCGGAGCCTGGCAATCCCATGTTCGGGCTCGCGGCTGTGGCGTTACCACGCGCTCTTCGACGCGGCGATCCGGGTTCGGGCCGGACCGGGCGCCTATATCGTCGTTCGCGACGCGACCTGCCGGCTGTTCGGCTATCACGGGCTGGTCGGGGCCGGCGGCGCCTTTAGCCTCGACCACATGTTCGGGTTTTAGCGAACCGCAGTGCCTTAAAGTTGCGCCGCCGCGAAATAATATAGTAGGCGTCGATCCTACTGGAACCGCGATGCCCGAACGCTATCACAGCAAGGTCCTGATCATCGGCGCCGGCCCGGCCGGCTACACCGGGGCGATCTACGCGGCGCGCGCCAGTCTCGAGCCGCTGCTCGTCGCCGGTCTGCAACCGGGCGGCCAGCTGACGATCACGACCGATGTCGAAAACTACCCCGGCTTTGCCGAGGTGATCCAGGGCCCGTGGCTGATGGAGCAGATGCAGCTTCAGGCCGAGCATGTCGGAACCCGCACAATCTTCGATCTGGTCGAGACGCTCGATTTGAGCAAACGCCCGTTTGTCGCGACCGGCGACACCGGCGATGTCTATGTCGGCGACACCGTGATCCTCGCCACCGGCGCGCAGGCGCGCTGGCTCGACCTGCCGAGCGAAGAGATCTTTCGCGGGTTCGGGGTGTCGGCCTGCGCCACCTGCGACGGTTTCTTTTTCCGCGGCAAGGAGGTGGTCGTTGTCGGCGGCGGCAACACCGCGGTCGAAGAGGCGCTCTATCTGACCAACCATGCGCGCCGGGTGACCCTGGTTCACCGCCGCAACGCGCTCAGGGCCGAACGGATTCTCCAGGACCGGCTGTTCCGCAACCCAAAGATCGACATCATCTGGGACACCGTCGTCGACGAGATTCTCGGCCCGCCCGAACCGCCGCAGGTGACTGGAGTGCGGCTGCGCGACCTGAGCACCGGGCGGGCGTTCGACCATGCCTGCGACGGCGTTTTTGTCGCGATCGGACACACGCCGGTCACCGGTCTGGTCGCCGGGCAGCTTCGGCTCGACCCCGACGGCTATGTCGTCACCCGTCCCGATTCGATGCAAACCAGCGTTCCGGGCGTGTTTGCCGCCGGCGACGTCCGGGACAAGGTGTTTCGTCAGGCCGTGACCGCGGCCGGAATGGGCTGCATGGCCGCGCTCGAAGCGGAGAAGTTTCTCGCGGCGGAGGAGGCGGCCGCGACGATGCGCGCGGCCGATTAGGCCGTGGCGCTCGGCGCTCGGACGCCGCTGTTGGGGGATAGGATGGACTGGGACAAGTTGCGCGTCTTCCATGCCGTCGCCGAAGCAGGGAGCTTTACCCATGCCGGCGAGTCGCTGAACCTGAGTCAGTCGGCGGTCAGCCGCCAGATCAGCGCACTCGAGGAAAGCCTCAGCGTCCCGCTGTTTCACCGCCATGCCCGCGGCCTGATCCTGACCGAGCAGGGCGAATTGCTGTTTCACACCGCGCGCGAGGTGTTTGCCAAGCTGTCGATGGCCGAGGGGCTGATCACCGAGTTCGAAGGACCGGCCCAAGGGGCCGTTGAAGATCACCACCACGGTCGCGTTCGGCTCGACCTGGCTGACGCCGCGCATCCGCGAGTTTCTCGATCTCTATCCCGACATCCAGGTCACGATGGTGATCGACGACACCGAGCTCGACCTGTCGATGCGCGAGGCGGATGTGGCGATCCGCATGTCGCCGCCGCGCCAGCCCGATCTGATCCAGCGTCATCTCGTCAGCGTGCCGACCCATGTTTATGCCGCACCCGACTACATCAAGAAGCACGGTATGCCGCAGCAGCCCGAGGACCTCGACAAGCATCGGCTGATCGTCTACGGCGAGGATTCGCGCCCGCCGGTGCAAAACGTCAACTGGCTGCTCGATAGCGGCGTCAAGCCGGGGCAGGAGCGCAAGCCGATCCTTGCGGTCAACAATTTCTACGCGATGCTGCGCGCCGTGCTGAGCGGCCTCGGCATTGCCGCGCTGTCCGATTTTATCGCGGTCGAGCACAGCGATCTGGTGCGGGTGCTGCCGGAGCTGACCGGGCCGACGATCGAAGCCTATTTCGTCTACCCCGAAGAATTGCGAGCGTCGAAGCGGATCAGCGTGTTCCGCGATTTTCTGCTGCGCAAGGTCGCCGAGACCCGGCTCAGCTGAACCCGAACAATCCGCGGCCCGGCAAATGGAGTTGCGGCGTTTCAGAGGTTTGCGCTTTTTGCAGACGTGCCAGAACCAATTCCCGTTGGTACTCATCAGCGGAATTGACCATATTTCGAGCACGCGATGACACATCGCAGGTGGTTTTTCGGCGGCGGCAGCCGCTAATACAAGTTCCCGGGTTCTGCTCGGGAAGAGGGTCTTCGGACCCTTACGTCTCCCAGACGTGAAGCCTCCCTGTTCAAACTTGGCCCCGGCATCGTCCGGGGCCATTTTTCTTTACGTGCCGCTAATCGCCGCTAAGACTATGACCCGAAATAATTCCCTATGGTCAGACAGTTGGCCGTCATTCCTGCGAAAAGCGGGAACTCAGGGGCAAAGGTTGAGGCGGTTCGCCCCTGTCCAGGCCAGGAGCCAGCTCTGGACCCCCGCTTTCGCGGCGGCGACGGTAAGTATTTTGGGTCAGACACTAACGTCCGGCCGGGCCGAGCTAAGAAACGCCCGCGGCTTTCGACAGGTCGATACCAGAAGGACGGCCGAAGCCGTCCCCTGCTTGGCGTCGCCTCGCTTCCGGCCTCGATCGGCGGCAGCGCCGTCCTCTCCGGCCGGAAGCCCAAAGGCGGCTGAATCAGTTGATCAGGCCGTAGAATTTGCCGGCGTTCTCGCAGGTCATCTTGTAGGTGGTTTCGGCCGGCAGATGGCTGAACTGCTCGTCGATGTACTTTTTCGACTCGGGCCATACCCCGTCGGGGTGGGGGTAGTCGGAACCCCACATCAGGGTCTCGATCCCCATCTCGTCGATCAGCTTGGTGCCGACGCGGTCATATTGAAACGTCGCCTTGCATTGGCGACGCCAATACTCGCTCGGCTTCAGCTTGAGCTTCAGGTCCTGGTACTGGTCCTCGAACTCGAAATCCATGCGGTCGAGCACGTAGGGAATCCAGCCGATGCCGCTCTCGCCCAGTACCATGCGGATGTTCGGGAAGCGCTCGAACACCGCGGCACCCATCAGATCGGTCAGGATCGTCGCGAGCGTCATCTGAAAGCGGCACAGACCGCTGTAGGTCATCCGCCGCGCGATCGTCGGCTCGAGCGCCTTGCGCAGTTCGGGGTCGGTCGCCGGGAAGGTGTGGAAATGCAGCGGCAACTGGGTTTCGTTGACCGCTTCCCACAGCGGGTCCCACATCGGGTGCCACATCGGCGTCATGTGCCACGAGCAGCTGAGCTCGACCCCCTTCATGCCGAGCTTGGCGACGCGGCGCACCTCAGCCGCGGCGGCGTCGATGTCGCTGTAGGGCAGACAGGCAAGGCCGATCTCGCGGTCGGGATAATAGCTGCAGAAATTGTTCATGAAGTCGTTGTAGATGCGCAGCATCTCGTTAGCCGCTTCGCGATCCTGGATCTTCGCGCAGGCGGCGAGAATCCCATAGATGACCTCGGCGTCGACGCCGTCGCGGTCAAGCTCCTTGACCCGCAGATGCGGGTCGCCCGGCCGGCGGTGGCCTTTCTTGTTGAAGTCGTCATAAAGGCCGGCTTCGGCCATCTTGTCGACGCGCAGCTGCTTACCCGGGACAAAGGGCGTGCCCGAGGCGCCGACCCCGCCCGCCATGCCGAAATCCGCACCGTTGTTGTCGACCCAGCGCTTGGTGCCGTCCGCCTGGTCGGCGACAAACGGCATCTTGTCCTGCAACGCCCGCGGCGCCTCCGAGGTGAACAGGTCAGGGGGCAGCCAGATCATGTCGAGATGACAATCGGCCGAAATTCGCCGGTATTGCATAACGCGAACCTCCACTCAGTTGGCGCGGACGAAACAAAACAACAGGCCAAACAACTTTAGGAGGGTTTTCAAGCGGCACCCTATGCCGATCTACGCAGGTCACAGATGCAAGCGGCTCAACCCTGCGGAGACCGAGGCGCCATCGCCGAACAATGCGCCGCGTGGTTGTGCCCTTGCCCCAAATCGGGCTAGGAAGCATTTGCCGCTGCGTTAAGGACGGTATCGGGGAGGGGACGCCGATTTTCGCGTTTTTCGGGGCGGCGTTGGGGATCGGCGGCTGGCTGCCCAACATCCTCGCCCAGCGCGGGTTCACGATCACCAAGTCCTTAACCTTCAACTTCGGCATCACCCTGGCGTTTCCGTGCGCCAGCCTCTTTATGATGTACGCGCTCGAACGCTATGGCCGCATCAGGACCGCGGTCACCGCCTTTGTCGTCGCGACCGTGCTGGCGATCCTGTTCTACTTTTCGCGTTCGGATTTGATGGTGCTGGTCGTCGGCTTTTGCATGACGTTCTTTATCCAGCTCGCCGGCAACTCGATGCAGATCTTCACCTCCGAGGTGTTCCCGTCGAACGCCCGGGCCTCGGGGTTCGGGCTGGCCCAAGCCGGCGGGCGGATCGGCTCGGCGGTGTCGTTTCCGGTGATCGGGATCGTCAGCGTCTACGGGCTCGGCTATGTCATGGGCGGGATCGCAATCATGCTCGCGATCGCCGCCTACGCCGTGACCAAAATCGGCGACGAAACCCGCGGTCTTGCCCTCGACACGATCGCTCCCATCACCGAATGAATGCGCGGCGCGGCGGCTATCCCTCGAACATTTTCGGCAGGCCCTGCCAGCAGGCATCGTAATCGCGCTGCAAGGCCGGGGTTTCGAGCGCAAAGCGCGTCGGGCGGATCGGAAACCGCGCCTCGAACATAATCGCGAGCGTGTTTTCGATCTTTTGCGGGGTCAATTCGGCCGTGCTCGCCCGCTCATAGCTCGCCGCGTCAGGGCCGTGAGCGGCCATGCAATTGTGCAACGACATGCCGCCCGGCACAAAGCCGCCGACCTTGGCGTCGTAGGCGCCGTGAACCAGGCCCATGAACTCGTTCATGACGTTGCGGTGGAACCAGGGCGGGCGAAAGGTGTGCTCGGCCACCAGCCAGCGCGGCGGAAAGATGACAAAGTCGCAATTGGCCGTGCCTGGGATTTCCGAGGGTGCGGTCAGCACCGTAAAGATCGACGGATCGGGATGGTCGAAGCTGACCGTGCCGAGCGTGTTGAACCGCGCCAAATCGTATTTGTAGGGCGCATAATTGCCGTGCCAGGCGACGACATCCAACGGCGAATGGTCGAACTCCGCTGCCCACAGATTGCCGGCGAATTTGACGACGACCTCGAACGGCTCGTCGCGGTCCTCATAGGCCGCGGCCGGGGTCAGGAAGTCGCGCGGGTTGGCGAGCCCGTTGGCGCCGATCGCGCCCAGTTCGGGCAGGCGGAACAATTCGCCGTAATTCTCGCAGACATAGCCGCGGACAGGCCCGTCTGGGATCGCGACGCGGAACTTGGCGCCGCGCGGGATCACCGCGATTTCGCCGGGGCGGGCATCGATCGCGCCGAACTCGGTGGCGAGTGCTCAGGCGCCCCTGCTGCGGCACGATCAGCAATTCGCCGTCTGCGTCATGAAAGACGCGCCGCTCCATCGATTTTGTGGCGCGGTAGACATGGACGGCGATGCCGGTGCGTAGGCCGGGGTCGCCATTGCCGCCGATCGTCACGAGGTTGTCGACAAAATCGGCCGGCGTGTCAGGGAACGACAGCGGGTCCCAGCGCAACCGGTTCGGCGGCGGCTCGGCCTCGTCGAACGGTGCCGCGCGGACGAGACCGTTGTCGATCCGGCGATAAGCCGGGATGCGCCGCCGACGGCCGGATGCGGTAGAGCCACGAGCGGCGGTTTTCGGCGCGCGGCGCCGTAAACGGCGTCCCCGAAATCTGCTCGGTGTAGAGGCCGAGCGGATGTCGCTGCGGCGCGTTCTGGCCTTCGGGCAGGCCGCCGGCCAACGCTTCGCTCGCGTGCTCATTGGCAAACCCGGACAGATAACGGTTCATCGCGAAGGCTCCGCTCCGACCGGGATGATCACCCGCTCCTCGACGATGAAGCTTTTGATCCGGCCGATGAACAACGCGCCGTCAGCATGCAAGCGCTTGGCTTCAGGGGTGGCGTTGGCGCGTTCCATCGCTTCGCGGTCGTCGTACCATAGCTCGGCGATGCCGTCGATTTCGACATCGGTCGTCGGAATGTCGGGCCGGGTCCGCTCGCCCTGGATGTGCGACTGCACATAGCGCCGCACGCCCAGGCACGGCATGTGCCAGAGGTGCATGAATTTCGTACCAATGTTTGACGAAGTCTGCGTGGCTGAGCCCGTCCTTGCGGGTCAACAGCCCGATGCTTTTGATCATCGCCGTTCTCCATGGCCGACCGGCGGCGAACCGCACCGCTCGCATCGCTCTCGCCGGTCATGATAGCGTTGGCCAAAGCGGGCAAAAAGCAGGGATCGAAAGCGATGGATCTGAAGCTGGTCAGAGAGGAGGCGATTGAGGGGACGACGCGCTTTTTTTGGGATACTCGCGGGTTTGTCCCCGACGAGGACAGCGAGGAGTGGGAGGCGCAGTACCGCCGCCAGTTTGACCTGGCCAAACAGCGCCACGCCGCCGGCGCCCCCGCGGCGTCCGTTTCCGCTGCCGCCGGTCTCGCTCGAGCCGCTGCCCCGGCCCTTGCTGCTGCGCCGCCGGAGCCGGACAACTGGGCGGCGCTGACCGGGCAGCCGACGCAGATCCGCTGGGCGGTCTCGCTGCGCAGCGATCGAATGCGAGAAATTCGCGATCCCGGCGTGCGGGAGTGGCTCGCAACCACATGGACCCGCGCGAAAAGCTGGGTCGACACCCAGGAACTGCCGACCCCGGTGTTTTTGCAGCGGATCAGCCCGCATTATCAGGAGTACCGCAAAAAGGCCGACGAAGAGGCGCGCATTCGGGCGCAACAGCGCAATGCTGCAGGAAGCGGTGGCGGACGAGATCCGACAGCCAGGTCGAAACCGCCGGGATCACGGTCGAAGGGCTGATCGAGCTGATCGACATCTGCGACCGGCTGCCCGCTGTGCCGATCAAGACCAAGCTCGCCGAGCTCGACCATGAGGGGCGCAATCTGCGGGTGTTCGAAACCGACGACCCGGCGCTGCTGATGGTTCTCGAAAAGGACAAAGCCGGACGCAGCGACTATGCGATCGAGCGCGACGGCGGGCTGGTTGCCGATTTGGCCTTGTTGATGCGGGCGATGGCGCTCTGAGAGCGGAGGAAGATAATGCGCGACAGCGACGGCAACGGCGGCACCGGCTCCGGGCGCAAGGGAGGCGATGGAGCGGCTCAACGCCGAAGCAGCACCGCTCAACATCTGGCTGCGCACTCAGGCGAACGCGCCGGCGCAGCGCCCGTGGTTTCGCGACACCGGGTTGGCGGCGGCGGGCCGGGTCGCCTCCGGCCGGGTCGGCGCCGCGCAGCTGAAGCCGGTGGCCTACCATTGGCGCTGGCGCGACATCCGCCCCTATCTCGACCGCATCGCCGAAATCGCCCGCGGCGCCGACGTGTCGCCGATCGAATTTGCCGAGCGTCAGCAGTTTCTGTTGACCAATCCCGGTCTTGGCGGCCGGTTGCAGGTCACCTCGACGATGCGTTGCGCTGTCTCGATCTACAATCCGGGCGACGTTGCCCCGGTCCACCTCCACACCCCGAACGCCAGCCGCACAATCCTGTCCGAGGGCGGCGGCTATACGACGATCGAAGGCGAGCGCTGCGCCGCGGCGCGCGGCGACCTGATCCTGACGCCGAACGGCACCTGGCACGACCATGGCAATGACGGTGCCGAGCCGGTGGTGTGGATCGACGTGCTCGATTTTCCGCTGATGGAATTTCTCGATTGCGTTTGGCTCGACGAGGAATACCCCGGCGAAACCGAAGGCAATGCCCGCGCCCAGCGGGCCACCCGAGACGACGGCTACTCGCAGCGGCTTTACGGCAAGGGCGGGCTGGTGCCGGCCTTTGTTTCACATCACCGCGGCTTTGGGCGCGAGACCTCGCCGATGTTCCACTATCGCGGCGCCGATCTGCGCGCGGCGCTCGACGCGTTGCGCGCCGAGCCGGGCGACCCCTACGAGGGCGTCGGGTTGCGCGTCGTCAACCCGGCAACCGGCGCCTCGGTGTTCCCTACCCTGGATTATCGCGCGATGCTGTTGCGGCCCGGCGAGGAAACCCGGTTCAAGCGCGAGACCGCCGGCACCTTGTACCAGGTCCTCGAAGGCAGCGGGACGACCGAGATCGCCGGCCAGTCCTTCGAGTGGGAGGCCAACGACATCTTTGTCGTGCCCGGCTTTGCCTGGCGGCGTCACCTGAACCCCGGCGGCAGCGACGCCGTGCTCTACGCCGTGTCGGACGCGCCGCTCCTCGACAAGATCGGGCAATACCGCGCCCAGGGCCGCCTGCCCGACGACAAGGTCATCGAGCTCGCGTGAGCGGGTCAGCGAGGATTTCGGGCGGTCTTTAGCGGGCGAGGTCGCTGACCAGCGAGAAGGCCGAATTGCGCCCGTTCTGCCCGCGATAGACTTGCAGGTTCTCGAGCACCCGCTGGACATAGAGCCGCGTCTCGTCGATCGGGATCGTCTCGATCCAGTCGAC
This sequence comes from uncultured Alphaproteobacteria bacterium, assembly GCA_963712825.1. Classification (GTDB taxonomy): domain Bacteria; phylum Pseudomonadota; class Alphaproteobacteria; order ATCC43930; family CGMCC-115725; genus AP-15. The sequence continues at coordinate 212,738 of CAVQJP010000013.1, forward strand.
CATGTCGATCTTGCCGCCGCGCGGGTCGCCGTATTCGGTGAGCCATTGACGGATGCGCCCCGGGCCGGCGTTGTAGGCGGCGATCGCCAGCGCGTAGGAACCGCCGAAATCGTCGATCAGGTGCTGCAGATACCCGCGCCCGAGATCGACATTGTAGAGCCCGTCCATCGTCAGGCGCGGCAGCGAAAACGGCTCGCCGAGCGAGGCCGCCGTCGAGCTCGCGGTGCCCGGCATCAGCTGCATCAGGCCGCGCGCGCCAACCGGGCTCATCGCGTCGACCTCAAAGCCGCTTTCCTGCCGGATGATCGCAAAGAGCAGCGCGCTCTCGGTGCTGCCCCCGGCGGGCAGTGCGACGATCGGGTAGCCGTGGATCATCAGCGGCGTCCCGGCGGCGATCGCCCGCTTGGCAACGGCTATGCCGAGATCGATGCGCCCGTTCTGCTCGGCCAAGGCCGCCAGCATCGAGAACCGGGTCGGGGTTTGCGCGCCGTCCGCGAGATGCATCAGGAAAATCTTGCTGCGTTGGCGGTCGCCGAGCGCAAAAAACACTTGGGTAGCGCGCACCACCTCATCGCTGTCGAAGGCCGCGCGCTGGGCAGCGGTGGGCACTGGCTCCGGCACGGGATGGGGCGGCGCGTCGTCGCCGAGCTGGTGCGCCGCGAGCTGGCCGTAAAACGTCGCCATGTGCTCCGCACCGGCGGCATACCATTTGCGGGCGAGATCGGGCTTGGCTTCGGCCTCGGCCGCGCGCCCACCCCAATAACCGGCCTGCGCCTTGGCATAGGGCAAATCGGCGCGGGTCAGGATATGGGCAAAATCGTCAAACGCGAGCGCCGGGTCCTTTTTGAAGCGCAGCGCTGTGTAGCCCAGCAGAAAATCGGCGTCGGCATAGGCCTTGCCGTCGAGCACGCCGTGCTGAGCCGCGATCTGATAGGCGAGATCTGCGTTGCCGCCGGCGAGCAGGCGGCGCGCGATGATTTCGCGCTCATGCCACCAGGCGTCAGGATGCACCGGGTCGCCGGGGTTGGCGCGCAGGATGTCGACCGCGGCGTCGGTCATCTCCTTTTCGCGGCGCCAGCGCAATTCCTCGTAAAGGAGGCCGGAATCGGTCCGCAGCTGCACCGGGACGCGGGCGACGAGCAGGTCGGCGGCCGGGGCTTGCAGGGCGAGCGCCAGGCGCGCCTCGGCCAATGCGCGGTAATCGGGCGGAACCCGGCCCATCATGCGCCGGGCCGCCTCGGTCTTGCCCGCCCACAGCAGCCGGTCGAGCCGGTTTTCGTCATCCTGCGGGCGAAGTGCCGCGCCATGGGCGGCAAGAAAGCTCTTCTCGTCGAGCGCGTTGAACTCGTCGTTGACCCAGACCGCGCGCAGCACCGCAGCACTACCCTCGGCATCGCCGGCATTCAGCAGGATCTCGGCCGCCCGCACCTGTCCTGCGGCGCTGAGTGGCGGATAGCGCTTGAACCAAGCCGCGGCGACCTCGTCGGACTCGCCTGACAGCGCTTCTTCGGCATGCATGCGAAGCGCCTTCTGATGTGGCCAATCCGGGTTTTTTTCGATGAAATCGGCGATGTCGGCAAAACGACCTGGGGCGCCGGGGCTCGCATAATCCAGCCAGCGCAGCACCTTGAGCGGCAGCGGATCCGAAACCGCCGCAGCGGCCGCATAAGCGCGGCTCCAGTCGCCCGTTTGGGCTGCGGCAAGCGCTGCGCGGGTCGCCGCGAGATCGGAGGGCGAAAGATTTTGCGCCCGCGCCGTGATCGCGGCGGCACAGACGAGAGCGAGAGACAACAAAAATCGAGTTGGTGAGAGCAAGGTTGGCCCCCCTCCCTTGCCGGGACAAAGATATGGCAAATTCCATATGTGTTTGCGCCGGCTGGAGCAAGCGCCGTCGCTCTCGTTAAGCATTTTCCTGGAGACGGCGATCCCGGCCGGCGAGGTTGCCGGCCGCTCCGGCGCGGATTATCGTGGCTGCCGAGGCCCATCCGGGAGGAAACGATGTTCAAGGGATCGTTCGTCGCGCTGATCACACCCTTCCGCAACGGAGGCGTCGACGAGACCAAGTTTCAGGATTTTGTCGCCTGGCAGGTAGCGCAGGGCACGCATGGCCTGGTGCCGACCGGGACCACCGGCGAGGCGCCGACCCTGAGCCATGAGGAACAGGAGCGGGTCATCGCATTGTGCGCCGAGGTCGCCGACGGCAAGGTGCCGGTCGTCGCCGGCACCGGCACGAACTCGACCGCGCACACGATCGAGCTGACCCGGATGGCGAAGAAGGCCGGCGCCGCCGCGGCGCTGATCGTCTGCCCCTATTACAACAAGCCGACGCAGGAAGGGCTTTATCAGCACTTCAAGACGATCCACGACGCGGTCGAAATCCCGATTGTGATCTACAACATTCCCGGGCGTTCGTCGGTCGACATGAGCAACGCGACAATGGCGCGGCTCGCCAAACTACCCAATATCGTCGGGGTCAAGGACGCGACCAACGACCTCGCACGGCCACTGCGGATGCGCACCGAGATCGGCCGCGACTTTTCGATGATGTCGGGCGAGGACGCGACCGCCGTCGCTTACCTCTCGCAAGGCGGTGACGGCTGCATCTCGGTTACCGCCAACGTCGCCCCGCACCTGCTTGCTGAAATGCACGAGGCGTGGCAGCGCGGCGAGATCGAGACCGTGCGCCGGATCAACGAGCGGCTGATCCCGCTGCACGACGCGCTGTTCGCCGAAACCAGTCCGGCGCCGGTCAAATACGCGGCCTCGCTGCTCGGCAAATCCGAGCCTCACGTGCGCCAGCCGCTCTGCGCGATCATGCCCGAGACACAGGAGCGGGTGGCGCTGGCGATGCGCGGCGCCGGCCTGTTGAACTGAGGCCGGGTGTTGAACTAAGCCGGAGCAGGCGCGATGCGGGCGGCAGACCATTACGTCGCGCAAAACCGGCGCGCCCGCCACGACTACGTGATCGAGGACACGCTCGAAGCCGGGCTCGTCCTGCAGGGGACCGAAGTCAAGGTGCTGCGCAAAGGCCAAGCCAGCATCGCCGAAGCCTATGCCGACGAGAGCGGCGGCGAATTGTTCCTGGTCAATGCCAACATCCCGGAATATGCGAGCTCGGCGCATTTCAACCATGAGCCGCGGCGCCGGCGAAAGCTGCTGCTCCATCGCAAGGAGATGAACCGCCTGCTCGGCGCGATCCGGCGCGAAGGGGTCACGGTCGTGCCATTGTCGATCTATTTCAACGAGCGCGGGCGGGCCAAGATCGCCCTTGGCCTCGCCCGCGGCAAGCGCAAGGCCGACAAGCGCGAAGCCGAAAAGAACCGCGACTGGCAGCGCAGCCGCGCCCGCATCCTGCGCGAGCGCAACGCCTGAGCCGCCGGCGTCCGCTCAGCCTCGCCGGCTTCGCGCTCCTCCGCGTCAGAAGTGGATTTCGTACTCGGCCTGCCAGCGAAAGGTTTCGCGCGGCGCCCATGGTCTTATGCCGAACAATACGCCGCCGTTCCATTTGAGGGTGCCGGGACCGATGTTGCTGATCGTGCCGAACAGCTGCGGGCCGATGCGGTTGTCCTCGGGCCATCCCGAATTGTACCCCGGGAAACTGCTCGGCTGGCCGTAGGCCTGGAACCCCGGCTCGATCGGCGTGCCGAGCGCGATGCGCGTCTCCCAGGCGTACAGAAAAGCGGGTCTTCCCGAGGCGTAGGGAGTGCCGACATCGCGCTCCATAAACAGGTTGACGGTGTTGATGGTGCCGAGCAGCTCCTTGCGGAAAATCGGCCCGAAGGTGACCTCGTTTGGCGTGGCGGCCAATGTCGTCTTGCCGAATTCGGCAAAGAACCCGCTGTCCATCCAATATTGGCCGCGCTCGGTAAATTGAAAAATGTTCTCCCAGGTCACCTGGGTGAAATGGATCGACTGGCCCGGCCCAGCGTCGCGCCCCTGCTCCAATTCGAGCTCGGTGCGCCAGAAACCATTGACCCCGTATTCAAATTCCTGGGTTGAGCTCAACTCGCCGCTGTGCGCGGCCAATGGATCATGCCCGTAATCGCCAAGCGGCTCGATCGCGAACTCGCCGGTCTCGGCGTCCGGCGTCTGCACCTTGAAATCCGCCAGCGCCGGCATCGCGGCCGCCGCGCTCAACGCCGCCCCGGCAATGAGGGCGCGCGCGCCAATGCTGCGCATTCGCAGTGTCCTTTGGGATGTGGCCGCCTTCGATCAGACGGCCGGCCGGGTTCAGGAGGTCGCGACGGGCCGTGCCAGAGTCGTCGTGGGCTGGCGCGCGAGCAGCCGCATCAGCCCGCCGATGACGACGATCGTCGCCAGGTAAAAGACCACCTGGATCCCGGCCGGCTGTGCCGAATAGCCGATCAGCACGTGCAGCAAGGTGCCGAGCATGCTGCGCTCGCCGAGGATCGAGGAGGTGTCCCACACATCGTTGCCGAGCGCCGGCAGCAGGTTCGCCTGCATCAGAAAAGCCGCGCCTTGCGACGCCATGCCGGCGGCGAGCAGCAGGATCAGCCAGCTCGTGACCGCAAAAAGACGCTTCAGCGGGATCGCGAGCAGCCCGAAATAAATCAGCGAGCCGACCGCCACGCCTCCGATCAACCCGAGGATGCCGCCCGCCAGCATGCTGAGCGCGCCGACCCCCGAGGCAACCGCGATGCCGTACAGAAACAGCACGACCTCCGAGCCTTCGCGCAGCACCGCGATGCCGACGACAAGACCCAGCGCGTAAAGCGGCCGGCTGCCGCCGACCACTGCTTTGCCGAGGCTCGCCGCAGCCCCGGCCAGCTCGCGCCCGTGGCGGTTCATCCAGATGTTGTGCCAGCCCAGCATCGCCACCGCGGTGAACAGGATCGCGGCGTTGAACAATTCCTGGCCGATGCCGTTGATCGCGGCGGCGATCGCCTCAGCGCAAGCGGCGACGAGCGCGGCGCCGAAAATCCCGGCGCCGACCCCGCCGGCGACCCAGATGCCGCGCCGGGCAACGCCGCGGCTTGCCGCCAGCACGATGCCGACGACGAGGGCCGCTTCGAGAACTTCGCGAAAAACGATGATTGCCGTGGCCAGCATCGCGGGAACTCGCTGTTGGATGGCTATTTGACGATCAAATGGCCGCGAGTTTGCGGATGAAAATCGTCGAAAAATTCGTAGCTGCCGGGATCGAGCGGCCCGACAAAGACAGTTATCTCCTGGCCCGGTCCGACCACTTTTTCGCGATGAAACTGGTTGCTTTCAAATTCGGACACGGCTTGGTTGTCGTTGCGGACGACGATCTTGACCTTGACGCCAGCCGGAATCTGCACCTCGCTTGGCACAAACTGGTTGGCCTTCATCTGGAGCGGGAAAGTCGGAACATCGGCGAGCGCCGGTCCCGCTGCGGTAACGGCGAAGAAGGCAGCGGCAAAAGCGACATGGCGCATCGGAATTACCCGCGTCTTGCGAATGCGAACGGGTCGCAATATTGCCGATGCCGAGTTGCGAGGCAATCGCAGATTCAGGTCAGTTTCGCGACCGAGCCATGCGTGCTGTGCATTCCTTGACGCGCTTGATGACCGAGGCGACCGAGCAGCGCCGCGAACACGTCTTCGAACATCGCTGCGGTCAGCTTTCCGGTGTTGGTGTTGAGCCGCGAGCAGTGATAGCTGTCGGCGAGCAGCCTGCCGTCCGGCAAGCCATGAACCGCACCGTGCGCGAAGCGAAACAGCGCACGGCGCAGCCCCAGCGCACCCAGAACCGCGTCATGCGCGATTGCGCCCAACGCCAGATAGGCGCGCACGCCGGGCGAGGCCGCGATCTCGGCCGCGAGAAATTGCCGGCAGGCCGCGATCTCGCTCGGCTCGGGCTTGTTCTGCGGCGGCACGCAGCGCACGGCGTTGGTGATGCGCGCGCCGATCAGCGCCAGACCGTCATCCGGCCGACTGTCGTAATGTCCCTCGGCCAACCCGAATTTCCCCATGGTCGCATAGAGCAGGCTGCCGGCATGGTCGCCGGTGAACGGGCGGCCGGTGCGGTTGGCGCCGCGCAGCCCCGGCGCCAGCCCGACGATCAGCAATTCGGCCGCCTGCTCGCCAAAGGGGGGCACCGGCGCGTTGAACCACTCCGGGTGTGCCGCCCGCTGCGTCTCGCGAAAGCCGGCGAGGCGCGGGCACAACGCACAGTCGCTCGACGGCAGCGGAGCGAGTGGGATGGCAGGGGTTGCGGCGAACGGGGCGGTTGCGGACGGGGCGGTGCCGGGCGCCGGCACTGGCGGCCGGTCGCTCACGCCTCGTCGACGGGTTCGGCGCGCACCCGCACGTCTTCCCGCGGGTGGTGGTTGCGCGAGATGTTCGGAACGAGATCCTGCAATTCGATGAAATTGTCGGCCTGCCGGCGCAGATCGTCCGACACCATCGGCGGCGACGAGCGGATCGTCGACACCACCGACACCCGCACGCCGCGGCGCTGCACCGCCTCAACCAGCCGGCGGAAATCGCCGTCTCCCGAAAACAGGATCGCGTGGTCGATGAACTGTGCCATTTCGAGCATGTCGATCGCCAGCTCGATATCCATGTTGCCCTTGATCCGCCGCCGCCCCATCGCGTCGGTGAATTCCTTGGTCGGCTTTGTCACCATCGAGTAGCCGTTGTAGTCGAGCCAGTCGACGAGCGGCCGGATCGGCGAATATTCCTGGTCCTCGACCAGAGCAGTATAATAAAAAGCGCGGATCATCCGTCCTTTGGTGCTGAACAGATCGAGCAACCGCTTGTAATCGATGTCAAAGGCAAGGCCGCGTGCGGCGGAATAGAGGTTGGAGCCGTCGATAAATATGGCAATACGCTCTTCCGGATAGAAAATCATCGGAGATAATGCTCCAAATAGGACGCGTTAATAAAAGTGTCGTACAGCCGGCAATCCGGGTCAAGCGCAACCTCGCCTTTCGAGATGCCCGCGAGCCGGCGATTCTTTCGCGCCCGGCGGACGCGGTCTACCCTACTCGCGTATTCCCGGCGAGCCAGACAAACCTGGCCGCCGACGCCCGCGGCAGGTCGGTGCGCCGGCAGATGGCGGCGCCATCACAAGCAGAGCGGGGGCAGGTTCGGCTCGCGGGTGGCGTCGGCACGGCCGGCGCATTAAATTCCCCGACGTGTAAGGCTGCCCGCCGCGATGGCGGGCATGCGCCACCCTGCCCTCTCCCGGACGGGATAGGGAATTTTGTTGCGATCGGAACCCCGCCCTGATGGATGTTGTCACTTCTGCGAAACTCCCGGCCTCGGTCGACGCCACCTTGGCGATGCTCGGCAGCGCCGACTACGTCGCCGACCGCAGCCTGGCGACGGCGGTTCACCTCGCCTTGCATTTGAAGCGGCCGCTGTTTCTCGAAGGCGAGGCCGGGGTCGGCAAGACCGAAATCGCCAAGGTGCTGGCGACCGCGCTGCAGCGCCGGCTGATCCGGCTGCAGTGCTATGAGGGGCTCGATGTCGCCTCGGCGGTCTACGAATGGGACTACGCGCGCCAGATGATCGAAATCCGCCTCGCCGAGGCGGCCGACGAGGACCGCGGCGAGATCGAGAGCACGATCTTTTCCGACCGGTTCCTGATTAAGCGCCCATTGCTGCAGGCGCTGGAGCCGGACATCGGCGGGTCGCCGGTGCTGTTGATCGACGAACTCGACCGCACCGACGAGCCGTTTGAAGCCTATCTGCTCGAAATCCTCTCCGATTTTCAGGTGACGATCCCCGAAATCGGGACGATCCGTGCGAGCGAGCCGCCGATCGTGATCATCACCTCGAACCGCACCCGCGAGATCCACGACGCCCTGAAGCGGCGCTGCTTTTACTATTGGGTCGACTACCCGAACGCAGCGCGCGAAATGGAAATCCTCAAGCGCAAGGCACCGGGGGCGAGCGAGCATTTGTCCCGCGAGGTCGTCGGCTTTGTGCAAAAGTTGCGGACGATGGATCTGTTCAAATTGCCCGGCATCGCCGAGACCATCGACTGGACCGAGGCGCTGATGCAGCTGGACGTGCTCGAGCTGTCGCCGCAGGCGGTCAACGACACATTGGGTGTTTTGCTCAAATACCAGGACGACATCGCCCGCATCCAGGGCAGCGAAGCGGCCCGCCTGCTCGACCAGATCAAGGCCGAAGCCGCCGCGGCGGCGTGAGGCTCACGCCTTGACCGATCAGCATCTCACCCCACCCCTCTCGCCGCAGGCTGGGCGCTGGAGAATGTGCGGCTGTTGGCTCCGTACGTGCTTTGAGACGCACCCTTCGGCAACGGTAGGGCGTCTGGAGCGCAGCGTCACCCGCCATCTTGCCTCGCCGGCGCCCACGGCGGTTGCACCCGCCCTATTCTCGCTCCCCGAGATTGCTTCGCTCCGCTCGCAATGACACCAATAGGCAGCGTCATTGCGAGGAGCGAAGCGACGAAGCAATCCCAAAGAGCTTGAGGTTGCCCGGTCCAACCACTCGATCGCGGAGCGCCGGGCAAGGGCGGCTGCTCGCCAATCTCGTGCATTTCGCCCGCACCCTGCGCGCGGCGGGGCTGCCGGTCGGGCCGGGCAAGGTCATCGACGCGGTGCAGGCGGTGCGCGCCGTCGGCATCACCGACCGCCGTGACTTTTACTGGACATTGCACGCGGTCTTTGTCAACCGGCCGGACCAGCGGCTGATCTTCGACCAGGCGTTTCACGTCTTCTGGCGCAACCCGGACCTGCTGAAGAAGATGATGGCGCTGGTGTTGCCTGAGATGCGGGTTCCGGGCGAAGAAGACCGCGGCGCCGAGATGGCGCGCCGGCTCGCCGAGGCCTTGCACCCGAACCGCGACGAGCCCGCCAGCGAGCCCGAGGAGGTCGAGACCGAAATCGACGCAGTCATGACCTTTTCCGACCGCGAGCAGTTGCGCGGCATGGATTTCGAGAAGATGTCGCTCGACGAGCTGGCGCGCGCCAAGGCCGCGATCGCGCGGCTGCGCCTGCCGGTGCAGGATGTGCCGACCCGCCGTTTTGCTCCCGACCGGCACGGCCGCCGCGCCGATCTGCGCGCGACGATGCGCGCGGCATTGCGTTCGGGTGGGCTGATCGAGCTGAAGCGCAGAAGCCCGCGCCGACGCCCGCCGCCGCTGGTCGTGCTGTGCGACATTTCCGGCTCGATGAGCCGCTACAGCCGCGTCTTTCTGCATTTCATGCACACGGTCACCAACGACCGCGACCGGGTCTACACCTTTGTCTTCGGGACCCGGCTGACCAACATCACCCGATACCTGCGGTTTCGTGACGTCGACCTCGCGCTGGAGCGGGTCGGCGAGGCGGTCGCCGACTGGTCGGGCGGGACCCGCATCGGACATTCGATCGCCGAGTTCAACCGGCTGTGGTCGCGGCGCCTGTTGGGCCAGGGTGCGATCGTCATGCTGATCACCGACGGGCTCGACCGCGACGCCGGGACCGGGCTCGCGCGCGAGATGGACCGGCTGCACCGCTCGTGCCGACGGTTGATTTGGCTGAACCCGCTGTTGCGCTACGAGGGTTTCGAGCCAAGATCACTGGGCATGCGGGCGATGATGCCCCATGTCGACGAGTTTCGGCCGGTGCACAATCTCGCGAGCCTCGAAGAGCTGATCGCGGTGCTGAGCGCGACTTCGGCCCGGCGCGGCCCGGCGGCCCCGGCATTGCGGCTTTACCAGGAGAGGGCGGCATGAGCGACACGGCGGAAATCCTTGAACAGGCGGCACGCTGGCGCGAGGCGGGGTCGGGGGTGGCGTTGGCGACCGTGGTCACGACCTGGGGGTCGTCGCCGCGGCCGGTCGGCGCCAAGCTCGCGGTCGACGACCAGGGTGCGATGGTCGGCTCGGTCTCGGGCGGCTGTGTGGAGGGTGCGGTTGTCGAGCAGGCACGCGAGGTGATCAGCGACGGCAAGCCGCGGCTTCTCGATTTCGGCGTCAGCGACGACCAGGCCTGGGAAGTCGGCCTTGCCTGCGGCGGCAAAATCCAGATCTTTGTCGAGCGCGTCGAATGAAGGGCCGCATCCTCGACCGGGTGGTCGCGGCCGGGCGCGAGCACCGCTCGGTCGCGCTCGCAACCGAGCTTGCCGGCGGCCGGCAATTGCTGCTAGAGCCTGCCCCGGCGGAGGCCGGGGGCGAGACACCCGAGGGCGACCTGACCCTCGATGCGCCGGCACTGGAGCGAGTGCGCGAGATTTGGCGCAGCGGCCGCAACCGCACCATCGAAACCGCGGCCGGCAACGTCTTTGTCGAGGTGCTGACCCCGCCGCATCGCTGCTTCATCATCGGTGCGGTGCATATCGCGCAGCCATTGGCGCAGATGCTGGCGATGGCCGACTATGCCGTGACTGTCATCGACCCGCGCGGAGCATTCGCGACGGCAGCGCGTTTCCCAGATGTGGAGCTGGTCACCGAATGGTCCGACGAGGCGCTCGAGCGATTGCAGCCCGATCGCGGCTCGGCGGTCGTGGCGCTAACCCATGACCCCAAGCTCGACGACCCGGCATTGGCGGCGGCGCTGCGCTCGGACTGCTTTTACATCGGCGCCTTGGGCTCGCGCCGCAACCATGCCGGGCGTTGTGCGCGGTTGAAGGAGCTCGGGTTCGGCGACCAGGACCTCGCTCGCATTCACGGGCCGATCGGCCTGCCGATCGGCGCGATATCGCCGGCCGAAGTGGCGATCTCGATTGCCGCCGAGATGACCCAAATCCTGCGCAAAGGCGAGGCTGCGGAGGCGGCATGAAATTCGGCGAGGTCCCGATTGCCGAAGCGCAGGGGGCGATCCTCGCCCACAGCGTGAAGCTCGGCACAACCGCTCTGAAAAAGGGCCGGGTGCTGTCGGCCGCGGATCTTGAGGTGATTGCGGGCGCCGGGTTGTCGACGATTACCGTCGCGCGTCTCGCACCCGGCGATGTCGGCGAGGACGAGGCGGCGGAGCGGGTGGCGGCGGCGGCGGTCGGTCCCGGTGTTGCGGCGGCGGCACCGTTTACCGGGCGGGTCAACCTTCATGCCGAATCCCGCGGCGTTTTCGTTTGCGACCGCGGTCGGGTCGATCGCCTGAACCTCGTCGACGAGGCTATCACCCTCGGGACCTTGCCGCCCTACGTCGTCGTCGAGCCGCGTCAGATGGTGGCGACGATAAAGATCATCCCGTTCGCCGCACCCGAGGACGCGGTCAAGCATTGCGTCAAGGCGGCGTTCGGCGAAGGCCCGCTGCTGCGCGTCGCGCCGTTCCGGCCGTTGTCGGTCGGGCTGGTCCAGACCCGGCTCCCCGGTCTCAAGGAGAGCATTCTCGACAAGACCCGCGAGGTCACCGCAGCCCGGCTTGCCGCACTCGGCTGCCGGCTCGCTTTTGAGGAGCGCTGCGTCCACGAGACCGCGGTGCTGGCGGCGACCGTCCGCGACGCCTTCGGCCACGGCATCGACATGCTGCTGATCCACGGCGCCTCGGCAATCCTCGACCGGCGCGACGTGATCCCGTCAGCCATCGAGACGGCGGGCGGCCGGATCGATCACTTCGGCATGCCGGTCGACCCCGGCAATCTGTTGCTGCTTGGCCATGTCGGCGAGCGGGTGGTGCTCGGGCTGCCCGGCTGCGCGCGCTCGCCAAAGGTCAACGGCTTCGACTGGGTATTGGAGCGGCTAGTTGCCGGCTTGCCGGTCGGCCCGGCTGAGATCATGCGCATGGGCAGCGGTGGGCTGCTCGCCGAAATCCCGTCCCGGCCGTTGCCGCGCGCCGAGGCCAGAGCGCCGTCAGCCAAGGACAGGGAAAAGGAAAGACCGCCGGGGCCGCGCATCGGCGCATTGCTGCTCGCCGCCGGTCAGTCGCGCCGAATGGGCGGCCCGAACAAATTGCTGGCCGAGATTGAGGGCGTGCCGATGGTGACGCGGGTGGCGCAGCGCCTCTTGGCGTCGCGGGCACGGCCGATCGTCGCCGTCCTCGGCAACCGCGCCGACGAAATCGACGCCGCACTCGGCCGGCTGCCGGTCGAGCGGGTGCGCAACCCCGATTTCGCGGACGGACTCTCGACCTCATTGAGGCGCGGGCTTGCAGCATTGCCAGAAGACCTCGACGGCGTCGTCGTGTGCCTCGGCGACATGCCGCTGATCTCCGGCCGCCATCTCGACCGGCTGGTCGCCGCCTTCAACCCGCTCGAAGGCCGCGCGATCGTCGTGCCGACCCGGCGTGGCAAGCGCGGCAACCCGGTCTTGTGGGCGCGGCGCTTTTTCCCCGAGATGGCGCAGATTTCGGGCGATGTCGGGGCGCGTCACCTGATCGGCGAGCATGCCGAGCTCGTCGCCGAGATCGAGATGGACGACGACGCGATCCTTGTCGACATCGACACCCCCGAAGCCCTCGCCGCGCTGCAAGCTAGAGACAAACCGCCCCCCGAAACGGCAACCCCGTGGCCGGGCTTGTCCGGGCCATCCACGTCTTCGGAGCGGGTCGAATAAGACGTGGACGCGCGGGTCGAGCCCGCGCAAGGGTTCCTATTCGTCCAGGCGATGAGGCGATATTCGTCCGCTGTTGTTGCCTACTCGGCGGCGCGCCTGGGGGCGGCATGGGCGAAATGCGGCATGACCTCGCGGGCAAAACGGCGCAGGCTCAAGCGGCCGCGGGGACCGCCCCCCGAGCCGCCGCCGTTGACCAGCACATAGCCGACGCCGGCGGCGCGCAGCTCTTCGAGGCGCGCGGCGACGCGGTCGGGATTGCCGTATATGGCACTCGCTTGGTTGACCGCGCGCGGGTCGCCGGTGGCGCGGTCGGGACCGCCATGGACGGTGCCGTCGGGGGTGGTCGCGAGCTTCAGTTGGTGCAGCCGGTTGGCGAGCCGGCGCTCCATCGCCGCCTCGCGCTCGGACTCTGTGTCGCAGACAAAAAACGCGCGCGTCACCGCGACCTGCATCGGGTCGAAGTGGCGGCCCTGGGCCTCGACCTCGGATTTGTAGACGGCGATGCTCTTCGCGACGTCGTCAGGCGAGGCGTATTGCCCGAGCAGCAGATGATAGCCCTGGGCCGCCACCCGGCGGATCGAGCGCTCGCTGCCGGCCCCCATCCAGATCGGCGGGTGGGGCTGCTGCGCGGTCGGCGGCTCGACGGCGATGTTGTCGAACTGCCAATACTTGCCACGGTGCGAGAACGGCTCGTCGGCGGTCCACGCCTTGACGATTACGTCGAGCGCTTCGTCAAAGCGCGCGTCGGCCTCTTCCATGGCCACGCAAAACCCGGCGAACTCGTTGTAGCGGTAGCCTTTGCCGATGCCGAAATCGAGCCTTCCGCCCGAGAGCAGGTCGAGGGTCGCCGCCTGCTCAGCGAGCAACACCGGGTTGTGCCACGGCAAGACCATGACCGAGGTGCCAAGGCGCAGATGCCGTGTGCGAGCGCCGAGCCAGGTCAACAAGTTGATCGTCGCCGAGACCTGGCCGTAGCCGGTGAAATGGTGCTCGACGACAAAGGTGCTGTGAAAGCCGAGCGCCTCGGCCTCGATATTGTATTCGACAAAGTCGCGGAACCCCTCGGCGCTGTCGAACTCCGCCTCCTCAGGTCCCTTGGCGCGCCGCGCCGTGGCACTGCCGAACAAGCCGAACTGCATTCGTCTCACCCTGATTGCCAAACCCGTCGAAGGACGAAACTACGTCACGGCCCGCGATGTTCAAAATACCGTTCTCTGATCACCGGCATAGCGATACGGCATCGCAGCGACCCTCACCCGTTTCGCTGTGCTCAGCACCCCTAGCGCATCGCGGGAGAGAGTGACGGTTTCAGTTCGCCAGGAACGAGCGGGTCAGGGCAGCTGTGCAGTGCTCCTCAGACCGGGCGCTTCCAGCCGAGCCAGTCGCAGATCGCGTCGCCCATCACGAGCTCCTTGTCGCGGCCTTGCAGCCACGGCAGTTCCTCGGTGAACATCGTCACGCATTGCCGGTACGAGCACGGCATCCGGGTGATGTCGGTGCCCCAAAAGCAGCGCTGCGCGCCAAAGGCGTCGAAGATCTGGCGGATGTATTTGTGGATGTTGCGGTAGGGATAGGGTTCGCTCGAATAGCTCGGCGCCCCCGACAGCTTGACCGCGACATTCGGGTATTTGGCCAATGCCAGCATGTCGCCGAGATTGGCGAAAGCGGCGTCGTCGGTTCCCGAGCCGCCCGGGCCGCCGCGGCCATGATGGTCGATGTGCAGTTTGAGCGCCGGGTGGCGTTCGGCGATGCGGCTGAGCTCGGTCATGTGTCCGCCCGCCAATAGCCCGACCGGCAGCTTTTCGCGCTCGCACGCCGCCCAGAACCAGTCGAGCGAGCCGTCTAACCACCAGCTCTGCTGATGCGGCTGGTTGAACGTGAAGCGAAAGCCGAGCATCCCCGGCCTCTGCCGCCAATTCTTGACGATATCCTCGCGGTTGGGGGTCTGCAGGTCGAAATTGCCGAGGACGCAGAATTTGTCGGGGTGGGCTTTGACGGCTTCGACCGCTTGCGCGTTCGGCCCCTCGCCGAGGGTGCTGGGCGGATGGATCACCGCCGCGTCGACCCCGGCTTCGGCCATTTCCTTGAGCGCGTCGTCTACGTTGTAGGTCGGGATCTGGCGGTGATGCGGCGACATCCGCGCGTTTTCCCAAAGGTGGATCTGCAAGTCGACGATCTGCATCGGGTTTCTCCTTGCCGTGAATTTGTGGTTGCCTAATCGAGGTCAGCGTTAGCCGGCGCGAACAGCGGCCCTGGCGGCAGGCGCCGGCGCCGGCACTTCGTCGTCTTCCATGGCCAGAGGTCTTCCGTGGGTTTCGGGGCCGAGAAAGGTAAAGGCCAGCCCGATCCCCACAGCGCAGACCGCAAGAAACAGAAACGCCGGGAAGATCGCCTGCTCGGTGGCATGGGGAGTTAACAGGTTGCCGGCGCCGGCGATGATCGCGAGCGATGCCGGTCCGAGGATCTTGCCAAAGCCGTTGGCGGCAAGGTTGAGGCCGGCGGCGCGCGCGCCGCGGCGCACCCCGAACACCTCGACCGCATAGGGTGCGAGATTGGTAAAGCCGCCCTCCATAAACAAATTGGCGACCATCAGGAGCGGGATGAACAGCGGGAACCCGCCGATCTGGACCCCGTGGAAATAGCCGGCGACCGCGATCGTGACGGCAAGCCCGAACCCGTGCAGCTGGCCGCAGCGCCGCCTTCCGAACCATTGCGGCATCAGCGCGAACGCGATCTTGCCGGTGATCCCGCACAGGATCACAAAGACGAAATAGCGCGCCGCCTGCGCGACCGTGATCTTCAGCAGCAGCGAAAAGATCGTCGGACCCCACAGGATCACAGCGTAGTCGACAGTGGCCGCACCGCCCATCGTGAAGACCACGAGCCAGAACAGCCGCGGCTGCGCGTAAAGCTCCCAAAACCGCCCGCGCGGCGGGTTGACCGGACGGATGTTCGGCAGCGGAACCGCGGCGAGCGGCAGACCCAGATGGCGCGCGACCAATTCCCGCGCCTCGGCAAAACGGCCCTTGGCGATCAGCCAGCGCACCGATTCCGGCATAAAAAGCCCGGCCAGCACGGCGATCAACGCCGGGGCGGCGCCGAGTGCCGCAACCCCGCGCCAGCCCAGCACTGACAGCAATGTCGCGGCGGTCAACGACGACAGCAGGGTGCCGACGGTCGGAAATACCACGGCGAGGCTGGCGACGATGGTGCGGAACCGGGTCGGGGTGATCTCGACGATCATCGTCAGCGCCGGGACGCTCGCCGCCGACAGGCCAAAGCCGACGACAAAGCGCAATGCCGCGAACAAGAGCCAGGCATGGTCCGGGATCAGTGCTATCGAGCCCGCCCCGCAGGCGCAGATCAGATAGCCGGCAACGAGCTGGCGCTTACGGCCCCATGCGTCGCAAAGCGAACCCCAGATCGGCGCGCTGACGATGGCGCCGACGCCGCCGCTCAACAGGATGACAGCGGATTGACCATAGGTCAGGTGCCAGCGCGGACCGAGCTCGGCGACCAGGTAGCCGACGATGAAAAAATCGAACAGATCGAGCATCGACCCGGCGGCAATCAGCGCGAAGGTGCGCCAATAGCGCCAATTGAGCGGCGCCCGGTCAAACAGCGCCAGCAGGCGGTCCGAGGTTTGTTCGGTCATCTGCTCCCTCCCGGAGATTTTCGGTCGGGCGGTAGTCCCGACATTGTTTCTTCGCTCAACGGAGCGGGGTCATCCCGACTCACGGCCCGCGGATGGGCGCGACCCGGCGGCTCCTCGATCGCTCGATCTGGATGCCGGCGCGATCCGCGAGCGTCCGACTTTGACCCGGGACGCAACCGGCGACGGAACGGCGATTGCCGGCTCCCGAACGGAGGGGCGCAGCTTGCCGTCGGCTTCGATGTCGCCGAGGACTTCGGCCACAATTTCGGCTACCGCCTGGCGCGCGGCGGAGGGACCGCGGCCCGCGGCCCCACCCAGCGCCAAAGTGCGCAAGACGCCCGACGCGGTGATCCGGTGCGCTTGCGCCAGCCCGCGCGCGCATTCGCGATGGACCGAGGAATAGGGCAGAATCGACGCGCCGACACCCTGCTGCACCATCAACCGGATGGTTTCGTGGTCGTTGAGCTCGGTGTCGACCTCAAGCGCGATGCCGCGGCCGGCGAGCAAAACATCGAGCGCCGCGCGCAGCCCGTCGCCGAGGATCAGCGGGGTGCGGTTTAATTCCTCGGCCGAGACGACGCCGGCGGGCCGCGCGCCGGGCTGCGTCACCAGCACCATTTCCTCTTCGGCGAGCCGGGTCGAGGCGATCAGCCGGCTGCGCGAGATCTCCGCCATCAGCGCCAAATCGACAAGCCCCGCGACGATGAACTCCTCGAGCCGCACGGTGCCGGCATGCACCACCTTGAGCTCGATCAACGGGTAGTGGCCCCGCATCCGGGCGAACAGCTCGGGCACGACGACCGGGCACAGGGTCGGGGTGACGCCGAGGATGATCTTGCCGCTGGGATGCGCCTTGTGCGCCCGGATTTCGTCGCCGGCGCGCTCGACGTCGCGCAGGATGCGCTCGGCGCTGTCGAGCAGCTTCTGCCCGGCCTCGGTCAGCCGGACGCCGCGATTGGCGCGGGTGAACAACGCCGCGTCGAGCTCGTCCTCGAGCCGCTGGATGTGGCGGGTCAGCGCCGGCTGCGCGATCTGCAAATGCGCCGAAGCGCGGGTAATGCTGCCGAGCTCGGCGATGCGGACAAAGTAGTGAAGGCTGCGCAATTCCATCGCGGCCGCGATTTCGCCCACCCGCGGCCGCCGAGGTCAACCGGAATTGTCGATCGGCTTACAAGCGCGGCAGCGCCCGCCCGCTACTGCGAGTAGTGTCATTGCGAGCGAAGCGAAGCAATCTCGGGCGGACAACTCGTCCGATCTGGATTGCTTCGTCGCGGGCGCTCCTCGCAATGACCAACTTCGAGCGGGCCGATAGACATGCTCGTTTTTTGGCCATGCCGGGACGGCATGAACATGATCGGAAATCGGTATTTGCTTGATGAAGGGATTGAATTTAGCGTCGCCGTGGCAGGCTGCGCAGAGCCAGGAGAAACGGTTATGGAAGTCGGCGTCTACCATGAATTCCACTGTCGGCCGGGAGAGACCCCGGCGGCGGCGTTCGCGGCGGCGCTCGACCAGATCGAGGCGGCCGACCGCTGGGGGCTTGATGCGATCTGGCTCGCCGAAATCCACCAGCAGGCGAAGCGTTCGGTGATGAGCGCGCCGATGACCGTGGCCAGCGCCATCGCCGCCCGCACCAAGCGCATCAAGATCGGCACCGGGGTCCAGGTGCTGCCATTGTGCCACCCGCTGCGCCTCGCCGAGGAGACCGCGACCGTCGACCAGATCAGCCAGGGACGACTGCTGTTCGGGGTCGGCCGCAGCGGCAACCCGCGCAGCTACATGGCCTATGGCGTGCCCTATTCCGAAAGCCGCGAACGCTTTCTCGAAACCCTCGACATTGTCAAAAAGGCGTGGACGCAGGAACGCTTTTCGTACGAGGGCAAATACTGGCGGTTCGAGAATGCCAGCGCCGTGCCGCAGCCGTTTCAAAAACCGTTCCCGCCGATCCGCGTCGCCGCCGCCAGCGAGGAGACCTTTCCGTCGTTGGGCGAGGCCGGCTACCCGATCTTTGTCGCGGTCCGCAGCGGCTCATTGTCGGGGCTCGCACCCGATCTCGCCGCCTACCGCCAAGCCTACAAGGAGGCCGGTCACCCAGGTCACGGCGAGGTCTATCTGCGGCTGACCCTGCACATCGCCGACACCGACCGGCAGGCCTTCGACGAGGCCGAGGAGAGCATCATGTCCGGCTACCGGACCTTGAGCACCCGGCTCGAAAACGCGCCCAACCGGCGGCGCGCGGCCGAGGCGGAGACCATCCGCACGATCTCCTACGAGGAGGTCCAGCGCGACAAGGTCATCATCGGCAGCGCCGAGCGGGTCGCCGACCGCCTCTTGCAGCTGCATGAAGAGCTGGGGCTCGACGGCATTCTCGCCGAATTGAACTTCGGCGCGCTGATCGCACCCGAGGCGATGACCCGGTCATTGCAGCTGTTGTGCGAAAAGGTGCTGCCGCGGCTGCATTAGGGTTGGCAATGAAGTTCTGCCGCGGCGTTCTACTCCGTCATTCCCGCGACAAGCGGGAATCCAGGGCGACAGCCGCGACCGCTACCCTGGGCCCCCGCTTTCGCGGGGGCGACGGATCAAAGCTGCCGGTGATCAGCAAGATAAGGAGCGTAGAATGAAATTCGGATTGTTTGGCAGCGCGCAGGCCCGGCGCGCCGGTCCCGATACCGACAGCAGCCAGGGCTTTCGCGATTTTATCGACAACAATGTCGAGGCCGAGACGCTCGGCTACTACAGCACCTTTCTCGTCGAGCACCATTTCACCGGTTTTGGGCAGGTGTCGGCGAGCCTCAATTTGCTGACCTGGCTCGGTGCGCGCACCCGGAATTTGCGGCTCGGCACCGCGGTGCTGGTGCTGCCGTGGCACAACCCGGTGCTGCTCGCCGAGCAGGCGGCGACGCTCGACCTGCTGTCGGGAGGGCGGCTCGATTTTGGTGTCGGCAAAGGCTATCGCTGGAACGAATTCGCCGGCTTCTGCGTGCCGATGGAAGAGGCCGACGAGCGCTTTGAGGAAGTGCTCGACGTCGTCACCAAGGCCTTTGTCTCGGAAGCACCGTTCTCGCATCGCGGCAAATATTGGCAATTCGACGAGATCGTCGTCGAGCCGCCGGCTGCGCAAAAGCCGCATCCGCCGTTCTGGATGGGTGCGGGCAGCGCCAACTCGGTCCGCCAGGTCGCCGAGCGCGGCTACAACATGCTGTTGGGCCAGCACGCGCTGGCCGAAGAGAGCCTGGAACAGGTCGCGCAGTTCAGAAACGAGGTCGAGGCGCGCGGGCGTCGTTTCAACCCGATGGAGGTCGCTGTCGCCCGCGCGGTGCATTTCGCCAAAAACGCCGACGACAAGGAGGCCGCGATCGAACGCCGCTACCAGGGCCATATGCGCGTCAACGCGTTGGCCCGCCGGCCGGGCCACGAAACCCGCGACCGCTACATCCTCGATGATGAAAAACGGGCGCGCTACGAAAGCGCCGAGAGCGCCTTGTTCGGCACGCCTGACGAGATCGTCCGCAAGCTCGAAAAATTGCGCGCCGGCGGCGTCGAATACGTGATCATCAATTTTGGCGGCTCGCGCGAGAACATCCGCCGCTTTGCCCGCGAGATCATGCCGGCCTTTAGCGACCAGCCCGCTTTCGCGCTCGCCGGCAAGTGACGGCACGAGGCTAACGAAATGGGCGAGCTGATCGAACGTTGTGTCGTCACCCCCGGCGCAAGCGGGGGTCCAGCGCAGTCACGGAGATCCTGGCGCTGGGAGACCCTGGCCCTGGATTCCCGCTTTCGCGGGAATGACGATTGAGTTGCGCCGCCGGTAAATAAGGGTTGGTTCGTCAACAGGAGTAGCAGAGATGTCGTTCGAATTCGGCGTGTTCCACGAGTTTCAGCGCCGCCCGGGTCAGACCGAGGCGGAGGCGTTCGCCACCGCCTTCGAGCAGGTCGACGCCGCCGAGCGCTGGGGTCTCGACGCGATCTGGCTTGCTGAAATCCACATGGCGCCCGAGCGCTCGGTCTGTGCGGTGCCGATGACCATCGCCAGCGCCATTGCCGCGCGGACCCGCAACATCAAAATCGGCACGGGTGTCCAGGTGCTGCCGCTGTGTCAGCCGCTGCGGCTCGCCGAAGACGCCGCCACGGTCGACCACATCAGCCGCGGACGGCTGCTCTTTGGCGTCGGACGCAGCGGGTTCCCACGGGCCTACGAAGCCTACGGCATCCCCTATGGCGAGAGCCCCGAGCGTTTTGCCGAAGTGCTTGAAATCGTCAAACGCGCCTGGACAGAGGAAACGTTTTCGTTCGCCGGCAAATTCTACAATTACGAAAATGTGTGCATCGTGCCAAAGCCGTACCACAAGCCGCATCCCCCGATCCGGATTGCAGCCAATCGTGAAGACACGTTCATTTCGGCCGGCCGGCAGGGTTACGCGATCTTTGTCGGCGCGCGGCGGGGCACGTTCGACGAAGTCCTGCCCAATGTCGGGATCTATCGCGAGGCCTGGAAAGCGGCCGGTCATCCCGGAAATGGCGAGGTTTATCTGCGGGCACCGGTCTATGTCGGCGACACGCTCGAACAGGCGCTCTCCGATCCGCAGGAAGCGCTGATGAATTTCTATCGCTACCTGGGCGCCCGGCTTCAAGAATCGGCCAATAGTCCCGGCATCTTCGACACCAACCGGCGGATCGAGGGCGCCCAACGGCTGCAGTCGCTCACCTGGGACGAGGTGCGGCGCGGCCGGGCGATCGTCGGCACCCCGGAAATGGTCGCCGATAATCTTGCGAGTCTCAAAGACCAGCTCGGCCTCGCCGGCATCCTCGCCGAACTCAATACGGGTGGTCTCATTCCGCACGAACGCGTCATGCGCTCGATGCAGCTTTTGTGCGAAAAGGTCCAACCGCAGCTTCACTGACGGCCGCATGCCGGGCGCTCCACCGCCTATTGCCGAGCCGGGCCGCCCAGCACAGTTAACAGGGAATGGGTCCGGCCCGAGGTCCGGCCGGCGGTGACGAAGGAGGTGGAGATGGCGATGGAACGAAGCGCGGACAAGCTCCGCCGTGCGGCCGAGCGGCATGCCGCGCGCGGCAAGGGCAGCGAAGAAGAGCGGCGGCAAAGCGACGCCGAATCCGCCGAGGTTCACGGCGAGCTCACCCAGCCCGGAGAAAGCAAGGGGCGCCCGCGCTCGGACGGCGAGCCCGGCGACCGGGGACGCCCGTCAAACGCCGGGAACGACGGGCCCTGATCCTCTCTTAACTCTTTGCCAACCCGGACGGCCGGTTCGCCTCCGAGCGATCCCGCCGGGCGCGCCCTGTCGTGACGCAAGGAGGTATGCCGTGACAGCGATTGAACCGGCTCGTGGCGGGATCCCGTTCGGCCGGGCGCACGACAGGACGGCGCGGTTGTACACGATCGAAAGCGACCGGCTGAAAGCCTGCGTTACCGACTATGCCGGCATATTGGTGTCGCTCGAGACGCCCGACCGCAACGGCCGGCCGGGCCACGTCGTGCTCGGCTTCGACGACGTCGCGGGGTATGTCGACAATCGCGGCTCGTTTGGCGCATTGCTCGGCCGCACCGCCAACCGCATCGCCGGTGGCTGCTTTGTGATCGACAGCACCACCTATAACTTGTCCAAGAATGAGGGCGAGAACACGCTGCATGGCGGCGTCGAAGGTTTCGGCAAACGCTTCTGGTCGGTCAAGGACGCTTCCCCGCAACAGCTGACACTCGCGCTGACGAGCGCCGACGGCGACCAGGGCTTTCCCGGCGAAGTGTCGGTCGAGGCGATCTGGCACCTCGACGGGTGTGATTTGTCGCTGAATTTCACCGCGGAAACCACCAGGCCGACACCGCTGTCGCTGAGCGCGCACCCGTATTTCAACCTCGACGGACCCGCGGCGC
This sequence comes from uncultured Alphaproteobacteria bacterium, assembly GCA_963712825.1. Lineage (GTDB taxonomy): Bacteria > Pseudomonadota > Alphaproteobacteria > ATCC43930 > CGMCC-115725 > AP-15. The sequence continues at coordinate 234,715 of CAVQJP010000013.1, forward strand.
GCGATTGTCTCGATCACGATGCTGAAATCTTTGCCGACGCCTATCTGCCGACCGACCGCCAGCAGATCCCGACCGGGGAGATCCGGCCGGCGGCGGGGTCGCCCTTCGATTTCCGGCGTCGCCAGCGGATCGGCGCGCGCATTCGCGAGCCGGACGAGCAGCTGCGCTACGGCCGCGGCTACGACCATTATTTCGTGCTGCCCGAGCCCGACCCGACGACCCCGCGGCTGGCGGCGCGGGTGCGCTCAGCGGCGAGCGGCCGGGTGCTCGAAATCCTGACCACCCAGTTCGGGCTGCAATTCTACACCGGCAACAATCTCGACGGCTCGGCGCCGGGGCGCGGGGGCGGACTTTACCGCCAGTCGGCCGGTTTTGCCTTCGAGCCGCAGGGCTTCCCCGACGCCCCAAACCAGCCGAACTTCCCGACGACAATTCTGCGGCCCGGTCAAGTTTACCGGCAGCAGATCGTCTACCGACTGACCACAACCGATTAAAAATCGTCAATAAGGGATGCGCTGGGCGGTTTTCCATCAGAACGGCCAGCCTCTGCCTGTCCTTGCGAGCAGAGCGAAGCAATCTCGGGCCACCGCTGAGACTCGTCTGATCGGGATGCTTCGTCGCTGCGCTCCTCGCAATGACAATTTGGCCGAAACGCGCCGGCGAGCGCTCGCCGCCGGCGGCGTCAATGCTGGGGCCAGCCGCGACGGGTCGCGTAATCGGTGAAGCTCAGCCCATAAAGAAACAGCAGCCAGAAAAAGCCGCTGCCGGCAAAGACCCATTTGAGCGAAGGCGGGCCTTTCAGCCGCATGAACAGCACAAACAAAATCGACGCCTGCGTCGCGGCGATCCCGAACTGGATTACCGGGGCAAAAACCCCGAGGCCAAGAAAGGCGGTCCAGATGCTGATCCCGGTCAGCACTATCAGCACCAGCCAGGCGACGACAAAGAGCAGGGCCGGGTCGTGCTTAGCGCCGCTTTTCACGACCGCCCCACCAGGTAGATCGACGGAAACAGAAAAATCCACACCGTGTCGACAAAGCTCCAATACAAGCCGACCACCTCGAGGGGCGCATAATAGGCGGGGGTGATCTCGCCGCGGCGAACCCGCCACAGCAGCATGTAGAGGATCAGACCGACGCCGATGGTCATGTGAACGGCATGCAGCCCGGTCGCGACAAAATAGAACACCCAGAACAACTCGCCGGCCGGCGCCTCCCCCGGCTTCATGACGAAGTTGATCGCCGGCACGACGTTGTCGTTGTAGTCGAGACAGTATTCGTAGCCCTTGACCCCGAGAAAGCACAGGCCGAGAAAAGCGGTGGCGAGGAGCCAGTAGACGAGCGCGCGCCGCCGCCCGTCGGCGGCCGCGTTGATCGCCAGCACCATCGTCAGGCTGCTGGTCATGATCAGGCCGATATTGACGCTGCCGCACCACAGCACCGCATCCTTGGCGGCTACGGCAAATTCGTGCGGATAGGTCGTGCGGTAGAGGAAATAGGTGAAGAGCAGCGCGCCGAAAAACAGCGTCTCGGTCGTGATAAAGACCCACATCCCGAGCTGCGCGGTGTCGCCCTGCTGCGGCAGGTCGGCATACTGGATCTCCGGCGCGATCACCCGGCTATGCATGTCTGACCCCGTCCTGGGTCGTGTAGCTGCCGTCCTCGGGGTCGTAGGAGTACGGGCCGAGCTTGACGACCGGGGTGCGCTCGAAATTGTCTTTTGGCGGCGGCGAGGAGGTGATCCATTCGAGACCGGTCGCGCGCCATGGGTTGGGCCCGGCGCGCCTGCCCCAGATCAGCGACCAGCCGAGATAAAACAGCGGCAGGACGTATGCGACCGCGAGGATCGAGGCGCCGGCCGAGGACAGCACGTTCCACGCCTGCCATTCCGGCGGATAGGTGTAGGAGCGCCGCGGCATCCCGAGATAGCCGAGGATGAACTGCGGAAAAAACGTCAGGTTGAAGCCGACAAAAGTCAGGATCGCGGCAAACCGCGCCCACCCTTCCGGATAGAAGCGGCCGGTCATTTTCGGCCACCAATAATGCAGTCCGCCAAAAAAGGCGCTGACCGTGGCCCCGACCATGATGTAATGAAAATGTGCGACGACGAAATAAGTAGCATGCACGTCCACATCGATCGCCAGGGTCGCCAGCATCAGGCCGGTCAAGCCGCCGATCGTAAACAACAACACAAAGCCGAGGGCGTAGATCATCGGGGCGTCGAAAATGATCGAGCCCTTGTGCAGGCTCACAGTCCAATTGAATACCTTGATTGCCGAGGGCACCGCGACAAAATAGGTCATCAGCGAAAAGACGACCGCGGAATAGATCGAAATTCCGGCGACGAACATGTGGTGGGCCCAGACGAAAAAGCTGAGCACCACGATCGACATCATTGCCATGGTCATGCCGGCGTAGCCAAAGATCGGCCGGCGGGCGTAGCAGGCGATCAGCTCGCTGACGACACCCATCGCCGGCAGGATCATAATGTAGACGGCGGGATGCGAGTAAAACCAGAACATGTGCTGCCACAGCAGCGGGTCGCCGCCGCGCCGCGGGTCGAACAGACCGACCCCGGCAAAACGTTCGACCGCCAACAGGACGGTGTCCATCGCCAGAACCGGAGTCGCGGTCAGCATGACGATGCTGACCGCGTAAATTCCCCAGACAAACAGCGGCAGCCGCATCCATGTCATGCCGGGGGCGCGCAGACGGTGGATCGACACGACAAAGTTGAGGCCGGTCATGATCGACGAGAAGCCGTTGACGAACACCGCTATCGCCGCGACGAACACATAGCTGTTGGAGTACAGAGTTGAGAACGGGGTGTAGAAGGTCCAGCCGGTGTCGACCCCGCCAAGGATCAGCGCGGTCAGCAGCACGAGGCCCGACAAATTGAAGACGTACCAGCTGGCGAGATTGATCCGGGGAAAGGCGAGGTCGTGGGCCCCGATCATCATCGGAATAAAAAAGTTGCCGAGCGTCGTCGGGATCGACGGGATCAAAAAGAACCACACCATGACGACGCCGTGCATGGTGAACATGCGGTTGTACATCGAGGGCTGCAGCAAGCCCGCCGGTGTGGCCAGATGCAGCCGCATCAAGGTTGCGGCGAACCCTCCAACAAAAAAGAAAAACGTGATCGACCCGAAAAACAACAGCGCGATGCGCTTGTGGTCCCTGGTCAGCAGCCAGGAGCCGATCGTGTTTTCTTCGTTGGCATAATTGGTGGTCGGGAGTTCGACAGCGACCGAGCTCATTGCGCTTCCTTTTGGCTGCCGATCGATTGGACATAGGCGACCAGCTTCATCAAGTCGTCCTCGTTGATCTGGCCGGAAAAATCCGGCATGATCGGCGGGTAGCCGGCGACGGTGAAGGATCGCGGCTCGAGGATGCAGTCGCGGATATAGCGCTCGTCGGCCCGCCGCACCGAGCCATCCTGAAGATGCACCAGGCTGCCGTAGAGGCCGTCGAGCGTGGGCGCGTGGACGGTGCTGTTGAGCCCGTGACAGCCGCTGCAGCCATGCTGGCGGAACAATGCCTCGCCCTGCTGCGCCAGCAACTCGTGGACACCCTGCACGGCCAGCCACCGCGCGTAATCCGCCGGCGTCATGACAAACACTTCGCCTTTCATCGTCGCGTGCTGCAACCCGCAGTACTGGGTGCATTCGAGCTTGTATGCGCCGGGCTTGGTCGCCTTGAACCAGAGGGTTTCGTAGGTGCCGGGGACCACGTCGTGCTTAATGCGGAAAGCGGGAACAAAAAAGCTGTGGATCACGTCCTGCGATGCCATGACGAGGCGGATCGTCTTGTCGACCGGGACATGCAGCGCGTCGATCTCGCGCTGGCCGCCCGGATGCTGGATTTTCCACATCCACTGCTTGGCGACGACATAGATCTCGATGTCGCCCGGTGGCGACTTGTAGAGCCAGATGTAAATCGAGGCGCCCCAGACAAAGAGCACGAGAAACGCAACCAGGGTGCCGACAGTCCAGCCGATCTCGAAATGCCAGGTCTTCTCGACCCGGCCGGCGCGCGAGGCGGTGCTGCCGCGGCGATAGCGGATGCAGAAGGTCAGCATCATGCCGACGACCATTGCCATGATCAGGCCGCAGATGCCGAGCTCGGCGATGTAGAGGTTGTTGACGACGACCCCGTTGAGGGCGGCAGTGCGCGGCCAGAACGGAACCCAATGGTACATCGTCGGGCTAGCCGTTACGCCGGTGGCGGATCGCGGCAAAGACGATGAAAAGGGTCGTGCCGGCAGCGATGTTGGCGATCGTAAAGGCCGCCAGCACCGGCACCGTGTAGCGGCCGAGCGGCGCCCCTTCGACATGGCACAGCAGAAACAGCCGGGTCAGCGGGCTCAGCGCCTCGCCCTGGGCCGCTCCGACAAGCCCGGCGCGCAGCTCGGAGGCGGTCGCCGCGACCCCGAAAATGTAGCGGCTGATCCTGCCCTCCGGCCCGGCGAGAATAAAGCCGGCGGGATGGACGTACTGGTCGATGGCGGCGTCGTAGCGGTACGGAAAGCCGATCGCGTTGGCGATCCGCCTTACCGACGCGGCCGAGCCGGTCAGAAAATGGATGCCGGCGGCACCTCCGGCGTGATGATATTCGGCGAGATATTTCGCCTTGGCCTGCGCCATCTCGGCCGAGCTGTCGCGCGGGTCGATGCTGATCGCCAGCATCTGAAAGTCGCGCCCGGCGTCGAGCGGCAAAGCGTCGAGCGCCTCGACGACATTCTCCAGGGTCAACCCGCACAAAGACTTGCAGCGCAGATATTCGAGCACCAGCACGACCGGCTTGCCGGCAAAGAAACGGCCGAGCGGAGCCGCGCGGCCGTTCTCGTCGACGAGCGGCGTCGTCAGCGGCAATTCGGCCCCCGGATGCGGCTGAAACGCGAAAGCCGCGAGCTCGGCGGGCGAATAGGCCGATGCGCAGCGTCCCGCTGCAATGGTCCAGACCGCAATGGCGAACACCGCGGCGACGCGCCTCACGGGGTCGTCGCCTTTGGAAAGCCGGCGATCCCTTCCTTGGCGAGCTTCTTCATCGCTTCTTCGATTGGGATGTGGACGATGCCTTTCGACTTGTCTACCCAGTAATAGGTATCGAGGCGCTTCTCCTCCTGGGCGCGAAAACGGGCGAGGTCCTGCGCCGGAGCGACCTGCAGCTCGGGCGCCGGCGGCTGCACCGCGAGCTTGCGGCTGACATCCGAAACCGCGCTCGAATAGACCCACATCAGGATCAGCGGTGCTATCACCAGAAACGCGAAGGTCCCGGCGTAGACGAGGCCGACATAGCCAATGCGCCAGTCCTCGTGCTCATAGGCGGTCTTGGGATTGTCCTCCCGCACCCGGGTCGTCGTGTCAGCCATGGTCGGCCGCCCCCGATGCCGGCCATCCGCCGGGGTTGAGCAGCGGGCGGTGGCGCAATGCGGCGCCAAACAGCAGCACCATCGCCCCGCCCAATGCCAGGATCGCCGCGGCGTCGAGCCAGAACGGGCCGGCATTGGGGAATTCCGGCAGCACCAGCCACCACTTTTCAGCGACCCGGCTGATTACGATCAAGAGCGAGATCGTCGCCACGATGGCTCGGCTGCGCTTGCTCGGCCGCCACAGCAGCACGAAAAACGGCGTGACAAACCCGAACCCGATCGAGACGTAGAGAGCGGCCTTCCAAATCCCGGCAATGCGCAGCAGATACCAGGGGATTTCCGATTTGAGGTTCTCCTCCCAGATGATCAGGAACTGCATGAACTCGACATAGGCCCAGAAAATGGTCGTCGCGAGCAGGATCGCGGCCAGATCGGCCATGTGGTCGCGGCGCTCGCCGAGCGCAGGCCCGCTGACCGCGATGACGAACAAGACGAATGCCAGCCCGGTGTTGAACCAGCCGGCCCCGATCGAATACGAAAAGATCGACGACCAGAACCCCGGCTGGAGCGACATGATCCAGTCAATCGAGGCGAACCCGGCGGAAAATGCCAATAGAATAAGACCTATCCCGCTGAGCCAGGAGAGACCGGGCGGGATCGGGGCCGCTTCGCCGCGCGGCCCCCACAGCGCGAAGGCGGCGAGCAGGTTCCACAGCACGATGTCGATCGCGTAGCGCAGGTAAAACCCGGTGCTGTTCAGGTAGAATGTGTTGCCGAGGCTCGCCGCCGGATGGGTCCAGCTGTAGAGCGCGTGAAGACCGACAAAGGCCGGGATGCCGGCGAGGGTGGCAAGCGGCATCGTCACGATCGCCGCGTCCAGCGCCGGGCGGGCTGTCGCCATCCAGTTGCCGCCGGTCAGATCGTGGACCAGCACCAGGGTCACGCCGGCCAGCGGCAGGCCGAGCCAAAACAGATACGTGCACAGCCAGGCGCGGAAAAACCCGGTCAAATCGATCGGGGCGCCGACCGCGCAGCCGACGATTCCGAGCAGTGCCAGCGCCAGCGCCGCCCAGTTTATCCGTGTCCAGGTTTGGGCGGCGCTCATTGCAGGGACTGCCGCTTGTCGGCCGGCATGTCGGCGAGCCGGGCGGTCTCGCTCGTCTGCAAGGCTCGGATATAGGCGATAATCGCCCAGCGGTCGGCGGGCGTCACCCGTGCCGCATAGGGGAACATGGCCCCGTAGCCGTTGGTGATCACATCGTAGAAATGCTGGTTCGGCGCCTTTATCAGATAGTCGGCGAAATAGGAGGGCGGGTGCGGGAAGCCGCGCTGCACGATCATGCCGTTGCCGTCGCCGACCCGGCTGTGGCACGGTGAGCAATAGATATCAAAACGCTGTTGGCCGCGTTCGAGCAACGCCATCGTGACGGGGGGCGCCGCCGGCTGGCCGAAAGGCTGGTCGCGGGCGACAATGCCGGGCGGCGGCAGCGCCGGCCAATTCGCTTCGGCGCCGTAGGGCAATTCGTAGGGCAGGCGCTTTGGCTGGTTGGCCATGTTGTCGCAGCCCGCGGCGGCAAGGCAGAGGCCGGCGATCGCGATGAGCGGGGTCAGCCTCACGGCCCCGGCACCTCGGCCACCCGTTCGGCGCCAAAGCGCTCGAAGATGCGGCGCAAATGCGCCGTCTCGAAGCTTGGGTCGCGCGCCTCGACGCACAGCACAAAGCGGTCGACCGAGGCCCGGTCGAATTCCACTACGTTGAACAGCGGATGATAGAGGCGCGGCAGGCGGCACGACGCCAAGAGGGCGAACAAGCCGGCGGCAATCGCGCACAACAGCATGAACTCGAACGTCCCGACGATAAAGGCCGGCCAGCTGTTGTGCGGGCGACCGCCGACATTGATCGGGTAATTGAGCGCCTCGTCCCAATACTGGATGAAATAGCCCCAGGCGGCGCCGAACAAGGCGCCGGCAAACATCGCCAGCGGCAGCATCATCTGCCGCCCTGGGCGCAGCAGCTGGTCGAGCCCTTCGACCGGGTAGGGCGTATAGGCTTCGACCGCGCGAAATCCGAGCGAGCGCAGGTGCCGAGCCGCGTCCTTTACCGCCTCCGGCGTCGCAAACACGCCGATGATGCCAAAGGACCCGCTCACTTCCCGCTCTTTTCTTCGATGATCTCGCGCACTTCCGACATCGAGACGATCGGCACGAAGCGTACAAACAGGAAGAACAAGCTCAAAAACAGTCCGACTGTTCCCGCCAACGCCGCCCAGTCCCAGAATGTCGGAAAGAAGACACCCCAATAGGACGGCGTGTAATTGTAGCTCAGGCTTGGGATGACGATGACAAAGCGCTCGAGCCACATGCCGACGATGATGCCGCCTGATATCACCAACAGCAGGATTTCGCTGCGGCGGACCGCCGGCAGCCATAAGAGCTGTGGGATGACGACGTTGAGCGCTATTTTCCCCCAATAGCACCCGGCGTAAAAGCCAAAGATGCGAGCGAAGAACTGAGTGCGTTCGGCGACGTCGCTGCCGTAGAGCGGCCCAAAGGCTTCCCAAAGATAGGCGTAGCCGAGCATCACGCTTGCCACCAACATGACTTTGGCGAGCGCGTTGAGGTGATATCCGGTGATGACGTCCTGCAGGCTGTAGCCCCAGCGCACCAATATTGTCAGAATGATGATCAGGGCGACCCCGGAAATCACCGCGCCGAAAAAGAAATAAGGCGGGAACTGGGTGGAATGCCAGCCGGGGGTGAGGCCGCCGGCAAAGTCGAGGCCGACGACGCTGTGCACCGAGATCACCATCGGCGCCATGATCGCCGACATGATGGCGTAGACGGTCTGCTGGTTACGCCAATGCCGGGCGGAGCCGCGCCAACCGAGAGCGAGAACTCCGTAGAAAACCTGCTTCCACCGGGTCCGGGCGAGGTCGCGCACGGTCGCGAGGTCCGGCAGCAGCCCAGCGTAGTAATACATTATCGACATCAGGATGTAGCAAAGCAGGCAGATAAAATCCCACCACAACGGGCTGCGCACCTGCGGCCACACCCCCATCACGCTCGAATACGGGAACAGCCAGTAAAACAGGCCCTGGCGGCCGAGATGCATGATCGGCAGCACCCCGGCGCACGGGGCCGCCGACAGCAGCATGCTTTCGGCGATGCGATTGGTCGCCGAGCGCCACGGCGAGCGGGTCAGGAAAAACAATGCGGAGACGATCGTCCCGCCGCTCGCCAAGGCGATCCACCACACGTATTCGGCGATCGCCAACCCCCAGGCGACGGGGATGTTAATCCCCCAGATGCCAACGCCGTTGATAAACAGCCAAGCGAGCTGGACGACAAAGGTCAGCAGCAGCACCATCCCAATCGCAAACCCGACCCACCACCAGCGCGGCGCACGTGTTTGCAACACGCGGTTGCAGACCTCCTCGCTCAACGAGCGCAATGTGACGCTCGGATGGACGACCGGCGCCTCCGGCGGCAGGTTGACGAGGGCCGTCACGCTTCGTCGGCCTTGATCTTGGGGTTGGGGTTGCGGATCAGCGCGGCGTAGCTGGTGCGCGGACGGGTGTTCAGCTCGTCGAGCAGAACGTAGTCGAGCGGGCTTTCTTTGCGCCGGGCGACCGCGCTCTCGTGGTCGTTGCGATTGCCGAAGATGATCGCCTGGGTCGGGCAGCTCTGCTGGCAGGCGGTGACGATTTCTCCGTCGCGCACCAGGCGGTTCTCGCGGTCGGCGTCGATCTCGGCCTGGCGGATGCGCTGGATGCAGTAGGTGCATTTCTCCATGACACCGCGGCCGCGGACCGTGACTTCGGGGTTCCACGATTCGGGCGGGCGTTCGTCGGTGTCGGCGTAGGCGAAAAAGTTGAACCGGCGAACCTTGTACGGACAGTTGTTGGAGCAGAACCGCGTGCCGACGCAGCGGTTGTAGACCATGACGTTGAGACCCGAATGGTCGTGCACCGTCGCATGCACCGGGCAGACGACCTCGCACGGCGCGTTCTCGCAATGCATGCAGGGCATCGGCTCGAACGCGGTGTCGGGAGTGTCGGCGGGGCCCGAGTAATAGCGGTCGATGCGCAGCCAGTGCATGACGCGGCCATCGAGCACCTGGTCCTTGCCGACGACCGGAATGTTGTTCTCCGCGACGCAGGCGGCAACACAGGACTGGCAGCCGATGCAGGAATTGAGGTCGACCGACATCGCCCAGGCGTAGCGCGGATATTTGTAGGACGGATAAAGCGATTCATTATTTTCTTTGTGCTGCAGGAAATGCGGGTTGTCTTGGAAATCGGCGAGCGTGCCTTCCTTGATCAGGTCGCGGCCGGCGACGCGGTCATGCCCTTGGGTCGTCGCCAGCCTCAGCGTGTCACCGGTCTTGGCGATCACGACGGCGACCGCGAGCCACGGGTCGGCCGCGGCGCGCAGCTTGTAGGCGTCGAAGCCGACGCCGGTCCCGAGTCCTCCCGCCGACCGGCCAAAGCCGAGCGGAAGAGTGAGGCAGTCGGGCGCCTGACCCGGCAACACAAAGACCGGCGCCCGCACCTGCCGGCCCTGGACCGTGACGTCGATTACGTCTTCGGTGTCGAGCGCGAGACGCTTTGCCGTTTCGGGAGCGATCAGCGCGGCATTGTCCCAGGTCAACCGGGTGAACGGCCGCGGCATTTCAAGCAGCCACGGATTGTCGACAAACCGTCCGTCGCGAACGAACTCGTCGGGGCGGAACAGCACGTCAAGGCCGGTCGCCGGCTTTGCCGGAGCAGTCGGCAAGCCGGCCGCAAGACCGGCGCGCGGCATGGCCGTGACCGCGGTCGCGGCGCTGTTCGCGACGACCCCCTTGCGCAGAGATTCGTGCCAGAACCGCTCGAAATCTCCGGTCCCCTGCTGCTGCGCCTGGCCCTGCCAGAACCCGCGCAGCAAGGTGTAGTCCTCGGGCAATGTGTTGCCTTGCAGCACGGCCAGCAGCTCTTGCGCCGAATGGCCGCCATAGAGCCGGCGGACTTGCGGCTGCTGGATCGTGATCGTGCCGTCAAAGGCGCGGGCGTCGCTCCAGGCTTCGTACTCATGCGCCGCCGGCACCTGCCATGTGCTGGCGACGGCGGTTTCGTCGGCATAAAGCGCGAGGCTGACCGACAGCGGCACTCGGCGCAGTGCCGCGGCAAAGTCGAGATCGGCGGGTGCGGTGTAGACCGGGTTGGTGTCGAGCATCAACAGGGTGTCGACCTTGCCCGCCGCCATGTCGCCGACGAGGTCCTTCAGCGATTGGGCTTGCGAGACCGGCGACGCCGCAATTGGCTCGACCAACCGGATCGTCGCCCCAAAGGCGCCGAGCGCGCCGTTGATCGCGTCTGCCAGCAGATGGATTTCGGCGGGCTGCTCGCGGCCGGCATGGACGAGGACCCGGCCGTGATGCTGCACCAGATCCTGCGCCGCCGCGTCGAGCCACGCCGCATCCTTAACCGATGCTTGCTTCCACTCCTGAGGGCCGGCGCCGGCCGCCGCGGCGAGATAGCGCACCGCGGCGACGAGCTCCGCGGGACGCAGCGGCAGGCGGTGGTCGGCCTTGGCGCCGATCAGGGTCGGCGTGCTCTCGATCGCGTACACGCGGCTCATCTTGCCACCGGTTTCGTCGGGGCGCCGGCGGGCCGCAAACTGCCGGGCATAGGCAAGCCAACCCGGCACTGCCGAGATCAGGTCGCTTTCCACGGCAAAGACAATGTCGGCGGCGTCGAGGTCGAAGACCCGGTCAAGCGGCTGGCCGAAGGATTGCGCCGCGGCGCTTCGCTCATTGTCGCGATGGAGCGGCTCCCATTGGTGCCAGCGCATGTCGGGGAGTTGCTTTTGCAATGCCGCCAGCTGCGCCGTCAGCGACGGCGAGGTGACGTTTCCGGTCAGCACCCGCAAGCCCGCCCCGCCCCGCGCCGACAGCGGGCCGCGGCGCTCGAACATCAGCGTCAGAAAGTTTTCCCAGGTGTCGATTTGCCCTTGGCCGACGATGCTCTGGGCGCGGCGCGGGTCGTAGAGCCCGAGGATGCTCGCCTGCATGATCGCACTCGCCGCGCCGAGGCTCGCCGGGTGGTCCGGATTGCCTTCGACTTTGACCGGGCGCGCCATTTGGTGGGCGACCATGACGCCGGTGGCGAAACCTTCGTTTGTCGTAGCCGTCGCGTAATAACGCGGGCGTCCGGGCACGATCCCCGGCGGCTGGACGACATAGGGAAGGAGCTGGCGCGGGTTGGTCTCGGGACCGCAGGCCGACAGGCCGCCCAGCGCCATCGAGGCCGCCATCAGCTGCAAAAAGCGGCGGCGCTCGAGCACGCCGAATATGTCGCGGAAGCGCGGCGCCTCCTTTTCGACGATCTCGGCAAAGCCCGGACTCTCCGCCAGCTCCTCGAGACTACGCCAGTAGTTGCGCGGCGAGACGTTCATCGGTGGCACACCGAGCAGTCGTCGAGGGTTTTGGGATGAATGTGATAGGCCGCCATCAGCGCTTTGCCGGACGGCGTGTCGGGAGTGCGCTTCCAGTGCGGGTTGAACACCTGGTCGAGCGGGCGCAGATGCGGCGCCGGGTCGCGATGGCACGACAGGCACCAGCTCATGTACAAGGTCGTCGCCTTCCAGGTCAGCGCCATGTCGCCGATCGGGCCGTGGCACTCGGTGCAGCCCACACCCTTGGCAATGTGGATGCTGTGGTCGAAATAGACGTAGTCAGGAAGCCGGTAGACCTCGGTCCAGCGCAATGGCCGATCGTCGGCAAAGCTCTGCCGAACCGGCGCCAGAATCCCGGCATTGGTCCAGATCTGCGAATGGCAGGTCATGCAGGTCTCGGTCGGCGGGATGCCCGCGTTCTGCGAAATCTCAACCGTCGTATGGCAATAGCGGCAGTCGAGACCAAGACCGCTGACGTGATGCTTGTGGCTGAACGGAACCGGCTGTGGCGGGCTGTAGCGGTCCTGTGTGTTGTATCCCATGACCGGCACCACCCAGATGGACAACAGCAGGACCGCGCTTAAACCCAGGGTCGAGATCAGGACCAAGTTCATCCACATGTTGGCTCTTGGTCCGAAGATCGCCACCGGGCACTCCGCAACGGCGGCTCTGTCGACCGCGGGAGCTTAAACGTGAGAAGCTGGGCGCGGTTCCCGCGGTTTTATTGATTTTGCCGAGCCAGCGGTTTCGAGCCGACAACCATGGTCGCGATCACGCCGGCAATGGCGAGTCCGACCGCGAGCACGGCGCCGCGGTGCTCGGTCGCCCACAGTTGCGGGCTGACGCTGGTGGCGCTGCTGTCGAAGCGGCCGTGGGTGTCGGGATCTCCCGGCACCGGGTCGAACAAATTGTCGGGACGGCCTATTTCGGCCGGCTCTTGGGTCAGCTGGCCGCTGTAGCCGTTCTTCGCCAGGTAACGATCGAGCAATCCGGGGAAGAACTTGTTGGCGAGGATGGCCTGCACGCTGGAGCGCCCGACCCAGACCTCGCGGCGCCGCGACTGAGCGGCATAAAGGATCGCGTCGGCGGCGATTTCGGGCTGAAAGATCGGCGCCACCGGCTGCGGCCGCCGGCTCATTTTGTTGCGCGCCCAATTGAATTGCGGGGTGTTCAACGCCGGCATCTGAACCATGACGAGATGGACGCCGACACCGTCATGCATCAGCTCGGTGCGCAGGCTGTCGGTAAACCCGCGGATCGCGAACTTGGCGCCGCAATAGGCCGACTGCAGCGGTATCGCGCGGTAAGCGAGGGCCGAGCCGACCTGGACGATGGTGCCGCGGTTGCGCGGCCGCATTCGTTTCAGCGCCGCCATCGTGCCGTAGACAAAGCCGAGATAGGTCACTTCGGTGGCGCGCCGGTATTCCTCGGCGGAAATCCGGTGAAACGGGGCGAAGATCGTCGCCATCGCGCAATTGACCCAGATGTCGATCGGGCCGAGCTGGTTCTCGACCCGTTCGGCCGCCGCCTCGACGGCATCGGGGTCGGCGATGTCGAGCGGGATGGCAAGCGCCTTCGCGCCGGCTTTTTCGACCTCCGCCGCCGCCGCCTGCAATCCCTCGGTGCCACGCGCGATCAGGGCAACCTGGGCTCCGCGCGCGGCAAAGGCGTGGGCGGTGGCGCGCCCGACGCCCGCCGATGCTCCGGTTACGACGACGGTTTGCGACATGGTCATCTATCTCCTCTAAGAGCCCGGCCCGAAAAGAATTATCAAAGATCAACGGCTCGGCCGTCAGTCCCGCGAAAGCGATTGTCGGGAAATCGATCAAGGCGGGCTGGTCATTCCGGGATGCCCAAAGGGCAGGCCCGGAACCCAAGCACACCCGCATTTCCGGAAGGGGTTGCAGGCCGTGTTCCTGGGTTCCGGGCTCGCCGGCGGCACCGGCGCCCCGGAATGACGGCGGAGCCACGGATTTCCTGACAACCTCGACAGCGGGGCTTGTTCGCTTCATTTCGCATCAGACACTAATCCGGCCACAGTTCTTCAGATCCCGCGCGGCCACAGGCCCGCGAGCTGCAGCGCCGCGCGGGCGTATTCGGCGTGCGAAAAGATCATCGGGACGTTTCCAAGCATCTGTCCCGACCCGCTGTCGGCCTCTTCCGAGAACAGCCCCGCGCCGCCGCTCAGCCGCTCGACCCGGCGCAGCATCGCTTCGGCATCGCCGCGCCGCTGCATCAGCGCGTAGACCGCGGCCAGCCAGAAGCAGCACGGCAGAAAAGCGCCTTCGAACCGGCCCATCGGCAGAGGGCTTTTCTCCGGCCGAAACCGGTGGACGAGCCCGTCGATCGTCAGGTCCTCCTCGATCCGCCGCACCGTCGCGACGACGCGCGGATGGGTCGGCTCGAGAAATCCCATCAACGGAATCAGCAATGCCGAGGCGTCCGGGCTGTCGGCGTGGTAATGCTGGCGGAAGGATTGCAGCTTGCTGCTCCAGCCGCGCGTCATGACGTCGGCGTGAATCTCGGTCATCGCCGCCCGCCATCGCCGCAGATTGCCGTCGTCGCCGGTGCGGTCGGCGAATTCGAGCGCACGCTTCAAGGTCGTCCAGCTCATGACCTTGCTGCTGACGAAATGGCGCCGCCGGTCACGTTCCCACAAGCCGTTGCTCGGCTTGCGCCAGTTCTTGGCGGTATAGTCGGCCACCCGGCGGATCAGCCGCCAATATTCCGGCGCCCACCGCCCGCCTTTGTCCAAGTAAATCACGGCGCAGTCGGCGAGATACCCAAAACAGTCGATCTGGCGTTGGCGGTAGGCGTGATTGCCGAACCGGACCGGGCGCGACCCGCGATACCCGGCAAGCCCCTTGCGGGAGCGCTGCTTGATGCCGGTGCCGCCGTCAACCCGGTAAAGCACCTGCAAGGGCATCTCGGTCGACGAGCCCAGCCCCGAGAGCCAGCTCAAATAGCGCTCGGCGCGCTCGACGTCGCCGATCACGGAGAGAGTGGCGATCGCCATCGACGCGTCGCGGATCCAGGCATAGCGGTAGTCGTAGTTGCGGTCGCCGCCGACGCGCTCCGGGAGCGAGGTCGTCGGCGCCGCCGCAAGCGCCCCGCTCGGGGCATAAGAAAGCAGCTCGATCGCCAACGCCGAACGGGTAACCCGGTCATCTCGTGGACCACGGTGATGGTAGCGGCCGCTCCACTCCTGCCAATAATGCAAGGTCGCCTGGAGCGCCGCGCCGGCTGCGTCCGGGTTCCACGCCGCCGGCGCTTCACCCAACCCCAGGACCGCCCAAAACTCGTCTCCGGCAGCGAGAACAAAGCTCGCGGCCACACTGTTTGCGGTCACCTCGATCGGGTGCGAGGTCCACAGCCCGAGGGCAAGACCCGCCACTTTCAGCTCGAGACCGCCCGCCACCGGCGCGGTCGCGAAGCCCGCCGTGAAATTGCCCACCGGCATCAGCCGCATGGCGCAGCGCGCCGACCCCCGGCGGCAGCGAAGCCGGCGCAGCAGCACCCGCTTGCCCTCGCCCTCAGGCGGTCGGCGGTCGGCGGGCGAGAGCATCGCATCGGTAAGCTCGATCTCGCCGTCGCCATCCTGCCAGGCGGTAACCAGCACGTTGCTGTCGCGCAGATAAGACTGCCGGCCGGCGGCTGCGCTCTCCGGGCCCAACCTCCAGTACCCGCCGCGCGCCGCGTCGAGAAGGCAGCCGAACACCGGCACGCCGTCGTAGTTCGGCAGGCAGAGCCAGCGGATCGTGCCGTCGGCGCTGACCACCGCCGCGGTTCTGCGGTCGCCGACAACACCGAGCTCAGCCAGCGGCGGGTAGAGCTCCGTCGCAGCCCGTGTCTCGCCGATGGCGCCGGCGCGCGCATCTGGCGCGGACGGCTTGACCGGGCTATTGAACCGAGGGGTTTCTGTCGCTGTCATGTGACCCGATGCCCGCCTCGTCCTCTGCGGCAGGCGACCAGCGCACAACACCGGCAATTGTGGATTGTTCCGGCATTGCCGCAACGGGCGTCGCCGGTCGGATGCCGCGTGGCGAAGGGCGGCAACCCGACGATCGGCCCAGACGTTAAAGGAGCGGCGGCATTCGACCGATCCGAGACCATGCGCGAGCGGCGAACCCGCGGCTCTCGCTCTCGGGTTGGGCGCCGTTGCAACAGCATGGCGGAGTTTGCGATGGCGCGTCCAAGGGCACCATTTCCCGCGCCGGGGTGGACGACGGGAGTGATGCGGGTTCAGGGATTGCGGGCCGCGGCACAGCGCTCGGCAGCGGGGGTGACGATCCCGCGGGCGCTGGCATATCTCGCCCTGACCGCGCTCGCGGTGTTGTTCCTATGGCTCACCCTCAAGGTCGTGCTGGTCATCTTTGCCGGGGTTCTGCTGGCCGTCAGCCTGCGTCGGACGGCCGATCACGTGAGCCGCCTTGTCGGGCTCGGGCCGGGCCTGGCTCTCGCCGCGGTCGTGCTGCTGATCCTGCTGTTTTTTGCGCTTGCCGGATGGCTGTTCTCCCGCGGTATCGCCAGCCAGATGGACCAGCTTTCCCGGCAATTGCCTGCCGCGGTGGACAAGCTCGCCACGATGATCGGCCAGTCTGACGTCGGCAGGATTTTGAATCAGCATCTGAGCACGCAGAATATTGCGACGTCGCCAGCCAGCATGATCCAAGGTTTTCTCGGCGCGGCGATCAACATGATCGAAGTTGTCGGCGCAATTATTGTTATCGTGTTTCTTGGCTTGTATTTCGCTGCCGAAGCCGGTTTGTACTGCCACGGGCTGCTGCGCCTGGTGGCGCCGGCCCGCCGTGCTCGGGCCGCCCAAATCCTCGGCGCCACCGCCGACACGCTGTGGCGCTGGATGCTCGGGCGGCTGTTCGCGATGGCGGTGCTGGGGTCTCTGGTAACCCTCGGGCTGTGGATAATCGGTGTGCCGTTGCCGATAGCGCTTGGTCTCCTCGCCGCTATCTTTACCTTCGTGCCCTATCTCGGAGCCTTTGCGTCGGCTGTGCCCAGCGTGCTGATCGCGGGCGCGATGCGTCTCGATCTCGCGCTGTACGTCATTGTGCTCTACCTCGGCATCCACCTGGTTGAAGGCTACGTGCTTATCCCGCTGGTGCAGCGCCGCGTCGTGCACTTGCCGCCGGCATTGACCTTGTCTGCCCAGATCCTGCTCGGCGTCCTCGCCGGTTTTCTCGGTCTGTTGCTGGCGACGCCAATCGTCGCGGGCACGCTTGTTCTTGTGCGCATGATCTATGTCGAGGACGTGCTCGGCGACCGCGACAACAGCGCCCGGGACAGCTAGGCCCAATCCCGCGCGACGGTAAAGGGCACGCTCGTGCGCATCTGGCTCCATTTCATTATTCGACATATTCTTGAGGGGCGGATCATAACGTCAGGTTTGGCGTTAAGACAAAGTATCCCCGAGCGCAGGGAGGCCGATCAACGGAGATCCAAGCTGATGAAACACCGTCCGTCATCGGCAACCGCGACCGACACATTAGGATTTTGCGATGATTTGCAGCAGTCTACTGGCTGGTGGTGACAAGGGCGCCGTCTCATGCCCGCCGCACATGCGGCGAATGCATCTGCGGAATGTCTGAAATGAGCGGCAACGACGCCTCGGCGGCGCGATCGGCTGTCATCAGCGCGCTCGGCATTTCCTCCGCCACCTGGCCGGACGAATTATGGTCCGAATCGGTGAGCCGGTGCGACGCAATCCTGCGGTCGTTTTATGGGGTGCACGAATTTACCGACGATCCGGCCTGCGTCTTTCGTGTCGGCACGAGCAAGGCTCGGACCAGCTGTCTGCTCTCCGACGGGACTGTCATCAGTTGCGGCGAGACCGTCGGCACCATTCATTTCTGGAACGAGCACCTGCCGCGGCGTCCGGCGCGTGGGCGTGGATTGGGCTGGGCATGCGCGATGCGCGACCGGGTGGCGCACTCGCTCGCCGCGTTGGCGCTTTATGTCGAAACCGACCCCGCATGGCGCGACATCCCGGCTTTTCACGCCGAGGCCGGGTTGTCGACGCGGCTCGGCTCGGCTCAGGTCCAGCGCGTCGTGCAGCGGTATGGATTTGAAAAAACCAAATCGGAACGATCGCTGTTCAGACGGGTGCATGACATCGGCGACGATTTTCTGTTGTGGGGGCTTGCCCGCGCCTTTAACCCGGGCGCGCTGTCGCGGTTGCGCTTTTTTCGCGATCACCAGGATCTGTGGATCTCGCGGTCGTCGCTGTTGCACCATTATCTGCCTGCCCGCCCGTCGATCGGAGCCAACGGGACGCCGGCGTTCGGCGGCAGATGAATGCTCGCCCTCCTCGGCGGAACGCTGTGGTGCGGTCTCGTCCTGTACCTGCTGTCGCGCGCGTTGCGGCAGTTCCGCATATTTCGCCGCGCCGCGCTGCCGGCGGCGAACCCGTCCGCCGTTCTCTCGGCGGTTTCGGTCATCGTGCCGGTTCGCGACGAGATTGCCAATATCGACGTCTGTCTGGCGGGGTTGTCGGCCCAGAGCGGCCTCTCAGGGCCGTGGTCGATCATCGTCGTCGACGACGGCTCCGAGGACAACACCAGGTCGGCGGCACTGCGTCATGCCGCGGTCGACCAAAGGATCACGGTGGTCGACGCCGGGCCGCTGCCGGCAGGGTGGATGGGCAAGCCGCATGCCTGCTGGCGCGGTGCTGAGCTGGCTGAGGGCGAGTGGCTCTGCTTTGTCGATGCCGATGTGCGGGCCGCCCCCGGTCTCGTCGCCGCGGCGGTAACGGCCGCCGAAATGCACGGCACCGACATGCTCTCGCTGCAGCCGCTGCAAGAGCTTGGGAGCTTCTGGGAGCGGCTGGTGATCCCCGTCGGGCTCCTGGTGCTCGCCTGCGCCAAACCGTTCGCCTTGGCCTCGCCTGAAGTCGTGAACGGGCAGTTCCTGCTGATAAGACGCGAGGCTTACTTTGCGAGCGGCGGTCATCGGCACGTGCGGGCTCAAATCTGCGAGGACAGGGCGCTCGCCGCCCGCCTCCAGGCGCAAGGCTTCGCCTTGGAGGTGCTTGCCGCCGAGCATCTCGCGCGGACGCGGATGTACCGCGACCTGCCGTCTTTGTGGGAAGGCTTCTCGAAAAATGCGACGGAGGCCCTGGGCAGCCTTCGCGGCACGCTGACCGCGGCGGCTGCTGCGTTGGTGTTTGGCTGGGCGGCGTTGCTGATGCCGCTGGCGACCCTCGTTGGCGTGCGTGCGGAACCGTCGCCGGCGGCGTTCGTCGGCTGCATCCTCGCCTTTGTCGGAACCGGGATCGTGATCGCCGTTCATCTCGGCACCGCACGGCATTTTCGCATCCCGCCCGCCTTCACCGCTACCTTTGCCCTTGGCTGCACTGCCGTCGCCTGTCTTGCCTGCCACGCCGTGATCAGACGGATCGAGGGGTGCGTCACGTGGAAGGGCAGGACATATCGGCTCGGCAATATGTCGTCGGACGGAACGTGACATCGGGGCAGGCCCCCCCGCGACGGCGCTCAGTTGTCGGGGGCTGGGCGATCGCGGCGGTGCTGGCCGTCCTCGCGGTTCTGCTCTACGAGATCCGGATCGCGCTGCTCCCGTTCATCTTTGCCCTTGCCGTAGCGTTTGTGCTGGACCCGCTGATCAAGCTGTTGCAGCGGCGGCTGGCCGCGCCGCGCTGGGTTGTAGCGGCGGTGCTCTATATCCTGATCCTAGTGGTGCTTGCCGCCGCCGGCTATTGGATCGGGACGACGGCTTTGCCGGACCTCGAGCACGTCGTCGCGACTGCCCCGCAAATCCTGCGCCATTTCCTCGGCGAGCTGATGGGCGGCAAGAGCCTCACGCTCTTCGGCGAGAGCTACACCCCCGACAAGCTGGTCCAGTCGATCAGCGGGGCGCTGAAGGGAATGGCCTCGCTTACCGTGGTCGAAGGCGCCGCCGGCCTGGCGGTCTCGCTGATCTTCGGCACCTTTCTGACCCTGGTCCTGATGCCTTATCTGATGATCTCGGCACCGCGGCTGGCCGCCGGCTCGATCTGGCTGTTGCCACCCGAGCACAGGGGTTCGGTCGAGGAACTGCTGCCCAAGATCATCCCGGTATTGCGCCGCTACCTAGTCGGTCTGGCGATCGTCGTCTTCTACACCGCGACCGTCGCGTGGATCGGCTTTGGCCCCGTTTTCCATCTTCCCGATGCTGTCCTGCTGGCAATAACCGTCGGGGTGCTCGAGCTTATTCCGGTGATCGGCCCGTTCATGTCGGCGACGCTCGTCGGGATCATCGCAATCCAGCAAAGCGGGATCGTCGCGGCAGCGCTGTTGTTCGGCTTTGCGATTGCGCTGCGCTTGTCGATCGACAACATCGTCGGTCCGATCGTGTTGGGCGAAGCCGCGCGCATTCACCCGGTCGTGATCATCATTTCATTTGTTTGCGGAGCGATATTGTTCGGTGTCGTCGGTCTGC
Organism: uncultured Alphaproteobacteria bacterium; assembly: GCA_963712825.1. Classification (GTDB taxonomy): domain Bacteria; phylum Pseudomonadota; class Alphaproteobacteria; order ATCC43930; family CGMCC-115725; genus AP-15. The sequence goes on from CAVQJP010000013.1 coordinate 254,971, forward strand.
TGATAGCAGTTCCGATAGCGGTTTGCATCAAGATAACGCTGGCGCACTATTATGCCGAGCCAGTTGCCCGAGAATCGCCAACAGCGACGGCGCCGTGACGACGGCGGACCTGCCGGCCGGACAGCGCGCGGCGCGGGACCCGATCAGTGAACGGCGTCCCCCGCGCGGCGCAGTCGGCTGGCGCGCACCAGCAGCCGCGAGTTGAGCGCCGCCACCGAAGGAACGCCCAACAGGGCGAGGTCGCGGTCCAGCTCCTCGCGAAAAATGTCGAGCGCCCGCTTGGCGCCGTCCCGGCCGGCGGCGGCGACGCCATACAGGACCGCGCGCCCGGCAAATACCGCGTCCGCGCCGAGCGCCAACGCCTTGATCACGTCGGTGCCGCGCCGCATGCCGCCGTCGACCAGGATCGTCAGCCGGTCGCCGACCGCCCGGCGCACCGCCGGCAGCAGGTCGAGCGGCGCCACCGCCCAGTCGAGCTGCCTGCCGCCATGGTTCGAGATCGCCACCGCGTCGGCGCCGATCTCGGCGGCGCGTACGCAGTCTTCGACGGTCAAGAGGCCCTTGATGATCAGCTTGCGCGGCCACAGCTCGCGGATGCGGGCGATGGTATCCCAGTTCAGCGCCTGATCCATCCGGGAGCGGATCCAGTGAGCGCTGTCGAACAGCCGGCGCTTGTCCTTGGGCAGGAATTCGACGACGTTCTCAAAGCGCGGCATGCCGTGGGTCAGAATGCCACCGGCGAGCCAGCGCGGATGCGCCAGCGCGTCAAGCTGCGCACCCCAGCTCAACGAGGTTGGACCAGCCATCGTGCGCTTGTGCCATTCCCGGTTGCCGTAAATCTGCGCATCGACGGTTACGATCAGCGCTTCGCAGCCATTGTCGCGTGCCCGCGCGATCAGGGTGTTGCGGATTTCGGTCGGGCCGAACACGTAGAGCTGCCACCAATAGCGCAGCCCCGGCACGCGCGCGACGCGCGACATCTCGTCGTTCGACATCGTGCTCTGAGCGAAAGGCACACCCGCTGCCGCGGCGGCCTCGGCAAGGCGCAGATCGGCGTGCGGCCAGAACAGCCCGTTGAGGCCGGTCGGCGCCACCGCCACCGGGATCGCGGTCTTGGCGCCGAACAGCACCGTCGAGACGTCGCGACGCGACACGTCGACCAGCGAGCGGTGCAGAAAACGCCACTCGGCCAAGGCGGCGGCATTGCGCGCCAGTGCCGCTTCGTCCTCGCCGCCGGCTTCGAGGTATTCGAGCGCAAAGCCCGGCAGCCGGCGGTGCGCCATTGCCCGCAAGTCTTCTATCGTGACTGCCCGGCTTAGATCGCCGCCGGCATAAAACCGGCGCTGCGGGCTGTCGGCCAACACGGCGGGCGACGCCCACGCCAAGGTCCGGTCGGCCGGCGCCAAAGCCGGCGGCGACCGCAAACCACGGCTGGAGCCGCGCCTGCCGGCCACTGCCAATGCGGCGGCAGCAATCCCGAGAGCGGCCAACGCGCCGCCGCCGCCCCAAGCCGCGTTGTTGCTACGGCCCGGCTTCGCCGAATCCGGGGTCTGCGGGGTCTTGACCGGCAGCTGCTCGATCTGATCCATGGTTTACCCTCACAGCTCGCCCCGCCTTGCCAACACGCCAATGCGATCGGCAGTCCGGCAGGCGAGCGCCTGTATTGTCAGCGACGGGTTGACGCCGCCGCTGGTCGGAAACACCGAGCCGTCACAAATCCACAAATTGGAGATGTCCCAGCAGCGCCCGTCGGCATTGGTGACGCTGTCATCCGGGTTAGCGCCCATTCGGCAGGTGCCGAGCAGGTGGCAAGTGTCGTCGGTCGGCCAGATGTCCGTGCCGCCGGCGGCGTCCAATGCCTCGGACATAAACCGCAATGCATGCCGGTAGAGCTTTTTGTCCTCTTCGGCATAGGAGAACACGACACGGGGGATGCGCAGTCCGAATTGGTCGGTCTCGTCCGCGAGCTCGACCCGATTGCGCTCCTGCGGCAGGACCTCGCCGACGATCTTGAGCCCGGCCTGGTGAATGTACTTCGCCATCTCGTTGCGCAATTCCATGCCCCACAGCCCGCGCTGGCCGGTAACCGTGTGGGCCCAGTCGATCGCCAATGGACCCTGGCTCATATAGCTGTAGCCGCCGGGGAAATCCTTGCCGGTGTCGGTGTAGTTCCAGTGCTCGGTAATCGCCAGTGACGGCGGCCCTTTATACCACCGGATTTCTTCGTCGAAGGTGCCGTAAACCGCATGGTTCGATTGCGTCATCAAGAATTTTCCGACCATGCCGCTGCTGTTGGCGAGCCCATCGGGGAATTGCGGGCAGGCCGAGTTCAACAGCAGCCGCGGCGTCTCGATCGCGTAACCGGCGACAACGACGTTTTTCGCGCGCTGCCGACGCCAGCCGCCGTCGCGGTAATAATGCAGGCCGGTGACCTTCTTGTCCCGCCCGACCTCGATCCGGCCGACCATCGCCAAGTCACGGATCTCGGCGCCGGCAGCGATCGCGCGCGGAATCCAGGTGACAAGCGCGCTCTGCTTGGCATTGGTCGAGCAGCCGATTTTGCAAAAACCGCGGTAGACGCAGGGGTGCGCCTTGCCGCGCGGCGCCGAAATTGTCGCGAGCGGCGTCGAAGCCCAGGCGATGCCCATTGCCTCGCAGCCGCGGGCAAGCACCAGTCCGGCGGCGTTCATCTCGTGCTGACGATAGGGATAGCGCCGGCGCGGCGGGCCCCACGGATAATTGACCGGGCCGGAGATCTTCAGCGCGTCCTCGACGACGTCGTAATAGTGCCACATCTCCTCGGGGGAGATCGGCCAGTCCACGGCATAGCCGAGCTGCGAGCGCGCCTTGAAGCGGTGCGGCCCCAGGCGCAGCGACACCATCTGGAAATGCACGGTGCTGCCGCCGACGCTCTGGCCGCTGTTGTTGCTGCCGAGCTCGATCGGGTCGTCGCCGCCGGTGATGCGCTCGCCGAGCCAGTAGAGCTTTTCCTGCTCGTACTCGTCGGAGGCAAAATCCTCGAGCGGGCGCCAGAACGGGCCCGCATCCAAAGCCACGACCGAAAAGCCGGCCTCCGCCAGCATGCAGGCCAGGGTGCCGCCACCGGCGCCGGTGCCGACAATCGCGAAATCGACCTCGTCCTCGTCGCGATGGCAGCGCATCGGAACCCAGCCGCCATGGCGGAACACATCGGGTGCGCGTCCGTCCTTGGCGCGCGGGCTATCGGTCATGACGCTCTTCCGCTTCCCACGAGTTGCGGCGGCCGAAACCGAGCCGGACATAGCCGCGCGGCGCGGCCGGCCCGCCAAAGCCGATCTCGTTCCACGCCGCCGGATGGGCGTAGTAGACGCTCGCGACGTCGCGCAGCAGCAGGCTCGAAAAGAACTGCTTTGGCGACAGCCCCTGCCAAGCCGGGCTGCGGGTGTCGCCGTGCTGGATCGCGCGCAGGATCGCTTCCTGCTGGTTCGCCGGAAGGTCGCGAAAGCCGCCGCCCCAGCGAACGCGCGCCTCCTCGTCGATCGCTTTGACGCCTTGCCGCCAGGCCTCCCGCATCGGCGGCATCCCATCAAAGCGGTAGCCGTTGCCTTGGTTCTTCTCCAGTTTCTCGTCGATAAACGGGACGATCGGAACCGGACGGTCGGGGCGGTCGGGCTGCGGCATCAGCCGGTCGCAGACGGCGCTCAGGATGTCCCACTCGGTTTCTGAGAAAAACCGCCGCTCCGGCACTTCGTTCAGCCGCTTGCCGATGACCCTGCGGGTCTGCTCGTTCCAGGACGGACTGTCCCACTTCTCCAGGACATCGTAGGTCGGGAAGCGGTTGCGAAAGACCTCGCTCATGGCGCCGCCATCAGCTTGAGCGCGCCAAGCCCGGCCAACGCCACCCCGGTAAAGGAGGGCGGCGCCGGCAGCGGCGGCCCGTTCAGAAGATTCTGGCTCCAGTTGTAAAAGCCGCCCATGTTTCTGTGGACCCCGTAAGCGTGAAATCCGGCGCCGGCAAAACCCATTGCCGCGGTCGCCTGTAGTAATCGGCACGCCCATTGGCTGAAATCGGGTTTTACTGCAGCGAGCGCCAGCACGATCGCCGTTGCGGGCGGCAAGCTCACCGGCAGGAACATAAACGGGTCGTGAAAGGCGCCACGGAAATGCAATAGCGCCGCTTCAGCGGACGTGCCGATCAGCCCGCCCGCAGCACCCCACGCCAGAAACGGTCCGGCGCGCAGTCCGAGCAAATTTCCGGGCTGGCCCTGCTCGCCCTCGAGAACAAGCCGCGAAGCGGCGAGCCCCGCCAGACCCGACAATGTGAGCGCGAGCGGTGCGCCGAGCGGCGCCCCGTAAAACAGGCTCAACAGGTTGATGCCACCCTCGCGCTTGGCGAGATTGTAGATGTGAAAGCCAAACCCGGTGAACCCGGTGGCGAGCGCCACGCCCGCCAGCGTCGTGCGCGCCCGCCCGAAATGCGCCGGCGTGGCGGTCATGTGCAGGCTGTTGGCGAGGGTGACGGCCGCGACGGTCGGGGCCAGATACATCGCGGGATTGTGAAAGGCGCCGCGATAATGCTCGAGGACGCTGTCGGTCAGGACGCTGAACGCCAGGATTGCCGCACCCCCGTTCAAATGACGCGCGGCCGCCACATGGTCAGGCCTCTGCTGGTGCTTCGAGACGGCCCGCCGCGGCTTTTCGACCAAACGATAGATCGCAGCCGCCGCGAGCGCCGCGAGACCGGCACCCAACACCCCGGCTCCAAAGCGCCGCGCCGCCGCTCGTTTTGGCCGGGGCTGCGGCGGGATCGTCCCCATCGCAACCTGCCGTGACGGCAACGGGCGCCGTGCGGGCACGGGACGCCTCGCCGGCGCCCGTCCTTCGACCGGCGACGCTGCGGCGCCCCGCCCTGCGACCGCCGCCGGCTCAAGGGTCAACTGCGGCTCGGCAGCAAGTCGGCGACTAGCTCCTTGGCGGTCTCCTTGATTACCCGCCATTCGCTCGGATCGCCTTTTGCCAAGGTCGAGGCGAAAGCCTGGGCCTGTTTGAGGCTGATATGCGGCGGCAATGGCGGCACATCGGGATCGGTGTAGGCTTCCAGCACAAACGGCCGGTCGGCCGCGAACGCCGCCTCCCACGCGGCCCCGAGCTGATCGGGCTTGTCGACAAAAACCCCCTTCAGTCCCAGCTGCTCGGCATATTGCGAGTAGCGGAAATCGGGCACGTCCTGCGACGCCTCGAATTTGGGGTCGCCCGCCTGCGCCCGCATTTCCCAGGTAACCTGGTTCAGATCCCGGTTGTTGAGGGCGAGGATGACCAGCCGCGGGTCGCTCCACTTTTTCCAATACTTGGCGACGGTGATCAACTCGTTCATGCCGTTCATCTGCAGCGCGCCGTCGCCGCAAAGCGCGAGCACGACCCGGTCGGGATAGGCGAATTTCGCAGCGATCGCGTAGGGCATGCCGGGCCCCATCGTCGCCAGCGAGCCCGAGACCGAGGCCATCATGCCGCGGCGGATTTTGACGTCGCGGGCATACCAGTTGGTGCCCGAGCCGGTGTCGCAGGCGATAATGCACTTCTCCGGCAGGCGCGGCGACAATTCCCAGAACACGCGCTGCGGATTGATCGGCTGCGCGTTGTTCATCGCCCGGTTCTTCAGCACCTCCCACCAGCTCGTGACGTTCTTTTCGATCGTCTCGCGCCACGACCGGTCGGGCTTGCGGTCGAGCAGGGGCAGCAGCTTGCGCAGGGTCTTGGCGCTGTCGCCGATCAGGTTGACCTCCATCGGGTAGCGCATGCTGACCATTTTCGGGTCGAGGTCGATCTGGACGCCGCGGGCCTGCCCCTCCTCGGGCAGGAATTCGGTATACGGAAACCGCGACCCGATCATGAACAGGGTGTCGCAGCCGGTCATCATCTCGTAGCTGGGGCGGGTGCCGAGCAGCCCGATCGACCCGGTCACAAACGGCAGGTCGTCGGGCAACGCGGCCTTGCCGAGCAGCGCCTTGGCAACCCCGGCGCCGAGCTTGTCGGCGGTTTCGATGACCTCGTCGGTGGCGTGCAGGGCGCCGGCCCCGACCAGGATCGCGACCTTCTTGCCTTCGTTGAGGATGCGGGCGGCTCGGTCGAGCTCCTTCTCCGCCGGAAAGATCTCCGGCGCTTCGTAGCCGATGCCGGTCAGGATCGCGCCGTGCTTTTGCGGCGGCGATTCGACCGCGTCCATCTCCTGCAGGTCGTTCGGCATGATGATGCAGGTGACGGTGCGCTCGGCCTTGGCAATGCGCACCGCGCGGTCGATCAGCTGGCGAACCTGCGCGGGTGTGGTCGCCATGTGGACGTATTCGCCCGCCACATCCTTGAACAGCGACACGAGGTCGACTTCCTGCTGGTAATGCCCGCCGAGTGCGGTCAGCGCCTGCTGCCCGACGATTGCCAGCACCGGCTGATGATCCATCTGCGCGTCGTAGAGGCCGTTCAACAGGTGGATGGCGCCGGGCCCCGAGGTGGCAAGACAGACGCCGAGCTCGCCGGTGAACTTGGCGTGACCGCAGGCCATGAAGGCCGCCATTTCTTCGTGCCGGACCTGAACGAAGTCAAAGCGGTCGCCGGCCCGAGCGAGGGCGCCGATGAGGCCGTTGATGCCATCGCCGGGAAATCCGAAAATGCGCTTTACGCCCCATGCGGAAAGCCGCTCCCAGAAGAAATCGCTTACCGTCTTTGCCATGAAGATCACCTCGTCCTTGATACCGTCCGGCCACCCTGCAACCCGGGCCCGCAATCCCGGTGCCCTCGGGCCTTTTGCGCCGGCCGAGACTGGTATCGCGGCGGCACGTCTCGACAGCTCAACGCCCCCCGACAATCCCCCGTTCCAGCCTATCCCGCCGCACGCTCGCTGTGTGATAGACTTCAGTAATCTTTAAGAAGATCTGGATCGCCGTTTGTCGAGCCGGACCGCAGCGGTCAGGCCCGGCCAGAAGGATTTGGCCTCAATGCTGGCCGAGCGCCCGTTGCAGCTCGTCCTTGTTCATTTTGGAGCGGTTGGGAATGTCGCGGCGGCGCGCCTCGGCATAAAGTTTCGCGCGCGTCGTGCCGGTGTCGCCCTTTGAGTTCGCGGCGCGGGTCGGTTTGGCGGTCGCTCGGCGGTAAGTGTCCTGGGTCGCGCCACGGCCTTCCGTTTCGTCCTGATAGGTTTCGCCGCGTCGTTCCTTTGCTTTCGTATGCCGCAGATGGGCGGCATTCGTTTTCGGGCTTTCGTATTTCGAGGCGCCGGCCTCGTTCAGCGCGATAGCGACTGCCTGCCGTGGGTTCTTCACCTTGCGTGCGCCGCCCGCGGTCTTCAGCTCGCCATGCTTGAACTCGTGCATGACGCGCTCCACTGTCTTCTTTTGCTCTGGCGACTGGTGGCTGGCCATGGCGGCTTCCTCGCAGGTCTGGGTTGCGACCCGCATTTGACCGCGAGCCGTGCTCTAGCCGTGACGCCGCGACCTCGGCCGCAGTTCCGTCGGCTGGAATAAAAACTCGGAATTCGGGAAAACCCCGAATTCGGGCTGCTCCCGAATTCGGGCTGCTTTTGTTGCTTCTCGACAAACCTTTAGCGGCCTTCTTTGGCATCGGGCGGCGGGACGAGGCGGCCGTGGCTCGCCCGCAACGTGCGGCTCAGCTCTTCGAGGTACGGCAACAGCTCGAAGATGATCGTGGCGCCGAGCGCTGCCGCGACGTAACGCGGCGGCAGCGGGCGGTCCTTGGCGCGGATCGACAGATCGGGTGGCTCCTCCCCCTGTCCGAGCAGGGCGCTGAACTGCGGCCAATGCAGCACCGCGACAAACGAGATCGCCATCAGCGGCACCATCTCCAGAAAGCTGTGAACGTGCTGCTCGATCGGCGTCACCTCGCGCCGGGTCACCGCATAGCTCACATCCCACAACGCAGTCGCCTCGTGCAGCAGAAAAATCAGTATCATCAGCGCCGCGACCGGGGTGGTGATTTCAAGGAACAGAGCCGCGACCACCGGAACGCTGACCTCGGCCAGCATCAACAGGTGCAGCAGGCTTTCCTTTGCTCCGGTCGTCTTCTCGATCTTTGTCACGCGATGACAGACCCAGTCGGAGACGCCCGCCGCCAGCCACAGCGGAACGATGTAATAGAGCAGAAACTGGCGGGTCAGCGCCGTGTTATCGAGCGGCTTAAGCTTGTTGTTCGCCGTTGCCGGTAGCCCCTCCCGGCGGCCGCGCTGGGCGCCCCGGCGAATTCGACCGGCGCCGAGGCAGAGGACGGCGCCCGCGGTCAGCGCCACGGCGGAGACGCTCCTCAGCAGCGCGCGTCTCATTAGAGCGCCGTATTGCAAAGCGCGGGCGGCGGATCGCCGGCAATGCCGGAACGACCCTTCCCGCCCCGGCAAATTGACAGGTTCCTCATGGCCGGTGTCCCTTCGCTTTGCGGCGCCACAAAGGAAACGCAGTTCCGTCCTCAACGTTCTCGCGACAGGGCGAAGCCGCGTCTTCGGCGCAGTCGCACCGGGGGAACGTTCGCCGAGAGGCCGTGTTGGACCGGAAACCGGACGATACCTGTTGGTCGGTGGCGGTGGCAAACCGCTCCGCGACGGCCGAAACGGAGTCTCTGATGATCCTCGATACGGCTTCTTCCGTCGCCGCCGGCTTTTCTCCGGACCGGCGACTGCTGTTGAAATCGGCGCCTGCCGTGCTCGCCGCTGCCGGTGCAGTGTCGAGCCCGGCACTGGCGCAGCCCCTATCCGCGGGCGCCCAGTCCTCGACCAAAACCGCGCGGCCCGCAACCAGCCTCGTCGGCACAAAAACCGTCGGGTTCATGCTGGCGCACGAGCAGTTCCCGGTGCCGGAGCTGGTGCGGCTTGGCGAGAGCGCCGCGCAAGCCGGGTTTGGCGCACTCGCTACCAGCGACCATTTGCAACCTTGGCAGGCGAACGAGCGGCATTGCGGCCAGGCCTGGGTTACGCTCGGCGCTGTCGGGGCGCGGGCAGCCTCGGCGTGGATCGGGACGACCGTGACCTGCCCGACAATGCGCTACAATCCGGCGGTGGTGGCGGAGGCGTTCGCGTCGCTCTCTTCGTTGTATCCGGGCCGGGTGTTTCTCGGCATCGGCTCGGGTGAGGCGCTCAATGAACAGGCCGCGACCGGGATTTGGCCGAAATGGCCGGAGCGCTGGGACCGACTGATCGAGGCGATCGGCATTATCCGCGCGCTGTGGACCGGACAACAAGTCCACCACCAGGGAAAATACTACAATGTCGACGCCAAGCTCTACGACCCGCCGGCCCAGCCGATCCCGCTGTTGACCGCCGCCAACGGTAAAAAGTCGATGCGGCTCGCAGGGCAATACGGCGACGGTCTGATCACCGACCCCAAAACCTGGAAGCAATTCAAATCCGAATGGGAAGCGGGCGCCAAGGGTGCCGGCAAAAACCCGGCCGACATGCCGGTTTTGGTCGAGCAGTTTGTCGTCGTCGGCGACACCAATGACGCTCGACAGGCCGCCGAATTGTGGCGCTTCATCCCAAAGGCGTTCAAAAAATATTACAACGTGCCGGACCCGGTCGCGATCGAGCAGCAGGCAGATCAGCAGCTCCCGCTTGACCAGGTGTATGGCGAATGGCCGGTCAGCACCGACCCGTCGGTGCATGTCGACGCGGTCAACAAGCTGTTCGACAGCGGGGTGACCATCGTCAACGTCCATTCCGGCCAGCCGGACCAGAACAAGGTCGTCGAATTCTATGCCAGCCGCGTGCTCCCCAATCTCCGCAACCGCTCCTGAAGAACGCGTATCGCCTTGCTGCCCCCGATGGGCGCCAGGCGCCGGAGATCAGATCGAAATTCCGGGCAGCGCCCGATGGGTGGGCGGCTGATGGGCGCTACTCGTTCCATTGCTCCCGCGCTTGGCCGTCGGCGTGGCGCGCTTCGACCCAGCGCTCGCCTTCGGGGGTTTCCTCGCTTTTCCAAAACGGCGCGTCGGTCTTGAGCCAGTCGATCAGGAAATGGCAGGCGGCGAGTGCAGCTTCGCGGTGCGGCGAGGCGGTGACGACGAGCACGATGCGGTCGCCGGGTTCGAGCCGACCGAAACGGTGGATGATCAAGGACGCGTCGAGCGGCCAGCGGCGATGCGCTTCGAGTTCGATCTCGGCGAGCTTTTTTTCGGTCATGCCGGGATAATGTTCGAGGGTCAACGCCGACACCCGGTTGCCACCCCCCATGTCGCGCACCAGCCCGACAAAGCTCGCGATCCCGCCGATCCGATGATTGCCTTGGGCGAGGCGGTCGAGCTCGTCACGGACGTCGAAATCCTCGCGCTGCACGCGGATCATCGTTCAGCCTCCGGTCATCGGTGGAAAGATCGCGACCTCGTCGCCCTCGCGCACAGGATGCTCGCCCCCGACATAATCCTGGTTGACCGCGACCCGCACGACCGACAGGTCGCGCAATGCCTCGGCATAACGCGGACCGCGCGCCTGCAGCCAACCGAGCAAGCCGGCGACGTCGCGGATCCCGAACGGCAACGCCAATTCCTCCTCGGCGCAGCCGATGCGTGCGCGCAGCCAGGCGAAATAAAGGATTCTCACCCCAGCACCTCGGAAAACGGCAGAAAATCCACGGTCGCGCCGGGGGCGAGGTCGCCGGTTGTCTCGTCGAGAACGACGAGCCCCTCCGAATGCACGATCGACGACAGAATGCCGGCGCCGTCGCGCGGATATTTGATGGCAACGATGACATCGCCGTCGCGCTCCAGCTGCACGCGCAGGTACTCGCGCCGACCCGGTTTTTTACGATAGGAAAACCCTGTGCGCACCGGGAAGGCACGGGGCGAGGTCGCCCCGGCGCCGGCGAGCTTCAAGATCAGCGGCCGCGCCAGAACGGCAAACGTCACGGTGACCGCGACCGGATTCCCGGGCAACCCGATCAACGGCACGCCGGCGACCTGGCCGAGCGCCACCGGCCGCCCGGGCTTGATCGCCAGCCGCCAGAAATGCAAGGCGCCGAGCCGCTCGATCGCGGCCTTGACGTGATCCTCGTCGCCGGTCGAAACGCCGCCCGAGGTCACGATCAGATCATGATCGGCGCTGGCCGCGGTCAAGGTGTCGACGAGCGCCGCCTCGCGGTCGGGACCGATGCCGAAATCGCTGACGGCGCAGCCGAGCCCATCGAGCAAGGCGGCGAGCAAGAACCGGTTTGCGTCATAGATCGCCCCCGGCGACAGCTCGGACCCCGGTTCGCGCACCTCATCGCCGGTCGACAGCAGCGCCACCCGCAGCGGCCGGTAGACGCGCAGCTCGCTACATCCGAGCGCCGCCGCCAGACCAAGCTCGGCCGGGCCAAGACGCCGTCCGGCGGCAAGCGCCGTCTCGCCGAGCGCCACGTCCTCGCCGGCGTGGCGGCGGTTGGCGCCCTTGCGGATGCCGGGCTTCAGCCGTACTCGGCCATCCGCGGCGACGGTGCAATCTTCCTGCATCAGCACCGTGTCGGCGCCGTCGGGCATCGGCGCGCCGGTGAAGATGCGGATCGCCTCGCCGCGCCGGACCGGGCGGTCGAGCGGATGGCCCGCGGCGGCGCGGCCCCCGACCGGCAATTCGGTTTCACGGTCGGACGCAAGATCGGCGTGGGCCACGGCATAGCCGTCGACTGCGCTGTTAGCATGCGGCGGCAGGTTGATGGCAGCGACGACATCGCGCGCCAGGATGCGGCCGGCAGCGGCGCGCAGCGGCGCGGTTTCGGCTTCGACGACCCTGAAGACGCGCTCGTCGATGCGGGCAAGGGCCTCGTCGACACGCAACAGCGCGCCGCCAAAGGCAAAGCAGTCGTCATTCAGCTGGGCCATCCGGCACGCCCGTCATGGCAAAGGATGAAGTCGGCGATCACCGCCGCATCGTCGAGCGGCAGCAACGGCAGGACCAGCCCCGGCAGCGGCTCGTCGGATGCGACCGCAACCACAAACCGGTCTTCGGGATGCAATGGCGGCTTGCCGAGCGAAGGGCGGTAGATTTCGACTTTGGGGTGCGGGTGGCGCTTGAAGCCCTCGACCAGCAGCAGGTCGACCGGCGTGATCCGCGGCAACAGCTCGTCAAGGTCCGGCTCCGGCTCGCCGCGCAATTCATGCATCAACGCCCAACGCCGCTCCGAGACGACCACGACCTCGCTGGCGCCGGCTTGGCGGTGGCGCCATGAATCCTTGCCTGGCTGGTCGATGTCGAAGGCGTGATGGGCGTGCTTGATCGTCGACACGGAAAGCCCGCGCGCGACGAATTCGGGGATCAGCGCCGTCATCAACGTCGTCTTGCCGCTCCCGCTCCAACCGGCGAGGCCAAAGATGCGCATCGCCCGTCTCTCGATCGTCACTTGGGGGATCTTGGCCGCCGCGGCAAGGCGCGGCTAGGCCGGGCGGCTGGATTTGCCGCGGCCGATCGCCCCGCCGCGGCGCGGCCGGGTTATGTGCGGCAGCCCGGCCCGCAAATAGTCATAGCCGGTGACCAGGGTCAGCAGCGCCGCGACCCACAGCAGGACCTCGCCGATATCGGCTACCGGAATAATCGTCGGGCCGGCGTCGCCGACGATCAGAAAGCCGATCGCCACCATCTGGATCGAGGTCTTCCACTTGGCGAGCCGTGAAACCGGCATGCCGACGCGCAACCCGGCGAGGTATTCGCGCAATCCCGACACCAGTATCTCGCGGCACAAAATTACCAGCGCCGGAAACACTGCCGCGGGGGACAGCCGGCCGAACGTCGTCAACATGAACAAGGTCGCCGCAACCAGGAGCTTGTCGGCGATCGGGTCGAGAAACCGGCCGAGCTCGGATTGCTGCTGCCACCGCCGCGCCATGTGGCCGTCGAGCCAGTCGGTCACTCCCGCCGCCGAGAACAGCGCGCAGGCAAACCAGCGCGCATAGTCGCCATGCACGTAAAAGCTCGCGACCACCACCGGGATCACCACGATACGCGACAGCGTCAGCAAATTGGGCAGGCTCGTCAGCGGCACGCGCCACCCCCGGCTCAGGGTCATCACGAAGATAACGGCGGCATCTTAGCCATCCGCATGAAAATGATCATAAATCTTTTTTGCGACGGTTTTGCTGATGCCGGCGACGCGTTCAAGCTCGCCGAGGCCGGCGCGGGCAACCGCGCGCGCCGAGCCGAAATGATGCAGCAGCGCCTGTTTGCGGCGCGCCCCGATGCCGGCGATGTCGTCGAGCGGCGAGCGGCCAATCGCCTTGGTGCGGCGGGCGCGGTGGGTGCCGATCGCGAAACGGTGAGCCTCGTCGCGCAGCCGCTGCAGGAAGTACAGGACCGGGTCGCGCGGATCGAGTGAGAACGGGACGCGGCCGGGAATGAAGAAGCGCTCGCGGCCGGCGTTGCGATCCGGCCCCTTGGCGATCCCGACGATCGTCAAATCGGCGATGCCGAGCTCCGCGGCGACCCCTTGCGCGATGTTGAGCTGGCCCTGGCCGCCGTCGATCAGCACGAGGTCGGGCCAGCTGCCCCGCTCGCGATCCGGGTCCTCCTTGAGCGCGCGGGCAAAGCGGCGCAGCAGCACCTCGCGCATCATCGCGTAGTCGTCGCCTCCGGCAGCGGTTTCGGAGCGGCCGCCGCCCTCGCCCGTCTCGCCACCCTCACCCGCCTCGCTACGCTCGGCAGCCTCTCCCGCAGTGCCGGAGAGGGGGTGAGGGGTGGGCACCGCGAAACCGGCTCCCGCAGATTGATTCGTGAGGGCGCTGCCGCGAATGTTGAACTTGCGGTAGGCGCCTTTGATCAGCCCCTCGGGTCCGGCGACGATCATCGCGCCGACCGCGTTGGTGCCCTGGATGTGGCTGTTGTCGTAAACCTCGATCCGGTTGGGGACGGCCTCCAGACCAAAGGCCGCGGCGACGCCTTCGAGCAGCCGGCGCTGCGAGGCGCTCTCGGCGAGACGGCGGCCGAGCGCCTCGCGCGCGCTCGCGACCACCCGGTCGACGAGCTTCTTTTTGTCGCCGCGTTGCGGCACCGCCAACCTAACCCGCCCGCCGCGCAGCGACAGCGCCTCCTCGACCAGCTTGTGCTCGTTGAGCCGATGGCTCAGCAACACCAAGGGCGGCTTCAGCCGGTTGTCGTAAAACTGGCCGACAAACGAGCCCAGCACCTCTTCGACCGGAAGCTGGCGGTCGTGACTGGGGAAATAGGCGCGGTTGCCCCAATTCTGACCGCCGCGGAAAAAGAACACCTGGATGCAGGTCTGGCCGCCGGCCTGGTGCGCCGCGATCACGTCGGCGTCAACAATCCCCGCCACGTGGATGTCCTGATGCCCCTGAACCAAGGTCAATGCCCGGATGCGGTCGCGGATCAGACCGGCCGCCTCGAAGTCGAGCGCCGCCGCCGCGGTCTGCATTTCGGCCGCCAGACGCTGCTGCACCGCGTCGCTGCCGCCCGCGAGAAACGCGCGCGCCGCGTCGATCAGACCGGCATAGTCCTCGCGGCTGATCCGCCCGACGCAGGGTGCGCTGCAGCGTTTGATCTGGTGCAAGAGGCAGGGACGGGTGCGGTTGGCAAAGATGCTGTCGCTGCACGAGCGCAGCAGAAACGCCTTTTGCAACGTGACCAGGGTGCGGTTGACCGCCCCCGCCGAGGCGAACGGCCCGAAATAGTCGCCGTCTTTCTTTTGCGCGCCGCGGTATTTGGTCAGCTGCGGAAAGTGATGCTCGGCGGTCAAATGGATCAGCGGAAACGACTTGTCGTCGCGCAACAGGACATTGAAGCGCGGCATCAGCCGCTTGATCATGTTGCATTCGAGCAGCAAGGCCTCCGCCTCGGTATGGGTCGAGACGATTTCCATCGCCGTGGTCTCGGCCACCATGCGCCGCAGCCGGTTCGACAGGGTCGCGACATGGGCGTAGTTCTGCACCCGGCTTTTCAGATTGCGCGCCTTGCCGACATAGACCGCGTCGCCCTTGCGGTCGAGCATGCGGTAGACCCCGGGTGTGGCCGGCATCGTCCGCAGCGCGGCGCGGATCACGGCAATGCCGCGCGCGATCCCGGTCGCCGCCGCCGACGCTTCCTCGTCGCCCGCAAGCGCAAAAACGGCCGTGCTCGCGGTAGCGTCCGGTGTCGCTTGCGCATCCCCGAGCGGACCGGCGGCAACCCCCTGCGGTGCCCGGCGTGGGTCCATCGGAGCCGCTTTTGGTCGGCGCGTCCGCCGCCGCTGCTCCACGACCGGCGCACATGGAGTCGTCATCGATTCGTCAACTGGTTGTGTTTCCTTCATAATTCGAATCGCGTTGGCGATATCCACGAAACATGTGGATAACCTTGTTGAAAACTCAGGGCTGACAAGGCCAGGAATTAGCCTTTCGCCGCTTTCCAACCCTTTGCCTAAAAGTTAGGCATAACCATAAGCTATTGATGTGTGGTCCTTTTATCTCGGATAAGGTTAACGATTGCGGCCGTTGAACCGCTTCACCCAATTTGACCACTTGTCTCATTTCGATCACAGTATCTGTGAACAAACCGCCGCCGCCGGTCTCGCCACAACGGGACTCCAGATTATTCCTCGGCTTAGCCACCCGTTTTGACAAATGTCTCGATTCGCGTTTTGCGCGAGTCGTTACTCCGTCAATGGCGCTCGCTGCGGCTGTGCCCAACCGAGGTGCTGCCCACCGTCAAGCGCGATCATTTGACCGGTCATGGCCGGCGCCGCCAGGATAAACCGCATCGCCGCGACGATTTCCGGCGGACTGGTGCCGCGGCCGAGCGGCATCTGCGCGCGCTGCCGCAGAAAATGCTCCGGGCTCTGCCGCGAGCTCGGGAGCACCGGCCCCGGCCCGATCCCATTGACGCGGATACGCGGCGCCAGCGCCAGCGCCATCGTTTGGGTCAATGTCCACAGTCCCGTCTTCGCGACCGTGTAGGAGACAAAATACGGGGTCAGCGACCAGACCCGCTGGTCGAGCATGTTGACGACGACCCCGCCGGCCGCGGCCGGCAACCGCGTCGCCATTTCCTGGATCAGCACAAACGGGGCGCGAAGGTTGACCGCGAGATGCCGGTCCCAGCTTTCGCGGGTGACGGTCGCGACCGTGTCGTCGTCGAACACCGCGGCGCTGTTGACAAGGCAGCCGACCGGGCCGAGAGCGCGCTCAGCCTGCGGCAGCAGGGCGCAGACCGCGTCCTCGTCGGCAAGATCGGCGCCGAGCGCCAGTGCCGCCCCGCCGTTGGCACGGATCGTCGCGGCGACCGCTTCGGCCGCGGCACTGGAGCGATGATAATGGACGGCGACGGCAAACCCGTCCTCAGCCAGCCCCAAAGCCAAGGCGCGGCCGATCCGCCGCCCCCCGCCAGTGACCAATGCGGCGCGCGGAACCGGAGGGGCTGGCACCGCCCCGGTCAGTTCCGTCGTTTCGTCACGGGCGACGCCGCGCTCGAAATCAGCGGCGGCCGGCACGGCGTTCCTTGCGCGCCCGCATCTTGGCGCGGACGACATCGCGCGCCGAGACCCCGGCGCGTCCGGCGGTCGAGCGCCCGCGCAACCCCTCCCCGCGACGCCCCGACCCGGCGGCGGCGCCGTTGGCGGATGATGCCGCGGGCAAGCCGAGATTGGCCTGCTCGAGCCGGCGGATTTCGTCGCGCAGCCGCGCCGCCTCCTCGAATTCGAGATCGGCGGCGGCGTCGCGCATGCGCTTTTCGAGATCGGCGATCACCGCCGGCAGGCTGGCGCCCTGGTAATGGGCCGCCTCACCCTCCGACAGCCCATAGGTGACGTGGTCGCGCTCGTAGACGCTTTCGAGAATGTCGGCGATGCCGCGGCGTATCCCTTCGGGAGTGATGCCGTGCGCGGCGTTGTAGGCCTGCTGCTTCTCGCGCCGTCGGTTGGTCTCGTCGATCGCCGCCTTGAGGCTGTCGGTCATCCGGTCGGCGTAGAGAATGGCCCGGCCATCGATGTGGCGCGAGGCGCGCCCGATCGTCTGGATCAGCGAGGTGCGCGAGCGCAGATAGCCTTCCTTGTCGGCGTCGAGCACAGCCATCAGCGCGCATTCCGGAATGTCGAGACCCTCGCGCAGCAGGTTGATCCCGATCAGCACGTCAAACACGCCGAGCCGCAGGTCGCGGATGATCTCGATGCGCTCCAAGGTGTCGACGTCGGAATGCATGTAGCGCACCCGCACCCCCGCCTCGTGCAGGTATTCGGTCAACGCCTCGGCCATCTTCTTGGTCAGGGTCGTGACCATGACGCGGTGGCCCTTCAGCGCCTCTTCGCGGCACTCGGCCATCAGATCGTCGACCTGGGTGTCGACCGGGCGGATGATGCAGGGCGGGTCGACGAGCCCCGTGGGCCGCACGATCTGCTCGACAAAAACGCCGCCGGCGCGGTCCATCTCCCATGGACCCGGCGTCGCCGAGACAAACACGGTCTGGCCGCGCATCGCCTCCCACTCCTCGAATTTGAGCGGGCGGTTGTCGGTGCAGGAGGGGAGCCGGAAACCGTATTCGGCGAGCGTGCTTTTCCGCATCCAGTCGCCGCGGAACATGCCGCCCAGTTGCGGCACGGTAACGTGGCTTTCGTCGACAAAAACCAGCGCGTCGCGCGGCATGTACTCGAAAAAGGTCGGCGGCGGCTCGCCCGGCCGGCGCCCGGTCAGATAGCGCGAGTAGTTCTCGATGCCGGCGCAGCTGCCGGTCGCGTCGATCATTTCGATGTCGAAATTCGTGCGCTGCTCGAGCCGCTGCGCCTCGAGCAGCTTGCCCTCGGCGAACAGCTCTTCAAGCCGGATTTTGAGGTCGCGCTTGATCTGCTCGATCGCCTGCAACAGGGTCGGCCGCGGCGTCACATAATGGCTGTTGGCGTAGATCTTGATCGACTGCAAAGCCGCGGTCTTTTCGCCGGTCAACGGGTCGATCTCGTGGATCGCCTCGATTTCGTCGCCAAACAGCGAGATGCGCCAGGCGCGGTCCTCGTAATGCGCCGGGAACAACTCGATCGTGTCGCCGCGCACCCGAAACGCGCCACGCACAAAATTCGTATCGTTGCGGCGATACTGCAACTCGACAAACCGGGCCAACAGCTCGGTGCGGTTGACCCGGTCGCCTTTTTCAAGGGGCAGAATCATCTGCGAATAGGTTTCGACCGAGCCGATGCCGTAGATGCACGAGACGCTGGCGACGACGATCACGTCGCGGCGCTCGAGGATCGCTCGGGTCGCCGAGTGGCGCATCCGGTCGATTTCCTCGTTCAGCGACAACTCCTTTTCGACATAGGTGTCGGTGCGTGGAACATAAGCTTCGGGCTGGTAGTAATCGTAATACGAGACAAAGTATTCGACCGCGTTGTCTGGGAAAAAGCTCCTCATCTCGCCGTAGAGCTGCGCCGCCAGCGTCTTGTTCGGGGCGAGGATGATCGCCGGCCGCCCGGCATTGGCGATGACATGGGCCATCGTGAAGGTCTTGCCCGAGCCGGTGACGCCGAGCAGCACCTGGTCGCGCTCGCCGCGCGCCAACCCCTCCGACAATTCCGCGATCGCCTGCGGCTGGTCGCCCGCCGGGCGGAATTCGGAGAAAATCGCAAACGGCTTGCCGACATCGCTCTGCGGGCGTTCGGCGACGAGAAGCGGGAGCATGGCGATAGAATGTAAGACCTCAGCCGAGTTCATGCCACCCCGCCGGAGATGCCGTCCGCGGCGGCCGGCCGACCGGCGCCGCTCGGCATACGCCGCGGCAGCCATATCGTGAACTCGGTAAACTCGCCCAATCCGCTGGCGACCGTAATCGTGCCGCCATGCTGCTGGGTGACGATGTCCCAGCTGATCGACAGGCCGAGCCCGGTGCCCTCGCCGGTCGGCTTGGTGGTGAAGAACGGCTGGAACAGCTTGTCGCGGATTTCGGGCGCAATGCCGGTGCCGTTGTCGCGCACCCGAATCTCGACCTCGCCGCCGAGGTCGCGTGTCGTCACCTTTAGCAGCGGGCGAAAAGCCGGGTCCGCCATTTCGCGCCGGCGCCGGTCGGCGGCATAAAAGCCATTGCCAAACAGGTTGAGGAACACGCGGGTCAGATCCTGCGGCACCACTTCGATCGCAGCGATATCGGCTTCGAGGTCGCGATCGAGCGCGACGTCGAAATCCGGGTCTTGGGCGCGGGCGCCGTGATAGGCGAGGTTCAGCGCCTCCTCGACCAGTGCGTTGACGTCGACGGGCCGGCGCTCGCTGCTGCCGGCGCGCGAATGGTCGAGCATGCTCCTGACAATGCCGTCAGCGCGGTGGCCGTGCTCGGCGATCTTTTCGAGATTGCCGGTCAGCATCGCGACAATCTCCTTGGCTTCGGCCCGCGTCTCGTCCCCCAGTGCCGCCAAGCCCGGCGCGGCGGTTTCTTTCAGCTCGTTGAGAAGTTCGACCGAGAGCCCGGCGAAATTGTTGACGAAATTGAGCGGGTTTCTGATTTCGTGCGCGATGCCGGCGGTGAGCTGTCCGAGCGCCGCCATCTTTTGGGCATGGACGAGGCTTGCCTGCGCGGTTTGCAACTCGCGCAGCGCCAATTCGGCGGCGTCGCGCGCCGCGCGGATATCCTCCTCGGCGCGCCTGCGTTCGGTGATGTCGCTGTAGATCAGGACAAAGCCACCGCCCGGGGCCGGGTTGCGCCGCACCTCGATCACCCGGCCGTCGGGCCGCGTGCGCTCCAGGCGCAACTCTCTAGCGGTGTCCTCGACACTGCGACTCAGCTCCGCTTCGAGATCGCCCGAGCCGTATTCACCGCGCTCGGCGAGATAACTGAAGTATTCGGCAAATCGCGGCCGCTCGGCGAGGAAAGCATCCGGCAGATCGAGTATCTCCTGGAAATTGCGGTTCCACGCGGCGAGCCGCAACTCCGCGTCGAACATCGCCACCCCGTCGCCCATATTGTCGAAGGTTAAGCGCAGCTCGGCCTGGTGCTGCCGGATCTCGTCAAGCAACCGAGCATTGTCCATCGCGATCACCGCCTGCGCCGCGAAATTCTGCAACAGCGCGATCTCTTTATCCGAAAACGGCCGGACCTCTTGGCGATGGGCGGTGATGTAGCCGAGCAAAGCATGGTCCTTGTGCAACGGCACGGCGAGCAGGGTGCGCGCGCCCCCAAGCTCGACCGCGGCACGCCCGATCTGGTCATCCGGCCGCAGCGTCAAAGCCGCCATATCGGGGATATGGAAGATCGGCTCTCCCCCAAGTAACCGCTGTGCCAGGTCATGGCCCGGGCGGAACGGCTGGCGCACCAGCTCCGCGAATTGCTCGGGCATCCCGTGCGTCGCGACCGCGCGGAACTGCTCGCCGTCGTAAATCGTCAAATGGCCGTGGGCGGCGCCGCAGAGAGTGTGCGCCTTCTCCAGTATGGCGTCGAACACCGGCGCGAGGTCGCCGGGCGAGGAATTGATGACCTGCAATACTTCGGCGGTCGCAGTCTGCTGCTCTAGGGCTTCGCGCGTCTCGCTCAGAAGCCGCGCATTCTCGATCGCGATTACCGCCTGGTCGGCAAAAGTCGTGACTAGCCCGATCTCCTTCTCGGTATAGGCCTCGATCCTGCGCCGAGCCAGGCCGATGACCCCAATCGGCTCGCGGTCGCGCAGCAGCGGCACGCCGAGCATGGTGTGGACGCCCCCGACCCTCGCATCCGCTTTGGCTTCATAGAGCGGGTCGGTCCAGGCATCGAGTATCTGCACGGTGCCGCGCTCAAAGGCGGCGCGCCCGACCAGGGTACCGGCGCCCGGCCTGAGCCGAATTGCGCGCTCGATGTGTTCGTATTCCGGCGCCAGCGACCACCCGGCGGCCCAGCGGTACTCGCCATTGAGATTGCGGTAGATGACCGCCTGGTCGGCGCGGCACAACCGCACCGCCGTCCTTACCACGGTCTCCAACACCGGAACGAGATCAAAGGCCGAGCGGCTGATGACCCTGAGCACATCGGCGATCGCGGTCTGATATTCGAGCGCTTCGTGCGTCTCGGTGATCAGCCGCGCGTTCTCCATCGCGATCACCGCCTGCGCCGCGAAATTCTGCAACAGCGCAATCTGCTTGTCCGAAAACGGCCGCACCTCCTGGCGATAGGCGGTGATAACGCCAAGCAAAGCATCGTCCTTGCGCAGCGGAACAACCAACAGGGTCCGGATACCGCCAAGATCGACGGCGGCGCGCGGCAACGGATCGTTTGGGTTCTGCGCCGCGACTTCCGACAAATCCGGGATATGTGAGAGCGCCGCTCCAGCCACCATGCATCCGAACGGGTCTCCTGGATTTGGCCGGATTCCCTGTCCGATAAATTTCTTGAATGCTGTCGGCACGCGTTGCGATGCTACCGGGTGAAACCGCTCCTTGTCATAGATCATCAGCGCACCAAACGACGCCTCGCAGAGCGCGTGCGCTTTCCTAATAATCGCGTCAAATACCGGCGCGAGATCGCCGGGCGAGGCGTTGATGACCTCCAACACCTCGGCGGTCGCGGTCTGCTGGTCGCGGGCTTCGGCGAGTTCGGCGCGGTAAGTATCGAGCTGGCGCCGCAGCTCGGCGTTTTCTCTTTCGAGAGCGGCTTGCCTGTCGTCCAGCCCCGCTGTCACGTGCCGGTCGCTCCCTATTCTGCGCTCGTAATCTAACCGATACGCCGCGGGTCGCGCATCACAGTTGATACGGTAGTCACTGGAGGCCACGTTTGGGCCCATGCACACCGTCGGCCTCAAGACTTTGAAGAACAAGCTCAGCGAAGACATTCGGCTGGCGGCCACCGGCGAGACGGTGATTGTGACCGACCGCGGCCGCGCCGTCGCCGAAATCGTGCCGCCGCCCCGAGGAGAATCGGAGTCGATAATCGAGCGCGGCATCCACGAGGGTTGGATCAGACCCGCGGTGCGGAGCCTTAATTGTGGCCTCCACCGCCGAAGCCGGTGCCCGGGCTCACTTTCGAGCAGCTGATGGCCGATTTGGAACGCGACCGCAAGCACCGGTGATCTATCTCGACAGCTCCGTGGCGCTTGCTCGACTGCTTTTCAAATCCCGCTCCCCGCCTCAACAATTCTGGCACGAGCAACTGGTTTCCAGCCGGTTGCTCGAATACGAGCTTTGGAATCGGGTACACGCCTATGGCGTAGCCGGCTCGCATGCGACCGAGGCGAAAGTTCTGCTGAGCGGCGTCGAGCTGGTGGAAATGGAGCGGCCCGTGCTTGCGAGAGCCTTGGAACCTTTTCCGGTGTCGCTTCGGACCCTTGATGCGCTCCACCTGGGCACGATGGATTTTCTGCGCAGTCGCGGCGAGGCAATAAAATTTGCCAGCTACGACAACCGCCTCATAGCAGCGGCGCACGCGCTCGGCATTCCGCTCGCGGCGTTGTGAGGGCTGCGCCTGATCCCGGATTTGCGATGTAGGGGAGCTTTCGGACAATGGCGCCGCAGCCCGTCCAACTGCGATCGGACCACTCCGCGTATCATCGACGAAACAGCTTCCACAGGCCGCTTATCTGCGACGATTACTGTCGGGCTGAAAGTCTTTAAGACAAGCTCGGCGAATACCTCCCTTTGGCGGCTGCCGGCGAGACGATCGTCGTAACCGGGTGGTAGCGGAAATCGTGCCGCCGCATTCGGCGCTTTATCCGCGGCCGTAGCGCCGCCGGTACCAGCGCTCAACATCGCCGCAACCGCAAGCGCGCCGAAGAGAGCGGACAATCCTCAAAACGCCACGTCCTGTATCGGACCAAATCGCGCTCACCGCATCGGGACGACGCCGCGGCAGGACAGGGCGACGGCGACAAACGAGCGCTCGCCGTCGGGGCGGCCGCACAAATAGGCTGAGCGCAGGTGGCGTTCGAGCCGGTCGCGGCGCGGCCCGTCGAGGCTCGCGACATAATCGCCGAGCATCCCCTCGCCGCTGGCGTATGGCTCCCAGTAATCGGCGAAGTTGGCGAAATCCATACGGATCAAGAGCGAGCGCTCATCGATCTCGGTCAACCCGGCCTCGGCCCAGATCCGCGGCAATGCGCCGGGCGCATAGACCGGCCGTCCCATGGTCCGGTCGCGCGCCGTGGCGGCGGCCTCGTCGAGTGCCGAAGCGGTGTCCCAGAACATGCGGCTCGCGGCGGCCCCGCCCGGCGAATCCCAGAACGCGGCGCAGACCACCCCGCCCGGCCGGGTCACGCGCCGCATCTCGGCGACCGCCTGCTCCGGGCGCGGCAGCACCGAGGGCAGCACCAGCATCGACACCGCCCGGTCGAAGCTGGCATCGGCAAAGCGCAGCGCGCTGCCGTCGCCATGCTCGATGCGAATGCGCGGGTCGCGGTTTTTCGCCTGCGCCGCGGCAAGGTAGATCTCGGAGTGGTCGATCGCGGTCAGGCTCGCGATGTTGGCCGCCTCGGGGAGCGCAAAGGTCAGGCTGCCGGTGCCGCAGCCGACCTCCAACAGGCTCTCGCCGTCGGCAATGCCGGCATGCCCGATAAATACCGGCGCCAGCCGGCGGCTCCAGCGGCCCATCAGGTTTTCGTAATTGGCGGCGTCGCGGGCGTTGAACATCGACGGCATCGTCTCGCTCCCTTTCCGTTAAGCGGCAGAGGGACGCTGGCAGGATGAGGCCGCGCCCGCCGCCTTTGTTTGCCTTACAGCAACATGGAGGCCTGATTAAATCCCTGCAATGCCGGATGTCGCGGGTACGGGTCGAGCGCCCGGTGCGTAGCAATAAGCGAGGGGGCAACGACCCCTGTTTTGATGAGGACGACAATGACGAGGTTTCGCAGATCGCTTTTTTCCGCGGCATTGCTCGCCGGCGTCGCCGGTGTCGGGTTGGCCCCGGCAATGGCGGAAACCGCACCGGCGCCGGCAAATTCTCCCGCTCAAACCGAAGGACATCATCACGGCAGGGGGTGGCTGACGCCCGGCCAATTGGTCGACGGCCGGATCGCTTTCTTGAAGACCGAGCTCAAGATCACGCCGGCGCAGGAGGCGCAGTGGCAGCAATACGCTTCGGTCATGCGCCAGAATGCGCAGTCGCTCGACCAGGCGATCGCCACCGCCCGACAGCACCGCGGCACGGCGATGAACGCGGTCGAGCGCTTGGAGGTCCGCGGCGAGTTCGCCAAGGTCAGCGCCGAAAACCAGGCGCGTCTGCTGACCGCGCTGAAGCCGCTCTATGCCAGCCTGTCACCCGACCAGCAGCAGGTGGCGAACGCGCTGATGACCCGGCACATGGGCGAGCATCACGGCGAGGGGCATCACGGCTGGCATCATCGCGCCTGACCTCTTTGTAAAGGGACGCGGTGAGCCATGGGCCAACCCAGCAGCTCACCGTGCTCGCCGTCCCTGGTGCCGTACCTGCTGCTCTGTCCGGCGAGGCGCCGGTGAGCGAGCACGGCCGGCGATGTCGATCGCTATTGCGTGGCTTCCGCGGCTGCATGTCCGACGAATTGGTCGAAAGACTTGGCTGCCGCCGGATTCGGCGGCAGGCCGTGGCGGGGATAGACGTAATCCTGCAGATATTCCCCGGTGTTATAGGTGAGCCACACCTTTCCCTGATCGTCTTCCCAGACGAGCGCCTTCGGCGGGACGTCGATCGCCAACGTCGGCGCCTTTTGCATCGCCGGGGTGCCGCGCTTCGGATTGCCGAAGACGATGACGGTCCGTGGCCGCAGCTTCAATCCGTTCTTTTCAGCGGCGGCCGCGTGATCCAATTCGGTAAAGACGATCCACCCCTGGTCCGCCCGATTTCGGATTGCCGCCTCAAAACGCTGGGTGGTCTCCTTTGCGGGATATTTGCTCGGGATCGTGATCAACCCGGAATCGGCTGCCAAACCGATCTGAGGCAGAGACGCCACCAGCGTCGTGATCATCAAACGAGTAAACGATGCGTTCATTAGCCTCTCCCTGGCTGCTCTGATCGTTTTGCGGCCCGACACTACCCGCCTCCCAGCCGATTGACACCACCGCCGGGCGCCGCGAAACATGCACCCCCAGTTCGGCATGAGGCTTCGCAAAGTGGCAACGGGCGGAAGACTGGGCGTCGACATCGGCGGCACCTTTACCGATGTGGCGCTCGAATTGGGCGAAAAGCGGTGGAGCGCCAAAATCCTGACGACGCCCGAGGCCCCCGAGCGTGCGGTTATCGAGGTCATCCACCAGGTGCTCGGTGAGGCTGGTCTCGGCCCAGCCGATCTGTCGATCATCATTCACGGCACGACGCTTGCGACCAACGCGATCATCGAGCGCAAGGGAGCCCGGACCGCGCTGGTGACGACCGAAGGCTTTCGCGACACGATCGAGATCCGCCACGAAAACCGTTTTGAGCAATATGACGTCAATATCGACCTGCCGCCGCCCCTGGTGCCGCGCCGGCTGCGTTTTCCGGTGGGCGAGCGCGTCGACGCCCAGGGCCGGGTGCTGGTGCCGCTCGACGAGACCGGGGTTGCCGACCTCGCCGGCCGTCTCGCCGAGCACCGCGTCGAAGCGGTCGCGGTCGGCTTTCTGCACAGCTTTACCAATCCCGCGCATGAGCGCCGCGCCGGCGAAATCCTGGCCCGTCATTTGCCCACAGTCCCGATCACGCTGTCGAGCGACGTGTCCCCCGAAATGCGCGAGTACGAGCGCTTTTCGACCGCCTGCGCCAACGCCTATGTCCAGCCGCTGATCGGCCGCTATCTCGGCAACCTCGAAACCCTGCTGCAGCGCGAGGGGTTCGCCTGCCCGCTCTTTCTGATGCTGTCGGGGGGCGGTCTGACCGCGGTCGAGACCGCGATCCGCTTCCCGGTGCGGCTCGTCGAGTCGGGGCCGGCGGGGGGTGCAATCTTCGCCGCCGAGATCGCCCGCCAGTGCGCCCTCGACAAGGTCCTCTCCTATGACATGGGCGGCACCACCGCCAAAATCTGCCTGATCGACGATTTGCAACCGCAGACCAGCCGCGCCTTTGAGGTCGCGCGCATCTACCGCTTCAAAAAAGGCAGCGGCCTGCCATTGCGCATCCCGGTCATCGAGATGGTCGAGATCGGCGCTGGCGGCGGCTCGATCGCTAGGATCGACCGGCTGAAGCGGATCACCGTCGGGCCGGACAGCGCCGGCGCCGATCCCGGCCCCGCCTGTTACGGGCGCGGCGGTGCAGCGCCGACCGTGACCGACGCCGACCTCGTGCTCGGGCGCATCGACCCAGCCGGATTTTCCGGCGGTCGCATGGCGCTCGACCGCACCGCCGCCGAAGCGGCGCTGCGCCGCGACGTGGCCGAGCCGCTGGGGCTGGCGCTGGAGTTGGCGGCCCTCGGGGTCAGCGAGATCGTCGACGAGAACATGGCGAACGCCGCCCGCGTCCACGCGATCGAGAGCGGCAAGGATGCCCGCGGTCGCACCCTCGTTGCGTTTGGCGGGGCCGCACCGCTGCACGCCGCACGGCTTGCAGAAAAGCTCGGCCTCGACCGCGTATTGGTGCCGTCAAATGCCGGGGTCGGCTCGGCCGTTGGTTTTTTGCGCGCGCCGATCGCTTATGAGATCGTGCGCTCGAGCCTGCAGCGCCTCGGCGAGTTCGACCCCGATCGCGCCAACGCGTTGCTCGCCGAGATGCGCGCCGAGGCGGAGCCGATCGTCCGCCGCGGCGCCCCCGAGGCAACCCTGACCGAGACCCGCTCGGCCTTTATGCGCTACCGCGGCCAGGGCCACGAGATCGCGGTGCCGTTGCCGGTCCCCCCCTACCATGGGGACGACGCCCAAATTCTGCGCGCGCTGTTCGAGGACGCCTACCGCCGGCTCTACCACCGGGTCATTCCTGGTGTCGAGGTCGAGGTGTTGAGCTGGGTCCTGCTGCTCTCAGCGCCGCCACCGGCCGAGGCCCCTGCCGCACCGCCCACGCCGCTGCCCTACACGCCCGAGCCCGCGCGACGGCGCCCCGTCTTCGACCCCGAAACGGGCGAGTTCATGGAGGTCGCGATCTACGACCGCGAGGAGCTCAAGCCCGGCGCCCAAATCCCCGGCCCGGCAGTCATCGTCGAAGACGAAACCTCGACCGTCGTCACCCGCCTCTTCACCGCGACGATCGACCCCTTCGGGTACATCACCCTCGACCGCCGCCCACGCTGACCGCAATCCCCCTTCGCCGGCGCCCGCCGGCAGATCGTCCGTGGAGTGCCGAACGCGTTTGCATACCCGAGGCATGCGTGGTAGCCCGGTTGGGCATAGGTCTTGTTTGCGGAGGGTGCGATGGGCGGGGCTCTCGACGGCATCAGGGTGCTCGAACTGGCGCGATACCAGGCCGGCCCGCGCGGCGGCATGATCCTCTCCGACCTCGGCGCCGAGGTCATCAAGATCGAGAAATTGGGCGGCGAGGAAACCCGCCAGTCGCCGCCCCTGGTGCGCGGCCAGAGCGTCTATTTCTCGGTCTACAACCGCGGCAAGAAAAGCCTGTGCCTCGATCTCCGTACCGAGCGCGGCAAAGAAATCTTCGCGGAATTGGTCAAGACCGCCGACATCGTATTGCAGAATTTCCGACCCGGGGTCATGGACAAGATGGGTTTTGGCTATGACCGGCTGCGCGAATTGAAGCCCGACATCATCCTCGGCTCGGTGTCGGGCTTTGGCCAATACGGCCCCTACCGCGACCGTCCGGCATTCGACCCGCTGGGCCAGGCGATGAGCGGGCTGATGCACCTCACGGGCACGCCGATCGGCCGGCCGCTCGGCACCGCCTCCTCGATCGTCGACCGCTATACGTCATTGCATGCGACGATCGGAATGCTCGCGGCGCTGCGCCATCGCGACCGCACCGGCGAAGGCCAGGTCGTCGACGTCTGTCTCTTGGATTCGGCGCTGACGATGGTCGAGATCCCGACCTCTTATTACCTCGCGACCGGCGAGGAAGGCGGCGAAGGCGGCCGTCCGCCCTACGAGGCCAAGGACGGCCATGTCGTGATCTCGGCCTCGGGTCGCGCGATGGGCTCGCGGCTGATGCGGATCGCGACCGGCGACCCCGCCGCGGTTGCGGGCACCGGCGCCTTTACCGGGCGCATGAGCCTCGACAACTCGCCGCGTAAAAAGGTCGAGGCGTGGTGCATGGCCCACACCGTAGAGGAGATCGTCACGGCCTTGGTCGAGGCCGACATCCCGGTGGCGCCGGTCAAGACCATCCCGCAGGTCGCCGAGGACCCGCATCTGTGGGAGCGCGAGATGCTGGTCAAGATGGCCGACCCCGTCGCCGGCGAAATGTACCTGCCGGGTGCGACGATCAAAATGTCGAAGACCCCCGGCCGCGTCGGCCCGGTCCCGACCCCCGGCCAGCATACCGACGAAGTGCTCGCCGGCATCCTCGGCTATGACCGCGCGAGGTTGGCGGAATTGCGGGAGGCGAAGGTCATCGGATAGGCGCAACGGTCCGCATGTTGGCAAAGCGGGAGCGAGCTCCGATCTACTGAAATGCTACCTAGGAAGGCGCTGCTGAATGGCCGTTATGCTTTCGAAAACATACGACGCGCTCATGTCCGCTGGCGCACCGGAGGAAAAAGCACGTGCCGCCGCCGAAGAGTTGGCAGCTTATGAAACTCGATTCGCCAGGATCGAAACGGATCTTGCTGTCCTCAAATGGATGGTGGGCGTCAATCTCGCGGCGTCTTTGTCACTGGTTATTAAAGCATTCGTCTGACGGCGCTGCGCTGGCAATATCCCGATGCGAAAGTTGCGGACGGCGGCCCACGATCATTCCTGAACGGGCGGCGTTTGCTGCACCGCTCAAAATATTTCGGTTCCCTTAGGACTTAGCCCTTAGCCCCTCGCCCCTCGCTTCCTCAGCCGGCGAGCATGGCTTGCGGATAGCGTTATCGCGGAGCGGCTTCGAGCGTCTGGATCACCTCGAACCCCTCGAAATCGGGGTGGCCGAGATAGAGCGGGCGGTTGGAGCCGGCGTCGCGGTGGGCGAGGCGAAACGCCTCCGATTGCGTCCAGGCTTCGAAATCGGCGCGGCTGCGCCACAGAGTATGCGACGAATAGAGCACGTGGTCGTCGCGCTCGGGCCCGCGCAACAGGTGGAAGGCGACAAAGCCCGGAACGCCGCCGAGTTGGCTGTCGCGTGTTGTCCAGATCCGTTCGAACTCCGCCTGCGCTCCGGGAACGACCCTGAAACGGTTCATCGCGATGAACATTGGTTACGACCGCCCTTTGTTGATCAGATCGCGGACCCGAAGCCAACGGAGAGAAATGCCCCGCTTGCCTCGATCAATCCGGCTACAGCCTGACGAGCCTTTTCGCGATCGAATGCGGGTACGGCGGGGCCCTCCCTGCCGCCATCCTCGACAGGCGGTACCGATCCAGCATTTTGCATCGCGATATTCCTCGTCCTTTCCCGATATGGGGCCGCCGCTGCGACAAGCTTTTCGAGAGTGTTCGGCGGAACATAGCGGATGACCTCTCGGCATGTCGATCATCCGCGCATCGCGCCCGGCTTCCCGTTCTGCCTCGCTTACTCTACGATCGCCGGCGGCGGCTAAGCAAAGCGGGTATCGGGATGAGCGACAATCGCGACAATATCATCGTCGATACCGCGACCCGGATCTTCCGCGATTTGTGCGAGCCCGCCACGATCAACGATACCGAGAACGGCGTGTGGCCGAAGGCGCTGTGGGATGCGCTGGAGGAGTCGGGGCTGACCGTTGCCTGGGTTCCGGAGGAGCTGGGCGGCGCCGGCGCGACGATAGCCGACGGTTTTGCGGTGTTGCGCGCCGCTGGCCGCTTTGCGGTGCCGGCACCGCTTGCCGAGACCCTGATGGCCGGCTGGCTCTTGGCGCGAGCCGGGATCGCGGCGCCGGCTGGGCCGATGACGATCGCCCCGGTGCACGCCGACGGCCACATCGCGCTCGCCGCCGACGGCAGGCTCGCCGGCCGCGCCCGCCGGGTGCCGTTCGCCCGCAACGCCGGTCACATCGCCGTGCTCGCTCATCGCGGCAGCGAGCCCGTCGTGGCGCTGGTTCCCTCCGTCGGCTTGCCGATGGTCCAGGACAAGAGCCTTGCCGGCGAGCCGCGCGACACCGTGTCGTTCGACAGCGCCGTGCCGGAAGCCATCGCGTCGGTGGACTTCGACGAGGACATGATCCAGCGTTTTGGCGCCGCGGTGCGGTTGCAGCAGATGGCGGGCGCCCTCGACAAGATCCTCGAGCAGTCGGTGCAGTGGGCGCTTGACCGCTCGCAGTTCGGCCGCCCGATCGCGAAATTTCAGGCGGTCCAGCACAATCTCGCGACCCTGGCCGGCGAAGTCGCGGCAGCGGGTGCGGCGGCCGATCTTGCCGCCGAAGCCTGCGCCGGTGACGATCTCGAGGCCGCGGGGGTGGCGATCGCCAAGGTGCGCGCCGGCGAGGCCGCCGGCGCCGGGGCCGCCATCGCCCATCAGGTCCACGGTGCGATGGGCTTCACCTACGAGCACACGCTGCACCATGCGACGCGCCGGCTGTGGAGCTGGCGCGAGGAGTTCGGCAACGAAACGGTGTGGGCGACCCGCCTCGGCCGGATGGTCGCGGCGCAAGGCGCCGACCAGCTCTGGCCGTTCGTCACCGACCAAACGTAGGGCGGGATGTAATCCGCCGCCGACAACGAACGAGGTCCTGATGACCACCAGCTTCCGCTTCGACCCGGTCGAGTTGCCGCCCGAAGCCAACAAATTGCGCGAGGAAGTCCGCGCCTTTCTGCGCCACGAGGCCGAGGCCGGCACCCTGTCCTCGCACCGCGGCAAGGGCGGGTTCTCGCGCGAATTCAGTCGCAAGATGGGCGCCAAGGGCTGGATCGGCATGACCTGGCCGAAGAAATATGGCGGCCATGAGCGCTCGCAGCTCGAACGCTATGTCGTGACCGAAGAGGTGCTGGCGGCGCACGCCCCGACCCGCGCTCATTCGACCGCCGACCGGCAATCGGGGCCGGTCATCCTGCGCTACGGCCAAGAGGAAATCCGGCAGAAGATACTGCCCCGTATCGCTTCCGGTGAATTGTGCTTTTGCATCGGCCTTTCCGAGCCGAATTCGGGGTCGGACGTCTTCGCCGCCTCGACCCGTGCCTCCAAGACCGATGGCGGCTGGCTCGTCAACGGGCGCAAGATCTGGACCAGCAACGCGCACGAAGCCGATTACATGATCGCGCTCCTGCGCACCTCGCCCTCGACCAAGGAAAACCGCCGCCACGGGCTGACTCAGTTCCTGGTCGAGATGAGGATTCCCGGGATCACGACCCGCCCGATCATCAACCTGACCGGCGGCCACGACTTCAACGAGGTCGTGTTCGACGACGCCTTTCTGCCGGACTCGCATCTGATCGGCGAGGTCGACATGGCGTGGAAGCAGGCGACCGACGAGCTCGCCTATGAGCGCAGCGGCCCCGACCGCTGGATCGAAACCTTGTCGTCGCTGGTCGAGCTGGTCCGCGTCGCCGGCGAGGAGCCGAGCGAGCGCCTGGCCGAGGGCATCGGCCGCCAGGTCGCCCATCTCGCCACCTTGCGTCGCATGTCGTTGTCGGTCGCCGGCATGCTGGAGGCCGGCAAGTCGCCCGCGGTCGAGGCCGCCGTAGTCAAGGACCTCGGCACCAATTTCGAGCAGGCGCTGCCCGACAAGGTGCGCCTGTTGGCGCCGCCGCCCGGCGACCAGCAGCCCGACAGCAACGACGACCGTTTCGACGAGGCGCTGCGCTACACCACCCTGATCGCGCCCAAGCTGACGATCCAGGGCGGCACTCGCGAAATCCTGCGCGGCATCATCGCCCGCGGCCTCGGCCTGCGCTGATTGCAGCACGGCAGCCAAAGCCGATATGAACGTCCTCCAATTGCCCCGTGGCCGGGCTTGCCCCGGCCACCCACGTCTCTACTGCTCGCCTGACAAGCGGAGGGCTTGGCGGGACTGCGAATGGGTGCATGGGTCTACATCATGACGAACCGGCCGAACGGCACGCTGTACGTCGGCACCACGGTCGATCTCGCCCGTCGAGCGTGGGAGCATCGGGAAGGCGTTACTGACGGCTTTTCCAAGAAATACGGCCTGAGACGCCTCGTCTACGCGGAGTGGCACGACGACATTCTTCGGGCCAAACAGCGCGAGATGAACATCAAGCATTGGCGCCGTGCGTGGAAAGTACAGCTGATCCATCGCGATAATCCGTTCTGGAAAGACCTCTATGACCGCCTCACCTGAAGACGTGGGTGGCCGGGTCAGGCCCGGCCATGGAGCGTAGAATGCCCGCTAAGGCTTGCGCGGCATCATCGCCCGCGGCCTCGGCCTGCGCTAAATTAAAGGTTCAACGCGAAAGGCGCCGAGGATACGCAAATGGTCACAAAGGGTCGGATTACGTTGCGCCCTTTGCGCATCCCTTGCGTCCTCCGCGTTAAGAGAATTTTTTATGCCTGACCTCCGCCCGCTCATTGCGCCTGAAAGCATCGCCGTTATCGGCGCCTCGGCTGACACCCACACATTGCGCGGCCGGCTGACCCATGCGCTGATCGGTCATGGCTATGTCGGTAGGGTCTACCCGGTGACGCGCAGCCAAAGCGAGGTGCTGGGTTTGCGCGCCTATGCCTCGGTCGGCGATCTGCCCGAACCCGCCGATCTGGCGGTGATCGTGGTCCCGGCGGCGATCGTGCCGCAGACCCTCGCCGAATGCGGCGCCCGCGGCATCCGCGCCGCGGTCGTGATCAGCTCGGGCTTTGGCGAGGAGAGCGGCGCGGCGGCACAGGCGCGCGACGGCGAATTGCGCCGCGTCGCCGAGGAGCACGGCATCCTCGTCTGCGGTCCCAATTCCGAGGGTCTCGTCAACTCTCTGCAGCGCGTCGTCGCGACCTTCAGCCCGGTGTTTCACGATCCGAGCCGGAGCCTGTTGCCGGCGACGCCGCAGGGCCGCCCGATCGCGGTTAGCTGCCAGAGCGGGGCGCTGACCTTTGCCTTTCTGAACCGCGGCCGCGACCGGCAACTCCGTTTTACCTATCAGGTCAGCGCCGGCAACCAGACGATCCTCGAAGCCCACGACTATGTCGACTGGGCGCTCGACCATGGCGGCGCCGACATCTTTCTGCTTTATCTCGAGGCGATCCGCCGACCCGACCATTTCCGCGCCGTTGCCGACAAAGCTGCCGCCGCCGGCAAGCCGCTGATTACAGCCAAGGTTGGCCGCTCCGATGCCGGGCGCCGCGCCGCCGCTTCGCACACCGGCTCGTTGGCGCATGCCGGGGCGGTCGACGACGCGATCTTCCGCCATCACGGCATCATTCGCGGCGAGGACCTCGATCACATGCTCGACGTCGCCGCCGCCTTCGCCTTTTGCCCATTGCCGCGGGGCAACCGCGTCGCTGTGATCACCGGCTCCGGCGGCAGCGCGGTGTGGATGGCCGATATCCTCTCGACGCATGGCCTCGAATTGCCGGTGCTCGAAGACGACATCCAGCGGCAGATCCTGAAACTGCTGCCGTCCTACGCCTCGGCGCAGAACCCGGTCGATGCCACCGCCCAGGCGATCCACGAGGTCGGCTATGCCAGGCTCATCGAAATCGTCCGGCAATCGCGCCGTATCGACACGATCCTCTTGATCGGGTCGCTCGCCAACGAGGCGACGGCTGCCGGACACGCCGAGCAATTGGCAGCGCTCCCCGGGCCACGCGAGAAGCCGATCCTGCTCGTGACCTACACCGGCGCCTCGCCGCAGGCGATGGCGGCGTTCGCGGAGGCCGGCATTCCCTGCTACACCTCGATGCCGAGCTGCGCCCGCGCGATCCGGGCGCTCGTTGACTACGCCCGGTTTCAGCAGCGCCGGCATCGGCCGCCAGCTCCGGCGACCCCACCGTCGATCCGCGATCCGGCTGCCCGCGCGCTCGCTGCAGCGGGTCCGTTGCTGACCGAGCACGAGGCCAAGGCTTTGCTCGCCGGCTACGGCATCCCCCGCCCGCCCGAGGCGCTGGCGACATCCGCCGATGAGGCGGCGGCGGCCGCCGCCCGTATCGGCGGAGCGGTGGCGCTGAAGGTGCAATCGCCGGACATAACCCACAAGACCGAAGCCGGCGCCGTGGCGCTGGGGATGCATGGCGACAGCGCGGTGCGCGACGCCTACGCGCGGGTGCTGGCTAATGCGAAGGCGGCCCATCCCGGCGCCGCGATCCAGGGCGTGCTCGTGCAGAAAATGGCGCCGCCGGGCCACGAGATCATCCTCGGCGTCAGTCGCGACCCGGATTTCGGTCCGATGCTGATGGTCGGGCTCGGCGGCATCCATGTCGAGGTGTTGCGCGACGTGGCGTTCTCGCCGGTGCCGATCGGGCCTGACGAAGCGCTGGCACTTATTGGCGAACTGCGCGGTGCCGCAATGCTCGAAGGCGTGCGCGGCGCACCGCCGGCGGATCGCGCAGCGCTCGCCGAATTGATTGCGAGCGCTGTCGCGCTTTGCCGCCGACCACGCCGACCGGATCGACGAAATCGACCTCAACCCGGTCATCGTCCACCCGCAAGGCCAAGGCCTGACGGTGGTCGACGCGCTGATCGTCAAGCGCCGCGAATAGGCGGCGCCTGTCCGGCCGCTATCGCCTCGCGAGGAGAACGCCATGCCACGAAACGTTGCCATCGGGCTCGGGCTGATGGAGTTTCCGTTCGACAGCGTCGCCGGCTATTGGCGCTGGGTCGATCTGTGCGAGGCGGGCGGCGTCAACTCCCTGTGGCAGACCGATCGCATGGTCAGCCGCGAGCCGATCCTCGAATGCATGAGCGTGATGGCGGCACTGGCCGGCCGCACCCGGCGCATCAAGTTCGGCGTCAACGTGCTGTCGTTGGCGTTTCGCGACCCGGTCCTGCTCGCCAAGCAGTGTGCCACGATCGACGTGTTGTCGCAGGGGCGGCTGCTGCCCGCCTTTGGCATCGGCAGCCCGCTCGCCCCGGAATGGCGGACCTTGAACCTCGACACCAAGACCCGCGGCCGCAAGACCGACGAAGGGCTCGAAATCATCCGCCGGCTGTGGGCCGAGGAAGCGGTCGATTTCGACGGCGTGCACTATCGGCTGTCGGGCGCCTCGATCAGCCCGAAGCCGGTGCAGCCCGATCTGCCGATGTGGATCGGCGGCTCGACCGAGGCGGCGATCCGGCGCACCGCGCGGTTCGGCACCGGCTGGCAGGCTGGCGGCGAGACCCCCGAGGACATCGGCGCCGTCGTCGCCGCGATCCGCGAGGCCGCGGTTGCCGCCGGCCGGCCGCTCGACGACGACCATTACGGCGCCGGCATTGCATTCCGCTTTGGCAGTCCGGACGACCCGGCGCTCGAACGGCTGTTCGAGGCCTACCGCCGGCGCACCGGCCGCGATCCACAGCGCCACTTCGCGATCGGCGACGCGGAGGCGATTGTCGCGCGCATCGCGGCCTACGTCGAAGCCGGGATTTCGAAATTCATCCTGCGCCCGGCGGCGCGCGGCGACGCCGAGATGCTGGCGCAGACCCGGCGCCTCATCGAGGAAGTCCTGCCGCTCGTCGCCGCCCGCTGGCCGCGCCCATCCCGGCGCGCCGCCGCTGTCGCCGCCGAGTAAACCGGAAATGACACGAGGAGAGTCTGGCGGCATTCGCGCGTGCGTTTTCGACGCCTACGGCACCTTGTTCGACACCGCATCGGCGGCGCGCCGCGGTGCTGCCGGGCTCGGCGAGACCGCATCGCGGCTCGCGGCGCTGTGGCGCGACAAGCAGCTTCAGTACAGCTGGCTGCGCGCGGTGCAGGACCGCCACGCCGATTTTTGGCAGGTTACCGGCGACGCGCTCGATTTCGCGCTCGATGCACTCGGCGTGGCCGATGCGGCGCGGCGCGAGCGGCTGATGCAGCTCTACCTGACGCTCGACGCCTATCCCGAGGTGCCGGCGGCCTTGCGGCAGTTACGCGACGGCGGCTTGGCGACGGCGATCCTGTCGAACGGGTCGCCCGCGATGCTGTCGGCCGCGGTCGAGCATGCCGGGCTCGCCGAGCTCTTCGACCATGTGCTGTCGGTCGAGGAAGTCGGCGTCTACAAGCCGCACCCGAAGGTTTACCGGCTCGCCTGCCACCGGCTCGGCGTCGCCGCCGACGCGATCGCGTTTGTCTCGTCGAACGGCTGGGACGCGTGGAGTGCCTCCGCCTTTGGCATGCACGCGATCTGGTGCAACCGCCAAAGCCTCGCCCGCGAGCGTCTGCCCGGCGCCCCAGACCACGAAATCCGCTCCCTCGTGGAATTGCCGCCGTTGGTGGCGGCTTGACGGTTCAGCGCGACAGCCGGTCCAGCAGCGCTTGCGCCGCTGCCGGGGCGCGGATCTTGGCGCCGTTGATGAAATAGATAAAGCAATCGAGACCGCCGGTTTGCCAGTCGCAGAGCCGCGCGGCCCAGTCGTCGAGCGCGTCGGCCGGATAGCCGCTCGCCTCCTCCATCGTCGAACGGCGCAGCCGGGCATAGACAAAATCGGCGGTGACATGGTCGAGAGCCGGGTGTTTTTCGTCGTCGACGAGCGCCACCGCGACCCGATGACGGCGCAGCAATTCGGGGAAGGCCGGCTCGGCAAAGCTCGGATGGCGCACCTCCACGACATGGCGCAACGGCTGGCCGTCGATCTCGTGCGGCAATAATGCAAGAAAAGCCTCGAACCCGGCCTCGTCAAAGCGCAGAAACGGCGCGAACTGCCACAGGATCGGCCCGAGCTTGGCGCGTAATTCGAGAACGCCGCTCGCCAGAAACCGCTCGATCGACGGACCGGCCGTCGTCAGGTCCTTGCGGTGGGTCGCAAAGCGCGGCCCCTTGACCGAAAAGACGAAATCGTCCGGGGTCTCGCCATGCCAGCGGCGAAAGCTCTCCGGCTTTTGGGCGCCGTAAAAGGTGCCGTTGATTTCGATCGCCGTGACCTGGCGGCTCGCATGGGAGAGCTCGCGCGCCTGCGGCAGACCCGGCGGGTAGAGCACCCCGCGCCAGGGCGGGAACACCCATCCGCCGATCCCGACGCGGATCGCTGCGTCGGCGCTCATCGGTGAATCAGGAACGAGGCCGGCGACCGCCGCCGCTCCCAGCCCGCGGTTTCGAGCATCGGCACATCCTCCTCCTCAGCTGGATAACCCAGGCAAAAATAGCCGATCAGCTTCCACGCCGCCGGCACCTCGAGATTTTCTCCGACCGCGCGCGGGTCGAGGATCGACACCCAGCCGAGGCCAATCCCCTCGGCGCGGGCCGCGAGCCACAGGGTGTGGACCGCGGCGACCACCGAATAGTCGACCATCTCGGGCATTGTCCGCCGCCCGAGGCCATGCCCCTGCCCGGTCAGATGATCGGCAAAGACCGCGAGATGGCAGGGCGCTTCGTCCAACCCGGCAAGCTTCAAGCGCGCGTATTGTGCGGCGCGCCCGGAGCACTGCGCCGCAAGCGCCGCGGCATTGACCCTGGCAAAATCCGCCCGGATCGCCTCCCGCCGTGCCGGGTCGTCGACCAGGACAAATCGCCAAGGCTGGCTGAGCCCGACCGAGGGCGCCAACCCGGCCAGCTCGAGCAGCCGCTCGACGGCGCCCGTCGGCAGCGGATCGAGGCGAAACCGCCGCACGTCGCGCCGCCAGGTCAGCAACGCCCGCAAGCCAACGCGGAAACGCTCGTCGAATTGCGGCGCTGGCGCCATGCTGCTCTCTCGCTCGAACCGGGTTGCCGGATAGATGGGAAGCCGCGGAAACGAGATCGAGGGAGACGGGGCGGGGCGGTTGCCGATCCGAGAGCCGCCGTTGCTTTCTCGGCCGTTGATTTCTCGGCGTTGGGGCTTTAGATGCAAGCGCCCGCGGCGCATTTGCGTCCCCATCGTCTAGAGGCCTAGGACATCGCCCTTTCACGGCGGTAACAGGGGTTCGAATCCCCTTGGGGACGCCAGCCTTGCTTTGTTGGTCGAGCGAATTGTTCTGTAAGCCGAGTTTTGCCGCCACCGTCGAGCGAAAGAGGCTTTCACACAGCGATACCGCGTTGGGTGTGGCAAGGCGCGGACGGTATCAGCCGGTACCCTGGCGCAAGCAGGCAGCCCCTGCCATTCTCCGCCGATGTCAAATCTGGCGATAAGCGCGAAGATGTCCGATGCCGACAACAAGATCCGTCCCGGCGAAGCAGCCGTCGAGCTCCCACCACAGACCGATGCCGGAGTCTTTTTTATCGGCACGATCCGCACCCCGTGGCCAACGCGCCGCGACTGCCCAAAGCACGGCAGCCCCGACGGGCCCGTCTGTTCGATCGTTGTCGACGAGCGCTGGCGCATGGCGCTGACGGGCCTTGACGGCTATCGCCGCATCCAAGTGCTCTATTGGATGCACCAAGCGAGGCGCGATCTGGTGCTGCAGACGCCGTTCGGGAGCGAGACCACCGGTACATTTGCGCTGCGCTCTCCGGTGCGGCCCAACCCGGCCGCGTCCTCGATCGTCGAGCTGGTGGCGATCGACGGCCTGACATTGCGGGTGCGCGGTCTCGACTGTGTCGACGGCACGCCGCTCGTCGACCTGAAGCCGGACTACCCGACGGCTGGCGGCAGGAACCAAACGCATTCGAGTTCAGGTCGGGCGCCAGCCTAAGAGACCGGCCACCGGCGCATCAACCCCGCGCGGGGCACCGATCCCGCCGCCGCCCGCCGCTGGATCGAGCGTCTCGGTCTTGCCGGTCGGCCAGCAGCAGCGCGTCGCATTAGTGCGCCCGGCGCGCCTGTTGTTGCTCGACGAACCCGTTTTCGGCGCTTGACACACCGTTGCGCGTGCGGCTGCAATTGCGAATTGCTGGATTTGCAGCGCGACATCCGGCGACAACGATCCTCGTCATTCATGACCCGGAAGAAGCCGCCCTCCGGGCCGACGAGCTTCTCGTTCTCGAGGAACGGCCGGGTGTTGCAGTCTGTCCGACCGCGGACGGGTTCGCACGGCCTCCCGGCGAAACGGTCGCACGCTTGCTCGGAACCGAAAACGCGGCCGAAGGCGTGGCAACCGGCGAACGTCAGATCGCGACCGGCATGGGCGTGGTGCTCGACATTGCCGGGCCGGCTCCCCCGCTCGATCGTCGCGTCGGCTGGGCGG
The DNA here is from genome assembly GCA_963712825.1 of uncultured Alphaproteobacteria bacterium. GTDB lineage: Bacteria > Pseudomonadota > Alphaproteobacteria > ATCC43930 > CGMCC-115725 > AP-15. Next base: position 293,920 of record CAVQJP010000013.1, read on the forward strand.
TCCTGTCGAGTAGTGTCCGGATCTGCGGCGGCGGGCGCTATCAAACCCGCATAGAGGGGATTGTCCTTCTTGGAAACGTCTGCCGGGTCGGGCTTCGCCTCGGCGACCGCGATCACGAGCCTTCAAAGCCGCTCGGACTGGATCGACCGACTGCCCTGCCGCCTTGATTATCGATCCCTACGCGGTACGCGTCTGGCCTCGGTAATCCTCTTCTTGCGCATGACCCCGCTCTCTGCGAACATCCGGCGACTGCGCGAGTTCGAAGCCGAAAATCCCGAGCTGAAGGCCCAGGTTCAGGGGCAACAGCAGCGATTGCGCGACGCGCTCGTCGCGCGCAACTCGACAATCCGTGATCTTAGCTGGGCGCTTGAACGATGCGCAGCTCGCGGGCGAGCTCGTCAACGCAGCTCTCGACCCCGAAGGACGAGATCGACGCCCCCGGCGCGCGATAGGCTGCCACCTTGGGGCGGTTTGAGACGACGTCGTAGCCGACGATGTTGACGTTCGGCAGATCGTACATCGCAAGGGCGCACATGCAGCCCGGCTGCACCGGCGAGCCCGGAAATGCACCGGCCTGGTATTTTAGCACGAGGTCGGCGGCAACGATCGTTCCGTCGCGCCTGGCGCCGAGCTTGACCTCGATCACGCCGCCAGAGGTTGGGCCGGTCGCGCGGAACACCTCTTCGCGCGTCATCACGATCTTGACCGGCCGCCCGGTTTTCTTCGACAGCGCCAGCGCCACCGGTTCGAGATAGATCAGTGCCTTGCCGCCAAAGCCGCCGCCGATCTCGGCCGGCATCACTCGGATGCTGGCGATGTCGATGCCGAGCCGCTTCACGCAATAGGCGCGGATCATAAACTGCCCCTGGCTCGACGCCCAGATCTGCACCTGCCCGTCAGCCGCGGCGGAGACGACGCAGGCATGCGGCTCGATATAGGCCTGGTGCACCGGCTGCGTCGTATAGCGGCGTGGGACAATGACATCCGCCTGCCGGAATCCGGCCTCGGCATCGCCCTTTGCAAACGTCACACGTTTGGCGATGTTGGACGGCTGCTCGGGCTTGGGCTCTACCCCCTGGGCATAGAGGTCATCGTGCAGCAGCGGCGCACCCGTCTTCATTGCCGCCTCGACGTCGATGACGTGCGGCAACACCTCGTACTCGACCTCGATCAGATCGAGCGCCTCCGCCGCGATGATCGGTGAGATGGCCGCGACCGCAGCAACCGCATGCCCCTCGTAGAGCACCTTGTCGCGGGCCATCACATTGCGCGACAGGTCGCGGAAGTTCATCGGGCCTTCGCCGACAAACGCTTCCTCGGACCGGATCTCGGGAAAATCGGCTGCGGTCACGACCGCGCGCACGCCGGGCAATGCCGTCGCTTTGCTGCCGTCGATGCCAACGATCCGCGCATGGGCATGCGGGCTGCGCTTGATCTTGGCCCACAGCATGCCCGGCAGCGCGAGGTCGGCGCCGAAATTCGCCCGGCCGGTAACCTTGTCCACCCCGTCTGGCCGGATCGGCCGGGTGCCGACGACCTTGACTCTTCCTTGCTGGCAACGGATCACATGCGCTTCTCCAGGCTGTCCGGGCTTTCGACGCACAGCGTACCATCGAGATGTCTATCCGTATATAACGGGGCATATTGGCTCGGTGGATCCAGAGGCGCCGCTCGGCCTTCCGACCCAGGCCGCCTATATAGAGCCCTGACCAACGGAATCGGAGACGAGAGAAATGAGGATCAGCGCGCGCAACCAAATCAAAGGGAAGGTCGTCGGCGTGCAGAAGGGCCAGACGACCGGCCATGTGCGCATCGACATCGGCAACGGGGTGATCATCACCTCTTCGATCACCAACGAAGCGATCGACGATCTCGCCCTTCAGGTGGGCGAGGAAGCCATCGCCGTCATCAAGGCTTCCGACGTGATGGTCGCGAAGTAGTGCGGCCTCGATATCTCGTCGCGGCGGGGCTCATCGCCGCATCGCTGGCGCTTCCGGCAGAGAATGCGCCAGCGGCTGATCAAAGTATCGTTGTCGCAGCCTCCGTCGAGCAGACGCACACGATCGATCCGGCGATGGTCGAGCAGTTGCCGGCGATCGAGCAGAAGGTGTCGTTCCTGACCGGCCACGGCCCCGAGCAGGCCACCTACACCGGTGCGGTGCGCTGCTCTGGTCCGTGCTCGAACGCGCGGAAATGTTGGGCGCCGATCGCCGGACGCGCTTGCGCCGCAACATCGTGGTGACGGGACGCGACGGCTATGCTGTCACGCTCGCGCTCGCCGAAATCGATCCCGAATTCGAGGGCAAGCAGGTGCTGCTGGCTTATCGCCGGAACGGCCAGCCGATCGAGGGGAACACGCTGCGTCTGGTGGTTCCGGGTGACCGCCACGGCGGCCGCAGCGTCCGCGACGTGGTGCGGATTGGCCTGCATTAATCGGTGGGCCACGCACCAAGAGTTTTTTCTGTGGATTGTCGAAGGTGGCGGCTCACCCAGACAACAGCATCAGGTCCGATTGCTCCGGCTTGCTTGCGTCGCCTCATGCGGCAAGGAGGGGCCTCGGTGGCGCACAGAGATCCGCCGATCTACGACAGAACCCGGAACTACGTTACGCCCAATCCGATATGGCGATATTAAACACCCGGATGGCCCAAGAGCCCCGCGTTAGCGAGAGCGGAGAGGAAATGTGACCCGACCCCGAGCTGCTGATGATTTCGCGGTGATCCGCGCGCGCATCCACGAGCTGCGTTGCGAACGCGCGCGTCCGCGCGCCGCCGACGATTTTGCGGCGATCCACGCGCATCTCCAGGAGCTGCGCCGTGAGCGTGCGCGGATCGGCCAGGCCCGCACCGCCGCGGCGCACCCGCAGGCCCCCGCCCCCGGCAACAAGCCGGGTCGCGGATAAGCCGGGTCCATTGCAAGGACTCGCCGAGGCTTGTTCCGCCACACCGCGCTTGTGCGCTCGCTGCCGGCGTTGAGCACCGGCCAGCCTCCGTCTCGAGCATAAGGCCCGAGTCCAGTCAGCAAGAACGGGAGCAGTTTCGATGAAGTTCGGCATTCACAACCCGTCATGGGTGTACGGTCCCGACCCGGCGGAAGCATTCGAGGCGGTGAAAGCGAAGGCGCAATGGGCCGAGAACCATGGCTTTGTCTGGTTCTCGGTGATGGACCACCTGGTCCAGATTCCAGGCGTCGGCGCACCCGACGAACCTTTCATGGAAGGCTGGACGGCTCTGTCGGCGCTGGCCGCGGCGACCAGCCGCATTCGCCTTGCCACGCTCGCCACCTCGGTCGGCTACCGCAATCCGGCGCATCTCGCCAAGATCGCCGCCGGTGTCGATCTGATCAGCCGGGGACGGCTGACGCTCGGCATCGGCGCCGGTTACTTCGAGACGGAGTACCGTCAGTATGGTTGGGAATTCCCGGCGCGGCCGGCGGTGCGCATCCGGCAGATGGAGGAAGCCGTCCGTCTCATCCTCGCGATGTGGACGCAGAAGCGAACCACCTTTCACGGCCGGTATTTTCACGTCGAGGACGCGGTCCTCGAACCGAAGCCGGTCCAAAAGCCCCGTCCGCCGGTGATGATCGCCGGCGGCGGCGAGCAACTTACGTTACGGGCGGTCGCTCGGCTGGCCGACGCCTGCAACATCGGCGGCGATCCGGAAATGGTGAGGCACAAGCTTGCGGCGCTTCGCAGCCATTGCGAGGCCGCGCAGCGTGACTACGACGCGATTGAAACGACCCACAACAACAGCTGGCTGCTCGCCCGCGACGAGGGCGCGGTGGCGGCGAAGCGTCAGCGGCTGGCAGAGCGCGGGCCGTTGCGGGGTTTTGTCGGCACCGTGTCCGCGGCCATCGATCTGATCGGCCAATATCAGGAGGCGGGTGTGCAGCTGCTGATCAACAGCGACTATCGGAACGACATCGAGACTCACGAACTCTTCGCGTCAGATGTCATGCCGCACTTCGCATGACACTCTAACCGGCTCGGATAAAACGATGGAATACACCAAGCTCGGCCGCACCGGCCTCGATGTCTCGCGGATTTGCCTCGGCTGCATGAGCTATGGCGGCGGCAATCTCGGCAATCACGCCTGGAGCCTCCCCGAGGAGGAGAGCCGGCCATTCATCAAAAAGGCGCTCGAAGCCGGCATCAATTTCTTCGACACCGCGAACCGCTATTCGCTCGGCAGCAGCGAGGAAATCCTCGGCCGCGCGATCAAGGATTTCGTGCGCCGCGACGAGGTGGTCATCGCCACCAAAGTCTATGGCCGGATGCGTCCCGGCCCCAACGGCGCCGGGCTGTCGCGCAAGGCGATCTTCGCCGAGATCGACAGCAGCCTGCGCCGGCTCGGCATGGATTACATCGATCTCTATCAGATCCACCGTTTCGACCATGACACGCCAATCGAGGAGACGCTCGAAGCGCTGCACGATGTCGTCAAATCCGGCAAAGCACGCTATATCGGCGCCTCGTCGATGCACGCTTGGCAGTTCGCCCGCGCCCTCGGCATCGCCGAGAAAAACGGCTGGACCCGCTTTGTCAGCATGCAGAACCTCGTCAACCTGCTCTATCGCGAGGAGGAGCGCGAAATGCTGCCGCTGTGCGAGGCCGAGGGCATCGGCGTCATCCCGTGGAGCCCGCAGGCGCGCGGCAAATTGAGCCGCGACTGGGACTACACCAGCATGCGCACCGAGACCGACGAGGCGATGACCCGGCTGTTCGCCAAAACAAATGAGGCCGACAAGAAGGTCGCTGATCGCGTGGCCGAAGTCGCCAATGCCCGCGGCATATCGCGCGCCCAGGTCGCGCTCGCCTGGCTCCTCGCAAAGCCGGTCATCACCGCGCCGATCGTCGGCGCCACCAAGCTCCACCATCTCGACGACGCGCTCGCCTCGGTCGCCGTGAAGCTGACCGCCGAGGAGATTGCCGCCCTCGAGGAACCCTACGTTCCGCACGCGGCCGTCGGTTTCGTCTGATATCGTTCTCCGCGACAGAACACCACGCGAGGCACCATGACCGTCCGGTTCTCGACCCGCTGCCCCAATTCGGATTACCTCGGGTTCGAGACGTCGCCGGAGGCGGTCGTCGCGGCCGCAAAAAAGGCCGAGGAGGTCGGGTTCGACGCCATCTTCGTCAACGATCACATCATCGTCGACGGCTCTTCGCGTGCTGCACCGTGGACCAACGTCTACGACCCGTTTGTCGCGATGTCGTTTATTGCTGCGCACACAACCCGCATCGGCGTCGGCGTCTCGGTGCTGATCATGCCGTACCGCAACCCGGTCGCGACCGCCAAGAGCTTGGCGACGATCGACCGGATGTCGGGCGGCCGACTGATCGCCGGTGTCGGCGTCGGCTGGAACGAGGCCGAGTTTGCGGCGCTCGGCGTGCCTTTCCACGAGCGGGGTGCCCGCACCAGCGAATATCTGCGCCTGTGGCAGGCCTGCTGGGCCCCCGGCAAAGTCTCGTTCACCGGCAGGTTCTTTTCGTTCTCCGACATGCACGTCAATCCGAAGCCGGTGCAGCTGCCGCATCCGCCGATCTGGATCGGCGGCGCCAGCGATGCGGCGCTCCGCCGAGCCGCGCGGTATGCCACGATATGGCAGCCGACCCCGCTGCCCGTCGCCGAACTGGTCGAGCGCCAAACCGCGTTGCGTCGGGCGTGCGACCAGATCGGGCGTGTGCCGATCGCGACGCGCATGAGCTTCCGCGTCGAGTTCAGCACGATCACCGGCAATGCGCCGCCATCGGGCGGCAAGCGGCCGGTTGGGCACGGCACGCCGGCCGAAGTCGCCGGCGACCTGTTGAGCTACCGCGAAAAAGCCGGCCTCGACGCCTTCCAGATCAACTTCCACGGCAACCGCAACCTTGACCAGCTCCTGCGATCGATGGAGTGCTTTATGCAGGACGTCGCACCGATTGTGTCGGGGGAGCGAATTGGCTCGACGAGCTGACCTCCGATCCGGCGCTTAACCGCTCCGCGGGAAGCTGAGATGCCGAGAGAGATCGTCGGCAATGCGACCGGGTTGGCGCGGCGGCGGCGATGGCGCCGCTCGATTTAGATGATGTCCGCTGAAGTTCGGGTCTTGCGGCCCGCCAGGTAATCGGCCATGGCGCCGACGTCGAGCGCTACCGCACCGCGCTTTGCCGCTTCCAAAACGAATATTTTGCCGATGAGTCCCGCCGACACGAACACGACCGAGCCGGATGCGATCGCGTCGCACATTTGCGCTATCTTGGCATCAAAAACGTTAAACAGCGGCTGGTCTTCGTTATTTCCCAAATCTCGCGTTTTGGCATGTGCGGGGATCGTGACAAACACCGTATCGTCAGTTGTTTCAAGACCAAGCTGTCCGGAGCTCCAGCACGTCACCCAGATCGTCCGGCGTGATGCTCTCGCCAATTGCTCCAAATACTCACGACTGAAGATCAGGTGGTGACAGCGCTCTTCCGTCACCACGCGGCTGGTGAGCAGCCCCCGTTCGGAGACGGCGCTCAACACCGCCGACAGGCTGAGGAGCGTGCTGGTGTTGTCGGCTCTGTCTGCGCTGACCGGATCCGCCAAATGGCGAATGATTCGGTAGATCGACGGAATCCCAAGAATGTCTGCGCCGCCAACCGCATCGCAAACGCGCCGCTTGATCTCGGCGCGCGTGGCACCGTCAGGGCGCTCGCCCCACCAGGTCATTTCCCGCAAGGCGGCGTTGCTTTCGGAATTGTCGAATGCGTAGCTTTCGCCGTCGCCAAGCCTGATCAGAGAGAGCGGCCGCCCGGCACTGACGGCTTGCTCGATGATTTGCCTCAGGCGGTGCTGCTGGTCCGCGGAAAACCGGATGTCGAGAAGGTCGTTTGGACCATCCGGAACACGGTCCAAAGCGGCATAGGCAGCGATTTCGGCGGCGCCGATGCGATCGCCTAGGGCTGTGGCGCGCTCCGCCCGAACGCTTTCGAGCACGGTTCGCCAGTCGCCGAGGCCGCGCTCGACATCGCCGCTTGCCCGACCCTGCCCGCGGCCGAGGTCTCGTTCGATTTCGAGAAACTGAAGGCGCAGAATTTGCGACCGCCCGGCTAAGTAAAGGTCCATCAAGCGGCGGCATGCCTGCGGCAATCCGAGCCGGTTCAGCGCGCCGCACACCCCGATCACGATCGATTGCGGCAGGGCGCGCAGATGTTCCGCTCCCTCGATCTCCAGCAACGCTGTCAGCAGGTCGCGCTCGAGCGACCGGGCGAGCTGATCGATCAAAACATTGAGAAATGCCCGCTTTAGGAAATTGCGTTCGGGCAGGACCTGGTAGCGCAACAATGCCTGGCGGAGGTCGCAACGAAAAACGCCATCATACCGATCCAGATTGATGCGATGGTAAAATACCAGCTCCGCATACCCTTTTGCTTCGAGCCGGGCGAGCGCGTCGTCGTAGGCGACAATTTTCCGCGCGTTGAACAATGCCCGCAATGTGTGATGCACGGCTTCGGCCGCGACCTTCTCGCCAGCCGGCAGAAGGTCGAAAGCGGAAGACGGATCCGACTCGAATCGATCATAAAACGCTTCCAGGAACGCCGCGCCCGCAGCCAGTGCGTGCGAGTTGCCGGGCGGGAGAAACCGCCACCATTTGACCGCACCGGGGCGGCTGATCGCCGGCTTGTCGGTCCGTTGCAACGTCACCCAGACAAAATAGCTCCGGGTCGACGGTTTTCTCCATTCGTGGCGGCGGTATCTGAACAGGCCTCGCGCGACGTCCGTGTTTTTCTTTGGCCTGCGAAGGTCGAGCTCCTGGTTGAACAAGGCCAGCTCGTCAGCCACAGCGGGCGTTTCGACCGCCGCCCGCGCCGCGCCGATCCCGACCGCGACGACAAAACCGCCGGCCCTCACCAAATCGGCGTAAACGAACGGGAGCAGTACGCGGAAGGCATGGGCTATTTGTCGCAGAACCGGCGTGACCACGACCAGGTCATACGCGCTGTAATCCAATTCGCCGATCGAGCCGACGACGCGGACCTGCGTGCCATACTTCTGCTGAAGAGACTGAGCCTGGTCCGTCCGAACAGCGACGACGTCGATCGGCGCATCGGTCCGGTCGACAATCCAGTCGATGCTCTCGCTGCCGAGATATGCGGCGCCGCCAATGTCCAATATGCGGGCGTTTCGCGGCAGTCCCAGTCGAGACACGATGCGCCCAATCGTGTTGTGGTGGGCGGCCGCGTCGGGGGTCGGCTGCTCCGGCGCGTCGGCCGTAGCCTCCGGTCCCCGCCGCATCGCAAGCCTTGCGAGAAACCCGAACAATGTCGATCTCCGGCCGCGGCGCCCGATTGGCGTGCCGCCGCGATTGTCATACCGAGCGCTTGCCGACGGCAGCTGCCATCGCGGCAATATCGCCGCTCCGGGTATAGCATGATCAGCCTCGGCGGCCGCCGCCGGCGATCCCTGTGAGTCCCGGCGGCCACGTTTTGTTGTTGCCGGAGCCGTGCTCGATCGTGCGGATCGCGCGGCAACGGCTGCCCTCTTGGCCGCGCCGGCAACCCATGCTATCCGAAACCGATGGAAGTCTTCGACACGGAATTGGCCGAAGTAAAGATTTTGGCACCGGCCCGCATCGGCGACAGCCGCGGGTTTTTCTCGGAGGTGTGGAATCGGCGCGTGTTTGCCGAAGTCGCGGCCGATCTCGACTTTGTTCAGGACAATCACATCCGCAACCCGCGAAAAGGGACATTGCGCGGCTTGCATTACCAGGTTGCCCCGGCGGCTCAAGGAAAGCTGATGCGGGTGACGCGCGGCGCGATCTTTGACGTCGCTGTCGACATCCGCCGCGGATCGCCGCGCTTTGGGCGGCACGCTGCGGTCGTCCTCAGCGCCGACAATTGGCGCCAGCTTTGGGTCCCGCCCGGTTTTGCGCATGGCTACTGCACGCTCGAGGACCACACCGAAGTGCAATACAAGGTGACTGATTTCTACAGCCCGGCGCATGAGCGCGGCGTCGTCTGGGACGATCCGGCGCTGGGGATCGCGTGGCCGATCGCCGACGTGACAATGGCCGAGCGCGATCGCGCGTTGCCGCGCCTGGCGGCTCAAGCCGACATTTTTGAATTCGAACCATGACCGTGATCGTGACCGGCGGCGCCGGGTTTATCGGCTCGGCCTTGGTTCGAACCCTCGTCGCCGACGGCGAGCGCGTTGTCACCGTCGACAAGCTCACCTACGCCGGCAGCCTCGACAATCTCGCGCCGATCCTCGACGCCCCCCATCATACCTTTGTCCAAGCCGACATTTGCGATAGCGCCGCCATAGCCGGGATTTTTGCCGAACACCGGCCGCGCGCGGTCTATCATCTTGCCGCGGAGAGCCATGTCGACCGCTCGATCGACAGCCCGATGCTGTGCGTCGAAACCAACATTCTCGGAACGGCGACGTTGCTCGATGCCGCCCTTTCCTACTGGCGCCGTCTCGATGCGGCCGGGCGCGGGCAATTTCGTTTTCTCCAGGTTTCCACCGACGAAGTCTATGGCGAGCTCGGCCCGACCGGGCAATTCGACGACGAGAGCCGCTATCGTCCAAGCTCCCCCTATTCGGCGAGCAAGGCCGGCGCCGACCATCTCGCCCGCGCCTGGCACCGCTCTTACGGACTGCCGGTCCTGGTTTCGAACTGCTCGAATAATTACGGGCCCTATCAGTTCCCGGAAAAGCTGATCCCGCTGATGGTGTTGAGCGCCATCGCCAGCAAGCCGCTGCCGGTCTACGGCCAGGGGACGAACGTCCGCGACTGGCTGCATGTCGAGGACCACGTGTCGGCGTTGCGCGCGATTGTCGAGCGGGGCCGGGTCGGCGAGACCTATCTGATCGGCGCGCGCAGCGAAGCGCGAAACATCGACCTGGTCCGCGCGATTTGCCGCGCACTCGACGCGCACCGCCCGAGCGGCGGTCCGCATGTGCGGCTGATCACGTTTGTCGCTGACCGGCCGGGACACGACGCCCGCTACGCCATCGACCCCGGCAAGATCGAGCGCGAGCTCGGTTGGCAACCCGCCTACGATCTTGAGCGCGGCCTGGCTGCCACCGTCAGCTGGTACGTCGACAACCAGGAATGGTGCCGCCGCGCCGGCGCCGGTTATCGGCAAGAGCGTCTCGGTATGCCGGCGGCGGTCGCGTGACCCTCGCCGTGTTCGGCGCCGGCGGACAGGTCGGGCGGGTGCTCGTCGAACGCGCCGGGGCGGCGGCACGAGGGTTCGGCCGCGCGGCCTGCGACATTTGCGACGCGGCGGCGGTTGCCCGCGCGCTCTCGGCGATGGATCCGTCGGTCGTCGTCAATTGCGCCGCCTATACCGCGGTCGACCGCGCCGAGCGGGAGCCGGAACAAGCCTTTGCGGTCAACGCCGGCGGCGCCGCAAACCTGGCCAGGGCCGCCGCCGAGCGCAGCCTGCCGATAATTCATCTGTCGACCGACTACGTCTATGCCGGGACCGGCTCGGCGCCGCATCTCGAAAGCGCCCCGGTGGCGCCGCTCAACGTGTACGGCGCTTCCAAGGCGGCCGGCGACGCCGCCGTGACCGCGGCCAATCCCGCCCACCTGCTGTTGCGCGTTTCGTGGGTGTTTGGCGTCTACGGCTCGAACTTTGTCAAAACCATGCTGCGGCTGGGCCGCGAGCGATCGGAGCTGCGCATCGTCGACGACCAGCGCGGCGGCCCGACCGAGGCGCGCGACATCGCCGATGCGATACTCGTTATTGCCGCCATCTGCCGCAAGCCCGGTTTCGCCGCATGGGGAACCTGCCATTTCGCCGGCGCGCCGAGCACGAGCTGGCACGGTTTTGCCGAGGCGATCTTTGCCCGCAGCGGCGGCGCCGGACCGTCGCTGGTCAAGATCGCCACCCGCGACTACCCGACGCCGGCGCGCCGGCCGTTAAACTCGAACATCGACTGCGATCGCATTCGCCGGGTCTTCGGGATCGGTCAGCCGGATTGGCAAGGCTCGCTCTCGCGCGTCATCGCACAACTGGCCGGGGGGGCGCCGTGAAAGGGATAATCCTGGCCGGGGGCACCGGCAGCCGGCTTTGGCCGATCACCAAAGTGGTCAGCAAGCAGCTGCTGCCGGTGCACGACAAGCCGATGATCTATTACCCGCTCACGACCTTGATGCTGGCCGGAATCCGGGAAATCCTGATCATCACCACGCCGCATGACGCAGCGCAGTTCCGCGCCCTGCTGGGCGACGGCAGCGCCTGGGGGCTGGAGCTGCGATATGCGATCCAGCCCAGCCCGGACGGCCTCGCCCAAGCATTTCTGATCGGCCGCGATTTCATCGACGGCAGCCGCTCGGCGCTGGTGCTGGGCGACAATCTATTCTACGGACAGGGATTCCAGGCGATCTTGCGGCGCGCGGCGCAAAGCCGCGCCGGGGCGGTTATCTTCGGCTACTGGGTTCGCGACCCGACCCAGTATGGCGTGATCGACCTGGCGCCGAACGGCGCGGTGCGCGGCATCGTCGAGAAGCCGTCGGCGCCGCCCTCAAATTACGCGGTGACCGGCCTCTATTTCTATGATCAGCACGTGTCCGAGATCGCCGCGACGCTTCGGCCGTCGGCGCGGGGCGAGCTCGAAATCACCGACCTCAACAATTGTTACCTGCTCCAAGGCAGCCTGGAGCTGGAAACCCTTGGCCGAGGGTTTGCCTGGCTCGATACCGGAACGCCGGAGAGTCTGCTTCACGCGGCGGAATTCGTCGCCACCGTCGAGGCGCGCCAGGGGCTCAAAATTGCCTGCCCCGAGGAAGTGGCGTGGCGTCAGAACTGGATCGACGACGCCCGGTTGGAAATTCTTGCCGCGAACCTGAAGGCAAACGCCTACGGCCGCTATCTGCTGGAACTGTTGGAATTAGGCAGATAGCGAACGGAGTGAGGCGGTTCGGACGGCTCGGGTCAATGCGGCCAGGCGACGGTGTTGAAGTCGTCAACAAGCGCGGCGATGCGGCCGGTGTCCGACTGGTCCATGATTGCCCGCGCGCGGCGGGTGGCGGCGACGATGTCGAGGCCGCGGATGCGCTGCTTGACCCGCGGGATGCTGCGCGGCGCCATCGACAAATTGCGCAGCCCGAGCCCAAGCAGCAACGCGGTAAAGCGCTGGTCGCCGGCCATCTCGCCGCACACGCTGATCGGCATGCCGCGGCGCAGCGCCGCCTCGACCGTGAACTGGATCAGCCGCAACACCGCCGGATGCAGCGGGTTGTAGAGATGCGCCACCTGCTCGTCGCTGCGGTCGATCGCCAACGTGTACTGGATCAGATCGTTGGTGCCGATCGCGAAGAAATCGGCCTCGGCGGCGAGCGAGTCGGCGGCGAGCGCCGCCCCCGGCACCTCGATCATCGCACCCAAGGGCGGCAGCGGCTTGGGCAGCGGCACCCCGCGCCGGCGCAGGCGGCGGACAACCTGCTCTATCGCCTCTCGCACCCGGCGGATCTCGCCGGCATTCGAGATCATCGGCAACAGGATGCGCAATGGCCCTTCGGCCGCGGCGCGCAGCATCGCCGCCAATTGCGGGTCGAGCAGGCGGCGGTCCTGTAATGACAGCCGGATCGCCCGCAGCCCGAGCGCCGGGTTGTCCGACGGGACATAATGGTCGGAGAGCGAGCGCGCGAGCTTGTCGCCGCCAAGGTCGAAGGTGCGCACCGTCACCGGCTTCCCGCCCATGCCGCGCACCAGCGCCGAAAACACCGCGTACTGCTCGTCCTCGCCGGGCAGGTCGTCGCGGTTCATGTAAAGAAATTCGGAGCGGACGAGACCAAGCCCCATCGCCCCGTTGGCGGTCGCCTGCTCGAGTTCGATCGGCAATTCGAGATTGGCTTCGAGAGTGACCTCGACCGCGTCGCGGGTCACCGCCGGCAGCCGCCGCAGCCGCGTCAGATAGCGCCGCTCGCGGGTCAGCACGTCGCGCCGCGCCTCGTAGTCGGCGATCGTCTCCGGGGTCGGGTCGATGACGACGGTGCCCTCGCCGCCGTCGATGACGACCCTCGCCTGGGCACGCGCATGCTCGACCAGGCGTGGCACCGCCAGCACCGCCGGCAGCCCGAGCGCCCGTGCGACAATCGCGGTATGGCTGTCGGCGCCGCCCGCCTCGGCGGCAAACCCGGCGATCCGCTGCGGGTCCATCAGCGCGGTGTCGGCCGGGGTCAGCTCGTCGGCGAGGATGACCGCACCCTCCGGCACACCCGAATAAGCGGCATACGGCTTTTTGATCAGGTTGCGAATGAGGCGGGTGCCGACGACGCGGATGTCTTCGGCGCGTGCCGCGAGATACGGGTCGCGCATCGCGGCAAAGCTGCGCGCGATCTCGTCGATTTCGAGCTCGACGGCGCGCTCGGCGTTGATGCGCTGGCGCGCGATCCTATCCGCGGCGCCGCGGACCAGCCGCGAGTTGGACAGCATCGCCAGATGCGCGTCGAGCAGATAGCCGATTTCCTCGGCTGCTGATTCGGGCAGACCCGACGCCTTCGCCTTGAGCTTGCGCAACTGCTTGAGCGAGACTTCGATCGCTTCGTTGAAACGCGCCCGCTCGGCCTCGACTTCGCTCTCGGAAATGTGGCTCTCATGGACTGGGAGGTCGCCGCCCTCGACCAGATAGGCGGGGCCGATGGCGATCCCCGGCGACACCCCGAGCCCGACGAGCCGCTGCTCGGCGGCGGGCCCTGGCGATGCGTCGCCAGTGGATACGGCAGAGCCAGGGGCTGCTTCAGGGGTTGCGTCGGCGCGCGACGCGGCGGCGGGCGTTTCCATTAGATCGGCCGCCTCGTCAATCCTCATTGAACTTGCACTCGATCAAATCGGCGAGCGCGCCGATCGCGGCTTCGGCCTGCGGCCCGCTCGCCGACAGCTCGACGACCGAGCCGGGTGCGGCCGCGAGCATCATCAGCCCCATGATCGAACGGCCCGACACCTCCGTGCCGTTCTTGCGCACTTTGACGTCGGCGTCGAATTGCGCCGCCATCTTGACAAAGCGCGCCGAAGCGCGGGCATGCAGGCCGCGCTGGTTGCAGATCGTCGCGATGCGGCGGACGGTTGCGGGCGCGGCCGCGGCGTCCTCGGATTGGCCATCGTTCATCGCCGGGCATCGGTCAACAATTGAGAGGCGACGTTGATGTATTTGCGACCGGCCTCCTGGGCGCCGAGAACGGTGCGCTCCAGCCCCTCGTTTTGCCGCAGGCTGGCGAGCTTGATCAGCATCGGCAGGTTGACCCCGGCAATAACCTCGGTCTTGGCGCGGTCCATGACCGAGATCGCCAAATTGGACGGGGTGCCGCCAAACATGTCGGTCAACAGCACCGCGCCGTCGCCGCTGTCGACCTCGGCGATGCGGCGCAGGATTTCCTGACGGCGCTGCTCCATGTCGTCGTCGGGGCCGATGCACACGGCGGCGATCTGGGTCTGTGCGCCGACGACATGCTCCAGCGCGGCGACGAATTCCGCCGCCAGCCGCCCGTGGGTTACCAAAATCACACCGATCATCGGTTTCCTCTGCTGGACGGCGGGGGCTCAGCCCACGGCGGCGAGCACGCCGGCCGGGCGCTGCGCGACAGCCGGCGGCAGATCGCGATGCGCGAGCTCGGTGCGCCACCCATCGGCGCGCAACTCCGCCGCCAGCCGCTCGGCGACATAGACCGAACGATGGCGACCGCCGGTGCATCCGATCGCGATGGTCAGATAAGTCTTGCCGCCGCTTTCGTAGCGCGGCAGCAGCGGGCGCAGCAGGCGCCTCAGCCGATCGAAAAACAGTGCAAAATCGGCGTCGGTCTCGATGTGGGCGGCAACGGCCGGATCGCAACCGGTCAATCCACGCAGCTCGTCGACGTAAAAAGGGTTTTCGAGAAAACGCACGTCAAAGACCAGGTCGGCGTCGCGCGGGAGACCCCGGCGGTAGGCGAAGGATGTGACAAAAACGCGCAGCCCTGCCTGATCGAGCGCAAAATGCCCGGTCAACAGGCGTTTCAGGTCGGTAGCTGTCAAAGCGGAGGTGTCGATCAGCAGATCCGCGTGGTCGCGCAGGGGGGAGACCACTTGGCGCTCGCGGCGGATGCCGTCCATGATCGGGCGGTCTCCGGCCAGGGGATGGGGTCGTCGCGTCTCGGTATAGCGCCGTTCGAGCCGCTCGTCATCACAATCGACAAACAGCACCCGCAGCTCGCGCCCGCTCTGGGCGACGACCCGCGCCAAGGTTTCGAGCATCGTCGCGGCGGCAAAGCCGCGGGTCCGGGTGTCGGCGCCGACTGCGATCGCCGGGCTGTCGGCTGCGGTGCTTTCGATCAGCGCCGGAACCAGCGCCGCCGGCAGGTTGTCAAAGCTCTCATAACCGATGTCTTCGAGGATTTTCAGAGTCGTCGACCGCCCGGCACCCGACATCCCCGTCACCAAGAGGACGCGCGCAGGCGGCGCGCTTTTGGCCGCATCGAAAGGTTCGCGACCACCTTCGGTGCTCATCACCCCATTATAGCGGGCAACGGCGCTGCCGCCAACGCGCGTCGGAGGAGGCGCAGCTTTGCCGGGGCCGAGGCCTCGAACGCAGCAAGCGCGACGACCGGAACGCGCACCCCGAGCACGGTCTCGAAACGCTGCTCCGGCAGCCGTTCGAGATCGCCCGAAAGGACAAGGTCCGCGATCAGCACCAGCGGCACGGCAGCCGCCGTCTCGACCCGGAACAGGCCGACACCGCGGACTTCCAACAGGCCGCCGATCGCCGCTGGTGCCTCGGCCAACAGCCGGCCCCCCTCGCGCCGCAGCAAGGTCTGGTCGTCGGCAACAAGCTGCCCGCCGCCGTCGATCAGACGCAGCGCCAAATCGGATTTCCCCGCCCCCGAGGGGCCGCGCAGCAAAACCGTCCCGCCCTCGATCGCCACCGCGGTGGCGTGGACCAGCAGCGGCCCGCTCACGGCGGCGCCGGCAGGCGGATGCTGAAGCGCGCGCCGATAACCGCGCCGTTGCCGGAACCGGCGGCGGATTTGCGGTTCTCGGCCCACACCATGCCGCGATGCGCCTCGACGATCTGCTTTGAAATCGACAGCCCGAGCCCCGAATGAGTTCCAAATTTTTCGCCGGCCGGGCGTTCGCTGTAAAAGCGGTCGAAAATTGCGGTCAGCTTGTCGTCCGGGATGCCGGGGCCGCTGTCGTCGATCGTGACCAGCACCGCGCGCCCGTCGTGTGCCGCCGTCACCCGGATCTCGCCTCCAGGCGGGCTGAACGACACGGCATTGGCAATCAGGTTCAAAAACACCTGCGACAGTCGGGTCTCGATCCCGGGCACCGTCAGCTCGCGGCCGCGTTCGGGCAGGTCGAGAACCAGCCGCGGCGCCTCGCCGGCGCGCGTCGCCTCGTGGACGTCGGCGAGTGCGTGCAGCATCGCCGCGATGTCGACCGGCGCCAGCTCGAGCCGGCTCAATTCGGCGTCGACCCGCGAGGCGTCGGAAATGTCGGTGATCAGCCGGTCGAGCCGCTCGACATCGTCAAGGATGATCGCCATCAGCCGGCGCTGGGTCGCCGGGTCCTCGATGCGCACCGCGGTCTCGACGGCGCTCTTCAGCGAGCTCAGCGGGTTCTTGATCTCGTGCGCGACATCGGCGGCGAAGCGCTCGATCGCGCTCATCCGCTGCCACAGCGCGTCGGTCATTTCGCGCAACGCGCCCGACAGGTCGCCGATCTCGTCGCCGCGCCCGGTAAAATCGGGGATTTCGACGCGGGCACGGCGACCCCGCCCGCGCTCGGCGGCGGCGGCGAGCCGGCGGATCGGGCGTGCGATCGTGCCGGCAAGATAGACCGACAGCAGCACCGTCACCAGCAACGCCACGCCAAAAATCCGCAGCAATTCGAGCCGGACGGTGCGCACCTCCTCCTCGATTTCGTTGCTGCCGGTCGACAGCATCAAAGCACCCAGCACCTCCTTGTAGCGCTGCACCGGGATAGCGACGCTGAGCACGAGGTCGCCGGTCGCCGGGTCGTTCCTGATCTTTTTGCCGATCTCGCCGGCGAGGGCGTGCTCGACCTCGATGTAGTCCGAGGCATGCGGGTCAAAGCTTTCGCGATATATCGGATAGCGCTTGTTGCGCGGCAGCCGGTCGAGCACCCAGTCATAAGCCTGCTCGGCGGCCTTGACGACCGGGCTTTGATGGTCGGGCGGCGGCAGTTCAGTCACCTGGATGGTGCCGCCGGGCCCGCGCAGCACCCGGCTGTCGGCAATGATGTCGCCTTTCACATCGAACAGCCGCGCCCGCGTCTTGGTCGGCGCCACCAGGCGGCGCATCATCTGGCGGGCAAGATCGGGCAGCAGGACCTCGCCCTCGTCGGCCGAGTCGAGCACCGCGCCCTCGCCGAGGGCGGCGGCAAAAATCTCCCCCTGGGTCTTAAGCGACTCGATCTGCTGGCCGATCAGGCTCGCCTCGTATTTGCCGAGATAGAGAAAACCGCCGCCAAGCAGGGCCAGCGCCAGCACGTTGACCGCGAGGATGCGCCAGGTCAGCGGCGAGAACAGCCGCAGCCGGGCGGGGCGCCGCCGGCCAACCGATTGCGCGGCCTGCGCGGCTTGCGAGGCGTGCGCGCCGGGTGGCGCCGACGGAACCCGCGGCGGCGCGACCGGCGGCGGCGGGTCGGCAGTGCCCGCTGGCGCCGCCGCCGGAGGAGCCGCCGATGCCCGGTCCCGATCAGCGGTCGCGGTATCGGTAGCCGACGCCATAAAGGGTTTCGATCTGCGCGAAGTCACCGTCGACGGCTTTGAATTTCTTACGCAGCCGCTTGATGTGGCTGTCTATCGTGCGGTCGTCGACATAGATGTGCTCGCCATAGGCGGCGTCCATCAGCTGGTCGCGGCTCTTGACGTGCCCCGGACGGTGGGCCAGCGATTTCAGGATCAGAAACTCGGTCACCGTCAATTCGACATGCTGGCTGGCCCAGGTGCACAAATGCCGCGCCGGGTCGAGCACCAGCCGGCCGCGCACGACGACCGGCTCGCCCTGCGGGTCGTCGCGCTCGCGCGCCAATTCGCCGCGCCGGATCAGGGCCCGGATGCGCTCGATCAGGAGGCGCTGCGAGAACGGCTTTTTGATGTAGTCGTCGGCCCCCATGCGCAGCCCCAGCAGCTCGTCGACCTCGTCGTCCTTCGAGGTCAGAAAGATCACCGGGATGTGGCTCAGCCGCCGCAACTGCTCGAGCAATTCCATGCCGTCCATGCGCGGCATCTTGATGTCGAGCACGGCGATGTCGACCGGCTGCGCATTCATTCCTTTCAGAGCTTCCGCCCCGTCGCTGTAGCAGCGCACCGAAAATCCCTCGGCCTCCAGCGCGATCGACACCGAGGTCAGGATGTTGCGGTCGTCATCGACAAGAGCAATAGTGTTCGCCACTTGATGCATCCCCCTCAACGTTGCAGCAAGCCGGCACCGGCCGAGAGCCAAATGCTGTCGCCGTTAAATATGGCCGTTTCCCGGCACCGACCAACCCGCACGACCACTTTTGTCCACACAAGCACTTCTGAATTGTACGATGCGTGCAGACGGATTTGTGCCCGTTCGGTCTTCTCGGCCCTTGACGGGCGTGGGCATGTCGCCGCTCATTTGCGCAATGAGCGGTCGAGAAACGGACCCGGTGGGGCTCGGGCGGCGGCTGATGCGAAGCTGCGAGCGCGCCGCACTCGCCACCAGCCTGCTTGGCGCGCCCTATGCCTCGCTGGTGCTGGTCGCCGCCGATCTCGACGCGAGCCCGCTGCTGCTGCTCTCCGACCTCGCCCAGCACAGCCGGAACATCGCATTCGACCCGCGCGTCTCGGTGCTGCTCGACGGTACAGAGGGGCATGCCGACCGGCTCGACGGGCCGCGGCTGACCCTGGTCGGCCGGGCTGAAGCGATTGCCGGGCCGCGGCTGTTGGCGCGCTTTACCGCCCGCCACCCGTCGAGCGCGCTTTACGCCGGCTTTGCCGATTTCCGGGTTTACCGGGTCGCGGTCGAACGCGGCCATCTCGTCGCCGGGTTTGGCCGCATCGAATGGATCGAGGCAGCCGATTTGCTGTTGTCGGGCGACACTTCCGCGCTCGCCGCGGCGGAACCGGCAATCCTCGCGCAAATCAACCAGGATCGCGCCGCCGCCCTGGACCTTCTCGCGCAGCGGCTGGCCCCGCGATCAGGAGCCGGCTGGCGGGCGACCGGCGTCGATCCCCAGGGCGTCGACCTGCGGCGCGACGGCGAGACCGCGCGGCTCGATTTTCCGGCCCCGGCATCAACCCCCGAGGCGGTCCATGCCGCGCTGGCCGGGCTCGCCCGAGAGGCAAGCGAATAGCCTCTTCGTTGGGCTGACTTTGACAGGCTCGCTCGCCTATGGTAGCGCCAGTTAACCGCGTGCGCCGAAAACGCTTCGGCAAATGGCGCCGCCACCGGAGGAACGTCGATGAACAAAGGCGATCGGACGACCGCGACGAAGAGCCGTTTCGGGCTCGACCGCCAGAGCATGCGCCACCTCGGCGGCGAGCATTGGAATTTGTCGATGCCGGTCCTGCACGAGCATGCGGTCCGCCGCGGCGAAGGCGAGGTCGTCGCCGGCGGCAGTTTTTCGGTCAACACCGGCGCCTTTACCGGCCGCACCCCGCGCGACAAGTACATCGTCGAGGAGTCCGGCACCAAAGACACGGTGTGGTGGGGCAAGATCAACCAGCCGGTCTCGCCCGAGCGCTTCGACAGCCTGCATCAGCGCATGCTCGCCTATTTTCAGCGGCGCGAGTTGTTTGTGCAGGATTTGTACGCCGGCGCCGACCCGGCCTACCGGCTGCCGGTGCGCGTCGTGACCGACAGCGCCTGGCACAGCCTCTTTTCGCGCAACATGTTCATCCGGCCGCCGGCCGCGGAGCTCGCCGGGTTCGAGCCCGCCTTCACGATCCTGCACGCGCCCGGCTTCCACGCGCTTGCCGACGCGGACGGCATCAACTCCGACGTATTCATCCTCGTCAATTTCGCGCGCGGACTGGTGCTGATCGGCGGCACCGAATATGCCGGCGAGATCAAGAAATCGGTCTTCGGCTATTTGAATTTCGTGTTGCCGGCGCGGGGCGTGCTGCCGATGCACGCCTCGGCCAATGTCGGTCCAAAGGGAGACGCCGCGATCTTCTTTGGCCTGTCCGGCACCGGCAAGACCACCCTTTCGGCCGACAACTCGCGCACGCTCATCGGCGACGACGAGCACGGCTGGAGCGACAACGGCATCTTTAATTTCGAGGGCGGCTGCTACGCCAAGGTCATCAATCTGTCGCCGACTGCCGAACCTGAAATTTACGCGACGATCACCCGCTTTGGCACGGTGCTCGAAAATGTCGTGATCGACCCCTTGACGCGGCTGCCCGACGTCGACGACGACAGCCTGACCGAAAACACCCGCGCCTGCTATCCGATCGACTTTATCCCAAACGCCGACCCGATGGGGCTCGGCCCGCATCCCGCGAACGTCGTGATGCTGACCGCCGACGCCTTCGGGGTCATGCCGCCAATCGCCAAGTTGACCGCCGAGCAGGCGATGTACCATTTTCTCTCCGGCTACACCGCACGGGTCGCCGGCACCGAAAAGGGGCTCGGCAACGCACCCGAGGCGACGTTTTCGACCTGTTTCGGGGCGCCGTTCATGCCGCGCCACCCGTCGGCCTATGCGGAATTGCTCGGCGAGCGGATCAAGCGGCACGGCTCGCAATGCTGGCTCGTCAACACCGGCTGGTCGGGCGGCACATATGGCGTGGGCAAGCGCATGCCGATCGCCCATACGCGGGCGCTGCTGCGCGCCGCGCTCGACGGCCGGCTCGCCGACGCGCCGGTGACCCGGGAGCCGAATTTCGGGCTGCTGGTGCCGGAGGCCTGCCCCGAGGTGCCGAACGAGGTGCTCGATCCCCGCCGCACCTGGTCCGACAAACGCGCCTATGACGACACCGCGCGCGAGCTGACTCACCGCTTCGAGGAAAACTTCCGCGAGTTCGAGCCCTTTGTCGGCGACGAGGTCAAGGACGCCGCGATCCACCCGGC
This sequence comes from uncultured Alphaproteobacteria bacterium, assembly GCA_963712825.1. Taxonomy (GTDB): domain Bacteria; phylum Pseudomonadota; class Alphaproteobacteria; order ATCC43930; family CGMCC-115725; genus AP-15. Next base: position 314,935 of record CAVQJP010000013.1, read on the forward strand.
GGGATAGACGGCGGTCCTCTCGCCATTCGCTCGTAATCCTGATCGCGCCGAGCCGCTCGGCCCCTCACCCCAACCCTCTCCCCGCAAGCGGGGCGAGGGAGCGCCCGTGCCGGAAGATTCACAACAATGCGAATCCGGATAGAGAGCGGTCGGCGGGCATGCTGACGATTGCCGAGGCGCAGAAGCGGACCGAGCAGTTTCTGACGGGGCAGGTGCTCGAGGCGTTGCGAACGGTGGAATACGAATTGCCGAGCTTTGACGCCGAGCCGCGCGACACCGACCTGGCAAGCGCGGCGCGTGCCCGGGTCGAGATCCGCCACGTCCGCGGCGCTTCCGACGCGACGTATCTGGTGCAGGCGTTCGGCGACGAGCTCTTGATGCAATTGCAGCTCAATGTGCACCGGCTGGTCGTGGTCTATCGCGTGCCGGCGCTGGATGCGCTCGACGCCGCGACGTTGGCGGTGCGGCTCGAACGCTGGCGGCTCGGGGCCGAGCATGCCGGGTGGAAATTCGGCTGGCGCGATGCGCCGATCGCCGGCGACGCCGTCCGCCGCTATGTCGAAACTTATTGCTACGCATTTGCCGGCGGGGATTTTCTCGAAAGCGAGCCGCAGCAGCTTTATTGGCGCACCGACATCGTGCAGATGACCCGCTATTACATGCTCGAAGCGGCGCGCTCCGGCATCCGGCTGTCGCCGCGCCGCGCCGGCTTTCCGGTATAGCCAACGTCCCCGAATTGTTTCGAAACGCCGGCGGTTGGAGGTCGACATGGCTGAATCCGACACTCGGAGCAGCGGATTTTTCCGAGGATTCAAGACCGAGCTGATCAAGACTTCGAACGCCACAATCAATACTGTTTACGGCGGCAAGCACGACGGTTCGCCGTTGCTTCTGCTGCATGGCATTCCCGAGACGCATGTGCTCTGGCGCGAGGTCGCGCCGATGCTGGCGCAGGATTATTTCGTCGTCATGACCGACTTGCGCGGCTATGGGGACAGCAGCAAGCCGCCGGGAGGCGGGGATCACTTCGCATATTCGAAGCGGGCGATGGCGCAGGACCAGCTGGAGGTGATGAGGCATCTGGGATTTGAGAAATTCGCGCTCGTCGGCCATGACCGGGGTGGACGCGCGGCGCATCGGCTGGCGCTCGATCACCCCGAGACGCTGACCAGGCTCGTCATTCTCGACATCGTGCCGACATATCGGCTGTATCAGCAAATCACCCAGGAGTTTGCGACGATTTTTTATCACTGGTTTCTGCTGGTCCAGCCACCTCCATTTCCGGAAACAATGGTCCAGAACAGCGCCGAATATTTTCTGAAATGCACATTGCTGTGGCTGGGCGGGAGCAAGCTCACCGACCCGCTCCCCGACTGGATCAGCCCCGCGGTGTTCCAGGAATATTTGCGTACCTTTCGCCAGCCCGACACGATCCATGCGATCTGCGAAGATTACCGCGCGGCAGCCTCGATCGACCTCGTCCATGACAAGGCGGATTTCGACAAAAAGATCGCGTGCCCGCTGCTTGTGTTATGGTCGGAAAAAGGACCATTCCATCGCATGTACGACGTTTTGCAAACTTGGCGGGAGCGCGCCGTCCAGGTGCAGGGCAAGTCGATGCCGACGGGCCATTTTCTGCCGGAACAGATGCCGCAGGAATTGACCCAAGAGATCGCGACGTTTCTGCGCGGCTGATCGGTGAGATATAACTCAAAACAGCCCGGCGGCTTGCCGGCTTATCTCCTTGCTCGCGAACGTCGCCGTGTCGACAAAAAGGAAGGACTAGTGGCGCAGTCGCTATCCCTGCAATCTTCCATCGCGGCAACGAGGCTCGTTTTCGGCTTTGTCGCCGGTTTTGCTGCGACCCTGGTGTTTCACCAGCTCGGGGTGCTGGGGCTGCATGTGGCCGGGCTGATCCCAAACCTGCCCTACAACATGCACCCGGTGCCGCCGTTCGGCGTGCCGCAATTTCTCTCGCTTGCGTTCTGGGGCGGGGTATGGGGCATCGTCTTCGTGCTGGCCGAGCGCGTGATCGCGCGCAGCCCCGGCGGCTGCTGGGCGGGTGCCGTCATATTCGGCGCGGTGTTTCCGACCGGCTTCTCGTGGCTGGTCGTGGCCCCGCTCAAGCACCTGCCGCTCGGCTACGGCTTCCGCTTTCCAGGATTGCTGGTGGGGCCGATCGTCAACGGGCTGTGGGGGCTCGGGACCGCTCTGTTCCTGCTGGGGCCGGGGGTCTCAGGGTCGGGGTCGCCTCGGCGGGGCTGACCCTCAACGGATGGCGGCGGTGATCGCCGCGCCCAGATCCTTAGTGCCGGCATTGCCGCCGAGATCGGGCGTGCGGGTCCCGCCCTCGGCCAGCACCGCGGCAATCGCGCGCTCGACCGCGGCGGCCGCGGCAGTTTCGCCAAAATGCGCCAGCATCATCGCCCCCGACCAGATCTGGCCGATCGGGTTGGCGATGCCGCGCCCGGCGATGTCGGGTGCCGAGCCGTGCACCGGCTCGAACATCGAGGGATAGTCGCGTTCGGGGTTGATGTTGCCCGACGGGGCGATGCCGATAGAGCCGACCACGGCGGGACCGAGATCGGAGAGGATGTCGCCAAACAGATTCGAGCCGACGACGACGTCAAACCAGTCCGGATGGCGCACAAAATGCGCGGTCAGGATGTCGATATGGTACTGGTCAGTCTTGATTTCGGGATAGTCGCGGGCGACCGCGGCAAAGCGCTCGTCCCAATAGGGCATCGTGTGGATGATGCCGTTCGACTTGGTCGCCGAGGTCACGTGCTGTTTGCGGGCGCGGGCGAGCTCGAAGGCATAGCGCATGATCCGGTCGCAACCGCGGCGGGTGAACACCGATTGCTGCATCGCCATTTCGTGCTCGCTGTCGGCATAGAGCCGGCCGCCGATCTCGGAATACTCGCCCTCGTTGTTTTCGCGCACGACGTAAAAGTCGATGTCGCCCGGTTCGCGGTCGCGCAGCGGCGACTGCACGCCGGCCAGCAGCCGCACCGGGCGCAAATTGACGTATTGTTGAAAACCGCGGCGCAGTGGAATCAAGAGACCCCACAACGAGACATGGTCGGGGACATCGGGATGGCCGACCGCTCCGAGATAGACGGCGTCATAGAGCCGCAACCGGTCGAGCCCGTCCTCGGGCATCATCCGCCCGGTCTGGGCATAGCGCTCGCAGCTCCAGTCGAATTCGTTCCAGCGGAGCTCGAACCCGTAGGTGCTCGCCGCCTTCTCCATCGCGGCGATCCCCTCGGGCATGACCTCGTGCCCGATGCCGTCGCCGGCGATGACCGCCACCCGATAACTCTTTGCCATGTCCAAACCTCTGCATGCCGGCGGCGAAATTAGGACGGATCGCGGGTGGGGGAAACGCCGGATGCGGCTGTCTGCGCTGCGGTCGGCGGAAAGCGGAAAAGCCGCCGCGCGCCGCCGCTGGGCGGCCGAGCGAAACGGTGCAAAAAAATCGCGCTAGCCTGGTTCAGCTCGGGCGCCGGCGCGGATGGCGCGGCAATGGTGGCGAAACTCGCCGACCACCCGGATGTAAAGCTGGCGCTTGAATGCCACGATCAACGCGGGCAATTGCTCGGGATCGACCCAGCGCCACGCGTCGAACTCGGCATGCCGCGAGCCCAGCTCGATGTCGCCGTCGCACCCGGTAAACCGCATCAGAAACCATTTCTGCCGCTGCCCGCGAAAACGGCCGCCCCAGATTCGGTGCGCAGCTTCCGGCGGAAAGTCGTAAGTCAGCCAGTCGCGGGTTTCGGCCAGGATGTCGGCTTTCCGGGTGCCGATTTCCTCCTCGAGCTCGCGCATTGCCGCCTCACGCGGTGTCTCGCCCCAGTCGATCCCGCCCTGAGGCATCTGCCAGGCCGGCGTCGCCGGCATGTCGGCGCGGCGCGCGACCAGGGCATGGCCGCGCCCGTCGATCAGCATGATCCCGACACACTGGCGGTAGCGCGTCGTCTCGCTCTGTTCCCGCATCCGAGGCCTTCAGCTCCGGCCGCGCGCTGGTGGCGTCAGTTGATCACGTGGTTGCCGAACAGCGACATGCCGCGCAGCATGTCGACCGCGCGCGCCATTTGGTAATCGGCTGCGGTGCCCATGATCGAGGGGTCGACCGAGCTCGACATGTCGGCGTCGTCGTCCGAATCGTCAGTCTTGGTGGCGTCGGCAACCTTGGCACCTTTTTTCTCGGGCGGCGTTTCGATCTTGGCCGCCTCGACGACGATGTCGGGCTCGATCCCCTTGGCCTGGATCGACCGTCCCGACGGCGTGTAGTAGCGCGCGGTGGTCAGCCGCATCGCGCCATGGCCCGGCAATGGGATGATCGTCTGCACCGAGCCTTTGCCGAACGAGCGCGTGCCGAGCAGGATCGCCCGGTGGTGGTCCTGCAATGCGCCGGCGACAATCTCGCTCGCCGAGGCCGAGCCGCCGTTGATCAGCACCGCGATCGGCAGCCCCGCGGCGACATCCCCGGAGCGGGCATCGTAGCGCTGCGCGTCGTCGGCCCGCCGGCCGCGGGTCGAGACGATCTCGCCCTTGTCGATAAACGCGTCGGAAACCGCGACCGCCTGGTCGAGCAGCCCGCCCGGATTGTTGCGCAGGTCAAGCACGATCCCGCGCAGTTTGTCGCCGGCTAGCTGCTTGATGTTCTTCATCGCGTTGTTGAGCCCGACATCGGTCTGCTCGTTGAACGACGTGATCCGGATGTAGCCGATGTCGTCGCCGACGAGGTGCGAGCGGACCGACTGGATGTGGATCGTCGCGCGCGTCAGCTTGACGTCAAACGGGTCGCGGCCCTTGCGCTGGATCGTCAGCCGGATTTCGCTGTTGACCGGGCCGCGCATCTTGTCGACCGCCTGCGGCAGGGTCATCCCCTGGATCGGCTGGCCGTCGAGCTGGGTGATCATGTCGCCGGGCTTCAGTCCGGCGTGGGCGGCGGGCGTGTCGTCGATCGGCGAGACGACTTTGACGAGACCGTTCTCCATCGACACCTCGATGCCGAGCCCGCCGAACTCGCCGCGGGTCTGCACCTTCATGTCGTCGAAGTTTTTCGTGTTCAAATAATTCGAATGCGGGTCGAGCGAGGTCAACATGCCGTTGATCGCCAATTCCATCAGCAAGTCGTCGTCGACCTTGCCGGCGTAGTCGGCGCGCACGTCTTCGAAAACTTCGCCAAAGAGATTAAGTTCTTTGTAGGTTTCGGCAGAATTTGTTGCGGCAACGCCGGCATCTTGCCGCACCGAAAACGTCAGCACCGCCGCGGCGGCTGCCGCGATCAACCCGAACCGCCTCATGCACGCACCCTTGTGATTGCTCCGACCTCGGCGAGCGGCCGATATTAGCCGGCAGCGGGGTCGACAATCAACATCGGCGCCGGTCTGCGACTAGTTGGCGCTGAGCCGGCTCTCCTGCAGCCGGATCAGCGAATGGCCGGTCATCGCCGCCGGCTTCGGGAGGCCGAGCAAATCGAGCAAGGTCGGCGCGACATCGGCGAGCCGCCCGTCCGCGAGGGCAACATCGCCCGGCGGGTTGACGACCAGGAACGGCACCGGGTTCAAGGTGTGCGCCGTGTGCGGCTCGCCGGTCTCGGGGTCGCGCATCATCTCGGCATTGCCGTGGTCGGCGGTGACGACGAGCGTGCCGCCGGCTTTCTCGACCGCGGCCGCAACCCGCCCGAGACATTTGTCGATCGTCTCGACCGCCTTGACCGCGGCGTCGAGACGGCCGGTGTGCCCGACCATGTCGGCGTTGGCGTAGTTCAGCACGATTACGTCGAAACGGCCGGACTCGATCGCCGCGACGAGCTTGCCGGTGACTTCGGGTGCCGCCATCTCGGGCTGCCGGTCATAGGTCGCGACTTTGGGCGACGGCACCAGTATCCGTTCCTCGCCCGGAAACACGGTTTCCCGGCCGCCGTTAAAAAAAAACGTGACATGCGCGTATTTCTCGGTCTCGGCGATGCGCAGCTGCTTGAGGCCGGCTTTGGCGATGACTTCGCCAAAGGTCTCGTCCAAATCTTGCGGCCGGAACAATGTTTCGAGAGAAGGGTTGATCTCGGCCGAATATTCGACAAGGCCGAGGGCGGCGGCAAAGCCCACCCGCCGCGCTCGCGCAAACCCGGCGAAGTCCGGGTCGAGCAAGGCGGCGGCGATCTCGCGCACGCGGTCGGCGCGGAAATTCGCGATCAACAGGCCGTCTGCGTCGCGCATTCCGTCATATCCGCCAATCGCCGTCGGCTCGACAAATTCGTCGGTTTCGCCGCGGCGATAAGCCGTCTCGACCGCGCTCGCCGCGTCGGCGGCGGCAGCCCCCGCGCCCTCGGCGATGGCGCGATACGCCTTTTCGACCCGGTCCCAGCGCTGGTCGCGGTCCATCGCGTAATAGCGCCCGATTACCGTTGCGATCCGCAAATTGCCGAGACCGGCGACGTCGCCGCGAAACGCCGCCAGGTACGACAGGGCAGCCTTCGGCGGCGTGTCGCGGCCGTCGAGGAAAGCGTGGATCGCGACCGGCACCCCAGCCTCGGCGACAATGCGGGCCAGCGCCGCGATCTGCTTTTGGTGCGAGTGCACGCCGCCCGGCGACAGCAGCCCGAGCAGATGGGCGGTGCCGCCGCTCTCCTTCAGCCGGTCGACAAAGCGGCGCAGCGCCGGCATGCGCGCGAGCTCGCCCGAGGCGATCGCGGCGTCGATGCGCGGCAGATCCTGCAAGACCAGCCGGCCCGCCCCGAGATTGGTGTGCCCGACCTCGGAATTGCCCATCTGCCCGTCTGGGAGCCCGACATAGTGCTCGCTCGCCTGCAGCTGCGCATGCGGCCAGCGCGCCATAAGACGATGCCAGACCGGCAGATCCGCCGCCGCAATCGCGTTGTCGACGCCGCCGCCGCGTTCGCCCCAGCCGTCGAGGATGCACAAAACCAACGGGCGCGGGCGGGTTTGGGAATGCATTGCGGTCGCCTCGAACGATCGGAACTCTCTCTATACGCGAAACCGATCTGGCCCCGATAGCGTTCCCGTAAAGCGCTTTGCGATCCTGCGGGCTCGGTTCGGCTATTCCGCCGCGCGCACCCGTGCGGCCGGCGCGACCGGTGCGGCGGCAGCGAGCTCGTCGCGGCGATACGGGAAAAATACGGCGCCGAGCGTCACCAGCGCACCAAACCCCGTAAGCACCTCGAACAATGCCCGGAACCCGCCATGCGCGTGCATCACCGCGACGAGCGGGATTGCCGCCGCGGCGACGCCGAACGACAACAGGTAGCGCAGCGCGTAGACCCGCGCGCGCCAGCCGGCATCGGTGTAGCGCGCGACCATGCCGTCGTTGAACGTGATCTGCCCGAAAAGCGCAAACACCAGCCCGGTCAGCACGACAATCATCGGCCAGCCGCTGACCACCGAGGCGGCGAACAACAGCGGCGCCTGGAACACCGCCATCGCCAAAAAGCCGACTTTGAGCGGATGCCGGTCGATCATTCGGCCCATGACCAATTGCGACATCGCGCCGACGATGTAGACCGCGCACACCAACATGCCGACCCCCAAGGTCGAGCCGGCGAGCTGCGGCAGGCGCTCGTCGACCATCTTTGGCAAAGCGACGGTCGCGGCGTTGAAGACGACCCCGCCCGACAGAGTGACGAGAGCGAGCACCGCAAAGGCGCGGACCAGCACCGCGCGCGGGAAGCGGGTGTCGCGGGCGACGGCACGGCTGCCGCTGCGGTTGGGTTCGGGCGGGACGAGCGCCAGATAGGCGGCACCGACGCCAAAGGCTGCGGCACCCGGCAGAAAAAACGCCCAGCGCCAGCCGAGCCATTGGGTGACGCCGCCGGTCACGACCGCCGCAAAGGCGACGCCGAGATTGCCCCAGACGCCGTTGACGCCGATGGCGCGGCCGACGCGCTCGGCGTGGCCGACGAGCATTGCGGTGCCGACCGGGTGGTAGATCGCGGCAAAAAGCCCGATCGCCGCCAGCCCCAAGGCGAGTTGCCAGCGGGTTTGGGTAAAGCCGGTGGCGACCGTCGCGACGGCAACTCCAAAGAAGAACACCGCCAGCATGTTGCGGCGGCTCCAGCGATCGCCGAGCCAGCCCGCGGGCAACGACCCGGCGCCGAACGCGATGAACCCGCCGAGCGCCAGCGCGATCAGCTTGCTGTAGGGTTCGGCAAAATCGGCCTGCATGCCCAGCACCGCGGTCGGGAAGATCAGCATGACCATGTGGTCGATCATGTGCCCGGCATTGATAAAGCCGATCACGCGGGATGGTTGGGTCATGGCGCCTTCCGCTCGACGAGACACGGGTGAAGCATTAGATAAGGCGTCCGATCTGCGCCGTCCTGCCAAAGATCATCGCCAAACCGACATCATGACCACGTCGAGCCAATGAAAAGCACCGGCATTATCAAAAGCACCGATCGGGCCGACTACCAGCAAACTCCGCGGCCGTTTGCCGGGATGGCCAAGGATTTTGCCGACGGCGTTCGCATCGAGCCGCACCGCCATCCCCGCGCCCAGCTGACCTGGGCGGTCTCGGGCGTCATGTCGGTGACAGCCGATCGCGGCACCTGGGTTGTCCCGCCGAACCGCGCATTGTGGATACCGGCCGAGACCGAGCACGCGATCCGGATGTCGGGCCCGGTGGCGATGCGGGCGATCTATATCGACCGCGCGGTGGCAGGGGCGGTCGCCGCGGAGTGCAAGGTGATCCTGGTGTCGCCGCTGCTGCGCGCGCTGATGCTGGAGCTGGCCGCGGCACCGCTCGATTACGACGAGGCCGGGCGGGTCGGCCATGTCGCCGCCCTTTTTGTCGACGAGATCCGGGTCCTCGACGCCCAGCCGCTGCACGTGCCGATGCCCGCCGACAAACGGTTGCGGCGGGTGTGCGACGCGCTGCTGCGCGATCCCGCCCGGCGCGAGACATTGGACGCGTGGTCGCAGCTCGCCGGCGCCAGCAGCCGCACCTTGGCGCGATTGTTCGAGCACGAAACCGGCATGCGGTTTGTCGCGTGGCGGCATCAGGTGCGCCTTGCCGAAGCACTGGTAAAGCTCGCGCAAGGGCAGGATGTCGCCGCCGCCGCGCGCGCCGTCGGCTACGGCAGCGCCAGCGCCTTTACCGCGATGTTTCGCCAGACCCTCGGCAAGACCCCCCCCGCGGCTATTTCGACCTGGTCTAGCGTCGCGGCGCTGATGACCGACGGTCCTGCCCCGTCTCTTTCGTCGCCCCCGCGAAGGCGGGGGTCCAGAACCAGCCGCGAGATGCAGGTTGCTGTGGATACACGCTTGCGCAGGTATGACAGCGAGGTAATCGGGTCGTAAACGTCGGAGACGTACCATCAGCCACTCCGACCGCGGCGCGGCCGCAGCAGAAAGGGTGGGGGGTGGTCGGGCTGGGTGGTGACGATCGCGCGCGGGGTGACCGGGGCGTCGTCGGCCCGCTCGACGCGAAAGTTCTGGATCAGGGTCGCCAACACCAGGGTGGCCTCGGTCAGCGCAAATTGCGCGCCGATGCAGACCCGCGGACCGATGCCGAACGGCATGTAGGCAAACCGGTCGGGCGGCGGCGCGCCGGGCAGAAAACGCGACGGGTCGAAGACTTCGGGGTCGCGCCACAGTCGGCGGTGGCGGTGCAAAACCCAGGGCGCGATCAGCACGACAGTGCGGGCCGGAACCGGCAAGTCGCCGGCCACGTCGTCGCCGATGGCCTGGCGCGCGAGGGTAAAGGCCGGGGGGTAGAGACGGATCGCCTCCTGCACGACGGCGCGGGTGTAGACGAGGCCGGCGAGCGCGTCCCAGGCATGGTCGGGCCCGAGATCGACCCCGGCGACCTCGGCGGCGAGCCGCTCCTGGATGTCGGGCGCCTCGGCCAGCAGAAAGAGCGACCAGAACAGGGCCACCGCCGTCGTCTCGTGGCCGGCGACGATCATCGTCGCGACCTGGTCGGCGAGGCGGTCGGCCGGAAACAGCGCGCCGCTCTCGGGGTCCTTCGCGGTCGCCATCAGGTCGAACAGGTCGCGCGGGGCGCCGGCCGACGCCTCGGCGCTTCGCGCCGCGATGATGCGGCGGATCAATCGCAGCCAGCGCCGCCGGAAGCCCCAGCGTCGCACGTCGCGCGGGCTCGGGATCGAGGGCGGCAGCAGAAAATCGAGCAGGTTCGGCCGGCCGAGGCGCGTGGCATAGCCCTTGATCAGGCTGCGCAATTCGGCACCGTAACGCTCGATCTCGAGCGAGAACATCGAGGCGCCGGCGATCTCCAGCGCCAGGAGCTGCATCGCCGCGAGGAGGTCGACCGGAGTGCCGGCGTCGGCTTCGAGATTGGCGGCGGCAGCGGCGGCGGCGCGCGCGACATGGCGCGCCAGGATCGGCATCGTGCGCGGGGCAAAGGCCGGCGCCAGGGTGCGGCGCTGCTGCCGCCAGTCCTCGCCTCGGCTCAGCAGCAATCCCCGGCCGAGCAATGGGCGCAGGATGCGGATGCCGGCGGCGGTGCGGCGGTAGTTCGCCGGGTTGTCGACGAGGACGCGCTGGATGCCGGCGGGCCGGCTCAGGATGATCTGCTGCCGGCCGAAGACGCGGCGAAAGACGACGTCCTCCTCGAACGCCTGCGGCGGAAATATGCCGATCGCATTGTCGCGCAGCGAGCGTGCGAAGTTGCTCGCCGAAAGCGGCTCGGCCCGGCCATCCGGCGCCGACGACGATGAGAGAGGCTGCGCTTCGGTCACGTTCCCGGCCGGTTGGCGATGATGGCTGCTGCCCCGGAGATCGTCATGGCGACCGCCTCTTCCAACCCCGCCGGCGGGCCGGGCGCTGTTGCGGCAAGGGTCGCAGGCCAGCGCCGCAATGCGGCGTCGCCGAGCGCCGTGAGCCGATACCGGCCGGGTGCCGTGCGTTCGAACCAGCCATAGACGTTGCGCAGCAGGATGCGGCCGGCGTCGGGGATGTCGGCCCGCAGGTCGCGCGGCCGCGCGGCGCCGGCGCGCAGCCCCGCGGCGCAAGCGAGCGCGCGTTGCCGATAGGCGGTCATGACCGGCTGGCGGGTGGTGCCGCCGGGCGACGGGTCGCCGCGGCGCTGCCTGTGCTCGCCGAGGAGCCGCGCCCGCCGCCGCGGGTCCGGCCGCGGCCGGTACGGCACGGGCTCGGTCAAGATCTCGACCCGGTCGCACCCGGCGTCGACTGCCATCAGGCCGAGCCCGATCAGCCGGCACAGCCGGCGCACCCGCGGGTCGCGGTCGCGGCCATGCCGGGTCAGCGGCACCGCGAGCCACACCTCGTCGGCCGGCCGCATGCGGTCGACCGCCTGCAGCAGCAGCTCGAGATTGAAGCCGCGTTTCAGCTCGACGATCGCGAGCAGCGGCGGCTCGGCCCCGCGCACTGCGACGATGTCGCAGCCGCAGACCTCGCCCTTCACCTCAAACCCCTTCGCTTCGAGAAAGCGTTTTACGGCCGGATAAAGCGCCGCCTCCCCCATCTCCGCTGCCTCTGTGACCCGATCGGCATTCTACCCCGAGCAGCATTGGCAACACGGCGGCGAAACGCGTGCACCGCCGCCCGGGCCGGGCTAACATCCCGGGCTAACATCAATGTTTGATTGCGGAGGGGCTTCTCGATGTCGCAGCATCATGTCTTGCGGGCCAGTCCCGAAACTTGTCATTGGGGCTTTTTCAATTCGGCGCTGGCCCCGGTGCTGACGGTCGCTTCGGGCGACACCGTGACCCTCGACAGCGTCTCGGGCGGCCCCGACGTGCTGCCGGCCGACGGGCGCTTTGACATCCTCCCCGAGCACCAAGCGATCCATGCCGCGGTCGAGCCGCGCCTCGGCGCCCACATCCTGACCGGGCCGATCGCGGTCGAGGGCGCGGCACCGGGCGACGCGCTCGCCATCGAAATCCTGTCAATCGACTGCCGGCAAAATTGGGGCTACACCCGCATCCGGCCGCTGTCGGGCACCTTGCCCGAAGACTTCCCGGTGCGCCGTACCTGGCACACCGCGATCGACCGCCAGCGCGGGATTGCGACCGTGCCGTGGGGTGCGGAAATCGAGCTGGCGCCGTTTTTCGGGGTCATGGGGGTGGCGCCGCCGCCGGCCTATGGAGCGGTCACCTCGATCGTGCCGCGCGAATTCGGCGGCAACATGGATCTGAAGGAGCTGGTCGCCGGCACGACCCTTTACCTGCCGGTGTGGACCGAGGGAGGCCTGTTCTCGGCCGGCGACGGCCACGGCGTGCAGGGCGACGGCGAGGTCTGCGTGACGGCGCTGGAGACGGCGCTGACCGGCACCTTCCGCCTCAGCCTGCATAAGGGCACGGGCATCGACCTGCCCCGCGCGGAAACGCCGACCCATTTGATTACGATGGGGTTCAACGAGGACCTCGACGACGCCGCCAAAACCGCGCTGCGCCAAATGATCACGTTGATCGGCGAGCGCATCGGGCTCGGGCGCGAGGACGCCTACATGTTCTGCAGCCTCGCCGTCGACATGCGCGTGACCCAATTGGTCGACGGCAACAAGGGCATCCACGCGATGCTGCCCAAGCGCTACGTCAACGGCAACGCGTAGCCTCTTGCACGGTCGTCAGAGTAGTCTCGGACCGAGTCTACCCCTCACCCACCCATCCCTTCGGGCTGGGTCACCCTCTCCCGCAATGCGGGAGAGGGTGCCGAGCGCAGCGAGGGGGTGAGGGCGCGCCGGCACCAAGCGTTAGCTCGGAACGCCCCAGCGTCAAAACCGGGTATAGGCCTCACGCAGCGGGGCTGGCGAAGCCCGACACCGCGTCGAGCAGCTCGGTGCCCCTGAACGGCTTGCGGATGGTCGGCCGCTGATGAAATTGGGCGGGCAGCACCTCGGACCCGTAGCCGGTGACAAACGCAAACGGTATCCGGCGCCGGGACAAGACCTCCGCGACCGAGAACACCTGGCTCCCGCCCAGATTGATGTCGAGCACCGCCCCGTCGCAGGTTTCGTCGCGCGCCGCCTCGACCGCTTGGGCAAGGCGCGGGATCGGCCCCACCACGATGCAGCCGGCAGCCTCCAAGAAATCCTGGATCAACGCCGCGACCAGGTATTCGTCTTCGACGACAAGTATTCTCAACCCTTGGAGTCCTGCCCTCATGAGGCTGCTTCCTCTATTCCCGGCGGTTCGGCAGGGGCCCCGAAGATCAGGCGCTGAGGGTCCGCCGGGATGCTCATTCTACATTGCAGACTGCCGTCGACAGCCTCGAGTTTTGCCTCGCCCTGGAGTTCAAAACGGATGCCGCGCTCGATCAGTTCCGTGCCAAACCCGCGCCGCGCGAGCGCACCGACGTTGGGGCCGCCTTGCTCGGTCCAAATCAGCTCCAGGTGCGACGGAGAGCCGGCCGCAATCTTCCAGCTGATGTCGACGCGCCCGCCGGCGACGGACAAGGCGCCGTATTTGGCGGCGTTGGTCGCCAGTTCGTGCATGACCAGCGCCATCAGCAACGCGGCCTGCGGCTTCAGCATCACCGGTGGTCCGTCGACCCTCAGATTGGCGCTGCCAGCGGCGAGGTGTGGCGCAAGCTCGATCCGGATCACATCGCGCAACCGGGCGTCGCTCCAGCCGCCTTCCGCGAGCAGGTCGTGGGTGTGCCCGAGAGCGTGAACCCGGCCGATCAGCTCGGTTTTGTCGTCGCCATCCGGCAAGGTGCGCTCGGCGAGCGACGCGACCACCGCCAACGTGTTCTTGACGCGGTGGCTGAGCTCGGCGGTCAGCACCTTCTGCTGCGCTTCGGCCGTCACGAGATTGGTCACGTCCACAAACGTCAGCAGCACGCCGTCGATCGACCTGTCGGACGCGCGATACGGCAACAGACGCGCCAGATAATGCTCGCTTCCTTCGCGCAGGCTGACCGCGCGCTCGACCATCTCGCCGTCGAACACGGAGCGAATGTCGTTTTCAAGATCCGGGTAGGCAATGCTGCTGGCGAGATCGGTCAGCGGCCGCCCCTGGTCCCCAGGAAGTAATTTGAACAATTTGGTGACCGCCGGCGTGAAGCTCCGAATCACCAGGCTTTTGTCCAAAAAAATCGTCGCGATTTCGGTGCTTGCAAAAAGATTGTTCAGATCGGCGTTGACCCGGTCGAGCTCGTCGACCTTGCTCGTCAGCTCGCCGTTGACGGTTTGCAATTCCTCGTTGACCGACTGGAGCTCTTCCTTCGACGTCTCAAGCTCCTCATTGGTGGATTGCAGCTCTTCATTGACCGAGAGCAGCTCTTCGTTTGAGGAGCGAAATTCTTCGTTCGCCGTTTCCAGCTCCTCGATTGTCGACTGCAGCCGCTCCTTGATTTCCTCGAGCTCCTGCTCGAGCTGGCGGACGGTCGGGTCCTCGCCTTCCGGGCTCGCGGCACCGGTGGTTTCGTCGTCGGTTCTGATCGCCCCCCGGTCGAAAAACACGATGCCGAAGGCCTTCTCGCTGCCTTCGCTGACCGGCTCGACGGCGATGCTGACCATCTGGGTCCCGCCGTTGGTCCGCACCGCGACGCGGTCGCGCACGGTCCGACGCCCGGTGTCCCGGGCGCTGTGCAGGGCGGCCCGCAAATCGGCACGCAATCCCGGTCGAGCCATCGCAATGATGTCGCGATTAGGCGGCCCCACAGCGGGCTGCAGATATTTGCCGGTGCCCGATGAGAAAAACACCGCCTCTCCGAACTCGTCGACGATCACGTAGGCCGGCGCGAAACGCTCGACGATGGCGAGGTTGATCCGTCGCAATATGTCGGAGCGCTGCAATAACCCACCCTGGAACCCACCCTGGCGCGCATCGGTTCCAGAGGCAGCATGGCGCGCACTCGGCAGTAATTGACGCAACGGCAATGGCGGACGCGACACCAGATCGCGGCGCCGGAAAATGCGGTTTTTTCGGTCGAGCCGGACAAACAGCTCGGTGTGGCGGGAGAGATTTTCGGAGCTCCCGAGAAATAAAAAGCCTCCCGGTTTGAGCGAATAATGAAATAACGGAATGATCTGGGTCTGCAACGATGGCTTCAAATATATCAAAAAATTTCGGCAGCAAATCAAATCGAGCCGCGAAAACGGCGGGTCGCGAATGACGCTGTGCATCGAGAAGATGCACATTTCACGCAGCTCTTTGACCACGTGATACACACCGACGTCCTGGACAAAAAAGCGGTCGAGCCGCTCGGGCGAGACCTCCTTGCCGACGCTCGTCTGATAGCGCGCCGCACGGGCAACCGCCAATGCCGCCTCGTCGATGTCGGTGGCAAAGACTTGGACGCGCGGCGGCGAGAGCATTTTCTCGCACTGCTCGCGCAGCAGGATCGCGATCGAATAAGCCTCCTCGCCGGTCGAGCATCCGGCGACCCACACGCGAATTTCGTCGTCGGCGCCCTTGCCCTCGAACAGGTGCGGGACGACCAATGTCTCGAGCGCCTGAAAGGCTGCGGGGTCGCGAAAAAAATCGGTGACCCCGATCAGCAGGTCGCGGAACAGCGCGTTGACCTCCTCCGGCTGCTGCTGCAGCCGCCCGGCGTATTCGTCGAGCCTCGTTGTCTGCAGCACCTGCATTCGGCGCTGGACC
This sequence comes from uncultured Alphaproteobacteria bacterium, assembly GCA_963712825.1. GTDB lineage: Bacteria > Pseudomonadota > Alphaproteobacteria > ATCC43930 > CGMCC-115725 > AP-15. The sequence continues at coordinate 330,488 of CAVQJP010000013.1, forward strand.
CGGCGTTGAAACGTGCGCTCCTTGTACTCGCTGAAATCGTGCCCGGTGCGTGCCCGCAACAGCGCGTAGATGCGTCCCAGCGCGTCGCTCGGGCGCTCCGCGTCGAAGGCGCCCCAGTCGCGGACATAGCCGATTATGCGCTCGGCGATATGCTCGACCGGCAGCTCGAGGTCGACAAAGCCGGCCGCCACCGCGCTCGACGGCATCTCGGCAAAGCGCGGCCGGGTAACGTTCGAGCCTTGTGCTACCGTCAGCCCGCCATTCTCCTTGATCGCCTTGAGGCCGAGCGTGCCGTCGCTGCCGCCGCCCGAGAGCACGACGCCGATCGCGTGCTCGGCCTGGTCCTCGGCGAGCGAATTGAAGAACACGTCGATGGGCGCGCGCTGATGCCGGGCCGGCTCGGTGTGCTGCAGCCGCAGCCGCCCGTCTCGGATGGTCAGGACAGCGCCCGGCGGCAGGACATAGACGTGCTCGGCCTCGACCGCCTGGTCGTCCTGCGCGTCGACCACCGGCATCGTGGTGGCGCGGCCCAGAATCTCGGCCAGCATGCTCTTGCGGTCGGGCGACAAATGGGTGACGACGACAAACGCCAGACCATTGCCGGCCGGCACGGACTTGAAGAAGGCTTCGAGCGCCTCGACCCCTCCGGCCGATGCCCCGATGCCGACGACGGGCAGATCCAATGACATAAACTTTACTCTATGCCCTGTTGCTATCTTTTTAACATGTGTTTTGGGTGTTAGTTACAAAGATCACTATCATTTCCTGTTCGGCGGGCGTGATCGCGGAACGCGCCGTCGCCCGCGCCGTTGGCGGATGCGGGCGCGCCGCCTCCAGCGCCGGACGGGGAACACCATGAACCGGGACATCATCGCGATCGGGGGGTCCGCCGGCAGCCTCGACGCGCTGCTGTCGATTGTCGCCGGCTTGCCGCGCGATTTTACCGGAAATGTGTTTGTCGTCCTGCATATCGGGAAGAGCCGCAGCCAGCTGCCGGAATTGCTCGCGCGCGCCGGGAAGCTGCCGGCGAGCGCCCCGCGCGACCGCGAGGCGATTGAGCCCGGCCATATCTACGCAGCGCCCGCCGACCGGCATTTGCTGGTCGAGCCGGGGCTGGTATTGGTCTCGCGCGGGCCGCGCGAGCATTTTACCCGCCCGGCGATCGATCCGCTGTTCCGCTCGGTGGCGACCGCCTATGACGGGCGTGTCATCGGGGTGGTGCTGAGCGGCGGCGGCAGCGACGGCGCCGCCGGCCTCGATGCCATCAGACGGGCGGGCGGGCTGTGCGTCGTGTTGGAGCCGCGCGACGCTGCCGCCGCGGAAATGCCACAAGCCGCCGCCGAGATCGTCGCGCCCGACTATGTCGCGGCAGCCGCCGATCTTCCCTCGCTGCTCGTCCGATTGTCGCGCGAAGCTGCCCCCGTCCCGGTGTCGCCTGCGCCGAATGAGCCGAGGGAGCCGATCCAGATGCCGGAACGCCCGTTTGCGCTGACCTGTCCCGATTGCGGCGGCGCGCTGCGCCGGACCGGCAACGGCCCGGCGGCGCAATACCGCTGTCACATCGGTCATGTTTTTGCCGGTAGGGAATTGCTGCCGGCGCAGCTCGAATTGATCGAAAAGGCGCTCGATGTCGCCCAGCGCGTGCTCAATGAACGGGTCGAGTTGGCGCGGCAAATGGTCGAGAGCGCGCGCGCGGGCGGGTGGGCGGACAGCCTGAGGCACTGGGAACGCGTGCAGGCGGAAGCCGAACAGCAGTCGGAAGCGATCCGCCAGGTCCTTTCGGATGCCGCGGACGCCGAGGATCAGATGCAGGAAGCCTCCGAATAGGCGCTGGCAATGATGCCGGACCGCGCGGCGTCCGAGAGCCGCGGCGTGCTTACGAGAGCCGCGGCGTGCTTCCCGGCGCTTGCTAAAGATGGTGCGGACGGCGGGACTCGAACCCGCACCCTCTTTCGAGGAGCAGATTTTCGTGCCACTTCGGCTTTCGCCGCCGCCCGAAACCGGGCGTTCGTGGTCTGGACTATCCCTTCGCCCTAGCTCGTCGCCGTAGGCGCCGCCCGTCTAGTCTCTACACCTTCCCCGCCAGGGTTCGGCCGGGGCTTGGCTCGGGATTGGCCTAGGCCGGGGGTCGGCCGTTAGCGTTCCCCGAATTTGAGCGGTTCTGCACCGCGGGTTTCCCTGCGGGCACTCCAAATAAAAGTCTGCTGCGTCTACCGGTTTCGCCACGTCCGCACTGGGTTGCGTTTCCCTCCACGTTTTGCAAAACGGCTCGCGCGGCGCCAGAGCTCAGCCCTCGCCGAGCCCCTCCTGCGGGTCGCCGCCGAGATCGCCGATCAGCGCCTTTACCTCCTCGGTCGCCGCCGCGAGCCGGGCGCGGTCGGTGCCCCGCAGGACCAGGGTCACGCCAAAGTCGCCGCGCCGGAAATAGGGGTAGGAGCCGATCTCGACATCTGGCCAGCGGTCCTGCAGCGCCGACAAGTCCTTGGCGAGCGTGCCTTCGCCGAGCCGGCAGCTGATGCTGCGGCTCAACACCTTGTCGCCGCCGGCAAGCCGGTATTTCAGCTGCTCGAAAATGCCCTGCATGATGTTGGGGACACCCGGCAGGACATAGACGTTGCCGACCTGGAAGCCGGGGGCGCGCGAGATCGGGTTCGGCAACAGGACCGCACCCTCGGGCACCATCGCCATGCGCAGCCGCGCCTCGTTGAGCTGGCCCGGTGGGTAGTGGGTCTCGAGTAGCTGCCTCGCGTCCGGATGCAGGATCAGCGGCACGCCAAACGCGTCGGCCATGCATTGCGCGGTGATGTCGTCATGGGTCGGACCGATCCCGCCGGTAGTGAAGACGTAGTCGAACCGGCGCCGCACGTCGTTGACGGTGGCGATGACGATTTCGGCCACGTCCGGGATGACGCGGGCTTCGCGCAGCCGGATCCCGGCTTCGTTGAGGCCGCGGGCGAGAAAGCCCAGGTTTTCGTCCTGGGTGCGCCCGGACAGGATCTCGTTGCCGATGATCAGCACACACGCGGTGACGACCCGCGGCTCGGCCGCGGCATCGCGCGGCGCGGGGTTGGTCTCGGTCATATGTCTGGCGGGCCTCGTCGCAGGGGCGTTCGGCCCTCTTCATAGGCGCAAGCGCCGGATGGCACAATCGGGGCGCGGCAGCGATGTTGCCGTGCCGCAGGCGAGCGCTTACGTTTCGACCATCGTTACCAGAGGCGCGGCGCCGCCGCGGACTGCCGATGCGAAGCATACCCGGACTAGAGCGCGACCCCGTCACCGGTCTTCGGCCCGGCGACACCCGCGACGGCAAGATCAAATTGCATGGCGCCGAGGCGTTCGAGGGCATGCGGCGGGCGGGGCAGCTCGCGGCGCGGACGCTCGATTTTATCACCCCCTATGTCCGTCCGGGGGTCGCCACCGCCGAGCTCGACCGGCTGTGCGACGAATTTGTCCGCGACCACGGCGCGGTTTCGGCGCCGCTCAACTATCGCGGCTTTCCCAAGTCGATCTGCACCTCGGTCAACCATGTCGTCTGCCACGGGATCCCCGGCGACCGGCGGCTGATCGAGGGCGACATCCTCAACATCGACGTGACCCCGATCCTCGACGGCTGGCACGGCGACACCAGCCGGATGTTTTTTGTCGGCGAGAAAATCCCGGTCAAGGCGCGGCGCCTCGTCGAGGTGACTTATGAGGCGATGATGCGCGGCATCGCTGTCGTGCGGCCGGGCGTGCATATCGGCGCCATCGGCAACGCGATCCAGCGCTATGCCGAAGGCCACCGCTTCTCGGTCGTGCGCGATTTTTGCGGCCACGGCGTCGGTCGCATCTTTCACGACGCGCCGTCGATCCTGCATTACGGCCATCCCGAGGATGGGCCGGCGATGCGCGAGGGCATGTTCTTCACCGTCGAGCCGATGATCAACGCCGGCCGCTTTGAGGTGAAGATACTAAGCGACGGCTGGACCGCGGTGACCAAGGACCGCTCATTGTCGGCGCAATTCGAGCACACGGTCGGGGTGACCGCGACCGGCCACGAGATTTTCACGATCTCACCCGCCGGGCTGCACCGGCCGCCCTACGCGGTTGGATATGAAGCCGGAGTCTCGCCGGCAGAGGCGCATCCGGCATAGCCGCTCAGCGCTTCGCTCGCGAGGTCGAGAATGTCGCGCCGGCTGGCGCGCGCGGCGGTTTCGCCGTACAAGCCGGCGCCGCTTGCCGCCGGCCGGTGTCCGCCATGCTGTCTCGCCTCTTTGCCGTTGTTTGCCTGATCCTGCTGCCCGCCGCCGCGGCTTTCGCGCAATCGGAACCGCCGCCCGCGCCCGGGGCGACCGGGGCTCCGATCGAGCTGGCGCCGCCGCCGCCCGCCGCGCCGACGCCACCGCCCATTCCAGCGGCGCCGCCATCATCGGAGCAGCCGGGGGGTCTGCAGCCAGGGGGTGCGCAGCCAGGGGGTGAACCGCAGCAAGCCGGCGCGCAGCAGCAGCCGAGCCGGACCTTTTGCGAGCAGAACGTCGCCTTCCCGCCGCCCGATCCGACGGCCGCTCCCGAGCAATACCGCCAGTTTGTCGGGGTGTGGAGCGATGCGGCGTGGGACGCGCGCACCTGCGCCGCGCTGGTTGTGCAGGATGTCAAGCCTGACGGCGCCGCGTCGATCATCTATGTCTACGGTCCGGAAGCGTCGGACGCGACGGAGCCGGCTGCCGTCCTGCACGGCACCGGCGTCATTCGCGGCGGCGAGCTGCGGTTTCAGAATTCCGACGGCAGCCAGTACGCGTTTCGCCCCGGCATCGTCGACATGACCGGGCACTGGGTCAACCCGAAAGGCGAGAGCTTTCAGGCGATTTTCAAGCAGACGCCATAACGGCTATGGCACCGCGAGTTGACGGCCCTGCCCGGCATGACCAGATTCTGCCGGGCCGGGGCAGTCGCCCGGCGCCAAGGCCGCCGCGGGCGAGGCCGTTGCCCGCGCGGCTAGATTGCCGCTGGTCAACCTCGCCGTCCTGTGATGCCTAGATCCGCCGTTTCTTCGCCGATCAGCGAGCTCAGCGAGCGCAGCCGCGAAATATTCCGGCTGATCGTCGACGGCTATGTCGCGACCGGCGAGCCGATCGGTTCGCGCACCGTGTCGCGGTTGCTGGCGCAGAACCTGTCGCCGGCAACGATCCGCAACGTGATGGCCGACCTCGAAGGAGCGGGGCTGCTGTTTGCGCCGCATACCTCGGCCGGCAGAATGCCGACCGAGGCCGGGCTGCGCCTGTTTGTCGACGGCCTGCTCGAAGTCGGCAGCCTTGCCGAGGACGAGCGCCGCAGCATCGAGAGCATCTGCGCCGCCCGCGGCATGAGCCTGCCGCAGGCGCTCGAAGAGGCGATCAGCGCGCTCTCGGGGCTGTCGCACTGCGCCGGGGTGGTCGTCGCACCCAAGCAGGACCGGCCGCTCAAGCACCTCGAATTTGTCCATCTCGGGCCGGGCCGCGCGCTCGTCGTGCTCGTCACCGAGGATGGGCTGGTTGAGAACCGGGTCATCGAGGTGCCGCTGGGCCTGCCGCCGTCGTCGCTGGTCTCGGCCGGCAACTATCTGAACGCGCGGCTGATCGGGCGCACGATCGAGGAAGCGCGCGACGAGATCCGCCGCGAGATCAACTCGCACCAGGTTCAGCTCGATGCATTGACCTCAAAGCTCGTCGCCGCCGGGCTCGCGAGCTGGGCCGGCGACGCGGCCGGCAGCGCCTTGATCGTGCGCGGCCAGGCGAACCTCCTCGACGACGTTACCGCGCTTGCCGATCTTGAAAGATTGCGCACGCTTTTCGAAATGCTCGAAACCCGCGAGACGATGCTGCGCCTGCTCGACGCCAGCAAGCAGGGCGAGGGTGTGCAGATCTTCATCGGCGCCGAGAACCGCCTGTTCGGGGTGGCCGGCTGCGCGATGCTGATCGCCCCCTACCAAAACAGCCGGGAGCAGATCGTCGGCGCGATCGGGGTCATCGGCCCCACCCGGATCAACTATGCCCGGATCATCCCGATGGTCGACTACACCGCCAAGGTGATCGGGCGCCTTATCGGATAGGATTGATGAACGACACAGCAAACGAACGCGATCGGGCGGTCTCGGCCGAGGACGCCGCCAACGGCAATGTCGCGGACGCAGCGGAAGCGGCGCCTGAGGCGAGGGTGGCGGCGCTCGAAGCCGAGTTGGCCGAGAACAAGGAGCGGCTGCTGCGGGCGCTCGCCGAGACCGAAAACACCCGGCGCCGGGGCCAGCGCGAGCGCGAGGACGCCTCCAAATACGCGATCGCCGGGTTTGCCAAGGACCTGCTCTCGGCCGCCGACAATCTGCGCCGGGCGCTCGACAGCCTGCCCGAGGCCGAGATCAGGGACGAGCGCACCCGCAGCCTATTGGCCGGGGTGGCGGCGACCGAGAGGGAATTGCTGTCGGTGTTCGAGCGCCACGGCATGCGCCGGATCGACCCGCGGGGCGAGCGCTTTGATCACAATTTCCACCAGGCGATCTTTGAAGCCGAGCGGACGGACCAGCCGGCCGGCACGATCTTCGAGGTGTTGCAGCCCGGCTACGTGCTGCATGACCGGCTGCTGCGCCCGGCGATGGTCGGCGTCGCAAAGCAGCCGGCACGGCCCGAGGAAGAGCGCGCGAACCCGGCCGGGCCGTTGTAGCGCTATGATCGCTAACATATATAGCTTTGCAAAGTCAGGGGATGACTGACCAACCACTTCCCGGGGGATCGGGACGGTGCTTCCCCGGGCCGCCCGGTCCTGCTTTGAAATGAGGTGTCCATGAGCAAGGTCATCGGTATCGATCTCGGCACAACCAACTCTTGCGTTGCCGTGATGGAAGGCAAGAGCGCCAAAGTGATCGAAAACAGCGAGGGGATGCGCACCACCCCCTCGATGGTCGCGTTCACCGATTCGGGTGAGCGCCTGGTCGGCCAGGCGGCAAAGCGCCAGGCGGTGACCAACCCCGAAAACACGTTTTTTGCGATCAAGCGGCTGATCGGGCGCCGGTTTACCGACCCGATGGTCAAAAAGGACACCGACCTCGTCCCGTACAAGATCATCTCGGGCGACAACGGCGACGCCTGGGTCGAGAGCCGCGGTAAGAAGTACGCGCCGTCGCAGATCAGCGCTTTCATCCTGCAAAAGATGAAGGAAACCGCCGAATCCTATCTCGGCGAGACCGTCACCGAGGCGGTCATCACCGTCCCGGCCTATTTCAACGACAGCCAGCGCCAGGCTACCAAGGACGCCGGCAAGATCGCCGGGCTTGAAGTGCTGCGCATCATCAACGAGCCGACCGCGGCGGCACTCGCCTACGGCATGGAGCGCAAGGGTACCGGCACGATCGCGGTCTACGACCTTGGCGGCGGCACCTTTGACATTTCGGTGCTTGAAATCGGCGACGGCGTGTTCGAGGTCAAGTCGACCAACGGCGACACCTTCCTCGGCGGCGAAGATTTCGACAAGAACATCATCGACTATCTCGCCGACGAGTTCAAAAAGGAGCAGGGAATCGACCTGCGCAGCGACCGTCTTGCCTTGCAGCGGCTGAAGGAGGCGGCGGAAAAGGCCAAGATCGAGCTGTCGTCGTCGATGCAGACCGACGTCAACCTGCCGTTCATCACGGCTGACCAGCACGGGCCCAAGCACCTCAACATCAAATTGACGCGGGCCAAGCTCGAGGCATTGGTCGAGGATTTGATCCAGCGCACGATCGGGCCGTGCCGCAACGCCCTCAAGGATGCCGGGCTCAAGGCCTCGGAGATCGACGAGGTGATCCTGGTCGGCGGCATGACGCGCATGCCCAAGGTCATCGACGCGGTCAAGCAGTTCTTCGGCAAGGAGCCCAATCGCAGCGTCAACCCCGACGAGGTCGTGGCGATCGGCGCCGCGATCCAGGCCGGCGTGCTGAAGGGCGAGGTCAAGGACGTCCTGCTGCTCGACGTGACCCCGCTGTCGCTCGGCATCGAGACCCTGGGCGGCGTCTTCACCCGCCTCATCGACCGCAACACGACGATCCCGACCAAAAAGAGCCAGACCTTTTCGACCGCCGAAGACAGCCAGACCGCGGTTACGATCCGCGTCTTCCAGGGCGAGCGCGAGATGGCGGCCGACAACAAGCTCTTGGGTCAGTTTGACCTGGTCGGCATCCCGCCGGCGCCGCGCGGCATGCCGCAGGTCGAGGTCACCTTTGACATCGACGCCAACGGCATCGTCCAGGTCTCGGCGCGGGACAAGGCGACCGGCAAGGAGCAGCAGATTCGCATCCAGGCTTCGGGCGGTCTGTCCGAGGCCGACATCGACAAGATGGTCAAGGATGCCGAGGCTCATGCCGACGAGGACAAGCGCCGCCGCGAGCTGGTCGAAGCCAAGAACAACGCCGACGCGCTGGTCCACACCACCGAGCGCACCTTGCGCGAGAACGGCGACAAGATTCCGCAGGGCGACCGCGAGGCGGTCGAGCAGGCGATGCAGGCGCTGAAGGACACGCTCGGCGGCGATGATGCCGACCAGATCAAGTCCAAGACCGAGGCGCTGGCCCAGGCCTCAATGAAGATCGGCGAGGCGCTCTACAAGGCCGAGCAGGCGGCGCAGGCGGGCGCAGGCGGTGCGGACGCAGGCGGCGCCGGTCCGGGCGGCGGCCCGCACGGGGGTGCCCCGGGCGGCGGGGACGACAAGGTCGTTGACGCCGATTTCGAGGAAGTCGACGATCAGAAAAAGCGCGGCTCCGCGTAAGCGGCGTCACAGCGTAAAGATCGATTGGGTGCGGTCACCCCGGCGCAGCTTCGCCGGGGTGATTTGTGCCGGCCCACTCTCCAGGCGAACCCCCGCAAGGCGAACCCCCGTCGACCATGGCTAAGCAAGATTATTACGAGGCGCTCGGAGCCTCCCGGTCGGCCAGCGCCGACGACCTCAAAAAGGCCTATCGCAAGCTGGCGATGCAATTTCACCCCGACCGTAATCCGGGTGACAAAAGCGCCGAACAGAAATTCAAGGACATCAACGAAGCCTATGACGTCCTGAAGGACGACCAAAGACGCGCCGCCTACGACCGGTTCGGCCATGCCGCGTTCGAGCAGGGCGGCGGCCGCGGACCCGGCGATTTCGGGTTTGCCGGCGGGTTTGCCGACATCTTCGACGAGATGTTCGGCGAGTTTGTCGGCGGCGGGCGGCGCACCCAGACCAGCCCGTCGCGCGGCAGCGACCTGCGCTACAACCTCGAAATCACCCTGGAAGACAGCTTCCGCGGCAAGCAGACGACGATCCGGGTTCCCAACCTTGTCGCCTGCGACCAGTGCCACGGCAGCGGCGCCGAGGCCGGGTCAAAGCCGGTCACCTGCGGGGCCTGTCACGGCCGCGGCCGGGTTCGGGCGCAGCAAGGCTTTTTCACGATCGAGCGCCCCTGTGCCGCCTGCCAGGGTGCGGGCCGCGTGATCGAGAAGCCGTGCCGGTCCTGCGGCGGCCAAGGCCGTGTGCGGCGCGAAAAGACATTGTCGGTCAACATTCCGCCCGGTGTCGAGGACGGCATGCGCATCCGCCTCGCCGGCGAGGGCGAGGTCGGGGTCCGCGGCGCTGCACCCGGCGACCTCTACATTTTTGTCACCGTGGCGGCGCACCCGATCTTTCAGCGCGACGGCGCCAACATCCACTGCCGAGTGCCGATTTCGATCACCACCGCCGCGCTCGGGGGCGCGATCGAGGTGCCGACTGTCGAGGGCGGCCGGACCAAGGTCGCGGTGCCGGCCGGGACCCAGTCGGGCCGTCAGTTCCGGCTGCGCGGCAAGGGGATGACGGTGCTGCGCTCGTCGTTGCGCGGCGACATGTTTGTCGAGGCGGTGCTCGAAACCCCGGTCAACCTGACCAAGCGGCAGCAGGAGCTGCTGCGCGAATTCGAGAAGGAAGGCGACAGCGGCAGCACCCACCCGGAAAGCGAAGGCTTCTTCGCCCGCGTCAAAGAATTTTTTGAGGATTTGAGAGAGTAGGTTTAAGTATCGGATAGCTATTCGGGACGCCAAGACAAGCGGCGCCGGATTGATCATGGGGAGCGGGCATTTTGCGGCGCCGAAAACGCTCGAGGCGCTCGGTGTCGGGCTCGACGCTCCCGGGCCTACGTTTGCGTCAACGGGCTGCTGGGAGACGACGGTCCCGGATGTGCGGGCAATCAGGGCTCAGGCGAAGACGCCGTGGACAAACCAGCGCGGCGGCTGGCTGCCGCCGGGCAGTCCCGCCCGGAACAGCCAGAAGCGCCGTCCTTCCTCGTCCTCGACCCGGTAGTAGTCGCGGATCGCCCCGGCAGTGCCCATCCCGACCGCGTCCGATCCTTCGGGCCGCCACCATTCCTCGGCAATCCGCTCCGGCCCGTCGGCTTGCTTTACCCGATGCGCGCGCCGCCGCCAGGTAAAACGAAACGGCGGGTCGTCGGGCAATACCCACGATGCCGCGACCGGCTCCGGCGGCTCGAACAGCCGGATCGGACGGGGTGGTTTGCCGAAGCCGCTCCGGAAATGGCCCTCTCCTCCGGCGCGCAGCGGGAGAGGGGGTGAAATACGGACCGAGGCGCGCTCCGGGATATGGTTTTCGCGCGGCTCGAGCCGGTAGAGCGCCGCCAGGCCGAGCCGGTTGCCGAGCCGGTCGAGCAGGGCTGCGACGCCCTCTCCCCCCATGCTTCCCTCTCCCCCCGTGCTTCCCGTTCCCCCCAGGCTTCCCTTTCCCATTGTCTCCCTCGCCGGCGCCCCGGAAGGGGAAGGGAGAGGGCCGGAGTGGGTGGCGGCGGTGTGGCGGGGAAGGGCGACCTGCTCGGGCGGCAACGGCTCGACCGCAAAGGCGGCAAGGATCATGTCCTCGACCCCGAGACCGGGATCGACGGTGTCGAGCCGCTCCTTGAACAGGGCGGCGATGTGCCGCGGGTCGCGGCTTGGCCGCGCGGTGCCGAGCGCCACCCGCTCGACCCGGCCGTCGACCCGGTGAAAGGCGAGGACCAGCCGCCGCGCTCCAGTCCCCTCCCGCGCCAGGCGGCCCACCAGATCCTCGGCCAGCCGTTCGGCGGCAAGCGCAAGATCGGCGGGGTCGGCGATCGGCTCGGCAAAGCTCAGCCGCACCCGCCGGGCCGGGGTTTCGCCCAAGGGCGACAACGGCTCGGGCAGGTCTCCCCGGGCCTGGTCGAGGCGCTGCGCCACGGCCGCGCCAAAGCGGCGCCCCAAGGCGTCGCGCGGCATGGCACAGAGATCGCCGATCTTCTTCAGCCCGACCCGCCGCAGCCCTTGCGCCGTCACCGGGTCGAGACGCAATGCCTCGACCGGGAGCGGGGCGAGAGCGGCGCATATCTGTCCCGGTGCCAGGACAAGGGTGCGCCGGCCGGCTTCGGCAAAGCGGGCATAGGCCCAGGCGGCCCCAAGCGTGTCGGCAATGGCGACATGGACGGCGACGCCCTGGCGGTCGAGCCGGGCCGACAGATCGGCGGCGAGCACGCTCTCGCCGCCCCAAAGGTGGGCGCAGCCGGTGATCTCGATCTTTATCCCGTCGACCCCGTCGGGGGCGGTCCACGGGCTGTAGCGGCCGCACCATTCCGCCAGCCGCCGCAAGGCAGCGGCGTCCTTTGCCGGTTCGGCGGCAGCGGTGGCGAGGCCGGGCACAAACGACAGCGCGTCTGCCAGCGTCATGCCGGGAGCGAGGCCGGCAGCCGCCGCTGCCGGGTTGACGGCGGCGAGCAGGCGCCGCCCGGCGGCGTCGGCTACGGTCGCGAACGCCTCCTCAGCCGGTGCGGCGGATGCGTTCCGGCCGGAAGACGCCGCTGCCGTCCGGCGCCGCCGGTCGATCGCCCAGTGCTGCAGCCAGAGATACAGGATCCGTCGCATCCGTTGCCTTTCCTTCCCTGACCTCCACTTCCCAGCATGCCGGCTCGCCGCCGCGGCAGCGCAGCAGCTCGATCCGCCAGCGCGGATGCCCGACCCCCGGTTCCGTGAAACACCCGCGCCCCCCTCTGGGGGAAGAGGGAAGAGTGAGGGGGGCTTGCCCGCTCCCGACCATCGCCGCCACCCCTCCACCCCAACCCTCTCCCCTTCGGAGGAGAGGGGGAATAGGCGTGTCAAGCCGAGTGGAGACGGGCCGCGACGGCAATGCCGCGATGCGCCAGCGCGTCGTCGCGGCGTTGGGCAGATTGCGCTCGCGCGCCGCCTGGCCGCCGTCGCGCCAGCGCCGCAATAAAAAAGCAGCGACCCCGGAGCGCTCGGCGGCGAGCTGCAGGCGGCGGCTTGCCACCGCCGGCAAGGCGCCGACTTCGCCGACGACCGCGGCGACGCCCGATGCGCGCAGCCCTTCCTCGATCGCCCACAGGATATCGGCGTCGCGCGCCCCCCGCACCAGCACCAGCCGCGCCGGGTCGAGCCCTTGCACGGCAAGACCGGGTCCGTAGAGATCCGGCCGGGCAAGGCACCACAACACGATGCCGCAGCCTTCCCGCGTTCGTCCGACGATGCCGGCGGCAAAGGCGGCGGCGAGCGCGCCATCCTCCTCATCGCCGCCGGTCCCGAGGATTTCGTGCAACGCGCCATATGCCAGCCCGCCGCCCGGCAAGACCCGGTCGATCGCGGCGATCCCGAGCGGCACCACGCCATGCGCCGTTGCCGTCGGGCATTCGATCCGTTGCACTCGTTCGCGCAGCGCCGACAGTGGATCGCGGTTCATGGCTCCGATCAGGCTCTCCTGGTTGCTATTTTGTTCTGTTAGAGCCGATTGTCAACCGACGTTGCTCGTTGACTCTCCTGTGAAACCCCGCGAGCGAAACGAACACCGGCACATGAACGTCGCAGGTGCGCGCGCGCCGCCTCCCACCGCAATTCGAATACCGCACGCGGCGCCTCAGTACCTTACGGCAAGGTGAACCATTCCCCCCCACCCGCGTTCTTTTTTCAAGAAGCGCTATGAGGTGACGCCATGTGGTGGTGGTTCGTTCTCTGGGTTATTATTATTTGGCTGCTTCTCAGCAGCTTTGGTTACTACGGCTACCGGCGGTCCTACTATTATGGATCCTACGGTCCGTCCGGCGGCATTGGGTTGCTGGTGGTCCTGTTCGTTGTCTTTTGGCTGGTCATCGCCTTTGCCGGTCCCCACTGGGGATGGTACGGCTGGTGGTGGTGATGCCTGCCGGCCAGCTCATCGAATTAGCCGCCGGGGCTTACCCCCAGCGGCGCAGCCAGTCGGTCAGCCGGCGCGCGGCTTCGGCGACCTCTTCGGTCGGACCGGCAAAGGAGAGGCGGACCCAGCCGCCGCCGCGGATCGGGTCAAAATCGAGACCGGGGGTGATCGCGACGCCGGTCTCGGTTAAAAGACGCCTACAGAAACCCTCGCTGTCCTCAATCAAATCGGAGATGTCGACATACAGGTAAAACGCGCCGTCGGCCGGTGCGAAACGCGACACCCCCGCAGCGGACAGCGCCTTGATCAAAAGGTCGCGGTTGACCCGGTAGCGTGCGACATGGCCGTCGAGCTCGGCGCGGCATTCGAAAGCCGGGATCGCGGCGAGCTGCGACAGCGCCGGCGGCGAGATGTAGAAATTCTGCGCCAGGCACTCGAGCGAACGGGCGAGATCGGGCGGCGCCAGCATCCAGCCGAGCCGCCAACCCGTCATGCTGTAATATTTGGAAAAGGAATTGACAACGATCGCCTCGCGCCCCGACGCCCGCGCCGTCGCCGCCTCACTCTCGTAGGTGATGCCGTGGTAGATCTCGTCGGAAACGAGGCGGACGCCGTGCTCGCGGCAATAACCGGCGAGGCACAACAGGTCGGCGGCGGCGATCATCGTGCCGGTCGGATTGGCCGGGCTGGCGACGATCAGTCCGTCAAGCGGCCCCGCCGCCGCCAGCAATTCGGGGGTCGGCTGGTAGTGGGTGTTGGCGCCGACCTCGATCAGCACCGGCTCGATGCCAAGTGCCGCCAGGATGTTGCGGTAGGCGGGATAGCCGGGAACCGCAAGCGCCACCCGGTCGCCGGCTTCGAACGCGGCGAGAAAGGCGAGCAGAAACGCGGCCGAGGAGCCGGTCGTGACGACGATCTCGGCGGGCTCGACCGCTACCCCATAACGCGCGCGGTAATGGGCCGCGATCGCCGTGCGAAGCGGCGCGATGCCGAGGGCGTCGGTATAGCCGATCGGCGCGCCATCGAGCGCCCGCCGCGCCGCGTCGCGCACTGCCTGCGGCGCCGGGGTGCCGGGTTGGCCGACTTCGAGATGGATCACGTCGGCACCGGCCTCAGCGCGCTCGGTCGCGGCGCGCAACACGTCCATCGCGATAAAGGGCGGCACCTGGCCGCGACGGGCAGCGCGCAACGTCATTTCCGCAAATGCCTTCTGCTGGTTGCTCGCGGGCCATTCGGCCGCGAAGAGGTTGCCATCGCCGAGCGCCATTGGCTATCACGGGTCCTTCCGCTGCCCGAGGAAAACCACGATGCCAGAGAAACGACCGGCCCGCCTGATCGGAATGTCGGGCAGCTTGCGCGCGGGCTCCTATTCGAACGCGGTGCTCGAGACCTTGCGCGAGACGTTTGCCGGCACCGCCGACCTGACGCTTTGGGACCTGGCGCCGATCCCGCCCTACAACCAGGATTTCGAGGGCGAAAAGCGCCCGGCCCCGGTCAAGGCGATGCTCGCCGCGATCGCCGAGGCCGACGGCCTGGTGCTGTGCGCGCCCGAATTCAACCACAGTATTCCGGGCGTCTTGAAGAATGCGTTGGATTGGGCGTCGCGGCCGGCCTTTACCTCGGTCATGGCGTACAAGCCGGTGGCAATCATGGCGACCTCGCCCGGCGCGATAAGCGGCGCACGCTGCCTCGAGCACACCAAGGTGGCGCTCGATTCGATGATGGCGCGGGTGGTGCTGGCGCGCGAATGCATCATCACCTCGGTGGCCGCAAAGATCCGGGACGGCCGGCTTGTCGACGAGGCCTGTCTCGGCTTTGCCCGCGGGGTCGTCGAGGAGCTGCTGCGCGAGATCCGATTACGCGAGGTGGCCAAGAGCATCGTCGATTAGGCGCGCAAATGCCCGATAACGACCCGGTTCTGTGGACGATTGACCCGCGCGGCGTCGCCGCGGTGACGCTAAACCGGCCTGCGGTCGGCAACGCCTATAACGGCGCGCTGATCGATGGGCTCATCGACACCTTCGCGCGGCTGGGACGCGAGCCCGGGTTGCGCTGCGCCGTTCTGCGCGGCGCCGGGCGGCATTTCCAGGCCGGGGCAGATCTGGCCTTTTTGCGTGGTCTGAGCGCCGTCACGGCCGAGGAGAATCTCGACTTCTCGCGCCGCACCTTGGTTGCGATCAACGGCTTGCGTCATTTCCGGCACCCCACTGTAGCGGTAATCCACGGCGGCTGCTTTGGCGGCGGGGTCGGGATCGCCGCCGCCTGCGACATCGCGATTGCCGCCGAGGACGCGGTCTTTGCGATCAGCGAGGTGCGCTGGGGGATTACCGCGGCGCCGATCATCCCGCTGCTCGTCGACCGCCTCGGGTCGCGGGTATTGGGACGCCTCGCGCTGACCGGCGAACGCTTTGCCGCCGCGGAGGCGCTGCGCATCGGCCTCGTCCACGAAGTCTGCCCGGCCGGCCGGCTCGATGCCGCCGCCGAGCGCGTCGTCGACGACCTGCTGATGGCGGCGCCGGAAGCGGCGGCGATGACCAAGGCGCTCGTTGCCGAGGTGGTCGAAACCCCCGGCACGCCCGCCTTCGGCGAGCGGATCGTCAACGAAGCCGCCACTCGCCGCGGTCTCCCCGAAGCGGCCGAGGGGCTCGCGAGCTTCGCCGAAAAACGGCGTCCGGGCTGGTATCGACAGGTATGACCACGGACCCGGGCCGTCACCCGCCGGTCAAGGCGCGCGAGCCGGTCAGCCGGGGCCGGAGGCGGGCTTTTCGTTGACGCAGCGCAGCAATTTCCAGTACCCGAGCAGATTGCTCGGCCGCACCTCGCGGATCGACAGGCGGCTCGCCTGCTGAAAGGTCTCGAACGGGAAATCGGCGTGAAAGCCGATATGGCGGGCGAGGTGGGCCAGCCGCCGCTCCATAAACCGCGCGGCGGCATTTTCGCTGGTGAAGTGATTGACCACGACGATCGTTCCGCCGGGAATGCAAACCCGTCGCATTTCCGCGGCGAACCGGGCCGGATCGGGCACCACCGAGGCGACGTAGAGTGCCAAGACCGCGTCAAAGGAATTGTCGGCGAAATCGAGGTTTTCGGCGTCCATCACATGCAGGCCGGCGACGTGTGTCAGCCCCATGCGCTCGGTGCGGCGCTTGGCCTTTTCCAGCATCTCGGCCGAAACGTCGATCCCGGTCACCCGCGAATCGGGCCGGAAATGCGGCAATGACAGGCCGGTCCCGACGCCCACTTCAAGGATGCGCTGTCCCGGCCGGTCGTTGGCGATCCGCACCGCCTCCTTGCGCCCCGGATGAAACACCGGACCAAAAAAAATGTCGTAGGAGCCGGAGAACAGGCGGTAGGTCCGGATCGTATCGTGCAAGTCCATTGTCTCGCTCTCGCCTCGCCGACAGGACAAGCGCCAAAAGCCGGGGCGGCGCTCGCGAGCCGTCGGTTTCAGACGCGACGGCTACAATACGCGCAGCAGGCCACAAGTGATCCGTCATCTTTTCATTGAAACGTCATGATGCATGGCCTGTCCGCAGAGCAGCCCGCCCGCCGGAGGGCGGGCGCGCTCGCCGACCCGTCGCGGCGCCGCCTCAGATCAAGGTGACGCGTTCGGCTTCCTGGCCCTTTTTGCCGTCGACCACCTCGACGCGTACCCGCTGGCCGGGATCGAGGGCGGCAATCCCGCTGCGGCGCAATGCGGTGATGTGGATGAACACATCCTTGCCGCCGCCGTCAGGCGAAATAAAGCCGTAGCCTTTTTCCGGCTCGAACCATTTCACCGCGCCGTCGAGCGTCATCGAAGCCCGCGGCTCGCGCCGCTCAAAGCCCCCGGCCCCGGCGGATGGTCCCGTCGCCGTGCTGTTGTCGAGGTTCAGCACGGTCGTAACCAGCGGACCCTTGGCGCCGTTGCTGACCTCGCAGGAAACCGAGGCGCCTTCGCGGGCGTCCTCGTAGCCGGCGCGACGCAATACCGCCATCGGCAAAAACGCATCTTGCGAGCCGTCCGACGGGGTGACAAAGCCAAAACCCTTGCTGGCGTTGAACCATTTGACCTTTGCTTCGACGCGGCGGCCGGGAAGGGTGTCCTCACGAAAGAAGCTGGGGCGGCGCTCGTACATGGTTCCTCTGCGCATGGAATAGAGGAGCGAGCCTACGACGCCGAAATCCTATCCCAAACGCAACGCCCCACGCCAGCCGTCTTCTGGCCTTATTGACGCCCGTTTCTGCTGCGGGCGGTGCTGCGGCACCTATTCGGAAAACGCGATCAGCCTTTGGTTCTGCTCGCCCAAACCTTCGACCGACAGGCGCACCCGGTCGCCGGGCTTGAGGAATTTCGGCGGCTTGAAGCCCATGCCGACCCCCGAAGGCGTCCCGGTCGGGATCACGTCGCCCGGCAGCAAAGTCATGAAGTGGCTGACATAGCTGACGATGTGGTCGACCCCGAAGATCAGGTCGGCGGTGTTGCTGCTCTGCCGCCGCTCGCCGTTGACCTCGGTCCACAGCGCGAGCTTGCCGGGATCGGGGACCTCGTCGGCAGTCACCAGCCACGGGCCGATCGGGCAAAACGTGTCGGCGCTCTTGCCCTTGGTCCACTGGCCCAGGCGCTCGATCTGAAATTCGCGCTCCGACACGTCGTTGACGACGCAGAACCCGGCGATGTGCTTGGGCGCGTCATGGACCGCGATGTAACGCGCGGTGGCGCCGATGACGATCCCGAGCTCGACCTCGTAATCGGTCTTTTGCGACGCCTTCGGGATCATGACGTCGTCATTCGGTCCGCAGATCGAGGACGGCGCCTTCATGAAAAAGATCGGCTCCGACGGGATTTGCGCGCCGGCCTCCTGCGCGTGCAGCCGGTAGTTGAGACCGATCGCGACGATTTTGGATATCGCGCCGACGCATGGCCCAAGCCGCGGCGTCCCCGACACCAATGGTAGGCTCGCCGGGTCGAGCCCGCGCAGCCGCACCAGCGACGCCGATGCCAGCGCGGCCCCGTCGATGTCGCCGACGACGCCCGAGAGGTCGCGGATTTTGCCGTCGCGATCGACGAGGCCGGGTTTTTCCTGGCCCGGCGGCCCGTAGCGGAGAAGCTTCATCGCCAATGCCTCCTGTTGGGTTTTAACGGGTAGAGCCGGTCAAAGCGTAAAGCCGCCGTCGATCACGTGGATCGCGCCGGTGGTGAACGAAGCCTCGTCGGAGGCGAGATAGACGGCGAGGGCTGCCACCTCTTCGGCGGTGCCGAGCCGGCCCAGCGGCTGGCGTTCGACAAAGGCGCGCCGCGCCGCCTCGCTGCCGCCGACGACGCGCACCCCTTGCGCGGTGATGCGGTCTTCGAGCGACGGGGTCTCGATCGTGCCGGGGCAGATCGCGTTGCAGCGGATCCCTTGGGTGATGAAATCGGCCGCGACCGATTTGGTCAGCCCGATCACTGCGGCCTTGGTGGCACCGTAGACGCAGCGGTTCGGGGCGCCTTTGACCGAGGATACGGTCGAGGCCATGTTGACAATCGAGGCGCCCGACCCGCGCTCCAGCATCTTGGGCAGAAAGGCGCGGATCGTCATGAACATCGAGCGCACGTTAAGCGCGAAGGACGCGTCCCACTCGATTGGGTCGGCGTCGAGGATCGTGCCGTGATGCACAAAGCCGGCGCAGTTGAACAATATGTCGAGCGGGCCGAGCTCGTCGGCGAGTGCGGCGATCGCCGCGTCGTCGGTTACATCGAGCCGCCGCGTCGCGATCAGCGCGTCGGCGAGGGGTGCGAGCTTCTCCTCCGAGATGTCGGTCGCCAGCACACTCGCCCCTTCGGCGGCAAAGGCGAGCGCCGTCGCCCGGCCGATGCCTTGCGCCGCGGCTGTCACCAACGCCCGTTTCCCCACGAGCCGTCCTGCCATCGCCCGCTGCCCCGATCTCCTCAATATCGGGAAATTGCCACGCCCGGCGCGCCCCTGTAAATCCGCCCCGTAAATCGGCATGGCGGCCTGCGGTGCTCGACCCGGCCAAGCATCGACAACCCCGACCCGGCGCCGGCCGCCGGCGCCCAATCCCGCCTTGGGAGCCGTCCAGCGGCCCCGCATCGCTTGTTCCACGTGTTTTATCAGGCCGAGATCAGGTGTCGTCAGCACCTTTGAACGCCGACCCGCGCCTGGTTCGCCGGCGCGACACTCGCGGCAAATTCCATGGTCGGTGCGACCGCAACTCTGGAGCATCGGCGAATTGAAGCCGCAGCTTGATTCTCAGCGCGGGTTTCCGGCCTCCGTCGCGACGAGTGCCGTGCCGTCGCCGTCAGCCGGAAGGAAAGGAGAAGTCGAGTGGCGCGGCGCACGGACTATAAGCAATTTTGTAACGTTCTACGCCTAGGCTCGGCCGACCGCTGCGCCACCGTCGCCGGACGGGCGGCCCGGTTTCGCGAGGGCGTTTGATGACGGGGATTTTGGCCGGGCAGATGGCGGCTCTGCTGCTGACCCTGGTCAGCGTTGGCGCCGCCGACGCGCTTTGCCGCCGTGCGCGAATCTCGCGGCGCGTTCACTCGCTATGGGTGTCGTTGTCGATGGCAGCCATGGGTCTGCCGGTGCTGATCTGGCTCGCCGCGATTTTCGTTGGTCCGGGCCCGCTCGGGCAAGCGCTCGTCGGCATGTTTGCGGCCGTGGTGTTTGCGGCCCTTTACCGCAATCTGCAGACCCAGCCCGTAGCACCCGGGCTTGGAGCCCGGCCGCCGGCCCCGCCGGCCGCAAAAGCGCAGCCGCCGGCCCAAAGCTGAGCCCCGAGCGGCCCACCACGGGATCAAGATAGGCTCGGCCGCGGCGCCGTCCGTCCGGTCAGGAAGGGCGGCAATCCGGAAGCGGCAGCCTGCTGCCGCCCTCCCGCTTGCGGCCGGCTCAGGCGGAGGCGTAGCCCGCCGGGGCCGGTTCGTTCTGGTCGAAGTCGAATTCGACCTTGGCGCCATGCGGATCATGAAAAAACAGCTGCCAGATGCCGCCGCCGGGTAGCCGCCGCAGCTCGTACTCGATCCCTTCGCGCTTCAAGGTCTCGACTGTCGCCGGCAGGTCCTGGGCGCTGAACGCCATGTGGTCGAGCACGCCGGCCCGTTCCTGGGGCAGCGGGTTCTGCTGGATCACATGCAGGATCGCGCGGTCCTCGCCTTTAGCGTAAAGCCACCAGCCGGGAAACTGAAACGGCGGCCGCCAACCCACTTCGAAACCGAACAGGTCGCAGTAAAACCGGCGCGTCGCCTCGAGGTCGTCGCTCAAAACAGTAAAGTGGTTCATTGCCGCAACGCTCATGCGCAAGCTCCTTGGCTGCGTTTTGACGGTCGGGCGCCAGTGATGCCTGGCGCGCCGCCGAGCCCGGCAAGAGATGTGGCGGAAGGCAGGGCCGTCGTCAACGCGTTTGCGTTCGCGGGTCGGCCGGCGATACCGGCCTTGCCCCGCTCGCAGGGTCCGCGGTGCGGATGGTGGGCGCGACAGGGATTGAACCTGTGACCCCTACGATGTCAACGTAGTGCTCTCCCGCTGAGCTACGCGCCCTTATCCGCGGCGGGGGACGGCCGGAGGTGATAGCGAAATTGCCGGCGCTAGGCAAGTGCGGCTCCGAGTGGGCTCCGTCCTCGTCGAGCGGGGAGACCGTGCCGTGGCGATGGCGCCGCCGCCCGCGCGTGCCGGCGATTGCGCTGTTGCTGCTGCCGGCAGCACTGCTGCTGCATCAGCTGCGCGACGCGCCGTTTCGCGTTCCCGCGGCGGCGAGCTCCGCCGGAGGTTCGGCGCTGCCGACGGGGTTCGACACCGCGCAGAACACGGCGGACCTGGCGATCGTTCTGATGTCGGAGGCGTCGGTCGGCATGCCGGTCGAGCAAGAGAGCGTCGGCTGGACGGTTGTCAATCGCATGCTCCGAAATCATACGCAAAGCGTGCGTGCGGTGTGGGGCGGCTACTCCAGAAGCCAGCCGCACCCCGCTCGGTTCCTGATTGCGCTCGGGGCGGACATTCTGGGCGGCCGGGTGCCGGACCCGACCGAGGGCTGCACCCACTTCTACACGCCGAAGACGATGCCGAAAGCGGGCGCGACACCTGCCGACAGGCAAGGCTATGACACAGCCGGTGGACTTGAGCAGGTCGCCGGCACGACCGAAATGAATTATCGTCCGGGCTGGGCGCTGAGGTTTGCCTATCAACCGATACCCGGCGTCAGGCCGATGTATTACAAATTCTACAGGGCGCCGGGAAATGGTCCGGTTCGCTGATCTCGCAAAGAGCCTGCCGGCGATCGTGATCGCGCTGTCCTCGGCAACCGCCCTCGCCGCTTCGGACATTCCGCTGCTCGATGGATCGGTCACCGCCAAGGAATGGGAAAGGCTGCCGCAGGATCCCCGGCTCGCCGACTGCGACAGCGCCGGGTGCGCCGTATTGCGCGCGCTGGTGAAGTCGTTTGTCGAGCTCGACCGGCGCGACCTCCCCAACAGCATGGCGCGGCCGGAGCCGGCGCGCGCCGTGGCCGAACCGGTATCGATCGTCAGGCTGATCCGAGCGGCGCCGAGCGAGGATGCGGTGAAGGAAGGCGGCAACGCAGCCTGCAGCATGCTCTCGGTGCTGGCGCGGTCGTATTTCGACTGGAGCGTCGGGTTGCACACGGTCGAGATCGCCTCGCTGCTCGAGCCGTTTCGCTCGAGCTGCGTGCCGGAGGTTGTGACGGCCTTTCCCGCCGGCGACGAGACCCGTTCGCTGCTCGCCAACGCCGCCGAGTTTTGCGAAGTCCGCGAGGAGCGGGCATGCGAAGCCATCAAACCGCGACCCCGGTAAACGGCGGCAATGACGCGGGGTCATGCCGAAGCTGTTTGGGAACCAGCGACTTCGCCTAACCGGACAGAAGCGGGATTAGCTCGCGTTGCTTATGGCCAGCCCCACGGGCCCCAATCCCAGTTGTCCTGGTTCATGACGGCCGTCATCTGCTGCTCGTCGGCGATTTGCTTAGCAAACATCTCCTGCTTGTACGCGTCCCAGTTCTGCTGGGTCCCGAAGTAGAGGCAGTTGCAGTCGAGCGGGTCGGCATAAAGATAGATCGGGTTGCCGTCGCGGATCTTCTCGACGAACTTGTTGGGCGGCAGCAGTTTCAGTGCGGCGACGCGATGCGGCGAATCCGCCGGCCGGACCTGAAACCCGGCGGCGGCGAGCAGGTCCTCCTTTTGCGACACCTGCTGTTGCGGGCTGACGCATCCGGCAGCCGCGAGCCCAAGGCTGGCCAGCGCACAAACGGCGATCAATTTCGGCACGGCACTCCCCCAGCGCTAAATGCGCGCGAATAGATAGTCGGATCGGCACACCGCGCGCAAGCCGATGGCGCCGGTCAGCGGCCGCCTCTTTTGGCGACGCCGACCGGCCGCCCGCTCGCCGCATCGACGACCGGGAGCGCGGCGTCGTTTCCGCCGTCGAGACGGGCGAGAATTGCCGCCCGGTCGGCCGTCGAGGGCACCGGCGTCACCGGTTTGGCGAGGTCGCCCGCGGTCGCGGTTTCGAGCAGCAACGGGCTCTCGGCGCGGCGCGACAACTGCTCGGGCGAGATGACACCCGCGAGCCGGCCGGCTTCGTCGACGACAAACACCGCCGGCGCGCTGTCGATGCCGCAGCGGATAATGTCGCCAAGCAGCTCGACCAGGGGTGCGGCGGCCGAAACGACGCGGTAGCGGTCCGAAACGAGGTCGTCGAACCCGGTTGTCCGGAGCGGGGTCCGCTCTCTCGCCAGCGCTTTTCCGCTGTGGATGCGGGCGGAGTAGATCGACCGCGGCTCGACCAGACGCGCCACCAGCACCGCGCCGCCGACCGCCAGCATCAGCGGCACCATCAAGGTGTCGACCCGATGCATCAGCTCGGCGATCAGGACGAGCGCCGAGAGCGGCCCCGCGGTCGAGGCCGCCAACATCGCGCCGGCGGCAACGATCGCATAGCTGCCGACCGGGGCGCCCGGCCACAGGCTCGCCCACAGCGCGCCGAGGACGCCGCCGAGCAGAGCGCCAAACGACAAGGTCGGCATAAACAGCCCGCCGGGCGCCCCGCTGCCGAGACAGGCGGCGGTGGCCACCGGCTTCAGGGCCGTCAGCACCAGCAGCAGCGGCAGCGCGACGTGCCCGAGAAACGCCTGCTGAACGACGTTCTTGCCGTTGCCGAGCAGCTGCGGCAAGACGATCGCGACCACGCCCAGGTTCAGAAAGACGGCGACCGGGGCGACCAGCCGCAGCCAGCCCGCGGGCTTGCGGGCGTCCGCCCAGGCGATCAGCCGGATGTAGCCGGCAGCGGCGAGGCCCAGCACTGGCCCTGCCAGCACCGCCCAGACTGTGGCGGCGGTCGAAATGCCGTAGGACGGAACCGAAAACGTCGGCACATCAGGCAGCAACAGCCAGGACACCCCGGTTCCGATCACCGACGCGGTGATCGCCGGCAAGACAAAGGGCAGCGCCAGCACCCCGAGCAACACTTCAAGCGCAAACAGCCCGCCGCCGAGCGGGACGTTGTAGACCGCGGCGATGCCGGCCCCGGCACCGCAGGCGGCGAGCAGCCGGCGCTCCGGCGGCGACAAGCCCACCCAGCCGGCGAGCGCGCTCGCAACCGCGGCGCCGAACTGCTTGGGTGCCGCCTCGCGGCCGAGCGATGCGCCCAAGCCGACGACGACGATCGACAGCACCGAGCGGACAGTCGTCGACAACGGCGGCACGCGGCCCGAGCGAAACCAGATCGCCTCGGCCAATTCGCCGCCATGGCCGCCGGGGCCGGATGCCGTCAGCCAGCGATAGACCCCGACGACGAGCCCGGCGGCGGCGAGCACCGCCACCCGGTGCACGGCGCTGGTCTGCTGCACCGCCCCGAGAAACGTGCCCGACCGGTAGGCCCAGGCGAGATGCTGTGTTGCGTGCAGCAGCAGCAGCAGCACCCCGCCGCCCAAGCCGCCGCCGATCCCGACCAGCGGCAGCAGCAGCCAAAAGCGTAACGACAGCGCCGCTGCACCGCCGGCGGCGAACAAATTGGGTTGCGGCGAGGATGACGGCATCTGGCTTGATCACATACGCGCTCGCCGCCACGCGCGTTCCGCCGCGACGGCGGCCGAGCACTGGCCGCTTTCGAAGTCTTGCCCGGCGGATTTGGAGGCAGGCTCCGCCGAAACTGGGACTATATATCGAGGGGCGGAGTCCGGCCGTGTCGGCGCCCGGCTCAGAAGCGCCGTCCAAATCCGAGCGGGTGTGCAAGACAATCGAAATGACCAACATTTTCCGCGATGTGCGCGCACTGGTGCTGGCCGCGATCGGCGACATGGTCGTGCAGGGGGAGCTGCCTGATGGCCTCGATCTGGCGCGGGTTGCCGTCGAGCCGCCACGCGACCCAGCGCATGGCGACCTCGCCACCAATGCGGCAATGGTGCTGGCGGGTGCGGTCAAGCAAAACCCGATGGCGCTGGCCGAGCGCATCGCGCCGGCAATGGCCGCGCGCAATCTGGTGAGCGGCGACTACCGCGGCGGTGGTCTTGCCGTCGCCGCCGCGCGACCGGGCTTTTTGAACATCCGGCTCGCGCCCGAGGTCTGGCATGCGCAGCTGCGCGCCGTGTTGGCCGCCGGCGCGAGCTTTGGCGATTCCACGATCGGGGCCGGCGAGCGCGTCAATATCGAGTATGTCTCGGCCAACCCCACCGGGCCGATGCATGTCGGCCATGGCCGCGGCGCCGTCGTCGGCGACGCGCTCGCCGCACTGCTCGCCAAGGCCGGCTTCGCGGTCGCGCGCGAATATTACATCAATGACGCCGGGGCCCAGGTCGACATCCTCGCCCGCTCGCTCTATCTGCGCTATCGCGAGGCGCTGGGCGAGGACATCGGCGCGATCCCCGACGGCCTCTATCCCGGCGACTACCTGGTCGAGACCGGGCGGCTCTTGGCCGCGCGCCACGGCGCGAAATGGCTCGGGCGGCCGGAAAGCGAGTGGCTCGGACCGGTTCGCGATTTCGCGGTAGCCGAGATGATGGCGCTGATCCGCGCGGATCTGGCGTTGCTCGGCGTGCGCCACGACCGGTTCGCGTCGGAGCGCCGGCTGGTCGAGGCCAGGGCGATCGACGAGTGTCTCGCCGCCCTCGACGAGCGCGGGCTGATCTATACCGGCGTGTTGGAGCCGCCCAAAGGCAAGACTCCCGACGACTGGGAGCCGCGGGCGCAGACCCTGTTTCGCGCCACCCAATTCGGCGACGACGTTGACCGGCCGCTCAAAAAATCGGACGGCTCGTGGACCTATTTCGCCGCCGACATCGCCTATCATCGCGACAAGTTCCGCCGCGGCTTTGCCAATTTGATCGATGTCTGGGGTGCCGACCACGGCGGCTATGTCAAGCGCATGCAGGCCGCGGTCCGCGCGGTGACCGACGGTGCCGCGACGCTCGACGTCAAAATCTGCCAGTTGGTCAACCTTTTGGACCTGGGCGCGCCGGTGCGCATGTCGAAGCGGGCCGGCACGTTCGTCACCCTGAGCGAGGTCGTCGACGAGGTCGGCAAGGACGTCTTCCGCTTTATGATGCTGACGCGGCGCAACGACCAGGCGCTCGATTTCGACTTTGCCAAGGTCACCGAGCAGTCGAAGGACAACCCGGTCTTTTACGTGCAGTACGCGCATGCCCGCGCCGCCTCGGTCATGCGCCACGCGATTGAGGCGTTTGCCGGCGACGACCTCGCCGACGCGGCGCTTGCCGAAGCGGCGCTCGACCGGCTGGCCGACCCGGCGGAATTGGCGCTGATTCGCCAGCTGGCGCAGTGGCCGCGGCTGGTCGAAGGCGCCGCCGAGGCGCACGAGCCGCACCGTATCGCCTTCTATTTGCAGGAGGTCGCGGCTCAGTTCCACATGCTGTGGAACAAGGGTCGTGACGAAGCCACCTTGCGGTTTATTCTTGCCTCCGACCCGGCGCTGACCCGCGCACGGCTCGCCCTCGTACGCGGCGTCGCAATCGTCATCGCCTCCGGTCTTGCCGTCATCGGCGTCGAGCCGGTCGAGGAGATGTGACCATGGCCTACAATCTCGGGCAGGTCGACCCCGAGGAAGGGACCGAGCTCTACGCCGATCGGCGCGACGAGGATACCCAGCCCCGGCCGCGACGCTTGCTGCGTATTGCCGTGGCTTTGGCCGTCATGGGCGTTTTCGCCGGCGGCTTGTGGTTTGCCTACAAGGCGGGCATGCACCATTCGGGTGGTGCTGCCGACGGCGCCGACATCCCGCTGATCCGCGCCGACACCCGGCCGATAAAGGTCAAGCCGGACAACCCGGGCGGCATGCAGATTCCCGACCGCGACATGCTGATCTACGGCCAGCAGCGCCCGCAGATCGAGCATTTGCTGCCGCCCCCGGAAGAGCCGATGGCCCGGCCGGCGCCTCCGCCCCCACCGGCTCCGGCGCCCGCGCCACCCCAAACGCAAGCCGCGACCGCGGTCGCGACGACGCCTCCGGCACCGCCGGCAACTCCCGCCGCACCTGTCGTGGCAGCAGCACCGCCACCCGTCGCGGCTGCGTCGCCGCCGATCCGGTCAGCACCGATCCAGGCCGCGCCGGTTCGGCCGGCGCTGAGCCCGGCCGCCGCCGCAGCGGCGCGGGAATTAGGTATTGCGCCAGCGGAGATTTCGCCCAGATCGTCCGCGCTGCGGACGGCATCGGCGAGGTCGGGCGGGGTGCGGCTCCAGCTCGGTGCCGTGCGCAGCGAGAGCGAGGCCCGCGGGACGTGGGATCGGCTCAAGCACAACAATGCCGATCTGCTCGGCAAGCTGTCGAGCGCACCGATCCGCGCCGATCTCGGCGACAAGGGCGTCTATTACCGCATCCAGACCGCGCCGGTGGCGGACCCGTCAATCGCAGACCGGATTTGCGGCGAATTGCGCCAGCGGCACCTCGCCTGCGTCATCATCCGCTGAGCCCGGCTCTGCCGCGCGCCGCGGGACCGTTCTCGTTCTGAGAGCGGTCATTGCCGCGCGTGCGGCGGCAAGCCATCTTCCAGTTGCCCGTGGCGATATCGGGTCCTCGGAGCGGGGATCGGCAGGGTTGAGGAGAGCATCATCGTGCCGCTAGACGCCCGATCTAATGGCGGGACCGGTGGCGGGGCCGCCGGTGGGCCGCGCGCGGTCGTCCTGGGCTGCGCCGGCGAGGAATTGGGGGCTGGCGAGCGCCGCTTTTTCGCGGCGGCCGATCCGGCGGGCTTTATCCTGTTCCGGCGCAATTGTTCAGCACCCGGGCAAGTGCGCCGGCTGGTCGAGGCGTTGCGCGACAGCGTCGATCGCGCCGACGCGCCGGTTTTGATCGACCAGGAAGGTGGCCGGGTTGCCCGGCTGCGCCCACCGCAATGGCGCGCCTACCCGGCGGCGGCGCAGATCGCGGCATTGCCCGACCCGCTCGCCGAGGAGGCGGCGCGCCTTGGCGCCCGGCTGATCGCCGATGACCTGGCTCGGCTCGGCATTACCGTCGACTGCCTGCCGGTGCTCGACCTGCCGGTCGCCGGCGCCGACCGGGTGATTGGCGACCGCGCCTATGGCGGTGACGCCGGACGCGTCGCCCGCCTCGCCGGGGCGGTGTGCGACGGCCTGCTCGAAGGCGGCGTGCTGCCGGTCCTCAAGCACATCCCCGGCCACGGGCGCGCCCGTGTCGACAGCCACTATGCCTGCCCGGTGGTCGAGACCGGTCACGACGAACTCTCGCGCCTCGACTTCGCGCCGTTCCGCTCATTGGCGGCGATGCCGTGGGCGATGACCGCGCACATCGTCTATCGCGCCCTCGACCCCGGGGCACCGGCGACCTTGTCCGCGGCCGTGATCGGCGAGGTCGTCCGCGGCGAGATCGGCTTTGACGGCGTGCTGATCTCGGACGATTTGTCGATGCGCGCGCTCGGGGGCGGGCTCGGCGACCGCGTGCGGCGGGCGCTTGCCGCCGGTTGCGACCTGGTGCTGCATTGCAACAGCGACCGCGGTGAGATGGAAGAGATCGCCGCCGCGGCGGCGCCGCTGACGGCTGCGGCCAAAGCGCGGCTCGCCCGCGGCGAGGCGTTGCGCTCGGCACCGGGCGGGTTCGACCGGGCCGAGGTTGAACGCCGCTTTGACGCGCTGATGGCCGGGGTGCCGGCATGAACACCGCGTCGTGGGCGGCGACGATCTACCAGGCCAGCACCTGGGTGTTGCCGGTCGTGATCGCGGTGACCTTTCACGAGGCGGCGCATGGCTTTGTCGCGCTGCGCTTTGGCGACGACACCGCGCTGCGGGCGCGCCGCCTCACCTTGAACCCGTTCAACCACATCGACCCGTTCGGCACCGTGATCCTGCCGGCATTGCTGCTGCTGGGTTCGGGCGGTCGCTTTCTGTTCGGCTATGCGAAGCCGGTGCCGGTCAACTTCAACCGGCTGGGGGACCCGCGGCGCGACATGGTGTGGGTGGCGTTGGCCGGCCCCGGAACCAACGTGCTGCTGGCGGTCGCCTCGTCGCTCTTGTTTTACGGGGTCGTCCTGCTGCCGCCGAGCCCGGCCGAGTGGATCGCTGCGAACCTAATTCATTCGTTGGAAATCAACGCTGCGTTGTGCGTCTTCAACATGCTGCCGTTGCCGCCGCTCGACGGCGGCCGGGTTGCGGTCGGCCTCTTGCCGCGGCCCCTCGCCTATCCGCTCGCCCGGCTCGAACCCTACGGCATGCCGATCCTGCTGCTGCTGCTGTTCGTGCTGCCCTGGGTCGGCCGGCAGATCGGCGTCGACCTCAACATCCTCGCCTATGTGATCGGGGTGCCGATGCAGGCGCTGATCGAATTCGTGCTGCGGATCACCGGGCAAGCCGGATGACCGAAGAGTCCGGTGGAGGCCGTTCGCCCGCCTATCCGTCTCCAGTTCCGCAAGTCCTTCCCCCGACCCGCATGCGGGGCGGGGGAGGGGGTGAGGGGCTGCCCCCAGCAATAACCGAGCAGCTGGTGCTCGACCTTGACGGCTATGAAGGGCCGATCGACCTCCTGCTGTCTTTGGCGCGCGAGCAGAAGGTCGATTTGTCGAAAATTTCGATCCTGGCGCTTGCCGACCAGTATCTAGGGTTCATCTCGGCGCAGCGGCAGGTCAAGATCGAGATCGCCGCCGACTATCTGGTCATGGCGGCGTGGCTTGCTTATTTGAAGTCCCGCCTGCTGCTGCCGCAGCCGCGCGAAGACGACGAGCCCGAAGCCGAGGAAATCGCCGCGGCGCTCGGGCATCGGCTGAAGCTGCTCGAGGCGATGCAGACCGCCGGCCGCCGGCTGATGGCGCGCCCAAGGCTCGGCGAGGACTTCTTCCTGCGCGGCATGCCCGAGGGCCTGGCGACGGTCCCGGTGCCGGTGTGGCGGCTCGAGCTTTACGACCTGCTGCGCGCCTATGGCGACGGCCGCCGCCGCACGACAACCGCGGTGCTGGCGATCGAGCCATCCGCGTTCTACTCGATGGATGACGCGCTGCAGCGGTTTGCCGGCTTTCTCGGTCATGTCCCGGACTGGCGAGCCTTGGTGCGCTTTCTGCCGGAGGGGCAGCGCGGCGACCGGATGCGGCGTTCGGCGCTTGCTTCGACCTTTGCCGCCGCGCTTGAGCTCGCCCGCGACGGCCGTATCGAGTTGCGTCAGGACCGCGCCTTTGGCCCGATCTGGCTGCGCAGCCGGTCGGCATTGCGCCGGGTTCGCGAGGCGGCCGTCGGGTGAGCGGCCACGCGCAGCATCTGCGGCTCGCCGAGGCGCTGTTGTTTGCAGCGGGCGAGCCGTTGTCGGAGCAGGCGCTGGGGCAACGCCTTGGCGACGCCGCCGACGTCGCCGGAGTGCTGCGCGACCTCGCCGCGAGCTATGACGGGCGCGGCGTCAACCTGGTGCGGCTGGCTGGCGGCTGGACGTTTCGCACCGCGCCCGATCTCGCCCCGCATTTGCGGATCGAGCGCCCGGTCGCCCGCAAATTGTCGCGCGCCGCGGTCGAAACTTTGGCGGTGATCGCCTATCACCAGCCTGTCACCCGCGCCGAGATCGAGGAGATCCGCGGGGTCAGCCTCGGCAAAGGCACGCTCGACACCCTGATGGAGGCAGGCTGGGTGCGCCCCAAAGGCCGGCGCATGACCCCCGGCCGGCCGCTGCTGTGGGTGACGACCAAGGGCTTTTTGGTGCATTTCGGCCTCGACGTGCTGGGCGACCTGCCTGCGGCGGAGGAATTGCGCGCCGCCGGTCTGCTCGACCTGTCGCCGCCCGTCCTCGGCGAGGAGGCGCCGCTCGCGGGCGGTCCTGGCTGACCGCGATCACCGCATCCGCTGCGAAAGCCCGACGGATCAAACGCGGCCGGAGGCTCGGCCCCAGCTACCCGGCGTAGTAGTGGATCTCGTAGAGGAGGCAGCCGCCCTGCGACTTGAACGGGCCGTGCACCGCGCCGGGCGGGCGGCAGGCATAGGTTCCGGCCGGAAAATTCTCGCCGCCCGCGCCCTGCGCGTCGTTGCCGACGGTCAGGTCGCCCGCGACCAAGTAGACCTCCTCCCAGTGGTCGTGGACAAACGGTGCGGTGGTAAAGACGCCGGGTGCAAAGCGCAGCAGACGCGTGCGGCTGCCGCGGCGCTGCACCTCGTCGAGCGAGCCCGCCAGGATCTTCTGCTCGATGCCGGCCGGATAGCCGGGTGGCGTCTCCCAGCCTGATTGCATGTCGACCCGGTGAAATTCGAGATGGGGCTTGCTGAACGGCATCGGACGCGATCCTCCGCGAGCACAGGCGTCCCTAGCCTCTAAACCCGCGAGGCCGGCCCCGGCAACCCTCCGCTCTCGCCGTCGGCAAGACTGGGCACCAGCCGCCGCCCCCGCCGGGCCTTTGCGATGGACAGCAAGCGCCCGAAAAAAATATTGTCGGCGCGAGGCGAGAAGAGGCGAGAGCACCATGATCGAGCCGCCCGCAAGCTCCGACCCCGAGGACTGCACGCGCTTTTTGCGCGAGCTCGGCGCCTCGGACGGGCGGCTATTGCCGATCGCGGAGGCGGCGCTGGCGCTGGCGTCGTTCGAGCGTCAGCGCGTCGATTTCGCCCGCTACCGCGAGCATTTGGAGCTGATCGCCCGCGACGTCGCCCGCCATCCCGGCGCCGGCGGCGGCCTTGCCGATCGCGCCCGCGCGCTCAACGAAATCATCCTCTTGAAAAACGGCTATTCTGGCGACGAGCTGACCTACGACGACCTGCAGAACGCGAATCTGATGCGTGTCGTCGACCGCCGCAAAGGGCTGCCGGTCGTGCTCGGCATCTTGTTTATCGACGCCGCCCGCGCCCAGGGCTGGGAAGCGGCGGGCCTCGCCTTTCCCGGACATTTTCTGATCCGGTTGTCGGAACAGGCGGAGCGGCTGATCGTCGACCCGTTCCACGCCGGCCAGATCTGCGGTGCTGCAGAATTGCGCGAGCTGTTGAAGGCGGTGGTCGGCGCCGACAGCGAGCTCGCGCCCGAATACTACGCGCCGGTCTCGGACCGCGACGTGCTGCTGCGCCTCCAGAACAACCTCAAATCGCGGCTGATCCAGCAGCAGCGCCACGAGCGCGCGGTCAAGGTGGTCGAGACGATGCTGATGCTGGCCCCCGATCTGTTCGATTTATGGCGCGAGGCCGGGATATTGCACCGCCACCTCGGCAACATCCGTGCCGCCGCCGCCGCCTTCGAGCAATACGTCGTGCGCGCCCCCGACGGCATGGCGCGGCATCAGGCCGCCGCGATCCTCCAGCAGCTGCGCGGCCAGCTGAACTGAACCTGGGGCGGCGTCGCGCGACGCCAGCTATAAACGCGGCGTCGTATTCGGGAGGGCAGCCATGGGTCTCGCCGTCGCGATCCAGATGGATCCGATTGACACGATCAACATCGACGCGGACTCGACCTTTGCCCTGGCGCTGGAGGCGCAGGCGCGCGGTCACGCGCTGTTTCATTACCTGCCCGACGCCCTGACCCTGCGCGACGGGCGGCTTTATGCCCGCGGCCGCCCGCTCGAGGTATTCCGGCGGCCCGGCAGCCATCACCGTTTTGGCGCGGCCGAAGAGCTCGATCTCGCCGGGGTCGATGTCGTGCTGATGCGTCAGGACCCGCCTTTCGACATGGCCTACATCACCGCGACGCACCTGCTGGAGCTGTTGCCGCAGGACGGGCCGCTTGTCGTCAACGACCCGGCCGCGGTGCGCAACGCCCCGGAAAAGCTCTTTGTGCTGCGCTTCCGGGAGCTGATGCCGCCGACCCTTCTGACCCGCGACCGCGACGAGATCCGCGCCTTTTGGCAGGAGCATGGCGACATCATCCTGAAGCCGCTGTTCGGAAATGGCGGCGCCGGCGTGTTCCGCTTGCGGGCGGGCGACGAGAACCTGACGGCACTTCTGGAGATGTACGAGTCGGTCCAGCGCGAGCCGGTCATGGTGCAGCGCTACCTGCCGGAAATCAGGCAGGGCGACAAACGCATCATCCTGGTCGACGGCGAAGCAGCGGGCGGCGTGCTGCGGGTGCCCCCCGAGGGCGAGGCGCGCGCCAACCTCCATGTCGGCGGCCGCGCGGTCAAGACCGAGCTGACGCCGCGCGAGCGCGACATCTGCGCTGCGATCGGGCCGACTTTGCGGGCACAAGGGCTGGTCTTTGTCGGCATCGACGTGATCGGCGACTACATGACCGAGATCAACGTCACCTCGCCGACCGGCATTCAGGAGATCGCCCGGCTCGACGGCGTCGACATCGCCCCCAAAATCTGGGACGCGATCGAGGCGCGGCTCGCCGAACGCGCCGAGCGCCGGCCGTCGTAAAACCCGGCCGTCGTAAAACCCGGCCGTCGTAAAATCGGTCGTCGTAAAACGCGACCGGTCCGGCATGGCGGCAACCCGTTTTCGGTGGCGCTCGGCACCTTGTCGCGAGCGTCGCATTCGACGGATTTCCGGCTGCTGACCGGCAGCTT
The DNA here is from genome assembly GCA_963712825.1 of uncultured Alphaproteobacteria bacterium. GTDB lineage: Bacteria > Pseudomonadota > Alphaproteobacteria > ATCC43930 > CGMCC-115725 > AP-15. Next base: position 363,551 of record CAVQJP010000013.1, read on the forward strand.
TGCGGTCTGCGGGCTGTCGACCAACGGGTTGATCAACACCCATCTGATCGCCTATTGCGCCGACCACGGCATCTCGGAGATCGGCGGCGCCGACGTCCTGGCGGCACTCGGTGTGTTCAGTCTGGTCGGCGCAACGCTGTCAGGCTGGATGTGCGACCGCTTCAACCCGCGGCTGCTGCTGTTCTGGTATTACGGGCTGCGCGGATTGTCGCTGATCGTGGTGCCTTTCACCCTGTTCGACACGGTCAGCCTGTCGGTTTTCGCGGTCTTTTACGGGCTCGACTGGGTCGCGACCGGCCCCGCCACCTTTGCACTGGTCAACGAAGTGTTCGGCCGCCGCGACACGCCGGTCATCGTGTCGTGGATTTTTGCCGGCCACCAGGTCGGCGGCGCCGTTGCCGCCTTCGGAGCAGGCACCGTGCGCACGCTGACCGGCGACTATCTGCTCGCATTCATGACCAGCGGTCTTGCCTGTCTCTTGGCGTCGCTGCTGGTGTTGCGCATTACCCGACCGGCCCCGGCGCTCGCCGCCGCCGCCGGCTAAGCCGGCGGGTTTAACGGCCGGTGCCGCCGGTTTGCTCGCGCAATATCGCGACAAGCGCCGGCAACTGGCCGCCCTCGCGCTGGATTTCGTCGGCGAATTCCGCGCGCTGGGTGATCGCCATGCTGACCCCGTCGACGACGACGTCGGCGATCTTATAGCCGCCGTCCTCCTCGACCAGCCGCCAGCCGACCGTCAGCGGGGGCAACGCCACGCCGCGTCCGCCCTGGGTCGGACTGCGGCCGAGAACGACCTCGCTGTTGACGAGGACGCCGCCATCGACCGGGCGGCAGCCGGTCACGACTGGGGTCCGCCCGCTGTCCGCATACGCCGACAGCCGGTCGCTGTAGCGGGCGATCAGGTAATCCTGAAAGGTCTCGGTCAGCTCCTGACGCTGCGCCGGCGCGGCCGCGCGCCAGTAGCGGCCAAAGACAAAACGGGCGATCAGCGGCACGTCGAAATCCTCGGTGAAGAGCTGGCGGAATTCAGCGGGCCGCTGCTCCGCCGGGACGTCGCGGACGACCGATTGCAGGCGGGTCCCGAGTGCCGCGATAAACCCGGCCGGATCCGCAGCGGCGCTCGGGGTCGGCGCCAGCGTCGCGACGGCGATCAGCACCGCCGCACCGGTCAGAGCCGACAGGCGTGTCGTCGCAGGGTTCGGGTGCCGTCGCGCGCGCCGCAGACGGGAGCGGATAGGTTGAAGGATTGGGGAGAACATCGGAGATGCCTCGTGTCAGGCGACTTTCCGGGCGTCGCCGTGCGGCCCCACCGGCGGGTGCGGGGTCTTTTCGCTTGGTCGGCCGACGGGTTGCTGTTCTTATGACGCCGACTTATTGCGGATTTCTTTGTCTTGCCGCGCTGCCATCGAATTTTCCGGCACGCTCGATATGGGCGGGGAAGGGCGAAAGCACAGACCACAGATCTGCCACAAGCGTGTGGCAGCCCTACCTCGGGAGCATGTTGCAAAGGAGAGAGGCGTGACCAGTGCTGCGCCGAAGCCGTTACGGGTGACGATCTGCGGGCTTGACGAGATCGCCGGGCATTGCGCGATCGGGGTCACCCACGTCCTGTCGATCCTCGATCCCGGCTGGCCCGAACCCGAGGCGCTGCGCGATTTCGCGCTCGGCCGGCGGCTCAAGCTGAATTTCCACGACGTGATCGAGCCCGAGCCGGGATGGATCACGCCCGAGCGCTGCGATGTCGAGCTGCTGCTCGCCTTTGGCCGCAACCTGATCGAGATGCCGCGCCAGGCCGGTGACGAGCCGGGCGAGACGCATCTGCTGGTGCACTGCCACGCCGGGGTGTCGCGTTCGACCGCCGCTGCGATCCTGTTGCTGGCGCAGCACGACCCCGCCCGACCGGCGCGCGACGTCGTCGGCCAGGTCATCCGCTCGCGGCCGCGGGCCTGGCCCAATCTGCGCATCGTCGAGCTGGGCGACGCGCTGTTGGGGCGCAACGGCGAGATCGTCGCTGCGGTGCGCGCCCTCTACCGCTTGGCGCTCGACCGCGAGCCCGGCCTCGCCGAGGCGATGATCGAGGGCGGGCGCGGCCGCGAGGTCGCCGCCGCCGAGATGTCCTGACCTCCGGCCGCACTATTGCGTCGTCGCCGTCCCACCCCCTGAATTGCGCGCAACCCACTGGGGTTTCGCTCCGCTCAGGTGAGCACATATGTTCTTTTGGTGACCAGCGCAGAATTCAACCGATCGACTGTAACGCCAGGGCGCAACTTGCGAGCCGGCAATAGGAGGTCACATGGGTGACGTTGCCTGGCTGCGGGACGATCCTGTCAATGCACGGCAGTCGCAAGGAAATGAAACGAGGCACCGTCGCTGCGATCAAGAAGCAGCCCTGCATCGATTGAGGTCGGAATGCGCGCGTATGCTGCGACGTTGATCCCCGATCCGGACGCCGGTTTTACCGTGACGTTCCGCGATGTTCCCGAAGCGGTCACCGAAGGCGACACGCGGGAGGAAGCGCTGTTGCGGGCCGAGGATGCGCTCGCATCGGCGCTCGGGATGTTATCGCGGCAAAAGAGCCGCTGCCCTCATCCTCCGCGCCGGCCCCCGGAGAGGCGCTTGTGCCGCTGTCCGCGTTGGGAATGGCCAAAGCAGCCCTTTACGACGCAATGCGCGCGCAAGGCGTCGGCCGCGCCGAGCTCGCCCGCCGGCTGCGCTGGCATCTGCCGCAGGTCAACCGCGTCCTCGACCTGCGCCACGCCTCGCGCATGGAGCACGTCGAAGCCGCCCTCGCCGCCCTCGGCCTGCGCCTTGTCGTCGACGTAGCCCGCGCGGCATAACCGACGGCGGCAGCGCACAACGGATTCCCAGTTTGGCGGATAACTGCAGAGCGGCCTCAAGCGCGCCGCAACGCGCCTACACGCCGCTCGGGTTTGATCCTCAAAGCTCGAGGACCCGGCGCAGACCGTCCTCAATTGCTCGCAGATCGGCAGCGGAGAGCCGCCCTTCGCTGTGGGAGAGGCGGCGCTTGTCGACAGCGCGGACCTGATCGCAAATCGCGACCGAGCTTGCTCCGGCCGAAGGTGTGGCGACAACGACCGGCGGTCGCGGCGGAGGGTCGGTGGGCAGGGGCACCACGACAACCGTCCGCCGCGCGCGGTTCAGCGCGTCCGCCGTTACCACAACCGCGGGCCTTGTCCTTCTGATCTCGCCGCCCTGGGTTGGATCGAAATTAACCCACCAGACTTCTCCGCGGTGCACCGATACGGCCAAGGGCGGCTGGGCATTCGTCACCGAGTCGTTCGCTCGCTCGGGTCCGGCCTCAGGCCGTCGCCAAGGGTCGCTCCTTCCCACTCGGCCATCTCCGCCGCCAGGGCTTCGTCCTGTTCCACGGCGAGCGCGGCTTGGTAAAGCGGATCGCTGTCGCCGGTCTCCTCGAGGGGCAGCGCCTGCTCCAGCAGCTGCTCGATGAACTTGCTGCGCCGACGCGGGGCGACGGCGCGCTTGAACCGTCTGACCAGCTCCTCTGGCAACCGCACCAGCAATTGTTCCGTCATAGCCTCGCCCCGGATGGCTGATAATATCGGATATAGGCCGAGATGATCGTCGGCGTCAGAAAGAAATTCACCGGCTCTCGCAGCGCTGAACGATGGTGATGGTCTCGCGTTGCTCCGGGCGAAGCCCGCAGGATCGGTGAGGCGCTCACACCCGAGGCCGTAGAATGGGTGGAGCCCGGTGGAGGCCGGGGGAAACCCATCGCGCCGCGACCCAGCAATGATGGGCTTCGCGAGGCTCAGCCCATCCTACGCGTGCTAAGTCGATAATGAATGGCATCCGATGAGTAGTCACGTAGGCGACATAAGCTAAAGAACAAAACATCAACTTCGTTTCTTAGGATCTGCAGATGTTCTGCAAGTTTATATATTTCCTCGCTTGCAAGCAACTTGATATTTTTTTGATTAATGGCAAGCCGCAGAGCCTTAGCGTTTGGAGCCAGACGAAACGACTTAAGATCCTTAGGAAATCGCAGAGCTGGAAACGTAAAAGTCAGATCCTTCGATATTTTTATCATAGCATCTTCGAGGTAAGCGCTACAAAACGCCACACATCCGAGTGCACGTAAATGGTCGCCGTCATTCGGAAACCTGACTCTACCAACAGGAGTTATCATCGCCCAGACCTACTCTTAATCTCGGGCACATAATAAGGCGGCAGCTCAACTGCAGCCGCTGGTGGCGCCGCAGGTGTCGCATTTGAGGCAGGTGCCGTTGCGGATCAGCGTGAAGTTGCCGCATTCGCCGCAGCTGTCGCCCTCGTAGCCCTTGATGCGGGCGGCGCGGATGCGCTCCCAGCGCAGGGTCAGGGTGGCGGCGTCAGGGTCGCTCGGCGCCACGGCGAAGGCGGCGACGGCCTCGGCGGGCTGGGCGGCGCCGCCGTCGAGCACGGTCAGGCGGTTGCGGACGTAGCCGTTCGAGACGCGCTGCATCAGCGCCAGCTCGCGCGCCGGCCACGGGCCGGAGGGGGCGGTTTCGGGGCGGCCAAAGTCGTCGGGGTCGCGCAGGCTCGACTGCGCCTCGCCCTTGCCGACCGTGTCGGGCAGCAAATCGCCGGGCTCGGCATGGGCAAGATCGGTGCGGCCGAGATACGAGATCGCCAATTCGCGAAAGATGTAGTCGAGGATCGAGGTCGCCATCTTGATCGCGTCGTTGCCCTCGACGACGCCCGACGGCTCGAACCGGCTGAACGTGAAGCTCTCGACAAACTCTTCGAGCGGCACGCCGTATTGCAGGCCCATCGAGATCGCGATCGCGAAATTGTGCATCAGCGAGCGGAACGCCGAGCCCTCCTTGTGCATGTCGATAAAGACCTCGGCGAGCTTGCCGTCCTCGTGCTCGCCGGTGCGCAGATAGACCTTGTGGCCGCCGACCGTGGCCTTTTGGGTGTAGCCCTTGCGCCGGTTGGGGAGGCGGCGGCGCTCGCCGCGCTGCACGACTTTTTCGACGACCCGCTCGACCAGCCGTTCGACGATGCGCTCGGCGACGAGCGGGGCGCGCTGCGCCGGGGATTGCGCGAAGAGCTCGGCGGCCTGGTCGTCGGCGTCCTCGTCGTCGCCGAACAGGGCCGCGGCCAAGGGCTGCGACAGTTTCGAGCCGTCGCGGTAGAGTGCGGTTGCCTTCAGCCCGAGCCGCCAGGACAGCCAATAGGCGTCCTTGCAATCGGCGACCGTCGCCGAATTCGGCATGTTGATGGTTTTCGAGATGGCGCCCGAGATGAAGGGCTGTGCCGCGGCCATCATGCGGATGTGGCTTTCGGCCGACAATGCGCGGGTGCCGGTGCGCCCGCACGGGCTGGCGCAGTCGAACACCGGCAAGTGCGCCGGATCGAGGCACGGCGCGCCCTCCAAGGTCATCGCCCCGCAGCACCAGGCGTTGGCGGCGTCGATATCGGCGCGGCTGAAGCCGAGGGCGGCGAGCAGGTCGAACCCGGGATCGTCCAATGCGGCGGCGGCGATGCCGAGCCGTTCGACGCAGAAATTTCCGCCCAGGGTCCATTTGTTGAAGGCGAATTTGATGTCGAAAGCGCTGGCGAGCGCGGCCTCGGCGGCGGCAAGGGCGCGGTCGTCAAACCCCCGCGCGCGCAGGCTCTCGTGGTTGACCGCGGGAGCGCCGGCGAGAGTCCCGTTGCCCAGCGCATAGCGCTCGATCGCAGCAATGGCCGCGGCGTCGTAGCCGAGAGCGGCGAGCGCCTGCGGGACGGCGCGGTTGATAATCTTGAAATATCCGCCGCCGGCGAGCTTTTTGAATTTGACCAGCGCGAAATCGGGCTCTATGCCGGTCGTGTCGCAATCCATGACGAGACCGATCGTGCCGGTCGGTGCAATGACCGTCGCCTGGGCGTTGCGAAAGCCGTGCTGCTCGCCGAGCGCGAGCGCCCGGTCCCAGCTGTCGCGCGCCGCCGCGACCAATTGCGGATCGGGGCAGTTGGCCGCGTCGAGCGCCACCGGTGCGATCGACAGGGCTTCATAGCCCGCGCTCTCGCCATACGCGGCGCGGCGATGGTTGCGAATGACGCGCAGCATCGCCTCACGGTTGACCGCGTAGCCGGGAAAGGCGCCTGAGGGCGCAAGGCCGGGGTCGCCCGCCATCTCGGCCGAGGCGGCATAGCTCGCCCCGGTCAGCAGCGCGGTAATTGCGGCCGCAAGTGCCCGCCCCTCGGCGCTGTCATAGGCGATGCCCATCGCCATCAACAGCCCTCCAAGATTGGCGTAGCCGAGGCCCAAGGTGCGGAAGGCATAGGAGCGGCGGGCGATCTCGGCCGATGGGAACTGCGCCATCATGACCGAAATTTCGAGCACGACCGTCCACAGCCGCACGGCATGGGCAAAGCCCTCGGCGTCGAAGCCACCTTGCGCGCGGCGGAACGCCATCAGGTTCAGGGAGGCAAGGTTGCAGGCGGTGTCGTCGAGAAAATTGTATTCCGAGCACGGGTTCGAGGCGTTGATGCGGCCGCTTTCGGGGCAGGTGTGCCAGTCGTTGATCGTCGTGTCGAACTGCAGGCCGGGATCGGCCGAGGCCCAGGCGGCGTGGCCGATCCGTTCCCACAACGAGCGCGCCGGCAGGGTCTTGGCGATCTTGCCGTCGGTGCGCCGGGTCAAATGCCACTCGCCGTCGGCGGCGACGCTGTCGAGAAAGGCGTTCGACAGCCGCACCGAGTTGTTCGAATTTTGCCCGGCGACGGTCAGATAGGCTTCCGAGTCCCAATCGGTGTCGTAGGTGCGGAACTCGACCGTCTGCTCGCCCTGGCGCGCCCGTTGGATCACTCGTTGGATGCAGCTCTCGGGGATCATCGCGCGGCGGGCGGCGCGGATTTCGCGTTTCAAATCGGGGTTCTGCGCCGGGTCGCAGCGGTCGGCCGCGGCATGCTCCGGCGCATGGCAGGCCGCCATGATCCGTTTCAGGTGGCGGGCCGCGAGCTTGGAGCCGGCGACGAGAGCCGCGACCTTCTCTTCCTCGACAACCTTCCAGTCGACAAAGGCCTCGATGTCCGGGTGGTCGACGTCGACAATCACCATCTTGGCGGCGCGGCGGGTGGTGCCGCCGGATTTGATCGCACCCGCGGCACGGTCGCCGATCCGCAAAAAGCTCATCAACCCGGAGGAACGCCCGCCGCCCGACAGCCGCTCGCCGTCGCCGCGCAATTTCGAAAAATTCGATCCCGAGCCCGAGCCGTATTTGAAGATGCGCGCCTCGCGCACCCACAAATCCATGATCCCCCCCTGGTTGACGAGATCGTCGGCGACGCTCTGGATAAAGCAGGCGTGCGGCTGAGGGTGCTCATAGGCGCTCGACGAGATCGTCAGCTCGCCGGTCCGGTAGTCGACATACCAATGGCCCTGCGCCGGGCCATCGATGCCGTAGGCCCAATAGAGCCCGGTGTTGAACCATTGCGGCGAGTTCGGCGCGCCGACCTGGCGGGCGAGCATGACCCGAATCTCGTCGTAGAAAGCGGCGGCGTCTGCCTCGGTGTCGAAATAGCCGCCCTTCCAGCCCCAATAGGTCCAGGTGCCGGCCATCCGGTCGAACACCTGGCGGGCATTGGTCTCGCCGCCGAGCCGGGCGTCATCCGGGAGTGCCGCCAGCGCCAATTCGTCGGCCTGCCGCCGCCACAGCCAGGACGGGACGCCGGCTTCCGGCACCGGCATCAGCGCCGCCGGGACCCCGGCCTTGCGGAAGTATTTCTGCGCCAGGATATCGGCGGCGACCTGGCTCCATTCCGCCGGCACCTCGATGCCGTCGGCCTGGAACACGACCGACCCGTCCGGGTTGCGAATCTCGCTCGACGCGGTGCGGAACGGAACCTTCTCGTAGGGATCTCGGCCGGCTGTGGTAAAGCGACGCGCGATCAGCATGGTGTCTCCCCCTTAGGCGGCCAGGGGGCGTGGGCGCGCCGGACCTGACACTTAAATGTCGTGGTTCGACATTTTGGTGTCAATATATTTTGCGGTCAGTGAACCCTCCGACACCACATTTGGTCTCCTCGAGCGTTTTAATGATTGCATTATTGGACCGCGGCACTTGCCGGCACGGCAGAAGCGATGCGATAAACCGCCGCCACAAGGCCGCTCGCCAGTGGCGCCGTACGGATGGAGCGATGAATTTAGGGACGCGTTTATTGACCTGGCTGCGCGGCGAATATGTCGGGGTCGACAGCCTCGGCAACCGCTACTACCGCGAGAAGGGCCGCCGGCAACTGCGCCGCGGCGGCGGGCGGTGGAGCCGCGAGAAACGCTGGGTCATGTATGCCGGCGAGGCTGAGGGGTCGAAAGTGCCGCCCGAATGGCACGCCTGGCTGCACCACACGATCGACGAAATACCCCGGCCGGGCGCGCGCACGCGATACCCGTGGGAGAAAGAGCATCTTCCGAACATGACCGGCACCCCCTATGCCTATCATCCGCCGGGCTCGATCCTGCGCGGCGGCAGACGGCCGCCGTCAACCGGCGACTACGAGCCGTGGACGCCCGAGTAACGGCGGCACAGGATCGCGGTTCGGGTCGGCTTGGGCAGCAGCGGGGACAGCGGCGGATGAGCGGCAATTTGATCGAGACGGTGATGGGCGCCGTCGTGCTCGTCGTCGCGGCCTTGTTTTTGTTTTTTGCCTATTCGACGAGCCAGGTGCGGGCGGTCGCAGGCTATCCGGTCACCGCTCAGTTCCAGAGCATCGACGGCATCCGCGACGGCAGCGACGTGCGCATCGGCGGCGTCAAGGTCGGCTCGGTCGTGTCCGAGCATCTCGACCCGCAAACCTTTCTCGCCAACGTACGGATGAACATCAACCCTGAATACAAGCTGCCGGACGACACCGTCGCCGAGATCATCTCGTCGAGCCTTCTCGGCGACAAATACATGTCGCTGGTGCCCGGCGGCTCCGACAAGGACATAGCACCCGGCGGGCAGATCAAATACACCCAGGCGCCGGTCAGCCTTGAAAACCTGATCGGCCAGATGATCTTTTCGCAGCCGGGCGGCCAGAAAAAGCCGGGCGAAGGCGGCGCCGGATCCGCGCCGGGCGGGGCTGCGGCGGGTGCGGCCCCGAGCGGGGGTGCGGCTCCGGGCAGTCTCAAATAGACGGCATTGTTGCGGTGAGGAAAGCGCGATGGCCGAAGCGAAGGAGTTTCCGATCTGGCGCACCCCCGAAGGCGAGCCGGTCTCGTGCGTCGAAAAGATCAAGGTGTTGAACGACAACCTCTCCGAGCTGCGCGAGCTGGCGCAAGAGGCGCTGGAGGACGCGGTCCTGATGGGCGCCGACGAACATCAGGTGCGTGACGTCTTGGCGGAGATTGTTGCCGGAATCATCAACCCCTATAAAAAATAAACGACGAGGCGTCTAAACGCTCGTTCGGATCGCCGCGCGTATTCTTGCAGGCCGTCGATGCGTTACGACAGATCGCGCCACGGAATTCCGGCGCGAAAGACGCTTCTACGCGATATCCCAAAACGGTCTCGCATTACGGGCAGTTTCGCGATAGCTGACGACACACGCCCTAGGCGCGGGGCGGGAGGATCGAGGCGAGGTCGTCGGTGGTCAGCGTCGCCGGGTGGAACAGGCACAAAAAGCCGAGCCCCTGTTCGACGCAGCGACGGAAGTCCCGGCGGCGGCGGGTCTGATCGCCGCCTTCCAAAATCACGTAGGGCGGATCGCGCGCCTCGCCCGGGAACATCGTCAGCTCGCGGGCGAAACCGAAACGGGCGACGCCGAAACGCTGCAAGTAGCCGACCGCGTTGAGATAGTCGTAAAGCGGCGCCAATGCCGGCTCCCGCGCGTGCAGCCGTGCGAAGCCAGCCGCAAGAAAATTGCCGTGGCCGGACACGGTCTGCACTTCGCCGAACGCTGCGCGGAAACTGTCGGCCAGGGACGCCATACGAGCGTCGGTTGCTGCGCGAAAATGCAGCAGCTCGTCGGCGGCGTCGCCGTCCCGGCGATAGTCCGCCAGCAGGCGGCGGGCATAGTCGTCAAAGCCGGGCTCCTCGGCCAGGCGTTCGGCGCGCTTCAGATCGCCGCCGCAGCGCTCGTCGACAAACCAGGTCGCAGCCGGCGCGCAATGCAGGCCCGGCTGCACAAAACGCGGGTCGAACTCGCGAAATTTGAGAAAAAACGGCTCGACCTGCCGTTCCGCCCGCGAGAACCGCCAATTGAGTTGAAACGATCCGGGGATCGCCAGCTTCACATGCAAATCGGCCAACACATATGCCGGCAGCAAATCCTGGATGTGCACGTCGTAGCGCAGGTAGACGCGGCGCTCGCCGAACGCGGGCGGCCCTTGATCGAGGCCGGCGAACACATAGCCCGCACCGGTCAGCCATTCGACAAAACGGCGGAACAGCGGCTCGAGCCGCGGCCCCACCCGCCGGCGCGCCGCCGCCGCCAGCGCACCGCTGTCGAGCAGATCGCAGCGCCGCCCAAACGGCACCAGGTCTTCGAGATTGGTCAGGATCGGCGCCCTCGGCAATTCGGCGACCGGCATCGGATCGGGCATTGGCGGCGGCGGCGCCAGCCGGTCGAAACCGTCCTGCATCCAGGATTTCGGCGGAAAGATCGCGATAAAGCCGGCCCCGCTCCAGACGCGCTGATGATGGTCGCGGCGCACCTTCTCGGGGTCCCCGCCACCGAACATGATGTGCGGGCCCATTTGCTCGTCGCCGGGCAGGGAAGCGGCCTCGGGGCCAAAGCCGTAATCGCCGAGATCGAGCGCGGCGAGAAAGCGGGCGGGATGAAACAAATCGTCAAGCCATGCCAGCTCCGGTCGGCGGGCGCGTTCCTTGGCGAAAGCGGCCGACCACATCCCGGTGCGCCCGGCAACTGTCGGCCATGTCCCGAAGTCAGCGGCAAACGCCTCGGCTTCCGCCCGCAGCCGCTCGGCCGCGCCAGTGCGAATCGCGGCGACCTGCTCTTCGGTCAGCCGGTCGAGAAAAGCCGCAAAGGCGGGCAATTCAAGAAACGCGCGCTCGCTGCGCGGGTCGCCGGCAAAATGGCGGCGGCGCAGGAAATTCTCAACGGGCGCGCAACAGAGACCGAACCGCACGAATTTCGGGTCAAGCTTTCGCAACTCCAGAAAACGTGCCGCGAGACGCGGATTGGCGGCGATCAGACCCCAGGCGAGCGCGAAGGTCCCCGGAATACCACGCCGCTGATGCTGCTCTGCCAGCCGCCGTGCCGCCGCGAGCCCGTCCGGCCCGGTGTCGTAGCGCAGATAGACGACGCTCGGCGCCAGATCGGGTCTGTCCAAGCCGAGCGCCTTGAAGGCATAGCCTTCCGCGGTCAGCCATTCGACATAGCGGGCAAACCGCGCTTCGAGCCCGAAACTCCCTCCGGCGGCCGTGCTGCCGTGCTCGCCGCCCTGCGACGAGGCCAGCCGACGCCCCGGCAAGCCCGCGAAGAGCCGCGCCTGCACTCGTCTCAACCAGCCTCCGGCAACGCATCGAGAAACGGCGACAGCTGGTCGCCGGCCCAGGTGGCGGGGTGGAAGAGCGCGACAAAACCGCCGCCGCCGGCGATGCGCTGGGCATAGCGCTCGGCCATGTCGCCGACCGGGTTCTCGAACATCATGACCGGGCCCGGACGGCGGTCGCCGTCGAACCGGGTCAGCTCGCAGTCGAAGCCGTGGCGGCGCACTCGCCCGGCGTCGAGAAACTCGACCGAATGCAGATAGGGGGCGAGCGCCGTCAGGCGCGGCTCGGCGCGCGCGGCGTCGAGGTAGTCGGCGGCGAGCGGCGTGCCGTGGCCGGAGATCGTGGCGACGGCGCCGAAATGGCGGCGGAACGAGGCTGCGGTTTCGGCAAGACAGTCCTCGGCGCGGTCGCGCGCCGCGGCCAGCACCGGCGCATCGTGGCCATTTTCTTCGTACGCGGCGAGCCATCCGGCCATCAGCCCGCGGCTGCCGCCCTCGCTGACAAACGCGTCCAGCCCCTCCGCCCGGCCGCCGAACCGGTCGGCGATCAGCCAGCTCGTTTCGGGCGAGCAATGCAGCCCGAACTGCACGAACCGGCCGTCGAATGCCTGCAATTTCAGGAAGATGTCCGACACTTCCGCCTCGGACCGGGTGTGCTCCCAGCACAGCTGAAAGGAGCCTGGGATTTGCAGCCGCTCGTGCAGATCGGCCAGCACAAAGGCACCGAACAAATCCCGGATGTGGACATCGTAGCGCAGATAAATTCGGCGGCAGTCAAAGCGCAACGGCGGCTCTTCGCACGACCCGAACTCGTAGCCTTGCCGCATCAACCATCCGACATACCGCCTGAACGCCGGTTCCATGTGCGGCGGCACCTGTGCGCGGGCCGCAGCCGCCAGCTCGTGCTTTCGGCTCAGCCGACCGAAAATGCGTTGGGCCAATTCGACCTTCGCCAACAACGGCGGGGCCGACCCGCGCCGGCCGATCGGCGCGCGGCGCGTCACCTCGCTCCACCACGACTTCATCCGCGATGCCGGCATTCGGGTTTACCCGCTGCTCCCGAGCACCGCCTCCGGCAATTTCGCCGCGGCGCCGCGCGGCGTCTCGCCACCGCTCCGGTAGAAATCGAGCAGCGCCGGTTCTTCGCGTTCCCAGCAAAAGCGCTTGCTTGCAGCGGCTATGTTCGCGCGCAGCATGCCGTGCTCGGCGATCGTTTCGCGCAGCGCCGCGGCGAGCGCTTCGGCATCGCCCGCGGCGAATATCCGGCCGACCCGGTGCCGGCGGACAAACTCCGCCATTGCCCGGCAGTCGCTGACGACGACCGGCAGCCCGGCATGCAGGTAGTCGAACAATTTGTTCGGCAGCGCCACTTCGGCATTGCCGTAGCGCGTCAGCGGATGAACCCCGACCGTGGCGTCGCGTAAAAAGCTCGAAATCCGCTGCGGTGCGACATAGGGCAGCAGGTGCAGCCGGGCGCCGCAGCCGGTGCCGCACGCCCGGTCGAGCAACGAGAGCAGGTAGGGAGTGCGCCCCCCCGCCATCAGCGCCAGATGCGCCTCGGGCAGCCGGGCCAGCGCCGCGACCAGCGTCTCGATGCCGCGCAGCGGCGTCACGCCGCCGGCATAGACGATCAGCGGCACCCCGGCCGCGACCCCGGCCTTCTCGCGCAGGGTGGGCCTTGCCGCCGCGTCGAAATCCGAGAGACGCGGAGCGTTCAACAGCACGGTCGGCAGCCGATCGAGGCGATAATCCTCGGCCACCGCCGCCGCGAGTGCTGGCGACACCGCAAAGGCGTGATCGGGATGCGCGGCATGCGCAGCCTCAAACGCCAGCACCACCTGCCGCCACTCGTGGTCTTCGACGGCGTCGGCAACGCGGTCGTCGCCAAACGCATGCCCGGCGGTGTGTTCGAGAAAGTCGTGGCACCACCTCGCATCGTAGCCTTGGGCGCGCAGCCGGTCGCGAAAATCATGTCCAAGCCCGATCGCCGCAACGCCGAAGGTGTGAATTACCCGAGGACGCAACGCGCGCACATAGGTCCACATTGTCGCATTCAGGTATTGCACCATCAGCGGCCAGTTGAGCGCCGGTACCTTAACCTTGGCTGCTCCGAGAAAAGCGTGGGCATCGGGAAAATAGAACACCGGGCAGCCCAGCGCCTCGCCGATCTGGACGTGGCGGGTGCGGCGCTGCGGCGACAGCTTGGTCAGGAACGCAACCGACCAGCCCTGGTCCAGCAAGGTCCGGGCGACCCGCAGCACGCGCCCGCGGTTGGCGACTCCGCTCGGCTGGATCAGCACCGCGTCGCACGGCGTCAGCGCCGCCGCCGGGTTTCGCCAGCGGCTCGCCCACCGTTGCCCTCGCGCCGACAGCGACGCCGGCGCTAGGGCGCGCCAAGCGGCCGCCTGACAGAGCCGCCCGGCGCTCCGGGATCGGATCTCTCGCGGCAACGGCGCCGCCGGCGCTGTCAGCGCGGCCCGCGGCCGGGAGCGCCGCCGCGCAACCGCTCGCCGGCGGTGCGGTTCGATTCGTGCCCTGTCGCCATGAGACGTACCCCGGTCCGGTGCGCGGCGGCTCGGCCGCTCGCCCCGGCCGCAGGCTATACGCGATCCTCGGGCGGATGCATAGCGATGGACCGCCGCCGAGCGGTTAACGCATGGCCGCGGGTATTGCCGCCGGGCGGTGCGCTATGCCACTGTCGCGCCGCGCGAAACCGGCTACGAGGGAGATTCGGCGTTGGCAGATCGGGTGACGGCCGTCCCGCGGGTCGAATTCGTCGATCTCAAGACCCAGCGCGACCGGGTGCGCGAGCGCGTCGAGGCCGGCTGGCGGCGGGTCGTCGACCACGGCCAGTACATTATGGGGCCGGAGGTGCGCGACCTCGAGAGCCGGCTGGCGGCGTTCACCGGCGCGACCGAGGTGGTTTCGTGCTCGAGCGGGACGGTCGCGATCTGGCTGCCGCTGTTGGCATCAGGTGTGGGACCCGGCGATGCGGTGTTTCTGCCGAGCTGGACTTTTACCGCGACCGCCGAGGCGGTGTGCCTCGTCGGCGCCAGCCCGGTGTTTGTCGATGTCGACGATGTCACGATGAACCTCGACCCGCAGAGTCTGAGAGCGGCTATCGCAGCCGTCCGCGCGGCCGGGGTGCTGACCCCGAAGGTGGTGATCCCGGTCGATCTGTTCGGCATCCCGGCCGATTACGACGCGGTCAACGCCGTTGCCCGCGAGGAAGGATTGAAGGTGGTCGCCGACGCGGCGCAATCCTTTGGTGCGGTTCAGGGCAATCGGCGGGTCGGAGCGTTGACCGGCGTCACCGCGACCAGCTTTTTTCCGTCGAAGCCGCTCGGCTGCTGGGGCGACGGCGGGGCGATCTTTACCGACGACCCCGAGATCGCCGAGACGCTACGCTCGATCCGCATTCACGGCCGCGGCGCCGACGGCAAATACGACAATGTGCGGGTCGGCACCAATGCCCGTTTCGACACGCTGCAAGCCGTGGTGCTGATCGAAAAGCTGGCGATCTTCGAAGAGGAACTGGCCGAGCGCCGGCGCGTCGCCGAGCGCTATGCCGCCCTCCTTGACGGGATCGTTGCCGTCCCGCGCGTGCCCGACGGGACCGCGTCGTCCTGGTCGCAGTACACCATCCGCACCGAACGCCGCGACGAGCTCAAGCGCGCAATGGCCGAGCGCGGCATCCGGACCGAGATCTATTATCCCCGCCCATTGCATATGCAGCCGCCCTATCGCGACTACCCGACGGCGCCCGGCGGTCTGCCGGTCACCGAGCAGCTGAAGAACGAAGTGCTGAGCCTGCCGATGCACCCCTACCTGACCGCCGAGCAATCCGATTTTGTCTGCGGCGCGGTGCGCGCGATCCTCGGTTGAAAATGATGCCGGACGGGATGTCGCCGGCGCGTGGGCCGGCCCCGGGATCAACTCTGTCCCCGAATTCGTGCCCGGTTCCATCAGCGGGTCTGTCCGTCTGCATTGTCGCCTACAAGGATTTGCGCCTCAACACCCGGGTTGCCCGGCAGGCCGCGGCCTTGACCGCCGCCGGCCACGCGGTGACCGTGGTTGGGTTTGCAGCACCCGCCTTGGCCGAAGACGGTGCGCCGGCGCCGGTCGTCGTTGCGACCGGTGTTCCGAGCCACCCCAAATCGCTGATGACATTGCTCGACATCGGCCGGCACGTGCTGCCGTTGCCGCGCGGCGCCGGGATCCGGCTTGGCGCCGCGATGGCGGTCAGGGCGCGCCGCGGCCGCAGCGGCGGGTTCGCCCGCATGGTTGCGCGCCGGCTCGCCGGCAGCTCCTTCGACGTGGTGCAGGCGCATGACGAGCGGGCATTGGTCGCCGCCGCCGAGGTCAGCCGACGCTGCGGCGGGCGGGTCGTCTTCGACGCGGTCGAGCTCCCGTTCGACGACGAGAAACTGCCGGCTCGGCCGGCGGCCCGCGCTGTCCGGCTTGCCGAAATCGACTGTGAGACCGCGCTCGCGCGGAGCGTCGCGGGCTGGATCACCGTCAACGACTCGTTGGCGGACGACATCGTGCTGCGTCTCGGGGTGCGCCGGCCGCTCGTGCTGCGGAATTGCCCGACAGCCGGGCGGCAGCCCCCTGACGGGCGGCTGCGGCGCGACCTCGGGCTGCCCGACCGCGTTCGGCTGCTTCTGCACCTGAACACGTTGCGCCTCGGAGAGGGAGTCGAAACCGCGATAGACGCGCTCGCCCGGCTGCCCGCCGACATCCATCTTGCGGCACTCGGACCCGAGGGCCAGTCGGGCTTTGTCGAGCGGATGCGGCGCCGGGCCGCTGAAAACGGCGTCGCCGGCCGCTTTCATCTGCCGTCGTTGCAGCCGGTCGACAAGATTGCCGCCTACATCGCCGGCGCCGATATCGGCGTCATCGCCCGCCAGGGAACCTCGCGCAACAACCGGCTGAGCCTGCCGAACCGGCTGTTTCAGCTGATCGGCGCAGGTCTGCCGGTGGCGGCGACGCCGTTGGTCGAGATCGCGCGCATCGTGCGCGAGTGGAGGCTCGGACAGGTGTTCGACGAAAGCGACCCCGACGCGCTGGCCGCGGCGGTCCGCGCGATGCTGCAGCCGGCAGAGTTTGACGGCTTCCGGCGCGCCGCCGATGCCGCCGCCGCGGCGCTTGTCTGGGAACAGGAAAGCCCGCCCTATGTCCGGCTGATCGAAACCCTGGCGCGGCGCCCCCGCGGGTGCCCTAAATTATGATGGTTCCCGCCCGACCCCCGCCGCACCGACGCAGGAGCTAACCCCTAAAGGACGCGCTTCGGCATAGCTTAAGGAAGCGGCGTATCATCCGGCGCTGCAGCCGAATTATATTTTATGCACGTATATCGTCGATAATGTTGAAACGACTCATGCGGGCATTCAGGCCAAGACTCGACATGCTGCCGCCAGCACAGCGGGCGCTATGGCCAGAGCTTGACGCCACGCCCGATCATTTCACGCTCTACGGCGGCACGGCGCTGGCGCTACGGTTGGGGCACCGACAGTCGATCCGGGGTCCAAATGTTTTTTGCTGCGGCGAGTGATCGCCGGGCCGGCAGGCGCTTCAGGGCGGCGCGGCGGCGTCAGCCTGTTCGACCGGCCGTCGAGTAGGCTCGGGAAAGGACAGACGTTGTTCGAACAATTCTTCCGCGCCGGGGAGGACTGCGAAATTCAGCCTGGCGCGCAGGTCGGGCTGAGATACCGGGAGCGTTGCGGCCCGGTTTGTCTCGGCGCCCATGCCCGCATCCGCTCCGGCACGGTGATCTATGGCGACGTGGCGGCCGGCGACCGGTTCGAGACCGGCCACCACGTGTTGATCCGCGCCGACACCACCATCGGCGACCACGTCTTGGTCGGAACCAACACCGTCATCGAAGGCCAGGTCCGCATCGGCAGCTTTGTCAAGATCGAGGCGAATTGCTTTATTCCGACCCATTGCGTCTTTGGCGACCGGATTTTTCTGGGACCCGGCGTGACCATCCTCAACGACCGCTATCCGCTGCGGATGCGCGACCGTTACCGCCCCGAGGGCTGCGTCATCGAAGACGACGTGACGATTGGTGGTGCGGCTGTGCTGCTGCCGGGGGTGAAAATCGGTCGCGGCTCCTTTGTCGCGGCCGGCGCCGTCGTGACCAGGGACGTTCCGCCGGGCCAGCTCGTGGTCGGGGTGCCCGGCATGATCCGGCCGCTGCCCGAGAAACTGCGCGAACCCAACATGGCGCTGTCCTGGAGGGGCCATCTCGACCAATCGGAGTCTGGCCGGTGAGCGTCAAGATCGGCCTCGTCGGCTGCGGCAAGCAGGCCGTCAAGCATATCGGCGGGCTGCGCTCGAGCCCCGAGATCGAAATCGTGCTCGCCGACAAGGACCCCTCTTTGGCACGGGCGCTCGGCGAAACCGAAGGCCTGCCGAGCGTCGAGCACCCCGAGGACATTTTCGCCGATCCGGCGATTGCCGCCGTCGATCTCTGCGTCCCGACCCCGTTCCATGCGCCGCTGATCCGGCGGGCGACAGCGGCCGGGAAGCACTTCTTCTGCGAAAAGCCGTTGTGCGAGAGCCTGGCGGACGCCCGCGACATCTGCCGCCTCGTTCGCCACTCGCGGCGCGTCGGCATGGTCGGCTACGTCTACCGCCACGCGCCGGTGTTCCAACGAGCCCGCGCGATCCTCGCCGGAGCGTGCGAAACCGGCGCCAGTCCGGTCATCGGCAAGATCGCGGTCGCGACGATGCGGATCGGGGGACGCGGCTCGGCGGCGCTGTGGAAGCATCGCGCGGCCCAAGGGGGCGGTGCGGTCAACGAAATGCTGGTCCACATGCTCGATCTGGCGATCTGGTACTTCGGCCCGGTTGAAGAGGCCGAGATCCTGATGCAGGATCTGTTGCGGCCGCGGCGGTCGATCGCCGGCCGGCTCGAAACCGTTGATGCCGAGGATTTCGTCCTCGCTCGGTTCCGGACCCGCTCGGGTGTACCGGTCGTGATCCAGGCCGACCTGGTTACCCCCGCCTTTACCCAGACGCTTGAAGTGCAAGGCGACAACGGCACCCTGATGGCCTCGATCCAGCCCGAGATGCCGCAATTCGTTTTTGCGGTCCGGGCGGCGGGCGGGTACGAGGCCGGCCATACCGCGCTCGGCGGCGATCAGGTGAACCTGTTCGAGGCGCAGATGGCGGCGTTTGTCGCGGCCGTGCGCGCCGACATCCCCGCGGCCCACGGCACGCTCGCCGACGCCGTCCAGGTCATGGAGGCGGTGGAGTTGCTGAGACATGATGCTGCGGATCGCGCTTTACGCCGAGGTTGACCCGAACCTCGTAGAAGGTCCGGCGATCTGGCTCGCGGCGGTCGCCGAGATGTTGAGCCGCGGCGGATGCGACGTGACCGTGCTGCTGAGGGCCCCGCGGCAGCGCGACGAGGTGTTGAGCGCAATCGACGGCGCGCCGGGTATCGCGGTTGTCGAGCCCCTCGCGCTCGGCGCGGCCTCGGGCGGCCGGCAATTGTCGGCGCGGCGAGCGGTGCGGCTGCTTGCAGAGCTTGACACGGCGGCGAAATTCGATGGGGTCATCCTGCGCGGCCGGCGAACCGCCCGCGAGGCCGCGGCCGACCCCGTTTTTCGCGGGCGGCTTGCCTTCTATCTCACCGACCTTCCCCGGCTTCCGCCCGGCAGCGGCTGGTTTCGGCGCGCGGATCTGGCGCGGACATTGCGGTGCGCGTCGCTGCTGCTGTCCCAGACCCCGGAGATCGCCGATTGTCTGAAACAGCAGTTTTCGCTCCCGGAAGGGGTCGCCACGGCGCTGCTCCCGCCGATCGCCGACGACCGCGCCTTCGGCCTCGCCCCGGCACGAGCGCCGGCGCCGGGCGAAGTCCTGCGGCTCGCCTATGTCGGCAAATTTGCGCCGGCCTGGAACACCGTCGAGATGGCGGCGCTGCCGGCGCTGTTGGCGCGGCACGGCTGCCGCGCGGAGCTCCACGTCGCCGGCAACAAATTCATTCCCCATTCCTACCCGCGGTTTGCGCGGCGGATGCGCACCGCGCTCGCCAACCCAGGGGTCAGGTGGACCGGCGGGTTGCCGCGCCTCGATGCGTTGCGGCTCGCCGCTTCCTGCCATGTCGGGCTGTCGTGGCGCGCCCCGCAGCTCGACGGCTCGCTCGAATTGTCCAGCAAGCTGATCGATTACGGTGCCGTCGGATTGCCCGCCATATGCAATCCGACACCGATGCACCGCCGGCTGTTGGGGGAGGATTATCCGCTGTTCGCCGCGACCGCGTCGGAGGTGACCGCCGCGATCCTGCGCGCCGCCGCCGACCCGGCGGTATGGGGCGCGGCGCGCGCCGCCGTCCACAATCTCGCGATCCGCCACCGCGCCAGCACGATCGGCGCCGAGCTGACCGCAACGCTTGCCGCCGTCTTTGGCGATGGCATGCCCGGTCAGGCGACGCCGGCCGCCGGGACCGGCCGCGCGGCGTAGACCGCGGCGAGGCGCTCCACCGCGTTTGCCCAGCTGCGGTGCTCGACGACCCATTCGCGCGCCGCTGCCGCCATCCCGGCGGCAAAATCGGGCTCGGCATGCAGCCGGCCGAGTGCCGTCGCGAGCGCTTCGGGACCAGGACCGCAGACCAGCCCACGGCGTTCGTGCGCGACCATGTCGGTGAGCGGGGCCAAATCCGTCACCACGACCGGCACCGCGCAAGCCATCGCCTCCGCCAATTTCAACGGCGGCACCAGTGCCGTCACATCGGCCGGGCAACGCGGAAACGGGTGGGCGTCAAAGGCGGCCAGAAAGGCCGGCACCCGCTCCAACGGTACTCTGCCCGGAAACGCGGCGGGTACCGCGAGCCTGGCTGCCAGCCGGCGCAACTGCGGTTCCTGCTCGCCCGCGCCGACCAGCGCCGCCGCCGCGTTGACGCCGCTGCGGCGCAGCAGCGCCACCGCCCGCAGCAATGTGTCAAGACCTTCATAAGGGGCGAATGTGCCCACAAAGCCGACCAGAAACGTGTCGGCACCGGCGCCGAGCACCGCGCGCAGGATGGGTTCGCGCGGCAACGGCTTGAACAGCGCCGGATCGACCCCGTTCGGCACGACCGCGATTCGGCCGTCCGGCACCCCCCAGCTGCGGACGTGGTCGGCAAGCGCGCGGCTCAGCACCACGACCCGGTCGGCCCGCAGCGCCGCCTGCGCCTCCAGCGCTTCATGAAGGGCGAAGCTTTCGGTCTTCTCCCAACCCGGCCAGCGGGTCGCGGTGCTCCGGTGCCACAATCCTCGGATCTCGTAGACGCTCTGCGCCCCGGTTTCCTCGGCGGCGAGACAAGCGGCGAGCCCGACGACGTGGTTTGAGGCGGCATGGACAACGCTCGCCTCTGTCGCCCGTGAGATTTGCGCGAGGCTGTCGGCGAACGATCGGATGTAGTCGCTGATCGGCTCGTCCAGCATGCGCGGTCCGACCGACAGCCGGCGATAGCCAATATCCGCAACCGTCTCCTCGGTGGCGGGCGAGGCGGCGCGCCCGGCGATTGTGTCCTGCGGAAAGTTCGGGCGGGTGACCGGCACGCAGCGGATTTCGGCCGCCGCCATCTGTTGCAGCAGCCAGCGGGTGCGGATCGAGTAGCCGTTGGCGAACCACGGCTCCGAGCCGTAGAGCGCCATGACGACGCGCCGGTTGAACGCGCGCAGGGGGCGTTCGGCCGGGGGCGCCGGACATGTCAGGCCGCGACCGTCGAGCGCCGCCGCGAGCTCGGCCAAGCGGGCGCCGTAGCGGCTGGGGTCGCCGGCGGCGAGCCGCGCTGCGGCGCGCAACCGCCCCTGATATTCGTGCAGCCGCGCGCCGGCGCGCCGCAGCGGCGGGAGCAGCGCCATCGCATCGACGACGGAAGGCGGACAGCGACGCAATCCAGCGAGGGTCAGATTGCGGAGTTGCGCCCTCATTCGATTCGCGTCGGCGGGTGCTCGGCCCGCAGCGGCTCGACACGGCATCGCCGCATAATTAGGCTCAGCCGCCGATGGCGGGGCTCCACATCGACCATGTGCTTTCGACGCGCCTGCTGCGCAACAGCTCGATCTTCGACGACCTGATCCGCCGAACCGTGGTCGCCGCACCCGTGGGCACCCGCCTTACCCGGTCGTTTCGCCCGAGCCGGGCGGCCAATGTCCGCCACTATCACCGGGCGACGCTGGAGCGGCGGCTGCTGCCGCGCTCGCTTCTGACGGTGCATCACGATCCGCGCGAGCCGACGCCGTGGCTCGCCCTCGACCAGGTTGTCGCCCGCTGCCGCGAAGTGCCGATCGTCCATTGCCTGAACCAAACACAGGCGGCGATCCTGGCCGGGCACGGCATCGGTCACGTTCGGGTCGTTCCGCATGGGGTGGACCGTGAAGTCTTTCCGCTGCCCGAGCGCCCGCGGCGATGGCATGGCGGGCGGCTGCGTCTCGGCCTGTTCTCGCGGCGGCATCCCGACGGTGTCAAGGGCGAGGCGCTGCTCGAGGGGCTGTTGCGCCATCTCGACCCGGAACGGGTGACGTTTGTGCTGGTCGGCGAGGGCCGCTGGCGCGAGGCGGCGCTGGCCCGCCAACAAGGGTTCGCCGCCGAGCATTGGGAGCGCATTCCATACCGCCTGATGGCGCAGATCGTCGCCAGCATCGACGCGCTCTTAATCGTCAGCCGCCTGGAAGGCGGCCCCGCCTCGCTGCCCGAGGCGCTCGGCAACGCCGTTCCGGTCCTCGCCACCCCTGTCGGCATGTGCCCGGACTTTATCCGCGACGGCGACAACGGCCTGCTGCTGTGCGGCGAGCCCGGGCGCGACGGCGCGCGGATCATGGCGCTGCTCGATGATGACGGCCGCGGCATCGAGGATTTGCAGCAAGGCGCCTTCACCTCGATCGGGGCAATCCCGGCTTGGCGGGATGTCATCGCGCGCTGGCATCTGCTCTATGCCGAGATCGCAGCGGCGGCATGACCTTTCCGCCGATCCTGGTTGCCGACACCCGTCATTTCAGTCAGCGCCGCTTCCCGCCGCTTTATGGCTTTGCCGCCAAAAACAACGTGCCGATCTGGGCGGAGAAATCGCGGTCCGCGTGGTGGGAACGCGTCGACGGCTATCGCCGCTTTGCCGACCGCCTCGCCCCGCATCGCCGCAGCCTGCAAGGCTTGTCGCTCGCCGAGCTGAAAGCGCACCGCTACCGCGGCATCGGCGTGCTCGCCTGTGCCGGCGACGAGATGCTTTGCCTGCTGTCGCGGCGTCGCCAAGCCGGACCCGCGCCGGAAAGTAATGCTGAAGCGATCGCACAGGCTCTCGGCGCCGCCGACGGGCGGGAGGAATTGCTGCTCTGCATGGCGGCGACGCAGGATTGGGTCGATTTCTGGCATCGCCTTCTCGACCGCAAGGGTCCTTTTCTTTGCGCCGTCGTCGATCGCGGACGAGCCATCCACAGCCGCACCCTGCTGGAGGTCGCATCGGTTCGAGGCATCCGGACGTTTGTAACCGACCGGTTTCCGATCGGGCGCCATCTCTTTTTCGAGGAGCGGTCTCCATCGGGAGCACACCTCTCGGCGCTCGCCGACCCCGACTGGTGTCGCCGGCTCGTCCTGCCGTCCGATTTGGCCGAGCGCGAGCGTGTGCGCGCCGAAGCCCATCGGCGGCTCGCGCCGATTCGTGCCGCCGTGGCCGCCCGCCCGGCCAGCGAGGAGCTGGCCGCGGCATGCAACCCGCCGGCGGGAGACATGGCGCTGGTGCTGGGCGGGTCGCCGGAGGAGCCCTCGTTGCTCGATCCGCCGCTCGCCGAAGCGGCGCCTCCAACGCTCTGCCGGCGCCTGATCGCCGGGATTCTCGACCATACCGATCTAAGGGCGGTCTTCCACGCCGGCGTGCCGCTGGCCGCCCGTCTCGGGGCATGGCGCGATGCGTTACCGGCAAGCGAGCAGGGCCAATTCCGGCTCGCCGGGACGGCTCGGCTCGAAATCCTGTTGTCGCAGGCGAAGCTGGTGGTGTCGCTGTCGGCGCCGCTGACCTTCGCGGCATGTCGGGCCGGGCTCAAGCCAGTCCAGTTTGGACGCACCGTTCTTGCCGGCCGCGGCTTCACCCACGATTTCGCCGGTCCCGACGAGTTTCGCGACAAGCTCGCCGCAGGACCGCTCGACGGCGTTCTGTCGCTGGGCGAATACCGCAGATTCGAGGATTTCCTGGCACGGCTCGTTCTGCTCCATCTGGTGCCCGAGGGCGACGAGGGTGTTCGCAAGATCGCCGCCCGGCTCGCCGAGCCCGGTCACGTTCCGACGCTGCGCGAATGCGATTTCGGGGCCGCTCCGCCCGCCTCGCGCTGGTCGACCTTGGCGAAGGCTGTCGCCAACCCGACCGCGGCGCGGCGCCTTGCCGCAACCTGGTCGGATCCCGATTGACAATGCGGCGTAACCGGGGTGGTTGACCCGCAGCAAGGCGGAGTCGACGCTGGACGCTATGAATGCAAAGACCGATGCCGGCATGCCGCACGACATCAAAGTCCTGCAACGTGAAGACCTCGCTGCGGAGGTGGGGATCGTCGTCGGCACGCGCCCCGGCATCATCATGCTGGCGCCGGTCGTTCATGAGTTCCGACGGCGCAGCCTGCCCCATTTTGTCATTCACACCGGCCAGCATTATTCGCCCAATATGGATAGCCAATTTTTTGCCGATCTCGATCTGGCCGCGCCGGACTTCCGCCTGGAAGGGGTTGCCGACAAGCGCACCCATGGCGGCCAGACGGCGGCGATGCTGGAAGGCGTCGAAGGCGTGCTGCTGGCGCGGCGGCCGTGCCTGCTCTTGGTCGGCGGCGACGCCAACACCAACCTTGCCGGCGCGCTCGCGGCGCGCAAGCTCCACATATCGGTCGGCCATGTCGAAGCGGGCGAGCGCAGCGGCGACTGGCGCATGCCCGAGGAGCACAACCGTGTCGTCATCGACCACATCGCCGATCATCTGTTCGCCACCGACGCGAAGAGCGTCGCCAATCTCGAGCGCGAACATGTCCGCGGCGAGGTTCATCTGGTCGGCAACCCGATTGTCGACGCTTCGTTGCGCCATATCGAGACGGCGATGCGCCAGTCGGACGCGCTCGGCCAATTCGCGCTCGAGCCCGGCCGCTATGCCCTGTTGACCGCACATCGCGAGGAAAACGTCGATGTCGCGGCGAGCCTTCGCGGCGCGCTCGAAGGGGTCGCCGCGGCGGCTCGCGCAAGCGGGCTGACGGTGCTGTTCCTGGTGCACCCGCGGACCCGCAAGCGGCTCGCCGAATTTGCCCTTGGCGAGTGGGCCGGGGCGCTGCCCGGTTTCGTCACCGCCGATGCCGTGGGCTATCTCGACTTTCTGGCGCTGCTTGCCAATGCCTGCCTCGTATTCACCGATTCGGGCGGCGTGCAGCAGGAGGCCTGCATCCACAGGATTCCATGCGTCACCTTGCGCGACAGCACCGAGTGGACCGAGACCGTGGCGATCGGCGCCAATCGGTTGGCCAGCTGCGATCCGGCTCGCATCGCCGCCGCCGCCCGGGCGGCGCTGGCGGCCCCGCGCTCTTGGGGGATGCCGTTCGCTAGCGGCGCTGCCGCCCGGATCGCCGAGGTTGCCGAGCGCGTCGTCGCGGCGCATGCCGGACTGTCTCTCTGACAGAGAGCACGGTTTTATTGGCCGCAGGGCGCAAGGCAAATTAACATCCCGACTGAGGGGGAATGGTTCGGGGGATGGGGATGGACCGGACGAGTCTCGTCGAACTCAACTCGTGACCGCTTCGCGGTGACCCGTGCGGTGAAATGCCCGCGGCCGGAACGGCGCTGCGGGTCCTCGCGGCTGCGCGCGGCGACAATCGCGCTTGCGCTGATGATCGCTGTCGGCGGCTGCGCCGGGCCGGCGGTGATCGGCGGTTTGCCGGGCGCCCCGTTGCCGCCCGCCGCGACCGACGGCGCCCCGGTCGACCCCGCTGTTGGGCAAACGCTGGAGACAGCCGGCGCCGGCGCCACCATCCGCTATCGCCTCGCCGGGGGCGGCGAGGCCTACTTTGTGCTCGGTCCCCTCTATCAGTCCGGGCGCGGCGTGCCGTGCCGCATCGGCCGACTCAGCCCGGCCGAGGTCGCGGGCGTGAGCGTGAGCACCTATCCGTTCTGCCGCTTCGGCGATCAGTGGTACGCGATGCGGGCGGTGGTGGTCAGCGGCTATTGAAGCGAGGACGCGACGGCGCCGGCCGTAAGGTGATCGGCGCCCGAGCTTGGGAGAAGACCGTGGGGGCCCGGATGAGACGAATTCTGCTCGCGATCGGGGCCTTGCTGCTCCTGACCACGGCGACCCACGCGCAGCTGAACAACATCGCCCAGCCGGCGGTGCCGCTCGGGGGCGGCGACACGCGCAGCCTGCCAAACCGGATGCTGCTGCCGCCAATGTTCGGCGCCAACCTGTTTCGGGTCGGGCCGCAGACGACCGCCGGGCTCTTCCCCGGCGGGGTTGCGGGAACGACCACCGGCTCCCAGCTGACGCCCGCGATGATCGCCGCGCAGAGCCAGGCCGCGTCGAACCTGGCCGGAGGGAGTCCAGGAGCAGCGGCGGCTCTCGCGGCGGCCGCAGCCGCGGGCGCCGCCGGGACAGCCGCCGCCACCCCGGGCGCCGCCGGCGCGCTCGCGGCCGGCGCGGTCGGCGCGGGCGGGGTGGGCGGGACAGCCGGGGTGCAGTCCCCGACCATTCCGTCAACCCAGGTTCAGCCGCCTGGCGGCGTCCCCCCTTTTGACCCGAACCATGTGATGGCTCCGGGCGACGTGGTGCAGCTCCACGTCTACGGGGCGACGACGCTCGACCAGCAGGCGACGGTCGACGGCAACGGCGATCTTTTTATTCCGAGCGTCGGCCCGGTGCATGTCTCCGGCATCCTCGCCGGCAATCTCGAAGCCGCCGTTTCCGCCGCGGTGTCCGCGATCTACCAGAAAAATTCACAGGTTTACGTGACTCTGGCGGCGGCGGTCCCGGTCAACGTCTTTGTCACCGGCGCGGTGATCTCGCCCGGCCAGTATGCGCTGTCGCCGACGGCGAGCATCATCGCCTTTCTGCAGGCAGCGGGCGGGGTCGACCCCGACCGCGGCAGCTACCGCGACATTCGGATATTGCGCGACCGGCAGACGATCGCGATGGCCGACCTCTACGCGTTTCTGCTGCAAGGCCGGCTGCCGGCGGTGCGGCTGCGCGACCGCGACACCATCCTCGTCGGCCCGCAGGGGCCGACCGTGGCGGCCGAGGGCGACGTCAGCGGCGTCTTCCGATACGAGCTCTCCGCGCCGCAGAACGGGGCCCAGCTGCTCGGGCTGGCGCGCCCCTATCCCGACGCCACCCACGTCAACCTCGTCGGGGTGCGCAACGGCCGGCCGACATCCTTCTACTTGTCGCTGAACCAGTTCCGCGGCGTGACCCTGCTCGACGGCGACATCGCCACCTTTACGCCCGACGTGCCGACCGGGGTCATGACGGTGTCGGTTGACGGGCGGATCAACGGTCCGACAACCTTGGTCGTAACCCGCGAGGCAAGGCTGCTCGACGTGTTGCCCTATCTGCCGGTCGACCCGTACTTCGCCAACACTCCCGCGGTTTACATCCGGCGCGTCAGCATCGCCCAGGCCCAGCAACGGGCGATCCAGGAATCGATGCAGCGCCTCGAGAGCACGGTCGTAACGGCGCCGACCATCACCTCCGAGCAGGCCCAAATGCGCCAGCAGGAGGCGCAGATCATCTTCCAGTTCGCCGGGCAATTGACCAATGTGCATCCCGAAGGCCGGCTTGTCGTCCAGCAGAACGGGCAGCCGTCGAATGTCCGCCTCGAAGACGGCGACGTGATCGTGGTGCCGTCGCGGACCGATCTCGTGCTCGTCAGCGGCGAGGTCCGGCTCCCGCAGTCGGTGGTGTGGGTCCAAGGCAGGCCGCTCAGCTACTATATCAACGCCTCAGGCAACTTTACCGAGCGCGCCAACACATCCGAGATTCTGGTCATGGAGCCGAGCGGTGCCACCTTGGTGGGCAGCAACCCGCCGATAAGCGCCGGCGACCGCATCATCGTGCTGCCCGCGCCGGACAATTGGGCGCTGCCTTTTGTCAAGGACCTGACCCAGATTCTATACCAGATCGCGGTCGGCGCCGGGGTGCTGATCAATCTCAGAAACGGAGGATGACGGCCAAGATGCGCGGCGCGGCGCGGTGCGATGTTCATTCGACGAACATGGTTGACGTTCACGCCGCGAACGCAGTATCGATTTGGTCGGGCCCGGCACAACGGGTAGCTGCGAGAAGCCTTTAGCGTTGAGCGAAGCGAGCCAGGACCAGGGCGACCCCGAAATCGTGCTCGGTCTGCTGACCTCGATCGAGCGCGATAGCGCGGTCACCCAGCGCAAATTGGCGGGCGATCTGGGGATCGCGCTCGGTCTCGCCAACGCCTATCTGCGCCGCTGCGTGCGCAAAGGTCTGGTCAAGGTCAGCCAAGTTCCGCTGAACCGTTACGCCTACTACCTGACGCCGCAGGGCTTCGCCGAGAAGAGCCGGCTGACCGCGGAATATCTCGCCTATTCGCTTGATTTTTTCCGCAGGGCCCGCCGCGACTGCTCGGAAGTGCTGCGGCGATGCGCAGCACAGGGATGGCGCCGGGTGGCACTTTACGGCGCCGGCGAATTGGCCGAGATCGCGGCCTTGAGCGCCGGCGACAGCGGGGTCGAGATCGTCTGCGTCATCGACGCGGCCGCGGCGGGAAGGCGCTGCGCCGGTCTCGCGGTCGTCCCCGACCTCGCTGCGGCGCTGCGTCATGCCGGCCCACATCCGCTCGAGGGTATTGTCCTGACCGACACAGGCGGCCCTCAGGCTAGCTTTGAGCAGCTCTGCGCCGTTGCGGTGCGGAACGGTTTCGCGCCCGAAAGAATCGTGGCGCCGGCCCTGCTCGGGATTTCGACGGCGACGCCCGCCGCCGCGGGGCCAAGTGCCGCGGAGCCTGCTGCCGCACCTTGACACCCGCCGCCGTGCTTTGCCGGCGGACGCATCGAAAGGATGATTTTGCTGTGGTGCCCTCGCGTCACCCCGACGGCGGTAGCATGGGAGCAGGCACTTTTCGCACCTTGCCACAGACGGCCGAAAGCTGCCGATGACAGCCGGAGGTGTCGTCCACGTGATCACTGGTCTCGAGATCGGCGGCGCCGAAATGCTGCTTCTTGAGCTGTGCCGGGAGGACATGCGGCGCGGCCGGGACTGTTCGGTGGCGAGCCTGATCTCCGAGGGTCCGATGCGCGACCGCTTTGCGCAAATCGGCGTCGAAGTGACGGGACTCGACATGAAGCGCGGCGAATTTTCTGCGCCGCGGCTGGGGCGGCTGGTGCGCCTCGTTCGTCGAATCCGACCGCGCATCGTGCAGGGCTGGCTTTACCACGCGAATCTTGCTGCGACCGCGGCGGCGCGGCTCGCCGCCGTCTTCCCGCGGCCGCGGCTCGCCTGGAGCATTCACGGCGCGCTCCCCGAGTTTGCCTGCTATCCGCCGCGGCTGCGCCGCGCGGTCGATCTTGGCGCGCGCCTTTCGCCGTTTGCCGACGGTATTCTCTACAACGGCCGCGCGGCGCTCGACGGCCACCGGCAATTCGGCTTTCGCGCGCCGCTCGCCCGGCTGTTCTCGAACGGGGTCGATCTGACCCAATTCGGTTCCGCACCCGATCTGCGGGCCGCGACCCGCCGCGAGCTGGGGTTGCCCGAGGACGCGGTGGTCGCGATCGCCGTCGGCCGCGACGACCCGATGAAAAACTGGCCCGGCATGCTCGCCGCCGCCGATGCGCCAGCCGACAGAAATGTCTGGCTTGTCGCCGTCGGTGACGGAACCGAGCGGCTGCCGCCGGCGCCCCGGCGCCGTCTGCTCGGACGCCGCGACGACATGCCGGCGCTCTATGCGGCGGCCGACATCTTTATGCTCGCCTCGCATTTTGGCGAGGGCACCTCGGTGGCGCTGAGCGAGGCAATGGCCAGCGGGCTGCCGGTCGTCGTGACCGCGGTCGGCGACAACGGCGCGGTTGTGGGCGAAGCCGGGCTCGTCGTCCCGCCGCGGGACGGGGCCGCCCTCGCACGGGCGCTGTCGACGCTCGCCGGCGATCCGGCGTTGCGCGCCAGCACCGGAAGGGCCGCGCAGGCAGCAGCCCTTACCCGCTTCGGCATCGATCGGCTGCACGCGAGCTTTGCCGATTTCTACGCCGAATTGCTGGGCGAGCCTCGGCTGGGCAACCGCGAGGCCGCCTGAAAAGGCGCGAGCGCAGCGCCACGCGCGGCGGCTCAAGCATCTCTTCGCGTTGTGGGGGGCAAGTACCGTGAAAGCAGTGATTTTGGCGGGTGGGCTCGGCACCCGGTTGTCCGAGGAGACCGAGCATCGGCCAAAGCCGATGGTCGAGATCGGCGGCAAGCCGATCCTGTGGCATATCATGAAGATCTACTCGGCGCATGGCATCGCCGACTTTATCATTTGTCTCGGCTACAAGGGTTACGTGATCAAGGAATGGTTTGCCAACTATTTCCTTCACAACTCCGACGTCACGATCGACATGCGCGACAATTCGATGAGCATCCATCAGGCCTCGGTCGAGCCGTGGCGGGTCACATTGATCGACACCGGCGAAGCGACGATGATCGGCGGCCGGATAAAACGCATTCTGCCCTATGTCGGCGAGGATCCGGCGTTCTGCCTGACCTATGGCGACGGCGTCGGCAATGTCGACGTCTCGCAGGCGATCGCGCTCCACCGCGACGAGCAGCGCCTCGCCACCGTCACTGCGATGCAGCCGCCGGGGCGCTTTGGTTCGCTGCGCCTCGAAGGCAATCGCGTCACCGGCTTTCAGGAAAAGCCGATCGGCGACGGCGGCTGGATCAATGGCGGGTTTTTTGTCCTGTCGCCAAAGATCGGCGAGTACATCGACGGCGACGCTTCGGTGTGGGAGCGCGAGCCGATGGAGCGGCTCGCTGCCGACGACCAGCTGACGGTCTATTTCCACCACGGCTTCTGGCAGCCGATGGATACCTTGCGCGACAAGCGCTACCTTGAAGAATTGTGGGTCGGGGGACGAGCGCCATGGAAAATCTGGTGACGGCGGCAACGCCGGTAACCCTAGGGCGTCGCATGCGAGTATTGATCACCGGAAATTCGGGCTATGTCGGCTCGATGCTCGTCCGCCATCTGCGCAGCGTCATGCCGCAGGCCGAGCTGATTGGTTACGACGCCGGGTTTTTCGCGCATTGCCTGACCGACGCCGAGTCATTGCCGGAAGCACGGCTGACCCGGCAGCATTACGGCGACGTGCGCGACCTGCCGCCGGACCTCCTTGAAGGGGTCGACGCGGTCGTCCATCTGGCCGCGGTTTCGAACGACCCGATGGGAAACCGGTTCGAAGAGGTGACCGACGAGATCAACGCGCAGGCCAGCCTGCGTCTCGCGCGCCTTGCCCAGATGGCCGGGGTGCGCGCGTTTGTCTTCGCCTCGTCATGCTCGATCTACGGCTTTGCCGAGGGCGGCCCGCGGCGCGAAGATGACGCGGTCAACCCGCTGACCGCCTATGCCCGCTCGAAAGTCGCGACCGAACGTGGGTTGGCCGCGATGAACGCCGGCGGCATGACGATCACCTGCCTGCGCTTCGCCACCGCCTGCGGCATGAGCGACCGCTTGCGGCTCGACCTCGTCCTCAACGACTTTGCCGCCTGCGCGATCGCGACCGGCGAGATCGGCGTCCTTTCCGACGGCACCCCATGGCGGCCGCTGATCGACGTGAGCGACATGGCGCGCGCGATCGAATGGGCAATCGGCCGCGACCCCTCGGCGGGCGGCGAAATCTTGTCCGTCAATGCCGGCTCGGACGCCTGGAATTATCAGGTCAAGGAACTGGCGGAGGCGGTCGCCGCGGCGGTGCCGGGGACGAGCGTCTCGATCAACCGCGAGGCGCCCCCCGACAAGCGCTCGTACCGTGTCGATTTCTCATTGTTCCAGCAACTCGCCCCCGGCCATCAGCCGCGCTCGACACTCGCCGACAGCATCGGCCGGTTGCGGTGCGGACTCGAGAACATGGGCTTCGCCGACCGCGATTTCCGCAACTCGTCGCTGATCCGGCTGAAGACGCTCGACCGCCTGATCGCGCGCGGGGTGCTGCTGCCGTCGCTGCGTTGGCGAAACGGTCTGGCGGCGAGCGCCGCGGCATGAAATTTGTCCCGACCCCGCTCGACGGCGCCTATCTGATCGAGCTCGAAAAGCGCGGCGACCATCGCGGCTTTTTCGCCCGCTTTTTCTGCGAGCGGGAATTTGCTGAGGCCGGGCTCGAGACCCGCTTTGTCCAGGTCAACAATTCGCTGACCGGGGCCCGCGGCACCCTGCGCGGCATGCATTTTCAATTGCCGCCGGCGGCCGAGGTCAAGCTCGTGCGCTGCATCCACGGCGCGCTCCATGATGTCATCATTGATTTGCGGCCCGACAGCCTGACCTATCTCGGCTGGTTCGGCGCCGATCTCACCGCCGAAAACCGGACGATGATGTATGTCCCGCGCGGTTTCGCCCACGGGTTCATGACCTTGTCAAACGACGCCGAGGCGCTTTATCTGGTCAGCGCCTTCTACGCCCCCGAGCACGAGCGCGGGGTGCGCTTTGACGATCCGCGCTTTGGCATCCGCTGGCCGGCGCCGCCGGCGGAGATGTCGGCCAAGGACCGCGAATGGCCAGACTACGACCCGGTCGGCCCCGACGCGGCAAGGTTGCGGGGGTGCCGGTGAGGGTTCTGTTGACCGGCGCCAGCTCCTTTACCGGGCTGTGGTTTGCGCGGGCATTGCACGCTGCCGGCCATCATGTGGTGGCGCCGTTGCGGCGGGCGCGTGCAGACTACCGCGGCGACGTCCGGGCGCAGCGGG
This sequence comes from uncultured Alphaproteobacteria bacterium, assembly GCA_963712825.1. Lineage (GTDB taxonomy): Bacteria > Pseudomonadota > Alphaproteobacteria > ATCC43930 > CGMCC-115725 > AP-15. The sequence continues at coordinate 395,893 of CAVQJP010000013.1, forward strand.
TCGAGCAGCTCGGCCGGGTCGCCGAATGCAGCGTCGGCACGGTCTTTGGCGATGACAGGTTTCTCGACCTCTGCCGATCCGGGAGCTGGGATCTGCTGTGCCATCACGCCGCCGAGGTCGGCGACTACCGCTCGCCGTCGTTTGACGTTGCCGGCGCACTCGCCGCCAACACCCGCAACTTTTCCGACGTGCTCGCGGCCATGCGCGGGCTGCGCGGTGTCGTCCTGACCGGCAGCGTGTTCGAAGCCAACGAAGGCGCCGGAACAGCGCCGCTGCGGGCCTTTTCCCTTTACGGCGTGTCAAAGGGCGTGACCGCCGACCTCGTGCGCTTTTATTGCGAGGCGGCCGGCGTGACATTCGGCAAGCTCGTCATTCCGAACCCGTTCGGCCCGTTCGAGGAGCCGCGGTTTTGCGCCTATCTGCTGCGCCGGTGGCAGGGCGGAGAAGCCGCCGAAGTGCGCACCCCGGCCTATGTCCGCGACAACATCCATGTCGACCTGTTGGCCGGCGCCTACGCCGCTTTTGCCGAAAGGGTCGCGGCCGGATCCGGCTTTATGCGCACCAACCCCAGCGGATATGTCGAGACCCAGGGCGCCTTCGCCCATCGTTTCGCCGGCGAGATCGGGCGTCGCACCGGGCTCGACTGCCGCGTCGCCCTCACCCACCAAACCGAGTTCCCCGAGCCCCCGGTCCGCATCAACACCCACCCCCCTCAGCTTCGCGGCTGGAGCGAGACCGACGCCTGGGACGCAGTGGCCGACTATTATCCATGATGAGGTCTCGTGCGTCTTCATGATAAACATCTGTATAAGCCCTCATGCTTCCTCGGTGCTTATCAGTATTAGAGAAGTATATTAAATGGATGGAATCAAACATCTCAAAAAACTTTTCGAACTTCAGCGAAAATACAACGGTCTTTATAGTGGGTATCTGCAACACGGCGTATGCCGCACCCTTGACATGAATGATAAAGAGAATCAGTTTGGTGCTGATTGGGAAAGGGACCACTATTTTTCGGTGGGAGCAGACGCGCTGCGCATTATTATCCATGGCCTTCTAGGAGCGTTACGGGAGCCCCCGATGCGGATTTTAGACTTTCCCTGTGGTTCAGGACGAGTAGGCCGTCATCTCCGTGCCTTTTTTCCTAGTGCCCGAATTGTGGCTTGCGACTTGTATGAACAACACGTCAAGTTTTGCAGAGAAGTTCTTGGGACTGACGGTTTTATTTCACAGGAGGACCTCGATTTAATAGATTTTGGCGGTAAATTTGACTTAATATATTGTGGTTCTCTGGTGACCCACTTGCCTGTGGACCTATTTAAGTCGGCGATACGCCTGATTTCAAAATCGTTGGCCGACGATGGTTTGGCGGTCATCACGACTTATGGCCGCCACTCAGAGTATATACAACGGCATAAATGGAAGTATATCGATGACACCCTATTCGCAGTTGCCGAATCAACCGTTTCCACCTCTGGGTTCGGGTATGTCGATTATATCCAGCACGCCAAAGCTGATTTTGGCAAGCAGGCGCGGTACGGCATTAGCCTGAGTTGCCCGCATTGGATCATGAAATTGATGGAAGAGGATTACGATACACGCGTGCTTGGCTATGGTGAGCGGGTTTTAGACGATCATCAGGACGTCATAATTATCGGAAAACCAGGAATAAACGGCTGACAAACTACCGATTCAATCGTGCACCTGCGCGAGACTTACGTAGAATACGTATCAGCCTTAGTGGTTGATGCCGAGCACCCATGGCCGCTCCGACGGCTCCTTAGCCTTGGTCTTCGCATCTCGACAGTAGACAGCGACTTCACACGGAGTACCGACAATTAGCGTGGATACTATGGATAATTTGTCAGACCTCTATACGACCGGCTTTTTCGACGAGCTCGCCTCACGCAGCCTGCAATCGGCGCGTGTCGTACTGCCCTGGTTGTTTAGATGGCTGGAACCCGCCCGCGTCATCGATGTCGGCTGCGGGGTCGGGGCATGGCTGCGGGTAGCCGCGGAGCTCGGCGCCGGCGATATTCTTGGCATTGACGGCGACCATGTCGACCCGGCAATGCTGATGATTGACCCGGCGCGTTTTGTCGCCGGCGACCTAATCGCGACGCGTCTGCGCGAAGTGCTGCGCGGCCGGGTCGAAGGCCCGTTCGACCTCGCGATGTGCCTCGAATTTGCCGAGCACATACCTTTTGACCGCGCCGCCGCCCTGGTCGAGGACCTGACCGAGTTGGCGGACGCGATTCTGTTTTCGGCGGCGGTTCCATTTCAATCCGGCGTCCATCACGTCAACGAGCAATGGCCGGAATTTTGGGCGATCCAGTTTCGCGCGCGCGGTTTTCGTTGCTATGACTGGGTTCGGCGGCGGGTATGGAATAACCCCGACGTGGATTCTTGGTACGCCCAGAATACGCTGCTTTTTGCCAAGGAGGGCAGTGCCGCGGCAGCCCGGCTTCCGCCCGAAATGCTGGCTGACGGCGCCCCGCTCGCTTTTGTGCATCCGGAAAACTACCTCGCCAATGTGCTGCAGCTGTATCGGATAAACGGCAAGCAGGCCTATGGCGAGGAGGCGGAGGATTTCCGCTCGGTAACACGCGCCAACGCGCGACGAGACATAGTGTTGCCGCCCTTGCTGGCAATCGCCCGCGCCGCGGCCGCCGGGCCGGATGCCCGCAATGTCTTCCCATGGACCCGAACCGAGCTTGGCGACCCCGAACAAGTTGCGGACGAGCTCCGCGCGACCAAGGCGGCCCTCGCTGAGGAGGCGGAGGCGCGCCAGCGTGCCGAGGTCGGCTGGCAACAGGAAACCGCCCAGCGCACCGCCATCGAGCAGGCGTTGGCGGCCGAGACAGCGGCGCGCCGACAAGCCGACGGTGCTCGCCGCCAGGACGAGCTCGGACGCAGCGCCGCCGAGCAGGCTTTGGCGGCCGAAACGACCGCACGCCGGCAGGCTCAGGCGCTCGCCCGCCGAGAGGCTGCGCAGCGGATGGCGGCGGAACAGGGCTTGGGCGATGAGCGCGAGGCGCGGCAACGCGCCGAGGCCGCCTATCAGGCCATCGCAAATGCCACGCTGTGGAAGCTGAGCTATCCGTTGCGCAGCACCGCGCGGCGTGTCCCCGACCGGACCCGGCGGGTTCTGCGCAGTGCGGCTGAGATCGTCTGGTGGTCGCTCGGCCTGCGCCTGCGCCGACGCCTGATTGAACGGCGGCATGGTCTGCCGGCCGAGCACAGGGCGGCGGCAACGGCGATGATTCCCTTGCACAATCGCACTCAGCTGCACACCCGCATCGCCGCCTCGAAGTTGTTCGACCCCGAGGTTTATCTTTCACTGCATCCCGATCTGCGCGATGCCCAGGTCGACGCGTGGGAGCATTACCTTTGTATCGGCTATGGCGAGGGGCGCCATTTCAGCAATTGCGAGGTCGTCGCCCAGGCCTTGGCCGAGCTGCATGACGATCTCGCTCTCGATGCCGACCGGTACAGAAACGACGCGTCATCCATTTTGGCGGGGGAGGACGGCTGCGAGCGGGGTGCGGCATTGCGCGAGGACGGCGTTCGGATTGGGGTCCTGAGCAACAGCGAGGGCAATTTTTACATGCACGAGATCGCGGAGCTTCTCGCTCTCGGTCTCCAGCAAGGCGGCATCGACGCGGTCCAGCGCGACGAGCTTTCCGACCCCAAAGAACGTTTCGACCTGCGCATCTTTGTCGCCCCGCATGAGTTCTTTTACATCGGCGCCGGAAAGAAATGGCTGAGCGCCGCCGGGGATCGCAATACCGTGTTGTACAATGTAGAGCAGATGCACACCCCGTGGTTCTGCCGGGCGTTTCCGCTGCTGTTGCACGCTCCGTTGGTGCTCGACATCAACTTTCAATACGCTGAAATCCTGCGGCGCGCCGGATGCAATGTGGTGCATTTTATGCCGGGCCACCTCGTCGGGTCGCCATACGCGCAACCCTATACCGACGCCTCGGACATCGAGTTGCTGAGGGGCTACGATTTTGCCGGGCGCTGTTACGACTGGCGCGAACATGACCGGCTGGCCGACCGCCCAATCGACCTGTTGTTTATCGGCAGCAGTTCGCCGCGACGCGACCAGGCGCTGGCGCGTTTGCAGGAGAACCTGGATCAGCATCGCTTTATCTGCGTCTACACCCGCCAACAGGGGCCGCTGACCGCACGCGATCATCGCTCCACCTCGACCGGCATCAACTGCGCCCTGGGCCAGCGTTCCAAGATCGTGCTCAACATCCACCGCGACTGGCTCGGCTATTTCGAATGGTCGCGAATGGTCTTGCAGGGTTTTTGGCAGGGAGCGTGCGTTGTCACCGATCCGAGCTTCGACCATCCGCTGTACCAACCGGGGATCCATTATCTCGAAGAGAACCCGCGTCATATGGGCGAGTTGGTGCGCTGGCTGCTGGAAACGCCGGACGGCCGCGAAAAGCTCGACGCAGTGCGCAAGGCCGGCTACCAAAACGCGGTCGGCCTCGGCTCGATGCGGGTGGCGCTGGCCCCGGTCCTCACGGCGGCAGCCGGGTTGCTGGACCAATTGGCGGATAGGGCTGCGCCGCGACGGGGCGTCGAGCACGCCCGCGCCGTTGCCGAACCGCTCGCCGCCTAACCCAAGCTGTTCGGAGCGGACAATGCCGTTGTTTTCGATCACGGGGCTGGCGGACCTCGTTTATGACCACCGCGGCGCCGACGCTTCCGATGTTGTCGTTGTCGTCCCGCTATACAATTACGAACGCACCGTGGAAGAGGCTCTCGCATCCGTTGTGGACCAAGATCTCGCGGGTTTGTCGGTGGTCGTCGTAGATGATGGATCGAGCGACGGGGGCGGCGAGGCTGCGGCAGCATTTCTCGAGCAGCACAAGGCGCGCTTTGCCGGTGCACGCGTGGTGCGCCATCAGCGCAACCAGGGCTTGGCAATGACCCGCAATTCGGGGATCGCTTGGAGCACCGAGCCGTATTTGTTCTTTCTCGACGCGGACAACCGCCTCAGGCTGCCCGCATTGTCGCGGTTACTGGGGGCCTTGCACAATTCGGGCGCCGCCTTTGCCTATTCCCAACTGCGGCTGTTTGGCGAGGAGCTAGGAGTGGGCAACGCCGATGTTTGGGACCCGTCGCGGCTGACCTCGGGCAACTACATCGACACGATGGCGCTGATCCGCCGCGAAGCCATCGAGATTGCCGGCGGCTACGGCGTCCTCTCGGTCGAGCAGGGGTGGGAGGATTACGATTCGTGGTGCCGCTTTGCCGAGCTGAATCTGGACGGCGTCTTTGTCCCGGAGCTGCTGTGCGAATACCGGGTGCACGGCGGCTCGATGCTGCGGGCCAGCACCAACCTTCATTTCTCCGAGCTGACCGCGGAAATGGCCCTGCGCCATCCCGACCTCCTCCGCCGCAGAGAAAAATCGGACGGGGACCTCGGTTGACTGCGGAGGGCACTGCGGACGCCATGCTGAACACATACTCCGCGCAAGCGAAATGATGATCGGCGCCTCCTCGTATTCCCGCCCGGTAGATCGGCGATGATCGGCTTGTTCCGAATTGTCTACCTGATGGGCCGCGGGGTCCTCAAGGTTGTGCTGCAGTTTGTCTTTGCCGTATTCTATATCTCGCTTTATCATTTCTGGGAACATCCGCGGGCGAAGTTGGGTGCGGGGCTTTTGGTCTACCCTGGATCGTCTTGTCGCAGCGGGTTATGGTGCGTGTATGCGGTGCGTCTGGGCAGTCAGATTTCGAAAAATCTGGTCACGTCGTTGATGTGCTTGCAGCGCGCCGGCTATAATACCGTTTTGGTCAACAACGGTCGCCTATCCGGCAAGTTGGTCGATGCCTACCTGCCCTACTGTCACACCGTCATCCAGAAACCTCCCGGCGGTCGCGACTTTGGCGGCTATCAGTGGGGAACACGGTTTCTCCGTGGGCTCGGCGACGACAATCAGGTAGATCAGGTAATCTACTGCAACGACAGCATCTTTGTCCGGCCGACCAGCTTCGAGCAACTGCTGAATCGAATAAAGCAACTAAATGAAGATTATATCGGCATCACCGAGACTTTTGAAATCCATTATCATGTGCAAAGCTGGTTTTTTGCGATCTCGGGCCGAATCTTCGATGCTCCATTTTATCGGACGTTTTGGGACCATTACAGACCCTACTCGCACCGCCAGCATTGCATCAACAATGGTGAGGTGCGCATGTCGAAATTTCTGCTCGGCTGCGGCGTGCTTCCCTACCTGCTCTACACGCAGAGCGCTATTTTGGATCTAATATTCGACGGCAGTGTCGAAGAAGCGTTGAGCAAGGTCATGATGTTTTTTCGGCCGCACGAATATACGAGACTGGTGGAAACCATACGCAACATCGCTTTTTCCGACAGCGGCGGCATGCCGCTCGTCAGCGGCTTTTTGAAGCGCGAGATTCTCGAACGGCTGGCGATGGCCAATACCATGCACAACGTCAACCTGGTATTGCTTAAATTCACCGGCTTTCCGTTCTTGAAGAAAGATCTCGTGCATCGCGCGCAATATTTCGTCAGTCAAGTCGACAACAGCATCGGCGATTGGTCGGGCGTCGACGCCGCCGAGCTTCCGGAAATACTGGCCTACTACCGCTATCGCAACTCGCTGAGATGGCAACACTCGTTCTCGGCGCTCCTGGCCCGGCTGGGCGTCGCGTAGCGGCTACGGCGTTGCCGCAGTTAGGGCCGGCGCTGATAGCCTGTTAGCCGCTCGGCAATGCTTCAAGCTGCGAAACAGACGCCGGCGGTCCGGGTGATGGCGTTTACCGGCGGGGCAAAGGCGCCGTCGGCGCGGTTCCGGGTCCGGCAATATATTCCGCTGCTGGCCCGGTACGGCGTCGATGTCGTCGAGCTGAGCCCCGGTCTCGGCTCCTACCCGCCCGAACGAAGCTGGCAACGGCCGCCCTGGCTCGTCGGCTCGCTGGCGCAGCGGCTGCCGCAGATCGCGGCCGGCTGGGCCGGCGACGTCACCCTGCTGCACCGCGAGATGATCTCCACCCTCTACACCCTCGAAGGACTGACGCGGCGACCCTGCGTCGTCGATGTCGACGACGCGATCCACCTGTTCCGCCGCGGCTGGGCCGCCAGGCGTCTTGCGGCGCGGGCCGATTTGGTCGTCCTCGGCAACAATTGGCTTGCCGCGGAATGGCGGCGTTGGAACGCCAATGTCGAGGTGTTGCCGACCGCGGTCGACACCGATCGCTACCATGTCCGGCCGTTGCCCGAGCGCCCGGCGATCGGCTGGATCGGCTCGTTCGGCAATTTGCGCTATCTCGAAGGCATCGCCCCGGCGCTGGCGGAGATCGCGCGGCGCTTTCCGCAGGTGTCGATCGCCGTCTGCAGCGAGCGCCCGCCGAAACTCTCCGGATTGCCGGTCCGCTGGGTCCCGTTTTCGGCCGCCGTTGAGGACGACTTTCTCGCCTCGCTGACGATCGGGCTGATGCCGCTCGAGGACGGCCCGTGGGAGCGCGGGAAGTGCAGCTTCAAGATGCTGCAGTATCTGGCTGCAGGACGCCCCTGCGTCGTCTCGCCGGTGGGCATGAACAATGAGGTCCTGGCGCAGGCCGCGTGCGGGCTCGCGGCCAAGACGCCCGCCGACTGGGTCGCCGCGGTGTCGAGCCTGCTGACCGATCCCGCCGGCGCGGAGCAGTTCGGAGCGGCCGGGCGCGCTCTGGTTCAGCGGGAATACAGCCTGACGGCTCTGGCGCCCCGGCTGGCGCGCCTGGTCCGCCGCGTCGCGCGATCATGATCGCCGCAGCCGGCGGAACCGACCGGCGGACGCCCGCATACAAACAAGAATTGCGACAGCTGCCGGTGATTGTTGAATGACATCCCCTGAAAGTGCTCTCGACATCCGGATCGACGAAATCGCCGCAGCGCGGCAGCGGCCGAGCCGCGCTCTCGCGGCCGTCGTCGACCTTCTCGAAGGCCTCTACCAGAGCTGGCTGTGGACGACCTTGGCCCACCAGGATTTGAAGCTGCGCTACCGCGGCTCGATCCTCGGCCCGTTTTGGCAAACGATCACGACCGCGGTCATGATCGGGGCGATGGGCTTCATCTACGCCAAGCTGTTTCACACGCCGCTGCAGAATTATCTGCCCTTGCTGACCGCGGGTCTGGTGTTCTGGCAATTCACCTCGGGCATGATCACCGAAGGCTGCGGCACGTTCTATTCGGTGCAGGGCATCATCCAGCAGGTCAAGCTGCCGTTCTCGCTGCACGCCTATCGGCTGGTATATCGCAACGTGTTGATTCTGTTGCACAACTTTGTCATCGTCCCGGTCGTGCTGGTGATCTTTCCGCAGCCGATCGTGTGGCCGCGGCTGCTCGAGCTCGGTCCCGGGCTGGCGTTGCTCGTGCTCAACGGCATCTGGGTCAGCATCCTCCTCGGCATGGTCAGCGCGCGCTTTCGCGATGTCCCGCCGATCGTCGCCAGCATCGTCCAGGTCGTGTTCTTCATCACCCCGATCTTCTGGTCGGCCGACGGGCTGGGCAATCATCGCTGGCTCGCCGAGTACAACCCGCTCTATGCCGCGATCGACGTGGTCCGGGCACCGTTGCTCGGCCAGCCGACCGAACCGCATGCGTGGTTGATCCTGGTGCTGGTCACCGTCTTCGGCTGCGCCGGCAGCTTTGCCTTTTTTGCCCGGTTCCGCACCCGCATCGCGTTTTGGGTGTAGCCGGCATGTCGTACCTGCGTCTGCGCGACGTCTCGATCGAATTCCCGATCTATCAGGCCAGCAGCCGCTCGTTGAAAAAGCTGCTTCTCGCCTCCTCCACCCGCGGGAACCTCGGGCGCGACGCCCATGACCGCGTCAACGTGCGCGCCCTGACCGATGTCAGCTTTGAGATCGGCAACGGCGAACGGTTGGGCGTGATCGGTCTCAACGGCGCCGGCAAGACGACCCTGCTCAAGGTGCTCGCCGGGGTTTACGAGCCGACGCATGGATTTTTCGCTTCGTCCGGCCGGGTGTCGTCGCTGCTCGACATCCAGGTCGGTCTCAACGTTGACGCGACGGGCCGGGAAAACATCGTCCTGCGCGGCATGTATATGGGGATACACCCGCAGGAGATGCGCGAGCGCGCCGCCGAGGTTGCCGAGTTCACCGAGCTTGGTGAATATCTCGACATGCCGGTGCGCACCTATTCCGCCGGCATGATGATCCGGCTCGCCTTTGCCGCGTCGACCTGCATCCCACCCGACATCCTGATCATGGATGAGTGGCTGACCGCCGGCGACGCGCAATTTCTCGAAAAGGCGCAGCGGCGGGTCGAGAGCTTTGTCCGCACCTCCAGCATCCTGGTGCTGGCCTCGCACTCGCTGGAGCTTGTCGAGCAATGGTGCAACCGCGGCATCCTCTTGCATCAGGGACGCGCTCTCGCGATCGGTCCGATCGGCGAGATCGTCGCGGCTTATCGGCGGCTGGCGGAAACCGGGGCTCCGCCCGACGCCGCCGCCGAAGCTGCGCGCGCCGCCCTGCCCGAGCCCGCCGACGCGGCTGGCTGCACCGCGGGTCCATAAAAGCAGTTTTCCGACCTCGTGGGTGCGGGGTCGTTGCAAGGAGGGCCGCGCGCCGCGATCCCGGTCCGACGACGCTCAGGACGCTCCGCGCTCGTTGCTGTCGACATACTCCGGAACCTGACAGTAGACCCAGACGAGGTTCGCCAGCAGCACCGCGCCGGTCACCAGAAACACCCAGCGCAGGCCGAAGGCCGCGGCCACCGCCCCGCCGCTCAAGGGGCCGAGCGAGTTGCCGAGAAACATCGCCGAGGCCGTGATGCCGTAAACCGTGCCGCGCTGTGCCCGCGGGACAAGGCGGCCGACGAGCGCGTTCGCGGTCGGCAAGATGCCGCCGATAAACAGGCCGACCGCAAAGCGCAGCGCGGTGAACACCCAATAATTGTCGGTAAAGGCCTGCGGCAACGTCGTCAACGTCGCCCCCAGCAGCGCGATCAGCAGCACCCGGCGATAGCCGATCACGTCGCTCTTGTTGCCGAGAAAGGGTGCCGCCACGACGTTGGCGAGACCGGTGATCGAAAAGGCGATGCCGCTCAGGGTCGCGATGTCGGGCCGCGGACCCAGCATCTCCTTGACAAACAGGGTCACCACCGGCTGCACCGTGCGCACCCCGAACTGCGCCATCAGCAGCACGAAAAACAATGCCAGCAGCCCCGGCGAGCGCGCGACTGCGATCAGGCTGTTCAGCACCGCGCGCCGGCCGCGGCCCTGGGCCACGGCGACAAAGCGTTCGTGCACGCCGAACCAGACAAAGGCCGTCGACAGCAGGATTGTCGCCGAGGTGCAGTAGAACGGGATGCGGTAGCTGCCGGTCAGGTCGGCGAGGCCGCCGCCGAGCAGCGGGCCGACCAGCGAGCCGACGAGTTGGCCGGTACTGAGCCAGCCCAGCGCATAGCCGAGCCGGTGCTCGGGCGCTTGGCTCGCGACAAGCGCAATCGCGGTGCTCGAAAAACCGGCAAAGACGCCCATCAGCGCGCGAAACGCGAACAGCTGCCAGACATTTGCGGCGGCCCCCATCAGGCCCGCGAACAGCCCGACCGCGATGCTCGACCGCAGCAGCATCAATTTGCGCCCGTGCCGGTCGGCGAGCCGGCCCCATAACGGCGAGGCGAACGCTGCGACAAACGAGGTCACGCCGGCGAGGATGCCGGCCCACAAATCGACGGCCGCAGGCAACTCTACGCCGAGGTCAGGCAAAAACAGCGGCATGATCGGGGTCAGCATCGAAAACGACATGGTCATGACGAATTGGATGCCGACCATCGCCCACAAGGTGCGCTGCCATTGAGCCGCCGGCGCTCCGCCGTCCTCCTCGATCGCCTCGCTGCGTTGCTCCGCCATGACCCCTCTTTGCGCCGGCCGCCGACGAATGCTCTTGGCCGCCACCGTCCTAATTAGAGGAAGCAAAGACCGCCGGCATCGCTTTACGCGGCATCCGCCGCGGTAAACAGTGATGGCTGCGTTGCAATTAGCGTGCGAACAAGCGATGCGTGTTCCTCCGATGGGTCATGTCTTCGCTCCGGGCCTAGGGCTGGCAAACCGCATCGGCGGTGGCGAGAGGAGATCGTCGTGATTGTCTCACTAGGCACCGAACGGCTGTTGTTGCGGCCATGGCGCGACGCGGATCTGGCGCCTTTCGCCGCCATGTCGGCCGATCCGGCGGTGATGGAATTTCTGGCGCCGCTGACACAGCCGGGAGAGTGCGAGGTTTGGGCGGCGCGGCTGCAGGCGCATTGGCGCGAGCATGGGTTCGGGCGGTGGGTTGTCGAAATTCCGGACGAAGCGAGCTTCGCCGGGGTCGTCGGCCTCGCCTGGATACCCTATGACGCGCATTTCACCCCGGCTGTCGAGATCGCGTGGCGGCTGGCGCGGGCCTATTGGGGCCGCGGCTGCGCGACCGAGGCGGCGCGCGCCGCGCTCGACTACGGTTTCGACAAGCTCGGCCTCGCCGAGATCGTGGCGGTTACGGTGCCGGCCAACCAGCGTTCGCGCCGGGTCATGGAGCGGCTCGGCATGACCCGCGACCCGGCGGACGACTATGACCACCCAAACATGCCCGAGGGTGCGCTGAAACGGCATGTGCTTTACCGTCTGCGCAATCGGCGGACGGCGCCGTGACGATCCTGCTGGTCCGCCATGGCGAGACCGAATGGAATTTAGAGCGGCGGTTTCAAGGCCGCTTCGACTCGCCGCTGACCGAACGCGGCGTCGCCCAGGCGCACGCGATCGGCCGGCTGCTGGCGGGGTTGCCGGAAGCGGCGTCGGCGCCGACGATAATTGCCAGCCCGCAAGGCCGCGCCCGGCGCACGGCCGAGATCATCCGGGCGGAACTCGGCTCCGTCAACGCGGTCGGCCTCGACGAGCGGCTGCGCGAGCACTCGCTCGGCGCCTGGGACGGCCTGACCTATCGCGAGGTGGAGGCGCGCTGCCCCGGAATTTTCGACGGTGACGGACGCCATGAATGGTATTTCCGCGCCCCCGCCGGCGAGAGCTACGCCGCGCTTGCCGCGCGCGTCGGCGGGTGGCTCGCCGAGCAGGACAGCGGCGCCTCGATCGTCGTCGTCGCGCACGGCCTCGTCAGCCGCGTCCTGCGCGGTCACTACGCCGGGCTGCCGCACGCCGCGGCGCTGACCCTGCCGGTGGCGCAGGACCGCATCTTCCGGCTCTCCGGCGGCTCCATCGAAACGCTCGCCGTGCCAGCGATCAAGGCGAGCAACGGCGTGGCCACAGATCAGCAGGCGATTGCCTGAATATACCCTGCGGCCGCGTAAGCCGTGATGTGGCGATCCCTGGTGACAATCGGCACACCCAGATGTCGCGCAGTAGCAATGAGCAAGCGATCGGCCGGATCCCCATGCAAGGGCGGCGGCAGGTGGGAACTGTCGATGGCGATGTCGGATGTCAACGGAACCTCTTTGACGGCCGGGGCGGCCACCACCCGGGCAAACCAACTCTTCGGATCCGGCAAAAAGCGGATCGCGCCGACGCGTCCCGGGCGGCTCAACAGGCCCATTTCCCAAGCCGAAACAGGCGAAACGAAAATGCCGTCAGCGCGCGCTGCGCGACGTATGGCGTCCATTGCGCCAGCCGCCATTACGGCGCCATTAGCAAGGTAGATTATCGCACAAGTATCAAGCAGAACGGCGCGCGGCCAGGCGGACGGCCTCACTCGTCGATGCGCCCCCGATCAGCGTTCAAGGGCTCGTCGAGCGCGGGGACGGTAAAGTCGAAGCCCTCCGGGGCGATGACGCTGCCGCGCATAAAGCCGTGAAGATCTGCGAGATCCTCCGCATCCTCGGGAGGCGTCACCACCGCGACGATGCGCCCGCGCTTGGTGATGCAAAGGCGGCGCAGCTTGCGTGCAGCTAGCTGGTCGAGAAGATTCAGGCACTTGGCTTTGAACTCGGAAGCTGTAATCGTCGGTGCAGTCGCCATGGGTCACCTCGTCATGACCGGTCATTATCAAGGGACCATATCGGACGGCGCTACCGGAAATCCAGAGCCAGTTTTCGACGAAGCCCGGGGTTTTCAGGCTTTCGGTGAGCGGGGATAAACCTCCTGGATCACGTCGTCGAGCCAATGCCGGGTCAGGCCGGGCACCTCCGCGATCTCGGCTACAAGGGCCGGGCCGCCGAAATCGTAGAGAACAGCGCCAAGCCGCTTGTCGCCCGGCATCTCCGGCTGGATCGCGGCGCCGACAAGAAAGCTCGACGCCGGCGACCAGATGTAGCGGGTGCCGTCGTGTTCGAAATCTCGCGCCTTGTGCAGATGGCCGCTGGCGACAAGCGCCACCCGATGCCGACGCACCAGCGCCATCAGACGGGCGCGCGGCTCTGGCTTGACCGACCAGTAGCCGGTGTCGCCCTCCTCGGGGGTGTCGATAAACAGCGGCCGGTGCAGAAACCAGGCGATCCGGCGGCCATCAGCCTCTGCCATGGCGCGGTCGAGCCATAGAGACTGCTCGGCCTCCTCGGGTTCGCCGCTGCCGAGCAGCATCGCGTCGAGCGCGATGAGGCGCCAGCCCCCTTCCCCGCCGCCGACATCCTCGACCCAGCGGTCGGCCCCCAAATGGCGGCGCCACGTCGCCAGCCGCTGCGAGGCGACCGGCTGGCGGGGGTGGCGGGCATCGCCGACATCGTGATTGCCGGGAACCGCGCGCCAACTGACACCGAGCCCACGCAGCAGCCCGGCTGAGTAGATCAGATCGTCCTCGGCCCCGGCGCCGTCGACGGTCACGTCGCCGGTATGAATCAAGAGATCGGGCCGCTGCAGCGCGATCCAATCGGCGAGCGGCGCCCAATTGTCGGCGAAGTGGGTCTTGCCAGGGCTCAGATGAGTGTCGGAAATCTGGACTATGCGCATGGCTCGTCCTCGCACAGATACGAGCCGAGCTCGTCCATATGCGTAAAGACCCGAGAGCAGCCGGCGGCGATCAACTCCTGGGCGTGGTCCATGGGGCAATGGCTGCCGCCGCAAAAGCCGACGACCGGCATGCCGGCGGCGACCGCGGCGGCGACACCGACGACGCTGTCCTCGACAACGGCGCAGGCAGCGGGCGCCACGCGAAGGCGCTCGGCCGCCAGCAGAAACAGATCGGGGGCCGGCTTGCCCGCCGCGACCTGGATCGCGCTGTACACATGCGGGTCGAAAAAGCGCAGCAACCCGGTCAGCGCCAGACGCTCGCGCACCCGCTGCAGGTGGCCGTTCGAGGCGACGCAGCGCGCGCCGGGCAACTTGGTCAGCAATTCCACCACCCCCGGCATCGGCTTCAGCTCGCGCTCGAGGACGACCGCGGTGCGCTCGCGCATCGCTTCAAAAAATCCGTCCGGCAGGACGCGGCCAAAGCGGCTTTCCACCGCCGCGGTCAGGGTGTCGCGGTTTTTGCCAAAGCCGAGCAGCAACGCCTCGGCGGCGGTCGCCGGAAACGCCGCCTCGGTCAGGCACTCGCCGAGCACGCGGGCAAAGATGATTTCGCTGTCGACGAGAACGCCGTCGCAATCAAAGATGACGAGATCCAACACCCGAAGCCTTTCGCCGCGCGAGCTTCGCCGGCGCGCCGTTATATCGGGCGACCCGCCGCCGGGGAAGACGATGGACGCTGCGGTCTTGGCTTTTGGAGCCGCCCCGCCTGCGGGTCAGAACAGGATGCCGGTTTCGACCAGCACGCGGGTCTGCGAATTGCCGGTCAGGTTCGGGCCGAAGCCATCGCCCGAAGTGACGCTGTTCGCCTTGACCCATGAGAACTCGGCGCGGGCGAAATAGTAGCTCCATTGGTAAGTCGGGGTGAAGGTAAACGAGAAGGCGCCGCTGCCCGGCCCATAAAGCAGGTTGTTGCCGCCGGTCGTCCCGATGTACTCGACGCGGCCACCCAGGTTGATGCCGCGGCCGACATCGTAATTGACCAGCAGTGCGCCGCCAAAGGTTGAGGCGCTCGAGGTGATGCCGACCTTGGTGTTGGTCGGAACGTGCGTCGCCTGGAAATACGGCTGAATGATCCACGGGTCGGCGTTGTAGGTGTAGATCAGGTTATAGATTTCCGAGTTGTTCTGCAGCAGCGGGGTTCTGAGAGTGTTGATATTGGTGCTGCCGACATTGCCGCCGGCGGCAAACTCGAAGCTGTTGGCGGGGTTCAGCGTGTAAGTGGCGGAACCGGTCACCCAATTCCACACACCCGAATCAAAGCCGTCGGTAAACGACAGCGACATTGCCAACGGCCCGATTGTGTAATTGGCCTGGCCGCCTTTGCTGACGGCAGGCTCCTGGTTCCACAGCAGGCCGCGCTCGATATTTATATTCTCGAAGGTAAACGTGTATTCGGCGCCGATCAGGGTCGGCAGCTTGCCGCCCTCGATCGAGAAATTGTCGGTCGGCGCGATCTTCACAAAGCCCTGCGGGAAAAAGCCCCACAAATTGCCGAATGGCGTGTTGCTGCCGATCGTCGCTTGCGCCGTCGTGAAGTAAGGCGAGCCCAGCGCCGGGATTGAATAAGCGCCCCCCTGGGCATAGAACTGAAACAGGCCGTCGGTCTTTTGGACAAAGAGCTGGCCGTTGTCGAGGTCGAGCTGCCCTGAGCGGTTGCCGGGGAACGGGTTGTTGTTCCAAAAGCCAAGACCGCTGCCGACACCATCCACATAGATGTCGCCGAGCGGTCCCAAGGTGTATTTCGGCGGCGGCAGCTGGATCGTCAGCGGCCCGGTGATCGCGGGCGCGATCAGCGGCGAGGTCGGCGCCGCCGGAGCGGGCGCCGGGGCTGCTGCGGCGCCCGGCGGAGCGCCTGCCGGCGGGGCGGCGAGTGGCGGCGGTGGTGCCGGCGGCGACGGTGCCGACGGCAGCTGGGCGAGCTGGTCGGCCCATGCGCCCGACGCGCCGACGCCGATCAGGGCCCAGACAAAAGCGGCGCCCGAGATGGTGCTTTTCTTCATCTTGTGCATCTGGACAAAGCCTCTCGATAATCCCTCAACCCTGGGCTGATACGGCGGTCGCGATACGGCCCCTTTCCCGGCCCGGCTGCAACGCAAGCCCCATACCAACTCCCGACCGAACAGGCAGAACCGCAGCCCAAGGCAATCGAACTGACTGGTTGTGCGGGCCCCGTCGAGATCACCTTCTGCTCTGGCTCGCCCGAGCCTGTCAACGGGCATCCATGCGCCTGTCACGATTGACTAATTATTGGGCAACATGGGCGGTTTTTTAGCATTTTGCGGAAAAATGGCTGCCGGTCTCTTGCTTGGCGCGATCATCGCGGTCGGATTTCGCGCTGTGGCGGTGGCGCATCCCTTGCCGCCGCGACATTGGTCAATTCGGGGTAACTCGCGGGCGACGCTATGCCGATATGGCGATAACCACCACCTGAGTTCTGCCCCAGGGAGCGACCCGGCATGGAGACCAAAGCAGAGAAGCTGACCGGCGTGATCAATGCCGGCTCCTCATCGCTGAAAATCAGCTTTTATGCGGGCGAGAGGCGGCTGCTTGCCGGCCAGGTCGACGGCATCGGCACCCATCCCAAGGCGAGTGCGGTAGGCGCCGACGGCGAAGCGGTCGACCCGCCGGAGCCAGGCGGGACACCGGCGACGGCTCCGAGCGAGCTGTTGCCGGCGCTGCTGCCTTGGGCGCGCGACCGGCTCGGCGGGCGGCCGCTTGCCGTGCTCGGCCACCGCGTCGTCCATGGCGGGCTGCGCCATTCGCGGCCGGCGCGGGTCACGCCCGAGCTGTTGGCCGAGCTCGAGGCGCTGGTGCCGCTCGCACCACTGCACGAGCCGCACAACCTCGCCCCGATCAGGACGGCGCTGCAAGTCGCTCCCGACCTGCCGCAAGTGGCGTGCTTCGACACTGCGTTTCACCGCACCATGCCCGCGATCGAGCAGGCCTTCGCCCTGCCCTATCCGCTCTACGACGACGGGGTCCGCCGCTACGGCTTTCACGGGCTTTCCTACGAGTACATCGCTTCGGTCCTGCCGCAGCGCGCGCCGGAGATCGCTGCGGGCCGGGTCGTCGTGGCCCATCTCGGCAATGGCTGCTCGGCTTGTGCGATGCGCGACCGCGTCTCGGTTGCGACGACGATGGGGTTCACGGCACTCGACGGGCTGCCGATGGGAACCCGCTGCGGCGAGCTCGACCCGGGCATCGTGCTGCACCTGATCCAGCAGAGAAACATGAAGCCGGACGCGCTGGTCGATCTGCTGTACCGTCGTTCGGGAATGCTTGGCTTGTCCTGGGTTTCGTCCGATTTCCGCGAGCTGCTGGCGAGCGCCGAGCCGCGCGCCCGGTTCGCGGTTGAGGTGTTCTGTTATCGTGTCGCCCGCCAGATCGCCTCGCTCGCAGCTGCGCTTGGCGGTCTCGACGCGGTCGTGTTCACCGCCGGGGTCGGCGAAAACGCCGCACCGGTGCGCAGTGCTGTTTGCCGCGCTTGCGCCTGGCTCGGGTTGGAATTGGACGAAGCCGCCAACCGCGAGCATCGCGAGCGCATCAGCATGCCCGCAAGCCGCGTCGGCGCCTATGTGATCCCGACCGATGAAAACCTGATGATCGCGCGCCACGCACGGGCGCTGGTGGACGCCTGAGAAACCAGAAGCCAAGGGATGATCATGTCCGAAAATCGCAGCCCGATGCAGCCGCCGGGAATTTTTTCCGCGGCCGACCTGAAGCGCCGGATAGCCGAGCTCGAAGCGGCCAAGGCGGCAGAAGAATTACGCAAAATAGAGGCGCAGGAAGAACAGCAAAAGGCGGTGATGGCCGAGTTTTACCGGCCGTCCGAGCGGACCGCCGGACAATTGCTGCAAGTCGTCATGCAGCTCGTCAGCAGAGCAGCGGAACGCGGTCAAATCGAGGTGCAAGTGTACCGTTTTCCGAACACGATGTGCGTCGACCGTGGGCGGCGAATCAATAATCAAGAGCCCGGCTGGGAGCCGACTTTGGAACCCCGTCCGAAGCTCGCTCACGAATTCTGGCGCGATCACTTGCAGCCGCTTGGCTTCGGGCTCAAGGCCGACGTGCTCGAATATCCAGGCGGGATGCCCGGCGACATCGGCTTTTTTTCTAACCTGGAGGTAAGCCGTAATAAATCAAAGACAGTCAAGTTGGATCATCGACCGCCGCCGACGATCGACTGATCGAGGTTGCGGCTGGGAGTGAGGCTATGCCAGAGACCAGAGGGGACGCGGCTGCAGCTGGGGGCAAGCTGAAACGGAAGGAATACGAGCGGCAACTTGCTCGCCTCCATGTCGAGTTTGTCACGCTTCAGCAATGGGTGGTCCACAGCGGCTTGAAGGTCTGCATAATTTTCGAAGGGCGCGACGGCGCCGGCAAGGGCGGCACGATCAAAGCGATGACTGAGCGGGTAAGCCCGCGCATCTTTCGGGTGGTGGCGTTGCCGGCGCCGACCGAGCGAGAAAAGTCGCAAATGTACATCCAGCGCTACATGCTGCACCTGCCCGCCGCCGGGGAGGTCGTGATCTTCGACCGTAGCTGGTACAACCGGGCGGGCGTCGAGCGCGTTATTGGGTTCTGCACCGAGGAGCAGGCGAAACGCTTTCTGCAGCTGGCGCCGCTGGTCGAAAAGGCCTTTGTCGAGTTTGGGATTATTTTGTTGAAATATTGGCTCGAGGTCAGTCCCGACGAGCAGACAACGCGGCTGGAAGCGCGCATCGATGACGGGCGCAAGATCTGGAAGCTGTCCGACATGGATTTGAAATCGTATTCGCGCTGGTACGATTACTCGCGGGCGCGCGACGAGATGTTTCTCGCTTCGGATACCGCATGGGCGCCGTGGTACGTCGTTCACTCTGACAACAAGCGGCGAGCACGGCTAAACGTGCTCAGTCACGTGCTGAGCAAAATTCCCCATCAGGAGCTGCCGCGGGACAGGATCAAGCTGCCGAAACGGCAGGATCGGGACGACTACCGTGAAACCGAACATCAGTTCAGGTTCATTCCCGAGAAATTTTGAAAGACGGGCCTCCTTCAGAAGACGGGTCTCCTTTAAGGGCAAACGATGGCGAAGACCGCCGATCCAAAACCAGACCAGTCCGCGGAAGAAGCACGCCTTTACAAGATGCGGGAGAGCGGCGCGCCGTGGAAACTATGGGGACCCTATTTAAGCGAGCGCCAATGGGGGACGGTGCGCGAGGATTACAGCGAAAACGGGGACGCGTGGAATTATTTCACGCATGACCAGGCGCGCTCGCGCGCCTATCACTGGGGCGAGGACGGGATCGCCGGAATCAGCGACGAATGTCAGCGGCTGTGCTTTGCCGTCGCATTGTGGAACGGCAAGGACCCGATCCTGAAAGAACGGCTGTTCGGCCTCAACAACAGCGAAGGCAATCACGGCGAAGATGTCAAGGAATATTACTTCTACCTCGACAACACGCCGACCCATTCGTATATGAAATATTTATATAAGTATCCGCAGCAGGAATTTCCCTATGGCGATCTCGTCGAAACCAACGGCAAGCGCGGCCGCGACGACCCCGAATACGAGCTGCTCGACACCGGCGTCTTTGACGAGGATCGCTATTTCGACGTCTTTGTCGAATATGCGAAAGCTTCGGCGGCCGACATCCTGATCCGGATCAGCCTGGCCAATCGCGGGCCGGAAGCAGCAGAGCTGCACGTGCTGCCGACCTTGTGGTTCCGCAACAGCTGGGCGTGGTGGCCGGATCGGCCAAAACCGGCGCTGCGGGCGATCTCGGCGCCGGAGGGCACCAGCGGCGTCGCCGCGTCGCATGCCGAGCTCGGCGACTACGTGCTCTATTGCGATGCCAGCCCGCCGCTGCTGTTCACCGAAAACGAGACCAACGTCGAACGCATTTTCGGCGCGCCGAACCCGCAGCCTTACGTCAAGGACAGCATCGGCGACCATGTCGTGACCGGCCGACCCGGCGCGGTCAATCCGGTCCCGGCTGGAACCAAGGCCGCCGCGCATTACCGCGTCGACCTCGCCGCCGGCGCGACCCAAACCATTCGCCTGCGACTGGGCAACGCTGCGATGGCCGACCCCTTTGGCGCCGGGTTCGAGCAGGTCTTCGTAGACCGCCGCAGCGAGGCCGACGCGTTTTATCGCGCGATCACGCCACCCGGCGTCGGCGAGGACGCCGCCCTGGTGATGCGGCAGGCATTGGCCGGAATGCTGTGGAGCAAGCAGTATTTCTTTCTCGACACCGACAAATGGCTCGAAGAGCACGGCGCCGACCCGATGCGCTTCCCGACCCGGCAGGTGCGCAACTGCGACTGGTTCCACCTGATCGGCGACCACGTGATCTCGATGCCCGACAAATGGGAGTATCCGTGGTTTGCCGCCTGGGATCTGGCGTTCCACGCGGTCGCCTTGTCGATCGTCGACATCGACTTTGCCAAGCAGCAGCTCAACCTGTTGCTCGACCAGGTCTACTTGCACCCGACCGGCCAGATCCCGGCGTACGAATGGAACTTCAGCGACGTCAACCCGCCGGTGCAAGCCTGGGCAACGATCTTTCTGTATCGGATGGAGCAGGCGCGGCACGGCGCCACCGACCTCGATTTCCTAAAGCGGGTATTCGGCAAGCTGGCAGCGAATTTCGGGTGGTGGGTTAACCGCAAGGACCGCTTTGGCCGAAGCCTGTTCGAAGGCGGCTTTCTCGGGCTCGACAACATCGGGGTGTTCGACCGCAGCGCGCCGCTCCCGACGGGCGGGCATCTGGAACAGGCCGACGGCACGGCATGGGTGGCGCTGTTCTGCCAGAACATGCTCGAAATCGCCTCCGAGCTGGCGGCGCACGACGCGACCTACGAGGATCTGGCGTCGAATTACGCCATGGAGTTCCTGCTGATCGCCCGCGCGATGAACGGGGTCGGCCCGGACGGGATGTGGGACGAAGAGGACGGCTTTTATTACGATGTCCTGCGCCTGCCCGACGGCACCGCGACGCGCCTCAAAGTGCGTTCGATGGTTGGTCTGCTGCCGCTTTGCGCCGCGACCGCGATCGACAAGGCGCAGCGCGAACGGCTGCCGCGGCTGACGGCGCAGATGGCGGAGCGCACCCGGCGGATGCCGGAGCTGCTCGAGTCGATCCACCCGACCGGGCCCGGCCACCTTGGCGTCGCCGAGCGCGGTCTGCTCGGGCTCGTCAACCGCGACCGCCTGCATCGGATTCTGACCCGCATGCTCGACGAAAACGAGTTTTTGAGCCGTTACGGGATCCGCTCGCTGTCGCGTGCTCACGCCGAAAATCCATACGTTTTTGCGGTCGAGGGCCGGGAATACCGGGTCGGTTATTTGCCGGCCGAGTCGGACAGCGGCATGTTCGGCGGCAACTCGAACTGGCGCGGACCGGTGTGGATGCCGGTCAACGCCCTGATCATCCGCGCCTTGATGCACTACTTTGCCTACTACGGCGACAACTTCAAAATCGAGTGCCCGACCGGCTCCGGAAATTTGATGAATCTGTTCGAGGTCGCCCGCGACATCGCGCGCCGGCTGACCGGCATCTTTCTGCGCGACAATTCCGGGCAGCGTCCGGCGTTTGGCGGAGCCGAGAAATTCCAGCGCGACCCCTATTGGCGCGACCATTTGCTGTTTTACGAGTACTTTCACGGCGACAACGGCGCCGGCATCGGCGCCAGCCACCAGACCGGATGGACCGGGATTGTCGCCGGGTTGATCGACATGTTCGGAAAGCTCGATCCCCAGACAGTCGTCGACAGCGGCCGCGAAGCGGTGTTCGGCCGCGAAACATGACATTCGCGACACCCCGCTTTTGGCGGGGGACGAGGGAAAAGACGCGGGGCTTGCCCGCTGCTTATGTGGCTGCACGGCCGCTCCAGCCTGAAAGTCGACCCGTCAAATTCCCCTTGCGCAACCCGTGCCGTTCATCCACGTCATTGCCAGCGGGTAAGGCGAGAGGGAGTGTCGGCGATGCCGCATGTCGTGATCTCGGGTCAGGCCGCCCGCCGGTTCGCCGGCGGCGTCTCGGAATTCGATGTTGAGGCGAACAATTTTCGTCGGCTGGTGCTCGAGCTCGAACGCCGCTATCCCGGTCTCGGCCACCAGGTCGAGGAAGGAATGGCGGTCGCGATCGACGGCGAGATTTTTCAGGACGCCTATCTCGTCCCGCTCAACCCCGACAGCGAAATCTATCTGATCCCCAAGATCGGCGGCGGCTGACCCCTCTCGGGGGCTTTCAGGACCCGCGGCCGGATCGGCGAAGCGCGGCCAACCTGCGCTCGGTGCCCGGCGCTCAATAGTTTGCAGGCCCGTACGCTCACCGTCCGCTGGACCCGTTTACGGATGATCTTGGCGAAGTCTTAATCGAGGTTAACCGTTTCTGCCGAGACCGGCACGGCCGAGGCCACGATTTTGTCGCGACCTACTCCCGCGTGGAAACGGATCGCTTACTTATTCCGTATTGTTTGCTTGCGGCCAATAACGGCCGGAGCGGTCAGGGCATGGTCGACGCGGTTTGGGGTCGTTTGCGTTACCGGAGGTCGTGGCGGCGGCGACCGCCGGGCGGCTGGTTTCCGCTTTTTATGCGGCTCATCCTGGCGCTGCGCTGGGTCGCTGCACTGGCGGTGCTGGTGCTGGTGGTTTGGGGTGTCGCCGCCGAAACGCGGACTTCGTTTCTCCAATCGCGGCTCTTTTCGCGGCTGACCCGCAACATTGGCTTCTCGGTTGCAGCGGGGCCGAGCGACGCAATCATCTTTCCGAAATACGGGCCCTATGACGAGCGCCTCGGCTATGCCGAGCTGCCGCGCTTTGTCGGCTCGCTTCAGCAGCGCCAATTTGTGATCGCGCGGCAGGCGCGGTGGTCGCCCGCGCTCGAAGATTTCGTCAAAAACGGCGGTTACGCGATCTATCACGAAAAGGAGCGCGCCGGGCTGCGGCTGTTCGACCGCGACGGCGCCCCGCTTTACCGGGTGACCTATCCCGAGCAAACCTACGCGGATTTTGCATCGATCCCGCCGCTCGTCGTGTCGAGCCTTTCTTTTATCGAAGACCGCGACCTGTTCGCGCCGGGAGAACCCGACCGCAACCCAGCTGTCGACTGGGACCGGTTTGCGCTTGCTCTGGCGGGACGCGCCGCGGGGGCCGTCGATCGGCGGCTGCGCGCCGGCGGCGCCAGCACGCTCGCGACCCAGATCGAGAAATTCCGCCACTCGCCCGACGGGCGCACCCCTGGCAGCATCGAAAAGCTGCGGCAGATGGTGACCGCCTCCGCCCATGCCTACCTCGATGGCCCGAACACGGTCATGGCGCGGCGCCGCATCATGACCGCCTATCTGAACTCGGAGCCGTTGGCCTCGCGTCCAGGTTATGGCGAGGTCATCGGCGTTCCGGAAGCGATGTGGCGCTGGTACGGAACCGATCTCGCCGAAGCCGACGAGGTCTTGACCGCGCCCGCGGCGACCGCGGCGGAGCTGGCGCGCAAAGGCGAAATGTATCGGCAGGTTCTGAGCTTGCTTCTGGCCGGCCGGCGCCCCGCCTACTACCTGACCGTCGACCACAACGCGTTGGCCGGCTTGACCGACCGCTATCTGCGTTTGCTTGCAGATGCCGGCGTCATCGACCCGGCGTTGCGCGACGCGGCGCTGGCGGCGCCGTTACGTTTCCGCAACGACGCGCCGCCGCCCGCGGCTGAGCTTTTTGTCGGCAACAAGGCAACCGACCGGCTGCGCGACGAGCTGGTGACCATGCTGCACCTGCCCAACCTTTACGCGCTCGACCGGCTCGATCTGAGCGGCTGGTCGAGCATCGACACCGCCGGCCAGCGGCGCGTCAGCAATGTCTTGAGCCGGCTCGACGAGCCCGAATACGACCGCTCGCTCGGTCTCTATGGCAAGCAGCTGCTCGGCAGCGCCAGCCCGGCGCGAATCGCCTGGAGCCTCGTGCTCTACGAGCGCGGCGCCGACAGCAACTTTGTCCGCATCCGCGCCGACAGCCTCAACACACCGTTCGACATCAACTCGGGCGCAAAACTGCAGCTCGGCTCGACCGCCAAGCTGCGCACCCTGATCACCTATCTCGACATCGTCGACGCATTGCACACCCGGCTTTCGGGCTTGCCCCGCAGCTGGCTGGTGGCGATCGCAGCGGCGGCGAAGGAGGACCCGATCACCCGCTGGGCCGCCGGTTGGCTGGCGAATGCCGAGGACGACACCCTCCGGGCGATGCTCGACGCGGCGATGCGGCGGACCTATTCGGCGAGCCCCGGCACCTATTTCACCGGCGGCGGCATGCAGAGCTTTGCCAATTTTGAAAAGTGGGAGGACCACGAGACCCCGACCGTGGCGGCCGCCTTTGCCAATTCGATCAACAACGCCTTTGTCCGGCTTATGCGCGACGTCGTCAGCTACGAGATCGCCCAGGACGGAACCCAGGTCACCGAGTTGCTGAACGATCGCGACGACCCGGCGCGCGAAGCCTATCTGCATCGCTTTGCCGACCAGGAGGGGCGCGAATATCTCGGCCGCTTTTGGCGCGACTATCACGGGCGCACGCCGTCTGAGGCGCTCAATCTGTTGGCGAGCCGCACCCGGCCCGACCCGCGCCGGCTCGCAGTCGTGTTTCGCTCGGCGCTTCCCGATGCGAGCCGGGCAGCGCTCGCCGCCTTTCTGGCGCAGCACCTGCCGCAGGCGGCGATCGACGATGACGAGCTGTGGGACCTCTACCGCGATGCCAGTCCGACCCGGGTTTCGCTGCGCGACCGCGGCTACATCGCCGGTGTGCATCCGCTCGAATTGTGGCTCGTCCGGTATCTGCAAGATCACCCCGGCGCGACGCGGGCCGAGGCGGTCGCGGCAAGCGCCGAGGCGCGGCAGGAGGTCTACACGTGGCTGTTCGACGGCCACAGCCCATACCAGCAGAATCTGCGCATCCGCATCCTGCTGGAAGAGGACGCATTCGACAAAATCCTGCAGGATTGGCGGCGCCAAGGCTACCCGTTCGGACGCCTGGTGCCGTCCGACGGCACCGCGCTCGGCAGCTCGGGCGACCGGCCCGACGCGCTCGCCGACCTGATGGGTATCGTCGTCAATAACGGGGTGCGGCTGCCGACCGTCGACCTCGAGCGGCTGCGATTTGCCGCCAGCACGCCGTACGAAACCGACATGGCAGCGGCGCCCAAACCCCAGCGTGTGCTGGCGCCCGAGGTGGCGCGCACCGTCCAGCGGGCGTTGTCGGCGGTCGTCGCGGGCGGAACCGCAAAGGCGGTCAGCGGCGTCTATCACGCGCCCGACGGCGCCTTGCTGCCGGTCGGCGGCAAAACCGGCACCGGCGACAATCGCTATGACCGTTTCGGGCGCGGCGGCCGGCTGATCTCCCAGCGGGTGGTCGACCGCACCGCAACCTTTGTGTTTTATCTGGGCGACCGGTTCTACGGCACAATCACGGCCTATGTTCCGGGCGCGGCCGCCGCCCAGTACCAATTTTCGAGCGCGCTTGCGGTCCACCTGCTGAAGGCGCTGCAACCGCAGCTCGAACCGTTGCTGAATGCCCCGGTCACGGGGCCGGCGCCGGTGCTGACGGCTTTGCCCAAACCCGATCTGGCGGATGGGGTCACTGGCTCCGCCGCCGCCGCCGATTGACCGCGCCGAGATTTGGCGGTTCGGAGCCGCCTTGCGGGCGCGGAGCCGAGGCTAGGGCGAGCGGGCGGCGTTGCTGGTCAGGAGATCGACCTTGCGGTCGAGCGTCGAGATCAGACCGGCGACGCCATAGCGCGCCAGGATCGAATGAAACTCCGAGCGCTGGGTCGCGAGCTGGCTGATCGTGCCGTCGAGATAGACATCGGAAACCTGCCAGACACCCTCGTGCTGGCGCATCATGTAATTGATCGTCACCGGGTCTTCGCCGGCCCTGACGATTTT
Source organism: uncultured Alphaproteobacteria bacterium (assembly GCA_963712825.1). Taxonomy (GTDB): domain Bacteria; phylum Pseudomonadota; class Alphaproteobacteria; order ATCC43930; family CGMCC-115725; genus AP-15. The sequence goes on from CAVQJP010000013.1 coordinate 421,788, forward strand.
CGTCTCGACAATGACCCCGCCGCCATAGGGTTCGTCGCCGGTGACCTGCAGCTGCTCGCCCGAATAGCTGTCGAAACGGTCGGCATAGGTCGCCGAAACATAGCGCCCAAAGGCGACGACGATCTGCCGTTGCTGCGCTGGAGACAACGTGTCCCAGGATGCGCCGACAGCGAGCCGCGCCATCAATGGCACGTCGAACAGATTGTTGACGACCGGGGCCAGCGCCGCATAGCGCCCGCTTTGCCCAAGCGTGCCCCCGTTTTTCATCGTCGCGAGCAGCACCTCGTAAAAGCCGCGCACACTGTCCTGCGGACTTGCCGGCATGGCGATAGCGCCGGTCGCGGCGAGGATGCCGTACAGCGCCAAAACCAGCGCTGCGGCCTTGCCGGCGATGCTGCGGGGCGTCCCAACGCTCGTCATCCCTTCGTCTCCAGCCTCGGTTCCGGTCGATGCCGGCTTCTAGCAGAATGAAATGGGGGTTGCAGCCGCTTCCGCAATCGGCTGCGGCGCAGCGCCAAATTGCGGCCGTTTCGGGTGCCAGGACCAGAAAGCAGGATGCGCCCCGGCGGCACCGTGCGCGGCCCGGTCAACCCGATAGGGGTGGCAGCCGGCCGCTCCAGGCAAATCGCCGCGTGCCGGCACCGGGCCGAGCCCACCTGCGATGCTGAACTATCGATCGCCCGCTCTGTTTGGGAAGAGAAACGTCAACTGAAGTCCCGAGGTGTCAGATGAGGTGCGTCACCAAGTCGGCAGCGTTCGCTTGCGGCCTGTTGCTCGTAGGTGCGCTCGGCGCGCAAGCCCAGACCACGTACTATCCTAGCCCGTACTGGCAGAATTACCCGGCCTACAGCTATGCCTATGGTTATCCGGGATACGGGTCTTATTACACTTCGCCCTACCAAAGCTATTTGGGGTACCCCTACCCGGCGCCGCTGGCGTTTTGGGATCCTTATGTCTGGTACCGCCCGTATTCGGACAATGCCGGTCCCAAGGCGAGCGGACACGGCGGCTTCTGAGCGCGGCCCGGCCTCATCGACCAGGGGGGTTGGACCGGAAATCGCGAACATCGGCCGATAACGGTTGACGGTCCCCCGCCGTGGCCCGAGAACCGCGGGGTTGCAATCTAACGCCAGTCGGCCGTCAACAAGCGCTCCGCTGGCGCCGTCCTGATCGGCGGCGACGCAAGAGCGCGGCAGGGGACTTTGGAATGACGAGGTTGCGGATCGAAGATTATGCGCTGATCGGCGATTGCGCGACCGCCGCCCTCGTCGGGCGCAACGGGTCGATCGACTGGCTCTGTCTGCCGCGCTTCAACTCACCCGCGTGCTTTTCCGCGCTTTTGGGCGAGCCCGAGCACGGCCGCTGGCTGATCGCCCCCTGCGCTACGGACGCCACGGTCCAGCGGCGCTACATCGACACCTCGCTGGTGCTGGCGACGACATTTGAGACCGCGGAGGGTGCCGTCGAGCTGATCGACTTTTTTCGGCCGCGGCATGGGCCGCTCGACTTGGTGCGGCTGGTGCGCGGCCTGCGCGGCCGGGTCAACATGCAGGTCGAGATCGTCCTGCGCTTTGACTACGGCTATCTCGTTCCCTGGGTCGAGCAGCTGCCGGATGGCGGCATCTCGGCGATCGCCGGACCCGAGCGGGTCGTGCTCCGCACCCCGGTAAAGCTCACGGGCGAAGATTTGAAGACGGTTGCGGAGTTCGAGGTCGCCGCCGGCGAAACCGTCCCGTTCGTGCTGACCTACGGCGCCTCGCATCTGCCGCCGCCGCGGCCGGTGGACGCCGAGCGCGCCCTCGCCAATGCGCTCGCCTTTTGGCGGCAATGGAGCGGCGATTGCGGTTCCGCGGGGCCGTGGACCGACACCGTCAAAGGCTCGCTCGCGGTGCTGAAGGGCCTGACTTACGCGCCGACCGGCGGCATCGTCGCCGCACCGACGACCTCGCTCCCAGAGCGCCTCGGCGGCCCGCGCAACTGGGACTACCGCTATTGCTGGCTGCGCGATGCCACGTTTACCCTGTTGGCGCTGATGCATGCCGGCTGTTCGGGCGAGGCGCGGTCGTGGCGCGACTGGTTGTTTCGCGCGGTCGCCGGCAGCCCGGATCAGATCCAGATCATGTACGCGATCGGCGGCGAACGCCGGCTGACCGAATGGGAGGTGCCGTGGCTGCCCGGGTACGAAGCGTCGCGGCCGGTTCGCATCGGCAACGCCGCATCGAACCAGACCCAGCTCGACATCTACGGCGAAATCATTGACGCGTTCTATCACACGTATCTGAACGGTCTGCCGCCGGCGGCGCGGGCGACGCCGATCGTGCGCGCCGTGCTCGATCATCTGGCGGGGATTTGGCAAGACCCGGACGAAGGGATATGGGAGGTGCGCGGGCCGCCGCAGCACTTCACCCATTCCAAGGTGATGGCCTGGGTCGCCTTCGACCGGGCGATCAAGATCTCCGAACGGCTCGGCGACGGCGAGGACGGGGTCGCTGAGTGGCGCGAGATCGCCGACAAAATTCATGCCGATGTCTGCGCCAAGGCGTTCGACCGCGAGCTCGGCAGCTTTGTCCAGGCCTACGGCTCGAAATCGGTCGACGCGGCCTTGCTGCTGTTGCCGCTGGTCGGCTTTTTGCCGGCGACCGACCCGCGCATCACCGGCACGGTCAAGGCGATCGAAAAGCGCCTGCTGCTGGACGGTCTCGTCTTCCGCTACGACACCGGCGCCGGGGTGGACGGTCTGCCGCCGGGCGAAGGCGCCTTTCTCGCCTGCAGCTTCTGGCTGGCCGACAACTACATTCTGCAAGGCCGGATGAGCGAGGCGCGGGCGCTGTTCGAGCGCCTGCTGCTGCTGCGCAACGACGTCGGTCTGTTGGCCGAAGAGTATGACCCGCGGGCGAAGCGCCAGCTCGGTAACTATCCGCAGGCCTTTTCGCATGTGGCGCTCGTCAACACCGCCTTCAACCTGACCCGCAGCGAGGGCCCGGCCGACCAGCGCTCGGCCCGCGACGGCGAGCACAGCCAAACCGCCGCCGCCCCGCCGCCGGTTTTGTGACCGGGGCCGCTGACGGACCCAAGCCCGGTGATCTCGCATCTAAGCCCGGAAGCGGGCGCCTGACACAATGCTCTCAGCGCCGGAACACCCCGACCAGCTCGAGGTGCGGGGTCCAGACGAACTGGTCGACCGGAACCAGTCGTTCGAGGCGAAAGCCGCCTTCGATCAGCCGGGCGGCATCGCGCGCGAACGTGGCCGGGTTGCACGACACCGCCGCGACCGTGTCAAGGGCCGACGCGGCGAGCATCGCAGCTTGCCGGGCAGCACCGGCGCGCGGCGGGTCGAAGACCGCGGCGGCGTAGCCGGCCAGCGCCTCGGGCGGCAGCGGATCGCGCAACAGGTCGCGGCGCTCGACAGTGATGCCGGAAACCCCTCGCGCGGCCGCGGCGAGCGCCGCGGCAGCGGCAGCGTCGCCCTCGACCGCGTGCACCGCACCCGCGCCGGCGAGAGCCCAAGCAAAGGCGCCGAGCCCGGCGAACAGATCGAGCGCCGGCCGGCGCGGGCCGACAGCGCTCGCGACCTCCTCGACGAGGATGCTCTCGGCGGCTTCGCTCGCCTGCAAAAACGCGCCCGGCGGAAACGGCACGACGGTCCCCGAGCATATGACGCGCACCGGACGGCGCTCGACGACCAGCGTTTCGGCACCCGGACTACGCCAGACGATCCGGGCGAGATCGTGCTCGGCGGCGAGCGAGGCCAATGCTTCGAACGCCCGCAGACCCGCCGTCTCGTCGGCCTCGATCAGCAGGTCGAGACCGCTGTCGGTACGGGTCAGGGTTGCTTCGGCAGCCCCGCCGGGCGGCAGCAGGTTCGGAATAAGATCCCGCAATCCCCCGGCCAGCGCCAGCAGCGGCGGTTCCATCACCAGGCATTGCCGCAAATCGAGAACCTCGTGGCGGAACCGTTCGCGGAACCCGATCCGCGCCGGCCGACGCGGGTCCTGCGGCCGGACCATGCCAAAACGGCCGCGCCGGCGCGCCGCCGCGACGAGCCGCAATGGCTGCACGACGTCCGGGTCAATCGCGACCCGTTCGAGCGCCGACCGCAATCCATTCTGCTTTGTCTCGGCGTAGACGGCGCGGTCGAGGTGCTGCAAGGCGCAGCCGCCGCAACGGCCGAAATGCGGACAGGGCGGATCACTGCGTCCCGCGCCGGAAGCGAGCAGCTCGACGATCCGCGCCTGATGCCCGCCGCCGCGGCGCGGCCCGAGCGCCGCGCGCACGCGATCGCCGGCGGCGGTGAACGGCAGGTACACCGGCTGGCCACGCCAACACGCGACACCGTCGCCCGCAGCGCCGATCCGCTCGATTTGCAGCTCGACCGTGTCGATGGACAATTGCTTTCATCCTCCGCCGCACGACCGACCAGACCGAGGCGCGGGGAGCGCGGCATCGCCGGCCCCGTATAATTGCCACACTCGCGGGCGAGATGTCGTTGCCGGACGCGGCGCAACAAAGGGGGCAGGATGTATCGGTGGGTCTATTGGAGCGCGATCGCCCTCTTTGTCGTGTGGACCGTCTTTTCCGCCTACAGCGCGGTGACGCTGTAGGCGGGGAGGGGTGGTTGCGGGGGTAGGATTTGAACCTACGACCTTCAGGTTATGAGCCTGACGAGCTACCGGGCTGCTCCACCCCGCGGCGGTTGTGTGTGTGGGCCCCGGATCAGGTCCGGGGCGCGGCTCGCCCGGCGGCGCCCCGGGTCAAGACCGGGTCGCCGGGTCTCGCAGCGGTTATGAGCCTGACGTCCCCGGGCCTGACGCGGGGATCGCGGGCTGCTCCACCCCGCGGCGGTTGTGTGTGTGGGCCCCGGATCAGGTCCGGGGCGCGGCTCGCCCGGCGGCGCCCCCGGGATCAGGTCCGGGTCTGCCCGGTCTCGCATTCTGACCTCTGACTTCTGTCGTCGGTGACGGGGGTCGGGAGAGCCTGGCGGCGACCTATTCTTCCGCGTCTTGAGACGCAGTACCATCGGCGCTGAGGGTTTTCACGGCCGAGTTCGGGATGGGATCGGGTGTTTGGCCCCTCGCTGTGGCCACCAGGCTGTCGCGGCCCCCGCAGGACAGAAGACAGCGGACAGAAGACGGAGGTGTCCGGGCGGGATTGGTCCCAGCGGATTTGTCCGGGGGGATTTTGTCCTGGGGGGATTTGCGAATGCGCCGCGGGAAGTGTCGTCAGCGAGCGCCCGGCGGGTGGGTATGGAACCCGGGGGCGGGGCCGCGGCGGGTGGGGCAAGCCTGAGGGGCTCAAAGCCTGAGGGGCTCAAAGCCTGAGGGGCTCAAAGCCTGGGGGGCTTGCCGCTGCACGCCGGCGGGGTTGCGGTCTGGTTAAGGATCAGAGATCGAGCGGGTTCGAGCGATTAGTACCGGTCAGCTCCACGGATTGCTCCGCTTCCACCTCCGGCCTATCGACGTGGTGGTCTTCCACGGCTCTCGACGAGACCTGGTTTTGAGGGGGGTTTCCCGCTTAGATGCGTTCAGCGGTTATCCCGTCCGCACTTAGCTACCCGGCGTTGCGGCGGGCGCCACAACCGGTCCACCAGAGGTGCGTCCCTCCCGGTCCTCTCGTACTGGGGAGAGCGCCTCGCAAGTCTCGAACACCCACGGCAGATAGGGACCGAACTGTCTCACGACGTTCTAAACCCAGCTCACGTACCGCTTTAAATGGC
>CAVQJP010000014.1:0-21010 GCA_963712825.1 uncultured Alphaproteobacteria bacterium
GGGCAGCTTCGCCTCAAAATGTATCTCGATGAGAGTCCAGGGGTCCGAATTCAAAATCTTTGGGACGATATTTCCGCGGTTAATTCGCAGGCGCAGGAACGGCTCGGCTACCCGACTCAAAAACCTGTCGCGCTACTTGAACGTATTATTCGCACCTCCTCGAACGAAGGCGATGTCGAGCTCGACCCGTTTTGCGGGTGCGGGACGACGATCCATGCGGCGCAAAAGCTCGGACGAGCCTGGTCGGGATCGACGTTACGCATCTCGCGATTTCCTTGATCGAGCGGCGGCTCAAGGACGCGTTTTCCGGCGTCGCGTTCGAGGTCCACGGCACCCCCAAGGACCTCGAAAGTGCGGTCGATCTCGCGCGCCGCGACAAGTACCAGTTTCAGTGGTGGGCGGTGTCGTTGGTCGACGCATGCCCCTATGGCGGCAAGAAAAAGGGCGCCGACGGCGGGATCGACGGCATCCTTTTTTTTCGCAGCGACAAGGACAAGACCGAAAAGGCGCTGATCTCGGTCAAGGGCGGCGACAATGTCGGGGTCGGCATGGTGCGCGACCTGATCGCCGTCGTCGAGCGCGAGAAGGCGGCGGTCGGCGTGTTGATCTCGCTCGCCCTGCCGATGCGGGCGATGGAGCGCGAGGCGATGGCGGCCGGGTTTTTCGAGGGGCCGTTCGAGGCGGTGCCGAAAATCCAGCTCATCACCCTTGCCGAGCATCCCGCTGATCGACGCCGCCGCCACCTTCCGCACCGCCGCGCGCGAAAGCACCGGCAACCAGGGCCGCCTGCTGTAGGCTCGTATAACTCCGAGGAGTTGATCAACTATTGGTCATGCCGGCAAAGGCAGGCGAAGGCGCGGACCAACGGCCACCATGACACCCGCGGTCGGTCGTCGCAGCGGGATTGCTCGTCGCTCCGCTCCTCGCAATGACGACAGTTTACCGTGTCATCGCGAGCCCCCCGGTTCGCGCTTCGCGCGGCCCGAGGATAAACTCCGCGAAGCAATCCCGACGCGGCGGCGACGAACGAAAGCGCGCGCGGGACGCGTCCGTATGGCCAGCACCACTAGTGCCCAGATGCGTTCGAGTGATTCAAACTCGTGGCCCCTTTTTGCTTTCCCGGCGGAGGCCGGGACCCATTTCCGCCATGGGCACCGGCCTTCGCCGGTGTGGTCGGATTTTGGTGTGGGCATTGATCTGCGGTCACCAAGTAAATCTTCAGAATGCGTCGGTGAACTAGGTCGTCGCCACGAGCAACGCCTCCGATGTTCCCGGGCGAAGGCCGTCTGCCCGGTCGGCGAAATAGCGTTGGGCAAGAGTTTCCGCCGACACGTGCCTGACTTCTCTAAACCCGGCCGCGCGGGCCAGCGCCAGCATCTCGGGCGGGGAAAAGAAACTGACGAACGGCGTCCCGCTTGCTCGCGCCCCTTTCTGCGCTGCCTCACCTGCCGCACGCTCCTCCGGTTCGGCCAGGTCCAACGGCAGAATGAACGTCATCGCCAGGGTGGAGCCTGGGGCGAGCACCGCGATCCGGCGCAACGTGGCCGCGATTGCGTCCTTTGTGAGGTAGAGGCTGACGCCGGTGGAGGCGACGATCGCCGGCCGGCTTCCGTCAAAGCCCGAGGCCGCCAGCCGCTCCCGCCAGGACCCGCCCGCCTCGAAATCGACCGGAACGAGCCGCAGCCACTCCGGGACGCCAAAGCCGAGCGCGATCAGCCGCTGCCGCTTCCAGGCCTGGGTACCGGGCCGGTCGACCTCGAACACCTTTAGCCTGGAAGCGATCTCCGGCCGGCGCTGGGCAAAACTGTCGAGACCGGCGCCGAGGATAACGTATTGGCCGACGCCGCGGCCAGCCTGCTCCACAACCAGATCCTCGACGAAGCGGGCACGGGCCACGATCGAGGCGCGGAAGAGACGCGTGGCGTCAGGGTCCATGTCCGGGCGGCGGCGCCAGCTGTCCTCCGGAGCCACGAGCCTGAGACCGATTTCGTCGTCGAGCACGTACGGCGGCGGGTCGATTTGGACGTGCATGGCCCGCCACGAGGCCACCCGCACCGCCGTGCTGTCCGATCCCGCGGCATGCTCGTCAGTCATTGCGGTCTCTCCTTTTCGATCGCGAATCCTCCTGGAGGCAATGACGCAATTCAAGACTGCTTGCGGCGCAAGGCAGTCTTGATGTGTGCATCGGCTGTAAAAACGGCGGGCGGGGGTGGCATGCGCGGCAGCCGGGGATGGGGCGAAGGGGCGCCGCCTAGCATTCGCGGCGCTTGTCCAAGGGCGCGCGCTGCCGCTGGCTTTGGGGGAGCTCACGTAACGGCGATGGGGCTTTTTACTGCCATTGCGCCGCCCGCCCGACGCGTCGTCCAATGGTCGCGCGCCGGCGCTGCAATACTGGCCGTGCCCGCGGCGGTCACGGAATCGGCCCCGTTTCGGAGAGCCGCCGTGCGGTGCCGCCCCCTGGCGCTGCCCGCTTCGATCGGAGCATTGGCCTTGGCGCTGCGGGTCTACGGTCTGGGCGACAAGCCGTTCTGGCTCGACGAGGTCGCGAGCCTGCGCCGGGCGACCGGGAATATCCCCGACCTCGTCGCCGACTCGCTGCACGCCAATCACTATCCGAGCTACTTCCTGCTGCTGTGGCTGGTGGCCAAGCTCGGCACCTCGCAATGGCTGCTGCGCCTGCCCTCGGCGCTGTTCGGCGCGCTTGCCGCAGCACTGACCTGCTCGATCGGGCGCCGGGTTGCCGACGCCCGCACCGGGGCGGCCGCCGGGCTGTTGCTGGCGTTCTCGCCGTTCGAGGTTCAGTTCGGGCAGGAGGCGCGGTCCTACACCCTCGTGTGCTGCCTGATCCTGACGGCGCTGTCGGGGCTGGTGCGACTGGCGCAGGACCCGCAGGCGGCGGCGATCCCGCTGCACCGCGCCGGCGTCTTGCGCGGCGCCTGGGCGGCCTATGGGCTCGGCACCGCGGTGGCGCTCGACGTGCTCAATGTCGCGATACCGTGGCTCGTCGCCGCCAATCTCGGGGCGATCGCAATCGCCCGCGCCGCCGGCAGCCGGCAACGCGCGTTTTGGCGCAGCTGGGGTGCCGTGCAGCTCGCCATCCTCGCGGTTTGGCTGCCGTTTCTCGTCGCAGTCTACATCGCCAGCCAGGGTGCCGTGGTGGACGGGGTGGGTTGGGCGCCGGCGCCCAACAAACGGACGATCTGGTGGATACTCGCGCCGGTCTACCTGTTGCGGATGTCGAATTTCATCACCCTCGACCTGGCGCCGGTCGTCGTCCCCAAGCTCTCGCTCGCCGTCGCGGCATTGGCGGCGCTCGGCGCCTGGCGGCTGCGGCGGGCGGCAACGGTTTGGGTGGTGCTGGGCTGTGCCGCCCTGGTGCTGCCGGTCGGGCTGTGCCTCGTGTCGTTCGTCGTGCCGGTGATGGTGCCGCGCTATTTCGCCTGGGGTGCGGCACCGTTTTTTGTCTTTGCCGGCGCCGGGCTCGGGCTGTTGTCGGGGTTGCGCTTTGCCGCACTGGCCGCAGCCTTCGCTGCGATCTGCCTCTTCAACCTGACCCCCTATTACCATTACGAAACCAAGCCGCGCTGGGACCTGGTGGCGAGCGAGCTTGCCGCCATGGCGCAGCCGGGCGACGTCGTCATCGTCGACAGCTATTACGCCTATTCGGTGCTGTCGGTTTTTGCCGCCCGCGCCGGGCTCGACGAGCATCGGGTGGCGCTGACCTGGCAGCCCCCCGACCCGGCGGCGATTACCCCCGGCCACAATCTCTGGGTGGTCTACGGCCGCACCGGCCAGGCGGCAAAGCGGCAGTCGGCCGAGCAATTTCTCGACACCCTGGCGGCGCTCGGCCATCCCGTCGTCGAGCATTCGGTCGGGCGCTATATCGTGTTGTGGCGGTTCAACGAGCGCCAGGCCGCCCTCGAAACGCCGCCGCGACCGCACCCCGAGGCTTTCGCCGCCGACGAGCCGCGGCCGTAAAGCATCGAATACAGGAGGTTAATCGGCGGCGACGGCGCGGTCCGTGGCACGGACCCCCCGGCTGCGGCACGGTGCCGGCTGGACTTGCCAACGCGGCTGCGCCAATCTCGCTGCTCGCCGGCGAATGCGGAGACAGCGATGACGGTTGCGACCGACCCAAAGCCTTTCCGGCACCATCTGAAGCGGGAAGCGGCCGAGGCGCGTGCCTATTCGCAAGCCGTCGTCACCACCGGCGGGCGGACCGTGTGGCTCGCCGGCCAGGTGGCGCCCGCGGATGGCGCCGGAAAGTCGTTGGCCGGCGATTTTGACGGTCAGGTTCGCGAGGTCTTCGCGCGTCTCGGGCAAACCCTGTCCGAGCTCGGCGGCAGCCTCGCCGACATGGTCACGATGACCGTCTTTATCACCGACGCGCGCCATGGCGACCGCTTTACCCAGCTGCGCAAGGATATTTTCGGCGGCAGCTTTCCGGCGAGCGCGCTGATCACGGTCGCCGGACTGGCCCGCCCCGACCTGCTCGTCGAGGTGCAGGGGGTTGCGGTCGTCGTATAAGCCGGGTCGCGAGCAAATGGGCGGGCAACCGGTCGCCGCAGCGATCCGGAGAGCGGCGTGTGGACTGGCGCTGGCAGTGCTGGCGGCAGTCGGGCCCGCTGTGCCCGCGGCGGCCGCGGATTGCCGGCCGGTGCGGCTGGTCGAGCTGGCGGTGACGCCGATGGGCAACGTCCCGACCGTGACGTTGCGGGTCGACGGCGCGCCGGCCACCTTTCTGTTCGACACCGGCGCCGAGCGCACGGTGTTGACCACCGATGCCGCGAAACGGCTGCGGCTCAGCGCGCATTACGAATACGCCCGGCAGATGCGCAGCCTCGGGGGTGCGATGTCGAGCGGCGACGCACGGCTCGCGAGCCTCGGGTCCGGCGGGTTGGCGATGACTAATTTCCGGGTGCTGGTCGGCCCGATTTCATTGCCTCCGGTCGCCGGCAAACCGCTCGACGGGTTGCTCGGCGCCGATTTTTTTACCGGCTTCGAGGTCGACCTCGACCTGGCGCATCACCGGATCATCCTTTACGAGCCGCCGCCTTGCCCGATCGCCGCACCGGATTGGAGCGCGCCCTACGCCACGATTGCGGCCAACCGGTCGCTGCACGACCGGTTGTTCTTTCCGGTCAACCTCGACGGGCGTCCGCTGGCGGCGCTGATCGACACCGGGGCGCAGCTGACGACGCTCGACGCCGAATCGGCGGCCGCCGTCGGCGTCACCGGGACGGCGCTGGCGCGCGACCCGGTGACTATCCTGCGCGGGGCGGCGGCCGAGGCGGTCAAGTCGCGGGCGCACCGCTTCGCGCAGCTCGAGATCGACGGCGAGGTGCTGCGCGACCAGACGATCATGGTCACCAGGCTCGGGCTGCAGGACGCCGACCTGGTTCTCGGCGCCGATTTCCTGCATTGGCAGCGGGTCTGGCTGTCTTACCGCTCGCACCTGATCTTTCTCGAACGCCATTCCTGAGGCCCGCCCAACCGGGCTCGCCTCAACCTCAGCGCGGCAGCGAGCGCGCCAATGCGGTATAGGCTTCCTCGTCGGTGCGGTCGTAGCGCAGCGGGGTGACGACAATGCGCCCGGCATTCAGCGCTTCGATGTCGCTCTCGGGGCCCTGGTCGCGTTCGCCGCGGCGAAAGCTGACCCAGTAATAAGAAAAACCGCGCGGGTCGGTGCGCTTTTCGACATCCATCCCCTTGACCGAGCCGGCGCCCTGGCGCGCCAGCGTCAGCGGCCCCGCCTTGTCCGCCTGCCGATCGGGGAAATTGACGTTGAGACAGGTGCCGGCACTCCAGCCCATGTCCAGCAGCCGCCGGATCACCTCGGGCCCAAGCCGCGCCGCCGTCTCCCACGGGACATTGGCCCAGTCGGACCAGGCCTGGCTCAGCGCGATCGACGGGATGCCGAGCATCATGCCGGTCATCGCCCCCCCGACCGTCCCGGAAAACACCGTCTCGATCCCGAGATTGGCGCCGCGGTTGACCCCGCTCAGCAGCAGCTGGGGCGGCGCGCCCTTCATCAGGTGGCTGAGACCCATCACGACGCAGTCGCCGGGCGTGCCGGTAACGGCCCAGCGCCGCGGCCCGCGCTCGGTGGCGCGGATCGGATGGTGCAGGCTGACCGCGTGCGACACCCCGCTCTGGTCGTGCTCGGGGGCGACGACCCAGACCTCGCGGGCCAGCACCGCGGCGATTCGTTCGAGCACTTCGAGGCCCGGCGCCTCGATCCCGTCGTCATTGGTCAAAAGAACACGATCGAGCACCCGTCGCCTCCGGTTCTGCGCTTGCCGCCTGCGGGCTTAGCACCCGAGGATGACGAAATCGAGATCGCCGCGCCAAAACGTTCGCCGCGGACTGCGGTTGTCGGGTCCTCAGCCCTCGATGTCGTCGAGCGCGTGCTCGGAAGGCGATGCGCTCGCACCCGGTTGTCAAACAAGAGGCGCCGAGCCGGCTCCAAACCGCCGCGAGAAGTCAAACAGCAAGGCGCGTCAGTAGCTCGGCTTTGCCGCAGACGGCGTCAGCTGAAGCTCGTGCGTCCAGCACGACCTGTCCTGAGTGTGCAGGTAATAAAATGCCTCGGCGATCTTGACCGGGTTGATCACCAGGTCGGGGCGGTTCTGGTTGCGCGGCAGCGCCCGGCTGCCGGGCAAGTCGATGGTGCCGTCGATCACGATGTTGGCGACGTGCACGCCGTGCTCGGAATACTCCTCGGTCAGCACCTGCGCCAACGTGCGCATCATGACCCTGGGATAGTACAGCGACTGACCCGTCATGCGCTTCTTGCCGCGCAAGGAGCTGGAATTGTTGGAGAAGAAGAACGACCCCGCACCTTTCTTGCGCATCGCCGGCAATACTTCCTTGGCAACAAGAAACGGCCCACGGCAGGCGATGTGCTGCGTCGTGTCGAACATCTCCACCGGGATGTATTCGAGGAGCTCCTTGTCGGGCGGAAGATCGCGGCCTTCGAGATAGCCCGCGTTGTAGACCAGCACGTCGGGATCGCCGGCCTCGCGGCGGATCGCGGCGAACGCGCCCGAGATCGAGTCCTGCGAGACCAGATCCAATTCGACGATCGTGCACTCGCCGCCCTGCTCGCGGATCGCCCCCGCGAGCTTCGAGGCATTGGCCTCCTTGCGGGTGGTCAGCACGACAAAAAAACCCTCCTGCGCGAACTTCTGAGCGACGGCGCCCCCGACACCCCAGCGCACGCCGACCGGCAGCTCGCTGTCGTCGACCGGCTTGCCGTGCGCCAGCAATGTGTTGCGGCCGTCCGACTGCCACTTTGAGGTGGCGCCGACCACCACTGCGACCTGCTTGCCCCTGCTGTTGGTCTTGCGGTTTTCGCTCATTCGGAAACTTTCCTTTTTTCGCTTGTCGGATTCGGGCGGATGGTGAGCCCGTGGGGCGGCGCCCGCGAGAACGATTTTGGCTATCCGCCGACAAAAGCGCTGCTCACCCCTCGCGAGATGTTGCGGACGCGCGCCCGAGATTGTCATTGCCTGCGAAGCGAAGCAATCTCGCACCGAGAAAACGGGAGAAGGTCGGATGACCGATTTCATTCTGCGCGGCGGTGAGGTGATCGACGGCAGCGGCCGGGCGCGGTTTCGCGCGGATGTCGCGATCGGCGGAGGTCGGATTACCGAGGTCGGCGCCGTCGGCAAGATCGCGGGCGCGCGCGAGATCGACGTGGCGGGCAGGGTTGTGGCGCCCGGCTTTGTCGACGTCCACACCCATGACGACCGCGCGCTGTTCGCGACCCCGGAAATGGCGGCGAAGGCGAGCCAGGGGGTTACGACCGTGGTCACCGGGAATTGCGGGATCAGCCTGGCGCCGCTGACGATCGACCGCGCGCCACCGCCGCCGCTTGATTTGATCGGCGACGCCGCCGACTACCGTTACGGCCGCTTTGCCGACTACCTCGCGGCGCTTGACCATGCCCCGGCGGCGGTCAACGCCGCCTGTCTCGTCGGCCATTCGACGTTGCGCGTCGGCTCGATGAGCGCGCTCGATCGCCCCGCCGAGGCTGCCGAGATCGGCCATATGCAGGAATTATTGCAGGAGGCGCTCGACGCCGGCGCGGTCGGGATGTCGAGCGGGCTCGCCTATGCCCCGGCCGAGCACGCGCCCCCCGCCGAGATCGAAGCATTGGCGGCTTTGCTGCGGCCGGCGGGTGCGCTTTACACGACGCATATGCGCAACGAGGGCGACCGGGTTCTCGACAGTCTCGAAGAGAGTTTTGCGGTCGGGCGCAAGGCCGGGGTGCCGGTCGTGATTTCGCACCACAAGACCGTCGGGCGGGCGAATTACGGCCGCACCGCGGCGACTTTGCCGGTCATCGCCAAGGCAATCGGCGAGCAAGAGGTCGGGCTCGACGCCTATCCCTACATCGCCTCGTCGACGGTGCTGAGCGCGGGCCAGGCGGGGCGCGCCGCGAAAGTGCTGGTGACGTGGTCGAAGAGCGCCCCGGAGCAGGCCGGGCGGGAATTGCCGGCGATCGCCGCCGATTGGGGCGTCACGATCGAGGCGGCGGTGGCGCGCTTGCAGCCGGCGGGTGCGATCTACTGGATGATGGACGAGCCCGATGTCCAGCGGGTGCTGGGCTTTGCCCACACGATGATCGGCTCGGACGGGCTGCCGCACGATTTTCACCCGCACCCGCGGCTGTGGGGCACGTTTCCGCGGGTGCTCGGCCATTACAGCCGCGATCTCGGTCTGTTCCGGCTGGAAGAGGCAGTGCGGCGGATGACCGGTCTGCCGGCGGCGCGGTTTGGCTTGAGCGGGCGTGGTGCGGTCGCCGCCGGCGCCTATGCCGACATCACTGTTTTCGATCCGGCGACGATTATCGACCGGGCCACGTTCGAACAGCCGACTACCCCCGCCGCCGGCGTCGAGCATGTCTTTGTCAACGGCCGCCCGGTGTGGAGCGAAGGCAAAACCACCGGCGAGCGCCCCGGCCGCGCCCTGCGCCGCCAGCAGATGCGATCCGAAGCTCGTTCCTAGACCGGGAGGCTGCGCCAGCCCTGCATCCCGCCGCGCAACACCGCGACGTCGGCGTGCCCCGCAGCCATGATGGCGGCAGCGGCCTGCGTCGACCGCTTGTCGGTCAGGCAGACGCAGACGACTGGACGGCGGTCGGCCGCCAGCTCCTGCAATCGGGCCGGTAATTCGGGGAGCGGGAGGTTGACCGCGCCCTCGATATGGCCAAGCGGCCCGTTGAATTCGTCCGCGCCGCGTACATCCAATATCAGCAGCGAAATGCCGGAGCGGAGCCTTCGAACGAGCTCGTCAGCGTCAATCCATGCCGGCTCGCTCCGGTGCGACCGGCCCAGCATTCGCGAAAGCAAGCCCGACATTCCGTTCTCCGCTGCCGCCCACCTCACTATATCGGCTTTGAGAGCCGGTTGCTCTCAGCAATCACGGTAGCTGGAACGGACCGTATGATGATCGCAACCGTTGACGAGGAATGCTCGCCCTCCGGGGGCTGACCGCGCCGGAATCATCGCGCCGATGACATTTCTCTCCAAACTTTCCGTCGATGGCGACGGGTTGCCGCTTCCGGCCGATGCGCGCCGCCTGACGCTCGGTTTCGAGGCCTGGGACGAGGCCCTGGCCGCGGCCGCCGATGATCCGGCGGCGTCGGCCGCTCGCGATTGGAGCCGGTCCCCGCCGGGACGGCGGCTGCTCGCGTCGATCTTTGGCAACAGTCCGTTTCTGAGCGGGCTTGCGGTCAGGGAATGGCGTCTCCTCAATCGGCTTGTCGAAGAGGGACCCGACCCGCTCTTCGCGGACATCGCCGCCGCGGCCGAGGACAAGGTTGATCGTGGCGAGGACACGGCGGCCTTGATGCGGCTCCTGCGCGTCGCCAAGCGACGTACGGCACTGCTTGCCGCGGTCGCCGAGCTTGCCGGGGTCTGGTCGCTCGAACAGCAGACCGGGGCGTTGAGCCGCTTTGCCGAAGCTGCCCTCGGCGCCGCGATCCGCCATCTGCTGCGCCAGGCGGCGGCGAAGAACCTGCTCGCGCTCGCCGATGTGGCCGATCCGGAACGCGGCGGCGGGCTGATCGTCCTCGGCATGGGCAAGCTCGGCGGCGGCGAGCTCAACTACTCGAGCGACATCGACCTGATCCTGTTTTTTGACCCGGCCGAGGCGCGGGTCGCAGCCCGCGACGGTCCGCAGCCCTTTTTCAGCCGGCTCGCCCGCGACCTGGTGCGCATCCTCGAGGAGCGCACCGGCGACGGCTATGTGTTCCGCACCGATCTTCGGCTGCGCCCCGACCCCGGCTCGACACCGCCGGCGATGTCGGTTGCCGCGGCGATCGCCTATTACGAAAGCGTCGGCCAGAACTGGGAGCGCGCGGCCTGGATCAAGGCGCGCCCGGTTGCCGGCGACCGCGCCGCGGGCGAGCGCCTGCTGCGCGAGTTGCGGCCCTTTGTTTGGCGCAAAAATCTCGATTTCGCGGCGATCCAGGACATCCACTCGATCAAGCGCCAGATCAACGCGCATCGCGGCGGCGGCCGGATCGCGGTCGAGGGCCACGACATCAAGATTGGCCGCGGCGGCATCCGCGAGATCGAGTTCTTCGCCCAGACCCAGCAGCTGATCTGGGGCGGCCGTCTGTCCGAGCTGCGGGTGCGCTCGACCTGCGAGGCGTTATGGCGGCTAGCCGAGGCCGGCCGGGTCGATCCCGCCACGGCAACGGCGCTGACCGCCGATTACCGCTTTTTGCGCCGGCTCGAGCATCGGCTGCAGATGGTCGACGACGCGCAGACGCACCGGCTGCCTGACAGCCGCGAGGGGATCGCGCATGTCGGCGCCTTTCTCGGCTACCGCGGGCCGGAGGCGTTCGCCGCCGACCTGACAGCACATCTGAGCTCGGTCGAGCGCCACTACGCCGAGCTGTTCGAGCAGGCGCCGAGCCTTGCCGGTCCGGGCAATCTCGTCTTTACCGGCGCCGAGGACGACCCCGAGACCTTGGCTACCTTGTCAAGGCTCGGTTTTACCGATCCGCCCGCGGTCGCAACATTGGTGCGCAGCTGGCATCACGGCCGCATGCGCGCGACCCGCAGCCAGCGCGTGCGCGAAATCCTGACCGAGCTGATGCCCGAGTTGCTGCGCCTCTTTGGCGCGACCCCGCATCCCGACGAGGCCTTGCGGCGCTTCGACCAGTTCCTGTCGCGGCTCCCGGGCGGGATCCAGCTGTTCGCGCTGTTCCAGGCGAATCACGGCCTGTTGGCCCTGGTCGCCGATGTGATGGCGGGGGCGCCGCGGCTGGCCGAGCAATTGGCGCAGCGCCCGGCCTTGCTCGACGCGGTGCTGACGCGCGAGTTCTTCGCGGCCTTGCCCGGGCAAGCCCTGCTCGCCGCCGATCTGGCGCGCGTGCTGACGGGGGTCGCCGATTTCGCCGACACGCTCGATCTTTTGCGGCGCTGGGCCGCCGAGAAGCGGTTTCAGGTCGGCGTGCAATTGCTGCGCCGCGGGCTCGGCAGCGATGCGGCGGGCAAGGCGCTCGCCGACATCGCCGAGACCGCGCTGGCAGCGCTGGTGCCGGCGGTCGAGGCGGAGTTCGCGCGGCGTCACGGGCATGTGCTGGGCGGCGCCTTTGCGGTCATCGGCATGGGGCGTCTCGGCAGCCGCGAGATGACCCTCGCCTCCGATCTCGATCTGATCCTGATCTACGACGCACCGCCCGAAAGCACCGTCTCCGACGGCCCGCAACCGCTTCCTGTTCCGGCTTATTACGCGCGCCTAAGCCAGCGGCTGATCGGCGCCGTCACCGCAGCCACCGCCGAGGGTCCGCTCTACCCGGTCGACATGCGGCTGCGGCCGTCGGGCTCGTCGGGGCCGATCGCGTCGCGTCTCGACAGTTTCGACCATTACCAGCGCCGGTCTGCCTGGACGTGGGAACACATGGCGCTGACCCGGGCGCGCCCGGTAGCCGGCGACGCGGCGCTGCGCCGGCGGATTGACGCCACGATTGAGGCGGTGCTGCGGCAGCGGCGCGACCCGGTCCGGCTGGTCGCCGATGTCGCCGACATGCGGCGGCGCATCGCCGACGAGCACAAGCGGCCGTCGCCCTGGGATTTAAAGAACCGTCGCGGCGGGCTGACCGACCTCGAGTTCATCGCCCAATACCTGATGCTGCGCGAGGCGGCGGCGAGGCCGCAGGTGTTGCACCGGGCCAGCGCCGACGCATTGCGAGCCCTGGGTGAGGCCGGGGCTCTGCCGTCGGGCGCCGAGCACGAGCTGAGCGCCGCGGCGGCTTTGCTGCGCCAGGTGCAGGCACTCTTGACCTTGATCGGCGAGCCGGGCGCCGATGGGGGCGCCTTTCCCGAGCCGGACGCAACGACGCTCGCGCGCTGTGCTGGTGCGGTTGACTTCGCCCAGCTCGACGCAGATATCACTGCCGCCACGGCGCGGGTCCGCCGCTGGTACGAGCGCCTGATCGAAGAGCCGGCGGCGCGCGCCGCGCTCGACACGGCGGAACCGGCAGGAGACCCGGCAGGAGACCCGGCAGGAGACAATGCAAAATGAATGTTGAGCCCGGCCAAAAGGCCCCCGATTTCACCTTGCCGACCGATGGCGACGGCAAGGTTACGCTGTCGCAGCTCGCGGGCAAAAAGGTGGTGCTGTATTTCTACCCAAAGGACGACACCTCGGGCTGCACCGCCGAGGCCTGCGGGTTTCGCAACTCGTTTCCCGATTACGGCGGAACCGATGCCGTCGTGATCGGCATTTCCAAGGATTCCGTCGCCTCGCACGACAAGTTCAAGAAAAAGCACGGTCTGCCGTTCATCCTGGCCTCCGACACCGAGGGCGAGGTCTGCGAAAAATACGGCACCTGGGTCGAGAAGAGCATGTATGGCCGCAAATACATGGGGATCGACCGCAGCACCTTTCTGATCGACGGGTCGGGCACGGTTCGGGGCGTGTGGCGCAAGGTGCGGGTGCCGGGCCACGTGGCGGAAGTGCTGAAGGCGGCGCAGGCGCTCTGACCGCGGCTTCGCTCACCAACGGCGCGGTCGCGATCCTCGCCACGCCCGACCCGGCGGCGAAAGCCGCCCTGACTTTCGAGCTGGCGGCAATTTGGGCCGAAGAGGGGATGCCGGTCGGGACCGCGATGCCGCCGGCGCGTCCGGCGCGTCCTGCCGTTCCCGAATTGCTCCCGCCGCGCGACATGCCGAAGCGGCGCAATTTCGGCTCGCCTGCGGGACGGATCGCGCTCTTGCACGCGCTTGCCCATATCGAGCTCAACGCGATCGACCTCGCTTGGGATCTCGTCGCCCGATTTGCCGGGCTCGGGCTGCCGCGCGAATTTTTCGACGACTGGGTCGGGGTCGCCGCCGAGGAAGCTCGGCATTTCCTGCTGCTCTCGGCACGCCTTGCCGGTTTCGGTGCCCGTTACGGCGACTTGCCGGCGCATGACGGGTTGTGGGAGGCGGCGACGGCGACCGCAGGCGATGTGCTCGCCCGGCTCGCGGTCGTGCCTTTGGTGCTCGAGGCGCGCGGTCTCGACGTGACACCCGAAATGGCCCTGCGGCTGGAGCGTGCTGGCGACGCCCGGAGTGCGGCAATCCTGGACGTCATTTATCGGCAGGAGATCGGCCATGTCGCCATCGGCCGGCATTGGTTCGACCGGTTGTGCCATGCGCAAGGCTTGGCACCAGAACAGGTTTTTCGCGATCGCGTCGGGCGCTGCTTCAAAGGCGGGTTGAAGCCGCCGTTCAACCGCGCGGCGCGGGCCGCCGCCGGGCTGCCGGCCGATTATTACGAACCCCTGGCGGGCCCGGGTGAACGTGGCGAGCGCTGATCGGCCGCGCTTGGCTCGGGTGTCGGCGACCGCGGTGCGCGCCGGTCGGCGGCGAGCCGGCGCTCTGCCGCCTCGTTGACGACGCGCCGCCGTTCGGCCTCTTCATTGACGACGCGGGCGAGCTCCGGCTGCCGCCCGAGCAGCTGGCGAAAATCGACGATGTCGAGAGTCAGCAGGGTACAGGGCTCGACCGCGACGATTGTCGCGTTGCGCGGGCCGCCGGTCAAAAGCGCGATCTCGCCAAAAAACTCGCCGGGGCCGAGCCGCACCGGCTCGGGGCGCAACCGCACCTCGACCTCGCCCGAGGCGATAAAATACATGCAATCGCCGCGCTCGCCGCGCCGCACGATCGCCGCTCGTGCCGGATAGTCGCGGGCCCGCAGCAGGCGCGCGACGTCGGCGATGACCGACGCCCCGACATTGCGAAAAAACGGCACCTTGGCGACGAGGTCCCAGGTCCGCAGAAATTCGCGCCGGCGCAATTCCTCGGCATAGCCGCTGGCGAGAATACCGGCCCACAGCGCAAAGACGAGGATGCCGCTGACCATGACGACCCCGGCGAGCACCCGCCCGGCTGGCGTGACCGGGGTCACGTCGCCATAGCCGGTGGTCGTCAGCGTGACGATCGCCCACCACAACGCCTGCGGGATCGACCCGAAGAGTTCAGGCTGCGCGTTGCGCTCGAGCAGATAAGCGAGGCTGGCGGCCGCAAGCAGCACGATGCCAAAGGCGAGCAGCACCGACAGCAGCGCGTGCCGCGCCCGGCTGATTACCCGCTGCAGGCTCGCCAGGCCCTGCGAATAGCGGATCGGCTTAAAGGCCCAGACAAAGCCGTAGAGGCTTGCGTATTTCGGGCTGAAGGCGATGTCGAGCACGCCTGGAAGGGCGCCCAGCAGGTCGAACAAGCCGACCGGCGACAGCATCCAGCCGAGACGCGCCTGCCAGCCGCGATGATGCGCCCCCGGCGCCCCCGGCGCTGCCGCCAGACGCAGCAGGTATTCGGCGAAAAAGAAGCCGCAGGCGAGCTGGAACCCGAAGTCGAGAAGCCGGTAATGGGCCTGCCGCCACGCCGCCACCGTGTCGGCCAGCATGATCGCTATGCCGAGGACGACCATCGCGTGATGCACGATCCGAAACACCCGCGCGGCGGTGCCGGGGGTTTCGGGCTGCAGGGCCTGATAGAGCCGCTCCCAGCGCATGGGCCATTTTAGAGGCCTCAAGCGCCTGCCGAAAGAGAACCGCCTCACACGGCCCTGCGTCATTCTGGTGTCGTAAAAGACCGGATCGGTCGAACCGTCGATCCTGTCGCAGGCGCGCGATGTTTCGTGTCTTCGGCATTTCCTGTTATAGGGGCGCGGTGGGGATCCTGCCTGACAACCGGCGCGCCGTGCTCGCCTATCTGCACGACATCGCGATGGCGGCGCTGTCCTTCGCGATTTCGCTGTATTTGCGGATCGGCGGCGAGGTCGTCGGCTATCAGCCGCGGCTGACCGCGATCTACATCGTCAGCTTCACTCTGATCGCGGCCGTCGTCTACCGCCTGACCGGGCTCTATCGCGGCATCTGGCGCTACGCCTCGCTGCCCGATCTCTACAACATCGCGCGCGCGGTCAGCCTGACGATCCTCGTCTTTCTGCCGGTCATGTTTGTCCTGACCCGGCTCGAAACGCTGCCGCGCTCGACCTTGCTGATCAACTGGTTCGTGCTGACGGCGCTGCTGGGCGCCCCGCGCCTCGCCTATCGCCTGTTCAAGGACCGGGGCCTCGACCACGTTCTCGAACGCGCCAAGCGGCAGAGCGTCCCGGTGCTGCTGATCAGCGCCAAGGACGGCGCCGACACCTTTATCCGCGAGATGATGCGCAACCCGCGCGCCGTCTATCGTGTTGTCGGCGTCCTCGCCGACACGCCGTCGCGCGTCGGCCGCGAGATCTACCGCGTCCCGGTGCTCGGCACGATCAATTCGCTCGAAGAGGTCGTCGCCCGGCTGGACCGCCGCGGCAAGCGCCCGCAAAAGCTGATCATCACCGCGCGCAACCTGCCCGGAGAGCAGGTTCGCCGCCTGCTCGACCAAGCCGACGCGATGGCGATCCCGCTGGCGCGCCTGCCTCGACTGACCGATTTCGAGCGCAACCTCGACACTCCGGTGCACGCTGCGGCGGATCGGCGCGAGAATGGGTCCGAGCACGGCCCCGAGCACATGCTGGAGCCGATCGCGCTCGAAGATCTGCTGGGGCGCCCGCAGGCGGTGCTCGACCGCGCCGAGATGTCGCGGCTGATCAACGGGCGCCGGGTGCTGGTTACCGGCGCCGGCGGCACGATCGGCGCCGAGCTGTCTCGCCAGATCGCGATGCTGGCGCCCGCACGCCTGGTGCTGCTGGACAACAGCGAGTTTGCGCTCTACGCGATCGACATGGAATTGCGCGAGCGGTTCCCGCAGCTGGCGCGGGCGCCGCTGCTGCGCGACGTGCGCGACCGCGGCCAAATCGACGCTGTCCTTGCCGCCGAGCGGCCCGAGATCGTCTGCCACGCGGCGGCGCTGAAGCATCTGCCGATGGTCGAGGCGAACCCGATCGAGGGGGTGCTGACCAACATCGCCGGCAGCCGCAACGTCGCCGAGGCGGCGCGCGTCTTTGGCGTGGCGACGGTGGTGATGATCTCGACCGACAAGGCGGTCAACCCGACCAGCGTCATGGGCGCCACCAAGCGCGTCGCCGAAGGTTTCTGCCAGGCGCTCGACCTGCACGAGGCTAAACGCGGGGCTGGCGGCACGCGCTATGTAACCGTGCGCTTCGGCAACGTGCTGGGCTCGACCGGATCGGTCGTGCCCTTGTTTGCGCGCCAGCTTGCGGCGGGCGGACCGCTGACCGTAACCCATCCCGACGTCACCCGTTTTTTCATGACCGTGCGCGAGGCGGTCGAGCTGGTGCTGCAGGCGGCGGCCTTGTCGCCCGGACCCGATGCGTCGGAGGCGCGCGGCAAGATCTGCGTCCTCGACATGGGCGAGCCGATCAAGATCGTCGATTTGGCCGAACAGATGATCCGGCTTGCCGGGCTGCGGCCCGGCCGCGACGTCAAGCTCGAATTCGTCGGCCTTCGTCCCGGCGAGAAATTGCACGAGGAGCTGTTCCACTCGGCCGAGCCGCTGATGCCGACGCGCAGCCCGGCAATTCGGCTCGCCGCCCCGCGCACCGCCGACTATGCGGTGCTGTCGCGCTCGATCGACGAGCTTGAGGACGCCGCCCGCAGCCGCCGCGACGAGCGGATGCTGCAATCGCTCGAACGGCTGGTGCCGGAGTACCGGCGCCGCCCCGCCGAACCGGTCGCCGCGGTCGCTTCGCGGCAGTGACGCTGTCGCGACAATGACATAGCTTAATACTTGGGCACCACCGCGCTCTTTAGGGGTTATCGGCAGTCATCAAGAAATGATCTAGGTGCGCCGGTCCTTTGAATTGATCGATCACTTTCCAAAATTCCCGGACAGCTCTGCGAACGGTTCTCTCGTCAATGTCTTCAGCGTTCCAGCAGCGCGTACCGATTTTCTCAAAACCTTCCCTTGACAGAATTGAGTCGAGTTGTTGACCCAGTGTGCCATTATCTTGATTTAACGAATATCGAATAATTGTCCGCATTGAATAGCCTCCCGGATGTCAAGCCGCCAAGTCGCGTCAGCATCAGCTACACCAAGCGGTGTTAAAAAGTCGTGGCTACGGGCATCAGCGATCGGCCTTGATCGTTGCGATATGGAAGTTGCCGGGGCGAACCAAAAACGCGGTATTATAATTGGATGCTTCGCGGCCGGAGCGTGCGAGGAAATTCAAGATCCGTCATTCCGAAGTTCGGGCACCGCAATTCGCAACCGATGCCCCTCTCCGTCCACACCGGCGAAGGCCGGTGCCCATGGCAGGAGTGGGTCCCGGCCTGCGCCGGGATGGTCGGCTTTTAAACCGATTTACCGAGATGATCAATTCGTGGCCCGCCTGAGGCGGCATCCCGGACTGAGATCGTCTCTGAGTCGGGATATCTTCACACGCGCTCGCCTTCAGGAGCGTTGCTCGCGGTCAGGAGCGCTGCGGCTCGCGACTGAGTCCGTTCGCCGCCAGCGCCTCCACATAGGCGTTCCAGCGTTGGTCGTGCTCGACGCCGAGCTGGTGGAGATAGCTCCACGAATAGATGCCGGTGTCGTGCAAATCGTCGAAAACGATACGGACGGCGTAATTGCCGACCGGCTCCAGCCCGATGATGCCGACATGGGCGCGGCCGGGCACCAGCGTTTTTTGGCCCGGCCCGTGGCCCTGGACCTCGGCCGACGGGCTCTCGACCCGCAGGTACTCGGCCGGGAGGCGAAAGAGGCTGCCGTCGTCGAAGCTGATTTCGAGCTGCTTTTCGGCTTTTCGGAGCCGCAGCTCGACCGGCCAGCGCGTCGCTCCGCCGGCGTTCACCGAGTTCTCCGTCAGGAGGAGGGCGGCTGTTTGGCGGCGCTCTTTTCGTCGTCGCGCAACGGTCGCGCCTCGTCGACCAGCATGATCGGGATGCCGTCGCGGATCGGGTAGGCGAGCCCGGCCTCGTCGCTGACGAGCTCCTGGGCGTCGCGGTCATAGCGCAGCGGCGCCTTGGTCAACGGGCAGACCAATATTTCCAACAGCCGCGGGTCGATTTCCGACGAGCCTTCCATCGTCCTCTCCGTCTCCGACCCTTCGGCCGGTCCCTGGCGCCTCAGTGGCGTGCGCCGCTGCCTTCGCTGGGGCGGTCCATAAGCGCCATCTCCACGATCGCCGTCAACAGCTCGGCCCGCTGGTCGAGATCGCCCGCTTCGAGGAGGGCCTGCTTTTCGCTCGGCTCGAACGGGCAGACCATCGCAATCGAGGTCACCAGGCGATCGCTCGGCACCGAGTTGATCGCCTCCCATTCGGCTTTGATCTGATGTCTCTCGAAATACGCGCGCAGGCTGCGGATCAGCCGCTCGCGGTCAAAGCCTGGTTGGCGCGGGGTCCGCAAATCGCCGGCGAACTCGCCCCATTGCGGCACCACCCGCCGATAGCCGCTCAGCAGAGGCAGCTCCTCGCGGATGCGGAAGCGGCACAAACCGGTCAGGGTGATCAAATAACGCCCGTCGTCGGTCTCGGAAAACGAGGTGATGCGGCCGGCGCATCCGGTCGGGTAGACCGGCGGATTGCCCGAGGGCGGCTGTTGCGGGTCGCTCGGCTGAACCATCCCGATCAGGCGGTCGCCGGCCAACGCGTCGTGCGTCATCGCCAGGTAGCGCGGCTCGAAAATGTTGAGCGGCAGCCGCCCGCGCGGCAGCAACAGGACGCCGGCGAGCGGAAAAATCGGGAGAGTCTCGCACAGCGCGGTGGCGCCCGGCCGCTCGCTCATCGGCATCTCCCTTGTGAGAACATCAGTGGATTAATGAAGACATCAGGGGCTTATGAAAACATCAGGGCCGACAGCCGCCGCCGCCCGCTCAAGGTCAGCGGGTCGGCGCCGCCCATGGCTTCGAAAAACTTGACGAGCTGCTTGCGCGCCGCCTGCTCGTTCCATTCGCGGTCGCGCTTGTAGAGGCCCAGCAGCTCGTCGATCGCGGCTTCACGATCGCCGGTGCCGAAGAGCGCGGTGGCGAGCTCCAGCCGCGCCTCGTGGTCGTCAGGGTTCTGCGCCAAGCGCGAGCGCAGCTTTCCGGCTGACGCCATCGCGGTCTTCGCCTGCTCGGCGAGGTCGAGCGCCGCCCGCGCCGCCGCGATCTCGGCATTCCCGGCAGTCTCGGGCGCCGCCCCGTCGAGCAGCTGGCGCGCCCGGGCAAGATCGCCGCCCGCAATCAGCGCGCGCGCGAGACCGGCCTGGGCGTCGACGTTTTCCGGCTCGCGCTGAAGGATTTGCGAAAAAACGGCACCGGCGCTGGCATGGTCGCCCTGCTGCAGCGCCTCCTTTGCCATCTCCATCGCCTCGTCGACCGGCGAGGGACCGCCCTTGCCGCCGCCGACCCGCTGCACGAACTGCTTGACCTGGCTTTCCGGCAGCGCCCCGACAAAACCATCGATCGGGCGGCCGTCCTTGAACGCATAAACCGCGGGGATCGACTGGATGCGCATCTGCTGCGCGATCTCGGGGTTCTCGTCGATGTTGAGCTTGACCATGCGGACCGCACCATTGGTGGCGCGCACGGTTTTTTCGAGCATCGGCCCGAGCTGCCGGCACGGGCCGCACCACGGCGCCCAGAAATCGACGATGACCGGGGTTTCGAACGAGCCGTCGACGACGTCGGCCATGAAAGTGGCGGTGGTGACGTCCTTGACGGGGGTGGCAGCAGCGCCGCCGATCAATGGTTCGCTCGGCATTGCTCTCCTCTTCCCGAACTGCTTCACAACATGGCGGCATGACGCGGCGAAGACAAGCGCCCCAAAGGCGATGGATCGCCGGTTGGCCCGGCGGCGCGCGGCGCCGGCGCCACCCTGGCACCCCGCCGGCAGGTTCAGCCGCGGGCGTCGCGTTCGATGTCGGCGAGGTCGACGATCCGCGGCTCATGTCCGCAGGCGGCGACAAAGCGCAGTAGACCCGCGGGCGACACCGCCGTGGTGCGGTCGTTCGCCAGCGGATGATAGTTCAGCGGGTCGCATGCCAGCATGTCGCGGTCGAGCACCGCGGTCACCCGCCGAGCGGCGTCGTTGACGAGGGCGAACGGGGTGACGCTGCCCGGGCGCACCCCCAACAGCGCGTAAAGCTCGTCGGCGCTGCCGAACGAAAACCGCGGGGCGGCGAGACGGGCCGCGAGCTTGTTCAGATCGGTGCGGCGCTCTTCGAACATGACCGCGAGCCAGAACGCCTCCTTCTTGTCCTTCAGAAAGAGGCTCTTGCAGTGACCGCCCGGCAGCGTGCCGCGTAATGCCGTCGCCTCGGCGACGGTAAAGACCGGCGGATGGGTTGCGGTGCGATGGGCGATGCCGAGCGCGTCGAGCCGCCGGAACAGGTCTTCGGGCGTCAGTGGCGAGGTCGCCGACATCGCCCAACGATGCCCGGTGAGGCCGCCGCCGGCAACCCCTTGCGCGCCGACCTTGCAATGCGGCGAGGTCCGGCTATCATGCGCGCCGGTCACCCAGCGGCGGTGACGAGCGCGGAGCGCGGGCGTAGCTCAGGGGTAGAGCACAACCTTGCCAAGGTTGGGGTCGAGGGTTCGAATCCCTTCGCCCGCTCCAGATT
>CAVQJP010000015.1:0-150921 GCA_963712825.1 uncultured Alphaproteobacteria bacterium
CATATTTGTTAATCGATTGGGAATTATCAGGTTGACGTAGTACGATCCAGGCTATAGCCTTGGAATTGCATTGCGAACGCGACACTGGTGGTTCCCTCTCTCCCGAATTGAAGAGAGGGAAAGATGAAAAGGGAGAACAATACCTGTTCAACCAAAAAGATAGATGTCACTCGGGAGATGATTGAGGCGGGCGCTGCCGAGATCGCCGCTCACGGCGTCGACGATTTATGTTCCGTGACGGCGTGGGCTGTTTTTGCGGCGATGATTTGGCTGGCCGGGATAGAACCGGAAGAGGTTTAGACCCCCATAAGGCAAAGCCCGTATCTAACACGGCGGATATAAATTGGTGACGGGCCAAATTGCGATGAATGATGAAATCACGCTCATGTGAGATCAGCAAACCGCAGGCCGCGGCCACTTCTGCGGTATCGAATCCTATATGGTGCTGCGTATGTGAAAATGCATTTCTTATCTCCTTTATTACCTCTGCGTTATGCCGTGACGAATTACCTATAAGTCCCATGGCATACGCCATCTTTATTTTAGCGGAAAAAGTAGATAGCGGCCCTGTTCCCATGAACAGTTCGCCATACTCTTTGTTTGTCAATGCTATGAACTTCGATAACAAAAGCTGACGGATGGTACTCTCGATGGCTGCCCCGGCTATTACACATACGGTTCGGTCCTCTCCGCTTCGATAATCTTCTACGTGGTCGCTGAGTTCGCTGCCCTCAAATTCTGGTTTGCGGGATAGTCCGCGCAGCGCGGACAGGGTCGCCTCTTTGCCGGCCATGGTGCTATGCTCCCCAGATGAGCGACGATGATCAGGCCGTAGTGCGGCGCTTTGATATGCTATTGCGACGACTGCTAAAGACGCCTCCTCAATCGCGCGCCGATGTTGCGGAGGCAGCGCGACGCGCGAAGGGGCAAAAGGCTACGGCGCCGAAGCGCAAACGTCAGCCTCGAAAGCGCGCCTAACGATCGGCTTGGGATCGGGGTCGCCGGTCCCGCGGCTGCATTTCATCTGGTCTGCGCGGGAACAGATATCGCGCGACGACAACAAAAATTCCTATCACGTTTACGGTTGTGCCGCCGATGGCTGCGATCAGCACGGAATCGTCAAGGCTAAACAAGCGCCAAGGGGATATCGCTCCCTGTAGGAGCAATAACACAAAAATCCCGCATAGCCAAAACACGACGAGCCAAAAAATACGGCTGGCATATCGCCGCCGTTCCTTTATATCTTGCGAGATACCACGAAGCCGAACACGCCGCTCTTGTGCGTCTAAATCTTCTTCTTCTTCCTGTGTTTCAGAATCAGGTTCGGGCTCGCCTAATGGGCCGGCGGCAATTTCGCCAAGATTAATCGCTGGCCGTGGCGTTCCTTGCACCGCTATATGCCCGCTTCTGGACGAACTCACCTTTGATGAGTTCGTCAGAGATATCGACTCCGCGCCGACCCCTCGCCACCTCGTGATAGGCCCGGTGCCAAGCGCCGCCTGGAAGGTGCGTCATGTTCGATAACTGGATGCCGCTCAGGTCTCCATATACCGCCCAAATTCGGTCCAACAGAGCTTCGGCGTCCGGGTCGCCCTCTATCTCTGGTTCGATGACCGGAAGATCAAACAAGCCGTTGGCGTCCGTGTATGCGGACCAATCGAACGCCACGCCCCGACCACGAATCGGCTTGCGCCCGAAGGATTTAAACTCGTGGTATACGACGGGAATCACAGGGCCGAATTCCCACGCTTGCGGACGCTCGCTAATCAGCGGCACGTCCGAAAGCGCGAGCGCCCATCCGTGCGCGAAATAGATCAGCTTTTGCAGCTTCATGGGATCGAGCGTCTTTCCCTCCGCTTCTGCGCGGGCAAGGAACCAGTTAGCCACAGCGAGCGCGTCGTGGGTTTTCATGTGTTCCCAAATTGTTCTCGCTTAGCGCCGGCGCAAGCATTGCACGTTCATAACTCATCGTCACGCGATGATTGGTGATCTCGCCAGCGTAGGAAAGCGCGTAGGCGCTGCTTAGCCATTCGCGGCTTAGTTAGGCTGTCGATACAGAAGCCGCTTGCCCTTTGCCCCGGCGAGCAAGGCCGCCGCCCGTTCTCCATCCGTCATGTCGCGCGTATTGGCGCGGAAATCAAATTCCGCGAGGTAGCGGTGCAAGTGCGCCTCGCTGATGTTGTGGAACGTGCCGTATACGCCGCGCTTCAACAGCGCGAAATGGCTTTCGACCGTGTTGGTGTGCGCGAAACCGCCTAGCCGAACATATTCCTCGGCGCTGTGGTTGACGCTGGAATGCCCGGCGAACTCGTCACCGATAGAGGGATAAACTCGGCTGTCATCCGTCATTAGGTGCGACT
This sequence comes from uncultured Alphaproteobacteria bacterium, assembly GCA_963712825.1. Taxonomy (GTDB): domain Bacteria; phylum Pseudomonadota; class Alphaproteobacteria; order ATCC43930; family CGMCC-115725; genus AP-15. Next base: position 2,361 of record CAVQJP010000015.1, read on the forward strand.
TGCGATCGGCATGCTTGACCAAGATCGGGCGGAGGTTCGCCGCCGTCACATTGGCGAGATGAAAGCTCTTGGTGCGCCCATCGCGCTCCACCAGCGATACGACTGGCATCTTGCCGCCCGGTCCGCCGCCGACCCCTTGCCGCTTCCAGGCGTGCTTGTTGGCTTCCTTGCCGCCGATATAGGTTTCGTCGGCTTCTACAACTTTGTTCTCACCGCCGAGGGGGCCGGTTTCATCGATGTCATCCGCCGCCTCGCGGAGGCGATGGAACAGGAACCACGCCGCCTCGTAGCTGGTATTCAGCATCCGATGCAGTTGATGCGCCGACATGCCCTTTTTACTCGCGGCCATCAGGCGAGTCGCCAGAACCCACTTCGATAGCGGGATATGCGAGCGTTCCATGACGGTGCCGACCGTGACGGAGAACGGTTTGCGGCAATCTTTGCAGTTGTAGACGCCCGGCCGCGTGCTCTTGCCGGCCAGCTTGGTGATCCGCTCGCCCATGACGCCGCAACGCGGACACACCGGACCCTGCGGCCACAGCACGCTTTCGAGGTATTCGCGCGCGGCGTTGTCATCGTTGAAAATCGGATTGCGAATGTCGATCTTGTCGCGGATCATTTCGGACTGCCTTCCAACTCTGAGGCTATCCTACATGATGCCGCGTGCTACGTCAACCTGATAATTCCCAATCGATTTGTCATAGATCTCTCTGCTGCGCGTATCGCGGGAGTGAAAAGACGAACATGGCCCAAAGAATTGATTCACCCTATGGTCAATGGCTTACAGAGCAACTGAGGATCAAGTGACGAAGTGTCCTTGCTTTGGCCGATAAGAGCGCAATGAGTTCCTCCGGCCATATACAATATTGAACGGAAATACCGAAAATCCACAAAAGGCCACGAGAGAAAAGATCAAACATGCATTGCAGGAGAAGCCTAGTAACAATATATTAGAAGATATAGAATCAGAAACAAACATCGTTGGAATGCAAAATTTAGAGGAATTCTATCCGCATGAAATATAGGAAGCTCCCGAAGCCCATGGTATTTATGTATTATACGACGCTTTCGGGCGCCCCGTATATGTCGGAAAGGCAGTCAAGCAAACTATCAGAAAGCGGGTTGAGCAACATAGAGATAAATTCTGGTTCCGTGATCTTATTGTTACTACAGCAAAATATGTCAATATAACAAATTCAGATATGTGCGCGAGAATGGAAATGATTTTAATTCGTTTCTTAGGATCGCATAATTTGCTAAATAAACGTGGTGCCGATGCATTTAATCGAGTGATGCTGGGGAAGATACTTAAAAGATGTGTAGTTTTTGCTGACACCTGACGAACAGGAGCTTCAGATTTGGGCGATCCATCAAGGCCCGTTGTCGGCGGTGCTTCAATGGGAGGCCCTTCTTTGGGCGAAGCGGTGAGATGGGAGGTGAGCAAGTTAGTTCATATCGACGACCACAGCAGGCTTGTGCGTTCCTCGAACGTGAGATGCCTTCTATTCTTCGCCCCGCCGGTTACGGCAGCTCATCTTTCGGCAACAATCCGCTGTCGACGAGGGCGCGCAGCATTCCGCGCAATGCCGCCGAGCGCTCCGGTCCGAACCCGGTCTCAAAGCTGCGCTGAGCCTCGACCCAGGCCTGGCGCGATTCCTGAAAACGCGCTTCGCCGGCAGCGGTCAGCTGCAATTCCTTGACGCGGCGGTCGGAGCGGCCGGGGGTGATCGTAATCAGCCCGTCGCGTTCGAGCGGGCGGATGTTGCGGCCGAGCGTCGTGCGGTCCATGACCAGCTCGGCGGCGAGCTCGTTGATTGTCATCGGTCCGAGCCGCTTTAAACGGGCGAGAATGCCGTGTTGGCTGGTGCGCAACCCCGACCGGGCGAGATGCCGGTCGTAAAGCTGCGTCACATAGCGCGCCGCCTGGCGCACCGCGAGACAGTTGCACTCCGACAAATTCGGCTGATGCTCCACAGCCACGGTGAATGCTCCCGATTTCCGCAATGACAGCTACGGCATTTATGAGTACATGCGCGCGTGTCAATCGCTTTCGCGTCGGCGGCAAAACGAGCCGATCGCAACTCGCGAAGAGGGCGCCCCTCGGCCGAGATGCGTCCGAACCGCCACCGGGTTGACGATATAAAGATATCTTGATATCGCTATCGGAGCCCCACATGCCGATGCTGCTTTCAACCCCTCGGGAGGTCAGGATGCCCGCTTCTGCCGACTACAAGGTTGCCGACATTTCGCTCGCCGATTGGGGGCGGCGCGAGATCGCCATCGCCGAGACCGAAATGCCCGGACTTATGGCTCTGCGCGACGAGTTCGGCGCCTCGCGGCCGTTGCAGGGCGCCAATATCGTCGGCTGTCTGCACATGACGATCCAGACCGCGGTCTTGATCGAGACCCTTGTCGAGCTCGGCGCCACAGTGCGCTGGAGCTCATGCAACATCTTCTCGACCCAAGACCATGCCGCCGCCGCGGTCGCCGCCCGCGGCACCCCGGTCTTCGCCTGGAAAGGCGAGACCGAGGAGGAATACGAGTGGTGCATCGAGCAGACCCTGCGCGGGCCTGCCGACGGTCCCTTCGCGGGTTGGACCCCGAACATGGTCCTCGACGACGGCGGCGACGCCACAAAAATCCTGCACGACAAGTATCCCGATCTGCTCGCCGGCATCCGCGGCATTTCGGAAGAGACGACGACCGGGGTCAACCGGCTCTATGACATGATGCGGCAGGGGCTGCTGCGCGCGCCGGCGATCAACGTCAATGACAGCGTCACCAAGTCGAAATTCGACAATCTCTATGGCTGCCGCGAAAGCTTGGTCGACGGCATCAAGCGCGGCACCGACGTGATGCTGGCCGGCAAGCTCGCGGTGGTCTGCGGCTTTGGCAATGTCGGCAAAGGCTCGGCGGCGAGCCTGAGAAGCCAGGGTGCCCGCGTCATGGTCACCGAGATCGACCCGATCTGCGCATTGCAGGCGGCGATGGAGGGCTACCAGGTCACGACGATGGACGAGGCGGCGTCGCAGGGCGACATCTTTGTCACCGCGACCGGCGACATCGACGTGATCACGATCGATCACATGCGGCAGATGAAGGACCGCGCCATCGTCTGCAACATCGGCCATTTCGACAGCGAGATCCAGATCGACGCATTGCGCAACTATGCCTGGGAAGAGGTCAAGCCGCAGGTCGACGAGGTCGTCTTTCCCGACGGCAAGCGGCTGATCGTTCTTGCCAAGGGTCGGCTCGTCAATCTCGGCTGCGCCACCGGTCACCCAAGCTTTGTGATGAGCGCGTCCTTTACCAATCAGGTGCTGGCTCAGATCGAGCTGTGGAACAACCATGGCCAATACGAAAACAAGGTCTACGTGCTGCCCAAGCACCTCGACGAAAAGGTCGCACGGCTGCATCTCGACCGGCTTGGCGTCAAACTGACCGAGCTCAGCCCGGGGCAGGCGGGCTATCTCGGGCTCGATCGCGCCGGCCCGTTCAAACCCGAGCATTACCGGTACTAATCCTCGTTTTTTGTACGAATCAGCAACTTTACCGGGATAAAACCAAAACAGTCTCTTTTCATCGCCAGAATTTGCCCTATAATGCCCGTATTAGGATGGCGTTAAGGCGTCTTCCGACCGTCGGTTGTGGGTGGGTGAAGGATGGTGGTCGAGGGAACGGTGCTGTTCGCGTCACTTGCCGCAATCTGGTTCGGGGTCCTGTGGCGCCGTGCCGAGCGCCGGTTGAGCCGACATCTGCGCGGATCGGCCGATACCGAGCACGAGCTTGCAGTGGCGAGGGCGAGCGCGCGACAAGCCGACGAAGCTGCGGCAAGGCTGCGCGAAATGCTCGATGCGCTGCCGATGCCGGTTTGGCGCCACCGTGGCGGTGGCGAGCTTGTCGACTGCAACCGCGCCTATGCCGCCGCGATCGGCAGCAGCCGCGAGGCTGTTCTCGCCGCCGGGACCCAGCTCGTTCCTGCCGGGCGCGGCGGGGCAGGTGCGCCCGGCCGGCAAACCGCACCGGCGTTCGCACCTGCGTTCGACGTTCATGTCGTAATCGGCGGCGAGCGGCGGCTGTTGGAAGTCAACGAGGCGCGGCTTGAAGGCACCGGGGCGCGGGGGGCCGACGGCGAAAGGGTCGGCTTTGCCCGCGACCGGACCGATGTTGAAAACGCCGAGCGGGAGTTGCGCCGGCACATCGGCGCCCATGCCGCGGTGCTCGAAAGTCTGTCCGCCGCGGTCGCCATCTTTGGACCGGACCAACGGCTCGATTTCTTCAATACGGCCTTTACCAGTCTATGGGCGCTCGACGCGGACTGGCTCGGGTCCGGGCCCACCCTCGGCGACATCCTCGACCGCCTGCACGAGTCGCGGCGCTTCCCCGAATATCCGGATTTCCGCGCCTTCAAGCGCGAGCGCTGCGAATTGTTCACCTCGTTGATCGAGCCGAGGCACGAGCTGATGCATTTGCCCGACGGGCGCACGTTGCAGCTGACAGTCTCGCCGCACCCGCGCGGCGGGCTGACCTACGTCTATGACGATGTCAGCGACCGGCTGGCGCTCGAGTGCTCCTACAACACGCTGGCCCAAGTGCAGCGCGCGACCCTCGACCATCTGTTCGAGGGGATCGCGGTTTACGGCGGCGACGGCCGCCTCAAACTGCACAACCCCGCCTTCCGCGCACTGTGGGGATTGTCCGAAGCGGACGTCGCGAGCGAGCCGCACATTGGCGAGATTGTCGACAAAATACGAAGCCTGCTCGATGATCGCGACGATTGGGCCCGGGTCAGAGAGGAGATGGTCGCCCAGGTGACGACCCAAACCCTGGCAAGCGGCCCGCTTTATCGCCGTGACGGCTCGATGCTGCAGGTCGCAAGCGTGCCGCTTCCCGATGGCGAGGTGTTGTTGACCTATGTCGACGTCAGCGATGCCGCCCGCGTTGAGCGGGTATTGCGCGAACGCAACGAGGCGCTCGAAACCGCCGGGCGGCTGAAGAGCGAGTTTGTCGCCAACGTCTCGTACGAATTGCGCACGCCGCTGAACACCGTCATCGGCTTTGGCGAGATTCTGCACAATCAATATTTCGGGCCGCTGAATGCGAGCCAGCGCGAGTACAGCCGCGGCCTGCTCGACAGCGCGCACCAGCTAATGGCGCTGATCGACGACACGATCGACTTGGCGAGCATCGAAGCCGGCTATTTCGAGCTCGAACGCAGCCGCATCGACCTTCCCGACATGCTCCAAGGGGTCGTGAGCCTATCGCGGGAGCGGGCGCGAAGCCGGGGCATCGACATGAAGTTGTGCTTTTCTCCGGACATCGGCTCGATCGAGGGCGACGAGCGGCGGCTGAAACAGGCTCTCTTCAACCTGATCTCGAACGCGATCAAATTCACTCCGCCAGGCGGTGCTATTCGCCTCGAGGCCGAACGGTATGGTGACGAGCTGATGCTCGCCGTCGCCGACACCGCGCCCGGCCTCGCGGCGGCCGGCGACGTCCCGATCTTCGAACGATTTGCCGCCGGCAGAGGGCAGGCCGGATCGGGTCTCGGCCTATCGCTGGTGAGAAGCCTGATTGAGCTGCATGGCGGTGAGGTCGAGATAGGGTCGGCTCACGGCCGCGGCACGCGCGTGATTTGCCGACTGCCAGCCGCCCGTCTCAGCGCCGGTGATGCAGCCGTCCCGCCCGCCGTAACAAGGGTCCGCGAGCCGGCCGAAGTCGCGGGGTAGCCGACGGCGCTCGCCGCCCTCGCTGAAAAAGCTGCCGCGCCGGCCTCGCCGCCGACGCGCTCATTAGGGGCATACTCCGGCAATTCTTGTCCGCTCGTCGGGGCGGGGCCGCCCCGATTCGGGATCGTTTGCCCGCCCACCCACGGTCCTCCCCCGCGCCGACATCCGCGCGGCGAACCAATTCCTGCATCCCGAAGCCGCGACCAAGCAGGTGTTGCCGGTAATCGCGACAGCGATATACAACGCCTGGGTGATTATCGTCATAAATCTGCCAGATGAGGCGGCCACGACGGGGTTCGCCGCACAGCTTGCGGCATCCGCCCAGGGGGGCGACGTAATCGCGCTCAAAGGCGATCTCGGCGCCGGAAAAACGACCCTCGCGCGGGCGTTTATCCGCGCCCGCGGTGCCGCAGGAGAAGTGCCGAGCCCGACCTTCACCCTCGTGCAGACCTACGAATCGGTGGATGCCGCGATCTGGCATTTCGATCTGTATCGGCTGAATGCGCCCGAAGAAGCCTGGGAACTGGGCATCGAAGAGGCCTTTGCTTTGGGCATCGCGCTGATCGAATGGCCGGAGCGGCTCGGGCCGCTGCTGCCGCCACGGCGCCTCGAAATCACTCTCGAATATGTCGACGAGCCGGGGGCGCGGCGGGCTGTCGTCGATGCCGGCGCGGAATGGCGCGCCCGCCTTGCCGAAATCGCGGCCGATGCCTGCGCTGGCTGATGCCTGAGTTGCGGGCTTCCGTCGGCGCGGCGCATCCGGCAGGCGCCGGGCGCGCCGTGCCGCCTCCGCTCCTTTCGCCGCGCGCCCGAGCTATGGAGGAGTTTCTCGCCGCCAGCGCGTGGGCCGGCGCGGCGCCGGCGCCGCTCGCCGCCGACGCCTCGTACCGGTCCTATTACCGGCTGCGCCGAGGTGGTGACAGCGTCGTCGTCATGGACGCGCCGCCGCCGCAGGAAGATGTCGGACCCTATGTCGCGGTCGCGACGATCCTGCGTGAGCTCGGCTTCAGCGCGCCGGCGGTGCTGGCCGAGGATCGCGTTCGGGGATTTCTGCTGATCGAGGATTTCGGCGACGACACCTACACCCGCTTGCTGCAGCGCGGTGCCGACGAGCCTACCCTCTACACGCTCGCAATCGATGCGCTGGTGGCGCTGCAACGGGAGACAGCCGGGGCTGGAGCTCCTGGCCTGCCGCCCTATGACGAGGCACGGCTGCTGGCGGAAGCGGTCTTGCTGGTCGACTGGTATTGGCCGGCAGTGTTCGCCGAGCCGCCACCCGCCGCAGTGCGCGAGGAGTATCTGGCGCTGTGGCGCTCCGTGCTGCCGTTCGCCGGCGAACCCTTCCGGCCAACGCTCGTGCTGCGCGACTTCCACGTCGACAACCTGATGCTGCTGCCCGACCGCCCGGACGTAAGGCGGTGTGGATTGCTCGATTTCCAGGACGCGGTCGTCGGGCCGCTCGCCTATGATCTCGTCTCGCTGCTCGAGGACGCTCGCCGCGACGTCTCCGAGAGTCTACGCCGGGCGATGACCGAACGTTACCTCAACGCTTTCCCGGAGCTCGACCGCAGGGATTTCACGCGCGCCGCCGCCATTCTCGCCGCCCAGCGCAATTGCAAGATTCTCGGCATCTTCACCAGGTTATGGCGGCGCGACGGCAAGCCCGCCTATCTCGCCCACATTCCGCGGCTGTGGCGGCTGGTCGAGCACGACCTTCGCCATCCGGCGCTGAGTGGCATTGCGCGCTGGTTCGACCGCCATCTGCCGGCGGCCGCGCGCAGCATGCCCGGTCTGCGGGCAAAGGCGTGACCGCGCCGCCGCGCCACGCAATGGTGCTGGCCGCCGGGCTCGGGACCCGGCTGCGCCCGGTAACCGACACTTTGCCGAAGCCCCTGGTCGAGCTGAATGGGCGCACCATCCTCGATCACGCGATCGACCGCCTGGCCTCCGCCGGCGTCGGGCAGGTCGCCGTCAACACCCATTACCTGGCGTCGAAGATCGCCGCTCAGCTCGCGCGCCGCGAAGCGCCGCCGCAGATCGAGATTTTCGAGGAGCCCGAGCTGCTCGAAACCGGCGGCGGTGTCGCCAACGCGCTCAGCGCGCTCGGCGAGGCATTCTTTGTCGTCAACGCCGACGTGTTCTGGCTCGACGGCACCGAGCCGGCGTTGCTGCGTTTGGCCCGGGCTTTTGATCCCGAGCGCATGGACGCCGTGCTGCTGTTGCAGCGCACGGTGAGCGCCGTCGGCTATGACGGCAACGGCGACTATCTGCTCGACCCGGCCGGAAAGCCGCGTCGCCGCCGCGAGCGCCAAATCGCCCCGTTTCTGTTCGCCGGGATCCAGCTGCTGCACCGCCGCTTGTTCGACGGCTGGCCGCAGAGGGCCTTTTCGCTGGTGCGCCTGTTCGATCGCGCCGAGGAAAACGGCCGGTTGCATGCGATCGTGCATGACGGCGAGTGGTATCACATCGGCACGCCGGCCGGGCTTGCCGCGACCCGCGAACGGCTGACCTCGCACCGCGTCGAGCGCTAGCGTCCAGTCGATACGCCGCTGGCATGGTCGACGGATTACGCTGACGTGTTGGTGACGCCGCGTCGGTTAGAGAGTCTCGAGTGCAGCCAAAGCTCTACACGATAGCGCCCGAGCGCCCGTTTCTGGCGACCCTGGCTGAGGGATTGCTGGCGCTCGCCGGCGGCGATCCGCTGATATTGTCGCGGATGACGGTGCTGCTGCCGACGCGGCGCGCGGTGCGGGCGTTGCGCGACGCCTTTCTGCGCACCGCACCCGACGGAAAGGAGCCCGGGACTCCGCTGCTGCTGCCGCGGCTGCGAGCGCTCGGCGGCCTCGAGGCGGATGAGCTCGACGCCGTCGAAGATGCCGCGGAGGGCGGCGATCTGGCGATCCCGCCGGCGATCCCGGCATTGCGCCGCCAGCTGCTGCTGACCCGGCTGGTGGCGAAATGGGGGCGGGAAGGGGAGCGCGACCTGCCGCCGGGCCACGCCGCCGCATTGGCGGCGGCCCTCGCGCGGGTGCTCGACACCGTCGCGAGCGAAGGGGCGAGTTTTGCGCGGCTCGCCAAGCTGGCGCCCCACGACCTCGCTGAGCATTGGGAGATTGTTCGCAAATTCCTCGATGTTCTTCCGAATGCCTGGCCCGGCATCCTTGCTGAGGAAGGCGCCGCCGACCCGGCCGATCGCCGCAATCGCCTGTTGGCGCGGCAAGCCGCGATCTGGCGCCGCACGCCGCCGCCCGCCCCGGTGGTGGCTGCCGGGCTGACCGGCGGCATTCCGGCGATCACCGAGCTCGTCCGCGTCGTCGCGTCGCTCGAAAATGGGGCGGTGGTCCTGCACGGTCTCGACCGGCGCTGCGACGCGGCGGAATGGGCCGCGGTCGAGCAGGACGAAGCGCATCCGCAATATCTGCTGGCGATGCTGCTGCGAGCGTTCGATCTCTCTCCCGCTGAAATCCACGATTGGCCTCACGGGGTCCCTGTCGAAAGCGGCACGCCGCGATCGCGCCGGCTGCGGCTCGTCGGCGAGGCCATGCGGCCGGCGGCGACGACCGAAGCCTGGCGCGGCCTGCCGCCGTGCCCGGGGGACGTGCTCTCCGGAGTCAGCCGCTACGATTGCGCCGGCGCGCATGAAGAGGCGCTGACGATCGCGCTGTTGCTGCGCCGCAAGCTCGAAACCCCCGGCGCCACCGCAGCACTCGTCACCCCCGACCGAGAGCTCGCGCGGCGCGTTGCGACCGAGTTGGCGCGCTGGGGGATCGCGATCGACAATTCTGCCGGCATGCCGTTGAACCGCACGCCGCCAGGCGTGTTTTTGCGGCTTGTGCTCGACCTTGCGGCCAGTGGGCTGGCCCCGGTGCCGTTGCTGGCCGCGTTAAAGCATCCGCTCGCCGCCGGCGGGCTCGCCCCGGCAACGTTCCGCGAGTTGATCCGCCGGCTCGAACAGGCGATCCGTGGACCGCGACCCGCCCCTGGCTTTAGCGGTCTCAGAGAGGCCGTCGCCGGCAGGGACGGCGACCGGCTGCTGGCTTTTATCGGCCGTTTGCAGGCCTGCCTCGGGACCTTGCCGGATCTCCTCGCCGCCGAGGCCGTGCCGCTCGTCCGGCTGGCGAGCGCCCATGTCGAAGCCGCCGAGCGGCTGGCGGCGACCGACGCCGAACCCGGCGGCGACCGGCTGTGGCGCGAAGCTGCGGGCGAGACCGCGGCTTCGTTCTACAACGAGCTGATCGACGCCGCGGCCGATTTTCCGCCGCTGCGCGGCCGTCACTATCCGGCGTTGTTCGATGCGCTTGTGGCCGGCGCGGTCGTCCGCCCGCTTTACGGCCGCCATCCGCGGCTGGCGATTTGGGGCCTCGTCGAAGCGCGGCTGCAGAAGGCCGATCTCGTCGTTCTTGGCGGGCTCAACGAAGGTATCTGGCCGGGGTCGGCGGCGCACGACCCGTGGATGTCGCGGCAGATGCGGCGTGAATTCAAGATCGCGGTGCCGGAGCGCGCCATCGGCATGGCCGGGCATGACTTCGTCCAGGCGATCGCGGCTCCGGAAGCGGCATTGACGCGCGCCGCCCGCAACGAGGGCGTGCCAACCGTGCCGTCGCGCTGGTTGTTGCGGCTCGACACCGTGCTGCGCGCCGTCGGCCTCGACAATGCGCTGACGTCCGATCCGGATGTAGAAGCCGCGGTCGACGGTCTCGACATGGCGCGATACGAGCCGTTGCCTGGGGCCGAGCCCCGCCCGCCGCTGGCCGCACGCCCGCGTCAGCTTTCGGTAACGCAGATCGAAACCTGGCTCCACGACCCGTACGCGATTTACGCTCGCCATGTCCTGCAGTTGAGGGCGCTTGCCGACCTCGACGCCGACCCCGGCCGCGCCGATCTTGGGACCTGCGTCCACGCGGCGCTCGCTGAATTCGTCCGCACCTTTCCGCGGGAGCTGCCCGCCGACCCGGCTGCCGCGCTGATCGCGATCGGGCACCGCCATTTTGGCGCGGTGCTGTCCCGCCCTGGCGCCTGGGCGTTCTGGTGGCCGCGTTTCGAGCGGATCGTCAATTGGCTGGTGGCCGAGGAGGCGACGCACCGGACATTGGCGGTCGAAAGCTTTGCCGAGCTCAAAGGCAGCCTCACTCTCGACGGAGCGCCGGGCGGGTCGTTCGAGCTGACCGCGGTCGCCGACCGGATCGACCGTCTGGCGTCGGGCGCATTTTTGCTGGTCGACTACAAGACCGGCAGCCTGCCGACAAAAAAAGCGGTGCGGACTGGGTTCGCGCCGCAGCTGCCTCTGGAGGCGCTGATCCTGCGCGACGGCAGCTTTGGCGAGGTCAGCGGCACACCGGCGGCGCTCGAATATTGGAAGCTCGGCGGCCGTACCCCGGCCGGTCAGCGCTGCCCGGTTGATGACGGCGACCCCGGCGCGCTGGTCGACCGCGCGCGCGCCAAGCTGCGCGCCTTGGTCGAGCGCTTCGACGACCCCGCGACACCCTATCTCGCCGTCCCGGTACCGGCGCGCCAGCCGCGCTTTTCCGATTACGAGCACCTCGAACGGGTGCGGCGCAGCGAGGTCGACGAATGGTAGCCGCCGGCAACCGCCACACGGCACCGCAAGCCGCCGACCCGCGCGCCTCGGTTTGGGTCGCCGCCTCGGCCGGGACCGGCAAGACCACGGTGCTGACCGACCGGCTGCTGCGGCTGATGCTCGACGGCACCGACCCGGCGCGCATCCTGTGCCTGACGTTTACCCGCGCCGCCGCCGCTGAAATGGCGAACCGGCTCGACGCCGAGCTTGCCAAATGGGCGACCCTGCCGGCCGGAGCGCTGGCGCAAACCTTGTACAGCCTGACCGGAAGGTTTGCCGACGAAGCGGTCACCGCGCGGGCGCGCCGGTTGTTCGCTCTCGTCCTAGACGCGCCGGGCGGCATCAAGATTTCGACCATTCACGCCTTCTGCCAGACCCTGCTGCGCCGCTTTCCGCTCGAAGCCGGCGTGTCGCCCGAATTCGCGGTCGTCGAGGAGCGCGGCGCCGACGAATTGCTAGGCGAGGCCGCCCAGAACGTGATCGTCGCGGCGCGCGGCGGCGCCGATCCGGAGCTTGCCGAGGCGCTCGCCATTGTCGCCGACCACAGCGCGGAAGAACGCTTTGCCGAGCTGATGCAGGCGCTGGCTCAGGAACGGGAAAAGGTGGAGCGGGCGGTGTGCGACGGCCACCCGGCGCTGCGTCAGAGGCTGTCGGCCGCACTGGGGCTGGCTGGCGACGCGACGATCGACTCGCTTGTGGCGGAATTTTGCGCCGAGGGAGCCGGCGAAGAGGCCGGGTTGCGCGCCTGCGCAGCAGCGCTGGCTGCGGGCTCGATCACTGATCGGACGCTCGGCGCAATTCTCGACAAATGGTGCGCGGCGGTTCGGCAGAGGGCGTCGATGGTCGATGCCTACGTGGATGCGTACCTAAACGAGAAGCACGATGTCAAAACCCGCCTGATCACCAAAAAGACTGCGGCGGCAGCCTTTGAGGCGGGCTGTGCGGCGCCAGCGATGCTGATCGCCGAGGCCGAACGGGTCCGGCGATTCGACAGGATGCGCGCCGCAATCGTCGTGCGCGAGGCGACCTGCGCGCTGGTGCGGCTCGGCGACCGGTTGCTGCGCGAATACGCCGGCGCCAAGCGGCTGCGCGGCGTGCTCGACTTCGATGACCTGGTGGCGTCGGCGCTGGCGCTGCTGCGTCGGCCGGGAGTGGCGCCCTGGGTGTTGTTCAAGCTCGACGGCGGCCTCGACCACATCCTGATCGACGAGGCCCAGGACACCAATCCCGAGCAGTGGGAGATCGTCGCCGCCCTCGCCGAAGAATTTTTCGCCGGCGAGGGGGCGCGCGGCCCGATCCGCACGGTCTTTGCCGTCGGCGACGCCAAGCAGTCGATCTACAGCTTTCAACGAGCCGACCCGCAGGCATTTTTGCGCATGCGGCACCACTTCCAGCAGCGCGTCGCCGCCGCGAAGCAGGATTGGCGGGAGCTGCCGCTCGACATCTCGTTCCGCTCGACCGAGCCGGTGCTGCGGGCGGTCGATGCTATCTTTCGCCAACCCGAGGCGCGGCACGGGGTAGCGCTCGACGGCGGCGACATTCGCCACATCGCCAACCGCGCCGGGCAAGCGGGGCTGGTCGAGCTGTGGCCCGCTGTCGTCCCCGCACCGGAGGACGAACCCGTCGACGACGAATTGCCGGTCGCCCGCAAGCGGGTCGCCGAGCCTTATGCCCGGCTCGCGCGCGCGATTGCCGCCACCATCAGGGAATGGCTTGCCGCCGGCGAGCGTCTCCCGGCGCGCGACCGGCCGCTGCGGCCCGGCGACATCATGGTGCTGGTGCGCCGGCGCAACGAATTCGTCGGCGAATTGCTGCGCGCGTTGAAACAGCGCGGTGTCCCGGTCGCCGGCGCCGACCGGCTGGTCCTGACCGAGCAACTGGCGGTGCAGGATCTGGTGGCGCTCGGCCGCTTTTTGCTGCTGCCGGAAGACGACTTGACGCTCGCCGCGGTGCTGAAAAGCCCGCTCTTCGACATCGACGAGGACGCGCTCTTCGACCTCTGCTATGCGCGCGACAAGGAGAGCCTGTGGAACCGGCTGCGCCTGCGCGCCGATTCGAGCGCGAAATTGCGTTATGCGGCCGACCGGCTCTCGGCCTGGCTCGCGCGCGCCGACTTTGTCCCCCCCTACGAGCTTTATGGCGAAATCCTCGGTGCCGAGGGCGGCCGCCGCGCCCTGCTGCGCCGCCTCGGCCCGGAGGCGGACGACCCGGTCGACGAATTTCTTGGGCTGGCGCTTGCTTATGAGCGTGAGCACGTGCCGTCGTTGCAGGGGTTTTTGCGCTGGCTGACCGCCGCCGAAACCGAGGTCAAGCGCGATTTCGCCGCCCGCCCGCGCGACGAAGTGCGGATCCTGACGGTCCACGGCGCCAAAGGTCTCGAAGCGCCGGTGGTCTTTTTGCCCGACACGATGGCGGTCCCGGACCAGAAAATGACCTTGCTGTGGAGCGAGGACGGGCTGCCGTTGTGGAAACCGCCAGGCGATCACGTGGCGCTGCGCTATGTCGCGGAAAAGGCCGCGTGGCGCGACCGCCAGATGCAGGAATATCGCCGGCTGCTCTATGTCGGGCTGACCCGGGCGCAGGACCGGCTCTACATCTGCGGCTGGCAGACCTTGCGGGCGCCGCCGCAGACCTGCTGGCACACACTGTGCCACGCCGGCCTTCGCGATTGTGCCGCACCCTTTGCTTTTGACGCGACACCGCTGATCGGCGCCGAGGACGGCTGGTCGGGTGAAGGATTGCGCATCGACAGCCCACAGACCGCCTTGCCGCGGCGCGAGCCGGCGGTCGCGACGGCGACAACGGCTGGCCCGTCGCCGGCCTGGGCACGACGGCCGCCGCCACCCGAGCCGGACCCGCCGCGGCCGCTGTTTCCGTCACGGCCGGAGGGCGCCGAGCCGCCGACGATGTCGCCGCTGAAAACCGCGGGGCGCGACCGCTTCAAGCGCGGGCTCCTGGTCCACCGTCTGCTGCAGGGCCTGCCGGAGCTGCCGCTGGACGAACGTGACGCCGCGGCGCGCCGTTTTCTCGCGCTGCCGACCCATGCGTTGCCGGCCGACGAGCAGGACGACATCCGATACGAGATCATGGCAGTGCTGGAGCATCCCGAGTTTGCCGCGCTGTTCGGCCCGCGCTCTCAGGCCGAGGTGCCGCTCGTCGGGCTGATCCCCGCCTCTACGGGGACGAGCCACGCCTTGTCGGGACAGATTGACCGACTTGTCGTCGAGGACGAGCGGGTATGGATCGTCGACTACAAGACGATGCGCCCGGTGCCGCCGGACGAGAACGCGGTGGCGCCGATCTATTTGCGCCAGCTCGCGCTCTACTGCGCGGCATTGGCGCGCATCTATCCCGGCCGCGACATCCGCTGCGCCCTGCTGTGGACGCAAGGCCCGCGATTGATGCCGATCAGCCCCGAGGTGCTCGTGGGGCATGTGCCTTGACGGCGCTTTTTCGCCACCCCTAATTTCAACTCGGGTTGGAGGAGGAGTTTTAGGATGAAGCCGACCGCCGTCACCGACAGCGATTTCGACACTGCCGTGCTTGGCGCCGAGGGAGCAGTGCTTGTCGATTTCTGGGCCGAATGGTGCGGCCCTTGCAAGATGATCGCCCCCTTTCTCGAAGATCTTGCCGCCGACAAGGCCGGGAAGCTGACCGTTGCGAAGGTCAACATCGACGAGAACCCGCAATCGCCGACGAAGTACGGCGTTCGCGGCATCCCGACGATGATCCTGTTCAAAAACGGCAAGGTCGCCGGCACCAAAGTCGGCGCTCTGCCCAAAAGCAAGCTCTACGAATGGGTCAATTCGGTGCTGTAACCGGCCAGCCGCGACCGCGGCCGCCCGTGGCCGCGGAGCGTCTCGTCCGCTCTCGGCTCCAGCGCCGAAGAATGCGGTGGCGATCCGATGCTATAGTGGGCTTCCGACAATCTTGCCGGGACAAGGAGAGCGCGCGATGACCCTGACCCTCGACGAAGCCAACCGCATCCTGCGCGGCACGTTGCAAAAAGCCGAGGAGCTGAACATCAAAATCAGCGCGGCGGTGTGCGACGTCGGCGGCAGGCTGGTCGCATTGCAGCGCATGGACGGCGCCATCTGGGCGAGCGCCTATGGCTGCCAGGGCAAGGCGGTCGCCTCGGCGGCGTTTGGCCGGCCGAGCGGCGAGATGGCGGCGCGCGCCGACCAGCCGACCCCGCGCGGCATCGCCGAAGCCGAGGGCGGCCACATGATCATGGGCCAAGGTGCGGTTCCGATCATCCGGAACGGCATTGTCGAGGGGGCCTGCGGTGTCGGCGGCGGCACCTCGCAGCAGGACGAAGACTGCGCCCGCGCCGGGGTCGAGCAGCTCTAGCCCCTCTCGCTGTTCCGACGCGGGGCGGAGGGGATGAGCAAAGCCTTTGTCAGGGAGACCGAGGAGGACGCCGGTCCGCCCGACATGGCGCCGAGCGTGCCGGCCGGGGTCAAGAACTACATGACCCCGCAGGGCCACCGGCAGATGCAGGACGAATTGCACGGGCTGCTGCGGGTGGAGCGGCCCAAGGTCGTGGAAACCGTTGCGTGGGCGGCCGGCAATGGCGACCGTTCCGAGAACGGCGACTACATTTACGGCAAACGCCGCCTGCGTGAGATCGACCGGCGCATCCGTTTTTTGACAAAGCGGCTGGAGAGCGCCGAAATCGTCGACCCCAGGCGGCAACAGCGGCGCGACCAAGTGTTTTTCGGCGCCACGGTCAGCTACGCCGCTGCGGACGGGGCCGAGACAACGGTTACGATCGTCGGTATCGACGAAGCCGATTTTGCCCGCGGCCAGGTCAGCTGGGTGTCGCCGGTCGCCCGCGCGTTGCTCAAGGCGCACGAGGGCGACATCGTTGAGCTCCGCGCCCCGGCCGGAGTCGAGCCGATCGAGGTGCTCGCCATAAGCTATCCCGCAGCGGACAAGACTGTTTAAGGCCGGGCGCGACTTCGCCTCAAAAGATATCTGCGGCGGCCGCCCGCGAAGGACGTGGACGATGCTTGCGTAATGTTGGCCGCGACCGGATCTGCTCAGAAACCGTGTGAATGTCGCGCAAGCGGCGCTCGACCGGGTTGTCGAACGCGCTCAGTCGCCGTCTCGTCAAACTCGTCACCTGCGGCTTCCACCCGAGACGGGCGGCATCTCGGGCGCGAAGCACGAGTTGCCGGCGTCGCGGGCGCGGCGGGTGATTGAAAGAGGCGCACCAGAGTGGACGCGGATCAGGTAAAAATCTGGCGGCGGACGGAACGCCAGCGTCTGATAGAGCTGCGCACCGCGGCAGCCCCGGCGGAGCGGCGGAGCTGGGCGCAGGCGATCGAGGCACAGCTTTATACTCTGCTGGCGGAGCGGAGCGGTGTCACTCTCGGCGTCTATTGGCCGTTCCGGGCCGAGTTCGACCCGCGCCCGTTGGTCGACCGGCTGCTCGCCCGGGGCGTTGCCGCGGCGCTCCCGGTGGTGATTGACAAAAAGGGGCCGCTCGAATATCGCGCCTGGCGGCCGGGCGACCCGCTTGTCGACGGGGTGTGGGGCATCCCGGTTCCAGAGCGGCGAGAGGTCGTGGTGCCGCAGACCGTGCTGGCGCCGCTCGTCGGGTTTGACCGCGACTGCTACCGCCTCGGCTATGGCGGCGGCTATTTCGACCGCACCCTGGCGGCATTGTCGCCGCGCCCGATGGCGATCGGCGTTGGCTTCGAATTCTCGCGGCTCGACACGATCCACCCCCAGCCCTTTGACGTCGCGATGGATGTGGTCGTGACCGAGGCGGCGCTGCGCCGACGCTGACGCGGCGCTGCGGATGCTGACCAACGCGATCCTCGGGCTGTCGGTCTATGCCGACGCCGGATTGTTCGCGGCGCTGGTGGCGGGCGGCGTGGTCAAGGGCGCGCTCGGTGTCGGGCTGCCGCTCGTGCTGGTCCCGCTGATGGCTCATTTTCTAAGTCTGCCGGTCGCCGTCGCGTTGCTTTCGGTGCCGTTGCTCGCGACCAATCTCGGACAGGCGTTGGAGGGCGGCGGAGCCTTGCCGGCGCTGCGGCGGCTGGCGCCGACGCTCGGAGCTTTGGCGCTGGGCACCGTGTTCGGCGTCCACCTGCTGGTCAACGTCAACCGGCGCGCGCTCGACGTCGGCGTCGGCGCCGGTTTCGTGCTGCTGGCAGCGATGCTGCTTTTTGTCCCGCGGCTGCGCGTAGGTCGCGGCGCCGAGCGCTGGGCTGGCCCGCTCGTCGGGCTGGCGGCGGGGATTCTCGGCGGGGTGACGGCGATTTTCGGACCCCCGTTGATCGCCTATCAGATCGGTCTCGGCATCGACCCGCACACCTTTGTCAAGCACATGGCGATCCTGATGCTGACCGCTTCAGCGACGTTGCTGCTGGCGCTCGGCGGCTCGGGCGCGCTGAGCGGGCCCGATCTGCTGGTCTCGGGAGCGGCGGTGATCCCGATCCAGCTCGGCCTTCCGCTCGGCCGATGGCTGCGCCGCCGGGTTCCGCCGGCGGTGTTCCGCGCGGCAGTGCTGTGCGCGCTTGTCGGGGCCGGGGTCGAGATGCTGAGCCGCGGCCTTTTTTAGCCGCGCCCCGACGGTTTTGGGGCGACACCCGGCGCCCGCCCAACCCGCGGCTCAGGCGACCGACAATTCGGCGACGAGGCGCTTGCCCCGGGTCTCCGGGCCCGCGAGCAAAGCAAAGATAAAGCTGATCAACGCGAGCGTGGTGCCGATAAACATCGGGATAGCAAAACCCGTATGCCAGTTAGCAGCGAAATAGGCAATAATCGGGACGATCAGCCCGCCAAAAATCGCGCCCTGGTGATAGCAGAAACCTGCCGCCGTCGCCCGCACCTCGGTCGGGAAGCGCTCGGAGAGGTAGCTCGGGTTCTGGCCGTAAATCCCGCCGGCGGCAAACAGGCCTTGCACGCCGAAAAAGATCACGATCATCGTGTAGTTGTGGGTAAACAGGTAAAGCGGCGTCACCGGCAGGCCGCACAAAGCTGGCAGGATCATCGCCCAGCGCCGCCCGATGCGGTCGGCGACCCAGCCCCAGGCCGAGCCCGATATAAAGAACAATATGCTCTGCAGCATGATCGGCAGCGCCACGAGGCCGGGGCTCAGATGCAGGTCTTTTTGCAGATAGGTCGGGAACAGGCCGCCGATCGAATAGCCGACGACAAACCCGCTCGCCATCCACCAGCACGCGGTCATCGTATTGCCGAGCATGCCGCGTTTGAAAATCTTGAGCAACGGCACTCGGACTTCGCGCTGCTGGCTGCGCTGTAGCCGGCGGTTTTCGGCCCAGACCTCGGGCTCCTTAACGTAGCGCCGGACATAGACGATCAGCAGCGCCGGCAACACGCCGATGATCAAGAGGCCGCGCCACCCGATCGAGGTGTACAACAGGCCGTAGGCAGCGCTCGACATCAATGCGCCGAGACCCCATGAGGATTGCAGCACACCGGCCATAAAGCCGCGCGAACGCTGCGGCCAGGTTTCCATCGCCAGTGCCGCGCCGCACGGCCATTCAGCGCCCATGCCGATGCCGAGCAAGGCACGGAACAAAAACAGAAACCAGAAGGCCGGCGAGAAGCCGGCGATCAGGTTGCACGCCGAATACCAAGCGATCGAAATCATCAGTGGCGTCTTGCGCCCGATCCGGTCGGAGAGCCAGCCGGCGCCGGTGGCGCCGACGAGCCGCATCCACAAGGTGATGGTGAACACGGCAGTGACCGCCGTCAGCGGCACGTGAAATTCCTGTGAGATCGGCAGCATGATCAACAGGAAAATGGTAAAGTCGAACGCGTCGAGCGTCCAGCCGAGCCAAGCCGCGACCCAGGCATGCCATTGATCCTTGGTCGGCTCCTTCCACCACGGCACCTGCGTTACAGGCTGGTCGACAGCAACGGCCATGAAATACCTCCCAATATGATTTGTTTTGCCGGGCGCGAGCCATTCCGATAGCTCGCTTGCTTGGGCTATTGCATCGGGCGCAGACGCTTGTCTTGAAGCAGAGAGGCCTTCCCTGGAGTTTGCCGGAGAAAGGCCCCTTTGCGAGGTCGCAACCCCGCGCTCAGGCTACGACCAGCTCGGCGGAGAGTTCTTTGCCCCTGGTTTCCGGGCCGAGCGCGATCGCGATGGCAAAACTCAATGCCGCGGCGATGGTCCCGACCAGCATCGGGATGGCGTAGCCGAGATGCCAGGCGGTGGCGGAATAGGCCAGAATCGGGGCCACTAGGCCGCCCCAGATCGCGCCCTGGTGGTAGCAGAACCCGGCCGCCGTGGCGCGCACCTCGGTCGGGAACCGCTCCGCGAGGTAGCTCGGCGCCTGGCTGGCGAAGCCGCCGCTGCCGAACGCGCCCTGGATCACATAGGCCCACCAGATCAGCGTGAAATTGCCGGTCAGACAGATACAGCGGGGCGATCGGGATCGCGATCAGGGCCGGGAGGATCTGCGCCGCCTTGCGGCCAATTTTATCGGCCACCCATCCCCAGCTTATGCTGGCCAAAAAGACGACAAGATTGGCGGCAACACCGATCTCGCCGATCGCCCCAGGAGACATCTTCAGGTCGACCTGCAGATGCGTCGGGAACAGAACGTTGATCGAATAGTAGAGGACAAACCCGCTGGCCATAAACCAGCAGCAGTTCAGGGTGTTGAGGATCATACCGCGCTTAAAGATGCTGACCAGCGGCGCTTTGACCTCGCGTTGCTGGGTGCGCTGGAGCCGCTTGTTTTCGAGCCAGACCTCGGGCTCCTTGACAAAGAAACGGACATAGACGAGCGGCCAAGGCGGGGCAACACGCCGATCCACAGCAGACCGCGCCAGCCGATCGAACTGTAGAACAGGCCGTAGCAAGCAAATGACAGCAAAAAGCCTAGACCCCCAGGAGCCTTGCAGCAGGCCGGCCATCAAGCCGCGCGAGCGGATCGGCCAGGTCTCCATCGCCAAGGAGGCGCCGGCCGGCCATTCCGCACCCATAAACAGGCCCAATACGGCGCGGGCGAACAAACAGGAACAGGAATGTCGGCGAGAAGCCGGCGATGAAGTTGCACAATGAATAGCCGAGGATCGCAATCATCAACGGCTTCTTGCGTCCGAAGCGATCGCCAAACCAACCCGAGGTGGTAGCGCCGATCAGGCGCATCCACAGGGTAATCGTGAACACGAACGTCACTGCCGTCATCGGCACGTGGAACGTTTCCGCGATCGGATGCATGATCAGCAGGAACACGGTGAAATCGAAGGCGTCGAGGGTCCAGCCCAGCCACGCCGCGACAAAGGCGTACCACTGGTCCTTTGTCGGCTCTTTCCACCACGCAACGTCCCTTACGGTCTCCGCCGCCGCCATAGCACACTCCTGTTCAACATGGCTCCTGTAGCGAAGCCTTGCAGCAAGTGTATAGCAGCGATGCGGAGTTGTCCCTTGGTTTTTAGGATTTTTTGTTGCCTGCAAAATGAGCAAATGTGATTCGGCGTCGATCGCGTGGTTTCGGTCGCGGGGTGCCCGAATTGGGCGCGAGGCCGACCTCCCGACTGCCGGCGCTCTGGCGGCTTATGCTCCTGCGAATGTTGAAGAATTGCGGCGAATTTGTCCTGGTTGACGTCTGGCATGCTTTTTCGCGTCGCTTATCGGGAGACAATCCGACCGTGATGAACGATCCCGCCGCGTTGAAACTGCACTGCGACCAACAGGTCGACATCGCCTGTCAGGACAATCTTGCCTTCATGCGCCCGCGGGCTGCGGGATCAATACAACTTATTGTAACGTCGCCTCCGTACAATGTCGGCAAATCATATGAGAGAATGACGGCGCCTCCAAAGCTACGTAGAGCAGCAAGCCGAGGTAATTGCGGAATGTGTGCGACTGTTAAGCCCCAAGGGATCCCTGTGCTGGCAGGTCGGCAATCACGTTGAGGACGGCGAGATTTTCCCACTCGACATGGTTTTGTATCCGGTCTTTCAGCAGCACGGCTTGCACCTGAGAAACCGCATCGTTTGGCATTTCGAGCATGGCCTGCATTGCAGCAAGCGACTGTCCGGGCGTTATGAAACGATTCTTTGGTTTACCAAGACCGACGACTATACCTTCAATCTCGATCCGATCCGCGTGCCATCGAAGTATCCCGGCAAAAGGTATTTCAAAGGGCCAAAAGCAGGGCAGCTGTCATGCAACCCACTTGGCAAGAACCCGGGCGACGTGTGGATATTTCCGAATGTTAAAAACAATCATGTAGAGAAGACCGCTCATCCCTGTCAGTTCCCGATCGAATTGGTCGAGCGTCTGGTTTTGTCGCTGACCGAACCGGGCGGCGTCGTGCTGGATCCCTATATGGGCGTTGGCTCCAGCGTCATCGCCGCCCTAAAGCACGGCCGCATCGGCTTTGGCTGTGATGTGGTGCAAGACTATGTCGACATCGCACGGACCCGTATATCCGAGCTTAACGCTGGCACGCTGAAGACGCGGCCGATGCATAGGCCGGTTTACGACCCTACCCTACCCTACGGCGGCCACCGTTGAGCGGCCGTCATGCATTTCGTACTCCAGTGGATCCTAAATTATAATTACCATGAACCAAATACGATTATAGGGCGTGTAGCGCGTCCCTATTTACAAGGGGACCGAAATGGTCACCGTCTGCCCCGCGAAAGCGGGGGTCCAGGGGCGACTCGCGCGTCGGCGCAGATACTCATGCAATTGCCGGAGTGAGGTTTACTTCCTCTTGTCGCCCGTCCCGGCCATTTGCGCCATGAACATCTGCTGCAATTGCTCGAAACCCTTCAAGGTCGCAGGCAGCCAGGTCTCGACCATCGTCTTCGGGTCCATCGCCTTGATGTTGGCGCTCATCTGCTGCTGCACCTCCTTCAGCAGCGCCTCCTGCAAGGGCTGGACGTCGGGCAATCCGAGAAAGCGCCGCGCCTCTTCGGCGGTGCAGTCGACATCGAGCTTGATCTTCATCACCCGCTCCTTCT
Organism: uncultured Alphaproteobacteria bacterium; assembly: GCA_963712825.1. GTDB lineage: Bacteria > Pseudomonadota > Alphaproteobacteria > ATCC43930 > CGMCC-115725 > AP-15. The sequence goes on from CAVQJP010000015.1 coordinate 24,633, forward strand.
CCGCAGCGCTCACATGACGACAGCCGCGCCGAACTCGTGTACTCTCCCCAGCCATGCCCGTCGACATCCCGTTCCGCCGCGAATTTGCTTTCGAATACGGCCGGCTCGAGCCGGTCGCACCCGGCATCCGCCGCATTGTCGCACGCAACCCGAGCCCGTTCACCTTCAAGGGCACCGGCACCTATGTCGTCGGCCAGGGCGAGGTCGCGGTCATCGACCCCGGCCCCGATCTCGACGAGCACGTCGCGGCATTGCTCGCCGGGCTTGCCGGCGAACAGGTAACCCACATCCTTGTCACCCACACCCATCGCGACCACTCGCCGGCGGCGGCGGCGCTGAAGGCGGCGACGGGGGCGCCGACCTACGGCTTTGGCCCGCATATGGGCGGCCGGCGCGGCGAGCCCGGCATCGAGGAAGGCGGCGACTGGGATTTCATCCCCGACGTTACGGTCGCGGACGGCGACGAGATCGCCGGCGCCGGCTGGCGCTTCGAGGCGGTGCATACCCCCGGCCACACCTCGAACCATTTGTGCTTTGCGTTGCCCGACCAGGGTGTGCTTTTCAGCGGCGACCATGTGATGGGGTGGTCGACCAGCGTCATAGCGCCCCCCGACGGCGAGATGAGCGCCTACATGGCTTCGCTCGACAAATTGCTCGGGCGCCGCGACACGGTCTATTGGCCGACCCACGGCCCGGCGATCACCGAACCGCTGCCGCATGTCAGCGCCTTTGTCGCCCATCGCCGCGAGCGCGAGGACGGGATTCTCGAATGTCTCGCCGGCGGGCCGCAGCCGATCGCCGCGATCGTCGACCGGCTTTATGTCGGGCTCGGCCCGGGATTGCAGCGCGCCGCTGCCCGCTCGGTGCATGCGCATCTGCTCGATCTCGCCGCGCGTGGCCTCGCCGAGAGCGACGGCCCGCCGACGATCGACGCGCTCTATCGCCGGAGATGATCATGAAGTTGAATCGAGCGATCCTGCTCGTGTTCGCGATGTTGAGTGCCGGGCCTGCAATCCTGGCCGGCCTTTCGGCTGCGGGCGCTGACGAATTGAGCGATGGCAGCGCCAATCAAGCGTCGATCAATTCGAGAATCGACCAGCTTGCAAAACCGGCCGGTCCCCAAACCGGAAGCCAGCCTGCGCTCGACAGCACGAAGCCGGGCGACACGATTGCGCCCGGCAGCTTTCCGCGCTCATTCCTGATCCCGGGAACCGACACCTCGATCCGTATCGGCGGTTCCGTCGACGAGACGGGGCGTTATCGCTAACGGGCGGAGACGTCTTGCGAGGGTCGGGCGGCGGACTCCTGGCTAAAGGACTCGCAGCCAAACCGCCGGGCTGTGTCAACAGCCCAAAGCCCCGCCCGAGGTGAAGCCGGGCGGGGCTCTATCAGAATCGGCAGTATCCGGGTAAGCGCGCGTCGGTCAGCGGACGTCGTTGCGGCCCGTCTGCATCCGTTTTTGGGCGTTGGTCGCTGCGTTGGCGCGAAACACCTGGTCGGCGACCTGCTTCTGCTGGGCCGGCATGGCATTATAAAGATTTTCGAACGCCGGAACCAGCTTTTGCAAATCCTCGGCATGGGTCTGGGCGATCTGCTCGTAGGACTGCATGTTTTGCAGCGCGTTCATCGTCGGGTATTGCTGCATTCGCGCCGAAATCGCCTGATCCATGCCGCGTGCGTTGCCGCGCATGACATCGGCGAACTGGTTCCATTGCGGCTCTTCGGCCGAGGTAATGCGCAATTGCGCATGGAGCTGCTTGATATGCCCCTCGACGCGCTGCTCCATGGTATTGCCGGGGGCCGCGTGCGAGGCAAGCGGAGACGCCCCTGTCGCCGCAGCCGGAGGCTGGGTCGACTGCGCGAACGAAACGGCCGGCAAGACCAACAACGCGGCGACCGCCGCCGAAGCGAGATGGGTTGAACGAATCATTACGATATCTCCCCCAAGGGGTTGTCGGCGTGTAAAAAACCAGGAAAGCCCTGTGACTAAAGCGAGCCTGGCAAACGCCGGACCCCAAGCGGGTCCGTCACCGCGTCCACCTGATCCGCGCCCGAGCGAGCCGCACCAGCCTCAGTAGCCATAGTACACGGCAGGCGGCGGTGCGTACCCGTAGCTGGGGGCGCCGTAGCCATAGCCGTAATAGACCGGGGGTGGAGCGTAATAGCTTCCATAGTTCGAGGCTGCCGCGGCGCCGAGGCCGAGGCCGATTATGCCGCCGGCGATCGCGGCGCCGACCGCAGCCCCACCGCCACCGCCGTGGTAGTAACGGCCGCCGCCGTGCCAGTCACCGCCGCCATGGTGCCAATCGCGCGCAAAGGCGGCTGGCGCCAGGGCCAAGGCCGCGCTGAGGGTTACGGCGGTCAAAACGCGTGCACTCATAAGTATTCACCCGTTGTGGCGTACCTCTAGGAAACCACCACGGGCACAAAAGAGTTCCGAAATAACCTGCGGAGGGCAGCCGCGTCGTGGCATTCGCGTCTGCCGCGGCCCTCCGCGAGCGCTGAACCGGCGGCGCCGTTTGCCGCCGCCTCGGCCGAACGCAAGCGATGGCGTCTAGACCTCGGGGGCGCGCAGCGGGCGGAGGTCGGGGGCAGGGTGGAGTGCCGCCTCGGTCTTGGCCTGCAACGCCGCGAAGTCGATGCCCTCGGCGATTTCGCGGACGACAAGCCCACCGGGCGTCACGTCGATGACGGCGAGGTCGGTGTAGATGCGGCGAACCGCGGCGGCGGCGGTCAGCGGGTATTCGCAACGCCGGCGAATCCGGGGCGCGCCCGATTTGGTCGTGTGCTCGACGAGCACGCGGATCTCCTTGGCGCCGACGGCGAGGTCCATCGCCCCGCCGACGCCGGGCGGGAAGCCGGGATCGTCGGTCGTCCAATTGGCGAGATCGCCGTTCTCGGCAACCTCGAAGGCGCCGAGCAACGCCAAGTCAAGATGACCGCCGCGGATCATCAGAAACGAGTCGGTGTGGTGGACATAGCTGCCGCCGGTGACGAGGGTGACCGGCTGCTTGCCGGCGTTGATCAGATCGGGATCGGCTTCGTTAGCGCCGGGCGCGGGGCCGACGCCCAAAATGCCGTTCTCGCTGTGCAAAACGATCTCGCGGTCGTCGGGAATGAAGTCCGAGACCAGGGTCGGCAGCCCGATCCCGAGGTTCACATAGGCGCCGTCGACGAGGTCCTGGGCGGCCCGCCAGGCGATCTGGCGACGTTTCAATGGCATCGGTTCCCTCCTCAATTGTTCACAATGAGGCGGTGAGGCAGTGAGAGAGAAGAAATCCTCTAACGCTCAGAACATTAACGGAAAGCGCAAATAGCGCGGAGCGCAATTTTTTATTTATCACGTACATGAGATTTTGATGCTTCCTTCGCATGGCGGTATCCTTCTCTCTCACTGCCTCACCGTCTCACTGGCAATAATCAAAACGCGACCTGGACGATGCGATCGACAAAAATACCGGGGGTGACGATCATCTCCGGGTCGAGCTCGCCCAATTCGACGATGTGGCGCACCTGGGCGATCGCGAGATCGGCGGCCATCGCCATCGTCGGGTTGAAGTTGCGTTGCGATTTCCGAAAAGTCAGGTTGCCCCAACGGTCGGCGCGGTCGGCGGCGAGGAGCGCCACGTCGCCCTTCAACGGCTTTTCAAGGACATACATGCGGCCGTCGATCTCGCGATGCTCCTTGCCTTCGGCAAGCCGGGTCCCGACCGAGACCGGCGAGTAATAACCGCCGAGCCCGGCCGCCGCACAGCGCATGCGCTCGCTCAACGTCCCCTGCGGCAGCAGCTCGAGCTCGATCCTGCCGGCGGCGTACAACTCCTCGAACACGACCGACCCGCTGCTGCGCGGAAACGAGCACATTATCTTGCTCACCCGGCCGGCTGCCATCAGCGCCGCGAGCCCGGCGCGCCCGCTGCCGGCATTGTTCGCGACCACGGTCAGGTCGCGGGCACCCTGCTCGATCACCGCTTCGCACAGAGCATCGGGCAATCCGGCGCCGCCAAACCCGGCACAGAGCACAACCGACCCGTCCCTGATGCCGGCGACCGCCGCGCCGAGGTCGCGTACCCGCTTGTCGATCATCTTTTCAATTGCCCCGGCTAGAACCCGACATCGTCGCCACCCTTCAGCGCCAGCATCGCGCGGGCTTCGTCGGGGGTGGCGATCTCGAGCGACAAATTCTCGACGACGGCACGGATTCGGCTGACCTGGTCGGCGTTGCTGGTTGCGAGCTTGCCGCGGCCGATCCACAGCGAATCCTCGAGCCCGACCCGGACGTTGCCGCCCATGATCGCGCCCATCGTGACGAGCGGCAATTGGTGGCGGCCGGCGGCGAGGATCGACCATGCGTAGTTGTCGCCAAACAATTTGTCGGCAATGTGCTTCATGTGGACAAGATTGTCGGGGTCGGCGCCGATGCCGCCCAAAATGCCAAAGATCGTCTGAACGAACAATGGCGGCTTGACCAACCCGCGCTCGAGGAAGTGCGCCAAATTATAAAGATGGCCGACATCGTAGCACTCGAACTCGAACCGGGTGCCGCAGCCCTCGCCCAAATCCTTCAGGATGCGTTCGATGTCGGCGAACGTATTGCGAAAGATGAAGTCGCGGGTCATTTCGAGATGCTGCGTCTCCCACGGATGTTTCCAGTCCTTGTAGCGGGAGAGCATCGGGAACAGCCCGAAATTCATCGAGCCCATGTTCAACGAGCACATCTCGGGCCGGGCGCGCAGCGGGGCGGCGAGGCGCTCCTCCAATGACATGCCGTGGCCGCCGCCGGTCGTGATGTTGACGACGGCGTCGGTCGCCTGCTTGATCCGCGGCAGGAATTGCATGAAGACGGCGGGATCGGGCGTCGGCCGGCCGTCCTTCGGGTCGCGCGCATGCAAGTGCAGGATCGCGGCACCCGCCTCGGCCGCGGCAATCGCGTCGCGCGCGATCTCGTCCGGGGTCAGCGGCAGATAGGGGCTCATCGTCGGGGTGTGGATCGACCCGGTGACGGCGCAAGTGATGACGACCTTGCCGCCGATAGGCATGTACTCCCTCCCTCACGTCCGGCCGGCGGCCGCGTACAGCACGCCACACGGCCCGCCGCCCATCACCATCCTCGGCGTAAGCTGGAGGGTGAGGGAAAGCGGCTAGCCTTGCGCCTGGATGAACGACTTGACCTTGGGGTAGGTCTCGGTCTGCCACCGGCGGCCGTGGAAGACCCCATAATGGCCGACTTTGAGCTGGAGATGGTGGGTCTTTTTCGCCGGCGGGATGCCGCTGCAGAGATTTTGGGCGGCGACCGTCTGGCCTGGGCCGCAGACGTCGTCGCGCTCGCCTTCGACCGTCATCAACGCGGTTTTCTCGATCGCCGCCGGCTCGATCAAGCACCCGCGCACCTGAAACCGGCCGAGCGGCAAATCGTGGCGGTGAAAAACGCGCTCGATCGTCCGCAGGTAGAAGTCGGCCGGCAGGTCCATGACCGCGGTGTACTCGTTGTAGAACGCGCGGGTCGCCGCGGCACTCTCGCCGCTGCCGCGGGCGAGGTCGCGGAACATCGTCCAGTGCGCCGAGACATGGCGGTCGAAATTCATGCTGAGAAAGCCCGCGAGCTGCAAAAAGCCCGGATAGACGCGGCGGAAGGCGCCGGGATAGCGGGCCGGGACGGTGGTGATCACGGTCCGCTCGAACCATTCGAGCGAGTGCGCCTTGGCGAACTGGTTGACCGCGGTCGGGTTGGCGCGGGTGTCGATCGGGCCGCCCATCAGGATCATCGAGGAGGGCTGGCTGGGATCGTGGTCGGCGGCGAGCAGCGACACCGCGGCCAGCACCGGGACCGAGGGCTGGCACACCGCCATGACATGGGTGCGCGGGCCGAGCAGACGAACAAAACGGATCACCAGCTCGACAAAGTCGTCAAGATTGAAGCGGCCGTACAGCAGCGGCACGTCACGCGCGTTAACCCAGTCGGTCAGGTAGACGTTGTGGTCCGCGAGCAGGGTTTCGACGGTGCCGCGCAACAGGGTTGCGAAATGGCCGGAAAGCGGTGCTACGACCAGCACCGTCGGCTCGTCGCGGCTCAGCTCCTTGCGGAAATGGAGCAGGTTGCAGAACGGATGGGAGGCTACGACCTCTTCGCTGACCGCGATCTCCCGGCCGTCGACCGTGACCTTGTCAATGCGAAACGGCGGCCGCTCGTGCGACAGCCCGGCATGGGAGAGCAGTTCCATCGCGGCGGCGGCGTCGCGGACAAAGGGCAGGTTTCCGGTCGATAGCCAGGGCTGGCCGAGCCACTCGCTGGCGGTTCCGGCCAGCAGCCGGATCGGACCGAACATGTCGTTTTGGGCGTCGTAGGCGTCGTAAAGCATATGCTCCTCGTTCGATGCAGACCTTCGCTTGCGTCAACGCCCGATAACTGGAAAACCTCCCGTCTCGATCCATCGCCGCGCGAACCCATTTCATCGCGAAAAACGTTTCCGTTCAACTTTTATATTTGGTTTGACAAGCGTTTAGGCAAGGCTTTCGCTGCTGAGCTTGCACTGCCTCCATAACGGCATCCAGTTGCCGGATTGTTTCTGCCGGTGCGCTAAAAGCTGCCGTATAGGTCAGCAACCCGCTCGATCTGCCTAATTTTCGACCTGTAAATCGGGAAAACAGCAATCCTGCTGCCGCGGCGGGTTTTCGTCCGAATCGCGATCCGATCGTCGCGCACTAAAATCGCGACGCTGTCGATGAACGGCGTGGGGAACGGCGGGAACAGGTCCGGCGACGTGACCGATCATTCTCTCGCCCTCGGTTTTGCACCGTAGCATACTGGCTGCGGCGAATGCGGCGGAGGGCATGTCTTTGCTGAACGGTCGGCGGATTCTCCTCGTCATCTCCGGCGGCATCGCGGCCTATAAGAGCCTCGACCTGATCCGCCGGTTGCGCGAGCGCGGCGTTGCGGTGCGCGCGGTCATGACTGAGGCGGCCCAGCATTTCGTGACCCCGCTCTCGGTCGCGGCATTATGCGAGGACAAGGTCTACATCGATCTCTGGTCGCTGACCGACGAAAGCGAGATGGGGCATATCAGGCTGTCGCGTGAGGCCGATCTCGTCGTCGTCGCGCCGGCGAGCGCCGATCTGATCGCGCGCATGGCGGCGGGGCTCGCCGACGACCTCGCGACGACGGTGCTGCTCGCTTCGGACAAGCCGGTGCTGATCGCGCCCACGATGAATTTGATGATGTGGAGCCACCCGGCGACCCAGGCCAACATCGCCACCCTCGCCGCGCGCGGGGTCGTGCGGATCGGTCCCGGCTCGGGCGAGCTTGCCTGCGGCGAGGTCGGGTCGGGGCGCATGGCCGAGCCGCTGGAAATCGTCCACGCGATCGACGGCATGCTGACCGGCGCCGACCACCCTCGCACGAAGCACCGGCTTGCCGGCCGGCGAGCGTTGGTGACAAGCGGCCCGACGCGCGAGCCGATCGACCCGGTGCGCTACATCTCGAACCATTCCTCGGGCAAGCAGGGCCACGCGATCGCGGCGGCGCTCGCCGGTCTCGGCGCCGAGACGGTGCTGGTCGCGGGTCCGACGCCGGAGCCGGCGCCGGCCGGGGTCAGGCTGGTCGGGGTCGAGACCGCGGCCGAGATGCTGGCCGCGTGCGAGGCGGCGTTGCCGGTCGATGTCGCGGTCATGGCGGCGGCGGTCGCCGACTGGCGGGTCGAGACCGCGGCCGCGCACAAGCTCAAGAAAGACGGCGGCGGCCCCCCGACACTGCGCCTTGCCGAGAACCCCGACGTTTTGGCGACGATAGCGCGGCGCGCCAACGACCGGCCGGCGCTGGTGATCGGCTTTGCCGCCGAAACCGACGACATCGTCGCCAACGCCAGCGCCAAGCGCGCCCGCAAAGGCTGCGACTGGATACTCGCCAACGACGTGTCGCCCGGCACCGGCACCTTTGGCGGCGACCGCAACACGATCCACCTTGTCGACGCCGCCGGGGTCGAGGACTGGCCGGTCATGACCAAGCGCGAGGTTGCTGCCCGCCTTGTCGGACGGATCGCGGACCATTTGCGGCCGCGATGAAGGTTGAGCTGCAGATCCTCGATCCACGGCTGCCAGGCTGGGGGTTTCCGTCATGGGGGTCGAGCCTCGCCGCCGGGCTCGACCTGCATGCCTGCCTCGACGCCCCTGTGGTCATCGAGCCGCAGGCGCCGGCGGTGCTGATCTCCGCCGGCGTCGCGTTTCGCATCGGCGATCCCGCATGGTGCGCGCTGGTGCTGCCGCGCTCCGGGCTTGGCCACCGCGAGGGGCTGGTGCTCGGCAACGCGGTCGGGGTGATCGACGCCGATTACGGGGGGCCGTGCCTGATCTCGGCGTGGAACCGCAACCCACCGTACAGCGGCGCTGCGATTAAGGTGCGCCCCGGCGACCGCATTGCCCAGCTCGTCTTCACCCGGATCGCGCGGCCAGAATTCGAGATCGTGTCGGCTCTTTCCGAAACAGGCCAAGAGCATGGCTCGGCGCAGCCGCGCGGCGCCGCCGGATTTGGGTCGACCGGCATCGGCACCGCTTGTCCTGGACGCTCTCCGGGACGAAACTGATCGCCCGATACCCTGAACCTTGGGCGAAGGCGGCCAGCGGATGGTGCGGCTGACCAAAAAGCTCCTGTTTGCGATCGAGGCGGTGCTCGACATCGCCTATAATGGCGGGCCGACGCCGGTGCGCTCGGCTGAGATCACCGCGCGCCAGGGCATCCCCCGCCGCTATCTCGAGCCCGTCTTGCAGGAGCTGGTGCGCAACGGCATCCTGGTCGGCATCCGCGGCCCGTCCGGCGGCTATCGGCTGGCGCGCGAGCGGCGCCGGATCAGTCTCGGCGACATCGTCCGAACCGTCCGGGCGCTGGAGACCGCCGAGGACCCGATCACCGACCCCGCCGGCAGCGCGCTCGGCCATCAAGTGGTGCGGCCCTTGTGGCTCGAACTGCAGGAGGAAATGACGCAGCGGCTCGACGCCCTGACGCTCGACGATCTGTGCACCCGCGCGTACCAGAGCGGGATTGCCGGCCGCGCCTCGGAATACACCGATTTCGAGATTTGAGCTTTTTCGCACCGAACCCACATAAAGAACGCATGCCATCTGGGAGAAAGACCTAATGGACACCGCCGTGACGACTAATCCGCAACGCGCCGAGTTTCGCGGCCGCGTATATGACAGCATCACCGAGACAATCGGCGCCACCCCGCTCGTCCGCGTGCACCGGATGGCCAAACAGGCCGGGGCCAAAGCTGATATCCTGGCCAAATGCGAGTTCTTCAACCCGCTTGCCTCGGTCAAGGACCGCATCGGCGTGGCGATGATCGACGCCGCCGAAGCTGCCGGCCGGATCAAGCCCGGAACCGTGCTGGTCGAGCCGACCTCGGGCAATACCGGGATCGCGCTCGCATTTGTGTGCGCGGCCCGAGGCTACCGCCTGATCCTGACGATGCCCGACAGCATGTCGGTCGAGCGCCGCAAGATGCTGCTGCTGCTCGGCGCCGAGCTCGAATTGACCCCGGCGGCGCAGGGGATGAAGGGTGCGATCGGCAAGGCCGAGGAAATCGCCCGCTCCTTGCCCGACGCCTTTATCCCGCAGCAATTCCAGAATCCGGCCAATCCCGAAATCCACCGCCGCACGACCGCCGAGGAGATCTGGAAAGACACCGAGGGCAAGGTCGATGTCGTAGTCAGCGGGGTCGGCACCGGCGGCACCCTGACCGGCGTCGGGTCGGTCCTCAAGCCCCGCAAGCCCGGGCTCAAGATGATCGCGGTCGAGCCCGAGGACAGCGCGGTGCTGTCCGGCGGCACGCCCGGCCCGCACCGCATCCAGGGCCTCGGCGCCGGCTTTGTCCCCGACATTCTTGACACCAAGCTGATCGACGAGGTCGTCCGCATCGGCAACGACACCGCGATGCGCACGGCGCGCGAGGCCGCTCGGCTCGACGCCCTGACCGTCGGAATCTCGTCGGGAGCGGCACTCGCCGCGGCGCTCGAAATCGGCGCGCGGAACGACATGGCCGGCAAGACCATCGTCGTGGTGCTCCCCGACTTTGCCGAGCGCTATCTGTCGACGGCGTTGTTCGAAGGGGTGTGAGGCGCGCGCGTGGAGCTCAGCGAGGAGCAAGTTCGCCGCTATGCCCGCCACCTGATCCTCGACGAGGTCGGCGAGGAGGGGCAGGAGCGGCTGCTGGAGTCGCGGGTGCTGGTGGTCGGGGCCGGCGGGCTCGGCTCGCCGATGCTGCTCTACCTGGCGGCGGCCGGGGTCGGCACGATCGGCGTCGTTGACAACGACCGCGTCGACATGACCAACCTGCAGCGCCAGATCGTCCATGCGACCGGCAATGTCGGGACGCTGAAGGTTGAGAGCGCGCGCGACACGCTCGCCGCAGTCAACCCCGATGTGCGGGTCGAAATTCACCCGCTCCGGCTCGGCCCCGACAATGCCGGGGCGGTGGTTGCCGGCTACGATCTCGTTGCCGATGGCAGCGACAATTTCGCGACGCGCTATCTATTGACCGATCTGTGCTGCCGGCTCGAAAAGCCGCTGGTCGCCGCCGCCCTGTCGCCGTTCGAGGGCCAGTTGTCGACGTTCCGCCCCTATCGCGGCGCCGGCCATCCCTGCTATCGCTGCCTGTTCCGCGACCCGCCACCGCCTGACCTGGTGCCGCGCTGCGAGGAGGCGGGCATCCTCGGCGCCGTCGCCGGCGTGCTCGGCACGCTGCAGGCGGTCGAGGTGTTGAAGGAGCTGCTGGGTCTGGGCGACAGCCTCGACGGCACCTTGCTGCTCTACGACGCGTTGCGCGCCCGTTTCCATTCGATCCGGATCGCCAAAGACCCCGAGTGCCCGACTTGCGGCAGCCCCGCCACGACCGCGGCAGCCTAGCGGTCGCAGACGATCGTCGGCTGGGCGAGTCTACTCGCGGGCGGCGATGACGGCGATCTCCACCTTCCAGTGCGGGGCGGCGAGGCGAGCTTCGACGCAGGCCCGGCCGGGGGTTTCGCCGGGCGACACCCAGGCGTCCCATACCGCATTCATGTCATTGAAATAGCGCATGTCGGAAAGCCAGATCGTCGCCGACAGCAGCTTCGCGTTGTCGGTGCCAGCGGCGGCGAGCAGATCGTCGATCTTGGACAGGACCTCTTGCGTCTGCTGACGGACATCAGCGTCAGGCGTGTCGGCCACCTGGCCGGCGAGGTACACCGTGGCACCATGAGCCACCGCCTGGCTCATCCGAGCACCCACTTTGTGCCGTTCGATCGTCATGCCCCAATCTCCGATAATGGATCTCAATGCTGCGCTTCTCGGCCGCGCCTATTCGGAGCCGGGAACGACTCCCTTTGGCAGGCTCTCGCAGTATCGCGCAATCTCGCCGGGCGTGGTGACCCATAGGTCGTCGCGGTGCTCGAGGATATGGCGGACCGCGCCGCGAAAGGCATGCAAGCGGAAAGGCTGGCCGACAACAAAGGGATGCGCCGAGACCGAAAACACCAGCGGATATTTCTTTGACTGCAGCAGCATCTCGTCGAACTGGTCGACGATCATCTCCGCGAATTGGCGGCCGGTGTGACGGCGGAAAACCATCGCCGGCGAGTCGTTGAGCTCTAGCGGGTACGGCACCGACAGGATCGGCCCCGAGCGCGTGCGCATCCACACCGGCTGGTCGTCCATCGCCCAGTCCATGACATAGCGATAGCCGGCCTCCTTCAACAAATCGAGGGTGACCGCGGTTTCGGCGATATAGGGGCCAAGCCAGCCCGCGGGCGGCCGGCCCGCGGCGCGGGTCAGGATTTCGGTGCACTCGGCGATCAGGCGGCGCTCGTCCGCTTCCCACAAAATGTCCTGGCGCTCGGAGTTGGTGCGGCCGTGGCCGACAAATTCGTCGCCCCGCGCCTTCAGCCGCTCGGCAATTTCGGGGCAGGCTTCGAGCGCCGCCGAGTTGACGTTGTGGGCGCCAGGCAATGCAAATTCATCGAGCAGGTCGAGGTAGTACCACAGGCCGACGCGGTTGCCGTAGTCGCGCCAGGCGTAGTTGCGCTGGCTCTGCGGTGCCGCCGCCCCGGTCGAGTCGCTGCCGAGACCGGCGCCGAACGCGAAAAATTCGATGTTGTTGTTGAAGGTGACCGCGAGCCTTTTGCCTTCGGGCCAGTCGTATTGCGGCCGCTTGTGGATCGGCACGTAGTCGTAGCGGCTGTGCGCGGGGAGGTTCATTGGCTTGGCTTTGTGGAAGCTGACGAACGGCCCCTCACCCTAACCCTCTCCCCGCAGAGGCGGGGAGAGGGAATTTGTAGCTGTGCTCGTTCGCCCCGCCCGCGGGGAGAGGGTCGCGGTGAGGAGCCGCGTTTGTGCCCCTGCCGAGGTCACCGCCCGCTGAACGCCGGCTTGCGTTTTTCCATAAAGGCGGTGCGGCCTTCGGCATAGTCGGCGCTGGCAAAGCACTCGTCGACCAGCCGCTTGCACAAGGCGAGGTCGCGCGCCAACTCGTCCCGCAGCGCCTCGCGGATGGCGACCTTGGCCGCGCGCACGGTCAAGGGCGCATTGGCGGCGATCATCGCGCAATAGTTGTTGACGTACGCCTCCAGCTCCGCCGCCGGCACCACCCGGTTGACGAGGCCCATCTGCAATGCTTCCTCGGCGGTGAACTGGCGCGCGGTGAAAAAAATCTCGCGGGCATGCGCCGGCCCGACCAGGTCGACCAGCTTTTTGATGCCGTCATAGGCGTAGCCGAGACCGAGCCTGGCGGCGGGAACGCCGAATTTCGAGCCCTCGGCGGCAATGCGCATATCGCAGGCGAGCGCCGTGCCGACCCCGCCCCCAATGCAATACCCCGAGATCATCGCGATCGTCGGCTTCAGGGTTTCCTGGAGACGCAGCCGCGCCCCCTCGGAAATCCGCGAATAGGCGGCGGCGGCTTCCTCCGATGCGCGCCGCTCCTTGAATTCGGAGATGTCGGCGCCCGAAACAAAGGCGCGCCCGCCGGCGCCCGACACGACGATGACCCGGATCGCGTCGTCATGCTCGAAATCGTCGACGATCTGGGCCACGCCCTCCCACATTTCGAGCGACACCGCATTGTGCCGCGCCGGGTTGTTGAAGATCAGGCGGCCGATCGCCCCGTCCTTCTCGGCGATCATCTTGCTGGTCATGGGCTGGTCGAGCATCTTCTGCTCCTCCTTTTTGATCGATACTCGTCATTCCCCGCGAAAGCGGAAATCCAGAGCAGGCGACGTGCGGTTACCCCCTGGACCCCGCTTGCGCGGGGTGACGTCGACGCTGGCGCTCCTGCTTTGGCGACAGCGCGGTCTAAATGACGGCGCGGGCGCGCAGGTCGGCGATCTTGGCGTCGTTGAAGCCGAGCTCCTGCAGGATCGCGTCGGTGTGCTCGCCGAGACCGGGGGTCGGGCGCAATTTCTCGGGCTCGGGGGTGCGGGTCATGTTGATCGCCTGCCCGACCGCCTTGAGCGGGCCGAGCGTCGGATGGTCGATCGGCCGCGCCATTTCGAGATGCTGCACCTGCGGGTCGGCAAAGGTCTGGTCGATCGTGTAAAGCGGCCCGCACGGCACGCCGACCTCGTTCATCAGCTCGACCCAATAGGCGCTCGGGCGCTTTTTGGTGATCTCGGCAATCCGCTCGTTGAGCGCCTTGCGGTTTTTCGAACGCGCCGCACCGGTCGCGTAGTCGGGGTCGTCGAGCAATGCCATCGCGTCGGCCGCCTCGCAAAAGCGGCGGAACATGTGGTCGCCTGAGGCGGCGATGTTGATCTGCCCGTCGGCGGTCGGGAACAGCCCGGTCGGAATTCCGGTCGGATGGTCGTTGCCGGCCTGCTTCGCGACCTCCCCCGCCATCAGCCAGCGCGAGGCCTGGAAATCGAGCATGAAGATCTGCGCTTCGAGCAGCGAGGTGTGCACCCACTGCCCTTCGCCCGAACTCTCGCGCTCAATCAGCGCCATCAGGATCGCCTGCGCCAGCAGGATGCCGGCACAGAGATCGTCGATCGGGATGCCGACCCGCACCGGCCCCTGCCCCGGCAACCCGGTGATCGACATCAGCCCGCCCATTCCCTGGGCGATCTGGTCGACGCCTGGCCGCTTGGCGTAAGGTCCAGTCTGGCCAAAGCCAGAAATGCTGCCATAGACGATGCGCGGATTGATCTTTTTGACGCTCTCGTAGTCGACGCCGAGACGATGTTTTACCGTCGAACGGAAATTCTCGACGATGACATCGGCGTTTTCGGCCAGCTGCATAAAGATCGCCAGCCCGTCCTTTGTTTTCAGGTCGAGGGTGAGACTGCGCTTGTTGCGGTGAAGATTCTGGAAGTCGAACCCGTCGCGCCGCGAGCCGGTCACGTCGCGGCCGTCGTCTCCGCGGCGCTCGATCTTGATGACGTTGGCGCCCCAATCGGCGAGCTGGCGCACCGCGGTCGGCCCGGCGCGGGCATGGGTCAGGTCGAGAACGGTGAATTTCGACAGCGGCAGGGTTCCGATGCTCACGAAAGCGGCCCTTTCTTGGTTTCATATCCGCCGGCACGGACGCGGCGCCGGTGGACAGTGCAACGGCTGGGTTCGCCGACAATTTTCGCCCGCTGGTGCATCGAGGTCAAGCATGCCCCAACGGTTGCCCGACGCTCGGCCGCGGCCAGCCGCTGCAGCCCGGCTCTGCCGAGAAAAGCGCCGGACACTCCATTCAGGCGAATTGTACCTGACGCGGCCTTAAAGGCAGATCGCGACGGGCGTCAATTCCCGGCTTGCGGCAGCTCCATGCGAACCGCGACGGCGGCGCTGGCGATGACGGCGACGTCTCCGGTGTCGTTGTCGGGCACGTCGAGACCGCCCTTGACGACTTTGACCGTGACCTCGCCATGCGGCAATGCCGCCTTAACCGCGGCGGCATCGACCTTCGCCGGCTGCTGCACCCCGATCGTGACCTCGACCTGCATTTGACGCGCGTCGAGCTTGAGGGTGCGGATCAGAGTCAGCGAGCTGTGGTGGATCGCGTCCTGGACCGCGCGCACCGCCGCCTTGGTGTAGTCTCCGCCGTGCAGGTCGTTGCCGCTGCCCATTTCAAGGATGACGCGCTTTGCGGCCATTACGCACCTCGCTGCGGCAGGTCGAGCCGCACGATTGCGGCGGCGTGGGCGATCACGGTTTTGTCGGTCCCGGCATCGTTGACGATTTCAAGGCCGCCTTCGACGACTTCCACGGTTCCGGTGCCGTGCGGCAACACCGCCAGCACCGCCGCCTTGTCGACCTCTTCGGGGTGGGGCACGCCGATCCTGACCTCGACCTGCATCGAGTCGACCGGCAGCCCGACCGCATCGGCGACGCTCAGCGAATTGTGCCACAAGGCGTCGCGCAACGCGCGCACCGCCGCCTTCGTATAGTCGGCGCCGCGGATGTCGGTGCCCATGCCGATCTCAAGCGCCATGCGCTGCCACGCCATCCTCTCCTCCCTTGCCGCCCGTCCTCGGCCAAACACTACCCGCTTGAGACGGCCGCGTCATCCGCGGGCGCGGGGCGCGAAGCGGGCGCCTCTGTCGTGCGCTCATCTGCGAGGCAGTCGCCTCCCGCGGTCTCTGCCGATTACTAAGAATTGGCGCGCGACTGTGGCGATGCGCTAGAAGAGCCGCGCGGCAAGCGCGCGAAGAAGCCGTTGCCGCGGAGTGTGGGAGAGGAAGCGCCGCGATGACGACCACCGCCACGGACAGCGGCATGCTGTCGGAGCTCGACCATCGCCGGCAATTGCGCCGGGCGGTGATCGCCAGCACGATCGGCACGACGATCGAGTGGTACGACTTTTTTATTTACGGGACGGTAACAGGGCTTGTTTTCGCCAAGCTCTATTTCCCGCAATCCGATCCATTGACCGGGACGTTGCAGGCGTTCGGTATCTATGCCGTCGGCTTTGTCGCGCGGCCGGTCGGGGCGGCGATCTTTGGCCATTACGGCGACCGGATCGGGCGCAAGGCAGCGCTGATCGCGACCTTGCTGCTGATGGGGCTGGCGACGTTCGCCGTCGCTTTTGTCCCGACCTATGCCAGCATCGGCATCTGGGGTGCGGTGATCCTGACGGTGCTGCGCGCGGTGCAGGGGATCGGGGTCGGCGGCGAGTGGGGCGGCTCGGTGCTGCTGTCGATGGAGTGGGCCCGGACCAGCGCCCATCGCGGATTTGTCGCCTCCTGGCCGCAATTCGGGGTGCCGGCCGGTTTGTTTCTGGCAAACCTCGCGGTGCTCGCCTTCAGCGCGATCTCGGGCCCGGCGTTCCTCAGCTGGGGGTGGCGCATCCCATTCGCGCTGAGCATCGTATTGGTCGGGATCGGGCTTTATATCCGGCTCGGCATTCTCGAGACCCCGACCTTTTCGCGGCTGGTCGCCGAAAAGCGGGTCGAGCGCACGCCGACCATCGAGGTCATCCGGCGCCAGCCTAAGGAAATCCTGCTGACCGCGCTGGCGCGGATGGGCGAGCAGGCGCCGTTCTACATCTTCACCGCGTTTGTCTTTACGTACGGGACGACGATCCTGCACAGCTCGCGCGACCTGCTGCTGATCGCGGTGCTGACCGCCTCGGTCGTCTCGTTCTTTACGATCCCGATCGCCGGCTATCTTTCGGACCGCATCGGCCGCAGGCGCATGTACATGATCGGCGCGGTGGTGACCGGCATCTTTGGCTTCGTCTATTTCGCAATGCTCGACACGATGATGCCGGGCTGGATCTTTCTCGCGATCGTCTTGTCGTTGATCCCGCACGATCTGATGTACGGCCCGCAGGCGGCGCTGATCGCCGAATGCTTTACCGGCCGGCTGCGCTACAGCGGCGCTTCGCTCGGCTATCAGCTCGCCTCGGTCATCGCCGGCGGCCCGGCTCCGCTGATCGCGACCGCTTTGTTCGCGGCATACAAATCCGGCTACGCGATCGCCGTCTACATTCTGGCCTGCGCCGTGATCAGCCTGATTTCCGCAGCGCTGCTCCCCGACTACACCAATCGCGACATATCGGCCGAATACGATTCCGTCTGATCGGCCACTGCATACCCCGTCGCGGCGTCCGGCCCGTTGCGCAGGCGGGCTTTGCGGGCTGATCAGTCGCACCGCCCGGGCCAGGATATCGCCTTGAGCAACCCCCGACGAATTGTTGCCGTATTCGGGTGAGAACGTTGCCGCCGACTTTCGGCAGCGGCTCGGAAGATAAAATGTCTTGGACTCACAGGCACCGCCTGACACGGAGCCGAAAAATCGGATTGGGCACGGGTCTCGCCGTCTTTGGGCTTTTGCTGTGGGTGACGGCGATCGTGCTGCATGTGACCCCTGCCGACGCGCGCGACGTGACCTTTCCGCACATCGAAGCGCGGCTGCTGGCAATTGTGACCGGCGGCGCGTCCGTCGGGGGCGGCATCATATTGATGGCCGCCGGCTGAGATATCATCGCCGGACCCGGCCGGGCGGTTCCGCGCCGGGTCCGGGCCTGCAAGGCGAGCGCATTCAGTCGCCTTAATGCACGGCACGGTTGGCAGGTGACGCCGCCGCTGCTACCGTGCGGCAAAAGAAACGGCTCCGGCAGCATCCGCGCCGCTGGGGAAACGACAACGGGCGCTCGCGAACCGCCCGGCAGGCGAGGAGGAAACAACAATGACGACAGCGGAAGCTGCCGCTCCCGGCGGCATATCCGACGCCGAACATCGCGCGCAGCTGCGCCGCGCGGTCATCGCCAGCACGGTCGGCACGACGATCGAGTGGTACGATTTTCTGCTTTACGGCACCGTCACCGGGCTGGTCTTCGGCAAGCTCTATTTCCCGCACTCGACGCCGCTGATCGGGGTCTTGCAGGCGTTCGGCGTTTTCTTCGTCGGTTTTGTCGGGCGGCCGATCGGTGCTGCGATATTCGGTCACTGGGGCGACCGGATCGGGCGCAAGGCGACCCTGATCGCGACCTTGCTGGTCACCGGGCTTGCCACCTTTGCGGTTGGTCTCGTGCCGACCTATGCCAGCATCGGTGTCTGGGGCGCCGTCCTGCTGACCGTCATCCGCTTGATCCAGGGAATCGGGGTCGGCGGCGAATGGGGCGGCTCGGTGCTGCTGGCGATGGAATGGGCGCGATCCAACAACAATCGCGGGTTTATCGCGTCGTGGCCGCAATTCGGGGCGCCGGCGGGCCTGTTTCTTGCCAACCTCGCGGTGCTCGGGTTCAGCTGGGCGTCCGGCGACCAATTCCTGGTATGGGGTTGGCGCATCCCGTTCTTTCTCAGCCTCATCATGGTCGGCATCGGGTTGTGGATCCGGCTCGGCATCCTTGAAACCCCGGTGTTCCGGAAGGTTGTCGCCGAGGACCGCGTCGAACGCGTGCCGGTGCTCGAAGTGCTGAAGCGCCAGCCCAAGCAGGTGGCCCTGACGGCGTTGCTGCGCATGCCGGAGCAGGCGCCCGGCTACATCGTCGGGACGTTCATCTTCACCTATGGCACCACGGTTCTCGGCGCCTCGCGCGATTTTCTGCTGGTCGCGCTGATTGCGCAGACGGCGCTCGGCTTTTTGTGGGTCACCGTCGCCGGACACCTGTCGGACCGCGTCGGCCGCAAGAACATGTACATAATCGGCTGCGTGTTCATGGGCATTTTCGGCTTTGTCTACTTCGCGCTCCTCGACACCAAGATACCGGGGCTGATCTTTCTCGCGGTCGCCATCTCGCTGATCCCGGTCATGACGATGTACGGGCCGGAGGCGGCGCTGATCGCCGAGAGCTTCTCGCCGCGGCTGCGCTACAGCGGGGCGTCGCTCGGCTACCAGCTCGCCTCGATCATCGCCGGCGGCCCGTCGCCGTTCATCGCGACGGCGCTGTTCGCGACGTTTCACTCGAGCCTGCCGATCGCGCTCTACATTCTCGTCTGCGCCATTATCGGCATCACCGCGACGGCATTCTTAACCGACTACACCAATCGCGACATCTCGGCCGAATACGAGAAGGTCTGAACCCTCCGCCAGGCAACGCCGGGGCGGCGCGCTCAAACGGCGCCGCCCCGCGCCTCGGTCGGCCAGCGGCCACTTGGGCCGTCATAATAGTGCAATCTCCCACCGTTACGAAACCGCGGCATGGCACGCTCGGGCTCGCCCGGCCGCCGTCGCCGCCGTAGGAATGCGCGCAATGGACATCGACCTCGACGACATCGCCTATGTGCCGACGACCGGGGTGCGGCGCGTGCACGAGACGCCGCTCGTCATCGCCACCGCCGCCAGCCTCGAAGGCTATGGCTGCCTCGTCGACACGCCGGCCGGGTTCCCGATCGAGATCGTGCGCTGGCCGGCGCAGGGGTGGCGCCCGGTCGACAAGAATTCAGGCGACCAGGGCGGCGTCACCGAAGGCGTGTTCGAATTCGCCTGGAAGGGCGAGACGCTCTACGCGCGCAACAACGCGGTCGGCGACAGCTATTTGTTTGGGTGGAGCAGCTGGCCCGAGGAGGCCGCCGCCGCCGGCGGCAGCAATCGCGGCAAGGCGCGCGAGCGGGCGCTGATCTGGCGCGCGAACTACCACCCTGACGGCGGCCAGATGTTCTACCCGCTGCACGGCGAGAGCTTTGTCGTGCCGTTGGCGCTGCCCGGCGACGACGTGACGCCGGACCGGTTCGTGACCTTCTGGTGCGACGGCACCTGCGGGCTCTACATCCACCCGAACATCTGGCACGGCGCCGTGGTGCCGCTCGCCGACACGGCCGAATTGCTCGACCGCCAGGGGCGGGTCCACGCCCGCGTCTCGGTCGATTTTCCGAAAGAGTTCGGCTGCTATCTCGCGTCGCCTCTGCCCCGTCCCTAACTAGAACTCGGATCAGGTGAAGCGGCCGGCTTTACCGCTCTATTCGCGGCGGAAGGTCACGACCAGCACGTCGCGATAGGCGGGTGCCGCCGGGTCGATCGGCTCGACCGGGGTGACGCCGTGATAGACGCGGCTATCGTCGACAAGGGCCGCGTCGAGCGGCCGGGTCAGGGTGAAGCTGCCGAGCGGGCGCTTTGCGAGATCGTAGATCGTCGTCTCGCCGCTCTTGATGTTCTCGCGCCGGATCATCAGCACCAGCACCCAGTCGACGCCGTCGCGGTGCATGCCTTCGGGGGTCGGTTGGCCGGCCTCGCCCGAGCGCGCCTCGATGCGGAACTGATGCAGCTCGACATGCCAGGCTGGGGGCCGGTACGACGCCGGCGTCATTCGGTCGAACAGCGCGTAGCTGGTGCCGAGAATCGCGTCGAGCGCAGGATGGTGCCCGATCGCCTCGGCGACCGGCTCGAACCAGCGTTCCAGGCCGCCGTTCAACGCGTTGTAGTCGCGGCTCTGGTAATGCGGCTGATGCGGCTTGCGCAGAAGCCCGGCAGTGGTCGCGCGGTACGCCGCAAACCGCCGCCGGCGGTAGCGCCCGCCATCGGCCATGTAGGTGTCGACGCCGAGATCGTTCCAGCTCGCCGCGAACGCGTCCCAGTCGAGCAACGGGCCGTCGGCCAATAGCGCCTGCATCTCGGGCGACCGCACAAAAGCGAACCCGTCGCGCTCGATCGCGCCGGCCAGAGCGGCCAGGGAGTCGGTCATCGCAACACCTCTCTCACAGGACCGCCTCGGCAATCGTGCGCAGCGCAGCCACATCGGCGCCGGCCAACACCAAGGAGCCGACCCGGTGCTCGGCGGCGATCTCCCGCCACGCCTGCAAGCGCTCGCGCACCCGCTCCTTTGACCCGATTAGCGAGGTCTCCTCGATCAGCGCGTCGGGGACGGCCGCCTCCGCCTCCCTGCGCCTTCCGGCGAGGTAATGATCCTGGATCGTCCCAGCCGCTTCCTCGTAGCCCATGCGTTTTGCCAGGTCGTTGTAAAAATTCTTCGAGCGCGCACCCATGCCGCCGATATAGAGCGCGAGATTGGGTCGGATTGCGTCTCTGCAAGCCGCCAGATCGTCGCCGATCGCGACCCGGACATAGGGGGCGAGGTCGAAATCGGCGAGGGTCTTGCCGTTCCCGGCTTTGGCGATGCCTTCGCGCACCGGGCCGACGATCGCCTCGGCCTGCTCCGGCGACATGAAAAACGGCAGGGTCCCGTCGGCGACCTCGCCCGCGGTGCGCAGCCCGGCGGGGGCGATCGCCGCGGTGTAGATTTTGAGGCTCGGGTCGCCGTGAACGATGCTGCGCAACGGCTTGCCAAGCCCGGTGGCGCCCGGCCCGCGATACGGTATCTGATAATGCTCGCCCGCGAATTCGAGCGGCGCTTTCCGTTCGAGGATTTGGCGGATGATCGCGATGTATTCGCGAGTGCGAGCCAATGGCTTGCCATACGGCACCCCGTGCCAGCCCTCGACGACCTGCGGTCCCGACGGGCCGATGCCGCACAAAAAGCGGTTTGCCGACAATGCCTGCAAGGTCATCGCGGTCATCGCCGCGCAAGCAGGCGTGCGCGCCGGCATTTGCAGGATGCTGGTGCCGGCCTTGATCGTCTTGGTCTGTGCGAGGACCCAGGCGACCGGCGACACCGCGTCGGTGCCGTAGGCTTCGCCGCACCACACCGCCTCGTAGCCGAGCCGCTCGGCCTCCCACACGAGGTCCATGTCGATTCCGGCATTGGCCGAGACCCGCAGCGCCACCGCCAATTTCATACGCGCCCCCCTGTCATGTTGTGTTCTTGTCCGAAAAGCTGGCGGCAGGCGGCGCAGCGGCGCTCCACGGCGACGACAACATTGACGACTATGCCGCCTGGGGCAGGCCTCGCTCCAGCAGCACCGCCAGCCGGCGCGCAAAGGCCGGCGGGTCGGGCAGTTGCTCGCCTTCGACGATCCGCGCCTGGTCTAGCAGCAGCCAGGCGAATTCGCCGATGTGGTCGGAGGCGCCGGTTTCGCCGACGCTGGCGGCGAGCCGCTCGATCAGCGTGTGCCGCGGGTTCAGCTCGAGGATGCGCTTGGCGGTGGTGTCGAGCTGGCGATGCTGCTTCAGCAGGCGCTCGAAATGCATGTCCATGTCGCCCTCGTCGGCAACGAGACAGACCGCACTGTCGGTCAGCCGGTCCGAGCTGCGCACGTCTTTGACCGCGTCGCCGAGCGCCAATTTGAAGATCGCGATCAGGCTCGCGAGCTTTGCCGGCGGCGTCGGCTTTTCCAGGGGCTGCTCCTCGGTTGCCGCGATCTTGTCGAGATCGACGCCGCCGCGGGTCGCCGATTTGAACGGCTTTTCCTTATAGGCGCCGATCGCCGGCGTCCAGAACTCGTCGATCGGGTCGGTCAGCAGCAACACCTCGACCCCGCGGGCGCGAAAGCCCTCGAGCTGCGGGCTGCGCTTGACGACATCGAGATTGTCGCCGGTGATCGTGTAGATCGCCTCCTGCCCCGGCCGCATCTTTTCGAGGTATTGGTCGAGCGACACAAGACCGTCGCGCGCGGTGGAGCGGAAGCGGACGAGACCCAAGAGCGCGTCGCGCTGCTCGCGGTCCTCGTACAGCCCTTCCTTCAGCACGGCCCCGAAATTGTCCCAGAAGGTCGCGTATTCGTCGGGCGCCTCATCGGCCTTTTTGGAGAGCTCCGTCAACACTCGCCGGGTCAACTGCTGGCGGATTCTCGCCACCATCGGGTTCGACTGCAACATCTCGCGGCTGACGTTGAGCGGCAAATCCTCGCTGTCGACGACGCCGCGCAGAAACCGCAGATAGGCCGGCAGCAATTCGGTCCCTTCGTCGGTGATGAATACGCGCCGGACATAGAGCTTGACCCGGCTCTTGCGGTCCGGGTCGAACAGGTCGAACGGCTTGGTCGAGGGCACGAACAAGAGGTTCGTGTATTCGAGAACGCCCTCGGCCTTGTTGTGCAGGGTCAGCCACGGGTCGTCAAAGCTGTGCCCGACATGATGATAAAACTCCTTGTATTGCTCGGGGGTGATGTCGCCGCGCGGCCGGGTCCACAATGCCGAGGCGGTGTTGACCGTCTCCTCCTTGCCGCCGTCCTTGAGCAGGATCGGCAAGCCGATATGGTCGGAATAAGTGTGGACGATCCGGCGCAGCCGGGCGGGGTCGAGATATTCGTCCTCGCCCTCGCGCAGATGGACGACGATCGCAGCACCCCGCGCCGCTTCCGCCAGCGGCTCGACCGTGAACTCACCCTTGCCGTCCGAGGCCCAGCGCCAGCCCTCGCCGTCGCCTGCCTTGCGCGAGCGGACCTCGACCTGGTCGGCGACCATAAACGCCGAGTAGAAGCCGACGCCGAACTGGCCGATCAGGCTCATATCGCGGCGCGCGTCGCCCGACAAGTGGCTCATAAAGGCGGCTGTGCCCGAGCGCGCGATGGTGCCGAGATTTTCGATCAGTTCCTCGCGGTTCATCCCGATGCCGTTGTCGGCGACGGTCAAGGTGCGAGCGTTTTTGTCGGGGGTCAGGACGACGCGATACTCGGCGTCGCCCTCGGCCAGCGCCGGCTCGGTCAGGGCGGCGTAGCGCAAGCGGTCGCACGCGTCCGAGGCGTTGGAGATCAGCTCGCGCAGAAAGATTTCCTTTTCGCTGTAGAGCGAATGCGCGACGATTTCGAGGAGGCGGCTGACTTCCGCCTGGAAGCTTTTTGTTTCCTGGGTCATGGCTGCCGTCGCGGGTTGGCGTTAACGACCCGCATATGTTGCGGGATTCCCGCTCGTGCAAGATCACCGGCAGCCTCGCGAGCTCATCCCGCAGGCTGGCGGACGCCGCGGCGCCAGCGCTCGACGGTCTCCTCGATCTGCCGGCCGTCGGTCTCCTTGGCCCACGCTTCGGTAAAGGAAGCGGTGGCGCTCTTCGGACGGCGTTCGGCCGGCAGCGGCGCCAGCGAGATCCGCATCGGCAATGAGACACCCTCGCCGACCGCGATCGTCTCGCCGTTGCGCAAAGCCGGCAAAAAGTTCAGCAGCCCATAGCAAGATTCGGGAACGGCGCTGCGCACGATGTCCTGGTCCTCTTGCCCGGTCATGCGCAACGCAAAGATCGTGTTGCATTCCGACAAAAGCCCGGGCGCCAGATCCGACGGCCGCTGACTGACGACGCACAACGACACACCGTATTTGCGCCCTTCCTTGGCGATGCGGAACAACGCCCGCTTGGCCGCTTCGAAACCAAGGGATCGGTCGCGCGGCGCGTAACGGTGGGCCTCCTCGCAGATGATCGTGATCGGAACCGGGACCTCGCTCCACAACGCGAAGTCGAAAGCGAGCCGGCACAGCACCGACACGATCACGTTCACCACTTCCGACGGAATGCCGGCGAGGTCGAGGATCGTCACCGGCTTGCCGGCCACCGGAAAGCGGAACAGCTGGGCGAGGATGTCGCACAGCTCGTCGCGCAGCGTCATCCGGGTGTTGAAGACAAAGCCGTAGCGCGCATCGTTTTGCAGCGCGACGATGCGGCCGATGACGGCGTGATAAGCGGCGACGCTTTCGGGACGGTTCAGGCTGCCCATGGCCGCGTCGATAAAGCGCAGCACGTCGGCCATCCGATAAGGGGCCGGCGTGTCGACGGTGCCGCGGCGCTCGAGCCCGGTTTTGGCAAAGTAGGACTGCTTGGCGGCGAGCACCGCCTCGCCCAGAATCTTGGCTTGGTCGGACTGGTGCTCCGATCCCAGCACGATCTCCGCCAGCTCCTCGAAGTTGAACAGCCAATATGGAAAATAGAGACCGCTGCCGGGACTGAGCACCTCGGCGCGTTCGCCAAAGGCGTTGGCGTATTCGCTGTGCGGGTCGAGCAGGATCAGATGCGCGTTCGGGGCGCAGTCGATCACCGCGCCGAGGATCGCGGCGACGAGGCAGGATTTGCCGGCGCCGGTAGTGCCGACGATGCTGAAATGCTTGCCGAAGAGCTCGTCGGTCAGGATGTAGGCCGGCACGCTCGCGGCCTGGTGGATCGCGCCGATCCGCGCGGTCGCGGCTTCGGGCCGCGCATAGATTTCCAGCAGATCCTTGGGCGTCGCGAGCCGAACCGGCTCGTCCAGCGCCGGATAGGCGGAGGTTCCTCGCTGAAAGCCGGCGGCAGCGCCGTTGGCCTCGCCGATCTCGCCGGCGAATTCGATCTCGGCGGTCTTCAAATCCTGATCGGAAGGTTTGGAACCGGGGTTGACGATGTCGAGGCGGCTGACCATGCCGTAGACGGTGCCGGCGCGCGTCCGCATCTTGACCACATTGCCCATTTCGAGCGGAGCCGCTGCTTGGCATTCGAGCAGCACGGTCGCCCGCGACGCGGACACCGCGATCGTACGTCCGACGCGGCGTTCGCCGTCGGTTTTGTCGTCGCCCTCCGCCAAACGCCTCTCCTCAGCCCGCGCACTAGGAAGCTGGCCGAATTTGGTCAAGAATCACTTAATCCAAGGATCGGCGCAGGCGGCGGACCGGGCCTCGACGGCGCCGCATTGCGGCTGGTCGGGGCGGTTTGCTCTTGCCATGTCGCGTCGGCCACCCGATACCTCTGTCATGGCCATGTTCAGCCCCGCTCCGCGGCTTGTCGCGGTCCTCGGGCCGACCAACACCGGCAAGACGCATCTCGCGATCGAGCGCATGCTCGGCCACCGAAGCGGGATGATCGGGTTTCCGCTGCGCCTGCTCGCGCGGGAGAACTACGACCGGATCGTCAAATTGCGCGGCGCGCGCGCGGTGGCGCTGATCACCGGCGAAGAAAAGATCATTCCGCCGAACCCGTCCTATTTTGTCTGCACCGTCGAATCGATGCCGCTCGACCGGCCGGTCGATTTTCTCGCGGTCGACGAAATCCAGCTCTGCGCCGACCCCGAGCGCGGCCACGTCTTTACCGCGCGGCTGCTGCAGGCGCGCGGCCTTTCCGAGACAATGTTGCTCGGCGCCGACACGATCAAGCCGCTGATGCGGCGTCTGGTTCCCGAATTCGAGCACATCAGCCGGCCGCGCTTTTCGACACTCGCCTATACCGGGCACAAAAAGGTGACGCGATTGCCGCGGCGCAGCGCCGTCGTCGCCTTTGCCGTGGCCGACGTATTTTCGCTGGCCGAGCTGATCCGCCGCCAGCGCGGCGGCACCGCGGTCGTCTTGGGCGCGCTCAGCCCACGGGCGCGCAACGCCCAGGTCGGCATGTTCCAGGCCGGAGAGGTCGACTATCTGGTCGCCACCGACGCGATCGGCATGGGGCTCAACATGGATCTCGACCATGTCGCCTTTGCCCGCACCGCCAAGTTCGACGGCCGCGGCCCGCGGCGGCTCACCGCCGCCGAGATCGCCCAGATCGCCGGCCGCGCCGGGCGGCATATGAGCGACGGCACCTTTGGCACGACCGCCGAGCAGGGGCCGCTCGACCCCGAAATCGTCGAGGCGGTCGAGACCCATCGCTTCGACCCGCTGACCCGGCTCAACTGGCGCAACACCCGGCTGCGCTTTCACTCGGTCGACGCGCTCTTAAAAAGCCTCGACGAGCGGCCCTCGCTGCCGGGTCTCGTCCAGGCGCGCGAGGCCGACGACCATCGCGCGCTGCAGACGCTGGCGCGCCACCGCGAGGTCGCAGAGCTCGCCCATCATCGCGGCGCGGTGCGGCTCCTCTGGGAGGTCTGCCAGATCCCGGACTTCCGCAAGGTCATGACCGAGAGCCACACGAGGCTTTTGGCGCATATCTTTGGACATCTCGCCGGGCCCGACGAAAAGCTGCCGACCGAATGGATCGCTGGGCAGATGAACAATCTCGACCGCACGGAGGGCGACATCGACAGCCTGATGGCGCGGATCGCGCATATCCGCACCTGGACCTACATCACCCATCGCGGCGACTGGGTCGAGGGTGCGACGGCGTGGCAGGAGCAGGCCCGCGCCATCGAGGACCGCCTCTCCGACGCATTGCACGACCGCATCACCCAGCGTTTTGTCGACCGCCGCTCGGCGTTTCTGGTGCGCCGTCTGGCCTCCGACGACGAACTGGTCGCGTCGGTATCGGCCGCCGGCGAGGTGCGGGTCGAAGGCGCCTTTGTCGGCCGGCTCGACGGCTTGCGCTTTGTCCCCGACGCGATCGACGGGATCGAGATGCGGCTGGTCAACACCGCCGCCAACCGGGTCTTGCGCAGCGAGATCGCCGAACGGGCGCGGCGGCTCGCCGCCGATGCCGACCCGGCCTTTGCGGTCGATCTTGGCGGCGCCTTGCGCTGGCGCGGCGGCGTGGTCGGCCGCCTGGTTGCCGGCGAGCGGATGCTGACCGCGCGCGCCGAACCGATGGCCGGCGACTTTATCGAGGGCGACGTGCGCGAAAAAATCCGCCAGCGGCTGGCGGCGTTTGTCCGCACCGAGACCGAGCGCCGGCTCCAGCCGTTGTTCGCGATCGCGGCACTGCCGCTCGGCGCGGTCGGGCGCGGCCTCGCCTTTCAACTCGCCGACGCGCTGGGCGCGCTGCCGGCGGGCGACGGGGCGCACCATGTCGCCGCGCTCGACCCGGCGGACCGCGCCGCGCTTGGCCGGCACGGCGTGCGCTTCGGCACCGAAATGGTTTATGTCGAGCTGTTGCTGCGGTCCGACGCGCTGCGCTTTCGCGCGCTGTTGTGGGCGGTCCGGCACGGGCGCGACACCCCGGCGCTGCCTTCAGCGCGGCGGCTCGCCAAGGTCATCGAGGTCGATCGGGATTTGCCGGCGTCGTTCTATGCTGCACTGGGCTTTTTTGTCGCCGACGGCGTCGCCTTGCGCGCCGACCGGCTGGAAAGAATCGCGGCCGCGGCGCGGCGGTCGAGCCGGAATGGCCCATTCGTTGCCGATGACCGCTTTGCCGCGGTCGCCGGGGTCGAGCCGGGAGCGCTGCGCCGGTTGCTGACCGCCCTCGGCTACCGCGCGGTCATCGCAGACGGTGTCGAGACCTTTGTCGCCCGACCGCGCCGCCGCCGCGAGACCGCCGCCGGCCGCTCCGCGCATCCGCCGCGGGAAGGCCATCCCTTCGCCAAATTGCGGGAATTGAAGCTCGCTTGAGCGAAAACGCGCCCGCACCGCCGAGCCGGCGGCTCGACCAATGGCTGTGGTTCGCCCGCCTGGCCAAGAGCCGATCACTCGCCGCCAAGCTGTGTGCCTCAGGTGCGATAACCCTCGACGGCGTTGCGCTCGGCAAGTCGAACCACATGGTGCGGGTCGGCGATGCGCTTGCCGCGCCGCAGGGCGCCTATCTGCGGACCCTACGGGTGCTTGCGCTCGGCTCGCGCCGCGGACCGGCGAGCGAGGCGCGGCTGCTGTACGAGGAAATCGCCGCGCCGGTGCACCGTTCCGAGGTTGCCCCGAGATGGGAACCGTTGCTGGCGGAAGGCGATCACGAAGGCTGACGCCGTTCCGGTCTCCTTTCAGAGCGCCGATATCGCCTCGCCGACACGTCGCCAATCCGCGGCCTGTCGCGGCCAAGGCCGGTTGATCAGGCCGAGCGGGCTGCAATGGCCGACTGCGAACACCTGCGTCCGGTCTGCCGAGATCCAACTGCCGCCGGCCGCCTCGGAAATAGCCCGCGGCGCTTCAGCCAATGCGAAAGCCTGCCGCACCGCCCGCCAGCCGCAACTGCCCATTCCGACCACAACCGGCGGCTTCAGCCACGCGAGAAGCGGAACCAGGTGCTGTTTGCTGCAAGTCGCAACCCAGCTCGCCCGCACCGGATCACTCATTGCGCCTTCCTTCAGGCACAGGATCGAATTTGTCAGAAACACACGGGCATCGGCATCCAATTCGCGGGGGTGTTTCGCGGCGATCCCCGCTTCCCCGAGCAATTTCCATAAATTCTCGTTGGTCTTATTGCCGGGGTCGTCTCGGCCGTGATTGCGGACGAAATAATCGACATTGCCGAAATCCTGCCCGATCACCAGGAGCTTTGGATGTTTGTGACCGAGCCACAGCTCCCAGTGGCTGACCACGTCGGGGTCGTAGTCGAACTCGGCGCAGCTGCGAATTTTGCCTGGACTGCGCTCGACGCAAACCCGGCAGCCTTTCCGAGCCGCCACCAGCGCGCGGTATTCCTCCATGCGGCTCTCCAATGCCGGCAGCCGGTACGCCTTTCCGAGGGCGCGGCCGTCGATTATGATCGCTCTATGACAACCGAGCATCCTCCGCGCTTTCACTACCGTCTGGGGCTGAACCAGCCGATCGGCAGCCCGACGCAAAAGCGGCTCGCCGAAATGGCAGAGGCGGTCGGCCGCGACACCGACGGCGCGTTCCGGCTCGACGTGTTTCCGGAGAGCCAACTCGGCCCCGACCCGCAGATGCTCGCCGACATGCGCGAGGGCGCCCTCGAATTTTTTGTTGCGGGAGCCACCCTGGGCGGTCTCGCGCCGACCAGCGCGCTGCCGTTGCTGCCGTTCGCATTTGCCAATTCGGCGGCGGTGTTCGCCGCCCTCGACGGCGCGCTCGGCGACCGTATCCGCGGCGAGCTCGCGCAAAACGGCATCCATGCGTTTCGCCATTGCCTGCAGAACGGGTTCCACCATCTGACGACGAGCACCCGTCCGATCCACACCGCCGCCGACCTTGTGGGGGTCAGGATACGCAGTCCCGGCGGCGAGATCGCCCGCGACTTTTTCGAGACGTTTGGCGCCGAGGCGGGCTATGTCCCGTTCAACCAGATGTACGACGCGCTAAAGGAGCGCCGGTTCGACGGCCAGAGCGACCCGCTCGGCGTCGTGCTGTCCCTAAAGCTCTACGAAGTGCAAAGCCAGCTGAGCCTGACCCGCCATTGGTGGTCGGGGTTCACGCTCCTCGCCAATGCCGGCGCCTGGACCGCATTGCCGGCGGAAATCCGGCAGGTCGTCGAGCGCAATGCCGAGACATATGCGTCGCTGCAGCGCCAGGATACCGAGGCGATCAACGCTGCCGGGGCCGAGGAGCTGGCCCGGCTGGGCATGACCGTCAACAGTGCCGACAGCGGCAGCTTTCGCGCCCGCCTCGCCCCGTTCTACGCCCGCTGGCGCGCGAAGGCTGGCCCAGAGGCCTGGCGGTTGCTCGAAACCTATGCCGGCAACCTTACGGCCTGATCGTGGCCGCCGCGCTGTCGGCCGCCCCGTTTCAGACGATGCGGGCGCGACACTCGCCAAAGCCGATCGAGACAAAGCCGGGCTTGTGGCAGTGGCCGCGGAAGATCGCCTCGTCGCCGTTTTCGAGAAAGGTCCGGCTCTCACCCGATGCGAGCCGCGTGGCGCGGGTCCCGTCCTCGCTCAGCTCCATCAGGCTGCCATAGCCGTCGCGGGTCGGGCCCGAGATCGTGCCGGTGCCGAACAAGTCGCCGGGGCGCAGGTTGCAGCCGCCGCTCGTGTGGTGCGTCACCAATTGGGCGAGCGTCCAATAAAGGTCGGTCGTGTTGCTGGCCGACATCCGGTGCGCCGGCAGCGCTTTCGCCCGCAGCCCCTCGGTCAGCAAAAAGGCTTCGAGCGCGATGTCAAAGGCGCCCGCCTGCTGATCACCGTCGTCCCACATATGCGGCAACGGCCGCGGGTCACCCTCGGGCCGCGCCGGCTGCGCCACCCGGAACGGCGCCAGCGCCTCGGTGGTGACGACCCAGGGCGACACGGTCGAGCCGAAATTCTTGCCGAGAAACGGCCCCAGCGGCTGCGATTCCCAGCCTTGCACGTCGCGCGCCGACCAGTCGTTGACAAGGCCGAGCCCGACAATGTGATCGGCGGCACGGCCGATCGGTACCGGCTCGCCCTGGGGATTTCCGGGGCCGATCCACACCGCGAGCTCAAGCTCGTAGTCGAGCTTTTGGCAGGGGCCATAGGTCGGCGCAGGCTCATCCGGCGCCTTCCTCTGGCCATTCGGCCGACGGATCGGCACATTCGACGGACGCACCGAGGAGGCGCGGCTGTGATAGGCGACCGGCACATATTTGTAGTTCGGGCTGAGCGGGTTGTTCGGGTCGCGCCGGCGGCCGCCATTACGCGCATGATGAATCCCGGCAAAAAAGTCGGTGAACTCGCCGATCGTGGCCGGCAGGTGCATCGTGCATTGCCCGGCCGGGTGCAGCAGCCGCGCGGCCAGCGCCTCGACCGTGGCGCGCTCGGCGCTGTCGGCGGCGAGCAAGGCGGAGAGCCGCTGGCGCAATGCGACCCGCGGCCCGGCGCCCAGCGCCATCAGCGGGTTCAGCGCCGGTCCGGCCGCCGCCTCCGCCGCCTTTGCGGCATCGCCCGCGAACAGCCCCGCCTCCAGCGCGGCCCCGAGATCAAAGACCATGTCGCCGATCGCAACCCCGCCCCGCGGCGCGCCGCCGCTTGCCGGGCTGAAGACGCCCAGCGGCAAGTTCTGTATCGGGAATTCGCTGTGGCCGTTTGCCGAGGCGACGCAGCTCCGCCGCCGCGGATCATGGGTTTCGTCGATCGCGCTCATTGCTGCTCCCTCCCCGTTTTCGCGAGCTCGAATAGATTGATCATCTGCAATTCGGCCGGGGAAGGCGAGCCGCAAATGACCGATTTAATGGCGTCGCGCCGGACCTGATGTTGCGCTTTCTGCTGGCATTTTGGCACGTCGTCGGGGTTTTGCTGCTCGCTTTCCTGGTGACCGAATTCGGCGTCGAGGGGTGGCGGCGAGGGAGCCGCTGGCTGCGCTACCGCCGCCCGACCCGCCCGGACCGCACCGCCGCGGCCGACGCCTATGCCGACGCCGACTGGTCGGCGGCCTATTTCGATGAGTTTCACCGCGCCGTCCGGGTCGACTGGAAGCCCTATGTCGAATGGTGGCAGCGGCCGGTTCGCGGCATCCATGTGACGATCGACGAGCGCGGCTTGCGGCCGACGCCGGGGGAAGCCGATGCGCCGCCCGACGCCATCCGGGTTCTGTGCTTTGGCGGCTCGACGATGATGGGCATGGGCGCGCGCGACGGGCACACGATCCCGGCGGTCCTGGCGCGGCGGCTCGGCGAACTCGGCTACAACGTTGCCGTGACCAATTACGGCCAGCTCGGCCACAACAGCACCCAGGAAACGATCGCGCTCCAGCAATTGCTGAAGGCCGGCGAGCGCGTCGACATCGCCGTCTTTTACGACGGTATCAACGAGATGGCTTGCGCCGAGCAGACCGGCCGCGCTGACGGCTTGTTCAACGAAGCCCGGCGGCGCGCCGAATTCAACCTGCTGCTCCCCGACCGCCGCCGCGACCTGATCGTGGCGGCGCTGATGGCGGCGGCGCCCCGCACCCTGCGCCGGCTGCGCCAGCTGACCGGGCTCGCGCTGCACGGGCCGCTGCCCGCGCCGCCGGCCGATCTGTCGCGGCTCGACATGGCCGGCCTCGCACAGGACGTGGTCGCCCTCTACATCCAAAATCTGCGGCTGATCCGGACGCTGGCGCGCGAATACGGCTTTCGCCCGGTCTTTTTCTGGCAGCCGGTGATCACCACCAAACGCAACAAGACCCTCGATGAGCAGCGCTGGGAACGCGATTACACCCACGACCCGGCTGCGCGCGTCCGGCTCTATACTGCGATCGTCGACAAGCGCCGCGATTGCCGGGACCTCGCCGAAGCCGCCGACGCGGTTGATCTCTCGGCCCTCTTTGACGCATGGACCGACCCTGTTTACATCGATCTTTATCACCTTTCAGAAGCCGGCAACGCCGCCGTGGCCGAGGCGATGCTGCCCGCGATCGCCGCCGCCGCCGACGCGCTCGAACAAGACCGGCGCCGGCGTCAAATGCCTCGCGCGGGCTGATCGGGGTCGGCCGCTCTGCAAGAGGGCGGCCGCGCCTTATGGGACCGACCCGCTCAGGTCTGCTTGAAAAAGCGGTCGGCGTTGCCCGAGAGCAGCTTTTTCTTGGTCTCGCCCTTCAGGCTTTGCCAGGCGAGGATGTTGTCGACCGAATTCGGGAACTGGCATTCCGAATGCGGGTAGTCGGAGGCGTACATCAGCAAGTCGTCACCGAGGAATTGGGTGACGTAGTTGAACATGTCCTCGCCTTCATGGTGCTCGATGCTGCAGAAGAACCGCCCGCTCGCCATGTATTCGCTGGGCTTGTGCTTTAAGGGGGCGACGCCGCCGACGTAAACGGCCTGCTCGTCGAGCCGCCGCGCCCAGAACGGCAGCCAGCCGAAACCGCATTCGAGCACACCCATGCGCAAGGTCGGGAAACGGTCAAAGAGGCCGCCGCCGACAAACGAGGCGACAAACCGCATCGCGCCCCAGGGGTGTGCTGCGGCGCGGCCGATAAAGATGTTCTCCCACAGGTCGAGGTAGCCCGGATAGTAAGGCGGGGTCCAGGTAAAGCTGTGATTGGCGATCGGCAGACCGTGCTCCTCGGCCGCCTGCCAGATCGGATAGAGGTCGGGATGGTCGGCCGGCACGTCCTTGGCCAGCAGCGGCATG
Source organism: uncultured Alphaproteobacteria bacterium (assembly GCA_963712825.1). Lineage (GTDB taxonomy): Bacteria > Pseudomonadota > Alphaproteobacteria > ATCC43930 > CGMCC-115725 > AP-15. Next base: position 57,900 of record CAVQJP010000015.1, read on the forward strand.
ACCGCGACCGCCCATTTGGACTTGCCCCATTCGCGGATCTCGCGCACCGCCTCGGGCACGTCGCGCGACGAGGCGACGATCATGCTCTTCAGACGATCCGGGAAGTCGCCGCAGAAATCGGCCATGTGACGGTGATAGGCGCGGATGATGCCGGTTTCGAGGCTCGGGTCGTCGAGCCCGACGAGGCTGAGCCATGAGGTCGGGATCAGGAAATGAACGTCGGTCCCTTCGTCGTCCATGTCCTTGACGCGGTTTGCGGCCTGATCGTCCTGCACCCCCGGCCGCGGCTTCTTTGTTCCCATCCACTGCGTGTCGCGTCCGGTGAAGGTGTCGCGCGGCGCCTTCTCGCCCAAAACCCGCCGGTAGTATTTGACTCCGACACGGTAGTTGTGGAGGTCGCTTTTGCCCTCGACCGCCTGGCCGACCGTCACGCGGTAGGGCGCGAGCTCGGGGAGCCGCTCGCGAAAGCCGGGGTCGACGTAGCGCTCCAGCACCTCGGCGGCGGGGTTGACATGAGTATCCAAATCATAGACGCGGAAGCCGTTTTTCATACTTGCCTCTCCTCGTTTGCCGCGCGCCGCGCGGACCTCCCTCGCAAAAATATCATAGGCGCTATGATAGGACGGCGCGCCCGCCGCTGTCGACTGCCGCCTCAATCAGGCGCGGTCGCTGTGACGGTGCTCCGATTGTCGCAGGCAGTCGCCGGCGCGGGCGTGCGCGCGCTCGCGATCGTGTAGGGTGTGCGCGGCAAGCAGCCGCACGCCCGCGTTCCGCTGGACACACCGATATCTCCGCGGCGGCGCGACGATGGTTCTGCCGGGCAAGCGATGCAGGGAGCAAATGGGTCGAAAGCCGTGTGCCGCGCGTTTGTGGCTGGCGCTTGTCTCGGGCCTGGTTTCGACTGCGGCCGCGGCGCAGCCGGCGCCGGGCCCGCCCGCGGTCGGCGTGGTGCGGGTCGCACCCGAACAGATCACCCAGACCAACGAATTCATCGGACGGGTCCAGTCGATCGGGCGGGTGGCGCTTGTCGCCCGCGTCACCGCGTTTCTCGAAAAGCGGCTGTTTGTCGAGGGCGCCGAGGTCAAAAAGGGCGACCTCCTCTATCAGCTGGAGCAGCCGCCGTTTCAGGCGCAAGTGGATTTCAACAAGGCTAATGTCGCACAGCTCGAGGCGCAGCATACGAACGCGGAGCTGACCCTTGAACGCGCGCAATATCTGCTCAAGACCGTGGCCGGCCAGCAGTCCAACGTCAATTCGGCACTCGCCTCGGAACGGTCGCTGGCGGCGCAGATCGCTGGCGCGCAGGCGCAGTTGGAAACCGCCCAGATCAATCTCGGCTATACGGAAATCCGGGCGCCGATCGATGGCCGGATCAGCGCCACCGCGGTAACCGAGGGCAACGTCGTCTCGCCGACCAGCGGAACGTTGGCGACCCTCGTCAGCCAGGACCCGATGTATGTGATCTTTCCGATCGCGCTGCGCACCGGGCTCGAATTGCGCGACAAATACGCGCCAAAGGGCGGGTTCAGCGCCGTCAAGATCAGGCTGCGGCTGCCGACCGGAAAAATCTACGGGCAGACAGGGCATCTCGACTATGTGTCACCGACCGTCGCCCAAAACACCGATACGATCACGCTGCGTGGCGAGATCCCAAACCCGCTGCTGCCGGAAACGCGGGCAGGCGAGCTTCGTTTGCGGCAATTGACCGACGGCGAGTTCGTGACCGTATTGCTCGAAGGAGTGCAGCCGATCTCGGTTCTTGGCATCCCACGCGCCGCGGTGTTGTCCGACCAGCAGGGCGACTATGTCTACGTCGTCGACGCGAACAACAAGGCGCAGATCCGGCGCGTCCATCTCGGCCAGTCGACGCCGTCGACGGCGGTCGTGACGAGCGGGCTCAAGGAAGGCGAGCTGGTGATCTCCGAAGGAGTGCAGCGGGCCCGCCCCGGCGCGGTTGTCTCGCCCGGGCCGGCGTCCCCACCACCGGCGGTTTCGCCGGTCTCCGCCGGAAGCGGCGCCAACGGCCCCTCCGCCAATGGCCCCTCCGCCAACGATACCACGCCCGGTGCGGCGTCGCCCGGCGCGACCAAGGCCAGCCCGTGATCTCGGCGATCTTTGTCGACCGTCCGCGGCTGGCCGTCGTCATCGCCGTCGTCATCACGATCGCCGGCTTGTTGGCGCTGATGCGCATTCCGGTCGCGCAATTCCCCGACATCGTGCCGCCGCAGGTCCAGGTCACCGCTACCTATCCAGGCGCCTCGGCCGCCGATGTTGAAGCCAGCGTCGCGCAGCCGATTGAGGCGCAGGTCGTCGGCGTCGACAAGATGATCTACATGAAGTCGACGAGCGGAAATGACGGCAGCTACAACCTGACCGTCAGTTTCGAGCTCGGCAGCGATCCCGACATTAACACGGTCAATGTCAATAACCGGGTCCAGACCGCGCTCTCCCAGCTTCCCCAGGAAGTCCAGCTGGAGGGGCTGACGATCCAGAAAAAGTCCTCTGCGGTCCTGCAATTCATCGTTCTTTACAGCGAGAACGGCAAGCAGGACCCGCTGTTCATCACCAATTACGCGATCATCAACGTGCTCGACGTATTGTCGCGCACGCCCGGGGTCGGCCAGGCGCATATCTTTAGCCCACTCAATTACTCGATGCGCATCTGGTTCGACATAAACCGGCTCAACAATCTGAAGTTGACCCCAGCCGACGTGATCTCGGCAATTCAGGCGCAAAACGTCGTGGCCCCGGTCGGCCGGATCGGCGCACGCCCGATTTCGAACGACCAGCAATTTCAGTTGAATATCCAGACGCAGGGCCGGCTCGTGACCCCCGAGCAGTTCGGTAACATCGTATTGCGCGCCAATCCGGACGGCTCGCTGTTGCGGATCAAGGACGTTGCCCGGGTCGAGCTCGGCGCGCAAAACGAGGACATTGAGAGCCGCCTGAACGGGCGCCCGGCGGTGGCGATCGGCATCTATCTTTCACCCGGCGCCAACGCGGTCAAAACCGCAGCTCTCGTCAGGGCGAACCTCGATCGCCTGAGCCAGCGCTTTCCGCCCGGTCTCAAATACCTGGTCAATTACGACACAACGACCTTCGTCTTTGACACGATCCGCGACGTCGTGATCACACTTCTCATCGCCTTCGCGCTCGTCGTGATCGTCGTGTTCCTGTTCCTCGGGAGCCTGCGCGCGACGCTCATTCCCGCGATCGCGGTACCGGTCAGCGTCATCGGCACCTTCGCGGTGTTGCTGGCGATGGGCTATTCGGCAAATACGATCTCGCTGCTGGCGATGGTTCTGGCGATCGGCATCCTCGTCGACGATGCAATCGTCGTGGTCGAGAATGTCGAGCGCGTCATGGAGGAAGAGCCCACATTGTCGCCGCCCGAGGCGACAAAAAAGGCCATGGCCGAAATCACCGGCCCGATCATCGCGATCACCCTCGTGTTGTTTTCAGTATTTGTTCCGATCGCTTTCATCGGCGGCGTATCAGGGACCTTGTTTCGGCAATTCGCGGTGACGATCAGCGTCGCGATGGCGATCTCGGCCTTGAACGCGCTGACTCTGTCGCCGGCCTTGTGCGCCGTGTTTTTGCGGCATGGCGGCCCCAAGCGCGGTGTCATGGGCTGGGTCTTGCGGCGGATCGACAATATCCGCGACGGCTATGCCTCGATCGTCCGCCGCCTGGTGCGCGTTTCGGTTCTGGGCGTCGTCGCGATATTGGCAGCTGCTGCGGCGATCTATGCGCTGTCGTTGCGCACGCCGACCGGCTTTCTGCCCGAGGAAGACCAGGGTGCCTTCTTCATCTCGGTGCAATTGCCGGATGGCGCATCGGTCAGCCGCACCAGCAACGCTACGCGGCGCATCGAAGCGCTGCTGCGGGCGATGCCCCAGGTTCAAAATATTCTTGCGATCGTCGGATTTTCGATTATCGACGGCGTCAACGAGCCGAATACGGCTTTCGTCGTGCCGACATTGAAGCCGTTCGCCGACCGGGTCGGTGTCGCCAACTCGGCGCAGGCGCTGATCGCGCGGGTTTTCGGCGAGGGACAGCAGCTTCGCACCGCGACCGTGATCCCCTTCAACCTGCCGCCGATCATCGGCCTGTCGACGACCGGCGGGTTCGAATATCAGCTTGAAGGCCTCGAAGGCCAGGATCCGGCAGATATGAACAGCGTGATGCAAGGATTGCTCGCCGCGGCCAATCGCGACCCGCGGCTGACGCGTGTCTTTTCCACGTTTACCGCCAGCAACCCATCGATTTACCTGAACATCGACCGCCAGAAGGCCCAGGCTTTGGGGCTGTCGATGAGCGACGTGTTCAACACGTTAGGGGCTACCTTGGGCGGCATCTACATTAACAATTTCAACCTCTATGGGCGGGTCTGGCAGGTCATCATTCAGGGAGAGGCGGCCAATCGCCGCGACGTGTCCTCTCTTTGGCAGATCTATATTCGCAATAAATTTGGCTCCACCGTGCCGTTGGCATCGATCGCCCATGCCGGCGTCATCGTCGGGCCACAGGTCATCACCCGTTACAACAACTATCGCGCGATCCCGATCCAGGGCAGCCCGTCGCCGGGCACCTCGTCCGGTGTGGCGTTAGCGGCGATGTCGGAAATCTCGGCCAAGACCCTGCCGGCCGGCTTTAGCTATGAGTGGACCGGAACCGCCTATCAGCAGGTGGCGGCGGCCGGCCAGACCGGAGCGATCCTCGGTCTCTCCGTCCTATTCGCGTTTCTGTTTCTGGTCGGCCTCTATGAGAGCTGGATGATCCCGGTCCCGGTATTGCTGTCGGTGCCGGTCGGCGTGCTGGGCGCGTTTGTCGGCATATGGATCTGGCATCTGTCGCTCGACCTCTATGCCGAGATCGGTCTCGTCGTGCTGATCGCGATGTCCGCGAAGAACGGCATCCTGATCGTCGAATTCGCCAAGGACCAGCGCGAGCAAGGCAAGGACATCCTAGAAGCAGCCGCACTCGGCGCGCGGATGCGATTCCGCGCGGTGATGATGACGTCGTTCGCATTCATTCTGGGGGTCTACCCGCTGGTCGTGGCACAGGGCGCTGCCGAGCTCAGCCGGCACAGCGTCGGTACGCCGGTTTTCGCCGGGATGATCGCCGCGAGCGCCATCGGATTGTTCGTGATCCCGTTGCTTTACGTCACCTTCCAGACGATCCGCGAGCGCTCGGGCACCTGGGTTCGCCGCCTCATCCCGCGCCGCGGCGAGACCGACTAAAGGCCTCGGTTTGCAAGGGCGGCCGGGGGGCTGATTTGAGTCGGCTGCTTTGCATTGTTTCAGGGGTCGCGCGGCGTATTTGCGGATTGTCGAGCCGGCGGCAAATGCGCCATTTTGCGCGCTTTGGCATCTGAGCGGGCCGGGGAGCAACGCCGCATGAGACTGAACGACGCAATCAACATCGAAGACCTCCACCGCATGGCGAAGCGGCGGCTGCCGAAAATCGCGTTCGATTTCATTGAGGGCGGTCTCGAAGACGAACGCGGCCTTGAACGCAACACCTCGGCCTTTCACAAGCACCAGCTGCTGCCGCGCTATCTCGTCGACGTCTCAAAGCGCGACCAGACCGCGATGTTGTTCGGCCACGCCTATGCGAGCCCGTTCGGCATCTCGCCGACCGGGGGCGCCGGTCTGTTCCGCCGCGGCGCCGATTTGATGCTGGCCGCGGCCGCGGCCAAGGCCAACATCCCTTACATCATGTCGGGCGCCAGCAACGACTCGATCGAGGCGGCGGCAAAGGTGGCGCCCGGCCACGCCTGGTATCAGCTCTACGCGGCGCGCGACGCCGGAGTGCGCGAGGACATGGTCCGCCGCACCGCTGACGCCGGATTGACCGCACTGGTGCTGACCGTCGACGTTCCGGTCAGCTCAAAGCGCGAGCGCAACATCAGGAACGGTTTTGCCAATGTCCGCGGCGGGCTGCTGCAGGCGCTGAGCCTCAAACCCGCGATCCTCGCGGAGGCGCTGACCCATCCCGGCTGGATCGTCGAATATCTTCGCCACGGCGGCGGCACGCCGATGCTGCAGAACTGGCAGCCCTACGCCCCCAATGGTGCGGACGCCGAGCAGGTCTACAGTTTCGCGCGTGCGCTCCAGCCTTACAATGCCCAGACGTGGCGCGACCTCGAACGCTACCGCCGGCTGTTCCAGCGCAGCCTCGTTGTCAAGGGCATCATGAGCCCGGCCGACGCGATGCGCTGCGCTGAGATCGGCGTCGACGGCGTCATCGTCTCGAACCATGGCGGGCGCCAGCTCGACCAGGCGCCGGCCTCGCTCGACGTGCTGCCGGCGGTCAAGAATGCGGTCGGCGACAGGCTGACGGTCATGCTCGACAGCGGCATCAGGCGCGGCGCCGACATCCTGATCGCGCTGTGCCTTGGCGCCGAGTTTGTGTTTATGGGCCGCCCGACCTTGTACGGCGCGGCCGCCGGCGGCATCCCGGGCGTCAACAAGGCGGTGTCGATCCTGCGCGAGGAGGTCGACCTCGTCATGGCCCAGATCGGCTGCCCAAGCCTTGACCAGCTCGGCCCGGAATTTCTGTGGCGCGACGACTGGCAGCGTAACGAGTGAAACGCGCGCTTCGCACCCGGAGCTTGCTGAGCGTCTGGCCGAACGATACTGGGACGGGCTGAACGCGTATTTGGCTGCAACGCGCGGGGAGGAAACGAACATGCTCCGCTTTTTGCGTCAACATCTTCTGCCTGCCATTGGGCTGCTCGTCGGTCCGTTTATCACGATTCTCGGACTTATACTGCACGGGTACGAACTTTTTGAAATCGCTCCGAAATGGATCATTTACGCAATCGGCGGAGGTATATTTGGTCTTTCCTTTATCGGGCTGGCGATAGCATTTTATCGTGCAACCGTGCGGGCCGGTTATGCATCAACTTCTCCAACAGACCTTATGAACACTGAGCGATCGCACGACAAGGCCATGGAGGCGCGGTCCAGCGCCGCGTCCGCCGGTCCTGCAGCTGCGGAAAGTCGCCCGAACTCCACTCGAGAGGCGAGCCTATTTGAGGCCAGCCAGATAAATATATATAATAAGCTAAACCAAATCTGCCGAGACCGCAACAACGGCACTGCCACACTATACCATTACAGCGGAGCGATGTGTAGAGAGACCGTCGAATTGCTTTTTGATAACGGGTATCATGTCGATTTAATAATTCAGAATCCGGAGATACCGCGCAAATTGGGGGCCGGATTTCAAGAAGATCGGATAATAAAAAGTATTGGGCAATATCAAACAGAATTAAAGGGTCGAGGCCGGTCTAGGCGCGGCAAGCTCGATATCTACGTGTCAGACGTGCCGCTGACGATCCGCGCCGCATCTATCGACGAGAATCTAATAGCAATCGGTTGGTACATGTACGGGATATCGCCGCGAGGCAATCCGGATTTCCCTGGAGACGTGGTCCATCTTCGGGGCCACAACTGCTGTGGTGCCCTGATCGCAAATGATTCTTCCGAGTTTGCAATCGCACTGAATTTTTTGAAGCACTATCACGAACAAGTTTTGAGGTCCGAGTCGGAGCCGATCTGGTCGTCATGGTGGCCATCGGAGAGACTTCAAAATAGAAGGCCGAGGGTAGAGAGTTAAATTCCATCCTATAACGAAGCAGTTTTTCCCAAACGCATCGAGGGAGCAGGATGCGCATCGGCGTTGATATTGGCGGTACCAAGATCGAGGCTATCGCGCTCGATAGTGTCGGCGCGACGCTGTTGCGAGAGCGGGTTCAGACCCCGGGGGGAAATTATCCGGCGATCCTGGATGCCGTTCGTAGCCTGGTGCACGGCTTCGAGCGGAAGCTGTCCCGCAAATGCTCGGTAGGCATTGGCTGTCCGGGTGCGGTATCGCTGCGAACCGGTTTGATCAAAAACGCCAATAGTGTCGTCTTGAACGGAAAACCGCTTGAGGGCGATCTATCAGCCGTATTAGAGCGGCCGATTAGAATCGAGAACGATGCCAATTGCTTTGCGCTGTCGGAGGCAATCGATGGTGCGGCGAACCAGGGCCGAGTTGTATTCGGAGTAATCCTCGGTACCGGCGTCGGCGGCGGCATTGTCGTCGACAAGTCACCTATTCCCGGACGTAATCGCATTGCGGGCGAGTGGGGCCACAACCAGTTGCCTTGGCCGATCGCTGAGGCGGATGCGATGGTGAAATGCTACTGCGGCAAGCTCGGCTGTATCGAGACCTTCCTGTCAGGCCCAGGTCTTGCGAGAGAATATAACCTGCTAACCGATAAGCAGCTAACCGCAAAGGAAATTTCGCTGGCAGCGGACGGGGATGATCGCGTCGCTCTCGAATGCGTGGCCAAATATCGGGATCGGCTGGCTCGCAGCTTGGCGCTAATCGTTAACATATTAGACCCGGACGTCATTGTTCTCGGCGGCGGCCTCTCCAACATCGGCCGGATCTACACAGATATCCGAACGGGTATCGAGGCGTACGCGTTTTCTGACAGCATCAGCACTGAAGTTGTCCAAGCTCGGCATGGCGACTCCAGCGGGGTGCGGGGAGCAGCGTGGCTTTGGCCCGCTGATCCGCCAGCTTATCAGCACCAGCGATAACGCAATGACAAAGCTAACCGCTTGCGTCACGCGGGTCGTTGCTTCGTCCTATGCGCCTCGCAATGACGACAAAAGGCTCTGTCGTTGCGAGCGATGCGAAGCAATCCCGCGGATATGGCGCGTCAATTTGATCGAAACTCGCTCTGACGGCGCGATTTCGCGCCACCTACCGAATACGAGCAGAGGATGAAAAGCGCGGACCTGCTCGCCGCCGCCTACGGTTCAGGATCGGGCGGCGAAAGCGGGTTTTCGATCACAATCCTTCAGAACATCTCGGAACGGCGATCGTCGTCGCAATTTTCACCCGCGCAACGGCCAGGCAAAGCTCAATTCGTGGCCGTCGGGATCGGTGATGTGGAAAAAGCGCTCGCCCCATGCGGCGTCGCGCGGCGCCGTGCTCGGGCGGTAGCCGACGGCGACCAGACGCGCGTGGAGCCCATCGACATCGGAATCGTAAAAGATCGCCCGCCCCCACCACGACCACTGCCGCTCGCCCGGCTGCGCGATCAGGTTTAGATAGCCGGGACCGGCGCGGAAGCTGGTGAACGACGCGTCGTCGCCGCCATACAGCATCTCGAACCCGAGCGTCCGGTAGAACCGGACCGCCCGCGCCATGTCGTGCGTCGCGAGCGTGACGGCGCTGATCCCGGTAATCATCGCGACCGAAGCCGGGACCAGCGCTCTCGCTCAGGCTTCGGCCGAGCCGGCCTCGATCGTCCCGGCGACGACCTTGCGGGCGACCTCGCGCAGCAATTCCTTGTCGGCCTCGGGTGTCGCGGCCGGCGGAATGCCGGCGACGACGCGGTCGTGGCTGTAGGTCGGGACCGCACCGCCATTGTGCAGGATGCGGTAGCCGAGATCCTCGCCGTTCTGCACGGCGCGGATACCGCGGCGGATCATGTTGCGCATCATGATTATGCCGCGGTCGGTCGAGGCGAGGTGCTCCAGCCCGTGCCGCGACGTGCCGCCATGGATGCTGATTTGTGCGTCGTAATCGCCGGGGATGCGTTGGCGTTCCTCGTAGGGCCGGTTGCCGTCCTGGCCAAAGCCGGCGCCGCGCCGCATCTCCTTGCCCTCGGCGGCGCGGTGGTAGCCGATCTGCATCGTGTGGGTGTCGTCGAGCGGCACCGCCCAGGTCGTCGCCTGCGGCCGGCTGACCGAATTGCGCAGCGCCATCGGGTCGGCATTGGGCGGGAACTGGTGGATGTTGGGCAGGATCAGGTCGGCAACCCGCACCCACACGCGGTCGTCCTGCCGCCTTGTGTCGATATAGACCATCCCGACCGGGGTCTCCATCCAGTCCCACTCGGCCAGGTCCTTGAAGTCGTCGGTAAAGCCCTCGCTCCCCGGCAATGTATGCAGAAAGGCGAGATGCGCCGGGTCCATGCTGTTTTCTTTGACCTGCAGCCAGTTGCATTCCCAGATCGTCGGCGCGCGCGCGACCTGGCGGTAGCCGGGCAGGTCAAAGGTGTCGAGCACCGGGAAATCGGGCTGCTTGTCGGGCGGCCCCATATAGGCGAACACCAGCCCGGCATATTCGCGCACCGGGTAGGCGCCGTGGCACAGCCGGTCCTTGAGCGTACTGTCGGCCGGCTCGCCCGGGGTTTCGAGGATCGTGCCGTCGGTTCCGAACAGCCAGCCGTGATAGCAGCAGCGAATGCCGGTCTCGCCGATCAGACCGAATTCGAGCGAGGTGCCGCGATGCGGGCAATGCAATTCCAACAGCCCGATCTCGCCGCTCTTGTCGCGAAAGGCGACGAGATCCTCGCCGAGGATGCGCAGCCGCCGTGGCACTTCGCCCAGCTCCGAGGATTGGATGACCGGCTGCCAGAACCTCCGCAGATATTCGCCGCAGGGCGTGCCCGGGCCGACCCGGGTCAATTCCTCGTCTACCGGCGGACGATCGCGATGGTAATAGGCGCTGTAGGCACGGTTCAGAAAGGGTGCTCGTTCCGACATCGGCTGCTCCATGACGCGCGGGTGTGGCGATCCGGTTGACGCTCCGTCCTCGCCTCCCTCCGAATTCTTGCTCGCTTTGCCGGGATATTGAAATCGTCAGGCGAACCGGTCAAGGCTCGCGCGGTTCGGGTAGTGTCTCAGTTTGAATTGTAACAGCCCTTGACGCTGGTGTCGCGCCGTCCGATGCGTTCCCATATGCTTTAGCGGGAAGCAGCGGAGCGAGAATGCCGAACTATGCGATTACCCTCTTGTATGACCCGGCAAAGCCGGGCGGCAGCGGTACGATAGACCGTGAGGAACGACAATTTGCTAATCTCGGCGAGGCGCTTCAGCGCGCCCGAGAACTGTATAATCGTCGCCAAAACTCGGCCATCGGCTTTCAAATTTTAGCCGCTGGTGGCGGCCTCATTCATGAATGGAGGGGTGATGCCTCGCGGACCCCGAGGTGAGAAGCGTCCCGCCGACGTGATCGGCAACGCCGTCAAGGTGATGCGGATCGCAACCGGCGAGGAGGCTGACGATCTGCCTGACGCTGGTAAGGAATACGCACGCAAAGGCGGCCTAAAGGGAGGTGTGGCGCGCGCAAAAGCCCTCACGCCAAAACAGCGAGCGGAAATCGCAAAGGCAGCCGCCGAAGCGCGGTGGAAAAAATCTTAGGCGGCATCGTCGTCGCCATCGCCTTCAGCCGCTTTGCGGATTTCGATATCCAGAGTCAGATCCATCGGAAGGGCGATGGATTCTTTGTCGGGGTTGATGCCGTTCCAATGGTCCAGGTCGAGAGTTAACTTATAGCCGTCATTGACCATTTGCTCCCGGCGGTTGACTGCCGACCTCCACATTTGATTCCGCGTAGCCTCGTCGATGTCAAAGTAAACATACAAGTTTAATTGACCGCTGGCGGGGAGCGCGTGATATACGCGATATGGCTTTCCGGTCCCTTCATCATATTTGCGCTCGGCCTGCGCATCATCGGCGAACAGTTTCGCTAATAGGTCTACATCTGACTGAGGGGCGGGCATTACCCATCCCTTCCGCTTTGCGAATTCAGCGACCTTCCGCATGTCTATTTCGCGTTCTCCGGTCATTTCCTTGTAATACCGGATGAACCGTTGTCTTTCCTGCCTCTTGCTCATTTTGGGTTAATACCTCACGGTTCTACCGGGGCAACATCGCCCCATCCATCTTTGATTGCGTTAGGAGCGATAATCGCGCGCACCTTTACCAAGTGATCGCGAAATCGATCGTATCTTCGCGTCTTGCGTTGGAGTTGGCCGGCGAGGATACCGGGGTGAACTTTAATAATGCGGGCAAAACCGATAATATCCTTTTCTGAAAAAAACGGAGCCTTGCGGGCTATAAACGCATCCAGTAATCCCGATGGAACGCAAAATTCCTGTGCTGCTTCATTTGCAATTCGTTCTTCTTCGGCTACATCTGGTCCAGTTCCTGCGCGATCACCTTCCAATTCCGCATCAAGCATCGCAGCGGTTCGACCATGTAACCGCATTACGTGCTCACACTCATGCCGCAGCACAAACCAAAAATTATCGATACGATCGAAACGCAATGACATACCGATGACCGGAGAATTATCGTTTAGCCAAAAACAAACACCGTCAATCTTTGCTGAAGTCAGAGATTCAACGAGAACGAAGCGGATGCCGCATTCAGTCAAGATGCGTGGCACTCGCTCGACATTTTCCGGCACGGCGGTAAGCGATCGCAATTTCACGACAGCAGACTTCACGGCCTCCGGCGAGTATGTGGCTACCAGCATGTCGCGGGCAATCTGCTTCACGCGGTAGAGCCACGCGAGCTGAGCTGGGGTGGCCATCGTACTAATGGCGGTCTTTTTCGCTGCATGTGGCAGAATCTCAATGTCGTCTAGGCGATTTACACCAAAGAAGCGCATCAATTCGGTTTCGACTCGCTTAGTCTCGCGTACGCTCTCTGCGGCGATCCACCCGCGCTTAATCATCTCTGCGACAGGCAGATCGCCATAGAGATAGGCTCGGGTGGCTCTAGCGGGATCGGGACGTGCAATGATGCGCGCCTTCGCCAAGTCATATGATTTTTGAAGTTCGAGGAAGCGCTCGGCCGGGATGCAGAACACATCCTCCAAGGTGAGTGCCATCGCGGCGTCCACCGGCCTCTTATCTGCGGTGAGCCGGTTGATCCCGGTTTCATCAATCCCAAGGACGATGGCCAAGACGCGCTTTGTCCAGCCGCGCTCGTTCAGCAAAGCTGTAATAAGCTGGCCAGGGCTTCGATATTCCTCACTCATCGGTATTCCCGTTCCCCAAAGATTCCGTTCCCCCGAACGATGCAGATAGAGAGATATGCTAACTTGCGCAGAAACGCAAACTGATTTATTTTGCTTGACAGTGTCAGGCATAAAGTTCATTATAAGGCATGAACAAGCTGTCCGTCGCCAAGCGCGCCCAGGTTCTCACTCTCTTGTGCGAGGGCATGTCGATGAGGTCCATCGAGCGGACGGTCGGCTGTTCGATAAATACAGTCGATAAACTGCTCCGCGACGCTGGCGAGGTCGCGCTTGCCTACCACGACGAACACGTGCGCGGCGTGAAGGCGACGCGCGTGCAATGCGATGAGGTTTGGAGCTTCGTTCACGCAAAGCAGAAGAACACCCCGAAGAGCACACGGGCCGGCGATCCCACGATTGGCGATTGTTGGACTTGGACCGCGATTGAGGCCAACTCCAAGCTGCTGATCAGCTATCTTATCGGCGGTCGCGACGCCGAGTTCGCCTTGATGCTGATGGATGATCTTCGCGGCCGGCTGGCGAACCGGGTGCAGCTAACCACCGATGGGCATCGCCCGTACCTCCGCGCGGTCGAAGAAGCGTTCGGGGCCGATGTTGACTATTCGATGCTAATCAAGCTTTACGGCGAGCCGCCATCCTCTCCGGAAGCCGCTCGCCGCTACAGCCCGTCGGATTGTGTCGGCACGCGCAAGGAGAAAGTCACCGGCAACCCGGACCCAAAGCACGTAAGCACCAGCTACGTCGAGCGGGCGAACCTCACGATGAGGATGGCGATGCGGCGGTTTACCCGCCTAACGAACGCATTCTCGAAAAAGCTCGAAAACCACGCGCACATGGTCGCGCTCTATGCTCTCTGGTACAACTTTGTACGGGTTCACAAGACGTTACGCATGTCGCCAGCTATGGCAGCCGGAATCGAAACCCGGCTTTGGTCGATGGAGGACGTGGTTCGGCTGGTCGAAGCCCGCGAGGATATCCGCTCCGGCGCGGCGCTGGTCGGATGAGGCGGATAGCGAGTGCCAATACAATTTCACCCCAAGCAAGGAACGGTTGTTGTCTGCAACTTCGATGCGGGATTCAAAGAGCCGGAAATGGTGAAAAGGCGCCCGGTCATCGTGATAAGCCCACAGATTTCTAAGCGTGCTGACCTTTGCACCGTCGTCGCGCTAAGCACCGAGGAGCCACGCCACAAGATGCCTTTTCACCACAAACTTGACATAAACCTTCCGTCACCTTGGCACAAAGGACCAAATTGGGTAAAGGGTGATATGGTATATGCCGTTGCTTTTCACCGTCTAGAACTAATACGGCTCGGCAGAAATGAAATAAATAAGAGAATATATAGTAGGGTGCAATTATCGTTGGATGAACTTACCGAGGTCAGGAAGTGCGTGTTACGCGCGCTAGGCTTGTCATCCTTGACAAAACACTTGTAATGGCCTATATGACGATCGGTCAGCCGCTCTCCGGCAACGGATCGGCATTCTAAGACCCGCAAGGGCAGCCGCGCATCGGGCGAACCCAAGCCCACGCGCGGCTCGGCAAAAACTAAGATCAGCGATTTTATAAAGACCGCGAATCAGGAGCCTCAGGACTACCTCCTGGGGCTCCTTGGTTGTTACAATTCAAACTGAGACACTACCGCGGTTCGCGGCCGGCGACCGGATAGACATGCCGCCAAGGCGGTCCGGCCATACAACCGCAAGTTCTGCTCTGTTCCCCGCCGCGCGCCCGTGAGCCCCAGCTTTGCGCTGCATGGCGCGGCCGCTCACGCAAGGGCCGGCCTGGAGTGCCAGGCAAACCAATTCGTCATTAAAACTTAATGTGCCTCGCCCCCGGCGCTGTGGCTTTTTGCGCGCGACCCTCGGTTTGGCGCCCGGCAGCGTCAGACCGCGGGCCGGTCTCGCGACTGCAACCATCAGGGAACATTCGGCCATGGCCGATATTGCGAATTCCGCCCGGAGCGCGCGGACGAACGCGAAAACCGTGCAGGAATACATCGACGAGCTGCCCGTCTGGGCCGACGGCACCCAAGTAAAATCAGTGTCGATGACCGGCATGCAGTGGCGGATCTGGTCGCTCGCCTGCGCCGGAAAATTCTTCGAAGGCTACGTCGTCTTCATGACCGGCGTCGCGTTGACCCTGATCGTTCGCGATTTCCACATCTTCCCGGCCGAAAAGGGCATCGTCAGCGCCGCGAGCCTCGCCGGCATTTTGTTCGGCGCCGTGCTGCTCGGCGGATTGTCCGATTATTTCGGCCGCAAGCGGATGTTCATCGCCGAGATGATCATCTTCTGCGCGTTCCTGGCGCTGTTGATCCTGTGCCAGAATTTTCTGTCGCTCGCCATTTGCCTGTTCGGCCTCGGTCTGGCGCTCGGCTGCGACTACCCGACCGCGCACATGATCATTTCGGAAAACATCCCGAGCGCCAATCGCGGCAAATTGGTGCTCGCCGCCTTTGCCTTTCAGGCGGTGGGCGCGCTCGCCGGCACCGGGATCGGCTTTCTCGTCCTCAAATGGTCGCCGACGCTCGACGCCTGGCGTTGGATGTACGCCACTGCCTTGTTCCCGGCCATCGCCGTCACGGTGGCCCGTTTCTTCATCGTCGAAAGCGCCAATTGGCTGGTGGTGCGCGGTGCCCACGATGCGGCCGAGAAATCCCTCGATCGGCTTCTTCTTCGCCGCCCGCAGTATCCGAGCAGAGTAGCGCTTGCCCGCGACATCGCCGGCGAAAACGGGGAAGGGCGCGGCAATCAGTCGTTTATGGCGCTGTTCAACCACCGCAATCGGCGCGCCACGATCTTTGCCTCGGTGCCTTGGTTCATCCAGGATCTCGGCACCTATGGCATCGGCATCTTCACGCCGACCATCCTCGCCGCCGCCATCGGCGGCCAGGCCGACCACATCCGCAGCCTGAGCGACGTGATCAATGACGTGGTCCTCGCCGCCAAGGGATCGGCAATGATTACCACGTTGCTGATCGTCGGCATCCTGTTCGCGGTCGTCCTCGCCGACAAGCTCGGTCGGATCAAGCTGCAGATTTTTGGCTTTATCGGCTGCGCCGTTGGTCTCTTGATCGCCTCGTTCTCGATCGACTTCACCGGAGACGCTCGGATAGCGCTGATCTTCGCCGGCTTCATGCTGTTCAATTTCATGACCAATATCGGCCCGAACGCGCAGACCTATCTGTTGGCGGGCGAAGTCTTCCCGACCGAGGTGCGGGGAATGGGCGCGGGCTTTGCCGCCTCCTTTGCCAAGATCGGGGCGGTCCTGACCGCCTTTCTGTTCCCGATCCTGCTCGTCAGCATCGGCACGCGGCTGCTGCTCTACGGGTTGGTCGTCACCTCGATCCTCGGCGCGATCGTGACCTGGATGTACCGGATCGAGACCACCGGCGTGAACCTCGACCGGATCGGCCGATGAGCGGAACCGGCGTCGAACGCTTTCGCCAGAAGCGCCGGCTCCCCATCGCGGCGCCGATGGCTGCCTTTTGTCTGATCGCGCTGTCGCTGGTCGCCCCGGCGCCGGCGCAAGCCGCGGGCATGACCTTAAGAGAGACCGGCTCGACCTTGCTCTACCCGCTGTTCCAACTGTGGATCCGCGACTACCCCGGCGTCGCACCGGGCGTGAGCCTGACCGCCGCCGCCACCGGCTCGGGCGTCGGTCAACGGGAAGCCATGTCCGGTCGGGCGCATATCGGCGCCTCCGACGCTTATATGTCGGATCGCCAAGCCCAGCAGAACCCGCAGATCAGGAACATCGCAGTCGCGATTTCGGCGCTGACCGTCAACTACAACATTCCCGGCCTCAACAGCGGCGGGCTCAAGCTCGACGGGCCGACGCTCGCCGGCATCTACGACGGCCGGATTACAGAATGGGACGCCGAACCGATCAAGGCGATGAACCCGGGCGTCAACCTGCCGCACCAGGCGATCGTCCCGATCCGGCGCGCCGAAGATTCGGGCGACACCTTTGTTTTCGCCCAATTTCTCGATTTCTCGACCGAGCGGTGGGAGGACAATGTCGGCTATGGGCTCAACGTCGAGTGGCCCGGTGTCGCCGGCGAACGCACCGCCACCGGCAATGACGGCATGGTCAAGGCGCTCGCCGCCACTCCTAATTCGGTGGGATATGCCGGCGTCAGCTTTCGCGACGCGATCAAGACCGCCGGGCTCGGCACCGCGCTGGTGAAGAACCAGAACGGCAAATTCGTCTTGCCAAACGCGGAAACGATTACCGCCGGCGCGTCCGAGCTCGACTCGCGCACTCCGCCGGATCAGCGGTTGAGCCTCGTCTTTGCCCGCGGCGACCGCTCCTACCCGCTGATCAACTATGAATACGTCGCGGTTTCGCTGCGCCAGCCGAACCCCGAAACCGCCGGGGCGCTGCGCCATCTTCTGTTGTGGTCGGTGTCGCTGTTGGGCGGCAACGCGCCGAAATACCTCGAGACCGTCGGGTTTGTGGCGCTGCCCGACTTCATCCGCGCCTTGAGCGAAAAGCAGATCAATTTGATCAAATAGTCCAAATCAGCCGGCCAGTCGGGTCCGACTACTTACCGACACTGTCCGAGCGCGCCGGACGGGGGTGGTATGAGCGACGCAAATTGTTAGTGATGCCGGTAATGAACACCGGCCCGAATCGGGCGAGCAGCGGCAGTTCGGCGCCGTCCTCGCCGCCCCTGCTGCTGGCATAGCCGCGGACGACCTTGTCCCAGCCAAACCAGATCAAGACCGTCAAAAACACCCAGAAGAGCCCGAACGGGTCGAGTAGGCCGCCGCTCGTCGGGCCGCCGCCGAGAAACGCGATCACTGCCAGGAGCGCGGCGACAGTTGTCATGCCAATCCTGCTGGCCATTGGACGAACTCCGCTTCAGTCCGATCCGCGCACCATAATTTTTCGGACAAGGCCCTCTACAGGCTTCTCTCAGATGGCGAACCGCGCCGAGCCTGTCAATCAGCGAGCCTCCGGCATCTGCTCGCAGCTCGCTAATACTGCCCGCGCGGTTCGAGGCCGAAGGCGTGCTGGCCGTACATCGTGCCGACCGCGTCCCAATTGAGGCTGACATGGCGGGCGACGGCGTTGACGTCGCGCCAGGCGCGCTGGATCGGGTTCGAGAGCTGGAGGCCGGCGCCGCCGGTCGACGCATTCAACGCTTCGACCGCCTGCAAGGCGAGCCTGGTCGCGTAGGCCTGGTTGCGGCGGGCGCGGATGCGGTCGCCCACAGTGATGTCGTCGCCGGCACGCAGTTTCGCCATTGCAGCGCGCATGTCGGTCATCAGGATCAGCTCAGCGGCTTCGGCGGCGGCCGCGGCTTCGGCATAGCGCAGCTGGACGGTGGCGAACTCGGCCATCGCCAGCCCGCCGCCGGCGAGCGCGCCGCGGGTCGTGCGGCCCGTGGTCATCTCTTGGTAGTCCGCTACGGCGCCTTTGGCGGCGCCGACCGCGGTCGAGGCCAGCATCGACGCTCCCAGCACCAATAACGGCAGCCGGTAGAGCGGGTTCTTGTGATGCTGCGCGCCCGCGGTGCGGCCGGCGCGGGTGTCGGCAAAGCGCAGCACGCGATGCTCGGGGACAAAGGCGTCCTGGACGATGACGTTCTTGCTGCCGGTGCCGCACAGCCCGTAGACGAACCAGTTGTCCACGATTTCGACCTCGCTTGTCGGCAGCAGGAAAAACGCGCCGTCGCCGGATTGGGCGCCGGCACCGAACTCGGCGCCGGGCGATTGGGCCCTGTCGGGCGATTTGATAAAGGCGCCGAGCCGGATCCAGCTCGAATGGTCGACGCCGCTGGCAAACGACCACTTGCCGTTCAGCACATAGCCGCCCTCGGCGGGGACCGCTGCGCCGGTCGGGGCAAAGCAGGCGCAGCTGAACGGGTCGGTGCCGTCGCCCCACAATTCGCGCTGGGTCTCGATCGGGTAGTGGCCGAACGAAATCCCGTTCGAGAGGGCGCCGTTGACCGCCCAGCCGGTCGAGGCGCAGGCCGCCGAGATCGTCAGCGCGATTTCGAGCGCCACCACCGCGTCGTGCTCAAAGCCGCCGAATTCCTTTGGCCGGGTGGTGCGCAGCAATTCGGCCTCGCGCACCTTGGCGATGATCGCGGGCGAGATCGTGCGGTTGCGCTCGGTCTCCTCGGCCCTGGCGCGGATTTCGGGCACGAGCGCGCGAGCGCGAGCGATCAGCTCGTCCGGGCTTGGCGGCGGCGGTGTGCGGCAGATCGCGGCAGTCGTCATCGTCCTCTCCGATCGGGTGCCGCCATTCTCCCAAGCCCGAGGTTGCGCTGTCGAGAGCGTTCAATTCTCGAAGATGCATATGGGCTTGAGGCGACCCAGCCGAGCGTAGCAACTCAGCTCGTCCAGCGTGAAGCGCCGCCGGATCGCCGCCTGCGATTTGCGCAAACGAAGCAGAAGTTGGAGCAGGCCGCCACAGGCCTATAGTCCGCCACAGGCCTATAGTATTGTACGCTTCTCATTTGTGCCCAATCTCCCCTTGCTCTAGGACCGGCGGATGATGACTCAATGGAAACGAGCAACTGCGATGTTGAGTCTGACCCTGGCGCTCGGCACGATCCCCACCTCTTTGAAAGCAGGCGAGGCAGATTCTTGGCGGCAGTGGCTGGTCCTGCTGCAACGGTCGTGTCCCGAGAATCATGTCGACTGGACGTGTGACATGTGCCGGACACAGCTTACCGGTGCGTTCGAAGATACTCTCGGGAAGTCCGACCAGCGGAAGATTTCACGCGTCCGTGACTTTCGGGGCTGCGAACAAGAGAAAATAGGCCTGTCATGCGAGATGGGTGCATCGCTGAGGGCTTACCTCCGAGCCGGTCTTTTGCAACGTTTCGTAGCCTTCGGCTGTCGAGCCGTGCGATGCGAAGAACCGGCGCTCTGCACCCGTTTTCCGGATCACGCACCATGACTCGGGTACCTTTGCTGGAGTTGCCCCTTCAGTCAGGCCGATCCATTGTTACCCCGAGGTGCTGTCGCAAGCGGCGAAGTCTTGACACAAGATTATCGCGGCGTCGATCAGTGCGAATTTGAGAATCAGCCTCATATCTTCCTCTGTGCAACGATCGGGGCGAGGCGGCGAATGGTTGCCGCGACATTCGGGACATAGCTCGGGACCTTCGCCCCGTTCTCGTAAACTCCGAACTTGCCGCTGTTTTGCAAAGCGGTGGCGAACGCCTCCGCATCGCTCTTGCCCTGAACAATAGACCCTGAAAGCGCGACGAACGACTTCAGGCTGTCGGCATAGCTCGCGAAGGTGGCGACCTTGGCCGGGCCCTTCTTGGCCCGCATGTAGCCGGTCGCATACGGCGCGGGATAATGGATGCCGAAATAGTTGCTGCCTTGGGCGGCAAACGGGCTGCTTCCCCAACCCAACTCCAGGGCCGAAAGTCCGAGGATGTTCTCGACCGGTATGCCAAGCTGGTCGGCGGCCTTTTGCGCATCGGCGAGATGGGCGTCGACAAAGCGCTCCTTCATCGCCTGGGACCGGGTTCAGCGGCGCCGTCGCCGGCCGGATGTTGGGGTCCCCCCCGCCGGCGCCGTTATCGTCCTCTCCGATCGGGCGCCGGTATTCTCCCAAGGCGGGGGTTGCGGTTCAATCCCCGACGATGCATTCGGGTTTGAGGCGTCGCAGCCGCGCGTATTGTTTCAGCTCGTCGGGGGTGAACCGCCCTCGGATCGCCGCCTGCGATTTGCGCAATACCGGCGTGGACAATCTGTGGCAGCCCCACAACGCCCACACGTCTCCGGTCCATTTGTTGACGGCAAAATAGCCAAAGCCGCCGTTCGCGGGGGGCTTGCTGATGGTGTTAAAGACAATAAAGGACCCATCGTTGCTGTCGTAGTCGAAGAACTCCAGCCCCCTATCGACCCCATAATGACCCTCGGCAGCGAGCCGCTGAGCGGTCAGCTCGTCGAGCTTCCAGGGGATCTTGGTTTCGCGAGCCGCAGTAAAGTGACACGGGATTGTCGCGGCAACGCTCAGGAGGAGAAGATGAGCGGATCGGAAGATCAGCCTCATATTCTGCTCCGAGCGACGATCGCGCGCAATCCGCGAATGGTCCCGGCGACATCCGGGACGTAGCTCGGGACCTTCGCCCCGGTATCTGGATCGATCCCAAATTTGCCGCTGTTCTGCAAAGCCGTTGCAAACGCCACCGGATCGCTCTTGCCCCTAATCAGCGATCCCGAGATTGCGACAAACGATTTCAGGCTGTCTGCATAGCTCGCGAACTTGGAGAAATCAGGTCCTGGCTTTAAGGCGGTCAGGCGTCCATCGGCATGAGGTGCGGGATAATTTATCCCGAAAAAATTGTTGGCCTGAGTGGCAATTCGGCTAGTTCCCCAACGCAACTCCAGGGCGGACAGTCCGAGGATGTTCTCGACAGGTATGCCGAGCTGGTCGGCGGCCTTTTGCGTATCGGCCAAGTGGGCGTCGACAAAGCGCTCCTTCATCGCCTGGACCGGGTTCAGCGGCGCCGTTGCCGGGTGGACGTTGGCGTCGGCTTGCCCGCCACCCCCATTTGTCCACTCGCCGCCGGTCGGGTCGCCGGCCGGGTTTCGCGGCTCGTCGGCCCAGTTGGGATTGTCCTTTTGCAGGGAAGCGGCGTGCGTCAGCTTTGCCATGGCTGCGGAAGCGATCTCCGGAAAGGCGAGCTGCACCGCGCGGATGCCTGCCTGCGCCCGCTCGCCGGAATTCAACAGCCGGGCGATCTCGGCGAGACCGCGCCGGGCGTTTTCGATCGCGTCGGCCGTGGCCCCGTAGGCGAGGCGCAAGGCCTCCGCCACCTCCGCAGCCGGACGCATGCGGTAGGTCCGGCGGCCGGACGGGTCGACGACCGCCTCGACCAGGCGCACCGGTCCGAGCGCCACCCCGTCATCGTCGCAGGCGAGCCCGGCTGCACCTCGCGGGACCAGGCGGTAGGCGCGGGCAAAGTCGATGGTCATGCGGCCTTCCTCGATGGTATAAAAACTGCCGCGTATGTGTTCATGTTCCGTTCCGTACGCAAGGGCGCGGCTCGCGTGAAATATTCGCAAGAGCCGGCTGCAACTGAAAACAGGCGACCGCGGGAGAGGGTCTGGGATGGCCACACTCGACGACATCGTATCGGCGGCGGCAAAGGTGTTCCGCACCAAGGGCTATCATGCCGCCACGGTGCGCGACATCGCCGAGGAGGTCGGCATCCTCAAGGGCAGCCTCTATCACCATTTCGAGAGCAAGGAGGCGCTCTTATACCTCGTCGTCAAAGAGCCGATTGCGCGCATGTACGAGACGATCGCCGCGATCGCCGATGCCGATCTGACTCCGACCGAAAAGCTCCGCCGGGCGATTGCGGCGCACCTCGAAGCCTTCGACCGCCATTACCCGCACCTGTTCGTCTATCTGCGCGAGCGCGAGTCGGTTAAGCGCCGCTTTCGCGAGATGATCGGGTTTTCGCCGAAGGATTACGAGCGCTGCTGGCAGCAGATTTTGCGCGAGGGGGTCGAGAACGGCGAGTTTCGCCGCGATCTCGACATCCAGGTGACGTCCTACGGGCTGCTCGGCATGCTGAACTGGGCGTACAAATGGTATGAGCCGCAGGGCCGCTTGGGCATCGGCGAGGTCGCCGGCCAATTCACCGCGCTGGCGCTTGCCGGACTTGCCGCCGCACCGCCGCGCACAGCGCGGGCTGGGCGTCGTGCGAGATCCGCCAATACTGACCCGTTCGCCGCCGGGGCGGGCGGCTTTGACAAAACGTAATCGCCGGGATAGCGTGCCTTCGCAACCAAACGACCGTTTGGTGCCCTTGCCCTTGGTTGGATCGACTGCGTCTGATTAGGAGGAACCGGGTTATGCGCAACCAGTACAACGTCATCGATGCCGACGGCCACATCCTCGAGCCGCTCGATCTGTGGGACAAGTACATCGACCCGAAATTCCGTGACCGGGCGCCGCGCATCGTCAAGGGCGAGAACGGCAAGGAACGCCTCGTCATCGAGGAGCACGCGGTCGGCGACGGCCGGCTCGGCATCGGCCGGATCGGTGCCGTCGGCGCCCGACAGGGCGTCGTCGAGGCCGACACGATGGCGTACAAGGACGGTAAGCCCGGCGGGTTCGACCCGCACGCCCGCATCCCCGACATGGACGCCGACGGCATCGACGCGGCGTTTTTGTACCCGAGCCTCGGGCTGTTCTCGGGTGCGATCCATGACCCCGAACTCGCCGCCGCTACCTGCCGCGCCTACAACCGCTGGCTTGCCGACTACTGCAAGCCGTATCCCGACCGGCTGTTCGGGGTGGCGATGCTGCCATTGCAGTCGGTCGAGCTGGCAATCGCCGAGATGCGTTTCGCCAAGAAGGAGCTGGGCATGCATGCCGGCTTCATCCGGCCCAACCCCTACAGCGACAAAATGATCCATGAGGAGCGCTACGAGCCGTTCTGGGCCGCAGCCGAAGATCTCGACTTTGCGATCGGCTTTCACGAAGGCGCGTCGAGCGGCATGCCGACGGTCGGCGTCGACCGCTTCGAGGGCCGCGGCGCCCGCCACATCATCAGCCACACGATGGAGATGATGCTCGCCTGCATGAGCGTGATCTGGGGCGGCATTGCCGACCGCCATCCGAAGCTGCGGGTCGGCTTTCTCGAATCGGGCGGCGGCTGGATCGCACCCTGGCTCGACCGCATGGACCGCCATTTTGACGACCAGGGTTTCAACGATTCCGGCCTCACGATGCGGCCGAGCGAAATCTTCCAGCGCAATTGCTGGATCTCGTTCGAGCCCGTCGAAGGCAGCATCAAGGCGCTGGCCGACTACATCGGGCCGAACAAAATCCTGTGGGCGACCGACTACCCGCACCCCGACGGCTTTTTCCCGGGCGCGCCCAAGATGATGATGGACCGGCTGGAAGGCCTGTCGCCGCAGACCAAGCACGGCGTCATGGCCGGCGGTGCCATTGGCTTTTACGGGCTGAACTGAAGAGCCGACCCGAAAAGAAGCAGGAGATTGTAATTTATTACCCGTCATTCCCGCGAAAAGCGGGAATCCAGAGCAGCAGCGTGACCGCCTACCCTGGACCCCCGCTTCCGCGGGGGCGACGGAATCGCGCGGGATCGCTCATTTCTTTTCGGGTCAGACACTAAGCTATTGCGGCGGTGTCACAGTAAAGCGTGGAGGGGAGGGCAACATGTCGGTCAGGCTGGTGGTGACGCTCACCGCGGCTTCGGGCAAGGGCGCCGAACTGGCGCAGGTCTTCAAGGGGCGCTGCGCCGAGGTCATGAAGGAGCCGGGCTGCGAGCAGTTCGAGGTGTTTCAGAGCGCGGTCGATCCCGACAAGCTGGTCCTGCTCGAACGCTGGGCCGACCAGGCCGCGCTCGACGTCCACGCCAAGGTCAACACGACGCGCCCGCCGCTGCCCTCCGGGCTGCGCGCCGGCAATGGCGAGCGCGAAGACTACGAGTACAAGCGCACTCGCTAGTGCTCGTTCTTCTCGTCGCCCCCGCGAAAGCGGGGGTCCAGGGCTGATGTAACAGCGGTTGCCCTGGATTCCCGCTTTCGCGGGAACGACGAGGGACGTGCTGGATCATAACGCGGAATTGTGTCGGCAATGGCCGTCGTAGCGAGGAGCAGAGAGGATGGGCTGGCTCGACGGGCAGGTGGCGTTGGTAACGGGCGGCGGCTCGGGCATCGGCCGGGCAGTTGTCGAGCGGTATGTCGAGGAGGGGGCGCGGGTCGCGGTCATGGACCGCGCCGCCGGTCGCGGCGAGGAGCTGCGCGCCCGGTTCGGAGACAAGGTCGTCGCGATCGCCGGCGACGTCAGCCGGCTCGACGACAACAAGCGCGCGGTCGCTGAAACAATAGCCGCTTTTGGCCGGCTCGACATCTTTGTCGGCAATGCCGGGGTGCTCGACGGCTTTGTTAGGCTCGCCGACATGCCCGAGGACAAGCTTGCCGGGGCCTGCGACGAGCTGTTCGCGGTCAACGTCAAAGGCTGCATTCTGGGCGCCAAGGCGGCGCTCGGCGAGCTCGACAAAAGCTCGGGCTGCATGATCTTTACCGCATCCGGAGCGGGGTTCACTTCGGCCGGCGGCGGGGTGATCTACACCGCCTCAAAGCACGCGGTGGTCGGCATCGTGCGGCAATTGGCGGTCGAGCTGGGACCAAAAATTCGCGTAAACGGGGTCGCACCCGGCGGCACGATGACCGATCTGCGCAGCGTCGCGGCGTTGGCGCTCGACGACCGCTCGCAATTTTCGATGCCCGGTGCGGCCGAGCGGATCGCCGCCGGCAACCCATTGCGGCTGGCGCTCGAACCGGCCGACGTCGCCGGCGCCTATGTGTTTCTGGCCTCGCGCGCCAATGCCCGCGGCATCACCGGGTCGCTGGTCTCGGTCGACGCCGGGTCGACCTTGCGCATGCCACGACGCGGTTAGAATGATGATCTAAGACGGCCGGCGCCACCCCTCGCCCTCCCACGCCCTCGGCGCGGGTCCCTCCCTCTCGCTGCATGCGGGAGAGGACCGGGGTGAAGGGCCGGCGTGAGAATTAAATGACAGGAGACAGGGATGGCACCGATCTGGGCGGGCTTTGGACCCAGCCGACGACTGGTGCGAGCTGTCCGAAAGGTCGCGCCAGAACTCCTGGACGGGAGCAAGCCATGAATGAAGACCTCACCCGCGAGGTCGAGCAGCTTCTCTATCGCGAGGCGCGGCTGTTGGACGAGCGGCGCTTTCACGAGTGGCTGGAGCTGCTGACGGACGACATCCACTATTGGATGGGATCAAGAAGCAATCGCTATCCGCGGGCCAGCAAGGCAATCGCGATCCTCAATCCTGACCGCTACGTCGAGGACGATCTGACCAAGGAAGACGAGTTGGCCATTCTCGACGAAAACAAGCAGACGCTCGGCGGACGAATTGCCCGGCTCGACACCGGCATGGCCTGGGCCGAGGACCCGCCGTCACGCACGCGCCATCTGATCACCAATATCGAAGTGGAACCCGGCGATGCTGCGGCAGAGGTCAAGGTCTATTCAAATTTTATGGTCTACCGGAGCCGGGCGGAGACCGAGCAGGATTTCTACGTCGGTGCCAGACGGGACGTCCTGCGGCGTGTCGGCGGCGGCTGGAAGATTGCCGGCCGCAAAGTGATCCTCGATCAGAATGTGCTGCTGGCCAAAAACGTCAGCATCTTTTTTTGACCATAACACCGGCGATGGGTCTGCGGATTCGGCAGCCAACGCCGGCTTCCGGGCCAATGAGGAGGCATAAATGGCGACAGATGTGAATGCGCTGGTCGACAGCGAAAAGGGCCTCGTCAGCCGCCGTATTTTTATTGAACCCGAAATCTACGAGGCGGAGCAAAAGCAGATCTTTGCCCGCTGCTGGCTGTTTTTGTGCCACGAAAACCAAATTCCGGAGCCCGGCGATTTCTACACGACCTATATGGGCGAGGACCCGGTGCTGGTGGTGCGCGACAGCCACGGCAAGGTCGGCGCCTTTTTGAATGTCTGCCGTCATCGCGGCAACCGCCTGTGCCGCGCCGACAGCGGCAATGCCGCGAGCTTCACCTGCGCTTATCACGGCTGGACTTATCGCAACGACGGTGCCCTGGCCGGCGTCCCGCACCTGAAGGATTTTTATTACGACGCGCTCGACCGCAGCCAATGGGGCCTCGTGCCGGTGGCGCAGCTCGACAGCCATCGCGGGCTGATCTTTGCAACTTTCGACTGCGAGGCGCCGCCGTTGCGCCAGTACCTTGGCGAGATGGCGTGGTATCTCGACGTGTTTTTCGACCGGCGCGAAGGCGGAGTCGAGGTGCTCG
The DNA here is from genome assembly GCA_963712825.1 of uncultured Alphaproteobacteria bacterium. GTDB lineage: Bacteria > Pseudomonadota > Alphaproteobacteria > ATCC43930 > CGMCC-115725 > AP-15. Next base: position 84,551 of record CAVQJP010000015.1, read on the forward strand.
CCACCCATAAATGGATCGTGCCGTGCAACTGGAAATTCCCGGCTGAGAATTTTGGCGGCGACGCCTACCACGTGCAGTGGACGCATCTGTCGGCGGTCACAACCGGCTTCAGCAGCGGGGTCACCGCCAATCAGAGGTCGGGAGGCAGCATGGTCTCGCCCGGCAACGGCCACATGCTGATCTGCGTCGGAGCCAATGATTACGGCGACCCGCCGGTCCCGGTCATCCAGGAATATGAGCGCCAGATCCGGCCCGAGGTCGAGCAGCGCCTCGGTCCGCGCGCCCGGCTGATCAGCCCGATCGTCGGCACCGTCTTTCCGCATTTCTCGTTTCTGCGCAGCACCTCGCGCACCTTCCGGGTGTGGCAGCCGCGCGGACCCGACAAGACCGAAATCTGGTCGTGGGTGTTCTGCGACAAGGCCGCACCCGCCGAGGTCAAGGAGCAGGTGCGGCTTGCCGCGATTCGCGGCTTCAGCCCGTCCGGCACCTTCGAGCAGGACGACATGGACAATTGGCAGGAATGCACCCAGACCTGCCGCGGTACAGTCTCGCGGCAGCATGCCGCTGAACAACCAGATGGGCATCGGCCACGACCGCTATGACGATGGGCTCGGCGCCTGGGCCAGCGAGGCGCGCATCAGCGAGAACAACCATCGCCACTTCTACGCCCGCTGGGCCGAGCTGATGGCCGCGGAAAGCTGGGCCGCTCTGCAGCGGCCTCAGGCGCGGGCGGCGGAATGATCGACGCGAGGACGACCCGCGAGGTCGGGCAGCTCCTTTTTCGCAAGGCGCGGCTCTTCGACGAGCAGCGCTTTCACGATTGGCTCGATTTGTTGAGCGACCCGACGAGGACCAGGCAAGCTTGCGCGGGCGCCGTCGCGCGGCTCGAAACCGGCATGGCCTGGGCCGAGGCCCCGCCCTTGCGCACGCGCCATTTCATGACACCGTTCAGCATGACGCTCTAAAACTCGCCGCTCCGGTAGGCGTCGTCGAGGCGTTTTTTGTCGTCTTCCGCGGGTTCTTCCCAGGCGTCGCCCCGCCGGCGCAAGGCGCCGGTGAAATCGGGCGGGCGCTTTTCGTTAAAGGCGCGGCGGCCCTCCTCGCCGTCGGTCGTCGTCTGGATCAGCAGCGAGTTTATCAGCGTTTGGATGTGCCAAGCCTGGTCGGTCGGCAGATCGCCAAAGCGGACGACAAACTCCTTCATCATCCGCACCGCGACCGGCGGCAGGGTCACGATGTGGCGGGCGATTTTTTCGGCTCGCTCCATCAACTCGGCATGCGGCACGATTTCGTTGACCAGGCCGATCCGCAATGCCTCGGCGGCGTCGAACGGCTCGTCGGTCAAAAGAATCTTCATCGCGTCGATGTAGCGGAGCTGGCGGGCGAGCAGGGTGGCGCCGGGCCCGTGGCCGAGCCAGCCCTGGGTTGTCAGCGCGAATTTGAAGCGGGCGTGCTCGCGGCTCGCAATGCGGATGTCGGTCGAGGACAACAGGATGTAGAGACCGGCGCCGGCGGCCCAGCCGTTGACCGCGGCGATGACGGGCTTCCACACTCGCGGGTAATGGTCGCCCATCCGGCCGTCGACGCCGGTCTTCTGGCCGTGCACGGTGCCGGCCAGCGGCCAAAAGATGCGCTGGGTGCGCAGATATTCGCGTTCTTCCTCGGTGATGTTCTCGCGCGGCGCCAGATTGTGCCCGCCGCAGAAATGCCGGTCGCCGGCGCCCGTCAGGATCGCGCAGCGAATGTCGCGGTCTTCCCACAAATCGATCCAGGCGGCCGAAATCGCGTCCGATGTCGGCTTGTCGAGGATGTTCGCCTTTTGCGGATTGTTCAGCGTGATGTACGCAACGCCGTCGCGCTTTTGATAGTCGATCGGCAAGGCAGCCTCCCGCGCCGGTGCCCTAAGCCACCCCGGCCTGGGCGAGTTCGCGCGCCGGGCGCAGGAATTCGGGGTCGAACACCCTGGTCGCCATCACCTGGCAACGGCGGATCAGCCGGATTTCGTCGGGAGCCGTAATCGGCGATCGCGCGATGGATCGTCCCGAGGTGATCCCAGATCAGCAAATCGTTCTCAGTCCAGACATTGGTGTAGCGGAACTTCGGCTGGAGCTGGTGCGCGAACAGGTACCCCAGCATCGCGTCGCTGTCGTTCTCGGAGAGCTCATTGATCCGAACGGTAAAACCGGGATTGCAATACAGCACCTTGCGGCCGGTGATCGGGTGGGTCAGGAACACCGGGTGGACGACCGGCGGGCGTCGGCGGCGCTGCTCGTCAGTCATCGGCGGGCGCTGGCTGCCACGGTCGCGGCGCATGTGCTCCCAGAATTTCTCGATGTCGTGGGTGGCGGTCATGCCGTCGAGCCGGGTCTTGATCTCAGCCGGCAGATCGTCATAGGCGGCGTGCATATTCGAGAATTCCGTGCCTCCGAGCGGCTTGCCGTCGCGATGCGGGATGCGAATGCCATAAAGCACGTTCACAAACCCGGCGACATCGCGATAGGTCATATCGGTGTGCCAGTCCTGCCCGGCGTCCGGGCTGCCGATGTATTTGTCGTCCTCTTTGAGGTTTGAGAGGATGTCGATCTGCGGATATTCGCGGCTCGTGTCCAAGGCGCGGGTGGCGCTGCCCTGGATTTCGCCGAACCGCTCCGAAAAGCGCTTCAGCGCGCCGAGGTCGAGGCGCTGCTCGGGAAAGCGCAGCACGCCATGCTCGCCGAGCGCCAGCAAAATTCGCCCGAAATCGTGCTCGCCGAGCGGTTGCGCCAGATCCATCCCGCGCACCGTGGCGCCCAGCACCGCACCCGTCGGTTCGATGATCATCTCGTGTCTCCGTTGACCGCCGTCCCCCCGATCATCTTAGGCGTTCTGCTCAGTCTTTGTAGGATGGGTCGATGCGGTCGAGCTTGCGCAGCAGCGCCGGCCATTCGAGCTTGGCCGGATCGGCGCTGAGGCGGCTCCTAGAGCGGTCATAGGCGGCGCTGACGACCGCCTCGCCGATCGGGTGGAATTCGGCGCCCGATTGCTGAAAGGCGAGCTGCATCGCGCACGCCCGCTCCATGCGGTAGGTCGCCAGGAAAGCCGCGGCGATGCTGCTGCCGACGACCAGCAGGCCGTGGTTGCGCAGGATCATAATGTGACGGTCGCCGAAATCGGCGAGAAACCGCGCGCGTTCCGCAGGGCTGCGCGATGTGCCCTCGTAGTCGTGATAGGCGACGTCGCCGATTATTTGCAGCGCGTGCTGGTTAAGCGGCAGCAGACCGTCCTCTTGCATCGACACGGCGCAGCCGGCGATCGAATGGGTGTGGAGCACGCAAGCGATCTCCGGGCGGGCCCTGTGGACCGCGGCGGGGATAGCGAAACCGCCGCTGTTGATCTCGCCGTCCGAGGGCTCGACCCTGTTGCCGTCGGCGTCGATCTTGACCAGCGACGACGCGGTCATCTCGTCGTACAGCAGACCGTAACGATTGATCAGAAAACGGTCGGGCTCCCCTGGCACGCGCGCGGTGATGCGCGTGTTGATCAGGTCCGACCACCCGAACAGGTCGACCAGCCGATAGCAGGCGGCAAGATCGACCCGGGTGCGCCATTCCGCTTCGGTGGTGTTTCCGAACGGCAGTTCCGTGATCGACATGTGCGTTTGCTCCCGCTTTGAGCGGGATAGAGCGCGCCCGCTCGGTCAGGGTGTCAACCGGGATTTCCGCTGCTCTCGCAAGGGGAGCCTGTCGGCGCGCGCCCGGTCGGCCGGGCGGGACCGCGAGCAGCAGACGATCCCGCCGCGGGCCGATGCGTCAGTGCAGCTCGGCGTGGCCCATCGCTTCGCCAAAGCGGCGGGCGGCTTCAAAGGTGTCGCCGTATTTACGGTGGCCGGCGGAGATATGCGCGCAGGCGAGCAGCAGCCGCCCGCGGTCGGCGCATTGATTCTTGCCGTAATCCTGCAACAGGCATTGCGGGATTTCCTGGTTGTGCGGGTCGTTGCCAAAGCGCGCTGCCATCAACGCCATCCGCTGAACCAAGGGTGCGCGGTCTTCGCCGCTGTCGAGATAGGCCTTGGTCCACGCCACCGACTGCGCGGTGTCGAGGGCGGCCAACAACTCTTCGACCCGGCCGATGATCTGGGCGCCGCTCATCCGCCCGGCGTTGCCGGGGGCGCCGATCGGCGCTGATTTGGCCCAGCCCATATGCTTCTGGTTCCACGCCGCCTGGTTGACCATGGAGCCCGCGACATAGAGCAGCTTCAAGCGCTGCGGATGCTCGAAATTGTCGTAGAACCAACCGAGCGTGTTGCAATATTCGTAGGTGTGCTGCGGCATCGAGAATGCGTTCGGACCGTCGGTCTCGAGCACCACCTGGGCCGCCGCCAGCTGGATGGCGTCGACGATCCGGCGGGGCGCGGCGCCGCCGAGCAGCAGCTTGCTGATCTGTTCGACATAGGCCGGCTCGTGCTGGCGGAGCAGCGCGTCGACAAGCGCCTCGGTTTCGGCCTCGCCGAGCGGCCCGGTGTTGCCGAGGAGCGCGCGCTCGCGCTCGGTGGTGCCGCCTTGCGGCACGGCGTGGACCTCGGCCCCCTCGATAAACATCGTGACGATGTTGCACGCCATCTCGTAGACCGAATGCCACCGCGGCCCGACCGCGATGTCGAGCGCGCCGGCATAGATCACGTCATGCGCGTTGTCCCAGCCGATCGCATTGCCGATCTCGACGACCGAACGGGCGCGGTAGGCCTTGTGCCCGGTCGTGTAGGAGCGGTTGTAGAGCATCCGGTCCTGGACGTCGATCAGCCCGGCAAACACCAGCTGCGCCAATACTTCCTTGCGGCGCTCGGTCTCTTCCATCAGACCGAGAAAGACGCGGTAGGCGTCGATGACCTGGCCGCGTTCGACCAGAGTCAGCCAGTTGTTGAGGCGTTCGGTGAGCGGGCCGGTTTCTTTCAGCGGCTCCTGGTCCTGCCAGTAGACGACCGGGGCCGGCGGCGTTGTGTTCGGCATTTTGTAGCCGCGGGTCGCATAGTGGCCGGGAGCCTTCAGAATCTTCTGGTTCCAGATGTCGAGCCCCGACGGGATGTACCAGATCGTTTGCGCCAGCGGCAGCGCCGCGAGCTTTTCCGGGAGCATCGTCTGCAGGTTAACCGCGGCGCGCGCCGACAGCAGGCAATGGTCGTTGTTGACGAAATTCGGGAAGCCGTCGTCGATGCGCTGATGGTAGGGCACGTGGGTATAGGGCGCGTGGATTCGCACCGCCTCAGCCATGATCTCGGGCAAGGGCCGGCCGCGCCGCAGCAATTCGTAATAGACCCGGCTGCCGCCGATCTGGTCGCGGGCGAGGAGGCGGTCCTCGAGCTCCCGATAAAGTCCAGCCGCTTGTTGACGGCCATTTGAATGCGGTGCGGCTGGCGTCGGCATGATGTCTCGCTCCTCGGTCGTGCCCGGCAACGAGGCATCCTAATGCGTTACTCAACTTGTTCGTCATGCCACATTGACAGCCCTTGCCGCCGCGCCCCGCATGGCTGCGACTTGGGACGACCCAAAGCACAGGCGGGCGCATTATCCGTAGCCTCCGCTGCTTCGCCGGTCGTCGCTATTGTCCGGCCAAAAAGGTCATCGTCAAGGTCCCAAAGCAATAGGCGCCGGGCTGATGGCTTGGATTGTTGTTGGTCGGCGAAAAATAGCCGTTCACGCAGCTCTGGCTGTTGCCGATGCAGGACGCGGTCGGGGTTCCGCACATCGAAGGATAGCCCGTCGCGGCGTAGATGCCGCTCGTCGCGACCGGGCCCCGGCAGGTAAAGGTCGGCTCGCCGGGGCACGAAACCTTGACCGGCAAATTGTAGGACGCGCCGCCCGTGCCCTTGCAGTAGCTGTTGGCGGCGTTGAACAGGCTGTCGGTGCAATTTTGTGGAATTACGCTGACGTCGTAAAAGATGCAGCTCGGATACGTCACCTTGCCGAAAGTACAATTGGGTATGAAATTAGGTTCAATGATCGTGTTGTGCGGGAGGTTCGACTGCGCTCGCCAGCAATTGAGAATACCCGTGGGATCGAGCGACTTTGCCGCGCAAAAACGCGAACCGGGGTTGGCGTCCGAATCGGTGACGGTTGCCGCGCATGCGGTGTTCTTGGCGACGACCACCGTCGAATTGGTCGCGGTCTTGGCGCAACCCGCACCCCAGGTGATCGCGGAACCGGCCTGCGGCGCAAAGCCGACATAAATCGTAGCGCCGGTGTCGTTGACGATGCTGACCGCGCTGCTCGGTGCCGCCTGGAGGTCCGGCTCGCACGCTATCTCGGCGATCGCCCGTAGGCGCGGATCCTCGATCGGGAACATCCTGCCGGTCCGTCGGTTTTGAAACCGCGGTGCGGACCACCGGCCTTCGGGGCAGATCAGCGACAGGTCGGCTTCGACATCGGGACCGGCGCCGCTCAGATGTACGATCCGAGGGTTCTGCGCATCCTCGGCAGCGACCCGATGACCCCCGGTCAACAACCCGATCGCCAGCATGACAAGCCACATGCCGCGTGCGACCGTTCGCGATCTGTGAAGAACCCTGGCGGCTCGAAAAGCTTGGATGGGTTTGCAGAACAGTCGGCGGTTTATCGAAAATTGTCTGTCGATTGCGGCATAATTCGTGTCGCGCATCATGCAACGTGCTCCCCGGTAGAGACGCCGAAATAATGCACCGAGAGGAATTACCGCGATATGAACGCGGCGGTTTCGCCTCGGCAGGGTGGCGGTGGTAAACTGCCGCAATGCTTAACCCCGACATCCTGCACCGGGATTTCAGACCCGAGCCCTATTGGTGGGAGGCGTACCGGCCGAGCGCAGGCGAGCTTGTCGAGGTGCCGAAGGAGGTGCAGGTGGCGATCGTCGGCGGCGGCTACGCCGGGTTGTCGGCGGCGCTGGAACTGGCCAAGCACGGCATCGAAGCGGTCGTCCTCGAAGCCGAGGAGCTTGGCTTTGGGGCCAGCACCCGCAATGGCGGCGCGGTCAGCGGCGGCGTCAACATCGGGAAAAGCTTTACCGGCAAGACGTCGGCGGTCGACCGCGGCCGGACGGAGCGCATGCTCTCCGATGCCGGCGACGCGTTTTCGCTGATCGACCGGCTGATCGGCGAAGAGGGGATCGACTGCGGTTGGGAAAAGCCGGGCCGGTTTGTCGGAGCCTGGACGCCGAAGCATTTTGAGGCGCAGCAGCGGCGGCTCGACATGCTGAACGGCGCCGCACGGTCGGGCGCCTACATGCTGCCGCGCGCACGCCAGCGCGACGAGATCGCCAGCGACTATTATCATGGCGGCATGGTGGTCGAGCGCTCCGGGAAACTGCACCCGGCGCTTTACTACAAGGGGCTGCTCGAAGCCTGCCGCGGGCGCGGTGTCGCGGTCTGCGCCAAGGCCGCGGTCGGACGGATCACGCCCACGGGCAGCGGCTGGCGTGTTGATACCGGCCGCGGCGCGGTGACGGCGGGCGAGGTCGTCATCGCGACGAACGGCTATACCGGGGGCTTGACCCCGGCCCTGCGCCGCCGCGTCGTGCCGATCGCGAGCCACATCATCGCCACCGAGGAATTGCCCGTCGACCTCGCCCGCGCGCTGATCCCGCGCGGCCGCACTCTGTCCGACACCCGGCGCGTCCTGTGCTATTACCGGATGTCGCCCGATGGCCGGCGGATGATCTTTGGCGGCCGCGCCCGCTTCACTCAGGTCGGCGCGGCGGTCAGCGCCCCGGTCCTGCACCGCCAGATGACCGCGCGGTTCCCGCAATTGCATGGCATCAGGGTGACCCATGCCTGGACCGGCAACACCGCCTTCACCCTCGACGCGTTGCCGCATATGGGACAACAGGACGGGCTGCATTTCTGTCTCGGCTGCAACGGCAGCGGGGTTGCGATGATGACCTATCTCGGCTGGCAGACCGCGCGCAAGATTGCCGGCGCCGCGAATTACCGCTGCAGCTTTGACGCCGTAGACTTTCCCGGCCACCGGCTCTATTCGGGCGACCCGTGGTTTTTGCCGGCGGTTGGGAGCTGGTACCGGTTGCGGGACCGTGTCGACCGGCTGTTGTCCTGACCGGCTGTTGTTCTGAAAAGCCGCAATGGCCCAGCACGCGAGCAACCCGATGCGCCGCAGCCATTTTGCCTTCGCTCGCTTGTTTCTGCTCGCAGTCGTGAGCTGGGCGCCGAGCGCCGTCGTGCACGGGCAACCCGCGGCGGAGCCGCGCCCCGATGCGGCGGCGCCCTGGCAGGTGCCCGATCCCGATGCTCTGCCGGACGACGCGTCGGGGCGCCAAGTGCGCTGGGGACGCGACTTGATCGACCACACCTCGGTGCTGCTCGGCCCGGATGCCCCGCCGAGCAGCCGCTTCACCGGCAACGGTCTCGATTGCCAGAGCTGCCATCTGAGGTCCGGCACGCAGCGGTTCGCGTTGCCGTTGGTCGGAGTGTGGGGAGCTTATCCTGCCTTCAGCGCCCGGCTGGGCAAGGTCCAGAGCTTGGCGGCGCGGGTCAACGACTGCATGGAGCGCAGCATGAACGGCCGTCCGTTGCCGGAACAGGGTCCGGAAATGGCAGCGATTCTCGCTTACCTGAAGTTCATCGGAGCCGAGCCGGCGGCGGCCGGGCGCGCGGTTCCGAAGCTGCCGCTGCCGCAGCGCGCCGCGGACCCGGTTCACGGCCAGGCGGTCTATCGCAACATATGCTCCGCCTGCCACGGGCCGGATGGGGCCGGGGTCCGCTATTCGCAGGCCGAGCAGCGTCGCCATCAAAGACGCTATTCTTTCCTGCCGCTGTGGGGAGCCGACAGCTACAATGACGGCGCCGGAATGGCGCGCAACATCACCGCAGCCTGGTTTGTCCACGCCAACATGCCGCAAGGCGTCACTTTCGCCGATCCGCTCCTCAGCCCCGAGGACGCCTATGACGTTGCCGCCTACGTCAATCAGCAGCGGCGGCCGCACAAGGCGCCGCTCGAAAGGGATTATCCGAACCGCTGGCTGAAGCCGGCCGATGCGGCTTTCCCACCACTGCTTGGCCCGTTTTCTGCGCGGCAGCACGCGCTCGGCCCATGGCCGCCGATCATCGACTGGCTGAAGACGCACGCACCGCCCTCGGCCCAAGCGCCGCCGCTGGTGGACTGACGCGCGAACCCGTCCATGCGCTATGCTGCGGAGCGATTGTCGAGAGGAGGACCCCCGATGGATTTTGAGACTTACCGCGAATTGATCGCGCAGGACGCCCCGCCGCCGGAATTGGGCATGGCGCTGCAGGCATTGTGGTGGGAAGCCAAGGGCGACTGGCACCAGGCCCACAAATCGGCGCAGCAGCAGGGCGACGCCGAAGGTGCGTGGGCGCATGCCTATCTTCACCGGGTCGAGGGCGACATGCGCAACGCCGGCGGCTGGTATGGGCGTGCCGGCCGGCCGATGCCAACGGCGCCGCTGAAGGAAGAATGGGAAACGATCGCCCGCGCTCTGCTCGGCTGACCCCGGAGCGCTTGGCGCCGCCGATCCTGATCGGGCTCGGGGCCAATCTCGACAGCCCGCGCTGGGGGACGCCGCGCGAGACCCTGGCCGCTGCTCTCGCGGTGCTCGAAGGCAACGGTGTCGCCGTCCGCGCGCGCTCGGGATGGTACCGCAGCGCACCGGTGCCGGCGTCGGACCAGCCGTGGTTTGTCAATGCCGTCGCGGCCTTGGCGACCACCCTCGCGCCACCGGACCTGCTCGGGCTGATGCAGGCGATCGAGACATGCTTCGGCCGGGTCCGCGGCGTGCCCAACGCAGCGCGGGTGCTCGATCTCGACCTGCTCGACTACCGCGGCGAACGCGTCCAGTCGCCGGACCTGATCTTGCCTCATCCGCGGCTGCACCAGCGCCGTTTCGTGCTGGCGCCCTTGGCCGAGACCGCACCCGGATGGCGCCACCCGGTCCTCGGCTTGACCGCGGCGCAACTGCTCGCCCGGCTCGACGCGAACCAGCCGGTGGAACGGCTGCCATGCTGACCCGCGGCGCGTCGTTCGATTGTGCTGGTTCGACCGCACCGCTATAACGCCGTCCGATACTCGCCGGCGGAGACAAAATGTCCGTGTTCGAAGCGGCTCGCGCCCACATGATCGCGAGCCAGCTCCACCCCAACAAAGTCACCGACGACCGCGTGCTCAACGCCTTTGCCCGGATCCGGCGAGAGCTGTTTGTGCCCGAGCAGCTGCGCTCGGTGGCTTATGTCGACGAGGATTTGCCGCTCGGCCGCGGACGCTGTCTGATGCAGCCGATGGTGGCGGCGCGGCTGACCCAGGCAGCCATGCCGGCGCGTCTCGACAACGCGCTCGTCGTCGGCGCCGGAACCGGGTACGAGGCGGCTGTGCTGAGCCTGCTGACGCGCACCGTTGTCGCGCTCGAAGAGGATGCGCAGCTCGCCCGGCCCGCCCATGCCGCGTTGGTCGAGGAGGGCATCGCTTCGGTCAGCGTCGTCGAAGGGCCGCTTCGCGAAGGCTGTCGAGCGCGCGCGCCTTATGACGTCGTGATGTTTGCGGGCGCGGTAGCGGAACTGCCGAACGAGATTGTCGTCCAGCTCGCTGAGGATGGCCGGCTCGTTGCCGTCGTAAAAGCGGATGGCGGCGGCGTCGGCCGCGCCACCATTGCGACACGCACTGGCGGAGTGATCGCGCGGCGCGTTATGTTCGACGCGGCAACCCCGCTGCTGCCGGGTTTGGCGCCGAAGCGGGCGTTTGTATTCTGAGTTGCAGATCGGCTTGACAGCCTCAGAGTTGGCGATGATCCGAGCGGTGGGAATCACGAGGAAGCGGCGGCTGGACAAAACCCCTGCGCGCGCGCGTCGGCGCCAGGTACTCCCTGCCTTGGTCGGCTGCGCCGGAATCGCCGGTCTGCTCGCCGCGGGCATGCCCGCGGCATCGGCGCAGACGCTGACCCAGGCCTTGGCCGAGGCCTACAACAGCAACCCACAGCTGTTGGCGCAGCGTGCGTTGTTGCGGGCTACCGACGAAGAGGTGCCGCAAGCGCTGTCGGGCTGGCGGCCGACGGTCAACTTCACCGGCCAGGTCGGCGGCGCCCGCGGCAGTTTTGCCCAGGCGCCGATAGCCACCCGATATCTGACCTTTTACCAAAACAACCTCAATCTGCAGGCGACCCAACCGGTGTACAGCGGCGGCCGCACAGTGGCGCAGACGCGGCAGGCTCTCAACTCGGTCGAGTTGACGCGGGCCCAGACCCTGGCGATCGAAACCTCGGTACTCCAGGCGGTGGCGCAGGCCTATCTCGATGTGGTGCGCGACCAGGCACTGCTCGAAGTCAACCGGAACAATGTTCAGGTTCTGCAAAAGCAGCTCGAAGCGACCCAGGACCGGTTCCGCGTCGGCGAGGTGACCCGCACCGACGTTGCCCAGGCCGAGTCGTCGCTGGCGCAGGCCGTCGGGCAATTGACCACGGCGGATGGGAACCTTCAGATAAGCCGCGCCGAATATGTTCGCGCGACGGGCCGCCCTCCCGGGATTCTGCTGTTGCCGCGCGAGCGCCCGACCTTGCCGGCGACCCGCGAAGAAGCGCAAAGTTTGGCGGCAAACAACAACTTCAACGTGATCTCGGCGAACTTCGCCCAGCTTGCGGCACGCGACAACATCGATGTCGTGCGCAGTCAGCTGCTGCCGCAGATTTCGCTGGTCGGGAGCCTGAGCCGCGCGCTTTCGCCGTCGATCACGTTGAGCAGCGCGGTGGAAAGCACGGCCACGATCGTCGCGCAAATGACCTGGTCGCTGTACGAAGGCGGTGCGGTTTACTCGCAGACCCGGCAGGCGGAGCAGACCGTCGGCCAGCGGCTGAGCCAAGTCGACGACGCGCGCCGCGCCGCGGTGCAGACGGCGACCGATTCCTGGGAAGCGCTGAAGGCGGCGCGCGCCGGCATTACGTCCTTCGCCGCGGCGGTACGGGCGGCGCAGATCGCTCTCGAAGGCACCCAGCAGGAGGCGTTGGTCGGCACCGCCACCACCCTCGACGTGTTGATCCAAAACCAGATGCTGCTGACGACCCAGTCCCAGCTGATCACCGCCGAGCACGACGCGGCGGTGGCCGAATACAACGTCACCGCCGCGACCGGCCGGCTGATTGCGGCCGACCTGCACCTGCCGGTGCAGCTTTACGACATGGAGCGACACTTTAAGCAGGTCAAAGACAAATGGGCCGGTTTCGCCGGCGGCCTGAAAGAATGACCGAGGAGCCGGCTGGAATCGCGCGCGCCTGCCGCTTAGCTAGGGGATGTTTGTAATCTTTGCCCGGTCGCCGCCATGCCCGAAGATCAGCACAAAGAGAACTCGCCAAAGTCGAAAGCGGGATTGCCGGACTCCTCGATGGAGGAGATCATCGCGTCGATCAGCCGCATCATCGACGAGGACAGCCGCACCCCGCACCCTTCGCCGCGGGCTGCGGGCAGCAACAGCGAAATTCTCGAGCTGACCGACGTGATCGAGGCAGACGGCTCGGTCAGGAAACTGGCTGGCGCCGCACCGTCCGGCGCCGAGCCGTTGCCCCAGCCCTCGGCGATCGTGGGGCGAGAGGACGAAGCCGCGGTATCGAATGTCGCCCCCGAGACGGCGGCCACGACCCCGGACCCGGCGCGCGACCCGATGCTGTCGGCGGCGGCGTCCGATGCGGCGGTTGCAGCGTTTAGCCGGCTCGGCATGGTGCCGCGGGAGCGCCGCGCCGACCCCGGACCGTTGCTCGGCGGCGCCGAGCGCACCCTCGAGCAGATCGTTCGGGACACGCTGCACCCGCTGCTGCGGGCGTGGCTCGAGGAGCATCTTCCCGCAATCGTCGAGCGGCTGGTGCGCGAGGAGATCCAGCGCGTCGTGCGCGACGCCGGGTTGCGCTAGACCGCGCCTTGAGCGGGCGGCCCGATCGTCCGTGATAAATTTCGGGCGCGCGGTTCGCAACCCGGGTGTCTAATACCCGCTTGCTCAGTCGAAGACGGTTCCGGAATGCTCGACAAGACGTTTCAGCCATCCGAGGTGGAGGCCCGCTGGTATCCGCGGTGGGAGGATTTAGGTGCATTTGCCGCCGATCCCGACGGCAACCGGACGCCCTACACGATCATGATGCCGCCGCCCAATGTGACGGGCAGCCTGCATATGGGGCACGCGCTGACCTTTACCTTGCAGGATGTGCTGGTCCGCTATCAGCGTATGCGCGGCCGCGACGTGCTGTGGCAGCCGGGCACCGACCATGCCGGGATCGCCACCGAGATCGTCGTCGCCGGCCAGCTCGCCGAGGAGGGCACGAACAAGCGCGATCTCGGGCGCGAGCGCTTTGTCGAGCGCGCCTGGCAGTGGAAGGAGCAGTCGGGCGGGACGATCACCCGCCAGCTGCGCCGCCTTGGCGCTTCTCCCGATTGGCGGCGCGAGCGGTTCACGCTGGATCCGGGGCTCGCCGCCGCGGTCCGCCGCGTCTTTGTGACGCTCTATCGCGAGGGGCTGGTTTACCGCGACAAGCGGCTCGTCAACTGGGACCCGGAGATGCACACGGTCATCTCCGATCTCGAGGTCGAGAGCCGCGAGACCAAGGGTTCCCTGTGGCATTTCCGCTATCCGGTGGCGGAGCTTCCCGGCCGCTTTATCACGGTCGCGACGACGCGGCCCGAGACCATGCTCGGCGACACCGGCGTCGCGGTCCACCCGGACGACGCGCGTTTTGCCGACCTCGTCGGCAAGCACGTTCGGCTGCCGCTGGTCGGCCGGCTGATCCCGATCGTCGCCGACGAATACGCCGACCCGGAAACCGGCAGTGGTGCGGTCAAGATCACCCCGGCGCACGATTTCAACGATTTCGAGGTCGGTCGCCGGCACGGGCTGGCCCTGCTCAACATCTTCGACGCCGACGCGCGGCTCAACGACGCTGTGCCGGAACCCTATCGCGGGCTCGACCGGTTCGCGGCGCGCGCGAGGGTGGTGGCCGATCTCAACGCCGCGGGGTTTCTCGACAAGGTCGAGGACCACACGCTGATGGTCCCGCATCACGATCGCTCCGGTATCGTCATCGAGCCATGGTTGACCGATCAGTGGTTCTGTGACGCCGGCGTGTTGGGGGCGCCGGCGATCGCTGCGGTCGAGGACGGCCGCACACGCTTTGTGCCGCGGCAATGGGAAAACACGTTTTTCGAGTGGCTGCGCAACATCCAGCCCTGGTGCATCTCGCGCCAATTGTGGTGGGGACACCGAATCCCGGCTTGGTACGGGCCGGACGGCGCGGTTTTTGTCGCCGAAAGCGAGACCGAAGCGCTCGCCGAGGCCGCCGCGAAATATGGCCGTGAGGTCGAGCTGCGGCGCGACGACGACGTGCTCGACACTTGGTTTTCGTCGGCGCTGTGGCCGTTTTCGACGCTCGGCTGGCCCGAAGAGACGCGTGAGCTCGCCTGCTACTATCCCGGCGACGTGCTGGTTACCGGGTTCGACATCATCTTTTTCTGGGTCGCCCGGATGATGATGATGGGGCTGCACTTCATGGGCGACGTGCCGTTCCACACCGTCTACATCCATGCGCTGGTGCGCGACGAGCGCGGCCAGAAAATGTCGAAGTCGCGCGGCAACATCATCGACCCGCTGGAGGTGATCGACCGCTACGGCTGCGACGCATTGCGCTTTACGTTGTCGGCACTGGCGGCACCGGGCCGCGACATCAAGCTCGCCGAGAGCCGGGTCGAGGGCTACCGCAACTTCGCGACCAAGCTGTGGAACGCCGCACGCTATGCGCAGATCAACGGCTGTTCCCTCTCTGATGATTTCTCGCCGGCGGCGGCGCTGCTGACCGTCAACCGCTGGATCGCGGCGGCGGCGGCCGACTGCGCCGCCGCGGTGACCGCCTCGCTCGACGCCTACCGGTTCGACGAGGCGGCGGCGCGCCTCTACCAGTTCGTGTGGGGCACGTTCTGCGACTGGTACATCGAATTCACCAAGCCGATCCTGCAGGACGACGACGACCGGGCGCGCCGCGAGACGCAGGCCATTACCGGCTGGATCCTCGGCCGGATATTGCACCTGCTGCACCCGGTCATGCCGTTCCTCACCGAGGAGCTGTGGCGGAATCTCGCCGGCGAGACGGCCGGCATGCTGATCTCGGCGCCGTGGCCGGAATTTGCCGGCCAGATTGACCGCGCGGCCGCCACCGAAATGGAGTGGGTGGTGACGGCGATCTCGGCGATCCGCACTGCCCGCGCCGAAATGAACGTGCCGCCGGCGGCGCGCGCGCCGCTGCTGGTCAGAGACGCCGATCCGGCCGCAACCCAACGGCTGGCGCGCCACCGCGACCATTTCGTCCGCCTGGCACGGGTCGAGCGGATCGACCCGGCGGCGAGCCTGCCCGCGGGCGCTGTTCAAATCGTGGTCGAGGGCGCCACCCTGATCCTGCCGCTCGGCGAAATCGTCGACCTCGGGCGCGAGAAGGCGCGGCTTGTCAAGGAGATCGGCCGGCTCGACGGTGAGATCGCCAAGATCGCGGCCAAGCTCGGCAACCCGCAATTCCTTGCCAAGGCAAAACCCGAGGTGGTCGAAGACCAGCGCGGGCGCGAAGCCGACGCCAGCCGCGACCGCGACCGCCTCAAAGCGGCTTATGAACGGATCGCGGCGGTCTGAATCCGGGAGCGTCGCGCGGCTCAACCGGTCTTCTTTTCGTGCTCCATCGCCGCGCGCAGGATCGCGTTGATCCGCGTCTGATAGCGTGGGTATCGCCGGAAGTGCTCCAGCACGTCGCGGTCGAGCCGGATGCTGATCTGCTCCTTCGCGGCGGGCATCACCAGCGTCGCCGAGGCGAACCAATCCTCATCGACAAGCGGCGGCGCGTCGGGATCGTCGCGAACAGACGCTTCAATTTCTGCATCGGTCAAGGCGTCTACGCGCGCCCAATCAGTCCGGAGGCGATCTGCTTCGACTGATTTCTGTTTCGAAGAATGTTTTTTCACGGAAATTGGCCCTTCTGGCCGAGATCAGCCGGCGAACGGCGCCGCGCCATGTGAAGACGACGGTGAGAACGCGATCCTCGACGAGTCCGAAAGCCTGGAGCCGGGTTTCTCCATAAACGCGACGATCATCGACACGCTCGTAAATTGGGCCTCGCCAGATCAGGGATGCAGTTGTGAAATCGATCCCATGTTTAGCTATATTCCGGGTGTTTTTGTCGTGATCCCATTCGAAGGCCGCCATGCAGCTTTTCTCTCGATTGGAACCTTTGTTCCACGTGGTTCGCGAGAGTCATTCTGTCCTCCGCCGCGCCCTCACCCGCTTTTCCACGCCGGGGCATCATCCGTGGCGAATACCAGTTTCGACACCATCAGACATGCATATGCAATTGTCTATATAGATATCGCGAGATTCAATACGAGGGTGTGTCGGAGGGTTTGCCGGGGCAGCGGTTCAAAAGGCGAATTGATACGCTGCGGCACAACCGCCATTTAAGGCGATGAAGACGTTTACCCTGAGACCGTCTTCCGCCAAATAACTTCTTTGAAAGGCGTCCGTGGCCCTTACTCCCGAAAATCTTTGTGGTCTCATGGAGCAGGAGCGGCGCGACGAGATCCGGCGGGTGGCGGAGCGGTTCTCGGTCGCGGTCACCGAGGATATGGCGGCGCTGATCGAGCCGGGCGATCCGAACGACCCGATCGCGGCGCAATTCGTGCCGAGCGCCGCGGAGCTTGAGACCGCCGCCGAGGAGATGCCCGACCCGATCGGCGACGAACGCTGGTCGCCGGTGCCGGGCATCGTGCACCGCTATCCCGACCGCGTGTTGCTGAAACCGACCCTGATATGCCCGGTCTATTGCCGCTTCTGCTTTCGCCGCGAGGTCGTCGGCAAAAGGCCGGCCATGCTGGACCCGGCGGCGCTGCGGCGCGCCTATGACTACATCCGCTGGCGGCCCGAGATCTGGGAGGTCGTCGTCACCGGCGGCGACCCGTTTGTGCTGGCGCCGCGCCGCATCGCCGCGATCGTGCGCCGGCTCGAGGCGATCCCGCATCTCGGCGTGATCCGCTTTCACACCCGCGTCCCGATCGTCGACCCGAGCCGCGTCACCGATGCGCTGATCGCGGCCCTCGCGGCTGAAAAAGCGCTCTGGGTCGTCGTTCACGCCAATCATCCGCGCGAGCTGACCCCGGAAGCGAAGGCGGCCGTTACCCGTCTCACCCGCGCCGGCATCCCGGTCCTGTCGCAAACCGTGCTGCTGCGCGGCGTCAACGACGACGCGGCGGTGCTGGAGGCATTGTTGCGCGGCCTCGTGGCGATGCGGGTCAAGCCCTATTACCTGCACCATGCCGACTTGGCGCCCGGCACCGCGCATTTCCGCACCGGCATCGCCACCGGACAGGCTCTGGTGCGCTCGTTGCGCGGCCGGGTGTCGGGGTTGTGCCAGCCGACCTACGTGCTCGACATCCCCGGCGGCCACGGTAAGGTGCCGATCGGCCGCTGTGCGATCGACGCGGACGGCGCCTCGGGCGGATGGACGGTTGAGGACAGCAGCGGCGGCCGCCACACCTATCCGCCGGACTCCGAACCGCAGAAAGGATAAGCGGCGCTGCGGCTCAACCGGAGGACCGTGGGAGGGGATCGCCCTACCCGCCGGCGCTCAGGCCGCGAGCTCGCACCAGATCGGGGTGTGGTCGGAGGCGCGGTCCTTGGCGCGCGGTTTTTTGTCGATGTCACACGCGGCGACGCGGTCGGCAGCATGCGGCGACAGCAGCAGGTGGTCGATCCGCAGCCCCTCGTCGCGGTTCCAGCGACCGGCCTGATAGTCCCAGAACGTGTAGCGGTGCGGTTCGCGGTGAAAGACGCGGTAGGCGTCGGTCAGCCCGAGATACATCAGCGACCGGAACCGCGCGCGCGACGCCCCGCGGCACAGCGCGTCGTCGCGAAACGCCACCGGGTCGTAGACGTCCTCGTCGGCTGGGCAGATGTTGTAGTCGCCGGCTAAGACAAACGGGATTTCCCGCCGCAACAGGTCGCGGGCATGGCATACCAGTTGCTCCATCCAGGCGAGCTTGTAGGTAAATTTGTCGGTCCCGACGGGATTGCCGTTCGGCAGGTAGATCGAGGCGACCCGCACCTGCCCGAACGAGGCTTCGAGATAGCGCGCCTGCTCGTCCTCCGGCATGCTGGGCAGTCCGGCCACGAGGTCGTCGGCCGGGCGCTTCGACACCAGCGCAACGCCGTTGTAGGCGCGCTGGCCGATCGTCTCGACGCGATAGCCGAGCGCTTCGATTTCGAGGCGCGGGAAATCCGCCGCCGGGCACTTGGTCTCCTGCAGGCACAGCACGTCGGGCTGCGCCTCCTGCAGAAAGGCGAGCACCAGCGGCAGCCTGACCTTGACCGAGTTGACGTTCCAGCTCGCGATCTTCACCGGCGCCGCCGCAGCGCCGGGTCAGGCGATCGAAAACGAATTGCCGCAGCCGCAGGAGGACGCCGCGTTGGGGTTGCGGATCTGGAACGCGGCCCCCATCAGGTCTTCGACAAAATCGATTTCGGCGCCGTCGAGCAGGTCCAGCGAAACCTCGTCGACGATAACGGCGACACCATCGCGCTCGAAAACGACATCGTCTTCGTTGCGCTGGTCGTCAAAGGTAAAGCCGTATTGGAATCCGGAGCAGCCACCGCCCGAGACCGCGAT
Source organism: uncultured Alphaproteobacteria bacterium (assembly GCA_963712825.1). Taxonomy (GTDB): domain Bacteria; phylum Pseudomonadota; class Alphaproteobacteria; order ATCC43930; family CGMCC-115725; genus AP-15. The sequence goes on from CAVQJP010000015.1 coordinate 103,184, forward strand.
CCGTAGAAATGCGTTGTCGGCCTGCTCGTGCGTCTTGAGCGCCGCGATCCGCCGGGTTGCGCTCTCGGTCAGGATGACGCGTTTTACCTCGGCCTCGCTTACGTGCTCGGACATGCTCTCGCCGCTCCCAGGCTCGCCGGATCGATCCCGGCCATTAGGGTCGTCTATGTAGGCATGCCGGGCAGTCGGGTCAAATGTTCGAAAGTGCCGCCGCGCACCCCGCTTTTCGCGGTCAGCGGCGGTCGGCCGGAGCGGGGATCAGGGTGCCGCTGATGTTGCCGGTCGAATCGCGCCGGACCTCGACCTTGTTGTTGCCGGCTTTGGGCGGTATCGGCGCCGGCGCGATCGTCGCCGTGACCGGGGCCGCATCGACCTGCGTCTTGGAAAGCGCGATGCGCACCGTGGCGCCGTTGCGGCCGGCTTGCGGCTTGGCCGCGTCCCAGGCGACCGCGTGATCTTTTGCGCCCATGCTGATAAACCCGCCGGTGTCGACGACCAGCGCGACCACCCGCCCGCTGCCGAAGGTCAGCACCAAATTCTGGACGTGGCCGACCGGCTGGCCGTCAGGGCCGACGATGGGCTTGCCGAGAAGGTCCGTCTTCAAATCGTAATAGCCGGTCCCGGTTTTGGCTTGCTCGACGAGCGAGGTCCCGGCCGCGAGCGCCTGCCGGTCGAGCGCGGTCGTAAAATGGGGGGTCGGCCGAGGATCGTAGCGCAGGCTGCTCCAGGCGATCGCACTTTTTCCGTGACCGAACAAGTTCCCGCCCGCGGGTGCGATGATTGCCACCGCCGCCGCGTCGCTGCGCCGGTCGATGACAAGGTCGGTGATCTTGGCGATGACGGCGCCGCTGGCGTTTTCGACATTGGCGCCGACGACGTTGGTGGCCGAGATCTGGTCGGCGGCCGGGCTGACCGCCGAGGTCTTTGGCGGCTGGTTGGTGAGGCCGGTGTTCATTTGCGGCGCCACCGAGTTCTCGGCGGCAATCGCTTCTCCGGCCGCGCCGGCGGCGAGAGTTGCGATTAAGAGGGCGGCAAGCGGCTGTTTGATCATCGGGGTTCTCGCGTGGCTCTCTTTCGCTAACCGCGCGACGGCTGAAAAATTCACCGCAATCGGCTATATGGCGTTATTGGATCGCCAAGCCGGAGTTTGAGATGCCGCAGGTCGTCGAAAGCGAGGCCGCGGGGCTGCGGGAGTTTGGCGGCGACAAGCTGGCGTGCCTGAACGCGCTCGAGCGCAAGGTGCTGTGGCTGTCGACCTGGATGATCCACAACGCCAACCATCTGCGCCCGAACCGCGACGGGTTGAAGGTCGGCGGCCACCAGGCGTCGAGCGCCTCGGTCGCGACGTTGATGACGGCACTCTATTTCGACGTGCTGCGGCCGCAGGACCGCGTCGCGGTAAAGCCGCATGCCTCGCCGGTGTTTCACGCGATCCAATACCTGCTCGGCCACCAGTCGCGCGACAAGCTCGAACGGTTTCGCGCGCTGGGCGGCGCGCAATCCTATCCGTCGCGGACCAAGGACGGCGACATCGTCGATTTCTCGACCGGCTCGGTCGGGCTCGGGGTCGGCATGACGTTGTTCGGCTCGATCGCGCAGGACTACCTGCGGCTAAAGGAGCTGATCCCGACCGACGAGCCGCCCGGCCGCATGATCGCGCTCGCGGGCGATGCCGAGCTCGACGAAGGCAACATCTTCGAGGCCTTGCTCGAAGGCTGGAAGCACGACGTCCGCAATCTGTGGTGGGTCATCGACTACAACCGCCAGAGCCTCGACGCGGTCGTGTCGGACCGCTTGTTCGGCCGCATCGACGCGATGTTCGAGATGATGGGGTGGCGCGTCGTCACTTTGAAATACGGGCGGCTGCTGGAGGCGGCATTTGCCCGGCCCGACGGCCACCAGCTGCGCGAATGGATCGACGCCTGCCCGAACTCGCTCTACTCGGCGCTCGTCTACAAGGGCGGCGAGGGCTGGCGCGAGCATCTCCAGCGCGACCTCAACCGCTATCCCGGCATCCGCGCGATCCTCGACGACCACGACGACGGCGAATTGCAGCGATTGATGACCAACCTCGGCGGGCATGACATGGAAGCGGTGCTCGACGCCTTCCACGCCATCGCCGACGACCGCCCGACCTGCTTTATCGCGTACACGATCAAGGGGTTCGGGCTGCCCTTCGCGGGCCACAAGGACAACCATGCCGGGCTGATGAACCTCGACCAGATGGCCTCGTTCCGGCGCGGCATGAATGTGCCGGACGGCGCCGAATGGGACCGGTTTGCCGGCCTCGACCTGGCGCCGGCGCGGCTTTCGGCGTTTCTCGGCGGGGTGCCGCTCGCCGGGCCGGCGGCGCGCCGCCACAAAGCGGCGGCGGTGGCGGTTCCCGCGAGCCTGCCGGCGCCGCGCGGCGAGCGCCAGTCGACCCAGGAGGCATTCGGCCGGCTGCTGGGCGACATCGCCGCCGCCGACAGCGAGCTGGCGCAGCGGATTGTCACCACCTCGCCCGATGTCACGGTTTCGACCAACCTCGGGCCATGGGTCAACCGGCGCGGCATCTTCGACCGCGCCGAGCGGGCCGACACATTCCGCGACGAGAACGTCGTCTCGGCCCAGCGCTGGGGAATGTCGCCGCAGGGCCAGCACATCGAGCTCGGCATCGCCGAGAGCAATTTGTTTCTGCTGCTTGCAGCACTCGGCTTGTCGGGGCCATTGTTCGGCACCCGCCTGCTGCCGATCGGCACGTTGTACGACCCGTTTATCAAGCGCGGGCTCGATGCCCTTAATTACGCGTGCTACCAGGATGCGCGCTTCATCGTGGTGGCGACGCCGTCGGGGATCACGCTGGCGCCGGAGGGCGGCGCCCACCAGTCGATCGCCGAGCCGCTGATCGGGCTGGCGCAGCCGGCGCTGACCAGCTTCGAGCCGGCCTATGCCGACGAGCTCGCGGTGCTGTTGCGCTGGGCCTTCGACGAAATCCAGCGCGAGGACGGCCAGTCGGTCTATTTCCGACTGTCGACACGGCCGCTCGAGCAGCCCCGGCGGGCGCCCGGCGCGGACCTTACTCAGGCGATCGTCGACGGCGGCTACTGGCTGCGCGAACCGGGACCGGGTGCCGATCTGGCGATCGTCTACTGCGGTGCGGTGGCCGCCGAGGCCGCTGCCGCGCATGACGATCTGGCCGAGGATGCGCCGCAGGCCGGGCTGCTTGCAGTCACCTCCCCCGACCGGCTGCACCGCGACTGGCGCGCCGCCCAGGCGGAACGCCGAGTGAGCACGGCCGAGCGGCTTCTTGCGCGGTTGCGGCCGGGTGCGGCGCTCGTGACCGTCGGCGACTTTCATCCGGCGGCGTTGTCATGGCTCGGCGCGGTCAAGCAGAACCCGCTCGTGCCGCTCGGGGTTGAGCATTTCGGCCAGTCGGGCGACATCCCCGACCTTTACCGGGCCTACGGCATCGACAAGGACGCGATCCTCGACGCCGCCGCCCGCGCCTGCCTCCTCGCCCTGCGCTGAAGCTAGGCGGCGGGTTGCAACGCCGCGGCGTCCGCGGGCGCGTCGATCCACATCCGGAACCACGATTCCAGCATCAGCAGCGCCCACAGCCGGTTCTGGTGGTCAAACCGCGCCGCGCAATGCTCGTCGAGCAGGCGGCGGACATAACCCGGCCGGAACAGGCCGCGCTGCCGGGCGCTTTGCGAGAGCAGGATGTCGTAGGCCATTTCCTTGAGCTCGCCGCGAAGCCAGCGGTCAACCGGGCAGCCGAACCCGCGTTTCGGCCGGTCGAGAATGGCGCGGGGCAGGTAAGGCTGCATCGCCGACTTGAACAGCCCCTTCAGCGCGCCGCCCGTCATTTTGATGGTGTCGGGCAATCCCGCCGCCCATTCCAGCAGCTCATGGTCGAGCAACGGAGCGCGCGCCTCCAGACCGTGCGCCATCGTGGCGACATCGACCTTGACCATCAAATCGTCGGGCAGATAGGTGTGGATGTCGGCCCGGTTGGCGCCGGCGACGAGGCTCATGCCCGCGCCGAAATAGGGCGCCAGCCAGTCGCCGCCTGAGTGTGCAAGACAGCCGCGCATCGCCTCGCCGTAGCCCTCGTCTCTGTCGCGGTCGCCAAAAAATGCGAGCGTCGGGAGATAGCGGCGCGCTGGGAACATCGAGGGCGCGGTCAGCACGCCCAAGATCTGGCGCAGCTTCAACCGGCGCTGCAATCTGCGCGGCGCCATCGCGATCAGCCGGGCGACACCGTTGCCTGCCGCCTGTGGCAGCCGGTCAAGCCCGGCCAGCCAGCGCATCGCCCGGTATCGACCGTAGCCCAGAAAGCACTCGTCGCCGCCGTCGCCGGTCAGCACCACCTTGACGTGACGCCGCGCCATCTCGGCGACATACCAAGTCGGCACCGCCGACGGGTCGGCGAAAGGCTCGCCGTAATGCAACACCAGGCGCGGCAACACCGCGACCGCATCGGGCTCGACAACCAGCTCCTGATGCTCGGTGCCGAAATGGTGCGCAACCAGGCGCGCATAATGGGTCTCGTCGTAATGGCGGTCGGCAAACCCGATCGAGAAGGTCTTGACCGGCCCGCCGCCGGCCCGCGCCATCATTGCGACGACGGCAGAGGAGTCGACACCGCCCGACAGGAACGCGCCGAGCGGCACGTCGGAGATCAGCCGCAGCCGCACCGCCTCCTCAAGCCGTTCGACGAGCTCGCGGCAGAGCTCGGGCGGGTTGCGCCCGCGCGTACCCGGCGCCGGATACGGCAGCTCCCAATATCGCACCAGCTCGGGGTCGCCGAGGCCGCCGTCAGCATTTGCCGCGACGGTCAGGTAATGGGCAGCGGGCAATTTGCTGACGCCGGCGAACGCCGTCAGCGGAGACGGGACATATTGCAGGGTCAGAAAATGATCGATCGCGCCCAGATCCGGGGTGCGCCGCAGGTCGGGCCAAGAAAGGAGCGCCTTGATTTCCGATCCGAAGACCAGCGCCGACCGGGTACGCGCCCAATAAAGGGGTTTTTCCCCGATCCGGTCGCGTGCCAGGATCAGCCGGCGGTCGCGGCGGTCCCACAGCGCCAGCGCGAACATGCCGCGCATCCGCGAAAACAGCCGCGGGCCCCAGGTCTGCCAGCCGTTGACGATGATTTCGGTGTCGCTGCCGCCGCGAAACCGGCAACCGAGCGCCGCCAGCTCCCGCCGAATTTCGGCGAAATTGTAGACTTCGCCGTTATAGGTGATCCACACATTGCCGTCGGCGCTCGGCATCGGCTGATGCCCGGTCGACGACAGATCGATGATCGACAGGCGCGAATGCGCCAGACCCGCCGTGCCGTCGGTCCACACCCCCTCGTCATCGGGGCCGCGATGCCGCAGTGGCAGAATCATCCGCCACAGCAGCGCTTCGAGCTCGGCGACCGGCGACGCCGGGCCGGCGCCGATAAACCCCGCGATCCCGCACATCGCACGTCTCTCGATACCGCTTGGGGCGTCAGGCGGACCGGACGCGACCGGCGCGGCCTAAGCCGCCTCGACCATGTTCCCCGCGAGCCGGGCGCGCACAGCGCGCCCCAACAGGTCGAGCAGCACGACCACCCGGTCGTTGTCGTAAAGCTCGACGAGCTGCCCGACGGCGTCGGCAAACGCACCCGCGGTGACGCGCACCAGCTCGCCCGGCTGCAACGTTCGCCGCGGATCGAGGCCGTTAAAGGCTCCGTCCTGCTCGCGGGCGCGGATCGCCTCGACGATTTCGCTCGGCACCGGCGCCGGCCGGTCGCCCGCGCGGACCAGGTCGCTGACGCCAAAAGTCGACAGGATCGGCCGCCAGCGCATCGCCGGCTCGTCAACCGCGGCGAACAGGTAGCGCGGGAACAGCGGCCGGAACACCAGCTGCCGCCGTCGCGCGTGGCTGACCCAGATCCGACAGCGCGGCAGGTAAGCGCGGTAGCCCTGGCGCAGAAGATTGTCGAACGCCCTGCTTTCGGCATGGGGCTGGGTGTGAACCGCGTACCACGACGTCATCGTGCGGCTGTTCGTAAAAGCGCGCGCGGCAGGATGCCGGGCGCCTCCGGTCGATTTTTGGCGTGCAAGCGCGATTTCCCCTGGATCGATGACAGAATGATACCGCGTTCATGTCTTGAACGTCAAGCGCGCGCAGCTGGAGGGGTGCCGCGGCCGACAAAGAAAATGAAGAGATGATTGCAGAGCTGGCAATTCGGCGGGTGTCGAACGCCGCAGCAGCGCAAGCCTTGCGGGCCGGCGCAAATCAATTATATTGATCCCGTATTCCAGTCGGTCCGCGTTGCCGGACTGCATCCGCAGGATGGGCCGACGGCCCATTTTTCATATCGGCCCAATCGAGGTTGGCAGCAGAGGTCGCGTATTTGGTCGACACCAACGGCATCGCGCAGACGCTTGAGCCGTCGCTGACGGCGATGGGGTATTGCCTTGTGCGGGTGGTTGTCACCGGCGGCCGACGCGCGACATTGCAGGTGATGGCCGAGCGGAGCGACGACGCGCCGATGACCGTCGACGACTGCGCGGCCATCAGCCGCGCAGTGTCGGCGCTGCTCGATGTCGCCGACCCGATTGCCGGGGCATACACTCTCGAAGTGAGCTCGCCCGGCATCGACCGTCCGCTGGTGCGGCCCGAGGATTACAACCGTTTCAGCGGTTTCGAAGCCAAGATTGAGCTCAGCGAGCCGGTCGGCGGCCGCAAACGGTTTCGTGGGCGGCTGCTCGGCGTTGCCGACGGCGGAATTCGCCTCGCCACCGAAGCCGGGGAGGCGCGGCTGCCGCTCGCTGCGGTGACAAGGGCAAAGCTCGTCTTGACCGATGATTTGATCGCCGCCGCGCAAGCGCGCCCGCACTGACGCAACCTGCACCCAATCACGAACACACGCCCGGAAAGCCCATGGAAAGCACCGTCACCTACGCCCGCCCGGAGCTGCTGCAAGTCGCCGACACGGTCGCCCGCGACAAGGGCATCGACCGCGACGAAGTGCTCGACGCCATGGAGCAGGCGATCCAAAAAGCCGGGCGCTCGAAATACGGCCAGGAATACGACATCCGCGCCGAGATCGACCGTCGCAACGGCGAGATCCGGCTACTGCGCTTTCGCGAGGTGGCCGAGCCGATCGAGAACGAGGCGACGCAGATCCCGCTCGCCCAAGCCCAGCGGCTCAATCCCGAGGCCGAGATCGGCGACTTTATCACCGACCCGCTGCCGCCGATCGATTTCGGCCGCATCGCCGCGCAAACCGCCAAGCAGGTGATCGTGCAAAAGGTGCGCGACGCCGAGCGGCAGCGCCAGTTTCTCGAATTCAAGGACCGGGTCGGCGAGATCGTCAACGGCCTCGTCAAGCGGGTCGAGTTCGGCAATGTCGTTGTCGACCTCGGCCGCGCCGAGGCGATGGCGCGCCGCGACGAGCTGCTGCCGCGCGAGAGCTTTCGCCAGGGCGAGCGGGTTCGTGCCTATATCTACGACGTGCGCCAGGAGCCGCGCGGCCCGCAGATCTTCATGTCGCGCACCCACCCGCAATTCATGGCCAAGCTGTTTGCCCAGGAAGTGCCCGAGATCTACGACGGCATCATCGAGATCAAGGCGGTGGCGCGCGATCCCGGCAGCCGCGCCAAGATCGCGGTTGTGTCGCGCGACAGCAGCATCGACCCGGTCGGCGCCTGCGTCGGCATGCGCGGCAGCCGGGTGCAGGCGGTCGTCGGCGAGTTGCAGGGCGAAAAGATCGACATCATTCCGTGGTCGTCGGACCCGGCTACCTTTGTCGTCAACGCGCTCGCCCCGGCCGAGGTCGCCAAGGTGGTCATGGACGAGGAGCAGCGCCGGGTCGAGGTGGTGGTGCCCGACGATCAGCTGAGCCTGGCGATCGGACGGCGCGGCCAGAATGTGCGCCTCGGCTCGCAGCTGACCGGGTGGGACATCGACATCCTGACCGAGGCCGAGGAGTCGGAGCGGCGGACCGAAGAGTTCCGCAGCCGCAGCCGTTTGTTCATCGACGCCCTCGACATCGACGAGGTGATAGCGCAGCTGCTGGTGACCGAAGGCTTCGCCTCGCTCGAGGAGGTCGCCTACGTCGCCACCGAGGACCTCGCCGACATCGAGGGCTTCGACGCCGACATCGCCGAAGAGCTGCAGTCTCGCGCGCGCAACGCGCTCGAACGACGCGACCGCGAATATGAAGAGCGGCGGCTCGAGCTCGGTGTTGCCGATGATTTGGCGGCGCTTGACGGGTTGAGCCCGGGCATGCTGGTGGCGCTCGGCGAAAAAGGGGTGAAGACGCTCGACGATTTCGCCGACCTCGCCGGCGACGAGCTGCTTGAGCTGCTCGCGGCTTCAGACAAGGGCGGCGTCGCCCTCGACCTCGAAACCGCGAATGCCTTGATCATGCAGGCCCGTGCCCACTGGTTCGAGGACCAGCCGGAAGCCGCTGCCGCCTCGGGGCAGGAGTAGGCGCAACGAGCGCCAGCGGCGTTTCCGCAGCGGCGACCATCGCGGCCGAGGCCGGCGACAGCGGGACGCATCGCCGCTGTCTCGTCACCCGCGAGACGCACGACCGATCGGTTCTGATCCGTTTTGTCGTCGGTCCCGGCGGCGAACTGGTGGCCGATCTCGCCGGGCGGCTGCCCGGACGGGGTTTGTGGTTGACGGCGTGCCGCGATATAGTGGAACAGGCGGTGGCCAAGCGGCTCTTCGCCCGCGCCGCGAAGCAGGCGGTGGCGGTACCTCCTGCGCTCGCCGATCGCGTCGAGGCTCTCCTGGTGCAGCGGTGTGTCGATGCGATCGGGCTGGCCCGCCGGGCAGGCCTCGCGGTCGCCGGCTTCGAGCGCGTCTGCGAAGCTTTGCGCGGGGGCAAGGCAGCGATGCTGCTGGCGGCGGTCGACGGCGCCGAAGGCGGGCGCCGCAAGCTGCAAGGGCTTGGGCGCGGCTTGCCGTTGGCAGGCGTGCTGACGGCGGCGGAAATGGGAGCGGCCTTTGGCCGCGAACATGTGGTAAACGCATCGCTCGGCTCCGGTCCGCTGTGCCGGCGTCTGCTGCTCGATGCGGAGAAGCTGGCCGGCTTTCGCCCGAATGCAGCGGTCGGGAAAGCGGATGGACCCTTTCCGGCGGGTCGACGCGGCAGAATGACGGTATTGGAGCGAGATGACCGACGCGACTGAGCAAGAGCAAAAACGGCCCTTGACCCTGGCCCGCCCCGGCGGCCGGCTCGAGCTGCGCAAGGGCGTGGAAACCGGCCAGGTGCGCCAAAGCTTCTCGCATGGCCGGTCCAAAACCGTCACCGTCGAGGTGCGCAAAAAGCGTATGATCGGGCCGGGCACGCCGGAGCTCGGCAAGCCCGAGGCAGAGGCGCCGGTCGCCCGTGAGGCAGCGCCGCCTGCCCGCCCGCAGCAGGCCGAGCCGGCGCGTCGACCGGTGGTGATCCCGCGCACGCTGACCGCCGAGGAGCGCGCCGGCCGCGTGCGCGCCGTGCAGGACGCGCACAAGGCCGACGAGGAGGCGCGCCGACGCGCCGCCATTGCCGAGGCCGACCGCCGCCGCGAGGAAGAGCAGCGCGCCGCCGAGGAAGTCCGCCGCCGCGCCGACGAGGAGGCTCGGCTCAAGGTCGAGGAAGAGGAGGCGCGCCGCCGCGCCACCGAGCAAGCGCGCCAGCGTTCCGAGGAGGAGGCGCAGCGCCGCAAGGAAGAAGAGTCGCGGCGCGAGGTCGCCGAGCGCGCCGGCAAAGCCGCGGCGGCCAAGGTTGCCGCGCTCGCCGCCGCCGGCAAGGTGGCGGTTCCGGTCGAAGAGGAAGAGGAGCCGAACGCGGCCCTGCGCCGCGGCGCCCGGCCCGAGGTCAAAAAGCCGGCAGCCCCGGTGCGCCGCGACGAGATGCGCCGGCGCGGCGGGAAAATCACCGTCACCCGCGCGCTTTCCGGCGATGAAGGCGAGCGGATGCGCAGCCTCGCCTCGGTGCGGCGGGCGCGGGAGCGCGAGCGCCTGCGGCTGCATCAGCGCGAGCAGGAGGCGGTCAAGGTCGTGCGCGACGTGGTCGTTCCGGAGACCATCACGGTTCAGGAACTGTCGAACCGCATGGCCGAACGCGGCGCCGATGTGATCAAGGCGCTGATGCGCATGGGGGTCATGGCGACGATCAACCAGGTCATCGACGCCGACACCGCCGAGCTGGTCGTAAGCGAATTCGGCCACCGCCTGCGCCGCGTCTCCGAGGCGGATGTCGAGGTCGGGCTGCGCGGCGCCGAAGACGCCGAGAACGTGCTCGAGCCGCGCGCGCCGGTGGTCACGGTCATGGGCCATGTCGACCACGGCAAGACCTCGCTGCTCGACGCGCTGCGCGAAACCGATGTCGCAGCCGGCGAGGCCGGCGGCATCACCCAGCATATCGGCGCCTACCGGGTAAATCTGCGCAGCGGCAGACAGATCACCTTTATCGACACGCCGGGTCACCAAGCCTTTACTGCGATGCGCGCCCGCGGCGCCAATGTCACCGACATCGTGGTGCTGGTGGTCGCCGCCGACGACGGCATCATGGAGCAGACGGTCGAAGCGATCCGCCACGCGAAAGCCGCGCAGGCGCCGATCATCGTCGCCATCAATAAGATCGACAAGCCCGAGGCGCGGCCCGAGCGGGTGCGCCAGGAGCTGCTGCAGCACGACATCGTCGTCGAAGAGCTCGGCGGCGAAATCCTCGATGTCGAAGTGTCGGCGCTGAAAAAGACCAATCTCGACCGGCTCGAAGAGGCGATCCTGCTGCAGTCCGAGCTGCTCGACCTCAACGCCAACCCGAACCGTGCTGCCGAGGGGGTCGTGCTCGAAGCAAAGCTCGAACGCGGTCGCGGCCCGGTGGCGACGGTGCTTATTCAGCGCGGGACGTTGCGCGTCGGCGATATTTTTGTCGCCGGCAGCGAGTGGGGCCGGGTGCGGGCGCTGGTCGACGATCATGGCCAAACCCAGAGCGAAGCCGGCCCCTCGACCCCGATCGAGGTTCTCGGCCTCAATGGCATTCCGCTCGCCGGCGACGATTTCGTCGTCGCCGAAAACGAGGGCCGGGCACGCGACATCGCCGATTTCCGCCAGCGCCGCCGGCGCGACGCCGTCGCTACGCAAGGCGGACGCGGCACGCTCGAGCAGATGTTCTCGCAGATCGCCGCCGGCACCGCCAACGAGTTGCCGGTGGTGATAAAATCCGATGTGCAGGGCTCGCTCGAGGCGATCGTGGGCTCGCTCGAAAAGATTTCCACGACCGAGGTGTCGGTCCGGGTTCTGCATTCGGCGGTCGGCGGGATTACCGAGAGCGACGTGATCCTGGCCAAGGCGTCGGGCGCGGTGATCATCGGGTTCAATGTCCGCGCCAACCCACAGGCGCGCGACCTCGCCCGCCGCGACGGCGTCGAGATCCGTTACTATTCGATCATCTACAACCTGATCGACGACATGCGCGGCGCGCTCTCCGGGCTCTTGGCGCCGACCTTGCGCGAACGGCTCCTCGGCAACGCGTCGATCCGAGAGGTGTTCAACATCACCCGAGTGGGCAAGGTCGCCGGTTGTCTGGTCACTGACGGCACCGTGCGCCGCGGCGCCAAGGTCCGCCTCTTGCGCGACAACGTCGTGATCCACGAAGGCAGCCTGAAAACGCTGAAGCGCTTCAAGGACGAGGTCCGCGAGGTCAGGGAAGGCTATGAATGCGGCATGGCGTTCGAGAACTATGAAAACGTCGCGGTCGGCGACGTGATCGAGTGCTTCGAAATTGAAGAAGTCGCGCGGACCCTGTAGTGGGAGCGATGAGGTCCCGCGACCCTACGGTGGCCGGGAGGCGGCGTGAGCGCCGTCGTCCCGCGGACGAGCCGGCCGGCCGCGCCGTCGGTCAGCGGCAGCGCCGGGTCGCCGAGGAGCTGCGTCACCTGCTGGCGCAGATTTTGCGCGATGGCGGGTATCGCGACCCGGTGCTGCGCGGCGCCAACATCACCGTCACCGAGGTCCGGATCAGCCCCGACCTGCGCAACGCGACCGTTTATGTGATGCCGCTCGCGGGCGCAAATGCCGGAGAGGTTGTCGCCGGGTTGCGGCGCGGCGCGGCGTTTCTGCGCGGTCTCGTCGCTCGCGATCTGACGCTGCGTCATGTGCCAAATCTGGTGTTCGAGCCCGACCAGACTTTCGACCAGGCAGATCGCATTTCAGCCCTGCTCGCTTCGCCCGCGGTGGATCGCGACTTAAATCCGCCGCCGTCCGCCCAAAGCGGGACCGACGATAATGGCTGACGGTCGCAGGTCTGACGGTCGCGGATCTGTCGGTCGCAGGCTCGACGGCTGGCTGGTCGTCGACAAACCATCGGGTATCACCTCAAATCGGGTCGTCGAACGGGTCCGCCGGGCGACCGGGGTCAAGGCCGGTCACGCCGGCACCCTCGACCCGCTCGCGACCGGCGTGCTGCCGGTTGCCCTCGGCGAGGCGACCAAGACCGTCGCCTATGCAATGGGCGGGCTGAAGCGCTATCGATTTACCATTCGCTGGGGCATCGCCCGCGACAGCGACGACAGCGACGGTGAGATCCTGGGCGAATCGCCGGTGCGGCCGGAACCGGGCGCGATCGAGGCGATGCTGCGGCGCTTTACCGGGACGATCATGCAGACCCCGCCGGAGTATTCCGCGATCAAGCTCGCCGGTCGCCGCGCCTACGCGCTGGCCCGCGCGGGGCAAAGCCCGGCGCTGGCACCGCGCCCGGTCGAAATCTCGAGCCTGCGCCTGGCGTCCGTCCCCGACCGCGATCACGCCGAATGCGAAGCAATCGTCGGCAAGGGTACTTATATCCGGGCGCTGGCGCGCGATCTGGCGCGGTCGCTCGGAACTCTCGGGCATGTCGCGGCATTGCGCCGGCTGGCGGTCGGGTGCTTCACCGAAGCGCAGGCGATTCCGCTGGAATCGGTAGAGGACAGGCAACATATTGCAGCGGCATGCGGGCATCTGCTTCCGATCGAGACGGCGCTGGACGGCATCCCGGCCCTGGTCTTGTCGGCAGAGCAGACCGCCCGCCTGCGTTGCGGCCAACGGGTGTCGCCGACGGGTGGCCGGTGCCAGGCTCACGCCGCAGAGCTCGCCGCGGGCGCGGTCGTCAGCGTGTGGCACGACCACGCTTTGATCGCCTTGGCACGGGTCGAGGACGGGTGTCTTCGGCCGTTGCGCGTAATTAATTGGTAAAGAGGCCCGACCGATGTCGATCACTGCCGAGCGCAAACAGACGCTCATTTCCGAATACGCCACCAAATCGGCCGATACCGGCTCGCCGGAAGTGCAGGTCGCGATCTTGAGCGAGCGCATCCGCAACCTGACCGACCATTTGGGGACCCATAAGAAGGACTTCCACTCGCGGCGCGGCTTGCTCGTCATGGTGGGCCAGCGCCGCCGGTTATTGGACTATCTCAAGCGCTCCAACCAGAGCCGCTACGAGACGCTGATCGGGCGCCTGGGGCTGCGCCGTTGACGCTGAGCAACCCGCCCGCACGCAATCCGCGTTTTCCTGCCTCGCGAACGGACCCGGTCTCGGGATTGGTCGGGCCCGCCAGTCAGGTCCAACCGGCCGGCCAGACCCGTTCTGCCGATCGGCTAAAGCGCGGGCGCGGTCGCCGAGGCCGGCCGCAATGCTTGCGGCATGCGGGATGGGCGCAGCCGATGGCGGCGAGACGGCTCGCCGCGCGGCGCTTTTTCCAAAAGGATGATTAAGGATGTTCCAAGTTTATCGCAAAGATCTGATGTGGGGCGGACGCCGCCTGACCCTCGAAACCGGAAGGATCGCGCGCCAAGCCGACGGCGCCGTGCTCGCGACCTATGGCGAGACCACTGTGCTGTGCACCGCCGTCGCGATGAAGACCGCCAAGCCCGGTCAGGATTTCTTTCCGCTGACCGTCAACTATCAGGAGAAGACCTTTGCCGCCGGCAAGATCCCCGGCGGCTTTTTCAAACGTGAGGGTCGGCCGTCGGAAAAGGAGACCCTGGTCTCGCGCCTGATCGACCGGCCGCTGCGGCCGCTGTTCGCCCCGGGGTTCCGCAACGAAACGCAAATCGTTTGCACGGTGCTGAGCCACGATCTCGAAAACGATCCCGACATCGTGGCGATGATCGGGGCCTCGGCGGCGCTGACGATCTCGGGCATCCCGTTTTTAGGGCCGATCGGCGGAGCGCGCGTCGCTTATGTCGACGGCGCCTATGTGCTGAACCCGACCCTCTCCGAGCTGCCGCGCTCGCAGCTCGACCTCGTCGTCGCCGGCACAGCAGAGGGCGTGCTGATGGTCGAATTGGAGGCGCGCGAGCTTTCCGAGGACGTGATGCTGGGCGCGGTCAGCTTTGGCCATCGCGAATTTCAGCCGGTGATCCAGGCGATCATCGATCTCGCCGAGACCTGCGCGCGCGAGCCCTGGGACCTGCCGGCGGTCTCGTCCGGGCACGACGCGGTCGAGAGCCGGCTGCGCGAGACGGTCGGGCCGTTGATCGATGCGGCCTATCGCGAGCAGGGCAAGCAGGATCGCAGCAACCGGCTCGACGCCGCCAAGGCGCTGGCCGGCGAACTCTTCGTCGACGACGAGGAGCGCGCGCTGGCGCTCAAAATCTTCAAGGAGCTCGAAAAGGACATCGTGCGCGGCGCGATCCTGCGCGGCGGCAGCCGCATCGACGGGCGCGACACCCGTTCGGTCAGGCCGATCGCGGCCGAAGTCGGCATCTTGCCGCGCGCGCATGGCTCAGCCCTGTTCACCCGTGGCGAAACCCAGGCCTTGGCGGTGGCGACCCTGGGCACCGGCCAGGACGAGCAGGTGATCGACGCGCTTGAGGGCGAGTACCGCGAAAACTTCATGCTGCATTACAATTTCCCGCCCTATTCGACGGGCGAGGCGGGCCGGATGGGCTCGCCCGGCCGGCGCGAGGTCGGACACGGCAAGCTCGCCTGGCGCGCGGTGCGCCCGCTGCTGCCGTCGAAAGACAGCTTTCCCTACACGATCCGCGTCGTCTCCGAGGTCACCGAGTTCGAACGGCTCTTCATCGATGGCCTCGGTGTGCGGCGCCTCGCTGGCGCTGATGGATGCCGGGGTGCCGTTGCCGCGCTCGGTTGCCGGGATCGCGATGGGATTGATCAAGGAGCCCGAGGGGTTCGCGGTGTTGACCGACATCCTCGGCGACGAGGACCATCTCGGCGACATGGATTTCAAGGTGGCCGGCACCGAGAGGGGTGTGACCGCGCTGCAGATGGACATCAAGATCACCTCGATCACCGAGGAGATCATGCGCATCGCGCTGGCCCAGGCGCGCGACGGCCGCGCTCATATTCTGGCCGAGATGGCCAAGGCGCTGACCGGGGCGCGCGACACGGTCAGCGACAACGCCCCTCGGATCACCACGATCAGCATTCCCAAGGACAAGATCCGCGAGGTCATCGGCTCGGGCGGCAAGGTGATCCGCGAGATCACCGAAACCACCGGGGCCAAGATCGACATCGACGACGACGGCACGATCAAGGTGGCGGCGGTCGACGGCAACGCGGCCCAGGCCGCGATCGACTGGATTCGCGGCATCGTTGCCGAACCCGAGCTCGGCGCGATCTACAACGGCAAGGTCGTCAAGACCGTCGATTTTGGCGCCTTTGTCAATTTTCTCGGCTCGCGTGACGAACTCGTGCACATCAGCGAGCTGGCGCCGCATCGCGTCGGCAAGGTCGCCGATGTCGTCAAGATGGGCGACAGCGTCAAAGTCAAGGTTCTGGGCTTTGACGACCGCGGCAAGGTCAAGCTCAGCATGCGCCAGGTCGACCAGGAGACCGGTGAGGACCTTGGCAACCGCCGGGCAGAGCCGGCGCGCATGCCGGAGCCGGCGCGGGCCGAATCCTGATCCGCCGGGGCGCGGCGGCGAACGGCGGCGCTGGTCCGGGTTCGGCGCGTTACGGGACGGCACATCGCCAATGGGCGCAACAGCCGGCACTGTCCTCCGCCGGACGGAACCTCAATTCCCGCCGGTGATCGGGCACCGCGGCGCCGCTGGCTGCGCGCCGGAAAACACGCTTGCTGGCCTGCGCCGGGCATGTCGGCTGGGCTGTCGGTGGGTCGAGTTTGACGTTCGCCTGACCGCCGACGACGAGCTGGTCCTGCTGCACGACGACCGTCTCGAACGAACCACCGACGGGCGCGGCAAGGTGCGCCGAATGCCGCTTTCGGCTGTTCGATGCTGCGACGCAGGGGGATGGTTCGGCCCCGCTTATGCCGGCGAGCCGGTGCCGACCTTGGTCGAGGCGATTGCGGTGCTCGCCGAGCTCGGCCTCGGCGCCAACATCGAAATCAAGAGCGGGCGTCACTGCGCCGCCGACACGGCCGCCGCCGCCGCCGAGCTGGTCACCCGATTGTGGCCGGCGCATTTGCCGGGGCCGCTGATCTCGAGCTTTGCCGCCGAAGCCGTGGCAGCGGCGCGCGACCAGGCCCCGGCGATCGCCCGCGGCATGCTATTTCGCGCGGTTCCCGGCGACTGGCGGCGTCGCGCCGAAACTCTCGGCTGCGCGACGGTCAACACCGACCACCGGCTGTTGCGGCCGGCGGTCGTGGCCGAGATCCGCAATGCGGGGTATTCTGTGCTTGCTTACACGGTGAACGACGCGGCGCGGGCTGCCGAATTGTACGATTGGGGCGTCGCCTCGGTGTTTTCGGACGTTCCGCATTTGATCCTTGCAGCGCTGTCGGCCGCTCGGGGAGAGACTGCTCCGGATCCGACCGGGCCGCCGGCGATTGAGCCACCGGGAGCCAGTTTGTGAAATCCCTGAACCCGCTGGTCATTTCGGGACGCGAGGCGCTGCCGCTGGTCGAAGGCGGCAAGGGCATATCGGTGTCGAACGGCGAGAGCTCGGGCGCCTGGGCGGCGACCGGCGGCGTCGGCACCTTTTCCGGGGTCAACGCCGACAGCTACGGCGCCGACGGCGAGCGCATCGCGCAGCTCTATCATGGCCGCACCCGGCGCGAGCGCCACGAGGAGCTTGTCGCCTACGCGATCGCCGGTGGCATCGAGCAGGCGCGCGTCGCCTATGAGCGCGGCGGCGGCGAAGGCCGCATCCACATGAACGTGCTGTGGGAAATGGCCGCTGCCGAGCGCGTCCTGCACGGTGTTCTCGAAGGCGCGAAAGGCTTGATCCACGGCGTCACCTGCGGCGCCGGCATGCCTTACAAGATCGCCGAGATCTGCGCCCGCTACGGGGTTTACTACTATCCGATCGTGTCGTCGGCGCGCGCCTTTCGCGCGTTGTGGAAACGCGCCTACCACAAGTTCTTCGACTGGCTCGGCGGGGTCGTCTACGAGGACCCGTGGCTCGCCGGCGGCCATAACGGGCTGTCCAACAGCGAGGACCCCCTCGACCCCGAGCCGCCTTACCCCAGGGTGCGCGAGCTGCGCACGATGATGGCCGATTTCGGGCTGGCGGGAACGCCGATCTTTATGGCCGGCGGGCTGTGGTACCTGCGCGAGTGGACCGACTGGATCGACAACCCCGAGCTCGGCCCGATCGCATTTCAATTCGGGACCCGTCCGCTCGTGACGCAGGAGAGCCCGATCTCCGAAGTGTGGAAGCGCAAGCTTCTGACCCTGGGCGAGGGCGACGTTTTCCTGAACCGCTTCAGCCCGACCGGGTTCTATTCGTCCGCGGTGCGCAACGGTTTTCTGAACGAGCTGGAGGAGCGCTCGGCCCACCAGGTGGCCTATTCGGTCGAACCGGTCGGCGAGCATGTCGCCGCCTTTCAGGTCGGCGCCCGCAACCGCGTCGTCTATCTGACGCCGCACGACCGCGACTCGGCGGAAAAATGGGTGGCCGCGGGCTTTACCGAGGCGCTGCGCACCCCGGATTCGACATTGGTTTTTGTGACGCCGCAAAAGGCGCTGGAAATCCGCACCGACCAGATCGGCTGCATGGGGTGCCTCAGCGCCTGCCAATTCTCGAACTGGGCGCAAAGCGAGACCGGGTCGACCGGGAAAAAGGCCGATCCGCGCAGCTTTTGCATCCAGAAGACCTTGCAGGCGATCCGCCATTCGGACGATGTCGAGCAGCAGCTGATGTTTGCCGGGCACAACGCCTATCGTTTTGCCTCCGACCCCTTTTATGCGAACGGGTATGTGCCGACCGTGCGCGAGCTTGTCGAGCGCCTGCAAACCGGCGACTGACGCATGGTAGGGTTTCGCTACAATTGTTGGATTCTGCCGTATTTGCAGTTATATTGCCTACGATGACATCGGCATGCGCCTCGCTCAATCTCGTGGACCGGCTGCGCGCCGTGGGTCTGAGGCCCACCCGCCAGCGTCTGGCGCTGGCGCGGCTGCTGCTCGGCAATGGCGAGCGCCATGTCACCGCCGAGCAATTGCATCTCGAAGCTGCGGCCGCCGGCGTGCCGGTGTCGCTCGCCACGGTGTACAACAGCCTGCACCAATTCACCGAAGCCGGTCTGTTGCGCGAGGTCGTGGTCGAGCCCGGACGGTCGTATTTCGACACCAACATCTCCGACCACCATCATTTCTTCTGCGAGGCGAACGGGATGCTGCAAGATATCCCGGCGCAGGAGATTGCGGTCACCGGCGTGCCGGTTGCTCCGCCCGGAACCGAAATCCGCCGCATCGAGGTCATCGTCCGCGTCGGCCCGGAGAGAAGCTGAGCAAATTCCACAGCTTTGTTGCGGCGCGGGCCCAAGCCCGCCACGCGAACGGTCGTTGGGTAGTTCCGTCCGGGTCTTCTTCGACGGTTGTCCCGGCGTGCCATTTGCCCCTCTCCAAAAATCGCGGCTTCGTTCATCAAAACCGCCGGCGGAGCGCGACGGCGCTTGACAGCTTTCCGCCGTAGCATAAAATCATTCCAAGGTGTGGGCTTGGCCCGCATCGGCGCCGCCCCGTCCAGCGCGTTAAGCGACGGGACTCGGGTGACGCATGTACAAGCCTCGGGGAAAGCGGTACGCAACGATGCGAACCCCACCCAACAGGTCTCTGCAAATCGACTGGCTCGCCTTGTCCCGGTGCGGTAGCCTTTGGCTGCGGTGGAACACGGCTGACGGCACCCCGCCGGCGACCGGCAACGGTTCGCGAGTTTTCTAGCATCGATACGCACTACCAACACCAGGAGGAGGGCCCAAGATGGCTTATCAGGAAGACATCGCTTTAATGGCGCATCTGATGCGGCGGGCGGGCTTTGGCGCCGGTCGTGACGAGATCGAAGCGCGCGCCGCCAAGGGTTATGATGCGACGGTCGAGGAATTGCTGCACCCGGAGGCGCAGCCGCCGGTCGATGCCTACGAGCTGCTGCGCTATCAGCCGGCGTCGTTGCTGCCGGGTGGACAGCCGCCGATGGGCAATCTCAACTGGATGTACTATCTGGTGAACACCAAGCGGCCGCTTGAAGAGAAGATGGCGCTGTTCTGGCATCATGTCTTCGCAACCGGCAATTCGAAGGTCGACAATTACGACCAGCTCTTGGAGCAGATCAACCTGTTCCGTGAAAAGGGCATGGGGAACTACCGCGACCTGCTGCTCACGATCGCCAGAAATCCGACGATGATCTTCTGGCTCGACAACCAGCAGAACCACGGCACCGCGGTCAACGAGAACTGGGGCCGCGAGCTGCTCGAACTGTTCAGCCTCGGCGCCGGCAACTACACCGAGACCGATGTTCGCGAGTGCTCGCGGGCGTTCACCGGCTGGACCTTTGAGACCAAGATCCCGCGCGCGCCCTATGGCCGATTCCCTTGGAAATTCGAGTATCGCGCGGCCGATCACGATGACGGCGAGAAGGTGTTTCTGGGGCATAAGGGACGGTTCAACGGCGAAGACATCATTGACATCGTCGTACAGCAGCCTGCTTGCGGCAGGTTCATTTGCCGGCACCTGTACAACTTCTTCGTCGCCGACGAGCCGCAAGTCCCGGCTTGGCCGATCGAGGCGCCGCGCGACCAAAAGGCGATCGACACGCTGGTGGGCGCGTTCCGCGACTCGAAGTTCGACATGCGCTCGGTTCTGCGGGTGCTGTTCAAGTCGGACTTCTTTAAGAACGCCCGCTTCCAGCACATGAAATCGCCCGCGGAAGTCGTGGTCGGCACGCTGCGGCTGGTCGGCGGGCACGAGCTCCCGAGACCCGGCTATGGCGATCTGTCGATGCAGCCCACCTATATGGGTCAGGACCTGCTCAATCCGCCATCGGTAGAAGGGTGGCACACCGGCAAGGAATGGATCAACAGCGGCTCGTTGATGGCCCGGATCAACTTTGTTGCGGAAAAGGTCGGCGATCCGTCATTGCCGGGCGTCCGCGCGATCATCGACCGGCTGAAGCAGCATGGCTCGCTGAACCCCGATCAGCTCGTCGACGGTTGTCTTGACCTGATGGGTCCGGTGGAAGTCGGTGCCGACACCAAGCAGGAGCTGACCGCGCAAGCCAAGGATTGGGGCCGGATCAGCTGGGACAGCGAGGCGAATGCCGAAGTCGCCGACCAGCGCACCGGCGAAATGCTGCAGCTGATCGCGGCAACCAGAGAGTACCAGTTCGCCTAGTGATCAAATCTCATATCTGACTAAGGAGGAAGGCGCATGCCAGCAACACAGACAACGCAAAAGGATCCCGTGATCGTTGTGCTTCAGCTCACGGGCGGAAACGACTATCTGAACACGGTGATCCCCTACAACAACCCGCTGTACCGCGATAACCGGAAGGCGGTCGGGATTCCGGACAATCAGATCATCCATCTCGACAAGGATTACGGCATCCCGCACTACATGGCACCGCTGAAGCAGTTCTGGGATGACAAGAAGCTCGCCATCCTGCACGGCGTCGGCTACGCCAACTCGCCGCGGTCGCATTTCCGCTCGATGGACATCTGGCATACCTGCGAGCCGGAGAAGGTCGGGACCGAAGGGTGGCTGGGCCGGGTGGCGCGCGAATTCGACCCCAACAAAGAGAACGTGGTCACCACCGTCAGCTTTGGCCCGAGCCTGCCGCGGTCTCTGTCGGTGCCGGGCGTTCCGGTCGCCTGCGTCGGCGGCGCGTTGGAAAAATACGGGTTCCTGCCGACGGTTCAGGGCAACCAGCGGGCGCAGGTGCTTGATCGTTTCAAGCAGATGTACCAGCCGGGGGCCGGCAGCGACGTCCTGGACTACATGGGCACCACCGGCCTCGATTCGCTGAAGGGCGAGGACATCCTTAAGGTAGCCCCACAGAACTACAAGTCGACGGTCGAGTATCCGAACACCTCGATCGCCCGTAAGCTCAAGGGCATCGCCCAGGTGCACACGGCCGATTTGGGCAGCCGGATCTTCTACTGCGATCACGGCACGTTCGACACTCATGCCGGCCAAAATCCCGGTCACGGCAATCTGTGGACGGCCGTGACCGAGGGTATCGATGCGTTTATGAAAGACCTGCGCGAGCACGACCACGCCGACAACGTGATCCTGCTGATGTTCTCCGAATTCGGACGTCGTGTCCGCGACAACGGCTCCGGGACCGATCACGGCGCCGGCGGCGTCGCCTTTGTGCTCGGCGAACAAGTCCAGGGCGGTCACTACGGCGAGATGCCTTCCCTTAAGGCAGAGCATCTTGTTCAAGGCGACTTGAACCCGAATATGGACTTCCGCAGCGTCTACTCGACGATCCTCGACAAGTGGCTGAAGCTCAATCCGGTGCCGATCGTCAACGGCACCTTTGAGAAGCCCGCTTTCCTGAACTAGGAAGAGCGTCGATGCCGCATACCCTTCCTGCAGTTTCGGCTGCGGGAAGGGAAGCGGAGCAAAGCTTAGGAAAATAGCGCGGTCAAAGAGGAGGAGCGCGATGCCGCTCACCACAGTCTCGGAAGGACGGGTGTTTGATTGGAGCCATGCCGTCGGGCGCAACGCCGCCCGCGGCCCGGGTTTCAATTATGTACAAACGATGTGCCTCGGCAAAAACGGCGTTCTCTATGCCGCCAACCGCGGCAACGAAAATAATTTCGGGATGCACGTCAACAAGGTGCAGCTCGGCGGCCCCGGCGAAGAAGAGCACATCGCCGATTTTTGCGAATACGGCGAAGGCGAGGGAAATTGCACTTGGCCGTTCGGGGTCGCGGTCGACGACAACGACCATGTCTACGTGTCGGACGACTGGACAAACACGATCTCGGTGTTCGACGGCAGCGGTAATTTCCTGCGCAAATGGGGCACCACCGGCAGCGGTGACGGCGAATTGCTGCGCCCCGCCGGCCTTGCGGTCGAGAAGAACGGCAACATAATCGTCGTCGACAGCGGCAATAACCGCCTGCAGGTCTTCACCCCCGACGGCAAGTTCGTCGGGAAGTGCGGCCGGGGTGGCAGCGGCGACGGCGAGTTCAACCAGCCCTGGGGAATCACCCTCGACAAAGACGGCAACATCTACGTCGCCGACTGGAAGAACCATCGCGTCCAGAAGCTGTCCCCCGAGGGCAAGTTCCTGATGAAGTTCGGCGAATACGGCAAGGTCGAGGAGCCCGAGGGCGCCTACGCCGTGACCATGTTCGGCCCGTACGTCGCCGCCGGCGAGGAGACCAAGGGATACCCAAAGCCGGGCACGCTCAATCATCCGACCGATGTTGCGATCGACACCGATGGCGACATCTATGTCACCGATTGGGGCAATCATCGGGTTTGCGTTTTCGACGCCGAGGGCAAGCCGATCGCCAATCTGATCGGCGATGCCCAAGTGTTGTCGAAATGGGGACAGCAGACCGTCGATGCCAACCCGGACATGGCAAAGGCGCGGCGGCGGGTCAGGAGCCTGGAGCCGCAATGGCGCTTCTGCTTCCCGACGGCGGTCGAGTTTGACCCCGCGACGGACAGCATCATCGTTGCCGACAGCCAGCGCAATCGGCTGCAAGTCTACAAGAAAGTGCGCGACTACAGCGATTTCCAAGCGAACCTGTAATCCTGAGTCGTCTTCGGTGCCGCCGCAATGCGTGGCGGCACCGTTTTTTACCGGCACCTGACAGGTTTTTCTGTTCGACGGCGGGCGCGCGCTTACCGCCACGGCAAAAACGAGGCGCTTCGGCGCTAATTTCCACCAGAAAATTGGACGATTTGTGAATGCGGCTGTTTATTTCGACAGCGCATGTGGTTATCTTTGTGACATGAATAAGGCGTATCCCTCTTCGACGATTTTGCAGCGGCTCCGCGCAGTCGGATTGCGGCCGACGCGTCAACGCCTCGCCCTGGCCCGGCTTCTTCTCGAAAGCGGGGATCGTCACGTCACCGCCGAGCATCTGCACGGCGAAGCGATGGCGGCGGGCATCAAAGTATCGCTCGCCACGGTCTACAACACCCTGCATCAATTCACCGAAGCCGGGCTGCTGCGGGAGGCGGTCGTCGAGCCGGGCCGCTCGTACTTCGACACCAACACCGACGACCACCATCATTTCTTTTGCGAGACGACCGGCGAGCTGCGCGACATCCCGGCGCACCATCTTTCGGTCAGCGGTTTGCCGACCCCGCCCGTCGGCACCGAAATCCGCCGCGTCGACATCATCGTCCGCGTCCGCGCCGACCGCGCAGTCTAAGAAGCAGCTTTCGCCCTTCCTCTGGCGCAAGACGGCGGCGCACCCCGCACCCTGATCGCTTCATTTCGTCGGAGCAGCTTGTTGGCGATAAAGCCTCTTGGCTCGTTTCGGGCATGGGTCGGGAGGAGCCGGTTAGTCGACAGGCTACGACATCGTAGCGCTGGTTCCGTCTTGCGCGCTGAGCTCAAATGCGAGTGGCCGCCGATCCTGCCCGACGATCCCGCGGTCAAAAGATCGCGGCCGCGATCGTCTCGTGGGGCGTCGTGCTGAAGAAGAATTTCGACACCGCGATCAAAACCGGCAAGCCGGTCGCCCGCCAAGCTCCGAAAAATGCGACCCCCTTTGCGTCGTCCGAACGCCCGTTGGCCGCGATCCACATCGCGCAAGGATGGAAATCGAGGCGGGCGGCGCGACTCTGCCCTATCCGCCAATGCACCCGGTCGAGCTGTTCGCCCGTGCCTACGGCGTCGCCGGCGCGTGGTCTGACGAGAAGATCAGGAGAGGATGAGTGAACTCCATACTCCGGCAAAACGCCGGCTGACGCGCGACGACATTTTGCCGCTCGCCGACTATGCTGTGGTCCGCAGGGAACGCCGCCGCCAGGTCAGCGAACTGAAGCGCCGGCGCCGGGTCGAGGTCGGGCCGTTCGCGACCGTTCATTTCGAGAACTTCGAGACGACGCAGCAGCAGGTTCAGGAGATGCTCTACATCGAAAAGGGCGGCGACGCCCAGTTCGCCGAGGAGTTCGAAGCCTACAACCCGATGATCCCGCAAGGCTCGGAGCTCAGCGGCACGGTCATACTCGAGATCGACGATCCGGTGCGGCGGGCTGCGGCCCTCAACCGGCTCGGCGGGATCGTGCACCGGGCCTTTATCGATGTCGCCGGCGTCAGAGTGCGTGGCGAACCCGATCCGACGCGCGAAAGCACCAGCTCGAGAGCCCCGGTGCGATGAGCGGCGACGATCCCCTGCAAGCCGCCGTCGACCGGCAGCAAGCGCAACTGCAGACGGCGCACGGCATCTTTGGCGAGGATCACCCGCAGACCATGACGGCGATGCTCGATCTTGCCGAGGCGCTGTGGACGCAGGGCCGGCTGATCGCCGCCCGCAAGCTCGAAGAGCAGGTCGTGGCCGGGCGCCGGCGGCTGCTCGGCGTCGACAACGCCGACACTTTGAAAGCGGTAGGCAAGCTGGCGGTGACGATGGCGGCGCAGGGCGAGCTCGCCGAGGCCCGGCGGCTCCAGGAGCAAATCGTCGCCGGAATGCGCGCGCTTGACGGCGAGACCGGGCGTGACACGTTGCGCGCGATCAACAATCTCGCCGGAACCGTCGCCGCGCAGGGCGACCTCGCCGGGGCGCGCGAGATGCTGCAAACGGTCATCGCGGTACTCGGCCGCGAGCATAGCGAGCAGCATCCCGACTGTCTCGCCGCGATGGGCAATCTCGCCGGCATTCTGTGGCAGGAGGGCGACCAGGCCGAGGCCTGCGAGCTGCAGCGGCAGGTTGTCGAAAGTTGCCGGCAGGTTCACGGCGAGGCCGACCGGGCTACGCAAACCGCGGCAGCGGTGCTCGAAACAATGGAACGCGACACCGGTTTCCCGCTTGGCTAAGATCGCGACGTCACCGGGTCCCCCGTTGCCGAAAGGTCGCACGGATGTCGATCTACACGCTGATGCCGCTCCATGAATCGCTCGGCCTCGCCGTCATCGGGGTCGATCTGGGCGCGCCGCTCGATGAGGAGACCGCCGAAAACCTCGCGGGGCTATTGGCGCAGCACTTGGTGCTGGTGTTTCCTGCGCAGTCGCTCTCTCCCGACCAGTATCTCGCCGCTGCCGGCATCTTTGGACCGCCGATGCGGCGGCACTGTTCGCAGCACCACATGCCCGGCTATCCCGATATCGGGTTCGTCCGGCACCGCGACGGCCGGCGCGCCGCCGAAACCTGGCACACGGACCACACCGACCGCGAATGCCCGCCGGCGGCGACGGTGCTGTACGGCGTCGAGATCCCGGCCGCGGGCGGCGGCACCAGCATCGCCGACATGCGTGCGGCCTATTGGGCGTTGCCCGACGAAGAGCGCCGTCGCCTCGAAACCTTGCGTACCGTTAACACACTCGACCCCGAGCGCGCCGACACGCGCGCCGACGATCTCGCCAAAAACGGTGCCCCGGCGGTCCATCCGATGGTGCGCACCCATCCGGTCAGCCGCGAGCGGTCGGTTTATTTTCACCCGGGCAAAACCACCCGGATCGAGGGCATGACGCGCGACGCAAGCCGGGCCTACCTCGCGGATCTTGTCGAGCGGATGATCCAGCCGGAGATCGTCTACCAGCACAGCTGGGTCAAAGGCGATGTGCTGGTCATCGACGACCGCGCCACTTTGCACCGGGTGCATGACGATCACAACCACAGCGAGAGCCGGCTGCTGTGGCGCATCATCGTCGAAGGCGACCGCCCAGTTTTGCTGTAGCCCGCGCCGCGCCAGGGTCGGCACGAGTCGCCCGCCCGCGCCCGTTTGCAACCGAGGCGAGGGAGGCCGCAGCGATGAAGCTTTACGGATTTTTTCGGTCCTCGGCCGCGTTTCGGGTCCGCATCGCGCTGAACTTGAAGGGCCTGTCCTACGAATCCGCTTCGATCCATCTGCGCCATAACGACCAGGGGCGGCCGGAATACCGCGAGGTCAACCCGCAAGGACTGGTGCCGGCGCTCGAGACCGACGGTCACACCCTGATCCAGTCGCTGGCAATCATCGAATACCTCGACGAAACCCATCCCGACCCGCCGCTGTTGCCGGCTGCTCCGGCGGAGCGGGCGCGGGTGCGGGCGTTGGCCGACATCGTCGCCTGCGATATCCACCCGATCAACAATCTGCGCGTGCTGCGCTACCTCTCGCGCAATTTCGGCCGGGACGAGGACGACATCGGCGGCTGGTACAATCATTGGATCGACGCCGGGTTCCAGGCGCTGGAGGCGCTGCTCGCTCCCGACCCGCGCACCGGCGTCTTTTGCCACGGCGACCGTCCGGGTCTAGCCGACCTGGCACTGGTCCCGCAGGTGGTCAACGCCGAGCGCTACCAGCTCGACATGTCGCCCTATCCGACGATCGCGCGGATTTACCAGCGCTGCATGACATTGCCGCCGTTTCAGGCCGCCCATCCGAATAATCAGCCCGACAGGGAATCCTGAGCGGCTAGTCTTTGCGCTGGTCGCTCACCATCGTCTTCAGCGCGTCGAGGTCGAGCGCCCCCGGCACCACCTTGTCGCCGATTACAAAAGCCGGCGTACCGTGGATGTCGAGCGCGTCGGCGAGCTTCATGTTGTCCTTGATCTGCTGTGCTATTTCGGGCGAGGCCATGTCGCGTTTGAGCTTGGCGACATCGAGCCCGACCGAGCCGGCGATCTGGTAGACAGTGTCGTCGGTGATGTTGCCGTGGGCCTCCATCATCGCGGCGTGAAAGGCGTCATACTTGTTCTGCCGCTGCGCCGCGAGAGCGGCTTGCGCCGCGGTCATCGACACCGGCCCAAGTATCGGGAATTCCTTGTAGACGAGCCGGAGCTTCCCGTCCTGTTTCAGCATCGACTCGAGCGACGGTTCCACCTGCTTGCAGTAAGGGCATCGGTAGTCGAAGAACTCGACAACCGTGACATTGCCCTCGGGGTTGCCGCCGACCGGTGTCGTCGGATTGTTGAAGACGTCGCGCCGGTGCTCCACCACTGCCTGAGAGGCTTTGGCGTCGTCGTCGCGGTGCATCTTGTCCTGGGCTGCGCGCAAAGCTGCAATCAGCACATCGGGATGCTGCATCAGATAATCGTGGATGATCAATTCAATTTGCGGACGCTGCGCCGCATTGGGGCTGGGGTCCGCCGCGCGGGCCTGGCCGGCGCCCCAGGCGGCGGCGAGGAACCCGCAAATCAGCGGCAAAGTCACGGATCGCGCACGAACCAGCATTTACCTCTACTCCTTTGACGGGGTAATAGACTGAGACAACGGCAGCTATTTGCGACAAGAGCTGCGTCGTTCGGGGCTCAGTTCGAATCGTCGAGCTCCTTTGCCTGCGCGTGGATTTGCTCGGCGCGCGCATAGGCGGCGCTGCTCTTCGGCAGCAGGTGCTCGGCGCGCAGCGACTGCTGAACCGCGTTCTTTTTGTCGGCGGCGGCAAGCCTTTCTTCGGCCAGGGACAACGCCGCCATGCCCATCTGGTTGTCGCGGCCGTAGGCGGTCGCGAGCAAATGCCAAGCGTCGACATCCTTGTCCTCGGTCCGCAGCGCGTCGCTCAGATAGGCGATCGCACGCTTGTTTTGCGCAGGATTGTTGTTTTCGACGTAGACCTGCGCCAATTCGATGCGCAGCAGCGGCGCATTCGGATCGAGCCGCAGCGCCTCCTCGTAAGGCGGCACCGCTTCGGCAATACGACCGTTCTCGAACAGCATCTGCCCTTTGAGCTCGCGAAAATAGGGATCGCGCGGATAGTCGCGGATCAGCGCGTCGATTGCCGGCAGCGCCTTGTCGAGCTCGGGCACCCGGTAATAGGCGATCGCGCGGGCGTAGCGTGCGAGGACCGACCGGTCCTGCTCCGGATACTTCGCCAGTATCGACGACGGCGGCTCGGTAAAAGCGGCGACCTTGACCTTGATCCGCGCCAGCATGTCGAGATAGGCGGGCGGGTCGGGAACATTCGAATAGGGCGAGCTGTCGACATGCTCGCGCACATAGTCGATCCGTTCCTGGGTCAACGGGTGATCCATCAGGTAGGGATCTTCATGGGCCCCGATCAGCAGCTCCTCGGTCTGCAACTTCTCGAAGAACTGCAACAGACCGCGCGCGGATTGGTGCGTCGCGTCGAGATAGTTCATCGCCGCATGGTCGGCCGTCGCTTCCTGGGTCACCGAGAAGCCGAGATAGGCGCGCTCTCCGACCCCGGCCGCGCCCAGCAAGGCACCGCCCCCGCCGCTGCCCCGCCCCGCGACCGTCGCCGCGACACCGGCCACCATCGCGATGATCTGTTCGATGCTGGCGTTGTGCATTGCCTCGACGCCTTTGTAGATGTGCCCCCCGGCGATATGGCCGGTCTCGTGCGACAAGACGCCGATCAGCTGATTGGGCGTGTCTGCACGCAATAAAAGACCGGAATTTATGAAAATATTCTGACCGCCGGCGACAAACGAATTAATCCCGTCGTCGGACACCAGGTAGACGTGGAGGGCGTCGGGATCGAGACCCGCCGCCTTCCATATCGGCGTCATCATCAGGTGGATGTCGCCTTCTATCTCGGTGTCCCGCAACAGGCTGACGCTGTTGTCGGAGCCGTCTTCATGGGCGGCTGCAACCCCGGTGCAGGCAAGCGCTGCAAAGCAGGCAAAGACCAGGGTTCGGGCAAGCGCGCGGAACACCACCATTGTCGTCCCCCCGAGCCGACCGGGCGGCCCCGGCCGATCGCGGCCGTGCCGCCCGAGCCCACGGTGCAAATACGGCGCCGCGATGGCGCTCTCTGACCGCGCGGTGCGTCAAGGCTGGATCAACCGCTGCCACCAACCGCGCCGCGGGTTCTCCGGCTTTCTCGTCACCTCCTGGACGATGTCCGCCGACGCGCTTGCTGCAACGGGGGCATCGATCTCGGGTGGCGGCGGAGCCTCGGCAACGAACTCGGCCTCGGGCAGCGGCGCGGTCTCCGCTTCGGATGCCGGCTCAGCTTCAGCCGCCTGCTCCGGCTGGGGCACGGGCTCAGGTCGGGGTACGGGCTCAGGTCGGGGCACGGGCTCAGGTTGGAGGACTGGTTCAGGTTGGGGGACGGGAGGAGCCGCCGCTTCCAACGGCTCACCTGAGGGCTCGCGCCGTTCGGGGACAAACCCCTCCGTGGCGTGCTCGTCAGCCGCGGCTGGGCCGAGCGGTCCGCCGCCATTCCTGTCGGAGAATTCCACAGACGAGGTTTCGGCGGCCCATTCGTCTGCCGTCATGATCGCCGGCGCCGGTTGGGCGGCGGAAATCGTCCCGCCATTCGCCGGCGCCGGTTGGGCGGCGGAAATCGTCCCGCCATTCGCCTGCGCGGGCATCGTTTCGGTGCTGACAGGCTCCCCGCTCGGCTCGGCGCTGGTCGTCTCCCTAATCGAGGCGGCATCGCCGGCAAAGACCGGCAGGCTCGCGGTTTCGATGTCGCTGACGGCGACGACGGACATCTCCGGTCGCGCAACCGAGACCTCCGGCCAAGCCGTCCCGCGGTCCGCGGCGGCCGGTTGCGGTTCGCGCGCCTCGAGCGCGTCCTCGACCGAAGCCGCCGTATCGCTCGTCACGATCTCGACCGTTTCCGCCGCCGGATGACCGATCTCGAGCCCCGGACCTGGTCCGTCCTCGCGACGGCCGCGCCGCCTTCCGCCACGCCGCCCGCGGCGGCGCCGCAGCCGGGCATCTTCGTCTTCCTCGCCGACATCGGGCTCGGCGCCGGCCGTCCCCTCTGCGACCTGCTCCGCCGCCTCCTCGGGTTCGCCATCCTCGGCCGATGCCGGCGCGCGGCTCCGTTCGTCATCGTGACGACGTCGGCGCCGGCGCCGGCGCCGGGCGCGGACACGGTCTTCTTCGCCGTCGCGGCCCGATTGTTCGATATCCTCGGCCTCGACGTCGTCGCCATCCTCTTCGGCGTCCCCGGCCTCGATTGCCGGAGCCTGGGTCAGCGGGGCATGGGTCAGCGGCGCCGGCGCCATCGCTGCGGCTTCGCCGGGCTCCATAGCGCGCAGCCTTTCGAGCCGGAATGCCGGCGGGATCAGCGAGTCGTCATGCGCCATCAGCGCGCGGATGCCGTAGCGGGTTTCGAGCTGCGCCAAGGAGTCGCGTTTGTGGTTCAGGATGTAGAGTGCCACGGCGGTCGGGACGTAAACGCAGACTTCGGCTGAACGCCGCCGCATGCCCTCCTCTTCGATCGAGCGCAAGACATACAGCGCTGCCGATTCGGTCGAGCGGATAAAGCCGGTGCCGCCGCAATGCGGGCAGGGCTGGGTCGAGGCTTCGACCAGCGACGGCCGCAGCCGCTGGCGCGACATCTCCAACAGGCCGAACGGGCTGATCCGGCCGACCTGGATGCGGGCGCGGTCGCTTTTCAGCGCCTCCTTCAGCCGGCGCTCGACCGCCGCTTGGTTGCGGTGCTCCTCCATGTCGATGAAATCGATCACGATCAGCCCGGCAAGGTCGCGCAGCCGCAATTGCCGGGCAATCTCCTCGGCCGCTTCGAGATTGGTGCGCAGCGCGGTCTCTTCGATGTTGCGCTCGCGGGTCGAGCGGCCGGAGTTGACGTCGATAGCGACCAGCGCCTCGGTCTGGTCGATCACGACGTAGCCGCCGGAGCGCAGCTGCACGATTGGCGAGTGGATCGCGTCGATCTGGCTTTCGACCTGGAACCGGTGCAGCAGACCGATTTGCGGGTCGCGATAGGGTTGCACCCGCTTGGCATGGCTCGGCATCAGCATCTTCATAAATGCCTTGGCCGTGCGGTAGCCCTCCTCGCCCTCGACCAGCACCTCGTCGAGGTCGCGGGTGTAGAGGTCGCGGATCGAGCGTTTGATCAGGTCGCCTTCTTCATAGATCAGCGCCGGAGCGGTCGAGCGCAGGGTCAGGTCGCGAATTTCGTTCCACAACCGCAACAGGTACTCGTAATCGCGCTTGATCTCGGCCTTCGAGCGTTCGGCGCCGGCGGTGCGCACGATCACCCCCATCCCCTCGGGAATGTCGAGCTCTTCGAGAATCTCCTTCAATCGCCGGCGATCGGCGAGGCTGGTAATCTTGCGCGACACGCCGCCGCCGCGCGCGGTGTTCGGCATCAACACGCAATAACGGCCGGCGAGCGACAGGTAAGTCGTCAGCGCCGCACCTTTATTGCCGCGCTCCTCCTTGGTGACCTGGACCAGCATGATCTGCCGGCGCTTGATCACCTCTTAAATCTTGTAGTGACGTGGCGCGCGCGAGCGCTGGCGCTCGGCTTCCTCGAACTCGTCGCCGCCGAGTATTTCGATGATTTCGGCCTCGCCGTTGCCGCCGACGGTCTCCTGCGGCTCGGCGAGGGTGGCGATTTCGCCGAACCCGCCGAGCGCGTCCTCTTCCGCCGCCGCCTTGTAGGGCGCAAGGAGGACCTCGTCTCCGGCCGCCGCCGGCCACTCCGCGGTCGGGCGGCCGGGAGCTTCGCCCGTTTCCAGCGGCGCCTCGGAGGGCAGCTCCTCCGGTTCCGCCAGGTCCGTCGGCGCCGACACCTCTTGGCTAAAATCCTCGGGCGCGGCGCTTGGAATAGCCGGCTCCGCTTCCCAGGCCGGTTCGGCACCGTCTTCGCCATCTTCGGCCGGGCCCGCCGGGTCGCCGGGGCCACTCTCCCGAGCGGTTTCCGAGAACGGCTCGCGCTCGCCGGTCTCGGGTTCGGCCTCAGCCCCGGTTTCTACGACATCCACCGGCTCGGGCAGCGCTTCTTCGAGCGGCACGCCGGCCTCTTCCGCCGTGTCGCCGCTCTCTAGCCCCACCACATCGGGACCCTGAAGATCATCCGCAAACCCGCGGCGATCCGCTACCGGGATCCTGTAATAGTCGGAATGGATCTCGCTGAAGGCGAGAAAGCCATGCCGATTACCGCCGTACTCTACAAAGGCGGCTTGCAGCGACGGCTCGACCCGGGTGACCTTAGCGAGATAGATGTTACCTTTTACTTGTTTTTTTGTTGAGGTTTCAAAATCGAATTCGTCCAGTCGATTTCCATCAAGAACCACCACCCGGGTCTCTTCGGGGTGGGTGGCGTCGATAAGCATGCGCTTTGCCATTCGGGTGTAGCTCCGAGGCTCGCCGCCGCGGCCGCGCGAAATTCGGCGGGCGGCGCAATCCCGTGTGCAAGGAAGCCGACAACACCTGAACTCATGCCCTCTGGGTACGATTGCGTATCAGCCACGGCTAATCTCGTCAGGGACGGCTTCGGGTTCCTACAATCCGCTGCGTCCGGCGCTCTCGCCCGCGGCGGCGGCAATGTGCCGCCGGTCGTGCGGACTCGGTTCGCTACCCCCCGGGCGCGGCGCCCGGCAGGCGGACGGCGGGTTTTCGCGATCATCAATGTATATAGTGTACCGGCCGGCGACAATGCCTTCGTCCGCCCACGGCCCCGCGGTCGGGAGCGCCGCAAAACCGCAGCCCGGCAAAACCTGCTTGGAAGACCGGCTCGATCAGCGCATATAGGGCGCCGCCGCGAACCATTCGAAGCGCCGCGGCCAGCGCCGGCAACAGGAGCGTTCGCGTCTCGTCGCGTCGAACCGATGGTCAAGCTTATCCGATTTCTTTTTGTCTGCGCCGTTATCTTGGCGATCGCCGGGTGCGGACTGGTCGGGATCACGATCTGGTATTTCGGCCGCGACCTGCCGGATTACCAGGCGCTGGCGCATTATCAGCCGCCGATCATGACCCGCGTCCAGGCCGGGGACGGCCGGCTTCTCGCCGAATATGCGACCGAGCGCCGGATCTTTGTCCCGATCCAGGCGATCCCGAAACGGGTGATCGACGCCTTTGTCTCGGCCGAGGACAAGAATTTCTACACCCATCACGGCGTCGACCCGCTGTCGATAATGCGGGCGGCGATCACCGATGTCGGCCGCTTGCGGGCGAGCCGCCGGCCGATTGGAGCCTCCACGATCACCCAGCAAGTCGCCAAGAACATGCTGCTGTCGAACGAGGTGTCGATCGCCCGCAAAATCAAGGAGGCGCTGCTCGCGACCCGAATCGAAGCGGCGATGCCCAAGGACCGCATCCTCGAGCTTTACCTCAACGAAATCTATCTCGGCTCGGGCGCCTACGGCGTCGCGGCAGCGGCGTTGACCTATTTCGACAAGCCGCTTGACGACTTGACCCTGGGCGAGGCGGCGTTTCTCGGCGGGCTGCCAAAGGCGCCGAACCGCTACAACCCAAACCACTTTCCCGACGCCGCCCAGGCGCGCCGCGACTGGGTGCTCGACCGCCTGGTCGAGGACGGCTATGCGAGCCGCCAGGCGGCGGATGAGGCGGAAGCCCAGCCCTTGGCGCTGCATCGCCGCGAAGCGGCCGAACAGGTCAAAGCACCCTATTTCGCCGAAGAGGTACGGCGCGAGCTGCTCGCCCGCTACGGCGAAAAGGCGCTTTACGGCGCCGGCCTGTCGGTGCGCACCAGCCTCGACCCGCGTCTGCAGGCGGAAGCCGACAAGGCGTTGCGCAGCGGGCTGATCGCCTATGACCATGGCCATGAAGGGTGGCGCGGGGCGATCGCCCATATCGACCCGACAGGCGACTGGGCGGCGCATCTCGCGGTTGTCCCGGTTCCGGCGGTGGTGACCGATGTCGGCTGGCATCTGGCGGTGGTGTTGCGCACGACGCCGGGCGAGGCGGCGATCGGGTTTGCCGACGGCGACACCGGGCATGTCGCGTTCGCGCAGATGCGCTGGGCGCGGCCGCGCTACAAGGGCGGCAGCCTCGGCTCGTTCCCGCGCGGCGCCGGCGACGTCGTCAAAGCTGGCGACGTCGTCATGGTGGCGCCGGTGGCGGCCGAGCAGCCAAAACACGACGCCGGAACCAAACACGGCACCGCGAAAGACGCGGCGGACGACGCCAAGGAACCCAAAAAAGCCGCGCTTGCGGCAGCCCGGCCCGATCCGTCGGCCTACACCCTGTGCCAGGTGCCGGAGGTGTCGGGCGCGCTCGTCGCGATGGACCCGCACACCGGGCGCGTGCTGGCGCTCAGCGGCGGCTTCAGCTTTGCGATCAGCCAGTTCGACCGCGCCACCCAGGCCTACCGGCAGACCGGCTCGGCGATCAAGCCGTTTGTCTTTTTGACCGCACTCGACCATGGCTTCACCCCCTCGACCCGGGTCAGCGACGCCCCGATCTCATTGCCGCAGGGACCCGGGCTGCCGATGTGGACGCCGACCAACTATGAGGGTGAACGGTTCCGCGGCATGACCCCGCTGCGCATCGGCCTCGAGCAGTCGATCGATACCTTGACGGTCCGTCTGGCGACGATGATCGGCATGGATTCTATCGCCAAGACGATCGAAAGCTTTGGCATTCTCGACCATGTCCCGCACGAATACGCGATCACCCTCGGCGCTGGCGCGACGACGCCGCTGCGGCTGACCACGGCCTATGCGATGATCGTCAACGGCGGCAAGCGCATAACGCCGACCGTGATCGACCGGGTTCAGGACCGCAACGGCAAGACCATTTTTCGCGCCGACAACCGATCTTGCGACGGCTGCACCGATGTCAACTGGAGCCATCAGCCGGTGCCCGCCCTCCCCGACAACCGCGAGCAGGTCGCCGACCCCGGCTCCGCCTATCAGCTCGTGACGATGATGGAGGGCGTGGTCCAGCGCGGCACCGGCGATGCGGTCAAGGCCGTCGGCAAGCCGATCGCCGGCAAGACCGGCACCACCAACGACTATCGCGACGCCTGGTTTGAGGGGTTCAGCCCGAACCTCGCCGCCGGGGTCTATGTCGGCTACGACGACCCGGACAGCCTCGGCAAGGACGAGACCGGCGGCCATGTCGCGGCGCCGATCTTTCGCGACTTTATGATCGCAGCGCTGGCCAACACGCCTGCGGTCGACTTCCGCATCCCGCCCGGTCTGCGGCTCTACCGGGTCAGCGCCGCGACCGGGCTGCCGGTCACCGGCAGCGAGCCGGCGATCTACGAGGCCTACAAGCCGGGGACCGAACCCGGCAAGAACCCCAATCTCGGCCCGCAGGCGAATTCAAGTTCGGACGAGGGATACGCGCCCGATGCTGCCGTTGATACCGGCGCGAACGGCGGCGCCATGAACGACACCGGCGGAAGCGATGCTGGGGCGAATAACAGTGCGGCGAGCAGCGCCGACGCCGCATCGGCCGGCAATGACAATTCCACGGCGTCGCCCGCCAGCGGCAATCCAGGTTCGGCGCCCGCCGGTGTTGCCGCCCCGAGCAGCGCCATGCTGCCGCCGCGGGGCGCTCCCGCCGACGGCACCGGCGGCCTATATTAACCCACATCAGCCACGGCAACGGAGCGGACGATGCGTGCCGAGATCGAGGCGGCGGCCGGCGACATCAGAAAGTCGCTGGCGCTGCTGAGGAGGCATCTTTGACTGGGACACCGCAACAAGACGGCTTGCCGAGCTTAACGCCGAAGCCGAGAATCCGCGTCTGTGGGACGATCCCTCAGCGGCGCAACAGCTGCTGCGCGAGCGCACCCGGCTCGATCACGCTATATCGGGCTATCGGCGCATCGAGCGCGAGGTCGGCGACGCGCTCGAGCTGATCGAGCTGGGTGAGGCCGAGGGGGAAGCGGCGATCGTCGCCGAGGCCGAGGCGACGCTTGAAAAATTGCGTGCCGAAGCGGCGCGGCGCGAGCTCGAAAGCCTGCTCTCGGGCGAGGCCGACGCCAACGACTGCTATCTCGAAGTCCATGCCGGCGCCGGCGGCACCGAAGCCCAGGACTGGGCCGAGATGCTGCTGCGCATGTATGCTCGCTGGGCCGAGGCGCACGACTACAAGGTCGAGTGGCTCGAAGAAAGCGGCGGCGAGGAGGCCGGCATCAAATCGGCGACGATGCGGGTTTCCGGCCCCGACGCCTACGGCTGGCTCAAGACCGAGAGCGGGGTGCATCGCCTTGTCCGCATTTCGCCGTTCGATTCGAACGACCGCCGCCACACCAGCTTTGCTTCGGTATGGGTTTTTCCCGTCGTCGACGACAAGATCGAGGTCGAGGTCAACGACAAGGATTTGCGCATCGACACCTACCGCTCCTCGGGGGCGGGCGGCCAACACGTCAACAAGACCGACAGCGCGGTGCGCATCACGCACATGCCGAGCGGCATCGTCGTGCAGTGCCAGAGCGAGCGCTCGCAGCACCAGAACCGCGCCCACGCCTTTGCGATGCTGCGCGCTCGACTCTACGAGGCCGAGCTGCAGCGCCGCGAGGCGGTGACCGACGCGCTGAACGCGACCAAGACCGACATCGGCTGGGGCCACCAGATCCGCTCCTACGTGCTGCAGCCCTACCAGATGGTCAAGGATTTGCGCACCGGGGTCGAGACCGCCAACACCGGCGCGGTGCTCGACGGCGACATCGATCGCTTTCTTGCCGCCGCCCTCGCCTCGCGCATCGAAGGCTCCGACGCGATCGCGACCAATTCTTGAACCGGCGGATCGCGCGCGGACCTGTCACCGGGGGCGCGGTAAATCACCGGCGCCGACCCGTGTCGGCCGGATAAGTCTTTCCCCGGCCCGCCATAAATGCGTAATCTCTGCCGCGCAGTTCTCATCGACAACCGGGCCCGGCGGCGTCTCGCGCATCGGCCGGCGTCCGCCCAACACACGGGAGAGAAACATGGCTGAGATCGACGGCGCCACCCTGATCGCCAGGAGCCTCAAACAGCAGGGCATAGACCACTTGTTTGGGGTCGTTGGCTTTCCGGTCGGCCCGATTGCCGCGGCGGCGCAAAAGGAAGGTGTCGCCTATATCGGCATGCGCAACGAGCAGGCCGCCTCCTATGCGGCGCGCGCCTACGGCTATCTGACCGGGCGGCCCGGCGCCTGCATCGTCGTGACCGGCCCCGGCGTCGTGCACGGGCTCGCGGGCCTTGCCGACGCCCAGCAGAATTGCTGGCCGATGATCCTGATCGGCGGCGCCTCCGAAACCTACCGCCGCGGCATGGGCGCTTTCCAGGAAGAGCGCCAGGTGCTGCTCGCAGCACCCCTCTGCAAATTCGCCCACGCCATCGATAGCGTACAGCGCATCCCGTTTTATGTCGCGGAGGCGACGCGGAACGCGACCTATGGCCGGCCAGGTGCGGCCTATCTCGACATGCCCGACGACATCATCACCGGCAAGTGTGACGAGAAGGACGTCGTACAGGTGCAAAAATGCCCCGACCCGCCGCGCTTCCAGGCTCCGCCGGAGAATGTCGAGGCCGCGCTGAACATGCTTGAGCGGGCCGAGCGGCCGCTGGTGCTCGTCGGCAAGGGGATGGCCTGGGCCGACGCCGAAAGCGAGGTGCGCTCCTTTATCGAGAAGACACAGGTGCCGTTCCTTCGCTCGCCGATGGGCAAAGGTGTGATGCCCGACGACCATCCGCTTTCGGTGGCGGCGGCCCGCACGTTAGCGTTGCAGAACGCCGACGTCGTCTTTCTGATGGGCGCCCGCTTCAACTGGATCTTCCATTTCGGGCAACCGCCGCGCTATGCGCCGGACGTCAAGGTCATCCAGCTCGACATCGCGCCCGAGGAGATCGGCCACAACAAGGCGACCGACGTGGCCCTGGTCGGCGACGGCAAGGCGATCATGGCACAGATGAACGCCGCACTCGCAGGCCGCCAGTGGTTCCATCCGAAGGAATCGCCATGGCGGCAGATGATCAGCAAAAAGTCGGCCGAGAATGCGGAGCAGATCAGACCGCAGGTCAACGACGACAGCGCCCCGGCGACCTACTACCGCGCCTTCAAGGACATCGCCGCCTGGATGCCGCGGAACTCGATCCTCAGCGCCGAGGGTGCGGGCACGATGGATATCGGCCTGACGATGCTGCCGGTGTTCAGCGCCAAGGCCTGCCTCAACGCCGGCACCTACGGCACGATGGGCTTGGGGCTCGGTCAGGCGATCGCTGCCGCAATCGTGCACCCCGACCGCCCGGTCATCCATCTGTCGGGCAACTCGGCGATCGGCTTCAGCGGCATGGAGATGGAGACGCTCTGCCGCTACAACCTGCCGGTCAAGATCGTCGTGCTGAACAATGGCGGCATCGGCCCGGGCATGGAGGAGATCCCGGAAAACCCGATGTTCAACATGCGGCCCAATACGCTGATCTACGGCGCCCGCTATGACAAGGTCATGGAAGCCTTTGGCGGCAAGGGCTTCTTCGTCGAGGATCCGAAGGACATCAAGGGCGCGCTCGACGAGGCGATGAACCACCGCGGCCCCGCCCTGGTGAACATCGTGCTGAGCCAAGGCTCCGCGAGAAAGCCGCAAGCTTTCCGCTGGCACAGCTGACCGGCTGATACCACCTGCAAAAAGGCCGCGCCTTTCTTTACCGGCGCGGCCCTTCAGCTTGCCGTTGTTTTGGAACATTGATAATCGCTACGGCGATCCTAGCCGACTCAGACGCGATGAATGCCTTTTTTGCGCTCGTGATATTCTCCCATTTATCTGGGCAGCCAGAAGATTTTACCATTCTGCTCTATGAAAGGGGCCTTGCGTGCCAGGACGCCAAAGAGGACTTCCTCCAGACCACAAGGAGGAGGCTCAGCGGCATTACGAGCCGAATAGGCACGAGCGCCTCATATGTATTCCACTGCCGGAAACGAGCCCCTGCACGAAGGTGGCAACCACCACCGGCCGAGATGCGAAAGAAACTGCAGTTTATAAACAGGCATACCAAGCCTGCCGCCGATTTCTGGGCGAAGAGTGAGTTGCGCGAAAGCCTCAAGGGAACCGCAGCGGCTACGCTCCCAATCGACGCCTGTTAGCATTGCGATCTTCGGCCCTAATAGTCATCTCTATTGCTCTGCTAAATTCCGGCGTCTGCTCGAAATCGACAACAAAACCTTGTAGAGTCTGCTTGCCATTGACAATAAATGGAGCACAATAGTTAGGCAGCGGCCTTGGATGATTTTACAGGTAATTCTATAACCCAGCAAAGAAAGACCGTAGGCGTTCAGCGTCTCAAACGGAGCGAGCACCGGAAGTGTATAGAACCGGTCGACATCTATGCCCGTGCTCCGATACCGTTGAACCAGCACCTGGAATGCGTCGAAGCCGGAAAGCGGTTTCAACCCGAACAGTACGTCCCGTGCCTCGTCTTCATACAGGCCCAGAGAAACCGTGCACTCTGGCCTCGAGCTGATTGATGCTCTCCATAATACGGATAGAACAAAGCTGCACAGTAGATCACAATCTACGCCCGATTTGTAAAAGCGTGTTTCACGCATGTTCAAATTATATCCCTGTCCAGGTAGCACAGGTTCGCTAAATGTTCTTGCCTGGAGCCTCGCCAAAAGGTAGCATAGCCCCAGTTGGTCAGAGGGGGGTCGGATGGCTGGGCTTCTGGAGTTTGTGGCGCGGTTCGCGACAGAGGAGAGGTGCATCGAGCACTTGGCCGGGCGGCGCTGGCCCGGTGGATTTGTCTGTGCCGGGTGCGGCGGGCGGGCGGGCTGGCAGCTGAAGACACGGTCGCGGGTCTATGAATGCGCCGCCTGCCACCGCCAGGAATCGGTGACGGCTGAAACCGTATTTCATCGCACCCGCACCGATCTCGCGAAGTGGTTTCTCGCCGCCTACCTGATGGGCCGCGACAAGCGCGGGGTCTCGGCCAAGTTTCTGCAGCGCGAGCTAGGGGTGGCGTATCAGACGGCGTGGACCATGGCGCACAAGCTGCGCCATGGGCTGAGCGAGGACCCGGTCCATCCGCTGCGCGGCTTGCTCGAGGCGGACGAGACCTTCATCGGTGGCCGCGGCGATCCGGCCAGTCCCGGCCGCAGCACCAACAACCCCGACAACAGCCTCGTTGTCGCCGCCGTCGAAAAAGTGCCGGCGCCAAAGAACAAGACGGGCAAGCACGGGCACGCGGTCAAGCGGCAGCACGGCTTCTTCGCCGGCGACGTCCGGATCGCCGTGTTGCCGGCCGCGACCGGGGCCGAACTCGGCGCCTTTCTGAAGGCGAATATCGCGGCCCACTCGCATCTGCTGAGCGACGGCTTTGCCGGCTATCGCAGCCACGACGCCGCCCTCGACGAGCATTTGCGGCACACCCCTGTGATCCAGGACGACAGCGCCAATGCCGCCGCCTTCTTCCCGATCATCCACACCCTGTTCAGCAACCTCAAAGCCTGGCTCCTCGGCACCCATCGCGGCGTCAGTGCCAAGCACCTGCCGCGTTATCTGCGGGAATGGTCCTATCGGTTCAATCGCCGCAACTTGCCAGATGGTTTGGACGGTTACCTGATCCGGCGCGCCGTCGAATGTGCCACCATCACCTACGACCAACTCGCGGCCGGCGCTATGCCAGGAGGCGCCGACCGAACCCGCCGCCTTCCCGCCGTAGTTGCAGAACCTGCCTTAGCTGGATAGGGATAAACATTAATCACCTTCAATTTCCTAAATAATTCAAATGCTGGCTCGTCATAGCGCCGATTGAGAAATTCATCACAATCAGAACATAGAACCCCGGAATCGAAAGTGCCAAGTGGGTTCTTCTGAGAAAGTGCATCCATCGTTAGGGTTACATTCGCAGCCGTCTGGTGCGCGATGAGTTGGCCGAATGAACGGGGGATGATATGTGCGTTAATAAGTTCGGTGCTATTGCAACCCGGCCCGTGGCAACTCCTCGCTTGTTGCAGTTTGGTCATAGAAGGCACGCTATCAATGAATGATGATTACGGTAATTGTATGGATAGTTTGCCTGATCCGCTGTCGATCAAGTGCCCGCGCATCGCGGGCTCCTCTTTAGCACTCCGTTGGGTAGTTCGTCGCCCTTGACATGCGGCTGTCCGAGGCCGGCCCGGCTGAGGATGCGGAGCGCCTCCGGGATATCAGCGCGCGCCGCGCGCTCGGCGAAATAGCTCGCGGTGCGCAGCGCCGACAGCTTCTCGGCGAGCCCGACATTGATCAGCTGATTGAGTGCGACACCCTCGGCTGCGGCGACTTTTCGCGCCTCGTCGAGAAGCGACGGTTGCACCCGCAGTGCGAAATTGCTCCTTTTCATCTGCTCCTCTGCATGCGGCTGACAGTCTCGCCCGGCGATAAGATGCCGAGGCCAAAGCGGCTTTCAGCCGGCGCGAAGTCGCGCCGGTTGAAGGTGACGATGCCGTCGGCCCGGCCGTTGATCGCTGTTTCCAATACCATGTCGTCATCGGCATCGGGGAATATAGGCCGCCACAGGAAAGCGAATTCCATGCGCTCGGCGACCGCGGCTCCGCCCTGGTGAACATCGTGCTGAGCCAAGGCTCCGCGAGAAAGCCGCAACAGTTCCGCTGGCACAGCTGACGGCTCGCGACGACCGTCACGCTCGCCGTCCCGGCTTAAGCCGCGGATTTCTGGTCTGCGGGGCCGCTCCACAAGAGCGGCCCCAATGTTTTATGATTGGTGGATGAGCTATCTGACCTTCCGCGTCGAAGTCACGCGCGATGAGACGCGGCCTGCAGCCGCCGTGACGATCGAGATTACCGCCTATATCGACCGCGTTCCCGAAACGAACGCCCCGACAATCGGAATGCTGACCCGGGCGGCGAAAGGTGTGTGGAACAGCCGGCTCCAGCGCACCGGCGATTTCGCGAGCCTCGGCGAGGCGCTCGCCGCAATTGACGCCGCCTATCCGGAAGCCACGTCGATCCGCTGCTACGAATATTCGGTCGACAACGAATATCCGGTCGAGGTGGCGCCGCTCCTGCGCTCGCAAGGTAAATGGCTCCCCGCGGACGGCGGCTCCGGCTGAGCTCGCTGGTGACGATCGGAAAATTGAGCCGATCGCACACCGATAAAGGATGGCAGAGGAGGCCTGGTCCGCAAGAGCTTCATGGCGAAGGCGCGAGGGATTTGCGTGCGCCCGACGAGTGGCGAACCATCGATGCGCGGCGCTCGCCGGTGCCCCACGTCAGCCAAAGCGCCGTCCGCCAACCCGGCGAGTTTCGCTCGCACGGCTGAACGGTCACAGCAACGAAGAAGCCGCCGGTTGCCGGCGCATGACGGCGGTACACCTGCTCCACTCGATAAGCCAGATCCGGGTCTCCCGGCAGCCCGCCGCCGGGATGCCGGCCCTGCCGGCCTCCAACCACAACAGTTGTCGGCAGCGTACCCGTTTAGTCTAGAACACAGCCTGTTGCGCCACATCGACCTCGCAAGCGGCTTTTTAGTCGCCGGCGATCGGCATCGCCGGCTGATTTCAGCTTATCAGCACATTATTCAGCTTTCAGCGACGCAATCGGACGCTCCCGCACAAGCCCGAACCATTCCCAATTAATCACCTTCAATTTCCTAAATAATTCAAATGCTGGCTCGTCATAGCGCCGATTGAGAAATTCATCACAATCAGAACATAGAACCCC
The DNA here is from genome assembly GCA_963712825.1 of uncultured Alphaproteobacteria bacterium. Lineage (GTDB taxonomy): Bacteria > Pseudomonadota > Alphaproteobacteria > ATCC43930 > CGMCC-115725 > AP-15. The sequence continues at coordinate 145,778 of CAVQJP010000015.1, forward strand.
GGAATCGAAAGTGCCAAGTGGGTTCTTCTGAGAAAGTGCATCCATCGTTAGGGTTACATTCGCAGCCGTCTGGTGCGCGATAAGTCGGCCGAATGAACGGGGGATGATATGTGCGTTAATAAGTTTGGTGCTATTGCAACCCGGCCCGTGGCAACTCCTCGCTTGTTGCAGTTTGGTCATAGAAGGCACGCTATCAATGAATGATGATTACGGTAATTGTATGGATAGTTTGCCTGATCCGCTGTCGATCAAGTGCCCGCGCATCGCGGGCTCCTCTTTAGCACTCCGTTGGGTAGTTCGTCGCCCTTGACATGCGGCTGTCCGAGGCCGGCCCGGCTGAGGATGCGGAGCGCCTCCGGGATATCAGCGCGCGCCGCGCGCTCGGCGAAATAGCTCGCGGTGCGCAGCGCCGACAGCTTCTCGGCGAGCCCGACATTGATCAGCTGATTGAGTGCGACACCCTCGGCTGCGGCGACTTTTCGCGCCTCGTCGAGAAGCGACGGTTGCACCCGCAGTGCGAAATTGCTCCTTTTCATCTGCTCCTCTGCATGCGGCTGACAGTCTCGCCCGGCGATAAGATGCCGAGGCCAAAGCGGCTTTCAGCCGGCGCGAAGTCGCGCCGGTTGAAGGTGACGATGCCGTCGGCCCGGCCGTTGATCGCTGTTTCCAATACCATGTCGTCATCGGCATCGGGGAATATAGGCCGCCACAGGAAAGCGAATTCCATGCGCTCGGCGACCGCGGCTCCGCCCTGGTGAACATCGTGCTGAGCCAAGGCTCCGCGAGAAAGCCGCAACAGTTCCGCTGGCACAGCTGACGGCTCGCGACGACCGTCACGCTCGCCGTCCCGGCTTAAGCCGCGGATTTCTGGTCTGCGGGGCCGCTCCACAAGAGCGGCCCCAATGTTTTATGATTGGTGGATGAGCTATCTGACCTTCCGCGTCGAAGTCACGCGCGATGAGACGCGGCCTGCAGCCGCCGTGACGATCGAGATTACCGCCTATATCGACCGCGTTCCCGAAACGAACGCCCCGACAATCGGAATGCTGACCCGGGCGGCGAAAGGTGTGTGGAACAGCCGGCTCCAGCGCACCGGCGATTTCGCGAGCCTCGGCGAGGCGCTCGCCGCAATTGACGCCGCCTATCCGGAAGCCACGTCGATCCGCTGCTACGAATATTCGGTCGACAACGAATATCCGGTCGAGGTGGCGCCGCTCCTGCGCTCGCAAGGTAAATGGCTCCCCGCGGACGGCGGCTCCGGCTGAGCTCGCTGGTGACGATCGGAAAATTGAGCCGATCGCACACCGATAAAGGATGGCAGAGGAGGCCTGGTCCGCAAGAGCTTCATGGCGAAGGCGCGAGGGATTTGCGTGCGCCCGACGAGTGGCGAACCATCGATGCGCGGCGCTCGCCGGTGCCCCACGTCAGCCAAAGCGCCGTCCGCCAACCCGGCGAGTTTCGCTCGCACGGCTGAACGGTCACAGCAACGAAGAAGCCGCCGGTTGCCGGCGCATGACGGCGGTACACCTGCTCCACTCGATAAGCCAGATCCGGGTCTCCCGGCAGCCCGCCGCCGGGATGCCGGCCCTGCCGGCCTCCAACCACAACAGTTGTCGGCAGCGTACCCGTTTAGTCTAGAACACAGCCTGTTGCGCCACATCGACCTCGCAAGCGGCTTTTTAGTCGCCGGCGATCGGCATCGCCGGCTGATTTCAGCTTATCAGCGCATTATTCAGCTTTCAGCGACGCAATCGGACGCTCCCGCACAAGCCCGAACCATTCCCACTCAATTCTCTCAATCCATCGTGACGCGCTTGTTTATCAGCGAAATTTCTTTCTGACGACGGCCGAAACCTGACCATCGAGCCGTCAAAATTTTTCACTCTGATTTCAGAGGGGAAATCGCGCGCCTCAAATTTTGCGTGACTTCGACAACTATCGCCAACGATCGCTCAATTTTTCGCGTCGTCGATTGCGGAGCGCATTCTGCGTCAGGATGAAAAAAGATCGTCAGCACCTATAGCACCAAGGTGTTTGCGCTGGCCATGTTTGCGCCCTTTTGATCAAGCGAATTCGGCGCATTGAGGTGGATGGAAATCGATTGATTCAATAAGGACACTCGGCTGCGACGGTGTGGAAGGGGCTTCAATGAGGCCGAGGCGTGCGCGCCTCGGATGCGCCGACGATGATCGGGTGACCGTGAGAATATTGGCGGGCGCTTCAATGAGGCCGAGGCGTGCGCGCCTCGGATGCGTGCCCGAGCCGAAAAGCGCCGAGGTCAGCGAAGTTTCGCTTCAATGAGGCCGAGGCGTGCGCGCCTCGGATGCGCCGAAGGCCGTAACGGCAGCCCAAGGTCCGGATATATTCGCTTCAATGAGGCCGAGGCGTGCGCGCCTCGGATGCGGCGGCGCGCCTTGACCGCGCGGCGGATCATGCCGCGGCTTCAATGAGGCCGAGGCGTGCGCGCCTCGGATGCGGCGGGCGCCTTGACCGCGCGGCGGATCATGCCGCGCTTCAATGAGGCCGAGGCGTGCGCGCCTCGGATGCAGCCACCCTATAAGCCCTTGGACACCAAGGCAATCTGGCCGCGTTTTCGACCGGTGGCCCGGAACGATGGGCAAAGCCCGCCAGTTTCTACACGACATCATATCGACCATGTCAAAGAGCTTCACGATTCCAACAATCTACCGAGATTCGAGCGGGTGCGGGATTTCGCGCGGCACATCGCCGCTCGAAAGTGCCCAGCGAGCGCGAAAGTTGTTCAGTCAGGTCCCCTCCCTTTTCAGAATCACGGATGATGTTACCGGATTTTGCTATATGACAGTGGCTCGGCGTTCCATTTTCGAGAATGTTTTACCGATGCTCTCCATGGCCAACTCGATTTTGTCCGCTGGTCCGACATCGATCAGGAGGACGTGGTCCTCACCATTCTTTACCAGTTCACGCAATCGCGTCTCGAGCTCGGCGCGGCGGCCGCGTCTCCTTCGACGCCGAGTAGCTGCGCCAGGGTCGCCACCCCATCCACCGATTTGCGCGCGGCTCCGAGCCGGTCGAGCGCTGCCTGCCGCTCCTCCGGCGGCCCGCGCCAATTCCGGCGCAGGATCGTCCGCTGGTTCGTGATCTTCGCCGCGACCAACTCCCTTGCGAACCGCAAGCAAGCGGCTTCATCGAAGCTCAAACGGTATTGCGCCGTGCGGATCTCGACATTGCGGTGACCAATGCCGTGGGCAACACCGCGAAACCAGCCGCTGTGACTGTGAAAGGTCACCGGAATCTCGCGTTCGAGCAACGCCGCGAGCGCCGGCGTCGTGATCGATACATTGCCGAACAACGCCACATCCGAAATGTCGATGAAACGCACCTGCGTTTCGCCTTTCTCCTCGTCCGTGATCTTGAGCGTTTCGCCTTCCTTGCCTATCCGGGCGTGCTGGGATTGCACGATAAGCGGCAGCGCCTCATCAGGCGGAACGGCGATCATCCGCGGCGCGAGCGAGGAGCCCGACAGAGAGCGAACCTCATCCGGCAGGCACACCGTCACGAGCGCACAGCGCGGGCATTTCGGACTGTCCTTGAGCGGCGGCGGAATGCGGCTTTGGGAGACCGTCAACCGCAGCTCGCTGACGGCGGTGCGCGCCGCGTCTCGCAACGCGTCGTCCAACGCGATGCGCACGCGCTCCCGGCTCTCGGCGTAATAGATGGCGCCTTCCTCCACGCGGTAGCCATGCTCCTCGAGCAGCAATGCCTGGAGACAGATCTGGATGCGCTCCGGTTCATAAACGCCTTGCGCGATATGCGGACGCTTGCCCCGTTTGTAATCGACTGGCGCCACCACGCCATCCTCCGCCTCGGCGATGTCGAGCTTGGCGATGACGCCCAGGGCGGTCGAGGAAAGCGTCAACGACCGGCTGACGACCTTTTTGCTCGCTAGCGCTTCGCCACTCTCCAGCGCCTCAGGCGCCGGGAGCGGTGCGCCGGGCTTGTCGACGCGTGCGTGAACGCGATTGCCTTCGACCGTGTCACCCGTCTCCGCCCACTCGCCCTGCGTCCACATGAGATAGGCGAGCCGGGGACAATAGACGAACTCGTTCACCATCCGCGCCGGAATGAGCGGGGTATCGCCGCTGACCGGCGGAGCCGGAAGGTGGAATTCGAGCTGGTTATCGGTCATCGCGCTCGCCCCCGGAATCTCTCGTCTTACCGGGTCGCCACGAACAATCCGCCCCCGAAATGGCGATCACGACCTAGAAGTATTGGGCCGGCCGCCGCGCCGTGAAGTCTGAGCTTCGCAAGTCCGAACAGCCCGGCGCCCGGCTTTGCGAAGGTTTTGGTGACCTCGACCCGCGGTCGCAGGAATCCGGCGCGCCGGCATTCGGCGAGAAGATCGGCTTCAAGCGCCGCTGCCGCGTCGTTCAGCCTCGTATGCCGCGTCACGCGATAAGGCGTCAGGCTTTCCCATACAGATGATCGTGCGAATAGGGGATCATCAGACAGATCGACGGCATTGGAAAGCAGAACAAGCTTTCCGGCCGCGCCAGAGCGCAATTCTCGAAAATCCTTGAGTGTCTCTTCGAGCGTGCGAAGATTTTCATGCTCATTCTTCGAAGCTTCGCGACGTTCAAGGACGTGCGGCGCGACGATCAGCAATCGCTTGCGCGGAGCATCGAACACAAAAGCAAGATGCTCGTGCCGGCCCGAGCGCCACGGCGCGCCATTGGGCGCATGACCAGTGAAGAAGGCCGGCAGCGTCGCGCGTTCGCCCATCTTCTCCTGCACGCACGCCATGACGGCGCGGCGCAAGGCGTGCGTGAGCCCAAGCGGCTCGGCCTTCGTCAATGCATCCATGACGGCGAAGGCGAATACGCCGCTCGTGTCGCGAACCGGCGCCATCAGACCGAGACCCAGATAGCGGCCGTCGCCGATCAGGAGCGGACCCCCTATCGGACGCACGAAGGCGATCTCGGCATGCCAGAGCTGCTCCTTGGCGAAGCGCGTGCGGGGCGCGAAGGCTTCGGCGCGCTGCCCCTTGCCCTCGAATGGCTCGCGCTGCACACGGAGTGCCTCGACAGGGGCGTCAATACCCGCATGACGCAACGCCTGCCGCGCGGCGGATTCTGCGGCTGCGTGCTCGCGCAGCCGTTCCGCGC
>CAVQJP010000016.1:0-717500 GCA_963712825.1 uncultured Alphaproteobacteria bacterium
TCGACCTTCGTCACCGGAACGTTCGGGACGACCTTGGTGATTATCGCCGTCGCAATTGCCGGTGCGCGGGCGATGCTTCATGGCAGCTGGGGTCACTTCTGGAGTGCCATCGGCGGCGGCGCGGTGTTGGTTTGCGCCTCCTGGGTGGTGCAGACGTTCCTGGGCGCCGGCTGAAATGCCCGGCCGCGAGATGCTGTATCTCGCATTGACGCGCCCGGTGCTGACTTGGGGCGTGCCGTTCGAGGCTCTGGCTCTGAACGTGATGGTCACGTTCGCCGCGGGCCTCGAATTGTCGGCGCCGACGATCTGGCGCTCGCCGGTGCTGTTCTGGGCGGCAGCGATACCGATCCACATCGGGCTGCAACGCCTCACCTCGTGGGATTACCACTGGTTCCGCACGGTGCGGCTGTGGGCGCTGACGGTGTGTGTCGGTCGTATCCTGGCAAGCCTGCCGACCCAGCCAGCGCGGTTAGGCCGAGAGGTGGCCAGCAGTGGCTAAGCGACCTGAGGCCTTGCTCGGCGACAAAATCCCGCTCGAGGATCACATCGCCGATGATGTCGTGCTGACCAAGGGCAACGGCGTTCTGGCGATGTTCGCGGCCGACGGCGTGTTCCCCGATACCGCTGACGAAGTGGATATCGCCGCATGGTTCGTTCGGCTGCACAACTCGCTGAAGAACATTGCGGCCGAGGACGTCGAGTTAACGGTCTATCAGTGCCGCGGCGAAGCCGACTCTTCGGGCTATCAGGCGGCGCTGCACCAGGCGCCGTTCGCCCGCGAGCTCGACGCGGCCTATCGCGACAGCCTGTTCCGGGGATTGCTGTATTCGAACCGCCTTTTCCTCGCGGTCCAGGTGCATGCGCCGAACGTCGCGGCGCATAGCATCGCGAGGTTTCTGGCCGATACCGGCACCGACCCGCGGGCTGGGGTCAACGAACGCAAGAACCGGCTCACCGAGATTTGCGATCTGCTGCAAGTGCAGCTCGCCGCGTTCGGTCTGCGCCGTCTCGGCTACGTCCGTCGTGGGCGCGTGATCTTCGATGAGATCGCCGAAGCCATTGTCTTTGCGATGACTGGCACCTGGCGCCAGATCGGCGCCACGACCGGGCGCATGGGTCATGCGATGTTCTCCGAGGCGCTGCAGTTCCGGCGCAAGCACGTCGAGATCCACGGGGCCGGCGCTCCGGCTTATGCCGCGATGTATGCCTTCAAGGAGTATCCGGCGACGACCTGGCCCGGGATGTTCCATGGGCTGGCGGTAGCGCCCTACCGCTGCACGTTGATGCAGTCCTACCGCTTTTTGTCCAACGCAGCCGGGATGGGTGCGGTTGGACGCAAGCAGAACAAGATGCTGGCGGCCGGAGACAAGGCCTTGAGCCAGTCCGAGGCGCTGACCGAGGCCGCCGACGAGCTGATGTCGCGCAAGTGGGTGCTCGGCGACCATAGTTTGGTGCTGATCGCCTTTGCGGATAGCCCTCGGGCGATTGCAGAGGTCGGTAATGCCGCCTGGCGCGACCTCGCCGCTTGCGGGCTGGTGGCGACGCGAATGACGCATGCGCTGCAAGCAGCCTACCTCTCGATGCTGCCCGGCGGGGGCTTCTGGCGGCCGCGGCCGGGGTTCGTCAAGTCGTCGAACTTTGTCGCGTTTGCGCCGCTCTACAACTGGCCGGCGGGCGAGGCACGCGGGCACTGGCCGGGTCCGCCGATTGCGATCTTCCGCACCCTGGCCGGCACGCCGTACCGCTTCCATTGGCAGGTTGTAGACGTCGGAAACACCCTGATCACCGGCGCCACGGGGTCGGGCAAGACCACCCTGGCGGCATTCCTGATCGCGATGACCGCGGGGCGGGCACGGATCGTGGCGCTCGATCACAAGCGCGGCTGGGATCTGCTGATCCATCATCTGGGCGGCGACTATGCCGTGCTCGGGGCCGGGGAGCCGCATTTTGCCCCGCTGAAGGCGCTCGACGCGAGCCCACGCAATCTCGAGTTCCTGACCGACCTGATCCGCGGCTGCATCAGTGGCCGGATGACCGAGGAGGAAGGCCGCCGCCTCGCTCTCGGGCTCGTGACGGTCATGGAATTGCCGCCCGAAGACCGCGGGATCGGCGAATTGCGCGCCTTTTTCGACAACGAACCGGAAGGGGCGGGCGCCCGGCTCGAAAAGTGGTGCTGGGGCGGCGAACTCGGCTGGGTCATTGACGCGCCGGTCGACACCGTCCAATTCGGGCAGTTGAACGGGCTCGACACGACCGCCCTCCTCGACAATGCGCGCGCCCGCGGACCGGCGCTGGCCTATCTCTATCACCGGATATCGCTGTTGCTGGACGGCACACCGCTCCTGATCCCCTGCGATGAGGGCTGGCGTGCCCTGATCGACCCGACTTTCCGCGGCATCATCGAGAAGCAGCTGCGTACGATCCGCAGCCGGAACGGCGCTGTCGTGTTCATCACCCAATCGCCGCGCGACATCATCGACAGCGGCATCGTCAACATCCTGGTCGAACAATGCCCGTCGCAGTTTCACCTGGCGAACCCGCGTGGCACCCGCGAGGACTATGTCGACGGCCTGAAGCTGACATCAGGGCAATTTGAGGCGCTGCGCGGGTTGCAGGGCGGCGAGGGTTGTTCCTGCTGGTCCAGGGAGAGAAGAGCGTTGTCGCGCAACTGCCGATGCGCGGGCTGGACGAATACATCCGGGTGCTGTCGGCGCGCGAGGAAGACCTGCCGCCACTCGATCGCATCGGCACCTCTGCCGGTACGTTCGAAGAAGTGCGGGAGGCCGCGGAATGACCCGCGCCAGGCACGTGCTTCTCGGCGCGGCAACGGGCATCGCGCTCGCGGCCAGCTGCTCAACGCCGGCTCGCGCTGCGCTGCCGGTGATCAATTCGGCGGCCTTGGTCGAGTGGGCTAAGGAACTTGGAAATGAACTCAAATCCTACGGCCTCCAGCTCCAGCAATATGCGGGCGAGGTCAAATCCTGGGCGACCCAGAATCTGCAATGGCTCCAGCAAATCCAGCAATACACCACGCAGCTTCAGCAATATGCCAACGAACTGATGATGCTGCAGAATTGGGTCCACAACCCAAGTCTCGGTGCAGCGCTGGGGTTGCTAAACATTGCGGGTCTGGGCAATAGCCTGCCGGTCAATGCTTATGCGGTGTTGAACCTGATCGAGGGCCGCTCCTACGGTCAGGGCGGCTTACCTGAAATCTCGGGCGTCCTGTCGAGCCTCTCAGGCCTGACCGCGGGCGCCTACTCGGCCAATCATGTCTACACCCCGACCGATGCCAGCTGGGCCAGCCAGGAGCTGATCTCCAACGCAAACAGCATCGCCGGCGAGCAAGGCGCCGCGCAGGCCGCCGTCGGCGATTTGCAGGCCCATGCGGCGGCGCTCCAGGCCCTGCGCGACCATCTCGCGACCTCCAGCTCGCCCAAGGACGTGCAGGATACCCAGGCGCAGATCGAGCTCGAAGAGGTCTGGACCGCCAACGAATCGGCCCAGCTCACAGCGATCAACGCCGCCTATGCCGCCGAAAAAGACGCTCGTGAACAGCGCGCCAACGAGGAATTAGATCAAGAATTCGCCGTCTTCGGTCAAGCGGCCGAGCCAGCGGTACCGGCATCCAATCCATAGGAAAGATGAAAAAATGATGATGCGAACTCCAGCCTTATTGGTTGTGACGGCACTTTCTGCCGGAGCGCTTGGTTACGGCCTGGCAGAATTTCGGTCGGCATCATCAGCGCCGCCTGATGGCCGCGTGATACATGGCGTCGCTTATTATCAGGCACACGGGCCCGAGTTGCAGGAAAAGCTCGCCGCTTGCAAGGACAATCCGGGCGGCGCCCTGGCCGACGGCGAATGTCAGAACGCCTGGGAGGCACTGCACGGGGCGGCTCGCCTTTTCCCGCCGTACAAGGTGCCCCCACAATGATTTGCGGTCTCTTACTCTTCGCGCTGGGGCTGTATCTCTTGCAGCATGGACATCTATTCATTGCTGGCTGTTCCTTCTTGGGAATGCTGATCGTTTTTGGTTGGCCAGGTTGGTGGTTTCCTCGGTGATTTGGGAGTTTGTTTTTGATGAACATAATGAGTTCAACGTTCTTCGCGGCAATTTACAGAGGACTTATCACGCCGCTGCTGACTGCGGTCCAGGCAATGACGAACTCGGTGTGTTCCCACATGGGCCCTTATGCGACCGCACTGACGCTTCTTTATCTCGCTGTCGTCGGCGGCGAGATCGCATTGGAGCACAAATCATTTAATTCCGCAAAACATCAACTTGCCGTGGGTGCGTTTATCATTGTCCTTCATCCAGATCGCGAATTATTCAACATAAGTAAGGAACCTGTTTATCATAGCCATTCCTAATTCTATCGGACAGATCCTGGGGAGTGCATCGACCAATCCAGCTTCGGCCTTGGACAATGTATTAAATACCGTGGTGCAGGGAGCAAGCAACGCATATGGGATGCTATCGCCATACTCGTTGATGTCAATTCCGCTTGGCATAGCGATTTTGATGGTTGTGGTTGTTTCTCTGATTTGCCTAGTTTACAGCTTTGGGATATTTGTCATGGCTACCATCCTTGACGTATTGCTCGTCGCTGTGGGTCCGATATTTTTGTGTCTGGCGATCCCGCCGCTGACGCGTAAGTTTACGTTTGGATGGTTTTCCGCGCTCGTAGCGGGTTGCGTCGCGGAACTCCTGGCGCTGGCGACCATCCAGGCGATGGCAACCGCTGAGCTGACGCTGATCAAGTCGTTTTTGGTTGCTGTCCCCGGTTCGGGCGATCCGACGCTGACCGCAATCTGGGGCCTCGTAGAGGCCGGTCTTCTCTTGGGGCTGACAACTCTGGTTGTGAAGAAAATCCCCGAAGTCAGTCAGGCGGTTGCGGGCGGTATCCATTCTGGCTCAGCGGGTTTGTCGGCGGCGACGGTTGGCGCCGGTGCGGCACTCGGGAAAGCGGCGACAGGTGGTCTCTCGGGTGGTGCCGGTGCGGCAGTAGGGGCCGCTGTCTACATGGCGGGCGGTAAGCCGAGTGACGACCACCCGTGGCGCGGTAAAGGGCCAGTCGGGCGCTCGCTCAGTAGGGGATCGCGAAATGATCCGGCGGCTTGGCTGGCGCTTGTGCTTTGCTTGCTGGCGGCGTGCGCCAACACCAGCGACACGGCGTTGCCGATGGTTCACCCGGACGATCCGACCTGGGGGCTAGTGCCTGACCATCTCGACCTCGGAGCGTTGCCGCAATGAACACGATCAGCAAGATATCGCCGTGGACAGCAAAGCCGCTCAGCGAGGCGGCGAAGAACGCAAAATTCCGCGCGGTCATGGATCTGGCTGCGGAGCGCGTCATCCTCGGCCGCTCGGCGATTGTCACCGGCTGGGTGATTGGCGGCGTCGGAGTGGCTTGCTTCGCCGCGTTGATCTTCGGTTGGGTGACCTTGCTGCCGCTCAAGACGAGCGAGGTCAAGTTCTTCCTGGTTGACAAGTCGACCGGGATTATCGGCGAGCCGGTAGGTCTGCAGGATGCGCCGAGGATCTTCGGCGCTGCGGTCGAGCGGCAATATTTAAAACGCTACATCGAGGCGCGCGAGGGGTGGCTCCCCGAGATGGACGAGCGCAGCGACCACGTCACCAAGCTGATGTCGATCCCGGACGAGCAGGCGCGCTACGCTGCCGGCCGGGACATGCCGATGAGCCCGGTCAAGGCGCTGGGCAAGGACGGCCATGTCAGCGTCGACAATTTTCGGTTCCATCCGCTGGCGATCGGCAAAGACCGTGAGACCCGACGCTACCTGGTGCAGTTCGACCGCACGGTGTGGCGCGGCGCAACCCGGATACGACGCAACCATGGAGTGCGACCGTCGATTTCCAGTGGCATCCCGAATTGCCGATGCGGCCGGACGACCGCAGCGACAATCCGGGCGGATTTCAAGTGCTGGGCCACAGCGCGAGTTCTGACAGCCCGGACCAGAGGAGGCAATGATGCGTATCGCTGCAATGCGCAGCGCCGCGGCAATGCTGGTCGCCGCGGTCTCCTTTGCCGCTCTCGGCCAGGCCGCTGTGGCGGTCTCCACGCAGGGTGCTGCGCAGATCCGGGTGGTGGCGTATTCGTCATTGCTGCGCACCGAAATCATTGGCGTCATCGGCCAGCCGACGACAATCACCTTCCCGCCCGGCGAGAGCGTCTATCGGGTCGTGCAAACCGGCAAGCCCGACAAGAACGGCTCATTGGCGGACGCCGGCTGGCAAGGGGCAGCGCCATCCGAGATCAAGGACACGCCGCTCGGCAACAACCTGACCTTGTGGCCGGTGATGCCCGGCGAAAGCACGATGACTGTCATCACGATGTCGTCTGCGGGCGCGCAGAAGGTCTATCCGTTTCGGCTGGTGGCGCGGCCGGATAGCGACGGTGCCGCGGACATGCCCGGGGTCGTCCTCAACCTGATCTTCAAGGGCGGCACAGCGCCGGGAATGCCGGCGGCGGCCCGCAAGCCGCAGCTTGTTCGAGCCGCGGCCATCAGACGCCGTACGAATGAGATCGCGCAAGCGGCGGCGAAGGAGCAATTGCGGACCGATGCCTTCAACGCCCACTTTTTCCAAGCATCAGGGCGAGACGATCGCGATCTGGCTGACGACACCAATCGACTTTTCCGACAGCTACAGACTGCGCCAGGCCCGACAATGAGAATTGGGGAGGCCACGCTGCGCCATCTGCTGGCGCCGATCCAGGATGTGCTCGACGATCCGGCCACCACCGAAATCGTGGTGCAGCGGCCCGGTGAAGTCGGCATCGAGCGCGGCGGAAAGTGGTCCTGGCGCGAGGTCGCGGCGTTCGATTACGCGCGGCTCGATGCGATCGGCCTGCTCGCCGGATCGCTGCTGGCGAAGCGCTTCGACCCGGCCCATGCGATCTGCATGACGACATTGCCCGACGGCCAGCGCTGCACCCTCTGCCGGCCGCCGGTGACCGCACCTGGGACGATCTCGGTCACGATCCGCATCCCGTCAAAGCGGTGCACACCGTGCGCGACCCCGACTTTGGCGAGCTGATGCGGGCGGCGGTGATCCCGGCCTTCGCCGGGAGGCCCGACGGTGACGGCGATGCCGACACGGAACTCCTCGCCCTCTACCGGGCGAAGGACTGGACGGCCTTCTTTGCGCTCGCGGTCAAGGCGAAGAAGACGATCGCGGCGACCGGCAGCACCGGGTCAGGCAAGACATCGCTGTTGCGCCGGTTGATGCAGGAGATCCCGGCCGAGGAGCGGCTGGTGACGATCGAGGACACCGCCGAATTCGGGCCGCTGCCATTGCGCAACCGCGTCTCGCTGTTCTACGGTTCGGCGAACGTCTCGGCCGAGAATGCGGCCGAAGCGTCGCTGCGGATGCGGCCCGACCGCGTCGCGATGCAGGAATTGCGCGGCGCCGAAGCCTTCGCCTACCTCCGGCTGCTCGCCGCAGGTCATCCCGGCGGTTTGACCACCTGGCATGCCGAGGAAGGCGATCCGTTCACCCCGTTGGCATTGATGGCGAAGACCAGCGCTGCCGGCCGCAACATCCCCGACGACAAGCTCTTGGTGATCCTGCGCAGCCTGATCGACATCGTGGCGTTTTGCCGGCGCGACGGACGCGGGTTCTCGGTGCCGTCGGTCTATTACCGCGCGGCGGACGGTGCGCAGTGAAACAACGTCTTTCTCGGCGGAACAACATCAAGCCCAGGAATCGCGAATTTGAGTTCGAGATCGACCTGACATTCGTGCGCATCGTGGTGCATGCCGCGAACGACATCGTCGCCGCGGACATCGTGCACGCGATGACACCGCATGAGCTGGTCGCGGCGGCGAAAGGCACGCTAAAGCACAGGGTAGGGATTGTCAGGATTGAGGGCGGCGAATGAGCCATCGCCGTTCTGATCGAATCGGCATCCGGATGGCAGCCGCCGTCCTGTTGGTCATTGTGGCCGTGGCTCTGTGGCTGGTCTCCGCTTCAGCATTGTGGAGCAAGGGCACCGGAACACCACTCACCCCCCTCGCCTGGTGGGAGGCGACGCAATGGTGGCTGGCCAATTGGTGGGTCAATTTGTGGCTGGTGCTGGCCGCGGCGGTGCCGACGATCTTTATCGCGATATTGCTGTTTGGGCTCTTCCAGGTGCGGCGCTGGCACTACCGCGGCCGGCGCCGGCTGGCAGCGCAGCCGGGCGGCGCGGTGCGGGCTGTCGAACGCGGCGTCACCGACAACCACGGCCATACGCAGTGGCGGTCGATGGCCGACGCACGAAAATTGTTTCCCGGGCCTCACCCTCTTTATGGCGGCATCGTCGTCGGGGAAGCCTACCGCGTCGACCACGACCAGAGCGTTGCCGGCATGCCCTTCGATCCGGCCGACCAGAACACCTGGGGCATCGGCGGCAAGGCGCCGCTTCTGATCGATCCCTGCACCCACGGCAGCGGGCACAGCCTCATCTTTGCGGGTCCCGGCGGCTTCAAGACGACGGCCGCCGTCTCAATCGCTCTCACCTGGACCCGCGGACGGATCCTCTTCCTCCTCGACGAGGCGGCGCGCCTCGGCCGGATGAAAACCCTCGAAACCGCCCGCGACATCGGCCGCAAATACGGCGTCTCGCTCCACATGCTGTTCCAGTCGGTCGGCCAAATGGCCGAGGCCTGGGGCCGTGAGGGTACGCGCGCCTGGATCGATGCCGCGGCCTGGGTCGGCTATGCCGCGATCCGCGCCGGCGGTGCGGGCAAGGATCTCAGCGACCAGCTCGGCGCCCATGGTGTGCTGGCATGGTCCGAGGGCGACAACCAAGGCCGCCAAAAGCCCTTTGGCTTCAATTTCGGATCAATCTCGCGCGGCATCAACGTGAACGTCCACGAAATCCGGCGCGCGCTGATCTCAGCCGCCGAAATGCAGCAGGACCTGCGCGAAGACGAAATCATCATCGTCCCGGCGGCCGGCCTCCCGCTCCGCATTGGCCGGGCGATCTATTTCAGGCGCCCCGAAATGATTGCGCAAGTCGCAACCAACCGTTTCGTGAACACAGCAGCGGAGTGAACCGATGGCCGATCAGCCCACCAGGACCGAACTCAACCATGCCGTGAAGTACGCGAGGAACGCCGGGCAGATTTCTGGCAGCGCCAGATCAACGAGGGCCGCATGCAGCGGCAGGCCGAGGATCAAATGAACGCGGGCGAGACCCCGGAACAAAAGCCTCGCCGCCCGCGCCAAAGCCTCTGAGGGACTTCCGATTATGCTGCCGCACGACACACCGTCACCGGCTCCGACACCGCGGGAAGTGCGCGAGGAACGCGCCCGCGCCTTCTGGCAAGCGCAAATCAATGAGGGACGGGCGAGGGCCGCCGAGCAACAGTCCAGAACCAATAAGCAAGCCGGGCCGCTGCTAGAACCACCACCCTCCCCGGCGCCGCCGACGCGCGTTCCTCTCCACGTAGCATCTGCCGAGACGGAATTTACCGATACCGCGCCGCCCATCACTCCCGCCGATATACCGGCTCTCTTTCTGGCGGCGGCATCTGTCCTTCGCCTTCAATGCCGGCACGTCCGACGGACGCCGCTTCTCGGCTGCCCCACAGGCCAAAGACCGGGCCGCCTGGAGGCTCGTACAGACCGCAGTCCCGCGTTTGACCCGATAAGGCCGCTCAAGAGGTGATCAATGCCTGGTTGCACTGCAAGGTTCTCGAAACCCGCTCCTATCGCGATCCTATCGATCGCCGGAACTATCCCGGGTTGTTCGTGATACCATTCGAAGCGCCTACGGCCCCCTCGAGTGCTGGAACTCCGCCCATTCATTGCCGTTCGGGCCACAGAATCTGGGTGCGGAAGTCTAACCTCTTTGGGGCACAGACCAAGGTACTCCTGACGGAATACAAAAATCAGCGACGGCGATGATGACCTATCGGGTCGGCGCCTGCCCCTCGCCGGCCGCCGGCAAAGCGATGGCGGAATACTACCTCGCCGGAACCTTGAAGCCGGAGCAGGGAAGAGCCGCCGAATATTACAACCGGTGCGGACGCGAGAGAAAATCGTGCCGCGGACTTCTGGCGGAGCGCCGTCATCGAGGGCCATTTGGCGGCGGGCGGCACCGTCGCCGAATTGCGGCCCGACATCTCGCCGGCCCTGGCCGCCCGCCTCGGCATCGCCAACCCCGGCCGGCCGCTGACCCAAGCCGGCATTGCCAATTTGTTAAATGCGACGCGTGTTGACGGCAATGCAATCGCCGGGCGCAAGAAGCATAGCGCCACCCGCAGCATTGCCGAAATGTTCGGTCTCGATCCGAAGCAGCCGGCATCGGCGGAAGCGATCCGCAATGTGCTCGCCGGCAAATGCACCGATGGCCGCATGCCGCAGACATCAGCCGGCAAGGCCTTGCCGGCGGCGATCGTCGACGGCGCACGCAAGCGCTTCAAGGCGGCACTCGGCGTACCGGGTCATCGCGAGGCAACCGCCGAGGAAATCGCCCACCTGGAAAGTGGGCGAATGGCAACCGGGCGGCTAATCGACGCTGCCGATTACCGCCGCCGGATCCACGCGACGCGCTCGCCGGTCGGTTTTGTCGATTTGACCTTCTCGGCCGACAAATCATTGTCGATCGCCTGGGCCTTGGCGCCGACAGCAGCGGAACGCGCCGCCCTGTTAGATATTCACTGCCATGCCGTGGCCGAGAGGATGGCCTACGCCGAGACGCAACTCGATTTTGCCAGCAATCGTTGTTCCGTGCCGGGCGCGCGGCCGAGGCGCCCGAAATGAAGCAGCAGGACGGCACCGCCGAACTGGTGGCCGGGGGCCGGCAGGCGACGGTTCAATGCGTGGCCCGGCTGTGGTACCAGCGGCTCGAGGCCAACCGCGCCGATCCCGCATTCAAATTGACGGTCTCGGCGCCGACGAATGCCGACGCGCGCGAGATCGGTGCGGCCATCCGGGCCGAGCAGCGCCGGGCCGGGGAGATCGGCGAGGATGTCAAAGTCCTCGATGCGACCGACCGTAACGGCGACACCTACCGGCTGGCCCTGGCGGTCGGCGACCGCGTGCGCCTCTTCGATCGCGTCCATGATGCGCGTGTCCCGGGCCGCAAGACCGTCCTCGCCAATAATGGCGAAGTGGTCGAGATCCGCGAATTGACCGAGCAGGGCATGATCGTGCGCAACGATGCCGGCATCGAGGGCCTGGTCATGTGGCGAAAGATCCAAGCCCGACAGGACGCCCCGGTGCGCTGACCTATGGCTACGCGCTGACCGTCGATACCGCGCAAGGCAGCACCGCGACCGAGCACGGAAAGAGCGCCTGCACCGCGGTTTCGGCCGCATCCGCCATGGCATGGCCGATCGTCACCGGCAAATTGCCGTCGACTTCCAGATGAAATTCCACAAAAACCCGATCGCCGGCGTCGCGGGTGCGCAGATCATGCAGGGCGAGAACCCCGCGGCAGGCGAGCACCGCTTGTTTGATTTGCTTGCGGGTCTCCGGTTCCAGCTCGCGATCCAGCAGTTGCCGCAACCCCGACAGTGCGATGTGACGGGCGTTCTAGAGCATGTAACCCGCAATCCTGTCAGACAGGAGCTTCCTCAGCCGCCGCTCATTGCTCTTGTCGCGTAGCGGCTTCGTTCAATGCCCGGCTGACATCGTCGGAATCCGCAGACAAAGGCGATGAGGAGAAGCGGCCAGAAGCCGGTGACGACCGCAAAGCCGGCGCCCGTCGCTGCCATCAGCACCGCGGCGGCGAGCAGAAGCAAGCGCCGGGAATGCCGGTTGGCGATCCATCCGGCCCAGAGGGTCATCAGCGCCGTCCCGATCAATGTGCCGGCCACGATGGCGCCAATCGCCAAATGCGCTGAAACCGCGCTCGACCAGGTAAATCGGCAGCAGCAGGGCGACAAACCCGTCGCCAAACACCCGCACGCAGCGCGCCGCGAGCACACGCAGCGCATCGGCCGAGGCCCCCGGCGGCATCGGCCGCCACCACTCGTCGCCGGTCGCCAGGCGGCTGCGCATGCTTCAGCTCCGCGCCATGGCTGTGTTCAGTCGCCGGCGGGCGGGGCGTCGTCGTCCGGACCGATGTCGACGAGCCCGATCGCCGCCGGCACACCGTAGAGCACCAGCGGGAACTGCAAGATCAGCCCGGCGATGATCGCGACCGCCAGCGGTTGCTGCATCGCCGAACCCTCGCCGATCGCCAGCGCCAATGGCAATAGAGTGGCGATCGCCGCCAACGTCGTCATTGCGATCGGCCGCAGCCGGTTGGCGCTCGCTTCGATCAGCGCCTGCCGCGCCGGCATGCGCCGGGCCAGCTCCCGGTATTCTGAGACCAGAAAGATCGCCATCTCGGTGCCGATCCCGATGATCATCGTCATCCCCATCATCGCCGTGATGTTGAGTTCGATGCCGGTCAGCCACAGCGCGGTGAAGACGGCGCTGGTCGACAGCAAGGACGCGCCGAGGATGATCGCCGGGACCGAAAACCGCTCGTAGAGAAAAAGCAGCAGGATCAGCTCGGCCGCGACCGCGGCCACGAACACTTTGACGAGACCGGCAAAAGCGATCTGCTGCTGCTTGTAAAGACCGCCGAGCTCATAAGTCACGCCGGGTCCCAAGAGCCCCTTGCGGTCGAGCAGTTGCTGGACGTCGGCGACCGTCGACCCCAGGTCGCGTCCTTCGATCCGCGCCGTGACGGCGACGATCTGCGCCAGGTTGTCGCGGGTGATCTGCGGTTGGCCGGTTTGCGCCGTGGTGGCGGCGGCCCTGCCAAGCGGGAACAGGTGACCGTCCGGCGCCCGGATCGGCAGCTTTGGCAGCTCGTCGTCGCGCCGGCGCAGACCGGGCGGAAGCCAGACGCGCACCCCGACCTGCTTGTACGCCGTAGGTAATTGGGTGGCCACCGTGCCGCCCAGATAGGCGTCGAGTGCCGCGGTGACGGCGTCGGGATCGACCCCTTCGAGTGCGGCTTTGGCCGGGTCGACGCGAATGTCGAGCGCGTCGCCGGCCAGCACCACCCCGCTCTTGACCTCGACGACGCCCGGGACCTTGGCGATTGCTGCCGCCACCTTGTCCGCCTGCGCGGTCAGCACTCCCGGATCGGTAGCGGACAGCTTGATCTCGATCGGCTGCGGCACCCCAGTAAGGTCGCCGATCAGATCCTCCATCAGTTGCGCTAGCTCGACCGAGAGACCAGACACTTTGCTCTCGATCTGCTGCAGCAGGTCCGCCATTACGTCGTCGATTGGACGCCGGCCGCTTGCTTTTAGCCGCACAAAAAAATCGCCCTCGTTCGCCTCGCTGAGCTCGACATTGCCGAGATTGGCGCCGGTTCGCTGCGAATAGGTAGCAACATCCGGCGTCGCCTGGAGGATCGCCTCGACCTGGCGCACCAGGCAGCCGGTTTCGGCGAGTGAGGTTCCAGGCGGGGCGTGGTAGTCGATGATAAAACCGCCCTCGTCCATCGCCGGCATGAACCCGGTGCCGACATGGCCGTAGGCGATCCAGCCGAGCGCTACCAGCGGCACCAAGGCGACGGCAACGAGCGAGGGCGCCCCGACCAGGCGGCGGACAAGGCGGCCGTGCAGCCGCACCAGGCGTCCCTCTTCGGCCGCGCCGGCGGCGCCGCCGAACCGCAGCAGCAGATGGGCCAGCGGCGGGACCACGGCCAGGGTCAGCAGGTACGAGATCACCAGGGCCGCCGCCATGGTCAAGGACAGCGCCTTGAAGAACGCGCCGCTGACGCCGCTAAGAAATGCCAGCGGGGCGAAGACGATGACGGTCGCCAGGCTCGATCCGGTCAGCGGCGTCATGAACTCGCGCGCCGCCGCGAGGATCGCCGCTGGCTGCTCGCCGGCCGCCACGGCGCGAGCCCGGCGGTCGATATGCTCGATCATGACGATGACGTCGTCGATCAACAGCCCGACCGCCGCGGCGATGCCGCCCAGGGTCATGATGTTGAAGCTCATGCCGGCGAGGTCGAGGACAAGCACGGTTCCGGCCATCGTCGCCGGCACGATCAGCACCGCGATCAGCATCGCCTGCCAGCTGCGCAGAAAGAGGAGCAGAACGAGGCTGGCGAGGCCGAGCCCGATCAGGATCGCATCGCGCACGCTCGCCGCCGATTGCACGACGAGGACACTCTGATCATACCAATTGGCCATCGTCACATTGGGCGGCAGCTGCGGCCGGAAAAGCGGCGAGCTTCTGGCGGACCGCGTCAGCGATGGCGACGAGGTTGCCGTCCGGCTGCGCGAAGATGTTGAACAGCACCGCCCGACGGCCGTCAGCCTCGACCCGCACCCATTCCGGAACCGTGCCGTCGATCACGGTCGCCATGTCGCCGACGCGAACCACGCCGTTCGGCGCCGAGGCGACGACGACCTTCCTGATGCCGTCGAGGCCGCCAAGGGAGTGATCCGAGACCAGCAGATAGAGCTTGTAGTGGTCTTCGAGCCGGCCGACCGCGGTCAAGATGTTCGCCCGCTGCAGCGCCTGGGCGACATCGGAGAGGCCGAGGCCGTAGCCTTGCAGCCGTGCCGGGTCGACATAAACCTCATACTCCTGCTGCTGCCCGCCCTGCACCGTGACCCGCGCGATGCCGGAAATCGACGACAGCAGCGGCACCAGCCGGTATTGCGCGAAGTCGCGCAAAGCGATCTGCGAGACCGTCGGCGAGGTCAGGCTGTAGGCAAGGATCGGAAACACCCTCGGGTCCATACGGCGGGCGAAAAAATTCGTGCCCGGCGGCAGCGACGGCAAGATCTGGCTTATCGCAGATTCGACCTGCAGCGTCCGCGTCGCCATGTCGGCGCCCCAATCGAAATCGATCGCGAGATGGGCCGAGCCGCGGCTGGTCTGCGAACGCACTTCGAGAACGCCGGGAACGCGCCGCACCGCCTCCTCGACCGGGCGCGTCACGATCAGCGCCATCTGCTGCGCCGGCCGGTCGCCCGCCTCGACCGACACCAGCACGCGCGGAAACGACACCTGCGGAAACAGGCCGACCGGCAGGACAAAGGCCGCATAGATCCCGGCAGCGGCCATTGCGAACACCAGAAACAGCAGCGCGCGGCGATGCGCCGCCGCCCATTCGGGAAGGCTCATTGCCCGGCCTCCTCGCGCACCGCCATACTGTCCGACAACTCGTAATTGCCGGTGACGACGATCTTGCGCGCGGGATCGAGCGGGCCGGCGATGACGGTCTTGTCTCCGGCTTCGCCAACAATCGTGACCGCGAGCCGCGTCGCCTTGCCGGCGGCAATCTGGAAGACGTAGGGGCCGCTCGCATCGGTCAGCACCGCTTCGCGCGGCACCACCCAGCCGGAGACCTCGCCGGCGACGATCTCAGCCGAAACATGCTCTCCGGCAGACGGTGCCGGCGGATCGGCGGAGGACACCGGACCAATGGCGGGCAACGGCACGACGACATCGACGAGCTGGGTCTTGGGATCGATCAGTGCTGCGACCGAGGCGATCTTGGTCTCGATACGCGTCGTCGGCGCGGTGAGCGCAACGAGGCCAACCGGCATGCCGGGAGCGAGCCGCGCGGCGTTCTCAGCCGCGACTCCGAGCACTGCCTGCAGCCGCCCGGCTTGGGCCAGCTGGAGGATCGTCGCATTGGCCTGGACGTGAGCGCCGTTTGTTGCGGCGATCGCGGTGACGAAGCCGCTTAACGGCGCGGTCGCGCGCTGCGGCTGACCGCCGCCCAGCTGCCGCTGGACCGCGAGCTGGGCCTCCGCGTCGCTCACTGCCTTTCTCGCCTGGTCAAGCTGCGACTGGGTAGCCAGCCTTTGCGCAAAAAGGCTTTGCGTATGGCCCAGTTCCTGGCGCGCCAGAGTCAATGCCGACAGCGCTTGCTGATACGCCAATAATTCCGCGGGCTCAGGGCCGTATTCGAACAACGGATCGCCGGCCGTGACGCGCTCACCGGAGACAACGCGCAGGCCAAGCACCTGACCTGCCCGCGGCATGCTGAGGTCGAGCGTCGCGCCGGGAGCGGCCTGGACGAGGCCATAGGCGGCGATAGTTAGGTCGAGCGAGCCGTGGCGCAACGGCTCGGCCCGGACCAGCACGCTCGGCTGCGCCTCTTGCCGCTGAGCCGCGGCTATGCCGGGCCTAGCGGCGATCAGCACGAGAGCGACTAACAAAAATCTCATTTCTCGGCCGCCGACAAACCGCATCGGGATACGCTGAGAAGCCGTCCGACGATATCTCAGGCTTATTGACGATCCGCTCGCGAAGATCGGCCAGGAACGCGACGGTGTTTTCGCTGTCGCGCTTGCCGATGCGGTAGGAGATGATCGCCTTGCGGGTCGCGTCGATGCCGATGAACACGTATTGATCGCCGAGGTCGGCGGAATCGGTCTGCTTCACCCGCTTTTGCTTCTTGCCGACGTACGACCATAGCTCGTCGAGTTCGAGCCGGTTGACCTGGACGAAACGCATCATCTCGTCATGCAGGGCGGCACAGCCGTCGCCGATGCGGACACCAAGGCGCATGATCGTGTCGCGATGAATGCCGGTCATCCGCTCGGTGGCGCGAATAGAGCAGCCCTCAGTGAGGGCGGAGATGGCGGCGATTTGCTGATCGCGGGAGAGGATGTTCATGATCGGTCCCGTTGCAGATCGGGGACCGAACCTCGCGCATGGACGAATAGCTCGGATTGCCTATATACCAGCGGCGGAGTTGCCAAAGACGCGACTGGCATGCCCGCACCGACCAAAGTGGCAATGGCCACTCGCCCCTCCAGCAGCGCCTGTTCGAGGGCAACGATGTTCTGCCGCTGCGTCAGCAGCGCCGTGAGCAGATCGACGTAGCCGCGCTCGTCGAGATTGCCGGCGCGGTAGGCGGTCTCCGCGGCGCGCGCCGCCACCTCGGCTTGCGGCAGCCGCACCCTCGCCGCGGCGAGCTGATCCTCGATCAGGGCCTGCGTGGCGAGCAGCGCCTTGACCTCCGACACTGCGGTCGTCAGTCGTGCGGTGAACTCATCGCGCAATTTCTGCCGCGTGGCTCGCTCGATCGCGATGTTGCCCTGGTTGTGGTTGAACACCGGAAGATCGAGAGTGATCGACGGGCCGGCGGAGAGGACACCGGTCGTGTCGCTGCCGCCGAGCACGCCGATCACCAGCGCCGGAAATTGCGCCAGGATCGCGCCGCGCAGCTTTTCCTCCTGCGCCGCGTAGCCGAGCTGCAATGCCACCAGATCCGGGCGCCGGTCCGGCAGCTGAGGCAATTGCGTCTCGATCGCCGCCGGGTCGAGCGGTGGCAGCCGGATATCGGCGGCCAGTTTCAGTTCGACCCGGGGATCGAGCCCCAGGAGTGTGTTCAAATCATGCCGGCGGGTTTGCTGCTGGCGATCCAGACGGCGATCAGCTTGTCGAGATCGGAGAGCGCCGACAGGTCAGGAGCCGCGGCGCTCAACGATAGATTGCCTTGCGCCACGGCGACCGATGAGCGCCGGTAGCGGTCCGTGAAGAGCCGTTGCTGCGCGGCGAAGAGTTGCCGGACCTCATCGCCCTCGACAATGTCGACGACGAGAAGCCGCACCTTGCCGATCAGCTGCCATTCCTGCCACAACAAATCGGCATCGACTTGGCGGGCTGCGAAAGCCGCGCTGCGCCGCGACACATTCAGGATGACGAGGGCCTTGACGTCCTGGCTGAGGCCGGCCATCCAGCCCGTCGCCGTGCCGGGGCCCCCGAGAACCGGGCTAACCTGGCCGGTCAACGACGGGTTCGGCAGCAGGCCGGCCTGCAGCACCTGGGCCTCGGCGACCCCGCGCGCGGCGCGGGCGGCCTTGAGGTCGGGATTGTTCTCGACCGCGAGCAGGCTGACCGCGGCAATGCCGAGCGGGCGCCCCGGGTCGATCGCTGCTTTTCCCCAGCCCGCCGATGCCGGCCCGAAATCGAGGTCGGCGAGATGGCGCGCGAGCTTTGGCCGCGGGTCGAGCGGCACCGGCTGGTAGCTCTGGCACGCCGCCAACAGGGCGGCAGACAAGGCGGCGATCAATCGGCGGGATGACGGCATTACCTTTCGAGGGCGCGGGTGAGGGCCAACTGTAGTCAACAGTGCATTGCCCGCCAATTGCCGAAGGATTGGAATTTTATAACTTGACCCGGGCTCTAGTGCAGGCTGCCCTCGCGGAGCACGCTATTGAGGGAGGCGATGTTGCCGACCCTGCTTGTCCCCCGGATATCGGAGGTAAGCGCGTGCGCGAACTCGCCTTCGATTGTCGCCTCCCAACCCGACGTGAACCCATAATTGAGCCGAAAATTGGGCGCAAAGATCTCGCGCTCGGGTCCTTCGCTAAGATATTCGGCCGGACCAAGTTCGATTTCCACGTCTCCCGTATCTGCTACCGACGCATCCGTCCCATCAAATGGACGATTGGCCTGCGCCGTGCCGCACCAGCCGGCGAGCACGGCCGCCGGCGCCAGCGCCGCGATGGCCCGCATGACCTTCATGGCGCCGGCCGGAACACCCAGATCGCGGCCGCCTCGCTGGACCTTGCCCGCACCGCCACAAAAAGCCGGTCGAGCTCGGGCACGAACAGCGATGTGCGGGCGCCCGATACCGTGGGCACACGCGCGAGGCGGCGATAGCCGCGCTCCCCTGACCCAGCACGTCGACGGCCCCTTCGCCGCAGCTTACATAGACGCGATGGCGCGCCGCGTCGACAAACACATCGTCGGCGTCGCTGCAGGCCCGGGTCTTGGTCACAACGTGTCCGTCCTGGCTGGAAAGCGCCATCAAGGTCGGTGGGCTGCGAAAGACGACGAGAATCCGGCGTGCGTCGCGATCGATCGCCATCGGAAAATTCGATCCCGCGCCTTCCGTCGGCAAGGTCCGATTGGTTCCTGTCGCAAGGTCGACGACCTCGATTTCACGTGCGTCGGGTACATTGACAAAGATCCGGGTCCCGGACTCGTCGATCTGGAAACCTTCGGGGTGGCCGTCGAGACGGTGTTCGCCGGCCTTGGCCCGAATGGCCGGATCGATGACCGCGAGTGCGCCCTTGCCATAGCCGACCAGCACGCGATTACGCGCCACGTCCACGCGCACATTGTCAGCATCCTCGCCGAGTTCGATGCGGCCGATCGGCGCAAAATCCTCGCCGCGCAGCGCCCGCACCGAGCCGTCGCCGCCATTCGCCACATAGACGCTGTCGGCAAGGGCGACGTAGGCGACGCCCTGCGGCTCGCTGAAGCCGCCGATCGTGCGCAGCACTTTCCCAGCCGCCAGGCCGACGACACCGAGGCTGTCGTTGCCAAACTCGGCGACGAACAACCGCCGGCGTTTCACATCGATACCGAGGTGATCGATGCGGCCGCTCACCTCGCCGAGCGGAATCTTCTTCTCGAGCACCAGAGGCGCGCCCGCCATCTGAGCTATCGCGGGGGCGGCCCACATCAGGCTTGCCCCCAGCAGCAGGATCGCCCGCGCGAACACGCTCAGCTCTTCGCGATATTGACCTGGGCCAGCGCCGCCTCCAGCCCTTCGGCGAGCTTCACCGCGTCGTCATCGGCCCAAAAATGCATGAAATACAGGTGCGGATCGTCGTCGAGCATGTGGTTGTGGATCGCGGTGACCTCGATCCCATGGTCGCGCAATGCCTTCAGTACCGGGTTCACCTCACTGGCGATCAGCACGAAATCGCCGGTGATCGCCGCCTTGCCGCCGCCGGTCGGCTGGAAGTTGATGGCATTGGCCGACCCCATTGCCGGCGGAATTACCATGCCGCCATCCTTGACCGGCTCCGCGCGCGGGATGCCGAACTGGTAGACACCGCCGACATTTTTGCTTTTGGCGCCAAGCGCTTGGTCGATCGCGGCGGTGTCGAGATCGATCGGTGGCGGCGCTGCCGGCGCCGATGCGGCAGCAGTAGCGAACGGTGTCTTGCTCTCGGCTAGCGCTGTGTGCAGCGCCGCGGCGAGCTGCACCGGATCGCCACGTCCCAGGACATGCACATACATTGTAAACGGTCGATTCCGCAGAAGATGATTGTGCAAGGCCGTGATCTCGATCCCGGCCGCCGCGAGCTTTGCCATCACCGGATTGACCTCCTCCTCGGTCAGCACGAGATCGCCCATGACCATGCCCTGGTCGCCGACCTTTTCGAAAGCGAGCCAGCCGCCGAGCGCAAAGCGGGGTTTTAATGCGACGCCGTCGAGCGTGGCCTTCAGATCGGTGCGCGGCAGCCCGACGCGGTAGACGCCGCCCGGCATTTTCGCGCCGGTCTTTCCGAGTGCCTCGCCGACTTGCGCCTGCCAGCCGCCGTCGGCCGCAACAGCGAGGCCGGGTGCTCCGGCGAGAAGCGCCGCAAGCGCAAGTTCGCACATGCGATTTCATGATCATCGTCCCTCAGCAGTTAGGCAGGATGATAGTCCGCCGCGTTCAATCGAGCTTCTCCGTTACGCTCTTTACCACCGTCCCTTGCAGCAGAGTCACCTCGGCCACTGGATGCCCGTCCTGCAGCTGCGGATAGATGCTGACCGCCCGGACGCCTGCGTTGGCCCTTGTCGCCGCGTCGGCGGCGTCGAGAAGAGAGACGGTAGACTTCGCCATTGCCGCCTTCTGCTCGGTTGCAGCTTTGAGGTCGTCGCTGTCGGTGACCTTCTCGGCTTTGGCGATCGCGCCCGTTTTTGGATCGGCAACAACTTCGATGAAGCCGTCTTCCTTCATCGTATATACCGAAAGTTGCAGCTTGCCGTCCTCGATCTCAAATTTACCCGAGATCGGCTTTCCCTCGCGCTCGCTGGCTTTCAGCCCGCTTTGCATCAGAAAATGGAAGAAGTAATAGAACGTCGCAACACGGCCGATAAGAATGTAGATGCCCTCGGGCCGATGGGCCCCGACCCAACCCAGAACGCAAGTCTTTGATCGTGTAATACGGGTGGAATAGGATCGAATCTGCGGTTCTTTCCTGTCGATGCCGAGCGGGTTGTTGGAACCGTGCTGGTGCAGCGCGACGAGATGCAAGATAACCACGCCGACAATGACAAACGGCAGGAGAAAATGCAGCGCATAGAAGCGAGTGAGGGTTGGGTTGCCGACTGCGAAGCCGCCCCACAGGAACGTCGCGATTCCTGGTCCGATGAGGGGAATCGCCGAGAAGAGGTTGGTAATGACCGCGGCGCCCCAGAATGCCATTTGACTCCACGGCAGGACATATCCAAAAAAGGCGGTCGCCATCATCAGCAGTAGAATCACCACGCCAAGCATCCATAAAAGCTCGCACGGCGTCTTGTAGGAGCCATAATAGAAGCCACGAAAAATGTGAACATATGTTACGACAAAGAAGAACGAGGCACCGTTCAGGTGGATGTACCGGATCAACCAGCCATAGTTCACGTCGCGCATGATTCGCTCGACCGAATCAAACGCAAGCGTCGCCTGCGGCGTGTACTGCATCGCCAGGACCACGCCGGTCACGATCATGACGAGCAACATGAACCCGGCGAGCGAACCAAAGTTCCACCAATAATTCAGGTTTCTCGGCGTCGGATAGTCGTTCAGCTCGCGGTCGATGAATTTGAATATAGGTAGTCTATAGTCGACCCAGCGAATAATGGCATTTCGGGCAGCAAGATTGGGCATGGTTGTACTAGGTTTCACCACTCGGCGCAGGCTGTTACGAGCGCAAATTGTCGGCGGTCATGTGACAGCTGCCCCAGGGTACAAGCTGAAATTCAATCTCTTGGCCGGCAACGAGGCCACCCATCGCCTATTGTTCGACGGCCGTCTGATGCACGATGACATTTCGCCTGCCGCCGGCGGTCTGTATGAAACCGTAACCCCGGTCTCGATCGAACCATAAGACCGTGTCCCTGCGGGTCCTCTCGGGGCTCGAACTTTCCAGGAGTTGCGCGGACGACCTCAACGGACGGATCGGCGTACCGCCGTTTCCTCGACAAAAACCACATCGGCTGTCCTCGTTTCTAGGGCTTGAGGCATTGAGACGCACTGGGTGCCCGCGCCCGTCGCGACGCGGGAACTTGGCCCCCGCCGTTTAAGGCAGTTTTAACGGTTTGGGCTGACGCGGCTGCCTGGTGCGGGTCCGGCCAAACGCGGCTGCCCGGTCGCGTGCTAAAACAACGTTAAACTTCGCGCCCCTCTATGCTCACGAGCATGAGGGACGCCCGGCTTCACGCACAAGGCAGAGGCAACCGTTGCGTCTACTGGTGATCGAGGACGAGAATCGGCTTTCCGGTATCCTGAAGGCGAAGCTTGGTGTGTCGGGCTTTGTGACGGACATCGCCGGCACCGCAGGGGATGCGGTCGCCGCGCTTGAGCTTGTTAATTATGATGCCGCGGTGCTCGATCTCGGTCTGCCGGACGACGACGGGCTCTCGGTCCTGGCGGCGGCGCGACGCATGGGCAAGGCGCTCCCCGTTCTTATCCTGACCGCGCGCGATGCCGTTGAGGATCGCGTCGCCGGCCTCAATGCCGGGGCCGACGACTATCTAACCAAGCCATTCGCGATGGCCGAGTTGATCGCACGCATCCAGGCGCTTCTACGCCGCCCCGGGGGCGTGCTCGGTATCACTCTCGAAGCCGGGAATCTGCGCCTCGATACGGTCGGGCGCGAGCTGACAATCGCCGAGGTTCCGGTCCGTCTGTCCCGCCAAGAACTGGCCATCCTAGAGCAGATGATGCGCCGGCTCGGGCGCATCGTCCCGAAAGCCGTACTCGAGGAGAAGCTCTACGGCATCGGCGAGGAACCGGATTCAAACACGATCCCGGTCCATGTTCACCACTTGCGCCGCCAAATGCACGCGGCGAGCGCCAGCATGATCATCCACACCGTCCGCGGTGTCGGCTACATTCTCGCTGAAATCAAAACGTGAACCGCCGCCACACCTCTCTGCAGCTCCGCCTGACGCTCGAACTCGCGGCGCTGTTCTTCGTCGCAAGCTGCCTGGCCATTGGCGGGCTGATGTACAGCGCCTCGTTGACCGCCGATTCCTTGGGCGGCCGCGACCTCGGACTGCGTGCCGACGACTTGGCCCGACATGTTTCGCTCGACGAGAACGGTTCCGCACGGCTAGAGCTTCCTCCCGGGCTCAGGCAGGCCTATGACGCGGCCGCGCAACAATCGCTGTTTGCGATCCGCGACCCGGCCGGGCGCCTCGTTGCCGCCCCGACCACCGAGATCGGCGCGATTGCGATGCGCGCACCGCCTGCCGATTCCGAACCCAATTTTTTCAAGTTGAGTGACTTCGGGCCGACACGGCGGGACTATTCCGGGATCAGCATCCAGCTCAACAGTGCGGCGGGGCCGCTCTCGGTGTTGGTTGCACAGCTGGCGGGCCGCGATCAGCTGATCCACTCCATCCTGCGGGAATTCGTTTTCGACATCGCGTGGTACGTGCCGCCCTTCGTCGCCCTGGCCCTGCTGCTTGCCATCTACAGGGTACGCAGGAGCCTGCGTCCCCTGCGGACCGCATCCGCCCAGGCCAGCGCTATTCGGCCAGAATCCATCGCCATCCGCCTCCCCGAAACGGGCGTGCCGGCCGAGGCGTTTCCGCTGGTGACCGCGGTCAACCACGCGCTCGACAGGCTGGAACGGGGTTTTGCCATCCAGCGCCGGTTTACTGCCAATGCGGCTCATGAGCTCAGGACGCCGCTTACCATCATCACGGCTCGGCTCGACACGCTGGAGGGTAACGGTCAGCTCTCCGCACTACGCGAAGAAGTCGCGCGGATGAACCGTCTCGTCGAGCAGCTCCTGTGCGTCGCGCGCCTCAACTCGGTCGCGCTCGATATCTCGTCGCGGCTCAATCTGCGTCAGGTCGCTGAGGAGGTGGTCGGATCTATGGCCCATCTTGCACTAGCGACCGGCCGGACGATCGCGCTGACTGGCGCCGAACACGAAGTTGTGATCACGGGCAACGCTGCCGCGATTGGGGATGCGTTGCGCAATTTGATCGAAAACGCGTTCGCGCATACGCCGCCCGGCACCGAGGTGATCGTCGAGCTTGGCGACGGCGGCGCGCTGAGGGTTGCCGATAGCGGCCGCGGCATACCAATCGAGGACCGCTCGCGGATATTCGACCGTTTTTGGCGGGGTAGAGGTTCCCGAAGCGGCTCGATGCCGAGGCCGACAAACCAGCGGAACAACAGATCATGGTCGATCCGCGCGACCAGCTGTCGCTCCGAACGGATCGAATAGAACGCTTGCAGCAGCAAGGCGCGCAGCAGCCGCTCCGGCGGGATCAACTCGCGGCCGAGCGGCGAATAGAGCGTTTGAAACGCGCCAGACAGCGATTTGAGCGCGGCATTGGCAATCGCACGAATCACCCGCAGCGGGTGATCCGCCCGGATCCGCTTCTCAAGGTCTATGTAGCTGAAAAGGCTGCCGCAAATCGTATCATCGCCGCGCATCGTCACCCCCTTCCCTCACCCCAAGGGATCACAATGCGCAAATTTCGCCACCCTTTCAGCAGCCTGCTAGAGCGTGATCCGGTTAGGCTGAAGCAGCCGGCATTGGTGAGGTAGTTGGCGCATTCCTTTGGGGTGAAGCGGTCGAGGAGACTGCCGATGCCACGCCAGGTGGCCTCGATCGTGCGCGGGTCGGTTTTGCGGAGCAGTGTCTTCAGCTTGGCGAAGACCTGCTCGATCGGGTTGAGATCGGGCGAGTAGCGCGGCAGGAAGAACAGCTTGGCGCCGGCGGCGCGGATCAGGCGGCGCACCGCCTTGCCCTTATGACTGCCGAGATTGTCCGTGACGACAACGTCGCCGGGGCTGAGAGTCGGCACCAGGAACTGCTCGACATAGGCACGAAAGCTGGCGCCGTTGATCGGCCCGTCAATGACGCAGGGCGCGGTGATGCGGTCGCAGCGCAACGCCGCCAGAAAGAGCCTGCCCCGGCGCAGGCCGGGGTAAGCGTGCGCCAGCGGCCGTGCGGCACCTTGGCGACCAGGCGGGCGCCGCGGCGGCAGCGGCCATGGCGGCGGGTCATGTTGGTCTTGGCCCAGAGCCTGCCCCGGCGCAGGCCGGGGTCTCGTCGATGAACACCAGGCGCTGGGGGTCAAGCCGGCCCTGATGCGTCTTCCAGCGGGTCCGGCGGCGGGCGATGTCGGCGCGATCCCCGGCCTGCGCCGGGGCAGGCTCTGCTCGCTGGCGTGCAGGCTTTTTTTTAAAGGTGATCCCCTCGTGGCGGAAGAAGCGCCAGACTGCCCCGTAGCTCGCCGGCGTGCCGCGCTCAGCCAGCTCAGCCATTACCGCCCGAAGGGTCAGATCCGGCTTTTCGGCGATCCGCGCCGATAGCCACGCGCGCTCGCCCCGCAGCCGCAGCGGCCGCCGCCCGCCCATCGGCTTGGCCGCGGCACTGCCAGTGGCCCGCCAGCGCTGCGAGCATTTGACCACGCTGGCGACGCTGACCCCAAACAGCGCCGCCGTCGCCCGGCAGGCGCGACCGCTCGCCACCGCCGCAACCACCCGATCGCGCAGGTCCTGTGAATAGGGTCTTGCCATTCGATGCTGGCCCCCAACCCCAGCCAGCATCTTGAATCACAAAATCCGGTGTGTGGGAATATCTACTCAATTCAAACTCTTGGGATCACGCTCTAGGTCGCAAGGGGGCGCATCCTTGATCTCTTGGAAAGAGGCTTCGCCGTACTCGCCCGAATGTCCGCATGCCTTTTTGAACAGAATCGGTCGGATCAGAGCCGCGCGATCGTAGCGTCGCAGCAGCGGGATTTTGTTGGCGACCAGCACCGCCTTGCCGACCACCAGCGCCGCCAATGTCGCGAGCATGAAATTGCCAAGCCCGATCAAATATTGCGCGACGAGCAGGTTGCTCGTCAGCACGACAAAGTTGAAGCCTAAAAAAAAGAAAATGGTCGGCGGCAATGCCTCACCTACCTCGTGCAAGACCCGGCCACCAATTCGCTGGGCCAACCAACCGGCTTGCGGGAGACCGCCGGAGTGGATGCATCCATTTCCCGCGCCTCATGATGGTAAACGCTCGACTTGGTCATCACTCATTCTCTTTCGCGATATGCGTCTTCCGCCACTGATGTGGATTAAAGTCATCGATCGCATCTTTGCTTAATCGACAATCGCCGCGCACCGCATCGGAGAGCTATGATGTACCAGAACGCCACAATCCTCGCTGCCTTTCTGCTGATCTACAGTGCGGTTGCCGGCCGGGTCGAGCGATCGTGGCTCAGTGGGCCGATCGTGTTCACTGCCGCGGGCCTACTGCTCGGGCCGTTCGGCCTTGGGTTGGTCCGGCTCAACCTCGGGGCCGAGGGGTTGCGCACACTGGCCGAACTGACGCTCGCGATGGTGCTGTTTACGGACGCCGCGAATGCGGATTTCGACGTCGTCCGGCGCAGCCTCGGGGTTCCCGAGAGGCTTCTGGCGATCGGGTTGCCCTTGACGATCGTCCTTGGCTTTCTCGTCGCGATGGTTCTGCTGCCCGGCATTGCGCCGCTCGAAATGGCGCTGCTAGCGGCGATGCTGGCGCCGACCGACGCGGCGCTCGGCAAACCGGTCGTTACCAACCCCGCTGTCCCAGGGGTGATGCGCGAAGCGCTCAACATCGAGAGCGGGCTCAACGACGGCATCTGCGTGCCGATCGTCGTATTGTTATTGGGGCTCGCAATCGGCACTCAGCTCGAACACGGGACGATGGTCCACGCCATCCGGGTGGTCGCCGAGGAGCTGGGGATCGGGCTCGTGGTCGGCGTCGTCCTGACTTGGCTGACCATCCTGATGCTGCGATTTGCGGGGGCGAAGGGCTGGATCAGCGAGCACTGGGAGGAAATCCCGATCGTGGCTTTGGCTGCCGCCAGCTTTGCCGCGGCACAGGCAATCGGCGGCAGCGGATTTATCGCCTGCTTTGTCGGCGGGTTGCTGTTGAGCGGGCTGCGCCCGGCGCGCAAAGAGCAACTGTTGCGCGGCGCCGCCGGTACCGGCGAGGCGCTCGCACTCCTGACCTGGGTCGCCTTCGGGGGCGGCGCACTCACGCAGATCATTCCTCGACTAGGCTGGGTTGCGCTTACTTACGCAGTTCTGAGCCTGACCGTAATCCGCATGGTTCCGGTTGTCCTGTGCCTCGCCGGTACCGGAAATGCGGCTTGCGGACAAATTGTTCGTCGCCTGGTTCGGCCCGCGGGGCCTGGCCACAATCGTGTTTGGGGTCATCGTCCTCAACGAGAAGCTCCCGGGGAACGACACGATCATCGCCGTCGCCGGCGGCACTGTTTTGTTGAGCGTCATCGCGCACGGCATCAGCGCCAACCCGCTGGTTAGGGCCATCGCCCGCCGCCCGGCCGAACCGCCGGCCGCGCGCAAAAGCGGATGAGCGCCCAGCTTATGTGCCGAGGCGAACAACCATGCCGTCGGCGCCCAGGCTCAACGACAGCCCCCGGCGCCGGGCGTGCAATTCCAAATAGACGCCGTTGGAATTTTGCAGCCACATCCGGCCCTTGCCCTGGTCGCCGATCGCAAAGCCGGTGCGGGCCTGGCCATAGACGCCGTTAAAGTCCGCGAGTTGGTGCAAATTGTAGACCTTACCCGTGGCATCGATCGTGGAGATGCCGATCCCGCCGATCCCGAGGCCACCCAATTTGAAAGGGTAGCCGCGGCCGTGGAAATACAATGTCCCGCCGCCGGTGCTGCCGCTGCCGATAAAAGCGATCTGCACCTGATGAATGCTGACGCTGCCCGACGGGCGGGCCGGCGGGGCGCTTTGCGCCATCGCCGCGGCCGACAGGGCTCCCAGAACCAGCGCCGCCGATAATCCGCGGGCCAATCCATGTGCCAGCCGATGGCGCGAGGGAGCCAACATTGGGTGTCCTCCTTGAGAATGCCGAGCGGCCGGACAAAACACTCGGCCAGGTGTTTTCCGCCTATTTCCAGGTCAGAAAAAAACCGATGTCGCCGGGCATGCCGCCCGGGTATTCGACGACCTCGGCCTTAAGTCCAAAGCCAAGCGGCTGTAAGCGCTCGCGCCAGAACTCGTACCCGGCCTTGGGTCGGCCCTCCAAGGTCTGCTCCCAACCGGATTCCGAATTGTTGATCCGGCGGCCGCGGTCGGTGCACATGGTGTTCGGAAAGCGGTAGACCTGAACCTCGCTCTGCCCGCGTTCGGCGGCGCGACTGACGAGCTGCATAATCAGCGGCAACAGCTGTTCCGCGGTGCGCGCCGGCGGCTGCTGAAATTCCGCCATGACAGCCTTTTGCTGCTCTTCTTGCGCCTGCAACCGGCGCAGTTCCTCGGCCATCTTGGCCGCCTCGATCTCGGCCATGCGGCGCCTGATGTCGGCCGCAGAAACAATCCCGGAGCCGGATGGCGCCGCGGTGCTGCGATTTTCGGACATCATCCTGTCTCCCTTCATATTTCAACGGATCACGGCCGCGCGGGCGTGGCGCGCGATCATCCGGTTTTCGTCAGTGTTGATGACAAAAGCGGCAACCCGGCTCGCGGCTGTGCTGATGCGCTCGCGGTGCTCTCGGTTGGCGGTCTCGTCCAACTCCAGCCCCAGCCAAGCGCAGGCATGGCAGATGGCGGCGCGCACCGGTGCGGCGTTCTCGCCGACCCCGGCGGTGAACACGATGCCATCGAGGCCGCCCAGCGCTGCAGCGAGCGAGCCGATATGGCGCGCGACGCGATAACAGAATACGTCGATCGCAAACCGTGCGCGTGGGTCGTCGCTCGCCAGGAGTTCGCGAAAATCAGATGATATGCCGGAGAGCCCAAGCATGCCCGAACGGCGATAGAGCAGGTCGACCAATTGTTCCGCCGACATCCCCTTCTGCTGAATGAGATGGAGTACCACGCCGGCATCGAGCTCGCCGCAACGAGTACCCATCGGCAGTCCGTCGAGCGCCG
Source organism: uncultured Alphaproteobacteria bacterium (assembly GCA_963712825.1). Classification (GTDB taxonomy): domain Bacteria; phylum Pseudomonadota; class Alphaproteobacteria; order ATCC43930; family CGMCC-115725; genus AP-15. The sequence continues at coordinate 28,843 of CAVQJP010000016.1, forward strand.
TGAACCCCATTGTCGTCGCGATCGAAACCCGGTTGCGCATTGCGCAGGCCGAGCAGCCATTGCCGAGATGCGCCACGATTACCCGGCTGTTGGCGATTTCCGGCGCCCGCTCCGGCAGCACTGAAGCGATGTATTCGTAGGAGAGACCGTGAAAGCCGTAGCGCCGTATCCCCTCGTCATAGAGGGTGTAGGGCAATGCGAATGCCTGCTCGACCTCCGAAGCGGTGCGGTGAAAGGCGGTATCGAAACACGCCACCTGCGGCAAGTCGGGATTGAGACTCATTGCCATTTTGATCGGCGCAAGATTATGCGGCTCATGCAACGGCGCGAGCGGCACCAGCGCCTCGAGCTCGGCCAACAGCTCAGCGGTCACGCGGGCCGGTCGAGAATGATGCAGACCGCCATGGACGACACGGTGGCCGAGCGCCGCAAGCCGCCGATAGCCGAGCCGCTCTCTGGCCCACGGCAATATTGCGGGGAGGACCTCGCTCGGTGCGGTGGGCGGCTTTGTACCGAGATCCGGAGGTGCGAGCTTCTTACCATCGGCGCCCGCCGCGATTGCCGAAGGGTGTGCGCCGATCCCTTCGACCTGCCCAGTAAGAATTGGCCGGTCGCCTTCGTAAAAGCTGAATTTGAGCGAGGACGAACCCGCATTGATCACGCCGATCAGCGGCTCGGTAGCGGTTGTCATGCCAGGCGTACCCTTCAGCCGAGGATGTGATAGCCGCCGTCGATATAGATCGTGTCACCCGTCATGGCACTGGCGTATTGGCTCGCCAGGAAAACACAAGCAGCACCGACCTCCTCGATGGTCACCAGACGCCTTGCCGGTGCGCGCTCCGCCACTCGCTCCATCAGCGCGTCGAAATCCGGTATTCCGGAAGCGGCGCGCGTCGCCAAGGGGCCTGGGCTGACGGCATGCACGCGAATCCCCTTAGGGCCAAGCTCCGCTGCTAGATAGCGCACCGCCAATTCGAGTGCTGCCTTGACCGGGCCCATGATCCCGTAATTCTCGATCACCTCGCTGGCGCCGTGGTAGCTCATGGCGAAAACCGTGCCGCCATGGGTCATCAGTTTCTCGGCGCGGCGCGTCAGATCCAGCAGCGACCAGCACGAAACGTCCATCGCGGTCAAGAAGCCGTCGCGGGGACAGTCGGTGACTCGTCCTTCGAGGGCCTGCCTCGGGGCGAAAGCGATCGAGTGCACCAGAATATCCAGGCGTCCCCATTTCGATGCGATCGCCTCAAACAGTGCGTCTACCTGGGCCAGGTCGCGAACCTCCAACGGAAGCAGCAGCGATGCCTCTACCGCTGCGGCCAGCGGCTCGACGTAGGGTCGAGCCCTGTCATTGAGATAAGTCATTACGATCTCGGCGCCCGCCCGATGCATCTGCTCGGCGCATCCCCAGGCAATCGACCTGTCATTGGCAACTCCGACGATCAGCGCCTTCTTTCCGTCGAGGATGGGTGCCTGCGGCCCCCCCGGGGCCGATTGGGCCATGTGCGTGCTCTCGCTCATCTGATCGCTGCGGCGGCGCTCTTGCGCCGAGCATCCGCCACAAGGCTGGCGACCGCGCAGGACGCAAGGCGGGTGATGACGCTATCGGCGCGGCTGGTCAGGATGATCGGCACGCGGGCACCGAGGACGATGCCGGCGGCGGCCGCGCCGGCGAGAAAAGAGAGGCTTTTGGCGAGCATGTTGCCGGCTTCGAGATCCGGTACGACCAATACGTTGGCGCGGCCCGCCACCGGCGAAACGATGTGTTTGATCGCCGCCGCATGCTCGTTGATCGCATTGTCGAGCGCCAGAGGGCCGTCGAGAATCCCACCCGTGATCTGACCGCGTTCTGCCATCTTGCACAGAGCCGCGGCTTCGATAGTCGATGGGACGGCGGGATTGACAGTCTCCATTGCCGACATGATCGCGACCCGTACCTCTTGAAATCCCAACGCATGGCCGAGATCGATCGCGTTCTGCACGATGTCGACCTTATCGGCGAGGTTGGGCGCGATGTTGATCGCGGCGTCCGTGATGATCAGCGGGTCTTTGTGGCCGGGCACATCCATGACAAAACAATGGCTGATCCGCCGCGCCGTGCGAATTCCGGTCTCCCGCGCGACGACGGCGCCCATCAACTCGTCAGTAGGAAGGCTGCCCTTCATTAGGGCTTCTGCCTTCCCTTGCCTGACGAGCTCGACCGCCTTTGCGGCGGAGTCGTGACTGTGTGCTGTTTCTTCAACCGGAAACTCCGCTATCTTGGCTCCGGCACGCTCGGCTGCGTCGCGTATGCGCGCAGGCGGCCCGACCAGAATTGGAGCAATAAGTCCCAGCTTCGCCGCCTCGGCGACACCTTCGATCGAGATCTCGTCGCATGGGTGCACAACCGCCGTCGTCACCGGCGGCAAGGTTTGGGCTGCACGCACAAGGCGGTCGTATCGTTCGCGCGGCTCGGTTGGCTTTGTTGTTTCCATGGCTTCGCTCTTTTGGCCGATCAGGCTGCCTTCTCCTTGCCTCTCGCTGGCGCCGGACCGGCGAAGATGGTCTCGATGCGTTCGAGGCGCCGGCTCCCTTCCTCCGGCAATGCCCCGCGCGACGCGAGTACCCGACGCACCTGGGCCAACGTCTCCTCGCATTGCCGACGGTCTTCAGGCAGCAGCTTTGGAAGCGCTGCAATCGCCCGCTCCGCATCCAGCAGCAAGATCAGGTATTGCTCTTTGACCAGCTCCTTGAACCGGGCCAAGCCGATGCGTTTGGCCGATGGCAGCTCAGCGCCGATTTGCTTGAGCGCGGCAAATCCGCGTTCGTCGACTTTGCCTTCCGGAAGGCGCACATAGATCAGCGCCCGCACCGCCGCTTCGAGTAAGCCACCGTGATCGATACGCTGCTCCAGGTATGCCGCGGTCTGCTTCGCGATTGCCTCTCGCGCCAGGTCGCGCTCGACCCCCGCCGTCGGCGATGACCCGTCGGCGCGCAGTCCGACCAGTGCCTGCAGCCAGGGCGAAGCATAGGTGTTCAGGAAAATTTCTTCCTGCATAGCATCGCGTGCTTTGCCCCAGGCTTCGAGACCACTGGCAATGCTGGCGGATACCATCCGCTCGAAAGCCAGGAACGGGTTGTCCGGGCTCACGGCGCGGCGTTCGGCGCGGACGGCCTGCGCCCATTCGGCAACGGGCGTCATCAGCGGGTTCTCGTTGGCGAACATCTGAAAGCGCAAACGGTTGGGGTGCATGAGACGGAGAAATTCGGCATTTCGCTCGGTAACCGCCGATCGCACTACCGGGCTCAGGAGGGTGCGGTAGAGACCCTGGTTGATCTCCGACACTCTCGCCGCAGTGGCAAACCTCAAATCGTCTTCGGGGCTGTTGCCCCCGAGGGCACGAATGTCGTCGAGTGTCCGGGTCTCGAGGCTGAACAGGTAATTGCCCTGCACCAGCTCAGGGTTTTCGATGGTGCCGTCCACTCCGCTGATCACCGCCTCGTACAGACCTGGCGGCATCAAATCGATCATGTCCATCGATTGGACAAACTCGCCATGTTCCTTTGTCGCCACCTTGCCGGACACAAAGATGCCGAGATGGCCAATGCTCTGGTGAAGGCAATAGACGATCGTCTGGCCGGCTGCGACGATCTCGTCTTCGTGGTCGTAGATGTCGAGGATCCAGTCCAAGGCCTGCTGCGGTGGGGTGATGTCGTCGCCCCAGGAGCAGAACACGATGATCGGTGATTTGATATTGCGCAGGTCGATCCGCAGGCCCTCGGAGCTGCGCAACTCGCCGGAAGCAAGCTTGTTGCCGACAAACAGCTGGTCGGCGATCGCCTGCATCTCCTCGGCATTGAGCAGCACGGGACTGCCCCACCATTTCTCGAATTCGAGAAACCGCGGTGCCTCGGTATCAATTCTTGAATAGAGATTGTAGATCTTTTTCCAATAGGTGTTGTCGGGATGTAGCGCCTCGAAATTCGCGACAAGATTGGCGCCGTCGAAAATACCATCGCCGAGGTCCCCGGCGAGCGAGGTCAGCCAGGTCCCGCCCAGCAGACCGCCGAGATAGCGCATCGGGTTCTTGCCGTGCACGCCGGCCCAATAGGAGAGCGGCGATCCCGCAAGCATGATCGGTCCGGCGAGGTCGGGGTGAGCCGCGCTCATGATCATGATTTGCCAGCCGGCCTGGCAGTTGCCGACCAGGCAAGGCTTGCCCTCGGCGTCCGGGTGTCGTGCCGCGACCTCTGCGACAAACCGGGCTTCTGCCTCGCAAACGTCCTCGATTGTCTGACCAGGAACCGGATCGGGCAGAAAGCCGACGAAATAGCAGGGATGACCTGCCGCAAGCGCGACGCCGATCTCGCTGTCGTGCTTCATGCCGCCGATCCCGGGACCATGGCCGGCGCGCGGGTCGAAAACAATAAACGGCCGTTTGTGCCGTTCGACCGTGGTCCCGTTGGGCGGGACGATGCGCGCGAGTGCGTAGTTGACCGGGCGTGGCAGCGAGCGCCCATCGAGCACGAGTTCGACGCCGAAGCTGAGCACGTGCGGCGCCTTGCGCGCGTTATGCTCAAGATAGTTGTTGCCGCGCTGGCGCAGTACGTCGAGCAACAAAATTGATCGCTGCCACGCATCCACCCAGTATTCGACCGCGCTGTTCGTCCCGAAAAACGGCCATGGCGAAAGCGTTGCCACAGATTTGTTCGATCCCATTTGTACAAATCGCTCTGACATAATCGCTTCCTGACTCAGGAGAGATAGACTGGCGGCGTGTGGGTACGTCTGACCTTAATCTGCATCAACGGACGGGCGTCACAAGCGGCCGCGCAAAAGCGCACGGCCCGATGTCGAGTTGGTAGTCCGGGAGATAATCACCTGAGGACCCGCGCGCCTATGCATTTTTTTAAGAATTTGCAGCTCGCAGTTTCGTGACCGCGGGGGCCTATAAGTTCATTTGACATTGATACGGATCAATCGTTGGCTGTGAGGCTGCTTACATTTTCCTTATGTACGAGCGTGGCTCGCGGAGGTGGAAGATGCCCGAGAGCGCTGTCCGCACATTTACCGACCCCGATGCGTATTTTGGAGGAATACGAAACCTGTCGATTGATGGTCTCGTCACCGGTCGGGGGAAGTTCCGTGCCGAGACGACGCTTGTCGACCTGCACCGATTGCACATGGGCCGCTTTGACGAAGACCTGCCTCGGATCATGAGGGTTACGCCAAGCGGATCCCGGTCCGTAATTCTGTTCCAGACCGACCCAGGCCGCCCAGGCACGGTGGCCAATGCCATCGATACAGCGCAACATCCAATTGCCATGTTTGGCCTGGATTGGCCGTACTACGTTCGTTCCTCGGCAGGCCGCGGCTGGGGCACGATGTCGCTAATTCCTGAAGATCTCGCCGCCGCGGGCAGAGCGATTATCGGGCGCGAATTGATGCCGCCTGAGTTCATTCTTGCGATCAGGCGTCCTCCCGTACAACCGTTATCGCGGCTGTTAAAGCTGCACGAAGCGACTGGCCATCTTGCGAAAAATGCCCCAGACATCCTGGCCAAGCGCGAAGTAGCGCGGGCCATCGAAGAGGCTTTAGTGGAAGCGATGGTTTTATGCCTGGCCGCCGATTATTCAGAGGAGGTGCGCAATGCCCATCGCCATCGCGCGAGGGTGATGCGCCGTCTCGAAGATACACTGAGGGCGAAATCCGGCGAAACCCTATATATGGATATGGCGGAACTCTGCGCCGCAGTCGGCGCTACCTACTGGACACTGCGTGACTGTTGCCTGGAATACCTGGGCATGAGCCCGAAGCGGTATCTTTGGATGCGGCGGATGAACCTGGCGCGGTTGGCGCTCTCGAGCGCCAATCCCGAAAAGACCACGGTGACCGAAATCGCCACGAATTACGGGTTTTGGGAGTTGGGTCGCTTTTCGGTCACTTACCGCTCGCTGTTCGGGGAGCCGCCATCCGCTGCGCTGCGCCGCCCGCCCTGATACCTAAGTCCACCCGGAAAGCTGCAGGCCAGGCTCGACAAATCACAAAATCTGCATAGCTCTCCTCAATTCGCCAATGCTACGATCTGCAACTTGAGGTTGGATCGTGTTCTTTTATTGCAGGGAAATAGATGCCGGGAGCCGGCACCCGCACGTTTCGAGACACCGACCATTACGAGGCGAGCCTGCATGAGGCGCAAATCGAAGCTGTCATTGTTTCCCGTGCCCAGTTCAAAGCTCAACTCACTTGGGCAGAGCTGCACCATTTGCATATATTGCGGTGCGAGGAAGACCCTCCACACGTGGCGTATGTGCGTCTGGCGCCACGGCTCGCGTTTGTGACATTCCCCAACAATTCCGCACCGTTTCCGGTCTGGCGTGGCACGGAATTGCAGGCAGGGGATATCATGTTCCACAGCCGAGGTGAGCGACTGCATCAGTTGGCGCCTGGATCCCTTGTCTGGAGCATGATAGCAATCGACCCGGCGCAGCTCGTATATGATGGCCGTGCTCTCACCGGAAAAAATGTTACTCCACCGCTGGAGGGGCAACTATTGCGGCCGTCCCGGCGTGATATGGCGCGTCTGCGGCGCCTGCATGGCCAAGTCTGTCGCCTCGCCGAAACAAATTCCAAGATGCTGTCGCATCCTGAGGTCGCGCGGGCCGTTGAGCAGGATTTGATCCACGCGCTCGTCACCTGTTTGACTACCGCGCACCACCCGACAGACGGGTTCGCTGGACGTCAGCACGCTAGCATTATGGTCAGGTTCGAGGAGGTCTTGGCCGATCATCTCAGCCATCCACCGGATCTGCCGCGGTTATGCGAGTTGATCGGGGTGAGCGACCGGATTCTGCGGTTGTGCTGTGCCGAATTCTTCGGCATGAGCCCGACCCGGTATGTGCTGCTGCGTCGGTTGAGGGAAGTCCACCGAGCACTGCGGGACGCGGACCCCGACATCGTAAACGTCGAAGAGATCGCCCGCCGTTTCGGCTTCGCGCAGTTGGGGCGCTTCGCGGGGACGTACAGTGCGATATTTGGCGAAAACCCATTGACTACGCTCAAACGTCCCCCGGGAACAAGGTTCGCCAGCCCGTGAATTTTCCAATTTCTGCATAGCCGGCGAAGGAATCGGCGGTTTAGCCTTGCGCTCATTCGGGACACCGCCATTACCATAAGTCCGACGCCGTGAGGCGCATCGTTTCGTCAACCCCTTGCGCCGTCTGAAAACTGGAGATGCGCCTTATGCCGCAACGGATTTCTGTTCTTCTCTTGGCTGCCGCAGCGTTGACCGCGATTGATTTTGCAGCGGCCTCACAACCGCCGCTGCCGAGCCTCTGTACGCGCAGTATTACCCGCCGCCGAGTTACGGCTACCCGCCGAGCTCGCGACCGCCGTGCCAAGCCGTCACCCCCGGACCTTTTCAGGGCGCCGCAACCGGGGCCGCCGGTGGCGCCCTGCTTCGCAAGCTCCTGTGCCACCGACAACGGAGCTTCACGATCTCGAATAGTAAAGCAGCGCGGTCTGGATGAGATTGAAAGCGGGTCGCTCGCGTCCTAGCGCGGGCGGAAGTATTCTTCGTAGGGCGTGTCGTTCTTGATCAAGACACCGCCGTCGACGGTCAGCGCGACGCCGGTGACCATGCGCGCGGCCTCGCCGGCGAGAAACAGAATCGGGTCGGCGATGTCCTCCGGCTCGCACATGCGGCCGAGCGGGATTTTCTGCGCCCGTGCGGCCTTGCTCTCAGCATTCGGCATCGCCCCGCCAAAGGCGGTCGCGGTCGGGCCCGGGCAGACCGCGTTGACGCGGATATGGTCGGGCGCGAGCTCGTAGGCGGCGTGCCGGGTCAAACCCAGCAGCCCGGCTTTCGACGCGCTGTAATTGGCGGTGCCGCCGAACGAGATGCGCTGCCCGGCGATCGAGGCGACGTTGACGATCGCACCGCCGCCGCGCGCCCTGAGGTGAGGCAACGCCGCCTGGATGCCGTTGAAGGCGCCGGTCAGGTTGACGGCGAGGACGCGGTCCCAGTCTTCGGGCTTCATGTCGGCGATCAGCCCGCGCACGGTGACGCCGGCCCCGTTGACCAGGATGTCGACGCCGCCTGCCGCCGCGGCAACCGCGGCCGACAGGGCGGCAAAGCCGGTGCGGTCGGTCACGTCGAGCGGATATGCAGTGGCGTTGCCGCGATTGCCGGCGATCTCGCCGGCCACGCGCTGCGCCGCGGCGGCATCGCGGTCGACGACCGCGACATGCGCACCCCGGATCGCAAAGGCGCGGCAGGTCGCGGCACCGATGCCGCTGCCGCCGCCGGTCACGATCGCGACTTTTCCGGCAAAGTCTTCCGGCATCGGGTCTCTCCTTGTTCGCGGCTGTCGCGAGGCGGCGCCGTCAGATTTCGTAGAGGTTTTCCGGGGCCGCCGGCCGCTTGCCGTGCTCGACCGCCTTCACCGCGGCGATCAGCTTCCGATGGGTCGGCGCCGCCACGCCGACCTCGGCGCCCTTGGCGGCGATCAGCCCGTTGATAAAGTCGATCTCGGTACGGCGGCCCTTCAGCATGTCCTGACCCATAGACGGGCGCTGCAAATCGCTGCGGGTGTTCGAGCCGGCCTCGGCGAGAATCTGCAATTCGACTTCGTCGAGCGCCCGGGGGTCGCCCTCGCCGGCGCGCGCCAGGGTCTCGGGATCGTGCATGCGGATGTGCTCGAGTTCGTAGCCCAGCGCCTGGCCGACCCGCACCGCCTCGCCGCCGAGCCGGATCGAGACCCGGCGGATCCGGTCGTGGCGGTCCATGCCGTTGCCCGACAGCCCGGTCGAGGCGCCGATGCCGTTGCGCATGCCGTTGACGCACAATTTCGACCAGCGCTCACCCCATAAATTCGTCGTCGGCTTGACGGTGTCGACAGTGGCGATCATCGCCGCCAGCTCTTCGAGGCGCGGGGTGATGCGGCCGTGGACCTCGCCGACCCGGTAGACGTCGTAGTGCGAGGCGCCCTTTGCGACGGTGCGCCGCACCTTGCCGGGCGCGTAGAGCTCGGCGGCGAGCAAGGCCGGGATCGCCCCCACCGTCCGGTCCCAGCCGACCACCGCGGCGATGCGCTCCTCGTTCATGCAGTTCTGCAGCGACACGACATAGCCGTGCGGCGCCAGGTATTGCGCGATCAGCCGCGTCGCCCATTCGGTGTCGTAAGATTTGACCGCGACCATCGCAATGTCGATCGGCCTCTCCCTGGCGAGGCGCTGCATTTCGGTCAGGTGCATCGTCTCTGGCCGGGCGAGGACAAACTCCTCTTGCGTTACACCCTCGATCGCCAGCCCGTCCCGCCGGATCGCCTCGACATGCTCGGGCCACGGGTCGATCAGGGTCACGTCGAACCCGTTATGCGCGAGCTGACCGCCGGTATAGCCGCCGATCGCACCGGCGCCGATCACCGCAATCCGCTTGTCCATGGTGCCTCCCTCTATGACCCCGCTCGCGGCATGATAAGCTCACCCCGGGAGAAACGACCCGACAAACATCCGAGGACGCTGCCACCATGAATTGGACCGAACGGCGCGAGCGGTTTCGCGCACTCCTTTCCGGAAATCGCTGCGTGCATCCGGGCTCCGTCTACGACGCGATATCGGCGCGCATCGCCGAGGATCTCGGCTTTGAGGTCGGCATGTTTTCAGGGTCGATCGGGTCGATGTCGGTGCTCGGCGCTCCCGATCTCGTGGTCCTGACCCTGACCGAATTCGCCGCGCAAGCCAACCGCATCTGCCGCGCCGGCAATCTGGCGCTGCTGGTCGATGCCGACCACGGCTACGGCAACGCCCTCAACGTGCGCCGCACTGTCGAGGAGTTGGAGACCGCCGGCATCTGCGCGATGTCGATCGAGGACACGGTGCTGCCACGGCCCCACGGACCCAACGGCAAGCCGAGCCTGAGCTCGGTCGAGGAGGGTGTCGGCAAGATGAGGGCGGCTTTGTCGGCGCGCCAGGACAAGAACCTCGCCATTGCCGGCCGCACCAGCGCGTTGGCGATCGCCAATGTCGACGAGGCCATCAAGCGAGCCAAAGCCTATGAGGCGGCAGGGGTCGACGCGGTGTTTCTCGCCGGCGGCGTGACGGTCGAAGCGGTCGAGGTGGTGTCGACCGCGATCAGGATCCCGCTGATCCTCGGCGGCGGCAGCGGCCAGCTCGGCGACCTCGAATGGCTCGGCGCGCACCGGGTCCGGGTCGCGCTGCAGACGCACGCGCCGTTCTCAGCCGCGGTGCAGGCCGTTTACGAGACCTTGAAGGCGCTGCGTGACGGTGTCGCACCGCGCGACCTCAAAAACATCGCATCGCCCGAATTGATGCGACAGGTCACCCGCGCCGACGAGTACCAGCGCTGGACACGGGATTATCTCGGCGGCGCATAGGACTCCGCCCCCTCCCTCGATCAATTGTGCCGCCGCCAGCGTTCCGGTAGAAGTTTCGGGCGCCTGATCAAACCCGGCGCGAGGCGGGCAACGGTTCGGCTGCGCGCGTCCTATTCTAATATCGCGCCTTGCCGGTCCGTCGTGCCCGCCGACCCGAAAGAGCAGAGTCCGTGCGATCCATCCTGTTGCCTATCGTGCTTGTGTGTGTGGCGGCATGCGCGCCGCAACAGCCGCCTCAACCCGGAACCTTGCAGCTCAGCAACCCGGATTTCGGCCCGACCAACGTCGAGGCGGTGATCACGTCGAACCCCGACTGCGCCTCGCGCGGACCCGGCTATGTCTCGACCGTCGAATTCATTCTGCCCAACGACGCCACCAGAATCCTCTATGTGCCGCCGGGAGCCGAAATCTGCTGGCGCCGCGACCGCGACCCGAGCCAGCCGGTCCTCGGGCAATGGTCTCCCTGGGACCGGGCTTATGTGGAGCCGGGTGCGACGGTCGACGCAAATCTTTAGCAATGCGCGCCGACGCGCCAAGCCACGTCTCGCGGTCGACGGCCGGATCGCGAGGCGGTTGACGCAGGCCGTCGGATCGCCGCATGATGCGTGCATATGCATCGATTGGGAGATGAGCCGGTGCGGTTGAGCGATCTTCCCGCGGCCCAGGCCAAACGCCTCGCCGAACTGGAATGCCCGGACTTCAAGACCCGGCCCTGGGTCGAGGGCCCGCCTTTGGCGCGGCGCCGGGTGGCCGTCGTGTCCTCGGCCGGGCTGGTCGTGCGCGGCGAAAAGCCGTTTCGCGGACGCGACCCGGATTTTCGCACGATCCCGGGCACGACGCGGTCCGACCAATTGCTGATGAGCCATATCTCGATCAATTACGACCGCAACGGTTTTCAGGAAGACTGGAACGTCGTCTTCCCGCTCGACCGGCTCAATGAGCTCGCCGCGGAAGGAACGATCGGCTCGGTCGCGGCGACCCATTATTCGTTTATGGGCGCCACCGACCCGATCCAGATGGAAGACTACGCCCGCGGGGTCGCCGGCCATCTGAAGCAGGACAAGGTCGACGCCGTCATCCTCTCCCCGGTTTGACCGCTCTGCACGCGCGCCGTGAGCGCGCTCGGGCACTACATCGAGGAAGAGGGGATACCAACGGTCGCGATCAGCCTGATCCGGCCGCAAACCGAGAACACCAAACCACCGCGCGCCTTGTGGGTGCCGTTTGAATTGGGCCGCCCGTTCGGCCTGCCGGGCGACGCGGCATTCCAGAAGCGGGCGATCCTGGCGGCATTGCGGATGCTCGAAGCCGGCGGCGGGCCGGTGCTGCTCGAGGATTTTCCCGAGGACGACCCGCGCGAGCGCCCCGACCCCGGCTGGCAGCCGCCGATCGCCCCAGAACCAATCGCCGAGGGTTCGAGCGCGGCGCTCGCAGATCTGTTCGAGACCGAGTTGACCCGGCTCGCCGGAGCCTACGACCGGTCGGTCAAACGACGCGGGCGGACGACGGTGGGGCTGCTCGGGCTGCCGCTTGCCGAGGCGGGCGCTTACGTCGCGGCGTGGCTGCGCGGCGAGACGCCGGCGAGCCCGGTCGGCGACATGTCGCCGCCGTTGGCGCTGCGCTTCGCGATCGACGACGTAAAGGCGTACTACCTTGAAGCCGCCCTCGCCGACCCCGGCGCGCCGTCGAGCCGGCAGCTCGGCGACTGGCTGTGGAACACAACCGCCGCGGGCAAGACGATCTTCGCATTGCGCCGCGCCAATCTCGATGCCGCCGACGACCGCCTCAAATTGATCGCCAGCAATTTCATGGTGCCCGCGGTGCGCGCGCTCGCGGCGGGCTGAGCAGCCCGGCAGCTATTGGTGCAAACCTGGGGACGAGGCGCCGCCCATCGAGATTGCTTCGCTTCACTCGCAATGACACTGTAACAGTCGTCATTGCGAGGAGCGAAGCGACGAAGCAATCCCGCTGCGACGACCACCGGCCGGCATCACCTGTCCGACCGTAACGACTAGGCCCAGCCGCGGCGTGCGGCGAGGCGCAGGCGCAGCGCGTTGAGCTTGATAAAGCCCTCGGCGTCGCGCTGGTCGTAGACGGCGTCCTCCTCAAAGGTGACGTGGGCTTGGCTGTAGAGGCTCTTGGGCGATTTGCGGCCGACGACGCTGGCGGCGCCCTTGTAGAGCTTCAGCCGCACCATGCCCTCGACGTTTTCCTGGCTCGTGTCGATCAGCGCCTGCAGCATCCGCCGCTCGGGCGAGAACCAAAAGCCGTTGTAGATCAGCTCGGCATAGCGCGGCATCAGCTCGTCCTTCAGGTGCGCGGCCCCGCGATCGAGGGTCAGGCTTTCGATGCCGCGATGCGCCGCCAACAGGATCGTACCGCCGGGGGTCTCGTAGACGCCGCGCGACTTCATGCCGACAAAGCGGTTCTCGACCAGGTCGAGGCGGCCGATCCCGTGCCGTCCGCCGATCTCGTTGAGGCGCGTCAGCAAGGTTGCCGGCGACAGCCGCTCGCCGTCGACCGCGACCGGGTCGCCGCGCTCAAAGGCGATCTCGACATATTGCGGCGTGTCCGGGGCGGTCTCGGGTGCGACGGTGCGGCTGAACACGAGCTCCTCGGGCTCGACCCATGGGTCTTCGAGGATTTTGCCCTCGGCCGAGATGTGCAAGAGGTTGGCGTCGACCGAAAACGGCGCCTCGCCGCGCTTGTCGCGGGCGATCGGGATCTGGTGCTCGTCGGCGTAGTCGAGCAGCCGGGTGCGCGAAGTGAGATCCCACTCCCGCCAGGGTGCGATGACCTTGATGTCGGGGGCGAGGGCGTAATAGCCGAGCTCGAAGCGGACCTGGTCGTTGCCCTTGCCGGTGGCGCCATGGGCGACCGCGTCGGCGCCGACCTCGCGGGCGATCTCGATCTGGCGCTTGGCGATCAGCGGCCGGGCGATCGAGGTGCCGAGCAGATAGGCGCCTTCATAGAGCGCGTTGGCGCGGAACATCGGAAAGACAAAATCGCGGACAAACTCCTCGCGCAGATCATCGACAAAGATCTCCGAGGCGCCGAGCAATTCGGCCTTTTGGCGGGCCGGCGCCAACTCCTCGCCCTGGCCGAGATCGGCGGTGAAGGTCACAACCTGGCAGCGATAGGTCTCCTGCAGCCAGCGCAGGATGACCGAGGTGTCGAGACCGCCGGAATAGGCGAGCACCACTTTCTTGACCGTATCCGCCATAACCTGCCCCCTTCCCGCCACCCCGTCCTGCTGCGCCGATCGCGTCGTCTAGTCGAAGCTTTCGGCCACGGCAACGGGCTCGGCTGCGGCCCCGACTCCGGCTTCGGGCCGACGGACCCGGCGCTCGATGAAGTCGATCGCCGCTTCGATGGCGCCGAAGCGGGCGAGGTTTTCGTGGCTGGCCTTAGGCGAAAACCAGCCCTCCTTTGGCGCGGTCGCGGCGGCCAACAGCTTTCGGCCGTGGCGGACCGGCACCACCATGTCACGCTCGCCATGCAGCACCAGCAGCGGGGCGGCGACCCGGCCGATCCGGGACAACGAATCGTAGCGGTCGCGCACCAACAGGGCCGCTGGGACAAACGGGTAATGACGCTGGGCAGCGGCGGCGACGCTGGTATAGGGCGCCTCGAGGATAACAGCGGCGACTTTATGCCGCGCCGCCAGGTAGACGGCGACGCCCGAACCCAGGGACTCGCCCCAGAGAACGACCCCGTCCGATCTGACGCCCGAGTCGGCGAGAAAGTCGAGCGCCGCCTCGCCATCGGCAAAGAGGCCCTGCTCGCAAGGCACTCCCGGATTGCCGGCATAGCCGCGATATTCGGCCAGCAGCACGCCGTAACCCTCGCGGGCAAAACGGCGCAGGCGCTCGCCGCGATATCCGATATGGCCGCCATTGCCGTGGAAATAGAGGATGACCGGCCGCCCGGCGCGCGGCGGCAGGTACCACGAGAAGAGGGTCAGGCCGTCCTCGGTTGTGAGCTCGATCTCGCGCACGCCGAGCGGGATGAGATCGGCCAGGACCGGCCGCGTCGGAGCGGGATGATACAGCAGCCGGCGTTGAAGCAAAAAGAGCCCACCGACAATGCCGCCATATACGGCGACCGCATCCACAAAAATGGGGTAAAACAAGAAACCGTCCTCGAACTGTAACAATCCCCGGATGCAGCAACGCTATAGCGTCGCCGGCGTTGCCAATGAAGTGAAAAGCGCGCTCCCGCTTTGCGATTTATCGGGAGCCCGCCTGCTTTGTGGGTGCAGGCGGTCCCCACGCGGTCCCCGGGGTCTCCAGCGCGGCTTCAGGTGTGAAGAGGCTGCTTTCGGGCCGGTTCCAAGGCAGTTGGGCTAGATTTCCCCGGACAACCAAGTCCGGGCAAAGCGTTCTTGGGAGTATCAGCCCGGCGGTTCAATGGGTGACGAGGCGGCGCTCGACGGCGGCGGCTTTGATCGCCTTTTGCAGCTTTTCGAAGGCGCGGACTTCGATCTGACGCACGCGCTCGCGCGAAATCCCGTATTGCTGCGAGAGGTCCTCGAGCGTCGTCGGGTTGTCGCGCAGGCGGCGCTCGGCGAGGATGTGGCGCTCGCGGTCGTTCAGATGCGTCATCGCCTTTTCGAGGAGGTCGCGGCGCAGCCCAAGCTCCTGCCGGTCGGCAAGCCGGGTTTCCTGGCTTTCGCTTTCGTCGACAAGCCAATCCTGCCATTCCCCTTCGCTGTCGCTGCGCAACGGCGCGTTCAGCGAATGGTCGGGGCTCGCCAGCCGCCGGTTCATGCTGATCACGTCGGCTTCGGGCACGTCGAGCTCGGTCGCGATCTTTTTGAGGTTCTCGGGCGACAAATCGCCCTCTTCCATCGCCTGCAATTGGCCTTTCAGCTTGCGCAGATTGAAAAACAGCTTTTTCTGCGCCGCGGTGGTGCCCATTTTGACGAGCGACCACGAATGCAGAATGTATTCCTGGATCGCGGCTCTGATCCACCACATCGCATAGGTCGCCAGGCGAAAGCCGCGGTCAGGGTCAAAGCGCTTGACCGCCTGCATCATCCCGACATTGCCTTCCGAGATCAGCTCGGAAAGCGGCAGTCCATAGCCGCGGTAGCCCATCGCAATCTTGGCGACGAGCCGCAGATGGCTCGTAACGAGGCGATGGGCGGCTTGCGGATCCTCGTGCTCTTTCCAGCTTTTGGCGAGCATGTACTCCTCTTCCGGCTCCAGCATCGGAAACTTGCGGATCTCCTGGAGATACCGGGTCAGGTTTCCTTCGGCAGAGATGGAAGGGACCGAAAGGGTGGCCATTTTAGGTTCGTTGCTCCGATTAGAGGCTTGTCGTGGGTAAACGCCGTACCGCGTGCTGTTATCCCCCCGTCGGGGACCGACGCGCATACCCTAGTAAAATAGTAAGGTTTTGTCCAGTTTAAAATAGCTCTAAAGCGGTAAACAGGTCGTGAAGGTCGGGTGGCAGGGCGCTGTCGAAGGCGATGAACCGACCCTCCACCGGATGGGTGAAGCCGAGCCGGCGGGCGTGCAATGCCTGCCGCGGGAAGCCGGCGATCCTTGCCCCGGCGTCGCTGGAACGGCTAATGGTGCGCCCGGCACGGGTGCCGTAGACCGGGTCGCCGATCAGCGGATGGCCGGCATGCGCCAAATGCACGCGGATCTGATGCGTCCGGCCGGTGGCGAGCCGGCATTCGACAAGCGCGGCCGCGGTCTTGAAGGCACGCTCGACGCGGTAGCGGGTCAGCGCCGGGCGTCCCCGGCCCTCGCCGACGACCGCCATCTTTTTGCGGTTGACCGTGCTGCGGCCGATGTTGCCGGCGATCTCGCCCGTGCCGGGATGCGGTATTCCCCAGACAAAGGCGGCATAGGCGCGATCGATCCGCCGCGCCGCGAAATCGCGCGACAACCCCTGGTGCGCGGCGTCGCTCTTGGCCACGACCATCAATCCGCTGGTGTCCTTGTCGAGGCGGTGGACGATGCCCGGGCGGCGCACCCCGCCGATGCCGGCGAGGCTCGCGCCGCAATGCGCGATCAAGGCGTTGACGAGGGTGCCGTCGGGATTGCCGGGGGCGGGATGGACCACGAGGCCGGCGGGCTTGTCGATGACGATCAAATGTGCATCCTCAAAACGGATGTCCAGCGCCAACGCTTGCGCCGCCGGCGCCGCTTCCTCGCAGACCGGAAAGACGACGACAAAATTCTCGCCCGGCCGCACCCGCTGCGAGGGGTCGCGCGCTGCGGCGCCGTCATGGACGACGCCACCCTGCTCGATCAGACGCTTGAGCCGGGTGCGGGACACCGCGGGAAGGTGGTTCGCCAGCATGCGGTCGAGACGTATCCCGTCATCTCCCGCCCCGGCGCTGACCAAAGTCATGCCGCCAGAGGGTTCGGTGTCGGCCATGGTCGTCAAACCGGCATCGGGATTGAGGCTGTGCGCGGACTGACGGTCTTTGTTGTCCTAATGGGCGTGATCCTTGTCGTGGGGTTTGGCGTCGTCATCGCGGTCGTTGCCGGCCGGATGTCGCGCGGCGGCACCGCGATGAATGCCGACCGGCCGTTCCCGACGACCGCCACCGAGATCCCGCGCGGGGCGCGGGTCGAGGCGATGACGACTGCGCCAAACCGCCTGATCCTGGACCTGATCCTGCCCGATGGCGAGCGCCAGCTTGTCATCCTCGACGCCGCAACCGGCGCCCGTCTCGGCACGATCGAGCTGCACCAGTCTCGCTGAACCGCCGCACCCCGGCCATCAGCTCGGGGCAGCCTCCGCTCCGATGGACAAAGCCAGTCCGATTTTTGCGAACTTCTCGCCGACGGCGCTGTTCGCCGATGCGGAACGGAATGATCGACGATTGCGTGCTCTCCTTTTCGCTCGATTGGTCGGATAGCTCGGCGGCCGCGTTGCGCCGCCTCGGTGCTGTCGATCGACACCGATGACGGGCGGGCGGTTTCAGGGGACATGGCTGCGTGGCGGCTGCCCGAGTTGGGAAGCCGCCTTTTTGCTGTCGAAAACCATCTTGGGGGTTGGCTATGAGCAGGAAGCGCACCGCCCTGCAGCCGGCGGAGGCGGGCATCGCGGCGTCCCGGCATGCCAGGGCCGGTGACGGGCGGTATAAAGACAGCCCCCGAACCTTGGGTCCGGTTTCGGACCTGGAACGGCATCTACCCTCCGATTGGTGGCGCACCCTGTTCAACGAGCTCTATCTCGAAACCGACGGCGACGTGTTCGAGAACGAGCGCAACACGATCGAGGAGGTCGACCTTTTGATCCTCAGCGCCGGTCTGCGACCCAGCGACCGCCTTCTCGACCTGTGCTGCGGGCAGGGGCGGCATGCGCTCGAATTGGCGCGCCGCGGTTTTCGGCACGTAACCGGACTTGATTGCTCGCGGTATCTGACCCGCCTCGCCCGCGAGCGCGCCAGGCAATATGGCCTGGACGCTTCATTTCGCGAAGGTGACGCCCGCGATCTTCATTTCGACGACTGCGAATTTGATTGCGCCTGCATTCTCGGCAACTCGTTCGGCTATTTCGAACGACCGGAGGACGATCTTGCGGTTCTTGAAGCGGTCAGGCGGGCGCTGGTCCCCGGCGGCAAGCTGGTCATGGATCTAATGGACGGCGAGTGGATGCGCCGTCATTTCGAGCCGCGCTCCTGGGAATGGATCGGCCAGAACCGTTTCGTCTGCCGCGAGCGCAGCCTCGCCGAGGATCGCGAGCGGCTGATCAGCCGCGAGGTCGTAGTCGACGCCGAGCGCGGCGTCATCGCCGACCAGTTCTATGCCGAGCGGCTCTATCCGCAGAAGCAGCTGGAAGCGCTGCTGGTGCGCGCGGGCTTTGGCAATTTGCGCTTTCATCGGTTGGCGGCGCCCGATTCGGCGCGCAACCAGGATCTCGGGATGACCGCGCGCCGGCTGTTCGTGACCTGCGAAGCGACCCCGCGCGCCGGCTAGTTCAGCCCCGGCCCCGACACGCCCAGGCGAGCAGGCGGCCCAGAAACTCCTGGCCGGCCGCCAATTGCCCGCGGGTAATATACTCGTTCGGCTGATGCGCCACGGCGATCGAGCCGGGGCCGCAGATCACGGCGGGAATGCCGGCCGTCTGGAACAGGCCCGCCTCGGTGGCAAAGGCGATCGTCGTCGTCTCGTTGGTGCCGGTGAGCGCGCGGGCGAGCGCTTCAGCGGGGGAGGCGGGATCAGGCATGAGAGGCGGCACTGACGCCGCGGTTTCGGTCGCGACCCCGGCATCGGAGTGCGCGGCATGCAGCCGCGGCAGCAAGTCGCGTTCGACGAAATCCTCGACCCGGCGGCGCAAAGCGGCCGCGTCCTCGCCGGGGATCGTGCGGAACTCCCATTCAAAGATGCAGTCGCGGGCGATGATGTTGACCGCGGTGCCGCCTTCGATCCGGCCGATGTTAAAGCTGGTATAGGGCGGGTCGAAGCCGCTCTCGGACGGCGCCGCCGCCCGGCATTCGGCGGCGACCCGGCCGATCTCGGCGATGATCTCGGCCGCGGCGGCGATAGCGTTGACGCCGCTTTCGGGCGCGCTCGAATGCGCTTCGTGGCCGGTAACGCGGGTGCGCAGAAACTGGATGCCCTTGTGTGCATTGGCGACGCGCATCTCGCTCGGCTCGCCGACAATCGCGAGCCGCGGGCGGGCGATGCCTTGCGGCAAGGCGCGGATCAGTTCCGGCACCCCGAGACAGCCGATTTCCTCGTCAAAGCTTAGCGCCAGATGCAGCGGGGTCGCGAGCGGCTGCGAGAGCGCCTGCGGCACCATCGCCAGGGCGAGCGCGATAAACCCCTTCATGTCGGCGGTGCCGCGGCCATAGAGGCGGCCGTCGCGGGCGACCAGGCGAAACGGGTCGCTGTCCCAGGCCTGGCCGGCGACCGGCACGACATCGGTGTGACCGGAGAGGATGACCCCGCCGCGCTCGCCAGGGCCGATCGTGGCGAACAGATTGGCCTTGCTGCGGACGGCGTTGTGGGTCAGCGCGCTCTTGACGCCATGGCCGTCGAGGTAATCGGCGACCCATTCGATCAGCGCCAGGTTCGACTTCGCCGAAACCGTGTCAAAGCCGACAAGGCGTTCTAGGATCGCGACCGCGTCGAATGCCATAACCGCGCGCGCGTCGGGGGGCAGGCGGTCAGACGTTGTCGAGCTTGGCGCTGCCCGGCGTGCCGACCATCGCCAGCACCTCGCGCCGGGTCGTCGGGTCGTCACGGAAGACGCCGAGCATGCGGCTCGTCACCATCATCGTCCCGGGCTTGTGGACGCCGCGCGCCGTCATGCACTGGTGTGCCGCCTCGATGACGACCGCCACCCCTTTCGGCTGCAGCACCTCGTCGAGGGTGTTGGCGATCTGCGCAGTCATCTTTTCCTGAATCTGCAAGCGCTTGGCGTAGACGTCGACGAGTCGCGCCAGTTTCGAGATGCCGACGACCCGGTTGTTCGGCAGGTAGGCGACATGAACCTTGCCGATGATCGGAGCGATGTGGTGCTCGCAATGCGACTCGAAGCGGATGTCCTTCAGCATGACGATCTCGTCATAGCCGCCGGTCTCCTCAAAGGTGCGCTGCAGCAGCGCCACCGGGTCCACCTCATAGCCGCTGAAATATTCGCGGTAGGCGCGGATCACGCGGTCGGGGGTGCCGAGCAACCCCTCGCGCTCCGGGTCGTCGCCGGCCCAGCGCAGCAACGTGCGCACCGCCTCTTCCGCCTCGGCGCGGCTCGGTTTGGCAACGGCGGATGGGCGGGACCCCGGCTGGGGAACGGACCGAGGCGAGACAAGAGCACTCGACATCGATTTTCTCATTTTTCTGTTGGAAGGATGGAAAGATTACGCCGCGAGGCGCCCGCGCGGGTCAGTTGAGACGGACCGGCTGGTGCGGACTGTCGAGCGAAAAGGCGGGGATGCGGACCGAAAACAGTTCGCCCGCGCGCGTCTCCATTTCATAGCTGCCGACCATGATGCCGGACGGGGTCGGCAACGGCGTGCCGCTCGTGTACTCAAAGCTTTCGCCCGGGCCGAGCACCGGCTGCTCGCCGACGACGCCGGGACCGCGCACCTCCTGCACCTGGCCGCGGCCGTCGGTGATCTTCCAATGCCGGCGGCGCAGCTGCACGGTTTCGTCGCCGCGGTTTTCGATGCGCACGTGATAGGCCCAGACGTAATGACCGTCGCTCGGCGCCGACTGGTCCTCGAGATAGAACGGCTTGACCGTGATGCTGATCGAGCGGGTGGTTTCCGAATACATGCCCAAGCATCCTCGCGCTGCGCGCCGGCGCGTCCGCCGGCAAAGCCATTACCGAAATCGGCGCGAACCCAGATCGGCGCGAACCCAGATCGGCGCGAACAATGTCGGGCGGGCACCCGAAACGTCAAGATCGCCGCGGCGCCAGCAGCTCCAGCACCCGCTCGTCGACATCACGCCCGCCGGCGGGGCTGATCGGCTGGATGCAGACATGGTCGGCGCCGGCGTCCCAATATTGCTTGATGCGGGCGCGGATTGCGGCCTCGTCGCCCCACGCCACAATCGCGTCGAGAAAACGATCCGAGCCGCCGCCGGCAAGGTCGCCGTCGCCAAAGTTCTGGCGCCGCCAGCTGTTGACGTAATTGTCGAGCTGGAGATAGCGGGAGAGCGCCTGGCGCGCGGCGTCGTGCGCCTTTGTCCGATCGCGTTCGAGCAATACCCACACTTCCGGGCACAACAGCTTGCCGGGGCCGAGGATCGCGCGGGCCTCAGCGGTGTGCTCGACCGTCGTGTTGTAGGGATGCGCGCCGTCGGCGAGTTCGGCCGCCAGCTTCATCATGCGCGGCCCCAGCGCCGCGACGACCGTCAGCGGCTTCTCGCGCGGCGGCGGCGCCTGATAGGGAGCCTCGCGCATCGCCGCCAAATAGGCGCGCATCGTCGCGACGGGCTGGCCGTAGGTCTGGCCGCGGAGTTGCACCATCGGCCGGTGCGAGACCCCGACGCCGAGCAGAAAGCGGCCGTCCGACTGCTCAGCGAGACCGCGCTGGCCGTTCGCCATTGCCATCGCATCGCGGGCGTAGATGTTGGCGATCCCGGTTGCCACAGCCAGCCGCTCGGTGTTGGCGAGGAGCCACGCGGAATGCACGAGCGCGTTGCGCCCGCGGCTCTCGGGGATCCACACCGCGCCGTATCCCCAGTCTTCGACCCGCTTGGCGAACGCCGCCGCCGCCGCCGCGGTCATGCCGTCCATCGACACCCAAACGCCGAGCTTGCCGAGTTCCATCGCCGACCACTCCTGTGCGCGCGTGTTGCGCAGTGTGAATCGCCAACGGCCCAGCGTCCAGTCCGCTCCCTTTCCGCCCGATCAGCGGCTATGGGAACCGCCCGAGCCCGGCGGCATGTTTCGGGAAAAATTCCCAGCCGCGCTACGTAATGCCGGTTATTTACCGAGGCAGAAGTCGCGGAAGATGATGTCGAGCACGTCGTCGACGTCGACGGCGCCGGTGATGTGGCCGAGGCTGCGCAGGGCGAGGCGCAGATCTTCGGCGCGCAGTTCGGGGAGCTTTGCGGCAAGCGCGCGAGCGAGGGATGCCGCGGTTTCTTCAAGCGCCTCACGGTGGCGGGCGCGGGTCAGAGCCGGCGCCTCGCTCCGATAGGCGGCGGCGATGCGGGTGGCGAGCATATCCAGCAAGACGTCGAGGCCCTCGCCGGTCGGCGCCGAGACCGAGAGCGCCTTCGCCGGCAGCCGGCGGCTTGCGGCGACCAGGTCGGTTTTGTTGGCGACGAGGATTGTGTCGGGGCCGGGCCAGGCGGCGGCGCCGGCAGCATCGGCGGGGTTGCAGGCGTCGAAGACGAAGAGCCGGATTTCGGCCTCCTCGGCGCGGCGGCGGGCGCGGCGCAGGCCTTCCTGCTCGACCGGGTCGGTGCTGTCGCGCAGGCCGGCGGTGTCGGCGAGCACGACCGGGTAGCCGGCGAGATCGACCGCGACCTCGACGATGTCGCGGGTCGTGCCGGGGATCGGCGAGGTGATCGCCGCCTCCCGCCGCGCGATCCGGTTCAAGAGGCTCGACTTGCCGGCGTTGGGGGGGCCGACGATCGCGACCATGATGCCGTCGCGCAGCCGCTCGCCGCGCCTTCCGTCGGCTAGATGGCGGCTGATTTCGCCGGCGAGGGCGCGGATCTCCGAGCAGGCGCGCGTTTCGACCTCGGGCGGCAGGTCTTCGTCGGGAAAATCAATCGCCGCTTCGAGATGCGCGAGAGTGTGGGTCAGGCGCTGCGCCCAATCGCGGTAGATGCCGCCCAGTTCGCCGTCGAGCTGGCGCAAGGCCTGGCGCCGCTGGGCCTCGGTCTCGGCCGAGGCGAGGTCGGCGACCGCCTCGGCCTGGGTCAGGTCGAGCTTGCCGTTCAGAAAGGCGCGGCGGGTGAACTCGCCAGGTTCGGCGAGCCGCAGCCCCAGCCCGCCCAGCGCATCCATGACCGCGGCCAGCACCGCGCGGCTGCCGTGCACATGCAGTTCGGCGACGTCCTCGCCGGTGAAGCTCGCCGGCGCCGGGAACCACAGGACGAGCGCGTCATCGAGCGGCTGATGTGTCGCGGGGTCGACCAGCCGACGACGGCGCGCCGTCCGCGGCGGCGGAAGACCGCCCGCCAGCGCCATGACCGCCTGCGCCGCCGCGGGTCCGGACAGCCGTAATACCGCAACGGCGGCGCGGCCGGCCGCTGTCGCCGGGGCAAAGATCGTATCGGGGGTCGATGACGGTTCGACGGACTCCGCGCCCGGACTTGATCCGGGCATCCATGTCTCGACTCCCGTTGCTGGCGAGCCGGAAAGGCGTGGATGGCCGGGTCGAGCCCGGCCATGGTGACTCTGGATCGGGTGACTCTTTCTCACGGTGCCGGTTCAAAAGCCCGACAGCCGTGAACGAAACCGACTATGGGGCGGCGGAGTTGTCAGTGAGCGGGGGGCTTTTGATCGGGCTGCAGCATCAGCCGCTCGACCCGGCCGCCCTCGACCAGATGCTTTTGGACGATCTCGTCGATGTCTTCGGTCGTTTCGTAATGGTACCATACCCCCTCGGGGTAGATCACCATGTTGGGGCCGAATTCACAGCGGTCGAGACAACCCGCGGCGTTGGGGCGAATGTTCTCGACGCCGGCCGCGCGCGCCTTCTCGCGCATGTAGGCGCGCAACTTGTCCACACCCCCGGCTGGCGCGGCTCGCTCCATGCAACAGCCGCGGGGATGGCCCTCCGGCCTCACATTCGTGCACATGAAGATATGGCGCGCGTAAAAGGGCGGCGGGTCGGCGGGTAGGTCAGCCATTGTTGTTTCTCCGCGATTGGGGCACGGCGGAGCGAATGACGCAGACCGCCGTTCTGCGAGTAGAGTGCGAAGCCTAGCCGGTCGCGGCGCCGAGGGCAATGCGCGCGCCGGCCTCCCTACCCCGACAGATCTGCACGGCAGGAGCCGACATGGATAAGAACCGCCTCGGCGACGAAACCAGCCCCTACCTGCTCCAGCACCGCGACAACCCGGTCCACTGGCAGCCCTGGAGCGAGGCGACGTTGGCCGCAGCCAAGGCCGCCGACCGGCCCATCCTGCTGTCGATCGGCTATGCCGCCTGCCATTGGTGCCACGTCATGGCGCATGAGAGCTTTGAGGACCCGGGGATCGCGGCGCGGATGAACGAGCTTTTCGTCAACATCAAGGTCGACCGCGAGGAACGGCCCGATCTCGACCAGGTCTACCAGCATGCGCTGGCATTGATGGGCGAGCAGGGGGGCTGGCCGCTGACGATGTTTCTGACGCCCGACGGCGAGCCGTTCTGGGGCGGCACCTATTTCCCGCCGGAGCAGCGCTGGGGGCGGCCGGGGTTTGTGCAGGTGCTGACCGCGATCAGCGAAGCCTATGCCGACAAACGCGATGACGTCGCCAAGAACGTCACCGTCTTGCGCGACGCGTTGCAGCGGCTGGGCGAGCCGCAGCCCGGCGGCGGCGTCACCCGGCGCGAGCTCGACCCGGTCGCCGAGCGGCTGCTGCGCGAGACCGACCAGATCCACGGCGGCATCGGCACGGCACCCAAATTCCCCCAATGCGGGATTCTCGAGCTGCTGTGGCGCGGCTGGAAGCGCACCCATCAGCCGGCCTATCGCGAAGCCGTGCTGAAGGCTCTCGACGCGATGTGCCAGGGCGGCATCTACGATCATCTGGGCGGTGGCTTCGCCCGCTATTCCACGGACGCGCGGTGGCTCGTGCCGCATTTCGAAAAGATGCTGTACGACAATGCCGAGCTGGTGAGTCTCCTGACCCTGGTGTGGCAGGAGACGAACAGCCCGCTCTATCGGCAGCGGGTCGAGGAGACGCTGGGCTGGGTCGAGCGCGAGATGCTGACGCCCGGCGGCGGTTTCGCCAGCAGCCTCGATGCCGACAGCGAGCACGAGGAGGGCAAGTTCTACGTCTGGTCGCAGGCCGAGATCGACACGGTTTTGGGCCCGCGCGCGGCGCTGTTCAAACGCTTTTACGACGTGACCCGGGAAGGCAATTGGGAGGGCCGCACGATCCTCAACCGCAGTGCTTCGCCGGCGCTCGCTGACGAGGCAACCGAAAGCGAGCTTGCGGCATGCCGCGAATTGCTGCTGCGGGCGCGAGCGAGCCGGGTCCGGCCCGGCTGGGACGACAAGGTCTTGGCCGACTGGAACGGGCTGACGATCGCCGCGATGGCCGAGGCCGGCATCGTGTTCGAGCGGCCCGACTGGATCGCGACGGCGCGCGCCGCATTCGATTTCATCCGACGAGAGATGACCGACGCGGACGGACGGCTGCTGCATAGCTGGCGCGACGGGCGGGCGCGGCACCCGCCCACAATCGACGACTACGCCAATCTGTGCCGCGCGGCATTGGCGCTGCGTGAAGCCACTGGCGGCAACGAGCTCGTCACCCAAACCGAGGAGTGGCTGGCGGTCCTTGACCGGCATTACCGCAACCCGGCAGGAGGCGCCTATTTCTTTTCGGCCGACGACACGCCGGCGCTGATCGCGCGGGCGCAGACCGCCGCCGATTCCGCCACACCCGCCGGCAACGGCACGCTGGTTGGCGTGCTGGCGCGGCTCGCGGTCCTGACTGGCGACGACCGTTATCGCCATCGTGCCGAGGCGATCGTCGCGACTTTTTCGGGCGAGCTCAGCCGTAATTTTTTCCCGCTCGCGACCTTGCTGAACAACGCCGAGCTGCTTGCCGAGCCGGTGCAGGTCGTCATTGCCGGTACCGTGGGCGACTCGCGGTTCGAGGCTCTGCGGCAGGCAGCATACGGCGTCTCGCTGCCAAACCGCGTCGTCTCGACCGTGGCCCCCGGCGACACGCTGCCGGAGCGCCACCCGGCATACGGCAAAGGCCTCGTCGACGGGGCGGCGGCGGCCTATGTCTGCGTTGGCCCGGTGTGCTCATTGCCGCTGAGCGACGCCGAAAAACTTCTCGCGCATCTCGCCGAAATTCGCTAGTGTTCGTGCTTCGTGCTTATCAAAGGTGTGCGCAATGCTGTGTGCGATGGCAATCGACAGCCCGGTGGGGCGCCTCACCGTTTCGGCGACCGAGGACGCCGTTGTCGCGATCGCCTGGGCGGATGACCCGCATGGCGAGCCGACCGGCCTGCTGGTCGAGGCGGGCCGCCAGCTCGACGCCTATTTCGCGCGCCGCCTGAATTGTTTCGACCTGCCGCTGATGCCGGCAGGGTCAACGTTCGAGCAGCGGGTGTGGGAGGCGATGCGGCAGATCCCGCATGGCGAGACCCGCAGCTACGGCGAGCTGGCGATGGAGGTCGGTTCGGCGCCGCGGGCGATCGGCCGCGCCTGCGGGCGCAATCCGATCCCGATCGTGATTCCGTGCCACCGGGTGCTGGCGCGCAATGGGCCTGGCGGGTACAGCGGCGGCACGGGTCTCGCGACCAAGCACGCGCTCCTCGCACTTGAAGGTGCGGCGACGCCGTTGCTGGCGTTGCGAGGGAGGCGAAGCGATCCCAGGGGATCAGAACCCGCCGCGACCGGGATTTCCGCGTCGCGGCACTCCTCGCAATGACGATGGGACGCTGCCGGCGTTGTCGGCCGTGACCGATACGCCGGGTCCCGCTATCGTGGCGCGTCTCTGATCTCGAACGGCATTGGGAAGGAAGGCGCCATGGTTCACGCGATCCGTTTCGAAAAAACCGGCGGCCCCGAGGTCCTGGCGTGGCAGGAGGTCGATGTCGGCAAGCCGGGTCCGGGCCAGGTCCGGCTGCGGCACACTGCGGTCGGGCTCAATTACATCGACACCTATCAGCGCAGCGGGCTTTACCCTCTGTCGATGCCGAGCGGCCTCGGCTCCGAGGCTGCCGGGGTAATCGAGGAGGTCGGGCCGGGGGTGAGCGGGCTGAAGCCCGGCGACCGCGTCGCCTATGCCGGCGGGCCGCTCGGCGCCTATACCGAGGGCCGGGTCATGCCGGCCGACCGCTTGGTGCCGGTTCCCGCCGGCATCACCGACAGCCAAGCCGCGGCGATGATGCTGAAAGGCATGACCGCGTGGTATTTGGTCCGCCGCACCCATCCGGTGAAACCCGGCGAGACGATACTGATCCATGCCGCGGCCGGCGGGGTTGGAATGATCGTGTGCCAGTGGGCCAAGCATCTCGGCGCCACCGTAATCGGCACGGTCGGCGACGACGAAAAAGCCGCCCTCGTCAAGCGGAACGGGTGCGATTACCCGATCGTCTACCGGCGCGAGGATTTTGTCGCCCGGGTGAACGACATCACCCACGGCAAAAAGCTGCCGGTGGTCTATGATTCGGTCGGCAAGGACACCTTTTACAAGTCGCTCGATTGTCTGGCGCCGCTCGGGCTGATGGCGTCGTTCGGGCAGTCCTCCGGTGCGATCGGGCCGGTCGACATCGGCATCCTGGCGGCCAAGGGGTCGCTGTTCCTGACCCGGCCGACGCTGAACACCTACACCGCCACACGCGAAGACCTGCTGACCGCGGCGGGCGAACTGTTCGAGGCCGTCGAAAGTGGTGCGGTCAAGATCGCGGTCAACCAGACCTATCCGTTGCGCGAGGCCGCCCGCGCCCATCGCGACCTCGAAGGCCGCAAGACCACCGGCCAGACGGTGCTGACGGTATAGTCGCCGGCACACAACACCAAACCCATGACGACGAGAGCTCAGAAGAGATTGTTCTTCTGGGCTCTCCTCGGATGGCTGTTGCCGGCCCGGTACACTGCTAGGCGATATCTCCTATCGCAGCTTGCCGATTGCGATGTTGATGCCTCACGCGTGCATCAATGAGTTTGTCGATCACGAAATTCAGAACGCAAGATCAGTAGCGCAACTTTCCCGCAAGCACTGGAAGGCTGTGCTTGTCGACCATTTGGATGGGCTTGCCCCAGCGCTCTCTTATACTCTCGACAGCCGACGCCATGTCGACCGGGACTGGGAAATGATGGCCGAGGAGGTGCGGAGCGTTCTCGCGCGCCATGGCGTCGAATTTCCCGAGCCCCGCTAGACGGCTCCCCGCAATCCTCATCGTCGGTTCCCGCGAAGGCGGGAATCCACGGTCAGCCGGTCGCGGTTGCCCTGGACCCCCGCTTTCGCGGGGGCGACGAGGAAGAATCCACTACCTCCGAAGCGCCCATAGCTTAAGTGTTCATCGCGTCGAAGAACTCGGTGTTGCTCTTCGATTCCTTGAGCTTGTTGATCAGGAATTCGAGACCGTCGACGGTCCCCATCGGCGTCAGGACGCGGCGCAATACCCACATCTTTGACAACACGCCGCGGTCGACCAGCAGCTCTTCCTTGCGGGTGCCGGATTTGGTGATGTCGATCGACGGGAAGGTGCGCTTGTCGGCGACCTTGCGATCAAGCACGATTTCCGAATTGCCGGTGCCCTTGAACTCCTCGAAGATGACTTCGTCCATGCGCGAGCCGGTGTCGATCAGCGCCGTCGCAATGATCGTCAGCGAGCCGCCTTCCTCGATGTTGCGCGCGGCGCCGAAAAACCGCTTTGGCCGCTGCAAGGCGTTGGCGTCGACGCCGCCGGTCAAGACCTTGCCGGAGGACGGCACGACGGTGTTGTAGGCACGCGCGAGCCGGGTGATCGAATCCAGCAGGATCACGACGTCGCGCTTGTGCTCGACCAGCCGCTTGGCTTTTTCGATGACCATCTCGGCGATCTGGACGTGGCGCTGCGCCGGCTCGTCAAAGGTCGAGCTGATGACCTCGCCGCGCACCGAGCGCGCCATGTCGGTCACCTCCTCGGGCCGCTCGTCGATCAGGAGCACGATCAGGTAGACCTCGGGATGGTTGGCGGCGACGGCGTGCGCGATGTTCTGAAGCATCACGGTCTTGCCGGTGCGCGGCGGCGACACGATAAGCGCACGCTGACCCTTGCCGAGCGGCGTGATCAGGTCGATGACGCGCGTCGTCAGGTCGCGGCGCGACGCATCCTCAAATTCGAGGCCGAGTTTTTCTTCCGGGTAAAGCGGCGTCAGATTGTCAAAGTTGATCCGCTGCCGCAGCCGGTCCGGCTCGTCGAAATTGATGCCCGAGACTTTGAGCAACGCGAAGTAACGCTCGCCGTCGCGGGGCGACCGAATCTCGCCCTCGACCGTATCTCCGGTACGCAGGCCAAAACGGCGCACCTGGCTCGGACTGACGTAAATATCATCGGGTCCGGCGAGATAGTTGGCTTCCGGCGATCGCAGAAAGCCAAAGCCGTCCGGCAGCACTTCGAGCACGCCGTCACCGGAAATCGGCACGTCGTTCTCAGCCAGCTGCTTTAGTATTGCGAACAACATGTCCTGCTTACGCAGCGAGGACGCGTTCTCGATTTCGAGCTCTTCAGCAAATGCCAAAAGCTCAGCGGGAGTTTTTCGTTTGAGTTCTTGGAGGTTCATCGCAGTTCGCGGAGAGGTGGGACAAGGCTCGCCCGTCCAGGCGGATTCCTGCGCAAACGTCTCGCAGGTTTCGAAGGTTCAGGCGAGGGATGGCGGGATCGGCAGGAAACAGCAGGGCTGTCTATCCGTCTCCCATAGTCAAAGTAGGTAGGGAAGTCAAACGCGATATCAAGGCCCTGGAATTTGCCGATTGCAGGCATTTAGTCAAAATGGCTTGACCACGACGAGCACGACAATCGCGATCAGCGCCAGCGTCGGCAATTCGTTGGCAATTCGAAAAAACCGCGGCGAGTGGCGATTGCGGTCGTCGGCAAAGGCGCGCCGCCAAACCGCCAGCGCGCCGTGATAAACGACCAGCGCCGCCACCAGCACCAGCTTTGCCCAAATCCAACCCCGGTGCCAGTCGACCACCCCCGGGGTTCCGGCCAGCAACACCCCGAAAACCAACGCCGCCACCATCGCCGGGTTCATGATGCCGCGCAACAGGCGCCGCTCCATGATTTTGAAGGTCGCCGAGCGGCTCGACATTACCGGCGCCATCGCGTGGTAGACGAAGAGCCGCGGCAGGTACAAGAGCCCCGCCATCCACGCTATGACGGCGAGGATATGGGCCGACTTGATCCATGGATAGGCGGCCGCCAGCCAACCGTTCACGCCGGCGCTCCGAGGAGGGGACAGACATCGCCGGCGACCGCAGCGCACTCCACCGCATTCGGAACCGCCACGGCGCGGCGGACGAGAGCGGCAAGTGCCGCGATGAACCCTGGCTCGATGCCGACCGTCGCAACCCGCAGGTAGGCCGGAACGCAGCTTTCGTCGGCAATCCGCCGATAGTCGAGGTCGAGCTCGACCAGCGTCTCCGAATGCTCCGAGACAAACGAGACCGGGGCCACGACGAGAGGCACGCCCTCGGCACCGGCGCGACGGATTTCGGCGTCGGTCGCCGGGCCGATCCATTCGAGCGGCCCGACCCGGCTCTGATAGCAGACAAGCCAGTCGAGCCCCGGCCGGCCGAGCGCCGCAACCACCGCCCGCGCGGTCATCTCGACATGGCGTGGATAAGGGTCGCCAGCATTCACGATCTTTTTCGGCAGGCCATGCGCGGTCAGCAGCAGGCGCGGCGGCTTGGCGAGACCCGCAGCCTGGTCGAGCGCCGACCCGATCAGCCCCGCCGTCGCGTTGACAAAGCCGCTTTCGGTCGGATAGCAGCAGATCGCGCGGGTCGGACGTTCGAGACCGGATTGCGCCGCCGCCCGCTTCCAGGCGGCAAGCGAAGAGCCGGTGGTCGTCGTCGAGAATTGCGGGTAGAGCGGCAGGCAGACGATCTCGTCGGGATCCCACTCGGCGACCGCACGCACCGTCTCGGCGCTTGTCGGATGCCAATAGCGCATTGCAACAAACGAGCGGAACTCGAGGCCCAGCGCCGCGTCAAGCGCCTGCGCCTGCGCCTCTGTATTGGCCAGCAGCGGCGAACCGCCGCCGAGCCGCGCATAAATGTCGCGTGCCGTGCCCGCTCGTCCGCGCGCGATCAGCCGAGCCAGCGGCAGCCGAAGAGGCCAGGGCAGCCGGATGATCGCCGGGTCGCTGAACAGCGCGGTCAGAAACGGCTCGACCGCGTCGAGAGAATCGGGGCCGCCCAAATTCATCAGCACGACCGCGGTCCGCGGCATGTCAGCCGGGCTCCAGCGGCGCGCTGAGCTGTCGGGCAAGCGCCGCCACATGATCCGGGGGGGTTTCGGTCAGCACGCCATGGCCGAGGTTGAAGACCCAGCGGACCCCGTCCAACGACTGCCGCAGCCGGCTCACCGCCCGGTCGAGCGCCGCTCCGCCGACCAGCAGCGCCACCGGGTCGAGATTACCCTGCACGACAGCCCGCGGACCAAGACGCGCGCGGGCGAACTCCAGCGGGACAGAGGTGTCGAGCCCGACTGCGTCGACGCCGGTCTCGATCGCGTAGCGCTCGTAGAGCGCACCGGCGCCGCGCGGAAAACCGATGACCGGACAACCCGGATGCCGGTCCTTCAACCGCGCAACGATGGTTGTCGCGGGGTCGATCACCCAGCGTGCAAACTCGGTCTCGCTCAGCACCCCGGCCCAGGTGTCGAAAAGCTGAACCGCCTCGGCGCCGGCTGCGATCTGAGCCGCAAGAAATTCTGTCGTCGTTTCGGTCAGCATCTCGATCAGAGCGCCAAAGCCCGCCGGATCGCGATAGGCCCAGCCCTTAACCGATCGGAAATCGCGGCTGCTGCCGCCCTCGACCATATAGGTCGCGACCGTCCAGGGCGCGCCGGCAAAGCCGATCAACGCGGTCGCGGGGCCGAGCGCCGAGCGCACACGCCGCACCGCCTCCAGCACCGGGTCGAGCCGCGCGAGAGCGCCTCTCGGATTAAGCCGCGCTGCGTCGGCATTGTCGACGACAGCCTCCAGAACCGGCCCTTCGCCGTCCCGGTAAGCAAGCCCCTGCCCTAATGCGTGCGGCAGCAGCAGGATATCCGAAAACAGGATTGCGGCATCCATGCCAAAGCGCCGGATCGGCTGCAACGTCAGCTCGGTCGCCAGCGCAGGGGTCAGGCACAGCTCGACAAAATCGGGCGCCCGGCTCCTGACCTGGCGGTATTCCGGCAGGTAGCGGCCAGCCTGCCGCATCAGCCACCATGGCGGCGGCGACATCGGTCCCCCGGCGAACGCTCGCAGCAGGGGCTTGGGCGACGGGCTCGCCATTCGACGGTTCTCCTCTCACAATTATATAGTTCTTTTAGATGGTAGTAGGTTGTTGGGCGGGTGAGTTGCGGGGATTGGCAATCCGTTCGGCGGTTGCGCACAGCTCGGGTTTCCCTGAACCGGCCTTGCCGGAGCTGTGCATTCTTCCTCTGATACGGTGCCGAAATCGCCCATAGCCCAGGGTTTTTCGACAATCTGAAAACCGGGGATGCATCCGCTGCGCGATGCAGGATCCCCGAAACCCTCCGCTGGCCGAGCACCGGCGTGCCCGATGCTGAAACGATGTTGGAGGATCCGGCGGATCGGGGATAAATCTCGGCTTGCCGATAGGCGAGGCCGAATTACGGGGATAAAACGAGCGGCGATGCACAACTTGCTGGGGATAATCGTGGTGCTGCGGGTGCAGCGGCGGTGACGCGGTTTCACCTGCACCTCGTTTCCGATTCGACCGGCGAGACCGTGCATTCGGTGGCGCGCGCCTGTCTCGTCCAATTCGACGACGTGCAGCCGGTCGAGCACGTCTGGAGCATGGTGCGCACCCGCAACCAGATCGACCGGGTGATCGCCGGGGTCGAGGCGAACCCCGGCGTCGTCCTGTTCACCTTGGTCAGCGACCAGCTGCGGCAATTGCTGCAGCAGGGCTGCCGCCGGCTTCAGGTCTCGGCCATTCCGATCCTCGACCCGGTCATCGGCGTGCTCGCTTCGCACCTGCACCGCGAGAGCCGTGGCGTGCCCGGCAAGCAGCATTTGCTCGACAGCGAATATTTCGCGCGCATCGACGCGATGACCTTTGCCCTCAATCACGATGACGGGCAGTCGGGCTGGGGGCTCGACGACGCCGACGTCATTCTGGTCGGGGTGTCTCGAACCTCGAAGACGCCGACCTGTCTTTATCTGGCGAACCGCGGCATCAAGGCTGCGAATGTGCCATTTGTGCCGGGAGTGCCGCTGCCCCCCGAGCTGATCGGCGCCGAGCGCCCGCTGATCGTCGGCTTGACCAACGACCCCGAGCGGCTGATCCAGCTCCGCCGCAACCGTTTGAGCATGCTGCATCACGATGAAAGCACCGAATATACCGATCACGACGCGGTGCGGGCCGAGGTCCGCGAGGCGCG
Source organism: uncultured Alphaproteobacteria bacterium (assembly GCA_963712825.1). Taxonomy (GTDB): domain Bacteria; phylum Pseudomonadota; class Alphaproteobacteria; order ATCC43930; family CGMCC-115725; genus AP-15. The sequence goes on from CAVQJP010000016.1 coordinate 61,930, forward strand.
ACGGATTTTTGCCGAGAATCATTGGCAGGTGATCGACGTCACCCGCCGCTCGATCGAGGAAACCGCAGCGTCGATCATGAAGTTGCTGGCGCGCCGCCACGGCATCGACGAGTGAGCGCCCGATGCCTTGATCGCTGAGCCTGCAGCCGGGGTGCCCGGCAGCGATAGCCTGAGGTCGGGAAACATGCTATATGTTGTGTCATGAGGATCACCGGGGCCGCACGCCTGGCCGGCATCATGGGATGGCCGGTCGCGCACTCGCGGTCGCCGTTGCTGCACGGCTACTGGCTCGACGAGACAGGGATCGACGGCGCCTATCTGCCGTTGCCGGTGCGCCCCGAGGACATCGAGCAGGCATTGCGCGCCTTGCCGATCCTGGGATTCCGCGGCTGCAACCTGACGATCCCGCACAAGCAGGCTGCCCTTCGCGTCGCTGACCGAATCGATCCGCTGGCGCGGCGGATCGGTGCGGTAAACACGATCGTCGTGGCCCCCGACGGCAGCCTTGATGCCGTCAACACCGACATCTACGGGTTTCGTGAGAACTTGCGGGAATGCGCGCCCGAATGGAGCGCGACAGCAGGCCCCGTCGTCGTGCTCGGCGCCGGCGGGTCGGCGCGGGCGGTCGTCGCCGCGCTTGCCGATGCGGGGGTCGGTGAAATTCGGGTCGTCAACCGCACGCGCGGCCGCGCCGAGGCGCTTGCCGACGAGCTGGCAACCCCGGCTGCGCGAATTTCGGTGCATTCATGGGACAAGGCGCGCGCCCTGCTGGACGGCGCCGGGCTGCTCGTCAACACGACGAGCCTCGGCATGTCCGGCGAGCCGCCGCTCGATCTCGATCTTTCGCCGTTGCCCCGGTCGTCGCCGGTCGTCGACATCGTCTACGTGCCGCTCGAGACCGGATTGCTTGCGGCGGCGCGGCGGCGCGGCCACCCGGTCGTCGACGGTCTCGGGATGCTGCTGCATCAGGGCCGTCCCGGTTTTGAGGCGTGGTTTGGCGCGCCGGTTCGAGCGACCCCGGAATTGCGGGCGGCGATCGTCAAGACCTTGGCGCCCGCGGCGTGATCGTCGTCGGTCTGACCGGCTCGATCGGGATGGGGAAAAGCACTGCTGCGGCGATGCTGCGGGGCATGGGCGTGCCGCTGTTCGACGCTGACCAGGTGGTTCACCGGCTGTTGGCGCCAGGCGGTGCGGCGGTGAACAAAATCGAAGCTGTGTTTCCCGGCATGAGGACGGTGAATGGCGGGATCGACCGCCCCCGGCTCGGCCGATCTGTGTTTGGGGACCCCGCGGCGCTTGCTCGGCTCGAGGCCATCCTGCACCCGATGGTCGCCGCCGCGGAGCACCGGTTTCTGGCGCGGGCACGCGCCCGCCGCGAGCCGATCGCGGTGCTCGACATCCCGCTGTTGTTCGAGAGCCGCGGCGCCGGACGATGCGATTACGTGATTGTCGTCTCGGCCCCGGCGATATTGCAGCGCCAGCGGGTGATGCGCCGCCCGGGGATGACCGAGGCGCGCTTTGCCGCGATCCTGAAACAGCAGATGCCGGATGCCGAAAAGCGCCGCCGCGCGGATTTTGTCGTGCCGACCGGGTTGGACCGGCGCCTCAGCCGCCAGCGGCTGCGGGCGATCGTCGATGATTTGCGCATCAAAGGCCGGCGACCGCCGCAGCTTGGGCACGGTCCCGCGAAAAAATCGCGTTGGGGAAAATAATGCGCGAAATCGTGCTCGACACCGAAACCACCGGTCTCGACCCGCAAGCCGGCCACCGCATCGTCGAGATCGCCTGCATCGAGCTGATGCATCATGTCCCGACCGGCCGCAGCTTTCACCGTTACGTCAATCCCGGCCGCGACATTCCGATGGATGCGCATGCGGTCCACGGGTTGTCGGAGGAATTTCTCGCCGCCCACCCGCCGTTCGAAGCGGTCGCCGACGAGCTGCTTGAATTTATCGGCTTGGATACTCTGGTGATCCACAATGCCGAGTTCGATCTTGCCTTTTTGAACGCCGAGTTCTCGCGCATCGGGCGCGCGGCGATCTCACCCGTTCACATTGACACCTTGACGATGGCGCGGCAGCGACACCCGGGTGCGCCGGCGAGCCTCGACGCTCTGTGCCGGCGTTTCGACATTGATTTATCGGAGCGCGCCAGTCATGGCGCAAAGATCGACTGCGCGCTGCTTGCCGCCGTCTATCTCGAACTGATCGGAGGTCGCCAGCCCGGTCTCGAATTCGCCGGGCCGGAAGCGGTAGCGGTGGCCGCGATCCGGGTTGCTCGGCCGCCCCGCCCGCACGCGCCGTCGCCCGAGGAGCTCGCCGCCCACGAAGCGATGCTGGCGCTGCTTACCGCACCTCTATGGCGCGCCGAGGCCTGAGCCCCAGACGAGCCGAAGTTCAGACCAGCGCGCCGCCCTCGGCGATCGGCTGCTCGGGTCCCTGTTGGTGGCGCGCCAATTCCGCGAAGTCGATCGGATTGATCAGCAACGGCGGAAAGCCGCCGTCGCGGGTCGCGTTGGCGATGACCGCGCGGGCGAACGGGAAGATAATTCGCGGCGTTTCGACCAGAACGAGGCTCGTCAGCATCGGCTCGGGCGCGTTTCGCACGGTCACGACCGCCGCGTAGGCGAGCTCGACCAGGAACACCGGTTCGCCCTGCGCATTGGCGTTGACGTTGATCGTCAATATCACCTCGTAGGCTTCCGGGTTCAGGTTCCGGGCCTTGACATCGACGTTGATCGCCACTTCCGGCTGGGTTGCCGGCTGTATCAGGCTTTGCGGCGCGCGCGGGTTCTCGAACGACAGGTCCTTTACATACTGGATGTTGACAAACATCTGCGGGCCGTCCGGGCCCGGCGGCAGCGCGATCGGTTTGGCCATTGCCTCGTCCGTCTCCGGCCATTTCCTTCTCCTGCGCCGAATTTCCCGTTGGCGGCTGGCTAGCACGGAACGCGCCGACCCGGCAACGTCGAGGCGGCTTGTTCGCTCCGCGCGAGCGCAAATCGCGCCCAGCTCCGCCGGTCCCGGCTACCGACGAGCACCTGCTCGATCGCGGGAGCGAATCAGGCGCCGCCGCGCTCTCGCTTTGATCTGGTAAGAGCCGGGTCGTCAACCCGCCGATAGTCGCCTTCGATCACGGTAGGTTCCCGTGGGTCGCGACGGACAACAGGCGAAACCCCAGCGACCAGCCGGCGCCGCAAAACCGGGATCAGCAAGGCCAACCCTGCGGCGTCGCTGATAAATCCGGGGATGATCAGCAGAATCCCGGCAACGACGCGCAGCACTGCGTCGAGCAAGCTCGGCAGGACGAGCTCGCCTGACGCAGCGGCGGAACGCAGCCGACCCAGGATCGACAGCTGCTCGCGCCGCAAAATCGCAAATCCCGCCATCACGCCCAAAAGGAGGAGGAGCAAGGTTCGCCCGCCTCCCAGGCGCGCGGCGATCTCCAGCGTGACATACGCCTCGAGCAGCAGGTAGGCCGGCAGCCCAAATCGCAGCAGCCGCGTCATGCCTCACCTGTCCGGATGTGCTTGTCGTCGCATCGGCGGCCCCCTATCTGACCACAAGGGTATGCGAGGGCCGGTCGCCGGCCGTTGCTGGGCGGTGGCGGGGCGTGCGAGATGGGCGATTTTCAATATTTCGACATCATCCTGTTCGCGATGATCGCCGCCTTTCTGGTTTTGCGGCTGCGCAGCGTCCTCGGACGGCGCACCGGCAACGAGCGGCGGCGCGACCTCGTCACGAGACGGCCGGCTCCGGTCGCGGACAAACCCGGTCCCGACAAGGTGGCGACCCCGGTCAATGGGGACAAGATCACGCAGCTCGCCGGACCGACCGCCAAACCTTCCGGCGCCATGGCGGAGGGGTTCGGGCGCATCCGCCGCGCCGATGCGGGCTTTGACCCGTCGCAATTTGTCGAGGGCGCGCGGATCGCCTTCGAGATGATCGTCGCGGCGTTTGCCAAAGGCGACAAGGCGGCGTTGCGCCCGCTGCTCAGCGACGAGGTCTATCGGCCGTTCGCCCAGACGATCGACGAGCGGGTTGCGGCGAGGGAAACCGTCGAAACCGGCGATCTTAAGCTCGATGACGCCGAAATCGTCGAGGCCGACATGGCCGGCCGCACCGCGCGCGTGACGGTCAAGCTCGTGTCGCATCAGATCAGCGTGACGCGGGCGATGGACGGCAGCATCGTCGACGGCGACCCGGAGCACCCGGTCGAAAAAACCGATTACTGGACTTTTGCGCGCGACACGCGCTCCACCGACCCGAACTGGATGCTTGTCGCCACCAGCAGCGGTTGAACCCTGGGGTCGCTGGCTCCGGTCGGCGGCGGCCGTCGTCCTTGCCGGAGCCTTGGCCCTCGGGCTGACCCGTGACGCCGGCCCGTTGCGGCTCAGCCTGACCCCGGTCGCCTTCGCCATGCTTCCTGGCTGGGGCGCCGACGATCTGGCCGGGGCGCTGCCGGCGCTCCTCAAATCCTGCGCGCGATTTGCGAAGGACCGCGACACGGCGCCGTTTGGGCCGGTCGGCAGCGACGTCGATTACGGGCGGGTCAATGATTGGCTGCCGGTATGCCGGTCGGCTGCCGCGGAGCCGGCAAACGACGCCGCGGCGGCGCGGCGGTTTTTCGAGAGCGCCTTTGAGCCGATGGCGGTCGCCGATTATGGGGATTCCGAGGGGCTGTTCACCGGCTATTTCGAGATCGAGCTCAACGGCTCGCGATATCGCCACGGGCCTTATCAGACACCGCTCTACCGGCGCCCGCCGGACCTCGGCGCCGCGCCGCACTATTCGCGCGCCCAGATCGAGGACGGGGCGCTGGCCGGCCGCGGTCTCGAGCTGTTCTGGGTCGACAATCCGATCGACGCGTTTTTTCTGCAAATCCAGGGTTCGGGGCGCGTCCGCCTCGAAGACGGACAAGTGGTCCGCGTCGGCTATGACGGGCAGAACGGGCTGCCCTATGTCCCGGTCGGGCGCCTGTTGATCGAGCGCGGCGAGATCCCGCGCAGCAAGCTGACGATGGCCTCGATCCAGGCGTGGATGCAAGCCCATCCCAAAGCCGGTGCTGCGCTGCGCCGCGAGGACACGTCCTATGTGTTCTTCCGGATGGTTAAGGGCGACGGTCCGCTCGGCGCCGAGCACGTTGCGCTGACGCCGGAGCGCAGCCTGGCGGTCGACCGCGCCTACATTCCGCTCGGGGTCCCGATCTGGCTCGCCGCGGACGAGCGTTACATTCCGAATGTGGCGGTGCGCCGGCTCGTCGTCGCCCAGGACACCGGCGGCGCCATCAAGGGCCCGGTGCGCGGCGATTTGTTCTGGGGTGCGGGCAGCACCGCCGGCGAGCGGGCCGGCAAAATGGACGCGCGCGGGCGCGATTACCTGCTGCTGCCGCGCGCCGTCGCCGACCGCCTCGTTGCGGAAGAAGCGCGGCGGTAGGCTGGGTGAGTTGACTTGGTTAGCTCGCCCGGAGTCAGCTCTGGTCCGCGGATCGGCGCCGGAGGTTGGGGCTGGCGATCCCGAGAAAGACCAGCACCGCGCTGTTCAGCCGCTTGATGTCCTCGTCAGCGAGCCGGCCAACTCGAACCCCCAGCCGAGATTTTCGAACAGTCGTGATCTTGTCGACCATCAGGCGGCACGCCGCGCGCAATCCGTTTACCTCGCTCGGTTTGATCGCGACGCGGATCAGCGGGGCGTCCGTCGGGTCGGTGGTGAATGCGCAAATTGTCACCGAGTCCGTCATATCGAACCGGTCGTCTTGTAGGATCACCGCCGGGCGCGGCTTACCCGCATAATCGCCCGCGCCGCCAACAGTCCAGATTTCGCCGCGTCTCACGGGTCCCCGTGACGATCGCTGACGGCATCGACAAAATTTTGGTCGGCTTCAGCATAAGCGCTGGTTGCAACTGCGAGCGACTGTCGACTTGCTTCCGTCGCGAACGTCTTGGAACGTACGTCCGGCACCCAGATTTGGATCGGCCGCAAACCCCGCTGGCGCATCCTTTCACGATGCGCACTGACCCTCTCCCGGGAAGAGCTTGCCCGTGTTGTCAAATCCATCTCCGTGAGTTACATGTAACACAGGATGGCGCGGGCACTCTTCAGGCGCAAGTCGTTGTGGTTCGATTTAATCTGATAACCTAGAACCTACTTTCTGACAGTGACTTGAAGGGTGGCTTAATGGCCGAGAAGCCGGGGCGGGTGGCGTTGTTTGTGACGTGTCTGGTCGATCTGTTTCGGCCGACGGTCGGGTTTGCCGCGGTCAAATTGCTCGAACAGGCCGGCTGCGCGGTCGAGGTGCCGCGGCGACAGACTTGCTGCGGACAGCCGGCCTACAATTCCGGCGACCGCGATGATGCCAAGGCGATCGCGCTGCAGGTCATCGACGCATTCGCCGGCTACGACTATGTCGTCGCACCGTCCGGGTCGTGCGCCGGGATGATCCGCCAGCACTATCCGGAGATGTTCGCCGACGAGCCGGCGATCCTGCCCAGGGCCGAGGAGCTGGCGGCGCGCAGCTGGGAGCTCGTGTCGTTTCTGGTCGAAATCTGTGGGATGCACGAGGTTGCGGCAGCTTGGGAGCGGACCGCGACCTATCACGACGCCTGTTCGGGTCTGCGCGAGCTCGGGGTGCGGGACCAGCCGCGCCGGCTGCTCGCCTCGGTCGCGGGGCTGAAGCTGCGTGAGCTGTCGGGGGCGGAGGTTTGCTGCGGTTTTGGCGGGACGTTCTGCGTCAAATACCCGGAAATCTCCGACAAGATGGTCGGCGACAAGGCCGACGACATCGCCGCGACCGGCGCCGAGGCGGTATTAGCCGGCGATCTGGGTTGCCTGTTGAACATCGCCGGCAAGTTGTCGCGCCAGGGCCGCGCGGTCGAAGCGCGTCACGTCGCCGAGGTGCTGGCCGGAATGACCGACGAAGTCCCGCCGATCGGCGCGCCGCGATAGCCGATGCGCGCCACCAGCCGCGATTTCACGGCAAACGCCCGCGCCGGGCTGGCCAACGACAATTTGCAGCAGGCGCTCGACATCATGACGCGGGAGGGATTTCCGCGCCGCCGCCGCGTGGTGGTCGACCGGCTTCCCGAATTCGAGGCCCTGCGCGAGATCGGCCGCGAGATCAAGGAGCATACCCTCGCCCATCTCGATTTCTATCTTGAGCTCTACGAAGAGAACGTCGTCGCGGCCGGCGGCGAGGTGCATTGGGCGCGCACCCCGGACGAGGCGCGCGAGGCGGTGCTGAAAATCTGCCGCGCCGCCGGCGCCAAAACCGTCGCCAAGGGCAAGTCGATGATCGCCGAGGAAATCGGGCTCAACGAGTTTCTCGAAAAAAGCGGCATCACCCCGGTGGAGACCGATCTCGGCGAATACATCATCCAGCTGCGCCATGAGCCGCCGAGCCATCTGATCGCCCCCGCGATGCATCTGGTCAAGGCGCAGGTCGCCGACACCTTTCGCGCTGCGCACCGCACCCTCGACCCAAACCGGCCGCTCTCCGAGCCCCGCGAATTGTGCGACGAGGCGCGCGCCCTGCTGCGCCCGCAATTTCTCGCCGCCGATGTCGGCATTACCGGCGCCAATTTCCTCGTCGCCGAAACCGGCTCCGGCATCATCGTGACCAACGAGGGCAACGGCGACCTGACCCAGACCTTGCCGCGCGTCCACATCGTAGTCGGGAGCCTCGAAAAGCTGGTGCCGACCTTTGAGGATGCCGCCACCCTGTTGCGCCTCTTGGCGCGCTCGGCGACCGGGCAGGAGTTTTCCTCCTACACGACGGTGTCGACCGGGCCGCGCCGTCCCGGCGACCTCGACGGTCCCGATTCCTACCATGTCGTGCTGCTCGACAACGGCCGCGGCCGGATGCTGGGGGGCGAGTTTCGCGACATGCTGCGCTGCATCCGCTGCGGCGCCTGCATGAACCACTGTCCGGTCTACGCCGCAGTCGGCGGGCATGCCTATGGCTGGGTCTATCCCGGCCCGATGGGGGCGGTGCTGACGCCGAGCCTGATCGGCATTGAAGAGGCGGCGGCGCTCCCCAACGCCTCGACCCTGTGCGGGCGCTGCGAAAGCGTGTGCCCGGTCAAAATTCCGCTGCCCAAGATGCTGCGGCAGTGGCGCGAGCGCGAATTCGCCGGGAAGCTGTCGCCGCCGGTGTGGCGGACCGGGTTGCGGCTGTGGGCCTGGGTCGCGCGGCGGCCGGCGCTCTATCACGCGCTGAGCGGGGTTGCGAGCCGCGTGCTCGGCTGGGCCGGCGGGCGCCGCCGCCGGTTTCGCAGCCTGCCGGGGGCGGCCGGCTGGACCGGCGTGCGCGACATGCCCGCACCGGAAGGACGCAGCTTTCAGAGCCTGTGGGCCGAGCGGGCGAAGGGCGGAGCGCGGCGGTGAACGCGGCCCGCGATGCGATCCTCGCCGACATCCGGCGCGCGCTGAAACGCGGCCCGCTCGACCCCCAGCATCAGAGCAAGCTGCGCGCGCGCGTCGCGGCGCATCGCCGCAACCTGGTCCCGGCGCGGGCAACGGCGCTCGACCACGCTGGCAGGGTCGACCTGTTCGTGCGGATGGCGGAGGAGGTGCAGGCGACCGTGGCGCGCGTGCCGTCGCCGGCGGTGGTGCCGGACGCGGTGGCGCGCTATCTCGCCACGGAAAACCTGGCGGCGGAGCTGGTCATGGCGCCGGATCCGGAGCTTGACGAGATCCCGTGGGAGACGCGGCCGTTGCTGCGCATTCGGCGCGGTCGCGCGGAAGCTGCCGACGCGGTCAGCCTGACGGCCTGCGTTGCCGCGGTCGCCGAGACCGGGACGTTGATGCTGGCATCCGGGCCGCGCTCGCCGACCACCCTCAACTTTCTGCCGGACACGCACATCGTCCTCGTTCACGCCGACCAGGTCGTCGCCGGCTATGAAGATGGCTGGGATCGCCTGCGCTCAGCCGCCGGCGGTTCGGGTGCTCCGGTGGAGCTGCCGCGCGCGGTCAACTTCATCACCGGCCCGTCACGCACCGGCGACATCGAGCAGCGGATCGTGCTGGGTGCGCACGGCCCGCGCCGTCTCCATATCCTCGTCGTCGAAAACCGCCGGGATGCGAGGGATGGCGAAGGGAGCGGGTAGGATGCCCGTGCTCAACGATCGCGCGGTGTGGACAGAGGCGATGCGCGGCGTGACCCCGCTGCCCGGGCGGCGCGCCCCCGCCCCGCCGCCGCTGTCGGCCAACGACCCGCCGCCCGCCGCGGAGAGGCCGCCGTTCGCGGAGAGACCGGCCGTCGCAGGGAGCCCGTCGGCCGAGGCAGCCCCTCCGCCGTTCGCGCCGTTCGCCGGCATCGACCGGGCCAACTCCGAGCGCCTGAAGCGCGGGCTGCGTCCGATCGAAGGGCGGCTCGACCTGCACGGCCGGACCCAGGCCGAGGCTCATCGCGAGCTGATCGACTTTGTCGAAGCGTCCTATCGCGGCGGTCGTCGCTGCGTGCTGGTCGTCACCGGGCGCGGGCTCGGCCCGGACGGACCGGGGGTGCTGAAGAGCGCGGTGCCGCGCTGGCTCGCCGAGGCCGGGCTGCGCCGCCGCATCCTCGCGGTCGCCGCCGCCCAGCCGCGGCATGGCGGGGCCGGCGCCCTTTACCTGCTGCTGCGCCGGCAGCGCTGACGATCGCCGCCGCAGCGTTACACGCAAATCTTGAATTCACCGGCGGCACCCGCCACAAGATGGCCGGCGTCTTTTTGTGTCGAAATGATGATGACCGACAACCGCGACCTGATCCCGCTGATCGAACGTCTGCAGTCGGCGCGCGTGCTGTGCATCGGCGATGTGATGCTTGATCATTACATTTACGGCCAGGTCGAACGGGTGTCGCCCGAAGCGCCGATCCCGGTGCTGACCATCGAGCGCGAGTTGAAGACCCTCGGCGGGGCCGGCAACGTGCTGCGCAACCTCGTGGCGCTCGGCGCACCGGCCTCGTTCATCTCGGTCGTCGGCAACGACGATTCCGGCCGCGAGATCAGCCGGCTGCTCGAGGCGCAGGAAGGCGCCGAGGTGCACGTGCTGGTGCAGCCGACCCGCACGACGACGGTCAAGACGCGTTACATCGCCGCCAACCAGCAGCTGTTGCGCGCCGATCGCGAGACTTCGGCACCGCTCGACCCCTATATCCGGGAAGATCTGCTGCGGCTGGCGCGCGAGCTGGTAACCCGCCAGTCGGTCGTCATCGTCTCGGATTACGCCAAGGGGGTGCTGACCGAAGGGGTGGCGCTCGAAATCATCCGGGCGGCGCGCGAGGCCGGCGCCCGCGTCGTCGTCGACCCGAAGGGCGGCGACCACATTCGCTACCGCGGTGCGGATCTGCTGAAGCCGAACCGCCGCGAGCTGGCGCACGCCACTGGAATGCCGACCACCACCGAAGACGAAGTCGCCGCCGCCGCGACGGCATTGATCGAGCGCTGCGGATTTGGCGCCGTTCTCGCCTCGCTCGGCCAGGAAGGGATGGTGCTGGTGGAGGCCGACGGGTCGGTCTATTCGCAGCGCGCGGAAGTACGCGAGGTCTACGATGTCTCGGGCGCCGGCGACACGGTCGTGGCGACGCTCGGCGCCGCTTTAGGCGCCGGCATCGGCGCACGGGACGGGGCGCGGCTCGCCAACATCGCCGCCGGCATCGTTGTCGGCAAGGTCGGAACCTCGGTCGTCTACCCGAGCGAGCTTGCCGCCTGGATTAACGGCCACGACCTCTACAGCACCGACAAGGTGATGCCGCAGTTGAACGCGCTCGACCAGGTCGAGCGCTGGCGCCGCCAGGGGCTGAAGATCGGTTTCACCAACGGCTGCTTCGACCTGCTTCATCCCGGTCATGTCTCGCTGCTGCGGCAGGCGAAGATGGGGTGCGACCGGCTGGTGATCGGGCTCAACAGCGACGCCTCGGCGGCGCGGCTGAAAGGGCCGACCCGACCGGTGCAGACCCAGTCGGCGCGCGCCGCGGTGCTGGCGTCCCTGGCCGCGGTCGATCTGATCGTGATTTTCGACGACGACACGCCGGTCGAGCTGATCCGGACGATGCATCCGCAGCTGCTCGTCAAGGGGTCGGATTACCGGATGGAAGACGTGGTCGGCGCCGACCTTGTCAGGGCCGCGGGCGGCGAAGTCATGCTCGCCGAGGTAATGCCGGGCTACAGCACCAGTGCGACGATCGCGCGCTTTGCCCGCTCGGCGTAAGCGGGCGTGGATCGAGCTCACATGCCGGCGAGCCGGCCCGCCTCGGGATCGAGCGCGCGGCGCAACCGCGCGGCGGCGACCCGGGCAAAGCTCAAGGTGACGGCGCGGCGGCGACCGGGGGCGATCGGGATGGCGCGGCCTTCGCGCAGCAGCGCCGCACCAAACGCGTCCGCCACCATCAAGCCACAATCCTCAGGGATCAGCGCGGTCGGAAAACCACTCGCTACGGCGAAATCCAGGCGGTCGGCAAATTCGCGATAGCTCGGCCATTTTCGGTCGGCGCGAAAATCGGCGACCGAGCTCTTGATTTCGACGATGACCAGCTCGCCGCTCTTGCCGAGAGCCATAACGTCGGCGCGGCGGCCGTTGGCGAGCGGGAATTCGACGAGGCTGGCATAGCCGAGCTGGTCAAGGGCACGGCAAACGCCGCGCGCCAGCAGCGCGGCGGCGGCCGGCTCGCCTAGAGTTGGATGGGAAAGCGGCGCGGGAATCACGGCGACCGGATCTTAAGCGCAATGAATGGACGAGTCGTGCATAACGGCTCGGAGACGACGTGGAGGGTGGTTGATGGCGGCGGCGAGCGAGCGCGGTTTCCTGCGTCAGGCCTGGGAGCTGACCTGGCCGTACTGGAAATCCGAGGAGAAGTGGTCGGCGATCGGCCTCTTGATCGCGGTTGTCGCCCTCAACCTGTTTTCGGTGTGGCTGAACGTTCGCCTCAATCGCTGGAACAACGATTTCTACGACGCTCTGCAGCAGTATAAATGGGGCGAGTTCTGGTACCAGTTCGGCATCTTCGGGGCGATCGCGTTCGCGATGATCGTCGACGCCGTCTATGCGCTTTACCTGCGGCAAATCCTGCACATCCGCTGGCGGCGCTGGCTCACCGATCGCTATTTGCGCAACTGGCTCGACGACCAGAGCTATTACCGCATGCAGTTGAACCAGACGGCGACCGACAACCCGGACCAGCGCATCTCCGACGACATCGACAGCTTTGCGACGATGACGATCGCCCTGTCGATCGGCCTGTTGAACGCGTTTGTGACCCTGTTGTCGTTTATGACCATCCTGTGGGTGCTGTCGGGGGCGCTGTCGGTCCCGCTTGGCGGCGGGAAGACGATCAGCATCCCTGGCTACATGGTCTTCGCCGCCTTGATCTACGCCGTCGGCGGCACGCTTCTGACCCGCTGGATCGGCAACCCGTTGATCCGGCTGAGCTTCGATCAGCAGCGTTACGAGGCCGATTTCCGCTTCAGCCTGGTCCGCCTGCGTGAAAACGCCGAAAATGTCGCGTTCTACGGCGGCGAGGCGCGCGAGCTCGACAGTTTCCAGACCCGCTTTGGGCGGATCATCGGCAATTGGTGGGGGATCATCCGGCGCCGCAAAAAGTTGACCTGGTTCACCACCGGGTATTCTCAGCTGGCGATCGTATTTCCGTTTGTCGTCGCCGCCCCGCGCTATTTCAACAAGGTGATCCAGCTGGGCGGGCTGATGCAGGTCGCCTCGGCCTTTGGCCAGGTGCAGGACTCGCTGTCCTTCATCGTCAGCTCCTACACCGAGATCGCCCAGTATCAGGCGGTGGTGCAGCGGCTTTATGGGTTTCGCGCGCGGATGGACGAAATCGTCGCCGAGCGCCGCGCACCTCAGCCGATCGCGATCGAGCGCCGCGGCCAAGGGGTCGAGGTCGACGGGCTCGATCTCGACCTGCCCGACGGCCGCCCGCTGCGTCAGGATCTGGCGTTGTCGGCGAGGCCGGGCGATGCGCTGCTCGTCACCGGCCCTTCCGGCGTCGGCAAGAGCACGCTGCTGCGCGCGGTCGCCGGTTTGTGGCCGTTTGGCCGCGGCCATGTCCGGGTCGCCGACGGCCGCACCCTGTTTCTGCCGCAGCGCCCGTATCTGCCGCTGGGCAGCCTCGCCGACGCGCTCGCCTACCCGCGCGCCGCCGCCGGGCTGGCGCATGACGGGCTCGCCGACGCGCTGCGGGCGGTGGGGCTGCCGCACCTCGTCGAGCGGTTGGACGAAGAAGGGAACTGGGCGCAGCGCCTATCGATCGGCGAGCAGCAGCGTCTCGCCTTTGCCCGCGTTCTGCTGGCCCGCCCGGAAATCGTGTTTCTGGACGAGGCGACCTCGGCGCTCGACGAAGCGGCCGAGATGTCGCTCTACCGGCTGCTGCGCGAAGCGTCCTGGCGGCCGACCATCGTCAGCGTCGGCCATCACGGGACTTTGCGCCGCTTCCACGATACGATCGTCGACCTGGCGCCGCAGCCGGTGTCCCAGGCCGCGGCCGGATAGTCCGAGGGCCGGACGGAGGATGCGATGAGCGATGCCGAAGACCCGTTGCGCACGGCTCGACTCGCCAAGCTTGAGGAGCTTCGAGCGCTCGGGATCGACCCCTATCCTTACGAATTCGCGCGCACCGACGAGGCGGCTGAGGTCGAGGGTCGGCATCAGGCGTTGCCGGCGGGCACAGAGACCGGCGAGCGGGTCCGACTTGCCGGCCGCGTGCGCGCGGTCCGCAACAGCGGCATGTTCATCGACCTGCACGACGCCTCGGGCAAAATCCAGCTCTTTTGCCACCGCGACTATCTCGACCCGCAAGGTCTGGCGGCGGTGCGGCTGCTCGACATCGGCGATCTGGTCGGGGTCGAGGGCCTGGTCCGCCGCACCCCGCGCGGCGAGTTGACGATCAACGCGACGGCGCTGTCGGTTCTGGCAAAGACACTGCGGCCGCTCCCCGAGAAGTATCATGGGCTGGCTGATGTCGAGCTGCGCTACCGCCAGCGCTATCTCGACCTGATCATGAACCCGGAGAGCCGCGAGACCCTGCGCCGGCGCAGCCGTATCGTCGCGGCGTTGCGCGGCCATCTCGCCGCGCGCGGCTATCTCGAAGTCGAGACCCCGATGCTGCACACGATCCCCGGCGGCGCCTCGGCCAAGCCTTTTGTGACCCACCACAATGCGCTCGACATCGATCTCTACCTGCGCATCGCGCCCGAGCTGCATCTGAAGCGGCTGATTGTCGGCGGGCTCGCCGACAAGGTGTTCGAGATCAACCGCTGCTTCCGCAACGAGGGCTTGTCGCCGCGCCACAATCCGGAATTCACCTCGCTCGAGTTGTACGAGGCTTATGTCGACTACACCGCGATGATGCGGCTGACCGAGGAACTGATCGGCACGGCTGCCGAGACCGTGCTCGGGACGTTGCGGTTCGCCTATGGCGGAACCGAGATCGACCTGTCGCCGCCCTGGCCGCGACGCGGCATGGCCGAGCTGGTCGCGGAGGCGACGGGCGTCGATTTTCTCGCGATCGAGGATGCCGCCGGCGCCCGCCGCGCCGCCGTCTCTCTCGGCGTGACCGTGACGGGCAACGAGAATTGGGGCCAGGCGCTCGAAGCTGTGTTTTCCACGCGGGTCGAGGACACGCTCCTCGCGCCGGTCCATGTCACCGGGTTTCCGCGCGACATCTCGCCCCTGGCCAAGGCCGACCGGACCGATCCGCGGCTTGCCGAGCGGTTCGAGACCTATGTCTACGGCTGGGAAGTCGCCAACGCCTTTTCCGAGCTGACCGACCCGCAGGACCAGCGGGCGCGGTTCGAGGCGCAGATGCAGGCGCGCGCCGCCGGCGACGAAGAAGCGCAAATCCTCGACGAGGATTACGTGACCGCGCTCGAATACGGGCTGCCGCCCTGCGGCGGGCTCGGCATCGGCATCGACCGCCTCGTCATGCTCTTGACCGACAGCCCGTCGATCCGCGACGTGATCGCGTTCCCGACCCTGCGCCCGCGCTAGCGGTGAGATCCGCGCCGATTGTACCCGCCGGAGGTCGGCGTAGCGGGATTGCGTCGGCGCTGCGCTCCTCGCAATGACAGCCACTTACGTGTCATTGCGAGCGAAGCGAAGCAATCTCGGGGTACGACGCTTCGGTAGCCAGCGCCTACAGGCAGCGCACCGTCCAGGTGGTGAACACGCCGGGCTCGTCCCGATAACGATCGGGGGTGTTGTTGTGCGAGACCTCGTCGAGCACCCGGTAGCCGTTCGGGCAAACCTGCTCGGCCAACCGTCGGTTGGGGGCGTCCGAGCCGCCCGGAACGCCGCCTGATTCGATTTTGTAGGTGCGGGCGTCGATCTTGCTCAAAGACGGCTGGATGCAGGCGGCCAAAGGCAGCAAGGTCAGCAGCAACAGGAAGCGCATACCTTCCACGCGAACAATGAGACGGCGGGGATTTCTTCGGCCCACGGCAGACTAAATTAACGGCGATGGTGATATGCGCACAAGGCATGCGTATCTCCTCCCAGCAGGACCGAAAATCGGCTTACCCCCTGGCAAGCGATCGCCGAGAACAAAGGCGAGCGGCACGAGTTGGAGCATTGCGATGCCGATGATCCCCACAGCCTTCCGCCGGTTGCTGCTGCTGGCCGCGACGTTTCTCGTGATTGCGACCGCCGCTGCCTTCGGGGACACCGCGGCGCCGAATTCGACGCCGGTGCCGCCGATCCCGCCCGGCCACGCGCGCATTTGGATCTATCGGGATTACGAGCCGTCGGAGAGCCTGAACATGACCGCGGTCAGCATCAACGGCGCCGTTACCGGCTATGCCCAGCCGGGGGGCAGCGTCTTCTACCGCGACGTTCCGCCGGGCCGGTATCTGGTCAGCGTCGAAAGCTATGGCCGCGACACCAATCAGTCGACGAACCTGCTGCTTGCCTCCGGACAGGAAGCCTACATCAAGATCGAATCGCTGCGCGCCTGGTCGAGCACCGGGGAGAGGACGTCGATCGAGCGCGACACCTTTTACGCGCGCCCGATAGCACCCCAGCTCGCCCGCGTCGAGATGGCGCATATCCGCTATTATGGCGGCGGCTGAGCGATGACCGTGCGGCTGGCCGAATTTCGAGCGCTGCTCCTGCTCGCCGCCGCGGCGGCGCTCCTCGCCGGGTGCGCCCGCGGTCCGACCGTGGGCTCGATTGCTCCGCCGAGGATCCCGGCCGGCGAGGCCAGACTCTGGATCTACCGGGTCTATCTCCCGTCCGACACGCTCAACATGACCAAGGTCACGATGAACGGCGTCTATGCCGGGTACGCGCAATTGGGTGGCGCTTTTTATCGCGATGTCCCGCCCGGCATCTATCACATTGAAGTCAGCAGCTACGGCAAGGACTTTGACCAGTCGACAAATGTCGCCCTCGTCCCCGGCCAGGAGGCGTATGTCAAGATCGACTCTTTGGACAGCTGGTCGACGATCATCGGCGCCGGATTTGTCTCCAAGCGCGACACGTTCTACGCGCGGCTGATCTTTCCCCAGATCGCACGCGCCGAAATCGCGCAAAGCTTCTACGACGGCGGCAGCTGATCCCCCCGCCAAGCAACGGTCGGCATCGAGTATACGGACCCAAGATCCTGACCAAGGGTGCTTTCCCGGCGAACGCCTGAAGATTTCATCGACAGAGTTTAGGATCGCCAACCAATCACAGCGGTCAGAAATTCTCCAGGTTCAACACCTCGGTGTCGTAGTCGTAGGCAAAAATCTCGGCGTGCCGACCCCAGTCGATAACCGTGTCGAGCACGCGCTCGGCCTCTTCTTCCGAGAAGTGGTCTTCGAGCTCGCGCAAAAACCGCGCCGCGGGCGCGCGGTGGCCGGGGCGCTCGTCGAGAATCCGCCGGATATGGGCGGCAAGCGGCACGTGGTTTAGGACGGCATCGGCAAAGAGCTGCTTGCGCGTCAGCATGTCGGCCTCGGCGTAGGCGCGGCCGAGTGCGGTCAATTCGATGTCGCCGTCGCTGACATGGGCAAAGCCTAAGAGCTGCAAGGTTTCGATCAGCGGAAACAGCTCGTCCATGACGAGGTTCTCCTCGTCGGCGAGATGCGGCAGGTCGGCGCGGCCGTGATAGGGCGCCTCGCTCAAGGTGTCGATCAACCCTGACAGCGGCTGAACCCCGGTGTCCGGTATGCGATGGCCGATGCCGATCTGCTCGGGCTTGGCGCCGCGCCGCCCGTCGCGGCCGGTCTCGGTCAACAACGTGTAAACCCGGTCGACGATCTGACGGATCCCGGCGTTCTGCATGTCGCGCGGGCGCGGCTGCGCAATCGGGATTTCGGCGCGGATGCGGCCGGGGTCGCTGCCGAAGATCAGGATGCGGTCGGCGATTTCGACCGCTTCCTCAATATTGTGCGAGACCAGCACGATCCCCTTGGTCGGAATCCGGCGGTCGTCCCACAGGTCGAGCAGGTCGCCGCGCAGGGTTTCGGCAGTCAGCACGTCGAGCGAGGAAAAGGGCTCGTCGAGCAGCAGGATGTCCGGGTTGACGACAAGCGCCCTGGCAAAGCCGACGCGCTGGCGCATCCCGCCCGAAAGCTCCTTCGGATAGGCGTTCTCGAACCCATCGAGACCGATCAGGTCGATCGCGTCGACCGCTCGCCGCCGCCGCTCGGCCGCGGTGACACCCTGCGCCTCAAGGCCGAGCTCGACATTGCCGAGCACGGTCAGCCACGGAAATAGCGCATAGCTCTGAAACACCATCGCGATGCCGTGGACCGGCTCGGCCACGCGCCGGCCGCGATATTCGACAGCGCCGTCGCTCGCCGGGATCAGGCCCGCGAGAATGCGCAAAAAGGTCGATTTGCCGGAGCCCGATTTGCCGAGGATCGCGACGATGTCGCCGTCGCCCAGCGTGAAATCGATGTGGTCGAGCACGAGGCGGCTCAGATGATCGGGCATCTGGTAGGTTTTGCAGACGGCGGCGGCGCGCAGCAGCGGTGCGGTCGCCGGTCGCTCGCGAAGTTGCGCCGCTGCTCCGGCCGCTGTTTCAATGTCGCCCTGTCCGTTGCGCATGGTCGGTGTCCTCCTCGACGCAGGTCAGTCGAGCCGTAAGCGCTCGGCGGCGATGTCGTAGAGCCGTCGCCACAAGAGCCGGTTGAAGGCGAGAACGTAGACGCACAACACGCTGATCCCGAGCACGATGCGGGCGCTGTCGCCGGCGGCCGTGGCGCGCTCGATATAGGCGCCGATCCCGGTCGCGGTCAGCACCGTGCTGCCCCATTGCGCGACCTCGGCGACGATGCTGGCGTTCCACGACCCGCCGGCGGCGGTAACGGCCCCGGTGACGTAAGCCGGAAAGATCGCCGGCAGCATCACCCGCCGCCACCACAGCCATTTCCTGACCCCGAGATTCTGGGCCGCGCGCCGCAATTCGGCCGGCAATGCGGCGGCCCCGCCGATCACGTTGAAGAGGATGTACCACTGCGTCCCGAGGATCATCAGCGGGCTCAGCCAAATCTGGGGGTTCAGGTGGAAGCGGACGATCAGCAGCACCACCGGGGGAAAAAACAAATTCGCCGGAAACGCCGCCAGGAACTGGACAATGGGCTGCACCCGGTCGGCAAGGCGCGGCCGCAGGCCGATCGCAACCCCGATCGGGACCCAAATCACCGAAGCGAGCGCAATCAGCACCAACACCCGGATCGCGGTGATCAGACCCAGGACGAACACCCAGCCGATTTCGGGGCCGTCGACATGGGCGCGGATGTAGGAGACGATCCACGCCGCCGCGGCCAAGGAGAGAGTGAGGACCGCCACGTCGAACAAACGCTCGAAGAGCGGCCGCGGTCGCCGCTCCGCAAGGGGCGCGCGCCGTCGGTGGACGCCGGCGAGGGCGGCGTCGATCCCGCGGTTGACCCGCAGCAGCCCCGACTGGACGAGCTCGAACAACCGGGCGCGCTGCAGCATGATCAAAAACCACGGCCGCAAATTGTCCTCGTCGGGCGTGGTCTCGGGCTGGAATTTGCGCGACCAGGCGATCAGCGGGCGAAACAGCAGCTGGTCGTAGAGCAGGATGACGACGAACATCACCAGCACCGCCCAGCCGATCGCCCGCAAATCCTCCTTGTCGATTGCAGTCGCAATATAGGAGCCGACCCCGGGCAAGAGGATCGTGTGGCCGGCGACGGTGATCGCCTCGGAGGCGACGACAAAGAACCAGCCGCCCGACACCGACATCATCATGTTCCACACCAAGGACGGCACTGCATGCGGCACCTCGAGCCGCCAAAACCGCCGCCACGGCGACAGGTGGTACATGCGCGCGGCTTCGATCAGTTCGCCCGGAACGGTGCGCAAGGACTGGTAGATGCTGAACGTCATGTTCCAGGCTTGCGAGGTGAAGATCGCAAAAACCGCGGCGCATTCGACCCCGAGCAGCCGGCCCGGAAACAGCGCAATGAACCCGGTGACGGTGATCGACAGGAACCCGAGGATCGGCACCGACTGCAGCACGTCGAGCAACGGGATCAGGATTTTCTCGGCTTGCCGGTTCTTGGCGGCGAGCGCCGCGTAAGCGAGGCTGAAAACCAGCGAAGCGGCCAGCGCCCATGCCATGCGCAGGACCGTGCGCAACGCGTATGCCGGCAACGCCCAAGGGTCGAGGCTGATCGTCAGCGGCTGCCCGACCTCATAGCGCACGCTCATCGCCGAGCCGCCCCACACGACCAGCGCCAGCACGCCCAGCACCAGCGGCAGTGCGACGATGTCCCAGACGGTCGGCCGCAACCGCAGCGGCCAAGCGACGAGGGGCAGGCCCCAGCGCTGTTCCATGCCCCCTCTCGGCTGTCGGTTGACTTGTTGCGGCGGATGCTACCTCTAGCCCAGCCGCGCGCCGCAGCGAAGCGCTAATTGGGGGCGCGGCGCCGTCCAGAACGACGACCCGGCCCGCGTCGGACTTGCCCGGCGAGGCTCATCGCGGATATTTGCAAGTCCCCTTTCCCGCGGAGGCGCGCCTTGGCCGTGCTCGATCTCGATCGTCTGCATACCGCGCCGCTGGAGCAGGAGCCGTTCGACTTTGTCGTGGTCGAGAATTTCGTCCGCGGCAGCGCTCTTGCGGGGGTTGTCGCCGATTTCCCGCGGGTGCGCGGCGGCGGCAGCTACCCGATCGAGACGCTCGAATATGGCGCCGCCTTTGGCGAGCTGGTCGCGGCGTTGACCGGCCCCGAGCTCCGCCGCGCCATCGAGGACAAATTCACGATCGACCTCGGCGCCCGCCCGACGATGCTGACGGTGCGCGCCATGGGCGACGGCAGGGACGGGCGCATCCACACCAACTCCGAAACCAAGATCATCACGTTGCTGCTCTACATGAACCCGGTCTGGCAATTTGCCGAAGGCCGGTTGCGGTTGCTGCGCGGTCCCGACGACCTCGACGATTTTGTGCGCGAAATCGTCCCGCTCGCCGGCACGATGCTGGCGTTCCGGCGCAGCGAGCGCTCGTTTCACGGCCATCGCCCCTATCTCGGCCCGCGTCGCGCGTTGCAGCTCAACTGGGTGCGAGACCGGGCGGTGGTGCGCCGCGAGCTCGGCCGGCATCGCTGGTCGGCGCGGCTGAAGGCGCTGAACCCGTTCGCGCCGGCGTCATAAGGCCGCTCTCCCGACCCTCGTCGCTGAACGCCTGGGTCAAATCCAATCGGGCGGCTCCGCCGCGCCGGCAGTCCGAGAGCCGTAAGCACGCCTTGAAGCTCGCCATAAGCGGTGGGCCTGGCGGCGGCTCGATCAGCATCTGATCGACTGAAAGACCGATCGCGTTCCGGTCCGCCCCGGTCGTCAAACGCCTGGCGCAAGAGTTGGAACAGCTCCCGAAAAGCACTGCCTATCGCGTTTCCCGTTAGCCGGGGATGCGCCGATTTCAGGCGGCAACAGAGCCATAGATGCATTAGTTACGGTTTGCATGACCTCCGCAGAACCAATATCTTATGGCCTATTGTGGTATTTTCAACACGCTGAGACGAAAACCACACGTCGAGCGCAGAGCGCGCTTGCCCGAAGGTGCTCTGCCCCTATCATGGCGCGAGTGCGAAGCCGGCGTGTGGCTATGGCCGGCTGCAACCATTGATTTTTTTCGGGGGCGCTATGAGAAAGCGAAATCTCGGCAACCTGGCGGCGATCGGGGGCGTGGCCGCCGCGATCGCGCTGGTCACAGGGTCTGTTGCGGGGCGCGCCGACGAGATGGCGGATTTGCGCGCCAACCAGCAGCTCCTCCAGCAACGGATCGACCAGCTGGCGAAGGCGCAGCAACAGGCGCAACTACCCGCCGAGGCCACCCCCGCGACGACCGGGACGACGGCCTACGGCACCCCGGCGGTGCCCGGCCAGAATATGGTCGGCGGCAGCTTCCCGCGCTCGTTTCTGATCCCCGGCACCGACACCTCGATCCGTGTCGGCGGCTTTGTCGACGAGACGATCGACTACTGGATTCAGGGCGGGCCAGCGAACGGCACGGCAACCACGACGGTCGGCGTCACCGGCAATTTGGGGGGAAACCCGCTCAGCGTGAACGGGCGAGCGGTCCCCGGCTTCCCGACGAAGGGGAATCTGGTGCCGGTTCAGACCGCTCTTTCGCGCGGCAACAGCATCTTCGCGGAGAGCCCGCGCGAGTCGCGGCTCAACGTCGAAACCCGCACTCCGACCGCTTTTGGCGAGTCACGGACGTTCATCGAGTTCGACTTTGCCGGGTCGAACGGCTTCAGCAGCAACAATGCGACCCGCGTCTCCGACAGCCTCGTGCCGCGTCTGCGCTATGCCTACGGCACATTGGCGGGCTTTCTGGCGGGGCAGG
Source organism: uncultured Alphaproteobacteria bacterium (assembly GCA_963712825.1). Taxonomy (GTDB): domain Bacteria; phylum Pseudomonadota; class Alphaproteobacteria; order ATCC43930; family CGMCC-115725; genus AP-15. The sequence goes on from CAVQJP010000016.1 coordinate 83,719, forward strand.
CGAATTCTAACTTCGCCGACCCCGACGCCAATCCTGAAACCCTCGATTTCGGCGGCCCGGCCGGCGAAGCCGGGTTGGTGCGTGTTCCCCAGATCCGCTACACCTACGCCGGCCCGTGGGGCAGCGCGTTTTCAATGGCGGCGGAATCCCCGGCAACGGATGTGTTGACCCCGGGCGGGCTGATCCAGACCGACACCAATCTGTCGCAGAACCCGGTCTCGAACAGCGTGTCGAGCGCTTCCACCAATGGCTGCATCGCGAACGGGGTTGTCAACGGCGGCAGCGCCGCGACGCTGACGCCCGGCTTTACCAACACCTCGACCTGCGCCGTCACCAGCAACATCACCAAGAGCCCGGCGCCGGACCTGACCTTCGCGTCCTACTGGTCGCAGCCCTGGGGGCACGTCGACTTCCGCGCGGTGGTTCGCGACCTCGAAATCAACGACGGCAAGTTTGTCAGCCAACAATTTATCGGCTACGGCGGCGGCGTCTCGGGCGACGTCAAACCCGGTTGGTTTGGCTGGGGCAAAGACGACTTTCAGTGGCAGGTCACGACCGGCACCGGCATCGGCCGCTATCTCAGCGACAGCTTTGACGCCGGACTTGCGACCAACATGGTGGGAGCCACCTCCTGCGCCACCCCGACAGCGACGTGCACCGGGTTTGCCGCGGCATCGAACATCCTGATTCATCCGGTTTTCGAGGTCGGCGGGACCTTTGGGTATCAGCATTTCTGGCTGCCCAATCTGCGGTCGACCGTCGCCTACGGATACGCGCAGTACAATAATCAGTCGCAATTGCTCGGACCGCTCGAGTCGACGGTCGCGAACAAGCAGCTCCAGACGGTTCACGTCAACCTGATCTGGAGCCCGGTGGCATTCATCGACACCGGTGTCGAATATGTCTGGGGCCAGCGCCAGGCAGTCGCGAACATCTATGGCCAGCAGCAAACGATTATCGGCAAGGTCCGCGTCAAGTTCTGACGACAGCCGACAATGCGAGGCCTTGCGGCCCGCCGGTCATCCCGGCGGGCCGTTTCTTTTGATCGGCAGCTTTCGCTGCAGCGCAGTCGAGCGCGGCCGCAGGCCTCAATAATTCGAGATCTCGACCAAGTTTTCATCGGGGTCGCGGATATAGACCGACTGGATCGTGCCGACGGCGCCGGCACGCGGTCCGGGTCCGGCCACGATCGGCACCCCGCATTGCGCCAGATGCGCGGTAACCTCAGCCAGCGGTGTCGTGGTAATAAAGCACAGATCGCCCGAGCCGGGCGTCGGCCGGTGGGCGACCAGGCCGGGGATCCGGTCGGCCGGGTGCAGGTTGATCTTTTGGCGGCCGAATTTGAGCGCGGTGCGGCCTTCGCCGAAATGGACGACCTCCATCCCCAGCACCCGCGTATAAAATTCGCAGCTGCGCTCGATTTCGGCGACAGTCAGCACGAGGTGGTCGAGGCGTTCGATTTCCATCGGCATCTCCGGGATCCGCAGAACCGGAGATTCTGCCACGCCCGGCGGCACCCGGCCAGCGCTGCGGCGGGTTTAGCGCTGCGGCAGGTCGGCGACGGCGGCGCCGAGAATGCGGCCGTCGTCGGATTGCAGGATTGCCGCGAGCCGGTCGGCCGGCGCCGGTATCGCCGCCTCGATCGCGCGGGTTCGGTTGTCGAGCGGGCCGGCTTCGGCAATACCGCGGACGACGTCGACATGGGTCAGGGTACGGCCCGAATTCTCGCCGCGCGCCACAGCATCGACATGCCGGCGGTCAAAGGCGACCAGCACGACCGATCCCCGCACCCTTTCGCCGCCGGGCCCGAGCGTCACCCGCGCCCGCGCGCGATCGACGGAAAGCGTGACAGGGATCGCCGAGGGGGCGCCTTCGGCGGCGGTAATCGCCCGCTCTACCGCATCGCGGTCGGAGCCGACCGCCTGCCAATGCCCGTCGACGACGATTTGCGGTGTGTAGACCGAGCCGGTGTCGAAAAGCCCTGCGTAATGCTGCTGCCGCAGGGTGGCGGCAGAGCTCGAAAACGGGTCTTTCCAGCCGAGCCGGTCCCAATAGTCGATGTGAAACGACAGCGCCAGAACATCGGGCCGCAGTGCCAGCTCGGCGAGCAGCGCATCGGCCGGCGGGCAGGAGGAGCAGCCCTCGGACGTGAACAGCTCGACGACGACCGGACGCTGCGCCGCGGCCGGACCCGCTGTGCCCGCGAGGGTTAAAAAGAAGCCGGCGGCGAGGTAACGGGCTTTGAGCATGCGGCGAGGCTATCGCGCCAAGACCGCTTCGTCGGTTCAACAGTACGTGAGCGGGGCCGGCGGCGCCGCGCTCTTGGCGCGCTCGAGCCGCCACCACGCTTCGAGCACGCAGGCCGCCGACCAGGCTTGCGCCGGGCAGCCGCGCGGCGTGTGCGGCGGGTCGCCGTCAAAGATTTCGCTGACCTGGCCGAGCCCGGCATCGAGCAAATGGTCGCCGATCGGCTCCAGGAACCGCTGCGCCGCCGCCGCGTCGCGATGGACCCGGTGGTGCGCCAAAGCCCACGCGCCAAGAAGCCACGCCCACACGGTCCCCTGATGATAGGCGCCGTCGCGCTCGGCCACGGTGCCGGTGCAGACCCCGCGATAGCCGGGCTCGCTCGGCGCCAGCGAACGCAGACCGTACGAGGTCAGCAATGCCCTGCCGCAGCGTGCCAGCACGGTGCGCTGGGTTGCCGCGTCGAGCGGGGTCGCCGGCAGGCTGACGGCAAAAATCTGGTTTGGCCGCAGGCTCGCATCGGCGCCGTCCGGGCCGTCGACGACGTCGTAAAGGCCCTCGCCTCCCGGTCGCACAAAGCGCGCGAACCCGTGCTGCGCCCTCACCGCCTGGGTGCGGTAGGAAGCCGCGGGCGCCCCAAGGCGTTCCGCCATCGCGGCCATCGCGACCAGCGCGTTGTGCCACAACGCGTTGATCTCGACCGGCTTGCCGATGCGCGGCGTTACCACCCGGTCGCCGACGCGCGCGTCCATCCAGGTCAACTGGATGCCGGGTTCGCCGGCGCGCAGCAGCCCGTCCGCCGGGTCGACCGCGATGCCGTAGCGTGTGCCCCTGACGTGCCGGTCGACGATCTCGGCCAGCACCGGGAAGACCTGGCGCAAGGCCGCCTCGTCGCCGGTCGCCGCGACATAGGCGCGCCACGCCTCGATGTACCACAGGCTGGCGTCGGCGGTGTTGTATTCGGGGGTTGCGCCGGCGCCGGGGAACACGTTCGGCAGCATGCCGCGATCGACAAAGCGGGCAAAGGTCGCGAGGATCAGCCGCGCCGTGTCGAAGCGGCCGGTCGCGAGGCAAAGGCCCGGCAGCGAGATCATCGTGTCGCGCCCCCAATCGCCAAACCAGGGATAGCCGGCGATCACCGACTGCCCGTCCGGTTGATCGGGAAGCGGGCGGGCAATGATGAAGGCGTCGGTCGCCAGCACCAGCCGCATGACCCAGCCGGGTGCCGCGGCAAAAACCGGGTCGGCGGCGAGCGCGCGTTCCAGCACCCCGCGGTCGTGATCGCGCCGGCGCCCCAACGCTGCGTCGAGATCGGGCGGGGTCTGCGGCGCCAGCCCGGCGGCGAACCCGCCCCATTTCCCGGATGGCAGCGGCATATCGAGATCGCCGACATGAAGGTGCGCGTCGCCGGCGCCGAGCCCGCGCTCGCGCTCGACCGGCAGGTCGAAATCGCGATACCACTCGCGCCGCGGCGCGATCGAGCCGCCGGTCGCCGCAATCCGCAGCTCGAACCGGGCCGGCACGGTTGCAGTCAAGGTCGAACCCGCCACCGCAATCCCCGGCGAAAAACCTGGCGGCCAGGTGTCGCCGTGATGGTCGCGGCCGTTGGCGAGCAGCGCCACTGACAAGGCTGCCGACGCCCCGTTTGCTCCGCCCTCAAGGCGCCAGGCGACATAGACCGTGTCAACCCCGGGGTCCGTGTCAACCCCGGGGACCGTGTCAGTCCCGGGCTCCATCCAGATCCGCTGCTCGACGATCAGGTCGCCGATCGCGAAGCGCCACACCGCGATCGTGCCGTCGAGGTGAAAGCTTTCGAGCGCCAGATTGCCGGCGGGGTCGACGGCACCGCTGGCCCAGCGATTGGCGAACAGCGGCTGCGAAACACCGTCCGCGACCAGACGCGCATCAGCCTTGGCAAGCACCAGCACGCGCCCGAGCGGCGGGTCGACCGGCGCCACCAAAAGCGCGTGATAGCGCCGCGTCAGGGTCTGGGCGATCGTGCCGCCGGCATACCCGCCGCGACCGTTGGCGAGCCACCACTCGCGGCGCTCGGCGGCCGCGATGTCGCCGCAGACGGCGCGGCCAAAGCGAACCGGCGCCAGCCGGGACAGCGGGTCCGTCACGGCCCCGGCCCCGCCTCAGCGGGCGCCCGCGGGCTCCGGCAGTGCTGCTGCGACGGGTGCGGGCGGTGCTGCGGCATCGGCGGTCCGCGCGGTCGGATAGGTGCGCAGCAGCAGACCGACAAGAGCGGTCCACCCGGTTTGATGCGCCGCGCCGAGGCCCTTGCCGGTGTCGCCGTCAAAGAATTCGTAGAACAGCAGGTTGTCGCGGAAGTCAGGGTTTTCCTGCTCGATCGCCGAGTCTCCGAAAACCGGGCGGCGACCGCTGTCGTCGCGCAAAAACAGCCGGCACAATCGGCGCGACAGCTCGGCCGCCACCTCTCCCAGATGCAAGAAGTTGCCGGAGCCGACCGGGCATTCGACCTTGAAGTCGTCGCCGTAATAGCTGTGAAAGCGCTGCAGCAACTCGATCAACAGATAGTTGACCGGGAACCACACCGGGCCGCGCCAGTTGGAATTGCCGCCAAACACCGAGGTCGCGCAGTCGCCGGGCACATAGTCGACGCTGATCTGGTTGCCGGCATGCTTGAACACATACGGGTTTTTCTCGTGGTATTTGGACAGCGAGCGCACGCCGTAATCCGACAGGAACTCGGTTTCGTCGAGCATGCGGCTCAACAGCCGCTTCATGCGGTGGCCGCGCAGCAGCGAGAGCAGATGAAGCTCGCCGGCATTGGGGTCGTGCCAGCGCGACACCAGCTTGGCCAGCTTTGGACGATGGCTCAAAAACCAATGCGCCCGGGCGCTGAATTTCGGCAGCCGGGTGAACACCGAGCTGTCGAGAATCTCGACCGCAAACAACGGGATCAGCCCGACCATCGAGCGCAGCCGCAGCGGGATCCGCTCGCCGTCGGGCAAATGCAGCACGTCATAATAGAACTCGTCGGTCTCGTCCCACAACCCGATGCCGTCGCCGCCGATGTTGGTCATCGCCTCGGCAATATAGAGAAAGTGCTCGAAAAACTTGGAGGCGATGTCCTCGTAGACCCGGTCGTCGAGCGCCAGCTCGAGCGCGATGCGCATCAGGTTGAGCGTGTACATCGCCATCCAGGCGGTGCCGTCCGACTGGTTGATCGTGCCGCCGGTCGGCAACGGCGCGCTGCGGTCGAAAATCCCGATATTGTCGAGACCGAGAAATCCGCCCTGGAAGATGTTGTGTCCCTCGGCGTCCTTGCGGTTGACCCACCAGGTGAAGTTCAGCATCAGCCGCAGGAACACCCGCTCGAGAAACGGCCGGTCACCTTTGCCGCCATGCTGCTCGCGGTCGATCTCGTAGAGCCGCCACGCCGCCCAGGCGTGGACCGGCGGGTTCACGTCGCCAAACGCCCACTCATAAGCCGGCAGCTGGCCGTTGGGGTGCATGTACCAGTCGCGCGTCAGCAGCAGCAGCTGGCTCTTGGCATAGGCCGGGTCGACGCGGGCCAGGATCACGCAGTGGAACGCCAAATCCCAAGCCGCATACCACGGATATTCCCATTTGTCGGGCACCGAGACGATGTCGGCGTTGTTCAGATGCCGCCAGTCGCCGTTGCGCCCGTGCTTGCGCAATTCGGGCGTCGGCGGCTGCGACGGGTCGCCGTCCAGCCATTCCGGGACGTCGTAGTGGTAGAATTGCTTGGTCCACATCATGCCGGCGAGCGCCTGGCGGTGCACCCGCCGGGTGTCCGGGTCGGCGATGTCGCGCTGCAGCGCGGCGTAGAATTCGCCGGCCTCGGCGCGGCGACGCTCGAACACCTGGTCAAAGTCGTCAAAGCCCGACGCCATGTGCTCGGCCGAAAGCCGCAGCCGCAGCTTTGCGCTTCCCCCGGCCGGCAGGTTCAGCCGGTAATGCGCCGCCGCCTTGGTTCCGAGCCGCGCCGGGTTGACCGCATCGCGGTTGCCGTCGACGACATAGTCGTTGACGCCGTCCTTGAAGTATTGTCCCGGCGCTTCCATCCCCCATAGTCTTCGGGTGTTGGTTTCGTTTTCGCAAAACAGGAATTCGGGACGGCCGTCGCAGACCAGCCGCATCGGCGGCAGTTCGGGGTGGTCGACCGAGATCGCATCGCCGCCGCGCGCCAAGAGGCGCGGCTTCATCGAATCCGGCTGCCAGGACCAGATGTTGCGCGCCCATAATTGCGGCAATACGTGCAGTTGCGCCGGCTCGGCGGCGCGGTTGGTGACCGTGACTTGCATCAGGATGTCGTCGGGTTCCGCTTTTGCATATTCGATCTCGACATCGAAATAGCGGTTCCCGTTAAAAATCCCGGTGTCGAGCAATGTGAATTCGGGCTGGTCCTTGCCGCGGCGCCGGTTTTCCTCGACCAACTCGGCATAGGGGAACGCGGCCTGCGGATATTTGTAGAGCATCCGCATGTAGGAATGGGTCGGCGTGCCGTCGAGATAGTAGTAAAGCTCCTTGACGTCTTCGCCGTGGTTGCCTTCGCTGTTGGTCAGCCCAAACAGCCGCTCCTTGAGGATCGGGTCCCGGCCGTTCCACAGCGCGACACCGAGACACAAGAGCAGCCGCTCGTCGCCAAACCCGCCGATCCCGTCCTCGCCCCAGCGATAGGCGCGGCTGCGCGCGTGGTCGTGCGGCAGGTAGTCCCAGGCGGTGCCGTAGGGGCTGTAATCCTCGCGCACGGTGCCCCATTGCCGGTCGCTGAGATACGGCCCCCAGCGCCGCCAGTGCTCGCCCTTGCGGATCGAGGCCAGTCGCGCCGCCTCGGCCGTGCCGGCGACCGCGCCGCTGCTTTCGTCATCCGTCGCCGCCGTCATCGGCTTCCTTCCTCTAAAGAGGGGAGGAAGCTATACGTCCGGCCCGCTGCGGCCAAAACCCTTTTGCCCGGGCGCGGCGGGCGTCGCTACCAAGCGGCGGCGCTACTGCATAAACCAGCCATGGCTGACGACGAGCGACTGTCCGGTCAGCGCGTTGCTCTCGAAGCCGGCAAAAAACAGCACCGCCGCGGCGACATCCTGGGTGGTGGTGAACTCGCCGTCGACCGTGTCCTTCAGCATGACGTGCTTGACCACGTCTTCCTCGCTGATGCCGAGCGCTTTCGCCTGCTCCGGGATCTGCTTGTCGACGAGCGGCGTGCGGACAAAGCCGGGGCAGACGACGTTGGCCCTGACATTGTGTTCGGCGCCTTCTTTGGCCACGACTTTGCACAATCCGACAAGCCCGTGCTTGGCGGTGACGTAGGGCGCCTTCAGCACCGAGGCCTCTTTCGAATGCACCGAGCCCATGTAGACGATGCTACCCGCCTTCGCCTGATACATGTGGCGCAGGCATGCTTTCGTCGTCAAAAACGCGCCGTCGAGGTGGATTGCCAGCAGCCGCTTCCAGTCCGCGAACGGGAGGTCGACGACCGGCTTGACGATTTGAATGCCGGCATTGCTGACCAGCACGTCGATCCGACGGTATTTCGCGATGGTGTCGGCGACGCCCTTCTCGACCGCGGCTTCGTCGGCGACATTCATCGCGACGGCGAAAGCGTCGGCGCCGCTTGCCTTGATCCCGCGCGCGGTCGCATCGGCAAGGTCGAGATCGAGATCGGCGATCACCGAAATGCCGCCCTCGGCGGCAAAGCGCAGCGCGATTTCTTTGCCGATGCCACTGGCGGCGCCGGTGATGATGCCGACCTTTCCATCGAAACGGGACATTCCGGGGCTCCTTCCAAAGTGGGTTGGGCCAGAGTGGTTCAGGCGTTTTTCAAATAGTCGAAGACGACCTCGCCGAGGCCGAGCGTCAGGTCCGTCACATAATGGCTGGCGCCGACCACCTCATGCACCGGCAGCCGCGCCACGTCGCACATCGCATGCTCGAACAGCTGGATCGCGGCCGGGCCGGACCAGGCGCCTTTGACGGTCACGTCCTCGAGGTAATAGCGGACCAGCTCGCAGATCCGCGGCGTGCAATCGACATGCGGGATGATCTTGATCATAAAGCTCGGCCGCGCCAGGGCCTTCAACAGCGGCGCCGGGTCGATCTCGCGATGCTTGTAGCCCATCGTCGCGCTGACGCACAGCACCGAGCCGTAGTGCAAGGTGCAGACCACGGTCTCGCTCTCATGCGAGATTTTCGGGCTGGCGAGCTTCTTGGGAAAGCCCCAGATCTCGCGCCCGCCGGCGATCGGCGCGTTGTCGTCGAGATACATTGCGTGGAGATAGCCGCCTTCCTGCACGCTGCCGTCCTTGGCCGTGAACCGGACCGGGATCACCTGTCCGGTTTCGGTATAGTCGCCGAAACCGGTCGAGTTGGGCATCCGGATGAATTCATAGGCGACCGTGTCGCCGGCTACCTCCAAGGGTTCGGGCACGACCCGACGCAGCTCGTCGATGTCGCTGCGATAGGTGATCACGACAAACTCGCGGTTGTAGAATTTGTACGGCCCTTTCGGGTAGGCGGGATCGGTGAGCGGCATGGCGAAGGCCTGGCCGCGGATTTCGGCGAGCTTCATCGGTCGGATCTCTCCTCTATGCCGGCGGCTAGTCGCGTCCGTCGACCGCGAGGTCGAAGGTAAAGACGCCGTCCAGGCCTTCCGGGCGTTGCAGCACCTCCGGGTGACGCAACGTGCGAACCGCGTCGTTGTAGCCGGAAGCCCAGTGCTCGTTCATTGTTCCCCGCGAGAATTCGTAATCCTTGGAAGTGCCCTCATAGTTTCGAGCGTGGTAGATCAACTGAATTAGATTATAGACCTTTTCATCCGCTTCCCCGGCGAGCAGCGTTGCCTCGGGCGTCTGCTGCAGCTCTGGCGGGATCGAACGCAGCAGCTTGGCGGTGGCACGGCGCAGCAGCTGCTGATGCTTGAACTGGTCGGTGGCGGCACGGGTCCGGCTGGAGTAGCGGATTTCCTTCTGGCGCAGGTCGGTTTCGATCAGGTTGCGCGGCAGCTCGCCCCGTGCATTCCACAAGTCGATTTGAAAGGCGAGCGTGTCGAGGCGCGGTCCGTTGTCCAATACCCATTGCAGCGGCGTATTGGAAACGAGGCCGCCGTCCCAGTAGTGCTCGCCATCGATAATCGTCGCGGGCAAGCCGGGCGGCAACGAGCCGCTGGCCATCACGTGTTCCGGGCCGATCCGATGCGTCGTGTTGTCGAAATAGACAAAGTTGCCGCTGCGCACGTTGACCGCGCCGACGCTGAACCGCATCTCGCCGCTATTGATGCGGTCGAAATCGACGAGCCGTCTGAGCGTCGCCTTGAGCGGCGAGGTGTCGTAATAGCTCAGCGACCCGGGCGATCCGGGCGTTTGCAGGTAAGGCGGCGGCACCCGCGGTGCGAAGAAGCCCGGGGCTCCGCCGATCACGGTGCCGAAGGCGCTCGCCTGATTGACGATACGGTGAGCGGTCGCATCCCTGATGTCGAAACCCGGAAAGTACGACGCTCCCGCCGGCGGCGTGCTGACGGTCTCCCAGAACGCACGCAGTTTCTCGACCCGCCGCTCCGGCGGGTTACCGGCGATCAGGGCCGAGTTTATGGCGCCGATCGAAATCCCGGCGACCCAATCCGGGTGCAAGTTCGCCTCGGCCAGCGCCTGGTAGACGCCGCCCTGATAGGAGCCGAGCGCGCCGCCGCCCTGCAGCAGCAGCACGATCCGCTCGAACGGCGGGCGATCGGTCATAAGGTGCGTCTTCCTCGGGCGCTGTCGGGTGCTCGACATGGCGGAACGACCTCTCAATACTCGCGGGCAGCAGGTTGTGCTAAGGTCAGGCCTCCCATCCGCCGAGCTCAACGCGTCAGCGCAACGCACAACGTATGCCAACATAAAGCCGTGACGGATTTGAGACGACGACCGGCTTGCGGGCGCCGCTTCGGCGGCTCACCGCGTCCGCGCAAGCGCGCCCGGCGCGACGATTGAGGGTTTGCTATGACGGGTAAGCCGCTTCATCCGGCGACCATTGCGGCGCAGGCGCTGGGCTGGACCGATGCCGCGACCGGGGCCGTTGTGCTGCCGGTGCATGTCGCGACCACCTTTCAGCGCGATCCCGACAACCGCTACCGCCGCGGGCGCAGCTATGGCCGCGCCGACAATCCGACCTACGACCAGCCGCAGGCGCTCTTGACCGCGCTCGAGGGCGGCGCCGACTCGCTGCTGTTCTCGTCGGGGATGGCGGCCGCTGCCGCGGTGTTCCAGAGCCTGCCGCGCGGCGCCCACATCGTCGCTCCGAAGGTGATGTATTGGGGCTTGCGCAATTGGCTGAAGAACTTTGCCGAAGACTGGGGCGTTGCCGCCGATTTTGTCGACGCGACCTCGCTCGACGCAATGCGGGCGGCGATCCGGCCGGGCCAGACCCGGCTCGTCTGGATCGAGACCCCGGCCAATCCGCTGTGGTCGGTGACCGACATTGCCGGCGCCGCCGAGATCGCGCATGCCGCGGGCGCGCTGCTCGCGGTCGACAGCACCGCTGCGACGCCGGTGCTGACCCGGCCGTTGGCGCTCGGCGCCGACATCGTCATGCACTCGGCGACCAAATACCTGAACGGGCACAGCGACGTGATCGCCGGCAGCCTGACCACCGCGCTTAAGGACGCGTTCTGGGAGCGGCTGGTCGCGATGCGCAGCGGTGGCGGGGCCATCCTTGGCGGCTTTGAAGCTTTTCTGCTGCTGCGCGGCATGCGGACCCTGTTCGCGCGCGTCGAACGCGCCTGCCGTTCGGCGCAGCAGATCGCCGAGACGCTGGCGGCGCATCCGCGCATCGAGGAGGTGCTTTATCCCGGGCTGCCGACCCATCCCGGACACGCAACCGCTGCCCGCCAGATGGCGGGCGGGTTTGGCGGCATGCTGAGCATCCGCATCAAAGGCGGCGCCGAGGCGGCGATTGCTGCCGCCGCGAGGGTCGAGCTCTGGCAGCGCGCGACCTCGCTCGGCGGGGTCGAAAGCCTGCTCGAGCACCGCGCCTCGATCGAAGGCGAGGGCAGCCCGGTTCCGCCCGATCTCTTGCGGCTGTCGGTCGGCATCGAACATCCGCAGGATTTGATCGCCGCCCTCGATGCCGCCCTCGCCGGGTGATCCTGCTGGTCAAAACCAGCCCGGGGCATCTGTGACGATGGCATCTATGACGATGGTGGCACCTGTGACGAGCGCTTCTTCAGTCGCAAGGCCGCCGGCAAGCCCGGGTCGGATGTTGGCAAGCGCCTGCTTGACGAGCCTGTCTGCGGCTTGCAAGAAACCGCGGTGGAGCAGGATTCCGATCATCGCGGCTTGCCGCCGATTCTCGCCGGCAAGGATTACAGAGCGGCATCGGTCTTCGAGCCGGCCAATCTCTTGCGCGAGGCCCGTCGGCAAAAGAGGGTCGCCGAGATCCCGGTGCCCGAGATCTGCGTGCTCGACCCCGACGGCGACATTCTGCGCGCGTTGCAGCGCGCCGGGCGCACCGCGCGGTCTGCGGGCTGGGCCTGCTATCACACCGAGCTCTACGAATTCGACCACGACGGCGAGCGGTTCGGGATAATCGGCTGCGCCGTCGGCGCCTCGTTTGCGGTATTGCTCGCCGAAGAGCTGTTTGTCTCCGGCTGCCGCTTTCTGGTCAGCGTGACCTCGGCCGGGCAGATCCATCGGCCTGAGCAGATCGATCGGCCTGAGCAGATCGATCGGGGCGCCAGTCCCTACTTCGTGCTGATCGACCGCGCCTTGCGCGACGAGGGTACCAGCTACCACTACCTGCCGCCGGGCGAATTCGCCGAGGCCGACGGCGCGCTCGCCGCCGCGGCGATGCACGCCTTGAAAGCCACCGGGCAGACGGTCCATCGCGGCGCCGCCTGGACCACCGACGCACCCTTTCGCGAAACCGCAGCGGCGATCGAACGAGCGCGCGCCCGCGGCATTCTCGCGGTCGAGATGGAGGCGGCCGCACTTTACGCCTTTGCCGCCGCGCGCGCCAAGCCGGTGCTGTGCTTCGCCCATGTCACCAACCAGATGGCGGTCGCGACCGGCGATTTCGAAAAGGGTGAGGCCAACGGCAGCGCCGCAGCCCTTGCCGTCATCGCCGCCACCGCCCGCAGCTGGCGGGCGGCGGACAAACCGAGGTGAGCGAAGGCGGCCCGGCGACGATGTCCGAACCGATAGCGTGCGGCATCCCCAGACGCCGGCTACGAGCAGTCGCCTTACGATCAAAGGAGGCGTACGAGCTCGTCGGCGGTAAGCCCGGCTTGGCGCAGGATCGAGCGGAGAATCCCGCGCTTTACGTCGGCGCTTCCGTGATGTGGGACGACTATGCGCACCGCGGGCCGATCAGGGTGCTTCAACACGTAGTGGCCGCCGGTCACATGGTGGACGAAAAAGCCGGCACGCTGCAACGCTCGGATCAGCCGCGCGGCGCTGACCGAAGGCAGATCGGTCATGCGCTCGCGAGTTCGACCGTCAGCCTCTCGGTGACGGGCCCCTCCGGAGCCTCGTAAGGCAGCGGTTCGCCGTCCTTGCGCAGGGATTCCAGATACGCGCGCAGGCAGTCCGCCGCCATTGCGCGCGCCTCGTCCATCGTCTCTCCCTGGGTTGCCAGCCCCGGGATCGCCGGAAAAGTGATGATATACCCGCCTTCTTCGGCCGGCTCGAAAACCGCGGTGTACCGGAACTGATTTGCCACTCGAGCATCGCTCCTTGCCGCGCCTCGATCGCGCGGCGATGTCAGCAATTATGGACGCGGGCCTACCCGATTACCATGGCGGCGACCTTACAACGCTGGCCGACCGCCCACGCCTAGAGCGTGATCCCAAGAGTTTGAATTGAGTAGATATTCCCACACACCGGATTTTGTGATTCAAGATGCTGGCTGGGGTTGGGGGCCAGCATCGAATGGCAAGACCCTATTCACAGGACCTGCGCGATCGGGTGGTTGCGGCGGTGGCGAGCGGTCGCGCCTGCCGGGCGACGGCGGCGCTGTTTGGGGTCAGCGTCGCCAGCGTGGTCAAATGCTCGCAGCGCTGGCGGGCCACTGGCAGTGCCGCGGCCAAGCCGATGGACGGGCGGCGGCCGCTGCGGCTGCGGAGTGAGCGCGCGTGGCTATCGGCGCGGATCGCCGAAAAGCCGGATCTGACCCTTCGGGCGGTAATGGCTGAGCTGGCTGAGCGCTAGACCAAGAGCTTTCTACGTTGATCTTGCGCAATTTATGCGTAGTTGCCTCCCGCGCGCACCACCGGTCCGGTATTTAACATGCTCGATAAACGCGCGCAGCTTGGGCAACACTTGGCGTCCGCCAGGGTAGTATAGAAAAACCCCTGGCGTCGTAACAGCGAAGGGTGTCAGGAGCGCTTGCAATCGACCATCAGCAATCGGCGTTTTGGCGAGCGGCCCGGGCAACTGCGCAAGCCCCAGACCCCGGATCGCTGCGGCGAGAAGTGTGGGGTAGTCGTGCGAGATGAGCGGCCCGGTGACGATTGCCTCGATTGTCTTGTTGCCCTCGACAAAGGGCCAAGGCGCGATCGAGCCGTTCGAGCGGCGCATGCGCAGGCAGGCGTGGTGACGCAGATCGTCGATCCGCTCCGGACGCTGTCGCCGGCGCAGGTAATCGGGGCTGCCAACGACAACGAGAGGAAACGGCGGCGTCAGCCGCACCCCGACCATGTCGGCGGCGATGAACTGGCCCAAACGGATGCCGGCGTCAAACCCTTGGGCCGCGAGATCGATCAGTTCCTCGCTTGCGGCGATCTCCAGTTCGATCTCGGGGTAGGCTTCGCCGAAAGAGGTGATCACTGACTCCAGGATCAGCGGCACGACCGCGCGCGGCACCGAGAGACGCAATAGTCCCGCGGGCCGCCCTCCGAGGTCGCGCGCAGCTTCGCTGGCGGCGACGAGCTCTTCGAAGGCGGGTTTTGCGCGCGAGATGAAACGTTCGCCGGCTTCAGTCAGACCGACACTGCGGGTTGTGCGGATGAAGAGCGCTGCGCCGACGCGCGCCTCAAGCGCGCGTACCGCCTGGCTGATCGCCGATGGGGTTACCCCGAGTTCCGCAGCCGCTTTCCGGAAATTGCGGTGTTGGGCAACCCTGAGGAACGCCTCCACGCCGTCGAGCGCGCCGTGCCTCACTGTGAAGTTCTGCTTCATTGCCTATTCACATTATCGCTGATAGTCGCTCGCGGGAAGCGGTCGCATATCGGCGACAAGGTTTCGGGCCGGAGGGATCAGCGGCTCGCACCCCAGCAATTGAGACGAAATCTCATGGAAGGTCGGCTCGGCATTCTGACCGCCGGGTTTGAGGCCGCGTCAATCAACACCTGATCTCAGGACTCACACGGAGAACTGCTGATGACCGCCGCTGTTCCCGCTTATATCGTTCCGCCGGGCCCTGCTTGGCGCAGCCTGTTTTGGATCGCCCCGCTCACGCTGCTGTGGATCTTGTTGATCTACTGGCGGCCGATTATCGCGGCCAGCGGAATTCCAACCACGGCACACCAATTGACGGCCCATGGGGTTATCGCGGTCGGTTTGTGGCTCGGCCTCGAAAGCACCGACCTGACGCCGGGCCAACGCCGCACCACGTGGCTGGCGGTCATGATCCCGTACACGCTTTGGTTCGCTTTCGCCTGGAGCGCTGCGATCAATGGCGTCTTCGTCACAGGCGCCTCAACCTTACCGGTGCCGTTCCTGCCGTTGGCGGTCTTCCTGCCGGTGATCATTGGCGCGCCGTTGTTGCTGTTGTCGACGCGGGTGGGGCAGGTGCTCGATGCGATGCCGGTGAGCTGGCTCGTCGCGCTTCAGCTTTACCGGGTATTCGGCAGCTGGGCTCTCGCTGCCTGGCTGCGTGGAGCGCTGCCCGGTGTGTTCGCGTTGCCGGCGGGAATTGGCGACGTGCTGACCGGCCTGCTCGCCGTGCCAGCGGCCATCGCCGTGGCGCGCGGTACGGCTCAAGGCCGAAGGGCAGCGATCGCCTGGAATATTTTGGGCCTCGCGGACTTCGCCGTTGCGATCACCTTGGGGTTGATCACCTCGCCCGGCCGGTTCCAGTTGATCATTCCAAGCGTGCCGAGCATCGGCGCAGGCGCTTATCCGGGCGTGCTGACCCCTGCTTTTGTGGTGCCAGCCTCGATCCTGCTGCATCTCCTTTCGCTGCGGCAACTGCGCCGGCGCCGGCGGGCCGAGGCAGCGCGGTACTAGACGCGCGCCTCAGCGAGGCATCGCGCACCAAGCGCGGCGAGCTTCCCCGCCGGGTTTAGGCGAAGGCTGAGGGTTCGGTGTGGGGCAAGAACCGCCGATAATCGCCGCGTTCTTGAATGCCTGCGTTGGGTCGTAAGCCGAAATTCAAAACTGAGACACCATCTCGCGTTCGCCTATCCCGCGCCCTGGCTCTCGCCGCTGGGCGGGCGCTCGCGAGCTTGTGACTGTACGTCGTCCCGGTGGGGTTCGCATATCGTCGTCGACAGCCACGGATTGGCGGTGGTGACGGCGAATGACCCGCCGCTCGTTCTCCTCGCCAGCCTCGATTTATGGCGCTGGCGCAGATAAGGTCGCGCATTGCTTCGATCCTCGGCCCACCGGATGAAGAACGCACGATGACGCCGAACCCGTTGACCGATTTCGTCCATTTCATGCTGCGACCGGGATGGCCGACCTATGTCTTTTGGGTCCTTATGATCGCCAGCGTCGTGATCGCGGTCTATGTGCTCGCCACGCTGCCCGAGCAACGGCGCTTTGTTCACCTCGGCAATTGGGCCTGCCGCGTCGTCATCGGCGGGATGTGGTGGCAGCAGACCTTGTGGAAATTGCCGCCCTATTACACCGACAATGACACACCCTCCGGCACCAACGAGCTCCTCCACTATATGACCGGCGAAGGAAAAACGGCCGCCATCCCGTTGCTGAAGAATTTCGTCAACCACGTGGTCTTGCCGCATTTCTCCCTGTTTGCGCCGATCGTCTACCTCGCCGAAGCGCTGACCGCCGTGTCGCTGATCCTCGGTCTCTTCGTGCGGCTGTGGGGTGTGATTGGCGCGCTCCAGTTCCTCAATCTGTGGCTCGGCCTCTACAACGACTGGTACGAGTGGCCGTGGACCTATTTCTTCGCGTTTGTGCTTATGGTCATCTTTGCCTTGCATCATTACGGCCGCAGCCTCGGCGTCGATGCGATCCTGACCGCGCGGCCGCGCCGGAGCCGGCTGCTCGCCTGGATAAGCTGAGCCGATGGGCGCGCCACCGAGTGCGCGACCCCGGCACATGCGGCCTTACGACGACCCAGAGGCTGGCGCCGCTACAGCATGCCGAGCTCGAGGCGGGCTTCTTCGCTCATCTTGTCAGGGGTCCAGGGCGGGGTCCAGACCAGCTTGACGCGCACCTCGCCGACGCCCGGAACGCCGCGGATCGCGGTCTCGACCTCGCCCGGCATGCTGGCTGCGACCGGGCAGGCCGGGGTGGTCAGGGTCATCTCGACAAAGACGATGCCGCCCTTTTTGACGATCAGCTCGTAGATCAGCCCGAGCTCGACGAGGTCCATCGGGATTTCCGGATCGCGCACGGTTTTCAGCGCTTCGAGCACCGGGCCCATCAGCGCCGGGTCGTCCTCGCCGCCTTCCGGACGCTCGACCTCGTCGCCGGACTCGGCGGCGGGGGTTTCGGGGGCGAAATCGAACGGGTCGCGGTCAGCCATCGCTGCTACTCCGTCTTAACGGGTGTGCCGTCGCCTTTCAGCGCGGCTTCGAGCGCATGCCACGACAGGGTCGCGCATTTGACCCGCGCCGGGTAGGCCTTGACCCCGGTCAATGGCTCGAGCCGCTCCATCTCCTCGGCCAACGGCTCGGAGAGCGGGCTTTCCTCGCCCCCGGTCACGCGCGCATGGAAATGTCCGAAGAGCTCGCGCGCCTCCTCGACGGTCTTGTCCTTCAACACCTCGGTCATCAGCGAGGCCGCCGCGGTCGAGATCGCGCAGCCCCGCCCCTGAAACGCCACATCGGCAATACGCTCGCCGTCGAGCGTCAGGAACACGGTGACCCTGTCGCCGCACAGCGGGTTATAGCCTTGCGCGGTGTGGGTCGGGTGCTCGATCGCCCGAAAATTGCGCGGGTGGCGGCCGTGGTCGAGGATGATGTCCTGGTAAAGCTCGCGCAGATCCGTCATCGGAACATCTCTCTCGCGGCCTCGATCGCGTCGGCCAGCGCGTCGATGTCGCGCTCGTCGTTGTAGACGCCGAGGGAGGCGCGGGTCGTCGCACCGAGGCCGAGCTTGTCGAGCAGCGGCTGGGCGCAGTGATGACCGGCGCGCACCGCCACATGATGGCGGTCGAGCACGGTCGCCACATCGTGCGGGTGGATCCCTTCGAGATCGAAGGACAGGATGCCGAGCCGCCGCTGCCCGGCGCCGACCAGCTGCAGGCCCGGAATCCGCGACAGGCGGTCGACACCGTAACCGGTCAGCGCCTCCTCGTGCTCGAGGATGTTGTCGCGCCCCAGCTCCTCGATGAAATCGAGCGCCGCGCCGAGCCCGATCGCACCCGAGATGTCGGGGGTGCCGGCCTCGAAGCGATGCGGCGGGTCCTGGTAGGTGCTCTGTTCGAAGGTGACGTTGAGGATCATCTCTCCGCCGCCTTGCCAGGGCGGCATCGCCGCCAGCAGTTCATGGCGCCCCCACAGCACCCCGATCCCGGTCGGGCCATAGGTCTTGTGCCCGGAAAAGGCGTAGAAATCGCACCCCAGCGCCTGCACGTCGACCGCAAGGCGGGGAGCGGCCTGGCAGCCGTCGACCAGCACCCGCGCACCGGCGCGATGCGCCAATTCGACGATGGTCGCGACCGGTACCAGGGCGCCGGTGGCGTTGGCAAGGTGGGTGATCGCCACCAGCCGCGTGTGCGGGGTCAGGCGCGCGGCAAACGCCGCGAGGTCGAGCCCGCCGGTGGCATCGACCGGCGCCACGACGATGCGGATGCCGATGCGGTCGCGCAGCAACTGCCACGGCACGATATTGGAATGGTGCTCGAGCTCGCTGATGACAACTTCGTCGCCGGCTTCGAGAAAGGCCCCGCCCCAGCTCTGCGCGACAAGGTTGATCGCCTCGGTGGCGCCGCGGACAAACACGATCTCGTCGGGGTCGGCGGCGTTGAGAAACCGCTGCGCCTTGACCCGCGCCTCCTCGAACAGATCGGTGGAGCGCGCGCTGAGCCGGTAAACCCCGCGATGCACATTGGCGTAGTCGGTGCGGTAGTAGTCGGCGACGCGGTCGATGACCGAGGCCGGCTTTTGCGCGCTCGCCCCGGAGTTGAGAAACACCAGGTCCGGATTGCTCTGAAAAATCGGAAACTGCTGCCGCAGCAGGCGCGGGTCGAACCCGCCCGGCAGGCGCTCCGTGCCGAGATCGGAAGGCCTCGGACTTGCCGCAGTCATGCTCAATCCTCCAATGCCGCAAGGCGACGGGAGAGCCGGTTCAGCAGGTGCTCGCGCAATGCTGCCGGCTCGACGATTTCGACCGCCTCGCGAATAAACGCTTCGATCAGCATATGGCGCGCGTCCTCGCGCGGGATGCCGCGGGCCAGCAGGTAAAAGAGCGCCGATTCGTCGAGGTCGCCGACCGCCGCACCATGGCTGCACTTCACGTCGTCGGCGAAGATTTCGAGCTCGGGCTTGGTGTCGATCGCGGCGCGCGTGCCGAGCAGCAGGTTGCGGCTGAGCATATGGGCGTCGACCTTTTGCGCGCCCGGACGAACCGTGATCCGGCCTTGGAACGCGCCGTGGGCGCGGCCGGCCGCAACCCCCTTGAAGATTTCGCGGGTCTCGCCGCGCTCGGCCAAGTGGTCGACATTGGTGACGATGTTGGCCTGCTGGCGACCCGAAGCGACAAAGCCCCCGTGGAGACCGCAATAGGCGCCCTCGCCGGCGCTGCGCACGACCGTCTCGTGGCGCACCGTGCCCCCGCCGAGCAGCAGCTCAAAGCTCGTCAGCCGCGCCGCCGCGCCGAGCTCCGCGTCCAGTGCCGCAAGATGCAGCGCGTCGGCACCTTCCTCGACCAGCGCCACCCGGTCGAGCGCCGCACCCGCGGCGAGCCGCACCGCAACGACGTCGTTGCGCCAATAGCGCCCGTCGCCGGCAAAGATTTCGACCAGTTGCGCACGACTCTCCGCCCCGAGCGTCACCAGGCTGCGGGTGTGCATCGAGGCGGAGGCGTCGCCGGAAGCGAGGTGAATGATCTCGATCGGCTGCTCCATAACAACGCCCGGCGCCACTTCGAGCACGAAGCCGTCGCTGAAGAGCGCGGCGTTGAGCGCCGCAAAGGGCTGATCGGCATTCTGCGACAACGCTTCGAGCGCGGCGCCGACCAGCTCCGGCCTGACGTCGACCGCCGCTGCCGTCGAGCTGAGCCAAGCTCCGGCCGGCAGTCCTCCCCTCGCTGACAACAGAGGCGAAATGCAGCCATCGACGAGGACCAGACGACTGGCGGACGGCGCAAGACCAATCCCGGCGAGCAACCGCGCACACGCTGCGGCGGGCTGCTGCGAATGCCCGGTCCGGGCGGGCAGCAGCGGCGACTGTTCGAGCGCGTGCAGATCGAGGTAGCGCCAGGCTTCGCCGCGCCGGCTCGGAAAGCCCTGTTCGGCAAACCGGGCGAGCGCGCGCCGACGCTGCTGCGCGAGCCAGTCCGGCTCGCCGGCATGGTCGCCGGCGGCGGCGATACTGGCGGCGTCGAGATAGGGCCGCGCCTCGGGCTTGACCGGGAAGTCGACGACGGCGCTCATCGTGATCGTTCCCGAGAGGCTCGGGCAATTTGATGGCCGTCACCCCCGCGCCAACGGGGGTCCAGAGCTTGCCCCTGTGGGCTGGAACAGGGGGTCGCCGACAGAGCATTGGGTCCCTGGATTCCCGCTTCCGCGGGAACGACGACACGATCGTTAATCGCCAACAGATTTACCGCCGATCACCCGGCTCAGGCGGCGTCGCCGAGGGCGCCGTAGCCGCGCCGCTCGAGCTCGGCGGCAAGCGACTTGTCGCCGGATTCGACGATCCGCCCGTCCTGCAGCACGTGCACCCGGTCGGGCTCGACATAGTCGAGGAGCCGCTGGTAATGGGTGATCACGACGATCGCGCGGTTGGGCGCGCGCTGGCGGTTGACGCCGGCGGCAACGGCGCGCAACGCGTCGATGTCGAGCCCGCTGTCGGTCTCGTCGAGGATCGCCAGGCGCGGCTCCAGCATCGCCATCTGGAAGATTTCGTTGCGCTTTTTCTCGCCGCCCGAAAATCCGACATTGACCGCGCGCTGCAGCAGATCCTCGCCGATGTCGAGCTCCTTCAATTTGGCCCGCACCGCGCGCAAAAACTGCCCGGCATCGAGCTCGGGCTCGCCGCGATAGCGGCGGCCGGCGTTGAGCGCGGTGCGCAGAAAATACATGTTGTTCACACCCGGGATCTCGACCGGGTACTGAAACGCCAGAAACACCCCCTCGCGCGCCCGCTCGTCGGCCGGCATCGCCAACAGGTCGCGGCCGAGATAGCGCACCGCACCCTGCGTCACCTCGTAGCCGTCGCGTCCGGCCAATACCGCGGCGAGCGTCGACTTGCCCGAGCCGTTCGGCCCCATGATCGCGTGCACCTCGCCGGCCGCGACCGAGAGGTCGACGCCCTTCAGGATTTCGCGGCCGTCATCGGCGAGTTGCGCGTGCAGATTGGTGATTTCGAGCATCGTACTTGCCTAGTTCGTCGCCCCCGCGAAAGCGGGGGTCCAGGGGCAACCGTGGGTCGCTCGCCCTGGGTTCCCGCTTTCGCGGGAATGACGGTGGGCGGGGTGGTAATCAAGTGCCATTAGCCGACGCTGCCTTCGAGGCTGACGGCGAGGAGCTTTTGCGCCTCGACGGCGAACTCCATCGGCAGCTCCTTCAGCACTTCCTTGCAGAAGCCGTTGACGATCAGCGACACCGCGTCCTCGGCCGAAAGACCGCGCTGGCGGCAGTAGAACAGCTGGTCGTCGCTGATCTTTGAGGTCGTCGCCTCGTGCTCGACCCGCGCCGAGGGGTTGCGGATTTCGATATACGGAACCGTGTGCGCGCCGCAGCGCTCGCCGATCAAGAGCGAGTCGCATTGCGTGTGGTTGCGCGCGTTCTGCGCCCGCGGCTGCACCCGCACCAGCCCGCGATAGGTGTTCTGCCCGCGGCCTGCCGATATCCCCTTCGAGACGATCGTCGAGCGCGTGTCCTTGCCGATATGGATCATCTTGGTCCCGGTGTCGGCCTGCTGGCGGTTGTTGGTGATCGCGACCGAATAGAACTCGCCGACCGAATGGTCGCCTTCGAGAATGCAGCTCGGGTATTTCCAGGTGATCGCCGACCCCGTCTCGACCTGCGTCCACGAGATCTTGGCGCGGTCGCCGCGGCAGGCGCCGCGCTTGGTCACGAAATTGTAGATGCCGCCCCGGCCCTCGGCGTCGCCCGGATACCAGTTCTGCACCGTCGAGTATTTGATCTGCGCGTCCTCGTGCGCGACCAATTCCACAACGGCGGCGTGGAGCTGGTTTTCGTCGCGCTGCGGGGCGGTGCAGCCTTCGAGATAGCTGACATAGGCGCCCTTGTCGGCGACCAGGAGGGTGCGCTCGAACTGGCCGGACTTTGCCGCGTTAATGCGGAAATACGTCGACAGCTCCATCGGGCAGCGCACGCCCGGCGGGACATAGGCAAAGGAGCCGTCGCTGAACACCGCCGAATTGAGCGCCGCGAAGAAGTTGTCGTTCTGCGGCACCACGGTCCCGAGATACTTGCGCACAAGATCCGGGTGCTCGCGCACCGCCTCGCCAAACGAGCAGAAGATGATGCCGAGCTTACCGAGCTCCTCCTTGAACGTCGTCGCGACCGATATGCTGTCAAACACCGCATCGACCGCGACCCCGGCCAAGGCCTCGCGTTCCCTGAGCGGAATCCCGAGCTTTTCATAGGTGCGCAGCAGCTCGGGATCGACCTCGTCCAAGGATTTCGGTCCGGCGTTCTGCCGGGGAGCCGAATAATAAGTCGCGGCCTGGTAGTCGATCGGCGCCAGGTTGAGCTTGGCCCAATTCGGCGGCGTCATCTTTTGCCAGGCGCGGAAGGCCGCGAGCCGCCATTCGAGCAGCCACGCGGGCTCGCCCTTCTTGGCCGAGATAAAGGCGACCGTGTCCTCGGTCAGACCGGGCGGGGCTTCGTCGGCTTCGATGTCGGTGACAAAGCCGTATTTGTAGCCCTCCCGCGACAGCGCGCGGACGGTATCGAGAGTATCGATTGAAGCAGTCATGCGGTTTTCTTGGCTCGTCAGTTCGGAGCGGGATGGGTCGGGGCAGCGGGCCGGCGCGGCGCGAAAACCGACGGCGTCAGCATCGCGTCGAGCGAAACCGCCGCCAGCGCCTCGGCGACGGCGCGGTTGATCGCCGCCCAATGCGGGCGGGTCGGGCAGTAATTGGTGCGGGCGCATTCGGCGACGTGGACCGAGCATTGCGTCAGCCCGATGTCGCCGTCGATCGCGGCGACGACCTCGGCGACCGAGATCGCGTTCGCCCGGCGCGCCAGGCGATAGCCGCCGGCCGCTCCGCGCGTCGCCGTGACCAGCCCGGCATGCGCCAGCGCCTTCAGGATCTTGGCGACGGTCGCCCGCGGCAGCCGGGTTTCCTCGGCGACCACCGCGGCAGTTGCTTGCCGCTCGGGATCGGCCGCCATATGGGTGGCGACGATGACGCCGTAATCGGCGAGCTTGCTCAGGATGATCATCGGGCGACGACCGGCGTTCGACGAGCAGTCCAATTCGGACTGATCTGGTACGCAATAGATTGGCGTTAACCTGGCTTGGTCAACCCTAAAAGCGACGCTGGCCGCCTCGCCGCGGTGCCGCACGCTCGCGCCGTGTTGCTTTCGGGGCGCGGCCACCCTAATCCGAGGAACCGCGAGCACCACGACGGCAGAACAGATGCGATGACCGACACGATTGAGCAGGCGCTCGCCCATATCAAATTCGACCGCGACGGGCTGGTGCCGGCGATCGCCCAGCAATACGACACCGGCGAAGTGTTGATGATGGCGTGGATGAACCGCGAGGCGTTATCCGCCACGTTGGTTGAGGGCCGGGTCTGCTATTGGTCGCGTTCGCGGCGGAAATTGTGGCGCAAGGGCGAGACCTCGGGCCAGGTGCAGGTGCTGCGCGAACTGCGCCTCGACTGCGACGGCGACACGCTGCTGCTGCTGGTCGACCAGCCCGGTGTCGCGTGCCACACGGGGCGTCGCAGCTGCTTTTTCCGCGCGTGGCGCGGCGGCGACGGCTGGGCGGTTATAGCGGAGCCACAGATCGACCCCGAGACGCTTTACCCGCAGACGGGGACCGGCTGATCCTACTGCAGCGGGGGACAGGCCAGATGCGCCTGGATCTGCGCCATCATGACCGAGTCGAACATCCGATTGGCGCACTGGGAATTGTATTGGTTGACATGCGCGTTGTAGCGCGCGGTCGACTGGTCTGCCTCGCCGACAACCGGCCCGATCGAGGCTTGATAGGCCTGGTCGCGCTGGGTCAGAAGCGCTTTGTAGCGCGCTTCCGAATCGGCGTTGTTGACGTCGATGTGCTGGCGCGCCTGGAGGAGCTGAGCGTCGAGGTCGGCAACGCGTTGGCGGGCGGCCGCGAGCACCTGGGTCTTTGCCGACATGTCGGCCGACAATGCCGCAACCCCTTGCTGCTGGCACAGGCATGCCGTGATCTCGGCCGGGTTGCTCGACATCGGCACCGGCACTTGCGCCGAAGCCGATGCGGCAACCGCGAGAAGCCCGACGCCTGCCGCCGCGGCGCAACCCGCGGAAAGAAAACGTCCCATTACCCCCCCCAAAAGATAGTTCGAAAACGCGCTCTGACCGGCCGGACGAGCTTGCGTCAGCGGTCGCTCGGCCCGTGCGTCGGACCTTCAGCCATTTCGCGCATCGAATTGGCCGCGCGGTGACCGAGATCCTCAGCCTTGTCCCATAGATCATCACGCGCCTGGGTGGCAATCTCGCGTTCGCGCCGGCTCGTCGGCAGCAGCATTGCGACCGCCGCGCCGACCGCGAGCCCGGCGATGCCGAGCAGCAACGGGCTGCGCTCGATGCTTTCGATCATCCGCCCACTCGCCTGGCGGACCCGCTCACCCGAATCGCCCGGATGCGTGATGAACTCGCCCGCCTGTCCGATCACCGCCCCGCCGCGGTCGTAGGCGGTGCGCAAAGCCCCTTGCGTCGCGCTCGCGGCCTGATGGAACCAGCCATTGTCGCCGCGCTCCGAGGCGGTTGCCGCGGCTCGGTCGGCCGGCAGCACGACGACCGGCTCGGCCGTAGCCGCGGTTTCGTCCCGCTCCGTCCGCTCGGGGATGATGCCGTCGAGCAGCCCGATGTTTTCGGCGACGAGCCAAGCTACGCCGAGCCCGATCAGCGCCAGCGCCACCGGATCGGCGCGAACCCCGCCGCCAAACCCGATCGCATTGGGTCTTCCGATAAAGTCGTTGAGCATGTCCACTCCTCTGTCGACCAGACGCGCCGGGGCCAATTCGGCGGCGAGCGTGTCGGCGGTCGTTGCAAGCCGGGCGCGGGTGCGCGCGATTTCTACCTCGATCTCGTCCATCGGGCGTTCGCTGTCAGCGGTCATGCACGCGCTCCTTGATCCAGGCTGCGTCCTCGCGCAGCGTGTTCAAGCTGCGCCGCGGAACCAGCTTTTGGGCATCGAGCCAGCGTTTGCCGAGCAGCAGCAGCACCCCGGCTATGACCAAGGTCAGCACCCCGATGATCAGCGCCGCGAGCCAGGGGCGCAGCACGGTCGAGAGCCCGAGCACTGCTGCGGCAAGCAGCACCAGCCAGGCGCTGAAAGCGATCGCACCCCCGGCTGCGACCGCCGCCGCACCGCGGCCGAGACGGCCCGCTTTCTCGGCCAGCTCGCGCTTGAACAGCTCGACTTCGAGACGAAACAGCCGCCGCAGATCATCCGTCAGCGCCGCGAACAACGCCCCCAGCGAGCGCTCGGCACGCGGCCGGTAAGACGCTTCCTCGGGCTCGGCGACAAAATCGTCGGGTGCGGTCACGGCAGCTCTCGCGTTTCCGTCGCCGGCGGCCAGTCGGTGATCCCGCCATTGCCGCTGGCGCTCGACACCGCGGCGGCTACCGTCCCTTCGGTTGCCCGGGACAGCGCCTGTTGCGACGGCCCTCTGCGCCGGCCCGCCGCCGTCAGAAAGCGTCCGGCGAGAAAGCCGAGGGCGACGGCGCCGGTGACAAACAGCGCCGGCCGTTGGCGCGCCGTCTCTTCCATGTCGGCGGCGAGCTCGGCCCAGCGGCGGTCGCGGATCGCATCGGCGAAGGTCTCGATCTGCCGTGCCGCACTGTCGGCATAGTCGGCGGCGACCGGGCTTTGCGTCCGCTCGAGCGAGCGAGCGGCGGCGCGCATCGCGTCGGCGATGCCGGCGATCTGCGCCGCGGTGCGGGCCTTTTGCTCGTCGACGGCGGTCAGGGCCGCGGATTGGGCGGCGCAGGCGAGTTCGGTCAATATCATTTTGGCCCGTTCGATGCTCGGCTGCGCATACTCGATATTTGATCTCGAATCGGTCGGCTCAGCCATGGTTGTCGCTCCCGCGGTTGCGCGCCGCATCTCTTCGATTGCCGAAGACTGCCGGCGCCGCGCGTCACCCGTGATTGTCCCGAAAACAACCGGATGCGCGCAGCCGTTCCCGACCGGCGCCACCGATTGTGGCCGCCAAACCATCGCCACAGTTTTTCCGACTATAACAACAGACACGCGCCGGGTGACAGGCCGTGGGGGGTATGGCGCGCGGAATAAGGGTTGCGAGGACCGGGGGCGATGTTCCACGCGATCACGACTGCCGCCAGCAATGGCTGAGCCGCGGCTGCGCGCCGATCCGGCCGACCGGCCGTCGCGCGGCGCCGCTGGGCGACCACCGTCGTCCCGCCCGGCGCCG
The DNA here is from genome assembly GCA_963712825.1 of uncultured Alphaproteobacteria bacterium. GTDB lineage: Bacteria > Pseudomonadota > Alphaproteobacteria > ATCC43930 > CGMCC-115725 > AP-15. Next base: position 109,905 of record CAVQJP010000016.1, read on the forward strand.
CGCCCGCCGCGGGGCGCCGGCCGCCGGCGACCGTGGCGCGGCCGCCTCATCCGATTCGGCGTGTTGCTGCTGCTGTGGGTCGGGGTGCTTGGCGGCGGCGTCATCGGGTATTTCGCACTGACCCTGCCCGACACCAGCCGGCTGGCGCAGTCCCAGCGGCGGCCGAGCGTGACGATCCTCGCTGCGGACGGCAGCCTCTTGACCACCTACGGCGACCTGTTCGGCCGGCCGCTTCTCCTCAAGCAGATGTCGCCTCACCTGCCGCAGGCGGTGATCGCGACCGAGGACCGCCGCTTCTACAGCCATTTCGGGATCGACCCAATCGGCATGCTGCGGGCGGCGATGGCCGACCTTGCGGCCGGTCATGTCGTCGAAGGCGGCAGCACGATCACCCAGCAGCTGGCGAAGAATTTGTTTCTGACGCCGGAGCGCAGCGTCGGCCGCAAAATCCGCGAGACCTTGCTGGCATTGTGGCTCGAGCATCGCTTCACCAAGAACGAGATTCTCGAAATCTATCTGAACCGGGTTTATCTCGGCGCCGGCACCTACGGCGTCGACGCCGCGGCACACCGCTATTTCGGGATCTCGGCGGCCCGGCTCGACCTTTACCAGAGTGCGATGATCGCCGGGCTGCTCAAGGCACCGGCGCGGTTCAACCCGACCCGCGATCGCGAGCTCGCGGCGGCGCGCACCGCGCAGGTGCTCGCCAACATGGTCGAGGCCGGCTACATCAGCCAAAGCGAGGCAACTGCGGCCGGGCGCGAGGCGGGTGCGCTCGGCGCGATCGCCGTGGCCCGGCCGGGGACGCGCTATTTTGCCGACTGGATCGCGGCGCAGGTCACCGATTTCGCCGGTCCCGACAGCCGCGACCTGACCGTCGTGACGACGCTCGACCCGCGGATGCAGGCCGCGGCGGAGCAGGCGGTCGCCGGCACGATCGCGCGCGACGACGCCAGGGCGTCGGTCAGCCAGGGGGCGCTGGTCGCGATGTCGCCCGACGGCGCTGTGCGGGCCATGGTCGGCGGCCGCAGCTACAATTCGAGCCAGTTTAATCGCGCGACCCAGGCCGAGCGCCAGCCCGGCTCGGCGTTCAAGCCGTTTGTCTATCTCGCCGGGCTCGAAGCCGGGCTGCGGCCGTCCGACCATTTTGTCGATGGGCCGATCCAGGTCGGCCGCTGGCGTCCCCGTGATTACGGCGGCCGTTATCAAGGCGACATGACCCTTGCCGAGGCGCTCGCCCAGTCGGTCAACACAATCGCGGTGCAGGTGACGCTGCGCGCCGGGGTCGATAACATCGTCGCCGTCGCCCACCGGCTCGGCATTCTCTCGCCGCTGACCCGCGATGCCAGCATCGCGCTCGGCACCGACGAGGTGAACCTGTTGGAGCTGACCTCGGCCTATGCGCCGTTCGCGAATGGCGGCACGGGAGTGTGGCCCTACGGCATCGCCGAGGTGCGCGACAGCCGTGGGCAGGTCGTGTTCCGCCGTTCCGGCTCGGGTCCCGGACGGGTCGTCGACCCCGAATTGGAGGGCGAGATGAACGAGATGCTGGCCGGGGTCATCGACCGCGGGACCGGCCGCGACGCCCGGCTGCCGCGCCCGGCCGCCGGCAAGACCGGAACCACCCAGGATTACCGCGACGCCTGGTTCATCGGCTACACCGCCGACCTTGTCGCCGGCGTGTGGCTCGGCAATGACGACAACGCGCCGATGAACAAGGTCACCGGCGGCTCGTTGCCGGCGGAAACCTGGCGCCGGTTTATGCTGGCCGCGACCCGGTCGATGCCGGTCAGGCCGTTGCCGAGCGCGCCGCCCTCGGGGATCGCAGCCGTCGCCGCACCGGTCCGCGGTTTTTTCGACACCCTCATCGGGCTGTTTCGTCCACCGGCACCGCCGGCCCCGGAATCCGCGGCCGAGCTCTACCCTCCGTCAAGCGCTGCGGCAGCAAGGTGACCCTAAAGCCGCAGCGAGCGATGCCGCTATGAGCGAGACTGCCGGATCTCTTGTCGGCCAGCCGCGGCGCGGCAGCGCCGGCGAGGTTTTCCTCGTGGCGCTTCGGCTCGGCCTGACCTCGTTCGGCGGGCCGATCGCCCATCTCGGCTATTACGAGCGGACCTACGTCCGACAGCGGCAATGGCTGTCGGCTGAGGAATATGCCGGCATCGTCGCCCTGTGCCAGATGGTGCCGGGTCCGGCCAGCAGCCAGGTGGGGTATCTGGTCGGGTTGCGCCGCGCCGGGTGGGGCGGGGCGTTTGCCGCCTGGGCCGGGTTCACCCTGCCCTCGGCAATCGTGATGTTCGCCTTTGCGCTGCTGGCGCCGCGGCTCGCGGGACCGACCACCGAAGCGGTCCTGCACGGGCTGAAGCTGGTCGCGGTCGCGGTCGTAGCGCAGGCGGTGTGGAGCATGGCCCGCAATTTGTGTCCCGACCGGGCGCGCGCCGCCCTGGCGCTGCTCGCGGCCGTGTTGCTGCTGGTGGTCAACGGCTCCTTTGTCCAGATCGCGGCGTTGGCGCTGGGCGCCGTCGGCGGCGCGCTGTTGTGCCGCAATTTGCCGAGCCCACCGCTGCTGCCGGCGATGCCGGTCGGCTTGCGCACGGGCGGGGTCGCGCTGGCGCTGTTTCTGGTTCTGCTCGTGGCATTGCCGCTCGCCGGCGCCGCGGCGCCGCACAGCCTCCTGGCGCTGGCCGGCATCTTCTACAAGGCGGGGGCACTGGTGTTCGGCGGCGGCCATGTCGTGCTGCCGCTGCTGCGTGACGCGCTGGTGCCGCAGGGCTGGCTGTCCGACAACACCTTCCTGGCCGGCTACGGCGTGGCGCAGGCGATACCGGGGCCGCTCTTCACCTTTTCGGCTTATCTCGGCGCGGTCGTGGCGCCGGCCGGCTGGGCGCTGCTGTGGTCGGCGGTAGCGCTGGTGTTCATGTTTCTGCCGGGGATGCTGGTGGCGCTCGCGGGTCTGCCGCTCTGGTTGTGGCTCGGCCGTCATCCGGCGGCGCGGGCAGCGTTGGCCGGCGTCAACGCCGCCGTCGTCGGGGTCTTGGGCGCGGCGCTCTACAACCCGATCTGGCTCAGCGCCGTCGCCACCGGCCGCGACGTTGCGATTGCCGTCGCCGGCTTTCTGCTGCTCGAGCGCTGGCGCGTCCCGCCGCTTGCGATCGTGATCTTCTGTGTCGGCGCGGCATTGCTTTCCGCCGTGCTGCGCTGACACCCGCGCCGGCCAATTCGCCGCGCCGCTGTCGCCGACGGCGACGCGGCAACGCCGCCGCTGCGCGCTGCGGTGCGTTCCCCGGTCGCCATTTTCCTGCCGTCATTGCTGCCGCTGATGGCCGCCTTGCCGTTAAGCGGGATTTTGGCCGCGGCTAGGATGCCCGGCCGGCTCGGCTTTCGGGGTGCGGCAACATGCGTTGCGCGGCTCCCGGTATCGCGGTAAGCGACGACGGCGCGATGGGCCGGCACCGGGGGGATGCGGCGATGGCGAGGGGGTTGCTTGTTCTGTGGTTTCTGGTGACGACGGTCGCGGCGGCGCAGGCCGCCGGGCAGCCGCCGAGCGTTTATCTCGAAGACCTGACCTGGCCGGAGCTGCGCACCGCCATTGCCGCGGGGACGACAACGATCCTGGTCCCGATCGGCGGGACCGAGCAGAACGGACCGCAGATGGCGCTCGGCAAGCACAATGTCCGGGTCAAGGTGCTGGCCGGAAAGATCGCGCATGCGCTCGGCGACGCAATCGTGGCGCCGGTCATCGCCTACGTGCCCGAAGGCAATGTCGACCGCCCGGAGGGTCATCTGAAATTCCCCGGCACGATCACGGTGCCGCCCGAGGCCTTTGAGAAGACGCTCGAATACGCGGCGAAGAGCTTCAAGCTCGCCGGCTTCCGCAACATCGTCTTTTTGGGCGACCATGGTGGCTACCAAAAGGATGACGAAGCGGTCGCCGAGCGTCTCGACCGCGAATGGGCGTCAACCCCGGTCAGGGCCTATGCGCTCGCCGAATACTACCGCGCCAGCGAAACCGAATTCGGCCAGCTGCTGAAGAGCAAGGGGTACAGCGAGGCCGAGATCGGCAGCCATGCCGGGCTGCTCGACACCTCGCTGATGATGGCGACCGGCCCGGCCCTGGTCCGCTCCGACCTGCTCGGCGCGACCAGGCCCGGCGACGGAACCCATGGCGACCCCCGGCGTGCGAGCGCGGCGCTCGGCCAGCTCGGCGTCGACATGATCGTCAGCCGCACCGTCGCCGCGATTAGGACCGCCACCGCCCACCGCTGAGCCCAGCCGCTACGGCATTCTTTTTCGCACTTTTCTTCGGAGGTTGTCCTTGCCCCAGCCGATCCGCCGCTGGCTGCGCGTCTGCCTGTGGATCATCCCGCTTGCCGCATTCGGCGCCTGGGTCTGCGGACTGCCGATCTGGCCTGCAAATGTCGCCGAGGGCGGGTACGGGCTGCTGTGCTCGGCCGCCGCCGCGGTCGTCCGGGTGGCGCAGTCCGCGGCCGCACAGACGCCGGCGCCGCGCCCGGTGTCCGCTCCCCCGGTTGCCGCTCCTGCGGCGACGAGCCCAGCTGCCGCGCCGGCCCCCGCGGCGATCCAGACCGTGCCGGGCATGCTCCCGGTCCTGAACCCGGCGAACCTCTACAGCGCTGCCGGCGCGAATATGATGAGCCCGAAGGTGGCCGGTGCCCTGCCGCGCGTCTACGTGCCGAATTTACGCTCCAACGACGTCTATGTGATCGACCCGGCGACGCAGCAGGTCATCGACCGTTTTCCGGTCGGATTTCTGCCGCAGCACGTCGTGCCCTCGTGGGATCTGCAAACCCTGTGGGTCGCCAACAACGGCCGGCGCCGCTCCGACGGCAGCCTGACCCCGATCGATCCGAAAACCGGCCGGCCCGGCGCCACGATCCCGGTCGCCGACCCCTACAACATGTATTTCACGCCCGACGGCTCGGCCGCAATCGTCGTTGCCGAGCGGCTGAAGCGGCTCGATTTTCGCGACCCGCACACGATGGCGCTGCAGCAATCGGTGCCCGTGCCCGGCTGCTCCGGGGTCAACCACGCCGACTTTTCGATCGACGGGCGCTATGCGATCTTCACCTGCGAGTTCCGTGGCGGCGGTCTCGTCAAGGTCGACATGACCAGCCGCCAGGTCGTCGGCTATCTGAAGCTCGGCGTTCGCAGCATGCTCCAGGACATCCGCATCTCGCCCGACGGCAAGGTGTTTTTTGTTGCCGACATGCTCGCCGACGGCGTGTGGGTCGTCGACGGCGACAGCTTCACCCGGGTCGGCTTTATTCCGACCGGGGTCGGCACGCACGGCCTCTATCCGAGCCGCGACGGCACCAGGCTCTACGTGTCGAACCGCGGGTCGCACAAAATCCACGGCGCGCCGCACGGGCCGGGCAGCATCAGCGTTGTGAACTTTGCGACGCGCGCGGTCGAAAAGACCTGGCCGATCCCCGGCGGCGGCAGTCCCGACATGGGCAATGTCAGCGCCGACGGCAAACAACTGTGGCTGTCGGGACGCTACGACAACGTCGTCTACGACATCGATACAACGACCGGCGCGATCAAGAAAATCCGCGTCGGTCTCGAGCCGCACGGTCTGACCGTGTGGCCGCAGCCCGGCCGCTACTCGCTCGGCCACACCGGGAACATGCGGTAACGGATCCAGGCGCTTAGGGGATACGCCTAGTCGACAAAGAGAGTACCGCTCTCGACCCTTCTGGACCACCCAGCCTTCGCTGGGAATGGCCCTCCTGCCCCATTCGGCAGGCTTGTTAGAGGCCAGCGCATGGTACGGCGGCCCCAGATTGACGGCGATGGTCTAAGGAGATTGATGTGGAAGACCTAGAGGTTCGAGCAGCACTGGATTGCCATCGGGTTGCCTGATGCGAACGACTTCGAGGCGGAGCACCAGATCTTGCAAGAGGAAGCGGTGCTCGAATATCCGCAATTCATTGTTTGCGCCAGCCAGACAGTCGCCGCCAGCCGTCAGAACAAATTACAGATCACGCCGAGCACAGGATCGCTTTCCACGCTGACAAAATCAATGGATACGCATTCCAATCGCTGCTTAGTAATATACCGACCGCCCGGCCCCGCCGCTTGCCGCGACCAGCTCGCCGGACACCGCCCAGGCCTTTTCCGAGGCCAGAAAGACCGCGACGAACGCCACCTCCGAAGCATCCACCATGCGGCAGATGGCATTGCCCCGCGGCGAGTCCGGAGCGAAGTCCTGCCGCTCGGCATCTTCCGCGGATACGCCCAGCTGGGTGGCGCGGGCGGCGAGCAGGCTCGGCGTGCGCTCGGTGCGGGTCGTGCCCGGATGGATGCAATTGACCGTGATCCCATGACGGCCCAGCTGGACTGCCAGCGTCTTTGTCATGTGCACCAGCCCCGCATTGCGGGCGCCCCCACTGAGATTGCCGGCGTTGCGGGCGTTGCCGCCGCTGATGTTGATGATGCGGCCCCAACCTGCCGTCTTCATGAACGGGATGACGGCGCGGGAACAACGCAGCGCTCCCACATACTTCACGTTGAAATCCTCTATCAAATCCTCGTCGACGACGGTTTCGATCGGGCCGGTCGCGGTGGTCGAGCCCCCAGGTGCCGACCCGCTGTTGACCAGGATGTGCAAGCCGCCCAGTTGCCGCGCCGCCTCGGCGACCATGCGATCCACTTGCTCCTTGCTGGTGACATCGGCTGCGAGGGGAACGATGCGCCGGTTCGTCTCGGCAGCCAGCTCGCGCGCCGTCGCCTCCAGATCCCCCTTATTCCGCGCCACGATCGCCACATCGACCCCTTCGCGAGCCAATTCGTGCGCAATAGCTTTGCCGATGCCCCGACTGCCGCCAGTCACGATCGCATGCTTGCCTTGCAATCCTAAGTCCATGGCGCTCTCTCCCCCTTGGCGGCGTGACCGCGATTTTATTCCCTCCTCATTGTTCTCTCTGACGCAACCTGGCGCAAGGGCTGCCAACGCAGGACGATGTATGGAACGTGCCCAGATGCCTCCGGCAGAGCCGCCGCCGCTCGAGCACGATTATGGGGCGCATCCCATCCCACAGCTGCGATAGCAGGACCCCCGACCCGAACCGCCGGGTTTCACCCCGAGCAGGCCTTCGGTCCCGAGATCTGTCAGGTTGCGCCGCCGGAGGCCGGTCACAGCCGCACCGCGCGCAGGCGCAGGGCGTTGGTGATGACCAGCACCGAGCTGGCGCTCATTGCAGCGCTGGCGATCATCGGGTTGAGCAACAAGCCGAAGGCGGGGTAGAGCGCGCCGGCCGCGATCGGGATCGCCGCCGCGTTGAAGACAAAGGCGAAGAACAAATTCTGGCGGATGTTGCGCATGACGGCGCGCGACAGCCGGCGGGCGCGCAGGATCCCGTTGAGGTCGCCTTTGACCAGGGTCAGCGCGGCGCTCTCGATGGCGATGTCAGCGCCGGTCCCCATCGCGATGCCGACCTCCGCCTGCGCCAGGGCCGGCGCGTCGTTGACGCCGTCGCCGGCCATCGCGACAAACCGGTGCCGGGCCTGAAGCTCCTGGATCACCTGCGCCTTCCGGTCGGGCAGGATCTCGGCCGCGATCTCGGTGATGCCGAGCCGGCGCCCGACCGCCTCGGCGGTGGTACGGCTGTCGCCGGTCAGCATCACCACCCGGATGCCCTCGGCGCGCAGCGCGTCGAGTGCGGCGGCGGCGCCTTCCTTGACCGGGTCGGCGACGGTGAGGAGCCCGGCCGCCATGCCGTCGACCGCGGCCAACATGACGATCCGGCCCTCGCGCCGAAGCTCTCCCGCGCGCGCGTCGAGGTCGCGCGGGTCGATCGCGAGCGCCGCAAAGAGAGCGAGGTTGCCGACCGCGACGCGCTTGCCGTCGACCGCCCCGCTCACCCCCTTTCCCGTTTGCGAGGCGAACGCCGAAGGCTCGGCGAGGCTCAGCCCGCGCTCGGCCGCACCCGCGACGATGGCGGCGGCGAGCGGATGCTCGCTCGCCCGTTCGAGGCTGGCGGCGAGCCGCAGCAGCTCGTCCTCGGCGATCCCGCCAACGGCGACGATCTCGGCAAGCCGCGGCTTGCCCTCGGTCAAGGTACCGGTCTTGTCGACGACCAGGGTATCGACCTTTTCCATCAATTCGAGCGCCTGCGCGTTTTTGGCGAGCACGCCGGCGCGCGCGCCGCGCCCGGTCCCGACCATGATCGATACCGGGGTCGCCAGCCCCAGCGCGCACGGGCAGGCGATGATCAGCACCGCGACCGCGTTGACCAGCGCGAACCCCGGCGCCGGCGCCGGCCCGAGCACGGACCACACGATGAACGTGAATATCGCCGCGGCGATGACGCCGGGCACGAACCAGCCCGAGACCGTGTCGGCCAGCGCCTGGATCGGGGCGCGCGAGCGCTGCGCCTCGGCCACCATGTGGACGATCCGGGCAAGCAGCGTGTCGCTGCCGACCCGCTCGGCGCGCATGACAAACGACCCGGTGCCGTTGAGGGTGCCGCCGGTGACCGTGTCGCCCGCCGCCTTTTCGGCCGGCAGCGGCTCGCCGGTGATCATCGACTCGTCGACATTGCCGGCGCCGTCGACGACGACGCCATCGACCGGGATCTTTTCGCCGGGGCGCACCCGCAGCCGGTCGCCGGGGACCAGGCGGTCCAGCTCCACGTCGGCTTCGGATCCGTCGTCGCGCAGGATGCGCGCGGTTTTGGGGGCGAGGTCGAGCAAGGCGCGGATGGCGCTGCCGGTCTCGGCGCGGGCGCGCAATTCGAGAACCTGGCCCAGCAAAACCAGCGTGACGATGACTGCCGCCGGCTCGAAATAGACCGGCACGGCGCCGCCGGGCATCCGGAACGAGGCCGGGAATATTCCGGGCAGCAATGCCGCGACCAGGCTGTAGCCGTAGGCGACGCCGGTGCCGAGCATGACCAAGGTGAACATGTTGAGCCGACGCCGGACGAGCGAGGCCCAGCCGCGCTCGAAAAACGGCCGCCCGCACCACAGCACCGCCGGGGTCGCGAGGACGAGCTGAAGCCAGACCGCGGCGCGCCCCGGCAGCAACATCGCCAGTTGCTCGCTCATCGCGATCGCGACGAGCGGCGCCGACAGCGCCACCCCGACCCAGAAGCGCCGCGTCATGTCGCGCAATTCGGGGTTGGCCGCGTCGCCGGTGGCCGGGGTCATCGGCTCCAGCGCCATGCCGCAAATCGGGCAGCTGCCGGGCTCGCCGCGCACGATCTGCGGGTGCATCGGGCAGGTCCACTGGCCCCCGTCGGCGCCGGGCGTCGGCGGGGCGGCGGGCGCCGGCGTCAGATACCGCGCCGGGTCGGCGGCAAAGCGCTCGCGGCACCGGGCGCCGCAGAAATGATAGGTATGCCCGGCATGTTCGGCGCGATGCGGCGATGCCGCCGAGTTGACCGACATGCCGCAGACCGGGTCGCGTTCGCAATTGTGCCGCGCCGGCAGGCGCTCAGGGGCTTCCGTCGCGGTCAGTCGGTCGGTAGCCGACATGTCTTTTCCATCCTTATCTTCCGGCGCTTTAGTCGAGAGCCGCTCGGCTAGTCCCTGTCGGCCAAGTCGGCCGTCGGAGCTTCGAGCGGCTCGGCGCGCTCGCTGAAGTCGGTTAGGCCGCCGTTGAACCGCAGAGCGTCGATCAGCTCGGCAATCTTGGCGGTCCCGCCGCCGGTCTGGATTGCCTCGGTGACGCAGGTCTCAAGGTGGTTCTGCAGCAGAATTCGGTTGACCCGTTCGAGCGAGGCTTGCGCAGCGGCGACCTGTTTCATCAATTCCGGACAATAAGCTTCGGCCTCGACCATCCGGATCACGCCGTCCAGATGCCCGCGCACCGTCTTCAGGCGCAGCAGCGCGTCGCGCTTGTGTCCCGCATTCATCGCCGCTTCTCCCACCCCACCGGGGTGGGATTTAGTTGGTTCCGGTGTCGGCGAGGGTCAAGGATTTCGGAACCCGGTATCCTCCAACCCGCCGCTTACATCGCCTCCTTGAAGCCGGCACGGATCAGCCACCAGTTCACCGGGTATGCGGTCAGAAAGCCGAAAATCATCGCGATCTGCATCATGAACCAGAACTCGACGGTGTCGGTCGCCATTGCGGCGTGCAGTACGGCTCGGAAAATGAAGAAATAGGCGAAGGCTATGAACCCGTACATGCCGACCTGCCACGCGGTCAGCGACAAGGTGTCGGCTTTGACCGCGGCGATGATGCCCTGGCCCAGCGACAGCCCGCGCATCGGCGCGATCGTGAAATATTGAAAGACAATGCCGAAAGCATAGGCAAACAGATAATCGACAATCCACACCGCGAATATTTTGTGGTAAAAGACCCGCTGCCAGCCAAATGCGACCGCGATCGCCGGCGCCGCAAACACCAGCCACTCCGCGCAGATGTCGCCGAGCGTGCAGCCGCTGCCGCAATGCAATGCGCCGTTGGCGACCATGACCGGAAAGGGCGTCAGCTTTTTGTTGGGCGGATCCTGGCCGCGCTGCATCGCGGGCCGTACCTGCTCGCGGGTTGCAAGCCGGCCGTAAACAAAGTATTGCCACAGTATCCAGACAGTCCCGAACAGTGCAGTTATCGGCCAGACCAGGTTCATGATCCACATATGCTGCGGGTGGCGGATCTCGTCAAAAGCGATGACGATGGCGCAAACCGCCCCGAACAGCAGATACGCGATCGACAGAAGGTGCAACCAGTCGGGGATCATCCGCCTCTCCTCGGCCCAAAGACGGCGTTCCGGCAGCGAAGTTCCGCGGGTGCGGTCCCGGTTGCGGCCTTTCGCGCTCGGGCCGGAGCGAGTAGTCTTGCGGCCGGGCTTGAGGCTCGGAGGGCTGACGTGCCGATCCTCGATGCGCCGCAGCAAAGCAGCTCCGAAAGGGAGTGAACATGCCGAACGCTTATGAAATCACGACCGAAGATGTCGAGTATCTGCGCCATGGCGACAAGAAGCTCGTCGCACGGCTATACAAGCCGAAAGGCGAGGGACCGTTTCCGGCGGTGGTCGACCTGCATGGCGGCGCCTGGACCAGCGGCGACCTGACCGGGACCCAGGGACAGGACGAAACCTTGGCCAAGAACGGGTTTGTCGTCGCCTCGCTCGAATTCCGCCACAACGCCGACGGTTACCCGACCTCGCTTGTCGATATCAATTATGCGATCCGCTGGCTCAAAGCCCATGCCCGCGAGCTCAAGGTCGACCCCAACCGGGTCGGCAGCGGCGGCGCCTCAAGCGGCGGGCATCTGGCGATGCTGGCGGCGATGCGCCCCAACGACCAGCGCTACGCCTCGGTGCCGCTGCCGGCCGGTTCGCCGGCGGTTGACGCGAGTGTGCGCGCGGTGGCGATGTCGTGGCCGGTGATCAACCCGCTGTCGCGCTATCGCAATGCGCAGAAGGCGGCCAAGACCGCAAACCCGCCGGCCTACTCGATCGGCATGAAGGAAAAGCACGATCTTTATTGGAAGACCGAAGCCGCGATGACCGAGGGCAACCCGATGCTGATCCTCGAGCGCGGCGAAAAGGTCACGATGCCGCCGGCATTGTGGGTGCAGGGCCGGCCCGACATCGTCCACGACTATCACGACGACGATTTCGAGCTTCCCCGGCAACGAGCCGGAGCGGTTCATCTCGAACTACCGCAACGCCGGCGGCGACATCGAGATCGTCTACATCGACAACGAAAAGCGGCAGTCGCCCGCGTCGTACGAGCCGGTGACCGCCTTCTTCAAAAAGCACCTCGGCTAACGGGCGCCGCACTCGGTCAGCCCGCGCTGTCCCCCTCCCCACCCGCGGGGAGGGGGGCGTCTCCCGGAAACCAGTCGCCCAAAACCTGCTCCTCGGTATACCTCGCTGTCCCGAGTTTCGCGACGACCGGCGGAGCGGCTTCGCCGTGACGGCGGAGAGCTTGAATGGCATATCGTGCCGCCCGCCCCATTTCTGTCGACACCAGAGCGGGTATCTCACCGTTGAGGCTCGGGTTTTCCTCGAGCAGCAGCTCGATTTCCAACCGTTCCCGCCCGATCGTGTCCATCCACCCTCGTCGCGGGTCGGCCGCCGGAGAGGTTTCGAGCTTAAGCAGATGCCCTATGATCGCGACGATGCGGCGGCGCAGCTCATGTCTCAGCGACTTGCCCAAGCCCTCGATCTCCTCGGCGAGGTTCTCCCAGTCGAGCGGTAGGTTCGCGGCCGAACCCGCGGCTTCGCGCAGCGCCGTCGACGCTCTTCGGTCCAGCGGACGAAGTCTTTTTCATAAAGCTGAGCCGGATTGGCGGACATGGGCTGCTCCTCCTCGGCCCAACATGATCGCTGCGGCGGGCCGGATCAATTCCCGGTGGCCAGCACCACCCGGAAGCGGACGCTGCCGCCGGCAGTCCTTGGCGGCGCGGTTGCTATGCCGCCCGGCGTTGCGGCTGGACATGCCCGCTGACCGCGGCGCCGTCAGCCGGCGTCAGGCGCAGAAAACCGAGTGCGGCGACGAGCGGGATCAGCCCGATCAGAAAGAATGCCAGGCGGAAATCCTCGACGGTCACTTTAGTCGGTCCGGCGATCACCGCCAGCAACGCCGCCCCGACCGCCACGCCAAAACCGCGCGCCACCTGCTGCGCCACCCCGGCGACGCTGGTGCCCTTGCTCAACAGCGCTGCCGGCATGTCGGCGTAGCTCACCGTGTTGAGCGCCAGATACTGCACGCTCCTGACACAGCCCGACAACAGCACCAGCGCCACGATCAGCCATACCGGCGTGTCGGCCCGCAGCAACCCGCAGCTCGCGGTCACCACGGCGGCAACGCTGGCGGTGCCGACGAGCAGCCGGCGAAAACCGAAAACACGAAGCAGCGGTCCGGCAAGGGTGCGCACGCCCATCGCGCCGACACTCGACGAAAACGTCAACAGCCCCGATTGGATCGCGCTCAACCCGAACCCGACCTGAAACAGCAAGGGCAGCAGAAACGGCACCGCGTCGAGCCCGATGCGGCAGAAGCCGCCGGTCACGGTGCCGATGCGAAAGGTGCGGATGCGCAGCAGGCCGAGATCGAGGACCGGGTCTTGGCGCCGTCGCGCGTGCCAGCCGTAGAGCGCCAGGATCGCCAGTGCTGCCGGGAAGAACACCGCTCCGAGCAGGCCCGGGATAATCGGGCGGCCGAGATTTTCGATCGCCACCTCCAACAACGCCAGCCCAAGCCCGGACAGTACAAAGCCGCGCAGGTCGAAGCGGGTCGGCGCCGGCGCGCGGAAATTCTCAAACAGCCGCAGCGCCAGAATTAGGCCGAGCAGCCCTATCGGCAGGTTCAGAAAAAAGATCGCGCGCCACGAGATCCAGCTGGTCAGGAAACCGCCGACGATCGGGCCGACGGTCGGTCCGATCATCGCCGGGATCGTCATCCAGTTCATCGCCGAAACCAATTCGGAGCGCGGAAAGCTGCGCAATAGGATCAGCCGGCCGACCGGCGTCATCATCGCGCCGCCAAACCCCTGGATGACCCGCATCGCCAACAGCACCGGCAGGTTCGGCGCCAGCCCGCACAATGCCGAGCCGGTCGTGAAGATCGCGATTGCCGAGCAGAACACGATGCGCGCGCCGAGGCGGTCGGCGATCCAGCCGCTGACCGGGATGAAGACGGCAAGGCTCAGCAGATAAGTCGCGATCACCAGGTTGAGGCGCAGCGGGTTCTGCCCCAGGCTCTTCGCCATCGCCGGGATCGACACCGCGATCATCGTCGAGTCGAGCCCCTCCATGAAGAAGGCGCAGCCGACGATCAGCGCGATGACGATCGCCCGCCGCGGCGGCTGCGCGCCGTCGGAGAGGCCGCTGTCGCTCACCGGCCCCGCCGCGACGATCTCGCGACCGGGCCGCCGCCAAAACCGTTCGCATGTGAACCGCGGTCCGGCTCCATCCGCGCTCCCGCCGTGGTGGTTGACATGACCCTCGCTCGGGACCATAGCCGATCGCGGAGCCAGAATGGGGCGGCAAAGGTGACGGAAGGGGAGATCAGCCCCGAGCTTATCGACCGCTGGGCGCTTGCCTATCTTGGGCGCTTCGCCAGCTCTGCCGAGAATCTGCGCCGCGTGCTGGTGCGCCGCATCCGGCGGCGCTCTCCGGCCGACCCCGCCGCCGCAAAAGAGGCGATGCCGCTTGTCGACGCGCTGATCGAGCGCTACCGCCGGGCCGGCCTGCTCGACGACGCGGCCTATGCCGCGCAACGCGCGCACTCGCTCAACCGGCGCGGCGAGTCGCTGTTCAAAATCCGAGCCCGGCTGGCGGCGAAGGGGGTCGAGAGCGCGGTCACTGCGGACGCGGTTTCAGCGCTGCGCGAGGAGGGCGCCGACCCCGACCTTGCCGCCGCCTGCGCCTTTGCCCGTCGTCGCCGGCTCGGACCTTATCGCCGGGCTCCCGCCGACCCCGCGCGCGAGCTTGCCGCCTTCGCCCGCGCCGGGTTCAGCCGCCGGGTCGCCGGCCAGGTGCTCGGCTGCGCCGATGTCGACGCCGTAGAAGCATTGGCTCGCCCGGTTGCGGGCTAGAGCCGTCTCCGGCCCAGTCGACCTCCTCACCCAGCTGCGGCTAGGCCTCGGGCCCTCGCCGACCCTTCGCAACCTCTCCCCCGGTGCCGTGTGCAGGAATAGGGGATGTGTCGGCGCGGCGCTGTACGTCCTTCGAGACGCCCGCTGCGCAGGCTCCTCAGGATGAGGACACTCCTAAAATGCCATCGCAGGCATACCTCATGCTGAGGAGTGCCTGGGGGGCGCGTCTCGAAGCACGCACAACATCGATGCATCCTTTCGTTTACTCTTTCACCCGCGCAATGGGGGAGAGGGAGGATCCGGAGACCGCTCGTCCGCCGATGCGACCTGATGGAAACCCGCTCTGAGCTCGGTTCGCGCCCCGCGCTCCGGGTCAACCCGGCTCGCGTTCCCGCATCAGGCGGGCGACGGCGCCGGCTTCGGCGTCGCCGCGCGCCTCGAGCGCCGCCGCGATGCGCGGCCGGTCGACGGCCGGTCGGTTCTGGCTCAGCTTGAATTTGCCTTCGAGCCGGGTGACGGCAATCTCGATACCGACAATCCCCTTCACCATGCCGGCCATATAGTCCGCCGGCTGGTCTTCGATGCGCCACGGCGTCTCGCTGCCGGCTTCGTGCCGCTGTGACAGGCGGTGCAGAAAATCGCGCAGCCACGCGGCGTCGTCGATTAGGCGCACCGTGCCGTAGGCGTAGACGTCGGCGTAGTTCCAGGTCGGCACCGCCGGTCCGCTCGCGTACCAGCGCGGCGAGACATAGGCGTGCGGACCGCTGAAGACCGTCATCACCTCGCCGCCCGCCGGCAAATCTGCCAAATCCGCGAGCTGCGGGTTCGGCCGCGCGAGATGACCGAGAAGGTGGAGGTCCAGACCCCGATGCTCGACAAGAAACGGGATGTGGCTCGCGACCAGCCCGTGCCGCCCGTGACTGACGATCAGCGCGAAATCGTGGCGTTCGATATGCGCGACCAGGATTTCGGGTCGCGTCTCGGTGAAAACCGGGGGCAGATAGACCAACGAGCCACCCTTTGCATTTAGAGCAGGTGCGCCAACAGCTTTACCACGATCGTGCCGAGCAGTGCCGCTCCCGACAAAAACAAAATACCGCCCGAACCGCGGCTGATCCATACGAGGTGGCGCGCTCCGATCGAGTGGCGAAAAATGCCGACCCCAAGGCATAGCAGCAGCCACCACAAAAAAGAGCCGGTCCACACCCCGGCGACCAGGACCCCGGCCCGCAACAGAGTGGCCCGTGCGCCGCTCAGACCGAGCGCTTCGAAAATCCCGAGAAAGACGAGGATCGTGATCGGGTTGGTGATGGTCAGCGCCAGGGTCGAAAAGAAGTCGCGAAACAAGCCTTCGCGGTCGGTCTGCTCGGTCGCCTCTTGCGGCGGCGCGAGCAGTGCCCGCCCGCCGGCATAGAGCAGGTAGCAGCCGCCGGCGGCGCGCAGCAGGTTTTCATAGCCGAACAGCCATTTCGAGACAAAGGTCAGACCGAAGGCGGCGACAACCCCGAAAAAGGCGTCGGCGGTCGCGGCGCCAAGCCCCGAGACCAACCCGGCCGCCTGGCCCTCGAAAATGCTGCGGCGCAGACACAGAATCCCGACCGGCCCGACCGGGACCGCGATCACCGCGCCGACCACGATGCCTTTCAGAAAAAAGACGAGCAGCATCGGGTGCGCCTCTGGCGGGTAGGGCCGTCAGTCTCCGAGAAGCCTTCGAGGCGCGCAATGCGAAACGAACCCCGCTTTACCGCCGGCAAACCCACGCTATGTTTGTCGGCACACGCTCTCCCCCGCTCGCCGGAGTTCCGATGTCTGCAACCGAGAACGCCTTTGGGTTCGAGTTCGTTTCGATCGACGGCGAAAAGCTGCCCCTTGATGCTTGGCGCGGCCGGCCGGTGCTGGTCGTCAACACCGCTTCGTTCTGCGGCTACACCCCGCAATACCGCGAACTCGAGGATTTATGGCAGCGTTATCACGGCCGCGGCCTCGTCGTGCTCGGGGTGCCGTCGAATGATTTCGGCGAGCAGGAGCCGGGATCGTCAGCGGAGATCAAAGAATTCTGCGAAACCAACTATTCGGTCCACTTTCCGCTGGCGCAGAAAAGCCGGGTTATCGGTGGCGAGGCGCACCCGTTCTACCGCTGGATTGCGGACACTCTCGGCGAGGCTGGAACGCCGCGCTGGAACTTTCACAAATACCTCGTCGGTCCTGACGGCGAATTGGCAGGCGGCTGGCCCTCGTGGGTCACGCCCAGCGACCGCCGCATCACCGGCGAAATCGACAAGATGCTGGCGCCGCAAAACGGGTGACAAGCCCGCTGGCGGAAGTCGCCGGACAGAGCGTATATCCCTTCATTCCGCTTTCCCGGCGAAGGCCGGGACCCACAGTGCTCGCAAATTCTGCGTCTCCGCTGTATTGGATGACAGCGCCGCATGAGGGCAAATGACGGAGCGGCGGAGGGATGGGTCCCGGCCTTCGCCGGGAAAGCGAAAGAAAACGACGCTTGATCTGACTGAATTACAGTCTCGTGATGCGGGAATGACGGTCAGGGACTTGGTTTTTTACTTCTTTACGGGCGAAGCTTGGCGGTGCCATCTTCCCAGTGCTCATATGCATTCGAATGATTCAAACTCGTGGCCCCTTTTTTGCCTTCCCGGCGGAGGCCGGGACCCATTTCCGCCATGCGCGCCGGCCTTCGCCGGTGTGGTCGGATTACGGTGTGGCATTGTTCCGCGGTCACCAAGTGAATCTTCAGAATGCATCGGTGCACTAGCAGGATGCTGAAAAAATGCTGATTTTAGGCGCTCTGGCCTTCGCAGCGATGGGTATTGCAGGGGCGGGCGGGCTTTTGCGGCAGGTCGCATTGGACGCCGACCAGGGCGGCAGTAGCGCGTCGGATGTGCGCCGGCTCATGGGGCAACCTCTGCGAGCAATTTGGGCAGCCGGACGAGGTTGTAGGCGGCCATCGCGAGGGTGAATTGCCAATCGACCTTTGAGCAGCCCGCGATGCCGCATCTTGCGCAGGCCGGCCACCGTCTTGGCCCAGCCGAAGGCCTCCTCGACGCGTTTGCGGATGCGCTGCGAGAGCGCATAGCCGGGATGACGGGTGATGCGGTCATCGACCGCCGAGCGGCGTCCATTGGTGTTCTGTGCCACATGCGCGGTAATCGCCTTGTCCTGCAGCTGCATCACGAAATCGGCGCTGTCATAACCCCCCGCCTTCGCGAGGGCAGGCTCTTGTCGGCACCGAGCGTGACCGGTTGCGGGGTCATGCCGTGGGGCTCGATCAAGGCCAGCGCCGCTTCCCGCTCGGCATAGCCGGAAGCGGTTGTGGTCAGCGCGCCGACAATCAGACCATTGCGGTTCTCCATCAGCGCATGGCCCATGAAGCAAAGCCGCGCTTTCTTGCCCGGTCCTTTGCGAAACAAGCGGGTCTCGGGATCGCTCGTCGAGCCGTGGGTGTCGTTGCGCCGCCGCTCGCCGTGAAAGTCCTGCTCGCCCCCTGCTTTCGCAGGGGCAGGCTATTGCGGCCCGGGTCGGGAGGCTCGCCCGAGCCGTCCTTGGGGTGAAAGCTTTTCAGGCTCGCCCAGGCTTCGAGCAATGTGCCCCGGCCTGCACCGGGGCAGGCTTGACCGAGAAATGCTCGCTCGACAACAATGCCTTGACTTGGTCTTGCGACAGCACCGCGGCGAGAAATTGGGCCGCCACATCGCCCTCCAGCAGCCGGTCGCGGTTCTTGGTGAAGGTGGTGGCGTCCCATACCGGGTCCTCGATGCCGAGGCCGACAAACCAGCGGAACAACAGATCATGGTCGATCCGCGCGACCAGCTGTCGCTCCGAACGGATCGAATAGAACGCTTGCAGCAGCAAGGCGCGCAGCAGCCGCTCCGGCGGGATCAACTCGCGGCCGAGCGGCGAATAGAGCGTTTGAAACGCGCCAGACAGCGATTTGAGCGCGGCATTGGCAATCGCACGAATCACCCGCAGCGGGTGATCCGCCCGGATCCGCTTCTCAAGGTCTATGTAGCTGAAAAGGCTGCCGTAAATCGTATCATCGCCGCGCATCGTCACCCCCTTCCCCCACCCCAAGGGATCACAATGCGCAAATTTCGCCACCCTTTTTCAGCAGCCTGCTAGTGCTCGGATGCATTCTGAATAATTCAAGCTCGCAGCCTTCTTTTGCCTTCCCGGCGGAGGCCCGGACCCATTTCCGCGATGGGCACCGGCCTTCGCCGGTGTGGTCGGATTGTGGTATGGGCATTGGTCTGCGGTCCCCAAGCTAATCTTCAACATGCGTCAGTGCTCTAGGTTCGGGTCGAGGCCCGGGCGGTATCCCGGCGCCCCGCCTCGCGACCGCTAATTCCAGCGCACGCGCGGAAAGATGCGCTCGGACTTGATGCGGTCTTTGTGGCGGGCGACCTCCTCGATCATCGCGCCGAGAACATCGCCGGTCAGCAGATGCGGCTCAAGGCCGAGCGCTTTCAGTCCGGTGAATTTCGGATTGTAATAATGCTCTTCCTTTTCCTTGCGCGGATTTGGGATCGATCGGATTTCGGCGCGGATCCCGTGGCCGCCCGCCGCTTCGCGGACCCGCTCGGCAAGCTGGTTGACGCTGAAGGTCTCGGTAAATTGGTTGAACACCCGTAATTGTCCGCGCTCGGCCGGATGCAGAGCGGCCAGGCCCACGCATTGCAGGGTGTCGATCAGGTTCAGGTAGCCGCGCGTTTGGTCACCCTTGCCGTAGACGGTCAGCGGCACGCCGCCGACCGCCTGCACGACAAAGCGGTTCAGCACCGTCCCGAATATGTCGTCATAGTGAAAGTTGGGGGCGAGGCGCGGATCGAATTTGGTCTCGGCGGTGGCGATGCCGTAGACCGGGCCCTGCATCAGATCTGTGACCCGCAGACCGTGGGTCCGCACGTAAAACCAGATCAGGTCGGTGTCGAGAATCTTGGTCGTGTGATAGAGGCTCCCGGCTTGGCGCGGGAACAGAAACCGGTCGTCGCGGCCGTTGTGACGGATGTCGATCCAGCCCTCCTCGATGTCGATGTTGGGGGTGCCGTATTCGCCCATCGTCCCGAGCTTGATCAGATGAGCCTCGGGCCGGCATTCCTTGATCGCCCACAGGACATTGAGGGTGGTGTTGAGGTTGTTGTTGAGGGTGAAGCGGGCCGCCGCAAAATCGATCATCGAATACGGCGCCGAAGGCTGCTCGGCATAATGAATGACGGCGTCGGGCGCAAACTCGCCGACGAGAGCGGCAAGAAAACCATAGTCGGCGCAGTCGCCGA
Source organism: uncultured Alphaproteobacteria bacterium (assembly GCA_963712825.1). Classification (GTDB taxonomy): domain Bacteria; phylum Pseudomonadota; class Alphaproteobacteria; order ATCC43930; family CGMCC-115725; genus AP-15. The sequence continues at coordinate 129,710 of CAVQJP010000016.1, forward strand.
TCCGGACCTCAATGCGACAGCCGCCGGCGGCGGCGAAAATCCGCGCGCGCTCGTCGAGCCGGGGATTGTCGACCAGTGCCGCGGAATCGGTTTCAGCGGCGATGCGGCGGCGGGTGTAATTGTCGACGGCAAGGACCTGATCTCCGGCCGCAGCGAAATGCATCGCGGTCGGCCAGCCGAGATAGCCGTCGCCGCCGAGAACGAGGACCCGCATCAGCCGTGCTCCCCGGCCGCCGGTCTTCGGATCGCGACGCCAGTCCGCCGTGGTCTCGGACCTAGGCCGCCTTTTCCGCTTCTCGCCAGGACGGCGCCGGGCGCAGGCACGGCACCAGGTTGTTGCTGCGCAGAAAGTCTTCGATCGCTTCGATGGTCATCGGGGTCTCGTCCTGCGACCGATAACCTCTCGTCGAGGGCTTCGCCGGCCCCAGATGCTGATAGTCCGACAGCGGCGCGTTGCTGCGCACCGCCTGCAACGGCTGGATCACGAGATAGGGTCCGACATCGAGCGTGCGGCAGCTTTCCTCGTCGGTCGTCAGCTCTTCGTAGAGCTTCTCGCCGGGTCGTCGGCCGACGACGTTGATCGACACCGAGGAGGCCGGGCGGCCGACCGCCGGCGCCACGACATTGATGATCGCCTGCGCCAGATCGCTGATGCGAATGGTCTGCATCTTGGTGATGAACGTCTCGCCGCCGCAGGCATGCACCATCGACTGAATGGTCAGCGAGGCGGCATCGCGCAGGGTCATGAAAAACCGGGTCATGCCGGGGTCGGTCAGGGTGATGTGCTGGCCGGTGACGATCTGATGGTAAAACAGCGGGATCACCGAACCGCGCGATCCGGCCACGTTGCCGAACCGCGTGCACGAGGTCAGCGTGACGCCGTTGCGCTTGTTGCTGGCGGCGACAATCCGCTCGCCGACGAATTTCGTGCCGCCCATGACGCTGGTCGGGTTTACCGCCTTGTCGGAGCTGGTGAAGATCACTCGCTTCACCCCGGCGGTCATCGCGGCGTCGATCAGGTTGCTCAGCCCCATGATGTTGGCGGCGACCGCGGCCAATGGCGAATGCTCGCACACCAGAACGTGCTTCAAGGCGGCGGCATGAAATACGAAATCGACCCCGTCGAGCATCCGCGGATAGCGATCGAGCGTCACGATGTCGCAGAAGCGGGCGGCAAACCGGGGATCCGACTGGTGAAGGTGTTCGAGCTCGAACAGCGCGTTCTCATCGTTGTCGTAGGCAACAAGGCGGCTGATCTTGAGCTGCAGCAATTGCGAGACCAGCTCACGCCCGACGCTGCCCCCGGCCCCGATGACTGCTACAGTGGAATCACAAAAAAATGCGTAGGTCTCGGCGTGATAAGTGACGGTTTTTGTCACCGTTCGTTCTCCCCCACTTAAATTGACCTTACAAGAACCGGGCTCTCCGCCAAACCTTTTACGTTCCAGCCATCATCATTCATCCCCGAGCACCACGAGGTTTCCGGCAACGCAGCAAAGAGAGAGCCGTGGCGCGACCGACACTGCCCCATGCCGCCGCATTCGTCGCGGCAAAGTTCGCGGTTTTCGCCCCGTCTTGCCAATTATACGCAATCTCCAGGTCGGTCACAGAAAATCCTTAAAAGATCGTCACCGCCGCGGATGCGGCACAGTAATCGCCGTGGCACCGTCACCGATCAGCGGCTCGCGGCTTGCGTCGGGACGGCAGGCCGCCCGGTGCCGCTCCCTCTCGCGTCGCGTCGCGGTGCTCAGCGCGGCAGTCTTGTCTTGAGCCGGTCGAGGCGGCTCTCGGCCTCGGTCGAGCCGAGGTCATGGGCGCGGACATACCAGGCCCTTGCCTCGGCCAAATCGGGATGCTGCGTCCACAAATGGAAGCGGCGCAGGAAGAGGGGATCGTAGCTCGCCCCGATGCCCAGGGCTCCCCGCCCGTCACCGGCCCCGAAAGCGCGCAGATAGTAAAGCCGCGCCGAGGTCAGGTCCCCTTCGCGAAACGCCGCGTCGCCCTGGGTCAGCAGCGTGTTGAGCTCGGTCGTCGGCAACCGCAGGCTCGTCGCCGGCCGGGGCTCGGCGGGGATGCCGTTTGCGGCCGGGGCGAGGGCTGCCGGCGGCGGTTTTGGCGCTGCTGCCTGCCGCGCCGGGCTTGCCCCGTTGGCCTCGGCGCGCGGCGCCTGGGAAGACGGGGCAAGCCCGGCGGCCGCCGCGGCTTCTCCGGCCGGCTTCGCCACGGCGGGATCAGGACCGGGACCCGGTATGGCCGCGGCTGCTGCCGGTCCGGAGCGCGCCTGCTGCACCAGTTCGACCGGTTTGGGCGGCTTGGGCGAGGGCGCCGGTGTGCCGCCGACCACGGCGGCTCGGTTTGGCTTGGGTTCGGCAGGCGGAATCCGGGGCGCAGGTGGCGCGCGCGCGACCGTCGCCGTCGCCAATGGCAATCGGTAGCTCTGGGCCGGGTGCTCGATCAGCAGCGAAAATCCGATGCCAAAGAACGCGACAACCGTCGCGGCAGCGGCAATCGCAAGGACGCCAAGGGACAGGATGGCGCCGGCGCCGCGGCTCGCGGCCCGCGGGTTCTCGATCATTCCCGCGGAGGACGAAAATGCGGCGGCGGGAGATGCCGGTGCGGCTGCGGGCTGCCCGTCGCCAAAGCCGGATCGGGCTCGCAGTGTCAGACCGCGCATGTCCCTCTTCCCCTATTTTGCCATACGCTCGTCCGATCCGACGAACGCACAAAGAACGCGTGCTTTTCGAAGACAATCGCATCTCTGCCGCCTCGCCACTTGCAGCCGTCGGCGCTTCGCCCCAATCTCGGCCGGTAATTCTCGTGGCGTCACCGCATGAGCTGGCTCACCAATTTTGTTCTGCCCAAGATTCGCGCCGTCGTCAGCAAAAAGGACGTGCCGGACAGTCTGTGGAAAAAGTGTCCGGGCTGCGAGCAGATGCTGTTTCACCGCGAGCTCGAGGCCAATCTCGACGTGTGCCGCAATTGCGGCCACCATCTGCGCATCGGCGCGGTGCGGCGACTGCAGATCCTGTTTGACGACGGCGCGTTCTCGCGCATCGAATTGCCGAAGACGAGCGCCGACCCGCTGCGCTTCCGCGATCGCCGCCGCTACACCGAGCGGCTCAAAGAGGCGCAGGCGGCGCACGGTCCCGGGAGTGAGGCGGTGGTCGTCGCCCATGGCCGGATCGGCGGGCATGCCGCGGTCGTCGCGGCGTTTGAATTCGGGTTTATGGGCGGGTCGATGGGGACTGCCGCAGGCGAGGCGATCGTGGCCGCGGCCCGGCTCGCGGTGCTGCAGGAGGCGGCACTGGTCGTGGTCCCGGCCTCGGGCGGTGCGCGCATGCAGGAAGGCGTGCTGTCGCTGGTGCAGATGCCGCGCACGGTCATCGCCGCCGACATGGTCAAGGAGGCCGGCCTGCCTTACATCGTGCTGTTGACCGACCCGACGACGGGCGGCGTCTCGGCCTCGTTCGCGATGGTCGGAGACATCACCTTGGCCGAGCCTGGTGCTGTGATCGGCTTTGCCGGCGCGCGGGTCATCGAGGAGACGATCCGCGAGAAATTGCCGGAGGGGTTCCAGCGCGCCGAATATTTGCTCGATCGCGGCATGATCGATCTCGTCGTGCCGCGCGGGGAGCTGCGGGCGACGATCGGCCGGTTGCTCGGGCTGCTGCGCCAGCCGCTGCCGGCCGCATTGCCGGCGCTGGCACAACCCGAGCCGGCAACCGCATGACCGCACCGACCAGCGACATCGTGCTGGAGCGCCTCTGGCACCTGCACCCAAAGCTGATCGACCTGTCGCTCGGCCGCGTCGAGGGGCTGCTCGCCGCCCTCGGCAACCCGCAGGACCGGTTGCCGCCGGTCGTCCACATCGCCGGCACCAACGGCAAGGGGTCGACCCTCGCGACCCTGCGCGCCTGCCTCGAAGCCGGCGGCTGGAGCGTCCACGCCTACACCTCGCCGCATCTGGTGCGCTTTCACGAGCGCATCCGTCTCGCCGGCAAGCTGATCGAGGAACAGCGGCTCGTCGATCTGCTCGAGGAATGCGAGCGCGCCAACCGCGGTGCGCCGATCACCTATTTCGAGATCACGACCGCGGCGGCGCTGCTCGCCTTTGCCCGCACCCCGGCCGACTACGTGCTGCTCGAAACCGGGCTCGGCGGCCGGCTCGACGCGACCAACGTCGTCCGCCGCCCGGCGGCGACCGCGATCACCCCGATTTCGCTCGACCACCAGGGCTTTCTCGGCGACACGATCGCAGCGATCGCCGGCGAGAAGGCCGGCATCATCAAGCCCGGCTCGCCGGCGGTGATCGGTCCGCAGCCGCCCGAGGCAGCCAGGGTTTTCGACGCCCGCGCCGGCGAGATCGGCGCCCCGCTGCTGCGCTTCGACCGCGAATGGCGGTGCGAGGCGGATCACGACGGCATGCGCTATCAGGGCCCGCGCTGGCAGCTCGATCTCCCGCGCCCGTCGCTGTTGGGCGCGCACCAGATCGTCAACGCCGGCACCGCGATTGCCTGCCTCGAGCAGTTGCCGGATCTGCCGATCGCCGCGGCGACGATCGCGCACGGGCTGCGCCACATCGAATGGCCGGCGCGGCTGCAGCGGCTGACCCGCGGTCCGCTGGTCGAGGCATTGCCCAAAGGCTGGGAGCTGTGGCTCGACGGCGGTCACAATCCCGGCGCCGGAGAGGTGTTGGCGGCGGCGGTCTCAGCCTGGGCGGACCGCCGGCTCTATCTCGTCGTCGGCATGCTCAACACCAAGGACGCCGCCGGCTTTCTGGCGCCGCTCGCCCCGCATGCCGGCGCCCTCTGGGCGGTCACGATCCCCGGCGAGCAAAACCCGCTCCCGTCGGGCGCAATTGCGGCGGCCGCGCGCGCGGTTGGTCTCCCCGCCGAGGAATCGTCCTCGGTCGCCGCCGCCGTGACCGCGATCACCGCTGCCGACCCCGCGCCCGCCCTTATCCTGATTTGCGGCTCGCTACATTTCGCCGGCACCGTCCTTGCCGAGAATGGATGACGGCAGCCGATCTGGATCGGGCTGCGGCGGCGTCGTTGCCAGCTCGCAGGCTCTCGGGATGACCAAAAGCTTAACGGGAGCGAGGGAGTATCAGCCTATCTTGGCGAGCTTTTGCAGGGCGCGCAGGCCGGGTGGGAAGCCTTCGCCCTTGTAGCGGTTGCCCCAGTTGGTGAACGACACCTCGCCGACATAGATGTCGCCGCGCAAGTCGACGGCGAGCCCGTGCGGCGACATGAACTGGCCGGGCTCGAGACCGGCCGGGCGGGTCCCGAGCCGGGCCAGCATCTCGCCCTCATGCGAATAGATGCTGACCCGCGGCCCGATCCCCGGATGGTCGTAATTGACCCCCATGCCGCCGCCGATCTCGCCGACGTAAAAGCGCGGCGTGCGGGTCCCGCTCTCCATGTAGAGCCCGGAGGGGCGGTGCATGTTGTTCCACTGGGCCTCGTACTTGCCGTTGCCGTCGAACACCTGGATGCGGTGGTTTTCGCGGTCGGCGACGTAGACCCAGCCATCGGGGTCGCAGCAGATGTTGTGCGGAATGTTGAAGTGGCCGGGATCGGTGCCGGGCTCGCCCCACGACGTCAGCAAGCGGCCGTCAGGCGCATATTTGTGGACGCGCGAATTGCCGTAGCCGTCCGACACGTAGATGTCGCCCTGCGGCGACAAGGCGGTGTGGGTGCAGCGGTGAAACGGCTCGCCGCTCATATAGGAGGCGGGCTTGCCGGCAATGCCGAGGGTCAGGAGCACCCGCCCCTCAAGAGTGCATTGCCGCACCGTGTGGTCGCCGTCATCGGTCAGAAAGAGGGTTCCGTCGGGCGCCGCGTGGACCCCGTGCGGGCGGTGGAAGACGCCCTCCCCCCACGAGCGCAGGAAATTGCCGTTGCGGTCAAAGACGATCATCGGGTGGGCGCCGCGGCTGAAGGCGTAGACGTTGTCGTGGCGGTCGACCCCGACCGCGGCGACGTCGGCGTCCCATTTCCACCCGTCCGGCAGTTTCGCCCAATCGTCGACGACCTCGTAGCGAAAGCCGTCCGTCCCGAGCATGACCGACATCGCCTGATCCTCCGTTGCGTGTGGCGCGATTATAGGCCAACCCGGCAATGGCTCAACGTGTCGCCGGGGCCGCCGGGCGCAATGGGCTGAGCCCTGCCGGAAAGCTCAGCGCGACGACAAAGGTCAACGCGGCGATCACGGTGGCGATCAGGTAGACTTCATGCAACGAGCTGCCGACCGCGTCGCTCAGCCGGGCGATTTCATCGGCGCCGAGGCTCCGCCGCAATGCCGGCTCCAGCAGCCGGTTGACCGCGTCGGCGGCGTCGGGCACGCGCCGGAAGACGCCGAAATTGAGGATGGCGCCCCCGAGTGCCGCGCCAAACGACTGCCCGATCATGCGCATGAACATGTTGGCGCCGGTGGCGACGCCGCGTTCGCTCCACCCGACGCTCGCCTGGATCGAGACCAGAAACGCGGTGTTGCAGGCGCCCATGCCGAGGCCCATGACCAAGGACCCGGCCGCCGCCCAGGCGACGGCGCTCGATGGCTGCAACTGCGTCAGCATCGCCGCACCCGCGACCAGCGCCACGGCGCCGAGGGCCGCGGCCAGGCGATAGGAGGTCCGGATCATCAGCCGGCCGGCCGCGAACGAGGAGAACATCCAGCTGACCGACATGCTGCCCAGCACCAGCCCGGCGGTTCCGGGGCTGCGGCCCATCACCCCCTGCACATAGGTCGGCAGAAAGGCGCTGACCGCCATCATCGTCGACCCGGTGCCAAAGATGCCGAAATTGGCGAGCGCTATGACCCGGTTGCGCCACAGCCGAAACGGCACCATCGGCTCGGGGGCGCGCGCCTCGTGCACGCCCAGAGCGGCGAGCGCGGCGAGGCCGAGCCCGACCAGCGAGGCAAGACCGGCGCGGTCGAGGCTGCGCGCCTGCACCAGCGCCAGCATCGGCGCGCCGACGCCGACGATCAACAGGACGGCGCCCAAATAGTCGATGCGGTGCGGCCGCCGCTCGACCCGCTCGGGCAGATAGACAGCGAACATCGCGATGCTGACGGCACCGATCGGCAGGTTGACCCAGAACACCAGGGCCCAGTGCCCGTGCTCGACCACAAAAGCGCCGAGCGCCGGGCCGATTACCGCCGAAACGCCGAACACGCTCGACATGTAGCCCTGGACCCGCGCCCGCTCGGCCGGCGTGTAGATGTCGCCGATGACGGTGCTGGCGATCGGCTGGATGGCGCCGGCGCCGATCCCCTGCACGGCGCGAAACACCACCAGCACGATCATGCTGCGGGCGAGACCGCACAATGTCGTGCCGACCAGAAAGATGCCGGTGCCGACAAAAAAGATGCGCTTGCGGCCGTAGAGGTCGGCAAGCCTGCCGTAGATCGGCACGGTCACCGCCATCGTCAGCAGATAGGCAGCGAACACCCAGCTGAACAGGCGAAACCCGCCGAGGTCGCCGACGATCGTCGGCATCGCGGTGGCGATGATGCTGCTTTCCACCGCCGCCATAAACGTCGCGATCAGCGCCGCCGCCAACACCATGCCGCGGCGCGGGACCACCACCGCGGGCCGGTGCAGCTGCGCCGGAGCTTGATCCAAACCGTGCCTCCGTCTTGGGCAAAAGCCTGTTTTTATTGCATGCCGATGCCCCGGGACAATGCGCAACCCGTTGCGTCAGCCGAAGGGCTGGCCTGCGCATCGCGTCGAAAAAGATGGTGGCGCCGCCTTGTCGGAACGACAGCGCGCGGCCGCAAGGGAGAGATGGTGGGGGGCAGGCGAACGGATGGCCGTCGAGCCCTGCGGTCCGGCGGGCGATCCAGGATCGCGGCTGAGGCGGCTTTTGGCGCCCCGACGCGTTTGACGTGTTCCGCGCCTGATTTTGGTGAATTTTCTATTTGAAAGACACGTAATGAGTGATATTGTGCACGTCTAGTTAGGGTTAATCGTTGACCATTCCCCGATAGCGCCACCGCGCTTGCGGCCAAAGGATACAGCATGACACACCATCGGTTCAGCCTCGTTCGCGTCGTACTTGTTATGTTCGCCACGCTGTCGATGCCGGCGGCTCCGGCCCGCGCCGGCGCCGGCCCGGCTTCGGTCGGCGCGCCCGCCTGCCCCGCCGCCTCGTGGATCGACGTGCGCTGCTATGGGGCGGCCGGCAACGGTGTCGCCGACGACACCGCCGCACTCGACCGCGCGCTCGCCGCGGCGCTCGCGGCCGACGAGCCGCTGTTTCTGCCCCACGGCACCTTCAGGATCACCCACACGCTCTCGATCGACTATCGGGAGCGCGCCGACACCGGTTTTCGCCTGATCTCGATGGGGGCGATCATCAACGGCAAGTCGATCGCCGCCGAGCCGGTGCTCGAAATCGTGTGCTCGGGCGGAAACCCGCATTCGCCTAAAGGTTGTTTCTACCTGAACGAGCAGGGGACGCTGTTTGTCAACGCCGACACCGACAACTATGCCGTCGTCATCGGCGAGCGCGACTTTTCCGATGCGCACAATTCGATCAAGATCGACCATCTCGTCGTCAACAACGCCAATGCCGGGCCGCGGGCCGGCGGGCTGCAGCTCAACTACGTGCTGAGCTCGCAAATATTCGCGGTTGCCGACACCGCCGGGGGTGCCGCCGGGATCGCGCTCGAGCAGACCCAGATCACCCATATCGGCGGGGCCGGCTCGGCCAACGCCAGGGGCGGCGCCGGGCTGCTGATTGAAAACGGCTACAGCTTTGCCAACACGATCGACGCGATGGACCTCGAAGTGGCGCCGACTTGCTTGGTGATCGCGTCGCGCCACGCCGCCCACAACACCTTGATCTCGCCCTACATGGCCTGCGCGACCGCGGTCGACGCGGTCTCCGGCAGCACGACGCAGCTCGTCAACCCGCTGTTTGGCGGCAATGTCAAACGCGAATTCGCCGCCGCGGTCGGCGTCACGATGACGCCCTAAAGGCGGGCTGCGATGATCGGGCTTTGACAAACGCGCCGGATTTGCCCAGATCAGGGCTGCCAGACGGCGGGACGGCCGCTCTTCGCCACGGCGGGGAGAGGAAAGTCCGGGCTCCACGGAGGTACGGTGCCGGGTAACGCCCGGCGGGGGCGACCCCAGGGACAGTGCCACAGAAAGCACACCGCCGAGCCCGACCGGGCGACCGGGCGGGCGGCAAGGGTGAAACGGTGCGGTAAGAGCGCACCGCGCCGCCGGCAACGGTGGCGGCACGGAAAACCCCACCGGGAGCAAGACCAAGTAGGAGCGGCAGACGCCGCCGCCCGGAGCGATCCGGATCCGGCGGCGTCGGGCGGGCCTTCGCGCCGCCGCTCGGGTCGGTCGCACGAGACGCCCGGCGACGGGCGTCCCAGAGGAATGGCCGTCACCGTCTCCAGGGTGAGCCGCTCGGCTGCCCAGGGGCGGTACAGAACCCGGCTTACACGCCGTCTGGCGTTTCGAGCGAAACGGCGCGGCCGGCGGCGGCGGTTCGGCGGTGTCCCGGCCGATCGCTCGGCGGTGGATGGTTCGGCGGATCAAACCGGAATAACCGCAGTTTCCGGGGGAGAACCCTGTGAGTTCCCGATTTAGCAATTGTCTGCGGCATCGGGGCCGCTAGGCTCTCTTTGTGCAGTGGGACGCCGGGATCGTCGCGGCCCGCGGCGCGGGGCGGACGCGAACCCCGCGGGCATCCGGCGGCTGGTGCGCTGCGCGTTGGGGGGATGAAGCGGGCGATCCCCGAGGGTCGCCCGTTTCACATTCCACATGGACCTCGGGTGAGCCAGCTCAGCAATCGGCCGCGGCCGCAGCGCGCCGATCGGCGCAAAAAAAAAGCGACAAGGGTCGGTTTTTCGGTCGCCCGGCTAAAATTCTGCTGGCGGGTCTTGCCATGGTTATGGCATTCTTTTGCCATTCTTTCCCAATGGCGGCCATCATGGCGAGAGAAGCGAACCCGTTGAAGTCCGAGCAGATCACCCTGTCGGTCAATGCTCAGACCGTGTGGTATCTCGATCGCCTGGTCGAAACCGGCCTTTACGGCAACAATCGAACCGAGGCGGCGCGGATCGCGATCTACGACCATTGCAAATTGGTGGTCGGCCAAGGGACGATCGAAATGGCGCCGCGCCTGCCGAGCCGCGACGTCACCGCGCTGCGCTAGCCGTCCGATGCCGAGCCGGGCCGTCCCTGCGCTCAGAGGCGAGCGGCGCCCGTCCGCGCATGGCGGCGACCGGGAACCAATCACATTCCGCAAAAACGGCGAGCGGCCGCACGGTCCGCCCGCATGCCGACCCCGCGCTGCGCGGCGGCCCGATGCGTCAAACCTGCCGGCCATCGATCCCGCTCCGCGCCCGGGTGGGCTGCGGCGCGCTGCCTCGCCCTTCACGATGAGACAGTCTCCATCCGGCCTGTCGCAGGCGCCGCGCCGTCGGCGAAATGATGGAGCGGATCGGCCGGCGACCGCAATCCATAAAATTGCAAGTTTTATTTCCAGAGAGTTGTTGACACCCATTTTTTCCCATGCTACCCCATGTTCACCCATGGACGGGTGCGGCCGATGGGGGGAACTTCGGCAGCACCCATCGGGCGCCCCTTGCCGAGCGTCCGTGGGCGAGCGTTGGGGGATGAAGTGGCATGTTTCTGTCCACTTATGTGAACAAGGTCGACCGCAAGGGGCGAGTTTCAGTGCCGGCGACCTTTCGCAACGCTCTCTCGGCCCAGCGCTTTCCGGGTATCGTCGTCTATCCGTCCTACAAGTATCCGGCCCTCGAAGCCAACAGCATCGACTGGATGGAGGAGATCGCCAGCCGGCTCGACACGCTCGACAAGTTTTCCGACGAGCACGAGAATTTGGAAGTCTTGTTCGGCTCGGCGCGCGAGCTGCCGTTCGACCCCGAGGGCCGCATTGCCCTGCCGCCCGAGCTCGCGCAGCATGCCGCGATCGGCGAGAGCGTTGCGTTTGTCGGCGTCGGGCGGAATTTCCAGCTGTGGGAGCCGGCGCGCTATGCCGAGCACGCGGCCAATTTGCGCGAGCGGGCGCGCCAGCAGAACACCCGCATCCCGGCGCTTTCGCGTCCGCCCGAGGGGTGCCGTGAATGAGCGGATTCTCGGCGACGCCGTTCACGCCTTGTCCGCGCGATGGGCCTGCCGCGCCGCCCTGCGCGAAACCCGTCCGGGCGGGTGACGTGCCGGCGCATGTGCCGGTCATGGCCGACGAGGTCGTCGCCGCGCTCGCGCCGCGCGACGGCGCACTCTATGTCGACGGAACCTTTGGCGCGGGCGGCTACAGCCGGGCCCTGCTTGCCGCCGCCGCCTGCCGGGTGGTGGCGATCGACCGCGATCCCGACGCGGTGCGGCGCGGCCGCGAATTGGCACAGGCCGACCGACGGCTCGAGATCGTCGAGGGCAGCTTTGGCGACATGGACCGGCTGCTGGCCGAAATGCCGCCGCAACCGGTCGCCGGGATCGCGCTCGACCTCGGTGTTTCATCCGAGCAGATCGACACCCCCGAGCGCGGGTTTTCGTTTCGCCTTGACGGGCCGCTCGACATGCGGATGAGCGGGGCCGGGGAGAGTGCCGCCGACCTGCTCGGGACCCGCTCCGAGGAAGAGCTGGCGCGGCTGATCCGCGACTTCGGCGAAGAGCGGTTCGCGCGGCGGGTCGCCCGCGCGATTGTCGCCGAGCGCCAGCGCCGGCCGCTGCGGCGAACCCTCGAGCTTGCCCGGATCGTGCGCGCGGCGGTGCCGAAAGCCGAGCCCGGGCTCGATCCGGCGACCCGCACGTTTCAGGCGCTGCGCATCGCCGTCAACGACGAGTTCGGCGAGCTCGAGCGCGGGCTCGGCGCCGCCGAGCGGCTGCTGACGCCCGGAGGCCGGCTCGCCGTCGTGTCGTTCCACTCGCTCGAAGACCGGCGGGTCAAGGATTTCCTGCGGCAGCGCAGCGATGCCGCACCGCGCGCCTCGCGTCACGAGCCGCCGCCGCCCGACACCCCAGCGCCGAGCTTCCGGCTGCTGCACCGGCGTCCGCTCCGGCCTGGTCCGGAAGAGGTCGGCCGCAACCCGCGCGCCCGCTCGGCGCGGCTGCGCGCCGCCGAACGTACCGCAGCGCAACCATGGCCGCCGGAGTATCACCGGCGAGAAATGTGGGCCGCATGATCAGGCTCTCGACGTTGTTCTGGCTGGTCGTGGTGTCGACCGCGGGATTTGCGATGTTCGCGGTCAAGTACGAGGTGCAGAGCCTCGCCGACCAGCTTGCCCATACCGAAAAGCAGGCCGACGACACCGGGCGCGACATCCGCGTGCTCGACGCCGAATGGGCCTATCTGAACCGGCCCGACGCGCTCGCGCAAATGAACCAGCGGTTCTTGTCGCTGACGCCGATCGCGACCAAGCAATTGCGCGCCACTGTCGCCGACCTGCCGATGCGTCCGGTCCCGCCGCCACCGCCGCCGTTGCCGGTCGAGACCGTCGCGGCGACCGGCCCGGCGGCAGTCGCGACGCCCGCGACCGATGCCGCGGCACTCGACGACGGGGCGGCGCCGATCGAGGACGGCGTCGTGCCGGTCAGCGCCGTCGTGGCGCCGAGCCGGGCCGCCGAGACCGCGGCGCCGCTGGCCGGCCCGCCGGCATCGAGCCCGCATCCGGTCGTCAGGATGGCGCTCGACACCCGTGGCGCCGCACCCGCGGTCAGGCCGGCGGCGGTCAGGCCTCTCGCGGTCAAAGCGACGGTGCGGACCGCTGTGCTGCACCGGCCGGCGTCGCTCGACGCCCTGATTGCCCAGGTCACGGAGAGCCGGTGATGAGCGCCGCCTTTCAATTCGACGACAACCCGTGCCGGCCGCGGCATTTCAAGCCGCCGCCCTGCGTCCCCGTCGTCCCCGACGGTCCGGCAAAGCGGGCGCTTGACGGCTGCCGCCCTCGGCTCCTGGTCGTCAGCATCGCTTTCATTGCCGCCTTTGCCGTAATCGCCGTCCGCCTGGCCCAGGTCACGTTGCTGCCGGGCGTCGTCACGGTGCCGCGCATCGCCCGGTTCGAGCCGGTGGCGCCGCCGCCGCCGACGCGCGCCGACATCGTCGACCGGCACGGCAAATTGCTGGCGGCCACACTCGACAGCCCGTCGCTCTACGCCAATCCGCGCCAGATCGTCGATGCCGCCGACGCGGCGCAAAAGCTCGTCGGTGTGTTGCCCGGCCTCGATCGCGCGGCGCTCCTCGCCAAGCTGACCTCGGGCAAGGGCTTTATCTGGATCAAGCGCCACCTGACCCCCGACCAGGAGTATGCCGTCAACCAGCTCGGCGTGCCGGGCCTGGGATTTCAGCACGAGGAGCGCCGCGTCTACCCCTATGGCGCGCTGTTCTCGCATGCCGTCGGCTATACCGGGATCGACGACAATGGCGAGGCCGGCATCGAACGCGGGCTCGACGCCAGCCTGCGCGGCCGGCGCGACCCGATGCAGCTGTCGATCGACATGCGGCTGCAGTATGTGCTTCACGAGGAATTGCAGCGCGTCGTCGACGACTTCACCGCCAAGGGCGGCGCCGGCTTGATCATGAACGTCAACACCGGCGAAGTGCTGGCGATGGTGTCGCTGCCCGATTTCGACCCGAGCCATCCCGACACCCTCGATCCCAGTCATCCGGAATGGACGATCGCCGAGCGCATGTTCAACCGGGTGACCCTCGGCGACTACGAAATCGGCTCGGTGTTCAAGATTTTCACGACGGCGATGGGTCTTGATTCGGGGGCGACCACGATGACCGGCCGCTTCGACGCGACCTATCCGATCCATATCGGGCGGTTTACGATTTCCGACTATCACGGCAAGCATCGCTGGCTCACCGTCCCCGAAATCCTGATGTATTCGTCAAATATCGGCGAGGCCAAGATCGCGCTTGCCGTCGGCGGCGACCGGCAGCAGGAATACCTGCGGCGGTTCGGGCTGCTGTCGTCCCCGACCTTCGAATTGAAGGAGATCGGCAAGCCGCACTTCCCGGCGAAGTGGCGCGAGGTCAACGTCATGACGATCGGTTTTGGCCACGGCATCTCCGAGACCCCGCTGCAGATCGCCACCGCCGGGTGCGCATTGGTCAATGGCGGCATCCTGCGCCCGGCGACCCTGCTCAAATTGCCGCCGGGCGGCGCCCCCGACGGGGTCCGGGTGATTTCGCCCGAAACCTCGGACCACATGCGCAAGCTGCTGCGGATGGTCGTCATGTACGGCACCGGCGAGATGGTCGACGCGCCCGGATACGTCGTCGGCGGCAAGACCGGCACCGCCGACAAGGTCGAGGGCCGGCACTATGCCGAGCGCAAATTGCTGTCGAGCTTTCTCGGCGTGTTCCCGATGACCGCTCCCAAATACCTGGTGCTGGTCATGGTCGACGAGCCGCACCCGAACAAGGCGAGCCACGGCTACGCGACCGCCGGCTGGACCGCGGCCCCGGCAGTCGGGCCGCACGATCGTGCGCATCGCCCCCCTACTTGGGGTGCAGCCGGTGGACGAATCCTCGCCTGAAATTGTTCAGGCACTGACACCCGAGAGCATGCAGGGCAGGCGGGTTGAAGCTTACTGAGCTGATCGGGGCCGGCGACCCGCCCCAAACCGGCTGGCCGACGCGCGATCCCGAGATCGCCGGCGTCACCGCCAACTCGCGGGCGGTGCGCCCCGGCTTTTTGTTTGCGGCTCTCTGCGGTGCCCGGCATGACGGCCGGCGCTTTGCCGGCGAGGCGGCGGCGCGCGGGGCGGCGGCAATCCTGACCGACGACGCGGCGGCGCTCGATCTGTCGCCCGAAGCGCGCCGAAAGGTCGCGATCGTCGCCGACCCCAACCCGCGGCGCCGGCTGGCGCTGTTGGCGGCGCGGTTTTACCGGCGGCAGCCGCGCGTCATTGCCGCGGTCACCGGCACCAACGGCAAGACCTCGGTCGCGCATTTCACCCGCGAAATCTGGATGGCCGCCGGCCATCCCGCGGCGAGCCTCGGCACCCTCGGGCTGGTGACGCCGTCCGGGCGGCGCGCCGGGGCGTTGACGACCCCCGACCCGGCGGCGCTGCATCGCGACCTCGCGGGACTTGCCGCAGGCGGGGTCGAGCATGTCGCGATCGAGGCGTCGAGCCACGGGCTCGCCCAGCACCGCCTCGACGGGTTGGCGCCCGCGGCCGCCGCGTTCACCAATCTGACGCGCGACCACCTCGACTACCATCGCGACATGGCGGAATACCGCGCCGCCAAGGAGCGTCTGTTTGGCGTGCTGCTGACGCCGGGCGGCTCGGCGGTGCTGAACCGCGACAGCGGCGAATTCCCGCGGCTCTCGACGCTGTGCCGCGAGCGCGGTCACCGGGTGCTCGCCTACGGCGCCGATGCGGCCGCCGAGCTGCGGCTCGGCGAGGCGCGGCCCTGCGGCCGCGGCCAGGATCTCGCGATCGAGATTTTTGGGCGGCGGCATCGGTTTTTCCTGCCGTTGCTCGGCCAGTTCCAGGCGATGAACGCGCTCGCCGCGCTCGGTCTGGCGATCGCCACCGGGATCACGGCGGAGACCGGGATCGCGGCGCTCCTCCGGCTGACCGGGGTTCCGGGCCGGCTGCAATTCGTCGCCGAGGGCGAAGACGGCGGCGGCATCGTCGTCGATTACGCGCACACCCCGGATGCGCTCGCGACGGTGCTGGCGGCGTTGCGCCCGCACACGCGGGGCGGGCTCGCGGTGCTGTTCGGCGCGGGCGGCGACCGCGATCCGGGTAAGCGCGCGTTGATGGGCGCCGCCGCCGTCGCAGCCGCCGACCGCGTCTATGTGACCGACGACAATCCGCGCGGCGAGGACCCGGCCGCGATCCGCCGCGCGATCCTCGCCGCCGCTGCGGGTGCCGTCGATATCGGCGACCGCCGCCGCGCCATCGAGACCGCAATCGGCGAGCTCGGTCCGGGCGATCTGCTGGTCATCGCCGGAAAGGGTCACGAAACCGGACAGATCGTCGGCAGCGAAACGTTGCCGTTCGACGACGCCGAGATCGCCCGCGAGATCGCGGCGCGGTGGCCGCGCGCAATGCCGTGGAGCGGCTCGTGACGCCGTTGTGGACCGCCGCCGACGCGGTGCGCGCGACGGGCGGCGCCGGCACTGCCGACTGGGCTGCTGCCGGGGTGTCGATCGACAGCCGCAGCCTGGTGCCGGGCGATCTTTTTGTCGCGCTGCACGGCCCTAATCACGACGGCCACGATTTCGTCGCGACGGCGCTCGAATGCGGCGCCGCGGCAGCGATGGTCGACCGCGACGTCCCCGACATGCCGGCAAACGCGCCGCTGCTGCGGGTCGGCGACACGCTCGACGGATTGGCGGCGCTCGGCCGGTTGGCCCGCGCCCGCAGCGTCGCGCGCGTCGTCGCGGTAACCGGCAGCGTCGGCAAGACCGGCACCAAGGAAGCGTTGCGGCTGGCGCTCGGCACCGGCGGTGCGGTGTTTGCGTCCGCCGCCAGCCTCAACAACCATTGGGGCGTGCCGCTGTCATTGGCACGGCTGCCGCCGGACGCTCTCTATGGGGTGTTCGAGCTCGGCATGAACCACCCCGGCGAGATTGCGGCGCTGACCCGGCTGGCGCGGCCGCATGTCGCCGTCGTCACCACGGTCGAGCCGGCTCATCTCGGTTTTTTCCGCTCGGTCGAGGAGATCGCCGACGCCAAGGCCGAAATCTTTCTCGGGTTCGAGCCCGGCGGGATCGCGGTTCTCAATCGCGACAACCCGCATTTCGCGCGGCTCGCGGCGGCGGCAAGGAAAGCGGGCGCAGCCAAAATCATCGGCTTTGGCGCCGACCCGCAGGCCTCGGTGCGGCTCGTCGAGTGCGTATTGGAGCCGCGCGGCAGCACTATAACGGCCGTGGCCGAGGGCGAGGTGCTGCGCTTTCGCCTGAACGTCCCCGGCCGGCACTGGGTCATGAACGCGCTCGCCGTGCTCGGCGCCGCCGTTGCCGCCGGCCTCGACCCGCACCGCGCCGCCGCGGCACTGGCGGCGTTCGATGGATTGCCGGGGCGCGGGCGGCGCCATGAATTGCCGTGGCGCGGCGGCGCCCTGACCCTGATCGACGAGAGCTACAATGCGAGCCCGGCGGCAATGCGGGCGGCACTCGCCGTGCTCGGCGCCGCCACGCCGGCGGCCGGCGCCCGGCGGGTCGCGGTGCTCGGCGACATGCTCGAGCTCGGCGGCGCCGCCGAAGGCCTGCATCGTGGATTGGCCGAGCCGATCATCGCCGCCGAAGTGGACCGGGTTTTTCTGGTCGGGACGGCAATGGCGGCGCTGCACGCAGCACTGCCGGAGCCGCTCCGGGGCGGCTTGTGGGCGTCGGCCGAAGCGGCCGTCCCTGCGGTGTCAAGCTTTCTTGGTCCTGGCGACGTGGTAACGGTCAAAGGCTCCTACGGCGTGCGCATGGGCTGCGTCGTCGCACGTTTGCTTGCCGAATCGGCACAGTACAAAAAGACCTGATCTTATGCTCTACGCGCTGCTGTTCCCGTTGGCGGACCATGTTCAGCTGTTCAACCTGTTCCGCTACATCACGTTTCGCTCGGGCGGAGCGGTCGTCACCGCGCTGCTGATCAGCTTTGTCTTTGGCCGGCCGATCATCGCCTGGCTGCGCTCAAAGCAGACCAACGGGCAGCCGATCCGCCTCGACGGCCCCGCCGGTCATCTGGTGCGCAAAAAGGGAACGCCGACGATGGGCGGCTTCCTGATCCTGCTGGCGCTGACGGTCGCGACCCTGCTGTGGGCGGATTTGACCAACCCTTATGTCTGGGTCGTGCTGCTGGTCACGGTCGGCTTTGGGCTGATCGGGTTTTTTGACGACTATAAAAAGTTGACCAGCAATTCGCATCGCGGGCTCGCCGGGCAGACCAAGATCGTGCTGGAGGTCGGGGTCGCGGCACTGGCCTGTATCGCGGTCGAGCATGTCAGCCCGATGCCGCTCGCCAATACGCTCGCGGTGCCGTTTTTGAAGAACGTGCTGATCCCGCTCGACGGCCTGTTCATCCCCTTCGCCGTTGTCGTCATCATCGGCGCGTCGAACGCGGTCAACCTGACCGACGGTCTCGACGGGCTGGCGATCGTGCCGGGCATGATTGCGGCCGGGTGTTTTGCATTGATCGCCTATCTTGTCGGCAATGCGGTCTTCGCCAATTACCTGCAGATTCACCATGTCCCGGGCGCCGGCGAATTGACCGTGTTCTGCGGTGCGATGGTCGGCGCGAGCCTCGGTTTTTTGTGGTTCAACGCGCCCCCGGCGATGGTGTTTATGGGCGACACCGGCTCGTTGGCGATCGGCGGCGCGCTCGGCGCCGTCAGCGTCGTCACCAAGCACGAATTGGTGCTGGCGATCATCGGCGGGCTGTTCGTGCTCGAAGCGGTTTCGGTCATCGTCCAGGTCGCGAGCTTCAAGATGACCGGGCGGCGGGTGTTTCGCATGGCGCCGCTGCATCATCACTTTGAGCAGAAGGGCTGGGCGGAGCCGACGATCGTGATCCGCTTTTGGATCATCGCCTCGATCCTGGCGATCGCCGGTCTCGCCACCCTGAAGCTGCGGTGATGCGCGATGACAGTCGGAAGAATCGCACAATTAGTAGCTAGCCGCGACAAACCCAACAACATATACTCTGCAATTGCCAAGCGGGGCCATCTCGGCGCGCCCCGTGCGCAGCCCGAGGACCGCCCCCGATGAGGTTCGCGCGCATCGACCAGAGCCCGGTGGCGCGGTGGTGGTGGACCGTCGACCGCTGGAGCCTTGCCGCACTCTGCGTGCTGATGGGGTTTGGCGTCGTCATGTGCCTGGCGGCGAGCCCGGCCGTCGCCGAGCGGATCGGCTATGACGGCGGGCATTTCATCCGCCGCTATCTTGGGCTCTTGCCCTTCACGCTGGCGCTGATGTGGGTGGTCTCATTGCAGACGCCGCGCACGGTGCGCCGCATTGCCGTCGCGGTCTTCGCGGTCGGGCTCGTGCTGCTGGTCCTGACGCTCGTCGTCGGCGCCGAGATCAAGGGGGCGCGGCGCTGGATCAACCTGCCGCTGCTGTCGTTGCAGCCCTCCGAATTCGTCAAGCCGTGCTTTGCGGTGATCACCGCATGGCTGCTGTCGGAGCAGAAATTGCGGCGCGGCTTTCCCGGCAACCTGATTGCGCTTGTCCTGTTGCTGGCGATCGTCGCGATGCTGATCGCGCAGCCCGACATCGGCATGGCGGCGGTCGTCGTCGCGGTGTGGTTCGGCCAGCTCTACATGGCCGGCTTGCGGCTTTACTGGGTGGCGCTGCTCGGCATGGGCGGGGTCGGGGCGCTTGCAGGCGCCTATTCGTTCCTGCCGCATGTGAGGGTGAGGGTCGATCATTTTCTCGATCCGGCGGCCGGCGACAGCTACCAGGTCAACCGTTCGCTCGAAGCCTTTGCCAATGGCGGGCTGTGGGGCCGCGGGCCGGGCGAAGGCACGATCAAATACGTGCTGCCCGACGCGCATGCCGACTTTGTCTTTGCCGTCGCCGGCGAAGAGTTCGGGCTGATCGTCTGTCTCGTCGTCGTCGCCTTGTTCGCCTTTGTCGTGATGCGCGGATTTTCGCGGCTGTCGCAGGAGGGCAGCCTGTTCGTGCTGCTGTCGGCGACCGGGCTCTTGATCCAGTTCGGCCTGCAGGCGGTCATCAACATGGCCTCGACCTTGCACATGATGCCGACCAAGGGCATGACCCTGCCGTTTTTGTCATATGGCGGCTCGTCGATGCTGGCGCTGGGGCTGGGCATGGGGATGCTGCTGGCGCTGACCCGCCGCCGGCTCGCCGGGAGTGCGTTGTGAACGGATCGTTCGTCCTCGCCGCGGGCGGCACCGGCGGCCATCTGTTTCCGGCGCAGGCGCTGGCCGCCGAGCTCGTCGGCTATGGCCGGCAGGTGCATCTGCTCAGCGATTCGCGGGCCGACGCCTTTGCCGCGCAGGTGCCGGGGGTCGAAATTCACAATGTGCGCGCCGGCCGGCTCGGCGGCGGGCCGGTTCGCGCCGCCTATGGGCTCGCCGGGCTTGCCGCCGGCACCGTGCATGCCCGCCGCCTGCTGCGGCGGCTGAGGCCGGCGGCGGTGATCGGGTTTGGCGGCTATCCCTCGGTGCCGACAATGCTGGCGGCAGCCTCGCTTGGGCTGCCGACGATAATCCACGAGCAGAACGCAATCCTCGGCCGCGCCAACCGCCTGTTGGCATCGCGCGCCGGACGGATCGCCACCGGCTTTCCGGAAACCGCCGGCCTGCGCCCGGCCGACCGCATCCGCGCAGTCCACACCGGCAACCCGGTCCGGCCGGCGGTGCTGGCGCTGGGGGCCGCCGAATACGTTCCGCCGGCGAGCGGCGCGCCGGTCGAGCTGCTGGTTTTCGGCGGCAGTCAGGGCGCCCGCATCCTGGCCGAAGCCGTGCCGGCGGCGTTGGCGATCTTGCCGCACGGATGGCGCCGACGGCTGCGGGTCAGCCAGCAGGCCCGTCCCGAGGACGTCGCCGCGGTCGTCGAAAGCTACGCCACGAGCGGGATCGCGGCGGAGATAGAAATTTTCTTTGCCGACGTGCCGCAGCGGCTCGCGCGGGCGCATCTGGTGATCTGCCGCGCCGGCGCATCCACAATCGCGGAGCTTGGAGCGGTCGGCCGGCCGGGGCTGCTGATCCCGTATCCCCACGCCACCGACGACCACCAGACCGCGAACGCCCGCGCCTTTGCGGCGGCAGGCGGCGGCCGGGTCATCGCGCAAGCCGATTTCCGCCCTGACACACTCGCCGCCGATCTCGAACGGCTGCTGGCGGACGGCGCCGTGCTGACCGCGATGGCCGGGCGCGCGGCGGCGTTCGGCCGGCGCGATGCGGCCCGCCGGCTGGCGGCGCTGGCGCTGGCGCTCGAACCCGGTGCGGCGGTGCAGGAGCGCGCGGCATGAGGGCGCTGCCGTTGACGATCGGGCCGTTGCACTTTGTCGGCATCGGCGGCATCGGCATGAGCGGCATCGCCGAGGTCCTGCACAATCTCGGCTATCGCGTGCAGGGCAGCGACCTCGCCGACGGCGCCAATGTCCGCCGCCTGATCGATCTCGGCATCCCGGTCGCGGTCGGCCACGATGCCGCCAACCTCGCCGCCGCCGAAGTCGTCGTGATCTCCTCCGCCGTCCACCCCGACAACCCCGAAATCGCCGCCGCCCGCGCGCGCCGGCTGCCGGTGGTGCGGCGCGCCGAGATGCTGGCCGAGCTGATGCGGCTCAAATGGTCGCTTGCCGTCGCCGGGACCCACGGCAAGACGACGACGACCTCGATGGTCGGCGCGCTGCTCGAGACCGCCCAGCTCGACCCGACCGTGATCAACGGCGGCATCATCAACGCCTACGGCACCAACACCCGGCTCGGCGCCGGCGACTGGATGGTTGTCGAGGCCGACGAAAGCGACGGCACCTTTACCCGGTTGCCGGCGACGGTCGCGGTCGTCACCAACATCGACCCCGAGCATCTCGACTTCTACGGCAGCTTTGACGCGCTGCGGCAGGCCTTCGAGACCTTTGTCGGCAACATCCCGTTCTACGGCTTTGCCGCGCTGTGCATCGACCACCCGGTCGTGCAGGGGATGATCCCAAAACTGTCCGACCGCCGCGTCCTGACCTACGGCGTGAGCCCGCAGGCCGACATTCGCGCCGTCGATCTGCGGCTCGGCCGCGACGGCGCGCGCTACGACATCGTCATCGCCGATGCGCTCTCGGAGCGCGGGCGGGTCATCCGCGATTTGTATCTGCCGATGTTCGGCCGGCACAACGTGCAGAATTCGCTGGCGGCGGCGGCGGTGTCGGAAGCTCTCGGGCTCGGCGACGAGGCGTTGCGCGCCGCATTGCGCAATTTCAAAGGGGTCAAGCGGCGCTTTACCAAGACCGGCGAGTGGAACGGCGTGCCGGTCATCGATGATTACGGCCACCATCCGGTCGAGATTGCGGCGGTGCTGAAGGCGGCGCGCGCGATCGTGTCGGGTAAGGTCATCGCGGTCGTTCAGCCGCACCGCTACAGCCGCGTGTCGCATCTGTTCGACGATTTTTGCACCTGCTTCAACGACGCTGACATTGTCCTTGTCGCCGACATTTACGCCGCCGGCGAAGAGCCGATTGAGGGGGTGACGCGCGACGCGCTCGTCGCCGGCCTCAACGAGCACGGGCATCGCAATGCGCGCGCTCTCTCCGGTCCCGCCGAGCTGCCGGCGCTGGTCGCCGAATTGGCGCTGCCGGGCGACATCGTGGTGTGTCTCGGCGCCGGCTCGATCACCGGCTGGGCCAACAGCCTGCCGGGCGATCTGGCGATGCTGGGACGGCGGCGGGCCGCGGGATGAGTGCTGTGCTCTCAGCCGCAACTGACGCGACGCGGGTCGGCCGGCTGCCCGCCGTGCGCGGCCGCCTGACCGCGCACGCGCCGATCGGCCGGCATACCTGGTTTGGGGTCGGCGGCCCGGCCGAGATGCTGTTTGAGCCGGCCGACCGCGCCGACCTCGCGGCCTTTCTCGCTTCATTGCCGGCGGCGGTGCCGGTGGTCGTGATCGGCGGCGGCGCCAATGTCCTCGTCCGCGACGGCGGGGTTGCGGGTGTCGTGATCCGCCTCGGGCGCGGCTTTGCCGGTCTCGCTGTCCAAGATGGCGCCGTCGCCGCCGGCGCCGGGGCGTTGCATCTGAACGTCGCGCGGTTTGCTGCCGAAGCCGGCGTCGCCGGGCTCGAGTTTCTATCGGGGATCCCGGGGACGGTCGGCGGCGGGCTGCGGATGAACGCCGGCGCCTACGGCCGCGAGGTCAAGGACGTCGTTGTCTCAGCGGTCGCGGTCGACCGCGCCGGCGGCGAGCGTGTCGTCGCCGCGGCGGCGATGGGGTTTTCGTACCGCCACTGCGCGGTCGATCCCGACTGGGTCTTTGTCGAGGCGTGGTTTCGCGGCGAGCGCGGCGACCCGCAGACGGTGGCGCGCCGCATGGCCGAGATCCGCGCCGCACGCGAGGCGAGCCAACCGATCCGCGCCCGCACCGGCGGCTCGACCTTCCGCAACCCGCCCGGCAATTCGGCGTGGCGGCTGATCGACGCCGCCGGCTGCCGCGGGCTGCGGCGCGGCGATGCTATGGTCTCGCCCAAGCACACGAACTTTCTCGTCAACACAGGCGAGGCCAGCGCGGCCGATCTCGAAGGGCTTGGCGAGGACGTGCGGCGCCGGGTCTACGACACCTCGGGCGTCGTCCTCGAATGGGAAATCCGGCGGATCGGGCGGCCGCTTGCCGGGGTCGAGCCGGTCGCCGAGGGGGTGTTGCGGTGATGACGTTCGGCGAAGCTCGCGGGCATCAGGAATGAACAAGACCGTCGCATTGCTGATGGGCGGCTGGTCGCCGGAGCGCGAGGTGTCGCTGTCGAGCGGGCGCGAATGCGCCAAGGCGCTCGTCGACCACGGCTATCGGGTCAAGGCGATCGACGTCAGCCGCGACCTGCCGGCCCTGCTGGCAGCGCTCGACCCGCGCCCGGACGTGATCTTCAACGCGTTGCACGGGGTCGGCGGCGAAGACGGCACGTTGCAGGCCGTGTTCGAGATGCTGCGCGTCCCCTACACCCATTCGGGGGTTCTCGCCTCGGCCGTGGCGATGCACAAGCCGACCGCGAAGATATTGTTCGCGGAGGCCGGCCTGCCGGTCGTCGATGGTGTCGTTTCGTGCGCCGGGGAGCTCGCGATGCAAGACCCGATGCCGGCGCCGTTTGTCGTAAAGCCGAGCAATCAAGGGTCGAGCGTCGGTGTGCGCATCGTGCGCGTCGGCGACAATTCGTGGCGCGAGGAGGTAGCGGACTGGGCGTTTGGCGCCGAAATCATGGTCGAGCGCTTTATCCCCGGTCGCGAGCTGACGGTGGCGGTCATGGGCGATCGCGCCCTCGGCGTGTGCGAGATCGTGCCGCGCGGCAGCTTTTACGACTACACGGCGAAATATGCCGAGGGCGGCTCCGACCACCTGGTCCCGGCGCCGGTCCCGCCGCGGGTCTATGACGAGGCGTTGGAGATCGGCTTGCGCGCGCATCTGACGCTCGGCTGCCGCGGGGTCAGCCGCGCCGATCTGCGCTATGACGACACCGCCGACGGCGACGGACGGGTCTATCTGCTGGAGGTCAACACCCAGCCCGGCATGACCCCGACTTCGCTCGTCCCGGATATTGCCCGCCACGCCGGCATCGGCTTTGACGAGCTGGTGGTGTGGATCGTGGAGCACGCCGCATGCGAGGGGTGAACGCCGCCGCCCATAGGGATAGGGTGCGGGTGCGGCGGCGCTGGACTGCACGCCTGCGCCGCGGAGTGATGTGGGGCAGCATCGCGGTCGTGCTCGCCGCCGCCGCCGGCGCCGGCGGCGCGGTGCTTGTCGCGCGCGAGCCCTTGAATGGGTCGGTTGCGCACAGCGCCGCGCAGCGCCTGATCGAAGCCAGCGCCGCGCTCGGGTTCCGGGTCGCCGACATCCGCGTCGAGGGGCGCGCCACGACCGACCGCGAGACCATCCTCGCCGCCCTCGGCGCCCGCCCCGGCACGCCGATTCTGGCGGTCGACCCGGAGCGCGCCAAGCAGCAGCTCGAAAGCTTGCCCTGGGTCCGCTCGGCGTTGATCGAGCGCCGCCTGCCCGACACGATCTATGTCCGCCTGGTCGAGCGCGAGCCGATGGCGCTGTGGCAGCATGGCGGCAAGATCGACCTGATCGACCGCAGCGGCGCGGTGATCCCGGTCACCCGTCTCGACCGCTTTGCGAAGCTGCCGATGGTGGTCGGCGAGGACGCGGCGGCGCATGCGGCGGAATTGCTGGCAATGCTGGCGAGCGAGCCTGCTCTCGCGGCGCGGGTGACCGCCGCGGTCGATGTCGGCGGCCGGCGCTGGAACCTGCGGCTCGACAATGCGATCGATGTGTTGCTGCCGGCGGAGGATGCGGCCGCCGCCTGGGGCGATCTTGCCCGTCTGCAGCGCGACCATGCCATTCTCCAGCGCGACGTGCAGGCGATCGACATGCGACTGCCGGATCGGCTGGTCGTGCGGATGGCCCCGGAGCCGGCAAAGGAACCACCGCCAGCCAAGAAAGGACGCCCAACGGCGAAAAGCACATGACCGCGATCGAAGAGGTGCGGGCACGCCGGGCAGCGCCCAAAGCCGCGCGCAAAAGCGCCGGCCGCGGCAAGACAAAGCCGGGCCGGCCGCGCCGGCCGCCCAAGCCGGCGCACCGGCCGCGCGGCAGCTTGGTCGCGGCGCTCGACATCGGTACGACCAAGGTGTGCTGCTTTATCGCGCGGGTGGAGCCCGAGCGGCCGCAGGTCGTCGGCATCGGCCATCAAATCTCGCGCGGGCTGCGCAACGGTGCGATCGTCGATCTCGAAGCCGCGGGCGGCTCGGTCGCGGGCGCCGTGCATGCCGCCGAGGAGATGGCCGGGGAGACGATCCAGCACGTCGTCGCCAGCCTGTCGGGCGGTTTTGCCGCCTCGCGCATCATCAAGGCCGAGATCGGGGTTGCCGGGCGCGAGATCGGCGCCGCCGAATTGCAGCGCGTGCTCGACCAGGGCTATCAGCTGCGCGAGCCGGGCGACCGCCAGATCATCCACTCGGTGCCGGTCGGGTTTTCGATCGACGACAGCCGCGGCATCCGCGACCCGCGCGGCATGTTCGGCGAGCGGCTCGGCGTCAACATGAACGTCGTCACCGCGCAGGGCGCCAGCGTGCGCAACCACAGCGCCGCGATCGGCCGCTCGCATCTCGAGGTCGAGGCGCTCGTCGTCAGCCCCTATGCCGCCGGACTTGCTTGCCTCGTCGAGGACGAGGTTGGGCTCGGCGTCACCGTCATCGACATGGGCGGCGGCACGACCACGGTCGGCGTCTTTTTCGACGGCAATCTGATCTTTGCCGATTCGGTTCCGGTCGGCGGCGGCCATGTCACCAACGACATCGCCCGCGGTCTGTCGACCCCGGTGGCGCACGCCGAACGGATGAAGACCCTGTTCGGCACCGCGATTTCGGCCAGCACCGACGAGCGCGAGCTGATCGCGGTGCCGCAGATCGGCGAGGAGGAGGACGGTCACGTCAACCACGTGCCGAAATCGCTGCTTGTCGGCATCATTGCACCGCGTGTCGAGGAGACCTTTGAGCTGGTGCGCGACCGGCTCGAAGCGAGCGGGTTCGACAAGATCGCCGGCCGCCGGGTCGTCTTGACCGGCGGCGCCTCGCAATTGCACGGCGTGCGCGAATTCGCCGGGTTGATCCTCGACAAGCAGGTGCGCATCGGCCGGCCGCTGCGGGTCGCGGGCTTGGCCGAGGCGACCTCGGGGCCGGCCTTTTCCGCCGCCGTCGGGCTGCTGCATTTCGCCGTCTCGGAGCGCGCCGAGCCGCCGCGCGCCGGGCGCCTTGCAGCCGGGCCGCCGAGCGGGATGTTCGGCCGGCTGGGTCACTGGCTGAAGGAGAACATCTGAGCCTAATTCCGCGGCGTCGCGCGCGGGGCCGCTGTTCGCACGGGAGAAAAACGGCTACATCGGTTTCGGCCAAACAAGGGGGAAGCCCGGACCGGTCCGGGCATGATCGAGCTGCGCAGCAGTGGAGGACGCATGATCAATCTCAGCATCCCTAGGGACGAGCAGGAGATGAAGCCCCGCATCACGGTTGTCGGGGTCGGCGGCGCCGGGGGAAACGCCGTCAACAACATGATCCGCTCGAATTTGATCGGTTGCGAATTTGTCGTCTGCAACACCGACGCGCAGGCGATGCAGCAATCGTCGGCGCATCGCAAAATCCAGCTCGGGATCGGCGTCACCCGCGGGCTCGGCGCCGGGTCGCGGCCCGATGTCGGCCGCGCTGCCGCCGAGGAGGCTCTCGACGAGCTGCTCGAGGCGATGGGCGCCTCGAACATGGTGTTCATCACCGCCGGCATGGGCGGCGGCACCGGCACCGGCGCGGCGCCGGTGATCGCCCGCGTCGCCCGCGAATCGGGAATTCTGACGATCGGCGTCGTGACCAAGCCGTTTCATTTTGAGGGCAGCCACCGCATGAAGATCGCGGAGGCCGGCATCGAAGAGCTGCAGAAATTCGTCGACACGCTGATCATCATCCCGAACCAAAACCTGTTTCGCGTCGCCAACGAGCGCACGACCTTTGCCGACGCCTTCAAGATGGCCGACGATGTGCTGCATTCGGGAGTGCGCGGGGTCACCGACCTGATGGTGATGCCGGGCCTGATCAACCTCGATTTTGCCGACATCCGCACCGTCATGAGCGAGATGGGCAAGGCGATGATGGGCACCGGCGACGCCGAGGGCGACCGCCGCGCGATCGACGCCGCCGAGGCCGCGATCTCGAACCCGCTGCTCGAAGACGTGTCGATGAAGGGCGCCAAGGGGGTGCTGATCAACATCACCGGCGGCCCCGACATGACCTTGTTCGAGGTCGACGAGGCGGCCAACCGCATCCGCGAAGAGGTCGACCCCGAAGCCAACATCATCTTCGGCTCGACCTTTGACGAGACCCTGTCGGGCAAGATGCGGATTTCGGTCGTCGCCACCGGGATCGACGCTGAGGCCATGACCCAGGCGCGGCCGGCGATCAGCCTCGTCAGCAGCCGCGAGGCGGTTGCCGCGGCACCGCTGCGCGAGGCCACCACCGGCGGCTACACCCAGCCGGTATTGACGCAGAATGCCGCCGTGCCGCCGGCTGGCGCGGCGCGCGGCGAGGGCGAGGGCGAGGCGGTGCCGCCGGCGGCGGCGACGGCCGAAAGCGCGGCCGTGCGCGGCGGCGCCTTTATCGCGCCAAAGCCGGCCGACGCCGGACCGGGGCGTCCGATCCCGTTGACCCAGCCGGCGATCCCGGTGACGGCGCCGATGCGCGATCAGCCGCCCAAGCCCAAAGGCAGGGTCCCGAGCCTGATCGAGCGCGTGACCGGCGTCGGACGCGCGCGGGCGACGCCGCCGGAGCCGCAGCGGCAGCCGATTCCGCCGGCGGTCAAGCCGGCGCAGCCGCGGCTCGCCTCGCTCGAGCCGGAAGACCGGCCGGGATCGAAAGAGGAGGACCTCCTCGACATTCCAGCCTTTCTGCGGCGACAGGCGAACTGACCGGCGACCGTCATGCCGCCGGTTGAACCGGGCTCGGGCGCTGGGAGGCGCCGCCCGGCGCGTCGGCCTATGCGTGTAAGCGATTGAGATAAATAGACTACTTGCCGATCGCGTCGCAACAATCTGCAACAAAGAGTGATTTGTGACGGTCAGGTGCTACCGCTAGGCTTTTCGAGCGGGGACAAGTCATCGAGAAGCTAGTCGGATGTTGGGGGAAATCGGGGCGCTGCTTCAGCAGCAGACGCTGAAGACTGTCATCGGGTGCCGGGGGGTCGGTCTTCACTCGGGACAGCGGGTAGCGATGAGCCTGGTGCCGGCAGTGGCCGGCACCGGGATCGTCTTTCGGCGCACCGACACCGGCGCCGAGATTCGCGCCGTATGGGGAAATGCGGTCAATTCGATGCGCTGCACGATGCTGTCGGATGGCGGGGGCACGATGGTGGGGACCGTCGAGCACCTGATGGCAGCCTTGGCGGGTGCGGCCGTCGACAACGCGATCGTCGAGCTCGACGGGCCCGAAGTGCCGATCATGGACGGCAGCGCCGCGCCGTTTGTGTTTCTGATCGAGTGCGCCGGGATCGTGGAGCAGGACGCGCCGCGGCACGCGATCAAGGTGCTGAAGCCGGTCGCAATCGTCGAGGACGGCGCCATGGCGGCGCTCTATCCCGATGACGGGTTCTCGATGAGTTTTGAGATCGATTTCGCCAACACGCTCATTCGCCGCCAGGGCATGAGCATGACGGTGGATTTCGGCTCGTTCAAATCGGAGCTCAGCCGGGCCCGCACCTTTGGCCTGCTCGACGATGTCGATCGCTTGCGCGCGGCGGGGCTGGCGCGCGGCGGCTCACTGGACAACGTCGTCGTCATCGCTGGCGACGAGGTGCTGAACAGCGGCGGGTTGCGCTACGCGGACGAGTTCGTGCGCCACAAGCTGCTCGATGCCGTCGGCGATCTTTATCTGGCCGGCGCACCGCTGGTCGGGCGCTTTTGCGGGGTGCGGTCGGGCCATGCTCATACCCGGCGGCTGCTGGCCGCGTTGTTCGCCGACGACGACGCGTGGGCCTTCACGAGCTTGGCCGCGACCGCTCCCGCCCTCCTTTTTGAGGAACGCGACGAAGCCTTGCTGGTCGACGCGTGACCGGGACCAGGTTTGACCGGTCTTGTGCGGGCATCCGACCGCGGGCATAAATCCGACGTGATGTGCCGGGACCGAGCAATGCGTTTCTTGCCCCTTTCGGGACGGGTTGGCGCCGTCGCGCTGACGATCTCGCTCGCGGCCTGCGGCGGCGCCAAAAAGGACGCCTACATCGAAAAGCCGGTCGACGACCTCTACAACCAGGCCATGGACCAGATGGTGGAGGAGCGCTACAGCCAGGCGGCGACCAGCTTCGACCAGGTGGAAAGCCAGCATCCCTATTCGATATGGGCGACAAAGGCCCAGCTGATGGCTGCCTATGCCCAATACGAATCGGGCAGCTACGACCAGGCGATCATCGCCGCCGATCGCTTTATCCAGCTGCATCCGGGAAACCGCGACGTCGCCTATGCTTATTATTTGAAGGCGATTTCGTATTATGTGCAGATCGTCGACGTAGAACGCGACCAAAAGACCACCGAGCTGGCGCTGAAGGCTTTGGATGACGTGGTGCGCCGCTTTCCCGACACCAAATACGCACGCGACGCCAAGTTGAAGCTTGATTTTACGCGCGACCACCTGGCTGGCAAGGACATGGAGATCGGCCGGTATTACCTGAGGCGCGGAGAGTATCTGGCGGCGATGAACCGCTTTAAGCGGGTCATCGACAAATACCAGACGACGACGCACGTCCCCGAAGCGCTGGAGCGGCTGGTCGAATGCGACTTGGCGCTTGGGTTGGCGGCCGAGGCCAAGCAGAACGCCGCGGTGCTCGGCTACAACTATCCAGGCAGCGAATGGTACGGCGACGCTTATGCGCTGCTGAAGGGCAGCCAGGAGCCTGACGCCCAGGCCCAAAGCTGGTTCGGCCGCACGGTCGGAAGCATATTCTGAGCCGACCCGCTTCAATCGAGAGCGCCGACCGCGAAGGTGCGGGCGTCAACGGTGCGCTTTCCCGGCCTGCGCTTGGCGGCGGAAGCCGGGACCCACAGCTAGCCGTCGATATCGGATGTCGCCGGTAAAGTGAGCGAACCGGGCGCGATCAATTTCTCGATCGGGACATTAGGGCTGTTGCCCGCAGGCTCATCGGACAACGAGCAGCCCGGCCCTACCCGTCGGCCGTCCCAATGGCGGTCGCGCGCCGCGTGTCCGGGGGTCGTGTGTCTCGGGACGACCGGCAACGAGCGCGCAAGGATGGGGTCCTCCGCGACACATGGCGGGATCAGAAGTCGAGGTCGGCGTAATGCGCGGGCGGCGGCACGCCCGGCAGGTGGTCGGCGAGTATCGGGCGAAAGCTCGGGCGCGACTTGATCCGCGCGTACCATTCCTTGGCCGGCTCGTGGCTGTCCCAGGGCACGTCGCCCAGATAGTCGAGGCTCGACAGCTGCGCCGCCGCGGTGATGTCGGCGATCGAAAAATGGTCGCCGGCGAGCCAGCGCCGCCGCTCGACGAGGTAGCCGATGTAGTCGAGGTGGTGCGGCAGATTGGCGTGCCCGGCGCGAATCGCCCGCGAATTGGGCTGGCCGTGGCCAAGATACCGCTTCATCATCTTTTCGCCGAGCAGGTTTTCGGTCACCTCCAGGTTCATCTTGATGTCGAACCAGCCGGTCAGCCGCCGCACCTCGGCGCGGTCGATCGGGTTGATGCCGATCAGCATCTTTTCCCGGTAGACCTCGTCGAGGTATTCGATGATCGCTGCCGCGTCGGCGAGCACGGTGCCGTCGGGCTCGATCAGCACCGGGACCTCGCCGGCCGGGTTGAGAGCCAGAAATTCTGGCCGCCGCTCCCAGGTCTTCTCGGCCTTTAATGTGAAATCCAGGTTCTTCTCCCGCAGCACGATGCGCACCTTGCGCGCGGCCGGGGAAAGCAAGGTGTGGTACAGAACGCGCATCGCCCGATTGTAACGAGCGGTGCGGCGCCCGAACAACGCCTGATCGCACGATGCGGCGAAGCCTGCCGGACGAGGCCGCTTCCGGCAGCCGGCAGGCGCTTCTATTGTTTTTCGAAGACGGCGCAGGTGATGCGGTACTCGGCGGCGAGCCAATAGAGCTTGGCCATCGACCGCTTCCATTTTTCCCACGACACGAACGGGACCGGGAAGCGCGCGGCGTGCCGCAGCAAAATCCACGGCCGCCGGCGAACGTCGTCGCGATACGACATTCCGGCGCCGACGATCGCGGCGTCGACGAGACGGGTGTTTGGGAACAGCGCCGCCAGCACCGCCGGGCGCGGGCGGAACATCGTGTCGATCGGGTCGCGGTGGTATGGGTAGCTGTACGGCACCGTGACGAAGGCGAGCCCCGACCGCGGCAGCACGTCGACGCAATGGCGGGCGATCCGCTCCGGCTCGCTGACATGCTCCAAGAGGTTGCAGCACAAGACCGCCCGCGGCCGCGGCGCGCGCAGCCGCGGCAGGTCGGCGGGATCGGCGAGGTCGGCGCGAATGTCGATCCCCGGTCCGGCGCGCCGGTCGACATGCACGATGTCGACGCCGCGGGCGCGCAGCGGCTGAAACAGGATCCGCTCGGTCCACGGCTGGACCCGCTCGCGGAAATCGGCGGTGCTGCTGCCGAGGTTGAGCAGCGGCGACAGCTGCTCGGGGGCAAACTGGTCAAGCGCGGCGTGCAGCCAGCGGGCTTCGGCTTCGAACATCGCGGTCCCGATGACGCCTCGGCGGAGACCCCACCTTGTCCAATCGAGGCGCTCGGCGGAAGCGCCGTCGGCATCCGGGGGCACGGGCAAATCGCGGCCGGCGGGCAGCGGACGCGAGATTTCATGCAATCGCAACGAATTTTCGGCATACCGGGTCGGCGGGATAGTCTCGCGCCGAAGCTGCGTTCCTGCGCAAAGGAGAATTGCGATGACAAGGATCGTGCTGACCCGCCACGGCCATGTCGAAGGCATCCGTCCCGAGCGGTTCCGCGGACGTGCGGATCTGGCGCTGACCGGATTGGGCGAGGCGCAGGCAAAAGCCGTCGCCGCCCGGATCGCGGCACATTGGAAGCCGCAGGCAATCTACACCAGCCCGATGCGCCGCTGCGTGGCGACGGCGGCAGCGATCGCCGAGGCGTGCCGCGTCACCAGCGTGGTGCTCGACGATCTGAACGACATCGATTACGGCCAATGGCAGTGGCGCACACGCGACGAGATACAGGCGTCGTCGCCGGAGCTCCTGGCGCTCTGGTGCAACGCACCGCACCTGATACGGTTTCCGGGCGGCGAATCGTTGCAGGATCTGGTGGCGCGCAGCGCCGATGCGATGCGGTATGTGATCCGATGCCATCCGGCTGCGGCGGAAACCGTCGTCCTCGTCGGCCATGACAGTGTCAACCGCGCCCTCTTGCTGCAGCTGCTCGATCAGCCGGTCTCGGCCTATTGGCGGCTGGCGCAGCACCCGTGCGCGCTGAACGAGATCGACATCGCCGGCGGCCAGATCTGCGTGCTGCGCGTCAACGACACGTCGCATCTCGACCCGCTTCCGGTAAGCATTTGACCCCCGTATAGCCGGCAGCCGCATATTATGGCCGCCTGCGGCCCCGGTTTCGCACCGGCCGAAGCATGGCTCCGGCTATTGACAACGGGGATCGCCGCTTTCATGGTTCGCCCACTGCAGGCGATGGGGTTCGCCGTTAACCGCCCTCCGGGCTGATGACTCCTGCAATCGACATGGCAGGAGAAGCTTGCGTGCACGGACCCCGGCGTTCCCTCCGATCATCGCGGATTTTGGCGACGGTTCTGGCGCCGCGGGCAGTCCTGCGCCGATGAGCCCTCGCGACATCCTGCTGCAGATTGGCCAGGTGGCGGCGGTGCTGCTGCTGGCGCCGCTGATCCAGGGCATTATTCTTCAGTTCGAGGAGCGGGTGCAGCGCGCCCGCGGCCCCGGAATCTTTCAGCCGTATCGTGATCTGTGGAAGCTGTTCCACAAAGAGATCGTCGTGCCGCAGACCGCGTCGTGGCTGTTTTGGGCGACCCCGGTGGTGGCGTTTACCTGCATGCTGACGGTGCCGATCCTGATCCCGGTGCTGACCAATTTTCCACTGCCGCTGTCGGACATGGGCGACATCCTCGGGGGCGGGCTGATCCTGACCCTCGGCTCGTTCATGACCGTTCTTGCCGGCCTCGACACCGCGAGCGCTTATGGCGGCATCGGCTCGAGCCGGGCGGTCATGGTTTCGATCCTCGCCGAGCCGACCCTGATCCTCGTCTTTGTCGGGATCACGCTCCTCGCCAAGGCGATGCTGCCTTTTGTCGTCAACCATCTTTTGGTGGCGAGCTGGGCGGTTTACTGGAGCCCGGCGCACCTGTTTCTGGTAGCGGCCTTTTTTATCCTGCTCCTGGTCGAGACCGACCGCATGCCGATCCATTCTTCGACGCATATCGAGATCTACATGATCGAGGAGGGCCGCATCCTCGAATATTCGGGGCCGTTGCTGGCGCTCCTTAAATGGGCGTCGGCGATGAAGCAGTTCATTCTCTACACGATCTTCTGCAATGTCCTGGTTCTGCCCTGGGGGCTGTCGGTCGACGGCTCGGCACTGGGCGCGCTCGGCGCCGCGGCTGGCCTGGTCCTCAAGTTTACCGCGGTTGCGTGCGTCGTCGTCTTTGTCGAGACCGCGCAGTCGCGCCTGCGCTTCTACCGCTATCAGGAGCCGCTGGCCGCCTCGTTCCTGCTCGCCGTGCTCGCAATCGCCGGCACGCAGCTGAGCTAGCATCATGCTGGTCCAGCATCTCGACCCGCTCGCCTCGTCGCTGTTCAGCCTGCTGGCGATCGCGAGCCTCTTGCTGTCGTTTGTGATGCTCGGCTCGCGCTGGCTTAAGAACTACCTCTATGCCTTTGCCGCCGAGAGCTGGGCGATAGCGGCTCTGTCGGCGGCGGTCGGCTTTTACGGCAACTATCCCGAACTCTATCTGATCGCCATTCTGACCTTGCTGTTTCGCGGGCTGCTGCTGCCGTATCTGATCTGGCGCATCATCCGCCGGCTCGATGTCGACCGCGAGATTCACGAGATTCTGCAACCGGCCAGCGCGCTCGTCGTCGGCGCGATGTGCGTCATGTTCGCGCTCGCCGTCTCATACCGGGTCGCGGCCGAGTTCCACCTGGAGCTCTCGGTCGCGGTCCTGGCGCTGACCGTCATGCTGTCGATGAAGCTGATCGGCTTTCTGATGCTGGCGGTCCGCCACGAGGCGATCAGCCAGGTTCTCGGTCTGCTCGTGCTCGAAAACGGCATTTTTCTAGGCTCGCAGATCCTCGTGCCGGGGATGCCGCTGCTGATCGAGATGGTGATCCTGTTCGACCTGTTGATCGTGGTCGCGTGCTTTGGCGTGCTCGTCGGCTATCTGTTGTCTCAGGTCGGGACCACCAACACCCTGAGCTTGAACCGACTGGTGGGCTGATGGTCGGCGCGCTGTTGACCGCGCTCGCGGCGGCGCCACTCGCGGCGGCGTTGGGCTGCCTGGTGCTGCGCGGCCCGCGGCTGTGCGAGGCGCTCAATCTCGCCGCCAGCGCGACCGCGTTCGCCTGCGCCGTGCCGCTGCCGTTTCTGGTCGACGGAAGGGCGCGGCTCTACTGGAACGACTACGTCATGGTCGACCGGGTCGCGGCCTGGGTCGTGCTGTGCACCGCGATCGTCTATTTTCTCGCCTCGATCTATGCCGTCGGCTACATGCGGCTGCTGAACGAGGATCGGCGGCTGTTCCGGTTTTATGCGCTGTTCGCGGGGTTTGGGCTGACCACCCTGGTTGCCCCGCTGATGAACAGCGTCGGTCTTTATTGGATTGCGATCGAGCTGACGACCCTGGTCAGCACCTTTCTCGTCGCCTTCGAGCGCGTCGCCGAGAGCATGGAGGCCGCCTGGAAATACATCATGGTCGTGTCGGCCGGGATCAGCCTCGCATTGCTCGGGACCGTGCTGTTTTATTGGGCCGGCAGCTTTGTCCTGGGACCGCGCTATGCGATGACCTGGGCGGTCCTTGCGGGCGCCGCGCCAAAGATGAACCCGGTCCTGCTGCTGTTGGCGTTTTTGCTGGTGCTCGTCGGCTACGGCACCAAGGTCGGGCTGGCGCCGATGCACACCTGGCTGCCGGACGCGCACAGCGAAAGCCCGGCGCCGGTGTCGGCGATGCTGTCGGGGGCGCTGCTCAACACCGCGATGCTCGGCATCGTGCGATTTCTCGCCATCGCCCGTGCCGCCGACCTCGGCGCGCTGCCGTCGCTCGCGGTGGTTGCGTTTGGTGCGTTGTCGCTACTGACCGGGGCATTGTTTATCGTCCGGCAACAGGGCATCAAACGGCTGATGGCGTATTCGAGCGTCGAGCATATGGGCGTCGTCGCGCTGGGCTTCGGCTTTGGCGGCGCGCTTGGGGTTGCCGGCGCGCTTTACCACATGCTCAACCACTCGCTCAACAAATCGCTGATGTTTTTTGGCGCTGGCAACATGATGCGCGCCTATGGCACCAAGGACATTGCCCAGATCAGTGATGTCGGCCGGTATTTTCCCCGCACCGGCGCACTGTGGCTCGCCGGTGCCGTGGCGATAACCGGGGCGCCTCCCTTTGGACTGTTCTTCAGCGAGTTGACGATTATGCGGGCCGGGCTGAAGCCGTCCTTTTCTTGGGCGGTCTATGTCATGGCGATATTGCTGATCGTGATCTTTGTCGGCTTTATGAACCATTTCCGCGCCATGTACTACGATCCGCCGCCGGCCGGCGGCGCGGCCTCGCGCGGACGGGTCAGCGCCTGGTGCGCGGCGCCGATGTGGCTGTCGCTGGCGCCGCTTCTGGTGCTCGGATTGTGGTGGCCGCCGGGCATCTGGAATTACCTGACCTCGATCGCCGGCTCGCTGTCGCCGGGGCCGCCGTGAGCGCGGCCGTCGCCGATGGCGCGGCGGGCCGCGTCATAGCCGCGGCGATCGCGCCCGCCGACTTGTCGGCCGCGGCCGCCGAATTGATCGGCGATGGCGGGCGCATGCAGATGGCCTATGCTTGGCGCCCCGCTTCCGGGGGTATCGAGCTGCGCTACCTTGCCAGCCGCGGCCAGCGCGAAGACTTTTTCATGTGGCGCTGCGCGGCAGAGACCGCGGTCCCGAGCCTCGCCGCGATCAGCCCGTTGCTCGGCTGGTACGAGCGCGAGATCGCCGATCTGTTCGGGGTCGAGTTCGCCGGCCATCCGGAGCCCTATTCTCTGGTGCTCCATCCGGGCGCACACCCGGTCCTGCCGCCATTCGACCCGGCCTATCCGGTCGACGCGATCCTGCCGTTCGCGGCGGTGGAGGGCGGCCTGCCGGAGATCGCCGGCGCCGACGTCCAGCGCCTGCCGTGGGGTCCGGTGCGCGCCGATGTCGTCGAATCGGCGGAGATGCTGTTCTTTTATGTCGGCGAGCACATCCTGCATTTTCACCCGCAGCTGTTCTTTAAGCATCGCGGCATGGAAAAGCGCTTCGAGGGGCGTTCGCTCGCCGCTGGTGTGGTCCTGGCCGAGCGGGTGTCGGGGGTCGGCAGCTTTGCCCACGCGCTCGCCTTCTGCCAGGCGGCGGAGCAGGCGGCCGATTGCGCGGTCCCGCCGCGGGCGTTGCTGCTGCGCTCGCTGTTGGCCGAACTCGAGCGGCTCTACAACCATCTCCACTACTTGGCGCACCTCGCCGACACGACGACGCTGAAGGTCGGCGCGGCCGAGGGCAAGCTGCTCGAGGAGCGCGCCAAACAGCTCAACGGCCGGCTGACCGGAAGCCGCTTTTTGCGCAGCCTGTTGACACCGGGCGGGTTGCGCCGCGACCTCGACCCGAAACCGTGGCTCGGCGCCGAGCTCGAACACCTGCGGCGCGACATCGCGGTCTACACCGCGATGCTGGAGAACACGAACAGCCATCTCGATCGGCTGATCACAACCGGCGTGCTGCCGCACGATGTGGCCTTTGACCAGGGCGCGACCGGACCGGTCCAGCGCGCCTCCGGCTTTGACCGCGATCTGCGGCGCGACCATCCCTATGCCGGCTATCGCGGGTTGCCGCTCGCCGTGCCGGTCAGGACAGGCGGCGACGCGCATGCCCGCGCCCAGGTGCGGATCGCCGAGATCGATGCCGCGATCGTGCTGATCCAGCGTGCCCTGCTGCTGATCGATGACGGCCCGGTGCGCGCCGAGTGCGCGCCGCCGCCCTGGTCGGAGGGGCTCGGCTGGGCCGAATCGCCCCGCGGCTCGCTGTTTTACGCGGTGCATTTTGGCGGCGACGGCCGGCCCGCGCGGGTCAAGATCAAGTCGCCGTCCTTTTCCAATTGGCGGGTCTTTCCACTCACCGTCCATGACAGCAACATGATGGACTACGCGATCAACGAGGCGAGCTTTGGCCTGACGATCGCCGGCTGCGACCGCTAGGGAAGACCGTGCCGTTCTGGACTTTTTTCGGGCTGCGCCAAGGCCGGGCGACAACCCCCTGGCCCAACGGCGACGCCGCCGGGCAACAGGGCGTCCTCGGGATGCCGCGCTTTGAACCCGAGCGCTGCGCCAGCGAATGCGAAGAATGCGCGGCGGTCTGCCCGACCGCGGCGATCACGGTTGAAGCGGGCCGCACCGGCGCCGAGCGGCTCGCGATCGATTACGGACGCTGCGTCGTCTGCCAGCTCTGCGTCGAGGCCTGCCCCACCGAGGCGGCGGCCGCGTCCTTCGACTGGGCGTTTGGCACCCGCCGGCGCTCGGATCTGCTGCTCGCCGCCAATGTCCCGGTGCCCGAACCGGCCGCGGCGGCATCCCGCGCCGGGTTTCGCCGCAGCCTGCACATCCGCCATGTCGACGCCGGCTCGTGCAATGGCTGCGAATCCGAGCTCCAGGCGCTGAACAACCCGTTCTACAATCTGCACCGCTTTGGCGTTTTCTTTACGCCGTCGCCGCGTTTTGCCGACCTGCTGCTGGTGACGGGCCCCGTCACCTATGCAATGCACGAACCGCTGCGGCGAGCCTACGACGCGATGCCGCAGCCGCGCTGGGTCATGGCGGCCGGCACCTGCGCGGTGTCGGGCGGCGTCGCCGGCGGCGGCTATGCCTGCGGCAACGGTCTCGACGAGGTGTTGCCGGTCGACCTTTATCTGCCGGGCTGCCCGCCGAACCCGGCGGCGGTTATCGAAGCCTTGCTGATGTTTCTCGATCGCGTCCCGCAGCGGGTGCGGAGCGGCCGCGTTGTCGAGTGAGCTTCTCGCCGCCGGGCTCGCCGCCTGGGTGCTCGCCGCGGTCATCGGCCTTTCGGGCCGCGCCGCGGCGCCGGCGCGCGCGCTTCTCGGCCTTGGCGGGGTCGCCATCCTGGCGCTTGTCGTGACGCATTTGTCGACCGGCGTGGCGCCGATCCACATCGTCCTCGGCATCGGTCCCGGCGGCTCGGTCTACCGGCTGGCGCCCGAGGCGTTGTGGCTATTGGGCTTTGGGCTCGCCGCTGCGGTCCTCGCGGCGTGGCTCGGCAGTCCGGCATCGCGCCAGGGGAGCTGGCTCTTTGGCGCTGCCGCGAGCCTCCTCGGCGCGCTCGGCGTGTTCGGCCTGCAGGATGCCGCGAGCTTTCTGGTCGCCTGGGAAATCATGAGCCTCGGCGGCGCCGTGATGATCCTCGGCGAGAACCTGGCGGTCGAGACCGGCCGCCCGGTGCTGTTCATGCTGGCTCTGCTTGAGGCCGGCGCCGTCGCGATGATCCTTGCCTTTGTCCTGCTCGGGCGGCATGCGGGCAGCCTGTCCTTTGCCGATTTTGCCGCCGGCGCGTCGGCGATGCCGCGCGCCGAGCAGCTTTTTGTCGGATTGCTGCTGCTGGTTGGGTTCGGGGCAAAGCTCGGCCTCTTGCCATTCTACGAATGGTTCCCCGGCGCCTATGGGGCGGGCAGCGGGGCGACCGGTGCCGTGCTCTCCGGGGTGGTGCTCAACGCGGCGTTTTTCGCGCTCAGCCGCGGCCTTCTCGGCTGGTTGCCGCCCGCCCCCGCCTCGGCGCTGTCGATCGCCGGGATTTTTGTCGTCGCCGTGGCTGTCCTCAGCGCGATCCTGACCGCGCTCTACGCCTTTCAGCAGGAGGGCTGGCGCGAGCTGCTGAGCCTTTCTTCGGCCGAGAACGGCTCGGTTGCGGTGTGCCTCCTGGGGGCGGCGCTGATGTTCCGCCAGGACGGGTTGACCGATCTCGCCGGTCTCGCCTGGGTCGTGGCACTCATTCATCTGGCGGCGCATTCGCTCGCCAAGGGTGCGCTGTTTCTGACCGCCGACGGCGTCTTTCGCGCGACCGGCGACTACCGGCTGGTGCAGCGCGGCATCCTCGCCCGCAGCCCCTGGGTGTTTGGCGTCGGCGCATTGTTCGCGGCGATGAGCCTCGCGGCGATGCCGCCGCAGGGCGGCTTTGTCAGCGAGTGGTATGTCTTCCAGACCTTTTTTCAGGGCTTTCACCTGGCGAGTCTCGCGAGCCGGCTGACCGCGGCCCTGGCCGGCGCCGGCATCGCGCTGACCGCGGCGGTCGCGTTTGCGACTTATCTGAAGGCGTTTGGCGTCGGCTTGCTCGGTCGCGGCGACGGCGCGACCCGGCCGGTGCCGTTCGGCAATTCGCTCGCGGTCGGTCTTCTCGGGGTTCTGGTGCTGGCGCTCGCGGTCGGAATGCCGCTGTGGCTCGCGGCGCTGAGCCCGGCGATGTCCACTGCGTTTGCCGGCGCAGCGCTGGCCAAGATGCATGTCGGGCCGCTGCTGGTGCCCGCCACCGGCGCGCCGATCCGGGTGCCGGGAACCTTCGCCTTTATCTCGCCGACCCTGCTCGTCGTCGCGATGCCGCTGCTCGCCCTGATACCCTTGGGGCTGCTCCTCGCGAGCCGCCGGTTTGCCGTGCGCCGGGCCGAAGTGTGGTATGGCGGGCAGGAGCAGCCTTCGCCCGCGGTGATCACCACGGCGCTGACCTTCTCCAACGCGCTGCGCACGTTTTACAGCTTTATCTACCGCCCGACCGCGGCGACCGAGCGCGAACTGGCGCATGGTCCGAATGGTCACCCTTATTTTGTCCGGCGGCTCGCCTTCAGCCACGACGTGGCGCCGATCTTCGGCCCCTACCTATTCGCGCCGCTGGAAAGGCTGGTCGTAGCCCTCGCCGAACGCTTGCGCCTGATCCAGTCCGGCCAGCTCAATTTCTACCTGTCGCTGATCGGCGCGCTGCTCGTCGCCGTTCTGGTCATCGCGCTCGTCTGACCTCGGACACGCCAGAAACGGACAGCACGGAAAAGAATGAATGCAGACGTATCTTGCGATTGCGATCGGAGGCACGCTTGGCTGTTGGGCTCGCTATGGAATGACCAACCTCATGCAGGCGATCTACGGACGCGACTTTCCCTACGCGACGCTGTCGATCAACGTGCTCGGCAGCTTTCTGATGGGCTTCCTGTTTATCGAAACGCTGGAACGGCTCACCATCAGCCCGCATCTGCGCATCGGCATCCTTACCGGGTTTCTCGGCGGCTTTACCACTTTTTCGACCTTTGCGATGGAGATGCTGCTGCTTGCCGAGCGGGGCGAAGCGGCCAAAAGCGCGCTTTATGGGGCGCTGTCGCTCGGGCTTGGGTTCCTCGCCGCCTTCAGCGGCGCCTATATCGCGCGAAACCTCTAGCGGGGTGCAGCCATGCCGATCGAGGTCACGGTCGTCCGTATCTACCTGAGCGAAGCCGATCACGGGCGCCGCAAAAATTTGATGCAGGAAGTGTTTAACATTTTGCACGACCAGCATCGGGTCAAGGGCGTCACGGTGTTTCGCGGCATCGCCGGTTTTGGCGACAGCGGCGAGGTTCACGCCGCGGATCTGCTGCGCGTAATGGTCGACCTGCCGTTGGTCGTCGAATTTTTCGACGAGCCCAACATCGTCGAGGCCGTGCTGCCCTTGCTGCGTGGCCTCGTCCCGCAGGGGCGGATCCTTTCATGGTCCGCGACGAGCCGGTAAGCAGCGCAATCCGGGGGCGCCTCCACCTGCCGGCAATCGCCGGCGGGCGCGTTCGTCGCGCCGGGAATGGCCTTGCCAGCCGCAGGGCGAAGCCGGATAAATGCGGTCGCGTGAGGCAAAGTCCTTGCGCGTAGGCGCATGAGGCAAAGTCCTTGCGCGCAGGGAGGATCCGCAATGGCGCAGACCGCGAGCATGCCGGCCGTCGCAATCGCCGCCGCGTTGACTGCGGCGCTGATGATTTCGGCTGCTTGCGCCCAGCAAGCCCCGGCAGGCGCAGCCAAATCCGCAAGTCCGGCTGCTTCCACGCGGCCGACACCGCCGGATGCTGCCGCGCCCGAAAATCCGGCGGCGCAAAATTTTCTTGCGGAGCACGAGATCGGCCGCCGCTTTCACATCGACCCGGACCATCTGCCGGCGCCGAAAACCGGGCCGATCGTCACCGACCGCTCGCTGATCGTGCCGTATAACGGGCAAAAGCTGGAGGTGCCGCCGGGCTTTACCGCCGCACCCTTCGCCACCGGGCTCGCCAATCCCCGCCGCCTGCTCGTTCTCGCCAATGGCGACCTGATGGTGGCCGAGCAGTCCGCCGGCTACGTGACGATATTGCGCGACGACGGCACCGGCCACGCGGTGTGGATCGACCGCCATGTCGAAGACCTCGACAAGCCCTATGGCCTCGCCTGGCAGGGCGACCATCTGCTGGTCACCGACCAGGACGGCATCTGGAAGGTCCCGCATGTTCCGGGGGCGCTGCGTCCCGGCCGGCCGGCGCCGGCGCAGCACGCCGCCGACCTGCCGACCGACCAACGCAAGCCGGTGCCCGGGGCCTACGGTGCCGAGCTGATCACCAAAAAGGGCGTGTTCGGCATCGTCCAGGGGCACCAGAACCGCGATGTCAAGATCGACCCGAAGACCGGCGATTTGTTTGTCGGCGTCGGCTCGGCGGGCAATCTCGGCGTCGAGCCCGCGCCCAAGGCGACGATCCAGCGCTTCGATGCCGACGGGTCGAACCAGACGACCTATGCCTCGGGGACGCGCAACCCGACCGCGCTCGCGTTTCAGCCGGAAACCGGCGATTTGTGGGCGCTGGTGCAGGAGCGCGACGGGATGGGCGACAATCTCCCCTCCGATTTCCTGATCCATGTCCGGCAGGGCGGGTTTTACGGCTGGCCCTATGCCTATGTCGGCAAGCATCCGCAGCCCGGCTTCGCCAATCTGGCGCCCGGCAAGGTCGCCGCCACGATCACCCCCGATTTGCTGTTCGAGGCGCATTCGTCATTGCTCGACCTCGTGTTCTACGAGGGCAGCCAATTCCCGGCGCAGTACAAGGGGCAGCTCTTTGTCGCGCTGAAGGGGTCGTGGAACCGGTCGCTGCCGACCGGCTACAAGGTCG
This sequence comes from uncultured Alphaproteobacteria bacterium, assembly GCA_963712825.1. GTDB lineage: Bacteria > Pseudomonadota > Alphaproteobacteria > ATCC43930 > CGMCC-115725 > AP-15. Next base: position 172,261 of record CAVQJP010000016.1, read on the forward strand.
TCGTGGTGCCGTTCAAAAACGGCAAGCCCGAGGGCTACTACCAGAATTTCGCGACCGGCTTTTGGACCGCGGGCGAGGAGCGCGCCGAAGTGTGGGGCCGCCCCGCAGCCCTCGCCGTCGCCAATGACGGCTCGCTGCTGGTCGCCGACGACACCGGCGGCACGATCTGGCGCATCTCCTATACCGGCGCCCACTGACGCGCGCCTCGCGCCACCCGACGCGCTCGCGACGGCGGCGCGATCAGCGGCGCAGGACGCGGGCGGACCAGGCCGACCAGGGGCTCTCGTCCGGCGATCCCGCACCGAACCAATCGACCGCCGGCAACGTGTCGGGATCAGACGCAGTCTCGCCCCAGATGGGTTCGGATTTCGCCCGAAACCGCTCATACCCGCTGTTTTTGCGCCAGTCGGCGGCGAGCGCGCGCAGCGGCGCTTCGTGCAGGTTGCCGAGCGCGTGGCGGCGCGGAAAGCCGTGCCGCAGCGGCACCACCCAGCCATCGGCTTCGACGACAAGGGGGCTGACGAGGTCAGCGAGCCGGATCGCCTCGCCATCGGCCGGGGTTTCGCTCCACCCCCACCGCTGCTCGCGGAGCATCTCGCGATCGGCCGCGTCGAGCCGGACCTCGATATTGCCGCCGACGCGCTCGCGCAGCCGCATAACGGCAAGACGGGTGGCCTTGACGGCGATCTCGCCGGGACGCAGACCGCGCAGCGACATGACCGCGCGCCCGGTTTCCTCGAGCGGCCGGATTTGCAGCAGCCGGGCACCTTCTTCGATCGCAAACCGCGCCACCCAGGGCAGCTCGTGCAGATTGGCGTCGGTCAAGGTGAAGACAAACCCGAACCGAATTCCGGTCGCCCGCAATGCCGGCAGCCGCCTGACCATTGCGGTAAACGCGCCGCGCTTGCCGCGGATGCGGTCGTGCGACTGCGGCATGCCGTCGAGGCTGATCGCGATCGTGTCGAGAACCCGCTCCAGCCGGTCGAGCCGACGTCGCGTCAGCGGGATCAAATTGGTGGTGAGCGCGGTCGCGAGCCCGCACGCCTTGGCCAGCGCCAGGGTGTCGCGCAGCCCGGCCCACATCAGCGGCTCGCCGCCCGAGACGCTGACCGCGTCGTAGGCTTGCGCGGCGGCGTCGACGACGAGGGTCTCGACCAGCGGTTGCGGCAGCACTTCGGTCCGCTGCGGCCCGGACGAGGAATAGCAATGTCGGCAGGCGAGGTTGCAGCGCAGGGACGGGTGCAGCTCGATGACCCGGGCGAGCCGAGGAGCAAGGCTCGTCACAGAGTTTCCGCCTCGATATGTCGTGTCGGTCATCTTCCCCGCTCCTCTGCCAAGCCGCGATCGGCGGCCAAGCGAAGATGAGCCAGGTTCGGCATGTCCGAGTGTGAACCAGGTCACATTGAGTTGTCGGCGCGGGGCGATGCGAGGCAAAATGGAGCGGGCAGTTTGGACGCGCCGGCCGCAGGCTGTGGCCGAGACAGCGGGAAGCCCCTATGCCGGATTTGCCCCTATGCCGGAATTGACTGTCGCGCTGTCGCACGGAGCCGTGACCCCCGGCGAGGGGTATCTGTCCGACACCCCGGTATTGCGGGCGCATGCCGGGACCCAGCCCGATTTGTTTTTGCGCTGGAATGCCATCCCGCCGGGCGTCGGCGACATCGACGTCGTGGTTCACCTGCACGGGTTTTCGCGCAGCGGTGCGGCGATGCCGCTCTCCGAAAAGGTGCCGCGCAGCGGGCTCGACCTGTCAGGGCGAACCCGACCCACCCTGGCGCTGCTGCCGCGCGGCAATTGGCTGCGCTACAGCTGGTACGATTTCCCGGCGCTGCTGTCGGGCGGCATCGACCGGCTCGTCGACTGCGGGCTCGAGCGCTTTGCCGCGGCACTCGCCCGCCACGGCGCGGGACCGGTCGGCGTCGACCGTTTTATCCTGACCGCGCATTCGGGCGGCGGCATGCCGGCGGTCGACGCGATCGCCGGCGCGCAGCGTCCGCCCGACGAGCTCTACCTGTTCGACGCTCTCTACGGCCGCGACCCGGCAAGCGGCGACCCGATGCGCGGGATCGAGACGATCGACCATTGGCTGGGTCGGCGCATCTCACAGGAGACCGCCCGCCCCGGCGCGCTGCGCGTCGTCTACATCGAGCAGCAGACGGGGCGGTTTTCCCGTGAGGTCGGCAAGCTGATCGCGCGCCATCTGGCGGCTACGGACAGCGCCGCAGCGCCGGAATTGCGCCGCCGCTATCGGGTCGAGCCCTCGGCCGTCCAGCATGCTCGGGTCGCCGAGCGCTGCGGGCCGGATCTGCTGGCCGCCGCCGACTGCGAATTCGACTGGTCTAAGCCGTAGCGGCGGCGTCGATCCAGCGCTGGTAATCCTTGGCGAGCCCGGCGACGGCGGCGTCGTAGAGGCGCTTGCCGGCTTCGGGTGTGGCCAAGGCCGAGTTCGAGCCGATCCGGCCGTCGGGAAAATGGCGGCGGTAGTCGGCAGCGTCGGTGAAGTCGCCGCGTGGTGCTATTTCGGGCTCGAGCGGGGCGCGCTTGATCGCGTCCGGATAGGCATATTGGGTCATCGCGACCTCGCTCGGCGTCGCGTGACTGCCCTCGGCGTCGCCATACAATTCCTTGGCGATCTGGCCGACGCCGTCGCCTTGCCACCAGTTCCGCAGGCGGCATCTGATCGGGGCGACCGCACCCGCCGGCGCCATGCTTCGCGCCGCGTAGATTTCGGAAAAAGCGGCGGCGATCGTGGCGATGTTGCCGCCATGCCCGTTGACGAAATAGAAGCGCTCGAACCCGTGCACCGCCAGGGATTCGACGATGTCGCGCAGTACCGCGATCAGGGTGCTCGGCCGAAACGTGACCGAGCCGGCGAAGGCCATGTGGTGCTGGGCCATGCCGACCCCGATGGTCGGGCCGACGAGCGCGCCCGCCGTCTCGCCGACGCCGCGGGCGACAATCTCGGCGCAGATCGCGTCGGTGCCGATCAGCCCCACCGGCCCGTGCTGCTCGGTCGAGCCGATCGGCAAGATGATGCCGCGGCTCGTGCGAAGATAGTCCTCGACCTCCGGCCAAGTCTGCAAATGCAGCTGCATCGTCCCTCTCCTGTTTAGCGGCGCTCATGCCGAAGCAAGCGCTCGCGAGCTTTGTCGTCCCGGGCTGCGCCGGTGTGAAGGCGTTTAAGGCGGATCAGCCGATGCGGCACCGCGTGGTAATGCGTCTTCTCGGCTGAGGATGTCGCGGAGCTGCGTCGGGTGACCGACGAGTTCGTTTCCGCCTCGATGACGGCGACCGCCAACGACTCGGTTTATCCGGTGCTGCTCCATTAGGATGCCTACGCTGCCGCCAGCGGTAATTGAAGGAGGGCACGAAGGCTGCCGTTCGGCGGATTGAGGACCCGGACGCCTTTTGCCAAATCAGTGTTGTTCCGCTTCGCCCATGTCACCAGATCGGTTGCCTTTGGTCTCAAAAGAATCCCATAGTCGGCATGCGGATAATTTGCGGCGTCCCCAAATATGCTCCATGGCGCAACAAACGGGACAACAGCGCCCCAGTTGAGGCTAGGATCGGACCCGTCCGACGCCGGGTAAGGGGGCGGGGTGCCGCATTCATATTGAGAGATCAGCGGCTTTGAGGTGAAAACACTGGGCCCAGTGCTGGAATTCACCGGGTTCCCGGAGGAGTTTACTAGAACGGTCTGAATATTAAAATTTGCAGAAGTTGAACCTTCGTACGGGTTATCCCAGTAGATGTAAATCCAAGATGTACAAGGGACGTCCGGACCGGTAGGATCGTTGGGATCGGGCTGAAGCGGACTATTGTCAAGAATTTGATATAACGCCCAAGCTTCAGTCCCCACCAGAACTCCGTCGCTTTCGGTTCCAAAGTTAACGGTGGCCCCAGCTGCAATGTTGCGTGGCGCCTCCAGGCCGCTGCTCCATTCTCCGCCACCGTAAAGGCCCGAGGAAATTAAGCCGCCGTTGACATATTGCAGCGGCCAGGCGGTTTGGTTGGTAAGCCCTATTGCAACCGACCTTACGGCCATAGAAATTGCTCCCGTGTTGTGAACGTCGTTCCGGACAAGCGTGAGACGTCTATTGCAACGTCACAAGTATGGGTATCAATTCGCGCCCGCTTCGAACCGAAGCCATCGCTTTTCCAATGACTGCGCCAAACGCCCTCGCCGGATCCGACGCTTTCATGGCAAAGCCGATAGTGGCTGATGTAGTCAACATATCACCGATTTCTATCGGTGAATAGGAAGCATCCACCTGGCAATAGACCCTACCCACCAGAGCGATCAGCGCTTTGGCTTCACCAGATTGACCATCTCCGCCCAAGATCAGCCCAGGCCGATATTTCCCGGCACCCGAAATAACACCCGCAACGCGCTTGTTATAGGGCTCGGCACTGGGGTGGACGGCGCCGTTACCGTCGAACACGACGACCGTCCCGGGCTGGAGCTGCTCGGCAGCGGTAACATCGAACTCCTCAGCACAATCCAGCCCAGCGAGAACTACGTCGTTGGCAGTCACCTTGCCGGAGACATTAATCTCCTTACCACTGAACGTTCCTGTTGAATGGATATCGATCGCTGTGACGTTGCCGGTCACGGTCACATTGCCAACGAACTCGCCGGCAAGACCGTTGGCGCTTTTGCCATAGACGGCGGAGGAAGACACGCTCGCGCCATAAATACCGTAGCCTTGATCGGATTCACCCCAGACACCGCTACCGCGTGCCGGCACGGCCCCGCTGCCAGCTCCCCCTTGATTGCGACCGTGGACGTCATGACCATTGGCGCTGGACCCGGCGATCGCGACGGCCGGGAAGGCGGCATTGTTCAGCCCGGAAACGCCGGCATGGGTCTGCGACGTTGTCTCGCCGTGGACGCCGTCATCGCCTTTACTGGAGCCGAACAGGCCATTGTGCGTATTGCTCGTTGCGCAGACGCCGTAGCCTTGGTCAGAGTCGCCCCAAACGCCGCAGCCATATGTCGGCTTGGACCCGCTACCGTTTCCGCTCACGCCGCTGTTGACGCCATGGATGCCATGACCGTTGGCGCTGGACCCGGAGATCGCGACGGCCGGGAATGCGGCATTGTTCAGCCCGGAAACGCCGGCGTGGGTTTGGGAGGTTGTTTCGCCGTGAAGGCCATCGCCGCCACTGCTCGTGCCGGTGACGCCATTTCCGTTGCTCGTATTCTCTCCGAGAACACCGTTGTCGAAGGCAGATACACCGTGAATCCCGTTCAGTCCGGTACCGTAAACGCCGTCGCCAATAAGATCTTTTGTCGGAGTGATTGGGTTGTTACCCGGGGTCGGGATGACAGGTGGCGGTGGAGGAAGGCTTGAACCCGAGAGTCCGGGATGGCCCTTGCCAAAAGCCGTGCCGGTCACAGCGGCACCGACGTAGCTCGATCCCTTGAGCGGGCTTTCCGGAAGCAGCGTCGGATGCGCAATCTCGGCCATCGGCATTCGCTCCTTAATTATGCATGAATGGTGCTGTCGATGCTTTTACCTGACACTCTCGCGGCTTCCTGGCATTTGAGCGCGATATTCCGTCTCACCGAGACGCGCAGCAACGAAATTCGATCGCGACCGACCTGAGCTTAAGCCTTCCCTTCTCGATCCAACTCGTCGAACGCCGACGCTCTGCCGCGCTCGCGCGGGCCGGCAAAGGCGGTGACGACGCCATGCAGGGTGCGCAATTCCTGCTCGGTGCAATGGGCGCGCTGAAACAGGCTGCGCAGGTTGCGCACCATGCTCGGGCGGCTTTCCGGGTGGCGCAGAAAGCCGTTTTTGACCAGCTCCTCTTCGAGATGCGCAAAGAAATTCACCAGCTCGGCCTTGGTCGCCGGACGGCTCAACCCGGTGTGCATCGTCTCGGGCGGGGCCTCGGCCGCGGCGGTGTACCATTCGTAGCCGACAAGCAGCACCGCCTGGGCGAGGTTCAGCGACAGGAAGCCGGGGTTGAGCGGCACCGTCAGCACCGTGTCGGCCAAAGTGAGGTCGTCGTTCAACAGCCCGGTGCGCTCAGGCCCGAACAGCACCCCGCACGGTTCGCCCGCGGCGATATTGACGCGCATTTCCGCGGCGGCCTGGCGCGGCGTCACCTCGCGCCGGACCATGCCGCGGTCGCGCGCGGTCGAGGCGTAGACGTGGACGAGGTCGGCGGTCGCAGCCGCGATCGAGGGATACAGCCGCGCCTTGTCGAGGACCGCGTCGGCGCCGCTCGCCGCCGCCACCGCCCGTTCGGAGGGCCAGCCGTCGCGCGGCCGAACCAGGCGCAGGTCGTCGAGCGCGCAGTTCATCATCGCCCGCGCCGCGGTGCCGATATTCTCGCCGAGCTGCGGCTCGACCAGAATGACCGCCGGCCCGCCGTTCGGCTGGAGGCGGCGATGATCGGTGCCGGCCATCTAGCTGACGATCCACCCCGGCAAAGGCCGGGGCCCATTTCTGGCGTGGGTACCGGCCTTCGCCGGTATGGTCGGTATCATGATTTCCCGCAACCCTCTCGGGCACACTCGCGAATAGTCCAGTTTTTCCGAAGTCGAAAATTCACTATCTTCTATCGACGCCGCATTCCGATCTAAAGCCAAACGGCTGCCGTTCAGTCCTTGCGCCACCAGGTGGTGGTGCCGTCGGGCTTGTCTTCGAGGATGACGCCCTCGGTGGCGAGGCCGGCGCGGATCTTGTCGGCCTCGGCAAAGCGGCGCTGCCGGCGTGCGGTAGCCCGCAACCCGATCTGCTCCTCGATCCGGCGCTCGTCGGCCCGCGCGCTGCCGCGCAGCCAAGCGAGCGGGTCCTGTTCCAGAAGGCCCATCAGCCGGCCGCCTTCTTCGAGTGCCCGCTGCAGCGCCGAACGCGCGGCGTCGGAGCTGGTGCGGTTGATCGCCCCGACAAGCTCGTGCAGCCGGGCCAGGGCGAGCGGCGTGTTCAGATCGTCTTCCAGCGCCTCCTTGACCGGCCGCAGGGCTTCGTCGGCCTCGCCAAAGCGCTCGAACACCGGGTCGCGCGACAGGGTCAGCGCGCGATAAAAGCGGTCGAGGCTGTGCCGCGCCTGGCGCAGCCGCTCGGCGGTCCAATCGAGCGGGTCGCGATAATGCGCCGACAGCAACGCCAATCGGATCGCCTCGCCCGGCGCGTCGTCGAGCAATTCCCGCACCGTAAAGAAATTGCCGAGCGATTTCGACATCTTGGCGCTGTCGACGCTGAGAAACCCGTTGTGCACCCAATAGCGAACAAAGGGCCGGCCCTGATGCGCGCACACGCTCTGCGCGATCTCGTTCTCGTGATGCGGAAAGATCAGGTCGAGCCCGCCGCCGTGGATGTCGAAGGTTTCGCCGAGATGCGCCTCGCTCATCGCCGAGCATTCGATGTGCCAGCCCGGCCGGCCGCGCCCCCACGGGCTGTCCCAGCCGGGCACATCCGGCTCGGACGGCTTCCACAGCACAAAATCGGCCGGGTCGCGCTTGTAGGGAGCCACCTCGACCCGCGCACCGGCGATCATCTCGTTGCGGCTGCGCCCCGAAAGCCGGCCGTAGCCGGGGTCGGAGGCGACCGCGAACAGCACATGCCCCTCGGCGGCGTAGGCGTGGCCCGAGGCGACCAGCCGCTCGATCATCGCGATCATCTCTGCGATATGGTCGGTGGCGCGCGGCTCGACATCGGGCGGCAACACGCCGAGTGCGGCCATGTCGTCGTGAAAGGCTTCGGTCGTGCGCGCCGTCAGCGCCGCGATCGGCTCGCCGTTCGCGCGGGCCGCGGCGTTGATCTTGTCCTCGACATCGGTGATGTTGCGGACATAGCGGACATGGTCCTTGCCGTAGATGTCGCGCAGCACCCGGTAGAGCACGTCGAAGACGACAAAGGCGCGCGCGTTGCCGATATGGGCGCGGTCGTAGACGGTCGGCCCGCAGACATACATCCGCACCTGCGCGGGATCGATCGGCGCGAAGACCTCCTTGCGGCGCGTCGCCGAATTATAGAGCGTCAGGGCGTTGTCAACGGTCGGGGACATGGCGACCGGGGTAGCAGATTGCGCGCCCCCGGTCCATGCGGTCGCGGCCGGGGCTGCCGACAATCCGGGCGGCGTCTCAAATCCCTGTCGCCGTCAGCCGCGATGGCCGGCGGGCGGATCGAGCACCAGCCCCCGTATCTCAGCTGAATTCGAGCAGCCGCAGCGGCTCCCAGGTCAGGATACGCCGGGTCATCGGCCGCGCGCCTGGCCGCGACCGATCTTCACATCTCGGTGTGGCCGGGAATTTCACGGCCGACCCGCTGTCTTATTCCGGTCGGGACCAGTCCCGCGCAGAAAGGCAGCGTCTCGATGCCGGCAGCCCCACGCCTCCAGAGTGTCGCAACCGCAGTTCCGCCTTACCGGCTCGATCAGGGCGACGTTGTCCGGCGCGTGCAGGCGCTGTTCGGCGATGCGCCGGGCCTGGACCGGCTGTTGCCGGTCTTTGCTAATGCCGGCATCCGCGCGCGCTACTCCTCGGTCCCGATCGAGTGGTACGATCGCCCGCACGGCTGGGCCGAGCGCAACCGGGTATATATCGCGGCGGCGCTCGACCTGCTCGAGCGGACGACCATCAGGCTGCTCGACCAGGCCGGCATCGACAAACGGGCGATCGACGCGGTCGTGACCGTCTCGACGACCGGGATCGCGACGCCGAGCCTCGACGCGCTGCTGATCGAGCGGCTGGGCTTGCGCCCCGACGTGCGGCGGTTGCCGATCTTTGGGCTCGGCTGCGCCGGCGGGGCGGTCGGGCTGGCGCGGGCGGCGGCCCAAGCAGCGGCGGCGCCCGGCGAGACCGTGCTGCTTTTGGTGGTCGAGTTGTGCGCCTTGTCGTTTCGCCGCGACGACTGGTCAAAGAGCAACATTGTCGCGACGGCGCTGTTCGGCGACGGTGCGGCGGGCGCGCTGCTGTCGACCGCGGGCGAGGGACCGGCGATCGTCGCCAGCGGCGAGCACACCTGGCCCGGCACCCTCGACGTCATGGGGTGGGACATCGCCGATGACGGGTTCAGCGCGGTCTTTTCGCGCGACATTCCGCTGCTGGTCGCAACCGAGTTGCGCGGGGCTGCCGACCAATTCCTCGCGCGTCACGGGCTGGTGCTGGACGACATCGACCGTTTTGTGTGCCATCCCGGCGGCGCCAAGGTCGTGACGGCACTGGAACAGGCGTTCGGTCTTCCGTCGGGCGCCCTTGCCGGCGCGCGCCGGGTATTGCGCGATTACGGCAACATGTCGGCGGCGACGGTGATGTTCGTGCTCGAGCAGATGCTCGCCGAATCGTCGCCGTGGAGCTTGGCGCTGCTGAACGCGCTCGGGCCCGGCTTTACCGCGGGTTTCCTGGTGCTCGACAACCGTTGACGCCGCTCTACTGCACCCTCGTTTTCGTCGCCGCGCAGCGGCTGGCCGAGCTCGCCTGGGCCACCCGCAACACCGCGCGGCTGCGGCGCGCCGGTGCGATCGAAGCCGACCCCGGCGGGTACCCGTTCTTTGTGGCGCTGCATGTCGGCTGGCTTGCAAGCCTCGTTCTGTTCGTACCGGCTGCGGCGCCGGTTTGTTGGCCGCTGCTCGGCGTCTTTGCGATGCTGCAGCCCACTCGCCTCTGGGTCGTGCTCAGCCTCGGCCGCTTTTGGACGATACGGGTGCTGTCGCTGCCCGGAGCGCCGCTCGTCCGCACCGGCCCGTATCGCTGGCTGCGCCATCCCAATTATCTGATCGTGATGGTCGAGATCGCGGTGTTGCCGCTGGCGTTTGGCGCGGTTGCGATTGCCGTGGCATTCTCCGCCCTTAATCTTGCGTTGATCGCCCGGCGCATCACGATCGAGGACCGGGCATTGGCGCCGCGCCAAAGGGTGTGACGATCGCTGCGCCAGCCCTGCCGAAGAAATGGATCGGCTTTACCGCGATGGCGGTCGGCATGTTCATGGCGATCCTCGACATTCAGATCGTCGCGAGCTCGTTGCCCGAAATCCAGGCCGGGCTCGGCATCCCGTTCGACCGGTTGAGCTGGGTGCAGACCGCCTATCTGATGGCCGAGATCGTCGCGATCCCGCTGACCGGCTGGCTGACCCTGATGCTCTCGACCCGAGGCGCATTTGTCGTCTGCGTCGGCGGCTTTACCGCGGCGAGCCTCGCCTGCGCTGCCGCGACCGGATTCTGGACCTTGATCCCGGCGCGGGTGGTTCAGGGATTTTGCGGCGGTGCGCTGATCCCGCTCGTCTTTTCGGCGATTTTTATAATGTTCGACGGGCCGGCGCGGATGCGTGCGACCCTGGTCGCCGGACTCTTCGCGATGCTGGCCCCGACACTCGGCCCGGTCGTCGGCGGGTTTGTCACCGACCGGTTCTCGTGGCATTGGCTGTTTCTGATCAATGTGCCGCCGGGGATCGGCGTCGCATTTTTGGTCGCCTGGGCCGTCGATGTCGACCGGGCCGATCGGCGACGTTTCGCATCGGTCGATCTGTGGGCGCTGCCGCTGCTCGCGATGTCGCTCGCCAGTCTTGAATTGCTGCTGAAGGAGGCGCCACAGCGCGGCTGGACGAGCACCCCGATGCTGCTGCTTGCGGTCGTCTGTACGATTTCAGCGGGCAGCCTTGTCTGGCGCTCGCTGCGTCATCCGTCGCCGCTGATCGATCTCTCCGCCTTTCGCAATCGCGATTTCGCGGTCGGGTGCGTGTTCAGCTTTGCGCTCGGCGTCGGGTTGTATGGCGCGACTTACCTGCTGCCGGTGTTTCTCGGTTTGGTGCGCGGCTATGACGCGCTGCCGATCGGCAAGATCATGATGGTGACGGGCGCCGCGCAGCTCGTCATGGCGCCGGTTGCGACGATGCTCGAGCGCCGCGCCGACGCGCGGCTGCTGATCGCCGCCGGCTACGCGCTGTTGGCGCTGGGCTGGCTCGGCAACGGCTTTATGACGTCCGCAACCGACTTTTGGGGGCTGTTCTGGCAGCAGCTGGCGCGCGGTGCCGCGGTCATGCTGTGTCTATTGCCGACCACCGCCCTGGCGCTCGACGGTTTCGCGCCGGGACGGGTCGCGAATGCAAGCGGCCTCTTCAATCTGATGCGCAACCTCGGCGGTGCGATCGGGCTCGCGGTTATCGACACCGTGCTCGAGCAGCGCGCGCCGGCTCATGTCGCGAGCCTGGTCGCCCGCCTCCAGGCCGGAGACGCCGCAACCGCGCAATTTGTCGGATTGCCGACCGAGCGCTTCACCGGGGTGCCGATCGGCCCGGTCGACCAGGCGACGCGCGATCTCGTGGCGCCCTTGGTCGAGCGCGCCGGGCTCGTCGCCGCCTTCAACGACGCCTGGCTGTGGATCGGCGCCGCGTTGCTGCTGCCATTGCTGCTGCTGCCATTGTTGCGTGCCCTGCCGCGCGCCTCGGAGCAGCCTCAGCCGATGCCGGCCGCGCAAGCGTCACGGGCGCGCGATGTCGGTGCGGCAAGCTGACCCCAAAAGCTCGCCGCCGATGTTCGCGCCCTCAGCGGTCGCGCCCTTAGCGATCGCTTCGGCCTAACGGAACATGCGGCCTTCGGGCGGCAGTCCGAGCAGGATTTGGCCCACCGTCTCGAAATGGACCGGGCGGCCCTGGCCCTGCTGGGTTCCGGCATGGATGTCGCGCAACCGCCGCTCGAACGGGTTCTCGTTGAAGATCGCGGTGGCGCCGGCGGCGCTGTAGACCTGGGCTACGACCTCGCGGGCTTGCTGGATCGCCCAGGTCGTCGACAGCCGCAGGCGCGGATGCTGCTCCGGCCGGAAATCGCCGTCGCGTTCGGCCGCGTCCCACATCTCTTCGAGCGTCTGTTGGATAAAGGCCCGGCACGAGCGCAGCCGAGCCTCGCATTGCGCGACATGCGACTGGATCACATTGTTGTTGCGCAACGGGTTGCGGGCGCCGCGCGGGATCTTGTCGCGCGCCAATACGATGAAGGCATCGAGCGCGCCGCGGGCGATCCCGAGCGACACGTTCGAAAAGCCCATCGCGTAGACCATGCCGCTGGTGAATTTGTAGAGCAGGCCCGGCTCGCGCCGCTCGGCGGCGTTGTCGCGCCCGCAGGTGTATTCCTGCGGGACGAACAGTTCCTCGACCGCGTAGCTGTCGCTGCCGGTGCCGCGCAGGCCGATGACCTGCCAATTGTCGATGATCTTCGCACTCGATTTGGGGAACAGCACGGTGCGAACAAAGGGCCGGCCGTTCGGATTCACCCGCGGCGTGCCGTCCTCCTCGAAGATCGGCACGTGCGCGCCGAGCCAGGTCGCGTGGCGGCTGCCGGTGGCAAAGCCCCAGCGCCCGGTGACGCGGATGCCGCCTTCGACCGCAACGCCGCGGCCGGCATTGGGCAGGTCCGGCCCCCAGGCGAGAATGCCGCGGCGCGGCCCGAAAATCTCGCGCGCGATCGCCGGGTCGAGATAGGGTGCGGTCATCGAGCAGCCGGAGTTCTGGCCCAGTGACCAGGCGGTCGAGGGCTCGGCCTTGGCGATCTCCTCGAGCACCTGGACATAGGTGAGCGGGTGCAGCTCGGCGCCGCCCAGCGAGCGCGGGATCAGCAATTTGAAAAAGCCGCCCTCGATCAGCGCCTCGACGACGCGCGGCGGCAACTGGCGGTTCTGCTCGATCTCGTCGGCGGCGTCTTCGAGCAGCGGCTTCAGCGCGCGTGCGCGTTCGATGTAGTCGGCGCCGCGGGTCTCGGGGCGGGCCAGGTCGAGGTCGATCGACGCCATTTTCTTCTCCTCGGGACCGGCGTGGCGAGGCTGCCGCCCGGCGCTTTTCCCGAGCAGGATAGCATCGCCCGGCGGTCGGCCGCGACGATTTCCGCGCAATCCGCCCCTGCTTGCGGCGCGCGGGCAAGCGGTCTCGGCTCACGCGGCGAGCGGTCGCCACCAGCGCCGGGTCAGGGCCATCGCCACCAGCCCGGCGACGCCGGTCGCGGCGGCGGCCCAGGACGCCCCGACCAATCCGGCAAGGAGGCCAATCTGGACAAAGCCGAGCATGCCGATGCCGATGCACACCGACAGGACGCCGTAGACGCGGCTGCGCATCTCGGCCGGGGCCGACAGATAGACGAGGGTCGCCTGCATGATGCTGAAGCAGGCATTGGCGACACCGGTCAGCAGCAGGACCGAGCCCGACAACAGCGGATAGGGCGCCAACGCGAAAATCGGCACCAGCACGAGATAGGCAAAGACCCCGCACAGGTAGACGCGCGAGAACAGCGGCTGCCGGACCAGAAGCGCGATCGCGACCGCGCCGCAAAAGGCGCCGACCCCGGTCATGCTGGACAGCAGCCCAATGCCGACAGCGCCAAGGCTGAGCCGGTCATGGCCGATCACCGGCACCATGCTGGAGGCGGGCCAGCCGAACATGTTGTAGATCACGGTGACGGTCAGGGTCGCGATCAGGCGCGGGTCGCGGCGGACCAGCGCCAGTCCCTCGATGATCCGCGTCAGCACGGTTTGCGCGCCGGCAAGGATGGGCGGGTTGCGGTGGCGCACCTGCCACGCCGCGGCGAGGGCTATGAGGTAGCAGAGAACACTGACGCAAAAGGTGCCGCCGAGCCCGACCGAGGCCAACAGCACGCCGCCCAAGGTGGGGCCGACGATCTGGCTCGCGTTGTTGGCGCCGACATCGATCGACATCGCGGCACTCATCCGCTCCGGCCCGACCGCGTCGCCGATCATCGTGCGGCGCACCGGGTTGTCGGTGGCCCAGCCGATGCCGTTGCAGAAGGCGGCGACCGCGAGCTGCCAGACGGCGAGCTTGCCGGCGAACGCCAAGAGCGCCAGGGTCAGCGAGGTCAACCCCATCGACAGCACCACCAGGATCAGTGCTGTGCGCCGCTCGCAGCGCTCGGCGAGCGCGCCGATCACCGCCCCGAACAAGGTCATCGGCAGCATCCGCAGCATCGTCAGCGCGGCGACGACAAAGGGCGAATGGGTGTGCTGGTAGGCGAACACCGCGACCGCCAGCATTTCCAGCCAGCGCACCGCGAAGATTACCAGGCCGACCGTCCACAGCCGCCAGAAATCCGGCGCCTCGATCAGCCAGGCGCGGGCAAACGGCGCGGCAAGGGGAACGCCGGCGGCATGGCCCGTCGAGGCGGCCGGCGAAACCCGCCGCGGCCGCGGCCAGCGCACCATGCCGTTCATTCCCGCCCTCCGACCCGTTTCCGTCCCGTGGCGGCGACGCCTCTTGCCCCGTCCCGTGGCATCGCCCTTGCTCGCCGATCATGATGACCGGCGGTGGCCTGCCCCAGGCTTAGCAGAGAATCCCCCGGTTGGGCGATTTTGAGGCAGAATGCGCCGAGGTTGAATCGCCGGCGCCTGCGGCCCGACGACCGCTCGGCGTCGTTTTGCCCGGTCCGGCGTTTGCACGGGAAACCGCGCGACATCGAGGAGGCAGGCATGTCGCTCGAAGTTGAACTAAAGCTTGCAGCCGAGCCCGACGACCTGGCGCTCCTGACGCACACGCTGATCGCAATGGCGCCGGGTGCGGCGTCGACGTCGCTAAAGCTGGTGTCGACCTATTACGACACACCGGATTGCGCGCTGTTGCGCGCCGGGGCGGTCCTGCGCGTTCGCGAGCAGGAAGGGCGGTTCATCCAGACGCTGAAGACCGCAGGCGCCGACGGCGCGAGCCTGCTGGCGCGCGGCGAATGGGAGGATGTCGTCGCCGACAGCCGCCCGGACCCGCAGGCTGCGGAGAGCGGCGGGCGTCTGCCGCATGGCATCGCCGAAGCGCTGCACCCGCTGTTCGTCACCGAGATCGACCGGGTGGCGATCGAGATCGAGCCCAAGGCGGGCACGCGAATCGAAGCCGCGGTCGACCATGGTGCGATCCGCACGGCCGCGGGCGGGTGCGGCGAGCCGGTCAGCGAAATCGAGCTCGAGCTCAAGGAGGGCGACCCGGCGGCGCTCTACGACCTCGCTCTCGAATTGCTCGAAACGGCGCCGCTGCGCATCGACCTGCGGAGCAAGTCGGAGCGCGGCTACCGGCTCGCCGCGGGCGACGGGTCGCCGCCGGCGGCGGTCTCGGCCGAGCCGGTCGTGCTCAACCCCGACATGACGATCGAGGATGCGCTGCAGCGGGTCGGGCGCGCCTGCCTCGGCCATCTGTTGCGCAACGAGCCGGCGGCCCTCGCGGGCGCGATCGAGGGCGTTCACCAGATGCGGGTTGCGACCCGCCGGCTGCGCTCGATGCTCTCCGCGGTCAAGAACATATTGCCCGAGGCCGAGCGGCGCTGGGTCTCGGACGAGATCAGGGCGGTCACCGGCACGCTCGGGCCGGCGCGCAATCTCGACGTGTTTGCGACCGAGCTGGTGCCGCCCGCACGCGAGGAGGCGCCCGACCAGCCGGGCTGGGACGAGCTGACCGCGGCGGCGGAGAATTTGCGCGCCGAGGCTCACCGCCGGGTCGCCGACGAGATCTGCTCGCCGCGGCACACCGCGGTGATGCTGCGCCTGCTGCGCTGGTTCGAAGGGTGCCGCTGGCGGGGCGACGAGACGGCTGGTTCGGACGGGGCGATGGCTGCCGCGATCGGCGCCGTGGCGCCCGCGGTGCTCGACCGGCGGCGGCGCTCGGTGCGCAAGCGCAGCCGGCATTTCCGCCGGCTGCCGGCGCGCGGCCGGCACCGCGCGCGCATCGCGGTCAAAAAGCTGCGCTACGCGATCGAGCTGCTCGAAGGTCTTTATGACCGGCGCGACGCCCGGCCCTTTGTCAAGCGGCTGAAGCGGGCGCAGGACGAGCTCGGCCACGCCAACGACGTGCGCGTCGCCTACGGTCTCGTCATCGAGCTCGGCCGCTCGGCGCCCAATGTCGAGCCGATGGCCGACGCCGGCGCGCAACTGCTGGAGCACCACGAACGCGCCCTCGCCAAAGACGAGGACAAGCTGCGCCGCCACCTGCGGCAGCTGAACTGGGCGACCTCGTTCTGGCGGGGATAACCCGCCGCCTTCTGTCAGTGGTCAAAGTCAAGCGGATCGTGCCCACGCTCGCCCCTCACCCACCCCGCTCGCCCGCAATGCAGGCGAGGGTGTCGCCCCGGACCGCGATCCGGGGGCGGGTGAGCGCGCTCCGCCGCAGCGGGGCCGAACTAATCCGCCGCCGCCTTGGCCGGGATCGGACAGGTCACGCCGGTGCCGCCGAGCCCGCAATAGCCGTGCGGGTTTTTGGCGAGATATTGCTGGTGGTAGTCCTCGGCAAAATAAAAAGGAGGTGCCTCGGCGATCTCGGTCGTGATCGCACCATAGCGGGCGTTTTCGAGCCGCGGCTGAAAGGTGTCGCGTGCGGCCTCGGCAGCGCGGCGCTGTTCGGGCGAAAAGGTGTAGATCGCCGAGCGGTACTGGGTTCCGACGTCGTTGCCCTGGCGCATGCCCTGGGTCGGGTCGTGGCTTTCCCAGAACAGCTTCAACAGGGCCTCGTAGCTGATCGCCTTCGGGTCGAAGACGACCAGGACCGCCTCGGTATGCCCGGTGCGGCCGCTGCACACTTCCTCGTAGGTCGGGTTCGGGGTTGAGCCGCCGGTATAGCCGACCGCGGTGACCCACACCCCCGGCGTCTGCCAAAACACCCGCTCGGCGCCCCAAAAGCAGCCAAGCCCGAACACCGCCTTTTCAAACCCGGCGGGATAGGGGCCGGCCAGCGGATGGCCGTTGACGAAATGGCGCTCGCCGACCTTGATCGGCTGGGCGCGGCCCGGCAGGCAGTCCTCCGGCCGGGGAACAACCATTTTGTCGCGCATGAACGGCCACATGTCGGATCCCCTCTGCTGAAATCCGCCGAGCGCGGCGGGCATTCTCCCGATTTAGTCAAGCGCCGCCGCCGAGCCAAGACCGCTTGGCCGTCGCGCCCGAAAATGCCGGCTTCTAAGATGCGCTCGAAGCCGAGGCGTGTTATGCGCGTCGGCGGCTCGCAAGGGGGATGGCGATGTTCAGGGCTTTTTTGCTCGGCGTTCTGGCAGCGATCATTATTGCCGCTGTCGGGGGCTATTTAGTGCTGCAGAATGGTGTGGTTCCGGCCAACGCCGATGCCAAGCCTGGCGCCCTGGAAACCTGGGCGGCGCGCACCTCGCTGCGCGCGACCCTGGCGCGCGAGGCGCCCAAGGGTCCAAATCCCGTCGCGCTGAGCGATGCGAACCTGATCGCCGGGATCGGCCTCTTCGGAAAGCACTGCGCAATTTGTCACGGCACCGCAAAGGGCGACGCATCGGCCTCTCCGGTGGCAAAGGGTCTCTACCCGCAGCCGCCGCAGCTGGCCACAAACGGCGTCGAGGACGACCCCGAAGGCTATTCCTTTTGGAAGATCGAGCACGGCATTCGCTGGACCGGCATGCCGTCGTGGAAGGACACGCTCGACGACCGGCAGATCTGGACGCTTGCCCTCTTCCTCAAGCATATGGTCAAGCTGCCGCCGGCAGCGGAGCAAGCCTGGCAGCAGGTCACGAACTAGCCGGGAACCGGCATCGGAAAGACACCGGAAGCGCGGGCCGCCCGGCGGGAAGACGCCGGCGGCCCGGAGCAAACGGCCGATGGCGCCGCGGCGCGTAGTTGTCGCTGTTGTCAGACGGCGGCCGTCGCGGTATTAGACCGCGGCAAGCCGAGGCCGAAGGGGACGGTGTGTCATGGCTTTAACAAGCTGTTTGGGATTGGCTGCGCGATCCGGCGGCCGAGGTCGGAAAGCACCGCTGGCGTGCAGCCTCCTGCTGCTGCTCGCGCTGCCGCTGGCGGTCGCCGCAGGACCGGCGGGAGCGGCGCCGACCGGCGATTCCGACGCGAAGGCCACGGCGTTTATGAACCAGATGTGGAATCAGGCGCTCGAGCTCCTCAACAAGAAGGCTCCCGCGGCGCAGCGCCAAGCGCGGTTTCGCGCGCTGTTTCACAACGACTTTGATTCGCCCGGGATTGCCCGGTTTGTCCTTGGGCGCTATTGGCGTACGGCGAGCCCCGCGGAGCAAAAGGAATTTTTGAAGCTGTTCGAGGAATACGTCGTCTACGTCTACACCGCGCGGCTTTCGGATTTTGAGGGCGAGCAGTTCAAGATCAACAGCGAGCGGCCGGACCAGGGCGCGGTCATCGTCTCAACCGACGTGATCACGCCGGGGGCGCCGACGCCGCTCAAGGTCGACTGGCGGCTCGTCGACGACGACGGCGCCTACAAAATCTCCGACGTGATCGTCGAAGGCGTCAGCATGCTGGTGACCCAGCGCTCCGAATTCGCCTCGATTATCCAGCGCCACGGCGGTCAAGTCCAAGGGCTGCTCGACCTGATGCGGGAAAAAACTGCGAGCGCGGCTCAGTAGCCGGTCGAACGGCCGCTGGGCTCATCGACGACGGTGGCAGAATGGCGGCGGGAACCAGCGCTGCGGCAGCGCATTGCTGCCCAGGCGAGGTGAGCGGCGGCACGCGACAGGCGGGTATTGGGGGCAAGGCCGACGGTCTTGAAGATCAGTCTTAGGCCCGAGACGACGTGAGGCTTGCGGTAGACCGCAAAGGCCCGCCGCTCATAGGCTCGGCCGTGATGCCGGTGGTCATAGGGTCGGCCGGTCGAGCTGGCGGCATAATAGGCGTAGGCGAGCTCGTCGTCCTGCGCTTCGGCGAGCCTGCCGAGAGCCACCCAGAGTTCGGCGCCAGAACCCGATCCGCTCGATTTCGAGATAACGGATCAAGGTTTGATAAAAGAGCTTGAAATGGCGCACTTCGTCGGCGGCGATGTGGCGGCAGATCTGCTTTAGCACCGGCTCCTCTGCCGCGTCGCGCAGCGCCGAATAGTAAGAGCTCGTCGCCGCCTCGACGATACAGCGGGCGACCATCTCGCCGGAACGTGAGCCGCGGCGTGACCGGTCACAGTCGAAATCGCATCGGTAGCCGGCTCGAAACCGGACGAAAGCAGCGGCAAAATCGAACTTTGGGTCGGCCAGCTCGGCCCAGCGCCCGAGCGCCTCGCCGTGCTGGACCTCCTCCGCGCCCCAGCGCCGCGCGCTTTCCTGAAACGCCGGATCGTCGTCAAAGACCCGGCACAAATGGCGGGCGTAGGCGCCGCCATTGTATTCGACGAGCGCTGCCGCCTTGGCGAGGCTGGCGATCTCGGGATCGAGCTGCGCGCGGTCGAACCGTTCCCACGCAATGTCGTCGAGCGCCCATCTTCCCATGCCGCGCACCTCAGCCAGCCGACATGCGTCCTATACACGCTGGCACCGCAAGTTGCTCGGCGATCGGCTTGTCGATCTTGTTTCATAATTGACATCGATGAAAGGAAAACGCACATTTCTGATACGCCAAGCAAACCAGAGCATGAGATGGCAGACATTATTCAGTTACACCCGACACCGGCGCTCGCCGGGTATCTGCGTATCGGGCACGTAAACCACAAAATGGTCGAAGCACTGCACGCGGCGGGGCGGTTTCCATATCGCAGGGTCGTCTTCGAGGCCAGATATCTTGATAAGCAGTTAGACCTTCTCACGATCCTGAAGGCAAATGGCTGCGAGATTGTGCTCGATCCGAATTTTGCCGAGATGGTGTCGGATGGACATTGGCGCGGCCCGGTGCGTCATCTTCCGTGGGCAAATCCGGATCGGCCATGGCAACCGTCGGATTTCACGCCGGGTAGGAATGCCGATGTCGCAAAATCCATGGCCGAGTTCTGCGTGCGGCACGGGGTCAGCGCAATTTTGGCACCAAACCACCTCATCGAGTCGGTAGCGGACTCCTGGCGAATTCTGGATGAGCGATTCTGTCAGACACTGCGAGATGCGTTGGATCGACAAGGTGGGCGAACGATAGCAATCGATTACCAACTCCTGGTCACCAATGCCCTTCTCAGAGACTGCGACCAACGGGAGCAGTTGGTTAGAGGACTTGCCGATCTTCCAATCGAGAACGTCTGGCTTCGGGTCTCCGGCTTCGGTGCGACCGCAACTGGCGCGGCTACGTGTCGCTTCATCGATGAGGTCCGTAAGACGCATTCACTCAATCTGCCATTAGTGGCCGACAGCGCTGGAGGATTCTCGGCACTGGCTTCTCTGGCATTCGGCGCCGTTGGCGGCATATCCCATGGAATCGGACAAAAGGAAAGCTTCAACGTCTATCATTGGAAGCACCCAAGTAGTGGTGGCGGTGGCAATAAGCGACGGATTTATATCTCTGAGCTGGACAGGTACTTTGATGAAGACCAACTCACATCCATATTTGCAGCGAGAGGTGGACGCGCGCGGCTTGCGTGTAATAACGCCAATTGTTGTCCTGGCGGCATTGATGACATGGTCGCCAATGCTCACTTTCACTTTATTTTTCAACGCAACGCGCAATTAGAAAGTTTGTCTGCCGAACCGGAAAATCGGCGTTCCGAGCACTTCCTCCGGCGCCACCTCGATGTAGCAGTGCGGTCCGGGCGCCGGGGCGCACGGCTTAAAATTTCAAACGCAAAGGTTGCGACGGCAATCAATCAAGCGCGAGATCGGTTGATACGCCTTTACAATTCTCTGACCGAACTTGATTCGCGGGGAGATTCCACGACGCGGTCCCGTCCAGTCGCCTTTCGCGGCGGCGGCGGCTTGATCAGCGCGATGCTCGGGCGCTAAATCATGGCCAGCGCAGTTGCGAACATCCTCGATGATCTGCGGGAGCGAGGCGGGCTAAAAGGCATCGACGTTGCCAATATTGCGGCAGTGTCTCCGGCTACCGTTTCACGATGGAGTGCAGGAAATGCTCACCCTCGCCCGAGCACCCAGAGACTGATCTCAGATCTCCGCTATGCTGTAGATCGGCTGGCGGAATTTTATACGCCCGAAGAAACGCGTATCTGGCTCTATGCGAGACACCGATTGCTGAACGGTGAGCGCGCTATCGACCTGATTCATCAAAGCCGCACCGACGAGGTATTGGCGATTATCGATAGCCTCGATCATGGTACTTACACCTAAGCTATGGTCGGAATTCGACGCATTCATGACCGCGGCCTTCTCGATGCGTTAGAGGCCCTAGATCCCGAACCTTTCAGTGCGGACGTTTGGCGTGTCACCCGCAAAGGCCGAGATCCGTTACGAGGTTCGATTGCAAATGGGCGCTGGAGCCCGAATGCCGAATTCGAAGTTCTCTACACTAGTGTCGAGCGCGAAGGAGCGCTCGCGGAGATTGGGTACCGGCTTTCATTGGAACCGGTTTGGCCGAGCCAGATCGAACATGAGATCCACCTGATCGGCGCGGAGATTGATCGAATTGTTAGGCTTGCGAAAATCGAGAGCCTAATCCCGCTTGGGATCGACATCGCGCGCTATCAGACGCTCGAATACGAAGCGACCCAGGCAGTCGCGGCCGCATCTTATTTTCTTGAATTCGACGGGATGCTCGTACCGAGCGCGCGCTTTGCCTGCTTAAATCTCGTAATTTTTACGGAACGCGCCGGGGATTTGACGCTCAAGGATTCGCAGGCGGTTGATTGGGACAGTTGGCGCCGCGAACGGCGCCAACGGCAAATTCTCTAACGCGCGGCGAGTTCGCCCAGCGCGCGTAGTTTCGCTTCGGCGACGGCTTGGTCGCGCTCAAGACCGTGAAGCTCGGTCAAGAGGCGCTCGCGATCGGTGCCCGCCGCGCGCGCGACTTGCTCGCGCAGGCTCGGCAGGTTTCCGGTGACGATCTGCAATTCGGCTTCGATGGCCCCCCGGTCGAGCTCTTCGGGTGCGATCGCCGTGTCGGCCAAGACGGTGCAGCGTTCGGGCGTCACCTCGGCAAAGCCGCCGACCACAAAAATCCGCCGCGTAACCGTTCGGCCCTGATAGACGTCGATTGTCCCCGGCCGGATCGTCGAGATAAAGAGCGCATGGCCCGGCAACACACCGAAATTACCCTCGGCGCCCGGCACCACGACCATGTCGACCGGCTCGGAGAGCACCATGCGCTCCGGCGTCACCAGCTCGAAATTGACCTGGTCAGGCATCGGCAATTCCACGCGAGCAGGGCGGCTGCGCGAACTGCGGCGGCGCCCCTCACCCCGGCCCTCTCCCCGCCAGCGGGGCGAGGGAGACGATGGCGAGCGGTCGGCGAGCACATCAGGCGGCTTCCGCCGCCATCTTGCGGGCCTTTTCGACCGCCTCGTCGATTGTGCCAACCATATAGAATGCGCTCTCCGGCAAATCGTCGTGCTCGCCGGCGACGATGCCCTTGAAGCCTTTGATCGTGTCTTCCAGGGTGACGAGGACACCGGGGGTGCCGGTGAACACTTCAGCGACGTGGAAGGGCTGCGACAGAAAGCGCTGGATCTTGCGGGCGCGGGCGACGGTCAGCTTGTCTTCTTCCGACAATTCGTCCATGCCGAGGATCGCGATAATGTCCTGCAGCGATTTGTAGGTCTGCAAGACGCGCTGCACGTCGCGCGCGACCTGGTAATGCTCGTCGCCGACGATGCGGGGGTCGAGCATGCGCGAGGTCGAATCGAGCGGGTCGACCGCCGGATAAATGCCGAGCTCGGCGATCTGGCGCGACAGCACCGTGGTCGCGTCGAGATGGGAGAAGGTCGTAGCAGGTGCGGGGTCGGTCAGATCGTCGGCGGGGACGTAGATTGCCTGCACCGAAGTGATCGACCCCTTTTTCGTGCTGGTGATGCGCTCTTCCAAGTTTCCCAAATCGGTTGCCAGGGTCGGCTGATAGCCCACCGCCGACGGAATACGGCCGAGCAGCGCCGACACTTCCGACCCTGCCTGAGTAAAGCGGAAAATATTGTCGACAAAGAACAGCACGTCCTGGCCTTCCTCGTCGCGAAAATATTCGGCGACGGTGAGCCCGCTGAGGCCAACGCGCGCCCTGGCGCCCGGCGGCTCGTTCATCTGGCCGTAGACGAGCGCCGCCTTGGAGCCCGGACCATCGGGGTTGATGACCCCCAATTCCATCATCTCGTGGTAGAGGTCGTTGCCTTCGCGGGTACGCTCGCCGACCCCGGCGAAGACCGAGTAACCGCCATGCGCCTTGGCGATGTTGTTGATCAACTCCATGATGATGACGGTCTTGCCGACCCCGGCGCCGCCGAACAGCCCAATCTTGCCGCCTTTGGCGTAAGGCGTCAGCAGATCGACGACCTTTATCCCGGTAACCAGGATTTCGGCTTCGGTCGACTGATCAGTAAAAATGGGCGCCGAGCGGTGGATGGGCGAGCGCAATTTGGTCTCGATCGGACCGCGTTCGTCGACCGGCTCGCCGATGACGTTGAGGATGCGGCCAAGGGTTTCCGGGCCGACCGGCATCATGATCGGCTCGCCGGTGTCGACCGCCTGGATCCCGCGCACCAGCCCGTCGGTGGTGTCCATGGCGATCGTGCGCACGACGTTCTCGCCGACCTGCTGGGCGACTTCGAGAACCAGCTTGCTTCCCGAACGGTCCACCTGCAGCGCGTTCAGGATCGCCGGCAACTCGCCGTCAAAATGCACGTCGACGACCGGGCCGATGATCTGGGTGATCGTGCCGATGCTGTTTCTGGCCATGTTCAGCAGTGCCCTCGTCTAAACTTCGTGGCGCGATAAAAATCAGGCGGCGCGCAACGATTCGGCGCCGGAGATGATCTCGATCAGTTCCTTGGTGATCGCCGCCTGGCGCGTGCGGTTGTAGTTCAAGGTCAGCCGGGCAATCATGTCGCCGGCGTTGCGGGTGGCGTTGTCCATCGCCGTCATTCGCGCGCCCTGCTCGCTCGCGGCGTTTTCGAGGAGTGCCGTGTAGATCTGGACCGCGAGGTTGCGCGGCAGCAGCTCGTCGAGAATTTCTTCTTCGGACGGCTCGAACTCGTAGACCCCGGCGGTCGCCGGCGAGACCGCGTCGGCGCCGTCCTCGGCCTCGACCGGAAACGGGATCAGCTGCTGCGCCGTCACGACCTGGGTGATCGCCGAGCGGAACCGGTTGTAGATGATCGTGCACGCGTCGAACGAGCTGGCCCGAAACAGGACCATAACGCGCTGGGCGATGTCGCGCGCCTCGTCGAACGACAGGTGGCGGCGACCGACATCGGTCAGGCTGTCATGGATCATCCGGCCGTAGTCGCGGCGCAGCCCGTCGCGCCCCTTGCGGCCGACGGTCAGGATCATGGCCCGCTTGCCGGCGCCTTCGAGCTCGCGGATCTGGCGGCGCGCTTCGCGCAGGATCGAGGCGTTAAAGCCGCCGGCAAGCCCGCGGTCCGAGGTGGCGACGACGAGCAGATGGGTTTCGTCCTTGCCGGTGCCGACCAGCAATGGCGGCGCGCTCGGCAACCCGGTCATGCGGGCGGCGAGCGAGCCCAAAACGCGCTCCATCCGCTGCGCATAGGGACGCGCCGCCTCAGCCTGCTCCTGCGCGCGGCGCAGCCGGGAGGCCGCGACGACCTTCATTGCCGCGGTGATCTTCTGCGTCGACTGGACGCTGCGGATGCGGACCCGCAAATCCTTTAGGCTCGGCATCGGGCGCGCTCGATGAGCGTTACGCGAATGTCTTGGCGAAGCCGTCGAGACATTCGATCAGGCCCTTCTCGACCTCGGGCGTGACCTCCTGCTTGCTGCGGATCGCTTCCAACAGATCGGGATGGTTGGCCTTGACCTCGCCGAGCAATGCGGTTTCGAACCGGGTGATGTTGCCGATCGCGACCTGGTCGAGATAGCCGCGAGTGCCGGCAAAGATCACGACGACCTGCTCCTCTACCGGCATCGGCGAGAATTGCGGCTGCTTCAGCACTTCGGTCAGCCGGGCGCCGCGCGCCAAGAGCCGCTGCGTCGAGGCGTCGAGATCGGAGGCGAACTGGGCAAAGGACGCCATCTCGCGATATTGCGCGAGCTCGAGCTTGATGCGCCCGGCGACCTGCTTCATCGCCTTGATCTGGGCCGCCGACCCGACCCGGCTGACCGACAGCCCGACATTGATCGCCGGGCGGATGCCGCGATAGAACAGCTCGGTTTCGAGAAAGATCTGGCCGTCGGTGATCGAGATCACGTTGGTCGGGATATAGGCCGACACGTCGCCCGCCTGGGTTTCGATGATCGGCAATGCGGTCAGGGAGCCGGCGCCGTGATCGTCGTTCATCTTGGCGGCGCGTTCCAAAAGCCGCGAATGCAGGTAGAATACGTCGCCGGGATAGGCCTCGCGGCCCGGCGGGCGGCGCAGCAGCAGCGACATCTGGCGATAGGCGACTGCGTGCTTCGACAGATCGTCATAGATGATCAGCGCATGCATGCCGTTGTCGCGAAAGAACTCGCCCATCGCACAGCCGGCATAAGGGGCGAGATATTGCAGCGGCGCCGGCTCCGACGCGGTGGCGGCGACCACGATCGAGTATTCGAGGGCGCCGTAATCCTGCAGGGTCTTGACGATCTGCGCCACCGACGAGCGCTTTTGCCCGACCGCAACGTAGATGCAATAGAGCTTGACGCGCTCGTCGCTGCCGGCGTTGACCGGGCGCTGGTTCAGCACGGCGTCGATCGCGACCGCGGTCTTGCCGGTCTGGCGGTCGCCGATGATCAGCTCGCGCTGGCCGCGGCCGATCGGCACCAGCGCGTCGATCGCCTTCAACCCGGTCTGCACCGGCTCGTGCACCGAGCGGCGCGGCACGATGCCCGGCGCCTTGACCTCAACCCGCGTCCTCTGCACGTCGACAAGCGGCCCCTTGCCGTCGATCGGCTCGCCGAGCGCGTCGACAACGCGGCCGAGGAGCCCGCGGCCCACCGGCACGTCGACGATGGCGCTGGTGCGCTTGACCGTGTCGCCTTCGCCGATGCCGCTGTCCTCGCCAAAGACGACGACGCCGACATTGTCGCTCTCGAGGTTCAGCGCCATGCCGCGCACGCCGTTCGGGAACTCGACCATCTCGCCGGCCTGGACCTGGTCGAGACCGTAGATGCGCGCGATCCCGTCGCCGATCGACAGCACCTGGCCGACTTCCGCGACATCGGCCTCGCTGCCGAAATTGGCGATCTGCTGCTTGAGGATCGCCGAAATCTCTGCCGCACGAATTTCCATAAAAACCCTCTCAGGTTCCTTCCAACGTCATGCCCGGGCGTGATCCGGGCATCGACGAGCCGCATCGGCAGATGGTTGGCCGGGACAAGCCCGGCCATGACGGTTTGTGGGCATATCGTATTCGCTTAGCCGATCTGACCTATGCCTTCAGCGCCAATTGCAGGCGCCGCAACTTGCTGTCGAGCGAGGCGTCGACCATGCGCGAGCCGACCTTGACGATCATCCCGCCGATCAGCCGCTGGTCGACCCGCGCATCGACAAAAACGCGGCGCCCGACGGTGCGGCGCAAATGCTCGCTTAGTGTTTCGAGCTGGGCCTCGCTCAACGGCTGGGCGGCGACGATCTCGGCGGTGACCTCGCCGCGCCGCTCGGCGAGCATCGCGAGAAACGCCTCAACCATCGCCGGCACCGCAAAGAGCCGGCGGTTGCGCGCCACGACGGCGAGAAAATCGCGAACCAGCGGCGACAACTCGGCCCGCCGGGCCAGTGCCGACACCGCCCGCCCCTGGTCCTGCCGCGACAGCACCGGGCTGCGTACGACGCGCATCAGATCGGCGCTCGCCGCCATCATCGCCCGCAGCTGGCGCAAGTCGCCGGCCACCTCGTCGAACGCCCGCCGCTCGTCGGCGATGTCGAACAGCGCCGTCGCGTAACGTTCGGCCAGGGCTGAAACGCCAGTCGTCTCGGAAGCCAAGTACAGCAGTCCTCGATAGCCGCACCGGCAAAAGCCGTAGCAGCGTTCCTTGTTATTTTCGGATCGCGCCCAGGCGCCGCCGCCGGGCAAAGCCGCCGGGCGGTTCCCTAACACAGCGCCGAACCCCGCGCAACTGTCGGCTCTCGCTGGCGAATCGGGGCGAGCCCCCGGTACGTCCGCAAACCGGCCGTCACAAAAAACTGTACGGGTCGATGTCGACCTGCAGGCGTGCGGAGCCGCCAAGGCGCACCCGCGACAGCCATTCGCGGACAACCGCCTGCAGGTTGACCTCGCGCTCGGCCTTGACCAGGAACCGCTGGCGGTGGCGCCCGCGCAGGATCGCGAGCGGCGCCGGGGCCGGACCGAGCACGCCGACCCCCGGCAGTTGCGGCGCCGCACGGGCAAGCGCGCGGGCGGCGAAATCGGCGGCCTCGGCATCGACCGCGCTGAGGATCAGCGCTGCAAGCCGGCCAAAGGGCGGCAGCCCGGCGGCACGGCGCGCCGTCGCCTCGGCCTCGACAAACCGGTCGCGCTCGCCCGACGCCAGCGCTTTCATTACCGGCTCCTGCGGCATCATGGTCTGGATCAGCACCCGCCCCTTGTGCCGGGCCCGCCCGGCACGCCCGCCGACCTGATGCAGCAGCTGATAGGTCCGCTCCGCCGCCCGCAAATCGCCGCCGACGAGCCCGAGATCGGCATCGACGACGCCGACCAGGGTCAGCATCGGAAAATGGTGGCCCTTGGCGACGATCTGGGTACCGATCAAGAGATCATAGCGCCGCTCGGCCATCGCCTGCACCAGTGCCGCGGCGGCGCTGGGTCCGGGCAGCGCGTCGCTGACCATCAGCGCGGGGCGCGCCGCCGGGAACCGCATCGACGCTTCTTCCAAAAGCCGCTCGACCCCTGGCCCGCACGGCGCCAGCGTCCCGGCCGTCATGCATTCGGGACATAATTGCGGCACCGGCTCGGCATGGCCGCAGTGATGGCACAGCAACCGCCGGGTAAAGCGGTGCTCGACCAGCCACGCGCTGCAATTCGGGCACTGGAACCGATGCCCGCAGGCGCGGCACAGGGTCAGCGGCGCATAGCCGCGGCGGTTCAGAAACAACAGCGCCTGCTCGCCCGCGGCGAAGGTTTCCGTCAGCGCCGCGACCAGCGGCGGCGACAGAAAACGGCCGGGCTCGATGCGCTCGCGGCGCAGATCGACAAGCGTTACCTCCGGCAGCGCGGCTTCGGCGTGCCGGTGCTGCAGGCTGACCCGCTGATAGCGCCCGCGAGCGACGTTGACCACGGTTTCGAGCGACGGTGTCGCCGACACCAGCACAATCGGAATGCCGGCCAGCGCCGCGCGCAGCACCGCCATGTCGCGGGCCTGATAGCAGACCCCGTCCTCCTGCTTGTAGGAGGGGTCGTGCTCCTCGTCGACGACAATCAGGCCAAGCTCGCGAAACGGCAAAAACAGCGCCGAGCGCGCGCCGACGACGACTGGAACCCGGCCCTCCGCGACGGCCCGCCAAGTGTCGCGGCGCTCGGCCTGGCCGATTTCCGAATGCCACTGCGCCGGGGCGGCGCCAAAGCGGTCGTGAAACCGCTGCAGCCATTGCGCGCCGAGCGCGATCTCGGGCAGCAGCACCAGGACCTGGCGGCCGGCGGCGAGGGCGGCGGCGATCGCGGCGAAATAGGTTTCGGTCTTGCCCGCGCCGGTGACGCCGTCGAGCACGGTGACGCCGAACCCGCCGGCCTCGACCCCGGCGACAAGCCGGCGCGCCGCAAGCGACTGGTCGGCCGACAAAGACGGACCCGGCGCGCGCCAATCGGGCGATGCCCGCGGCGGCGGCTCGCGTACGACAAGGCGCTCCTCGAGCAGCCCGCCGGCGACCAGGTCGCGGACCACCGCGGCGCCGCAGCCGGCGAGGCGCGCAGTCTTGGCTGGAGGCAGCGGCGCTGACCCCCGCAGGATTTCGAGCACCCGGCGGCGCGCCGGGGTCAGGCGCGCGCCCAAGGGAGTCCCGGAAAGCGCGGCGTCGGCGAGGGCCGTAAGCCCGGCCGGCGAAATCGCGCACAGCCGGCGCGGCCGCGGCGGCGGCAATGCCTCGGCGACCCCGATCGCCATGCGCAGCACCGCTCCGGGCGACGCCATTGTGTAGTCGGCGACACGCTCGACAAAACGGCGCAGCGGCGCCCCGAGCGGCGGCAACGGCAAAATCTCGGCGACCGGCTTCAGCCGGTCCAGCGCGAAATTCGACCCCTCGCCGTCCCACACAACGCCGATCCGGCTGCGCCCGCCGAGCGGCACGCGGACAAAGCTGCCGGGCTGCGGCATCGCTGCGCCGTCGCCGATGCGATAGTCGAGCGCCTCCGGCAACGGCAGCGGCAGCAGCACGCGAACCCGTCGCGCGGCGGCCTCTGGATCGGCGCGCGCGATGGGCGCGCCGGCGCGGCAGGTCGAAACCGCAGCGGCGGAACTGGCATGGCGCTCGGGCATCGGCTACACTCGCGCGGCACGGGGGAGCCGGCAAGCGCTCTTCGGCGGCCGCGTCCTGTCCTTGGGGCGCGCAATTTCGCGGTTGGGGTTCAGGTGGTTCTCGGATGACCGGGTTTGCTGCGGCTCGACAAATCGTTGAAGGCCCGTGCTGCGGCACGACCGCTTGGAGCTGACCTTGGCCGATCGCCCGCAGGACCAGCCAAAGCCGCTCGGCGGCGCTCAGCCGGCGCCGGACGGGCCGGGCAATACCCGCGCCGCCGATGTCATCGCCTATCTGCGCAAGAACCCGGATTTTCTTGAAAAGCACCCCCAGGCGCTGCGCCTGCTGCGAGCGCCGAGCCGCGACGGCGACGACGTGCTCGACTTTCAGCACTTCATGGTCGAGCGCCTGCGCCGCGACCTGCAACGGGTGCAGGATGAGCATAAAAACCTTGTCGCGCTGAGCCGCGGCAACCTCGCCAGCCAGTGCCGCGTGCACAAGGCCGCCCTGGCAATGCTGAAAGCGGTCAATTTCGAGCATCTGCTGCAGATCGTCACGACCGACCTCGCGGTTCTGATCGACGTCGACGTCGTAACCCTCGGCATCGAAAGCACGGTGGCGCGGACCACCCGGCTGCCGCTGCCGGGAATTCATTTGTTGCGCGCGGGCATGGTCGACGAGGTGCTCGGACCCGACCGCGACGCGCTCTTATGCACCGACGCGAAGGGTGAGCCGGCCCTGTTTGGCGGCGCTGCCGGGCTCGTCCGCTCGCAGGCGCTGTTGCGGCTGTCGTTCGGCCGCGGCGGGCCGGCGGGGCTGATGTGCATCGGCGCCCGCAAGCCCGGCACCTTTCACCCCGGTCTCGGCACCGAGTTGCTGAGCTTTCTGGCGCGCGCCGTCGAGATCACGATCGCGCAATGGCTCGAACGCGGCCGGTGAGCGAACCGCCGCCGCGGCCCCCGGCGGCGCGCGGCGGTCCGGAACACGACACCCACGAAAAGACGCCGGCCTTCCCGATGCTGCCCGAGCCGGTCCCGCTCGCGCGTTTCACGGCGGCCGACGATTTGCGCGCCGCGATCGCGTTGTGGATCGCGTGGCTGTCGGGCGAGCGCCGCGCCTCGGCGCATACGGTTGCCGCTTACGGGCGCGACCTCTTCTCGTTGCTCGACTTCCTCGGCGAGCATCTGGGCGAGCTGCCGAGCCTCGCCGTAATCGACGCGCTGCGCACCGCCGATCTCCGCGCCTATCTGGCGCACCGCGCGGGCGCCGGGATCGAGCGCGCGTCGCTGGCGCGGAACATCTCCGTCTTGCGCAACTTTATTCGGTTCTTGCAGCGGCGCGGCCTCGCCTCGACCACAGCACTCGCGGCCTTGCGCGCGCCGAAATTGCCGGCGGCGGTGCCCAAGCCGCTGACCGTCGACGACGCGCTCGCCGCGGTCGCCGCCGCCGGCGAGCTGGCCCCGGAGGGCTGGCAGCGCCGCCGTGACACCGCCCTCATGTCGCTGATCTACGGCTGCGGGCTGCGCTTGTCGGAAGCGCTCGGGCTCAGCCGCGCCGAGGCGCCGACCGGCGACAGCCTGACGGTCACCGGCAAGGGCCGCAAAACCCGCCAGCTGCCGGTCCTGCCGGCGGTGCGCGAGGCGGTCGCCGACTACCTCGCCGCCTGTCCCTACGCGCTCGCCGCCGCCGGCCCGCTGTTTGTGGGCGCGCGCGGCGGACCGCTGCACCCGCGTTTGGTGCAGCGCCAGATGGCGGCATTGCGTGGGTATCTCGGTCTGCCGGAAACGGCGACGCCGCACGCGCTGCGCCACAGCTTTGCCACCCACCTGCTCGGCGCCGGCGGCGATCTGCGCGCGATCCAGGAGCTGCTCGGCCACGCCAGCCTGTCGACGACGCAGCGCTACACCGCGGTCGAGACCGAGCGCCTGCTGGCGATCTACGACGACGCCCATCCCCGCGCCCGCGCCGCAAGCTGAACCCCGGGGCGCGTTACCGCCTTATTCGGCGCGGGCCTCGCGGATCGCGCGCCAGACGCGCTCGGGGGTGGCGGGCATGTCGATGTGCGCGACGCCATATTCGGCAAGCGCGTCGACCAGCGCGTTCACGACCGACGGCAGCGCGCCGGCGCAGCCCGCCTCGCCGCAGCCCTTGGCGCCCAGCGGGTTGGTCTTGGCCGGGACCGGATGGCTGGCGCTGGTAAACATCGGCGCATCCTCGGCGCGCGGCAGTGCGTAATCCATGTAGGAGCCGGTCAGCAATTGGCCGTGCTCGTCATAGACCGTGCGCTCGCGCAACGCCTGGCCGATCCCCTGGACAATGCCGCCATGCGCCTGCCCGGTGACGAGGAGCGGGTTGATCACAACGCCGAAATCGTTGACGAAGCTGTAGCGCACGACCTCGACCAAGCCGGTCTCGGGGTCGACCTCGACCTCGGCAATGTGGCAGCCATTGGGAAACGCCGAGGGCGGGCCGTCGCTGACGTTGGCGATGTCCAGGCTCTGCGGCAGCTCCGGCGGCAATTCCAGCCCGGTGCGGATTTTTTCGGCCAATTCCATGATCCCGACCGAGCGGTCGGTGCCGGATATGACAAACCGGCCGGCGCGGAACTCGATGTCGGCTGCTGCCGCCTCCAGCACATGGGCGGCGATGTCTTTGCCCGCCCCGATGCATTTGTCGGCGGCCTCGACGATCGCAACCCCGCTCGTCATCATCGATTTCGAGCCGCCGGTGCCGCCGCCGGCAATCAGCTCGTCGCTGTCGCCTTGCAACAGTTTTATGCGGGCGAACGGGATGCCGAGCCGCGCCGCCAATACCTGGGCAAAGGGCGACCAATGCCCCTGGCCGTAATCGAGGGTGCCGGTAATCAGGGTCACGTCGCCATTGGGCTCGAAGCGGATACCGCCCATCTCGCGGCCGGGCGGGCCGGTCAATTCGAGATAGTCGCTGATGCCGCGGCCGCGCAGCCTGCCCTGCGCCCGGCTCTGCGCCTTGCGCGCGGCAAAGCCGTCCCAATCGGCGAGCTGGAGCGCGTCGTTCAACAGGTTGGTGAAGTCGCCGCTGTCGTAGGTCGTGCCGTTCGGCGCCTTGTACGGCATCGCCTCGGGCGGGATGTGGTTGCGGCGGCGCAATTCGACGCGGTCGATGCCGGTTTCGGCCGCGGCCTTCTCGACCAGCCGCTCCATGTAGTAGTTGGCCTCCGGCCGTCCGGCGCCGCGATAGGCGCCGACCGGGGTCGTGTTGGTAAAGACGCATTTCGTCGTGACCTCGATCAGCGGTGTCTTGTAGACGCCGAGCGTGTTGCGCACCGCATTGTTGGTCGCCGGGCCGGGCGCGCCGTAATAGGCGCCGAGATTGCCGTAGCCGGTTATGCGCACAGCAAGGAATCGGCCGTCGCGGTCGAGCGCCAGCTCGGCGGTCTGGTCATGGTCGCGACCGTGGCTGTCGGAGACAAAGCTGCCCGAGCGGTCGTCGGTCCACTTGACCGGGCGGCCCAGTTCGCGGGCCGCATGCAGGATGCAGTAATATTCGGGATAGGTCGGCTGCTTCATGCCGAACGAGCCGCCGACCCGCTCGGTCAAAATCCGCATCTTGTCGCGCCCGACGCCGAAGATGCCGGCGACGTAGTTGCGAAAGCCGAACACGCCCTGGCAGCCGACATGCAATGTCCAGTGCTGCCGTCCGCGGTCGTAGTCGGCGATCGCCGAGCGCGGCTCCATCGCGTTGACGACGATGCGGTTGTTGCGCAGGCGCAAGCGGGTGACATGGGCGGCCGAGGCAAACGCCGCGGCGACCTTCTCGCTGTCGCCGAAATGGAAATCGAGCCCGACATTGCCGGGCACGTCGTCGTAGAGGATCGGCGCGTCGGGCGCGTCGGCAAGGGCGGGCTCGGTCACCGCCGGCAGCGCGGCGATGTCGGCTGTGACCAATTCGGCGGCGTCCTTGGCCTGCTCGACGGTCTCGGCGACAACCGCGGCCAGCGCTTCGCCGACATAGCGGACCTTGTCCGAAGGCAGGACGTAATGGGTCGGGCTCAGCATCGGCGTGCCGTCGCGATTTTTCATGACCTGGCGCGGCGGCAGCGGTCCGATCCCGCCTTTCGCCAGCTCCTCGGCGGTGTAGATCGCGAGCACGCCGGGCATTGCCCGCGCCGGCGCGGCGTCGATGCCACGAAGGATGCCGTGGGCGGTGTGGCTTCTGACCATCACGGCATAGGCCTGGCCCGGCAGGCTGATGTCGTCGGCGTAGCGGCCTTCGCCGCGCAGCAGCACCGGATCTTCCGAGCGCGGCACCGGCTGGCCGATCGCGAACTTCTCCTCAGGCCCCAAAAGAGCCGGGTCGATGTAGTCGTCCATCGCGGATCCCTTTGCGCATGCGTCGTCGATTTGCTTCAGGATATAGCTAACCGCGGCGTTTGCAGGACGGAA
Organism: uncultured Alphaproteobacteria bacterium; assembly: GCA_963712825.1. GTDB lineage: Bacteria > Pseudomonadota > Alphaproteobacteria > ATCC43930 > CGMCC-115725 > AP-15. The sequence continues at coordinate 205,816 of CAVQJP010000016.1, forward strand.
ATAGGATGCCGGACGACAAACCACAGCTTTACCGCGATCTCGCCGTACAACTGGCTGCCTTGCTCGACGGCGAACGCGACCTGGTCGCCAATGCCGCCAACATGGCGGCGCTGATCGGGCACGGGCTGCCCGGCGTCAACTGGGCCGGGTTTTATTTCCGCGACGGGGCGGAGCTGGTGCTCGGCCCGTTTCACGGCAAGCCCGCCTGCGTGCGCATCCCGGTTGGCCGGGGCGTGTGCGGCGCCGCGGCGGCGCGCGCCGCCACGGTGCTGGTGCCCGACGTGCACGAGTTTCCGGGACATATCGCCTGCGACGCCGACTCGCGCTCCGAATTGGTCGTGCCGCTGCTCGAGGACGGCGCGGTGCTCGGCGTGCTCGACCTCGACAGCCATGCGCCCGGCCGTTTCGACGAGGACGACCGCCGCGGTTGCGAGCAGCTGGCGGCGCTGTTTGTCGCACATCACCACCGCCCTGCGGACGAGCCCGAAGACATCGACCCGGAATCCGGCAGCCGGCTGCCGCTGCCGCGGCGCGAAGACCTCGACGACGAGGGGCGGCAAACATACGACCGCTTGCTCGATCCTGGGGGCGGAACCCTGCGCGGGCTGCGCGGTCCCGGCGGCATTCAGCTCAGCAGCCCGGAATTGTCGCGGCGGTCACGCCCGGTCAATCATTACCTGCGCTACGAGGCCGGGCTCGGCGGGCGGGTGCGCGAATTGGCGATCCTCGCGACCGCGCGCGAGCTCGACAGCCAATTCGAGTGGGCGGCGCACGAGCCGGCGGCGCTCGCCGAGGGGATTTCGCCCGCGATCGTCGACCTCATTCGCTGGCGCGGCGACACCGCCGGGCTCGCCGAGCCCGAAGCGGTCGTGATCGATCTCGGCCGCGAGATTTTTGGCGACCGGCGGGTCCGGTCGGAGACTTACAGGCGCGCATTGCGGCTCTTCGGGCCGCGCAAGCTCGTCGACCTCGTCGCGCTGATGGGCAACTACGCCTCGACCGCGGCATTGCTGAGCGCGTTCGACATGCGGCTCGACCCCGGTTTGCCAGCACCATTGCCGCGACTGTTCGTCCGGCGCCGATAAGCCGGGGGGGCCCCGCAGAGCGCGCCGAACGCGACCGCCGCCGCGGCGGTTCTTAATCCGCGGACGCCTCGATCCGCTCCATGTCCTCGTCGCTGAAGCCGAAATGATGGCCGATCTCGTGGATCAGCACATGGCGCACCAGGCCGGCGAGGTCCTCGCCGGTCTCGCACCAGAAATCGAGGATCGGGCGGCGGTAGAGAAAGATCATATCGACGCCTGGCCGCGGGTCGCTGACGCTTTTGCGAGGCAGGGCGACGCCGCGATAGAGCCCGAGAATGTCGAACGGGCTGTCGAGGTCCATCGCCTCCTCGGTCTCCTCGTCGGGAAATTCCTCGACCCGGATCAGGACGTCGCCGAGGTGCTGCTTCAGCGGCAGCGGGACCGAGGCCAGCGCCCGGCTGGCGAGCGCCTCGATGTCGGCGAGCGTCGGCGGGCTGTGCCCGGTCATCGGCTCACCCCGCGCTTGACCTCGGCCGCGTCAGCGCGCACTTCGGGGGAAGGTGACGATCGGAGGGTGACATGGTCGAGAGGCTGGTCGGCGCGGCGCGGCATGCGGCGATCCACGAACTGCATGGCTGGGTCGAGGTCGCCGATCGCGACGCGATCCGCAAGAGCTATCATTTTGGCGACTTCTCCGAGGCGTGGGGCTTCATCTCGCGGATCGCGCTGTTGGCCGAGAAGATGGATCACCACCCGGAGCTGTTCAACGTCTACAACCGGGTCGAAATCGTGCTGTCGACGCATGACGTCGACGGGCTCAGCGAACACGACATCGCGCTCGCCCGCGCGATCGACGAGATCGCCCCCGAACGCGACCGCCGCCCGCCTTTGCCCTGACCGGCCGCCTTTGCCCTGACGGACCGCCTGTGGCCTGAGCGAGCGCGAACTCGGGGGGCGGCAAGGGCCGGGTGCTGCGAGCGTCGCACCCGCCCCGGCTCCCGTTAAAACGGCGCGGTCAGCACTACGTTCGCCAGCTCTACGCCCGGATTTTTGTTGCCGAGGCCGGCGTTGGAAATGTGGTAAAACCCGACCCCGAGACGCCGGTCATTGGCGAAGCGATAGTCCAATTCCGCTCCCGAGCGGAATTCCCAATAATATCCCAGGTCGATACCGCGGCCGCCGTTGAAATACCCGCCGGCAAAGCTCGGCGTGAACACGAAATCGTAGGGCAGGTTGACGTCGAATCCGAACCCGACATACGTATAGACGGCACCCTTGCCCGTGCCCATCACGCCGACAAACGGCGACAATATCCACAGCGCGTCGCCAAAGCGGTATTCGCCAAGCGCCAGACCGGTTGTTCCGTGTCCCGGTTTCTTGTCGTCCGGCAATATGTCGAACGCGCCGCCGCCGAGCGCAATGCGCGGCGGATCGCCCGGCGAGCCGAAGGTGATCTGTGCGGTTGCGGGCCGCGCGTCAAGGATGCCGAGCGCAATCAGCGATCCGATCCCCATGCCACGCGCGGCTGTCGTCAGGTTCAACTCGGTCTCCCCCTGGGCGCGATCCGCCGGCCCTCGGCAAAGTAGCCGCGGGTGTGCGTCAAAGGCAAACAGCGCGGGGCTATTTTCGTTTCAGGCGTTCGGTCGCGAGCACCAATTGCTCGCGGATGCCGGGCTCCATCGCCGAATGGCCGGCATCGGGGACGATCACGAATTCGGCCTCGGGCCACGCGCGGGCAAGCTCGTCGGCGCTGGCGATCGGGCACACCATGTCATAGCGGCCCTGGACGATGACCCCCGGCAGGTGGCGGATATGCCCGATCCGGGCGATCAGGTCGCGTTCTCCGGCGAACAGGTGGTTGCGGAAAAAATGCGCCTCGATCCGCGCGAGGCCCAGCGCCAGCCGCTCCTCGCCAAAGGCGGCGACGGTTTCGGGATTGGGCAGCAGGGTCGAGCACGCGCCTTCGTAGCCGCCCCAGGCGCGCGCCGCCGGCATGTGAACCGAGGGGTCGGGATCGAGCAGGCGCCGGTAATATCCAGCGAGGAGGTCGCCGCGCTCGCGCTCGGGCAGAAAGCCGGCGAAGGCGCGCCATGCTTCGGGAAAGACCCGGCGCGCGCCATAGAGAAACCATTCGATCTCTGCCGCCCGGCACAGGAAAATTCCGCGCAGGACCAGGCCGGCGCAGCGCTCGGGATGGGTCTCGGCGTAGTCGAGCGCCAGGGTCGAGCCCCACGACCCGCCAAAGACGAGCCATCGCTCGATCCCAAGCTCAAGGCGCAGCCGCTCGATGTCGGCGACGAGATGACCGGGCGAATTGTCGGCGGTCTCGCCGAGCGGGGCCGAGCGGCCGGCGCCGCGCTGGTCGAAAATCACCACGCGCCAATAATCGGGGTCGAAAAAGCGGCGGTGCACGGGTGTGGCGCCGGCGCCCGGGCCGCCGTGCAGAAACAGCGCCGGCATGCCGCGCGGGTTGCCCGACTGCTCCCAATACATCGTATGGCGGCTGTCGAGGCGCAGGGCGCCCGTGCGGTATGGCTCGATTGGTGGAAAGAGGTCCCGGCGAATCGTCATAACTCATATTGCGGTCCCGCCGTATCGTGTGTCATCCCAAAATGCCTGCAATATCTCGGTTTATGCCTCTCTATCCCGTCCTTTCATCCCTCTGGTTTCGGCCGATATCGGGACGTTTTGGGTCAAAGTTGGGCCGCCGCCGAGGTGGTTGTCTTATCCTCTGATCGTTCCGAAAGTTAGCCCATTCTCAGTCATTTCGCGGAACAAATCGTCACGACCCCGCGGGGGTGGTGAATGTCGCTCTCCTCGTGCGGCACTGCGAATAATCTCCCACATGTCCTGTTGTGTTCTGTCCCAGACGCATTGGGTCGTCGAGAAATCGTGTTCAATTCCGGTTGCAAGACGATATCCTTCGGACACAATGGGGATCGTCAGGTCGAGCACTCTCTGCTCATCGCCGTAGTAAGGCATCGCTATCTCGGGACGATGCGATCCTGCGGCGCTGTGGGCAACGGTGTGAATTACGTTCTGCCGGTAAGGGGCTAAGTCGCACCGAAGCGACATCAAGCGGTTGTGCCCGTATCCTGCACATGTTTTCCTTGGAGCGCTTGTTGCAGCCGAGCACTAAGTTCGGGTTGTTTGAGTGTCGCGGCATCGAGGATGTAACCGTCGGCCAACGATCTCAACAGATTTAGATCAGGCTTCGTGCCAGGAGCAGCGACCGCGATAACTTGCTTCCCCAATCCTTGCGCCATTCCAATTTCAAGCATTATCGATCTGCTCGATAATGAATTATCCGAAAGAATGACCAGAAACGCATCAGCTGCCTGAATTGCTTCTCGGATAGCCGACGCAAAATCCGTAGCGGAAAATGATGCGGGCTGATCAAGGTTGGTCGCAATGCCCGCCTGAGCAAGAGCACGCGTGACCCACTGCACAAAATCGCGATCGTGATCGCTGTACGATAGGAAGACCTTTGTCATACCTTCTTTCCTTGGACCCTTGTCTTCACTTCCTGAAAATAGCGATCGAGTTCGTTAATATCGACGAGATTGAGGTCGCTCAACACGGCTCTTCCGCCGCCCGTGTCCAAGTCGCTCAGCGTAACCTGGTAGAGCACCACCACAACGCGTCTCTCGTTTACCCATGCAGCACCGATCTCGACCCAGACCCAGTTTCGCCGCATCGACCACGGTGTGAATAGCGCCGCAAGCTCATCGCTTCTCGCGACCTCGGTCCGGATAACATGCCTGAAATCGTCACCTTTATTCAGATCGTCATTATCCAGGAAAGTCTCGGCTCCACAACCGCGCAAACCCGCCGCGATTTGGGCCGCTACCCAAGCATCGGCACCTCCATGAGAAATAAAAATTCTGTAAGCCGTTGCAGCGGCAGCTGGCGATCGGCGTGGATTCCTCAAAGTCGACGCCTCACAGATTTCATTATCAGAAATAACGCGGGGTTATGTAGTGACGGTGAGGTCCGGCCGCAGGCGGGCGGCGAGGCGCGCGCGGGCCGGCGGCAAAGCACGGTCCTGCGGGAGCAGCACGTGATGCAGCAGAAAGTGCTCGGTCAACCGCAAGCCGGCCGCGATCTGCGCCGTGTCGGCGGGTGCCGGCCGCCACAGAAACTCGGGGAGCGCCAATAGCTTATGCTGATACGCCCGGCCGGCTTCGCGCGACACGGCGCGGCCGGTGCGGGGCGAGACATAGGCGAGGTCGACGGGGGCGCCGGTGACCGCGCACCGCGTCAGGTCGAGACCAAAGCCGAGTGCCGCGAGCAGGCTGCATTCCCAGGCTGACATAATGGGCGGGCCAGTCATAGGCCGAATCGAGCGCCTCGAGCAAAGCCGCAAACGAAGCGAAGACATCGGCATGCGGCTCGCGCTCGGGCAGGGTCGCGGCGACCAGCGCCGCCGCCGCGGCGAGCCCGGCCAGCCGACCGGCATCGTCGATAAAGCGTGCGGCATGGGCGCGGACCAGCTCGCAGCCGACCATGCCCAGATGTTCCGGGAGACGCCCGCGCCACACCGCGGCGACCTCGTTGCCCGGCTGCAACACCGCGCGCTGCCGCGGCGACTGCCCGCCCCGCGCCAGGCCCAGATGCCGCCCGTGCTCGCGCGTCAGCAGCTCGACGATCAGCGAGCTCTCGCCGTGCCGGCGCAGCGCTACGACAAACCCCGTGTCAGTCCATTGCATCAGCGTCGAACGAATGTATCGAACGGCTCGGCCGGGCTAATCTCGTCATTCCCGCGGAAGCAGGAATCCAGAGCCGGCAGGCTCCTACCCTGGACGCCCCCTGTTCAGGCCAGAGCCTGCCCCTGGCCCGAACAGGGGGGCAGGCTCTCGGCCATTGCTTTCGCGGGGGTGACGAATTTCGACTGGAGGGCTGCAATAAAGTCTGCAATCACACGTCGTAGTCGAGGCCGATTGCGGCGAAGCGTTCGCGGTCCTCGCCCCAGTTCTCGCGGACTTTGACAAACAGGAACAGGTGCACGCGCCGCTCCAGCATCTGTGAAAGCTCGGCGCGGGCGCGGGCGCCGATCGCCTTGATCCGCCGGCCATGGTCGCCGAGCACAATCGCCCGCTGGCTCGGCCGCTCGACATAGAGGACCTGGTCGATCCGCACGCTGCCGTCGCGCCGCTCTTCCCAGCCCTCGGTCTCGACCGTCGAGGCATAGGGCAATTCGTCGTGCAGCTGCAGAAAAACCTGCTCGCGGGTGATTTCGGCGGCGATCAGGCGCTCGGCCGCGTCGGACATCTGGTCCTCCGGAAACAGCCATGGTCCCGGCGGCGCCGCGGCCGCGAGGTGCCGCTTCAAATCGTCGGTGCCGTCGCCGTTCAACCCCGAGATCATAAACACCGGGTCGAAATTCCCCGCTTTCGCCAGCTCCGCGGCAAGGCCGAGCAGCCGGTCGCGGCGCACCAGGTCGATCTTGTTCAGCGCCAGCACCGATTTGCGTCCGCGCTGGGCGAGGCGGTCGAGGATTTGCCGCGTATCCCTATCGATCGGGCGGGCGGCATCGACCAGCAGAACCGTTTCGTCGGCGTCCTCGGCACCCGACCACGCCGCCGCCACCATCGCCCGGTCGAGGCGGCGGCGCGGAGTAAAAATGCCCGGTGTGTCGACGTAGACGAGCTGCGCGTTTCCCTCGACCGCGATCCCGAGAAGGCGCGCGCGCGTCGTCTGCGCCTTGGGCGTGACGATCGCCAGCTTGCGGCCGACCAGCCGGTTCAGCAGGGTCGACTTGCCGGCATTGGGGGCGCCGATCAGCGCGATATAGCCGCAGCGCGTCTCGGCCGGCGCAGCCTGGGCAGCGTCAACCATTATCGCCCAGCCGAATTCGAGTGCTGTTCGCCCTCACCCACCCGGCCTGCCAGGGCTGGGTGGGTGAGGGAAACGCTGCAGTCAGGCGGGTCAAGCGGCGTGGTGCTTTGCCCAGTCGGCCACCTCGGCATGGGTCGCGAACCACACACCCTGATGCGACTGGGCGTGGCGGATGATTTCCTCGAGAATCCAGATGCGCGAGCGATAGCCGATCACATGCGGGTGCATCGTCAGTTGAAAGATGCCGCCCTCGGCATGGGCCGCCTCGAACTCGCGGCGGAAGATGTCGAACACGTCGGCCGGCGGCGTGTAGGGCCGCAATGCCGAGAACCGGTTCATCATGAAATAGACGGCGTCGTCGCGCACCCATTCGACCGGCAATTCGACGACGCCGGTCGGATCGCCGTCGAGCAGCAGCTCGTAGCAATCCTCGTCCGCCATCAGCGAGGAATCGTAGGCGAGCCCCATCTCCTTTTCGATTTCCAAGGTATGCTGGCTGAAATCCCAGGACGGAGTGCGCAGCCCGACCGGCCGCACGCCGCTGACCTCTTCGAGCGTGTCGCAGGAGCGCAGCATCAGGTCGCGCTCGGCCTCGCGGGGCAGCACCGAGTTCAGCTCGTGGATCCAGCCGTGGATACCGATCTCGTGACCCTCGGCAACAACCCGCCGCTGCTCGTCGGGATGAAGCAGCGCCGTGACAGCGGGCACGTAGAAGCTCGCTTTGACCGCGTATTTCTTCAAAACGTCGAGAATGCGGGGAACCCCGACGCGGTTGCCGTACTGGCCCCAGGCGAGCCGCCCGATCGAATTGCCGCCGTCGCGCAAATCGCTCGTCTCATGATCGCTGTCGAACGAGAGCGCCACCGCGCAGCGGGCGCCGCCCGGCCATTCGGCGGGCCGCAATTTGCGTCCCGCGCGCACCCGGTTGACGCGCGTGCGCCATTCCTCCTCGGGCCATTGCCAGGGTTCAAGTCCGGGGCTGGGAGCATTCACGCGACGACCCTCCTCGTCCGTATGCGGCGGCTCGCCGGCGGAGAGAAGGGCGGTTGGTCGGAGCGGAGAGATTCGAACTCTCGACCCTCAGCACCCCATGCTGATGCGCTACCAGGCTGCGCTACGCTCCGACCGAGGCGGCTTCCGCCTTGGGGTGGATCATATTCTTGCGTTCGGGGCCGCGCAACCCGCCCCGCCGACGGGTAGTTGGCCTGACCAACCGTTCGCCGACGATTATCCCGATGCGATCGCACGATCAAGCCGGCTTCACGGGCTGTGAGCCCGCGCATCCCGGTTGCGCCGATCACGCCAACCATCAGGAAACAGCCCAGCCGGCTAATAACACCGACGGGAATTTCGTCCCGCAGCCTAAAAATCACGGCCGGTCGCGTCCTTTAGTGTCAGCGACAGCGCGTCCATGTCCGCTTTCGTCTCGACCGCCGGTTGGTTTGGAGGATGATTTCGTTCCGCTCCGCTCTAAGATCGGTGCTCTGCGCCACATCTAGGATATCGGCTATCGTGTCCAACAACGCTTTGCTTCGTATGCCGCGTATGTAGCGGCTCAGCTCCACTTTTCGCCCTTGCACATCGGCCGGCAACGGGGCTACTGGGATCATTCCTCGAAACTCCAGGCCTCTTGGGCCGATACTGACAGAGCCGGCGTTGCGGACCCGATCGGCAATATTCTGGCCAAAGCGCCGAAACTCGCGGCGCAGCATGATTAGGACGACAATCACGGTAGTCGGCCAAGCGATGACGCGGATGAGTTCGATCAGATCGCGCATCGCGCTTCGGCGATCGACGCTGGAATGAGGATTGTTCGATCAGCCGGGGCGATACGCCAGCACGTCGGTGAGCTGTCCCGAGACGAAAATTTTCCCGGTCGCAATCGGAACCGCATCGGGCGGCGGTTGACCGGTTTCGACGACCGCGTGTCTGTGCGGCGGATCGCGATCATTATCGAAGGCAAGCAGAGTGGCCGAGCCTTCGTTGCCGACCGTTACCAGCGGTCCCAGAATGTCCTCCTGTTGGGCAATCACCGTGTTGACCGCATCAAGCGACAAATTCGGGTCAGCAGTGAGAATCGCCGGCATGAACAAGGCTTCCTGTGGCGAACCCCTTCGGGCTACCCTTATTTGTGGCCGATCAGTTTGTCGAGCAAGCCGCGGATTTCCTGAAGCTCGCGCCGCGTTTCTTCGAGCGCCTCACGCAGCGCTCGCTGAGCCGGCGCCGGAGCGGATCCAGTGCTGCGCGGCTCCCCCGGCGGCTCCAGAAAAAATAATGCGTGGGTAGTTCCAACCGGCGGCGGCGACGCCGCGGCCCCGCTCGGGAGAACTCCGTCGCGCAGCAGCTGTTGCACGCCGCGGATCGTGTAGCCGTGCTGATAGAGGCATTGCCGGATCCGTCGCAGCAGATCGACGTCTTCCGGCCGGTAGTAGCGCCGGCCGCCGCCGCGCTTCAGCGGTTTGACTTGCGCGAATTTCGACTCCCAAAAACGCAGCACATGGGTCGGCAGGTCGAGCTCTTCGGCAACCTCGCTGGTGGTGCGGAAGGCGGCCGCCGATTTGCCGTGTCGCGTGGTCTCCGGCTCGCCCGCCCTCGGCGGCTCGGGCGGGGTCACATCAGCCCGACGCCTTCGCGGCTGCCGCCTCGGCCGGATGCTCGCCGGGCTCGGCGAGACCGCTGTTGATCTGGTTCTTCAGCGCATGGCTGGCGCGAAACACCAGCACCCGACGCGGGCTGATCGGGACCTCCTGGCCGGTCTTCGGGTTGCGCCCGATCCGCTGACCCTTGCGGCGCACCGCAAAGCTGCCGAAGGAGGATATCTTGACCATTTCGCCGCGTTCGAGCGCCCCCGCGATTTCGGCGATCACCAATTCGACCAGCTCGGCCAATTCGTTGCGCGACAACCCGACTTCCTGATAGACCGCCTCGCTCAACTGCGCGCGCGTCACCGTGTGGCCCGCCATCAACCCCTCCCCGCTTTTGGAGAAGGTTACTCCGGCGCAAAAATGCCGTCAAATTCCAAAGTGTTGCTGGATTTGTGGGCGGTTGCGGCGCGACCGCGCCCGGGCGCTACCAGCGCACCAGGCTCGCCCCCCAGCTGAGGCCGCCGCCGAGCGCCTCCATCAGCACCAGATGGCCGGGGCGGATGCGGCCGTCGGCGACCGCCGCCGCCAAGGCCAGCGGGACCGAGGCGGCCGAGGTGTTGGCGTGGCGCTCGATCGTCGAAACGATCTTGGCGGCCGGCAGGCCGAGCCGCCGCGCCACCCCGTCGATGATCCGGCTGTTCGCCTGATGCGGCACCAGCCAGTCGATATCCGCCGCACCGAGCGCGTTCGCGGCGAGCGCCTCCTCCACCACCTCGCCGAGATGCTGCACCGCCTGGCGGAAGACCTCGCGGCCTTCCATCCGCAGATGGCCGGTCCGAGCGGTCGAGGAGGGGCCGCCGTCGACATAGAGGATACCGTACTGCCGCCCGTCCGAATGCAGATGGGTCGACAGGACGCCGCGGCCGCCCGGCCCGGTATCGGCGACCGCCTGCAGCGCCAGAGCGCCGGCGCCGTCGCCGAACAGCACGCAGGTGCCGCGGTCCTCCCAGTCGAGAATGCGCGAGAAGGTCTCGGCGCCGATCACCAGCGCGGTGCGCGCCTGGCCGAGCCGCAGCGCATTGTCGGCCGTCGCCAGCGCAAAGATAAACCCGGCGCAGACCGCCTGCACGTCAAAGGCGGCGCCGCGGTGCATGCCGAGCCCCGCCTGCACCTTGGTCGCGGTCGCCGGGAAGGTGTTGTCCGGGGTCGCGGTGGCGAGGACGATCAGGTCGAGGTCGCTGCCGCTCATCCCCGCATCGGCGAGGGCGCGTTCGGCAGCGCGCACCGCGAGGTCCGAGGTCAGCTCGCCCTCGGCCGCCACCCGCCGCTCGCCGATCCCGGTGCGCTGGCGGATCCATTCGTCGGAGGTGTCGAGACGCGAGGCAAGATCGCGGTTGGTCACGACCCGCTCGGGCAGATAGCCGCCGACGCCGACGATTTGCGAACGCAGTCCCATCGTCGCGCGCTTACAGCGTCGCCGGCTGAGGTGCGGCGGTCGCTTCGTTGAGGCGCTCGAGGTCGACCCGGGTCCTGTCGAGAAAACCGTTGACCTTCATGTCGACCGCGACCCCGATCGCGTTGGCAAAGCCAAGCGCGTCGGCCGAGCCGTGGCTCTTGACCGCGATCCCGCACAGGCCGAGAAAAACCGCCCCGTTGTAGCGCCGCGGGTCGAGCCGCAGGCGCAGCTTGCGCAACGCATTGCGGGCAAAGAAATAGCCGATCCGCGCCGACCACGAGTGGCGGAACGCGCCGGCGAGAAATTCGCTGAACAATTTCGCGGTTCCTTCGGCGGTCTTGACCGCGATGTTGCCGGTAAAGCCGTCGGTGACGACGACGTCGACGGTGCCGGCGGGGATGTCGTCGCCCTCGATGAAGCCGAAGAAGCGGATCGGGCTCAGCGGGCTGCGCAGGCGCAGGCTGGCGGCGCGCACGGCGTCGTTGCCCTTCTGGTCCTCCGAGCCGACATTGAGCAGCCCGACGGTCGGCTCGACCAGCCCCAGCACCGTGCGGGCAAAGGCGTCGCCCAGCAACGCGAATTGAACCAGATTGTCGGCGTCGCATTCGACATTGGCGCCGAGGTCGAGCATGACGCTCTCCCCGCGCTGGGTCGGAAAGAACGAGGCGATCGCCGGACGGTCGATCCCCGGCAGCGTCTTCAACGAGTTTTTGGCCATCGCCATCAGGGCGCCGGTGTTGCCGGCCGAGACGACGCCGTCGGCCAACCCGTCGGCCACGGCGTCGATCGCCAGCCGCATGCTCGATTGGCGCCCGGCGCGCAATGCCACCGACGGCTTGTCGTCGTCCATCACCATTTCGCTCGTATGGTGCAGGTCGACGACATCGGCCAGACGCGGCAGCCTGGCGAGCAGCGGCCGCACGCCGCTCTCGTCGCCGAACAGCATAAACCGCAGGCCCGGCTGACGCTGCAAGGCCATGTCGGCGCCGCGCAGCACCATCTCGGGCGCGCGCGCGCCGCCCATCGCGTCAAGCGCGATCGTGATGGTGTCGCTCACAGCTGCGCCGCCGGCCGCCGCAGCCGGGTGCTCAGGTCGTTTCCGAACGCGGCGCGGTCACCTCGCGGCCGTCGTAATAGCCGCAGGCCTTGCACAAATGGTGCGGGCGCTTGAGCTCGCCACAATTCGGGCATTCGGCGTAAGCCGCCGGTTTCAGAGCGTGATGCGAGCGCCGCATGTTGCGGCGTGACGGCGAGGTTTTCTTTTTCGGGACGGCCATTGGCTACTCGTTTTGGGGGGATCGGGGAGCGCCCCGGTAATTAGCCAAAAACACTACTGGCGGCAACAAGGATGGCACCCAGCCATGCGGCGCAACGCTATTGCTGCAGCGGCTGGCGCAGTTTCGCCAGTGCTGCGAACGAGCCGCCCGGCGCCTCTTCGATCGCCGCCGGGTCAAGCACCGCGTCCGGGTCGCGGGGAAATTCGGGCAGGGCGAGCGACAGTTCCTGCGCTACCGCCTCGCCGATGTCGATCGCGTCGCCGGTCAGCGGCTCGAATGCCGGTGCTTCGGCGTCGTCGAGGTCGATCTCGGCCGGCCCGTCTTCGGCGGGCCCGTAGACGAGCGCGAAGCTTTGGGCGATTTTGCCGGCGACCGGCTCGAGCGTGACGACGCATTCCTGCGCGAACTCGGCCACGATTTCGGCTTCGAGCCGGATCAGTCCGCCCCCCTCGCGGTGGAGCGCTACCGCCGCTGTGAACCGGTCGAGAGACATCAGCCCGAACCGTCGGACGAGGCGCTCGCGTTCTTCCGCCGTCGCCTCGATATCCTGGCGAAACGGCTCAGAACCCAGCCGCGCCAGCGACACCAGCCGCGAAAATTCGGGGGCCGATGCGCTCATCGCGATGCAGCAGGCGCGCTCGGCGCGGTTTCCGGGGCGGTGAGGCCGGGTGACGGGAAACAGAGGTTGCCGGCAGCCAATTCGGCAGCCGGTTGCCGCGCCAACAGCTCGGCGGTGCTCCGCATGTACGCGGCCATCGCGGCGATCCTTTCCGGCAATTCGTGCACCGTGCCAAAGAGATTGCGCGCCAGGGCGCCGGCGAGCACCGTGTCGTCGCCCTCGAGCCCGTCCTGATATGCCCGAATTCGGCCATAAAAACCTTGTGCCATGCGCTTTACATGGCGGCCGACGCTAAGATCGCCGGTTCCCATCTCGCGCAACCCTCGATCCATGTCGGTGAACATCGTGTCGAAAAAGGCCTGCGACACCGCCTCGGATTGCGGCCGCTCGGATTTCAACCGATACAGGTAGAGAAAGGAATGCAGGCAGATCAGCTCGAACCGGCCGTCGACCGTGTCCGGAACCCCGAATGCGGTAAAGAACAGCGGCTGCCGGGCTTGCTCAACCACGCGCTGGTAAGCGCGCTCCGCCGCGTCGCCGACCGATTTGCGTCGAGAAAAGGAGATCACCTCGGGGCTCGCGCTCCGGCGATCGGCATCGTTGACAATCGCCGCGCCTGTGCCAAAGCTGTCGGCCTCACTTGGGCGGCGACCCGGCCGATTTCAACCAAAGCCGCACCGCTCCGTCCTGTGCCAACTTGCCGAGCCATGTCTGCCGTGCGAACCTCTACCCTGCTTGTGGCCATTGCAGCCGGCGCCGCCCTTTCCGGTTGCGCGACGACGGTCGAGCAGCGCGGGAACCTGCCCCCTCCGGAGGAAATGGCGCAAATTCATCCGGGCAAGACCACCAAAGACCAAGTTATCAAGATACTAGGCACTCCCTCCAGCGTGAGCGTCTTCAACGACAAGGACTGGTACTATATAAGCTCGCGCACCGGGCAGTTCTCGTTTTTGGACCCAAAGGTGCTCGACCAGCAAGTTTATGTCGTGGACTTCAACGATGACGGCGTGGTCAGGGGGATCGACCACAAGACCTTGGTGGACGGGAAAGAGGTCGTGCCGGTCGCCCGCGCCACCCCGGCTCCCGGCCGCGAGCTGACGTTTCTCGAGCAACTGCTCGGCAATCTCGGCAAGTTCAACGGCAGCGGCGGTTCCGTCCCCGCGAGCGGCAGCAGCGGCCGCACCCAAGGTCCAAACCCGCAAAGCGAAGAGTAGCCGGCGGCGGCGCGGCCGCGGATCGGCGCAAAGCGGCTCAGGGCGTCACAGCGCCCATTTCGCGAGCACCGCAAGCAGCAGCAGCGCCACGATGTTGGTGATCTTGATCATCGGGTTGATCGCCGGCCCGGCGGTGTCCTTGTAGGGGTCGCCGACCGTGTCGCCGGTCACCGCGGCCTTGTGCGGCTCCGAGCCCTTGCCGCCGTGATGGCCTTCCTCGATGTATTTCTTGGCGTTGTCCCAGGCGCCGCCGCCGGAGGTCATCGAGATCGCGACAAATATCCCGGTCACGATGGTGCCGAGCAGCATGGCACCCAGCGCGCTGAACCCGGCCGCCCGGCCGCCGATCGCCGCCACCACGACAAAGAGCACGATCGGCGCCAGCACCGGCAACAATGACGGAATGATCATCTCGCGGATCGCGGCACGGGTCAGCATGTCGACGGCGAGCCCGTAATCGGGTTTGGCGCGGCCCTCCATGATCCCCGGGATCTCGCGGAACTGGCGGCGGACCTCGACTACGACCGAGCCGGCGGCGCGACCGACCGCGGTCATGCCCATCGACCCGAACAGATAAGGCAGCAGCCCGCCGATAAAGAGCCCAATTACGACATAGGGGTCCTGTAACGCGAAATTGACGTGAAGGCCCGGAAAGTAATGCCTCAAATCCTCGGTGTAGGCGGCGAACAGCACCAGCGAGGCGAGCCCGGCCGAGCCGATCGCATAGCCTTTGGTCACCGCCTTGGTGGTGTTGCCGACGGCGTCGAGCGCGTCCGTCGTGCGCCTGACCTCGCGCGGCAGGTCCGCCATCTCGGCGATGCCGCCGGCATTGTCGGTGACCGGGCCGTAGGCGTCGAGCGCTATGATCATCCCGGCGAGCGCCAACATCGTCGTGGCCGCGACGCCGATCCCGAACAGCCCGCCGACGAGATAGGAGGCGATGATGCCGACGCAGATCACAATGACCGGCAGCGCCGTCGCCTCCATCGAGACCGCCAGACCCTGGATCACATTGGTGCCGTGTCCGGTCGTCGAGCTTTGCGCGATGCTGCGCACCGGGCGGTATTCGGTCGCGGTGTAGTATTCGGTGATCCAGACGATAAACCCGGTGACCAAGAGCCCGACGATCGCGCACAGCCACAAGCCGAGCCCGGTCACCGACGAGCCGGTGGTCATCGCCAGCGGCTGGGAAAACCCGAACAGCCAGTCGATGACGAGCGCGATCGCGGCAATCGACAGGATTCCGGTCGCGATCAGCCCCTTGTAGAGCGCCTTCATGATGCCGTTGTCGGGGCCGAGCCGCACAAAAAAGGTGCCGATGACCGAGGTCACGATGCACGCGGCCCCGATCACCAGCGGCAGCAGCAGCATCTTGTCGCGCAATTCGACGGATTGACCGGGAAGCGGAGCGAAAAAGATCGCCGCCAGCAGCATCGTCGCGACGATCGTCACGACATAGGTCTCGAACAAATCCGCCGCCATGCCGGCGCAATCGCCGACATTGTCGCCGACATTGTCGGCGATGACCGCGGGGTTGCGGGGGTCGTCCTCGGGAATGCCGGCTTCGACCTTGCCGACGAGGTCGGCCCCGACATCGGCACCCTTGGTGAAGATGCCGCCGCCGAGCCGGGCAAAGATCGAGATCAGCGACGCCCCAAAGCTCAAGCCCACCATCGCTTCCAGCACCGGACGCAGGTCGCCGCCGTCCGTCGTCGCGCGCATTATGAAGTAGTAGATCGAGACGCCGAGAAGGGCGAGGCCCACGACCAGAAGCCCGGTCACCGCACCCGCCTTGAAGGCGATCGCGAGTCCGGATTTGAGACCGCTGCGCGCGGCCTGCGCGGTGCGAACATTCGCCCGCACTGACACGTTCATGCCGATATAGCCGGCGCTCCCCGACAGCACCGCGCCGATCAGATAGCCGATCGCGACGCGCAGGCCGAGCAGCACCCCGAGGATGATCAGGATCACGATGCCGACGATCGCGACGGCGCGGTATTGCCGGTTGAGATAGGCGCGCGCGCCGACCTGCACCGCGCCCGAAATCTCCTGCATCCGGGCAGAGCCGGCATTGGCGCTCAGCACCTGCCGGCTGGTGACGAAGCCGTAGAGAAGCGCCAGCACGCCGCAGGCGATGACGACAATATAGTACGCGTTAGCCATCCGAGAGCTCACGACCAGCGATCAAGGGGGGACCCTCCGGCGTCGATCGGGGCAAGCCGGAGCGGCGGGAACATGGCAGAAGCGCATTCTTTGGGCAACCGCCGTGGCGGCGACGCCGACCCGCCCCCAACCCATCAGAAATGGCGGTAGCCGGGTGTCTCCACCGCGACGTCGCGACCGGCGCCGTCGACCAGGCGGACGCCGTCGCCCGCTTCGATCCGGCCGATCCGGGTCGCCCCGACGCCGAGCTGCGCGCCGAGGGCGCGGATGGCGGCGGCCGCTTCGGGGCCGGCGGTGAACAACAGCTCGTAATCGTCGCCGCCCGATGCGAGACGCGGCGCCACGCCGGGGTCGAGCGCCAGGACGGCACGGGCCGCCGCCGACAACGGCAGCGCGGGCAGCTCGACGACCGCGCCGACATGCGAGGTCTCGCAGACATGGCCGAGATCGGCGAGCAGCCCGTCGGACACGTCGATCATCGCCTGCGCGATCCCGGCCAATGCCGGCCCGAGGTCGACCCGCGGCTGCGGCAGCCGAAAGCGGCCGGTCAGTTCGGCGCGATGCTCGGCCGCCAGCCGCGGATATTCGCCGCGCAAGGCGCCCAGCCCCAAAAACGCGTCGCCGATCGTTCCCGACACCCAAACCTCATCCCCCGCCCGCGCGCCGCTGCGACGGATCTCGGCGCCGGCCGCGACCTCGCCGATCGCGGTCAGGGACAGCGCCGCGGGTCCGGAGGTCGAAACCGAGTCTCCGCCGATCAGCGACACCCCGTAGAGCCGCTGGTCCTCGCCGAGGCCGCGCGCAAAAGCTTCGACCCAGTCAGCGCCAAGCGAGGCCGGCAGCGCCGTCGTCAAGAGGTAGTGCAGCGGCCGCGCCCCCATCGCCGCCAGATCCGACAAATTGACCCGCAGCAGCTTTTTGGCGACGAGTTCGGGCGGGTCGTCGGGCAGGAAATGGACGCTGGCGACGATCGCGTCGGCAGTCATGACCAGCCGATGGCCGGCCCGGCACTCGACGAGCGCTGCGTCGTCGAGCAGGCCGAGGCCACCCGGCCCGGCCAATGGCGCGAAATAGCGCCGGATGCGCCCGAACTCGCCGGGATCGTCGGCAGCCGCGGAGGCGTTCTGCTCGGTCGTCACATCTCGGCCGGGCGCAGGCTGCGGCCGAGGCGGTCGAGCACGCCGTTGGCAAAGGCCGGCTCCCGGCCGGTGAAAAAAGCGTGGGCGATCGACGTGTATTCGCTGATCGAGACCCGCGGCGGCACGTCGGCCCGGTGGATCAATTCCCAGGCGCCGGCGCGCAGGATCGCGCGCAGCACCGAGTCGAGCCGCGCCAACGGCCAGTCTTCGACCAGGGCGGCCGAGATGTCGGCGTCGAGCCGCTCCCGGTCGGCGGCGACGCCGCGCACGACATCGGCAAAAAAGGCCGGGTCGGCCTCGGCCAGCTCCTCGCCCTCGATCTCCTGGCCGAGCCGGTAGCGGGCGAATTCGCGCACCACGGCCTCGGCATCAAGCGCGGCGTTCAGCTCGAGCTGATAGAGCGCCTGCACCGCCGCCAGCCGCGCCACCGTGCGCCGGCGCCCGCCGAGCCGCGGCCGCCCGTCGCGCGTCGCATGGTCGTCGGCCGTGTTCATCCGCCGGCTGGGGCGAAGCGCCGTTTGAGCTCGATGATCGCGAGACAGGCGCGCACCGCCGCACCGGCATGGTCGCGGCCCTCGGGTGCGGCGCGCGCCAACGCCTGCGCCTCGTTCTCGCAGGTCAGGATGCCGTAGCCGATCGCGAGGCCCTCATGCACCGCCAATTCCTGCAGGCCGCGCGCGCTCTCGGCGCAGATGTGGTCGTAATGGGTGGTCTCGCCGCGGATCACGCAGCCGAGCGCGACATAGCCGTCGAACCGGTCGCCGGCACGCGCGGCGAGGCCGATCGCCGCCGGAATTTCGAACGACCCCGGCACCTCGATGCGCTCGTGAGAGGCACCGGCAGCGGCCAATGCGCGCTCCGACCCGCGGCGCAGCAGCTCGGCGATGTGAGTGTAATAAGGCGCCTCGACGACGAGGATGTGCGGCGGTCGGGTCATGTGGTCCGGCCTGCGACGACAGCGGGTGTGCCCGGCGCGGCGGCGCCCAGCAGCCGCGCGACGTAGCGGGCGATCATGTCGATTTCAAGGTTCATCCGCTGCCCCGGCTGGACCTCGCCGAGATTGGTGCAGGCCAGCGTGTGCGGGATGATGTTGACCCCGAACCGGTTGCCTGCCACCTCGTTGACCGTCAGGCTCACCCCGTCGAGCGTCACCGAGCCTTTGGGCGCGATAAACGGCATCAGCTCGTTCGGCGCCTCGAAGGTGAAACGCATCGACTCCGCCTCGGGCCGCCGCTCGACGATTACCGCGAGCCCGTCGACATGACCGGAAACGAGATGGCCGCCCAGCTCGTCCCCGAGCCGAAGCGACTGCTCGAGATTGACCGGGGTTCCCTCAGCCCAGCCGCCGATCGTCGTGCGCGCCAGGGTTTCCGCCGAGGCCTGCGCCGTGAAGGCGCCCTCCTCGACCGCGATCACCGTCAGGCACGCGCCCGAGCACGCGATCGAGGCGCCGATCGCGATCGCGGCGGTGTCGAACCGGGTGGCGACGGTGAGCTCGGCGAGCGCACCCTTTTCAAGGCGCCGCACCCGCCCGAGATCGGTGACGATGCCGGTAAACATGACGCCAAGGTTACGGGCCTCGCCAGCGATTTACCAGCCGCCTTTCGCCGCGCGAGGTCTGCCATGCGCCGCGCGACGACGGCGTTGCGCTTCCCGCGGCTTCTTACGGCCCCGAACGCGATCGGGCTGGGCGCGTTCGCATCAGCCGACCGCCGCGCGAAAACTCCTGATGCAGCTGCCGCCGGCGATCTGCCGGCTTCCCCGGATGTGAACCCGAATACAGCACCGCAAAACCCATGCCCCGGGGCCAAGGGTCGACAGGGACGGTCGGCAGGGCGTATCTCGTCGCGCGCAGACATTCTTGAGGGAGCGGATCTCTGCCGCCCGAATTCCGCCCGCGCCGCAGCCTGTTGTTTATGCCGGGTTCGAACCCGCGGGCGTTGGAAAAGGCGCGCACCCTGCCGGCCGACGGGCTGATTTTCGACCTTGAGGATGCGGTTGCTCCGGCGGCGAAGGAGGCGGCGCGCGCCACGGTTGCCGCGGCGCTCGCTTCCGGCAGCTACGGCCGCCGCGAGCTGGTGGTGCGGGTCAACCGGCTCGACACGCCGTGGGGCGAGAACGACATCGCCGCCGTTGCCAAGATGCCGATAGACGCGGTGCTGCTGCCGAAAGTCGAGAGCCCGGCGCAGGTGGGCCGCGCCGCCGGGCTGCTCGATGCGGCGGGCGCGCCGGCGGATCTCGCCTTGTGGTGCATGCTGGAGACGGCGCTCGGCATCCTCGAAGCGCCCGCGATCGCGGCGGCGGTCCCGCGCCTTGCGACACTGGTCGCCGGCACCTCCGATTTGACCAAGGATCTGCGCGCCCGGCACACCCGCGACCGGGCGCCGCTCGTCACCGCGCTTGGGCTGATCGTGCTGGCGGCGCGCGCCCACGGGCTGGCGGCGCTCGACGGCGTTCACCTCGACCTCGCCGACGCCGACGGGTTCGCCTTTGCCTGCCGTCAGGGCCGCGAGCTCGGCTTTGACGGCAAGACCTTGATCCACCCGAACCAGATCGCGCCCGCCAACCTCGCCTTTGCACCGAGCGCCGAGGAGGTGGCGTGGAGCCGGCGGGTCATCGCCGCGCACGCCGCGGCGGCGGCCGAGGGCAACGGGGTCGTGCTGCTCGACGGCCGGCTGGTCGAAAATCTGCATGTCGAGGATGCGCGACTGGCGGTAGCGCTTGCCGCGGCGATCCACCAGATGGAGACGGAGAACTCGTCACCGGCGAATGGTTGAACCGCCGCCCTTTCCGGGGCCTGCGTTGACACCGCAGGGTACCCGGTCTAAGCCACCCTGCCGCGCCGTTCGCCGGGCGGACGCCACAATCGCCAAGGATGCGATGCCCTCGACCCCCCGCCGCTCGGCCGCCGGAAGCCCAACAGGCGCACCACGTCCCGCCCGTCGAATGCAGCCCGAGACCGGCATCCGAAGGGCGCCGCGATGAAATCCGCCGAGCGGCCGCTGTCGCCGCACCTGCAGGTTTATCGCTGGCAGCTCACTTCGGTCATGTCGATCCTGCACCGCGCGAGCGGTGTGGCGCTGAGCGCGGGCGGCGTGCTGCTGGTGTGGTGGCTGGTCGCCGCTGCGAGCGGCCCCGAGGCTTATGCCGGGGTGCAGAGTTTCCTCGGCTCGTGGCTCGGGATCGTGCTGCTGCTCGGCTGGACCGCGGCCCTGTTCTACCATCTGTGCAACGGCATCCGGCATCTCGTCTGGGACACCGGACATGCCCTCGACCTCGGCTCGACCTATCTCGGCGGATGGCTCGTCGTCGGCGCCACGGCGGTGCTGACCGCGGTCGCCTGGGCGGCCGGCATTTCGCACTGGGTGGGCTGAGATGGCGGCGTCGCGGTCGCGCGATGTGTCGGCGGCGCGGATGCGCTCGCCGCTCGGCCGCGCGATCGGTCTCGGCTCGGCCAAGGAAGGGGTCGAGCACTGGGTCGTGCAGCGGGTCACCGCGGTGGCGCTGGTGCCGCTCGCGCTGTGGTTCGTGATCGCGGTGATCCGGCTGGTTGGCGCCGATTTCGACACGATGCAGGATTGGGTCGGCCGGCCGTTGCCGGCGATCCTGCTGGTGCTGCTGCTGATCGCGACCTTCTACCACGCGGCCCTCGGGCTCCAGGTCGTGATCGAGGACTATGTGCATGGCGAGCTGGCGCGGCTGGGGCTGGTGATGGCCGCCCGCCTGGCCTGCATCGCGCTCGCCGTCGCCGGCGTCGTTGCCGTGCTGACCTTGGCGCTCGGAGCCGCCGACTAGTGCTCAGATGCATTCAAATGATTCAAACTGGTGCCCCTTTTTTGCTTTCCCGGCGGAGGCCGGGACCCACTTCCGCCATGGGCACCGGCCTTCGCCGGTGTGGTCGGATTTTGATGTGAGCATTTGTCTGCGGTCACCAAGTGAATCTTCAGAATGCGTCGGTGCACTAGCTGACGCGGACTGGTTGACTAGGAGCTGCGCGATGGCATCCGCCTATCAAGTCACCGAACATGTCTTTGATGTCGTCGTCGTCGGCGCCGGCGGCGCCGGGCTGCGCGCGACCCTGGGCTGCACCGCCGCCGGGCTCGACACCGCCTGCATCACCAAGGTGTTTCCGACCCGCAGCCATACCGTCGCCGCGCAGGGCGGGGTCGCCGCCGCCCTCGGCAACATGGAGGCCGACGACTGGCGCTGGCACATGTACGACACGGTCAAAGGCTCGGACTGGCTCGGCGACCAGGACGCCATCGAATACATGTGCAAGAACGCGATCCCGGCGGTGGTCGAGCTCGAGCATATGGGCGTCCCGTTCTCGCGCACCGAGGCCGGGCGGATCTACCAGCGGCCGTTCGGCGGCCACATGATGGATTACGGCGACGGCGATCCGGCGCGGCGCGCCTGCGCCGCCGCCGACCGCACCGGGCACGCCATCATCCACACCCTTTATCAGCAGTGCCTGAAGCACAACGCCCGGTTTTTTGTCGAATATTTCGCGCTTGACCTGATCATCGACGAGGACGGCGCCTGCCGCGGCGTCATGGCCTGGGATTTGGCCGACGGCACCCTCCACCGGTTCAAGGCGCATCTCGTGATCCTCGCGACCGGCGGCTACGGGCGCGCCTATTTCTCCTGCACCTCGGCCCACACCTGCACCGGCGACGGCAACGCGATGGTGCTGCGCGCCGGCCTGCCGCTGCAGGACATGGAGTTTGTCCAGTTCCATCCGACCGGCATCTATGGTGCGGGATGCCTGATCACCGAGGGGGCGCGCGGCGAAGGCGGGTATCTGACCAACAGCGAGGGCGTGCGCTTTATGGAGGGTTACGCGCCGCACGCCAAGGACCTCGCCTCGCGGGACGTCGTCAGCCGGGCGATGACGATCGAGATCCGCGAGGGCCGCGGCTGCGGCCCGTTGAAAGATCACATCCTCTTGCATCTCGAGCATCTCTCGCCCGAGGTGCTGCATTTGCGGCTGCCCGGCATCAGCGAAACCGCGAAGATCTTTTCCGGAGTCGACGTGACCCGCGAGCCGATCCCGGTTTTGCCGACGGTGCATTACGACATGGGCGGCATCCCGACCAACTATCACGGCGAGGTGCTGGGGCCGACCGCCGACGACCCCGAGCGCGTGGTGCCGGGGCTGATGGCGATCGGCGAGGCGGCCTGCGTCTCGGTGCACGGCGCCAACCGGCTCGGCTGCAACTCGCTGCTCGACATCGTCGTCTTTGGGCGCGCCGCCGCCCAGCGCGCCGCCGAGCTGGTCCGGCCGGGAACGGCGCAAAAGCCGCTGTCGCCGGATGCCGGCGAGGAGGCGGTCGCCCGGCTCGACGCGGTGCGCCATGCCAAGGGGCCGCGCAAGACCGGCGAGATCCGGCTCGACATGCAGCGCGTCATGCAGAGCAACTGCGCCGTCTTCCGCGACGCCCAGGTGCTGAACGAGGGCGTGAAGAAAATCGACGGGGTGGCGGGCAGCTTTGCCGAGCTCGGCATCAACGACCGCTCGATGATCTGGAACAGCGATCTGGCCGAGGCGCTCGAGCTCGAAAACCTGCTGGAGCAAGCGGTCGTCACCATGCACTCGGCCGCCAACCGCACCGAAAGCCGCGGCGCGCATGCCCGCGAGGACTATCCCGAGCGCGACGACGCGAACTGGCTCAAGCACACGATCGCCTGGCTCGACGGCGACGGCAGGGTCAAGACCGGCTACCGCCCGGTCCACCTCTACACCCTCTCGAACGAGGTCCAGGCCTTCCCGCCAAAGGCCCGGGTTTATTGATGAATCGCACATGCAACCGGTTTTCCGGAAGCTCGACGCGTTACGTTTCGTCGTGATGTCTGAGCATGTCCCGGCGGCTCTTTGGTGTAGGCCGGACGAATTTGTGGGCGTTATTATGAATGGTCCTGCAATCTCAGCCGCCCCGTGCCCGGACTTGGTCCGGGCATCCACGCCTTTGCCGGTGTCTAAACTCAACTGAAGGAAGTCGTGGACGGCCGGGTCAAGCCCGGCCGAGGGGATCAGGGGTAGTTGCCCTTTATCCGTGCACCTTTGCTCACACGAAGCTCGCTGACATATCCGAGCTACGGCACATTTCTTCCGAGCTGCCCCGCGGTTTCGCGGGGGGTGAGAGGCTAACAGCACAATGGCTGAGTTCACCCTGCCCGCCAACTCCAAGACCGGCCCCGGCAAGACCGTCGCGGCGCCGCCCGAGGCTAAGCGGGTGCGCGAGTTCAAAATCTATCGCTGGAACCCCGATGACGGCAAAAACCCGGTCATCGACAGCTTTTCGCTCGACCTCGACCAGTGCGGGCCGATGGTTCTCGACGCCTTGATCAAGATCAAGAACGAGGTCGACACGACGCTGACTTTTCGCCGGTCCTGCCGCGAGGGCATCTGCGGCTCCTGTGCGATGAACATCGACGGGGTCAACACGCTCGCCTGCCTGAAGGCGATCCAGGACATCCGCGGCCCGGTGCAGATTTATCCGCTGCCGCATATGCCGGTGATCAAGGACCTCGTCCCCGACCTGACCCATATCTACGCGCAATACCAGTCGATCCAGCCCTGGCTCAAGACCGCGAGCGCGCCGCCGCCCGACCGCGAATTCCCGCAATCGGTCGAGGAGCGCGAGCAGCTCGACGGTTTGTGGGAGTGCATCTTGTGCTTTTGCTGCTCGACCGCGTGCCCGAGCTATTGGTGGAGCGGCGAGCGCTATCTGGGGCCGGCGGTGCTGCTGCAGGCTTATCGCTGGATCGCCGACAGCCGCGACGAGGCGACGGGCGAGCGTCTCGACGCGCTCGAAGACCCGTTCCGGCTCTACCGCTGCCACACGATCATGAACTGCACCCGCACCTGCCCCAAAAACCTGAACCCGGCCAAAGCCATCGCCGAAATCAAAAAGCTGATCGTGCTGCGCCGTTGAGCCCGCGCCGCAACTCAACCTCGCCAAGGATCGAGCAGATAGCCTGCCGCCTGATCCAGAAATCGACTGGGCCGCCGCCGTCCCCGTTCACGCTCGACGGAAAAATCGTCGATTTTTGGGCCACCGAGCAAATAGGCTCGGAGATCAGGTTT
The DNA here is from genome assembly GCA_963712825.1 of uncultured Alphaproteobacteria bacterium. GTDB lineage: Bacteria > Pseudomonadota > Alphaproteobacteria > ATCC43930 > CGMCC-115725 > AP-15. Next base: position 230,219 of record CAVQJP010000016.1, read on the forward strand.
TTGCGCCACGAACGCGCGGTAATCCTCGATTGACAGCACCACGACGCTCCGACTGATTGCCGTCGAGCTGCCGGGGCCGAGCGCCGAGCGGCCCGTGCGCGGCGGTCCCGCTCAGAGCACTAAATTCCCGCCGACGACCAGCAATACCGCGGCAAGGCTCAGCCGTAACACCTTTTCGGGGATGTGAGCCGCGGCATAGCTCCCGATGACGATCCCCGGCAGCGACCCGATCAGCAGCGAGATCAGAATCGCGCCGCTGACCGAGCCGGCAATCCAATGCCCGACGCCGCCGACCAGGGTCAGCGGCACAGCATGCGCGATATCGGAGCCGACGATCCGCACCATCGACAATGCCGGATAGAGCATGATCAGCGCGGTGACGCCGAGGGCGCCGGCGCCGACCGAGGTCAGTGAGACCAGCACCCCGAGCGCCATTCCAGTCAACACTGTCAAAGACGCCGTCCGCCCTCCGCTCGCCGGCCGGATCCGGGATCCGAGCGCGGCGATCAGGCGCGAGCGAAACATCAGCACTGTCGCCGTCGCCAGCAGCGCCAGGCCGAGAGCAAAGGTGATGACCCGCCCGACCTCGCCGCCGTTCGGGCCGAAATGCGATAGGATCAGCAACGTTACGATGGCCGCGGGCAGGCTTCCGGAGGCGAGCAAACCGACAATCCGCCATTCTACGGTCCCGGCGAACCCGTGCACGAGGCTGCCCGCGGTCTTGGTCGCGGCGGCATAGAGAAGGTCGGTGCCGACCGCGCTCGCCGGATGAATGCCGAACACCAGGATCAAGAGCGGCGTCATCAGCGAGCCGCCGCCGACCCCGGTCAACCCGACAAGCAGGCCGACGCAGAAGCCGGACAACGTGTAAAGCGGGTCGATCCATCGCACCCAGCCCATGGCTTCGCCCATCGATGCCCACATCACGACTAACCGGCCAAACTCAGCGACCGCAATCCGCGTCAGCTTTAGCGCTCACCGGCTAATGGCGGATGCACGGTTTTGCCAGAGCGCGGCCCTGCTGACAACAGCATCTGTGGTTTTGATAATTTACACTTATTTATTATGTGATAAATATCGCCCGGACCTTCAGCAGAGTCGGTGACCGGTGGTTAATTCGTCTATTGCAACGCACAAAATTGAGGCAGATAGTTTCCGTGAGCATCTACCAAGTAAGCAACGGAAATTTCATCTCACCGCGGCAATTTATCGCGCTATGCGCAGCCGATTACAAGTATCCCCGCTTGTGCTGCATTGCAGCATCGTAGAACAGCCGTTAGCGATTCAGATGGCTGGCGGAAATGATACGGCCGGCGCCGGCTCGTGCGGCGCCGTAGCGGCAATTTTTGGAGTGGTTTTTCATGGTAATGTCGAAAGCATCGAGGGCAAGCGCGGGGCTATGGGGGGCGGCGGTGGTTTTGGCGTGCGCGGCGGCACCGTCACCCGCGACCGCGGCCGAGCAAATGCGCCTCGCCCAGGCGTCCCCCGACCCGGTATATTCCGCCACGCGTCCGCAGGAGCCAAAGGCGAGCTCGGACAATTGGATACCGGCGGCTCAGGCGGCCGGTGTCGGGCACTCTGCCGAGCGCTACCCCGGGCCCAAGGCCGGACCGAGCAACTGGATCCCGGCTTCGGCGGCACCAGCCCAGCCCGGGACCGGCAGCGACGACCGCGGCGCGCACCCCTATTCGCAGCACGGCACCGGCCCCTATCCCAATTGACGGAATAGTCGATCCTGTCGCGGCCGGGATGGCCCGAACCGCCATCCCGGCTGGTCTCTGGTGGCAGGCCTCCTCAACATTGCAAAAGCCGCCTCCGGGCCGCCATACTCGCCGCATCCAGGCAAGCCGAACCGGAGGAAACCGAGGGATGGACTACGCGATCACGCAGCTGACCCCGCATACCGGTGCGGAGGTGCGCGGCCTCGACCTGAACCAGGGGATCGACGCCGAAACCCGCGCGGCGCTGAACCGCGCTTTTGCCGCGCATCACGTGCTGGTGATCCGCGACCAGCATTACACGCCGCCGCAGTTCATGGCCGCGGCCCAGGTGTTTGGCGAGCTGTTCCAGCACGACAAGCGCGAGATGCACGTGCCGGGCTACCCCCAGATCTACTATGTCTCGAACGAGCAGACGGTGCCGGGCAAGCGCTACATCTCGGGCGAGACGTTTCACACCGACCATTCCAACCACCCGGCCCCGCCCAAGGCGACGATGCTGTACCCGGTGTCGTTGCCGAGCCATGGCGGCGACACCCAATACGTCAACATGCACGAGGCCTATGACGGCCTGCCGCCGGCAACCAGGGAGCGGATCGACGGGCTCAAGGCGGTGCATGTCTATTTGAGCAAGTACAGCCCGCGCGAATTGCGCCCGCTGAGCGCCGACAGCGCCCGCCAGGTGCCGCCGCCGGGAGTGCATCCGCTGGTCCGCACCCACCCCGAGAACGGCCGCAAGGCGCTTTATCTTAACCCGGTGCGGATCGAGTTGATCGAGGGCATGGAGGACGAGGAGGCGCTCGACCTTGTCGCCGGGCTGATGGAGCATTCGATCCAGAAAAAGTACGAATATCGTCACCAGTGGCAGCATGGCGATTTTGTGATCTGGGACAACCGCAGCGTGATCCACAAGGCCAATCCCGATTACGACATGAACGAGCGGCGATACCTCTACCGCCTGATGCTGAAAGGCGAGACCCCGGTCTAGCTCGAGACCGCGAACAACCGGAGGAGACGGAGATGCGCTGGATACGGTTCGAGACCAACGGCCACGCGGTCTATGGCACCCTCGAAGGCGACACGGTGAGCGAGGTCGAGGGCGACCCGTTCGCCGGTTATCAAAAGACTGCGACCCGGCATAAATTTTCGGCGGTCAAATTGCTGGTGCCGGTCGAGCCGCGCACCTTTTATTGCGCGGGGCTCAATTATGCCGAGCACGTGATCGAGGCGGCGCGCAAACGCGGCCAGGAGCCCAATCTGCCAAAGGCCGCGGATATCGGCTACCGCGCCAACAACGCGCTCGTCGCGCATGGCGAGGCGATCGTGATCCCGAAGGACGCGACCGAGCGCTGCCAATACGAGGGCGAGCTCGTCGCGGTCATCGGCAAAAAGGCCAGGCATCTCTCCGAACAGGATGCGCTTTCCTGCGTCTTCGGCTGGACGATCGGCAACGATTTCAGCGAGCGCACCTGGCAGGCGGGCGACCGTACCCTGTGGCGCGCCAAGAACGCCGACACCTTCAAGCCGATGGGGCCGTGGATCGAGACCGATTTCGACCTTGCGGCGGCGCACACGATCATCCGCGTCAACGGCGACGAGAAAATCCGCTTCAAGACCGACCACATGCTGTTCGGCCCGGCGACCTTTATCAGCCGGATGTCGCAATACCTGACGCTCTACCCGGGCGACGTCGTCTGGATGGGCACCGAGGGCGCCCCCGAAAACGTCAAGCATGGCGACGCAATCGACATCGAGATCACCGGCATCGGCACCTTGACCAACCCGGTCGTGCGCGAAGGCATGTGACCGCGGCGCGGCCCCGGCATTCCCGGCGCGCGCAATGCCGGCGCGACACCGGGGCGCCCCGCCGCTCCTGGTCGGCCGGCACCGGCTCGCAACGCGGCGCCGTTTAAGGCGGCGGCGCTGCGACACCTGATAAAGGGGCATTGCACATGTCCGACCCGCTCCCCGCCATCAGCCTCGTCGCCGTTCCCGGCCGCCGGCGGCAGACCCTGGAGATTGCCCGCGACATCGAGCGCCGCGGCTTCTCGGGCATCTACATGCCGAGCCGCTGGGGCAACATGGCGCAGTGCACCGGCTTGGCATTGGCGACCGAGCGGATCCGTTTCGGCACCGCGATCGCGCCGATCTATCTGCAAACCCCCGAAGAGTTCGCCGCGGGCGCGGCCTATATCCATGAGGTGTCGGGCGGGCGCTTTCGCTTTGGCATCGGGGTTGCGCACGGACCGACGCATCAGCGGCTCGGCGTCAGCGTCGGCAAACCGCTCGCCGACACCCGCGCCTTTGTCGACAAGCTCAAATCCTATAACGGGATCGGCGACTTGCCGCCGATCGTGCTCGCCGCGTTGCGCCGGCGGATGGTGGCGCTCGCCGCCGAGATCGCCCAAGGCGTCCTCTTCGCCAATGCCAGCCTGTCGCACATGGCAGAGTCGCTGGCAGTCGTGCCGCCCGCCAAACGCAACGACCCCGATTTTCTCGTCGGCAACATGCTGCCGGTGTGCATCACCGACGACGAAAGCGCGGCGGTGGCATTGCACCGCCGCCGACTGGTGCGCTACGTGCTGTTGCCGAACTACCGCAACTACTGGAAGGAAGCCGGCTACGGCGAGGAGATGGCGGCGATCGAAAAAGCCATCGCCCAGGACCGCCGCGATGACATCCCGAACTACCTGACCGACCGCTGGATCGCCGACAACTCGCTATACGGCTCGGCGGCGAAGGTCCGGGACCGGCTCGCCCTGTGGTACGCCGCCGGCGTCAACACCCCGGTGCTGGTTCCCAATTCAGTCAACGGCAACCAGTTGACCGCGCTCGAAGAGATATTTTCCGCGTTCGCCCGCTGACAGGCGCCCGATCGCGTTTCCTGCAATCAGGCCAAGGTCTGAAATCCCGATCGGTTGGTTGGTTCACCACACCGGCGCAGGCCGGCGCCCATGACCGGGATGGGTCCCGGCTTTCGCCGGGAAGGCGAGAAAGATTGGGCTCCGCGGGCTGACAATTTCTTGATCGGGCGGCATCGCCGAGGGTAGCCGAGACCTGTCCGCTACCGGGTAAAAAGGGCAATTCGGTCGGAGACTGCGCTAATAGGGCGGCGGGCAGTTGTAGCCCGGCGCGCAATAATAGGGCGGCGGATAATAATAGGGCGCGCCATAATAGCTCGACGCGGCAGCGGCGCCGACAGCCGCTCCGGCGGCGACGCCGGCCGCTACACCCGCACCCCCGTAATACCCGCCGCCATAGTAGGCTCCGCCGCGATAGGCGCCGCCGCCGTAGGCCGGGCCGCGCACCGCAGTGTTGCCGGCGGGTCCGCGCACGGCGGCACCACCGTAAGGACCGCGCACCGCGCCGCCGCCGTTCGGCCCGCGCACCGCGCCGCCGCCCATCGGCCCGCGATAAGCCGCACCGCCGCGCGGCCCGCTGACCGCACCCCAGCCGAACGCATTCGATCCGATCGACGCGGTCAGCAACAGACTGAGACAGACGAGGCCGAGGCGATTCACTTGGCGCCTCCCGTGGGGCTTGCCGCGGGTGCGGCCGCGGCGCGCGGCTTCAATGCCATCCGCGCCGCTCCGGCGGGCGGCTGAAAGACGAAATCCGCATCGGCAGGATGCACCGAGAAATTCCAATTTGAAAAGGTCGCGATGAAATTCGGCTCGCCGGGCAACGACCGGTAGGTCACGATCAGCCGGCGCGGCAGCGACTGGTCGTTCTTTTCCAGCCACAACTCGAGCTCGATCCCGGGCGGCTGCGAGAAGAACATGTGCAGGCACGGAACCCCGTCGATCGTCACGGTATTGACGACTTGACCGGCGGTAACCCCGCTCAGAAACGACTTGCCCGGCGCGTCGGTCAGAAAGTCGGCGAGCGGGAAGTCGACGCCGAGCCGCCCCATCGCCTCCTTCATCATCGCCTCGATCGTGCCCGGCACCGGGATGCTGGCGTATTTGTTGGCGTCGGCCATGTAGACGTCCAAGGTCTTGCCGTCATAGACGAGCTTGCTCGCCCCGTCGTCGCCATTGCGCAGGACCAGCAGCCGGTTCGGCCGGCGCACCGTCACATCGAGAGTGTGAAAGATGTGCAAAGGCTCGCCGCTGGGACCGGCATAGACCCGGATCGTCTGCGCCTGAAACGAAAATTGCTGGGCGCGCAGGGTCTCGCCCATGCGCTGCAGCGCAGCACTCGCCTCGGCGCTGATCTGCGGCTTTGCCGGGCTTGCAGGCTCGGCCGCGCGGATCGCGGCCGGGGCAAGGCCTGCAAGGCCGCCAGCCAAGATGCCGAGAAACGCCAGTATTCGAAGCTTCACATTGTCCTCCCTGCTCGCGGTTACTGCTGCTCCGGTCTTTCTCAAACGGCGGACCGGGAACGGGCCGACGTCGTCACCCTAGTCAGAGAGCGCCCAATTTTCGATTAGCAGCCCTTCGACCCGGCCAAATTCCCGTGTGTTGCTGGTAACCAAAATCGCATCCATAGAGCGGGCATGCGCCGCAATAAACAGGTCGTTCGCGCCGATCAAGGCGCCTCGTCGTTGCAACACAGCCCTGATCTTGGCGTAGTGCGTCGCCGCCTCGTCAGGAAAATCGAGCACAGCGAGGTGACGCAGAAAACTCTCGACCGCGGCACTGTCTTGCTCCTGGCATGGCGACAGTTCGACGCCAAATAACAGCTCCGCCCTTGTAACGACCGAAATGCAGACGTCTTTAGTTGCAACCCTCTGCAATCGTCGCAGGACGGGCTGGTGAGATCGTTTCAATATGAACGAACAAATATCGGTGTCCAGCATATAGCGCGGCATCAGCCTTCGCGCTCTTGCACCGGCAGGTCTTCCAGGTTCTCCAGGAACTCAGCGGAGGCGACGGGTCCGGTGCTGAGGTAAGACGACCAATCTGGCGGACGCGGCGACAGGATGACTTCGTCACCTTGCTTGCGAATAAACACCTCCGCGGTGTCGAATTGGAAATCCTTGGGCAGCCGCACGGCCTGGCTGCGATTGTACATGAAAACCTTGGCGGTTCGCTGATTGGCCTCTTCCCTGAATTTCGGGATATACCCTTGTATATGCACAGCCGATCGGTCGCGGTCAATGCCACTTGTCCCGATCGGCCCGGACGTGGCCGTGCAAAGTTCTGCCCTTGATGCCGCCCATTGCCGGTTCCCTGAAACCGACGCGCTTTCTTCCGCTGCAAGCGGTTGCCTCAGCCGCCCGCCTTGGTTAAAAACTCGCCGCCAGATTTTTCACAACGCTGAAAACCCGACTTCCGGGAGGAAAACACATGACGCAGTCACGGTGCCGTCTCGGGGCGGCGCTCGCTTACCCCTGCTTTGCGCTCGCCGCAATCGTCCTGTTTGCGGCGCTCGCCGTCGGCGCCGAAGCGGCTTCTGTCCCCAACCCTACGGTGTCCGGGCCGATCGCGTCGCCCGACGTTCCCGGCACGCCGACGCACAACTATCCCTTTTTCGCCTCGAACCACAATCTGCCGGCGCACGGCTATGTCGAGCAGGAGTTCTACATCGAGGGCACCGCCAACCGCTACAACACCCCGTCATTGGCGACCGGAACGGTCGTCGACGGCGGCCACGCCTACCGGACACGCATCCTGGTTCGCCGGCCGGCCGACCCGAAACAGTTCAACGGCACCGTGCTGGTCGAATGGCTGAACGTGACCAACGGCTTTGACGCCGACAATCAATGGTTCTTTTCCTGGGAGCACATCCTCAAGCAAGGATATGCCTGGGTCGGCGTCTCGGCGCAGCAGGTCGGGGTCGCCCGGCTGCAAACCTGGAACCCGACCCGCTACGGCGCGCTCGACGTGACCCAAGGCGGCACGATCACCGGCGACGCCCTCTCCTACGACATCTTTTCGCAGGCGGGACAGGCGGTCAAACACCCGGCCGGCGTCGACCCGCTCGGCGGGCTGAAAGCCCGGCACGTGATCGCGATCGGCGAGTTGCAATCGGCCTTCCGGCTGGCGACCTATGTCAACTCGATCGACCCGCTGGCCGACGAGTATGACGGTTTTGTGCTGCTCTCGACCCTCGGCAACCCGTTCCGCACCGACCTCAGGGTGCCGGTGTGGAAGCTTCTGACCGAGTTCGACGTGGAGAACTCGGAGGCCTCGGTGCGTCAGCCCGACACGTCCAGGTTCCGCACCTGGGAGGTCGCGGGCTCATCGCATGTCGACCAGCATTTGCGCCGCAGCCGCGAGCCGCTGGAGCTGCGCGATTTCAGCACCCCGACCGTGGCCAGCTCGGCCGAGGCGATCCTCTCCCCGCAATGCGCCATCCCGTCGATCGGGACGCGAGTTCCGACCCATTACGTCGTCGGTCAGGCCTATGACTTGATGGTCCGCTGGATAACCGACGGCGTCCCGCCGCCTTCGGCCCCGCGCATCCAGATCGCGACGTTCGGCGCGCCGGGAACGCCGTCGGTCGTCGCCCGCGACAGCCTGGGCCTCGCCGAGGGCGGCATCCGCTTGCCGGAGCTGGCGGTCCCGACCGCCGAGAATGTCGGCGTCAACAGCGGTCCCGGGGCCTGCGTGCGCTGGGGCTACTCGGCGCCGTTCGACGTCGCCAAGCTCGACAGCCTCTATCGCAGCCATGACGCCTATGTCGACCAGGTCGTGGACGTCGCCAACGACGATGTCCGCCACCAGTACATCGACGCCGCCGACGCGCAGCGCAGCATCTCGAAGGCGGTCAATTCCGCGGTCGGCGGTCCCGGCCGCTGACAAGGCGGGTGACCTCGCCGATCGGCTCGCCAATCGAAGTTTCGACGAGCCGGTCGGCGGAACCTGACCGGAGGGTGCCGATCGTCGGGTCGGCAGCCCTCCCGGCGTGAACCTGCCAGCTCCGGACGAAGATGCTGCGGCGGCGGAAGGAACGCGATCTGCCGGAAACACCCGGCGAAAAGCTATCGCGATTACGGCGCGATCGTCCAGTCCTGCCAGGCGAGCCCTTTCACCCGACTAAATTCAGAAACGTTGGCGGTCACCAATATTGCACCCGCGCGACGCGCCTGGGCGGCGATCAACAGGTCGTAGGGACCGATCGGCCGGCCCGCGCTGTCCAAATCGGATCGCACCTCGCCGGCAATTGCTGCATCCTCCTCGTCGAACGGCATGACGCTGATCGAACCGGACAGAAAGACGCGCAGGCGATCGGCGTTTTCGCGGCGCCGTGTGGTGCGCGCGACGCCATACCACAGCTCGAACAGGACAATGGAAGAGGTGGCGATGTCGGCACTCTCGGAGACCGCCCGCCGCAAGCGATGGCGAACAATGGGCGGCTGATTCTTCAGCAGAGCGATAACGGCGTTCGTATCGAGCAGGTATGTCACTCGAACGAATCTTTCGGCGGAGGCATCGGCGGCTGACCCCGGCCGTCTTCCATGAACGGAACGTCGGCGAAGCGATCGAGCTCGGAGAACCAAGCATCCGTGTCGGTGACCATCGGCTCCAACAATATGCCTTTGTCGACGCGGCGCACGCGCACACGATTACCAGGAAGCCTGAACGCGAGCGGCAGCCGCACGGCTTGGCTGCGCCCGTGCATGAAGATTTTGGCTATGCCGGTGTTCGACAACGGCGCCCTCCTTGATGTACATCATAAATATACACCGACCGCTCTGAGAGCAAGGCCTGGCACGGAACCATCCCCGCCGCTCAGGCGTCCATTCCCGCTATCGGGCTGATTTGCCGGTCCAGGCGGCAAGGCATTGGCTAAGGGCCTGCTCGGCGCGTTGGTCGATCTCGGCGTCGGTCAAGGTGCTGAGCGGGTGGTCGACGACGACGGGAGCGAGATCGGCCATGCCGAGGGCCTGGCACTGCATCAAGGCCTCGTGCAGAAACTCGGTGGTGACGACGACCGCCGTCGGGCGGCCCAGCGCTTCGAGACTGACCCCGTCATGCGTACAGCACGACGTGCACGAGCCTCAATCGCCGATCGCGGTCAGCACGATGTCGTTGTCGGCGGCAATGGTTTCGATCAACGCCGGGTCGGCGTCTTTTGAAAAGCTCTCCTTGAGGTAATAGTTGACTACCGCCAGCGGCACTTCGCCGCCGAGCCGCGCCACGGTTTTGCGCAGCAGCCGGTTGGCGTTCCATTTGGTGTTGTCGAGCACCCCGAGGCGCAGCCCGCTCAGCTTGGTCACGCGCGGCGCCAACGCCATCGGCTCCGCCTCGACCACGCCGCGCGGGTCGAAGACGATCTGATACCCAACCTCTCGCATTTCCGTGTCTCCCACATACCGATCACTGTTTCGACCGCCGCCGTGTCATTGCGAGCGAAGCGAAGCAATCCCGATCCATTAGCCGCATGCTTCGTCCGAGCGGGATTGCTTCGTCGCTCCGCTTCTCGCAATGACACATCGTCGTCGTTGCTACTCCCGGTTACAAATAGCACGTGCCGTCGACGCAAAGGGGCTCGCGGCGCGGCCCGGCGGTGCTTTCGACGCTGCGCAACACCGGCGACGACATGTGGCCCCAGCCCGGGATGAAGGCCGAGAACCGGCCGGCCTCGCCGCCGACGACAAACAAATGGATGTGGTCGGGGTCGGGCACGATCGGGATGCGCGACCCTTGCTCGCGCTTGTACCAGCGCGGCAGGTTGCGGTTGTAGATCTTGCCGTAGCGCTCGTCGAAGGTCAGCTCGGAAAACAAGTTGTACGCGTTCATGTGCAGATAGCTCTTCACGTCGTGGCGGGTCCACCCCTTGCCGGCGATCGTGCGCGCGTGCTCGGGGCCGATCACCACCGCGCAATGACCCGATGACACGGCGTTGTTGTTGGCGATCGTGCTCATCGCCGACGCAATGCTGTCGAGGATGCCCTCGGGGTCGTTCGCGACATGGTTGGTGACGCTGTGCGGCGGCTCGGCCGCCAGCACGAACACGGTCGAATCCTCGGGGTTGAAGCCTTTTTCGACGTGGTAGGGCGCCCACGGGCTCGCCGCCTCGTTCTCCGCGACGCAAAAGGTATATTTGCCGGGGTGGCCCAAGGTGCTCTTGTCGAGATCGCCGGGACGGCCGCCGCCGACATTGAGCAGCACCAGCCGCAGCGCCCGGCCGATCGTCGCGTTGGCGCGGTTGCCCGAGCCAAAGGCGTTGCAGTCGCCGTTCATGCCGATCGCACCCGCGACCGGGCCGTTGACGATCAGCAAGGGTGCGGCCATGTGGGTCGTCGCCTGCACCCCGTTCAGGTTGAACGCCTTGGCGGTCAGCGCCAATATCGCCGCGCGCACCACGGGCGCGTATTCGGGCTTGCAGCCGGCCATCACCATGTTGACCGCCAGCACCTCGCGGCTGAGGCTGCCGTGCCGCGGCGGCACCTTGCATTCGACAAAATCGGGCTCGCCGCCGAGTGCCGCCACAAATTCATCGACCCGCTCGCGCGTCGGCGGCACCACCGGCAGCCCGTCGGTCCACCCCTGCTCAAAATACCATTCGACGAGATCGGTCGCCGCCGGCACGCGCAGGATGGTTGCTGTAGCGTTTTCCGTCACCGTCGTTCCCGGCATCGTCACATTTTTCCCATTCCGAAAATACAGTGAACGTGTTAAATGTTAGAGGACCATCTTAGCTAGAGTGACGCGAATTGATATACGATATGTACCATAATCCGGTTGAGCGTCATCTTTATTTTGATCTCAAACCTGGGCATTGGTATTACGGAACTCGTTGTCATTTCTGTGGCGCTCCAATTCCTGTTGCCATGGTCCCGAGCCAGCGATCTAATCAGAAGCTCTCTTCTCCAAAACGCACTTATTTCCGGATCGTCTGTGTAAATGGGGACTGTGAGAGAGCGGACAGCTATTTACCAGCAGAAATCGTCTCGTTCCTTTGGCCGGGAAAGGCGTCAGAGGGACGCAAGAGTTAGGCACCGCTCTGGCGATCAGCCGGAGATTAAGCAACGACGATTGCGCCGGAAATCTGGCTTCCATACGACGGTTTTCGTGAATTGAGACTACGCCGGCACACCGACCACTTTCCTAGTGGGCAATCACGAACGCGCGAAGCCGGTCCTTCGTCCAAAGATCATCATATTGCCTCACGGAGCGGAGTATGCGCATCGCAATGCTGTCAAACTCCACGCCCCGCTCCCGTTCGTAGTAAGACCGATGAACATGCCACGCGATCATGTCAGCTGCCTGAAGAGGTAAGGTTGTTTTGTCGTCGCGATGCTGTGGGGGCTCACCCAAAAGCCCTTCAATCTCCGGAGGGGCTAAATCGCGAAAAATTTTGAAATTTTCTTGGACTTGGACGCTTTGGTCTGGTTGTTCGTCAAAAATGAAAGCGACCTTATCTAAGATCCCTCTTTCTATCTGGAACAGGAATGTTTTTGTCATTATTGAATAACACATCAACCAAAATGGATAATCTAGTGGCTTAGCGATCCGGCCCTTCACGATGCCATCGTAGTCGTCTTGACGGACCACCGATGATATGCCAGCGACGACATGGTCCTTAATGATACCTGCAAGGGCTGCAAGGCGTAGATCACGATCGGTCTGTCCCCATCCGGCGAACTCTCCGGTGTAGGAATGCGCTTCATGCATTTTGAAATGTTTGAGACGCGGCGGTCTATCGAGAGCATCCCGCCATCTGCCGGTCATCTCTGACCATTGCTCCGCGCGCGCAATTAGGCCTGCCAACACAAAAACCGGCGGACCCTTGCTGTCATCGATATAGGCTTGCATTACCAAGGAGAGTGCCCAAGATCCCAGAGGTTCAGTAGCTTAGAAAGGTCTGTGGCCAAAACGTACTGCTCAGGCGACCATCGCGTCGCGTACATCTATGATGCAGGGCAGAAAAGTGGAAGCGGCTTCGCCTGGATGTCAGCCGGCGATCGAATCGCGGCCAATCCAGAAACGGTTCAGCAGCCGCGTGGGTGCTCCGGGCTTCCGGCCGGCGAAGCGCGCGCAGGCTTCCCGATAGGGCCCGACATGGCGCAGCGGGGCGGGCATGTGGCGATAGAGCAGCCGCAGCACGGTAAGCGCACGCTCGGCGGCGTGCTCCTCCGCCGGGCCGAAGGGCAAGCCGAATCCCTGGCGCAGCGGGTCGGGCAGCATTTTCGCCGTCAAGGCACGGTACCATCGCGGCGAATGAAGCCGGGTGCCGGCGCCGGCGAAAAGCTGGGCGGCGATGGACCGCGCCGCGGTGCTTACGACAAGGGTATCCGAGCCGAGCATCTGCTCGACATAATCGAGAAAGCCCGGCCAGTTCGGCGGCAGTGCCGTTTGCGGGATGCCGAAGAACGCCGCGAACACCCGGAATTCGGCGTAATAGCGCTCGCGCTCCTCGGCCGAGAGCGGCGGGTTGACAAGCTCGAAAGCGACGATCGCGCTGTCGGCGAGGGTGGCGAAGACCCAGCGCAAGGCGGCGACGTCGTTGGCGCGATAAGCGGACCCGGCGGGGAAGGCGCCGGCACTCTCGGCGAGGATGCCGCTGATCGCGGCGTGCCGCTGGTAAAGCCGGCGGGCGGCGGCGACCGCCTCGTCGGTCGTGCCGAACACCATCGTAAAGACAAACCCGAAGGTGCGGTGAAACCGGCCGATCGGGTCCGCAAGGCTGCGCGAATGCTCGGCGATGGCCGCGGCAACCCAGGGATGCGCCAGCTGCATCAGCAACGCGCGGCCGGCGGCAAGAAAAACCGCGGCCTCGCGATCGACCCGCCAGACCATCGAGCCGGGGCCGAAAACGCCTCCGGGCCGCCCCGCCGCCGCGTCGCGGACCAGCGCCAATTCGCGTTCGAGGTCGGCCTCGGCCACAACGCCGGAGGCCTCCCGAGCGGTCGTCTGCCGGCCGGGCGCGACGGATGGCGGCGCTAGTCCCACCGTTCCCTCGGCACCCAGCGGTCGCTTTGCTTGCGATACAGCTTTTTGACCGCCGCCCAGGCGACGCGGAACGCGGCTTCCTCCTGCTCCTTCGGACCGCGCTCGGCATAGGTCGCCCAAGCGTTGTTGAACGCCGACAGAAAGATCTCCTGCGCGTGCGGCGGCAGACGGCGCACAGACGGCGGCAAATCCGCGGTCGTCGTGTACGGCACCGGACGCTAGCCGCGCTGGAAATCCTCGAGCGACAAGCCAAGCGCCTCGACCCCCTCTTCGAGGTAGTCGCCGAGCAGCGGCGTCCCGAGCAGATTGTCGGTCTCGGTTATGGTGCGCAGGTCGCGTGCCTGCTGGATCGCCTCGCGCCAGCCCTGGGCGTCGAAATCGCCGCGCCCGAGCCACAAGAGCGCCAGCAGCTCCTCGCGCTCGTCGACATTGAGCCCGTCGATCGCGTCGCGCAATTCCTGCTCGGTCGGGTTGTCCGGCGTGTCGAGCAGGATTTGGCGCTCGTCGTCGTCAGCGGCGTCCGAGCCGTCCTCGGCCTCCGGGTCGGCCGGAACCTCGCCGTCGTATTCACGGGCCTTTTCGACAATGTAAGCGAGCTTTTCGAGGGAGATCGTCAGCATTTCTAAACCTCTTGTCCGTGGCATGGTCTCGAACGGCTCATTGAGCTACGCGTCATTCCCGCGAAAGCGGGAACCCAGGGTCCAAGCGCTTCGGAAGTAGTCCTGGACCGCCGCTTTCGCGGGGGGTGACGAGTAAACAGGTTGAACAGGTCGGGTCCAATATTGGCTGATACGGTCAGCCTTCGCCCGCGGCGGCAGGCCAGCGCCAGTTCTTGACTTCGGGCATGTCGTCGCCGTGGCGGGTGATGTACTGCTTGTGCTCGATCAGCTTGTCGCGCATCGTCTGCTTGGCGTAGGCGGCCATGTAGCCGAGCTTTGGCACCCGGTCGATCACGTCGCTGGCGAGGTGAAAGCGGTCGAGGTCGTTGCGCACGACCATGTCGAACGGCGTCGTCGTCGTCCCTTCCTCCTTGTAGCCGCGGACATGGATGTTGCGGTGGTTGGTGCGCCGGTAGGTCAGCCGGTGGATCAACCAGGGATACCCGTGATGGGCAAAAATGACCGGCTTGTCGGTCGTGAAGAGCGCATCGAAATCATGGTCGGTCAGCCCGTGCGGGTGCTCGTCGTGCGGCTGCAGGGTCATCAGGTCGACGACGTTGACGACGCGGATCTTCAAATCCGGAACGTGACGGCGCAAGAGGTCGACAGCCGCCAATGTCTCCAGGGTCGGCACGTCGCCGGCGCAGGCCATCACGACATCGGGCTCGGCGCCGCGGTCGTTGCTGGCCCATTCCCAAATCCCGATCCCGGCGTCGCAATGCTTGATCGCCGACTCGATGTCGAGCCATTGCGGGGCGGGCTGCTTGCCGGCCACAATCACGTTGATGCGGTCCCAGCTTCTGAGGCAGTGGTCGGTCACCCATAGGAGGGTGTTGGCGTCGGGCGCCAGATAGACCCGGATCACGTCGGCCTTTTTGTTGCAGACATAGTCGATAAAGCCGGGATCCTGATGGCTGAACCCGTTGTGGTCCTGGCGCCAGACATGCGAGGTCAGCAGGTAATTGAGCGAGGAGATCGGCCGCCGCCATGGGATCTTGCGCGAGCTTTCGAGCCATTTGGCGTGCTGGTTGAACATCGAGTCGACGATGTGGATAAAGGCCTCGTAGCAGTTGAACAACCCGTGCCGGCCGGTCAGCAGATAGCCTTCGAGCCAGCCCTCGCAGGTATGCTCGCTCAAAATTTCCATGACCTTGCCCTCGGGCGCCAAATGGTCGTCCTCGGGCAGGGTCTCGGCCACCCATTGGCGGTCGGTGGCCTCGAACACCGCGGAAAGCCGGTTGGAGGCGGTCTCGTCCGGGCCGAACAACCGGAAATTCGGGTTCTCTTTGATGATGTCGCGCAGAAAGCCGCCCATGACCCGCGTCGCCTCGCCGTCGGCCTGGCCGGGGCGGGTGACCGGGATCGCGTAATTGGTGAAATCGGGCATCGCGAGCTCGCGCCGCAGCAAGCCGCCATTGGTGTGCGGGTTGGCGCTCATCCGCCGGTCGCCGGAAGGCGCCAGGGCCGCGATCTCGGGCTTCAGCCTGCCCTCGTCGCCGAACAATTCGTGCGGCCGATAGCTTGTCATCCAGCCTTCGAGCAGCTTGACGTGCTCGGGCTTGGACATGTCCGGTATCGGCACCTGATGGGCGCGCCAGTAGCCCTCGGTCTTGAGCCCGTCGACGGTTTTCGGCCCGGTCCAGCCCTTGGGGCTGCGCAGCACGATCATCGGCCATTGCGGGCAGACCGGGATCGCCCCGGTGCGCGCCGCCTTCTGCAACGCCGCAATCTCGTCCAACACCCGGTCGAGGGTCGCCGTCATCAGCCGGTGCATGACCGGCGGGTCGTCGCCCTCGACAAAATGCGGCTTGTAGCCGTAGCCGAGCAGCAGGGCTTCGAGCTCTTGATGCGGGATGCGGGCGAGGATCGTCGGGTTGGCGATCTTGTAGCCGTTCAAGTGCAGGATCGGCAGCACCGCGCCGTCGCTCGCCGGGCTGAGAAACTTGTTGCCGTGCCAGGCGGCGGCGAGCGGCCCGGTTTCGGCCTCGCCGTCGCCGATCACGCAGGCGACGAGCAGACCGGGATTGTCCAAGGCGGCGCCATAGGCGTGCGACAACGAGTAGCCGAGCTCGCCGCCCTCGTTGATCGACCCCGGGGTCTCGGGTGCGGCGTGGCTCGGGATCCCGCCCGGAAAGCTGAACTGGCGGAACAGGCGGCGCATCCCGTCCTTGTCCTGCGCGATATTCGGGTAAAGCTCGCTGTAGGTGCCTTCGAGCCAGGTGTTGGCGACCATGCCCGGACCGCCGTGCCCCGGCCCACAGATGTAGATGACGTCGAGATTGCGCGCCTTGATGACCCGGTTCAGGTGGGCGTAGACGAAATTGAGCCCCGGCGTCGTGCCCCAATGGCCGAGCAGCCGCGGCTTGATGTCGGCGAGCTCGAGCGGGTGCTCGAGCAGCGGGTTGTCGAGCAGGTAGATCTGGCCGACCGAGAGATAGTTGGCCGCGCGCCACCACGCGTCGATCAGCTCGAGCTCGGTCCGCGACAGCGGCTCCGCGGCTTTGGTTTCACTCTGCGAGGCCATCCGACCGCTCCCTCGGTTGTCAGCCGACAAACACTCGACGTCGTTACGCAAACACTGTGACAGGCATATTGCTGCGCCGCACGCTCGCCGCCTCTTCGGCGAACGCCGTCAGTGCACGATCAGCACCGGCACCCCCGCCGCGGTTTGCAGCACATGCCGGGTGAACCCGCCGAAAATCCATTCGCGCAGCCGGCTGTGACCGTAGCCGCCCATCACCAGCAGCGCGCGTTGCCCGGCAGCGGCGGCGATCAGGGCGTCGGCCGGGCTGTGCCCATCGGGCTGCAGCCGCTCGGCGGAAACATTGAGCCCGCGCCAGCGCAGGCTCCTCATCAGCTCGCTGCCTTCCTCGCTCGACAGATCCTCTTCCTCGGCGACGGTCAGAATGCGAGTTTCTTTGGCCAGCATCAGCAGCGGCAGCGCCGCGGTGACCGCGTGCGCCGCTTCCCGCGTCGCCTTCCACGCGACCACGACGTTGTCCGGCAACCTCGTCATCCCCGCATTCGGCGGGATCAGCACCGGGCGGCCGCTTTCGAGCAGTGCCGTTTCGATCGTTTCCGGCGCGACACCCTCGCCGTCGGCGGCGCGCCCGATCACGATCAGGTCGGCGGCACGGCCGTGCTCGGCCACCCAATAGGGTTCGAGACCGATCTGCCGCAGCCATTGCGCGCTCGGCGCGTCGGGCGGGCCGGGCGGCGTGTCCGCGACCGCCAACCCTTCGCGAAGGCAAAACCCGTCGAACAGGGCCCGCGCCTGCTTTTCGCGCAGCTCGGCCTCTTCGTCGAGGCGCTCGACCAGCCCGCCGACCATGACCGAGCCGCCGCCCTCGGAGGACATCGTGACCGCCATCGCCGCCCCGTCGACGCGGACGTGCAAAAAATCGAGATGGGCGGCAAACGGCCGCGCCACGGCGAGCGCCGAGGCGAACACCGCGTCGTCGGCGACACCGCCGGTCGCCGGGACGAGAATGGTCTTGATCATCGCATCTCCCTTTCGTTGTTGCGGCCGGGCATCGCCCCGATCGGTGGGCTCCGCACCGGCCGGCCGGCATCTGCCGCGATCGCGGACAAGCACCGCTCGCGGCATTGATGCACCTAAACTTCAATCTTGAATAAATCAGGCTTGAATAAATCAGGGCCGTCGACCCTAGCGCAAACTCGTTGCCGCGGACAGGATCGCCGCGGCATGCCCGGCTGGACGCTTCGGGCAAGCCCAGGCAAGGCGGCCGGCCGAGACGGGGGGAAGGGGATGACCCAATTGGGGGATGCCGCGATCATGCTGCTGATCCTGCTCGGCGGCAGCACGCTCGGCCTCGTCGTGCGGCCGTTTCTGTCCGAGCGTCACCGCAGCCGCGAAACCAACGAGCTGATCCAGCTGGTCATGACCATGCTGGTGACCTTCGCCGCCTTGGTGCTGGGTCTGTTGACGAGCTCGGTCAAGGCGTCCTTCGACACGATCGAAGACGACCTCAGAAGCGTGTCGATCCAGCTGATCCAGCTCGACCGCTCGCTGCGGCAGTACGGCCCCGACACCGAACCGGCGCGGGCATTGCTGCGCCGCTACACCGCTGCCCGAATCGCCGCGACCTGGACCGAGGAGCCGAGACCGCCCGGCGCCTATTACCCCACCGCGGCGCCGCAGCGCGCCGAGCCCGCGTCGGTTGCCGACCCCGCCTATGGCGAGGCGCTGACGCGGGTCGAGACCGAGATCCGCGGCCTCGATCCTCCAGACCCGATGCACCGGCGGCTGCTCCAGACCTGCATCAACCAGTTCGAGCTGCTGATGCGCGCCCGCTGGAAGCTGATCGAGGAGGGGCACGGCTCGATCTCGATGCCGTTTTACATCGTGCTGGCGTTCTGGCTGGTTATCATCTTTGCCAGCTTTGGGTTGAGCGCGCCCGCTAACATGCTGTCCTACGTCACGATCGTCCTGGGGGCGCTGTCGATCGCCTCGGTTATTTTTGTAATCCTCGATCTCGACACCCCGTTCACCGGCATCTTCACGGTGTCGAGCCAGCCGTTGCGCGAGGCGCTTATCCAGCTGAGCCACTGACGTCAGTCGATCGCCGTGGACTTCTCGGGAATGTTGTTAATTCTCGGCTCGATCCGATCAAAAACGGCTCAGTGCGCGAGGCTGAACCGGATCGTCACCGAGACGCTGACGCTCGATTGCGGCATGTCGGCGGGGAAGGGCGGCAAGACCGCGCCGCGCATCATCTCCGCGGTTGCCGCGTCGAGGTCGGGATAGCCGGAGCTGCCGACGACCCCGAACGCAGTGACCCGGCCATCGCGCTCGACCGCGAAATGCAGCACGACTCGGCCCTCCTCGCCGCGCTCGCGGGCACTTTCCGGGTAGCGCTTGTGGCTGTTGAGCCAGGCGCCGATCAGCGCCTCGTAACCGGGGCTGACCGCCGCCGACCGGGCGGGTGCGGGAACCCGCGCCGGCGCCGGCGCCGTCCGGGGCGGGGCCGCCGGCGCAGCGGCAGGCGCGGGGATCGAGAAGGGCGGGGCAAAGGCGCGCTGCGGCGGCTCTCGCTCGACGCGCCGAACCGGCGGCCGAGCGAGCGGCCGGCGCAGCGGCGGCACCGGCGGCTTCGGCGGCGGCGGAAGCGGCTCCGGCACGACGACCGAAGCCTCGGGAGCCGGCGGCGGCGGCGCGATCGCGACCGGCGGCGGTGGGATCGGCGGCGGCGGCTCAGCCTTGACCGGCGGTGGCGGCGGTGGCGGAGGACGCGGCGGTTGGGGCGGCGGCTCGGCCTTGACCGGCGGCGCGGCGGTCGGCGGCTGCGGCGGCGGCAACGACGGCGCGAACGCGACCTCGATCCCGCCGGCGGCCGGAGGCTCGACCGGCGGCTTTGGAGCCGGCAGCAGCAACAGCAACGCCAGGACGATCGCGTGCGCCGCCAGCGACAGCGCCAGCGGCAGCCCAAACCGGTTCACTTCGACCCGGCGGCCTCGGCGACCAGCGACACCTTGGCAAAGCCGGCCCGGTTGACCTGGCTCAGCATGTCCATCAGCTGCGCATAGGTGATGGACCGGTCGCCGCGGACGTAGACGATCCTCGTCGGGTCCTCGGCCGCGAGCGCCGCCAGGCGGGCTTCGAGCTCGCCCGGCGCCACCTTGTCGTCGCCGATGAAGATGCCGCCGCCGCGGTCGAGGCTCAGGATGATCGGTTCCTTGGGCGCGGTGATCGCCGCCGCCCGCGTCTTCGGCAGGTCGAGCGGCACGCCCACCATCAGCAGCGGTGCGGTCACCATAAAGATCACCAGCAGCACCAGCATGACGTCGACCATCGGCGTCACGTTGATCTCGGCCATCGGCTGGTAACGGTCCTCGCCGTTCTCGCCGCCGCCGGAAGGTGGGAGCGCTATCGCCATCCTTCAGGTCTCCGACGGAAGGCGCGACAGGATATTGCCGGAGCGCCCGATCAGCCCGTTCATGCGCCCGGCAAAGCGGCCGAGATCGACCGTGATCTTGTTGTAGGCGACGACCGCCGGGATCGCCGCGGCGAGGCCCATCGCGGTCGCGAACAGCGCCTCGGCGATGCCCGGCGCCACCACCGCGAGGCTGGTGTTGTTGGCGGCGGCGATCCCGGTAAAGCTGCGCATGATCCCCCATACCGTGCCGAACAGTCCAACAAAGGGTGCAGCCGAGCCGAGCGTCGCCAAAAACGGCAGCCGCGTCTCGAGCCGGCGCAGCTCTGCGCCGAGCGCCAGCCGCATCGCCCGCTCGATCCGCTCGCGGCGCTCGCCGCGGCTCTCGGGAGCGGGCCACGCCGCCTCGGTGCTCTCACTCCACCCCGCCGCCAAAACGGCGCCGGCGGGGTCGCCGCCGTCGGGCCGGCCGGAGGGCGCCATCAGCTCGGGGGCCGAACGTGCGGCGGCAACGCGCGCCTCCTGCGCCGCGGCCGACCGGCGCGCCGCCGCCAGCCGCCACAGCTTGTCGATGATCACCGCCCAGCTCCACACCGAGGCGGCGAGCAGCAGCAGCAGCACGCCTTTGACGACGATGTCGGCATGCATAAACAGGCTGACGACCGAAAGGGAGACGGCGGGGTTGGGCACGGGCGGGCCTCTGCGAATAGCTCGGTCTGGTCGTATGGCCGCTGCCGGCAGCCTCAGAACCGCTGGGTGATCCCGGCGAGGACGGTGCGGCGCGGCCCGAATTGCGGAGCGCCGACCCCGACCCCGGTGCCGTTGCGGATCTGGTAGACCTCATCAAAGAGGTTGATTATGTCCAAACGTAGTTCGAGGCCTTTGTAGATGCCGGTCGCGACCGGCTGCACGATGCTCAAATTGACCTGCTCGTAGTTGTGCAGGCTGACGCCGTTCGGGATGCCGCCCGGGCTGGTGGCTCTAAGCCCGCTGCCCGCGGTCAAATCCGCTGAAATCAGCGTCTTGGTCTTCGGAAATCGATACTTTAGACCAGCCGACCCGGTGAGGCCCTGGTCATGGTCGAGATGGATGAAGTGGTTGGCGATATAGGCCAGGTCGTCCGGCGAAAAATTGAATTCGGCGGATGTGATGTCTTTGCCCAGCGCCCTCGACAACGCTAAATTACCATAGAATGACCAGTCATCGATATCGTAGCTCGTGGTGAATTCGATGCCGTCGACGAGCCCCTTCTGATAATTGAACGGAGTCAAAATAATTGGTGCGCCGAACTGCCCTTCATCGAGCAGCTCGCTGGCAATTTTGTAATAGGCGTCCGCCCCTGCTTTTAGTCCAGGCAGGATCACCTGGGTGCCGCTTACATCGAAGTAATTATCGCGCTCGGGCTTCGCCCGGTCGTCTTGCGTCACCGCGGGTGCGGCACTCGTATCGGCAAACAGCGAGATCGTCGTCGGCGCGATCAATTCGAACGGCGGCGGTACAAAATAGCGCGCGTAACCGAGCGACACGGTCGTAGCGTCGGTCGGCTGCCACACGGCGTTGACGCGAGGGCTGAGCTGCCGGCCGTTGACGTACTCCGCCATCTGATCGTAACGGGCGCCGAAATTGACGGTCAATTTTGGCGCCGGCCGCCATTCGTTCTGCAGATAATAGCTGTAGAGCCACCCGGTCGTCGCGCTCGAATCAGGGATCGTCAACGGCTGATCGCTGGTCTGCATGCCAGTCTCGTCTACCGGCAGCGCTAGTGAATTGGTGGCGGACGAGGTGTGCTCGCGCTGGATGTAGAAACCGCTGCGCACGGTGTCGGCGTCGGAAAAACGATAGCTGCCGTCGCCCTGCAGCCCGTTCGAAACACTTTGGCGCGAGGCGCTCTGGGCGATGCCGTTGAACAACAGATCGCCGAGCGGATCAGGGGAAAAATAGACGCTGCTGTACCGGGTGACGGTCCCAACCTGGAAGTCGAGCCCGTTGACGTGCTTTTGCAGCGCCAGGATCCCGAAATCGGTGATCTGGCGCTGGTTCTCGTTGAGCAGAGACGAGTCGAAATCGCTGCTGCCGTCGACGGTCAGTCCGAGGCTCGGGGTTTGGCCGGGATTGTTTGGGATCTGAAACTCGCTGCGCGAGACGCCGAAGATTGAGCTGATGCGGGTTGTCGGGTCGACGATGCCGGAGATATAGCCAAAGCCGCTCGGCTGCGTCGAGATGTCGTGGATGGCGTTGAAGGTGGGCGCAGGGTTTTCGATGCCCTCGGCGTTGTGCAGCACCTGACCGGTTGCGAAATAGTCGATCCGGCCCACCGTCCCGCCATATTCGGCGCTTGGCTGAAACGTCGACTGCTGGCCGCCGTAAAGCGTGAAACTGCCACCCGGGTCGAGGCTGCCGGTCTTGGTCTGGATGTCGATGATCCCGGCGGTGCGCAGCCCGTACTCCGCGGGCAAAGCGCCGGTGATCAGCGACACCGACTGGGCGAGCCGGGTCTGCAGCACCTGGCCGAAGACGTTGATGCCCTCGGGCAGGATGATCCCGTTCAGACGGAATTGCAGGTTGGCGTGGTCGCCGCGCACGTGAATCTGGCCGAACGAATCCTGGGCGACGCCGGGCGCCTGCAGCAGCAGCCGGTTCAGCGGCTGGTTGTCGCCCTGCGGCTGGGTGGAGATCGCCTGGCGCCCGAAATCGTAGACGCTGGCGCCGAGGCTCGGCTCGATCTGCTGGCGGGCGATGTCGAGCTCCTTGGCGACGACGTTGAGATCGAGCGACATGCTGCCGCCTCCGGGAGCCGGCTCGGGCGGCGCCGCCGGCGTCGGGCCGTCTGCCGGGGAAAGCGGCGGATCAGATCCGGCGGCGTCGCTGGCAATCATCGGCAGCCCGCTCAGAAGCACCGGCCCGTTTTGCGCGGCGGCGGAGACGGCCGGCAGGGCGAGAAGCAGTGGCGCCAGGGCGGACGCAGTTCGAGCGCCCGCAAAGATGCGGCTCATCCTCAGTTCCTCAACGGATCGCGCCGGGCGGGACCCGGCTGTGGCAAACTTTCATGTCATGTTATATCATAACAATAAACGCCTCGCCACAACCCTTGTTCCCGGAGACAACCGACGGTTTCGCGAACGCTTCCGCCGCGCCGGGTCTCGGCCTATCCTCGGCTGTCGTCGAACGGGAAGGACGCCCGATGAGACCCTCGCTCGCCGTCGTCATCGTGCTGGCAGCAACCGGCTTGCTGAGCGGCCCGGCTCCGGCGGCCGGCGTCGATCTTGTTGTGGTGCTTGCCGCCGACGTGTCGCGCAGCGTCGATGACGGCGAGTTCGAATTGCAACGCAAGGGCTACGCCGCGGCGCTGACCGACCCGCGCGTGCTGAAGGCGATCCACGCGACCAAAAGCGGCGCGATCGGGGTGTCCTTTATCGAGTGGTCGGGCGAGGACGACCAGCAGGTCGTGCTGCCCTGGACCGAGATCCGCGACGAGGAGGATGGCGGCGGGGCAGCGGCGGCGATCCTGAAGGCGCCGCGCTCGTTTACCGGGCGCACCTCGATCAGTGCTGCGGTCGACTTCGCGATGGGCTATTTCGCCAAAGCCAAATGGCCGGCGCCGGCCCGCCGCATCATCGACATCTCGGGCGACGGCACCAGCAATTCGGGGCGTCCGATCGCCGAGGCGCGCGACCAGGCAATCGCCGCCGGCGTCACGATCAATGGGCTCGCGATCATCAACAACAAGCCCAATCTCGGCTATTCCGCGCATACCAACCCGCCCGGCGGCCTGCCGGATTATTATCGCCTCAACGTGATCGGCGGCCCCAACGCCTTTCTGATCGTCGTCAAGGACTTCGGTTCCTTTGCCGACGCGATGGCAAACAAGCTCGCCAAGGAGATCAACGTTGCCGACGACGGCCACGCCGAGCGAGTAGCGGACGGACTGCTCGCCAATCCTCGACTGAAGTGAGATCAAAGATCATATATTTCCGAGAAAGATGCGAATGGAGCTAGCGTGACCGAATTTAACGTCTGGAAAGCGGCTGAGTTGCTCACCTCTCAGCACGGCGAAAACGCGGAGCTTGAAGCCGCAAAGCTCGCTAAGCTGATGCTTGACCGCGGGGATAACGAAGGGTCTCAAGAGTGGGAGTGGGTTAGACGGCTAATCGCGGGTGGACGAATGATCGCATGCCCGTGAGCGCCCCCGCCGGCGAGATCCGCGAGGTCGATTTCGCCGAGGCGCTCGGCGAGCGCTATCTCTCCTATGCGCTGTCGACGATCATGTCGCGCTCGTTGCCCGATGTGCGCGACGGGCTGAAGCCGGTCCACCGCCGCATCCTGCACGCGATGCAGCAGCTGCGCCTCGATCCGGCCTCGGGCTACAAGAAATGCGCCCGCGTGGTCGGCGACGTGATCGGCAAGTTTCACCCGCATGGCGAGCTCGCGGTCTACGACGCGCTGGTCCGCCTCGCCCAGGATTTCTCGCAGCGCTACCCGCTCGTCGACGGCCAGGGCAATTTCGGCAACATCGACGGCGATAACGCCGCGGCGATGCGCTATACCGAGAGCCGGCTCTCGGCGGTGGCGCAGGCGATGCTCGAAGGCATCGACGAGGACGCCGTCGACTTCCGCCAGACCTATGACGGCGAGGACAGCGAGCCGATCGTTTTGCCGGCGCGCTTCCCGAACCTGTTGGCGAATGGCGCCGCCGGCATCGCCGTCGGCATGGCGACCAATATCCCGCCGCACAATGCCGGCGAGCTGTGCGCCGCCCTGCTGCACCTGATCAACGACCCGGCCTGCGCCGTCGAGGCGCTCCACGCGCATGTCGTCGGCCCCGATTTCCCGACCGGCGGGGTCCTGGTCGAGCCGGCCGAAAGCATTCGCCAAGCCTACGCGACCGGCCGCGGCAGCTTCCGGCTCCGCGCCCGCTGGGCGAGCGAGGCGCTCGGCCACGGCGCCTACCAGATCGTCGTGACCGAAATCCCGTTTGGCGTGCCGAAAGGGCGGCTGGTCGAAAGGATCGCCGCCCTCCTCGAAGAAAAAAAGCTGCCGCTCTTGGCCGACATCCGCGACGAATCCGCCGAGGATGTCCGCCTCGTCATCGAGCCCAAGACCCGCAACGTCGATGCCGGCCTGTTGATGGAGCAGCTGTTCCGGCTGAGCGAGCTTGAGGTGCGCGTGCCGCTCAACCTAAACGTGCTCGACCCCGCCGGCGTCCCGCGGGTCATGAGCCTGAAGGAAGCGTTGCAGGCGTTTCTCGACCATCGCCGCCAAGTATTGCTGCGCCGCAGCCGGCACCGCCTCGCCGCCGTCGCCCACCGGATCGAGATTCTGAACGGCCAGATCGTCGTCTACGCCAACCTCGACGAGGTCATCCGGATCATCCGCGAGGCCGACGACCCCAAGGCCGAGATGATGCGGCGCTGGGAATTGAGCGAGGTGCAGGCCGAGGCGATCCTCAACATGCGGCTGCGGGCGCTGCGCCGCCTCGAGGAAATCGCGATACGCAAGGAGCTCGACGCGCTGTCGGCGGAAGCAGCGGGCCTGACCCGCTTGCTGGACAGCGAGCGCCGCCAGTGGCGTGCGGTGGCAAAGGAGATTGCGGCGACCGCGGCCGAATTCGGCGGCGACCCGAATAATCGTGGCGATGCTGGGCTCGGCCGCCGCCGCACGGCACTGGCCGAGGCGCCGCCGCCGGTCGAGATTTCGGCCGCGGCCCTGGTCGAGCGCGAGCCGGTGACCGTGCTGTGCTCGCAAAAGGGCTGGGTGCGCGCGGTCAAGGGCCACAACGTCGCGGCGGCCGAGCAGCGCTACAAGGAGGGTGACGGGCCGCGCTTTGCGGTCGCCGCCGAAACCACCGACCGCCTCGTCGTGTTCGCGACCAACGGCCGCTTTTACACGATCGCCGTCGACCGGCTGCCGGGCGGGCGCGGACAGGGCGAGCCGTTGCGGCTGATGATCGACCTGCCGAACGAGCACGACCTCGTCGCAATGTTTCCCTACCGGCCGGGCATGGAATTGCTGGTTGCAGCGAGCGACGGGCGCGGCTTTGTCGTCGACGGCGAGGAGGCGGTGGCGCAGACCCGCGCCGGCAAGCAGGTGCTGGCCCCGGGCGAGGGCGCGGTGGCGCGCATCTGCCTGCGCGCCGAGGACGGGGACGCTGTCGCCTTTGCCGGCGACAACCGGCGGATGCTGGTGGTCAGGCTCGACGACATTCCGCTGATGACGCGGGGGCGCGGCGTGATCCTGCAGCGCTACAAATCGGGCGGCCTCGCCGACGCCAAGGTGTTCCGGCTGGCCGACGGGTTGTCGTGGCGGCAGGGGGAAACCCGAACCCGCACCGAAACCGATTTGACGCCGTGGCTCGGCGCCCGCGGCGGCGCCGGCCGCCTCGCCCCCAACGGCTTCCCCCGCTCGAACCGTTTCGAGTAGCCGGTAAACGCCGATGTCGGAGGCCGGCAGCCCGTGGCTTGGCGAATCGCGGGCAGAGGCCTCAGCCGACGGCTTCGCGCTGGTCGAGAGCGGCGCGGAGCTCGCGCGCCAGCTCTTCGCGGCGGCATGGCTTGCGCAGGATCGGGTAGTGGCCGGCTCGGTCGACTGCGGCGGCCGGATAGCCCGAGACGAGAAGGATCGGCAGGCCCGGGCAAAGCGCCCGAACCTGCTGCGCCAATTCGAGGCCGTTGACCCCGCCGGGCATCACCACGTCGCTGAGCAGCATGTCGATCGGGGTTTTGCCGCCGATCAGCTCGAGCGCCTCGGCTGCACCGCCGGCGGTCAGAACGCGGTAGCCGAGGCTCTCGGTCATCATTGTCATGGTCTCGCGGACAAGCTCGTTGTCCTCGACGATCAATACCGTTTCGCTGCCGCCCGCCGCGAGCTCCGCTCCACCCTCTCCGATCGCAGCCGCCTTCGGCAGCGCTGTCGCACGCGGGAGATAGAGGCTGACCGTGGTGCCCTCGCCGAGCGCGCTGTCGAGCAGCACATGGCCTTTCGACTGCTTGACAAAGCCGTAAACCTGGCTGAGGCCGAGACCGCTGCCCTTTCCCGCCTCCTTGGTCGTGAAAAACGGCTCGAAGGCGCGCTCGGCCACCTCCGGGGCCATGCCGCAGCCGGCGTCCGACACGACGATCCGCACATATTCGCCGGCGGCAACACCGCGGGCATTCTCCATGCTGCCGCGGTCGACCGCGACATTCGCGCCTTCGATCAACAGCCTGCCGCCGTCGCCCATCGCGTCGCGGGCGTTCACGACCAAGTTCAGAATCGCCGCTTCGAGCAGGATCGGATCGGTTTGGCCGTGCCACAAGCCCGGGATGTGAGCGAATTCGACCGCGACCGCCTCGCCTGCCGCTCGCCGCAGAAAACTCTCCTCCGCGCTCAGAAACGCGACGATGTCGACGGGCTCGACGATCAGCGTGCCGCGCCGGGCAAAGGCCAGCAGCTGCTGGGTGATCTTGGCGGCGTGCTCGGTCGCATTCTCGGCGCTCGCCAGCCGCTGCAAAAGACGGTCGCGCGCCGCCGGCTGGGCCGCGCCGCCCGCGGCGATCGAGCCGTGGATCAACTGCAGGTTGCCGGAGATTACAGTCAGCAGATTGTTGAAGTCGTGGGCGATCCCGCCGGTGAGCTGACCGATCGAATCGAGTTTTTGCGCGTGCCACAGCGCCGTCTCGGCGGCGCGGCGCTCGGCCGCCTCCTCGGCCAGCACCCGGTTTGCTTCGGAGAGCTCGCGGGTCCGCTCGGCGACCAGCTGCTCGAGATCCCGGTTGACCCGCCGGACATCCTGCTCGGCCTTGCGCATGCGCAACAGCGCATTGACGGTCGCAATCAGCTCATCCGGCTCGATCGGCTCGATCAGATATGAATCGGCGCCGCCGTCGAGCGCCCGGGTGCGGTCGGCCACACCGGTAAACGCGGCCGAGGTCTGCAACACGATGACCTGGGACAATTTGGATTTGATCGCGCGGCAGATTTCGATGCCGTTTGCGTCCGGCAATTTGACGTCGAGCAGGATCAGGTGGGGGCGCCGGTCCTCGGCCATGGCGAGAGCCTCGCCCCCGAGGCCTGCCTCGCAGACGTCGTACCCGTGGCGCCGCAGCAGGTGGCTCTTGACGTAGCGGGTCGCCTCGTCGTCGTCGACGACCAGGATCCGGCCGGTGTCCTTACCCATCGAGCAGCTCCGGCGAGACGGGTGTCCGATCGGCCAGAGCCTCGGCAATCGCCGCGCTCAGCGCCACCGCGGACAGATCGGATTTCGACATGACCCGCGACGCCCGGCCGAGCCGCTGCCGTTCGCGCGGGCCGAGGATCGCCGAGGTCAGGACAATCGCCGGAATGTCGTCGAGCCCGGGGTCGCCGCGCAAATGCTCGAGGAGCTCGAAACCGGTCATTTCAGGCATCATCAAATCCAGCAGCAGAATATCGGGCCGGCGCTCGCGCAGCTGAGCCAAGCCCGCGGTCCCCGTTGTCGCCTCGCGCACCTCGTAAACACCGCGCGGCAACAGTTGGCGCACCAGATATCGCGTCACCTCCTCGTCGTCGACGAGCAGCACGCGGGTAACCGAGAGATTGCCGGTCAGTCGGTCGAGGCGATCGAGGAGCAATTCCGGGTCGAGCGGCTTCGCAAGATAGGCGTCAGCGCCAAGATGCAGCGCCTTGCGGTCTTCGCCGGTCGAAGACGTCACGACGATCGGGATGTCTCCGGTTGCCTCGCCCTGCCGCAGCCCGAGGATCATCCGCCACAATTCGTCGCCTGACAGCACCACGTCGAGCAGGATCGCCGCCGGGGTCACCCGTGCGAGCGCATGTTTCGCGGCGGCGACGGTCGGCGCCATGATCGGCTGATAGCGGGTGTTGGCGAGAAGCCGCTGCATGGCGAACGCATCGGCCGGGTCGTCGTCGACGACCAGCACCGGCACGCGGGCCGGATCGAGCGTCCAATCCGGCTCTGCCGCCGGCGGCTCCCGAGCGGTCCGAAACACTCGCGGCAGGGTTACCGAGAACACCGAGCCCTGGCCCGGCGCGCTCTCGACCGCAACCTCGCCGCCCAGCAGCTCGGCCAGCTTTTTTGACAAGGGCAGCCCGAGGCCGGTGCCTTTGATCGCGGACTGAAGCGGATGGGCGACCTGGCCGAACTCATCAAAGATGATGCCGAGATCCGCCGCGGCGATGCCGATCCCGGTATCGCGGACAAAAAAAGCCACGGTGTCGGCGTCGCGATCGCGGTCGGCCCAAACCCGCACCTCGCCGCGCTCGGTAAACTTGATCGCGTTCGAGAGGAAATTGTGCAGAATTTGCGAAACCTTGGCCTCGTCGGTGTAGAGCGGCGGCAGACCGCCCGCGTCCTCGAAGACGAGCGCGACCGCGTCGCCGACGAGCAGCGGGCGCAGCATGCCGCGAAGCGCGCCGAACAGGCTCTCGACGGTAAACTCGACCGCCGCGACCGTCGTCTTCCCCGCTTCGACTTTCGCCAGGTCGAGCAGGTCGTTGACAAGCTCGGTCAGGCTTTCCGCGGCTTTGCGGATGAATTGAACCTGCTTTTCCTGCTCGGGCGCCAGATCCCCGTCGGTCCGGGCCAGCAACAGGCGCGAGAGTGCGAGGATCGAGTTCAGCGGCGTGCGAAACTCGTGGCTCATGTTGGAGAGAAACTTCGACTTCAGCTCGTCGGCGCGGCGCAGGTGGTCGGCGCGCTCGTCGAGCTCGGCATAGAGCGCCACGACCCCGCGATTGGTGTCCTGCAGCTCCTGGTTAAGCTGAACCAACGCACCCTGCTTGTCCTGCAGCTCCTCTAGCTGCAGCAGCATTTCCTGGTTCTGGTGCCTGATCTCCTCGAGCGGATCGGCCCCATTGTTGCCGCCAAGCGCGCGGCCGATGCGCTTGAGCAATTCGCCGGTCGGCGCCGGCGCCCCGGCGGGAAAGGATTTTGCGATCCGCACGGTGGTGCCGCTGCCGGCCGCCGTCTGGATGTCGAAAAAATCCATCAGCCGCTGCGCGCCGCGCAACCCGACGCCCATCCCCCTCTCGGAGCGGTGGCTGCCGGAAAGCGCGGCCGGCAGATTCGCGATGCCCGGCCCCTTGTCGCTGATGACGATCTCGAAAGCCGGCCGCGGCGGGCCGTCCTTGACCCGGAATTCCGTGCGCCCGCCGCCGGCATACTCAAAGGCGTTGCGAGCGACCTCGGAGACGGCGGTGGTGATCCGCGTCTGGTCCTGGCGGTCAAAGCCCAGGAGCTCGGCGAGCAGCCGGGTGCGCTTGCGCACGAGAACGATGTCGGCCTCGCGCTCGAGCGCGACGAGGAGCAGCCGGGCGTTCATGCGGCGGGGCGCATCGCCACGACCGCGGCGTCGTCGCGGCCGCGCCGGTGGTCGCGGAAGATGACCCCGGCGACAAGCGCCGGGTGGCTCGCGGCGAGCCCCGGGTAGCTGTCGATCTCCCATCGCGCCGAGAGGCCGTCCGACTGCAGGATCACCAGCGGTCTGCCGGCGTAAGGATAAGTGAATTCCCGGATGCGCGGCGCGACGTGGCCGGCGGTGCCGTTGTAGGACGCCATCCGGCGCGCCGCCTGACCGTCGCCCGCCAGCACCGCGCCGATATTGCCGACCCCGACAAAACGCACGAGCTGGGCGTCCGCGTCGATGCGCGCGACCGCAAGTGCGGCACCTCGCGTCGGCGCCAGAGCCCGGTGGATCGCCTCGACCAGCCGAACGCAGTCCCGGTCGAGATTGTCGTCAAAGGCGCGGGTCGCGGTCTCGGCCGCGTGCGCCGCCATGGGTCCGTGGCCCGAGCCGTCGACCACCAGCAAGGTCGCGCTCGAGCGGTGATGCGCCGTCGCCCAGCGGTCGCCGCAAAGGGTCTCGCCGGGATAGGGGTCGACGACGGCGCCAAGCTCCGGGCCCGAAAGCAAAGCTGCGCCGGTGTGGAAGAAACATGCCATGATCGCGGTCCCGCGGCCGGGCCGCGAGTAGATCGCAAAGCGGTCGGCGTTGCGCTCGATGGCGCCGAGGCCGGTCCCCGGACTGCCGGCGGTCGAGAAGCCGTCGGCAAGACAGCGCCCGACATCCGCCATGCCGGGCCCGTTGTCGAGCCCGAGCAGCTCGAGGCCGGCGCCGCCCGCCGCCGCCAGTGGGCGCGCGAGCACGATGCCGCCGCCGCCGTGCTTCAACAGGTTAGTCGCGATCTCGGTGGCAACGAGCGCGACGCGCCCGACGACATCCTCGGCGAGGCCGATTTGACGCGCCGCTGCCGTCATCCGGCGGCGGATTTCGCCGACCTGGCTCCGATCGCTGACTGCACCGATTACGTTCATATTACAGTTTCCAACGCGCGAGCGTGACGGTCGTCCCCTTGCCCGGCGTCGATTCGATCGAGAATTCGTTTGACAGCCGCTTGGCGCCGCTGAGGCCGAGACCGAGCCCGCCGCCGGTGGTGTAGCCATCGGTCATCGCCCTCTTGATGTCGGCGATGCCCGGTCCGTTGTCGCAAAAGCTAAGCTGCACGCCGCGGCGCGGACCATCGCGCAGCATGTCGATGCGCAAGGTGCCGCCGCCGCCATAGTCGACGGTGTTGCGGGCGATCTCGCTCGCGGCGGTGACGAGCTTGGTCTGGTCGACAATGCCAAAGCCGGCCTTGACCGCCTTCGCCCGGACCGACTGGCGGGCGCGGACGACGTCCTCGGAGGTCCGCAGCGCCATCGTCTCAGACGTCTCGACGACCAACCGCACCCCCCTCGCCGTCGATCGCCTGACGGATCAGCGCCAGCCCCCTGTCGACGTTCAGCGCCGTGCGCACGCCCGTCAGCGACAAGCCGAGCTCGACCAAGGTGATCGCGACCGCCGGCCGCATGCCGACGACGACGGTCACCGCGTCGAGCACCCGCGACATTGCGGCGATGTTGTTGAGCATGCGCCCGATAAACGAGTTGACGATTTCCAGCGCCGAGATGTCGATCATGACCCCGCGGGCGCGGTCGGCGACAATCCGGCTGGTCAGGTCGTCCTGCAGCGCCAATGCCAGCCGGTCGTGCATGTCGACCTGGATCGACACCAACAGACAGTCGCCGATTTTGAGAACCGGGATCTCACCCATGGCGGATCAGGACCCCGGCCGTGCCGGCACGCGTTCGACGACTGACTTGCCGAGGCGGCGGAGCGCCAGCGCGAAGGCGTCGGCCATCGTCGCTTTTGAAACGACGCCGAGCTCGAGACCGAGATGGACGATGGTCTGCGCGATCTGCGGCCTGATGCCGCTGATGATGCAGTCCGCCCCCATCAGGCGGGCCGCCGCAACGGTCTTTATCAGATGCTGCGCCACCAGGGTGTCGACGGTCGGGACGCCGGTGATGTCGATGATCGCGATCTCGGCCCCGGCGGTGACGATCTCCTCGAGCAGGCTTTCCATGACGGTCTGGGTGCGGGCGCTGTCGAGCGTGCCGATCAGCGGCAGTGCCAGCACACCTTCCCACAGCCGCACGACCGGCGTCGACAGCTCCAGCAATTCCTGCTGCTGGCGCCGGATGATGTCTTCGCGGCTCTTCAGAAAGGTCTCAATCGTAAAGAGGCCGAGCTTGTCGATCAGCAACGTCGCGGTCCACAGCTCGTGCGCCAGCCGTTCCGGGTCGGCGCCGACTTTGCGCCGCACCAAGTCGAACAGCGGCTCCTTAAGCGACAGCACGAAAGTCGCCGTTTCCGACGGCGTCAGGCCCAGCGTCGCGCGAGAACGCGAGACCTCTTCCAGCACCGTTCGCGCACGATCCCATGCCGCCGCGTCGATGTCCTCGATCTGTCCTCCGGCGGCGCCTTCGCAAAGCGCTGCGAGCAGCCGCCGGGAGCTCTCGCCGAGCTCCGCCTCGCCAAGCTGGCCGCTGCGCAGGGCGCCGGCTTTCTTCTGCAATTCGAGCCAGCCGGCGAGCAAAGCCTGCTCGTTTTCTGCCAGCACTCGCGGAAGAGCGGTCATGCTTTTCGCTTCCATGTTTCCTCGTGAATTGGCCGCAGAGAATGGCGCGCCGGGCTCGTCGTGCCGGAAACGGCAGTAACCGCCGGGCGCGCGCCGGTTGCGCGCCGTTCAGGGACTGGGTAAACTATCTCACCATGAACGTAACACCGCCAGAAACGTTTTCTGGAAGCCGGTCGGCGCCGGAGCAGGTCGCATGCCGGCCTTCCCAGGCGCCGGCGCGGATATTGGTGGTCGATGACGACCCTGGATCGGCGGCTGCGGTCGCCGACCTGCTGCGCGCCCGCGGCTACGAGGTCGTGGTCGCGCTCGACTACCAGCCCGCCTTGGCAGAGCTCGAAGGCACCGGGCCGCTCGACGTGCTCGTTACCGACATTGTCATGCCGCAGCGCGTCAACGGCCTTGCGCTGTCGCGCATGGCGCGGATGCGGCGGCCCGGCCTTCCGGTGGTCTACATGACGGGCTACGACATTCCCGGCGTCGCAGACGAAGCGCTGGGTCCGATCCTGCGCAAGCCAATCGACGACAAAGAGCTGATCGCCGAGATCGAACGCGCGGTCTCATCCGCCTGACCGACTGCGCCGGTGTGGCGCGGGCATTTTGTCCGGCGGTCGCTTTTTGCGTGCGCGTCGATGCTGCCGCCGGGTAAATCTTCGGTTATGATCGGGGCGCGGACTAGCTCCGCGGCGATAATCCGATGACGAGTTGACCCTCTCCGATGCCGGACGGCAACCAGCCTAATGCGCCCGTTGGAGACGCGGCCGCCGCGGTTCAGGTGCTGCTGCCGGGACCGTCGCCGGCGGTGTTTCGCGCTGTCTCCGACCCGCTGCCTCCTGAGCCGAAAGTCATCGCGGCGCGGCGCTATCGCCGGCGCGTGCTGCTGGTGTTGGCGGGACTGGTGGTGGCGCTCGTTCTCTATTGGGGGTCGAGCTATGTCTTTGCCTATACCGACGACGCCTATGTGACCTCCGACCTCGTTGCGGTTGCGCCGCAGATCACCGGCCGCATCGTCGCCGTGCCGATCGCCGACAACGAGACCGTGACCAAGGGAACCTTGCTCGCCGAGATCGACCCCACACCGTTCCAACTGGACCTTGCCAAGCAACAGGCGCGGCGGGCCGAAGCCGAAGCGCAGCTTGCGGTCGACCACGACCTTGTCAAATCGGCCAAGTCGGCGCGCGATGCCGCGGCTGCCGGCGCGCGGCTGGCCCACGACAATCTGCAGCGCGCTCAGCCGATCGCCAACGCCGGGTTTTTGTCGCGCCAGGCGCTCGACACCGCGACGGCTAATGCGCAAGAAGCGTCCGCCGCCCTCGCCAACGCCGAGACCGCGGTTAACAAGGAGCGCCAGATGGAGGCGCTTCACGACGCAACGGTCAAGGCCATCACCGCGGAAATCGCCTATCTGCAATGGCAGCTCGACCAGACGAAGGTGCTGGCGCCGACCGACGGGACGACCACCAATCTGATCCTGCGCGTCGGCGACCAGGCGGTGGCAAACCAGCCGATGATCGGTCTTGTCGATGCTCATGCGTGGCGCATCATCGCGAACTACAAGGAAAGCGTGATCCGCCACATGCAGGTCGGGCATGCCGCCTGGGTGTGGCTCAACTCCTATCCGTGGCACGTTCACCGCGCCTTTGTTCAAGGGATCGCGCGCGGCATCAGCCGCCGGAAGACGCCGATGACCCTGTTGCCCTACGTCGAGCCGACCACCGACTGGGTTCGTCTCGAGCGGCGATTTCCGGTAACCTTGCTGCTGCAAAACCCGAACCCAGACGTCATTCTGCATATGGGCTCCGACGCGCGCACCATACTATTTTATTAAGGCCTACCCATGCTGCGCGAGATTCCCGGGGCGCTTGCCACCGAATTGCGCTCGCTCGAATGGCGCGGCGCACGCGGGTTGGAGGCAGCCGAAGCGGCGGCGTCGGTAACGTTGGCGGTTCTCGCGGCGCTGGCGCTGCATTCGGACGATCCCTGGTGGGCGGGGATCACCGCATTTCAGGTGACGCGTGCTTCGCCGTCGCTCGCCATGTCGCGGGCGATCATGCGCCTTGCCGGCAGCATCATCGGCGCGCTCGTGGGACTCCTGGTGCTGCGGTTGTTTGTCTATCAGTCGGCGCCGTTTCTGCTTTGCCTGTTTCTTCTGGGGTGCGCCGGACTGTTCGGCTTCGAGACATCGCGGTTCGGCTACGCCTGGCTGATCGGCGCGGTGACCGCGTGCCTTGTCATTCTGATGTCCTTCGACCAGCCGCAGCTGGCATTTACCACTGCTGTCAACCGCGTCGTCGACGTCATCATCGGAACCGTGGCTTTCCTCGTCGTCTGCGGCTTGATGCCGGTGCCGGCCGGCGCCGCAAAGCCCACTGCGGCCAGCCTTCTCGACCCCCCGCCGCTGGCCTTCTGGCGCCACGGCTACGGCTCCGAATTGCACCGCTGGCTTCCCCGCAACAAGGTGATGCTGGTTTACGCCTGCCGCGGCGGGCTCACGGTCATGCTGCTGCCGGCGCTGGCGGAGTGGATTGCCCCGATCAGCCCGGTGGCGATAGGGATCACCGCGGTTGTCGTCCTGTCGATCCCGATCAGCGCGAACCAGCAACCCGACAACCGGGCGCTCGTCCAGCGCGCAGTGCACCGTTTTGTCGGCTGCCTGATCGGCGCGCTTGCCGGCCTTGCCTGTCTCGCTTTTGTCGGCGACGACTTCCTGCTGTGGATCGCGCTGATACCGCCCGGTATCTGGCTGTGCTCGCAAATCCAGACCGGCACCACGGGTATCGCCTATGTCGGGATGCAGGCCATGTTTGCCTATTTGATGAGCCTGGTCCAGGGGCAGGGTCCGCCGGAGTCGATCGGCCCCGGCCTCGAGAGGCTGGTCGGGGTCATGGGCGGCGTGTCGATCCTCGTCGTCGTCAGCTTGGTCTTGTCACTGATCCCGTTCTCTCCGCCTTCGTCCCCGCCCGCGCCCGCCGCCGCCGACTAGTCTCGCCTAATATCCGCGCTGCCAGTCGATGACGTTGCGCAGCCGGCGCCCGGCGAGATAGGCGCGCAGATTGTCGCAAAAGATGTCGATAGCGCCATGGCGATTTTGGTCGCTCGCGCCCGAGACATGCGGCGTCACCAGCACCCGCGGATCGGACCACAGCCGGGCGGGCGGCAGGTGCTCGAATTCGCCGGCATAGACATCGAGCGCGACGCCGCGCAACTGGCCGCGCTGCAGCGCGTCGGCGAGCGCGTCCTCGTCGACGATCTCGCCGCGCGCGACATTGACCAGCACGCTGTCCGGCTTCATCCGGGCAAAGCGCTCGCGGTTGAACAGCCGGTCGGTCTCGGGCGTCCACTGGCAGCAGATCACGACAAAGGCGCTGTCGGCGAGAAACCGGTCGAGATCCGCCGGGCCGCCGATCTCGCTGAACCCTGCCGGCAGCAAGGCGCCCGGCTGCGGCTCGCGGCGGGTCCCGACGACCTTGAGACCGAGCCCGGCGCACAGCCGCCCGACATCCTGCCCGATGCCGCCGGCGCCGACGACGCACACCGTCTTGCCGTCGAGCAGCAGCGGGCGGTAGGCGCGATGGTCGAATTGGCCCGCCTCGCGGTCGAGCGCTATCCGGTCGAGGCATTTGGCAAAATACAAGATGCCGGCGACCGCGTATTCGGCGATAGCCAGGGTGCTGCCGACCCCGCGCGAGGTGGTCACGACAACGTCGCTGCCCCACAAATCGCCGATCCGCAGATTGCTGGCGCCGGCGGGGCGCTGGTGAAACCATTTGAGCCGCGGCGAGCGCGCGCGCAGGTCGAGCGGAAAGGGCCAGCCCCCGAGAATGATTTCGGCTTCGGCGAGCAGCCGGTCGCGTTCCGCGCGCGTGCCGTGACCCGTTGTCCCCGGCGCCAGATAGCGGGCGGCGGCGTAAGCCGGCCAGCTCTCGCGGATTTCGCCGTCGAACCAGCCGCCGGCGTCGGTCAGCCGGATCCCCGGATCGACCGCCTCGATCCTGGCGCGATCCGCCGGGTTGACGCGCTGAATGCCAAGAATGTTGATTTCTCGCACGGGGATCGCTCTTTCTGTGGTCGCCGACAGCCACTCTATGCCACGCCGGCGGGCCGCCGGTCACCCGCCCGCGAGCGCGCGGCGCCGCGACGGATCGAGCGGCGCCAGCCGGCCGGGGTCGAAGGGCGCGAGGTCGACCGTCCGCGCGGCGCCGTCGACGACCAGCTCGGCCATGGCCTCGCCGGTTGCCGGCGCGTTCAGGATGCCCCAGACGCTGTGGCCGGTCGCGACATAAGCGCCCGCGAAACCCGGCACCCGGCCGATCAGCGGCAGTCCGTCGCGGACGATCGGGCGAAAGCAGGCCTGCCGCGCCAGGATTTTCGCCGAGGCCAGCACCGGCGACAGGTCGCGGCAGATTGCTTCGAGCCGCTCGATCGCACCCGGATCGGGGGCGACCGCTACGGGGTCTGCCGGCAACGGGCTTTCGCTCGAGATCGCGCAGACATAGGTCGTGCCGTCGGCGCGCGGAAACAGCTCGGGTGTTTGCGCCGCGCCATTTGCTTCGCGATATTCGCAAAACAGCGCCTCGGCCGGCACCTGCGCCCCGGTCTCGAACACCAGGCTGTGCCCCTTCAGCCCGTAAACCGCGGGAAGCGGCAGCCATGCCGCGGCGAGGATCGACCACGGCCCCATCGCGATGACGACGGCGTCGCCGTCGACGATCTCGCCGTCGACGACGGCGCCCGCGACGACGCCCTCCCGCAGCACGAGAGCGCTGACGCTGCCGAGGCGCAATTCGGCGCCGCCGGCCCGAGCCGCGCACATCATCGCTTCGGTAAAGCGCGCCGGATGAACCTGCGCCGTGGTTTCGGGCGAGCCGAGCCGCTGGGTCACGCTCGCGCCGGCCGACAGCCAGCCGAGATCATAGGCGCCGGCGCGGCGCGCGAGCCGGTTCCTCCGGCCGGCGACGCCGCCATAGGTCGTCAGCCGGCGATAGTCCCAGTCGCCCCCGACCTCGCGCGCGAGCCGGGCGTGCAGCGCGAAGCTGCGTCGGGCGAGCGCGGCGAGCGGCGTCCCGTCGCACCAGTCGAGCGCCAGAAAGCCGCCCGACTTGCCCGACGCCGCGCATGCGACCGCGATGCGCTCGATGACGGTCGCATGAACCCCCCGGCGGGTCAGAAAATAGGCGATCGAGGCGCCGATCACGCCGCCGCCGCAAATCACAACACGCATCAGGCCGCCAATCGCCGGTCGAGCAAAGGCCATATGGACTCGGCGTTGACGATCGGGCAAGATGCCTGCGGGGTGGTGCTCGCGGTAGGTAAGCCGCCATGAAGTTCTGGGGGTCGCTGTTTCTGTTTTTTATGATCGGCGCCGTCGGCGCGGCCACGGCAGCCGGGGCGGCGCCGTGCCGGGTGAAAAAGGACCGCAACTGTTTCGATACCTCCGCCTCGGTCAATTTCACCACCGTTCCCGAGATCTCGAAACAGATCGTCAGCGAAGAGCCGAACGTCGAAAAATCGAAAACCAACGTGCTCGAAGCACCGCCGATCACGACCTATACCGGCCCGACGGTGGGCGTC
Organism: uncultured Alphaproteobacteria bacterium; assembly: GCA_963712825.1. Lineage (GTDB taxonomy): Bacteria > Pseudomonadota > Alphaproteobacteria > ATCC43930 > CGMCC-115725 > AP-15. The sequence goes on from CAVQJP010000016.1 coordinate 268,837, forward strand.
AGCTCGATGGCGCATGCGCCGACCGTCGGCTATTACTGGTCGCTGGAGCCGGACGCCGGCAAATAACCGCCCGCATCTTGCCGATGGCCGTTGATTGCCGATGGCGATGACCGTGCCGCGGCCGGGAACAGGACGCTGAGCGGCCCGGCCATCCCGACATTCGCGCCGCGCCATGCCGAGCGGATCGCCGATGTCGGGGTTCTCGCCGGCGGACTGGTGCTTGGGATCGCCGCCTCGGCGGCATTGATAGCCTTGGCGCTCGGTCGCGGCGGACCTCGACTTATTGTCGGGGTCGGGGCCTATGTGACGGGGCTCATGGCGATGCTCGGCTGCTCGCTTGGCTACCGCGCCGCGTTGGCGCCGCGGCGGCGGCAGATTCTGCGCCGTTTCGACCATGCCGCGATTTTCGCGATGATCGCCGGGTCGGCGACGCCGTTCGCGCTCGCCCACCGCAGCACCGGCGGGATCCTGCTGGCGGCGGCGCTGTGGGGGGTCGCGGCGGTCGGGATGCTGTTCAAGCTGAGCTTTCCGATCGGCGGCATCCGGCGCTCGGCGATCCTTTATCTGCTGCTCGGCTGGGCGAGCCTTGTCGCGGTCGGTCCGGCGGTCTCGGGCGAAACCGTGCTGCTGATCGCCGCGGGCGGCGCCTGCTATTCCGCCGGCGTCCCGTTTTTGCTGTGGTGGTGGCGGCTGCCGTATCGTCTGGCGATCTGGCATGCGCTTGTGCTTGCCGGCGCCGCCTGTCATTACTTGGCGATCCTCAGCGGCGTCGTTTTCGCATGATCGGGCTGCGCCGGACCGGGTCTCGTCGGGTTGCCGGGGCGCGTCCTTTGCGGGCACTATTGGCCCGTCAGCGCCGTCCGGAGGGAATGGAGAATGAAAGAGGGTTATCGCTTTGTCGACTGCGACATGCACATCATGGAGCCGGTCGACCTGTTCGACAAATACCTCAACCCGGCGTTCAAGCCGCGCATCACTTCGGCGGCAAAGCGGCTCGACGGCGGCGCCACCGGCATGCGCGGGCGGCCGTTGTGGTATTTCGACGGCACGCCCACCAGCAACGACGGCAACGTCTCGCAATACAACCGTATCCGCGGTCCGCTGGTCGGCGCCCGCGGCAACAAGAACGTGATGTTCGCGGTCGAGCGCGGCTACGACGCCGAAGCCCAAATCATCGGCATGGAAATGGAAGGCATCGACATCGCGGTGCTGTTCCCGACCGCCGGGCTGTCGTTTCTCGCGCGCGACGGCATGGACCCGCAATTCTCCAACGCGATCTGCCGCGCCTATAACGACTGGCTGCACGACTTTGTCCAGCACAGCCCCGACCAGCTCAAGATGGCGGCGATGCTGCCGGTGCACGACGTCAACCTCGCCTGCCGCGAGCTTTACCGCTGCGTCAAGGAATACGGCGCGGTCGGTGCTTTTGTCCGGCCGAACTACGTCAACGGCCGCTATTGGCACTCGACCTACTGGGACCCGCTCTATGCCATGCTGCAGGAGCTGCAGGTGCCGCTGTGCTTTCACGAGGGCACCGGCTCGTATTATTCGACGATCGAGCCGCGCTTTGGCGAGAACCGCTTTATGCGCCATGTCGCCAGCCATTCGACCGAGATGCAATTGGCGCTGATCGCGCTGCTGCTGGGCGGCATCCTCGAAACCTACCCGCGGCTCAAGGTCGCGTTTCTCGAAGCGCAGAGCTGGTGGGTGCCGGGCCTGTTGGGCCGCATCGAATGGGATCTGCGCCAGCACCACCAGGCCGACGCGCCCTATCTCAAGCTCAGCCCCAACGAGTATTGGCAGCGCAACTGCTTCTCGGCGATCGAGAGCGGCGAGCGCGAGGTTGGATCGGTCATCGAATTGCTGGGCGGCGCCGACAATATCTGCGTGTCGAGCGACTTCCCGCATTTCAACTCGAGCTTCCCCGAGGTGTCGAGCCGAGTATTGCACAATTCGAGCATCACTCCCGATCTCGGCGGCAAGATCCTGTCGGGCGGCGCCCGCCTCTACGGCTTTGAGGACGACGACTTCGCCAAGGCCGACGCCGCCGCCAAGCGCCGCGACAACATCAGCGCCGGCCACGCCTGAACCGGGCATACTCCCGCTCAGGGTAGGCTCGCGGCTCGGGCGGGTCATTCCGCCGGGGCCGCGGAATGCCGCGCGCGCTGACGATAGGTTACGCCGGATAATCACTTGACGCGCAGCGTCCGTCACGCGCGCAACCTCTTCTCTTTCTCTCTCGTTCGACGGAGGCGCACAAAAACGCTACTTTATGAAAAAGTTGAGTTTTAATCGGTGATCGCAGTGATCCCGAACGCCATGCAGACCTCCGGAATTCTCCGGTTCGCTCTCTGAGCGCTCGGCTTCGACGCCTCCCTGGTTACGACGACGCGGTCGGCTCCATTCAGGGCGGCGGCGACCAAGAAAGGATCTTGACCGATCTCCTCGATCTCAACATCTGTGAGGTCCGCAGCGTAGCCCCGGACCAGTACATTTTGTACACGAGCCAGGTTTGTCGGTTCAGAGAGAACGAGCGCTTCCTTCACGTGCAGCTGCCGGAGCCAGTCCGCGAGCGAGCCACGTGAAAGCGCTATCTCGTTGTAAATCTGAATTGGCATCTTGATCGTCGCTGTCTCGGCCATTTCAAGCAGCCAAGACCAGAACTGCGGGATTCGGTCAATCGGGTAATAATCCTCGTGCGCCCGTATCAGGACGTTGGCGTCGAGTAGATGCAGCGTCATAAGGGACGCGCTAAGCCGCGCGCATCCCTCGATCTTGGAGTAGCTGCTCGACTGATGAGGGACTTACCCCGAGGATCCGCGACGCCTTGGTGTGCGTAATAATCTCGGCCTGGAGCGCTCGGCGCACAACGTCCAACAGGGCAGCTCCAAGACGGTTACGGCGCACGACATAATAGGAAGGTCCGGAATCGTCAGGGGTACGAGAGGCCTTGGCGCGCTGTTTCTCAGTCCGCCAACGCTCCGCGAAGAACGCAAACAAAGCAGATGCGATGTCGGCGGTAATCCAATTGCGCTGCACGAAACGGTAAGCCACCGCCCCCTGACTGACGTTCCACGTTTCAGCTACGCGCTCGGTCGCCCGGAGAACGACCTCGACAGGGGCTCCCCGCAGGTAAGACGTGTCCGGTACTGCGGTCGAGGGAAGCAAAAACTCTCCTGCAACGTCGTTGCAGAGGCGTTCGATCATATTGTCAGAGATTTCTTGCAATGGACCGCTCACACCGCTGGCTCCGATCCAGATGTGCGCCAGTTCGTGGACGAGAGTGAATGCGCGCGCCGGCACCGCATCATTATCGTTAATGACGACAAACGGAGCGACATCGTCGGCCAGCGCGGCCCCGCGAAATACTTCCTCACTGAGATCCGAGTGGTACGAACCAACATCGCCCAGCAGCAGCACATAGACGCCTATTCTTTCGCTGGCCCCGCGTAGCAAGGTGAATAGGCCCCCGGAGCCCTTGGCAAGCGTCTGCTGTTCGGCTGTGACGCCGAGGGCGGCCCGGATGGCGGCGGCGATTGTCTGTGCTCCGTGCTCGATCTGGACGGAAGCGACGAAGGGCCGGGGCGAGGCCTCATCCTCGTCCTCGAGGACCGCGCGGAGCATCCGTTGGCGTGCTCGGACATCGCGGAGGAGAGCATCCAAAATTGCGTTTTCGCGGGCCGACACAGCACCCGTTAGGGTGCGGAAGTCCTCACCCCGGTCCCCTCGGCGCGGCGGTTCCGGTAGGTAAAACGCGATCAGAGGGCGTCGGTACGCCGCGGAGGCCCTCAATAGGATGGTCTGGCTCGGAGCTCGCTCACCGGCCTCAAGCGCCCGGAGCTTGCGGAGTGCGCTGGCCTTGGCAGAATCCTTCAGACCGAGCCTCTGCGCGGCCTCCTCAACCGGCATTCCGGCAGTTTCCCGCGCCCAAGAGAGCATCCTGTGATTGATCTGTTCGGTAGGTGGCATGCGGTTGGCCCTCCGCGCCTACATTAGGTGGGACCCGCATTGCACGAAACCGCGTTGTCGAGGCGGCCTGGATTCCAGCGAGGCAACCACGAGGTCGGCAAGAGCCCTCGAAGAGGTCAACCGGGGGGAAGCAGCAGCGCCGCCGCACGCTCCCGGACGTGGTCGGGCAATGGCGCCGGGCGGCGGGCGTCGAGATCGAGCTGGACGCCGAACTGGCCGAGGCGGGCGAATTCGCGACCGCTGCGCGGGTCGGTCATCCGATGCAGAAAGCGGATCGACGAGCTGCCGAGATGGGCGATCCCGGTCTCGACCAGATAAGGGTCGCCGACACCGGGCGCCGCGCCGATCTTTAGCGACAGCTCAAAGGTCGAATAGCCGCGGCGCTCGGTCTTCATGTAGTCGTCGGTGATGCCGATCGCGGCCGAAGCCTGGATCACCGCGTCGGTAAAGCGGTGGACAAAGGCGGCGAGCGAAAGCCGGTCGAACTCGTCGAGATCGGCGGGCTTCACGCGGCCGCGCGCGGACGGGATCGAACCCTCGGTCGACCGCGGCTCGGGCCGGTCCTCGATCGCCGGCCCGTCCCAATCCGCCCGGTTGCGGCCGACCGTCTCGCGCTCAAATTCGGTCAACGGTGCGGTTTCCCACACCTCCTCGATCCAGGTCACCGGGTCGCCGCTCGCCGAGTCGACAAAGCGGTGCCCGAGCCGCAATGCCGGCTCGCTCCCAAACGCGGCACTCTCGACCTGAAAGCTCGCCCCGGCGCGCAGCTCGCGCATGAAGCGGAGGGTGAACCGACGCGGGAAAACCCCGGCGCGCAGATGCTCTGCGAGCCCGAGACGCTCGGCGATCGTCGCCGACGCCTGCTCGACGCGATCGAGGTAATAGGCAATCGTGAAATGCTCGGTCGTGTCGCATTCCCAAGGTGCGACCGTGCCGCGACAGGTTTCGGTCCACTCCGCCACGTCCACCCCACCATAATTATCGCCGGGCCGTTGCTCCGGTGCGGACCGACATCAGCCGCGCAGGCATCGCCCGCTCAGGTTATCCGCCATTGCCCGTTGGGGAGCATGCAGCTGTCGAGAGAATAGTGCTCGGGCGGGACCGGCATCTGCCGCGTTGCGAGGGTGTACTCGACGGTTTCGCACGGGCGTCCGTTCGCCGTGTACCGCTTCATCAGCTTGATCGTGCCGAAATTGCCGGAGCTGGGGTTGCTCCACGACGCCGCCGTGCCGACCGGCCTGCCGTGCACCTGCCCGTCGACGGTGCTGTGGATGATGTCGAGGTCGTGCTTTGTCAGTTCGATGTTGGACTCAAAGCCTAATCCGAGAAGCTGCGCCTCGGCCGGGAACCATCCCAGGAGCACGACGAGGAAAACCAAGGCTCTGATCGGCGTCGGCATTGGCGGTCTCGGAGCTGCGCGGCGGGCAGCGCCGCCTCGGGTACCCGAGGCTGCCGCGCCGCCGCGATCGAGGTCAACAAAAAAACCCGCCCGAGCATCACAAAAGCGGCTCGTTCCGCTCGCTGGAGCCCGCTCGCTGGGAGCCGTTATTTGCTGTTCTTGGCGGCTACGTGCTCGGCCTTCGACATCGTCAGCTTTTCGGGGTGGACGATGGTCTTGTTGGCGGCGGCGCGGGCGGCGCCGAGATTGGGGAACTCGGTCTCCGCTCCCTCGCGCTGGAGGACATAGCTCGCCGACATCGGCTTGCCGCTCTTCTGGTCGGCGACGGTGCGTTTGACGATCGTCCAATGGACGCGCCGGCTGCCGCTGTCCTCAGCTTCGTCATCGACGTCCTCAAAGCCGCGGTCGACCATTGATTCCAGAGCATAAAGCTTCTGCTCGACGCGGCGTGGGGCGGCATCGCGCCCGGTTCCTCGCCGGCCGTCCCGTTGACCGCCCGGACCTCGGCCGCGGGCGCCGCGATCGTCACGGCCGCGACCGCCCGACCCGCGAGCCGCGCCGCGGTCCTGCGGCTCGCCGGCGGGCTGGGGCGGCGCGTCCTGCAGTCTTTGCTCGCCGGGACGGCGGTCGCGCCCGCGTCCGCGCGGCGGCCGGCCATCCTCGCGCGGGGCACCATCCGCCTGGCGGGCCTCGCCTGCGGCCCGGGCTTCGCCTATGCCCGCAGCCTCACCGGCACGCGGCGGCGGGCGTCGGCGCCGCCGGCGGCGCGGGAACTCGCCCTCCGGACGCGGCGCAACCGCCGGTGCTGCGTCAGCCGCGGCTTCGCCCGCCGGCGCATCGCCGCCGGACGGGGCCGGCTCGGCGGCGCCTCGTTGCAGGCCGGGCGGCCGCGGCAGCTGACGCCGGCCGCGCACCGGCCGCCGCAGACGCAGTGTGGGGCGCTGCGCACCCGCTTCGGCGCCGCCCTCCGGCGCCCCGCCGTCGCCGCCGGGATCGACGATCGAGGGTTCGGCCGACGGCAGCGCCGAGCCCAAGGCGCCGGGTGCCGTGGGGGCCAACGCGCCGATCGGCGGCCGTCGCCGCCGCCGACGCCGCGGCAAGCGGTCGCCGGGCGCGCGCTCTCGCGGTATCGCCGCGCCGCCTTCCGCAGCGGCACCGACCCGATCGCCGACCGTCGTGTCGCCGCCGGTCGTGTCGCTGCCTACCATGTGGTCGTCTGCCGGGCCGATGCTCGGGCCGTTCTCGTTCGGCGCTGCTTCCTGCGCGGGTCCGCCCGACGTTCCGGCCGCCCGAGCCGCGTCGAAATCGCGCGGCGGCCGGCGCCGGCGACGGCGGCGACGGCGGTGCGGCTCCTCGTTGCGAGCCGCCTCACCCGGCGTTGCTTGATCTGGCGCCGCGGCTGGCTCTGTCGTGTAGGCAGGCTCGGCCGCATCCCTCTGCGCTGAGCTCCCGCCCGCCGCGTCGGCGGACGACCCGGCAGGTGGAGCCTCGGGGCGATCCGCGCTGAACCGGTCGACCTGGGGCTCGTCGGCGGCGGAGGGCATCGGGGGCGTTTCCTCGGCAGACATTTTGGCCTTCGCGAGCGTTAACTTGAGCCGCGGTCACAGTATCGGCCGACGGCGGCGCGACAGAAAGGCCAGAGCAACCGCCGCCGGCTCGACGCCGGGTGTGGCCGGCCGCCCTGCCCTCGTTCGGTCGGTCAGAGCGCCTTCAGCATGGTCTCGGCGCTGGAGACGTCGAACACGCCCGGCTGCTCGACATTGAGCGCCTTGACGACGCCGTCGTCGACCAGCATCGAATAGCGCTGCGAGCGCGTTCCCATACCCTCTTTGACGCGGTCGAGCTCGAGCCCCATCGCCCGTGTGAAGTCGCCGCTGCCGTCGCCGAGCATGACGATGTTGTCGCCCGCCCCGTGCTCCTTGCCCCAGGCGTTCATGACGAACTGGTCGTTGACCGCGATGCACGCGATCGTGTCGACGCCCTTGGCTTTGAGCTCGGCGGCATTCGTTACATAGCTCGGCAGATGCCGCTGCGAGCAGGTCCGCGTAAAAGCGCCGGGAACCGCGAACAGCGCCACCTTTTTGCCGCGAAAGAAATCATCGGTGCTGACCGCCTGGACCCCGTCCGGGGTCACATAGCGCAATGTCGCCGACGGGACCCTGTCGCCAACCTTGACCGTCATTTTCACTCTCCCGAATGCCAGTCCTTTATCCCAGCACAGCACCGTCCCGGCATCAAGCCTGCGGGCGAAGCGCCGACATCAGGTCAGCCGAGCCGCGGCAGCACCTCGTCGGTCAGCAGCAGAAAGGATTCATGGCTCAACGGTGCGCAGAGCAGGTAATCGAGCCCGATCTCCTCGCGTAACCGCAGTATCTGGTCGACGACCGCGTCGGGGGTGCCGTGCAGGATCACCTCGTCGACATAGCGCCGGACCGGGTCGACGTCGTCGGGGGTAAAGCTGGCGTGCATGACCGGGCGGTGCTGGGCGCCGAGATAGGAATTGACGATCCATTCGGCGCCGCCGCGCGCAACCGCGGCTGCTGCCTCGGCATTGCGCGCGAGTGCCACCAGCCGCGCCACGGGGATGTCGCGCCCGGCGTCGGGAAATCCGGCGGCGGCCAGTTTTTCGGCATAGCGCCGGCGCTTGCGGCCGATCTCCGCCGCCGAGGAATGCGGGTCCATCAGGATCGAAAAGCCGCGGCCGGCCGCCCAGTCGAGGGCGCCATCCGAGCTTGCCGCCATCCACACCGGCGGATGCGGGCGCTGCGTCGGCTTGGGCAGGACCTCGACCCCGTCAAAGCGGAAATGCTCGCCCGCAAAATGCAGCCGCTCGTCGCTCCAGGCGCGCAGCACGATCTCGACGGTTTCGCGAAAGCGCGCCGTGCTCTCCTCGGGGGGCACGCCAAAGGCCTCGAACTCGACGCGCGCAAAGCCGCGCCCCGCACCCCAATTGACCCGGCCGCCCGACAGCACGTCGAGGAGCGCCACCTCCTCGGCGAGCCGCAGCGGGTGATAGAACGGCGCCAGGGACACCCCGGTGCCGATGCGCAGGCGCCGAGTGCGCGCCGCGGCGAGGGTCCCGACCATGTGCACCGACGGGCACACGCTGAAGCTCGAAAAATGGTGCTCGGCGAGCCATACCGCGTCGTAGCCGGCCCGATCCATGATCTCGATGCGCTCGAGCGCGCGGGCATAGACCGTTGCCAGGTCGACCCGCCGCTCCGGCCAGCTGAAGAACTGCAAGACGGCGAACTTCATTGGGCGACGATAGCGGCGGAGCGGCGGCGGGTCCAGCCGGCGGCTTTCCGGTGCCGGCGCGCGCCCTCGCCGCAGGCTGCCGGAACCGGCGGAGCTTGATCGGGTTAGCCGGGTACATGACCCAAGCGAATAAAGAAGAAATGACCACCCCCAACGCTTCGGCCCCGACGAGGGCGGCGCCCGTCGGCTCCTCGGGCAGGGACGAAAAAAAGACCGCGTCCCGAAGTGGTCGCCGCAAGAGCGCCGCCGCGCTCAACGGCAAGAATCATGACGACGCCGCTGCGACCGCGACGCGGCGCCTGCCGGTGCCGGCGGAATTGGCGGCAGCGGCTGCCCTCGATCCCGTCGCCGCAGCGCGCGCCGCCCAGCTGCGCCACGTCAGCGACGAGGCGCCGGGCATCACCCGCCACAAGGCCGAGCACGGTTTCGACTACCGCGACCCCGCCGGCCAACTGATCGACGACTTCGAGACGCTGCGCCGCATCAAGGCGCTGGCGATCCCCCCGGCGTGGCGCCAGGTGTGGATCTGCCCGATGGCGAACGGCCACATCCAGGCGGTCGGCCGCGATGCCCGCGGGCGCAAGCAATACCGCTATCACGCCCGCTGGCGCGAGGCGCGCGACGAGACCAAGTTCGGCCGAATGCTGCTGTTCGGTCGCGTGCTGCCGCGCGTCCGCGCCCAAGTCGATGCCGATCTGCGGCGCCGCGGGCTGCCGCGGGAACGGGTATTGGCGGCGATCGTGCGGCTGATGGAGCTGACCCTCTTCCGCATCGGCAACGTCGAATATTCAAAAGCCAACAAGAGCTTTGGGCTGACCACGCTGCGCCACCGCCATGCGGTTATCGAAGGCGACCGGATCGAGCTCAGCTTTCGCGGCAAAAGCGGGGTTCGTCACGAGGGCTGCATCAACGACCGCCGCCTCGCGCGGATCGTCAAGCATTGCCGCGACCTGCCCGGCTATGAATTGTTCCAGTATCTCGACGAAGACGGCCACCGCCACACCGTCGACTCGGCCGACGTCAACCATTATCTGCGCGAGATCAGCGGCGAGGACATCACGGCAAAGGATTTCCGCACCTGGGCCGGGACCCACCTCGCGGCGATGGCGCTGCAGGAATTGGCCGCTTTCGACAGCAAGACCGCCGCCAAGTCGGCGATCGTCCGCGCCGTCGAGCAGGTCGCAAAGCACCTCGGCAACACCGCCGCGGTGTGCCGCAAATGCTATATCCATCCGGCGGTGTTCGAAGGCTATCTCGACGGCACGCTGGTGCGCGTATTGGCGAAGCGCACCAAAGCCTATCTCGCGCGCAACATCGAAGGAATGAGCGCGGAGGAGGCGGCGGTCGCCGCCTTTTTGCGGCTGCGGCTGACCAAGCTTGCCGGCGAAACGGCAAGCTCCGACCCCGCCCCGCCAAAGCTGAAAGCCGCCGCCGGCGAAAGCCGGGAGCGGGACGGCTTGCCGGCCGGCGCCGCGCGGCCGCCGCGCAGGACACGCCGGCCGCATCACGCTGTTGCCGAAGCGGAATAATCCGGCGACGCTGCCGATCGCTCGCGACGAAGAGAGCGCTGTCAAACCTTGATCCGGGCTGTCGCCGCCTTCAGCGTCTCGGCGCTGCGCTGCAGCGCGCGGCGCTCGTCATCCGACATCTCAGGCTCGATCACCTCGACTATTCCGCTGCCTCCGACGACGCTCGGCAAAGACAGCGTAACCCCGTGGTGCCCCTGGTAGGCGCCGATCGGGATCACCGCCCGCTCGTCGCGCAGGACGATCTCGGCGATCCGCGCCGAGACCATGCCGATCCCGTGCTGGCTGGCGCCGATGCCTTCGATGATCGCGATGTTGGCAAAGCGCACCTCGCGCTCGATCTCGCCACGAAATTCTTGAGGGTCCGCCCCGGATTGCGCCAGGTGTTCGAGCACCGGCATCCCGGCAATGCGCGCCGACGACCACACAAACACCTCGGAGGTGCCGTGCTCGCCCAAAATCTGGGCCTCGACATCGGCCGCACGGACGCCCAGGCGCCGCCCCAAATGAAAGCGGAACCGCAGCGTGTCGAGATAGGTCCCGGTGCTGAGCACACGGTCATGGCCGAGCAAGCGAACCGCGTCGGCGAGCGGGTCCGGCGGGTCGGTCACGACCAGCACGATCGCCTGCGGTGCGGCGGCGTGCACCCGCGGCACGATGTCCCTGTAGGCCGCGACATTGCTGTCGAGCAGCCGCAACCGGCCCGCCGGGTCGTTGCGGTCGGTGGCGCCGCCGGCCTTCTCGTTGACCCCGGCCGTGATCATCACCAGCGCCGCGCCGGCGAGGTCGTCGTAGTCGCCGTCGCGCAGCTCGACAGCGGCGGAGAGCACCGCGCCGTACTGGACGTCGGTCACCAGCCCCTTCGCGCGTTTCCGGTTGCGGTTGACGACGACGATCTCGCGCGCGCAGCCCCGCGCGACCAATGCCGAGAGGCACGCCGCTCCGACCGCCCCCGCGCCGACAATCCCGACCTTCATCCGCCGCTCCTTTCGCGAGTCGGGCGCGATGCCCGTATCGGCTCGCCCCAATTGATCGGCGAACGGCCGGCTCGGGATTTGTATCCGCAGACTAAGATTGTGGCTTGTCGCCAATCGCTTCGGCGGCGACCGGCGCAGCGGCTATGCGGCCAGGACGCCGCCGCTCAGCCGGCCATCTCGCGGCTGCGCAGGAAATGGAAGAACTCGACCCCCTCGCGCAGGCGCCGGCGCATCATTTGCGGGCTGCGCAGCATCTCGGCGACGAGGGAGGCGATCTTTTGGCGGCGGAAGTAAAAGCGTTTGTAAAAGGTTTCGAGCGACTCGAAAATCTCGGTGTGCGACAGATGCGGGTAGTGCAACGGCGCGATCTGCACCCCGCGCTCGTCGATCAGCTCGGCATGACTGGTGTCGAGCCAGCCGTTCTCGACCGCCTCGCGGTAGAGCTGGGTGCCGGGATAGGGTGCGGCGAGCGACACCTGGATCGTGTGCGGGTTGATCTCGCCGGCAAACCGGATGGTTTCCTCGATCGTCTCCTTGGTCTCGCCGGGCAGGCCGAGGATAAAGGTGCCGTGGATCGTGATGCCGAGCTCGTGGCAGTCCTTGGTGAAACGGCGGGCGACGTCGACCCGCATCCCTTTTTTGATGTTGTTCAGGATCTGCTGGTTGCCGGTTTCATAGCCGACCAGCAGCAGCCGCAAGCCGTTGTCGCGCAGTATTTCGAGGGTGGCGCGCGGCACGTTGGCCTTGGCGTTGCACGACCAGGTGACGCCGAGCCGGCCCAGCTCGCGGGCGATCGCCTCGGCGCGCGGGCGGTCGTCGGTAAAGGTGTCGTCGTCGAAAAAGAATTCCTTGACCTGCGGAAACCAGGATTTCGCCCGCCGGATCTCCTCGATCACGTGCTCGACGCTGCGCACCCGGTAGCGGTGCCCGCCGACGGTCTGCGGCCACAGGCAGAAGGTGCATTTCGAGCGGCAGCCGCGCCCGGTGTAGAGCGACAAATACGGGTGCAGCAGATACCCGATGAAATAGTCCTCGATGCGCAGGTCGCGCTTGTAGACTTCGCTGACAAAGGGCAGCCGGTCCATCTCTTCGAGCACGGCGCGGTCGCGGTTGTGGCTGACCCCGCCGTTTGGCGTGCGCCAGCTCAGCCCGTCGACCGCGTCGAGCGCGCGGCCGTCCGCGACCTCCTTGACGGTAAAGTCGAACTCCTCGCGGGCGACAAAGTCGAGCGCCGCCGACGCCCTCAGGCTGTCCTCGGGCTCGACCGCGACCTTGGCGCCGACCATGCCGATCTTGAGCCGCGGGTTGGCGTCCTTGAGCGCCTCGGCGACCTTGACGTCCGAGCCGAAGGACGGGGTCGAGGTGTGCAGCACCGCGAGCTCGTATTGGGCGGCGAGCGGCAGGATGTCGGCAAGCTTGAGCCGCGCCGGCGGCGCGTCGACGAGGCGGCTGTCGGGCACCAGCGCCGCCGGCTGGGCGAGCCAGGTGGGGTACCAGAACGAGCGGATTTCGCGCCGCGCCTGATAGCGCGAGCCCGCACCGCCGTCAAAGCCGTCGAAGGACGGCGGATGCAGAAACAACGTCTTCATCATAGCGCCTTTTCCCCGTCGACGACGGTCATGCGGCCATTCGGCTCGACATAGAGGTTCTGGTCCCGCCACGACACCCGCCGCCCAAAGAAGCTGGCGACAAAGACGGCAAAGGACAATAGATCGCGCAACGGCAACAGCCAGAGCCGGCGCATGGGGAGGCCGACAGCGCGGGCCATGACCCCCGCCGCCGCCCAGCGCAGCAAACAGGTCGCCGCCAGCAATACGCCCGCCGTCGAGCCAAACCCGGCGATGCCGGCAGCGAGCAGCGCTATCGCCAGCGGATGGGTCGCGGCCGAGCCGGCAAACCCGATGGGCGCGATCCCGCGCACCGTGCGCGCCCAGCGCAGCTCGTGACGCCACAGTGCCGCGAGCGACGGCTCCCACACCCGCGCTTCGACAACATAAGGCGACAGCACGACGGCGAGGCCTTGCGCGCGCACCGCGTCGCCGATTTGCTGGTCGTCGGCAAGCTCGTCGCGCACCCGCGCAAACCCGCCGATGCGGCGCAAGGTCGCACGGCGCAACGCGATCGTGGCGCCAAAGCAGCCGCCGCCGACACCGAGAGCGTCACCCAGGAGCGCATTCGGCAGGAAACCGAAATTGATCTGCAAAGCACCGAGATCCGACCACAACCCGCCGGTCGAGACGCCTTTGTACAGGCAGGTGACGACCCCGACGCGCGCATCGCCCAGCGGTGCGGCGACCGCCGCGAGATAGCGCCGATCGACCCGCATGTCGCTGTCGGCGAGCACCAGAATGTCATGACGCGCCGCCCCCAGCATGTTTTCGAGGTTCGCGACCTTCTGATTGCTGCCGCGGATGCGGCGGTCGACGACGAGCGCGATCTCGGCGGCGGGGAAGTCGCGGATCAGGTCGCGGGCGGCTTCGAGCGCCCCGTCTTCCGGGTGATTGACCCCGAGCACGATCTGAACCGCTGGCTGAACCGCTGGCTGAACCGCTGGCCGAACCCCTGGCCGAACCCCGGGCTGAACCGCCGTGTGGTCCTGCTCGACAAACGAGCGCAGGTTTTCGTAAAGCCCGGGCTCGGCGCCGTGCAGCGGCTTCAGGACCGAAACCGCTGCCGGCTGCACTGCCGCCGGCAACGGCCTGCGCGCGAAGCGCAGCGCGGCGACCAGCTGGGCCGCGAGGCACAGCCAGCCGATGCCGAGCACAAAAGCGATTGGCGATGTCAGGCTCATCCGATCCGCTCCGCAGCAGTGCCGGGAAACGGATGGCGCCGGCGGGCGTTCCCATTACAGAACCCGGCGATGGTGCAGCCGGTGCAGGGCGCCAGTGGCGAGGCCATTGCAATTGGTGGCGGCGCGGCGGCGCCTACATATAATCCGATGCGTCGGCGGGCGGGGCCTGCTATCGGGAGGCGAGGCGAGATCATGCGGGTCGTGCTAGCTCAGCCGCGAGGTTTCTGCGCCGGGGTCGAACGCGCGATCGAGATCGTCGAGCGCGCGCTTGAAAAGTACGGGCCGCCGATCTACGTGCGTCATGAGATCGTCCACAACCGCCACGTTGTCGAGCGGCTGCGCGCAAAGGGCGCACATTTCGTGGACGAGATCGACGAGATCCCACCCGGCAGCGTCACCATCTTCAGCGCCCACGGTGTCGCGAGCGCGATCGAGGAGCGTGCCGGCGCCCAAGGGCTGCCGGTCATCGACGCCACCTGTCCGCTGGTGTCGAAGGTGCACAGCGAAGGTCAGCGCTACGCCAACCAGGGCCGCGAGATCATCCTGATCGGGCATGCCGGTCATCCCGAGATCGTCGGCACGATGGGACGAATCGTTGGCCGCGTGCATCTGATCTCGACCCCGAAGGAGGTAGCGGGTCTGCGGGTTTCCAACCCCGACAAGCTCGCCTTCATCACCCAGACGACGCTCAGCGTCGACGACACGCGTGCGGTCATCGAGGCGCTCAAGCTGCGTTTTCCGACGATTGTCGGCCCCGACACCAAGGACATCTGCTATGCGACGCAAAACCGGCAGCGCGCCGCGCGCGAGCTCGCCGGGGTCGTCGACGTGGTGCTGGTGGTCGGCGCCCCGAACAGCTCGAACTCGAACCGGCTGCGCGAAATCGCGGCCGAAAGCGGGGTTCCGAGCTATCTGATCGAAGACGCCGCGGCGCTCGACGGCGCCTGGCTCGAGGGGGCCTCGGCAGTCGGCATCACCGCGGGGGCGTCGGCCCCGGCGGAATTGGTCGCGGCGCTGATCGATCGGCTGCGCGAGATCGGCGACATCGAGCTCGAGGAGTTGCCTGGAGTTACCGAAAACGTCCGCTTCCGCATGCCGGCGCAGCTCGCCGACGACGCGGCCGGCTGACATCCATCCAAATCGCAATTTTGACGAGGCTGTTTCGTGGCCATTCCATTGCGCCAAACTATTCGCGTCGGGGCCTACGTGGTCGGGCGCCATCTGCGCGGGGTCGAGCGCTATCCGCTGGTGCTGATGCTCGAACCGCTGTTCCGCTGCAATCTCGCCTGCGCCGGGTGCGGCAAGATCGACTACCCGGACGCGATCCTGAACCAGCGCCTCAGCGTCGCCCAGTGCATGGAGGCGGTCGACGAATGCGGCGCCCCGATCGTCGTCCTCGCCGGCGGCGAGCCGCTGCTGCACCGCGACATCGGCGCGATTGTCGACGGCATCATCGGCCGCAAGAAATTCGTCTACCTGTGCACCAACGCGCTGCTGCTCGAAAAAAAGCTCGACCAGATCAAGCCGCACCCGAATTTCGCCTGGACCGTGCATCTCGACGGCGACCGCGAGGAGCACGACCGCACGGTGTGCCAGGACGGCGTCTACGACCGCGCGGTCGCGGCGATCGCGGCGGCGAAACAGCGCGGCTTTCGCGTCAACATCAACGCCACCCTGTTCGACACGGCCGAGCCCGAACGCGTGGCGCGGTTTTTCGACGAGGTCAGCGGGCTCGGCATCGACGGCATCACCGTGTCGCCGGGCTACGCCTATGAGCGCGCCCCCGACCAGGAGCATTTCCTCAACCGCCGCCGCACCAAGGAGCTGTTCCGCGGCATCTTCGCCCGCCGCCGCAGTCATTGGTCGTTCAACCAGTCGAGCCTGTTCCTCGATTTCCTCGCCGGCAACCAGACCTACCACTGCACCCCGTGGGGCAATCCGACGCGCAATTACTTCGGCTGGCAGCGGCCGTGCTACCTGCTCGGCGAGGGCTATGCCAAGAGCTTCAAAGAGCTGATGGAGGAAACCGACTGGGATGCCTACGGCACCGGCAACTACGAAAAATGCGCCGACTGCATGGTCCACAGCGGCTATGAGGCAACCGCGGTCGTCGATTCGGTACGCCATCCGCTGAAGGCGCTGGGGTTGGCATTGCACGGGGTGCGCACCAAAGGCGAGATGGCGCCCGAGATCCCGCTCGACCGCCAGCGTCCTGCGCAGTACGTGTTGTCCCGGCACGTCGCCGAGACGATGGCGCGGCTGGGAGCCTCGTCAGGCGGCCGCGACGAGCCCGTGTAGGGCGCGGGCGGGCGTAACCAGCGCCGCCAGCGCGGTCCGCGTTTCGCGGGCGAGCCCGCACAGGGCCGCGACCTGCCGCGGCCGGCGCGCGACCGAGGCCAAGACCTGAAAAAGCTTGGGCGTGCCGTTTTCGGCGAGCGGGATCAGCGCCGCCGGCGGTAATTCGCGGTAGACCGAGTTGGCAATCGTGCGCACCACCACGAACGGAATGCCGGCGGACGTCGCGATCCGGGCGACAACATCGCTTTCGAGGTCGACGGCAAGCGCGCCCGTCGCCTCCCGGACCAGCCGCTTTTCGGACCGGGTTGCGACAATGCGCCGCGCGCCGAATACCGGCCCCTCGATCGAGCCGACCTCGGCGGCAAGCCGTGCCACCCGCGCGCGAAACGAATCATCCGCCTGCCAGCGGCCGAGATCGGACACGACCTCGGTCGAGATCACCAGGTCGCCGGCCCGCAGCCCCGGCGCCAACGCTCCGGCGATGCCAAAGCTGACGACGCAGTTTGCGTGCTCCACCGCGCTCTCGACCAGCGAGGCGGTGCGATCGCGGTCGCCGGCGCCGACCACCGTCGAAAACCCGGCGGCGCGCGCAATCCGCGCTTCGGCCGCAAGACCCGAGGTGCACAGCAACGCGGCCGGAAAATTCAGCATCCCACTCTTCCGAGGTATCGCTTGACCGAGATGCATATCATCTTGACGGGTGCCCGGCGACACACGCAGCGGGCCGATCCCCTGCTGCCGCGAGTGTTTACCTGCATTCGGCACGATTCTCTACACCCAAAAGGGTTAACCGTTAGTGATCAGAGGCCGAACGGCGTGCGCCGCTCGGTGCCGGCCGTCAGCCGGCGATAGCGGGCCAGAGCCCACAGCGGAAAGTACGCGGCGTAGCCGTGATAACGAAGAAAGAACACCCGCGGAAAACCAACGGCGGTGAACCACGGCTCGTCCCAGCCGCCATCCGCGTTCTGGGTTGCAAGCAGACGGGCGACGCCGCGCTCGACGGCTGGGCTCCCGATCTCGCCGGCAGCCATCAGGCCGAGCAACGCCCAGGCGGTCTGCGACGCCGTGCTGTAGGGGGCTTCGCCATGCGGTGCGCCCGGCCAATATGAATCCTCGGTCTCTCCCCAGCCGCCGTCGGGGCGCTGGCGAGCGCGCAGCCAGGCGGCGGCGCGGCGCATCTCGGGAGCCGAGGGGTTCATTTGCACGGCGTTGAAGGCGGCGAGCACCGACCAGGTTCCGTAAATGTAGTTGCTGCCCCAGCGCCCGAACCAGCTGCCGTCCGGCTCCTGCTCGCGCCGCAGGTAGGCAAAGGCGGCAGCCGCGCCGGCGCGGTGCGCGGCATCGCCGAGCTGCGCCAACAGGCCGAGGCAGCGGGCGCTGACATCCGCGGTCGGCGGATCGAGCAGGGCGCCGTGATCGGCAAACGGAATGTGGTTCAGGTAGGCATGGGTGTTGTCGGCGTCGAACGAGCCCCACCCGCCGTTGCGGCTTTGCATGCCGACGACCCATTCGGCGGCGCGGCCGACGGCAGAGCGCCAGCGCTCGCGGTCGAAGCGGTCGAGCGCCAGCGCGGCAACGGCAGTGTCGTCGACATCGGGATAATAGGGGTTCTCGTACTGAAAGGCCCAGCCGCCGGGACGCAAGCCGGGCCGCACCGCACCCCAGTCGCCGACGACATCGAGCACCTGCTTGGCGGCGAGCCAGTCAAGCCCTCGCGCGATCGCCGAACCGAGCCGCCGGTCGCCCGTTTCCATCAGCGCGTGACAGGCGAGCGCCGTGTCCCACACCGGCGACAGGCAAGGCTGGCAATAGCTGCGCTCGGGGTCGAGCACCAAGAGCTTGCGCAGCGCCGCCTCGGCGGTCCGGCAATAGGAGTGGTCCGGCGCATAGCCGACGCTGTCGAACATCATCAGCGAGTTTGCGATTGCCGGAAAAATGCCGCCGAGACCGTCCTCGCCGTTGAGCCGCTCGACGACGAACGCCACCGCCCTGTCGATCGCGCGCCGCCGCGAGCGGGCCGGAAACATCGGCTCCGCCGCGCGCAACACCCGATCCAGCACCGCAAACGCGGTCGACAGCGCCGAGCCGGTCGGCCCCGCGATCCAGTCGCGCACCTTATCGGGGTCCTCGGCAAACAGCTCGCGGACCGTAACCCGTTGCGGGTTGCGGGCGCGCGGGCGCTTTGCCATCAGCACCAGCAGCGGCACCAGGACCGTGCGCGACCAGTACGAGACCTTGGTGACGTGAAACGGCGACCACTGCGGCAGCAGCATGATCTCGACCGGCATGACCGGCACCGCTCGCCACGGCACTTCGCCGAAGAGCGCCAGCAGGACGCGGGTGAAGACGTTGCAGCGTCGTGCTCCGCCGCGCTCCAGAATGGCCGCGCGGGCGCGCGCCATATGCGGCGCGTCGGCAGGGTCGCCCGCGGCTTTCAGCGCGAAATACGCTTTGACCGAGCAGCTGAGATCGAGCGCGCCGCCGTGATACAATGGCCAGCCGCCGTCCTCTCCCTGGCCGGCGCGCAGAAAGGCGGCGATGCGCGCCTCGAGCTCGGGCTGGAAGCGGCCGAGATAGTGCCGCAGCAGGATATATTCGGCGGGGATCGTCGCATCGGCTTCGAGCTGGTAGAGCCAATGCCCGTCATCGTGCTGGGCGCGCATCAGCGCGTCGGTGGCGCGGCTGATCGCGCCGTCCAGCCGGCCGGCAACGGCGTCGACGCCGGGTAACGGGCCGCGTCCCGCCACCGTGGTTGCAGCGATATTGTCGTTCATCGGAAATCGGGCTGCCGTTCTCGCCGAGGCTCCGGGTGGGCGACGACGGGAGGTCTTCGGCTCGGCGCCTTCGCCTGCAGCGCTCTGCGCCGCCCGCAAGCGAGAGCGAGCCGCGCCGCGGTAAGCCCCGAGCCAATAGCTCCCTCGATCGTCGCCGGCAACCCGGTATCGGTGTAATCGCCGGCGAGCAACAAATTGCGCCACCGGGTCGCTGCCGCCGGCCGCCGCCGCAATTGCTCGGGGCTGGCAAGAAACGTCGCCCGGCGTTCCTTGACGACGCGCGCCGGCGGCCGCGGAACAGGCGGAAGCTCATAGGCCGCCGCGACATCGCGCCACAGCATCTCTTCGAGGTCTTCGGCCGGCCGGTCGATGATCCGCCGGGCGGCGCTCACCGTCACCGAAAGCACCTCGCGCTTGCGGAAAATCCATTCGGCGACGCCGCCGATCACGCCGACAAACGGCGGCGATCCGCCGGGTGCCGCGGCGCGGAAATGGGCGTTGACGATCGGCGAGGAGAGATCGGGCACGCTCAGCCCCGGCACCAGGCGTTCGGCGACGCCGGCCGTGGTCGCAAGGATCAGCTCGTCGCCGCCGGCCAGCGCGACCGCCTCGCTGTCGAACCGCAAAGCGGCAACCCGGTCGCCGGCGAATTCGAGGGCGCGCAGCCGGGCGCCGAAATGCAACGCGGCGCCGCCGCGGCGCAAGGTCGCCAGCGCCGGGTCGACCAGGCTCTCGGACAAGCCGTCGCGCGGCAGCAGCGGCCGGCACGCCGCCCCGCCCCGCCCCAAAGTCTCGGCGAGGACATGCCAGAACAGCCGCGCCGAAGCCTCCTCGACGCCGGTGTTCAGCGCGGCGACGGCGAGCGGCGCCCACAGCCGGGCGAACAGCGGGCGCGTCGGATCGAGCACCTCGGCGACCGTCTGCGACCCGGCGGCGCGCCGCAGGGCGAGTGCTTCGACATAATCGGCGGCGGCGGTGCCGGGAACCCGCCGAGCGCGCCGGAAAATCCACGACGGGAAGCGTCCGCGGCTCGGCCGCAGAACCCAGCGCCCGCCGCTCGTTGCCTCGAAAAACGCAAACACGGTCTCGTGCGGCTCCACGAACGTATCGCGCGCACCGATCCGGCCGAGATAGTCGAGCGCGCGGTGGTTGCCTCTCAGCAGCAGATGATTGCCGTTGTCGACGCGGCAGCCGAGCGCGGCGTCGAAATAGGAGCGGCAGCGTCCGCCGGCATGACCGCTCGCTTCATAGAGCCGCACCTCGCGCCCGGCCGCGGCCAGCGCCACCGCCGCGGCGAGCCCGGCCAGCCCGGCGCCGACCACATGAACCAGGCCGCCGCCTTCCCCGCCGCTCATATCAGGCCGTGGCGCAGGACCAGCCACAGCTTGGCGGGGCGCGACAACGCGACGCGCGCCGCCGGGTCGCGCCAGCCGCTGCGGCGCAGCTCGCGCAACGTCGCGCGATAGACGGCGCCCATCACCGCGGCAGGCCGCATCGCCCGCCGGCGGCACTGCGCCATCGCCGCCTCGGCGTCGTCAAAATGGCGCTCGGCCACCGCCGCAAGCTCGCGGCACACCGCCCGCAACGCCGGATGGCGCAAGACCGTCAACGGCTCGGCGCCGCGGATGCCGTGGCGGTCGAGAAATTCGCGCGGGAGATAAAGCCGGCCGCGCCGTGCATCCTCGTCGACGTCGCGCAGAATGTTGGTCAACTGCAAGGCGCGGCCGAGCGACTCGGCGACGCGATGCGCGGCGAGGCTGGGGTCGCCAAAGACATGGACCGACAGATGGCCGACGGCGCTCGCGACCCGGGCGCAATAAAGATCGAGCGTGGCAAGATCGGGGGCGCGGATGTCCTCGCGCGCATCCATTTCCATGCCGTCAACGACCGCAAGAAAGTCCTCGCGGCGCAGCTGGTAGCGCAGCATCGGCTCGTAGAGCGCGCGGGCGACGAGCTGGCGCGCCTGCCCGGCGTAGAGCGCTTCGATCTCGTCGCGCCAGGCGGCCAGCGCGGCGAGCTTGAACGCCACCGGCCGGTCGCCGTCGGCGATGTCGTCGACCTCGCGGCACCAGGCGTAGACCGCATACATGCCGTCGCGCCTATCCTGCGAAAGAAGTCGCATCGCCCAGTAGAACGAAGTGCCCGCAGCCTCGACCCGCTGACGGATGGTGTCGCGCAGCGCCGCCTCGTCGCGCGGTCCGACGACGGCGTCGCAAGCCGCGCCGCTCACCGCCGGCCTCCCCGCGCCACGGCTTTGACAAAGGCGGCGGCGAAATCGGTCTTGGCAAGCCCGACCCGGGCGGCGAGCGGGTCGCGGCGGCGCAGGCGCGCTAGCAGCCGCGCGGCCAATTCGACGATCACCGCGCATTCGTGCCGCAATCCCCAAGCCGCGACCCCGCGCGGCAGTCCCCGCGCCGTGGCGACGAGACCCGCGGTGCGCTCGAGGAGCGCGTCGAACACCCGCCGCAATCCCGCGCTCGCGGCGGGCATCGCCAGCGCCTCGACCCCGAGACCGGCAGCGGCGAGGTCGGCGAGCGGCAGGTAGACCCGGTCGAGCCGGCGGTAGTCGTCGCCGCAATCCTGCAGATGGTTCAGCACCTGCAGGGCGGCGCAGAGCGCGTCGGAGGCGGGCCACGCCGCCCGGCTCTCGCCGTGCAGGTCGAGCAATTGGCGGCCGACCGGCGCCGCCGAATAGCGGCAATATTCCATCAGCTCGTCCCAGTCGCGGTAGCGCCGCTGCTCGGCGTCCTGGCGGAACGCGCGCAGCACGTCGCGGCAATGCTGCGCCGTCGTGCCGGTGGCGAGCA
This sequence comes from uncultured Alphaproteobacteria bacterium, assembly GCA_963712825.1. Lineage (GTDB taxonomy): Bacteria > Pseudomonadota > Alphaproteobacteria > ATCC43930 > CGMCC-115725 > AP-15. Next base: position 290,636 of record CAVQJP010000016.1, read on the forward strand.
GGCTCTGCCGCATTGCTGCGGCGGTGGGCGCATCATCGCCCGGCGCGCCGTCAAGCACCGCCGCCATCCGCTCGAGCCGCCGGATTTTGTCGGCCGACGCCAGAGCCGGGTTGTCGGCGATGTCGTCGGCGTTGCGGGCAAAGCGGTAGAAGGCGTGGACGTGAACGCGCAGGCCGCGCCGAATCAGCAGCGATCCGACCGGAAAATTCTCGCCGCCGCGGCCCTTGCCGGACGGGGTTTCGACAATGCCCTCGGCGTCTGCCTGGGATTCGGAGGTCAGCGCGCTCATCTCCGCGACCGGACGATCGTCACACGACTAATGTAAATGCCTCCGCCGCCGCAGGATGCAACGAAAAGCGCCACAACGAATAACCCCGTGCGGTGGAAATCGTCGGATCGGCCGTGCGTTGGGTCGAGTTGGGCACAATAACCTCCCTCGGGCGCCGTGCGTGCTTCGAGACGCGCCCGCCGGGCGCTCCTCAGCATGAGGAAAATCCTTAATGGAACCGAAGAAATTCCTCATCCTGAGATGCCTCGCGGAGCGAGGCCTCGAAGGACGCACGGCGTTCTTACAGCGGCGGACCAGCTCAGCGAGCGAGCCGCGCTCAGGAGCGGCGGGCGTCGATGCGGTCGAAGACGTGCTTGATGTCAAAGAAGACGATGATGGCGCTGACCACGAACAGCCCGATCCCGGCGTCGTGCAGCGCGCCGGCGCGCCAGCCGGCGGCGACGAACAAGCCGGCCAACCCGACGACCACAAACAGCGGGATCGCCATCGTCAGGCTCGCCATGTTGTCGACCAGCAGAAACGCCTGCCAACCCGCGGGGCCGCCGTCGAAGCGCTGCTTGAGGCGCAGAAAGGCGAGCGCCAGCGCGCAGACGATCAGCACGACCCCGGCGCCGTAATCGCCCGGCTCTTCGGCGCCGCTGGCGGCGAAGGCGCCGATCACGACGCACAACCCGAGAAGCGCAAACTGAACCCAAAAGCCGAGCCACGACCAGAACGCACGTTCCGCCGATTCCGCTTCCCGGCTGGTCTCGACCATCGCCACGCAACTTTCCACAGCCTGTCCCGCCGCGACAATGCACGGCGCTTGGGCAAACCCGCAACCGCTTACGGCGTCGCGGTGGCGCGCGTCAGTCGCACCGGATGCGGTTGCCCGAGGCCGGCCAGCGGGCGCACCCGCGCATCCCCGGCGTGCGGGCGGCGGCGCAAGGCTCGCCCCGATGCGACCCACGCGGCGCGGCGCCGCCGGCCGGCAAGCATCCCCCGACCGAGCCCAATACCGTGCCCCACATCCAATTCGCCAGCAGCGCAGGGCAGCAATCCATGTGTCGTCCTCCGCATCTGCCGGCGATTATAACCGCTGTCGGTACATCAGCCGGAAACTGCTCTAAGCTCCGGCCGCTTTGTGGGAGGGAGGCGTCATGTCGTTGAGCCGCGAGTTTGCCCGGTTTGTCGCCGGCCTCGAATACCCGGACCTGCCGGCGGCGGTCGTCGACCGCGCCAAGGGCGTCACGCTGGAGGCATTGTCCTCGGCATTGGTCGCCCACGACATGCCAGCGGGCAAACAGGCCTTGGCGCTGATGCGGGAGGAAGAAGCGGGCGGCGGCGGGGCCGCGACGGTGTTGTGCAACGGCGCCAGGCTGACCAAGGCGGGTGCCGCCTTTGTCAATACGGAGACGATTTTCGCCGGCGGCAAATGGGACACCTTCCGCATGCTGACCCACCCCGGCACCGCGATCCTGCCGGCGGCACTGGCCGCGGCGGAAGTTGCGGGCGCCTCCGGCCGCGATTTTCTCGTCGCGGTCGCCGCCGGCTATGAGGTGATGGAGCGGATGGCGGCCGAATTCATCCCGACGGTCATGTCGCGCGGCTTTCACGCCGGGCCGGTCTTCGGCATCTTTGGCGCCGCGGTCGCCGCCGCCAAGCTCGGCGGTCTCGACCAAAACCAGATCCACGGCGCCATCGCGCAATGCGTCAATCTCGCTGCCGGCAATCTCGAAGGTGCGCGCAGCGGCGGCCGCTCGTTGCGGGAGGGCGGGGCGGTGCGCAATGCCTTGCTCGCGGTGGCATTGGCGAAGCACGGCACCCCCGGCGGCGAGACGACGTTGGAGGGCGAGGCCGGCTTTTACCATGCCTATGCCGGCAACAACCGCGGCGAGCTGCGCTTCAGCTTTACCGGCGACAACCGCGCCGACCTCTCAAGGATCACCGGGGGTCTTGGCCGCGACTGGATTTTTCTGGAGACGCTGTACCGGATCTATTCGACCGCCGGCTACAACATCGCCCACATCGAGGTGACCGCGCGGCTCTGCGAAGAGCACAACATCCGCGCCGCGGACATCGACCATATCGAGGCCTTGGTCAACTGGCTCGAGACCGAATATCCGAGCCCGGCTTTTCCCAGCCGCGGCATCGACAACCCGCCGCAAATCGGCAGCACGCAATATTTCGCCGCCTGGGGTGCAGCCGAGCGCGGCTATCCGCTGTTGCGCGGCGATCGGCCCGGCCCCGGCGACAGCGACCCGCCGGCGGTGCTCGAGCTGATGCGCAAAGTGACGCTGATCCCGACGGTGGGCCGCACCCTGTTCGGCCCGCGGATCACGGTCTTTTTGAAGGATGGGCGCAGCTTCACCAAGGAAGGCACCGGCCGCGAGTTCATCTGGGATTTCGAAGAGGAGGCCCGCCGCATCCACCCGGTCGCCCCCGGTCTCGCCATCCCCGAAACGCAATTCGCCGAGCTGATCGACGCCTGCCGCCATCTCGACACGCTCGACCATGCCGCCGACAAGCTGATCGCGCTGACCATCCCGGCTGGCTGACGACGGCGGCGGCAGGCGAGAATATGGTACCGGGTTGCGCGGCGGCGGTTCTGGGGCAGGGCCGGTGTTCGAAAGGCTAGGTCGACAATGAGATTGTTTCGGTTCGGAGTGAGCGTTCGCCAGGCGCGATCACGGGTCGAATTGGCTGAGACGGCTCGCAAGATTGAGGATTTGGGTTACAACACCCTGACAGTTCCCGATCATCTCACCGATCTTATGGCGCCGATGCCGGCATTGGTCGGCGCTGCCGAGGCGACAAGAAATCTTCGGGTCGGCACGAACGTGCTCAATAACGACTTCCGCCATCCCGTGCTGGTCGCGCGCGAGGCGGCGACGGTCGACCTGCTTACCGAGGGGCGGCTTCAGCTCGGCCTGGGCGCGGGGAGCATCCAATCCGAATACGACCAGGCGGGGCTGGGATTCGACGCGGGAAGCACGAGGGTCGAACGGCTGGCAGAGGCGGTCGCCGTCATCAAGGGGCTGCTCAAAGGCGAGCGGGTCACGTTCGCCGGTCGCCATTATTGCGTGACCGGTCACACGATCGAGCCTCTTCCTGTCCAGCGGCCCCATCCGCCGATCCTTATCGGCGGCAACGGCCGGCAGCTTCTCGCGCTCGCCGCGCGGGAGGCCGACATCGTCGGCTTCTCGGGGATTACCTTCCGGCGCGGCGGCGCGATTCCGCCCGATCTCTCCGGGTGGCGGGTGGCGGGTGTCGACGAGCGGGTGCGGCTCGTGCGCGGGATTGCGGGCGAGGACCGGTTTGCGCGGCTGGAGTTGAATGCCCTGGTGCAACGGGTTGCCGTGACGGACGATCGCCGCGGCGCGGCCGAGGAAATGGCGAGCCGCTGGACCCAGCTTAATGCTGACGAGATCCTGGCGAGCCCTTACGTGCTAATCGGAACCGTCGATCAGATTATTGAAGATCTCCAGGCGCGTCGGGAGCGCTGGGGCATATCGTCCTACATCGTCCATGAGCCCTACCTCGACGCCTTCGCCCCTGTCGTCGCTCGCCTCGCCGGCAAGTAGCCGAGGCCGGCGGGTCGGCCATAGAACGGTCTTATCCCGGGCAGAGCCCGATCATTCGCCTCGCGACATCGAGAATGTGGACGGCGCGATGGTCAAAGGTGTGCTTTTTCAAAATCTCGTCGCGCAATGCAAAACGCTGCCCGCCCCGGTCTTCGTGCCGGAGCAGCTCCACCGCCGCTTTCAATTCCTCCGCCGACCGGCACACCGTAATCCCGTCGCCAAACACCGCGCTCAGCCCTTCGGCGGGATCGGAAATGATCTTGGCTCCGACGGCCGCCGCGTCGAACAGCCGGTTTGACAGAAATCCCTCGGCGCCCATGTCGGGCCAATGGTCATTGAGGATGATGTTGCCGTTGCCGTAATAAGCGGCAAGCTCGTCGTTGGGAATGTAGTCGCCGCCGTAGCACTCCGCCGGCACCGTCCCGGCCCAGCCGCTGCCATAGACCTGAAAGTCCAGGCCGGCCTCCATCGCCCAGCTGACCATCGCCCGGGCGCGCTGGCCGCGGGTGTTGCCGACAAAGAGCACCTGGTCGCGCAGCTCACCGGCGACGTCCGGCCTGAATATGTCCGGGTCGACGCATTGCAGCAGGCTCGACACATGGCCGCCAAGCCGGCTCGCGAGCTTGTCGGCATAGAAATCCGAGGCGACAAACACGTGATGGAATTTCTGCAGCTCGGTCAGCGCCACTTCGTCCGGGTGACTGATCAGCCACAGGCAGGTCAGCGGTCCGGGCACGATCTCGTACTGCGACAGGCCGCGCAGCACGATCACGACGTCGTCGCCCGCGGTAAAGCCTCCGTACCATTCCGGCAGGATGTCGACGCGGGCATAGCAGCCCTGCCGTTCAAAAGCTTTCCGCAATGAATGCGCAAAATGGAAGTCGCCCCAGGTCTCTTTCTCGGCGTGGCGCGGGATGCCGATCTTGATCGCGATGCGCAGTGAGCGCGCCAGCTCGCCGCAAATCGTCGCCTTGAGCGTTTTGGCGCGCATGCGGTAGCTGTGCTCGGCGCGCACGCGCTCGCGCAGCGACGCCGCCAGCTGCTTTCGCTCCTCCGGGGCGTCGAGATACTTCGCGATCAGAGCCTGCAATTCTTCCGGCCAGGAGAAGGTCGGCAATTCGTCGCCGAAGAGCTCGCGGGCACCCCCCTCGCAATTGGTCAGCAGCAGCGCGCCCGAAGCCAGCGCGTCAAAGACCCGCGAGTTCAGCGAGTTCCACTCGCGCGTGACCGGGTGGGAGTCGTCGATGACGATACTGGCGGAGGAGTAGACCTCGGGCAGCTCGTAATAGGGCACGACGCCGCGCGAATAGTCCCGCCATGCCTCGTGCTTGTCCCAGCCGGCGCCGTAGATCGCCAGCGAAAAGTCGATTGTCGAGGGGTCGAGCATGTTGACGGCGTCGCGTTCATGCCCCCAGTGATGCCCGGTAAAGACGACATCCGCCTTGTGCTTGGGCGATGGCGGCATCGGGCGAAACCGCTCGGTGTTGCTGGCGATCGGCAGCAGAAACGCCGGCCGCCCGGTCGCCTCGCGCACCGCCTCGATGGCCTTTTGCGACGAGCAAAAAATCACGTGATACTTGTCGAGGTTACCGGAGGCGATCCACTGGTCGACACGGTTGCGGATCCATGCGATCAGCACCGCTCCGGGGTTCAAATCCTTCAATTCGGTGACGGCGTAATCAAAGCGCATAAATACGACGAGGTCGGACTTGGCAAGGCTGTGCTGGTTCATCACCGCAAACGCGATGTCCCAACCGAACTCCTCGCGCAACGCCTCGCCAAGCTCCATCGCCGTGAAATAGTCCCCGGCCGCGGTGTGAATGTCGGCCGCGGTTACGATAAAGGTGACCCGGGGCGGGGCTTCGCGCCACTTGCCGTTGCCGGCAATGGTTTCGCGCAAGGCATGAAAAAGTATCGTCGGGCCAAAGCGATGCACTAATAGGTTGCGATTGGCCAACCGGGCGCGGTCCTGATAAGGGTTTGCTTCGGTCCGGGCGCTGGCGATCTTGCGTTCCCGTGTCGCGCTGCGGTTGTGGATTGCCCATGCGTCGCCGACGCAGACGGTTTTTTTGCCGAGCGCCTGCTTGATGCTGAGGCAGAGGTCGACATCCTCGGAGCCGTAGAAATAGCCGGTGTGAAAACCGCCTACCGCGAGGAAGTCGGGTTTGCGCACCATGCAGAGCGCCGCGGTGACGGCAACGCGCTCCTGCGCTTTGTCCGCGTCGGGACCGCCCGCGGGCGTGCCGAGGTCGAAGATTTCCGCCGGTTGATAAAGATAGCGCCCCTTGCCGATCGGCTCGGTGACAAACTCGATGCCGAGATGGTGGTCGCGCAGCCCCCACCGCGCCTCGCCATGATAATCCGGCTCCTTCAGCCGGAGCCCGACAACCCCGATCTCCGGGTGGTCGTCGAGCTGTGCGCGCATCGGCCCGATGCAGTCATGCACAAAGGCGATGTCGTTGTTGACAAACAGCAGGTGCTCGCCGCGCGCCTCACTTGCCCCGAGATTGTTCGACTCGGCGAACGAAAAATTGCCCTTTCGATAGATCGGGTTGATCCGTAACCGCGACCGGTAGGATTCGATGACGTCGCGGCTGTTGTCTTCGGAGCCGTGGTCGATCAGGACGACCTCCAGGTCCGGCAACGCCAGCCGCGCGAGCGAGGCGAGAAAACAGCCAAGCAGCTCGGCGCCGTTCCAGTTGAGGACGATCGCGGAAACGGCAACGGGTCCGTTGTCCTGCCGCTGCCGGGCGGCATCGGGGTCCTGCCGCTGCCGGGCGGCATCGGCGTCCTGTCGCTGCCGGGCGGCATCGAACGCCGTCCCGCGGACCGCCTGCGGGATGCCTGGCGCCGCCAAACGCACGGTTTTGTCGGCGAGATCAAAAAGCGGCTCACGGCTCAGCCGCGGCACAGGGAGCGCGCGCAGCGGAAAGCTCACGGGCTGGTTGGCGGCGCCGGTGAGCTTGACGTTGCCTTCGACGACAAAAACGCCGACCTCCCGGTGCTGGCCGTTCATCAGCGAGCGCGGCAGGGTCAGGCGGAAGCCGTGATGGCCATGGCTTTCGTCAGCCAGCGGCCGGTTGCGGAAATTTGCGGCGCGCACGACGCCGACGGTCTCCCCGTCGACCTCGACGCGCACATGCACCGGGGTGGTCGACGACCGGTCCTTTGCCCAGCCGCGCAGCTGATGGCAATCGGCCTGGTCGACGTTGCCGATGTAGCGCGCCGCCGCTTCCGGCCGCTCCGCCGGGGCGAGCAGCGCCAGCAGGCGTGGGGTGTCGCTCGGAGCGACCTCCTCGTCGCCGACGAACACCCGCAAATCGTGCTTTTTGCCGTCAAAGAGGTCCGCCGGAACCGGGATCGCGAAACCGTGCCTGCCGCTCACGCCAAAGGTGCGGTTGACGTCGGAGCGCGATATTCCGGTATAAAAAACACCGAGCTCGACGGTGCCGTCAAACAGCTTGATCTCGCATTCCATATCGGGATCGAGCTGGTCGACGACCCAGCCGTGCAGGATGCCGGCCTCGAACGAGTCGATTGTCCCTTTGTGCCGCCGCCGGAACGGCCATGTGGTCCAGCCCTGGCGCGAGCGCAGATAAAAGCCGCCTTCGGCATGCACGAACACCGAAATCGAATGCTCGGCATCGTCGCAGCATTCGGTGGGCAGGCGGAAAACAAAGCTGCCGTTGGGGCCGTCGGGCAGGGTGCCGAGGGTCAAGGTTCCGGCCCGCGCGCCGTCGATCTCGACGCTCAATTCGGGAACGACGGTCGCGTCCGGCGAGCGGAGGAGATCCGCGACGACCCAGATCGAGTGCACATAAAAGGAGCCGAACGAACCGCCATGCGGCGGCGGGGCGGGCTCCCTCTGCCAGGCGCCGTCGCTGTCATGGCTCAACAGGCGCCCGTCATCGGCGCCCGCGGGAGATTTCCGCCCGCCGACGCCCTCGTGCGCCGCAAGACCGTCCGCCGCAGGGCCGGACGGCGCGGCGGGATCGCGATGCGCACCGGCCAGGGCTGGACCGGCGGCGTCAACCCTCGACCGCCACCGCGGCGAGGTGTTGAAGCGCCGCGCGTTCGCCGCCGGGCGTCGGCCGGAGAAACCGAGCGCGGCTCTCTCGGCCTGCCGCCGCTCGGCTTCCTGCTGCCGCCGACGAATGTGGGCGGGGGCGCTCGCGCCATGGTCGTCGAGGATCGTCTGCCAGCGCGCGATCGCTTCCGGCCAGTCGAGCTCCGCCATTGCGATCTCGGCATGCTCGGCGGCCAGCTCGACATTGGAGCGGTGCCGGTTGAGCCCCTCTTGCGCGGCGGTTTGCGCGGCCGGGTAATCGCCTTGCGAGCGGTGCAGGCGGGCGAGCTTCACATAGGCGCTGGCGGGCGCTCTCGGACCCAAGGTGTCGACGATCGTCTGCCAGCGCGCAATCGCCTCGGTCCAGTCCTCGCGCGCCGTCGCGATCTCGGCGTGCTCGGCCGCCAGCTCGACCTCCCGAGGGTGCCGCTGAAGACCGTCCCGAACCGCCGTTTCCGCCGCCGCCAAGTCGCCGTGCAGGCGGTGAGCCCGCGCCAGCCGCAGATATGCGCTTGCCGGCGCCCGCCCGCCGCCGGCGTCCACAATCGCCTGCCAGCGTCTGATCGCCTCCGGCCACAACCGCTGCGCCATTGCGATCTCGGCGTGCTCGGCCGCCAGCCCGAGATCATTGCGGTGCCGTGCCAGACCCGTCTGCACCGCGGTTTCGGCGGCGGGGAGGTCGCCGGAAAGGCGGCGCGCCCGCGCCAGCCGCGCGTAAACCGTTGCCGGCGCGGTTTCCGGCTGGGCCTGCACCATTGCCTGCCAACGCTTGATCGCTTCGGGCCAGTCGCGCCGCGTCATCGCGATTTCAGCATGCTCGGCGGCGAGGCCGGCATGGTTCGGGTGGCGCGCGGAGCCGTCGCCGATGACCGCCGCCGCGGCCGCGACATCTCCCGACAGACGATGGGTCCGCGCCAGCCGCAAATAGACGCTGGCCGGCGCCCGCGCGCCCGCTTTTTCCAGCAGCAATCGCCAGCGCCCGATTGCCGCCGGCCAGTCGCGCTGCGCCATCGCGATCTCGGCATGCTCGGCCATCAATTCGGAATGGTTGCGATGGCGCGCGAGCCCTTGTCCGACGACCGCTTCGGCGGCGCCAAGCTCGCCCAGCGCGCGGTGGCCGCGGCCGAGCCACAGATAAGCGCCGACCGGGGCGTTCGCGCCCCTGCCGTCGAGCACCGACTGCCAGCGCGCGATCACGCCCGGCCAGTCTTCCCGGCCTATTGCCCGCGGGCCGGCCTCGGCAGTGGCGGCGCCAGTGCCGCGACGTCCGCTCAGTGCATTGCGGATGACCCTCTCAGCGTTTGCGAGCATCTTTTGCAACCGATCAAGCCGGCCCGTATTTGGCATGAGCAGAGTCTGCATTTCCCCTGGGTCTCTCGCCCCTGTAAAGCACAACCCCGAGCGCAGAGACCGCGGTAGCTGACGCAAATCGCCGCGGGGGGTCAAGCGGAAACGTGCCGCCGTCAGCGGGGCAAAGCGCCTCGATTCCTGCCGCGGGTCCTATTGTGCCGGCCGGCTGGCGTCAACTGCAGCCGGCGTGGGGCCGGCAGAATCCCGATCCGGGGCGATCGATTGCGGCGCATCGCCGCGTCGCGCCGGGAAACCGCGCCGGGTTGCAACCGGCGGAAAAATTACGACCCGGGCAGGTCCTCGACGGCGAAGAGCAGGCGAGGATCGCACCATTGCGCGCCGGGCGTCGATGCGATCAGCGCAAACACCGCTTCGATCGACCCCCATGACTTCGCCGCGATCGCCCGGTGATGGGTCAGGATGCCGATCGGGCGGGAGCGCCCCGGCTCGGCCGATCCCAGAATGTCGGTCAGCCGGGCGACGATCGTCTCGGGGTCGAGAACGCTCGGCGGGTCGCCCCAGTTGAGCACGTCGATGTCGACATCGGCGCAGCGCAGCTTCCCGCCGCTCTCAACCGACGCCTCGCCGCGATATCCCGAGTAGCCGCAAAACCGCTCGTCGACGAGGATGGCGGCGTATTCGGGCGGGAAGCGGTTCCACGGTGCCACAAAGACCGCGGCGTGGTCATGCCCGAAAATCGCGTCCATCCGCTCGCGGCCGGCGGCGATGTCGGCCTGCACCGCGGCCCTGCCGCGCCCGGCGCCGAACTCGCTCTTCGGCGCGTGCGGGCGGCTCGTGGTTGGCGTGGCCGTAGCCGTGCTGGCAAAAGACGATCTGCGGAAACTGCCGCACCAGGTCGCCGAGACCGGCATCGGCCTGCGCCGGGATCACCGAGACCAGCGGGACGATGCCGGTCTGCTGCGACAATTGGCCCAGCCGGCGAAATTTCTCGCTTTTGCCGACGAGGTCGTCGTCGCGCCACCAGAATTCCGCCGGCAACCCCGCCTCCCGCCGCCGGGCGACGCACTCGCGAAAGGCTTGCGCTGCGGCAGCGGAAACATCCGGCATCTGGGCAACCTGTGCGTCCTGTTGTTGACGCAGGATAGACGGGGCCGGCCGGTCGAGGCAACCGGCGGCGGCGGGGCCGGGCCGGCGCGGCATCGGCGCCAAACGACGGGTCCGCAAGGGGTGCGGTGCACCGGAGCCGGGGGCATCGTGAATTGACAAGCCGGCGGAAAGCCGCACACTCGGCCCTCCTCGCGGTCATGATGCGAATTATGAAGACGCTGATTTCCAGGATTTTTCTGCTGCTCCTCGTCGGAGTGGCCCTCGGCCAGCCGCAAGCTGCGCCCGCCGCGCCGCCGGCGCTGCAAGGAAGCTACGTGTCGGCAGCGAGCCTGCCGCACCCGTTTGTCTTTGCCGCCCCGGCCGAGTACCGGGCTTTGCTGACCGGCCACACGGCAATTACCGTCAAGGCGCTGGCGCGGTTGCAGGCTCTGGTAGCCGACGAGCTGCGGCACGGCGCCGACTATACCGCGACCTACAGCGGGTGCGAGCTCAACACCTATTTGCACAAGTTGACCTATGAGCAGGGCGGGGCGGCCAAGGCCGCCAACGACCTGGCGCTCTACGCCTATCTGACGAGCCTGCATCTCGGCTACGGCCAGCCGGACGTGGCGACGAAGGCCCAGGCATTGTCGTTGTCGATCCTGACCGGCTGGGCGCAGAACGGCTTTCGCGACAACGGCAAGCTGCGCACCCAGCCGACGCAATACTGCGAGAACGGCCGAACCAGTCTCACCAGCGAGCTCGATGTCGGGCTGCAAATCGGCCGCGGCATGCCCTATTGGGTCAACGCCGAAGACCTGCTGGCGGCGGCCAACGCGCTGCCGGCGCCGCAGCGGGCCGCGCTCGACGGGTTTCTCGACGCGATGTACGGACTGCTGTTGACGGCCTCCAATTTTTGGGCCGAGCACGCCTAGGCCGACTGCCAGCGATACAGCAATCACACGAGTATTCACATATTGGCGATGCTGGCGATCGCCCGTTTTCGCGACAACGAGGCTGAATTTGTCGACACCGCGAGTGCCGGTCGTCAGCTGCGCATACCCTGGACCTTGCAGGTCGACCAGAACATCTACGGGCACAACGACCGGCCCCGCGCCTGCATGGCGAATACCGCGGCGCCCGGCAAAGTCGTTTCAGGTACCGCAGGTCGCACCGGGCGAGATCGTCGATCGCTATCGCGCCGGCCCGGCTCAGACGCTCGGATATCCGCTCGCCTCACTGAGGGCGCTGCTGCTCTCCGCCGAAATCCTCGAGAATGCCGGCTTTCTTCCGATGCAGTTCGCCGGCCCAAAGGGTCAGTCCTTGCCTTGGCGCTTGAACTACTATTCCTATTACTTCACCACTTTTCTCAACACCGAGCAACATCGGTGCAGCCTGAAGCTCGGCCATCCCTACGCGAATGAGCAGTCAATATTTGCGGCATCCGGTTAGCGGCGCCGGCGGCGTAACGGTCGACGGAAGAGACTGGTCTTTGCAGCCGTTCCTGATCGGGTACCATCTCGACCCGAGTAATCCCGGTGCCCGCGCTGTCGTTCTGAAGGCAATGAGCTTCGCGCCACGGGTGACGCCGTTCTACGGTGTCGACACACTCGACTATAATTGCCTGGCCAGTCTAGGGGGAACAAGTTGATGACGCTTAACCGGGGATAAACCCGGTCGAGCCGATCGTAATGCTACCTGTATGCGGGATTGATGGGCGGGAGACGCGCTCTGCAAATTGCAACCACACCCGTGCCGGCTCAAAGGGGATCGCATGCGGCTGTTGATATATACGCACGGCAAAACTGGGTCGACCGCGCTCGCCTACAGCGTCCTGGCACGGCTTCCCGATCACAGGCTGATCTTTGAACCTCCCAGTCTCGACATTATCCCCGACGAGCAGAATCTGGTCGTGAAATATATTTCGCCGAACTGGGCCAAAGATCAGCAGGATATCGCCGGCTACGATTCAGTCATCGTGCTTGTTCGCCATCCGTTTGACGTGTTGATCAGCGCTGTAATGTATTTCCCGTTCACCGCCCGCGATTTTTTAGACAATCGCCGGATGAACGAATTTTATAGATTGCTGCAGCAATTGGAGGCGCATGACGTCAACGTCTCGATGCGAACGGTCTGGGAATGGCTTATAGAGCTGCGCCCCGATTATCCCCTTACCTGGTCGATACTGCGCCAATTCGAGAGGCTGCGGTTCGCTATAGCCTCGATGAAAGATCATGTCCTGACAAAATACGAGGATGCCTGCGACCCGGGGATAGAGCCCGTCAACGGCAAGCTTTGGTTTCCGATTTCTACGCAGACGACGATTGCTTCGGCTTTTGAGCACGTCGAGCGATCAAAAGGAGCCGGCGGGTGGCGAAATTGGTTTTCCACCGAGGATTGCCGCTATTTTGCCGGTATCGCCGAAATCCGGCGCTATGCGAGGACCTGCGGCTATGATTTGAACGTGCCGGTCGCCGCGGTGCAGGTTCGCGACGCGCGGGTCGGATCGGAATATGTCCGCCGTCTGGTTGACGGTCAGCGCAAGCGCTTCAACGTATCTCCGTTCGGCCCGGCAGACGAAATCCGGAGGAGTGTACCCCCGAAACTACTTGACGCGTTGACATTGCGGTTGGATTTGCGAGACAACCAGAAGGCGTTTGAAACCGCGCTCTGCGCTTGCGTCGAGCAACCCCGTCATCCGGCCGCCCTTCTGGAGTTGGGTATCGGCGCTCTGCTCAACCGATTTACTGCGGCGGCGCAGACGCGTCCTTTCCCAGGCAGTTTCTTTGTGTCCCAACAATTCCATTGCCTGGAACTATCTTGCCGAAAGCTACCGGGCCACCGGACAATTGCAGGAGGCGGTCAAAGCAGCCCGCGAAGCCATCCGACATCGAACCAGACAGCGCCGATCACAATCAGCTTCTCGGCAGCGTGCTTAACCGACTGGGCAGGTGGGCGGAGGCTGAAAAGCACCTTCGCTTCGCGGTCGAATCACCGGGCGGCGTCGAAAATTTCAAATGGGCACTGATAAGGAATTTGTTTGAGCAACAAAAATATGAAGAGGCATTGGATATTTTACAAAAGGCGAAAAGAGCGCTGGGTCACTCGGCCGAATATGATCGCTTGCGCCAACTGATCCTTTTAAAAATCGGATCCGCGAGGGGCAAGCCGGTGGTGGCGGTGATCGCAAGAGCAATCAAGGGCGAGGACAGTCATGCTCGTGCCCCGACAAGATGCTCGGCAGCGAAGTCGGATAAGGGCCGGCCGGCCCCGATCAAGGGCCGCCGCAACAAGGATACGGGCATGAGAACGGCCGGGGAGCGGACACCGGATTCCGAGCGGCGGCCAATTGGTCGGCGCGCCGCATCAAAAAGCTGGCAGGCGGTCTCGGTGCCACGCGCTACATCGAGATCGGGGTAAACAACGGCGTCACGTTTCACGCCGTCGATATCTCCCACCGCACCGCAGTCGATCCCAAGTTTGCCTTCAACCCGGTCGAATTTTGAGAATGACAACACACAATTTTTCGAAATCTCGAGCGATAAGTATTTTGAGTTGTTAGCTGCCGACAAAACATTCGACATCTATTTTATAGACGGGCTTCACACGTTCGAGCAAACATTGCGCGACTTTAACAACAGCGTTGTGCATAGTCATCCTCGAACTGTCTGGCTAATCGACGACACTCATCCTGTCGATGTGTATTCAACGCTCACAGACTCCAGGTGGACCTTAATGTTCCGCCATGAGACCGGCAACAAGGGGCTCGCCTGGCACGGCGATGTTTTCAAGCTGGTCTGCTACATACACGACTTCATGCCGACCCTAGATTATCGAACCATCGTCGGCAGCGGCAACGGTCAAACCCTGGTCTGGCGATCGAACACACAGCGCCGCATCCCGCGCTTCAACAACCTGGAACAGATCTCGCGGCTCAGCTACTTTGATTTCCGCCATAACCGCGATCTTTTTTTTGAATGCGGCGAGGACGGAGCAATCCGCGCTTGCATCAGCGCGGTCAGCGGCGGAGCGGTCTGCAGACTCACGCTGCCCATCACGGCCGCTCCCGGCGCAGACGCGAGTCAAGCGGCCTTGCCGGCCACTATCAGCGAGGCAAACCGAGAACGGATTGTTTCAATGTCGGAGGTTTGCGTCGAACCCTATGTATTCGAACCCGGAGGAGGGCGCAGACATAACGCCTTTTCTGGCGGCATCGAGGCCGAGAAGGCAAATGCGTTCGGGCGAATGGCATGGCGGAGCGGTTTCCGCGATCGCCCGCAGCCGCGCAAGCGGGTGATGGGGCCGCCGGTCCCTGGCCGGTCTCTGTTCGCCGGACCGGTTTGGAATCATTTCGGACATATTCTGACCGAAAGCATCCATCGCCTGTGGCCGCTGATCGACATGAGCTACGATCGTTTCGTCTTCACCGGGGTGATCGGATTGCGCGGGGTGCTCTCCGCCGAAGACCTGTTGAGCGCGGAGGTGCCGCTATTGGCGAAGGATGTGTTGAAGGCGCTGGAGGTTCCCGACATCGAGATTTTCCTCGTACGCGAGCCGACGGTCTTTGAAATATTGGATGTCCCCGAGCAAGGGTCGCGATATCAGAATGGTGTCGAGCCGTTTTACTTAGACTATCTTGAGACATATCAAAAGCGCATCAGCCAACGTCTTCCGAAATATACCGGCCCAAAATCCATTTACTACTCTCGCCGGCATATATTGGCTCAAGGCGGGATCGTTGGCTCGGCCTATTTCGAGGAGGTTATGGCGAAAGCGGGCATCGTCGGCATCATTCCGGAAGAAAAAACGATTGACGAACAGCTAAATTATCTTCTGAACGCTGAGAGAATCGTGTTCGACCAAGGCAGTTCTGTCCATCTGACGGAACTCGTCGCACATCTGCCGGGCACGTTTTACATGCTGCCTCGTCGGCCGGGAGACAACATCTTTTGTACCGCATTCCGCGGCCGGGCGCCGTTTTTCAACTTAGCGGTTGATGACAACATTGGCCTTCTCGTCGACAAATACGGAGATATCACGACGCCGGCGGCGCTGGCGTTTTACAAGCGTCCGGAGGACGTCTTCGCCGCCCTCGCGCGGCACGGATTGGTCAACGGACGGTTTGACCGCGTCCGCTATCTGGAGTGCGAGGCCGCCGATCTGGCGACCGTCCCGTTCCGTAACGAAGAGATAAACGCTGCACGGCAGCAGGAACTGGCGAAATATCGGGATCCGGTCATGGCGTAGATATTCGCCGATTGCGTCTGTTGGAGAGCGCACGAACCCGACCGGCTTTACGCACGCGAACGCAATGACGCGGAATTCGAGAAATGAACAGTCTCACCAGCGAGCAGTTGACGGTCGCCTCGAACCACTGGTCGCGGCAAAATACGCGGCCCTCGCGCACCCGCTGGTGGGAGAGCCACCTGATCGTCAGCCATATCAACCGTAATTATTGCGGGAAAGCCGTGCGGGGGACCGACGGGGGGGACATAGAGCTGCTTCGGGAAACGGCCGGCGGCCGGCAGTTTCAGCGCGGCGTTTCGATCGGCTGCGGCGGCGCCTACCACGAAATTCGACTGATCGAAGTCGGGTCTGGTCGCTGCGTTCGATCTGTTTGAGATTTCGTCCGCGCGGGCGGAGCAGGCTCGCGAGCGCGCCAAGGCTGCCGGTGTCGGTGACCGCATCGAAATCCATGTCGCCGACGCGTTCTCGGACGGCATCACCCCAAAATACGACTTGGTTTATTGGAAGGACGCCTTGCATCACATGGTCGACGCCCGCAGCGCCGTGCATTGGAGCTGGGACTCGCTGCAGAGTGGCGGCGTGTTTTTTATGAACGAGTTCGTCGGCCCGACCCAGATGCAGTATACCGAGCGCCAGCTCGATTTCGCCGAGCGCGTGCGCGCCTCGTTGCCTGAGCGTTATCTGGTGAACCCTCATCACCCGGACAACCAAGTACCGTTGCGCCGAGTGCGGCCGGACGTGAAGATATTGGTCGAGACCGATCCCACCGAATGCGCCGACAGCTCAAACATACTTCCCGCTGTGCGTTCGCAGTTCCCCGAGGTGAAGGTTAAGTTGACGGGTGGCATTGTCTACATGCTGGCCTTGAACGACATCCTCGCCAACTTCGACGAGGTCGAGGACGAAGCTCTGCTGCGGGCGATGATGCTGGCCGACGACCTTTGTGTCGAAGCGGGAGAGTCGCTTTACGCCGTGGCGTATGCACAGAAAGGCTAATGCTCATCGCACGGTCGTTGCGAGACTGATTAGCGCTGCAAGGTGGAAGCAACGATGTCGTCAGCCTTGCGGGCTCGCGTACCGGCTGATCGACCGCAAGGGACGCCTTGGCCGTGTTACGGCCGCGTTCGAAAACGATGACGCTGTCATAGAAATGCATCCCGAGGGTGGTATGGGTAAACTCGGTCGGCGGCAACTCTGCGCCGAGTGGTCGGCGTTCAGTTCGTCGACGAGATGCTTCGACAGCTCGATGAAAGTCCCCGGCCGTCGGAGGCCCCCTCCTTGGACGGCCAATACGCCGTATGAAGGTCCTCGACCATGTATATTCCCGAAATCGGCAGACGCGGATAGAGAAACTTGAACGACGAGCAAACGTCGCTCATTATATGGCTCCCGTCGTCGAGAACAATGTCGGGAACACGCCAAATTCTTCAATGATGCTACTCAAGAAGGCCGTATCTTGTTGCCGACCGATACGAATTTTTATTTGGTCTTCCTCGAAATCCCGGCACCGCGGATTGATGTCGAGCCCAATTATTCGCGCATGGGCGCCGAAATATCGCTTCCACATTTGCAATGAGCCGCCTTGTCCGCAGCCGATCTCGACAAACGTCACGGTCTTGTTGACGTAGTCACGGAAATGACGCTCATATATCGGAGAAATAGTGCTTCCATTTGTGCACCGGCCGATTCCGATTGTCGAGAAAATCGCTCCACAAGCTCACGTCAGACCCCGATTGGTAAAGAGCGGCGACGAAGGGCAGTCGGCCAAAAGGGCGGTCGGGCGAACTGCCGCCGCTTGCCGCCGGCGGCAGAGGGTAGGTGGGTTTGGAGGTTTTGCCAAGATTCGTCCCTTGGCGACGCGGCTCTGGCCTTCGATGGCGCCTGACGCATGATACGTATGTGACTGCGTAGGTTCGCGAGAATACTGCGGATGCTGTTTCGGCCGGCGGACGGGAGCTGCGACATCTGCGGGGGCACGGCGTTTGCGGCAGGGCCGGGGGGGCGGCTCGCGGCAAGCGGCAAGCCGCCGCGCTGCGAGGGGTGCGACGCGCTCGAGCGCCACCGCGCGCTGCGCCGGCTGATGGAATGGCTGCCGGCGGCAGCGCTGAGCTGGCGGCGCGGTCTGCAGTTCAGCCGCGACCCGTCATTGCGCCCGGAATGGTTCCGCAGCTTTGAGGTCTCGGTCTATAACGGCGCCAACAGCCTCGATTTGACCCGTCTCGACCGCGCCGACGCCAGCTACGACTTTGTCAGCCTGAACATGGTGCTCGAATTCATCCCCGACGCGAAGACCGCGTTTGCCGAATTGATGCGCATCCTGGCGCCCGACGGCATTCTCCAGATCGGCTTTTCGCATGCCGAGGGCCGCGACGTGACCATCGACTATGGGGTGGAGCAGGGCGAGTACGGCCGCGGACAGGGCTACTTCCACCTGTTCGGGCGCGACCTCGCGGGCTATTTCGAGCTGAGCCGGCTGGGGGGGAGCTGTGTCGTGCTGAGCGAGAGCGACGCCGCGACCGGGGTTGCGACGGATTTCCACTTTTTCGCGAAAGGCAAGGCTGCGACCGCGGCTCTCGCCGCCGCCGTCGGCCAAATGCGGGCGCTGATGAATGACGCCTGACGGGTCGGACGAAACCGCCCCTTGGGCGCGCGTCTGCCGGCGCCTCTTCGGGCGGCACCGCAGGCCGTCGGAGAGGCCGAGCGCCGCCGCCGATCCGGCCACTGACCCGCTCGCCCCCGGGCAGCTCGCCCCCAGGCCGCCCGCCGCCGACCCGGTCGACCCCGGCATCGCGCCCGTCGAGCGGTTTCGCGAATACCTGGCCCGGCGCTGCGACGCCGGTGTGGCGACCGAGTTCTGGTGGCGCGACGACGACCTCGCCGACGACTGCGACGGGTTTCGCCATCTGGCCCGCCTCGTGCGGTCGACCGGCGTCTCTCCGCTTGTCGCCGCGATCCCGGCGCGGCTGCGGCCGGGTATCGGCGCCGTCGTCGCCGGGCTTCCCGAGATAACCGTGTGCCAGCACGGCTACGCCCATGTCAGCCACGAGCCCGCCGGCGCGCCGAAAAGCGAGTTCGGCGAGGCGCGCGACATGGCCCTGGTGCGCGCCGACATCGCCGGCGGCCGCCGCCTCATGGCAGAGGCCTTTGGGCGCCACCACGCGGCGGTGTTTGTGCCGCCGTGGAACCGTTTTTTGCCGTGCTATGCCGACATCCTGGTCGAGGAGATGTTTTCGGGGTTTTCGGCATCGGGCGGGCCGGCGGCGCTGGCCGACCGGCCCCACCTGCGCTGCGTCGACATCGATCTGAGCGTGCTTGACTGGACCGACCCGCCTTCGATACGCGAGCCGGCGCTGCTGATCGCGAAGCTGAACGATATCCTGATGGCGGCGGGGCTGGAGCCGCGGGCCCCGATCGGGATTCTGACGCATCATCGCGCGATGGGTGCCGCGGCCTGGCAAACCATGGAAGAGGTCTTTGCGCTGGTGTCGGCGCAGAGCGGCGCGCGCTGGCGCCACCCGCGCGAGCTGTTCGGCCTTGAGCCGGCGGCGCTGCGGCGCGCCGGGGCCGGCGCCCAAGGAAGCCCGGAGACGTAGCGGATATCTGTGATGGACAGCAACCTGATTTGCCGTCACCCCGGCGAAGGTGTTCGCGGATATCTGGATAGGTCCCGGCCTGCGGAGGCTGTGAGCGACTTGCTCCACGGCAAACCGGTCATGTGTGGACGACCCCTGCGGTGCAAGGGAAAAAAACGGATGGCGCATCGGTTCGGGTGCGGTCATGTGTCCGGCCCCCGCCTTCGCGAGGGCAGGCTCTGTGAGCGCGGCACGCTTGGCCGCTGGCCCTGATGAAGTCCGCGGATTGGCTCCCGTAATCATTCCGACGAGCTTGAAGCTCAATGACATTGCGGGCTGGTCCGATCCTCGGCTCGACCGATCGGTGCTCATCACGATCCATCGCCCTCGCATTGGGTTGTCTGTGGCGGTCGCTGCAATCAAGCTGCCCGGACGGTCTCGGTTGCGATCGACGGCGGCGCGCGGTAGGCGGTTTGTTTGGCCAGCAGCGCCCAAGCGATGCGGGCCATTTTGTTGGCGAGCGCCACGGTCGCCTTGCGCACCGGCATTCTGCCAAGCAGCTGGGCGAACCAGGGCGCGATCTCGGGTTTGGCCCGCGCCCGATGGACCAACCCCGTCGCCGCGATCACCAGGAGCTGGCGCAGATAGCGGTCGCCCGATTTGGTGATGCCGCCGAGCCGCTCCTTGCCGCCGGTCGAGTTCTGCGCTGGCACCAGCCCAAGCCAGGCGGCGAACTGCCGCCCACTCTTGAACCGCGTGGCGTCGCCGGCGGTGGCGACGAGCGCGCTCGACACAATCGGCCCGAATTGCGGGATCGTGGCGAGCCGCCGGCTGTCGGCATTGCTGTTGTGCCAGGTCAGGATCTGGCGCTCGAGTACGGCAATCTGCGGGCCAAGGCTGCGCCACTGCTCGGCCAGGACCGCGAGAACCGGGCGGATCTCGGCCGGCAGATGCGGGTCTTCCAGACGCTCGATCATCACCAGCAGCGCGGCAAACCCGGCCTGCCCTTTCTGGGCGATGATCCCCAGCTCGGCCAGATGGCCGCGGATCGCGTTGGCGAGCCGGGTGCGCTGCTCGACCAGCAGCTGGCGGGCGCGATGGGTCATCAGCGCGGCCTGGTCGGGCACGCTTTTCAGCGGCACAAATTGCATGCTCGGCCGGCTCACCGCCTCGCAACAGGCCGCCGCATCGACCATGTCGTTCTTGCGGCCCCATTTGACCCCGGCCTTCGCCGGGGCAGGCTGTAGGGCTTGACCCGCGTCGGCGGCATCAATCGCACGCAATGGCCGAGCACCGCGATCTCCCGACCCCAGTAATGCGCCGTCGCGCCGCCTCCAGCCCGACCAGGCAAGGCGCCAGCTTGGCAAAGAACCGCACGACCTCGCTGCGTCGCAACTGGCGGCGCACCACGACTTTGCCGGCCGCATCCACGCCGTGCACCTGAAACACCCGTTTCGCGATATCCAACCCAATCGTGCTAACCTCGATCGCGGACGGCCTCCTCCATGCGGTCGCATTGACACGACCGCCTTATGGCACCTCGATGCCGGGGAGCAGGGGCCGTCCACCTCATCATTCCGGGATGCCCAAAGGGCAGGCCCGGAACCTATGAACACAGCGGTTCTCCAACATATTTACTGGCGGGGTTCATTGGTTCCGGGCTCGCGGGCCATGCCCGCGCCCCGGAATGACCGGGTTACAAATTTTCCACGGGCTTTTGCGCCGGGACAACCGATAGCTACCGAGGCAAGTCATAGGTTCGCGCCCATCGCGCTCGACCGTTAGGGCGCCCCGCAGCTAGGCGCTCTGCCCGGCTCGAACTGCCGCCAACAGGTGGTCGATGTTTGCGCGGCGGGGCACTAGAATGGCGGCCGGGCAAATTCAGGGCGCGGGCACGGCCATGCAGCAGCAAGCGGAGTTCGATTACATCGTCGTCGGGGCCGGCTCGGCCGGCTGCGTCTTGGCCAACCGCCTCAGCGCCGACCCGCGCACCCGCGTTCTGCTGCTCGAAGCCGGCGGCAAGGACACGAACCCGTGGATCCACATCCCGGCCGGCTTCTACCGCAACATCTACCACCCGAAGATCACTTGGCAGTTCGAGACCGAGCCGCAGTCCGAGCTCGGCGGACGCCGGCTGCCGTGGCCGCGCGGCAAGGTCTTGGGCGGGTCGAGCTCGATCAACGGCCTCATTTACATCCGCGGCCAGCGCCAGGATTTCGATTTGTGGCGCCAGCTCGGCAACGCCGGTTGGTCGTATGACGACGTGCTGCCCTATTTCCGCCGCGCCGAAAACCAGGAGCGCGGCGCCGACGACCATCACGGCGCGGGCGGGCCGCTCGACGTGACCGACCTGCGCGCCGAGCACGAATTGCACGACGCCTTTATCGCCGCGGCGGTCGAGGCGGGCTATCCCCGCAACCGCGACTTCAATGGTCCCGAGCAGGATGGTGCGGGCCCGCTCCAGGTCACGGTGCGCAACAAGCGGCGGTGCAGCGCTGCCGTCGCCTATCTGCGCCCGGCGCTGAAGCGGCCGAACCTCAAGGTCGAAATCCGCGCCTACGCGCAGCGCGTGCTGTTCGAGGGCCGCCGTGCCGTCGGTCTCGAATACGCCCAGGGCGGCGTCGTCCACCAGGTCCGGGCTCGCGGCGAGATCATCCTCGCCGGCGGCTCGATCAACTCGCCGCAGCTTCTGCAATTGTCGGGGGTCGGGCCCGGCGAATTGCTGCGCAGCCTCGGCATTCCGGTCGTGCACGATTTGCCGGGGGTCGGCGAGAATCTGCAAGATCACCTGAATTCGCGCGTCGTCTACCGGGTGCGCCGCGCCAACACGTTGAACGAGATTTCGCGCGACTGGCGGCTGCAGGCCCGCGCCGGGCTCGAATGGGCATTCGGCCGCCGTGGCGCCTTGATGATGGGAGCGGCCCCGATCGGCCTCTTTGTGCGCACCCGCCCGGGCCTCGACTCGCCCGATGTGCAGTACCAGTTTCTCGCCGGCAGCTTTGTCAAGCCGGGCGAGGCAATGCACGATTTCCCCGGCTGCCAGCTGACCTGCATCCCGTGTCGGCCGGAAAGCCGCGGCTGGCTGCGCATCCGCTCGCCCTATCCGGCGATCCCGCCGGCGATCCAGCCCAACTATCTCTCGACCCAGGCCGACAAGGACACGCTGGTCGCGGGTCTGCGCGTCGCCCGCAAGGTGTTCGAGAGCCCGGCGATGGCGGCTGTCGCGACCGGCGAATTTCTGCCCGGACCGGCGACGCAAACCGACGAGGAATGGCTCGACCACATCGCGCAAACCGCAAGCACGACCTTTCACCCGACCTCGACCTGCATGATGGGGACGCAGGAGCGCGCCGTCGTCGACACCGAGCTGCGCGTCCACGGCACCGACGGGCTGCGCGTGATCGACGCCTCGGTGATGCCGGCCGTCGTCTCCGGCAACACCAACGCGACCGTCATCATGATCGCCGAAAAGGGTGCGGAGATGATCCTCGCCGCCGCCCGCGCGAGCGCCCCAGCCTCCGCCAGAGCCGCGTGAGGGGTCTCGGCCGATGGACAAGACAGCGCTCAGCGTGCGCGCGATCCTCGCCGGCGCGGCGCCACATGACATGCCGGTCGCGGTCAAGGGGTGGGTCCGCACCCGGCGCAACTCGAAGGCCGGCATCTCGTTTGTCCACGTCTCCGACGGGTCGTCGTTTCACCCGCTGCAAATCGTGGCGCCGAGCACCCTGCCCAATTATGAGGGCGAGGTGCTGCGGCTGACCGCCGGTTGTGCCGTCGCGGCGACCGGAAGGGTCGTGCCCTCGCCGGCCAAGGGGCAGCCCTTCGAGATGCAGGCAGATGCGATCGAGGTGGTCGGCTGGGTCGACGACCCGGAGACCTATCCGATCCAGCCCAAGCCGCACACCCTTGAGTATCTGCGCGAGGTCGCCCATCTGCGGCCCCGCACCAACGTCATCGGGGCGGCGACGCGGGTCCGCCACAGCCTCGCCAAGGCGATCCACCGCTTTTTTGACGAGAACGGCTTTTTCTGGGTCAACACGCCGATCATCACCGCGTCCGACGCCGAGGGTGCGGGCGCGTTGTTCCGGGTGTCGACCCTCGATCTCGCCAATTTGCCGCGCACCCAAGCGGGCCGAATCGACTTCGCACAGGATTTTTTTGGCCGCGAGGCGTTTCTGACAGTCTCCGGGCAGCTCAACGTCGAGGCCTACTGTCTGGCGCTGACCAAGGTCTACACGTTTGGGCCGACCTTTCGCGCCGAGAACTCGAACACCAGCCGCCACCTCGCCGAATTCTGGATGATCGAGCCCGAGATCGCATTCGCCGACCTCGGCGACAACGCGAGCCTCGCCGAAGCGCTGCTCAAATACACATTCGCGGCGCTGCTGAAGGAGCGGGAGGAAGATCTCGCCTTCTTTGACCAGCGCATCGAAAAAGGGCTGGTGGCGAAATTGGAGGGGATCGTCGGCTCGGAATTCCTGCGCATGGATTACGGCGAGGCGATCGCCGTGCTCGAGCGCGCGAAGGGGCAGAAATTCGAATTCCCGGTCAAGTGGGGCATCGACCTGCAGTCGGAGCACGAGCGCTACCTGACCGAGCAATACGCGAAAAAGCCCGTCATCGTGATGAACTACCCAAAGGCCATCAAAGCCTTTTACATGCGGGTCAACGACGACGGCCGGACCGTCGCGGCGATGGACGTTTTGGCGCCGGGGATCGGCGAAATCATCGGCGGCAGCCAGCGCGAGGAGCGCCTCGAAATGCTCGACGCGCGCATGGCCGAGTGCAGCGTCGACCGCGAGCACTACGCCTGGTACCGCGATCTGCGCCGCTACGGCACCGTGCCGCATGCCGGCTTTGGCCTCGGCTTTGAGCGCACCCTCGCCTACACGACCGGCCTCGCCAACGTCCGCGACGCCATCCCCTTCCCCCGCACCCCCGGCAACGCGCGGTATTGACGGATGGAAATCACTGTCTGCATTCCCGACGATCTGGCCGGGCGCATCGGCACCGCCGGCGAGATCGAGCGGCGCGCGCTCGAAGCGCTGGCTCTCGAAGAATACAGGCGAGGCCATCTGACCAAACCCGAGCTGCGCCGGCTGCTGGGCTTTGGCACGAGGTCAAAGCTCGATGAGTTTTTGAAAGCGCATGACGTATTTGAGCCTTACACCCTCGACGATTTGGAACGCGAGCGCCGCGACCTGCAACGGCTCGGCTTTTGACTGCGCATGCGGCTCGTCGTCGCCGATACGGGACCCCTCAATTATCTGCTGCTGATCGGCGCGGTCGAATTGCTGCCGCGACCGTTCGAAAGGGTGTTCGCGCCTGCGGCTGTTAGAGTATGACCCGAAAAGAATTCCGTATGGTCAGCCAGTTGGCCGTCATTCCCGCGAAAGCGGGAACCCAGGGGCAAATATTGAGGCGCTCGCCCTGGAACCCCGCTTTCGCGGGGGCGACGGTAAGCTGTTACAATGGTTCGTGTCATTTCGGGTCAGACACTTAGATCCGAGCTTCTCGACCAAGACGCGCCGCCGCTGGTGCGCGCGTGGGCGGCTCAGCCGCCGGGATGGTTGGACGTGCGGACCGTTTCCTCGGCCGTCGACGATCCGGCCTGGCGCGCGCTCGACGCCGGCGAACGCGAAGCTCTCGCCCTTGCACGCATGCTGGGCGTCGAGTTGGTGCTGATGGACGATCACGCCGGTGTGGCCGTCGCGCGTCAACAGGGCTTAGCGGCAACCGGCACTTTGGGAGTGTTGGACCGGTCGGCACGGCGCGGGCTGGTCGATCTGCGCCCTCCCGAGGGCTGTTCATCGCTTCCCACAAATCGCTGTGCCGCTACACGTCAAGCCGACGCGGGTGTTGAGGCGATGCTGCTCAGCACGCCGGCACGGTTCTTGTTCAACGCTCGGATTCTCGTCATCGACCAGCTCCGTCCGACGCGGTAATCGACCCCTGGACGCGGCGCAGCCGCTCGGCGACGGGCGACGCCGGGTGACGTGCCGATCCTCGCTTCTGCGCTGTCAGCCGAGCCTTTCGACGCGCGGTCGCACGGTCGGGAGCCCAGCGCCGCGGCATGGCCGGCGGGTCAGCGCATCCGCGCCGCCGCGTGGCACGCTTCTTGCCACTAAAACCGCATGACCGGTGCGCGGAGCCACAAGGCTCGCTGCTGAATCCGGCTCGGAACAGGAGGTCGGCGATGGCGATTGCACCCCAGGATGCGCAGCTTGCCGGACGGGCGCCGGTGGCGTGGTGGAAGGAGCCGACCCGCGAGCAGTGGCACGCCTGGGTCGCGGCGTGGCTCGGCTGGACCCTCAACTCGTTCGACTTCACGATCTTCCTGTTGCTGATGCTGCCGATCTCGCGGGCGTTTCATGTGCCGCTGGTCGATGTGACGGCGGTGCTGGCGCTGACCCTGTGGATGCGGCTCGTCGGCGCCACGGTCTCGGGCTGGCTCGCCGACCGGATGGGGCGCAAAAAGCCGCTGATGATCTCGATCGCCTGGTATTCGGTGTGCAACCTGTTGTCCGGATTGGCGCCGAGCTTTGGGCTGCTGTTCCTGTTCCGGGCGCTATTGGGCATCGGCATGGGTGCCGAATGGCCGGTCGGCGCGGCATTGGCGATGGAGCAGTGGCCGATCCGCTCGCGCGGCTTTATGGCCGGCGTGCTGCAAGGGTCGTGGGGGCTCGGCGCCCTGCTGTCGAGCCTGGCTTACGGTTTCCTTTACAACTGGATCGGCTGGCGCGGTCTGTTGATGATCGGCGTGTTGCCGTCCCTGGCGATCATTTATGTGCGCACCTACGTCAAGGAGCCCGAGGTGTGGCTCGAAAACCGCCGGCGCCAGCGCGCCGAGGGCCGCGAAGTTAAGGTCCCGCTGTTCAGCATCTTCAAGCCCGCGATCCTCGGCAACACCGCGACCGCCTGCTGGTGGATGGCGAGCTCGTTTGTCGTCGCCTATTCGATCACCGCGATGTTCGCCACATACCTGCAAAAGGATTTGCGGCTGAGCCCGGCATTGGTCGCCTTGCCGGTCATGCTGCTCAGCCTCGGGCAGTTCGGGTCCGGCGTCGCCTGGGGCTGGATGGCCGACCGCATCGGCCGCCGCTGGGCGATGATCCTGCCGGCATTGATCGGGCTCCCGCTCGTCCCGCTCTATCTGTTCACCCACAACTACTGGATGATCGTCGTATTCTTTGGGCTGCAGGGCTGGTTTGCCGGCGGCGGCATCTGGAGCCAAGCGCCGAGCTATCTCGCCGAGCGCTTCCCGACCGAGGTGCGCGCCACCGCCTCCGGGTTCTGCTATCACCAGGGGGCGATCTGGGGCGGCTTTGCCGGACCGGTCGTGACCTATTTCGCGATCAACCTGCACTGGGGGTTCGCGCTCCCGATGGCGATCGGCACGATCGGCGGCCTCTTGAGCTTTCTGTTGGCGCTGTCGGTCAGCCCCGAAACCCGCGGCAAGGAGCTCGTCGCCGACGTCGTCCTCGCCTGACCCGACCGGCGCCCGGCCTCGGCTGCGAGAACCACGCCCAAGCGCCGCCACGGCGCCGCACGCCGGCCTCGGCCTCCCCTTCGAGAGCACCCTCGCCTCGTAGCCGGCCTCCCAACATGATGCGGTCGAGACAGAGCCGTAGCGCCGCCGCGCCGGCCATCGCCTTGCGCGTCAGCGCCTCGGCCTCGCCGTCGAGCAGCAAGATCGCCGCCCGCGTCGCCGCATTGACCAATCCTGGCCGTGTTGCCCGACCGCCCCTTGCGGAACCGCCGACTGCGGTTACGCGCCTCTCCTGTTTGGCCTGTTTTTTGCCGGTCCCATATCAGGCATGCCTCATGCCGTCCAGCCCACTGCACCCGACGCGCGGGGCACCTCGATAGGGCGCATGATGGCATGCGATTATGGCAATCGTGCCGTCGCCGCTCGCAGTTGCCCGGAGGCTGCCGACGCGAGATCAGCGGCGGCAGCCAGCGCGAGGAGCGTCTCTATATCTTGGGGCATAGGGTTGCCCAAGCCGTGTGGTCCACGATAAGCAGGCGCATGGACCGCATTTTGCCCGCAAGACGAAGCTGGTTGATGGCTCGGGTGCCCAGCGAACACACGGGTCCGGAGCGCATCTTACGCCGGTTGCTGAGTCAGCTTGGCTACCGTTATCGTCTGCACGTCCGCGATCTTCCCGGAAGACCCGACATTGTCTTTCGTTCGCGTCGCAGGGCCATCTTCATCCACGGGTGCTTCTGGCATCAGCACGCCGGCTGCCCGAAGGGACGACCTCCAAGATCGCATGAGGACTATTGGGGTCCGAAGCTCGCGCGGAACCGCAAGCGCGACGCGGAGGTCATGGCCGCAATCGCCGACCTCGGCTGGTCGGTCGCAATCGTGTGGCAGTGCGAACTGCGTGACACGACGATTCTGGCAGAGCGGCTGATACAGTTTTTAGGCCCGCCGACGCATGCCGAGCGACGCCCCGCGGATGCAACTCTCGCGACGTAGCCGCCGCTCCTCATCCGTTAGGACGATAGCTGGAGCCCGGTCTGCCGGGTCGCCCTTCGTCCTCGACGGAACTATACCCCATCCTAATTTCGCCGAGATATGCCGCGCGGCGGCAGCCGCAAGGGGCGGCGGCACAGCGTTCCCCACCTGACGATATTGCTGGAGACGAGGTATCCAGTCGGGCCATACGAACTCGTCGGAGAACCCTTGCAGGCGCGCAGACTCTCTCACGGTAATTACGCGATGGTAGCGATAATGAATCGGTCTAAGCGGCGAGAAGTTTCCCGTGCCGGCGCGAAGCGTGTAGGCCGGCCGATCCGGACGAAGCCGATCATGAAACGAACTCCGTTCCCGTTCGCCTGGGCGAAGGGATGACAAGCGCTTGACCATGTCCGGGGTGTGGAGCGTTGGCTCATGGTTGTAGATGCCGCACTCTCCGTACTCGCCGGCATCTGGAAGATCACCAATCGCCTCCGCGACAGTGACGTGCGAACGAAGGTGGGGAGCCAGTAGAGATGCACCGCGAGTCGAGGACGGCAGACCGATAGCTTCTCGACCCATTATCCCGATCATCAACAATCGTCGTCGGGTCTGAGGGACACCGAAATCCGCTGCCGCTACGACACCGGCATCCAGACTGTAGCCGAGACGCCGGAGCCCCCGACATAGCTCGCCAAAAATCTCGCCATCAGCGATCGTCGTCAGATTGGGCACGTTCTCGAAGACGAGCGCCTTTGGCCGCAATTCACTTGCCAACCGAACGAATTCCGAAATCAGGGTCGCACGTCCGTCCTCCCATCCACGTCGCTTGCCGACGATGCTGAACGGTTGACAGGGCGGCCCCGCGAGCAGGACGTCGACGCGGTCGACTTCGGCGAGCCTCAATATCTCCGCTCCTGATACCGCGCCTACATCAATTTCGTACCCTCGGCTTCCGCGATACTCGTGATTGTACCGGTATGCCTCGACCGCACGGCGGTCGATATCGAAGCCGGCCGCGATCTCCATACCGGCATCGAGGAAGCCGGTCGACATGCCCCCGCAGCCGCAGAATAGCTCGATAGCGACCGGAGTCTTTTTCATACCGGCAACGAGCTTGTTGATCGCACGATTTCAAGTTGCTTCTCGGAAAGTGTGAGCCGATAGCTTGCCGACCTGACAATTCGTAGGTCCGCCGCGCGAGCGGCCACGTTGAACTCCATCATATGGATGATAGAGTCGTAATCGATTTTCATTGCCAGTGGACGGATTGTCATATCCCTAAGAAAATTTCGGCAATATTGAATCATGTTAAATATCTGCACGCGGTTCAGCGCGTCAGCGGCCGCTTTCGCCTCGATCGGAAAGACAATCGGTATTTCGTCGTCGCTTAGTGCGACACCGACATCGATAGCATCCAATTCCGCTTGTCCGATGCCGGGAACGCTCTTTCGGAAATGGCTCCTCAGCCGGTATATCTTCAGGCCCGTGAAATGATCGAACAGCTTGCAATAGCTGGCGATTGTGAGCGCAGCCTGCTCGTCCATCGCGGCCATCGTTTCTGGCAATAGTCGCCTTACTGGCAGCGGCGTGAGGTTGATTGCATCCGTGATCTCATTGTCGGCAGGCTCGAAAATCGTGCTGGAAGCCTTCTCGAATTGGTATTGACCGCGACCGATTGAACGGAGGACGAAGAAGCCTTTATCTAGGATTTCCTTCGGGAGCAGCGTCCGGGATCGCATACGGTAGACGACATCCGCCGGATTGCGGGCCTCGAGGTTTAGTCGGTCGGCTGCGTTGCGGATGTCGTCAAGCGAGAAGATGACAGTCGAAGCGCCCTGCCGGTAGCGCGCATTGAAGATGTCGAGCAGGATCGGGACGTAGACCTTGCTGATGAGACCGGGCGATTGGACGGAACGCCTGCTCCTCGCCATGCCTGCTCCCGCAAAAGTAATGAGCCGTAGGGTCGTTTCGTGAGCAGTCATTGACAATCTCAGCCTCGTCACCCTTACAAATCAATTCGATCCGGAACGCTCGCACTCACGAGGAGATGCCTTCGGGTGAGAATCGGCATGTGTTCTCGTTTTCTCTGCCAATCTTAGAACAAAAATAGAACAACTGTCTACGACAATCTTTTGGATACGCCGCCACCAGTCGTCCGGGGTCACTGCGCGCTCGGGACACAACCATCCGAAGGGCGGTGGGGTGGGTTGAGCGGAAGAGGCTGGACAGGAAATGCGCCGCATCGGTGCGGGGCGAATTAAAGGGATCCCGGCGGCGGTCTGGAGCTTTTCGGTCAGCGGCTATCGCCTCGTGCCGCGTTGGATCGAGTTGCGTGTCGGCTTGCCTGCAGATCTTCGAGTCTCGTCCGCGAATTGCGGGACATCTGCTCGCGAATTGCGGAGCTGATTGACCGCTTTGCCGAAGCCGATATCGTCCTGGAGGCGACGCTGCGCGAAACGTTGCCGCGCGCGGCACTGTACCGTCCCCCGAACGGCGCGCATCAATCGGAGGATAATGCGACGATGGCGGGCGAAGTCGACTTGTTCGGGCACGGTCCGGCGCAGGGCAGCCTGTTCGGTTC
Source organism: uncultured Alphaproteobacteria bacterium (assembly GCA_963712825.1). Classification (GTDB taxonomy): domain Bacteria; phylum Pseudomonadota; class Alphaproteobacteria; order ATCC43930; family CGMCC-115725; genus AP-15. The sequence continues at coordinate 320,815 of CAVQJP010000016.1, forward strand.
TGGCGACGACCGCCTGCAAGCACCAGCTCGCCACTATTTGCCCGACCCGGAGAAGGTTCGTCAGCGGCTCGCGGCATTGCTCGAAAAAGCGCGCTCGGCTGAAAAGATGCCGTGGTCGGAGCGGGATGCTCGCATGTGGCAGATCGTGTTCCCCAATATGGCCAACTGGCTGCCGGACGACGAGGCCGCGCAGCTGCGCTTCGAGTTTGCCCAGGAAATGGAGCGGCTGACGGCCGCCTAAAGAACATCTTGCGCTCATACCGTCTGCGCGACCCCGAGCGCGTCCCCAGAGTGCGCTTGCACACGGGGCGGAGATTCCGGCCCTCAGGCCGCGGGCGGGCCGATCAATTTGGCGCATCCGCAATATCGCCAAATTCGTGTGCAATGCTTGGGATGCGTGGGAGGGCACCGGTGGCCCGTCCCGAAAATTCCGGTAGTTCCCCGGTTAAGTGAAAAGTGTTCCCGTTTGTCGCAAAAAATTCCCGGTTCCACCGGTCCTGGTATTCGGCACAATGCTTTGATCCGTATATGGATTTGGCTTATGGAAGGCGTTGGGACGAAGAATTCGAGGATGTTTCCCGGTTCGACGGGAATTTGCCGCTGCCGTTGCGCGAGGCGCAGGTAAAATCGAGGCCCGGCGGCCGGGTGACCGCGGCATGTCGCGGGGAGGGCCGCTGGGCGCCCCGAGGGAGGTGGTTTTCGATGGCTGCTCCGGTGCCGCCGTTCACGCGCGAGAGTGCGCTCGCCAAGGTCAGGTTGGCGGAAGACGCGTGGAACAGCCGCGACCCGCAGCGGGTGGCGCTGGCCTACAGCGAGGACAGCCGGTGGCGCAACCGGGCGGAGTTCGTCGACGGGCGCGCCGCGATCGTCGCCTTTCTGACCCGCAAATGGAATAGGGAGCTCGACTACCGGCTGATCAAGGAGCTGTGGACCTTTGCCGACGACCGCATCGCGGTGCGGTTCGCCTATGAGTGGCATGACGACAGCGCCAGCTGGTTCCGCTCCTACGGCAACGAAAACTGGGAATTCGACGCGGCGGGCGTCATGCGGCGGCGCTTTGCCTCGATCAACGATTTGCCGATCGGCGAGGCGGAGCGAAAATACCGTTGGCCGCTGGGGCGGCGGCCCGACGGTCATCCGGGCCTTTCCGATCTGGGGCTTTGACCGCGCCGGCGCGGGGATGACCGATCGCGAGGTTCCGGTTGACCGCGTCCGGCCGCGCCCGCGCCGCGGCGGCCCGGCGGCGGGGCCGAATAGGGCAAAGGGAGCGATTCGACCGTCCCGGTGTTTTCTAAGTGGTTGATTTCTTCTGCGATCATTGAGGGAAAGTGGTCATGGCGGAAAAACAGGAAAGCAAGGACCGGTCGGGCGGCGCCGGCAATGCTGCGGCGTCCGGTTTCGGCCAGGCGGCCGAGGCCATCGAAAAATTGCGCATGGTCGTCGACCAGGCGTCGCGCTCGATCAAGGATTTGACCGAGGCCAGCGAGCATTGGGCGCAGGAGGCGCAGGAGCGCGCCCGCGAAGTCGCAAACCAATTCCGCGAGCAGGGCAACCGCGCCGTCGGCACGATGACCGAGACCGTGGAGCACAACCCGCTGACCAGCATGGCGGTCGCCTTCGCCATTGGATTTCTGGTCGCCAGCCTGATCAGGCGCTAGCCGGGGATTCGGACGGCAGCCGGGGGGCAGACACTGGCGGGCCGCTCCGCGCGCCGCTGTTGTCCGGCGGCGGTCCAGGCGTTATCTCGTCAGGCATGACCGCCGCAGCACCCGAAATACCGAAGCCGGAAGTGCCGCCCGGCCGACCCGAAAAGGCTCTGGTGCTGTTTTCGGGCGGCCAGGACTCGGCCACCTGTCTCGCCTGGGCGCTCGCCGAGTTTGGCGAGGTCGAAACCATCGGCTTCGACTATGGCCAGCGTCATCGCGTCGAGCTCGATTGCCGCAGCGCGGTCCTGGCCCGGCTGCGCCGTGAGTTTCCGGCGCTGGCGGGCCGGCTCGGCGAGGATCACCTGATCGACTGCGCGGTGCTGGGACGGATCAGCGACACCGCGCTGACCCGCGACACCGCGATCGCGTTTGGCGCAAGCGGGCTGCCGAACACATTTGTCCCCGGCCGCAACCTGATGTTTTTTGTGCTGGCGGCAGCGGTCGGCTACCGGCGCGGCGCCCGCCATCTTGTCGGCGGCATGTGCGAAACCGATTACTCGGGCTATCCCGACTGCCGCGACGACACGCTGAAGGCGCTGCAGGCGACGCTGTCGCTCGGGATGGACCGTCGTTTTGTGATCCACACGCCGCTGATGCGGCGCGACAAGGCCGCGACCTGGCAGCTCGCGCGCGAGCTCGGCGGCGCGGCGCTCGTCGAGCTGATCCGCCATGAGACCCACAGCTGCTATCTCGGCGACCGCACCCAGGAGCACGGATGGGGCTACGGCTGCGGCGGCTGCCCGGCCTGCGCATTGCGCCGCGCCGGCTGGGAAAGGTTTGCCGGCGGGCAAGCCGCACCTTGAGCTGTTCGCGGAACCGACGATCCGACGCGATCGAAAAGCCGCACTTGACTAGAACTCTAATTGCCGTACCCGGTCCCGGGCTGGGTCTTGCCGCGAAAGACGCGGTGGGCATAGCCGAGATAGACGAGGATGATCGGAATGATCGCCACCGTGCCGACGCCGAGGAACTCGAGCGTCGCGGTCGACGAGGCCGCCTGCCAGAGCGTCACCGAATAGGGAACGGCGTAGGGCCACAACGTGATGCCGAGGCCGAGCAGCGCCAGCAGAAAAAGCGCGATCGCGAGCAGGAACGGCACCACGTCGCGCTTGCCGTCGAGCGTGCGCCAGATGCCGTAGGCCGCCGCCATCGCCAAAGCCGGCGGGAGCCACAGGTAATAGATGCGCGGCGCGCCGAACCAGCGCTCGGCGACTGCCGCATGCCGCAGCGGCGTCCAGATGCTGATCGCCAGCAGGAAAGCGAGCGAGAGCACCAAGCTCGGCCGCGCCGTCGCGCGTCCAAAGCGCTGGGTGGCGCCGGCGGTCTTGAAGACGAGCCAGGTTGCGCCCAGCAATGCATAGCCGGCGACAAGCCCGAGACCGGTGACGACCGCAAAGCCGCTGAAGAACCCATAGGTGCTGCCGACAAACCTGCCGTTCGCCACCTCAAGGCCGTCGATGTAGGCGCCGAGCGCCAGACCCTGGGTAACCGTCGCGAGGAGCGAGCCGGCGCTGAACGCCCAGTCCCATAAGCGCCGCCGCCGCTCGGCGCGAAACCGGTACTCGAACGCGACCCCGCGAAAGATCAGGCCGAACAGCATCAGCATCAGCGGCAGATAGAGCGCCGGCAGGATCGTCGCGTAGGCGACTGGAAAGGCGCCGATCAACATCGTGCCGCCAAGGACGAGCCAGGTTTCGTTGCCGTCCCAGATCGGCGCCACCGAGTTCATCATGATGTCGCGGTCGGCATCGCTCGGCGCGAGCAGAAACAATATGCCGATGCCGAGATCAAAGCCGTCGGAGATCACATACATCGCGATCCCGAACGCCACCGCGATCCCGAACAGGAACGGGAGATCGTAGGTCATCGGATCTACTCCGCCGGGCTCGCCGCCGGGGCCGAATCCTTGCCGGGCCGCACCGCCATCGGGCGCTCCGCCGGCTCGCCGACCGCCGGGCCGCGCAGCACCAGCCGGGTGGCGTACCAAAAGAACGCTACAAGCAGCACCGAGTAAGCGACAAAGAACAATGACAGCGAGGTCACGACCGCGCTCGGCAGCAGCGGCGAAACCGCATCGGCCGTCCGCAGGTGCCCATAGACGATGTAAGGCTGCCGCCCGACCTCGGTCACCGTCCAGCCGCTCAAGATGGCGAGGAACGGAAACGGGCTCGAAAACGCCGCCAACCCCGCAAACCAGCGCGTGTCGTAAAGCCGCCCCATGAGCCGCAGAACCAGGCCGCCGAGCGCGATCAGGAACATGACGACGCCGAGCCCGACCATCAGGCGGAACGCGAAAAAGACAAACGGCACCGGCGGCTGCTCGTCCGGCGGAACCGATTTGATCCCTGTCACCATGCCGTCCCAGCTATGGGTCAGGATCAGGCTGCCGAGCTTCGGGATCGCGACCTCGTAGAGGTTGCGCTGCGCCGCCATGTCGGGCCACGCGAAGAGGACGAGCGGCTGGCCGCGCTGCGTCTCCCAGTCGCCCTCCATCGCGGCAACCTTGACCGGCTGGTAGGCAAGCGAGTTGCGTCCATGCAGGTCGCCGAGAAAGATCTGCAGCGGGGTCAGGATGATCGCGATCCACATCGCAAGCGAGAAGCCGGGCTTGGCGAATTCGACATGCCGGCCGCGCCACAAGTGAAAACCGAGCACGCCGATCACGACAAAGTCGCCGGCAATGTAGGCTGCGGTCACCATATGCGCGAAACGATAGGGAAAGGACGGGTTGAAGATCGCGCTCCACCAGCTGGCGATCTGAAACCGGCCGCCGGCGATCGTGAACCCGGCCGGGGTTTGCATCCAGCTGTTGGCTGCGAGTATCCAGAACGCGCTGAACAAGGCGCCCAGCGCCACCATGATGCAGGAAAAGAGGTGCAGCCCCTCGCTGACCCGGTCCATGCCGAACAGCATGATCCCAATAAAGCCGGCCTCCAGAAAAAAGGCGGTCAGGGCTTCGTAGGTGAAGAACGGCCCGATGACATTGCTCGTCTGTTCGGCAAAGACGCTCCAATTGGTGCCGATTTCGTAGGAGAGGACGACGCCGGTCACCACGCCCATCGCAAAACCGAGAGCGAAGAGGTGTATCCAGAACTGCAGCAGGTCGCGATAGACCGGCCGCCGGGTTCGCAGCCACAGGATGTTCAGCAGCACGACAAACCCGGACAGGCCGATCGAGTAGGCCGGCCAGAGGATGTGATAGCCGATCGTAAAGGCAAACTGGATCCGCGAAAGCAGCACCGTCTCCGGGTTCATCGCTACCTCCTGCGGGCAACCGGCGGTCGTGTCGGCACGCACCTTCTCGTTGCTCTTGCTGCGGCCGGCGTCCCGGATTGGCCAGCGCCGGAGTGGCGCGGGCCGGCTCGATCGCATCACGCCGGCATTTTCAATGCCCGCGCGGCAGCGGCTTAAACATATAAGGTAAATTGCTGCGTCGCCACATTGACGGCGTCAGCCCTCGTCCATAAGTTCCGGCGCGGGAAACGGCCTCGATCGGCCGTCTTATGCAGCAAGGAATGGCGCGATGAAGCCGACGCGGCGCCCGCGTAACCCCTGTTTTTCGTCCGGACCCTGCGCCAAGCGGCCGGGCTGGTCGCCGGCCGCGCTCAACGCGGCGCTGGTCGGCCGGTCGCACCGCTCCGGCGTCGGCAAGGCGCGGATCGTCGAGGTCGTCGACCGCTCGCGCGCGATCCTCGGCGTCCCGGCCGACTGGCAGGTCGGGGTCGTCGCCGCCTCGGACACGGGTGCAATCGAAATCGCGATGTGGTCGCTGCTGGGCGCTCGCGGCATTGACATGCTCGCCTGGGAGAATTTTGGCGAGGGCTGGGTCGAGGACGTCAAGCAGCTGAAATTGACCGATGTCCGGGTATTGCACGCGCCTTACGGCGAGCTGCCCGATCTGCGCCAGGTCGACTGGGCGCGCGATGTGGTGTTCCCGTGGAACGGCACGACTTCGGGAGTGCGGGTGCCCGATGGCGACTGGATTGCCGGCGACCGTCGGGGCCTTGCGATCTGCGACGCGACCTCGGCTGTCTTCGCGATGCGGCTGCCGTGGGACCGGCTCGACGTCGTGACCTGGTCATGGCAAAAGGCGCTTGGCGGCGAGGCGGCGCACGGCATGCTGGCATTGTCGCCGCGCGCGGTCGAACGGCTCGAAAGCTACACACCGCCGTGGCCGCTGCCAAAGCTGTTCCGGCTGACCTCAAAGGGCAAGCTGATCAAGGGCGTGTTTCAGGGCGAGACGATCAACACGCCGTCGATGCTGTGCGTCGAGGACGCGCTCGAACTCGCTCGAATGGGCGGAGTCGGTCGGCGGTCTCGAGGGGCTCGTCGCACGTTCGGAAAAGAACCTCTCGGTGTTGGCCGCTTGGGCCGAGCGCGCCCCGTGGATCGAATTTTTGGCGGAGGACCCGGCGACGGTCTCCTGCACCTCGCCGCAGCTCAAGATTACGGAGCCGTGGTTTTTGGCGCTGTCGCCCGATGACCGCTTTCAGTTTGTCCGCACGATGACGGCGCGGCTCGAAAAAGAGCACGCCGCCTACGACATCGCGAGCCACCGCGCCTCGCCGCCCGGCATCCGCATCTGGACCGGCGCCACGGTCGAGGCCGAAGATGTCGAAGCCCTGACGCCGTGGCTCGACTGGGCCTGGGACGAGCAGCGCGCGGCGGCGAAAGCCGCTTAGATGACGGCGTGCCGACCTCTCGCGGGCCGCAAACCTGCCGGCAATTTATCGGACGGAACTGCAAGGCCAGCGTGTTGCGGGTTTTTCCAGCCGAATTTTTAGACATGGCCGTCGAAGATGTTTTGGAGGCCGCCAAAAGGGGGAGCAGAGCGGCGCAGACGGCAAGAAAATTGTTGCTCGACCGGCGCTTTCGCAAGTGATTGTTTTGCGCGCAGCACAGGAGACTGAAATGTCGTCTGCCGTATTCAGGACGATGCGCATGCTCGAAGACGCCGGGCTGCACTATTCCATTGAACGCACGCGCCCGGATTCGATCCGGTTGTCGGTGACGATGGTCGGACAGCGGGTCGAGGTCGATGTTTTTGAAGATAACCACATCGAAATTTCGCGCTTTTTTGGTGACGAAACCATTGAGGGCGGCTCGGAATTACTGGAGACGCTGATAAATTCTGCCTAGCGACGTTCCGTGACACCCGGCCGGCTCATTGAACCGGATAAAGGGATATCTGAGTCGCGTCCGCGCTCTCGGTGACGCGGTCGTGCGTCTCCCCACAAGATCGGAGCACCCATGCCGAAGGTTTTGATTTCCGATGATCTGAGCCCGCGCGCGGCGGAGATTTTGGCGGCGCGGGGGATCGAGGTCGACATGCTGCCGGGCATCACCGCCGACGAGCTCAAGGCGCGGATCGGCGGCTATGACGGTCTCGCCGTGCGCTCGGCAACCAAGGTCACGGCCGAGCTTCTCGCCCATGCCCCGGCGCTCCAGATCATCGGCCGCGCCGGCATCGGCGTCGACAATATCGACGTGGCGGCGGCAACCGGGCGCGGCATCGTCGTCATGAACACGCCCTACGGCAACTCGACGACCGCCGCGGAGCATGCGATCGCGATGCTGTTCGCGTTGTGCCGGGAGATCCCCGCCGCCGACCGCTCGACCCAGGCCGGCAAATGGGAGAAGTCGCGGTTTATGGGTGTCGAGCTGACCGGCAAGACCTTGGGGGTCGTCGGCTGCGGCAATGTCGGCGCCATGGTCGCGGTGCGCGCCTTGGGGCTGCGCATGAAGGTCGTCGCCTACGACCCGTTCCTGTCGACTGAGCGCGCGATCGACCTCGGCGTCGAGAAGGTGGCGCTCGACGAGTTGTTGGCTGCGGCTGATTTTGTCACCCTGCACACGCCCTTGACCGACGCGACCAAAAACATCATCGACGCCGCGGCACTCGCCAAGATGAAGCGCGGCGCCCGGCTGGTGAACTGCGCGCGCGGCGGGCTCGTCGTCGAGGAGGACCTCGCCGCCGCCCTCGACAGCGGCCACATCGCCGGTGCGGCGGTCGACGTCTTTGTCGAGGAGCCGGCGCGCAAAAACCCGCTCTTTGGCCGCGACAACGTCGTCGCGACCCCCCACCTCGGCGCCGCCACAACCGAGGCGCAGGAAAACGTCGCGGTGCAGGTCGCCGAGCAGATGGCCGATTTCCTGCTGACCGGTGCGGTGTCGAACGCGGTCAACATGCCGTCGTTGAGCGCCGAGGACGCGAAGCGGATCCGGCCCTACATCGATCTCGCCGAGCAGCTCGGCAGCTTTGCCGGCCAGCTGACCGAGAGCGGGATCACCGCCGTCGCGGTCGAATACGAGGGTGCCATCGCCGAGCTGAACGTCAAGCCGCTGACCGCGATCGTCCTGACGGCGCTGCTGGCGCCGCAGCTCGCCAGCGTCAACATGGTCAACGCGGCGGTGATCTGCCGCGACCGCGACATCCGCGTCAGCGAAACCCGGCGGGCCGAGCCCGGCGACTACCAGACCCTGATCCGGGTCGTCGTGACGCCGAACGGTCCCGCCGCCGAGCGCCGCCCGCGCGAGGTCGCCGGCACGCTCTTTGGCGGCGACAAGCCGCGCCTCGTCTCGGTCGAGGGCATCCCGCTCGAAGCCGAGCTCGGCGGCAACATGCTGTTTGTGCGCAACCTCGACAAACCGGGCTTTATCGGGGCGCTCGGCCAAACCATGGGGGCGGCTGCGGTCAACATCGCAACCTTCCATCTCGGCCGCACCGCACCGGGGCAAAACGCAATCTGCCTTGTCGAGGTCGACCAGCCGCTGTCCGCAGCGATCCTCGAGACGGTGCGCGGTCTGCCGAACGTGATCCAGGTCAAGGCGCTGCGGTTCTAGATTGCTTTTCCACCAGATCGAGCTGCCGGCCCCTGAGGAGTCATTGCGAGCCCCCGGGTCGGCGCACGGCACCGCCCGAGGACAGGCTCCGCGAAGCAATCTCGGGCCGCTGAGCGTAGTCCGGTTGGGATTGCTTCGTCGCTACGCTCCTCGCAATGACGCCGCGCCAATTTGTTCGAGGGCTCCTCAACCCGATCCGAACCGCGGAGAAGCAATCCTCGTTGCTTTCCCGATGTCCTTTGCGCCCGGCTGGTGCAAACTGTCGCGATGAACGACGCGCCGCATCCTGCGTTGCTGCCGACCGGCATGCGCGACCTGTTGCCGCCCGAGGCGGAGGCCGAGGCGCAGGTCGTGGCCGGGCTGATGGCGACCCTCGCCCGGCATGGCTACCACCGGGTCAAGCCGCCGCTTGTCGAATTCGAGGAGACGCTGTTTTCCGGCGCCGGCGCGGCGATGGCGACCGCGACCTTCCGAACCATGGACCCGGGCTCGCACCGCATGGTCGGCGTACGCGCCGACATGACGCCGCAAATCGCGCGCATCGCTGCAACCCGGCTCGGCAATGCCGCGCGGCCGTTGCGCTTAAGCTATGCCGGCCAGGTGTTGCGGGTCACCGGCTCGGAGATCCGGCCCGAGCGTCAGATCGGCCAGGTCGGCGCCGAGCTGATCGGCGCCGCCGGACCGTCGGCCGATGTCGAAGCGATCGCCGTCGCCGGCGAGGGGCTGGCGGCGCTCGGCGTTCCCCATCTGTCGGTCGACCTGACCTTGCCCACCCTGGTGCCGGCGGTGGCCGCAGCCTATGGCCTTGCGGGCGAGCGCGCCGCGGCGTTGCGCGCTGCCCTCGATCACAAGGACGCGGCCGCGGTCGCCGCGACTGCCGGCGCTGCCGGCGAGCTCCTGGGCCGGCTGCTGGCCGCGGCGGGGCCGGCCAAGGCGGCGCTGGCAGCGCTCGACCGGCTCGACTTGCCGCCTGGCGCAAGGGTTGAGCGGACCCGGCTCGGCGCCGTGCTCGACGGGCTCGCAGAGGCCGCGCCCGATCTCAAGGTCACGGTCGACCCGGTCGAAAACCGCGGCTTCGAGTATCATTCGGGGATCAGCTTCACCTTTTTCGCCGGGAGGTCCGCGGCGAATGGGTCGAGCGCCGAATTGGGCCGCGGCGGCCGCTATCAGGCGGGCGACCCGGCAGCACCCGAGCCGGCGACCGGCTTTACGCTCGACACCGACACGTTGCTGCGCACCTTGCCCGACGCCGCCGCACCCGACGGGGCCGCGCCGCGCCGCCTGCTACTGCCGCTCGGCACCGCGCGCGCCGACGCCGCAAGGTTGCGCGCGACCGGCTGGGTCACCGTCGCGGCCCTCGAACCCGCGGCCGACTGGGGGGCGGAAGCGCGCCGCCTTGGCTGCACCCATATCCTCGAAAGCGGCGCGCCGCACGCGCTCGGCTGAAGGAGGACCTCATGGCCAATGTTGCCGTCGTCGGCGCCCAGTGGGGCGACGAAGGCAAGGGCAAGATCGTCGACTGGCTGTCGCAACGCGCCGATGTCGTGGTCCGCTTTCAGGGCGGCCACAATGCCGGCCACACCCTTGTCATCGGCGATGTCGAGTACAAGCTCAGCCTGTTGCCGTCGGGCGTGGTCCGGCCCGGCAAATTGTCGATCATCGGCAACGGCGTCGTCGTCGACCCCTGGGCATTGGTCGACGAAATCGCGGCGATCCGCAAAAAGGGCGTCGCGGTCACCCCGGAAAACCTGAAGCTCGCCGACAACGCGGCGCTGATCCTGCCGTCGCATGGCGCGCTCGACCGCGCCCGCGAGGCGCGCAGCGGCGCCGGCCGCATCGGCACGACCGGCCGCGGCATCGGCCCCGCCTATGAGGACAAGGTCGGCCGGCGCGCGCTCAGGGTGTGCGACCTGGCCGACCCCCAGGCGCTGGAGGCGCGTCTCGAACCGCTATTGCTGCACCACAACGCGCTGCTGCGCGGGCTCGACGAGCCCGAGATCGACCGCGGCGACCTCGTCGCCAAATTGCGCGCCGTCGCACCGCAAATCCTGCCCTACGCCGGCCAGGTGTGGCGGTTGCTCGACGACGCCCGGCGCAACGGCCGCCGCATCCTGTTCGAGGGCGCGCAGGGCGCGATGCTCGACGTCGACCACGGCACCTATCCGTTTGTCACCTCGTCGAACACTCTGGCGGGCCAGGCGGCGGCGGGGTCGGGCATGGCGCCCGGTGCGGTCGGCTATGTTCTCGGCATCACCAAGGCCTACACGACCCGCGTCGGCAGCGGACCGTTCCCGACCGAGCTGTCGGACGAGATCGGCCGCACCCTCGGCACCCGCGGGCGCGAGTTCGGCGTCGTGACCGGACGGCCGCGGCGCTGCGGTTGGTTCGATGCCGTCATGGTGCGGCAGGCGATCCGGCTCGGCGGGATCGACGGCATCGCCTTGACCAAGCTCGACGTGCTTGACGGCTTTGACGAGGTCAAGCTCTGCACCGCCTATCGCCGCGGCGCCGAGATCTACGATCATCTGCCAAGCGGCACCTCGGCCCAGGCCGAGATCCAGCCGGTCTACGAGACCGCCGAAGGCTGGCGCGAGAGCACCCGTGGCGCGCGCTCCTGGGCCGACCTGCCGGCGACCGCGATCAAATACATCCGCCGCCTGGAAGAGCTGATCGGCGCGCCGGTGGCATTGTTGTCGACGAGCCCGGAGCGTGACGACACGGTGCTGGTCCGCGACCCCTTTGCCGACTGAAGGCCTAGCGCACGCCGCGGCCCTGCGGGGTCGCCGCCGGTCGGCCGCCGGTGCGCATGTGGTCGCGGAGATACCCGTCGACATGGCTCGTGATCGTGTCGAGATGATCGGCAAAATAATGGTCGGCGCCCGCGATCTTGCGGAAATCGATCTTGATGTCGCGCTGGTGCGACAGCTTGGTTACGAGCTTCTGCACCGAGTTCGACCGGCACTACGGTGTCCTGGTCGCCTTGCAGGATCAGCCCCGATGACGGGCACGGCGCCAAAAACGTGAAGTCGTAGACGTTGGCGGGCGGCGCCACCGAGACAAAGCTCTCGATCTCGGGTCGCCGCATCAACAGCTGCATGCCGATCCAGGCGCCGAACGAAAACCCCGCGACCCAGCAGGTGCCGGCGTTGGGGTTGTAGGTTTGCAGCCAGTCGAGCGCCGAGGCGGCGTCGGAAAGCTCGCCCTCGCCGCGGTCAAAGCTGCCCTGGCTGCGCCCGACGCCGCGGAAATTGAAGCGCAACGTCGAAAAGCCGTGGCGCACGAATGTCTGATAGAGGGCGTAGACGAGCTTGTTGTTCATCGTCCCGCCGTGCTGCGGATGCGGGTGCAGCACGAGCGCCATCCCCGAGGTGGGGCCCCGGCCGTGATGATAGCGCGCTTCGATCCGGCCTTCCGGCCCGTTGATGATTACCTCAGGCATCGTGGTTCCAGGTGATATCCGAGCGCGCCGCTCGGTGACGGCGCCCCGATGGTTTATCTATGCGCCCGCAATTCTTGATCATTTTTGTCGGACAATTATATGCTCGTCGGTGGCCCTGCGTGCAGCGGGTGCGGCGCGCCGGTCCCCAGCCACAGTAATATAGTGATAACGATGTTGTGGAAGAACCTGCGCGAGGAAATTGACGCGACCCTGGCGCGCGACCCGGCCGCCCGCTCGCGGATCGAGGTCGTGCTATGCTACCCAGGGTTTCACGCGCTTGTTTGGCATCGCGTGGCGCACCGGCTGTGGCGGCGCGGCTGGCTGCTCGCCGGGCGCTTCGCCTCGCATCTCGGCCGCGTGCTGACCGGCATCGAAATCCATCCCGGTGCGCGGATCGGCCGGCGGGTGTTTATCGACCACGGCATGGGCGTGGTGATCGGCGAGACCGCCGAGATCGGCGACGACTGCACCCTCTACCAGGGCGTCACCCTCGGCGGCACCTCGTTGACGCGCGGGCAAAAGCGCCACCCGACCCTCGGCAACGGCGTCATCGTCGGCTCCGGGGCGCAGGTGCTGGGGCCATTCCGCATCGGCGACGGGGCCCGCATCGGCGCGGCCGCCGTGGTGCTGCGCGAAGTACCCGAAGGCGCGACCATGGTCGGCAATCCGGCGCGTCAGGTCGCCCGGCGCAGCGCCGCAGCGGAGCCGCGGCCCGCGTTCCAGCCTTATGCGGTGTGCGGCGACATCCCCGATCCGATCGCGCGGGCGCTGAACGGGCTGATCGGGGAGGTGACGAGCCTGCGCGCCCAAATCGTCGAGATCGAGCACGCCCAGCAGGCGGCGAGCGTTGTCGAACCCCCGATCCCGGGCGAGGCCCCGGCATTGCGTCTTGTCGCCTCCGCCGGCAACGGCATCGGCGACAGCGGCGCGCGGGTCTCGTGAGGGCCGGGGCGTGAGGGACCAGGCGTGAGGCTCAGCACCAAGGGCCGCTATGCGGTCATGGCGATGGTCGATCTCGCCCAGCACAGCGGCGGCGGACCGGTCTCGCTCGCCGAGATCGCCGAGCGCCAGGAGATTTCGCTGTCGTATCTCGAGCAATTGTTCGCAATGCTGCGCAAAAGCGGCCTCGTCAAAAGCGTGCGCGGGCCGGGCGGCGGCTATCTGCTCGCCCATGACCGCGGCGAGATTCGGATAGCCGATGTCATTGTCGCGGTCGATGAGCCGATCCGGGCGACGCGCTGCGCCCCCGGGGCGCCAGTCGGGTGCCGCGGCAACCGCACTCGCTGCCTGACCCACGATCTGTGGGAGGAGCTGGGCAACCAAATTCATCTCTATCTGAGCTCGGTGTCGCTCGCCGATGTCTGCGAGCACCGCGTCCTCGGCATCAGCGGCCGGGTTCACCGCGACAGCTTTGCCGGCGCCGCCGCACCCGCGGAAACCCGATGACGACCCGCACGCCGAAATCCGAGACCTATCTCGACTGGAACGCAACCGCACCACTGCGGCCGGAAGCTGCGGCGGCGGTTGCGGCAGCGCTCGCCCGATGCGGCAACCCGTCCTCGGTGCACCGGTGGGGACGCCAGGCGCGCAATATGATCGAGCGCGGCCGTGCGGCGGTGGCGGCGCTGGTCGGCGCGTCGCCCGCCGGCCTCGTCTTTGTCAGCGGCGGCACCGAGGCCAACCACCTGGCGCTGCTCGGCGCCGGCCGCGAGCGGGTTTTGGTGTCGGCCGTCGAGCATGATTCGGTGCTGCGGGCATGTCCCGAGGCCGAACGGATCCCGGTCGATCGCAATGGCCTGGTCGATCTCGCCGGGCTTTCCGAGCTGCTCGCCGGTGACGACAGGCCGGCCGTGGTCTCGGTGATGCTCGCCAACAACGAGACCGGTGTTGTGCAGCCGGCCGCCGAGATAGCGGCCGTGGCGCATGCGCGGGGAGCACTCTTCCATTGCGACGCGGTCCAGGCGGCCGGCAAGCTGCCGCTCGACATGGCCGCAATCGGCGCCGATCTGTTGACTCTCTCTGCACATAAGCTCGGTGGCCCGCCGGGTGTCGGCGCGCTGGTTTTGTCCGGCGGAATTGATCTGCTGCCGCTGCAGCGCGGCGGCGGGCAGGAGCGCGGACGCCGGGCCGGAACCGAAAACGTGCCGGGCATCGCGGGCTTTGCCGCGGCGGCCGAGGCTGCCGCAGCGGGTCTCGCGGATTACGAGCGGGTTCGCCGGCTGCGCGACGCGCTCGAAGCCCAAATCGCAGCACTGGCGCCCGATGCGGTCGTGATCGGCGCCGACGTTCGGCGACTGCCGAACACCTCCGCGATCGCGATGCCGGGCACGCCGGCCGAAACCCAGGTCATCGCCTTCGATCTCGACGGCGTCATGGTCAGCGCCGGTGCGGCCTGCTCGTCGGGCAAGGTCGGCCCGAGCCACGTGCTGGCGGCGATGGGTGTCGCACCGGAGATCGCCGCGTCGACGGTCCGGGTCAGCCTCGGCTGGAGCACGACCCAAGCCGAGATCGACCGGTTTCTTCAATCATGGTCCGCGCTCTACCGCCGCCGGCGCGGGTTTGCCGAGGAGGCGCGCGCCGCATGAGTTCGATTAGCAACCGGGGCATTGAAAAGGGCATCGACAACGGCGCCAACACGCCGCCGATCTATCTCGACAATCAGGCGACGACGCCGCTCGACCCGCGGGTTCTGGAGGCGATGCTGCCCTATTTCACCGAGCATTTCGGCAACCCGCACAGCACCAGCCACCCTTATGGCCAAATCGCCGCCGCCGCGGTCGAGCGCGCGCGGGCCGAGGTCGCGGCGCTGATCCATGCCGACCCGCGCGAGATCGTGTTCACCTCGGGGGCGACCGAAGCCAACAATCTGGCGATCAAGGGTGCGGCCCGTTTTGCCCGCGCCCATCCCGCGGCCGACCGGGTGCGCGACCACGTCGTAACCCTGACGACCGAGCACAAATGCGTGCTCGAAAGCTGCGCCCAGCTCGAACGCGAAGGGTTCGCGGCGACCTATGTCCCGGTCGAGCCCGACGGGCTGGTCGCGCTCGACAAGCTCGAAGCGGCGCTGACCGACCGCACCCTGCTCGTTTCGGTGCTGGCCGCGCACAACGAAATCGGGGTGATCCAGCCGCTCGCCGAGATCGGCGCGCTGTGCCGCGCCCATGGCGTGCTGCTGCACACCGACGCGGCGCAGGCGGCGGGCAAAATCCCGCTCGACGTCGAGGCGATGCAGATCGACCTGATGTCGATTTCGGGACACAAGCTCTACGGCCCCAAGGGTGTCGGGGTGCTCTATGTCCGGCGCCGCCCGCGGGTGCGCCTCTTGCCGCTGATCGACGGCGGCGGCCAGGAGCGCGGGCTGCGTTCCGGCACCCTGCCGACACCGCTTTGCGTCGGGCTCGGGCGGGCCGCGGCGATCGCCGCCGACGAGATGGCCGAGGAGGCCCGGCGTCTGCGCCGGCTGCGCGACCGGCTGCACCAGGGCCTGGCGCGCCGGATTTCCGGGCTCGGGCTCAACGGCGACGCCGAGCGGCGCCTCCCCGGCAACCTCAATCTCAGCTTTCCTGGCATCGAGGCGCCGACGCTGATCGAGGCCTGCCCGGCGGTCGCAATCTCGACCGGTTCGGCCTGCACCTCGGCCAGGGTCGAGCCGTCCTATGTGCTGCGCGCGCTCGGTCTGCCCGACGCGGTTGCGAATTCGGCGATCCGTATCGGGCTCGGCCGGTTCAACACCGTTGCCGAGGTCGATTTCGCGGTCGACGCGCTCGCCGCCGCAGCGGCCCGGCTGAGGGACGAGCGAACCAGCGAACCCGTGGGCGAATCCCGTGACGAAACCAGGATGCGGCAGCACGCCGGCGCTACTACATGAGATTGGCGACATTGGATCGGAGAAGCTGATGAGGGCGAGAAAGCAGGCCCTGACGGTGACGGACGCCGCGGCAGAGCGCATCCAGGCGCTCTTGGCCAAGCGCGGCAAGCCGTCCGCCGGGATCAGGGTCGGGGTGCGGGCGCGCGGCTGCTCCGGGCTCAGCTACACGCTCGAATACGCCGATGAAAAGGGCAAGTTCGACGAGATTGTCGAGGACAAGGGCGTCACCGTCCTGATCGACCCGAAAGCGGTCATGTTCATTCTCGGCACCGAGATGGATTGGGTCGAAGACAAGCTGCAAAACGGCTTTGCGTTTCGCAACCCCAACGAGAAAGGCCGCTGCGGCTGCGGCGAATCCTTTCACGTGTGATCAAATTCGTCCGCCGATGCGGATGATCGGACCGGGCGAACACGTATAACGGCGGGGAAGCCGAGCGAGGCGGTCTCGGGTGAAGCTGTTTCAGATCGAAGAGCCGGAGGGCGGGCCAACCGATCCGACTGCGCCGGGTGCGGCGATCGGGATCGATGTGAGCGGCGCCGCGGCCGAGGTTGCAATGGCGGTTGGCGGCAATGCCGTGATCCTCGTCGATCGCGACGGTTTCGAGCAGTCGCTGCCGGTGCCGGGCTTGAATGGCACCGACGCGGAATGGCGGGATCTGATCGAGGGTGCGCGGCTGCGCGCCGAGCGGGCGCTCGCCCGCCCGGTGACCCATGCCGTGGTCGTCCTCGCCACGGTGCCGGGTGACGCGTTGACCGCGACCATCCGGGAAGCGGCAGAACAAGCGGGGGTCGCGGTGCTGCGGTTGGTCGGGCCGACCGAAATCGCCGCCGGCGAGCAGCCGGCACTGGCCGCGGCGATCCTTGCCGAAGAGCTTGCCCCTGCACCCGAACCCGGTTTCTGCTGATGCCGAAGATGATCTTTATCGAGCGCGACGGCACCGCGCGCGAGGTCGACGCGCCGCTCGGCCACTCGGTGCTCGAAATCGCCCACCGCAACGGCGTCGACATCGAGGGTGCGTGCGAAGGCTCGCTGGCCTGCTCGACCTGTCATGTGATCGTCGACCCCGAATGGTACGATCTTTTGCAGGAGGCGAGCGAGGACGAGGAGGACATGCTCGACCTCGCCTTCAACCTCAGCAACACGTCGCGGCTCGGCTGCCAGCTCGTCATCAGCGAGGAGCTGGACGGGTTGACGGTAAGGCTGCCCGCCGCGACCCGCAACTTGCTGCTCGGCTGACCCGGCGCGGCAAATGCCGCAAGGACTTTTTTCCCGGCTGGTTGCCGCCGCGGCTGAGCCGTGGCGCGCCTATACCAGGCACGACTTCGTCATGCTGCTTGCCGGGGGCGAGTTGCCGGAGGCGTGCTTTCGCCGCTACCTGACCCAGGATTATCTGTTTCTTGTTCATTTCGCGCGCGCCTGGGGGCTCGCGATCTACAAATCCGAAACGCTTGCCGAAATGCGTCGGGCGCAGCGGCTCGTCGCGGCGACATTGGATGTCGAGATCGGCCTGCACATCGACTATTGTCGCGGCTGGGGGTTGTCGGAAGCGGCGATGGCCGCCGAACCCGAGGCGTTGGCGACAATCGCCTACAGCCGCTTTGTGCTCGATCGCGGACTTGCCGGCGATCGGCTCGATCTTGAAACCGCACTTGCCCCGTGCATTGTCGGCTATGCTGCGATCGCCGCCGAACGCGTTGCCGATCCGGCGACCCGCCTCGACGGCAACCGCTATCGCGAGTGGCTCGAAATGTATGCCGGGGCCGAGTATCAGGACCTCGCCCGTGAGGCCATGGCGGCCCTCGACGAGGAATTCGTTCGCCGCGGCGGCGACGGGCGCTTTCCTTCCCTTGCCGCGACTTTTTCGACCGCATCCCGGCTCGAAGCCGATTTCTGGCAGATGGGCCTCGACGCGGCGGGGTGAAACGGGTGGTCGTCGCGCGAAGAGCGCCCTCCAGTCGTTGAAACCGCGCCGCTCATTCTGTAGTCAGTCATCGTGGATTTCTCCCAGGACATCGACCTTCCGGGCGATCCGGCCGCGCACCGCGTCGTCGTCGCGATGTCGGGCGGGGTCAATTCGTCGGTGACGGCGGCATTGCTCGCAGCACAAGGCTTTGATGTCGTCGGCGTCACGTTGCAGCTTTACGACCACGGCGCCGCGACCGGCCGCAAGGGCGCGTGCTGCGCCGGGCAGGACATCGACGACGCGGCGCGCGTGGCCGACCGGCTCGGCATCGCCCATTATGTGCTCGATTACGAGAGCCGGTTTCGGCGCGACGTGATCGAGGATTTTGCCGCCGCCTATCGCCGCGGCGAGACCCCGGTGCCGTGCATCCGCTGCAACCAGCGGATCAAGTTTCGCGATCTGCTGGCGACCGCGCGCGACCTCGGCGCCGCGGCACTCGCGACCGGGCATTACGTGCGCCGGGTGCGCGGCCCGGACGGCGCCGAGTTGCATCGCGCCCGCGACGCCGCCCGCGACCAGAGCTATTTCCTGTTTGCGACGACGCGCGACGAGCTCGATTTCCTGCGCTTTCCGCTGGGCGGACTTGCCAAGGACGAGACTCGCGGATTGGCCCGGCATTTCGGCCTTCGGGTTGCCGACAAGCCCGACAGCCAGGACATCTGCTTTGTCCCGACCGGGTCTTATGCGGGCGTCGTCACCCGGCTGCAGCCCGAAGCCGCCGAGCCCGGCGACATCGTCGACCGCGACGGCCATGTCCTCGGCCGCCACCGCGGCATCGCCCATTACACCGTGGGCCAGCGAAAAGGGCTCGGGATCGCCGCCGCCGAGCCGCTGCATGTGCTCGTGATCGAGCCCGAAACCCGGCGCATCGTCGTCGGCCCGCGGGCGGCCCTGGCCGAAACCCGGGTCGCCGTCGGCGAGCTGAACTGGCTGCCGCGGCACGGCCCGTCGCCGGACGGCATTCGGCTGACGGTCAAGCTGCGCTCGGCGCAACCGCCGGTCGCGGCGACCCTTTATGCCGGACCGGGCGGCGGCGTTGCCGAACTGGTGCTCGACCACCCGGCGGAAGCGGTGGCGCCCGGCCAGGCCGCGGTTCTCTACGACGGCGAGCGGGTGCTCGGCGGCGGCTGGATCCGGCGCCGCGCCCCAGATCCGGTCGGGGCCGCCGCGGCTTGATCCCCCAAAGCTTGACCGCCCTTGCCCCAACTCCTATATCCGGGCGCGCGGCGGGGTAGCTCAGCTGGTTAGAGCAGGGGAATCATAATCCCAAGGTCGGGGGTTCAAATCCCTCCCCCGCTACCAGATTTAATATCCATAAAAGATATGGTAGAACGGATCTCGCCCGACAGTCGCCGGAGTTGGGGTATGAGTCCGATCGCCGAACCATAATCAGAGGTCGGGAGGAGACACTACGTGAATAAGTTCATGACCTTGGCCGCTCTTGCCGGCGCGCTCGCCGGGCTGCCGCTTGCCGCAAACGCGACGGTCACCTGGAGTTTTTACGAAACCTCGTGCAGCCCGATCTCCGGGGGCGGCAGCTGTCGACCCTACACCAGTGCGCTTGCCAGCCTGACGCTGCCGGCGCCGACAAGCTCCGGATCGGCGAGCTGGACCGGCTCTCCCCTCACGCCGCCGGTTGTCGGCGGTGATACCGATTTCACCTTCACCCCAGAACATGGCGACAGCATTGCCCCACCCGATTACGGTTTCAATTCCCTCTGCAACATGGGAACGGGATCGGTGGACACGGTGTGCAGCTACGACATCGGCTGGTCGGAATCCGCCGGCATCCTCGACGGGATCGACATCAGCTACCGGACCGAATCAAGCGAGTTTTTCAATTTCGGCCTCACCGGTGGGATCGTCGCTGCCGACGACACCATCGGCGGCTGCCCAGTCGGCGGGACCTGCACGGTGACAGGATCATGGCAAAGCGATCTACCAGTGACGGCGCCGGAGCCGATGTCGGCGTTGTTGTTGGTGACGAGTCTTCTCGGACTTGGCGTCGTCCGACCACGCTGAGGGCGATTGCTCCAACTTTTCGGCGTGCGGTGGCGCCGACCGACACCCCAGCTGAGCAATTTGGCTACAGGGCGCACCACAGGTCGCCTGAGGTCCAGCTAAGAAACCACCCCTGCCGGAATCCCGCAACCGGACATATGTCGCAGCGACGGCAGGCGGCGCGCCGAAAAGGATCATTGTCGGCGGAAACCGCGCAGCGCCGGCCGGGCGGCTGAGCGCCGGGCGGGAGTCGGCGCGGGTGTCAGCGAAAAGCGGGCGGCGCGGGATCAATGCCGGCGGCCTTGTCACCGCCCTCGCTCTTTGCCGCACTGGTTTTTGCGTTCAGCAGACCGACCAGCTCGGGTGTGGCGGCGATCAGCGCCTCGGTTGCGGCGCGCTGCTCGGGCGGGCCGGCTTGCTCTTGGCGCTGCAAGCTTTGCTCGATGCAATGGGCGGTGAAGACCTTGTCGATGCGCAGGCTGAACGGCGCTGGCTCGTAGCAGTCGCGATAGGCCGCCGCCCACTCGAACAAAGCCGCGAGCCGCGCTTGCTGCGCGGCGCCAAGGGGCGCCGCTGCCAATGCGACGGATGCGAGGATCGGGAGCGGCATCACCGGCATGGCTGCGTCATCCGTGTAGTCTGCCGCGGTCTAGCGCAGTTTCCGACCGAGTAGAACCCCCTGACCCCGCTCCGGATGGGACACGGGCGGCGCCCCGCCGGCCTTCCCGAACCTCTCCCCCTGTTCGCGGAGAGGGAAGGGCGAGGGTCCGCTCTTTTTTTCGAGCCCGGCATCGCCGGAAGTTGCCGCGGCCCGGTTTCCACCCGGCGGCTTTCGCGGTATAGCCTCGACGATGACGGTCATCACCGACAACCAGGAGCTGGCCGCGTTCTGCGCGCGCCAAATCGGTGCGGATTTTGTCGCGGTCGACACCGAGTTCATGCGCGAGCGCACCTATTGGCCGATCCTGTGCCTGGTTCAGGTGGGCGGCCCGGCTGAAGCGGCCGCAATCGACGCGTTGGCGCCGGGGATCGACTTGGCGCCGCTCTTGGCGCTGATGGCCGACACGCGGACGCCGAAGGTGTTCCACGCGGCGCGCCAGGATGCCGAAATCTTCTACAACCTGATGGGTGCCGTCCCGGCGCCGCTGTTCGACACCCAGATCGCGGCGATGGTGTGCGGGTTTGGCGACGCGGCGAGCTACGAGACCCTGGTCGGCAAGCTCGTGCACGCCTCGCTCGACAAGTCGTCGCGCTTTACCGACTGGTCGCATCGGCCGCTGAGCGAGCGCCAGGTCCAATATGCGCTGGCTGATGTCGTTCATTTGCGCACGGTCTATCAAAAGCTGCAGCAGTCCTTGGCCGAGAACGGCCGCGCGGGCTGGTTCGCCGAGGAAATGGCGGCGCTGGTCGATCCGGCGCTGTACCGCGCCGACCCGGCCGAGGCGTGGCGGCGGTTCCGGCTGCGCGGCCGGGTCGAGCCGCGGTTTTTTGGGGTGCTGCGCGAGGTGGCGGCGTGGCGCGAGACCGCGGCGCAGCAGCGCAATCTGCCGCGGGGCCGCATCGTCAAGGACGAAGCGGTGCTCGAAATCGCCTCGCATGTTCCAAAGACGATCGAGGCGCTGGGGCGTACCCGCAGTCTTGGCAAGGGGTTTGCCGAAGGCAAGCTCGGCGGCGAGCTGCTCGACGCGGTCCGGCGCGGGATCGCCGCGGCGGCGTCGATCGTCCCGCCGGCGCCGACGCGCGCCGAGACGCCGCCCGGCGTGGGTCCACTCCTCGAGCTGTTGCGGGTGCTGTTGAAGCACCGCTGCGAAGAGCACCAGGTCGCGCAAAAGCTGGTCGCCTCGGCCGACGACCTCGAAGCGATCGCCGCCGACGACCGCGCCGCGGTGCCGGCGCTGGCCGGCTGGCGCTACGACGTCTTCGGCAAGGATGCCGTCGCCCTCAAGCATGGCCGGCTGGCGCTGACCGTGCGCGGGGGCCGTATCGCCCTGGTCGAGCCGCCGGCTCAGTAGCGGGTACAGTCTACGCCCGGGCTTCAGCTTGCCGCCGGTTCGATTTTCAGGTGGCGTTCGATGCGGCGGACCCGCTCCTCCAACTCGCCATAGAGGATGCCGTGGCCGAGGACGGTTGCATGGTAATGGGTTAGGGCCTCGCGCAGGCTCGCAACATCGGTCGTCAAATCCTGAAGCCGCAAATCGTGGCGATTTACGACGGCGGCGAGCTCGTCGAGCTTGGCGGTATGCTGGTTGACCACAAGAACGATCTCGTTGAGCTTGCGGTCTTGCGAATCGAGCTTGCGGTTTTGCGAATCGAGCTTGCGGTCGTAACCGTCGAGGCGGCCTGCGATCTCGTCGAACTTACGATCGTGACCATCAAGGCGAGTCGCGATGTCGTCGAACTTTCGGTCGTGCCCGGTAAGCGTGCGCGCGACCTCGGTCAGCAGCTGATAGACAGCCGCGATGTCGATGCCGTTGCCTGCGCTCATCGGACCCGTGCGAACTCTGCCGTTGCACAACCGTGATATAGTGTCGTCCGCACAATAGGACCGGCCGCAGAAATGACCAGAGGCTTCTCCTCTAGTCGCCGGCGAGGCGGCGCGGCTCGCGCCGGATGACCGCACCGGCCCCGATCGAGCGGGCAACGGCATCGAGACGGCGCTGCATGATGTCGCCGGCAAAAAGACTGTCGCCGGGCGGCACTTCGAGCACCAGATTACTGCGGTCGCGGCCGAGCCATGTTTCGGCCAGCGGCTCGACCCGGCCTCCGGTCAACGTATAGGCAAGGCGGAGCGCCAAGCCGAGCGTCCGGCTGTGAGCGGCGGCCTCGGGATCGAGCAGCGGCCGGGTCGCGTCGCGGATCGGGTCGTCGGCGGCGCCGCCGTAGCGGGTGTGCAGAACCGAGGCGACGAATACCCGCTCGGGATGAGCGACGGCCGCAAACGGCAGTCTGAGGCTGCGCGTGAACGCCTCCTGCGCGCGATAGTCGGGATGCTCGAGCCAGGCAAAGTCGCCGAGCCAGCAGGCGGCTCGGTGCAGCCGCTGCATCCGCTCCGGCAGGTTCGGGAACAACGGCGCGGTCCAGTCGAGCAGGTGGTCGCCCGCGGGCGGAAAGCGGCTCTCGGTTTGGGCAATGGCAATACAGGCGGCAATCAGCGGATCGGGGCTGCGCTCCGCCGCCGGCACCAGCCCCGAGGCATGACCTTCGCGCAGCCCATAGGCGGAAAAGACGACGCGCCGCGGCATGATCGCGGCGATCAGCCGGCGCAGGATCAGCGCCGCGAGCGGCACCATTTCGAGACGCTTGCGCGAGATCGTGGTGATGCGCTCGAGCGATTTGCGCGACAACTGGCCGATGATCTCGAAAAAGCTTTCGGCCTCGCCGCGCGCGATCGTGTAGTGGTGGATGATGTGGAGCGGATAGCGGGTGTGCTCCATATGGAGCCGGGCGATCGCCCGGGCGGCACCGCCGACCAGGTAAAGGCTCTGTCCCGGCTCGGCGCGCATGACCGGGGCCGCGGCCAGCACGCGGTCGACCGCTTCCGACACAGCCTTGGCGCTGCCGTCGAGCTCGGCCAGGCGCAACGGCCCGAGCGGCAGGCTGATCCCGCGGCCGAGCCGGGCGCCGTCGCCGGGGATGCCGGGAGATGGCGGGCCGACCCGCACCAGCTCGACACTGCCGCCGCCGAGATCGCCGACGACGCCGTCGGCCTCGGGAATGCCGGCGAGCACCCCGGCCGCCGACAGCCGCGCTTCCTCGGCGCCGTCGATGATGGCAACCGGCACGTCGCATTCGCGCGCCACCTCGTCGGCAAAGGCCCGGCCGTCGCTGGCGTCGCGCATCGCGGCGGTGGCCAGCACCGCCAGCCGGTCGACGCCGATCGCTTGCGCCAGCGCCACAAAGCGCCGCAGATTGGCGAGCGCCAGCGTTCGTCCCTCGCGGTTCAGCCGGCCGGTCTGGGACAAGCCGCGGGCGAGGCCGCACATGACCTTTTCGTTGAGCAGCGGAAACAGGGCAGAGCCGTGCCGCTCGAAGACCGCCAGCCGCAGCGAGTTCGAGCCGAGGTCGATGATGCCGATGCGGCCGGGGGCTGAAGCTGCTTGCCGGTCTGACATCGGCGCGGCTCAGCTGACGACGAGCTTTGGGTGAGCCTTGCGCAGCGCCCTGCCGCGGCCGGAAAGACTGGGGTTTGTCATGAAATAGGTGTGCGCGGAGAACGGCTCGTCTTCGGCCGGCACCCGGTGATAGGTGCCCTCCGGCGACAGGCTCCAGCTCTGCAAGCGTGTCGCGCAAATTCGCCACCATGATCTCGTCCAAGACTTGGCGGTGGACGGTCGGGTTTTCGACAGGAACGAGTGCCTCGACGCGCCCGTCGAAGTTGCGCGGCATCCAGTCGGCCGAGCTGATGAAGACCTTGGCGCGGTCGGAAGGCAGCTTGTTGCCGCTGCCGAAGCAGACAATTCGGCTATGCTCGAGAAACCGTCCGATGATGCTCTTGACCCTGATGTTTTCGGACAGCCCCGGCACGCCCGGCCGCAGACAGCAGATGCCGCGCACGACCAGGTCGATGCTGACGCCGGCCTGCGAGGCGCGATACAGCAGGTCGATGATCGCCGGGTCGACGAGCGCGTTCATCTTGGCCCAGATCTGCGCCGGCTTGCCCTTCTGCGCATTGGCGATCTCGGCTTCGATCAATTCGAACAGCCGCGCCCGCAGGTTGATCGGCGCGATCCAGATCTTTTCGAGACCGGCCGGCGTCGCATACCCGGTCATAAAGTTGAAGAGGCGCGCCGCGTCGCGGCACAATGCCGGGTCACAGGTGAAAAACGACAAATCCGTGTAAACCTTGGCGGTGTAGGGGTGGTAGTTGCCGGTCCCGTAATGGACATACGAGCAAAGCTGGCCGCCCTCGCGACGCACGACCAACGACACCTTGGCGTGGGTCTTCAGCTTTAGAAAGCCGTAGACGACCTGCACGCCGGCGCGTTCGAGGTCGCGGGCCCAGCGGATATTGGCCTCTTCGTCAAAACGCGCCTTGAGCTCGATCATCGCGGTCACCGATTTGCCGGCCTCGGCGGCTTCGGCGAGCGCCTTCACGATTGGACTGTCGTCGCTCGTCCGGTAGAGGGTCTGCTTGATCGCGGCCACCGCCGGGTCGCGCGCGGCCTGCCGCAAAAATTGCACGACGACGTCGAAGCTCTCATACGGGTGATGGACGATGATGTCCTTTTGCCGAATCGCGGCAAAGCAGTCGCCGCCGAAATCGCGGATGCGCTCGGGAAAACGTGCGTTGTAGGGCGTGAAGACCAGATCCGGGCGCTCGTCGATAATCAGCTGCTCGGTGTCGTTGAGCCCGAGAATGCCGTCGGTCGCGAACACGTCGCCGCCCGCGGCGTCGAGCTTTTCCATCAAAAACCGGCGCAGATCCTGCGGCATCGTCGCGTCGACCGCGAGCAGGATCACGTGGCCGCGCCGACGGCGCTTCAGCGCCGTCTCGAAGTGACGGACGAGATCCTCGGCTTCTTCCTCAAGCTCGACCTCGCTGTCGCGCAACACCCGGAACACCCCCTGGGCGACGACGGCAAACCCCGGGAACAGATGGTCGAGAAACAACCCGATCATCTGCTCGACCGGCAGAAACCGGATTGATCCGCCAGGCAGGCGGATAAACCGCCGGACCGAGGGCGGGATCAGGGTCAGCGCCTGCAGCCGCTCGCCGTCGCTGACCCGTTCGAGCTCCAGAACGAGGCCAAAACCGCGATTGGCGATAAACGGAAACGGGTGGGCGGGATCGATCGCCAGCGGCGTCAGCACCGGGAAAACGTCGGCCATGAACTGCTCTTCGAGCCACGCGCGCTCGCTCGGGTCGAGATCGTCGGGCTCGACCACCGACACCTTGGCGTCGTCGAGCAGCCGGCGCAGCGCCAGCCACGTCACCTGCTGGTCGGCCATCAGCTTGCCGGTGCGCTGGCGAATGGCGTCGAGCTGCTGCGCCGGGGTCAGCCCGTCCTGGCTCGAGGTCTTGACGCCAGCCAGGTATTGGCCCTTCAGCCCCGCCACCCGCACCATGAAGAACTCGTCGAGGTTGTTCGCCGAGATCGACAGAAAGCGCAGCCTTTCAAGCAACGGGTGGCGCTGGTTGTCGGCCTCGGCGAGAACCCGCTCGTTAAAGGCGAGCCACGAGAGCTCGCGATTGATGAACCGGCTGGCGGAATAGAGGGCGACGACGGCACGGCTCTCGGATGGCTGCGTGCTGATGCTCACGCCGATCTCCCACTGATGCTGAGACGCCCCATGTTATCAGGCGCGATCTTACCGTTGGGATGCGGCCCTGTCATGTCCCTGCGGCAACGCGCAACGGAGCCACTGTCGCGGGGAGGGAAGCCGAGAATGCCCAACTTGCACCTGCTGCGCCATGCCAAGTCGAGCTGGAAGGCAGACACCGAGGATCACGAGCGGCCCCTGAACAAGCGCGGACGGGAGACCGCTGATGTTGTCGGGAGGCATCTGCGGGGTGCGGTCGGACAGCTCGATCTGGTGTTGTGCTCGAGCGCCCGGCGCACGCGTCAGACCCTCGAATTGCTCCTTGCTGCGTTGTCGGCGCCACCGCGCTGCATGGTCGAGGACGGGCTTTATCTTGCCGATTGCGCCACGCTGCTCAATCGCCTCAAGCGGCTCGATGAAACCGTGGTGAATGTGCTGCTGATCGGCCACAATCCCGGGCTGCACGAATTGGCGACAGCTCTAGCCAAGCCCGATTCCCCCGGCGCAGCGGCATTGGCGGACGGCAAATTTCCGACGGCCGCCTGCGCCAGCTTCGATATCCGAACCAGTTGGTCGGCGCTTGGCGACACGCGCCACCGGCTCGTCGATTACGTGACACCGGCGTCACTGGCGCGCCGGTAAACGGGGATAACCCCCCGCGCGCTCAGCACCCGATGTGCCAGCGGGACCGTTATCGCTCGATTCCCGTGCAGCGCCGCCTCGTCCAGACAAGCGGCAATCTCGCGGGCGCTGGCGAGCGAGCGCTCGATATGGCGAACCAGATAGGCGACCACTTCGGCCGCGACCCGCAGCTGGCGGTCGGCGAAATGCTTCGTCAGCACCGCGGCGAGCAGCCCGTCGTCCGGCGCGCCAATTCCGACCGCGGGTGCGGCACGAAGCCGGGAGCGCAGATCGGGGAGCGCGACCGGCCACAGCCCCGGCGCCCGCCGGGCGGTCAGCAGCAGGCCGCCGCCGCTCTCCAGGCAGGCGTTGAACAGGTGCAGCAGCATCGCTTCGGCGGCACAGTCGGCGTCGTCGACCGCCATCCTCGCAGCGGGGCGCTCGATCATCTTTGCAAGACAGGCGTCGTCGAGCGACATGCCCGGGACCAAGACCGCCGCGGCGCGCTCGCCCCACAAATGAGCAAGATGCGTCTTGCCGGTGCCCTCGGGGCCGTGCAGCACGAGGACCGGCGCGGGCCATTCGGGCCACCGGTCGACCCAGCCCAGGGCGGCGGCGTTGGCCTCGGACACGACAAAATCGGCACGGCCAAAGGCCGCGCTTTTGGGAAAGTCGAAAACCAGCTGCGTCATGGCTGCGAGCGTGCCGGTCCAAATGGCGGCGCCGGGTCAACCTCGCCCAGCGGCTGACTGCGGCAGGACTTCACCAGGCCTGCTCCGAGCGGGCGAGAATGCGGGCCCAACGCACGACATAGGACAGTCCGGACAGTACGGTCGTCGCGATCACGGCGTAGCTGAGCGCAATGTCGAACCCGCCGGCGTCGGCGCCGAGGCCCAACCGCGCCAGAACAAAAGCAACCAGTGCTATCTGTAGACCGGTGTTGATCTTGCTGATGTAGAGCGGGTCGTATTTTTTTGGCACGGCAAAGGCCTGGATCAGCAAAAACCCGCCGACGATCACCACGTCGCGGAAGACGACGATAATGACCAGCGAGGTCCACAATTGATGCGCCAGTCCCAAGGTGACGTAAACGCTGACCAGAAGCGCCTTGTCGGCGACCGGGTCGAGCAGGGCGCCGAGCCGCGTGCGCCGGTCGAAATGCTTGGCGATAAAGCCGTCGAGCGCATCGGAGACCCCGGCGACGATGAACACCCAGAATGCTGTTCCGTAGCGCCCGGCGAGGATCAGCCAGATCGCCAGCGGCGCCAAAAGCAGTCTTCCGAGCGATATCAGGTTGGGAAGGTTGATCCCGATGCGCTCACAGCCGAGCTTCGGACGCGGTCGCGGCATCGCCACGCGACGGGACCTCAGTTTTGGCCGCTGCCGCCGGCCGGCACCAGGCGCCAGTCGGGGTCGGCGCCGTCGAGGTCGAGGTTGGCCTGGGCGAGGCTGGATTTCAGCTGGTCGGGGTTGCCGACATATTTGATCTCGACTTTCGCCTGCTGCCGGCTCAGCGACAACAGGTCGACCTTGTGGATGCCCGGGACCGCGGCCAGCCGGCGCCGCAGCGCCACCCAGTCGCCGAGGCTGGCGATCGGCACGGTGGCGGCGAGGCTCGCTTCCTTGGCGACGGGCGGCGGCCCCTTGTGCTCGATGTCGGCGATGACGACGCCGACCGCCCGTTTGAAGAAGTCGCCGTCGCTCTCGCCGGGGTTGGCGTCGATCGTGTCGGTGCGGCTGTCGGTCAGCTGCCCGAGGCGGTAGCGCTTGATCGCGACATCGAGACCGGCAAGCCGATCGCCCTGCCGCCGCGCCGCGGCGACCGCGACCAGCGCCTCGTCGCCGCCATTGCGCTGGGCGATGTCGGTCAGCGCCTCGACATCGCCCGATCGCGCCTGCTCGGCGTCGATCGCCGTCAAATCGCCGACTCCGCCGAGCGGCAGGTCGAGCTTGGTCGGTCCGGACGGGACCGCGACCTCACCCCACGCCTCGCGCCACGGGTTTGGGTCGTCCCACAGGACAAGCTTGTCGCCGTCCTGAAACACCGGGACGACGACGACCGGTTTTTCGGGCGTCTCCGAAAAGGCGATCCCAGCGCTGCGCAGCATCTGGCGTATCCGCGACGCGCGGAAGTGGAACGTATAATCCGCCAGATAGCGGACCTTCGACATCTTCTCGTTCGCCACCTCAAAGCTGTCGACCATGTTGGTGATCGTCTGGTCATCGAGCTTTGGCAATTTCGACAAGTCGGCCGACCCGGTCAGCTTTTCCACGACCTCGCCCAACGCGCGGCGCTGCCCGTCAGTGCGCGCCGCGGTGCGCGCCGCGGCGGCACTGTCGGCCGTGGCGTCGACCTTGACCGTCGCCGAATAGGGGTCCGGTTGGACATCGGCCCGTGCCGCCCCGAGACCCGCCGCCCCTAGACTCAGTGTCACGATCAGCAGCAGCAAGCCGGCGCCGGCAGCGCGACGGGCCGCCCGTCCCCTGGCAGGAACAGGCACCAGCGGCAGGGTCATTGCAAACTGCCTCCGATCTCATATTTTCGGCATTTGTCCGATGGCTGCGGTCATAGCGCAGTTTTCGCGGAGGCGCCATCGCCAGCGCGGCGAATGGCCGGGCAACGCGGGCGCGGCGGCGAGCCGGCGAGGTTAAGGATGCGGCTGGGCGTGCTGATCTCGGGGCGCGGGTCGAATTTAGAGGCGCTGATCGCGGCCTGCGCCGACCCCACCTACCCGGCCGAGACAGCGCTTGTCGTCAGCGACCGGGCCGCTGCGGCCGGGCTGGCGCGGGCCGCGGCCGCCGGCATTCCGGCGGTCGTCGTCCCGCATCGCAGCTGCGGCGAGTTTGCCGCTGCCGCAGACACCCACTTGCGGGCAGCGCGGGTCGACCTCGTCTGTCTTGCGGGCTTCATGCGGCTGCTTGACCGCGGCTTTGTCGAGGCGTGGCGCGACCGCATGGTCAACATCCATCCGTCGCTGCTGCCGGCCTTTCCCGGCCTCCACGCCCAGCGCCAGGCATTGGCGGCCGGGGTGCGCTTTGCCGGCTGCACCGTGCATTTCGTGCGTCCCGAAGTCGACACCGGTCCGATCATCGCCCAGGCGGTCGTGCCGGTGCATCCCGGCGACGACGAGGCGCGGCTCGCGGCGCGCATTCTTACGGCCGAGCATCGCCTTTACCCGCTTGCGGTGCGGCTCGTCGCCGAGGGCCGGACCCGGGTCAGCGGCGGCAAGGTCGAGATCGAGGATTGGCAGGCGCCCGAGTTCACGGCGCTGAACCCGAGCCCGTGAGCGCCCGATTTGCTTGTCACCCCGAGCCGTTAGGCTATACCTGAGCGGTGGCTTGGGCAGAGCGAAGAGGGAAGCATGGCGGCGTCGACGATGGACCCACTTTTGGCGGAGCATTATCGGACCTGGCTCGGCTTCACCCGGCTCATTCGATATGTTCTCGCCGCCCTTGTCATTCTGCTGATCTTTATGGCGATCTTTCTGTTGTGACGGGGCGGGCATGAACCTGTTCGACCTCTCCGGCAAGACCGCCATCGTCACCGGGTCGAGCCGCGGCATCGGCCGCGCCATCGCCGAGGCGTTTGCCGAAGCCGGCGGGCGTGTCGCGATCTCGGCGCGCAACGCCGCTCCGTGCGAGGAGACCGTTGCCGCAATCCGCGCCAAGGGCGGCGAGGCGATCGCCGTGCCGGCGCGCATCTCGGACAAGGCGCAACTCGAAAACCTGGTCGCCAAGACGCGCGAGGCGTGGGGCCGGGTCGACATCCTGGTGTGCAACGCTGCGGTCAACCCGCATTACGGCTCGCTCGACAAGCTGACCGACGAGGTCTTCGAGCGAATGATGGTCAACAACGTGCTGAGCAATTTGTGGCTGTCGCGGATGGTGGCGCCCGACATGCGCGCGCAGCGCGACGGGGCGATCGTCTTCATCACTTCGACGGCGGCGTTGCGGGCCACGACCATGCTCGGCATGTACGGCGTGACCAAGACCGCCGATTATGCGCTGTGCCGCAACCTCGCGGCCGAGTGGGGACCTGACAACGTGCGCGTCAACTGCATCGCGCCGAGCGTCGTGACGACGCAGTTCGCCCGCGTGCTCTACGAGGACCCCGAGCGCCGCGCCGCCCGCGAAGCCGGCACCTTGCTGAAGCGGCTGGGCGAGCCCGACGACATCGCCGGAGTGGCGCTGATGCTGGCCTCGCGCGCCGGCGCCTACATCACCGGCCAGACGATCGTCGTCGACGGCGGCACGACGATAGCACCCTCGTAAAGCTCTCCCATGGCTGGGGTCAAGGCTGGAGGGCGTCGCTCGAATCGCGCCCGATCACCCGTTCCTCGGCGATCGTACCGTCGTCATTGTCGATCCTGACCTTCGCCGGCTGATCGGAGCGCGCCAGCCGCATCGCCTCGGCAATCGCCTGCTCGCGATCGCCAAAGCTCGCCCGCGAGCGGTCCTCGCCTTCCTTGACGACCGCCCACTCGTCGCCCTCCGGCGAAACCCGGTAGACATGGTGCCCCAGCATCGTCGCTCTGTCCGATCATGGTTGTGCCCGCTCAGCCAACACGACGGCGTTCGCCCACGTTCCGAAGACGGCACCGATACTCGGCCGCGGTTGCGCGGCGTTGCGGCGGCCGCGGCAGCCGATAGTCAACGTTGAGCGGGTCGCGAGAACGGTCGCCGGCGGGTTCAGCTGCGCAACCGGGCATTTTCCCACTGCAGGCTTGTGAAAAAGCCGGCTTTGACACGGCATAATGTTGATTTGCCGAGCTAAAGATCTGCTATTGCAAGCTTGGCATCGCCGAAAAATCGTGATTGGCTGCGTTCGCGATCCACAATCGGTTGGCGCGCCGGCGACGGCTGCCGGCTCCGACCCGCGAAGGAGGTCAATCAAAATGGGATACAGCCTCGAACGGTTTTCCGAGGAATGTCACCGTATCCTCAGGCAGGATCCGGGGGTTGAGGGGCGCAAGCAAGTATGCGCGCTGGTCCGCGACCTGCTGAAGGACGACGATTTCGTCGCCGCGAACCTCGGCGACGACGTGCCGGCGCGCAAGGTGCTCTACGAAGACCCCGAGCTCGGCTTTTGCATCCTTGCCCACGTCAACCACGGCGCCAATGAAAGCAAGCCGCACGACCACGGCCCGTCTTGGGCGATCTACGGGCAGGCGCGGGGCGAGACCGTGATGACCGACTACGAGCCGGTGGCCCGCCCGGGCGAGGACGAGCCCGGCAAGGCGCGGTCGGTCAAGGTCTACACGCTGACCCCCGGCATGGCCTATCTCTACAATGAGGGCGACCTGCATTCGCCGCGCCGCGAAGGCACGACGCGGCTGATCCGCATCGAAGGCAGGAACATGGAAAAGGTGCAGCGCTTCCCCTACGAGCGCGTCGGCTAACCACGCGTTCCGGGCGAAATCGGCGATTGTTGCGGTAGGTGCCGACGACGGTCACCCGCCGTCGCCGCGCTCGCCATCCGGTAGCGTCAGAAACTCGGCGCAGCGTCGCTCGCTGTCGTTCGACGAGGCGAAAAAGTCGCTGACAAGGTCGAGCGCCGTGGCCGGGCGCTCGGTGACGAAGCCGACGCCCTGCCGCGCGGCGATCTCCGCAAGCCGGCGGGCGACATCGGCATGGCCGGTAAAGATGACACCCTCAACCGCGGCGCGGATCGCCGCCAGCGCGGCACCGGGCCGGTCGCCGCAATCAAGCAGGGCGGCGGCACACCGGGCGTCGGGCACGGCTTCTCGCGCGGCAGCGACAAGCGCCCGGAACCATCCGGGACCGGCGTAAATTCCGGCATGCTCGGCGCTCGCGAGAATCACGCGCCGGTCGGCCCGCATCGCCGCCCGGAGCGCGCCGACCGAATGGGCGAGTGTGTGAACGACGATAACCGGTAACTCACTGATCATTGCGACAACGCTGGGCTGACTTTCTACCTACCGTGCCACAAAATAAATTAAGCAACCGCCTGTCCTTCGTAAACTGTGAATTTTCTTGCTTCTGGTCACTATTACCAATAGGATTCTTATCCTTGGCGCGACAATGGAGCCAAATAATGGCGAAGCGAACAGCAACTGGAACTCATTACACAATTCGTCGGGGCAAGAGTGGTACAAGTTATACTAGTCGTAGTCGGATAGGCAACACGACGGTTACCAGGACTACGAGCACCAATCCCCAGCGTAAGCCTCGCACGACCATCACAACTCGGTCCGGCAATACCACCTACTCGTCGAGCCGTTGAACTCGTTTCAAACGAAACCCCAACCGCGGTTGTAAGCCGCGGCGAGGTGACCGACAATTGCGGGCTTAATGCATTTGGCCGAAGAGCGCGGCGACTTCGACCATCCGGTTCGAGAAGCCCCATTCGTTGTCGTACCACGACAGCACCCGCACAAACCGCTTGTCGAGCACCTGGCTCTGGGTCACGTCAAACGTCGAGCTGTGCAAGTCGTGGTTGAAGTCGACCGACACGGTCGGCGCCTTGTTGATGCCGATGATGCCCTTCAGGCGGTTCGACTTCGCGGCGTCCTCCATCAGCGCGTTGACCTCGTCGGCCGAAGTTTCGCGCGCCGCGTCGAACTTGAAGTCGATCAGCGACACATTCGCGGTCGGGACCCGGATCGCGGTGCCGTCGAGCTTGCCCTTCAGCGCCGGCAGCACCAGCCCGACCGCCTTGGCGGCACCGGTCGAGGTCGGGATCAGCGACAGGCTCGCGGCGCGCGCCCGGCGCAGATCCGAATGCAGGGTGTCCTGCAGGCTCTGGTCGCCGGTATAGGAGTGGATCGTCGTCATGTAGCCGCGCTCGATGCCGATCCCCTGGTGCAGCACATAGGCGACCGGGGCGAGGCAGTTCGTCGTGCACGAGGCGTTCGAGATGACCTGGTGCGCGGCGCTGAGCTCGTCGTGGTTGACGCCCATCACGACGGTCATGTCGGCGCCGTCGGCCGGGGCCGAGATGACGACGCGCCTGGCGCCGGCTTCGAGATGTTTTGCCGCGGCCTCGCGCTTGGTGAAGATCCCGGTGCATTCGAGCGCCACGTCGACGCCGAGCTTGCCCCACGGCAGTTTGGCCGGGTCGCGCTCGGCGGTAACGGTGATCTTGCCGCGGCCGATGTCCATCCAATTGTCGCCGCTGGCGACCTCGCCCGGAAAGCGGCCGTGCACGCTGTCATAGCGCAACAGATGCGCGTTGGTCTCGACCGGCCCGAGATCGTTGACCCCGACCACTTCGATTTCGGTGTGCTTATGCTCGTAGGCCGCGCGCAAGACCAAGCGGCCAATGCGGCCAAAACCGTTGATTGCAACCCGTACTGCCATGATCTCGCTCCTCCCGCAGGCTTTCGCCAATCTATAGAAGCGAGCGGGCGGCCTCGGCAACTTTTTCGGGGGTGATCCCGAAATGCGTAGTAAACGGCCTCACCCGGCGCCGAGGCGCCAAAGCCGTGCATGCCGACAAACGCGCCGCGCGGCCTGATCCAGCGGTCCCAACCGAAACGAACCGCAGCCTCGACCGCCACCCGCGGGAGCGGCGCCGAGGACCTGGTCGCGGTAATCCTCGGGCTCGGCTTCGAACAATTCCCAGCACGGCATCGACACGACCGCGGCGCGCACCCCGTCCTTGGCGAGCGCGTCGCGCGCTTCGATCGCCAGCGACACCTCGGAACCGGTCGCGAGCAGCGTGACCTGCCGCCCGCCCTCGGCCTCGGCCAAGACATAGGCGCCGTGCGCTGAGCGGTTTTCCGCCGCCGGCTCGTGCCGCAGCAACGGCAGCGACTGGCGGGTCAATGCCATCAGCGCGGGCGCGTCGCGGCGGTGGAGGGCGAGCGCCCAGCACTCGGCGGTCTCGATCGGGTCGGCCGGGCGGTAGACATAGAGACCGGGGATCGCGCGCAGCGCCGCCAAATGCTCGACCGGCTGATGGGTCGGCCCGTCCTCGCCGAGCCCGATCGAGTCGTGGGTCATCACATAGACGACACCGGCACCCATAAACGCCGAGAGCCGGATCGAGGGCCGGCAATAATCGGAAAAGGTCAGAAACGTCCCGCCATAGGGGATCAGCCCGCCATGGACGGCGATGCCGTTCATCGCCGCCGCCATGCCATGCTCGCGCACCCCCCAATGGATATAGCGGCCGGCGTAGTCGCCGGGCCGGATTTCCTTCAAATCCTTGGCGCGGGTGTTGTTCGACGGCGTCAGGTCGGCCGAGCCGCCGACCAGCTCGGGGACGACCCGGGTAAGCGCGTCGAGGACCGTCCCCGAGGCTTGGCGGGTCGCGATCTTGGCATTGGACTTGCGGAACTCGTCGCAGACCTCGGCGAGCGCCTGATCGACAGCGGCCGGCAACTCGCGGCGCTGGCGGCGCTGGAACTCGCTCCGTTTGTCCTCGGGGAGGGCCCGCAACCGCCCCTCCCACGCCTTGCGCACTTCGGCGCCGCGCGCCCCCGCCGCGCGCCAAGCCGCCAGCACGTCGTCGGGGACGACAAACGGCGGATATTTCCAGCCGAGCCGCTCACGCGCCGCGGCGATCTCGGAGGCTCCGAGCGGGCTGCCATGCGCTGCCGCGGTGCCGGCCTTGGTCGGCGCGCCAAACGCGATCACTGTGCGGCAGGCGATCAAACTCGGCCGGTCGCTGTTGTGCGCGCGCTCGATCGCCGCGGCGATCGCGTCGGTGTCGTGGCCGTCGATGCGCTCGGCGTTCCAGCCATGCGCGCGAAAGCGCATGACCTGGTCGTCGGAGACCGCGAGGCTGGTCGGCCCGTCGATCGAGATCGAGTTGTCGTCGTAGAACACGATCAGTTTGTTGAGCCGTAGATGGCCGGCGATCGACAACGCCTCATGGCTGATCCCCTCCATCAGGTCGCCGTCGCCGCAAAACACGTAGGTGTGGTGGTCGACGACCTCGCCGCCGAACTGTGCGGCCAGCATGCGCTCGGCGAGCGCCATCCCGACCGAGTTGCCGAGCCCCTGGCCGAGCGGCCCGGTCGTGGTCTCGATGCCGCTCGCATGGCCGCGCTCGGGATGGCCGGCGGTGCGGCTGCCGATCTGCCGGAAACGCTCGATCTCGGCGATCGTCATATCGGGATAGCCGGTCAGGTAGAGGAGCCCGTAAAGCAGCATCGAGCCATGCCCGTTCGACACGACAAAGCGGTCGCGGTCGGGCCAGTCCGGCGCCTGCGGGTCAAAGCGCAGGTACTTCGTGAACAGCACCGTCGCGATGTCGGCCATGCCCATCGGCATGCCGGGATGGCCGGATTTGGCCTTTTCGACGGCGTCCATCGCGAGCGCGCGCAGCGCGTCGGCCATGTGGCGCAGCTTCGGGTCGCGGGGAGCAGGGAGCGGCGGGGCAATGTCGTTCATCGGAGCACTCTACCTCGCATCGTTTCCAAGAAAAACGCCGTCAACGCGGCTTCGGTGCCCGAGCGGCGCTCGGGGCAGTCGCGGTCGAGGCGTTGTCGAGATGAACGGTCGCCGATTCTGCGTTTCCGGCGCGGGCGCCCCGGCCCGAAAGTATGAAACGAGCCAGAAAAGCTTGCACTTTAGGGTGGGTGCCTCGCGAGTAACGCGAATTGATTAATTCGGTTTGTGCGTAAGTGTGAAAATAAGACGGTTTTTTCCTCTCCTGTTAAGAATTATAGTGATTTTCTCCTCCGACCTGCGGTTCTATGGCCCCGTTAACATTTCTTAACGGCGCAGAGCCAGGGGAAGCTGTCAGCGACGGCTTTGCGTCATTCGTCGGGGGACAATTAATGCAGGCGAAGTTGGGCTGGGGCCTCCTATGGGGCGCCCTTCTGGTGAGCTGCGTTGCCGGACATTCGCGCCGCGCGGCGGCCGGCAATTGCGCGCTTTACGCACGGGCGGTGACCGGCGTCGACCTTTACGGGGCCGCCGGCGGCTGGTGGGACGAGGCAGCCGGCCGCTACCAGCGCGGGCAGACGCCCACGGTCGGATCGATCCTGGTCTTCCGGCCGACCGGGGCTATTCCCTCGGGTCACGTCGCGGTCGTCTCCAAAATCGTCGGCCCGACGATGGTGCTGGTCGACCAGTCCAACTGGTATCACGGCCGGGTGACCCTGCAGACGCCCGTCGTCGATACCTCCCCCAATCACGACTGGACCACGGTCGCGGTCATGAACCTGGGCGCCGGACAATTTGGCCGCGACAATCCGACCTTCGGCTTTGTCTATCCCCAGAGCGGCTCGATCCAGCTCGCCGCGAACGCCGACACCGGCGGGTTCGACCCGTACGTCGCCGCCAGCCACGTCTCCTACAACTCCAGCCAGCAGCCGGGCCTGTTTCATTTTGCGATCGCCGACGACTACCGCTCGCGCGGCGGGCGCGGCCGGCGCCGGGTGAGCGGGAGAACGGCACGGTACTCGGTCCGCCTCGCCGCCCCGTCGCGATCGCATACCTACACCGGGTGGCGTTCCCATTCCGCCCATGAAGCGGGGCGCCATGCGAGGATGCAGACCTCGGAGACCGGCGGCCATCGCGCTTATCGCACCGCCTTGGCCGATTGACAGCGAGGGCGCGCGCAGGCCTATCCTCGGCGCCAGCCGCGTGCGAGGGGAGCCATGCCGCCATCCAACACCGACCCGGCCCTGTTGCCGGCCCATGTTCTTTCCGCCGAGATCGGCGCCGGACGATTGTCGCCTGTCGATGTCGTCGATGCCTCGCTCGCGCGCATTCGCGCCCACGACCAAAAGCTGCACGCCTATGTCGAGGTTTATGCTGACGAGGCCCGGCTTGCGGCCGAAGCCGCCGACAAGGCGATCCGCTCGGGGCACCGGATCGGGCCGTGGCACGGCATCCCGATCGCGCTCAAGGATCTGATCGAGATCGAGGGGCGGGTCACGACCGGCGGCTCGCAGGTCTGGCATGACCGGCGCTCGGCCTACACCGCGACGATCGCCCGGCGTTTGATCGCGGCCGGCATGATCGTCATCGGCAAGACCCACACGGTCGAGTTCGCGATGGGCGGCTGGGGCACCAACCAGCATCGCGGGACACCGTGGAACCCGTGGGACCCGGCGGTGGCGCGCACTCCGGGCGGGTCGAGCAGCGGCACCGGGGTCGCGGTCGCGGCGTGCATGGCGCCATGGGGGATCGGCACCGACACCGGCGGCTCGGTCAGGCTGCCGGCCTCGTGGTGCGGGCTCAGCGGCCTCAAGACCACGATCGGCCGGGTCAGCACCTACGGCGTCCTGCCGTTGAGCCCGAGCCTCGACACACCGGGGCCGATGGCCCGCTCGGTCGAGGACGCCGCACTCCTGTACCGGGCGATCGAGGGCCCTGATCCGAACGACCCGCGCACTCTGGGACGCCCGCCGGCCGGCTCGCTGCCAACGATGCGCCGGGGCGTTCGCGGGTTGAAGCTCGCGCGGATGCCGGCGGTGGAGCGGGACCAGGTCGCGGCCGAGGTGCTCGCCGCCTACGATTCCGCGCTCGACGCGCTGGCGCGGCTCGGCGCGGAGATCGTCACGGTCGACCTGCCGCGCCGCTTTGCCGATTACACCCGGCTGACCGGCCGCATCATCGGCGCCGAATCCTATTTTCTGGTCGGCGAGCTGGTCGACGACATGACCCTGCCGGTCGACGACGCGGTGCGCCCGCGCATCGCCTCGGGCGAGGCGTTTCTGCCCGCGAATATCTCGGCGCATTGCGCGAGCAGGCCGAGGCAAAGCAGGAATTCGCCACCGCGCTCGGCGACGCCGACGCTCTGCTGACCCCGACGACGACGACTGCTGCGATCCCGCTCGACGCCGTCGACCAGGCGACGACCCCGGCGCATTTCACCCGCTTTGTAAACGCGCTCGAAATCTGCGCGCTGGCGGTGCCCAACGGCTTCACCGCGACCGGGCTGCCGTTGTCGCTTGCAGATCGTCTGCCGCGCCTATGACGAGGAAACCGCGCTGCGCGTCGGCTGGGCCTATCAGCAGGCGACCGACTGGCACGAGCGCCGCCCGCCCGGCGTTGCCGGCTGATCTGCGGCGTCTGCGGGTTGCCGCGGCGAGGTTGTGGCCAGCCCCGCCATCCTCCCTGTAAGCTGGTCCGCACGAGCAATAACCAGGCGGAGGGAGGGTCATGGCGCTGGAAATCAGGCGGATCGTCACCGGGCACGATGCTGACGGCAAGGCCGTCGTCGCCACCGACGAGCGGCTCGCCGCGGTGCCGCGGCTCAACCGGCCGCATATCTCAGGGGTCGAGATCTGGTCGACCGACAAGATGCCGGTCGACAATTCGGCCGCGGCCGACGCGCCGCAGCGCGCCGGCTTTGTCAAGCGCTACAACTATGTCGGCACCGGCCAGGGCACCGTGATCCGGGTCACCGAGTTCGCTCCCGGCGCGCCCAAATTCATGCATCGCACCGAAACCGTCGACTACGCGATCCTGCTGTCGGGAGAATGCGATCTCGAATTCGACAGCGGCGAGATCGCACATATGAAGCCGGGCGACATCGTGGTTCAGCGCGGCACGATGCACGCCTGGGTCAACAACGGCTCGGCGCCGGCGGTCTTTGCCTTCATCCTGATCGACGCCCACCCGGCCGAAATCGACGGCGCCGCCCTGCTCACTCATTACCCGGCGCCCTGACGGCCTGGACGCGGGTGACCCTGGAAAAACCCGAACGGGAGAACGGCGATGCGCGTCTGGTATTTCTCGGAGATGGCCTACCACCCGGCTTGGGAGGAGGGGCTGAAGCGCGGCTCGTTGCGGGTCGTGCTGCCCAACCGGAATTACGATCCCCAGATCGGCCACCGGCTGTTGAACCGCTATCTCGACGAGTTCGCGCTGTGCGACGAGGTCGGGCTCGACATCATGGTCAACGAGCACCACAGCACCTCGACCTGCCTGACCGTGTCGGTGCCGATGGCGTTGGCGATCATCGCCCGCGAGACCAAGCGCGCGCGGCTGTTGTCGCTCG
Organism: uncultured Alphaproteobacteria bacterium; assembly: GCA_963712825.1. GTDB lineage: Bacteria > Pseudomonadota > Alphaproteobacteria > ATCC43930 > CGMCC-115725 > AP-15. The sequence goes on from CAVQJP010000016.1 coordinate 360,443, forward strand.
GCACGCCGATCGCGAACCGGCCCGACCCGGTGCGCGTCGCCGAGGAGATGGCGTGGCTCGACGTGTTGTCGGGTGGCCGGCTGGAGATGGGGCTCGTCAAAGGCGCGCCTTATGAGATCGCGCCGGCCAACAGCAGCCCCGCCGATCTGATGCGGCGCTATTGGGAGGCGCACGACCTGATCCTGAAGGCGATGTCGACGACCGACGGCCCGTTCAGCTGGGAGGGCGAGTTCTTCCATTACCGCAACGTCAACATCTGGCCGCGCCCGTTGCAGCAGCCGACCCCGCCGGTGTGGATGACGGGGTTGAGCGTCGAGACCGGCCGGATGGCGGCCGAGCGCGGCCATGTCGTCGGCACATTGCTGTCGCTGTCGGCGGCCGGGCCGATGTTCGCGGCCTATCGCCAGCGCGCGCGGGAATTGGGCTGGACCGCGGGTCCCGACCGCTTTGCCTATGCCGCGGTGGTCGGCGTCGGCACAACCCGTGAGGAGGGACTGCGCCGCGCCAATCTCGCCGCCGACTACGTCCGCACCTCGCCGGTCGTGGCCGAGCAATTCACCAACCCGCCCGGCTACAACTCGCTCGCCGCCAACATCGCGATGCTCAAGGCCGGCGGCAAGCGCAGCGGCTTTGTCCGCGACCGGCACGGCAATCCGGTCGACCAGACGACGGCGTCGATCGAGCAATTGATCGAGAGCGGCACCTGTTTTGCCGGCTCGCCCGACGACGTCTACAACCAGATCAAGACGTTGCACGACAGCGTCGGCGGGTTCGGGAACCTGCTGATGTTCGGCCAGGGTGGCTTTCTCGACCATGCCGACACGGTCGAGAACATCACCTTGTTCGCCAGGGAGGTCATGCCGCGGCTGCGCGAATTGAACCCGGAACCGGCGAAGTCCGCCGCCGTCGCCGCGCAATAGGGGAGGCCGCCGATGCCGAGCCTGCACCCGCAGATCGTCCAGGTGCTGGACGCGATGGTCAAGGCCGAGCTGCGGCCGATCGAGGACATGACCCCGGCCGAGGCGCGCGCCCAGATGGAGGCGACGGCGCGGGCGTGCAAGGCCGAGCCGTTGCCGGTAGCGCGGGTCGAGGAGCGCATGATTCCCGGTCCCGCCGACGCGATCCGGCTGCGCCTTTACTGGCCCGACGCGGCGCCGCCGGCGCCGGCGATCGTCTATTACCATGGCGGCGGCCACGTCATCGGCAGCCTCGACACCCACGATCTCGTCGCCCGCAACCTGTGCGCGGGGGTCGGGGCATTGGTCGCCTCGGTCGACTACCGGATGGGGCCGGAGCACAAATTCCCGGCGGCGGTGGAAGATTCGTTCGCCGCGCTCGAATGGGTCCACGCCAACGCCGCGAGCCTCGGCGCCGACCGCGAGCGGCTCGGCGTCCACGGCGACAGCGCCGGCGCCAATCTCGCCGCGGTCGTGGCGTTGACGGCGCGCGACGCCGGCGGCCCGCGATTGCGGCTGCAGTCGCTGGTGTATCCGGTCGGCGACTACACGCTCTCCGGCGCCAGCTACGCGAAGTATGCCCAGGGCTACGGCGTTCTGACCCGCGACGCGATGGCCTGGTTCGCGCGCCATTACCTGCGCGGGCCAACCGACGCCGAGGATTGGCGCGCCTCGCCGATCAAAGCCGCGAGCCATGCCGGCGTCGCCCCGGGGGTGATCGTCGTCGCCGAATGCGACGTATTGCACGATGACGGCGAAAGCTATGCCCAGGAATTGCGCGATGCCGGGGTGCCGGTCGAATACCGGGAATATCCCGGCATGATCCACGGCTTTCTCGGGATGGTCCCGGTCGTCGACGATGCAATGGCCGCCCAGCGCCAAGTCTGGGCCGCCTTTCGCCGCGCTTTCGGCGCGGGCTCTTAGGAGCGGGGGGCGGCCGCGATATCGGTCAGCGCGAAATCGCCGCCTTTATACAGCAGCGGCTCGCGGGTGGCCTTGGCAAGCGCATAGGCAAAGCAATCGCCGATATTCAGTCGCGCCGGGTGCCGCCCCTTCCCAAAGCGACGAAAAGCCTCGACCGCAAGCTCCGATTGCTGCACCGAAACGGGCACGATCTCAGCGCCGGTCAGCTGGAAAAAACGAGCAAGGCGCTCCTGTCCCTCGGCGCCCTTTCTACCCTCGACGACAAACGCCGCCTCGACCCGCGCGACCGCGGATATGAGGCGCACGCCGTCCCGCGCGATCAGCCTATCGAACGTGGCTCGTTCCGGCTCGTCGAAAAGCACGGCGACGATTGCCGAGGTGTCGATGACCATCAGCGCCAAAGGCCGTTTTCGTCATACCCGATGATTTCGTCCGCAGAGCGCGTGTCGAGGTCTGGTAGGGCGGCACATTCCTTGGCGAGAGCGTCGAGTTCCGCGGCGAGATCGGTCGCTGGCCGGCCCCGCCGCAACCGTTCGCGATCGAGACGCTCGGCTAGTGATTTGCGCACCGCCTCGGTCAGGCTCTCGCCGGTCAGCTTCGCCACCTCGCGGGCAAGGCGATCGGTCTCGGGATCCTTCAAGCTCAACGCCATGGATGCCCCCTCTATCAATGCGCCATTTATATGGGATCGGTGTCGGCTGCGAGTGGAAGTTAGGCGCGCAACGGCGGTGATCTGATCGGCCGAGCGCGAGGGCTTGAGCGCATCGGGCGTTCGTCTGATCCGGATCGCGGCGCGCTTGGCGCCGTTTGCCAATCGAGGCAGCGGCAAAACGCATTTCGCCGTCGAGAGTGGTCGGCGGCTGGCGCGCGAAGCTTTCCCTCCGATCAAGACGGTGCAGGCGGATTTGAGCAAGCTCCAATACCTGCCGCTCGGCCTGGCGCATTTTTCGCTGCTGACGGTGCTTTATTTTGTCGTGGTGGTGTGGATCGAGGTGCGGGCGTTTCGCTTTGCCTCGAGGCGAATGGGATTTGGATCGACCGTGGCGCTGATTTGGCTGCTCGCCTCTCTCGCCGGCAGCTATCTGAACATCCCGGTCATGGAGCTGCCCGAACGTCAGATCGTTTCCGGGCAGGTCGTTTCGTTTTTCGGCGTGGATTATGTCATTCCGACGGTCACCGATTGGCCGGGCACGGTGATCGCGGTCAACGTCGGCGGCGCGCTCATTCCCGGATTGCTGTCGCTTTACCTGTTGGTCAGACATCGGCTGTGGGCGCGCGGGCTCGTCGCTGTCGCCGTCGTCGCGGCGGTGTGCCATTTGCTGGCGACCCCGGTTCCCGGTCTCGGCATCGCGCTGCCGATATTTGTGCCGCCCTTGTCGGCGGCTGCGGTGGCGCTGATCCTGTCGCGGCGCGAGGCTCCGGCGCTCGCTTATGTCGCGGGCTCGCTCGGCTGCCTGATCGGAGCCGACCTGCTCAATATCGGCGAGGTGCAGGGGCTGGGCGCGCCGGTCGCCTCGATCGGCGGCGCCGGCACCTTCGACGGCATCTTTCTGACCGGGATTTTGGCGGTGCTGCTCGCCAGCATCTTCACCCCGGGCGACAACCCGGGCGGCGGCACGGCGGTCGGGGCGACGCGCATCCCGCCGTGATCGGATGCGAGCACCCGGGAATCCGCTTTCCGGCCGAGTGCGGGCTTGTTGAGCGGAGGATGCTGCTTGCTGCCGGCTTCGACGCTGGCGCTTGAGCGGGGGTGGCGAGTCCTGCGCCCGCGGACCGAGCTACTGAGAACTCACCGCGATCCCTAGTCAAGCTCTTGCTCTTGGTGAGCGCGCGGCGGGCTCTTAGGAGGATGTGCTGTTCAACGAAGCGTCGAATTCCGCTGCAAATTTCGCTGTTTGTCTGGTGGCTTGAAAAAACCGGGGTAAACTCTCGGTCGGCCCGGTTTTCGAGCCGGGGCTTCGCGCCGGTCCTGCAGGCCGGGGCGACGGGAGGAATGAATGAAGGCGGATTACGTAATCGTCGGCGCGGGCTCGGCCGGGTGCGTGCTGGCCAACCGGTTGAGCGAGGACCCGGCAACCCGGGTTGTGCTGATCGAGGCGGGCGGGCGCGACCGCAACCCGCTGATCCACATCCCGGCCGGCTACATGAAATTGCTCGACCACCCGACCATCACCTGGGGCTTTACCGCCGAACCCGATCCCGGCACCAACGGCCGCGCGATCCCTTATCCGCGCGGACGGGTGCTCGGCGGGTCGAGCTCGATAAACGGCATGATCTATGTCCGCGGCCAACCCGAGGATTTTGACCATTGGGGGCAGCTCGGCAACCGCGGCTGGTCGTGGGACGACGTGTTGCCCTATTTCAAAAAAGCCGAGAGTTGGGAGCGCGGGCAGGACGAGTTTCACGGACACGGCGGACCATTGCTGACCTCGCACGCGGCCGACAAGCCGCTCCTGTGCCAGGTCATGATCGAAGCCGGGAAAGAGATCGGCCTTGCCTATCACGAGGACGTCAACCATCTGCCGCCGGGCGCCGGCGACAATATCGGTTGGGTCCAGCAGACCCGGCGCGGCCGCAGGCGGCAGAGCGCGGCGCGCACCTATCTGCGCCCCGCGCTGAAACGCGCCAATCTGCAGGTCGTGACCGGCGCACTGGTGCATCGCGTGCTGTTCGACGGCAAGCGCGCGGTCGGCGTGGAATTCTCCCGCAACGGTGCGGCGGGCGCAGTCGAGCGCGTCGACGCGGCCCGCGAGGTGATCCTGTCGGCGGGTGCGATCGGCTCGCCCCATGTATTGCAATTGTCGGGGGTCGGCGACCCCGACCATCTCACCCGCATCGGCGTTCCGGTGACCCATGCATTGCCGGGGGTTGGCAAGAATTTCCAGGACCACTACATCGCGCGGGTCGCCTGCTCGGTCGTCGGCGCCAAGACGCTCAACGAGAAGGCCCGCGGCCTGCCCTTTGCCGGGGAGGTGATGCGCTACCTGGTCAGCGGCACCGGCATGCTGACCTACGCCTCGTCCCTGGTGTGCGCGTCGGTCAAGGTGCTGGAGGAATCCGCCACGCCCGATGTGCAGTGCCTGTTTTCGCCGGGGAGCTTTGCGCCGGGACCGGTACGGCGGCTCGACGACAAGCCCGGCATGACCGTCGGCATGTGGCAGATGCGGCCGTTGTCGCGCGGCTATGTCGAGGCGCGCTCGCCCAACCCGGCCGAGCAGCCGGCGATCAACCCGCGCTATTTTGCCGAGGACACCGACCGCCGGGCCGTCGTCGGCGGGCTCAAGATGGTGCGCCGCCTGTTCGCTACACCGGCGATGAAGAAGTACGTCGCCGCCGAGACCCTGCCCGGCGCCGACGTGCAGACCGACGACGAATTGCTCGACTACGCGCGGCAATACGGCTCGACCGTCTTCCACGCCAGCTGCAGCTGCAAGATGGGGCGCGACCAACTCGCGGTCGTCGACGACCAGCTGCGGGTGCACGGGCTCGACGGGCTGCGCGTGGTCGACGCCTCGGTGATGCCGGCGGTGACTTCGACCAACACCAACGCGCCGACGATCATGATCGCCGAAAAGGGTGCGGCGGCGATCCTCGCCGACGCCCGCCAGCGGCTCGCGGCTTAGGCGCAAGGAAGATCATTGCGAGGGGCGGCGCGGCGAACCAATCCCGGCCGGGGGCGCCGCGCGTGCGCCTCCCTCAGCGGGGATACGGTACATGCGCATTTGCAGCATGTCTTTCATCTCTGACGCGACTAACCGCTCGGTCCGGCACCGGAGGTGTCACGATGGAACCAGACAGCAAAAATATTGCCAATGATGGTAAAGAGCGCTGTGGATGGTGTCTTTCCGATCCCCTCTATATCCGCTACCACGACATGGAATGGGGCGTCCCGGTATATGACGATAACAAGCTGTTCGAGTTCCTTATCCTAGAGGGGGCGCAAGCAGGCTTGAGTTGGTTGACGATCCTGAAACGCCGAGAAGGCTACAGAACGGCTTTTGCCGGTTTCATTCCGGACCTGGTGGCTCGGTTTGATGAGCGCGATGTCCAGCGTCTTACCAATGATCAGGGGATCATTCGCAACAAAGCAAAAATCAGCGCTGCCATTTCGAATGCTCAACAATTCTTGAAAATTCGGGAACAATATGGATCGTTTGCAAACTATAGCTGGCAATTTGTCGGGGGAAATCCGATTGTCAATCGGCGGAGCGAGTTGGCGGAAATTCCGGCGACATCTCGAGAATCGGACGCCTTCAGCAAAGACCTGAGACAGCGCGGCTTCAAATTCGTCGGTTCTACGATCGTGTACGCGCATATGCAGGCCGTCGGCATGGTCGATGACCATTTGGCAAGCTGCTTCAGATCTGCGGCATGAAGACTGGCGGCCGCCCGACCGCAAGCAGGCAAGAACCCGGCAGGGTGGGTCGCGAGGCTCGCTTCCCTTGCACCCGAAGAGGCGGCAGGATGGCAATGTCGGAGGCGTGGATATCGCAGGGAAGGACATAGCGGTGCAAGCGGATTACGTGATTGTCGGCGCCGGCTCGGCAGGTTGTGTGCTGGCCAACCGGCTGAGCGAGGACCCTGCGACGCGGGTGGTGCTGATCGAGGCCGGCGGGCGCGACCGCAACCCACTGATCCACATCCCGGTCGGGTTCATGAAATTGCTCGACCATCCGACCCTGACCTGGGGCTTCAAGGCCGAGGCCGACCCGGGAACCAACGGCCGCGCCATCCCCTATCCGCGCGGGCGCGTGCTCGGCGGGTCGTCGTCGATCAACGGGCTGATCTACATTCGCGGTCAGCCGGAAGACTTTGATTATTGGGCGCAGCTCGGCAATCGCGGCTGGGGCTGGGACGACGTGCTGCCCTATTTCAAAAAAGCCGAGAACTGGCAGGGCGAGGCGGGCGAGCCGCACGGCTCGGACGGGTTCCTGACGACCTCGCCGATGAGCGAGCGGCCGGCCGCGTGCCAGGCGATCATCGATGCCGGGGTCGAGCTCGGGCTCGAATACCGCCCCGACGTCAACAACCTGCCGCCGGGCGCCGGGGACAGCATCGGCTGGTGCCAGCAGACCCGCGGCGGACGGCGCCGCGCCAGTGCAGCGCGCACCTATCTGCGCCCGGCGTCAAAGCGGCCCAATTTGCAGATAATCACCGGCGCCTTGGTGCAGCGCGTGCGGTTTGACGGCACGCGCGCGGTCGGGGTCGAGCTTGCGCGCGGCGGCTCCGGAAGTGCGGTCGAGCAGGTCGATGCGGCGCGCGAGGTGATCCTCGCCGCCGGCGCCATCGGCTCGCCGCACCTGCTGCAATTGTCCGGTGTCGGCGATCCCGAGGTGTTGGCCAAGGCCGACATCCCGGTGCATCACGCGCTACCCGGCGTCGGCAGGAATTTCCAGGACCATTATGTCGCCCGCATGTCGTGCGAGGTCAGGGACCTCGAAACCTTGAACGAACGCGGCCGCGGGCTCGCCTTCGCCAATGAATTGCGGCGCTACGTGACCAGCGGCCAGGGGATGCTGACCTACAGCGCCTCGCTGTGCGCCGCCTCGGTCAAGGTGCTGGAGGAGTCGGCAACGCCGGATGTACAATGCGTCTTCGCGCCGGCGAGCTACAAGCCGGGCCTCATTCGCAAGCTCGATGACAAGCCCGGAATTACCGGCGGGCCCTGGCAGATGCGGCCCTTGTCGCGCGGCTATGTGCTGGTCCGTTCCCCTGACCCGCGCGAGCAGCCGGCGATCAACCCGCGTTATTTCGCCGAGGACACCGATCGCCGCGCGATCGTCGGCGGGCTCAAATTCCTGCGCCGCCTGTTTGCGGCACCGGCTCTGGCGAAATACGTGGTCGGCGAAACCATGCCGGGGCCGGAGGTGCAGACCGACGACGAATTGCTCGATTACGCGCGGCAGAACGGCTCGACCGTCTATCACGCAAGCTGCAGCTGCATGATGGGCGACCATGCGATGAGCGTCGTCGACGACCAGCTGCGGGTGCACGGGCTCGACGGGCTGCGCGTGATCGACGCCTCGGTGATGCCGGCGGTGACTTCGACCAACACCAACGCGCCGACGATCATGATCGCCGAAAAGGGTGCGGCGGCGATCCTTGCCGAGGCCCGGCAGAGGCTCGCCGCCTGATCGCCGGCGCCTCGGTTATTTGACCGCCGAGAACGCGGTCGGCTGCAGGATGTAGTTTTCGACGCGGGCGACGATGGCGCCGTTCTTTTCGGTTTCGGCGCGCTTGGTGTGCCACTCTGGGTCGGCCTGAAACGCGTTCCACTTTTTCTCGCGGTCGGCGAGCAACTCCCATTTGAGCAGGTAATGCAATGCTTGGTTCGACTCGCCGATCACCGTCGTCCAAAACCCGGCCTGCTCGATGCCGTGCCGCTTCCAGATGCCCAACGTGATCGTGTCGAACCGCTTTAAGAGATCGGGCAGCCGGCCTGGCGGGCAGTGATAAATGCGCAGCTCGTAAAGCATGTCTCTCTCCGTTCAGGAAACACGGATTAGGCAAACGTATTTTCCAGGCGGGTAAGGGTGCGAAAGGAGTCTTCTGATCGACCAACTCGTCGCCCCCGCAAAAGCGGGGGTCCAGGGAAAGCGGCTTTTCTTGGGCCCTGGGTTCCCGCTTTCGCGGGAATGACGATCCAAGGAGCGATCTTTTCCACAACCTTGCCGCGTAGATCAAATTACTTCGCTGACGAGAAGCTGGTCGGTTGCAGGATGCAGTTGCTGATCGAGGCGACGATCGGGCCGGCGGCTTCGGTCTGGGCGCGTTTCGACACCCATTCGGGATCGGCTTGGAATGCCGCGAATTTCTGTGTCCGCTCCTCGAGCAACTCCCATTGCAGCATGTAATAGAGGTCCTGGTTCGACGGCCCGATCGCGACGGTCCAGAACCCGGCCTGACGGATGCGGTGCTTTTCCCACAATGGCAATGTGATCGTGTCGAAGCGCTTGATCAGATCCGGCAGGCGGCCCGGCACGCAGTGATAGATGCGCAGCTCGTAGATCATTTTGGCTTCTCCTCGGTGTGGGGTCGGGGGCGACGCGCGGAGAATGCTGCCGGCGGACGTGCGCGGCAAGTGCCGCGTCAGCCGAGCCGGGCCTCGAGCCAGGCGGCGGCGTCGAGCAGGGCCTCGTCGCGGAAGCGTGGGCCGACGAGCTGGATGCCGAGCGGCAGACCCTTTTTTCCGGTGCCGGCCGGCAGGGTCACGCACGGCGTCCACGCCAATGTCCAGATCGCGTTGAAGCGCGCGTCGCCGGTCGTGTCGAGCCCTTCCGGGGCCTCGCCGACCGCACTCGGCGTCAGCAATACGTCGAACTCGCCGAAAACGTCGTCGAGCCGGGCGCGGACCGTCTCGGCGGTCTCGATCGCCTCGACATAGGCCGGCAGCGGCAGCTCGCGGCCTTCTTTCAACAGCCCGTCGCGCAGAGCGGGGCTCATCTGGTCGCCATGCTCCTCGTATTCGTAGGCGTAGTTGCGCGCCGCCTCGAACGCGAAGACCCGATGCTGGTGGTCGAGGAAGTCAGCGGGGACGGGTGCCGTTTCCTTGACGGTGGCGCCGGCGGCCGAGAGCCGGGCAGCGGTATGTTCGAGCAATGCCTGGGTATCGGGGCTGGCGTGATCCCAGGAGGGCGTGCGGCAAAAGCCGATGCGAGGAGCGGCGGCGGCGCGGTCGACCGGGCGGCGGGGCTGCACCTGCAACGCCGCGCGCATCAGCGAGATATCGTCGAGGCTGCGGCAGATGACGCCCAGAGTGTCGAGGTTGTGACACTGCATCTTGATGCCGACCCGGCTGAACTCGCCAAAGGACGGCTTGTAGCCGACCACACCGCAAAACGCCGCGGGGCGGATCGTCGAGCCGCCGGTCTGGGTCCCGAACCCGACCGGCACCTGGAAGTCGGCGACCGCCGCCGCCGACCCGCTCGAAGAGCCGCCGGGCGTATGGGCCGGGTTGTGCGGATGCACGGTTTCGCGCGGGTGGCGGTTGGCGAATTCGGTCGTGACCGTCTTGCCGAGGATGACGCCACCCGCGGCACGGGTCAGCGCGACGCAGGCGGCGTCGGCAAAGGGCCGGTTGCCGCGATAGATCGGCGAGCCGTGCTGGGTCGGCATGTCGTAAGTGTCGATCACGTCCTTGACCCCGACCGGGACTCCCTTCAGCACGCCGGGCCGGCCGGCGCGGTCGGCAGCGCGCGCCTGCGCCAGAGCGAGCTTGGGATCCAGCCACACCCAGGCCTTGACCGCAGCGCGGGCCTCGGCGCGGTCGAGGCAGTCGCGCACCAGGGTCTCGGCCGAGAGTGTCCCGGCTTCGAGGCGTGCGGCGGCCGCGCTCGCGGTCAGGCGTTCGGCGCCGCTCATTTCGCTTCTCCCGCGCTCAGCCGGTGTTCGACCCAGAGGCCGATTTCGAGCAGCTTTGCGTCGTCATGGCGGCGGCCGGCAAGCTGGATGCCGACCGGCAGCCCGTCCGGCCCAAATCCGGCGCGCATCGTCAGGCAGGGCATCGCGAATTGCGTCCAGGGTGCGTTGAAGACCGCCGATCCGGTGTCGGCAAGCCCGCGCGGGGCCTGGCCCGGCGCCGGCAAGCTCAGGATCGCGTCAAACCCGCCGGCCCATTCGCGGGCCGCGGCGCGCGCCTTCTCGGCGGCGCGGTAGGCGGCGCGGAACTGGTCGAGGCTCAGTTTGCGGCCGAGCGCCAACTTTTCCTCGCGCAGCCGCGGGCTTAAGAGCGCCTCGTGGCGGTGGAGCTCGGGGGCGTGGTTGCGCCGGCCCTCGAAGGCGCCGAGTGTCGCCTGGATGTCGTCGGCGGCGGCGCATTCCGGCGGAAACGCGGTGTCGGCGATCTTCGCGCCGGCCGCGGCGAGCCTGTCGGCGGCGGCTTCGAGCACCGCGCGCCCCTCAGGTGCTGCATCGTCCCAATGCGGACCGCGGCAGAGGCCGAGGCGCGGCGCCGTCTCCGGCATCGCCGGCGGCGCGTACGGGATCGCCATGACCGCCGCCCGAAACAGCGCGATGTCGCCGACTGTGCGCGCCATGATGCCGACCGTGTCGAGGGTTTCGGTGTTGATCTTCATGCCGGCCGGGGCGAACAGGCCAAAGCTCGGCTTGAACCCGACGACGCCGCAAAAGGCCGCCGGGCGGATCACCGAGCCGCCGGTTTGCGTGCCTACCGCCAGGGGCACCTGGAAATCGGCGACCGCCGCCGCCGATCCGCTCGACGAGCCGCCGGGAGTAAAGGCCGGGTCGTGCGGGTTCGAGGTCGGTCCCGGCTGGCGGTTGGCGAATTCGGTCGTGATCGTCTTGCCAAGCAGGATGCCGCCCGCCGCCTTTGGCAGGGCCGCCGCACTGGCGTCACTCGGCGGCCACCAGCCGGTGTAGATCGGCGAGCCGTAGGTCGCCGGCATCCGGGCGGCGTCGAAAATGTCCTTGAGGCCGAACGGCACCCCTCCGAGCAGCATCTTTTTTCCGGCTCGGTCGAACGCCCGCGCTTGGTCCAATGCCGCCTCGGCCGCGAGAAACGCCCAGGCGCGGACCACCGGCTCGCGTTCGGCGATCCGTTCGAGGCAGCTCGCGACCACCGCCTCAGCGGTGAGCCGCCCGCCCTCGACCATTCGCACGATCTCGGTCGCCGGCAAGCGATGCGGTTCGACATTCGGCATCGACGCAATTCCCCGAGCTGTGATCTCGCTGTGGTCGCCGCCTCACTTTACCCCGATCGCGGGGCCGCGGAACGGGGATGTTTGTCCGCCGATGCTTTCGGGCACGGGTATGAGGCTGGGCAAAGAAAGACCTTCAGCCGCTTGTTCGTCGCCCCCGCAAAAGCGGGGGCCCAGGGCAAGCGACTGAAATCCCTGGGTTCCCGCTTCCGCGGGAATGACGGAAGGGTGGTTGGTGAGCCTTGGCCTGCACCGCTCACCCGGAATTCGCGCGCAGCTGCGCAAATTCCGATATCTCCGCGCGAACGGGGCGAGGTAACTGGGCCGCATGGCCCATCCCGAACCACGCACCGCGCCCGCACGCGCCTAACAGCGGCCGCTTATTCCACCGTAACGCTTTTTGCGAGGTTGCGCGGCTGGTCGACGTCGGTGCCCTTGATGACCGCAGTGTGGTAGGCGAGGAGCTGGATCGGGATCGCGTAAAGCAGCGGCGCCACAAACGGGTCGCAGCTCGGCACCGCGACCCCGTAGGCGAGGCGGTCGCCGAGACGGGCCACACCCGCCGCGTCCGAGATCATGACGACCTTCCCGCCGCGCGCCATGACCTCCTCGACATTGCCGAGCGTCTTTTCAAAAAGGTCGTCATTGGGCGCCAACACGATGACCGGCACGCTCTCGTCGATCAATGCGATCGGGCCGTGCTTCATCTCGCCGGCGGCATAGCCCTCGGCGTGCACATAGGAGATTTCCTTGAGCTTCAGCGCCCCTTCGAGCGCCAGCGGAAAAGCGCTGCCGCGCCCGAGATAGAGCACGTCGCGCGCCTCGGCGATGGTCTGGGCGATCTCGCGCAGCCGCTCGTCATGGTTCAAGATTTCGCTCGCGCGCGACGGGATTTCGGTCAGGTGCCCAACCAGCTCGGCCTCGCGCTCGTGGGTGATGGCACCCCGCGCCCGCGCCATGGCGATCGTCAGCGCGCCCAAAACCGCGAGCTGGGTCGTAAACGCCTTGGTCGAGGCGACGCCGATCTCGGGGCCGGCGAGGGTCGGCAACACGATATCGGCTCCGCGCGCGATCGAGCTTTCCGGCTGGTTGACAACGGCGATGATGTGCTGCGCCTGGGTTCGGGCATAGCGCAGCGCCGCCAGGGTGTCGGCGGTCTCGCCCGATTGCGAGATGAAGATCGCCGCACCGCCCCGCGGCATCGCCGGCGCGCGATAGCGGAACTCGGACGCGATGTCGACCTCGACCGCGATGCGGGCGATCCGCTCGAGCCAGTATTTGGCGACGAGTGCGGCATGCCAGGAGGTGCCGCAGGCGATGATCGTCACCCGTTCGACCTTGCTGAGCGCGAACGGCAGTTCGGGCAGGTGGACGGTGCGGGTCGCCGGGTTGACCAGCGCGTTGATCGTGTCGCCGATGACCGCCGGCTGCTCGAAAATCTCCTTTTGCATGAAATGGCGGTAATTGCCCTTGCCGATCAGCGCCCCCGAGGCTGCCGATTCACGGACCGGCCGCTCAACCTCGGTGTTGCCGGAGTCAAAGATCGTAACCTTCTGCGAGGTGACGACCGCCCAGTCCCCCTCGTCGAGATAGGTGATGCGGCGGGTCAGCGGCGCCAATGCCAGCGCGTCCGAGCCGAGGAACATCTCGCCGTCGCCATAGCCGATCGCGAGCGGGCTGCCGCGTCGCGCGCCGATCAGGAGGTCATGCTCGCCGGCAAACAGAAACGCGAGCGCGAAGGCGCCCTCTAGGCACCCCAGGGTCTTGGCGACCGCCTCCCGCGGCGGCAATCCCTGGTCGAGAAAATAGGTCGCGAGGATCGCCACCGCCTCGGTGTCGGTCTCGGTCTGAAAGGCGTAGCCGCGACTGGTCAGCTCGGCGCGCAACGCCTGGAAATTCTCGATGATGCCGTTGTGGACGACGGCGACCCGTTCGGTCGCGATCGGATGGGCGTTGGTTTCGGTCGGCATTCCGTGCGTCGCCCAGCGGGTGTGGCCGATGCCGATCGCACCCTGCACCGGCTCGCGGTCGAGCCGCCGGGTGAGGTTGACGAGCTTGCCCTCAGCGCGCCGCCGCTCGATGCGGCCGTCGACCAGGGTCGCGATCCCAGCCGAGTCGTAGCCGCGGTATTCGAGCCGCCGCAGCCCCTCGATCAGCCCCGGCGCGACGGTGTCCTTGGCGATGATGCCGATAATGCCGCACATCAGACTTTCCTCTTCAGCCGGGAGCGGATTTCCGTTGCGCGGCCGGGCTTGTCGACCTGTTGCGCGCGCGCCAGGGTCAGCGCGTCGGCCGGCACGTCGCGGGTGACGACGCTGCCGGCGGCGACGATCGCCCCGGCGCCGACCGCGACCGGCGCCACCAGCGCGGTGTTGGAGCCGATAAAGGCGCGCTCCCCGATTGTTGTGCGCGACTTGTTAACACCGTCATAATTGCAGGTGATCGTCCCGGCGCCGATATTGGCCCCGGCCCCGACCGTGCTGTCGCCGATATAGGAGAGGTGGTTGGCCTTGACCCCGGTCCCGAGACGGGACTCCTTGATCTCGACAAAATTGCCGACATGCACGCCCTCTTCGAGCACGGCGCCGGGGCGCAGCCGCGCGAACGGGCCGACGATGGCGCCCGCGCCGACCACCGCTCCCTCGATGTGGCTGAACGACTTGACGCGGGCGCCGTCGCCGATCTCGACCCCGCCGCCAAAGACGACATTGGGCTCGACGACGACATCGCGGCCGAGCCGGGTGTCGGCGCTGAGAAACACGGTTTCGGGTGCGATCAATGTCGCCCCGGCCAGCATCGCCCGCCGCCGCAGCCGGTCCTGCATCAGTGCCTCGGCGGCGGCGAGATCGGCGCGGGTGTTGATCCCGACCAAATCTTCGGCCGGCAACTCGACCGTGTGACAGTGGTGACCGCGGGCGCGGGCGACCGGCACGATGTCGGTCAGGTAGAACTCGGACTTGGCGTTGTTGCGGCTGAGCGCGGCGACGAGAGCCGCGGCATGACGGCCCGCGAGCGCCATGATCCCGCCGTTGACGAGACCGATCGCGAGCTCCTCCGGCGTCGCGTCGGCGGCTTCGACAATGCGTTCGAGCGCGCCGTCCCCTCCCAGCACCAGCCGGCCGTAGGCGCCGGGATCGCCCGGCCGCAGCGCCGCGACCACGACCGCGGCATCCGTGCGCCGGCGCTCGGCCAGCAGCCGCGACAGGGTTGCGCTCGTCAACAGCGGCGTGTCGCCGAACAGCACCAGGAGGTCGTCGATCGCACCCGCGGGCGCGAGACGGCCGGCGAGCGCCGAAAGACCGACGCGCACCGCGTCGCCGGTGCCGAGCGGCGGGTCCTGGACGACGCTCTCGGCTGGAGCGACGAGACCGGCGACCGCCTCCATTCGCGGCCCGATCACGACCACCGTCGCCGCCGGCGTCAGCGGCTGCAAGGCGTCCAGCAGGTGCGCGATCATCGGCCGGCCGGCAACCGGGTGCATGACCTTCGGGATTGCCGATTTCATGCGCGTGCCGCTGCCGGCGGCGAGAACGATGGCGGCAAAGGCGGATCGGCTCATCGACCACTCGGGCATGGACAACGCGGCGCCGCGTCTTTGTCGCCGCGCGACGTCCTCCGTTACAACACACAGATTGTTACCAATTATAGCACAAGCGCGCTCATCCGTCCCCGGAACCGGGCGCCAGTCGTTCCGGATTAGCGACAAATCAGCCGTAGGACAGCAGTTCGGCGCGGTGGCGATCGAGCCAGCGGCGCTGCCGAGCGTTTCCCGGCGCCAAGGTGTCGACCAGCCGCCAGAAGCGCGGGCCGTGGTTCATCTCGGCGAGATGGGCCACCTCATGCGCGACGACATAGTCGACCACCTCCTCGGGGGCAAAGATCAGCCGCCAGCTGAACGACAAATTGCCGCTTCCCGAGCAGCTGCCCCACCGGCTTTTTGTGTCGCGGATGGCAATCCGCGCGATCTGATGCCCGATATCGGTGGCGAGCGGCCGCGCCCGCCGCGCCAGCTCGTCGCGGGCGAGGGTCGCCAGATGATCGCGGACCCGGCGCGGCAAGTGCGCCGGCTCGCCGCGCACCCGGATTTCGCCATCGGCCAGCGTCACCGGCGGCGCGGCCAGCTCGAACGACCGCCGGATGCGGTGCGGCACGCCCAGCACCGGGACGACGGCGCCTTCGGCAAACGGCACCGGCTGCGGCAGTGCGGCGAGGCGCGCCGCGATCCAGCCGCGCTTGTCGCGCAAAAACCGTAGCCCCAGCTCGGCCGGCACACCTTGCGGCAAGACCAGCTCGACCCGGCGCCGGGCGGCGTCGATGCGCAACCCGACCCGTCGCGCCCGCGGGCTGACGCGGACCGCGAGCGGGGCGTCGAGGTCGAGCGCCGCTGCCTGCCGGCCGATCTCGGACAGCACCAATTCGCCGAGCGGCAGCGCCCGGCCCGTCGAGACACCGCGCAAATTCGCCATTTTGCTCGCAATATCCGCTAAACGCCGGTACCCGTGCGAAATCGTCGCAAAAGCTTTCCGCCGCTGTCCTGATTTCGCAAGCAGCTTCGCGCCGGCTCGCTTCAAGACGCAAGACCCGCCCAAGGACCGGCACGACGCGTCGTCGGCTCGATCTCGGCGGCTCGGTGGCGCAGCCGGTAATCCTGATGGCGACCGTCATCGCTTTTACCGCGGCCCACTCCCGCTTTGTCGACCGCCGGTTGCATTGAGGGAAACCGAGGGCGCGCAGGGCGATGTCCGGCGCGCGGATCGTGCCGGCTCAGACTGGTTCTAGCGCCGTTGGCCGACAAAGACGAACCAGCCGCCATACCAGGCAAAGGCGTTGATCCCGAGCACGCCCAGCAAGCGCCGCGGCTCGTTCCGCGCCCACCTTATGCGCCGGAAATATTCGGCCGCGGTCAAATTGGCGCGCGCGGATTTCGCGACCCGCTCGATCCGGCGGATGTCGAGGAGCGCCCCGTAGCGGCTCGTGACCTTTTCGGCCGACGAGAAAAACCGGACGTGGCTTTCATAGTCAAAGTTCGGCACCGAGCAGATGCAGGTGCTGCCGGGTTTCCAGCGCTCGATCGCCGCGAGGTCGTCGTCGACATGCTCGAGCACCTCGCAGCAGACGAGGGCGTCATAGGCGGCGCGATAAGCCGTCGCGTCGGCCGCGTCGCCGACAAAAAACTCGCCCTCGGGGTTTCGCTTGCGCGCCTTCTCGATCGCGACCGGGCTGAGGTCGAACCCGTGATAGCTCACACCCGACGCGATCAGCATCTCGGCCAGCACGCCGCTGCCGCAGCCGACTTCCAGCACCGCACCGAATTTCGCCGCCCTGACCAGTTCGCAGACTTTTGCGAACAGCGGGTAATACGGGCTGGCGCGCGGCCGCTCATAGGTGCGGTCGTCGTGCAGATACATGTCGTCGTAGTAGTCGCCGCCGCGCGGTTCCTGCGACATCACCCCTCCCGCCGGCCGGCTCTGCCGAGTGTCGGCGCCGCGCCCCCGCGGGAGCAAAGGCGCGGCGCGCCTGTGACGCGGACAGCGGCTGCGCGCCGCCCTCGGCGGGCGGCGCGGCGATCATGACAGCCGGCGACTTCCGGCAGATCGACGGGCATCCGTGCTTCTTTACCAGAAACGTGGACAACTGGTTATCTTCGCCGCGAATAGATGGCCCTCGGCGGCGGCGGCGCCGAGTCAATCTTTGTCGGCGCCCGCGCGGCGGACCAGCGCCATCGAAAAGTACGGCGCCTCCCCGATTTCGGCCAATCGCCCAACTCGCTGGTCGGGCATGCTTGCGTGCTGGACATAGACCGCCGCTTCCAGCATCCCGAGCCGCTGCAGGACCCGCCTGACTTTGGCGAGATGGCGGCCGAGCTTGACGATCGCGGCAGCCTCGGCATCGGCGAGCCGGCGCGCGAGATCGCCCTCGGCGAGCGTCGCCGGGATCACTGTCAGCGCCTCGTTGCGCGCCGCCAGCGGCATTCCCGCCGCCGCCGCGCAGGCGGAGAGCGACGACACGCCCGGCACGATTTCGACCGAATAGCGGTCGGCAAGCCGCACCAGGACGCCGAGAAAGCTGCCGTAGAGCAATGGGTCGCCCTGGCACAGCAGCGCCACCTCGCGGCCGGCGTCGAGCTCGGCGGCGATTGCGGTTGCGGCGTGGTCGTAAATTTCGGCGGGCGCCGGCCCCGGCCGCATCGGGAAGCGGATCGCGATCTCGCGCTGGCCTTGGTCGAGCCAGGCGGCGACGATCCGGCGCGCAAAGCTCTCGTCGTGCTCCGGGGCCGGGTAGGCCACGACCGCCGCCGCGCGCAGCAGCCGCAATCCCTTCAACGTCAGCAATTCGGGATCGCCCGGTCCGACCCCGATCCCGTAAAGCCGCCCCGGCCGCGCCGCCATCCGCGCCGGCCTCATCTCATTCGGGCTTGACGGCGGCAAGCTGGGTGACGCTCGCCAACGGCCGCCACAGATGATGCGTGCCGGCGGGCTCGGCGCGGCTGACCGCGATCCGCGTCAGCGCCCCGCCGTGGCGGTTGTGCCAATCCAGCAGCAGCAACTCGCCTTCGGCGCTCACGACATTGGCGACGAGCCGGCCGCCCGGCGGCAACGCCTTCCACAGCGCCGGCAACAGGCCCGGCACGCCGATCCCGCCGCCGACAAAGACCGCGTCGGGCGGCGGCAGGCTCGCCAGCGCCGCGGGTGCTGAGCCGAGAACGACGCGCAGGCCCGGCACGCCGAGTGCCGCGGCGTTGCGCGCAATCCTCGCGGCCCGCGCCGGGTCGCGCTCGACTGCGACCGCGGCGCCGCGCTCGCCGGCGCGTAGCCATTCGATCGCGATCGAGCCGCAGCCGGCGCCGACATCCCACAAGGTTTCGCCGGCCAGCGGCGCCAGCGCCGCCATTGTCGCGGCGCGGACCTCGCGCTTGGTCAATTGCCCGTCATGCTCAAAGGCGTCGTCGGGCAGGCCGGCGAGCCGCGACAACGCCCGCGCGCCCGGCCCGGCGCGGCATTCGAGCGCAAGCGTGTTGAGGTCGGCGACGCGCCGCCCGCGCCAGCACCGCGCCTGGTCCGTGACGACCGCCTCACGCGGGCCGCCGAGATCGCTGAACACCGTAAGCCGGCTTGGACCCCAGCCGAGCGCGGTCAACAGCGCCGCGACCGCGGCCGGAGTGCCGCCGTCCTCGGAAAGCGCGAGCACATGCCGTCCGGGCATCAGCTGCAGGCGCAAGCTGTCGAGCGGGCGCCCATGCAGGCTGACCATGGCGCATTCGGCGACCGGCCAGCCCAGCCGCGCGGCAGCGAGGCTGAACGCGCTCGGCCGCGGTAAAATCGTGATCTCTTCGCGAGAAAACCGCCGCGCCAGGACCGCGCCCACTCCGAACCACATTGGGTCGCCGCTCGCCAAAACCGTGACCCGCCGGCCGCGCCGCGCCGCGATCGCCGCCACCGTGTCGGCGAGCGGACTGCTCCACACGATCCGCTCGGCATCGCCCCGCTCCGGCACCATACGCAGGTGACGCGCGCCGCCGACCAGCACCTCCGCGGTTTCGACCAAGGTCCGCGCTGCCGCCGACAGACCGGCAAGGCCGTCCTCGCCGATGCCGACAACCGCGAGCCACGGGCTCGTCATCGGCCCGCGAGCGCGTTGGCCGCGGCTGCCGCGACAGCACTGCCACCGCGCCGGCCGTGGAGGGTTATGAACTCGAGGCCCCGGCCAAACCCCGCGAGCGCCGCCTTCGCCTCCGCCGCACCGACAAAGCCCACCGGGAAGCCGAGGATCAGCGCCGGTGCGGCCGCTCCCTCGGCGAGGATTTCCAAGAGCCGGAACAACGCCGTCGGGGCGTTGCCGATCGCCACCACCGCACCCGCCAGATAGGGCCGCCACAATTCGACCGCCGCCGCCGAGCGCGTCGTGCGCTGCGCCATGGCGAGGCCGGCCACCGCCGGGTCGCCCAGCAGGCACCGGATCTCGCTGCCGCCGCTGAGGCGTTCGCGGATGATGCCGGCTGCCGCCATTGTCGAATCGACAAGTATCGGCGCGCCCGCCGCCAGCGCCGCGCGCCCGGCCGTCGCCGCCCTCGCCGACCAGGCGAGGTCGCCAAGGATCGCGATGTCGCCCGCAGCATGCGCGATCCGTGCCGCCACGCCCCGCAGCGGGCGAGGAAACCGCGCCAGATCCGCCTCAGCCCGCACCAGCGCCAGCGACCGCCGCGAGATCGCCTTCGGGTCGCGCAGGTAGTTGTAGACCCGCGACTGCCCCTCACCCCGGCCCTCTCCCCGAGAGCGGGGAGAGGAAGGGACCCACGCAGCGGGAAGGTTGTCCGAGAGACCTGCATCCGCGCCGAATCTCTGATCACGACCCTCACAGAGCGAATCAGAGCCGTCTTGCGCGGACTTGATCTGCGCATCCACATCTTTGTCCCTGGCGCTGGACGCCGTGGATGGCCGGGTCAAGCCCGGCGAGACCGAACCCGGCAGGCGGCCTTCTTTGCGGCGGCGCAATGCGAGCCTCGCCTCCGCTGACCCTGCCGCCCGCCGAGAGGGAGCGGATGGGGACGCGTGGGGCACGGGAGAGCGAGCGTCGACCGCCGACGCCGGCACCGCGATCGGGCGCTGGCGCGCCGCGGTGACGCCCAAGGTCCACGCCTCCTCGCGCTCGACCCGGTCGCGTTCTGCCACCGTCAGACCCGGGTCGCCCGCGAACAGCGCCGGCAGTTCTCCGGCCCGGTCGCGCTCATCGAGAAACCGGGCGACGGCGCGCACCTGGGCCGCGTCCTTGGTCTCGTCGGCGCCGGGCTTAACCGCCCACAGTGACGGGTAGATTTCCGCCATCACCACGCCTGCCGCTTCGGACGCGCGCAGCCCGGTCTCGAACGGCCACACCTCGGTGTGCCGGCGCCACCGCGGGTCGTCGCGCAGGGCCCGCACCACCGGAATGCCGGTCAAGGCCTGGCCGCCGACCGAGCCGGCGCCGAGCAGCTTCCAGCATGGCTGTGCGCTCGGAATGTAGACGTCGACCAGCCGCCGCTCGGCCAACCCGTCGCTGCCGTGACGACGATGGTGCTTGCCTTGCAGATGCGCGCGGAGCGGCGCCGCTGGGCAGCCCCAGAACGGAAACCCGCCGCCCGAGATCCGGTAATTGAATGCCGCGGCGACATCGAAGCGGTTGTTGCGGTTGTTCTCGTCGTCGTCGAGGAGTCGGGCGATCTCGTCCCACACCGCCCGCCACGGCGTTCCCGAAAGTCCGAGCCGGGCGGCAAACCCGGCCGGATAGCCAAACGGGAAATCGAAGCCGAGCAACACCCGCTCGGTCCTGTCCTGCGCCGCCGCCAGCCAGTCGGCGATCAGCGCCTGCGCCGCCCGGCGCGTCGGCGGGTTGGCCAAGGTTTCGCCGGCGGCATCGCGGCGGCACGCCCAGATGCTGTCGCGCCCGAGCCGCGGCACATTCGCCGCACTCCAGTCGACGATGAGAAAGGTGTCAAACATCGTCGCGGATGCGCTTCGGCTCCTCCCTCGCCCCGCCTGCGGGGAGAGGGCCGGGGTGAGGGGCCGACCCAAGACGGCTGTGAGGGGCCGCCTCATGATGATGGTGCGGATGATCGTGGTCGTGGCCGTCGCCGAGGCCGATCCCGCGGACATGGTGATGGTGGCCCGCCTGCGGCGCGCCGGCGTCGGCTTCGTAGCCGATGATCCGGGTGCGGTATTTGCACAATTGGCAGTTCATCGCCGGCTGGGCTTCGCCCAGTTCCGCGACCCGCTCGCAGAACGCGTCGATCACCGCGGGATGGTCGCGCAGATAGGGCGCGTTGACGAGCTCGATATCGGGAAACCGCCGCGCCGCCGCCGCGCTCGCAGCGTAGACGCGCTTGACCAGGATGCCGGTGAACAGAAAATACGGAAAGACGACGATGCGGCGAAACCCGAGCCGTGCGGCATGGGTCAACGCGGTATCGACGCGCGGGTGTGCGACGCCGCTGAACGCGGTCTCGGCCCAGCCGAACCCCATCCCCTCCCACAGCATCCGCGCGACTTTGGCGATGTTGGAGTTGGCGTCGGGGTCGTTGGTGCCGCGGCCGACGACAATCAGCAAAGTCTCCGAGCGGTCCGCGCCGTTCGGCGGCAATGCCGCGGCAATGCGGTCGGCCGCCGCCGCGAGCAGCTTCGAGTCGATCGCGAGGTCGCGGCCAAACCGCACCTCGATCCCCGGGTTGTCGGCGGCAAAGCTGTTGACCTCCCAGGGCAGGTCGTTTTTGACGTGGCTTGCGGCAAACAGCATGCCCGGCACCGCCAAAACCCGCCGCGCGCCGCGCGCCGCCAGTGCGGTGAGCCCGTCGCGGATCGTCGGCCGGGCAAATTCGAGATAGCCGGTCGCGAAATCCACCCCGGGCAGACGCGGGCGCAACGCCGCCGCCAGCAATTCGAACTCGGCGATCGCCTCGGCGTCGCGGCTGCCGTGGCCGCAGAGCAGGACCGCCGTTTCCGTCATCGGTTGACCCTTCGCCACCCGCGGCCGAGAGTGCCGCAATCATGATCCCGGTCGTCGCCGACCCATTGCTGCTGCTCGCCGCCGGCCTTGCGCTCGACGCCTGGGTCGGCGACCTGCCGGCGGTCTTTGCCCGGATACCGCACCCGGTCGTGCTGGCCGGGCGCGCCGTCGCTTTTTTCGACCGCAGGCTCAACCGTGAAATCCGCAGCGAGGCCTCGCGCCGCGTCCGCGGCATCGTCACCGTGGTCGTGCTGGTCGGCGCCGCGGCGGCGTCCGGTCTTGTGGTCGAGCTTCTGTGCCGCGGCAGCCTCGCCGGTGCCGCGGTCGAAATTCTGCTGATCGCGATCCTGGTGGCGCAGCGCAGCCTCTTCGAGCATGTCGCCGAAGTCGCCCGCGCGCTCGCCGACAGCGGCCCCGGCGCCGGGCGCGACGCGGTGCGCCACATCGTCGGACGCGACCCGGCGAGCCTCGACGCGCATGGCGTGGCGCGCGCCGCCATCGAGAGCCTCGCCGAAAATTTCAGCGACGGCGTCGTGGCGCCGGTGTTCTGGTACCTGGTGCTGGGGCTGCCGGGCCTCTTCGCCTACAAGATGGCGAACACGCTCGACAGCATGATCGGGCATCGGACGCCGCATTACCGCGCGTTTGGCTGGGCCGCGGCGCGGCTTGACGATCTCGCCAACCTGGTGCCGGCGCGGGCCAGCGGATTGCTGATCGCCGCCGCGGCCGTGTTCGCCCGCGACGGCCGCCCGGCGCGCGCGCTCGCGATCATGCTGCGCGACGGGCAGAAGCACCGCTCGCCGAATGCCGGCTGGCCCGAGGGGGCGATGGCCGGCGCGCTCGGCCTCGCCCTCGCCGGGCCGCGGCGCTACGCCAAGACCGTCGTTGCCGACCCCTGGCTCGGCGAGGGCACGGCGCGCGCCATGCCCGGCGACATCGCCCGCGCCCTCGGCCTCTACAAGCACGCCTGCCTGATCGAATGGGGTCTCGTCGCCGGAGCCTGGCTCGCCGGTCATTGGGGCCTCTTCAGTTGAGGGCTGTTCACCTCAGTCGGGGCGGCCGCGCGGCGGCAAGCAGCGCAGCCAGGTCGAGGTTCTGCTCGAGGTGGTCGGCGAGCGCTTCGAGCGTGGCCTCGACCATATGCTCGTAGGCGACAGCACCGGCGGCGCCGAGCCCTTCGAGAAAGGCGCATCGGTATCCGTCGCCGGCAAAAAGGCCGTGCAGATAGCAGCCGGCAACGAGGCCGTCGGCGCTGACCGCACCCTCGGCCCGGCCGATAAGCCGCAGCATCGGGCGCTCCAGCCCCGGCCCAGTCGTCCGGCCGAGATGCATCTCATAGCCTTCGACCGCCATGCCGGTGGCAATGTCGACGCCGGCGGCGCGGCCGAGCTGCTTTTCGCCGCCGAGGACCGTGTCGATGTCGAGCAGCCCCAGCCCCGGCGCTGTTCCGGTTCGGCCCTCGACCCCGAGCGGGTCCGCAATGGTCCGGCCGAGCATCTGGTAGCCGCCGCACAGCCCGAGAATACGCCCGCCGTGGCGGCGATGCGCCAGGATGTCGATGTCCCAGCCTTCGCGGCGGAGGAATTCGAGGTCGGCGATCGTCGATTTCGATCCCGGCAAAATCACCAATGCCGCCTCGCGCGGCAACGGCCGCCCCGGCCGCACCATGACGATCTCGACATCGGGCTCGGCACATAGCGGGTCGAGATCGTCGAAATTGGCGATCCGCGGCAACACCGGCACCGCGATTTTGACGGGAGCTGATGCAGCGGGTCGAGCGCGAGAAACCCACTCTCCTCCCATGTTCATGCCCCCTCGCCCCCTTGGGGGAGAGGGCTGGGGTGAGGGGGTGGCGCCGACGATCGGCTGCGGAGAAGCCTCCTCCGCCGGGGCGCCCGCCGAGGGGTGGATTCTTCCACGGCAGAGCGCCAGCGTGTCTTCCGCCGGCAGCAGCGCGGCGGGCGGAAAGAACGGCACCACCCCGAACGAGCGCAGCCCGGTGCGCGCGCCGATCGCGGCGATGCCGCCGTCGAAGAGGCGCAAATCGCCGCGGAACTTGTTGACGACATACCCGGCGAGCAAGGCCCGCTCGCGGTCGGACAGCAACAGATGGGTCCCGACAAGCTGCGCTATGACGCCGCCGCGCTCGATGTCGCCGACCAGCACGACCGGCACGTCGGCGGCCTCGGCAAAGCCCATATTGGCGATGTCGCCGGCGCGCAAATTGACCTCGGCCGGGCTGCCGGCGCCCTCGACCAGCACCAGATCAGCGATGTCGGCGAGCCGCCCGAACGCCGTCAATACGCGCGGCAGCAGGCTCGGTGCGAGCCGGCGGTATTCGGCGGCGGCCGCGCTGCCCCACACTCGGCCTTCTACGACGACCTGCGCGCCGCCCTCCGATTGCGGCTTCAGCAGCACCGGGTTCATGTCGGCTGTCGGCTCGACCCGAGAGGCCCGCGCCTGCAACGCCTGCGCCCGGCCGATCTCGCCGCCCTCGGCGGTGACCGCGGCGTTGTTCGACATGTTCTGCGGCTTGAACGGCCGCACCCGCAACCCGCGCCGGACAAACGCGCGCGCCATCCCCGCCAGCAGCAGCGACTTGCCAACATCGGAACCGGTTCCCTGCAGCATCAGCGCGCGGACCACGACCCCTCCCGCGGCCCCGGCCAAGCGTCAACTGGGCGAGCAATCGAACCGCTCACCTTCCCGGCGAAGGAGCCTGTGAAGAAATCCAGTCGTGCTGGAACAGCGCCGTGCGTCCTTCGAGACGGCTGCTTCGCAGCCTCCTCAGGATGAGGAGTTTCTTCAATTCCGTCGAAGATTCTCCTCATGCTGAGGAGCGCCCAACGGGCGCGTCTCGAAGCACGCACAACGGCAGTGCAGCAATTTCCTTTACACACTCGAAGGCTGGGACCGACGACGGCCGTCGATACCGGCTTTCGCCGGCGAAGCGAAATTGGAGTCGATGTAAAGGGTCCGACGTCATCAAAACTCGATGCCCTGCTGGGCTTTGACGCCGGCGCGGAACGGGTGCTTGACCAGGGTCATCTCGGTGACGAGGTCGGCCGCCTCGATCACCTCGGGCTTGGCGTTGCGGCCGGTGACGACGAGGTGCAGGCCGGGCGGCTTCGCCTTCAGCGCCGCCACGATTTCGGCGACCGGCAAATAGTCGTAGCGCAGCACGATGTTCAGCTCGTCGAGCAGCACCAGCCGATAGGACGGGTCGGCGATCATCGCCGTCGCCGCTTCCCACGCCCGGCATGCGGCGGCGATGTCGCGGGCGCGGTCCTGGGTGTCCCAGGTAAACCCCTCGCCCATCGCCCGGCAGGTCACGAGGTCGCCAAAGCGTTCGAGCGCTGTCCGCTCGCCGGTGCTCCACACGCCTTTGACGAACTGGACGATGCCGACCCGCATGCCGTGGCCGAGGCAGCGCAGCACCAGGCCAAAGGCAGCGGTCGACTTGCCTTTTCCCGTCCCGGTATGGACGATCAGGAGGCCGCGCTCCTCGGTCTTGGTCGCCAGCATGCGGTCGCGCGCCGCCTTGCGCCGCGCCGCCTTTTCGTTGTGCCGGCGGTTGACCTCCTCCTCGCTTTCGACAGTGCCGCTCACCCGCCGCTCCATCGTTCGAGCGCCTCGCGGGCGCTGTTGCGGCGCGGGCGCCACAACCCGCGCTCGATCGCTTCGAAAAACCGGCGGCTGGTTTCGGTCAAGGCCGCCGGGTTGTGCTCGGCCATAAAGCTGCGCACCTGATCGTCGGCGAGGTAGGCGTCGTAGAGCGCCTCGAAATGCGCATCGTCGACCGCGCGCGCGGTCGCGGCAAACGCAAACAGGTAGTCGACGGTGGCGGCGATCTCGGCCGCCCCCTTGTAGCCGTGGCGCATGACCCCCGCGATCCAGCGCGGGTTTGCCGCGCGCCCGCGGACGATTCGGCCGATCTCCTCGCGCAGGCTGCGGATCCGAGGCATCTCGGGTCGCGAATGGTCGTTGTGCCAGACCGCCGGAACCCGCCCCGACAATTGCCGGACAACCAGCGCCAGCCCGCCCTCGAACTGGTAGTAGTCGTCGCTGTCGAGCAGATCGTGCTCGCGGTTGTCCTGGTTGTGCACGACCGCGTCGGCAGCGGCGAGCCGGGCTTCGAGCATCGCCCGCTCGGCCTGGCCCTCGGCCCCGGTGCCATAGGCATACCCGCTCCAGCCGAGCCAGGCATCGGCGAGGTCGCCTCCGTCCTCCCAGATGCGCTCGTCGATCAGGGTCTGCAGCCCGGCCCCGTAGGCGCCCGGTTTCGATCCGAAGACGCGATAGCCGGCCCGGCGTGCGGCCTCTTCCGGGGCCAGGCCCTGAGCTTCGAGCGCGGCGCGATCAGCGGCGACGCGCGCCGCGAGCGGATTGACCGCTTCGGGCTCGTCGAGCGCCGCGACCGCGCGCGCGGCCGAGTCGACAAGGTCGATAAGCCCCGGAAAGGCGTCGCGGAAGAACCCCGACACGCGCAGGGTCACGTCGACCCGCGGCCGGTCGAGCACCGACGCCGGCATTATCTCGAACCCGGTCACCCGGCCGCTCGCCCGGTCCCAGACCGGGCGCACCCCCATCAGCGCCAATGCCTGGGCTATGTCGTCGCCGCCGGTGCGCATGTTGGCGGTGCCCCAGGCCGACACCGCTATCCGCCGCGGATAGTCGCCGTATTCCTGGGCGTGGCGCTCGACCAGCATTGCCGCCGATTTCCACCCCAATTGCCAGGCCGCCTCGGTCGGCACCGCGCGGGTGTCGACCGAGTAGAAATTGCGGCCGGTCGGCAACACCTCAGGGCGGCCGCGGCTCGGCGCGCCTGACGGCCCCGGCGGGACGAAACGTCCGCTTAGGCCAGCGAGCAGCCCGGCAATCTCAGCCGCGCCGCAGCTGGCTACCGACGGGCGCAGGTCGCACGCGATCCAGTCGAGCACCGCGCGGGCTTGCCGCCAGCCCGATTCCGGCTGCGCATCGCCGGCAACGAGCCGCAGCGCCAGCCCCTCCAGCCGCTCGACTGTGTCGCCGGCGGTGCGCCACGGCTCGCCCGCGGTCAGAACCTTCGGACGCGGGCCGGTCCAGGGCTCGGCGGGGTCAAGCGCCAGCGGGTCGTCGCCGAGACCGAGATCGACGGCGAGCGCGCGCAGCAGCGACATGTCTTGCGGACGCGCGCCGCGGGTCGGTCGGGCAAAGGCGACGAGCAATGTCGCCAGCCGCTCGCCCTCGGGGCTTTGCCCAAAGACGTGCAGCCCGTCGCGGATCTGCAATTCCTTCAGCTCGCACAAAAACCCGTCGAGCTTGCGCAACGCGGTCGCCGGCTCTTCGCCTGGAGCGATGCCGCAATCGCCGGCGAGCCCGGCCGCCCGCGCCTGCTCCAGGATCGCCGCGCCCAGCGGCGCCGTCCGCCGCGCGTCGCCCTGCGCCGCCTCGTAATATTCGTCGATCAGCCGCTCGAGCTCGGCCGGGAGGCCATAGCTGCCGGCGCGGGTCAGCGGCGGGGTCAGATGGTCGACGATCACAGCCTGGGCGCGGCGCTTGGCCTGGGTCCCTTCGCCCGGGTCGTTGACGATGAACGGGTAGAGATGCGGCAATGGCGGCAATACCGCCTCTGGGAAACATTGCGCGGACAACGCCAACGCCTTTCCCGGCAGCCATTCGAGGGTCCCGTGCTTGCCGAGGTGAATGACCGCGTCGGCGCGGAATTCGTGCGCCAGCCACGCATAGGCGGCGAAATAGGAGTGCGGTGGCACCAATGCCGGGTCGTGATAGGTCGATTTCGGGTCGATGTTGTAGCCGCGCGCCGGCTGGATCAGCACCGCGAGATTGCCGGCCCGAAAGCCGGGGATCGCGAACCGGCCGCAATCGAGCCGCCCCTCGCGAAAGAACGGGTCGCGCTCGCCTGGACCCCAGCGCGCGACGACCGCCTGCTGCACCGGCATCGGCAGGGTCGCGAAAAACGCCGAATAGTCGGCAAAGGACAATGTTTCCTCGGCCGGCGCCTTGGGATGCGCATTGGTCGGGCCGGCGAGCAGCCGGGCGATCAGCTCATCCGGCGCGTCGGGCACGTCGCCGGTCCGATAGCCGGCCGCCGCCAATGCCTCGAAAACCGCGATCGCCGAGGCCGGGGTGTCGAGGCCGACGCCGTTGCCGATGCGGCCGTCGCGGTTCGGGTAGTTGGCGAAGATCACCGCCACCCGGCGCTCGGCCGGCGGCTTTTCCCGCAGCCGCGCCCAGTTGCGCGCGAGCTCGGCGACAAAGGCGACGCGGTCGGCGACCGGCCGATAGCCGACGAGATCGGTCTCGGTCTCGGGGTCGCGGCCGAGCGGCGCCTTAAAGGACACGGCGCGCGTCAGGATGCGGCCGTCGATCTCCGGCAGCGCCACATTCATCGCCAGGTCGCGGGGGGCGAGGCCGCGCGCGCCCGCGCGCCAGCTTGCTTCGTCGCTGCCGGCAAACACCACCTGCAATACCGGGCAATCGGCGGCGGCGAGCGGATCCGCCGCCGATCCGGTGCGCACCGAAAATCCGGTCGCGTTCAGGATCGCTGCGGGCCGCATCTCGGCGAAGAGCGCGGCGAGCAAGGCCGCCGCCTCGCCGTCCTTCAGGCTGTTGACAAAGACCGGCAGCGGCCGCAGCCGGCGCGCCGTCAGCGCCTCTACGAGCGCGTCGACCGGCGCCGTGTTACCCGACTGCACCAACGCGCGGTAGAACACGACCGGCACGACCCCACCCTTCCCCGGCCACGCGGCGGCGATGTCGGCGAGGCTCGGCAGAGCGTGATCGGGCCAGTAGAGACCGGCGCGCAACAGCGGCGCCGGCTCGGCCCAGCTCGCACGATGGCCGACCACCGAGCCGACACAGCGCAGAAAATTCTCGGCGTTGCCCGGCCCGCCCTCGGCGAGGTAGCGGCCGAGCCGGCGCCGCAGATCCGGGGCCGCGGTCGACAATTCGGCGAGCTCGCGGTCGGGCTTGTCGTCGCCCGGCAGCAGGACCAGCGGGATACCGCGCTCGCGGCAGGTCCCGGCCAGCCGCTCGATGCCGTAAGGCCAGTACGCGCTGCCGCCAAGGATGCGGGCGACGACCAGCCGCGCCGCGGCGACCGTCTCCATGTAAAGGTCGACCGAGAAATTGTGGCCGAGCCGCAGGATCGGCGCGAGGCGCAGCCGCGGCGCCAAGGGGTCCGCCGCGCGCACCCGTCGCTGCGCCGCCGCCAGCGATGCCAATTCGGTGTCGGCGCTCGACAACACGACAATGTCAGCCGCACTCTGGGCGAGGTCGACCGCCGCCGAACCGTCGGCGATCGTCCCCGGCATCGTCGCCAGCAGGTGCATTCAGCCGCCCAATGCCGCGGTTATGGCGGCGCGGTCGAGCCCTTTCTCGCCGATCACGACAAGCCGTGTCGCACGGGTTTCGCCGGTCAGCCACGCCCGGTCGAAATAATGCTGCACCCGGTCGCCGACCGCCTGCACGATTTGGCGCCGGTCGCGGCCGGGCAGGTCGACAAAACCCTTGACCCGCAATACGCCATGCGCGGCGATCGCGGCGCGCAGCCGGCCGAGAAAGCCGGCGCTGTCGCCGACCGCGCCCAGGGTCACGACAAAGCTCTCGAAATCGTCATGGTCGTGGGCCTCAGCGGCATCGTGCAGCGACGGGCGCGCGGTAAGGTCGTCCTCGGCCGCGGCGGCCAGACCGAGCGCGACCTGCGGCGCCACCGCCGCATCGCGGGCGGTCACCAGCTTGACCCCCGGACGCAGCCTCGCCTCGATCTCGCGGCACAGCGCGGCGAGGGTTTCGGCATCGACCAAATCGGTCTTGTTCAGGATCGCCAAATCGGCGCAGCCGAGCTGGTCGCCGAAGACTTCTTCGAGCGGGTTGTCATGGACGAGCGCCGGGTCGGCGGCCCTCTGGCGCGCCACCGCCGCCGGGTCGTCGGCAAACCGGCCGCCGGCGAGTGCGGCGGCGTCGATCACCGTCAGCACGCCGTCGACGGTCGTGCGGGTGCGGATCTCGGGCCAGGCAAAGGCCTGGACCAGCGGCTTTGGCAATGCCAGCCCCGAGGTCTCTATCAAAATGTGCTCGGGCCGGGCGGGGCGGTCGAGCAAGAGCGTCAGGGTCGGCAGAAAGTCGTCGGCGACGGTGCAGCACAGGCAACCATTGGCAAGCTCGACGATGTCGCCCTCGGCGCAATTCTCGTCGCCGCAGCCGAGCAGCAGCTCGCGGTCGATGCCGAGCGCGCCGAATTCATTGACGACGACCGCGAGCCGGCGCCCCTGCGCCCGCGCCAGCAGATGGCGCACGAGGCTCGTCTTGCCGGCGCCGAGAAAGCCGGTAATCACCGTCGCCGGAACCCGCCGCATGTCAGCAATCCTTCAGCACGAGCGGCAGGCCGGCGGCGACAAAGACGACGCGGTCGGCGAGGGCGGCGACCTCCTGGTTGAGGCGGCCGGCGGCGTCGCGAAATTCGCGGCCGAGCGGGGTTTCGGGCACGAGCCCCATCCCGACCTCGTTGGCGACGAGCACCACCGGCCCGGCGGCGAGCCGCAATGCCGCGGCGAGCGCCGCAACCTCGTCATCGACGTTCCGTCCGGACAGCATCAAATTCGAGAGCCACAATGTCAGGCAGTCGACCAACAGCGGACGCTCCGGTCGCGCCTCGGCGGCGACAACTGCGGCGAGCCTGAGCGGCTCCTCGACCGTGCGCCAGAACGGACCGCGCCGCGCCCGATGGGCAGCGATGCGGGCCGCCATTTCGGCGTCGCCCGGCGTTGCCGTCGCGCAATAGGTGGCGCAATCGGCTGCCTCCTCGACGAGCCGCTCGGCGTAGCGGCTCTTGCCCGAGCGGGCGCCGCCCAGCACCAGGGTCGTCGCCGGCAGCCCGGCGCGCGCAATTTCTCTGTCCGCCATCGGCAATGGTCTCTCCTCCTCCGCCCGAGGAATCGTCCCAGATCGCGCGACGCGGAGGTCTCCTGGCTCGGGGTCGTCGGCCGCGGCGCCTTCCCAGCTCCCGTCCCTCCCGGTGGTTGGGGGAGGGTAGGGGTGCCAGTGGCTTGTGCCGCGGTCTCGCCGCTTACAGTTGCGGGGGCAGCGCCGGCATTGCACCGGACTTCCCTGTCGCATCGCGAGGACGACGCTAGCACACCCGCCGGCCCGCGTCTCGCGGTTTGACCTCGCCCGCGGTCGCGGGTGGGTTTAGGCTCGGCGGAGCGGCGCCAATGGCCGCGCCGCGGACAGGAGGGGCGAATGAAAATCGAAGGCGGGTGCCTGTGCGGCAAGGTGCGTTATTCGGCCGACGCCGAGCCGATCTTTGTCGGCGTGTGCCATTGCACGAACTGCCAAAAGGGAACCGGGTCCGCGTTCGCGACGGTGGTGGCGCTGCCGGAGCCGGCGCTCAACCTCACCGGGGCGCTGAAAACCTTCACCGGCCGCGGCGACAGCGGCAAGGCGACGTATCGGCGCTTTTGTGCGGATTGCGGTTCGCCGCTGATCGACGCGGCTGAGGTCATGCCGGATGTCGTAATGATCTACACCGGCACGCTCGACGATGCGAGCTGGGTCAAACCGACGATGGAAATCTACTGCGGCAGCGCCCAGCCCTGGGTAAAGCTTGAAGGCGAGCAGCAGCGCTTCCCCAAAATGCCTCCCCAGGGGTAGAAAGAGGCGCGCGGCGCTCCGATTCTCCGCAATCGGAGCACCGACGGCAATCAGGAGCCGGTGGGTGAAGCGTCGAGCACCGCCCTATTTTGGCGAGCATGACATTCCTGCGCCTCTGGACGGCGAGGATGCGGATATCCGTAGGGAGGCGGAAAAGGTTGTCGGCCCCGGCTGGCTGACCGAGCCAAACGCCCGGTTGGGCGGCCGTACGCCCGAACAAGCAATCAAGGACAAGCAGGAATTCTGGGTCCACGAACTCCTGCGATCGATAAGGTATGGCGAGTTTTCGTGAACCTTGGCGCCTGCACGACGCTGCAGCGCTGGCCAGAGACGGGGACTTGGTATCGGGCGGTTCCACTGACAGTTCTGGCCACCGCATTGAGCAGCGCTCATTCGAAAACCGCACGGACCAGGTTCAATCCGGGAGCCCTGCTGCCGGCGAACAGGCAATTTGAAATTCTTTATTTCGCGGAAGACCCGCTGACGGCGAATTTCGAATGCGGCGCGATGCTGGGCAATTCCTTTGTTCCCGGCGGCGCTATCGCTCATCCGTGCCGAAGCTTTGCCATGCTCAACGCCCAGATGACGCTGAGCGAAGTCGTCGATCTGACCGATGTATCGGCGTCGCAGCTCCCGCTGCAAACGACGGCGCAGGAAATGACCGGCGACTGGGACGGATATCAGGTGCGGGGTGGGATGACCTCGGTTTCGGCCCCGGTCGGGGTCGCGCCGACGCAGGCCTTGGGTCAGGCGCTGTTCCAGACCGGCGTGGAAGGCTTTCAGCCCGTTTCAGCCAGAGTGTCGTGCAATCGCACGTTGATGGTCTTTCCGCAGAATCTCCGGAGCGGCAGCAAGCTCGAATTTCGTGACCAAAGCGGCGCGATTGTGCATCAAATCCCTTAAGCGCATCGGGAGCCCGACGACCGCACGGAACCGTTTGCGCCGCGCTCAGCGCAGTGCTGCGGCGGCGAGCAGGATGACGATCTCGCCGATCTGCTGAAGGGCGCCCAAGATGTCGCCGGTGCAGCCGCCGATCCGGCGCTGCGCGACCGCCGCCGCCATGGCCGCCGCTGCCGCCGCGCAGCCGAACGCGACAACCCCGTGCAATGGCCCCAGCGCCGCCGCACCGATCGCGAGCGCGATCAGCACCGCCGCAACGACCGTCCCCGGCCGTGGCCGGCCCGCCTCAGCGCCAAGCCCGTCCGCGCGCGCCGGCGGCAGCGCCCACATCGCCACCGGCAACAGCGCGCGCGACCCGGCATGCGCGGCGACCAGGGCGAGACCGGCAAACACCACCTCGCCGATTTGCGCCAGTGCTGCGGCGCGCAACGCGATGCTCAGCACCAGCGCCACCACCGCAAAGGTGCCGTGCCGGCTGTCGCGCATGATCGCGAGCCGGCGCTCGGGGTCGCTGCCGCCAAACAGCCCGTCGGCCGAATCGGCGAGGCCGTCCTCGTGCAATGCCCCGGTCAGCAGCAGCCCCGCCGTTACTGCCAGCAGTGCTGCCGGCCAGTCGCCGAGCCCGATCAGCTGGGCGGCGGCAAACACCAACGCAGCGACCGCGCCGATGCCGGCGCCAACCAGCGGGAACGCCCAGGCGGCTTCGGCGAGCGGCCACGCGGGGTCGGCCGGGACCGCCGCCGGGACGCGGGTCAGAAACAGGGTGGCGGCGGCAAAGCCGGCGACCCAGCCGGGCCGGCGGCGCGCGTGGCGGTGATTGCTCATCGCGGCGACGATAGCCGAAGCCGTCCGCTGGTCGTCCCGGTTTTTCCGCTTGGGCCGAGGGCGTGATTGGGACACCATCGCCCGAACGGAGACCGCGCATGACCGAACCGGCCGCCAGCCTCGACGAAATGCGCTCGCTCTTGGCGCAGCTGCCCGGACCCGATCTCGAAGCCGGCACCGCGGCGGCCCTGCGCCAGGCGCAGCTGACCAAGCCCGCGGGCTCGCTCGGCCGGCTTGAGGAATTGGCGATCTGGCTCGCGACCTGGCAGGGGCGCCACCCGCCGCGGCTCGACCGTCCGCGCACGATCGTCTTTGCCGGCAATCACGGCGTGGCGGCGCGCGGCGTTTCGGCCTACCCCGCCTCGGTGACGGCGCAGATGGTGCAGAACTTCATTGCCGGGGGTGCGGCGGTCAACCAGCTGTGCCGGGTCGTCGACGCCGATTTGCGGGTCTACGAGATGAACCTCGAGGCGCCGACCGGCGACATCGTCGAGGGGCCGGCAATGACCGACGAGGAATGCGCGCGGGCGATGGCCTACGGCATGATGGCGGTCGAGCCCGGCATCGACGCGTTGGCGGTGGGCGAGATGGGGATCGGCAACACCACCGCCGCCGCCGCCCTCAGCGCGGCACTGTTCGGCGGCGACGCCTTAGAGTGGACCGGCCCCGGCACCGGCGTCGCCGGGGCGGCGCTCGCCGAGAAGCGCCGCGCCGTGGCGCAGGCGGCGGCACGGCACCGCCCGGCGGCGCGCGACCCGCTCGACCTGCTGCGCCGGCTCGGCGGGCTTGAATTCGCGGCGATCGCCGGGGCGGTCATGGCGGCGCGGCTCGGGCGGGTCCCGGTCGTGCTCGACGGCTTTGCCGCAACCGCCGCCGCCGCGGCATTGTTCGCCGCCGACCCGCACGCGCTCGACCATTGCGTCGTCGCCCATGTCTCGGCCGAGCCGGGCCACCGCCTTCTGCTGGAGCATTTGGGCCAGCGCCCGCTGTTCGATTTCGCGATGCGGCTCGGCGAGGCCTCGGCCGCGACACTCGTCCTCGGGGTGCTGAAGGCCGCTGCCGCCTGCCACAACGGCATGGCGACCTTTGCCGAGGCCGGGGTCAGCGGCCCCGCCTGACCGGCATCGTAACCAGCAGGTTCGACCTCGGCACGGTTTGCGCCTAAGCTCGCCGGCAAAGCCGACACGGCACAGGGAGACGACGGAATGAGGTTAGCAGGCGCGCCCCGCGCCGCCGCGCTCGCGCGGATCGGCAGGGGCCTGGAATATCCGACACCTCACCGATAGCCCGATCGCTCGGATGAGCGCCAGCTCAGCAGAGCACGAGCCCTCCGCCCCGTCCTCCGGCGCTCCCGTCGGCGCCGGCGGCGCGCGGACCGAGCCGATGCGGCAGCGCCCGCGGCGCCGGCTGACCTGGCCGCTGCGCGGGCTCCTCGCCGCCTCGCTCGCGGTGCCGGTGCTGCTTCTGGCGCTTGCCGCCTGGCAGAACCTGCGCCTGGTGCAGCATCTGCTCGAGGAGCGGGTGGTCATCGAGGCCGGCGAGCTCGACCAGCACGATCTCAACGCCTTCAAAATCTATCCGATGGTGCTGGGCTGGGTCGCCGACCGCGTCCATGGGCGCAACTGGGACGAGGTCGAGCACAATCCCGAGCTGCATCGTTTTCTGGCCAATCTCGAAACCCTGCCCCAGGTCGACGCGGTGCGGGTCGTCGATGCCGATGGGCGCATCCGCGCCGGCGGACGCTTCTCTCCCGTCCCCGCCAATGCGAGCATGAGCAGCGACGACGCGTTCGCAGCCCAACGACAGCACGATGCCGGCGTCTTTGTCGGGCGTGAGCATGCCGACCCGCTCACCCATGATCCGGTGTTCGAGATCAGCCGCCGGCTGACGGCGCCGGATGGAAGCTTTGGCGGCGCGGTCATTTTGTCCGCCAACCCGCGTTATTTTCAGGACTTTTACAGCAGGATTTCGAACGAAAAGGATTACGCCGCCTGCCTGCTGCGGGTCGACGGCTCGGTGCTGGCGGGTTTTCCGACCGACGCGACGCCGCGCAGCTTCGACCCCGACAGCCCGTTTATGCGGGCGATCGCGTCAGCCGCGGACGGCAAGGCGTTTCGGGCGGTATCGGCAAGGGACGGCGTCGAGCGGGTCTACGCGCTTCACCGTCTCTCGGGGTTCCCGGTTTACGTAGTCTTCGGTCTGCCGGCCAGGGACGCGCTCCCCGCCTGGCGCGCCAACCTCGTGAACTACCTGTTGTTCGCGGTGCCGGCGTCGCTGGCATTGTTCGCGATGACCTGGCTCGCGACCCGGCAAATCCGGCGCGAGCGCATCGCGAGCTGGCGCTGGCAGACAACGGCCCGCCGGCTGCGGCGCGAGATGAACCGCCGGGCGCAGGCCGAGGCCGAATTGCGGCAGTCGCAAAAGATCGAGGCGCTGGGCCAGCTGACCGGCGGGGTCGCGCACGACTTCAACAATCTGTTGGCGGTGCTGCAAGGCTGCCTCGAAATGCTGACCGGCCGGCAACCGGATCAGCGGATGCAGATGCGGGTCGACCTGGCGCTGGAAACGGTGGCGCGCGGCGTCAGCCTGACCCGGCAGCTGCTCGCCTTCGCCCGCCATCAGCCGGCGGCGATGGTGACGGTCGACCTCAACACCCAGCTCCGCGGCATGTCCGAGCTGCTCGCCCGCTCGGTCGGCGGCGGCATCGCGATCGCGACCGAGCTCGCCCCCGATCTGTGGCCGGTCGACGCCGACCCGACCCGGTTCGAGCTCGTGGTGATGAACCTCGCGATCAACGCCGGTGACGCGATGCCTGATGGCGGGACGTTGCGGATCCGCACCGGCAACCGGAAATCCTCGGCAGAGGCGGGAGAGGACGAAGCCGAGCCGCATGGGTTTGTCGTTCTTGAAATCTCCGACACCGGCACCGGCATGCCGGCCGAGGTCGCCGAACGCGCGTTCGAGCCGTTCTTCACAACCAAAGGGCCGGGCAAGGGCACCGGTCTCGGGCTCAGCATGGCGGCGGAATTCGCCCGGCAATCGGGCGGGTCGGCGAGCATCGCCAGCAAAATCGGCCGCGGCACGACCGTGACCCTGCTGCTGCGCCGCAGCCGCTCCGGACCCGCCGCGGCCGGTCCTGCCGACGCTCCCGCAGGACTGCCCGCCACCGGACGAGGCTGACCGCGCCCTGATCCTGATCGCGTCGCGGCGGAAGCTTGGCGGCAGGGCGCCGGGCTCGTTCCCGCTCTAACCCGCCGGCACGTCCCGATCCGCGCGAAGCTTGCTTGCGCGCGGGATAGCTACTCAGTACCGCCAGGCATAAGGATGACGATGCCAATAGGCATAGGGATGCCAATAGGCGTAGG
Organism: uncultured Alphaproteobacteria bacterium; assembly: GCA_963712825.1. Taxonomy (GTDB): domain Bacteria; phylum Pseudomonadota; class Alphaproteobacteria; order ATCC43930; family CGMCC-115725; genus AP-15. The sequence goes on from CAVQJP010000016.1 coordinate 397,199, forward strand.
GGTACCAATAATGGTGGTGCCGCCACCAGGCATGCGGATGCCAACAATGCCAGCCATAGGCGTTGACCCAGCACCGGGCCTCTGCTTGCGGAACCATGGCGGCGGTGCCGAGGAGAGCGGCGGCGACCCCCGCCAGCATCAGCTTCTTCATCGTCATAGCCTTTCGGAACTTGCGTTCTGGGCCGATAACGATGCCGGGCAGACCAAGAGTTCCCGTTGTTCCCGTCCTCTCAGAAGCAGGCCCGAATTCTCCGGGTCATTTGTGAACCGCGGCAAAGGGCGTCGCCAATTTCGCCGCCGCCGCGCCGAAATAGGCTTGCGGGTCAGACGGCATCTCGCCAAGCACGTGCTCTTCGCGGGCGACGCAGCTCTTGGTCGCCGCGAACGCCTCCTGCCAGTTCGCCGCCCGCGGCAAGGCGCCGAGCAGGCATCCGTCAAAAAAGGTGTAGGTGCGCTCCGCCTGGCAGCCGAAAGACGGCCGGTCGCGCCGCGCCGCGGTCAGGATGATGCGGTTGGGCCTGGCCATGGCGCCGGCGGCAAACCCGCCGCTGTAGCAGGCCGAGACGATGACCACGGTCGGCACGGCGGCGCAGCCGCGCGACAATGCCTGCGCCAACTCTTCGGGATGCAACGCCCGCTGCGAGCGCGCGAGCCAAAATCCGGCGTTGTCCTCGCCATGGGAGGTCAGAAACACGAGGCAGCGGCCGCCCGGTTGCGCCGGCAGGCCGGCAATGCGCCGGAGCAGGTTCGCGGCGGTTGCAGGTTCGGCGCCGCGGCGAATTTCGGCAGCGCTGGCGCTCAGCCGGTGGATGTCGGCAGCAGGAACTCCGGCCGCGCGCAGCCGCCGGTCCAGGGCGCCGGTGGCGTCGTCGAAGACCGGCTGCGCGTCGTCGCCGGCCGCCAGCACGACCTGCCAATCGTTGGCGTTGGCCCGATTGGCGCCGGGGGCCGAGCCGGCAATGCTGCGGCTGCCGAGGAGCGCCGTCGCCAACACCAGGACGGTGAGCCACCGAAGAAATCCCGAAAACATTGAACGGGTAGTCCGCGAGCCAACTGCCGCCTGCTGCGGTTGACGGCACGGCGCGGTTCGGCCGGACCCGGGGCAACACCGTCCGCGATGGCTGCCAAACCTCACGGGGCAAGGCCGAGCAGCCGTCGCGCCAGGGTCAGATGCGGCCGGTCGACCATCTTGCCGTCGAGCGCGATGGCGCCGGCTTTGGGGTTTTCGGCGAACAGCGCCACGACCCGCCTCGCCCAGGCGCGCTCGTCCTCGCCGGCGGTAAAGGAGCGGTTGATGACCGCGACCTGCGCCGGATGGATCGCCATCTTGGCGGTGAATCCCGAGCGCCTGGCCGCGGCGCATTCCTCGGCAAGGCCGGCTTCGTCGCGAAAATCGGTGTAGATCGTGTCGATCGGCTCGACCCCAGCCGCCGACGCCGCCAGCAGGCACAGCGTACGGGCGAGGCGATAGACGTCGTCGTAAATTCCGTCGGCGCGGCGATTGGCGCCGCCGATGCAGGCCGCCAGGTCCTCGGCTCCCCAGGTGATGCCGAAAAGGCGCGGCGACACGCCGGCATAATTGCCGATCGCAAACATCGCTGCCGGCGTCTCGGTCGCGATCGCGATCACGCGGGTGGCGCCGACCGGCAGCGCCGCGGCGGCTTCAAACGCCGACAGATAATGATCGAGCGTGCGCAAGTCGTCGGGAACGCATTTCGGCAGCAGAATGCCGTCGGGCCGGCCGGGCATGATGGCGGCGAGGTCGTCGAGTGCGATACCGGTCGCGAGCGGGTTGACGCGTACCCAGCGCTGAAAACCGGCAGAACCGGCCGCATCGAGAAACCCGCGCGCCAAGGTCCGCGCCGCCGGGCGGTTCGCCGGCACGACCGAATCCTCGAGGTCGAGGATCAGCGCGTCGACGCCCGATTGCGGCCCGCGGGCGAGCTTGCGCTCGCTGTCGGCCGGGACAAACAAAAAGGAGCGCATTCAACCCTCCGCGACGGTGCCGGCGGGGCGGCGCATCATCAGCCCGGCGCGGCGGCATATCGCGACCGTTTCGCCGCGCTGGTTGATCCCCTGATGCTCAAATTCGACGATGCCGGCGTCCGGCCGCGAGCGGCTCTCGCGCTTCGAGCGCACGATCGTGCGCGCCCGCAACGTGTCGCCGTGAAACACCGGCTTTGGAAAACGAACCTCGCTCATGCCGAGATTGGCGATGGTCGTGCCCAAGGTCGTGTCGCCGACGCTGATCCCGATGACCAGCCCGAGGGTGAACAGGCTGTTCACCAGCCGCTGCCCGAATTCGGTCTTTCTGGCGAACTCCTCGTCCAGATGGAGCGGCTGCGGGTTCATCGTCAAGGTGCTGAAGAGCACGTTGTCCATCTCGGTAACGGTGCGGCCGACCGCGTGCTCGAAGACCTGGCCTTCCGTGAAGGCCTCGAAATACAACCCGGCCATGATACCTCCCGCGCGCCGCCGCTGCCGTCATCCGATCTTAACAGCGAGGCCATCCGATCTTAACAGGCGCGCCATAGGATCGTCATGCCGGCACGCGCTGGGGGCGCTCGGGAGCGGGACCTTGGACCCGCACCGTGCGCAATCCGGGCATCGCGGATGCCACCCGAGAAAATCCCGCTCGACCCGCGCCGGGGAAGAAACTAGCATGCGGGCGCCGCAGGAGTCACGCCGCTCGCTCAAGCAGGACATCGGTCGCGGATGGAGTTTTATCGGCTGATCGCGGAGCACGGTGCCTGGTTTTACCTGATCGCGTTTGTCTGGACTTTTTTTGAAGGCGAGACAATTGTGGTCTTCGCCGGTTTCGCTGCGGCGCAGGGACTGCTGAACCCGCTTTTGCTGGTGACGGCGACCGGTCTCGGCAGCTTTGTCGGCGACCAAAGCTGGTTCTGGGTCGGCCGCCATTTCGGGTCGAAGCTGCTCGACCGCTTCCCGCGCTGGCGCGCCGGCGTTGACGCGGCGCTGCGCTGGCTCGAGCGTTACAATACCGCCTTCATCCTGTCGTTTCGCTTTATCTACGGGGTGCGCAACTTCTCCTCGTTCGCGATGGGAATGAGCGCCGTCCGCGGCAGCCGGTTTCTGGTGCTCAATTTTCTCGCCGCGGCGTTATGGGCGGCAAGCTTTATCGCGGTCGGCTATTTTCTCGGCCACGCCTTTCGCGCCGTGCTCGGGGACATTGCGCGGAAGTTCAGCTTGGGGATGCTCGGTGTTTTTGTCGTGATCGCGACCGGGGTTGGCTTGTTTCATCGGTTCCAGCGCCGCCGCCAGCAGCGGCTGATGCCAGCGGGGGAGGGGGCGCCCCATCCCCTGTAGCGCATCCGGTGTAGCGTATCCCGGTCAGGCGAGGATTGCGACCGGCGAGCCGACCGCAAGACCGAGCGCGGCGTCAGCCCGGCCCCCATTGACCGCGATTTCGGCCAGACCATTCGAGTTCTCGTACCAAAAAGCCGAACCCGGCGCGGCATCGGAAAAGGTCCGCGCGCGCGTTAACATCCGCCCGCCGGCGCCGAGCCGGGCGGCAGCTGGCACTGCCGTCGCGCGCAGCCCGGTCATCGCATTGCCGTAATGGTCGACATAGACGATCTCGGGCAAGTCGTCGGGCCACTCGGCGACGCGGGCGATCTCGATTGGGTGCAGCATTGCCGCCGGCGCGCCGCCGATCGCGAATTCCGCCGCTATCGGGGCGAACAGGTCGCGCCCGTGAAAGCTCGCCGACAGCGATTCGGGCCGCCAGACGATTTCCCACCCGCGGGTGTTCCGGGCGCGGCGCAGCACGATCTCGAAGAGGCCGTTGTCGGGACCGACGTAAAAGCGGCCGTCGGCTTCGACCGCGGCCGCGCGACGCGTGCTGCCGACGCCGGGGTCGACTACCGCCACGATGACCGTTCCGGGCGGAAGCCACGCCGCGTAGGCGGCGAGCAGATAGGCGGCGGGCCTGGGTCTTCCCCTCGGCAAATCGGCAAACAGGTCGACGACCGGAATCCCCGGCGCGCGCTGCGCCAGCACCGCCTTGACTTGACCCGTATAAGGCCCGGCGAGCCCAAAATCGGTAAACAACGCGATCATCGCCTGCTCCGGCGCACCTGGTACGCAGCCGATAATATATAAACGCAGATCAGCGCGGTGATTTCTTACCGCGCCGTGACATCGGCGGCGCAATCCCGGTCGATCCTTGCCGGCGCCGCGCTGCGATCAATCAATGGTTGGATCAACCTGTCGGCTCGCGCCAAAAACGATGCGCGGCTTTGCCGGCAACTGTGGATTGGACAAATCGGTCGAAATTGTTCCTCTTGAAACTGCTTGGCGACTGCGTATGCTCCGGATGTCGCAAACGTATATTTGGGGGAATGCGATGAGAAAAACTGTCCTGGCCGCGGCGGTTTGCGCCGTCGCGTCGCTGCAGGCCGCGTCCGCCGCCGAGCGGAGCTGCTATTCGCCAACGGATCTGGAAGCCGAGCAGGCGATCGTGTTCCAGACCAACCTGATGGTGGTCAGCTCCGCCTGTCGCGACGAGGTCTACGGCCTGTTCCGGGCGCGCAACAAAGACGCGATCATTCGCTATCAGCGCATCATGATCAATCATTTCCGCCGCGAGGGGTTTCGCGACGCGCAGAGTCGCTTTGATTCGTGGAACACCAGCCTCGCCAACGAGATCGCGCTGAAGCAGGGCGCCTCACCGACCTCGGTCGTGTGCCAGCAGGCAACGAACATGCTCAAAATGGCCGGCGCGCTCGATTCGAAAGGGCTGCACGACTACGCCGTGGCGCAGGCCGCGAGCCCCGCCGAAACCCATCCGCGCTGCGGCCGGTAAGCCGATTCGCCGCGACCCGTCGCCACCCGCGCGCGAGGCACGATTCTGGCGGTATTGCGAGCGCAGAATCGCAGACTGTTTCACCTTGGACATCACAGCTGGCAACGCCGCGTCGGCCCATAGCCCCACCATCCCTGGCGCACGATGTTGTGACGAAATTACAAATCCGTCATTCCGGGGCGCGGGCACGGCCCGCGAGCCCGGAACCCATGAACACCGGCCGCGAATATATGGGCGAACCGTTGTGGTCATGGATTCCGGGGGTGCCCCTTTGGGCATCCCGGAACAACAAATTTCCTGTGGAGTCGTTCCCTCTCAGCTTCGCACCGGGACCCCATCCAAAACGTCAACGCGGCAGCAGGCTCGACCCCATCAGAAATTCGTCGATGGCGCGGGCGCATTGCCGGCCCTCGCGGATCGCCCACACGACCAGCGACTGGCCGCGCCGCATGTCGCCGGCGGCAAACAATTTCGGCGCTGAGGTGCGGTAGTCGACAGTATTGGCGGCAACATTGCCGCGCGCGTCCAATATGGCGCCGGATTGCTCGATCATGCCGGGTTTGACCGGGCCCACAAATCCCATCGCCAGCAGCACGAGATCCGCCTTCAGCAAAAACCCGCTGCCGGGAATTTCCTGCAATGCGAAGCGGCCCTCGGCATTCCTTGCCCAGTCGACGCGCACGCATTCGAGCGCCGTAATTCGGCCGTTCTCGCCCAATGCCTCTTTGGTCAACACCGCCCAGTCGCGCTCGCAGCCTTCTTCCTGCGAGGACGAGTTGCGCAATTTCAGCGGCCAGTCGGGCCAGGTCAGCGCCTTGTTTTCGCGCTCGGGCGGCTTTGGCAAAATCTCGAGCTGAGTGATCGAGGCGGCGCGCTGGCGCACGGCCGTGCCGATGCAGTCGGAGCCGGTGTCGCCGCCGCCGATCACGACGACATGCCTGCCCTCGGCGGTGATCGTGCCGTTTGGCGCGGCGCGGTCCTCGGTGTCGCCGGCATTGCGTTTGTTTTGCTGCGGCAGATAGTCCATCGCGAAGTGGATGCCGGCGAGCTCGCGCCCGGCTATTTCGAGATCGCGCGCCGCTTCGGCGCCGCCGGTCAGCGCGACGGCGTCGAATTCCGCGATCAGCTCTCCCATCGGGAGGTCGACGCCGATTTCGACACCCGTGCGAAAGCTCACGCCCTCCGCCGCCATCTGCTCGACCCGCCGGTCGATCAGGAATTTCTGCATCTTGAAATCGGGGATGCCGTAGCGCAGCAGGCCGCCGATCCGGTCGGCCTTTTCGAACAAGGTGACGTTATGCCCGGCGCGCGCCAATTGCTGGGCGCAGGCCATCCCGGCCGGGCCCGAGCCGACGACCGCAACTTTCTTGCCGGTCGGCTGGGCCGGGACCAGCGGCTCGATCCAGCCCTCCTGCCAGCCGCGGTCGACGATCGCGCACTCGATGGTTTTGATCGTGACTGGGGTGTTGTCGATGTTCAGTGTGCACGCCTCCTCGCACGGTGCCGGGCAGATGCGGCCGGTGAACTCCGGAAAGTTGTTGGTCGAGTGCAGGGTCTTCAGCGCCGCGCGCCACTGGTCGCGATAGACGAGGTCGTTCCAGCTCGGGATCAAATTGTTGACCGGGCAGCCGTCGTGGCAAAACGGGATGCCGCAATCCATGCAGCGCGCCGCCTGCTTGCGGGTTTCGGGTTCGGGCAGCGGCTTGACAAACTCGTTCCAGCTGCGCCGCCGGATGTCGGGTTTGTCGTACGGCCGGTCGCGCCGTTCGATTTCAAGAAAGCCGGTCGGTCTACCCATCGCGCGGTCCTCGGCAATTCGTCCCGGCCGGGCCGGTCAATACTGCTGACTTATCTCGATCTTGACCAATTCCGCGCCCCGCCGCAACACCGCCGTCGCCGTCGGCGATGAACGCTTCGGCCTCACCGCCCCGGCGTACTGGCCGATCCCCGCCAGAAATCCGGCAGGACCACTAATCGACCGCGTTTACGACGATGGTTGCTTGTCGCCCCTCAGAGGCATTTCACGTTTCGGGCGGTACGGGCTTGCCGGGTTGACGTCGAGATCGACGATCTCGACGCAGCCCTGCGGCTGCTTATGGCGGTCGCCGGCATGCCACGGCCCGTTGCGGAGCAAAATATCACCGACCTCGGACAGCCATAGGCAACGCCACTGACCTTCGGCCGGCAAACCCTTCTCGCTCTCGCCGCCAAACTGATAGGTCAACGCCTTCTCGCGCCCTTGCGAGTGGCCGAGGATAACTGGGCAGAGCTCGCGGGGACGCCCGTGATACGTGCACAGGATCTGCTTCCGGCCGGTCATCGCCTGCTCGAGCAGCTTGTAAGCGGCGCTCGGCAAGGGGGCTCTCGCGATTGTAACGCAAGCCATAATTCAGCCTTGTGCAGAGTATCCGCCGTCGACGGGAATGGCGGCGCCGGTGACGAAATCGGAGGCGGCGCTTGCCAGAAACACAGCTACTCCGGCCAGGTCGCGGGGGGTCCCCCAGCGACCGGCCGGCGTGCGGCACAGTACCTTGTCGTGCAGCGCGGGTTCCAGCTCGCGGGCGCGACGGGCGAGGTCGGTGTCGATGCTGCCTGGCAGCACGGCGTTCACTTGAATGTTTTCGGCGGCCCAGGCAGTGGCGAGCGACTTGGTGAGTTGGACAAGGCCTCCCTTGCTGGCGCCGTAAGCCGTGGCGAAAGGGCCGCCAAAGATCGAGAACATCGAGCCGATATTGATGATCTTGCCGCCACCCTGGCGCTTCATCTCGGGATAAGAGGCCTGGGCCGCGATAAAGGCGCCGGTAAGGTTGGTGGCGAGCAGTTCGTTCCACTCGCTGAGCAGAAGCTCCTCCGGTCGTTTGCCGATCCCGATGCCGGCATTGTTGATCAGAACGTCGAGCCGGCCGAATACGGCCAAGGTTGCCGTCACCATGGCCCGGCACGAGGTCTCCTCGGCGACGTCTGCCGTAACCATTGCCGCCGTGGCGCCGGCGCCGCGCAGCGCTGCCACCGCCGCCTCGCTCCTGACCCGATCCCGGCCGGCAATCATCACCGCCGCCCCCGCTGCGGCGAGGCCTTCGGCCATGCCCAGGCCGATCCCGCCATTGCCGCCGGTGACGAGCGCCACCCGACCGGAGAGATTGAAAAGGTCCATGTCGCTCTTTCTGCCACGATGCGATGCGCGAACGCTATGGACGGCTCTTTTGTCACGCCCACCCGCCAGCGCCGCGCGACCGCGCGCTCCCTTCCCGAGGACCTCGCCGATCGGCTGTGCGCCAGAGTCTTAGATCGCGGCTTGTGTCTTCTCGTCGGTCTTCGAGCGAAGACGCCGCCATCCTGGGCTCGGCCGTCGAGCCGCCTCCGCCAACGTAGGATGGGTGGAGCGCAGCGATACGTATTCTCTTTGCCGACCCGCCTCATGGCCAACTCCGGCCGTCAGCGGGATTGACCTCAAAAAAATAGGTGCATGCGGCGGGAAGATCGCGCCGATAATTTGACTGACTGTAGCTTGGCCCGCTGGGGAGCCGATGAGTTGCGCTGCACTTGACCCATGTTATATTATCTGGTGTACATCGGTGCGGCGTTGAAACCGAACCGGCACCCGGTTTTGTCAGGCATGACTATATTCGCGCGACGCACGCTCCAATCCTTCCTAACCGCCCTAGATGGCACGCTCACCTCCCATCAGCTCGGCGCTCTTGTCAACCGACTTAATCGGGAGAATCTCAATTCTTTAGCGGCGGAATGGGAGATTTGTATATTGATTGCCCTGATGAATCTCGGTCATATTACCTACGAGCCTGCGCTGATTGGAAAAACTCGTCCGGACTTTCAGTTCACTGCAGCCGATAATGCAGCTCTTGAATTCGTTGCGGATGTAACTTTAATATCTGATTCTGATCTGGAGCGGAATAATCCTATACTAGAGCTGACCCAAATTCTTTATAGGAAGGCTCGCAAGCTCGGAATCACGGGCACTTTCTCTTACCGAGTTGGCTCTGGCAGCACTGGAAGGCAAGGCGCTCATAAAGTCCAGCTCTCAATACCTCACAGAAAAAAACTGCAAGCGTTCTTTGAACATTTCCTGGTGCCTCATCTACGAGCTTTAGCCAAGAACCCGCATCTCCCCATGACGATCAACGTAGCAGAGGGTGCCTGGCATGTAAATATTTCGTACGATCCCAAAGGGCGGTTTTCTCATGGAAGCTACCGCGCATTCCGGAACGCGACTGTGAAAGACAGCAACCCTCTTTACAATGCTCTAAACGGCAAACGAAAGCAGCTCAGAGATAGTGAATATTTAGGGTGCAAGGGGATAATTGTTTGTGATGGTGGTTGTGAAGTTATACAGAACGGGATTGCTAGCTGGGATACCTACTCGAGGAAGCAGATTTTGACCGAATTTTTTCGCAGCACAGGTTCTATATCGTTTGTTATTTTCATCTGGATCGAGGCAAAAAGCAGACCCGGTGTCAAATGCCAACCCAGAGTTTGCGGTGAGATTGAGACCAATCCTGATGCGCGAGTCCCACCTCCCGAGGAGCTCGTGTATCTTTTAAGACGGCTACCCCAATTTTGGCCTCAACCGGTCCAGACGGGCGAACACGCGAGACTGCAAGTAGAGGGCTACGGGCAACGGAACATTCCCCGAAACTGGGGTCGGCCCGTTGGAGGTTATAGAATGGGTAGTGGACCGAACCGAATCACTTACCGAATGTCAGCTCGTGAGCTGTTGGAGATCCTATCGGGTAGGAGGACGATCCAGGAATTCGAGAGGGACGCTGGATTTGCACCTCACGGCGATGGCGGCCCGATTAATCCTTTCGAGAACGCCTTACGGCGTGGCTTTACAATCAGTGCGGCCACGCTGGAAGCAATATCGGATCGAGACGACGATTGGGTCGAGTTTCGAATTACCGGCCCTGATCCGGCACTTTCCTCCTTTCGCAAACCCGGACAATCGACCGGATAGTTTCTTCATTGAACCGTCCTGCTCCCGGCATTCGATCTCACCCCCGGCTTGGCCGTGGTCGCGCTTTCATGGCGGCTCATTCGACATGATGATCGTGCCGGAGGCGGCGAACATGCCGCCGACGCCGTGGCAGACCGAGATCTTGGCGCCGGGGATCTGGGCGGGGGCGGTGCCGCGCATCTGGCGCACGCTTTCTTGGAGCGCGTACATGCCGTACATGCCCGAATGCATGTAGGAGAGGCCGCCGCCGTTTGTGTTCAAGGGCAGCTTGCCGCCGGGTGCGGTGTTGCGCTCGGCGATAAAGGGGCCGCCTTCGCCCCGTCCGACAAAGCCCAGATCTTCGAGCCCGTAGATCGGCAGGTGCGCGAAGGCGTCGTAGATCATCAAATGGTCGACGTCCTTGTGGGTGATGCCGGCCTCGGCAAAGGCCTTGGCGCCGGAAACGCGGAACGCGCGCGACGAGGTGAAATCCTCCATCTGGCTGACCATCGGGGTCTCGACGCTCTCGCCGGTGCCGAGGATGTAGACGGGCCTGGTCGGAAAATCCTTGGCGCGCTCGGCCGCGGTCAGGATCAGCGCACCGCCGCCATCGGTCACCAGGCAGCATTGCAGCAGGCGGAACGGGTAGGCGATCATCCGCGAGTTCAGGACGTCGTCGACGGTGATCGGGTCCTTGAAGGTGGCGCGCGGGTTCTTGCCCGCCCATTCGCGCTGCACGACCGAGACCATCGCCAGGGTCTCGTCAGTCAAGCCGTAAGTCTTCATGTAGCGCAGGACCGGCACCGTAAACAAAGAGGGCGGCCCCATCGGTCCGTAGGGCTGCTCGAACTGGCCGGCGAGGCTGGTCGGCGCGACGATGTTGCGGGTGCGCCCGACCCCGGAGCGGCCGCTCTCGCCATGGGTGATCAGCACCGTGTCGCAGAGGCCGGAGGCGATCGCGGCGGCGGCATGCCGGGTGTGGATCATGAACGAGCAGCCGCCGACCGCGGTGCCGTCGACCCATTTCGGGGTGAGCCCGAGATAGTGCGCGATCGTGGTCGGGGTCTCGCCGGCGGTGGCGATGCCGTCGATGTCGGACGGCTTGAGCCCGGCATCGGCCATCGCGTTCAATGCCGCGTCGGCATGGAGCTGGATCTGCGAGGTGTCGGGGATGACGCCGAGCTTGGTCGTCTCGGCGGCGCCGACGATGGCGATCGATTTCGGCTGCATCGGGGGCTACCTCGCGGCCGGGCGGAAGAGGGGGAGGGTGATGTCGTCGTCGAGCTTTTCAAACGCGGCTTCGACCGGCATGTCGAGCTGCAGCGCCTCGGGGGTCTGCGGGCAGCCCGTGATGTTGGTCATCATCCGCGGCCCCTCGTCCAATTCGACGACGGCGATCGCATAGGGCGGGGTGAAGCCCGGGACGGGGCGGTGGTGGATCACATAGCTGAAGAGCCGGGCCTTCCCCGAGGCGCGGAACACCGTGACGTCGCGCGAGGCGCAGGCTGGGCAGAACGGGCGCGGCGGGAAATAGGCCTTGCCGCAGGAATTGCAGCGCTGCAGCCGCAACTCGCCGGCGCGCGTGCCGTCCCAGAAATGCTGTGTCTCGGGCGTCGGCACCGGCCGCGCGCGTCGTCCTTCGGACATCCCCGCCTCCTTCAAGCGATCCGGTCGCGACTTTGACGCCTGGCGCGAATTCGGGCAAACGGAATGGAGCGAGTGACGGGTCAGAACTCCGCTGTCCAGGGGTTGATGACCGCGAGGCCCGCTGCTTGAAACGGCATCTCGTCGCGGGACGCCACCCTGAGGTCGCGAGCGGCTGCGATGGCGGCGATTTGTCCGTCGGCGACCGAGATTGCATGCCCTTGTCGGCGAGCGCGGGTGACGACCTTCGCGTAGGCCTCGGCTGCGGCGACGTCGAATGGAATTATACGGCCGTCGAAGAGGCTCACTATATGGCGGCCGAGCGCTGCCGCGAGCGTTCTTCGACGCTTGCCCGCTGGCAGGCTTTCGATGCCAAGCAGCAATTCCGACAAGCTGATCGTCGAAAGATACAGAGTTTCGATGACCTGAGCGTCGAGCCAATCTCGAACCCGGCGATCGGGCATTTGGCGCATCGGCTCTGAGACGACGTTCGTGTCCAGCAGTATCATCGGAGCGCGATCGGCTGTGCCGGGGTCTTGTCTCGCGAGATTTCCAGGTCGAGTCCGCCGAACGGCTGGGCGAGCGCTGCCAGTGCTGAACCCAGCTTGACGCGTGCGGTCGGACGGACTGCCTCGTCGAGGATCGTGCGGACTTCAGCTTCAGTGCTGCGGCCATGCCGAACCGCACGAGCCTGCAGTGCGCGATGGGTTTCCGGTGAGAGATTGCGGATGACGATCGCGGCCATTTTATCCTCTCGACAATGTGTTTGCGATATCGCCATAGTCCGATTGATATCAAGATCGCCCGGGAACAGGCGAGGAGACTTTGACGAGGCGGCTGAATTCGGGCAAACGGGACTGCGGCGAATCCCAGGAGGATCGAATGGCGGCACAGGCCAGCAGCATCACCCCGCAAAAGTTGCGCGGGCGGCTTCACGACGGCGGCGAGATCGCGATCGTCGACGCGCGCGAGGAGGGCAGCTTTCACCAGCGCCATCTGCTGATGGCGGCGTGCCTGCCGCTCTCCCGGCTCGAGTTGGTTGCACCCGCGTTGCTGCCGCGGCGGTCGGCGCCGGTCGTCGTCTGCGATGACGGCGAGGGTCTCGCCGAGCGCGCCGCCGCTCGGCTGACCGCGGGCGGCTGGACCGAGGTCTCGGTACTGGCCGGCGGTCTCGCGGCCTGGGAGGCGGCGGGATATCCGGTCTACAGCGGCGTGCATGTGCCGTCGAAGGCGTTTGCCGAGGTCGTCGAGCACGAATGCGGCACGCCGTGGATCAGCGCCGAGGAGTTGGCGCAGCGCCAAAAGCAGCGGGAAAACCTGGTGATTTTCGACAGCCGTTCCTACGCGGAATACCACTCGAACAGCATCCCCGGTGCCGTCAGCGTACCGGGCGCCGAGCTCGTCTACCGCTTTCACGAAATGGTGCCGTCGCCCGACACGTTCGTCGTCGTCAATTGCGGCGGGCGCACGCGCAGCATCATCGGCGCCCAGGCGCTGATCGACGCCGGCGTGCCGAACCCGGTCGTGTCGCTGAAGGACGGCACGATGGCGTGGCATCTCGCCGGGTTTGACGTGGTCAGCGGGGCGACGGGGCGCGCACCCGAAGTCTCGCCCGCGGGCGTCGCCGCGGCGCGGCAGCGCGCCGACGCGGTCGCGCGGCGCTACGGCGTGCCGGCAGTCGACCGCGCGACTCTGGCGCAATGGCAAGGCGAGGCCGACCGGCGCACGCTTTACGTGCTCGATGTGCGCGACCCGGCCGAGTACCGCGACGGGCACCTGCCGGGCTCGCTGTCGGCGCCGGGCGGGCAATTGGTCCAGGAGACCGACAGCTGGCTCGGCGTGTGGGGTGCGCGCGTCGTCTTGGTCGACGACACCGGGGTCAGGGCGCGGATGACCGCCTCATGGCTCAAGCGCATGAGCTGGGATGCGGCGGTGCTCGACCATGGTCTTGACGGTGCGGCGCTGGAAACGGGCATGCCGGCGGCCGATACGAGCATGTTCCCGATCGGCGGCCCCGAACCTGCCGCGATCTCGCCGCAGCAATTGCAGGCGGACCGCTCCGCTGTCGTCGTCGACCTGGCGCTCAGCCGGCGTCATCGCGAGGGGCACATCCCCGGCGCCTGGTTTGCGGTCCGCGCCCGGCTCGGCCAGGCGCTCGACAAATTGCCGGCGTCGGGCGATCTGGTTCTGACCAGCGAGGACAGTGTCGCCGCCCGCTATGCCGCGGCCGAGATCGGCGCCCGGCGCCCGGTCAAGGTGCTGGCCGGCGGGACCGCGGCCTGGGCAGCCGCCGGTCTGCCGCTCGAAACCGGCATGGCCAAGCCCGCCGACGAGCCCGACGACGTAGCGCTCTCGGCGCGCGACCGGCCCGCCGAGCGCGAGCGCTTTATGCGCGAATACCTCGCCTGGGAAATCGAGCTCGTCAACCAGATCGCGCGCGACGACGACTGCCGTTTTCACCTCGCGCCGACCGGGTCCTGACGCGTAAGAGCATGATCCGAAAGAACCCGTATGTCAGACAGTTGGCCGTCATTCCCGCGGAAGCGGGAACCCAGGGGCAAAGGCTGAGGCGCTCGCCCCCTGTTCCAGGCCAGAGCCTGCCCCCCTGTTCGGGCCAGGGGCAAGCTCTGGCTCGAACAGGGGGCAAGCTCTGCACCCCCGCTTTCGCGCTACGGTATTCACAGATCTCGAGACGATGAAGACCCGCGCACGACGGCAAGGTACTCCCGCCCCCATGATGGGGGCGGGTCAGGGTGGGGGTGATGCTGCGGAGCGTAGCCGGTTGGCGCCGGGATCAGCCGCCGTTGCCCGTTTCCGGGTGCTCCACGAGAGCCTTGGACTCACCCCCTCCCAAACCCTCCCCCATTAAGGGGGAGGGCTTGCGCACCGACGGCTACAGGTGCTCCAACTCACTCTCGACGCGGCAGAAAATGTGTGAATACCGTAGCGCGAAAGCGGGGGCGACGGTAAGCTGTTGCAATCGTTCGGTTCATTTCGAGTCAGACACCAAGGGCGAGGCGCCGGGTCACCCTCCCCGAGATTGCGGCTTGCGAGGCAGCGCAGGCTCACGCTAATCGTGGGTCAAGGTCGATCACTCTCAACAGCAGCAAGGGCGGCACGCGATGACCATCGAACTGCACACCTGGAACACGCCGAACGGCCGCAAGATCAGCGTGGCGCTCGAAGAGATGGGGCTGCCCTATACCGTCCACCCGATCAACATTTCAAAGGGCGAGCAATTCGCCCCGGCCTTTCTGAAGATCAGCCCGAACAACCGCATCCCGGCGATCGTCGATCCCGAAGGCCCGGGCGGCGCCCCGATCAGCATCTTCGAGTCGGGGGCGATCCTGGTCTATCTCGGCGAGAAGACCGGCAAGTTCTGGCCGAAGGGCGACCTGCGCCGGCAGGTGCCGGTGCTGGAATGGCTGATGTGGCAGATGGGCGGTTTCGGCCCGATGCCGGGGCAGGTGCACCATTTCCTGCAGGTCAAGGACGAGACCGACCGGCGCTACGGGCTCGAGCGCTACACCAAGGAGACCCGCCGGCTTTACGGCGTCTTCGACAAGCGCCTCGGCGAGGCCGAATTTGCCGGCGGCAACGAAGTCTCGATTGCCGACTTCGCGATCCTCGGCTGGGCCTGGCGGCACGAGCGCCATCTGGTCGACCTTGCCGACTTCCCCAACGTCAAGCGCTGGTACGAGGCGATGATGGCCCGCCCCGGCACCAAGCGCGGGTTCGAGGTCGCGCTGAGCTGAGCTGGAGCTCACACGGGGTCGCGCTGAGCGGGAGCTCACACCAGTCTAATGGTATGTTTCTGATACTTGTCACCCACCCGCACCTCGCCGTCATACCCGCGCAAGCGGGTATCCAGAGCAACCTACGCTTCTCCTGTGGCCCTGGACCCCGCTTTCGCGGGGGCGACGAAGGAGATGGCGCGGAACTCGTTGTCTGGTTAGCAATCCTAGCGGGAGGCGAGCGCTTCCTGCATTTCGTCGAGGATCTGGCGCGCCGCCGCGAGCCGGTCTTCGGCCCTGATGATCGGGCGCCCGATCACGAGGTAATCGGCGCCGGCGGCGATTGCCGCCGCCGGAGTTGCGATCCGCGCCTGGTCGCCGGCGGCGCTCCCCGCCGGGCGAACGCCGGGGGTGACGATCAGAAATCCCGGTTGCGGCACCGCCCGCCGGATCGCCGCCGCCTCTCGCGGGGAAGAAATCACCCCGTCCGCTCCGGCCATGACCGCGATGCGCGCACGCTCGGCGACGAACTCTTCGACTGTCTTCGCGGTGTTGTATTCGCGCCGCATCTCCGCTTCGCTGTGATCGGTCAGCAACGTGACAAAAAGGATTTTCGGCTTTGGTGAAGCGCCGCGGCCGGCGCTCGCTGCGGCGATCGTCGTCGGCGTGCCCATGATCGTGGCGAAATCGACGCCCAGCGCGGAGACCCGCGCGATCATGCCTCGCATCGTCTCGCCGATATCGACGCTTTTGAAATCGAGAAACACCCGCTTCCCGCTTCCGACGAGATATTCGATAAAATCGATAAGACCCTTCGCGAACAAATGCGGGCCGACTTTGTAAAACGACATCTCGTCGCCCAGCTCATCGACCAGCGCGCGCGCCGCGGCGAGGTCGGGGAAGTCGAGCGCGACGATAAGCCGTTCCCGCGCCGCATCAGCCCGGGTGGTACGCGCCGTTGAGCCAGGCATTCGTTTTTCCGATTCAGTGCTCTGCCCGAAAGAATTACCCAAAATCAAATCTGTCCTCGTCGTTCCCGCACTGGTCGCGCTTTCTAACAACTCCCTCATTCCGCCTTCCCGGCAAAGGCCGGGACCCACAGCGGTCGTACATTCAGCGTTTTACCTCCTGCTGGAGCGATCCCCAGATCGGGGCAAATGCGGAGCGCCGGGTCTCGGCCTTCGCCGGGAAAGCAAGAGAAACTGTGCTGAGCCAAATCAGTTGGTTACTGTGCCTTTGCGGCGGCGACGGTAACAGATCGAGGACATGCGGCCCTTTCGCGCCAGACACTCAGGCCGATCCCGGGCGCCGGCCCCAGGCGACAAAGCCGTCGTTTTTGAGGCCGGGCTTGCCGTAGGTAAGCGGGTCGCCGGCGAGGGTTTCGACGCGGCCGCCGGCGGCTTCGAGGATTGCCTGCCCGGCCGCCGTGTCCCATTCCATCGTCGTCCCGAAGCGCGGGTAGAGGTCGGCCTCGCCCGCCGCGATCACGCCGAATTTCAGGGCGCTGCCGCATTTTTTGCGTTCGATCACCTTAAAGCTTTCGAGAAATTCGCCGACCCGGCGGCTGCTCTCGTGCGAGCGGCTGTGGACGACGACAAGACCCTCGGGCGATGGCGCGCGGGTCCTGATCGGCTCGATTGCGCCAAATCCACGCTGGCGCGTCGCGGTGCCCGGCCCATAGGCGGCGTAGGTCAGCCCGACCGCCGGCCCGTGCAGCACGCCGAGCACCGGCCGCCCGTCTTCGACAAGGCCGATGCAGACCGCAAACTCGCCGTTCTTGGCGACAAATTCGCGGGTGCCGTCGAGCGGGTCGACAACCCAGAAGCGTGCGGCCGAGGGCGGCAGCCCTTCGGCGTCGACCAGCTCTTCCGAGACGATCGGGATGTCCGGGAAGGCGTCTGCCAGCATGCCGACGATGACCCGCTCGGCGCTGAGGTCGGCCTCGGTCACCGGGGTTTTGTCGAGCTTTTGGCGAACGTCGAATTCTTGCGCATAGACCGCCATGATCGCCTCGCCGGCGGCGAGCGCCGCGCGGCGCGCGGTGCCGAGCAGCCGGTCGCGGGTGTTGCTGTCTGTCATGCCGCTTTTTGTTCCTTTGCGCTGCGGATGGCCTGCCACAACCGCTCGGGCGTGACCGGCATGTCGACATGCTCAATGCCGAGCGGCGCCAGCGCATCGACAATCGCGTTGACCAAGGCCGGCGGCGCGCCGATCGCCCCGGCCTCGCCGGCGCCCTTCAGCCCGAGCGGGTTGGTGCGGCATGGCACGACATTGTAGGAGAATTCGATCGCGGGCAAATCCTCGGCGCGCGGCAGGCAGTAATCGGTCAATGAGCCGGTCACGAGCTGCCCGGTCTCGGGGTCGAACACGGTGCGCTCGAACACCGCCTGGCCCACACCTTGCGCCACCCCGCCCTGCACCTGGCCACCCAGCAGCAACGGGTTGACGACCGTGCCGAAATCGTCGACCACCAGATAGCGGACAATCTCGACATGCCCGGTCTCGGGCTCGATCTCGACCTCGCAGACGTGGCAGCCATTGGGAAAGGTCGGCGAAGGCGGGGTGAAGTGGCCGCTCTCGGCAAAACCGGGCTCGACACCCTCGGGGAGCTGTGACGGGTCGAACGCGGCGCGCGCCACTGCGGCGATTCCGACCTCACGGTCGGTCCCGGTTATGCGAAACATGCCGTCGGCAAAGTCGAGATCCGCCTCGGCCGCTTCCAGCAGATGGGCGGCGATGCGGCGGCCCTTGGCGATCAGCTTTTGCGCGGCGGCATCGACCGAGGCCCCGCCGACCGGCAGCGAGCGCGAGCCGCCGGTGCCGCGGCCAAAGGAGATCGCCGCGGTGTCGCCCTGCAAAACCCGGATTTTGTCGAGCCCGAGGCCAAGCCGTTCGGCGGCGAGCTGGGCATAGGCGGTCTGGTGACCCTGGCCCGAAGACTGGGTTCCCATCAGCATCGTCAACGTGCCGCTCGGCTCGAAGCGTAGCTCGGCGAACTCGTCGGGCGGCATTCCCGACTGCTCGATATAGACGGCGTAGCCCAACCCCCGGCAGCCCCCGCGTGCGGCAGCGGCGGACCGTCGCGCGGCAAAGCCCGCGATATCGGCGGCGGCGAGCGCATCCTCCATGTTGCGGGCGAAGTCGCCGCTGTCATAGACGAGGCCGAGCGGGGTCGTGTAGGGCATCGCTTGCGGCCGGATGAAATTGCGCCGGCGCAATTCCTGCGGCGCCACCCCGAGCCGGCGGGCGGCGTAGTCGACCAGCCGCTCGAGCGCATAGGCCGCCTCCGGCCGCCCGGCGCCGCGATAGGCGTCGATCGGCACGGTATTGGTGAAGACGCCTTTGACGACGACCGAGATCGCCGGGATTGCGTAGACGCCGCTGTACATGACCGCGCCCGAATTGGTCGGGATCTCGGGTGCGAAATTCGACAGGTAGGCGCCCATGTTGGCGATGTTCGTGACCGACAGGCCGAGAAACCGCAGCTCGTCGTCGAGCGCGAGATCGAGCCGGGTGACATTGTCGCGGCCCTGGGTGTCGGTCATAAACGCGTCGGAGCGCTCGGGCGTCCACTTGACGGGCCGGCCGAGCCTCTTCGCGGCCCACAGCACCAGGACGTGCTCGGGGTAGAGAAACGCCTTCATGCCGAACCCGCCGCCGACATCCTGGGTCACGACGCGGATCCGGTTCTCCGGCACCTTGAAGATGCTCTCGGCCAGCTGGGCGCGCAGCAGATGCGAGCCCTGGGTCGAGCTCCACAAGGTGCAGGAGTCGTCTCCCACGTCGTATTCGCCGATGGCGCCGCGCGGCTCCATCGAGACGACGACGATCCGGTTGTTGACGATTTCCAGCGTGATGCGGTGACGCGCATCCGCCATCGCCCGCTCGACCGCCGCGGGGTCGCCCACCCCCCAATCGAAGGCGAGGTTGCCCGGCGTTTCGTCCCATACCAGCGGCCGGCCCGGATCGAGCGCGCTCGCGGTTTCGACGACGGACGGCAGGGTCTCGTAGTCGATTGCGATCAACTCGGCCGCGTCGCGCGCGGCGTCGAGGCTCTCCGCCACTACCATCGCCACCGTGTCGCCGACATGCCGCACGCGGTAGCGTACCATTGCCGGGCGCGGCGGCGTGACGGGCGTCGACCCGTCGCGGTTGGTCAGCCCGCCGAGACAAGGGATCGGGCCGAGTCCGTCCTGCGCCAGGTCGTCGCCGGTCAGCACCGCGACGACGCCGGGTGCCGCCGCCGCGGCCGAGGTGTCGATCGCGCCGACACGGGCATGCGCATGCGGCGAGCGCAGCATAAAGGCGTAAGCCTGGCGCGGACGAACGAGATCGTCGATGTAATGACCGCGCCCGGTCAAAAACCGCTGGTCCTCGACGCGGCGGACCGGCTGGCCGATGCCGAATTGGTTCATTTGAAAGGACCTCCGACATCCGCCATATCGGCGGCGTCGAAGCATTTTGCCATAGCGCAACCGCGAGGTTTTGCTCCGGATTTCTGTCGCGCGTCGCCGCCGGCCCCCACGGCGTTGGTCAAACCGAGCTTGCGGCATGGCAAAAATCGTGGCGTTGCGCGCTACGGCGGGGCAGAGTTGGGAAAGCGTTTAGAGCAAACTCGGGAGGACTGCCCCATGCCCCAATCCGCGATCCCGCCCGGCCGCCATGCGCCGGTTCGCCCGGAATGGCTCGACCAGCGGCGGGAGGAGACGATCGAGCCGGCATTGCCGATCGTCGACCCGCACCATCACATGTGGGACCGGCCGGGCAACCGCTATCTGTTCCCGGATTTGCTGGAGGATGTCGGCAGCGGCCACAACATCGCCGCGACCTGCTTTGAGGAATGCCGCGAGATGTATCGCGCCGACGGCCCGCAGGAGCTGAAATCGCTCGGCGAGACCGAGTTCGTCAACGGCATCGCGGCGATGAGCGCGTCAGGGAAATACGGCAAGACCCGCTGCATCGCCGGCATCATCGGCAACGTCGATCTGCGGATCGGCAGTCGCGCCAAGGGCATTCTCGAGCGGCACGTCCAGATTTCGGGCGGACGCTTCAAGGGGATCCGCAACGGCGCCACCTGGCACGCCGACCCGAGCCTCGAAATCTATTGCTCGGGGGCGCCGCAGGGGCTCTATCGCGACCGCAGTTTCCGCGAGGGGTTCGCCGGTCTGGCCTCGCTCGGCTTGAGCTTTGACGCGTGGCTGTTCCAGACCCAGCTCGACGATGTGACCGACCTCGCGCGCGCCTTCCCGCAGGCGGTGATCGTGTTGAACCATGTCGGCGGGCCACTCGCGATCGGCCCCTATGCCGGCAAGCGCGAGGAAGCCTTTGCCGCCTGGAAGAAGTCGATCGGCGAGGTCGCCGCCGCATCGCCCAACACCTATGTCAAGCTCGGCGGGCTCGGCATGAAGCTGTCAGGCTTTACCTTTTTCGAGAACGAACAGCCGCCCTCCTCGCAGGATCTGGAGAAGGCGTGGCGGCCCTATATCGAGACCTGCGTCGCGGCCTTCGGGCCCGAGCGCTCGATGTTCGAAAGCAACTTCCCGGTCGACAAGGGGATGTGCAGCTACCCTGTCATGTGGAACGCGTTCAAGCGCATCGCGTCGGGCTGCTCGGCCGCCGAGAAGACCGCACTCTTCAGCGGTGCGGCGACCAAGGCCTACCGGCTGCCGACGTAACGACCGCATAAACCAAATAACAAACTTATGCCGCTGCCGGGACGCGGGGAAAAATGAGCCTCCTCTCCTATGACAAAGACGCACTAGCGCAGCTGTGCCGAAACCGTCGTATTCGCCGCCTCGCGCTGTTCGGTTCGGTGCTGAAAGGCACCGACCGGAGCGATAGCGATGTCGATCTTTTGGTGGAGTTCGAGCCGGAGGCTGTTCCGGGCTTTCTCGGGCTCGCTGCGATCGAGGCCGAGTTGGCGGAGCTGTTGGGTCGTCGAGTAGATCTGCGGACTGCCGAGGAGCTCAGCCCGTATTTCCGCCAGGCGGTCGAACGCACGGCTGAGGTTCAGTTTGTCGCCTGACGACGGGGCGCGGCTTCGTCACATGATCCAGGCGGCGGAAACGGCTTGTAGCTTTGCCTTGGGAAAGCGAAGGGGCGATCTGGATGACGATCAGATGCTGCTCTTTGCTCTAGTGCGCGCGATCGAGATCGTCGGCGAGGCTGCCAGCAAAGTCGGCGAGGCGACCCGCGAAGCCTCCACCGACATTCCGTGGCCGCTGATCGTGTCGATGCGCAATCGGCTGGTCCACGCATACTTCAACGTCGACCACGAAGTTGTCTGGAAAACTGCCACCGAAGAGCTGCCGCAGCTCCTGCCGCGCCTGCGGGCTCTGGTCGAAAACACCAAGGGAGAAGCCTAATGCCGTTACCGAGAACCGAGGTGGACGCCACCACCCCCAAATACCTGCGCGACAAATATGCGATCGCCGGGGTCGGGGAGACGACCTATACCCGCGGCTCGGGCAAGACGACGCGGGCGCTCGGGACCTGGGCGGTCAGGAACGCGATCCTCGACGCCGGTCTGACGGCCGCCGACATCGACGGGATGCTGTCCTATTCGGGCGGAGATTCGACATCGGCGACGTTTATCGCCGGCGACCTCGGCATCCGCCTCAATTTCTACATGGACGTGGTCGGCGGCGGCTCCTCGACCGAGGCGTTGGTCGGGATCGCGATCGGCCTCATTGAGGCCGGGTGCTGCAAGACGGTCGCGATCTTCCGCTCGATGAACGGCTACTCGCAGGTCCGGATCGGCGGCACCGGGGCGCGCTCGGCCGCACCCGTCGGCGGCGACATGCTGCACAACCGCGCCTATGGCTGGCAGAGCGCGGGGCAGAGCTTTGCCCCGACCTTTATGCGCCACATGCACGATTACGGCACCAGGCCCGAGCAGGTCGCCGCGGTCAAGGTCGCGCACAGCCACCACGCCTCGAACAACCCAAAGGCGTACTATAAAAAGCGCTACACGATCGACGACGTGCTGAACAGCCGCTTTATCTGCAAGCCGCTGCATCTGCTGGATTGCTGCGTCGAGACCGACAACGCCACCTGCGTCGTCGTGACCTCGGCCGAGCGCGCCCGCGACATGAAGCAGCCGCTGGTGCTGATCCGCGGGGTCGTCGGCCGGTGCTCGAAGCCGCGGCTCGACATGCATTACCAGCACGGGCCGATCTCGACCGTCGCCGGCCATTACGCGGCGAAGATCCTGTGGCCCAACGCCGGGGTCGGGCCCGAGGATGTCGACATAACCGGGTCCTACGACGCCTTCACCTTTACGACGATGCTGCAGCTCGAGGATTACGGCTTCTGCAAAAAGGGCGAGGGCGGCGAATACGTGTCGAGCGGGGCGATCCGGCTCGGCGGAAGGCGGCCCAACAACACGTCGGGCGGCCATTTGTGCGAGGGATACACCCACGGCATGAACATGGTCATCGAAAACACCCGGCAATTGCGCTATGATGCCGACAATTCCTGCCCGGTGGGCGCCGACGGCAAGCGCCGGCACACCTACGACTACAGCGAAGGCGGCTGCCGCCAGGTCAAGGATGTCGAAGTCAGCGCCAATCTCGGCTGGGCCAATCCGGCGACCGCCTCGTCGATGGTCATGCGGCGCGGCTGGTAGCAACTCGTTTTCGTCGCCCCAAAGAAAACGCGGTCCAGGGGAAGTGACGAGCGTTGATCCCTGGGTTCCCGCGTTCGCGGGAATGACGACAGAATGCAGTTAAGGGAGAGAGAAAATGCCAGTTCGCGGCGAATATATGGGCATGGGGCTCACCATCGACGATCTCGATGTCGAGAACCTCGAATATTTCCGCCATTGCGCCGAGCACGATTTTCATCTGCAGGCCTGCGCGCAATGCGGCAGGTTGCGCTACCCGCCGACCACCGCCTGCCCGTGGTGCATGAGCCTTGAAGCGGCCTGGAAGAGGGTCGAGGGCAAGGGGGCGGTGCACTCCTACAGCGAGGTGCATCACGCGATCCAGCCGGCTTTTCGCGGCCACACGCCCTATCTGATCCTGCTGGTCGACCTCGACACGCAAAAGGGCGAGCCGACGTCCGACGAGGCGCTGCGCGTCGCCGGCAATCTCGCGACCCCGGACGGCGAATTGGCGCCGCCCGAGATGGTTCGCCGAGTCGGGATCGGCACACGGGTGCGCATGGTGTTCAGCGATGTCGCTCCCGGCCTCGCCCTGCCGCAATGGACGATCGACGAAACCGCGGCGCAGCTGGCGAGCGTCTGGCGCTACCCGCAGGAGTAGCTGGCGGCAGGAATAGTTGGCGAAGGGCGAGGGCTTCGCGATGTTCAGAGCCCGACCCGAAAAGTTATTTGTGAAGTAATCCCTCTTCCCTCATCCCGCGAAGGCGGGAACCCAGGGCGGGCGTGCGCCTAGGTCCTGGACCCCCGCTTTCGCGGGGGCGACAGTCCATTAGGTCATTTTCCTCAACTTGAAATTATTGATTCCGACCGCCCAAACTATCAGTTCAGCCTTTGACGCCGCCCATGGTCAGGCCCGATGTCATCCGGCCGCGGAACAGGTAGTAGATCACGACCGGCGGGATCGCATAGATGATCGCGGTCGCCATCATGTAGTTCCACGGCAACTCGTCGCTGTTGAGGAATTGGGCGAGCGCCACCGGCACCGTCATGCTGCGTTTGTCGGACAGCAGCAGGAACTGGTAGAGATACTCGTTCCAAGCGAGCAGCAGCGCGTAGGTGCCGACCGCGACCAGCGCCGGCGCCATCATCGGCAGGTAGATCTTGAAATAGACCTGCCAGGGTGTCGCGCCGTCGACCCGCGCCGCCTCGTCGAGCTCGATCGGGATGCTGCGGCCGTATTGCTGGAAGATGAAGATCGCGTAGGGCGTGGCAAAGGTCACCTCGACCGCGATGATCGACCACACGTTGTTGCCGAGCCCGTAGCCCTGCATGATCCGGTAGAGCGGGATCGCCAGGAACGAGGCCGGGATCACGTAGGTCAGCAACGCCGCGTTGGTCAAGAGCCAGCCGTTGCGCAGCCGCATGCGGCTGACCGAAAAGCTGACCATCGACCCGATGAACAGCGTAAAGAACACCGTCATCACGCCGATGTAGAGGCTGTTGCCGAACTGGTGCCAGAAATATTCGAGATACCAGTAGCCCTCGGTGATGACGATCCAAAAGCTGTAGGCGGACGGATGCGCCGGCCAGATGTCGTTGGTGAAGACGTCGTTGTGCGACTGCAGCGCGACCATGACCATGTTGTAGAGCGGCGCCAGGGTCCAGATGATCAGCACGAACGCCAGCGCCAGGCACCCGATTTCGGTCAGGATGCGCTGCAACCGGTAATTTTTTCTCTTGACCGCGGTGGCTGCAGGCGCCTGCCGCGCCGCGGATTTGTCGAGCAGGAGAACGCTCATAGCTGCACCTCCGAGGTCCGCAATTTGCGCATCAGGATCAGCACCAGCGGGATCATCAGCGGCAACGCCGTCATCACCGCCGCGACGCCAAGGTCGGGTCTGGCGATCTCAAAGGCATCGCGAATACCGATTGTCGCCAGGACGTGGGTCGTCAACGCCGGTCCGCCGCCGGAGACAAAGGTCGCGGTGTTGAAGTCGCCGAGGGTAAAGATCGTCGAGAGCAGGGTGCAGACGAGGTAGAGGTTGGCGAGCAGCGGAAAGCTGATATGGGCAAAGCGGCGCAAGCCCGTCGCGCCGTCGACCTCGGCCGCCTCATACAATTCCTGCGGGATCGACATCCGGCCAGCGAGCAGGATCACGGTCCAAAACGGCATGTTCTTCCAGATGTAGGAGACGATGACCGCACCCAGCGCCAGCCAGCGCGAGGTGTCGAGCCAGCCCGGGCCGTCGACGTGGAACAGGTCCCAGATCACGTTGTTGACGAGGCCCCATTGGCTGTTCAGCATCCAGTGGATCGAGATAAAGGTCGGCAATGCCGGCACCGCCCAGGGCAGCACGTAGATCATCAACAGGCCCTTGACCCACCAGCCGCGGCGCATGAAGAAGCCGGACAGCAGCAGCGCGCCGAACATTTTGACATTTACGCCGACGACCAGGTAAATGATCGTATTGACAATCGTCATCTGGAAAATCGGGTCTCGCCACAACTCGACGTAGAGCGCAGGGTTGTGCCCGAGCCACAATCCGTACACGATCGGGTAGGCGACAAAGGCGAGGAACACCGCGACATAGGGAATACAAAAGGCGAGGGCCCAGGCGAACTCAGAGCCCTGCAGACCGCCGCGCCAAGTACGCAAAAGCGACCGCCGCCCCAGGACGGGACGGCCGGCCTCGATGACCGATACGCTTGCCATGACCGCCTCCGCCTCAGCTCTGAACGATCGGGTACTTCGCCAGGATCGTCTCCACCTTCTTTAACGCTTTATCCGCCGCTTGCTCCGGCGTCAGCCCGTTTCTGATCACATCGGCCTCGGCCGAGCCCCAGATTTGGGTGGCGTTGACCTCAGACCAGCCGGGGTTGAACACGGGATAGTTCACCACCGTCGGGTCGATCAAGCCTTCGCGCACATAATTCGGCCGATGCGGGTCGCTCGGGTCGAGCCAGAAGGGGTCGCTCTTGACCAGCGACGGATACGCCGGGAGCCAGCGGCCGAGTCCCTCCTTCAAATAGGCGTTCATGACCTTCGGCTGGATCAGGAATTTCATGAAATCCTTGGCGACCTCGGCATTTTTCGCCCCTTTGGGGATGATCGCCCCGCCAACTCCCAGCTGCGCCGCATTCGGCTTGCCGTCATTGCGCGCCGGCAGGCCAAGAGTGGCGATGTCGTTGTATTGTTCCTTGTCGTGGTACAGCGCGACCTCGGTCGAGATCGTGCCGTCGAAATCCATGATCATCAGTTTGGAATGGATCGCGTTGTTGTCGTCGGCGTCGTTCCAGCTCAGCGCTCCGGGCGGCACGTAGCCCCCCTTGTATGCGTCGGCGAGCCAGGTCAACGACTTGACCACTGCATCCTTGACCTGCGGATCGTCGAGGTGCGCCTTGCCGTCCTGGGTGACGATGCCGTTCCCGCCATTGGCGATCAGGAAAGCGTTAAACAGGTTGTTGCCGTCGTTTGGGCCGGTCGTGGTCACCTGCAGACCCAGCGAGTAGACGGTGCGCATGCCCTGGTCGCGCAGCTTTTTCTGCATCGGCTTGAAAAAATCCCAAAAGGCGTCCCATGTCTTTGGCGCGTCGGCCAACTTATAACCGGCCTTTTCGACCAGCGAAGTCCAGGCGTGGAACGGAACCACTGCAGTCTTGTATGGAATTAGATAAAAGCTTCGCTGCTTCTTGACATTGTTGTAATATTGCGCGGCAAGGTAGACGGTGGGGCTGAATTCCGATTTTTGGGGTTCAACCACGTCGCCAACTTCGATGATTTTGTCGTTCCAGGCGTTCTGCGGAGCGAAAATCACGTCGTTGGAATCGCTGGAGATCAGATCGGGGACGTCGCCGCTGGTCAGCGACGAGACGGTCTTTTGCATCAATGGCGCAAAGGGGACGATGCTGTAGTCGATCGTGTTGCCGCTCGCCTTCTCGTAATCGGCGACGACCTTGCGAAACCCCGCATCCTCTTCCGGGACAAAGCCCTGGGTCCACCACACGGTCGCAGTGCTGGCGGCGGCGTTCGCGATATACGGGCGCGCAAGCGTTCCGGCCGCGGCAACAGCAAGCGTGCTGCGCAGCACGGTACGCCTGGTCGGACTCTTCATATTTGTCTTCCTTCTTCCCTATTCACACCGCGAGCGCCTCGATGGCGCGTTCTGGCGGTCGCTGGGCGCGAATATAGAACGGTTGCGCGTCATTCTCAATTTGTTATCGAGGCTCATTATCACGATTTGGAGAGGTGGCGCGCCGCCATTCGTTAACCGTCGATTCGCCTGACCCACAGGCATCCCGGCACCGGGAACCGATCGGCTCCCGGCGGTTTGCGCGGCAATCAGACGCAGCCGCGACGATCCGCCGGCGGCGGCGAGGTGCGGCGGCGAGGTTCGGCGCCGCTCAGCTCTGCGCAATCGGGTACTTGGCGAAGATCGCCTCGATCTGCTTTTGCGCCTTGTCAGCGGCGGCCTCAGCCGTCATCCCGTTGCGTATGACGTCGGCCCAGGCGGCGCTCCACACATGCGTGTTCTGAACCTCCGCATAGGCCGGGTTGAACGCCCAGTAGGCCGGCACGGTCGGGCCGAGCACGCCCTGCTCGGTGTAGGCCTTGCGGTGCGGGTCGGCGAGCCACCACGGGTCGTTCTTCACCACCGACGGCATGACCGGTATGTTGCGGCCGAGCCCGACCTTCAGCCAGTCGTTGTTGACCTTTGGCTGGATGAAATACTTCATGAAATCCTTGGCGACCTCGACGTTTTTGGCGCCCTTCGGGATCAGCGCGTTGACTACGGTAAGCTGGCTCGGGACCGGCTTGCCGTCATTGCCGAGCGGCAGGCCCATCGTGACGATGTCGTCGTACTGCTCCTTGTCTTTATAAAGCGCGACCTCGGTCGAGATCGTGCCGTCGATGTCCATCACAATCTGCTTCGAATGAAAGGCGTTGTTGTCGTCGGCGTCGTTCCAGTTGATCGCGCCGGCCGGAACGTAGCCTTGTTTGTAGGCGGTCGTCGGATAGATCAGCGCCTTGACCGCCGCCTCTTTCACCTTTGGGTCGTCGAGGTGCAATTTGCCGTCCTTGGCGACGATGTCCTTGCCGCCATAGGCAATGAGAAAATAGTGGAAGGTGTTGTTCGGGTCGACGCCGTTGGACGTGACCTGCAGACCGAGCGCGTAGACCCCGCGCATGCCTTGGGCGCGCAGCTTGTCCTGCACCGGCTTGAAGAAGTCCCAAAACGCGTCCCAGGTCTTGGGCGCGTCCGCCAGCTTGTAGCCCGCTTTCTCGACCAATGAATTCCAGATGTGGAACGGCAAGGTGGCGCCGGTAAAGGGCACGCCGTAAAAGCTTCGCTGCTTGGTGGCGCCATTATAGAACTGCGCCGACAGCAAAGCGGTGTCGCTGTATTGCGCCTTCTGGGTCGCGACGACGTCGGACACGTCGGTGAGCTTGCCCTGCCAGGCAAACAAGGCGCCGACTTCGGCGGGGTTCGCCGGGAACAGGTCCGGGACCTCGCCGCTGGTCATCGCCGAGATCACCTTCTGGCGATGCGGCGCATACGGCACCAGGCTGTAGTCGATCGTGTTGCCGCTCGCCTTCTCGTAATCGGCAAAGATTTTTTTGATCGATACGTCCTCCTCCTGCGCAAACCCCTGCACCCACCACACGGTCGCGGTCGTCGCCGCGGCGTTGGCGACATGGGGCCGCGCCAGGCTGCCCGCCGCGGCCACCGCGAGCGAGCTGCGCAGCAATGAACGCCTGGTCGGATTGATGATCATCTCGATGCTCCTTCCTGTTCGCGCCAAACACCCTTTGCGGGCGGAATTTTTTGGATGGTCCAACAATCTCGCCGCGACACCTCCGCGCCGCCGGTTCAGCCATCTCGTCCTGTCGCGGCAACGGCCGCAGCAACTCGCATACGGCCCGGCGAACCCGTCCGCCGGGCGGCCTGATCAGCTCTGCGCCATCGGGTATTTGGCAAAGATCGCCTCGGTCCACTTGAACGCCTTGTCGGCCGCCGCCTCTGCCGTCATGCCATTGGCGATGACGTCGGCCCACGCCGCACCCCAGACATGCTGGTTCTGGACCTCGGCCCAGGCCGGGTTGAACACCCAGAAATTCGGCACGGTCGGGCCAAGCAGACCTTGCTTGACATAAGCCACCCGATGCGGGTCCTTGGGGTCGAGCCACCAGGGGTCGGTTTTGACGATCGACGGCATCGCCGGAATGCTGCGGGCGAGCCCGACCTTGAGGTACTCGTCATTCACCTTGGGTTGAATGAAATACTTGAGAAAATCCTTGGCCGTCTCGACGTTTTTGGCGCCTTGCGGGATCAGCGCGGTGCCGTTGCTTGCCTGGCTCGGCACCGGTTTGCCGTCATTGCCGAGCGGCAGGCCCATCGTCACGATGTCGTTATAGGCTTGCTTGTCGGCATACATCGCGACTTCGGTCGAGATCGTGCCGTCGAGATCCATGACGATCTGCTTGGAATGGAAGGCGTTGTTGTCGTCGGAATCGTTCCAGTTGATCGCACCCGAGGGCACAAACCCGTCCTTATAGGCGGTGGCGGGATAGGTCAGGGCCTTCATCGCGGCCTCGCGAACCTTCGGGTCGTGCAGGCGCAGCTTGCCATCCCTGCCGACGATATCCTGACCGCCATAGGCAATCAGAAAATAATTAAATAGATTGTTGGGATCATTGCCTTGGGTGGTTACCTGAAAGCCCAAGCCGTAGACGTGGCGCATGCCCTGGGCGGTCAGCTTTTTCTGCACGCCCTTGAAGAAGTCGTAAAAGGCATCCCAGGTTTTTGGAATGTCCTCCACCTTGTAGCCGGCCTTCTCGACCAGCGATCGCCAGATGTGGTTGGGCAAGGTCGCGGTCGTATACGGCACACCGTAATAGCTGCGCTTCTTTTCGACGCTGTTATAGCAATAGGCGGAGAGCAAAGCGGTCTCGGTATATTCCTCTTTTTGGGTTTCGACGACATCGGACACGTCGACCAGCTTGCCGGCCCAAGCCTGCAATGCGATCAGCTCGGTCGGGCTGCTTTGGTAGAGATCGGGCACGACCCCACTCGTCACCGCCGAAATGATTTTCTGGCGCATCGGCGCGTAGGGGATGATCGTGTAGTCGATCGTGTTGCCGCTCGCCTTCTCGTAATCGGCGACGATTTTCTTAAAAGCGATGTCTTCTTCGTGGGCGAAGCCCTGGATCCACCACAGGGTCGCAGTCTTGGCGGCGGCGTTGGCGACATAGGGCCGTGCAAGGCTTCCGGCGGCCACCAGCCCCAATGACGAGCGCAGCAGCGAACGACGCGTCAAACGTCCCATGCCAGTCTCCTACCCTCGTTTTGTACCCTCGTTTTGCCTCCGATTTTCGGACGCAATGTTGCTTAGCCCGCCGCGATCCGGTCGTTCACGCCTGATGGATCGGGTATTGCGCAAAAATCTCGTCGAGCCGGCGAAACGCCTTGTCGGCCGCCGCCTGCGGCGCCATGCCGTTGGCCATGACGTCGGCGAGAGCGATGCCCCAGACATGCTCGGTTTCGACCCGGGCATAGGCCGGATTGTACACATAGAACAGAGGCGTCGTCGGCTCGACAAAGGCCTGGTGCACGTAAGGCGGCCGATGCGGGTCGATCTTGGGATCGGTCCACCACGGGTCGTTTTTGACGAGCTCCGGGAACACCGGCAAAAACCGGCCGAGGCCGGCTTTCAAATAGCCGCCGTTGTTCTTGGGTTGGATCAGATACTTCAAAAAGTCTTTGGCGACCTCGACGTTCTTGGCGCCCTCGGGAACAATGGCGAGGTTCACCGGAAACACCGCCGGGATCGGCTTGCCCTCATTGCTGAGCGGCAGCTCGTGCACGACCATGTCGTGGTAATAGGCCTGCTTGTCGTGGATCATCGCGACCTCGGTCGACAGGGTGCCGTCGAGGTCCATGACCACGAGCTTTGAATGGTAGGCGTTGTTGTCGTCGGCGTCGTTCCAGCTCAATGTCCCCGGCGGGACATAGCCGCCCTTGTAGATGTCGCCGAGATAAGTGAGCGACTTCAGCGCCGCCTCCTTGACCTGCGGGTCGTCGGCGTGCAGTTGGCCGTCCGGGGTCACCAGCCCGAGACCGCCATGCGCGATCAGAAACTGGTCAAAGGTCGTGGCGACGTCATAGCCGACGGTGCTCAGCACAAACCCGGTCGCGTAGACGTGGCGCATGCCTGCGTCGCGCAGCTTCTGCTGCACCGGTTTGAAGAAATCGATAAAAGCGTTCCACGTATTGGGAATATCGGATTCCTTGTAGCCCGCCTTTACGACCAAATCCCGCCAGTAATGGAACGGCCGCACCGAAGCCTTGTACGGGACGCCATAATAGCTGCGCTGCTTTTTGACGTTGTCGTAGCAGCGCGCGGAGAGGAGAGCGTTGGGCAGGTAATGCGACTTCTGGGTCTCGACCACGTCGCTGACATCGACGAGCCGGCCGTTCCAGGCTTCTTCCGGCACCACCTCAAGCGGGTTGGCGTCGATCAGGTCGGGCACCGTGCCGCTTGTCATCGCCGAAATGATCTTTTGCCGCAGCGGTGCAAACGGGACGATGCTGAGGTCGATCGTGTTGCCGCTCGCCTTTTCGTAGTCGGCGACGATCTTGCGCAGAGCCACGTCTTCCTCTTGGGCGAAACCCTGCGCCCACCACGCACTCGCAGTCGCCGCCGCGGCGTTGGCCAGATACGGCCGCGCCAGTCCCGCGCCTGCGGCAATGGCGAGCGAGCCGCGCAACAACGAACGCCTGCTCGGATTGGTCATGCTCATGGTCCTTCCGGTTCGCACGAGCCCCTTTGAGGGGCGCTTGTTTTGTTTCCTCGCCGCGAGAGCGTAGGACCTTCGGGCCGCCGGTTCAAAGCCAATTGCGAACACCCTGAATTTCAAGGCGCGCACGCCGACCCGGCGCCCGGCGGCGCCACGGCGCCGCTTCAAAAACCGCCCAAACCTTCCGGCCTGCGGGCTGTGTCGGGCGTCGTCGCCACAGCGTGCCCGTCCGCCTCGCGGCCTCCCTCAGCCCTCAGCCCTGCGCGATCGGATATTCGGCGAAGAGCTGCTCGATCCGCTTGAACGCCTTGTCCGCCGCCGCATCGGGCGTCATCCCGTTGCGGATGATGTCGGCCCAGGCCGCCTGCCAGACATGCTCGTTCTCGACCCGCGCATAGGCGGGGTTGAACGAGAAGAAATCCGGCACTGTCGGCCTCAGCAACAGTTGGGTGGTATACGCGACCCGATGCGGGTCTTTCGGGTCGAGCCACCACGGATCGCTTTTGGCGATCGACGGCATCGGCGGCACCCGGCGCCCGAGCCCGGTCTTCAGGTAATCGTCGAGGACTTTCGGCTGGATCAGGAATTTGAGAAAATCCTTGGCCACGTCGATGTTTTGCGCCCCCTTCGGGATCAGACCGCTGAGGTTTTGGGTCAGCGCCGGCACCGGCTTGCCGTCGTTGCTGCGGGCCAGCGGCATCGTCACGATGTCGTTGTAATCCTGCTGGTTGGCGATGATGGCGACCTCGGTCGACAGCGAGCCGTCGAGATCCATGACGATCTCTTTGGAATGGAACGCGTTGTTGTCGTCGGCGTCGTTCCAGTTGATCGCCCCCGACGGCACAAAGCCCTCCTTGTAGGCGGTCGTCGGATAGGTCAATGCCTTGATCGCCGCCGCGCGCACCTGCGGATCATCGAGGTGGAGCTTGCCGTCCTGGGTGACGATGTTCTGACCGCCATAAGCAATCAGGAAGTAATTGAAAAAATTGTTGGGGTCGCCGCCGTTGGCGGTCAATTGGAAGCCAAGACCATAGACATGGCGCATGCCTTGGTCGCGCAGCTTCTTTTGGACGCCTTTGAAAAAATCGTAAAAGGCATCCCAGGTGTTTGGGATGTCCGTCATCTTGTAGCCCGCCTTTTCGACCAGCGGCCGCCAGATGTGGTTGATGAAGGAATCGGTCGTATACGGCACGCCGTAATAACTGCGCTTTTTCTCGACACTGTTGTAGCAGTTGGCGAAGAGCAGCGCGGTTTCGTTGTATTCTTCCTTTTGCGTCTCGACGACATCGGACACGTCGACGAGCTTGCCGGCCCAGGCCTGCAGCGCCATCAGCTCCGGTGGGGTGTTCTGATACAGGTCGGGAACAACCCCGCTCGTCACCGCCGAGATGATTTTTTGACGCAGCGGCGCGTAGGGGATGATCGTATAGTCGATTGTGTTGCCGCTCGCCTTCTCGTACTCGGCGACGAGCTTTTTGAACGCGACATCCTCTTCCTGTGCGAACCCCTGGGTCCACCACACGGTCGCGGTTTTCGCCGCAGCGTTGGCGACATAGGGGCGCGTCAGCCCGGCCGCCGCGATCAAACCCATGGAACCGCGCAGCACCGAGCGACGAGTAAAATGAACCACGGCCGTTTCCTTCCTCTTGGCGCGCTGCAGGCGCGTTTTCGTTGAACGATCTCGACTTACACGAAATTAGATGGCGGCACCCGCTAAGGTCAACGAAATCCATTCGGCGGTGCATCGCCCCGCGGTGGTGCGGGCGCGGCTTTAGCCGGGAATAGCCGATGAATGACGCGGCGGTCCTGTGGCGGGTCGAGGAAACCTGCCTCAACGCGTGGCCGGCATTGCGCCAGGCGCAGTTCGCCGGCTGGGTGCTGCGCTTCAGCGGCGGGCTGACCCGTCGCGCCAATTCGGCCAATCCCCTCGGGATCGAGCGCGCCGATCCCGACAACCTGATTGCCGGCTGCGAGGCGCTCTATCGCCATCGCCGGCAGCCGACGATCTTTCGCCTGCCGTCGCTGATCGGCCCCGAGATCGACGAACGCCTGGCAGTGCTCGGCTACCGCGACGAGGGCCGCTCCCTGGTGCTGTACGCCGCGCTCGGCGACATGCCGGTGGCGCGCGACCCGGCGGTGCGGCTGCGCTCGCGCCCGACAGCCGGTTGGCTTGCGGCGATGGCGGTGTTGCAGGGCCAGCCGAGGGCGCAGGCGGCACTTTATCGCGGCATTGTCGGCGCGCTCGCGATCCCGGCGGCGTTTGCCATGCTCGGCGACGCGCAGGGGGCGGCGGCGCTTGCCTTTGGCGCAATCCACGACGGCGTGATCTGCTACGAGTCGGTGGTGACCGATCCGCGCCGGCTGCGCCGCGGCTATGCCAGGCGGGTCATCGGCAGCCTTGCCGCCTGGGCCGCAGACCGGGGTGCGACCGGCGCCTGCCTCGAAGTCGAAGCCGCCAATGCGCCGGCGCTGGCGCTATACGCCGGGCTCGGGTTCAGGGAACTCTACTCCTATCACTATCGCCGGGAGCCGCCCGCGGCTGGTCAGGGCTGACCGCGGTAATCCGCTTCCAACCCAGGCGCGCCGGCCATTGCGGCGGCGACGAGCCGTTGGAAATGGATGACGAGATGCTCGCTCCTGGTCAAAAACCGGCCGCGTTCCGGCAGCCCGCCCGCGAGCCCGCGCTGCACCGAAGAAGTCAGCTCGTCGTCTTCGGCGCCGACTTGCTTGTTGAAGGCGGTCAGCGCGCGGGCGAATTCCGCGCTGACCCCAGGTGCGAAATACTGCTCCGAAAAGCCCCGCGTCGCGGTCGGGCCGTCCGGAATCCAGATGTCGATCGACAGATTGGGAAAGCCCGGATTGATCGAAATCGTCGTGTTCGGCCACAGCAGATGGTATTGCGACTGCGTCACCGCCCCGCGCACATCGTAGAGCCCGACCCGGCTGTTGCCGGCGAGCGCGGCCGGACGCACCTCGCCGATCTGGCTCGAAAACCAGCCCTGCGCCGCGAGGTGGTAATTCCCCGGCCGCACGTCGACTGCGGCGCTGAAGGCCGGGTGGGCAACCGGGCAGTGGTAGCATTCGAGGAAGTTTTCGAGCATCGCCTTCCAGTTTGCCGGCGACCGCCAAACCTCCCGCTCGTAGAGCCCGAGCGTGGCGGGGTCGAGCCCGCTCCCGGCGATGATGTCCAGCACCGGCCCGAAGCAGTCCTGCAGCGATGCCGCATCGCGGTCGAGATTGACAAAGACGAACGGCCCCAGCGCCTCGGCCCGGATCGGCAGCAGCGGCCAATCCTCGAGCCGGAAGCCTGGCTCGCCGGCGGCGCGCGGCGCCGCTTTGAGACGCCCGGCTAGATCATAGGTCCAGGCGTGATAGCCGCATTGCATCAGTCGGGCGTTGCCGCGGCCTTTCATGACCTCATGGCGGCGGTGGCGGCAGACATTGACAAAACCCGCGAGCCCGGCCCCGTTGCGAAGGACGACGACGGGGACCCCTCCGGCGCAGCCGGTGACATAGTCGCCGATGCCGCTCAGCTCACCCAGCGGCCCGACGTAATTCCACGCCTTGCGGAAAATCCGCGCGTTCTCCTCATCGGCAATCGCCGGATCGGTGTACCAGCCGGCGGGCAGCGACTCGCCGCGATCGAGCGCTGCGAGCAGGCCGGCGGAGCTGTCGATGGTCCGGGTCATGCGGCCTCCCGCGGCGTGGCAAAATCGTGAGCATCGGCGGCAGGCATGGTCAGCCGGCAGCCTCAGCCGTTATGCTTCGCTCAGGCTGGGCTACCGAGAGCGACATACATGCACACGGTCGAGATGGACCTGCAACCAAGCGAGCTGTCCGGGACGATGGCCGAAATGCGGCTTTGGCTCGACCAGCACCGCTTTGAGCCGTCGGCGTTTTGCTGCCGCCAGGGCGAGGCAGGCTTCCTCGTGCGCGTCGATTTCAAGATAACCGGAGAGGCCGAAGCCTTTGCCGGACGGTTCAGCGGCCGGGTTGACGGCCCTCCGCTCCAGCGGGACGCACTGCACGTCATTTCGTCCCGGTGGTCGGCGGAGGGTCTCGTCGGCTGAGGCGGCGCTAGACGACGCCGTCGCCGCGCAGCCTCTCGACCTCATCCGGGCTCAGCCCAAGCCATTCGCCGAGCGCTTCGGCGGTGTGCTCGCCGAGCAAAGGCGCCGGCTTGACCGGGGCCGGGGCGCCGTCAAACCGAACCGGCCAGGTCGTCATCGGCATCTGCCAGTCGCCGTGCTGCATCGTCTGCAGGATGCCGCGCTGCCAAAAGCTCGGCTCGTTGGTCAATTCCATCGAGTTCGAACACCGCACCCGCGGGCACGCCGGCGCCCGATATCAGCGCCATCGCCTCTTCCTTGGTGTGCTGGCGCGTCCACTGCGCGATGATCTCGTCGACCTCGGCCTCGCGTTCGACCCTGCCCGAGGGCTTGTCGTAGCGCGGGTCGCCGATCAGATCCTCGCGGCCGATCAGCTTTAGGAGGCGCGGCCAGTGCTGCGGGTTGGCGCGGCTCGTCAGCATGTAGACGTAGTCGTTGGGGCCGCCGGGCTTGCACGGGAAGATGCCCGAGGGAGCGTTGCCGCCGGCCGGCCGCCGCGGCGCGGCTTTCCCGCTCTGCGCCTGCCTGATGAACATGCCGCGGCTGTAATGCATGACCGAATCCTGCATCGCCGCCTCCAGCCGCCGCCCCTTGCCGGTGGTGTTGCGCTGATAGAGCGCGGCGAGGATGCTGAACGCCAACAGCATGCCGGTGCCGGTGTCGCCGATCGTCGGGCCGGGCTTGATCGGCTTGCCGCCGGGCTCCCCGGTGATGCTCATAGCACCCCCGACCGCCTGCGCGATCGGGTCGAAGCACAGGCCCTTTTCATAGGGGCTGCCTTCGCCAAACCCCTTGACCTGCGCGTAGACGATGCGCGGGTTTAAGGCGCTGACCACGTCGTAGCCGAGCCCCAGCCGCTCGACCACGCCGGGGCCGAAATTCTCGGTAAAGACATCGGCCTTCTTGGCCAGGTCCTTGACCAGCGCCAAGCCGCGCTCGGATTTGAGGTTGACCGTGATCGACCGCTTGTTGGCGTTGTAGATCATAAAATAATAGGGGTCGGCGACGCCGCGGCGCCCGGCCTCGCCGCCGTCGGGGTTCTCCACCTTGACGACATCGGCACCCATCCAGGCGAGCGCCTCGGTGCAGGTTGTCCCGGCCTCGAACTGCGTCAGGTCGAGGACCTTGATGCCGGCGAGACAATTCGGCGGTACGGTGTTTGGCTCCATCTTCCGTTGCTCCTTTGGGTGAGCATGATCACTGCGCCGCCCGATTGTACCGGTGAAGCGTTTTCGTCGCCCCCGCAAAAAGGGGGCCCAGGGCATTGGGCGCAGCTTGCGGGCTCCCTGGATTCCCGCTTTCGCGGGAACGACGGCGATCGGCGCGGTTAAACGGCTTCCTAATGACGAGCTGTAACGGCTTGGGAAGTCCTGAAAACCCTAGTTCAGCCCCTCGGCGTGCAAGGCCCGCTGCACCGCCGGGCGCGCCATCATGCGCTCGAAATGCGCCGCGCAATTCTTCGGCAGCTGCATGCCGACCCGTTTCGCCCCCCAAAACTCGACATAGAACAGCGCCGCGTCGGCGATCGACAGCTCGTTGCCGCCGAGAAAATGCTTGCCTTCGAGCGCCTTGTCGACGACCGCAAAACCCTTGTCGATGGCCTCGCGGCCCTGCGCCTTGACCGCGTCGTGGTCCGAAGCCGAGGGGGCAAAGCGCTCGGTGCGGAAGAGCCGCGTAAAGCCCTGGCTGTGGATCGTGCCGACGACGTATTCCATGACCTCCATCGCGCGGATGTCGGCTTCCTCGTCCTTCGGGATCAGATTGGCCTGCGGGTTCTTCAGCGCCAGCCAGCGGGCGATCACCGGGAATTCGGTCAGGATCGAGCCGTCGTCGCGTTCGAGGGTCGGCACCTTCGACTTCGCGTTGACGCCGGTAAAGGGCGGCTTGTACTGCGCGCCTTCGCGGAAATTAACCGCTTCGGCCTCGTAAGGCTTGCCGATCTCCTCGAGCAGCACGTGAATGCCGACCGAGCAGGCGCCGGGGGCGTAGTAGAGCTTCATCGCGGGTGTCCTTGTTCCGGTTGGCGGGCTGATCCGGGCGTCATCTTTAGCATGGCGGGCCCGATCGGCGCATCTCCTTTGGCAATCCGCCGTCTCGCCGGCGGGCGCGGCAAGCCTTCGGATCGTCGCCGCAAATTGAAGAATGCGCGCGCCAGCGGCTCGTCCGTGCTCAGGCGAGGTGCCGGGTCAGCCCGAATGCGGCCGGCGGCGCGGCGCCATCCAGCGCCGAATGGCGTGTCGCCTTTCGCTATTGAGAGACGGCGCAGCCGGTCGGGTTGACGATGGCGGTGATGCCGACAAAGGTGTTGCCGTTTAGCTGAACGGTTATGCAATGCGGGTCGTAGAGCGCGGTCGCGCTCGGCGCCCCGGAGCTCGTGAAGCTGTTGTCCGAGACCAGAAAGTTGTTGTTGCCGTAGATCAGGCCCTCTTCCCCGTAATCGACCATCTTGTAGTTCTGCGTTGCCCCGCCCTGAATGATCTGGTTGCCCGAGACCGTGGCGGCGCCGCCATTGGGCACATCGACCGCGAGACTGGTCGAGCCGGGGTCGCAGCCGAGCCCGGCGTTGCCGGCGCCGTCGTACAGCCGGTTGTTCTCGACCGTGGTGACCGCGGCGCGGCTCT
Source organism: uncultured Alphaproteobacteria bacterium (assembly GCA_963712825.1). Classification (GTDB taxonomy): domain Bacteria; phylum Pseudomonadota; class Alphaproteobacteria; order ATCC43930; family CGMCC-115725; genus AP-15. The sequence continues at coordinate 435,483 of CAVQJP010000016.1, forward strand.
TGATGTCGTGGCCGATCAGCTGGCCGCAAAACAAGCTGTTGCTGACGGTCAGGGTGCCGGCATAGTTGACGTAGAGCCCGTGCTGGAAATAGCCGGCGTCGGGATTGCCGTTGTTGACGAAGTTGGAATTGACGACGGTGATCGTTTCATCGGCGTCGTTGCCGGTCAGGATGCCCTCCTGATTGCCGGTAAAGACGCTGTTCTGGACAATCAGGGTCGCCGCGGCGGTGTTCTGGTCGCGGATGCCGGCGCCGTTGCCGCCGAGGCTGTCGGCGATCTGCGCCCCGGTAAAGGTCAGCCCGTTCACGGTCAGGCTCGCCGCCGCCAGAATGATCCCCTTCTCGTTGGGAAGCGCCTTTGTCGCCCGCAGGACGACCGGCTGACCAGCATACGCGGGATCGACCTCGATCGTCATCGCCCGCGTCACATGCGGAAAATCGTTGACGTAGGCGCCGGGCATGACCCGAATGTCGTAGTAGTCGTTTGCATTGGTGTCGGCATCGGCCGCCGCGACCGCGGCGCTGACGGTTTTGTATTGTCCACCGGCTCCGGCCGTCAGGATTATCGTATTGGCCTCGGCCGCTGCCGCGAACCCGCCAATCCCGGCCAGCAACGTGAAAAGATAAAGACGCACAACCACAATCCTTCCCCTCTGCAATCGCCATTCGCGCCAACCCGCGTCCCCGACAGCAGCTGGGCCAATCGGGTCTTTCAGCAGCGACGCCTAGCAGGTCAAGACTTGTTAAATCGTGAATCGAAATTGTGGCGCACCCGCTGGGCAGTGGTGCCGCCGAGGGTGTCGTCGGGCATCGGCGCCAGCAGCAGACCCAGAGTCCAGCCGAGATAAAATCGCGCATCCACCCAGAAATCTGCGGCCGTATACAATGTCAACTGGTAGAGGCGGGTGACGCCGAGGAGCGCGTCGAGCAGCAGCGCGATGGTCAGCCAGCCCGCGGCCACGAGCGCGACACTGCGCGCACAGCCGGCAAACCCGCGACCCGTCGGCTTCTGCGCGACCCGGCGGTAGCCGAGGCGCAAGATCAGCAGGCACGGTATTGTGGTCGTTATTATCTCCTGCGCCGGCCACGAGAACAGCCACCCCGCGATGCCGGCCGAAGCGGCGCCGAGAATCCCCAGCGGCAGCTTGAGCCGGCGGCTGCGGCTGCCGAGCCAGGCGAGGGCGACCGCACCCGGCACGATCGCCCACGCGCTGGTCAGCGCGATGCCGGCGGCCAGTCCGGAACGCGCCGCACTGGTTTCGGCGCCGCGATTGGAGATGAACGCGATGAGGGCGTCGTGCACGCAGACCGAGGCCAATGCGAAAGCGAGGCTCAGGCTGGCGGTGAACAACACGCTGCGCGGCCGGGGGATATCGCGATCCGGCGCCGGGCGCAAAAAATCGCCGATGCGCCGCATCAGCGGCTCGACAAAAAAAGCGAGGATCAGGCCGAGCAGCAGCGCCGACAGCAGATCAGCCCGGCTGAGATGGCTGGCGCCGATGCGCAGCCCCTGCCAGATGAATTCGGGCGCCGCCGCGCAGATCGCGATCCACAGCGCCAGGACCAGCGCCGAACCGCCGGCCAGCGCCGCCCTTACGAACCGGCGGGGGTGCATCGGCGCGCGGCGGTCCAGAGCAACGGCGTCATCGCGGTCCGCCCGCAGCGAGAGCAATCATCGTCGGCTAGTCGCATCCGGCGCTCGCCGGCGCGTCCCCGTCGCCCGGCGGGCGAAGCCCAGCGCGGCCAGCCTTCGCGCGGCCGGTCGGCGCCGCCGGGCTGGACTCCGCTGCGGCAATGCGGGCGAGCCCTTTGCGACCGCGTCCCTGATCCCGCTTCCAACACGGCTTCATCTCGCTCCGGCGCGGTGTTTTCGAGACGGCGCCGCCGCCGCGCCCTGCCAATGCGGCCAAGGGTGCAATCGTTGCACCATTGGGTGAAGCTGCGGATGCCGACCTTCAAACGCTTTGGCCCCGTGAGCGTGCGAATGGACGCCGACGACCATCGGCCGCCGCACTTTCACATTGTACCCTCCGATTTCCAGGTCCTGGTGCGGATTTCGGATTTGCGGCTGATCGCCGGCAAAGCGCGCCCCGCCCAGATCGCCGAAGCGATTGCATGGGCGGCGCGGGAGAATCGCGAGAGCTTGGCCCTCAAATGGGCCGAGTTGAACGAATTGTCGGCAGCCGAATGTGCAGAAATAATTACAGCATTAGCAGCATCAATCAGACGACGACACCCTTAACCTAAGAAGTATGAGCCGAAAAGAATTCCGTATGGGTCAGATAGTTGGCCGTCATTCCCGCGAAAGCGGGAACCCAAGGCAGAGGTTGGGGCGCTCGCCCCCTGTTCCAGGCCAGAGCCCGCTTTCGCGTCGCTTTCGCGGGGGGCGACGATAAGCTGTTACGATCGTTTCATTTCGGGTCAGACAATAAGCGGGTGGTCGTCCAAAAGTAAATTCGCTGACCAGTGCGACGGCCTTCGAGCCCCCGCGCGCGCGGGGGCAGTGGAACGAGGGATGGCCTGCGGCCGCCGGCGGCTTAGTTGACGAAGCGGTAGAGCCGGGCGGCGTTGTCGCAGACGATCTTCTTGCGGGTCGCCGCCGGCAGCTGGCCGAGCTCGCGCGCGATGTATTCCTGCGAGTTGGGCCACACCCCGTCGGGGTGCGGGAAATCCGAGCCCCACATGATGTTGTCCTCGCCGAGCTCGTCCAACAGTTTCACCCCGACCGGGTCGGTCTGGTAGGTGGCGTAGCACTGGCGTCGCCAGTATTCGCTCGGCGCCATCTTGAGGTCGAGCCCCTTGAACTGGTCCTCCCACTCGGCGTCCATGCGCTGCAGGATGTAGGGAATCCAGCCGGTGCCGGCCTCGCCGATCACGAGCTTGATCCCGGGATGACGCTCGAGCACGCCGGCAAAGATCACCGACATCAAGACGTCCGACATGTACATCTGAAAGCTGGTGATGCCGGCGGCGCGGGCGGCGAGCGCCACTTTTGGCGGCAATTTGGTAAAGTCGCGCCGCACCCCGCTGCCGATCGTGTGGAAATGCACCGGCAGCCCGGAGGCCGCGACCGCGTCCCACATCGGGTTCCACCACGGGTCCCACAATGGGGTCATGTCGCCCCGGCGCGAAATCTCGAGACCGCGCACCCCGCCGCGCCGCGCCACCCGCTCGATCTCGCCGACCGCGGCGTCGATGTCGTGGTTGGGGATGCAGGCGAGCCCGGCAAAGCGCTCGGGGTGGGTGTTGCAGAATTGGGCGAGCCATTCGTTGTAGATGCGCAGCATCAGCCCGGCGGCTTCGTCGTCGTTGATCCGGCTGGTGGCGCCGAGAATGCCGTACAAAACTTCGGCCTGGATGCCGTCGCGGTCCTGGTCCTTGATCCGCAAATCGGGGTCGGTCATCCGGCGGATGCCCTTTTTGCCGTCATCGTAGATCCCCTCCGACGCCATCCGGTCGGAGCGGTGGATCTTACCCGGCTCGTAAAGCCGGCCGGCCGAGCCCATGCCGTTCATCAGCCCAAAGGACGCCCCCGATTTGGTCACCCACTCCTTGCCGCGCTCGCCGTCTGCGACGTAGGGCATGCGGTCCTTCATCGCCGCGGGCGCATTCTCGGTGAACAGATCAGGCGGCAGCCAGATCAGGTCGACATGGCAATCGGCCGAGATCACATCGTATTTCATGCTGTTCTCTCCCCTTTGGGGCACCGCGGCAAAGCATGACGCGATCGCCGGTAGAGCGCGACCAAAATCGGCTTTGGGATGCCGTATTCAGCGCGGCGGGAGCCGGCGCCGGCGCTCGCTCGCCCACAACAGGACCAGCAGGGCTGCGAGCAGCAGCCCCAAGCCCAGCGCGTGTGCCGCGGCGATGATGCCGGCGAGGATCAGGACCGCCACGATCAGCGGCAACGCGACGAGGATGCCGACCGCCAGCGCCACACCCAGCAGCGCGACGGCGAGCGGCAAAATCACCAGCAGCAGGGCGCCGACGACGACCCCGACGAAAAACCAGATCAGGCCCATGGCAGAGGGATCCCAGGCATCGCGCCAGCATAATGGCTGCGGCCGGGTCAGGCCATTGCGGCGATCCCTCCGGCTCGGGCATGGTGGGGGATGACCGAGCGCCACCCCTCGCCAGCCGACCCCGGCGCGTCTTATGACGCCTCCTGTCCCGCTTCGTCTTATGTCGTGACCATCCGCGGGCTGGTGCTGATGGCGAGCATCGGCATCCGCCCGCACGAGCGCGAGCAGAAGCAGCGGGTGCGCATCTCGGTCGACCTGACCGCGAGTCCCGGCGCCGCGATCCCCGGCGAGGACCGCCGGCGCATCATCAACTACGAAAAGGTCGTCGCCGCGATCCGCGAGATCGCCGGCGCGGGCCACATCGATTTGTGCGAGGGCTTTGCCGAGCTGGTCTGCACCGCCTGTTTTGCCGACCCGCGGGTCGAGCGGGTGCGGGTCTGGGTCGAAAAGCTCGACGTGTTCCCGGACGCCGAGGGCGTGGGCGCGGTTCTCGAACGGATGCGGTCGGGCTGAGGGTGGCTTACGCCCGGCCCGCCGGCCCGCGGATTTTCGGCATCGTCAACCTGACCGAGGATTCGTTTTCCGACGGCGGCCGGTTTTTGGACCCGGCGGCGGCACTGGCCCAGACGCGGGCACTGCTCGCGGCCGGCGCCGATGTCGTCGACCTCGGCGCCGCGGCGAGCAATGTCGACGCCAAGCCGGTATCCGCCGGCGAAGAGATGCGCCGCCTCGAGCCGCTGCTGACGGCGCTCGCGGCCGATGGCGCGGCGGTGTCGGTCGACAGCTTTCTACCCGCGGTGCAGCGCTTTGCGATCGCCCGCGGCGTCGCTTTTCTGAACGACATCGAGGGCTTTCCCGATCCCGCCTTCTACCCGGAGCTGGCCGCGGCGAACTGCGGGCTCGTCGTCATGCATGCCGTGCAGGGCCGCGGCCGGGCGCAGCGGATCGAGCTGTCCGCCGCCGAGGTGTGGGACCGCATCGCCGCGTTTTTTGCCGAACGCGTCACCGCTCTCGAACAAGCCGGCGTCGCCCGCGGGCGCATCGTCATCGACCCCGGCATGGGCTTTTTTCTCAGCAGCCGCCCCGAAGCCTCGCTCAGTGTGCTCTCCCGCCTCGGCGAGCTGAAACGCATGTTCGGATTGCCGGTGCTGGTCTCGGTGTCGCGCAAATCGTTTCTGCGCGCGGTTGCCGGGCACTCTTCCGCGGCCGAGCTCGGCGCCGCGACCCTGGCGGCCGAGCTTTACGCCGCCGAGCAGGGCGCCGGTTTTATCCGCACCCACGATGCCGGCGCGCTTTGCGACGGGCTGCGGGTCACCGCGGCCCTGCGCGCGGCCGCGCGACCCGAGCCGGCAACGGGATAGCACGGCAGTCCGGCGAGGATTTTGGTTTTCGGGCGGCTGGCGCATACTGTCTCGAGAGTCGCCGCCCGCGAGGAGACCGACATGCTGCCAGCGCCCAGTTTTCATCACCTGCATCTGAATTCGGTCGACCCCGACCGGGCGATCGCGTTCTACACGCGCCGGTTCCCGACGACGGCAAAGGGCAGCTGGGGCGGTTTTGCCGCGCTCCAGTCGCCAAACGAGGTATTGGTGCTGTTTACCAGGGTCGATACCCCGCCGCCGACCGGGCCGCAGAGTGCGATCTGGCATTTCGGCTGGCATGTGACCGACGCCCGGCATTCTCTCGAAACCTACAAGCGCCGTCCCGAGGTCGAGCTGCTGCCGCTCTACACGACCGACGAAGGCGGCTCGGTGCTGATATCGAGCGACACCTGGCCGAGCGTCGGCGGCGTGCTCGGCCTGACCCGCGCGCAGATCGCGGACGCGAAGGCGAAGCGCGTCGAGCCGGCGGGCGGCGGCGGCTTTGCCTATATGCGCGGCCCTGACGAAGCACTCGTCGAATATGCCGGCAACCATCCCGAGGAGCGCTTCAACCACGTCCATCTTTATCAGGAGGACCCGATCGCGGCGTTCGCGTGGTATCAGAAGCATCTGAACGCACCGATGCGGCCCGGTTATACGCCGACGCCGGTGACCGGCCCGGACGGGAAGCCCGCGCGCGGACCCGAGCGCACTTGGCCGGCGTTGAACCGCGAGGGTATGTTCCGCTCGCCGCGCGCGGGTGTCGAATTCGGCGACGTGTCGATGATGTGGTACCCCAACCAGGGCGACGAGCCGCTCGCCCCCTCGCGTGGGCAGCTGCAGGACCACATCGCGCTCGCGGTCGCCGACCTCGACGCCTGGGCCGACAAGCTCGCCGGCGAAGGCGTCACCCTTCTCGAGCCGATCTATCCGCTCGGCGACACCCGCGCCCTTATGATCGAAGGCCCGAGCCGCGAAGCGATCGAGCTGGTCGAGGTCGAATAATCAATGTCCGACCCGAAGCGAATGGTCTCCACTGTAAAGCGACGCGCTCCAATGCCTGATCGTCGCTCCCGCGAAAGCGATGGTGCCAACCAGACAAACGAGTCCCGCACCTCTCTTTTCGTCGCCCCCGCGGAAGCGGGGGTCCAGAGCCTGCCCCCCTGGCTTGAGCAGGGGGGCGACCACACGTTGCTTGCGCCCTGTTCGCGCCGTGGGCAACCACTAAATTCCCGCTTTTGCGGGAAAGACGGCCAAGGATTTTGTCTTTCTCTGCGCGTCAATCGGGGAGGGCAGAAACCAGGTACAGTGTCTGCAGGGTCCGGCTCGGCTTGGTCTTGTCGCCAAAGGTGCGGGTAAAGATCCCGGCGATTTGCCCCGAGCGGTAGACCGTGCTCAGCGCCCGGTCGACGGCGAGGCGGAAATCCTCGTCGCCGTGCGGCAGCGCCAACGCATAGGGCTCGACGGTCAGGTAATTGTCGGCGAGCAGTAGTTTGCCGGGCGCGCTGCTTTCCGCCGCGAGAAACATCAAAATCCCGCGGTCGGCGAAGTAGGCCGACACCTTGCCGTCGTCGAGCATCGCCAGCCCCTCGTCATGGGTTTGGGCGGGGACAATCTCAGCGGCGATGCCGGCGTCCTTCAGCGAGGCGCGCAGCTCGTCCTCGGTGGTGGTTCCGGCGAGCACCCCGATCTTGCGGCCGGCGAGCCCGCTCAGCGTCTTTGGCCCGTCGTTGCGGATCAAGAGGCCGGCGCCGTCGACAAAGGTCGGGATCGAGAAATCGACCTGCTCGCGCCGTGACAATGTCTGCGTCGTCGGCTCGCACAAGAGGTCCGCCTTGCCCTGGGTGATCGCGTCGAACCGGTCGGCGGCGGTGACTTTGACATAGTCGATTTTCAACGACGGGAGCTTTAATTGCCGCGCCAGATTTTTCGCCACCGCCCGGCACAAATCGACCATAAAGCCGGCGGGCTCGGCGGTTTTTCCCTTGTAGGAAAAAGGCGGTGCGTCGTCGCGATAGGCGATGCGGATCGTCTGGTCGTGACGGATCCGGTCGAGCGTGCCGGCCGCGGCCGCCCCGCCTGCCAGCACCAGCGCCGCCAGCAGCGCAGCACAAAACCTGCCCCCCGCGAGTATCGGCATGATCCGTCTCCCTCGTCGGCGCGCATCCCGCCACGGCGCCTGTCGCGCCGGTTTTATCAGGCCGAGATCAGGTGTCGGCAACCCCCTTTTAGCGCGACCGCGCTGCGCCCCGGAGCGCTGCTCGCGAGGCCACGATCAGACGAGGCCGAGCACGGTCCTCGCCGCTCGCCCCACAGCATCTCTGGACCCCCGCGTGAGCGGGGCTACGAGGAAAGGTGCGGAAGTTGGATAACGCTCTCTTAGAGCATGACCCGAAAAGGATTCTGTATGGGTCAGACAGTAGGCCGTCATTCCCGCGAAAGCGGGAACCCAGGGGCAAAGGTTGAGGCGCTCGCCCCATGCTCCAGGCCAGAGCCTGCCCCCCTGTTCGGGCCAGGGGCAAGCTCTGGCTCGTACAGGGGACAAGCCCTGGGCCCCGCTTTCCCCACGGGACAAGCCCGTGGGCTGAAGGCGCACGGGGCGACGGTAAGCTTTTACAATCGTCCGTGTCGTTTCGGGTCAGACACTGAGCGGTCAAGGTCAACGGGATCGCGCCCACGCGCGCCCCTCGCCCACTCAGCCCGAAATGAGCCGCGTCACCCGCCGAATTTCCCGAAATCCTCGCCGGAATGGGCCGAACGGGGGTAGTTGTGGGCGCGGGCGGACCGGTCGGCGGTGGCGTTGAGGCGGTCAAGCACGATCGTCGTGCGCGCCGCGACCTTCATCAGATCCGCGGCGGCTTGCCGCAACCGCTCGCACACCGGCTGCGACCCTTCGGCCAATGCCGCGTCGAAGCTCGAGCGAAACGTCTCGATCGCCGCCTCGGCGCGCAGGTGCAGCTGGCTGTCGAGGCCGGGAAGCGCCGTGGCGGGTGACGCTGCAGGCTCGCTCGGCGGAGCGGCACGATCGCGAAAGCCCGCCGCCACCGACAGTGGTGTCGCGGCGGCGGCGCGCTCGACGCTCGGAGCATGCAACAGGATCGACGAGGCGTCGGGGGCGTTCGCGCGCGCCAAAATCGGGCCGCACGTTCGTTCGACAAGCCGGGCTTGCGGCCTCGGCGCCGGCTCAGGCGGGTTGACCTTGATCAATTGGCTCTCGGTTGCGGTTGCCGGTTGCGGCGGCGTCGGTTGAACTGCGAGCGTCGCCGGCCGCTGGCGGTTGCGTTTAAGAATGTAATGAATCGCGGGCGGAGTACAGCCGAAGCTCCGCGCAATACTGCTGATCGACTCGCCGTTTTGATAGCGTGCCGCAATGGCGGTCCATGCGCCCTGCGGAATTTTTGCCATTACCTGCTCCTCGGCCCAAACACGTGGGCGCCGGTTGCGTGCCGGGCTGCTTATCGCTCGGCTCCGGCGCACGCACGCATAAAGTCGCGACCTGATGATGAGCCGAAAGCTGCCCTATCGCCGCAACATAGGGACCGAGTTAACCATTTCAAGATCGTCGTTTACAACGCAGGACAAGCGCCGACTTGGCGCCGCCAACGCACTCAAGTCGCGATCATGGAAAGCGCAAGTCTTGTCGCCTGCAGCTGGAATGCCCCACAGTAAATCGCGGTCTCGGAAATTGACGCCCCGGCGCCGGCCGGGCCGCCGCGACACGATCGCACAGCCGTCGCCGCCATGGGCCGCGCCGGCGAATTCCTGTCGAGAGGTGCTGCACTTTGCCCTAACCTGTCGTCGAATGCCCACCAGAAAGCCATGGGAGCTGCCGATGACCTACGTCTATGTCGTGCAAATGGACATCCCGGCCGAGCTCGAAGCCGAATTCAACCGCATCTACGACGAAGACCACGTGCCGACGATCCTCAAGGTGCCCGGTATCCGCTCGTGCCGGCGCTATCGCCTCGAGCATTCGACAATCCCGACCATGCCGCGCTATCTGGCGGTCTACGAATGCGACAATGCCGAGGTGATCAACAGCCCGGCCTGGAACGAGGCCTCCGACCGCGGCGAATGGAAACCCAAGATCCGCCCGCACACCACCAACCGCCAGCATTCGGTCTTTCACGAGATCGCGTAAGTCTTGCGCAACGAACAGCCGGCTTAACACCAGCGGGGAGATCGCGCGATGACTCATCTTTTTATGGTTCAGCTCGACATTCCAGCCGAGCACGAAGCCGAATTCAACCGCGTTTACGACACCGAGCATTTTCCGATGCTGTCGAAAGTGCCGGGCGTGCGCGGCGGCGGACGCTATCGGCTGGAGCAATCGACGGTTCCCGGAATGCAGCGCTATCTGACGATCTACGAGATCGACTCGCCGGAGGTGCTCAAGAGCGAGGCCTGGGAAAAGGCCGGCGCCTTTGGCGACTGGGCGACCAAAATCCGCCCGTTATGCACCGCCCGCCACCACAGCGTCTTCGAACGCATCGCCTGAACGGAGCATCATGATGATCCACGTCGTCGCCGTCATCACCGCCAAGCGCGGCATGCGCGAGCAGATCCTGGACGCGTTTCGCGCCAACATGCCGGCTGTCCACGCCGAACAGGGCTGCATCGAATACGGCCCCGCGGTCGATGCCGAGGGTGCCGGCGGCATCCAGACCAAGTTCGGTCCCGACACCTTTGTCGTGCTCGAGAAATGGGAAAGCCTCGACGCGCTGAAGGCGCATGGCGCCTCGGCGCACATGGCCGCGTATGCCGCCAAGACCCGCGAGATGATCGCCAGCCGCGTCATCCATGTGCTGCAACCGGCTTGAACCGGGGCTGGCGCACCGCGTCGTCTATTTTTTTGCGGGCCCGCTCGCTGGCTTCGGGTCGGTTCCTCGACCGCCACAGCTGAGACGCTGCCCAGCCGGCGTATCGGATTTGCCAGAACACCTAGTCCAGCCAGCTTATCCCCGCTCTGCAAAATTGTTGGCGGTGAATGTGGAGCATATCGGGGATAGGCCGTTCTCCGCAATTGACCAAGGGCGAAAACCGGACTGAGATGGCCTCCGCCCTTTAGGAGAAGGCAGATCGGTAGGAGACGCACCGACCGATGCCATCGAAGCAAATTACGTTACAGGCTGTAGAACAACTTAGGCAACTGAGGCCAAAACGGCGCCGTTTTTCGGATAATCCCGTTGTACGTGAGAGGGAAGATCGAATGTGCGTCGTAAGTGCCCAGTTTTCGTCCGTGGGGCGTCTTTTACGAAATGATGCCAAGCTTTGGCTAAGCAATGGGCCGTATGGCTCTTATGGATATTTTTCCGACGATAGCGAAATTGAAAGAGCCTTTGCATGGCAGGAAAAGCACCAAAATTTTATTTTCCTCCGTGATTTGCTGGATTGTTCTGTGGCTCTTGATTATAATTTTGCGGAGAGAGGCAGATATACGGATCTAGGGCTTGCGGAATACAATGCGAAGAATGCTGGCCACGGGCCATCCATCAACACGTTGGTCAGGGCATGCGTTCGAGCGATTGCGACGATTAGTTCCTATAAAAACTCTGATGCCATTTGCGCCGTCCCGCCATCGCTAGACAAGGCATGGGATCTGCCTACGGAGATAGCCCGGCTCGTTTCGGAGAAGACCGGGAAACCGGATATTTCGGACTGTGCACAATTCTGGGCGGTTAAGAAAAGTATCAAGACCAGCTCGTTGGAGGAAAAGTGGGCTGCATTAAATGCAGGTCAACTCGTCGTCGATAAAAGCGTGGCGGGAAAGAAAGTGATACTTATTGACGACAAATACCAATCTGGCACCACTGCTCAATTTATAGCTTCTAAATTATATGAATCTGGCGTGGAAGAAGTCAATGGACTCTTCTGCATCAAGACTTGGCGGGACACAGACAATCAATGAATACGATCGACGCGAAGCATCTAACACCCAGTGACCCGGAATATCCGGAATCCGCCCGCACTGCGTTTGGGGGATTGTTGCCTCCCGAGATTTGGTATATCGGCAATATCGAGATCATTAACACGAAAATTGTTGGCTTCTGCGGATCACGAAAAGCCAGCGAATACGGTCTTCAAATAGCTGCAGATTGCGCGTCACAATTAGCCGCAGCCGGCGTGACAGTAGTCTCAGGATATGCATCTGGCGTGGATATGGCGTCGCATGAAGCTGCTCTAGCGGTTGGGGGACAGACAATCATCATCCTCCCTGAAGGGATTGACCGATTTCGCATAAAAAAAAGCATAGCGCCGGTCTGGGATTGGCAACGCGTGCTCGTCATCAGCCACTTCCCGAGGAATGCCATTTGGCGCACTCATCGAGCAATGGATCGTAACAAGGTCATCGTAGCGCTTAGCCGCGCGGTCATCGTGTTGGAGGCACGGGAGACGGGCGGTACGCTCAACGCAGGTTATGTCACCCTGCGCATGAACAAGCCCCTATTCGTGGCGCTGTATGACGACATGAATGGATCGAGAGAGGGAAATCAGCGCTTAATCACTGAGGGCGGCCTTCCTCTAAAGCGCAACCGTTCGACCAATCATGCCCAACTCAAAGATGTCTTTGACGTGTTAGGCGTATCGTCAGGTGCCGAACGGCACCGAGCGTGAGCCCGGCAACCGTCCCGGCATCGCCTTGACAAAGCTCAGCAGCCCTCGCCATGCTTGCCCAATGCGTCGCTTTCTATTTCTTGCGATTGCGTGGGGAGCGGTTCTCGTCGGTTGCGCCGGCCCCGCCCCGCCTCCGCCGGCGACCGCCGCCAACGCCCGGTCGCCCGGCGCCGACTGCAGCGCCTGCCTCCTGGAAAACCCCGGCGATGTCAGGCCCTGCGTCGCGATCTGCCACCGGCCGGAAAGCGATCTCGGCGGCGCCAATGCCGGCGGGGTCATCCGCTGAGGCGGCCCGTCCGAGCGACAATCCGCAGCGTTTTCGGGTGCCGGGCGAAGCACCCGCTCGGCGCAATGCCCCTATCAATTCCGTCAGCATCAATTCTACCAATTGGGAGGAACGAGCGATGCAGGTGATGCAGGTCATAGCCGAGATACTGAAGCGCGAAGGGGTGGAGACTCTGTTCTGCTTTCCGACGACGCCGATCATCGAGGCCGCCGCCGCGGTCGGCATCCGGCCGGTGATCTGCCGCCAGGAGCGGGTCGGGGTCCACATGGCCGACGGCTTCGCGCGCGTCGCCAACGGCCGCCCGCCCGGCGTCTTTGCGATGCAGTACGGGCCGGGTGCGGAGAACGCCTTTGCCGGCGTCGCCACCGCTTTTTCGGATTCGACCCCGGTCGTCTTTCTGCCGCTCGGCCATCCGCGCGAGACGGCGCAACTCTTCCCGATGTTCAAATCGTCGCGCACCTATGCCTCGATCACGAAGTCGGTCGAGGAGGTGCAGCTGCCGCACGAGATCGGCAACATCATGCGGCGCGCCTTCTCCCAGGTGAAGAACGGGCGCTCGGGGCCGGTCATGGTCGAGGTGCCGGCCGATGTCACCGGCATCGAGGTCGATGTCGACCCGAGCCGGCACCGCCCGGTGCGCGCGACCCGCTCGGCCGGCGACGAGCGCGACATCGACGAAGCCGCCAAGATGCTGCTCGAAGCGTCCTGTCCGATGATCCTCGCCGGCCAGGGCATCTTTTACGCCGAGGCGACCGACGAGCTGCGCCAGCTCGCCGAATTGCTGCAGGCGCCGGTCATGACGACGTTTGACGGCAAGAGCGCCTTTCCCGAGGACCACGCGCTCGCGCTCGGGTCGGGCGGCGGCACCTTTACCGGACCCGGCCGCCACATCCTGCACAAATCGGATCTGGTGCTCGGTGTCGGCTGCAGCTTTACCCGCCACGGCATCGCCACCCCGGCATTCCCGCCCGGCAAAAAGTACATCCACGCGACCAACGACACCCGCGACCTGCACAAGGCCTTTGCCGCCGATCTCGGGATTCTCGGCGACGCCAAGCTCGTCCTTGCCCAATTGACCGAGGCGGTGAAGGACCGGCTCGCCGGCAAGGCGCGGTCGAGCGACATCGCGCACGAGATTGCGGGGAAGCGCGAGGAGTGGCTCGCCCGCTGGCACGCCAAGCTGCATTCAAACGAGCATCCGATCAACCCGTACCGGGTGATCTCCGAGTTCATGCGCGTCATTGACCCGGCCGATGCGATCGTGACCCACGATTCGGGCAGCCCGCGCGAGCAGCTCAACCCGTTCTACCGGGCGAGCCGGCCGCGCGGCTATCTCGGCTGGGGCAAGTCGCACCAGCTCGGCACCGGGCTCGGCCTCGTGATCGGCGCCAAGGTCGCCGCCCCCGACAAGTTCTGCGTCAACTTCATGGGCGACGCCGCCTTTGGCATGACCGGGCTCGATTTCGAGACCGCGGCGCGCTGCGGCATCCCGATCACGACGATCGTGTTGAACAATTCGTCGATGGCGATCGAGACCCACGCGATGCAGTTGTCGCACGACCGCTACCGCGCCCGCGACCTCGGCGGCAATTACGCCAACATAGCCCGCGACCTCGGCGGCTGGAGCGAGCGGGTCGACGACCCGGGGCAGATCGGCGACGCGATCCTGCGGGCCCGGCGTCAGAACGACGAGGGCCATGCCGCTTTGCTGGAATTCGTCACCAGCCAGGAGCAGGGCTTTTCGCACCGCCGCGGCGGCGCCGAATAATCGGGCGGGACAGCTCCTCGCCGGGGACGATGAAATAATGCCGATCATGTTGTCGAAGACCTACGACGCGCTGATCAGCGCCGGCGCACCCGAAGACAAGGCGAGGGACGCGGCCGAAGAACTGGCCGACTACGAAAGCAGGCTTGCTTCGATCGACAATCGGCTGGCGGCGGTCGAAGGCAAGCTCACGGTGATGATATGGGCGATCGGCGTCAACGCGGCAGCCACGATCGCGATATTGGGCGTGCTGCTGCGCCACGCTTGAATGCGCGTGACCGTCGGCGAGATCAGTCCGGCGACGCGGCTGTTTACGACTTGCGTCAAGGTCTAGATCGGCGGCGCGTAAGCCGATCGGGCGGACAACGGAGGAGGGTGATGGCCGACACAGCAACACCGCAGGCAGTCGAAGCGGCGGCGGCGCCGGCCGCGCGGCCCGGGCGCGGCTACCCCGAGCCGTTTGCGACGCGCGTCGCCGGGCGGGTGCGGCGACCCCTCGGCGACCTCTTCGGGCTGACCAGCTTTGGGGTCAACCTGACCCGGCTGCCGCCCGGCGGCGTATCGGCGTTGCGCCACACCCACACCCGCGAGGACGAGTTCGTCTACATCGTCGAAGGCGAGCCGGTGCTGGTCACGAATGCCGGCGAGACCCCGCTGCGCCCCGGCATGTGCGCCGGGTTCAAGGCCGGCGACGGCAACGCCCACCATCTCTTGAACCGCACGATGCACGACGTCGTCTATCTCGAGATCGGCGGCCGCGACCCTGGCGACACGGTTGTCTACCCTGACGACGACATCGGCCGCGCGCTCGCGCCCGACGGCGGCCGGCTGTTTGTCCGCCGGGACGGCCGCCCGTACTGAGCCTCGCCTATCGCGCTACAGCTCCTCCCAATCGATGCGGCGGCTGACGGGCGGATCAGGCTCGGGCCGGTATTGGTAATCCCGCGTCCAGGGCCGCGGCGCCGGGCCGTCGGCCAACGGCTTTTGCGCCAATGTCTGGCACACCGACAGCCAGCCGCAGTCGAAAGCATAGGCCATCGCGGCCATGTAGATGCGCCAGATGCGGTAGCGCTCGATGCCGGCGGCGGCGATCGCCGCCTCGCGCGCCGCCTCCAGCCGGCTGACCCAATGCAAAAGGGTCGGCGGGTAATGCGGGCGCAAATCCTCGATGTCGAGAATTTCGAGCCCGCTGCCGGCGATCTCGTAGAGCGCGCGCGAGATGTGCGGCACCTCGCCGCCGGGAAAAACAAACCGCTCGATGAACTCGCCGCCCAGCGGACCCTGCGCCCGCCCGTCACGGTCGGCGGCGGTGATGCCGTGGTTGAGCACGAGGCCGCCCGGCTTTAGCAGGCGCGCGATCGCCGCGAAATAGAGCGGCAGGTTGGCGATGCCGACATGCTCGTACATGCCGACCGAGACGATCTTGTCGTATTGCGCGGGACCCGCCAGGTCGCGGTAGTCGGCGACGCGGAATTCGACGCGGTCGGCAAGGCCCTGCGCGGCGGCGCGCTTTTGCGCTTCGTCGCATTGCGGCGGGCTCAAGGTGATGCCGAGGCCGGATATCCCGTAATTCGCCGCGGCCCGGCACAACAACCCGCCCCAGCCGCAGCCGATGTCGAGCAGCCGCTCGCCCGGCCGCAGCCGCAGCTTGCGGCAGAGGTGATCGAGCTTTTGCTGCTGCGCGGTGTCGAGGTCTTCGGCCCCGGTCATGAAATAGGCGCAGGAATAGATCATCTGGCGGTCGAGCCAGAGCCGGTAGAACGCGCTCGGCACGTCGTAGTGATAGCGCACCGCCGCAGCGTCGCGCGCCTTGCTGCGGCGGCGCGGCAGCCGCGCCAGGAGCGGCGCGACGCGGCGCAAAAACGGCAGGTTGCCGACCGCATCGGCGAGCGCGATGCCGACGCGCAATATGTCCTGCACCCGCCCGTCGACGCCGAGCCCGCCCTCGACATAGGCTTGCGCCAGCCGGCCCATGTTGCCGGTCATAAACAGCCGCAGCAGACGCCGCGAATGGAGCGTCAGGACCACCTGCGGCGCGGGCGCGAAGTCGAACCCCTCGCCGTCCCAAAAGACGACGCGCAACCGCGGCGCCTCGCCGCCGACGGCAAGCCGCGTGCGCAGGCGGGCGAGGAGCCGGTCGCGCAGCAAAATCGAGGAATGCGATCGCAATCGAGCCGTCCCTCTACCGCGGCGGACTGGGCGCCGGGACGCGCCAAGAGTCGCCGCCCGCTCTGGCCAACGCGCGGCGGTCGGCGCATGATCAGGGCCGCGGCAAATAATTTCGCGGCTTAAGTCGGTCCGGAGGAAGAGCGATGAAGATCGTCAAGGTCGAAGACTTGCATTGCGACGCCGGCTGGCGGGTCAACTCGTTTCTGAAGGTCACCACCGATGACGGCGTCGTCGGCTGGGCGGAATACATGGAGGGCTATGGCGCGCAAGGGCTAACCGGCGTCATCCAAAAGCTCGCCGAGCGGTTTCTGATCGGCCGCGACCCGCGCCCGGTCGAGGCGATCAGCGCGTTGCTTTACGCGGCGACGCGGCAGGCGCCGGGCGGCATCAACCAGATGGCGATCGCGGCGATCGAAAACGCGCTCGTCGACGTCAAGGCCAAGGCGTTGGGGGTGCCGGTCTACGAATTGCTCGGCGGCCCGGTGCGCGACCGGCTGCGGCTCTACTGGTCGCATTGCGGCACCTACCGCGCCCGCCATGCCGACCGTATCCGCGAATGGGCCGGGGTCGACCCGGTGCGCTCGCTCGACGACATCGTGGCCCTCGGCGAGGAGGTCAGGCGCAAGGGCTTCAAGGGCTTGAAAACCAACCTGATCCGCTTCGACCGCGACAAGCCCTACATGTACGGTCCCGGCACCGGCAACCCGCCGGGCTTTCCCGAGCTCAATATCGACAGCCAGATCGTCGAGGCTGCGGTCAAGCAGCTCGAAGCCTTTCGCCGCGGCGCCGGGCCCCATGTCGGGCTGCATCTCGACACCAATTTCAACTACAAGACCGAGGGCTATATCCGGCTCGCCCGCGCGCTCGAGCCGCTCGACCTGACCTGGCTCGAGATCGACACCTACGACCATCAGGCATTGGCGCTGATCCGGCGCTCGGCGCGGGTGCCGATCGCGTCCTGCGAGTCGCTCTACGGCCGGCGGCAGTTCCGGCCCTATTTCGAAAACCAGTCGGTCGACGTGGCGATCATCGACGTGGCGTGGAACGGCATCCTCGAATCGGTCAAGATCGCGGCGATGGCCGACGCCTACGAGGTCAATGTGGCGCCCCATAACTTCAACGGCCATCTGGGCTCGCTGATCAGCGCGCATATGTGCGCCGCGATCCCCAATTTCCGGATCATGGAAATCGACATCGACGACGTGCGCTGGAAGGACGACATCGTCACCGCACCGCCGGTCATCGAGGACGGCGACCTGCTGCTGCCAACCGGTCCGGGCTGGGGCGCCGATGTCAACGAGGAGTTCGTGCGCTCCCACCCGCCGCAGCGCTAGCCGGCGCGATGCCGCACAGTGACATTGACATAATGATTGAGGCAAACGCGGCCGCTGGCATCGCCGTCCTCGGATGCCTGGTGCTTTTGGTTAGGTTGCGGCAGCACACCCGATGGCCGACCGGCTCTCGCTCACCGACGCCCTGGCGGACGCCAATATCGAACGCCAGAAAGCCGAGCGCATTGCCACCCAGATTTTCGACGCGATCCATGACAATGTTGCCACCAAGCAGGACCTGCAGCACGCCGTATCCGACCTGCAGCACGCCACCGCCGAGCTGGAGCAGCGAATGCTGCTACGGTTAGCCGAGCTCGAACATCGCCTGACGGTGCGCTTTGCGAGCGTCATGGTGGTGCTGACCGGGATCATTCTCGCGGCGATCCGTTATCTGCCGCACGGCTGAGGGCGCCCGGCGCAAGGCTTTCCAACTCCGGCGGAACAATGGCTTTGGTCAGGCGCGGCGGCGGCGGCGCACCAGGCCTAGACCAAGCAGCGCGATGCCCAGCAGCGCCAGCGCGCCGGGCTCGGGAACCACGACGAGCGCGGCGCCGGCGCGCGCTCTGCCGGCACCGCTGCCGGCGGCTTGTGCCGGGCCGTTCTGCTGGCCCGTAAGATTGTAGCCGAGCACGTCGAACACATCCACATCGGCAGTCGAGAGCGGCAGCACGACGCCCGGCGGGACGGCCGCGTCAAACGCGTCGAGCGCATAGCCGGCCCAGTCGCCGAGATCGCCGCCGCCGGTGCCGTTGTAGGTGTCGAGATTGGCGGCGCCGCCATTGATCGAGAAATACTGGCCGTTGCCGGGGCTGAGCGCCCGCGTATTCGGCGCCGAATAGCGGAACAGGTCGAGCGGGTCCAAGGTGCCGCCAATGGTGCCGAGATCCGCCATACGGCCCAGCACTTCGGAAACCTCATGCTCGGCGACGCCGATAAAGTCAAACGCGCCGCCGACCCCGCGGCTCGCCGGGTTGAAGGTCCAGGGCGAGCTTTTGTCAAAGCCGACAAACCCGTCGGTGCCGCTGTAGCCCGTCAGGCCCAATGCCTTGGCTTCCGATGTCGCCATCAGCTCGCTCCTGCCGCCCGTCGGGTCGGCAGCCGGCAGGCTCGCGACCGCGCTCTGGTCCGCGGCGGAGCGCGCGTCGCTGATCAGCGCGTTGCGGACCTGGCCGTAGCTGTAATAGCCGGCAAGATAGGTCTCGCTCTCGCCGAGTGCTCCCGCGGAAATCGAGCTGCCGCCGACCTCGCCCCAGCCGACATCGATGTTGACCGTGACCGGATTGGAGAAGGTGGCGTCGAAATATTTGACCGCGTCCTGAAACGCCGTCTTGAAGCCCGTCGGCGCGCTGCTGACGCTCGAAATCATAGGTCGCGTCGATAACGAGGGCGTTGGCCGACCCGGACATGGCCGGCACGCTCGCCCCCACCAGCGCCGCCAACACGAGCGGCAAGGGTTGGCGCCGACACCGACTTGCTGCGGGCGCGCGCCCCGGTTTCTGCTTTTGATCCATTCCCGCGTCCCCCGTTGCTGCGAGTCAAAAAGCTCCAATTTCGCGACAGACAAATCCGCGCGAACACGAGCACTTGTCCCAGCTTGCCCAAGTGAAACTCCGAAATGCTGTGTTCTTTCCGGGACATTTCCTGAACAGCCGCGTTGGCAAAGCTTCGACGCAGGCGAAACAGGAAAAGCTGCTCGACAAAATCGGCGACGAACATTTACAGCGCCGTTGCCGCCCACTTAGCGCTACGTGCAGAGATACGCCGCCGCATCGCGAGCGGCATGATCGTCCAGCCCCATACCCGGCATGGCGTTTCCCGGCGGCGGGTTTTACGGCGTTCAGCTTTCGAACCACGGCCGGATCATGATCCTGCCCGGCGCCATCTCGCCGGCGCGGGGCGGTCAGGTCGTCGGCGCGGTCGGTGTCAGCGGCGTCGGGCCCCCAGGCGCCGGTCTAATAATTGACATCGCGCGCCCATGGTACACCGCAAGACACTCCTGCTCCGATCCGAGTAATCGGCCGGGCGATCATTCGGCGCCGCTCGGGATCGTGAGATTTTGCCGGATTGCGTCAAGCAGTCGAGCACATCCGGCGCCGCGCCGAGGGGTTGCGCCGCGGTGGAATTAGCCTCGCGAACCCCGCGCAAACGCGCTATTATAAGAACACCGGAACCCAACGGCTCGCGGACGGTCTGAGATGCGGTGCCCATGTTTTTGAGCGGGCCTCGACAGCAGCTTTTCGACACCAAGGGCGGCAGCGCACCGCTCGCCAAAAGCGAGCCCCTGTCTCGGCGGCGGTCGGCTCCGGGTCCGGCGTTTGCCGGGCTCGACGGGACTGCCCGCAGCCGCCGCCGGGGGTCGCGGGCCGTGGCTGCGGTCTTGTTGTGCGGCGGGTTGGGCCTGACGGCATTGCCGGCCGGCGCCCTTGCGGATTCGTCGAGCGACGACCTGAACAAGCTGCGTGCCGACATCCAGAAGGAAATCGCCGCGCTTAAAAAGCAGGAGGCAAAGCTCCACCAGCAATTCCTCGACCTCGATCGCAAGAGCAAATTGCTCGACCGCAAAAGCGAGCTGCTCGACGAGCAGCTGCAGAACATGCGGGCGACCGGCGTCCCCAACGTCGCCCCGCCCGGGGTCGGAGCGCCGGGCTCGACCGCAACGATATCGAGCGCGCCGACGGTCGGCTCGCCGGCGCCGCCCGCCGGGCCGGCGGCAGCGGGTTCGGGGATCGAGGTCGCCCAGGCGCCCGGCTCCGCGGCACCGTCTGCACCCGCGGCCGCAGGCGGCCAGCCCACCCCGCCGCCGGCGGGCGGCGAGTCGGCGCCGATCCAGGGTCCGTCGGCGGCCCAGCAGCAGGCCAAGCAGGTCATCGAGACCGCGCCGTCGCTCTCCACCGCCGGCGGTGTCTTGACCCCCAAGGGCCAGATCGTCCTCGACCCGTCGATTGAATACGACTACTGGTCGCAGAACGAGCTCGGCGTCAACGGCTTCCAGATCATCCCCGGCATCACTTTTGGCAACATCTTTGCCAACCGCGTCGAGCAGAACATCACGACTGCGGCGCTGACCGGGCGCTACGGTATAACCGACCGCTGGGAAATAAATTTCAAGGTTCCCTATGTCTACAATACCGGCTCGACCATCAGCCTGATCCCGGAAGGCACCACCGCCCAGCTGTTGACCCTCAACGCCACCGGCACCGGGATCGGCGACGTCCAGTTCGGTTCGAGCTATCAGATCAACACCGGGGAGAACGGCTGGCCGATTTTTATCGGCAACGTCCTGTTCAAGACCGCGACCGGCATCAGCCCGTTCGATGTCCCGATCATTACGGTAAACGACCCGAATGGCGGCTTTCTCGAGGGCCAGCCAAAAAGACTGGCGACCGGAACCGGGTTTTACGCCGTCACCCCGAGCGTGACGGTGCTGATGCCGACAGCACCCGGTGTGCTGTTCGCCAATGTCCAGGACACCCACAATCTCGGGCGCAGCGTAGACATACAAAATGTCGAAGGCGGCCCGGGGACGAATGCTTTTCTGCAGCCGGGGGAAAACCCGGCGTTGACGTTCGGTATCGGCTTTTCGCTGAACGACCGCGCCGCTCTGACCTTCAGCTATCAGCAGCAGCACGTGTTTACCGCGTTCGAGAACCATAACGCGATCGCCGGGTCGCCTTATTCGTTCGGCACCTTCAATTTCGGCCTCGGCTATCAGATCACGCAGTCGACCCGGTTGAACCTGAGCGTCGGGATCGGCGCCGGTCCAAACACGCCGGTGGCGAAAGTGCTGCTCGAGCTGCCCTATAAATTCTCCCTGTAGAGCGGTTTTTCGATCCGATCCCATCGCAGAAAGTGCAGGCCCGCTCCCCTTCGCTCTCTCCCAGGGTGGGGGGAGGGTTGAGAAGGGTCGGCGAGACGCCGTCGCGCCTACCCGGAGCTGGGTGAGGGGCTGCGCTTGCTGCGATGCGATGTGGCGGGAAACCCGCCTTAGGGTTTGCGGTCCTCGATTTCGTCGAGGACGGTTTCGGGGGCGACGTCTTCCTTGAGCTCGCCGAGCTCGGCCTCGATTTCGGTCTCGACCCCCAGCCGCTCGGCGATCGCCGAGATCATGGCGACGAGCTTGGTGACCTCATGCTCCGCCAACAGGTTGATCTGCAGGTCGAGCTCGGCGCGCTTCTCGCCCGCCGCGGTCATCCGGTTTTGGCTGATCAGGATAAAGGTCGAAAGAAAGATCGCCTCGACCGACGCCGCCATCGCCAGGATCACAAAGGACGGGTCGAATTTGGGTATCCCCGGCACAAGGCCGAGATTGACGATGATCCACGCACCGAACACCGCCACGTGCAGGTAGACGAACCGCATGCTGCCGGTGAAGCGGGTGATCGCGTCGGCGACCCGCGCCTCAAATGTGGCGGCGGCCTCCTCTTGCGCCCGCCGAGCCTTCATCAGGCGCAGATTGCGGGCCAGCACCGATCCCATCCCGGGAGGTTTGGGCGCGGGCCGTGTCGGCCGCGGAACCGACCGTCGGTCCCGATCTCCAGCCCGACCCCCGGCCCGGCCCGAGGATTGTGCGTCGTTTCCGGTCAATCGCGGCGTCCACTACCCCACACCCTTTCAAGCAAACCGGGCGCCGCAGCATCGGTTCCTACATCTGGATGAACACCCGCTGTCGGGGCGGTGGCGGGTGCGTGCTGGTCGCACTTTGCGCCGCGGCATCTGATGTATGTCTGTGACGGCTGAGCGGATGATTCTTGCGCTGCCCCTAGCTTCGTGAGTCCGTAGCAAGACGCAGCGGAGAACAACGCCACCCCGATGACCATCAAACAAAACGAGATAAAGCGCCTTGCTTTCCCAGTTCATGTGCAGAGCGCTACATCGAAGCGGCTAACCAGGCCCAGATAGCCGGGAACGCGATTGCCCGCATGGTCGAACATGCGCGGAACAGTGAAGTGGCAACCCGCCCCGATGAGGTGGCAAACCGTGACGGAAAATAAGGCCGGAAATATGTGGGTGGCGACCCCGGCAGGATTCGAACCTGCGGCCACTCGCTTAGAAGGCGAGTGCTCTATCCAGCTGAGCTACGGGGCCGAGCCGCGTCCGCGCTCGTCAGTTGCGAACCCGATCATAGCGGAAATTGTCGGCATAGCTCTTGGGCTTTTCGCTGATCGCATGCGGCGCGATAACCGCATAGCTCAGCTCCTGGCGGTCGGCGAAGGCTTGCGCCTCGGCGAGCGTGTCGAAATGGATCTGCACCTGGTTGAGGGTGTCGTCGGCGCTGGTCCAGCCCATCAGCGGATCGCGCCCGCGCCCGGTCGCGGGCTCGTATTCGAGCACCCATTTTCGCGTCTTCCGGCGCCCCGACTGCATCGCGGTCTTGGCCGGCCGATAAATTCGCGCCTGCGTCATCGCCGAATTCCCCTCCGCCAACCCGACCGCTTCCGCGAGGTAAATGCCTCGTCCGCAATGGTCGGGGCGAGAGGATTCGAACCTCCGACATCCTGCTCCCAAAGCAGGCGCTCTACCAGGCTGAGCCACGCCCCGCCGTGCGGGATCGGTGCCTTTTAGAGCGTCGCCGCGGACCGCGCAACCGCGGGCGCGGCACCTTTGCTTTACCCCGCCGCCGCGGCCCGCGCAACAGCGGGCACGGCACCTTTGCTTTACGCCGCCGCCGCGGCCGGGACGCTGCGCGCCGGGGTGTCGGCGTCCTTGATCTCCATCAGCACGCGCAAGGTCTCGCGCCCGCGCGACAGCCGCGAGCGCACGGTGCCGATCGGAATGCCGAGGATCGTCGCAACTTCCTCGTACCGCATCCCCTCGAGACCGACCAGCAGGATCACCTGGCGCTGCTCGTCGGGCAGGCGGGCGATGGCGCGTTCGAGGTCGCGCAGCTGCAGCGACGCCCCGGCGTTCGAGTCGACGGTCAGCACCGAAGCCACTTCCTCGACCGGGACCGCAGCACCTTCGCGCACCGCCCGCCGCACGTCGTTGACGTGCTGATTGTGCAGAATCGTGAACAGCCACGCCCGCAAATCGGTGCCCGCCTGCCACAGATGCTGCTTGGCGATGGCCCGCACGAGGCAGCTCTGGACCAAATCGTCGGCTCGCGCCGCGTCTCGGGTCAAGGCCCGCG
This sequence comes from uncultured Alphaproteobacteria bacterium, assembly GCA_963712825.1. Classification (GTDB taxonomy): domain Bacteria; phylum Pseudomonadota; class Alphaproteobacteria; order ATCC43930; family CGMCC-115725; genus AP-15. Next base: position 459,158 of record CAVQJP010000016.1, read on the forward strand.
CATAGCGCCGCAGGCGGGGAATTTCGGTTTCGAGAAGACGCGCGAATTCGGTCATCAGGTCCACCCTTGGAGGTTCCGGTCCCGGCGGCAGCCCGGCCCGTTGGAAGCCTCGTTTGTAAACGTCGGGTGTAACCCCTTGATGTACCGTCATCGCTGATTGGTAAAATCTTGTTTTGTTCGGTAATGGAATGTGTCCGGCCGGTAATCGGGATGGCATTCGGTAACCAGCGGCGGCCGACAGCACCGGCAAGGCCAGCGGATTGACCCATCCGACCCCAGCCGCTATGGTGCGCCGCCGCTGCACCGAGCCTGTAGCTCAGCCGGTAGAGCAACTGACTTTTAATCAGTAGGTCCCGGGTTCGAATCCCGGCGGGCTCACCACAAAATCAGCTGGTGCCTCAACGCGCTGACGTACGATCGTGGCCGCGCACCTCTGGGGTCAGTATCGCCTGGCGATCAGGTCGACTTCGACAATGCCGCCGCGCGCGAGCCGGGTCACGCCCACGGTGGTCCGCGCCGGCAGCCGGTCCGCCGCAAAATATCCGGCGTAAATCCTGTTGAACACGTCGTAGTCGCGCTCGAAATCGGTCAGAAAGATGCGCACTGAGACGACGTGCTCGAACCCGGCGCCGGCGCCGGCGAGCGCGCGCGCCAGATTGTCCATCACCTTGCGGGTCTGCGCCGCGATCCCTTCCGGCAGCGGCAGCGTGTCGTCGTCGGGATCGGTGGCGAGCTGGCCGGTGACAAACAGCCAGCCATCGGCTTCGACGACATGGCTGTACGGCGCCACCGGCTTTGGCGCGTTCGCAATCAGGTGGTAGATCGGTGCGCTCACGATCGCGTCTTCCTATGGTTTGGGTCGCCAGATCGTCGCGCGGATCGGCGTCGGGTTGTAGGCGTTGCATGGGTTGTGCATTTGCGGGCAGTTCGACAGCACCGCAAGCACATCACGCTCGGCGCGCAAATCGACGTAGTTGCCGGCCTTCGAGTGGCCGTAGACATTGACCGCCGCGCCGTCGCCGGCGACCGGCACGCTCATAAAAAAATTGACGTTGCCGACGATGTAGGTGCGGTCGAGCCCGAACTGCGCCAACGCCTCGGTGAAATTGGCGAAGCAGCTGTGGGTGCCGCGGACGCCGTAGCGCAGGAAGTTGTTGGGCTCGCTGCAGCAGCCATAGATCGTGTCGTGTTGCCCGCACGTGTCCTCGACCACCGTGAGCAGCGCATTGCCGAGGTCGGAGTAGAGCACCGTGCCCTTGTCGACAAACAGCTTGCCCTGGACCTTGACCGTGTTTGTCGCATTGTAGCGGTCGGTCGGGTCGTCGGCGTCGTAGCACAGAAAATCCACCGCCTGCTGGCCCTCGAGATCCACGAGCCGCAGCATGTCGCCCGTGCCGATCCGGCGGCCCCACGGCCGGCCGGGCGCCACCACTTCGTCGAGCAAAATATCGCCGGGAGGGAGTTGGGGGTCGGTCATGGTCCTGCACCTAGCCGGTTGCGGCCGCGACCGCGGTCATCTTGGCGGTTGCGTAGCGCTGGAGAAACTGGCGCGCGCGATCGGTCGAGGGCGCGGCAAAGAACTGGTCCGGGGTGCCGGTCTCGACGACCTGCCCGCGATCGATAAAGACGACCCGCGTCGCGGCGTCCCGCGCGAACCCCATCTCGTGGGTGACGATGACCATGGTCATGCCGTCGCGCGCCAATTCGCGCATGACGAGGATGACCTCGCCGACGAGCTCGGGGTCGAGCGCGCTGGTCGGCTCGTCGAACAGCAGCAGGTCGGGGCGCACCGCCAGCGCCCGGGCGATCCCGACGCGCTGCTTCTGGCCGCCCGAAAGCTGGGCCGGAAAGGCGTGGCATTTGTCCCGCAGCCCGACCTTGTGGAGCAGTCCCTCGGCCGCCTCGCGCACCTCGGCGTGCTGGCGCTTCTGGACGTGGAGCGGCGCCTCCATCACGTTCTGCAGCACCGTAAGATGGGGCCACAGCGCGAAATGCTGAAATACCATGCCGATCCGCGTGCGGATGCGCGCCAGGTCCCGGTCGGACATCGCCATATGCCCGCCGGCATTCATGCCGATCCGCCGGCCGCTCAAAAAAACGGCGCCGCTGTCGGGCTTTTCCAGCCAGTTGACGCAGCGCAGCAGGGTCGACTTGCCCGACCCGGACGGGCCGACGATGCAAACCGTCTCGCCGCGCGCGACCTTGAGGCTGATGTCGGACAGCACCTGGAGGGCGCCGAAGCTCTTGCAGATCGAACGCAGCTCCAGCACCGGCGGCTCGGCGCCGCACCAGGCGACGGCATCGTTCACCGCCGCGCCTCCGCCATGCGGCCAACCCCGGTCACCAGCCCCTCGACCACCATGCACAATGCCCAATAAAGCAGCACTGCGGTGACGAATGCGGCAAACGGGACAAAATACGTCGCCTCTATCGAGCTCGCCTCGTGCGTCAGCTCGGGCACCGTGATGATGGTCAGAAAGGCGCTGTCCTTGATGATCTGGATCAGCTGGTTGCCGATCATCGGGATCGCCGCGAGGATCACCGGCGGCAGCACGATGCGGCGGAACAGGTTGAACCCGACAAACCCGAAAGAGTGGCCGGCCTCGATCATCTCGCGCGGCAGCGCCGTCCAGGCAGCGCGCAGCAATTCCGCCATGTAGGCGGTGTTGTAGAGCGTCAGGGCGACAAGCCCAGCGGCCCAGCTGCTGAAGCGGATGCCGATCGAGGGCAGCCCGTAATAGACGAGATAGGCGAACAGCAGAAACGGCACGCAGCGCATCGTGTCGACAAAGCAGCGGCCGGCGAGCGTTAACGGCCGCGTCCGCGCGATCAGCGCCATCGCCAGGAGGCAGCCGAGGACAAAGGCCGCCGCCGCGGCCGTGAGCGACAGCCATACGGTGTTGACAAACCCGTCGAGCATCTGCCCGCGATGCGCCCAGGTGACGGCGAAATCGTGGATCATGCCGTCGCCACCGCGGCAAACCCCCGATGCTCGAACCGGCGCTGGGCAACCACAAAAATGGCGACGATGGCCACATAGATGACGAGCGCAACCAAGAGCGGCGGCAACGGGCGATAGGTGTCGGCGCCGACGCGGACGGCCGCACGGGTGGCGTCGACAATTCCGACCACCGCCACAGCCGGGCTTGCTTTGATCAGCAGGCTCATCTCGTTGACGAGCGCCGGCAGGCAGGTGCGGGCGATCTGCGGCAGGATGATCCGGCGAAAGCGCAATCTCAGGCCCATGCCGAACGAGACCGACGCGTCGAGCTGCTCGCGCGGAAAATCGAGCAGACCCGCGCGCCAAATCTCGCAATTGAAGGCGGCGGTGTTGAGCATCAGCGTCAGGATCGCAGCCGGAACCGGGTCGATCTCGATCCCGGCATTGGGCAGCGCGAAGAAAATCAGCAACGCCAGGGTCACCGTCGGCGTCGCCCGCATGATGCTGACGTAGACGGCGATGATCGGCGACAAGATGGGGACCCGCGACCAGCGCACGAGCGCGAGCGCCAAACCAAGCGGCACGCCGAGCGCTATCCCCGACAACGACAACGACACCGTCGTCGCCGCACCCCGCAGGATCGCAAGGAAATCAAGGCCGCTCATGCGTCGCGATGCTTAGTATTGCGCCGTGAAAGAGGTCGGCATGTCAGGCATCGCGCCGCCGAGCCATTTCTTCTGCAAGGCCGGCATGTCGCCGTTGGCGCGCTCCTGCGCCAGGAACTTGTTGATAAAGGCCAGCAGCTCGGTGTTGCCTTTCTTGACCGGCCAGGCGGCATAAGCCGGCGCGGCGACGGCTTGGCCGATCGCGAACACACCCGGTTTTTCGTTGACGATCGTGTTGAGGTTGACCTGCGTGTTGATCACGTAGTCGGTGCGCCCGATCGCCAGGTCCTGATACGCCTCGGGATAGGAGGTGTACTGCACGACCTCGCCCAGATGTCCGCCCATGCTTTCGAGCTTGGCCTTGAGCTGGGGCAGGTGCTGCAAGAGCGCGCTGCCCGCCTGGATGCCGAGGGGCTTGCCGCTCAGATCCTTGATCGACTTGATGCTGTCGTCGTCTTTGCGCTTCAGGTAGTAATCCGTCACCGCGGCGATCGGCATCGAGAAATCGAGGGACTGCTGCCGTTCTTTGGTAATGATCGCGGCAGTGATCGCGATGTCGTACTTGCCGGTGCTGACCCCGGCCAGAATGCCGGTCCACGGGATGATCTCCTGCTGGATTTTGAACGGCGCGAACTTGCGCAACTTCGCCAGGAGCTCGTTGTCGTAGCCGGTGGGCTTGCCGTCCTCAACAAATTCGAAGGGCCGGAAGTCGTCCTCGGTGACCACGACCATGTAGCCGCGCTGCTTGATTTCATCGAGCGTCGCCGCCGAAGCGAGCGAAGAAACCAGCCCCGCGGCCGCCAGCCCGGCCAACAGCAGCACTCGGCGGCACCACGGGGCTCGACCCGCCGGCGGGTTTGTCTCCTCGGCCATTGCCCGGTTCTCCATCGGTCAAGATTGCGCTTTGGGTCAAAATTGCCCTCAGTCGAAGCTGAAGCCGCGCCGCCGCAGCCACGGCGCAAACCCGCCGCCTTCGGGTTGTGCTGCCTGACGCGCCTTGTCTTCCGACCAGCCGTAGAAATCGGTGTAGCCGAACCGCGCCGGATTGCGCTGCTCCTCGCGCGGCAGGCGATGCCGGCGGTCGCGAGCCTTGTCGTAGGCGTCGACCAATTCCGCGAGCGCGGCATCGTCGTAGTGATCGCGGTGCAATGTCACCGCCGGGGGCAGGCGCAGGCTCATATGCCCTTCGCGCGCCGGCCAGCCGACGCAAAGCCCGGCCACCGGAAACACTTTCTCCGGCAGGCCGAGGATCTCGCCCGCGGCCTCGGCGTGGTTGCGGATCACGCTGATCGGGCAGCAGCCAAGCCCCGTCGCCTCGGCGGCGAGGATGAAGGTCTGCATTGCCAGCGCGGCGTCGACGGCAGCGTTGAAGAAGCCCTCGAGCCGGCCATTGGGCTCGGGATGGCCGCGCAACTCGCCGATGCGCTCGAGCCGGCGCGCGTCGCCGCAGAAGACGAAGAACAAGGGTGCGGCGCCGATCCACGGCATCGCCGGGATCAGCGCGGCGAGGGCGGCGCGCTTGTCCGGATCGAGGACGCGGATGATCGAGGCCTGCTGAAAATCCGATTTCGACGAGGCCGACAGCGCCGCCGCCGTCAGCAACGCGACGAGACCCTCCGGCACCGGGCGCGGCGCGTATTGCCGATGCGTTCGCCGCAGCAGCATCCGATGCAGCGCCGCCACGTCCGGAACGTCGTCGCCAAGCCGCAGCGGGGCGTCGAAACGGGCCTGGATGTCAGCTTCGTACGGGTCAGGCATGACTGCTCGGCTTCTCCGCTAAACTGCCAGACGCTGGTAGACGCAACCATCGTGCCATCCGCGCCGGCGCGGCCGTCGGCGGCGAGGGTAGCCGCCCGGCCTGATCGAGCCGCGCGCGGGCAATGCCCAAAACTTCTCGCGCAGCCTGGCTGCATGTCGGTCGCAACGCAGCTATGATGGTTGTAGACGGCACGAGCACACCCCGCGGTCGACGCGCCGGCATTGGCCGGGCGAGCCGGCCCCGGTGCAGGACACACGGTGTGTCGACATGCACGTCTGGCGAGAGGAGAGCTCAGCGATGTCGGAACAGCCACAGCCACAGCCGCAGCGGATGCAGCAGACCATGCCTGAGGACGGCAGCGGGTGGCATCACGTCGATGCCGGGCCGCATCTGCAGGTAATGTTCCACCCCAACCGGATCCGCCCCGAGCCGGACGACATCGAACGGCCCTCGATCGTCGTCGCCGTCGCGGGCAAGCGGGAGCAGGCGCTGCGCTTTGATCCGTTCAGCGTCGGCAGCCACTATCACATCCGTCCGAGCCTGCGCGGCAGGCAGCTGCCGCTGTGGGTCGAGGAGGGGCAGAAGCCGCTCGAAATCGCGCTCGCGTTTTTTGAAAAGCCGCTGCGCTTTCGCGGACTTCTGGCACAGGCGGAAGAAGACGACGTGGCCTTGCAGGTGGACGACGCCGACCTCGCGAGCGCCGCCCGCCAGATCCGGGACTTCTACGCCGCCGCAGCGCACGCGCCTGCCGGGTGACGGCGGAAACCATGCCGGGCGCCAGCGGCCGAGGCGGCGTCCGGCGACCCGACCGGCACACGGCTCCGCGGCGCCAGCCGGACGGTGCCGGGACTGCTCCACTTTGCGGGTATGGAATTGGGCAATTCGACCAATTCGGCAATTCGACCAATTCGGCAATTCGATTTGTGAGGGGTGATGGCTGATCGAGAATTTCGGGTGGTCGTTGCCGGCGCCGGCGTTTCCGGGCTGTTCATGGCGGAGACGCTGAAACGCGCCCGGGTCGATTTCGCCGTCTATGAAAAAGCCGGCGAGGTAGGCGGCACCTGGCGCGACAACACCTTTCCCGGCCTCTTTGTCGACGTCTTGTCGCGCCAATACGAATTCCCGTTCCAGCCCAATTATGGCTGGTCGCGCAAATACGCGCCGGCGAGCGAGATTCTGGCCTACGTCAAAAAGGTCGCCGGCGACCGTGGCCTGACCAAATTCATCCGCTTTAATCAAGAAATCGCCGCGGCCCGTTTCACCGACGGTCGCTGGCACATTGAAACCGCCGGCGGCACCACGGATGTTGCCGACGTTTTCGTCTGCGCCACCGGCTTTCTGCAAAAGCCTCTGTTGCCCGACATCGCGGGCCGCGAGTGTTTTGCCGGCCCGTCATTCCACTCGGCGCGCTGGGACCACAGCGTGCCTTACAAAGATAAGCGCTGGGGCGTCATCGGCAGCGGCGCCAGCGGCGTGCAGATCACCGAGGCATTGGCCTGGGCCGGGTGCGAGGTCACCCAGTTCATCCGCCGTGCGCAATGGGTTCATATTCGCGAGAACCCCTATTCGACCTGGCGCGAGCGCTTCAAGCTGCGGCTGCCCGGCGGCTACGCCCGCGAGCAGCGCCGGCTGTGGCAATTCATCAACGAAAACGACCGCTGGCGCCTCGAGCCCGGGCCGCAGCGCGAGGCGATGGAGCGCGAGTACCGCTCCTATCTCGATCACATCAAGGACCCTGAGCTGAAGCAGAAGCTGACGCCAGACTACAATCTCGGCTGCACCCGCATCCCGAAATCGGACAAGAACTATTACGCCGCCGTGCAGCTTCCCAATGCGCACATCGTCAAGGGCGACATCGACCATATCGAGCCGGACGGCGTCGTCATGGCGGACGGCACGCGCGTCGACCTCGACGTGCTCGTCTACGCGACCGGCTTTGACGCGCACGCCTATATGCGCCCGATGAACGTGACCGGCCTCAACGGCGTGACGCTCGACGAAGCCTGGCGGGAACGGATTTATTCCTATGGCGGCATCGCGCTGCCCGGCTTTCCCAACCTGTTCACGCTCTACGGACCGTTCGCCCCGGTGAACAACGTGCCGGTGCCGCTGGGACTCGACCAGGAGATCGCCGGCATCATGCGGCTGATAGCCGAAGCCCGTGCCCGCCGGGCCGCGGTGGCCCCGACCGCCGCTGCGACCGAGAAATTCCTCGCCCGGCTCGGCACCGCCTTTCCCGGCACCGTCTGGGTCGGCGGCTGCAAGAACTGGTACACCAGCCGGCAGCCCACCCCGGTGCTGTGGCCGTTTCCGCAGAGCGAGCACAAGGCATTCTTCGACACGGTGCCGGCCGAGGATTTCGACTTCATCCCGATCCCATAGCGATGATGTATTTGACTGACGAGCCAAGCACGTCATCGAAGTCGGAACTTGGTTGAGGCGTTGTTTTCGATTTGCAGGGTAGCGATTTTTTCGCGGAGCGACGGAAGTCTTGCTCAATGCGGCGGCCAGTAATGCAGCGCTGCGAACAGCACCCCGAGGGCAACGACGAGCACCGAGCCGAGCCCGATTTTCAGTCTCTGCTCGAGGTCGCGCAGGTCGGTTTTGGTCGCGACGTTGTCATGGATCGCGTCGTAGATTTCGGTCGCGATGCGCTCGGCGGCGTCGCTCTTGACACCGGCGCCCTCAAAGGCGCGGGTCAGTGTCAAGCGGTCAGTCATCATGGTTCTCCATTTGCCGGATGCGGGTTGCTTGACTTTCCGCGACGCGCTTCCAGTCAGAAAAGCGCGTTTCCGCCGGGTGTCAACCCGGCTCTCGTCATGCGGGCTGCTTGCCGGCCGCGGCAAGCGGCAGACCGCCCTCGCCGTCGACGAACTGGCTCAAGGCCAGCGTCTGACGGGTCTCGCTGTTTGTGGTCGCGCGTTGCGATCTCGCTTGGGTCGCGGCGCAAGCGCCATGGATTCGGTGATCCCGCCCGGATCGCGTTTCTGAAGCGGGAGTGTCCCGGCAGCGCGTGCAGCCCGCCGATCGCGACCGCGCGGCGGATTGGCTCGCGGTCGGACGCCGTACGTGAGGCCCGCGCGAAGCCCTTGAAATCATGGTGCTGCCGGTAAGGATTGAACTTACGACCTCCCCCTTACCAAGGGGGTGCTCTACCACTGAGCTACGGCAGCGCCGGGGGCAAAACCCGCTTTGCGCGTGCCGACAACAGATACACGACCGGCCGCGGGCTGGCAAGGTGCGGCGCCGCGGAACCGGCGTCGGCGGAATCACGTTTTCCCCGTGCGAACAAGGCGGTGCACTCGAACGGGACAGGCAGCCGATGACCGGGCTTTCACCGACGCTCAATTCGACGACAAAAGCCGCCGAGGACGCGGCGCTGAGAGCTTTTGCCGTGGCGCGGTCGCAGGGCCGACCTTCGGTCGAGTGCTATCGTGCCGGTGTCGCCGCCTGGCGCGCGCTTTATCCCGAGCAATCGGCCGAGTACGCGGCAAAGCGCGCGGTCGCGGCGATCCTGTCCAACTATGTGAACCTGCGGGTCGAAGCCTAAGCCCGCGCCGGGCAGCCCTTCGCGACGGGCCTGCCGGCTTTTGGTTGACAGCGCCGCCGGGTTTTTGTTGCATCGCCGCATGAAGGACATCCCGGATTTCTCCCCGCGCAAACAGGCCGAGCGGGCGGCGCGCGAGCGGCGGCTCGGCGAGGCGTTGCGCTCCAATCTGCGCCGGCGCAAGGAGCAGGCGCGCGCGCAAGCCGGGCGCGGCAGCGGCTTGAGCGGCGAACCGCTCTGCGGTACAAGCAACGGCCACGGCGATACGACCGCCGATTGATGGCCCGTCGCCGCCGCGAATTCGCCGGCGCGGCGGGGAGCCGAGGCAATGGATAGAATCCGCATCAGGGGCGGCGTGCCGCTCGCCGGGGTGATCGCGATCGGCGGCGCCAAAAACGCCGCGTTGCCGCTGATGGCGGCGAGCCTGTTGACCGCCGAGACGCTGACCCTCGAAAACGTCCCCGATCTTGCCGACATCGCGACGATGGCGAACCTGCTCGTCCAGCACGGCGTTGCGATCGAGATCGACGCCGCGCGCGGGTCCGGCGGCCGGCACCTCGATTTGTCGGCGGCGCACATCACCTCGACCACCGCACCCTACGACCTCGTGCGCAAGATGCGGGCCTCGGTGCTGGTGCTGGGGCCGCTGCTGGCGCGCTGCGGGCGGGCGCGGGTGTCGCTGCCCGGCGGCTGCGCCATCGGCACCCGTCCGATCGACCTGCACATCAACGGCTTGCGCCAGCTCGGCGCCCAGGTCGAATTGCGCGAAGGTTACGTCGACGCCCGCGCGCCCAGGGGGTTGCGCGGTGCCGAAATCGTGTTTCCGTCGGTCTCGGTCGGCGCCACCGAGCATCTGTTGATGGCGGCGAGCCTGGCCGAAGGCGAAACCGTGCTGGTCAACGCCGCGCGCGAGCCCGAGATCACCGACCTCGCCGAATGCCTCGTCGCGATGGGCGCGCGGATCGACGGGATCGGCAGCGACCGGCTGCGGGTCGCCGGCGTCGGCCGCCTGCACGGCGCCGCGCACCGCATCATCCCCGACCGGATCGAGACCGGGACCTATATGATGGCGGCGGCCGCGACCGGCGGCGAGGTCGAGCTGACCGGCACCCGGCTCGGGCTTGTCGCCGCGGTCGCGCGCGTCCTCGACAATGCCGGGGTCGAGGTTGCCGCGAGCTCCGGCGGCATCAGCGTGCGGCGCCGCGGCGGCAGCCTCGACGGGGTTGACGTGATGACCGAGCCCTATCCCGGCTACCCGACCGACCTGCAGGCGCAGTTCATGGCGTTGATGGCGACCGCGCGGGGCGCCTCGATGATCACCGAGACGATCTTTGAAAACCGCTTTATGCACGTGCCCGAGCTTGCCCGCATGGGCGCCAACATCAACGTCCACGGCGCCTCGGCGATGGTGCGCGGGGTGCCGCGGCTGACCGGGGCGCCGGTCATGGCGACCGACCTGCGCGCCTCGGTGTCGCTGGTCCTCGCCGGGCTTGCCGCTGAGGGCGAGACCGTCGTCAACCGCGTCTACCATCTCGACCGCGGCTATGAGCGGATCGAGGACAAGCTTTCCGCCTGCGGCGCGCGCATCGAAAGGCTGCGCGATGGCGCCTGACGACCGCCCGGCGCTGAAGCTGCGGGCCGAGGACGCCGACGACCTCGCGGTGCTGTCGGCCTGTCTGCAGGACGCGCTCGTCGCGGTCCGCGACCTGGCATATCTCGCCGACGAGCAGAGCTTTGTCTTTGTCGCCAACCGCTTTCGCTGGGAAAGCGGGCTTGGGCCCGGCCCCGGCGAGGAGGGCCATCAGCGCGTGCTGTGCGCGGTGACCTTTGGCGAGGTCGCCGGCGTCTCCTATCGCGGGTTCCGCCGCGGCGACGAGGACCGCATCCTGTGCCTGCTGGCGGTCCGCACCGCGCTCGACGGCGCCGGCGGCAGCCCAATCCTGCTCGAATTCGCCGGCGCCGCCGCAATCCGTCTCGATGCCGCCCATATCGTGTGCCGCGCCAAGGATATCGGCGAGCCGTGGCCGACCCCGTGGCGGCCGCGCCACGACGAGGACGAGGACGAGCCGCGGTGACCGGCGCGCGCGACGACCGTCTGATCCTGGCCTTGCCCAACGGCCGCATCCTCGCCGAGGTGATGCCGTTGCTGCGCCATGTCGGGGTCGAGCCCGAGCCCGCCTTTGCCGACCCGGATTCGCGCCGGCTGCGCTTTGCGACCAGCGATCCCGGTCTCGACATCATCCGGGTGCGCAGCTTTGACGCCGCGACCTTTGTCGCCTTCGGCGCCGCCCAGCTCGGCGTCGCCGGCAACGACGTGCTGATGGAGTTCGATTACACCGAGATCTACGCGCCGCTCGACCTCGATGTCGGGCATTGCCGGATCGCGGTCGCGGCCACCGCCGACTGGGTCGCACGCCAGGACGACACCCGGCCGAGCCATATCCGGGTCGCGACCAAATATCCCGAGATCACCCGCCGCCACTTCGCCGCCCGCGGCATCCAGGCCGAGTGCATCAAGCTCAACGGTGCGATCGAGCTGGCGCCGCGCCTCGGCCTGTGCCGGCACATCGTCGACCTGGTCCAGACCGGCGCCACGTTGAAGGCGAACGGGCTCGCCGAGGTCGAATGCATCGCCGAGGTCAGCTCGCGCCTGATCGTCAACCGCCCGGCGCTGAAGACTCGGCCGGAGGAAGTCGGCGGCTGGGTCGACCGCTTCCGCGCCGCAGTCGAAGGGGAAAGCCGATGCCGCTGACCCTGTCGACCCGCGACCCCGATTTCGCGGCGGCCTTCACCCGGCTGGTCGAAGCCAACCGCGACACCCCCGCCGATGTCGAGGCCGCGGTCGCGGCGATCATCGAGGATGTCGTGCGCCGCGGCGACGACGCGCTCTTCGACTGCACCCGCCGGTTCGACAAGGTGGATTTGCGGACGCTCGGGCTGCGCCTGTCGCCGCGCGAAATCGCCGAGGGCGCTGCCGCCGCCCCGGCCGAGACGGTCGCAGCGCTGCGGCTCGCCGCCGCGCGCATCGACAGCTTTCACCGCCGCCAGTTGCCGGCCGAGATCGATTACGTCGACCCGCTCGGGGTGCGGCTCGCGGCGCGCTGGCGGCCGGTTGACGCGGTCGGACTGTATGTGCCGGGCGGCACCGCTTCCTATCCCTCCTCGGTGCTGATGAACGCGATCCCGGCGCGGGTGGCCGGCGTCGGGCGTCTGGTCATGACCGTGCCGGCGCCGGGCGGCGTGCTGAACCCGTTGGTGCTCGCCGCGGCGCAACTCCTCGAAATCGACGAAATCTACCGGGTCGGCGGGGCCCAGGCGGTGGCGGCGCTGGCCTACGGCACCGCGACGATCGCCCCGGTCGACAAGATCGTCGGCCCCGGCAACGCCTATGTCGCGGCGGCAAAGCGGCGCGTCTTCGGCCGCGTCGGCATCGACATGATCGCCGGGCCGTCGGAGATCCTGGTCGTCGCCGACGCCGGCAACGACCCCGCTTGGATCGCCGCCGACCTGTTGTCGCAGGCGGAGCACGACACCGCGGCGCAGGCGATCCTGATGACCGACGACGGCGCGTTCGCCGCGGCGGTCGCGGCGGCGGTCGAGCGTCATCTGGTGCAGCTGCCGCGCGCCGGGATCGCGCGCGCGAGCTGGGAGGCGAACGGCGCGATCGTGATCGTCGCCGATTGGGGCGAGGCGCCGGCCTTGATCGACCGGATCGCCCCCGAGCATCTCGAGCTGGCACTCGACGACGCCGACGCCCTGGCGGCACAAGTCCGCCATGCCGGGGCGATCTTTCTCGGCCGCTGGGCGCCCGAGGCGATCGGCGACTACATCGCCGGCCCCAACCACGTGCTGCCGACGGCGCGCAGCGCGCGGTTTGCCTCCGGGCTCGGCGTCCTCGACTTTATGAAGCGCAGCTCGCTCGTGCGCTGCGACGAGGCGAGCCTCGAAGCGCTGGGACCGGCGGCGATCCGGCTTGCCGCGGCCGAGGGGCTCGCGGCGCACGCGCTGTCCTTGTCGGTTCGCCTCGACCGCCGCAACGCGAGCTGAGCCGACCTGCGATGGCCGAATTCGGCGACGATGCCGGGGACGACCAGCGGATCGCCGCGATCACGCTTGACGAGCACACCGTTGTGCGCCGCAACGCCGACATCGAGCACGAGCGCGCGACCGCGATCGCCGACCTCCTGGAAGAGAATTCGTTTGCGCCGGTTTCGGGCCGCCGCGGCCCGTTCGACCTGCACCTGGCGATCGAGGAAAACCGGCTGACCCTCGACATCCGTTCGGCGGCGGACGGCTCGAGCGAAGCCGTGGTGCTGCCGCTCGCGCCCTTTCGCCGCATCGTCAAGGACTACTTCATCGTCTGCGAGAGCTATTACGAGGCGGTCCGCGGCGCCCGCCTCGGCCAGGTCGAGGCGATCGACATGGGCCGGCGCGGGTTGCACGACGAGGGCTCGGCATTGCTGACCGAGCGGCTCGCCGACAAGGTCGCGATCGACCATGCCACCGCCCGGCGGCTGTTCACGTTGATCTGCGTGCTGCATCTGCGGGGGTGAGGGTGCGGTGACGGCGGCGCTGCTGGTGCTGGCGTCGGCCTCGCCGCGACGGCTGGAATTGCTGGCGCAGATCGGCGTCGTCCCCGATCTGGTCGACCCGGCCGACATCGACGAGACCCCGCGGCGCGGCGAGCTGCCGCCGGCTCATGCGCTGCGCCTCGCCCGCGAGAAGCTGCTGCGGGTGATGCCGCGGCACCCCGGCGCTTTTGTCCTCGCCGCCGACACCGTCGTCGCCTGCGGCCGGCGCATCTTGCCAAAGCCCGCCGACGAGCCGAGCGCGCGCCGCTGCCTCGACTTGTTGTCGGGCCGCCGCCACCGGGTGCATTCCGGCGTCGCCCTCTCCGGCCCCGACGGCCGGGTCGCAATCCGCCGGGTCGACACCCAGGTCGCGTTCAAGCGCCTCAGCGCCGACGAGCTTGCCGCCTATCTCGCGAGTGGCGAATGGCGCGGCAAGGCCGGCGGCTATGCGATCCAGGGCCGCGCCGCGGCGTTGATCCGGTTTGTCTCCGGCTCCTACTCGAATGTCGTCGGGCTGCCGTTGTTCGAGACGGCACAGCTCCTGGCCGGCCGCGGCTACCGCCCGCGATGCGCCGCGAGCTCGTAATCTCGGCCGGCCCCGGCGAGTGGCGGGCGGCGCTGCTTGAAGACGGCCGCCCGGTCGAGCTGCGGGTCGAGCGCGGCGACGGCGCCGAGCTCGCCAGCATTCACCTTGGCCGTGTCGTGCGGCTGCTGCCGGCGCTCGGCGCGGCACTGGCGGATGTCGGCGGCGAGCGCCCGGGCTTTCTGCCGCAAAGCGAGATTTTCCCGCGCCGCCGCCGTCTCGCCGAGGGCGAGCGCGTCCTCGTCCAGATCCGCCGCGAGGCGCAGGGCGGCAAGGCGGCCCGGCTTTCGACCGCGGTGGCGCTGCGCGGCCGGCTGATCGAGCTGGTTGCGGGCCGGCCAGGTCTCCGCGGCGCCGAAGCCTTCGCCCCGGAGGATCAGGCGCTTCTGCGCGCTGCCATCGCCACCACGCGCCCGCCCCCCGCGGCGGAGATCTCTCCCTCGTCCCGCTTGCTTGGAGAAGGCCGGGGCGAGGGGCCTTCCACGCAAACGGCGGTCGGGCTTCGCGTCCTGCAATCTGCGCCGATCGCAGCGCTTGTCGCCGAGGCGCAGACCTTGCGTGCCCGCCTCGACGCCATCGCCGAAACTGCCGCGCACGTCGTTCCGCCGATGCGTCTCCATCCGGCCGCGACCCGCGCCGCTGCGCTCGCCGGCGTATTTCCGGCGGTCGAGCACATCCTCGTCGACGACCCCGCCGCCATTCCTGAAACCCGCGCCGCCTTCGCCGGCGCCGCGGTATCGCATCTCACGGCGGCGGACTGGCCGGTCGACCTCGACGCGCTCGTCGACGAGGCCCTGTCGCCGAGCGTGGCGCTCGCCGGCGGCGGCAGGGTCCATGTCGAGCCGACCCGCGCGGCGGTGCTGGTCGACGTCGACAGCGGCACGCCCGAGACCGGGTCGCCCGAGCGGACCGCGCTCGCGGTCGACCTTGCCGCCGCCGAAGAAATCGCCCGGCAGATCAGGCTGCGCAGTCTTGCCGGCGCCGTCGTCGTCGATTTTGTCGGCCTCGACGACCGCGGCGCGCGCGAGCGGGTGCGCACGACCCTGGTCCGCGCGCTCGCCGCCGACCCGCTTGAGCCGCAATGCCTCGGCTGGACCCGGCTCGGCCATTTCGAGCTGGTGCGGCGGCGGCGCGTGCGCCCACTGGCCGAAGGCTTGCTGGAGCCGGCGCCGGGCGGCGTTTTGGTCAAGACTGCCGCGACCATCGCGCATCAGGCCTTGCGCGCTCTGCGGCGCGAGGCGCGGGCGCAACCGGCGCACCGCTGGCGGCTGAGCGTCGCCCCCGATGTCGCCGCGGCGCTCTGCGGCGAGGCCGCCGACGCATTGCGCGCCGTCGAGGAGCGGCTTGGCCGGGCCGTCCTCGTCACCGTCGATGCCAGCCTCGGCCGCGACCGGTTCCAAATCGCCCCGCTCTGATTATATCCCCAAAATCATGGACGATTCGCCGATTCTGCCGCCGCGCCCGTGCCCGATCTGCGGCAAGCCCGCCACTTCGCGGCACCGGCCGTTCTGCTCGGCGCGCTGCGCCCAGATCGACCTCGGCCGCTGGCTCAAAGGCAATTACCGCATCGAAACCGACGAGCCGCCCGACGACGGCAGCGACGAGCGCTGAGCCGGCCCTCGGCTCGATTGACCCGACCCGCCCATAACGCGACCATGGTTGCGACCTGCGCGCCGGGGGGTGAATGACCGCGCCGCCGAGCCTCGATCGTTACCGCTTGATCTATGCCGACCCGCCCTGGACCTTCGCGACCTATTCGCGCAAGGGCAAGGGGCGCAGCGCCGAGGCCTATTACGACTGCATGTCGCTCGACGACATCAAGACGCTGCCGGTGGCCGACTGGGCCGCTGACGATTGCGTGCTGCTGCTGTGGACGACCGACCCGTTGCTGCCGACCGCTTTCGACGTGATCCGCGCCTGGGGCTTTACCTACAAGACCGTTGGGTTTTACTGGGCCAAGCTGAACAAGCGCAATGCCGCGCCGGTTTTTACCGAAGCCAGCTTTTTCACCGGGCTCGGCTTTTGGACCCGCGCCAACCCCGAGCTGTGTCTGCTCGCGACCCGCGGCCACCCCAAGCGTCGCCGCGCCGACGTGCGCAAGCTGATCGTCTCGCCGCGCCGCGAGCACAGCCGCAAGCCCGACGAGGCCTATGAGCGCATCGAGCATCTGTGCGAAGGGCCGTACCTCGAAATGTTCGCGCGCTCGTCGCGGCCGGGCTGGGACCGGTGGGGCAGCGAATCCGATCTTCGCCAGATAGGCCCGCGCCGCTGGGGGGCGGCGAGCTACCCTGACGCGCCGCCGGCCGCTGAATAACGCGGGAATCCCGTCGCCTTTACCGCGAAGTAACCGCGCCGCCGCATAGTGCGGCGAGGAACTCGTCGGGCGGCGGCATGATCGGGTGGGCGCTGCGCTGGGTGCTGGTGTGGTGCGCCGTTGCCGTCCTGTGGGCCGCGGCGACAAAGGGCGCCGGCTGGCTGCCGTTGCCGGGTCGGGCGCCGTCCGAAATCGTTGTCGGCGCTGCCTCGCCGCCCGCAGCCGAGCCTGCCGCGGCGGTCAACACCCTGGTCTACCCGGTCGACGCGCGCGGTCACGTCCTGCTCGACGCCATCGTCAACGGCGCGCCGGTGCGGTTTCTCGTCGACACCGGGGCGAGCCTCGTCGTCCTGACCCCGGCTGATGCGCGCGCCGCCGGCCTCAACCCGGGCCGGCTCGCCTTTGACGCGCGCGCCAGCACCGCCAACGGCGTCGTCCGCATGGCGCCGGTCACGCTGCGCGAAATCCGGCTCGGCCAGCTGGCGGTCGGCGACGTCCACGGCGCAGTCGTCGAAAACCTGAACGTGTCGCTGCTCGGGATCAGCTTTCTCTCCCGCTTGCGCAGCTATGAAATGCGCGACGGCCGCCTGACCATCGCCTGGTAGCACCCCCCGCCGGCTGCGCTGGCGCCGACCAGGTTACGCCAGCGTTATTGCGAGGAGCACAGCGACGCGGCAATCCCAACCGGACCAGGCTCAGCAGCCGGGATTGCGTCCCGGCGGGTCGCAACTGCCAAATGGGCGGTTTGATCCAGTCAGAACCGCTAGATCCGTGACGGGCTACCACAGCATTTCCTGCAAATTGGACAAGGGCGGGATCATGGTGTCGGGAACCGGCAGCATTTCCTGGTTCCAGTCTTCCCAAAGGCGGCGCAATTCGGCGAGCAGATCCGGGCGCTTGCGCGCCATGTCGCCGCGCTCGCGCGGGTCCCAGCCGAGGTTGAACAGAAATTCCCGGTCCCGGACCTTGAGGTATTTCCAGTCGCCGCGGCGGACCGCCCGCTGGTTGCGGTTCGCCATTCGCCAGTAGAGGGTGCGCTCGCCGGCCGCTGCCCGGCCGGTCAGCACCGGCAGCAGATCCCGCCCGTCGAGCGGGTGGGCGGCATCGGCCGCCACACCGGCGGCGGCGAGGCAGCTCGCGCTCAAATCCATCGTGATGGACACCTGCTCGGTCACCTTGCCCGCTTCGACATGCCCCGGCCACCAGACGATCTGCGGCACCCGCAGGCCGCCCTCCAAGAGGTCCCATTTGCGGCCGACAAAGGGCCAGATGTTCGAATACCGCTCGCCGCCATTGTCGCTGGTGAACAGCACCAGCGTGTCCTCACGAGAGCGCCGGACCGCGTCGATAACCCGGCCGATCCCGGCATCGAGAATCTGCATCATCTCGCCATAGATGCGCGGGCTGCCGCCTTCCATGATTTCCGCCCGATCAAGCTCGCGCTCGCGCGCCGCCGTCTCGACCGAGGGCGCCGACCACGGCCAATGCGGCGCGTTGTAATGCAGGCTGAGGAAATAGGGGGCGGACCCGGCGGCAGCGGCTTCGACAAACGCGGCGGCGCGCTCGCTCAACAGGTCGGTGACGTAGCCGGCCCGCTCGACCGGCAATTCGCCTTCGTACAGATCGGGCTCGCCGTTCTCCCCCTTATGCGTGTAGTACCCGGTGTAGCCGCCCATGATGCCAAAGAATTCGTCGTAGCCGCTCTTCAACGGGCCGTATTTCGGCAAGAACCCGAGATGCCATTTGCCCAGAAGCGCGGTGCGGTAGCCGGCCCCCCGCAGCAGCGCCGGCAGGGTCGGAAAGCCCGGCGGAATGCCCATTTCGGGCTCGTCGCGGTTGGCCGGGCGCAGCGGCTCGACAAGACCGAGCTTCAGGCGGTACTGGTAGCGCCCGGTGATCATCGCGACCCGCGTGTTGGTGCATAAGGGCGCGTTGGCGTAGGCCTGGGTAAACCGGACCCCCTCGCCGGCAAGCCGGTCGAGCGCCGGGGTGCGGTAGCCGGCCTGCCCGGTGCAGCCGAGATCGGCATAGCCGCAATCGTCGACGACAATAAAAATAATGTTTGGGCGATCCGGGCTGGTCATGACGAGGCTCCTCGGAAATTGTCGGCGTCGGTTCGCGGAATTGTCCGAATTCGGCCGTGCGCGTCCGCACCAAAGCGCCGAGCGGGCTGAACTTCGCGGGCTGAGATCACACGGGCGGAAATTAGACTATAGCGGAGATTGCAGAGGCGGTGGCTGGATTGGCATGCCGGTTGCTCGGTTGCGAGGATAACCCGAACCCGATGGAGGCGCCGATGACCCGTGACGAGCTGACCCAAAAGATTATCGCGATCAAGCGCGCCAAGGGGCTGAGCTGGAAGACGGTCGTCGCCGAGATCGGCGGCGGCTCGGCGGTCTATCTGACCGCGGCGATGATGGGCCAGATGAAATTGCGCCCCGAGCAGGCCGAGCGCGCCGCCGCGCTCTTCGGTCTCGACGCCGACGAGCAGGCGCTGCTGCAGCAGATCCCGTATCGCGGCTCGCTGCCGACCCCGGTGCCGACCGACCCGTTGATCTACCGCTTTTACGAATTGGTGCAGGTCTACGGCACGACCTGGAAGGAATTGATCCAGGACGAGTTCGGCGACGGCATCATGAGCGCCATTGATTTCGACATGGCGATCGAGCGCCAGCCCGACCAAAAGGGCGACCGCGTCAAGCTGACGCTGAGCGGCAAATTTCTTCCCTACAAGGAATATTGAGGCGCTTCTCGCGGGCAACCGCCATGCCGCAGTCGTACCGGCGCTGCGCTGCCGTTGGCGAAGAACACGCAATTGCCGCATTCGCATCGTACTTTGGGAGCCGGTGCTGCTGGTGACGGCGGAAGTTTTGGATGCCGCGCCTACCCCGAGGCCAATTGCCCGCATCGGTCGCAAATCATCGGCCCACCCAGCTTTCGACTGAGGGACCGAAAATCGGCCTTGCACACCGGTCCATGCATCTCGATCTTACTTCTGTCTTACCCCGAGGGCTTGCCGATGCCAGCCGCTGAAAAGCAGACGACCACAGTGTCAACCAAGGGCCAAGTCATCCTGCCCAAGGCGATACGGCAGCGTCGGAATTGGGCAGCGGGCACGCGCCTCGTGGTGGAAGAGACACCCGAGGGCGTGCTGCTGAAGCCGGCGCCGGTCTTGGCGCCGACGCGGCCGGAGGATGTAGCCGGAATGCTTGCCTATCGCGGGCCGCCCAAGACGCTGGAAGAGATGGACGCGGCCATAACTGCCGAAATAATGCAGCGCCGTGCTCGCGGTCGACACTAATATCATCGTCTGCTATCTGACCGCCGACCACCCGGAGCAGTTCGCACAAGTGAGCGTGCTGATCAACGGCGAGGATGTGTATATCTGCACGACCGTCCTGCTCGAAACCGAGTGGGTGCTGCGGCGCGGTTATCGGTTCAGCCGCGATCGCGTCATTGCCGCGCTGATTGCCTTCGCGGGACTCCCGCGCGTCATGTTGGAGGACCCGGCCTCAGTCGCCAAGGCATTGGATTGGACGCAGAACGGGATGGATTTCGCCGACGCATTGCATCTGGCCAAGGCATCCGGCTGCGAAACCTTTATCAGCTTCGACCGGCGTTTGGCCGCCACGGCGAATGCCGTAAGCGAGGTGAAGGTCCGGTCGCCCTGATCGATGGGGAGAACTGGCTGAGCCCGTGGGAATCGACCAACGGACGACCGGCCGGCTCGCTTCCCGGTCGCGAAACGGGCGCCAGAGGCGGACGAGCTGCGGATCGTGAAACTGATGATCGAGGAGTTCCGTCGAGCGGGCGCGGAAATTCGAAAATGGCGAAAAACCGAGCCTCAAAAACGGCGAACTTACGCGGTCGATTTCCAATTCCCGATTGGGCCGCCAAAATTCCCGTCGCCGATGCGTGGGGATTTCGCTCACGTCCTTTATTTTGCTCGTTATTTCTTGCAGCATGGAGGGGCCGAATCCAAGAAAACCCGCTTCGACGGGAAAAACCGGGAAAGGCGGCCGCGCCGCGGCGGTTGACAAACGCGGCGGCTGGGGGTAGGCCCGCCGGGATTGGGGAGTAGCTTCCGCCCACGTCGGGCGGGACCGTGTCAACAGGCTCGCGCTGCGGCGCGTGGCACGGTCGGCAGAGGCTCAAGGCTTGGGCCCGGTCCTCTGCTTGGCGAGACCAGTGCGCGCCCGCGGCTGTTCCGGCCGGCTGCGGAGGCCGCACTGTGCTCGCCCGGTGAAGCCCCCCCAATGAACCCGATCGCGATCGTCGTCATTGCCTTCAGCATGTCGGCCGATGCCTTTGCCGCGGCGCTCGGCAAAGGGGCGGCGCTCGACCGGCCGCCTTTGGGCGAGGCGCTGCGCTGCGGCCTGATCTTCGGTCTGGTCGAGATGGCGATGCCGGTCGCCGGCTGGGCCGCGGGTGCGGCCGCCAGCGCTTCGATCGGGGCAGTCGGCAGCTGGGTCGCCTTTGCCGTGCTCGCGGCGATCGGCGTCAAGATGGTCCATGACGGCTGGCGCCGCGCCGCCGACGCGGAAAAGCCGCGGCGGCACTCGACCCGGCTCCTGGTGCTGACCGCGGTCGGCACCAGCATCGACGCCTTGGCGGTGGGCGCCAGCCTGGCGTTGCTCGGTTTCGCGATCGTGGCACCCGCGCTTGCGATCGGGCTCGCGACCTTTGTCATGACCACGCTCGGCATCGTGCTCGGCCGGGTGCTGGGCGCACGCTGCGGACGCCTCGCCGAGATCCTGGGCGGCCTCGGGCTGATCGCGGTCGGCGTCAAAATCCTGACCGGCTAGCCGAGGACGGGCGGTCGGTGAAACGCCCCCGCGGGGACAACCCTTCAGTGCCCGGTCCTTTATCGCCGTCGGGATCGACCCAACATCCCTTTCCGTCGAGCCGATCGGCGGCGCGCAACACTGTCGCGGCGAATTGTCGTAGCTCCCTCGACAGGGGGTTGCCTACCTGGGAGAAGCGAGGGACGCGGATTGCCGCTGTCGCCTGCGCCGGATATTCATTTTTGATGAACGATTTGTCACTCTCGTTCGGGATCGCTTTTGCCGATCTCTACAGCCGCGACGGCCTGGTGCGCGTCGACCGCGCGTTTGTCGCTGATCTCGCGGCGGCCGATGTCGGGCTGCACGACCGGCTGATGACGGCGCGGCGCGATCCCGACGCGCTCGCTCATGCCGGGGAATCGGATCTGCTGGTCGATCTCGCGCCGCATGTCGAGGATTTCCTTGGCGATCTCTTTGGGATCACCGCCGAAGCGCGCGCATTGCAGGCACGCCACCAGCGGTTGGCGCCGCTCTACTCGGTCAAGCGGCTCTTCGTGCAGCGCCGCGCGGTGAAAGGGGTGAGCACGGAGAGCGCCGCGGCGCTCGACGGACCCGCCCTCGCCGCGGAGCTCGACGCGCTGACCGGCGGCGGCCCGGCGGAGAGCCTCCGGGAGTGGGAGCGGGACTACGCCGAGCACGTCGCGCGCTGGCTCGACGACGAGGCCGCCAATGCCGCCGCACTCGATGTCGCGCAGCGCTATGCCGCCTGGGCCACCTTGTCGCCCGCCGGTCGCGAGAAACACCGGCGCGGAGTTTTGTTTAAGGTGCCGCATCGGCTCGACATGCACCATCTGGTGCCGGTCGAGACCATCGAGTGCGACGGCGTCACGATGCTGCGCCTGCCCGAGGATGACTGGCGGCACCGCGAAGGGTTTGCGCTGACCGACCAGGGCACCGATCTGACGGGTGCGCTCGACCAGGCGAATTACTGCATCTGGTGCCACAACCAGGGCAAGGACAGCTGCTCGAAGGGGCTCAGGGAAAAGGACGGCGCGTTCAAAAAGAGCGTCTTCGGGGTCACCCTCGCCGGCTGCCCGCTCGAAGAAAAAATCTCGGAGATGAACCTCGTCAAGGCGCGCGGCTACAGCCTCGGCGCGCTCGCCATCGTCGCGGTCGACAACCCGATCTGCGCTGCCACCGGCCACCGCATCTGCAACGACTGCATGAAAGCGTGCATCTATCAGCGCCAGGAGCCGGTCGACATCCCGCAGGTCGAGACCCGCACCCTGAAGGACGTCCTTGGCCTGCCCTGGGGCTTCGAAATCTATTCGCTCTTAACGCGATGGAACCCGCTCAACATCCGGCGTCCGCTGCCGCGCCCCGAGACCGGGAAAAAGGTGCTCGTCGTCGGTCTCGGCCCGGCCGGGTTCACCCTCGCCCATCACCTTGTCAATGACGGCCATTTCGTCGCCGCGGTCGACGGGTTGAAGATCGAGCCGTTGCCGGCCGAAATCTCCGGGGTCGCCGTCGACGGCAGCCGCGCGCCGTTCGCGCCGATCCATGATGCAGCGAGCCTGGTCGAGGGTCTCGGCGACCGGGTCATGGCCGGCTTTGGCGGCGTCGCCGAATACGGCATCACGGTGCGCTGGGACAAGAATTTCTTGAAGATCGTGCGCCTCCTGCTCGAACGCCGCGCCCAGTTCGCGATGTATGGCGGGGTGCGGTTTGGCGGCACGATCACGATCGACAGCGCGTTCGATCTGGGTTTCGACCACGTCGCCTTGTGCGCCGGGGCGGGCCGGCCGACGGTGATCCCGATGCCGAACAATCTGGCGCCGGGGGTCAGGCAAGCCTCCGATTTCCTGATGGCGTTGCAATTGACCGGGGCTGCCAAGACCCACAGCATCGCCAATTTGAGCGTGCGCCTGCCGGTGGTCGTGATCGGCGGCGGGCTGACCGCGATCGACACCGCGACCGAGTCGCTCGCCTATTATCCGGTGCAGGTCGAGAAGTTCCTGTCGCGCTACGAGGCCCTGGTCGTCGAGCGCGGCGAGGAGACGGTGCGGGGCGAGTGGAACGCCGCCGAGCGCGAGGCCGCCGCCGAATTCATCGCCCATGGCCGCGCCTTGCATGCGGAGCGCGACGCCGCCCGCCGCGAGGGGCGCGCGCCGCGGCTCGCCGAACTGCTGAACGAGTGGGGCGGGGTGACGATCGCCTATCGCCGTCGCCTCGTCGATGCGCCGAGCTACACCCTTAACCACGAGGAGGTGGCAAAGGCGATGGAGGAGGGCATTCGCTTTGCCGAATTGCTGACCCCGGTCGAGGTCGAGGTCGGGGTGTTCGGCCAGGCAGCGGCGCTCAAGCTGACCCGGCATCGTGCGGAAGAGGTCGGCGGCACCGCGCCGGCGCTCGACCAGGGACCGGGCGAGACCGTGGTGTTGCCGGCGCGCACGATCTTGGTGGCGGCGGGGACCCAGCCCAACACGGTGCTCGCCCGCGAGGACCCGGACAATGTCGTGCTCGACGGCCGCTATTTTCAGGCGCTCGACGAGGACGGCGACCCGGCCGTCCCGGAGCGGGTGGCAAAGCCGGGCGCGGTGCGGGTGCTGACCCATCTGCGTCCCGACGGCCGCGCCGTCAGCTTCTTCGGCGACCTGCATCCGAGCTTTTCGGGGAATGTCGTCAAGGCGATGGGGGGCGCCACCTTGGGCTACCCGGTGGTCAGCCGCATCCTGGCGCGCCGCGAGGCCGCGGCGCCGTCGCCGGAGGAGCTGCGGGTGCTGCTCGACGACGGGTTGCGCGCGCGGGTGCACGAGGTCATTCGCCTCACGCCCAAAATCCTCGAAATCGTGGTCAAGGCGCCGATCGCGGCGCGCGCCTTCAAGCCCGGCCAGTTCTACCGGCTGCAGAATTACGAAACCCTCGCGCCGCGGGTCGACGGCACGACCCTGGCGATGGAGGGGCTGGCGCTGACCGGCGCCGGGGTCGATCGCGAACGGGGCCTATTGTCGACGATCGTTCTTGAAATGGGCGGCTCGTCCGACCTGTGTGCATTATTACGCCCCGGCGAGCCGGTGATCCTGATGGGGCCGACCGGGACCCCGACCGAAACCCCCGCGGGCGAGACGGTGTTGCTGGTCGGCGGCGGGCTCGGCAACGCGGTGCTGTTCTCGATCGCCGCGGCATTGCGGGCGCAGGGCTCGCGCGTCCTTTATTTCGCCGGCTACAAGACCATCGCCGACCGCTACAAGGTCGAGGACATCGAACGCGCCGCCGACAGCGTCGTGTGGTGCTGCGACGAGGCGCCGGGCTTCGCCTCGGGACGGCCGCAGGACCGGGCTTTTGTCGGCAACATCGTCGAGGCGATCGCCGCCTACGGCGCCGGCGATCTCGGGCCGACCGAAATCCCGCTGTCGGAGGTCGACCGGATCATCGCGATCGGCTCGGACGGCATGATGAACGCGGTCGCCGCGGCGCGCCGGGCGCGGCTCAAGCGCTATTTCCGGCCCGGCCATCGCGCGATCGCGTCGATCAACTCGCCGATGCAGTGCATGATGAAGGAGATCTGCGCCCAATGCCTGCAGCGCCATTATGATCCGGCGACCGGCACCGAGACCGTCGTCTTCTCCTGCTTCAACCAGGACCAGGAGATGGATCAGGTCGACTTCGCGGCATTGCACCGCCGCCTGTCGCAAAACGGCGCCCAGGAAAAGCTGACCAAGCTGTGGATCGACCGCTGCCTACACCACCTCGGCGAGCGCCCCGCACCTCCGTAGTCTGCTCCTCTGATGGTGAAGCCCTCAATGATGCGGTTTCGCGCGTGGTCGAGAGCATGGGACGAATTGGTTTGGAAACTCCTCGCGCTTGTGTCCTTTGTTGCATCATTGTCGGGACCACTTGCATACTTCATCCCTTCCCCGAGGGACCTGCCGTCATGGGTAGTTGGTTTACTAGTCTTTGCCGTGTTCTGCTTAGTCTTCCTTATTTTCCTGGAATTCTCAGCTTACAAACATCACAGAGTGTTCGCCAAGAGTGATGTGGATGGGATAAAAAAATATATGCGCGATTGGATTGAACCTGGTGGAAGGGTAGCGATCTGGACGCGCGACATGAGTTGGGCACAAAACCGAGAAACCCGAAATCTGTTGACTGAGAAAGCGCAGCGCAGCGAGCTAATCCTTTGTTTGCCGGAGCTAAA
This sequence comes from uncultured Alphaproteobacteria bacterium, assembly GCA_963712825.1. Lineage (GTDB taxonomy): Bacteria > Pseudomonadota > Alphaproteobacteria > ATCC43930 > CGMCC-115725 > AP-15. The sequence goes on from CAVQJP010000016.1 coordinate 484,520, forward strand.
TCAGCTCGCTGAGGAATTATCAGAGGCCGGGGCTGAAGTTTGTGCATATGGTTCAAAGCTTCTCGAATCCCCTGCATCGCGTTTCACCATAGCCTTTTTTGGTAGGGATGGATCTCGGCTCGCGGTTGGACGCGCCGTTGGAGATACCCATGTTATCGATGAGTTTAGTGGCGGCGAGCATCCAGCTTTTCACTTAGCCGCAGATCTTGTCAATCTGGTTCGGGCGCTTCGGTTCGGCCGATCCGATGAATAAGGTTAAGCCGCGCCCCGCTAAAAGTGGCGCAACACTCACATTAGAATGGGACCGGTTGGCAGAAGAGCGCCATCGCCAAATCGCCTCTGGGGAGGATGTAAGCTTCGAATACGTAACTGTCCCACTAACCTGGAGCCTGCTTCAAGACGCGGACTACACTCGGGTTATAGACATTGGCGCTGGCACGGGGGATTTTACCATTAAACTCGCTGCCGTTGCAGGGAAGGTCATAGCGATAGAGCCGTCACGGGCCAGCATTGACGTGGCGCGAAGAGTCTGCTCCTCGGCGCGAAATGTGCGCTTCATTGAGGCGGCACTCGAGGAAGCAGCGACTTACATTGGGAACGAGCCGATTACAGCCGCGGTAGCCTTGATGACGCTCATGACGGCACCCGATCTTCGTGGATTTGCTAATGCTCTTGCATCTCTGCTGCCCCCTGGTGCGCAATTCGTCGCTGTTTTAACCCACCCCTGGTTTTGGTCGGCGTACTGGGGATATGAAAAAAAAGCATGGTTTCAATATTACGCCGAGATTTTCATTGAAGCTCCGTTCAAAATTTCAAAACGTAAGACGGACATTAAGACCACCCACATTCACCGGCCACTCGAACAATACGTGACCGTATTTGAGGAGAAAGGTTTCAAACTAGAGGCCCTTGCGGAACCAATGCCGCCCGCAGAGGTGCAAGCCCTCTACCCGGAGCCATGGCGATTCCCGCGTTTTATGGGGATACGGTGGCGTAAAGCGAGCTAAACGCTTTACCCCACTGCTGTTGTCGCGCAAAATGCCGACGGGAACCGGTGCGCCCCTAGCGGCGCGCACAACAGTAATTAGCTAAAAATTCAGGGTGCGCCGGCGCCGGATTGATCGTCGCCTTGCCAAGCAAACACCGCGCGGCTAGGTTCGCGGGCCGTTCGCGCCAAGGGCTGGTGCGGGCGTGCCACCGAGATGCTCGGCCGACGAGCGCCGGTGGCGCCGAGTTCGACCGGATTTCGGGACGGACCGCCAATAAAGGCCCGATGGGAAGGAGACGAGATGGAGCTTTCCAGATCCGCCCGGCTGACCCGGCGCGGTCTGCTGCGGGCCGGCAGCGGACTGATCGCCGCCTCGACCCTGCCGCGCTTCGCCCGTGCCGAAGACCAGCCGCCGATCGGGACCTGGCCAGCGGGCTCGTCGGGCAACTCGGTGTTTATCGGCATCAGCGTGCCGCGCACCGGCACCTACGCGGTCCAGGGCGAGGACGAGCTCAAGGGATACATGCTCGCGGTCGAGCACATCAACAACGGCAACCCGCTGATAAAAGCGATCTCGCCGAAAACGACAAAAGGCGTGCTCGGCAAGGAGGTCAAATACGGGGTCGCCGATTCCGAGGCCAACCCCAATACCGCGGTCCAGGAGCAGTCTCGTTTCATCAACGACAACAAGGCGGTGCTGATCACCGGCTCGACCTCGAGCGCAGTCGCGGTGGCGCTGAACAAATTTGCGCAGCGCGAAAAGGTGCTTTATGTGACCGGCATCACCGGGTCCAACGACACCACCGGCAAGGACTGCGTGCGCTACGGCTTCCGCCAGTGCTTCTACGGCCAGACCGCCGCCGCGGCGCTCGGGCCGGTGCTGATCAAGGCGCTCGGCCGCGACAAAAAGGCCGCCTATCTGACGCCGGACTACACCTATGGCCACACCGTCCAGCATTCGATGCAGGACTACCTCGGCAAAAACGGCGGCTGGACGATGGTCACCAACCAGGTGGCGCCGTTGGGAGCGCCCGATTACAGCTCCTATCTGCTCAACATCGCCAATTCCGGCGCCGACGTGCTGCTCAACGTCAATTGGGGGCACGACGCGGTGCTGTCGATCGAGCAGGCACAGCATTTTGGCATCCTGCCGAAAATGAAGCTGGTGATCCCCTACCAGGTGCCGTTCCTGACCAAGGAGGTCGGGCCGCAAATCATGGCCGGCGTCTATGCCGCCACCGATTTCTGGTGGACTCTCGAAGACAAGTATCCGCTCGCCAAGATGTTCGTGACCGCGTTCAACCAGAAATACGGCTACAAGCCCGAATGGGGCGCCAACAACTCGTATATGCAGTTTGCCTTGTGGGCGGACGCGGTCGAGCGCGCCGGCACCTTTTACCCGCCGGCGGTAATCAAGTCCTATGAGGCGGGCCATCACAACGACTCGACCGTCGGCGACGTTTATTTTCGCGCCGAGGACCATCAGCTGGTGCGGCCGGTGACCATCGTCCGCGGCAAGGAGCCCGCCGCGATGAAGTCGCCGGACGATTACTGGGAGGTCGAGGAGGTCGTCCCCGGCGCCGGGTTGATGCAGGCGCCTGGCGCCTTTGGCTGCAAGCTCGGCCCTTACACCTGACGCCGCGGCGGGCCGGTCGGCGCGCGCCGGGTTCCGCCCGACGCCGCGGCTGCGCGCTCGGCTAAGCACTCACAACCAAATGATCACCTGGCCCAATTTCATCTCGCAGCTGTTCAACGGGCTGGCCTCGGGCGCCTTGCTGGCGCTGATCGCTTCGGGGCTGACGATCATCTACGGCACCCTCGGCGTGCTGAACCTCGCGCATGGTGCGATGTTCATGCTCGGCGGCTATGCCGGGTGGGCCGCGTTTCAGGCGACCGGGTCGTTTGCCCTCGCCGTGGTCGCCGGCGCGCTCTTTCTGGTGGTCGTCGGCGGGGTCATGGAAGTCGTCGTGATCCGGCGCTTTTACCAGCGCCCGCCGGAAGACCAGATCCTGGTCACGTTCGGGATCGGCATCGTCATCGTCGAATTGGTGCGGCTCGGCTTTGGCGGCCTGTCGCGCACCGTCCCGCCGCCCGACTGGGCCGCCGGCGTCACCGCGATTGGATTTCTGATCTACCCGACCTACCGGATCGTCGTGCTGGCGATCGTTGCTGCGGCCCTCGCTGTGCTCTACGTCGTCCTCTACCGCACCCGGCTCGGCATGATCGTGCGCGCCGGGATCGAGGATTCGACAATGGTCAGCATGCTCGGCATCAACGTCGATCGCGTCTTCATGCTGGTTTTCGGCATTGGTGCCATGGCGGCGGGATTCGCCGGCATCGTCAACGCGCCGGTAGTGTCGCTGACCCCCGACATGGGCGATGGCATCCTGGTGCAGACTTTTGTCGTGATCGTCATCGGCGGTGTCGGGTCGTTTCCGGGCGCCATCCTCGGCGGGCTCGTTGCGGGCGAAATTCTGAGCCTGACCTCGATGGTCGACCCGAGCTACTCCGAGGTCATGCTGTTCGTGGTGATGACGCTGGTGCTGCTGCTGCGTCCGCAAGGCCTGCTCGGCCAGCGCGGCCGCGATTGAGCAGCCCGGGTTGAGCCGCCGGTATTGAGCGCTCGGGTGCGATGCGTCACCGCCGGTTTGTGACCGAGGCGCTGACCGCGGCGGCCCTTGTCGCGGCCCCGTTTGTGCTGCCTTGGCTCGGCTTTGCCCCCGACACGGTCAACGAGATTCTGGTCTGGGGGCTGTTCGGGGTCGGCTTCGACATATTGTTCGGCTACACCGGCCTGTTGTCGTTCGGGCAGTCGGCGTTTTACGGCACCGGCGGTTTTGTCGCCGCCTATCTTTTGACCAACAATCTGGTGTCGGACGTGCCGGCGGCCCTCGTCCTCGGCACGATCGGGGCAATGCTGGCCGGTGTCCTCGTCGGCGCGGTCGCGCTGCGCCGCACCGGCATCTACTTCGCGATGATCACCGTGGCGATCGCCGAGACGTTTTTCTTCGCCGAGAACTCGCCGCTCTCCGCCTGGACCGGCGGCGAGAACGGGCTCCCCGGCGTGCCCGCCCCGAGATTGGCGGTCGGGGGTTTCGTCTACCAGGTCGGCACCGGCTGGTCGATGTACGGATTTCTCGCCGCCTGCTACTTCGTCGGCATCGTGATCGCGCTCAGGATCGTGCGCTCGCCGGTCGGCGCCGTCCTGACCGCGATCCGCGACAACCCGGTGCGGGCATGCGCAGTCGGCCATGCGGTCGGGCTTTACAAGCTGACCGCGTTTGTCGTCGCCGCGGCTTATGCCGGCTTCGCCGGCGGACTGCTCGGCGTGCTGCAGGGCTTTATGCCGCCCGACGCCTTCACCTTTGCGACCTCCGGGCAATTGGTGATGCAAACCGCGATCGGCGGGCCGGGCACGTTGTTCGGCCCATTGCTGGGTGCCGCGGTCTGGCTCTACTTGCGCGATTTCCTGCAGGCGGTGATCGGGCTCGGCAGCACCTGGAAATTGGTCCTGGGTCTGGTTTTTGTGCTGCTGGTCTGCTTTCTGCGCCGCGGCCTGATCGGCGGCGTGCAGGATCTCTTGCGGCTGCCAGGGCTGCTCGGTACCCGCTCCGACCGGCTCGGCCCGGCGGCTGCGCCAATTGAAACCGCGCCGGCGCCGCTTGCCGCTATCGGGCCGCCGCGCCGCCGCCGCGAGCTTGCGTTCTCCGGCCCGGCCTTGGAAGCCCGCCGCCTGACCAAATCATTTGGCGGACTGGTCGCGAACCGCGACCTCGACCTGTCGGTCGCGGCCGGCGAATTGCGCGGCATTATCGGTCCCAATGGCGCCGGGAAGAGCACATTGTTCAAGATGCTGACGTGCGAGCTGGCGCCGACCGCCGGGCATATAATTTTCCATGGCCGCGACATTACCGGCATGGATGTAGCCCGGGTGTGCCAGCTCGGCCTGACCAAAAGCTATCAGGTCAACCAGCTCTTTAACCGCCTGACGGTGCGCGAAAACGTTGTGATCGCGGCTCTTGGCGAGCGCCGCGGCACCTTCCGCCTCGACCTGTTGCGGCGCATCGACCGGGTCGCCGGGCTGACCATGCAGGTCGAGAGCACCTTGGCCCTGGTCGCACTCGGCGAGCGGGCCCAAACGCCGGTGGCCGCACTTGCCTATGGCGAAAAGCGCCGGCTGGAGATCGCGCTGGCGCTCGCCGGCTCGCCGTCGCTGCTGCTGCTCGACGAGCCGCTCGCGGGAATGAGCCCAGCCGAGCGCGTCGAGACGGTGCAGCTCCTCAAAAACATCCGCCACGGACGCACCCTGATTGTCGTCGAGCACGACATGGAGGCGCTCTTCGAGTTGGCCGAACGGATCACCGTGCTGCACGAGGGCGCCGTCCTCGCCGAAGGCACGCCGGCCGAAATCCAGCGCAGCAGCTTGGTCCAGGAAGCCTATCTCGGCGGGGTGGCGGCCGCGTGAGCGCACTGCTCGAAATCGACCGCATCAACAGCTACTATGGCGACAGCCATATCCTGTTCGACGTGTCGCTGCGGGTCGAGCGCAACGAGGTCGTCGGCCTTCTCGGCCGCAACGGTGCGGGCAAAAGCACAACGTTGAAAAGCCTGATCGGGGTCGTGCGCCCGCGCTCCGGCCAAATCGCGGTCGACGGCATGCCGACCCAGGGCTTGGCCCCGCACGCGATCGCAGCGCTCGGGCTGCAGCTGGTGCCGGAGGACCGCCGCATTTTCGGCAGCCTCAGCGTCGAGGACAATCTGGTCCTGGCCGGGCTGACGGCGAAACCGCGCTGGCCGCTCGAGCGGGTATGGGAGACGTTTCCCCGGCTGCGCGAGCGCCGGCGCAATCGCGGCACCGACCTCTCGGGCGGCGAGCAGCAAATGCTGGCGATTGCCCGCGCGTTGGTGCGCGTGCCGAAAATCCTGTTGCTCGACGAGCCGTTCGAGGGGCTGGCGCCGATCATCGTGCGCGACCTGCTCGCCACCTGCCGCGCGCTCGCCGAGGCCGGCCAGACGATCGTGTTGGTCGAGCAGAACGTGTCGGCGGCGCTCAGCCTCGCCGACCGCCTCTATGTCCTCAACAACGGGCACATCGTCGACGAAATGACGGCGCAGTCGGCGCGCAGCCGGCCGGAGAGCCTGCACCGCTATCTCGGCGTCTGACGGGAGTACGGGCGGAAGATCCGCCGCCGACGTGGGTTTTAGCGCCGGATTTGAAAAGAATTATGATAGATCAGCCCCTTGGCCCTCACTAACGCGAAAAAACTCGTTAAAAGACAGCAGATCCGTCATGCCGGGGCGCGGGCACGGCCCGCGAGCCCGGAACCTATGAACACCGGCCCGCGAATATATGCCCGAAACGCGGTGTTCATGGGTTCCGGGCCGGCCCCGTTGGGCATCCCGGAATGAACAATCTACCGCGGAGCAGTTTCCTCACAGCCTCAAAAGCGGAGGGAGGTAAGGTATTGCGGCCGTCCCATCCCAAGCCAGACAGTAACAGGCGGCGCAACGTCATTGCGGGATCACCGCCGCGCGTCGGTGATCCCGCCGCCACTCCGGCGGCCCGAGATTGCAGTCACGCCCGCTGGTCGCAATGACCGCCCCTGTCTGGCGGTTTGATCTGATCCGCGGGCCGCCGTTCAGGTTTTTTCGACGTTCCACATCAGGAACACCGGGGCGGCGATACGCCCTTTGATATTGCTGCGATAGGCGGTCTTGGGCGTGTACTGGCCGGTCGGAATATAGGGCACGGTCTCAAAGGCGCGCTGCTGCATTTGCGCGGCGATGCCCTGGCGGTCCTCGAGGTCGCTGGCATTGACCCATTCGGCGCGCATCGTCTCGAGCTTGTCGTCGGTCGGCCAGCCGAACCAGGCTTTCCTGCCGTTGCCGCGCAAGGGCTGGTTCAGGGTCGGATCGAGCATGTCGGCGCCGATAAAGCCGGTGCCGAACACATTCCAGCCGCCCTCTTCGACCGGCTTCGTCGAGGCCCGCCGCGTCACCAGCTGACCCCAATCCATCGCCGCGATCTCGACATTGAGCCCGAGCTTTTTCATCAGGTCGGAGACGACCAGCGCCTGGGCATGCGGGCCAACCAGATCGGTCGCATCGAGGACGACGATCTTTTCGCCCTTGTATCCGGCGTCGGCGATCAGCTTTTTGGCTTTGTCGAAATCGCGCTTACCGCTCAGCGCTTCAGCACCGGCCGTGCTCGCCATCGGCGTGCCCGCGGTAAAAAAGGACGGGCTGAGCTGCCAGTTTTCCGGGTCGCCGGCGATTGCGGTCATAAAGTCGGCCTGGTTGGCGACGGCCAGCACCGCCTGGCGCATCTTGACGTTGTCAAAGGGCGGATAGAGGTGGTTGAAGCGCACGAGCTGCGGCGAACCGAGCGGGTCGCTGTCGGCGACGACCACATCCTGGCCGGAAAACAGCGGGACGAGGTCGAGCGGCGGGTTTTCCCACCAGTCGACCTCGCCGCTGTTGAGCGAGGCGGCGGCGGTCGCGTGGTCGGGCACGACCAGCCACTCGACCCGGTCGAGCTTGACCGCCTTGCCGCCCGACGCCCAGCTCGGCGGTTCGTTGCGCGGCACGTAGTCGGTGTTTTTGACGTAGACCGCCTTGTTGCCGGGCTGAAACTCTTCCTTGACGAATTTGAACGGCCCCGAGCCGACCATTTCGGTGACCTGCTGGTAGGGGTCGGTCTTGGCCAGCCGCTCCGGCATGATGAACGGCACCAGGCTCGACACTTTGGCGATGGCGCTGATCAACAGCGGGAACGGCTGCTTGAGCCGGATCGAAAAGGACTTGTCGTCGCCGCCCTTCATCTCGGCGATTTCGGCGGCGAGCGTCTGCCCAAACAAGTCGCGCGCCATCCAGCGGTTGAGCGAGGCCGTGCAGTCGATCCCGCGCACCGGCTGGCCGTCATGGAATTTGAGCCCGTCGCGCAGTTTGAAGCTGTAGGTCAGCTTGTCGTCGGAGACATGGTAGTCGCCGACCATCTGCGGGTGCGGCTGAAACTTGTCGTCGAGCGCAAACAGCGTGTCGAAAACCATGTAGCCGTGATTGCGGGTGATGTAGGCGGTCGTCCAGATCGGGTCGAGCACCCGCAGATCCGACTGGGCGATAAAGCGCAGGGTTTTGGTGTTGCCGGTCTTGGTGTCGCCGGTCTTGGTGTCGGCGGCCCGGGCGCTGCTGCCGAGACCGAGGCCGGCGAGGGTGGCAGCCCCCGCCCCGATGCCGAATTTGCGACGCGTCAGCCGGTAAGCCATCGGTTCCTCCGCGGTTTGTGCTCGCCATGCAAGCAAAAACCGGGCCGCGCTCGCGATCCGATGTTTTCCGGCCGCGGCGGGTTTGGCAGGCGCGAAATTGCTTTGCGTGATCGACGCTCAGTAAAGGCGGGTGCGGTAGCTTTCGGCGGTCTGGCGTTCGGCCTCTTCCGGGTCCATGCCGCCGATCTGCTCGGCGACAATACGGCCGATCGACGGGAAGGTGCCGCGTTCGACGCGCTTTTCCGGGTTCCACAGATCGGAGCGGATCAGCGCCTTGCCGCAGTGGAAATAGATCTCCTCGGCGGCGACCGCGATGCCGCTTCTCGGCATCTTGCCGTTGACCGCGAGCGGTTCGAGCAGCGCGGGGTCGGTGGTGATGCTGGCGCGGCCGTTGACCCGCAGGGTCTCGTTGACGCCGGGGACGAAAAAGATCAGCCCGACGCCCGGCCGCGCCAAGAGATTGCCGAGCGTGTCGACGCGATTGTTGCCGAGCCGATCGGGGATCAGCAGGGTCGTGTCGTCGACCACCCGGACAAAGCCCGGCGCGTCGCCTTTGGGCGAGGCGTCGCAGCGCCCCGACGGGTCCGACGACGCGATCACCAGAAACGGCGACATCGCGATAAAATCGCGGCAATACCGGTCGAACCGGCTCAGCTGCTTTTTGACGGCGCGCTCGCTCGGCTCGCCATAAAGCTCGCGCAGCCGCTGGGGGTCCTCGATCGTGTCCATCGCTCGCGTCCTCCAAGGGTTTCATGCGACTATGCGTGAGCTGCCGCAAAAGCGCCATCGGCATCGCCCGGCTGCGCAGGGATTGGCCGACCACCAGAACGGAGACGAAGGGTGAAGACGGGCGAGCGCGCGGCGGTGGAAGCGGTCGGCACGTTTATGGGCGTGCCGGCCTCGCGCGACCTGTCGGCGAGCAAGGCGGCGGTGCTGGGCATCCCGTTCGACTGCGGCTTTCATCCGACGCGGGTCGGCGCGCGGCTCGGGCCAAGCTCGATCCGTGAGCATTCGGGGCTGGTGCGGCGCTACGAGCCGCCGGCTCGCGATTACGACCCGGTCGCCCGGCTTGCCCTGGTCGACTGCGGCGATGTCAGGGTGCGCTCGGGCTATGTCGCCGAGGCGTTCGAGAATATCGAGGCGGCGGTGACCGAGATCGTCGAGGCGGGTGCGATCCCGCTGACGATGGGCGGCGATGGTGCGGTGACGCTGCCGCAGCTGCGCGCGCTGCACCGCCGCCATCGCGATCTCGTCGTTTTGCACGTCGACGCGCATACCGACACCTATCCCGACGACGGCGAGAGCAAGTACACCAATGCCACGACCTTTACCCGCGCCGCCGAAGAGGGCGCCGTCGACGCGAAGAATTCGATCCATCTCGGCGCGCGCGGCGCGGTGGCGATGGCGGGCCTCTTCGAATACGCCCGCAACTGGGGCTACGAGCTGATCCCCGGCGTCGAGCTCGACAGTCTCGGCATTCCGGCGGTGCTGGCCCACATCCGCGGGCGGCTCGCCGGGCGGCCGGTCTACCTGTGCTTTGACATGGACGTGTTCGACCCGTCGGTGGCGCCGGGCGTGTGCACGCCCACCTGGGGCGGGCTCAGCGCCAAGGAGGGGCTGAGGATCCTCGACGGGCTTGCGGAACTGGATTTTGTCGCCTTTGATGTTAATACCGTCAGCCCGCCGCATGACAGCGCCGGGATGACCGCGTACCTCGCCGGCACGGTCATGCACAAATGCCTGCAGCTCGCCTGCGCCGGGCTGGAGCGTGGGCGGTCGAACCAGCTCGCCCCGTGAGCCAGCCCCCGATCAGCGTGATCGGCAACCGTTTTCTCGTCGAATACGACGAGCGGCCCGACGGCGGCCGCGTCGCGCGGCTGACGATCGACAATCGGCAGAAGCTCAACAGCCTCAACTCCGCGCTGATGGAGGAAATCGTCGCGACGATGGCGGGGGTCGCCGCCAACCCCGAATTGCGGCTCGCGATCCTCACCGGCGCCGGCGGCCGCGCCTTTGTCGGCGGCGCCGACATTGCCGAAATCGCAGCCCTTGACCATGCCGGCGCGCGCCGGTTCATCACCCTCGTCCACCGCTGTTGCGCTGCGTTTCGCCATCTGCCGGCGCCGGTCATCGCCCGCATCGACGGCTACGCGCTCGGCGCCGGGCTGGAGCTCGCCGCCGCCTGCGATCTGCGCGTGGCCAGCGAAAATTCGTTCTTTGGCATGCCCGAGGTCGCGATCGGCATCCCGTCGGTGGTCGAGGCGGCGCTGCTGCCGCGGCTGGTCGGGGCGGGGCGCGCCCGCCGGCTGTTGTTGACCGGCGAGACGATCGACGCCGCCCAGGCGCTGGCCTGGGGGCTGGTCGATGCGGTGGCGCCGGCCGACCGCCTCGACGACGCGGTCGCCGACTTGGCGCGGCCGATCCTCGCCGCTGGCCCTCGCTCGGTCCGGCTGCAAAAGTCGTTGATCCTCGACTGGGAGGAGCTGCCGGCCGAAGCCGCGATCGCGCGGGGCGTCGACGCGTTTGTCGCCGCCTTTGACAGCGGCGAGCCGGCGCGAATGGCCGGCGCCGCCCTCGCCCGGCTGACCGCGCGCCGGGCACGCCAATAAACCCGCCAAAATAGCGGCGCGCCGGAGCGAGGGAGCTCCGCACCGCTGACGCCCGCTTGACGCTGGGGATGCCAACTTCGGCAACTCGCGTGCCGGAGCCGGGGCGCCCCGATGCCTCTCTCGATTGTCGAACAGGACGGCCAAATCGCGGTCGTCAGTCCCTATCACCCGAACTTTCCGGCGCGCGCCCGCATCCTCGGCGGCGAATGGGACAGCGTGCGGCGGGTTTGGGTGTTCGACGCGCGCGAGCACGACCGGGTGAAGTCGCTGTGCCGCGAAATCTACGGCACCGACGGAACCGGGTCCGAGGCCAGCGGCTCGGCGCAGTTCCCGAACCCCGCCCCGACCAACCGCTATCGCAACCAGTTTGCCGAAGGGCCCGCCGCCGTGCCGCATTATTACGGCCACCGTCAGCGGTTGCGCCAGCGGCTGGTCGATGCCGGGGCCGAAAACCTGCCCGATTACGAATTGCTCGAAATGCTGCTGTTCGCCGCGAGCCAGCGCGGCGACGTAAAGCCATTGGCCAAGTCGCTGCTCGCCCATTTCGGCGGCTTTGCCGAAGTCATGAGCGCCGAGCCGGACGCGCTCACCGCGGCGGGGCTCAACCTCGCCGGCATTGCCGCGGTCAAATCGGTGCGCGAGGCGGCGCTGCGGCTGATGCGCGCCGAATTGCAGGAGCGGCCCGTCGTCAATTCATGGGACAAGCTGATCGACTATTGCACCGCCCAGATCGCCCATGGCCAGGTCGAGGAGTTCCACATCCTGTTTCTCGACCGCAAAAACGTGCTGATCAAGCACGAGCGCCAGCAGAAGGGCACGGTCGACCACACCCCGGTCTATCCGCGCGAGGTCGTCAAGCGCGCGCTCGAGCTCGGCGCCTCGGCGCTGATCCTGGTGCACAACCACCCCTCGGGCGACCCGACCCCGTCCAAGGCCGACATCGCCGTGACCCAGGACATCAAAAAGGCCGCCGCCCCGCTCGGCGTGGTCTTGCACGATCACCTGATCATCGGCCGCAACCGCCACCTCAGCCTGCGCGATTCCGGGCTGCTGTAGCGCCGCGCCGCCGGGTTTGCTCGCGCGCGGCGGTCAGGCCTGCAACGAGCCCTCGACGCAGGTCACCGAATGGCCGCCGAGCCAGATCGTATCGCCGTCGAACTCGATCGCGATCCGGCCGTCGCGGCCGAGGCGCCGCCCCTGGCGGGCGGCATAGCCCGGCCCCGCCAACAGCCGGTCGCGGCGGACGAGTGCGGCGACGCAGCCATTGCCGCTGCCGCAGACCGGGTCTTCCGGGACGCCCTCGCCGGGTGCGAACGAGCGCACTTCGAGCGCGCCGTCGCCGCCCGCCGGGTAGAGGCCGAAGACGTTGACCCCGGTGATGCCGGCCGGGTGCAACGCCGCGAGCTTGGCCATGTCGGGCTCGAGCGCCGCGACCGCCTCGCCGTCGCGAAGCTCTGCGGTAAACCAGACCGGCCCGACATCGACAATCGCTGCGCGCCGAATGTCGGCCTTCGCAATGCCGATGCTGTCCGCCACCGCAGCCAGCTGCGCCGGAGCCGGCTCGCGAAACTGCGGCTCGGGCAATGCCAGCAGCAGCCGCTCGCCGTCGATCCTGATGTCGACCAGTCCGCGCGCGCATTGCTGCACCAGCCGGCCGGGCGAGCGCGGCTTCAGACCATGGCGCAGCAGGGCGTGGGCGGAGCCGATCGTCGGATGGCCGGCAAACGGCAGCTCCCGCCGCGGCGTAAAGATGCGCAGACGATAGTCGGCCCGCTCGTCCGCCGGCGCGCAGACAAACGTCGTCTCCGACAGGTTGGTCCAGGCCGCGATCGACTGCATGGCCTCGCTCGTCAACCCGTCGCCGTCGAGCACGACCGCGACCGGGTTGCCCTTGAACGGCACCGTGGTAAATACATCCACCTGCTGGAAGCCCAGCCGCTTCATTTGCGGTTCCTCCTCAAGCTGCGTCGATCAATGGGAGAGCGCCTTTGTTTCCGAGCCTGTCGGACGAGCAGCGGCAATTTATCGGCACGGTGCGCGAAGCCGCGCAGGGCGAGTTCCGCGCCCGCGCGCAGGATTACATGAACGGCGCCTTTCCGTGGGAGAACATACGCCGGCTTGCCGAATTGGGCGTCCTCGGCATGGCGGTGCCCGAGGAATATGGCGGGCTTGGATTGCCGGTCTTCGACACTGCCCTGGTGCTCGAAGAGATCGCCAAGGTCTGCTATGTGACGGCGATGGCGGTTTTGGGCGAGGTCGGGGTGCAGACCCGGATCATTGCCGCCTACGCGCCGGAGCCGGTCAAGGAGCGCATATTGCCGGCGGTGGTCAGCGGCGACTGCCTGCTGGCGATCTGCATGACCGAGCCCGACGCCGGCACCGACGTCGCCAGCTACAAGACCAATGTCGACCGGGTCGGCAACCGCCTCAAGCTCAACGGGGTCAAGACCCTGATCAGCCGCGCCGAGGAGGCCGGCATGTTTGTCGTCTTTACCCGCGTCGACAAAAAGCCGGGGCGCGAGGGCATCGGCTGCGTGCTGGTCGAGAAAGGGACGCCGGGGTTTTCGGTCACCGGCACCTATCACACGATGGGCGGCGAGAATTTGCATGAAATCCGCTTTGAGGATTGCGAGCTGCCGCCCGAAAACCTGGTGCTGGAGGACGGTTTTCGCAAACTGCTGTCGGCGTTCAACACCCAGCGCTGCCTGAACCCCAGCATCTCGCTGGGCCTCGCCGAGGGGGCGCTCGAAGAAGCGGTCAAATACGTCAAGGACCGCCGCGCGTTTGGCCGCGCGATCGGCGATTTTCAGGGAATGCGCTGGAAAATCGCCGAGATGTACCGCGAGATCGAGACCGCGCGCAGCGTGCTCTACCGCGCCTGCGCCAGCGCCGACCCGTTTCCCGACCCGCTGCTGGCGGCGGTCGCCAAGGTTACCTGCAACGAGATGGCGCTCAAGGTGACGAGCGAGGCGATCCAGGTGCATGGCGGCTACGGCTTTACCGACGAGTACCCGGTCTCGCGGTTTTACCGCGGCGCGCGCTACGGCACCTTGGGCGGCGGCACCAGCGAGACCCTGCGCGAGCTGATCGGCAAGCGCGTCATCGCCGGGCTCGACCCGACCGACGGGATTTTGGGCCTCGGCGCGTTCTAGATATCAGCTGCTTTTCAGATATTTTAAGTCCGGTGAATCTGATCGGCGGGTAATCGCTGCCCCTCTAATTTAATCATCCATAGCTGCACCGGTTGGGGGTGCCGAGTTCGCTCCCTGCCGTGCGTGCATTGCTTCCAACTTATGGCTCATCTCGCTCACTACCGCTGCCTCCGCTTTGAAGTAGGACGGGAAATACACTTCAATCATTGGTCGGCGGACTCCCAGGTTCCATTTTTGTGCCATGCCTCCTGAATATTTTCGTTTACCCTTTTCAAATAGATCGCGATATCTGTAAGGAGAAATCCCGATGAAAGGTCGAAAGATTACCTTTTCCGTGGGTTCAACGGGATCTACAATGATCGAGTCGGCATGCAGGGCCGTAGCATAGCTTTTGGGGTATGGTTCAAGGAATACAACCTGCTTAATACCAGCGGCGACAATTTGCTTCGCACAGAGATGACAGGGAAAGGTTGTACAGTATAGAATCGTGCCTTGGACCGAAAGTCCTTTTCGAGCTGCGTCGCATAATGCAGACATCTCTGAGTGTATGATTCTCCCAAATTCTAGAAGATCCATCACTCTCGATTCTGAAACGGAAGAAATCGTTTTGGTTTGAAGCAAGTTTTTTGCGACTTCGTGTGGGTCTATGAGCTGCGACAATGGTTCCGATAGATGTCCGCCTTTCTTAAGTCGATCAAGTAAATCCACCAGAATCTCTAGCTTTTGCGCCTCATTTGGATCATGACCGGCGACAAAATCGCGCGAATCCAAAGGATCGCCAGTCCAATAGGTGCCACCGCCGGCTCTAGGCACTTCGTTACATCCCAGTGTTATAACCTCACCCGATTGTCGGAAAATAGCTGCCCCAACCTGCCTAGAAAGATCGGATGATCGCAGAGATGCAGACTTTGCCATGTACATCCCATATTCATCGTGCGTCGGAGTCACTTCATTACTTCCAAAAAGCGCATTTATAAAACGGCGTGTCATCGCTTCGGCTTTTTGACGAGAGGCCGTGTCGATGAAAACATCCCCCAGAGGAAATGCATCTCCAACGTTTTGGCCGTGGGGATCGAGAGTTTCCCTTGCATCTTGCATTACCAACATATGTGAGGAATTCCGCGCATCCACTTCGGACAGGAGCCCGCCTCGGGATCGGCGCTCTTGGTCGGCTATCCGGCGCGTACGCAATTCTTGGGGTGCGTAAGCCGCTACGAGGATAAACTGGCGTCCATAAACTCCTCGCAGCAGGGCTACCTCCTCCGGTCTCTTGATCTGTCGGATAATGTAGGCTTGGCGGGGAATTGGGACTTCCTCATCCGGCTGCTCCCGATCTGGACTACCACCATCACCATTGTTCGGGGTGCTTTGTCGGCGTCGCTGCCTCTCTTCGGAACGAAAAACCCGAATAGCGCTTACAGCCAGGGCCGCGAGTGCTTCATCTCCCATCTGACGTCGAATTTCATTCGCATACGCGATTCGCTCCCTGAAGGAGTCAATGTAATGGGTGTCCCCCAGCGGGAGGTTGGCTGGAACTTCCCTCATTAGCTGTGTGAGGCGAAAGCGGCGTGCCTCGTATTCCATCTCTCGAAGCGTCTGCTCGAGGAGGTCGGTGATAAGGTCGAGGTCTACTCCGATCGGAGCCACCAAGCCAAAAACGAGTTCGGGCGCGGCCGACTGTGAGAGGGGGATTTCGGATTCGTTAGTCATACCAGCTCAGATGGAATTACGGTTTGATCAACGGTGTTGAAATCATCGCGTGATCAGATTCTACTCTAACTTGGCTGTCGTCAGGGCGCCTAGAGGAGGGGATCAACGGTGGCTGCAGAAGTGAAGCTCCAGCCCGGCTGGCTGATGAGGGATGTTCGTAAGGCCGCGCAAAGGCTTGATGAATGGTCAAAGTCGGAGAATCGGAGATCGCCCACGAAGGCAACTGCGGACAAGAAATCCGTCGCTTCGTCGAGGGACGAATCAAAGCCGAAGGCCGAATTGTATTAGCTTTCAAACCCCCGCAGCGTGCCAAGGTTACCTGCAACGAGATGGCGCTCAAGGTGACGAGCGAGGCGATCCAGGTGCATGGCGGCTACGGCTTCACCGACGAGTACCCGGTCTCGCGCTTTTACCGCGGCGCGCGCTACGGCACCTTGGGCGGCGGCACCAGCGAGACCCTGCGCGAGCTGATCGGCAAGCGCGTCATCGCCGGGCTCGACCCGACCGACGGGATTTTGGGCCTCGGCGCGTTCTGACCCGGCAATGCTCTACTCAGGCGCGCTTTCGACAGTCGACGGCACGCCCTAGTGCCGAGCGTCATCAGTCGCTCGTGTGAAAGGCGTAAGTGCAGCTGGGCGACGCGATGTGCGCGGTGACATTGTTCCCGCGAATGTGCCCGGTCATGCTGATCAGCCCCTT
Organism: uncultured Alphaproteobacteria bacterium; assembly: GCA_963712825.1. Classification (GTDB taxonomy): domain Bacteria; phylum Pseudomonadota; class Alphaproteobacteria; order ATCC43930; family CGMCC-115725; genus AP-15. The sequence goes on from CAVQJP010000016.1 coordinate 500,943, forward strand.
CGGCAGGCGACGCGAGGCCGTAAACGTCCCGTTTTCATCAATTTGCCCGCGCAATGTCGTGTCGAAACGCGGATCATACTTGAATTCGACTTGGCCTCCTGATATTGTCAAAGGATAAAGCGCCCCTGGAGGAGACTGCGTACAGTCGCCGCTGACGACTTTCGTGAGCGTCAGCTTGCCCACATACTGGCCGTCAAACTTGGTCGCACCCTGGGCCCAGGCCAAGTTCGCGAACCCTGCGCCGAGCAGGAGGCCCAGTCCGATCCATTTCAGCATTCCGCTTCCCCGGTTCAGGTTTGGGCGCTGCCCTTTTTTGCTTAACCTCGGCTTCATCCATCGCGAAGCACAGGACCCATTGTCGAAAAGGGAGCAGACCCGGCGATGCCCGCCGGCTTCGGGGAGCCCGCGGGAGGGCTCGACCTGGAAGCCTTGGCCTTCGCCGTCGGCGAAAAGAACGCCCCGCCTGCTTAGTGGGCGGCGGTCGCGGGGCGGTTTGCCCGCAGGAAGGTGCGGATGTGGCGCACCGCCAGCGGGATCTTGTCCGGGGTGTCCTTCCACGGATAGAGGCTCACCTGCGCGTTCGGCGCCAAAAGCGCGCTCTCCATCGCGACGGCGTAGGGGTGCGCCGGGACGTCGTCGGGCAGGACCAGGACCGGGGTGCGGCAGTCGCGCACAAAATCGCGGCTCACGGTAAAGACAAAATCGGCATTGGCGCGGTACATCTTGTTCAGAAAGGCGTCGACCGTCGCCATCGTGACCTCGGGCCGGCGCTCGCACAATCCCGGACCCCAGCCCTTGATGTTGTTCTGGTAGAAAAGGTCGGGCATCTCCGGGCGGTAGCCGCTCGGCTGCGCCAGGACGGCGGCGGCGACATGCCGGGGCGCGCGCCGCAGCAGGTTCCAGATGAAGGGGCCGCCGATGCAGAAGCCCAGCACCATGAACTCGCCGATGCCGAGGTGCTCCATCAGGCCGAGGTGGTCGTCGGTGTAGGCGTCCCATGGCCGGTCGATCTCGAGCGGGCCCGCGGACTGGCCGCCATTGGCGTTGCGCAAATCCGCCGCGATGACGCGGTACTCGTCCTTGAGCTCGGTCAGCGGGTTGAACGGGTGGTTCGCGAGGCCCGCAACCGTCGAGTTCAGCCCGCCGCCGGGGATGACCAGCAATGGGAAGCCGGAGCCGGCCTCTTGATAATGGATGCGGACGGGCCCTTTTTCGAAGACCGGCATGAGGTTTCTCCTTTCACCAAATTCGATCAGGTTCGATCGGCAGGGTGGATGAGCGCAGCGTAATCCGCCGATGCCAAACGATCCAACGGTATTCCGCGGTCCTCCCCCGGAACCGATGGCGGGTTGGGCTGCGAGACTGGGCAAGAAAATGCGGGGCGCTGTGATGCCGAGGCTACGGCGATGGCTGCGCTTTGTGACTTGGAAGGCTCGGCAGATCGGCGCCGTCGCTCGGCTGAGCCGGCGCCGCGCGCCGAGGAGGACGACAAGCAGCACGCCACCCGGAATGCGGGTGTTCCACTCGCCACGCACCTTGGTACTGAAACAAGGCGGTTATCGGCACACCGGCTTGCCGAACGCCTCCTCGAAGGTCGCGCGTAGGGCGGCGTCGAGATCGGCCATCGTCGCGGGGACGCCAAGGGCGGCGAGCGAGGTCACGCCGTGGCCGGAAATCTCGGGGGCGATGCCGCACGGGACGATGCCGCGGTAATGGTCGAGATCGGGGTCGATGTTGATCGCGATGCCGTGATAGGTCACCCAGCGCCGCACCCGCACCCCGATTGCAGCGATCTTGGCCTCGCCGCCGCCAGAGCCCGCGACCCAGATCCCGACGCGGCCTTCGCGGCGCTCGCCTTTGACCCCGAACGCCGCCAAGGTGCGGATGCCCCACTCTTCGAGCTGGTGGACGTAGCAGCGCACGTCGCCGCCCCGCCGGGCGAGGTCAAGCATTACGTAAACGACCCGCTGGCCCGGTCCGTGATAGGTGTAGCGGCCGCCGCGGCCGGCGCGGTAGACCGGAAAGCGCCCGGGCTGCAGCAGCTCCTCGTCAGCGGCACTGGTGCCGGCGGTGTAGAGCGGCGGGTGCTCCAAGAACCAGATAAGCTCAGGCGTGACCCCGGCGCGGATCGCCGCGACCCGGCGCTCCATCTCGTCGACAGCGGCCGGGTAGGGCACCGCGGCCGGGCTCACCCGCCACTCGATCCCGTCCGGTTCGGTGTCCGTCTCAAAAGCCATGTCGCTTGATATGGTAGCGCCGATTTGCTAATCACGCCGCCTCGCGGGCCAGATGCGAGACCAGCCCCCTGCCGTGCGGTCGTGGCGGAATTGGTAGACGCGCAGCGTTGAGGTCGCTGTGGGGGAAACTCCGTGGAAGTTCGAGTCTTCTCGACCGCACCAGCCTGCGTCAGCCGTCCCGACCTTTTTTCTCTCGAAAACGGCGATGTTGCGACTTGGCTTGCAGGTTTGATCTCGGGTGTCGCGCAGCCCATTTACCCAATTCGCTCTAGGACACGGCACATGAAGATCGTCAATTCGCTGAAATCGCTGAAAAAGCGCGACAAGAACTGCCGCATCGTGCGGCGCAAAGGCCGCGTCTATGTGATCAACAAGACGAACCCGCGCTACAAGGCGCGGCAGGGCTGACCCCGCAGCCGCCAAGCGCTGGCGGACCGACCGATGAAGATGCCGAGGCCCGACGCGGCGGTGCTGCAGCGGCGCGCCGAGATCGTCGAGGCGTTGCGCCAGATCGTGCCGGGCGAGGGCGTCGTCGCCTCGGAGGCCGAGCGCCGCGCCTATGAGAGCGACGGCCTGACCGCCTACCGTCAGTTGCCGATGGTCGTCGTGCTGCCGTCGCGGATCGAGGAAGTCGCGGCGGTTATGCGCTATTGCCGGGAAATGGGCGTCAAGATCGTGCCGCGCGGCGCCGGCACGTCGTTGTCGGGGGGTGCGTTGCCGTTGGCGGACGGCGTGCTCCTCGGCATGGCCAAGTTCAACCGCATCCTCGACATCGACTACGACAACCGCTGTGTGGTGGCGCAGCCGGGCGTCACCAATCTGGCATTGACGCAGGCGGTCGAGCACGCCGGATTTTATTACGCGCCGGATCCGTCGAGCCAGATCGCGTGCACGATCGGCGGCAACGTCGCCGAGAATTCGGGCGGCGTGCATTGCCTCAAATACGGGCTGACCACCAACAACATCCTCGGCATCGAGATCGTGACAATCGACGGCGAGGTGATCCGCCTCGGCGGCAAGCATTTTGACGCCGAGGGCTATGATTTGCTGGGCGTGATGACCGGGTCGGAAGGGCTGCTCGGCGTCGTTACCGAGGTCACGGTGCGCATTTTGCCAAAGCCCGCCGCGGCGCGGGCATTGCTGATCGGCTTTCCCAGCGCCGAGGATGCCGGTGCCTGCGTCGCCGCGGTGATCGGCGCCGGTATCATCCCGGGCGGCATGGAGATGATGGACCGCCCCGCGATCCACGCCGCCGAGGCGTTTGTCCGGGTCGGCTACCCGCTTGATGTCGAGGCGCTGCTGATCGTCGAGCTCGACGGCCCGCCGGCCGAAATCGAGCATCTGATCGGCAAGGTTGAGGCGATTGCCCGCGATCATCGCGCAACCACGATCCGGATCAGCGCCGACGATGCCGAGCGGCTGGCCTTTTGGTCGGGGCGCAAGGCGGCGTTCCCGGCGGTCGGCAGGATATCGCCCGACTATTACTGCATGGACGGCACGATCCCGCGCGGCCGGCTGGCCGAGGTGCTGCGCCGCATGCGCGAATTGTCGACGCAATACGGGCTCGGCGTCGCCAACGTATTCCACGCCGGCGACGGCAATCTGCACCCGCTGATCCTGTACGATGCCAACAAGCCGGGGGAGATCGAGCGGGCCGAGGAATTCGGCGCCGATATCCTGCGGCTCTGCGTCGAGGTCGGCGGCGTTTTGACCGGCGAGCACGGGGTCGGCGTCGAAAAGCGCGACCTGATGGGCACGATGTTCGACGAAACCGACCTGGCTCATCAGCAGCGCGTCAAATGCGCGTTCGACCCCGACGGGCTCTTAAACCCGGGCAAGGTGTTTCCGCAGCTCCATCGCTGCGCCGAGCTCGGCCGCCTTCACGTCCGCGCCGGACAACTGCCCTTCCCCGACCTGCCGCGGTTTTAGCCGAGAGGTCGCTGCGAGGCGCAGCTAGTCTGCCGCGTCCAAAGTTCTTCATGCCCGGTTAACGCAATCCCCTTGCTGCCATACCGGCGAAGGCCGGTACCCACGGCCGACGTGGGTCCCGACCTCCGTCGGGAAGGCGATGCTGTGATTCAGGCTGTGATTCAGACGGTAATACCATCAGGGAGCTCATCGGCGCGAGATTGCTTCGCTGTGCTCGCAATGACATCGTGGGGAATGACGCGGTTTGCGCCCGGCGATCTAACCGAACTGCGCGAGGCGATTGGGGACGCGCTCGCCGCTGAGGAGCCGCTCGAAGTCGTTGCGGGCGGGTCGAAGCGCGGGCTCGGGCGGCCGATGCAGACGCCGCGCACGCTCGACTTGTCAAAGCTCGCCGGCATCCGCAGCTATGAGCCGAACGAGCTGGTGTTGACCGCGGGTGCCGCAACCCCGCTCGCCGAGATCGAGGAGGCGCTGGCGGAAAAGGACCAGATGCTGGCGTTCGAGCCGCCGGATTGGCGGGCATTGCTCGGGGCGCCGGAAACCCGACCGACCCTTGGCGGCGCGCTCGCCTGCAACATGTCCGGGCCGCGGCGGATCAAGGCGGGGGCGGCGCGCGACCATTTGCTCGGATTTCGCGCGGTCAGCGGGCGCGGCGAAATCTTCAAATCGGGCGGCAGGGTGGTCAAAAACGTCACCGGCTATGATCTTTCGAAGCTGATGGCCGGGTCGTATGGCACGCTCGCCGCGCTCGAAGAGGTGACGGTCAAGGTGTTGCCGCGGCCCGAGCATGTCGTGACGGTGGCGCTGTGCGGGCTCGATCCCGCCGCCGCGGTGCGGGCGATGAGCCGGGCATTGGCTTCGCCGCACGATCTGTCGGCCGCCGCCTACCTGCCGGCGGGATCGGTCCCGGTGCCGGCGGCGGTCAGCGTCACCGCCTTGCGGCTCGAAGGGCCGGCACCGTCGGTCGCGTTCCGCCGCGAGCGGCTGTTGGCCGAATTGGCCGGCGATTGCGAGTCGACGGTGCTGGAAGATGCCGCCTCGTCGACGTTCTGGGCTGCGGTCCGCGATGTCGAGCCGTTCGCGGCGCTTCCCGACCGTGCGGTGTGGCGGGTCTCGGTGGCGCCGGCGCGCGGCGCCGAGCTCGCCGAGGCGGTTGCCCGCGCCCTCGATGCGGTGTGGTATCTCGACTGGGGCGGCGGATTGGCATGGCTCGCCATTGCCGACGCCGAAGACGGCGGTGCGGACACCCTTCGCGCCGCGATCCGCGGGGCCGATGGGCGCGGCACCGGGCATGCGACCCTGGTCAGGGGATCGGCGGCGTTGCGCCGCGCGGTCCCGGTGTTCGAGCCGCAGCCGGCCGCACTCGCGGCACTCGCCGCCCGCGTCAAGGACAGCTTTGACCCGCGCCATATCCTGAACCCCGGCCGCATGGTCGAGCGGAGCTGAGCCCGTGCGCACCGACTTCACCGCCGAGCAGCTCGCCGACCCCGACACCGCGCAATCCGAAAAGATTTTGCGGACCTGCACCCATTGCGGGTTCTGCACCGCGACCTGCCCGACCTATCTCCTGCTCGGCGACGAGCTCGACAGCCCGCGCGGCCGCATCTACCTGATCAAGGACATGCTGGCATCGGGTGCTGCGCCGAGCGCCGAGACGGTCAAGCACATCGACCGCTGCCTCTCGTGCCTCGCCTGCATGACGACCTGTCCGTCGGGCGTCAACTACATGCATCTCGTCGACCATGGCCGGCGCTGGATCGAGCAGAAGTACCGGCGCCCCTGGGCCGAGCGTTCGTTGCGCCGGGTGCTCGGCACGGTGCTGAGCCGGCCGCTTCTGTTCCGGCTGGCTTTGCGGGGCGCGGCGCTGGCCCGGCCATTGTCGCGGCTGCTGCCGAGCCGGGTAGCGCCGATGATGGCGCTCGCGCCGGCCGCGGTCCCGCGCGCCTCGCCGACCGACCGCCGACGGCTTTTTCCGGCGGAGGGCGAGCGGCGGATGCGAGTGGCGTTGCTGCCCGGCTGCGCCCAGCGGGTGCTGGCCCCCGAGATCAACGAGGCGACGATCCGGCTCTTGTCCCGGCACGGCTGCGAGGTCGTCACCGCATCGGGGAGCGGCTGCTGCGGGTCGCTGGTCCACCATCTCGGACAGGAGAAGGAGGCGCTCGCCTTTGCCCGCGCCGACATCGACGCGTGGGAGCGCGAGCGGCTCGCCGGCGGTCTCGACGCGATAGCGATCAACGCCTCGGGCTGCGGCACGACCGTCAAGGATTACGGCTTTATGCTGCGCGAGGACCCGGCATATGCGGAAAAGGCGGCGCGGGTTGCGGCACTGGCCCGCGACGTGACCGAGATCATCGCCACCCTCGGCCTGCGCCCGATCCCTCCCGACCACCCGGCGCGCGGGCTGCGGGTCGCCTACCATTCGGCGTGCTCGATGCAGCACGGCCAGCGCCTTCACGGCATTCCAAGGGCATTGCTGGCCGAGGCCGGGTTCGCGACGGTCGAGGTGCCGGAAGGGCACATCTGCTGCGGCTCGGCCGGCACCTACAACCTGCTGCAGCCGGAGATCGCCGGCAGATTGCGCGACCGCAAGCTCGCCAACATCGCCAAGACAGCGCCCGAAATCGTCGCCACCGGCAACATCGGCTGCATCACCCAGCTCGCCGGCGGCAGCGCTCCCGTCGTGCATACGGTCGAGCTCCTCGACTGGGCGACCGGCGGCCCGCAGCCGCGGGCGTTGCGCGGCGGCTACCCGGCGCGGCGGCGGATGACGGCCGGGATCAGCAAGGACAACCCGAGCGCCGCGGCGCCGATCACGGTCGGCGCAACCCAGCCGGGGTCGCCCATCGCCAGCCGCTCGCCGGCGGCGCCGAAATCGACGCAGGCGATCGTCACCGGCAGCTGACCGACGAGCGAGCCGAGCGCGTAGGAGCCGACCGGCAGCGAGGTCAGGCCAAGTCCGTAATTGGCGAGGCTGTGCGGGATCACCGGGATCAGCCGCAGCAATGCCACGGCGCGCCAGCCGCCATGCTCGACCCGGTCGAGGATCGGCCGCAAACGGGCGCTCGCCCCGAGATCGACCACGCCCGAATTTACGTAGCGGGCGACGCAAAACCCGGCGACCGCACCGGCCACGCTACCTGCCGCCGCCCAGGCGATGCCCCAAACCATGCCGAAGATCAGCCCGGCGGCGATCGCCAGAACGGTGCGCGGCACGAAGAGGAGGCTCGCGGCGACATGGACCGCGACGAACACCAGCGGCGCTGCCGGATAGCCGGCAATCGCCGCGCCGACCGCTTTCGGGTCGAGCACCGCCCGCCAACGCCAGGCGACGGCGATCCCAGCCGCCACCACCACCACCACGGCGAGCCGCGCTGCCCGGCGCCAGCCGGCGAAAGGCCGGCCGATCGCGGCGGCGCTTTTCCCGCTCATGCTCAGCGCAGGCTGGAGAGCGGCGCGACCGGCACCTCGGCCGCTCCGTCGACCGTCGCTGCGGCAGTCGTCTGCGGCCGCACGATGCGCCGCTGCAGCCACCACACCCCGAACACATCGACGATGCCGACGCCGAGACGGTCGAAAATTCCGTAATTCGAGACGCCGCCGCGGCGCGGCCGGTGGTTGACCGCAACCGACCGCACGGTTCCGCCGGCGCGCAGCACCAATGCCGGCAGAAACCGATGCATGTGATCGAACGCCGGCAGCTCAAGAAAGAGTGCCCTCGGGAACAGCTTTAGACCGCATCCGGTGTCCGGGGTGGCGTCGCCGAGGAGCCGCGAGCGCCACCCGTTGGCGATGCGTGAGGCCATGCGCTTTGACCAGACGTCGCGCCGCTTTTCGCGGTGGCCGGCGACCAGCAGCGGCGGGTCCGACGGTGCCGCCCGGGCCAGACGCCACAGGCCGGGAATATCTGCCGGGTCGTTTTGGCCGTCGCCGTCGAGCGTCGCGACCCAGTCGCCGCGCGCCGCCCTGACCCCGGTCAGAATAGCGGCGCTCTGCCCGCAGCTCCGGGCGTGGCGCAGCAGCCGCAGCTGCGGCCGGTCGACCGCGAGCCGCATGATCTCGGCCGCGGTTCCGTCGCTGCTGCCGTCGTCGACATAGACGACCTCGTACGGCGTCAACCCGTCGAGCGCCGCCGTGATTTCGGCGACCAGCGGTCCGATGTTCTCAGCTTCGTTGCGGACCGGAATGACGATCGAAAGATCCATGATCCAATGGTTGACAGCTCGACTCGGGAACGCCCTGCGGCAAAGCCGACCAATTACCGCATCGCCTTTGGTGATAGGCGGCGGATGTAGCATGTTTCCCTGAGCATGGACAAATCGCCTCGGGAGAATGTCGGTGGCGGACGAAATTGACGCCAATGCGCGAACCGCCGGCCTCGCGGCCGCGGCCATCGGTCCGGGGCGAGCGGCACGGTCCGCCTGGCGGGCGCTGCCCGGCTGGCGTGTCGGCGCCGCCCGGTTCGGCCTCATCCGCATGTCGCTGCTCGCGTTTTCGGTCGGGGTCGTGGCCGGGCTTGGCGCCTATGTCTTTCGCGAGCTGATCGGCCTTGTCCACAACATCCTGTTCCTTGGCCGGTTCGCGTTCGAATACGACGCGAATTTGTTCACCCCGACGAGCCCCTGGGGGGCAGGCGTGATCCTCGTCCCGGTCGTCGGCGCGATCATCGTGACCTTTCTCGTCGTCAACTTCGCCCCCGAGGCCAAGGGGCACGGCGTACCCGAGGTAATGGACGCGATCTACTACGGCGAGGGGAAGATCCGGCCGGTGGTGGCCCTGGTGAAGTCGCTTGCATCGGCCTTCGCGATCGGCAGCGGCGCCTCGGTCGGGCGCGAGGGGCCGATCGTGCAGATCGGCTCGTCCTTTGGCTCGACCCTCGGCCAGCTGATCCGGATGGACCCGGCGCAGCGCATCGTCCTGATCGCCGCCGGCGCCGGCGCCGGGATCGCGGCAACTTTCAACACCCCGATCGGCGGCGTCTTGTTCGCGATCGAGCTGATGCTCCCCGAGGTCAGCGTCAACACCTTTCTGCCGGTCGCGGTGGCGACCGGAACCGCCACTTTTATCGGCCGTATCTTCTTCGGGACCCATCCCTCGTTTCAGGTGCCGGCGATCGTCGCGCTTCCGTCGGAGCCGGGATGGGCGGCGCTGATCATCGTGCTCTACATCGCGCTGGGCGGCCTGATGGGGGTAGCGGCGGCCGCCTACATCCGCGGTCTCTATTCGCTCGAGGATTTGTTCGACCGTATTCCCAACAACTACGTGCGGCACATCTTTGGCATGCTGCTCGTCGGCGTGCTGATCTATTGGCTTCATCAGAGCTTTGGCCAGTATTTCGTCGAGGGGGTCGGCTACGCGACGATCCAGGCGATCTTGACCGGCCAGCTCAATATCGCCGGTCTCCTCGCGCTGCTGTTTGTCTGCAAATTGGCGGCGACCGCGCTGAGCCTGGGCTCGGGTTCGTCCGGCGGCATTTTCTCGCCGTCCTTGTTTATGGGTGCGACGCTGGGCGCCGCGTTCGCCGGGGTGGTAACGCTGGTCGCCCCCGGCGTCCCGGTCAACCTGCCGGCGTTCGCGATGATCGGCATGGGTGCCATGGTTGGCGGCGCCACCGGTGCGGCGATGACCGCGGTGACGATGATCTTCGAGATGACCCGCGACTACGCGATCGTCTTGCCGATGATCCTGGCGGTGGCGGTGGCCCTCGGCGTTCGCCGGCTGCTGTCGCGGGAGAACATCTACACCTTAAAGCTGGCGCGCCGCGGGCACACGATCCCAAAGGCGCTCCAGGCCAACATGTTTCTGGTGCGCAAGGCGAAAGAGGTAATGGAGCGCGACTTTATCGTCGTCCCCGCCGATCTCGGCCTCAACGCGTTCCTGCTGCAGCCCGACCATCGCATCGGCATGCGCCACATCGTCATCGCCAAGGGCGAGCGCATCTTTGGCGTCGTGCGCATCAACACGGCACTCAGGCACGGAATTGCCGAGAGCGGGGCGGATATTGCGTTCGGCGACGTGGCGACACGGGATTTTACGCTCGCGAGAGAGGACGACGTTGCCTTTGACGTGATCCGGCGGATGTGGCGGCGCCATGCCGTGATGGCGATCGTCGTGCGCAACGACGGCGGCGGCTACCGCTTGCCGCGCCCCGCGGACGTGCTGGGAGTCATCAGCAAGGAGCATGTCGCCGACGCGGTCGCCGGCAGCATCCAGGTCTATCCGCGATAGCCGTCCTCACCCGTGCACCAGCCGCGCGTCTGCGTTGGCCGCCGCGCCGGAACTTCATATGCGGTTGCGGCATTTAGAATAAAGGATGAACAGGCACCAGATCGAAGAGCTGGCGGCGATACTCGTCAACGAGCATGGGCAGCGCGCGCTGGCCCACGCCCGGCAGCGCCGGTCGCAGTATGCGCAAATGCCCCGTTCCGATGCGTTTCGGTTGTGGAAGTCGATCGCGGCGGCGACGGCGCGGCTGCTGCGCGCCCGCTCGCACAGCAGGGCGGGCGCGCGATAGGGCGGGATCAGCGGTCGACCCAGGCGATGCGGAGCACGTTGGTGGCGCCCGGCGTGCCGAACGGGACCCCGGCCGTGACGACGACGCGCTGGCCGGGTTCGGCGAACCCCTCGCGATGCGCGATCCGCGCTGCCTTTTGTACCATGTCGGCAAAGTTTCTGACGTCGCTGGTGTGCACGCAATGCGCACCCCACAAGACCGCGAGGCGGCGTGCCGTCGCGAGCTTTGCGGTCAGCACCAGGATCGGCGCCCCCGGCCGCTCGCGCGCGGCGCGCAGCGCGGTCGCGCCCGAGGTCGTGTAGGACACGATCGCCGCTGCCCCGACCATGCCGGCGACCTGGCACGCGGCGGCGCTGATCGCGTCGGGTGCGGTGTGCTCGAGCTCGGTGCGCGTGCCCTCGAGCAAGGTGCGGTAGAGCGGGTCGTCATGCACCCGGCAGGCGATGCGATCCATCATCGCGACCGCCTCGAGCGGATAGCGGCCGGCCGCGGTTTCGGCCGACAGCATCACCGCGTCGGCGCCGTCATAGACCGCGGTTGCGACATCCGACACCTCGGCGCGGGTCGGCGTCGGCGAGAAGATCATCGATTCGAGCATCTGGGTCGCGACGACGACCGGCTTGCCGACGAGGCGGCAGGCGTGCACGACCTGCTTTTGCACGCTCGGCACGTCCTCGGGCGGCATCTCGACGCCGAGGTCGCCGCGCGCGACCATCAGCGCATCGGCCTGCTCGATGATCTCGGACAGACGCTGGATCGCCGAGGGCTTTTCGAGCTTGACCATGACCCCGGCGCGCCCGGCGACGAGCTTGCGGCCCTCCGCTACGTCGTCGGGACGCTGCACAAAAGAGAGCGCGATCCAGTCCGCGCCGTGGTCGAGGGCAAAGGCGAGGTCGGCCCGGTCCTTTTCGGTGATCGCCGACACCGGCAGCACCGCATTGGGCACGTTGACGCCCTTGCGGTCGGACAAGGTGCCGCCGACCCGGCACAGGGTGTCGGCATATTCGGCGCCGCAACGCTCGGCCTGGAGCCGCACCTTGCCGTCGTCGAGCAGCAACTCGGTGCCGGGCTCAAGCGCCTCGAAAATCTCGGGATGGGGCAGCGGGGCGCGGGTCCCGTCCCCCGGCCGGCGGTCAAGATCGAGGCGGAAGCGGGCTCCGGCGGCGAGCTCGATCGGGCCCTCGGCAAAAGTGCCGAGGCGCAGCTTTGGACCTTGCAGGTCGGCGAGAATGCCGATCGGCCGCCCGGTCGCGTGCTCGGCCTGGCGGATCGCCTCAAACCGGGCGTGATGGTCGTCATGCGTGCCGTGGCTGAAATTGAGCCGGAACATGTCGACCCCGGCATCGAACAGGGCGCGGATCTGTTCGGGGGTAGAGCTTGCCGGACCGAGGGTCGCGACAATCTTTGCGCTGCGCCGGCGCCGCATCGGCATCTCCCAAGGGGCCTTTCAGGCGGTCACCAGGATGGCCCGAAAATCGTTGACGTTGGTCAAGGTCGGACCTGTCGTCACAAGGTCGCCGAGTGCCGCGAAAAAGCCGTAGCCGTCATTGTCGGCGAGCGCCGCCGTGGCGCTGATCCCGCTCTTTGCCGCCCTGGCGATGCTGTCGGGGGACGATATCGCGCCGGCATTGTCCTCGGTTCCGTCGATGCCGTCGGTGTCGCAGGCGAGCGCCGAGATGCCGTCGGCGCCGTCGAGTGCCACGGTCAGCGCCAGCAGGAATTCGGCGTTGCGTCCGCCGCGGCCCTTGCCTTTGACGGTAACGCTGGTTTCGCCGCCCGACAGCAGCACCGCCGGCAGCTGCACCGTCCGGTCGCCGACGCGGAACTCCCCGGCGCGCAACTGCCGTGCTATCGCCGCGTGCACCAGCGCCACGTCGCGGGCTTCGCCTTCGATCCGGTCGCTGAGCACGATCGGCGTGACGTTTCGCCGCAGCGCCTCAGCCGCCCCCGCTTTGAGCGAATCCTGCGGGCTCGCGATCAGCTCGAAGCGGGCCCGCTCGAACAACGGATTGCCGGGCTTGGGGGTTTCGTCCACCGCCGCCGCGAGATGGGCGACAACGGCCGTCGGCTCATCGATGCCGTATTTGGCCAGCACCGCCCGCGCTGCGGCAAACGTCGTCGGATCGGGCACCGTCGGGCCCGACGCGATAACCCCCGGGTCGTCGCCCGGCACGTCGGAGATCGCCAAGGTGACGACCCGCGCCGGCGCCGCCGCCGCCGCAAGGCGGCCGCCCTTGATCGCTGAGAGGTGCTTGCGCACGGTGTTGATCTCGCCGATCGTGGCGCCCGATCGCAGCAACGCCCGCGTCACCGCCTGCTTGTCGGCCAAGGTCAACCCCGGCGCCGGCAGCGCCAGCAAAGCCGAACCCCCGCCCGAGACGAGAAACACCAGCTGGTCGTCACGCCCGAGGCCGTGCGCCAGATCGAGGATACGCCGCGCCGCCCGCTCGCCGGCCGCGTCGGGAACCGGGTGGCTGGCCTCGAGAATGTCGATCCGGTCGCATGGCAGCGCATGGCCGTAGCGCGTCAGCACGACCCCTTCGAGCGGACCCGGCCACAATGCCTCAAAGGCGTGGGCCATCGCCGCCGCGGCCTTGCCGGCGCCGACCAGCAATGTGCGCCCCTTTACCGCCGGCGGAATATGTCCGGCCAGCGCCCGGCGCGGCTCCGCCGCTGCGAGTGCGGCGGCAAACAGGGCTTTGAGGAAATCGCCCGGCGGCGATTGATCGCGCGTCGCCACGTCACTCTTCCGTCTTGCCAAGCCGGATGGCATTTCATATCGAGCGCCCACGAAAGACCAGCTTTTGATCGCCGGCCGCCGCCGGTGCGCCCCGAGGGCGCAGTCGTCAGCTTGGCTGAGGAAAGGATTGCGTGAGGTTGCCGGGCCGCCAAACCGCGCTGCAAGCGGCGTTGCTGGCATTGCTGCTGGTGATGCCGACCTTTAGCCGGGCGGACCCCGCGCCGCCGCCCGCTCCGACGCCGTTCTCGGAGGTCTTTGCCGGGCTTGCCGCAAGACTGGTCGAGGTCGTCGTCAACATCTCGACCACCCAGGCAAGCCCGCCGGCGGCGGCAAAGGGCGGAACCGAAGCGCAGCAGGCCGACCCCGGATCGTCGCTCAACGAATTTTTCCGGGATTTCTTCGCCGATCGCGGCGCGCCGGGCGGCCCGAACGGCCTGGCGCCGCCGATCGCATCGCTCGGATCGGGGTTCATCATCGATCCCTCGGGACTGATCGTCACCAACAACCATGTCATCGCCAACGCCGGAGAGATCACCGTAACCCTGTCCGACAACACCACCCTGGCGGCGCACGTGGTCGGGCGCGACGCGGTCAGCGACCTGGCGCTTCTGAAGGTCGATGCCAAGACCCCGCTGCCGGCGGCGCAATGGGGCAATTCGACCAAGACCAGGGTCGGCGACTGGGTATTGGCGATCGGCAACCCGTTCGGGCTCGGCGGAACCGTCACCTCCGGCATCATCTCGGCGACCGCGCGCGACATCCATGCCGGCCCGTATGACGATTTCCTGCAGACCGACGCCTCGATCAACCGCGGCAATTCCGGCGGCCCGATGTTCAATCTCGCCGGCCAGGTGATCGGCATCAACACGGCGATCTTCTCGCCGTCGGGCGGCTCTATCGGCATCGGCTTTGCGATCCCCTCGGCGGCGGCGCGGCTGATCGTCGACCAGCTGAAGGCGACCGGAAAGGTCGAGCGCGGTTGGATCGGCGCGCACATCCAGCCGGTGACCGACGGCATCGCCGAGGCGATCGGCCTCGACAAAAGCCGGGGTGCGATGATCGCGTCGATCGACCCGGCAAGCCCCGCAGTGCAAGCAAAGCTGCAGCCGGGCGACGTGATCCTCTCGTATGACGGCAAGCCGGTAGACCGCAGCCGGCAATTGCCGCGGCTGGTTGCCGACACGCCGCCCGACAAAGCCGTCAAATTGTCGGTCTGGCGCGACGGCAAAGCACGCGACGTTGACCTCAAGGTCGCCGCACTCGACCCCAACCGCCCGCCGCCCCCGCCGCCCGCCGAGCCGGAAAAGCCAAAACCGCCGCCGACCGTCGACGCGCTCGGTATCAAGCTCGCCCGGCTGACCGGCGATCTGCGCAAGCAGTTCTCGCTGCCGGCGGCGGCAAAAGGGGTGGTCATCACCGAGGTGCCGGCCAACAGCTCGGCATCGACGCAGGGCTTGCGTCCGGGCGACCTGCTGGTCGCCGTCGGCCCGAGCGCCGTCACCACCCCCGATGAGGTGCAGCAAAAGGCTGCCGCCGCCAAAAAGCTCGCCCGCAAGAACCTCCTGGTCCGCGTCGAGCGCGACGGCACCACCCGCTTTGTGGCGCTGCCCGTCGAGGGTGGGTGACTCGTCTTGCTTACTGTGTCGGGGGTTGCCGGTCGGAATTGATGCATGGCGGTGACGGTGCGCGAGCGCGAGGCGGCAATGACAGGCGATCCGATCGGACGTGACGAGATTACCGCGGCGGCGCTCCGTATCGGACCTTATCTGCGGCGGACCCCGGTAATCGACATCGAGCCGGCAGATACGGGGGTTGAGGCACGGGTTTCTCTGAAGCTGGAGCTCACGCAGCATTCGGGCTCGTTCAAGGCCCGCGGCGCCTTTGCCAATTTGTTGATGCGCGAGATTCCGCCGGCAGGCGTCGTGGCCGCTTCAGGCGGCAATCACGGAGCGGCGGTTGCCTATGCCGCGCACCGCCTCGGCATAAAGGCGAAGATTTTTGTGCCGTGCATTTCCTCGCCGGCAAAGATCGAGCGCATCCGAGGGTATGGTGCGGACCTCGTCGTTGAGGGCGCGCGCTACGCCGACACGCTTTCGGCCAGCGAAGAATGGGCCGCCCAGTCGGGGGCGACCGCGATCCATGCATTCGACCAGCGCGAGACCTTGCTCGGCCAAGGCACGCTCGGCAGAGAAATTGAGGACCAGGTCCCTGACCTCGGCACCTTGCTCGTGTCCGTCGGGGGCGGCGGGCTGATCGCCGGCATCGCCGCTTGGTACGCGGGGCGGGCGAGGATCGTCGGGGTCGAGCCCGAGGGCTCGCCGACGCTGTTTCGAGCATTCGAAGCCGGGCGGCCGGTCGACGCCGACACCAATGGCATCGCCGCCAACTCGCTGGCGCCGCGCCGCGTCGGCGAATTGGTGTTTCCGATCGCGCAACGCCATGTCAGCGAAGTCGTGCTGGTCTCCGACGAAGCCATTCGCGCGGCGCAAGAGGCGCTGTGGCGAATGGTCAGGATCGTCGCCGAGCCCGGTGGCGCGGCAGCCTTTGCGGCGCTTGTTAGTGGCCGATACCGGCCGCCGCGCGGTGAACGGGTCGGTGTCGTCGTCAGTGGCG
Organism: uncultured Alphaproteobacteria bacterium; assembly: GCA_963712825.1. GTDB lineage: Bacteria > Pseudomonadota > Alphaproteobacteria > ATCC43930 > CGMCC-115725 > AP-15. The sequence continues at coordinate 516,973 of CAVQJP010000016.1, forward strand.
GCAATACCGTCGCTGTCGACTTCAGCCGCTAAAGGCGGGTCACTCCGCCGCGGCGAGCGCCGGCGCGGGTTCGGGCATGCGCAGGCGGGCGAGGAGGGCGGCCTCCTTGGCCTTGGCGCGCGCGAGGTTGACGTCCTTGATGTGGCCGAAGCCGCGGATCTCCTGCGGCAGCGCGGCGAGCTCGACCGCTGTCGCGTGATGGGCGGGCGTCAGCCGGCCGACGATTTCGTCGACCACCGCCTCGTACTCGCCGATCAACCGGCGTTCGGTGCGGCGCTCCTCGCTGCGGGCAAAGGGATCGAGCGCGGTGCCGCGCAGCCGCCGCAGCTTTGCCAGAAGCCGGAACACGGTCAGCATCCACGGCCCGAATTCGCGCTTTTTGAGATGCCCGGTCTGCGGGTCGCGGTGCCCGAGGATCGGCGGTGCGAGGTGAAAGCGCAGCTCGTAGGGACCGTCGAACCGGTCGGACACCCGCTTTAGAAAATCGCTCTCGGTGTAGAGCCGTGCCACCTCGTACTCGTCCTTGTACGCCATCAGCTTAAAGAGCCCGCGCGCGACCGCGTCGGCCAGCGCCGTGCTGCCGGGAAGGCATGACGCCTCGGCGTCGCGCACCCGCTGCACCCGCGCGGCATAGTGCGCGGCATAAGCGCGGTCCTGGTAATCGGTCAGGAATGCGACGCGGCGGTCGATGACCTGATCGAGGGTTTCGGAGAGGCGGTGGCTCTCCGGGGTCGCGGCGGGCGGCGTCGCGCGCGCCTCGACGAGCGCCGGGTCGATGGCGGCGCGCCGGCCCCAGCGAAAGGCGTTGCGGTTGAAGTCGACGGCGACCGCGTTCAGCTCGATCGCGCGCTCGATCGCCTCGGCCGACACCGGCACCAGCCCGCGCTGGTAGGCGCAGCCCAGCATGAACAGATTGCTGGCGATCGAATCGCCGAGGAGCCCGGTGGCGAGCCGTGTCGCATCGAGAAACTCGGTGCCGTCGGACCCGGCTGCGTCGGCGATGCTGCGCTCCATGGCGGTGGTCGGAAACACCAGGTCGGGGTTGCGGGTAAAGTCGCCGGTAATCGTTTCGTGACGGTTGACGATCGCGCGGCTGTGCCCCGGCTCCAGCTTTGACAAAGCGTCGGCGCTGGCCGAGACGACGAGATCGCAGCCCAGCAGCAGACGGGCGTTGCCGGAAGCGATTCGCACCGCGTGAATCTGCTCGGGCCGCTCGGCGATCCGGATATGGCTGTAGACCGCACCGCCCTTTTGGGCGAGGCCGGTCATGTCGAGGACGGTGCAGCCCTTGCCTTCGAGATGAGCCGCCATGCCGAGGAGCGCGCCGATCGTGACGACGCCGGTGCCGCCGACGCCGGTGACCAGAATGCCGTAGGGCTGGTCGAGAGCGGGATGCGCGGGGTCGGGTAGCCCCGGCAGCCCGTCCTCGGCGAAATCCCCGGCCGAACGCTTTTTGAGGCCGCCGCCATGGACGGTCACAAAGCTCGGGCAGAACCCTTCGACGCAGGAATAGTCCTTGTTGCAGCTCGACTGGTCGATCGCCCGCTTGCGCCCGAACTCGGTCTCGACCGGCACCACCGAGACGCAGTTCGAGGTTTTCGAGCAATCGCCGCAGCCCTCGCACACCAGATCATTGACAAAGACGCGCTTGGCCGGGTCCGGGAAACGGCCGCGCTTGCGGCGGCGGCGCTTTTCGGCGGCGCAGGTCTGGTCGTAGACCATCGCGGTAACGCCTGGAATCTCGCGCAATTCGCGCTGTACTGCGTCAAGGTCGTCGCGGTGCCGAACCGTCGTGCCCGACGCGAAACCGACATCGGACGGGTATTTTTCGGGCTCGTCGGTGACGACGACGATACGCTTCGACGCCCTCGGCGGCAAGCTGGCGGGTCATCACCGGCACCGTCAGGCCGGCGTCCAGCGGCTGGCCGCCGGTCATCGCCACGGCGTCGTTGAACAACAGCTTGTAGGTGATGTTGACGTCGGCCGCGACCGCGGCGCGGATAGCCAGAATCCCCGAATGGCTGTAGGTGCCGTCGCCGAGATTGGCAAACACATGGGGTGTGTCGGTAAACGGCGCCTGGCCGATCCACGGCACGCCCTCGCCGCCCATCTGCGTGAAGGTCGCGGTCGAGCGGTCCATAAACTGTGCGAGGTAGTGGCAGCCGATGCCGGCCAGCGCCCGGCTGCCTTCGGGTACTTTGGTCGAGCTGTTGTGCGGACAGCCTGAGCAGAAATAGGGCGTGCGGACAAACGGCACGACATTGCCGCCGAGCTGGCGCTCCTTGGCTTCGAGAAAGGCGAGGCGCTCCTGGATGCGCGGCGAGGTGTGAAAGCGGGCGATTCGCTGGGCGATGACCCGCGCGATCATGGCGGGGGTCAATTCGCCGGTCGACGGCAGGATCCAGTTGCGGTTCTCGTCGAACTTGCCGATCACGCGCGGACGGACGTCCTCGCGCCAGTTGTAGAGCTGCTCCTTGAACTGGTTTTCGATGACCGCGCGCTTTTCCTCGACGACCAGGATCTCCTCGAGCCCCTCGGCGAAACGGCGGATGCCCTCGCGTTCGAGCGGCCACGACATGCCGACCTTGTAGAGGCGAAACCCAATCTCGGCGGCATGCGCGTCGTCGATGCCGAGATCGTCGAGCGCCTGGCGCACGTCGAGATATGACTTGCCGGTGGTGACGATGCCAAAGCGCGGATAGGGGCTGTCGATGACGATGCGGTCGAGCCGGTTGGCGCCGCCAAAGGCGAGCGCCGCGTAGAGCTTGTATTTGTGCAGCCGGTATTCCTGGTCGAGCGGCTGGTCGGGCCAGCGGATGTTCAGCCCGCCGGGCGGCATTTCGAAAGTGTCCGGCAGGACAAGGCGCACTCGCTGCGGGTCAAGCTCGATCGAGGCCGAGCTGTCCATTGTCTCGGCGATCGTCTTCAGCGCAATCCAGCAGCCCGAATAGCGCGACATCGCCCAGCCATAGAGGCCGAAATCGATGATCTCCTGGACCCCGGACGGGTTCAGCACCGGTATGCACGCGTCCATGAACGCGTATTCCGATTGGTGGGCCAAGGTCGAGGATTTGCAGGTGTGATCGTCGCCGGCCAACAGCAGCACCCCGCCATGGCGGCGAGGAGCCGGCGGCATTGCCGTGCTTCAGCGCGTCGCCGCTGCGGTCGACGCCCGGTCCCTTGGCGTACCACATCGCAAAGACGCCGTCGTATTTGGCGTCCGGAAAGAGGTTGAGCTGCTGACTGCCCCAAACCGCGGTGGCGCCGAGCTCTTCGTTGACCGCGGGCTGAAAGCGAATGTTGTTCTTTTCGATAAAGCGGCGGGCATTCCACAGCGCCTGGTCGAACCCGCCCAACGGCGAGCCGCGATAGCCGGAGATGAAGCAGCCGGTGTCGAGTTCCGGCGGCCGTGTCGCGCTGGCGCTGCATGATCGGCAGACGCACCAGCGCTTGGGTCCCGGTCAGATAGACGCGCCCCTTGTCGAGCTCGTATTTGTCGTCGAGTGTAACCCGCGCCAGCGCCATTGCGACCTCCCGAAACCGCCGCTTTCGTTTGATATGATTTGGGGTTCTGCCGGCGGCTCCTCAATGAGCGGGGCAACCGAATCGGGAAAACGAAAGGAACGGCGCGGCGCGGCCGAGCTTGCGGCGTTAAATGACCGTTGGCGAGCCAACCGCGACACGACCGCTCGCCCAATGCCTTCGACGCCATTGCGGCGTCCCGAGCGCGGGAGTAATGCTTCGAACAAGTATCTCGCCCGTCAAATCTCGGTTTTCGTCATGTCCGCAAGCGCGCTCCGCCGCGAGCCCCCCGATCAACTGCTGCTTGCCGGCTTGCGCGCGCTTCTCGGCGACCGGTTGTCGACCGCAGCGGCGATATGCGCCCAGCACGGCAAAGACGAATCGTATCACCCGGCGCATTCGCCCGATGCCGTCGCCTTCGCGTGCAGCACCGAGGAAGTCGCCGCAATCGTCAAGCTTTGCGCCGAGCACGACACGCCGGTCATTCCGTTCGGCGCCGGCACGTCGCTCGAGGGCCAGGTCGCCGCGCTGAAGGGCGGTGTGTGCATCGACATGACCCGGATGAACCGGGTGCTGCGCGTCAACGCCGAGGACCTCGACGCTGTGGTCGAGGCGGGGGTGACGCGCAAGCAGCTCAACGAATACCTGCGCGACACCGGACTGTTCTTTCCGATCGACCCCGGCGCCGACGCCTCGCTCGGCGGGATGGCGGCGACGCGCGCCTCGGGCACCAACGCGGTGCGCTACGGGACGATGCGCGAAAACGTGCTGTCGCTGACCGTGGTGGTGGCCGACGGCCGGATCATCCGCACCGCGCGCCGCGCCCGCAAATCCGCCGCCGGATACGATTTGACCCGGCTCTTTGTCGGCTCGGAAGGAACACTCGGCGTAATCACCGAGTTGACCGTGCGGCTCTACGGCATTCCCGAGGCGATTTCGGCGGCGGTCTGTGCGTTTCCGACGCTCGAGGACGCAGTCGACACGGTTATCCTGACGATCCAATCGGGCGTGCCGGTCGCGCGCATCGAATTGCTCGACGAAGCGCAGATGGCGGCGATCAACAAGTATTCAAAGCTCGACCACAAAGTTGCCCCGACGCTGTTTTTCGAGTTTCACGGCTCCGCCAACGGCGTCGCCGAGCAGGCCGAAACGGTGAAAGCGATCGCCGCCGATTACGGTGGCGCCGATTTCAGCTGGGCGACAACCGCTGAAGAGCGCTCGAAGCTGTGGCAGGCGCGCCACGATGCCTATTACGCCGCGCTGGCGACGCGACCGGGATCGAAGGGCTGGGCGACCGATGTCTGCGTGCCGATCTCGCGGCTCGCCGAATGCATTCGCGAAACCAAAGCGGACCTGGCGCAGTCGCCGGTCCCATCGGCCTTGGTCGGACATGTTGGCGACGGAAACTTTCACCTGGTATTCATGATCGACCCGAATCGACCGGAAGAAATTGCCGAGGCGAGCCGGCTCAACGACCGCATGGTGACGCGTGCGCTGGCGATGGAGGGCACCTGCACCGGCGAGCACGGGGTCGGCTTCGGCAAAATGGAGTTTCTGATTGCCGAGCACGGCGAAGCGGTCAGCCTGATGCGGACGATCAAGCGGGCGCTCGACCCCGCCAACATCATGAACCCCGGAAAAATCGTCAGCATCTGACCCTTTTTGAGAATACCCGCAAATCGCGACGGAACTCGATTGACCCCTTCACAGTTTACTTAGCGGCCGGTATTATCAGGTGCTTGAAAAGACGCGTTGGGTGTCGGTAGTCCCCGGTCGAGCGGTGGTAATCCGCTCCGCCGGATCGTCGCGGCCGACCGCCTTTTGCCGCCTCGTCTCTTTACGCAATGTAGTTTCGGCGTCACGCCCCAAAGCGAGCGAGCCGAGCATCAGAAGACGAAACCCAAGACTTACAGACGAAGGTCTTTAGTATGGATAAATCGAGTAAACGAGGGAAAATTCCTCAGCAAGATTGGCCGTCGATTATTACGCGGTACGAGGCCGGAGAGACACTGGCGAGCATCGCCCGCACTTATGACTGCTCCCCGCCGGCAATCAGCTATATCGTCAGCCGCACCCGGGCGCGCAACGCGGCGGCCGAAGCGGCGGCGCCCGCGCTCATTGCCGCCGAGCCGCAATTGATAAAGGCGCCGATCGCGTCGGCACCGATAAACAGCATGGCTGCTCCCCAGTCCACGCATAATGGTGCGGCCGGCGACAGCCGGATTTCGATTATCCCGGTCGCCGATTCGGACCAGTCGCTGCAACGCCCGGATGCGCCGGAGCCAGGCGGCCGCGGGTTGTTTTTGGACGCGCCGCCCCAGCCTCGCGCCGGTGAATTCCCCGCGTCATCCGAAATCGACAGACCGGCGCAACCGTCTGCACAGGGCCAGCCTTACCCCCAGGGCCAGCCCTACCCCCAGGGTCAGCCTCATGGCCGGCCTCAGCCTTATGGCCAGGGTCAGCGCGAAAGTCATGGCGGCGGTAATGGCGCGGTCCCGCCGCGCGCGCCGAACCCGCCCAGTGCTGATAACCCGCCCAGTGCTGCTCATCCGCCCGGTGCTGCTCATCCGCCCGGTGCTGCTCATCCGCCCGGTGCTACTCACCCGCCCGGTGCTGCTCACCCGCCGGCTGCTGTTCAGCAGAATGGCGGCGCACGGCGAACCTTGCATTTGTCGCTCCAAGGCAACGGTGGCGGACACGCCGGGGAAACCCATCCGGCGGACCTGCGGAATGCCGCCGAGCCCGCTCCCGACAGCCGGGCGCCGGCGTCCCCCGAGGGCGGCCCGGCAGCCTTTTCTCAATATCCTCGTGCAGCCGGGGATCCTCGTGCAGCCGGGGATCCTCGCGCAGCCGGGGCGGCGGGGCATGCGCCATCGTTTGGCCCGCCGCCAGGCCCGCTTGGCGCGGTGCACGCCCCCGCCGGACCAACCGGAGAGTCGCAGCGGCAAAGAGAGGGCGGCGCCTTTATCGACCAGGCGCTGCGCGAGCGCATCGATGGCGATATTGCGGCGTTTCTTGCCGCTTTCGACGAAGCCCTGGACCATGACACGCCCGAAAGCCGCACCGGGTTGCGCGAAGCGACCGATCGGTTGCTGCGCGCCGGGGCGCGCACGCGCATCGAACTCGAGCGGCTCGAGGCACGCGTCCCGCTCGGCGCGCGCGACAAGGATGCGCGCACGGCGATGCCGTACCGGCCGCGCTGACGACGTTTTTTAATTTCGGTCCTACCCAAGGCATTTGCCCCAAGGCATTTGCGCAGTGGATTAAGGCCGGCGCTGCGCGCTTGGCGGCAACGCCGGCCTGATCTAGCCGTCACCCCTGATTGGCGCCGAGGCTCATTCCCACGTATTGGGTAACGCCGTGCCGGTTCAGCAGCAGCAGGGCGGTCTTTTTCGAGGAATGCGCGGCCTGTTTCAGCTTGGCGGCGGCGTCCTCCGGCGTATGCACCGGCTGCTGGTCGATCGACACGATCACGTCGCCATTGGCCAGCCCGACATTGTCGGCGGCGCTGCCGTTGTCGACCGCGGTGACGACGACGCCGTCGACGTTCTTGGCGATGTGCAGCTCTTGGCGCAGCCGGTTGGTCAGCGGGGCGAAGTGCATGCCTAATGCCGCAACCTGCGGCGGCGACTGCTGCTGATCCGGCTGCTCGCCGGCCGCCGAGGCGACTTTGGTGTTGTCGGGAAGCTCGCCGAGCTTTGTCTGCAATTCGGTCCTATGCCCGTCGCGCCAGACCGTCACGGTCGCGTCGCTGCCCGGTGAAGCGGTCGCCACCAGCCGCGGCAGGTCGTGAAGCTGATCGACCGCGGCGCCGTTGAACGCCAGGACCACGTCACCCTGCTTCAGACCGGCCTTGGCCGCCGGGCCGTCGGGATTGACGACCGCCACGAGCGCGCCATGCTCGTTATGCAGCCCAAGGCTCGCCGCGATCGCCGGGGTGACCTCCTGGATTTGAACGCCGAGCCAGCCGCGCGTGATCTTGCCGTGCTCCTCGAGCTGGGCGACGATGTTTTTGGCGACGTTCGAGGGCACCGCAAAGCCGATCCCGACGCTGCCGCCATTGGGCGAATAGATCGCGGTGTTGATGCCGATGACCTGGCCTTCGAGATTAAAGGTCGGGCCGCCCGAATTGCCGCGGTTGATCGGCGCGTCGATCTGAAGAAAGTCGTCGTAGGGCCCCTCGTTGATGTCGCGGCCGCGCGCCGAGATGATCCCGGTCGTCACCGTCCCGCCGAGCCCAAACGGATTGCCGACCGCCATCACCCAGTCGCCGACCTGGGCGGCGCTGCTGTCGCCAAAAGTGACGTAGGGAAGGGGATGGCCGGCATCGATCTTCAACACCGCGAGATCGGTCTTGGGGTCGCGGCCGACGATTTTTGCCGAGTATTTGGTCTTGTCCTGCAGGATCACCTCGACCTTGCCGGCGTCGCCGACGACGTGGTTGTTGGTCACGACGTAACCCGACGGCGCGACGATAAAGCCGGAGCCGAGTGCGATGCGCTGCGCCTGGCCTTCCGGCATCTGCGGAAAGGCGTGCCCCTCGCCGCCGCCGGGATTTTGCTGGTCGAAAAACCGGCGCAGCATCTCGTCGAACGGAGAATTCGGGAAGCTGTGAAACGGCGAACCCTGAAACTGCTCCTGCTCTTCGGACATCTGGTCCGCGCCGGATTTCTGCGTGACCGAAATGTTGACGACCGCGGGCAACACCTTTTTTACCAGGGGAGCAAAGCTTTGCTGCTGGATCAGCGCTACCGGAGAGGTCATCGTCGATGGCGCCGCCGGCGTCGTCGGCCCCGAGGCCGGGTTTTCGGCCCATACCATCGGCGACAGCGCCAAGGTCGCCCCGAGTCCGAATGCCGCGGCGGCGGCGCGGCCCCGGGTCAACCGCGGGAGCCGGATTTTGTCAGCGGGAGAATCTGCCATTCTGTCCTCTTGTTGCGCGGTAGTACCCCTGCCGGGCACGAAATGCTTCCTCGGCGCGAGCGGGATCGTCGGAACAATTGGCCACAGCATGTGACAGCCGGCTTTCGCTGAGATTAATTCGCTGTAACCTCGCCCCCGATCCGCCTCGCCGGGACGGGCGGCGAGCGCGGACCGGCCCACCGGCGGCGCGCGCAATCTCGCATCTGAGCAATGCGACAAGGAGGGAATGCCCCATGAGCCGTTATCGAGAGATCGCCCCCGCCGAGATGACCCCGGCGCAGAGGGAAGTTCACGACGAAATCATCGCCGGCAAGCGCGGCCGGTTCGGAGGGCCGTTCCAGCTTTTGATAAGGGCGCCGGAAGTGTGCCGCCACCTGTCGCGGCTCGGCGAGTATTTGCGCTGGGGCAGCTCGTTGTCGCCGGCAGTCTCGGAGCTGGCAATTTGCCTGACGGCGCGCGCCATTCGAGCGAACTACGAATGGCACGCGCACGCTCCGCTGGCGGTCGAGGCCGGGGTGCCGGCCGCCGCGATGGAGGCGATCCGCACCGGCGCGACGCCGAATTTCGCGGCGCGCGACCAGGCGCTTGTCCACCGCATCGTCACCGAGCTGATTGATGCCAAACGGCTGTCCGACGCCAGCTTCGCCGAGGCACGCGACGCCTTCGGCGAGCAAGGCGTCGTCGAGCTCGGCACGATCATCGGCTACTACACGGCAATCGGGAATGCGCTTAACGTGTTTCAGGTGGCGCTGCCGCCCGGCGCGCCACAGCCCTTCGCGGAGTAGCGGCCGGCACCAAGCGGCGTGTCGATGGCGGCGGTGCTCAGGACCGAACCGCCTCTGCCGCGCGCGCGACCCGGTCGACGGCGCTGAGCCAGCCGTCGAGCTCGCGTTCGGCGGGCTCGACCAGCACATGGCCGACCCCGGCCGCGGCAAACCCGGCGAGCCGGGCGCCGAGCGCGCCGTCGTCCTTGCCGTCCCAGCCGCTGCGAATCGAAATCGCGAATTCCGGCCCCGGACGCGCGGCGCGCAGCCGGTTGACGATCGGTGCAGCCTGCTCCGGCGTGACCCGCGACCCGTGCCAACCGTCGAGCCGCAGCGCCCGCTTCAGCGCCGGCTCGGAGCTGCCGCCGATCCAGATCGGGATCGGTTTTACCGGCTGCGGCTGCATGCGCATGTCGTCGATGACCGCCGGGACGACGCGCGCCGAGAAGCTGACCGGGTCGTCGCTCCATACCGCGCGCATCATCGCGATGCCTTCGTCCATGCGCCGGCCGCGTTCGCGAAACGGCACGCCCAGAGCGGCAAACTCGGCTTCGAGCCAGCCCACCCCGGCGCCCAGGATCAGCCGGCCCTCCGACAAATTCTGCAATGTCGCCAATTCTTTGGCGAGCGGCAGCGGATGGCGCATCGGCAACACCAGGACGCTGGTGCCGAGCCCGACGCGCCTGGTGTAAGCCGCCGCCCAGGTCAGGGTCAGCACCGGGTCGTAAAAGATCGGCGAGGGCGGGTAGGGCGCCCCTTTCGGCACGATGATGTGCTCGCTCGTCCACACATCGTCGAACCCGAGCTCCTCGGCCTGCACCGCGGCGCGGCGGATCGCGTCCGGTCCCGCCTTGCGCCCGATATGCGGCAAATGAATCCCGACCCGCATCCCCGATCCTCCCGAAAGCCGTAACGGCATTACGGCAACGCACCCACCGTCCACAACAGCATCCTAGATCTGTGCCCGGTGCCGCCCGTCATCGCTCATCGCGACCCTCGCGCAACAGCACCTCTGCTGGCGTGTGGCGGCGTCCGGCGGTGAGCGCGCGCAAGGCTGCCGCGAGCAGGCTGAAGTCGATTTCCGGCTCGGCGCGCAAGATATGTCGCAGGAAGCGGCGCACTTTGCCTCCGCCGGACGCCCGGCGCCGCCGGAACCGCGTGAGCAGGTCGCCGTTTGAATTTCGCATAATCTCTGGCCCGAACCGCGCTCGATGGCGGCAATGATAGTGCACCTCGTCAAGCCGACAAGCGGCCGGACGCAGCCGAGGGTTCGCAGGTCGGTCATTCACTGCCGCGGCGGGGGCGAATAATGTCAGGGTCGTGACCAGCCTCGCTGCCTGGATCCAGGATTTCGCGCCCGCTCCCCAAGGCGGGCTGCCGCGCAACGTCTACCGCTATGTCCTCGCGACCAGCGCGGCGCACCAGCTGGCGCTTGTCGCGCTGACCGCGGTCGTCGCGCTGCTCGAAGTCGTCCCGCTCGAATTGCAGCGCCGGATCATCAACGACCTCGTCAAGCACCGCCCGTATTCGTGGGTGATCTGGCTGTGCGCCGCCTATGCCGGGGTCGTGCTTGTCCAAGGCGGCACCAAGCTTGTGCTCAACATCTACCGCAGCTGGGTCGGAGAGCGGGCCAAGCGCGACCTGCGCCACCGGGTGCATACCGTGGTCGAGGCGCCGGCGACTTCCTCCCCGGCCGCGGAAGCGCAGGGCATCACGATCTCGATGATCGTCGCCGAGGTCGAGCCGATCGGCGGATTTGTCGGCGAGAGCGTGTCCGAACCGCTGCTGCAGGCCGGCATCATGACCTCGGTCATGGCTTATCTCTTTCATGTCGACCCGTGGATGGCGCTCGCCGCGCTGGCGTTGTTCATCCCGCAGCTGGTCTTTGTGCCGCTGCTGCAATCGGCGGTGAACCGGCGCACCGGAAAGCGCATCCAGGTGCTGCGCAAGCTCGGCATCGCGATGATCGACCGCGCCGACGGCGACCAGGACACCCGGCGAATCGATCAGGCCTTCATCCTCGACATGGGCATCTTCAAATTAAAGTTTACGATGAATTTCCTGATGAACCTGCTCAGCCACCTGCAGCGGGTGGCGGGTGTGCTGGTCGGCGGCTGGTGGGTCTACACCCAGCGCCTCGAAATCGGCGGCGTCGTGGCGTTTATTTCCGGGATCGGCCGGATCAACGACCCGTGGGGCGATCTTGTGAACTACTTTCGCGACATCAACGTCACTCAAGTCAAGTACCGCCTGCTGGCGGACGCGGTCGACCAGCTGACCGCGACCCCGTCGCGATAGGCCGCGGCGATTGCACGCTGGCGTGCCTCCAGACTGGCTTTGTCCTTATGCGGGCCGGTTTTGCGAATGATGCATTTGTGCGCTGCTCGGGTATCTTCTAGCTTGACACCGATGGCCCGGCGGCTCGCATGGCGGATCGATGACGGATTTGGCGAGTGAACCCGATCTCGCCGTAGAACCGGCGCACCCACGGCGCTGGCGCAAGTGGCGGCGGCTGGCTGCCGTCGGCGCGTCGGGAAACGGGTTGCGGCGCGGGCTGCTGCTGATTCTGCTGCCCTCGCTTGTTCTTGTCGGCCTCGAAGCCTACAAGGCGGTGAGCCTTGTCCCCGCGCTGCGGCAGAGCCAGGCGATGGTCGCCCACAGCTTTGAGGTGATCGCCGCCGCGCACGCGCTCGACCAGGCGATGCAGGACGCCGAGCGCGGACAGCGCGGCTTTTTGATCACCGGCGACGACAGCTATCTGAAGCCCTACCTCGCCGGCGCGGTGGCGACACCGGGAAAGCTCGACGAGCTGCGTCAGCTGACCCGCGACAGCCCCGAGCAGCGGCAGCACATCGCGCTGCTCGCCGATCGGATCAAGGTCAAGCTCGTCGAGCTGAAGCGGACCGTCGACGTTCGCCGCCAGCAGGGCTTTGACGCCGCGCGGCGCATCGTCGAGACCAATGTCGGCGCGCTCGCGATGAGCGCCATCACCGATGAGATCGGCGGCGTCATCACCACCGAAAACCGGCTGCTCGACCGACGGCAAGCCGCGTTTCTGAATGTTGTGCGGATCAGCGCGCTCACCAGCGCTTTGGCAGCTCTGCTGGCTTTTGCGGTGATCGTGCTCGGCGGCTTGCTGCTGGGCCGCGCCTATCGGCGGATGGCCGGCTCGCAGGCGTCGTTGCAGCGCAGCGAAGAGCGCTTTCGGCTGCTGGTCTCGGGTGTGCGCGACCATGCGCTGTTCATGCTCAATCCGGCGGGCAACGTCGCCACTTGGAACGACGGCGCCGAACGGCTCAGCGGCTACCGCGCCGGCGATGTCATTGGCGGCGATTACGCGCGATTTTTCCCGGCGGAGGAAGTCGCGGCGGGCGCACCCCATCGCTTGCTCGAAGTCGCGGCGGCGGCGGGGAGCGCCGAAGAGGAGGGCTGGCGGGTCCGCAAGGACGGCTCGCATTTTTGGGCAAGCGTCGTCCTGACCGCGCTGCACGATCCCGCCGGCAACCTGCGCGGCTTTGCCCAGGTCGTGCGCGACATCAGCGCGTGGCGGCGGCAGCAGGAGACGTTGGAGCACAACCGCATCGCAATGGCCCAGCTCCAAAAGATGGAGGCGATCGGGCAGCTGACCGGCGGCGTCGCGCACGACTTCAACAACCTGTTGCAGTCGATCCTCGGCAGCATCGAATTGCTGCAGCGGCCGGGCGGTTTCGCAGACCCGGGCCGGACGGCGCGGCTGCTCGAGACGGGGCGGCGCGCCGCCGAACGGGGTGCGGCGCTGACCCAGCGCCTCTTGGCCTTCGCCCGGCGTCAGGCGCTGGCTCCACAGGTCGTCGACGTCAACAAGCTGGTCGGCTCGATGTCGGAATTGCTGCATCGCAGCCTGGGCGAGACGATCGCCGTGGAGACGGTGTTGGCGGCCGGGTTGTGGCGCACCCAGGTCGACCCCAATCAGCTCGAAAACGCGATCCTGAACCTTGCGGTCAACGCCCGCGACGCGATGCCTCGCGGCGGCAGGCTGACGATCGAAACCGGCAATGTGTGGCTCGACGACGAATACGCCTCGGCTCACACGGAGGTCGCGGCGGGCCAATACGTCCAGATCGCGATCACCGATTCCGGCGAAGGAATGACCGAGGAGGCGATGGCGCGCGCCTTCGAGCCGTTCTTCACGACCAAGCCGGAGGGCAAAGGCACCGGGCTCGGATTGGCCCAGGTTCACGGGTTCGTCAAGCAATCGGGCGGCCACATCAAGCTGTACAGCGAGCTCGGCCACGGCACGACGGTAAAGATCTACCTGCCGCGCCACCTAAGCGCGGAAGATCCGCAGCCGCCGCCCGAGCGCCCAAAGCTGGAGGCTTGCGCCGGGCAGGTCCGGGTGCTGCTGGTCGAAGACGACGAGGATGTCCGGCTCTACGGCGCCGAAGCGCTCAGGACGCTCGGATATCGCGTGTTCGAAGCCGCCGACGGCCGGGTGGCGCTGCGGACGCTCGAGGAGCACCCGGAGATTGCGCTGTTGTTCACCGATGTCGGGTTGCCCGGCCTCAACGGCCGCAAGCTGGCGGAAGAGGGTAAGCGGCGCGCCCCCGACTTGAAAATCCTGTACACGACCGGCTATGCCCGCAACGCGATCGTTCACAACGGCGTGCTCGACGCCGGCGTGGACTTTTTGGGCAAGCCGTTCACGACCGAGGCGCTCGGGCGCAAGCTGGAGCAGATGCTGGCGCGCGAGTGACGCCCCGCGCAGCCGCTCGGCGCGGTTGTCGCAATGACGGGGCATTCGCCGCGCAGACAAGCCCCTCCAAAAGTGCATGCCTTGGCGACTGCGGCGGCGGTTGACCTCGCCGCACCCGCCCCGTAGTCGTCTGCCGGGAAAATCGCAAATCCGGCAGCCGGCAGCGGCGCCTGCAGGAGGAAAATATGCCCGGGCAGACATCCGAAGACCTGTTGGCGCTGTTCGACCGGGCACCGCTTAATCGCCGCTATTGGGTCGCGTTCGCGATACTGGCGGCGATCACCGTTCTCGAATTCTTCGATTTTTCGGTCGTGGCCTTCCTACTGGCGGTGATTGGGCCGCAATGGCATCTGACCTATGGCCAGTCGGCGCTGATCCTCTACGCCGGCGGCGTCGGCGCCATTGTCGGCGCGCTGATCTTCGGCAGCCTGTCCGATGCCTGGGGCCGCAAGTCGCAGATGATCATCGGCACCTTCATCTGTGGGGTCGGCGCCGCGCTGATCGGCTTTGTCCCCGACGGCGCCTGGCACGTCTTCGCACTGTTGCGGTTTGTCGTCGGCATCGGGCTGACGGCGGCGGCGGTGCCGTCGTTGACGATGATCGTCGAGTTGACGCCGACCCGGCACCGGACCTCGGTCACCAGCTTTTTTGTCGTGTTCGCGACCGCGGGCGGTCTTGTCGCTTCGTCGACCTCGGCGGCGTTGCTGGTCGCGATCGGCTGGCGCGGCATGGCCATGCTCGGCATATCGGTCGCCGTGGTCGGCGTGCTGGCGGCGCTCTTTGTTCCCGAATCGGTGCGCTGGCTGACCGCGAAGGGCCGCTTTGCCGAGGCCCGCGGCGAAGTCGCAAAACATCTCGCCCTGCCGCTGCAAGCAGTGCCGCTGCCGACCGTGATGCCGGCGACGGTGCCGGGCGGCCGGCTCTCGGAGCTGCTGTCGCAGCCGCGGCAATTCTGCGAGACGATGCTGATCTGGGGCGGTGCGGCGACGGCGGCCTACGGCGTCTACTTGTGGGGACCGACGGTGGTGGCGCTGCTGCTCAAGGTACCGCCGCAGCAGGCGGCCAAATACTTCATCTTCGTGACCGGGTTCGGGGTGATCGGCAAGATCGTCGTGTCGCTCTTGGTGCCGTTGCTCGGCCGCCGCCTGCTCGGCGCGGTATGGGGCTTTGGCGGGGTGGCGGCGCTCGCCGCCGTCGGCTTCAGCGGCGGCGCTCTTGTCGGCGGCGTGCCGCTGATCGTCGTGCTGCTCTGCGCCTCGACCTTTTGCATCGACGGCAGCTTTTCGAACCTCGCGCCCTACACGGTCGAGAGCTTTGGGGTCCGCCTCGGGGCGCGCGCCGCCGGGCTCGGCCAGACCGCTAACGGCATCGGCAAAATCCTCGGTCCGTTGAGCCTGGCGCTGATCGCCGGCACCGCCAATTTCGTCTCGCCCAAGGCGACCGAAGGGGCGCTGCTGCCGGCTTTTCTGTTCCTGGCATTCGGCATGCTGCTGGTCGGGCTGTCCTTCGCGTTTCTCGGGCGCGAGACGCACGGGCGGCCGATGGCGCTCGGCGGCGAGGAGCCCATGGCGCGCCGGCCGATCGTGCTCGGGACCCAGGCGCGCTGAACCGCACCGGCGTGCCGTTTTCGGGAGGCGGTCGCCGCCGGCAAAGATTGACCCGAACCCGGTAGGGGCCTAAACCTCCGCGGGAGACGGCGGGCCGAAAATCGGCTTCGCCGCGCGAGAGGAGGGAGGGGATGCCGGGTTCCACCGCGGACGACCTGCTGGCGCTGTTCGACACCGCACCGCTCAATCGCCGTTATTGGGTCAGCTTCGCGCTGCTCTCGGCGCTGTTCGTCCTTGAATTTTTCGATTTCCTGGTCGTCGGCTACCTGTTGGCGGTGCTCGGCCCGCAATGGCACCTGACCTATGGCCAGTCGGCGCTGATCCTCTACAGCGGAGGGATCGGCTCGATCCTCGGTGCTCTCGTCTTTGGCGGGCTTGCCGACGCCTGGGGGCGCAAAACCCAGATGATCATCGGCACGTTCATCTGCGCGGTCGCCGCCGGGCTGATCGGGCTGGTGCCGAGCGGCGCCTGGCAGATATTTGCGGTCCTGCGCTTTTTTGTCGGCGTCGGCCTGACCGCGGGAGTGACGCCGTCGCTGACGATCCTCGTCGAATTGACCCCGACGCGGCGCCGCACCCTGTTGACCAGCTTCTACATCGTCTTCGCGTCGGCCGGCGGGCTGCTGGCGTCATCGACCTCGGCGGCGTTGCTCGCCGCACTCGGCTGGCGCGGGGTCGCGATGCTCGGGGTCACCCCGGCCTTGGTCGGCGTCCTGATCTGGTTTTTCGTGCCCGAATCGGTGCGCTGGCTTGTCGCCAAGGGGCGCTTTGGCGAGGCCCGCGCCGAGGTCGCCAAGCATCTCGACCTGCCGCAGCGCTCGGTGCCGCTGCCGACCGTGGCGCCCGCCGCCCAGCCGCGCGGCAGCCTCGCCGAGCTTTATCACCACCCGCGCATGTTCTGGGAGACGATCCTGATCTGGGGCGGCTCGTCGACGGCCGGCTACGGCGTCTATCTGTGGGGTCCGACAATCGTCGCATTGGCGCTCGGCGTCTCGGTGCCGAAGGCCGCAGCCTATTTTGTTTTTGTGGCGCTCGGCGGAGTTGCCGGCAAGATCGTCGTCACTTTCCTGGCGCCGCTGACCGGCCGTCGCCCGCTCGGCGTCGTCTGGGGGATCGGCGGAGTCTTCGCGCTCGCCGCCGCCGGCTATTACCACGCGGTGATCCTCAACGGCGTGCCGCTGATGGTGATCCTGCTGTGCGCCTCGACCTTTTTTATCGAGGGCGGGTTCTCTAACCTCGCGCCCTACACGGTCGAGAGCTATGGCGTCAACCTGGGCGCGCGCGCCTCGGGGCTGGGGCAGGCGGCAAACGGCGTCGGCAAAATCCTCGGGCCGCTGAGCTTGGCGCTGATCGCCGGTTCAAGCAACATCCTGTCGCCGCAGGCGACCGCCAACGCGGTGTTCCCGGCCTATCTGTTTCTCGCCTTCTGCATGGCGCTGGTGGCGCTGTCGTTCCTGATCCTCGGCGTCGAGACCCACGGCAAGACGATCGCCTTTGTCGCCGACGAAGCCGCCGCGGCTCCCCGCCCCGTGCTTGGCGCCCAGACGCGTTGACCAGCGACAATTTTGCGGCGCCGCCGCCGAAGCGGCGGTTGACGGCGCAAAGCCCGCCGGCCTAAACCTCCGACCGAAGACGGCAAGCCGAAAGTCGGACTTGTCGCCGAAAGGAGGAGGAAATGGCCGGTCAGACGTCCGACGATCTACTTGCGCTATTCGACAGTGCCCCGCTCAATCGGCGGTACTGGGTGACGTTCGGGCTGATGTCGGGGGTCTTTCTTCTCGATTTCTTCGACTTCTTTCTGATCGCCTTTGTCATGTCGGTGATCGGACCGGCCTGGCACCTGACCTATGCCCAAGGGCGCGCTGATCCTTTACGGCGCGGGCATCGGCGCGATCATCGGCAGCCTGATCTGGGGCTCGCTCGGCGACCGCTACGGCCGCAAGCTCCAGACCGTGACCGGCACCCTGCTGTGCGGCATCTGCGCCGGGCTGATCGGGCTGGTGCCGACCGGCGCCTGGGTGACCTTGGCGGTGCTGCGCTTTTTTGTCGGATTTGGCTTGGCGGCCGGCGTCACCCCCGCCTTGACGATCGTCGTCGAGCAGACGCCGACGCGCTGGCGCACCGGGATGACGAGCTTCTACGTCGTGTTCGCCAGCGCCGGGACCCTGCTCGCCTCGTTTATCGCGGCTTCGCTGCTGCACGCGTTTGGTTGGCGCGGGGTCGCGATGACCGGCTTCATCGCGGTTGTCATCGGTCTTTTGGTATGGGCGTTCGTGCCGGAATCGGTCCGGTGGCTGACCGCCAAGGGCCGTTTTGCCGAGGCGCGCGCCGAGGTCGCAAGGCAGCTGGGGGTGCCGCTTGCCCAGGTGCCGTTGCCGACCGTTCGGCCCGCCGCGGAGCCGCGCGCCAACTTGTCGGAGCTGTTTTCCGCCAATCCGCGGCTGTTTTGGCAGACGATCCTGATCTGGGGCGGGTCGTCCTCGGCCGCTTACGGTTATTACCTGTGGGGCCCGACCATTGTCGCGCTGGCGTTGCACTTGCAGCCGGCCCAGGCCGCCAAATATTTCGTCTATGTCGCCGCCAGCCGGGGTCATCGGCAAGATCATCGTCTCGTTCATCGCGCCCAAGCTGGGCCGCCGCGTCCTCGGCGTCCTGTTCGGGCTTGTGTCGGTGGTCCTGCTGGTAGCCGCCGGATATTTCAGCGGCATGCTGGTCGGCGGGTTCCCGTTGTTTGTGATTCTGGTCGCCGCCTCGGCGTTTTTTGTCGAGGGCGGTTTCTCCAACCTGGCGCCCTACACCGTCGAGCAATACGGTGTCAGGCTCGGGGCGCGCTCGTCGGGGCTGGGGCAGGCGGCGAACGGCATCGGCAAGATTCTCGGCCCGCTCGCTTTGGCGTTGCTCGCCGGCAGCGGCAACGTGATCGCGCCCAAGGCGACCGCCGCCGCGGTGTTCCCGGCTTTCGTTTTCCTCGGTGTGATGATGCTGGCGGTGGCGCTCGCCTTTTTGTTTCTCGGGATCGAAACCCATGGCCGCGCCATGGTGTTGGGCCCGGATCAGGGGCGCCAGCGATCCCGATCGTCGGTGCTGGGGACCGAAACCCGCTGACGCCTCACCCGCGCCCAGAGGACGCGCAGGCTCGCGCGGAGCTGGGTGAGGGGTTCGACCCGGTCGGGAGCCGGTCTAATGCAGCCGGTCGAGGGCGAGGTTCAATTCGAGGACGTTGACGCGTTTTTCCCCGACCACGCCGATATAGCGATCGCGGGTCTGCGCGGCGACGAGCGCCTGCAATTTGCCGGGGTCGAGATGGCGGGCCTTGGCGACCCGCGGCACCTGGAAGAGGGCGGCGGCAGGGGTGATGTCTGGGTCGAGCCCGCTCGCCGAGGTCGTCACCATGTCGACCGGGATCGGCGTCCCCGGGTTTTCCTTGGCGAGCTTGGCGGCGTCGGCCTTGACCCGGTCGACCAGCGCCTGGCTCGTCGGCCCGAGATTGGAGCCGCCCGAATTGTCGGCGGCATACGGCACCGGGACCGTCTTGGTCGGGTCTTTCGGATCCGGCTCGGTCGTCGCCGAAGGGCGTCCGTGGAAATACTTGGCGGAGGCGAAGCTCTGGCCGATCAGGGCCGAGCCGATCACATTGCCGTCCTTCTCGATCAGACTGCCATTGGCCTGATGCGGAAAGATCAGTTGCGCCAGCCCGGTCATCCCGAGCGGGTAGACGAGGCCGGTGATCGCCGTCATGACGACGATCATCAGGATTGCCGGACGGATTTGCCTGAGCATGTGATGTCCAATTTTTAAGAACTGTTCGTTGCGCCGGGCGAGAGTTGTGAAGAGATTTGCAAATCGGTCATTCCGGGGCGCGGGCGAAGCCCGTGAGACCGGAACCTATGAACACCGCCCGCGAATATATGGGCGAACCCCTGTGTTCATGGGTTCCGGGGCTGCCCGTTGGGCATCCCGGAATGACAAATTCGCTCTGCAACAGCTCCTCACATTCTGAAGGCGAAGCCCACAGCCTGCTTTTGGCATGAACAGGGGCGCACGCTTCGAGCTTGACCCTGGATTCCTGCTTTCGCGGGAATGACGAACGAAAACGCGGCCGTCATTCGAGAACGGCTCACGCCAGTCCGATCGCGGTGACGGCGAGGTCGATCAGCTTGATGCCGACGAACGGCACGATCAGCCCGCCGACACCGTAAATCAGAAGGTTGCGGCGCAGCATCGCGGCGGCGCCGATCGGCCGGAACCTGACGCCGCGCAGCGCCAGCGGGATCAGCGCTATGATGATCAGCGCGTTGAAGACGATTGCCGACAGTATCGCGCTTTCGGGGCTGTGCAGCCGCATGATGTTGATGACGCCGAGCTGCGGGTAGAACGCGACAAACATCGCCGGGATGATCGCGAAATACTTGGCGACGTCGTTGGCGATCGAGAACGTCGTCAACGCACCGCGGGTAATCAGCAATTGCTTGCCGATCTCGACGATCTCGATCAGCTTTGTCGGGTCGCTGTCGAGGTCGACCATGTTGCCGGCCTCGCGCGCCGCCATCGTGCCGGTGTTCATCGCCACGCCGACATCTGACTGCGCCAGGGCTGGCGCGTCGTTGGTGCCGTCGCCGCACATTGCGACGAGCTTACCTTTGGCCTGCTCCTCGCGGATCAGCGCCAGTTTGTCCTCGGGCTTGGCCTGGGCGAGAAAGTCGTCGACGCCGGATTCGGCGGCGATCGCGGCTGCGGTCAGCGGGTTGTCGCCGGTGATCATGACGGTGCGGATGCCCATCCGGCGCAATTCGGCAAAGCGCTCGCGGATGCCGCCCTTGACGATGTCCTTCAGGTGGATGACGCCCAGCAGGCGATCGTCCTTGGCGACCGCGAGCGGGGTCCCGCCCTCCTTGGCGATGCGCTCGGCGATCACCGTGATCTGGCGGACGGCCTCGGAGACGGGCGCCGCGCGCAATACGGCCTGGCCACTTGCCGCCGCACTCCGCCGAACCGGGGCGGCGCTGCCGCCCTCGGCAAATTCGATGACCGCGTCGACCGCACCCTTGCGGATCGCGACGCCCCCGACATCGATGCCGCTCATCCGGGTCTGCGCCGTAAACGCGATGAAGCGCGCGTCGAGCGGCGCCATCTCGCGCCCGCGCAGCCCATATTTCTCCTTGGCGAGCACGACGATCGAGCGGCCCTCCGGGGTCTCGTCGGAGAGCGAGGCGATCTGCGCCGCATCGGCGAGCTCGCCCTCCTCGATCCCCGGAAGCGCGATGAATTCCGTCGCCTGGCGATTGCCGAGAGTGATAGTGCCGGTCTTGTCGAGCAAAAGGGTGTCGACGTCGCCCGCGGCTTCGACGGCGCGCCCCGACATCGCCAGCACGTTGAAGCGAACCAGCCGGTCCATGCCGGCGATGCCGATCGCCGACAATAAGGCCCCGATCGTCGTCGGGATCAGGCAGACGAACAGTGCCGCCAGCACCACGACCGACACCGCCCCGCCGGCATAGGCGGCAAAGCTCGGGATCGTAACGGTGGCGAACACGAAGATCAGGGTCATGCCGGCGAGCAGGATGTTGAGCGCGATCTCGTTTGGGGTCTTCTGCCGTACCGCACCCTCGACCAGAGCAATCATGCGGTCGAGAAAAGTCGAGCCCTGCGCGGCGGTGATCCGCACCTTGAGCCAGTCGGAAGTGACGCGGGTGCCGCCGGTCACCGCCGAGCGGTCGCCGCCGCTTTCGCGGATGACCGGCGCCGATTCCCCGGTGATCGCCAACTCGTCGACCGAGGCGACCCCCTCGACCACTTCGCCGTCGCTCGGGATCAGATCGCCGGTCTCGACCAGCACCAGGTCGCCGGATCGGAGCGCCGCCGCGTCGACGAGGCCGAATGCGCGCGTCGCCGCGGTCTCGATGCGCTTCGCCTTGGTTTCGGTCCGGGTGCGGCGCAGGCTGTCGGCCTGGGCCTTGCCGCGGCCTTCGGCCACGGCCTCGGCGAAATTGGCGAACAGCACGGTAAACCACAGCCAAACCGTGATCTGCCCGGAAAACAGCGCGTTGCTGCCGACGGCCTTGCTCCCGCCAGCGAGCAGGTCGCGCAGGAAGAACACGGTCGTCAGCACCGAGACGATCTCGACGCAAAACATGACCGGGTTCTTGACCAGGGTGCGCGGGTCGAGCTTTTTGAACGAGGCCCAGACCGCCGGCACGATCAAGGAGCGGTCGAACAGCGACAGCGGCCGCAGGTTGCGCCGGGCGAGCCCGCCCGCCGGCAGGCCGATGATAGGGGTGAGGTCGGTCATCGCGGATATTCCTCGCCATGCACCGTCATTCCCGCGAACGCGGGAATCCAGGGCCATAGCTGACCCGGCGGCTCTGGACCCACGCTTGCGCAGGGGTGACGAAAACCCTTCCGATCAAGAGACGACGCACACTCACGGTCCCGCGTAGAGCTTGCCCTGATTCATCGCGACCTGCTCGACCACCGGTCCCAGCGAGACCGCGGGGAAATAGGTCAGGCCGCCGATGATCAGGACGACGCCGACCAGCAGCCCGACAAATAATGGCCGGTTGGTCGGAAAGGTGCCGGCCGACGGGGCAAGCAGCTTTTTCTGCGCCAACGACCCGGCCACCGCCAGCAGCGGGATCACAAAGATGAACCGCCCGATCAGCATCGCCGCCGCGATCGTCGTATTGTAAAAGAGCGTATTGGCCGAGAGCCCGGCAAAAGCGCTGCCGTTGTTGCCGGTGCCCTGGCTATAGGCGTAAAGGATTTCGGAGTAGCCGTGCGGCCCGGCATTGGCGATGCCGGCGAGCCCGGCCGGCAACACCACCGCGAGCGCGGTCCAGCCGAGGATCGACAATGGCAGGCTCAGCAAGGCGAGGATGGTCATCTTGACCTCCTTCGCCTCGAGCTTTTTGCCGAGATATTCGGGGGTGCGGCCGACCATCAGCCCGGCGACGAACATCGCGACGATCGCAAAGGCGAGGATGCCGTAAAGCCCCGAGCCGACGCCGCCGAAGATCACCTCGCCGAGCTGGATGTTGACGAGGGGCACCATGCCGCCCAACGGCAGGTAGCTGTCGAGCATCGAGTTGACCGCCCCGCACGAGGTGTCGGTCGTCACCGTCGCATAAAGCGCCGAGAGCGCCGGCCCGAAACGAACCTCCTTGCCCTCCATGTTGCCGCCTGCCTGGACCGCACTCGGTGCGGCGTCGACGTTGAAGGCCGCGAAGGCGGGGTTGCCGTGCGACTCGGACCAATACGCAGTCGTTACGCCCGCCAGAAACAGCAGGCCCATCGCGGCAAAGATCGCCCAGCCCTGGCGCTCGTCGCGGACCATGCGGCCGAGCACATTGGTCAATGCAGCACCAATCGAAAAGATCGAGACCAGCTGCACGAGGTTGGTCAGCGCGTTCGGGTTCTCGTAGGGATGCGACGAGTTCGCGTTCAAGAAACCGCCGCCATTGGTGCCGAGGATTTTGATTGCTTCCTGCGAGGCAATCGGGCCTTGCGCGATGGTCTGCCTGGCGCCTTCCAGTGTCGTCGCGTCGACATAGGCGCCGAGATTCTGCGGGATACCCTGCCATACGTAAAAGAGCGCGATGACGACCGACAACGGCAACAGGACGTAGAGCGTGCCGCGCGTCAGGTCGACCCAGAAATTGCCGATTGTCTTGGCTTCGCGCCGCACAAAGCCACGGATCAGCGCCAGGGCCAGGGCGATGCCGGTCGCCGCCGAAACAAAGTTGTGCACCGTCAGCCCGGCCATCTGCACCAGATAACCCATAGTGGCTTCCGGCACGTAGGACTGCCAGTTGGTGTTGGTGACAAAGCTGACCGAGGTGTTGAGGGCGGAGCTCTGCTCGACCGCGGTCTGGCCCTGCGGGTTGAACGGCAGATACCATTGCAGCCGCTGCAATGCATAGAGCGTCACAAAACCGACGACGCTGAACAGCAGCATCGCCACCGCATAGGTCAGCCAGTGCTGCTCCTCATTCTCGTCGACCCCGCAGCACCAGTAGGCCGCGCGCTCGACCGGCCGCAGCACCGGCCACAGAAAGGTCCGCTCGCCGTTGAACACGCGGGTCATGTAGCCGCCGAACGGGCGTGTGACGGCGATCACGATCACGCTGAACAGCGCGATCTGCACCCAGCCATAGGCGGTCACGGCGCTTCTCCTAGAACCGCTCGGGGTTGATCAGCGCATAGACGAGATAGACCATGATCACGACCGTCACGATCCCGCCGAGAATGTCGTCGAGCAGCATCGGCACCTCACATCTTCTCGCAGGCGAGCACATAAAGGATCGCTACTGCGAAAAACCCGACGCCGTAGGCGATCATCAGGAAATCGAGCATCAGGATGAGCCTCTAAAAGATTTGGAAATGCCGGCGGGGGCTGGCTCGTCCGCCTCGCGCGAACGACATCCATGCCGCCGATGCTGCTGAAAAGCCCGTACCGCCCAATAGAATGCCGCAACGTCGCCATCCTGCATGTCCGACCGCTGGCCCGGTTTGATGCGCCGCCGCGCCGAGCACGGCGGAATTGCCGTCGGCGCATCAAATGCACGCCTGGGCATAAAGATTCGAGGGGCATTCCTGCCCGCCGGCATAAGCCAACCATAAAGACTTGCGGCGAGCGCGGTTCGCCGCCGTCACTCATTCCTGACCGCGGCACTCCTTCTCCCCCCTGTTAGAGCGGTTTGCGACCAGGTCGAACCTCCTCACCCAGCTCCGGGTAGGGCTCGGCAGCACCGCGCCGACGCTTCTCAACCCTCTCCCCCACTGGAGGAGAGGGAAGGGTGAGGGGGCTTCCCGCCTTCTCACGCAATGCGCAAATAGCATGCGAAGCTGAAATCCGGATATGATAGGCTGCCGCCGGGTCGCGTCAGTCGATCGAGCGGTGGCGCTTGCAGGGCGATACCAGGATGTCGCGCACCGTCCGCTGTGAGCGGGCACATGCGGGTTGAGGTCACGCGTCTAACTCGCCGCGGCGCCGCGATCATGCGGAAGACCGAAACCGTGAGCGCGGAAAGCATTCGCTTCGGGCGTGGCACCGACAACGAGATTCCGCTTACAGATCTGCGCATCGAGCTCTTGGCCGCCGCGCTGTCGCTGCGCGCGGACGGCCTCTTTGTCGTGTCGCTCGGCGATGCGCCGCTGCGCGTCAACGGCGAGAGCACCGCCGCGGCGCTGGTTCGGCCGGGCGGCGAGGTTCTGATCGGCCCCTACAAAATCGTGCTGGCGGAGCCGCCTGAGGGGTTCGACGCGGCGCTGACGGTCGAGCTCGTCGAGCCGCCGGGCGACGCGTTGCAGCGGCTCATGGCGCACAGCCGCATCAGACTGGAGGACACCGGCCTCAGCAAGCGGCGCACGTCCTGGGCTTTGTTTGCCGTGTTCGCGGTGCTGTGCCTCGGCGCTCCGATCGTCGCCTACATGTCGGGCAAGACCGTCAGCCGCGCGGTGGAGGTTCCCAGGATCGGGGCGCTCGCCCTTGTCGCAATGACGTCGAGCCCGGGCCGATATTCGAACCAGCACCGCTATTTCGCCGGCAGCTGCGCCACCTGCCACCAGAGCGCCTTCGCTGCGGTCGGGGACCGGGCTTGTCTCGTCTGCCACCGCGGCGTCGGCGGCCACATCGACCCGGCCGCGCCCGCGGGTCTGGCGCCGATCCGATTGCGCCTACAGCAGACGCGGTGCGCCGAATGCCACCAGGAGCACCGCGGCCTCGACAGCCTCGTGATCCGCGAGGGCGCGCTGTGCGTCGATTGCCATCGCACGCTCGCCGGGATGGCGCCTGGCTCGGGTGCTCGCGATGTGCGCGGCTTTCCCGACGGGCATCCCCAATTTCGCGTCACCCTCGTCCGCGACGCCGCGACGGGCAGCTTTGAACGCGCCGATCTCGGTCCCGGCGCGCGGCCGACGGATCACCCCGGCCTCGTCTTTTCGCATGCGGCGCATCTGGTCCGGGCGGGGTTTCCGGCGCTGGGCTACAAGCCTTTGTCCTGCGGCGACTGCCACCGGCCGGAGCCCGGCGGCGAGGGTTTTTTTACGATCACCTACAAAGGCCAATGCCAGCGCTGCCACGCCCTGACATTCGACGCCCAATTGCCGTGGAGGACCGTGCCGCACGGCGACGACACCCTGGTGCGCACGGCGGTCGAGGGCTTTTATGCCACGATCGCGCTGACAAGCGGGATGCCGGGCGGCGTTCCCGCGAAGCGGCAGCGCCCGGAGATCGAGCGCCGCGTGCCCGCGATCCCGGCGGCCCCGGCCGATGCGCAAGCCACCGACCCCCGCCGCTGGGTGGAGCAGAAAACCAACGCAGCGCTCGAAATTATCTTCGACCCGAAGCGCGGCTGCTTCTACTGCCATCTCGCCGACCCGGCACGCGGACCGTTCCGAACCGCACCGGTCTTGATGCGCACGCGCTTTCTGGTGCCGGCGCGCTTCAGCCACGCCAAGCACGCCGCGGTCGGCTGCGCCGGCTGCCACGACGCGCGGCACTCGGCCTCGAGCGGCGACGTGCTCATTCCGGGCATTCAAAAGTGCGTCGCCTGCCACGGCGGCGAGAATGCAGCCTTCCGCGCGCAGACGACCTGCGTCTCCTGCCATGTGTTTCATCGGCGTGAGCTCGGGCCGATGCCCCAGATCGCAGCGGTGGAGAAATGACGGCGGCATCGCAAGCACGAACGCGGGTAAGCCCGGTCTCGGGACTTTCGCGGCGGACGGTGATCGCGGCGCCCTTTGCCGTGCCGATTGCGGCGGCGGGGCGCCGGACGATGGCGCAGACCTCCGCTGTGGCGAGCACGGCCTTGCCGCGGCTGTCCTATGCCGGGACCGAGCTGGCGCCGGTCACGGTCGACCCGGCGCATGTCGACCTGCGGATTACGGTCGACCTCGCCGGAGATCACCCGATGGCGAACTATATCGCGGCCCGGCCGCGGGGACTGCCGGCATTGCAGCGCACTGCCGCGGGGGTGTGGGTCGCCTGGGACCAGCGGGGGCAAAGCCTGATCGACAACCGCTTTGCGGCGTCCAACGGGCGCCTCGTCTTTGCGGTCCTGGCCGAGAATTTCTGGGCGCGGAGCTTTCCGGTGGCGCTCGAGATTGCCTATCGCACCCCGGCCGGCGTCAAATTCGGAGTCCTGACCGTGACCTCCAAGCGATGAATCCGATGTGGACGCGGAACCTGCTCTCCCGGCCCTTGTGCCGAGTGGCGCTGGCCGTGCTGATCGTGCTGGGTGCCGCGGCGCCCAGTTGCGGCGGCGGCAGCAGCGGCACCAGCGATTCGGGTTCGGCAGGCTCATCGTCCCCGCCGCCGGCGCCGCCGCCGCCGGCGCCGCCCCCGGCCGCAAACCTGACCGAAAGCGACGTCAACACGGTGATGCTGCAGGCGGTCAACCAGGCGAGCGCGCTCGGCGCGCCGGCGACGATCGCGGTCGTCGACCGGGTCGGCAACGTGCTGGCCGTGACCCAGATGACGGGAGCCCCGCCGATGGCGACCGTGACCTCGATGCGCGGCATCAAGGGCGGCCTCGAAGGTGCCGCGGCGGCGACGACGCTGATGGCGATTTCAAAGGCGCTGACCGGCGCTTATTTGTCCTCGCAAGGCAATGCGTTTTCGACCCGCACCGCCAACCAAATCATCCAGCAGCACTTCAACCCAGGGGTTGCCGGCACCCCGTCCGGACCGCTGTTCGGGGTTCAGCTGAGCCAATTGCCGTGCTCGGACTTCAACACGGTGGCGGCGGTGGCCGCGGGGGTTGTCAATGCCGGGCCGCACCGCTCGCCGCTCGGCTTCGCGGCCGATTCAGGCGGGCTGCCGATCTACAAAAACGGAGTTCTGGAGGGAGGCATCGGGGTGATGTCGACAGACACCTACTCGCTCAACCCCGACGTGGCGAACGTCCCGGTCGACAATGACGAGGTGATCGCGATCGCCGGCGTGACCGGCTACGAAGCGCCGCAGGACATCCAGGCGTCGACGATCGCGGTGGGCGGCCTCACCCTCCAATACACCGACGCGACGAGCGCCAATCTCGCGGCCGCGGTCAACGCCGGCGGCAGCTTCACCCCGCTTCCGGTGGCCAACTATTTCGCCGGGCCGGCGCAGGGTCACACGGCGGTCGCGGGCGTGACTTATGGCACGCCGGCATCCGGGATTGTGCCGGACGGCACGATCGGCTCGGCCCTGTACCCCGGCGTCAACGCGTATGTCTTCACCGACGGCAACGGCAACGTGCTGTATCAGCCGACCAACGGGCTGGTGCCCGGAATGGGCCAGGCGATCACTGCCGCCGAGGCGCAGGCGCTGATGACGAGCGCCCTCAATCTCGCGAATTCGACGCGCGCGGCGATCCGCAATCCGCTCGGCAGCGCCGCCCAGGTCAACGTGACGATCGTCGATCTCGACGGCAACGTGCTGGCCCAGGCGCGGACCCCCGACGCGCCGGTCTTTGGCGCCGACGTGTCGCGGCAAAAGGCGCGAACCGCGGTGTTCTTTTCGCGGCCCGACGCCGCCGCCACGATAAACGCGATTACGGTCCCCGCCAGCACCGCGACCGGGAGTTTTGCCGACTACATCAGCCGATCGCAAAGCCTCGTCGACACCAGCGTTTTCGCCGACGGGGTCGCCTGGACCGAATTGGCGATCGGCGAAATCGCGCGGCCGTTTTATCCCGACGGCATCGACGGCAACGGGCCTGGCTCGTTGAGCCTGCCGTTCGACACGCGCTGGAGCATCTTCTCGACCGGTCTGCAGACCGACCTGGTCGCCGGCGACATCGAGAACGACGCGATGCCCCCCGCGGCCGGGTGCGCCGCCAATGGCGGCGCCGGCGAATTGCCGATCGTCTCCGGCGGCAAGACCCAGCTTGCCGACGGCATGCAGATCTTTGCCGGCAGTGTCCCGATCTACCGCGGCGATGTCCTGGTCGGCGGGATCGGGGTTTCCGGGGACGGCATCGCGCAGGACAGCCTGATCGCCTATCTCGGACTGCAGGACGGGCCGGCCACCCTCAACAACGCCCCCGATGCGATGCGGGCCGACCAGTTGTCGGCGGGCGGCGTGCTGCTCAGATATGTCAACTGCCCGCCATCCCCGTTTCTGAATTCAAGCGTCCAAAACGCCTGCTGAGGTGGGCGCGGAGGGCGTCGCAATGGCCGGCCGACGAGAAGCGCTGCGGCAATGCGCATTTTTGCTGGCGTTGGCGCCGGTGTTGACCTCGCCGGCCGAGGCAAGGGACGACCCGGCGGCCGCAAACCAGATCGCGACCTACCGCAAGACCGCCGAGGATCTCTACGAAGCGACCGCCAAAGATGCGCGCACCTTCGAGCAGGCGCTGGTGTTGCCGGAAGTGCGGCGTGATGTCGAAAGAGTGTTTAAGCGCAAGCTCTCCGACCCGCAGCTCGAGGCGATGGCGGTGCAGGCAAAGGCCGAAGCCGATTACTGGAACCGCTACCTCGAAGGGCTGAACCGCGCCGAGGAGCCGCAGCGCCGGGTTCCGGGCCAGCCGCCGCCCCCCGCCGCGGTCGAGCCGATCGAGAACCCCGCCGCGATCCTGCCGCCGCAGGCGGTCGTGCCCGGCGGCGCCATTGCCGTCCCGGACCGCTGGCGCATTCTCGATGCGTTGGGGCGGCCCGAGCACTGGTTCGATCCCTACAACACCAATACGCTCAAGGCCGACAAGCCGATCTTTGGCAACAATTGGTTTGTCAGTGTGGGCGCGATCAGCGACACGCTCTACGAACCGTCGCGCGACCCGACCCCGGTTGCGGCGCAAGCCTCGGCGCGGCCCGGCTCAAACAACACCTTTGGCCGCTACGGGCAGTCGTTCTTCAGCCAGACCGAGATCGCAACCCTGTCCTTGATCGAGGGCGACACCGCGTTCAAGCCGCCCGATTTCGAGCTCCGCCTGACCCCTGTCTTCAACTTCAACCATACGAGCGTGGGCGAGCTCGGCGTGATCAACGTCAACCCGCAAGCAGGGACTGTCCGCAACGAACCCTTTGCCTCGCTGCAGGAAGCCTTTGTCGACTATCATCTGCGCAATGTCTCCGAGTATTACGATTTCAACTCGATGCGCGTCGGAATTCAGCCGTTCAACGCCGATTTCCGCGGCTTTCTGTTTCAGGACGACCAATTCGGCGTGCGTTTGTTCGGCGACCGCAACGCCAATCGCTGGCAGTACAACCTCGCCTACTTTCGCCTGCTCGACAAGGATACCAACAGCGGCCTTAACGACCTCGGCAAATCCTTTAGAAAAGACAATGTCTTTGTTGCGAACCTCTACCGTCAGGATTTTCCGGTCCCCGGCTTTACCTCGCAGGTCGCCTATGTCCTCAACATCGACGGCGAAGCCAACACGATCCATTACGACAAGAACGGGTTTTTGGTGATCCCGGCGCAGATCGGCGACAATCGCGGCTACAACTACACCGTCAATTATCTCGGCCTGAACGGCGACGGGCATTTCGGCCGGCTCAATCTGACCGCGTCGGCCTATTGGGCGGTCGGCAGCCTCAGCCACAACCAGTTCAGCCCGGTGCCGAACAATGACGGCGCCCACGTCAACGCTTTTTTTGCCGCGGCCGAGCCGTCGGTCGACTTCGACTATGTCCGGGTCAGGCTTTCCGGCCTGTTTCAAAGCGGCGACAGCAACCCCCAGGGCAGTCACGCCACCGGCTTCGACGCGGTGTTTGAGAACCCGCAATTTGCCGGGGCGGATGCGAGTTATTTTATCCGGCAGTCGCTGCCCTTTATCGGCGGCGGGATCGTCGGCCTCAATCAGCCCAACGGGCTATTGGCCGATTTGCGCTCCTCCAAGCTCGAAGGCCAATCCAATTTTATCAATCCCGGCCTTATTCTCGCTGGTGTCGGCACCGACACCGACATTCTGCCGCAACTGCGGATGTCAACGAATTTCAATTTTCTCAGAACGGTCGATGTTCAGCCGCTCGAATTCCTGCTGCACGAGGCGAACATCGGCAAAAATCTCGGCGGCGATCTTTCGGTGGCCTTTACCTATCGGCCGCTCGACACCCAAAACGTCATCTTTCGCGTCTCGGGCGCGGTGCTGATCCCGGCGAACGGGCTGCAGGCGATCTACCAAACCAATCCCGGGCTGTTTTCGGGACCGAGCTTTCTTTACGCGGCGATGGTCAACATGATCCTGACGTATTGAGCGCCCGCGATGCGCTGGATCGCGACGCTGTTTCTGCTGCTCGGCCTGTTGACGAGCGTGCCGCCGAGCCTGGCGGCGAGCGGCCCCGCGCCGCCGGCGCCGATGAAACAGACCGCGGCCGAAGCGGCGGCGAAGAGCGCCGGCTGCATGAGCTGCCACACCACGACCAACTCGCTGACCATGCACACCAGCCCCGGCGTCACCCTCGGCTGCGCCGATTGCCACGGCGGCGACGCCACCGTATTCCGCAATCCAAGCGCCGCGCCGGGAAGCACCGCCTATCGCCACGCGCTCGATGCGGCGCATGTGCAGCCCCGCTATCCCGCGGAGTGGAACTATCCGTCGAGCGTCAAGCCGCCGCGCACCTACACATTGCTCAACCGCGAATCCGCTGAGTTCATCCGCTTTCTCAATCCCAGCGACTACCGGGTCGCGCGCGAGGCGTGCGGCGCCTGCCATTGGCGGATCATCGCCGCGGCCGAGCGCAGCCTGATGGCGACGACTGCGATGTTCTGGGGGGCGGCCGCCTACAACAACGGCGTCGTCCCGCTGAAGCACCCGTTTGTCGGCGAGGCCTACACGCCCAACGGGCAGCCGGCAAAGCTGTCGGCGCCGGTCATGCCGACACCGGCGATGATCCGCGACCACGGGATCGTCCCGGAGCTCTATCCGCTGCCGTCCTGGGAGGTGTTTCCGCCAGGCGACGTCTTTCGCGTCTTCGAGCGCGGCGG
Organism: uncultured Alphaproteobacteria bacterium; assembly: GCA_963712825.1. GTDB lineage: Bacteria > Pseudomonadota > Alphaproteobacteria > ATCC43930 > CGMCC-115725 > AP-15. The sequence continues at coordinate 548,428 of CAVQJP010000016.1, forward strand.
CCGCACGATCGGGACCCAGTTCCCCGAGATCGGCAATCCCGCCTCGACCGGCGAGCTGGAGCTGCTCGAGGAGCCGGGGCGCCCCGACATCCACCAGTCGAACCGAGGGCCGGGCACCGGGCTGCGAATCTCGATCCCGATCCTCAACATCGCCAAGACCCGCCTCAACGACCCGACAACCTGGTTTATCGGCACCAACGACAACCCCGGCGACTACCGCAATTCGGGGTGCGCCTCCTGCCATGTCGTCTACGCCAACGACCGCGACGTTGAGGAGGGCGGCCCCTATGCCGCTTTCGGCAACCGCGGGACCAGCTTCAGCATCGACCCGACGATCCGCAAAGGCGAGACCGGACATCCGCTGCGCCACGTCATGACCACTGCGATCCCGACAAGCCAATGCATGATCTGCCACATGCACCAGCCGAATTTGTTTTTGAACAGCATGCTCGGCTACACGATGTGGGATTACGAGACCGCCGCACCGCAGATGTGGCCGAAGCGGCAGAAATACCCGACCGGCCCCGAGATGCGCGCGGCACTCGAACGCAACCCCGAGGGGGCGGTGGTTCGCGGCAAATGGGCCGATCCCGAATTCAGCGCCGAGGTCAGCAAGCTCGACCCAAAGCTCAAGGACACCCAGTTCGCCGACTACCACGGACACGGCTGGAATTTCCGCGCCGTCTACAAACGCGACCGCAAGGGCAACTTGCTCGACGACGCCAACAACGTCATCTCGCCCGACGACCCGCAAAAATTCAAGAAGGCGGTGCATCTCAACTCGATCCATGTCGATTTCGGCATGCATTGCGTCGACTGCCATTTCTCCAATGACGCTCACGGCAACGGCCATATCTATGGCGAGGTGCAGGCGGCGATCGAGATCACCTGCGCCGACTGCCACGGCACCGCGACTGCATTGCCCGACCTGCGCACCCACGGGCCGGCGGCACCGCCCGGCGGCACCGACCTCTCCGTGCTGCGCACCGCCGACGGCCGGGCCCGCTTCGAATGGCGCGGTCCCAAGCTCTATCAGCGCTCGGCGCTCTACCCCGGCCTCGAATGGGAAGTGACGCTCGTCAAGGACACGGTCGACCCCGCGAATCCCAAATACAACCCGCGGGCGGCGCGCGCCAAGCTGATGGCGACGGGCGCCTCGATGCAGTGGGGGCCGGGTGTTCCGGCGGCCAGCCTGGCCCACTCCAACGACAAGATGGCGTGCTACACCTGCCATACCTCGTGGACGACGAGCTGCGGCGGCTGCCATCTGCCGATCGAAGCAAACCAAAAGACCGCGCGGCATCATTACGAGGGCGGCGAGACCCGCAACTTTGCGACCTACAACCCGCAGGTCGCGCGCGAGGACATGTTCCAGCTCGGGCTGCACAGCACGGTCAAAGGCAATGTCATTGCGCCGGTCGCCTCGCGCTCGGCATTGGTGCTTTCTTCGACCAACATCAACCGCGACCACATCTATGTGCAGCAGCCGCCGGTTTCGGCCGCCGGCTATTCGAGCCAGGCTTTCTCGGCGCATTATCCCCACACCGAGCGGCGCACCGAGACCAAGACCTGCACCGACTGCCACATCTCCAAAGAAAACGACAACAACGCGATCATGGCGCAGCTGCTGCTGCTCGGGACCAATTTCGTCAATTTCATTGGCTACAACGCCTGGGTCGGCGAGCAAAGCGACATCGAGGCGGTGCGCGTCACCGAATGGGACGAGCCGCAGGCGGTGATCGGCAGCTACCTGCACAAATACGCCTATCCCGATTACTACAAGGCGCATCTCGACAATGGCCGCCGGCTGACCGAAGCCTACGGGCACGGCTCGTCCTCGGCGCAATGCATCCAGCTGCGCGGCGAGTACCTCTACGTCGCCGAGGGCCAGCGGGGCATGCGGGTTTACGATGTCGCCAGCATCGCCAACAAGGACGTATCGGAGCGCATCATCACCGCCCCTGTCTCGCCATTGGGCCAGGACACCCACATCGCCTCAAAAAACGCCACCTGCGTCGTGTTGCCGACCAACCAGCCGATCAACCCGTTGCGCAATGCCGGCAGCAACGAAACCTTGGCGCCGTCGCAAAGCTACGCCGCGGTCATGCGCGAGGAGAACGAAGAGCAGGTAATGCACCCGCTCTACAACTACGCCTACATCACCGATGCCGAGGAGGGGCTGATCCTCACCAATGTCGACACGCTCGCCGACCAGGAGCCGCGCAACAACTTTCCTGACCCGCGCGTTGACCTGGAACCCACGCGGCATCCTCAATGGTGCCCGATATCTGACCATTGCCGGAAGCCGCTTTTATGTCAGCGCCGACGCCGGGATCGTCGAGCTCGACATGAACGACCCGCTCCATCCAAAGCTGGCGGCGGTCATCCCGATCGCCGGCGCCCGGTCGACAGCGCTGCAATTCCGTTATCTGTTTGTCGCCGACGCGGCCGGGCTCGACGTTGTCGACGTGACCGACCCGGCGCGCCCCGCGGTGGTCCAGCGGGCGCATCTGCCGCTCGCCCACGCCCAGCGGGTCTTTGTCTCACGCACCTACGCCTATGTCGCCGACGGAAGCGACGGGCTCGCGATCGTCGATGTCGAGCGGCCCGAACAGCCGCGTCTCTATCGCATGTACACCGCCGGCGGCCGGCTCGACGACGCCCGCGACGTGTTGGTCGGCGCCACCAACGCCTCGCTCTTTGCCTATGTCGCGGACGGGGTCAACGGCCTCAAGGTGATCCAGCTGATCTCGCCCGAGAGCCAGCCCGATTTTTACGGCTTCGCACCCGAGCCACGGCCCGAGCTGATCGCCTGGTATCAGACGGCCTCGCCTGCGCTCGCTTTGTCGCGCGGGCTCGAACGCGACCGCGCCGTCGACGAAACGGGCAACCAGATCGCGGTCTTCGACCGCATCGGCTCGCGCCCCTTCACCCTCGACGAGATGAAGCGCCTCTATCTCGGCCCCGGCGGCAGGCCGTTCAGCGTGACCGACCGCGTCGAGCTCAAGGACTTCGCCCCGGCGCACCACCGCTAGTGTGGCACCTTGCCATCAGTCAGCCTCAGACCATCGCGCTGCTAGTGCTCAGATGCATTCGAGTGATTCAAACTCGTGGCTTTTTTTGCCTTCCCGGCGGAGGCCGGGACCCATTTCCACCATGGGCACCGGCCTTCGCCGGTGTGGTCGGATTTTAGTGTGGGAATTGGTCTGCGGTCACCAAGTGAATCTTCAGAATGCGTCGGTGCACTAGCCTAGGAAAGCGCTTCATCCGGTGGGCCGCGACGACAGCGGTTGCAGTGAAACAGCCGCTGTTATTTCTGTTGCAAACCCGCCTCCCAGCCGCTGAACCTCGTTATGTAATTCTTGAATTTCATCTGGAGACAGATATCTGAGCGTCGCGAGTCGAGATTCTCCAAATATCCTCGAATATTAACCCGCGCAATGAACGAATGTTTGAGTCGCCAATCACGCCGACAGGATAGACGGGACGAACCCCGGTGACGCCGATGCTGCGTCTTTGGCGCCGCGGCACCCCGCTTGCGCACGTAACAGGGCAAGCGGCCCGCGCCGCAGCGGTGAGGCCCTGACCATTGATCCATATGTATAACCCGTCACCAGGACTTGGATCCCGTTTCCCAGCAGGAGGTACGTCCGCGTTTCGCCAGGTAATCTTTTGTCGCGGCGGACCGGTCAAAAAAGCTCCCCCATCCCAGCTTGTTACTTGAACGGGCACTCCGCTGTGATCGCGCGGCGCGGCATCCGGTTCGACCTTGATCAGAAAGGTCCGCCACCTTGCGTCCGGTGAGGAGTTCGCCACTGTAGCCCTTCCCTTGAAGGCAGCCAACAAGCCATATGATTCCAGAAGGAACTCAGCAAAACGTCAAAGGGACGTAGGACTGGCGGTCAGATGTAGACGCCGCGCATGCCGCCTTCGGGATAGCGGGTGCCGGCGGCGGCGCCGAGCGGGATCGCGGCCGCGATGCGCGCGACATCGGCCGCGGTCAATTTGACCTTGAGCGCGCCGAGGTTTTCATCGAGGCGGTCGATGTGCTTGGTGCCGGGGATCGGGATCACGTCCGGCCCTTGCGCCAACAGCCACGCCAGCACCAATTGCGCCGGGGTGCAGCTCTTGTCGCGCGCGATCGCCTCGATGTGCTCGACGAGCGCCCGGTTCCTGGCGAAATTCTCGCCCATAAAGCGCGGATGACGGCCGCGGGTGTCGCCTTCGGCAAGATTGTCGAAATCGGGGATATCCCCCGTCAACAGGCCGCGGCCGAGCGGCGCATAGGCGAAAAAGGCGATGCCGAGATCGCGGGTCAGCTCGCGCGTTTCGGTCGCCTCTTGACGGTAGAGCAGCGAGAATTCGCTCTGCACCGCGGCGATCGGGTGGGTCGCATGGGCGCGGCGGATGCGCTCGGGCCGGGCCTCGCACAATCCGAGAAGCCGTACCTTGCCCTGCTCGACCAGCCTGGCCATCGCGCCCACCGTCTCTTCGACCGGCACCGCCGGGTCGACGCGGTGCTGGTAATAGAGGTCGATCACCTCGACCCCGAGCCGCTTCAGGCTCACCTCGCAGGCCTGCGCGACATAGGCGGGGCTGCCGTCAACGCCATTGGCGCCGCCCGGACGCCGCGTCTGGCCGAATTTGCTGGCGACGACGACACCCTCGCGCCGGCCTTTCAGCGCCCGTCCGAGCAATTCCTCGTTCTGGCCCCAGCCATACATGTCCGAGCTGTCGAAATGATCGACGCCGAGCTCCAGCGCGCGGTGGATCAGTGCGATCCCGGCCGCGTCGTCGCTTTTGCCGTAGACCCCGGACAGCGACATGCAGCCGAGCCCGATCGCCGATACTTCCGGGCCGCCCTTGCCGAGCCGCCGCCGTTCCGTCACTACAGAAGTGTTCATCAATGCTTCCTCGCGTTCATCAAGATGGGTGCGTCCGGGTAAACGCCCGACGCGTCTGCGTTACCCCCTTTTGCAAGCGTATGAGGGAGGAACGGGCATGGGGTCTGCATCAACGCCGTGCGTGCTTCGAGACGCGCCGATGGCGCTCCTCAGCATGAGGCAAGTAGTTGATGGCATTCAGGAGGTTCCTCATCCTGAGGAGCCGCGAAGCGGCTGTCTCGAAGGACCTGCCGCGCTGATCCAGCGAAGTTCAATTTCTTGACGGGCTCTTGCGCGAGAACAGCGGGCGATGCGAGGCGTCACCGGGCTGCGTTGTCCTTGCCGAAGATGTCGAGCGGCAGAAAGGCGCTGACAACCATGTTCGGGACATCGACCAGCTCGCTGATCTTCAGATCGACGGCGACGCTGCAGATCGCGTAGGCCTGCTGGCGGGTCCAGCCGCGCTCGACCAGCAGGTCGATCATCGACAACAGCGCGTTTTTGGCGCTGAGCGTCGTGTCCTCGCTCTCGTTGGTGCCGTCGGGGTGGACCGACATGCCGGTCGTCGCCAGAAATCGCTTGGGGGCGGCGAGCTCGGGCGGGAAGTAGTAGTCGTTGCGCTGAAACCGCGGAAAGCGGATGCCGCGGCGCTGCGCCTCGCCCTTGTGCACTCGCGAAGCGGACCAGGATCGAGCCGCACATCTCGATCGCGGTGCCGCAGGCCTCGCCGTCGCCCTGCGCGAAATGCGCGTCGCCGACCGAGAAAAGAGCGCACCGTCGACAAACACCGGCAGCAACAGCCGCGCCCCTTTGCTCAATTGCTTGATGTCCAAATTGCCGCCGTTTTCGCGCGGCGGGATCGTGCGCAACGCCTCGGACGCGATCGGCTCGGAGCCCGGCACCGCGCCCTGTGGCCTCGGGCGGCAACGCAACGCCGCCGCGGGCGGCAAGGTCAGCCTCGCGGCGCCGGACGGTCTCGCGCAATTCCTTCGAGGGGGCGACGCCGATGACCCCGACAAACGAGCCGTCGGGAATGCGCACATCAGGAAGCTCGGCCGACTGGGCAAAGCCGTCCTTGATCGTCCATTTGGCGATATAGGGGTCGGGGAACGCGTCGCGCAAAAAGCCAAAGCCCGGCACCTGCACAGTGTAGCCGAAATCGGACGGCTTCATGTCGCAGATCTCGACTTCGAGCAGGTCGCCCGGCGCAGCACCCGCGACGTAGACCGGCCCGGTCAGGGCATGAACGAGGTTCAGGTCGCAACGCACCAGGTCCGGCGCGGTTGTCGCCGGCGTGATCTGGCCGTCGAAGGCGTCGCGGGTCTGGATCTCGACTTCCTCGCCGAGGGCTGCTTCGAGCACCGGCGCGATCGCCTCGTGCCAGCGGTTGTGGCCCTTCTCCGGCTCCTCGGCGAGGCGTTTCGCGTAATCGACGGTGATGCTTTTCATGGCCGCCCCCCTCGCTGTGGCGCCGAGGCTATGCACAACCCCTGCCCGTGGCAAGCCGCCCCGTCCTTTGCCGCCAATGGTCAGCCGACGAACAGCGACTTCGGGATCATTGCGTGGATGCCTTTGACCCCGTCGACGACTTGCGTCACCGCGAAATCGACGGCGATGCTGGCGAGCGCGTAGGCGTCCTCGCGGGCGAGGCCCTTTTCGTCGGCGAGAAAACCGACGGTCTCGCGGATCGCGATCTTCATCGCCTCGTCGAGGCTTTCGTGCAGTCCGATCGCGATCCAATGGGTCGGGGTTTCGGCGCGTGGCCAGACGAGCGGCCGGTTTTTGACCAGCTCGAACCGGAAGGTGCCGGTCATCGAGGTCTCGATCGCGGTCAGGTCGACCTCGCCGTCGCCCTGTGCGGCGTGCCCGTCGCCGACCATGAACAAGGCGCCCGGCACATGTACCGGCAGGTATAGGGTCGAGCCGGCGGTCAGCTCCTTCAAGTCGATGTTGCCGCCATGGGCGCCAGGCGGGACCGACGAGATGCGGCCGAGGCTGCGCGCCGGTCCGGTCGCCATGATGCCGAAAAACGGCGCCAGCGGCACCTCGATGCCGGGCGCGAACAATGCGCGCCCTCGGTCGAGGTCGAACGGGATCACGATGCTGCGGTTCAGGGTGAACTCGTCCGGCAGCCCGCCCTTGGCCGTGCGCATCGAATTGACGCCGTAAGGGGTGCGCGGCGTCGCCTCGATAATGTGCACCGCCAGCACGTCGCCGGGCTCGGCGCCGTCGACATGGATCGGCCCCGAGACGATATGCGGCCCGAGCCCATTGTGCTGAACCTTGGCGTAGATCGCGACGGCGTCGGCCAATACCTGTTCGCGCGGGATGCCGTGGCGGGCGAAAAACGCCTCGGGCGCGCCCTGGTCGGCGACGAGGCCCTCATGCGAGACCGTGTCGACGGTCACCGTCTCGCCGGGGCGGACAAAGGCGACCGGGTCGAGCGCGCCTGAGAAATAGCCCCAATGCACGGTCTCGGGGCCGCTCCCGATGCGCAGCATGCCGTCCCGGCCGCGCTTGACCAGCCCCGCCGCCTCGGCGCGCTCGGCGGCGTCGCGCAGAACCGGAAGACCGGCGGAGCTCGGCTTTGCCAGCCGCGGCGATGACGCGCCGGCGGCGCCGGCGAGCCCGCGATGGAGAAAATCGCGCCGCTCGGCGTCGACCAGGCCGAGGCGGAACAGCTCGTCGACAAAATCGTGGTAACGGGCGGCGGCGTCCTTTGCCATCAGCCGAGCGCCGCAGCGGCGCGCTCGACCCGTTCGGCGCGGTCGCGCTGACGCGCTGCGGCCCGCTCAACCACGGCAGCGAGGATGGCGGGGTCCGCCCGCTCGGGCGAACCTGCGGCGAAGGGCGGCGCCGGGTCGTACTCGATCGCGAGCTGGATCGCCTCGGCGCCCGCCTGCCCAGCGATCTCGGCGGCGACGGCGAGCGCCACGTCGATCCCGGCGGTGACGCCGCCGCCGGTGAAGAGATTGCCGTCGCGGACGACACGCTCCGTTACCGGCTCGGCGCCGAAAGCGCGCAGCAGGCCGCGCGACATCCAATGGGTTCCGGCCCGCTTGCCGCGCAGCAGCCCCGCTGCACCCAGCATCAGGGAACCGGTGCAGATCCCGACGACATAGCGCGCCTCGGCCGCGGCACGGCGCAGAAACGCGAGCGCCTCCCGGTCTTCGAGCAACGGGTTGACGCCGGGGCCGCCCGGCACGAGCACGAGATCGAGCGGCGGGCACTGCTCGAAACTCGTGTCGGGGAGGATCGTCAGCCCGTGCTCGGAGCGCACCGGGTCGAGGTTTTTCCACAACAGCCGGGTGTCGGCGCCGGGCAGCCGCGCCAGCACCTCGTAGGGGCCGGTCAGGTCGAGCTGGGTCAGGTTCGGAAACACCAGCATGCCGCTGCGCAAAACGGTGTCGCTCATCATTCCGCCTGTCGCCCGATCAAACCGCCCCGATGAAGGCAGGCCCTTTTATCGGTAGAGTTGGTCGAGGGCAAATCAGGAGAGAGCGATGCCTTTGATGCTCGCCAGCACGGCATTCGCGCCCGGCGGCCAGATCCCGAGCGAATGTACCTGCGACGGGGCCGACATCTCGCCGCCCTTGAGCTGGTCGGATGTCCCGAACGGCACGAAGAGCCTGGTCCTGGTCGTCGAGGACCCCGACGCGCCATCCGGCGTGTTTCGCCATTGGGCCGCCTATGACATCCCGGCCGACATCGGCGGTTTCGCCGCCGGCTATGGCCGCGACCGGCCGGCATCCGGGTTCCGCGAGGCGCGCAACGATTTTGGTGACCGCGATTACGGCGGTCCCTGCCCACCATCAGGGCATGGGACGCATCATTACCGTTTTCGCCTGCTGGCGGTCAGCCGGCCGGCGCTCGACCTGACCCCGTCGGCGACTGCTGCGGACGTGCTGCGGGCAGCCCAGCCCTACATCCTCCAGCAAGTCCAATTGACCGGCACCTACCGCCGCTGATCTGCCCCGGTAGGCCGCATCAGACGCGCGCCGCATCGCACGGCGCCACCCCGGCGGGACAACGCCGGCAGCGGCTCGACGAGCTGTTGGCAACGGTCGGGCTAGGCCGCAGCCGGCCGAGGAGGGCGACCCGATTGGAAGCGCTTTCCGGCGGCCGCCGGCGCCGAGCGGTTTCCCCGCTTTGGTAGAATTTCTGGCTCGCGGCCGAAATATCTGCCTATAACGCGGCCCCGGTGCGCGTCGATCGATCGGCGCGTGAACTTCCCCGGCTCATCGCGGCCGTTTACGCGGCGGTGACCCGATTTCAAGAATGTGGCGTTAGCTTGGTACACGGACCGAGCGCATAGATGCCAGACACGGTGGCCATCGAGACCGAAACGCGGCCGGGGGTCGGGCAGAGCCTGGCGATCGCCGCGCTCGGCGTCGTCTACGGCGACATCGGCACCTCGCCGCTCTACACCGTCAAGCAATGCTTTGAGAATGCGAGCGTCAGCGAGTCGCGGGTGTTTGGGGTGCTGTCGCTGATCGCCTGGTCGCTGACCCTGGTCGTCACGCTCAAATACGTGCTCGTGCTGATGAAGGCGGACAATCGCGGCGAAGGCGGCATCCTCGCGCTGATGGTTCTGGCATTGCGCGCCGCCACCGCCCGGCGCAGCCGCTGGATCATGTGGGCCGGTCTTTTCGGCGCCGCGCTGTTCTACGGCGACGGCGTCATCACCCCGTCGATTTCGGTCTTGAGCGCGGTCGAGGGGCTGAAGGTCGCCACCCCGGCGTTCGAGCCCTATGTCGTGCCGGTGACCTTGCTGCTGCTCGGTGTCCTGTTCATGGTCCAGCGCCGCGGGACCGGCAGTGTCGGCGGCTATTTCGGCCCGGTCATGATCGTCTGGTTCGGCGTGCTCGGAGTCCTCGGCGGAATGGAGATCGCGCGCCGCCCGTCGATCCTGCTGGCGGTCGACCCGCGCCACGCGGTCCATCTGATGCTGAACCAGCCCTGGCACGGCTTTGTCCTGCTCGGCTCGGTCGTGCTGGCGGTGACCGGAGCCGAGGCGCTCTACGCCGATATGGGGCATTTCGGCCGCTCGCCAATCCGCCGCGCCTGGCTGCGCCTGGTCTTCCCGGCATTGCTGTTGAACTATTTCGGGCAGGGCTCGCTGCTGCTCGCCCACCCCCGCGCGATCGAAAACCCGTTCTTTTTGCTCGCCCCCGGCTGGCTGCTTTACCCGTTGGTGGCGCTCGCCTCGACCGCGACCGTCATCGCCTCGCAGGCGGTGATTTCGGGCGCATTCTCGATCACCCGCCAGGCGGTGCAGCTCGGCTATCTGCCGCGCATGCTGGTCCGTCATACCTCCGAGCAAGAAATCGGACAGGTCTACGTGCCGGCGATGAACGGGATGCTGCTCGTCGCGGTCGCCGTGACCGTGATCGGGTTCCGCTCGTCCGACGCGCTCGGCGGCGCCTACGGCATCGCCGTCACCGGGACGATGACGGTCACGACGGTGCTCGCCTTTGTCTATTTCCGCTGGGGGGTCGGCTGGTCGTTGTGGCGGCTGGTGCCGCTGTTCACGCTGTTCCTGTTTGTCGATTTGTCGTTTTTTGGCGCCAACCTGCTGAAGATCATCGACGGCGGCTGGTTCCCGCTGGCGATCGCCGGGACAATCTACGCGATCATGATGACCTGGCTGTGGGGCCGCCAGCGCATGACGGTGCAGCGCGCAAGCGGCGCCCTGCCGCTCGCCACCCTGATCGAAAATTTGCGGCCCGACCATCCGGTGCGGGTGCCGGGCACCGCGATCTACATGACGGCGCGGGTCGACAACGTGCCGGCGGCGCTGCTTCACAACCTCAAGCACAACAAAATCCTGCATGAGCGCAATGTCTTGATGACGGTGCGCACCGAGGACGTGCCGCGCCTGCCTGAGGCCGAACGGCTGCAGATCGACCATCTGAGCCAGAACTTTCACACCGTGACGATCCATTACGGCTTTTTGGAGGAGCCCGACATACCGCGCGCACTGGCGCTGTGCCGGGTCGGCGGGTTTCGCTTCAACCTGATGGAGACCTCGTTTTTTGTCGGGCGGGAGAAGATCGTCGCCAAGGGCCGCTCGGGGATCATGCTGCCGTTCAAAAAGCTGTTTGTGCTGCTGACCAATGTGGCGCTCGACGCCACCGAGTTCTTTCGCATCCCGGTCAACCGCATCGTCGAGCTTGGCGGCCAGGTCGAGCTCTGACCCGACATCCGCCGCGGGCGCCCGTAATTCCCGTGCAACCGGCGACAGCCGGGAAATTTTCCGCCGCCTCCTCGTCGGCCGACAATCGAAACTGCGAAGCTGCGGCGGTTTAGAGCCGACATCGCGGGTTCAGCCGGCACCGAAACCGGGAATTTGCAGCGGTTATCCGGGACCCGAAATTGGTGAGCCCGGAGCTGCCCGGCTTGGGGTTTATTGCCTTATTGACAAGTGATGTGATTTCGTCTACAACATTCCACACAATTGGGGGCGCTGGCCGGGTTGACAAGAGGCATCGATAAATGAGGCAAACCGTTGGCAACTGACGCGCCGCCGGACTACCGGGTCGGTTATGGCAAGCCGCCGCTTGCGACTCGTTTCCAAAAGGGCAACAAGGCCAACCCCTACGGCCGGCCGCGCGGCTCGACGAGCCTCGCGGTGCTGCTGCGGCGCGCGCTCGACGCGCCGGCCGCCGCCGCCGACGGCAAGCGCCGCCGGCTGACCAAGCGCGAGATGATGGTCCGCGGCCTGGTCGAGCGCTCGGCCGGAGCCGACCTTGCCGCGACCAAGCTGCTGCTCGAGCTGCTGCGCCGAACCGACCCTCACGCGATCGCCGCCGACCCGGCCGCGGCCGCCCCGCTCGGCGAGGACGCGCTGACCCTTTTGAAGGAGCGCCTCGCCCGCCTCGCGCAGGCCCAGGAGCCGGACGTGGCGCCTCGCCCCGCGCCGGCTGCCGACCCCGACCCGCAGCGCCCGTCCGCCGACACCCCCGACACCGCGGCCGATTTCGACCGGCGCGATCCTGAGAGCGGCGCGTAAACGCGCATTGCGGTTCCGGTGCTGCGCCGGAGGTTGGGCCGCTCGCCCGGCCGACGGGGCACGGTTTCGCTCGCCCGGCGCCTCCCTTCGTGGCAAGCTGCACGCCTCCTCAACCGAAAGAGGCCGGCCATGAAGATCGAGCGCATAGACCATCTGAACCTGACCGTCGCCGACATCGACCGCAGCGTCGAGTTCTATCGGCGCGTGCTCGGCATGGAGATCGAGAGCATGGGCGAAGGCCGCGCAGCCCTCCATTTCGGCCAGCAGAAGATCCATCTCGACCTCGCCGGCGGCGCGATGGCGGCGAATGGCGAAAAACGGATGCCGGCGCATATCTGCTTTATCACCACGGCGCCGATCGGCGAGGTGGCGGCCCATCTCGAAGAATGCGCGGTGCCGGTGCGGATGCAGGGACCGCGCGCCGGGGCGATCGGCACGATCCAGTCGGTCTATATTGACGACCCCGATCAGAACTCGATTGAGATTTCGACCTACTGAACTCAAGCGCGGCTGACCTTCGCCGGCCGCTGCGGCGCAAGTCCCTTTGACCCCCGTGGCCGGACCTGAGCCGGCCACTCACGTCTTTGCTGGAGGTTCGGCGGGCTGACGAAAGGCGTGGATGGCCGGGTCGAGCCCGGCCAAGGGAACGAGAGTTTATACCCAAATCGATGCCGGCGACTGCCCTTGTCGCCCGGCGGCGGCATTCGACGGCCATGGAGGCGAGGATGATTGCGGACGCCCAGGGACATTCCCTCTCCGGCGCGACGCCAGCCGCAGCGGCGGCTTACGACGAGGCGGCGCGGGCGTTCAACCTCGTCCACGGCGACGCCGTGGCACTGTTTGACGAGGCGCGCGCGGCGGCGCCCGATTTTGCGATGGCACATCTGGGGAAGGCGTGGGTGCTCGCTGTCGCCAACGATCCCGGTCTGCTGGTCAAGGCCCGGAACCTGGTCGAAGCCGCCCGCCCGCTCCAATTGAACGAGCGCGAGCAGGCCCATCTCGCCGCATTGTCGCATCTGGTCGGGGGGGCGCGGGCCGCCGCCGTCGCCGTGCTCGATCGTCATTTGATGCACTACCCGTTCGACCTTGTCGCCCATCAGGCCGCAGCGCTGGTCGACGGGTTTCTCGGACGCTTCCATTGGGTCCGCGACCGCTCGGCTCGGGCGCTGCCATTGTGGTCGCAGGATCAGCCGGGCTATCCGACCCTCTTGGCCTTCCACGCCTTCGGGGCGGAGGAAGCCGGCGACTACGCCCGCGCCGAGGACGAGTTGCGCGCCGCCGCGGAGCTCGAGCCGTTGAGCTTCTGGCCGCATCACACCGTCTCGCACGTGATGGAAATGACCGGGCGCCCGGAAGACGGGATGGCATGGATGACGGCGCGCGAGGCGCTGTGGTCGGCCCCTGGCCATGCCAACCAGGCTCACATCTGGTGGCACAAGGCACTGTTCCACCTCGAGCTCGGGGAATACGACGCGGCATTGGCGCTGTGCGACGGGCCGATCCGCGCCACCCAGCGGCCGCTCGCGCTCAGCTTGACCAACGCCACGGCACTGTTGTGGCGGCTCGACTTGTCGGGTGCCGAGGTCGGCGAGCGCTGGGGCGAATTGGCGGATTTGTGGGAAGGCCATGCCGACGGGAGATGTCTGGTCTTCGCCGACATCCATGCGGCGATGGCCGAATTGGGCGCCGGCCGCGAAGCGCTGGTCGACGAGCGGCTCAAGGCGATGCGAGAGACCGCGGCAGGCGGCCTGCGAAGCCGCGGGCCTCTATCGCACGGTCGGCGTTCCGGTGGTCGAGGGTCTCGCGGCCTTCCACCGCGGCGCCTACGCCGACGCGGTCGAGCGGTTGCTGCCGGTGCGTGTCGAGCTGTGGCAGATCGGCGGCAGCCACGCCCAGCGCGATGTCGTCGACTGGACCCTGACCGAGGCCGCGGTGCGCGCCAATCAGCGCGACATCGCGCTGGCGCTGGCCCATGAACGCCTCGCGGGCCGCCCCGGCAGCGCCCCTAACCGCCGCTTTCTCCGCCGCGCCGAGGCCGTCGCCAACTGACCCGCGCGCTGTTCGACTGAGCACGTCTCGCGCGGCTGGTCAGGCGCGAGAGGCGGGCGAGAAGCCCATTCTCGGCGGCTTGCGACCCTCGCGGGTCAGTCTTGCGGGGAGACGAGATTCGGCTCGACGAGCGAGGGGTGCGTGCGCGACAGCCATTTCGATAGGAAAATCGCGGCTGCGATCGCGAGGCCCAAGGCGAGAACCCAGCGCGCCAGCTCCATCACCCCGGCGGCGGTCGGCTGCGGCCATGGCGTCTGCCAAAAGACTTCGCCGCGCTCCATCATCCAGTGCCAGGCAATGTGAGCAACAATCGCCGACAGCACGATTATTCCCATGCGTCCCGCCATCGCGCCGCGGAACAGCAGGGCGAGCGCCGGGACAAAGACGCAAAGCACCGCGAGCTGGCCCAGCTCGATGCCGATGTTGAAGGACAGCAGGGAGACCAGCAGGTAGGAGCCGGCAAACTGCAATTGCTCCTTCAGGACATCGGCAAATCCAAAGCCGTGGACGAGGCCGAACAGTGCCGCAATGACCCAGCGCCGCCGCAAATTGGCGCCGACGATGTTCTCGATCGCCATGTAGAAAATCGACGCCGCGATCGCCGCCTCGACAAAGGGCGGAAACCACGCCCCGACCGGTGCGAGGTTGTAGGCGGTGCCGATCAAGGTGATCGAATGGCCGAGGGTGAAGGCGGTGATGACCGGGATCAGCGGCTTCACCCGGCGGAACGGGATGACCAGGCAAAGCAGAAAGAGCATGTGGTCGATGCCGCTCAAAATGTGCTCGACACCGAGCTTGACGAACCCGAACGCCGCCTCGTACCAGGTCGGGTCGAGCGGCACGCGGCCGGCTCCGCCGGCAATCAGCAATGCCCGGCGGGACCCGTCGAGCGGGATGTAGCGGACCGCCAGCTTGACGGTGTCGCCAAGGTCGGCGGCGACATAGCTCTCGATTGCGAAGACCGATTTGGGTGAGGCGATCGCGTAGGTGAAATGGGCGTCGAGGTAGCCGCCCTCAAACGAGATTGCTTCGTCCGGGGCCGGTGGCGCCGCGATGCCCGCAGCCGCCTGGCCGTAATCCTCGAACGAGCGATCGGCAAGCGGCGCCAGCGTCCCGGCGGCGCGGACCGGCGCCAGGCGCCTGCCATTTTCGGACAGCAACAGATCGCTGGAGAGAGCGTCGAGGGCCGTCTTGATCGCCGGTTGCGAGGCAGCAAGATCGTAATGGCCGCGAACGACCGAAAACGAGACCGCCCGCAGCAGATCCAACGGCACGCGGATCACGAGATCGGCCTGGTGCGGCTCGATCCGGACAAAGCCGTTCATAAAGCGATCAAGAGGAAGATCGTGAGCGCTCGCCGGCGCCGCACCCGGCAACCACCACAACAGGAACGCCGCGGCGAACCCCACCCAACGGCTCAACATCGTCAACTGCTCTCTGGGCCGAAAACGCGCAGCGGCCGGAAGACTTTCGTAATCCAACCGCTGCCGCAGCGGTTTACGTCAGTTCTTAATAATGCTGCCTGTTCGCCGGCACGAATTTCTGGATGCGGCGACCGGTGATCGTTTCGGCGACGTAGATGTTGCCCTTGGAGTCGACCGTCGTGGTATGGCCAAAGGCAAAGTGGCCGGCATTGTGGCCGGGGCAGGGTGCGATGCCGCAGGAGCCAAGCGCGCCGAACACCAGACCGCTGGCCTTGTCGATCAGCCAGGTGTTGTCGTTGCCGAGGTCGACGTCGACGATGTCCTTCTGGCTCGTCGGGCTTTTGCTCGCGAGATAGTCGATGTTCGGCCAGAAATCCATGTCGTCGCCGCGGGTGCCGGCGAGCAGGATCGCCTTCCTGGCGGCGGCGGTCGCGGTCGGGAACTGGTCGATGTCGATGACCCGCTTCGGCATGCATAATGGCTGGGTGCCCGCCGGTGTGGTCGCTCCGCCGCAGGTTTTCTCAAACACCTGGATGCGGTCGTCGGGACGGTCGCAGACGTAGACCAGGCCGTCATTGCCGAGGACGACGCAATGCGGGTGTCCGCCGCCGGTGGCGCCGAACGTCCCCGGCGGGCAGCTCTCGCCGGTGGTCGAGCAGGCCTGGCCCCATTGCCGCAGATAATGGCCGTCGGCGTCAAAGACGACGACGCGATGGTTGCCGTAGCCGTCGGCGATATAGATGTCGCCCTTTCTGCCGGTATAAGGGTCGGGCGACGGGTCGACGGCGATGTCGGCCGGTTCGTTCAGCAGAGTGTGGCTGGTGTTGTACGAGGCGGCGTCACCGCATGAGCTGAACGGGTTGTTCGGATCGGTTTGCGGACCGTCGCAGACGCCCTTCGTTCCGATCTGCATCAGAAACTTGGCCGACGCGCCCTGTTTGTTGGCGATCTGGGGGTTGTATTCCTGGACGATCCCGTCGCCGTTGCCGCCAAGCCAGATGTTGCCCTGGTAGTCGACAAAGCAGCCATGCGCGCCGTGCGGCATGTAGGCGGCATATCCGTAGTCGCCGCCGGTCTGGATCAGGCTCGGGTCGCCCCAGCCGGCGACGGTCTCGCCGTCGCCGTCATAGGCGACGACGGGAGGTGACGGGATCGCCGACGCGGAGGCGTCCTGGCCGTTGATGGCGCCCGATTCATTGCCCTGAAGAACCTTGTTCTGGGTGACCCCGACCTCCCAGCCGCGGTTGAAGGTGTAGACGTTGTCGTACTTGTCCATGCAGCTGCCGGCGATCTCGCCGGTGACCCAGGTATGGGCGACGCCGTCGCTGCCGACCGGAGCCGGCAACGGCTTGGGCCAGAACGGGTCGACGGCAAAGCTCGGGCCGCGCACGCCCTTGTCGGCCTGGGCGATCGGTTCCCACGCGCCTGTTGCCAGCACGAAAGCGACGAGTGCGCCGGCGACAGTACCGCCGACGGCGACATACCGCGTGATCTTCATCGGTCTTTCCTCCCCCGCGTTTCAACGGGATTATTAACAGTCTCGGGGCACCGGCTCGGCGCCTCGACCCCGGCCGTCACCGGTACGCGCGTTATCGACCACAGCCGGTAACGCCGTCCCGGAACGGTCAGGGATTTACCATGGTATGATCCTTTCAACGTCCGGTGCCGTCAATGCTGAACAGAGATCAAATTTGCTTCGTCGAGCACCGCCGGATCGGCCATCTGGCGACAGCCGACGCGAGCGGAGCGCCGCATGTCGTGCCGGTGTGCTTTGTCGTGAAAAACGAGGCGGTCTACATCACGATCGACCAGAAGCCCAAGGGCGATCCCCGCGCGCTGAAACGGCTGCGCAACATCGCCGCCAACCCGTCGGCGGCGCTGGCCGTCGACCATTACGACGAAGACTGGACCCGGCTCGGCTGGGTCATGCTGCGCGGCCATGCCGAAATTCTCGACAGCGGCGCCGAGCACGACATGGCGCAAAAATTGCTCCGGGAGCGCTATCCGCAGTACCGGCGGATGGAGCTCGCCGACCTGCCGGTTATCGCCATCCGCATCGAGCGCGTCACGAGCTGGGGCGACCTTTCCCCCGATCCTTGAGATATGAAAAAAGTTCCCCGCCGCCGACGCAAACCCCGACATAGAGGATTTTAATGCCTGACAACACCAAGCCCGACGACATCAACGCCTTTGTCCCCGGCCCGCGCGTCCATATCGAAGGAAGAGCGGGCGGTGCGCTGGCGGGCCTGACCTTTGCCGCGAAGGATCTGTTCGATGTCGCGGGCTGGCCGACCGGGGGCGGCAACCCGGACTGGGCGAAGTACAACCCGGTCCCGACCCGGCATTCCTGGGCGGTGGAGCGGCTGCTCGGCGCCGGGGCGACGCTGATCGGCAAGACCATCACCGACGAGGTCTCGCTCGGCATCGTCGGAGAGAACGCGTTTTACGGGACCCCGGTCAATGTCCGCGCCCCCGGACGGGTCCCGGGCGGCTCGTCCTCGGGCTCGGCCGCGGCGGTCGCCGCCGGGGTGTGCGATACCGCAATCGGCACCGACACCGGCGGCTCGGTGCGGGTGCCGTCGAGCTTTTGCGGGCTCTACGGCATCCGCCCGACGCACGGCCGCATCGACGTTACGGGCATGCTGCCGCAGGCGCCAAGCTCGGACACGACCGGCTGGTTCGCCCGCGACGCCGCGACCTTTGGGCGGGTCGCGGCCGTCATGCTGGGCGAGGCGATCCCGGCGGCATTGCCCGACCGGCTGATCGTGGCGGTTGACGCGTTCGCCTTCGCCGACCCGGAGGTGGCGGAGGCGCTGACGCCGATGGTCGAGAGGCTGAAGGCGCTGATCGGCGACGCAAGCGAGGAAATCATGGCGCCGGGCGGCATCGTGCAATGGGCGCGGGCGCAGCGCACGCTCCAGCCCGCGGAAGCGTGGCTGACCTTCAAGGACTGGGTCGAGCGCTGCAACCCGCGGCTCGCCTACAGCGTCGCGCGCAACATCTACACAGGGTCGCAGATCCCGGAGGGCGAACGCCACTGGGCCGAGCTGGTGCGGCGCGAGGCGCGCGGCCGCATGCGCCATTTGCTGCCATCGGGGACGATCCTGTGCCTGCCGACAACCCCGTTCCCGGCGCCAAAGCGCGGCGAGCCGCTCGCCGCGGCGAGCGTGCAGCGCGACCGCATTTTGTGCCTCTGCGCGCATGGCGGGCTCGCCGGCATGCCGCAGGTCAGCATTCCCGGCAGCACCGTCGACGGCCTGCCGATCGGGCTCTCAATCATCGGCGGCCGCGATACCGACGCGACCCTCGTCGCCGTCGCGCAGGCGCTCGCGGGCGAGTAAGGCGTCGCTCTTTCAAGCGTAGGGCAGGTGGAGCGCAGCGCAACCCGCCATCCCGCTCCGCCAACGCCACGGCGGGTTGCACCCGCCCTACGGCGGCATTTCCGGGTGCTGTCTGGCTTGCGTCACGCCTCGGAGACGAGGTAGTCCATCGCCGCGTCGACGCCGCCGCTTCCGTGCGGCACGCCGACGAGTTCGAGCGCCATCTCGATCGCGGCGAGCGCGCCCAGGATCATCGGCTCGTTCAAATCGCCGAGATGGCCGATGCGGAAGAGGCGGCCCTGCAACGGCCCGAGCCCGCCGCCGAGCGACACGTTGAAGCGCTCGAGGCAGACTTCGCGCACCTTGTTGGCGTCATAGCCCGCGGGGGTCAGCACCGCGGTTACCGAGTCCGACTGCGCCCGCGGGTCGACCGCAAACATCTCCGGCCCGTCATTCTGCCGCCACACACGCACTGCGCGCCGGGTCGCCTCGGCGAGCCGGTGGTGGCGCGCAAAGACGTTGTCGAGGCCCTCCTCCTCGAGCATGCGCAATGCTTCCTGAAGCCCGTAGAAGAAATGCACCGGCGCCGTGCCGTTCCACACCGCCTGCGCGTTGCCTTCGACAAGCCGCAGCCAATCCCAGTAGACGCGCGGCAATTTGGCCTGCGCGGCGGCGGCAAGGGCCTTGGCGCTGACCCCGGTAAACGCCATCCCGGTCGGCAGCATCAACCCCTTTTGCGAGCCGGCGACGACGACGTCGACACCCCACTCGTCCATGCGGAAATCCATCGACGCCAAGGACGAGATCACGTCGACCAGGAACAGCGCCGGATGCCGCGCGGCGTCGATCGCGCGGCGCAGTGCCGCGATGTCGTGGACGACCCCGGTCGAGGTTTCGTTGTGGACGACCAGCACCGCCTTCAATCTGTGCTCGCGGTCCTCGCGCAGCCGGCTTTCGAGCGCCGCGGGGTCGGCGGCGCTGCGCCAGTCATTGGCGATCGTCTCGACCTCGAGCCCGAATGCTTCGCAGCGCATGCCCCAATTCAATGAGAAGTAGCCGGTCTCGACCACCAGCACCTTGTCGCCCGGCGAGAACAGGTTGACGAGGGCGGCTTCCCACGCACCATGGCCGGAGGCGGCGTAGCCGAGGATCGTCTGCTCGGTCTTGAACACCCGCTTCAGGCCGGCAAAGCATTCCTCGGCAATGGCTTTGAATTCGGCGCCGGTAAAGTCGATCGTGCCGCGGTCGATCGCCCGCAGCACCCGGTCCGGGATATTGGTCGGGCCGGGATTTTGGAAAAAATGCAACCCACGACGAACGCTCATTTATGCTCTCCGGTCGGCACTGTGCTGATCCCCGCCGCGGGTGAGATAGCAGCATAATCGGGGTGCCGGGAGAGGTTTTACGCAAAAGAAAAGGGCGGGACCACCGCCCCGCCCCTTCTTGTCGCAGCCGCTGCACGACCGCTCCCTGCCGCGATCGACGGCCTGCTCCTCCCTAAACTCGGGCCGGCGGGTGTCGCTCCCGCATCGGACAGACCGAGTATACGCAGGCCTGCGACGCATCGTCACGCCAAATCTTAAAAATTCTTTCGGGGCGGCTGAGCGCGGCGAGGAGCGCCGTTGCGGGGCTGCCCATGGCGCTTTCGCCCGGTCGTGCGAACCTGACGCCTAGCGCCGCGCGCGGCCATGTCGAGATTGCTTCGCTTCGCTCGCAATGACGCCGTAAAATGTTGTCATTGCGAGGAGCGGAGCGACGAAAGCAATCCCGCCGCGACGACCGACGGCGGGTGTCGTCGTTTGCACCGCTGGAGTGCGCTCCCGGAGCTGCGAGGGGTAATGCGTCTTTCCGAGTATTTCCTGCCGGTGCTGCGCGAGAACCCGAGCGAGGCGCAGATCGTCTCGCACCGGCTGATGCTGCGCGCCGGCATGATCCGCCAGTCGAGCGCCGGTATCTATTCGTGGCTGCCGCTGGGGTTGCGCGTCCTGAAAAAGGTCGAGGCCGTCGTCCGCGCCGAGCAGGATCGCGCCGGCGCGCAGGAAATCCTGATGCCGACGATCCAGCCGGCCGAGCTGTGGCGCGAGAGCGGCCGCTATGACGATTACGGCAAGGAGATGCTGCGCATCCGCGACCGCCATGACCGCGAGATGCTGTACGGGCCGACCAACGAGGAGCAGGTCACCGAGATCGTCCGCGCCTCGGTCAAGAGCTATCGCGACCTGCCAAAGCTGCTCTACCACATCCAGTGGAAATTTCGCGACGAGGTCAGGCCGCGCTTTGGCGTGATGCGCGGGCGCGAATTCCTGATGAAGGACGCCTACAGCTTTGACCTCGACGCCGCGGGCGCCCGGCATTCCTACAACAAGATGTTCGTCGCCTATCTGCGCACTTTCGACCGCATGGGCCTGACGGCGATCCCGATGCGGGCCGAGACCGGGCCGATCGGCGGCGATTTGAGCCACGAGTTCATCATCCTCGCCGACACCGGCGAGAGCGGCGTCCACGTTCACGCCGACCTCCTCGAGCTCGACCGGAAGAGCTTTGACGTCGAGAGCGGGGAGGCGCCGGTCCTGCAGCAGGTCGTCGATCGCTACACCGCGATCTACGCCGCGACCGACGACGTGCACGACGAAGAGGCGGCGGCAAAATATGGCGACAAGATCGTCAGCCGGCGCGGGATCGAGGTCGGCCAGGTCTTTTATTTCGGCGACAAATACTCGCGGCCGATGGGCGCCGTCGTCGCCGGACCCGATGGCGAGCCGGTGGCGTTGCAGATGGGGTCATATGGCATCGGCGTGTCGCGGCTGGTCGGCGCGCTGATCGAAGCGAACCACGACGATGCCGGCATCGTCTGGCCGGAAAGCGTCGCGCCGTTCCGAGTCGGGCTGATCAATTTGCGTGCGGCCGACGCCCGCTGCCGGGAAGCTGCCGACGACCTCTATGCCAAGCTGCTGAATGCCGGGGTCGAGGTGCTGTACGACGACCGCGGCGAGTCGCCGGGCGCCAAATTCGCGACAATGGACCTGATCGGCTTGCCCGAGCAGGTCGTGATCGGCCCGCGCGGGCTTGCCGCCGGCACGGTCGAGATCAAACGCCGCCGCTCGGGCGAGCGCCGCGAGGTTCCGCTCGACGCCGCACTCGCCCGCCTCGCGGCGGGCTGCTGATCGGGGCGCCTTGCCGACCCTTCGCATCCCTCTCCCCCCGGCGGGGGGAGAGGGAAGGGTGAGGGCGGCCGCTCGTATCCGATGCGGCTCGATCGCCCAGGATGTCAGGACTTGCGGTCTTCGGGGAGGGCGCGCTCGAGGTTGTCGGCTCTTCCGCCCGCCTCGTTTTCGACATCGACCCGGGTTTGGCGGACGGTGTCGCGCACCTTTTCGGTCCGCTCGCTGGCGTCGGTGCGGACGACGACCTCCTCGACGTTTCGCGCCCGCTTTTCGACGACCGGCTCCTCATGCCGCTCGATGACCTCGAATTCGCGCTCCTGCGGCATCGTCGCGTTTGTCGCGCTCTCGCCGGAAACCGGGCGATGCTCGACGATGACCCGCTCGTCGCGCAACGTGATTTCCTTTTCGACCGGGGTCTCGACGACATAGGTGCGGATGCGGTAACGGCGCTCGCTCGCCCGCTTGCCGACCGACAGCTCCTCGCGCGTCACCGGGATGACCCGTTCCCCGGTGTGCTGCCCGCTTTCCGCGGGCGCACCCGCATCGCGGCGGCTCCAGGCCTCGGGCGAGCCCAGCGACGCATCGGTTCCGACCGGCCGCTCGACATCCGGATAGCCGGCTCGGGCCACACCCGGAGCCGCGTCCGCGTCCAACGGCAGGGTCCCCGCACCGAGCCGGTCGGCCGCCCCGGTCTCGCCATCGTCAAAGTCGATCGGATCGAATTCTTCGAGGATGTCGGCGACCCGGCGGTGCTGCTCGGCGTCGTGGACAAAAACCGACAGCACGGTGCGCCCCTCGCGCAAATTCAACTCGTACCAGCTGCGATGGCTGTCGGGCATGTCGCGGCCGAAAAGCCAATCCCAGAACCCCTCCCGACGTGGAGCGGCAGCAGTGCCGCCGGCCAGGTTGGAAGCGCCGGCCAGGTCGGAAGTGCCGGGAGCGCCCGGCCCGACGGTGCCCGGCTGGGCGGCGCTGATCCGAATTTCGGTCCCCGGGATTCCAATTTCGATCAGCCGGTCGCGCGCCCGCTCGGCTTCGTCGCGTGAGCCGTAAACCGCTATGACGTTGTGCCCTTCCATCGCGTTCTGCTCCGTGTTCGGGTTGACCACCCCTCAACACCGTCGCAATGGCAGGCGGTTCCCAATGAACGCGGAAAATTCAATATAAGAGCAAACAGACGTGTCGATTGACAAAGAGAAATGGGATCGTGGGTTCGGTGCGATCGGGATTCGTTTGACAGGGGCAAGAGTCGGTCAAGGAATTTTTCTGGTACCGAGAATGTATCCCTTCCATACCGTGGTGCTTTGTCGCGCCGGAATGGCGGCCAGCGGATGTCCGGATCGGTTTCTCTGAATGTCTGACCCGAAATGAAACGAACGATGGTAATAGCTTACCGTCGCCCCGTGCGCCTTCAGCCCACGGGCTTGTCCCGTGGGGAAAGCGGGGGTCCAGAGCTTGCCCCCTGTTCGAGCCAGAGCTTGCCCCTGGCCCGAACAGGGGGGCAGGCTCCGGCCTGGAACAGGCGGCGAGCGCCTCAACCTTTGCCCCTGGGTTCCCGCTTTCGCGGGAATGACGGCCAACGGTCTGACCATGCGGGCCAACTGTCTGACCATACGGAATTCTTTTCGGGTCGTACTCTGAGGTTTGCCGGCCGCGGGGATCAGGTCACCACGGGATATCGGGGGGATGCGGCCGGCGTCGGGCGTGCGGATGGGGAACCCAGGGGCGGTCGCCGCGGCTGGCGTTGGCGCTTTCGATCGTGACCCCGCCGTCGTCGAGCCACAAGGCGACGGCGCCCAGCCGCCATGAATCGATCCGGTCGACGACCGGCACGACCGAGCGGCAGCGGAACCCGGCCGGCACCTGGCTGACGATGGCGTCGACGCCGCCGCATTCGACCGGCAGCGCGCCGGCCCCGGTGACGATCGCCACAACCCGCCCGTGCGCCTGATATCGGCACAGATCGCCGGCGCAGCCGAGCGCTCCCTCCGCCCCGCTCGGCGGCCACGCAGCCACTTCGAGGCCGGTCTCCTCGGCGAGGAACGAGGCGTCGATCCGCTCGCTGTGCTCGGCCTTGGCCAAATACTGCCCGGCGGGCGCGCGCACCGCGAGAAAGCGGCCGATATCGGCAATGACGATGTCGGGCGGCCGGACAAAGCCCATGCCGACCAGACCGGCGGCGATTACGAGGCCCCCCCAGCGCCGCCAAGGCTGCTGCCACAGGCACAGCCACAGGCCGCCGAGGGTGACCAGGAGCAGCCCCGCCGCCGGCAGGCGCGGCATCGGCCAGACATTGCCGGGCAGTGCCGCGACCCCCTGCGCGACAAAGATTGTCGCGTCGATCCCCCAGCCCATCGGGACGAGCGCCAACCGTTCGAGGCCGAACGGCATCAACAGGCAGGTGACGACCCCCCAGGGCAATGTCCACAGCGCGCTCAGCGGCACGGCGACGACGTTTGCCAATGGCGAATAGAGCGCGATGTGGTGGAAATGGTAGACCGAAAACGGGTCGGTCCCGATGGTGACGACGATCGTCGTCACCACCACCGCTCCGGCATAGCCCAGCACCCGCCCCGGCCAGGACGGGCGGTGCAGCAGATGGCCGAGCCGGCTGCCATAGGTTTCGTAGACCGCGATCAGTGCCACGACCGCGCCAAACGACATCTGAAAGCTGACGCCGACAAGGCTCTCGGGTTCGATCGCCAGCACGAAGGCCGCGGCGAGCGCACAGATCCGCATCGAAATCCGCAACCGGTCGATCAGCACCGCGGCAAAGACGAGCCCGTTCATAAAAAAGGCGCGCTCGGTCGGGATCGCCGCGCCCGACAGCAGCAGATAGCAGGTCAGCACGACGAGGGCGGCCGCCGCCGCGATCTTTTTGATCGGGTAGCGCAACGCCACAAACGGGATCAGCGCCAGACCGGCGCGCACCGTGAAAAAGACAAACCCGCCGACCAGCCCCAAATGCAGACCGGCGATCGCCAGCAGGTGCTGCAGCCCCGACTGTCGAAAGGCGGCCTTGACCGGCTCGGCGATCGCACCGCGCTTGCCGGTGATCAGCGCCGAGGCGACGCCGCCGGTCGAGCCGGGAAGAACCGCGATGATCCGCCGCGACATGTCGGTGCGCAACAGCCTCAGATCCTGGCGCCAGCCGCCGCCGGTCGCAGCATCCGGTTCGCCGCTCAGGCGCGCCGGGCCATAGGTGTAGCCGACCCCGCCGATCCGCGCGAAATAGGCCTCGCGCTGCATGTCGTGGCTGCCTGGAAGAATCTGCCCCGGCACCGGGTAGAGCACCGCGCGCATCGCGACGCGGTCGCCCGGCGCCAACAGATCGCTCGTCGCCGCGATGTGGATGCGCAGGCGCGCCGGCTGCTCGCCGGGCGCCAGACCTGGCAACGGGTCGGGGGCGACGATGACCCGCCAGCCGCGATCGAGCGAGTCGATGTCGACGACCCGTCCGGTGACCATGACCGGGCCGAGCCGGCGCTGCAGCGCGGGGGCCTGGCGTTGCCATGTGGTCTCGCCGATCAGCGCGAAACCGGCGCAGAACAGGGCGAGCGCGAGAGCCGCCTCGCACAGCAGCGGCCGGCGGTGCAGCGCAAAGCTCGCCGCACCAGCGGCGGCGGCCGCGCCAAAGCCGAGCCACAACGGCGGCTCAAAGGTCAGCGAGAAGTAGACGCCGATCCCGGCGCCGAAAAACACCGGCAGCCACAACAGGCGGCGCTCGCCCTCGGCAGCGTAGGTGTCGGCGGCAGCCCTGAACATCCGAGCGCCCCATCCCGACGCCGCGCCGAGCCCGCCGCCCGCCATCGCCGCATCCGCCATTTGCCGCCTCGCCGCTCGCGCAGCGCGAGATTAATCGAACCTGCGTTCAGGCAAAAGCGAGAGCATGAGTTTTGACGCTTTATTGACGATCGCAAAGCTGAAATGGGAAGCCGGATCGAGATTTTCCACTGTTGGAGAGTTAATGTTTCCTTTAGTTGTTTAGCATTTATTGTCAAAAATACTTGCTAAACTATTAGATTTTTAGTGATTTGCCTAGAAAAATGGTTTCGTTTGTCCGGCGGGAAGCATTCCGGCGCGCGGTGGGCGCGACCTGAGCCCGGTGCACCGCTGCCTCGTACCCGGAGGGCGGCTCTGCGGCCGCCCAGATGACGGCGAGCCGGTTGCCGGTCGCCGGCAAATCCGCCATCGTGGCGGATGCCGACGCCTCAGCGCGTTCCCGGGCCGGACCGATCGAATGAGCCGCGCTGAACCCGCTGGACCCGAGCGGCGCCGGGTGACCAGGTGGGTCGACGCCGCCTCGGGCGCGCTGCAATCGGCGACGCCGGCCTTGCTGTTCGGGCTGCGGCTGTGGGCGTCGGTTTCTCTGGCGCTCTATGTCGCGTTTTGGCTCGAGCTTGACACCCCGTCCTGGGCCGGGGCCACCGCAGCCCTGGTGTGTCAGCCGCATCTCGGGGCGTCGCTGCGCAAGGGTTGGTTCCGGATGATCGGCACCGTCATCGGCGCCGTCGCGAGCGTCGTCATGACGGCGTGCTTTCCGCAGGATCGCGCGGCGTTTTTTCTCGTGCTGGCGCTGTGGGGCGCCGGCTGCGCGCTGGTGGCCAACCTGCTGCGCAACTTTGCGGCCTATTCGGCGGCATTGGCCGGGTACACCGCCGCGATCATCGCCAGTGACGAGCTCGGGTCCGTCGGCGGCCTCAACGGGCAGGCTTTCATACTGGCGGTCAACCGCGCCAGCGAGATCTGCATCGGCATCGTCTGTGCCGGCCTTGTGCTTGCGGGAACCGATTTCGGCGGAGCGCGGCGCCGGGTGGCGAGCCTGTTCGCCGATCTGTCTTCCGAGATCGCCTGCCGCTTTGCCGGCACCTTGGCGGATGCCGGGGCCGAATTCGAGCAGACCCAGACGATCCGGCGCGAGCTCGTACGCCGGGTCATCGCGCTCGACCCGGTCGTCGACGAGGCGCTCGGCGAATCCTCGGAGCTCCGCTACCACTCCCCGGTTCTGCAGAATGCTTTGGACGGTTTGGTCAAGGCGCTCGCAAGCTGGCGCACGGTGGCGGCGGTGCTGGCGCGCTCCCCGCAGCAACGGGCTCGGCAAGAAGCGAGCGAAGTGCTGACCGAAGTGCCGGAAGTGCTGCGCGCGACACCTGGGCGACATGAGGCGGCGCGCTGGCTCGCGGGCCCGGCGCGCTTGCTCCAGATCTGCGATGCCGCGGTGCGCAGGCTGGCCGCCCTGCCGGCGGCGACACCGTCGCTGCGTCTGCTCGCCGACCAGGCGGCCGAGGCGCTGGCCGGCATTTCGCAGGCGCTCGAAGCGCTCGCCTTGCTCGTTGCCGATCCAACGCGGCGGGCAAGTCGTGGACGCGGCAGCCGCCGCCTGCGCGTGCCGGATTGGCTTCCGCCGCTGGTTAATGCCGGACGCGCTTTTGTCGTGATCGGCGTCGCCGAGCTCTTCTGGGTCGTCACCGCATGGCCCGGCGGCGCTAGCGCGATCACCTTTGCTGCGATCATCGTGATCCTGTTCGCGCCGCGCGCCGATCAGGCCTACGCCATCGCGATCGGCTTCATGATCGGCACCGTCTTGACGGTGATTATTGTCGCGACCCTGCTTTTTGCGGCGCTGCCGAATGTGGAGACCTTCGCCGTTTTCAGCTTGATCATCGGTCTTGTGCTGGTGCCGGTAGGGACCGTTTTCGCCTTGCAGTGGCAGGCGGCCATCTTTACCGGAATGGTAACAGTCTTTATACCGCTGTTGGCGCCTACCAATCCGATGAGCTACAACCAGGAGCAATATTACAACGCGGCGTTGGCGATCATCGTCGGGGCCGGCGCCGGCGCAGTCTCGTTCCGCTTGCTGCCGCCGGTCTCGCCGGCCCGTCGTACGCGCCGGCTGCTGGCGTCGACCTTGCGCGATTTGCGTCGCCTCGCGACCGGCCCGCTCCCCGATACGCCGAGCGACTGGGAACAGCGCATGTATGCGAGGTTCGCGTTGCTGCCGGACCAGGCGCAACCGTTGGAGCGCTCCTGGCTGGTGGCGGCGCTGTCGGCCGGCAGCAAAATCATCGAGCTGCGCCATCTCTGCCGCGAGCGCGGCCTCAGCCGCGACCTCGGTCCCGCGCTTGAGGCCGTTACCGACGGCGATTGCACAGGTGCGGCCGCAGAGCTTGCCGGTATCGACGCGGCGCTGGCCTCGCATTCGGGCGAAGCGGCGCTGCGGGCGCGCGGGCTGATCCTTGCCATTTCCACCGCGCTCACCCAACATGCCGCTTACTTCGACGCAGGAGCGCCCGCGTGAGGTTCACCGAGGTCAACCTGTTTGGCGTCTATGTGGCGCCGATCTCGGTGATCATGGTTGCCGCCTGGTTCGCCACAATCTGGCTGCGTTGGGGTGCGGCGCGTTTCGGCCTGCTGCGCTACGTCTGGCATCCGTCGCTGTTCGTGTTTGCCGTGTACATGATCGTGCTCTCGTCGATGGTCTTGTTGGCGGCAAAATGGCCGATACCGAGCTGAAATCGCGGCCAGACGCAGCACCGATCCCGCCCGCGGCGGACCAGCTTCGCGCGCCCGGCCTGGCGCCGCGCCGGCGGTCCCGTTTCCGTATCCTGCCGCTGTTGATCACGCTGATCGCGATCGCGGCGGCCGTCTGGCTCGGTCGGGCGATGTGGGACCTCTACATGGCCGCACCCTGGACGCGCGACGGCACGGTGCGGGTCTATGTGGTGACGATGGCGCCGCAGGTCGCGGGCCAGATCGTGCAATTGCCGGCTGCCGACAACCAGTACGTGCACAAGGGCGATCTGCTGATGGTTATCGACCCGACCAACTACCGGATCGCCGTGAGCCTGGCCGAGGCGGCGGTGCAGCAGGCGCAGGTCAACGCCCTGAATGCCGAACGCCAGGCCAAGCGCCGCGAGCAATTGACCACTCTCTCGACGACGATCGAGCAAAAGCAGACCTTTGAGACCACCGCGCTCGCCAACCAGGCCGCCTATCAGCAGGCGGTGGCAAATCTGGACCAGGCCCGGGTCAACCTTGAACGCACCGAGATCCGCTCGCCGGTCAACGGCTGGGTGACCAATCTGTTGGCGCAGCTCGGCGACTACGCCAATGTCGGGCAGAACGAAATCTCGCTTGTCGACGCCAATTCATTCTGGGTCGACGGCTATTTCGAGGAGACCAATCTCGGCTCGATCCATGAAGGCGACCCGGCTCAGATCAAGCTGATGGGCTACTCGCAGATCGTTCGCGGCCATGTCGGCAGCGTCGCCCGCGCGATCAACGTCGCCAATGCCGAAGCGGCTCAGCTAGGGCTCGCCTCGGTCAACCCGATCTTCACCTGGGTGCGGCTGGCGCAACGCATTCCGGTGCGCATCCACATCGACCACGTGCCCGCCGGCGTGCGTCTCGTGGCCGGGATGACCGCGACGGTGCAGGTCGACCCGCGACCTGCGCCGCCGGCGAGAGAGCCGGGGACCTAAGGCTGCGGCCGTCAGGCGGCGCGCGGGGCGCGGCGGATCAATCCGCGTTGCGGGCCGCAGGCGATTGCGGCGAGAAAAAAGAACGCCGCACTGGAACCGACAACGACCATCGCCATCAGTGGGCCGCGGCGGGTCACGCGGCCGCCGCCTCGGTCAGCACGCCGCGGAACCAGAGATGGGCCGGGGCGCGGGCGTTGCGGCGGTGCCAGGCCATCGACACGCTCACCCCGAGCTCGATCGGCAGCGGCCGGATCTCGAACCCGGCGGCGGCAACGCGGCGAGCGGTGCGCTCGGGCACGGTCGCGATCAGGTCGGTCGCCTCCAGCACCGCCGGCAATGCCAGATAAGTCGCGACCAGCAGCTGAATGCGCCGGCTCAACCCGTATTCCGCGAGAGGGCGGTCGACCGCACCGGTGGTGTCGCCGCGCGGCGAGACCAGCACATGACCCGACCCGGCATAGCTCTCGATCGTCAGGGGGTGTGCGAGGAGCGGGTGGCCGCGGCGGGCCACGACCACAAACGGGTCGTGAAACAGCACCGTCGTGTCGAAGCGTTGAGGCAGCGCGGAAAGGCGCCCGCCGAGATGGGCGACCGCAACGTCGACGGTCTCGCGGTCGAGCCGCTCGGGCGCTTCGGCGCCGGTGATAGGGACGAGCCGCAAGGTCGCGCGCGGCGCTGTCCGGCTGAAGGTTGCGGCCAGGCGCTCGACCAACGGGACCTCGGCATATTCGGCCATGCCGGCGGTAAAGATGCGCTCGCTCTCAGCCGGCTCGAACCCGGTGCCGGGGTTCAGTGCTGCGTCGATATGGTCGATCGCGGCCGTCACCAGCGCCGCAACTTCACGCGCCCGCGCGGTCGGCTCCATTCCGGCGGGGCTGCGGACAAACAGATCGTCGGCGAACAGGTCGCGCAGCCGCGACAGGGCATGGCTCATCGCCGGCTGCGACAAACCGATGCGGCCGGCGGCGCGGGTGACCGCGCGCTCGGTCATCAGGGCGTCGAACGCCTTCAGCAGGTTCAGGTCGACGGCACGGATATCCATGTGAGTTATAATCTACATGTCAATAATCGATTGGGTAAATAGCCCGGTTCGCTCCAGATACCAAGGGCGAAAACACCCGGAGCGTTTGGCGCGCGGCTTGAAGCGGTCCGGCCGGGCGCCGGGACGGACAGGTCAAAACGGAGCGTATTTCGGTGAGCTCTCTCGGCGGTGCGGTGTGGTGCATTGTTTTTGCGGTGGTTATCCTGGCGGTGCTGATGCTCGACGAGCACCTCACCAGGCTGGAACGCAACCAGCGCCGATGAGCGAGGCGGCGGCGTCGCGTCGTGATCGCGGCGGGGCCCGGCCCCGGCGGCGGCGGCGCCGCGAGCCTGCTGGTCTTGCAGCCGCGGTTGTCGTAATCTCCCGATCGTTTCGCCGGCTGGGAGAGGCGTAATGGGAGCGCGTAGCGGGAAGCAGTATCTTGCCGGCCTGCGCGAGCAGGAGCGCGAGGTCTGGCTCGGCGGCGAGCGGGTCCGCGATGTCGCGTCCCATCCCGGCCTGAGGGGCGGTGCCCGCGCCATCGCCTCGCTCTACGATCAGCAGCTCGACCCGAAATTGCACGAGGCGATGACATATGTCTCGCCGAGCTCGGGCGAGCGGGTCGGGCTCTCGTTTATCATCCCGCGCACCCGCGAAGACCTCGAACGCCGCAGCGCTATGATGCTGAACTGGGCGCGGACGACCTGCGGCATGATGGGCCGCTCGCCCGACTTTATGAACGTGACCTATGCCGCCTGGGCCGGCGCCTCCGCGTTCTTCGCGCAGGGCCGCCCCGAATTCGGCGAGAACATGGTCCGCTATTACGAGTACATCCGCGAAAACGACCTGACCCTGACTCATTCCTTGATCAACCTGCAGCGCAGCCGCACCGCTTCGGGTGTCTTCAATTTGCAGGAGGGGACGGCACTCGAAGTCGTGCGCGAGACCGATGCCGGGATCGTCGTGCGCGGTGCGCGCATTCTCGCGACCCTGGGGCCGCTCGCCGACGAGATCGGCGTCTACTCGCCGCGCATGGGCCGCCACACCGAGAGCCACAGCCCGTTCGCGCTGAGCTTTGCGATCCCGTGCGGCGCGCCGGGCCTCAAATTCCTGTGCCGCGACAGCTTTGACCAGGGCCGCTCGCATTTCGACCAGCCATTGGGCTCGCGCTTTGAGGAGATGGACTGCGTCGTCTTTTTCGACGACGTGCTGGTGCCGTGGGAGCGGGTGTTTCTATTGGGCGACGTCGACCGGCTGAACGCGACCGCCCAAGCGACCCATTCCTCGGTGCATTCGGCACACCAGGGGGCGGCGAAGAACCTCGCCAAATGCGAGTTTGTGCTCGGAACGGCATTGCTGATGACCCAGACCCTCGGCAACGGCCACCTGCCCAATGTCGAGGAGCGCATCGGCGAGCTGATGCTGACGACACAGCTGACCCGCGCGTGCATCCGCGCCGCCGAGGCCGACGCCAAGCTCGACGAATGGGGGGTCATGTGCCCCGACCCGCTGATGGCGGAGAGCCCGCGCAACCTCTTTATGAACGCCTATCCGCGGATGATCGAGATCGTGCAATTGCTGGGTTCGAGCAGCTTTATGCTGACCCCGAGCGAAGCGGATTTCAAAGGCCCGCTCAAGGCCGACATCGAGCAGTACCTGGCGACCGACACGACCCCGGCGAAAGAGCGGGTCAAACTGTTCCGGCTCGCCTGGGACCTGGCCGGCAACGCCTTTGGCAGCCGCCAGGTGTTGTACGAGCGCTTTTTTGCCAGCGACCCGTTGACCAGGGCGCGGGCGCTCGCCTCGATCTACCCGAAAAAGGAAGTGATGGATCGCGTGCTCGAATTTCTCGGGCGCGGCGACGACGATTTGTGAAGGAGGAAAGCATGAAAAAGCCGATGTATCTGCAGCACGTCAATCTTTATGTTCGCGACGCCGAGCGCTCAAAACAATGGTACGAGGACCTGCTCGGGCTGCACACTTACGAATATCGGCCGGGCTGGGCCGCGTTTATGTCGGCCGACACCGAGCAGTCGCACGAAGTGGCGTTGATGCAGCTGGGGCCGGACGCGGCCTTGCAGCAGAAGGGTCAGGTCGGCCTCAACCACATGGCATGGCGGCTCGAATCGCTGGACGATCTGAAGGAATTTTATCACCGCTGCAAAGAGCGGGGCCAGCCGATCGAGCGCATCTCCGATCACGGCATCTCGCTCGGCATCTACATGCGCGACCCCGACGGCAACGGCGTCGAGGTGTTTTACGAAATGCCTCGTGCGGAATGGCCGGTCGACTACAACGTCTTCACCCGCGAGAAGACCGGTAATGGCCGGTTTCCCGGCCCGTGGGACCGGGACGAGGCGTTCATGCGGCCGCAGGCGCCGGCGGCGCAGCCGGTCGCCGCGCAGTAACGGCACTAGCTGTTGTCGTACTCCGACTAGTATCCCCGTGGCCGGGCTTGACCCGGCCAACCACGCCTTTAAACCGCGAAGGGCAAGACGTGGATGCGCGGGTCAAGCCCGCGCAAGGGAATGCTCGATGTATGTTGATGTCATGATCGGTCGGCGATGATGGACCGAACGGAACAAATAACCCGCCTGCTGCTGCGGCAGGAAATCGAGGAGTTCCTCTACCACGAGGCGGAGCTCCTCGACGAGCGGCGCTACGAGGACTGGCTCGCGCTGATCGCCGACGACATCCGCTACTGGATGCCGATGCGGCGCAACGTCAAGGTCGGCGAGCACGAGCGCGAGTTCACCCGCGCGGACCATGACATCAACTGGTTCGACGAGGGCAAGGAAACCCTGGACCGCCGGGTCAGGCAGATCATGACCGGCATCCACTGGGCCGAGGAGCCGGTTTCGCGGATCACCCACATCGTCTCGAACGTGCAATTGCTGGAGGCCAACCCCGCGGTCGGCGAGGCCGCGGAGGTCGCGGTCAAATGCCGGTTTCTGATCTACCGCAACCGCGTCCAGACCGAGACCGACATCCTCGTCGGCAAGCGCGAGGATCTGTTGCGCCGCGCCGCCGGCGGCTGGCAGATCGCGCGCCGCAAGATCATCCTCGACCAGAACGTGCTGATGACCAAAAACCTGACCTTCTTCTTTTAAGATGGGATCACAATGAGGCTCAACGGGCGCAATGAGGCGGTGAGGCAGTGGGTGCCGGCCTCTGGCGATCAGATGCGGCTGGATCAGGCAAGATCCTGAACCTGAGTTTCTCGTCATCCCGACGCAGGTCGGGACCCATTTCGGGCATGGGTACCGGCCTTCGCCGGTATGAAGAGAAGGTGTCGTAAAGGGCGGATGCAACAGGCTTCCGGCCCGAAAATAAGGCAGAGGTCGCAGATGCGCCGTTTTCCGCCTAACCTCACTGTCTCACCGGCTCATTGGTGAACAAACCGAAGGGAACGCGGCTATGGCGACGGCACACACAGAAGGATACCGGCCTGGTCTCGTCGATCTGGGCCGGGGGCAGATCAGCCGCGAGATTTTTGTCAATGACGAGATCTACGCGCAGGAGCAGGAGCGGCTCTTTGCCCGCGCCTGGCTTTTTGTCGGCCACGAGAGCCAGATCCCGAACCCCGGCGACTTCTTTGTGTCGGGCATGGGCGAGGAGTCTGTGCTGCTGTGCCGCGACCGCGCCGGCCAAATCCATGTGTTTCTGAATTCGTGCCGGCATCGCGGCATGAAGGTGTGCCGCTATGACGAGGGCAACACTCCGGTCTTTACCTGCCCCTATCACGGCTGGAGCTACGGCACCGACGGCAAGCTCGTCGGCGTGCCCTATTTCCGCGAGGCCTACCACTCGCAGCTCGACCGCGCGCAATGGGGATTGGTCGAGGTCGCGCGGCTCGCCAACTACAAAGGAAGTGTGTGGGCCACCTGGGACCCGGCGGCGCCGTCCTTCACCGAATACCTCGGCGACTTCACCCGCTATCTCGACCTGATCCTCGACGGCCGCGACGGGCGTGAGGGCCAGGCCGAGGTTTTGGGCGGCATCCAGAAATGGCTGATCCCGTGCAACTGGAAATTCCCGGCCGAAAACTTCAGCGGCGACAGCTATCACAACATCAGCCACCGCTCGGTCGACCTTGCCGGCATCGGGCCGTCGGGTGCCGGCCGGCGCGACATGTCGGAATTGCTGATTGCCCGCAAACTGCATGTCGCGATCCCCGACCGCGGGCATCAGACGATCGTCTATGCGCTGCCAAAGGACCAGCCGACACCGGCGACCTACCAGCA
This sequence comes from uncultured Alphaproteobacteria bacterium, assembly GCA_963712825.1. Lineage (GTDB taxonomy): Bacteria > Pseudomonadota > Alphaproteobacteria > ATCC43930 > CGMCC-115725 > AP-15. The sequence continues at coordinate 583,026 of CAVQJP010000016.1, forward strand.
TTCGCCGATCGTCTCCGAATACTTCCGGCATTGCGAGGCGGAACGCCGCCGTACCCGCGGCGAGGAGGCCCGGCTGCTCGGCGCACCCGGCGAGATTTTCCCCAACGTTGCGCTGTTGCCGCGTCAGCCGCGCACGATCGCGGTGTGGCAGCCGCGCGGCCCGCACCAGACCGAGGTGTGGCGCTGGTTCCTGGTCGACCGCGAGGCGCCGGCCGAGGTCAAGGATTTTCTGCGCGATTACTACATCCGCTATTCGGGTCCCGCCGGCATGACCGAGCAGGACGACATGGAAAACTGGAACTACGCCCACCAGGCGAGCCGCGGGGTGATCGCCCGCCGCCACCCCTATTCCTACGAAATGGGGCTCGGCACCGCGGTCGAGAATTTCGAATGGGACGGGCTGCGCCTCCCCGGCAAGGTCGTCGACATCACCAAGGCGCAATCGAGCGAGGAGCCGATGCGCAACCTCTACGCCCGCTGGGCCCAGTTTATGGAAGCCGACAGCTGGGCCGACCTCGCCACCTGGCGCCACCCCGCGGGCGCCGTCGCCGAAGCCGCCGAATAACCGTGTCGGCCGATCTCTATGGCTGGAATTTACATGCGGATCGCAACGGTAGACGCCCCGATCCTGAAGCGCTTCCGCGCCGCGCTCGACGAAACCTACGGCGACCGGATCGAGCGCGTCGTGCTGTTCGGCTCGCCGGTCCACGGCGATGCGCACGAAAGTTTGGATTACGACGTCGCGGTGTTTCTCAAAGGTCCTGGCACTAAGGTCCTGGCACTAAGGTCCTGGCACTCTGGCGCCGAAGCGCGCCGCCTCGCCAATGCCGGTGCGCCCGACATGCTTGCCGGGCGGGTGAATATCAGGTGCCCGGAATATTGACCTGACGATTGTTTCGCGTCGCCCGCTCCGATAATTTGAACGCAAACGTCGAAGGAGGGGGCCGATGGCGACCATCGTTGGCCAGGGCGACTATAAATACGAGATCAAGGAAAATTGGGCGAAGCTGCCCGACGGGTGGTCGTTCAAGGAGGTGGCGGCGGTCGGCGTCGACAAAAACGACAATGTCTACTGCTTCAACCGCGGCGAGCACCCGGTCATGGTGTTCGACCGCGCGGGCAACTTTTTGCGGTCGTGGGGCGAGGGGAGCTATCCGCGTGCCCACGGCGTCCATATGGGACCCGACGATTCGATCTATCTCACCGACGACGGCGGCCATTTCGTGCGCAAATGCGCGCTTGACGGAAAGGTGTTGCTTGAGCTCGGCGTCCCCGGCAAGCCGGCGCCCTATCTCAGCGGCGAGCCGTTCAACCGCTGCACTCACACCGCCCTCTCGCCGAAAGGCGAAATTTATGTCTCCGACGGCTACGGCAACGCCAAGGTCCACAAATATTCGCCCGACGGCAAATTGCTGATGTCGTGGGGCGAGCCCGGCAGCGATCCCGGCCAGTTCAACCTCGTCCACAACATCTGCGCCGACGCCGATGGCTGGGTCTATGTCGCCGACCGCGAGAACCATCGGGTCCAGGTGTTCGACGGCAATGGCAAGTACGAGACCCAGTGGAACAATCTGCATCGGCCGTGCGGCCTCTTCATGCCGTACGCGCATCAACCGGTGTGCTATATCGGCGAGCTTTCGGTCAACCGCCTCAACGCCAATCTCGGGCCGCGCGTCAGCATCGTCGACAACGAGGGCAAGCTGCTGTCGCGCATCGGCGACGCGTTTGCCGGACAGGCGCCGACCGCGTTCATCGGGCCGCACGGCCTCGCGGTCGACAGCCGCGGCGATCTCTATGTCGGCGAGGTGTGCTGGACCTTGTGGCCGGGGCTGTTCCCGGACCAGCCGCATCCGCCCGGGCTGCGGGCGTTGCAGAAATACGAGAGGGTGCGCTAACCTCGCCATCGATCACTAATCCCCGCCGGTAGATAGCCACCAGCTTCGTTCGGGCCTGAAATTGGCTCCGTAAAGGCGAGGCCGATTGGGGCTGCTCGCCTACTGGGCGGAATTTTGACGCTCTCGACAGTAAGGAGGCGCTGAGCGTTGGATGCCGAGGTGAGCGGAGATGGCGAACACCTCCACCGGATTGCCGCGTGTGGCCACAACCGTCGCGCGAGGCCGAGAGGCTATTGGCGGAACGTGGCGACGCGTCCGCGACGCTGCCAACCGGGGATTGGCGACAACAGCCGGCGTCGTCGGCGAAGGCTACAACTCGGCGCTCGAGTGGAAGGATAACAGTGAGCTCAGCCACTGGCTGACGCGGCATTTCAGCCATCAGGCTCCCACTCCGGGCAGCAAGGCCATGGATGCCGAATATTCGCACACGCACATCGGCGGCGGCTGGCATCGCCTCTACGATGGCGGCCATAGCCTCGCCGGCAGCTGGAAGGCCGTAACGGAAGCGCTGCCGGATTTGAGTCGGTTGGACCAGATTGGCACCTGGGCAAACGAGTACTGGAAAGACCTGATAACGACGAACGGCATGCCGATCGTGATCCTCGATCACGCGCAAAAAATCACCGAGTATATGAAGCACTTCGATTGCGTAAACGCCGCTCAACTGATCGGCGGCGATTTTGTCGGCGTTTCGATTTTTTGCAATTGGGATGATCCGGAGAAGCTGGTGGCGTCGGCCGCCGCTAGCGATTGCAGTGGCTTTTTTTACGCCAATGTGGTTGCCCCGTTCGTGAGCTTGGTCGGCATCGCGCGGGCATGCTACCTGCTGAAACGGTCAGAGCGGGACGATCTTCAGAGATTGATTTTGCCGGCGCTTCGAGGTTTGACGCGCAGCGGTGCTACCCTTCTATTCGTTACTGTCGTCCCCGGCGGCTTCCTGTTGCACCTGAGCAGCGGCATCGTAATCAGCCTCGCGCACGGCTATGTCTGGGACAAGGGTATGGAAAACAAGGAGGCGATTTTCGCTACGCTCAAACAGTGCGTCGCAGCCTTAGGCGGCGGGCTGGCTTCGGCTTGAACTTCGATCATGATCACAGACCGAGTTCGCTGTGGGAGCCGAGACGGACGAGATCAAGATTCGAATCATCCGGTTTGCGATAAATCAGGATCAGATCGGGACGGATGTGACAGTCGCGGTGATCGGTCCATTCGCCGCCGAGCGGGTGGTCGAAACACCGACGCGGCAACGGATCATCATTTGCCAACGTCGTGACCGCTTCCAGCAGCGACACGTCGAGGCGCTTTCCATGACGCCCTGATTTTTCGCGCCTGTAATCGCGCTTGAAGCGGCCGCTGTATCTAACATTCCGCATTCAAATCCGCGAGCAGCCTCTCAGGCGGCCCGACCGTCGTCATTTCGCCGCGCCGTGCGGCTTTCATCGCTTCGATGGTTTCGTCGTTGGGCACCAGCGGGTCGAAGGGCAGTGCCTTTTCCTTGGCGATCTTGACCATCATCAAGCGAAAGGCGTCCGACACCGTGAGGCCCATGGCGCTCAGCACGGCAGCGGCCTCGTTCTTGATGCGCTCGTCGATCCGAGCGCGGACGACCGAATTGGTGGGCATAGCTGGCCTCCAGTGAGCTACGATGTAGCACGCGCGTGAGCGCCTGCAAGCCGCACCGGGACCGGGGCTGCAGAGGATTGTTTTGCATCCGCGGCTTCGCTAGGCTCGCTTCGGCATATTGGGGAGGCCGGGCATGGCGATCATTGTCGGGGACGGCGACTACAAATACCGGATCGTCGAGGATTGGGCGAAACTGCCCGAGGGCTGGTCGTTCAAGGAGGTCGGCTCGGTCGGCGTCGACAACAAGGACAACGTCTATGTCTTCAACCGCGGCGACCACCCGGTCATGGTCTTCGACCGCGACGGCAAGTTTCTGCGGTCGTGGGGCGAGGGCGGGTTTCCGCGGGCGCACGGCGTCCATATGGGACCGGACGATTCGATCTACCTGACCGACGACGGCGGCCATTTCGTGCGCAAATGCTCGCTTGACGGCAAGGTCCTGCTGGAGCTGGGCGTGCCGGGCGAGCCCAAACCCTATATGAGCGGCGAGCCGTTTCACCGCTGCACCCACACGGCGCTTTCGCCAAAGGGCGAGATCTACGTCTCCGACGGCTACGGCAACGCCAAGGTCCACAAATACTCGCCGGACGGGAAGTTGCTGATGTCATGGGGAGAGCCCGGCACCGGCGAGGGCGAGTTCAACATCGTCCACAACATCTGCACCGACGCCGACGGCTGGGTCTATGTCGCCGACCGCGAGAACCACCGCGTCCAGGTGTTCGACGGCAACGGCAAGTACGAGACCCAGTGGAACAACCTGCACCGGCCGTGCGGGCTCTACATGGACTACACCCGCCACCCGGTCGCCTATATCGGCGAATTGGGCCCGGTGCAGCCGGTCAACCGCAACAGCCCGAACCTCGGGCCCAGGGTCAGCATCGTCGACAATCAGGGCAAGCTGCTGTCGCGGTTTGGCGACATGCACGCCGGCACCGCGCCGACCGCGTTTCTGGGGCCGCACGGCCTCGCCGTCGACAGCCGCGGCGATCTTTATGTCGGCGAGGTGTCGTGGACGCAATGGCCGCAATTCTTTCCCGACAAGCCGCGCCCGGACTACATCCGGTCGCTGCAGAAATACGCGCGGGTGCATTGAGCGCGGGCTCGGGGCAGCGAACCGGGTCGGGGGGATGAGCCGGCTCGACGAGGCGCTCGCCCGCCTTGAACGGGCTGTGGCCCGGCTCGAAGCCGCCTGCGCCGGTCGTGCCGGCGAGGGCGAGGCGGCGCGCCGCGCGCTCGCGGCCGAAGCGGAAAACCGGCGGCTGCGCGCCGCCGCCGGCGACATCGCCGAGCGCGTCGAGGGAGCATTGGCCCGGGTCGACCGGGCACTGGGCGAAGGGGGGTGAGATGAGCCAGGTCTCGGTGACGGTCAACGGCCACCCGTACAAGGTCAGCTGCGACGACGGGCAGGAGCCGCGCATCCGGCGGCTCGCGCAATACGTCGATGCAAGGGTCGGCGAGTTTGTCAGGAATGTCGGCCAGGTCGGCGAGGCTCGGCTGCTGCTGCTCGCCGCACTCGTGATCGCCGACGAATTGTCCGACGCCAACGAGGCGTTGCAGCAGGAAGAGAGCCGCTATCGCGCGGCGGAAATCGAGGCCGGCGACGCCGCCGACGGGGCGGCCGGCGGCATTCACGGCGTTGCCCGGCGGATCGAGGCTATTGCGGCGCGGCTGGAGAGCCCCTAGCTTTCCTTCCGCGGGGTGGGGCTGCGCGGCGCGTCAGGCCGCATGTTGCCCCGGGGCCGATACCTACCTCTTGGGTGCTGTCCCTGTCGGAGTCGTGGCTTCGATACATGGCGCCCACCTGCTACGGCGGGCCACGGTGGGATTGCATGCCAACGGCCGAGGCGGCTCCACCCCGCAGCCCTTCGAGGCCGCGCCCTGGCGTGTTGAAGATACGCGGAAGGTCAGGCGCTTACCGTCGTCGCCGCCGCGAAAGCGGGGGTCGAGGGGCGACCAATTTAGCATTTGCGGCTCTGGGTTCCCGCCTTCGCGGGAATGACGAATAAGACAGACGATCAAGAGGCGAGGCGGCGGTGCAAGTATCGTGAACATCCTGTTTTGCGGCGATGTGATGGGGCGGCCGGGGCGCGAGGCGGTGAGGAAACATGTCCCTGACCTGCGCCGCGGCCTGGCGCTCGATCTTGTCGTCGTCAACGCCGAGAACGCGGCCCACGGCGCCGGGCTCACCGAGCGCATCTGCGGCGAGTTCTACGATTGCGGCGTCGACGTGCTGACCACCGGCAACCACGTCTGGGACCAGAAAGAGCTGATCCCCTATATCGAGCGCGACCCGCGCGTGCTGCGGCCGGCGAATTTCCCGCCCGGCACCCCCGGCGCCGGCTGGCGGCTGCACCGCTTTGAGGACGGCCGCAGCGCGCTGGTGATCAATCTGATGGGCCGCCTGTTCATGGACGCGCTCGACGACCCGTTTGCCCGGCTGGCCGCGATCCTCGCCGATCACCCGCTTGGGTCCGGGCCGAGCGCGATCCTCGTCGACATTCATGCCGAGGCGTCGAGCGAGAAGATGGCGGTCGGCCATTTTTCGGATGGCCGCGTCTCGGGGGTGTTCGGCAGCCATTCGCACATCCCGACCGCCGACGCGCAGATTTTTCCGGGCGGCACCGCCTACCAGACCGATGCCGGCATGTGCGGCGACTACAATTCGGTGATCGGGTTGCAAAAGAGGCCGGCGCTGCGCCGGTTTGTGACCAAGATGCCGGGCGAGCGTCCGCAGGTCGCCGAGGGCGAGGCCACCTTGTGCGGCGTCCTGGTTGTGACCGATGCCGCGAGCGGGCTCGCGCGGCGCGTCGAGCCGGTGCGAATCGGCGGCCGTCTTTCCCCACATCTGCCGTCTCTCTAAGTCCTGAGCAGCAGATGTTGTAGCCCAGCGCGATCGCCGGCAAAGGCTTGGCGCGATTGAGCTGACGCCGGTCGAGACGCCCCAATGCTGCCATATTGGGTTGTTAGCCGGGTCCCGAACCCCTATGAGCAGCGGCGTCGAGTTGCACCCCAGGGACAAGGGGGGAGCCGCGCGGAGACCGATGGCAGGCCATTCGCAATTCAAAAACATCATGTACCGGAAGGGCGCGCAGGACAAAAAGCGCGCCAAGGTCTTTACCAAGATCATCCGGGAACTGACGACGGCGGCGCGCACCGGACTGCCCGACCCGGCGGCGAACCCACGGCTGCGCGCCGCGGTGCTGGCGGCGCGCCAGGCCAACATGCCCAAGGACACGGTCGATCGCGCGATCCGCCGCGGCGCCGGCGGCGAGGCCAATTCCGCCTTTGACGAGGTGCGCTACGAAGGCTATGGGCCGGGCGGCACGGCGGTCATCGTCGAGGCATTGACCGACAACCGCAACCGCACCGCGAGCGAAATCCGCGCTGCCTTCACCAAATCCGGGGGTGCGCTCGGCGAAACCAACAGCGTCGGCTTTCTGTTCGACCGGGTCGGCGAGATCGTCTACCCGGCCGCGGCTGCGAGCCCGGACGACATGTTCGAAGCGGTCCTCGAGGCCGGCGCCGAAAATGTCGAGAGCGACACCGAGCAGCATTCGGTGACCTGCGCGCCCGACGACCTGAACGCGGTGCGCGACGCGCTCGAGCAGCGCCTTGGGCCGGCGAGCTCCGCCCGGCTGGTGTGGCGGCCAAAGACCGCGGCGCCGATCGACGAAGACAATGCGGCCGCGCTTTTCAAGCTGCTCGAAGCGCTCGAGGACAGCGACGACGTCCAGAACGTCTACGCCAATTTTGAAGTGGCCGAGGACGTGATGGCGCGGCTCGGCGCCTGAGAATGACTGATAGAGCCGGGCCGACTTCCTGGTCTCTCTCCCCGGCGGGGGGAGCGAGAAGGGTGAGGGGGGCCGCGCGGGGCCGGTTTAGAGGTGCCCGCCTCACCCTCCGATCGCACCGCGATGGGCCCCTCCCTCTCCTCCCCATGGGCGGAGAGGGGTTCTAGGGAATGCGCGTGCTGGGGCTCGATCCCGGGCTGCGCCACACCGGCTGGGGGGTCATCGACGTTGACGGCAACCGGCTCTCGCATGTCGGCGACGGTGTTGCCCATGCCGACGCGGACCAGCCGCTGGCGATGCGGCTCGTCTCGCTGTTTCGCCAGATCGGCGCCGTGCTCGAGCAGTTCCGCCCCGACGAAGCCGCGGTCGAGGAGAGCTTTGTCAACCGCAACGCGGCCTCGACGCTGAAGCTCGGCGTCGCCCGCGGCGTCGTCTTGCTGGCGCCAGCCGAGCGCGGGCTGCCGGTCGCCGAATATTCGGCCAACCTCGTCAAAAAGGCGGTGGTCGGCGCCGGCCATGCCGACAAGGCACAGGTCCAGCTCATGGTGCGCCATATCCTGCCCGGCTTTGCGATCGGCGCTGCCGACGCCGCCGATGCGCTGGCGGTGGCGATCTGCCACGCGCACCACGCCGAAACCCGCCGCGCCTGGAAGCTCCCCGCGAGAACGATCTCCGCGAGAACGACCCCCGCCGGGACGCCCGGATGATCGCCAAGCTCGCCGGCCTCCTGGACCAGGTCGCCCCCGACGCCGCCATCGTCGACGTGAACGGGGTCGGCTATCTCGCCTTCTGCTCGACCCGCACCTTGGGCCGCCTGCCACCGGTCGGCGCGCCGGTGCGGCTGCTGATCGAGACCCATGTCCGCGAGGACCACATCCATCTTTACGGCTTTGTCGACACCGCCGAGCGCGACTGGTTCCGCCTGCTGACGACGGTGCAGGGTGTCGGCGCGCGGCTCGCGCTCGCCGTCCTGTCGGCGATCGGGCCCGAGGAGCTGGGGATCGCGATCCTGGCCCAGGATCGCGCCACGCTGGCGCGCGCGGAGGGGGTCGGGCCGCGGCTCGCGGCGCGCATCGTCAACGAATTGCGCGACAAGACCGGTAGTCTCGCGCTGACCGCGCCATCGGCGGCCGAGGCGCCCTCGACCCCGCCGCTCGGCGCCGGCCCCGCATCGGATGCCGTCTCCGCCCTCGTTAATCTCGGCTACCGCCGTACCGAGGCGTTTGGCGCCGTCGCCGCGGCAGCCCAGCGTCTCGGCGCCGCCGCGGCAACCGAAGCGCTGGTCCGCGCCGGTCTGCAGGAGCTGGCGCAGGGGACGCGGCAATGAGCGAGGGCGAGAACCGCATCCTCGACCCGGCCGCAACCGAGAGCGACCTCGCCGAGACCTCGCTGCGGCCGCAGAGCCTGGCCGAGTTCGTCGGCCAGCGCAGCCTGCGCGACAATCTCAAAATCTTTGTCGAAGCCGCCAAAGCTCGCGGCGAAGCGCTCGACCATGTGCTGTTTTCCGGGCCGCCCGGACTCGGCAAGACCACGCTGGCGCAGATTGTCGCGCGCGAGATGGGTGTCGGTTTCCGCGCCACCTCGGGACCGGTGATCCAGCGCGCCGGCGATCTTGCGGCATTGCTGACCAATCTCGAGCCGCGCGATGTGCTCTTTATCGACGAGATCCACCGGCTCGCTCCGTCGGTCGAGGAAATCCTCTACCCGGCGATGGAGGATTTTCAGCTCGACCTGATCATCGGCGAGGGGCCGGGCGCGCGCTCGATCCGCATCGACCTGCCGCGCTTCACCCTGGTCGGGGCGACGACCCGCTCGGGTCTGATCACCCGGCCGTTGCGCGAGCGCTTTGGCATCCCGCTGCGGCTCGGCTTTTACGAGCCCGCCGAGCTGGCGCTGATCGTCGCCCGCGGCGCCGCGGTGCTGGGCTTCAGCCTGCGCCGCGACGGTGCCGCCGAGATCGCGCGCCGCGCCCGCGGCACCCCACGCGTCGCGATGCGGCTGTTGCGCCGGATCCGCGACTTTGCCGCGGTCGACGGGCTGGCGATGGTCGACGCCGCCGCGGCCGACAATGCCCTTATCCGGCTCGATGTCGACGGGTGCGGGCTCGACGGCATGGACCGCCGCTATCTGCGCTGCATCGCCGAGCGCTATGGCGGCGGCCCGGTCGGGGTTGAGACCATGGCGGCGGCGCTGGGCGACGAGCGCGACGTGATCGAAGAGGTCATCGAGCCGTTTTTGATCCAGGAAGGCTTTGTCCAGCGCACCCCGCGCGGACGCCTCCTGACCCGCGCGGCGTTCCGCCATCTCGACCTGCCGATGCCGGCATTTTTGCCGGCCCAGCTCGACCTTCTGGCGGGACTGCCGCTCGCCGGCGAGGCCGAGGAGGCGCCGTGACGCCGGCCGCCGTCCCGTCCACCGTCCTCCCGTCCTCCGCCGTCCCGTCCGCCGCGGTCCCGCCCATCGTCGTCCAAAAGACGCCATAAAAGGTTCAAAGAATGCAGCCTTCAGCCGTCGAATCCTTGCCGCTCGCCGGCGCGGTGCCTCATGACCTGTCGATCATCGCCTTGTTTTTGCAATCGGACGCCATCGTCAAAATCGTCATGCTGATCCTGCTGCTGGCGTCGTTCTGGTCGTGGGCGGTCATCTTCGACAAGGTGATCCGGCTGCGCCGGCTGCGCCACGCGGCGGTCAATTTCGAAGAGAGCTTCTGGTCGGGCGGCTCGCTCGACGACCTCTACGAGCGCGTCGGCCAGCGCCCGCCCGACCCGATGACCGCGGTGTTTTCGGCGGCAATGCGCGAATGGCGCCGCAGCGCCGCCAAGGGCCTGCTCGGCACCGCGATCATGCGCGCCAGCCTGCAGCAGCGCATCGAGCGGGTCATGAACGTGACCGTCGGGCGCGAGATGGAGCGGGTCGAGCGCTTTATGGCGTTTCTCGCGACGGTTGGGGCGACCGCACCCTTTGTCGGCCTGTTCGGCACCGTCTGGGGCATCATGGACAGCTTCCAGTCGATCGCCGCGTCGAAAAACACCAGCCTCGCGGTCGTCGCCCCCGGCATCGCCGAATCGCTGTTCGCGACCGCCCTCGGCCTCGTCGCGGCGATCCCGGCGGTCGTCGCCTACAACAAGCTCGCGACCGATTTCGGACGCTATGCCGGACGCCTCGAAGCGTTTTCCTCCGAGTTCAGCGCGATCCTGTCGCGCCAGCTCGACGAGAGGCCTTGAGCCATGGCGGCACCAACCCTGGGCGGCAACGGCCGCCTGCGCGGGCGCTACCGGCCGATGGCCGAAATCAACGTAACGCCGCTCGTCGACGTGATGCTGGTGCTGCTCGTCGTCTTCATGGTCGCGGCCCCGCTGCTGACCGTGGGCGTGCCGGTCGACCTGCCGCAGACCCAGGCGCCGCCGATCACCGACCCCAAGGAGCCGCTTGTCATCTCGATCAACAACGAGGGTCGTATCTTTATCCAGGACACCGACGTCGCGAGCGACGCGCTCGTGCCGCGGCTGCAGGCGATCACCGGCACCAACCCGGACGCGCTCGTCTATGTCCGCGCCGACAAGGCGATCGACTACGGGCGGGTGCTCGAAGTCATGAGCCTGATCAGCGCCGCCGGTTTTCGCAAGGTGTCGCTGATCGCCGAAACCCCAAAGGGCGTGCCGGCCACGGCCGCTGCCGCCACCGCGCCGGCGCCTGCAATCCCGGCTGTCAAGCGCTGAGAACTCTCGCCGGTCGCAGAGCATGAGCGCCGCCGCTGTAGAATCGGCCTTGCCGCCCGAACCGGCACTCCCCGAGCCGATGCCCGACGGCGTCGGGCGGCGCGGGTTGGTGTTGTCGGCGGCGTTGCATCTGCTGATCGGGATCGTGCTGGTCTTCGGGCTGCCGACCTTGTTTCACCCGCCGCCGCCGCAAGAAATGCCGATCGCGGTCCAGCTCGTGACGATGGGGCCGGAAACCCGCGCGACCCGTCCCAATCCGAACATGCCCGAACGCGCGGCCACGCCGGAGCCGCCGCTGCCCGGACCGCCGGCGCCAAAACCTGTGCCCGAAGCGACCCCGCCCAAACCGGCGCCGCCGCCTTCGGCCGCCGCAGCGCCGCCAGAACCGCCGGCACCCGCCCCGCCGACGCCCAAGCCCGCACCGCCCGCTCCGGCGGCACCGGCGGTGGCACCGCCGAAAGAGGCCGCATTGCCGCCGCCGCCGGTGCCCGCACAGAAGCCGACCCCGCCCCCGCCGCCGCCCAAACCGGCGGTCGCAACCTCGACGCCACAGCCGCCGCCCGAGCGACCGCAACAGATGGCGCGCGAGGAGGCCAAGGCTGAGGCCAAGAAATACAATCCCGGCCAGTTCGACGCATTGCTGAAAAACCTCGCGGCGCAGGACACGCCGCCCTCGCCCGACGCGCCGCCGCAGACCGATCGGGTCGCCGCCGGCCGCGCCTCCTCGCAACCGCGCGCACCGCTCGGCAGCCAGCTCAGCGCCAGCGACATCGACATGATCCGCGAGCAGATTTCGCGCTGCTGGAACATTCCGGCAGGCGCGCGCGACGCCAAGGATCTGGTGGTCGAAATCCGGGTGGCGGTTTTGCCCGACGGCACCGTCCAGCAGGCGACGATCGTCGATCAGGGTCGGGCCGCCGGCGACCCGTTCTTTCGCGCCGCTGCGGAAAGTGCCCGCCGCGCCTTTTTCAACCCGCTGTGCCGGCCGCTGCGTCTGCCGCCGGACAAATACGAGATTTGGAAAGACATGGTCGTCGAATTCAGCCCAAAGGATGTCTTATGAACAAAAGCCGCCTCGTTTTGCCCGGCGGGGTGACCGCTCTCCTGGTGCTGCTGCTGTGGCCGTGGGGACCGGCGAGCGCCGAGCTGCGTCTCGACATAACCAGCGGCCAGATCCAGCCGATGCCGATCGCGATCCCCGCCTTCGCCGGCGGCGGCGGCAATGAATCGCAGGCCGGGGCCGACATCGCCGGGGTCATCTCCGCCGATCTCGAACGCTCGGGGCTGTTCCGGCCCCTCGACCCGCGCAGCTTTATCGAGAACGTCTCGGCGACCGACAGCAATGCGCCGCAATTTGCCGACTGGCGCCAGATCAACGCCCAGGCATTGGTGACCGGCACCGTCCAGACCCAGGCGGACGGTCGCCTCGGGGTCCAGTTCCGGCTGTGGGACGTGTTCGCCGGGCAGCAGCTGACCGGTTTCGGATACACGACCACCGGCCAGAACTGGCGACGGATCGCGCACATCATCGCTGACGAGATCTACAAGCGGATCACCGGCGAGGACGGGTATTTCGACACCCGCATCGTCTATGTCGCCGAATCCGGCCCTGCCCAAGACCGGGTCAAGCGGCTTGCGATCATGGATCAGGACGGCGCCAACAACCATTACCTGACCGACGGCAGGGCCTTGGTGCTGACCCCGCGTTTTTCGCCGACGGCGCAGGAGATCACCTATCTTTCCTATGCCGGCAAGCAGCCGCGCGTCTACCTGCTCAACATCGACACCGGGCAGCAGGAAGCGCTTGGCAACTTCCCGGGGATGACGTTTGCGCCGCGGTTTTCGCCGGACGGCAACCGCGTCGTCATGAGCCGTGCGGTCAACGGCGCCAGCAACATCTACACCTTCGACCTGCGCACCCATCAGGCCGCGCGCCTGACCGAAGACAACGCGATCGACACCTCGCCGTGCTATTCGCCCGACGGCAGCCAGATCGCGTTCAACTCCGACCGCGGCGGTTCGCAGCAGCTTTATGTGATGAGCGCGGGCGGGGGCGGGGCCCACCGGATCAGCTTTGGCTCCGGCAAGTACGGCACGCCGGTGTGGTCGCCGCGCGGCGACCTGATCGCCTTTACCAAGATCAGCGGCGGCTCGTTCTACATCGGCGTGATGCGTCCGGACGGATCGGGCGAGCGGCTGTTGACCCAGGGTTTTCTGGTCGAGGGACCGACTTGGGCGCCCAATGGCCGGGTGCTGATGTATTTCTCGCAAGGACCATCCGATTCGCGCGGCTATGGCGGTTCGCCGCACCTGCAAACCATCGACTTGACCGGATACAATCAACGTGACGTGCCTACGCCGGGGGCGGCGTCCGATCCGGCCTGGTCTCCATTGCTGCGTTAGGCGGCGTCGCGTTTTATCGAGGGGGGTTCGACACATGCAGACGAAGTTCGGAGGCCTGACGGCGGGCCTGGGAGGATTGCTGTTGCTGCTGCTCGCCGCCTGCAGCAGCACGCCCGAGACGCCGCCCCCTCCTCCGGGCGGACCGGGTGGCCCGGGCGGTCCCGGCGGCGCCGCCATGGGTGCCGCGGTTCCGGGCTCGCAGCAGGATCTGGCGCAAAGCGCGGGCGACCGGGTGTTCTTCGAGTTCGACCGGTCCGACATCACCCCCGAGGCCCAGCAGATTTTGCAGCGCCAGGCCGAATGGCTGCAGCATTATCCGAACGTGACGGTCACGATCGAAGGTCACTGCGACGAGCGCGGCACCCGCGAGTATAATCTGGCGCTCGGCGAACGCCGCGCCAACGCGGCCAAGCAGGTGCTGGTCGCGGCGGGGATACCGTCCTCGCGCCTCTCGACGATCAGCTACGGCAAGGATCGGCCGGTGGTTCCGGGCTCGACCGAAGAGGCCTGGGCGCAGAACCGCGTTGCGATCACCACCGTCAACTGATCTCGCAGCCGGCGCCCGTCCGCAGCTCCGGCGCGGCGGCGCCGCGGCCGAGCCGACGGGCGGCGGTTCCGCGCGCCCTTTTTTTGCCCAAAACGCGCCCTACGACCGCGGCTTCTGATGTTTGCGTCGCCGGTGCTCAGTGCGTAAAGCCGCTCCCGGCTGCCCCGCGCATTTCAAAAGGCTCCGCTGATAATTCGGCGCTCGTTTCTGCCGCAAGCCTGCCCGATCGTGCTGCTCGTGCTGATCTCGATGACGGCGGCGCCGCCTGTGGTCAGAGCGCAGGACGCCTCGACCCAGGATCGTCTCGATCGCCTGGAACGCGACCTCAGCATGCTGCAGCGCCAGGTCTATCGCGGCACCGGCGGCGAAGCGCCGCCGGGTGCGGAGGGGACCGGCTCCGCGGTCGACTTGCAGGTGCGGATGGACCGCCTCGAGCAGCAGATGCGCGACCTGACCGGCCGGGTCGAGGACGAGACCAACCAGGTTCAGCAATTGCGGCAGCGGCTCGAGCAGGTCAACAGCGACATCGAGGTGCGGCTCGGCCAGGGCCAAGGCCAGGACGCCGCTGCCGCCCCGCCGCCGGCGCTCGCCCAGCCGGCGGCGCTGGCGCCTTCGTATGGCCGCCCGCCGCCGCCCTATGGCCGCCCCCCGCCGCCGCCCCCCGACTACGGCACGCTGACGCCGCCCGGCGAGCCTCCGGCGCCGCCGAGCGGGTCCGCGGCGCCCTATCCGGGGCAGAACCAGCTGACGCCGCCGCAGGTCGCCAGCGCCGGCGACGCCCTACACCCGCCGCGATCGGATGCGCTGCCTTCGGGGTCGGTCTCGGCGCAGTACAATTCGGCCTTTGGTTTGCTGCGCAAGGCCGACTATCCGGCCGCCGAGGAGGCGTTGCGCAGCTTTGTCGAGCAGCATCCGCGCGACCCGCTCGCCGGCAACGCCCAGTATTGGCTCGGCGAAAGCTTTTACGCCCGCGGAAAGTACAGCGAGGCGGCCGCCGCCTTTGCCGACGGCTACCGGCGCTACCCGCGCGGTCCGAAAGCCCCCGACGGGCTGCTGAAGCTCGGCATGTCGCTGGCGCACGCCGACCAGAAGCACAACGCCTGCATCGCGCTGATGCAGCTCGACCACGATTTCCCGCATCCGGGAAGCGCCGTCCGCGACCGCGCGGCGCAGGAGAAGAAGAAGCTCGGGTGCTGAGCTCCGAGACCTCGCCGCCGCCGCTCGGACTTGCCGAGTTCGCGGCGCGGCTCGACCGCCTCGCCGTTTTCGAAACCAAACCGTTTGTTGCGGTGGCCGTCTCCGGCGGCCCCGACAGCCTTGCCCTCGCCATCCTCGCCGACCGCTGGGCGCGGCGCCGCGGCGGCGAAATCTGCGCCCTCTCGGTCGACCACCGGCTGCGTGCGGAGAGTGCCTCCGAGCTGGAGCGGCTGGCGGGCTGGCTGGCGGCGCGCTCGATCCGCCACGAGATTCTGGTGTGGGGCGGGGAAAAGCCGCGCAGCCGTATCCAGGAGGTTGCCCGGGCGGCCCGCTACCGGCTGCTGGCGGAGTGGTGCCGGGCGCGGGGCTGCCTGCATCTGTTGACCGGACACCAGCGCGACGACCAGATCGAGACTTATCTGCTGCGCCGCGAGGCAGGCAGCGGTCCCGCGGGCTTGGCCGCGATGTCGGCGATCCGCGAGATCGAGGGCTGCCGGGTGCTGCGCCCGCTGCTCGAGGTTCCGAAGGGCCGCCTGCTGGCGACGCTCGCCGCCGAGGGTCAGCCCTTTGTCGCCGACCCGAGCAACCGCAACCCGGTTTTCGCCCGCACCCGCCTGCGCCGGCGCGCGTCGCCGGCCGATCGCGATTGGGCCGATCGCGATTGGGCCGACCGCGATTGGGCCGACCGCGATTGGATTGCCGGCGAGGTTGCGAGGCTGGGCCGCGAACGGGTCGCGCGTGAGCGCCAGGGCGACGCGCTCGTCGCTGGCGCCGTGTCGCTGCACCCGGCCGGCTTTGCGGCGCTCGACCGAAGAGCGCTGCTCGCCGCCGCGCCCGACCTCGCCGAGCGGGCGTTGTCGGCTCTTCTATTCGCGCTCGGCGGCGCCCGCTATCCGCCGCGGCGGATAGCCGTCACGCGCATGCTGCGGGTGCTTGGCGGCGACGCCCGCGGCGGCTGCACGCTCGGCGGCTGCCGGTTCATCGAATGGCGCGGCCGCATTCTCGTTCTGCGCGAGCTTGCCGCCGCGGCCCCTCCGGTCGCAGTCGAGCCGGGTGGCGTCGTCTTTTGGGATCGCCGCTTCGAGGCGGCCTCGCCTGCCGGCGGACCGGCGCTGACCCTGGGCTGTCTCGGGCCTGCCGGGGGCGTCGAGCTGCGCCGGCAATCGGCGGCATCGCCGCCCGCCGCGCTCCCCCGATTGACCCATCCAATTCTGCCGGCATTTTGGGATGAAAAGGGGCTCCTCGCCGTTCCTGCTCTAGGATACCGA
Organism: uncultured Alphaproteobacteria bacterium; assembly: GCA_963712825.1. Lineage (GTDB taxonomy): Bacteria > Pseudomonadota > Alphaproteobacteria > ATCC43930 > CGMCC-115725 > AP-15. The sequence goes on from CAVQJP010000016.1 coordinate 599,469, forward strand.
CGCGACGGAGGGATCTCGCTGCCGAGGCTTTCTTTCAAGCCTGTCAATTCTTTGTCCCATGCGAGCTTTGCAGTTGTTTAAGCCGGCTCGCGGCTTATGTCTTGACTGGCAAAAAAGGTCGCGGGCCGGGTTCGATCGGCGTAGGATTGTTCGAAGCGTGCTGGCCGGCTCGGCATGGAAAGGCGTTAATCGTGAACAACTTCGGCAAGAATCTCGCCCTCTGGATTGTGATCGGGCTGCTTCTCGTCGCGCTCTTCAACTTGTTTCAGACCTCTTCCAGCCGCGGGCCGCAATCGACCTTGGCCTTTTCCGATTTTGTAAACGACGTTAATCGCGGTCAGGTTGCCGACGTGACAATTCAGGGCAACACCATCAGCGGCCATTTTACCGACAGCCGCGCCTTCACGACTTATACGCCGAACGACCCGACCCTGGTGACCAGGCTCATCGACAAGGGCGTGCGGATCTCCGCCGCCCCGGTCGACGACAACGTGCCGTCGCTGTTCGGCGTGCTGATTTCGTGGTTCCCGATGCTGCTCTTGATCGGGGTGTGGATATTCTTCATGCGCCAGATGCAGGGCGGCGGCGGCCGGGCGATGGGCTTTGGCAAGAGCCGGGCGCGGCTTCTGACCGAAAAAGTCGGGCGCATAACCTTTGAGGACGTAGCCGGGATCGACGAAGCAAAGCAGGAGCTCGAGGAGATCGTCGAGTACCTGAAGGACCCGCAGAAGTTTCAGCGGCTCGGCGGCAAAATTCCAAAGGGCGTTCTGTTGGTCGGGTCGCCCGGCACCGGCAAGACCTTGCTGGCGCGGGCCATTGCCGGCGAAGCAAACGTGCCGTTCTTTACGATCTCGGGCTCCGATTTTGTCGAGATGTTTGTCGGCGTCGGCGCCAGCCGGGTGCGCGACATGTTCGAGCAGGGCAAGAAAAACGCGCCCTGCATCATCTTTATCGACGAGATCGACGCGGTCGGCCGGCATCGCGGCGCCGGGCTCGGCGGCGGCAACGACGAGCGCGAGCAGACGCTCAACCAGCTGCTGGTCGAGATGGACGGGTTCGAGGCCAATGAGGGCGTGATCCTGATCGCCGCGACCAACCGGCCCGACGTGCTCGACCCGGCCTTGCTGCGGCCCGGACGCTTTGACCGGCAGGTGGTGGTGCCGAACCCCGATGTCGTCGGACGCGAGAAAATCCTCAAGGTCCACATGCGCAAGGTGCCGCTGGCGGCCGATGTCGACGCCAAGATCCTGGCCCGCGGGACGCCCGGATTTTCCGGTGCCGACCTCGCCAATCTCGTCAACGAGGCGGCGCTGATGGCGGCGCGGCGCGGCAAGCGCTCGGTGGCGATGAGCGAGTTCGAGTTCGCCAAGGACAAGGTCATGATGGGCGCCGAGCGGCGCTCGCTGGTGATGACCGAGGACGAGAAAAAGCTGACCGCCTATCACGAGGCCGGGCATGCGCTGTGCATGCTCTACGCCGAGGGACACGAGCCGCTGCACAAGGTCACGATCATCCCGCGCGGCCGGGCGCTCGGCATCACGATGTATTTGCCCGAACGCGACAAGTACAGCCAGTCCAAGCTCGAAATAAAAGCGATGCTGGCGAGCCTGTTTGGCGGCCGCATCGCCGAGGAGCTGATCTTTGGCGCGGACCGCGTCACCACCGGCGCGTCGGACGACATCCGCCGCGCCACCCATCTCGCGCGGCGCATGGTGACCGAGTTCGGGTTCAGCGAAAAGCTCGGCCGGCTGCGCTATGCCGAGAACGAAGAGGAAGTGTTTCTCGGCCACTCGGTGACCCAGCGCAAAAACGTCTCCGAGGCGACCGCCAAGCTGATCGACGAGGAAATTCGCCGGCTCGTCGACGAGGGCGAAGAAACCGCGCGCGACATTCTGACGGCGCGGCTCGACGAACTGCATTCGCTGGCCAAGGGGCTGCTCGAGTACGAGACCCTGTCGGCCGACGAAATCCGCCGCATCATCCGCGGCGAGCGCATTTTGCGCGAAAACTCGGCGCCGGCGCCGCAAAACGATGACGGCCGCTCCGGCCGGCGCAGCTCGGTGCCGCCTTCCGGCCGCCCGACCGGCCTCGAGCCCGAACCGCAGCCGGGCGGCTGACCGGCCGCTCTCCCGCCTGTCACGCGAGGGCGCGCGGTGGGTGGCCGCCGTCCCTGCCGGGCACGGGTTGCGTAACCTTGCATTCTTGAAATTGTTATTTGACTCCGGGGCTTGTTCTCTGCAAGCTAGAGAATTGCGGGGATATTGTTAAAGCTCTGGTGGCAAGATGACGCGGAAGCTCTTCGGCACTGACGGCATCCGCGGCACTGCAAATATCGAGCCGATGACCCCGGAAACCGCGCTGAAGGTGGCGATCGCGGTCGGCGAATGCTTCAAAAACGGGGCCCACAAGCACCTCGTCGTGATCGGCAAGGATACTCGTCTTTCGGGATACATGCTCGAGCCGGCGCTGACCGCAGGCTTTGTCACGATGGGGATGGACGTCGTGCTCGTCGGGCCGTTGCCGACCCCGGCGATCGCGATGCTGACGCGCAGCCTGCGCGCCGATATCGGGGTCGTGCTGTCGGCGTCGCACAACCCGTACGGCGACAACGGCATCAAGCTGTTCGGGCGCGACGGCTTCAAATTGTCGGACGAGATCGAGCGCAAGATCGAGACCGCCCTCGCCAAAGGGCCGAGCCGGCGGGCGAGCCCGTCGGAGCTCGGCCGGGTTAAACGCCTCGACGACGCCGGCGGCCGCTATATCGAGTTCGTCAAGCAGAGCTTTCCGCGCGGGTTGCGGCTCGACGGGCTGCGCATCGTCGTCGATTGCGCGCACGGCGCTGCCTACAAGGTGGCGCCGACCGTGTTTTGGGAGCTCGGCGCCGAGGTGTTCTCGCTCGGCGTCGCCCCCGACGGGCTCAACATCAACCGCGAATGCGGCGCGCTGATGCCCGAGCAGATGCGGCGCGAGGTGCTCGCCCGCCGCGCCGACATCGGCATCGCCCTCGATGGCGACGCCGACCGGCTGATCGTCGCCGACGAGCACGGTGCGATCCTCGACGGCGACCAGCTGATGGCGCTGATCGCGACCGGGCTGTCGCGCAGCGGTCGGCTCGCCGGCGGCGCCTTGGTGGCGACGGTGATGTCCAATCTCGGCCTTGAGCGCTATCTCGACAGCCAGGGGATCGGCCTGCATCGGTCCGGGGTCGGCGACCGCTACGTCGTCGAAAAGATGCGCAGTCTCGGCTGCAATCTCGGCGGCGAGCAGTCCGGCCACATCATCCTCGCCGACTATGCGACGACCGGCGACGGCCTGATCGCGGCCTTGCAGGTGCTGGCCTCGATTGTCGAAACCGGCCGCCCGGCGAGCCAGGTCTGCCGTCTCTTCACCCCGGTGCCGCAATATGCCGGCAGCGTGCGCCACGGCGACGTCGTCCCGCTTGACCGCCCGGCGGTGCAGCGCGCGATCGCCGACGGCGAGGCGAGGCTCGGCTCGGCCGGCCGCCTGTTGATCCGCCGCTCCGGCACCGAGCCGGTGATCCGGGTCATGGCCGAAGGCGAGGACGAGGAACTGGTCGCCTCCGTCGTCGACGAAATCTGCGCGACCTTGCGCGCGGCCACCGCGAGCATCGACGTCATACCATTAGCGGCGGAATAGTGCGCGGTCGCGTCCTGATTGTCGCCGGCTCCGATTCCGGCGGCGGCGCCGGCATCCAGGCCGACATCAAAACCGTGACGATGCTCGACGCCTATGCGGCGACGGCGATTACGGCGTTGACCGCGCAGAACACCGAAGGCGTGTTTGGCGTGTTCCCGGTGCCGCCGGACTTTGTCCGCCAACAAGTAGAAGTCGTGCTCGACGACATCGGCGCCGATGCGATCAAGACCGGCATGCTGCACGATATCGGTGTGATCGAAGCCCTGGCCGCGGTGTTGCGGGAGAGGGCAGGGACCATCCCATTGGTCGTCGACCCGGTCATGGCGGCCAAGGGCGGCGCGCGGCTGATTGATCCCGACGCTGTCGACGCGCTGAAACGGCTGTTGATCGTGCGCGCGGCGGTGCTGACCCCGAACCTTCCCGAGGCCGAGATTCTATGCGGCGCCGCGATCAGCGACCGCGCCGGCATGGAGGCCGCCGGCGAGGCGCTGCTGCGGCTCGGTTGCGGTGCGGTTCTGGTCAAGGGCGGCCATCTGCCCGGCGACACTGTGATCGATGTGCTGTCAACGGCGGCCGGAAGCCGCATCTGGGAAAGCCCGCGCATCGCCTCGCATCACACCCATGGCACCGGTTGCACCCTGGCATCGGCGATCGCCGCCGGGCTCGCCCAGGGCCTTGGCGTCGAGCCGGCGGTCGACCGCGCCCGCGCCTATGTCCAGCGTGCCATCGCCAGCGCTCCCGGCCTCGGCCGCGGCCACGGCCCGCTCGACCACGCTCACCCGCTCCGGGCGGATCGCTAAAGCTGCTGTTGAAAAATTCCGGTGCGGCGGCGGTCAACACGCGGGCTTGCCGGCGGGTTCGTAGCGCTGATAGCGCGGCTCCCAGATTTTGGCGCGGATCGCGGCCTCGATCCGGTCCGTCTCAACTCCCTGGGTCAGACCCTCCTTATGCGCCTGGATCGCGGTTGCCAGGGCGACGGCAAAGGCAACCTCGCGCAATGCGGTCACCGGCGGCAGCAAATTGTCGTTCGGGTTCGACGCGGCCGGCGACGCCGCCGCCAAGGCCTTGGCCGCCGCCATGAACATCGTGTCGGTGATCTGCCGCGCCTTGACCGCGACGGCGCCGAGGCCCACTCCGGGGAAAATGTAGGAATTGTTGGTCTGGTCGACCTTGAACTTGCTGCCGTCGCGGACGAGCGGCGCAAACGGGCTGCCGGTGCCGATGACGGCGCGGCCCTCGCTCCATTCCTCGATGTCCTCGGGCGTCGCTTCGGAGCGCGAGGTCGGGTTCGACAGCGGAAAGATCACCGGCCGCCGGTTGTTGCGCGCCATGACCCGCACCGCCGCTTCCGAAAACGCGCCGGGCTGGCCCGAAACGCCGATCAGCACGGTCGGCTTGGCGTTGGTCACGACATCGAGCAGCGCGATCTTGTCGGGATGGTCGAGCGCCCAATTCTCGACCGCCGCGCGCGGTTGCAGAAACGGCTGCTGAAACGGCTCGATCGCATTCATGCCGTCGACCAAGAGGCCGTCGCGGTCGATCATGTAAAAGCGCCCGGCAGCGGGCTTTTCCGGGAGGCCGGCCTCGACCATCATCTTCAGCAGCAGCCCGGCGATGCCGCAGCCGGCCGAGCCCGCGCCCAGCACCGCGATGCGCTGCTCGGTCAGCGGCACCCCGGTGACGTTGATCGCCGACAACAGGGTTCCGGCGGCGACCGCGGCCGTCCCCTGAACATCGTCGTTAAACGTGCACAGCCGGCCGCGATAGCGCTCAAGCAGCCGCGTCGCGTTGGCCTTGGCGAAATCCTCCCATTGCAGCAGCACGTGCGGCCAGCGCCGGGTGATGGCGGCAACCACCGCCTCGACAAAATCATCGTACTCGGCGCCCCGCACCCGCTCATGACGCCAGCCGAGATAGAGCGGGTCGGTCAGCCGCTCCTGGTTGTCGGTGCCGACATCGAGCATGATCGGCAGCGTCGTCGCCGGATGCAGTCCGCCGCAGGCCGTGTAGAGCGCCAGCTTGCCGATCGGGATGCCCATGCCGCCTGCACCCTGGTCGCCAAGCCCCAAAATCCGCTCGCCATCGGTGACGACGACGACCTCGACCTGGTCGAAACGCGGGTTGGCGAGAATCTGGTGCAGCCGCCGCTTGTGGGGCAGGCTCAGAAACAGCCCCCGCGGCTTTCTGAACAATTGGCTGAATTGCTGGCAGCCGGCGCCGACCGTCGGCGTGTAGACCAATGGCAGCAGGTCCTCGATGTTCTGCTCGAGCAGCGCAAAGAACAACGTCTCGTTGTTGTCGTGCAGCTCGCGCAGAAAGGCGTAACGCTCGAGATCGCTGGCAAAGCGGTGCAACACCGTCAGCCGGCGCGAAACCTGCTCGTCCAGGGTGCCGATATGCGGCGGCAACAAACCGTGCAGGCCGAAGAGCGTCGCGCTCGGCCTCGGTAAAAGCGGTGCCTTTGTTGAGGAGGGGGTCGGCGAGCAATTCCCAGCCGGTCAGCGACGTGACCAAGCTGTCGCTATTCCGCACTACGCGGCTTTTCTCTCTCGCTTCATAGCGCAATTAGAAGAAGATGCCACCGATTGTGAAGGGAGGAAGCCCGCCAAAGAAACGGCATATGAGATCGCCCCCTCCATTGGCCCTGCATCTCAGGTACTCGCCCAGATCCGGATCCCCGCCGAAACGAAGTTGCGGCATAATTCCTCTGCTGACTTGTGAAGAAAATCTGCCGAAAACGGCCTCCCGCCGGTATACGCCCATGGTTGGGCCAAGCGATGATTCCGCAGTAAACCCTGGCACAGTCATTTCATCCTCCTTTCCAAGCCTATCGGTCGTAATAAGGCGACAGCTTCGTGACCAGGACCCGGAACCCCTCGGTCACGTCGCAGCGGACGAAGCACTTCTCGGTGTGACCCGGTGTTGCGGTTGGTGAACAATAACGTCAGCTTCCTTGCTTAGTGCCAGGCTAACAGCAACGATCCTCACCACGCCCGCAACAAACGTGGATTGGTTTTCCGCCTGACTCTATGAGCGGGCAGGTCCGGCAATTTCCGACCGCCCGATAGGATAATTCGCCGCAGGCGATCTGTCCAGGGGGGCGAATACCGCTGAGAACATCTCCGGGTTGTCGGGCGGCACGATCATGTAGACGTAGTCGTTGCGCCCGCTGTCGGCGCAGCGCACCAGATCCGACCAGCCGCCGGTCGCCGAGCGGTTGCCGGTGCGACCGAGCGGTTAGCCGGTCGCCAAGGTCCCGGTGTATTTGACCCGGGTCAGGTTCAGCACCGCTTCCTGCATCGCCACCTCGACGAGCTGGCCGCGACCGGGCAGACCGCGCTGCACGAGAGCGGGGAGAATCGCGATCGCCGTCGTCCACCAGCCACCAACCTACAACATGTTGAGAATACCCGAAGCTAATGGACAAAGTTTCACTCATGATTGTAAGGCTGACATTTGCCAAAAATAGCTCGTCGTGCCTATTTACAGCCCGCTCCAAGTGCAACATGGAGATAGAATGTTGCCCAAGCCTCGTCGTCTCTTGTAACGGCCGCTTCCCATAACATACCGAGAGCGAAACAATTGCCCCTAAGAGCAGGCTGAACACTTTGAGTAGTATTGTTAGGTGCAATATTTGTTGTTCTGGTGAAACGGCCTGTTTTGTAAACGGAAGCTTCTGCCGTAAATCCGGGCATCGTCATCGTCGTCATCGCCCATTCTCCTCTCGGTTGTTTGATTCAATAGTTATTATGCCGCGACATTCTCGTTACAAGATATGGAAACTCGTCGGTCAAGCTACGAACGTTGCAATCGGCGTCATCGAAAGTAGCGCGCGTTTGATGACTAAGTCCCTCCGTCCCGTCACCGGATCGTTGAGCGGCGACAGACGACGCGCGTTGAACCTTGACCGACGCAGCCCGAACGAGGCCTACTCAACATCCAAATCCGATCGCAATACCGTTATAAATCGCCGCCAAAAGATCATCGCCACTCCCACGAGCCGTTTGATATCTCACACCAAGCCAGAAACAACCGTAAATACCTATTAAGGCGGGCTGAACGCGTTCCGTAGTATTTTGAGACGCGGTAACTGTCGCCCTGCCAGAACGCCCGGTTTTGTAGAAGGAAGCGTCTGCCGTAAATCCGGGCATAGTCATCGTCGTCATCGCGTTTCTCCTCTTGGTCGTTTGATTCAACGGTCATAGTACGGCGACATTTTCGTCACCAGGAACGGGAACTCCTCGGTCACATCGACCCGCACAAAGAACTTTTCTGTGAAGTCAGTGTTGCGGTTGGTGTAGGCGAAGATCACCTCGAGAATTTTGCGCGTGCCGCTCAACAGCGAAGGCCGCACGTCCACCCCGCTCAGCGAAAAGTCGCGCCCAAACCCGTCTGCCGCCTTCTCGTAAATGGCGGGATAGCGCATCGCGAGATAGTTCAAGGCGCGGTGCTCGTCCGTCGCCCCGGCATTGTCCGCCAGTTGGATGATCCGGCCGAACAGTTCCTCAGCCGCGGGCGCGAATTGCGCGGCAGTCATCTTCTCCGGCCTCGGGATCGCTTTGATCAGCGCGTCGCGATCGAACGAGTAGATCTGGTCGAATGCGACAATCGGAACCATCAGACCGTTGCACAAGGTCGGCGGCGCGATCGGACCGCGCATGCCAATGACGACATCAATGTCGCTCGGGGTCGGGACCGGACGGATGGCTTCCACCAGCAGATCGATGTCCGCCGGATCGCGCGGCACGAGCAGATAGGTTTCCAGCCCCTGGATGCTCAGCACCCAGCACAATTGGCGCGTCAGGTAGCGGTTCTCGCGCCTGGACAGAACCGCGTGGAAGGTCTGCTGGTCGGTCTTCCCGGCAGTATCCGTCCGCCCGCCCGCCTGGGCGAATTCCTTTTCCGCGGCAAGGTTCGGAAAACGCGCCTCGACCCGTCCGATGGCATAGACATAGGACGGCGAAGCTGTCCCGCCGCCGCAGGTGGGACAAGGCTCAGGCGTAGCCGGAGCGCCCTGCGACGGCATAGCTTCATTGGCATAGTGTGCGGAGCCGATCTCTTCCGACGACGGTTCAGCTATCTCACTTGGGTCCACGGTTTCACCCCGCCTAAAGTTGATTTTGCTGGTCGCGCCTACTTCCCGCGCCGTCCCGAAAACGTAAGCCAACGGTTGAGCGTCGTCGCACGCTGTTCGCAGCCGCCGCAAGGCATGATCCCAACGGCGTAGGTCATGCGCTTCACGGCATCGCCGAGACCCACCTCCTCGTCGGTGATGAACCCGGGAAGGCGCAGGCGATGAGCTGGGCGTTTGTTTTCTTGGTTGTGACGGTCTCTTTCATTCATGGCACGCGCCTCATCTCGTTGGCCTTAAGCACCTCGAAGGCCGCCCATGCGTCCAATAAGGGCGGCGTCACACTGGCTTGCCGGCGCCCATAGGAGTGGGTTATCGCGAGCTTAACCTCCGCGGCGGTCGCGGCGAGAAACTCCGACCAAACCAGCGCGATCGCCCCGGTCACAAAAGGCACAGCAACGCTTGTTCCTCCGAGCGTGAGCGACCGGCCTTCGGAACCGAGACTGGTAATGCTGTCACCGGGTGCTCGCAAGCCTCCCCTGCCGATCGAACTGCCCAGATTCAACTCGTTCATGGGTCTGCCGCGAAGATCACACGCCACGACTGGAATGACCCACGGGTGGCGTGTGATGGCGGAACTTCCCAGGGTGCCCTGATTGCCGGCCGCCGCAACGACGATCACGCCACGTTTTACCGCATGGTTGAGCGCCTCTTCCAACGCCTGTTCGCCTTTGGTGGACGGTTGCGCAAGGGCAAGGCTCAAGTTGATGACCCGCGCGCCAGCGTCGATGCATGCGAGGATAGCGGCGGCGAGCTCCTGGGGCGTCGCGCTAGGCATGTGTTCGCGCCCCGAGGTCGTCTCAGAAAAAATGGGACGGATAAGGACGGTGCAGTTGGGGCAAATGGCGGGCGCGAGCGAGTTGCGCTTTGCGGACAAAATTCCAGCTACAAAGGTTCCATGCAGGCAGGCGGCGCTGTTGGCCTGCGTGCATGTGGCGCCGTTATTCCCGGGAATTTCGTGGAGAGATTCACGTGCGAGATCGGCATGTTGGGTAACGACAGGCCCATCGATGAACCCGATCTTGACATCTGGGTTACCCTCAGTGCGTTCCATCACCGCCGTGAGCTTGACTAAATCCAAAGGATCCATCGATGCTCCGTTCGAGTCGTGTCAGGATTTTTTTGAGACCCTCAACATGAACAAACTAGTGGATCAAATCTGACGATTGACTCCCATTTGGGATTCCCGTTTTTGGCTTCGCGTGCGAGTTTGCGCGATGCGCGCATGCTTTGACGATGTCCGGGTCTACTACCTCAGCTTCGCGGGATTGGGTGCCGGACGCAAGTGCCCGATCGTGCGCGATCAGGCGAACCCAAAAGATGCGCGGCGGGATGGGACGGTACGCCGGAGCTACTCTGCACGGTACTGAGGCAGCACCAGGGTCAGACGTAGTCGGTAGAAAATCTCCAGCTTGATCGGTGCAGCCATCGAGTTTCTCCCTGAGTTCCCACTATATAACCTGCTTCTCCTTGAGTTGACGAATTTCTTCCGAGGTATAGCCGGCGAGGCTGCGCAGCACATCCTCGGTATGCTCGCCTTTGAGCGGCGCGCGCGAGGGCCGGAATGGCGAGTCCGACAGCCGCACCGGGCAGCCGATCATCGAAAACCGGCCGCGGGTCGGGTGGTCGAGGTCAAAGACTGTGCCGCGCTCGCGCAGATGCGGGTCGGCCAGCACCTCGGCGGTGTCGAGCACAGCACCACAGGGAATGCCGCGGCCGGCAAAAGCCTGCATCACCTCGTGCTTGTCGCGGCCGCGGGTCCAGCGTTCGATGATCTCGGTCAGCGCCGCCTGGTTGCGGGCGCGCGCCGCCGCCGTCGCGAAACGCTCGTCGGAGCGCAATTCCGGCCGGCCGAGAACCTCGGTCACCGCTGCGAACATCTCGGGGTTGTCGGGCGGGATGATCATGTAGACGTAGTCGTTGCGACCGCTGCCGGCGCAGCGCACCAGATCCGACCAGCCGCCGGTCGCCGAGCGGTTGCCGGTGCGGCCGAGCGGTTCGCCCGTCGCCAAGGTGCCGGTGTATTTGACCCGGGTCAGGTTCAGCACCGCCTCCTGCATTGCGACCTCGACGAGCTGGCCCTGCCCGGTCTGCCCGCGCTGGACCAGAGCCGCGAGGATCGCGATCGCCAAATGCATGCCGGTGCCCGAATCGCCGATATTGGCGCCGTTGACCAGCGGCGGGCCGTCGGTCTCTCCAGTGACGCTCATCGCCCCCGAGGTCGCCTGCGCCACCGGCTCAAAGCATTTGAACCCGCTATAGGGGCCGTATGAGCCGAAACCCTTGACCGAGGCGTAGACCGCGCGCGGGTTGAGCTGGTGCACCGCCTCCCAGCCGAGACCGAGCCGCTCCATGACCCCGGGTCCCAGATTTTCCGCGACGACGTCGCATTCGGCGACAAGACGGCGGGCGACCTCCTTGCCCTCGTCGGTCTTGAGATCGAGCACGATGCTGCGCTTCGAGCTGTTGAGCAGCAGGAAAAAGAAGCTGTCGACCTCGGGATTGTCCATGTTCCACAGCCGGCGCGCCCGGTCGCCATGTGGCGGGCGCTCGATCTTGATCACGTCGGCGCCGAGCCAGGCCAGCATCTGGGTGCAGGAGGGACCCGCCTGGTCGTGGGTGAAGTCGATGACGCGAATGCCTGCGAGTGCCTGGCTCATCTCGGTAATCCTTTGCGCGCTGGCGACCTGTCGGGTGCGAGGGTGTCATCCTTCGGCGCTCCGGTCTACCGATCGTGGCTTGTCGTCGGCGCGGGCCGCCCGGCCTCGCTTCCGAGGGAATTTTCCGCGCTGGCGAGAACACCGGCAGGTGAACTACGTTTAGGACTCGGGTCGAGCTGGGCCAGGGTGCGGCGCACAATTCGATCGAGGCGAGCGGCGGTTCGCCACAGCGGCGAGGATCAGATCGGCCATGACAGCGATCACGATGCCAAAGAGCGCCCGGTGACCATTCGATCGGCGCGGGACCAGCCGGTCCAGGCGGTCGCCGGGCGCAATTGGAGGCGCGCCGCGGCGCCGGCGCTGTCGGCAATCGCAACCGACGAAGCGATGATGGAGCATTGCATCGAGCTGTCGCGGCTCGCCGTCGGCAAGGGCGAATACCCGTTCGCGACCGTGATCGCCCGCGACGGGCAGATCGTTGCCGAGGGGATCAATAGCACCAACCGGGACGGCGACGTGACCCGCCACGGCGAGACGATCGCCCTTTCGCACGCGCAAAAGACGATCGGGCGCGAGCAATTGCGCCGCTGCACGCTCTATTCGAACATCGAGCCCTGCGCGATGTGCGCCTATTGCATTCGCGAGGCCTGGGTCGGCCGGGTGGTCTACGCGCTCGGCTCGCCGGTTATGGGCGGCCTCTCGAAATGGAACATTCTGCGCGACGACGGCTTGTCGGACCGCATCCCTGAGATTTTCGGGGCGGTCCCCGAGGTGGTCAGCGGGGTCCTGCTCGACAAGGCCCAGCAAGCCTGGCGGGACTGGAGCCCGTTCGCCTGGGAGATGATCAAATTGCGCGGGTTGCTGACCGCACCCAGCACCCAGCAAGGCCAGATTGTGGTGCAGCCGGCGCACAGCCGCTCATTGTGGCATTATCTGCACATCCTGTTTATGCGCAGCGGTCAGTCGCGCCATCGGATCGAGCGCGCCGCGGCATCGCGCACCGATTTGTGACCGGGCCGGCCCGCGGCGGGAGCATTCGAGGATGGATCAGATCGCGCGCGCGGCGGCGCCGGTCGCGGCCGGCGAAAACAGCGGTGTCGGGGGTATGCTCAGCCGGCGTGCCAAGGCGCACAGCCCATTGCGCCGGGCATTGCGCCGCTCGATCCATTTCCTGGCCTACCATTTTGTTCTCGGGCGCCGGCGCACCCGGACGACGCGGGTCGCCGGTTTTCGCCTGACGGTGCGCCCGACGGTCTTTCATCCGCGCTATTTCATCAGCAGCGAGTGCTTTGCCGACTTCATCGGCCGGCTCGACCTCGCCGGCAAGCGCGTCCTCGATGTCGGAACCGGGTCGGGCATCCTCGCGCTCGCCGCCGCGCGCGCCGGCGCCGCCAACGTCGTCGCCGCCGACATCAACCCGAACGCAGCACTCTCGGCCGCCGAAAACGCGCGCGCCAACGGGTTTGGCGACCGGGTCGGCGCGGTATGCTCCGACCTGCTCTCGGCGCTCGCACCGCGGCCGCTCTTCGACGTGATCCTGTCGAGCCCGCCCAAGCACGCCGGCGAGCCGCGCGACCTCGCCGATCGCGGCTGGCATGCCGGCCCTGCTTACCGCGATGTCGCAGCCCTGTTCGCGCAGTCGCGCCAGCGCCTGAAGCCGGGGGGGCGTCTTTTGGTCATGGTCTCGTCGGACACCGACCTCGCTCTGTTCGGGACGCTGATCGAAGAGGCCGGATTCCACGCCCGGCCGGTGCACGAACATTCCATTGTTATCGAATTGTTTATTATTTACGAGCTCCTCGCGCGCTTGAGAGCATAATAAGATCGGGTGGACTGTCAGCTCGTCACCCCCGCGCAAGCGCGGGGTCCAAAGCGCGCCCCTGGGTTCCCGCTTTCGCTGGAATGACTTTCAATGCGATGGAATGGGCTGCCGGAGTGGCCTGACGGCGCTGGCCCAGGGCGCGTCAGCGCGCGCTTGGTCAGGTTGGACTCCGGCGAGCACTTCGGTGTAAAGGATTTGCGGTTCATTGCTGCCTGCCCGAGCGTGGGACAGCATACACACTCTGAAATACCGGAGCGATTTCTTTGCTCGCGCATGCTGGAGGGGGTGCAGCATCCATTACATTATGATTACGATTGCCTGCCACATACCTCTATCCGGGCAATGACGGACCCGTCATCGGGAAAGCGGCCCGCGGCTGCGCTGTCCGTCGCCGGCCAACTGGCCGTCGTCGGGGCGCTGGCGCTCGGCCTTTTGCTTCTTGTCGGCCGCGTCCAGCTCGTCGATGCGCCGCTCGCGAGCCAGGCGGAACCCGTGAGCCCGGCCGCCGAGCCCGGCACCTTCCGGCCCACCAAGGAGCAGTTGGCCGGCATCAATGTCGCGGCCGTGAAGGTCGCGACGTTCCATCCCGAACGGGTGACCGAGGGCAATATCGCGATCGACGACGATTTGACGACGCCGGTGTTTTCGCCCTATTCGGGTCGGGTCATCAGGCTGATCGCCAAGCTCGGCGACCATGTCGCGCGCGGCGCCCCGTTGATGGCGGTCGCGGCGAGCGAGTTCGTGCAGGGCCAGAACGACCTGGTGACGGCGGGTGCAAACCTGAAGACCGCGCGGGCGCAGCTCAACCTTGCCGCTACGGCAGAGCAGCGCGAGCGCGCGCTCTACCAAGCCAAAGGGGCGGCGCTCAAGGATTGGCAGCAGAGCCAAATGGATCTCGCGACCGCCCAGAACGGTCTGCGCAGCCAGGAGATTGCGCTGGCGGCGGTGCGCAACCGGCTGCGTATTTTGGGCAAGAGCGACAAGGAGATCGACGCGATCGAAAACGGCGCGCCGCTCGACATGGAGCCGGTCGCCTATATAGTCGCGCCGATCAGCGGCACCGTGACCCAGCGCCAGGTAGGGCTCGGTCAGAACATCCTGTCGGTCCAGGGCGGCGCCTCGACCCCGGTCTACACGATCGGCGATTTGTCGACGGTGTGGCTCGTCGCCAATGTCCGCGAGGCGGATGCGCCGCTGATCCGGGTTGGCGAGCCGCTCGAGGTGCGGGTGTTGGCCTACCCGGGCCGGGTTTTCAAGGCAAAGATTTCGTGGATCGCCCCGTCGATCGACGCCAACACCCATCGGCTGCCGGTGCGCGCCGATGTCGAGAACCCGGACGGGGCGTTGAAGCCCGGCATGTTCGCGCGGTTCAGCATCATCACCGGGCCGGCCGCGACCCTTCCCGCCGTGCCGGAGAGCGCTATCGTGTACGAGGGCGACACGGCCCGGGTCTGGGTCGTGCGTCCGGACGGTGCGATCGTCTCGCGCCTGATCGGTGCCGGCGAAGCCGGCGACGGCATGGTCGAGGTGTTGAACGGGTTGTCGGCCGGCGAAAAGATCGTGACCTCGGGCACGCTGTTCATCGACCGCGCCGCCAACGGGGACTGAGCTCCACACCCGCGCCCCCGGTCGGTTATGGACAACATCGTCGCCTTTGCGCTGAAGCAGCGGGTGCTGATGATCCTGCTGCTGCTGTTCCTGTTTGCGGCCGGGCTCGCCAGTTTCTTCCGGCTCAACATCGAGGCCTATCCGGACCCGGTGCCGCCGCTGGTCGACATCGTCACCCAGAACGCCGGCCAGTCGGCCGAAGAGATCGAGCGCTACATCACGATCCCGATCGAGATCCAGATGGCCGGGATCCCGAATGTCAGCGCCGTGCGGACGATCTCGCTGTTCGGTCTGTCCGACGTCAAGGTCCAGTTCACCTATGACTTTACCTACGACGAAGCCGAGCAGTGGGTGATCAACCGGTTGTCGCAGCTGGGGCCGCTGGCGAACGGCGCCGCACCGCAGATTTCGCCGGAGCGCCCGATCGGGGAGATCTACCGCTATCGGGTCGTCGGTCCGCTGGGCTACAGCGTGACCGATCTGAAGACGATCCAAGACTGGATTTTGGAACGCCGCTTCAAGGCGGTGCCGGGCGTCATCGACGTGACCGGCTGGGGCGGCAAGACCAAAACCTATGACATCACGGTCGACCTCGACCGGCTGCTCGAATACGGCGTCAGCCTGCAGCAGCTGCTGCAGGTGCTCAACAACAGCAACATCAACGTCGGCGGGCAGACCGTCAATTTCGGCCCGCAGGCGGCGATCGTGCGCGGCGTCGGGCTGATCCACTCGGTCGAGCAAATCCGCGACACGATGGTCAGCGCCAACAACGGCTCGCCGGTGCGCATCGGCGATGTCGCGACGGTCACGACCGGCCATCTGCCGCGGCTCGGCATCGCCGGGCAGAACACTGACGACGACATCGTCCAGGGGATCGTGCTGATGCGGCGCGGCGAGCAGAGTCTGCCGACGATCCGCCGCGTCGAAGCTGAGGTCGCCAAGATCAACGGGTCGAACATCCTCCCGCCGGGCGTCAGCGTCCAGAAGATCTACGATCGAACCGAGTTGATAGAGGTCACAACCCGCACGGTCCTGCACAACATGCTTCTCGGCATCGTGCTGATCTTTTTTGTGCAATGGCTGTTTCTCGGCGACTTGCGCAGCGCCGTCATCGTCGCGACGACGATCCCGTTCGCGCTGTTCTTTGCCGTGACCATTCTGGTGCTGCGCGGCGAGTTGGCGAATTTGCTGTCGGTGGGCGCGATCGATTTCGGCCTCGTCGTCGACGCGACCGTGATCATGGTCGAAAACATCTTTCGCCACCTGCGCGCCGGCCCGCGCGACGAGGCTCTGGTCCCCGAGGGCGTGGGCCGGCGCGCCGGCCTCACCGGCAAGCTCGGGGCGATTTACCGGGCCGCAAGCGAGGTCAGCCGGGCGATCTTTTTCTCGGCTGCGATCATCATCGCCGGGTTTGTGCCGCTGTTCAGCTTGTCGGGGGTCGAGGGTCACATTTTCGGGCCGATGGCGCGGACCTACGCCTATGCCATCGTCGGCGGCCTGATCGCGACCTTTACCGTGACGCCGGCGCTGAGCGCCGTGCTGCTGCCGGTCGGGATCGAGGAGGTCGAGACCTTTGTCGTCCGCGGACTGCGCCGTGTTTACCGCCCGGTTCTCGAATTCGCGCTGGCTAACCGCATTTTGAGCTTGGGCAGCGCTGCGATCGTGCTCGCCCTGGCGCTGGTGGCGGTGCGCGGTCTCGGGCTCGAGTTTCTGCCGCATCTCGAAGAGGGCAATTTGTGGATTCGCGCCACGATGCCGCCCTCGATCTCGCTCGAGGAAGGCAATGGCTACGTCAACCGCATGCGCCGCCTGATCCGCAGCTTTCCGGAAGTCGTAACCGTCGTCTCGCAGCACGGCCGGCCGGATGACGGCACCGACGCCACCGGCTTCTTCAACGCCGAGTTCTTTGTGCCGTTGAAGCCGTTCGACCAATGGCCGGCCGCGGTCGACAAGGCGGCGCTGACGCGGCAGATGAACCGGGCGCTCGAAGCGCGATTTCCCGGCGTCGAATTCAATTTCTCCCAGTACATCGAGGACAATGTCGAAGAAGCCGCCTCGGGCGTAAAGGGCGAGAATTCGGTCAAGCTGTTCGGCAACGACCTCGCCGCGCTCGAAAATACCGCGAACCGGATCAAGGATGTCATGGCGACGGTCCCGGGCGTCACCGATCTTGCCGTCTTCAATTCCTTGGGCCAGCCGACGGTTCGCATCGACATCGATCGCGTCCGCGCGGCGCGCTACGGGCTCAGCCCCGGTGACGTCAACGCGACCATATCGGCGGCGATCGGCGGCCAGGCCGCCGGCAACCTTTACGAAGAGGGCAGCGACCGCAACTTTCCGATGGTCGTGCGCCTGGCGCCGAAATTCCGCGAAAGCCTGTCGGCGATCCGCCGCATCTCGATCAGCGCGCCGAGTCCGAACGGCACCGGGATCGTGCCGATTCCGCTGACCGACGTCGCCGATGTCAGGCTCGTCTCCGGCGCCTCCTTCATCTATCGCGAGGACCAGGAGCGCTACATCCCGATCAAGTTCAGCGTGCGCGGCCGCGATCTCGGCGGTGCGGTGCAGGAAGCGCAGCGGCGGATCGCAAAAGATGTGCGGCTGCCGCCGGGCTATCGTCTCGAATGGGTCGGCGAGTTCGGCGAGCTGAAGGACGCGATCGGGCGTCTGTCCGTGGTCGTGCCGCTGAGCCTTGCCCTGATGAGCGTATTGCTGTTTGTCAATTTTGGGTCGTTGACCGACACCGTGCTGGCGGCAAGCGTGATGCCGATGGCGCTGGTCGGCGGGATTTTTGCCCTGTTTCTGACCGGCACGCCGTTCAGCGTGTCGGCGGCGATCGGTTTTGTCGCGCTGTTCGGGATTTCGGCGATGGACGGCATCATCGTCATCTCCTACTACAACAAGCTGATTTTCGACGGTGTGGCGCGCGCCGCCGCCATCCGCCGCACCTGCGAGGTGCAGATGCGGCCGGTGGTGATGACCTGTGCCGCGGCCGGCGTCGGGCTGCTGCCAGCGGCGATGTCGACCGCGATCGGCAGCCAGGTGCAAAAGCCGCTGGCGATCGTGGTGGTCGGCGGGGTGCTGCTGGCGCCGGTGCTGATCATGATCGTGCTGCCGGTGCTGGTCGACATGTTCTCGCGCCGTCGCCAGCCGGCCGGGGAGGCCGCACCCCAGCCCTCGCCCGCGGAATAGCGGCCGTGGCCAACGCCCGCGGCCGTCCGTGTCCCGCCATCTGGCTCGGCGCAGCACTTCTGCTGGCCGGTTGCGAGGTCGGGCCGGATTTCGCGCGTCCGGAGCCGCCCGCCGGTGCCGGCTACACCCCCGAACCCCTGCCGGCACGGACCGAAGCGGCGCCGATCGCGGCCGGCGGGCCGCAGCGCTTTGTCCAGGGTCTCGACATCCCCGGGCAATGGTGGGCGCTGTTTCATTCGCCGGCGTTGAATGCGCTCATAGAGCAGGCGATTGCCGCGAACCCGACCCTGCCGGCGGCGCGCGGGCGGCATTGCGCCAGGCCTGGGAGGACGTCTATGCCGAACAGGGCTCCTTGTTCCCGAGCGTCGCCGCCGGTTTTTCGCCGAGCCGCAGCAAGACCTCCGCCAGCATAGCGCCGGTGCCGTCGAGCAATCTTCTCTACTACAGCCTCTACACCCCCCAGGTGACGGTCTCGTATGCGCCGGACGTATTTGGCGGCACGCGGCGGCAGATCGAATCCCTGGTCGCGGCGGCGGAGTCGCAGCGGTTCGAGCTCGAAGCCGCCTATCTGACCCTGACCTCCAACATTGTCGCTGCGGCGGTGCAGGAAGCCTCGCTGCGCGGGCAGATCGCGGCAACCGAGGAAATCATCAAGGTCGACAGCGACGGCCTCGACATCCTGCGCCGCCAACTGGCGCTGGGCGCGGTGGCCGGCGCCGACGTCGCGGCGCAGGAGGCCGCGCTCGCCCAGGCGCAGGCGATGTTGCCGCCGTTGCAAAAGCAGCTGGAAGTCGAGCGCGACATGCTGACGGCGCTGCTCGGCCGATTTCCCAACCAGCAGCCGGCCGAGACATTCGACCTCGCCTCGCTGCAACTGCCGTACGAGCTCCCGGTCAGCCTGCCGTCGAAACTGGTCGAGCAGCGCCCCGATGTGCGCTCCGCCGAGGCGCAACTGCACGCCGCGAGCGCGCAGATCGGCGTTGCCGTCGCGGCGCGCTTGCCGCAGTTCTCGCTGACCGGCAACGCCGGCACCACGGCGCTTACCTTCGCGGGTCTCGCTACGCCCGGCAACGTGTTTTGGACATTGGCCGGCAACGTGACGCAGACAGTGTTCGACGCCGGCACCCTGTTGCACAAGCAGCGCGCCGCCGAGGCTGCCTTCGACCAGGCTGCGGCGCAATACCGCAGCACGGTCATCGCCGCCCTTCAGAACGTCGCCGACAGCTTGCGCGCGCTGCAATCGGACGCGGATGCGCTGAAAGCGGCTGCCGCCGCGCAACAGGCCGCCGCCGCCAGCCTCGACATCACTCGCCGGCAATTGCAGCTCGGTGCGGTCAACTACCTGGCGCTGCTGACCGCTGAGAGCGCCTACCAAACCTCGCTCACCAATGTCGTGCAGGCACAGGCGAGCCGCTATGCCGACACCGCGGCACTGTTCCAGGCTTTGGGCGGCGGCTGGTGGAACCGCGCCGATCTTGCCCCGACCAAGACTGCCGCCGCTGGCGCGGCGCTCGACGACAATCGTTAGCCCGCGCGCTTAGGGTAAAACCCGATTATTGGGATTTTTTGTATTTCTCGTTTGTGGTCGGCATGACTTTCCAATGTCGGACGTGCAGATCGAGGATCACAGCCTCAGGCGCGGCGTGCTCGCCCATGGGGTTCTTGTGTTCTTCTTTAATGTCATCGTCATGGCGCTGACGATCAACATCGTCGCCGGGCTGATTTGAGCCGGGCTGATTTGATTGTCAGCGCTTGATGAGGGCGCCGGCGCGGGCGGCGCCGAGGCTTGTGGGCTGCCGCTCCGGGGCAGCAGCGCCGCGGCGGACGCGCACCGCCCCGCGGCGCCGATCGCGGCGCCCTCGGTCGGTTTGCCGCCAGACCGATGCCGGCGCGACAACCGGAAATCATCGGCCTGGCTGCTGCGCGGCGGGTCCGCGGCATCGGGAACGCTAATCGATTGTTAAATCGGCGGCGGTAAAGCCTGACACTCGGACACCCGCGAAAAAGGGTCGCGGACTGTCGTCTTCGCTTCAACCGCTCCACGTCGGCAGGAGCACCTTTTTCGAGGTCCGCCAGGCATGACCGCCTTAATCCCACGTCCGCAAACGAGCGGCGAACCGCCGCAGCGGCGGAAAGTGTTGATCGTCGAGGACAACGAACTCAATATGAAGCTGTTCAACGACCTGCTGATTGCACATGGCTACGAGACCCTGCAGACCAGAAACGGCGCTGAGGCGCTGGCATTGGCCCGCCGGCACCACCCGGATTTGATCCTGATGGACATCCAGCTGCCCGAGGTCTCGGGTCTCGAGGTCACCAGATTGATCAAGCAGGACGACGAGCTGAAGCTGATCCCGGTGATCGCGGTGACCGCTTTTGCGATGAAGGGCGACCGGGAGAAAATGCGCGACGGCGGCTGCGAGGATTACGTGGCCAAGCCGATCTCGGTTGCCGGCTTTCTGCAAACCGTCGAGCGTTATCTGTGTCGATCGCGGCTGTGATCCGCAACCTCGCAGCGTGAGGGCGCCTCGTGTCTGGGCGGGTGCTGGTCGTCGACGATCTTGATATCAACGTCAAGCTGCTCGACGCCAAGCTTTCCGGCGAATATTTCGAGGTGCTGACCGCCGCCGACGGGCGTTCGGCGTTGCGCGTCGCCGCCGCCGAATTGCCCGACGTGATCCTGCTCGACGTGATGATGCCGCGTATGGACGGCTTTGAAGTCTGCCGCCGGCTGAAGGCCGACCCGCGCACCGCCGATCTGCCGGTCGTCATGGTCACGGCATTGTCCGACGCCGCCAACCGGCTGCGCGGTCTGGAGGCGGGGGCCGACGATTTCCTGACCAAGCCGGTCGCCGACATCGCCCTCTTCGCCCGCGTGCGCTCGCTGGTGCGGCTCAGGCGGATGATGGAAGAATGGCGCCGGCGCGACGAGATTTGCGGCCGTTTTGGCGGCGGCGAGCCGGCGCCGGAGCTTGATCGCGGACCGGCGCAGATTCTGATCATCGAAGAAGACGCGTTCGCCGCCGCCAAGATGGCGGAAACCCTCGGGATCGCCCACCGCGTGACAACGGCTGAAAGCTGCGCCGCCGCCCAGCCCTGCCTTGACGGCGAGATCGATCTGGTCATCGCCAGCCTGACCGCCGGCGACGCTGAAGCGCTGCGTTTTGTCGCCCAGTGCCGGGCGAGCGACCTGTTCCGCCAGCTGCCGATCCTGCTGATCGCGGCCGAGCGCGACCTGCCTCGCCTCGCCAAAGGGCTCGACCTCGGCGCCAACGACTACCTGGTCCGTCCGATCGACCGCAACGAGCTGATGGCCCGCACGAGCACCCAAATTCGCCGCCGGCGGCTGCAGCAGCGGCTTGACGAGAATTACCGCCGCAGCCTGGCGCTGGCTCTGACCGACGAGCTGACCGGGCTCTACAATCGGCGCTATCTGCTGGCCCATCTGGACGAGGTGATGGCGCGGGTCGCGGGCGACGGCGTCGGGGCGGTTTTGCTGATGTTCGACATCGACCATTTCAAGCGGGTCAACGACACCTGCGGCCATGCCGCGGGCGACGAAGTACTGCGCCAGATCGCCGCCCGTGCGCTCGACAGCGTGCGCAGCGTCGATCTCGTCGCCCGCCTCGGCGGCGAAGAATTTGCCGTGGTGATGCCCGAGACCGGTCTCGCGGTCGCCGCGACGGTTGCCGAGCGGCTGCGGCTCGCGGTCGCGGGCGAACCCTTCCGCTGGCGCGCCGGCGGCCGGCGCCTGCGGGTCACGGTCAGCATCGGCGCCACGGCGGCGATCACCGGCGACGACCGCGACCGGCTGCTCAAGCGCGCCGACGACGCGCTCTACGAAGCAAAATCGGCCGGGCGCAACCGCGTCGTCGTGCATGCAGCCCGGCTCGGGGGCCGCTTCGACACCGTCCCGCCGCCCACCCCAATCCGTATCGAGGTATGCCCATGCTGACGGCGGTCAAGGACGACATAGCCGGCGATCTCGCACCCGAGCTGTCGATCGTCATGCCGTGTCTGAACGAGGCGCAAACGGTTGGCCGATGTGTCGAGAAGGCGTTGGCCTATCTCAACATGTACAACATCAGCGGAGAGGTGATCGTCGCCGACAACGGCAGCACCGACGGCTCGCAGGCGATCGCTCGAGGCCTGGGCGCGCGCGTCATAGCGGTGGCGGCGCGCGGCTACGGGAACGCATTGCGGGCGGGCATCAAGGACGCCCGCGGCGGGCTTGTGATCATGGGCGACTCCGACGACAGCTACGACTTCCTGACCTTGCAGCCCTTTGTCGAGCAGCTCCGTGCCGGATACGACCTCGTGCTGGGCAACCGGTTTCGCGGCGGAATCGCATCCGGCGCCATGCCGGCCTTGCACAAATTCTTTGGCAATCCGCTGCTGACCTTGATTGGCCGCGCGCTCTATAAGAGCCCGAGCCGCGATTTCTATTGCGGATTGCGTGGGTTCCGCCGCGACGCGGTGCTGTCCCTCGATCTTGACGCCGACGGCATGGAGTTCGCCCTCGAAATGATCGTGAAAGCGAGCATCCGCGGGCTTCGCGTCACCGAGGTGCCGACCCGGCTCGCCGCCGACGGCCGCGGGCGGCCTTCCCACCTGCGTAGCTGGCGCGACGGCTGGCGCAGCCTCCGGTTGTTTCTGCTGCTCAGCCCGCGCGGCCTGTTCCTCTACCCGGGCGCTGCAATATTTTTGCTGGGCCTGGTCGGAACGCTGATCCTTTTTACGGGCGGCGTATCCTTTGGGCGCGTCACGCTCGCCGAGCACACGATGGTCCTGACCGCCGCCGCGATCAATATCGGCTTCGAGGCCATGTTGTTTTGGGCATTTGCGAAAGTAATCGCCATGCAGCGCGGGCTGCTGCCGCCCGATCTTTGGTTCGACCGCTTGCGCCGGGCGATGCCGCTCGAACGCGCACTGGTGCTGGGGGCGATCTTTGTAATAATCGGGCTGATCGCCTTCGCGGCGGCGGTAGCCGCATGGTCCGATGTCGGTTTCGGCCATTTGACCCAGGGAATTGCCATACGGCTCGTAATCGCGAGCAGCGCCAGCCTCGTTCTCGGAACGCAAATCGTCTTCGGCTCATTTCTGCTCTACGTCCTCGATTATCGCGCCAACCGCAGCATCGAAATCTGTTGAGGTATTTTCGGCCGCGGCGCGTCAATCCGATCGGAAATCCGGTGCCGCATCGGTCGGTCGGCGGGCTCACGCCCCGCCGCGGTGGCGATGCCGACGCCTGACGCGCCAACTTCAAGAGGACGGCCAATGACCCGAAGTCGAGCGTGGGCGGCGGCGACCGGCGCAAACGCGGTTCCTTTTCTGCTCTCGATCGGATTGGTCGCTTATCTTTTCTTCGGCATGGGGAATGGCCAGCTGTTCGATGAAGACTATGCGGTCTATCTGCAACAGGCGTGGAACATTGCCCACCACCTGCCGATGGCGCAAATGGGCGTCATTCAGCAATTCGATCCGAGATTGCCGCTGATCGAGCAATCGCCGCTGATCTATCCGCCGCTGTTGCCGCTGCTCTACGCCCTGCCGGTCTTGGTATTTAAGTTCAATTTGCATGCGCTGAAACTAATTCAATTGTCGGTATTGCTGCTTACCCTGCTCCTGTTCTGTCATGCAATGCGAAAGTGGCGCTTCAGCATATTGGAAGTGTCAGTCTCGCTGATTGTCTTCGCGACTGCGTATGAGACGCGGCGCACGGTCGACACGCTTGGCTCAGACATCCCTTTTCTGTTCTTTGTTATCGGGACATTGCTGGTAATCGACAATGCAATATCGGCAAATGGCCGAGGCCGGTATGCCTGGGGCGCCGCCGCTGGAGCTGCCGTTTTTCTCGCCCTGAACATAAGGACGGTCGGCATCGTCTTGCTCCCGGTATTTGTTGCGGCCGATTTTCTGCGGCATCGGCGTTGGCGGGTCGGGGTCATCGCGCTCGCCGTCGCGACGGCGGCATTGCTGTGGTTGGGCCAGCGCCTGATGCTCGGCCCCAATCAGGACTATGCCTTCATTTTCCGCTACCGATTTTTCGACGTGATCGGAAACATCCGCGCCTTCTATTGGGCGATCGCGGTGCCGTTGCAGGCGTCAAAGCTGTTCCGCGTCGAATTGGCCGTCTTTCTGTTGTTGGGCGCATTGGCGATGCTTGGGCTCGCCAAGGAGACGCTGAAGGGTGGGGTGCTGGCGGTTTTCACTCTCGGCTACACCGTGCTGCTGCTGATCCTGCCCGAGTTCGACGCCGGCGCCCGCTATCTGCTGCCGCAGCTTTTGGTGCTGGGCGCGTTTGCGGTCAGGGGCGCAACCATCGTTGGCGATACTCTGGCACGGCAGAACCGCGCCCGGCGCCTGATACCGGCCGCGGTGGCTGCGGCGGCGGTTTTTTTGGCGGCGCTGATCCCCTCGCCGCTGCCCTCGGGCACCTGGAGCTTCGGCGCGACGGCGCCGCCGGCGCGGCAGGTCTTCGCCTTTATCCGGGAGCAGCTTCCGGCCAGCACCGCGCTCGCCGCCACCAAATATCGCAGTTTCCATCTTTTTACCGGGCATACGACAATGCGCATTCCGCTCGCGTCGTCGGACCGGGACCTGTTGGACAAGCTGCGCCGCCACGGCGTCACGGCGGTGGTCGTCAAATATTCGCCGCCGGGCTGGAACTACGACTTCACCGACTGCCCGCTTCTGCCGTTTTGCCGCCCGGCGAGCCTGGGAGCGCAGGCGAAGCAAGTGTTCCGCAATTCGGACTACGCCGTGTTCGCGATCGCGCCGGCGGAGGATTGACCGCCATCCGTCACTGCCGGTTCCGAGAGCTCCTTCGGCGCTTTTTTGCGAAGCGGCCTATCCGGGGCCGATCGGCGGCGCGGGGGCGTCGATCTCGCGGGTGTCGGCTTGCGGCGGGTCGCCAAAGCGCAGCCGGATCCGGTATTTCTGCCAGTTGCGGCGATAGGCGACCGGGTCGGGCAGCTCGATCGAGGCGCTCGACACGATCGCCAGCAGCTTGGTCTGGGTGCTCGGCGCAGCACCGACGACCCCGGGCGACAACGCGTTCGAGCCAATGTTGGCGACCCCGAAATTGGCTCCGGCATAGGGGCTGTTGGGGAACTCCTGCGAGAACGTGTCGGTTGGCGCCGGGTTTGCGGTGATCGAGAGCGCGGGCGTGACATGGCCGTCCGGGGCGACCAGCTCGGCGCTGCGCAACGCCAACCGGTCGGTCGCGTCGACCACGATCTGGTTGACGATGCCCCCCGGCGGAAAGCCAGCCCGGATCTGGTCGTTGGGCAAGGGCGCCGGACCGCCGCCGCCACAGCCGGCGAGCAGCAGCACACCGAGAAGGCCGAAAACGCGTGTCATCAGCTTGCCTTAAGAGCAGATCGCGGCGCGGCTGCAAGAGCGACGGCGGTTTTGCCTTCACCCCGACCATGACACCGTGGCACAGTTTCGCCGAGCAAGGGAGAGCAAACGCCATGTCCGCTGCCAGAGCGACACCCACCACCGATCTCGGCGCCGTCGAGGACAAGAAATTCGCGATCCGCGACTTTCGCCTGCAGAGCGGTGCTGTCATTCCCGCGATCGAGATCGCCTACGAGACCTATGGCCGGCTCGCGCCCGACGGCAGGAACGCGGTGCTGGTCACCCACGGCTACACCAGCAGCCATCACGCCGCCGGACAAAACCCGGCCAACGGCAACCAGCCCGGCTGGTGGGACGGGCTGATCGGCCCCGGAAAGGCGATCGACACCGATCGGCTCTATGTCGTCGCCTCGAACATGCTGGGCTCGTCCTATGGCTCGACCAACGGGGCCACCCCGAACCCGCGCACCGGCGAGCCTTATGGCGCGGATTTCCCGGCGATCACGGTGCGCGACATCGTCGCCGCGCAAAAGGCGTTGCTCGACAGCCTCGGCGTCCGCCATCTCGTCGCGGTCGCCGGCCCGTCCTATGGCGGCTACCAGGCATTCCAATGGGCCGTCGCCTACCCTCTGATGATGGACGCGGTCGCCGCGGTGGTGACCGCCCCGCGCTCGCAGAACGCCGAGAAAAGCCTCGCCGAGCTCGAGGCCCGGCTCGCGACCGACCCCGAATGGCATGGCGGCCATTATTACGGAAAGGGCGGCGCCAAATCGGTGCTGACCGAGATGCGGTTCGAGACCCTGATGCGCTACGGCTATGGCGAGCAGTTAGCCGGCCGCTATCCCGACAAGGCGGCGCGCGAAGCGGCGATCCGCCGGCTTGCCGCCGATTGGGCTGCGAACTGGGACGCGAACTCGCTCGTGATCCTGCGCCGCGCCACGCTCGGTTTCGACACGGTCAAGGACTTCGCCAAGATCCGGGCGAAGGTGCTCTACGTGCTGTGCCGCACCGACATGCTGTTCCCGCCGAGCCTCGCGCCTGGCGTCATGCGGGACCTCGCCGCGGCCGGGGTCGACGCCCGCTATTTCGAGCTCGACAGCGATCTCGGCCATTCCGCAAGCGGCCCCGAGCACGCCAAATGGTCGCCGGTGCTGCGCGACTTCCTGGCGCCCTTCGTCGCCAAGCTCGCCTGACGCAACGAAACTGCTGCGCTTGGCCTCCACGCTTGGCCGTCGGTCGAGGCGTCTGAACAGCCGGAACTCCTGAGCGTATTCCGCACCGGATATCTGCACCAAAAAGCGCCAATCGATTTAAGGCTCTAATTTTGGTGTCAATTTCGAGACTGGCTTGTGCGACGGCTAAGCTGCTGAACCGGCTCGGCCTGGTGTCGGGCGCGGAATCCTTGATTTATGCGACGGCCGCTGGAACGGCTGCGTCATCCTCCCTAACCAGCATTCCTGCGGTTACCATCAATTGCCTGATAGGGTAAGAGCTAAATCCTTTGTAAAACCACTCTCGCAACAATCCTTCGTCAACTTCAATCTCCAGAATTATTACCATGTGGTACAGGCGTCTCAGAATTCGACTTTTCCTCGTCATGTCCACTATCATTTCGCCGTAGCTTCCATGTGTTCGACGTCTTCCGCCAAAATGCGAGACGTCGTTGCGTATTTCCGCACATTCATGTGCAAACTTTTTTACTCCCTCTTCAACCCATTCAATGGGCAGCGTGCGCAGCACCTCGGCTATACGAGTTTCAAGATTTGGCTCCGTCACGTGCGCCTGTCTTATGCACCAGCTAATCCAGTTTCTATCTGCACTCTTAGCTATTTGCGCTTTAATTCGTTGTATTTTCTTTTCCAGTCGTGCGGAAGCTGGGCGTTCTGGATACTTAGCTCGATGAAACGTCTCTATCCCCCAAATTAAATTGACAAACTCGTGCTCTGCATAGAACTTCATTCCCCGCCTAGTGCCCGTATATAAATAAAATCCGGCGTCGAATTTCGCCCTCTTCTGTTTCCACATATTGTGGATGGCAGGAAATCGTTCCTTTAACTGAGCAAAATTAGTTATCAAATCGCGCATTCCCGGCGGCTCCGAGGTCGTTTTCCTTCGTAGAAAATACAAAATATAAGTTGAAGCCTCTAGGCCCAACGTCACCTCGGGCCACTTCATGTTATACTCAGAGTCCGTTAGGATTATAAAAAACTCTTCGAGATTGTGGAATTGGGCGATGATTTCCGTTAGGGTAAGAGGTTCATTGAACGAGTAGGAGAGCCGCGCCCTCTCTTTGACGCTTATCGCATCCGCACGCATAGAGAATGGCGGAATATCGATGTCATACTTTATCGATACACTCCCATCGTCAAGGGAGTAGCTGAAATCCTCTATGGGCTCGTATACGGCAGAGAACGTGGCATCTTCGACTTTTATGTTGATAGAGCCCAGTCGTAGCCATTCCTCAAAACCGTGGAGTGGAACTACCATTTTGGAGAACGTTAAATCGGCGTTGCCAGAGGCAAAGGCGCGCCTACCGATGAGACATGCCTCACCGGTGAAATGTTCATATGAAATACCATTAGACTTATACACAGTCCCGCCGCCGTAGGAGGCGTTGTGTAACAGCACTCTGTCATCGGAAGATTTAAGGATACCCTGAATGATGACATTCCCTGCCCCGAATTGTCGTTCAGGTGTGAGTCGGCTATCGAGTTCTAATCTTATGATGTCGTCATCGTCTATTTTGAGCGTTCCGGCCACAGCTGAGTCTGGAGCAATGGCTCTCTCGGGGATGGGCACGTCGTTTGGCCAGAAGTAACCGCGTTCCTCGACTATGAGCATGGCGCGAGACTTCCTTCTCTTCGTCCTGCGCTACATCGTCCCCAGCGGCACCAGGTTGTCCGGTAGCGGCACGTCAACGCTCAGGTTGATGGCGGCGGTTTCAGCAGCGCGTCGATCTGCTGTTTCAGCTTCGGCAAATCCTCCTGCACGGTGCGCCAGACAATCTGTAAATCCACGGCAAAGTACGCGTGAATGACCATGTTCCGCATATCGCGCATGTCGGCCCACGGCAGCTCCGGGTGCTGCGCGATGAACTCCGGGGCCATGCGGTTGATATGATTCGTCGCCTCGCCGATGATCTCGATGTTGCGGACAACCGCGTCCTGAATCTGCTGGTTTTGCTCGAAGGCGGCCCGGTCGGGCAAAGGCCGAACGTAGCTGGCCGCGCGCTCGATGGCTTCGGCGATATGCTCAAGATAATCCGCGACGCGCTCCGGGTGCCTCATAGGGGCTGCGCCTGTAGCAACACTTGGTTGCGGAACTTCAAGGGTAGTCCGCCGGGAGTGAGGACGGATACCGGTATTCCGAGCAAGGTTTCGGCGTCGCGCTTGAAACGCGCGAGGGTGAACAGGCTGGTCGTTTCCGTGGGGTCAACCAGCAAGTCGAGGTCGCTTTCCTCGTCGTCTTTGCCGCTCACAACCGAGCCGAAGACGCGCGGGTGCTGTAAGCCGTGGCGGCCGGCGAGCTGGCGCAGTTCCGCGCGATGCGCGGCAAGGGCGTCGGATGGTTTCATGGCAAGAATATACACAACTATTCCGGACTTCTCAAATCGCGCTTAACCGGCCGCGCCACGACCTACACCGGGACGGCGCGCGGAAAGGGGTAGAAACCCCGGACCGATAGAGCGTAGAGCGTCGAATGCCGAGCGTGCGCCCCGTCGCCCCCTCCTGCATCTGGTAGGTCAGCGGACGTTCCCGCAGCTCGATCAAAGTCGCATAAACCCCTTTACGGTAAAGCGATCGAGCCTGATCCGTCCCAGCTCAAGGCGCGGCGTCAGCGCGGCGGGAGGCGGAGGCGGGGATCTCGATTGCCGGGCAGCGGTTCATCACGACCTTGAGGCCGGCGGCCTCGGCGCGCGCGGCAGCGGCGTCGTCGCGCACATCGAGCTGCATCCACACGGCCTTGGCGCCGATCGCGATCGCCTCGTCGACGACCGCCCCCGCTAACTCGCTGCGGCGGAACACGTCGACCATGTCGACCGGCTCCGGGATGTCGGCGAGTGCGGCATGGCATTTCTCGCCGTTAATCGTCTCGCCGGCGGCGGCGGGGTTGACCGGGATCGCGCGGTAGCCGTGGCGCTGCAGATAGGCCATGACCCGGTGGCTCGGCCGATCCGGCCGCGGGCTGGCGCCGACTACCGCGATCGTGCGCACGCTGGTCAGGATCTCGCGCAGATAGGCGTCGGAATAATCTTCGTGGTCCATCGCGGCCTCAGTTTCCAACCCGAAATGAAATGAACGATCCCCGCACCGTACCGTCGCCCCCGCTTTCGCGGGAATGACGACCACGCAATTGATCTTCCGTGTTTATTTTCCAGCCCGCGCTCAGCGGTCCTGCCACACCGGCGCGCGCTTGCCGAGAAAGGCGTCGATGCCTTCCGCGGCGTCTGATGCGAGCATGTTTGTGGTCATCACCTCGGCGGCGTAGCGGTAGGCGGCGGCGAGGTCGAGCTCGGCCTGGCGGTAGAACGCCTCCTTGCCGATCGCGACGGTGAGCGCGGATTTTGCGGCAATCTGGCGGGCCAGGCTATCGACCGCGGCGCGCAGCCCGGCCGCCGGCACGACCCGGTTGACGAGCCCGATCTCGCGCGCCCGCGCCGCGTCGATCAATTCGCCGGTCAGCAGCATCTCCATCGCCGCCTTGCGCCCGACGGCGCGGCTCAGCGCCACCATCGGGGTTGAGCAGAAGAGGCCGATACTGACGCCGGGGGTGGCGAACCGCGCATCCTCGCCGGCAACCGCCAGATCGCAGGTCGCGACCAGCTGGCAGCCGGCCGCGGTCGCCACTCCGTGAATTTCGGCGATGACCGGCTTTGGCAGGCGCGTGATCGTCAGCATCAACTCGCTGCACAAGGCGAAGACCTGCTCGTAGCTGGCGCGGCGCGGGTCGGCGCGGAGCTCGCGCAGATCGTGCCCGGCGCAAAACGCGGGCCCGGCGCCGGCGATCACCACGACCCGAGTGTGCGGATCTCTGGCCGCGCGGCTGAGTGCGTCGATCAGGGCCTGCATCAGCCCGACCGAGAGCGCGTTGCGCGCCTGCGGCCGGTTCAGGGTCAGGCGCAGCACGCCGCCTTCGTCGCGCGCTTCCAACAACAGCGGGGGTTCCGCCGCGCTCATCGGCATTGCCGTCATCGCTGCCATCGCTCTTGCCTAGCCGATCCGGAAACGCGACTCTCGCGCCGGTGGGGTGCGCGCAGCAACAGATATCTTCGGACATCGGGGCGGAGCCGCAGGACAACGCCGCGCCGTTGCGCGAGGCGTGGTACTACGCCGCCGCAGGACGATCGCTGAAGCACGGCGCGATGCTGGCCAGGATCATGCTCGGCGAGCCGGTGCTGATCGGCCGCGACGCCGCCGGGACCGCGTTTGCGCTGCGCGACATCTGCCCGCATCGCGGGATGCCGCTCAACGCCGGCCGCTTTGACGGACGCGAAATCGAATGCTGCTATCACGGCTGGCGCTTTGACACGGCCGGCCGGTGCACCGGGATTCCGGCCTTGGTGCCGGGACAGCCCTTTACGCCCGATCGGGTTCGGGTCCGCCGCTACCCGGTGCGCGAAGTGCAGGGCAACATCTGGGTGTATTTTGGCGACGACCCCGCCGGCGCACCCGGCATCCCCGAAATCGAGGGGTTCGAGGACGCCGCGCCGCGGCTCGTCGAAAGCGTGCGCTTTGCGGCGGCGATCGACCATGCCGTCGTCGGGCTGATGGACCCGGCGCACGGCCCCTTTGTGCACAGCACCTGGTGGTGGCGGTCGCGTCATTCGATCCACGCCAAGGCCAAGGCCTTTGCCCCCTCGCCGTGGGGCTTCACGATGACCCGGCACCGGCCCTCGGCCAATTCGCGCGGCTATCGGCTCATCGGCGGCGTCCCCGAAACCGAGATCGTCTTTCGCCTGCCGGGGGTGCGCATCGAGCAGATCCGCGCCGGCCGCCACGCCGTGTGCAACCTGACTGCGATCACACCGATCGACGACCGGACGACCGAAATCAACCATTGCATCTACTGGACCGCACCCTGGCTGAGCTTGTCGAAGCCGCTGTTGCGGCCTTATGTGCGCGCCTTTCTGCAGCAGGACCGGGCGATCATGGAGCGCCAGCAGCAGGGGCTGCGCTGGGACCCGCCGCTGATGCTGATCGACGACGCCGACACCCAGGCGAAATGGTATTACCGTCTGAAGCGCGAATATCGCCGCGCCCGCGCCGAAAACCGCCCGTTCGCCAACCCGATCAAGCCGCGCACCCTCGAATGGCGGAGCTGAACGACGGGCCGCTCGATCGCAAGGAAAACGGCGCCCGAGGGCGCCGTCGCAATCGACAGCGAGGCTTTTACACTTCCTGGCGCCAGCGCCGGAACAGACCCCACCCGAGGAGGGCCGTGCCGAGCAATGCAAAGGTGCCGGGCTCCGGGGCCGCGGGCGGCGGGTCGTTGTTGTTGAAGGTGATTGCGAGATCGTTGATCGCAATCGTCGCCGGCCAGTCCTGAAAGTCGAGGGTTGTGGTGTTCGCGGGGAGCGTCCACACGCCGCTCGCCCCGAGGAGCTGCGGCGCCGGCTCGGCGGAATACCAGCCGCTGTTCGGAGAATGCGTATAGGACGACGCGTCGATCCCGTGACTGTTGCCCGAGCTGCCCGGCACCAGCGCGTCCCATTGGGCAACCTGCGAGCCATTGGCCAGCAGGGTCAGGTCGGGCAGGTTCGGGTTGTTATGCCCGCCACAATTGCTGCCCGAGAGTGAAGTGCAGCTTGCGTCGGGGAAGATTTCCAGATCAAAGCTGACGCTTGCGACAGTCAACCCGCTGAACGACATCAGGATGTCGTTGGATGCCGGATTGCCGCCGCTGTTGTTCATGATAAAGGTGCCGTTGCCGGCGGGATCGAGATTGGCCAGAGTATAGGAGTTCACCGTAAAGCGGTTCACCGGTCCGGTGACGTGACCGTCTGCATTGTAGTCGTTGGAGCCGATGGCGCCGGTGACGATCACCGACCCGTTCGACCCGAGCTTCGTGTTCATATAGCTTTGAATTTGCGCATCCGTGGCATTGTTGGCGAGCGAGCCATAGCCGAAGGTCACCGAGGCGGCGTCTGCCGGGGCCGGGTGCGTCACCGCCGCGGCCGCGATGATGCCCGCAACGGCGGCGAGAAGGCGAAAGTCGCTTCTTGTCATTGGTCATAATTCCCTTATGGGTTGGTGTCATGACAAGAAGCACATCCTATGCCACGTGTTGTTCGGCAGGTGGTTAGCCTGGACCTTGGGTTAACAGGTGACGGCCGGTGTAAGCAAAGCCTACGGTTAATCGCCGCCTTCACCTTCGCCCTGGCGATCGCACTGGATTGACAACCAATTGATATTCATAGAATTTTTATTCTATCATCGCAATCGTTCTGCTGTCAAAAGCGGCGACGTGCCGCGCAGTCTTCGATGTTGAAGTGACGGATCGCGGAACCGCTCCAGCCGAACGGCGGTCTCACCAATCGGAACCTTCCGCAGATGGCGGCGCGGCACGACGCCCGGGCAGTACGTCGGCATCGGCGGCCGGGCTGGGCGAGCCTGCACCAGCGGCTGCAATTTGGTCTGTCTGGCTTCCAACCGCATTCCGCCCCTCGTCTTCGCCGCGTCGGTCTGCGATGATCGGCGCATCCTGGCCGCGGGCCGGGCGGCGCACGACCGGTGCCGAGCGTCGCGCCCGATTCTTGCCCAATCTGCGGTGGTGCGGTCGTTGCCAGAAGGCGAGCGCGCCGCGTCGTTCAACCGAGGAGACTCCGCCGATGCCCTCTGAAATCCCGGACGAGGCTCTCGACTTTCTGCTGGCCCGTGCCGGGCTCAATCTCAGCGCTGCGCAAAAGGCCGAGCTGAAGACGGTCTATGCCGGCATCGCGGCGATGGCGGCGCGGGTGCGCCAGCCGCGCGGGCGGATGGCCGAGCCGGCGCTGACCTACGGGTTTGCCGAGGAGGATCTGCAATGAGCGAGGCGATCCCGACCATTGCCGAGGCCGCCCGGCTGATCGCGGCCAAGCGCCTGTCGCCGCTCGAGTTGACGCACGCCTGCCTCGATCGGGTGCACGCGCTCGACAACCGGCTCCACGCTTTTATCCGGCTGACCGAGGAGCGCGCGATCGACGAAGCGCGCGCCGCCGAGCAGGCGATCATGGCCGGCGCGCCGAAAGGCCCGTTGCACGGCATCCCGATCGGCCTCAAGGACATCGTCGACACCAAGGGCATCCCGACGACCTGCCAGTCGAAGCTCCTCGCCGACAATGTGCCCGACGCCGACGCCGCCTGCGCCGAACGGCTCGCCGCCGCCGGCACCGTGCTGGTCGGCAAGACGACGACCCACGAATTCGCCGATGGCGGCCCGTCGTTTGACGTGCCGTGGCCGCCGGCGCGCAACCCGTGGGACACCGATCACTTCACCGCCGGCAGCAGCAGCGGAACCGGTGCGGGGGTCGCCGCCGGGCTGATCCTCGGCGGCATCGGCACCGACACCGGCGGCTCGATCCGCGGCCCGGCGGCTTTGTGCGGCATCGCCGGGATCAAGCCGACCTACGGCCTCGTCAGCCGCGCCGGGGTCGCGCCCGCGGCGTATTCGCTCGACCATATCGGGCCGATGGCGTGGACCGCCGAGGATTGCGCCTTGATGCTGCAGGCGCTCGCCGGCCACGACCCGCGCGACCCGGCCAGCGCCGCCCGCCCGATCCCCGACTACGGCGCGCTCCTTGGCAGCGGCGTCAAAGGGCTCACGATCGGCGTGATCCACCATTTCCACGAGACCGACTACCAGGTCAGCGCCGGGACCCGGCGCGGCATCGACGACGCGATCGCCACCTTCCGCGGTCTTGGCGCCGAAATCCGCGAGGTGCAGTTGTCGCCGTTGCAGGATTGGATGGCGTGCGGCTCGCTGATCTCGATTGTCGAGCGCGCTGCCGCCTACGAGGAATGGGCGCGCACCAGGCTCGGCGATTTTGGCGAGCGGGTGCGCAGCCGGCTGATGCTCGGCGCCTTCGTCTCCGGCGTCGACTATCTCCAGGCGGTGCGGCGGCGGCGCGAGCTGCGCGCCGAATTGCAGCGGGCGATGCGGGGGCTCGATGTCGTGCTGACCGCATCGCAGCCGTCGGAGGCGCCCAAGATCGACGCGCTGCCGAAATGGGACGTGTTCCAGCTCCCGAGCTTTACGATGCCGTTCAACGTCGCCGGCTATCCGGCGATCTCGGTCTGCTCGGGGTTTGGCGAGGGCGGGCTGCCGGTCGCTCTCCAGATCGTCGGCAAGCCGTTTCAGGAGGCGACCGTGTTCCGGGTCGCCGATGCCTTTGAAAAGGCGACCGGCTTCCGCGCCAAACGCCCGGCGCTGGTCTCCGCCGCGGCCGTCGCCTGAACAGCGCGGCCCGCAACCCCGGCAGGGGCGTCAGCGCGGATCTGACGGGCCGGGCCGCGGCCGAAACGCGACAAACGGCAGCTGGGCGGCAAGACGGCGGCGGTGTTCCGTGGAGCCGTCGTAGCGCCAGCCGAGCAGCCGGCTCAACACCAGCCGGATGATCGGCGCCACCAGCCGGTTGCGGCGCTCGTAGCCGCCCAGCACGCGGATCGCCTCCTCTTCGCCGAGGATGCGGCAGGAAGCGGGGAAACGGCGCGAGCCGATGACCACTTCCGGGCTCGCCGGCGTCGCCTCGAGGTTGCGCAGCCAGTCGGCGTCATGGCCAAAGGCGCTGATCACGATTGCCTCGGGACCCTCCGGCCGATACTCGGCAATCTCCAGCACAGTGCAGCGCCGCCGGCCGCTGCGCCGCCCGACATGGATCAGCAGCAGGAACCGATGTCCGAGCAGCCACCCCAGCCGCCAGCGGTAGAAATACGCCGGCAACCGGAACAGACGGCGCATCGTCCCGCTCAACCGGCTCGCCGCCATCGCCTCTGGATCGTCGTCACCGCATTCGCCCGCAGGGTCGCCGTATCGGGAACGAGCTTAGGGCGGAACCCAAACCGACGCGTCCTGCGCGTTCTCTTTCGTCGTCTCCATAAAGTGGGGTCCCCAGCCTGCTCCGGGCCCGAGCAGGGGTTGGACGCCAGGCGCAGGTTGCTCCGAATACCCGCTTGCGCGGATATGACGCCGCGGTGGGCGCGTCGCGGAGGAGAGATTGCCATAGTGGACGCCAAACTGCTCCAGCTATTTTACAAATGTGAGCCTGCTCTCCGGGAGGCGGTCTTGTTTAATTTCAATAAATCGTTTGGAAAAGCACAAAACCATCCCCATTTTGATTTTATGGCGGCTTGATCGGATAGGAGACGGGATGCGCATTTCCTTGGCCGAAAGTCACGCGAAAGGCTTCAACAGATGGTGCGCCGCCCACGATACGGGCCGCAAGGATGACGGCCGCATCGGCGCCAGCGGGCCGGTCGCGATGGCGGACCCGGAGATCGAACCGGCGGTGATCGCACCGCCCGAACAGCCGCATCGCCCGTGGCTCGTTCCCGGTGCGGGCACGCTCTGAAATCTCGCGCGAGGGCACATTCGGTAAAGCGCTCGGCGATTCAACGACAGGAAATGAGGTCATGCCCAACGGGCTATACGACGGGCCGTTCTATCTGATCGTCACCGACGGGGACAACGAGACGTTTTCCGTCGAGGGGCCGATGACCGACGACAGGCAGTGGAACCACGCTGTCGTCGCGGCGCAGAAAACCGGGCGGCGCGTCAGATGCTCGACGGCAAACGGGCCCTCCGCCGAGGCTGCGGCGCGGGACTGGCTCCAACGCTATTCCCAGACGCGGGTGCCGGCCGGCGAGATCGTCCATATTTAGAGGAGGCGGCCACAATGCATTCTCAATCCCCGTCGGGCGAAGCAAGCCGTCGGCGCGCGGAGGAGAGGTTCAAGCCGCCAAAAAAGGGGGGCTCAAAGACCCCGCAGACCGAGGATGCCTCGCGGCAAGCCGAGGCTGAAAAAACGGCGCGTCTGCGCGTTCTGAGGCTGGCCAAGGAAGCCGCCGACAAAGAGACCGCCAGCCGCGCCGCGGCAGCAGCGGCGGCCCGCAAAGCCGAGCCGCGCCGGCGCGCGGCTCCTCAGGTCCCAAACCCCGCGAAATCCTGAGCTCGCAACGGAATAGGCTCGCGAGGATTTGAGCGTTGGGCCGCTAGGGAGACGCAACCTGCTTCTTCCCGGCCTGGGATGACCGCCGCCGCGTTGGGGGGAAGATGCCGACGACCCCGCCTGTGTTTGGGTAGGCTTTCGGAAACCTTTTGTCTTTGCTCTCGTCTGCCAGGCGGTCGGCGCCGAGCCGGCCCGCGCGGATCGCTGTCAACAGCACCGGGTTGCCGTTCAGCTCGATCATGGCGATCGCGGCGGAGACGTCGCGCGGCGCGCTTCCGCGTCGTCCCCCGCCCGCCTCGCGGCGACGGCCGAAAGATTGGGACGCGCGGTCCGGTTCTGGGATTCCTGGCTCATCCCGCCGCCGGACGCCGGCGCTAGCCTGCCGCGGTTATCGCCTGCGGGAGATTGGCACGACAATGACCCGGCATTGTTCAAACGCAGCGCTGGCGGCGGTTGCCGCAGTCGCTCTGATCGTCGCCCCGGCCGCAGACGCGCTCGCCGCGACACCGCTCGAACGGGCAGAGCTGGCGGGCCTCAGCCCGCAGATGCGGGCCGAGGTCCAGGCCCGAGCCGTCGGCGGCAACACGGTCACCGAAGTTCTGCAGGTGATGTTGCTGAACAGCATCAAGATAAAGCATGAGGCGAGCCAAATTGTCGCCCTCGATTGGACAAAAGGGGTAGCGGTCGTCCAGCTCCCGGGCGGTGGCATGGCGGTCGTCCGCTTTGATCCGAGATCTCTCCAGATCACAAGCTGATCGATCCGCTGGTCGGCTCGGAGACGCGAAGCGGCCGGTCCGGTCCCGTCCGCCGGCGATCCTGCAGGAGATCCGCATGACCGATCTGCTCGTTATCGAATTCGCGAGCGGGAAGAAGGCCGAAGGCGTGCGCGAGACCCTGCTCGCGATGCAGCGGGAGTATCAGGTCGATCCGGGAGGATGCCCGCCGGCGTGCCTTGCTGACTCGTGTACCGGCGGTCCCGGGGCGTCGGCCGTTGACAGCCGCGAGCGCGCAGCTTAGAATTGGCCAGCGGTGCGATGCGGCTCGCAAAAATCGGTCCAGTCCGCTGGAAACCGATCAGCCTTGGGGAGGAGACCGATCACCGGATCTGGTGTGTGAGCGGTGATTGCCTCCTCGCGGAAGGGGAGGCCCTGACGTGACAGCGCAAACCGTTGAAACAGTATCGACCCCGCAGACGCAAAAATTCTCGCTTTTTGCGCTGACCGCGATGGTGGTCGGCTCGATGGTCGGCGCCGGGATTTTCTCGCTGCCGCGAGCGTTTGCCACCGCGACCGGCCCATTCGGCGCAATCATCGCGTGGGCTATTGCCGCCGGTGGCATGTACTTCCTGGCACGTGTGTTTCAGGCGCTCGCCGAGCGCAAACCAGATCTCGATGCCGGCGTCTACGCCTATGCCAAGGCCGGATTTGGCGACTATCTCGGGTTCCTGTCCGCCTTCGGCTATTTTATCAGCGCCTGCCTTGGCAACACCTTTTACTGGGTGCTGATCAAATCGACGCTCGGCGCCTTTTTTCCGATTTTTGGCAACGGCGACACGCTCGCAGCGGTCGTGGTCTCGTCGATCGGCATCTGGATCTTCCATTTCACCGTGCTGCGCGGGGTGCAGCAGGCCGCTGCCATCAACAAGATCGTCACGGTCGCCAAGCTCGTGCCGATCCTGCTTTTTATTGTGATCCTCGCGGTGTCCTTCAGAGCGCATCTGTTTGCCGCGAATTTTTGGGGCGGCGAGGGGATGCCGGCGGCCAGCCTGTTCGATCAGGTGCGCTCCACGATGCTCGTCACCGTGTTTGTCTTTCTCGGCATCGAGGGCGCCAGCGTCTACTCGCGCTATGCGCGGACCCGCGCCGATGTCGGCACCGCCACGATCCTCGGCTTTGCCGGTGTGACCGTCCTGATGGTGCTCATCACCCTGCTCAGCTTCGCGGTGCTGCCACGGGCCGAGATCGCCGGGCTCAGGCAGCCGTCGATGGCGCCGGTTCTGGAGGCGGTGGTCGGGCATTGGGGTTTGATCTTTATCAGCCTCGGGCTGATCGTGTCGGTGCTCGGCGCCTATCTGGCGTGGCAGATGATCGCCGCCGAGGTCCTGTTCAACGCGGCAAAAACCGACGACATGCCGAGGATCTTTGCCACCGAGAACCAAAACAGGGTTCCCGCTGCCGCTTTGTGGCTCAGCAACGGCATCGTCCAGCTCTTCGTGATCAGCACATTGTTTTCGG
Organism: uncultured Alphaproteobacteria bacterium; assembly: GCA_963712825.1. Classification (GTDB taxonomy): domain Bacteria; phylum Pseudomonadota; class Alphaproteobacteria; order ATCC43930; family CGMCC-115725; genus AP-15. The sequence goes on from CAVQJP010000016.1 coordinate 638,278, forward strand.
AGGACGCGTTTACATTGATGCTGAAATTGTGCAGCTCGATGTCGCTGGTTCCCTACCTGCTGGTCGCCGGGTATGGGCTCTTGATCGCGCGGCGCGGCGAAACCTACGAGGCGAGGCCGCAGGAGCGCAATCGCGACCTGACGATTGCCGGCATCGCGACCCTCTATACGGCGTTTCTGATCTTCGCCGGCGGCATGAAATTCCTGCTGCTCTCGGCGGTGATCTATGTGCCCGGCACCCTGCTCTATTTCTGGGCGCGGCGTGAACAGAACATAAGGCTCTTCACGCCGGTCGAATGGATCGTTTTTCTCGTCGCCGTCGTCGGCTGCATCATCGGCATCCACGGTCTCGTGACCGGTTATATCGTCATCTAGCCAGCGGAGATCGTCATGGAAAACACCCAAGGCGCGCAATTCGGCGTCCATTCGGAAGTCGGCCAATTGCGCAAAGTCATGGTGTGCGCGCCCGGTCTCGCGCATCAACGCTTGACGCCGAGCAATTGCGACGAGTTGTTGTACGACGACGTGATCTGGGTCGATGTCGCCAGGCGCGACCATTTCGACTTTATGCAGAAGATGCGCGACCGCGGGGTCGAGGTTGTCGAGATGCACAACCTGCTGACGGCCACGGTTGCGATCCCCGAAGCCAAGAAATGGATTCTCGACAATCAGGTCGTACCCAATCAGGTCGGGCTCGGCCTCGTCGACGAGATCCGCGGCTATCTCGAAGGCCTGCCCGCCCGGCAACTCGCTGAAACCCTGATCGGCGGCCTGTCGACCTACGACTTCCCGGAGACCCACGGCGGCGAGATGCTGAAGCTCGTGCGCGAGGCCGCCGGCATCACCGAATATCTGCTGCCGCCATTGCCCAACACGATCTTTACGCGCGACACGACGTGCTGGATTTACGGCGGTGTTACGCTGAACCCGCTCTATTGGCCGGCGCGGCATGAGGAGACGATTCTCGTGGCCGCGATCTACAAATTCCACCCGGACTTCGCCGGCAAGGTCAACGTCTGGTGGGGCGACCCGACCGAGGACCACGGGCTCGCGACCCTCGAAGGCGGCGACGTGATGCCGATCGGCAAAGGCAATGTGCTAATCGGCATGGGCGAGCGCACCTCGCGCCAGGCGATCGGCCAGCTCGCGGCAGCGCTGTTCGCCGCGGGTGCGGCCGAGCGGGTCATCGTCGCCGCGATGCCGCGGCTGCGCGCGGCGATGCACCTTGACACCGTGTTCACTTTCGCCGACCGCGACTGCGTGCTGCTCTACCCCGACATCGTCAACTCAATTCAGGCATTCTCCTACCGGCCGGCCGACACCGGTCACGGATTTGACCTGCGAAAGGACGAAAAGCCGTTCGTCGACGTGGTCGCAGAAGCGCTTGGGTTAAATAAGCTGCGTGTCGTCGAGACCGGCGGCAACGCCTATATGCGCGAGCGCACGCAGTGGGACAGCGGCGCCAATCTCGTCTGCGCCTCGCCGGGCGTGGTCTTCGCCTATGACCGCAATACCTTCACCAACACATTGCTGCGCAAGGAAGGGATCGAGGTCATCACGATCTCGGGCTCCGAGCTCGGGCGCGGGCGCGGCGGCGGGCACTGCATGACCTGTCCGATCATCCGCGATCCGGTCGATTATTGAGAGCTGGCCGCTTGGTTTCGGCCAATGCAGAAGAGCTTTTGCCGATCCTGCGCGGCCGTCTGTGCCGTCGTGGTGGCGGCGGCATGGGTTGCGCCGGCGCTGGCGCAACCGGGCGGCAATACCGGTCTGATCGGCGACGACGGGCTGATCGACGCGATCCTGGCAACGCCGAACCAGAAGACGCCGGTGCCGCAGGACAATTTGTTCGCAACCGCACCCGGCCTCGAACAGGCGGCGCGCCAGCCCCAGTTCACCCTTAACGCGCTGGCGCCGCTGCTTTTCAACTCGAACCCCGAGTTCCGCAGCTCGGGTGGCCCGCAATCTCTCGACGGCAGCCCGGTCGCCCGGCTCGGCTGGGCAAGCCAGCTGTTCGGCACGCCAGTGCGGGTATCGGGTTTCGCCAGCCTCGAATGGGAAAGGTTTCCGAGCGCCAACGACGCCAGCATCGACTATTTTCGCAGCTCGGCGAGAATGCAATACGTCAACCCAAGCGACGACCAGGCATTCTCGCCTTTCTTTTCTTATGTTCCGCGGATGGATTTCGACCCTACCTTTGGAGACAATTTTGCCACGCGGCAAGATCTGAACCTCGGCTTCGATAAAACGTTCAATTTCGACAGGTCTTTTAACAGGGCAGGGTCTTCGTCGGACAGCTCGGCGACGACAGTCTGGTCGTTCGGGTTCAGCCTTGGGGCGCAGCAGCGCTTCCGCGATCCGGCTCCCGGCTCGCACGCGCTGCTGTTCGCCCCGTCCGTGTCTTACGTGATCTCCGACCAATGGAACGCGAGCCTGTCGGCGCCGATCACCCGCCGCTGGTTCAACACGATCGACGGGGTCAGCCAAAAAGCCGTCACGCTGGAACCCGTCGGTGTCCTCGAATTTATCATCCCTGGCGCTTGGCTCGGCGGACCTCGTGGAGCAACGATGCTGGGCAACCCCGCGGTCGATTTCCTCGGCTTCCACGAGAGGAACTGGTCGACGGCTCCGGGCTTTGCCTACGGTCAATGGCTCGCCGGATTGGTGCTGAAGGCGGGTTGGCGGTTCTAGATCAGGGATCGGATTATGGATCGAAAAGACCGGACCGCGGGGTGGGGATTGTTGCGCCTCGTGCTCGTCGCCGGGTGCGCGTCATTCGCGGCAGTCTCGCCGGTGCGGGCGGTGGAACCGGCGACAACGGCCCCCGCCACCCAGCTCGCCAACGGAATTTGGACGGTGCAGGGACGCGGAATCCCCGGCTCCCGACATTGCGGCGACTGGCTCGTCCGCCTGACCAACAGGCAAGGTCGGCTGTCCGGTGTGGTCTCGCTTGCGCGCGCGAGCGTACCTATAGAGAGCATCGCGCTATTGCCGGACGGGAGCTTTACCGGAGCTACGCGGGCCGGTTTCGTCGGATCGAGACGCGCCCGCGCCTACAAAGTTACCGGGAGGTTTTCCGGGAACACGGTCAACCTTACTCTTGAGGATAACATTTGCCCTCCGCGCCACGGCGCAGGCACGCGACGCGCGGCAGGCGGCTGAGCTCGCCAGCAGAGATTTCGACCGGGAAATCTAATAATGCACGCGGACGGCGCGCCCGGTTGAGCCAGCGGCACCCACAGTCGACGGCTTGCCGGCTTCGTGCCAAAGTCGGGCTGGTGGTCCGCGAGCCCATACCGGCTTCCGGGCCGCCTCGCGCGCTGCCGGGATCGGACTGGGTTTTGCCCAGATGACAATCGGGTCCCCACCGGGCCTCGATCGGCCGCCGGAGGTCATGAACCGTCTTTCCGCAACCGGGCATCACCCCGGCTGAGCATGTTGAAAGGACCCGCCGGTGAGCGAGATAAAGCGCACCGATCCCGTCGCCAGACCTTTCGCGGCGCCGAAGACGTTGCTGCAAAAGCTGCTCGATGGCGTCGAAATTGTCGGCAACAAAGTCCCCGACCCGACGGTCATCTTTCTTATTCTCGCCGGCCTGATCATCGTTTTGTCGTATGTATTGCATCTGCTCGGGGTCAGCGTCACCTACGAGACCGTCAATCTCCAAACGCACAAGGTCGAGGAGACGACCACCACCGTCAACAGCCTCGTCAGCGGCGACGGCGTGCGCTTTATGCTGACCTCGATGGTGCGGAAATTTGTCGGTTTCGGCCCGGTCGGCATCATTCTCGTCGTCATGGTCGGCGTCGGCGTAGCCGAGCAGGCGGGTCTGATGACCGCGTTGATAAAAAAGATCGTGCAGGTCACGCCGCGGGCGGCGATCACCTGGATTTTGGTGACCTTGGGGGTGTTGTCGAGCGTCGCCTCCGATGCCGGCTACCTGGTCTTGATTCCGTTGGGAGCCGCCGCCTTCCTCAGCCTCGGGCGCCACCCGCTGGCCGGGTTGGCGGCGGCGTTTGCCGGGGTCGCGGGTGTGTTCGGGGTCAATTTCCTGATTGTGCCGATCGACGGCATCCTGACGGAAATCACCAACGATGCGATCCACCTGCTCAACCCCGCTCAATCGATCGCGTTGACGGCAAATTTTTATTTCGCGGCTGCGTCGAGCCTTGTGCTGATCGTGGTCTGCGCTCTGGTCACCGATCGGATCGTCGAGCCTCGCCTCGGTCCATACCGCGGTGAGGCGCCGGCCGAAAGCAGCGAGGTTGTGTCGGCGGCGGAAGCGTGCGGGTTGAAGTTTGCGCTCTACGCGCTGATGGCGAGCATCGTTGTCATCGGGCTGCTGACGTTCCCGACCGCAGCCCCGTTGCGGGATCCCGAAACCGGCTCGATCTTTGCCAACTCGCCCTTCATGAACAGCCTGATCGTACTGATCATGTTGGTGTTTCTGGCGGTCGGCATCGGCTACGGCGTCGGCGCCAAAACCATCACGACCGTCTCAGGCGGCGTCAGCGCGGTCACCAAAACCTTTGCCGGGCTCAGCGGTCTGATTTTTCTGTTGTTTGTCATCAGTCAGTTTCTCGCCTATTTCGACTACAGCAACATCGCCACGATCGTCGCCGTTGATCTGGGCGAAGCGCTCGAACATGTAAATTTAGGTGCGGTTCCATTATTGCTGGGATTTATCGCAATTACCGGCGCTGTCGGAGTGTTGATTGTCGGCGCGATTCCGAAATGGGCAATTTTTGCACCGATCTTTGTGCCGTTGTTCATGAAGCTCGGGATCGCGCCCGAAGTCGTGCTGGCTGCTTACAGGGTGGGCAACTCGCCGCCGAACGGCGTCTCGCCGCTGATGCCCTATTTCGCGCTGATTGTCGTCTTCGCGCAGCGCTACCAGAAGGACGCCGGCGTCGGCACCGTTGTGGCGATGATGCTGCCTTACGCAGTGGCAATCTCCGTCGTGTGGATTCTACTGTTTCTCGGCTGGGAAATCCTCGGGCTGCCTTATGGGCCCGGTTGAGATCGGCAACCCCCCGCTTATCCGCGGCCTTCGTTTCTGGTCGAAGCGGAGACGCGGTGGCATTGCTTTTTTGGCGCAGCGTCGCGCAGTCGCCCCTGGCGTTGGTCGAGGAGACGCTGAAGACACGCCGCTTGGCGCGACGGCCAAAGCACTCGCGGCAACGTCAGGGCCGTGAGGCAAACAGGCGCGCTTGCGCCACACAAGATCGAGTGAAGTCCGGATCGCGGACCCGGCCAGCGAGGTGACGCGGCGGACCGCGAATAAGCCGACAAGGCCTGCGGACCGCGCCCGTCATGGCCTGCCCGCCACTTGCGCGGTGGACGGCCCGGCGCCGAGAAACGCCGCGATCGTCCCGGCGTCGCGGCCGATCATCGTCCGGCCGGCGCCAACCAGCGCGTCGACCTGCTCGCGCGGCAAGGTGAGCCCGGTGCGAACTGCCGTGAGCCGCGACCGCGTCTCGGGATCGGGATAGTCGGAAAGGCTGACCCGCAGCACCTTCGCTGCTACGTCATCGCACGCAAAGCCGTTGATGACCGGTCCCTGACGGCAGCGCAGCACCTTGAGCTGGTGGACGAGGTCGTCGATCGTGCTCTCGACGGCGATCAGGGTCTCGATGTTGTAGGCCCCGATTTGCGTGCTGGTGACCGCCGAAATGATCTGCCCTATTCCGCTGACGACGCGCTGGCGCGGCCAGTTCGGGTTGGGGGTCGCCTGGCCGTCGACGCTGACCACCAGGATCCGGCGGATCGGCAGCAGACCTGCCGCGAAGCGGTCCATCCTGAGGTCGAGCAGCAGCATGTCGTTCAGCAGCACCCGCAGCGCCAGATTGTCCGAAATTCCGCCGTCCATCAGGTGAATCCACGGGACCCGCCGCCCGTCCGAATAACGGTAGAGGTTTTCGAGCAGGGCGCGAGTCCGTAAATTCCCTTGCGCGCGTTCCCACGCGTCGGGGGGCACCGGCGAGCGCACTGGACAATCCGGTCCGCGGTAGTTGCGCAACGTAACCGGGCCGAACAGCACCGGAAATCCGTTCGAGGCGGCGACCGCACGGGCGACCGGCAGACTGGCGAGATCGGAACAGATCACGTCGAAGGTCTGCGGCAGAAAGCCGAACGGGCTGCCAAAGCTGATGTCGGTGGCGTTGATGCTGATTTGCGGCCGGCCGCGGCGGTAGAAATCCGCGAAGGTCGCGCCGTGGAACATCAGCCGATCGTAGATTTGCGTCATCCGGTCGTTGGTGCCGACCAGCGGGTTGAAGAGCCAGGCCCAGTTCCACGGCAACAGGAAAGTGCCCCAGATGTAGGCCTCGATGTCGCGATAGAGGAACTCGTCCGGGAAGGTCTCGAACGACGTCTCGCCATAGAGGCCGAAGTGAGCCGCCGGGAAGGATCCGCCGGAGACGCCGGCCAACAGGTCGACCTCGTCGAGCAGGGTGCTGTCCTTCCCCTCGGGCCGGACCGGGATATCCCGCATCCCACGCAGCACGCCAAACCCGAACGCGGCCGAACGCTTGCCGCCGCCGGAGAGCGCCACCAGCACGAGCGCGCTTTCGGCTCCGCCGCTGCGGTTCACGTCGAGCAGGCGATATTCGGCATTTCCGGCGGCCGAGCGCAGCGGCTCGTTCATCGGCACGGAGAGCGAGCCGCACCCGCCCAGCAGCAACGCCGCGACGAGCCAAAGCACTTGCCATTTGCGCATGCGCGGCACTTGAACCCCCCAGCAGCGGATCTTTTGATCGGCGCTCCTACCGGGCGGCTCGATCGTCAGCGGGTCGGTCCCCGAGTGCGACTGCAATTCCGCGCGTTGCCGGATTTCTGGCGCAAAGGCTCGCCAGCGCGATCAGGATCGGGACGCCGATAAAGGCTCCGGCGATGCCCCACAGCATTGCCCAAAAAAACACCGCGAACAGCACCATGAAAGGAGAGATCGAAACCGCCGCTCCGGCGACCCGCGGCTCGATATAGCTGCCGACGACAAACTGCACGACATTAAGCCCGATAAACACCCAGACCGCCGACGAGAACGACTGGTATTGCGCGGCGGCAAACAGGGTGGGGATCACGGTGGCGATAAACGATCCGATAAACGGGATGAAATTCAAAACAAAGGCGATGACGCCCCATTCGCGGCTGAGATCAAGCCCGTAGGCGGCGGTGAAGGCCCAAAAGCCGAGCCCGGTCAGAACGCTCATGCCAAACCGCACAAGCATGTAAGTCTGCAGCCTGCCCGCGATTTCAGCAGCGACGGCAATGGCGGCTGCACCAAATGTCCCGTCGCCGATGCGGCCAAGCCGCCGCCCGAGCGGCTCCACTTCAAGCAAGCCGAGGATCACAAAGATAAAGGTCACGAGCGCGAAGCTGACGATGCCTTGCAGGCTGCCGCCGACCCCGCGCACCACGCCGAGGATCCACGACATGTTGAATTGTTGGGCGATCAGCTCGGCGGCATAGAGGCCGCGCTGTTCCAACAGGTCGGCGGCGTGCGTGTACAGCACTTGCAGCCGCGCGGAATTGGCGATGACCCACTGCGCGATCCGGCCAAAGCTCCACACGATCAGCCAGCAGCCGACGCCGATCGCAAAGAGGGCGACGGCGGCCGTCAGCAGGATCGCAACGAGCTGCGGCAGGCGCCGGTTCAGCCGTCGCTGCAGCGGCCAGACCAGGGCGATGATGAAGAGCGCGAAGGCCACCGGCGTCATCACGCCGCGCGCCACCCACAACGCCGCGAGCGCGAGGAGCACGGCGCAGACCAGCGCCGCGAGGCGAAGCGCGCGGCCGCCGGGCGGATTTGACGGGCTATCGGGATCCACGGCCGTTACCTCGGCGGACACTTTACCGCCACGCCAGCATCGCGGCGCATAATATGATCGCCACCGTCAGCAGCGCCAGACTGGCGGCCGGCCATTGCCGCAGCCAGCGATCGGTCCGCTCGACGGCCGCGCCCCAGGCAGCGACCACGCGAAGCGCTGCTTCCCCCGCCACCACGATGTCTCCCTCCGGGACCCGCGGCGGCCGGTATCCCGAGCGCCACAGTCCAACGGCCAGGAACCCGCCGAGCAATACCGGCAGCAGCGCCGCCCACAGCGCTCCAGGTCCAATGGCGTCGAGCCGCGAACCGCTGTCGGCCAGCGGATACAAGCCCCACGGAACCGCGATCGCGGCGAACGCCACCGCCAACCAGGACCAGGAAAACCGGGCGGGCGCCGCTTTCTCTGCGGCCGCGGCCCCGCTCGCGGCAAGGCGGCGCAGGAAATGCAGCATCAGCAAGGTGCTGCCGGCGGCCGCCAGCATCGCCAGCGTCCCGACGAGCCCGCTGCCGAGCTCCGCTTTGACCGCGAGCTTCGCCAGCGCGCCGCCGGTCAAGGGCAGTCCGCCGAGCCCCAACGCCAAAACCGCCGCCGGCAGAAGCACCGGCCACCAACGCGGCCGGTTTGCGGCAGCAACACCGATTGCGAGAAACAGGGCGCCCTTGACCAGGACGTGGCTTGCCGCAGAGAAGCCGGCTCCGAGAACGGCGCCGGGGTTGCCGACCGCCCACCCCATGCCGAGCACCGCCGCCAGCAGTCCCATCTGGCTGACGCTCGAATAGGCCAGCACGGTTTTCGGATTGTCCTGCGTGATCCCGACCACGACACCATAGAAGGCCGAGAACATGCCGACGGCAGCCAACGCTTCGCCCCAGCCCGGCATTGCCGCTGCGAGCGGCAGAAAGCGGATCAGCCCGATCACGCCGGCTTTGACCGCCGCACCGCTCAGCACCGAGGCGGCCGGGATCGGCGCTGCCGTGTAGGCAAGCGGCATCCACACATGCCCCGGCGCCAGGCCCATTTTGATCCCGAAACCGAGGATCAACAGCGCGAGCGAGGCATCGCGCCACGGCGAGCCAGGCAGCGCCGCCACGGCATCGCGTATCAGCAGACTGCCGTTCGGGGTGGCTTCCGCCATGAACACAAACGCCATCAACAAAAACGCCTCGCCCAGCAACGCAAGCGCCACGTAGATCGTCCCAGCGCGCCGGACGCTCGCCGTGCCGTCATGCACGATCAGGCCATAAGCTGCGAGGCTGACGACCGAGTAAGTCAAATAAAAGCTCACCAGGTCGGCGGCCATGAAGACGCCGAGGCTGCCCGACAGGGTCAAGAGCCACCACTCCGCAAACCGTCCGGCGTTCGGCTCGCCGCGCAGATACGCCGCGGCGTAGACGCCGGCGATGATCCACAACAGGGCGGCGGAGCCGAGCAGCATCGCGGCAGGGAGGTCGAGCGTCAGGGTCATGCGCAACGGCGCCGGGAACAGCACCAGCGGCGCGCTGCCATACGCCAACAACGCCGCCGCCAGGGCCGGCAATGGGGCGAAGGCCAGCAATGCGGGCATCCGGTCCCTCAGCCGCCGCGACAGGCAGGCCAACAGCATCAAAAGCGGTGTCGCCAGCGCCGCGACCAGCAACGCTTCGGCGTTGATCACGGCCGGAAATCCTGCGCGGGCTTTGGTCGAGCCGGCGGCCGCGATGGAGCAGCCATCAGCGATGGGCCGCGGGTCACTGCAAGCTCACCACGGCTGCATTCGGCCGGCCGATCAGCAGCAGCTGCGACGGCCGCAGCGGCACGAACCCAAGCAGCACCGCGACCAGCGCCACCGCCAATACCACCGCCTGCCGGGTCCGAGATATGGTTGCGAGCAATGTCAACGGCTCGCGCGGGTCGGCCAGGGCGCGGGCAAGCACCAGGAAAACATAGCCGCCGGCGAGCACCCCACCCGCCAGGACGACCACCGCCCACCACCATTGGCCCTCCGCAACCGCGGCCGTCAGCAACATTGCCTTCGCTATGAAGCCGCCGCTTGGCGGCAGACCCATCAGCGACATTCCGCCCAGCCCGAAGGCAAAGACCGTGATCGGCAGCGCCCGGCCGATGCCCGCGAGCCCGGCGATCCGGTCGTGCCCAAGCGCCTCGTAGACCAGCCCCGCTGACATGAACATGGCGGCCTTGGCGAAAGCATGGGAAATCGCCTGAAGCACACCGCCGGTCCAGGCGGAATTGCCCCAGGGATGACCGATCTCGGCACCCCCCGAAAGTGGGAACATCAGGAACAGATAGCCGATCTGCGCTACCGTCGAGTAGGCGATCAGGAGCTTCAGCCGCACTTGCCGCAGGGCAAGCACGCTGCCGAATATGATTGCCGCGGCGGCCAGAATGCCGAGCGCCTGCGCCGCTGCCTGGTCAACGAGCCCGGGCATCGCGTCGAACCACAGCCGCACCACCAGAAAAAACGGCGCCTTTACCACGAGCCCCGACAGCACGGCGCTGGCCGGCGCCGGCGCGCCGGCATGGGCGGGCGGCAGCCACAGATGCAGCGGGTAGAGCGCGCCCTTGGCCAGCAGACCCGCCGTCATCAGCGAGAGCGCCACCCAGGCGGCCGGCTCGGGGCGGATGCACGCGGCGAGCACAACGATGTCGAGGGTGCCGTAGGCGCCGTATAAAAGCACGGTCCCGAGCAGATACAGGACGGAGCCCAGCAGCGCGAAAAGCAGGTAGCGCAATGCCGCCGCCATCGTTTCGGCCCGGCCGTCCAGGCAGACCAGCGGCACCGCGGCGAACGTGAGCAGCTCGAGGGCGACGAAAAGATTGAACAGGTCCGCGCCAAGAAAGACTGTGTTCAACGCGCCCCAAACGACCAGCAGCAATGTCCAGAAAACGAGCGGCGCGCGCGCTTCCGGCCCCGCCGGCGACCGGAATTGCGCTCGTGCGAACAGCCCGATGGCGGGGATCAGCAATGCCGCGGTGACCGTCATCGCCGCCGACAGGCCATCCGCCCGCAAAGCCACGCCGAGCGGCGGCTCCCAGCCGCCGACAGCGTAGCGCAACGCGTGCCCGGAGCTCGAAACCGCCGCCGCGATCGCAACCGCAACAGCGAGCCCGAACGGCATCACGGCGAAAGCGACCCGCTCCCCGTGGCGTCCACCCAAAAGGAGCGCGAAGAGCGCCCCTGTTACGGGAAGGACGATCGCGAGAATCAGCAGGAACCCGCCGGCCGTTGCAGAATTCGGCATTGGGTTCGGTTATTCGTCCGATGCCAAAGTCGCCTGCCCGGTCAACTGCAAAAGCCGCAGCACCAGCGTCACCGCCAGTGCCGTCGCCGAAAAGGCGACGACGATGCCGGTGATGACCAACGCCTGCGGCACCGGATCGCCGCCGAGCCCGGCCGCTGCACCTCTGCGGGCGACGACCCCGAGCAGCAGGAACACACCGCTGCCGATCAGGTTGAAGGCGAGAATCTTGCGCAACGGCTGCGGATGCACGATCAGGCCGAAGAGGCCGATGCCCACCAAGACGGCGCCGCACAGCCCGTAGAGCGTCGCGGCGCTCATTGCCGCGGCGCCTGATCCGGTGGACCCGCGACCAGCAGGGCGAGCGTTGCGGCGATCGAAAGCGTCACCGGCACCTCAATCGTCAGAATGAGCAGCTTTGCGTGGGCCTCCGGATACGCCAGGAAAGCGCCCGCCGTCGCGAAGCCGGCGAGCCCGACCGCGATGAACGTCGCCGGTCCGGCGACCAGCACGAGCCGCAGCCAGCGCCGGCTTGTTGCAGGCGCCTCGACCAGCCCGGCCATGGTCGCGAGAACCCACATGGCGGCGAGTATCGTGGCACCCTGGAATTCACCCCCGGGAGCAACCGAGCCCACCCAAAAGACGTGGATGCCGACAAGTATCCCTATCGGCACCAGCAGCTGTGCAAGAAAAACCAGCACGCTGTTGGCCTCGGCATGACGGCGCGGGCCGGGAACGCCGCCCCACATGCCGTCCGGCGCGAGCGACCAGATTCCCAAAAGTGCGATCGTCAGCACCACCGTTTCCAGCAATGTGTCGAGCGCGCGGTACGCCATCAAGACAGCGGTAACCGGATTGCCGAGGCCGGTGGCCGCGATGTGGGCGACTGCCATCGGCGCCAGCGTTGGCGCCGGCTCGGGCAGCAGCAGCACGATTGCCCCCAGTCCCGCCGTTACCAGCGCGCAAACCACAATCGCGGCAAGCCGCAGGGCTGTCCCCGGTCTCTCGCCGGGCGCCGGCGCCTCGGCATGGCGCAAGCGGGCGCTCGCGCCGACCAGCAGACCGCCGGTTACCCCGCTGCCGATCGCCGCCTCGGTCAGCGCCACGTCCGGCGCCGCGAGACGCACCCAGGCCACTGCCAGCAGCAACCCGTAGGCGACGAACCCGACAACCGCGGCGAATGTGTCGCGCGCGGCGACGACCCAGGCGGCCACTCCGAGGACCAACAGGATGAGGCCGGCGTCAAAGGCCAAGGCGAATCGTCACTCGGCCCTCCCGCCCGGCCGGGCGGTGTGAGCGATCAGCTGGGTGACGGCGGCTCCAGCAAGCAGAGCGAGAAGCCAGACACCGACCAGCTTCAGCCCGGCGAGCGGCCCTCGCACCTGAAACAGCAGTCCGAGCACGACGAGGCCGAGCCCGAGATTGTCCGCCTTCGTCAGCGCGTGCAGACGGCTGAGGGCGTCCGGAAACCGCAGCAGCCCAACCGTTCCCGCCAGAAAGAAAAAGGCGCCGGCGCAGACCGCGAGAGTGGTCAGCATGTCGAGCGCGAGGGTCATGCCCGGTCCCCCTCCGCACGAGCGGCGGCCTTGACAAAGGCAACCGAGACGAAGGCCGCGAGCAACGCCAGAACCAGCGCCACGTCTGCCGCGGCCGGAACGCCCGTCGCCGCGCCCAGCAGCAGCAGCACCGCGACCCCGCCGGTGCCGAGCAGCTGTGCCGCCATGATGCGCTCGGCGTCGCTCGGACCGCGCAGGATGCGCGCCAATCCCAGCGCCGCCATCGCCAGCACGAAACCGGCGGCGGCGAGCAGGAAGTCAGCCATCGCTGCCCGCCTTTCCGACAATCCGGGCAAACAGCGCCTCTTCGGCCGCGAGCTGCGCCGCCACCGGCTGTTCGACGTCAAGGCAATGGACGAGAACGGCGCCGCTTTCATCGGAGCCTGTCGGCACGGTGCCCGGCAGCAAGCTCGTCAGCGAGGTGAACATGCTCAGCCCCGGACCTGGAGGCAGACGCGTCGGATAGAGCACGAAGCCGGGGTGCAACGGAAGCCGGAAATTGAGCGCACGGCGTGCAACATCTACTCCGCCGATTACCGACTGGCGGAGAAACCGGAGTGCAAATTGCGCCAGGGCGAGCGGCCGCACCCGGCCCCGGCCCGGCGGCAGCAGCCGCAGGCTCGTCCAGGTTGCCGCCGACACCGCCACAAGGCCGGGCAATAAATCAGTGGCACCACCCCCGGAAAGAATGACCCAGATGACAGCGAAGCCCGACGCGCGCGCGGCCGCCGATCGCGCCAAAGCGGGGACGGGGGCGACGCCGGTGCCGGTCATCGGACCCGGTCCTGGGCGGGGGTCACGCCGTGTCCGCGGCGGTCGGTCGGGGCATGACTCCCCTGCTCACGACAGCCGGCTCCTTGATCCGGAACCACGCAACGTAAAGCGCCGGCAGAAAGATCAGGGTCAGAACGGTCGCGACCAGAAGCCCGCCCATGATCGCATAGGCCATGGGGCCCCAGAATATCGTTATCGCGATCGGGATCAGTCCGAGAACCGTAGAGATCGCCGTCAGCGCGATCGGGCGGAACCGCGACAAGCTCGCCTCGATGACGGCGTCCCACACCTCCAGCCCCCGCGCCAGCTCAAAGTCGATCTGCTCGATCAGAATGACTGCGTTGCGTGCGATCATGCCGAGAAGCGCCAGAACCCCAAGAATTGCCACGAATCCCAGCGGCTTTTGGAAAATCAACAGCGCCGCGACAATGCCGATCAAGCCCATCGGCACGACGCTCAACACCAAAAACAGACGATTGAAGCTCTGCAACTGGATCATCAGGAACGTAATCATGACAAACAGCATCAGCGGCACGACGGCGAAAACCGACGCCTGCGATTTCTGGCTCTCCTCGACCGTGCCGCCGACCGCGATCTGATAAGGTATGGGCAGGCTTGCGTTCAGCTTGTCGATGGCCGGAGCAAGCGTCTGAACCACCGATTCGGGCAGCACCCCCGGCATGACATCGGCCTGCACGGTCAATGTCGGAACGCGGTCCCGCCGCCAGATCAGCGGGTATTCCTGGCCGAAATCGAAGGTTGCGATCTGGCCGAGCGGAACGGTGCGGCCGTTCGGCAGCGGAATCTGCAGGTTGCGCAAAGTCGAGAGCGAGAGGCGCTGCTCGTCGGTCGCCCGCGTCAGCACGTCGACGAGATAGATGCCGTCGCGCACCTGGGTAACCGGCGTGCCGGTCACCACCGTGTTCATGACCGAAGCAATCGCCGCCGAGCTCAGCCCCAGCAGCCGCGCCTGGTCCTGATTGATCTGGATGCGAACCATCCGGGCCGGCTCCATCCAGTCGAAATTGACGTCCTTGGAGCCGGGAGCGGTCGCCACGGTCTGGGCGAGCCGCAGCGCAATGTTGCGCACCTCGTTGATATCCGGGCCGCTGACCCGGTACTGCACCGGCCATCCGACCGGCGGCCCGAGACCAAGCGGCGACACCCGCGTCACCGCGCTCGGGAAGTCTTTGGGAAGCTCCGCCTCGAGTTTTTTTTGCAGGCGGTCGCGCGCCGCCACGTCCTTGGCGACGACCACTGCCTGGGTGAAGAAGTCGTTCGCCAGCTCGACGTTGAGCGGGAGATAAAAGCGGATCGCGCCGCGGCCGACATACGTGCTCCAGTGACCGACATCGGGATCGCCGGTGAGCAGACCGTCGAGCCGCTTGGCAACGCTTTCGCTGGCAAAGATCGAAGCGTTTTGCGGCAGCGAAAGGTCGACCAAAAGATCCGGGCGGTCGGACGGCGGGAAAAACTGCCGCGGGATGTAGGGCGACGCCATGATCGCCGCGACAAAGCAGGCGAGCGTCGCGCCGATCGTCAGCCAGCGCAGCCGCATGGCGCCGACCAAAAACCTGCGGAAAGAGGTAAGGATTACGCTCGGCTTGGGCGACGCCCGCGCCTTTGGTTTCGCCAGGATCACGACGCCGAGCAAGGGCGCAAACAAAACCGCGACGATCCATGAAACGATCAGCGCATAGGAAACAACCGCGAAAATCGAAAACGTGTACTCGCCGGCCGAGCTCCGGGCAAAGCCGATCGGAATAAAGCCGGCAGCGGTGACGAACGAGCCGGTCAGCATCGGGAGCGCCAATGTCCGATAGGCAAAGCTCGCCGAGTCTTCCTTGCTGTCGCCCGCCGCGAGGCGTGAGGTCATCACGTCGACAGTCGTCATGGCGTCGTCGACCAACAGGCCGAGCGCGATGATCAGGGCGCCAAGCGAGATGCGCTGCAGGTCGATCCCGGTGAATTCCATGATCGGGAACACGATTGCCAGGGTCAGCGGGATCGACAGGGCAATCACCGCCCCGGCGCGAAGCCCGAGGCTGACAAAGCTGACCGCCATGATGATCGCGATCGCCTGCCACAGCGAGCTCGTAAAGTCGCTTATCGCGTGGTCGACGACCGCCGGCTGATCGGCCACCAGGATCGGCTCGATGCCGATCGGCAGATTGGCGCGGATCTCGTGCATCGCCTGCTCGACATTCCGGCCGAGGGTCAGAATGTCGCCGCCTTCCCGCATCGAAATGGCGATGCCGATGGCGCTGTGTCCGTTCGCCCGAAACATCGGCTGCGGCGGATCGGCGTAGGCTCGGCGCACGGTGGCGATGTCGCGCAGCCGGATCAGCCGGCCATTGGCGACAAAATTCACCGCCAGGATGTCGCGCACCGCTTCAAACGCCCCCGACACCCGAAGCAAAAGCTTCTCGTCGCCGGTCTGAATGACGCCGGCCGGCTGCACAATGTTCTGCGCCGCCAGCGCCGAGACCAGCGCCGACCGGTCGATCCCGAGCCCGGCGAGCTGTTTCACCGAAAATTCGACAAAGATCTTTTCGTCCTGCGCGCCGAGCAGCTCGATTTTGGACACGTCCGGGACCTGCATCAGCCGCGAGCGGATGTCCTCGACATAATCGCGCAGCTCACGCTGACTGAAACCGTCGGCGGTGACACCGTAGATGATCCCGAAAACATCGCCGAATTCGTCATTGAAGCGCGGACCGACGACGCCCTGAGGTAGTGTGTGGCGCATGTCCCCGACGCTTTTGCGCACGTGATACCAGATGTCTGGAATCTCGGAGGCGGCGGTTGCCTGTTTGAGATTGACGAAAATTGTCGTCACGCCGGGGGTCGTAAAGCTGCGCAGATAATCGACGTTCGGCGTCTCCTGGAGCGTGCGTTCGAGCCGGTCGGTAACCTGCTGCAAGGTGTCGTCGAGGGTGGCGCCGGGCCAGGCGGCTTGCACCACCATCGTCTTTATGACAAACGGCGGGTCCTCGTCGCGCCCGAGCCGATAAAAGGCGGACAGTCCGGCGATTGTCGCCGCAATCATCAAATAGACGACGAACGAACGATGCTCGAGCGCCCATTTGGACAGATTGAACTTCATCTAGGAGGGCGACCCGAGCAGCCGCACTGTCTCGCCCGGATGGAGCGCCTGGACACCGGCGGTTACGACGATGTCTCCGGTGTCGAGCCCCTGGGCGACCACGACCGCTTCAGGATCGTGGCGCGCCAATTCGATATTTCGCAGCGACACAGTGTGGTTTTTGGGATCGACGACCCAGACGGCCGGATGGCGATTGAGCTGGGTCAGGGCGCTGGCGGGGATTTCGATAGCCGGGGCGGATTCGATCCTCACACTGCCGACGACAGTGGCGCCGAGCCGCATTGTCGGCGGGGGCTCGTCGAGCGCGACCTTGACCTCGAAGGTCCGGGTCACCGGGTCGGCTTGCGGCGCCACCTCCCTGACCTGCCCGGTCGTCATCACGGTCGGGTCGTCCGCCAGTCTGATCGAAATCTGCGAGCCGGCCGGTGCTGCGCGCAACACCGGCGCAGGCACGTCGAAAACGGCGTCGAGCCCGCCCTGCCGCGCCAACCGGACGATCATTTGCCCCGCCTGCACGACCTCGCCGGGTTCGGCGCCGCGGGCGGTTACGGTTCCGGCGCTGTCGGCCGTGAGAGTCGCGTAGCCGACGCGGTCTCTTGCGAGCTGCAATTGTGCCGTGGCGTTTTCGACCCCCGACTGCGCGTTCTGCAGCGCTTTTTGCGCCTGGTCAAACCGGGCCCGGGTGGTGTGGCCATTGGCCAGCAGCTGTCGTTGGCGGTCGAAATGACCACGCGCGTAATTCAATTGCCCTTGCGCGGCAGTCAGGGCAGCTTCGGCCGAACGCTGGGCGTTGAGCTCGTTTTCCGGGTCGAGTTTCGCGATCACCTGGCCGGGCTCGACCCGGTCGCCGACATTGACGGACCTCGCGACCATCCGCCCGCCGATGCGGAAGGCGAGCGCAGCCTCGTCCTGGGCATGGATGTGCCCGGTCAACACCACCGGCTCGCCAGTCTGCGCCTTGACGACGGTAACCGCGCGTACCGGGCGCACCTGCGGGGCTTCCGCCTTGGTGTCCGGTTTGCACGACGCCAGCCCGATGAATATGGCCGGCAAAAGCCACCAGATCCTAGGGGAACTGCGATTTTTCACCCAAAATCTCCCCAGGAGCTTTCTTAACCCTTGGCTCAGCGGGCCGCAAGGACCAGCGCGAGACTGGCATAATCTCTGCGCGGCTGCCATCGCTCGCTGTCCGGTGTCGGCAGGATCGTGCCCGGGTGCGGCGTTTATCGGCTCCAGCGCGCCGGCCAATATCGCGCGCCGGCGCGGTCCCGTCGAGCGGCCGCAAATTCCGATGCTGCGGACGCATCCCCGGTGGTGGGCCGCGACGCGATGCGGAAAGTTCGGCCTTTGTTGCTTAGCCTAAACAACAACCGACGCTTTGACCCCAAGCAGCCGGGCGGCGTCCACTGAAACTCCAGGATCGCATGTTGCGCAACAATGGGCTTATCGAAACTGGCGGCCGGCCCTATCGGCCGGGCTCGCTTTTTTCTCGAATAAATATCTGTGCGTCGACGGTGCGGTCTGGGTCACATCCAGGACCCCGGGTCAGGCCGCGCCTTTGCGGCTGAGGAACTCCTTGAAGCCTTCGCGCGGGTGGCCGGCGGCGAGCCAAGTGCCGCGCGCGTCCTCCTCGGTCGCGTAGCAGTCGCGCCAGCCCATCCCGATCTGCTCATGCAGCAGGCGCTTGATGCCCTGGACCATGCGCGCGTCGTTCTTGGCGATCATCTGGCCGATCTCGACGGCGGTCTCGACCAGCCGTGCCGCCGGCACGATCTGGTTCAATAGGCCAATGCGCTCCGCCTCTTCGGCGGTCACGACCCGCCCGGTGTAAAGCAATTCTTTGGCTTTCGGCAGGCCGACCAGCAACGGCAGCGACCAGGTCGAATTGACCCGCCCATAGCTCGCCGCCAAAAACCGGAACTGGGTGCGCTCGCAGCCGATGCGCAGGTCGAGCGTCGAGGACAGCAGCGCGGCGCCGCCATAGGCGAGCCCGTTGATGGCGCCGATCAGCGGTTTCGAGAAGGTCGCGACATGCCAGGTGGCGTCGCTGCGGAACGCCTGGCGCTGGGCCAGCTCCTCGCTCGTCAATCCGGCCATCTCGTGGATGTCGGCGCCCGCTGAAAAGGCGCGTTCGCCGGCGCCGGTCAGGATCACCGCCTTGATCGCGTCGTCCTTCTCGTACTCGGTCAACGCCTCGTCGAGCTCGCGCGCCAGCCCAAAGCTCAGCGCATTGAGCTTGTCCGGCCGGTTCAACGTGATCACGGCAACCTCGCCGAGCGTCTCCGCCAGGATGAATTCGTATGCCATAGGCGTTCCCTCCTTTCGCTCCGCAGCGATCACAAAGAATGGCCCTTTTCAGGGCTGATCCGCTAACCCTTTTATTATGACTGATTTTCCTGTGTCGCCGTACTGAGCAATTAGAAAGAACGACCCGCCCGCACCTGGCTGACGACCCGCAAAAAAACAACTAAGGTGCGGCAGAAACTTTGCGGGGAGCGCCCTGGGATGTCGCGTGCATTGGTTGGTTTGGCGGCGGGGCTCTTCGCCGCGGCGCTCGTTTTTTCGCCTGCGGGGCTGTCGGCGCAGACGGTCAAGATCGGTGTCATCAACAGCTATTCCGGCTTTGTCGCGCAGGCCGCCGACCAGATGCAAAAGGGCATCGATCTTTATGTAAAGGAGCACGAGAAGGATCTCCCGGCCGGGGTCAAGGTCGAGCTGCTCAAGCGCGACGACACCTCCAAGCCCGATGTCGGCAAGCGGCTGGCGCAAGAGCTGATCGCGCGCGACCATGTGAACCTGCTCGCGGGCGTGATCCTGTCGCCGGTCGCCGCCGCGGTGGCGCCGCTGACTGCCGAAGCCAAGGTGCCGTTCGTCATCACCAACGCCGCCGGTGTCGCCATCCCGCGCATGTCGCCCTACATCGTGCGGGTCTCGTTCACCCTGTGGCAGGAGGGCTACCCGATCGGCAAATGGGCGGCCCAGCAAGGCTGGAAGACCGCCTATACCGCGGTCACCGACTTCATCGCCGGCCATGACGCCGAGGCGGCCTTTACCAAGGGCTTTACCGAGGGCGGCGGCAAGGTCATCGGCGCCGACCGCTTTCCGCCGGCCAACCCCGATTTCGTCCCCTACATCCAGCGGGTCAAGAACGCCAAGCCCGACGTTGCTTTTCTGTGGGTCCCGGCCGGCCAGCAGGCCACCGCGATCATGAAGGCGGCCAAGGACCTCGGGCTGCGCCAGGCGGGCATCAACATCACCTCGACCCAGGATCTGCTGCCCGACGAGGAATTGCCGAATATCGGCGACAGCGCCTTGGGGCTCGTCACCTCGGGGAATTATTCGGCGGACGCCAAACGGCCGGCCAACGCCGCCTTTCGCGCCCTCTGGAAGAGCGCCTATGGCGACAAGTCGATCCCGGATTTCTTCTCGGTCGACGGCTGGGACGGGATGGCGATGATCTTCGACCTGGTCAAGGCGACCAGGGGCACTTTTACCGCCGACCAGGCGATGGCTTTTTTCAAGACGTGGAAGGACCCGAACAGTCCGCGCGGCCCGATCGCGATCGACCCGGCGACCCGCGACATCGTTCAGAACATCTATATCCGCCGCGTCGAAAAGGTCGACGGCAAGCTCGCCGATGTCGAAATCCAGACGATCCCGACGGTCAAGGACCCGTGGAAAGAGATGAACCCGGCGAAGTAATTCTATCATCTGATATATATAAAAATATTTCCCTAAAACTGTTCCATTCGATCGTTCGCGGGACGGCCAAGAATGGGCTTTCAATTCCAGAGACGGCTGAAGCTCTTCCCAGGCGTGCGCCTAAACTTTAGCCGCGGGGGCATTAGCACCACTATTGGCGTGCGGGGCGCTAGCGTCACGCTCGGGGGCAGGGGCACTTATGTGAACCTCGGCATCCCCGGAACTGGACTTTCGTACCGACAGCGGATAACACCCAGCGCGGACGGATGGCCCAAGTCACCAATCCGACCGCCCGACGACAGCCCCAGCGAGCATCCTGCTGGATCACTGAGACCAGAGCCCATTTCAGCACCGGAAACTTATCCGGATGTCTCCCACGCCGGTGCAATCCGGAGCGCGCCGGTCAGTACGTTGACGAGCGTCGGATTCGATGAACTAAAAAAACTCATCAATGAGGCTGCGGTAACGCACGTCGAATTGAGCGCAGCTGTGTCGGCAGATGCGCTCGCTCTGCGAAAAGAGGAGCGCCGGCTCCGATGCGCAAAGTGGTTTATCGTCCGCCTGTTCACGACGAGGTCTATTCCGAAGCTGGCAGAGCGTGTCGCGGTCGCTGCGGCGACCCTCGACGATACGCGCCGGAAGCTTGCTGGCTGCTCAGTCGAAATCGAGTTCGCCTTCGACCAACCAACCCTTAGCGCTTATGCGGCGTTGGTGCTGGCATTCGAGGATTTGGCTGGTTCTCAAAAAATTTGGGACATCACCGCTTCGATTGCCACGAACCGCCTCGTACAGCGTACCACTGCCGATCATAGCGTCACTAGGAAGCCTGTTAGGCTCAATTTCTCGCAGTCTGAGATTATCGATACAAACTACAAGGCGCTATACTTCACAAACGCTAACGGAAACGACATCTACATTTACCCCGGATTCGTGATGATGCGCAGCAGAGGCAGCGATTTTGCTCTCATCGACGTCCGTGAACTTCAAGTGAAATGCTCCCAGTCAAGGTTTATCGAAGAGGAAGGTATTCCGACTGACAGCGAGATCATCGGACAAACCTGGAAGAAGGCGAACAAGGATGGTTCACGCGACCGACGCTTTGCCGGGAATTATCAAATACCAATCGCACTATACGCGGAAATAGAGTTTCGTAGCGCAACAGGATTGTATGAAGTCTATGAGTTCAGCGCCTACTCGCGTGCGATCACCTTTTTTCACGCTCTTGCAGACTACCAAAAGGGGGTGGCCGCATTGGCCGAGCGCAGCAAGGACCACTCGCGAATGCCGCTGATGGCGCCCTCGGATGACGAACCTGACGACACCGACACGCTACCGGCCTTGCCACCGGCGCAGTCGATAGAGGCTTTCGTTTCCGCTCCGCGTGTGCTGGTTTTTGACTTCGTTGCGCTCGTCATGATTATAACAGTGCTCGCCACAGGTATTGGCTATGTTACTAGGTATCCGATTGACTTCCAACCTGCGCTTCGATCACTATTACAGCCGGAGACGCCGGCCGCTTCAGTTCCTGTTAGTGTTATCCCGCCGCAGGCCGACGCACCGCATCGAGCGCCGCTGATTGAGTCGAACTCAAAGGGAATTGCATACATTTACCGTGTAGACGCGAACGTCCGCGCAGAACCTTCGGCTACATCACCGGTGATCGCTCACGAGCGCGTAGGGAAGAGGCTGAACGTGTTTGAGCGGCAGGGCGCGTGGGTGCGGATTGGTGAGCAGGCGCCGGTCGGATGGGTACACCAGAGTCTCTTACAGCCCACACCACCTTAACATGTAAATTCGCTGTACAGCTCGCATCTATATCGCCTTATTACAATGCTGGCTTTCGCGCGAAGGACGAATTAAGATATTGGTATTCTTCCGATGCTTCCCACCTAAACTCGAGGGCTATATTCGCCGGGTTGAAAAGGTCGATGGCAAGCTCGCCGATGTCGAGATCCAGACGATCCCGATGGTCAAGGACCCGCGGAAAGAGCTGAACCCGCAAAAATAGCTCGGGCAACCAGGCCGGCATCGGCCCGGCGTCATTGATCGTCGAACAGGTTTTCGCGCAGGGTGCGGCCGGAATATTCGCGGCGGAAGCGCCCTCGCCGCTGCAGTTCCGGCACCAGCAGCTCGACGATCGCGGCCAGGTCGCCGGGCATCGACACGACATGCCCCAACATGAACCCGCCGCGGCTGCCGGTCGCCTCGAACACTTCCTCCAGGTAATCGGCGACCTGCGATGCGGTCCCGGCCACTGTCCGCTCATAGCTGGTGGCAAACCGCCGGCCGTAGTCGAAAAACTCGGCGCGCGTCATCTCGGCTGCGGCACCAAACCGCGTCACCAGCTCGCGCACAAACCCGGCCGGCGACGCCTGGCTGGCGATGATCTCGCGGTGCAGCTCGCCAAGCGTGAACCGCTCCGGCAAGGTCGAAAAATCATAGCCGGCATTGTGCGACAGATAGACCCCGACCCCCTCCGCCGGGATCGCCGACAATAGCAGCTCGCGCCGCGCCGTCGCCTCGCGCTCGGTCTCGGCGACGACGCAGGGCTGCTGCCACACGATCCCCATGCTCTGCGGGTCGCGCCCCAGCGCCGCCACTGCTTCATCCAGCGCCTTGCGCTGCGCGATCTGCAGCGGCAGCGGCATGTCGGCGCCAAAGGCCATGTCGGCGACATAGGCACAGGCGCGAACCCCGCGCGGCGAGCCGCCCGCCTGCAGCAGCACCGGCCGGCCCTGCGGCGAGGGCGGCGTGTTCAGCGGGCCATTGACGGTGAAGAAGCGGCCGCGATGCGCCACGTCGTGAACCTTGGCCGGATCGCCCACCATACCCGTCTCGTGGTCCCACAGCATCGCCTCGGGCTCGACGCTGTCCCACAAGGCGCGGCAGACGTCGATGAACTCTTCCATCCGGTCGTAGCGCTCGTCATGGTCGACGATCTCGTCAAAGCCGTAATTGGCGTAGTCCGAGCGCCGGGTCGAGGTGATGACATTAAAGGCGATGCGGCCGCCGGTCACGTGATCGAGCGAGTTGAACAGCCGCGCCAGATAATAGGGATGCATAAAGGTCGTCGAATAGGTGACGCCAAACCCGAGATGCCGCGTCACCCGCGACATCGCAACCGCCAGCGGCGCCAGATCCTGACGCGGCCAGCTGACGCCCCACCGCACCGCGGCGTCGCGGCTCTCGGTCCAGGTGCTGGGCACCCCGGTTCCGTCCCCCGAAAACAGCATGTCGAAGAGCCCGCGTTCGGCCAGCCGAGCGATCTCCTCGAAGGCACCGACATCGGGATAAGTGCGCCCGGGCCAGGCGCCGGGCATCCGCCAGCGCCCCTCCATGTGGATATAGGAGAGGTCAAACGCGAGATGCATCCGTTTCGTCATCGACCAATCTCCGCGACGATGAGAGCGGCCGGGCCGCTTGGGGGCAGTACTTGCAACCCGCACACCAGAAGCGGAGACGCGCTGGGCCCGCACACCGCTCGCAGATTTCGGCCAAGCTTGCGCAACGGCAGCGCAGATTGCCCGCTTCGGGGGCAACTCGTGTCCTCGCGGAATAGACGAGCAGGCGCGCCACCCGAAGAGCTTTCTCCGATCGCGCCCGGCTCCGCCCGGTCATGTTGCTTTTCTTGCGGCGTTGCGCGAGCTTCGTTCGCCTGCCGCTGACCCTTGCGTCACCCACCAGCATGGACAACGCCCTCTCCGCTGCCGTCAGCGTTGCCGTTCACGGCGTCGCGTTTGCGATGGTGCTGTACCTGATCTCGGTCGGGCTGTCGGTGACGATGGGGATGATGGGGTTTGTCAACCTGGCGCATGGCGTGTTCGCGATGGCGGGCGGCTATGTCGTGACCACTGCGATGAACCATTACGGTCTGCCGTTGCCGGCGGCGCTGGCCGCGGCCACGGCGGCGGTGGCGGCAGCCAGCCTGCCGATCGAGCGGCTGCTGTACCGCCGGCTCTACGGCGGCGACGAGCTCGACCAGGTGTTGCTGACGATGGGGCTCGTCTTCATGTCGGGGGCGGCGGCGCAATATCTTAGCGGGCCGCTGGAGCAGCCGCTGCGGCTGCCGCCGGGCCTGAGCGGGGGTTTGCGCCTCGGCTTTGGCGAGGTCCCGGCCTATGACGCCCTGCTGATCGTCTGCGGCGCAGCGCTGGCGACCGCGCTGTGGCTCGGGATCGAGCGCAGCCGGTTCGGCGCCAAAATCCGCGCCGCGGTCGACAATCTGCGGATGGCGCAATCGGTCGGCATCGACACGTCGCGGCTCTTCAGCCTGACCTTTGCGCTCGGCTGCGGGCTGGCCGCCCTCGGCGGCGGGCTCGGCGCGGCGTTGATCACGATCGCACCGGGCTACGCGCTCGACAACCTCGTCTATTTTCTGATCGTGGTCGCGATCGGCGGCCTCGGCAACATCCGCGGCCCGTTTCTGGCGGCGTTGCTGGTCGGAGTCGCCGACAGCGCCTGCAAATATATGGCGCCGCAATTCGGCGCTTTTTTCATCTACGCGATGACGATGGCGATCCTGCTGTGGCGGCCGCGCGGTCTGTTCGGGCGCGCCTAGCGGGCGCCGCCGCGCCGGGGCCAGCCGCGGTCGCGGCGTTTGCCCGCCGCCACCGCTTTCGCGCCTATGAGGCGGCGCCGTGGCTCGCCGCGCTGGCCAGTTATTTTGCCTTCCCAGGCTATTTGCCGCTTGCCGGCCAAATTCTGGCAACCATCCTGTTCGCGCTTTCGGCCGATCTGGTGCTCGGCTATGCCGGGATCGTGACCTTGGGCCAGGCGGCGTTTTTTGGCACGGGCGCCTACGCCGCCGGGCTTCTCGCGGCGCATGGCTGGGGCGAGCCCGTCACCGGCCTTTTCGCCGCGGGCGCGGCGGCTGCCGTGGTCGGGTTTCTGAGCGGTCTCGTCATCCTGCGCAGCACCGGGCTGACTTTGCTGATGCAGACCTTGGTCGTCGCCGCGATGCTCCAAGAAGCGGCGAACAAGGCGAGCGGGATTACCGGCGGCGACGACGGGCTGCAGGGAATGCAGGTGTGGCCGCTCCTCGGTCGGTTCGAATTCGGCCTCTATGGCCGGACCGCGTTCTTGTATTCCCTCGCGGTGCTGTTTTTGTGCTGGCTCGTGCTGCGGCGGATCGTGCATTCGCCGTTCGGCCGCTCATTGACCGGCATCCGCGAAAACGTGGGCCGCATGCACGCGATCGGCGCGCCGGTGACGAGGCGGCGGCTGACCGCATACACGATCTCGGCGGCGCTGGCCGGGGTTTCCGGCGGCTTGATCGCCCAGACGACGAGCTTTGTCGGGCTCGACTCGCTCGGTCTCGAACGCTCGGGCGCGGTTCTGATCATGCTGATCATCGGCGGCGTCGGCCGCCTTTACGGCGCCTTTATCGGCGTCCCCCTTTACATGATCGCGCAGGACCGGTTCTCGTCGATCGACCCGGTCTACTGGTATTTCTGGATCGGCCTGTTGATGGTACTGCTCGTCACCTTCGCCCGCGGCGGCGTCCTCGGCCTCTTCGATCGCATACGATCCCGGAGTCGCCGACCACGATGAGCGGGCCGGCGCTCGAAACGCGGGGGCTCGGCAAGAGCTTTGGCGCGCTTACGGTCGCCAGTGCGATCGATTTTCGCCTCGATGCCGGCGCGCGGCACGCGCTGATCGGACCGAACGGCGCCGGCAAGACCAGCTTTGTCAATCTCGTAACCGGCGCCTTGTCGCCGAGCGCCGGGCACATTCTGCTCGACGGCGCCGAGGTTACCGGGCTGTCTCAGGCGGCACGTGTGAAGCGCGGTCTCGTCCGCACCTTTCAGATAACCCAGCTGTTTCGCGGTCTGAGCGCGCTCGAAAACGTGGCCCTCGCCGTCTGCGAGCGCCACGGCCTCGGCGGCGGCCTTTGGCGCGCTGCCGGAGATCACCGCGCCGCGATCGAGGAGGCCTACGCTCTGCTCGAACGGATGGGTCTCGCCGACGAGGCATTGCGGCCGGTCGCCACCCTCGCCTACGGCCGCCAGCGGTTGACCGAGCTCGCGGTGGCGCTCGGCTTGGCGCCCAAGGTGTTGCTGCTCGACGAGCCGGCGGCCGGGGTGCCGTCAGGCGAAAGCGCCCGCATCATCGAGGCGGTCGAAGGCCTGCCCGCCGACATCGCCCTCCTGATCATCGAGCACGACATGGATCTGGTGTTTCGTCTGGCGCGGCGGATCACCGTGCTGGTGCAGGGGCGCGTGCTGGTCGAAGGGCCGCCCGCCGAGATCGCCGCCGACCCGCGGGTGCGGCAGGTCTATCTCGGGGAACGGCCACGCCGGTGAACGCTCCGGGGAATGCCGCCGAGGGTCTGGTCCTGGCGGGCGTGTCGGCTGGCTACGGCGAGACCATCGTCCTGGAAGCGATTTCGCTCGCTCTGCCGGCGGGCGGGACGTTGGCGCTGCTCGGCCGCAACGGGGTCGGCAAGACGACCCTTCTGGCCACAATCATCGGCCATACGAGGTTGCGCGCCGGCTCGATCCGCTTTGCTGGCCGCGAGATCGCGGCCCTGCCGCCGTTTCGCCGGGCGCGGCTCGGCATCGGCTTTGTGCCCCAGGAGCGCGAGATTTTTGCGTCGCTGACCGTCGCGGAGAACCTGCTCGTCGCCGGGCGGCCGGGGCGATGGTCGCTCGACCGGGTCTACGACTTCTTCCCGTCGCTCGCCGAGCGCCGGCATCACCGCGGCAACCAGCTTTCGGGTGGCGAGCAGCAGATGCTGGCGATCGGCCGGGCGCTGATGGGCAACCCGTCCGTCCTGTTGATGGACGAGCCGCTCGAAGGGTTGGCCCCAGTCATCGTCGATACGCTCCTCGCCGGCCTCGACCGGCTGAAGCGCGAAGACGAGCTGGCATTGCTGCTGGTCGAGCAGCACGCCCACCTCGCACTGGAGCTGGCGCAGCAGGCGATCGTTCTCGACCGTGGTGCTGTCGTATTCTCCGGGCCGGCCGGCGAGCTGCTCGCCGCCCCCGACCGTCTCGACGCGCTGATCAGCGTCGCCGGTCGCCGCACCGGCGAGTGAGCCGACGACCCTCAATTTTCTTATCTGGCGGCGGCGGCGACGAGATCGCCGTTGCGGATGCATTCGGGCGAGGCGAGATCGACGAAGAGATCGGCGACGCTTTCCGGCGGCGGCAGCGTGTTCGGGTCCTCGCCGGGGAAGGCGCGGGCGCGCAGCCTCGTGCGCAACGGGCCGGGATCGACCAGATTGGCCCGCACGCGGGTCTTGGCGATTTCGGCGGCGTAGATTTTGACCAGCATTTCGAGCCCGGTCTTGCTGACCGCGTAGGGTCCCCAATAGGCGAGGGTGTCGCGCCCGATCCCGCTCGTCACAAAGATGGCACGGCCGGCGGGCGCCCCCCGCAGCAACGGGTCCATCGCCCGGATCAAACGCCAGTTGGCGTTCAGGTTGACATCCATGACTTCGGCCCAGATCTCGGGCGGAATGTGCCCGAGCGGCGAGAAGATGCCGAACGCGCCGGCATTCCCGACCAGAATGTCGAGGCGCCCGTAGCGGTCGAGGAGAGCCGCCGCCAACTCGTCGATCTTGGCCGGCTGGCGCAGATCGAGCGGGACGAGGGTGGCGGTGCCGCCTGCCGCGCGGATCGCGTCGTCGACTTCCTCGAGGCCGCCGACGGTGCGCGCCGCCAACACCACATGCGCTCCTTCGCCGGCGAAGCGCAGCGCCACCGCGGCGCCAAGCCCGCGCGAGGCGCCGGTGATCAGCGCGACCTTGCCGGCCAGCCGCCCGCTCACCGGCTCGCCCGGCGATTCCATTTCGCAACCGACCGGCGCTGCTCGGCTACGCAGAGCGGGTCAGGCTGCAAGCGGCTTGACTTCAGTATCGAGCCTGGAGCCCAAAGCGGCGGCGGCGGTTTCCAGCTCGTAACCACGCTGCATGTTGAGCCAGAACTCCGGCGTCGTCCCGAAATACCGAGCAAGTCGGAGCGCCGTATCTCCGGTGATCCCGCGCCGCTCGGCAAGGATTGCCTGCACCCGCGTCACCGGGACCCCGATGTCCTTGGCCGATCGGTACGCGGTGAGGCCCAACGGCTTCAGGAACTCTTCGCGAAGCTGCTCTCCTGGGTGGATCGGTGGCAGGTCACGCATGACATCACCTCCGGACATGCGAGCGGCCGGACCACGCGGTCGGGCCCATCTTGGTCGTCGATCCCGATGTTCAGGCCGGCTCGGCCAGCAGCGATAATTGCACCGAGACCTTGCCGTTTTCGGCGTCGACTAGCGGGATCGGGTAGTCGCCGGTAAAGCAGGCGTCGCAAAAGCGTGGGCTCAGCGGGTCGCGCCGCGCCGCGCCCATCGCGCGGTAGAGCCCGTCAAGCGACAAAAAAGCGAGGCTGTCGACGCCGATATAGTCGGCCATCGCGGCCACGTCGTAGCGGGCGGCGAGCAGCTGGTCGCGCTCCGGCGTGGCGATGCCGTAATAGCAGGGATGGGTTGTCGGCGGGCTTGAGATCCGCATGTGGACTTCGCGGGCGCCGGCGCGCCGCACCATCTCGACGATTTTGATCGAGGTGGTGCCGCGCACAATCGAAATCGTCGACCAGAATGACCCGCTTGCCGGCGAGGTTGGCGCGGCTGGCATTGTGCTTGAGGCGCACGCCGAGGTGGCGGATCTGGTCGGTCGGCTCGATAAAGGTGCGGCCGACGTAATGGTTGCGGATGATGCCGAGCTCGAACGGTATTCCCGATTCCTGCGAATAGCCGAGCGCGGCCGGCACGCCTGAATCCGGGACCGGCACGACGATGTCGGCGTCGACATGGCTCTCGCGGGCGAGCTCGCGGCCGATGCGCTTGCGCGCCTCGTAGACGCTGGTGCCCTCGACGACGCTGTCGGGCCGCGCAAAATAGATGTGCTCGAAAACGCAGAAGCGGCTTTCGCGGTGGCCGAACGGCATCAGGCTCCTGACCCCAGCCGCGCCGATGATGACGATCTCGCCGGCCTCGACATCGCGCACGAAATCGGCGCCGATGATGTCGAGCGCGCATGTTTCCGACGCCAGTATCCAGGCCTCGCCGAGCCTTCCCAGCACCAGCGGGCGTACGCCCAGCGGGTCGCGCACGCCGATGATCTCGTCCTGCGACAATGCCGCCAGCGAGTAGGCGCCCTGGACCTGGCGCAAGGCGTCGATCAGCCGGTCGACGACGGTTTCCTTCAGGCTCGTCGCGATCAGGTGGACGATGACCTCGGTGTCGCTCGTCGACTGAAAAAGGCTGCCGCGGTGCACCAGCCGGCGGCGCAATTGGTAGGAGTTGGTCAGGTTGCCGTTGTGGCAGATGGCGAGCCCGCCAAATTCGAAATCGGCGAACAGCGGCTGCACGTTGCGCATCGCCACTTCGCCTGTCGTCGCATATCGGACATGGCCGATCGCGGCGTGTCCGGGCAGGCGGGCGATGACCTCCTTCGAGCTGAAATTGTCGCTGACCTGGCCCATGCCGCGATGCGCGTTGAACTGCTCGCCGTCATAGGCGACGATCCCGGCCGCTTCCTGGCCGCGATGCTGCAGCGCGTGCAG
The DNA here is from genome assembly GCA_963712825.1 of uncultured Alphaproteobacteria bacterium. Taxonomy (GTDB): domain Bacteria; phylum Pseudomonadota; class Alphaproteobacteria; order ATCC43930; family CGMCC-115725; genus AP-15. The sequence goes on from CAVQJP010000016.1 coordinate 668,028, forward strand.
GCCGAGTGCGACGAGAGCCGCAGCGTCGGGATGCCCGTAGACGCCAAACACCCCGCATTCTTCATGCAGGTGGTCGGTGTCGGGCGGATGGTCGTTGGGCAGCCCGGCGCTCGGGGAAGCAGGGCCGACGGGATCGGTCTCGGGCATCGGCGATCCTCGCGTCGTTTCAACTGACATGGTCACGCGGGTCTCCGAATGCGAGTGTGCGGCCGTGCCGCACCCCTTCAGTGCGCGTTGTCGATCAGCCGGTTCAGCTCGCGCTGATCGGCCGGTTTGTAGTTCGGCGCCGGGACGTCCTGCGGCCTGGGCGGGATCGGGACGGCCGGGCTCGACAGCGCCCCGATCGCGTCATGGGCCGCCTTTGCCTCTCCGAAAGTGCGTTGAGCGTCGTCGACCGCCGACGCGCTCTTTACCTGCAGCGAAGCAGGCAGCACGCCGCGCAGCATGTCGGCGCCTTGCACGAGCAGCGGCTGGCTCCTGGCGTCGCGCAGCCAGGCCGGGCGGTCGGTCGGCGGCAGGGTGATGTCAATCACAAAATAGGCGATCGAAACCAGCACCACGCCGCGAGCGACGCCGAAGATCAACCCCAGGGTCCGGTCGATCGGGGTCAACGCGCTCCACTGCACAAAGCGGGCGGTCGACCCGGTCAGGATGGTCAAGCCGATCAGCGACACCAAAAACAGCCCGGCGCCGGCGATCAGATCGGCGAGCAGCGGTGTCGTCACAAATTTCGCGACGATCCCGTCGACATAATGGAACCCGTAGAGCGTGATCAGCGCGGCGCCGCCCCAGGCGACGATCGACAGGGCTTCACGCGCAAAGCCGCGGGCAAACGCGAACAGCGCCGACAACAAGATGACGGCGAGAACCGCGAGGTCGACCGGGTTCACGAGGCGATCCCGATCCGCTCGCGACGCAGCGGCGCGCGCTTTGGAGACAGGCGCGCGACGAGATCGCTCAACTGGGCGATCCCGACGATCGCGAGCCCGGCCTCGCGCGGCTTGCGGCCGGAGCGGCGCGGCATCCAGGCTCCGGCAAAGCCGAGCTTCGCCGCTTCCTTGAGCCGGGCCTCGCCGTGACCAACCGGGCGGACCTCGCCCGACAGCGCGATCTCGCCAAAGACGACGGTGTCGTCCGGCACCGGCGTCTCGCTCAGCGCCGAGAGCAATGCCGCGGCGACCGCCAGGTCGGCCGCCGGCTCGGCGATCCGCAACCCGCCGGCGATGTTCAGGTAGATGTCGTTGGCCCCGACCGCGAGGCCGCAGCGGGCGTCGAGCACCGCAGTGATCATCGCCAGCCGCGTCCCGTCCCAGCCGACGACCGCGCGCCGCGGCGTGCCGAGCACGGCCGGCGCCACCAGCGCCTGCACCTCGACCAGCACCGGCCGCGTCCCTTCCATGCCGGCGAACACCGCCGAGCCGCTGACCGGCGCGGCGGCAGCGCCTTGACCCTCTTCGTCGAGCGCATCGGCGCCATGACGGCCGCCGAGAAACAGCGCCGACGGGTTCGGCACCTCGACCAGGCCGCCGTCGCTCATCTCGAAGACGCCGATCTCGTCGGTGGCGCCGAAACGGTTTTTGACCGCGCGCAGAATGCGAAAGCGGTGCCCGCGTTCACCTTCGAAATAGAGCACCGTGTCGACCATGTGCTCGAGCACGCGCGGCCCGGCGATCAGCCCTTCCTTGGTGACGTGGCCGACCAGCACCAGCACAAACCCGCGCCGCTTGGCGAGCCGGATCAGCTCCTGCGCCGCACCGCGCACCTGGCTGACGGTGCCAGGCGCGCTGTCGAGCGTGTCGAGATACATCGTCTGGATCGAATCGACGATGACGAGATCGGGCGCGTCGTCGCTGTCGATCGAGGCGAGGATGTCGCGCACATTGCTCGACGCCGCGAGCATGACCGGGCTCTGCGCGACGCCGAGCCGCTCGGCGCGCAGGCGAACCTGGTCGATCGCCTCCTCGCCGGTGATGTAGGCGGCGCGCGCCTTGCCATCGCTGCCGGTGGACGAGGCGATCGCGGCGGCGGCCTGCAGCAGCAGTGTGGATTTACCGATGCCGGGGTCGCCGCCGACCAGGATCGCCGAGCCCGGCACAAACCCGCCGCCGCAGACGCGGTCGAGCTCGGCGATGCCGGTGCGCCGCCGCGGCGGCAGCATGCCGGGTCCGGTCAGCCCGACAAAGCCGAGCGCGCGGCCGCCGCCGGCCTTCAACCCCTTGGGCACCGCCTCGCGCGGCAATTCCTCGATCAGGCTGTTCCAGGCGCCGCAGCCGTCGCAGCGGCCGGTCCACTTGGCGTGCACCGCACCGCATTGCTGACAGGCATAGCGCGGCTGCCCCCGGGCCATCGGCTCAACCCCCCCGCAACCGGCGCGAAATTGCGAGCGCGGTCACAGGGCGCGCACCTCCATGTGAATGGGCCCGTCGGCCCGCCCGTTGATGAACTGGTCGACAAACGGGTTGCCGGAGCGGTCGATCTCGGCCGCGGGCCCGTGCCAGATGATCCGCCCCTTGTGGATCATCGCGATGCGGTCGGCGATCTTGCGGGCGCTGACCATGTCGTGGGTGATCGAGACCGCGGTGGCGCCCAGCTCGCGCACGCATTTGAGAATGAGGTCGTTGATCACGTCGGCCATGATCGGGTCGAGACCGGTTGTCGGCTCGTCGAAAAAGATGATTTCAGGATCGGCTGCGATCGCGCGCGCCAACGCCACCCGCTTTTGCATGCCGCCGGACAGCTCGGCCGGGCGCAGCTCGGCTACTTCCGGGCCGAGCCCGACGGCACCGAGCTTGCCGAGGGCGATCTGTTTCGCCGCATCCCGCTCCATGCCGCGCCCCTGGACCAACCCGAACGCGACATTCTCCCACACCAGCAGCGAGTCGAACAGGGCGCTGCCTTGAAACAGCATGCCGCATTTCTGCAACAGCAGTTCGCGCGCCCGGCGCCGCAGCCGTGCGGTTTCGGCGCCGTCGATCGCGACCGACCCGGCGTCCGGTCGCAGCAGACCGAGAATGCATTTGACCATGACCGACTTGCCGGTGCCCGAGCCGCCGATCACGACCAGGCTCTCGCCGGCGGCGCAATCGATGTCGAGGCCGTCGAGCACGCGGTTGCGGCCAAAAGATTTGTGCAGCCCACGCACCGCAATCTTGGGCGTGGGCGCGCCGGCCGACCCGCTCATCGCGCGAACAGCGCCTGGGTGATGCCGTAGTCGAAGACGAGGATCAGGATCGACGCCGAAACCACCGCATAGGTCGTCGCCTGGCCCACGCCGTGCGCCCCGCCGCGCGAGTTGTAGCCGTGATAGCAGCCCATCAGCGCGACGATAAAGCCAAACACTGCGGCCTTGACGAGGCCGGAGACGACATCGCTCGTCTCCAGATACTGCTCGGTGCGGGCGAGATAGGCCGCGGGGTTGAAGCCGAACTTGTAGACCCCGACGAGATAGCCGCCAAAGACGCCGATGACGTCGGCGACGACGACGAGCAGAGGCAGAGTGACAAGCCCGGCCAGCAGCCTCGGCAGCACCAGATAGCGCAACGGGTCCGTCGAGAGGGTGGTCAGCGCGTCGATCTGGTCGGTGACGCGCATCGTGCCGATCTCGGCTGCCATCGCGGCGCCGACGCGGCCCGCGACCATCAGCCCGGCGATCACCGGGCCGAGCTCGCGGGTAACCGACAGCACGACGACGGTCGCCACGGCACTCTCGGCGGCAAAGCGGCTGAACCCGGTGTAGGATTGCAGCGCCAGCACCATGCCGGTGAAAATCGCGGTCAGCCCGACAACCGGCAGCGAGAAATAGCCGATGTCGAGCATCTGGCGCAGGATCACCCGCGGATAAAACGGCGGCGAGAACGCCGTCGCCAACGCCGTCAACGCAAAGATCACAATCTGCCCGGTCGCCGCGAGAAAGCCGAGAAAGGCGGCGCCGATCGAAGCGAGGGCTTTCAGCATAAGGACGGCAGACCAGAAGCGCCGCGATAAACCCGATGATAGCGCCGGCCGAGCGCGGTCAGGATCTCGTAGCCGATGGTTCCGGCATCGACGGCGGCGGCGTCAACTCCGTGCTCGTCACCCAACAGCTCGACAAAGCCGCCGGGCCGCGCGACCGACGGGTCTACGGCGGAAACGTCGAAGACTGCGAGATCCATCGAGACCCGACCGAGAAGCGGAACACGGACGCCGTCGATGCGGCCAGATCCGCGACGGCTGAGCGAGCGCAGCCAACCATCCGCGTAACCGACCGCGACGGTCGCCAAGCGGCCCGCCCCGGCCATCACGTGCGTCGCACCGTAGCCAACCGGCTGACCGGCGTCAACGTCGCGGACTTGCAGGATCCGCGCCTTCAGGCGGACAATTTGGCGCATCGGGTTGGGCCGGCCCGGCTGCGGATTGACGCCGTAGAGCGCCGCTCCCGGCCGGACAAAATCGAAATGGTATTCGCGACCGAGAAAGATACCGGACGAGGCCGCCAGGCTCGCCGGCACGCCGCCGAGGCGGCATCGCGCCGAAAGGAAACGCGTGCGCTGCTCCTGGTTCAGCTCGTTCGCCGGCTCGTCGGCGCAGGCGAGATGGCTCAGCAATGCCCGCCAGCAGATCGTCCCCGACCGCCCGAGGTGGTCGGCGAGGCGATCGAACTCGCGCGCGGTCAAGCCGAGACGGGCCATTCCGGTGTCGAGGTGCAGCATCGCCGGCAAAGTTCCGCGCGCCGCGGCAAGGTGCTTCCATTCGGCGATCTGGCCGGGGGCGTTCAGCACCGGGACAAGGCGGGCTGCGGCGAACTCCTCGGCAGAACCCGGCACCGGCCCGTTGAGCACTGCGATCTCGCATGGTTCCGAGAGGGTCTCGCGCAAACCCATCCCCTCGTCGAGGGTGGCGACAAAAAAGCGCCGGCATCCGGCCGCGGCCAGCGCAGCGGTGACGACCGCGGCGCCCAAGCCGTAGCCGTCGGCCTTGACCACCGCGGCGCACTCCGCCGGAGCCACCCGCTGCGCCAGAAAGCGCCAGTTCGCGACAATGCCCGCGATATCGATTTCGAGCACCGCAGATGCACGGTCGGCCGGGTCGGTTCCCATGTCCGTCCTCGATTTCGCCGCGAAGGATGATCGCCGATTTGATCTCAGATCGGGCAGACACCGCAAATTCCGATCGGCCCACGGCGGAGCACAGTCGATTTTGGTCCGACAAACGCCTGGACCAAAGCGATGCCGCGGGCGCAGGTTTGCGGGCGCAGGTGAGCAAAGAGGAATGAAATGAGCGAGATGCGCTCCGTCATCGGCGACCGGCCGAAGCGGCGCGAGGATTTGCGCTTTCTGACCGGGCGCGGCGCCTATCTCGACGACCTCGCCTTCGACGCCCTGACCCATGCGGTCGTGCTTCGCTCGCCGCACGCCCATGCGCGAATCGACGCCATTGACGCGAGCGCCGCACAGGCGGCGCCGGGCGTGCTCGCGGTGCTGACCGCGGCCGATGCGCGGGCCGACGGGCTGGGCCCGCTGCTCCCGACCGCGGCCGCGAATGCCCAGACCGGCGCGCCGTTCGCGTTTGCACCGCAGCCGCTGCTGGCCGCCGACAAGGTCCGCTATGCCGGCGAGCCGGTGGCGGTGGTCGTCGCCAAAACCCGCGCCCAGGCGCTCGACGCCGCCGAGCTCGTCGCCGTCGATTATGTGCCGCTGCCCGCGGTGACGACGACCGATGCCGCGGGTGCGGCCGGCGCGCCGCAGATCGCCGCCGAAGCGCCGGGCAATGTTTGTTTCGACTGGCGGACCGGCGACAGCGCCGCCGTCGAGCGGGCGTTTGCCGCGGCCGCTCATGTGGTCCGGCTGCGGCTCGACAACCACCGGATCGTCACCAATCCGATGGAGCCGCGCGGCATCGTCGGTTTGTGGGATGCGGAGCACGGCCGCTACACCGCGTACGTCTCGGCGCAGAGCATCCACAACACCCGCGACCACGCGGCCCGCGCGCTCGGCGTGCCCCCAACCGCCGTCCGGTTTGTCGCCCCCGATGTCGGCGGCGGCTTTGGCGCCAAGAACTTCATCTACCCCGAGCACGTGCTGATCCCGTGGGCGGCAAAGCGGGTCGGGCGGCCGGTCAAATGGATCGCCAGCCGCGGCGAGGTCTTTCTCGCCGATCATCAGGCGCGCGACCACGTCGCCGACGCGGCATTGGCGCTCGACGCGCAGGGTCGTTTCCTGGCGCTCAGGGTCGAGAGCACCGCCAATGTCGGGGCTTACCTCGTCAGCGCCGGCGGGGTGCAGACCTTCCAGTATGTCCACCTGCCGGGCACGGTCTACCGGATCCCGGCAATCGCCTTGCGCGTCGCCGCGGTCTTGACCAACACCGCGCCGATCGGGGTCACCCGCGGCCCCGGCTTTGCCGAGGCGGTCAACATCGTCGAGCGGCTGGTCGACAGGGCCGCGCGCGAATGCGGCTTCGACCGGGCCGAATTGCGGCGCATCAACCTCGTTCCGGCGGCGGCGATGCCGATGACCAACCCGTTCGGCAACAAGGTCGACAGCGGCGCCTTTCCCGAGACCTTCGACCAGGCCCTCGCCCGCGCCGATGTCGCCGGCTTTGCCGCGCGGCGCCGCGCGAGCGAGGCGTCAGGGAAGCTCCGCGGTCTCGGCTTTGCCTACCACATCAAGGCGACCGGCGGCTCGCCGAGCGAGAATGTCGACATCCGGTTTGAAGCCGACGGCTCGGTGGCCTTGATCACCGGCACCCAGACAATCGGCCAGGGCCACGAGACGACCTTTCCGCAAATCCTCGCCGACCGCCTCGGGCTGGCGAACGAGCGCATCCGGCTGGTTCAGGGCGACACCGATCTGATCCCGATCGGCGGCGGCCACGGCAGCTCGCGGGCGACCTATATGGGCGGCACCGCGATCTGGCGCGCCTCCGACGAGATCATCGCCAAGGGCACGCGGATCGCCGCCGAGGCGCTCGAAGCCGCGGAAGCCGACATCCATTTCGAGAATGGCGACTTTGTCGTCATCGGCACCGACCGCCGGATGCGCCTGCTCGAAATCGCCGCGGTCGCCCGCGACAAGGGCGCCCCGCTCGACACCTACTACGCCTGGACGCGCGAGTGGATGACGTTCCCCAACGGCGCCCATGTCGCGGAGGTCGAGGTCGATCCCGACACCGGCCGGGCGACGCTCGCACGCTATACCGCGGTCGACGATTACGGCGTGCTGGTCAACCCGATGATCGCCGCGGGGCAGGCGCATGGCGCCATCGCGCAAGGCGTCGGCCAGGCCTTGCTCGAGCACGCGGCCTACGACCCGCAATCGGGTCAGCTCGTCGCCGGCTCGTTTATGGACTACGCCTTGCCGCGCGCCGACGACCTGCCGTCCTACGAACTCGGCTTCAACAACACCCGCTGCACGACCAACCCGCTCGGCGTCAAAGGCTGCGGCGAGGCGGGTGCGGTTGCCGGCTTCCCGGCGATCGCAAACGCCATCCTCGACGCCCTCGCCCCCCTCGGTGTGAGCGATCTCGCCGGCCCTGCCACCCCCGCCAACATCTGGCGGCGGATCGGGGATCACCGTCGCTGAACGATGACTTTCCTTCAAATTCCCGTAGAATCGGGAGACAGCTGGGGTCGGCGCTGCCGAAACAGTGCGTTGCGACGGTCGGCGCCCGCCCCAAACCGGTCATTCCTGGGCGCGCTTGACGCGGCGGCGGGCGTGTCATGATACTGGTCGACACAGATTAGGGGCACGGGAGGAAAGGCCATGGCGGTCCGGCTCGTCGTTTCGTTTCAGGCCGCACCCGGCAATGGCGCCGAGCTCGCGCAGGCGATGAAGGCGCGCTGCGAGGTCTCGCGGCAGGACGCCGGCTGCGAACAGTTCGAGGTGTTCCAGAGCGTTCTCGATCCCGACAAGCTGGTCCTGCTCGAATTGTGGAAGGACCAGGCGGCGCTCGACGCCCACGCCAAGCTGCAGACGCAGCGCCCGCCTTTGCCGGACGGGCTGCGGCTGGGCGCGGGCGCGCGCGAGGACTATCCCTACAACCGTACCCGCTGAACGGGGCAACCGTACCCGCTGAACCCGGGAGGCGCCAACATGCAGGTCTCGTATTTCGAAACCGGCCGCTACGACGCACCCTCGAACCTGCCGCGGCAATGGCCGATGCCGGCCGGCGGCTACGACCGCGAGGCGGGCTCGCGCGCTTTTCGCGGCATGGTCGAGCGCAGCCGGTATGCCGAGGAGCTAGGCTTCGACTGGGTCAGCGTCTCCGAGCACCATTATTCGCCGCGCATCCTGACCCCGTCGCTGCCGATCGCCGCGGCCTACATCGCCTCCCACGTGCACAACATCAAGATCGCGCTCTTGGGTCCGATCGTGCCGCAGAGCAACCCGGTGCTGCTCGCCGAGGAAATGGCGATGCTCGACACGATGGCCGAGGGCCGCCTCGTCGTCGGCATGCTGCGCGGCACCACCAACGAGATGCTGACCTATGACCTCAACCCCGAGGAATTGCGCGGGCGCACCGATGAGGGCATGGAGCTGATCCTGCGTGCCTGGAAGGAACCTGAACCCTTCGGCTGGCAGGGACGGCATTTCCATTACCGCACCGTGTCGGTGTGGCCAAAGCCGCTGCAGCAGCCGCTGCCGCCGATCTATGCCCTCGGCACCAGCAGCGAGGCGAGCGACTTCGCGGCGCGCAACCATGTCGGCCTCGGCGTGTCGTTCGGTCCCTACGACGCAATGGGCAAGGTAACCGGCTACTACAAGGACCAATGCCAGCACTGGGGCTGGCAGCCGGAGCCGCACCACATCATCTACCGCGCCAACATCCTGATCGCCGAGACCGACGAGGAGGCGCAGCAGGCACTGGCGCAGTATCCGCGGCAGGCGGTGTTCCCGCTGAACGCCGGGGTCGCTGCCGGGCTGTTGGCGCTTGACCAGCGCAACGTCGCCGGCGAGGGGCGGCGGCCGGCCAATGTCAACCGGGCGCTGCCGATCAATTTCTGCGGCGGGCCGGACGAGATCGTCGCACAACTGAAAGAAGCCCGCGAGCAGATCGGGTGCGGCGTCGTCGATCTGTCGTTCCAGACCCCGGGCTCGGATGCGCCCGACGAGCTGATGGAAGCGCTCGAGCTGTTCGGCAACAAGGTGCTGCCGCACGTCCGCGACATCTGAAAAAATCTGAAAAAAGAAGGAAGCGGGATTGGCAGCCGAGTTCCGCGAGTGCGCTTGAGGGCGAAGTGGTCCGAGGCAGACAGATAGTACCCATTCCTGCTTCCTCGTCACCCCCGCAAAAGCGGGGGCCCAGGGCCAGCGACGAAGCGGTTGCTTGGGTTCCCGCTTTCGCGGGAATGACGAAAGAGGGCGGGTATCAAGCGTTGGCCTCGCGCCACTAGTGCTCAGATGCATTCGGGTGATTCAAACTCGTGGCCCTTTTTTTGCCTTCCCGGCGGAGGCTGGGACCCATTTCCACCGTGGGCACCGGCCTTCGCCGGTGTGGTCGGATTTTAGTGTGGGCATTGGTCTGCGGTCACCAAGTGAATCTTCAGAATGCGTCAGTGCACTAGAACATCGTGTTGGCGTTGGCCGAGGTCTCCGGGATCGGTTGGATCACATCCCAGTGCTCGAGAACCTTGCCGCCTTCCAAGCGGAAGATGTCCACCACCGCCTCTCCACGAGGATTATCTGACAGGCCGTGCCAATGACTGTGAAGAATAACGTAATCGCCGTCAGCAAAGACACGCTTGATCTCGCAGTGGGCATCCGTGAGCCAGGTAGCGACCTTCCTCAAGCCTTCCATGCCGTCTTCGATCAGCGGATTGTGCTGAAGATAGGGGGCCCCAGCGTAAAGCCGGAAGGCATCTTCGACCCGGCCGTCGATCACGGCTTTGTAGAAGGTGACGGCGATGTCTTTGTTGGTCTCGGACACGGGCTTTCTCCTCGATCAGAAACATCGTGTTGGCATTGGTGGAGATATAAGAGTATCTACGCCTATCCAGCCCGGAAGACGTGGGACCGTGCTCGCGAGTGTCAAGGGCGATGCATTGGATCGATAAGAGCTGTTGCCAGCGACGGTGAGTTCCTAGTGTCCTGGTTTAGAAGTTTGTCGGTTTATACGACGTCTTCTTGTCATACCGGCGAAGGCCGGTACCTACGGTCGCAGTGGGTCCCGACCTTCGTCGGGATGACGAGACGGGTGATACCGCGAACTTCTCGATCAGGACACTAGCGCCAGTTCCATGTGTTGTGGGACCGTCGGGCAAAGTACGATGTTTCTCGCTTGCGCGGTGACGCAGGGGCTGAGACGAGGGGAGGCGGCGTATGGCAGCGGATTACAGCATCTGTCTGGGCACGGCTGGCTGGGGTGTGTGGCACAGTCCGGATGCCGGAACCTCGTGGACGCGGCATCGCGCCCCGTTCCCGCTCAACAGCCGCATCCAGGCGCTGGTCGCCCATCCCAAAGAGGCGCGTACCGTTCTCGCCGGCGGCGACACGGGCTTGTTCGCGAGCCGCGATGGCGGCGCGCGGTGGGAATGCGTCGGGGGCGCCAATGAGGGCGCCAATGGCGCTTTGCCGACGATCTGGTCGCTGACCGTCGACCCGGTCGATCCCGATATTCTCTTTGCCGGCACGCGCCCGGCCGGGGTCTATCGCTCGCGAGATGGTGGACGGCACTGGGAGAAATTGGCTCTAGACCTCGCCACGGAATGCTCGATCGGCACACCTTTCGTGACCAGCGTCGTCGTCGACCGCGACGATCATCGTATGGTCTGGGCCGGGGTGGAAATCGACGGCGTCTTCCGCAGCATGGACGGCGGGGACAGTTGGACGCACCTCAAGGGGGGCTTGTACGACCCGGACATTCACGCCGTGACGATCGCGCCGACCCGGCCCAAGCGCATCTATGCCAGCACGGCGCGCGAAATGTTTGTCAGCAGCGATCTGGGCGAGACCTGGCAGCCCTTGGGCATCAAGGAGAAATGGCCGCTGCCCTATGCCCGCGGCATGGCGGTCAAGGCCGATGATCCGGGCGTGCTGTTCGCCGGCTGCGGCGAGACCACGACCGGCGAAAAGGGCCACGTGCTCCGCACCACCGACTTCGGCGAGACCTGGGAGACCCTGCCGCTCCCGACCGAGCCCAACGCCACCCTATGGGGCCTCGCCACCCACCCCGCCGACCCCGACCGCATTGTGGCGTTCACCCTCTTCGGCGAGGTCTACGTCACCGACGACGCCGGCGCCTCCTGGCGCAAAATCCCCCGCGAATTCGGCGAGATCCGGTCCGCAGCCTGGGTTCCGAGCCGCCGCCTGGGTGCCAAATTAATTTAACTGTGGTCGCGGTCAACCGAGGGCTTATTTCATCTCTCAGCTTCGTCCTCACGTTCGAGCGGGAGACCAGATTGCGAGCCCCTTGAGCGGTTTCGGTTTCGCTTATCTCGCGCTTGATAATTAGAGGTGACCTGAGATTGGTAGCGCATTTTATCAATTAGAGGTTCGAGATACGGCCAAAGAAGATGGGCTAAATTCGCCACTGCATCTTCGTTGGACCGGATTCGTGGCCGAGCATCAGTCGAGACATTTCGCGTGTTCTCGGCGCGTGCCGGTTCCTGAGCTGTGGCGGCTTCAGTAAGCGGAACCGCGATATTGACGCCCGGTAAAAGGGAGATCGTGACGAGTCTCGATTGTTTAAGGCGAAGATGGACAAAAGGATCAGATAGTTGCGGATCGACCAAGACCTTTGCTTCGTCGAGTGCCACGTCGCAGGTCGGTGCATCGTCAAGTCGGAGCGGACGCATTAGTTCCCGCGCGACGAGTTTACCTAGGCCATCGAAGCTCGAAGTCCAGATCACCGGCTCACCGACCCCACCCAGAACGTAGGCCCAGGCGGTTATTTCGGGCAATTGGTTGGAATGAACCTCCGCTATGCTAAGGCTTGGCGCACCCCCGGCCGCTACTGTTGCCAAGTACCCGGCCAAAAATGCGAGTGACCCTCTTCGGGGTCCTGCGGCCTCGGTTTCGTGCTCATTCAAAGCAAGCACCAGCTTGTCGAATTGCTTGAGCCGTTGTTCAGGCGCCATCTTTGAAAGATGGGTGAATATCTGCGCTTCTGGGGCGAGCTCACGAAGCGGTTCGACAAAATACCACGCATCTTCCTCTCGCTGAGCGCTCTGGTGATCTCGTATACGCTCACGAAAATCTCGAAGTCGCCGAAGACTCGAAACTAAGGGTGCAAGCTCAGCGTGCCGACCGTGCAAGTCTGACGACGCAGCGGTCGACAGCACAGTCCAAATAGGCTCAAGGACAGCACGGAGCCGAGCGTGGCGCAACTCGCTGTGTCGAAACAGTCGATTGGCGAGATCGAACCGTTCCGCGATCTCAGATGTCGGGACCCGATCCCACAGGGCTTTCCCGCGAGCTACTGCGAAGGTTTGGGTGGCAAAGCAGGCAGCTACTCGAAGCTGGGCTATCGGCCGTTCGGACAGAAGCAACGCCTCAGCTACCGCCAGACCGGTCCAAGCGGCTTGATATCCGTTCAGATCGGCCTCGCGGGTCAGCCCGCGAACCAACTCGAAATGCTCTGGCCGTAGCAGATGCGCCCATGTGGTGAGGGGGGACAGATCGCTCCGAAGTTGCGCAAACCGGCCGCACAAGCGTTTCTGATCTTCCTCCCGAGCCACCAAAACAATTGGCTGTACGACCCCATCTGAGCGAGAAGGTTCACGCCAAACGACGCCAGTCACACCGCTACGGAGCCGGGAGGCAGGGATGCTGCCATACAGGTGTACGGCGTGACCCGCACGACGCCCGACCACCAACTCGTTTAGCTCGGGTTCTGCGGCCTCAGTATAGGAATATTGATCCCTCTCCATCTATGATTTCCATATCGAGGTTTGCGGAGCGGAATGAGCTCGTGCAATTTCTGGCGGTAGCTTTCTGGTGTAGTATATGTCGAGACGGGTCTTCGCTCTGGTAACCAACATGTAGTAGTGTTCAAGTGTGTGATGATAGCTAAGGTCCTCAGCAAAATAGCCAATGTAGTGCCCTAAACTCCAGTCCCTTACAGCCTTGTATTGTCAGGATGCATATCGGCATATCCGGATGGAATGCTGGATCATACCCCCGATCGTCCTGGTCACCCCTCGCGCGGATGATCTTCGCCTTCCCTCGCAGATCAGGGTCCGATTCCAGATACCCCAGTACGCGCTCCCGGTCGTCGCGCCTCGCGACCACCACCCCAAGGCGATCTCCCTGCCCGATGTAGTCGGAGTAAACGCGCACCTGGTCCTTCAACGTGGAGGCGCATAACTGAAGCTGGTCCTCTGCACTGCGCGGACCATGCGTGAAGATCGTACCGGGTCGAGGGCCGTCGTAATGGCAGGTGGATTTTAAAGTTTGACCGCCATCCACCTGCAAGAGCCGATCCGCGACCCGGCAGATTTCGGGGGCGATACGATAATGGAATTCCAGTTTCCGTTCTGCGATGTCCGAAAGAGATTCCCGAATAGCTTTCAGTCCAGATGCTGATCCATAGATTTTCTGCCGGTCATCCCCGACGAAAAACAATACCTTCCCCCATTGCCGCAGGAATCCTACTTCCTCCGGCACCAAGTCCTGAGCTTCGTCGACGAAAATGGCATCGTAACGGGGCAATTTGTTTTGATTTATTAAGTCCATACCTTCGGTTGCAAGTTGGGCCTTCCAAGCTGGCAGATCGCCAACTTGCACCGGCAGGTCCTTTCCGTGCTGCCGGTAGAGTGATCGTATCCATGACTTCTACCGTCGTAACCAACGCCTGTGGAAATATCTCCCGCCCCTGTGTGTCAAAGCACCCCGTTTTAACGAATTCAGTCAAAGAACGTGTAAACGTAAGAACAAGGACGTTCGGTAGCTCCTGACTACGGACAAACTGAGCTCGTCGGAGAAGAATATTTGTTTTTCCCGAACCCGGTGGTCCTAATATCAAGTGGTTATGGCCGAGAGGTAGGTTCTCGATAAGGTCGATCTGATGCGGATCAAGCTGTTCTTTACGAGCCCACCAGAGTGACATAAACGATTCTCGGTCTAATTCGCGCGCGATATATCGACTGCTAAATGCTCAAGCGCGGCAACCGCACCCTCCAAGATGCGACTTTGGGCGCCTTCCCCATCCTGCGTAGGAGGCATCTCGACCTCGGTGTCACGCGGGGCTCCGTCAACCTCGGTGCGAAGCGTCGCCTTACCTCCGAACGCGAGCCTGGCTCCCGTCCTTTCGGCCCGCAGCTCCAAGCATAGCACGGTCTCCGCCTTTCCAGGTCCTGGTCCGGCAGGATCGTCCGATCTCGTCCACGAGAACTCAATCCTTCGGGACTCGTCATCGTCGCCGCCATCAGGCCGGTGCCGTGCCGTCACACCCCGGCCCCGCAGGTATTCGAGCATTCCGGTTTCCAACTCGCGTGCCACCTCTATGACCCGCCGCCGTACCGTCGCGGCGTTATTCGTATCCGCCCGGGGTGGCGGGGTAACACCTCCAAGTCCAAGCAACTGTAGGGAATGACTGCGCCTTGTATCCGCGTCAGCCAGGAAATCCGCCAGCCGCAACCCAGAACGTCTACTCCAATTTTTGTCCAACGCTCTGCGCGCCAAAAAAACTAAATCCTGGTCGACATCACGCGCGTGGACTTCTGGGTCCACCGTGGCTACTATCCAGGCAAATCTATAGCGATTCTCACTAGAACTTAGATATTCAGCCTGAAACAAAGGCTCGCGCATGATCAAATCATGTAGCAGCGCACCCAATTGATACACGTCCAAGGCGTGCCACAACTCGGGGCCCGAGTCCAACAGGCGGAACAAATACTCGGGTGGCGAATATCGGGCAGTAGCTACGATTGGAAGCTGGTTGTCATGGTCGGTTCCGATGCCAACTGGATCATGAATATTTCTGGTTACTGATACGTCTAACAGCATTGCATGTGTAAAATCATTAGAGATAAAAATATTAGCGCTCTTGATGTCCCTGTGGCAAAGGTCTTTGCCTCTAAGGAATATAACAGCTCGCGCGATCTGATCGACAATTCCGCGGATACTGTCTCTCGGAATTGCATTCAATCTCTTTTCTAACTCCTGCCCAGGGGCACTGCTCATCAAGAGGAACAGTCGATCTTCAAATACGCCGCCGTCGAAGACCGAAACCAGGGACGTACAGTTGTGATCTTTTAGCTGTAACTGCTGATCGATCCGGGTCCGCTGAATTTCCCCTTCGCCTCCCTGGGAGAAGCTTGGCTCATAGAGCTTCAGAGCCCGCTCGCCATCCGGTGTATCGATGATGAAGACGGTCGCCGTCTTACCCGCACCGCTCACAGCCCGGACAGTCCACCCGGTCCCTTTGCTTGCGCTCCACCGCTCCGCGATTCGGTGAGCTTGCTCTGCGGAAGCGCCACCATCGGACGCCCCAGCGACAGCCATGCTTCCTCCTGGTGGCTCAGGGCATACGTAGCGCCTCGTTAAACCAATTCAAGATTGTCTGGCCGCCGCTTCAGGAATTACCGACGGCTCTTCCCCGTGCGCGAATTTCGGTTGAGGAGGTGTCGAGGCGGAAACGGTGCTCGGGGATTTCGGTGAAGAGATCGGCATAGCGCGGCGGCACCGGGATGTCGGCGAGCGCGCGCACGCCGCCTGCCGCGTCGATGCGCACGGCCACCAGAAAGCTGCCCCCGGAACTGGCGATTTCCTCGAGTGCGGCGTGCATTCGAGCCTCGTCATCGCCATAATATTTCGCCCCGAACAGCCGCTCTGCCGTGTCCGCGCCGACGACAAACGTCGTCCCCGGAAACAGCCGCGACTTTTCGACAAAGGTCGGCGCTCGCGTCAGCTCGACCGGCGCCTTCCAGGCAAATTGCGCGAGCCGGCGTCGCACCGTCTCGCCCGCCAGCGGCGGCTTGTCGACGTTGGTGACAGAGATTTCGAACGCCACGGGCTGCTGCCGCAGCTCTTCGGCGACCCGCGCCAGCAATAGATGTCCCTCGTGCAATGGGTTGAAAGAACCTGGGAACAGCAACAGGGGCGGCGGCGCCGACAGCGTCATTTGGCCATCGGGCTGGACGGTGACGCGATCGACGTCGCCCGCCAGGAGCCGATCGATCGCATCCGCGGCGGCGACGGCCGTCTTCGCATAAACCGTCTCCGCATAATGTTCGTCGGCATCGATGAGGCTCTGTGGCGAGGGTGCGGCAATGCCGCAGGCGCGGGCGAGCCACAGGACGATCGCGCGCGAGACGAGGTCTTCCTCGGCGGCACGATCCCGCCGGCCCTTGGCCAGGACGCCAGTGCAGTGCGCGCCGGCGGCGTCGGGGCCGGCGGCGTTGGCGAAGGCGATGTGAAATCGATGCTCGCCTTTGCGCGGGCGGTCGCTGACCAGCGCCGCCGTGGCGCCCAGGCCCACCAGGTCGGCGCCCAATTCAACGCCGGTGCTCGGCGCCAGACTGACGGCGCGCGCCCGTGCGCTTTGCGCCATCGCGATTGCGGTCTCGGCGCTGCACGCCTGCGCGGGTGTCGAGCCGAGAAACGCGGTAAGCGCCTGCGCGTCGTAGGGAATCTGCGCTTCGATCAACAGCCGCGAGCCGCCGGGAACGCGAAGCAGCTCGCCGACCGCCCCGCTGCCGCCGCCGGTGATCGCGAGCGCGGCCTTGCGGCCGGACCCGTGCATCGCGGAGATCAATTGTCGCCACGCGGCGTCCGACGGGTTCATGGCCAACGGGCTCATGGCCAAAGGGCTCATGGCGTGTGCGGTCCGAAGATGAAAAACACCACGCGGACGGTGAAAGACAGTTCGGACCGAGTCAACAGACTTGCGTGAGGCCGCATCGGGGAAGAGCACCCGCCTCACCCTTCTCTCTCCCCCAGTGGGGAAGAGGGTTGAGAAGGGTCGGCGAGGCCTAGCCGAGCTCTGCCGGTCGAAATCCATTTTCGGCGCTGCCTTGCCGTCGGCGGGAGCGTAAGCTTCGGACCGCATCCGGTCCGAAACTGTCGCGTGAAGAAATGAAGCCCTATGTAATCTGCCACATGAACGCGAGCGTCGACGGCCGCATCCTCGGCAGCCGGTGGCGGCCCGCCGCGAACCGCATGCCGGGGCTGTTCGAGCGCCTGCACGAAGAGCTCGGCGGCGGCTCGTGGCTGATCGGCCGGGTGACCGGCAGCGAATACGCCAATGCCAATTCCTACCCCGACCGCACCGGCCAGACCTTCCCGCGGGAACCTTGGTTCGCCCGGCGCGATGCCGCCGCCTACGGGATAGCGCTCGATGCGCGGGGCAGGATCGCCTGGGGACGGTCCGAGATCGGCGGCGACCCGATCGTCACGGTGCTGACGGAGCGGGTCTGCGACGCGCATCTGGCGGGCCTGCGCCGGGACGGCGTCTCCTACATCTTCGCCGGCGAGCGGGAGCTCGATCTCGGATTGGCGCTCGAGATCCTGAACCGCGAGCTCGGGCTCGAACGCCTGCTGCTCGAAGGCGGCGGCGGGTCGAACGGGGCCTTTCTGCGGGCCGGTCTGATCGACGAGATCAGCCTTGCGATCTGCCCCGCAATCGACGGGGCGAAGGGTGCCCCGAGCATCTTCGACTCCAGCGGCCAGGATGCCGGCATCGCGGCGCCGATCCGTTCGATGACCTTGGCGAGCACCGAGGTGTTGGAGGGCGGCGCGGTTTGGCTCCGCTATCGGTTGCAAAACGGAAAATAGGCAATTCCGCGGACCTGCGAAGCCGTCAAGCGGTCGCAGCCTATCCGACAAAGCGAAGACTTTGCCTAATAGCGGTCGCAATCTTAGCGTGTGACCCGAAATGAAACGAACGATGGTGGCAGCTTACCGTCGCTCCCGCAAAAGCGAGGGTCCAGAGCTTGCCAGCT
The DNA here is from genome assembly GCA_963712825.1 of uncultured Alphaproteobacteria bacterium. GTDB lineage: Bacteria > Pseudomonadota > Alphaproteobacteria > ATCC43930 > CGMCC-115725 > AP-15. Next base: position 685,885 of record CAVQJP010000016.1, read on the forward strand.
CGTTCGAGCCAGAGCTTGCCCCTGGCCCGAACAGGGGGCGGGCTCTGGCCTGGAACAGGGGGCGAGCGCCCAACTTCTGCCCCTGGGTTCCCGCTTTTGAGGGAATGACGCCAACTGTCCGACCATACGGAATTCTTTTCGGGTCATGCTCTTTAGGGGGCGCTGCGGCACTTCCAGGAGCGATGTGCGGGCAAAAAGCGCCAGCCGCATTTGGTGCGGTTTGGGGCGCAACCTGCGCTGCCGACGATTGAGCCACGCGGCCGGCACGGGTCAGGATGCGGAAATGCCGACCGAGGCAGCACCTCGCGGCGAAACTCGTTGCGGGCGGCTCGATTTGGGGATAACCCCGGACAGCAACCGTGGGCGGACGGCATCGATTCGGGAATGGCGGGCAATCTGGTTCAGGGGGCGGTGTTTACCGTCATGGTGGTGCGCGCGGGATTGCTGCGCGACCCCGCCTTCGAGGCAGAATTGGCCGAGCAGATCGGCCGCAGCCCGCGCTTTTTCCTGAACGCGCCGGTTGTGCTCGACCTCAGGGACACGGCCGGCTTTACCGCGCCCGACGAATTTGCCGAGGCCAGCGACCTGCTGCGCCGCAACACGCTGACCGTGGTCGGGGTGCAGAATGCCACGCCGGCGCAGGTCGAGGCGGCGGCGGCGGCGGGGCTCGCGAGCTTTGCGCCAAATTCGACACAGCCGCGTCGGGCGCCCGCGCAATCGGCCCCGTCCCCCGCCCAGCCAGCCCCCGAGCCGCCGGCGCGGCAGCCCGAGCGCATATCGCCGGCGAAGTCGCTGCTCGTCACCCAGCCGGTGCGGTCGGGCTCCCAAATCTACGCGCGCGGCGCCGACCTCGTCGTGACCGCGGCGGTCAGCCCCGGCGCCGAACTGATGGCCGACGGCAACATCCACGTCTACGGCGTGCTGCGCGGGCGGGCGTTGGCCGGGGCCTCGGGCGACGCCGAGGCGCGAATCTTTTGCAGCCGGTTCGAGGCCGAGCTCGTCAGCATCGCCGGGCGTTATCTCGTCAGCGAGCAAATGCCGCCGGATGAGCGCGGCTCGCCGGTGCAGATCGCACTCGTCGATGACCGGTTGACCATCACCCGCAATTGACGCTCATGATTAGCCGGGCGGCGCTGGTCGGGCGCTGCCCGCAACGCCGCCGGCGCCGCAGGCATGCCGCGCCGCCGCGGGGAAGGGGGAGGCCTTTTTGCCAGCGAAAGTCATCGTGCTCACGTCGGGCAAGGGCGGCGTCGGCAAGACGACCAGCGCCGCCGCGGTCGCCGCCGGCCTGGCGCTGCGCGGCAACCGCACCGTCGTCATCGATTTCGATGTCGGGCTGCGCAACCTCGATTTGATCATGGGCTGCGAGCGCCGCGTCGTTTTCGACTTCATCAACGTCATCAACGGCGACGCCAAGCTCAATCAGGCGCTGATCAAGGACAAGCGCAACGACAATCTTTTTGTGTTTCCAACCTCGCAGACCCGCGACAAGGATGCGCTGAAGCGCGACGGGGTCGAGCGGGTGCTCGAAGAGCTGCGGGAGAATTTCGACTACATCATCTGCGACAGCCCGGCCGGGATCGAGCACGGTGCGATTACGGCACTTTACTTTGCCGACACGGCGATCATCGTCACCAACCCCGAGGTCTCCTCGGTGCGCGACAGCGACCGCATCATCGGCATCCTCGCCTCGAAATCGCGGCGCGCCGAAAACAACATGGACCCGGTCGAGGTTCATCTGCTGCTGACCCGGTACTCGCCGGAGCGGGTCGAAAAAGGCGAGATGCTGGCGATCGACGACGTGAAGGAGATCCTGTCGATCCCGCTGCTCGGCGTCATTCCCGAATCGGAATCGGTGCTAAAAGCCTCGAACACCGGGACCCCGGTCGTGTTCGACGACGGCAGCCCGGCGGGGCAGGCCTATCTCGACGCCGTCGCCCGCCTGCTCGGCGAGGATCGCGAATTGCGCTTTCTCAAGCCCGAGCGCCGCAGCTTTTTCCGCAGTCTGTTCGGCAGGGCGTGATGCGGCTCCTCGATCTGTTGTTTCCCGAGCGGCGCAATACCGCCGCCGTCGCCCGCGACCGGCTGAAGATCGTGCTCGCCCATGAGCGTGCCAGCGCCAACGCGCCGGATTTCTTGCCGGCCCTGCAAAAGGACCTGCTCGACGTCGTCGGCCGCTACGTCGAGATCCGCGGCGACATGCTGCATGTGAATGTCGGCCGCTCGGGGGAAACCTCGATGCTCGAAATCAACGTCGAGCTCGACGGCGCCAACATCAAGCCGGTCCAGAACGGCGCCGCCAAGACACGACGGGCGGCGGTCCCGATCGTGGTGCCGAAGCCCGATCCCGGTTCGCACCCGCCCTGGGTCAAGCCCGGCTGAAGACGTGCTCGCCCACGGCCAAGGACACCCCCGCTCAAGCCGCCGACGGTTCTCCAACCCCCTGCCCGGACTTGATCGGGGCATCCACGACTTCCGACATGCCGGGGCTAAGGCGTGGGTTGCCGGGCCAAGCCCGGCCACGGCGAAAACCATGTGCGGCGCTAAATAGGAGAATGACATGGCGACATATGTGCTGATTCATGGGGCGTATCAGGGCGGCTGGATCTGGCAGCCGACCGCGGCGCGGCTGCGAGCCGCCGGACACCTCGTCTATGCCCCCTCGCTCGACGGCTGCGCCGACCGGCGGCAGGCGCTGCGGCCGGGGATCACCGTCGAAACCCACGCCGCCGAAATCGCCGAGCTGCTGTTTTACGAAGATCTGAACGATGTCGTGCTGACCGGCACCAGCTCCGGCGGGATGGTGTTGTGCCGGGCCGCCGAGCTGGCGCGCGAGCGGATCGGGCGGCTTGTCTTTGTCGATGCGCTGGCGCTCTTCGACGGCGAGCGCGTCGCCCAGATCGTCAGCCGCCCGACCCCGCGGGTCACCACCGCGCTATCGGTCGGGCCGTCGCGCGAAGACGCCGAGAACCGCAGCTTTGCCGATCTCGAGCCGGCAACGCGCGCCTTTGCGCTCGCCCGCTACACGCCGCACCCGATTGCCGCGATGGAAGAGCCGGTGTCGGTCAAGACCTTCTGGACGCAGACATGGCCGGCAACGGTGATCCGCTGCCGTCGCGCCGCCAATCCGGGAGAAGCGCACCAGCGCCGCACCGCCGACAAGCTCGGCGCCAAATACCTCGAAATCGACACCGGCCACTATCCGATGCTGTCGGACCCCGACGTGCTGGCGCCGCTATTGCGAGGCTGACGTGCCGATCATCAACTCATGCCGGAGACCGACAACGGCTCGATCTCATACATGATCCGGACTTCGCCCGGCTGGCGGAACGGATAGGTGTCCTTGTCGAGATATTTCTTGGCAAGAGAGTCGATATGGGCGTCGGCGCCTTGTTCGGTCGCGGAGGCGACGCGGCCGCGGATCTGGACATAGCGATAGGGGTTGTCCGGATCCATGATCGCCAGCGCCACCGCTGCGCCGGGCTTCAAATTGCGCGCCTTGACCCTGCCTTTGGCGGTGTTCACCCGCACCTTTCCGCCGCTGTAATCGAACCAGACCGGCGTCACCTGCGGCGTGCCGTCCGGCATCAACGTCGCCAGTCCGGCAACCGCCTTCTTCTGCTGCAACAGGTCGAGATACTTGTCCGGTACCGTTGCCATTGGTTTCATCTCCCGTCAGCATGCCCAACGACCGCCGAAGCGCAAACCGGCTTCGTCGCGACGTTGCGGTTCCAAAACGGTGCATCAGCGCCACCGTTCCGAACCGGCTAGATGTGCGCGCGCAGCAGAATCTGCGTCGCTGTCCAAATCATGCCGCCCACCGCCAGCGCAGCGGCGACCCCGACACCTATCCCCCATTTGATCAATCGCAACTCGACCTGCGCCAGATCGGTTTTCGTCGCGACGTTGGAGAAGTCGAGATCCTGCGCCAGCCTCACGGCGCGAGTTACCGCCTCCGCCTGCTCGTCTGTGAACCCGGACGCCTTAAGGTCCTTGACCAGTTCGTGAGTATCGAGCGTGCTGATCACCGCAAGCGGCTATCGTGTTCAGTCATCTAAACAGGCCCTCTTGCTGCTGCATAGGCCTCCGCGTCCGGCTGAAGCTCCGAAGCGAGGAATTGGGACCGCGTGCGCTTACGCTCGCCCTTGTTCCGGAACCGCAGGTGCGCCCGCAGATACGCATCAAATATGTGTGGTCCTCTCCTACTCTCAAACCGGGAGTCGGCGCTTACCCTGTTAGCTGGCCAATTTACGGAGTGCTTGCGGCCCAACGCGTCATCAAGGTGTTCGAGGGCAGGGTTTCGTCGAGCAGCTTTCTCGCGCTCTCGCGGCCCGGGCCAGGGCGTCGCTATCGGCGCAACGCCCTTTTGGGGCCCGCGTTGCCGGTGCGCAGGCGCGGCTCGGCCGCGTCGGGCAACGTCACGAAGAAAAACTCAGCAACGTCACCATTGGCGGGTTCGGCCATGACCCTGTCCAGGGATGAGGGGACCGGCAGCTCGTCACCATCCTCGACCATGCCGCGAACATGAAACTCGAAGGCTTCCTGCGCCATCCGCCGGGCCTCATCAACCGTCGCGCCCGCGCTGACGCACCCCGGAAAGTCGGGGAAATCCACCCCGAAATCACTGTCCGGGTCCTTCCGTACTAGGGCAATATAATTGGTCACTTTGGCTTATCCAGAAGCTCTATTCCGGCTTGGCGTTCGATACTCTTGACGGTGCCGATGGGAAGATCCTTTCGGGGATGCGGCACCGTGACCCGCCCGGAACGGTGCGGATGTTTAAGCTGAACATGACTCCCTCTCCGAGCAACCTCGTACCACCCCCTCGTCAGGAGCAAGCGGAGGACGTCCGTGCTCGTCATAGAAGATGTTAGCTATGCATCGCGGCAGATTTCTCCAATAAGAAATGGCCCGCCGGGCAGCTCATTTGTCTTGCGGCGCGCTTTCGGCCCAACGCGTCATCAAGGTGTTCGAGGGCAGGGTTTCGTCGAGGAGCTTTCTGGCACTCTCGCGGCCGGCGACGGGGAGCCCCTTCGGGTCCAGCAATCCGATCTGCACCAAGACACTCGCCTGGTCCCAATAGATGTGCTCGTGCCACAGCTTGCCGCCGCGGAAGCCGACGATCGCCACCGTCGGCACCTCGACATAGCGCCCGGTCGGCGGGACGCCCGGCAGCATGAAGTCGATCTCAGTGTCGTGGGTAAAGCAGAACAGCATCTCGTCGACGACGCGGTCGGCGCCGATCGTGCGCGAAATCGGCACCAGATGCGTGTCCCTGGGCAATTTCGGGATGAAGTGATCGGCGTAGAAGCGGGCGAGGTCGCGCGCGCCGACGCCGCCGGTCATGACCGGCACGTGGTTGACATAGGGGTCGTCGACCATCGTCGCCATAGTCGCGGCGACGTCGCGGGTTTCGAACTCGTAGCGGGTATGCGCCTCCCACAGCGCTTCGAGGTCGTAACGCGGGCCGATGACCCGGCGCAGCAGCGCGATCGAGCGCGAATGCGCGAGACCGGCCGCCGCCCGGTCGTAATCGGCGCCGCCCGGTTGCTCGAACCCGCGGCGGGCGCCGGGATAGACATGGATCGCAATCTCCGGCCGACCGGCAAAGGCCTGCTTCAGACGCGCGACCGTTTCCGCCGGCGCATCCGGGTCGTGCTCGGCAAAATGCAGCGCGAGAGGACAGCCGATCCGCGGCGCGAGGCCAAGTGCGAACTCGCCGGGGACGCCGTAGCAGATCGCGCCCTCGACCCGCTGCTCGGCCGCTTCCTGCAGCGCGCCGGCGCCGCCGCGCCCGAAACCCAGCGCCGCGATCTTCCCGGTGCATTCGTGGCGGCGACGCAGCGCCGCGATCGCGGCCGCGACATCGTCCGCGCCGGCGAGCGCCTCCGGGCACAGCACGGCATAGCCCTCGGCGGCATAGAGATCGGCAGCCGCTCTCGCCGCCGGGCCGAAGCCGGGCTCGTGGATCAGCAAAATCCCCGGCCCGCTCCCGGCTTGCGGCAAGGCGAGACAGCCGCCGATCTCGCGCCCCTGCGCCACTCGAATGCGAATGACCTCGCCCGACATCGTCGTCTCCCGGCTGTGCCGACTATTCGCAGCAGGATACCCGCAAACGCCGACGAGGTCTCCGGTCAGCGCGAAGCGGTGCCGCCGCCCCGGTCCTCAGTGGGTCGTCTTCGGGCTCGTGCTTTTCGCGGCGGTCTTGGCGGCGCGATGACCGGCGGCGTGGAAGCCGGCCTGGTCGGCTTCCTTTTGGCACATGTAGGCGCCGTGCCGGGTCTTGCCGTAATAGCGGTCGCCGCTCGCGTGATAGGCCTTAGAGTTGCCGAGATTGGCCCACACGATCGCATCGCCCGGACAATGCGCCTTCGCCGCCGGCTCCGAGGAAAACTGGCCGCCCGCAAGACCGGCGGGCGCCGGCGCCGCAGCCCGCGCGGCGGGATGCGCGGCCATGGTTTGCGCCTGCGCCGGCAGCACCGCTGCGATACCCAAGCATGCCAAAACCGTCATCGTCTTCAACATGTCTTTTGCCTCCCTGAACCGATCGTCTGTTTAGAAATATCCGAGCCGCCGGCGCGCGCAATCCCGACGGTACAAAATTGTTCCGCGATTTTCGGGTGACGGCAAAAACGTCGGAGTCAGTGCTCGTCGTAAGGGTTTTTGCCGCGGCGCAGCATCAGCCGGATCGGAGTCCCCGGAAGCCCGAACTGCTCGCGCAACGCATTGACGAGATAACGCCGGTACGAATCGGGAAGCTCGCCCGGCTTCGAGGCGAACAAGGCGAAGCTCGGCGGCCGGGTGTTGACCTGGGTGACGTATCTGAGCCGCAGCCGGCGGCCGGCGGCGAGCGGCGGCGGATGGCGCTGCTGCACGACGGCGAGCCAGCGGTTGAGCTCGCCCGTCGGGATGCGCTTGTTCCACACCGCGTCGGCGGCGCTTACCGCGTCCATCATCGCGTCGAGCCCCTGGCCGGTGAGTCCGGACACAGGAACCAATGCGACCCCGTGAAGCTGCGGCAGCGACACCTCCGCCCGTTCGCGCAACGCCTTCAGCGCGGCGGCGCGGTCGGCGACCGCGTCCCATTTTGTCGCGGCCAGCACCAACGCGCGGCCCTCCTCGGCGACTTGCCGGGCGATCGTCAGGTCCTGCCGCTCGAGCGGTTGCAGCGCGTCGAGCACGAGGATTACGGTTTCGGCAAAGCGGATCGTGCGCAGCGCGTCGGCGACCGAAAGCTGCTCGATCTTGCCCTCGACCCGCGGCCGGCGGCGCATGCCGGCGGTGTCGACAAGGCGGATCGGGCGGCCCCGCCACATCCAGTCGACAGCGATCGCGTCGCGGGTGATCCCGGCCTCGGGGCCGGTCAGCAGCCGGTCCTCGCCGAGGAGGCGGTTGACCAGGGTCGATTTGCCGACATTCGGCCGGCCGACGATCGCCAGATGCAGCGGCCTGGGCGCGGCCGGCTGATCTTCCACCGCATCCTCGGGCGATATGCCCTCGCGGCAAAACGGGACGAGCCGCTCGTAGAGCCCGGCCAGCCCCTCGCCATGCTCGGCCGAGATCGGCACCGGGTCGCCGAGACCGAGCCGATAGGCTTCGCCGACCCCGGCCGGCAGCGCGCGCCCTTCGGTTTTGTTGGCGACGACTACCACCGGCTTGCCGGCGCGCCGCAGCCAGCCGGCGAAATGGCGGTCTGTTTCGGTGACGCCCTCGCGAGCGTCTATGACCAAGAGGGCGACATCGGCATCGGCGAGGGCGCGCTCGGTCTGCGCCTGCATGCGGCCGGCGAGCGTGGCTGGGGCGGACTCTTCGAGGCCGGCCGTGTCGATCGCGCGAAAGCCGAGATCGGCGATATGGGCGTCACCCTCGCGGCGGTCGCGGGTCAGCCCGGGCGTGTCGTCGACCAGGGCCGAGCGGCTCCCGACCAGCCGGTTGAACAAGGTGGACTTGCCGACATTGGGGCGGCCGAGGATGGCGACGGCAAAGCTCATCGGGCGGCGCCCCAAAGATCACGGCCGGGTCAGCGATAGGCGGAAAGCTCGCCGTTGTCGGTCAATATATAGAGCGTGTTGTTGGCGATGACCGGGTCGACATAGGCGTCGCCCGGCATTTGCTGGCGTCCCATCGGCTCGCCGGTGTAGGGCGAGACCGACAGCGCCCACCCGTTTGAGGACAACACGATCAGGCGGTCGCCGCCCAACACCGGACCGGCCCAGGTGATCGGGTCCTCCTTGTCCTTCTCGTTTTCGTATCGCGGCAGCTGCTTCAGCCAGCGCACCTTGCCGTCGTGGCGCGTCAGACAGACGAGCTCGTTGTCGTTGGACAGCACGTAGACGTAGTCGCCGGCAACCCAGACGCCGTGGCTCGAGCCGATGTCCTGCTCCCAAACACGCTCTCCGGTGCGCAGGTCGACCGCCGCCATCCGCCCGCTGTGACTGATCGCAAACACCCGGCCGCGGTCTATGACCGGCCGGCCGCGAATGTCGGCCAGCGCCGAGACCGCATCGACGGCACCCGCCGACGACAGGCTGTCGGACCACAGGGGCCGCCCGTTTTCGATCGTCAGCGCATAAATCTCGCCCGACGAATAGCCGACGACGACCACCTCTCCTTCGACCGCCGGGCTCGAGCTGCCGACCAGCCCCGCGGTTTCGGGTATGCCGTTTTGCGCCCACAGCCGCCGCCCGTCATCGGCGGCGAGCGCCACCAGCTCGTTCTCTACGGTTACGGCATAGACGCGGCCGTCGGCCACCGTCGGACCGCTGCGCACGGGTGCCCCGACCCCGGTTTTCCAGATCGTCTTGCCGCTTTTCGGGTCGAGCGCGCGCACCTGGGCGTAGCCGGTCGAGACGAAAAGACGGCCATTCCAGTAGGCGAGACCGCCGCCGAACCCGTTGCCGTAATCGTCGGACGGCTTTACGTCGACGCGCCAGATCTGGTTGCCGTTCGCGGCGTCGTAGGCGCCGACCTGCGAGCCGCCGTCCATCGCGTAAACGCGGCCGTCGGCGACGATCGGCTGGGCCAGGATTTGGGTGTAGCGCGACGACCCTTCGCCAACGCTGGTCTTCCAAACTTGCCGCAACGTGTCGGGCAGCGCCAGGTGCTGCATCGCATGGTCCGGATAGCCGCCCGGCTGCGGCCAGTCGGGGTTGACGACCGGCTTTGGCAGGCTGATCGCGACTGTGGCGAGCGCCGGGTCGGGCTTGAGCTGGCGGTCGAGGCTGAGCACCGAGATGCGCTCGCCGGGCAGCGGCTGCTTTTTGGTGGCAAACCAGCTGCAGCCGGCAAGCATGAAGCCGGCAACCACAAAGGCAACGACAGCGCGAAACATCGGTGGCCCAGGAACCGGGATCAGGGGGCGAGGGCCGCCGTCATTTCGGCAGCGCGAGCCCGCAGGCTGCGCGGCGCCGCGAGATCGTCGGCGAGACCCTTGTAGATCGCGAGCGCGGCTTTGGCGTCGCCGAGCTTCAGCTGCGCCGCGGCGGTCAGCTCGAGCGCTGTCGGCCGCCACGGGCTTTGCGGGGCGGTCAGCGGCGCCAGCCGGGCGACCGCCGCCTTGGGGGCGGCGTCGAGCGTATGCTGCATGACCGACAGCAGCACCGCGAGACCGTGAAAGGTCGGGCTGACCCCGCCGGCTTCGGCGATCCGGTCATAGGCGGCGGCGGCTTTCTCGTGGTCGCCGGCCTTCGCCAGCAGCGCTGCGTTTTCAAAGGACGCCAGCGCCGAATAGCCGCCGCCCTCCCTGGCGACGGTCGTGAGCACCGTCGCCGCATCGCCGTTCTTGCCCGCGCGCGCCAGCGCCATGGCGCTGGCATAGCGCGCCGACTGCGCCTGCCGTTCGGTGAGCTGGTGGGACCGCCATGCCGCGAACCCGCCGGCAACAGCCAGCGCCAGAACCACGGCGGCGACGACATAGCGGCCATAGCGCGACCACAGCTTTAAGAGGTTGTCGCGCCGCAGCTCCTCGTCGATCTCGCGGAAGATGTCGCTCACGCACTCGCCTCGCCGGCCCTCGGTTCAGAGCGGCTACCATATCCGCTTGGCTGAGGGGAGACAAATCGCACCCCGGGCACGTAACAGCCGGCGTCGCCCGGGGGTCGCCTTGACAAGTATTTCATTCCGTGCGGTGTAGCCCTCGTTTGCACCGCTATCCGGACGATCTGCCGCCCATGCACGCCTATCGGAGCCATACCTGCGGCGAGCTGCGCCTTGCCGACGCCGGACACCCGGCCCGGCTGTCGGGTTGGGTTCACCGCAAGCGCGACCACGGCCACCTGCTGTTTGTCGACCTGCGCGACCATTACGGCCTCACCCAATGCGTGATCGACGCCTCCTCGCCGCTGTTTGCGGCCGTCGACGCGTTGCGGCTCGAAAGTGTCGTGACGGTGACCGGCCGGGTCAAGGCGCGCTCCGCCGACACCGTCAACCCCAGGCTCGGCACCGGCGAGGTCGAGCTGGCGATCGACGAATTGGAAATCCGGTCGCAGGCCGAGCCGCTGCCGTTCCCGGTCAACACCGAGGCCGAATATCCCGAGGAGATGCGGCTCGCCTATCGCTTTCTCGACCTGCGGCGCGAGCGGGTCCACGCTAACATCATGCTGCGCGCGCAGGTCATCGCCTCGATCCGCCGGCGGATGATCGAGCAGGGCTTTACCGAGTTTCAGACGCCGATCCTGACCGCAAGCTCGCCCGAGGGGGCGCGCGACTACCTGGTGCCGAGCCGGCTCCATCCGGGTTCGTTCTACGCCTTGCCGCAGGCGCCGCAGCAGTTCAAGCAGCTGCTGATGGTCGCCGGGTTCGACCGCTATTTCCAGATAGCGCCCTGCTTCCGCGACGAGGCGGGCCGCGCCGACCGTTCGCCGGGCGAGTTCTACCAGCTCGATTTCGAGATGTCCTACGTCACCCAGGAAGACGTGTTCGCCGCGATCGAGCCGGTGCTGCACGGCATCTTTGAGGAGTTCGGCGCCGGCCGCCCGGTTACGCCGGCGCCGTTCCCGCGCATCACTTTTGCCGACGCGGCGCTCAAATACGGTACCGACAAGCCCGATTTGCGCAACCCGCTCGTCATCGCCGACGTCTCCGAGGTGTTTGCCGGCTCCAAATTCCGGGCCTTCCGGCGCATCGTCGAGAGCGGCGGAGTCGTCAGGGCCATTCCCGCTCCCGGAGCAGCATCGAGGCCGCGTTCCTCCTTCCTCGACAAGATGGACCAGTGGGCGAAATCCGAGATGGGCGCGGCCGGGCTGGGCTACGTCATCTTTGAGCGCGGCAAGCCCGAAGCCGCCGACCAGTTTGGCTCCGCGGCCGAAAGACAGGTGTGCGAACCGCAGGTGGTTGGGCGCGGTCCGATCGCCAACAATCTCGAGCGCGAGGAAGTCGCCAGGCTCGCCCGCCTCGCGGGGCTGGACGGCGGCGACGTCGTTTTTTTTGCCGCCGGTCCAAAGGCCGAGGCCGAGCGCCTGGCCGGCCAGGCGCGCACCCGCATCGGCCACGAGCTTGGGCTGATCGAGGAGGGCGCCTTCCGATTCTGCTGGATCGTCGATTTCCCGATGTACGAGCTGAACGAGGAGACCGGGCAAATCGAGTTCAGCCACAACCCGTTCTCGATGCCGCAAGGCGGGCTTGCCGCCCTCGAGCAACAGGACCCGCTCGACGTTCTCGCCTACCAGTACGACATCGTGTGCAACGGAACCGAGCTGTCCTCCGGGGCGATCCGCAACCACCGCCCCGAAATCATGTACCAGGCCTTTGCGATCGCCGGCTACACCGCGGCCGAGGTCGAGGCCCGTTTTGCCGGCATGCTCAACGCGTTCAAATACGGGGCGCCGCCGCATGGCGGGTCGGCGCCCGGCATCGACCGGATCGTCATGCTGCTCGCCGACACGCCCAACATCCGCGAGGTCGTCGCCTTTCCGATGAACCAGCAGGCCCAGGACCTGTTGATGCAGGCGCCGGCCCCGGTCCCGCCCGAGCGCCTGCGCGAATTGCATCTGCGGGTCGTCCCGCCCTCCGAAAAGGGCCCGAAATCCTGACCGGCGGCTATGCCGCCCGCCTGCCGCGGATGTCGCGCAAACCTTGCTTCGCCGCTAAAATTTTGCCGCCGGCATTGCGCGGGTGGCAATGAGCCGTTTCGTACCGGGGGACACCGAATGACCTATGTTTGGCGCGGGCTTGCATTGCGCCGCCCGGGAAGGGTACGCCGATGATCGCGCGGGCGCTGCGTCTCGTCGTGCTCGCGGCGGGGCTTGCCGGCGCGCTGCCGATACCGCTCGGGGCGGCCGAAATAGCACCGCATCGCGCGCTCTACACGATGCAGCTAGGCTCCACCCGCGGCGATTCGGGGGTCGTCGGCGCCACCGGGGCAATGGATTACGAATGGGGCGAAACCTGCAACGGCTGGACGATCGAGCAGCGCTACCGGCTCAAGATGCGCTATGCTGAAAGCCGCGACGTCGATGTCACCTCGACCTTTGTCACCTGGGAATCGAAAGACGGGCTGCGCTATCGGTTCAACCAGCGGCAAACCCGCAACGGCGAGCTCGATCAGGAGATTCGCGGCGAGGCGCGGCTCGACGGGCCCGGCAAGGGTGGGGTCGCGGTGTTTTCGAAACCGCACCCGCAAACCTTGAAGCTGGCGCCGGGCGTGCTGTTTCCGAGCGCGCACACGATTTTGCTGATCGACCAGGCCAAGGCGGGTGCGACCTTTGTCACGCGCCAGGTGTTCGACGGTGCGACCGACGAGAACGCGGTCCAGGTTTCGGCGGTGATCGGGCCGCGGAGCACCGCCTCGCCGGTTTCGGCAAAGCTGAGCCCATTGCTCGAACGGCAGGGCTGGCATATTCGGCTCGCCTTTTTCCCGGTCGACGTCAAAGCCGAGGAGCCGGATTACGAGCTCGGCATGGATTTGCTCGACAACGGCGTCTCGCGCGACATGGTGATCGACTACGGCGACTATTCGATCCGCGCGACGCTTGACGACATCGAGGCTCTCGGCAAGCCGGCCTGCTGACCGCCGCCGTCGGCAAGCTCGCTAGCTGCGGTTGCGGCGATCGGTGCGCGACGCACCCTCGGCCGCGGTCGCCTCGGCGTTGGATCCAGGGCCGCGGCGAAGCGCATCGGCGCCGAGCCGGCCGCGGATGCTGTCGATCGCCTGCTCCAGCCGGCGCGGCCGGCCGAGCTCGCGATCGAACAGGGTCGGCAAATCCGCGTCGCGCGCGTCGCGCAGCATGTCGGCCCCGATCCCGACCAGACGAAAACGGGTGACGCCGTCGGCTTCGGCGGCGAGCAATGGTGCCGCGACCCGGAACATCGCCTCGGCGAATTGGGTCGGGTCGGCCAGCCGGCGCGAACGGGTCCGCACTCGGAAGTCGCTGGTCTTGAGCTTCAGGGTGACGGCGCCGGCGGCGAGCGAGGCCTCCTTGAGCTGCGCCGAGACGCGCTCGCACAAGGGCCAGAGGATTTGCGACAGGACCGCCGCCGCGGCCGCGTCCTGCGCCAGGGTGGTTTCCGCCGAGATCGAGCGCGCCGGCATATGGGCGAGCACGGCGCGGTCGTCGACACCTTGCGCCAAGCGGGCGAGATGCGCGCCGACCCGGCCGTAGCGCGCCGCGAGCTCGCGCTCGCCGAGGCCGGCAAGCTGCCCGATCAGGGTAATGCCGTCGGCGGCGAGCCGGCGCTGCAGCGCCGCGCCCACCCCCCACAGCAGCGCCACCGGCTTGTCGGCGAAAAACGCCGGCGCGTCGCTGCGGTCGAGCACGGCAAAGCCGCGCGGCTTGTCGAGATCGGAGGCGATCTTGGCGAGAAATTTGCTGTCGCTCAGACCAATCGACAGGGTGATGCCGAGGGTCGTCTCGACCCGGCGGGCGAGAGCGGCGAGCGACTGCGCCGGCGCCGCCCGGTGCAGCGCCGCGGTGCCGGACAAATCGAGAAACGCCTCGTCGATCGACACCGGCTCGACGAGCGGGGTCAGCTCGCGCATGTGGGCGCGCACCGCGCGGCCGACCTCGCGGTATTTGGCCATGTTCGGATGGATCACCTCGGCCTCCGGGCACGCGGCCAGCGCCTTGAACATCGGCATTGCCGAACGCACGCCATAGAGCCGCGCCACATAGCAGCAGGCGAGGACGACCCCGCGCCGGCCGCCGCCGACGATTACCGGACGGTCGGCAAGCTCGGGGCGCTCGCGCTTTTCGACCGTGGCGTAAAAGGCGTCGCAGTCGACATGGGCGACCGCGAGTGTGGCCAGCGCGCGGTGGCTGACAAGGCGCGGCGACCCGCACCGGCCGCAGCGCCCGTCGGGCGGCGGCCGCGCCCACAGGGCGCCGCAGTCGCGGCACAAGGTCGTCATCGGGCGGGTTGCGGCGGGCATGGCCGGGCCGCTCCGGGCACGCCGCCCGAACCGCCCTGCCCCGGCGGCGGGAGGCGGGCGACGTTCACCCCATCAGAGTTCGCGTTGTTGACGACGCCGGCAGCCGGCGAGATCGCGCCCGGCAGCCCGGTTCGCCCGCAGCAGCACGCCAGCCGGAGCTGCGGCTCGGCGATCGCAGCGGCACCGACGATATGCCGGACCATCGCCGCGATGAGGCGCTTCAGAGCGGCGGGTGCGCGGGTCGCGGCCTGGGGCTCGGTCGTCACGAGCCCGATTATCGCATATCGCCGCCGCGTGGGCTCTGCTCAACCGGAGAGGTGAGCAAAACCGCCGCGATGTCAGCCCGTCAGCTCCAGCCGGCTGGGGCGCACGGCGGCTTCGCGGCCATCGCCCCGGTGCACCGACGATTGCGCGCGGATCCGGGGAGCCTGGCTAGGAAGACCGCAACGGCGCGGTCCTCTCTTTACGCGGCGGCGGGGCGCAAATCGTGCCCTTTCTCATTCCTCGTCGTGCTTGCCCTGCTCGCGGCGCGCGCCGGCGATGCCGCCCTCCTTGATGTCCTTGTCGGCTTCCTGGTCCACCGGCTTGTCGCGCCAGTCGCGCGGCGCCTTCTTCTGTTCTTTTCGCGGCTCTTTGTCGGACATTGCAGCCTCCTCGCGACAGCTGACGGTCGTCCTCCTGCGGACGCCTGCCAAACGGGACCCCCCCGCCTGGGTTCCTTTAGGGCAGCCGGTCAAAGCACCCCGGCGACCGGCATTTGCCGGCGGCGCATTGCGTGTCATTCTCGCAAACCGCATCGTCTGCCGCTTACCGGAGAGAGCCATGGCCGAGCGCATTCTCGTCATCAACCCGAACTCGACCGCGGCGGTCACGCGCACGATCGACGAGGCGATGGCGCCGTTGCGGCTCGCGGGCGGTCCCGAAATCGCCTGCCTGACGCTCGAGGAGGGGCCGCCCGGCATCGAAAGCCAGCTCGACGCCGACCGGGTCATCCCGCCATTGTGCCGGCTGATCCGCGAGCACGAGGATGACGCCGCTGCCTTTGTGATCGCCTGCTTCAGCGACCCCGGATTGTTTTCGGCGCGCGAGGTCACGGCAAAGCCGGTGCTCGGCATCGCCGAATGCGGGATTCTGACGGCGCTTACCCTGGGCCAACGCTTTGGCATCATCTCGATCCTCGCCGGCTCGATCCCGCGCCAATTGCGCTATGCCGCGGCGATGGGTGTCGCCCAGCGGCTCGCCGGCGACGAGCCGATCGGTCTCGGCGTCACCGAGCTCGCCGACGCCCGCACGGCTCTTCCCCGGATGATCGATGTCGGCCGCGGCTTGCGCCAGCGCCACGGCGCCGACGTGCTGGTGCTGGCCTGCGCCGGGATGGCGGCCTATCGCGCCGACATCGAGGAGGCGGTGCAGATCCCGGTCGTCGAGCCGACCCAGGCCGCGGTCACGATGGCGCTCGGCCGCGTTCGGCTCGGCTGGCGTTCGCGGCCCGGTCCGACAGGGCGCGCGGACTGATACCCGCTCCCGAGCGCCGTCCCCCCGAGCGCCGTCTATCGACCGCAGGCGCGGGCGGCAGCCGGTAATCAGCCGCGCCGGCGCAGCGGACCAGCCAGTCCGGCCAGCATCAGCAGGCCGCTGATCAGCAGCGCGGCGCTGGCGGGTTCGGGTGCGGGCACCGGCAAAAAGGCCGCCCCGCCCGGCCCGTTGAGCCCGGTGGCGACCGGAGAGAATCCCCCATCGGCGAGATCGAGCTGACCGATAAAATCGGTGCCGGGCACCCCGCTGTTGGAGGCGGCGGCGGAATACGCCGTGCCCGGCGCGAATAACCCGGTCAGCTCGTAAACCGTGTTGTCGCCCTTATCGGCAAACAGCAAGGTCTGCTGTCCGGTGCCGGCAAAGACAGTGTCGTCGACCTGGTTGGTCAGGTCGAGCACCGACACGCTCTGCGAGGCCCCCGCCGGATCGGTGACAAACACCAGCTGCGCATCGGCCTGGCTGTCGAGGACGAGCCGCCCGTCGGGAGCGAGGATTAACGAATCCGGATCCTGGAGGTTGAGGGTCGTGGTCGCGCCGGTGTTGACGACCGTCGCCGTCGCGTTTCCGTTGAGAACCCCGGTCACATCGACGGTGCCGCCGTTCACCGTCGCGCTGACGATCGCGGGAGCCGTATTCGGATTGCCAGCCGGATTCGAGGCGCTGACAAACGCGGTGCCGGAGCCGAAGGCGACATCGTCGTAGCCGCCGCCATGCGGTGTCGCGCTGAACGAGAGCGGCGTCGACTGGGCCAGCGTCGCCGGCGTGACCAACACCAGATTGGGGTTGGCGTCCTCGTTCTGGAGGGCCCACAGCTTTCCGGTCGTCGCGTTGTAGCGCAGGCCGTCATTGTGACCGGTGACCGAGGTCATGTTGAGCAAGGCCCCCGAGCTGTCGTATTCGGCGATCGTGCTTACCGCTCCTCCCGAGCCGTCGGGGTTCCCGCCATTGCCGTAACCGACATAAACGTCGTTGCCGACGATTGCGATCGAGTTGGGCGCCGAGCTGCCGGTCGGCGCAGTGGCAAAAGTGGTGAGGGTGTAGCCGGCCGCGGCCACGGGTTCGGCCAAAGCGCCCGATGGCGTCGCGATCAGCACTGCCGCGGCCGGCAGCAGCACGGCGTTCAGGGTCATGGTGACGCGCGTGCAAGTCTCCAAACTGATCATGTCGCCCTCTCATTCGCAAATGCCGGTTTGCCGCCGCGCTCGACCCGCTGGAAGCAGGGAAACGAATTCGCGGCGGCTTATACCGGCGGCCGGTGACAGCTCGATGACGATCGCTGCGCCAGGTTGACGCTGCCGAGACGGCGGTCCTACGATCGCGCTTTCGGCAGAGGAGCACGGCTATGGCTGACATTCCCCGTCTCAACGGCGTGATCCGGGCGCTCGAACAGGGCAAGCCCGCTTTCACCACGTTCGCCGCGGCCGAGATCAGCGTCGCGCAGGCGGTGGGTGCGGCCCCCTATGACGGCGTCGTCTTTGAGATGGAGCATCGCGCCTACGACATCCGCGCGCTGCGCGACTGCCTGCAATACATGCTCGACCGCCGTCAGATCGCGCAGAGCGGCAGCCTGGCGCCGCCGGTGACGCCGTTTGTGCGCATCCCGCCGAATGGCGGCGAGACCAGCCAGTGGATCGCAAAACAGGTGCTCGACCACGGCGTCTACGGCATCGTCTGGCCGCATGTCAGCACCATCGAGGAGGCGTTGAACGCGGTCACCGCCTGTCGCTATCCGCGCCCGCGCTCGGCCGCTTATTACGAGCCCGCCGGGCAGCGCGGCGACGCGCCCGCCGCCGCGGCGCGTTATTGGGGATTGTCGCAGCAGGACTATTACGCGCGCGCCGATGTCTGGCCGCTCAACCCGCAGGGCGAGATCCTGGTCGCGATCATGTGCGAGGAGGTCCGCGCGATCCGCAACCTGCCCAAGATGCTCGAAGAGGTGCCGGGGATCGGCGTCGTCATCATCGGCGAAGGCGACCTGTCGCAGGATCTGGGGCTGCCGCGGCAATACGAGCACCCGACCGTGGCCGCCGCGATCGACGAGATCCTGGCGATCTGCAAGGCCCACAACGTGCCCTGCGGCCACCCGCATGTCGACAGCAAGAACATCGAGGGGCTGCTCGAAAAGGGCTTCCGCTATCTGATGCCGGCGCCGGCCTATTCGTTTGGCGCGCTCGATCTCGGCCGCAAAACCGCCGGCCGCTAACCGCAGGACCGTTTCTGCCCTTCCCCGCGGCGACGTCCGGCCATTGGGCGCGGAGGATCGCTAGAGAAAATCGCCCGTGTGTGAACTGGTTCACACCAGCGCCTGCCCGCGACGCGTAATTTTGATTTAAGCGTCCCCGCCCAATCTGGGCGATCCGCGCGGCTTGCCCGCCTCGATACGAGCTCTTCGGGACGCGCCCGGGCGTTCGCCACCGGATTTCGCGTGGCGGCGCCGCTGTTACGGATGGAGGGGCCTGGAAGATGATTGACGAAGCCAAGCTGCATCAATTTGTCGGGCAGATGCTGTCTGACCTTGGCGGAGCCGCGAGCGTGGCGCTGGTACGCATCGGCGATGCTCTCGGGCTGTACAAGATCATGCACGAGCGCGGTCCGATGACGGTTGCCGAGATGGCCGGGGCGGCTGGCGTCAACCAGCGCTATTTGCGCGAGTGGCTGTCGCATCAGGCCGCCTCGAATTATGTCGCCTATGATCCGGCAACGCAAAAATTCACATTGCCGGAAGAGCAGGCGATGGTCTTTGCCGTCGAGGACAGCCCGGTTTTTATGCCCGGCGCCTTTGGCTGTATGGCCTCGATGCTCGACAACCAGCCAAAAGTCGAGCCGGCGTTCAAGACCGGCACCGGCGTCGCCTGGGGCGATCAGACGAGCTGCCTGTTCTGTTCCGTGGCCCGGTTCTTTCGGCCGAGCTACCACAATAATCTTGTGAGCAATTGGCTGCCGGCGCTCGACGGCGTCGTCGCCAAATTGGAGCGCGGCGCCAAGGTCGCCGATGTCGGCTGCGGCCATGGCGTATCGACCGCGATGATGGCCAAGGCGTTTCCAAACTCGCTGTTTGTCGGCTACGACTTTCACCCCAGTTCGATCGAGCACGCGCGGGCTCATGCCGGCAAGCATGGTGCGACCGCAAACACGCGGTTCGAGGTCGGGACCGCCAAGGACTATCCCGAGCGGGATTTCGATCTCGTCACGTTTTTTGATTGCCTGCACGACATGGGCGACCCCGCGGGGGCGGCGGCGCATGTCCGCCAGTCGCTGAAGCCGGACGGCTCGTGGATGATTGTCGAGCCGATCGCCGGCGATCGCCTGGAAGACAATCTGAACCCGGTCGGGCGGATTTACTATGCCGCCTCGACGATGGTGTGCGTGCCGACCTCGCTGTCCCAGGAGGTGGGGGCGGCATTGGGTGCGCAGGCCGGCGAAGCCAAATTGCGCGAGGTCATCACCGCCGGCGGTTTCCGCAACGTCAGGCGCGCGACCGAGACGCCATTCAACATGATCCTCGAGGCGCGGCCTTAGCCGTTGTTGCCACGGTCGCGGGGACCAGGCGCGGCCAGTCGACCGCGGCGCCCAACTTCAGCCGGCGTCCGGCTTCGGGCATCGGGTATTTGAGGCCGCTCGCGCAGTTAAACAAAACGGCGCGTTCGCCCGGGCGGACGCGGCCGTCGGCCAATGCCTGCTCATAGGCGGCGTAGGTCGCGGCCCCCTCCGGGCACAGCAGCAGCCCCTCGGTCTTCGCGACCTTTTGCCAGGCGCGCATGATCGCGTCGTCGTCGACCGCGGTTGCAAACCCGCCGCTGTCGCGCACCGCGCGCAGGATCAGGAAGTCGCCGATCCCTTGCGGCACCCGGATGCCGGCGGCGAAGGTGTGGGCGTTCTGCCAGCGCGGCGCGTGCTCGACGCCGTCTTCCCAGGCTTTGACCATCGGCGCGCAGCCGGCTGCCTGAACCACGACCATGCGCGGCCGCTTGGGGCCGATCCAGCCGAGTTTTTCGAGCTCGTCGAACGCCTTCCACATGCCGATGATGCCGGTGCCGCCGCCGGTCGGGTAAAAGATCACGTCGGGCACCTGCCAGCCGAGCTGCTCGGCCAACTCGATACCCATCGTCTTTTTGCCCTCGATGCGATAGGGCTCGCGCAGGGTCGAGCAGTTGAACCAGCCGACCGCTTTTTCGCCCTCGGCGACGAGGCGTCCGCAATCGTCGATCAGCCCGTCGACCAGAAACACCTCCGCCCCCTGCATCGCGATCTCGCGGACATTGACCGCCGGCGTGTCGTCCGGGCAAAAGACGTAAGCCCCGATCCCGGCGCGCGCGCAATAGGCCGCCATCGCCGCCCCGGCATTGCCGTTGGTCGGCATCGCCATGGTTTTGACGCCGAGTTCCTTGGCCATCGCGACGGCGAGCGCCAGGCCGCGCGCCTTGAACGAGCCGGTCGGCAGCCGGCCCTCGTCCTTGACCAGGATTTCGCCGCCCGCCGGGGCGAGCCGGGACAGCGCCACCAGCGGGGTTACGACTTCGCCGAGCGACACGATGTTTTCCGACCGGCGCACCGGCAGTAGCTCGCGGTAGCGCCACAGGCTCTGCGGGCGTTGGACGAGCGCACCGCGATCGAGCGCCTGGCGCACCCGGTCGAGGTCGTAGCGCACCAGCAACGGCCGGCCGGCTTTCGACAAGGTCTGCAACTCGTCGGCGGCGTAATGCTCGCCGGTCATGCTGCATTCGAGATGGGTGACAAAGGTCGGCAGGTCGCCGCCTGTCCATTGGTGATCGAGCATTGATGACCCTCCGATCCGGCCCGCGCCGACATCCGCCCGGTTTTCCGTCGGCATCTGCGGCGGCCGTGGCTCTCGGCCGATCCTAGTTTTGCCGGGCGCCCGCTGTCACCCCGCGCCGCCGCGCAAAAAAGCGCGGTTGTCGCTGATCGGGCTATCGCTTATAATCATTCTAATTAACGGGAGGAGCTCGAATGCGTCAACCGCTCTATGCTGCGCTCGACGACGCGCTCGACGAAATTGCGCCCTACGGCATCGAGCTCAAAAACGCCAACAGCAATCACGCGCCGATGGTCGCCGAGGCGCTGTGCGCCCTCGGGCGCCCGGAGGCGGTAATGCCGTGGCTCGCGCGCTACCGCGAGCGCATGCAGGCGCGGCCGGCGCCCGGCGCGCCGATCCGCGGCGACGAATGGCGGGCCGCGCTGGGGCGGCGCGAGCGCTTCCCCGATTGGGCATTGTTTTTTGCCGACGAGCTGGCGGACGCGCCGTGGCCGACGGTGCTCGACCGTTGGGTGGCGCGGCTGGCTCCGGGCTTTTGCGCCGCCGCGACCCATGGCCCGATCCGCGTCGGGCATGCGGTGCGCGGGCTCGCCGAGCGCGAAACCCCGAGCCGGCGGCGCGAGCTCGCCGACGCGCTTGCCGGCTGGGCCGCCACCTGGGCGCAGCTGCCGTCTTCCGATGGTGCCGCGGCGGCGCGGCTGCCGCCGCGTGAGGCGATAGCGCGGGTTCCGCTCGTGCCGCCTGCAGAACGGCTTTCAGGAAACATCGTCGCGGCGCTCGGAGTGCTGCGCGACGTGCCGCAATTCGCCCCGGTCATCGACCTGATCGACACGACTGGCGCCATCGCCCCGCACATCGCCGACCTCACCGAATTGTTCGCCCGGGTCTATCTGGCAAACGCGCGGGACATCCCGACCACGATCGCCTTTATCCACGCCGTCACCAGCCATGCCGCGCTCGGCAACATCGTTCCCTTTGTCGGTGAGACGACCGCACGCGAGACGCTGCGCCATGCCTGGCAATCCGGAGCGGCATTGTACGCGTGCTACGGCGGCGGCGTCGCGACCGCCGAAGCCGTAGAGCCCTATGACGGGACCGCCGAAGCCTTGGCCGAAGCCGCAATCGAGCATGGCGACGAGCACGTCATAAAATTCACCGAAGCCTGCCTCAACCGGCACGCGATCAGTGCCGCCACGCCCTACTTCGCCGCCGCGCGTCATGTCGGCGGGATGGTGCGGCGCCGTTGAGAGCTGGTGGCCTCACGATAATGTGACTGCGCGTTGCGACGATTTTCGTGGAAAGCGAGATGCGGGGACGGGTTCTTGCGCCGGCAGCGGGATAAAGACAGCGGCCGGCAGCGGCTTTCCGCAAAAACGGATGATCGGGCCGAGCGGGCCCGAGGCGAGCGGTTGCAGGAGACAGCATGATGCCCGTTTTCGAAAAACGCCGGATCGGCCGCACGTCGATCGAGGTGACCGCGTTGGGCCTGGGCTGCGCCACCCTTGGCGGCAGCCGCGTCGCGGTCGGCCGCGAGGAGGCGGAGGCCATCATCGGCACGGCCTGGGCGGCGGGCGTGCGCTATGTCGACACCGCACCCTATTACGGGTTCGGCCAGGCCGAGCGTTGCGTCGGCGACGCCTTGCGGGCGATGCCCCGCGACGAATGGGTGCTGTCGACAAAAGTCGGCCGGTTGCTGCGCCCGCGCCAAGACCCCGCCGGGGCGTCGGAACCCCGCCATCCGATGCCGTTCGAGCCGGTCTTCGACTATTCCTACGACGCCGTCATGCGCTCGTTCGAGGACAGCCTGCAGCGGCTCGGCCTCGCGCGGATCGACATTCTTTATGTCCACGACATCGGCGCGATGCAGCACGGCGAGGCCCATCCGCGGCTGATGCGCAGCCTGCGCGACGGCGGCTACCGCGCGCTCGAGGGCTTGCGCAACAGCGGTGCGGTCGGTGCGATCGGCATCGGGGTCAACGAGCGCGAGGTGCTGCTCGAGGCGATGGAGTGGGGCGCCTGGGACGCTTTTCTGCTCGCCGGGCGCTACACCCTCTTGGAGCAGGCGCCGCTCGAAGACCTGCTGCCGAAATGCCTGGCGGCGGGGACTTCGATCGTGGTCGGCGGCCCGCTGAACTCGGGCGTCCTGGCCGGCCGCGACACCTGGAACTACCGGGCGGCACCGCCCGAGATCGTCGCCCGGGTCGATGCCATCAGGGCGGTCTGCGACGCCAACCGCGTGCCGATTGTGGCGGCGGCGCTGCAATTCCCGCTCGCCCATCCGGCGGTGGCGGCGATCATCCCCGGGCCGCGCGCGGTCGACGAGCTCAACGCCAATCTGGAGCTGCTGCGCCGGCCGATCCCGGCCCGGCTGTGGTCCGACCTGCGCGCTGCCGGCCTGCTTCATCCGGACGCCCCGACGCCCTCCTGAGATGCGTGCCGGGGGCCGGCCCTCTGCCGCCGCGGGCGCAACCGTGAGGGGCCGCCCGGCGGGTGGCGGGGCCGGCCTACGGACCCGGTGCAGCAGCCTTGGCGCGACGCTGCTGTTGCGGTTTCGCCTTGAGGTACCACTCGTAGGTCTGGCGGATGCCGGTTTCGATGTCGATCCGACAGTGCCAGCCCAATCGCTCGAGCCGTGAGATGTCGAGCAGCTTTTGCGGGGTCCCGTCCGGTTTTGACGCGTCAAAGCTGAACTGCCCGCCAAAGCCGACGATCCGCGCTATCGTTTGCGCCAATTCGGCAATCGTCAGGTCAGCGCCCGCGCCGATGTTGACGTGGCCGTCTTCCGACCAGGTCCGCATCAGAAAAACGGCAGCGTCGGCGAGATCGTCGACGTGGAGGAACTCGCGCCGCGGGCGGCCGGTGCCCCAGAGCTCGACGCTGTTGCGGTTCTCCGCGGCAGCGGCGCTGATTTTTGCGATCAGCGCCGCCAGCACATGGCTCGTCAGCGGGTCGAAATTGTCGCCTGGTCCATAGAGGTTGGTCGGCATCACCGACACAAAGTCGCAGCCATGCTGGCGGCGATAGGCCTCGCACAGCTTGAGCCCGGCGATCTTGGCGATCGCGTACCATTGATTGGTCGGTTCGAGCGGGCCGGTCAAAAGCGCGCTTTCGGCAATGGGCTGGGGTGCGAGCCGCGGATAAATGCACGACGACCCGAAAAACATCAGCTTGCCGACCGCATAGCGCCGCGCCGCCTCGACGACATTGGTCTGGATCGCCAGATTGTCGTGCAAAAAATCCGCGGGGCAGATGTCGTTCGCATAGATGCCGCCGACGCGGGCCGCCGCCAAAAACACCGCCTCAGGCCGATGCTCGTCGAACCAGCGGTCGACCGCCGCCTGAACGCGCAGATCGAGCTGGGCGCGGTCGGCGGTCAGGATCCGGCAGTTCTCGGAGGCCAGCCGCCGGACCAGCGCCGAGCCGACCAGCCCGCGGTGACCCGCAACGTAAACGCGCTTTCCGCTCAGCTCAAAAATCGCGTCAGCCACCGCTTTCCTCCTCGCGGCCGGGCTTCGAACGCCGAAGCCGGGAGAAATCCGCACCCTCGGCGACACCAGCATCTATAGCCGTCTTTTTGAGATTGCCACCGGACAAAAACGGGATGGCCGGTGCCGATGTCCGAGCGAAGCCGGAGGGACCTGTCAGCGCCGGTGTGCTGCGGAACGGCGCCAGCACGACGTAAAAGCCTGGGCACCCGAGATTGCGTCTCCAGCCATGGACCATCGGCGGTCGCAGACGCGTCCGATCGGTCAATATCCTTTGGTCCGGTCGACCTCGTTGAGCAGGGGGCGTCCCGCTTCGCAGCGGCGGATGTTTTCGAGGACGATCGCGGCGGCCGTCGTCGGGTTGGTGGTGCCGGCGATGTGCGGGGTGACCGTTATGCGCGGGTGACGCCAGAACGGATGGCCGGGCGGCAGCGGCTCTTCGCTGAAGACGTCGAGCGCCGCGCCGGAGAGCTGGCCCGCATCGAGCGCCGGGATCAGGTCGTCCTCGACCAGATGGCCGCCGCGGCCGGCATTGACGAGGCCGGCGCCGTGCGGCAGGGCGGCGAAGCTGCGGGCGCACAGGATGCCTTGGGTCGCCGCGGTCAGCGGCAAGAGGCACACCAGGATTTCGCTGCCGGCGAGCAGGCGCGGCAGCCCGTCGGCGCCGGCATAGATGCGAAAGCCCGCAACCGTCTTCTCGGCCCGGCTCCAGCCCGAAACCGGAAACCCGAGTGCTGCAAGCCTGCGTCCGGCGTCATGCCCGATTTCGCCAAACCCGAGAATACCGACCGGCCGCTCGCCGGCGTTTTTTTGCGGCAACTCGCGCCAGATGCCGGCCTGCTGCTGGGCGCGATAGTCGAGGTCGCGGCGATGCAGCGCCAGCACCTGCAGCACCACATACTCGCTCATCGCGTCGGTCAGATACGGATCGACCAGGCGGACGATCGGGACCTCGGCCGGGAGCTGCGGGTCGCGCAGGATGTGGTCGATCCCGGCGCCCAGGGACAGGATCAGCCGAAGGTTTGGGAGAGCGGCCAGCAGGCCCGGCTCGGGCCGCCAGACGAGCGCGTAGTCGATCTCGCCCGGGTCGCCGATGTCGGGCCAAACCCGCATGTCGAGATCCGCGGCCAGCTGCCCCAGCGCCGCCTGCCAGCGCGCCGCCGAATCGACCGTAGAACGAAATAAAAGCGCCATCGCCAAGGGTCATAGCACAATCGGCGGCGGCGCCATATTCCGGCCGGTTTCCGGGTCCATACAGCGCCGCGTCAGCAAGAGGGGGCTCGATGCGCTCGCTGTGGAGGATGATCGCCGCGCGCTGGCTGGGCGGGCAGGCGTCGGAGGCGCTGACCGGCGACGCCGTCCTGGTCGAGTTGTTGACGGCGGCGGACGGCAATGCCCGGCCGGCCATTCTGGTAAGCCGGCAGGATGCGGTGTCGCATCAGGCGATGATGTCGCAGCACGACCCGGCAGAGCCAAACCTCGAAACTGCTTTGGGACATGCCGCCGAAGGCAAGTCGGGGGAGTAACCGCCGGGGAGCGGCCGCGGGGGAGCGGCTGCCGCACCGGGACCCCGGCCGTCCGCCCCGCTGTCCGCCTGCCGGCGGGCATGGTGTTGCAATATCGGACGGTCCATGTAGTTTTCGTCGGCCGCTGTCGCCGGTGCCCGCAGTGCCGGGCAAGGCAGCCGCAACCGCTCAGCCAAACGAAAAGGAAGAAGGGCGTGAGCAGCCAGGACGATGCGACCGTCGGCGCCGGAAATGCCGAGGAAAGAGGATTTTTCGAGCGGCTGCGCGCCTATTTCTCGCCGCGCGAGATCGTCGACACCTCGCCCAAGATCTCCGACGAGGTCAAATACACGACCTGCTACATGTGCGCCTGCCGCTGCGGGATCAAAGTCCACCTGAAGGACGGCGGCATCCGCTACATCGAGGGCAACCGCGACCACCCGGTCAACCGCGGCGTGATCTGCGGCAAGGGTGCCTCCGGCATCATGCAGCAGCACTCGCCGGCCAAGCTGCGCAAGCCGTTGAAGCGCGTCGGCGAGCGCGGATCAGGCGAATTTCGCGAGATCGAATGGGACGAGGCGATCACGACCGCGGTCGAATGGCTGGCGCCGATCCGCGCCGCCGACCCGAAAAAGCTCGCCTTCTTCACCGGCCGCGACCAAAGCCAGGCATTGACCGGATATTGGGCGGCGCAGTTCGGCACCCCCAATTTCGCTGCCCATGGCGGGTTTTGCTCGGTCAACATGGCGGCGGCCGGCATGTACACGCTCGGCGGCAGCTTTTGGGAATTCGGCGAGCCCGACTGGGAGCACACCCGGTTTCTGATGATGTTCGGGGTCGCCGAGGACCATGATTCGAATCCGATCAAGATCGGGCTGTCGGGGTTGCGCCGGCGCGGCGCGAAATTCGTCTCGGTCAACCCGGTGCGCACCGGCTACTCGGCGATCGCCGACGAATGGGTCGGGATCAGGCCCGGAACCGACGGGCTGTTTGTGCTGGCGCTTATCCACGAGCTGCTCGCCGCCGACCGGGTCGACCTCGACTACCTGGCGCGCTACACCAACGCCGCCTGGCTCGTGATCCAGGCGCCGGGTGCGCCCAACGACGGGCTTTTCGCCCGCAACGAGGCCGGCGAAGCGCTGGTGCTCGAAGCCTCGGGGGCGCTCGGCAGCGCGGCACGGCCGGACGTGCCGGTGCGGCTCGTCGGCGAGGCAGCATTGCCCGACGGCCGCCGGGCGGTGCCGGTGTTCCAGCTTGTCGCTGCGCGCTATCTCGACGACCGCTATGCGCCCGAAGCGGTGGCCGAGACCTGCGGCATTCCGGCGGCGACAATCCGCCGGCTCGCGGCCGAGATGGCGCGGACCGCGTTTGAAGAGGAAATCGAGTTTCCGGTTGCCTGGACCGACTGGGCCGGCCGCCGTCACGAGACGATGCGCGGGCGCCCGGTGTCATTGCATGCGATGCGCGGCATCTCGGCGCATTCGAACGGCTTCCAGACCTGCCGCGCCTTGCATCTGCTGCAGATATTGCTCGGCACAATCGACGTGCCGGGGGGCTGGCGCTACAAGTCGCCGCACCCGAAACCGGCGCCGCCCGGCCCAAAGCCGACCGGCAAGCCCGACCAGGTCGTGGCCGGGAAACCGCTCCCTGGGATCCCGCTCGGCTATCCGATGACGCCCGAGGATCTGATCCTCGATGCCGAAGGCCGGCCGGCGCGCATCGACAAGGCGTTCTCGTGGGAGGCGCCGATCGCGGCCCACGGCATGATGCACATGGTCATCGCCAACGCCGCCAAGGGCGACCCGTACCCGGTCGACACGCTCTTTATGTATATGGCGAACATGGCGTGGAACTCGGCGATGAACACCGCCGAGACGATGCGCATGCTGACCGACAAGGATCCGGCGACCGGCGAATACCGCATTCCGCGGATCATCTATTCCGATGCGTTTTATTCGGAGACGGTCGCCTACGCCGATCTGGTGCTGCCGGACACGACCTATCTCGAACGCTGGGACTGCATCTCGCTGCTCGACCGCCCGATCGGCGGCGCCGACGGTCCGGGCGACGCGATCCGCCAGCCGGTTGTCGAGCCCGACCGCGACGTACGCCCGTTTCAGGACGTGCTGATCGAGATCGGCGCGCGATTGCGGCTGCCCGGGTTTACGACGGCCGACGGCGAGCCGCGCTATCCCGGCGGCTATCGCGACTACATCGTCAACCACGAGCGCCGGCCGGGGGTCGGGCCGTTGGCCGGCTGGCGCGGCCTTGACGGCGACCAGTCGGGCCGCGGTGCGCCGAACCCGCGTCAGCTCGAACGCTACATCGCCAATGGCTGCTTCTGGAAACATCAGCTGCCGGCCGGCCAGCTTTATTTCAAGCACGCCAACCAGGCCTACCTCGAAACCGCGGTGTCGATGGGGCTGATCAACTCGGCGCAGCCGATCGTCCTGCAGCTCTATGTCGAGCCATTGCAGCGCTTTCGCCTCGCTGCGCATGGGCACGGAGCGGTGGTGCCGCCGCCCGAGCACCGCGAGCGCATCGCCACCTATTTCGACCCATTGCCGTTCTGGTACATGCCGTTCGAGGAAGCGCGGGTCGACCGCGCCGCCTTCCCGCTGCACGCGCTTACCCAGCGCCCGATGCAGATGTATCATTCCTGGCACTCGCAGAACGCATGGCTGCGCCAGATTCTCAGCTACAACCGGCTCTACATCAACCGCATCACCGGACACGCGCTCGGCCTCGACGAGGAGGATTGGGTGTGGGTTACGAGCCATCACGGGCGGATCCGGGTTCCGACCCAGCTGATGGACGGGGTCAACCCCGACACGGTGTGGACCTGGAACGCGATCGGCAAGCGCGCCGGGGCCTGGGACCTCGACCTTGATGCGCCCGAGTTCCGCAAGGGATTTTTGCTGAACCATCTGATCTCTGAATTGCTGCCCGTCGACGGCGGCCCTGCCTACGCCAACGCCGACCCGATCACCGGGCAGGCGGCGTGGTACGATTTGCGGGTGCGGATCGAGCGCGCCGCCCCGATTGAAGCCGGCACCAGCGCGCCGTCCTTCCCGGCGGTCGCGCGCCCGCCTTCGTTGCGGCCGCCGCCGTCGATTTTGCGCTACGGCGCCAGGGAACGGCAGGGGGGCGCGCCGTGACCTCGCTGCCGCGACAATTGCCGGGCGACAAAAAGCTCGGTCTCGTCATCGATCTCGACATCTGCGTCGGCTGCCATGCCTGCGCCACCGCGTGCAAGGAATGGAACAGCGGCGGCCACTCGGCGCCGTTGCCCGATTTCAATGCCTATGGCGACGGCGCCTGGGGGGTGTGGTTCAACCGCATCCACTCGTTCGAGGAGGGCGAGGGCGAGGGGGCGCGGACGATCCATTTCCCAAAATCGTGCCTGCATTGCGAGGAGCCGGCCTGCGTCACCGTGTGCCCGACGGGGGCCTCCTACAAGCGCGCCGAGGACGGCATCGTGCTCGTCGACGAGTCGATCTGCATCGGCTGCAAGCTGTGCTCCTGGGCCTGCCCCTATGGGGCGCGCGAATTCGACGACGACGCGGGCGTCATGAAGAAATGCACCTTGTGCATCGACCGCATCTACAACGACCATTTGGCAGAGGAGGATCGCCAGCCGGCTTGCGTCATGGTGTGCCCGGTCAACGCCCGGCACTTTGGCGATCTCGGCGACCTCGACTCGGCGGTGTCTTTGCTGGTGCATGAGCGGCGCGGGCAGGATTTGATGCCCGAGCTCGGCTACAAGCCGGTCAACAAATACCTGCCGCCGCGCGCGGCTCGGATGCCGCGCCGCCCGGCGACCACCGCGGCGAGCGCCCCAAACCCGCCCGCCGCCGCGCCGCCCGCCGACCGGCTGCTGCGCTGGGTCGACCGGCTGCTGTCGCGCTGACAGAGCCGTCTGGCGGCGGACCGAGGCATGCATCCGGCACTTTCGATTGTCCTGTTCACGACCGCGTCCGGCGCCGGTTTCGGGTTGCTGCTGCTGCTCGGGATCGGCGCCCCGCTTGGATTGCTGCCCGACAGCGGCTGGTTCGCCTTTGTCGCACTCGCCGCCGCGATAGCGCTCGCCGCCGCTGGGCTCGGCTCCTCGGTCCTTCATCTCGGTCGGCCGGAACGCGCCTGGCGCGCCTTTTCGCAGTGGCGCTCCTCGTGGCTGTCGCGCGAAGGAGTGTTGTCGGTCCTGACCTTTGTGCCGACCGCGGTCTTTGGCGTCGGCTGGGTGTTTTTTGGTGCGACGCAGGGCTTTGTCGGGTTGTGCGGGATTTTGGCCGCTGCCCTCGCCGCCGCGACGATCTGCTGCACCGGCATGATCTACGCGTCGCTGAAGCCGATCCATCAATGGCACAATGGCTGGGTGGTGCCGGGATATCTGGCGCTCGGCCTGATGGCCGGCCTGCTGGTCCTCGACTTTCTGGTGCGGCTGTGGGTGCCGCACGCTGCGGTTCTGGCATTGCTGACCGTGGCGGCTGTCGCTGTCGCCTGGTGGGTCAAGGAGCGCTATTGGCTGTTCATCGCCACGAATTCGGCGCGCAGCACCGTGGCGAGCGCGACGGCGCTCGGCAGCCGCGGCCGGGTGCGCCGGTTCGAGGCGCCGCATACCGAAGACAATTACCTGCTCAAGGAGATGGGGTTTCGGATCGCGCGCAAGCACGCCCGGCGGCTGCGGCTGATCGCCCGCCTGGCCGGGTTTGCGCTGCCGGCGCTCGGCAGCCTCGGGGCGCTGGTCCTCGCCGGGGCGCCCGGTGCGGTCGCGGCCGGGTTGGCGCTCGCCTGCGCTGCACCCGGTCTCGTCATCGAGCGCTGGCTGTTTTTCGCCGAGGCGAAGCACACCGTCACCCTCTATTACGGCGCCGAGGCGGTCTGAACGGGGTCGGCGGCGCGGCGGCGGGGTTGCGCTCGTGCCGAAGGGTGAATTCTTTCGGCTCGGGGCCTGGACAGCGGTCGGTCGGTTAGCCATCTGCCGCAACGGTCGCTCTCAATCCGGGATCGTCCTCCCGCGCGCTGTTGCCGTCCGCCCTCGGTTGCACCCGGGGCGGTGCGGACCGTGGCACGGCCCGCTTCCGGTTCTGAACGCATAACCCTCGATTTCGGGTGTTGACGTTCGGGTGGGGCGGAGTTATAAGCGCCACCCCTCTGCGGTCGGAAGACCTTGGGGGATTTGTTGATTGAGATTGTGGAGATGGGAAGGGATGCGCGGACGGCGGCCGTGGGGCCGCTGAAGGTTCGTGCATTTGTATTGCGAACGTTTGGTGGCCCTTGACGAGGGGCCGGCCGGGTGGGTGCAGCACCGCTTGCGGTGGTGCGCCGGTCGGGTGGCCCTGGGATGAACTTGAGAGTTTGATCCTGGCTCAGAACGAACGCTGGCGGCATGCCTAACACATGCAAGTCGAACGCGGGGTTTCGGTTCGCCGAGGCCTCGAGTGGCGCACGGGTGAGTAGCGCGTGGGAACCTGCCCTGTTGTGGGGGATAACCGAGGGAAACTTCGGCTAATACCGCATAAGCCCGGGGGACCTCAAAAGGGAACTTCGGGGAAAGATTTATCGCGACAGGAGGGGCCCGCGTCGGATTAGCTAGTTGGTGGGGTAACGGCCTACCAAGGCAGCGATCCGTAGCTGGTCTGAGAGGATGATCAGCCACACTGGGACTGAGACACGGCCCAGACTCCTACGGGAGGCAGCAGTGGGGAATATTGGACAATGGGCGCAAGCCTGATCCAGCAATGCCGCGTGAGTGATGAAGGCCTTCGGGTTGTAAAGCTCTTTCGCCCGCGAGGATGATGACGGTAGCGGGAGAAGAAGCCCCGGCTAACTTCGTGCCAGCAGCCGCGGTAATACGAAGGGGGCGAGCGTTGTTCGGATTTACTGGGCGTAAAGGGCGCGTAGGCGGCGTGAGACGTCAGGCGTGAAAGCCCCGGGCTCAACCTGGGAAT
>CAVQJP010000016.1:720000-1021868 GCA_963712825.1 uncultured Alphaproteobacteria bacterium
TGAGTAAGGCGGGACACGAGCCATCCTGTCTGAAGATGGGGGGACCACCCTCCAAGCCTAAGTACTCCTCAGTGACCGATAGTGCACCAGTACCGTGAGGGAAAGGTGAAAAGCACCCCGACGAGGGGAGTGAAACAGTTCCTGAAACCGGATGCCTACAAGCAGTCGGAGTTTCAGGGATCAGGAATCAGGGATCAGGGATCAGAACCGATGGCGCAAATGCTGTCGGATGCCGGCGAGGCGGGAGCCTTGCTCCAGCAGTTCTGATGACTGATAACTGATCCCTGGTCCCTGGAATGACGGCGTACCTTTTGTATAATGGGTCAGCGAGTTGGTCTTGGCAGCAAGCTTAAGCCGTTAGGCGTAGGCGCAGCGAAAGCGAGTCTGAAGAGGGCGCTCCAGTTGCCGGGATCAGACCCGAAACCGGGTGATCTAGCCATGGGCAGGTTGAAGGTGCGGTAACACGCACTGGAGGACCGAACCCACTACTGTTGCAAAAGTAGGGGATGACTTGTGGTTAGGGGTGAAAGGCCAATCAAACTCGGAAATAGCTGGTTCTCCGCGAAATCTATTGAGGTAGAGCGTCGACTGCTCACCGCCGGGGGTAGAGCACTGGATGGGCTAGGGGGGCGCGAGCCTTACCAAACCTAACCAAACTCCGAATACCGGCGAGTGGAGGTCGGCAGCCAGACGGCGGGTGCTAAGGTCCGTCGTCGAGAGGGAAACAGCCCAGACCGCCAGCTAAGGTCCCCAAGTCGTGGCTAAGTGGGAAAGGATGTGGGAAGGCCAAGACAACCAGGAGGTTGGCTTAGAAGCAGCCATCCTTTAAAGAAAGCGTAATAGCTCACTGGTCTAACTAGCCGTCCGGCGCCGAAAATGTAACGGGGCTCAAGCCACGCACCGAAGCTGCGGGTGTTCAGAAGACAGGGATCAGGGATCAGGTATCAGAACCGAGGTGGAAATGCCGGGCTTTGTCAGTCGGGTCGAGGAGCTCGAGGTATTCCAGCGCGCCTATCGGCTGTCGCTGGCGGTGCATCGGGCGAGCCTCGAGTTTCCACAGATCGAGCAGTTTGCCTTGGCGGACCAGGTGCGTCGGGCCTCGAAATCGATTTGTGCGAACCTGGCTGAGGGGTTTGGCAAACAGCGTCAGTCACGCGTCGAGTTTGGCCGCTTTCTGATGATGGCGGTCGGTTCGGCCGACGAGATGCAGGTATGGTCGCTCTATTGCCGCGATCTCGGCTATGTCGGAAGCGATATCGCCGAGCGCTGGCGGGGCGAGTACGCCGCGATCGCCCGCATGTTGCAGGGCCTGCATCGCGGCGGTTCTGATCCCTGATTCCTGATCCCTGTCTTCTGAACGCGGTAGCGGAGCGTTCCGTAGGCCGGCGAAGCCAAGGCGCGAGCCGTGGTGGAGGCATCGGA
Source organism: uncultured Alphaproteobacteria bacterium (assembly GCA_963712825.1). GTDB lineage: Bacteria > Pseudomonadota > Alphaproteobacteria > ATCC43930 > CGMCC-115725 > AP-15. Next base: position 721,423 of record CAVQJP010000016.1, read on the forward strand.
AGTGCGAATGCTGACATGAGTAGCGTAAATCAGGGTGAGAAACCCTGACGCCGAAAGTCCAAGGGTTCCTGCGCAAGGTTGATCCGCGCAGGGTTAGCCGGGCCCCTAAGGCGAGGGCGAGAGCCGTAGCCGATGGGAAGGGGGTTAACATTCCTCCGCCTGCCGGAGCGTGACGAAGGCCGAACATCGTTCTGTCTGATTGGATTGACAGGGCGGTCTGGGACTTCCGGGAAACAGCGCCGGCGCATAGACCGTACCCGAAACCGACACTGGTGGACTGGTAGAGCATACCAAGGCGACTGAGAGAACGGTGTTGAAGGAACTCGGCAAAATGCCCCCGTAACTTCGGGAGAAGGGGGCCCCGTCTGTGCGCAAGCAGAGGCGGGGGGCACAGAGTTGGGGGTGGCGACTGTTTACTAAAAACACAGGGCTCTGCGAAGCCGCAAGGCGACGTATAGGGTCTGACGCCTGCCCGGTGCCGGAAGGTTAAGAGGAGGGGTTCACGCTCCGAATCGAAGCCCCGGTAAACGGCGGCCGTAACTATAACGGTCCTAAGGTAGCGAAATTCCTTGTCGGGTAAGTTCCGACCTGCACGAATGGCGTAACGACTTCCCCGCTGTCTCCAACACCGGCTCAGCGAAATTGAATTCTCCGTGAAGATGCGGAGTTCCCGCGGTCAGACGGAAAGACCCCGTGCACCTTTACTACAGCTTTGCAGTGGTGTTAGGGAGCATATGTGTAGGATAGGCGGGAGCCGTTGAAGCCCTGGCGCCAGTTGGGGTGGAGGCAACCTTGAAATACCGCTCTTATGCGCTCTGGCATCTAACCGCGGCCCGTTACCCGGGTCCGGGACCCTGCATGGCGGGTAGTTTGACTGGGGCGGTCGCCTCCCAAAGAGTAACGGAGGCGCGCGATGGTGGGCTCAGGCTGGTCGGAAATCAGCTGCTGAGTGCAATGGCACAAGCCCGCCTGACTGCGAGAGCGACGGCTCGAGCAGAGACGAAAGTCGGCCATAGTGATCCGGTGGTCCCGCGTGGAAGGGCCATCGCTCAACGGATAAAAGGTACGCCGGGGATAACAGGCTGATGACGCCCAAGAGTCCATATCGACGGCGTCGTTTGGCACCTCGATGTCGGCTCATCGCATCCTGGGGCTGGAGCAGGTCCCAAGGGTATGGCTGTTCGCCATTTAAAGCGGTACGTGAGCTGGGTTTAGAACGTCGTGAGACAGTTCGGTCCCTATCTGCCGTGGGTGTTCGAGACTTGCGAGGCGCTCTCCCCAGTACGAGAGGACCGGGAGGGACGCACCTCTGGTGGACCGGTTGTGGCGCCCGCCGCAACGCCGGGTAGCTAAGTGCGGACGGGATAACCGCTGAACGCATCTAAGCGGGAAACCCCCCTCAAAACCAGGTCTCGTCGAGAGCCGTGGAAGACCACCACGTCGATAGGCCGGAGGTGGAAGCGGAGCAATCCGTGGAGCTGACCGGTACTAATCGCTCGAACCCGCTCGATCTCTGATCCTTAACCAGACCGCAACCCCGCCGGCGTGCAGCGGCAAGCCCCCCAGGCTTTGAGCCCCTCAGGCTTTGAGCCCCTCAGGCTTGCCCCACCCGCCGCGGCCCCGCCCCCGGGTTCCATACCCACCCGCCGGGCGCTCGCTGACGACACTTCCCGCGGCGCATTCGCAAATCCCCCCAGGACAAAATCCCCCCGGACAAATCCGCTGGGACCAATCCCGCCCGGACACCTCCGTCTTCTGTCCGCTGTCTTCTGTCCTGCGGGGGCCGCGACAGCCTGGTGGCCACAGCGAGGGGCCAAACACCCGATCCCATCCCGAACTCGGCCGTGAAAACCCTCAGCGCCGATGGTACTGCGTCTCAAGACGCGGAAGAATAGGTCGCCGCCAGGCTCTCCCGACCCCCGTCACCGACGACAGAAGTCAGAATGCGAGACCGGGCAGACCCGGACCTGATCCCGGGGGCGCCGCCGGGCGAGCCGCGCCCCGGACCTGATCCGGGGCCCACACACACAACCGCCGCGGGGTGGAGCAGCCCGCGATCCCCGCGTCAGGCCGGGGACGTCAGGCTCATAACCGCTGCGAGACCCGGCGACCCGGTCTTGACCCGGGGCGCCGCCGGGCGAGCCGCGCCCCGGACCTGATCCGGGGCCCACACACACAACCGCCGCGGGGTGGAGCAGCCCGGTAGCTCGTCAGGCTCATAACCTGAAGGTCGTAGGTTCAAATCCTACCCCCGCAACCAATTTCATATACCCAATCTCAAGGCCGCTCTCGTTGAGCGGCCTTTTGGCTTTTGTCGCCAGCGACAGGATACCGGCCAGATGGCCGTGCAGGTCGATCGACAGGCTCGTATGGCCCTCATCGTCCGTCCCCGGCACCAGCACGATCTTGTCGACCAGCTTGCGGATGAGGTCCGCCGCCTGCACATGCGCCAGCTCATCGCCCAGCGCCGCGCGAAGCTGCGCGATCTGGTCGCGGTAGTAGTTCGCCATGTTGGGATGAATGAGGACCGGGTTATCCGTCGCGTCCCTGATCCGCGCCTCGGTCTCCGCCTTGCGGTTCTCAAGGTCCGTCATCTTGTCCTTGACGCGGCTGGCCGGCACGCCGTCCATCAGCGCCTGCACCAGCCGGTCAAGCTCGCGCTCGATCTTCACGAGCGCGGCCCGGTCAACCTTGTGCCGGGCATTGCCCTCGCCGCGCAGCCGGTTCGTATGGCGCGTGTATTCCTTGCAGAATTCATCGCACAGCGCCGGGTCCATGAGGCGGCTCTGCAAGCCCTCCAGCACCGTGGCTTCGAGCGCATCGCGGCGGATGGTGTGGCGGTTGTCGCAGGTCCCCTTGTTGCGGGCGTTCGCGCAGCCGATACGCTCGGCATTGAGGACGACGAACCCGCCGCCGCAGCAGCCGCAGCGCATCAGGCCGGAGAAGAGGTAATGCGGGCGGCGCCGGTCCCAATAGCCCGATGATTTCTTGCCGGTGCGCGTGCTGCGCAGCGACTTCTGCCGCGCCTTGACCGCCTGCCACAGATCATCGGCGATGATCCGCAGGTCCGGCACGTCCTGCGTGATCCATTCGGACTCCGGATTGGGGCGCGAGACGCGCTTGCCGGTTTCCGGGTCCTTGATGTAGCGCAGCCGGTTCCAGACCAGCTTGCCGACATAGAGCTCGTTGTTGAGGATGCCGGTGCCGCGATCCGGGTTGCCGTGGATCGTGCTCGGTCCCCAATCCGTGCCGGAGGGGCCGGGCACGGCTTCCTTGTTCAGTTGCTTGGCAATCGCCTGCGGCGCCTTGCCTGCCGCATAGTCGTTGAATATGCGGCGGACGATCCCGGCCTGCGCGGCATTGATCTTGCGCTCGCCGCGCACCGGCAGCCCCTCATCATCGAGCCGCCGCACCACGTCATACCCGAATGAATTCCCGCCGCCCGACTTGCCCGCCTCGACGCGCCCGCGCAGGCCGCGCCGCGTCTTGTCGGCAAGGTCTTTCAGGAACAGCGCGCCCATCGTGCCTTTCAGGCCGATATGCAGCTCGTTCACGTCGCCTTCGGAGAGCGTGACGATCCGCACGCCGGCAAAGCGCGTGCGCTTGTAGATATGGGCGATATCCTCTTGGTCGCGCGACAGCCGGTCGATGGCTTCGGAGACGATCACCTCGAACTTGCCGGCCTGCGCATCCTGCAAGAGCATCTGCATGCCGGGACGGATCAGGCTGGCGCCCGAGATCGCATGATCGGTGTAGCAGTTGACGACGCGCCAGCCCTCGCGCTTCGCGCGCTCCTTGCACAGGCGAATTTGATCCTCGATCGAGGCGTCGCGTTGCAGGTCGGTGGAATAGCGGGCGTAGATGGCGGCGGCCGTCATGACGAAGGTCTCTCCTTATTCGCCCTGCGGCTTGGGTGCCTTTCCGTCGGAATCCTTGCGGCAGAGTTGCATATAATCTCTCTCGGCGGCGGCGCGGGCAAGCAGCTTTACCAGCTCGACGAGCAACGGATCGGGCGCGGCGGCGTCCCGCGCCTTTTTCGTCTGCCGATTTTGTTGACCCTTGCTCATGCCTGCACGGTCTCACAGGCGCGGGCAAGCTTTCCTCGCGGCATCCTCGCGCAAAACCGGCACCGCCTGTCGGCGGTGCCGGCAGGCCGCGGGGTTCAGAACCCCGGCGGCCGGGGCTGCGCGCGCCGCTGCGCGAGCACGCGGCAGATGTTCTCCAGATTGAGCAGCGCATCGCGGCGCTCGATACGAGCCCGTGATGCTGCAATCCAGATCGTACCGGGCCCGCTGAGCAGGCCCCGCAGTTGGAGATCGCTGAGGTGTAGAAGTGCTGACAAAGTGTAGACCGTGGACATGGATTTTCTCCTCTGTTGTCCTCGCGGCCCCGACCATCAGGGCCGTCATGCGGTCCCAGAGGCAAAATCAGCAGCAGACGGCCCGCCTTGGGCGGCGGGCGCGGAGAAGGACAGGAAGAGGAAGAAAATCGGCCACGCGGCTGCACAGGCAGCGCGGCTCAAACCTCAGCGCATTGAGAAATGCGGACCTGAGACGAAGGGTTCGGGAAGAGATGGTGCGCAGCGCCAGCCGGTCTCGGCACGGCGGCAAGGCGTGCGGTGTCAATCTGGTCATCGGCAGCGTGGGAGAGGCGCGCGCGGATCAGAAGGACGCGCTGCGGAGTGAAGAAACACGCCGCGCGTGATGAACACGCTCGTAATCATGGCGCGAACAGAGAACTAGCGGCGCTCGAATGCTGTCTCGAGTCACAATTGGTCTTAATGAAGATTAATACGTATGGTTGTATTATGGAATTATAACAGGCGCTACGGGGAATATTTGAATTTATAGGGGCAGGTCATTTATGGGGAAGACTGATCCGGTTCTCGAAATCGATTACAAGAACTCTGGGCACGATCCAGCTCGACGAGCTGCAAGCAGGCGATCTGGGAAGATATTCGAAGCGCTCAGGGACGAGTTCGGCGTCTCGTATGTGACCGGCGTCAAGCTCATGGTGCCGGCCACCAACGAGTTTGGCGATCCCTTGCTGGTGAAGCGGCTGTCGACTGGTGCGACCGGTAAAGCACCTCGACACGCACCACTATCATCCCGCCTGCCTCGATTACAAACTGTAGGAGGGATGAGCATGAAACAGCCCTGCTATCATCGGCCTTGAAGAAGCCCGGCAGGTGCTCGCCGGAATGGGCGTTAAACTCACCATACGGCAAATGCAGCGCGCCGCCGACAGGACGCGCAGGGGCGGCGCAAGCTGCCGTTCTTTGTCGATCCGATCGAGCACAAGCTGAAGATCGAGAAGGACGATCTCATCAGCGCTTATTTCAACAAGCAAACAGAGGCCAGAGACAACCTGAGACCAAATTAAATAAACATCATGCTAAAACTTGCATTTACGCCCGGTTTTATTGCATTATTCGGTATGGCAGACATAAGAAAAAGAAACGGCAGGAAGGGGACGACCTATCTCGTTCGCTACCCCAGCAAGGTGCGGAAGTGCGGCTACGAGCACAAATCCTTCGATACATTGAAGGAGGCGCGGCAATTCGTCGAGCAAGACCTTCCGCAGACTAAAGAAGGGTCCGCGCCACGGTGATTCCGCAATCCGTAGAGGGCGCGATTCAAAAATGGCTTGAGACGTGCAGGCACGAGGGCCGTCAGGGCAAGGACCCGGTCTCTCCTGCGACTGCCGAAGTCTATGAATATCGCGCCGAGATCATGAGAGCCTACAAATGGGACAAGGCGCTTCACGAACTCGAAGCGCCCGACATCGTGGCGTTCCGTTCATGGCTCCTGAAAAATTATAGCCGCGACCAAGCGAAGAAGGCGCTATCGTCTTTCCATTCCGTGTTGCTTGAAATGGTAACGCAGGGAGTGTTGGCGACTGATCCGGCAGCGAGGATCACCATCCAGCAGTCACGCTATCAAGAGCCCGTCGAGATTCCATCCGTCGAGGAAGTGCAATCCATCCTTCGCGCCGCAGATGCGCTCGCCAGCCACAAGAATTTTTGGATTGAGCAGGCGTGGGCGCGTTACCGCCCGATGATCTTTCTCGCGGCCGATTCTGGAATGCGTCCCCAAGAGTATCTGGCTTTGGCTGACAGCGACCTTCTGGAAAAAGGTATCCGCATCACACAGGCCCTTGATCGCAGCAATCGCATTGGTCCGCCAAAATCGCGCGCAGGACGCCGCTATATCCCGGTGGGGTCCGAGACGCTGGAAATGGTTCGGGCCTACAGGAAGGTCCGCAAAAGCCCGACAAAGGACGGCCTACTGTTTCCCGGCGAGACGGGAGGGCATCAGCGGTACAACAATTATCTCCGGCGCGGTTGGCATGCGCTTATGGAACACGCCTCGATGATCGAACGAACACACCGTCGATGGTCAGAAGGTTACGGAAGCGCGCTACACGCCCTATTCGCTTCGCCACTTCTACGCATCGATGCTCATTTCGCAAAAACGGGATCTGAAGACCATTCAAGAGCGAATGGGGCACGAGGATGCGGCGATGACGCTCAATGTCTACGGCCATCTAATCCGGCAGAAACAGGCCGAAGATATGGAAGACGAGCCGAGTGTGCTTTCACACGTTCGCGCTTCATGCGACAAATCTGCGGCAAATCTCATCTAACACATTGAATCAGCTAATCCTGAAATAGCTTCCCAAGCTGAATGTCGCGGGTTCGACCCCCGTCGCCCGCTCCAGTTTCAGATCAGTGAGTTAGGTCTGGACTACGGAAAGTCAGCGGCTAAAAGAGCCAGTTTTGTCGCAGAACGGGGCTCCGATGTAACCCGCATGATTCCTACGTTCTCCGATTTACATAATTCGACGCTGCGACAAATCTGCGACTTAATTCCATAATTCAAAAATCCATTTCTTGGCACTTAGCAAAGCGTCGCAGCGCGTCCGGCTAAAGCCGGACCGGGCTCTACGCGCGCCGCTGCGGCGGCGCTTCCCGAGCCGCTCGCGTCTCGGCCATCCGGTAACGATCCCTCGCGCAAGATGAACTCGGCCAGCCTTCGGCTGACTTCCTTCCGTTTCGAGTGCGGGGCCTGCGGCCCCCTGGCGGTCAAGGCCAAGCCCTGCGGGCGCCGCGGGGCGTTCCCCGTTTTTCGCTCCCGATGGTCGCTGCCAAAACGGGTGATCCCCCTCTCCCCACGGCGGTCTTGACCGCCGAACCCCCGCTCATTGGCGCGGGCCTAGTCGGGTTGCATGCGCAACCCGTGTCTAGGAGGAAAGAAAATGAAGGCCGATGTTTATGAGAGGATCACAGGACAGATTGTCACCGAACTTGAGAAGGGAGTCCGCCCTTGGTTCAAGCCGTGGAATGCCGAACATGCAGCCGGGCGCATTACGCGGCCCCTGCGGTCCAATGGAATCCCGTACCGGGGAATCAACGTCCTGATGCTTTGGTCCGAAGCGATGACCAAGGGATTCGCCGCGCCGATCTGGATGACCTTCAAACAGGCGCTTGAATTGGACGCGCATGTGAAGAAGGGCGAGAAGGGCAGCCTTGTCGTTTACGCCTCCAAGGTCACCCGCACCGAGACTGACGGCGACAGCGGCGAGGAAACCGAGCGCGATATTCCCTTCATGAAGGGCTACACGGTTTTCAACGTGGAGCAGGTGGAGGGTTTGCCCGCGCAGTATTACGCGAAGGCCGAACCCCGGCTCGATACCGTGCCACGGATCGACCGCGCCGAATCATTCTTCGCCGCCACAGGTGCCACCATCCAGCACGGCGGCAATCAGGCTTTCTACACGATGGCACAAGACCGGGTGCAGATGCCGCCGTTCGAGAGCTTTCCGAGACGCCGAAAGCTATTACGCCACGCTGGCCCATGAAATGACGCACTGGACTCGCCACCCGAAGCGCCTTGAGCGCGATTTCGGGCGCAAGCGCTGGGGCGATGAAGGCTACGCGATGGAGGAACTTGTCGCGGAGCTTGGTTCGGCCTTCCTGTCGGCCGACCTCGACCTGACGCCGGAAGTCCGCGCCGATCATGCTTCCTATATCGCCTCTTGGCTCAAGGTTCTGAAAGACGACAAGCGGGCGATCTTCACCGCCGCCGCCCACGCGCAGCGCGCCGCCGACTACCTGAACGGGCTGCAACCCGCCGTGCAGCAGGAGGCGGCAGAATGAGCCGCCCCGACACCATCGTTATCGATGGCCGCGCCTACCGCTGGCGGGATATCGTGGAGTTGCGCCGCCAGCAGCTTGAGGCGTGGAAAGCGGCAAGGCCGGAACAACCGGCCTTGTTCGCCCTCAAGGAGGATAGCCGCCCCGCCGCCGAGCGTTCGGCGGCGGGGCGCTACCGGGAGCCGAGCTTGCTCGACCGCGCGCGGCAATAGAGGCCCCGCGCGCCGCGTCACGTTGCCGTGACGCGGCGCGCTATGGGATTCAGGTGAAGGATGCGCCGCTGCAAGCGGCGCGCATATTCGACGACATCGCCGGTTCCGCCCATCGCATCCGCTGGCATCCCGTCCCACACGGCGAATAGAACGTCACAATGATCGACGATGTACCGACCGGCGGCGAGAAATGCCTCGTTCGGCCTGCCGGTGCCGTCGAGCACGAGCTGGTCGCACCGCGCCAGCAATTCGTGAATAGCGGGCCAGGTCCCGCCCGCGCAGAAACCGCTCGTATCCCTTCATCGGCAGCACGGCGGTACGGGGATGTTCAGTTCCAGCGCGGCGGTCGCGAACCTCTGGTCCGCGCCCGCCGCCAGCGATGACAGCGCGCGGCTGACATCGCCCAGCGCCGTCAGCTCGGCGCGCAGCGCATCGTTCACCCAATTCCAGTCAAGGCCCCGGCGCTTCTGGTGGCCGGTAATGCCGACAATCACGCTCCGCGCTCATGGCGCATCGTAACATGCGCGATCGATGTGACGCTGCGCTACAGGCCGCGCTCCGGCCCGGCGTCGCGGCTGTGCTGCTGGAATTCCTGCGTCACGGATTGCTCCTGCCGCGACTCCTCGCGCTGGATGGCGCTGTCGCGGGTCCGGTCCTGCGTCTGGATCAGCGCTTCGTAATCGGCGCGATTGTTCTGCGCCTGAATCTCGTTCGCCGCGTCGAAGGCGAAGCGCAGATCGTCCTGCGCCGTCTGGCACGCCTCGATCCGCTCGTTATATGCCTGTTCGATGGTTTCGCGCTGGTCGAGCCACTGGCGGCGCATCTCCCGGTGTTCGCGGTCGAGATCGCGCGGCGGCGTCCAGCCGAACGGCGACGGCGCGGGCCGGCTTGTAGGCGATGCGGTCGCGCATCTGGTCCCATTTGCGCTCATGCTGTTCCAGCGCTTCGCGCTTTTTATCGGCAATCCGCGCCTGTTCCTGCGCAACGCGCTCGACCGCCTGCTGCTGCGCGCGCAGGTCGCGCTCGCGCTGCTCCTTATGGGAGGCGAACAGCGCTTCGCGCTGCTGCGCGAAACGCTGTTCCACCTTGCGCTCGGCTTCCTGCCGCAGGTCGCGGCCCGGTTCGCGGGGCATGGGATTGGTCTTCCTGCTTCAGGTCAACTCGGGGATTGCGCCCGGCTGGTCGCCCCATTCATCGGCGGGCGTCAGCGGCGTTCCCTGTCCGCGACGGGCGAGGGCGTCCAGAACGTTGTCGCAGGCATTCAGCCGCGTCACGATCGCCATCGCTTCCTTCGGGCCGTAGACGGTCAGAACGTCATTGCGCTGGCCGAGATAATCGAAGGAGATGTGGAAGGAGTTGGCGTACCAGCGCGCCCTGCGGACGAGTTTGCCCTGCATTTGCGCCTGCGCCGCCTGAAACTCCTGCTGCTCCTGCTCCGCCTGCGTCCAGTCGTGCTGAAAGAGCGCGAAGCGGTGCGGCAGCAGCCGGTCGTAATGCTTCCAGCCGAACAGCGATTTCACGCTGAATTGCTCCAGCGTCAGCACCAGCCGGACGCGCTTGCGCAAGAGAGAGCGCAGCGCCCCGTACAGGACGAATCCGCCGACGAGGGGAACGACGAGGGCCGCTGTCAGCATCCCGCTATCCGGGTTTGGCGCGCTGGCGAAGCCGGCAAGGCCAAAGCCGAGGCCCGCGACCACGCCGAGCCCCGTCAGCCAGCTCGCCGCCATAGCGCGCACGGGCGTCAGCACACGGGGTTGCACGTCGAAAGCCGGAGCGCCGTTGTGGTCGGCGACCTGCCTTGTGGCAGGCTTTCCGGCGAAGGGGGAACGGACTTTCTGTAACATGATCGATCCTCCTGCGGATGAAAGAGCGGCCCGGTCCGAATGTGGTCTTACGAAAGGGGAAGATTCCTCGCGCCAATCTCGCGGGCTTCGCCGACGACGGCGACGCCTGGCGATGGCGCGGGAAGGAAGCGCAGCGGGGCGCGCGCCTTCAGCGCGGCCGCGCCCGGCATACGGCGGAGTGCATCGCGGCTGCTCTCGTAGTCAGCGGCGACCCGGTCGGCACGCTTTTTGGTGTCCCCGATCAGTATCGCCATGTAGACCGAGGCGTGCGTGAACCACGCACGAACGACGACATAGCTCAGCTCGAACGTCATCAGGACCGCCATCATCAGCCACGAGAAGTGACGAGCGGCGGTGCCGAAGCGCGGATCGGCGTACACCTCCTCCAGTGCGAGGTAGCTCATCAGCGCGTCATTACGATCGGGAATGAGGTGGCTCTTCCTCTCTTCGTCGATCTGCGCTGCTTCGCCCGCAAACGCGGCCTCTGCCGCTCTTAAGTCAGCGCTCGCCTTGTCCAGCTTCTTCTGCGCGTCGGTCAGCCGCGCCTCGTAGATGCTGATATCGGAATCGGCTTTGGCGAGATCGGCGTCCGCCGCCACCTTGCGGGCGAGCGCCTCGCGGTACTGCGACCCCGCGCCGGCCTTGTAACCGGGCGCACCCTTCAGCTCGCGGTCGGTTTCAATCTGGTACGCCTCCGCCCGTTGGCTGGCCGTCGCGCGCAATTGCCGGGCGGCATCGAGCACGCGGGTCATTTCCCCGGCGCTCGCCGTCAGCCGCTGGACCTCCGCTTCCAGCGTCCCGAAGCGCAAAGTCCGCTGCTCGCGAAGGCGCTCGGCGTACTGCTCCTCGATCTGGCGGTTCTTTCCGCGCACATCCTGTTCGAGCTGCGTCCTGATGGCGTCATGAAACATCGCCATCGATGCGCCGGTCGAAGTTGCCGTCGACAGGATCACGGTCATGGCGAGGCGCATGGCGAGCCGGCCATGCTCCCACCAACGACGGCGCGCGCCGGGCTGGCGCAGGACGCCCGTCAGACGCCAGTCCGCCGCCCCGATCGCCTGATCGATCAGGAACATGAAAACGCAAGCCAGCGCGCCAAAGGCGAAAGCGGCGGGCAGAGCGACGAATTGCGCCCAGAAGGCGGTCCAAGCGAGTCCGGTGACACCGGCCACCACCGAGAGCAGCAAAGCCTCGGAGACGACGGCGTAGCGGTCCTGACGAGGCGAGAGGGCAAGCAGGTCGGGATTGCAGCGCACCAGCACACAGGCCAGGCGCACGATCGGGGAAAGGTTTTCGGGGGCGTCGTTCATGGGATGTCTCCTCAAGTTAGAGTTCGAAAATTCAGGGTTCATCGAGGCAGCCGATCAGCCGGGGGATCGTGGAGAAGCGCTCTGTGCGCCGGCTTCCATCCAAGCCGATCGCGACCAGATGAAATTCCTCTGCCGTCGGCTCGATATCGACGACCATCCCGCCATCGAGCGCGACGCCGTAAGTCTCGCCGCGCACCGGCGCTTCGATGAATGCCTCGCGCGCGCCGCTGATGCGCCAGTGGAAAGTGACGGCGGTTCCCGGGTTGCCCCATTGAACCGGGCGCTCGATCTCGATGCGCGGCACCGGAGCGGCCACTTGAACAGTGCGCGTCTGGACGGTCGTGGCGAACGGACCTTGCGCGACGAGGCGCAGGAGAATTGGACCCGGTCGCGTGGGACGCAGCATGAACACGCCGGCGGATGTCCCCGCGTGTTCTGCGCGTTCGTCGCCATCCTCGATTTGCAGCGTAACGGAGGTCGCGGCCGGCGCTTCCCATACGACGGGAAGGCTGTCCCCGACGAAACCCTGTCGCGCGACATCGATCTTCGAGAACACCGGCGCGACGACCTGCGGCCGGACGCGAAAGTTGTGGACGACCCGGCCCGGCTCAAGTGTCAGCGACACGACAAGCTCCGCCGGGGTCAACGGCACGATGCCGATCTCGGCGTTCGGGGGAATGTCGCCGTCGAATAAATCCTCGCCGTCCTGCCGGATGCGCAGGGAGGCGCTTGCCGCATGGCGGGTCTTCACTTGCAGCGTGTTCAACACGCCGACCACGGGCTGTTCGGCGAACGCGCATCGAAGCAGCCGGGGGCGCGCGGGCTCAAAGCGCCAGACTCCTGCCCGCCTCTTGCGGCATCCAACCAGTCGCGCTCACATTGACCATGACACGTTCCTCAGTAGTGGAGCGTCATAACGCCGTTTTCGATTTCGATTGATCGGAAGAGGCGGAGCCAGCTCATGCCCAGCAATGGCGCATCGAGCGCTCCGCCGTTCACCACAGCGGGAATGTCGGTCACGCTGTACGGTCCGATGGTGAGTTTGTGGATCGTTATCTGCGCGTTTTGTATCCGGCCGTTTGCCGTGTACGTCGGAAGGTCGAAGTTCAGCGGGCCGACATGCAGCCGTTCGGCGGTTTCTTTCGAGAGGACGATGTGAGTCGCGCCTGTATCGATCATGAATTCGAGGGGGACGCCGTCGGCGCTGCCTTTGACGTAGTAGTGGCCGTTGGCATCCGCCTTTGATCCGAATGATGTGGTCGGAACCCTCGGTCGCGCGCGGTCCGTGACCGGGCTCCAAAGTCGGAGCAAGGAAGGGAATGAAGCGGAGCAGCCCGGCGGCGAGCGCCGGTCCATAGGCTGTCCCGCCGAGCAGAGCCCCGCCGAGGCCGAGACCGGCCACCGCCGCGATGCACACCCGAAGCGGCGCCCGTCGCTCTTTCTTCGTTTCCCGGATAAGCACATACGCGGGCATGGTTTTCTCCTTGGGCCGTCCGCCTGAAAGTCCTGCGAACATCCCAAAGGTAGAGCTCCCGCCTCCGCGCTTTCCTCGCGGAAACCTCGCGCCGCCAGCCTTCAGCAGCACACCCGGCGCGACGGGGATGCTGTCGGTCTGTCGTTTCCGACGCGGGTTATGTAGACTTACGGAGAGGTCCGATCCCCGCGCCCGTCTCGCGGGGCGACGGGCCTATCGGCACGGATTTCTAGGATGCGACCGCCATGCGGTTTTCGGACTGGCAATTGACCCGGCTGCGGAACGCCTTGCGCGCCTATCACGATTATGGCGCGCGGCAGCGGCGGCGGATACTTCAACTGGAAGGACGTGAGCGAGGCGATCGCCTCTCCACGGACGTAGAGGTTCCGCCCGAGCGCCTGCGGCAGTTCGTCGAGGGAAACCGCAGCAAGGATGGCGCGCTGCGCAAGTTCCAGTCGATGCAGCCGGAATCACTGGAAGCGATCGTCAAATTTGTGACGGAAGAAAATCTCGTGCTGCCTCGCCGAGCTGGAGGAGCACGCGCCGTCATCGCACGCGGCGCAGCGGCTGCTCGAATATCTCGACCAGAGCTTCGACCGGGTGCGCCTGTTGCCGCCGGTCATATTCGAGGGCACGTATCAGGCGCGCCGTGCCGACGAGCGCAGCTTTGTCGTTCGGGAGCTGACACTCCAGCGGCCCTCCGACGAGGGCATGATGCAGGTGACGAAGACGGAGGAGCGCTACAACGCGCAGTTCAAGGATGAGTACGACGGATGGACGCCCGAACAGCGCCGTGAGCGGCGTCGCAGCCGCACCCTGTATGGCGGCTGGGCGATATTCACGCCCGAGGACAATGTGATGGTGTTTTTGAAGGAAGCCGATAACGGGAAGAACCTGTACCAGTTCACGCTGGCGGCAGACATGACTTACACGCCGAAGTCCACGGTTGAGCGGCTGGTCCTTTTGCACCACGATTATCCGATCGAGCTTGAGAACACCAACCGCGAAGAACCTGAAATGCTCGCGCTCGATCCTGCAGGAGACGGAGCAGAACATTCTCATATTCAGGAGAACGCGTAGTGGCCGCGCCGGTCTTTACCGCCGATACACTTCGCCGATCATCTGGCCGCGTACCGCGTGCGCGTGGATCGAAAGCGGCGCGCGATCGAGTCGCACCCGCGCGACTTGCGCGCCGCGCTCGGCGCGACGACGGAGAGAGGCAAGCAATTCTGGGCCGGCGATGCGCGCCGCGATAGCGCGCCGGCAGCAGCCGGTCGACGAAGCTCTCGCCCGCGCCTGCGAGCGGGCAGAGCTGCGGCTTGGCCGCGACTGGCTCGACGCCGCCCGGCATGGCGAGAGCGCCGCGCTGATCGCTTTCATCGAAGAGGGTTTCCCGATCGACTATCGCGATCCGAGAACCGGCGAGACGGCATTGCATGCCGCCGCCGGATCGCAGGCGCGGCCCGCCGTGCGCCTGCTTGTGCATCACTGGCCTGATTTTTTGATACGCGACCGGCAGCGGACGGCTCGCGTCCGAGCTTGCCTATCTTTACGGCGAAGACCCGGCGATGGCGCGGCTGCTTGCCATCAGGGAGCGTAAGTACGCCATCGCCACAGGGCGGGATATCGGAAGGCGGGCTTACGCCTAGAATGGCAGATCGTCGTCAGCCTGACGGGATATTCAAGCCTATGGGCTTTGCGCAAAGAGACCTTTGAAGACGCCGCGGTGCAGTCCTTCCGCGTCGAAATACTCCACCCGTTGCAGGATCATCGGATCATACCCGGCCCAGATGACGAGCTGGCGTTTCAGCCGATCGCTGCGCGAGAAATGACGGCTCACTTCGTCGGGCGTCAGCAGGTCATGCAATTCCATGTTGGCGCTGCGGCCTGACAGGCCCGATTGCGCCTGTTCCGGCCCGACCTCGCCCTGACGGGCGACCTCGATCCGGGTTTTGCCGAGCCGGCGTGAGACATATTCCAGCGTCTCAAGATCGTTGTTACCGAAGAACTGGAGGATGCCGGCGTTGCCGGCGAAGGTTTCCCATCGCTCCTTGTAGAGTGCCTTGCCCTGTCCCCAGTCCTGCAGGACGGTCCATAGCTTCACGCCAAAGGACGCGATCTGCCCCGCCGCGTCCTCAAGCTGGCGCATGTGGCCGAGGACCGGGAATTCATCGAGGCAGACCAGCACCGGCGCGGCCGGCGCTGTCTTCTCTCGCTCCATCGCGTCGAGAAGTTGATTGATGAAGATACGCAGCCACCTGTTGCACAGCCCCATGCGGCTGGCGGGCAGGCAGAGATAGACACTCACGCCATTGCGGTCGCGCTTCAGGTCCGCGAGATCGAAATCATGCCCGGCCAGCACGCGGCGCATGGCCGTGTAATCGAGAAACTTGGTATGCCGGCGCACGGTCGAAAGCACGCCCGCGCGCTCGTTCGATCCCTTCTCATAGAAGTCCCGCGCCGCGCCTTCGAGCGCGCCGCCGAGGTCTTCGGTCGCCGGGTTCTTCGCAAACCGCGCCGCGCTTTGCAGCATCTCCTTCTCTAACAGATGCAGCGGCTCTTCGTCTTCGCCGACGAGCGCGGCGGGCTCCTGCGCCAGCGCCGTGCGGATCAAATCGCGGACCGTGAGAAGATTGCGCCGTCCCGCGTAGCGCGGTTCCGTCGCCACATGCAGGATCACGCCCTCGATGAAGTTCTTGGCGCTCTCATCCCAATGCGGGTCCTTTTCCTGCCCGCTGCGCACCACAAGCGCGTCCGCGATCAGCCCGGCGTCTTCGATGATCGTCGGGCTGTCGGGTTTCAGGACCGCGAGCGGGTTATAGGATTTGCGCAGGTGCGCGATGCCGGGTGACGAGTTCCCGAAAGGATCGAGGACATGCACCTTCTGCCCGAGCGCTGCGCGCCGGGCGGCGGTGATATTGGCGAGTTCGGCCTTCGGGTCCGTCGCCATGACGCTCCCGCGATAGAACAAAAGATTATTGATGAGCGTGACGGACTTCCCCGCGCGGGAACCGGCGACCGTCAGGACGTGCCGGTTATCCTCGATCCCGACGAACTTGTTACCGAACGCGCCGATGAGGATTTTTCCGCCCGGATTGCGCGGGTCATATTCGAGCGCCTTGCGCTCCAGTATGACTTCCGGCGTCTGCCAGCGCGCCTGCGGGGCCGTCTGTTGCTTCAAATAGCGCGAGCTGAGCCCGCGCGGTATGTCGCGTGTGAAGTCTTCGAGGAAGGAGGTCATTGCCGCGCCTTCCGTTTGCCGCCATCGTCGGCAGGTCGCGGCCATTGTCCTGTCGGGCTTACGGACAAACCTCGCACCAACCTCGCGCGCCGGACAGCTTCATGGCGAGCCGTAAAGAGTTGTTCCGTTAAGGCAATCACGATGCTGACGGCGGCGGTGCCGGCGCCGGTTCGCATGTCGCCGGCTTTCGATCGTGGATGCCGTTGGCAAGACGCAGGCGGGCGGTTTCGGCCGGTTCGCCCGTCAGGGCTTCTTCTTTCCTTTGTCCGGAACGGGGCTGTTTCTCTTTCAGCCTTGTACCCCAGAAGCCGTTTATCAGACCGGCGGGGATGCTCTGCGGCGTGTCCTTCGCCGGCCCGCTCCATTCGGCCCCCAAGTGGGCCTCCCGTGTTGGCGGACACGTCCCCGGCGGCCTGCTGTCCGGCGGGTAAGGCTGGAAAGGCCAGCCCGTTCAACAAAGGAGAAGACCCATGACGAACACGAACCAATCGACCGAAACCAACGCCCGCAGCAACGACAAGCCCAAACTGCCGACCCACGTCGCCAAGGTGCGCCACGGCTACGGCAAGAAGGCCACCTACGAGCGCATCGGGGTTGCATGGCGGAACGACGACGGCTCGCTCTACGTGAAGCTGTCCGGCACGCAGTTGGTGAGCGCCCTGACGCTCTACGAGCTGGAAGACAAGGAAGAGGCCGCGCCCGCCGATGACGGCGAGCCCGCAAACGACGAGGCGGGGGAATAACCCCCGCCTCACGGCTTCCTTCACACGCGACAACGCGCGGGCCGAAAGGTCCGCGCGTTTTTCATTCGCACATCTCCATCGGCGCAGTCATAATCGAGAAAATGAAGCGATCAAATTTCCTGTTGCCGGTTTTTGCCATCCTGACGGCTTGCGCTTCCGCAGCCGCGGCTTTGGCGTCTGACCAATCTCCCGCGCCGAAGCTTGCCGCCGGTGACGCTGCCTCCACCAGCAATTCACCTATGATTGTTCAGAATCCTGACGGGACGTTTACGGCCCAGAAGACGCCTTCGCCCGCGCAACCCGGCGCCAAAGAGGGGCTGGTCATACCCCCTCAGATCGTCGTTCCCCTCATGCCGCGCCGTTAAATCGTCGAGGCAAAGAAAAAGGCGGGGGCCGCAGCCTCCGCCTTTGGCGCTCACGAGGCACGGACTGGAAGGCCCGCGCGTCGTTTTTATGCTTCTTCTTCGGCAGCCGGTTCGAGCGACACCGGATCATCGGCTGCCGGCGTGATATCGCGGAAACCGCGTGGCGTCGGCTGGTCGACTTCCATCGCCTCCATATGCTCGCCGCAGATCAACTTGGCACCGTGCTTTGCCCAAGCCTTCATGTCACCGTGCGGGCAGACGTAGCGGACGCGCTTGCCACTTTTGCTTTTGCTGTCTTCATCGTCACCGGCTTCGTCGTCCGGCGCGGTGTGCTTTTCGGGCTGCTCGATCCACGAGACGACCAGGCCCCGCGCGAGCATCTTCCTGACTGTCCGGTCAAAGGAACTATCCGCCACGATGATATGGCCCATGACATCGCCGGTCTCGGCCCCATCGTCTTTACCGGTAGAGGTGGGTTGCAGGCCGATAGACCTCATCTTCTCGGCCCACTCCTTGTTGTGATAGCGGCCCCGGCCCGGCTTTCCGAAGTGGTGCTGCCACAGATGGACCATTTCATGCGCGAGGGTGGCGAGCACGTCTTCCTGTGGCCGGTCGCGGAAGTGAGTGGGGTTCAGGGCGATCTCATCGGTCAGGGTGCCGTCGGCACGACCAAATCGATCGCCGCAAAAATACCCGTAGCTCTTCTTGCTTCGTTGCAGCGTGATAAGGCAGTTCGGCAACTCGCCCTCGAACAAAGAGCGGTTCAGATTCTCGTATGCCTGCTGCAAAGGATCGTAGGTCTCACGGGTAGGCTTGATAGATTGAGTGTTGGAATCGGACATGGGGCGTTCTCCGCGTCGCTCCGCCCGTCTCCGTTTCACTCTGGGATGTGCATCACAATTTTTGGAATGAACATCACAGTCATCATCAAACAACGTCGGGCGTCATCACCAAGATGCGACTTGCGGATTTAGCTTTTCCTCGCGCCAACCTCGCGGTATGAGTTGTGGTGAGCATCACGAATTATCGAGCAGATGAAGTGGTGAACACTCCAAATTAACCCTTCCCGGCTACAATCGTAGTATGGGGCTCACGGATAGATTAGTGACGGTTACAAGGTATGCGCGGTACTACCGCGCCTACCTTGCTGGGGGCTTACGCATCCCCCAGTGACCCCCTGCGGCAACCCCTAAGCTCACGCGTCGTTTGGCGACGCGCTTGCTAAGGGGTTGGATCAGCCGGCCGCTGTTCGCTCATGGGCATCGAGCCCATGCCGGCTGAGCGCAACGTGCGAGACGTTGCGCGTTATCGCGCTGGCGCGCGATCGGGGGACTTCGCTCCCCCCATCCCCTCGCTTAAGGGGCTCCACCGCAGCCCCTTAAAACCGGCGTCCGGGGCTTTCGCGCCCCGATACCACGACCGCCTGAGCCCGCTGGGCTACGGCGCGGCGTTGCCGCAAGGGAGACTTCGGCTCTCCCTTGGAACCTATCGACCGGGGCAGGCGCGGCCCCGGAACCCGCGAGGATCGCGCGAGGATCGTGCGAGGAAGGCGGGTGACGGACGCGCCTAACTTTGGCGGCATGACGAAGAAGGATGACAAGAAACGAGACGCGCCAATCTCCTACCGCCCGCCCGCAGGCAAGGGCGCGAAACTGCGCGCCGACCTGAAGGCGCGCGGCGTCTCGTTCAATGCCTATCGTCACCAGCCTCATATATGGCGGGCCGCTGCCCCGCAGCACCCGCCATCCCGCCATCGAAAAACAAATGCTCGCGCATTTGCTCGGCCGCTCCGCCGCGATCCGGGACGCTCTGGACAGCGCCACCCGCGCCGCCGGGGAAGATGCCCGCACCGCAGCGGCGGTCGAGGCGGCCTGCGACGAGTTGAAGATCATCAGCGCCGCGCTCATGAAGATGATGGAGCGGGCGCCGTGATCCCGTTCGGCAGCCAGCGCGCGGAGGGACAGGATCTCGCCACGCACTTGCTGAACGCGCAGGACAACGAGCGGCTGGAGGTGGTGCAGGTGAGGGGATCGGTTTCCCGCGACCTGCACGGCGCCTTCGCCGAATGGGAGGCGCAGGCGCATAACCTGACGCGCTGCACCAATTACCTCTACAGCCTCTCGATCAACCCGGACCAGCGGCAGGGGCGGCTCACGAAGGAGCAGTATCTCGATTACATCGACCGCGCCGAACAGCGGCTCGGGTTCTCCGGCCAGCCGCGCGCGGTCGTGTTCCACGTCAAGAAGGACTGGCGGGGTGTGCCGCGCGAGCACTGCCATGTCATCTGGTCGCGCATCGATGTGGAGCGCGGCAAGGCCCGCCACGTCGCCCATGACTATGAAAAGCTCATGACCGTGACGCGCGAGTTCGCGCGCGATCATGGCCTGCGGCTGCCCGACGGCTATTACAAGGACAAGAAACACGACCGGCGCCGGGGCCGGCAGATGACCGTCTACGAGAAGAAGCAGGAGGACTATGGCGGCGTAACGATGGCGCAGCACAAGGCGCAGGTGACGGCGGCGTGGAACCGCCGCGACACCCCGCGTGCCTTCGTCCGCTCGCTGGAGGACATGGGCTACATCCTCGCCACCGGCGAGCGGCCCTACGTGCTGGTGGACCGCTTTGGCAACATGAACGCGCTGGCCAAGCTGATCGACGACAAGGCCGTCCGCGTCAAGCACCTCCGCGAATTCCTCGGCAAGGACTATCCGACCGACTCCCTGCCGACCGTGGACGAGGCGCGGGCGCTTGCCGCCGGGCATCGCGCCGCGATGGAGCTGTTCAGAAAAAACGAGGAACGGGCGGCGCGCGAAGCGACGGGGAAACAGCGTCGCGCGGAATTGCAGAGCCGCCAGCAGCCGCGCCGTCTGGCGGTGGAGCAGGAAGAGAAGGGGCTGGCCGACCGGCAGCGTCAGGCCGGGCAAGAATTCTCGGGGCGGCAGAAGCAGGAGCGCATGGCGTTCCGGCAGGGCTATTTGCAGGAGAGCCGGAGCATCCGGCGCGACCGCGCCGCGCACCGGCCGACGGGCCTTGCCGCCTTCATCGGGCGCGTCACCGGCGTCGAGTTGATAACCAAGAAGATTTACCAGTACCGGGACGCCACCCGGTACAAGCTTTTCCTCGCGCAGAAAGCCGGACTGGCGGAACGCCAGCAGCGCGAGGCTCTGGCGCTCGATCGCCGGCAACAACTCGAAACCCTGACCATGCAGCGCCGCCTGCACGCACTCAATCGGGTCGAAAAGCGGGAGCTGCGGTCGCTGGAAACCACGCTGTTGAAGGAGCGCCGGATCGAGGAGCGCGAGCGCACAGGTCGCGCGCCGCCGCCCGAGCCGGTGCCCTCATACACGGATGAGGCCAACGAGCCGGTCAAGGAGCCGATCGACCTGACCACTGAGTTCGAGCGGGCGAGGGCGGAACCGGCGCCTACTCGTGTCGATGAATTCAACCGGGCGGCAAAGGCGCCGATCGACCTGACAGCCGAATTCGGTAAGGTGTCCGGGTCCGGCGACGGTGGGGGCGAAGCGTCAGGCGATGCGGCGCAGGACCCGGCGCCCGAGGCGGAGATCAAGATTCAGCGTCGCCGTCGCACGCGGGACCGGGAGCCGGATGCCGAGCGGTCAACGCGGACGACGCGATCCGACCGGGAGAAGGACAGTGAGAACCCGCCGTCTGACGACCCGGCACTGACGCGCGGGCGGCGCAGGGACCGCGATCTGGATCGTGGGCGGTAGGGCGATCGACAAGCGAGAATTTAAACGCGGTCTCGCAATTTGCTCAACTCGGCCGCCGGGGCGTCGGTAACGGGTTCATTCTTCGAAGCCGGCCTCACGGCAACGCTCCAAGAGTCCGATCAGCCGCTCGGCCTGACGGTCGGTCGGTATCATCTTTGGCATATTGGTCGCCGGCAACAGGGCTTTTTCATCGTCCGGCAAAAGCAGCTTTTTCCCCCGCGCATATTGGCCGGTGGACCGCCAAAACGGTGTACCCAGCCTTATGACTTCGGATACGGCTTCGAGGCCACGATCGACTTTTCCTTCAGCCTTGGCGGCCTTGCGTGCGGACTTCGCCTCTTCGGCGGCCAACAGCAAGCCATCGAAGCCCCTGACCTTCGTTACCTCCGTTTCGAGCGCCCGTTTCCGGCACGCCTGCTGCTTGGCCCATTCCGATATGTTTTGGCCGGCCATCGGCGGAGTGCGGAGGACATCAGCCATAACCTCGCCGATCTCTTTCATCTGCCGCTCAAGCAAATCTCCCGCAGCTTGCGCGCCCCATATCCGGAGATAATCAAGACGGCCGCCTTCCCCGGTTGTTTCCGCCAAGTGCGCCAGGCGGGCAACCGTATAGGCGACGATCTGCGCACGGTATCCACCCTCGTACCAAGGAGCTTCAGAGACGAGCTTTTCGGCGGTTCGGAAAAGGATCACGCGCGCCACCGCCGACCTGAACCAGTCATCGCCGAACTGTATGCGTTTGTTTTCGTCGTCCCACTCCTTGGTGATGCGTTCGGCAAATTCGGTGAAACTCTTTTCCGCCCCCTTGCAGGCGACATCCGGCAAAAGCGCGAAGCAGTTCTCGACTTTGGCGAGGTCGGTTTTGGTTATCACCTGTTGACGAGGGTTCAGCCGCAGAAACTGATCCTTCTTCGCGCTGGTCAGACCGGACTGATCGTTCAGGTGCTGACCCCGCGCCCGTTCATAGTACCAGTGCGTCTGGACCTGACTGCCGCCGACGGACGGCGCCAGCAGCCGCCGGGAGATTTCCTGAACCTTGCGGTGGAACTCGTGGTTGGCGAAAAAGTCGCTGGCCCGGACGCCGTTTTGACTGTTCGCATAGCGCGAGATTCTCGGAATCATCTGGCCGGCAACGTCCGGCGCAACCACTGACAGCTTCATCGGAACGAACACCCCGTCCAGCGAAGTCTTGCGGTCGCGGCGCGCTGCCGCCAGCGAGGCTGTTGTCTGCGCGCCGTTCACAATTTGCAGATCGGTCGCGCTTGCCAGCAGCAGGCCGCCGTCCCGCCCGTCCACGGTCGAGACTTCCGATGCGGTCGCCGTGATCCCGTTGTTGTATGCGAAGAAGTAGCCCGGCTCCTTCGCCAGCGTCGCCGCTATTCCCTTATTGACGTTCCCGCGCCGGCCGAGAAACGTCCGCACGTTTCCCTCAAGCAATCGGCTTCCGTGACGTATGTATATGTTGGCCAGCGTTTCCGCAGGCACCACCGCAAGGTAGGCATCGTAGCCGGTCTCTCCGACTGCGGCATGAAGGACCGGGAGGCCGCCCGCCGGCAGATCGCTAAAATCAACCACCAGATCGTCGCGGACGTTCCGGCCATCCTGAATGCGCTTGAGCCGGGTCACATCCCAAATCTGGAACGTGATCGGCTCCCCCGACTGCGTCACGTCTGCGGGTATTTCCCGTATGCGCTCACTGATGCAACGGTCGCTGACGACATGAAGCCGAACCGCCGTGCGTCGTCCATCCCCCTGAATTCGTCGCGCCAGCGACCACAGAGGGCGGCTTTCTTCAATGTTCGCTACCAGCCATCCGTCGCGGGCCTGCTCGAACAGGCCAAGGAGCCGGTTGAATCCCTGCTCCCGCGCTTCCGTCAGGGTCAACACAGGCGGAATCGAGCCGCCGCCATCCAGAATCGCCACGAACAGATGCAGGGAATTGTCCGCGTCGTCGAATACGAACGCATCGACTTCCAGCTTTCGTCCGTTCCGGCCGGTCAGCGCTTCCGTGCATCGCTCGGTGTCCGGCAGCTCGCCCGCCTCGCGAAGCCGATCGAGCACTTCGTCGGCGAAAGCTTCCCTGAATCCCGATGAAACCAACTCTGCCCGTGAAGCGGCACTGGCAAGGAGATCGGCACGGAATTCTTCATCGGTCATCATCGGTCAGTTCCGCCTGTCATGGGCCGCAACGGCGGAAGCGTGATCGTGTACTCGGCCTCGACCACTCCGCGAGACACGGTTGTCGGCGTCAAACGGGGAAAATCCGAATCCACGGCATGCTGGTCGATGGCCTGCACACTGACCGCAATGTTCGCGTGGCTGGCGTGTTCGTGCCAGCCGACGGCGGCGAGCCGGCTCTCGAATTCATTCAATGCCTGCGGTTCTTCCGAGAGGCGATGCCTGAGCCGGTCGATAATGATGGGCGCGGTTAGCGCGTCTGGCATCTCCGCGCCGGTATCCGCGAGCCTGACGACCACCAGTGTCATCGGGTCCGTTCCCGGATCGAGCTGCGATAATCCGTTGATCTGCACGGTTCGGGCATCCGGCCGCACCGCCTTGACTTCGATCCGTTGCCCCGACGGAAGCAGGAAATCCTGCGCCGCACCGAGGGGGCCGATCCACGACGAAACGGCATCGAATGCGGGCAGGACCGGAAGAACTTGGAACTCCAGAACCACAAGCTCTCCGATGAGTCCCTTCAACGCGAGGACCGACATCCCCTCGCGGTCATCATCAAGAAGCCTGCGCCAGCGCTCGACGCGGGAAAGAATTGCCGCCGCCGCTCCCGGCTCGGCGACGCCGCTTCGGGTGAAGGCGATGATATCGCGGCACAGACCGGCGAAGACCGGCTGCAACACGGGCGCGGAGAGTGAAAGCCTCAACCACCAGCGCCCGTCCGGACGATGGCCCTGATCGATGCGGAGCGCCAGAAGAGAGCGTGCCTCCGGCGGCTTCCGGTTACAGAAAAGCACAAGACCGGGACGGTTCGGCTGTTCAAGTTCGGCGTACAGCTCAAGAGGATGGGATTCATCGACGCGCCGAAACAGGGCCGCATGACCCTCTCCCTCCAGCGACTGCCACAATTGTTCAATCGTCGGGGTCGCGGTCATCAGGTATCTCTTCGTCATCCATATCGACCGGAAAGAGTTCTGCCTGCGCAACCCTGTTCAGCCGGTAGCTTACGAGCCGCACAGGAGCGTCGGGGTCCGCCGAACCGGGAAAATGCAAGGCGATCGCCGGCAAGATGAGTCCATTCCGGAACCGGACCCCGTCAGTGTCATCGGTCCCCTGAAGCAGATAGATCAAAAGCAGCGGCGCCGGCATCACGGCCCGGTACGCATCCTCCGGTATTTCCTTGATATCGGGCTTGTCTTTCCGCACCGCCGCCGCGACGCGGCCGGCTTCGTCCCGCGTCAGGCCGTGACGGACATCGCTCCGGCTGCCGACGCGGGAACCCTTGCCCGACACCATGAGCGACCCGAGGTCCTTCTTCTCCCGGACCTTCCGTTGCTTTGCAATGATGCCGACCCCCGGAAGGGACGCCAGAGACACCGGATCACCGCGACCGGTGGTCAGAACGGCCACGGTCCATCGATCCAGCGATGTATCTCCGCGCGACGGAAGCTCGCGCAAAAACGCGGCGATGCTGTCTCCCTGAAAATCGTGGTTCAGCGGATGGACGAGAAAATCGTCCAGAAAGAATGCCACGGTCTCGGCAGGGACATTTTTCCAGACGACAGCCCCGCCGTGCGGCGATTTATGAGGCATACCGTCGGACGCGACCAGCGTTGCGACAAACTTCTCGACAAGTTCCAGATTTTGCCGGTTTCTGCGCTCATCCGAATAGAGGCGCGTTGATTTCGACCATCCGGCCGATCAGCGAGATATCCCGCGTGTCGCCGACGACATCGACGCCGCTCGCCATCTTGTTTCGCGCCGTAATGAGAAGGGTGTCGGGATGCGTGCGGACCCGCAGGCCGAACTCCCTTGGCGTGGCCTGGCGGCGGCGCATCCGTGCGAAGTCATGCTTCAACTCGGCGGTCGCTTCTGCCACATGCCGATACCAACCCGCCCCCTCGGCGGTCAGCCACAGGCGGCACAGATCGCCATAGCCATCCCGGTAGCCGAACCACCGGCCCATCTGCAAAAGCGTGTCATAAGCTCTGGCATTGCGAAGAAAATAACTTGTCGACAGCCCTTCCAGCGTCAGCCCGCGCGAGAGACTGTTGCCGCCTACCGCAACGACCCTCAGCCCGGGCGGGGCGGTCATCAGTCCATAATCAAGACTGGCCGCACCCGTGCTCTGGTTCACCGGCTGAACCACGACAGACGCAATCGACGGGTGCAACTCGCCCAACACCTGTTCCCAACGAAAGCCGCAATCCGAAAACTCGTGCTCAAATATCCCGGACAGGTTTTTGATCTCTTCGCTTCGTGCGGCGGCATCGGCCGGCGGGAGGGCTCCGTGCAGGCGAACCGCGCGCTGGATATCCTCAAGTTCGAGGTGCAGGTTTTCCGCGACGCAATTCTGTACGGCCGTGAAGCGGGACACGTTGACCAGCATTGATCGGTGGATGCTCCCGCCCCGCTCTGTCACCCGATGGGTAGCGCGCAAATCCCGGATTGTCGTCGCCAGAAGAAAACAGCGAAGCGCCGTGCGGAGGGAGGCAGGTAGACGCTCAATCTCCACGTCCTGCCGGTGGGTTGGCGGCAGCCAGTCATCTTCGTCGTCTATCGTTCGAAGAAATCTGGTCGAGGCATCCAGCGTCCCGGTATCGGGAACGTCCGGGTCGGCACCGCTGAAGACGGCGTTCATGCCGACATAATTATCGGGCGCCTCAAGCACATGAATGAAATCACGCGGGAACAGATCGTCCCCGAGCATGTCATCCGTCGAGGCCGGGTCGATAAAAATGTTGGCGAAGGGAGTTGCCGTAAACCCGACATAGCTTGACCGGCGAAACAGCTTCAAAAGGTCCCGGATCGCGCGATTGATCGCGGTGGTTTCGCCCGGATTCTGGCGCGTGTTGATCGATGCGTTGTCCGCTTCGTCATCAATGAGCAGGAGCGGCAGGTCGATCCGGTCTTCCCGGTCGGCATTGCGCGCCCGGAGCCAGCCGGCCAGACGTTCAAGCACGGCCTTGTTCTTCTTCGTGACGACCAGCACCGGCTCTTTCACGGAATTCAGGGAAATGTTCAGCGCCGACGCCGCGTTCTTCCGAAAATCCGCGTCACGCGAGGTGAAGACAATGCCGTCGCGTCGTCCGTCGATGAGACCCACGCCGATTTGCGTCTTGCGTCCGATCTGGCCCCGCGTCAGAAAATCGCGGCTGTCCAAGCCGACAAACGCCGCGTCAAGGCGTCCTTGCGTCTGACGACGCACGTTTTCCAGCATCCCCGTCAGCAGGATAACCATCCGGTAGCCGGCGTCGGCTGCCTTGCAGATCAGGGCCGCATAGGACGCTGTTTTTCCCGACTGCACGTCACCCACAACAAGTCCCCGCCTTTTCCACGGGTCGGCAAGGGCGGGATCGCCGAGAAGATCAAGAAGCTCTTCGGTCGAACGGTCCAGAGTGGCGACGACATATCTTGACCAGCCGCCGCCCAGCAGCATTTCACGGTAACGGTCCCAATAAAACGGAACGATGGAGCTCCGCCGCCCGGCCAGCCACGGTTCGTGCAGATCGTCAGACTTCAGCGTCTGTCCCATCTCCATCCGGATCGCCAGCCGCGCATGAAGCAGACGCCTGGCCTCGCCCGCGAGCGCGTCAGAGACGCCGAAGGCAGCGGCAAGTCTGGAGAGGATGCCGTCGATGTCGGCTTCCGAGGGCGGCGGTTCGAGCGACAGCAAATTCATGGCTGCGGCTGCCAGTGCTTCAGGGGTCTCGATCATTCGCGGAGTCTTTCGGCTATCCGGCGGGCGGTCTCGGGGTCCCTGCTAAAGGGATCGGTCAGGTGAAGGCGGTCGACAAGTCTCGCCGCCTGTTCCGGCAGGTCGTGAAAGACGCTCAGGAGCCGCCGCGCCAGTGTTTCAAGCTCCGTTTCCGAGTGGCCTTCCGGATCAGCGACCGGCAGATCGTTGCTGATGTGGACGTGGATATCGTGAATGGGCAACGACTGTTCGATAAGTGCCAGCAGCCGTTCCGCGTCTTGGTCTGCAAGCTCCCCCGAACCAAGCGCGATCGCCGCAGGGTGCTCCCTGTTGATCAGCCATGTCGCGGCGCCGTCGCGGAGTTCATGACGAACCCACAAAGGTATCCTGTCCGGATTCACCGGTGTTCCCCGATACGTATAAACCGACCTGCTCCGCGCCGTTACCGCCCCGACCACGCGCCGGAGGTGCGGCCGGAGCGCCGGCGGCGGTTCCGCCATCGTTTTCCTGACATCGATCTTCCAGATGTGATCGAGCTCGACAGGCACTTCCACCTGTATCCGGGCCAGACGGGCGAGTTCGTCCGCAGGAACGATGCGGAACCATCCTCCGGGGACGACGAGACGACCACCGCGATAGACGTAGAATCCATGAGCGGTTTTGAGACTTTCACGCCCCCCGGCGCGATCGAGTTCTGCGGGTCTGAGCCGCGACGGAAACGGAAGCACGAACGGGGAGACGCTGACCGGATGGCCGTCGATCTGGAAGGTTTCCGCGTGGAGCCCCTGACCACGGGGATGACCGTTCAGAAAGGGGTCCAGTTGCGGCAGCGGCCGGCTGTTGATTGTGATCTGAAACGGGCCAACCATTTCGCCCGACAAAAACCTGTGGAAGGCAAGGCCCAGATGATCGGCGGCGCCTTCCATCGCCATATCCAGCCGGTGCTGATGATCCCCGGCGCTTGCCGGCAACAACCTGTCGAGTTGCTGCCAGATTACGGCGGTTCCCTGTTGCCGGCGCGTCAGCAGTTCCAGAACCTCCGGCTGGATGGTGGCGGGATCGGGCCGGTCGAGCCACCACGCCTGCCGGCGGTCACATTCGTCGAGGTCCCACGCGGCAGCCGACAAATGGCCGTCTCTGATTGATGCGACGATCAGGCGTCGGCACTGGGATAACGACGCGGTCTTGAGACCGAGGCCGAAACGCCCCAGATCGCCGTCGCTGCGGCTCTCTCTCGGATCACGGCTGCCAAAGCGCATCGCGCCGACAAGCGAGGCTTCATCCATTCCGTTGCCGTCGTCGATCACGGCAACGAAGGGATCGGGGGTGGCCGCAAACCGAATTTCGATGTTGTGCGCGCCCGCCGTGATGCTGTTGTCCACCAGGTCCGCCAAGGCGGCGGCGGTCGAATAACCCATCGACCGCAACGACTGCATCAGCACCGGCGCTACAGGCGGCAACTCCTGACCCGGCGGGTTCGGACCCGCACCGACGAGACCGGATTGAAGCCTGTCTTCCATGTTGGACGTGCCACCCTCGCTATGCGGTTCCTGCGCTGTCTGTAGCTTCCCTGAAGCCGGTCATTCCGCCGCCTCCCGGTATGAAGTCGCTGCGCTTTCGGTCATCACGCGGAGCGCGCGCGCGATCTCGAGCGCGATGGCGAAGGCCAGCAGCGGCGGTACGGCGTTTCCCACCTGCCGGAAAGCCGAATTCATGCTGCCCTGAAAAATGAAGCCGTCCGGAAAGCTCTGGAGCCGCGCGGCTTCCCGCACGGAGATCGTGCGGGCCTGCGCGCTGTCATAGTGAATGTGCGAATACGGTTCCTTGCCCAGATGCGCGGTCAGCGTGCAGGAGGGCTTGTCGGGTTCGAGTTTGCGCCATTTGTTGGGAAACTTGTCGGGGTCGTACGGCGGCACGATGGACGCCTTGGCCGCAAGCCATGCCTGCGTCTCCGGGCGCAGTTCCTTGCCCGCCCGGCACCGCCGCCCCAGCAGTTGTTCGAAGCGCTTCAGGGCGCGGCGGTACATTTCGGGGTACTGTTCGCCGTAAATCATGGCGCTGAAATGCGGATAGTCGCGCGGCGTGTGCCGCACGACATGCGCGCTCACTTGTGCCTCGGTCGCAAAGCCTTCCCATTGCCGCATTGCCAGTCCGTAGGCGGTGGCGGATTCTGTGTAGGCAGCCGTCCCCGAAATCCGGCGATCGGGCAGGCTGTCCTTGGGCGACCACTTCTTGCGGACCACCGGCGCCATATCGCGCAGGGCGTCGCTGACCGTGACGGCGGGAACGCCGCCGGCAGGCACCGGGGCCGCCATATAATGCGAGTTGTTACGGTCAACGTGCTTGAGCGCGAAAAACCGCACCCCCGAATAGCCGCGAGGAAATTCAACGCGGTGCGTTGCGGCGGGAAAGCTCGGAATCACGCCGACGGTCTTGTGATGCGCTATCAGGAAGAGCCGTTCGCGGAGTTGCGGCACGCCGTATGAGGCGGCGTTCAGAAGCGTGTAGCGGCAGATATAACCCCATTCTTCGAGGCTGCGGCTGATTTCTTCCGGCACGTTGTGGCCGCCGTGATTGAGAATGTCAGGCACGTTTTCCAGCACGACGGAAAGCGGCTTCAGCGTGCGCACATACTTGAGGAAGCGCCGGTACAGACCGGCCCGCGGGTCGGTCCTGTATGCTGCCGGATCGTCGGCCAGCGATCCCAGCTTGGGCCGGCCGATACGGGCAAAAGCCTGACACGGAAGGCCCGCGAGGATGACATCGACGGCATCCTTGGCGGGACCAAGACCGAGCGCGGTAGTGACCTGTCCCGGTGTCATGGCGAGAAGATCGCGCGGTACGGCAAGTATTTTTTGCCGCTCGGGGGAAGCGTGCCTGTGAAGGTTGGTCGCGTAGGTCGCGGCGGCGATCGGATCGGTTTCAATCGCGCCCAGCGGCTCGAAACCCGCTTTCATGAAACCCAGCGAAAATCCGCCCGCGCCGCCGCAGATATCGAGGATGCGGGGCTTTCCGCCGGAAATCAGCCGCAGCCGTTTCCGCTCGAACGGGTCGGGCCGGGCGGTCCTCATCACCCGGCCAGCTTTTCGCGCCGGTCCCCGGCATCGGGTTCAAACGCAGCGGAGAGAATCGCTTCCAGACGGGCGGTTTTTTCGGCCTCGCACTCCCAGATGATGAGCGTCCGCCAGCCGAGCCGTTCCAGTTGCTCGCAGACGCGGCGGTCGCGCTCGACATTGCCCCTGAATTTCTGCTGCCAGAATTCCGGTCTGGTTTTCGGCATAGTGGCGTTCTTGCAGCCGGCGTGCCGGTGCCAGAAGCAGCCGTGGACGAATACGGCGAGCCGGTGTCTTGCGAAGACCAGATCGGGACGCCCCGGAAGCTCTTTTTTATGCAGGCGAAACCGGAACCCCATGCGGTGCGCAGCGCGGCGCACGGCCAACTCCGGCACGGTATCGCGCGGCCCAATTCGCGACATGATTTCGCTGCGCCGCTGGCGATCGACAATATCGGCCAAGTTTTGGTCCCTTTACCCAGTATCCCCCGACGGGTCACGCAGAGGCATCCAGAGGCAGGCGGGCGCTCCGCGCCGGGCCGTATCCGGCCAGCGGAGAATCTTGGCATGTATTACGTAAATTGTATATGGGCGGTTGAGGGTTGGCAGGGCGCATCCGGCCCCGCCCGTATGGTGCGGGCCGGACCCGGCTCTAGGCTTCGCCCCGAGCCCGCCTTGCGGTCTCGGCCCTCGGGTGACGATCCGTTGCGCGAAGATCGCGATGGCGTGAGCCGCAGGCTCACCGGTTTTTCTCGAATTTGAAGCAGGGGACAGGGAGGGCGCTGCCCTCCCTCCCTTGGGTACGTCTTCTTGTGGACCGGCAGGGCCGCGTCCGGCGCAGGCCAGGTGTGGCCCGCCCCGTCCGCAACCCGGCCGGCCCAACAACCCGTACCGACCCTGACTCTTCCCGCTCTCGCCGATGGGCAACCGGGTTAAGCGCACCCGTTTTTCCCATGAAGGAAGGAAGGGTTGAAGGGCGGCGAAGGTCGCGGCCCGCGCTCATCAAAGAAGGAGAAAATCATGACCATGCAATCTGTTTCGTTTGCGTATTCCGACGATGTCGGCCGGGCATTCCGATTGATGTCGGCCACCTGTTCCGATCGAAGTCGGCCGGCCGTTCCGATTGATGTCGGCCGGGGTGGCGGAGCGCCCGCTGGACGGATGTGATCTCTCCACAAGCGGTTGCATCGGGTCAAGCGGCGATGGTTTGAGGCGCCTTCTTGCGCAGACTGTCGCCGGTGAGTTGCAGGCGATGGGCGTTGTGGATGATGCGATCGAGAATGGCGTCGGCAAGGGTCGGTTCGCCGATCAGGTCATGCCAGCGGTCGACCGGGATCTGGCTGGTGATCAGCGTGGCACCGCGGCCGTAGCGGTCCTCGACGATCTCCAGCATGTCGTGGCGCTGCTCGGCGCCGAGCGGTTCGAGGCCCCAATCGTCGAGGATCAAGAGCTTGACCCCGCCGAGGGCGCGCATCAGCCGCGGGTAACGGCCGTCGCCGCGCGCCAGCGCGAGATCGCCGAACATCCGTGGAAAGCGCTGATAGAGTACCGAGCGGTTGTCGCGGCAGGCTTTGTGGCCGAGGGCACAAGCGAGCCAACTTTTGCCGACCCCGGCCGGCCCCTCGATAATCAAATTCTGTGCCTCTTCGATCCAACGGCCGGCGATCAAGGCCTGGAACAACGGTCGATCGAGGCCGCGGGCGGCGCGATAATCGACGTCCTCGACTGCCGCCTGGTGGCGCAGCCGGGCATAGCGCAGCCGGGCTCGCAAGCGTCGTTCGTAACGCTCGGTGGCTTCGCGATCGAGCAGAAGACCCAGCCATTCGGCATGCGACAGGGCGGCGCTTGTCGGGTTTGCCTCGAGTTCGACAAAGGCGCGCGCCATGCCGGCAAGGCCCAGCTGGTGAAGCTGGTCGAGGGTGGGATGCATCAGCAATGTCAATCTCCTAACCGGTTAATGGTAGTAGCGGGGGCCGCGGATGTTGGGGTGATCGGGCAACAATTCGCCCTGTGCCGGCCGGGGCGGCGGACGCCGGTCGAGACCGTGCTTGAGGATCGATTGGATTGAGCCGTAGGAGCGGGCGCCGATGTCGAGGCCGCGGTCGCAGGCCGCCTCGAGCCGCGCAGCGCCGTAATGGCGCGCCAGGCGCAGGATGCCGGTGCACGCCCGGTAGCCCTGCTCGGGGTGCGCCCGGCTTTCGAGGATCAGCGCGGTCAACTTGGCGGTGCTCGGACCGATCGCCGCCGCGTCGGCGCGGATGCGCTCGATCGTCCAATCGGCATAGTGCCGGTGCGTGCTCGGCATATGTTCGCGGATTGTCGTGTGGCGGCCGCGGCCGCCGCCGCGGAGGTGGACCGCGACGCGTTCGCCCCTGCAGAACAGCTCGATTGTGCGCTCGGTGATGCGCGCATCGAGCTGTTCGCGGATCAGCCGATACGGCACCGAGTAGTAGTGCCCGTCGATGTCGACATGGTAATCCCGTCCGACCCGGCGTGGCCGCCATTCGGCATACTCGTAGGGCTCGGCCGGCAGCTCCTTCAGCGCCGGAGCATCGAGTTCGAGGAAGAGATCGCGCCGGCTGATGCCAAGGCGGCGCATCGGCCGCGCGTTGAGATCGACAACCAGTTCGGCGATCGCCCGGTTCAGCTCGGCGAGCGAGAAAAAGCGGCGGTTTCTGAGCCGCGCCAGGATCCAGCGCTCGACTACCAGCACGGCGACCTCGACCTTGGCCTTGTCGCGCGGCTTTCTGCTGCGCGTCGGCAGGATCGCGGTGCCGTAATGCATCGCCATATCGAGATAGGTGCGGTTGAGGCCGGGCTCGTACCAATTGGCGCGGTCGACCCCGACCTTCGGATTGTCGGGCACCAACTGCGCCGGTACGCCGCCGATAAACGCGAGCGCCCGAACATGGGCGCCGATCCAATCCGGCAGGCTCTGGGTCAGCGTCGCTTCGGCGTAGGTGTAATTGGAGGCGCCCAGCACCGCGACGAAGATCTGCGCCGGGCGGATCTCGCCGCTGCCGGGCTCGATCAGATCGACGGTCTGGCCGGCGTAATCGACAAACAGGCGCTCGCCGGCGGGATGGGCCTGGCGCATCGTTGGCGACAGCCGGCCTTCCCAGGCGCGGTACAGCTCGCACCACCGGCTGTAGCGATAGCCGTCCGGCGCGCGCTGCCGGTACTCCTCCCACAGCAGCATCAGCGTGACGCCGGGCCGGCGCAGCTCGTGATGGACATAGACCCAATCGGGCTCGGCCTTGCGCCGCGTGCCTTGCTGGCTGCCGTGGCCGGCATACAGCATCGCCTGCAGCACGCGATCGGTCAGCGTCGCCGGCAACGGCCAGCGCAGCCCCGCTGCGGCGGCGCGCTCCAAGCTCAGCCCGACGGTGCTGCGCGCCAGGCTCAGCGACCGGGCAATCTGCCGGTCGCTCGCCCCGCCGTGCTTCAGGCGCAGGATCTCGCGTACGCGTCGCATCGACACTCTCTCGGCTGGCATCGGTCCCCCCGCTCGTCGTTCTTGACGAGCAGAGCGCCGTGCGCCGCCCAGCGGTCGAGCGCTTGCCACCCCTTCCCGGGGGTGGCCGACTTCAAATCGGAATGGCCGAGATCAAATCGGAATCAGTGGCCGACTTCATTCCGGAATTGCCGGCCGACTTCCCCCGGAATATGCAGTTTCGTTATCGGCATTGGAGGCGTCCGCCGCCAACCCGCGCCGGAAGATCGACCGCAAGACCATCGAGGGGCTTGCCGCCAGCATCAGGACCGATGGCCTGTTGCATAACCTTGTCGTCAGCCCGGTGAAGGGGAAAGGCAAGAAGGAGCGTTACCAGATCGTCAGCGGATCGCGGCGCTTTGAAGCGCTGCGCCTGTTGGAGCAGCGCGGCGAACTGCCCGAGGATTTCACGGTCGCCGTGGAAGTGCGCGACGACCTCTCCAAGGACCAGACGCTGCGCATTGCCACCGTCGAAAACCTGCAACGGCAGAACATGACGCCGCTCGAAGAAGCGGCGGCATTGACCAAGCTGGTTCATAAGGGCGTCACGCTGGACGATGTGGTCGCGCAGACGGGATTGAGCGCCACCACCATCAAGCGGCGTCTGGCGCTCAACGGGCTGTGCAAGGAGGCAAAGGCTTTGCTGGCGAAAGGTGGAATCACGCCTGTCGCAAGCCGAGGCGTTGACCTTGGGCAGTGACGAGGCGCAGCGGAGCATCCTTGAGCAGATCGAAAGCGGCGTCGAGGCCAGCGCCGAGGATATCAAGGCCACATTGCTGGATGACCGCCCCACATTGGCACTGGCGATCTTCCCGGTCGAGCAATACACCGGCACCATCACCACCGACCTGTTTGCCGAGGACGAGACTTCGTATTTTGACGATGCGGAGCAGTTCATGGCGTTGCAGAAGGAAGCGGTGGCGGCAGCTGGTGAAGCACCACGAGGCAAGCGCCGCGTGGGTGGAAGTGACGCAAGGACTGGCGCATTCCGCGAGTGGCAGTACCGCAAGGCGCGGAAGAACCAGAAAGGGGGCGTCCTCATCAACCTCGCCCCTTCGGGCCGGGTCGAAATCCGCGAAGGTCTGGTCCGTCCGCAAGATCGAGAAGGAAACCGCCAAGGCGATTGCGGAGAACCCGGTCGCCCCGGTGAAGGTCAAGGCGGCTTATTCCAAGTCCGCTGTGCGGCTACATCGCCCATCACAAGGCGGCAGCCGTCGCGGAAATCCTTCTCGCCAGCCCGCGCGCGGCGCAGGAAGTGATGATCGTGCGGACCTTGAAGGAATTCCGCCCGCACGAGTCATTCAATGCGCTGGCGAAGGAAGCCGATCCGCAGAGCGCGTACCGCGTCCTTGAGACACAGGCGCGTCAGTTCGCGGGCCGGTTCGGGTTCGCCATCGAGGAAGGGGAGTTGGTGTGGGATAGTTTCCCGCCGCCGTTCACCGACGAACTCACCTTGTACGAAGCGGTGAGGGGTTTCTCCGATCACGACCTCGCTGAGTTGCAGACCCTTCTGACCGCGCTTTCGTTCGGGCAGGAGAATTGCGAACGGCTGGACTCGGGCGACAGCCTGTTCAACCGCGTGGCGCGTGATCTGAGCGTGGACATGCGAAACCACTGGCGTCCCGATGCTTCGTTCTTTTCCAAGCGCAACCGTGAACAGCTTGTCGCTATCGCTGTCGATTGCGGCTATGCCGAGGGCAAGGGGCAGGTGTCGTCCTATAAGAAGGCCGATCTTGTGAATTGCCTGATCCGGTATTTCCAGAGCGCGAAGGCGGCGGCAGCGCCGACCCCGGCGCAGTGCAAGGCGCAGCAGTGGTTGCCCGAAGCGATGCTGTTTCCTGCCGTCGATGCGGACGCGCCCGCGCAGACGGAGGACGAAGCGGAGTCCGTTGACGAAGTGACCGACGAGGATTGAGCGTCACACCCACCTGCGGCGCGGCTGACTTGCTGGTCAGCCGCGCCGCTTTTGTTTTCACGGAAGCGACAGCAGCGGGCCGTCCTTGCGCAGGCCGATTCCGGTACAAAGCTTCGAGGCGGTGCCGCCGGGCGGGATTTCGCAGAGGATCGCCACGAAATGGTTGATCGTGAATTCTTCCTCAGGCCGCCATAGCGTGAGGAACGACGGCAGATCGTTTTCCAGCCCCAGCCGATAGCTCCGCACATGCCATTTTTCGATTTCTGAATCACCGCCGCCGAGCGCGGCGAGCCTGTGCGCGTCCGCGCTGTTCAGCGCGAGGCCGTGGACATGCAGATAGGATCCGTCCCCGTATCTCGATTTCATAGACATCCTCATGCAGCACCGCCCACACGTTGAGGATGCCGCCCGCGCCGCTGATGATCTTCCGAACGGCTTCGGCCATCGCGGGCGTGATTTCGGTTTCGCCGGGATGCTTTGGCGGACCGATCAGCAGGACGTTGCGCTTGTCGGCTGACGACATCGTGAGGTTCCGCGCGACGAGGGAACGTCACTTTCTCGCAATCGGATGATGGGAGCAAGCGCGAGAGCAGATCAGCACAGTCGGCTCTGCGCATACGCGCGTATTTATCGCCCTACTTCTGAAAAATAAAACTCCGATTATGCGCAGAAACACTTTCCATTGTTACTCAGACTATTGACGATGAATATTTTATCACGCTTGGTATTACGGGGATTTATTAAGCGCTCACTATGCGGGGATAATATTCATGAAGTCATTTCGCATTGCCGAATTTTTGCTTCCAGCACTCTTGGTTATTTCCGCGTTCCATTGCGATGCTGCCAGCGCTGCGTCACTCATGGTGAAGATCAGGCAGATCAATCCAGACGGTCAAGCCCAGCAAGTAACCTGCGCTTATAAACAGAACTGCGTTCTGACGGTCGCAATCCGTAGCGCACAGGGGCAAAACGAAACCCTGACTGTCACCGCTCATCTTAATACGACGGCGGTGCTGGCAAAGTTCCAGACCGATAAAGGCTACCTCTACGTAATCAACGAATGGGTTGACAAAACCACCGGTTACGAAACCCGCTGGCACCGGGCTTTGGCTCAGGGCAATACGTCGACAGATGATGTGACGCTGTATCTCCCGGCGGTGCCCCATGCGCTTAGCGCGCCAATATTGGATGCGGCGCATGAGGCCGAACTGAACATTGCACATCCGGCCGTTGCCACTCTGGAAATTACAACTCAATCGATGCCATGACGAAGCGCCGCTTCCTGACTCATATTGGTTCACAGTCCGGACGAACGGGACATTCTACTTATTGATTTGCAGGGGAGAATTATATGAAGATATTCAGATTAGCGGTTCGCTTGCGCAGGATCGTCGCCAGCATTCTGTTTCTATTTTTCCTCGCCCTGCTCCTGACCGGTGGAGCGCCGCCGGCGAAAGCCCTGACGCTTACCTATGTCGGCCCCGCCTGGGACACGTCAGAGTGCGCGCTTGAGTATCCCGGCACTGGTGCCTGCATCGGCGGTTATGTTAGCGGGTCCGCTACTTTAGGCGGTGTGGCCGACAATTATACCGGCAATCTGACCGCGAGTGCTGTTACGGCGTGGAGTTCTTACTGCAAGTGGCATAACCAGTCTGGGTACTGGCGATAACCTGTATAGTGCCACATTTCATTTGTCATCCGGCCAAGTGGTAATAGGTGTGCTTGCGGCGCAGAATGCTACGTCCAGCACTTATCGCAGTATTGAAACAAACGGTAACCCCTCTGGATACGATGACGCTAATACCTTCGACACCATCACATATAAATACACCAAGGCAGGCTTTGTTGAGTTTCCGCCCTACGGTACCTGGTTCAATCCGAAGGCGCTTGGCCGATCTGAACCTCCTCCGCAGGTCAGTTATGCACCACCAACCGTAAATCCCAAACCGAAACCGGACTGCCCGTGCGATGGCAGCGTGCTTGGGCCGCGCGGTGAACCCATCGATCTTGGCACCGGCAATATGTATGAGCAGGTTACCGACTACACGACTGTCGGCCAAAACCCGCTAGTGCTCGATGCATTCGGGTATTTAAACTCGTGGCCCTTTTTTTGCCTTCCCGGCGGAGGCTGGGACCCATTTCCACCGTGGGCACCGGCCTTCGCCGGTGTGGTCGGATTTTAGTGTGGGCATTGGTCTGCGGTCACCAAGTGAATCTCAGAATGCGTCAGTGCACTAGCTTTCATCCGCTACTACAACAGCATGGCCACGCCAGGTACGCTGGCCACAGCGCTGGGTCGTAACTGGCGTTCAAACTTCGACCGCTATCTGCGCATCGTTTCTGCTTCGGAGGTTGACGCCGAGCGTGCCGACGGAAAGGTCATCACCTTCATAAAAGTCAGCGGAACGTGGACGTCCGACACCGACGTCGACATGACGCTGACCAATTCCGGCAGCACCTACACGTTGACTGATCATGACGACACGATCGAGACCTACACGGCCTCAGGCGGATGGGGACCCTGAATACCATCGCGCTGCCCAACGGCTATACGCAGACGATGAACTACACGAGCAGCGTGCTGACCTCGGTTTCGGATTCTTACAGCCGGACGCTGTCCTTCAGCTACACCAGCGGCAAGCTGACCGGCGTCAGCACGCCCGACAGCGCGACGCTGACATATCGGCTACACGACGACGGCGCGCCAGAACCTGCTAACCTCGATCACCTACAACACAAGCCCCTCGACCAGCCAGACGTATGTTTACGGCAACACCAGCTACCCGTTCGCGTTAACCGGGATCACCGACGAAAACGGCAACAGCTATGCCAGCTGGACGTATGACAGCCTCGGCCGCGCGACCATGTCCGAGCACGCCGGAGGGGCGGACGAGGTGCAGGTTACTTACAACTATCGCCGGCAACGTGACAGTGATCAGTCCGCTCGGCGAGCAGGAGACCTATACGTTAGTGTACAAGCAGGGCGTGCAGAAGGTCACCTCGATCGCGCGCGCCGCCAGTTCCCCTGTCGCCGCGGCCACGCGCAGATTTCACCTATGACACGCAACGGTTTTCTCGCTACGGCGACCGACTGGAACGGCAATTCGACGCATTACACAAACAACAGCCACGGCGATCCGACCTCGATCACCGAAGCCTATGGCACCGGACGGGCGCGGACCACTTCGATCACGTATGACTCAACGTGGGTTCACAAGCCGTACACGATCACCAAGACCAACGTCACCGAAGACGACCGATATGACGCCACATACGGCAACTGCTGACGAGCCAACGCTAACTGACACGACGGGCGGCTCGACCAACGGCGATACGGAAGTCTGGACATACACCTATAGCGGCGCCGGCGAGTTGCTGACCGAAACTTTCCCGCGCACCGCAACCACAGTCAAAAATACCTACACATATTCTGCGGCGCGTCTGGCGAGCATCACGGATCAGCTTTCGCACACGACCACGATCAACACCGCCAACGGCACCGGCCAGCCGACGGAGATCACCGACCCCAACAGCGTCGTCACGGATTTCGTCTACGACAACCGCAACCGGCTGACCAGCAAGACAGTCAACGCCTCGCCACGAACGAGGTGACGAGCACCACCTATATCGGCTCGGGCCAGCCCAATGTCGTAACGCTGCCGGATTCAAGCACGATCACATACAATTATGACAATGCGCAGCGCGTGACGAAGGTCACCAATACGGCGGGCGAGACGATCAACTACACGCTCGACGCGATGGGCGACGTGACCGCGCTCGCGATCAAGGATTCCGGCGGCACCACCCGAAAATCATGGTCCGCCACCTATGACGTTCTCGGCGACCGGCTGACGCTGGTCGGTGCGGGCGGCGCCGGCGCAGACGACGAGCTATTCCTATGATGGCATGAAGAACCGGAAATCGACGACCGACGCGAACAGCAAGGTCTGGTCGCAGGCGTGGGACGAGCTTCTGCGCCCGACCACCGTCACCGATCCGCATTACTCACACGGCGGCGCCGACATACAACAATTTGGATTTCATCACCGCGCAGACCGACTTCAACGGCTATTCGACCAGCTTCACGCGCGATGCCTTCGGCAACGCCATCGCAAGAAGCAGCCCGGATACCGGCTCGTGGTCCTTCACCTTCAACGAGGACAACAAGCTCACCGGCGTCACCGACGCGCGCAGCGTCGCCAGCACCATGTCATATGATGCCGGCGACCGCCTGACGGGCGTGAGCATCACCGGTTATTCCGGCGAGGCCGAGACGTTCAGCTATGACGACACAACCTCCGGCAACAAAGGCGTCGGGCGCCTGACTTCCGTCTCCGATGAGTTCGGGCAGCACGGCGCCGCGTCTTCGACAATTTCGGCGCCATCACGTCGGAGACCCGCGTCATCGGCGGCAAGACCTACACCGTCAGCTACAGCCACGATCTCGCCAACCGCATCACCGAGATCATCTATCCCTCGGGCCGGTATGTCGATTTTACATATGATAGCTCAGGTTATCTGACGACGGTGACGACCAAGCCGAGCAGCGGCGGCGGCGTCACCACGCTCGCGTCATCGATCACGCATAAGCCCTTCGGGCCGATCGCGTCGTTCACCTACGGGAACTGCGAGGCGCAGACGCGGAGCTTCGACAACAACTACTGGCCGACGGCGCTCAACACCGTCTACAGCGGCACCTATGTTCAGGAATTGTCGCTCGGCGAGGACTACGCCGGGCAACATCACCAGCATCACCGACACGCTCGATTCCACCGGAACGAAAGCTTCGGCGTTGACGACCTGAACCGGCTGCACACCGCCTCGGGCAAATACGGCAGCCGCACTTACACTTATGACAATAATTCCAACCGCGCCACGAGTATACGACGGCACGACGACCTACACGACGACCAACGTGACGCAGCAGCAACCTGCCGGATCACATCACGGACGGGACGAACACGCGCCACTTCACGTGGACTGCCAACGGCAACATGGCGACGGATGACCGGACCTTCGTGGGCGGCGGCGCGGCCGCTTTCACTTTCGGGGGCCGGAACCTTCTCGAATCCATGACCGTCAACAGTCAGGGCATCACCTACAAGATCAACGGGCTCGGTCAGCGGGTCTCGGAAGCCTTCTCGGGCGCGACCACGCACTACATCCACGACATCCGAGGCAACGTCATCGCCGAAGCGGACGGCAGCACCGGCACGACCACGATGGAATATGTCTGGATGGAAGGCGAGCTGCTGGCGCAGATCGACGGGTCCGGCAACATCGTCTATGTGCATAATTCGCAGGTGGGGGCGCCGCAGAAGATCACCGACCCGTCGCGCACGCTGGTTTGGGATCAAATTCGTGAGCCGTTCGGTGAGGTGTCCACCACGCCGACCAGCACGACGCCGACCGAACTTGGCGCTTCCCCGGCCAGTATGCCAACGCGAACAACTCGCTCTCGCACAACGGGGCTAGGGATTACGATCCCTCCTGCGCCTGCTATGTCGAATCCGATCCCCTCGGGCTCGCGGGCGGGCTGAATCCGACGGCGTATGCGGCGCAGAGTCCGACGCAGTTCGTTGATCCCCTCGGGTTGGCAGCTCTTCCCGCAGAACTGGCGGCCGACGTGTTCGTTGATATTGGAGCTGCGGCGCGACTGCACGGCTGCTGCGGAGACGGCCAATGCATTGCTTGGGGCCGCTGAGGCAAATACGCTCAGGCTCGTGGGCGTGGAGGGCACAGAAGGGCTCTTGGACGCCTTAAATCCCCCAACTACGCCGGTTGGGGCGTCATGCCCTGCGCCAGTGGGACAGAACTTTGGTAAGCTTGGAACCGGTTGTCGAGGACCCCGGCCTCAGCATCACCGGTTTCGTCGATCACGGAGTTGACCAGGCGATTTCACGCGGCGTATCTCCCGGAAGCCTACTAAGCACTGTGAATAATCCTTCGGTTGTTCTTCAACAATCCACCGGTCGCGTCCTTTACCTCTCGAATGGTAGCGCCGTTGTATTAGACCCAGCCGGAAAGATCATAACCACCTACCCATCCACGATGTTCGACGCGACGGTTAGAGGTATTCTGGGTTCAAAGTAATGAACATGGGCAAGAACCTAACACCTGACGACATCCGAATCATTTTGCTTAGAGATTGGGACCCGCTTGGTGTGGGAGGCAACCCTAAGCTCTCTGACGAATATGATTTGTATATTCCAGTTATATACCGCCTGATACAGGCCGGCACGACTGCTCAAGAACTACAGCAATACCTTATGGCCGTTGATGAGAAATGGGGTGGAACTCCCAAAGTGGAGGCTGCAAGACTGGCAGCGCAACGACTTCTTGAAGACGATTAGCATGGTGGATGGATATAGGCGGCCGCTTCCGTCCGCGACCGCCCGCCCGGTAGCAGGGGCGGGGGAAGGGCGGAGGCAGGCTTCGGCATCGACCCTATCGTGCGATACGGCCCAAAATCGACCCTTGCGTTGCCCTAAGTCCTTGAACTGTAAAGAGTAGATAAAATTGGTTGCAGGTCCCCGCAACCACCGCCCCTGACAAGCCGTTGACATACGTGCATATGCTCTTATATGCCGGCCGGCGACTGAGGAAGCCGGGTGGGGCAACGATCATGCGTTCGACAGCTCGAGCAGAAGAACCTTCGAGGTCGCAAACGGCGCGGGCAAGGGGCTTCGACCAGCGCACCCGCGCACTGCTCGAAGGACCGATCGCGCGAACCCTGCTGCGCCTGGCCATGCCCAACATGCTGGTGATGGTCGTCCAGGCGTCGGTCGGGCTGATCGAGACCTATTTCATCGGCTGGCTCGGCACCGCGGCGCTGGCCGGGGTGGCGCTGGTCTTTCCCGCCGTCATGCTGATGCAGATGATGTCGGCCGGGGCGATGGGCGGCGGCATTTCGTCGGCGGTCGCGCGCGCGCTCGGCGGCGGACGGCGCCGCGATGCCGATGCGCTGGCG
The DNA here is from genome assembly GCA_963712825.1 of uncultured Alphaproteobacteria bacterium. Classification (GTDB taxonomy): domain Bacteria; phylum Pseudomonadota; class Alphaproteobacteria; order ATCC43930; family CGMCC-115725; genus AP-15. Next base: position 763,800 of record CAVQJP010000016.1, read on the forward strand.
CTCCACGCGCTGGTGATCGCCGTCCTTTTCGGCTTGGTCTTTATGATCGGCATGCTGGCCGGCGGCCATTGGATTTACCGTGCGATGGGCGGCAGCGGAGCGTCGCTCGCCGCGGCGTTGACCTATTCCGACGTCGTCTTTTCCGGCGCGATCCTGGTCTGGGTGTTCAACTCGCTCGCCAATGTGATCCGCGGCACCGGCAACATGGCGGTCCCGGCGCTCGTCACCTGCGCCGGCGCCGTCGCGTTGTTGCCGTTGTCGCCCTGCCTGATCCTCGGCTGGGGACCGTTCCCGCGGCTCGGCGTCGCCGGCGGCGCCAGCGCGGTGGTGGCGTATTACGCCGTCGGCAGCGTCGCGCTGGCCGGCTATTTGTGGTCGCGGAGGTCGGTCGTCCGTCCGTCCCTCGTCGGCCTCGGGTTTCGCCGGGCGCTGTTCGGCGACATCCTGCGGGTCGGCGGGGTCGCGGCGCTGATCACGCTGCAGACCAATCTGACGATCGCGATCGCGACCGGGCTGGTCGGCTGTTTCGGCGCCGCGGCGATCGCCGGCTACGGCACCGGCTCGCGGCTCGAATACCTGCTGGTGCCGATCGTCTTTGGGCTCGGCGGCCCGCTCGTGGCAATGGTCGGGACCAATATCGGCGCCGGCAACAACGAACGCGCATTGCGCGTCGCCTGGGTCGGAGCTGCGGTCGCGGCCGGGCTCAGCGAGGCGATCGGGCTGGGCGCAGCGCTCTTCCCGCGCCTGTGGCTGGCGCTGTTCGACACCGACCCGGCGATGCTCGCGGCCGGGACGCGCTATCTCCACATCGTCGGCCCGGTTTACGGGCTGTTCGGGCTCGGCATGGCGCTCTATTTCGCGGCGCAGGGAGCCGGGCGATTGTTGTGGCCGTTGATCGCGAATTTCTCTCGCTTGCTGATCGCTGCCGGCGGCGGGCTTCTGGCGCTGCGCTGGGGCGGCGGCCTGACCGGCGTCTATATTGCGCTCGGGGTAGCACTGGCGGCGTTCGGGCTGATCAACGCAGCGGCGGTGGCGGGCGGCAGCTGGTTCCGCCGCGGCGTGGACCTGGCGGCGCCGATGGGCTGGCAAGCCGAGGGGTCCGGGCGATGACGCGGCAATATTTCGAGGATTTCGCGGTCGGCCAGGTTTTCGGCTCGGGCCATATGCGGATCGACGCCGATCGCATCAAAAGCTTTGCCGCCGAGTTCGACCCGCAACCCTTTCACCTCGACGAAGCGGCGGCGCAGGCCACGGTCTTCGGCGGCCTCGCGGCGAGCGGCTGGCACACCGCGGCCCTGACGATGCGGCTCCTGGTCGACAGCGAGCTCAAACCGGCAGGCGGGATTGTCGGCGCCGGGTTTGAGGAGCTGCGCTGGCCCCGCCCGGTGCGGCCCGACGACGAATTGCGCGTCGAGAGCGAGATTGTCGAAATGCGGCCGTCGAAATCGCGGCCGGAGCGGGGGTTGGTCAAGGTCCGGACGACGACATTGAACCAGAGCGACGAGCCGGTGCAGATTTTCGTCGCCAATCTGCTGGTGCCGCGCCGCCCTGCGCCCGCGTCGGCGGCATGAATGCGGTCAACCCGCGATAAAGCGGTCGATCTTGCGGTGGCGGAAGAGCCAGCGCCCGTTCTGCTGCACGATCTCGTCGGCATAGGTGCCGCCCGACCCGATCCTCGGCCCCTCGGGGCTGTTCTGCATGACCATCCAATTGGAGCGCACCCGGGCGCGCGCACCGTCGAGCGCGATTGCGATGTTGGTCACCAGATGCGCCGCGCGCGGCCGGTCGGCGCCGGCGCGGGCGCGAATGTCCGCGGCGAGCTTGGCGATCGCGGCGCGGCCCGTGGCTTGGCCGAACGCCGTCTCCCAGGTGCCGTCTTCGGTGAACAGCGCCGCCATCTCGTCATAGCGCCCGTCGTCGAGGCGAAAGCAATATTCGGCCATCAGCTCGCGAATGGCGTCCTTGTCTTCGACCGCCGTCGGCATTGGGTTCCCTTCCGCCTTGACCGGAGCGCACTCTAGCAAGGAGGGCCGCGGCTGTCGCTCCTCGACGGGCGCTTTCCTCACCTGCCGGCGAGCTCATCGAGGGTGCGGGAAAGACGGGCGAGATCGGCGGCCGTCGACAGGCGGTGGTCGCCGTCCTTGACGAGGGTGACGACGACATCCTCGCCGGTCAGCTGCTCGGCGAGGCGCAGGCTCGTCCGCCACGGCACCGAGGCGTCGCGCATGCCGTGCAGCAGCCGCACCGGGCAGCCGAGCGCGACCGGCCCGCGCATGACCAGATGGCGCCTGCCGTCCTCGATCAGGCTCAGGCGGTAGGTGTAGCCGGAGGGGTCGTATTCGGAGGGGAGGGTCACGGAGCCCGCCCTCAGCAATCGGTCGCGCTGCGCCGCGTCGAGGCGCGGCCAGATCAGGTCCTCGGTCGCGTCGGGCGCCGGGGCGATGCCGACCAATGCGTGGATTCGTGCGGGCCGGGCGCGCGCCGCCAACAGCATGACCCAGCCGCCGAGGCTCGACCCGACCAGGATCTGCGGCCCTGCGGTCAGCTCGTCGAGAACCGCGACCGCGTCCTCGGCCCAGCGGCCGACCGTGCCGTCGCCAAAGGCGCCGCTCGACATGCCGTGCCCAAAATAATCAAAGCGCACATAGGCGCGGCCACGGCTTCGGCAGTAGTCGTCGAGGTGTCGCGCCTTGGTCCCGGTCATGTCGGAGCGCAACCCGGCGAGAAAAACGATTCCCGGCGCTGTGCCGGGAACCCGTCGGTAGGCGATCGTCGCACCGTCATGGCGCCGCAGGGTTTCGGGCAAATCCATTGCGCGCTTGCAGCCGAAGGAGCGGATCGCGACGATAGCATCATGTCTGCTCTGTCAGAAGGCCGCCCGCCGGCGGTCCTGCAAGTGATCCCGCGCCTGGTCTCGGGGGGTGCCGAGCGCGGCACCGTCGAGCTCGCCGCGGCGTTGACTGCGGCCGGCTGGACCGCCTTTGTCGCCTCGGCCGGCGGCCCGATGGAGCACGCCGTCACCCGCGACGGCGGCACCCATTTGACCCTGCCGCTGGCATCGAAAAACCCGCTCGTCATGCGCCGCAACGCGACGGCGCTCGCGCGCGAGATCCGGCGTCTGGAGATCGACGTCGTCCACGCGCGCAGCCGCGCCCCGGCGTGGAGCGCCTTGGCCGCCGCCCGCGCCACCGGGCGGCATTTCGTCACCACCTTTCACAACGCCTATGGCGTCGGCTCGCGGCTCAAGCACCGCTACAACGCGGTGATGGCGCAGGGCGAACGGGTCATCGCGATCTCGGATTTTGTCGCCGAGCACGCCGCACGCGTCTACGGCGTCGGCGCCGACCGGCTGCGCACGATCGCGCGCGGGGTCGATCTCGCTGTCTTCGATCCCCGCCAAGTCACCGGCGCGCGTATGGCGGCGCTCGCGCACCAGTGGCGGGTGCCTGACGGCATGCCGGTCGCGATGCTGCCCGGGCGGCTGACCCGGTGGAAAGGCGGCCTCGATTTTGTCGCCGCGATCGCCGCCCTCGGCCGCCGCGACCTCTTCTGCCTGATTGTCGGCGCCGAGCAGCGCCCGGGCTTTCGCGGCGAGCTCGAAGCCGCGGTCGCGCGCCACCGCCTCGACGGGCTGTTCCGCATCGTCGAGGACTGCCCGGACATGCCGGCCGCCTACATGCTCGCCGACGTCGTGGTTTCGGCGTCGACCGACCCCGAGGGCTTTGGCCGGGTCATCGTCGAGGCGCAGGCAATGGGCCGGCCGGTGGTCGCGACCGACCATGGCGGCGCGCGCGAGACGATCGTGCCCGGCGTCACCGGGTGGCTGGTTCCGCCGCGCGCACCGGCGGCATTGGCCGAGGCGATCGGCGCCGCGCTGGCGCTCGCACCCGCCGAGCGGTCGCTGTTGGCACGCCGAGCGACCGAGCACGTCGCCGCGCATTTCACCCGCGAAGAAATGTGCGCGAAAACCATCGCGGTCTACGAAGAGCTGCTGTTTCCGGCCGAACGGGCGCCGGCTTTGGCTGCGAGCGCGGCCTGACTTTTCGGCGAGGCGCGCTGTCGAGCGGCCTGACCGAGAAACACATTTCCGATCTGAGTTCGGGCAGGATTCCCCGGTAATACAGGGCGGCGTCCGTCAGCAGCCGAGCTTGCCGGCGAGGTCGACAAAGCTGTCGGCGACCACGTCGAAATCGTGCTCGGCCTTGAGGTCGCGCGTCTTGTGGGGACCGTGCTCCAACGGCCGGCTGACAAAGGCGGTGTGAAAGCCGCGGCCCTGCGCCGCGACGAGGTCGCCGTTATGCGCCGCGACCATCATGCACTGCCCCGACTTCAGGTCGAGAAAGGCGGCGGTGCGGTCGTAAGCCTCGGGCTGCGGCTTGTAGGCATGCGCCACCTCGGCGCCGAGAACCGCGTCCCACGGCAGCCCGGCGTATTTCGCCATGTTGACCATCAGCGCGACATTGCCGTTCGACAGGGTCACGAGAATGTATTTGCGCTTGAGCCGGGTCAGGCCCTCGACCGTGTCGGGCCAGCCGTCGAGCCGGTGCCAGGCGCGGTTCAGATTGTCGATCTCGGCCGCGCCCAGCCCCGAGATGCCGAATTCGGGGAGCAGCGCGACCAGGTTCTCGCGATGCAAATCGTCGAGCCGCGTCCACGGCCGCTCGCCGTTGCGCACCTTGGCCATTGCCGGCTGGTAGCGCGCCCGCCATTTGTCGGCGAAATCGTGCCAGTCCTTGTCATAGCCTTTGGGGCCGAGGATGGCCTTCGCCTCGCGCGCGACGCTGTCACGCCAGTTCACCACCGTCCCGAACACGTCGAAGGTCAGCGCCCTCACATCCGAAATCGCCATCGCCCGCCCTTCCTTAAACGCTGGTTTGTACCTTATCGTCGGCACACGAGCCGCGCTGAAAGGATTGTCGGCTGGCTGGTGATCAGGTACAAGTGACCAAATTTATGGTCAGGAACGATGCGGAAAGTCAACCTCGCCGAGGCCAAGGCGCATCTCAGCCGGTTGGTGGCAGCCGCCGCGGCGGGCGAGCCTGTCTGCATCATGCGTCGGGGCAAGGCGGTGGCCCAACTCGTAGCCGTCGCGAGTAAGCGCCGGCGCATCGACCCGTCCACGCTCCAGGCAGTGACCGATACGATGCCGGGGCAGAGAGAGACGGCGCGCGAACTCGTTCGCCGAATGCGTGAAGACGAACGTTATTGATGCTTTACCTCGATACATCGCTGCTCGTCGCCGCTCTTACCAATGAAAAGGAAACTCAGAATATGCAGGGGTGGCTCGGGGAACAAGACCCCGATGACCTTGTGGTGAGCGACTGGGTCGCAACCGAATTTTCCTCGGCGCTGTCGATCAAGGTGCGGACCGGGCAAATCCAGCCCGAGCACCGCGCGGACGCGCTGGCGGTGTTCATCGGCCTGTGCCGCGACAGCTTCAACGTGTTGCCGGTGTCGAGGGCGGAGTTCCGTCTGGCCGCCCGCTTCGTCGACCAATCTGCGCTGGGGCTGCGCGCCGGGGACGCGCTGCATCTCGCTATTTGTGCCGAGCAGGGTGCGGTGCTATGCACACTCGACCGGCGGCTCCGCGAGGCAGGCTCGGCGCTCGGCGTCAGGACGATATTGCTCTGACCGCGTCGCTCAGGCGGGTCCGGTTGGGATCGTCAGTTCGTCGGGTGGGTGGAGCCAGCGAAACCAACCAGACCGAAGGCGAACACGATGGGTTTCGCTCCTCTCAGCCCGTCCTATTTTCCTGTCATTTGCAGAATCCCATAGTCCCCGGCCCGCAGTACCATGGCAGAGATGTGTCTCGTGGAGGAAATTGAAATGGCAGTACGGGTCCCGGCGGGATTGATATTGATTGAGTGTTAGGAAACACTGGATTGATGATAAAGGCGGGTGGTGATTGGTTAAGTTGATTGACTTCCTGTCTAATGACACCAAGCTCATTCGGAATCGGGCCAACAAGAGGCGTTTCGCCGCCCAATCCTTCTATCCAAGCGGTCAATTGGCTTAATGTTGCATCAAGACCTGCTTGGCACGCGTTCAAAGCCTGGCCTCCGCTCTGGACAGCATTCGTTGCAAGATTGTTTGTATAGTTTAGCAAGGCAGAACAAATTGCGTTGTCGCCGATCGTCTTGGCGACGCGGTTCGCCAGATCGTACTCGTAAAATGCGTCTGCCTGCGCGTGCCGCTCGGGTCGTAGAACCGGACCGCGAGCAGATTGCTGGCGGGATCGTGGGTGTAGACGATCTGGTTCCCGGCGGCGTCGGTGACTTGGACGAGGCGATGCGCCGCGTCGTAGGCATAGAGCAGGTACGACCCGTCGGGCCGCGTCGTCTTGCGCAATTGCCCGGCGAGGTCGTAGGCATAGGTCGTGACCTCGCCGCCGACCGTCCGCGAGGTCGGCTCGCCGCGGAAATTATAGGTGAGCTTTGCGACCAGCCCGTTCGGGTCGGTAAAGCTCGTCGGCCGGCCGTCGAGATCGTAGCCGGTAAAGGTCGTGACATGGCCGAGCGCGTCCTTGACCGTCGCGACGTCGCCGGTCGCGTCGTAGGTATAGGCGGTGACGTGGCCGAGCGGGTCGGTCATGGTCAGCACCTGCCCGGCGGCGTTGTAGGTATAGGCCCAGCTGCGGGTCAGCGACCCGGCGGCGACGGTCTTTTTCAGCAGATTGCCGTGCGCATCATAGGCAAAGCTGGTGACCCGGCCTGGCTCGGTGATCGTCGCCGGCAGGTGAAACGCGGCGAGCCACGCCGTCGTGATCGTGCGCGCGAGCGCGGTGCCGGCGGCCTCGGTGCGCGAGGTCTCGTCGCCCCGCGCATCGTGGGTATATGTGGTGACGTTGCCGTTGAAATCGGTACGGCTGGCGACAAAGCCGTTCGCGTCATAGGTAAACGCCTTGCCGCCGGCGGCCGGATAGGGCGCCCCGCTCAGCGCCGTCGGCTTCACCAGGTCGAACTGGGTTTCGAGAGTGTAGCTGTGGGTGTTTTTGTCGGCGTCGGTGACCGACGACGTGCCGGTCCCGTAGGCGACCGTCGTCAGGTCGACGCCGCCGGCATGCTGGCTCGTTACCGCCCGCCCCGCGCTGTCATAGGTCCAGCTCGCATAGGCATTGCCGTCCTCGTCGACGATCTCGGTCAGCGCATGCGGAAACGCCGCGTCGCCGTAGACGTATTTGCGCACGCTTTTGTCGGGATGGGTCACCGAGACGAGGTTGTCGTTGGCGTCATAGGCATAGGCAAAGACCCCGCCGTCCGGCACGGTCATCGTGACGACCCGGCCGCTCGCGTCGTTGACAAAGCTCAGCTTGTCGCCGAACGGGCCGGTCACGGTGGTCAATTGCCCGGTTGGATTATAGGCGAGCCTCGTCGTCAGCCCAGCGCGGGTCGTGACCGCCGTCAGCTGCCCGGCCTGCGCATAGGTCTCGCTCGTATCGTCGGCAGTGACCAGCCGCCACCCGACCTGCTTCCCGGCGGTCGTCAATGGAGCGAGCCGGCTGGTAACATCCGGGTCCGCCGTCCAAACGCCAGCGGTAAGAGTAAAAGTATCCTCGCGCCCGTCCGCGCGAGTGACGCTCATCGTGCTGGCCGAGGACTGGGTAAGCGACCGGTGCCAAGTGCTGTGCCAACCCTCTCCGAACGCCGAGTTCGTGAGGTCCTGGCTGTTGTAGTACCGGGTCAGCGCCAGCCCGGTAACCGGCGCAGCAGTATAATCCGTCTGGGCCTCAAACAGGTTTCCGGTAGCAGTGTTGATCGGATCGCCGCCGACAGCGCCGCAGCCGCATGGGTTCCCATCGTCAGGCGTCGACGGGTTCGCCGGCGAGCTCGGTAAATCACCCGGTGTTTCGGGTGTCATCGGGCTCCCGAGATTTTTCGCCAGTGTAAGGCGTGCATCGGCGAGCGAAGGGGCGGGCAATAGAAGGTCATCGCAGGCAACAGAATTTCCGTAGTGGGGATCTGTGTAAATCGCGCTACAACGGAAAACCGAGATATTGTTATAGGACCAATAACTTGCTACTTCCCGCCCTCAACCTGGGCGTCAGCCGCGGAAGTTGCGTTGGCGGCGGCGATGGCGCTCAGAAGAAGAGCGGCGGAAATTGCGACGGTGTAAGCGATCCTTTTTTTCCGGCGTGCTGATCGCAAAGTTGTGGGAATTAAATACTGCGCTTTCCCGGCGGAGGCCGGGACCCAGGCCAGCCGTGGATACCGGCTTTCGCTGGTAAGGGGAGCGAGCAGGAGAGCAAACCAGGCCCGATGAATTTCTCGTTCGGGACATCAGAGCAGAGTTCAACAAGGTTGCGACGGTGTCATTGCGAGGAGCAACGCGACGAAGCAATCTCGATCCCAGAGACTCCAACGGCCCGAGATTGCTTCGTGGAGTTTATCCTCGGGCCGCGCATTGCGCGGACCCGTGGGCTCGCAATGACCAACGGCAACCTGGTCGGAAGCGGCTCTAACTTGCAGTATCGCAAAATTGACCGAAAAAAGTTCGCGAACATTCTTGCCTCAACTTGGCGAAAAGGTGCGTCACCCCTTTGAGCCGGTCGCGCGTAACCGCGTCCTTAACCCGCATTGTAGCCGGCGGTTGAGGAGACAATAGAAATTTCGTTGGTTAAATTGAGCAGAATTCTTCCCCGCCTGTTCGCCCCGCTGCCACCGCGAGGCCTGGGATGCGCGCCTCGCCGGGTTTGGGGCGGGACGTGGACGTCGAGCAGGTCTGGCGACGCCTGTCAGCGAGACGCGGAATTTCGCCACAAAGGCGGCTTATCCTTTTCCCAACCTCTGCGGCGGTCGAAGTCAAACCGATCGTTCCGCGCGCGTCCATCACCCACCCAATCCCCGGATCAGGTCCGGGGTAGGCTCTTCGGGCTGGGTCCCCCCTGTCCCGCATTGTGGGCGCATTGCGGGAGAGGGTGCCGAGCGGGGCGAGGCGGGTGCGGGAGGGTCGGCACCAAGTGTCGGGTCGGCGCCAATTTATCGGGCGCAGGCAGGCCTGTGGATGGCGGGTTCGATGTTCCCGGCAATCGGAGGCCAATTCCCGGTTGAATGGAAAGAATACCCGGCTGCTGGCGCCGCTATGTTGCGCCAAGGCATTGATAGAATTGAGAGAACTCGCTGTAGCCCGGGAGAAATTCGCGGTTGGTTCCGGTTTTTACCGGAAATCAGCCGTTCGCGTCGGTATCGTCAACGCCACCCGCTTTTGCATGGCGCGGACGAGCGCGTCAGACAGCCGCGGCCTGTAATGCTTGATTTTGGGAAAAGAGGGGCGAGCCGATCGACCCGGCTTCGCCGCAAAGACTTTGCCGGCGGGCGCGAAACTCTGCTCTGATGCCGCAGACGGTTCCGGTTGTGCCGAGCACAAACAAAGCGGCGGCAACCAATACTCTCGGTCGCCGCCGCTCCGGTAATGCCAATCCGATCCCAGCTTGGGCGGGACCGAGCCTGTCGGAAAACTTTACGACCAGCTCGGGACCGTCCGGTGGATCGTCGAACCCTGAAATCGAGCTTGCGAGCTCGGGGCTATTGCTGCTTCCGCTTGCGCCGGCGGGCGATCGCGAGACCCGCGAGGCCGGTGCCGATCAGCGCGAGCGTCGCCGGTTCCGGGGTCGTCGTGGTCGTCGTCGGCGTGTAGGTAAAGATGAGCTTGTCGGTCACCGCCCCCGTATCGAGAAAGCTTGCCATCCCGGCGCCTGGACCGCTCAGGGTGACTGAGCCGCTATCCATCGCGACCGCAGTGAGAGTTGTACCCTCATAGGCTGCAAGCCCAGTGGTCGTGGTCATCATGCCGGTGTAAGTCCCCGTCGAAGTCCCGGAACTCGAGGAACCCGGCGCCAGCATTCCGGTCACCAACGACCCCATATCGGTGGTGGTCACCGTCAGCCCGGGTAGGCTCTTGGTGGCAATGTTGGTTAGAAAGGCGGAGAAGGATCCAGACGCCAAACCGGTGTTGGTGACGGTGACCATGCCCGAGAGCGTCTCGGTGATCGTGTCGCTGACCGAGGTCAGCGTGCCCAGCGTCGTATTAAACGGCGTAAAGGTAAACGTGTAAGTCCAGCTAACCGCGGCGGGCCCGAACGTGACAGTCTGGGTCACGGTAGCGGCGGAGGCGGTGCCGGCGCACGCCATCAAGGCTGCCGCGGTAAGTCCGATCTTTCCTGCTCGATTCATCTGGGGCTCCTTGGGTCCGATGCTCGCATTCCTCTGAGACGAAGCAATCGACGTGCCAATTATCCAACTTCTTGCGGCCGTTAACTTTTTTTGTTGGAGGGCCGGCACCGCGGGTTGCCGCTGTAAAGTTCGCCGACGGCAACATCTTCGCGGCGACCCCGCGCTGCCGGCAAGGCGGTCTCAAGTCGGCGTCGAAATCTCAGTGATTTAGAAGGGTTGCCGGGATTTTGGCGAGCCCTGGCCGGCGGGTGCGCCGGCGCTCGCCGGTGCTGCGAGCTGTAAACAAATCCGGCACCGGTCCGACGGGCTCGTTCTCCTGGCTCGCCGAGGTCGCTCAACGATCCGGGCGTTACCGGGGTTTTGCGTCGGGTGCCGCGACCGCGGCGGTCGCCGCAAAGAGCCGCGCCACCGGGCCGCGCGCCAGACCGCGGGCGACAAAGACCAGGCGCGAGCGATGGTCGGCGTCGGGCCACTCTTCGAGCTCGACCGGCGGATGGGCGAGGTGCTGCACGGCATGGACGACAACCGGGCCGCGGCACTCGGCGACCGCGAGGATGCCTTTGACGCGCAACAGGTCCGGGCCGCGCAGTGCGGTCAGCACCGCCATCGCCTGCTCAAAGGACGCCCAGCGGAGGGGTTTGTCGAAGATCAGCGAAAAGCTGTCGATGCTGTGGCTGTGGGCGGCGTCGCCGAGATCGAACCGGCGTTGCGGGATCGCCGGCTCGTCGAGCACAAAACCCGGCTCGATCGCGCCGCGCTCGGCGACCGCGCGCGGCGCGGCGCTCAACCCGGCGATCCGCGTGGTCAGCTTTTCCAACGCCGCGGCGTCGGCAAGATCGGTTTTGCTCAGGATGACCCGGTCGGCGAGCGCCACCTGCCGGCGTGCTTCGGGCATGTGCTCGAGATTGGCGGCGCCGGCGACCGCGTCGACGACTGTGACCAGCGCCTGGAGGTGAAATTCGCGGCCGAGCGCGCGGTCGCTGGCAAAAGTCTGCAGTACCGGGCCGGGGTCGGCGAGACCCGAGGTCTCGATGACGACCCGCTCAAAGCTCGGCACCGCGCCGCGCGCGCGGTCGGCAAAGAGCGTGCGCAAGGTTTCCTGGAGGTCGCTGCGGACGTTGCAACACAGGCAGCCATTGCCGAGCAGCACGGTCACGTCGCTGCTCGACCGCAGCAGCGCCTGGTCGATGCCGATCTCGCCAAACTCGTTGACGACGATCGCGGTGTTGGCTCCTTCCGGGCGGGCGAGCAGGGCGCGGATCAGCGTCGTCTTGCCCGCACCGAGAAACCCGGTCACAGCAATAACGGGTAGCCGCGGCCCGCGGGCGCGGCGCTGCCGGCGGCCGAACGGCAACGCCTCACTTCCGGCGAACAGCGCCTCGGGGCCGGGCCCGGTCGTCACTTCGCGAGATCGGCGGGTCTGTGCATGGCGCGAGCCTAGCGGATCACCGCATCGGGCGCGAGGACGGCGCGCGCGAGACCACGGCCGGGCGCGGGTCTTTTCTGTTACCGGCGGCCGCGTCGCCGGACACAAACCTTTTGACCCGTCCCCGCCTGGGGTTCAGTCTGCGGTTGCAGCAAAACAGACAACCGGCGGCCCCAAAAATGGACCTTCCCGACAGCATCGCCGCAATCGGAGAGCGGCTCGACCGAGACGGCGCGATCGAGGTCGACCCGCAATTCCTGACCGGCGCCGACGTGTTTGCCGCCGAGCGCGAGCGGCTGTTCATGCGGCCCTGGGTCGCCGTCGACCATCGCTCGCGGATCGAAGAACCGGGCCGCTATGTCCGCTTCGACGCCGCCACCCGTTCGATCCTGCTGACCCGCGACGCCGAGGGGCGGCTGCGGGCGCTGCGCAATGTCTGCCTTCATGCCGGCTACCCGATCTGCGAGGCTGAGGAGGGTCCGGCGGACCGGCTGATCTGCCCCTATCACGGCTGGGAGTTCACCGCCGAGGGCCGGCTCGTCGAACCGGATTTGTCGGGGCGGATCGACCCGGCGCGGCTGCGGCTGGCGAGCTATCCGGTCTGCGTTCGGGACGGGCTGATCTTTGTCGACCTGTCGCGCACGGCGGCGCCGGACGACACGGCAGACGAGGCGCCGGCCGCACCGGGCGCCGTCCCGGCGTGGCTCGCCGAGGGCAACGTCACCGGGCGCGAGCGCTACAGCGCGAAGCTGAACTGGAAGCTGGCGCTGCAGTTCGTCAAGTCGTCGGCGCCTTTGTTCTGTGAAGATGATGGGGGCGCCGAGGGGTTTGTCGCATTCGGCCCGTTGAGCCTGATGGCGGTGGCGCCTGACCAGACGACGCTGTTGCGGGTGATCCCCAAATCGGCCGCGCAAACCGACATTCAAGTGATCCGGGTGACGCCGCCGGGCATGCCGGCGCAGGACCGACCCGACCCCCTCGCCGCGGGGTTGCGCGCGGCGGCCGAGGCCGAGCCGGGGGAGGCCCCGATCGTGCTCGATCGCGAGTTCTTCGCATGGTATTGGCCGCTGATGTCGGCGTAGAGGGGCGCTGCTCGAGCGGACCTCGGGTTTACGGTAGCCGCGAAATTGCGTCCGCCAACTCGCCCATCTCGGCAATAACGAGGACGGCGCCGCACGCGCGCAGCCGCTCAGCATGCCCCGGCCGGCAATGACCGCCGCCGCAAAAGCCGATCGCGGCCATGCCGGCGGTACGCGCGGCGGTAATCCCGGCCGCGCTGTCCTCGACGACGACGCAGCGCGCCGGCGCGACGTCCATTTGGGCTGCGGCATGGAGGAAAAGGTCCGGCGCCGGCTTGCCGCGCGAAACCATTTCGGCGCTGAACAGCATCTCGCCAAAACAGGGCGACAGCCCGGTCAGCTCCAGCTTGCGGCGGATCATGTCGTGGGTGCTGCTTGACGCGACGCAACGTGCAGACGGCAGCGCATCAAGCACCTCGCGCACCCCAAAGATCGCCCGGAGCGAACGCCGGAACTGCTGCTCGATGATGTCCCCGACCAGTGCGGCATATGACAACGGCAACGCGCAGCCGCGCTCGCGTTCGATGATCGCGAACATGTCGGCGTCGCTGAGCCCGCAAAAGCGGTCCACGAGGTCGTCTGCGGTTATCGGGTAGCCGCAGCCGGTCAGCGCCGTCGCATGAGCGCGGTTGACGATGGGCTCGCTGTCGACGAGCACCCCGTCGCAATCGAAAATGACGAGGTCGGGGGTCATGCGCGCGCCGGGTCGTCCGGCCGCTTGCGACGGGCGCCCGCCTTGCGCGGCCGCCGCGCGGCCGCCGGCGGGTTTTCCGATTCCGTGGGGAGCGGCACCCCGGCCGCTTCGAGCGCCGCGCGCTGGCGCCGGGCGAGGGCGGCCTCGTCGAAATCCTCGATCAATTCGTGGAACAGCCGGTGCCAGTTGATCTCGGCCTTCAGGTGCAGAAACACCGAGCCGAGCCCGACCGCAGCGCGGTCCATAAAGACGAATTCGCGCGGCGGCCGCACCCCGCCCAGCCGGCGGATGTCGCGGTGCACGCTCTCGACCACCGCAGCGCCATCGGGGCCGCTCGCCTTTTCCTGAATGCGCCGCGCGCGGTCGTCGAGCAACGGCCCGTAGACGTAGAGCGCCCAGCGGTTCAGCACGTCGATCATCTCATTCGACAGCTCGCCAAAACCCCAGCGCCGGTAGGCGCTGACCGCGAGGTCGCGGTCGCCGCGCTCGAGCGCGTGATAGAGGTCGATGACGCCCCGCACGAAAGACGCGCGGAACACCCGCATACAGCCGAAGTCGAGCAGGTTGACGGTATCGTTCGGCGCCACCGTGTAATTGCCGAGATGCGGGTCGCCGTGGATGACCCCGTAATGGTAGAACGGCACATACCAGATGCGGAACATGCGCAGCGCCACTTCGTTGCGCCGCGCGGTGGGCGCCTTTGCGGTATCGAGGATCGGGGCGCCGTCGAGCCAGGTCATCGTCAGCAGCCGCCGGGTCGACAGTTCCGGGACCGGCCGCGGCACCGCGACGCCGGGCTCGCCTTTGAGGATCGCGCCGTAGAGCCGCATATGCGCCGCCTCTCGCTCGTAATCGAGCTCCTCGCGCAGCCGGTCGGCGATCTCGGCGTGGATTTCGGCAGTCGTGACGGCGCGGTCGTAGCGCTCGTAAAGACCCATCGCGAGCTTGAGCTGGCGCAGGTCGGCTTCGACCGCCGAGGCCATATCGGGGTACTGCAACTTGCAGGCGAGGGCCGCGCCGTCGAGTGCCGTCGCCCGGTGCACCTGGCCGAGCGAAGCGGCGCGCGCGGCCGCCCTCTCGAAGTGACGAAAGCGGCTCTGCCAGTCGGGGCCGAGCTCGCCGGCCATGCGCCGTTTCACAAAAGGCCATCCCATCGCCGGCGCATTCGCCTGCAATTGGACGAGCTCGTTGACATATTCCTTGGGCAGCGCGTCGGGGATCGTGGCCAGGAGCTGCGCCACCTTCATCAGCGGCCCTTTGATGCCGCCGAGTGCCGCTTTCAGGTCGGCCGCGTGCCGCTCACGATCGACCGAAATGCCGAGATAGCGCTCGCCGGCGAGCCGCGCCGCGAGCCCCCCCATCGCGGTCGACACCTGCGCGTAGCGCCGCACCCGGCCCGTAAATAAATCGTCGTCGGTCATGCGAACCTAACTCGCTTGCTCAGCCCACGGATCAACCACAGTCAGCCCGCAGCCCGTGAAGTCGCTGACATTCCGGGTTGCGAGTGTGGCGCCGCGGGATCGAGCGACGGCGGCAATTCGCCCGTCTGCTTCGCCGATCGGCCGTCCGTCACGGCGTCTCTTGGAGGCGATGTCCGCGAACTCCCGCGCAGCGGCGCTGTCGAAGGGCAATATGCGCCCGGCAAATCGAGTGCCCAATAATTGCGCGATCACCGCTTCAAGCGCCTGCCGACGTCTTCCGTCCGGCAACAGGGCGGCTCCGTAAAGCAGCTCTGCCTCGGTGATCGTAGTGGTAAACAACGCGGTGAGGGGCTCCGATTGCATCCAACGCAGCACGCTCGGAGAGGGATGTGGCCGCAGTCCTTCGGACAGTACGTTGGTGTCGAGGACGATCACGTGAGATCTGGAGGATCGCGCATCGGGCGGCGCGGAAACGTCGGCAGCTCAAACCCTCCGTATGGCTCGACGAGCCGGCGAATGACATCCGCCAGGTTGTCCGCCGCTGCAGGCTCCTCAGAAAGTGCGCAGCGAAGGATATCGCGGGCTTCCTCCTCCATCGACCAATTCCGCTCCGCCGCACGCACGCGCAACTTGCGCTTCAGAGCTTCGTCCAAATTGCGGATTGTGATGCTGCTCATGGACGCCAGATGAAATCAACGCTGGCAAATTAAGCATTGCTGCAAACGTGTTCAAGTCCATTCACCCGCAGTCGCACGAGCTCGTTGACATATTCCTTGGGCGGCGCGTCGGGGATCGTGGCCAGGAGCTGTGCCACTTTCATCAGCGGCCCTTTGATACCGCCGAGCGCGCCTCTCGGTCGGCGGCGTGTCGCTCGCGGTTGATCGAGATCCCGAGATAGCACTCGCCGGCGAGCCGCGCCGCCAGCCCGCCCATCGCGGTCGACACCTGCGCGTTGCGCCGCACCGTCCGGTAAATAAATCGTCGTCGGTCAAGCGCTAGCTTGCACAGAGCGCGCGAGGCTGCAGAGGCATTGTCACTGTTTAGCAACTTCCCAGCGGACGACTTCGACCTCGTGTCCCTTCGTCTTTAGGATGACATGGTCATTCGGTCGAAAATCAACGAGCGCATCGACCAAACGGCACTTTTGCCCATCGCTATCTACGATCGTCGGTGAAATCCAGACATACGCGCAGTTTTGGGTCATGTGAAGCTTTGCACGCCATTTTCTATCTCCGATTTTGAGATTAATTTCGGCACGTCCGTTTTCACTAATCGGTAGGTTCCTAGCCTCAGATTTGCGCGTATGAATTTCTAACGCAGGTTTGCCGTCGGCATACCATCCCGTCCGACCGACCACCGCGTGCGTCTCCCTTGCAGCAACTTTCAAATTCGGCTTGTCGCCCGAACGTGTTGGGCCGGCGGCAGCTTTCGTCCGCTTTGAATTAGCTTGCTTTGGCGTAGCGCCCGACACCGCCTGAACCGCCGCTTTGTAGAATGACTTGCCCCAGAGATAGCGGTCGTGATCACGGAGGGAGAGCTCTGAGGGCGCGCTTGCCCCGACGCCAAGCTTGAATTCCCAATATCGCTCCCACATCCCGTCCGAGAATGGCTGGTCGCCCAGCCGCTTAAACGCCGGTAATTCCTCACAAATTCTAGCGTCGTAAATTGTGAACTCCATAGGATAGAGTACCGTCAGGATCGCCGTGGCGATCGGAAGACGAAATTTCCAGCGCGAGCTCATGAGGATTTTCAGCCGTTCCTTCGGCTCATCAGCCTTATAAATCGAGGCACTAATTTGACTCACTGCCTCCGCAAAGCTTCCTGCTGAGCGAGCGAGGCGGTCCCTCGTTTTATTTTTTGCTCTGTTCGATTTCCAGATCAGGATCATGTAGAAATCGACTGGATCTAGTGTACCTTCGCGACAAAATTTTGTGCCGACCTCATCGAATAGGTATTTTTCGAGATCATAATATCTCAGGTAAGCTTCAGGCTCCTTACTCGCGTATTCGGTCAGGGTATAGCGGTCGGCGGTTTCCGGCCCAGCCCCGTCCTCGCTTGCCTCAAGCCGCTCCCGCAATGCCGTGTTGATGCGCGTTTGCCATCCGGGGCCGCGCGCACGAAAGCGTTCAATCACCTCCTGATCGAGACGAAGCGATACCAGTCTTTTAGGGGCCTCGAGCCGCGGACGGCCGCGACCAGGGCGTAACAACGTCTCGCCATAGTGCAGGTCAGCTTTGTCGAACCAGTCGTCAGTGAGTTCCGGGGCAGTATCCGCATCCTCGGCAATCTGCCGCGCGATCTCTTCATCAGTGGTGGCGTCAACTTTCGCCAAGTCGCTGTAGGTAGCGGACTTGTTCTCGGCCATTGGCCTTCCTCATCGAAATTACGTGGCGGCACTCCTCGCCGTCGATTTCCGCCCGTGGTGTCCACACCAAGATCATCATCCGGCCGGCGAGCAGTCCCACCGTAATGAAGCGTCGCTCGGGATATTCGAACCGTGTGTCCTCGAACGTAAGGCGTGGTCCGGCGAATATGTTCGGCGCATCGCGAAAATCCAAGCTGCGCTCTCGCAGCGTCCATTCTCGCTTTGCCGGATCGAAGGTGATCCTCATGCATGCGAGATTATGTAGCTACGAAAAAACTAGAATCAAGTTTTCCGTAGCTCCCGAGGCCGGCCTTACCCGAGCGCTTCGAGTTCGTCGATGAAGGCGGAGACGACGGAGAGGCCCTTCGACCAGAAGGCGGGGTCGGAGGCGTCGAGGCCGAAGGGGGCCAGCAACTCCTTGTGCCGCAATGTGCCGCCGGCGCGCAGCATGTCGAGGTAGCGCCCGGCAAAGCCCTGGTGTGCGTCCTGGTAGACCGCGTAGAGCGAGTTCACCAGGCAGTCGCCGAAAGCATAGGCGTATACATAAAACGGCGTGTGGATGAAGTGCGGGATATAGGACCAGTAATGGCGGTAGACACCGTCGAGGCGGATCGCCGGGCCGAGGCTTTCGCGCTGCACGTCGAGCCAGATTTCGGCGATGCGGTCGGGTGTCAATTCGGCCTCGCGGCGCTCGTCATGCACCCGGATCTCGAAGGTGGCAAAGGCGATCTGGCGCACGACGGTGTTCAGCATGTCCTCGACCTTGCCGGCGAGCATGATCCGGCGGCGAGCCGGGTCGCTCTCGCGCGCCAGAAGGGCGCGGAACGTCAACATCTCGCCGAACACCGAGGCAGTCTCGGCCAGGGTCAGCGGCGTGTCGGCCATCAGATAGCCCCGCGGCCCCGCCAATACCTGATGGACGCCGTGGCCCAGCTCGTGAGCGAGCGTCATCACGTCGCGCACCCGGCCCTGGTAGTTCAACAGCAGATAGGGGTGGGCGTTCGGCACCGTCGGGTGGGCAAAGGCGCCCGAGGCCTTGCCCGGCCGCACCGGCGCGTCGATCCAGGGTGCGGCGAAAAACCGGCCGCCGACTGCCGCCAGCTCCGGCGAAAACGCGTTGTAGGCCGACAGCACGGTTTCCTCGGCCTCGCGCCATGGGATCAGCCGGTCGCCGTCCTCGGGCAGCGGCGCGTTCCTGTCCCAGAACGGCAAGGCGTCAACCCCGAACCAGCGCGCCTTAAGCCGGTAATAGCGGTGCGACAGGCGCGGATAGCTGTCGCGCACCGCCGCGATCAGCGCGTCGACGACCTCGTCCTCGACATAATTCGACAGGTTGCGCGACGAAATCGGCCGGGCGAAATGACGCCAGCGGTCCTCGATCTCCTTGTCCTTGGCGAGGGTGTTGGTGATCAGCGCGAAAGTGCGCGCGTTTTTGCCCAGCACCTCACCAATGGTGTTGGCCGCCTCTCGGCGGATTTCGCCGTCGCGGTCGGATAAGAGGTCGAGCACCTCGGCCTCGGTCAGCTCCTGTCCGCGAAACGGAAAGCGCAAATCGGCAATGGTCTCGTCGAAGAGCCGCGTCCAGGCGGCGCGCCCGGCGACGTATTTCTCGTGCAGCAGCTTCTCGACCTCGTCCGACAGCTGGTGCGGGCGAAACGCGCGCGTGTCGCGCAGCCACGGGCGATAATGGGCGAGCGCCGGGTCGGCCTCCTTTGCGGCAAGCGCGGCGTCGTCGAGCCGGTTGATTTCGAGAGTAAAGAACAGCAACGTCGTCGAGATCGCGTTGACCCGCTCCTGGATCGTCTGGTGAAAGCGGCCGATTTCCGGGTCGGAGAGGTTGCCGGCATGCACCAGCGAGGCATAGCTGAGGATCCGCCCGATCAGCTCCTGCAGCCGCTCATAGGTCTCGACCGCGGTCCCCAGCGCCGCACCCGAGAATTGCGCAAGCCGGCCTTCGTGCTGCTTGCGAAAGGCCTCGGCGTCCTCGGTGAGCTGCGTCAAATCGCGGGCCAGCTCGGGGCTGTCGCGGCCGGGGTAGAGATCACCGAGATCCCATTCCGGCAAAGTCCCAAGCATTGTTTTTTTGTCAGCCGCCGCTGTTGCTTCCGCCGCCGCCTCGACCCGCATCATCTGCTCCCGACCATGCCCTGCCTGGCCAAGATATGGGCCTGCCGCCGCGCCCGCCAAGCGGCCCGCCGGCGCTCGCCCGGGCGCGGCAGCCGTCGCGGCGATGGCGCTTGGGGAAATCAGCCCGGCCCGGCGCCGGCGAGCGGCTCGGCCGGCTCGCTCCGCCCCACCGGCGTCTCGGCGAGCTCGCGCAGCAGCGCGCGCGCCACCGGATCGCGCGGGAATGCCGCTGAGATCATCCGGTAACGGCGCACTGCCTCGGCCACGTCGCCCCGTTCGAGACAGGCCGAAGCCGCCTCAGTCATCGCGCCAAGCTCGCAGGCCGCGGCGTCGGCGCTCAGTTCGGGATCGTCGGTCTCCCTGATCCCGATCAATTCATAGACCATGAAGGCGGAGCGGCGGCCCTTGACGCGGACCGTGCGCAGTGGGCGCGCCACGATGTGCGGGGCCGCGGCGGCGAGCACGTTGTCGCTGATGCAGATCGTCGTGCCAAAACGCTTGTTGACCCCCTCAAGGCGCGCGGCGACGTTGACCCCGTCGCCCATCACCGTGTAGCTGAGCCGCTCCGAGGAGCCGAAATTGCCGACCAGCACCTCGGCGCAGTTGAGGCCGACCCGCAGCCGCAGGCATTCGCGGCCCTCCGTTGCCCAGGCTTGGTTCAGCCGGTCCATGCGGCGGGCCGCGCGCAACGCGCCGGCACAGGCGCGCAGAACGTGGTCGGAGACGGGCAGCGGCGCTCCCCAAAACGCCATGACCCCGTCGCCGATAAATTTGTCGACGGTGCCGCGCTCTTGGGAAACCGCGTTGGAAACCAGCTCGAAATAGGCCGACATCTGGTTGAGCAGCCGGTCCGGCGCCAGCCGTTCCGCATGCGTCGAAAAATCCTCCAGATCGGAGAAGAACACGGTCAAAAAGCGCGGTTCGGCGCCCAAGCACAGCGGTGCGCCCGATTGGATCAGCTGCCGGACCAACCCCAGCGGGACAAACGAGGCGAATGAATGCAGCGAGCGGCGCAGCAGCGACACCGCTGATTGCAGCTGGCCGATCTCGCGGATCGTCGACCGCCGCGGTGCATTGGCGGGCTCCTCGAACGCCAGGGTCTCGATCGACCCCAGCTGGCGCGAAATCGCCTCGATCGGCCGCGACAGGCGCACCGCCAGCAAGCGGATCAACAGCATTTCGAGGGCGATCAACAGGATGATCGCCACCAGCATCACCCGGTTGGTGCGCTCGAGCACACCGACAAAGTCCTTGACCGGGGTCAGGATCACGATTTCCCAAGGCTGGCCGAAATCCTCGGGAAACCGGGTAAAGGACGCGTTGATCCGCGACCCGTCGACCCGCGAGGCAAAGACGAAATCGTCTGCCCCGCGTCTGCGACGCTCGGCGACGGCGGTGCGGACATCAGCATCCGGGATGTTGCTCAACGTGGCGATTTCGAGATGGTCGTGCACCGAGCGCAGCGATCTTTCGCCCTCGGAATCGGCGATGACCTGGCCGTCGCGGCGGTCGGCGATGATCGCCGAGCTGCCCGCGCTCGCCCGATGAGTGTTCAAAAAGCGGTCGAGTCCGGCCAAGGTGAGGTTGGCGCCGACGCAGCCCGCATATCCCGAACCGTCGGCAATCGGGTAGGACAGGGTCAGAATGGGGGCGCCGGTATCGGGGTTTATCGCCGGTCCGACGACCGCGAGCGACCCCCGGCGTCGTGCCCTGCGGCACGGCGCCAGACCGGCGACGTTCAACTCGGTTGCGACCGCATAGCTGGCGACGGGGTGCGGCCAGACATCGTAAAAAATCCGGTGGCGGCGGCGGTCGGGATCGGCCGAAAAAGCGTCGATATAGCTCGAATGCCAATTGGCGGAGGGCGGGATCTGCGGATCCGAACGCCGGCGCTCATTGTCGACCCGCGTCACCACCCGGTGGTAGCCGTCGACAAAGCTGACGTAGACCGCGTCGACCTGCGGCGCTGCGGTCAATCCCCGGTAGAGAAGCTCGCGGCTTTGCTCGGTGCGGAACAGACCTGGATTTTGCTCGGCTGTTGCCGCCAGCAGCCGCAACGTGCCGGCTACCGGCTCGATCAGGTTTTCCGCATTGTCGACCCCGACCCGCCGCGCCAACGCCACCTGCTCGTGCAAAATCGTGATGATCCCGGCGGTGTTCTGGCGAAACCCGAACAGCAGGATGAACGCCAGCGCCGGAACCGTCAGGCAGATAAACGAGATCGCGATGACCGCGCTCAGCCGCGGCCGACCGAGCGAAACGCGCGGAAAGCTCATCTCGGCCCTTCATGCCCCACGCAGAACGCAGATCATCCGACCTTATGTCGATGCGACACCGCCGCCAAGCCGCAGGCAGCGGCAACACCATTCCGGGCGAACACCAACGGCGGTATTCCACGCCCACGGCGAAACCCGTAGAAAGGGCGCCGGGAGGATCGGGCGAAACATGGATTACGCGAGCTGCCGCAGTCTGCCGGCGATGTTCTTCGAGCAGGCCGGGCGGCTCGGCGACAAGCCGTTTTTGTGGGCGAAGCACGACGGCCGCTATCGCGCGACGAGCTGGGCCGAGGCGGCGCGCGAGGTGCGGCTTCTGGCGCGCGGCCTCGCCGCACTCGGCATCGGCCGCGGCGACCGGGTGGCGCTCGTCGCCGAGAACCGCCCGGAATGGGTCATCGCCGATTTTGCGATCATGAGCGCGGGAGCCATCACGGTGCCGGCCTATGTGACCAACACCGTCGACGACCATCGCCATGTCTTTGCGACCAGCGGTGCGGCCGCGGTGATCGTCTCGAAGCCGCCCTTGTCGGCGCGGGTGCTGGCGGCGGCGAACCAGGTCGAAACCCTGCACACCGTGATCGCGATCGAGCCCGCCGCGGGGCAGGCGAGTGCCGTCGACCTCGTGTCGTGGACCGATGTCCTGGCCAAGGGCGACGAGTCAGCCCCCGACGACATCGCCGAGCGCGTCGCCGAGCTTGCCCCCGACGACATCGCCTGTCTGATCTTCACCTCCGGCACCGGCGGCACCCCCAAAGGGGTGATGACCACCCACCGCAATATCCTCGCCAATTGCCGCGGCGCCTTTCGCCTGCTCGAAATCCTCGGGCTCGGCGACGAGGTGTTTTTGAGCTTTCTGCCGCTGTCGCATTCCTACGAGCACACCGCCGGGATGATGTTTCCGGTCTCGATCGGGGCGCAGATCTACTTCGCCGAAGGGGCCGACACATTGGCCGCCAATCTGCTCGAAGCGCGCCCGACGATCATGACCGCGGTGCCGCGGCTCTATGAGACGATGCACCGCCGCATCACCCTGGGCGTCGAGCGCAAGGGCGCAATGGCGCGCCGGATGTTCGACAAGGCGGTGGCGATCGGCCGCAAGCGCGCGGCATTCGCCAACCCCAATGTCGGCGAGCGCCTGCTGGAGCCGCTGCTCGACCGCTCGGTGCGCGCCGGTCTGCGCCGCCGCTTTGGCGGGCGGCTCAAGGCGATGGTGTCGGGCGGGGCGGCGCTGAACCCGGAGATCGGCAGCTTTTTTCTGGCGCTGGGCGTGCGGCTGCTGCAGGGCTACGGCCAGACCGAGGCGGCGCCGGTCATCGCCTGCAACGTGCCGTCGCGGATCAAGATCGACACGGTCGGGCCGCCGCTCGACGGGGTCGAGGTGCGCATCGCCGAGGACGGCGAGATTCTGGTCGCCGGCGACAATGTCATGAAGGGCTATTGGAACGACCCGCAGGCGACGGCGCAGGCATTGGTCGAGGGCTGGCTGCATACCGGCGATGTCGGCTGGGTCGACGACGACGGCTGTATCCGCATTACGGACCGCAAGCGCGACTTCATCAAGAATTCGGGCGGCGAGATGATCTCGCCGGCGCGGGTCGAGGGCTACCTGACCCTGGAGCCGGAAATCGCCCAGGCTATGGTGTTTGGCGACCGCCGCCCCTATCTCGTCGCGGTGCTGGTGCCCGAGACCGAGCTTGCCGCCGCTTTTGCCGCTGCGAACGGGGTGCCGGCGGACATGGCGGCGATCGCAGCCGACCCGAGGTTCGCCAAGACCATCGGCGCGGCGGTGGCGCGGGTCAACCGGGCGCTGGCGCCGATCGAGCGCGTGCGCCGCTTTGTGATCGCGGGCGAACCGTTTACAATCGCCAACGGCCAGATGACGCCGACGATGAAAGTCAAGCGCCACGCGATCCGCGAAGCCTACGGGGCCGCGGTCGAAGCGCTCTACGACGGCAAAGGGATCGCGGCATAGCGCTAGGGAGGAGCGGGATGAAAAACGGGTTGCGCGTTTTCGACTCAGACACCCATGTCAACCCCGCCGCCGAGGTGCTCGAGCGCTATGTCGACCCCGGCTTTCGTCCCCGCCTTGCCGAGCTGGCGCAATACCGGCTGCCGGCAGGGCACGCGGCGGAGGGCGCCCCTGCCCTCCACAACTACCGGGTCGCCACCAAGTATTACCGCCGCATCCTCGGCGAGGCCGGGCCGCGCGAAACCTTTTCCGGCCGTGAGTTGCGCTGGCGCGGCGCCGCCATGCCGCGAGCGGGGGTCAACGACGACAACGCCGCCAACCGCGTCCGCGACATGGATGACGAGGGCACCGACGTTCATTTCCTGATTCCGGGCTCGTGGATGAGCCTTGTCGGCCTGCCCGACCCGTCCTTCGAAGCCGGGATGATCCGCGCCTACCACCGCCACATGGCCGATTTCTGCGGGCAGTTCCCGGACCGCCTGAAGGGGTTGATCGTCGCCTCGGGGCGCAACGTCGAGGACGCGGCGCGCGAAATCCGCGAATGGGGCAATTCGAAATGGGCGGTCGCGGTCAAGCCGATGCTGCCGCCCGAGATCCCGCCCGACGACCCCGACCTCGACCCGATCTGGCGCGCGGCCGCCGATTACGGTCTGCCGATCGCCCACCACAGCTCGACCTGGAACCCGCCCTACTATCCGGGCTACCGCGACGTTTGGGACAACATCTTTTTGGGCCGCATGGCTTCGCATCCATGGGGAGCGATGCGCTTTGTCGCCTCGTTTGTCGGCGGCGGGATTTTCGACCGCTATCCCGAACTGCGCTTGGCTGTCCTCGAATGCGGGTTTGGCTGGCTGCCGTTCTGGGCGCGCCGGCTCGACGAGCAGGCGGTCTATGTCGGCGGCACCGCTCCCCTAAAGCACCGGCCGAGCGAATACCTTACGAGCGGCCGGTTCTTTTGCAGCATCGAGCACCAGGAAGGCGAGGACATGTTCGCCGCCGTCACCGGCTTTCTCGGCGACGACATCCTGATGTACGCCTCCGACTACCCGCATTCGGAATGCCAGTTCCCGAACTCCATCGACAACATCCTCGCCTGGCAGACGCTCACGCCCGAAACCCGCAAAAAACTCTTCTGGGACAACGCCGCCCGCTTTTTCAAGCAGACTTAAACCGGAGCGGCGCCGGCTGGCGCTCCGATATGCGCTGATCCTGGCCCAGTGCCCAGCTGGTCCCGCCGCACAGAGCTTCCAGAGGCAGCCCACCCGTTGCTTGCCCTCCGGTCACGCCAACGAGCGTAGCGGCTCATATCGCCTGCGCCCCAGTGGGGCCGCGACCGGGCCCTTCCTGATAAATTTGAAATCGAAAATATTTTTTAAGCACTCAGAGGCGAACCTCGTCTTCGCAGCTCGCTTGCCAGGCGTCGAAAAGACCTTTCGACCCGGTGTGCGGCGGAGACATCCGATGCAGACGACACGGCGCGACCTCTTCAAAAGCGCGGCACCGGCGGTGATGGCCGGCGCGCTCGGCTTTCCGGCCGTTGGCCGCGCCGAGGGATATGCGGACACCGGGTCCGCCTCGGGGACGGCCGATCGGACGGGTTCGGCCGTCGCATCAAACGGGTATCTGTCGTCGTTGCTGCCGCTGGAAGACCAGCGCGCGTTGCGCGAAATAAATGTCAGCCTGACCCGACTGGCCATTCGCCAATGTGTCGCCGACGGGGTGGCCAATCAGATTGTGTTCGACACGCGGATCTGCGAGGCGCTGGCGGCATTTGAAGCCCATGACGTGCCGCGCGAGGAGCTGCTGCGGCTCAGCCGGGACTGCGATGTCGTCTTCCTGTGGTCGCTCGCCTATGGCGGCGTCCGCACTACGTTCAATGCGCGGTTTATCCGCTTTCCGCTCGCTGTCGCCTTCCCGCGCACCGTCGACGAAGTGGTTTTTTGGGTCAACTTCGTCCGCGATCATCAATTCAGCGTCTCCATTCGATCGGGCAACAATTGCTACGAATCGTTCTCGATCGACAACGAGATCGTGATTGACCTGACGTTTCTGACCCTGCGCTCCGCGGGCTTTGGTGAATCGGGCGAACAGTTTTGGCTGGATCGGGCAGCGGGTGTCGTCCACGTCGCGCCCGGCATGCGTCTTGGCGTCCTCTACACCGAGCTGGCGGAGCGCGGCGTGACTTTTGCCGGCGGCCAGTGTTCGCCCGTTTGCATCGGTGGTCTGGTCGGCACCGGCGGCGTCGGCTATGCAACGCGGGCATTTGGCTATGCGTGCGACCAGCTCGTCGAGGTCGAGTACGTGCTCGCCGACGGCAGTGTCGTTACAGCCAACGCCGTCAATCGGCACACCGATTTGTTTCGCGCGACCAAAGGGGCCGGTGCGGCCGGTTTGGGCGTCATGACCCGGCTGACTGTGCGGGTTGTGCCGGCCGCGACGATTCTGTTCTATGCCGTGACCTTCGCGCTCAAGGATGCCGCGATCGTGCTCGCGCAGTGGCAGAACCTGGCCGCGAGCGCCCCAGACGCGCTGAGCAGCGTTGCGAACCTTACCGCCAATGTCCGATCCTCGCTGCCGACGGGCGCTTTCTTCATTGATGGCGAATTTCGCGTCGAAGGCGATGTCCAGGCTGCCAGGCAACAACTCAAAAACGTGCTCTGCTCCCAATGGCTCGATCGCCTGCCGCCGCCCCTTAACAAGACGCCGATCGAGATCCAGGAGCTGACCAGCGTCGAAGCAGCAACCGCGCTCGCCTTGCAGGTGCCGCAGCCCACGTTCAACCAGTGGAAGCTCAAATCCAACTTCGTCTTCCATCGGCTGAGCGCGGCGGCGCTCCAGCCATTGGTCAATTTCCTGCTGACCCATGCGCCCGGGGACGACCCAAGCAGGGCCATCGGCGCGGTCAATATCTTGCTCATGGGCGGCAAGGCAAACCAGATCAACCCGAGCAGCGCTGTCGTGCCGGCGCGCCAGGGCACCGTGATGTGGGTCCATGGCGGTGCGCTGTGGAACGAGCAGCCGCTTGAAGCGCAGTCGCTGGAATTCGTCGATACCCTGTCCGCAATCCTAAAGCCGATCCTTCAATCCCAAACCGCGCAATACGGGGTCCCCGATCTCGATCTTGGCTCGCAATTGACGACGCCTCCCGATTTGAACTACCTGAAGGCTTATTGGAGCAGTCCGACCGCGAACTACGTCCCCTTCCTGACGGCAGTCAAGCAGCGCTACGATCCGCAGGATGTGTTTCGATTTGCCCAGAGCATCCCCGTCAAGTCTCCGATCTAGATTAAAAACCGCCCCGGAGCGTGTCGGGCGGCGGCCTATTCCGGTCGGTCTGACGCTTACGCACCTGTCCTGAGGTCCGCTCAGCCATTTAATCAAGGATGCGGCTGACTAAGGTGCGGCGCGACGAACGGGAGGTTCATCAGCCCGGCACCCGCGAGAAGGAGGCGGATTGCATCCGCCCCGCATCCTGCGCGCAAGCGACACGCCTCACTCAACCACGCGCACCCTCGCCGAGCGGGTGTCGGCGCAGGAAATTGAAGTCGCAGCCGCGGTCGGCTTGCAGGATTTCGTTGCGATAGAGGCGGGCGTAGCCGCGCTCGGGAGCCGGCGGCTGGGCGACCGGACGGCGGGCGAGCTCGTCTGGCGGCACCATCAGCTCGATGCGGCGCTCCTTGACCGAGAGCCGGATATGGTCGCCGTTCCTGACTTGGGCGAGCGGGCCGCCGGAGGCGGCGTCCGGGGTTACGTGCAGCACGATCGAGCCGTAGGCGGTGCCGCTCATCCGCGCGTCCGAGATCCGCACCATGTCTTTCACGCCGGCGCGCGCGAGCTTTTGCGGGATCGGCAGGTAGCCCGCTTCCGGCATGCCCGAAGCCGAGAGCGGCCCGGCATTCTGCAGCACCAGAAAGTCGTCGGGGGTCACGTCGAGACCGGGGTCGTCGATCCGCGCCGAGAGATCCTCGAGCGAGGCGAAGACCACCGCCCGGCCCTCCTTTTCAAACAGTTTGGGGTCGGCGGCCGAACGCTTGAAGATCGCACCCTTTGGCGCGAGCGAGCCGAACAGTGCAACAAGACCGCCCTGGGGCTGGAGCGGGTCGGCGAGCGGCTTCACGACCGAGCGGTCGACCGGGCCGGCCGGTGCGGCCAGGCGCTCGCCAAGCGTCTCCCCGGTCACGGTCATGCAGTCGAGATGGAGCAGCGGCTGCAATTCGCGCAGCACCGCGCCGATGCCGCCGGCGGCGAACAGGTCTTCCATGTAATGTGGCCCGGTCGGCTTCAGGTCGACCAGCACCGGGGTCGCGTCGCTGATCTCGTTCAGGTGGCGCAGATCGATGTCGATCGCGGCGCGCCCCGCGATCGCGGTCAGGTGCAGCACGGCATTTGTCGAGCCGCCGATCGCCATCAGCACCCGCAACGCGTTCTCGACCGAGTTCGAGGTGACGATCCGGTCAGGCGTGAGCCCGCTGCGGGCGAGCTGCATCGCGGCGCGGCCGGTGGCCTCGCCGGCGCGCAAGCGGTCGGCGTGGACCGCCGGGATCGCGGCGGTGCCGGGCAGAATCATGCCGAGCGCCTCGGCGATCGAGGCCATCGTGCTCGCCGTCCCCATCACCGCACAGGTTCCGGCGGTGGTGGCGAGATTGCCCTCGACCTCGTGGATTTCGTCGGCTTCGATCTCGCCGGCGCGGTAGCGGGCCCAAAAGCGCCGGCAATCGGTGCAGGCGCCAAGCCGTTCGCCATGCCAGCGCGAGGTCATCATCGGCCCGGCGACGAGCTGGATGGCCGGGCGATTGGCCGAGATCGCGCCCATCAGCTGGGCCGGCACGGTCTTGTCGCAGCCGCCGACCAAGACCACCGCGTCCATCGGCTGGGCGCGGATCATCTCCTCGGTGTCGATCGCCATCAGGTTGCGGAACATCAGGCTGGTCGGGTTGAGAAACACCTCGCCCAACGAGATCGTCGGGAAGGCCAGCGGCAAGCCGCCTGCGGCCAGGACGCCGCGCTTGACCGCCTCGATCAATTCGGGGAAATGGCGATGACAGTTGTTGTAGCCGGAACGGGTGTCGGCGATGCCGATCACCGGCCGCGCCAGCATGTCGGTCGAATACCCCATCGAGCGCGCAAACGAGCGTCGCAGGTAGAGCGCGAAATCGGGGTCGCCGTAATTGGTCAGGCCGCGGGCGAGGCCGGAGGGTTCGGTCATGCTTCCTCTCGACAGCAAAGCTGTCCCAAGATGGCGCTCGAACCCCGCCCGAGGCAAGCGCCGCAGCCCCCGGACGGGAGCAGCGTCGGCGGGCCTTTGCGGCGCGATGCGGGATAGGCGGATGAAATTCGTCGTCAGGGAGATGGATGCCGCCGACCGGGCGGCCTGGACAGAGATGCGGGCCGCGCTCTGGCCCATGGAGACCCTGCAGGCGCACGCGGAGGCGATCGCCGAACTGCTGGCGGACAAAGAGGCCTGGGGCTTTCTTGCTCAAACGCCCGAGGGCGACGCCGCCGGTTTTGCCGAAATCGCGGTGCCGAAATATGCCAATGGCTGCGACACCCGACCCGTCGGGTTTCTCGAAGGCATCTGGGTAAAAGCCCAATTCAGACGGCGGGGTGCCGGGGCCCGGCTGATCCGTCACGCGGAGAGGTTTCTTGCGGCGCGCGGATTTCGTGAGCTCGGATCGGATACAGAGATCGACAACGGCATTTCGCAAGCCGCTCACGTCGCGTGGGAATTTTTTCGAGACGGAACGGGTCGTGTATTTTCGAAAGATTCTGCAGCCGCGGAATCCCCTGAGACAGTGAAATGGCGGCGCGGTTATGGACATTGCCGCGGCGGCGCTCGCGTCCTAGTGTTCGCGACCGAGGCGCAAGAGGGGCGATGTGAGCGGAGGCGGCAATTCGACAATCCCGTTGGTTCCGCTCGACCGGCTCGAGGTCGACGTGGTCACCGACGACGTCAGCGACAACTATGTCAGCAAGACGCTGTTCGCGGTCTCGGAATTCGCCAATGTCGTCCGCGCCGGCGCCACGGTGCTGTCGGGCGAGGCGCTCTTATGCGCCAATCTCGGTTTCGGCTGCCGGCTCGTGTCGCATGCCGGGGGCGTCCGCCACGCGATGCTGTTCGACACCGGTCCCGAGGGCGCGATCTTTCTGCGCAACTGCGCCAATCTCGGGATCGCGCTCGGCGAGGTCGAGGCGATTGCGGTCAGCCACGGGCATTGGGACCACATGGCCGCGTTGCCGGCGACGTTGGACGCGATCCGCGCGGACGGCGGCAAAGCCACGGTCCACGTCAACCCCGGCATGTTCAACGAGCGCGCGATCCGGCTCGGCAGCGGCACGGTCGTGCCCGCCGCCCAGGTCCCGTCGCCGGCCGCGATGGCGGCGCAGGGTGCGGAAATCGTCAACGACCCGGCCGCACGGCTGCTGCTCGACCGGCATTTTTACTTGAGCGGCGAAATCCCGCGGCTCAGCACGTTTGAAAAGGGCCGGGTCGACCATCTGAGCCGCACCGGGCCCGACGCGCCGTGGCAGCCCGACCCGCTGCTGCTCGACGAGCGCATATTGGCAGCACACGTCCGCAGTCTCGGGCTGATCGTGCTCAGCTCGTGCTCGCATGCCGGCATCGTCAACGTCTGCACCGAAGTGCGGCGTCTCTTCCCCGAGATCCGGATCCATTGCGTGATGGGCGGGCTGCATCTGGGCGGGGTCATGGAACGGATCATCCCGGACACGGTCGCGGGGCTGCGGCCGTTCGCGATCGCGCACATCATCACCGGGCATTGCACCGGCTGGCGCGCATTGCACGCGCTCGCCAACGCCTTTGGCGACGCAGTCAGCCAGTCGGCGGTCGGCACGAGCTATACCTTTGCCGCCTGACCCGCGGGTGCCGCCTGACCCGCGGGCGACGGAGCGCGACAGCCGCGAGGCCCGGCTGCCGGTGACGATCGTCACCGGGTTTCTCGGCAGCGGCAAGACGACGCTCGTCAACCACATTCTCGCCGAGCGCGGCGGTACGCGGACCGCGGTGATGGTCAACGAAATCGGCGACATCGCGATCGACAACGACCTGATCGTCGGCGCCGGCGACGGCATGGTCGAGCTCGCCAATGGCTGCATCTGCTGCTCGATCAACAGCGACTTGGTCGACGCGATCTTTCGCGTGCTGCAGCGCAGGCCGCGCGTCGACCACCTGATCGTCGAAACCACCGGCCTCGCCGACCCGCTGCCGGTCGTGCTGACCTTTCTGCGCAGCGAATTCCGCGACGCCGTGCGGGTCGACGCGATCGTGGCGCTCACCGACGCCGAAAGCTTCAGCCTCGACCGGTTCGACAGCAAGGCGGCACAGAACCAGTTGCGCTACGCCGATTTTGTGCTGTTGAACAAATGCGATCTGGTTGGGGGCGAGCGGACCGCCGCGGTCGAAGCGAAAATCCGCACGCTCGCCGAGGGCGCCCGGATTCTGCGCACGACCCGCGCCGCGGTCCCGCTGCCGCTGATCCTCGGGACCGGCATTTACCGGCCGGGTTTCGCGCCCTCCGCGCAGGATCACGGCCACGACCACGATCATATCGAGGCCGACGGGTTCGAGGCGGTCTCGTTTGCCAGCGAGCGCGCCTTCGCCGCCGACCTGTTCCAAGCGTTTCTCGAACAATTGCCGGCCGAGGTGTTCCGGGCCAAAGGGGTTCTGGCGATCGACGGCAGCGAGCGGCGGCACCTGTTTCACCTGGTCGGCCGCCGCTTTACCTTGGATGAGGCTCCGTCGGGGCTGGCCGGGCATAACCGCCTGGTGCTGATCGGCCGCAATCTCGACGGGGTGCAGTTGCGCGCGCAACTCGCGGCGTGTCTCGCAAGGCCCCCTCACTCCGGCGCCGGGATGGCGAGCGACCACAAAAACAGCGCAACCGCGAGGCCGACCGAGACCCAGTCGACCCTCGACCCGATCCGCGCGTAAACCGCACCGGCGATGACCGCGCCGCCGACCAGCCCCACCCACGGCACCGCCTGCTCGGCCCAGCCCCAGCCGTTGGCATGCCCGGCGAGAAGATCGCCGAGCCCTTGCCCAAACCTGACCAATGTCCCGGTGACGAATGTCAGGCTCACCGGAATGTTGCCGGCGCGGTGCATCGCCGCGTTCAACGACCCCATCGCCAGCACCATCGGCACCGGTGCGGTATGGAAAACCGCGGCGGCGGCGAGCAGGACCGCGACCGTGGCCAATACCGACGTCAGATGCCGGCGGCCGGTAAAATGCGCGATTAGCTGGCCGCCCGCGGCTCCCACCACAAACAGCGCGATCAGGACGAGGATCGGAGCTGCCTCGGCAAGCCGGCCGCGGCCGAGCGCGACCGCGAATTGAGTGCTGTTGCCGCTCATGAACGAGACGAACAGATGGCCCAGGCGAATAAAGCCGATCGCGTCGACCATCCCGGCGAGCCCGGTCAGCAGCAATGCCAGCGCCAGCCCGCGCCGGCGATCGGCTCCCGCCCGCCGCTGGTCTCCCCCCGCGCCGCCCGCCGCGCTCACCTCGCCGACCTCGCCAATCTGCCTCTTCCGTGCCGTGCCGCGTCCGAAACCCGCGCGACAATCTGCGCTAATCCGCCATCGACCGCGCACCCTTGTCGTTCGCCGCCGTGGATACCACTTTGGAGATTAGCGCAGGCTCGCACTGCCGTTTTCGTTGATTGCCAGCGGGACCGCGGATGAGCGATCGGGCGCTGTCGGCCGCCGGGTCGTGCCGGTGGAATTAACCGATTTCTATCGTGTTGATAAAGGCGGCCCAGGCCACGATCAGCGTTTGAGCAGATTGACACGGGTGAAGGCATGGCAAAGCCAAAGAGAGGGCGGTCGACGGCCGCCATAGACGATCACGTCGGCGCGCGCATCCGCGAGCGTCGCATCATGCTGGGGCTGACCCAGCAACAGCTGGCCGAGATGATCGGCGTCACTTATCAGCAGGCGCACAAATACGAGCGCGGCATCAACCGTGTTTCGGCTGGACGGCTGTTCGAGATCGCCCGCGCGCTGAGCGCCCCGATCAGCTACTTCTACGAGGGTGTCGGCCAGGAAGGCCCGCGCCAGATCACCCCGCACCAGCGCATGCTGCTCGAGATTGCGCGCAACTTCGCCGAGATCCGAAACGAAAAGCATCAAGAGGCGGTCAGCCAGCTCGCCCGTGCGCTGGCGAGCGGATAATCCGCGGCGGCTTGGCGCATTTCAGGTTCTGGGCGCTCAGGCTTTCGGCAGCGGAAATTTGTCGAGATTCGCGAGATACTCGTCCTCGACATCGATCTGCATCGCCGCCATCAGCCGCACCAGGCCGTTGTAGTAGGCGATCGTGATGAGCAGGTCGGTCAGGCGTTCGTCGTCGAGCTCTTGACGCAGCGCTGCAAAGGTCTCGTCGCCGATCGCCAGGTCGCGCGTCATGTCGCGAGCCGCCCGTAGGACGGCTTTGGCGAGTGGGTCGAGCGCGGTCGGGCGCCCGGCGGTCTCCTCGGCGATGGCGCGGATGTCGTCGTCGGAAACCTCGAAATCGCGGCTGATCCGGATGTGGTGCGAATACTCGTAGCGCGAGCGGGTGACGTAGCCGACCTGCAGGATCGCCAATTGCCGCAAGCGCGGGTCGAGCCGGCTGCCGTCGCGGATGTACCGCGCCATGGTGTTGAGGCTGCGCGCGGCGCGGGGGCTGTGCGCCAACAGGCGATAGAGATTGATGTTGCGCGCCAGCAGGTCGTGGTGCTCCGGCAAAAGATCGGATTTGTCGAGATAGGGAAGGCGCGCCATCGCGGGTGCTCCGTTCTGCTCGCTCGGCCTCTCTCATACATCGTTTTGCCGGCTTTTGCTGCCGCTTTGGGCAGTGCTGTCGATCTGCGCCGCGATCAGCACTCGGCCAGCGCTCGCGACGGTCTTGGCCGGTCCGTCAGGGCCGAGGCTCTGCCCGATCGCATAGGCTCCGTCGATCAACAGCTGCAATTGCTGCGCGAGAAGATCGGGATCGTGGGCGCCGGCGCCCGTGGCAAGCGAGCGGAGCCGGTCGTAAACCGTCCGCTTGTTGGCGAGGATCACGGCGTGCGCGGGGTGGTCGGGTTCGGGGAATTCGGTGTTGGTGTTCAAGAACGGGCAGCCGCGCCATTCCCGGTACGACACCCGCGCCGCGACCATGTCTACGATCGCCTCAAGCTGTGCGCGCGGGTCGCCCGTGCAAGCCGCCTCGGTGCGGTCCCAGCGCTGCCAAAAGGCGCGATTGCGCTCTTCCAGCCAGGCGGCGACGAGCACGTCTTTTGACGGAAAGTTGCGGTAAAGGCTCATCTTCGCCACGCCCGATCGGGCGATGACCGCATCGATGCCGACGGCACGAACCCCGTCCCGATAAAACATTTCCGCAGCGGTATCGAGAATTCGCTCGCGCGCCGGCCTTTTGTTGTCGGAGCCGCTCATCCGGCATTCCTGCCCTGCGCCGCGTCATCTCTGTTGACAAGAGACAGACCTGTCTCCCACCATGGCGGCTTATCAGAGATAGTCGAAGGTGGGATCGGTGACAAGACCGCGCAGACTGCACTACGCCTGGGTGGTCGCCGCGATCACCTTTTTGACCCTGCTCGGGGCCGCCGGTGTGCGCGCGACGCCGGGCGTGCTGATCGTGCCGCTCGAAGGCGAATTCGGCTGGTCGCGCGCGACGATCTCTGCCGCGGTCGGCGTCAACATCTTTCTTTATGGGCTGATCGGGCCGTTTGCGGCGGCGGTGATGGACCGCTTCGGGTTGCGCCGCACGATGCTGGTCGCGCTCGCGCTGATCGCGGCCGGGGTGGCGCTGACGCCGCTGATGACCCGGCCCTGGCAGCTTATGCTGTTGTGGGGGGTTGTCGTCGGGATCGGCAGCGGCTCGACGGCGCTGGTGCTGGGAGCCACGGTCGCCGCGCGCTGGTTTGCGGTGCGGCGCGGGCTGGTCATGGGGGTGCTGACCGCGAGCACGGCGACCGGCCAATTGGTTTTCCTGCCGATCCTGGCAAGCCTCGCTGTCCATCACGGCTGGCGCGTTGTCTCGCTGGTCGTGGCGGCGGTCGCGGCGGGGCTGATCCCGCTGGTGGCGCTCTTGATGCGCGACCGCCCCGGCGATATCGGTCTTGCACCCTATGGGTCCGAACCCGGTGCTCCGCCGGCCATCTCCAGCCACGGCAATCCGGCAACGACCGCGATCCTCGCGCTGCGCGACGGGCTGCGCTCGCGCGATTTCTGGCTGCTGGCCGGCAGCTTCTTTGTGTGCGGCGCATCGACCAATGGATTGATCGGGACTCATCTGATCCCGGCCTGCGTCGACCACGGCATTCCCGAGGTGCAGGGCGCCAGCTTGTTGGCCGCGATGGGCGTATTCGACTTTGTCGGCACCACCCTGTCGGGCTGGCTAAGCGACCGCTGGAGCAATCGCGGCCTCCTCGCCTGGTATTACGGGCTGCGCGGCCTGTCCTTGATGTATCTGCCGTTCGCGTTCGGCATGTCGTTCTATGGTCTGCCGGTGTTCGCGGTGTTTTACGGGCTCGACTGGATCGCGACGGTGCCGCCAACCGTGCGCCTCACCGCGCAGATTTTCGGCAGCGCGCGCGGACCGGTCATGTTCGGCTGGGTCGCCGCGGCGCACCAGCTGGGTGCGGCGATGGCCGCCTTTGGCGCCGGCGCGCTGCGGACCGCCCTCGGCACCTATCTCGAAGCCTTCATGCTGGCCGGGCTGATGTGCTTTGGCGCGGCGCTGATGGTGCTGCTGATCGGGCGCAGCGACCGCGCCGGGTTGCCGATACCGGCGCCCGCCGAGTAGCAGCGGCCCTTCCACGGGTTATTCCGACGGCCCGATTAGACTAGGTCGCGGTGAGCGGCGGCGGGCGGCGGGCTTGGGTCGCCTGCTCGAAGGCATAGGCGAAGCGCAACAGCGCGGGCTCGCTCCACGCCCGACCGGTGAAGGTGGCGCCAAACGGGTATTCCGGGGTGTCGTCGCCGCCGACAAACCCGGCCGGGACCTGCACGCTCGGATAGCCGGCCTTGGCCGCGATCGCGGCACCTGCCGCACCCGGAAACAGCACCGCATCGAGCCGGTGCCGGTCCATGTAGGCGTCGAGGCCCAGGGTGCGCGCCGAACGGAGATCCATCTGCCGCGCCGCGGCGTATTCGGGCTCGCTCAAATCGCCGCGCGTCGCTGCCGCCGCCAAAAACAGATCCTGGCCAAAGCGCAAGGCGCGCTCCGCATTCGCCTCGTTGAACGCGACAATGTCGGCGAGGCTGCGCATCTCGGTCTCGGTCGCCCAGTCGCGCAGATAGAGGTCGAGATCGTGCTTCAGCTCATAGATGAAGACGAGCGGCCGGCGCACCGGCTGGAGCCAGGTCCGGCTCTCGCGGTTGCGGTTGAGGATCGCGATCTCGGTGCCGGGGCCGCCGATCCAGCCGGCGGTCGGCATGTTGGCGCGCACGATCGTGGCGCCGAGCTCCTCGATTGCCGCAATCGCGTGCGCGATGACCGCAGCGGCGGGCGGTGGCAACGGCCCGTAATAAACGTCGTTGCCGGGGTCGGCGGGGTCGCTGGGCACGCCGATGCGGGCGCCGCGCAAGCCGTCCTTGTCGAGCGCGCTTGTATAGTAGGCGGGACGCTGCAGCCCCTCCGTGGCGGGGTCGAGCGGGTCGGGGGCGGCCAGCACGTTCAGCAGCAGCGCCGCGTCGCGCACGGTGCGGGTCAGCGGGCCGGCGGTGTCCTGGCTGTGTGCGATCGGGACGATGCCGGCACGGCTGACGAGACCGACGGTCGGCTTGACCGTGACGAGACCGCACTGAGAGGCCGGCGACAACAGCGAGCCCGAGGTCTCGGTGCCGATCGCCGCCGCCGCCAGACCCGCGGCAACCGCCGCCGCCGATCCCGAGCTTGACCCGCCGGGCGAAACCACCGGGACGTCGCGCTCGTCGAGCTGCGGCGCGTAGGGGTTGCGGACCTGGCCGCCGAGCGAGCTGTAGCCGGCCGGCATGTCGATCGCGAGGATGTTGGCGAATTCGGTCAGATTGGCCTTGCCCAGAACGACGGCGCCCGCTTCTCGCAAAAGTCGGACGAGGGTCGCGTCCTGTCGCGCCCGCGCCGTCGCCAAGGCGAGCGACCCGGCGGTGGTGTGCTGGCGGTCGGCGGTGGCGATGTTGTCCTTGATGAGGATCGGAATGCCCGCGAGGGGCAGCCGGATGGCGGGCCGGGCGGCGTCGATCGCGGCGGCGAGCGCGGCCGCGTCGGGGTTGACCGCGCGCACCGCGTTGAGCGCGGGACCGGCCCGGTCATAGGCGGCGATGCGCGCGCAATAGGCCTCGACCAGCGCCGCCGAAGTCGTCTCGCCTGCCGCGAGCGCTTGCCTCAGCTGCTCGATCGTCGCGTTTTCGAGGTTCAGGCTCGCCATTTTTCGGCCCGGCGATTGGCGGAAACGAATCTCGGGTGCAGATTACCACCGGCTCTATTTGGTCGCGGCATGTTCGATCTTGTTTTTCTCGGAACTTC
This sequence comes from uncultured Alphaproteobacteria bacterium, assembly GCA_963712825.1. Taxonomy (GTDB): domain Bacteria; phylum Pseudomonadota; class Alphaproteobacteria; order ATCC43930; family CGMCC-115725; genus AP-15. The sequence goes on from CAVQJP010000016.1 coordinate 800,833, forward strand.
GGCGGCGGCGCCCTCGGCCGAGCGCGGCTCGCCGTCGCTTTACGTCAGCCGTGGTCCCGACCGGTTTCTGGTCGATTGCGGCGAGGGAACCCAGCGCCAGCTGATGCGTGCGCGCCTCGGCTTTCGCGGCCTGCGGCACGTGCTGCTGACCCACGCGCACCTTGACCATGTCGGCGGACTGGCGGGGCTGGTCGCGACCCGCGCCCTCTTCGGGATCGAAGCGCCGATCGAGATCGTCGGCAGTGCCGAGACCGTCGCCTATGTCGGGCATTACCTGGCGCTGACCGTCGGCCGCGAACGCGCCGCCGGCTACCGGCTGAGCGCGGTCGAGCCCGGCCCGGTGCGGTCGTGGCCGGGTTGGCGGCTCGCCGCCTTTGCCGTGCCGCATCGCGGGACGCAAAGCCTCGGCTATCGTTTCGAGGAGGAAGCGCGGGCGCCGCTGCTTCCCGACCGGCTGGCGGCGCTCGGCGTTCCGGACGGGCCCTTTCGCCGCGAACTGGCCGAGGGCCGCGCGGTGACGCTCGCCGACGGCCGGTCGATCGCGCCCGAGATGGTGCGCGGTCCCGCCGCCGCCGGTGCGCGGCTTGCGGTTATCGGGGATGTCGAGGACACGGCGTTGCTGGCGCCAGCCGTGCGCAACGCCGACGCGCTCGTGGTGGAGGCGACCTATCTCGACCGCGACGCGGCGCTCGCCCGCTCGCACGGGCATCTGACCGCCGCCGCCGGGGCGCGCCTCGCGCATGAGGCCAAGGCCGGGGAGTTGCTGCTGACCCACATTTCCGGCCGCTACCGCCCCGAGGAAATTCTCGCGGAAGCCGCCGCCCTGTTCCCGAAAACGCGGGTCGTCGCCGATTTCGACCGGATTTCGGTGCCAGCCCGCGCACGAGCAAACGATTGACCTGACGGTCGCCGCCGAACTCGACCGCGTCGGCGATTTGAACGACAATCCGTCCGACATCTCCGAAGCGGAGCGCCCAATCGCGATGAACTCGCCCGAAGCCTCGCCGCTGATCCCGGTCACCGTGCTGACCGGATTTCTCGGCAGCGGCAAGACGACAGTGTTGAACCATATCCTGAAGCAGCCCGGCATGGCCGAGACCGCGGTCATCGTCAACGAATTCGGCGAGATCGGCATCGACCACCTGCTGGTCGAGAGTGCGACCGGCGACATCGTGCTGTTGAACAGCGGCTGCCTGTGCTGCACCGTGCGCGGCGACATCGCCGACACCTTGCTCGACCTGTTTGTCGGGCGCGCCAACGGCAAGGTGCCGCATTTCCGTCGCGTCGTGATCGAAACCACCGGGCTCGCCGACCCGGCGCCGATCCTGCACACCCTGATCTCGGACCCGCTGGTGGCCGGCCGCTTTTCGCTCGACGGCGTGGTGACCACGGTCGACGCGGTCAATGGTGCGGGCACGCTCGACCGACAGCCGGAGGCGGTCAAGCAGGCGGCGGTCGCCGACCGGCTGCTGCTGACCAAGACCGATCTTGCCGAACCCGATGCCGTGGCGGCGCTGAAGGCGCGGCTTGCCGCCTTGAACCCGAGCGCGCCGCTGCTGCCGGTGGCGCAGGGCGAGATCGATCCCGCGGTGTTGTTCAATCTCGGCTTTTACGACCCGCAGACCAAAAGCATCGACGTGCGGCGCTGGCTGCGCGACGAGGCTTTCGAAGCCGGGCACGAGCACCACCACGACCACGAGAAACCCGACGTCAACCGCCATGACGAACGCATCCGGGCCTTCTGCATCACTCGCGAAAAGCCGATCTCATGGGCCGCATTGTCGACCTGGCTTGACGCGCTGGCGACGATGCGCGGCGACGATCTGTTGCGGCTGAAGGCGATCGTGGCGCTGAGCGACCGCCCCGGCGAGCCGGTTGTTGTGCACGGGGTGCAGCATCTGTTTCACCCGCCGGTGCTGTTGCCGCAATGGCCGAGCGACGACCACCGCACCCGCATGGTGTTCATCACCCGCGACCTGCCGCGTGAGGCGATCGAGAAGACCCTCGCCGCGTTTGAGGAAGCGGTCGCCGAAGAAGCGGTCGCGGAGGCGCAATAAGTCCCGCGATCGCCTGCGAGAACCCGCGAACCGCCACGGGCCGGGCCCGGCTGAGAGGAGAGCAACATGCTGTCGGGCGCGCGCATACAACAGCGGCTGGCGCGGCAGGCGCTGGCGCTGGTTCTCGCCGGCGGGCGCGGCAGCCGCCTGCGGCAATTGACCGACCGGCGCGCCAAGCCGGCGGTGTTTTTTGGCGGCAAGTTTCGCATCATCGACTTTACCTTGTCGAACTGCCTGAACTCCGGGGTTCGTCGCATCGCCGTCCTGACCCAGTACAAGGCGCACAGCCTGCTGCGCCATCTGCAGATGGGCTGGTCGTTTTTGCGCCCGGAAATGGGCGAGTTTCTCGACCTGCTGCCGGCGCAGCAGCGCTTGGACGAAGCGACGTGGTACCGCGGGACCGCCGACGCCGTGTTCCAGAATTTCGACATCCTGCGCGCCGCCGGCCCGAAATACTTTGTCGTCCTGGCGGGCGACCACATCTACAAAATGGATTACTCGAGCATGCTGGCGGACCACGTCGCCAAGGGTGCCGACTGCACCGTCGCCTGCGTCGAGGTGCCGCTGGCGCAGGCCTCGGATTTCGGGGTCATGGCGGTCGACCAGTCGATGCGCATCGTCGACTTCCAGGAAAAGCCGCGCCGGCCGCCGGCGATGGCCGGCAAGCCCGACCGGGCGCTGGCCAGCATGGGCGTCTACGTGTTCACCGCCGAGTTTCTTTATGACGAGCTCGAGCGCGATCACCGCGACCCGACCTCGAGCCGCGATTTCGGCAAGGATCTGGTCCCGAACCTGGTCAGCCGCGGGCTCGCCGTCGCCCATTCGTTTGAGGAGAGCTGCGTCAAGACCACCTTCGAGGCCGAGGCCTATTGGCGCGACGTCGGCACCATCGACGCCTATTGGGCGGCCAATATCGACCTGATCACGCCGACCCCGTCGCTCGACATCTACGACCCCAATTGGCCGATCTGGACCTATCAGCAGCAATTGCCGCCGGCGAAATTTGTCTTTGACGACGACAACCGGCGCGGCATGGCGGTCGATTCGATGGTTTCGGGCGGCTGCATCGTGTCGGGGGCAACGGTGCGGCGCTCGCTGTTGTTCTCGAACTGCCGGGTCAACTCGTTCGCCAAGACCCACGAGGCCGTGCTGCTGCCCGAGGTCGAGATCGGCCGCCACGCCCGGCTGACCAAGGTCGTCCTCGATCGCGGCTGCCGGATCGGCGAGGGCTTGGTAATCGGTGAAGACCCCGATCTCGACGCCAAGCGGTTCGATCGCAGCGACGACGGCGTCACCCTCGTCACCGCCGAAATGCTCGCCGCACTGGAATAGGTGCGCCGGCCGGCGCAGCTTTTGCGGCCGCCGAGAGATATAGGGGTCTTATCTCAGATCTGCTCAGGGCGAGCGCGGCGCCGCCAGCCCGAGGAGCGCGGGCAGCGGCGTCAGTGTCGGCTCCCGCCACCGCGGCGCCGGCGCATCCGGCGGGGCGGCGATGCCGGTCCGGTCATGCCAATAGGTCGGCAAACCCAGCTCGTCGGTCCCGAAAAGGTCGTAGGGCGAGCCAGCCACAAACAGGCAACGCTCGCGCCTAACCCGCAGCGCGTCGAGCGCGATCCGGTAGGGCCGCGGATCGGGCTTGTAAAAGCCGGCCCGCTCAGCGGTGACGACAACCGCAAAAGCGCCGCCGGTCCGCGCCGCGGCGACATCGCCGAGCCGTTCCGAGCAATTGGTCACGATCCCGAGCGGGACGGCGGCGCCGAGCGACTTCAGCACGCCGGGCGCCTCCGGCCACGGCTCGAGCTCGGCATAGCGCGAAGCGAGATCGTCCGCAAACCGCCGCGGCAGACCGGCCTCCTCGGCCGCGTCCGCGACCAGCTCCTGATATGGCCGATAGCGGCCGGCGGCATAGGTGGTGCGCAGATAGGCCGCCCGCCAGCGTTTGGCGTCATCGGGATTGCCGGCGACTTTGCTCCACAAGCTCCCCGAATCAAGGAGCGCCGTCAGCAGGTCGAACAGCACGGCGTCAAACCGGCGGACCATGCGAAACGCCCTTTCACTTTGGCCGACGCGTTGTAATGACTAACCTCAGCGGTTTGCAACATCGCGACCCGGCGGAGCCGGATGGAGGCGTCATGAAGATCGGCATTTTTCTGACCGGACAGCACCCGCCGCAGAGCGACATCGTCGCCGAGCTCGAAGGCCAGTATGCGATGGCGCGCCTTGCGCGCGACCGCGGCTGGGACGCCGTCGCCACCGGCCAGCATTACCTGAGCGAGGGCGTGCGCCAATTGCAGCTGGTTCCGTTTCTGGCGCGGCTCGCGGCCGAAGCCGGCGAGATGACAGGCATCGCCGGGGTGTTGCTCGCGACCCTGCACAACCCGGTCGAGGTCGCCGAATGCATTGCCTCGCTCGATGCGATCTGGCGCGGCAATTTCGTCTTTGGCGTCGGTCTCGGCTATCGCGAGGTCGAATTCGACGCATTCGGCGTGCCCAAGGGCCAGCGCGTGCGCCGCTTCGAGCAATGTCTGGAAGTCGTCAAGCGGCTGTGGACCGAGGACGCCGTCAGCTTTGAAAACGACATCTGCAAGCTGGTAAACGTGACTACGACCTGCCGTCCGGTGCAACAGCCGCACCCGCCGATCTGGATCGCGGCCAACAGCGACGCCGCGGTGCGCCGCGCCGCTCGCCTCGGCGACAGCCTCTTCATCAACCCGCATGCGACGATGCCGGTCATCAGCAGCCAGATGGCGGTCTACTGCGCTGAGCTCGCACGTCACGGCAAGCCGTTTCCGGCGGTGTTGCCCTATTTGCGCGAGATCTACTGCGCCAAGGACAAAGCGACGGCGTTGGAAATGGCCGGCCCTTACCTCGCCGAGAAATACCGCACCTATGCGCAATGGGGCCAGGACCAGGTTTTGCCGGGCGAGGATTCGTTCCGCCAGTCGCTCGACCTGTTGCTGCAGGATCGCTTTGTGCTGGGCAGCCCCGAGGAATGCTATGAGCAATTGCGCCCGTGCTGGGAAGAGGCCGGCGCCAATTTTCTGATCTTCCGCACTCATTGGAGCGGGATGCCGGTCGGCCACGCCCTCGCCAGCATGCGCCTGATCAGCGACGAGCTGCTGCCGGCGCTGCGGGGGGTGACGCCATCGGGCGGTTCACAACCGTGACTGGCTGAACGTTCAGCACGCGTAGGGCGGAAAAGCGCAGCGCCTTCCGCCGCCCCCCAAAGCCGGGGCATACTCCATCATGCCGGATTATCGTCGCAATCGGGTTCCGGGCGGGACGTTCTTCTTCACGGCGAACCTGCTCGACCGCCGGTCGGGTTTGCTGGTCGAACAAATCGACGCGTTGCGGGAAGCGGTTCGACGGGTGCGCGCCCGCGCGCCCTTCCACATCGACGCCTGGGTCGTGCTTCCCGACCACATGCACTGCCTGTGGACCCTGCCGGAAGGCGATGCCGACTTCCCCGGCCGTTGGCGCGCGATCAAGAAAGGGTTTTCGAAATCCGTACGGATCGGCGAGCCGCGATCGCCGGTTATGACTAGCCGGGGCGAACGCGGCATTTGGCAGCGGCGATATTGGGAGCACACGATCCGCGACGACCGCGACTTTGCGGCGCACATGGACTACACGCACTTCAACCCCGTGAAGCACGGTTTGGTCGAGCACCCGGCGCAGTGGCCGTTTTCCTCCTTTCGTCGCTGTGTCGCCGGCGGGCTGTACCCGGCGGGGTGGATCGGCGGCAGCGGCGAGCCGGCAGAGACGGGCGAGCGGCAATGAGATCGAAGCGGGCAAGGCAGGCGCACGCGGAACGTATCATTCCAGACCATCATTGTTGGGCCCCAGCCCGCCACGCGGCCGACAGTTAGCGGCGGAAGGCGCTGCGCTTTTCCGCCCTACGCTTGCTCTTAAAAAGAGACGGAAGGTGCTTAGCTCCCTCCGTGCTTGAAGCAGATCAGGCTGACTTTCCAGAATGGGGCTTATGCTACTTTGACAGCCCGGCGCACGAGGGGCAGACGATACAGGATGTAGAAACCCCGCCGCGCATGGTATGATAGAGCAATGAACGGTCAGGAAATCCTTGCACGGCTTCGAGCGAACGAAGCAGCCTTGCGGGCGCGCGGCGTCAGTCATGCCGCCTTGTTCGGCTCGCGCGCCCGTGGCGATAACCGGCCCGACAGCGACATCGACATTATGATTGAATTTGATCCTGCGGCCCATGTCACTGTCTTTAACTACTCCGGCCTGAAAGAGTACATTGCTGGTTTGTTCGACGGCCCGGTTGATATTGTCAACCGTGAGGGCTTGAAGCCTTACGTTCGGCCGGCCGTCACGACCGACGCCATCTATGCTTTCTAGCGCGGCGACCGCAGCCTTGCGCGACATCGCGCACCACATCGATCTTGCCGTCCACTTCACCGCAGGCTTCGACTACGACGCCTTTGTGGCCGATCAGCGCACGGTTTATGCCGCCACGCGTTGCCTTGAGATCATTTCCGAAGCCTCGCGCCGCCTGCCCGACGAATTGAAGGCGCGGCACCCGGCGATTGCCTGGAGAGACATGGCCGGAGCGGGCAACATCTATCGCCACGATTACGAGGACGTTGCCGCCAAGCATGTGTGGGACGCGGTGCAGATCGACTTGCCGCCTTTGCGTGCCGTGATCGCTCGCGAGCTGGCCGCGCTCGATCCGCCAGCGGCGGGCTAAACCACCTGCGCCGCGCGGTAGGTTATTGTACTTATTACTCGGAAGTCCGAATTAGCCGGCAGGCCTAGTCATTCTATTACAAGTTTTAATATTCTTAACAACGCCATCATTAACTGTATTTGCAACTTTTCTCATTCCGCCGGATATTCGGCCGCGCGCATATGTGGGATTCAAGCCTCGGTCGCCCAAGAGGCCGACGATTCGTTGCAAAAATCACGAATTTCGGTGATTTTATCGCCCGCTTACGGATTAAGGGTTACGGTTCCCATAAGTTGTGTCCGAAACACTCCCCCGCGAGCAGGGTGCGCCCTAGCACGGCCGCCGCCCGCAATTGCGGGCGGCGGCCGGGGGTGAGGGGGCAGAGCCGACGCGTTGCTAAGCGCCCTAAGCGGCGAGCGGGTAGAACACCAGCATGCGGACTTCGAGGCTCTCGCGCGGCGGGGCGTCGCGGGGCGTCGTCGGGTCATCGAAGCCGGTATGCGCGGAAAACCGGGCAGCACCATGCTGGGCCGAGTCGTAGCAGCGGATCAGCACTGCTTCGTCGGCCTGCATCTTTGGGAAATAATAATAGCGCTGGCTCGGATTGTAGGTGATCGCATAGGTCTCGCCGGTGCGGTCCGGGTATTTGAGGTCGCTGGCGACCAGGTTCTCCTCAGAGAGGCTCTGCGCGTCGCACAGGGTCAGCGGCGAGTTCGAGCACCGGGCCGCGGATCGGGCGCCACAGATTGTTGATCGCAAAGCGGTGCTTGAGCAATTCCTCGGCCTCGTCGCCCATCAGGTCGCGCACCCGCTGCGGCGCCGACCACGCGGTGTAGTCGTTGTGCACGCGCTTGGCCGGAATCTTGACCGTCTTGTCCTTGGCCGACATTGCGGCGTTGCGCACGATGTGGTCGAAGGCGACGACGCGGACGGCACCCGTCGCCTCCTTCATGACGCGCTCGCATTCGGGGTAGTAGACCGACCGGATCTGCTCCTCGTCGTAGAAATTCGACACTGCGGTCTGGTGGTGCAGCAGCACAAAGCCTTCCTTGTCCAGCGACAGCTCGCCGGTCATCGGCCGCGCGTTGCGGATCGGCACCTGGAATTCGACATTGCCGCCGGTGCGCGCCGGCGTCCCCGGCGGCGGCTTGTAATTGTAGGCGACCGGCTTTTCCGCCATCGGCGCGAGAAAGTTGAGCGGCGCCACGATGCTGTCGAGACCCGTCGATGTCATGCCGTCCATCATGTCCTCCGCGGTCGCGTCGACCATTCGATCACGTCGGCGCGACGCTAAGACAGCGCAACCCGAGCGTCAAACGCATATGGCGGGGGCACAGCCCCGATGACGGCCCCGCGGTTTCCCGGCCGCCGCTTCGCTGTTGCGCCCCGGGCGGCGCTCTGCGACAATTCGCCTCTCGAAACAATCGTTCGACGAGTTCGCCTGGGAGACGCAAATGACTGAAATCAAAGGCTATCACGCCCATGTCTACTACGACGCCGCAACCAAGCCAAAAGCGGCGGAGCTGCGTGAGGCGATCATCGGCCAATTCGCCGTCGAACCCGGCGGGTTCAGCGACGAGCCGCGCGGCCCGCACCCGATCTCGCAATTCAACGTGATCTTCAAGGTCGAGGAATTTCAGAGCGTCGTGCCGTGGCTGATGCTGAACCGCGACGGCCTCGACGTGCTGGTCCATCCGCTGACCGAAAGCTCGTATGACGACCACAGCAAGAACGCGCTGTGGCTCGGGACGCCGGTGCCGATGAAGCTCGACATCCTGCGCCCGACCTACCGCGCCGAATTGCTGCCGAAGGATCTGGCGCCCACCGCCTGAAGCCGCGCTCGGCGGGGCGGCGGCCCGGCCTGGATGTTTCGGCGGCCAAGCCGGCCGCACGAGAGGAGGGAGTTTACCGCGGCGCTGCGGTTTCGACCGCGAGCGGCGCGTAAAGCCGCAGGATGTCCGCCGCGGACTGCGCTTCGGCGTCGTCGAGGACCTGCACGATGACCGCCGTCTCGCCATTGTGGATGTAGCGGGCAAAGGAGTGGCGCACGTCCCCCCACACCATCGGGTCGACGGCGAGCGCTTCGAGCTCGGCCTGGACGGTCGGAGGAACCGGCCCGATTTCCTTCAGCACGCGATGGGCGAGCCGGTTTCGCGCAAAGCCCTCGGTATGCAGCCGGTGGTAGGCGTCGAGCGCGATCCCGCTCGACGGAAACAGGCCGATCACCAATTCTTCCGCCATTGCTCCTCCTTTACTGCGGTGGCGTAATCTCGGGCTCGACAGCCGCGTAGACCAGAATTCTTTGGTTCCGGACCGCTATTGCGCCGCCGTGGCGCCCAGCTTGGCCGCGAGCGCCGCCGCCATGCCGCGATGCTGCTGCAAAACCGGCAGCGTGTTGCGGGCGAAGGCCTGGAGTTCCGTGTTCCCGCCCGATTGCTCTTCCTGCCGGAACAGGTTGATCGCCTGGTCGTGGTCGGCGACCATCGCCCGCGCATAGTCGCGGTCGAAATTGCCGTCATGCTCGTTGGCGAGCTTATCGCGCAGCTTGCGGTGCTCGACATCGAGCGTGTCCGGCGTCGCGACGCGGTTTGCCTGCGCGATCGCCTTCAGCCGGACATTGGCTTTCGTGTGATCGGTGATCATGCGGTCGGCAAACCGGCGGACATCGGGATTGACCGATTTCTGCGCAAGCTTGCCGAGCTCGACCTCGGCCAAGCCGCTTTGCGCGGCGTCGGCGACAAAATCACGGTCGGCTTTGCTCAGCTCGGGCGATGCCGCGGTCGCCGCCGCCGCGGGCGGATTGGCCGGATCGGCCTGCGCCATCGCCGGGGCGACAGCCGCCGCCGCCGACAACATGCCCAGCGCCGCCGCCGCCATCCCGATCCGCATCCAACCCATCCCTGCCTCCGCGCTTTGGCGTCCTTGTTTCAACGATCTCTTCGACTTGCGGTTCCGCTGTCGGGGCAGACCCCTTCTTGGCGCCGTTGTCCTGCGGCCGGATGGCGTGCTATCGCAGGGCTCGGCGGGCGGTCGAGATATCGGGGTCGGATGAGACAGGCGGCGGGTATGGCGATGGTGGTCGTGACGGCTTCGCTGGCGGTCGGCACCGCTTGGTCGCAGACGAGCGTGATCCAGCAAAACAATCTGAGTGTCAACGGCGAGGGCAGCAGCGTTACGGTCAGCGGCGACACGGTCACGGTTGAAACGTCGCGCGGCGGGCGGGTCGTCGGCAACGGGCAAAAGGCGTCGGAAACGCGCCCAATCGGGCCGGTGAGCGCGATCGACGCCGACGGCGCGTTTGCGCTCACGATCAAGCTCGGCGCCCCACCCGGCCTGACGATCGAGGCCGACAAGAACCTGCTGGCGATCGTCAAGACCGAGGTGTCGAACGGCCGGCTCGACCTTTACGCCGACAAGTCCTATTCGGCCGACGGCCGAATCAAAGTCACGGTGACGCAGCCCAGCATCACCGGCATCTCGGCCTCGGGCAGCAATCAGATCGACGCAGAGGGGCTAAGCGGCGGGCCGCTGTCGATTTCGCTGAACGGCTCCAACCATGCCGTGCTGAGCGGCAGCGTTTCGGCCGTGACCGCGCATTTGAGCGGCTCCAACCACCTTTCGGCGCAGCAGCTGACCGCCGATTCGGCCAATGTCACGGTCAGCGGGTCGGGCAACGCGGCGGTCGACGCCCGCCAGCAGGTTGTCGCCGAAATCTCGGGCTCCGGTTCGATCTCGATCTCCGGCAACCCGAAAGCGCGCAACACGCAAGTCAACGGCTCCGGCACGATCACGTTCGAGTAAGCCCTGGGGCGAGCAAGCCTGGGGCGAGCACGCCGCGTGCTGCGAGCGCCGGACGGGATCGGGTCATTCGACTTGGCCGCGGCTGCGGCCGTCGGGGCAGGCGCAATCGGCGCCGCTGCGCAGCGCATTGCCGCGCAGCGCGGCCGGGGCCACAAACGAGCAGCGGCCGACCGGCGTGACGCACTGGTAGGTGTAATACGCGCCGCCGCTTGCCGAGGGGTCGGGAGCCGGCTGGGCAAAGCCTACCCCGGAACCGGCAAACATGTCGCCGCCGCCGTTCATCCCGCCTGTCCCGCGGCCGGTCCCGGCGCCGCTCATCCCGCCCGTCCCGCCGCCGTTCATCCCGCCCATGCCGCCGGTATAGCCGCCGCTGCCGGCGCCGCTGCTCATGCCGCCGCCCCCGCCTGTACCGCCTCCCATGCCGCCGACAAGCACCACCATTGAATCACGGCCGCCGGCGGCGACGAGACCGGACGGCGCCGAAACGCCCACGGCACCGGCCGGCGCCCCGCCGAATGCGGCCGGCGCGGTCGCGAGAAGCGCCGCAACCGCAAGCAGCTTGTGCATTGGAGCTCCTCCCGACTACAGTTAATCGCAAGACTAGCCGCTGTCCGTGCCGCGGGCCAGATCCGAGCGCCGCCTGGTGCGACTATCGCGGACGAGCTGAGATGAGCCGGAACTGGGCGATCTGCATCGGCATCGACCGCTACGACAATCTGCAGCCGCTGAATTTTGCAAAGCGCGACGCGGAGGCGCTGCGTGCTTTTTTTGAAACCGAAGTCGGATTCGAAAAGGTTTATTTCTTTGCCGAAGACGCGCCCGCGATCCCAGCCGATTTTGGCGAGCCGATACGGTCGACCCCGACCGGCGCGACGCTGCGCCGATTTCTGCGCATCCGGTTTGAGCAGAAATTCCTAAAGCCGAGCGATAATTTCTGGTTCTTCTTTGCCGGCCACGGCAGGCGCGACCGCGACCGCGATTATTTGATGCCGAGCGACGCCGACCCCGGCAATGTCGCGGAAACCGCGGTCCCGGTCAGCCTCGTCACCGAGCGGCTGCGGCGCTGCGGCGCCGAGAACGTGATCCTGCTGCTCGACGCCTGCCGCAACGAGGGTGCGCGCGACGGCGAGGGGGTCGGCGCCGAGGCGCAGCCGGGCGTGGTGGCGATATCGTCGTGCAGCCCGAGCGAGCGGTCCTACGAGATCGACGAATTGCAGCACGGCGCCTTTACCTACACTCTGCTCGAGGGTTTGCGGCTGGACGGTGCGGCGAATTGCGCCACGGTCGAGCGGCTCGACCAGCATTTGCGCTTTCGCGTGCCCGAGCTGTGCCAGCACTACAAAAAGCCGCGACAGACGCCGTACACCCAGGCCGAGCCGATCGAAAAGCGGCATCTGATCTTGTTGCCGCAACATGCGGCGCTAGCGGACCTCGACCCGCTTCGGCTCGACGCGCTGCAGGCCGAGACCGGGGGCGATCTCGAAACCGCCGAGCAGCTGTGGTGGCGGGTGATTGCGGTGTCGCCGGTCGACGCGCAGGCGCATGAGGCGGTCAAGCGGATTGCGCAAAAGCAGGCGGTCGGAACAGCCGCGCCGCCGCCGATCGTGGCTGAAGCCGCTGCCCGCCCGCCGCAGGCACGCGGGGACGCGCCGGCACGGCGGCTGCTGACGCGGCGGCGGGCGCTCGCCGTCGGCGCGCTTGCCGCAGCCGGGGTTGGCGCTGGCGCAGCGGTGCCGTTTATCTGGCGGCAAACGTCGCGCCCGTCTTTGCGCACCACTCATTTCGAATATGCGGCGGTCGATGATGAGGGCGTGCGCCAGCCGGCGCGGCGCGCCACGGCGGCGGTCTTCACCGAAGACCTCGGCTCGGGCGCCAGGCTCGACATGGTCGCGATCCCCGGCGGCAGCTTTACGATGGGCTCCCCGGCCGACGAGCCGGAACGCCGGCCCAATGAGGGACCGCAGCACCATGTCGCCCTGAAGCCGTATTTTATTGGCGCGGCACCGGTGACACAGGCGCAGTGGCTGGCGGTCGTCATCGCGCATCGCGACCGGGTGCGCCACGACCTCAACCCTAGCCCGTCGTTTTTCCGCGGCATCGACCTGCCGGTCGAAAGCGTCACCTGGTACGAGGCCGACGAATATTGCCGGCGGCTCGCTGCGATCACCGGCCGCGGCTATCGGCTGCCGAGCGAAGCCGAATGGGAATATGCCTGCCGCGCCGGCAATGCCGGTCCCTTCAATGTCGGGCCGACGATCACGACCGGCCTGGCGAATTACTGCGGCGCCGGCGGTGCGGTGTGCGGTGACAGCGACGGTCGCAGCATCGCGTCGGATTTTTACGACGGCGTCAAATACGGCTCGGGCGCCTACGGCCGGGGTCCCGCGGGCGTGTTTCGCGGCACGACGACGCGCGCCGGCACCTTTCCGCCTAACCAGTTCGGGCTCTACGACATGCACGGCAACGTCTGGGAATACTGTCTCGACATCGCGGCCCCGACCTATGACGATGCGCCCGATGACGGCAGCGCTTTTCTCGCCGGACCGCGCGACGGCAACCGCATCCTGCGCGGCGGGTCGTGGTCGCACAACCCGGCGATCTGCCGTTCGGCTTTTCGCGACGCGATCCCGCCCGACAACCCGGGTTGGCAGGGCCGGATCGGGATCCGGGTGGTGTGCGGTTAGCGGAGGGGATCCGGCATGGCCGACGGTCGGGGTTCGCTGTGGTTCGTCACCGAAATCGAGACCGCCGAGACGGTCGAAGTCGCGCACGGCAGCCGCAGCGCCGAGGATGTCGGCGGGGGGTTCGGGTCGAGCGTCGTGCAGCAAACGCGCAAGTCGCTGACCCAGCGTGTGCAAATCGACGCCGAGGATCTGAAGCGCGAGATCGGCAATCTCCTGGCGGTGGTCGGCGACGTGTTCGACCAGGCGCCGGCCCAGTCGGGGCTGTCATTGGAGGAGGTCGAGCTGTCGATCGAAGTCAGCTCGGAGGGGCAGATCAGCATTTTTGGCAGCGGCGGCAAGATCGGCGGCGCCGGCGGCATCAAGCTGTCCTTCAAACGCCAACGCGCCGCGAGCTGAGGCCCGGACAATGGCAAGCGCGACCGGTCTGCTGCTGGAGTTCCCCGACGGCCGCCCGGCCGTAACCGCCCTCGACGAGGTTAACGCCGGGTTGGCCGCCTATGGCGCGGGGACTTGGCCTTTGGATCTGGCGGGCGTTTCCGCCGAGATCCGCGGCCTGCTCGCCCAACCGCGTTTGAGCGCAGCGGAGGCTGACCGTATCAAGGTGCAATTCCTGCTGCCCCGCGAGCGGCTTTTGCAGATTATCGCCGCCGCCGGACGCACGCCCCAGGTGCCGGGCGGCGGTGCGATGGCGCCCCGAGAACCACGGCTACGCCTATCCGCAGCTCTACCTCGCGGAGGCCGGCGTCGACTACACCCGCTTCGACCGATTTCACGTCAACACCGCCGATGACGGCAGGGGCGTCGATGAGATCGGTCAGCTGCTGCATGGCGGCGGGGTCAGGATCGTGCAGCGCCGGCCGGGTCTGGGGATCGCGACCCTGCGTCTCGATTGTCCGTCCGCCGATCGCGGCTGGATCGTGACCTATGACGGCGGCTCGTCGCATATCGGCAGCCTCAGCGCGGCGCGGCCGGGCACGAAATTTCTGATGCAGGTCATCGGGCCCGAGCGCTGGCTCATGCGCTATGACGACGACCAATCATAGGGCGGGCATCGACGATGGCGGATTACCAAGTCTTCGACGCGGGCGACGTCGTATTGCAATCGGGGCTGACCTACCGCAACGCCCGTCTCGCCTTCAAAACCTTTGGCACGCTCGACGCCGCGAAATCGAACGCCGTGGTGTACCCGACCTCCTACGGCGCGCAGCACCCCGATCTCGAATGGGCGGTCGCCCCCGGCAAGGCGCTCGACCCGACCAAATATTTTATCGTGATCATAAACAAATTCGGCAACGGGCTGTCGTCGTCGCCGAGCAACACGCCGCCGCCTTTCGACCGCGCCCGCTGGCCGCATTTCACAATGACCGACAATGTCCGGGTGCAGCAGCGGTTATTGAAGGATGTGTTCGGGATCGAGCGGGTGAGGCTGGTCTACGGGTTTTCGATGGGCGCGCAGCAGGCGTTTCACTGGGCGGCGCTGTTTCCCGACCGGGTCGAGCGCATTGCCGCGATCTGCGGCTCGGCCAAGACCTCGCCGCACAATGTCGTCTTTCTCGAAGGGGTCAAGGCGGCCCTGACCGCTGATCCGGCGTGGCAGGACGGCTGGTTCGCAACCCCGCCCGTCCGCGGCTTTCAGGCGATGGGCCGGGTCTATGCCGGATGGGGGCTGAGCCAGGCGTTCTACCGCGAGGAGGAATGGCGCAAGCTCGGCTTTTCGTCGCTCGAGGATTTTCTGGTCGGCAGCTGGGAAGCCAATTTTCGCCGTCGCGACGCCAACGACCTCTTGGCGATGCTGTGGACGTGGCAACACGCCGACATCAGCGCCAATGAGCTTTACAATGGCGATTTCGGCGAGGCACTGGCGGCAATCGCCGCCGACGCATTGGTGATGCCGTGCGAAACCGACCTCTATTTCACGGTCGAGGACAACCGCCGCGAGGTCGCCCGCATGCCACGCGCGGAATTGCGCCCGATCCCGTCGATCTGGGGCCACCGGGCCGGCAATCCCGCGCAAAACCCCGCCGACGCCAAATTCATCGACGACGCGGTGCGCGAACTCTTGGCGCGGTAAGCGGCGTGCATTGATTAGCGGTCTTCTTTTTCCGTTGGGGCGGCCAGGGTCCGCTCCGAAACATCGTGCAGGTAATCGGCAAGATCATCGACGCTCTCGAACTCTCTTGCGCGGCCTTCCGCAAGATCCGCGAGTCCGGTGCGGGCGGCCTCCTGCAAGGCTCTCAACCGGGCGGCCTCGCACGCCTTGAGGGCCTCCACAAGCCGCATGCCCTCGCGCAATACCTCGCTCGCATTCTGATAGCGCCCGGACCTGACAAGCGCCCTGACAACGCTCTCATGATGCGCTGTCAGCACGAGATTGCGTGTCGGCATCCTGGTCTCCATTTCAAATCCGCTGGATATGTATATTGGCATAATGACGGCGGCAGCGCCTTCCTTGAGGTCCTTGGGAGGTCCGGGAGGCGGGCGGGGCGGTGCTGTTCTTCCGAATTTTGCCATTCCGGGAGTTTAGCGCACCGACGCATTCTGAAGATTCACTTGGTGACCGCAGACCAATGCCCACACCAAAATCCGACCACACCGGCGAAGGCCGGTGCCCATGGTGGAAATGGGTCCCGGCCTCCGCCGGGAAGGCAAAAAAGGGGCACCAGTTTGAATCATTCGAATGCATCTGAGCACTAACGCATTCAGCATATAAATTTGGTATATTTGACGTATGCCGTACATTCGTTATTTCATGACTATGAATGATTTTTAGTTTTGAGGACAAAAGGACGGAAGCGTTCGCGGCAGGCGAGTTTGTCCGCGAGTTTTAGGGTTCGAGCTTCAGGGCTACAAGCGGCTGGAAATTCTGGCAGCCGCTACCAGCCTAGTCGATCTGCGCTCCGTGCCCAGCAACCGCCTTGAGGCCCTGAGAGGCGACCGCGCCGGGCAATTCAGCATCCGCATCAACAGGCAGTGGCGGCTGTGCTTCGAGTGGCCGGAGGGCGCTGCGGGACCGTCAAACGTCGAGATAGTGGATTACCATTGAAGAGGCTTCAGCCATGACCAGACCACCCATCCACCCCGGCGAAATCCTCGCCGACGAGCTGGAGGAAATCGGCATTACCCCGACCGAGCTTTCCCGGCAGCTTGGGGTTCCGCCGAACCGCATCAGCCAGATCATCGCGGGCAAGCGGGCGATCACCGGCGACACCGCCTTGCGCCTAGGCCACTGGTTCCGCAACAGCGCTCAGTTCTGGCTCAATCTGCAAGCCTCGTATGATTTGCGCGTGGCGGAGGCGACAATCGGCAAAGAGGTCGAGGCTTTGCCCGTGCGACCAGCACTCGCGCAACCGGACCTGAAATGATCTGCGCGCCGCATCCTGCTCTGAGAGCCCGGCATGATTCGCGGCGTTGCGGTCGGAACGGGCGACAAACGACATTGTTGAGCGCGTCGGGTTAGAACCAGTAACCATCCCTTTTGAGCGTTGCGCTACGGCCTGTTCAACGAGGCACCAGATCAACAGGGCGGCGGGTCACTCCGCGAGGGCGGCGGCGGTGTCGGGGGGGAGATCGACGCGCTCGATGTGGCGGCGGTGCCAGAGGGCGTAGAACAACAGGTTCCATGCGGCGCGGCCGGGGCGTTTTTGGCCGGCGGCGGCAAACAGGTTCTCGACCGCTTCGGGGCGGCAGATCTCGCGCACCGCGGGCGAGTTCGCGACCAGCGGCCCGATCGCGTCGGCGCGGCGCTCGATCCAGCGCGCGACCGGCACGGTGAAGCCGCGCTTGCGGGCGAGCGGCTGGGCCTGCGGCATGTGCTCGGCGAGCCAGCGGCGCAACACCCATTTGCCGAGACCGCGGCGGACCTTGAGCTCGTCCGGAAGGCCGAATGCCAGCGCCGCCAGCTCGGGATCAAGATAAGGGGTGCGGCCCTCGGCGCCGTGCGCCATCAGGCAGCGGTCGAGCTTGATCAACAGGTCGTTCGGCAGCCAGTCGGCGCAGTCGACCGCCTGCGCCGCCTGCAACGGGGTGCGGCCATGGCCGCCGCCATGGACCTCGGCCGCGGCGATGCCGTCGCGCCAGCCGGCGATCTCGCCGCGCAGCACATCAAGATCGTCGAGCACGCCGCGTGCCCGTGGCCGCCGGCCGCCGGCCCACCACGGCCGCGTCACGCTGCGGTAGCGGCCGTAGCCGCCGAACAGCTCGTCGCCGCCCTCGCCCGACAGGATCACCTTGATCCCGGCCGCGCGCGCGGTGCGGGCCAAGACCCAGCTCGGCAGGATCGCGTAGTCGGCGGCGGGGTCGTCGACGCAGGACACGATCTCGGGCAGCAGCCGCCAGAAATCCGCCTCGCCGAACGCGATTTCGACATGCTCGGCGCCGACGATCGCGGCAGCGGCACGCGCCGCCGGCCGCTCGTCCGCCGCCTCGCCATCCGCAAAACCGATCGTGAACGCCTTGACCGGGCGTTCGGCCAACCGGCCCATCATCGTCAGCACCGCGGTCGAGTCGATGCCGCCCGACAAAAACAGGCCGAACGGCACATCAGAGCGCTGGTGCATGCGCACGCTGTCGGCGAGTGCCGCGTCGAGCCGCGCCAGCACCTCGTCCTCGCCGAGTGCCGCCGGACCTCCTTCCGGCAACGCCGCGCGGCGCCGGCGCTCGACCACCCGCCCTTGGCGCACGACCACGGTCTCGCCCGGCAGAACCCGGTTGATCCCGGCAAAGATCGTCTCGCGGCCGGTCGTGAATTGCATCTGCAAGAGCTCGTCGCGTGCCCGCCGTAGCAGTTTCGGGACGACGATGCCGGCTTCGATCAGCGCATTGGGCTCGGAGGCAAAGGCGAAACCGTGCGCGGTCTCGGCATAATAAAGCGGCTTGATCCCGAACGGGTCGCGCGCGAGCACCAGCCGGCGCGCGCCGGGGTCGTGCAACGCCAGCGCATACATTCCGCGCAGATGCGCGGTGAAATCGAGCCCGTGCCGGCGATAGAGGTGGAGCGGCAGCTCGCAATCCGACTGGGTCGCAAACGCGACCGGACGGGCATCGCCGCGCAGCTTTTCGCGCAATTCGACATAGTTGTAGATCTCGGCATTGGCGATCAATGCCGCGCCGCCCGGCTCGTGGAGCGGCTGCGCGCCGGTCGCAAGGTCGATGATCGCAAGCCGGGTCTGGACCATGCCGACATCGCCCGAGCGATAGCGGCCGTCGCCGTCCGGGCCGCGATGGCGCAATGCTGCCTCCATCGCCCGCAACGGCGCCTGCGGCGGCGAGCGCACCGTCAAAGGTCATCAGCCCGGCGATGCCGCACATCAGCCCCAGACCCCGCCTGCCGGCACCTCGGCGGGAAACGCGCGCCGCACGTTGTCCACGATTGCCGGCGAAGCCTCGCCAACGACATCGAGGGCTTCGGCGAGCACGCGATCGACTTCGAGGTCGACCAGATCCGGTGCCGCCAACACCCGCACGGCGCAACCGCGCGGCGCGCACCACGCGGGATCGGAGGCGCTGGAAAACAGCACGATCACCGGGCAGCCCGCCGCCGCGGCGAGGTGAGTGACGCCGGTGTCGTTGCCGACCGTCAACACTGCTCGTTGGGCCAAGGCGGCGACCGTTGCGATGTCGGTGCGGCCGACGAGATCGACCGCGTCGCGACAGATTTCGCGGATTGCGGTCGCGAGGGGCCGCTCCGCCTGCGACCCGACCACGACGCTGGCGCAACCGGCATGCCGCAGCTCCTCGGCCAGCATTCCGAAATGTCGGGCAGACCACCGCTTGGCCGGATGGCGGGCCGACGAACCGGGGACCAACAGCGCGAACCGCCGGCCGGCAAGCTGCGATGGCAGCGCACAAACAAGCGGCGGCAGCAGCGGCAATGGGGTCGGGTAGATCCCGGCCATCAGCAGCTGCTCGGCCTGCTTGTCGATCGTATGCTGGCGGTCGCGGTCGAGATTGGCGTGCGGATGAGAGCCCCGCCAGGCGATCCCCGACCATTCCGGCACCGGACCCGGACGAAACAGCAGCGCGTAGAGCGCGGAACGCTGCGAGGTTTGCAAATCGTAGACCCGGTCGAAGCCGCCTTGGCGCAAGCGGCGCCGCAGCGCCAGCCACCCGGCGACGTCCAACGGGCCGGGGCGGCGGTCGACCATGACCTCGTCGAAGAATCCGAGCTGCCCGGCGAACTCGGCAAAAGGTGCGGTCGTCAGCAGGGCGATGTGGTCGCCGCGATGGTGGCGGCGGATGGCGGCGGCAGGTCCGAGCGCCTGGACGAAGTCGCCGAGCGCACTTAGCCTGAGGACCAAGATGCGGCGCGCAGACGGCCGGCTCGCGGCCGGTGTCAGGCACGGGCGGCGGCGCGCCACGCCATCGAGCTCGACCACGCGCGACAGCGCTTCCAACGCCGCAAAGAAGGCGGCATGCGTTTCGATATCGGTGCAGCCGATGGCGGCGGTCAGCCGCTCGACCACGGTTATCGCGGCCGCGGTCGCCTGCGCGGCGCCGCCGTTTCTGAGCGCGTCCAACAGGCGATGGGGATCCCGGGCGACGAGATAGCGCCGGTCGCGGCGCCATCTCCGCTCGTTCCAGGCAAAGAAATGACGAAGCGGCGTCCCGGCCGGAAAGTGGCTCGCCCGCAGCCGCGGGCCGCCGCGTATCCGCGTCGGGGTGTCGCTCCGCCGCGGAACGGGCGCGGTCATCGTTTGCCCGCTGCCGAGCAGGCCGGCGCCATCCGGTCGAGAAAGCCGCGGTAGCGGGCGACGACCGCATCCTCGGTGAACCCGGCCTCGTAGGCGCACCGACCGCGCTCTGCCAGCCGCCGGCGCAGCGCCGGGTCCCGCGACAGCCGCTCGATCGTCGCGGCGAGCGCCGCCGCGCCGCCTCCGGGCTGGCCCGGAAGCGGCACGAGCAATCCGCTGACCTCGTTCTCGATCAGCTTGGCCGGGCCGTCGCCGGCGGTGGCTATGACCGGCAACCCGGCCGACCAGGCCTCGATCACGACATTGCCGAGCGGCTCGTGCAGCGACGGGCAGACGAGAAAATCGGCTCCGGCCATCAGCGCCGGCACGTCGTCGCGCCAGCCGACAAAATCGACGCGGGCGGCGACCCCGAGCGCCAGCGCCACGCGCTCGAGCTCGCCGCGCAACGGCCCGTCGCCGGCGATCGCGAGCCGCACCTCGCGGGTTTGGGCGAGCGCTTCGAGCAGCAGCGAAAACCCCTTGTTCGGGTGGAGGCGACCCAGCGCCAGGGCGAGCGGGACGTTGCGCTCCGGCCAGCCGTCGCATGGCGCCGCCGTCATGGCGTCGGGCACGAAATTGGGCAGGTAGTCGATGCGCTCGGGCGGCCAGCCCGCGGCCGTGGCGTAATCGACGATGGCGCGGGTGTTGGCGATCAGATGGTCGCAGCGCCGATAGTATTTCAAATCGTAATACCCCCCGAGCCGGGCAACATGCACGAAATCGCCGCGCGGGCAAGCCTGGGTCGCCCGGCTCATCCAGGTCAGAACGACGTCAGGGCGCCAAGCCCCGATCTCCCGCCGGAACCCGAATCGAGTGGCGAGGTCGAACGATCCGCCAAACCCGAGCTCCCCAACCTGGACACCCGCCGACCGCAAGCGCGAGGAGCGGTCGGGATCGCGCCGGATCAGCACCCTCTGCGTTTCGCCGGCCCGCTGCAACGCCGAGGCCAGCCGCACAAAAAAGGTTTCGGCCCCACCGTGATGCGCCCCGGCCATTGCCTGAAGCAGCCGCCGCGTCATCCGACCAGGGCTTCGAAACGTCCGGCGACCGTGTCCCAGCTAAGCCCGCGCTGATGCTCGAGCGCCGCCAAATGCCAGCGTCGCCACAGCTCGTCGTCGCGCAGCACGTCAATCGCCGCCGCGGCAAATTCCGCGTCAGTAGCCGCCACCCGCCCGCTCAGCCTGTCGCTCACCCGCTCCGCGACCGCGCCAAGCGGCGTCACGATCGCCGGGACGCCCAGCGCCTGCGCCTCGGCCAGCGCGAGGCAGAAGGTCTCGCCGGGGTCGCCGCGGTAGAGCATGACCCGCGCCCCGGTCAGCGCCGCCGCCAGGGCGTCGCGCCCGACCGGCGCGAACCGGCACACGCCCCTATGGGCGAGCGCGTCGGCGCGGGCGAGCACCGCTTCCATCTCGGCCGCCCGGCGAGCGCCGAGCGCACCGTAAACCGCCGGCCCGGCGTAGATGTGCAATTCCGCCTCGGGGATGGCGGGCGCGATCCTTGCGACCCACAGGTCGAGCAGCCAGTCGAGCCCGCGCAACGGGTTCGACGTAAAGATCGCGCGCGGCGGCTGCGGCTCGCGCGGCACGGCGGCGCGAAAGCGGTCGAGGACCCCGTAAGGGATCGTCTCGACCCCGCCATGCAGCAGCCAGCCCGGGACCGTTTTCGCGTGATAGGCGCCGGTCACGACCAAGGTCGGCCGATGCCAGGCGAGCCGCCAGACATTGCGCGGCTTGCGCAGATATCGCGCCGGGTTGTGCAGCCAGAAGAGCCGCCGTCTCGCCCCCCGCACGAGCCCGATCACGCGATGCCCGCGATTGCCGATGTAAAGATCGCAGGTGTCGGGCATGCCGCGCGCCAGTGGGAGCCAGTGCACCCCGTTATGGGTCAGCGCCTCATCGCAGCGATTGCGGACCTCAACCGAATGCCCGCGCGCCGCCAATGCCTCGGCGAGCGCCACAAACGCGGTCTCGGCGCCGCCCAACGGCGAGATTTCGGCCATCCGCCCGTCAAAGGCGACCCCGTCATCGGCCATCACCACCTTGGCCATCAGCGGCGCTCTGATGCCGGCGCTGCGAGCTCCCGCGACTGCCGGCCGTTATCGCCACCGCTTTCCCGCGGGCAGGAGGAATGAGAAACCTGCTCGACCCCCGGTTCGAGCCGCGCCTTCAGATAAGACAAAATCGGATAGAGCGCGGCGCAGAGCGCAATCAGAAAGCCATAGGGTCCCTCGCGATAGCCGCGGCGGCCGACATAGCATTTCCAAAAGCGCGAGGCGATGCGCCGAAGGTTGTGCGCAAAGCTGCCGATGTCGCCGCTGTCGCGCAAATCCTGCGCCCGCAATGTCGTGTAGCGGTCGAGCCGTATCAGCATGTCGGAAATGTTGCGGTCGACGTAGTGAGCGAGCCGCTGCTCCAGGGTCGGTCCTTGCGGTCCGGTCAGTGCTACGCTCGCATGCAGCACGCGGTCGTCGCTCCAGGATTTGACGCCGCGGCGATAGAGCCCGGCATGCGCCGAGCGCCCGAAAAACGCGCCCCAGCCCCAGCGGACCAGCCGCTCGCCGATGTAGTTGTCGACAGGAACAAGGTGCCATGCGGCCGGAGAATGCGCCACGAGGGCGCGGATTTCGGCGGCCAAGGCCGGGCTTACCCGCTCGTCGGCGTCGACCTCGATAATCCAGTCGCCGGTGGCGGCCGCGACCGCAGCGGTGCGCCGCGCCGCTTCGCGCGGCCACCCGCCCTCGACGATGCGGTCGGCGCACCGGCTCGCGATCTCGCGCGAGCGGTCGGTGCAGCGGTCGAGCAGCACGACGATCTCGTCGGCAAAACCGAGACTTGCGAGGCAGTCCGCAAGCTGCGCCTCCTCGTTGTGGGCGACAACGACGGCGGACAGCGTCGGCCGGGGATCGGCGGCGAGCGGCGAGGGGGTTTCGGCGATCCCGGTCAAGCTCACGCCGCGGCGCTCTCGACCTGTCGCCAGAGCCGGCGCGCGGCGTTTTCGGCCGCCTCTACCGTCAGGCTGTCCATCAAGGTGCCGGTGGTCAAATGGTTGAAACCGGGTCCGAACATTGTCTCCGGCGCCTCCGCCGTGCGCACGACCGCGGTGCGTTGCCCCCACGGCGCATATTTCTCAATCGGGCTCGGCCCGAACAGGCCCAAGGTCGGGGTGCCGGCGGCGGCGGCGATGTGCATCAGCCCGGTGTCGTTGCCGATGAACATGACCGACCGGCGCAGCACCGCCGCCGCGGTCAGAAGATCGACGCGGCCGACCAGGTCGATCAGCCGGCTCGCCGGCACGGCCTCGAACAGCGGCAGCGCCTGCCCGCGCTCATGCTCGGCGGCGAGCACTGCGACGCGGGCGCCGGGCAGCAGGCCGCCGGATGCCGTCAGCCGCAGCGCCAGCTCGGCAAACCGCTCCGCCCGCCATTGCTTGCCGCGCCAGTTGGCCGCCGGACCGATCGCGAGCAGCGGCGCCCCGGCGGGAAGCAGCGCTGCCGCCTGGCGTTCGTGAACGGGCGCCGTCCACAGCAGCGGGCCGGGTGGCGGATCGAGGCCGAAGAGGCGGCCCAATTGACGCACCCGATGCTCGCCCTCTTCCCCCTTGGCCGCGACCCGGCGCTCGCCGGAGCGCAACAGCCAAGCCAGCGCCGAACCCCGCAGATCAACGACGAGATCCCAGCGGCGCGCTCCGACGGCGGCATAGAGCGGCAGCCAATGCAGCGCCCAGCGCCGCTTTTCGACGACGATCAGCCGGTCGAGTCCTGGCACGGCTTCGAATAACGGCGCCGCCAGCGGCCCCGCCGCGATCGTCAGCCGCGCACCGGGATGACGTTCGACCAGATAAGAGAGCAGACCGGTCGACAGAACTGCGTCGCCGATGCGCGTCGCGGTGACAAACAGGATGTCCATCTCGCCGATCCGAGGGCCTTATATCCTGCGATCCCGCGGGTTGCCAAGCCGGCGATCCCAGCCTAACTCTAAGCGCCGTCAATCACTCCGACCCGCCCCGCCGAGACATGGCCGACGCCCGCTTTACGCTCCTTGACGACCGCGGCATCCTCGCCGTCAGCGGGGCCGATCGCCGCGGGTTTTTGCAGGGGCTCGTTTCCAACGATGTCGACAAAGTCGGTCCGGCCCAGGCGCGCTATGCGGCGCTGCTGACCGCGCAAGGCAAGTATCTCCACGATTTCATGATGGTCGAGCGGGACGAGGCGATCCTGCTCGACGCCGAAGCGGCGCGCCTTGCCGATCTCAAACGGCGGCTGTCGATCTACCGCTTGCGCGCCAAGGTCGCGATCGACGCGCGGCCCGATCTCGCGGCGGCGGCGGTGTTCGGCGGCGACGCGCTCGCCGCGCTCGGTCTTTCGGCCGAGCCCGGCGCCGCCCGGGCCTTCGCTTCAGGGGTCGCGTTTGCCGACCCGCGGCTGCCGGCGCTCGGCGCGCGGTGCATCCTGCCGCGGACCGGCGCCAATACTGCGCTCGCCGCCGCCGGTCTGGTCGAAACCCCATTTGCCGATTACGACCGGCTGCGTTTGGCGCTCGGCGTTGCCGACGGCAGCCGCGACCTGGTGCCGGACAAGTCGATTTTGCTCGAAGCCGGCTTTGACGAATTGAACGGCGTCGACTGGAGCAAGGGCTGCTATATCGGCCAGGAACTGACCGCTCGCACCAAATACCGCGGCCTGATCAAACGCCGGCTGGTGCCGGTCAGCATCAATGGACCCCCGCCGGCGCCGGGAACAATTGTCTATGCCGACGGGCGCGACGTTGGGGAAGTGCGGTCGAGCCGGGACGGGCGCGGGCTCGCGCTGCTGCAAATCGATGCGCTCGGAAATCGGCGGCTGAGGGCCGGGGACGCAGTCGTCGCTCCTGAGACGCCGGACTGGATGCGGGTCGACCCCGGCTCCGGCGCGTAGACCCCGCACGCCGCTCTCAACGATTATTGCGGGTCGGGCGCGTTAAGCTGCTGCTGGATCAGCCGGCTGCGCTCGCTGCCGATCAGCCCCTGTGACTGCAGCTGCCATTGCTGCCCTTGCAGATAGTTGCGGTAAGCTTGCGTTTTCTGCTGATCGATCGGGCCCGGCAATGGCGGCTGCGGATAGGACGGGCTCGCCGCCTGCGGCAATTCGTAGACCGGGCCGGGCTGCGTCAGGATCGGCGACAGCCCGTTCGCCGGCGCCGGGGTATAGCCGGGATTGACCGGCGGCGCCAACGGAGCCGGGGCTGGTGGCGGGACCGGAGCAGGCATCGGAAAGATCTGCTGGGGCAACGTCGTCTGGATCACGGCGTCGGCGGGTGTTCCCGCTCCGGCAAGGGCCGCGGCCAGCAGCGCGGCGCCAGCCCACCGGCCCAAGCCGGCCCACCGGGTCAAGCGGTTGCGTCCCGGCGCTCGCCGGCCAATGCCGCCTGGGCGGCCGCGAGACGGGCGATCGGCACCCGATAAGGCGAGCACGACACGTAATCGAGGCCAACTTCTTGGCAAAACCGGATCGAGGCCGGGTCGCCGCCGTGCTCGCCGCAAATCCCGAGCTTGAGCCCCGGCCGCGCCCCCCGGCCGCGTTCAGCGGCGACGCGGATCAGTTCGCCGACCCCCTCGGCGTCAAGGGTTACGAACGGATCGTGCTCGAGAATGCCGAGCCGCTGATAGGCGCCGAGAAAGCTCGCCGAATCGTCGCGCGACAGCCCGAACACGGTCTGGGTCAAGTCGTTGGTGCCAAAGCTGAAGAATTCGGCGGTCGCGGCGATCTCGGCGGCGAGCAGTGCGGCGCGCGGCAATTCGATCATCGTGCCGACGAGATAGGGCACCTGGATGCCGGCGCGCTCGACGACGCTTTTGCCGACGCGGTCGATCATGGTCTTCAGGATGTCGAGCTCCTTTCTGGTCGCGATCAGCGGCACCATGATTTCGGGCTCGATCCGCTCGCCGGTCTCCTTGATCACCTCCGCCGCGGCTTCGAAGATCGCCGTCGCCTGCATCTCATAAATTTCGGGATAGGTGATGCCGAGCCGGCAGCCGCGGTGCCCCAGCATCGGGTTCGCCTCCTGCAGGGCGTGGGCGCGCTGGCGCACCTGGGCGACGCCGCGGCCGGTCAAGCGCGCCATTTCCTCGAATTCGGCGTCGGTCTTGGGCAGGAATTCGTGAAACGGCGGGTCGAGCAGCCGGATCGTCACCGGCAACCCGCGCATGATGCGAAAGATTTCGGCGAAATCGGCGCGCTGCATCGGCAGCAGCTCGGCGAGCCCGGCGCGGCGGCCTCGCTCGTCGTCGGCCATGATCACCCGGCGGATCGGCCCGATTCGGTCGGCATCGAAAAACATGTGCTCGGTGCGCGACAGCCCGATGCCTTCGGCGCCAAAGCGGCGCGCGGTGCGGGCGTCGAGCGCGGTCTCGGCGTTGGCCCGGACCCCCATCGTGCGGATCGCGTCAGCCCAGCCCATCAGGGTCGCGAAGTCGCCGGACAATTCCGGCTGGATCGTCGGCACCTCGCCGATCATGACCTCGCCGGTTGAGCCGTCGATCGTGACGATGTCGCCGAATGCGACGGGGGTGGCGCGCGCCATCATCCTGCCGGCGGCGTAGTCGATATGGAGGTCGCCGGCGCCGGAGACGCAGGGCCGCCCCATGCCGCGCGCGACGACCGCGGCGTGGCTTGTCATGCCGCCGCGGCTTGTCAGGATGCCCTTGGCGGCGTGCATGCCGTGAATGTCCTCGGGGCTGGTCTCGATCCGCACGAGAATGACCGGCTCGCCGCGCGCCGCCAAAAATTCGGCCTCCTCGGCGGAAAACACGACCTTACCCGACGCTGCACCCGGCGAGGCCGGCAGACCGCGGGTCAGGATTGTGGTCTTGGCCTTGGGGTCAAGCGTCGGATGGAGCAGCTGGTCGAGCGAGGCCGGCTCGACGCGCCGCACGGCTTCGTTGCGATCGATCACACCCTCCTCGACCAGCGCCACCGCGATCCGCAGCGCCGCCGGGGCGGTGCGCTTGCCGGAGCGCGTCTGCAGCATCCACAGCTTGCTGCGCTGGACGGTGAACTCGATATCCTGCATGTCGCGGTAATGATCCTCGAGCACTTGCCTGACCCGGCACAGCTCGTCGAGGACTCCCGGCATGACCTCTTCCATCGCCGGCAGGCTCGACTTGTTGGCGGTCTTGCCGGCGATCGTCAGATGCTGCGGGGTGCGGATGCCGGCGACGACGTCCTCGCCCTGGGCGTTGACGAGATATTCGCCGTAGAACTCGTTGTCGCCGGTCGACGGGTTGCGGGTAAAGGCGACACCGGTCGCGCAATCCGCCCCCATGTTGCCGAACACCATCGCCTGGACATTGACGGCGGTGCCCCAATCGGCCGGGATCTCGTGCAGCCGGCGGTAGGTGACCGCGCGCGGGTTCATCCACGAGCCAAAGACCGCGGCGATCGCCCCCCACAGCTGGTCCTTCGGCTCCTGCGGGAAGGGCTGGCCCTGCTCCTCGAGGACGACGTCCTTGAAGCCGTTGACGACGACCTTCCAATCCTCGGCCGAGAGATCGGTGTCGAGCAATTGGCCGGTGTCGAGCTTGTGGTTTTCGATCAGCTCCTCGAAATGGTGGTGCTCGATGCCGAGCACGACCTGACCGTACATCTGGATAAAGCGGCGATAGCTGTCATAGGCAAAGCGCTCGTCGCCGCTCTGCCGCGCCAGCCCCTCGACCGCGCGGTCGTTGAGACCGAGGTTGAGAACCGTGTCCATCATGCCCGGCATCGACACCCGCGCGCCCGAGCGGACCGAGACCAGCAACGGGTTGTCGGCGTCGCCAAAGCGCGCGCCGAGGGCGCGCTCGATCGCGGCCAGCCCGTCGGCGACCTGGGCTTCGAGGTCGGGCGGATAGGATTTGCCGTTTTCGTAGAACCAGGTGCAGACCTCGGTCGTGATCGTAAAGCCGGGCGGCACCGGGAGCGCCAGATTGCACATCTCGGCGAGACCGGCGCCTTTGCCGCCGAGCAGGTTGCGCATCTCGGCGCGGCCCTCGGCGGCGCCGCCGCCAAACGTGTAGACCCATTTTGTCATCCGCCGCTCACCCTTCGATCTGCGAGAAATCGGCGACCCGGTTCATCTGTCGAACGGATGCGCGCCAACAGGCGCAGCCGGTTCTCGCGCAACTTTGGTTCATCGGTGTTAACGGTCACTTTGTCGAAAAAGGTGTCGACTGGCTGTCGCAGCCGCGCCAATACGGCCATCGCCTCTTCAAATCGTTCTTCGCGAAAAGAAGTTTACCAGTCCATAGACGGCCGGCAGATCGAGACTGACGGCGAGCGCCTTCTCTTCGGGTTGAGCCAGGAGCGGGAACTCCGGGTCGATCCTCCGGGCAAAGCCGTCCTTACGGTCTTCTATCGTTACGATATTCGATGGCTCGGCGATAGGCGGTGAGCAGGCTGGCGCCGTCTTCGGAGCGAAGAAAGGCCGCGAGTGCATGAACCCGGGCGAGCAGGCGGACAAGATCGTCCTCAAAGCCGCCAGTATAAGGAACCGCCCTGGCTCCGAGCCGAGCGAAAGCGGCGGCGATCAGGTCATGACGCACCCCTGGTCGCGCAAATGCACCTTAAGGCGATCGGCGACGAAGGCCAACAGCTCAAACACATCCGACCTGGCATTTCTTCAATCGCCAGTCGGGGGAAAGCCCGGAATGGTTCGGTAGCGTGGGCAAGCATGCCGGCTAGCGGCAGTCGAAGGCAATTTTCGAGAATAAGCCGGATGATGCCCCAGCGCCGCCCGTCGGAGCGCATAACGGGTCGCCGGAACCGGTGGGCTTTTCATCGATCCAAAAAAAGCCTGCCAGGGAGTCGATCTTGTCGGCGAGAGCAACGATTGTACTGACTGGCGCCGCTGGGCAGGCGTCATTCGGGCCGAGCGGCTGTAATGCTCGGCGATCGCCGGCGGCGACACGTGGGTCCTCGCCATCGTGCAGCGCATAATACCGCCCGATGATCCCCTGCAACTCGGGAAACTCGCCGACCATACCGGTTGATAGATCGGCCTTGGCAAGCCGTGCGGCCCGGCACGCGCTTGATGCAGCCGGCGTTATCCGCTCCAACGTCGTTCCCGCGGAAGCGGGAACCCAGGGCAAGCGATTTGTGGTCACCCCCCGTTCGAGCCAGGGGCAGGTTCTGGGCCCCCGCTTGCACGGGCGACGGAGGCTGGCGCGCATGGGAGCCAGGTGATCGACCAGGAATGCTGCAAGCCGTCCATGCGCTCGACCTTATCGTAAACGCTGCCGAGCTTGGCGTGGTAGACGCGCTCCTTGAGCGCCCCGACGCGGTCTTCGAGGCGGATCTTGCGGTCCTGGTCCCAGAAGAAACGCGCGTCGGCGAGCCTGGCGCGCAGTACTCGCTCGTTGCCGGCGACGATGGCGGCGCCGCCATCATCGGTGAGGTTGTTGGCGATGAACAGGAAATGCGGCGCCGGGCGGCCGTCGCGATCGACGCAGGAGAAATACTTCTGATGCGTGCGCATCGCGGTTTGGAGCACTTCGGGCGGCAGGGTCATCAACTCGGCGTCGATCGCGCCGGCCAGGACAACTGGAAATTCCGCGAGACCGGTCACCTCGTCGAGCAATCCGGGATCGGGTTTGACCATAACCCCCAATTCGGCGGCGCGGCGGTCGAGATCGGCGCGGATCAGCTCGTGGCGCTGGTCGTGGTCGACAATGACATAGGCATGTTGCAGCTTTTCGAGATATTCGGCGGCATTGCCGGCGCAAAACGCGCCCGGCGACAAAAAGCGGTGACCGCGGGTGGTGCGGCCGACCGGCACGCCGTCGATCGCCAATGGCACGATTGCGCCATCGTAGAGGCAGACGATCGAGCTCAGCGGCCGTACCCAGCGCAGCGACGAGCCCGGCCAACGCATCGACTTTGGCCACGGCAATTCGGCGATCGCGGATTTGACCAGCTCCGGCAACACCTCGGTTGAGGGGCGGCCCGACCGCCTGACGATCGCGAAATAGAATTCGCCGCGCCCGGTGTCGCGGATCTCGCATTCCTCGATCGACGCAAGCCCCGCCGAGCGCAGAAAGCCGTCGATCGCCGGTTGCGGCGCGCCGACGCGCGGACCGCGCCGTTCCTCGCTGCGGTCGGGCTGGGTCGCCGCGATGCCTTGGGCAATGACCGCGAGCCGGCGCGGCGTCGCATAGCCGCGCAAGGCCGCCGCCGGGATCTCGGCCGCGGCGAGCTTGTCGCGCACCAGCCCGGTCAGATCCTCGATCGCGCGCCGCTGCATCCGCGCCGGGATTTCCTCCGACAGCAGCTCCAGCAGCAATTCGCCGCGGCGGGTCTTCTTGATCGGCTCGTAAAGGGCCTCCTCAACCGATGTCACGTGACACCGCCCAGATGCACCCAGGCACCGATGAATTGCGTTCCCGGCGAAGGCCGGGACCCACTGCTACCGTGGATACCGGCCTTCGCCGGTAAAGCGCAGAAAATTGGGTCGCGGGATATTGCCGACGAGAGGCCTGTAACCCCCTTCAGGCTGATCGCGCTCATCGGCCGCCCTCGGCTTTGGCGTCGGCGAGCCAGGTTTCGCAGCAGCTTTTGGCAAGGGCGCGCACGCGCAGGATGTAGGCGGCCCGCTCGGTCACGCTGAGGGCGCCGCGCGCGTCGAGCAGATTGAACAAATGGCTCGCCTTCAGGCACTGGTCATAGGCCGGCAGCGCCAGACCGCGTTCGAGCACGGCGCCGCACTCCGCCTCGGCATCGGCAAAATGGCGGGTCAGCAACCCAGTGTCGGCGATCTCGAAATTGTAGGCCGAAAATTCTCGCTCGCCGCGTTTGAAGACGTCGCCATAGGTGATGCGCGCGGAGCCAGCGGCCCCGTTGTAATCGAGGTCGAACACGCTTGCGACGCCCTGCACATACATCGCCAGCCGTTCGAGGCCATAGGTCAGCTCGGTCGAGACCGGGTCGCAGTCGATGCCGCCGACCTGCTGAAAATAGGTGAACTGGCTGACTTCCATGCCGTCGAGCCACACCTCCCAGCCGAGACCCCAGGCGCCCAAGGTCGGGCTCTCCCAATCATCCTCGACAAAGCGGATGTCGTGCCGGCGCGCCTCAATGCCGAGCGCGGTCAGGCTCGCCAGATACAGTTCCTGGCTGTCGGCGGGCGCGGGCTTGAGGATCACCTGCATTTGATAGAAATGCTGCAAGCGGTTGGGATTCTCGCCGTAGCGGCCATCGGTCGGCCGCCGCGACGGCTGCACATAGGCGGCGCGCCACGGCTCAGGGCCGAGCGCGCGCAGCACCGTCGCCGGGTGAAAGGTGCCGGCGCCGACCTCGATGTCATAGGGCTGCAGGATCACGCAGCCCTGCCGCGCCCAGAAATTCTGCAGGTCGGCGATCAGCGACTGAAAGCTCATGGTCGATCCTTGAACGCGGCGAGCTTCGCGCCGGAGGTCAGCGCGGCTGCGGGCAGTCGGGCCGGGCGCAGACCGGTGCGTGCGCCGCGACATAGGCGCCGCAGACGCCGCACGCCACCAGATCTTCGGCCGGAAGCGCCCGACGCGGCTGCGGGGCACGGCGGCGCGGCAGTTCGCGCGCCGGGCCGTTGAGCCAGCGATAGCCGATCCAGATCGCGCCGAACACCAGGATCAAAAACACGAGCTTGGGAAATTCAAACATTGCCGAGGTTTACCGGCCTCCCTCGAAACGGGTCAAGAAATCCCGCCGCGCTCGGCGACCCACGCCATCCCCGCATCTCCCTCGCCCCGCTTGCGGGGAGAGGGCCGGGGTGAGGGGCGTCCGACCACGACCCTCACAGCCCGAACCTGCTCCACAACATCCGGGTTTCGACCCAGTCGGCGAGGTCGGCGACGATGTCGGCGGGCTCGCGCGCGACAAACGGCAGCCGCGCCCAGAACGGCCGCCGCCGCTCAGCCGCGATCGCACGCAGCCGCACGTTCTCGCCGTAGCGGGCGCGCATCACCGCACGCAGCTCGCCGATGCCGTCGACCAGCCCGCGCTCGGCCGCCATGTGTCCGGTCAGCACGTCGCCGCTGAACAGGGTTTCGTCGGCGGCGTCGATCTTGCCGGCGCGACGGCGGCGGACATGATCCTTGAACGCGCGGTGGATGTCGCGCTGCAACACGCCAAGCCGCTCGACATCCTCGGGGTTGACCGGCAGAAACGGGTCGAGCAGCGATTTATGGGTGCCGGCGGTGTAAAGCCGGCGCTCGACGCCGAGCCGGCTGATCAGCTCATGCAGGCCGAACCCGCCGCTGACGACGCCGATCGAGCCGACAAGCGAGGTCTCCTCGGCGAAAATCTCGTCGCCGGCGAGCGCCAGCCAGTAGCCGCCCGAGGCTGCGACATCCTCGGCAAAGGCGACCACCGGAATACCCTTTTCCTCGGCGAGCTGGCGGATGCGGCGATAGAGCAACGCCGACTGGACCGGGGCGCCACCCGGCGAATTGACGACGATCGCGACCGCCACCAGCCCGCCGACGCGAAACGCCCGTTCGATCGCCGCGGCATGGCTTGCGAGCGAGATCGCGTTGCGCCGCGCCCGCGGCATGATCACCCCTTCAAAGCGCAGCACCGACACGACCGGGCCACGCCGCCACAGGCGCTCGACATCGAGGTAGTCGCGAATATTCATGGCAACTCAAATGGGGAGTCGAGCGGTCAGCCGCTACCGTACGGCGCTGCCGCCGATCAGAACTCCAGACCCCGGCCCTCGCGCAGCACGGCTTCGGCGGCGTCGGTCGGCCGGCCGTCGGGCCGATGCAGGACCAGGCCGGGCATCAGCCGCGCCGGTGCGGCGACCTGCTTGCGGGCGCGCACCAGGATGCGGCTCGCTGGCCGGTCGCCCCCGGGCCACAGCGGAAAGACGACGACCTCCCCGGCGCGGCCGGCGATCTCGCCGATGAGCGCGTCGATGCGGTCGGCGCGGTGGACAAAGGTCACGCTGCCCTTAGGCCGCACCATCGCCAGCGCGAACCGGACCCAGGCGCCGAGATCTGCGTCGCCCTCGACCGTGGCGCCCGTCTTGGCCGTGCTCTCGGCCGGGGCCGAGCGGCCGCGCTCGTGATAGGGCGGGTTCGCCATGACATGGTCGAACGCGCCCGGCGACAGCCGCGGCGGCGCGTGCAGCAGGTCGCCGATCATGACCGAGACGCGCGCCTCCATCGCGTTCAGGATCGCGTTGTCGCCGGCAAGACGCACCAGCTCGCGGTGCATTTCGAGACCGACGACCCGGCTGTGCGGCACCCGCGCCGCCAGGCACAGCATCGCCGCACCGGCGCCGCAGCCGACGTCGAGCACCAGCTGGTGCGGCTCGGCCGGCACCGCGGCGGCGAGAAAGACCGGGTCGATCGCGACGCGATAGCCCGCGGCGGGCTGGCGCAAGCGGACCCGGCCGCCGAGCAGCCGGTCCTCGGTAAAGGCCGGTTCGGCGGCAGGCGGCGGGCCGCTCACCGGGCGTCCTCGCCGGCCTCGGCGAGCAAGGCGCGGGCCCGGTCCAAATCGCGGTCCGCCACCATCAGGCGCCGCGGGATCGCACCGATACTCCCTTCGACGAGACTGGTGTGATGGTCGAGCACCAGGCTCTCGATGCCGGAATCGTTTAACAGCGCCTGCAGCCACGAGAGGCGGACGGGGTTGTTGGTGCGCAGCAATTCCTTCATGGCGCCAGCCGCTCTCCTCAACCGCACCGCGACGCTTCAGCAGGCAATGCCGAGCGCCGAGGCCTCGCGCACAAGATACTCGCGGCCGACGAGCATGTCGTCGAGCGAGCCGAACGCGTTCATGTAGTGCCCGGCAAAGCCCGCGCCCTCGATGCGGCGGAACATGTCGGCGAAGTCGAGGTCGCCGGCGCCGGGGCTCAGATGCTCTTCATAGCCGTTGCGCCGGCAGTCGGCGAGCCGAACCTCTTCGACCCGGCTCATGTCGAGCGCATCGACAAACCCGGCGACGCCCTCGGGCACCAGATGCGCGTGGTTGACGGTAAACGACAATTTGAACGCCGGCGACCGGATACGGTCGAAATAATGGCGCCACTCCTCGACCGTGTGCGCCAGGTAATGGATTTCGGCCGTGTCCGGCTCCTTGTTCAGGTTTTCGAGCAGGACCAGCGCGCCATGCCGTTCGGCATCGGCGACGATGCGCTGCAACCGTTCGAGGCCGGCCTTTATCCGCATCTCCTTGTCGGAGGTGAAGTGAAAGCCGGCATGCACGACGATCCATTCGGCGCCGAGCTTGGGGGCGATCTCGACATAGGCTTGGAGATAGCGGTCGACGGCGTCGCCGACATGGGGCGCGTATTCGGCGACGTTGACCGCCGAGGCGGTGTGCAGCCCAAGATGGACCTGACGATGCCGGCAGGCGGCGCGGACCGCGGCGGCGCGGTTGTGGTCGAAGCTGCCGAGCGCGTTCGGGCCGGTGTCGAGCTGAATGTCGATCCAATGCACCGCATGAGCTGCCGCCCATTCGATCGCGTCCTCGGGCCTCAGCTTGCGCCCGACATCGACGCCGATCCGGTCCCGCAATCCCATCCCCCGCCCCTCTTGCGGCTGTGCTGACGACGCCGGCGCTACCCGCGGTAGGTGTTACCCCGGTTTGGGCCGCCGCCGCTAATTCGGGTAGACGATCGTGCGCAGCATGACCCGGCGCTCGGCGGGGTTGGAGTCGCCGGCGCCGCGATGCATCGTCGCCCGCTCGTCCCACATCAACAGGTCGCCGACCCGCCAGGAATGGTAATAGGTGAACCGGTCCTGGGTGGCGTGGGCCGCCAATTCCTCGATCAGCTGCCACGCCGCCTTACGCTCCATGCCGTCAAAGCCGTGCGTGTGCATCGGGTTGACGAACAGGATCGGGCGGCCGTCGACCGGATGGTTGACGACCGCGGGGCGGCGCTGCTCGGCATATTTCTTGTCGGTGCGACGCATCTCTTCCTCGGGATCGTAGAGCCGGGCGCCGGCGGGGCCGTCGGTGCGGCCGTGCAACCCGACGAGATCCGCGAGCCGGCCCTTCATCGCATCAGGCAGCGCCTGATAAGCGGCGGACATGTCGGCGAACAAGGTGCCGCCCTTGCTCGCCGGCACTTCGACCGCGTGCAGCATTGCCAGCAACGGCAGTACCTCCTCGTAGGTCGAGTCGGTATGCCAGTCGGTGGCGCGCTTGACGCCGTACCAGTCGATGTTGCCGGCGTCGTCGACGTTGCGCACCCACGAGACCTCGGGGTGCTCGGGGTGCCGGTAGCCGACCAGCGAATGCTTGCGTGGTGCGCCAAACCGGCGGCCGAACACGGCGATGTCGCCGGCGCTCAGACGCTGGTTGCGGAAAACCAGCACCGGATGCTGAGCGAATGCCTTGGCGATCCAGGCAAAGGTGTCGTCGTCGAGGCGCGACAGATCGACGCCGAGCGCCTCGGTGCCGAGCTGTTCGCCGAGCGGGCGCAGCTCCCTTGATTCGGTGACTGTGGTCATTGGGCGATCCTCCTGCGCGGTCGGCGAATGATGGCCGCGTACGGCACAATGGCATAGCGCCGATCGAGCATGGCTGAATCGTTCGATCGGGTCGTCCGCTGCATGGTTTGGGCACCGTAGCCCTCGGCCATGTCGGCGAGATCCAGCGATAATCCCGGCGGCGCAGGGACGAATCCGACGCGGGCATGTGCCAAAGGTACCATGCGCGGTCGGAAAGGGACGAACCTTGGGCAGCACCACACTGGAAGCCATGTGTTGCCGTGCTTACGGACGAGCGGTTACGCCTACCCGTTCCAGCGCGCGGTCGCAGAAGATCCGGCCATCGTTGGGCCTGCTTCGCTCTGCTGCGTAGAGAGCTTGGTGGGTGCTTGGATCTTCACAAGGGGTGAATCTGCCGTTTGACTTGCTGCCTATGGGACGCCGGCGCGCGCGGGTGGAGACTTCGCTGCGAAGTCTCGACGTTTGTCGGGGGCACAGCCCCCCGTCTTCTCACGGGGCCTCGATTTGGGTCGCATAGCCGGCCTTCTCTCAGGAAATTGCCCCCGGTCGCGGGCGCCGGCGAGCGTTGAGGAAGAACGGCATCCGGCCGGCGTCGCGGGCTTTTTCCTCGTAGCGGGTCGGCGGCTGGTCGGGCGGGCGCTCGCGCCAGTCGGCCGGCCAGCGGGCAGACCAGTCGAAGGCCGGATGGCCGGTAACGCACTCCAGCATCGACGCGAAATATTCGCGATGGTCGGTGGCGAGACAAAGCTCGGCCCCGCCGGTTATGATCCGGGCGAGCTCGTCGAGGGTTTCGCGCGACACGATCCGCCGCTTATGGTGGCGCGCCTTGGGCCAGGGGTCGGGAAACAGGACAAAGACGCGCCCGATCGAGGCTGGCGCCAAGGCCGCGATCAAGAGGCGCGCATCGTCGGTGAACAGGCGGATGTTGGCGAGCCGCCGCCGCTCGATCTCGCTGAGCAATTTCGCGGTCCCGTTTTGGAACACCTCGCAGCCGATAAACCCGGTGTCGGGATGGGCCTCGGCCTGAGCCGCCAGATGCTCGCCCGAGCCGTAGCCGATTTCGAGCCAGACCGACCCCGGCGCTTTGGGGAACAGCGGTCGCGGGTCGAGATAGCCCGCCGACGGCAGACCGATTGCCAGCCGCGGCAGCAGTTCTTCGACGAGGCCGCGCTGCGCCGGGCGCAACGGCCGGCCCCGCTTGCGCCCGTAGAGCCGCCGCTGTAGCGACGTGTCGCCCGCCAAAGGATCAGAACGCGCGCCGCAATTCGTCGACGAGATCGAGCCTCTCCCACGAGAAGCCGCCATCGGGCTCGGGCGTACGGCCGAAATGGCCGTAAGCGGAGGTACGGGTATAGATCGGCCGGTTGAGCCCGAGATGGGTACGGATGCCGCGCGGCGACAGGTCCATCAGCTCCTGCAGCACGTCGGCGAGCTTGTGCTCGTCGACCGCGCCCTCGGTGTCGACGTAGAAGGACAGCGGCTTTGCGATGCCGATCGCGTAGGCGACCTGGATCGTGCAGCGTTCGGCGAGCCCGGCGCCGACGACGTTCTTTGCCAGATAACGCGCGGCATAGGCCGCCGAGCGATCGACCTTGGTCGGGTCCTTGCCCGAAAAGGCGCCCCCGCCATGCGGTGCCGCGCCGCCATAAGTATCGACAATGATCTTGCGTCCGGTGACGCCGGCGTCGCCGTCGGGGCCGCCGATCACAAACAGCCCGGTCGGGTTGACGAGAAAATTCTGCTGGTCGCACATCCACCCCGCGGGCAGGGTCGAGACGACAAAGGGGCGGACGATCTCGCGGACCTCGTCCTGGTCGATGCGCTCGGAATGCTGGATCGAGACCACCACCTTGGTCGCCCGCACCGGCTTGCCATTTTCGTATTGCAGCGTGACCTGGCTTTTCGAGTCGGGGCCAAGCAACGGCGTCTTCCCGGCATGGCGCGCCTCGGACAAGGCGCGCAGCATCGCATGGGCATAAAAAATCGGCGCCGGCATCAGCGCCGGGGTCTCGCTGCAGGCATAGCCGAACATCATGCCCTGGTCGCCGGCGCCTTCGTCCTTGTTGCCGGCGGCGTCGACCCCGCGCGCGATGTTAACCGACTGGCCGTGGATGTGACACTTGACCGATGCGCGTTCCCAATGAAAGTTTTCCTGCTCGTAGCCGATGTCGCGGATCGCCCGGCGCGCCACCTCGACCAGCTGTTCGCCGCTGATCGCGGCCGGCCCGCGGGTCTCGCCGGCGAGGACGACGCGGTTGGTGGTGACCAGGGTCTCGACGCCGCAGCGCGCCTCGGGCTCGGCGGCGAGGTAAGTGTCGACAATCGCATCCGAAATGCGATCGCAGATCTTGTCCGGGTGGCCTTCCGAAACCAACTCGCTGGTAAAAACAAAATCGCGCTTTGCCAAGAACTTGCCCTTCCTGAAACGACGCGTCGGCCGCGTAGCCGCGGGCGTTGATGCCGCCTGCGCGAGCGAGCGTCAAGCGCCCATTTATGTGCCGAACGGTTGCAGCCGCCGCGCGCCGCCGCGATATCGCCCCACAAGCGGCTATTTCTCGGGCGGCCGTTCACCACCGGCGGCCAGCGCCTTGGCGAGCTCGAATAGGCGGCGGCGAACCATCGGATCCTCTATGCGATAGTAGGCGCTGATCAATTCGATGGTTTCGCGCTTGCGCAGCGGGTCGGAATCAAAGGCTTCCGCCGGCGGCTCGGCAAAGCCGGCCGGGATGGCCGGCGCCCGCACCGGGTCCATGTCGTCGAAAAAGAACGAGACCGGGACGTCGAGCACCCGGCTCAAATCATGCAGCCGGCTGGCGCCGATGCGGTTGGCGCCGCGTTCGTATTTTTGCACCTGCTGAAACGTCAACCCGATCGCCTCGCCAAGCTTTTCCTGGCTGAGCCCCAGCATGTTGCGGCGCAACCTGACACGCGAGCCGACATGGATGTCGATCGGGTTCGGCTTGTCGCCCTTCTGGCGCCCCGGCCGTCGGGTTTGTTCGTGCATCGCCATCGGGGTCGATCGCTTTCTCGATAACAATTTGTTAGATATTTAGAGTAGGCGGGTGGGGCCGGTCAAGCCGAAGCTTCAACCTGTAATAAAGAGATGCAACCTAAGGCGGTGTTGCGGGCTCAGCCGATCCGAAGCGCTACCGGCACCGCCCCGAGAAGCAAGAGCGCCACCAGCACCCAGTCTCCGCTCCGCGCATAAGGCGTGCGCGCCGCCGCCCGCGGCAGTGCAGCATCGACATAGCCGATCGCGTCGAGGCTCGTGCGCTCGACGATCCGGCCCGCCGGGTCGACTACCGCGCTGATGCCGTTGTTGGCGACGCGGACCAGCGGCAGACCCTCCTCCACGGCTCGGGTGCGGGCGATTGCGAAATGCTGATACGGCCCTGAGCTGCGCCCGTACCAGGCATCATTGGTGACGTTCAGCATCCAGGACGGGCGCCGGCTCTCGTCGACGATGGCGCCGGGAAAGATTGCTTCGTAACAGATCAGCGGCGCAAAGGCCGGCAGACCCGCCGGCGCGATCGTCCGCGGCCCGACGCCGGGGGAGAAATCCATCGTGCCGGCGGTGATCTTGGTGATCGGCAGCAGATTGCGGAACGGAACATATTCGCCAAACGGAACGAGATGCGCCTTGTCGTACCGGGCGACGATGTCGCCGCGGTCGTTGATCGCCTCGAGGCTGTTCCAGATCTGCTCGATCGGCGCCGGCGGCGGGTTTGCCCGCAGCGCCCCGGTAATCACGTAGCCGCCCTTGGGTGCGACCGCGGCCACCGCATGGCGCGCCGGCGCGTCGCGGGCGAGCAGGAACGGCGTTGCCGCCTCGGGCCACAGGATCGCGGACAAGGGATGCTGCGCCGGTGCTGAGCTCAGCTCGATCAGGCGCTGAAAATTGCTCCGCGAGGCCGCGGGGTCCCACTTCAGGCTTTGCGCGATCGAAGGCTGGACCAGGCGCAGCCAGGTGCCGGTCAGCACGGTCGGGTCGGCGGCGAGCCGCACCGCGCCGCCGAGCGCCGGCACCAGGATCAAAAGTCCCGCCGCGATCGCCGGGGCCCAGCGCCGCATCGCGGCCATCGGTCCCTGCCGCGGGCTCCCGAGCAGCGCCGGCAACGATGCCGCGAGCACGGTCACAAAGCTGAGGCCGTAGATGCCGACCACGGCGACGCTTTGCAATACTGCGACGCCGCCCGGGAAGCCGCCCGACCAGGCATAGCCGATCAGGTTCCACGGCAAACCGGTGAAGGCATGACCGCGGGCCCACTCGGCAATGGTCCAGGCGATCGCAAAGGCGAACACCCGGGCTGCCGGCGGCAGCCGCACGGATCGCGTGACGACGCCGGTCGCGAGCAACGCCAGCCCGGCATAGACGGCAAACCCTGCCGGCAGCCCGGCGGCGGCGAACGGCACCAGCCACCAGAACCGGGCGATGTCGACAAATAGTGCGGCGGCGATCCAATAGAGGCCGGCGAGAAAAAATCCGAAGCCGAAGACCCAGCCGAGCCGAAACGACGCGCCGAGGGTGGCGCTGCCGTCGTCGAGCCACAACAGGCCGGCAAACGCCGCCACCAGCAACGGCGCCAAATCCAAAGGCGGCATCGCCGCCGCGGCGGCGATGCCGAGGACAAAGGCGAGCCCGTAGCGGCGCCAGCCGGTCAGCGCGCTAACGTCCTGGGCCAGGCGGCAGAGCGGCGTGTCGACGCGCGAGCCCGGCCGAATGCGATAGACCGTGGCGTCAGGCACCAGCGCCCGCCGCTCCTTTGACCGGCGGCAGGCGGCGTACGCGCAAGCGCTTGATGCGGCGCGGGTCCGCCTCCAATACCTCGAATTCGATGCCGGACGGGTGGGCGATGACCTCGCCGCGTTTCGGCACCCGCCCGGCGAGGGTCGAGACGAGACCGCCCAACGTGTCGACCTCCTCCTGGTCGCCCACCGGACGCAGCCTTATCCTTTGCCGCTCCTCGAGCGCGTCGATCGGGGTGCGGGCATCGGCGACCAGGGTGCCGTCCGCACGTTCCAGCAGACTGGGAGAGTCGGCCTCGTCGTGCTCGTCCTCGATGTCGCCGACGATGACCTCGATCAAATCCTCGATCGTTACCAGCCCGTCGATGCCGCCAAACTCGTCGACGACCATCGCGATATGAGTGCGTGCCTGACGCATCTGCACCAAAAGATCGAGGATCGGCAATGACGGCGCCACAAACAACAGCTTGCGCAGCAACGGCGCGAGCGTGGTCTCGCGGCGCTCGGCGACCGGCGGCAGGATGTCCTTGACGTGGACAAAGCCGATCACGTCGTCGAGGGTTTCGCGGTAGACCGGGACCCGCGAATGGCCCTGCTCGATCACCGATTTGACGACTTCGGGGAACGGCGTTTCGATGTCGAGCGCCACGATGTCGACGCGCGGCACCATAACGTCGAAGGCGGTGCGGTCGTGGCCCTTCAAGATGTTGCCGATCAGCACCCGCTCATGCGCCCCGAGCGGGTCGGCGTCGCCGGCAACCGGCTCGTCCATCATTCCGTCGATTGTGTCGCGCAGGCTTTCGCCGTTGCGCTGCCGACGGATCAATCTCATCAGCCGGCGCCACGGCGCAAAGGCCCGATCCCGGCCAGATTGGCCGCTGCTTTCGGGCGGTTCGGGATTTACCATCGAGACGTCGGTCGGACCTTTGCTTCTCACATAATGTCGCGATAGGGATCCGCCACCCCCAGGCTCGCCAAGACGGATTTTTCGATGCTTTCCATGGCGGCGGCCTCGGGCTCGGTCGCGTGATCATAGCCGAGCAGGTGCAGAACGCCATGGACGACGAGATGGGAGAGATGGTCGGCGACGGTTTTGTGCTGCTCCGCCGCCTCGTGCACCACGGTTTCGCATGCGAGCACAATGTCGCCGAGCAGCAGCGGGGCGTCCGCCGGCAGCGGCATGCCGGGATCCCACGCCGGAAAGGCGAGCACATTGGTCGGCCGGTCGAGACCGCGCCACTCGCGATTGAGCCGCCGTTGTTCGGCGTCGTCGGCGAGAACGACGGCCAGTTCGGCCCGCGCCGGCAGCACGATTGCGGAATCGGATGCGCCGCGCGCCAGCGCGAGGCGGGCGGCGCTGCGGACCAGCCTTTCGGCGTCGGGACAGCAATCCTCCCAGGCGGCGCAGACCAGGGTCACCTCGATCGCGGCGACAGGCTGGCTCACCTCGTGGGTGCGGCGCTGCGCAGGGCCTGCTCGCGCGCCTCGTAGGCGCGCACGATGCGGGCGACAAATTCATGGCGGACGACGTCGCGATCGGTAAAGCGCACGACCGCGATGCCCTCGACGCCGGCCAGGGTTTCGAGCGCTTCGGCCAAGCCCGAGCGCGTCCCGTGCGGCAGGTCGACCTGGCTCGGGTCGCCGGTCACGACCATCCGCGAGCCCTCGCCGAGCCGCGTCAAAAACATCTTCATCTGCATCGGGGTCGTGTTCTGCGCCTCGTCGAGGATGACAAAGGCGCGCGCCAGGGTGCGCCCGCGCATGAACGCGATCGGCGCCACCTCGATCTCGCCGGTGCCGAGCCGGCGCGCCAGCTGGTCGGCCGGCAGCATGTCGTTCAGCGCGTCAAACAGCGGGCGCAGATACGGGTCGACCTTGTCGCGCAAATCGCCCGGCAGGAATCCGAGGCGCTCGCCGGCCTCGACCGCCGGGCGCGACAGGATGATGCGCTCGACCTGTCCGGTCATCAGCAGGTCAACCGCCGCCGCGACCGCGAGATAAGTTTTGCCGGTGCCCGCCGGACCTAGGCTGAACACCAGCTCGTTTTCGCGCAACGCCCGGATATAGGCGGCCTGCCCAGGCGTGCGCGCGGCGATGCGGCGCTTGCGGGTGCGAAAGCCGGCATCCTCCTGCCACAGGCTGAGGCTCTTGTCGGCGATCTCGGCCTCGGCCAGGCGGAGCGCCGCCTCGACCGCGGGCAGGTCGATCTCCTGGCCGCGCTTCAGCCGGTCGTAAAGTCGCGACAATGCCAGCCGCGCGGCCTCGGTCGCCGAGGGCGGACCGGAAATCGCCAGACGGTTGCCGCGGCTGACCAGCGACACGCCGAGCTGGCGCTCGACCCGGTCGAGATGCTGGTCGCGTTCGCCGTAGAGCGCGGGCAGCAGCAGGTTGTCGTCGAATTCGAGCTGGCTCTGCGCCGCGACGCGCTCGGCCAGCACCGGCCCGGGACCGACCCCGGTCATGCCGCGACCGTCCCCGACATGCTGTTCCGGCCGCTGCCCGAGATCAGCACCGGGACGATGTCGCCAATACGCTCGGCCGCCGCGGTCAGGTGAACGCTCTGCAGATAGGGGCTGCGGCCGACCAGCTGGCCGGGGTGGCGGCCGGGCTTTTCGAGCAGCACCGGCATCACTTGTCCGATGCAGGCCTCGTTGAAGTCGTGTTGCTGACGCGCCAGCAACACCTGCAAAATCGCGAGCCGCTCGATTTTGACCGGGTCGGGCAGCTGGTCCTCGGCGGCGGCCGGGGTGCCCGGGCGCGGTGAATATTTGAACGAAAACGCCTGGGCAAAGCCGACTTCGTCGACGAGGTCGAGCGTCGCCTGAAAATCCTCGTCGCTCTCGCCCGGAAAGCCGACGATCAGGTCGGTCGAAAATGCCAAATCGGGCCGCGCGTGGCGCAGGCGGTCGACGACGCGCCGATAATCGGCGGCAGTGTGGCGCCGGTTCATCGCCGCGAGCACGCGGTCGGAGCCGCTCTGCACCGGCAGATGAAGAAACGGCATCAGCTGCGGC
Source organism: uncultured Alphaproteobacteria bacterium (assembly GCA_963712825.1). GTDB lineage: Bacteria > Pseudomonadota > Alphaproteobacteria > ATCC43930 > CGMCC-115725 > AP-15. The sequence continues at coordinate 844,000 of CAVQJP010000016.1, forward strand.
ACCTCGCGGTGGGCGGCGACCAGCCCATCGTCGACATCGCGCGGGTGCGAAGTCGTGTAGCGGATGCGGTCGAGACCGGGCACATCGGCAAGCGCCCGGATCAACTCGCCCAAGCCCCATTCGCGGCCGTCGCAGCCGTCGCCGTGGTAGGCGTTGACATTCTGCCCGAGCAGCGTGATCTCGCGGACGCCCTGCGCGGCGAGCAAGCGCGCCTCGTCGAGAACCTGGGCCGCCGGACGCGAATACTCGGCCCCGCGCGTGTAGGGGACGACGCAGAACGTGCAGAACTTGTCGCAGCCCTCCTGCACGGTCAAAAACGCCGCCGACCCCTGCGTCTGCCGCGCCCGCGGCAGACGATCGAATTTCGGCTCTTCGGGAAAGCTGGTGTCGACGACCGCGCCGCCCTCTTGCAGCGCTTGGGCCACCATCTCGGGTAGCCGATGATAAGTCTGCGGACCAAAAACGAGATCGACAAACGGAGCCCGGCGACGGATTTCGGCACCCTCGGCCTGGGCGACGCAGCCGGCAACGGCAATCAGCATACGGCCCGCGCCTCGCCTCGCCTTCTGCGCCTTGATTGCCCGCAGCCGGCCGAGCTCCGAAAATACCTTTTCCGACGCCTTTTCGCGAATGTGGCAGGTGTTCAGGATGACCAGATCGGCGTCGTCGGGCATTGGCGCGCGGTCAAACCCAAGCGGCGCCAACAACTCGGCCATGCGCGCCGAATCGTATACGTTCATTTGACAGCCATAAGTGGCGATAAACACCCGCTTCGTCACATTCGGCACTTTCTCTGAATGGGCGCTCTCTGCAACAGATGGCGCGGTGTTCAACGCTGCGCAGCCCCGGCCAGCGCGGCCGCCGCCGCGGGCGCGCCGACCGGCGGCTCCGGCACCGGCTGCGGCCGTCCGGAAAGCGCTGCGGCGACGCCGCCGGCGATCCGCGCGTGACAGTAATCGGCCAGCGCCTTGCGCGAGCCGCAATCGGCAAAAAAGGTCAATGGATGGAATTCGACGACGACTTCGACGGTTCCAAGCCCGATCATGCTCCACAGATGAGGCGCCAGATCGGCGCTTCCATACCAGGCAAAATAGGGCCGCAGCAGCCGACCGAGCGGGATGCCGTCGAGCCGCGTATAGGCGATCGAAACGGGCTGGACCGGGATCGGCTCGATCTGCTGCATCTTTTCGGCGGCCCCGAACAGGGCGCTCTTGAACGGCAGCACCCGGTTGCCGTCGCCGCTCGTTCCTTCGGGGAACAGGATCAGCGCGTCGCCGGCGGCGAGCCGCGAGGTCATCGCATCACGCTGGGACGCGGTGCTGCGCACCCGGCGATCGACAAACACCGTGCGCTGCAATTTGGCGAGCCAGCCGAACAACGGCCAGCCGGCGACCTCCGATTTGGCGACAAACGAACCCACGATCAGCGAGCCGAGCACGGTGATGTCGGTATATGAGACGTGGTTCGAGGCGAACAGCGCCGGCCGCAATGCCGTCGGCGCGCCGATTGTCTGCACGTGAAAGCCAAGGATGCGGCAGCACCAGCGGTGATAAAAGGCCGGCAGACGGCACGCCCAGCGCCGATGCAATACAAGACCCAAAGCCTGAGCCGGCATCAGGCTCAGGGTCCAGACCAGATAAAGCGCGAGCCGCGCGAGCCTCAGCGTCGGCGAACCCATGCCGTCAGAACGCCCATGCGTCTCCTGCCCAGTTGTCCTTGACCTCTTTTGCCTGCCTTACGTAGTGCCGCGAGTATTTCTCGGTCACGAGATCGGTCTTGACGACGATGCAAACATCGACCGTGTTGAAATCGACGTCGATTACCGCACCGTCGCCGACAAACCCGCCGAGGCGCAGGTAGCCCTTGATCAGCGGCGGCAGAAGGGCGAGCGCACGGGCCGGATCGAACCCGCTCATCGGCAGCCGGTTCATTTCGACATAGCGATCGGGCAATGCCCGCGCCCGCAACGCGGGGGGCGCCAGGCGGTGGTGACGCAGATAGGACAACGGCACGGCAAGCCCGTCTGGATCGGTGCCCGGCAGGCTCGCGCAGCCAAACATCAATGCGATGTCATAATGGAAGACATAGGCGGCAATGCCGCTCCACAGCAGCTGCATCGTCGGTCGCTGGCGATAGGCGCCGTCGACGCATGACCGCCCGAGCTCCAAGATCTCGCCAGGATAGGCGACGAGCCGCGCGATGTCGAATTCGCCCGCCGAATAGAAGCCGCCAAGACGCGCGGCCGCCTCGCGCCGCATCAGGCGGTAGGTGCCGACGACGGTTTGCGGGCCGCTGCCGCGGCTGTGGTCGAGGACCAGCAGATGGTCGCAGCGCTCATCGAAACGGTCGAAGTCGCGGCGCTCGCGCGCGGTCTCGCCAGCGGCGCGCGCCCCAAGCCCTTCATAAAAAATCCGGTAGCGCAGCTTTTGCGCCGCGTCGATGTCGGCGTCGCACTCGGCGAGACGGACCTGCAGCGGACCCGACGACAGATCGACGACCCGAGCCGGCGGCGAAGCCGAGGCGGATCTGAGCCCGCGGCTGCACGGACCGAGGGCCGCGCCGCCGATCACGCGACGCGACCGCGCCCGAGGAAAGCAGCAGACGCCAACCGCCGGACCATCATCGACGGTATTCCCGTCGGACCGCCGCACCAGATACGCGCGGGAGCGTCATTCCATGTCGCGTCCGGGCTTGTTGGCGCGCGGGATCGCATAGAGCTCGAGGCGATGGCCGACGAGATCATAACCGAGCTGGTCGGCGACGGCGCGCTGCAAGGTTTCGATCTCCTCGTTGCGGAACTCGATCACCCGGCCCGATTGCAGGTCGATCAAATGGTCATGATGATCGTTCGGCATTTCCTCGTAGCGCGATCGGCCGTCGCCAAAATCATGGCGCGCGAGAATGCTGGCCTCCTCGAACAGCCGGACCGTGCGATAGACTGTGGCGATGCTGATGTGCGGGTCGATCGCGGTGGCGCGCCGGTAGACCTGCTCGACATCCGGATGGTCGACCAATTCCGACAGCACCCGCGCAATGACCCGCCGCTGCTCGGTCATCTTGAGGCCTTTGTCGAGGCAGAGCTGCTCCAGCCGCGAGATCATCCGCTCTCCATCATGAGCGTCCGCCGGCACTATAGCGCAAACCGGAAGGCGAGCCTACGTCCGCAATAACCTTCGATCCAATGACCGGCAGCCTCACGGGCAATCGCCGGACCGAGGCTGCGCTCAGGCCCGCGGGCGGCGCGCTCGGGTTCCGAGCCCGATCTCCTTGGCGAGACGGCTGCGCTGGCGAGCATAGTTCGGCGCCACCATCGGATAATCGGCACCCAATCCCCAGCGCTCGCGATAAGCTTCCGGCGACATGTTGTATGCCGTCTTCAAATGACGCTTTAGCATTTTGAGCTTCTTGCCGTCTTCCAGACATACGATGTAGTCGGCAAATACCGATTTTTTTACTGGCACGGCCGGCTGCGGCCGTTCCGCCGGTGCTGTCGGCATGCTGCCGATATTGGCCAGCGAATGGTACACTTGGTTGATCAGCTGCGGCAAATCACCGACAGAGACTGTATTGTTGGAAACGTGCGCGGAGACGATTTCGGTCGTCAGTGCCAGCAAATCACTGTTTTGATCGGAGTTGGTCATTTCGCGGGTCCCACGGTACGGCTCATCTCCGAATATAAGTAACGAACAGGGGTGAGGCAATCCGCTCGTCAACTAATTTCTTGCAATCTTGGGTATGTCGGCGTGGATGATTGGTTGTGGCGAACGACGTAGAGAGCCGCCTATTGCGAACTCAAGTGGAGAGCAAGAGTCGCAGGACCAAAGCGTCGACGAGGCCGGCAGCACCGCGATAGTAATTGGTCCGACGGCCGATTTGTACAAACCCGCTTGCGGCATAGAGCGCTCGGGCCGCGGAATTGTCCTCGGCGACTTCGAGAAACAGGGTTCGCGCCCCACGGTGGCGCAACTCCTCGACAAGCGCCGCCAGCAACGCCGACCCGAGGCCCGCCCGCCGGCGCTCGGGGAGGACACCGAGGGTCAAAATTTCGCATTCCCCGACAAGGCCCTGGGCCAGCGCCAATCCCGCGGGCTCGTCGTCCTGCCAGGCAATTCGGCCGAAAAAACCGGAGACCGCGATGATGTCGGCAATCGCCCGCGGCGGCCACGGGTCGTCCGGAAAACAGGCGCGGTGCAGCTGCGACAGCGGGGTTGCGAGGAATTCCGACGCTTCCGGCGTCACCGGCTCGAGGCGGCGGCTCACCGGCGCGCCGGCATGCGAGGAGCAGCAGCAAGGGTGACGTTCGGCGGCCGCAGGTAGAGCGGCGCGACCGGACCGTCGCGCTCCCCGTCCCGCCATCGCCGCAGGGCGGCAGCGGCCAGGCCGACCACGGGCGGCGGCGCGTTTTCGAGGACGGCCAAGCCGGTACGGGCGCCAAGCACGCCGGCGGCGCGCACCGCCGCGTCACCGACGATTGTCAGCGGCCGTCCCACGGCGGCGAGATCGACGGCCGCGACGAGCGCTTCCGGCAGCACCGCCGCCGGCTCGCGCAGAGGTAAACCAGCGCGGTCGAACAGCTGGACGTAGAAATCGGCGCGGCGGCTCTCGAGCGCTACCAGCAGAACAGCGTCGGCCGGGGCCACTGCCGTCGCCGCGGCGGCGATGAAGCTGGTGACCCCGACCAGCGGCAGATCGCGGGCAAGGGCGATCCCGCGCGCCGCGGCAATCCCGACCCGGATCCCGGTAAAGCTGCCCGGGCCGGTGGTGACCGCGACGCAGTCGATTGCCGCCGGCGCGAGCCCAGCCTCGCGCATCGCCGCATCGACCATCGGCAGCAGCGCCTCGGCCTGGCCGTGCAGCATTTCCATGTGCCGCAGCGCCAGCGGTTCGGCGCCGGCGGCGATCACGACCGAGCAGGCGCTGCCCGCCGAGTCGAGAGCGAGGATCAGCGGGTCGGTGTCGGGCAGGCCGGTTCCTTTGGCGGCTCCGTCGGGCGGTCCCGCCGCGATATCAGATGGCGCGGACCTCGCTCACTTCCGGGATGTAGTGCCGCAGCATGTTTTCGATGCCGGCCTTAAGGGTTGCGGTCGAGCTCGGACAACCCGAGCACGAGCCCTGCATGTGCAGGTAGACGACGCCGTCCTCGAAATCGTGAAAGATGATGTCGCCGCCGTCCTGCGCCACCGCCGGACGCACCCGGGTCTCGAGCAATTCTTTGATCTGCGAAACGATTTCGTCCTCGTCCTCGTCGGCCTCGGGCGCGTCACCTTCGCCGTTGCCGGCGGCGAACACCGGACGGCCGGCGGTGAAATGCTCCATGATGACCGCGAGGATCGCCGGTTTCAGCTGATACCAGTCGCCGTCATCCCCCTTGGTCACGGTGATGAAGTCGGCGCCGAAAAACACGCCGGCGACATCGGGCAACGAGAACAGCCGCTCGGCCAACGGCGACGCGCCCGCCGCTTTCGCCTCGGTAAAGTTTGCCGTCCCTCGGTTCATCACCGCGCGTCCCGGAAGAAACTTCAGGGTCGCCGGGTTCGGGGTCTGCTCGGTCTGGATGAACATCGGCGGCTCCATCGAGGGAGATTAACAACAGCGCGGTCTACAGCATGGGCGGTGCCGATCGACGATTCAACCCCGAGGCAGCGCACCTCCGCAGTGTCGGCCCGCATCAATAGCGCCCCAACCTCACGGGCGCAGCAGCCCGCTGATCTCCTGCGCCTCGCGCAGCACCGGGTCGGCGATCGCATGGGCGCGTTCGGCGCCATGGTGCAATACCCCGTCGATATAGCCGGGATCGGCCAGTAGGCGCCGCATTTCGCCGCCGATCCGTCCCAATACCTCGACCGACAGCTCCGACAGCGCTTCCTTGAATTCGGAGAAATTGCGGCCGGCAAAATGGGCGAGCGCTTCATCCCGCGACCCGCCCGCGAGTGCTGCGTAGATGCCGATCAGGTTGTCGGCCTCGGGGCGGCGCTCGAGATCGGCGATGGTCCCCGGCAACGGCTCGGGGTCGGTCTTGGCGCGGCGGATTTTCAACTCGATCAAGTCGGAATCATCGGTCATGTTGATGCGGGAATAATCCGATGTGTCCGACTTCGACATCTTCTTGGTGCCGTCGCGCAGGCTCATGACCCGCGTCGCCGTGCCAAAGATCTGCGGCTCGGGCAACGGGAAAAAGTCGCGCTCATAGCGGCGGTTGAACGCCCCGGCGATGTCGCGCGACAGCTCCAGATGCTGCTTCTGGTCTTCGCCGACCGGGACGTGGGTCGCCTTGTAGACGAGGATGTCGGCGGCCATCAGCACCGGATACGAGTAAAGGCCGAGCCCCGCCATTTCGCGCTGCTTGCCGGCTTTTTCCTTGAACTGGGTCATCCGGTTGAGCCAGCCGAGCGGGGTCAGGCAGGCGAGCAGCCAGGCGAGCTCCGCGTGCGCCGAGACCATGCTCTGATTGAAGATGATGCAGCGCTCGGGGTCGATCCCTGAGGCGATGTAGGCGGCGGTAACCTCGCGGGTCGAGGCGCGCAATTCGGCCGGGTCCTGCGGCAGGGTCAGCGCGTGCAGGTCGACGATGCAAAAGATGCACTCGTAATCATTCTGCAACGCCACCCAGTTGCGGATGGCGCCGAGGTAATTTCCGAGATGCAGGTTGCCGGTCGGCTGGACGCCGGAAAAGATACGGTTCATCGCGCGTGTTATCGCCGAGATCGGGGACGGGTCAAGCCGGTTGGCGGCGCAATCGTCCCCATAAGCCGCGCCAGTCGGCGACGCCGAGCGCCAGCGCCAGCACCGCAAATGCGGCAAGCCCGGCGCCGCAAAGTCCGGTCAAGGCCGCGACCCGTATCAGCGCCGCCCCGGAGAGAGCGGGAGCGAGGGCAGTCCGCAGCAGCATCAGCACGACGCCCATGCCGAGCGCTGCGAGAGCGACGCGCGGCAGGTTGCGGCGGGCGCGCGCATCGAGCCGGAAATGTCCGCGCCGGATGAGCAATCCGAGCAGAGCGAGCGCGTTGAGCCAGCCGGCGCAGCTCGTCGCCAGCGCGATCCCGACATGCGCCAGAAACTGCATAAGGGTCAAAGTCAGGGCGAGGTTGACCGCCATCGCCGCGACCGCGACCTTTACCGGTGTCGCGGTGTCGTGACGGGCGAAAAACGCGGGTGCCAGCACCCTGACCAGGACAAACGCCGGCAGTCCGGCGGCGTAGGCGGCGAGCGCCGCCGCGGTCGCAGCGGTGTCGGCCGGGCCAAAGGCGCCGCGCTGAAACAGCCCCGCGAGGATCGGCTGCGCCAAGACGGCGAGCGCCACCGCCGCCGGCAAGGTCAGCAGCAATGCCAATTCGAGCCCGCGATTTTGCGTCGTTATCGCGGCGGCGTTTTCGCCGAGCCGCAATTGCCGCGACAAGGGCGGCAGGATCGCGGTGCCGACGGCGATGCCGACGACGCCGAGCGGCAACTGGTTCAGCCGGTCGGCGTAATAGAGATACGACACCGAGCCGCCCGGCAGAAACGAGGCGAGCGCGGTCGAGATCAACAAATTGACCTGGGTCACCCCGGCGCCGATCGCTCCCGGCCCCATGATCGCCAAGGTGCGGCGTACCTCCGCGGTCAGGCGCGGGCGCGGCAGCCGCAACGCAAGCCCGGCGCGGGCGCAGGAAAACATCAGCCACAAAAACTGTGCCAGCCCGGCGGCGGTCACCGCCCAGGCGAGGGCCCGTCCGTCATGCCAGCCAAACCGCCGCATCAGCAACAGGGCCGCGATCAGGAACAGGTTCAACAGGGTGGGTGTGGCGGCGGCGGCGGCAAAGCGGTCGACCGAGTTCAGCACGCCCCCTTGCAGCGCCACCAAAGCGATAAACAACAGATAGGGAAAGGTGATGCGGGCGAGGTCGACGGCGAGCGCAAATTTGGCGGGGTCGTCGCCAAAGCCGGGTGCAATCACCCGCATGACCCAGGGCATGAAGATCTCGCCGAGGAGGACGAAGATCAACAGGGCGGCGAGCAGCACCGCAAGCGCGTCCTCGGCGAAGGCGCGCGCCGTCGGCTTGCCATGCACCGCCATCGTCCCGGCGAACAGCGGGACAAAGGCGGCGCTGAACGCACCCTCGGCGAACAGGCTGCGGAACAGGTTCGGCAGACGCTGGGCGACAAAAAAGGCGTCCGCCACCGGCCCGGCGCCGAGCAACGCCGCCGTCAGGATGTCGCGGACAAAACCCATGACCCGGCTGACCAAGGTGTAGGAGCCGACCGTGGCCACGGAACGCATCAGCGACATAGGGCGGGTGTAGCCGAAAACCGCGCGCGGGAAAACGGTGCGGGCGAAACGGCGACGCTAATCGATCACGGTCCGCGCCGCCTACGCTTGTCGAAGCCGGCGGCGAAGCGCATCTTAGTCAAAAGAACGCATGGAGGCAGTGATGACGATCCACCTCGACCACACGATCGTTCCGGCGCGCGACAAGGAAGAATCGGCGCGATTTTTCGCCCGGATCTTCGGTCTTGAATACGGCGGCGCGGTATCGCATTTCGCGCCGGTGCGGATCAACGACGAGCTGACCATCGACTTTGACAATTGGGACCAGTTCGAGCGGCATCACTACGCGTTCAAGGTCAGCGAGGGCGAGTTCGACGGGATCTACGGCCGGGTTCTGAACGAAGGCATCGCCTATGGCAGCGGCCCGCGCTCGGCCGAGGACATGGCGATCAACCACCGCCATGGCGGCCGCGGGTTTTATTTCCGCGACCCGAACGGCCACCTTCTGGAAGTGCTCACCGCCTGAGCCTTCATAATCGAGCCGGTTGCGGCGCCGCAGCCAGCACGCCGCGCCGCGCCGCTGTCGACTGCGTCAGCGACAATGATCGAAGCGCGGGTCGCCAAATTAATCATGGTCGCCTGCCTCGCCGTCTTCGCGCTGCTCGTCGCGTTTGACAATTTGACCGATTACGACACGAACTTTGCCTTTGTGCGCCATGTAATGAGCATGGACACGACGTTCCCGAAGAACGCGCTGCTCTATCGCCGCATTACCTCGCCCGGGTTGTGGCAGGCCGGCTATGCGCTGATTATTGCCGGCGAGGGGTTGACCGGGCTCGCCCTGGCGGCGGCGGCGATTGCCCTCGCCCGCCGTCTGCGCTCCGCCGGCGCGCGCTTCGATCAGGCCAAGCGCTTTGTCGTGATCGGCGCGACGCTCGGCTTTGCCGTGTGGTTTTTCGGATTTATGGTGGTCGGCGGCGAGTGGTTTTCGATGTGGCAGTCGCCGCTGTGGAAAGGGCAGGAGCCGGTGTTCCGCTTTTACCTGACGATCCTCGCGGTGCTGATCTTTGTCGCGCTGCCCGATGGCGACCTGCCCGAACGACGCCGCGGCTAAGTCTCGAACCATACGAGGCGATCGACGCTATATTGCGCAGTGAAGCCGGATGCCGCTTTGGTTTTGTGTTGGTGGACGCGGCGCGCGAGATCGCTTGTGATGCCGAGGTAAAGCGTCCCATACCTGCGGCTGGCCAGCTAATAGACGTGGAGCGGCATTGGTCGGCACCCCCCGGTCATTCCGGGGCCGGCGGAGCCGGAGCCCGGAACCTATGAACACGGATTGCGACAAGTTCGCACGGACACCGATTATTCATGGCCGAGGACGGTGTGCATGGGTTCCGGGCTTGCCCCGTTGGGGCATCCCGGAATGACAAACTTGCTGTGGAGTTTTTCCTCATGGCCGGCCTGCGCCGGGAAAGTGCTAAGAGATTTGATCGGCAGAACTTCCCGGTGAGCGCATTACGGTACGTTGCGCCGGGCGAGCGCGGTCAGCACCGGCACCGTCAGTCGCTGTGTGCGCGGGCCGAGAGCGAGCGGCTTCAGCAACATGCGGATGCTCATTTCGACCGGGAAGTAGGGGCGCATCAAATCGCGGCACTGACGGCGGACCTGACCGTAGACTTGGGCGTCGAACCGGACCCGAGGCTGACGCGCGGCGTGGACGTGCTTGAGCACGACGAGCCGGTCTTCGCCGCCGGTCATGCGCAGCCGCCGCCACAAAGCCGGCGCCACCTCACGCCGGCGCGGCCGCTCGATCGCACTGTATTTGCGGAAAAAACGGTAGAAGTGCTTGTAGTGGCGGACCTCGTCCTCGGCGATCCGACGAGTTAGCAGAGCCAGCACCGGCTCCGGGCTGGCGCGCGACAGACAGGTGTAGAAGCTGGCGGTCCCCATCTCGACGACGCAGCGCGACGCCATCTCCAGCCCTCGCGCCTTTTCCAGCGCTTCGTCGCAAAACGACCGGAATTCCTCGATGAACCCGGCCCGGACGCGGTCCCAGGGAAAGTCCGGCCACGCGGTCTCGACATAGCGGCGCAAGGCGCGGCCGTGCTGCAATTCCTCGGGCAGCCAATTGTCTCTGAGCCACAAGGTAATCTCGTCGTCGCCGGCGAAGTATTCGATCAGGTTTGCGGTGTAGAGGTCGGTGGCGCTCTCCATCAACGATGCCGCCGCAACCATGTAGAACAGCGCCTCGCTGCCCGCGACCGTGTCGTGCCGGATCGCCTGCCAGGGAATGTCGTCGAGCGCCCAATGCCGGCGCGCCGCCGGGGGGCCGGCAACGCCCGGCGTTTTCTCGGCGGTGAAGGAAAGTGGCTCCTGCACGGTCCTGCGGTCCGCGCTAAAACGTAAACATCGCGCTCTCGGGCCCGAGCCCGAGCAGCACTTGGCCGACCGTCTCGAAATGAGATTGGCGGCCCTGATATTGCTGCACCACCGTGTTGATGTCGCGAAACCGGCGCTCGAACGGGTTTTCCTCAAAGATCGCAGTCGCCCCGGCGGCATGGTAGAGCGTGTCGACGGCGTCGCGCGCCTGGTGGATCGCCCAGGTCGAGGCAAGCCGGATCGTCGTGTTGTGGTCAAGGCTGAGTCGGCCGGTGCGCGCCGCCTGCTGCCAGATGTCGTCGAGCGAGCGCAGCAGAAAGGCGCGCGCCGCGCCGATCCGCGCCTCCGACTGGGCGGTCTGCGCCTGGATCACATTGTTGTCGCGCAGGCTGCGCCTGGCGCCGCGCGGGATCTTGTCGCGGGCGAGGTCGACAAAGGCGTCGAGCATGCCGCGGGCGACGCCCAACGCCACTCCGGCAAAACCCGCCGAATAGACGTTGCTGCTGCTGAAGGCGTAGAGCAGCCCCGGCTCGCGCGGGACCGCCGCGGCGCCGCGCTCGACGGTATGGTCGTCCGGCACAAACAGATCGCTGACGGTGTAGGTGTCGCTGCCGGTGCCGCGTAGGCCGACCACATGCCAAGTGTCGGTCATCGCCGTGCTGGCCTTGGGGAACAGCAGGGTGCGAAAGACCGGGCTGCCGTCGGGGCGCAGCCGCGGGGTTCCGTCCTCGGCGAAGACCGCGACATGGGCGCCGAGCCAAGTCGCGTGATGACTGCCGCTGGCAAAGCTCCATGTCCCGGTCAGCCGGTAGCCGCCGGGCGCGGCGCGCGCCTCGGCGGGCCCCGGCGGTCCCCAGGCGACGATGCCGCGCGGGCCGCCAAAGATTTCGCGCGCCGCCTCGGGTGCGAGATAGGCCGCGGTCATCGAGCAGCCACAGGCTTGGCCAAGGCACCAGGCGGTGCTGGCGTCGTGTTTCGCAATTTCCTCGATGACCGGCACATAGGCCGCAGGCGGCAGTTCGGCGCCGCCCAACGAGCGCGGCAGCAGCAGGCGGAACAGTCCGCGCCGGGCCAGGGCCTCGACCACTGGCTCGGGCAATTCGCGGCCGCGCTCGATCGCCGCACCGGCCCGTGCGAGCTCAGGGCCAAGCTCGCGTGCGCGCTCCAGATACGGGACGCCCGGCGCTGCGGCGCGTTCGGTGTTCGCTGGCTCTGATCCCATCCCCTGCGCCCGCTGCATCCCCGATGATTGCGCTGGCTCTTAATATTAGCGCATTCGGGCGCGCGGCGGCACCTCCCCTTGTCCTACAAGGCAGAGGCGCCTTTTTGCGGGCATCGGCCGGCCGAATCGGCCGGCGGTGGTCACATGCGGACCGCCAGCGTGCAGATCGCCTCGGGCTCGTCGATGCGCAGCGCGATGCTCTCGCTGACATAAAGCTGATAGTGCATGCCGTCATTGCCGGCATAGCCCGAGCGCAAATCCTGACCGACAACCAATACGCCGGCGCGCGGGTCGACCATGACCCCGCCGGCGATGCTCGCCTTGTAGATGCCGCCGGTGCACAGCCGCCGCAGATGCTCGAGCTGCAGCACCTCGGTGCCGGGGTAGAGGCGGAACAGCGCGTTGTAGAGCGCCGGCGCCAGCGCCAGGCTGTAGGGTCCGCGAAACCCGCGCTCGTCGAGCTCGGTCGCGGCGGCGAGCGCGTCCTGCAAAGCGCGGTCGAGCGCCGACCAGTCGCCGCCCTCGATGTGCTGCCGTCCGTCGACCGTCAACAGCCCGGGCAGCCCGAAATCGGGCTGGCCCGAATAGACCATGTGCTCCTCGCCGGCGGCGACCGCCTCGGCCGCGGCCTGTACGGGGCTCAGATTGACCGCCTGGCCGTTTTCGACATGGGCGGCGACGCGGCGGATGCTGAGCTGAAAGCTTTGCCGCAGCATCGGCACCGGGACAGTGCGGCTGATCACCAGGCCGGCGGCGCCGCGCTCGGGATGGCGGAACTCGTCGTTGCCGGCCTCGATTGCGGTCAGACCGACCCCGAACGGCCCCTCGACATCGAGAAAGCGGCGGGCGGTCAGCAGCTCGCGGGCGGCTTTGGCCGCGGCCTCGTCGATCGCCGTCCACAAGGTGTCGGGAAGGTGCGCCTGTTCGCGATTGAAATAATCCATCGCTATCTCCCCCGCATCGGGCCGATCGTAAAGCCGAGGTCGTCGCGCGGCCGGGCGACGGTCGGCGGTGCGCCGCTGCCTTTTTCGTCCGCGGTTTCGATCGCGGTCAGCGGCGCCTGGGTGAACAGATACGTCTCGAATGTGCGCGCGAAGTCGGCATTGTTGCGGCGCAGCCATTCGAGCAGCATCGCCGCGTGCTCGATCTCCTCGCGCATGTTGTGCAGCAGCACCTCTTTCAGGGCTTCGTCCTCGCTGTCGTCGGCGCGCTGGCGATACCAGTCGACGGCGTCCAGCTCCTCTTTCAGCGAGACGATCGCGTAGTGCAGCAGGCGCGCCTCCGGCGACAGCTGCTCGCGCGGTATGTGAAGGTTTTCACTCGACATTCTGCCAATGCCCTTGATTGAGAAATCGTCTGGTCGGGAATCCGTCGCCGCCACGGACAACACCGCGCCTCTCGGGTGAATCCGAATTGCGCGGCCGCCGCTCCGGTGGGAGACTTGCCGCCGGCGAAGGCCGGCCGGCGTGGAGCTAACGCCGAGCGCGGAAAATCGGCCGGGCGCAATCGAAGACGGCGCTCCCGGCGTTTGTCGGACCGAACCGCGAGGAGTTTCGAGATGGCCGAGGCGACGATCGCCAACACCGCGCAGCGCGACTACTGGAACACCGTGGCGGGTCCGCGCTGGGTCGGGCTCGAAGGCTTTGTCGAGCGCCGCGTGCGGGCCGTCAACGACCTGCTGCTGCGTCACTCCGGCGTGACGAGCAGCGAACGCGTCTTGGAGATCGGCTGCGGCACTGGCGCCTATACCGCCCCATTGGCCGAGGCGCTCGGCGAGCGCGGCGCCGTCACCGGCGCCGACATTTCGAGCGCGATGCTGGCGGGGGCGCGCAAACGCCTCGCCGAATCGGGGTTGCGCAACGTCTCGCTGGTCGAGGCCGACGCGCAGACCCATCAATTCGATCCGGGCCGGTTCGACCTAGTCACCTCGCGCTTCGGCGTCATGTTTTTCGCCGACCCGGCCGCGGCCTTTACCAACCTCGCCGCCGCGGTCCGTTCCGGCGGCCGACTGTGCTTTGCCTGCTGGGGTCCGCTCGACGAGAACGAGCATTGGCTCGTCCCATACCGTGTGGCGTTGCGCCATCTCGGCGCCCCCGAGCCGAGGCCGCCGCGCGCCCCCGGCCCGATGGCGTTCGCCGACCCCGGTTACGTGCGCGATTTTCTCGGCAAGGCCGGGTTTGCCGACATCGCGGTGGCGCCCGAGCACCCGGACATCTTCACCTCGGCGCCGCAAGAGGAGGCCGAGCACGCCTGCATCATGGGCCCCTCCGGCCGGCTGATCGACGAAAAGAAGCCCGACGAGGCGACGCGGCAGGCGATCCGGCGCGACATCGAGGAAGCCTTTGCCGCCAATGCCGGCGGCGGCAAGACGACATTGTCGTCGACGGTGCTGCTGGTAACGGCACGCCGCCCGCAATAGCCGCCGGTGGCGGGGGTCCCGTCCCGATCCAGAGCGGCGGCGCCCACCATCGTGCTCGCCAAAATCCTTGCGCGGGGCTAAAAGGCGCGTGTCCACAGCCGCCGAGCCGCCATGCCCGAGGATTTCTACCGCATCAAGCGCCTGCCTCCGTACGTCTTCAGCGAAGTCAACGCGCTGAAGGCAAAGGCGCGCGCCGCCGGGCGCGACGTGATCGACCTCGGCATGGGCAACCCCGACGGTCCGACCCCGGCGCATATTGTCGCCAAGCTCGTCGAGGCGGTGCAAAACCCCAAGACCCACGGCTATTCGGTGTCGCGCGGCATCCCCGGGCTGCGCCGCGCCTGCGCCGGCTACTACGCCCGGCGCTTTAATGTCGAGGTCGACCCCGAGCGCGAGGTCATCGTTACCCTCGGGTCAAAGGAGGGGTTGGCAAATCTGGCGCAGGCGATCACCGGGCCAGGCGACATCGTCCTGGTGCCGAACCCGTGCTATCCGATCCACGCCTTCGGCTTTATCATGGCCGGAGCCTCGGTGCGCCATGTTCCGGTCGGCCCCGAATTCGATTTTCTCGCCGAGCTGAAAAAGGCGGTGCGGCACAGCATTCCCGCACCATTGGCGATCGTGCTGAACTTTCCCGCCAACCCGACCGCGCAGACCGTCGACCTCGACTTTTATGGCGAGATCATCGCGTTCTGCCGCCGCCACGACATCGTCGTGCTGTCGGACCTCGCCTATGCCGAAATCTATTTCGACGGCAAGCCGCCGCCGTCAATTCTCGAAGTGCCGGGGGCGCGCGACATAGCGGTCGAATTCACCTCGCTCAGCAAGACCTATTCGATGGCGGGCTGGCGCATCGGCTTTGCGGTCGGCAACGAGCGGCTGATCGCCGCCTTGTCGCGGGTCAAATCCTATCTCGACTACGGCGCCTTTACCCCGATCCAGGTGGCGGCGACGGCGGCGCTGAACGGCCCGCAGGAATGTATCGCCGAGACCCGCGCGCGCTATCAGGCGCGGCGCGACGTGATGGTCGACGGGCTGCGCCAGGCCGGCTGGGAGATCCCGGAGCCGGAAGCGACGATGTTTGCCTGGGCGCCGATCCCGCCGCAGTTCCGCGCGATCGGCAGCCTCGCCTTTTCCAAATTGCTGCTTGAGCGCGCCAATGTCGCGGTGTCGCCGGGGATCGGCTTTGGCGAATACGGCGAAGGCTTCGTCCGCATAGCACTGGTCGAGAACCGTCAGCGGCTGCGCCAGGCGGCGCGCAACATCAAGGCGTTCTTGTCCGGCCGCAACGATACCGGCGATTTTCGCCGCGGCACAAGCGATCTCGCCGCCGCGTCCTAGGGTGCCGTTCGTCGGACGGCCCGCTTGGCCGCATCGGCAACAACCCGCGCTCTTTTCCGCTGGCATTCGGCGCATCGGCTCCCGTGATCTTCAACACCTTTGAGCGGATGGTCGCGTTCCGCTATCTGCGGGCGCGGCGGCAGGAGGGCTTCGTCTCGGTCATCGCGATCTTTTCGCTGCTCGGGATAGCGCTCGGCGTCGCCACCCTGATCATCGTGATGTCGGTGATGAACGGCTTCCGCGCCGACCTTATGGGCCGCATCCTCGGCTTGAACGGCGATCTCGGCGTCTATGCCGCCTCCGGGCCGCTCGGAGACTACGAGACCGCGGCAAAAAAAGTCGAGCGTATTCCCGGCGTCGCCGCCGCGATCCCGATCGTCGAGGGCCAGGTCATGGCGACGACCGACCGGGGTGCCGCGGGCGCGCTGGTGCACGGCATCCGGCCCGAGGACCTGAAAGCGCTGCGCCTCGTCTCGGGGCATGTCCTCGCCGGCTCGCTCGCCGATTTCAGCGACGACGGCATCGCAATCGGCTATCGCCTGGCGCAGAGCCTCGGGGTCGGGGTCGGAGGCCGGGTCACGGTAATCTCGCCGCAGGGAACCGCCACCGCCTTCGGCACGATGCCGCGGCTGAAGACCTACCACGTCGCGGCGCTGTTCGACGTCGGCATGTACGAGTACGACAACAGCTTCATCTACGCCCCGCTCGCCGCCGCCCAGCTGTTTTTCCGGCTGCCCGATGCGGTAACCGACCTGCAGGTTTTTGTCGCCGATCCGGACCGGGTGCGCGACCAGGCCGGCGCGATCGACGCCGCCTTTAACGGCCGCGTGCGCATCGTCGACTGGCAGCAGGCCAATTCGAGCCTGTTCAACGCCGTCGAGATCGAGCGCAACGTGATGTTTCTGATCCTGACGTTGATCATTGTCGTTGCCGCCTTCAACATCATTTCGAGCATGATCATGATGGTGAAGGACAAGGGCCGCGACATCGCGATCCTGCGCACGATGGGCGCCTCGCGCGGCATGATCCTGCGCATCTTCATGCTGTCGGGCGCCAGCATCGGCGTCGTCGGCACCTTGGCGGGTCTGGCGCTTGGGGTCGCCTTTACCCGCAACATCGAGGCGATCCGCGAGTTTGTTCAAAACGTCGTCGGCGTGAATTTGTTCTCGGCCGAGATCTATTTCTTCACCCGCATCCCCGCGCGGATCGACACAAGCGAAGTCGCGACGGTCGTGGTCATGGCGCTGGTCTTGTCGTTTCTCGCCACTCTCTACCCATCCTGGCGCGCGGCACGACTCGATCCGGTCGAGGCGTTGCGCTACGAGTGATGGTCGCCTTCGAAAAAGACCCTTCGCCTAAAACTCCCTCTCCCCCCGCTGGGGGGAGAGGGCAGGGTGAGGGGGGCAGCGCTGCAGCCGACCGCGTAAATCACCCCCTCACCCCGACCCTCTCCCCCAAGGGGGCGAGGGGGAAAGCCGACGGAGGCTCCGGCGAGATCGCGCCGGCGTTGGAGCTGCGCGGGGTGCGCCGCGTCTTCAAGAGCGGCGGCGCCGAGATCGTGGTGCTCGATGGCATCGGCCTCGCCTTGCAGCCGGGCGAAATCGTGGCGCTGGTCGGACCGTCGGGCGCCGGCAAGTCGACCTTGTTACACCTCGCCGGGCTGCTCGAACGCCCGGACGGGGGCGCGGTCGTAATCGGCGGCGAGGATTGCGGCGGCCTCTCGGACGAGCGCCGCACCCTGCTGCGCCGTAGCGAATTGGGCTTTGTCTACCAGTTCCACCATCTGCTCCCGGAGTTTTCGGCGCTCGAAAACGTCATGCTGCCGCAGATGATCGCGGGCGTGGGCCGGGCGCGGGCGCGCGAGAAGGCGACCGCGTTGCTGGCCGGGGTCGGTCTCGCGTCCAGAGCGGGGCATCGGCCGGCGCGGCTCTCGGGGGGCGAGCAGCAGCGCGTCGCGATCGTCCGCGCGCTCGCCAACGACCCGAAGCTTTTGCTCGGCGACGAGCCGACCGGCAATCTCGATCACGCCACCGGCGACGGGGTCATGAGCACGCTCGTCGAGCTTGTCCGCCGCACCGGGCTTGCGGCGCTGGTCGCCACCCACAACCTCGACCTCGCCCGCCGCCTCGACCGCATCGTCGCCCTCGAAGACGGGAAGCTGCGGCAGCTCGACTGACAATCGCCCATCCGCCGCCTTCATCTGCGTCAACCAGCCTCGGTATGCGCGATTCGGCAAACGATGGGCCTCTCTAATGCCATGTTTTCATTATTCTATTTCCGCCATTTAAAGCCGAGGGCGGGATGTCTGGATCGTGCCGTTGCTACCGAGCCATCGGTCGGGCAGCAGGGCCATGGCGCCAAGGCATTGCGATCAAGCTGGAAAACGCCGAGAAGCGCGTCGGGTTGGGAGCGGCGGTGAATTCGCCGCGCCGGGATGCAATAATGCCGTGATGGCCCTCCTAGCCGATTTTGTCCATCTGCGCGTCCACACCGCGTATTCGCTGTCGTCAGGGGCGATCACGGTCAAGGACCTTGCCCTGCGCTGCAAGGGCGAGCGGATGCCGGCGGTAGCGATCACCGACAGCGGCAATATGTTTGGCGCGCTCGAATTCGCTACAGCCTGCGCCGCCGCCGGAGTGCAGCCGATCATCGGTTGCGAGGTGGCGCTGGCTGCGCGTGAGGAGGGCTGCCGCGGCACCGGCGCGCTGGCGCGGCCGAACGCCGAACCCGACAGGCTGGTGCTGCTGGTGCAGAACGAGACCGGCTACCGCAATCTTTTGGCGCTGGTCAGCCGCTCCTTTCTCGACGGCGACGGCGCCGCCGCGCCGGCGGTGAGCCTTGCCGAGATCGCCGCGGCCAGTGACGGGCTGATCTGCCTCGCCGGCGGTGCCAAGGGACCGGTCGGCCGGCTGCTTGCCGATGGGCAAGACGAAGCTGCCGAAGCTGTTCTCGCCCGACTGAAGACGGTGTTTGCCGGCCGGCTCTATATCGAGCTGATGCGCCACGGCGGCTCCGAGGACGCACGCAGCGAGCCCGGCCTGATCGACCTCGCCTATCGCCACGATGTGCCGCTCGTCGCCACCAACGACGCCTATTTTCCCGACTGCGATTTCTATGACGCGCACGACGCCCTCTTATGCATCGCGCAGGGCAAGGCGGTCGCCGACAACGACCGCAAGCGGCTCACGCCATATCATTATTTCCGGCCGGCAGCCGAGATGCGCGAGGTCTTCGCCGACCTGCCCGAGGCCTGCGACAACACGCTCGTCGTCGCGCGGCGCTGCGCGTTTGTTCCGCAACCGCGCCAGCCGATCCTGCCGGCCTTCCCGATCGCCGAAGGCGACAGCGAGGAGGCCGCGTTGCGCCGCGCGGCACTGGCCGGTCTCGACGCCCGGCTGGCAAAGCTCGGGCATGGCGCCGCAGAAGTCCGGCCCTATCGCGAGCGGCTCGAATTCGAGCTCGGCGTAATCATCCAGATGGGGTTTGCCGGCTATTTCCTGATCGTCGCCGACTTTATCCAATGGGCGAAGCGCGAGGGCATACCGGTCGGGCCGGGGCGCGGCTCGGGCGCCGGCTCGGTCGTCGCCTGGGCGCTGACGATCACCGATCTCGACCCGCTGCGCTTTGGCCTGCTGTTCGAGCGGTTCCTCAACCCCGAGCGCGTGTCGATGCCCGATTTCGACATCGACTTCTGCCAGGACCGGCGCGACGAGGTGATCCGCTACGTCCAGCATAAATACGGCCGCGACCGCGTGGCCCAGATCATCACCTTTGGCAAATTGCAGGCGCGCGCGGTGCTGCGCGATGTCGGCCGGGTGCTGGCAATGCCGTACGGGCAGGTCGACAAGCTGTGCAAGCTCGTGCCGAACAACCCGGCGCACCCGGTCACGCTGGAGAAGGCGATCGCCGGCGAGCCCGCCCTGCAGCAGGCCCGCGACGGCGACGAGGCGGTGGCACGGCTGATCGAGATCGCGCTGAAGCTCGAGGGGCTCTACCGCCATGCCTCGACCCATGCCGCCGGCGTGGTGATCGGCGACCGGCCGTTGACCGAATTGGTGCCCTTGTACCGCGACCCGCGCTCCGAAATGCCGGCGACCCAGTTCAACATGAAATGGGTCGAGCTCGCGGGCTTGGTCAAATTCGACTTTCTTGGGCTGAAGACCCTCGATGTGCTGCACCACGCGGTCGCGCTGCTCCGCGCCCGCGGCGTCGCAATCGATCTTGCAAATTTACCGCTGGACGACGCCAAAACCTATGAGCTGATCTCGCGCGGCGACACGACCGGCGTGTTCCAGCTCGAAAGTGCGGGCATGCGCGACAGTCTGCGCAAGCTAAAGCCGAACCGTTTCGAGGACATCGTCGCGATGAATGCGCTCTACCGGCCGGGGCCGATGGAAAGCATTCCAAAGTATATAAAATGCAAGAACGGCGAGGAGCGGGTTTGCTACCCGCATCCGCTGTTGGAGCCGATCCTAAAAGATACCTTCGGCGTCTTCACCTACCAGGAGCAGGTGATGCAGGCCGCGCAGCTCATGGCCGGCTACAGCCTCGGCAGCGCCGACCTGCTGCGCCGGGCGATGGGCAAGAAGAACGCGACCGAAATGGCGGCGCAGCGTGGGAATTTCGTCGCCGGCGCGTCGCAAAACGGCATCGGCGACGAGCAGGCGAACCTGGTCTTCGACCTGATGGAGAAATTCTCCGGCTACGGCTTCAACAAATCGCATTCGGCGCCGTATGCGTTGATCGCCTATCAGACCGCCTACCTGAAGGCCAATTACCCGGTCGAGTTCCTCGCCGCGTCGATGACTCTCGACATGGGAAACACCGACAAGCTCAACCAGTTTCGCCAGGAGGCCGTGCGGCTCGGCATCCGCCTGCTGCCACCCGACGTCAACCGCTCGCAGCCGACTTTTTCCGTCGAGGAAGATCCCAAGAGCGGGAAACCGGCGATCCGCTACGCGCTCGCCGCGGTCAAAGGGGTCGGCGCCCAGGCGATGCAGGTCCTGGTCGGCGAGCGCGACCGGAACGGCCGGTACAAGGATCTCTTCGACCTGGCGCAACGGCTCGACGCCAAGACCTTCAACCGCGGGCAATTCGAGAGCCTGACGAAGGCCGGGGCTTTCGATGCGCTCGATCCCAACCGGGCGCAGACCTTCGCCGCCGCCGAATTGCTGCTGCGTCAGGCGAGCCGGGCTGCGAGCGAGCGGCAGGATGGCCAAGGCAACCTGTTCGGCCTCGGCCTCGCCGACCGTCCGGCATTGCCGCTGATCGACGACTGGCCGCCGGTCGAAAAACTTCAGCATGAATTCGGCGCGATCGGCTTTTACCTGTCGAGCCACCCGCTCGACGCCTATGGCCGCAGCCTCGAACGCGCCGGCATCCTGCGCGCGGCGGATTTGCCGAATGCGCTCGCCGCCAACGGCAACACCCGGTTCCGGCTCGCCGGCATCGTCGTCGGCCGCAAAGAACGGACGTCCGCACGCGGCAACCGCTTCGCCTTTGTCCAGATGTCGGACCCGAGCGGCATCTTCGAGGTGACCCTGTTCGCCGACATGCTGAGAGAGGCGCGCGCGCTGTTCGACGCAGGGCAGCCGCTCGTCGTCACCGTCGATGTGCGCAGCGAGGAGGACAGCCTGCGGCTCAGCGCGCAAAAGATCGAGCCGCTCGACGATGTCGTCGCCCACGCCGCAGCCGGGATGCGGGTGTTTCTGGGTGAGGAGCGGGCGCTCGCGCATCTGAAAAACCTGTTCGGGCGCGAGGGCGCCGGCCGCGGGCGGGTCTCGGTCGTGCTCGATCTCGACGAGAGCGAAGTTGAAATCACGATCCCCGGCGGCTTCCGCGTCGACCCGCGCATGCGCGCCGCGGTCAAGTCACTGCCCGGCATCGTCGACGTCCACGACATCTGAGATCGGGATTCTTTAAACCTTTATGAAATTGGAGAAGCTTTCGCCGACTTGCCCCTAAGCCTTGATTTCATACGGATTGCGCCCACGTCTGTGTTGGAGTCAGTTGCCCGGAGGAGGCCATGGCAAAGTGGCATATGACGGAAATCGGAAAAAATCACCTTGAGTTCTCAACTGTCGTCCAGAACCAGGGCGGTCGGTTCTCTATCCCGGCAGTGATCTGCCGGGCAGCTAAGGCCGGTTGCGGCAGTTCTGTTGACCTCGAGGTCCGGAGCCGGAAGGGCTCCTGGAGGGGCACCGAGACCCTTCGTTCCGGGGAGGAGATCGTTGCCCGGATGACCTCTCCGCTCACGGCCATCACTCCTGCCGGCGGGCGCGTTAGGGTCCGGGTCAGATGGTAACTACTACACCGTTTCCCACTATCACGATTGATCCGGCCGTTTGTACCGGAAAGCCATGTATCCGTGGATTAAGGTTCCCGGTCGCTCGGTTGCTCGGGCTGCTCGCGGCGGGCGAAACTCGTGAAGATGTTCTGGCAGCCTATCCCTACCTCGAACCGCAGGATATCGACGAGGCGCTGCGCTATGCCTCGTTCCTGGCGGAGGACGAGAGCATCGAACTGGCGCGGTGAAATTTCTCGTCGACATGCCGCTCTCGCCTGCCTTGTCGCGATGGCTCCGCACCCAGGGCCATGACGCGGTACACGCTGCTGAGCTAAACCTTGACCGTGCTCCCGATACGGAGATCCTGGCGCGGGCAACCGAAGAATCGAGGACAGTGCTTACCGCTGACCTGGATTATCCTCGCTTGCTCGCGCTTGCCGCGGCAGTTCAGCCTAGTCTGATCTTATTTCGTGGCGGCAATTGGAGCGAAGCGGACGTGATCACTCGATTGCACGAAGTTCTCCGAGACCTCGATGAGGACTATGTCGCTCACAGCATCATTGTCGTCGAGCGGAATCGGGTGCGCCGGCGAGGTTTGCCTATCCGGGCGCCCGGCCTTGTCAAAAAGCCCCCGGCGACGTAAGTAAACGTTGTTCGTAACCCTCACGCAGGGCTGTGGCCCCAGGCGCACGCGCGCAGGGCGGCCGCTCCGGTGTCGCCGGCTCTTCGCCAAAAGGGCAGCGATTTCTCCTGCGGCGGTTCAACCGGAAAAGGAATCGTCATGCTTCCAACCTACACCTTGCGCCAGCTGCTCGAAGCCGGCGTCCATTTCGGCCATCACACGCGGCGCTGGAACCCGAAGATGTCGCCTTACATCTTTGGCGCGCGCAACGGCATCCACATCATCGACCTCGAGCAGACGGCACCGATGCTGCACCAGGGGTTGCAGGCGATCCGCGACGCGGTCGCCGGCGGCGGCCGGGTGCTGCTGGTCGGCACCAAGCGCCAAGCGCAGGAGCCGATCGCCGAGGCGGCCAAACGCTGCGGCCAATATTACGTCAACTACCGCTGGCTCGGCGGCATGCTGACCAACTTCAAGACGATCTCGCAGTCGATCCGCCGGCTGCGCGAATTGGACGAGCGCATCACTACCGAGCAGAGCGGGTTGACCAAGCGCGAGCTGTTGGAGCTGACCCGGGCCCGCGACAAGCTCGAGCGCGCGCTCGGCGGGATCAAGGAGATGGGCGGGCTGCCCGACATCCTGTTCGTCATCGACACCAACAAGGAAGCAATCGCCGTCGCCGAAGCCAACACGCTGCGCATCCCGGTCGTCGCGATTCTCGATTCGAATTCCTCGCCCGACGGCATCGCCTATCCGATCCCCGGCAATGACGACGCGATGCGGGCGATCCATCTTTATTGCGATCTGGTGTCGAGCACGGTGCTTGACGGCTTGCAAGCTGAGCTTGCGGCCTCTGGTGTCGATATCGGCGCCCGTGCCGAGGTCGCGGTCGACGACCTGCCGGACGAGACTGCTGGCGAGCTCGCGGCCGAGCCGGTCGGCGATGACGCCGTCCTACCGGCGGCAGAGAGCGAACCGGTTGCGGCCCAGGCCTAAGCCAAGCCCCGAGCCCGCGAAGGACGGTGAATTGAGCGGCTGCTCCGGCTGCAGAATTGGCGACGGAGCGGCGACAGAAAAGAGGAAAGAGACGATGGCCGAGGTGACCGCGGCGCTGGTCAAGGAGCTGCGCGACAAGACCGGCGCGGGCATGATGGATTGCAAGCGAGCGCTCGGCGACAGCAATGGCGACATCGAAGCCGCTGTCGATTGGCTGCGCAAAAAGGGGCTGTCCGCCGCCGCCAAAAAGGCCGGGCGGGTGGCCGCCGAAGGGCTGATCGGGGTGGCGACGCGCGGCATCGCCGGCGCCCTCGTCGAAGTCAATTCCGAGACCGATTTTGTCGCCCGCAACGAGGCGTTTCAAAATTTTGTCCGCGCCGTCGCCGAGCTGGCGGTGACCGGGGACGGCGTTCTCGAAAGGCTGGTCGCCACCCGGTATCCGGGCACCGGGCGCGCCGTCGAGGAAGAGCTGACCCATTTGATCGCGACAATCGGCGAGAATCTGGTGTTGCGCCGGTCGACCCGGCTCGCGGTCAAAGAAGGCGGCGTGTTTTCCTACATGCACAATGCGCTGGGTCCGGGCCTTGGCAAGATCGGCGTGATCGTGGCGCTCGAATCGACGGCGCCGGCGAGCGCCCTTTCCGACCTTGGGCGACAGCTGGCGATGCACGTCGCCGCCGCCAGCCCGCTCTATCTCGACATCGCCTCGGTGCCGACCGAGGCGCTCGAGCGCGAGCGCAGCGTGTTGCGCGAGCAGGCCGGGGCCAGCGGCAAGTCAGGCAACATCGTCGAGCGCATGGTCGAGGGCCGCTTGCGCAAATTCTACGAAGAGGTTGTGCTGCTCGAGCAGGTCTTTGTCGTCGACCAGGAGACGCGCATCGCCAAGGTCGTCGAAAACGCCGCCATGGCCGCAGGTGCTGCCATAGCCATTACCGGCTTTGCGCGCTTTGCGCTCGGCGAAGGCATCGAGCGCAACCGCACCGATTTCGTCGCCGAAGTGGCGGCGGCGGCCCAGACCACGCATTAGCGTCACCCGGCGGGCAGCGGCTCGCGCCGGCCCTCGCAGCCGCCCGCGACGCCGCCCGGCGAACAAAGCGCGGGATGCGACAGCGCGGCCGATTTGGTGTAAGACCGTGACGCGCGCAGGTTCGGCGCGCGACAGCGGGTGGGCGCGAGCCGGATGGCTGCCGATCTCAGGTATCGCCGCGTTCTGCTGAAGCTCTCGGGCGAGGCGCTGATGGGTTCGCGCGAGGGCGGTCTCGACCCCGAATTTGTCGCCCATCTTGCCGACGAGATTCGATCGGTGCACGCGCTCGGCGTCGAAATCTGTCTGGTGATCGGCGGCGGCAATATCTTTCGCGGCGTCTCTGGGGCCGCCGCCGGGATGGAGCGGTCGTCGGCCGACTACATGGGCATGCTGGCGACGGTGATAAATTCGCTCGCGATGCAGAACGCGCTCGAGCAGCGCGGGGTGCCGACGCGGGTCCAGTCGGCGATCTCGATGCAGGCGGTGTGCGAGCCCTACATCCGCCGCCGGGCATTGCGCCACCTCGAAAAAAAGCGGGTGGTGATCTTCGCCGCCGGCACCGGCAACCCGTTTTTTACGACCGACACCGCGGCCGCGTTGCGCGCCTCGGAGATGGGCTGCGACGCGCTGTTGAAGGCCACCAAAGTCGACGGGGTTTACGACGCCGACCCGATCCGCGTGCCCGACGCCGCCCGGTTCGACCGGCTCGATTATCGCGAGGTGCTGGCGCGCGACCTGCGCGTCATGGACGCTTCGGCAATCGCATTGGCCCGCGAAAACAATATCCCGATCCTGGTGTTCTCGATTTTCGAGGGCGGCGGGTTCGCGCGGGTGGTGCGCGGCGACGGGCGCTATACGATCATCGACGCAGAAGGCTAGTCAGCGACGGGAGTACGCCATCATGTCGGAAGATTCGCTGCTGAAGGATCTTGGCCGCCGCATGGACGGCGCGCTCGACGTGCTGCGCAAGGAGTTTGGCGGGTTGCGCACCGGGCGGGCCTCGGCGAGCCTGCTCGAGCCGGTCTCGGTTGCGGCTTATGGCGGGGCGATGCCGATCAACCAGCTCGCCAATGTCAGCGTGCCCGAGCCGCGGACGATCACGGTGCAGGTCTGGGACCGCGCAATGGTCAAGGCGGTCGACAAGGCGATCCGCGAGTCGGGTCTCGGATTGAACCCGCAAACCGAGGGCCAGGTGATCCGGGTGCCGATCCCCGATTTGAACGAAGAGCGACGCCGCGAACTGACCAAGGTCACCGCCAAATATGCCGAGCAGGCGCGCGTTTCGGTCAGAAACGTCCGCCGCGACGGCATCGAGCTGCTGCGCCGCCAGGAAAAGGACGGCGAGATCTCGCAGGACCAGCAGCGCAAATTGCAGCACGACGTCCAACACCTGACCGATGACGCGATCCGCCGCATCGACGACACGCTGGCGCAAAAGGACCGGGAAATCCTGCAAGTCTGATGACGGTCTCGACCAGCGCCGAGGATGCGGAGCCGCATTCGCTGCCGCGGCACATCGCCGTGATCATGGACGGCAACGGCCGCTGGGCACAGGCGCGCAGCCTGCCGCGCATCGCCGGTCACCGCCGCGGCGCCGAAGCGGTCAGGCGCACGGTGTCGGGCGCGGTCGAGCTCGGCATTCCGTATCTGACCCTGTTCGGTTTTTCGTCTGAGAACTGGAAGCGGTCCTCGGGCGAGGTCTACGACCTGATGTCGCTGTTGCGCCATTATCTGCTTGCCGAGATCGCCGAGCTTCACCGCAACGGCATCCGCCTCCGCGTGATCGGGCAAATCGACCGCCTGGCACCCGACATCATCCAGTTGATCGAGCGCGCCGAGACGGTGACGCGCGACAATTCCGCGATCACCTTGACGATGGCGCTGTCATACGGCGGACGGGCCGAGATCGTCGCCGCGGTGCGGGCGATCGCGGCCGAGACGGCGCGAGGGAACCTGGCGCTCGACGCAATCGACGAGGACTGCGTTGCGCGCCGGCTGTTTACCCGCGACCTCCCGGATCCCGACCTGTTGATCCGCACCAGCGGCGAGCAGCGCCTCAGCAACTTCCTCTTGTGGCAGTGCGCCTATTCCGAGCTGGTCTTCACCAAGACGCTGTGGCCCGATTTCGGCAAGAGCGACCTCGAGCAGGCCATCGACGAGTATCGCGGGCGCGAGCGCCGCTACGGTGCCAGAATTGGGTCGCGCTGACGCCGGCGGCTTGCGGCTGCGGACGGTCTCGGCGCTGGCCCTCGCACCGTTGCCGCTGGCCGCGATCTGGTTCGGCGGCATGTGGCTGGCGTTGCTGACGGCAGGTGCCGGCGCGGTGATGGCATGGGAATGGGGCCGTCTGTGCCGCGGGGCCGCGGCTGCCCGGGTCGCGCCCGGCACGGCCGAGGTCGAGCTGGTTGGGGTCGTTCTCGTTTCGGTTTCGATCGCGGCTGCGGGCGCGGTCCGGGTCGCGATCCTGACGGTCGTCTTGGGCGCCGGTCTGGTGTTTTGGACGGCGCGAAAAACCGCGCGAGCCGCACCCGGCTGGACGGCACTCGGCGCGCTCTGGGTGGCGTTGCCGTGCATCTGCCTGTTATGGCTGGCGCGCGAGGCAACAGTCGGCCGGGCGACCTTGGTGTGGCTGCTGGCGGTGGTATGGGCGACCGATATCGGAGCCTATGCGGTCGGGCGCGGTGTCGGCGGTCCGCGTCTGGCGCCGCGCTGGAGCCCGCGCAAGACCTGGGCCGGTCTGGCCGGCGGTGTCGCCTGCGCAGCATCTGCCGGCGCGATGACCGCGCTCGTCCTCGGGCTGTCGGCGGCATGGCCGCTGGCGCTGGTCAGCGCTGGCCTTGCGGTCGTCGCCCAATTCGGCGATCTTGCCGAGTCGCTGGCGAAACGCAGGTTTGGCGTGAAGGATTCGAGCGGCCTTATTCCCGGACATGGCGGGCTGCTCGACCGGCTCGACGGCTTGCTCGCGGTGATCCCGGCGGTGGCGCTGCTGACCTTCGTCAGCGGCCGCAGCGTTCTCGCATGGCCATGAGACCGCCCGTCGGCGCCCGGGCCCACCGGCGCCAGGATCGGGAGTGACGGGGATGCGAAGCGTCACAATTCTCGGCTCGACCGGCTCGATCGGGCAGAACACGATCGACCTTTTGCAGCGCAACCCCGACGCGTTCAGGGTGGAAGCCCTAACCGCGAGCCGCAATTCGACCCTGCTCGCACAGCAGGCGCGCAGCCTCGGCGCGCGCTTTGTCGCGATCGCCGACCCGGACCACTACCCAGTGCTGCGAGAGGCGCTCGCCGGCACCGGGATCGAGACCGGGTGCGGGCCGCAAGCCCTGATCGAGGCGGCGCAGCGTCCGGCCGAATGGGTGATGGCGGGAATTGTCGGCGCCGCCGGTCTCGCCCCGACCCTCGCCGCGATCCGCCGCGGCGTCATCGTCGCCTTCGCCAACAAGGAGGTGCTGGTCTGCGCCGGCGCCCTTGTCATGGACGAGGTGGCGCGTCACGGCGCAACCCTGCTGCCGGTCGACAGCGAGCACAACGCAATCTGGCAATGCTTCGACCGCAACCGCGCCGATACGATCGACCGTATCATCCTGACGGCGAGCGGCGGTCCGTTTCGCGAGCGCGCCGTCGAAGACATGCGGCGGGTGACGCCCGCCGAGGCCGTCGCCCATCCGAACTGGAACATGGGGGCGAAGATCTCGGTTGATTCGGCGACCATGATGAACAAAGGGCTGGAGCTGATCGAGGCCCATCACCTGTTTCGGCTGCCGCCCGAGCGGGTCGACATCGTCGTGCACGCCCAGTCGATCGTCCACGGCGCGGTCGTCTACCGCGACGGCTCGGTGCTGGCCCAGCTCGGCTCGCCCGACATGCGCACCCCGATCGCTTACGCGCTCGCCTGGCCGGATCGGATTTCGGCGCCGACCAAGCGGCTCGACCTCGCGGCCGTCGGCAAGCTGACGTTTGAGGCACCGGACGAGGAGCGGTTCCCGGCCTTGCGCGTTGCCCGCGAGGCGCTGCTGCGCGGCGGCGGCGCCCCGACGGTGCTGAACGCCGCCAACGAAACCGCGGTGCACGCGTTTCTCGAGGGCAGGATCGGGTTTTTGGAGATTGTCGAAGCGGTCGAAGCCACCCTCGCGGCGGTCCCGGCCGACAATCTTAAATCGCTCGAAGACGTCTACAACTACGACCGAGCCGCCCGCGACGCTGCGGGTCGGATCACCCGCCGCAACACCGCGGCGCGCGCCCCCGCACCGATGGGTCTGTGATGATCGCGTTTTTGCACCACGGGCTGAGCTACATTGTCCCGTTTCTGTTTGTCCTGACCGTGCTCGTTTTTGTGCACGAGTTCGGCCACTACTTCGTCGCCCGACGCAACGGCGTCCATGTCGACGTGTTTTCGATCGGCTTCGGCCCGGAGTTGTTCGGCTGGTTCGACCGCGCCGGGACCCGCTGGAAGGTCAGCGCGATCCCGCTTGGCGGCTACGTCAAGATGTTCGGCGACAACGACGCGAGCTCGGGGCTGCCCTCCGCCGGGCTCGCCCGGATGAACCCGGCCGAACGCGAGATGTCGTTTCATCATAAGCGGCTCGGACAGCGGGCGGCAATCGTGGCGGCCGGGCCGGCGTCCAATTTTGTCTTCGCGATCGTCCTGCTGGCGCTGCTGTTCATGACCTACGGCCAGCCCTTTACCCCGGCCCAGGTCGGGCATGTGCAGGCCGGCAGCGCCGCGGAGCGCGCCGGCATCAAGCCCGGCGACGTGATCCTCAGCATCAATGGCAGCGGGGTGCAGAGCTTCGAGGATGTTCAGCAGGAAGTCCGGCTCAACCCCGGCCTGCCGATGACGATCGTCGTCAAGCGCGACGGCAAGGATGTCAGCCTTCACGCAACCCCCGCCAAGACCAAGCTGAGCGACCAATTCGGCAATCACTATGAAGTCGGACTGCTCGGCATCGCGCATAACGGGGTCGACTATGTCAGGCGCAACCCGGCGACCGCGGTGATCCAGGCTGGCGAACAGACCTGGGACTTGTCTTCCTCGACCCTAAAGGCGATGTGGCAAATCGTCATTGGGACGCGCGGCACCGACGAGCTTGGCGGGCCGCTGCGGATAGCGCAGATGTCGGGGGACGTCGCGCAGGGCGGGGTGGTCGCGGTCCTGTGGTTCATGGCGGTGTTGTCGATCAACCTGGGATTGATCAACCTGTTCCCGGTTCCAGTGCTTGACGGCGGCCACCTGCTGTTCTATGCCGCCGAAGCGCTTCGCGGAAAGCCTCTCGGCCAGCGCGCCCAGGAGTTCGGTTTTCGTATCGGGCTCGCGCTCGTGCTCACATTAATGGTCTTTGCCACCTGGAACGATCTCGTTCACCTTCGGATCGTCGAGTTTGTAAAGGGGCTCGTGACCTGACGCGAGCGTCGTCTTGGGGATGGGGGTTCAGGTTGGGGGTGGGGGGTTTTGCGTTTCAGCAGACGGAACTGCGTGCTGTGGGTGATGGCGGGCGCCCTCACCCTGGCACCCGTGGGATTGACCCGCACGACGATGGCGCAGACAAGCGGGGCAGCGGCGCAATCCGGGGGTGATCAAAGCGGCCAGCCGCCAGCGCCGAAACTCGAGAGCGGCATGGCTCCCGCCGCGCCATCGGACCAACCCGGTCCAGCCGGCGGGGCGGGCAGCGCCGCGACGCCGGTGCCGCCTGCTGCGCCTCCGCCGCCCGCAGGCGGGCCCCCGCCCGAGCTTAAGAGCGGTCTCACACCGCCGGCATCCGGCGCCGCGGGCAGCGGCGCTGCGCCGCAACCGGTCCCTCCGGCAGCAGCCGGCGCGCCGCCGCCCAAGCTCGAAAGCGGCATGACGCCGCCGGCGCCCTCCGCGCTCCCACCTTCGGCACCGCCGCCCTCGGCGCCGACAGCGGGCGCGCAAGCGCCGTCCGGACAGCCGCCGGCGCCCGAGCTCAAGAGCGGACTGGCGCCGCCCGCGCCTCCGCCGCCTCCTGCCGCCGCGGGACCCGCCCCCGCGGTGCCGGGCGCGGCGCCGACCGCGGCCCAACCCGCGGGCGCGGCACCTCCCGAGAGGCTGCGCGAGCGGCGCCGTCCGCCGCCGCAGCCAGCCGCGGCGGGTTTGCCCGGGGCGGCGCCGGGACCAGCCGGCGGGCTCGCGGGCCGTCCGGGGCCGGGGCCTACGGTGCCGACAATGGGCGGCGGTGTCGTCGCCGACGTCCAAGTTCTCGGGACCCAGCGGATCGAGCCTGACACGGTGCGATCCTATCTCCAGATCCAGGCGGGCGACGCTTGGGACGCAGAAAAGCTCGACGCCTCGCTGAAGGCGCTGTTTGCGACCGGTCTCTTCGCCGACGTCAACCTGAGCCGGGTCGGCAACACGCTCGTCGTCAAAGTCGTCGAAAACCCGATCATCAACCGCATTGCATTTGAAGGAAACCACAAGCTCGACGACAAGGAGCTCAACGCCGAAATCCAGGAACGGCCGCGGGTCGTCTACACCCGCTCGCGGGTGCAGGCCGACGTGAAGCGCATCCTCGACCTCTACCGCCGGCACGGCCGGTTTGGAGCGACGGTCGAGCCCAAGGTCATCCAGCTGTCGGAGAACCGGGTCGACCTCGTCTTCGAAATCAACGAGGGCGAGTTTACCGGCATTCGCAGCATCAATTTTGTCGGCAACAAAGCCTTCAGCGAAGGCAAGCTGCGCGGCGTGATCGCGACCAAGGAAAGCCGCTGGTATCGCTTCCTGTCGACCAACGACAGCTATGACCCGGATCGGATGACCTACGACCGCGAATTGTTGCGCAAATTCTATCTGACCGAGGGCTACGCCGATTTCCGCGTGCTGTCGGCAGTGGCCGAACTGACGCCGGAGCGCGACGGTTTCATCGTCACCTTCACCCTCGACGAAGGCGAGCGCTATCGCTTTGGCAAGGTTGGGGTAAACATCAAGCTCAAGGATTTGACGGCGGCGCAGGTGCTGCCGCTGCTGACCGTCCATTCGGGGGACTGGTACAATGCCCAGCAGGTCGAGGACTCGATCTCGGTGCTGACCAACACCCTCGGGACGCGCGGCTACGCCTTTGTCGAGGTCAAGCCCGACATCACCCGCAACCGCAAAGACCACACGGTCGACATCACCTTCAACGTCCAGCAGGGGCCGCGGGTCTATGTCGAGCGCATCGACATCGTCGGCAACGTGCGCACCCTCGACAAGGTTATCCGGCGCGAGTTTCAACTTGTCGAAGGCGACGCCTTCAACACCGAAAAAATGCAGCGCTCGCAGCAGCGCATCAAAAATCTAGGCTTTTTCAAGAAGGTCGAGGTGACCAACGCCCCCGGCTCGGCCCCCGACAAGACTGTGGTGACGGTCGCGGTCGAAGAGCAGTCGACCGGCGAGCTTTCGTTGGGCCTCGGCTTCTCGACCACCGACGGACCTTTAGCCGATGTCAACATCCGCGAGCGCAATTTTCTCGGCCGCGGCCAGGATCTACAAATCGGGACCGTGGTGTCGTTTCGCGCGCAGCAGGTCCAGCTGAGCTTCACCGAACCTTATTTTCTCGACAAGAACATCGCCGCGGGTTTTGACATCTTCGAGATCAAGACCAGCCCGACGACCAATTTCTTTACCGGCATCATCCCGCCCTATCAGCAATTCTCGTATGGCGGTGCGTTGCGCGCCGGTTATCAGATTACCGACAATTTGCGCCAGACGCTCAAATACACCGGACGCTCGGATACGATCGAAGACATCCAGAGCGACGCGTCGCTGTTTCTCGCTTTGCAGGCGGGGACCCACGTCACCTCGGCGATCGGCCAGGTCCTGCTGTATGATCGGCGTGACGATCGTCTCGACCCGACCGGCGGCTACTTCGTCTCTCTCGGGAACGACTTTGCCGGTGTCGGGTTTGGCGTCGATTATGTGCGCTCGAAAGTCAATTTCGGCTATTACTACTCGGTGGCGCCGGATTGGGTGTTGAGCTTTACCGGCGAAGCGGGCGACATTTTCGGCTGGAACGGACAGCAGGTGCTGCTGCAGGACCGGTTTTTTGTCGGCGGCGACAATCTGCGCGGGTTTCAGGATGCCGGGATCGGCCCTCGCGATTCGGTCGACAGCGACGCGCTCGGCGGGCAGAAATACTATGTTGGCTCGGTTACTTTGGGCGTGCCGCTGGGTTTGCCCAAGGAGCTCGGGATCAGCGGCCGGGTGTTCAGCGATTTTGGCACGCTGTACGACCTCGAACCGACGGTATTGAACCTGACGCCCGCGCAGTTGGCGACGACCGGCGGGGTCACGCCGCAGGTTCTGCAGTCACCGGCGATCCGGGTCAGCACCGGGGTGGGCGTGTCGTGGAAGTCGCCGGTTGGTCCAATCCGCCTCGATGTCGCCGTGCCGATCCGCAAGGAGCCTTTCGACCAGACCCAGTTTTTCAGGGTCAGCTTCGGGACAAAATTCTGATGTCGACTTTTCCTGTCCGGCGCGCGGCGCTGCTGCTGCTGTTGCTGCTACTCGGGCCCGTTGGCAGCGCCGGCGCTCAGGCGCCGCCGGCCAAGGCCCCGGCTCCCGCACCCGCGACCACGCCCGCACCTGCCCCCGCGACCACGCCCGCACCGGCGCCGCTGGTAACGCCGCAGAGCCTGACGGTCATGGTGGTCGACGTTCAGGCCCTGCTGCAGAATTCGAAGGCAGCGAAAATGGTGCGCGGCCAGATCGAGCAGAAGCGCAACGAATACACTAAGGAGATCTCGCGCGAGGAGGAGGCGTTGCGTACCGAACGAGACGCCCTGCAGCGCCAGCAGGCGTCGATGTCGCCGGAAACGCTCAACAAGAAAGGCCGGGAGTTTCAACAAAAGGTCAACGACCTCGACCGCGACGTCCAAAGCAAACGCGCCGCGCTCGAAAAATCAAATAACGAGGCGCTGACCCGAATCCAGCAGACGATGCTGAAGATCATCGCCGACCTCGCCAGGCAGCGGCGGGCGAATTTGGTCCTGCAACGTACCGACCTGGTGCTGTTCGACCAGTCGTTCGATGTGACCGACGAGGTCATGCAAAAGCTCGATGAAGAGCTGCCGGTTTTGACCGTCAACTTTGCCGCGCCGGAGCCGGTGCCGGCTGCGAGCGCCGCGCCCGCGGAGCCGGCGCCGCCCACCCCGACCGCCAAGGCCGCGACGGGTAGGGCGAGGAAGAAGTAAGGCGCGCGGCACGCGAGCCGATGGCCGACCCTCGCTTTTTCTCGCGCGCCGGCCCGCTGGCCTTAGCCGAGCTGGCGCGCGCGAGCGGCGCGCGGCTGCTGCGCGACCAGGACAGCGCTCGGCTCTGCCATGATGTGGCTCCGCTCGAAACCGCCGGTCAGGACGATCTGAGCTTTCTCGAAAACCGCAAATATCTGCCGGCCTTCCGCCGCTCGCGCGCCGGCGCTGCGTTTGTCGACGAAGCCACCGCCAACGAAGCACCACCCGGAATGGCGCTGCTGTTGAGCGCCGAACCCTATAAGGCATACGCGCTGGCGGCGCAGGCGTTTTACCCGGTGCCGCCGATCGCCGCGGGCCGGGCACCATCGGCGCTGGTCGCGGCCGACGCGGTCGTCCCGAAAGACTGCGAAATCGGCCCGAATGTCGTAATCGAGGCGGGTGCGCGGCTCGGCCCGCGCTGCTCACTCGGCGCCAACACGGTCATCGCCGCCGGGGTCGAGATCGGCGAGGACTGCCGTATCGGCGCCAACGTCACGATCAGCCATGCCGTGATCGGGGCGCGCGTCGTGTTGCACCCGGGGGTTCGGATCGGCCAGGCCGGGTTCGGCTTTGCTCCGGACCGGACCGGACCGGTCAAGGTCCCGCAGCTCGGCCGGGTCGTGATCGGCGACGACGTCGACATCGGCGCCAACACCACGATCGACCGCGGCTCGGGTCACGACACCGTGATCGGCGCCGGCTCGATGATTGATAACCTGGTGCAGATTGCCCACAACGTCGTGCTCGGACGGTGCTGCATCCTGGCCGGGCAGGTCGGCATATCGGGCAGCACCCGGCTCGACGACTTTGTCATGATCGGCGGACAAGGGGAACTCGCCGGTCATCTGCACATCGGCGGCGGCGCGCGCATTGCCGCCAAGTCGGGGTTGATGCGCGACGTCCCGGCGGGAACCACGGTATCGGGCATCCCGGCGGTGCCGATCGCCGATTTTATGCGGCAGACGGCGGCACTGCAGCGTCTGGGAAGGAAAAAGGACGGGCGATGAACGAACCGGCCGCCACCGCCGAGCAAACCGCTCAGCCAGCCTGCCCGCCCGAAAACAGCGTCCAGATCGACATCCTGCGGATCATGGAAATGATCCCGCACCGCCACCCGTTTCTGATGATCGACCGGGTTGTCGATGCGGTGGCGAATGTACGGGCGACCGGGATCAAGAACCTCTCGATCAACGAGGGATTTTTCCAGGGTCATTTCCCGGCGCGACCGGTCATGCCGGGGGTGCTGATCATCGAGGCCATGGCGCAGACCGCGGCGGTGCTGGTGGTTCACACCTTGGGCCCGGCAGCCGAGGGCAAGCTCGTCTATTTTATGAGCGTCGACAGTGCCCGCTTTCGCCGCCCGGTCTTTCCCGGCGACCAGCTCGCGGTGCACGTCGTCAAGCAGCGCCACCGCAGCAATGTCTGGAAGTTCGAGGGCCGGGCGATGGTCGGCGACAATCTGATGGCCGAGGCCGTGTTCGCCGCCATGATCCTCGATCAATAGCCGGCGCCGGCGAATGCCTCGGATTCACCCGACCGCGATCGTCGCCGCGGGCGCGCGCGTGGCGGCGGATGCGGTCGTCGGACCCTATTGCATCGTCGGCGCGGAGGTCGAGCTCGGCGCCGGCGTCGATTTGCGCGCGCATGTCGTGATCGATGGGCGCACCGCGATCGGGGCCGGCACGCGGGTGTTTCCGTTCGCCTCGATCGGGCAGGAGCCGCAAGACCTCAAATATCGCGGCGAGGAATCGTCGCTGGTCGTCGGCTGCCGCAACACCATCCGCGAATATGTGACGATGAACCCAGGGACGGCCGGCGGCGGCATGATCACCCGCATCGGCGACGACTGCCTGTTCATGGTCGGCGCCCATGTCGCGCATGACTGCCGGATCGCCGACCATGTGATCATGGCCAACAACGCGACCTTGGCCGGGCATGTCGTCGTCGAGGAGCACGCCTTTCTCGGGGGTCTCTGCGCGGTCCACCAGTTTGTCCGTATTGGCCGGCATGCAATGATCGGCGGGATGTCCGGGGTCGAGCGCGACGTGATCCCCTATGGCCAGGTCATCGGCGACCGCGCCCGGCTGACCGGGCTCAACATCGTCGGCATGCAGCGCCGCGGTTTCAGCCGCGACGACATCCAGGCGCTGCGCAACGCCTATCAATTGCTGTTCCACTCGGAGGGCACGTTAAGCGACCGCGTTGGCGAGACCGCCGAGCGCTTTGCCGGGATCGGCCCAGTCGAGGAAATCGTCCAGTTCATCCGTGCCGATTCGAGCCGCGCCATCTGCCAGCCGAAGGAAGCGAATGGCGGATAGCCAAAAGGCGCGCTGGGCAAGCGCGAATGGGACGGCGGCGAACCCGCCGATCGCGGACAAGCTCGGCATCGTCGCCGGCGCCGGCGGGCTGCCGCGGCGGCTGGTCGAGGCCTGCCGGCAAACCGGCCGCGAGGTCTTCGTGCTGGCGCTCGAAGGAGCGGCCGAGCCCGAAACGGTGGCCGATGTCGCACATGCCTGGTGTCCGCTCGGCGCCGCCGGGCGCGGCCTTGCGCTGTTGCGCGATAACGGTGTCGGGGAGCTGGTATTGGCCGGCGGAGTGCGGCGGCCCGCGCTCGCCTCGCTGCGCCCCGACTGGCGGGCCGCCAAATTTTTCGCCCGAGTTGGCTATCGGGCGCTGGGCGACGACGGGCTGCTCTCGGCGGTCGTCGCCGAATTGGAGCGCGAGGGATTTCGGGTGATCGGCCCCGATCAGGTGTTGCAAGCGCCGCTGGCGCCGGAAGGGCCGCTCGGCAGGCGTGGGTCCCGACGAACAGGCGCTGGTCGACATCGCGCAGGGCGAGCGGGTGGCACGGGCTTTGGGTGCCCTCGACATCGGCCAGGCAGTCGTCGTGCAGCAAGGCCTGGTGCTCGGGGTCGAGGCGATCGAGGGCACCGACGCGTTGCTGCGCCGCTGCGCCGGGCTGCGCCGCGAGGGACCGGGCGGCGTCCTCGTCAAGGTCGAGAAGCCGGGCCAGGAGCAGCGTGCCGACCGCCCGACGATCGGGCCGCAAACGGTGGCGCTCGCCGCCGCAGCGGGGTTGCGCGGCATCGCCGTCGAAGCCGGGGCGACGATCGTCCTCGACCGCGACGAGGTCGTCGCCGCCGCTGACCGCGCCGGTCTTTTTGTCTTTGGCATCCGCCGGGTGTGACCGCCGTCGCAGATAAAGCCGATCGGGCGCCGTTTATCTTTGTCGTCGCCGGCGAGCCGTCGGGCGACGCGCTCGGCGCCGCGTTGATCCGGGCATTGCGCCAGCGCACCGACGGCCGGCTGCGGGTCGCCGGGGTCGGCGGCGAGCGGATGCGCGACGAGGGTCTCGACAGCCTGATGCCGTTGGCGGACCTGGCGGTGATCGGCGTCGCCGAGGTGCTGCCGCGGGCGCCCTTGATACTGCGCCGGGTGCGCGAGACCGCGGCGGCGGTGCGGGCGATGCGGCCCGACGCGGTCGTGACGATCGACAGTTCCGGCTTTAGCTGGCGCATCGCCCAGCGGCTGCGGCGGTCGGGCGAAACCCTGCCGCTGATCCATTACGTGGCGCCGATGGTGTGGGCATGGCGCGCCGGCCGGGCGCGGCGCATGGCGCGCTGGTACGACCACCTGATGGCGCTGCTGCCGTTCGAGCCGCCCTATTTCGAGCGGGTCGGGCTCGCCTGCTCCTATGTCGGCCACCCGGTGCTCGACAGCGGCGCCGATTGCGGTGACGGCGCGCGGTTTCGCATGGCGCACAGTATCGCCGCGGACCACTTGCTGATCTCGGTGCTGCCGGGCAGCCGCGGCGGCGAGGTGCGCCGGCTGCTGCCTATCTTTGGCGCCGCATTGGCGCGGCTCGAGGGGATGGTCGGCCGGTTTCGCGTCGCGGTGCCGACGGTCGCTACGGTTGCCGCGGCGGTGACCGAGGCCACGCGCGGCTGGCCCGGCGAGCCGGTCGTCATCCGGGAGCCGCACGAAAAATACGACGCCTTTGCCGCGAGCCGCGCGGCCCTCGCCGCCTCGGGCACGGTGGCGCTGGAACTGGCGATGGCACGGCTGCCGATGGTGGTGTGCTATCGCCTGAACCCGGCGACCGAGGCGTTGCTCGACCGGGTCCTGAAGGTGCGCCAGGTCAACCTCGTCAACCTGCTGACCGAGCGGCCGGTGGTTCGCGAGCTGCTGCGCGGCGACTGCACCCCCGACCTGGTCGCAGCGGAAATGGCCCGGCTGATACGGGACGAACGAGTTCGCGCCGACCATATTGCGGGGTATGATCTGGCGATGCGCCGCCTCGGAGCGGACGGCCCGTCGCCGAGCCTCAACGCCGCCGACCGGGTCCTCGCGATCCTCGCGGCGCGCCGGAGCCGCAATCCCGGCACTCAAACGGAGGATTTTCCCATGGCCGTAACCGAAGTCGCCGAAACCGCCCCGCACCCGGCGGCCGAAACCGACAAGTACCGCTATCTGCACACGATGATCCGGGTGCGCGACCTCGACAAATCGCTTGAGTTTTATACGGGGCAGCTCGGCATGAAATTGCTGCGCAAGCGCGACTACCCGACCGGCAAGTTTACGCTCGCCTTTGTCGGGTATGGCGACGAGGCCGACAGCACCGTGCTCGAGCTGACCCATAATTGGGAGCAGGCCGAGCCCTATGCGCTGGGCAGCGCCTTTGGCCATCTGGCGCTCGGCGTCCCCGATGTCTACAAGGCGTGCGAGCAGCTGGGCGCCGCCGGCGTCAAAATCCCGCGCCCGGCCGGGCCGATGGCGCATGGCGGATCGGTCATCGCCTTTATCGAAGACCCCGACGGCTACCGCATCGAACTGGTGCAGCGCCCGTAGCCGCGCTCGACCTACTTCCACACCGAAACCTCGTCATTGCGACCCATGGGCACGCCCGTGGGGAAGCAATGCCGGGGCGGTTCCCGCGCCTCCTAGCGCTGCGCTGCGGGATGGGCGCGGATCAGCGCGGCGGCGACCTCGACCGGGTCGTCCTCGGCGCCGATCAGAAAATCGACGGCGCGCTGCACCGGCGGGTGCAGGCGGCCGCCGAGATCGGCGACTTCGGAAATCCGCACCGGGCCGCCATCGAGATCCTTCGCGCATTTGTTGAGCACGCGCTCGAGCACAAAGGCGACCGTCACCCGGCTCGACGACGGCGAGGACGCGATGCAGCCGCGGGCATAGATCGCCAGCTCCAAAAGCGCCTCGACATTGCCGAACCGGTTGCGCTGCGTCTGGTACAAAAACTGACGCCTCAGATGGACCGCGGCAAGATCGACGACTGCGTCGGTCACGAGAAGTCACGCCAGGTGAACAGCGCCTCAAAGGCAATGCCG
This sequence comes from uncultured Alphaproteobacteria bacterium, assembly GCA_963712825.1. Classification (GTDB taxonomy): domain Bacteria; phylum Pseudomonadota; class Alphaproteobacteria; order ATCC43930; family CGMCC-115725; genus AP-15. The sequence goes on from CAVQJP010000016.1 coordinate 883,107, forward strand.
GCGCGCGCGAAATTCTCGGCGGCGCCTTCGAGGCGGTCGACGATGCTGACGATCTTGACGATCGGGCAGTCGAGACGGCGGGCCTGCTCCGCCGCCTGCATGACCGAGGCGCCGGTGGTCGTCACATCCTCGAACAAAATGACCCGCGTCCCCCTTTCAAGCAGGCCGTCGATCCGCTGGTCGGTGCCGTGGCCCTTGCTTTCCTTGCGGACAAAAAAACCGGCGATCGGCTTTTCCGGCCAGCTGCGCGCGCACAATGCGGCGACGATCGGGATCGCACCCGTTTCGAGCCCGCCGACCGCCTCGACCTCGTCGTCGCGAATCATCTCGAACAGCAGGTCGGCGACCAGCATCGCGCCCTCGGGGTCGAGCAGGGTGCGCTTCATGTCGAAAAAGAAATTGCTCGCCCGCCCGGAGGCCAGCACGAAGTCGCGGTTCTGCAGCAGAGAGCGGCGGCGAATGATGCCGAGCAGCTTTTGCCTTTTGGCCGGAAGGTCCGCCCCCATCGCAAGCATCTGTCCTCGCCTCGTCGGCTTGCGGCGCCGTCTTTCGATCGGCGCCCAGCGAGCGGCGACCTTTCACCGCGGCGAGAGAAAATTAAGCCTCAACCGCCGCCGCGTGACAAGAGCGTTACACGCCCGCGGCCCAGACGGCGCTTGCGCCATAATACCGGGAAACTGTGGCAACTGTTCAGGTGGCACCCGGTTTGTTGGGGCTACGCACCACTTCGGCTACCTGCTTTTCATATGCCCACTCGCTTTCGAGAGAATCGAAATGGAGGCGAAGGTAGTCCGGGTCATTAAGTAGACACTGCAGCGTGCCGATAACCTCCTCTTGCCCGGACACTCGATGGCCAGGCCGGCTCAGTATCTCTGCGAGAAGGTCAACCGCATCAGGACCCAATTCATTAGCTTCGATGCCCGTTAGCATACTTTTCGCCAAGGCAAAAGTTTCCTCCCTCCATTGGATGGACAGAATTTGAAGTCCTTGCCGCATGTTCGCTTCATTCACAGCATCCTTCGCTCCGGCGCGCTTCGCCATCGATACGAAATTGGCGGTCTCAGGCCCAGCTACTTGCGCCGCGCCCCGTCGGGTTTCCTCCCATGTTGCCGGATCGCGATCGAACGCAGCGGCGTGCTTTGCAATTGCGTCCGCCATCCCTTCCGCCTGTTCCGGACTCATTACCACCATGTAGGCATTGCGCATCGCCGCCGCCGACTCTGCACCGGACGCAAATGGTCCTTGCGCCGCCCATACAGGAAATACTTGGCGCGCCATGTTGATAGCTCGTTTAGACGTGCGTGATCTTAACGAAAGCCAGAATAGGATCGAAGCCGTAATAACTAAGGCAGAAAAAACAAAATACGCGGTCATCATAGCTAAGAGTTCTGCTCACGCCACCGCTCGAGACGCGTCACTAGCAGCACGTCGCCGACATCAAGCTGTTGTGAGGGCCGGGCGCAGGCCGTGGCAACGCGGGCAGAGAATGGGACCGTCCGTTCAAGCTACCGACCGCCAGAAGCGCGAGGCGATCAACCCTTGCAGCGTGGAGCAATCTGTCGCTCCGTCAACACGGTGCTGCCCTCACCGTCCACTATGTGTAAGTCGAGGCACCCGCCTAGCGCAATTTGCGCGCATGCCATTGTTATGGCGTTCCTCTGAGTCTCTGTTTCAATGAAATGCTCGTAAAGTTCGTCGGGACTTGCCCCCTTGCGGAATACTACCCGATAGGTCATGTCCAGTTCTCCGGGAAGGGAGCCACGCGTCTCCAGAGCTTATTCGGACGAGATGAATTTTCCGTGAACCTGGTTTTCTAGGATCCCCCGTTAGCGGATGTTTTTGCAGGCGCCGCCGGAAGCTTCCCAGTCCGATGCGGTTGGTGTGACGCGCGAAAACGGATGGATGCACCCGTATCTCTGACCGCGCCGGCGGCCTAGAACGGGTCGAGCTCGGTGTCCCAGTAGAGATAGTCGCGCCAGCTGTGGTGCAGGTAGTTGGGCGGGAAGGCGCGCCCGTTTTCCTGCAGCATGTAGGTCGTCGGCTGCACCGGGCGGTGGCGCGGGTACATGCCGCTCTCGCGCGGCAAGCGGTTCCCCTTCAGCAGATTGCAGCTGCCGCAGGCGGTCACGACATTGGCCCAGGTCGTGCGCCCGCCGCGCGAGCGCGGCACCAAATGGTCAAACGTCAGCTCGTGCGACGGATACGGTTCGGCGCAATATTGGCAGGTGAAGCGGTCGCGCAGAAACACGTTGAACCGGGTGAAGGCCGGATGCCGCGCCGCCGGGACGTATTCCTTTAGCGACACCACGCTCGGCAGCCGCATCTCTAGGGACGGGCTGCGGACGCTGACGTCGTAATGGTCGATGATGTTGACGCGATCGAGAAACACCGCCTTGATCGCGTCCTGCCACGACCACAAGGACAGCGGAAAATAGCTCAGCGGCCGGAAGTCGGCGTTGAGCACCAAAGCCGGGCAATTATCCAAGCAGGCCGTCACCACCAAACCGTTATGCTGCTCGTCATCATCGACCGCGGGCGGGATAGCACGCGTTTGTGACAGCTTGATAACGAATCGGCCGCGGGCGAACAAGAAGCCGAGACACTATTTCGCAGCTCAGCGGGTCGGCACCGGCGTGTCGCCGCGATAGTCGTAAAAACCGCGGCCGGTCTTGCGGCCGAGCCAGCCGGCCTCGACGTATTTGACGAGCAGCGGGCACGGCCGGTACTTGCTGTCCGCCAGCCCCTCGTAAAGCACCTGCATGACCGAGAGACAGGTGTCGAGCCCGATAAAATCGGCCAGCTCAAGCGGGCCCATCGGATGGTTGGCGCCGAGCTTCATCGCGGTGTCGATCGCCTCGACCGAGCCGACACCCTCGTAGAGCACGTAAACCGCCTCGTTGATCATCGGCAAGAGGATGCGGTTGACGATAAAGGCCGGGTAGTCCTCGGCCGCTACCGGGGTCTTGCCGAGCTTGACGGCTAGACTGCGGGTGAGCGCAAAGGTTTCCTCGTCGGTCGCGATGCCGCGGATCAGCTCGACCAGGGTCATCACCGGGACCGGGTTCATAAAATGCATGCCGATGAATTTTTCCGGCCGGTCGGTCGAGGCGCCGAGCCGGGTGATCGAAATCGACGAGGTGTTGGTGGCGATCAGCGCATTGGGACGCAGCTTTGGCGTCAGCTGCTTGAAGATCTGGCGCTTGACGTCCTCTTTTTCTGTGGCGGCCTCGATCACCATGTCGCAGTCGCCGAAGAGCGCGTAGTCGACCCCGGTCGCGATCCGCGCCATCGCCGCGTCCTTTTCCTCCTCGCGGATCCGGCCGCGTGCGACCTGGCGCGCCAGATTGCGGTCGATCGCGTCGCGGCCGCGCTGGAGCGCCTCCTCGCTGACGTCGGTCATCACCACGTCGAGCCCGGCGAGCGCGCAGACATGGGCGATGCCGCCGCCCATTTGCCCCGCGCCGATCACGCCGATGCGGTGCAGCCGGTCGAGCGGCTGCGAGGCGGCGCCTGAGGCGGTAACGGCGGATGGCGCGGCGGTGCTCACTGGCGGCGCTCGAGCTCGTCGGCAAGCTCCGGCAGGATTTTGAACAAGTCGCCGACCAGGCCGTAATCGGCGATTTGAAAGATCGGCGCCTCCTCGTCCTTGTTGATGGCGACGATGACTTTCGAATCCTTCATTCCCGCGAGATGCTGGATGGCGCCCGAGATCCCGACCGCGATGTAGAGCTCGGGGGCAACGATCTTGCCGGTCTGGCCGACCTGGTAGTCGTTCGGGACAAAGCCGGCGTCGACCGCGGCGCGCGACGCGCCGACCGCGGCGCCGAGCTTGTCGGCGACGGTTTCGAGCAGATGGAAATTGTCGCCCGACTGCATGCCGCGCCCGCCGGAGACGATGACCCGCGCGCTGGTCAGCTCCGGCCGCTCGGACTTCGACAATTCGGCCCGCACGAATTCGGAGAGCCCGGCCTCGCCGGTCGCGGCGACGGTCTCGATCGGCGTCGACCCGCCGGTCGCGGGACCCGGCGGAAACGCGGTGCCGCGCACGGTCACGACCTTGATCGGGTCCTTCGACTGCACAGTCGCGAGCGCGTTGCCGGCATAGATCGGCCGCACGAACGTGTCGGGCGAGACCACGGCGCTGATGTCGGAAATCTGCATCACGTCGAGGAGTGCGGCGACCCGCGGCATCAAATTTTTGCCGGCGGTTGTCGCCGGCGCCACCAGGTGGCTGTAGTCGGCGGCGAGCCCGACCAACAGCGGCGCCACGTTTTCGGCGAGCCCGTGCTCGTAGGCTTCGTCCTCGGCCAGCAGCACGCGCTTGATCCCCGGGATCTGCGCCGCGGCTTCGGCGACGGCGCGGCAGTCCTTGCCGGCGACGACGACGGCGACATCGTCCCCGGCGATTTCCTTCGCGGCGGCAAGCGCGTTCAGGGTCGCGGGCTTCAGCGCCCGGTTGTCGTGCTCGGCAACGACGAGAGCAGCCATCAGATCACCCGCGCCTCGGTTTTGAGCTTGTCGACCAATTCGGCGACCGAGCCGACCTTGTGGCCGCCCTGGCGCTTGGGCGGCTCCTCGACCTTGAGCACGGTCAACCGCGGCGTCACGTCGACGCCGAGCGCCTCCGGGGTCGTCGTCGCGATCGGCTTTTTCTTGGCCCGCATGATGTTCGGCAAGGAGGCGTAGCGCGGTTCATTAAGCCGCAGATCGGTCGTCACCACCGCCGGCAATTTGATCGCGACGGTTTCGAGACCGCCGTCGACCTCGCGCGTGACCTCGGCATGGCCGTCGGCGATCTTGAGCTTGGAGGCAAACGTCGCCTGGGGCCAGCCGAGCAATGCCGACAGCATTTGGCCCGTCTGGTTGCTGTCATCATCGATCGCCTGCTTGCCGAGGATCACGATCTCAGGATTTTCCTGAAGCACCACCGCTTTCAGCAATTTGGCGACGGCGAGCGGCTGCAATTCGGCGTCGGTCTGCACCAGGACGCCCCGATCGGCGCCCATCGCCAGCGCGGTGCGGATCGTCTCCTGGCATTGTGCGGCGCCGAGCGACACCGCGACGACTTCGCTGACGATCCCGGCCTCGCGCAGCCGCAACGCCTCTTCGATGCCGATCTCGTCGAACGGGTTCATCGACATCTTCACATTCGCAGTTTCGACCCCGCTGTGGTCGGCCTTGACCCGGATCTTGACGTTATAGTCGATGACCCGCTTGACCGCGACCAGCGCCTTCATCTCGTCCTCGCAATCGTCCGCGGCGCCGGCCGCCCGCCGCCGCCCAAAGTGGCGGAAATTGTGCACGCGCAACGAGGGAAGGCAAGAGCCTCATCCGCGGGGCACGGGGTCGGGACGCGCGGGCACGGCGTCGCGGGAGCCGGTGGGCCCGGCCTCTCAAATGCGCTGTCTCGCCACTCCCAAAGCCAACAAGGCGGAGCCCAAGAGGACCAATGTCGTCGGTTCGGGTACCGCCGGAACGGCGGCGCCGCTCACCCCCGCCTCGGTAAATGAGGTGTCGGTCACGGTAAGCGAGGGCGTGGCGTACCCGAGCGCGAAGGTGCCGGTCGGCAATGAGGTGAAATCGATGTTGATCAGGTCTTCGCCGGCGAAGGCCGTGGTCGTCGTCAGCGGGATTTCGTAGAGAGAAAAGTTGGCAATCGGGTTCGTCACCGCGTTGTACGTGGCCGGGAAGAGGGAATAGTCGGCCGACTGCAGATCCGTGAAGCTGACAACGTCGCCATCGAGCAGGCCGAGGGTGCCGTAGACCTCGGCATGAGTCATCACGGTTTCAGGGCTGAGATTGCCGATGGTGACAGGGGTCGAAGTCGAATTGGTGCTAGGCACATGAAGCTGGGCGTCCGACACCGGGTTGGCGGCGAGCGCGTTGGTTGGATTGTTGGGGACGGCGAGGATCAGCAGCAGCGCAGTGGTGTCAACAGGCCCAGTCGACGACTGGAAAAAATCCAGCGAGTGCGCCCCAATCGCGTTCACCGCACCATCGAAGATCGGGCAGCCGCCGGTGGCGCAGGAGGTCCCGAAGCCCGGCCCGACGACGATCTCCGCCCACGCATCGCCGGTTCCCAGCATCGTTCCCAGCACCAACGTCGCGATGGCAAAAGCTCTAGTCATCGATCCTCCTTCCCAAAGAGGTTTATTGCGCCGCTGCGGGACACAAAGGCAAGAGCCGCAGCAGCCGGCCGTTTGCCGGCTCCCAACCCGACCAGCCGGACCGGTTTAGCCGAAATCGGGACAGTCCTTGCGTCGGTCGAAACGTCGCGCCGGTTAGTCGTTAATATTCGGCGCAAACAGGGCGGGATACACGCCCGATGCTTGGGAACAGGAGGAGCACCGTGACCCACCCCTACAGCACGGCCGACATGCCGGCGCACGATTATCGGTTGGCCAAAGGCCTGGGCGTGCCCGCGGTCACCGCCGCGGCGGTCGCTGCGGAGCACGGCGCCGTCAAGGCGCGCGGCGACAGCCTTCGCAATCGCGATGCGCGTCCCGGTCGAATGATCGAGGGGTCGCCGGCCTTTTGCCACGTCGCCGCGGGCGGTCGAGGGTGGCGGGTCAGTCAGGCGATGGCCGCCAGCGGCTCCGGCGCGGGCGCGGTCTCGACAATCGGGTAGTGACAGGCGGCAAACCGGCCGGGAGCGATCTCGCGCAAAACAGGCATCAAGGTTTCGCATTGCACGGTGGCGCGCGGGCAGCGGCCATAGAGCGGGCAGACATCGGGCGCCGGGTCGATTGGACTGCGAGGCTCGCCCGGCAAGCCGATCCGAGCGGAGCGTCCGCCGGCCGAGCCCGGCCGCGGCACCGCCGACAGCAACGCCTGGGTATAGGGATGGGCGGGTGCGGCAAACACCCGGTCGGCCGGTCCGCTTTCGACAATGTGGCCGAGATACATGACGAGGATGCGGTCGCATAAGAGGCGCACGACATTGAGATCGTGGCTGACGAACAGGTAGGAGAGACCGAGCCGCCGCTTCAGCTCCTCCAGCAATTGCAGGATCACAACCTGCACGGCCACGTCGAGCGCGGAGGTCGGCTCGTCGAGGATCAGTAGCCGCGGCTCTACCGCGATCGCCCGCGCGATCCCGACCCGCGCCTTTTGGCCGCCCGAGAGCTGATGCGGGAAGCGGCCGAGCAATTCATGCGGTAGGCGGGTCAGCCGCGCCACCTCTTCGACGCGGGCGCGCAATGCGGTTCCGGACAGCCGGCGCAGGCGCAGCAACGGGTCGGCTATCGCCCGAAACGCGGTAAAGCGCGGGTTGAGGCTGTCGGCCGCGTCCTGGAACACCACCTGGATTTGCGACCGCTGCGGCGCCCGGCCAAAGCGTCGCGCCGGCGTCGTGCCGATCTCGTCGCCGTCGAAACGGATCGAGCCGCCGCCGGCGTCGATCAGCCGGGCGACGAGGCGCACAACGGTGGACTTGCCGCACCCGGATTCGCCGACCAGCCCGACTGTCTCGCCTCGGCCGATCGCAAAGCTGATGCCGTCGACCGCATGCAACAGCGAAGGCGCCCGCCCGCGCCGCCACCGCCGCGGTTTGCCGACCGGGTAGAGCTTGCGCAACCCCTCGACCGCGAGGAGGGCCTCACCCTCGATCATAGCGGGAAATGACAGGCGACCGCTCGGCCGTGAGCGACAGCCAGCCGCGGCAGCGCGCGCTCGGCGCAATCGCGGACGGCGCGCTCGCAGCGCTCGGAATAGCGGCAGGTCGGCAGGTCGGCGCGGCGCAGATCGGGGAGCGCGCCGGGGATCACCGCGAGTGCGGCAAGGCTCGGCGCTCCGCCCGGCGTCGCCGCGATCAACTTCGCCGTGTACGGGTGACGGGCCGCAGCAAACAGCGCCGCCGTTGGCGCCGTCTCGACGATCTGTCCGGCATGCATGACCGAGATCCGCTCGCAGTATTCCGCGGCGAGGCCGAGATCATGGGTGATCAGCAGGGTCGCCATGTCATGGGCGGCGGCAAGCTCGGCGATCAGGTCCATGATCACCGCCTGGGTGGTGATGTCGAGCCCGGTCGTCGGCTCGTCGGCGATCAACAGTTGCGGGCGGCAGGCGAGCGCCATCGCGATCATCACCCGCTGGCACATGCCGCCCGACAATTCGAACGGGTAGGATCGAGCCCGCCGCTCCGGATCGGGAATGCGCACCTTGGCCAGCATGTCGACGGCGCGGCGCGGCGCCTGCGCGGCGGTGACGTTGGCGTGCTGCAGCAGGATGTCGGCGATCTGCCTGCCGATCGGCCGGATCGGGTTGAGTGCTGTGCGCGGGCTCTGAAAGATGATCGCCATTTCGCGCCCGCGAATCTCGGCGACCGCCTTTTCGCCGGCGCCCAGCAGCTCCAGGCCGCCGAACATGATCCGTCCCGAGGTGACGCGGGCCGCGGCGTCGAGAATGCCCATGATCGCATAGGCGGTGACCGACTTTCCGGACCCGCTTTCGCCGACGAGCGCCATCGTCTCGCCCCGATGCAATTCGAAGCCGACCCGGTCGAGGGCGTGGACGGTCCCGCTGCGGGTTCGGAACTCGACGCCGAGATCGGCGACGGCGAGCAGCGGAACGGGTTCGGGGGCCGGTGTCATGTCCGCCGCTGCGGGTCGACAATGTCGCGCAACCCGTCGCCCATCAGGTTGAAGCAGAACACCGCGGCCATCAGCACGAGGCCGGGGAAGAGCGCCACCCACCACTGGCCGGAAATGATAAAGCTCGCACCCTCGGCGACCATGATGCCCAGCTCCGCGGTCGGTGGGCGCACGCCGAGCCCGATAAACGACAGTCCGGCTGCGTTGAGGATCGCGTAGCCCAGCGTCAGCGACACCTGCACCATCATCAGCGGCATGATGTTCGGCAGCAATTGGCCGAGGACGATGCGCCCCTCGCTGTTGCCGCACAGCCGCGCCGCCTCGACAAAACCGGCGTTGCGCCGGACATTCGCTTCGGCGCGGGCGAGCCGGGCATAGATCGGCAGGTTGATGATCGCGGTCGCGATGACGATGTTGGCGACGCTGTTGCCGAGGGCGGCGACGATCCCCATCGCCAGCACAAAAAGCGGAAACGCCATGATCGTGTCGACCGAGCGGCCGACGATGCGGTCGATCCAGCCGCCGAAATAACCGGCGGCGAGCCCGGCCAGGCACCCGATTCCGAAGGCAAGGGCGACCGAGGTCAGCGCGATGCCGAGATCGAGCCGGGTCGCGACGACGATGCGCGAGAAGATGTCGCGTCCGAGCTGATCGGTGCCGAACCAATGGGCGGCGGAGGGACCCGTCAGAGCCTGCGCGGTGTCGCTGGCCAGCGGACTATAGGGCGCCAGGGCGGGGCCGAGCGCGGCGCACAGCGCGAATAGGAAAAACAACGCAAAGGCAAAAGCGGTGACCGGGTTCTCGCCGAGCACATAGCCGGCATGGCGCAATGTCGCGGTCATGCTTCGAGCCGCACCCGCGGGTCGACGAACCCGTAGACCAGATCGATCACCAGATTGAGGCCGACATAGAGCAGCGCCATCAACAGCACAAAGCCCTGCACCGGCGCGTAGTCGGAGGCGATCAGCGCATCGACCGCGTAGGAGCCGATCCCCGGCCAGGCGAACACTTTTTCCACCAGCACATTGGCGCCGAGCAGAAACGAGAACACCATGCCGAGGGTGGTGATGACCGGCAGCACGGCGTTGCGAAAGGCATAGACGACAACGACCCGGCGCCGCGACAGGCCGCTGGCGCGCGCGGTGCGGATGAACTCGCCGCCGAGCACCGACAGCATCGCGGCGCGGGTGATGCGCGCCAGGGGCGCCAGCGAAAAGATCGCCATTGTCGCCGCCGGCAGGACGAGCTGCGCCAGCGCCGCGCGAAAGGTCTCGAAGTCTCCGGCCAGCAGGCTGTCGACCAGATAGAACCCGGTGTGCTGGGGCGGTGCGGTGGCGTACACGTCGAGCCGGCCGAGCGGTGCGGGCGCCAGACCCAGCAGGTAATAAAACACGTAGACCAGCAGCAAACCGGTGAAGAAGGTCGGCAGCGAGACGCCGGCGGTGGTGACGATGCGGCAGGCATGGTCGACAAGCGAGCCCGGACGCATCGCCGCCGCAACCCCGAGCGGCACCGCGATCGCCACCGACAACAGCAGCGCGAGCAACGTCAACTCGGCCGACGCCGGCAGCCGGGTCAAGCAATTCGGTCATGACCGGCTGGCCGGTGGTCAGCGAGGTGCCGAGATCGCCATGCGCCAGCCGCTCGACATAATCGACAAATTGCACCGGCAGGCTGCGGTCAAAGCCGAGCTGGTGGCGGATCTGGTCGATCGCCTGCTGGCTCGCCGCCGGTCCCGCGAAATAGACCGCGGGGTCGCCCGGCAGCGCCCGGGTCAACAGAAAGGTCACGACGATCACGCCGGCGATGACCGGCAGGGCCGTAGCGAGGCGGCGCAAGGCAATCATTGCTGCCGCGCGGTCAAGTCTTGGCCAATTGCCGGTAATCGAGCTGGCGGTGAAACCAGTAGCGATAGCCGGTCACGTTCTTTTGCATCGCGACGTCGAGGGACGGCTGAAATATCGGGATGCGCGGTATGTCGCTGAACGACAGCGCGATAAAGTCCTCGACCTCCTTGTCGTATTTTTTGGGATCCGGCTCAAAGCGGGCGGCGTTGATCAGCTTGTCCATCGCCGGGTTTTGATAGGACATGTCGTTGAAGATCGAATTCTGGCCATGGTAATTCCAGAAAAAGAAATACTCGGGGTAGTTCAGCCACGCGCCAAAGATATTGGCGAGGAACGGAAATGTTTTTTTGGAGAACTCCGCGCGCCAATTGGCGCCGGGAACCTTGTTGAGCGTGATTTTGATGCCGACCTTAGCGAGGCTTTCCTGCACCAATTCGCACAGCGGCTCTTGGGTCACGGCATAACCGAGATCGAATGACAGGGTCGTCTCGAACCCGTTGGGCAGGCCCGCCTCGGCGAGCAGCTGCTTTGCCTTTGCAAGATCGGTCACGTATGGGCTCGGCTGCGGGTATTCGGTTGTCGTTACTTCGCTCGGGCCGCCATACATCGGCTTGCCGCGGCCGAACATCGCCGCGTCCATGATCTTCTGGTAGGGGATCGCGTAGGCAACCGCCTGCCGGACCTTGAGCTTGTCGAAGGGCGCCATCTTGACGTTCATGCTCAGATAGACGAGCGCGCATTCGATCAGGTTGCTGACGACGGTAAACCGCTTGTCCTTGTCCATCTCCGCCACGTCTTTGGGCGGCAGGTCGAACGAGATGTCGGCGTCGCCGCGCTCGATGAGCGCCCGGCGATTGCCGGCCGAAGGGACGACGCGCCAGATCACCCGCTGCAGCTTTGGCAGCGGCCCCGATTTCCACTCGTCGAACCGGCGATAGGTCAGTTCCTGGCCGGGGGTCCATTTGTCGACGCTGAAGGCGCCGCCACCGGCTTCGTTGTTCTTGAGCCAAGTCATCGCCCACGGATCGCTGTCCGTGGCGTGCTTTTTGGCCAATCCGGAATTGATCACGACCGGGGACGGCACCCCGAGATCCGGCATCGTCAATTTGTCTTTGCGGAAAAAGTCGATACGGAAGGTGCGGTCGTCGACGACGACGAACTGTTCGGGCTTTTCCATCGAGCCCGCCTTCATCTGAAAGGTCGGGGCGCCGCCGACCGTCACCGCGCGGTCAAAAGACCATTTTACGTCCTTCGCGGTAACCGGAGTGCCATCGTGAAACTTCGCGTCCTTGCGTATCTTGAACGTGACCGACATGTCGCCGGGGCTCCAAGATTCGGCCAATTCCGGCTCGAGCTTGGTGTGGTCGTAATAGTCGTGGCCGTTCGCGTCCTTCTTGACGCCGTATGTGACCAGCCGGTCATAAGTGTTCCACGACGCCTCGTAACCGGGACGGTTGGTGCCGACCCCCATGACGTCGAGATTGTTCGGACCGCTCTCGGAGAGCGTCAGCAGCGTGTTGTTGCGCGTCTGCGCCCGCACCGGGAAAACGTACGCCGCGGCGATCGTCCCAGCGGCAACTGTCCCTGCGGCGGCCGCTGTCGACCCTCTCAAGAAATCCCGCCGCCTCATCGCTGCTCCGCGCTCCATGTGCCGCGCGCAGAGCGGTGCAATCAGCGTGCCACGAGCCTCGCCATGCCGGAGCGTCCCGCTCTCCGGCCGCCGTCAGGCGGACGGATCAGCGGATAGGGCGGCTTCCGCTCCAATTTTTGCCGAGCTCGGCGAGAAAGGGCTTTGACGAATCGACGGCGAGCTTAACGCCGAGCTCGGAAACTTTGGCGGTGCTGTCGAGCCAGTGGTCAAAGCTGGCACGGGCAAATCCGGTGTTGACTGCTACCGCCTCAGCCCAAGTTTTGACGCCCAGCATGCGGATCGCGGTGTGGGCCGTCGTGTCGAGATTGTGCCGGGCGAAGCTCGCGAGCTCGTCGCTCAGCGCCTCGATTGCGCCAGCCAGCGCTATCCGCGAACGGGCGACGGCCGCCAAAATATCGGTTCCGGCTTCGGCAGGATCGGGCTGAGGCGGGGCGGGCAGCGCCGGCGATCGGGAGAGCTCGGGCAGCGTCGGTGCCAGGACCGGGCCGGAGAGTGCCGTCGAGGTGGAGAGCGTCGGCGAAGGGGCGGGGAGGGGCGCCGAAATCCGCTCCACAACCACTTCGGGCGGTGCAGCAGGTGCCGCAACAGGCTTGTCGATCCTGACCGGGTCCAGGGCCGCGGGCGTGGTCCGCGGCAGCGGGGTGTCTGCCGGCGCCGCCATGCGTGGGGTGCGTCTGCCTCTGCTTTCCATCTGTGGTCCTCATCACCGAACATCGCGGCGGGTGCGATGCACGATGACTTTCTAGGGGCAACCCGCGCCGCGCCGCAACACAATTTGTGCATTGCACAAGAAAGCGGCCGGAAGTGCCGGCAAAGCGATCGGCGTCCGCTCGCCGATGGCGTCGCGCCGGCAATTCGGGCCTCGCGGCAGACCAGCCGTCGCCGCGAAAGAATTCGTCAAGGAAAAGCCGCGATAGCTCGGCAGTTTCGCTGGTCTTTTTTTGCGGCGTCTGCGAAGGTTGCGCGTAGCCGCTGATTTTGTGCGACTTGGGGGAATTGGGGGTTGCAGTGGAAGTCGTGAAGCAGCGCGACGGGAGCCGCGGGGGCGGCTCGCGTTCGTCAAAAATCCTGGTTGCCGTCGTTTCGCTTGCCGCCGTCTTGGCGATCTCTCCGCGAGCCGCCGAGGCGATGCAGCATGGGCGTCATCATGTTCGCCTCGGCACGGTCGGCTTTACGCCGGGCCCGGTCAGCGAATCGATCGTCCTCGATGCCGACACCGGCCGGGTGCTCAGCGAATCGAACGCCGACATGATCACCTACCCGGCCTCGCTGACCAAGATGATGACCTTGTATCTGACCTTCGAGGCGCTGAACGCGGGTCGCCTACGGCTCGATCAGTATCTTCCGGTCAGCATCGAGGCGGCGAGCAAGTCGCCGACCAAGCTCGACCTGCGGCCCGGCCAATCGGTCGCGGTCCAGGACCTGATCCTCGGCATCGTCACCAAATCGGCCAACGACGCCGCCGCGGTGCTGGCCGAAGGGCTCGGCGGCAGCGAGCCGGCCTTTGCCGACATAATGAATCGCAAGGCCCAGCAGTTGGGAATGAGGAGCACCTTTTACCGCAACGCCTCGGGACTGCCTGACCCGATGCAGCACACGACGGCGCGCGACACCGCACAGTTGGCGTTGGCGCTCTATCACGACTTCCCGCGCGAATACCGCTACTTTTCGACGCGCGAGTTTGTCTTTCAGGGCCGGTTGATCGTCGGTCACGACCACCTGCTCGACTGGTATCCCGGCGCCGACGGGATCAAGACCGGGTACATCCGCGCCTCCGGCTTCAACCTGGCGACCTCGGCCGTCCGCGACGGGCATCGCCTGGTCGGGGTCGTCCTCGGCGGCATCTCGGGAGGAGCGCGGGATCGAGAAATGGGATGGCTGCTCGACCAGGGATTTGCCGCTCTCGGCGTGGCGCCGGAGACGACGGTCGCGCGCCGGGCAGCGCCGCTCCCGGCGCCGACGCCAGCGCCGGTGGTGACATTGGCGCCGGCGGTGGCATGGGCGCCGCAAACCGGCATCATTCCCACCGTCGACCAGATATCGCCGTCCACTCCGCCAACTCCACCGCCGGCGCATGCCAAGCCCGGCATCTTCAGCAAGGCGGCGTTGCGACTGGCGGCGCACCTCTCGCCGGTCGGCAAGGCCGAGGCCGGGACGTTGCCGCGCGCGCTGCGGCCCCCGGCAACCGCCGAGCGCTGGGGGATCCAGCTCGGCGCGTTTCACGCTCCGGCGACGGCGGAAAAGGTGGCGCGGGAGGCCGCGAGCATGCCGTTCGCCCGCGGCAAGCCAATGCAGGTTCTCAATTCGGGCAAAGCCAAGGACCGCCTCTACCGCGCCCGGCTGCTGAACTTCACCCCGCGTGAGGCGCAAGCCGCGTGTGCTCAGCTGCACAAGCAAAAGATCGAGTGCTCGGTGGTCTCGCCGACCGCACCAAAGGTGGCCTCGCGCTGACCGGCGCGTCAGTTCGAGGTTTGAGGCGGCGGCGCGGCGGCGATCGCGTCAGCCGTCCGGAAGCGTGACGCCCGATGCCGCGAGCTGGGCCGCGAGCTCGGTCTTGAGGCGGCCAAGGCCCTCCGCGGTGGTCGATTCGGCGCGGGCGACCAGCACGTCCTGGGTGTTCGACGCGCGCAGCAGCCACCAGCCGTCGGCGGTGCGCACCCGCACCCCGTCAATGTCGTTGACTTCGGCCGCGGCTTGCCGCAGCCGCTCGGCGACCTCGCCGACGACGGTGAATTTGCGCTCCTCGGCGCAGGGAAAGCGCAGCTCCGGGGTGTTGACGACCTTCGGCAAAACGCTTCTCAGCGCCGCCAGGCTATGCGGGCTGCGGCCGAGGATACCGAGCAGCCGCACCGCGACATAGACCGCGTCGTCAAATCCGTAATACCCGTCGGCGTAGAAGATGTGCCCGCTCATCTCGCCGGCGAGCGGTGCGCCGGTTTCGGCAAGCAGGGCCTTGATCGGCGAGTGTCCGGTCGCGGTCATGACCGGACGCCCGCCAGCCTTGGCGATCTCGTCGAACAGAACTTGGCTGGCCTTGACGTCGGCGAGGATCGGCGCCCCCGGATGCCGGGCCAGCACGTCGCGCGCCAGCACGATCATCAGCTGGTCGCCCCACCAGATCTCGCCCTCGCCGTCGACGACGCCGATGCGGTCGCCGTCGCCGTCAAAGGCGATGCCGAGGTCGCAGTGCTCGCGCGCCACCGCCTGCTGCAGCTGCACCATGTTCGCCGGCACCGTCGGGTCGGGGTGATGCGCCGGGAAAGTGCCGTCGATCGTGTCGTTGATCAGGATGTGGCGGCCGGGGAGGCGAGCCGTCAGCCGCTGCGCGATCTCGCCGGTGGCGCCGTTCGCCGGGTCCCAGGCAACCGTCAACGGACGCGAACCGTCATAGTCGCGGGCCAGCCGGTCGACATAGGCGGCGCTAACGTCCTGAACCTCGACCCGGCCGCGCGTGGCCGCCATCGGCCCGAGCCCCAGCGCGGTGTCGGCGAGCGCCCGGATCGCCGCCCCGTAAAACGCCTTGCCGCGGAGGACAAACTTGAAGCCGTTGTATTCGGGCGGATTGTGCGAGCCGGTGACCATGACGCCGCCGTCGACCGCTAGCGTGGCGGCGGCGTAGTACAGCATCGGCGTCGGCCCGCGGCCGATCCGGACCACGTCCACCCCCTCCCCCGCCAAGCCGTCGACCAGCGCCGCTTCGAGCTCGGGCGAGGTCAACCGGCCGTCATAACCGACAGCGACCCGGCGTCCCCCGCCGCGGGCGAGGGTCAGCGCGAAGGCGCGGCCGATCGCCCGCGCGTCGGCCACGGACAAGGTCTCGCCAACGATGCCGCGGATGTCGTATTCGCGCAGGATCGTCGGGTCGAATTGGTGCGGCATCGGTGCTCCGAATCAAAGATACGTGCCGAGAATCCGGCGCAGACCCGGCCCCAGCTCGGGATGAGCGAGGCCCAATGCGATCGTTGCTTCGAGAAAGCCGAGCTTGTCGCCGCAATCATAGCGCCGACCGGAAAAACGCAGCCCGTGAAAGCTCTGGCCGTCTTCGATCAGCCGCTCGAGCGCGTCGGTCAGCTGGATTTCGCCGCCGCTGCCGGCCTCGCCCCGCGCCAGGTGCCCGAAGACCTCGGGCTGGATGATGTAGCGGCCGATGATTGTCGAGGTCGAGGGGGCGTCCGCCGGCTCCGGCTTTTCGACGACGCCGCGCGCCTGCACCAGCCGGCCGTCGTCCGAGACGACGTCGAGCACGCCGTAGCGGCTTGTGTGCTCGCGTGGCACGTCGATGATAGCGGCAAGGTTGCCGCCGACCTCCTGGTAAGCCTCGACCATTTGGGTCAGGCAGGGCGTGTCGCACACCATCAAATCGTCGGCCAGCAGCACGGCAAAAGGCTCGTCGCCGACCAGACCCCGCGCGCACCACACCGCGTGACCGAGCCCGAGCGGCGTCTGCTGGCGGGTATAGGCGATCTGCCCGGGCTCCGGCAGGCGCGACGCCAGCTCTTCGACAAGCTCGGTCTTGCCGCGCTCGCGCAAGGTCGCCTCAAGCTCGAAGGCGCGGTCGAAATGGTCGTCGATGGCGCTTTTTGCCCGGCTCGTGACAAAAAAGAACTGCTCGATGCCGGCCGCCTTGGCTTCCTCGACGGCGTAATGAATGAGCGGCTTGTCAACGATCGGCAGCATTTCCTTTGGCATCGCCTTGGTCGCCGGCAAAAATCGCGTGCCGAGCCCGGCGACCGGAAAGACCGCTTTGCGAATAGGCTTGCGCATTAAACCCCCGATTATGTCCCCCGATGGCGCCGCCGCAATAGTTGTGCCACGGTGAGATCCTGCTGACAAGTCGGCCTCAGCAGGCATGCTAACGTGCCGCATTGTCGGCCGTCCCCAAATTCTGCGCCAAGGGTTATGGATGGGCCATGGAGAGCGCAGCGAACCGCGCCGAGCCGATCGACAACCGGCTCTTTATCCTGATCCTGCAGCACCCGCGCGAGCAGCGGGAGCCGCTGGCGACGGCGGCCCTGACCGTGGCGACGCTGCGGCGCGCGGCGCTGGTGGTCGGCCTCTCCTGGGCGAATTTGGGCCAGGCGCTGGGCCGTCCGGCCGACCCGCGGCGCTGGGCGGTGCTCTATCTCGGCGCGGCGCGGCCGAAGGGGTTCGGGCCCGACCAGGAAATCGTCGCAGTCGACCGCCGCGGCGAGCCGCTCGCCGATCAACCGGCGATGCTGCGCAACCTCGACGGCGCGGTATTGCTCGACGGCAGCTGGAGTGAGGTGAAGGCGCTGTGGTGGCGCAACCCGTGGCTGCTCAAGATGCGTCGGGTGGTGCTGGCGCCGCAGCACCCCTCGCATTACCACCGCATCCGCCGCGAGCCGCGCCGCGAAGCGTTGTCGACGATCGAGGCCGCGGGGCTGCTGCTGGCGCGGATCGACAACCGCCCGCAGATCGAAACCGCGCTGACCGAAGCACTTGAGCGGATGATCGCGGAAGCCGGCCGGCGGCACCCCGCGGCCGCGGTTACGAGCGGGTCAGTGCGTAGATCAGGATCGCCGCCGCCGCGGCGACGTTGAGCGACTGCACCCTGCCGCGGCCGGGGATCGTCACGAGCTCCTCACAGGCGGCGAGGGTCGCCGGCTGGATCCCGCTCTCCTCGTTGCCGAGGACCAGCGCCACCGGCTTGCCACGGCCGAGCTTGTCGGCGGCCACGCCGCGGCCGAGAGCGGCCCCGAGGATACGGTAGCTCTGGCGCAGCTGATGCAGGGCGGCGGGCAGCGCTGCCCGGTAAAGCGTGACATGCTCGAGGCCGCCCTCGGCGACGCGGTAGCTCGCATCGGACGGCAGCGCCTGCTCCAGCCGGTCGGAGAGGAGGATGCGCTCGACGCCGAAAAAAGCCGCGCTGCGGGCGATGGCGCCCAGATTGTGCGGGTTGCCGATGCCGTCGAGTATGAGAATCGGCTTGGCCTTGCGGGCCCAGCCCGCTGCCGCCGCCGGATCGAACGCCGCGATCGGCCGCGGCCGGGCTATCGCGGCGATGCCGCCATGCAGCACCGTGCCGGCGACGCGCGCCAGTTCGGCCGCGTCGACTTCGCGATAGGGCTTGTGCGCGCGGGCGAGCGCGGCACACAGCCCGCCGATTTCGCCTCGCAGCCGCGTCTCGAAAAACAGCCGCTCGACCCGGTCGGGGTCGCGCTCGAACAGCGCGCCGACCGCCGCCAGCCCGCACACCCGCAGCAGCACCCGCTCATGCGGTCCGCGACCGTCAACAACACGGCTTGGCTGACGATTTCGGAGGCGCATTATGCGTCATTGCGACGGCGCGGCGCCGCCGGGTGCTGCGTAGAGCCGTTCGGCGTCGTCGGCGAGAGCGGCGCGCGAGGCCGGACGCAGATAGACCATATGCCCGCCCGGATAGACCCGCAGCCGGACTTGCGCGCGCACCGCGGCCGGCACCTCGAGCTGGTCGACAAACCAGCGCGACGACAGATACGGCGTCACCAAATCGTAGCGCCCGTTGGCGATCAGCACCTTGGTGCCGGGATGGTTCAGCAGCGCCGCTTCGAGCGAGGTCAACGCCAGGCCTGGGCCGCCCTCCTGGTGCTCGCCCTGCCAATCCCAGTGGCGGACGACATCGCCCGACAACACCTCGTAAGGCTGATCGGTATGGTAGCCGAGCGCATCGGCGACATAGAGATTGAATGCCGTCCCGAAATCCGCCGCGATCGGCCGCAGCAGCGGGTCGCCGGCGCGGTCATGCTGATCCGAGGGCGCCGGCCGGGCGATCGTGCCGTCATAAAGGCTGACCGTTTTACCGCGCGGCCGCAGCACCTCGTCGGCAAAAACGTGGTTCGGGACCCGCGCGCGATAACGCCGCACGATGTCCGCCGAGAGGCCGATCATCCGGGCGACGCGGGCAACAAACGGGTCTCCCGCCGGCGGCCGGCCGGAGAGCGCGGCGAGACCCACCAGGTAGTCCGAGAGCGCGAACCCCTCGACCGCGCCGAGATCCGGGGCGGGCGGCCCCACCCCCAGCTCCGCGGCAATCGCGGCATAGGTCGGCAGAAAAAAACCGGCGGCGAGCAGGTCGCGCTCGCTCGGGTGCAAGATCGACAGATTGAGCGCCGGCGACACCAGCACCAGCCCGCTGACCGTCACGTCGGCATCGCGCGGCAGGCGCTCGGCCATCGCCGCGGCGCGGAACCCGCCATAGCTCTCGCCGACGAGGTAAATCGGCGCATTCCAGCGTTGGTGCCGGGTCAGCCACAGCCGGACCGTAGCGTCGAGCGAGGACAGATCCGTTTCGACATTCCAGAACGGCTGGTCGGGATTTTTCTCGCTGCCCTCGCCGCGGCTATAGCCGGTGCCGACCGGATCGACAAAGACGAGATCGGTAAACGGCAGCCAGGTCGACGGGTTATCGACGAGATGCACCGGCGGGGTGGGCGCCTCGCCGGTCGCCGTAGTCTCCATGATCTTGGGGCCGATCGCGCCTAGATTGAGAAACACCGATGCGGCGCCAGGTCCGCCGTTGAACACAAAGCTGACCGGCCGCGCCGCGCCGCCCGCCGGCACGGGGACGATGTATGACACAGTAAAGATTTCGGCGGTCGTCTTTCCGTTGCGATCGGTAAGCGGCAGCGCCTCCGCGATTGCGTCATAGTCGAGACGGCGGCTTCCTAGCACGATCGAATGATGCGTCACCGCCCGCGGCGGCAGCGGGCTCGCCGGCTTGTCGTCGGCCCGCACGCCGCTCCCAAGCATCACCAGCAGCACCAAGGCGGTCGCCGCGATCCTCGTCATGCTTCCCGCTCCCGCCCGGTAAGGTTTCAAGGTTACACAAGCCGGGCAAGGATGGGATACTGCGGCGTGGGTCGCGCGGCGCGGGCAAAGTTGCCGCGGGTCTGGCCAGTGGGAGGAGCCGATGGCGAGTGCTGCACGGGTTGCGCTGATCACCGGATGCGGCAAGCCGGTCGGTATCGGCAATTCAACGGCGCGCGCGCTGGCCGCTGCGGGGCTCGCCGTCGTCGTCTCCGACGTGCTCCCGGCGGGGGTCGCCAACGAGCACAATGTCGCCGGCGACACCGACGCCTCCTGGGGCGGCGTCGACAGCCTGGTCGATGCGATCGTCAAAAGCGGCGGCGCCGCGTCGGCAGCGCTCGGCGATGTCAGCGTCGAGGCCGATGCCGGCCGCATCGTCGAGGAGGTGCTGCGCCGCCACGGTCGGCTCGACATCCTGGTCAACAATGCCGGGGCGCCGCAGGGTGCCGACCGCAACGAGATCGAGGACGTGCCGCTCGAAGCCTGGGAGCGGACGATGGCGGTCAACGCCCGCGGCTGCTTTCTGATGTCGCGCGCGGCCGTCCCGGCGATGCGCAAGGCCGGCTGGGGCCGGATCGTCAACGTGTCGTCGAAAGCGGCGTTTCGCCCGGGCCGCCATCGCGCCAGCTACGCCGCCTCGAAGGCGGCAATCGTCGGCTTCACCAAATCCTTGGCGCTGGACCTGGCGCCAGCCGGGATCACGGTGAATGCGGTCTGTCCCGGCCCGATCCGCACCTCGCGCGCGATCAGCACCAACCGCCGCGAATACGGCGACGACCTCGAAATCGGCTTTGCCGAGCGCGCGAAGGCGATCCCGATGGGCCGCTTTGGCAGCCCTGACGAGGTCGCGGCGGTGATCGCCTTTCTCGCCTCGGACGCCGCCGCCTTTGTCACCGGCCAGGCTGTCGGCATCGACGGCGGCTGGTAGACCGCGTGACGCTGCGCCCTAAGGATCGCGATCCGCGTGCTCGTCGCCGACGATGCAATCAGGTCGCTGATGTACCAGAAACGCACTATGCTTATCCAGCCCTAAATCCAAGAACTGAGTTATTTGTCGTGAGGTTTTCGTGAAGCATTCTGAAAGCGTGGTCGCTGATACCATCACGGAACTCAATAGGGACTTGGACCCGGCGCAAGTCTTATTGCGTTTGGAAGACTGGCGGGACCGAGTACACCGTTTGTACGACGAAATTGAAAAGGACCTCGGCCGTCATTACTTTTATGACCGCGCCGGTAAGCACATTACCCAAGAAGATATCGTCCAACGTGCGGGTCTTCCGCAACGGGAGGTTCCACCGATTGATATACTTCAGATAGAGGGGCCGCACAGGAGGGTATTAGCGACGATACAACCTCGATATCTATGGATCATCGGCGCTAACGGCCGCTTAGACCTCCTGGTAACACCTAAAATAGGAATGGGTCGTAGGCAGTTTATGTTGATGGATTTATCTCGCCCCTTGGCGGGCGAGAGCGATTGGCGTTTGGTCTCACCGGCCGAGCGCCTTGAGCAACCCCGGTTCACTGTGAACCGGTTGCGCGAATTGTTGGAATGAGTGGCGATGCTGTCCCGCTTGACGAACTCGAAATTGCCTATCGACGGGTCTCACGCGCGTTGTATCGAGCACAAGAGGACGCTCTGGATTTTTCCGCCGAGGAGATCATCGCGGCTCTCGATCGTGACCAGACGATAGTCGACGCGGCATTCTTCGTATTAATCTTCGGACAAGTTGAGAGCCGGATCAACGGACTAGCCGCCAGCCGGTTGACGCGGCCCGAACAGCGCTCGGCTATTCGGGAGGCGAAATTCGAACGGCGCCTCGCCAAGGCTTTGCCCGGTGCAGGTTGGAGACGTGTGCGAGAAGAGCTTGAGGACTGGTATAAAACGCGCAATCGGGCTGCCCACGGCGAAGAGGTAGTAGCTGGCGGGTATAACATCTCGGGCATTTTTGAGCGCGCACGTGAATTAGATGCGCTTCTTTCGGATCCGTAAACCTTCACTCACCTGACGGTGACCCGAGGACAGCCGAAGAAGGTTGAGACTTGGCTCTCCACTTTCGCGGGAATGACAAACTCAGAATTACCGTAAGGCACTCACACCATTCCGCTACAACCGAAGCTTACGGCGGGCAGCGGCGGCGATCGACTGGCGCAGCTTGCCGATCTCGGCCCAGGGGTCGGATGTCAGCGAGGCAAGCCGAGCCGGCACGGTGGCGAGGGTGAAGCCTTCCGGGCGGGTGCCGGCTTCGACCTCGCTCCAGGACAGCGGCGTCGAGACCGTGGCGCCGGGCCGGGCACGCGTCGAATAGGCGCCGACCGCCGTCGCCCCGCGCGCATTGCGCAGATAGTCGACATAGATGCGCCCCTTTCGCGCGCGCTTCAGCTGATTGGCGGTGTAGCGGTCCGGGTGACGGGCCGCCAGGTCGTCGGCGACCGCCTTGGTGAAACCCTTGACCTCGTCCCAGCCCAGTTTTGGGGTCAGCGGCACGACGACGTGCAGTCCCTTGCCGCCCGTCGTCTTGGCAAAGCTTTGCAGGCCGAGGCCCGTCAGCATCTCGCGTACCTCGATCGCCGCCTCGGCGACCCGCGCCCATGGCAGCCCCTCGTCCGGGTCGAGGTCAAAGGTGACCCGGTCCGGCTGCTCGAGCTTGCCGATCTGCGACCCCCAGGGGTGGATTTCGAGGACGCCGATCTGCACCAGCGACAGCAGCCCGGCCAAATTCTCGACCGCCAGATGTATCTCGCCGTCGATCTCGATGCGGGTCACCGCTTCGGGCACGCTCGACCCGGCATGCTTTTGATAAAAGAGCTCGCCACCGACGCCGGTCGGCGCGCGCACCAGGCTCAGCGGCCGATGCGCCAAATGCGGCAACGCCCGGTCGGCGACTTCGGCGTAATAGCGCGCGAGGTCGAGCTTGGTGAACCCGTGGTCAGGGTAAAGCACGCGCTGGGCATGGGTCAGCCGCACGCCTTCGAAGACGGTGCTGCCGTCGCGGGCGAGCGCGGCTGGCGTCTGGCGCCGGGCCGGCCGGGCCGGGGTGGGAGCGGGGGCGGCGGGTGCCGCCGGTGGTGTCGATGACGGCATTTCGCGCACGACCTCCCGCGGGCTCTTGTCCTCGCGCAATCCGAGAAACGCTGCGTGCCGCAGCACCGCGTCACCGGTCCAGCTGCCATAGCGGATCTCGGCGACAAGTGCCGGCTCGGTCCAATGCACGCCCTTGGCGACGGCACCCTTCGGCAGGGTCTTGACCGGCCGGTCGGGCCGCGCCAGCCGATCGAGCCGCGCCCGCAAATCCGCCAGCACCGCGTCGCTGAACCCGGTGCCGACGCGGCCGGCGTAGCGCAATTCGCCCTGCCGGTCGTAGTAGCCAAGGATCAACGCGCCGAGCCCCTGACGGCCGCCGGCGGGATCGCTGAAGCCGATCACGACGAACTCCTCGCGATTGGCGCATTTGACCTTGAGCCAGCTGTCGTGCCGGCCGGCGCGGTAGGGGCTGTCACGGCGCTTCGAGACGATGCCTTCGAGCCCGTAGCCGCAGGCCTGGCCGAAAAACGCGGGGCCGCGCCCGGCCTGGTGGTCGCTGTAACGCAAGGTTCCGTCAGCCTGCGGCGGGACCAACGCGGCGAGCGCCGCCTTGCGGTCCTCCAGCGCCGCTGCGGTCAGGCTCCAGCCGTCGAGATGCAGCAAATCGAAGGCAAAGAACACCAGCCTCTCGGTCCGCTCGTTGGCGATCGCGTCCTGCAGATGTCCGAAATCGGTCGTGCCGTCGGCTTCGAGGTGAACGAGTTCGCCGTCGACCAACGCGTCCTCGACCGGCAATTCCTCGAAACGCGCCGCCAATGCCCGGAATTTCGCGGTCCAGTCGAGACCGTTGCGGGTCGACAGCCGCACCTTCCCGCCGCTGACCCGCGCCAGCAGGCGATAGCCGTCATACTTGATCTCGTGCAGCCAGTCGGGCCCGTCCGGCGCGTCTGCCGCCGCGGACGCGAGCAGCGGCCGCGGGTCGGTGGGCAGCCGCCCTTTTTTGGCTCCTGGAATGCTTGCCGGATCGACCACCCGCGGCGCTGCGGAGCGGGCCTCGGCCGGCGACTGTTCCTCGCCGTTCGGTCCCCAGATGCGGTCGCGGTCGGCGGCGATCTCGTCGATCGTGCGTCCGGTCGCGGCACTCTTCGGGTTGTCGGCGACGATCGCGTCTCCGCTCCCCGGCCGCGCCACCTCGTCGCGCTCTTTGATCAAGAGCCAATTTTCCTTGTCGCGACCGGCATGCGCGCCGCCCATCCGCACCAGCGCCCATTTGCCGTGGAGCTTTTGGCCGTCGAGCGCGAATTTGAGCGTCCCCTTGGCATAGGCCGCGCGCGGGTCGGGATCGAGCGGCGTCCAGCTGCCGCGGTCCCAGATCATCGAGGGGCCGGCGCCGTATTGCCCCTCGGGAATGACGCCCTCGAACCCGCCATATTCGAGCGGGTGGTCCTCGACATGCACCGCCAGCCGCTTTTCGCCGGGGTCGGCGCTGGGTCCTTTTGGCACCGCCCAGCTTTTCAGCACGCCGTCGAGCTCGAGCCGGAAATCATAGTGCAGCCGGCGCGCGGCATGCTTCTGGATCACAAAGGACAGGCTCGGCGCCGTCCGCGGCCGCACAGCGGCGCCCGCCGGCTCCGGGGTCTTGCCAAAATCGCGCTTGCGTTTGTACTCGGTCAGCGCCATTGCCGCCGCTCTCTTCTTAAGATGCCGCCCGCCGGAAACCCGCCTGTCGTCAACACCGTCGCATGCGGTTGCGCACCGCCCCATATTGTGCATTCGTAACGCCGCAGCATAGGAGATCGGCATGCCGCGCGCGAGTTGGAGCGGGTTTTTGCGTCTTTCTCTCGTCACTTGCCCGGTCTATCTGAGCCCGGCGACGACCGAGTCGAAGCGTGTGCGCCTCAATCAGCTCAATTCGAAGACCGGCAACCGGGTTTCGCAGCGCCTTGTCAACTCGAAGACCGGCGAGGAGCTGAGCCGCGACCAGATCGTCAAGGGCTTCGAGTTCGACCGCGACCGCTATGTCACGCTCAGCGACGACGAATTGCGGGACCTTCACATCGAGTCGTCGAAGATCATCGAGCTCGACCGTTTTGTCGGCCGCGACGAGGTCGACCCGCTGTTTCTCGACACGCCCTATTACGTCTATCCCGACGGCGAGATCGCGTCCGAAACCTTCCGCGTCATCGGCGAGGCGATGGCGCGGTCGAACAAGGCCGGGCTCGGCCGCATCGTGCTGTCGAACCGCGAGCGGCTGGTGTTGGTCGAGCCGCGCGGCGGCGGCCTCGTGATGTCGACCCTGCGCGCCAGCGACGAGGTTCGCGCCGCCGAGTTCGGCGCCAAAGAGGACGGGCAGGCCGACGCCGAAATGGTGGCGCTCGCCGAGACCATCATCGAACGCAAAGCGGGCGCCTTCGAGCCGGGGACGTTTCACGACCGCTATCAGGACGCGCTGCGCGAGCTCGTCGAGAGCAAGCGAAAAGGCGAGGTGATCGCGAGCCCCGAAGCGGTCGAGGAGCCCACCAAGGTGATCAATCTGATGGACGCGCTGAAGCGCAGCCTGGCGCGGGAAGAGGCGTCATCCGGGCGGTCCGCTGGCGCCCCGCCGGCCAAGCGCGGCGGGAAGTCGGCGGGCGACCGCCGCCAGCCGGCGCTGTTGCTCCCCGTGTCGGGTGGTCGCTCTGCAGCGGCCGAGCCCGCAGCCGAGCCGGCCGCCCCCGCCGCCTCAAAGCGTCGCCGGACCCGCGCCGAGGCCGCTCCCGAATCTGCCGCCGAGAGCGCCGCCCCCGCCCGCCGCCGCAAGGCCTAACGGCTGTTCGTCCAAGTAAACGCATGGGATTGCCTCGTCGTCGCCCCCGAGAAAGCAAGAGTTCAGGGCTGTCGAAGCGCCGGCATCCTCGATGCTGGTTTATGCGAGCCCGAGGACTTGATTGGCGAGCGCCATCCGCATCGTCTTAGGCGGTGTTGTCAGCACCGCGCTCGCGGTCGATCGAGCGATATCGGATAGACGCGTCGGCCGCACCTCGGCGGAGGCTGGTTTGGACCCCGTCGCACCTATATTATTCGGGGAATGCTGCTGGGGCTGAGCATACGCGAGATTGTCGTCGTCGACCGGCTCGATCTGGCGTTTCGGCCGGGGCTGTGCGTGTTGACCGGCGAGACCGGGGCGGGGAAGTCGATCCTGCTCGACGCGCTGGGGCTGGCCTTGGGCAAGCGCGCCGAGGCTGGGCTCGTGCGCGACGGCGCCGGCGAGGCTGCGGTCACCGCCGAATTCGCGGTCGGCGAAAACCACCCGGCGCAGGCGATCCTGCGCGAGGCCGGGCTCGATGGCGAAGGCGAGACGATCGTGCTGCGCCGGCTGCTGCGCGCCGACGGCCGCAGCCGCGCCTTTGTCAATGACGAGCCGGCGAGCGTCGGGCTGCTGCGCCAGCTCGGCGACAGCCTGGTCGAAATCCAGGGCCAGTTCGAGCAGCGCGGGCTGCTCGATCCGGCCAATCACCGGATGATCCTCGATGCCTTCGCTGAAGACGCGGGCGGCATTGCTTCAGTCGGCGCGGCGTGGCGGAAATGGCGTGCGGCGCGGCTTGCGCAAGAGGAGGCCGCACGACGCGTCGCCGCCAGCCGCGACCAAGAGGATCTGCTGCGCCATCATCAGGCCGAGCTCGACGCGCTGGCCCCCGAGCCCGGCGAGGAGGATCATTTGGCGGCGCGGCGGACCTTGCTGCAAAGCGCCGAGCGGATCGCCGAGACCTTGAGCGAGGCGATCGGCGAGGTTACCGGCAGCGCCGGCGCGCAAGCGGCCCTCGCCCGCGCCGCCCGCCGCCTGGAGCGCGCCCGCGACCGCGCCCAGGGGCTGCTCGACGCCGCCGCCGCGGCGGTCGAGCGCGCCGCCAACGAGACCGACGAAGCGCTTTCGGTGCTCGAAGCCGCCGCGCGCAACCTCGAGCTCGACCCGCGCGAGCTTGAAACTGTGGAAGAGCGCCTCTTCGCCTTGCGCGCCGTCGCCCGCAAGCACCAGGTCGCGGTCGCCGACCTGCCGGACCTGCGGGCGGCGATCGCCGCCCGCATCGCGGCGATCGAGGCCGGCGCCGACGATGCCGACGCCCTGGCACGGGCGACCGCCGCCGCTCGCACCGGGTACACTGCCGTGGCCGAGCGGGTGTCGCGGGCGCGCGCCGCGGCGGCCGAGCGTCTCGATGCCGGGGTCGCCGCCGAACTGCCGCCATTGCGGCTCGACAAGGCTCGGTTTCGTACCGTAATCACCGCGCTCGGCGAGGCCGAGTGGGGCGAGCATGGCACAGAGCGCGTGCATTTCGAGATTTCGACGATCCCTGGCGCACCCTTCGGCCCATTGGCGCGCATCGCCTCGGGCGGCGAGCTGTCGCGCTTTATGCTGGCGCTGAAGCTGGTTCTGGCCGGCACGTCTTCGGTGCCGACCCTGATCTTCGACGAGGTTGACAGCGGCATCGGCGGTGCTGTTGCGGCGGCGGTCGGCGAGCGTTTGCAGCGCCTCGGCACCAGCCTGCAGGTGCTGGTCGTCACCCACTCGCCGCAGGTCGCCGCCCGCGGCGCCCATCACTGGCGCGTCGCCAAGCGCCTTTCCGAGCGCAGCACGGTGACCTCGGTCGAGGAGCTCGATCCGGACACGCGGCAGGAGGAGATCGCGCGCATGCTGTCGGGCCGCACCGTCACCGCCGCCGCACGCGCCGCGGCCGCGAGCCTGATTGCCGGCGGCAGCATATGAGCGCGTCGCGTCGCCGCCGCCCGGCACAGGCCGAGCCGTCGCCGGTGGAGGAATTGACGGTAGGTGAAGCCCGCGCCGAGCTGGCGGCGCTCGCCGCGGAAATCCGGCATCACGACCGGCTCTATTACACTGATACCGCACCCGAAATTTCCGACGCGGAATATGACGCGCTGCGTCAGCGCAACGCTGCGCTCGAAGCGCGTTTCCCTGAGCTGATACAGAGCGACAGCCCGACCCGGCGGGTCGGTGCCGCACCCGCCGCCGGCTTTGCCAAGGTCACCCACACCCGGCCGATGCTGTCGCTCGAAAACGCGTTCGAGGAAGGCGATGTCCGCGACTTCTTCTCCGGCATCCGCAACTTCTTCAGCCGCCCGGCCGACCAGGCGTTGGTCGCCGAAGATGCGATCGAAATCATGGCCGAACCGAAGATCGACGGTCTGTCGCTCGGTCTGCGCTACGAGCACGGGCGGCTGGTGCAGGGCGCGACGCGCGGCGACGGCGTCACCGGGGAGGACGTGACGGCGAACATCCGTACTTTGCCGAGCGTGCCCGAACGGCTTGCCGGGAGCGGCTGGCCCGAATTGATCGAAATTCGCGGCGAAGTCTATATGGAGCGCACCGGCTTTTTCGCGCTGAACGAAGAGCGCGCCGCCGCCGGCGAGACCGTCTTCGCCAATCCCCGCAACTCCGCGGCGGGCTCGCTGCGTCAGCTCGACCCGTCGATCACAGCGCGCCGGCCGCTCAAATTCTTTGCCTATGCCTGGGGCGAGACGAGCGGTTCCTTTGCGCGCACCCATGCCGAGGCGCTGGCGCAGTTCCGCGGCTGGGGGCTGACGGTCAACGACCGCTCGCGACTCTGCCGCGGCGTCGACCAGGTATTGGCCTATTACCGTGACATCGCCGCCGATCGGGCGGCATTGCCCTACGACATCGACGGCGTCGTCTACAAGGTCAACGACCTCGCCTTGCAGGAGCGGCTCGGCATGGTCAGCCGCGCGCCGCGCTGGGCGCTCGCCCACAAATTCCCTGCACAGCAGGCGCAGACCGTGCTGCGCGACATCCTGATCTCGGTCGGCCGCCAGGGCGCGCTGACCCCGGTTGCAGCTCTGGAGCCGATCACCGTCGGTGGGGTCGTCGTGCAGCGCGCGACGTTGCACAACGAGGACGAGATCGCGCGCAAGGACGTGCGCATCGGCGACACGGTGATCGTGCAGCGCGCCGGCGACGTGATCCCGCAGATCGTCGGCGTGGTGACCGAGCGCCGGCCGGCGGCGGCGCTGCCCTACCGTTTCCCGGACCACTGCCCGGTCTGCGGCAGCCTCGCGGTGCGTGAGCCGGGGATGGTGGCGCGGCGCTGCACCGGCGGGTTGATCTGTGCGGCGCAGGCCGTCGAGCGGCTCAGGCACTTTGTCGCCCGCGACTGTTTCGACATCGAGGGGCTCGGCACCAAGCACATCCAGGCGTTCTGGGAAGACGGGCTGATCCGTGGGCCTGGCGACATCTTCCGCCTCGACCCCGAGATCATCGCCAAGCGCGAGGGCTGGGGTGCCGTCAGCGCGCGAAAGCTCGTCGCCGCGATCGACGAGCGCCGCCGCATTTCGTTGGAGCGCTTTGTCAACGCGCTCGGCATTCCGCAGGTCGGGCAGGCGACGGCGCGGCTGCTCGCCCGCCATTACCGCTCGCTGGCGCGGTGGCGGGCCGAGATGCAGGCGGCGCAGGAGCCTGACAGCGAGGCGCGGGCCGGGCTGATCGACATCCACGGGATCGGCGCGGACATGGCCGCCGACATCATCGGATTTTTCGCCGAGCCGCATAACCGCGCCGTCCTCGACGATCTGGCGGGCGAGGTCGAGGTGCTCGACTACCAGCCGTCGCGCCAGGGCGCCATATCGGCGCTCGCCGGCAAAACCGTCGTGTTCACCGGCTCGCTCGACAGCATGAGCCGGTCGGAAGCCAAGGCGCGCGCCGAGGCGCTCGGCGCCAATGTCACGAGCTCGGTGTCGGCGAAGACCGACTATGTCGTCGCCGGCGCCGATCCCGGCTCGAAGGCGACCAAGGCGGCGGCGCTGGGCGTCGCCGTGCTCGACGAAGCCGGCTGGCTGGCGCTTGCCAATGAGGCCGGCGCGGCCGGATGATCGCCGGCGGTGTTCCGCATCGACGCCCCAATCGACGAGGCTCGCAGCGAGCCGCTGCTGGCGCCTGTTCCGGGGATGGTGCGGCCGCGGCTGTCGCCGACACCGGCGCCCGTCGCGCATGACTTCCCAGCCGACCGCCGCGAACCGGACGCCCCGGCATCCGAGCCGCTTGGGGCCGACGCGGCGGCGCTTCCTGACCGCGAGCGGGCGGTTGGTTCCGAGCAGCGACGCCGGCCGTGGTCGCCGATCGTATCCCTCGTTCTACACCTTCTGCCGTTGCTGCTGCTGCTCGAATGGCCGATGCATCCGCCGGCCGAGGTGACGCCGATCCCGGTGCAGCTGGTCTTCCAACCGCCGCCGCCCCCGCCGCCGCTGCCAAAACCGGCGCCAAAGACAATGGCAAAACCCAAACTCAAGCCGGAGACGCGGCCCCCGCCCGGGCGCATCGCGTCGGAAAACATGGGTGCTACCAAAGAAAAAGGGCTGGACCAGGAAAAAATCGAGGCGCCCGCTCCGAGCAAGGAACCGGCAACGACGATGGAGTCGCCGCTCGAAGCGCCGCAGCAGACGGCGTTTCTGCCGCCACCGCCACCGCTGCCCGACCCGCCACGGCTCGAATTGCCAAAGCCGCCCGAACCCAAGCCGCTCGCGGCGCCAAGGCCGCCGCAGAAACCCTCGCTTGCTCAGCGTCAGCCGGTCCGGCCGGTGCCGGAGTGGGGGCATCTCAACCCGCGACCGTCGCGTTATCCCGGCCCCGCCGCCACCCGCGACGATTACCTGGCTTACCTGGCCTATCTGGCGCGCCAGCATATCGGCCTGTTGTCGCATGCTTTTGTCGGCGCGCGGCGCGGCGAGACGATCATCAACGTGCTGGTGCTGGACGACGGCACGGTGGCGATGCTCAGCGTCGGGCTGAGCTCGGGCTATCCCGACATCGACGAGAGGATCGAGCAGATGATCCGCGCCGTCGGCCGGTTTCCGCCGCTGCCGCAATGGTTTCAAGGACCCAGCATGCGGCTCGAATTCCGGCTCCAATTCCCCGAGGCGATCGAAGATTGAACCATGCACCCCTCGCCCGGCGCAGGCCGGGGCACCCCCATGCGCGCGCGGCGCTGACCCTCGCCGGGCGGATCGCGCATCACCGCTGGCTTCCGCATCGGCCGCGCCGGCGCGGGCTGCTGGCGTTTCTCGGCCCCGGGCTGATCACGGGCGCCTCCGACGACGATCCGAGCGGCATCGCGACCTATTCCCAGGTCGGCGCGCAGTTCGGCTATAGCATGGCCTGGGTCATGCTGTTTACCTGGCCCTTGATGACCGCGATCCAGGAGATCAGCGCCCGGATTGGCCGCGTCACCGGCGACGGCATCGCCGGCAACATCCGTAGGCATTACCCGCGGTTCGTGCTGCTGACAATGGTGGCGTTGCTGCTCGCCGCCAACACCGTCAATCTCGGCGCCGACCTTGGGGCAATGGGCGCGGCACTACACTTGCTGCTCAATGGCTCGGCGCGGCTCTACGTCGTCATCTTTGCGGTCGCGTGCGCGCTGCTCGAGGTCTTTATGCGCTACGAAAACTATGTGCGCATCCTGAAATGGACCGCGGTGTCGCTGTTCGCCTATGTCGCGACGGCGCTGGCGGTCGATGTCCCGTGGGGTCGGGTCGCCTATCACACCCTGGTCCCGGAAATCTTGTGGAGCAAGGATTACCTCGTCTCGATTGTCGCCGTCCTCGGCACGACGATCACGCCCTACTGCTTTTTCTGGCAATCCTCGGAAGAGGCCGAGGACGAACGCATCGACCCCACAGCACACCGGCTGATCGACGCTCCCGGCGAGGCGGCGGGGCAGATCAGCCGCATCCGCGTCGACACCGTGGTCGGGATGGGGCTGTCCAACCTGATCAGCTGGTTCATCATCATCACCACCGCCGCGACATTGAACGCCCGCGGCATCACCAACATCCAAACCTCGTCCCAGGCGGCCGAAGCCTTGCGTCCGATCGCCGGCGAATTCGCCTTTGTCGTGTTCGCCGCCGGGATCATCGGAATCGGCCTGTTGGCGGTGCCGGTGCTGGCCGGCTCGGCTGCCTATGCGATGGGAGAGGCGTTAGGCTGGCCGACCGGGCTTGGCCGTCAGCCGCGCGACGCGAAGGCGTTCTATGGCACGATCGCGGTCGCGACCCTGATCGGCGTCTTCAGCAATTTTGTTCGTCTCGATCCGATCAAGGCGCTGTTCTGGTGCGCGGTGCTGAACGGCGTCGTAGCAGTGCCGCTGATGGTCATGATCATGCTGATGGCGCGGCAGCGTCGGGTCATGGGCCCGTTCGTCATCCCGCGCCCGTTATGGGTGATGGGCTGGCTGTCGACCGGCGTCATGGCCGCCGCGGTGGCAGCGATGTTCGCGACTTGGTGAGGGGCTCGGCTCAAGAGTTTTCGGGTCCTCCGAGGTGCTCCGGCCCGTCGGGGTTCTGCGGCTCGTCGGGGTTCTGCGGGTCGTCGGGGTTCTCTGCATTGCCGGTCTTGCGCAGCGCGGCGCGCTCCTGCTGCTGCTTGATCTTTTCCTCTTTCTTGGCCCTTTTGGCGCGGTCGCGCTCAGCGCGTTCGATCCGGTAGTTCGGTCTGTACGGCATCGGAAATCCTCCTGTCGGCGCGCCGGGCGCGGCGAACGAATCCACGTGGCCGCCTTGGGAAACGCGGCCGGTCCGCTCGTCGGTCGGTCGCCCGTTATCGCCCGCGGGCGGTCGTCGCAGAAAGAGGCGGGGCGGTGCTGCCGCCATCCTATTCGGAAATCTGGAATTCGCACCGCGACTTTTCGACCCCAAAAGCCAATCGTGACGACAGGCTGATTGTGCCGTTTCGGAGCAACCGTCAACGTTCGGGGGCAACGTCCAAGGCGTCGCATGAACCACCATGCGCCTCGCGGAGCAAGACTCGGCCGAACAGACGGCATTTCACCCCAACCCCTCCGCCTCCGCCGAGACGAGAGTGGGCGCGGTGCGGAGGATCGCCGGGGCGTCCGCCACCTTGATCGGGCAAGGCCGAACAACAACCCGACCCGCGGGATCGAGGTCGGCAACGGCGATTTTGGGCTGCCGCCAGTCGGTCAGGTCTTCCTCCGAGCAGCCGGCATTGCGCGCTTCTTCGGCCGGCGACAGGTCGGGAGGCGCCGGCAAATCGGCGGATTGCCGCAGACGCCGCAGCGACACGCTGCCCCAGACGACAAGCCAGCCGCCGAGAACCACGTCGATCACCGCATAGGGACGCAGCCGCTGCGCCCAGACGGACCAGTTCGGGTCGGGCGAATGCACTTCGCGGCCGAAAAGCTTGACCGTTTCGCCGACAATCAGGTGAAGCGCGTGCCGGCACAGGAAAACCAGCAGCAGCCACAGCCCCAAAGTCATCAGCCGGTCGCGCCACACAACCAGGCGCGGCTTGCGGGCATCGGTGATCAGCGGCGGCCAGCGGCGCTCGGCGCGACCCCGTCACCGCAGCCCCCGGTCCGGGCTGACCCAGGTGGTTCGCGCGTGCCGCACCCGCATCAGCGCCCGCGGGATCGCGAGCACGGCGGTAAAGGCATTAAGCGTCCAAAACGCCAATGGGTACCAGATGATCCAAAGATCGTCCCCCGCAGCCCGCGCTCCAAACGGGTCTCGAGCGAGGTGCTGACCAGCGCCTGCAGCAGAAACGTCAGGCACAAGGTCAGCCCGTACCATTCCGGGACCAGCGAGAAGGTCGGGATTGTCGGCAATACCCGGATGCCGATGCCGTGCAACGCAGCGAGCAGCAATGTCGCCAGCACGCAATACGACCAGACGATGCTGGTGACCGCGTCGAGATAGACCGGCAGCAAACTCGGCGTATTGCCGCGCAGCATCGGCCCGGCATTGTCGAGCAGCATTTGGCCGCCGCCCTCAGCCCAGCGCAGACGCTGGCGCCACAGGCCGCGCAGGGTCTCCGGCATCAAGATCCAGACGATCGCGTTGGGCTGGTAAGCGATGCGCCAGCCGGCGCGCTGAATGCGCCAGGTCACGTCGACGTCGTCGGTCAAGGTATGCGGCGACCACCAGCCGGCTTGGTGCAGCGCCTGCTTGCGAAGGGCGCAGATTACCCCCGACACCGCAAACATCCGGCCATAGGTCGCGTGGGTGCGCTTGATCAGCCCGATAATCGACGAAAACTCGCCCACCTGCAGCCGCCCGAGGATCGTCGTCCGGTTGCGGATTCGGGGGTTGCCGGTCAATGCGCCGATGTCCGGCCGGCGGAACGTCCAGGCAATCCAGGGCAGCGCGTAAGGGTCGAGCAGCGCGTCGCCGTCGATCAGCGCCAAAAGCTGATGGCGCGCCAGCAAGGCGCCGACATTCATCGCCGTGGCCTTGCCCTGGTTCTTGGCCAAACGGACGACGCGCATCGGCGCGATCCCGGCCGCCAAACTTTCGAGGATTTCCCCGGGGTTCTGGTCGGCCAGCACCAACGCCAGCAGCAGCGGCCAGAAGGTTTCGGCCGGAAAGCGGCCCAGCCCCTGGCGGGCGAGCGCCTCGGCATGGTCAAAGCGCTTCTGGTCGCGGTAGGCGCGGACCATCGCCGACAGCGCATAGCTCAGCGGGTCGGCCGGGTGCGCCGCCGCGTAAACCGCGGTCGCTTCGGCCGGGTGGCCCGACTGCTGCCAGAACGGCGAGGTCCATCGCTACCAGCGGGTCGCCGGCCCCGGCAGCGAGCAGTAGCGCAACGGCGCCCGCCGGCGGAAGGGCGCTACTCGGCGGCTTGCGCCAATGGGCGGATGGCGGCGCGGAGCTGCATGTCGTAGGCGTCGCGCCACCCGATATTTGCGTCGGCGAGAAAGTCGCCGCTGCGCACGTTGACGTAGATGCCGGGGTTATCGACGCCGGGCGGCACCGCGCCCTCTTTCTTCAGCGCGCGGGCGGCGCGCAGCAGGCGGCGGCGGGTGCGGGTGATCATCCGGTCGCTCGGGCCCAGATGCTCGAACTCGTGGTCGGTGATCGGACCCATGCTTTCGGTGACCGCCTGATCCTGTGCCTGGATGCCGGTTATCCCGGTGTAGATGCCGCCGTCCTTCTGCGCCGCGCGGTCGACCAGCCAGTCGTTCCCTCCGTTGCCGGCGAGCCGCCAGCGGCCGTACCAGTCGGTCGTGTTGGACACAAAATCCATCGTCAATTTCGAGCCGGGCAATACCCGGCTGTTGCTGAGCGCCGCGCGCGCGGCCGGCAGGTTCTTCCAGGTCAGGCTGACAAACATCGTATGCGTGTCGTCCATCGGGACCCAGGCGCGGCTGTTGACGCGGTCAAACGCGCCCTGCGGCGTCTGAGTCCAGAACGGAAACAGGAAATTGGCAAACCGCCAATAAGTCCTGCCGCCCTCGGCCGCGCGATAGGCGGCATACATCGTGCCGCAATCGGTGTCGGCGACGTGATATTCGGGCGCCCGGTCGGTCACCGTATAGCGGATCAGGTTGTCCGCCGCGAGGTCGGCCGGGTCGACCGAGCCAGCGTGCAGAAACCCGAAATGCGAGGTGTCGATGTCGCCCTCAAGCGCCTGCAGCCAATTGCACTCGCGCTGCGCAAAGGTGATCTGCACGTCGTTCTCGGGCAATAGCGACGCTTCGATCCCCGGCAGCGGCGGCGCGGTGGCGCGCTCGCCCATGTAGACCCAGACGAGGCCGTTGCGTTCGGCCACCTTGTAGGCCTTGGCCCAGACCTTTTCCTTGTAGTCCTGATGCGCCGGCGCGTTCGGCATGTCGATGCAATTGCCGGCCGCGTCGAATTTCCAGCCGTGATAAACGCAGCGGATGCCGTTTTCCTCGTTGCGGCCGAGAAACAGCGAGGCGCAGCGGTGCGGGCAGCGCTGGTCCATGACCCCGACCCGGCCGCTCGTATCGCGAAACGCGATCAGCCGCTCGCCGAGCAGCAAGAGGCGCATCGGCGCGCCATCCGGCTCGAGTTCGGACGACATCGCCGCCGGCAGCCAGTATTGCCGCATCATTTCGCCCATGACCGAGCCGGGACCGACGCGGACCAGATCTTCGCTGTCCTTGCGCTTGCTCATTTCAACCTCGCGAATTCCCCGCTGCAACACCGGCCACTATATATTGAGAACCCCCTTGCCCGGACGGATCTGACGTGATCCGGGCATCCGCGTCTTGGAGGCCGGCGCTGCCGCGCCGAAGGAAGGCGGGCAGCGGCATTTCCCCGAACCTGACAGCCATGGCCATGCGCAACCCGCAAAAGGCGCCCTCAAAGCGGGTTTGGACCTATGACTTCCCACCGGTGGCGCTCAAAGAGCTTGGTGTGCTCGTCGTCGTTGACCGGGCGGCGCTCAGCGAGCGCCTCAATGAGGCCGCCCGCATCGGCGGGGGTGTAAAGAAACAGCACGCGGCCGGTTTCGCTGCCGGTGTTCTTCCAGGCATGCGGCACATTGCGCGGCATGAATGCGCAGGCGCCGGGCCCGCCGACGCTGACCTCGTCGCCGATCTTGAAGGCGAATTCGCCGGCGAGCACCCAGGCGACCTCGTCGCTGTCACGATGCAGATGGTAGAGGCTCGTGGTGCCGGCGGGCAGGGTCTCCTCGAACATCATGATGCTCTCGCCGGTCTCGCGCCCAAGCAGCTTCATGGCAAAGGAGCGGCCGGGAGTCGGGGAGTCGAAATGCTTCCCGCCACCCGCGGGAACGACAAAGCCCTTTGCTGCGCTCATGTCTGTGTTCCTCACGGCGGCGAAAGGTGGATAAACTACGGTGGTTCGATCCGCCGGCACCGGACCCTCTGTCAGATCACTGGGCTTGAATGCCTCATGAAAACACGGCAAAGCCGAGCCCGGTGCCGGAGCCGGCGGGCGTGCGGTAGCCCGGCACATAATGCGACCATGCCATGTCGAGGTGCTCGACCGCACCGCCGACCGCGATCCACATGCGGATCTCGGAGCTTCCGGAGTTCAGCTTTTTGCGCGGCAGCGCCTGCAATGCCGCCCCGTCCTTGCGCGCCAATGCGTCAATGACCCCGCGGTCGAGCTCCTCGTCGACGACAAAGTGGCTCAACCCGCCCGAGCCGACGATGCCGATGCGGGCGTCGCCCGGCCAGCTGTCGACAGCTTCGCGGATCGCCTGGCCCAATTTGTAGCAGCGCCGCGGCGTCGGCTGGTTCGGCGGGTAATAGGTGTTGAGGAACACCGGCACGACCGGCAGGTCGGGGTCTTCCATCAGCCGCTTGCGCACAAAGGCGTGGGCGTGGCCCTCGCCGTGCCCGGGCGCCAGCCCGTTCGACGAAGCGATGTCGAACTCCCGGTCGATCAACTGGTCGATCAGGTGCAAGGCCAAGGGTGCCGCGACCGGGTACTCGCGCGGCTCCTTCTCCTCGTAATAGCGCGCGGTGGCGAGCCGCGACCATTCCGGGCCCTTGAAGCTGGGCGAGAGCGGCACGTTGCGGATGGTGTCGCCATAATAGACGAGAAAGGCCGGAAGGTGGTCTTCGTGAAACAATTCCTTCTGGTCGTCGCCGAGGATGATCAGCGCGTCGAGCTCGGCGCGGCGCACGCTCTGCTTCAGATGCTCGACCGCGGCCTGCGCCTCATCATGGCGCGCGGCAAAGCGCTCGGGCGAGAGCTCCGGCAACGCTCTCGGGTCGGCGCGGGTCAGCAACTCCTCATAGCTGGCGGGCTCGCCCTCCTTGTCGAGGAAGTCGCGGACCCCGTCGCGGTCGATAAAGCTCGGCCAGTCCTTGGCCGGGGTGTTCAGCATCGGGGTGTGCGATGTGGCGATCCCGAGGACGATTTTTGCCATCCCGTTCCTCCTTCCGCGCGCCGCAAATCAATCTTTCGATGGCACCGTATCGCCCCGCACGCGAGCACGTCAACCGGCGCGGCGATCCGCGAAATAAGCCCGGCCTGCCTTTATCTCGACGCGATCCGGGTCGTATAAACCGGCCCTGAAAGTTGGGGCGGTCCGAGGCCGGAAGCCATGCGCGCACGGGGGATGTGGACGGGGACGGCGGCCGGGGTGCTGGCGGGCATCGGCCGCCGGGTCATGGGGCTGGCCTTTGGCAAGGCGATCGCCTTTAGCTATGCCGTGATCGTCAGCGTCGTCGCCAATGTCGTGTTCGATTTCGTCCGTCACCCGCCGCGTACCGAAGCTATCGCGGCAGGCGCGGTAACATCGGCCGACAACGCCGCGGCGCTGGCGCCGTTGCCCGCCGCTCAGACGATGACAGCGGTCAGCGCGGCGCCGATCATGGCCCCCCCAGCGCCGGCTCCAGCACCCGCCGAGAACCCGCGGCCGGGTCCGGGCAGCGGCGGTCTTTACTAAAGGGAACCGCGAGATGATCGACATCGCCAGAGCCCAAAAGCAGATCGACCAGCGTTGGGGCGACGAGATCGTTCCGACATTGGTCGAATACATCAAGATACCCGAACAAATCGCCAGCCTTTGATCCCGATTGGGCGGCGCACGGCTATATGGACGAGGCGGTGTCCTTGTTCGAGCGCTGGGCGAGGGCAAGATTGCCGTCACTGCCGGGCGCCAGCCTCGAGACCATCCGGCTGCCGGGCCGCACCCCGGTTATCCTGATCGACGTGCCGGGCGAGGGCGCCGACACCGTGCTGCTCTACGGCCATCTCGACAAGCAGCCGGAGATGGTCGGCTGGGCTGACGGTTTTGGCCCGTGGGCGCCGCGCATCGAGGGCGACAAGCTCTACGGCCGCGGCGGCGCCGATGACGGGTACGCGATGTTCGGCGCGCTCTCGGCATTGCTGGCATTGCGCGAGCAGGGCGCGTCCTACGCGCGCTGCGTGATCCTGATCGAGGCCTGCGAGGAGTCGGGCAGCTACGATTTGGCCTATTACGTCGAGCATCTGGCGGCACGCATCGGCAGTCCGTCCTTGGTCGTGTGCCTCGATTCGGGCTGCGGCAATTACGACCAATTGTGGCTGACGACCTCATTGCGCGGCATGGTGTCGGGCACGCTCCAGGTCCGCGTGTTGGCGGAGGGCGTGCATTCGGGGCACGCCTCGGGTGTCGTGCCGTCGAGCTTTCGCATCCTGCGCCGGCTGTTGTCGCGCCTTGAGGACGAGGCGACGGGTGCCGTCCTTCCGCCTGAGCTTTACGCCCAGGTGCCGGCGGAGCGGGTGGCGCAAGCGCGCGTTGCCGCGGCAGCACTGGGCGACACGGTCTTTACCGAGTACCCGTTCGCGCCGGGTGTGGCGCCAATGGGCGACGATCTGGCCGAACTGGTGCTGAACCGCACCTGGCGGCCGCAATTGGCGGTGACCGGGATCGCCGGGCTGCCGGCCCCGGTCGACGCCGGCAACGTCTTGCTGCCGTTTACCGAAGCCAAGTTGAGCCTGCGGCTGCCGCCGACCTTGGACGCCGCCGGCGCCGAGACGCTGCTGCGCGACTTGCTCGAAAAGGACCCGCCCTACGGCGCGAAGGTCGAATTCGACCTTGGGTCGAGCGCCACCGGGTGGAACGCGCCGGCCCTGGCGCCGTGGCTCGAGCAATCGCTGGCGCGCGCCTCCGAGGCGGCGTTCGGGGCGCCGCCCGCCTATATGGGCGAGGGCGGCAGCATCCCGTTCATGGCGATGCTCGGCGAAAAATTCCCGCAGGCGCAGTTTGTCGTCACCGGGGTGCTCGGCCCGCACTCCAATGCCCACGGTCCGAACGAGTTCCTGCATATCCCAACCGGCCGGCGGGTCAGCGCCGTGATCGCCCAAGTGCTCGCCGACCACCACGCTCGCCCCGCCGCGGAGTGAGGATTTTCAGGATTGGCGTTGCTCAGGAGACAGCTGCGGCCCGCGCGTGCTCGCTGCGGCGGAGCTTGACGCTCGTTGATTTGAGCTGGCCGCAGGCGGCGAGAATGTCGCGGCCGCGCGGCGTGCGCACCGGGGCGGAATAGCCGGCGGCAAAGACGATGTCGGAAAATGCCGTGATCGCGGTATCGGTCGCGCATTCGTAGGGCGCGCCGGGCCACGGGTTGAACGGGATCAAATTGACCTTGGCCGGGATGCCGGCGACCAGCCGCACCAGCTCGCGAGCGTCCGCCGGGCTGTCGTTGACGCCTTTCAGCATGACGTATTCAAACGTGATCCGGCGCGCGTTGCTGGCGCCCGGATAATCGCGGCAGGCGTCGAGCAATTCGGCGATCGGATATTTTCGGTTGAGCGGCACCAGCCGGTCGCGGATGTCGTCGCGCACCGCATGCAAGGATATCGCGAGGTTGACCGCGAGCTCGGCGCCGCAGCGCCGGATCATCGGCACGACCCCGGCGGTCGACAACGTGATCTTGCGCCGCGAGATCGACAGCCCTTCCGCGTCCATAAAGATTTTTGTCGCCGCCGCGACGTTCTCGAAATTGTAGAGCGGCTCGCCCATCCCCATCAGCACGATGTTGGTGACCTGGCGGTCGTCTGCTGACCCCTTTGACCCAGCCCCATTCTGCGTGGCCCCATGCGGCCCTGCGCCATTTGGCCCGCCGTTATTCTGCGGCGACGGCCATTCGCCGATAGCGTCGCGCGCGACCATGACCTGCCCGACGATTTCCTCGGGGCCGAGATTTCGCACCAAGGGCTGCGTGCCGGTGTGGCAGAAGGCGCAGTTGAGGGTGCAGCCGACCTGCGAGGAGACGCACACCGTGCCGCGGTCTTCCTCGGGAATGTGGACGGTCTCGACCTCCTGCCCGTCGGCAAAGCGCAGCAGCCATTTGCGCGTGCCGTCGGTCGAGGTGAGGCATTGCGAGACCGCCGGGCGGCGCAATTCGTAATGCTCGGCGAGGCGGTCGCGAAACCCCTTCGAGAGCGATGTCATCTGGGCGAAGTCGGCGGCGCCGCGATGATAGATCCAGTGCCACAGCTGGCGCGCGCGAAACGGCTCGGCGCCGAACGCCGCCATCTCCGCGGCGAGGGCTTCGCGGCCGAGCCCGACCAAGTTGCGGCGCGACACCTCAGCGGCGGTTGCGGTCGACATCATCGGGAGATATGGAAATGCCGCGGCGCCGATGCCATGACCGGGGCTAGCGTTTGACGCCGCATGCCTTGTCGATCAGCGCCAGGGTCTGGGCGAACCCCGCCAGCGAATAGGTGTCGGTTGTGGGCGGGCCTTTTTGCGGCGTCGCCTTGAGGACCGCCAGCCGGCCTTTCGCCAGCGCCTCGGTGATCTGCTTGTCGAGGTCGGAAGTGCGCGACCAGGCGGTGTCGCCCTTCGTGAACAGGTCGAAATGCGTGCCGTCGATGTCGAGCGAGGCGTCGCTGCCGTCCTTCAACGGGTATCCTTCGACAAAGCTGACGACATTCGCGACGTTTTCCTCGGGACGATGGGTCACCATCGCCACCGGCGCCTTGCGCTTGAATTTCGCGGGCTCGCTCTTTTGCGGGCCGCCGGCGAGATAGCAGACGCGTCCCGACTTTTCCTTGTAGAGATAGGCGTTCCACGTCCGCATGCCGCCGAGACGCTGCACTGCCGTCTTCGTGGCCGTGGCGTGCCGTGGCGCCGGCGGGCTTGGCTGCTTTTCCGCGGCGCGAATCGGCGCCGACAAACCCGGCAACCCCGATGAAAATGCGAGCAGCAGCAATAGGCTGAAGCGGCTAAGCCCTGATCTTGTCATGTCCTGTCCAGAATTTACTGTCGCGCCGCGCGTCGTCCATGCGGCAGAGCCGCCGGCCCGCCCCCGGCGCGGTGCTGCGCGAGCGCCCTCAAATAACCCGGTGTACATCAGGCGCTCCCGGCGCGGCCGCGACTTGGCGATACTAGCAGATTGTGTGGCGCCGCGCATGGCCCTCCCCTCGTTCGGCGAAACCGGGCACAATGGCGCGATGGACGAGATTACCGTTCGCCCGGCGCGGCCGACGGACGCCCGCGCGATTGCCCGGCTCGATGTCGACACCTGGCGCACGACCTATGCCGGGGTGTTGTCGTCAAACTATCTCGTCGGGCTGTCGGAGCGGCGGCGCGAGATCGGCTGGCGGATGGCGATCATGCGCGACCCCCGCGACGTGCGCGTCGCAATCGACGAGGCGGGCGAGGTGCAGGGCTTCGGCAGCTGCGGGCCGAGCCGCAGCGAGCGCCATTTCCCCGGCGAGGTGTTTACCCTCTACGTCGCGCCCGACCGGCAAAACCAGGGGGTCGGCCGCCGGCTGCTGATAGCACTCTTCCGGCGGCTCGCGGCATCGGGGCTCGACGCGGCGATCGTGTGGGTGTTGCGCGACAACCCGGCGCGGTTTTTTTACGAACGGCTCGGCGGACGCCTGGTCAGCCACAAGCCGATCCCGGTCGGCGGCGGCCGGGTGGAGGCGCTTGCCTATGGCTGGCCCGACCTGCCGGCCTATCTTGCGGCGGTGTCGAGCGAAGACCGCGAACCCGAACCCTGAGGTGCGAACCCGGGCGAACCATCCCGGCCGAGCCCTGCTACTTCATCCGGAGGTCTCGCCCTGAGAGGTGTTCCAGGGCACCCGATCGCCCGGCTTCAGCTTGCAAAGCCCGATCCCGAGCACGCAGAGCCGTGCACACAAAGTCGGCACTGCAGCGGCCGATCGGCATCTGGCGGCGGAGCCTGTCTCCGTTCATTTGATGCGAGCGCAGTATTTGCCAGAGCCGCATTTCGGCCTCGGTCATGCTCTGCCGTAAACCGCGGGGTCGTGCGTGTGCATCGTCGGCAGGATGCTTTTTCATGTCCTGATTTGCGGTGGAAGCACCACCCCCTTCCTTACCCTCCCCCGGCGCGAGGCAGGGCTCCAGGGAGAGGCACCATGCTCGAACAAAGTCCACAGCAACTGCAGATCTAGTGCGAATTATGCTCCGGGGATTTCGGAACGGGGAGGAAGCTCCGCATGCTGCGGCAGACCGTCGGTGATCTCAAACCACGGGGCTTTGCTCGCTGCGTAGAAGTGGCGTTCGGGGCGTACGCCTGGGTCATCATCGAGCCCGCCAAGAGCAATCCCGAGTTCCGGGGTGCGATCAGGGCGGTTTACAATCGGCGAACCACAGACGCTGCAAAACCCGCGATGAAATCCGGGTGAAGATTCAAAGTATGTGACTAACCCTTCTCCTTTCACCCACTTGAAATCTTCGACACGGACGCGCGCGCGGCTGCGAAACGCCGCGCCGTGAGCCTTTCGGCAGTTTGAACAATGACAGTGGCCGCTGCGCATCAGCGGACCCGTTATTTCGTATTTTACGCCGCCACACAGGCAACTTCCCCGAACCACCGGCATGTTACCCTCCGCCTCTGTGGACATCCGCCATCATGGCAGTCAGTCGAGATGCAGCGACAATTCGTGCTGGCGGGGCGGGCAGCAAGCGAGTGACTCGGCGCGCTAGCCCCGCATCGTCGCGGTGCCGTCGAAACGGGCCGTGATCGGATCGAGCGGGATTTGGGCCCAGCCGTCGGCGTTCATGAACTCTTCCCAGCGAAGATAAAAGCGGCGCTGGTTGCTCTCGGAGATGTAGCGCTCGGAGACGAGCCCCGGATAATCGGGATGCCGCCCGGCGTGGCCCACACCCATCGACAGGTCCTGCGGATGGCGGCGGCCGAGGCGGCTGGTGCTCGCCTGCGTCACCTGGCGCCAGTTGTCGACGTCGTCCTGCTCGAACATGCCCGCCGCACCGTTGTTGGCTTGGCTGCCGATGCGGACCGCGCGCTTCAAATCCTCGGGCATATCCCGGTCCACCAGCACGAAGTGCCAGAATTCGGTCTTGAGCGGGCCGCGCGGCAGGGCGAGCCGGAGCCCGAGAATCCCGTTCGGGAAGATCGAGTGGTTGCCGAGCTGCACCCGGCGCGCGCGCACCCGGCCGAGCCGGCGCTCGGCCTCGGGCATCGTCGCGTCGTGGTACTCCTGGAACAGCCGCATCGTGTCGCTCGACATGCCGTGGACGTAACGGGGGACGTTGTCGTCGGCGTCGCGGAAGGTGACGCCGTGCCCGTTGACAAAGGCGTGCCGGTTGGGGCTCGCGAACTGGTCCTCGTGCGACAGCCGCGGGCGGCCGAGCCAGCGGGTCTGGACCACTGCGCTGGCAAGATGGCTGGTCGGGACGTGGTAATTGTCCGAGCAGTTGTCGACCAAGGTCTTCCAGTTGACGGGCTCCAGCCACTTCATCGGGCCGAGCGCCTGCATGCCGCCGTCGCGCCGGTTGAACACGGTGTCGAAATACCAGCGCGCGTCGCCGAGATAGGCCTCAAGGCTTGGGGCGTCCTTGGCCCACGTCGCAAAGACGATGCCCGCATAGGTCTCGACGCGGGCCTCGAGGAGACCGAGCGACGACCGGTCGAGCACCCCGTAATAGGCCTCCGTCTCGCCGGGGACGTGGTCGAGGGCGCCGTCGTTCAAGTAGGTCCAGCCGTGATAGGTGCACATGAAGCGCTTGGCGTTGCCGTCGTCGACGCGGCACACCCGGTTGCCCCGGTGACGGCACATGTTGAGGAGCGCGTGCAGCCGGCCTTGCCCGTCGCGGGTCAGGATGACCGGGTCCTCGCCCATATAGGTTTGGAAGAAGTCGTCGGCCGCGGGCAGCAAGCTCTCGTGCCCGATCATCAGCCAGGCGCGCCCGAAGATCTTCTCCATCTCGTCATCGTAGACCGCCGCGTCGCTGAAGATCCGGCGGTCGATTTTGCCGGTGGCGGGGTCGATGACGGCGTAGTTCCGAGCAGCACCCATACCCGGACCCTCCCTCTCGCGGTCAGCATAGAGCAGCCGGGGCGGATCATCACTCGGGTTTCGGCGCGTCATGCGGGTAAACAGCCGGGAAACGCCGACAGCAGCCGTCCGCCCAACCGCGACCGAGCGGAGGCGGGCGCGCTGACGCCCGATCCGGCGGCCGTCAGCAGGCCGGTTCGCTGTAGCGAAGCGCGATCAGCCTCGCGCCGCAAGTGGGGCTGCGCTACCCTGCCGCGGGAGCTGATTGCATCGGAGGAAATGTCGATGACCCGCACCTATGACGTTGTCGATGCCGACGGCCACATCCTGGAGCCGCTCGATCTCTGGGACGAATATATCGATCCGAAGTTCCGCGAGCGGCGGCCGCGGTTCACGGTCGACGAAAACGGCAAGGAGCGCCTCCAGGTCGAGGGCAAGCTGTTGGGCAATCCGCGCGGGATCGGCAGCCTCGGCGCTGTCGGCGTGCGGCAGGGTGCGGTCAAACTCGACAGCCTCAAATATGCCGAAGGCAAAAAGGGCGGGTTCG
Source organism: uncultured Alphaproteobacteria bacterium (assembly GCA_963712825.1). GTDB lineage: Bacteria > Pseudomonadota > Alphaproteobacteria > ATCC43930 > CGMCC-115725 > AP-15. The sequence continues at coordinate 928,072 of CAVQJP010000016.1, forward strand.
ACCCGCACGCGCGCATCGTCGACATGGATGCCGACGGCATCGACGCCGCTTTCCTCTATCCGAGCCTCGGCCTGTTCGCCGGTGCGGTTGCCGACCCCGAGCTCGCGGCGGCAATGTGCCATGCCTACAATCGCTGGCTCGCCGATTACTGCAAGCCCTACCCGGACCGCCTCTTCGGGGTCGCCTTGCTGCCGATGCAGTCGGTCGAGCTCGCGATCGAGGAGATGCGCTACGCCCGCGAAACGCTCGGGATGCGCGGCGGCTTCCTGCGGCCGAACCCGTATCATGGCAACAAAATGATCAGCGACGCCATGTACGAGCCGTTCTGGACGACGGCCGAGGAGCTCGGCTTCTCGATCGGCTTTCACGAGGGCTCGACAACCGCAATGCCGACCGTCGGCGTCGACCGCTTCGCCGAGGATCGCGCGGCGCGCCACATGATCAGCCACACGATGGAGATGATGCTGGCGGCGATGAGCGTGATCTGGGGTGGCGTTGTCGATCGCCACCCGCGTCTGCGCGTCGCATTCCTCGAATCAGGCGGCGGCTGGATCGCGCCCTGGCTCGACCGCATGGACCGGCATTTCGACGACCGCGGCTTTAACGACACCGCCCCGAAGATGCGGCCGAGCGAGCTCTTCCAGCGCAATTGCTGGATTTCGTTTGAGCCGGTCGAAAACAGCATCGCCGTCTTGGCCGACTACATCGGTCCGCACAAGATCATGTGGGCAACTGATTATCCGCATCAGGACGGGTTCTTTCCGGGTGCCCCCCAGATGGTCCGCGAACGGCTCGGGCCGTTGTCGCCCGAGGCAAAGCACCAGGTGATGGCCGGCGGCGCGCTCGGCTTTTACGGCATGAGCTGACGCCGGCGGGTCTGGTCGCGGGCCTCCGATCCGAGCCCGCGGCGCCGCGCGTCACTCGAAATCGTCGGGAACGCAATTTCCCGAGTGGTCCATCATCTGAGGCGGCAGGAACAGAAAATGGCCGATTTTCAGGCAGCAGCGCGCAACGTCGAGGCCGACCTAGCCCCCGATTTCGACGCGGTCATTGTCGGCGCCGGCGTTTCCGGCCTCTATCAGCTCTACCGGCTGCGCCAGCTCGGCCTCAGGGTGCGGGTGTTTGAAACCGGAACCGGCGTCGGCGGCACCTGGTATTGGAACCGCTATCCCGGCGCCCGCTTCGATTCGGAGAGCTATACCTACGGCTATTCTTTTTCCGAGGAGCTGCTTAAGGAATGGAGCTGGGCCGAGCGCTTCGCGCCGCAACCCGAGACCGAGCGCTATCTGAATTACGTCGCCGACAAGTTCGACCTGCGGCGCGACATCCAGTTCAACAGCCGCGTCGCCGCCGCGCACTACCGGGAGGAAACGCGCTGCTGGGACATCGTCTTGGAGGATGGCACGAGGTATCGGGCGCGCTTTCTGATCACCGCAATCGGCGTGCTGTCGGCGCCGACGATGCCGCGCATCCCAGGCGTCGACACATTCGAGGGCCAGTCCTGCCACACTCATTACTGGCCCAAGGAGCCGGTAAAATTCGAGGGCAAGCGCGTGGCGGTGATCGGCACCGGCGCGACCGCGGTGCAAACGATCCAGGAAGTGGCCAAGACCGTCGGCCGCCTGACCGTGTTCCAGCGCACCCCGAACTGGTGCGCGCCCTTACACAACGGCCGGCTCGGCGAAGAGGAAATGGCCCATATCCGGGCCAATTATCCCGAGATCTTCGCGCGCTGCGGTGAGACCCCCGGCTGCTTTATTCACGCCCCCGACTCGCGCGCCACCCACGAGGTGACGCCCGAGGAACGCGAGGCATTCTGGGAGAAGCTCTACGCCGAGCCCGGCTTTGGCATCTGGCAGGGGAACTTCCGCGACATCCTGGCCGATCGCGAGGCCAACGCGCTGATCTCCGATTTCGTCGCGCGCAAAATCCGCCAGCGCGTCAAGGATCCGGCAGTCGCCGACAAGCTGATCCCAAAGAACCACGGCTTCGGCACCCGCCGGGTGCCGCTCGAGACCCGCTATTACGAGGTCTACAATCAGCCCAATGTCGAGCTCGTCGACATCAACGAGACGCCGATCGAGCGCATCACGCCCACCGGCATCAAAACGAGCGACGCCGAATACGAATTCGACATCATCATCTACGCGACCGGCTTTGACGCGATCACCGGCAGCTTCGACCGCATCGACATCAGGGGCGTCGACGGATGCCGGCTCAAGGACAAGTGGCAGGCGGGGCCGCAGACCTTTCTCGGCATCCTGGTCGAAGGCTTTCCCAACATGCTGATGGTGATGGGACCGCATGCCGGGCTCGGCAACTTTCCGCGCGCCGCCGAATACAGCGTCGACTGGGTTACTGGCCTCGTCCGCCACGCCCACGACCGCGGCCTCACTCGGATCGAGGCCACCGCGGCCGGCGTCGCCGAGTGGACCGATCACGTCAAGGCGCTGGGCGACGGGCTGCTGATGAACGAGATCGACTCGTGGATGACCGGCGTCAACCGCAATGTCGAGGGCAAAGAGACCCGCAAGATCATGCGCTACAGCGGCGGCCACCCCGCCTTTCGCGAGCACTGCGACGCGGTGAGCGCTGACGGCTATCGCAAGCTGGCGCTGACTTAGGCCGGGTGTCGGGAAACCGCCGGCCCGTCCGACTGCATTTCTGCCCGCGCCTGCGGAAGCGCCGTTTCGCTCTGACATGGAGAGGTTGCGATGTCCGAACCCGAACATGTCGACCGGCACCGGACGGCATTGATCGCCTACGACGTCTGCCGGCGCGCGCTCGCTCCGTCGGATTCAGGACGCAGGGCCGCGATGCGCCCGGTGCTCGATGCCTGGGTGCGGATGATCGCGGCGGCACGGGCGGCGGGGGTGCCGGTGATCTACACGACGCCGGTCAGCCGCGCCGATGGCGCCGACGTCGTCATGCTGCCGACCGACCTTTCGGCCGAAACCGGCGTCGCGCCGCTCACCAACGCCGTCGAGGGCACGGCGGAGGCCGGGTTCCCCGACGAAATCGCGCCGTGTCTCGAGGATTACGTTTTCCTCAAGCGCCGGCCGAGCGCCTTCTACGGGACGGGTGTGGCCGAGCTCTTGCACATGCTGCGGCGCGACACGATCATCATCGGCGGCGGCGCTACCAACCGCGGCGTCGAGACGAGTGTGCGCGAGGCCTTCAACTGTGACCTCGCCTGTGTCGTGGTGCGCGAATGCTGCTGGGGCAGTGACGCGGCTGCCCACGCCTACAGCCTCGACAAGGCGATGAAAATGTACGCCCGCATCCGCACCCTCGACCAGGTCGCGGTGATGCTGCGGGCGTGAGCGGCAATTAGCGGTTCTGCGTCTGCACCGCAGCGACCTTGCTGCGCGCCGTTCTCGTGCCTCCGCCCGGCGGGTCAGCTTTTGGGTTGAGCGGGCAGGGGCCCGATCGTCTACCGCGAGGGGTGCACGCTCTCCAGGGCGCGGATCGCGGTCGCCCTGCTCGATGCCCTTGGGATCGAGCGCGCATGCTGGGTGGCCGCGCCGCTCCTCAGACGAGTTCGGGAACGGGCTCGGCGGCGATCACCTCGATCTGGCCGACGGTCTCCTTGCCCCACACGATCGGAACGAAAGCACCGATCGCGGCAAAGAGCATCATCGTGCCGAAGAATATCGTCGGCGAGCCGGTATGCGGCGCCATAAAAAACGGCAGCAGGCCGCCGGCGAAAAGCTTTCCGCACGATTCGCCAAAGAGGTGGCCGCGGCCGCGCAATGCGGTCGGGAACTGCTCGGACAAATAGACCCGGGTCGCGCTGAATGCCGATACCACCGTGAAGCCGATGATCAGGCCGCCCGCGATCATCACCACGCGGGCGTGTTCTCCCGCCGTATGCGAGAGCAACATCAGGATGAACCCGGGCAGCGACCCGGCCATCACATAGAAGATCGTCCAGCGCCGGCCGATAATCTCCATCAGCCAGCCGGTGAACCCCTTCCCGACAAAGCTCGTCGCATAGATGACCGAGGTAATTCCCAGGCTCACACTGATGGCATAGCCCTGGTTGGTCAGCGCCTTTGGCAACAAAGCCGCAGTCATAAAAGCAGCGGACGCGGCGCAGGTGCCGGTAATCACGCCGACCGCGGTCCATCGCCGTTGGCCCTTGGCGAACAAGTGCCAATAGGGCGGCAGCTTCTCGCGGGCGGCTTCATGGACCTCGCCGAGCTCCGTCACGGTCAGCGGCGGCACACGATTGCCGGACTGTCTGATGATCCGGTTGACGATGTTGACGGCGGTCTGCACCTCGCCGCGCCGCAGATGCCAGCGCGGGCTCTCCGGCAGCAGGAAATAGACGATCGCCGGCACGACCAACACCGCCAGCCCGCCCGGCAAGGCCAGAAGCCGGAACGCATCGGGGTCGCCGGCGAGCAGGCCGCCGACGAACGGCAAGACGGTAAACGAGGAGGCCAGCGCCATTTCGTAGACGGCACCATAGGTGCGGCGGTGCTGCGCCGGCATCAATTCGGCGGCGATCGGGAACACCGCCGACCACACGCCGCCGGCGCCGAGGCCGGTCAACGACCGCAGGATGAGCAGCTGCTCGGCATTTTGCACCAGCGGGATCAGAAGGGTGAAGAACGTCGTCGCAATCACGCCGATCACCAGCATGGCCTTGCGGCTCAACTGATCGCCGACCGCCGAGAAGCCGAAACCGCCGATGGTCCCCATGATGGCGGGGCCGAGGAGCAGCCACTGGATGTCGGTCCCGGTCAGATGCAGCGGCGCCTTGGCCAGCACTATCAGCGAGCCGGTCATAAACAGATCGTAGCCCTCGATGAAACCGACGAGGGCGAGGATAAAGATGATCAAGACTTGGTAGAGGCTGAACGGAATGCTGTCCATCTTGCGGCCGAGCACCCGGCTGGCCGAAAAGCCCGACATCTCGATCGGCGATTGGGCGGTCATGGTGCCCTCCCCGGGTTGCGGCAACCCGGACACCATTACGATGACCCGAACGAGTTAGGCTGGGCCCACCGCTTGCTGCCCGCGGGCTGACGCGTTGCGCCTGTTCACCTGCGAGGTCGGTTTATCCGACCCTCATCGGCGCATGCCTAGCACCGCGATCTCGATGTGTCATCGGCAAAGTGCGGCATCGCCGGTCAAAAAACACGCCGGATCCCTTCCGCTCGTTCCCTCCCTTTTCGACGCTGGAGGAAGACGTTGAGGTCCTTGTCAAGCAAGACGTTGGCGTCGAGGACGATCGTGCGCCTAGCCACCTTCCCCGCGCCGGTCACTTGCACAGCACATCCTCGCGGCAGCCGGAGAGGAGCTATTACGACGCCGTCCACGGATCGATCACCGTTAGCCCGCAGCCCATAAATGGCGTGCGGCCGACGTATGCAATGACAGCGTTGAATGCAAGAGTGACCTGCCGCGGCGTCCTGGACCCGCTTTCGGCTAGGCGCGACTATTGTGGCGGTCGTCCTGCTTTGCAGCGGGGCGGGGCGGGGTTAAGCTCCGGACGGCCCAAGAAGGAAACAGCGATGACAGCCATGATCGACATGCACGCCCATTGGCGCCCCGCCGAAGTCGCCGACGCGCTCCGCGCCCGCACCAGGGAACCGCGCATCCTGCGCAATCCCGATGGCGTCGAGGTGCTGAAGGCGCCGCGGATGAGCGAAGCGCCGCTCGCCGATGCCTTTGACGACATCGATTTCCATCTCGCGCGGATGGACCGCCAGGGGGTCGAGACGAGCGTGCTGTCACTGCTCGGCTCGTTCTGCTGGGTCGAGGCCCTGCCGCTCGAAGAGTCCGGGCCATTGTGCCGGACCATCAATGACGGGCTGTCGGCGATTTGCCGGAAGCATCCCGGCCGCTTTGCCGCCTTCGCCGCACTGCCGCTGACCGACATGTCCGCCGCCGCCGCCGAGCTCGAACGGGCGCTCGCGCTGCCGGGCGTCATCGGCGCGCAGCTGCCCGGCAACGGTTTCCTCACGCGCAAGGACGCCGAAGCGGTGCGGCCGCTTTTGGAGGTCGCGAACCGCCACCATGCAACGCTCTTCATCCACCACGGTCCGCGGCCCGGCGACGCGTTTCCCAAGGTCGCGGGCGACACCGACAACGCGCGCCGGCGCAACGGCACTCTCGACATGCAGGCGAGCCTGTCCTCGGTGATGGTGACCTTGTGTCTGACCGACTGCCTTGCGGACTACCCCGACGCAACGGTCGTCGTGCACAATCTCGGCGGCAATCTTCCCTACGAGGTCGAGCGAATGGACCACCGTTGCCTGCTCGACACGCCTGAAGAGGAGCTGCCGTCATCCCGCATCGGGAAGGCGAGGGTCTACGTCGACTGCAACTCGTTCGGCCCGCACGCAATCGAGGCGGCCGTGCGCCTCTACGGCGCCGAGCGCATCGTGTGCGGCACCGACGGGACCGAGTTCGGCTGTGACTGGACGCGGAAGGCGATCGCCGAAGCAGAGATCGGCGAGGAAGCGCGCGAGCAGATCCTGCGCCGCAACGCCGCGGCGATGCTCGCCGGCGTCGCCAGCGCCGTGCAGCGCGAACGAGCCGCCGCCGAATAAATATTCCGCTGCGCCGGACCCTGGCCGGCGCCGCTCAGGCGGACCGAGCTAACCGACGCCGCTTAAGCGGCGTCGACCAGCACCAGCTCGGCGTCGTCGAGGGCGCGGATATGCAACCCCGCCTCGTCGCGGATCGCGGCGCCGTCGCGCGCGTCAAGCCGCACGCCATTGACCTCGACCGCTCCCTTGGCCGGCACCAGATAGCCGTGCCGCCCCGGCCCCAGCGGGTAGTCGACCGTTTCGCCGGCATGCAACGTGGCACCCAGCACCCGCGCGTCGGTGCGGATCGGCAATGCCTCGGCATCGCCCTCAAACCCGCTTGCCAACGGCACAAAGCGCCCGGAGCGCTCGCCCTTCGGAAACGGCCGCGTCCCCCAGCTCGGCGGTGCCCCGCGCCTGGTCGGCATAATCCAGATCTGGAAGAGCTTCGTCGTCTGCGGCTCCAGATTGTATTCGGAATGGCGGATGCCGGTGCCGGCGCTCATGACCTGCACGTCGCCGGCTTCGGTGCGGCCCTTGTTGCCGAGACTGTCCTGATGCGTGACCGCACCCTCGGTGACATAGGTGACGATCTCCATGTCGGCATGCGGATGCGGCGGAAACCCGGTCTCGGGTGCGATCTCGTCGTCGTTCCACACCCGCACCCGGCCCCAATTCATCCGCTCCGGGTCCTGGTAGTCGGCAAACGAGAAATGGTGCTTGGTGGCGAGCCAGCCATGGTTCGCCCCACCCAGATCTGCAAAGGGTCTTCGTTCGATCATTTGGGCTCTTTCTGGTTGCGAGGCGACGCGCCTCGGCGATGCCCGTCAAATCGGGTGTGCCGTTAAGAATTAAAGACGGCCCGCCGCAAACCAGCCCGGCGTGCCGCGCCGATGCAACAAAGCCGAAAAAAGCCGGCTTCTCTCAGCCATCTCCACTGTCGCGCTTTTTGCAGTTCGTGGATTTTGGGCCACGCCCCAATTGCCACACCGGCGAAGGCCGGTGCCTAGGCCCGAAATGGGTCCCGACCTACGTCGGGATCACAAAACGGCAGAGCATCGTCAACTTGCGGTGGAAACGCTGATGGACCTCATTTCCGACCAAAACCCGTCGTTCCCGCGCAAGCGGGAATCCAGGGTTTCAGGCCTCACCCAGACCCTAGACCCTTTCTTTCGCAAGGGTGACGACGCGACATGCCGCTTCGCTGTCTCCAGCCGGGCGCTCAGGGGACCAGCAGGATTTTCCCGATATGCGTGCTCAACTCCATCAGCCGATGCGCCTCGGCGGCTTGCGCCAGCGGGAATTGCCGGTAGGTGAAGGTGCGCAGTTTTCCCTGCCCCCACAAGGGCCAGACCTTTTCCCGCAACGCCGCGACGATCGCGGCCTTTTGCGCCACCGGCCGCGGCCGCAGGGTCGAGCCGGTGACGGTCAGGTGCTTGCGCTGGATCAGCCCGAAATCGGCCTCGACCCTGCTCCCGTGCATCAACGCGACAAAGCACAGCCGCCCCTCCGGCGCCAACAAGTCGAGCTCGCGCGGGATGTAGTCGCCGCCGACCATGTCGAAGATCGCATCGACCCCGCGGCCGTTGGTGAACTCCTTGCCGACTTTTACGAAGTCCTCGGTGCGGTAGTTGATCGCGACATCGGCGCCGTAGTCGCGGCAGGCGCGGCATTTCTCGTCTGAGCCGGCGGTCGTCAGCACCGTCGCGCCAAATGCCTTGGCGAGCTGGATCGCGGTCATGCCGATGCCGCTCGACCCACCCTGCTGCAAAAACACCTCGGCCGAGCGCAGATGGATGCGGTCGAAGACATTGGTCCACACCGTGCAGAAGGTTTCGGGGAGCCCGCCGGCGTCGATCAGGCTGACGCCGTCGGGCACCGGCAGGCATTGCACCGCGGGTGCGGCGGCATACTCGCCATAGCCGTCGCCGATCAGCAGGGCGCAGACCTGGTCGCCCTCATGCCATTGCGAGACACCCTCGCCCAGCTTGACGATCGTGCCCGAGCATTCGAGCCCAGGGATGTCGGGAGCGCCGGGCGGCATCGGGTAGCGCCCCATGCGCTGCAGGCAGTCGGCGCGGTTGACCCCGGCGGCGGCAATGCGGATCAGGACCTCGCCCGCCTTCGGCTCCGGCACCGGCCGGGTCGCCGGCGCCAGCACCTCGGGACCGCCCGGCTCTCTGATCTCGATCACGGTCTGGGTTGCGGGGATATTGGCGAGCACGGCGGCGATCCTCGATATTTGGAAGGGTAAATTCGCGGCTTCGGCTCGCGGCTAATCCAACACTTCCCGGTTGACAACGTTTTCACGGTTAGGTTTGCCGTCGAGAACGCTCAAGAGGTTGTGCACCGTCGTGACCGCCATGCGCTCGACCGCCTCGCGGGTAACCCCGGCAACGTGCGGTGCCGCGACAAAATTCTTCAAGGTCAGGAGCGGGTTGTCCTTCGGCGTCGGCTCCTCGACAAAAACGTCGAGTGCTGCACCGGCGATCTGGTTCGCCTTCAGCGCGTCATAAAGCGCCTGCTCGTCGATGATGCCGCCGCGCGCGGTGTTGACGATAAAGGCTGTGCGCTTCATATGGCCGAGCCGCGCGGCGTCGAAGAGGCCGACCGTCTCCGGCGTCTTTGGGCAGTGGATCGTGATAAAATCGGCGCGCGCCACCGCCGCGTCGAGGTCGCCGACCGGCTCGTATCCCATGCCGCGGATCGTCTCGGAATACATGTACGGGTCATAGACCAGGACGTTCATCTCCATGGCGCCAAAGCGCTTGGCCGAGCGCGTCCCGATCTTGCCAAAGCCGACGATCAGCACGGTCTTGCCGTAGAGGTCGACCGGCATCTCGTTGTAGCGGTCGTGCCAGCGGCCCTCCTTGACCATCGCGTCCATCGAGGCACCGCGCCGCGCCAGGTTCATCAACAGGTAGACGCCGGCCTCGGCGACGCTGACCGAGTTGGCGGTGCCGGCGATCATCAGCGGGATTTTGCGCGCGCTCAGCGCCGGCACGTCGACCGCGTCATAGCCGACGCCGATGCGGGCGACGACTTCGAGGCTCGGGCCGGCGTCGAGCTCGGGGTCGCTGAACGGCGTCACCGACAATGCCACACCGGCCACGTCTTCGAGCAATTTGTGGAGCTCGGCCTTGGGCGCCGTCGTCTGGTAGGGCACGCCCTCGACATCGTCGCGGGCCTCGACGATCGCCCACCCGGCCTTCGCCAAAGTCGTCGGCAACAGCAGCTTCTTGCGATTGGTTTGAGTGGTGGTTGCCATGATCATCCCCTCGATTGGTGCTGTTCGACCTACGCTTGAGCGCGGCGTCGCGGGCGGCACCCCCGGCGCGCTTGACCTTCATTATCTGCCAGATCGCGACCGCAAAGCCCAGCACGGTTATCGCCGCGGAGGCCCACGCAAAACCCCAAGAAACGGTCGGATCGGTCGTCAGCCAGCCGAGCAGGTCAAATCCCCTCCCACGCCGCAGCTTAGGAGGCGAATATTTCACAGGCAAACCTGCCAACGGGTGGGACGCGCGGCGCGCGTTGGTTGAGACGACTGTCGCATTGCGCTTGCTTCGGTTGCCCAATCGTTGACAAGGCCGGTGGGTCGGCGGCATTCTCTATCCGCTTACGACGGTTGCAGACGCGGAATGAAATCGCGATCCGGCTGGTTGCGAAGCGGCAGCTTGCGGATGCGGCAAGGGGCGCTTCGCCGCCGAGACGATCGCCTTGGTCTGTGGTGTCTTGATTCAAATCCGCCGCAGTCACGGGCGTGGTCGCCAGCGCCCAGGGGAGCAGTGGCACGAAGTACAAAAGCGTGCGGGTGGAGGACAACCTAGGAGTTAATCATGAGAAACTCGCTTAGAATTTCCCGAAGCTTGGGGCTGGCGCTTGCCGTCGGCTTTTCCGGTCTCGTCTTCGCCCTGAGCGGCGTGGCACGAGCCCAAGGCTATCTGCCGGACGGGCCGAATGTTCCGCTGATCACGCTCAATGAAAGCCAGGAGGGGGCTGCCGGCCTGCCGCCGTTGCCGGTGCCGCCGCCCAACAGCTGGAACCAGCAATCGATCTGGAACATGAAGGTCGTCGGGTTCAACGACAACCAGGGACGGCCGAGCTCCGACGACGGCTGGATCGAACACGAAAACGACCGCTACATCCTGTACATGACCGACAGCGGCGGCAGCGCCTACAACCCGATGACCAAACAGACGGAGCCGAACGGCACGTCGCTGATCGACGTCACCCACCCTGAGCACCCGGTCTTTCTGCACCACATCCCGTCGACGCAGGGCAGCTCGTCGCATGTGGCGGTGTGCGCCGGCAGCCTTTTGCCAAAGGGCGCGCACGGCCACTGGTACATGCTGCGGCACGATGGGTCGATCGACCAGGAGGTCTGGGACGTCACCAATCCGCAGAAACCGTCCGAGATCGGACCTCCGATCCTGACCGGGCTCAACTTTACCCACCACGACTGGTGGGAATGCGACACCGGGATCGCCTATCTGATCGCCGGCAGCAAGGCCGACGGATGGTATTCGGGGCAGCACGTCTACATCTACGACCTGAGCGACCCTACCAATCCGGTTTTCATCCGCCAGTTCGGGCTGGTCGGCCAGCAGCCGACTGCGTCAAAGACGGCGCAGAGCTGCTATAACGATCCGACCGGGGTCAACGGCCCGTGCTACGAAGGTGTCACCAATCCCGCCGGTCCCAGCACGCCGGAGATGGTCCACCAGGTGTACTCGGCGGGCACGGCGATAAACCGGGTCTACCTGCCTTATGGCGTCAGCAGCACCGGGGTCTTTCAAATCGTCGACCGCAACAAGCTGCTCAACGGCTGCAACAAGAGCGTTAACCCGGCAGCTTCGGACAATTGCGCGACCAGCCCGACCCAGGCCGACCTGCTCTATCCGCAGATCAGCTACACCACGACCAACCCCAACCAGGGCGGGCATACGTCGATCCCGATCTTTGGCGTGCCGATCCCGCAGGCGCAGCAGAACTTTCTCGACGGCACGCCGCAGAAATACGACCTCTTGGCGGTCACCTCCGAAGACACGACCAACGACTGTCTCGGGCAGCCGTGGAAAAATGCGCAGCTGCTCGACATCACTAACGACTTGGCGATATGGCCGATTTCCTCGATGACGGTCGGCCAGTTCCCCGGCGACTTCTGCGCCAAGGGCGCGCGGTTTGGCACCCACGAGCTCAATCGCGAAATCTATGCCCCCTATTACGGCAAGATAATGGTGGTCGCCATGTTCAACGCGGGGCTGCAGGTGTTCGACATCCGCGACCCCTACAACCCCAGGCGCGTCGCCTATTTCATCCAGGCACCGAACCGCAATACCCAGGCCAGCTGCGGGACCTATCAGGGAAATACGAATTATTGCCGCAAGGCGATCTTTTCCGATCTTGGCGAGGTCGACGACCGCGGCTACATCTACAATCTCGACCGCGCCGGGTCCGGCATGACCGTCCTAAAGCTGACGGGCGACGCCTTGGACGCGGTGACCGCGCCGCGGGTGCATGGACCGGAAAAAACGACGCCGGAACGGATGCCCGAGCCGCTGAAGGAAGAGTAGGCGCTCACGCTCGTCGGCGGAACCCGCGCCAATTTGTCTTTGAAGACCCCGCCGGGTTCCGTCGCTTGCTGCGATGAATTGGGTAGAGAGGAAAATCATGACCGCCAGACCGCTGTTCCCGGCAGTGGCGTTCGCGCTGTGCTGTTTTGCGGCGGCGCCCGGCTATAGCGCGGACGACGCCGCCGATCCGGGTCGGCCGCGGGAGTTCAGCGCGGCGACCCTGGCAAAGGTGACCCCCGGTAAAACCACTCAAGCCCAGGTCGAGCGATTGCTCGGCAAACCGTGGCGGACGATTTTTGCCGACGATGCCGACGAGCCGGGTCCGGTTGTTTGGGAATACCACGGCCGGGATGTGAGCGGCGCCTACCTCGTTCACGTCGAATTCGACAGTCACGACATAACGACCTTGATCGCCAAAATCCCCGACCAAACCGAGGAAGCGCCGGCGCGGGTCGCAAAGACCCCCGCTCCCCCCGGCAAGCCCTAAACGCGGCTTCCCGCGCTCAATGCGAATACTTAAAAAGAACCCCTTGCCCGGATTTGTTCCGGGCATCCACGTCTTCGCGCCGATATCTTCCGTCGAGCCGAGGCGTGGACGGCCGGGTCAAGCCCGGCCGCGGGGACCTGAGATGGTGCCGCGCTATTGGGAAACCACCGACTTCGCCCACCAGCAGCGACACAAGGCGGGTATGACCGGTTCACCGCTGGTTGTTTTCGCGCCTCAATGCGGCAAGGCGGGCTCAGCCCGCCGCGATCCAGTCGACGACGCGCTCGCCGATCATGATCACGGTTGCATGGGCGCCGCCCGAGCGGGGGATGCGCGGCATCACCGACGCGTCGGCCACCCATAAGCCTTCGACGCCTCTGACCCGGCAGTATTGGTCGACCACCGCCATCGGGTCTGCATCGGGTCCCATCTTGCAGGTCCCGGACACGTGCCGGGCGCTGCCGACGGTCTGGCGCATCCAAAAATCCAGCGCGTCGTCATTGGCCAGAATGTCGTTCGCGGGATGAATGCGGTAATCGGCTACGTCCTTGAACGCGTCCGATTCCAGCAGTTTTGCCGCCAACCGCAGACCGTCGCGCACCCGCCGAATGTCGTTCGGATGCTGGAGGTAGCAATAGTTGAAGGACGGCTGGACCGTGGGATCGGCCGACGCCAGCTTGACGTATCCCGAGCCGTCGGGCAGCCCGAGCGTGCAGTAAATCCGTGCGGCGCGCTCCGGGGGAACGTCGCCGACCAGGTATTTGGTCCGCACGCCGCGGACGCGCTCTTCTCTTTCGTCGACGACGGGGCTCGTCCTCAGCACCATGTCGTTGACGGCGATCGAGCCTTCCGCGGTGTAATGCAAGGCAAAATGCGCCGCATCGCGATGCATCTCGAGCGAGACGCCGTCTTTGACCTTGAAGGTCGTCTGGGCGCTGAGGTGGTTCATCAGGTTCTGGCCGACACCGGGGAGATGCTGGACCATCGGTATCCCGAATTGCCGCAGATGGTCCTCGGGGCCGATCCCTGAGAGCATCAAGAGGTGCGGCGACCTGATCGCGCCGGCGCTCAGCACGACCCGGTCGGCTTCGACCTGGAATACTTTTCCGCCGCTTTCGGCTTCGACGCCGATGGCCCGGGCGTCCTCGATCAGGATTTTGCGAACAAATACACGGCCGCGCACCGTCAGGTTCAGATAATGCCGCACCGGATTGAGATGCCCCATCGCGGTGCTCACCCTCACGCCGTCTATGTTATTCGACGGTGTCAGGCCGAGGCCTGCGGGGTGCAAGCCGTTCTTGTCGTTGGTGGTGCCGAACCCCGCCTGCAGGCAGGCCGCATGGAACGCCTGCTGGATCGCAGGAATAGGACCTGTCTGACGACGCCTGACCGGGATCGGCCCATCAGTACCGTGGCAATAATTATCCTGAATGTCGAGATCGCGCTCCGATTTGCGAAAATAGGGCACGATCTTTTCGTAGGACCACTCGTCGTTGCCGAGCGCCGCCCAGGAGTCGAAATCTTCGGGGAAGCCCCGCTGCATCGCCTGGCCGTTGATCGAAGACCCGCCGCCGATCACCTTGCCCTGTGCGACGTGGATTTCGCCTTGCTCCTCGGTGATGGTCCCCCGCAGGGCCCAGTTGTGCAGCGAGTCCGGAGCTTCGGCAAAGCGGGTGTGGCCGAATTTGACATCGTCCGGGAGAGTGTCGGGATCGGCGTAATCCGGGCCGGCTTCCAGCAGCAGCACCGAAGTAGCCGCGTCCGCCGCCAGCCGGCTGGCCAGCACTGATCCGGCGGCTCCCCCGCCGACGATCACCACATTATATTTCATTGGGCTTTCCTTCACCGCCAGTAGCCGAGATTCTCGGTCAGCGATGACTATCGTCTCGCCTTTTCGCGGCGCTCGCAACCAGCGTCGCCAATGGCGAATACTCTTGAACAAGAAAAAATCTAAGCCGTAAAGCGCTGTTAACACGGCCGATTGGAACGGATGAGCAGCGGGCTACGCGGAAATCGCAGAGCCGCCATACGCGGCCAAATTCATCGCTGGCATAGCGATTGCGCTTTTTGCGGCTTCAACCGATCGGAGGATTGCCGATGTCGTATGCCGCCAAAGTGGATTTTGCCGGACCCGATGCTGCCGAAATCCGCACCACCCGGCGGCGCGCGATCCTCGCCTCGGCGATCGGCAACTTCTTTGAGCTGTTCGGAACGGCTACCGCGCACGGTCGCGCAACGATATTGGCGTTTGCAGCCAAGTTTGCACTGCACCTGATCCCCGCGGCCGGGCTCGACCCGGCCGTCCACGTCTTTCCCTGCCTCCCTAGTAAGGTTCGAAGACGTGGATGCCCGGATCAAGTCCGGACAAGGGATTTCGAGGGACGTGATCACGTCCGCGCACCGGGAAGCTGAACGGGCGTTTAGCCCGGATTTCGAGATGTCGCCCGCCTCAGGGTAGAGCTGATAAGTGAAGTTCCTTCGCCTGAGCCGATGGTGGCGCCGCGCCTGCGTCGGAGATTTTGCGCCGCACGGCGCTGCTGCTAGTCTCGCCTCAGCGGTCGGGAAACGCCGGCGACGCGGGGGAGAGAAATGCGATGGGCCTGCGGTTCACCAACCCTTGGTGGGTAGTCGTCGGCGCGGTGACCGGGTTGTTCGTCTGCAACGGCCCGGTGCTCGGCTTTACTTTTGGCGTGTTTCTGAAGCCGATCATGGCCGACATGGGCTGGGATCGCGGCACCGCCTCGGCGGCGATGTCGGCCCATTTTCTGACCTCGGCTCTGGCGGTGCCGGCGCTCGGCTGGATGATGGACCGCTGGGGCATCCGCCGCGTAGCATTGCCGGGGCTCGTCGTCTATGCCGGTTTTCTCAGCCTGCTGGGGTTCACGCCCCATTCGCTGCCGATCTTTGTCCTGCTGGTGGCGCTTGCCGGCATGACCAGCGCCATCCAGACGCCGCTCGGCTACGCCAAGGCAATCTCCGCCTGGTTCGACCGCCGCCGCGGACTGGCGCTCGGCGTGGCGATGTCGGGTGTCGGGCTTGGCGCCTTTGCGATCCCGCAGCTCGCCCGCATTCTGATCGACCGGCTCGGCTGGCGCGGCGCCTATGTGGCGCTCGGCCTCTTGACGCTCGCGATCGCGTTTCCGGCGGTGGCGATGTGGATCCGCGAACCGCGTCCGGGCGAGGGCGAGCGGCGTCTTCGCGTGGGCGCCGCGACGCCGCCCGTACCGCGCGGTTCTGGCTGATGGCGGGCACCTTCTTTCTGGTCGCGGTCGCGATCAACGGCACCGTGGCACACGTCGTGCCGCTGCTGACCGACCACGGCCTGTCGCGGGCGGCCGCGACCGCCACACTCGCCGCCTTTGGTCTTGCGACATTGAGCGGACGGCTCCTTTGCGGCTGGCTCGTCGACCGCGTCTACGCCCCTTATGTCGCCTCGGTGTTCTTTCTGGCGCCGATCGCCGGGTTTGTGTTTCTCGCCAGCGCCGCCGGCGGGCTACCAGTGCTCGGCGTGGCGTTGATGGGCCTCGGCCTCGGCACCGAGATCGACATGATCGCGTTTCTGATCACCCGCTATTTCGGCCAGCGCGCCTTTGGCCAGATCTACGGCTGGTTCTTTATGATCTTCGGCCTCGGCTCCGGGGTCGGGCCGTTTCTCGGCGGCGTCACCTACGACCGCGCCGGATCCTACAACCCGGCGCTGATCGGCGCCGCCTGCGCCCTCGTCGCCGCGGTGGTCCTGGTCAACCGGCTCGGCGCCTACGTCTACCCGGTCGAGCGCCGGTTCGAGCCCGATTTCGCCCCCGAACCCGCCGCGCCGTAATGCCAGGTGGATTCAGACGGGGCCCGTCTCTCTCGATCGTCACGCCGGTCCCCGGTCCCGAATGCGGTCGGTGACTTGCCCATGGGCGTCCACGCCTTTCCCCGACCGCCCCTCTGTTACGTCGCCGACTTGCCGCCGTCGACGAAAAAGACCTGTCCGGTCGTGAACGAAGACTTGCCGGAAGCGAGGAATAGGATCGCATCGGCAATCTCGTCAGGCGCGCCGACCCGCTGGAGTGGGACGCCCGCGACAAGGCCGGCCTTTCGGTCGGCGCTGCCGGTGAAACGGTTGAGCATTTCGGTCTCGATTGGTCCCGGCGCAACGGCATTGACCCGCACTCCCGATCCCGCTGCCTCCAACGCCGCCGATCTTGTAAGGCCTTCCGCCGCATGCTTGCTGGCCGAATAAACCGACGCGCCGCGTGCCCCGAGGTGGCCATAGGTCGAAGAGATGTTGACGATGCTGCCGCTGCCTTGCGCCTGCATCACCCGCAATTCGTGCTTCATGCTGAGGAGTGTGCCGAGCACGTTGGTGTCGAAGGCGGCGGCGTAGCTGGCGGCTGACTGTTCGGTCACCGGGCCGGGATGGCCTTCGGTGCCGGCGGCGTTGACAGCGGCGTCCAATCGACCGAACCCCGCGACCGTTCGATCGACCAATTCTCGGACATCGTCCTCGCAGCGAACGTCGGCACGGATGAACACGGCTTCGGCGCCGAGCGCGCGCAGCTCAGCGGCTAATTCTTGGCCGGCTTCCTCGTGACGGCCGGAGACGGCAATGCCGTTGCCTTCTCTCGCGAAGGCGAATGCTGTCGCGCGCCCGATGCCTGTTAACGCGCCGGTGATTAAGACGACCGGGTGTTTCATGGCTGTTCCTTTCGCCCGCCTGCGGTCTCAATGCGATAGAGCCCGAGGATATCTGCGGTCCCTTCCGCTCCCCGATCTGGGTTCGGCTCGCGCCGACGAAAAAGACTTTGTAGGATCGGCGCCATACTTCACAGGCATGTCGGCCGCGATGGAACTCAGGCATTTGCGCTACTTTGTTGCCGTCGCCGAGGAGGGCAGCCTGACGCTCGCCGCGGAGCGCCGGCTGCACACCGCGCAGCCTTCCCTAAGCCGTCAGATCCGCGACCTGGAGGTGGAAATCGGCGCCAAGCTCTTGACCCGCAGCACGCGCGGGATCGAGCTGACCGCTGCCGGTCGCGTGTTTCTGGACCATGCGCGTCTGGCGCTGGCCCAGGTCGAAGCTGCTGCCTCCGCCGCCCGACGCGCTGCTCACCCGGAGCGGAGAACGCTCGCGCTCGGATTTCTGAGCGGATGCGAGCCCGAATGGTTGCCCGCCGTGAGGCATGTTCTGCGACAGGAGCTGCCGGAGATTGAAGTCGCGATCTCAAGCAAGCACTCGCCGCAACTCGCCGAGGGCCTTGCCGCGGGAAGGCTCGATGCGGCCTTCATGAGGCCCGAGGAAGGCCACCCGGAACTCGTCTACAAAGTTCTGATTAGGGAACCCCTGGTTGCCGTTTTACCGAGCGATCACCGCTTGGCGTCGCGTGACGCGATCGAGCCGCTGGATTTCGTCGGAGAGACGTTCATCGGCATGGCCGACCAGGCGCCGGTCTTGCGCTCGCTGATCGAAGACTATTTTCGGCGCTCGGGCATCGACCTACAGCCGGCCCATCGCGTCGAATATCTCTCGATGGCGATATCGGTCGTCGCCTCGACCCGCGGACTGGCGCTGCTGCCCGACTTTGCCCGCAACTTTCTTACCTGGTCTGTTACCAGCCGCCCGCTTGCGGGCGAAACCCCCACTATCGATCTGGTGTTGGGTCATCACAGGGCGAACAACTCACTGCCCTTGAGACTATTGCTGTCAGGGTTCGAGGAGATGATTGGCCGCTACGCGCCGCGAACACAATTCAAAGCCGGGACGGTAGAGTAGGGTGACAGGCGCACGAGCCGCGGCAAAGCTTGCGATGGGGATGGTTACTCCTGTCACCGTATTCGCGTATCAAAGCCTCGGGACTGAGGAGGAGGGGGCATGCAAAAGAGGGGGTCGCAGAGCGGCAAGTCTCCTTCTCAGCTGATAGACGCGAGAATAGAGGAGCTGGGCGACTGGCGGGGCGAGATGCTGAGCCAACTCCGTACCTTAGTCAAGGAAGCCGATCCCGAAGTGGTCGAGGAGTGGAAGTGGAGGGGCGTTCCGGTGTGGTACCACGACGGAATGATCTGCACAGGCGAGACTTACAAGAACGTCGTGAAGATGACCTTCGCCAAAGGGGCGGCTCTAAAGGATCCTTCGGGTCTCTTCAACTCCAGTCTTGACGGGAACACAAGGCGTGCCATCGACTTCCACGAGGGCGAGAAGATAGACGAGGAGGCGCTGAAGATTCTGGTTCGCGCCGCCGTGACCCTTAACAAGTCCAAAACTCAAAGCTGAGCCACAGAAATCAAACATTTTCGTGGGACCAGCAAGAGGTCGCCGTCTTGGTTTCATTATCTCCACAAGACGCCATCGACGACCTACCGCTCGTCGAACGCGGGCCGGCTCTCGCTGAGCGCTAAACCGCGTCGGTGCCGGCGAAGATCTCCTTGCGGAGGATGGCGTGGATGCCCCAATTGCCGTCGACCACCTGGGTCACGCCAAAATCGACCGCGACCGACATCAGCGAGATTGCCTCGTCCTCCGACAGACCCTGCGTCGTCATCAGAAAGTGGCGCATCTTGCGAAACGCGTCGCGCATCGCGAGGTCGATCGACGATTTCGAATAGATCTCGGTCTGCGCCTTGGGGCCGAGCTCGGCGAGGTAGTTCGGAAAGCTGAACCCGTGCACCACCCATTCGTCGCGGGTTTCGAGGAGCGGATATTGCAGGTCGGCGAGCGCCGTCCCGGCGAGCGCCTGCGGCTTGTGCACGATCAGCTGAAAGGTGCCGGTCAGCGAGCATTCGATCGCGGTGCCGCACAGCTCGGAATCGCCCTGTGAGGCATGCGAATCACCGACCGAGAACAGCGCCCCCGGCACCGCCACCGGGTAGTAGACCGTCGCCCCCTTGCCGAGCCGCCAATTGTCCATGTTGCCGCCAAAATAGCCGGGCGGGATCGAGTCGACGATGTCTGCCTCTTTTGGCGCCAATGCGATGACCCCGAAATGCGGCCGGATCGGCACCCGCACGTTTTTGAGGACGCCGTGGTTTTCCTGCACGAGGCTGTGGTCGACCGGCACGCCGGGGTAGTCGATGATCTTGTGGACGACGCCGAACGGGTCCTTCTGCGGCATCCAGCGGTAGTTGTAGACCGCTTTGGCCCAGTTCTTTTCGCCGCTGGCGTCGAGCTCGTAGATCGTTACGACCTCGCGCGGCTTCGGCTCGGTCAACAGGTCGTGGTACTGAAAGCCCCACCACGCCGCGGCGTTGCTGCCAAAGGCCTTGCCTTTATAAGCGGGGTTGAACGAGCCGCGCGGCTTTACGTCGATGATGCGCACCTCGAGGACGTCGCCGGGTGCCGCACCCTTGACCGCGACCGGACCGGTGCAGATGTGGACGCCAAAGCCTTCGCCGGCGCCGCGGCCAAAGACCGAGGCGTCCATCGGCCCGGCGCCGCGGCGGTTGACGTTCTTTTTGTCCTGCGTCCACAAAAACACGCTTTCCGCACCAGGGTCGCCTTTGATCATGCGCTCGTAATCGTCGTAGGAATGGTGGGTCAGCGCCTCGATCGTGACATAGTCGCCCGAATCGATCTCGGCCACCGGGGTCAGCGACTTGCTGAAATAGCCCCAATGCACGGTCTTGTCGGTGGCCGGGACAAAATAATGGTTTTTGCGGCCCTCCGCGGCAGGCGCAGCACCGAGCTCAGCTTGAGATTGGGGCGGGGTCTGGGCCGGGGTTTCGGCGTGGGCGGCGCCGATCAGTCCCGGTGCGGCAACCGCACCGCCGCCTGCCGCGAGCGCGCTTTTCAGAAAGCGCCTGCGATCGCCGGCGACCGCCGCACCCGTTGCCTCCTCACCGCCCGGCATCGGCCGATCGCGTTCTTCCGTCATCGCGTTCCCCCTCGCATCCCGACCAGTCAGGCAGCCGAATAGACGCCTTGGCCGCAAATTTTGTGCCAAATGGTTGCTCGAGCACCATTTCCGACCGGTGGGTGCAGCGTCATTGCGAGGGGCGCAGCGACGCGGCAACCCCGACCGGGCGATGCCGAGCGGAGCGGGATTGCTTCGCTTTGCTCGCAATGACAAATTCCGGCGCTGGCTTCGGTCTGATCGAAACCGCTGATACGAGCTTGGCGGAGGGGATTGGTGGAGCCGAGGGGGATCGAACCCCTGACCTTCGCATTGCGAACGCGACGCTCTCCCAGCTGAGCTACGGCCCCAAATCGCGCGTCTCGAACCCTTGCCGGGTGCGGCGCACTATCGTCGGCGCACCGTTGCCTGTCAAGGGTGGCCCCGGCCGCCCCCGCGCGCTAAACAACACCGGCCGGCCGCGGTAAAGAACGCCGCTTGCTTGCGGACCACAGCGGCGGGGGCTACGGTCCCGGCCCTACTTGGCGTCGAGATTGCGGAGGCGATGTACGCGTTTTTGAACCTCGTCGACACGGTGATCAGGATCTACATCTGGCTCTTGATCATCCAGGCCGTGCTGAGCTGGCTGATCGCTTTTGGCGTCGTCAACCGGCACAACCGCATCGTCGGCACGGCCGAGGATTTCCTGTGGCGCATCACCGAGCCGGCATTGCGCCCGATCCGCCGTGTGATCCCCAATCTCGGCGGCATCGACATCTCGCCGATCATCCTGATCCTCCTCCTCTATTTCATTCGCAACCTGATGTTCGAGTATCTTGCCTGAGGGCGCGCTCCGCCCGCTGCGCGACGGCGTGCGCGTCGCGGTGCGCCTGACCCCGCGCGCCAGGGCGGATTGCGTCGTGGCGCTCGCGGCGACGGCCGATGGCGAGCGGGTCGTCCGGGCCACCGTCACCGCACCGCCACTAGACGGGCATGCCAACGAGGCCTTGCTGCACTTGCTGGCGCGGACCTGGCTGCCGCGCTGCGACTTAGCAATGCTCGCCGATGCTGCCAGCCGCAACAAATCGGCGCACATATCGGGCGACCCGCAGTCACCGCTCGACCGGCTCGGCGCGCTGATCGCGGCCCTGCCGGGCCCCTGACCTCGGGTGTCGAGGTGACCCACGATGTGCTGTCGCTGGTCATCGCCGGCATTGCCTTTTGCGGGTCGCACACATTGTTGTCGAGCACGCGGCTGCGCGGCTCGCTGCGCGACCAGATCGGCGAGCAGGGATATTTGATGATCTACTCGCTGACCGCCCTCGTGACCTTCGCGTGGTTTGTCGTCGCCTTTGCGCGCGCCCCCTATGTCCCGCTGTGGTCGCCGCCGGCGTGGACGGCGTGGGTCCCGGTGGTGGTCATGCCGTTTGCGGCATTGTTGCTGGTTGCCGGCTACTCAACCCCGAACCCGACCGCGGTCGGCATGGAGCGCTCGGCGCGCGCCGACGACCCGGCACCCGGGATCATGCGGGTGACCCGCCATCCGGTCATGTGGGCGCTCGGCTTGTGGGCGTTGAGCCATCTCGCCGCCAACGGCGACTTGCGCTCGATCTGGTTTTTCGGGGTCATCGCGGCGTTGGCGCTGGGCGGCACCCTCTTGATCGACCGCAAAAAGCAGATCGCCCTCGGCAGCTACTGGCAGCGCCTGGCGGGCGTCACCTCGAACATCCCGTTTGCCGCCCTCGTCACCGGCCGCACCCGGCTGCGCTGGCGCGACATCGGCTTGTTGCGGCCATTGGCGGCGTTGTTGCTCTACGTCGTGCTCTATCTCGCCCACCCGCTTTTTGCCGGCGTGCCGGTGGTGGTCCCGTAGCCCGCCCGCCGCTAGACTGCCGCAGTTTCCTCCACGCTTCGGAGTATCCGCCATGCTGCTGCCGCTCGCCGGACGACGCCTCTATTACGACCTCGCCGGCCCTGAGGACGGCCCCTGCGTCTGCATCACCCATTCGCTCGCCTCTGACGGCGGCAGCTGGGCCGAGCAGGTGCCGGCATTGCTCGGGGCCGGGTTTCGCGTGCTGCGCCTCGACATGCGCGGGCATGGCGGCAGCGACCCGGTCGCCGGCGACTACACGATGTCGGCGCTCGCCGGCGATGTCGCGGCGGTGCTCGCGGCACTAGGCCTCGCGCGCGTGCATTACATCGGCCTCTCGATCGGCGGGATGATCGGCCAGGCCTTCGCGCTCGAGCACGGGGCAAAGCTGATCTCGGCCTTGTGGTGCGACACCCTCCCGGCGAGCCCGCCCGGTGCGGCCGAAATCTGGGGGCCGCGGATCACGGCGGTGCGCGCCGCCAATTCGCTGGAGCCGATCGCCGAGACGAGCATGGACCGCTATCTGAGCCCCGCTTTCCGACAGAAGAACCCCGGCCGCTGGAAGCAGCTGCGCGACACGGTTGTCGGCACGACGCCCGCGGGCTATCTCGGCTGTTCTGCCGCGATCCTCGATTTCGATTTCACGGCCCGCCTGCCCTCGCTCAAGTTGCCGGTGCTGGTCGTCTGTGGCGCAGAGGACGCCGGCACCCCGCCGAGCGAAAACCGCCGCCTCGCCGGCCTCGTCCCCGGCGCGCGCTACGAAGAAATCCCCGGCATGCGCCATTTCCCCAATGTCGAGGCACCCGACGCGTTCAACCGCATCATGCTCGGCTGGCTCGACGCCCAGCGCCGCGCCCGCTGACCCGCATAAGCAAGAGACTTGCGCGGCGCCCGCGGAGCACAACATTGCTGTTGTATCGATGACGGCACGCGAGCTTCGCCGGTGGCTGGCGAAGCAGGGTTGCACTTTCGAAGGCCACAAGGGCGGGAGTGGCCATCTCACTGTCGTCCGCGGCGACCGCCGCTCGCAATTGCCGATGCACGGCAGCAACAAGGACCTGGGCACAGGCCTCGTGAACAAGATCAAAAGGGATCTGAGGCTCGATTAAACCCACGCCGCCAAAGGCTTACCATGTACGCAGTGATCCTTACCGCCGATGACAACGATACTGTTCTCGTCACCTGCCCGGACCTTCCGGAGGTTGCCACCTTTGGAGAGGACACCGATGACGCGATGCAGAGAGCCGCCGATGCAATTGAGGAGGCTCTGGCCGCCAGGATCGCCCGTCGCGAGGATATCCCCGGACCATCAGACCCGGAAAGATCAACGATGGGCCGCGGTCATAACCGCCAAAGCTTCCATTCGGGGATGGTGGGTCTTATGACAACGCCGGCCCGGTCTGAAAACGGCCGTCCGCTGGTTCGCCTTCCACCGCTTACTGTAGCCAAAGTGGAGCTGTATCGGGTTGCGCGGGCCCAAGGGGTGTCGAAAGCGGAACTAGCGCGGCGGCTCGGCTGGCACGGTCCCCAGGTGGACCGGCTCTTCGACCTCAATCACCGTTCGACAATCGAGCAGTTGGATCAGGCGCTGCATGCAGTCGGCAAACGGCTCGTCGTCAGCGTTCATGACGCTGCGTAGACCGCCTGCCGCTCTGGGATGGTTCTTGCATCGCCGATGTTGGTGAACCATCGGACAGCGCGCGGGGGATCGGCATGCACATCCGGATCGGCTACGACTTGACCTATGAATGCGCCCAGCCGGCGCCGATGCTGCTGATGCTGAATGTCCACCCGAGCCGCCGCCCGGACCTGGTCGCTCCCGACGACATGGCCGCGGCACCCGAGGTCCCGATCCGCCGTTACCGTGACGGCTTTGGCAACGAGTGCGCCCGCCTCACCGCCCCGGCCGGCCAGATCCGCCTCCATGCCGACGCCGTGGTCCGCGACCCGGGCACGCCCGACCCCGTCGTCCCCGACGCACCGCAGCACCCGGTCGAGGAATTGCCCGACGATACGCTCGTGTTCCTGCTGGCGAGCCGCTATTGCGAGACCGACCACCTCTCCGACACGGCCTGGGCATTGTTTGGCCAAACCGCCCCCGGCTGGGCCCGCGTCCAGGCGATCTGCGACCATGTCCACCAGCATTTGTGCTTTGGCTACGAGCACGCCCGCTCCACCCGTACCGCCGTGGAGGCGCATCGCGAGCGTCTCGGCGTCTGCCGCGACTTTGCCCATCTCGCGATCGCGTTCTGCCGCTGCATGAACATTCCGGCGCGCTACTGCACCGGCTATCTCGGTGACATCGGGGTCCCGCCCGACCCGGCGCCGATGGATTTCTCGGCCTGGCTCGAGGTCTATCTCGGCAATGCCTGGCACACCTTCGACGCCCGCCACAACACCCCGCGCATCGGCCGCATCCTGATGGCGCGCGGCCGCGACGCCGCCGACGTCGCGATCAGCACCACCTTTGGTCCTAACACCCTCACCGGCTTCACCGTCGTCACCGAGGAGCTCCCCACCCCCTGACCCCGCCCGCTCCGCCCGGCGGGCCAGGATCATGAAGACGGGCCGAGGATCGCAAACCCGCCGCCGTCGCGGCAGAGGGGCCGTCCACACACCCTGAGGCTGGAATTCGCGCCGGCCGTAGCCATGTCAAAGGCGACGCTGGCTCGAATGGGAGCGGGAAGATGAGTGTCGAGCTCAACCACACGATCATCCCGGCGCGGGACAAATGGGCGTCGGCCAAATTCTTAGCCGACATCCTGAACCTCGAAGCGGGACCCGAATGGGGCCACTTTGTCCCGGTTCGCACCGAAAACGGGGTCACCCTCGACTTTGCCGACTACGCCGACTTCCGCCCCCAGCACTTTGCCTTCCTGGTCGGCGACGCCGAGTTCGACGCGGCACTCGCCCGCATCCGCGCCGGCAAGGTCGCGCATTACGCCAATTTTCGTCGCGAGCAGCCCGGCGAGATCAACCACCTTTACGGCGGCCGCGGCGTCTATTTTGACGACCCCAACGGCCACCTTTTCGAGCTGATCACCCGTCCCTACGGCCCAATCCCCCAAGGCGGGTAAATCCAGGGCGCGCGCCGGCGCCTCGCCATTGCCGCCCTCGGCTGCTCCGGCGGGATTAGAGCTGCCTCAATCCGTAGGATGGCTCGCTCGAAAGTGCCGGCGCTGCGTTGCTCGCGCCTGCGAGGCGGCTCAGGCTGCACACTGTATTTCTAAGCTGGACACCGACCCCACCCCGATCCACGCAACCTCTAGTATAGCTGTTCGAGTTTAGTGTCTGACTCGAAATGAAACTAACGATGGTAACAGCTTACCGTCGCCCCCGCGAAAGCGGGGGTCCAGAGCTTGCCCCCCTGTTCGAGCCAGAGCTTGCCCCTGGCCAGAACATGGGGCAGGCTCTGGCCTGGAACAGGGGGCGAGCGCCTCAACCTTTGCCCCTGGGTTCCCGCTTTCGCGGGAATGACGGACAACTCTCCGACCATACGGAATTCTTTTCGGGTCATACTCTCAATTTAACACTTAAGACCCACCCTGTTCCGTCACGCCCGCGAAAGAGACGCGAATGCGGGCACCCAGCCGCCAATACCTTGTCTGCCGCCCTGGACCCCGCTTTCGCGGGGCGACGAAAAGGAGAGATAGGAATCATCTGTCGCGTTCGTACCGCTGGCGGCGGCGCGGGCGAGGTTGCGGTTGCCGTCGGGCGGGCGGCGGCGCATCATGCAAAAAAGCCTCGACCGGCCCGGAGGAGCGCGCCATGAGCCTGTCAACGCAAAGTCCTGGGCAAAGCCTGGCGCCCAATCTGGCGCCCGAGGAGCAGTGCCGGATGCTGCGGCAGATGCTGACGATACGGCGGTTCGAGGAGCGCGCCTCGGTCGATTACCGCGCCGGCAAAATCTATGGCGTCGTGCATTGCTATATCGGCGAGGAAGCGGTCGCGGTCGGCGTCTGTTCGGCGCTGGGGCAAGGGGACCGGATCATCTCGACGCATCGCGGCCACGGCCACTGCATCGCCAAGGGTGCCGACCTCAACCGCATGATGGCCGAGCTCTACGGCCGGCAGACCGGGTATTGCAAGGGCAAGGGCGGTTCGATGCACATCGCCGATTTCGGCATCGGCATGCTCGGCGCCAACGGCATCGTCGCGGGCGGGATCGCGATCGTGACCGGCGCCGGCCTCGCTGCGCAGATGGAGAAGAAGGGTGGCGTCGCCGTCTCGTTTTTCGGCGACGGCGCCTCGAATGCCGGGCCGTTCCACGAGTGCCTGAATATCGCGGCGACCTGGAAGCTGCCGATGCTCTATGTGTGCGAAAACAACATGTATGCGGCGCAGACCGCGGCGGCAGCGACCCACGCGCTGGGCGACGTGGCGGCGCGTGCTGCCGGCTACGGCATTCCGGGTGTCGTCGTCGACGGCAACGACATCTTCGCGGTCTACCAGGCGGCAAACCGCGCGGTCGACCGGGCGCGCTCGGGCGACGGCCCGACCCTGATCGAGTGCAAGACCTACCGCCAGCGCGCCCATACCGAGCGCCCTGGGCAGGCCGATCCCCGCGACCCGGCCGAGGTCGAAATGTGGAAGGGCAGGGACCCGGTAGCACGGCTCGAGCGCCGGCTCCGGGAGCAGGGCGACCTCGGCGACGCGGCGCTGCAAACCATTGAGGGCGAGGTCATGGCGGCGATCGAGGCTGCCGTCGCCTTTGCCGAAGCGAGCCCGTTCCCATTGCCCGAGCAGGCAACCGACGACGCCTTCGCGGCGTGAGAAGCCCGTCTGGAAATAGATGCCGTCATCTCAATTCCGCATCATCACCCCGGCGCCAGCGGGGGTCCGGAGCCTGCCCCTGGCATGAACAGGGGGGACGGTCTCCTCCTTGGCCCCGGGTTCCCGCTTTCGCGCGCTGTCGCGGGCATGACGAATAAAGGATCGCCAATCGCGAGATTGGGTCGCGGCTGAAGCGAGGAGCGGACTATGCGGGAGCTGACATACAACGAGGCCGCGCTCGAGGCCATCGCCGAGGAGATGCGGCGCGATCCCAAAATCTTCTACATGTCGACCGACGCGCTGCCGCCGTTGCTCAAGGAGTTCGGCCCTGAGCGCGTCAGGGCGACGCCGATCACCGAGGCGGCGCTGACCGGCATGGCGATTGGCGCCGCCGGCTGCGGCTTTCGCCCGATCGTCGACTGGCGGCAGGTGACGTTCTGCTTTGTCGCGATGGATCAGATCGTCAACCAGGCTGCGAAGATCCACTACATGTTCGGCGGCCAGCAGACTTTCCCGATCCTTTATCGCGCGGCCGTCGGCGGCGGCGGCCTCGTCGCGGCACAGCACTCGCAGTCGCCCTATTCGATGTTTATGAATGTGGCCGGGTTGAAGATGTTCCTGCCGTCGACACCCCATGACGTCAAAGGCCTCCTAAAGACCGCGATCCGCGACAACAACCCGGTCATCTCGTTCGAGTCGAGCCGGCTGATGACGCGCAAGGGACCGGTGCCGGACGAGGACTACACGATCCCCTTCGGCGTGGCCGATATCAAGCGAGAGGGCAATGACGTGACTGTGGTCGCCCTCGCCTGGCTCGTCCACGAGGCCCTCGCCGCGGCCGAGGAGCTGGCCCCCGAGGGCATTTCGGTCGAGATCATCGACCCCCGCACACTCGTGCCGCTCGACACGAATGCAATCCGCCGCTCGGTGCAAAAAACCGGCCGCCTCGTCATCGCCGACGAGGCCGGGCCGACCGCCGGGTTCTCGGCGGAGGTGGCCGCCGTCGCCACCGAGGACGCGGCGACATTTGCGCGGCTCAAGGCCCCGGTGAAGCGGGTTTGCGCGTTGCAGGTGCCGATCCCCTACAGCCCGGTCCTCGAAAACCACGTGTTTCCCGACCGCAGGCGAATCCTGGCGGCGATCCGCGAGGTGCTCCAAGAAAGCCGGCCCGCCGAAGCGGCGTGAGCGGCTCGATGCGATGGGATGGAGAGGAACGGGGATTGCGAAAGATCGCCCCCGTGTCGAACAAGCCTGAGGTGGCGCCCGGCAATTACATCGCTGCCGGAACGATCTTGAGACCAGGCGGGCTCCCGCGTCTTGCGCGGCGCCATTCGCCCGCAGCTGCACCGCCTTGCGCGCCGGTGCGGTCGTAGCCGCGCGCACTATTTGATTGGAGGAAGCGGCATGCCGGACAAGCAGCATTGGGTCGGCACCTGGGCGACGGCGCCGGCGCCGGCCGAGGGCGCCGCCCTCAACAATCACACTTTGCGGATGAATGCACGGGTCAGCATCGGCGGCGACCGGCTGCGGGTGCGGCTGTCGAACGCCTACGGCACGCGCCGGCTGGTGGTCGGCGCCGCTACGATCGGAAAGCGCGACAAGGGCGCCGGTGTGGTGCCGGGCTCGCAGCGCCGGCTGAGTTTTGGCGGCGAAGCGAGCGCGGTCATCGCGGTCGGCGCGTTGTTGATCAGCGACCCGGTCGACTTTCCGCTGCCGCCCCTCTCCGATGTCGCCGTCAGCGTCTACCTGCCCGGCGACCTGCCGGCGAGCTTTGGCATCACCGGCCGCTATTCGCGCCAGACCAACTACGTCTCGCCGCCCGGCAATTTTGCCGCGGAGACGGTGATGCCGGTCGGCAAGATCACCGACGACTGGTATTTCGTCAGCGGCATCGATGTCGCGGCCTCGCCCGACACCGGCGGGATTGTGGCGCTCGGCAACTCGCTGACCGACGCCAACATTTCGACGATCGACGCGTTTTGCCGCTGGCCCGACCAGCTGTCGCGGCGGCTGCAGGCGCGCAGCAGCGGCCGGCCGATGGCGGTCATGAACCAGGGCCTCGGCGGCAACCGCATCCTGCACGACATCCGCGGCGACAGCGGGTTGCGCCGCTTCGACCGCGATGTCTTGGCCCAGCCCGGCGTTACCCACGCCATCGTCATGCTCGGCACCAACGATCTGCGCAACCGCTGGGCCAAGCCCGAGGAGGAAGCGGCTGCCGACGAGATGATCGCCGGCCTCAAGCAGATGGCGGTGCGCGCCCACACGCGCGGGATCAAGATTTTTGGCGCCACCCTGACCGGGTTCGAGAACGAGACGTTTCTGCCCGGCGCCTGGAACCCGAAGCGCGAGGCGACGCGGCAGGCGGTCAACGCCTGGATTCGTGACGGCGGCGCCTTTGACGCGGTCGTCGATTTCGACAAGGCGTTGTGCGACCCGGAGCACCCGACGCGGATGCTGCCGGCGTATGATTGCGGCGACCATCTGCACCCGAGCGATCTCGGCTACAACAAGATGGGCGACGCGATCGACCTCGCGCTGTTCGAATAGCAGGCTGGCCTGGCTTTACCTGGCCTGGCTTTACCTGGGCCGGCTTTACCTCGGGCGGCTTTACCTGGGATGGGCTTTTCGATCGCGCCCGTCGGCGGACCGTGTGACCTCGATACGGTTCGGCGGCTTTTTCGGGAATATGCTGACGGTCTCGGGATCGATCTCGCCTATCAGGGCTTCGACGAGGAGTTGGCGCAGCTACCCGGCCGATACGCGCCACCGGCCGGCGGCTTGCTGCTGGCGTTGGGCGATAGCGGTGCGGTGTTGGGCCGCGTCGGCCTCCGCCCTCTCAAAAGGGTAGAGGTCTGCGAACTGAAACGTCTTTACGTGAGGCCCGCGGCGCGCGGCGCCGGGCTCGGCTTGGCACTGGCGAGATCAGCTGTCGAGCGCGCGGCAGCCATTGGCTACCGGGAAATCGTTCTCGACACCCTGCCGTCGATGACGCCGGCAATTGCTGTCTACCGCGCGCTCGGCTTCGAGCCGATCCCGCCCTATTCCGATGTTATCGTTCCGGGCATTCTCTATTTCGGCAAGCGACTGCCGGCGCGTTGAGCCGCACCACACTCCATACCGATCGGTTTCGCGAGCACCGTGCGTCCTTCGAGGCCTCGCTTTGCGCGGCACCTCAGGATGAGGGGCTCATCAATGCCATCATAGGCCGGCCTGCGGCTGAGAGCCCCGACGGGCGCGATCTCACCGCGCGGTGAACTGGGTCTTCCCGAAGTAATTCTCGCGTTCGGCGTCGGTGATCTGGCCGCGGCGCTGGTGCTCGGCCAATACCGCGACGCCGCGCTGCACCGCCGGGCGCGCCGCGATCTCGTCGTGCCAACGCTTGACCGACGGGAATTCCGCAAGGTCGACGTTGCGCCGCTCGGCGCCGCGGATCCACGGGAAGGTTATGATGTCGGCCATGCTGTATTCGTCGCCGGCGAGCCAATGCGCCTCCGCCAGGCGGTGCTCCAGCACCCGGTGCAGCCGCTTTACTTCATTGGTGTAGCGGTCGATCGCATACGGGATCTTCTCGACCGCGTAGGCGGCAAAGTGGTTCCACTGGCCGAACATCGGTCCCACGCCACCCATCTGGAACATCATCCATTCGAGGCATTTGTAACGCCCGATCGGGTCTTTCGGGATCAGCCTGCCGCCCGCCTTTTCCGACAGGTAGATCAGGATCGCCGCCGATTCGAACAAGGTGAAGGGCTTGCCGCCCGGCCCGTCGGGATCGACGATCGCCGGGATGCGGTGGTTGGGGGTGATCTTGAGGAATTCCGCCTTGAACTGGTCGCCGGCGCCGATGTCGACCGGGATCACCTTGTATTGCAGGCCGAGCTCTTCGAGCGCGATGTGCACCTTGTGCCCATTCGGCGTCGGCCAGCTCCACACTTCCAACATCGCAGATCCTCTCGCTCGCTGCGCGTTCCGGCATCCCGGAGCCAAAGCGATATTAGAGTGTTCGGAGGAGACTCGGAATAGCAGCTGCGGTCAGATAGTTAGTCACGCCGCTTGACCATCTTTCTGCTGATCATCATTTTACCATGGCCTCAGGAAAGCGCAGCCATGCCCAATGTCAATGTCGCCGAAGCAAAAGCGAAGCTGTCCGAACTGCTCGACCGCGCAGTGGCCGGCGAAGACATTGTCATTGCGCGGGCCGGAAAGCCGCTCGCCAGACTCGTTCCGGTGAACCCCATCGAGCCACGTAAGCCGGGCGCCTGGCGAGGTTGGGGAGCTTCGATTCCGACGGAAGTCTTTCTTGCCCCGTCGGACCCCGAAGATCTCGATGCCGCCGAAGGCAAATTCACCGACGATTTCGGGATCACGCGACCACCGACCGAAAAATTGTGAAGCTGCTGCTCGATACTCACACTGTCTTGTGGTGGCTCTCCGATGATAAGCGGCTCGCGACTGCCGCGCGGATGGCGATCGCAGATCCGTCAAACCAGCTCGCTATCAGCGCCGCCGTAGGTTACGAGATCGCCTATAAACAGAATCTAGGTCGGCTTCCGCCGTTGCCGGAGATCCTACCAAACAGACTGCTGCGAGAAGGTGTCGAGATATTGCCGATTTCGATGGACCACGCGCTCGCCGCCGCTGCGCTCCCGGGACCGCATCGCGATCCTTGGGATCGGATCATGATGGCTCAGGCAAGGGCCGAGCAGTGCCACATGGTGACCGTCGACCAGGTGTTCTCCGAATACAAGATCCCGGTGTTGTGGTAACCCGCTCGGCGAGCTAGCCGCGATCTTCGTTTGCAAGCCGGCGCAGAACTTCGCCGTCGGCGCCGTAGCGCAGCCACTCGCCCAGATGCGCCATGCCGAGGCCGCGGTAAAAATTGCGCGCCGGGTTCCAGTCGAGCACCTGGAAATCGATCCGGCCCCATTCGCGCTCGACCGCGATCGCCGCGAGCCGCGCCATCAGCCGGCGTCCGACGCCTATGCCGCGCGCCGCTTCGGCGACGTACAGATCTTCGAGATACATCCCCGGTCGGCCGAGCCAGGTCGAAAACCGCGAATGGAAGACGGCGCAGCCGGCCGGCGCCCCGTCGAGAAACGCGAGGATCGCCTCGAACTGCGGGTTCGGCCCAAAGCCGTGACGAACGAGGTCGGCCTCGGTAGCGACGACCGCGCAGGGCGCCCTCTCATAAGCGGCAAGCTCGCGGATAAAACGCAGCACCAAGCCGGCATCGGCAGGCTCGGCCAAGCGGATCGTGATTTCTCGGGTCATCTCCCGCCCCAATCGCCCGCCGCGCTGCGGAGTGGCCTAAAGCTTGACGCAAAAACGAACCAGTGATTGCAGCGCATTGCGATGCGCATTTTGTCCACCTCGGTTTGTCACCGCTCGAGGGCGAACGCAACGTCGTGATGTCGGCGATGAGCATCAACGCGGCGCCGACGGCGACATCAGGCGTGCTGCTGTATTATCGTTGACCGGCGCCCTCGAGGGCCGAAACGGGGAGCCGCGGTCGGCCGCGGCCGAGGGCCTGTGCATGCGAGAAATGAGGACGATGGCGCGACGGCCGCGGACAGATTACGACGCGATCGGGCATCTCTATGACACGCAGCCCTATCGGGCGCGCGCGGCCGACCCGGATCTGTTGGCGTTTGCGAGAGACCGCGAACCGGCCGATCACGCCGTTTTGGACATTGGCTGCGGCACCGGCAATCAGCTGATCGCCAACCGGGACGCGTTGCCGGGCGGGTTTTACGCCGGGCTCGATCGATCGCTCGGCATGCTGCGGCAGGGGCGTCTCAAGACGCGGGAAATCGCCTGGGTGCGGGGGGATGGGGCTCGGCTGCCGTTCGCCGATGACAGTTTCGGTTTTGTGAGCTGCCAGTTCGCTTTTCATCACATCGGCGACAAGGCGGGGATGCTGCGCGCGGTGTTGCGGGTGCTCCGGCCGGGGGGCCGCTTTCTGCTGCGCAATCTGTGTCCGCAAGAATCGGGCGACTGGCTCTACTACGAGTATTTTCCGGAGGCGCTGCTCGTCGACCTGCGGGATTTCTGGCCGGTCGACGCCATCGTCGGGGTCATGGAAACAGCCGGCTTTGCCGCGGTTGCAGCCAACTTCGAGCATATCCGATTTGAGCAGGATTTGCCGGCGCGGCTTGATACGGTGAGGCGCCGGGATACGTGCTCGCAACTGCAGGCAATCTCCGGCGCGGCCTATCGGGACGGGGTGACGCGTTTGGAGCGCGACATTGCCGATCCGAGCCTGGCCCGCTCACGCAACGATCATTTGTGTCTGGCGACAATCCGGGGTGAGGCGCCGAACCGCAACGGTTGAGACCGGGCTCGGGAAAGCGGCATGCGGCTCGTGAACGTATCGTGCTGCCCGAACCCCACGATCCTGCCATTATAAAGCGGACGCGATTGAACACGGAGATCCGCGATGGCGCCGCGTATCGGATATCTCTTGCCGACCCGCGAGGCGGTCATGCAGGGCCGGCCCGAGACCGGGCCGCTGCTGGCGCTCGCCGAGCGGGCGGAGCGTCTCGGTTACGACGCGGTCTGGGTCGGCAACTCGTTGCTGGCGCGGCCGCGGCATGACCCGCTGACCCTGCTTGCCGCGGTCGCGGCCCGGACCCATAAGGTCATGGTCGGCACCGCCGTCTTTCTGCCGGCGTTGCGCAACCCGGTGGTCTTGGCGCATCAGCTCGCGACTCTCGACCGGGTCAGCGAGGGCCGGCTCGTCCTCGGCGCCGGGATCGCGACCGACGTCGCCAATATCCGCGCCGAATTTGCCGCCGCGGGGGTGCCCTTTGAAGGGCGCGTCGGCCGCATGATGGAGGGGCTGCGGCTCGCGCGCGCCTTGTGGACCGGGAACCCGGTCGACTGGGATGGGCGCTGGCCGGTCAAGGACGGTGTGCTGGGCCCGACGCCGCATCGCCCGAGCGGCCCGCCGATCTGGCTCGCCGGCTCGGTGCGCGCCGCCTTCGAGCGGGCGGCGAAGCACTTCGACGGCTGGTTCGCGAACGAGCCCGACCTGGCGCGGTGGACCGCGCAATGGCACGAGGTGCGGCAGATCGTACGCGAGGTCGGACGCGATCCCAGCCAGTTCGCGGCGGCGAACTATGTGACCTTGGCGCTCGACGAGGACGCAGCGCGCGCCGAAGAGCGCATCGACGCTTTTCTCGAAAGCTATTACGGCCAGCCCGCTGCCCTGATGCGCAGGCGCCAAGCCTGCTTCGGCGGGCCGCCCGCAGCCGCTGCGGCGTGGCTGAAGGGCTACGCCGATGCCGGCGTCACCGATCTGATCGTGCGCTTCACCGGAGACCACGAACGCCAGCTCGAAGCCGTCGCCGGATTGCGGGCGCAGCCCGGTTGGTGAAGCGGCCGCCTCAGCGGGGGAACATCAGCTGCAGGCGGTGTCCGTCGGGGTCGCGGAAATAGATGCAATGGTCGTCGCCGGGCCGGCCGCCGACCGCGACGCCGTGGCCCTCCAATTCCGCCTTTAAGCTCTCATAGGTGCCGCCGGAAACCTTCAGCGCCAGATGGTTCAGGTCGCTGCCGGCTTCGGGCGCCGCCCCGCTGGCGGTTTCAAACAGCGCCACCCCCTGTGCGCCGGCATGCATAAAGACGTGGCCACCGCCTTCGCGGTAAACCGTCATGCCGAGGATCTCGGTGTAGAATTTCTTGGCCCGCGCCGCGTCCCTGCAATGCAGGACAATGTGGTCGATCCCACTCGCCTCGATCATCTCCAACCCTCCCAACCGCAGCGTCGCGTCCCGCCTTGGCTGATCGGATTTTTTGCGGCGGACGCAGTTGCGAGGGTCGCGCGAAGCTCCCCGATTGTCCAGCGCCGATGTCCGCCTCGCGCGGAACCCGTCACCGGTCTGCGGAAGCTGCTGTCCCAGCCGCGGCTAACGGGTCGGCAATAAATTCGCCGTAACGTCGGATCGTGGACGCGAACTGATCGCCGGTTTCTCAACTGAGGCCCGTGGATTCGCGGTCGCCCGGTAGCAGCGGCGGCGCTTGCCGCGCCGTTGCCCGCCGGACCGAAGCCTTTCTTCGCAATGGAGCACGACTATCATGCCAAGCTTGTCCCCCCGATGGAAAACCTGTGCCGGAGCAGCGACCGCCTTGCCATTGGCGGCAATGCTGCTGTCGGCCTGCGTGTCGCAGAGCAGCTATGACGCGGCGCAGGCGCAAAACCAGCAGCTTCAGTCGCAGAACCAGCAGCTACAGGCGCGCGTCTCGGCGTTGCAGCAGCAGGCCACCTTTGTCGAAGCCGGCGACCTGTTGTTTGCCTCCGGCAGCTATCAGCTCAGCGCTGCCGGCAAGGCGGATCTCGCCGACAACGTCGTCCCCAAGCTCGCCTCCCTGCAAAATGCCAAGGTGGTCGTCTACGGCTACACCGACGACACTCCGGTCGGCTCGCAGCTGAAGCAGCGGGGCATTGCCGACAACCTGGCGCTGTCGTCGCGGCGCGCGGATGCGGTCGTGGCCTTTCTCGTTTCCCAAGGCGTCAACCCCAGCGTGATTTCAGCCAAAGGATTTGGCGACACGCATCCTGTGGCGCCCAACGACACCGCCGCCAATCGCGCGCAAAACCGGCGCATCGTGATCACGATGCAAGGCCCAGGCGCCGCCGGCGCCTGATCGATCGATCCGAAGGGGGGACATTCGGGGACCGAATACCTGACGCCGCCGCCATTGTCGGCCGGCGGCGTCGGGAACAAAAACGAGCGGCCGGTTGCCGCCACGTCCGGTCCGGCCAGCGATCCAGGCAAGGGATCATCAGCATAAGAGCCGCGATCCAGCTTTGCGAGCGCACGCGTTAAAGACGCGCAGGCGCCGGTTGCAACTGTGCACCCGGTACCAGTGCGATGACAAGCAACGAACTGTTTTCCCGCCGCCGCGTCGAGGCCGAGCGGCGTTTACGGAATTTGTTCCACCGAGCCGACCGTCGTGCGAGGGTGGCCCGCAACGACGATATTCGGGCGGAGCAAAGGAGGCGGTTCGATGGCCTTAAAGATTTACGGCGTCGCGCGCTCGCGGGCGTTTCGCACCCTGTGGATGGCGGGCGAGCTCGGGCTTTCCTACGAGCATGTGAAGACAAATTTCACCGGCGACACCCGCCGGCCCGAATATCTCGCGATCAACCCCAACGGTCATGTGCCGGCGATCGACGATGACGGCTTCAGGCTGTGGGAGTCGATGGCGATCAATCTTTATCTGGCCAAAAAACACGGCAGCGGCGCCGGCGGCCTCTATCCGCAAGCTCTCGAAGACGAGGCGCGGGTCTGGCAGTGGAGCTTTTGGGGCATGACCGAGGTCGAGCGGCCGGCGCTGACCGTGCTGCTGAACCGCATCGGTCCCGAGGACCAGCGCGACGCCGCCGCGGCCGACGAAGCCGAGCGCGCGCTCGCCGCTCCGCTCAAGGTCCTCGACGCGGCGCTGACCGGCGCACCCTATCTGCTCGGCGAGCAGTTTACGGTCGCCGACCTCAACCTCGCCGGCATTCTCGCCTGGGCGCGACAGGCGCGAGTCAACCTTGCCGAATTTCCCAAGGCCGAGGCCTGGCTCAAAGCGTGTCACGACCGGCCGGCGGCGCAGGCCGCGCGGCAGTTGCAACGCGAGGGCTGAGCCATGGCCGAAGCCCCGCAAACGGTCGTCTATGTGTCGAATGCCGGCAGCAAGGAAATCTTTGTCTTTGCGATGGACCGCGACAGCGGCGACCTGACCGCGATCGAGCGGGCGGCGGTGTCCGGCACCGACAAGCCGTCGCCGACCAGCATCCCGATGGCGGTCAGCCCCGACCGTCGTTTTCTCTATGCGGCGCTGCGCAGCGAACCCTTCCCGGTGTCGAGCTTTGCGATCGACCCTGGGAGCGGGAAGCTGACCCATCTCGGCGCCGCGCCGCTCGCCGACAGCATGGCCTATATCGTGACCGATCGGACCGGCCGGTTTCTGCTCGGCGCCTCCTACCCCGGCGCCAAGCTGGCGATCAACCCGATCGACGGCTCGGGCCGCGTCGGCGGGCACGCGACCCAGGTATTGCCGACCAAGCCCAAGGCGCATTGCGTCGTCGTCGACGCCTCGAACCGCTATGTCTACTGCACCAATCTCGGCGGCGACGTGGTCATGCAATTGCGTTTCGATGCCGAGGCCGGCACGGTCTCGCCCAACACGCCCGCCGTGATTTCGACAAAGCCCAATGCCGGGCCGCGCCATCTGGCGTTTCACCCCAACGGCCGCTTTCTTTATCTGTTGAACGAGACGGACGCGACGCTCGGCGCCTATGCGGTCGACCCTGCGACCGGCACGCTCAGCGAATTGCAGACGGTGCCGACCCTGCCCCCCGATTTCACCGGCAAGCCCTCCGCCGCCGACCTGCACGTCACCCCCGACGGGCGGTTCATCTATGCGAGCGAGCGCACCACCAGCATGATCAAGGGTTACCGCCTCGACCCCGAGCGCGGCACCTTCTCGCGGTGCGGACGATGGCCGACCGAGACGACGCCGCGCGGTTTTGCGATCGACCCGCGCGGGCATTTTCTGATCGCCGCCGGGCTCAGCTCGAATGCGGTCACGGTCTCGGCGATCGACCAGGAAAACGGCGCCCTCGCCCCGGTCCGGCAATACCGGGTCGGTGAAATGCCCAACTGGATCGAAATCGTCGACCTGCGCTGATCCCGCCTTGTCGGCATTCTGCCGGCCGGCCCCTTTCTCTGCGATTGCCGGCGCGCGGGTTCCACCTTCGCGCCGCTTGCGGCGGCAGGTTGAGTAAGGGGCGGGCGGCGAGGGCGCAATTACTCGGAAAATACACAGGAAAAAGGGGAGGATGATGATCAGAGCAAAGTTGACCCGGCGGCGTATGCTGGCGGTGGGGCTCGTCGCCGCGGCGCTGCCGAAACCCGTTGCCGGGTGGCGCAGAGCCCTCGCGGACACGACGCCGGATACAGTGGTCTACGTGTCGAACGCCGGCAGCAAGGAGATCGGCATCTTTGCGATGAACCGCGACAGCGGCGAATTGACGGCGATCGACAAGGTCCCGGTTCCCGGCACCGACAAGCCGTCGCCCGCCAACATGCCGATGGCGGTGACACCCGATCGCCGGTTCATTTTCGCCGCGTTGCGCAGCGGCAATTTTCCGGCGTCGAGCTTTGCGATCGACCGCGCGACCGGGCGGCTGACCCATGTCGCGACCACCCCGCTCGCCGACAGCATGGCATACATCATCACCGACCGGACCGGACGGTTTCTGCTCGGCGCGTCTTATCCCGGCAACAAGCTTACGATCAACCCGATCGACATCGACGGCCATATTGTCGAGAAGACGACCGAGATCATCCCAAACCGGCCGAAGTCGCACTGCATCCTCGTCGATAAAACAAACAAGTATTGCTACGCGTCGAGCCTTGGCGGCGACATCGTCATGGAGTGGAAGTTCGATCCGGCCAGCGGGACCTTGTCGCCGAACGGGCCGGGCGCGGTCCACACCAAGCCCGGCGCTGGGCCGCGGCACATGGCGCTCCACCCCAACCAGCGTTTCCTCTATCTGATCACCGAGACCACCGACACAATCGGCGCCTACGCCATCGACCCCGCCTCGGGGACGTTGACCGAGCTGCAATTTGTCGACGCGCGTCCCCCTGGTTTTACCGCGCAGCCCGCCGCCGCCGATCTGCACGTGACGCCGGACGGCCGGTTTCTCTACGGAAGCGAGCGCAAGACCAGCACCTTGGCCGGCTACCGCATCGATCCCGAAAAAGGCACCCTGTCGCCCATCGGGCATTGGCCGACCGAAAAGACCCCGCGCGGCTTTAACATCGACCCGCGCGGCCGCTTTCTGCTGTCGGTCGGGCTCGAACTCGAATGCGATGACGGTCTACCGCATCGACCGGCAATCGGGGCAGCTCGCCCCCGTCAAGCAATACCCGATGGGACAGATGCCGAACTGGATCGAATTCGTCGACCTGCGATAGGCGACCCTATGGATGCGATGTCGAGGGGAAAGCCGGCGGAACGCGCAGCGAGACCACGGTTGCGCCGTCCCTCCGCTTGAGCCAGGCCGCGATCGACTGAAACTGCGGGCCGGATGCGCAATATGGGTCATCGTCGTTGCGAACCTCGCCGCAGCATGTTTGACTCGCTCTGCCAGCGGCGACGGTCTGGGTTGCAGCAGGGTTGCGATCGACGGAAGCGGGCATGAAGCAGCCATCGAGCGCGGGGGCGCAGCAGATGACGCCCCTCGGCCGCAAGCTCACCTGGTTCGGCGAACTGTCTGCCGAAGATATCGCGGTGCTCGACACGCTGCATGCCACGACCCGCCTGGTGCGCCGCAACCGCGACATCGTCAGCGAGGGCCGTAACTACGAGACGCTGTTTGTGCTGCAGCAGGGGTGCGCCATCCGTTACCGCGTTCTGCACGACGGGCGGCGGCAGATATTGAACATCCTGCTCCCAGGCGATTTTGTCGGCTTTCCCGGCTGCTTTTTTGAGAACGCGCTCTACGCGATCACCGCCCTCTCTGACGTCGTTGTCTGCCCGGTGCCGTTCGCGGTGCTGATCGGCCTGTTTGAGCACCGTCCGCGATTGGCGGCGACGATCTTTTGGTCTTTCGCCTGTGAGGCTGCAATCTATGCCGAACGCCTGATCGACATCGGGCGGCGCTCGGCCATCGAGCGTGTCGCCCATTTTTTGCTGGAGCTGCTGACGAGGTTGCGAACCGTCGGCCTGGCGGACGAGAATTCTTATCACATGCCGTTGACCCAGGAGCTGATCGCCGATGCGCTCGGCCTGAGCGTTCCCCACGTCAACCGCACGTTGCGGCAGCTTCGCGACGACGGTCTCGTCACCATCGAAGAGCAGCGCGTCGTGGTCAACGACATCGACGCGATGTCGGCGCTGGCTGATTTCGAGAGAAGCTATCTGAGCCGATTTCGCATCCCGGCTTCGCTGGTCGGGGGGCCGTGACCGGTCTTGCTGCCGCGCCGGACGGCGCGTAACCACGGTTCTCCGCGCCCCTCAAGCACCCGGCAACACCTCTCTCGACACGATCAGGGTCCCGCCTGCCAAGCTCCGGCCGACGCGATCCGTCTCGAAACGGCGCGAAGGCTCAGGGAGGGCCGCTACCAGTCCGCCGGACATGTCCGGGTTAATCTGAATCATTCATCTATGTGAAAGACAGCGGTCCCGGCACCGATCTAAGTGCCGATTGGGCCGCGCGAGCATCCGAGTGAATGGGGCGCCCAAGCCCTCTGCGGAGGATCGCGGGGCCGGCGCGCGGCTGCGAAGGGAGGAGCGCACGATGACCGCCAGTCCGACTGATTCGATCGGCGCCGAGGTGATCCCGGCCAGCCATGTGCTCGGGCGCAAGCTCGACAGCATTCCGCTCAGCGCCTATCACGTCGTCATAATCCTGGTGCTCGGGTTCGTCGGCTTTATCGAGGGGTACGACCTGGCGCTGACCGGGTCGCTGCTGGTGCTGGCCAAAGGACCGCTGCATATGAGCCCCGACGCAGTGCGCGCGCTGGCCACCTGGCCTACTTTTCTCGTCGTCATCGGCGGGTTTGCGGCGGCGGCGATGTCCGACCGCGTTAGCCGTCTTGCCGTGATGCAGGTCGGCGTCATTCTCAGCACCTTGTGCACCCTCCTGATCCTGCTGGTGCACAGTTTCGAGCAGCTGTTCATCTTGCGGCTGATCACCGGCTTCTTTCTCGGCTTTACGATCTCGGCCCCATTCCCGATCGCCGCCGAGCTGATGCCGGCGCAGCACCGGCGCACCTACGCCGCGATATACGAAACCATGCTTGCGATGGCATTCACCTCGCTGCCGTTTGTCGGCTTTGTCCTGGCCGACCACCCGCGGGGCTTTCAGCTGGTCGGGTTGCCGGGTGGTGTGACCCTGTTTATCGCCCCGGTGCTGATTTATTTCCTGATACCCGAGAGTCCGCGCTGGCTGTTGCGGCGAGGCCGGACTCAGGACGCGATCGACAGCGTCAACCTGATCATCAGGCGGTGCGGCGGCCGCGTCGCACCGATGACCGCTGCCGAGCTCGGAACCGGCCGCGAGAGGGTGCGGGAGCAGCTGCCGCCGTTCTGGAAGCTGTTTGCCCCGGGTCAGCTGCGCTGGACCGCAACCGGTATTCTGTGCGGCATCTGCGCCGGGACGGTCTATTACTTGATCGCAATCCTGTTGCCGAAAGCGTTGGTCAGCCAGGGCGCCGCCGTCGCCCTGAGCTTCGGATTAAGCTCGCTGGTGTTCGCGGCCAGCATCCCGGGCAAGCTGTTCAACGGCTTCATCATGGAAATCATTGGACGGCGCTGGACGATCACCGGCGCTTTTCTGCTGTCGATACCCGGTCTGCTGCTGATGGTGCTGGCGCATCGCGCCGGTTCGGCCGCAACCATTGTGTTCAGCGCCGGCGCGTTGATCACCGGGTTCACCACCCTGTCCATCTTCCCCGCGGTGCGGATGTACCTGTCCGAACAGTTCCCGACCGCGTTGCGCGGGCGCGGGCACTTTTTCGGCGAATCGTTCGGCCGAATTTTCGCCGGGGTGATCGCCCCCTTTGTGATGGTCTCGCACACCGCCTCGCCGACGATCTTCTTTGGTACGATGATCGTCATGGTCCTGATCGGCGCCTGCATTCCGTTCGCGCTCGGCCGAGAAACCTTGGGCAATCTCGAAACCTTCACCGAGGCCCTTCCGGAGCTCGCCTGAACGCGGGTCGGCTGCGGGTCGGGGTACGCTCGGCCCGTCGCCAGCATCCGCATCGGATCGGCCAAGCATGCTCTCGCTGCCTGACATAAAAAGGGCACCGCCGCGATGCAGCACTTCTTCTCACGCCGCAACCCCTTGCGGGAGCCGTTGCTGCGCCGCCTCGACCGCGCCGCCGGCCAACTCAATCCATTTCTGATGGTAATCGCGATCGGCCTTGCCGTGCTTGTCGGCTCTTGCCTGATCGCGCTGTTGGATACCGGAAGCCTGGCGGTAAACCGGCGCGGTCCGGGCTCGACGATCGCAGCGCCCGCAACCGCCGCAGCGCCTTACTAGCGAGCTTCGAGATCGAGGGCGTAGCCGGCAGAACGGACCGTGCGCACAAGATCGGCGCCGCCATCGGCGTTGAGCGCCTTGCGCAGCCGGCGGATGTGCACGTCGACGGTCCGCGCTTCGACATAGACGTCGTGGCCCCAGACCGCGTCGAGCAATTGCTCGCGCGAAAACACCCGCCCCGGATGCTGCATCAGGTGGCGCAGCAGGCGAAATTCGGTTGGGCCGAGATGGATCGGCTTGTCCACTCGCGACACCCGATGAGCCGCGAGGTCCATCGTCACCTCGCCGAATTGCAATGTCTCCTCGGCGGCGTTGGGCTGGGCGCGGCGTATCACCGCGCGCAATCGAGCGCTCAGCTCGCGCAGGCTGAACGGCTTGGGAATGTAGTCGTCGGCGCCGCTGTCGAGCCCGCGCACCCGGTCCGCTTCCTCGCCGCGCGCGGTCAGCATGACGACGGGCAGCGCGCGGGTCTGTGCGGAGCGCCGGATCTGGCGGCAGACTTCGATGCCGGAAACCAGCGGCAGCATCCAATCGAGCAGCACGATGTCGGGTTTGCGCTCGGCAATGCGCATCAGCGCCTCTTCGCCGTCGCCCGCCTCGGCGACCTCGAAACCGTCCTTTTCGAGATTGTAGCGCAGCAGGGTGACGAGCGGCGCCTCGTCTTCGACGATCAGGACGAGCGGGCGGGTCATGCCTGGGTCCGGCCCGGCGGCACGATTTCGAGGGACGAATTGTCGCCCTTCGGCCGTTTTTGGGTCAACGGGGTGCCGTGCACCAGGAAATAGAGGTCCTCGGCGATATTGGTCGCATGGTCGCCGATCCGCTCGATGTTCTTGGCCATGAACAAAAGATGCGTCGAGGCGCTGATGTTGCGCGGGTCTTCCATCATGTAGGTCAACAGCTCGCGAAACAGGCTCGCATACATCTCGTCGAGCTCTTCGTCGCGCATCCACACGGCGTAGGCCTTGTCGGCGTCGCGCGCCACATAGGCGTCGATCACATCCCTGACCAGCGTTTCCGCCAGCCGCGCCATCCGCGGCAGCGCATAGACCGGCTGCACCGGCGGCGACTGGTCGAGAATGATCGACCGCTTCGCGACATTTGCGGCGTAGTCGCAAATCCGCTCGAGGTCGCTGCCGATCTTGATCGCCGAAAAGATCTCGCGCAGGTCGCGCGCCATCGGCTGGCGCAGCGCCAGGAGCCGCACCGCCAGATTGTCGAGCTCGTGCTGGAGCTGGTCGACCCTGGCGTCGGTCTCGACGACGCTGGCGGCGAGATCGCTGTCGCGTTCGACGACCGCCTCGATCGCCGTCGCGAGCTGGCTTTCGGCGAGCCCGCCCATTTCGGTGATCGTGTTGTTG
The DNA here is from genome assembly GCA_963712825.1 of uncultured Alphaproteobacteria bacterium. Lineage (GTDB taxonomy): Bacteria > Pseudomonadota > Alphaproteobacteria > ATCC43930 > CGMCC-115725 > AP-15. Next base: position 971,538 of record CAVQJP010000016.1, read on the forward strand.
AGTCGACGCAATTCCTCGTCGTAGCTTTTGATGATGTGCTCGGAAGACATGTGCGGCACCCTTCCCTGGGTCAGCCGAAGCGGCCGGTGATGTAGTCTTCGGTCCGCCGCTGCTTCGGGTGGGTAAAGATGGTCTCGGTTTCGTCGAATTCGACCAGCTCGCCGAGATACATGAAGGCGGTGTAGTCCGAGCTGCGCGCCGCCTGCTGCATATTATGGGTGACGATCGCGATGCAGTAATCGGGCTTGAGCTCGGCGATCAGCTCCTCGATGCGCTGGGTCGAGATCGGGTCGAGCGCCGACGCCGGCTCGTCGAGCAGCAATATCTCTGGCCTGACTGCAATCGCCCGCGCGATGCACAGCCGCTGCTGCTGACCGCCCGACAGACCGAGACCGCTCTGCTTCAGCTTGTCCTTGACCTCGTCCCACAAGGCGGCGCGGCGCAACGCCAATTCAATGCGGTCGTCGAGCTCTGAAGCCGGCAATTTTTCGTAAAGACGGATGCCGAAGGCGATGTTGTCGCGGATCGACATCGGAAACGGTGTCGGCTTCTGAAAAACCATGCCGATCTTGGCGCGGAGCAGATTGAGGTCGAGCCCCGGCGACAGGATGTTCTCGCCGTCGACCAGCACTTCGCCGGTCGCGCGCTGGCCGGGGTAGAGCTGATAAATTCGATTGAGAACGCGCAGCAGGGTGGACTTGCCGCAGCCGGAGGGGCCGATAAACGCCGTCACGCTTTTGTCATGGATCGACAGGTTGACGTTTTTCAGCGCCTGCGAAGCTCCGTAATAAAAATTTACGTTGCGAATTTCCACCTTCTGGCGGGACGCCGGCGCTGGGTCGGAGTGGGTCGAGATCGGCGGCATCGTCTGGATCGCAGCAGTCGAAAGAGGGCTCATGGCTTGAACGTGCTCCACGAGGCGAGCAGGCGCGCGCCGATGTTGAGACAAAGCACGGCGACCGTGATCAGCAACGCCCCGCCCCAGGCCAGCGTTTGCCAGTCGGCATAGGGGCTCATCGCGAACTGAAAGATCACGACCGGCAGATTGGCCATTGGGGCGTTCAGGTCGGTGCTCCAGAACTGGTTGTTGAGCGCCGTAAACAGCAAGGGTGCGGTCTCGCCGGCGATGCGCGCGACCGCCAGAATGACACCGGTCAGCATCCCCTGGATCGCCGCCCGGTAGGAGACCATCGTGATCACCTTCCATTTCGGCGTGCCCAGCGCCGAGGCCGCCTCGCGCAGTGCGTTCGGCACCAGGTTCAGCATGTCCTCGGTGGTCCGCACCACGACCGGGACGACGATGATCGCCAGCGCGACCGCACCCGCCCAGGCCGAAAAATGGCCCATGCGCACAACCATGATTTCGTAGACAAAGAGCCCGACGATGATCGACGGTGCGCTCAGCAGGATGTCATTGATAAAGCGGACGACTTCGCCAAAGCGGCCGCCCCGGCTGTATTCGGCGAGAAAGGTGCCGGCAAGAATCCCGGTCGGGGTTCCGATCAACGTCGCGAGCGCCGTCATCACGACGCTGCCGAAGATCGCGTTCAACAGCCCGCCGCTGTTGCCGGGCGGCGGCGTCATCTGGCTGAAGAGGGCCGGGGTGATCGCCGCGACGCCGTTGACCAGCAGGGTCCACAGCACCAGCGCGAGCCATAACAGGCCAAAGCCGGTCGCGGCGACCGACAGGCCCATGACCACGGCATTGACCAGGCGGCGCCGCGCGTAAGGGGCCATCGGCTCAACTCCCCGCCTGCTTTTGCAGCCGCAGCAGCATGACTTTGGCAATCGCAAGCACGATGAAGGTGATGATGAACAGGATAAAGCCGAGCGCGATCAAGGACGAGCGGTAAAGGTCGCCAAACGCCTCGGTAAACTCGTTTGCCAGCGACGCGGAAATCGTGGTGCCCGGCTGCAGGATCGAAGCGCTGATGCGGTGCGCATTGCCGATCACAAAGGTGACCGCCATGGTCTCGCCGAGCGCACGCCCCAGACCGAGCATAATGCCGCCGACAACACCGATGCGGGTAAACGGCAGCACCACCCGCCAAACCACTTCGGTGCGCGTGGCCCCGAGACCATAGGCGCTTTCCTTCAGCAATGGCGGCACCGTCTCGAACACGTCGCGCATGATCGACGAGATGAACGGCAACACCATGATCGCGAGGATAAAACCGGCGGTCAGCACACCGATGCCAAGCGGCGGCCCGGCAAACAGCAGCCCGATCCCCGGCACTTGCCCGAGCGTCGCGATGATCGCCGGCTCGATGTACTGCTGCACAAAGGGCGCAAAGACGAACAGGCCCCAGATGCCGTAAATGATGCTGGGGATCGCGGCGAGCAATTCGATCATCGTCGCCAATGGCCGCTTGAGCCAGATCGGGCAGATTTCGGTGATGAACACCGCGACGCCAAAGGCGACCGGGATGCCGACCAGCATCGCGATCGCCGAGGTGACGAGGGTGCCGTAGATCGGCGCCAATGCCCCGAACTTTTCGGTAACGGGGTTCCAGGTCTCGGTGGCGACAAAGCCAAAAAAGCCGAAGGCCCGCAGCGCCGGCCAGGCCCCGGCGACCAGCGAGACGATAACCCCGCCGAGGATCAGCAATACCAGCAGCGCGAACAGAAACGTCAGGGCGCGGAACACGGCGTCGCCGACCGCACCGGTGCGGTCCCTTGGCGCCGCCATCGGGCCGATGCCCGCGGTCTCTACCGTCACTGTTCGCCTCCGAGGCGGCGGTGGAAAATGGTGACCGAGGGCAAGGCCGCCGCCCCCTTTTCCCGCTTCGCGCTAGGACGAATGCCCGTCCCAGACCGGCTTGCCGTCAGGTCCGACGATCTGCTTCCAGCTGTCCTCGAAGATCGTCACGGCGTTTTGCGGCATTGGAATATAGTCGAGCGATGCCGCCATCTTGCCGCCGTTCTTGTAGGCCCAGGCGAAGAAGTCGAGCACCGCTTTCGCCTTTTCTGGATTGTCCTGCTTTTTGTGCATCAGGATGAAGGTGGCGCCGGTAATCGGCCAGCTTTCCTTGCCGGGCTGATTGGTCAGGATCAGGTAAAAGCCCGGTGCGCTCTTCCAGTCGGCATTGGCGGCGGCGGCTTGAAAGACGTTGCTGCCGGGCTGCAGCGTCACTCCGTCATGATTGACGAGCTTGGCGTAGACCAGCTTGTTCTGCAGCGCGTAGGCATATTCGACATAGCCGATCGCACCCATCGTGCGCGCCGCCAATGCCGACACCCCCTCATTGCCTTTGCCGCCGAGCCCGACCGGCCATTGCACCGAGGTCCCCTCGCTGACCTTGTCCTTCCACTCCGGGCTGACCTTCGACAGATAGTCGGTAAAGATGAAGGTCGTGCCGGAGCCGTCCGAGCGGTGGACCACGGCAATCGCGGTGTCAGGCAGCTTCAGTCCGGGATTGAGCTTGGCGATTTCCGGGTCGTTCCATTTGGCGACCTTGCCGAGATAGATGTCGGCGATCGTCGGCCCGTCGAGCGTCATGGCGCCGGCTTTGATGCCGGGAAGGTTGATCACCAGCACCTCGCCGCCGATTACCGGCGGAAACTGGGTGAGCCCGTCCTTGTCCAGCACCTCGGGTTTCAGCGGCATGTCGGAAGCGCCGAAATCGACGGTCTTGGCGGTGATCTGGGCGATGCCGCCGCCCGACCCGATCGACTGGTAGTTCAGCTTGACTCCGGTCTTTTCGGCATAGGCCGCGGCCCATTTGGCGTATATCGGGTAAGGGAAGGTGGCGCCGGCGCCGGAGATTTCGGCGGCCTGCGCGGCCAGACCGAACCCCGCGGCGGCAACGACGCCGAGGAGAAGGGTGCGACAAGGCTTCACGATGCTGCTCCTGCGGCAGACGGTGGGAGCCCTCTGTTAACGGGCCAGCGACAAGTTTTTATGACAGTTGTATTGCATTTATATGACGGCGGCGTTGATCCGTCCTTACCGGGACGCGACCGGGGTCGAGCGTCCTCGGTTGCCGTGGCGAACCGTCGTGTGCCGGTCCGCCCTCGAGGTGTAGTGGGAGCAACCCTCGGCTCGCCTTCGCATCGCAGCCATGCGACGCCGGCAACCATGTCGCCGGATTAGCGATGCGCCGCCCGCCGCCGCAGCGTGCTAAGCTTGTGTGGAGAAAAAAAGGTCGATCGAGCTTGCAAAAGGGAAAGGGATAGCGATGGCGTATGACCTGCTGATCAAAAATGGCCGCATCGTCGACGGCTCGGGCATGCCGGCGTTCAAGGGCGATGTCGGCGTCAAGGACGGCAAGATCGTCGAAATCGGCAAGCTCTCCGGCCCGGCCGCGCGCACGGTCGATGCCGACGGCCGCGTCGTCGCCCCCGGCTTTATCGACAATCACTGCCATTACGACGCGCAGGTCACCTGGGACCCGCTGTGCTCGTATTCCTGCGACCACGGCGCCACCACCGTCATCTTCGGCAATTGCTCGCTGTCATTGGCGCCGGTGCGCAAGGGCATGGAAGATCGGCTGTCGGAATTCCTGTCCTATGTCGAAGCGATCCCGATGGAGGTGCTGCGCACCCTCGAGTTCGGCTGGGAGACGGTGCCGCAATATCTCGACCAGCTTGACCATCACCTCGGCGTCAATGTCGGCAACCTGATCGGCCACACCGCGGTGCGCTATTACGTGATGGGCGAGGACTGCCAGAAGCGCACCGCCACCGACGACGAAATCAAAGAGATGCAGGGTCTGGTGCGCGACGGCATGAAGGCCGGCGCATTGGGGGTTTCGGTGTCGCGCAATCAGGGCCACTACGACCCGCAGGGCGTCCACATCCCGGCATTGTGGGCCGACGAGAAGGAGATCTTTGCGATCGGCGACGTGTTGCGCGAGCTCGGCACCGGCATCATCCAGTCGGGCGGCGGCAATGGCGCCGAAATGAAGAACGCGCTGATGTCGCGCCTCAGCGAGGCGACCGGCCGCACCGTCGTCTACAACAATCTGAATCAGTCGATGCGCCGGCCGGACGAATGGCAAAAGCAGATGGCGCAGGTCGACAAGACGACCGCCAACGGCATCCGCGCCTACCCGATGTGCACGCCGAACCGCATCGTCGACAATTTCACGATGCGCAACACCCAGACCTTCCGCGGCTTGCCGGTGTGGCACCCGATCTGCCTGTCCTCGCCCGAGGAGATGCTGAAGGCGTACGCAGACCCGGACGTGCGCAAAAAGCTGCACGCCGAGGCGGTCGAGTTCAAGGTCGCAACACCGCCGCCCGGCATCTGCACGACCTGGTGGGACTACATGGTGCTGCAGAGCGCGGTCCTGCCGAAGAACAAGCAGTACGAGGGCAAGACCCTGGGCCAGATCGCCAAGATGCAGGGCAAGGGCGTCATCGATGCGTTTCTCGACCTCGCGATCGAGGAGAACCTCGACAGCGAATGGCTGCACGGCGAGAACAACGTCGACGATGCGGCTGTCGCCAAGATCCTGACCTACCCGAACGCGATTATCGGGCTGTCCGACGGCGGCGCCCACGTCCAGTTCCAGAGCGGGTTCGGCTTTTCGACCCGTCTGCTGGCGGAATGGGTGCGCGACAAGCAGGTCATGACCCTGGAGCAGGCGGTGCGGCGGCTGACCTTTGACAGCGCCTCGACCTTTGGCCTCTACGACCGCGGCCTGCTGCGGCCCGGCATGGCCGCCGACATCGTGATCTTCGATCCCGACACGGTGAAGCCGTTGCCGCTCGAAGTCGTCCACGACTTCCCGACCGGCGCCAAGCGCATCAAAGAGCCGGCCCAGGGCGTCATGATGACGATCGTCAACGGCGAAGTGCTGCTCGAGGACGGCAAGCACACCGGCGCCTTGCCTGGCCGGGTCATGCGCAACACCTACTACCAGGGTCTGCACGCCTAACCCTGCAAAGCCCCTCACCCTTCCCGTCGCATTCGCGACGGGTCCCTTCCCTCTCCCGCAATGCGGGAGAGGGTGCCGAGCGCAGCGAGGCGGGTGAGGGCGCGACGGCCATCGGGAGGATTGCGATGCCGACATTCCGGCCCACCCCTGACCTCGACATGCATTACGAGGTCGACGACTTCACCGACCCGTGGCGCGATCCCGAGACGGTGCTGATGCTGCACGGCAATGCCGAGAGCGGGGTCGCCTGGCACGGCTGGGTCCCGACATTGGCGCGGCACTACAAGGTCGTGCGGCCGGACATGCGCGGGTTTGGCCGGTCGACCGCGATGCCGCGCGATTTTCCGTGGACGCTCGATGTCATTATCGACGATTACGCGCGGCTGATGGACCACCTCGGCATCGACCGCTTCCACCTGGTCGGGGCCAAGATCGGCGGCACGGTCGCCCGCGCCTTTGCCGCGCGCCGCCCCGAGCGGGTAAAGACCCTGACTGTCGTCGGCACACCGCCGCCGTTGCGCGCCGGTGCTGCCGAACGCGTCCCCGAGCTGAATGCGGCGTTCGAGCGCGACGGGATCGAGCCCTGGGCGCGCCAGACCATGGGCGGCCGGCTCGGCAGCGGCTTTCCGCCTGAAGGCGTCGAGTGGTGGATCAAGTTCATGGGGCGCACCGCGGTCTCGACCCAGATCGGCTTTATGAAGACGATCGCCTGCGCCGACATCCGCGCCGACGTGCCGAAAATCCGCTGTCCGACCCTGGTCGTCACCACCGACGGCAGCGGTCTCGCCTCGATCGACGAAACCCGCGCCTGGCAGCAGCAGATCCCGAGCTCGTCGCTGGTGGTGCTGCCCGGCAACTCGTACCACGTCGCCGCGACCCACGCCGCGGAATGCGCCGCCGCAACGCTCGATTTTATCGCCGCCCACAGCGGCAGCTGACGAGATCGCCGATGTGGCAAATCATGACGTAGCCGGGCAATGGTACCGTCGGGCGTTCTGCCTGGCTCTGGCCGCGGTGGTGAGTGCTCCGCCTGAAAACCGTGCGTGACGCGAGGAAGACGGGCGCAGCACCCGGGGAGGCCGCGCCCGTGGCGACGAGCGGTCGCGCGCCGGTTTTAGGCCCGCTGACCGAGGTCGGCGGTCTGCGTCGGGCGGCCGAGGAATTTCGCCGGATTTCCCCCGATCTTCCGACCGGCCCCGCGAACGGAGGTGCGGTACCGCCGCGGCGCGCCGTCGCGGCCGAGCGGGAGTGCGAGCGTGGCGTCGCACTCGCCGCCTCGGGCCGGCTTGCCGGCGCGATTGCCGCGTTCACCCGGGCGGCCCGGCTCGACCCGCGCAATGCCGCCGTCCATCATCGGCTGGGGCGCGCCTTGCTCGACGGCGGCCGGCCCGCGCAAGCCGCCGAGAGCCTGCGTCTCGCGACGGCGTTGCGGGATGATGCGGCGGCTTATTGCGACCTCGCGCTGTCGCTGCGCCGCGAGCGGCTCGATTTGGATGCCGTCGCCGCCTATCGCCGGGCGGTGGCGTTGGCGCCGAGCCTGGTCGAGGCCTTGGTTGGTCTTGCCGATCTTCTCGAGCTTGGCGGCGACTACGAGGAGGCGGCGCAACTCTGGCGCCGCGCCGCTGCCCTCGCACCGGACACGGCGGCGGCCTGTGTTTACCTGGCGCGAGCCTTGATGACCGAGGGAGACTTTGCCGCCGCTGAAACGGAGCTGCGCGCCGCGGCGATGCTCGACCCTGAAAATGATCTTGTTCACAAGCTGCTCGGCGACGTGCTGGTTCGCCAGGGCCGCTTCGAGGAAGCCGTCGCGACATTCGACCACGTGCTGGCCCTCAACCCGCGGCAGGTCTCGGCATACTTCACCATGGCGGAAGCGGGAAAATGCACCGAGGCCGACCGTCCGCGGCTGGCGCATGTGCTGCGGGCGCTGGGCAACGCCGCGCTCGACGACGAGGACCGGCTGCTGCTGCATTTCGCGGCCGGCAAGATGCTCGACGATTTGGGCGAGTACCAGACCGCGATGGCCCATTTCGACGCCGCAAACGCGATCAGAGACCGGTCTGCAAAGTTTGACGCCGACCGCCTTCGCCGCCGATATCGATCGTTTGCTGCGCCGCTTTACCGGCGATTTCTATACCGCCAACCCGGCGTTCGCCGAGGACGACGAAACCCCGCTGCTGATTGTCGGCATGCCCCGTTCGGGCACGACCCTCGTCGAGCAGATCCTAAGCCGGCACCCGCAGATCGGCGGCGGCGGCGAGCAGCCGTTCTGGATCAGACGGGCGACCGCCCACGGTACGCTCGAAGCGACCTATCTGCAGCCGGATTCCGGCCGGGCGCTGGCCCGGGAATATCTGTCCGTGCTGCGCAGGATCGCGCCGTCGGCCGCCCGGGTGACCGACAAATTGCCGTTCAACGTGCTCTGCGTCGGGTTGATACATCTGCTGCTGCCAAACGCGCGCATTATTCAATGCCGCCGGCACCCGGTCGACACCTGCCTGTCGATCTACTTTACGCATTTTCAGCAGACGATATCGTTCAGCAGCGACAAGCGGGCGCTCGCCGCCGCCTACCGGCAATACGCCCGGCTGATGGATCACTGGCGCTCGGTATTGCCGGCGGCGCGCTGTCTCGATGTCGGTTACGAAGAATTGGTATCGGATCGCGAAGCCGTCACCCGCAGGCTGATCGCCTTTGCCGGCCTCGAGTGGAGCGATGACTGCCTTTCGCCCGAACGCAACCCGCGACCCCTCGCGACGGCGAGCCTGTGGCAGGCGCGCCAGCCGGTCTATGCGAGCTCGGTGGCGCGGTGGCGCCATTACGAGCCTTGGCTCGGCGAATTGCGGCAGTTGCTGGATCGCGCCGAGGGCGACCGCGTCTGACGGCGCTGACCCGGCGCCAGCATCTCGCCGCGGCTCGCCTGCGCCGGGCGCTGGCCGCACCCGGCCTTTACAGGCGTATATTTCGCATCGCAGCAGTGGGGATTGTTCCTTCCGAACGCGAAAGCCCAGCATACTCTGTCGGAATATTTTACGCAGTCATCATGTCGGTTTTCTTTACAAAATCGCTGAGGCCGTCCGGCCCGCCTGACTCTAACGCATTGAAGGAAAATGTCGAAAACAACCAATGTCGGGTATTTTAACTATAACAACCCGCCCAGTTACGGTCATTTTTGTCGAAGCGACCGTCGGGGAAATTGACACACCTTTGCTCCCCGCGCTCGGTACAGCCATCTTAGACCATTGAAAATATGTAATTATATTCTCCTGGCCCAGCGTTTGCATCGTACGGTTCGAAGCTCCGATCGGGGCGATGCTCGATACACCCTGACGTTTGAACAGCCTGACCTGGTTTGAACAGCCTCACTTGGCCGGCTTCGACGTCATTTCGAGTAACGGTTGGAGGTCGATCACGGTTCCTTTGCAACGTCGCTGCCTTCGCTGATCGCGCCCGCGAACAGTGCCAGCGGCACGGGTCGGGGGCGCCTGGGGATGAACCGGTAACAGGGGCTTTGATGAGCAGCAGCCAGACGGTCATGCAACTCCGCGGCGGAGCGCGCTCCTGGGCGCAAGCGCCGAGCATGCCGGTACGCGGGCCCGAAGCCGCGAGCGAAGCGATGGTGGACGCCTCTACCGTGTTTATGGTCGGCAACAGCCCGGTCATGCTCGACGTCTTTGAGCAGGTCCGCCGCTTTGCCGCCTGCGACGTGCCGGTGTTGATCACCGGCGAAAGCGGCACCGGCAAGGAATTGGTCGCGCGCGCGATCCACGAACGCTCGGGCCGGGAGACGGGTCCCTACGTCGCGCTGAATTGCGCCGCGGTGCCGGCGACCTTGATCGCCTCCGAATTGTTCGGCTACGAGAAGGGGTCGTTTACCGGCGCCAACGCGCGCAAAAACGGCCATATCGAGCACGCCCATCGCGGCACCCTGTTTCTCGACGAGATCGGCGACATGCCGATCGACCTGCAGGGCCTGCTGCTGCGGTTTTTGCAGGAGGGCGAGATCCTGCGGGTCGGCGGCCGCCAGCCGATCAAGGTCGATGTCCGGGTCGTGGCGGCGACCAATGTGCGGCTGCGCGATGCGATCGCCGCCGGAAAGCTGCGCGAGGATCTTTATTACCGGCTGAACGTGCTGAGCCTGCACCTGCCGCCATTGCGCGAGCGCGACGGCGATGTCGAGGTGCTGGCGACTTATTTTCTGCGCCAGATCGCACAGGAGCTGCGCCGCGAGCTGCGCGGCTTCACTGCCGCGGCGATGGCGGCGATGCTGGCCTATCCGTGGCCCGGCAATGTCCGCGAGCTGATTGCGACGATGCGGCGCGCGGTGGTGCTGGCGAATGGCCCCCAGGTCGACGTCGCGGATTTGCGGCTCGACCCGGTACCGGCGGCGCCGCCCTCAGCGCCGCGGGCGGCAATGCGGCAGCCCCGGCCGCGCAGCGCGGCTCGGCCAAAGCCCGGCAGCGACGGCGAGCGCGAGGCGATCGTGCAGGCGTTGCAGGACAGCAACTTCAACATGACCCGCGCGGCCCAGCTGCTGGGGGTCGCCCGCGCCACCCTTTACCGGATGCTGGAGCGCAACCGGATCGAGCTCGGCCAGCACTACCTGGTGCAGCCGCGCGAGCCGGAGGCCGAGCTTTGAGGCGGGTTCGCGGCGCCGTCGCGGAGGCCCCGCTGCTGCCGCCCGCGGCCGCACAGCAAGCGACGACCGGTGCAGCCGGCCGGCATGCCGAGCCGCTGCTCGCGGCGCCCAGCCAACGGACACGACAACCGTCTCGCGGTGAGACGCGTCAACTGTCTCAATCCGGCTGCGGCTTCCAGGCAGGATTTAAACATCCTGACCAAACCGTTGAAACTGTTTCGATTTCACCAGTAATTCGGCAGGCATTTTGTTGGCATGCCGGTTGCTGGTCTCCAAGGGTCGGCAAGCGAATGCAGCAAGGAAGCTTTGGACGGCAAGTTTTGCTGTCGCGGGTTCTGCGCCGTCGCGTGCAGGCATTTCGTGAAGTCCGCCGCAGGGGCGGGATAGGAAGAGGAAAGACGATATGAGAAAGGTTCTGTTAGCAACTTGCGCCGTCCTCGCCCTGAGCGCGGGAGGGGCGTGGGCCCAATCGGCGACATCCAATGCCACCGGCGGTGCCGGTGGTGCCGCGAGCGCAACGGCCCCCGGCGGCACCGGCGGGAACGCGAAGAACGTCGCATCGGGCAACAACGTCTCCGGCAACACCGCCACCAAGACGACGACCACGAATGTGACGCCGACCACCACCAACTCCGGCGCCACCGCCGCCAAGGGCAGCACCGCGGTCCAGGCCAACGGCAACACCCTGACCAACACCAAGACCACGAGCACGACGGTCACGCCGACCAATAATGGCGCCGCCGCCAGCAAGGGCAGCACCGCGGTCCAGGCCAACGGCAACACTCTCAACAACAAATCCGGCAACACCACGACCACGACGACGACCGTCACGCCGAGCAACACCGGGGCGCAGGCCAGCAAGGGCGGCACCGCGGTAAATGCCAACGGCAACACCCTCAACAACAATTCCGGCAACACCAAGACCACGACCACGACCGACACCAACAACGGCGCCGCGGCCAGCAAGGGCGGCACTGCGGTCGAGGCCAACGGCAACACCGTTGCTTCCGGAAACACCAAGACGACCAGCACGAGCAAGACCAACACGGCGAGCTCGACCGGCGCCGGCAGCCCCGCCGCCAACAACGGCAGCACCGCCGTCAGCAAAGACAACGGCAACACGCTGTCGCTGAGCAGCACCAAGACCAATACCAGCAACAGCAGCACCGCCGGCACCGGCAGCCCGTCCGCCAACAATGGCGGCGTCGCGATAAACAAGGATTCCGGCAACACCAAGACCACGACGGTCAGCAAGACCAGCACCGACACCACGACCCCGACCGCGAGCGTCGGCGGCAATGGCAGCGCCGCGACTGCCAACAACGGTGGCAAGAACGTCGCGTCCGGCAACACGGTCGACTCCGGCAACACCAAGACGGTGTCGGTCAGCAACACGAAGACCTCGACCGACACCAGCACGCCGACCGCGACCAACAGCGGCACCGGTGCGGCCGCCAACAACGGCGGCAAGGCGACCAATGTCAGCGGCAACACCGTCGCCTCCAACAACACCAAGACCACGACCGTCACCAAGGGCGGCTCGGCGTCGGGCAGCGGCGTCAATGCCGGCGGTCACGGCACCGCGGTCCAGGCCAACAACAACACGCTGACCCTGGGCTCGAACAACACCAAGACGATCACCAACACCAGCACCAAGACCAACACCAGCACGGCGTCGGCGACCGGCGCCGGCGGCAATGCGGCCAACAATGGCGGCAAGGTCAGCGTCAAGGGGTCGTACAACACCAAGACCACCACGGTCTCCGGAAACACGAAGACGACCGGCTCGTACAACACCAAGACCACCAACCAAAACGCCTCGTCGACCGGCAGCTCCGGCGGCACGGCGTCGGCGACGAATGGGGGCAAGGCGGTCAACGTCAACAACGGCGGCAACACTAAGACGACGACGATTACCGCCAACAAGACCTTTACCGACTCGAGCACCCACGCCACCACCACCAGCACCGACAACGGCAACACCAGCATCATGGCGTCGCTGAAGGACGCGGTTGTCGGCAGCGGCAGTCTGAGCAACACGACGACCTACAGCCCGACCACCTCCATCAGCACGGGGACGGGTTCGTCGATTGCGAGTGCGACGATCAACGGCAACAAGTACATCTCGAAAGGTGCCGGTGGGTACAGCGGCGACGTGTCGATGTCCTACTCGATGGGCGGCCAAGGCATCCTGCAGGCCAACCTGAACACCGGTGCCGGCGCGGCGCAGCAGAACTCCGTTGCGCTTACCTCGACAGTCGGCGGAAGCGGCGGCGGGCTGAGCGGGTTCAGCCCGACGGTCACGGGTCCGTTGCACTAAGGCTCACTCGACTGGAGCGGTCCGCACCGTCGCAGCTTCGGCGGTGCGGGCCCCGCTTTCACAACGAGAGACAACGGGGTTAGCATCATGAAACGATCCGCCGCCTGGACCGTCGCGTCGCTGCTCGCAGTGACGCTCGCCGCGTCCGGCTCGTGTCTGGCAGCCGACAAGGGGGCCCCGTCCGGCTCGGCCTTGTCGGTGCTGGGCGCGCTCGCCGGAACCGCGGTGCCGGCCGCCGAGCTCGGCAAGGAGCGCGGGCGCGGCATCACCATCAACACCGGCTCCGGCGCCGCGGCCAGCGCCGGCACCAGCACCGGCAACGCGGTGCTCGGCAGCCCGATCCTCGGCAGCCTGACCAACGATCATTCGATCGACAACAATGCCGGCCTGACCTCGGTGCTGCAGAATTTCGGCAACAACTCGGTCATGCAGGTCACGACCACAATCAACATCACGGTCCATTGAGCCGGCGTGAAGCCCGGCCGCTTGAGGAAATGGGACGCGTCATGACGACACGATCCGGGCGCGGGTTGGCGGCGGCCGCGGCGGCGCTGCTCGGCGCAGCAATGCTCGCGGCCGGCGCCGGCACCGCGGCCAAAGCCGGTTCGCTTTATCTCGACATCGGGCTCGGCGGCGGTGCGATGTCTTTGCACGTCGAAAGCTTTCAAGAGCAGAAATACCGCAACACCATTGCGCAGGAGCATGATTTTTCCTGCGGCTCCGCAGCACTTGCAACGCTCCTCAGCTACAACTATAATAAGCCGGTCAGCGAGACCGCTGTCTTTAACGATATGATCGTCAACGGCGACAAGAAGGTCATCAGCGAATCCGGCTTTTCATTGCTCGACATTAAACGTTATTTGCAACGGCACGGGCTCGACTCGAACGGCTTTCGCGCCCCCCTGAGCAAGCTCGAAACGGTCCGGCTGCCGGCGATCGTGTTGTTGAATGTGCGCGGCTACCGGCACTTTGTCGTGCTCGAAGGCATCGTCAACAACCGGGTTCTGCTCGCCGATCCGGCGAACGGGATGCGCAGCGAACCGATCGGCGTCTTCGAAAGCCAGTGGAGCGGCATATTCTTTTTGATCACCAGCGACGTCGCGCAGGGCCAGAAAAGCTTCAACAGCGACGCAAAATGGGCGGAAGCCCCGGCCCCGCCATGGGCGCTGACGCGTTATGCGCTCGATCTCGCAACCCTGGCCCAACCGGGTCTGTTGAACCTGTCCCGGTTTTGAGAAATGTGTCCCACGGGAGGGCAAAGTGACCGGCATGTCAACGCTGCTCGCGGCACTCGCCGTGATCGCAGCAAGCCTGCTCGGGGGATGTTCGAACAGCGTCATCAACGCCGGCGGCTCCGCTGCCAGGACCCCGGCACCAGCCGCCGTCGTCGACCCGGCGCCACCCCGGCAAGCGGCGGCGCCGGCGGTCCCGCCAACGGCGCCGCAAACGCCCGCGCCGCCGGCAGCGGAGATTTCTGCGCCGGCGGCATCGCAAATGCCCACGCCGGCGGCGGGTCGGGTTTCGGCGCCGGCGGCGGCGCAAATGCCGGCGCCCGTGACCCCGGCGGTCTCCGGAGCGGCAGCGCCGACGGCCAGCGCCGCGCTCGGAGAGCAGCTGGCGAGTGCGGCGCTCGACGACGACCGGCTCAGCAATATCCGCGGCGGGTTCGACGCCGGCTCGGGCGTGACGTTGAACTTCGCCTTTCAGCAGGCGACGTTTGTCAATCACAACCTGGTCGAGACCGTGGTCACCCCGACCTTGACGATTTCGCCGGGCCAACTGTCGCCGGCTGCGGGAGGCGCGCAGGCAATGGCCGGCGGCGTGCGGCCCAGCGTCGGCACCGGCTCGCTCGGCGCCTTTGGCGTCAACAGCACGCCGGCGACAAGCGGTGTGGGCGGCATCAACTCGGCGGTCGTGGTGGCGAATGGCGGGGTCCAGACCCAAGTCAGCGTCTCGACCCCGGTGCTTCAGGCGCTGGTCAACAGCGGGATGGCGTCGGTTGTCGGCAATGGCGGCGTCGCCGGCAACAACGGCATTTCGACGACAATCACCAACGCGGCCAACAACCAGCTGATCCAGCAGATGACAACCGTGGATATCGGGGTAAGCGGGTTGTCGAAGCTGATGCAGCAGACGGTTCCGACCGCGGTGCTGAACCGCCTTTCCGGCCCGAACGGGTTCCGGTGAGGCCCAAACTCGTTCCGGCGATGTTTGACGGAACCAATCCCGACCGCGTCGGGTTCAGCGGAAGAAAGCCGGCGCGGCCGGTCAGTCGCGTTGCGTCCCGCGGGGATGGCGCGCGGCGGGCGATGGCAATGGGGGGCATATTGTGACCAACCCGACATGGACGATAGGACGTAGAAGAAGGCCGAGGGCATTTCTCTGGGTGCTGGCCCTGGTCTTCGGGATCGCCGGCTCCCCGGATATTTGCCGGGCGGGCGAACCCCTCGGTCCGGCGCGGCCGGGCGGCTTGCCCGAGGTGCTGGCGAGCGTCACCGTGCTGTCCGAGGCGGCAATGGCGCGCGAGAGCGCCCAGGGGGTGCGGTCGTCGCCGGTCGTCGGCGACCAGGGCGGCCATTCGCGAGTGCTGCTGTGGGACGAGCTGCGAGGGCCCCCGCAGATCCTGCCCGAAAACAGCGGGACGGTGACGCTAAGCACCGGCGGCTCCGGCAAGTAAGCGCCCGCTCTCGACGCAGCACCTCCGGGGCGCCGGCTGATCCAGACTCGGGCGCGCCGGTGAGCAAGCTGAAACCACCCGTCCGAATGACTCTCGGCAGACCGGCCGCCGCACCCCCCGCGGCGGCGCGCAGCGGGGCTGGAGCGGTTTTCCGACGACGTCGAACCCGTCACTTAGTCTTGGTCTAATTACAGAGCTTTTTCGCCGGGGCGACGAGCTGATGGTGCCGACGCGATCGGATGATGCTCTGCGCTTCTGCTCTTTCACCCCGACGCGCTCGCGTCATCGTGCGGCTCAGCCGGTGGTCTGCTGCTTGGTCCAGCTGTCGCGCAGGCCGACGGTTCGGTTATAAAGAAGACGATCGGGCTGCGAATCGGGGTCGAGACAGAAATAGCCCTGCCGTTCGAATTGCACCGCCTCGCCGACGGGCGCCTCAGCAAGCGCCGGCTCGACCCGGCTCTCGCCCAGGATTTCGCGCGAATCCGGGTTTAGGTCAGCGAAAAAATCACCTTCGGCGCCGGGGTCGGGACGTGTGAACAGGGGATTGTAGAGGCGGATTTCGGCCGGAAGCGAGTCCGCCGCCGCGACCCAGTGGATCGTGCCGCGCACCTTGCGACCGTCGGGTGCGTTGCCGCCGCGCGTCGCCGGGTCATAGGTGCAGATCAGCTCGACAATGTCGCCCGCGGCATTCTTCACCACCTCGCGGCAGGTGATGAAGTAGGCATAGCGCAGCCGCACCTCGCGCCCCGGAGCCAACCGAAAGAACTTGTTCGGCGGCGTCTCCATAAAGTCGTCGCGCTCGATATAGAGCTCGCGGGCGAACGGGACTCGCCGGACGCCCGCGGTCGCATCCTCGGGGTTGTTGACCGCCTCCAGCTCTTCGCGGGCGCCCTCGGGATAGTTTGCGATCACGACCTTCAACGGCCGCAGCACCGCCATGCGGCGCACCGCAATCCGGTTCAAATGCTCGCGCACCGCGTGATCGAGCATCCCGACATCGACCAGGCTGTTGGCGCGCGCGACGCCGACCCGGCGGACAAAGTCGCGGATCGCGGCCGCCGGCACCCCGCGACGCCGCAGCCCCGCCAAGGTCGGCATCCGCGGGTCGTCCCAGCCGTCAACTCGGCCTTGACGCACCAGCTCCGTCAAAAAGCGTTTCGACAGGACGGTATGGTTGATGTTGAGACGTGCGAACTCGTATTGCCGCGGCCGTGACGGCACCGGCAGGTTGTCGAGCAGCCAGTCGTAAAGCGGCCGATGGTCCTCGAATTCAAGGGTGCACAGCGAATGGGTGACGCCTTCGATCGCATCGGACTGGCCGTGCGCGAAATCATAGCTCGGATAGATGCTCCATTTGCCGCCGGTGCGCGGGTGCTCGGTATGCAGAATGCGGTACAGCACCGGGTCGCGCAGATTGATGTTGCCCGAAGCCATGTCGATCCTGGCGCGCAGCACCCGCGCGCCGTTTGGGAATTCGCCCGCGCGCATGCGGCGGAACAGATCAAGATTCTCCTCGACGACGCGCCCACGATAGGGGCTGTTGCGGCCGGGCTCGATCAAGCTGCCGCGCATCGCCCGCATTTCCTCGGCCGGCAGGTCGTCGACATAGGCCTTGCCGGCGCGGATCAGATGCTCGCCCCAGTCATAGAGCTGCTCGAAATAATCCGACGCATGATAGAGGTGCGGGCCCCAGTCGAAACCAAGCCAGCGCACGTCGCGCTCGATGGCGTCAATGTATTCCTGCTCTTCGCGGGCCGGGTTGGTGTCGTCAAAGCGCAGATGGCAGCGCCCGCCATATTCCTGCGCCACGCCAAAATTGAGGCAGATCGACTTCGCATGCCCGATATGGAGATACCCGTTGGGCTCGGGCGGAAACCGGGTCACGATCTCGCTTGTCCGCCCGGTGTCGAGATCGGTCTCGATGATGTCGCGGATGAAGTCGCGCCCCGCCGCCGTCGCCGCCTCGCTCGCCATCGCGTTCCTCGGTTCTGATCGCATGGTAATGTGGCCGATCCCCCGACCACCGCCAAGCCCGCGGCACATTTGCCGCCCAATCCGTCACGCCGGGTCGGGACCCGGCGCTTCGCCCGGCGGTTGCCGCGGCATCGCCAGTCCGCAAAACGCGATCAGATAGAACAATGCCGCGAGCCGCGGCGAGTTGAGCAGGTCGTCGAACATGGCGCAGACCAGAAAGCCGACAAGCGACGCCGCGACGCAAGCCGCCATCGGCTCGCCGCGGCGGATGCCGCGCGCCGCCCCAAGCAGCGCCGCGGTCATCAGCGCCATAAACGCCGCCAACCCCAAAACGCCGCTCTCGAAAAAAATCATCAAATATTGATTTTCGATATGCCAGACCAGGTGGTCGTCGTCGGTAAAGAACCAGCGCTCCGTTCCCCGCGAGAAGTCGCCATTCGTCAGCACGTCGCGACCCTGCGGGTCGAGCAGGCGGACATGGCCGACATCGATCGTCGTCCCTGGAACCAGGTCGACCAGGCTCAGCTCGACCGGCCGCCGCAGCCATCCGAGCAGCACCGGCCGGCCGAGACCGGCAGTGGCGATCGGGATACCAAACTCTTCCCATTTTCCCGTCGTTGCCGGGCTCAAGGTGGCGCTGCGGCAGCGGTCCGAATAGAGCAGCCATTTCTCGCACAGGATGACCGTCAACGCCGCGCCGCCGTCAGGCGACCGCAGCCCGAGGAACAGCCGATAAGTCCGGTCGGTCTCGACCGTTATCTTTTGTCCGAAGTAAAGCGGCGTGCCGGCGGCCAGCGCAATAAATCGGTAGCCGCCGTCGCGGCCGAGAACAAAATTTGTCGGAAACCGCCCGTCGGGTCTGCCGGCCAGGACGACACGCGGATACGTGCCGACCCCCATCCCGAATAATGTCGCGAACAGACCGCGGTCGCCGAGCGCCAGGCCCTCGGTCCAGCTGGCTTCACGGTCGGCCAGATCCGGAGCGGCCCGCCCGACCCGGTCGGTCATTACCGGCACGGCCATGCCGGCCCCGACGGCGCCCGCGACAACCGCCAGCAGCAGCACCGGCAAAGCCGCGGAGATGCGGGTCCGCAGGTGGCCGTAACGCGCGGCGCGTCCCCAACCGATGCAGGCAACGACGATCGAGATCGACGCGGCGGCATAGGCAGTCCGGGAGAAGGTTGCGATCAGCGCGTATCCGGCGCCGACAGCCAGCGCCACCATCGCGAACAAGCGCGGCAGCCGCGGCCGGATCAGGAAGACGAGCAGAAACGGCAGGGCCATCGCGATGTAGGCGTCGATATAGCCGCCGCCGACATGCATGCTGGAAAATGCTGCGGCGACGCGGTAATCGGCGGCGACGTCGAATAGACCGGGAAACAGCGCGCGCTCGATGATCGCAGCAGCGGCGACCAGTGCGAGCCCCGCGGCCATGCCGCCGCCGAGCCAGACCAGCGCATCCCTCCGCCGGCGCAGTCTTTCGCGCAAAAACGGCAGCAGGGCCAGCGCCGTAACCAACCCCTTGGCGACGCGCAGCGCGTTGTCCGGGCGCAGATAGGGGTTGTCCGACCCACCCGGCGGCCCCGGCATCGCAAAGCCGAGCGCCACGCCGGCAACGCCACCCAGCACAGCCAGGGCGAGAGCCGCGGCGGCCAATCCGCGCAAACGAAAGTCGGCCGCGCCGGGCGGCGCGCGCATTGCCAGGATCGCGAGGGTGACCAAGACAAAGAGATCCGGTTCGCCGACATCGATCCAGCCGGTCCACGGCGCGAGGTCGAATGCCGGCAAT
The DNA here is from genome assembly GCA_963712825.1 of uncultured Alphaproteobacteria bacterium. Lineage (GTDB taxonomy): Bacteria > Pseudomonadota > Alphaproteobacteria > ATCC43930 > CGMCC-115725 > AP-15. Next base: position 990,819 of record CAVQJP010000016.1, read on the forward strand.
GTTGCCGGCAGCACCGCCAGCCACAGCGACGGCCAGCGCCACAGCGCCACTGCGTACGCCGCGAGCCCGACCCCGAGCAGCCACGGGGCCAACGGATAGCGGTCGACGACGATTCCGGCCGTCGCCAGGCAGGTCAGCGCTATGGCGAAGCGAAGGGTAGCGGCCAAGGCGCGCGAGTTGCGGCGGGGTCGGCCGGTGCTCGTCGACACGGATGCCCGGCGAGGATCGGCTTCTCCGGCAGGAAGGCGCCTCCGAGCACCGCTGCTGTGCGCAGCAACCGGACCGGCCACCGGACGCGTAAGACCGGCGGTCAGCCATACCGCCAATCCGGCGCCAAAGGCGGCTATGACCGCGTTGCTGAAGTCCGGCTGCAATCCCGGCTTCAGCCAGCGGCCGAATTCGACGGCGAACGAAAACACCAAAGCGGTACCCGCTGCGAGCCAGACCGAGGCGCGCCCGCCGCGGCCGGCCCGCAGCGCGATCATCACGCCGACCGGGGCAAAACAGATCAGCTCAAAGGCCACACTCTGCGCCGCATGCGCCTTGGTGACGATGTAGTCATGGTAAAACGGCAGCAGGCCCAGCGGGTCGAAGGCGGCCAACGCCTCGGGCATCGTCCGCCAGCCCGGCGACAGCAGACCTTTGACATAAAGGACCGCGATCACATACGGCAGCGCAAGCCACGGCGCGAGGCCGGAGAGGCGATCGCGCAACACGCCGGGGTTGCCGCGCGCCAGCCGCCGCGCAAGCACAGCGCCGGCAACGATCCCCGCGGTTCGAAAAGCGAGCCCTGCCAACGACGGGGTGGCATCGAGCAGCGGCAGGCTCGCCGCCGTCGCGGCCGATATCAGCAAGAAACCGGCGAGCGCAAGCCGGCCGACAGGCCAGGCCGGCCGCATCAGAACGAGCAATACCCCGATCGGCGTCGCCGCCGCCGCATCCGCCAGCGGCAAAAGCGGGCGCAAGCCGGTCGGCAGTCTGGCCCCAGGAAAAGACAGCAGCAGCTGCGGCAATGCGGCGGCGCGCTGGCGCAAATCTTCGCCGCTCAGCGCAAAATCGAACGGGAAGAGCAGAAACACCAGATAAGCCACGGCATAGAGGGTGCACAAAACCACCAGCGGGCGGCTGCCGCCCCGGCCGGTCAAGTCGGATCTCAAACCGGCGATGCGGTCGCCCAACAACCAAAAAAGCGCCACGCCGGTGAAAGCGCCAAGGCTTTGGGCGAGGATGTAGTTCAGCGAGACGGTGCGCGGCGGGAAGAAAAGCTGCGCATACTTGGCCGCGACAACAAATATCATGCATCCGAGCAGCGCCGCGCCGGCCGCCGCCACCCGCCTCAAGACGCCCGCGCGCGGCCACAGCGCCCCGGTCGCCAGAAAGCCGAGCGGGATCAGCATCACCAGGTTTGCCATCCAGTCGGGGCGCTGGTCGGAGCCGTTCGCCAGATAGGGTGTGGCCAGCAATGCGTGCCACGCGGCGGCGGGGTCGCGCGGAACAAAGTTCAAGCCGGCCGGACCGACGACGGTGCTGATATAAAGAACCGCAACGGCGTAGACCAACGCCCAGGCAAGACAGCGCCCGCGCCCGAAGGGCGGCGGGGCTGCGATCGCCGCCGAACCGCCCGGTACCCGCATCGGCTCGGTCATCGCCTAATGAATTGCAGTGCGACAGCGACCGCGCAATCCCCGGCGCGCCGGAATCGGGGTAAACAGCCGACGGCGGTAAGGAACGACTTCAAAGAATTAATAAATCAGACTTCCGTGACCTGCCCATCGGCTTTGACGGATCTGACGATCGCTTCGAAAGCCGCGACGGTGGCGAAAAGCTGCGACGGCGGGATTGGATAAGGCGGACCGCCGGCAGCCGCGTCGGCGAAAGCGTCAAGGTTGACGCGCACCGAGTCGACCGGCGGAAATGTCAGATGGCGCGGCTCGCTGCCGCTGTTGCGCAGCACGAGATCGGTGCGCCCAAGCATTTCGGCCGAGGTATTCCGGCCAAAGGCGTGGACGCGGGTAAACATCGGGGTCGACCGCACCGCGGCCAAAGAGCCGCTGATCCCCGCCTCGAATTCGAGCAGCACCGAGAGGCTGTCAGGGTCCGGCCCCAGCGGCCGAGACCGACGATTGCGGCGTCGATGATCGGCCCGCCGGATAAGCGCGGCCGCTAGCTGCGCGGGGCGCCGAGGTTCTTGTGGAAGAAGCCAAAGACCTTGTGCCAGCCGTCGACCGCCTGCTCGGGGCGGTAATTCGGGCGATAATGCGCAAAGAAGGCATGGCCCGCGCCGTCATAGCGATGGAATTCGTAGTTCTTGCCGTGCTTTTTAAGCTCGGCCTCGGTGCGGTTGACCTGGTCGGCCGTCGGGTTCGGGTCCTCGTTGCCAAAGAGCCCGAGGAGCGGGCAGTTGATGCTCTCGGTAAACTCGATCGGCGGCGTCGGCTGCGCCTTGGTCAGCCGCGACTTGTCGTCGACGATGACATTGCCGCCCCAGCAATCGACCGCGCCCTGGATCAGATGCGAGAGCTTCGCCGCGACGAGATAAGTCTGCCGGCCGCCGGAGCAAAAGCCGATGACCCCGACCTTGCCGCTCGCATGCGGCTGCGAGCGCAGAAAATCGATCGCGCCGGTCACGTCGCCGAGCATCTGCTCGTCGGGGACGCCGCCGCTCTCGCGCACTTTGTTGACGACCTCTTCCTGGGCGCCGTCGCCGACCCGGAAATAAAGGCTCGGGGCCACCGCGGCATAGCCGTGATGGGCGAATTTGCGCGCCACCTCGCAGGTCCATTCATCCCAGCCCGGCATATGATGGATCACGACGACGCCCGGATGCGGCCCGTCATTGGCGGGATGCGCGTAATACGCTTCGCCGCGGTCGCCGCCATGGCCGCGATAGGTCGCCATTCCCGCCTGGATGTTGCGAAACGCCATGTCGATCCTCCCTCGAAAAGCCGCGGCTCTCTTGGCACCGAACCCGCCCGAGCGCAAGCCGTATGTCCGCCGCGTCGTGCGTTGCGGCTTGACATTAGGCCGATACGGGACGCGTGCTATCGTTTGGAATTCGGAGCGGGCCGAACGAGGAAGGTTCTGATGGAGGTCCGAGAAGCGGTCGCCGCCGCGAAAAAGTACGTGCAAGAACTATTTGCCCAGGAAAATATTTCTAATCTGGGCCTGGAAGAGATCGAGTTCGACGAAGCGGCCGGTGTTTGGTCGATTACTGTCGGATTTTCGCGGCCGTGGGAAACACCGCAAAATGCATTGGCGGTGCTGGCGCGTCAGTTGCAGCCGCCAAGAGCCTACAAAATTGTCCGCATATGCGATGAAACACAGCGGCTTCTCTCGGTGAAGAACCGGGAACCAGCCTATGAGGCCTAATGTAATCATTCTAAACTCGCAGCTGTTACTGCTGCTGATCGTCGGAACCGCCAGTCGCACCTATATTGCGAAGCATCGACGCCTTCAGGATTACTCTGAAGCCGACTTTGCATTGCTGGTAAATGTGATTTCGTCGGCACCAGCGATCGTGCTGACCCCGAACACCCTAACCGAGACGTCCAATCTTGCGAAATTTATCGCGGAGCCGGCGCGCTCGCATATCAGCGAGCTCTTTCGCATTATCACCAAGGCGGCTGACGAGCGTTATTTCGAAAGCAGCCGGGCGGTAGACAAAGCGGAATTCTCGCGCCTCGGACTGACGGATGCGGCTCTTCTGGGACTGACCGACGAGTCGCATACCCTCGTCACCGCTGATCTCGATCTCTATCTGGCAGCCGTCTCGCAAGATTTGAACGCGCTATATTTCAATCGGTAAAGCGTGGGAATTCAACGGAACGACGTTGCCTGAGACGAGAGAAAATCCATGAACAGCGCGTTGGGCGGGCTGCGCGTGCTCGATTTTACGACGACGATTGCCGGCCCGCATTGCGGACGGATGCTCGCCGATCTCGGCGCCGGGGTGATCAAGATTGAGGCGCCCGAGGGCGACATGATGCGCACCCGCCCGCCGTTGCGCGACGGCGCCAGCACCAGCTTTGGCCAGCTGAACGCGGGCAAGAAGAGCGTCGTGCTCGACCTCAAATCGCCGCGCGGGGTCGAGGCGGCGCGGCGCCTCGTCGCCACCGCCGACGTCGTCGTCGAGAATTTCCGGCCGGGGGTCATGCGGCGCTTTGGCCTCGATTACCCGGCGATGAAGGAGATCCAGCCCGACCTCGTCTATTGCGCGATATCGGGTTACGGCCAGACCGGCCCGTCGGCTGAATTGCCGGCCTATGCGCCGGTCATTCATGCGTCATCGGGCTACGACCTCGCCCAGATCGCGCATCAGGAGGAAACCCGCCGTCCGGACTACTGCGGCATCTTCATCGCCGACGTGCTGACCGGCACCTACGCCTTTGGCGCGATCATGACGGCGCTCTATCGGCGACAGCTGACCGGCGAGGGCCAGATGATCGACGTGTCGATGCTCGAAAGCATGCTGACCCTGACCCTGAGCGAAATTCAGGCGGCGCAGTTTACCGTGGTGCCGCCCGGCCGGCCGATTTTTGGCCCGGTCGCGACCAAGGACGGCTACATCATGCCGGCGATCGCCAGCGAACGAAGCTTTCAGAACCTCGCCGCCGCCAGCGGCCATCCCGGCTGGGTCAGCGACCCCCGTTTTGCCCGCTACACTGACAGGCGGCGTCATTGGGGCGATCTTGTCGACGAGCTCGAGCTGTGGTCGAAGACACTGACGACCGCCGAAGTGCAGGCCATCTTCGACCGTCATGGCGTGCCCTCCTCACCCTATCGCACGGTCAAGGAGGCGATGGCCGACCCGCAGCTCGCCCATCGGCATGCCTTTGCCGCGATCGCCGACGCCGGCGGCAGCTTTCTGGCACTCAATCCGCCGTTCCGACTGTCGGCGGCGCCGGTCGCGGCCCAGCCCTTTGCCGCCGCGCTTGGCCAGCACACCGCCGAGGTGCTCGGTGGGATCGGCTACAGCCCCGCCGAGATCGCCGAACTGAGTGGCTAATCCCCGTACGTCGTCAGACCGGGCAAAACCGCTTCCCGGACTTGATCCGGCATCCAGCTCTGGGACGCCAAGATTAAGATGAAGGAAGGCGTGGATGGCCGGATCGAGTCCGGCCACTGGGATCGACGGTTGTGCAGATATCGGAGGCGTCTTTGTATTGCTGCCCATCCCCGGCGTGCGGCGGCAGCGACACCGTCGCTTCTAACGATGCAACGCTTCGCGGGTGACGACGACCTCGCCCGCCGCCGTCAAGCGCACGAGGTTGACGGTTCGCGCCAGTTCCGGCGAGCCCGAGTAATAGGCCGGCACTTTTCCGTCGCCGACCTGCATCGGGCGGTCCCAGTGGCCGAGCGCTACATAGTCGGCCGCCGTCGCCGCGATCTCCTCGTCGCCAAAGACCCAGGACGGGCGCAACGGGTTGGCGCGGGTCGCCGGCGGCTCGTAATGGCCGTGGCCGATCGCGACCTGCCAACGGGTCGAGCGGGGCCGCGGCCCGCGCAACGGCGGCATGTCGAAATAATCGCGATGCGCATGCCCCCAGATTTCGAGGTCGCACATATCGAACGCCACCGCTTCGTCATGGGTCACGCCGAGGATCGCGAGGTTCGCGATCTGGGCGTACCCGCCCTTGACATAGACCGAGTCGGGCGAGGCCGGGTCGTGATTGCCGGGCAGGATCACGACAGGCATGCCGGCCTCGGCGAGCAGCCGGCCGGCCCGCACAATCACCGGCGCGCTCAACTGATTGGCCTCGAAGGTGTCGCCGGCCAGCACCAAGACGTCAGCCCGCAGCTCCCGCGCTGTCGTCAATACGGCGGCGAGCCCAGCCGTGCCGTCGCCGTCATGTGCCGCCGCAAACCGCCCCTCGTCGACATGGATGTCGGAGCTGTGAACCAGCCTGATCTCGAGATCCATCGCGGACCGGCCCTACTTCTGCGGACCGTAGAAGACGACCCACGCGGCGAAATCGTCCGAGAAATCCTCAAACCGGTGCGGCGCATGCGCAGCAGCAAACAAGAGGTCGCCGGTCCGGCATGGCGCCACCCGGTCGTCGATGCGGAACCGGCCGTTCCCCGCAGCGACGATGTAAAGCTCGTCGCGGTCGTGCGGGATCTGCGGGTCACGGCCTTTTGGCGCGTAAAGCCGGATCTCGAGATCGCCGTCGCGAAACGCCTCGGCTGAACGCCGCCCGGCGGGCAACGGCAGCGCCAACCCGGCGGCCAATGTCAGGGGCGGCGGCGTATGGTCCATTATTCGGCCTCGCCTTGCGTCAGCGCGCGCAAAACTTCCGGAAGGACGCCACCCTCGGCCCAATCGCCGAGGCCTTTGAGCGCGGGAACGCCCGGCTTCAGCCGTTCATCCGGGACCGCGGCCCCGATCCGGGTTTCGACCGGAATGACACCCGCCCAGCAGTCGAGCGAATAATCCCCTTCGTCGTCGACCGGGCCGCCGGTGCGGACTTTCGCTGAGACCTCGTCGATGACCATGCTCATCAAGGTCGTCGCCTTCAGCTCCTGCGGCGAGATCGGCCGGATCTGACGGTTTCGCCCGGGATAAAGCCGCTCGACAAAGCGGTTGAGCGCCGCCGTCTTCTCCTCGTTGTCGGCAATCATCGCCGCGGTGCCGAACGCCATCACCGCGCGGTAGTTGAGCGAATGGTGGAAGCCCGAGCGCGCCAACACCAGCCCGTCGACATGGCTGACCGTGACGCAGACCGGGATCCCCGCGGATTGCTGGCGCAGCATGCGGCTCGCCGACGAGCCGTGCCAGTAAAGGTGCTCGCCCTCGCGCCAGAACAGGGTCGGGGTGACATAGGGCAGGCCGTCGATCACGTAGCCGACATGGCACATCAGCGCGGCGTCGAGAATCGCAAAGACCGTCTCGCGATCGTAACGGCCGCGTTCATGCAGGCGCCGTACCCGCGTGCGCGGGGTCGGCACAAAATCGGGCGCAGAAGTGCTGTCGGGCATGGGGGGTCGGCTCCGCGGGAAAGACGCGCGGCAACCCTAGCGGGTTGACCGGCACGATAGAAGCGCGAGTTTTGGTGTAGCGCCCCGCTTGTTTTGCGGGTCGAGGGTCGCCCGGCGGCGCTATTTGACCCCGCGCGCGGCCCAGGCGGTCGCCGCCATCGAGTTTACCCGATCGGCTCGGAAAGCGCAGCCACGCCAGGCGGTTGATCGCGACGCCCATGAAGGTTGACACCGATATATCCACAGAAATATATCGTTCGCCAACCAGCGCGGCCGGTTTTCCGCCCGCATCCCTCCGGGCTGCGATCCGGGGGAAGGCCGGTGAGAGTTCGCCGCTACAAATCTCAGGTTCGCACAACTACACGGTTGGGGAGAAAGCCGGTGCCTGTCATGACGCGTTTTTGTACAGCGGCGGTGATCGTGTTGCTTGCGTTCGGCCCGGTTCGCGGCGCGCACGCGCAGGATGTCGTCGTGTTCGCGGCGGCGAGCCTGAAGAATGCGCTCGACGATGCCGCCCACACCTTTGAAGGACAGGGGGGAGCGCCGGTCAAAATCTCCTATGCCGCGAGCTCGCAGCTGGCTAAGCAGATCAACAGCGGTGCCCCGGCCGACATCTTTATTTCCGCCGATCTCGCCTGGATGAACTATGTGCAACAGCACAACCTGATCGAGCCGGCAACGCGCAGGAACCTGCTCGGCAACCGGCTCGTGCTGGTGGCGCCGGCCGGCAGCGGGGTCAAGATCGACATCAAGCCTGACTTCGACCTCGTTGGGATGCTGAAGGGCGGGCGGCTCGCGATGGCCGACCCCAACAGCGTGCCGGCCGGCAAATACGGCAAGGCCGCGCTCGAAAAGCTCGGTATCTGGCAGTCGGTGGCGCCGCATGTCGCCGGGGCCGAGAATGTCCGCGCCGCATTGCTCTATGTCGACCGCAAGGAGACCCCGCTCGGGATCGTCTACGCGACCGATGCCGCCTCCGACCCCGGGGTCGAGATCGCCGGCGCCTTTCCCGAGAACACGCACCCGCCGATCATCTACCCGATCGCGCTGATGGCGGCGAGCAAGAACCCGAATGCCATGAAGTTCCTCGCCTTTCTGGAATCGCCCGCGGCAAAGCCGGCCTTTGAAAAACAGGGCTTTGCCGTGCTCGGGCCAGGGCCATAGCCGCGAGAGGCCGCCTCATTCGCCCATCTGGAGCAGCGCGCCGCGCTGGCGGGCGCCGCGGAACGCCAGATAAAACACCCCGGCTCCCGCCGCCAGCAGCACGATGTCGAGCGCCGCGGCGGTCACCAGGTAATCGGCGCGGAACACCTTTTTGAACAGCAATGTCCGCATGCCCTCAAAGACATAGGTCGAGGGCAACGCCCAGGCGACGTGCTGCAGCCAGCGGGGCAGGATCGACACCGGATAATAGACCGCGCTGATCGGCGACAAGGTGAACACCGCGAGCCACGCCAGGCTTTCGGCACCCATCCCGTGGCGCAGGATCATCCCGCAGATCGCCAGGCCCAGCGCCCAGCCCATCGCCAGCATCACCGCAAAAAACGCGATCAAGGGCAGGCCGAGCGAAAAGATCGAGTAATGATAAAGCACAATCGCCAGCACCGCCGCCGGCACGACCCCGATCAGCACCCGGAGCAGGCTCATCGAGAGGAGCGCGGCGACCCATTCGTAGGCGCGCAGCGGGGTCACGAACAAATGCCCCAGATTGCGCGCCCACATCTCTTCGAGAAACGAGATCGACAGGCCGAGCTGGCCGCGGAACAGCACGTCCCACAACATGACCGCGGCCAGCAGCACGCCAAAGGCGCGGAACACGTAATTGCTGTTGACGTAGAGAAACTAACTCATGAACCCCCAGATCAGCATCTGCAGGGTCGGCCAGTACATCAGCTCCAAGGCGCGCGGCCACGAGCTGCGCAGCAAATAGAGATAGCGCAGCAGCATCGCCCATACCCGGCCGAGCGACCCGCCCGCTGCGGCAGGGCGACCATCGCGGCTCACGACACCGGCTCCAGTTCCGGCTCGGGCTTGCGGACGATGTGCAAAAACACCTCTTCGAGGTTGGTGCGGCCATAGCGGGTGATCAGCGCGTTCGGGCTGCCGCGGTCGACGATCCTTCCCGACTTCATCATCAAGACGTCCGAGCACATCCGCTCGACCTCGGCCATGTTGTGCGAGGCCATCAGGATCGTCGCCCCGGTGCGCGCCTGCCAGGCTTCGAGATAGCTGCGCACCCAGTCGCCGGTGTCGGGGTCGAGCGAGGCCGTGGGTTCGTCGAGCAGCAACAGCTCCGGCTCGTTGAGCAGCGATTTGGCGAGCGCCACGCGGGTCTTCTGCCCAGCCGACAATTTGCCCGCCGGCCGGTCGAGAAAGCCGCCGATCTGCAGATCCGCGGCCAACGCCTCGATCCGCTCGCGCCGCCGCCGCAACCCGTAGAGGCGGGCGTAGATCAACAGGTTCTGGCGCACCGTCAGCCGGTGCGGCAGGTCGACAAAGGGCGAGGAGAAGTTCATCCGCGGCAGCACCCGATAACGGTGCCGCAGGATGTCCTCGCCCAGCACGTGCACGGTGCCCGAGCTCGGCAGCAGCAGGCCGAGCAGGATCGATAACGTCGTCGTCTTGCCGGCGCCGTTGCCGCCAAGCAGAGCCGCGATGACGCCGCGAGCGACGGTAAAGCTGATCCCGTCGACCGCGGTCGCGGTCGGATAGCGTTTGACCAGGTCCTTGACTTCGATAGCGGGTGCAGGCATCGCCCCTATATGGCGCATGATGCCGCGATCGGCCACCATCGGGCTGGCGCACGGTCCGCGGCCGGCCCGATCGGGTTGGCACCGCGGCCCCAGCCCCGGCCCCGCGCCCTAAGCAGCGAGACGCCGTCGTGACCAACTCCTTTCCGTTTCCCGTCAGCGATCCGGCCCCCGAATCGGGCCGCATCAGCCTGCGCACCCTGGTGCCGATCCGCTGGGTCGCGGTCGCCGGCCAGGCGCTGGCGATCCTGACCGTCCATTACGGGCTCGGCTTTCATCTCCCGCTGGCGCCGTCGCTCGCCGTGGTTGCCGCCTCGGCGGTGCTCAACGTCGTGCTGATCGTTCATCGCCAGGTCGCGCGCGGGCTCGGCGAGCGGTACGCAGCGCTGTGCCTCGGCTACGACATACTGCAGCTCCTGATCCTGCTCTATCTGACGGGCGGGCTGCAAAACCCGTTCTCGATCATGATCCTGGCTCCGGTCACGGTGGCGGCGACGATCCTGTCGCGCCGCCCGGTGATCCTGCTGTCGGTCTTTGCCGTCGCCGCGATCAGCGTCTTGGCACTGTGGCATTTCCCGCTGCCCTGGCGCACCGGACCGCTGGTGTTTCCACCCGAGATCGTGGTCGGGACGTGGACCGCCCTGGTGCTGGCGACCGTCTTTATCGCCGGATACACCTGGAGTGTCGCCCAGGACGCGCGGCTGCTGCGCGACGCGGTCGCGGCGACCCAGCTGGCCTTGGCGCGCGAGCAGCGGGTCTCGGCAGTCGGCGCGCTCGCCGCGGCGGCGGCGCACGAGCTCGGCAGCCCGCTTGCGACGATCGCGGTCGTCGCCAAGGAATTGGTGCGCGACCTTCCGGCCGACAGCCCCCATGCCGAGGACGCGGCCCTTTTGTTGAGCCAGTCGGAACGGTGCAGCCGGATTCTTGCCGAGCTGTCGCAGCGCCCCGAAGAAGACGGCGGCTCGCCTTACACGCGGTTGTCGATCTCGGCTCTGGTCGAGGCCGCCGGCGCACCCCATGGCGAGCGCGGCGTCAGGCTGATCTTTGCCGCGGCCGGCGCCCCCGAAGACGACGAGCCCCAGGTGCGGCGCAGCCCCGAAATCCTGCACGGGCTTCACAACCTCATTCAGAACGCCGTGCAATTCGCCCGCCGCGAGGTCACGGTCACGACCTTTTGGGATCGGCGCCGGGTGACGGTCGAGATCACCGATGACGGGCCGGGTTTCATGCTGCATCTGCTGGGCCGGCTCGGCGAACCCTATCTCTCGACGCGTTCGGGTGCGGCCGACCATATGGGGCTCGGCATCTTTATCGCGCAAAGCCTGTTGGAGCGCAGCGGCGCCCGCCTGACCTTCGAAAACCTCGAAGAAGGCGGCGCCCATGTTGCGATTTCGTGGAACCGTGCCAATTTGGAAGCGGTCGACAAATCCCGCCAAGCGGCGGCGCTCGCGCGTGAGCCTCGCTAGCACGGCTGCCGCGGGCGACAAAGGCGACCCTGATGAACGCTATCGACCGACCGACCCGACCCGCCGCCGCTGGCGAGCAGCCTTCCGCCGCGTTGCGCGGCCTGCCCGAAGGCGACCGCACCCTGTTGATCGTCGACGACGACGCGCCGCTGTGCCAGCGTTTGGCGCGGGCGATGGAGCGGCGCGGCTTTGTCGTCGCCACCGCCGAGAGTGTGGCCGCCGGCACCGCCGCCGCGACCGAGCGCCCGCCGGCTTTTGCCGTTGTCGACATGCGGCTCGGCGACGGCCGCGGGCTCGATGTCGTGACCGCGCTGCGCAAAGCGCGGCCCGGCGCGCGCATCGTCATGCTGACCGGCTACGGCAACATCGCAACCGCCGTCGCCGCGGTCAAAGCGGGCGCGATCGACTACCTGCCCAAGCCGGCCGACGCCGACGCCGTCGAGCGCGCCCTGCTCGCCCAGGAGGATGGCGTGCCCGAGCCCCCCGAGGACCCGATGTCGGCCGACCGGGTGCGTTGGGAGCACATCCAGCGCGTCTTCGAGCTGTGCGAGCGCAACGTTTCCGAAACCGCGCGCCGCCTCAAAATGCACCGCCGCACCTTGCAGCGCATACTCGGCAAGCACGCCCCCCGCAGCTGACCCCAGCCGGGTCGAGAGCCCGGTCTGAGATGAGCTGAACCCGGCGCCGGCGCCTACAGGCGCCGAATAGCGCGCGACTGCGCTCCCAAAACCCCTCCCCGGACGATTGGCACGGTTCATGCGACGACCACCGCGAGTTCGGGAGGTCGTGCAAATGATGCTGCAGCGGCGCCGGTCGCGTCGTCCGGCGGTATTCGGCGGTTCGGGCGCGAGCGGGGCGCCCGCCTGTCCGGGCCTTGCTCTCGCGCAACGCAGAACGCCGGTCTGGGTCGAGTCGGCTTCGAGCCATTTGCTTGCCGTCGCCGCCCAGACCGGCCGCGACGATGACGCGACAATGAGCATCGGTCTGCTCAACACGTCGCCGATCGAAGCATCAGAAGACGTTCAAGGTAGCCGGATCCGCAAATCGCGGAATGCCAAAGAAATGCGCCCGAATTTTAGTTGCGGCGCCTTGTACGGCCTCGTCGCCGCTGCCGAGGTCGCGGTTCGGCGTTGGTGCGGCGGCGAGACCGCCGTTGGCGGCTTCGCGTGACGCATGCCCAATAAAACGACGGGAGTGAGCGATGCAGCCCGACCCGCAATCCTTGCCAAAGAGCCGCAGCCGCCTTGCGACGGTTGGGCTTTCGTGGATCGCCGTCAGCCGGTCTGCCGGGCGCCGTTTTCCCGATCGCCGATCGGCGGATTTCGGCAAGGCGATCGTCGGCAATAAGAAATCCCTGCGGCTGACGACGCTTCAAATCCCCCCGCTGCTGTGGCCGATTTACTGAGCCCGCCACGCAAACCGTTTCCCTGATCGGGAGTGGCCGAGATGAACCAGATCGCTGTTGCAGAGCTGAGCGCGGAGGCGTTCGCAGCCTTTGGCGAGGTCGGCGCCCCGCTCGCCGATGGCAGCCACGCGATGGGTGACGTGGCGCTCGACCTTGCCGCAGGTACCCCGCGCTTTTACATCATGCGCCTGACCGAGCGCGGCCCCGCGTTTGAAGTCATGGCGCGGCACGACCGCGTAACGCAGTGCCTGGGCGCCGTCGACGGAATGCCCTGGCTGATCGCCGTCGCCCCCGCCGGGATCGCGCGGCCCGGTCTTGCCGACATCCGTGCGTTTCGCATTCCTGCCGACCGTTTCCTAAAGCTTGGTCGCGGGACCTGGCACGCCGGCCCCTATTTCGATGAAAATCAGCGCGATTTCTACAATCTCGAGCTGATCGACACCAATACCGCCGACTACACCGTTTGCCGGCTGTCGGAGCCGGTGGCGTTCGCGCCATGAAGCCCACGGTCGAGATCGCCGGCGGCGGCATTGCCGGACTGACCGCCGGGCTTGCTTTCGCACAAAAAGGCTGGCGGGTCTGCGTCCACGAGCAGGACAGCAAACTGCGCATTCTCGGCGCCGGGATCTACATCTGGGAAAACGGGCTGCGCATCCTCGACGCGCTCGGGGTCCTGCCATGGGTGATCGACGGCGCGATCCCGGCGACCCGTCACGAAAAGCGCAACCATGACGGCCGAGTGTTCGCCAAAAGCGACATCGGGCGCGATTTCCGCCTCTACGTGCCGTTGCGCGAGAGCTTGCTGACCGCACTCCACGAAGCCCTGGTCGCAACTGGCGGCGAGGTGCTGCTCAATTCGCGGGTCATCGCGGCGGAGCCGGACGGGCATCTCTATTTTGCCGCTGGCGGTTCGCGCCGTGCCGACCTGGTCATCGCCGCCGACGGCATCAATTCGCCGGTCCGCGACAGTCTCGGCCTGCTGCAATGGCGCCGCCCTGCCCGGCAATTCGGCTGGCGTGCGATGATCGACCGCGAGCCCGCGGAGCTCCGATCCGAGGTCGGCACCACCCATTGCGAGAATTGGAACGGCTCCCGCCGGCTGCTCTATGCGCCCTGCACCGCCACGCGCGCCTATGTGCAATTGACCTCGCTCGAAGGCGACGACGCCGGCAATGCGGTGCCGGTCGACCGCGATTTCTGGCGGGGACTGTTTCCGCAGCTGTCGTGGGTTATCGACCGGCTTCCCGATGACGGGCGCGGCGACTGGTTCGAAACGGTTCGGCTGCATTATTGGTCGAGCGGCAGGGTCGCCATTGTCGGCGACGCAGCCAGCGCCCAGCCTCCGTTTCTCGGCCAGGGCGGCGGCTGCGCGATGATGTCGGCTTTTACATTGGCGCAGATGATCGAGCGCGAAGGCGATGTCCCGCGCGGGCTCGCCGCCTGGGAACTGCGTCAGCGCGGCTTTACCGAATGGGTCCAGCGCATCGCGTATTGGTACGGTCAGACCGCGCTTCTGCCGCCGGCCGCGCGCACGTCGGTCTTCAAAGCGCTCGGCGCCAGCCAGTGGGTCAAGGGGCGCACCCTGCTCGCCGCGGCCCGCCGCGACGTGACGACGACACCGCGCCGAGCGCCGGTCCTGGAGCCGGGCGCGCCGATCTACCCGCTGATCCATTGACCGAGAGCGCCGGCGGCCCGCCTTTGCCATTGCAGACCCGCCCGGTTCTGCCCCGTACCGATCGCGCCCACGGCAACGGATAGGAGGGCCAGTAGTGCCGCAACGCTTTCACCTCGGCTGGTTCACCAATTTCACGCCCGGCGACTGGAACGCGCCCTTTAGCCATGGCGGGTCGCCCTGGGACGGCAAGTTCTTTGTCGACATGGCGCAGGCGATGGAGCGGGCCGGCTTCGACTACATCATGCTCGAGGACACCCTGATGGTGTCGGAAGCCTATCGCGGCACCGCCGAAGCCGCCTTGAAGCATGTGCTGCAGGTGCCCAAGCACGACCCGCTGCCGCTCGCCGCGATGATCGCGGCGGCGACGACCCGGCTCGGCGTCGTCGCGACAATGTCGACCTTGGCCTACCCGCCCTTCATGCTGGCGCGGCTCGCGGTGACCCTCGACCACATCGCCAACGGGCGCTTCGGCTGGAACATCGTCACCTCGGGCGAGGACGCCGCGGCGCAGAATTTCGGCATGGACAAATTGCCGCCGCGCGAGGTGCGCTATGCGATGGCCGACGAATATGTCGACCTTGTCTGCCGCCTGTTCGACTCGTGGGAGCCGGATGCCGTTGTCATGGACCGCGAGCGCGGCGTCTACGCCGATCACCGCAAGGTCCACCCGATCCATTTCGAAGGCGAGTTCTTCCGGTGCCGCGGACCGCTCAACACCGTGCGCGCACCACAGGGCCGCCCGGCCTTTGTCCAAGCCGGCGGGTCCCCGCGCGGCCGCGCCTTTGCCGCCCGCCACGCCGATTCGATCATCGCGACCGCGAACCAGATCGACGGCATGAAGGAGTACCGCGACGAGGTGCGCGGCCACGCCGCCCGGTTCGGCCGCAACCCCGACGACATCAAGGTATTGTACCTGGTCTATCCGGTGCTCGGCGAAACCGGCGAGGAGGCGCGCGCCAAATATCGGCGCATGGTCACCGCACCCGGCTTTGTCGAAGCTGCATTGGCCTCGGTCGGCTCGATCACCGACATCGACTTCTCCCAGTTCGATCTCGACGAACCGCTGCCGCGCATCACGACCAACGGCGAGCAGGGCTCGCTCGACAAATTCGCGCAATGGGGCAGCGGCAAGACGTTGCGCGAGCTTGCCTCGGAGCGCTACGACAGCGGTCTCAACCTGATCGGCACGCCCGACGAGGTCGCCGACCGGATGGGCGGGGCGATCGAGGCGATCGGCGGCGACGGCTTTCTGATCAGCACGCCCTTCCAGCGCACCAGCCGGCGCTTTATCAACGAGGTGTGCGAGGGTCTGGTGCCGGCCCTGCGGCGCCGCGGCCTGGTGCGCGAGGCCTATACGCAGACGACGTTGCGCGCGACCCTGACCGAATTCTGAGTCCGCTTCGATCAGCTTGAATTGTCATTCGCGCAAAAGCGGAAACCCAGACCCTGCCCCTGGCATGAACAGGGGGCAAGCGATGTGCGATCGCCCCTGGACCCCCGCCTTCGCGGGGGCGACGGGTGGGGTACTGGACCGTTGCCCTCATTTTCGGGTCGGATGAAGGCGGCCCGCCGCCGTCTCATCCGACCTGGCGGTGGATGAAATCGGCGATCAATGCGAGCGCCCGCTGTGCGTTGGCCGAAGCCGGGTCGCGGGGAATGAAAGCGTGCGGCTCGCCCTCGAATTCATGAAACGCGATGCTGCCGCCGGCTCGGGTGTAGGCGGCGGCGAAATTGCGCGCCATGTCGGGCGTCAGATTGTCGTCGTTGGTGCCCTGCATGATCAAGACGGGCGGCTTTTCGACCGGCTCGTCGCGTTCGAGGATCAGCTGTGGACTGCCTTCGGCCATCGCCGCTTCGGACGGCCAGAACTGGTCGTGGGCTTCGGCGAGCCGCGCGTTGCCGCGCTCGCGCACCGCACGGTAGCGGGCGAATGGGTCGGCCACCGGCCAGCACGCGACCGCAAAGGCGAGGCTGGCGTCGGGACCGGCCAGCGGCAGGGCGGTGTAGCGCGGGTCGCGCGGCCGCAGCGCGTTCAGCAGCAGCAGATGGCCGCCGGATGACGTTCCCAGGCCGCCGACCAGATCGGCGCGCGTCGCAAAGCGCTCGGCGTTTGCCTTCAAAAAGCGAATGCCAAAATTCGCGTCGGCGACGGTTTCCGGATAGCGCGCGGCCGGCGGCATGCGGAAGTCGATCGACAGCACGGCGATCCCGTTCTTCGCCAGATGCTCGCCGATCGCGGTGTTGTTGAGCCGGTCGCCCGAGGTCCAAGCACCACCGTGCACTTCCAGCGCCGCGGGAAACGGGCCGCCGCCTGCCGGGCGGTAAAAGCGCGCGAGCAGCGGGCCGTCCGCGGTGGGAAGGTATTCGAGATCTTCGATATGGATCGGCATTGGATAAGCTCGTTTGTTCCGATGGCGCCCGGCTCGACGATCATGACCGGCCGGCCCTCCGACGAGCCTAATCCTGCATCGGGCGCTCGGGCAAGGACGAGCTTGCCCAATCCAAAGCCTCGCGACGGCAGCGAAGTTGGCCCGGGTTTTGCGTATAGGAACGTGTGCTTCAATCCGGGCCGGAGCGGAAATCATGACCACCCAGGGCGAAAACGACCTGCTGACGCGTGTTGGACCAGACACCCCGATGGGAACGTTGATGCGCCAGTTCTGGCTGCCGGCCTGTCTGTCCTCAGAGCTGGTCGCAGATCGCGATCCGGTGCGGCTGATGCTATTGGGCGAAAAGCTGATCGCGTTTCGCGACAGCGCGGGCGAGATCGGCGTGCTGGATCACCGCTGCCCGCATCGCTGCGCCTCACTGTTCTTTGGCCGCAATGAAGAGGGCGGGCTGCGCTGCGTCTATCACGGCTGGAAATTCGACACTGCCGGCAATTGTCTCGACATGCCGAACTTGCCACCCGAGCAGGATTTCCGGCACAAAGTAAAGGCAAAGGCCTACAAAGTCGCCGAGCGCGGCGGCCTCGTCTACGTCTACATGGGCGAGCGCGAGACCGCACCGCCATTGCCGGCTCTGGAGGCGACCTTGTGCCCGCCCGACGAGACCGATCTCTATGCCCGGCTGCGCGAATGCAACTGGCTGCAGGCGCTGGAGGGCGACATCGACACCTCCCATTTCAGCTTTCTGCACACCGGCAAGGTCGTGGCCGAGGACATCGCCGCCGACCATCCCGACCGCTTCCAGCTGTTGAACCGGGCCCCGCATTACCATGTGCAGCCGACCGATTGGGGCACGATGTACGCCGCCTACCGGCCGGCGCAGCCGGGTCATCTCTATTACCGGTTTGCCCATTTCGTGCTGCCGTTCTGGACCTTGTTCCCCAATGGGCCGCTCAACGACAACATCATCGCGCAGGCCTGGGTCCCGATGGACGACACGCACACGATGTCGTTCAATCTCAGCTGGAAGCGTCGGATCCAGCCGCTCGAGGTCAAGCGCAGCGGCGAGCCGATCCCGTTTCTCGACCGCGTCGACCAGACATTGCCGAACACCGCCGACTGGTTTGGCCGCTGGCGCATGCCCGGCAACCAAGGGAACGACTACCTGATCGATCGCGACGCCCAGCGCACCCTCAGCTATTCCGGCATCGCCTCGGTATTTTCGCAGGATTCGGCGGTCACCGAGAGCATGGGCGAGATCAGCGACCGCACACTCGAGCATCTGGCGCCGAGCGACCGGATGATCGTCGTGACCCGCCGGCGGTTGCTCGACGCGGTCCGCGCCTGGAGCGAGAACGGGGCAATCCCGGCGGTGCTCGACAACCCGGGGATGTGCAACGGCGCTCGCTCGGGCGAGATCGTAGCGCCCGCCGGCCAGCCCTGGATGGCCGCTTACGAGGAAGCCCTCGACGAAGCGCGTCATCCGGAAATGCTGATGGCGGCGGAGTAGATCGGGAACGAACAAAGCCCGGTCTCGGAACAAGCGGCGATAGCGTCCAACCCGAGACAAGGCGGCAATCCCGATGCCCTGTCGTCACCCCGCGAATGCGGGGGTCCAGGGCCCGCGTGTCTCGCCGGACGCCCTTGCCGATGCCAGGAGCAGTCTCTGGGTTCCCGCTTTTTCGCGCGAATGACGATCAAACGGCCGGATTCTCCGGGTCGCACCGCCGGGTCGGGACCAGATTATCGTGGATCGCTGCCGTCGGGCGCCAAGACCGCGACCGGCATGTCCCGGAGAACCGTGGCGGCATCGATCGCCTCGCCGCGGCATTCGACGACCCGGCCGGACAGGAGGTCGCGCCAATCGTTGCCGGCATCGGCTGCCGCCGGCCACGGTATCGCGGTCCCGGTCCAGTCCTGGTCGCCATCGAGCCGCGCCGGGAAGCGGACCGCGGCGACGATCAGCGCTGCGCTGTCATGGCTCCGGGCAAAGGCGCAGACCTGGTCGGCCTTGGGGCCGGTCGCAGCCAGCGGCTCGTATCCGCCCTCGGAGAACAGCCGCGGGTGGCCGCGGCGGTAGTCCAGCAGGGTCGCGGTTACCGCCAGCTTGATGCGCGGGTCGCGCCAGTCTGCGAGCATTGCCAGCATCGCAGCACCTCGGTTTTTCTGCAGCGACGCCGAGATCTGCGCCAGCAGCTCGATCCGGGTGCGGTAATCGACCGGGCGCCGGTTGTCGGGATCGACAAGGCTCAGATCCCATAGCTCCGCACCCTGGTAGATATCCGGCATTCCCGGCAAGGTCAGCTTCAACGCGGTCTGCACCAGCGAATTGCGCATTCCGAGCCGGGCGATCCGCTCCTGAAACGGCAAAAAGACGCCGAGAAACGCGTTGGCCCGGGAGGTGTCGAGCGCGTCGCGCACAAAGCCCAGCATCGCCTCCTCATAGGCCACGTCGGGCGACGCCCAGGTGGAGTGCAGCTTTGCCTCGCGCAGCGACTTCGTCATTGCTCCTTCGATCCGCTCGGCGAAGGCGCGCACCTGCTCGGGGTCGGGGTCCTCGACGCCGGTCAGCTCGGCCGGCCAGGCGCCGACCAGCAGCTGGTAGAACAGGTATTCGTCATTGCGGTCGGGCGGTGCGGTCCCCTCGACGTCGCCGCGGCGGGCGCGCAGGATCCGGCTCCAGGTTTGGACCTGCCGCGCCCATTCGTCGGGCAGCTCCGACAACACCGCGAGCCGCGCCCTTGTGTCTTCGCCGCGCTTGGTGTCGTGGGTGGAGGTGCTCAGCATCGCGTGCGGCCAGCGCTCGGCGCGCTGCGCATTGGCCCGGTGAAACGCGGCCAGGCTCACCCCGAAACCGTCGGGGTTGCCGCCGACCTCGTTCAGCGCGACAAAGCGGTTGTAGCGATAGAACGCGGTGTCCTCCAATCCCTTGGCCATAACCGGGCCGCTGTATTGCTGGACCCGCATCGCAAAGCGCACCACGCCTTGCCTGCTGAAGCCGCTGCGCGGCTCGGCCACCAAATCGGTCGTCAGCAGCCGGTGCAAGAAATCGAAAACACTCGGGTCGACATCGGTTTCGTTGCGGCGCGCATGGGCCAATGCCCAATCGATGTCCCGCCGGTCGGCCTCTGTCGGCAGGGCGGCGCCGTCGACATAGGTCCGGTAGACCGGGAAGCAGGCGACAACCTCCTTCAGCGCGCGTTGAAGGATGTTGCGGGTAAAGTCTGACGTGCGCGGGTTTTGCCGCGCTATGCGGGCCGCGTCGCGGGCGAGGACATTGAGCTCGCTCGCCATTTCATTGAGCATGATGCGGATTTTGCAGTCGCGGACGATTGCGTCGAAGGCGCCGCGCTCGCCGGCAAACTCGACGCAGGCTCGGGTTAAGCCCTCTTCACCGGCAGAATCGACGAGCAGACCAAGAACGAGATTGGCAAACTCGTACCCGGTTGTGCCCTCGACCGGCCAGTCCTCGCGCAATGCCTCGTGACGGGCAAGAATTTTCTCGACGACCAGATAAAAGGGGCGGGGCGCCTTCTCGCGCAGCCGCACCAGATAGCCCTTCGGGTCAAGCAGACCGTCGACATGGTCGATGCGCAGGCCGTCCAGAACGCCGTCGCGCAACAGCTCGAAGGCGAGGCGATGGGCATGGTCGAACAGCTCCGGCAATTCCATGCGCAAGCCGGCGAGCTCGTTGATATTGAAAAAACGCCGGTAGTTGATGTCATCGGCGGCGACGCGGAAATGCGCCGCCCGCCAATGCTGGTCCTCGATCAGCGCCTCCAGGCGCCGCCAGGTTTCGAGCCGGCCGGGCTCGCCGTTGAGATGGCCGACCGCCGCCTCGATCGCCTGCCGCAGGTCGCTGCGCTCCTGCGCCAGGGTGCCGAGCTCGGCCTGCAAATCCTTGGCGCGCTGGGCGATACGCGGTCGCCATTCCGGCAGATTCGAAAACGCGTCACCCAGGCGCTCCAGCTCTGGGTGGTCGTCACCGAGCACGCGGGCGTAATGCAGCGGGCAGATCGGCAATTTGTGGGTGTCGTAAGCCCATATCGCAAACCCGCCGGTCTGCGCGTCGAAACGCAGCTCGAGTTGGCCCGCTTCCAGCACCGCGCCGTATTGGTCGCCGAGAAAGGGAACGAGCAGCTTTTCATGCAGATAGCGCCGGTCCGGGTCCCAGTCGATGTCGAACCAGCCCGCATATTCGGAAGACGGCCCCCATTCGAGCACATCGAGCCACCACGGGTTGTCGGAGCCGCCGACGCCCATGTGGTTGGGCACGAAATCCAGCACCTGTCCGAGACCATTGCCGCGAAAGGCGGCGACCATTGCCCTAAAGGCTGTCTCGTCGCCAAGCTCCGGGTTGAGCCGCCCGTGGTCGACGATGTCGTACCCATGGGTGCTGCCCGGCCGCGCCTTCAGATAGGGGGAGGCGTAAACGTGGCTGATCCCGAGGCGCGCCAGATAAGGGGCGAGGGCGGCGGCGTCCTTGAAACCAAACCCCTTGTGGAATTGCAGGCGGTAGGTCGCCCGCGGGACGGGTGTCGGAACAGCCTCAGACATGCCCGGTCTTTTCGTCCGGGTTGTGCTTTTCGCGCTCCGACCGGAAAATCTCGGCGATGTCGAGAAAGCGCGGGCGGGTCGCCAATTCCTCCAAGGTCAGCGACAGCCGGCGCCGCCAGTTGGGGTGCTCGTCCGAGGTCGCCGGGACGTTCACCGGGTCGGCCTCGTCGGTCAGGTCGTCGATCTGCGCCATCGCCAACAGCGACGGCGTGCGCGCCAGAAAGGCGTGCGCCGCGCGCGCCAGGGTCGGGATGTCGGGCTCGCCGCCGTCGGCCGGCAGCAATCCCTCGCGGCGGAGGGCGCGCAGCAGCTGAAGCCGGTCGCGCTCCCGGGCCTGGCGCTGGCGCGCGGCTTCTCCGGGCTGCGGAAACAGGCCAAGGCGCTCCTTCAGATCGAGGTCGCGCCCCTCCCACCAACCGCGCAGGGTCGGCAGGTCGTGGCTGCCGGTCACCGCGACCGCCGGCGTCGGATAGGCGCTCGGCGGCAGAAACGCACTGGTCTTCGGCTCCTGCTCAAAGTAGAGGACGCGGTAGGAGAGGATGTTTGCCTCGGTCATCCGCTCGCGGAACCCTGCGGGCACGGTCCCGAGGTCTTCGCCGACGACAAGGCATTGGTGGCGATGGCTCTCCAGCGCCAGAATCCCGACCAGATCCTCGATCGGATAGCGCACATAGGCGCCGGCCGACGGCTGTTGTCCCTGCGGTACCCAATAGAGATGTTGCAAGCCCATCACATGATCGATCCGCAGCCCGCCGGCATGGCGCATATTGGCGCGGACCAGCTCGATAAAGGCCTGATATCGCTCGGCCCGCAATGCCCGCGGGTTAAACGGCGGGAGCCCCCAATCCTGGCCGGCCGGATTGTGGATGTCGGGCGGCGCCCCGACCTGCGCATCCGACACGACCGCCGCCGCGTCGGCCCAGGTCTCGGCGCCGGCGCGGTCGGCGCCCACCGCCAGATCGCGGTAAATCCCGACCGCCATGCCGCGCTCCTTGGCGGCTTTGGCGGCGGCGCCGAGCTGCTCGTCCGCGACCCATTGCAACCAAGCGAGAAAATCCAGCTGGTCCCGGTTCTCGTTCGCAAAACGCGCGACCGCGGGTGAGGCCGGGTCGCGGTATTCCTCGGACCAGCTGTGCCAGTCGGCATGCGAGGGCCGCTCGTGGGCGAAATGGTCGCGCAGCGCCAAAAACAGGCAATTACGCTCCAGCACCTCGCCGCGCTCGCGCCGAAACGCCTCAAAGGCGCGCCAGCGTGCCGAATCGTCTGCGGCCCGGCACGAGTGGAACAATTTTTCCAGGACAGAGAGCTTGATCTCGGTAACCGCGGCATAGTCCACCAAGTGCTTTGCCCGGCAGGAGTCCACGCGCCGGCGGAACGCGGCCGAAACGATCAGCTCCCTGACCTCGGGGCAATGGCGCAATTCGGGCACGGCGGCAACGTCGATATTAAGAATGTTCAGCAAAAGCCGGCTTGCCGGCGAATAGGGGCTTGCGTGCTCGGGGTCGTCGGGAAACATCGCGTGCAATGGGTTCAAGCCAATCACGTCGGCGCCGTGATCGGCGGCAAGGTCGACCAGTCGGCGCAGATCATGAAAATCCCCAATGCCCCAATCGGTGGCCGAGCGCAGCAGATAGAGCTGTGCCGCAACCCCCCATAACCGGCGGCCTGCGGCGAGGGCAGGGGGCAGCCAGCATCGGCCGGGGGTGACGACGAGGGTCAGTAACGCCGCGCCATCGTCGACCGTCAGCCGGTGATAGCCCAAGGGCACGTCGTCTTCGAGCATGAGCCGGCGGCGCTCCAGCCGGCGCCCGTCGACGGTGCGGGTGGCAAGCAGGGGCAGCCGCTCGAACGCCGCGCGTCCGCACCGTTCGGATCCGTCCTCCAGGGTCAGACGCCATGCGACCGCCGCCGTGCCCTCCGGCAAGACCAGGTCCACGCTCGGCGGCCCGCCGTTGCTCCGCACAACCGCGACCGGCGCCAGCGGGTCGAGCCAGTCGGCGCGGTCGAGCTCGTCAAGCGCTGCGCGGGCCTGCGTCTCGTCGGCGGCCTTCACCCCCATCGCCGCGAGCAGCCGGCGCTTGGTTTCCGGGGCGGTGCGCACCGGCTCGTCCCGCGCATTGCGGTATTCGGCTTCGATGCCCATCCGCCGCGCAAGCTCGTCAAGCGCCGCGTCCTGCGTATGCCCGCTCCCGCCCGCGTCGATGGACCAGCGCACCGCCCACGGGCCAAAGCCGCCGCGCTCGTTGATCTCGCCTTCCCGCCACAGCACGCGCCCGGGCTCGGCCGGAAACGCTGCGGGTTTGCCTGACAGGTTCGCCATCAGCACCAGGGTGCCGCCGCAGCCGATGGCCCAGCGGACGATTACCGCCCTGTCGCCAACCACCTGGTAACGCCCGCCGGCGCCGATCGCAGCTAAAAGCGGCACGATCTCGGCATGCCGCACCGCCAATATCCGGCGATACCAATCGAGCCAGCCGGCATGCGGCGCCCGCGCGATGTCCTCCCAGCGGAGCTTGGCGGCGGCAAAGGTCGCCTCGGCCATCGGGTCGGGGATGCGCTCGCGCATCGCCGGGTCGTGGAATTCCGGAAAGCGCGCAAACTCGTCGCGCCGGCCCTGGCGTACCGCATCGGCCAGCTCCGGCCCAAAATCGCAAAAGAACGGAAAGGGCTGGGCGGCAGCCCATTCCTCGCCCATGAACAGCATTGGGATTTGCGGCAGCAGCAGGTAGACCGCTGCGATCGCGCGCACCGCCGCCTCCGGCGCGAAATCGGTGATGCGGTCGCCGAACGCGCGGTTGCCGACCTGGTCGTGGTTCTGGATGAAGGAAACAAACGCAGTCGGCGGCAGTTCGGCGCTGGGCGTGCCGCGTGGCCGCCCGCGGTAGGGCATCAGCTCGCCCTGAAATGCAAACCCTTGCGCCAGAGCGCGGCCGAGCTTCTCGGTGTCGCCGTGGTAGTCGGCGTAGTAGCCCGTGGTCTCGCCGCTCGCCGCGACATGCAGCACGTGATGGACGTCGTCGTTCCACTGCGCCGTGTACCAGCGCGGCGCGCCGTTCGACCGGCGCACCAGACGACCCGCATGATTCTCTTCGTTCTCCAACACGAGGTGAACATGCCGGCCGACCGCCGCGGCGCGCACGCGCTCGGCCAGCTCCTCCAAAAGGTGCTTCGGGCTGTCGTCGAGGATCGCGTGGACCGCGTCGAGCCGCAGCCCGTCGAAATGGTACTCCTCGATCCAATAAAGCGCGTTGTGGATCACGAGCTCGCGCACCGGCCGGCTGTGCGGTCCGTCGAAATTGACCGCGGCCCCCCACGGCGTCTTGTGGCGGTCGGTAAAGGTCTGCGGCGCGATCGGGTGGATGTAGGCGCCCTCCGGCCCGAAATGGTTGTAGACGACGTCGAGCAGCACCATCAGCCCGCGGGCGTGAGCGGCATCGACCAGCGCCTTCAAATCCTCGGGCCGGCCGTACGAAGAATCGGGCGCGTAAGGCAGGACGCCGTCGTAGCCCCAGTTGCGGCGGCCGGGAAAGTCGCCGATCGGCATGATCTCGATCGCGGTGACGCCGAGCGCCGCCAGGTGATCGAGCTTGGCGGCCGCGGTGCGGAACGTCCCTTCGGGCGTGAAGGCGCCGATGTGGAGCTCGTAGACGACCGCTTCCGCCCACGGTCGGCCGCGCCAACCGGCATCCTCCCAACGATAGGCCGCCGGGTCGACGACTTCGCTCGGCCCATGCACGTCCTCCGGCTGCCGGCGCGAGGCCGGGTCCGGGACCTTCAACCCGTCAGGCAGCACAAAGCGATAGCGCGCGCCGGCGCGGGCATCATCGGTGACGATCTCGTGCCAGCCGTCGCCGACGGGTTGCATCGGCATCGTCGCGTCGTCGAGCTCGAGCCGGACCTCGGGGTGCGGCGGCGCCCACAGGCGAAAGCGCACGCGGCCGTCGGCCTGCAATTCGGCGCCGAACGGCATCCGATGCCGGCGCGTCGCGGCGGGCGGCGTCCCCACGTCGAGCAGCTTTAGGAGCCCGCGCAGTGGGATCGCGAGCCAGTCCGGCCGATTGGCGAGCTCGTACGAGATCTCGTAGAGCGCCTTCTCAAGCATGAAAAAGCGCACGACCCGGTCGGCCTCGGCGCGGTCCTCGGGGCAGAATCGGCCACCCCGCGCCGCCGCGAAGTAGGCGTCGGCAAAACTCCGCGACGCCCCTGCCTCCCAGGCCGCGAGCCGCTCATGAATTGCCTGGCGCTCGGCCGCGGGCAGACCCGGCGGCAACGCCCGTTCAGCCGCTGCCGCGGCATAAGCGAGCGAGCGCAGCATGCCGGCGACGTCGCGCAAAGCTGCGTGCTTGGCGCGCCGTTCCGCCAATGGACGCAGCGGCTCGCCCTCGAAATCCACAATGACCGGGCCGCTGTCGGCGACCAGGACTTGGCCCAAATGGTAGTCGCCGTGGCTGCGCGTTTTCGCCAATGACGGCGCCGTTCCGAGCATTGCCCGCAGGCGCTCGAGCACTTCGTCGCGGCGCGCGAAAATCGCCTCGGCCAGGCTTCGCGTCGCCGGGTCGAGTCCGCTGCGGCGCGCGCCGAGACCGTCGAGCGCGCGCTCGGCCGTGGCCCGCGCCGCCGCCACCCAGGATTCGAAGTCGGCGCTCTCGACCGGCTCCGGCCGGAATGCCGGATCCGCGGTGTCGATCGCCAGCGCCGCGTGCATCTCGGCGGTGCGCCGGGAAAGGGCGCCGAGCCAAACCGTGACTTCGTCGAGCGCTTCGGCGCCGGCCGCGCTGGGTTCGGCGGCTTGCGCAAGCCGCGCCACCACCCAGGACCAGCCGTCGCCCCTGTTCGGAACAAAGGATTGCAGGATCGAAAGCGTTACCGCGACGTCGCTGTCGGCGCCGTCCAGTTCTGTCCAGCCAAGCAAGCGCGGGGTCGCCGCGAACCCGGCCGTCTCGGTCAGAAAACGGCCCATCTCCAGCTCGGGGTGAACCCCGTTCTCGAGCCTTCTGAGGACCTTCAAAATCCCGCCGTCGCCAATGCGTATCGACGTGTTCGACTGCTCGGCGCTGCTGCGGCGGATGGTCCAGTCGCCGCCGGCGTCAAGACCGGCATGTGCCAGCTGCGCGGTGCTGCCGGTATGCAGCCGCAGCCCGGCCGACGCCGCCTCGTCCCCGCGCAACAGCAGCTCGATCCAGGCGCGGACAAAGGCATCCTGGGAAAAAGCTTCGACCAGCCGGCGTTCGCCCCGACCGGCTTGCGCCGGCACTGTCGCGATCACCTCCGGCGCATCGGGGGCCTCGCCCGCCGCGACCAGCGCCAGCGGCACAAAGAGGCGCATCGGCGGCTGCCCGGGCGGTGTCACCCGCCATACCGCGACCGCCCGGGGCGCTTCCGGCACCGTCACGCCCGACACCGCAAACGGCAGCAGCGCCAAAAGTGCTGCTTCGGGTCGGCCGGCATCCTTCGCCGGATACCAGCGCTGGCGTTGCAGGAAGTCGGGAAGCGCTGCTTCGGCCAGCGCCATCAGCGCCGGCGTCCAATTCGGGGTCCAAAAATGAGTTGACGACTGATGGTCGAGGTCGGCGGGCGAGGGAGGGGTGGGTGACACGACGGACCTGTTGCCTGGTTAATGTCCGGTAGGCAATTCCGAACAGCGTCGTGTCGCGATCATTGCTGCCGCCGGAGCGATGCCGGCCGCCAATGCCAGACCCGAAGCCGTGCGCATCGGAATGGGTGTGATGCCGTCTTCCCCGTAGTGCAGGGGCGGGAGCGCTGTCTTCAACGAACAAAAAACGAAAGAAGTCGATCCCGAGGCAGCGATCAAACCGAAAGACGCGCGCAGGGTCTCGGCTATGGCCCGGCGCGCGCCAGTCACGTGCATTCCCCGCCCGGCGCGGATGGCGGGAATGCAGGGCATGCCGACAACAAGCCTATTTTGGGAGACGCGCCGCCGGCGGTGTCGCCGGCAGCCGTTTTGCAAAGGTGGCTCCCCGGGCCGGACTCGAACCAGCGACAAGGCGGTTAACAGCCGCCTGCTCTACCAACTGAGCTACCGGGGATCAGAGGCGATGCACGGACCGATGCATATCCTTCCTGGAGGCCGGAAGCGGAATCGAACCGCTGTACGAGGATTTGCAGTCCTCTGCATAACCACTCTGCCATCCGGCCGGAGCGGCCTCATATAGGCGCGCCAGACCGTTCGGGTCAAGCGCAACCGTATTCGCCGGCGCCGCTAATTCCCGGAAGAGTAGCGTCGAGGGCGGCTCGCGCGTCTTTGCGGCAGGCGCTTTTCAAAGCGCAACGCCGCAACCGCCGCGATGGTTTACCGCGCCAGAAAGCGGGCGACGTGGTCGGCGAAAGCCTCGGGCTGCTCGATCTCGGGGTGATGGCCGGCGCGTGCGATCGGCTCGAACCGGGCGTCCGGGATCATCCCGGCATAGGCGCGTCCGTATTCGGGCCTTACCACGCCGTCGCTCTCGCCCCACAGCACCAGGGTAGGCACGTCGATCGCGCCGAGCCAGCGCGGCAATTGCGGGTTGTACATATAAGGGTGCCACGCATAAAGACAAAGCGCCTCGCGGTTGCGCGCATGGACGACCAGCGCCTCGTCCGACATCGCGTTGTAGTCGGGGGCGCAACGGTCGGGGTCGTGCCAGCTGCGGCGCCGCACCTCGTCGGGCGACTTGTTGAAAATGTCGAGGATGTCCGGCGTCTCGCGGTCGCTGATCTTGATGCCGACCGGGTCGACCAGGACGAGCTTGTCGATCCGGTGGCTGCAGGCAGCCGCGACCTCGGCCGCAAGCCAGCCGCCGAACGAGAGGCCGATCACGGTTGTCTTGTCCGCCGGCAACGCCCTCAGCACCGCAAGATAAAGATGGACGAGGTCGTAGACCGTGTCGAAATTCTCGGGCCGCGGCGTATTGCCAAAACCGGGCGCGGATGGGGCGACGACTTCGCCGTGGCGCGCCAGCCGATCGAGAAACGGCGCCTCGGGGTCGACCGTGTCGAAACCGTGCAGCAGCAAAATCGGGCGTCCGGCGCCGCGGCGCAGCACCTCAAGCTCGATCCCCTGCACCGTCAGCCGATCGGCCGCCATCCCCGTCCTCATCGCGACAGTTCCTCCATCCGAGCCACCTGGCGGTGTTATAGACTCGAACCGCGGCGCGCGGAAACCAATGTCCGGGCCGTGCCCCAGTGCCCCCGCGGCTCCGTGCCCCTGGACGCCGGCGGCCGGAAGACTACATTCTGCGGCGACCGGATCACTGTTCGGCTGCGCTCCGGCGAGGCGGCGGCAGAGACCCCCCGGGACCCCGTTCTAGACCCGTCGCGGGACGGGCCGTCTTGCCGCAAAGGCTCCGATGATCGCTATGTCACGCCTGCCCCATCTGGTCGCCAGGGCGACCGCCGCCGCGCTGATCTCGCTTTCGCTTTACGGCTGCAACAGCGCCGGGGCCGGCTCCGCCGCATCGTCCGCGTCGATTGACCCCGCCGATTTTGGGTTGCTGCAAGATGTCGCGCGGGTGGTGCAGCGGAATTACGTCGAGCCGGTCAACGGCGACGACCTGACCGAGGACGCGCTGAAAGGCATGCTGACCCGGCTTGACCCGCATTCCGATTACATGGATGCCGATCAGTACCAGCAGATGACCGCCGTCACCCGCGGCCAGTTTGGCGGGATCGGCATCGAGCTGACCTTGGAGGGCAAGGTGCCCGAGGTGATCTCGCCGATCGACGGCACACCCGCCGCCAATGCCGGGATCGAGCCTGGCGACCGGATCGTAAAGATCGACGGGCTCGCCACCACCGGCATGGATGTCGAGACCGTCGTCAAGCGGCTGCGCGGCGCGCCCGGGTCTCGCGTGACTTTGGAAATCGCGCGCGCCGACCGGCCGCCTTTCGACGTGACCCTGACCCGCAACGTCATCCGCGTCGTCTCGGTCAAGGCGGCGCTGAGGGGCGACAAGATCGGCTATGCCCGGGTCACGACCTTCACCGAAAACACCGCGACCGAGCTCGCCGACGCGATCGCCAAAATGAAGGCGCAGGCGCACGGGCGCCTGAACGGCTTTGTCCTCGACCTGCGCAACGACCCGGGCGGTCTGCTCGATGCGGCCGTCGACGTGACCGGCGAATTTGTCGACGGCGGCGTTGTGGTCACGACCAAGGGCCGCAACCGCGACGACGACCGCGTCTACCGCGCCCCGGTCGCGGGCAATCTGATCCCCGGCGTCCCGATGGTCGTGCTGGTCAACAGCGCCTCGGCCTCGGCCGCCGAGATCGTCGCCGGCGCCTTGCAGGACGACCACCGAGCCACCGTCATGGGCACGCGCAGCTTTGGCAAGGGCTCGGTGCAGACGATCATCCCGATCGAGGGGCACGGCGCGTTGCGGCTGACAACGGCGCTCTACTACACGCCGTCGGGACGCTCGATCCAGGGCCAAGGCATCACCCCCGACATGGTCGTCACCTTGCCGAAGAGCGAACAGGTCGCGAACGCGGTGCTGAGCCATGAAAGCGACCTTTACGGGGCTTTCAAGAACACCGGGTCGCTGAACGGGCAGCTGAGCGCCGCGGCGGCAGCGTCGCTGGCGGGCAGCGACACCGGCGAGCACCCGATCAAGCCGCTGATCATCGGCACCACCAAAGATGCGCAGCTCGACGCCGCCGTCGGCTATCTGCAGCGCGCGGTGCGCGGCGACACCGGCCCGCATCCCGGCTGAGCGGCTCCGGCGACCGCTTTGCAAGGCACCGCAAAGGGGCTGGCCGGGCTGGAGGTGCTCAGCAGCGCGCCATTGACGTGCGGTTCAAGTGGATGATCATGGCCGCGCGCCGGGTTTGAGCGCTGCGCCCGCCGTTGCGGGGAGCGGCGCGCCGGAGCAAACTCGGCGGCTCTGAGGAGCATGCCGGAGCGGAGACACGAAATGGAACAGCAGCCCGCATTGCAGTGGCCGATCGAGGGCAACGCCCGCGTTCCCTACCGCGTGTTTTCCGATCCGGAAATCTATCGCGAGGAACTGGCCCGCGTCTTTCTCGGGCCGACCTGGCAGTTTCTGACCCTCGCCGGCGAACTGCCCCAGCCCGGCGACTATCTGACGACGTTTCTCGGCGAAACCCCGGTCATTGTTGCCCGCGGCAATGACGGGGCGTTGCATGCGATGGTCAACCGCTGCGCCCATCGCGGCAACCTCGTCTGCCTGAAGCGGCGCGGCCACGCCGACAACCTGACCTGCGTCTACCACGCCTGGCGATACGACCTCGAAGGCAATCTCGACAGCGTCGCGTTTCGGCGCGGTGTTGCCGGCAAGGGCGGCATGCCGGCGAGCTTCCGCCTCGAAGACCACGGCCTCCAAAAACTGCGCGTCGACCGCTTCGGCGACCTCGTATTCGGCACCTTGTCGCCGGATGCGCCGCCGCTCGGCGACTATGTCGGCAATCTGATCGGGTCGCGCATCCATCGGGTTTTGCACGGCACGCCCAAGGTCTTGGGAACCACCTCGCAAATTCTGCACAACAATTGGAAGCTCTATTTCGAGAATGTGCGCGACACCTATCACGCGACATTGCTCCACAGCTTTTTTACGACGTTCCGCATGTCGCGTCTGACCTCGGAGGGCGGGGTCGACATCGCCGAGAACGGGGCGCACCACGCGAGCTACACCCGCAACAAGATCGACCGCGTCGGCGCCGCCGCATCGGACGAGCTCTATGCCGGCATCCCGTCACTGCACGAGAATTTCCGGCTTGCCGATCCCGCCTTTCTGTCCATGACAGAAGAGTTCGGCGACGACACCACGACACAAATTCTGTCGTTGTTTCCGAATTTCGTGCTGCAGCAGATTCAGAACAG
>CAVQJP010000017.1:0-105642 GCA_963712825.1 uncultured Alphaproteobacteria bacterium
AGCGTGGCTAAGTGCATTGGACGATGGCGATAGAACCGTTTTTTTGGAGGCAATGAATGATGAGGAGAGCACGTTATGCTATAGGTTGCTGAAGGACTACTACCTGTCGCGACCGCCCGCGAGACGCGAAAAGTCGGTTCGAGACGCAATGGTACTCCTAAATCAAGCATTTTTGTCCAAAAGTAAATTGTGGGTAGAGAGACGCTGGGAGCCAATAGCGCGCCTTATTGGTACGATAACTGATGCATTGTCCCGGAAATACACCGATGCAAACGCCAGTATTGCCAGTGACGTAACCGCTACAATAGCTCGACGTGATTCTGACGACTTCAATTCTATATTGTTGTTACGACGCCTCGTGGATTTCGCGCAAATATTTCATTTTTCAGGTGTCACAACTTTGATTGACAAAGTGGACGAGACCGAAGCGACCAGCAACTCGGCGAACCAGACGGCAGCACTTATTCATCCCCTGCTGTCTAGGGTACAGTTGATGGAGGTCGAGGGCTTCGCATGGATATTTTTTCTTTGGGATCGGGTAAAAGGATTCTTCGAAGACGACAAATATCATGTGCGCTTGGATAAGATAGGCCATGCAACCGTATCGTGGGATGACGACTTTTTTGCCCTTATGTTGAACAAACAAATCCGCTTTTATTCAGATGGGCGATTAGAGTTTTCGGGGCTGCTTGCGCACGGTGTGGATGCCGACCAGGTATACAAAGACCTTATCGGAATATCGATGAGGTCGCCCAGAGAGCTGATTCGTCTGATGGATGTAATCATCAGAGAGCACGACATTCTGCACGCTGCCGCCACTGAGGACATTCTGTTGAGCGCTGGGTCCATCGAAGCTGGCTTGGATAAGTACGTCACCGATGTTATCACTACGATTTATGGAGAACGGCTCCTCGGTCAAATTTTTCGGCTCAATAGGTCAATATTTACGAACAAGGACGTGCAGTTGACATTCCGTGTCGGAGCGCAGTCGGCGCGGACGCGTATTCAATCATGGGAGAATGCAGGCATAGTTAAGCTGACGGGAACTCGCGCGGC
Source organism: uncultured Alphaproteobacteria bacterium (assembly GCA_963712825.1). GTDB lineage: Bacteria > Pseudomonadota > Alphaproteobacteria > ATCC43930 > CGMCC-115725 > AP-15. Next base: position 1,057 of record CAVQJP010000017.1, read on the forward strand.
AGAGGGTGCCCTAGGCGGAAAACCTGCCAATGAGTATACAATTATTGACTCTCGAATAGAGCGTGTCATGAAACGCCAGCTGGTGACGTATGATCCGTTTATGGACGAGGCGGAACCCGCCTTCGATGTTGATGATGAAGACCAAGAGTCGGTACACCCGTAAGTGTGCTGTACAGTAACCGTGTTTTAGGCCCGTCGCCCGTAGGTTCATGCAGGCGATTTTTCCATAACCCGGTTATGCGGCGGGCGGTGCTGCCGAGGTTCGCGTGGGCCGCCTTGTGCGTCTTTGCCGTCGTTGATCGCGCGGCCGCGGCATCGGCCAGGTGCTGCCGTCTCGGGCGAATGGCGACGATGGAATTGCCATATTCGTATCATATCGTTGTGCCTCCAGTCCGATCGCGGGGTGTGGCGAGAGAGGCATGCTGATGAACCGCGAGGGCGCGCGCGGGGTGGTGTGGGCGGCAATCGCCGGTGGCGGCGGGGGTCGTCGGCATGATCGGGCCTGGGCTATGAAGGAGCCTTTTGAGAAACCGTGATTTTCCCGGTTCGGCAAAAAGAAATCCCGGTTAAGTCAAAAAATTCCCGGCTATCGTGTCGGGAATTTGGCTGCAAGCTGTTGCAATACACCAAATCGGAGATCGCTCGGGCGAAATACGTGGTTGTTTCCCGGTTCGACGGGAATTCAGGCGGTGCCGAGGGGGTGGACGGCTTGGGTCGCGGCGGAACAGGGAAGGTGCGCGCGGCCGCAGCTATCTCTACCGCAGCATGATCGTACCATGCGCCTAAAACATTTTGGCCAATGCTGGCGGCTCATCTTGAATGTAACGGCCGTAACATTATCTGCGATCCATGGAAGCAGATCGATGGTTGCTGATCGCCTATAAGGTGCCGCCGGAACCGGCGTCGAAGCGGGTCGCGATGTGGCGGCGGCTAAAGGGCATGGGTGCGGTCTACCTGCAAAACGGGGTGTGCCTGCTGCCCAAGACCGACGACCATGCGCGGCGGCTGAAGATGACCGAGAACGACATCGCCGAAATGGGCGGCGACGCGGTGATCCTCGAAACCATGGCCCTCGACCGTGCCCAGCAGGACAAGGTCGTCGCCCGTTTCAAGGCCGACCGCGACGACGCCTACCGCGAGCTCATCGACAAATGCGACGATTTCGAAGCCGAAATCGGCAAGGAAACGGCGGTCCGGCACTTCACCTATGCCGAGCTCGAAGAAAACGACCTCGACCTGAAAAAGCTGCAGGGCTGGCTCGAAAAGATCGGAAAGCTCGATTTTTACGGCGGCGCGCTCGCCGGTGAAGCGGCGGAACGGTTGAAGCGCTGCGAAAGCCTGCTCGACCAATATGCGCAGCAGGTCTTTGACGCCCATGACGAGAACCGCTGACGCCGCCGGGAATGGTGCTGAGCGTCTGAACCGAAATGAGGCGAACAATCTCAACATCGCTCCATCACCCCCGCGAAAGCGGCTGTGATCCAATCGGCGTCGAGTGGTCGCGCTCACAGCAAATCCCTTTTTCCGCCTTCCCGGCGAAGGCCGGGACCCACAGCGGTCGCAAGTTCCGCGTTTTCCATCATGCTACAGGATCGCCAAATCAGGGCAAATGCGGAGCGGCGGAGGAATGGGTCCCGGCCTTCGCCGGGAAAGCGAGAAACTTTGTTGAACCAACGTCAATTGGATTACCGCCTCGAAAGCCGGGGTCCAGAGCTTGCCCCTGGCCCGAACAGGGGGGCGGGTCCCGGGTTCCTGCTTTCCCGGAAATGACGGCCAGGGGTTTGGTCTTTCACAATCTTTTCGAGTCGGGCTGTTGAGGGGACGAAAACAATGCTGATGTGGTCGACTGCCGCACCTGCTGTCGGCGCCGCTTTTGCCGCCTCGCTCGTCGAGGTGGTCGAAGCCTTTACGATCGTGCTCGCGGTCGCGACATTGCGCGGCTGGCGCCCGGCGGCACTGGGCGTCGCCGCCGGCCTGGCGGTGCTGGGAGGGCTCGTCGCGGCGCTCGGCCCGCTGTTGGATCGCATCCCGGTTGCGGCGCTGCAGCTCGCCATCGGCATCCTGCTGCTGTTGTTCGGGATGGGCTGGCTGCGCAAGGCGTCGCTGCGGTCGGCGGGCGTCATTCCGCTGCACGACGAGGAGGCGATCTATTCGGCCCATGCCGCCGAGTTGGACGAACAGGGGCGGCGGCGGCAGCGCAATCTCGGCTGGGCCGCCGGGGTCGCGGCGATGAAGGCGGTTCTGCTCGAAGGCCTCGAAGTGGTCTTTATCGTGATCGCGGTCGGCGCCGGGCGCGGACTGCTGTGGCCGGCCGCCCTTGGCGCGGCTGCGGCCTGCGTCATGGTTCTGGCCGCGGGCGCCGTGCTCCGCCGGCCATTGTCGCGGGTGCCGGAGAACACGCTCAAATTCGGCGTCGGCGTCATGCTGTCCGCCTTTGGCGTGTTCTGGACCGGCGAAGGCCTGGGAATCAGATGGCCCGGCCAGGATTTGGCGCTGCTGATGTTTGTAGTCCTGTTTCTTGCCGCGGGGCTGATCGGGTCGGCCCTCGCCCGCCGCTCCGGCATGGCGTTTGCCCGATGAAGCAGATCAAGGAGCCGGGAACATGATCAAGGAGCTTGCCGTCGAATTGATCGGCATGTTTGTCGGCGATACATGGCTGACGATCGGAATTCTGGCGGTCGTCGCCGCCGCGGCGGCGGCAGTCCACTTCTTCGGTTTTGACCCGCTCGTCGGCGGCGCCGTGCTGGTTTGCGGCTGTCTTGGCCTGTTGATCGAGAGCGTCACCCGCGGCGCGCGAGCCGGCGCGGCCTGACGACCGATGCCGTCGATCCCCGCCGCGAGCCGAGCCGTGCGACGCCTGATCGTCTGCGCCGACGATTTCGGTCTCGACCCCGCGGTCAACAGCGCGGTCGAGGAGGCATGTCGCCACGGCATTCTGTCGACGGCGAGCCTGATGGTCGGCGCTCCGGCGGCGACCGATGCGGTGGTCCGGGCGCGGCGGCTGGCGGGCTTGCATGTCGGGCTGCACCTGGTGCTGGTCGATGGCTGCCCGGTGTCGCCGTCCCCGGCGGTGGCGGGGCTGGTCGGCGCCGACGGCCGGTTCGAACCGAACATGGCGCGCGCCGGTCTGCGGTTTTTCTGCCTGCCCGAGATCAGGCGGCAGCTGGCGCGGGAAATCCGCGCCCAGTTCGAGGCCTTTGCCGCGACCGGCCTCGCGCTCGACCACGTCAACACCCACAAGCACATGCACCTCCACCCGACGGTCGCCGCCCTGATCCTCGCGATCGGCCGCGACTACGGCATGAAGGCGATGCGGGTGCCGGCCGAGCCGGTGGCGGCATTGCGCGCCGCGTTCCCGCAGGAGCGCGCCCGCCCGCCTTTATACCGGCCATGGGTCGAGCGGCTGCGTCGGCGCCTGCGGCATGCCGGGCTCGCGGTCAACGACCATGTCTTTGGGCTCGCCTGGAGCGGCAGGATGGTCGAGAAACGCGTGCTCCGGCTGCTGCCGAATTTGCCGGGGGGGGTCAGCGAGATCTATTTCCACCCGGCGACCGAACGCAGCCCGGCATTGGCCGCGCTGATGCCCGATTACCACCACACCGAGGAATTGGCGGCGTTGACGAGCGAGGCCGTCAAAGCTCAGATCGCGGCGCTCGACATCCAATTCGCCAATTACGGCATGCTCTGCCGTTAACCGCCTTTGCGGGGGCGGATGCGACCCTATTTACGAATTGTCAAACTGTGTCGGGCGCAATGCGCGGCGCCGGCGTTGGTCGCGCCGACGCTTAATGAAATCTTCAGCCGCGGGAGCCGAAAAAAGTGACAAACCGCAATCTCCGGGGCCCGCAAAAACGGTTGCACGGTTCCGGTTTTGACGAAGCCGCGGTTCCATTGGGACGGGAAAAAGGCGGCCGGCATGGACGAATGCCGCGAAATCTCCGAGCTGAGGACATAAAGCGGTCACGCTTCACGTTGATGGTGCATAGAACAGAGAGGATGGAGGTGCAGATGGACGGGCATTTCGATTGCTGCCGCTACCGGCCCAGCCTTGACGACCTGCTCGCCGACGAGGTCATGGAGCCTGTGCTGCGCAGCGCCGGGCTCGACCAGCACGAGCTGCGCGAAATGATGGTCGCAACCGCGCGTCGCATCGAAGATCGCGACCGGCGGGGCATGACCGGCGAGGCCGACGAATAGCCGGCGGACAAACAGTCAGCCCGCGCGCATCGGAAATTCGAGCCGCACGCGCAACCCGGGCTGGTTGTCGGCGAGCGTCACGGTCCCGTTGTGACGGTGTGCCACGGCGCGCACCAGGCTGAGCCCGAGACCGTTTCCGGGCGTGCTGCGGCTCGGCTCGAGCCGGACAAAGCGATTAAACACGACTTCGCAACTCGCCGCCGGGATGCCGGGCCCGCGATCGGCCACCTCAAGGATTGCGTGCTCGCCGTCGCGGAGAACCGCGATTTCCAATTGGCCGCCGCCCGAATATTTGAGCGCGTTGTCGAGCAGATTGGCGAGCGCTTGCGACAACAAATGCCGGTCGCCGCGAATTTGGACCCCGGGCTCGACCGCCAGCTCCAGCGTAAATCCTTTTTCTTCGGCCACCGGCTCGTAAAATTCGGCTGCCGAGCGCGCGACCTCGCCGAGATCGACGAGCTCGGCCCGATCCAGTCCGCCGCCCGCTTCGGCTTCGGCAATCCGCAGCAGCGCGTTAAAGGTCGCGAGCATGCGGTCGGCCTCCTCGATCGCGGCGCGGATCGCCTCGCGCTGCAAGCCCGCTTCGGCCGGGCCGATCAATGCCAGCTCCAGGCGCGCCCGCAGCCGCGCCAGCGGCGTCTTCAGATCGTGGGCGACGTCGTCGGTGACCTCGCGCATCGCCGTCATCAGCCGCTCGATCTGGTCGAGCATGCGGTTGAGATTGGCGGCGAGCAGGTCGAACTCGTCGCTGGTGCCGTCGAGCGGCACCCGGTCCGAGAGATTGCCGGCCATGACCCGCTCGCTGGTCCGGTTGACCAATTCGACCCGGCGCAAGAGATTGCGGCTCATCGCCGCCCCGCCGAGCACGCCGACGCCGAGCGCGGCCAGACCCGACCACAACAGGGTCAGCTTGACCCGCTCGCGAAAGGCCGCCGCGTCGCTGATGTCGCGGCCGACCAGGAGACGGTAGCCGGCGGGCATGATGATCAGGCTGGCGCGCGCCGGGTGGGTCACGACCTGGCCGTGGACCCTGGCCCCGACGCTAAAGGACAGCCAGCCGCTGCGCGCCGGCACCCCGAGCGGCCAGCCCGCGATGTTGCCGGCGAGCGGCCGGCCGTCGGGGTCGGTCACCAAATACAGCATCGCGTCGCCAGGGTCGCCGGCGCTGCGCGCGGCCACAATCTGGACGAGACCGCTCAGGCCGCGCTGGGCGTATTGCTCGGCAAGCCCGGTAATCTCGGCGTCGAGCGTCGCCTCGGTCTGGCGCTCGACAAAATCGGCGCTGGTCCAATAGACAAAGAACAGGACGCTGAGCACCGAGGCGGCGAACACCAGGAAGTAGAGCGCGGCGAGACGAAATGCGTGGGTGCGCACCAGCCGCCGCTGCTGCGCCACAAACCGCCGCGGCGAAGGCCACGACCGCGGTGCGGGCAGAAGCAGCTTTTCGGCGACCATCGGCGGCGGCGGCAGACGAATGTCGCTAGTCGGCGCGCAGGCAGTAGCCGGCGCCGCGCACCGTATGCAGCAACGGCCGCTCGAAATTCCTGTCGATCTTTTGCCGCAGCCGGCTCACATGCACGTCGACGACGTTGGTCTGCGGGTCGAAGTGGTAGTCCCAGACGTGCTCCAGCAGCATCGTGCGGGTCACGACATGGCCCGAATTGCGCATCAAATATTCCAGCAGTCGAAATTCGCGCGGCAGCACGTCGATCTGCTTGCCGGCGCGTCTGACCGTCCGAGTCAACAGGTCGAGCTCGAGATCGGCGACCCGCAACGCCGTCGTCGCCGCAACCGCCGCGCCGCGCCGCAGCAGCGCCTCGACCCGCGCCAACAGCTCGCTGAACGCAAACGGCTTGACCAGATAGTCGTCGCCGCCGGCGCGCAACCCCTTGACTCGGTCGTCGACGCTGCCGAGCGCGCTCAGGATCAGCGCCGGCGTGCAAATCTCGGCCGCGCGCAACGCGCCGAGCACGGCAAGCCCGTCCATCCCCGGCAGCATGCGGTCGAGGACGATCGCGTCGTAGCCGTCGGAGCTCGCCATGAACAGCCCCTCGCGGCCATCGCCGGCGCGGTCAACGGTATAGCCGCTCTCGCCCAGCCCCTTGACCAGATAGGAGGCGGTTTCACGATCGTCTTCGACGACAAGGAGCTTCATTTCATCCGCTCGACCGGCACCACGCGCGCCGCGAACCGCGCGCCGGCGCCGAGGAGAAGGTGGGGCCGGTTGCCCGGCGCGGCAAGCGGCGGCGGCGCTTTCGGCGAACCGGCTGCAGCGCCATGACCGTTGCCCCGGCGGCATGGCGGGACTAGCTTTTGTGGAGCAGCATCGGGAGAAGGGAATGCGCGAACCTGTCTTTGTCCGCGAAGTCGGCATGCGCGACGGGCTGCAGAGCCTCGCCGAGATCATGCCGACCGAGCAAAAGATCGCCTGGCTTGACGCCGAGCACGCTGCCGGGGTGCGCGAGATCGAGGTCAGCTCGTTTGTCCCGCCAAAATTGCTGCCGCAACTCGCCGACGCCGAGGCGGTGGTGCGCCACGCCCTGACCCTCCCCGGCCTGACCGTGTCGGCGCTGATCCCGAACCTGAAGGGGGCGGAGCGCGGGCTGGCACTCGGCGTGCACGAGATGAATTACGTGCTGTCGGTCAGCGAGGGCCACAACCGCGCCAATGTCCGCCGCGGGACCGCCGAGTCGGTCGAGGATTTCCGCCGCGTCGTGGCCCTCTGCCATACCGCCACCGAGGGCAGGCGGCCGCGGCTGACCTGCGGGCTCGCCACCGCTTTCGGCTGCACGATCGAGGGTGCGGTCGACGAGGACCGGGTGCGCCGTATCGCGAACGAGGCGGCCGAGGCCGGGGCCGATGCGATCATGCTCGCCGACACCGTCGGCTACGGCCAGCCGGCCGCTGTCGAGCGCGTGTTTCGCCAAGTCATGGCCGATGTGGCGCCGCTGCCGGTCGGCGGCCATTTCCACGACACCCGCGGGCTCGGCCTCGCCAACGTGTTGGCGGCGTTGAACGCCGGGGCGCGTTCGTTCGACGCTTCGCTCGGCGGATTGGGCGGCTGCCCCTACGCGCCGGGTGCCACCGGCAACATCGTCATCGAAGACCTCGTCTTCATGCTCGAGGCGATGGGCTTCGCCACCAGCATCGACCTCGCCCGGCTGGTTCAGGTGCGCGAGCTGGTGCACCGCGCGTTGCCGGACGTCGTCCAATACGGCGCCATCGCCAAGGCCGGCCTGCCCAAGAATTTCCACGCATTACCGACCGCACAAGCCGCGGAATAGACTGCATTTCCACCGAGAACGCCGCAGTGGAAGGAGACGAATATCTCGAAAGGATAGTGGCCGCGAGCTACGCGAGGGAAATCGATCAGGAAGAGAACATCTTCAGGACCCTGCCCTTCGCGGCTACGGCCCTCGCCATTATTTTTGCGTTCATGGTGTTCATCAAAGGCGATGTTCCAAGCCGATTAGACGGCTTTTATTCAATCCTTATATGGCTATTCTTACTTCTTTTTTGGATGGTGATCGCGTTTTCCTTGGTTTTCTTGTGGCTGGCCGTTTTGGCAAAACCTCTCCGATATTTGTCTTCTCCGAATGAGTTATATCGATATGTTATGGATTTGCGCAATTATTACACAGCATCGGGTAATCCAATCGATCAGATTGAGCAGAGGGTCATTGAGGACACCCAGACATTGATGATAGAACAATATACGCTTGGAGCGGTCCACAACCAGAGGATCAACGAAAAGCGGCTTCGAGCCCGGACCAGAGCATTTCAGAGTCTGATTGTTGCCTTGATCCTGGCGCTTGCGACCGCGGCTATCATATTGGGACACAGGCTTGTAAGGGGAGACAGCAGTGGCGCAACCGCCGTCCAACAATGGAAATAAGGCCGCTTTGCCCCCACAGAAACCGGTTCCACCGCCCATGCAATCGGTCATCAAAGGCGGATGGACATATCGGATCGAGAACCCGACCGAAACATCGATCTCGGCGCTGAAGGAACTGGCTGAAGCCGTCAGGGCGCTCACTCAGGAAATTAGAACCCATTCGTGGGCCTTTGTCCGACATGGGCCGCAGATACTCTCACCCTCCGAAACTACCGCTCGGGAACAGAAGATTGTCGCACTGGCGGGCGAGATCGATAAACTCGCCGAGAACGTGCCTCAAGGCAATGTGACGTACGCGGACGTCGAAGCAGTCCTCTCACGGTTAAGAGAAGGCGGCTTTTCCCCCGATAGTCTGCTCGTCAGCAACGTGGCGCGCGCGATCTACGCGCTCGAGCAGAGGCGAACCGCGCCGGATATCAGTGCCGAAGCGAACTAACCGCGGGAACTCTTCCGCTATCGCCCTTCAGCTTAAGGGATCCGGGATTATGGCCGACACACCGATCTCATCCGAGCGCTTTGCGATGCTGGTCGAAGAGGCGGGGTTGACGCTGACCCCGGAGCAATTCGACGAATTGCGCCAGGGCTACCGCTTTGTCCAGCGCATGAAACGGGTCGTGCGCCGCCCACGCGACCGGGCGGCCGAGCCGGCGCATATCTTTGTCCACCCACGGGCGGGAGCGCAGTGATGGACCCGACCCAGCTCACCATAGCCGAAGCGAGCCGCGCCATCGCGGAGGGCGGGTTGTCGCCGGTGGCATTGACCGAGGCGTATCTCGACCGCGTCGCGGCCCTCGATGGCGAGTTGCACAGTTTTGTGCTGGTGTTGCGCAAAGAGGCGCTCAGGGCGGCGCGGACGCCGGCGCGCGGCGCGTTGCACGGCATCCCGATCGGGCTCAAGGACATCTACAAGACATCGGGCATCCGCACGACTGCCGGCTCGCGCCGCTATCTCGACCATGTGCCGGAGGAGGACGCGGAAACCTGGGTGCGGCTGCGCGGCGCCGGCGCCGTTCTGCTGGGGAAGAACGAGACCCACGAATTCGCGATCGGCGGCCCCGATTTCACCTTGCCGTTCGCACCGGCGCGCAACCCGTGGAACACCGCGCACTACCCGGCGGGCTCGTCGAGCGGCTCCGCCGTCGCGGTCGCGGCCGGCCTCTGCGCCGCGGCGATGGGGTCGGACACCGGCGGCTCGATCCGCGGCCCGGCCGCCTATTGCGGGATCGTCGGGTTGAAGCCGACCTATGGCCGGGTCAGCCGGCGCGGCGTCTTCCCGCTGTCCTACACGCTCGACCATTGCGGGCCGCTGACGCGCACGGTCGAGGATTGCGCAATCATGATGCAGGCGCTGGCCGGCTACGATCCGCAAGACCCGGCCTCGACCGAAATGCCGGTGCCGGATTACCGCGCGGCGCTGACGCCGCGGCTCGACGGCCTCAAAATCGGCGTCGTCCGCCATTTTCACGAGCGCGACGCGGTCGCCGATTTCGGCGCCGACAGCGCGCCCAGCGCCGCCTATGTCGCGGCCTTCGATGCCGCCTGCCGGACATTGGAGGGCCTCGGCGCGCGTCTTGTCGATGTGCAGTTGTCGCCGCTGGTCGACTATCTCGACGCCAACCGGCTGATCATGCTGGCCGAGGCCTACGCGCTGCACGAAAAGGATTTTCGCGAGCGGCCGCAGGATTTTGGCCATCACATGTTCGCGCGGATCGGGCTTGGCGCGTTTCTCTCCGCCGCCGACTATGTCGAGGCGATGCGCCAGCGGCGCGAGCTTGCGGTCGAGTTCGCCCACGCGCTCGACGGCCTCGACGCAATCGTTTCGGCCAACGCGACCGGCCCCGCTCCGCGCATCGACGCGATCCCGACCTACTCGACCTTTGAGCGCGCTTCCTATACCGGGCCCTACAATCTGACCGGCTCGCCGGCCTTGTCGGTGCCGATCGGCTTTGAGGACGGATTGCCGCTCGCCTTTCAGATCGCCGGCAAGCCGTTTGACGAGGCTGGGGTCATGCGGGTCGGCCACGCCTTTGAGCAGGCGACCGACTTCCACCGCCAACGCCCGGCGATCGCCGCCCCGCTCCCCGGCCGTGCGTAGTAATTGTGCCGGTCGCGACTTAAAGGAGAGCGCTGCAATCCGGTCGACAATCATCAATCGTCACCCCCGCTTTCCAGCCTGTAATCCAATCGGCTTGACTGCTCGCGCTCGCTGCCAAACTCCTCATTCCGCCTTTCCGGCGAAGGCCAGGACCCACAGCGGTTGTAAATTCCGCATTCCCGTGGTGCTGCAGCGATCGTCCAATCAGGGTAAATGCGGAGCGGTGGATCGGTGGGTCCCGGCCTTCGCCGGGAAAGCGAAGAATTTTGCTGAATCGATTGGATTACAGCTTCTTTCGCGGGAATGACGGAACGGAGGTACAGCATGTCAGGCTTTGTTCATCCCGAGTTTCTGGTCGACACCGCGGCGTTGGAACGGCGGCTCGACGATCCGGCGCTGCGTGTGCTCGACTGCACGACGCACCTGATCCCCGACCCGAAAGCAACCTATCAGGTGGTGCCGGGGCGCGCCGACTTTGAAAAAGCCCATATCCCCGGCGCGCAATTTGTCGACCTGCAAGCCGAGCTTTCGGACAATGCCCACCGCCTCCGCTTCATGCTGCCCACGGCGGAGGGGTTTGCCGCGGCAATGAACCGGCTTGGCGTCGGCGAGGGCACGCAGGTCGTGCTCTACAGCACAACGACCCCGCAGTGGGCGACGCGGGTGTGGTGGCTGCTGCGCGTCTTCGGCCTTGACGGCGCGGCGGTGCTCGACGGCGGTTGGCAAAAATGGAGCGGCGAGGGCCGCCCGGTCGAGACCGGCCCGGCGAAGCCGCGCCCGCCCGGAAACTTTCCTGTCCGCGAGCCGCGCCCGCTGATGGTCGGCAAGGACGAAGTATTGCGCGCGATCGGCGATGGCGCCGTTTGCACCCTGAACGCGCTCTCCGCCGAGCAGCATGCCGGCAGCGGCGGCAACAGCTACGGCCGGCCGGGCCGGATCGCGGGCAGCGTCAACCTGCCCGCCGCGCATCTAATCGATCCGGCGACCAGCGCCTTTCTGCCGGCCGATGAATTGCGCCGGCGTTTCGACCGGGTCGGCGTCTTTGGCAAGGAGGTCATCACCTATTGCGGAGGCGGCATCGCGGCGAGCGCCGACGCATTTGCGCTGGTCATGCTCGGCCACCCGAATGTCAGGCTTTACGACGCTTCGATGAGCGAATGGGCGATCGACCCGTCATTGCCGATGGCAACCGGCTGAGCTGCCGGATCCAACCGTTGCACGGGTCGGCCGGCGGCGGAACGGGGCGAGCAACAGCACCGGGGCGGCAACGCCGACCGCGATCGCCCCGACCATCAGCATGACGGTCATGCCGAGCGCGATCGTGTCCGCAACCAGCGGCGGGCTCGCGGTCGCTGCGTGCACGATCTGCAGGCTGCCGATGACCGCGCGAAACGCGTAGGCGCCCGGCACCATCGCGACGACACCCGGAAAGGCGAAGGTCGCCGCCGGCGCCTGGAAACGGCGGGCAAATACCTCGGCCAGACAGCTTGCCGCCAACGCGCCGACCAAAGTGCCGGCGATGATGTCGACCCCGGCGTGAAACAACAGCGTGCGCAGGGTGTGGCTGGCGACGCCGCAGACCATGCACGCCCACGCCATGCGCACCGGCACGTTGAACAGCAGAACATAGCCGGCCGCCGCCAACGCCGAGAATATAGCGTCCTCGGGCACGCCGATGGCACGCGTCGGCGCGGCCACCGGGATCGCGGCGCCGGTCACCGCGGTCGCCACAAACAACCCCAAGCCGATCGCCGCCGTCACCAGCCCGGCAAAGCCGAGGCGGCTGAGGCCCAGGGTCATGTGGTTTTTGATCATGTCCTGGACGCCGTTGATCAGCGGCACGCCGGGCACGATGATCATCGCCGGCGCCACCAGGCATAAGACCGGCGATCCACCTGCTCCGACGAGCACCGCGCCGCCGCCGATGACGCCGCTGAGGCAAGCGGCGGCGAACGGCACGAAAATCGGGTTGAAATGACGCCGCCCGAGCAGCAGCCGCAGCGAGGTTCCCGCGGCACCGGCGAGCCCGGCGATCGCGAATGTCGGCCAGTCGCCGCCGAACAGCCGGCTGAGGCTGGCCGCGGTCAACCCGAGCGCCGCGGCGACGAGCCATGGCGTATAGACCGGCGGCCGATGCTCGATCGCATCAAGCTCCGCCCCGGCCTCGGCGAGCCCGCGCCGGCCGCTCTCGACCTCGTCGACGAGACGGTTGAGCGCCTCGATCGCGCTCATGCCGACATTCATCGCCGGCAATTTGTGGCCGATCTTGGTGCGGAAATGGTCGCCGGCGACGAGGGTCAGCAGCAGCGCCTCATAGCTGACCATCAGGTTTGCTTCGCAGCCGAACGCGGTTGCGAAACGTGCGACAGCCGCTTCGACCGCTTCGGTGTCGGCGCCGTTCTGCTGCAGCAGGCGGCCGATCTGCAACGCCCGGTGCGCGATCTCCTCGATCTGGCGCGGATCCGCAACCGCCAATGCCGACACGCGGATCAGGCCGCGTCGGGATATACCGGCTTATAGGCGAGGCCGCGGATATGGGCTTCGATGTCGCCCGGCCGCGACATGCCGGCGAGATCGTGGTCGTAGACATATTCGGCGATTTTGGCGGCGGTGCGCAGCGACGCGTCCAAGATGTTGCCGGTGGGCGGGTAAATCAGGCCGACCGCTAGGTTGGCGTCGGTGACCTGGCCGGCGACGGCGCGGGCGGCGACGATGAACATCTGCTGGGTGACCCGCCGGGCCTCGGTCGCGAGCACCGCCATCCCCATCGCCGGAAAGATGTAGACGTTGTTGCCCTGGCCCGGGACCAGCCTCTTGCCGTCGATCTCGACCGGCGGGAACGGGCTGCCGCTGGCAAAGACCGCCCGGCCGCCCGACCATTTATAGGCTTCCTCGGCGGTGCATTCCGAACGCGAGGTCGGATTTGAGTACGGGAAGATGATCGGCCGCTCGTTGACCCGGGCCATCGCCTCGATGACCGGCTGGTTGAACAATTTCGGGACGGTGCTGACGCCGATGATCGCGGTGGGCTTGATCGCCTCGATCGCCTCGACAAAGGATTTGACCGGTGCGCGGTCGTGGGCGAACGGCTTCTGGAAGTCGGCAAGGTCGGTGCGCGACGAAACCATCAGCCCGTTGATGTCGAAGAGCCAGCTGTGGGCGCGCGCCTGGTATACGGCCAAGCCCTCCAGAGCCATCGCCTCGCTGATCAGCTCGGCGATGCCGGTAGCGGCCGAGCCGCCGCCGAGAAACAGAAACCGCTGCTCGGCGAGTTTTCCTTTGGTGATCCGCAGCGCCGCCATGATGCCCGCAAGCGCCACCGCGGCGGTGCCCTGAATGTCGTCGTTGTAGGTGCAGATCTTGTCGCGGTAGCGCGCCAGGATCGGCACGGCGTTGATGTTGGCGAAATCCTCCCATTGCAGGCAGCATTTTGGGAACAGCTGCTGCACCGCATCGACAAACTCGTCGACAAAGGCGTCGTATTCGGCGCCGCGCACCCGGTTCTGGCGTAGACCGAGATAGAGCGGGTCGTCGAGCAGCTCCTTGTTGTTGGTGCCGACGTCGAGCATGACCGGCAGGGTCAGCTGCGGTGGGACCCCGGCGCAGGCGGTGTAGAGCGCCAGCTTGCCGACCGGGATGCCCATGCCGCCGACGCCGAGATCGCCGAGCCCGAGGATGCGCTCGCCGTCGGTCGCCACGATAAAGCGCACATCCGATTGCGGCCAGTTAGAGAGTAATTCGCGCAGCCGCCCCTTGGCCGATATCGGCAGGTACATGCCGCGCGAAGCGCGGAAGACATGGTCGAATTTTTGCGAGGCCTCGCCGACCGTCGGCGTGTAGACGAGCGGCATAAAGGTTGCCGGGTCCGTCATCAGGACCGCGTAGAACAGCACCTCGTTGCGCGCCTGCAGGTCGCTGAGAAAAAGGTATTTCTGCAAGTCGCTGTCCAGCGCCGCGAGCTGGACGTGGACGCGCCCGATCTGGGTTTCGAGGGTGTCGGCGACCGGCGGCAGCAGCCCCTCGATACGCAGCGCGCGGCGCTCGGCGAGCGGAAACGCGCTGCCCCGGTTTAACCGCGGATCGTGCAAAAGTGCGGGTCCGGTCGGCGCGGCGTCAGGCATTGGTGATTCCTCCGGGGTCGAGGACGACCCGGCTAGGCCTCGGTGGCGACGTAAGGCTCGACCATCTTTTTCGGGTCCACGATCCGGTCGAACTCAGCCTCGCCGACAAAGCCGAGATCGAGTGCGGCCTCTCGCAGGGTCAGGTCGTGATCGGCCGCGTGGTGCGCGATCTTCGAGGCTTTGTCATAGCCGATCACCGGCGCCAGCGCCGTCACCAGCATCAGCGAGCGGTTGACGTATTCCTCGATTTTTTTCAGGTTCGGCTTGGCGCCTTCGACCAGGAACTTGCGGAAGTTGGTGCAGCCGTCGCCGAGGATCGCGATCGAATGGGTAACGTTGAAGATGATCAGCGGCTTGTAGACGTTCATCTCGAGATAGCCGCCGGCGCCGCCAAACCCGGCCGCCACGTCGTTGCCCATGACCTGGGCGGCAATCATCGTCAGCGCTTCGGCCTGGGTCGGGTTGACTTTCCCCGGCATGATCGAGGAGCCCGGCTCGTTCTCCGGGATGACCAATTCAGCAAAGCCGGCGCGCGGGCCGCACGACATCAGCCGGATGTCGTTCGCGATCTTGTAGAGCGACACCGCGAGCGTCCGCAAAGTCCCCGACAGGTGCACCAACGCGTCATGCGCGCCCTGCACCGCGAACTTGTTCGGCGCGGTGACAAAGGGCAGCCCGGCGAGGCGCGCGATCTCGGCCGCCGCGGCCTCGGCAAAGCCGGGCGCGGCGTTGATGCCGGTGCCGACCGCGGTGCCGCCGAGCGCCAAGCGGTAGACGCCCTTAAGCGCGTCCTCGATCCGCTCCAGGTCGTCCGCCAGCATCGCCGCATAGCCGGACCATTCCTGCCCTAAGGTGATCGGGGTCGCATCCTGCATGTGGGTGCGGCCGATCTTGACGACGTCCTTCCACGCCTGCGCTTTTGCCGCGATCGCGTCATGAAGGTCGCGCACCGCCGGAATCAGATGCCCGACGACCCCGGTTGCCGCCGCGATGTGCATCGCCGACGGGAAGGTGTCGTTCGAGGATTGCGACATGTTGACGTGGTCGTTGGGATGCACCGGCGTCTTGCTGCCGAGCGCGGTGCCGGCAAGCTGGCAGGCGCGGTTCGAGATCACCTCGTTGACGTTCATGTTGAACTGCGTGCCGCTGCCGGTCATCCACACATGCAGCGGAAACATGTCGTGATGCTGCCCGGCGAGGATTTCGTCGGCGACCCGCACGATCAGCGCGTGGATTTTGCCATCAAGCCTGCCGCCCTCATGGTTGGCGTTGGCCGCCGCCTTTTTTAGGGTGGCGTAGGCGGCGATCATCTCGCGCGGGATCAAATCCCTGCCGATGCTGAAATGCTCGAGCGACCGTTGGGTCTGGGCGCCCCACAGCTTGTCGGCCGGGACATCCACCTCGCCAAGGCTGTCGTATTCTTTACGAAAGTCGGTCATAGCTGCGGTCTCCCCGGCGCTACCGCCCGATGTGCCAGCATAACGGTTAAGAAAGCCCAACTAAAGTGCTTCCGCCCGCCCGGCAAAACAGCCGGACACCCGCGGGCCGTTGCCGGCTGCAAGCGTAACGCGTCACGCCGGACCACGCGTTAAGATCTTTTTCGGGCGGGATCAGGTGTCCGTCTCATATCCGAGCCCGGAACTTAATCCAGGATACTGAATAAATCGTTCCGACCGCGTATACCGGATGGGCCACGCCGTCCCGCCGGTCCAGGTGCCGCGGACACTGTCGAGCATACCGGCCGATCGGGGCATATATCGCGCAATCGGAGTACAGTCGATGGCCGCAACCGTTGCCGACCAGATGGTCGAGACCCTCGCCGCCGCCGGGGTCAAGCGCATTTACGGGATCGTCGGTGACACCCTGAACGCCGTTACCGACGCGCTGCGCCGCCATGGCGGCATCGCCTGGCTGCATGTCCGTCACGAGGAGGTCGCCGCCTTTGCCGCCGGTGCGGACGCGCACCTGACCGGCGCGCTCGCGGCTTGCGCCGGCAGCTGCGGCCCCGGCAATCTGCACCTGATCAACGGCCTCTTCGATTGCCACCGCTCGCGCGTGCCGGTGGTGGCGATCGCTGCGCACATCCCCTCGCCGGAAATCGGCTCCGGCTATTTTCAGGAGACCCATCCCGAGCAGCTGTTCCGCGAGTGCAGCAGCTATTGCGAGCTTGTCTCGTCCCCGGACCAGATGCCGCGCGCGCTCGAAATCGCGATCCGCCGCGCCACGGCCGAGCGCTGTGTCAGCGTCGTCGTGGTGCCGGGGGACGTGGCGCTGAAACCGGCGGCGGCATCGGCGCCGCCAAAGCCGCATGGTCTGGTGCCGGAGCGGCCGGTCGTCGCCCCTTCGCCCGCAGCGCTGACCCGGCTCGTCGATCTCTTGAACAACGCCGGGCGCGTGACCCTGCTGTGCGGCGGCGGCTGCGCCGGCGCGCACGCCGAGGTGCTGCAGCTCGCGGAAGCCTTGAAGGCGCCGATCGTCCATGCGTTGCGCGGCAAGGAGCACGTCGAATGGGAAAATCCCTACGATGTCGGCATGACCGGGCTGATCGGCTTCTCCTCCGGCTATCACGCGATGGAGAACTGCGACACCTTGCTGATGCTCGGCACCGATTTCCCGTACCGCCAGTTCTACCCCGCGGCGGCGCACATCGCCCAAATCGACATCCGGCCGGAAGCGATCGGCCGCCGCGCGCCGGTCGAGCTCGGCGTCATCGGCGACGTCGTCGCGACGTTGCGGGCGTTGTTGCCGCGCCTCGCCGCCAAAACCGACCGCCGCCACCTCGACGCCAGCCTCAGCCACTACCGCGACGCCCGCAAATCGCTCGACGAGCTCGCGGCCGGCCGCTCCGGCGGGGTGTTGCACCCGCAGCAGGTCGCCCGCACCGTCAGCCAATTGGCGAGCGAAGACGCGATCTTTACCTGCGATGTCGGATTGCCGACGGTGTGGGCGGCGCGCTATCTGGCGATGAATGGACGGCGCCGGCTGATCGGCTCGTTCTGGCACGGCTCGATGGCCAACGCCTTGCCGCAGGCGATCGGCGCCCAGGCCGCCTTTCCGCAGCGCCAGGTCGTCTCGTTGTCGGGCGACGGCGGCTTTGCGATGCTGATGGGCGATCTTCTGAGCCTCGTCCAGCTCAAGCTGCCGGTGAAGGTTGTCGTCTTCAACAACGGTGCGCTCGGCTTTATCGAGCTCGAGCAGAAATCGACCGGCTTCCTGACGACCGGCACGGATCTCGTCAACCCAAATTTCGCCGCGATGGCCGAGGCGATTGGCATAAAAGGGATGCGCATCGAGGACCCGGCCGAAGTCGAGCCGAAATTGCGCGAGGCGCTGGGCCACCCCGGTCCGGTGCTGGTCGACGCCGTCGTCAACCGCATGGAATTGGCGATGCCGCCGCGCGTCACCGCCGAGATGGCCAAGGGCTTCACGCTCTACATGCTCAAAGCCGTTCTCAGCGGCCGCGGCGACGAAATCGTCGAGCTCGCGCGCACCAACCTGCGCCGCTAGGCACGCGGCTCGGCCTTAACGAGGAAGCCTCTCCCGCGGGTCCACGTGTTGATCGCCAAGAGCGAGTAGGGTGGGTTGAGCGGAACGTGAAGCCCACCGATAATTCCGCAACGATGCAGATGATGGCTACGCGGTGCTCAACCCATCCTACCACTAGCGACATAACAACGGGCAAACAGAGAGATCTTATGTTAGAGAGCATTGACAGATTGATGTTAACAACGGTTCGTCTCACATCGTTCTTTAATGACCAAGAATTAGGTCACGCAACTGGTTTTTTTTACCATGGGCTGCTCGATGGGAAGGCCAACTATTGGCTTGTGACCAATTGGCATGTTGTTTCGGGTCGAAATGCCGTTGACCCTAGGGTGTGTTTAAATAGGAGCACTGGAGCAGTGCCGAATTGGTTGCAACTAAGGTTGATTTTATCTGCGGCAGCGCCGGAGTATGCCAATGCCGATCAGCAGCAGCTGCTGATGCAAGAGCAATCTATCCAACTTTACGATAATGAGGGGCGGGCGGTCTGGAAACAACATCGGATGAAGAATGAGATTGATATCGGCGTAATCAACTGTTCATCTGGAGTTACTACAGAAAGGTATCAAGTTGTTGGGGCAAATCAGGCCGCACAGCAGGATGATATGGCGATAGAAGTCGGAAACGATGTTTTCATTCTTGGATATCCTCTAGGGTTTAGTCATTTTCTGGAAACGCCCATCTGGAAAAAAGGTTCGATTGCGTCTGAGCCGAACTTTGAAACACCAGATTCAAAAGGGCGAATTATTATAGATGCGACAACGCGAGCTGGAATGTCCGGCGCTCCGGTATTTATGAGGGCAAAAACTCACTACGTCTCCGAAAACGGTGAAATCAAAGCGCATGTGAATGCAACGAGGCTGATAGGGATCTACGCCTCCCGACCTAACTTGAGATCGCAGGGCGATGATGTTGAAGAGGATCGGCGCGCAGAAGTAGGCTACGTTTACAAGTCCGGTCACATTCACGACACCATTGTGAACGGGATCAGAGGTCCAGACTTCGGATGCTTGCCAGTGTAAGGCAGCAGCTGCAGTACTCTACGACCTCGAAGCTCTAGCTCCATTGCTGGACGCCAAACCGATAAAAACCGCCGGGTTTTCCATAAGGCACCTTATCTGCTAATTTGCAGCGGAGGCTAAAGCACCGTCACCCCCGCCGCCTTGCTTGCCCGGATTAGTTCGTCATCGAGCGTGGCGAGCGGTAGGCGGTGCCGCAACGCCAATTCCAGATACGCCGCATCGTATGTGGTCAGCCGGTGATCGAGCGCGAGCCGATGCACGCTGTCGAATACCCGTGCGGCACTCTCCACGTCGGCCGCGATCCGCAGCGCCTTCAACTCGGCAATGAACTCATCGCCTTCGGCGTGGCGAGGGTGCCCCGGTTTTGCTCGCGCGCCAGCACGGCGCTCGCCTCATAAAACCGCAACAGCGGCACCAGCGCCCTCGCCGGACGCTAGCCGGTTCAGGATGCCATCGGCATAAGGATGCGCCGCGTTCTCGAAACACCATCGCATCGCGACGGAGTTGTCGAGGGCAAAGGTTACGCCCGTCCGTAGTTGATCAGGTCTTTGATCGTCGCCCCGGCGGGCAGCATATTGCCCTTGCGCAGTTCCAGGATTTGGGCGGCGGCTTCCGCCGGTCTTTGCTGCGGCCGCGTCGGGGCCTGCCGCTTAGCCTGCCGCTCTTCCCACTCCGCCACCGCTTCCAGCACCAGCTCGGCAGCACTGCGCCCAGCACGGACAGCAAGCGCGGCAAGGTGAGCTTCCTGATCGGGGTCGAGACGAATTTCCATGTCCTCGAAGGTAGAGCACCGGGCGGTGTGTCAAGGTGCCAATTATTTTGAATACGATACGATAGAGCGCAAATTGCCGTGCCGAAGCACCACGTCACCTTCTCGACGGGGTGACCCTGCCACCTAATGCGGTCAGGCGGATATCCGATCAATATGCGGGCGCCGCGCGTCGTCGGTCCCGGTCATTTGGTCTAATCGTCGGGGCCGGATGCGCAGCCCCTTCGGGCGCTATTCGGCGGCGGCGAGGAGCGGCGGCTCGACGACGGCGCGCTCGGCGCGGGCCATCGGCTGCGGCCACCAGCGGTCCTCCCATTCGGAGAACAGACCCTTGAGCTTTGGCATCACCCGCTCGGCAAAGAGGCGCGTGTTGTAGGCCGCCAATTCCTTGCCCATGCTGCCGAACTGCAGCAGCAGCATCAGGTGGCCGACATTGAGCTCGGTCGCGACCTCGGTCAGCTGCTCGACGACCTCGTCGGGCGAGCCGACGATGACATAGCCGCGCTCGACGATGTCGGCGATGTCGGTCGTGGCGCGGGCCTGCTGGCGGGCGTTGAGGCTGGCGGCGCGGCCGATCTGGCCGACGACCCCGGCGCGCTGCGTCGCCTCGGTGATGTAGCCGGGCGGCATCGCCCATTTCGGGTCGACCCGCAGGCAGCGGCCGTAGAAATACTCGGCCGGCTCCTTGTAGAGCCGCATCGCCTCGTCGCGGCTGTCGGCGACCCCGACAAATTGCAAAAATCCGGCGCGGTACGGGTTCCGGTCCTTGCCGAGCCGCGCCATCTCGTCCCAAAACCCCTGCATCGTGGCGCGCCCGTCCTTAAAGCCGAAATAGGACAGGTAGGCGTAGACGTAGTCCATCGCCGCGCACCACTGCCAGGTCTCGACCGAGCCGCCGCCCGGGATCCAGATCGGCGGGTGCGGCTTTTGAATGGGGCGCGGCCAGATGTTGACGTAGCGCTGCTGGTTGAAGCGGCCGTTGAAGGCAAAGGTCTCGGGCTCGGTCCAGGCGCGCACCACCAGGTCGTGGGCTTCGTTGTAGCGCTCGCGCAGCTGGCTCGGGTTCTGCCCATAGGCAAAGCAGGTGTCCATCGGCGTGCCAACCGGGAAGCCGGCGATCAGCCGACCGCCCGAGATCACGTCGATCATCGCAAACTCTTCGGCGACCCGCGTCGGCGGGTTGTAGAGCGCCAAGGAGTTGCCCATCACGCACAGCGCGGTGTCGCTGGTGCGCCGCGCCAGCGCCGAGGCGATCAAATTGGGCGACGGCATCAGCCCGTAGCCGTTCGAGTGGTGCTCGTTGACGCAGACCGCGTCAAAGCCGCATTCGGCGGCGAATTCGAGCTCGTCCATAAAGTCGTTGTACATGTGGTGCGCGCGCCGCGGGTCGAACAATGTCGAGTGGATGTCGACCCACACCGAGGGGTGCTTCTCGCGGAAGTCGTCGGGCAGCTCGGTGTAGGGCATCAGGTGGAACCACATCAGCTTCATGGCCGGCACTCCGCCGCTTGTGTCTAAATCAGCGTGACCCGAGACCGGCAGGCCGTCAAGCCGTGCATCCCTCTGCGGACCGCGCGGCGAGTGATGCTGTGGTGCTGGTCGCGGCGCGCCTTCGACGATAACGGCTTTTGACGATATGCCCCCGAACGGCTCCCGGCTATGCTGGCGCGACAACCGCCGCGGGGCCGGTCCGACGCCCCAGGCAAGAGCATCGCTAGGAGAGAAGTATGCTGACGATCCTCGATTTGAACACCGAGCTCGCCAAGCTGCGGATGCTGCGCGGACGCACCCCGGAGACGCCCCCGGCCGAGCGCGAGGGCGCCTTTGCGCGGCTCGCGCCCTATCGCGACAGCGCGATCAACGTCGCCAAATTTTCCGGCGAAGGCCCGTGGGAGCGCCATCCGAATGGCGACGAGATCGTGCAGGTCGTCGACGGCGCCACGACTTTTCACATCATGGCCGAGGACGGGCCGCAATCGCATCAGCTGAAGGCCGGGATGGTGGTGATCGTTCCGCAGGGTAAATGGCACCGCTTCGAGGCGCCCGCTGGTGTGACCCTGATGACCACGACCCCGCAGCCGACCCAGCACCTGACCTTCGCGATCGACGACCCGCGCACCCTCGACCGCTGACCGCGTCTGATCCTGCGGGGGGCCGGCGGCGTTTACAGCAGGCTGCCGCCGTCGACCGGGATGACCACGCCGTTGACAAAAGTCATCGTCGTCGCAAGCCCGAGGATCACCGCCGCCACCTCCTCGGGCTCGGCGATGCGCTTCAGCGGGTTGCCCGCGATCCGCTGCGCGCGCTGCTGCGGCGTCCACATGTCGGTCATCGGCGTCTCCATCAGGCTCGGCGCCACGGCGACCACCCGGATGTCGGGCGCCAATGCCCGCGCCAGGGACATCGTCATCGTGTGAAGCCCGGCCTTGGCCGCGGCGTAGGCGATGTTGCTGCCGCCGCCGCGCACGCCTGACACCGAGCCGACATTGACCGCAAGGCCATGCCCGCTCGCCTTCAGCAGCGGCTGGCAGGCGCGCACCGTGGCAAAGGGCCCGCGCAGGTTCACCGCCAGCACGAAATCGAAAAACGCGTCGTCAAGCGCGCGCAGATCCGCGTGCGGGATCACCCGGGTGCTGCCGGCATTGTTGACGAGGATGTCGAGCCGGCCCTCGATCCGGCCGATCGCGGCGGCGAGCTCCTCGATCGCGTCGGTGTCCTGTACCGGGGTATGGCTGGCGCGGTGCCCCTGGCCGGGGAGGCTCGCGACCAGCCGGTCGGCCGCCGCGGCGTCATTGCCGAAGGTGACGACGACCCGCGCCCCCGCCTCCGCCAGCAGCCTTGCGGTCGCCGCGCCCAGCCCCTTGCTGCCGCCCGTCACCAGCGCCGTTCGGCCGTCGAGTGCGCCCATAATCCGACTTCCCCTGACCTCCCGAACCCAGAAGCTCGCGATATCTCCAGCTTTCTCATTCCGACAAAGGTCGGGGCCGATTTCGTCCGTGGGTACCGGCCGGCGCCGGTATCACAAAAGGGAGATAGATACTTCGGTGATCCTATTCGGCGGCTGCCGCGCGCGGCGCGTCGAGGGTTCGCATGAACTCGACCAGGTACGGCTTCCACAGCTCGGCGTAGTAATGGCTGAAGTGCCCGTGGGTGTTCGGGCCGGCCGGGATCAGCACATAGCGCCCGTGGCGGACCCGCTTCATCGCGCGCTCGACGGTGCCGAGCTCGGGCGGGTTGGCGTGATCCTCGGCGTCGTTGATCAGCATGAGCTTGGCCTTGATCTTGTCGAGGTCGGGCTCCGGGTTGTAGTCCATAATTGCCTCGATCGCCCATAATGAGTCGTTGGCGTCGCCCTTGGCGGCCTGCGCCAGGCGCTCTTCGTAGAGCGCATTGGCCGCGGCGAGACTCGGCGCCATTTCCTGAATCCGGGTCGGGCTTTCGGTGCCGAAATTCCCGGCGGCGGCATAAATGTAATGACGCGGGTTGGTCTCGTAGAAGCCGTTGTTCCAATCCGGGTCGTGGCGGATCGCTTCGGCCTGGGCGCGGCGGCCAAGCCAGTTGCGGCCGCTGATCTCGACCGGCTGGCACGAGAGCGGCACCACGCCGTCCATCAGATCGGGGTACATCTCGGCCCACATCCAGGCATGCATGCCGCCCATCGAGCTGCCGATCACGAGGCGCAGATGCGCGACATCGAGGCCTTCGGCGATCAGCCGGTACCCGGATTCGACCATGTCGTGATAGCGGTAGTGCGGAAACTTGCCCTTGAGGCCGTCCGACGGCTTGCTCGACCGGCCGCGCCCGATCGCGTCCGGCATGATCATGAAGTATTCAGCCGCGTCGAGCGGCTGCCCCGGCATAAACAATTCGTCGGCGAGGCTCGGGCGCAGCCAGTTGGCGCCGGTGCCGGTGTTGCCCTGCAGCAGCAGCACCCCATTCGTGATCTTGCCCGCCGCGTTGCGCTTCGCGGTGCCGAGCGTGCGGTAGTGCAGCTTTAGCTCCGGCAAGCTCTCGCCGCTGCGGAAGACATAATTTCGGATGACAAAGTCGCCCTCGCGGTAATTCGGCCATTTGGCATGTGCGGCTGCGGCGTCAGCAGCATGAGCAGGCATTCGCAGGTCCTCCGATTTCGCTGACGATGATGATAGAACCTAGCCCGACCAAGAGAAAGCCGTGGATTGGACACGCGTGGACGCACCGCGCTTCCCCCACACCCAAGCCGGGCAGCCTTTCCGGGTCGAACTGGCGGCGTATGGGAGAAAGCATGATATCGTGTGGGCATGTCCGCCCTTGCCGCCGCCGATCCGGTCCTTAAGCGGTTTCGCGCCGGGCTCGAAGCACTCTACGGCGACCGCATCGAGCGGGTGGTGCTGTTCGGCTCGCGGGCGCGCGGCGACGCGCAGGAGGATTCCGACTACGACGTGGCGGTTTTTCTGAAAGACCTCGCCGACCGCTGGCAGGAGCTCGACCGCATCGTCCCGCTCGTGACCGATATTCTCTATGACGACGGCGCGTTTATCCACGCCATGCCGTATCGGGCAGGTTCCTATGAAGATCGCACCTCGCTGATGCGCGAAATTCGCCGCGAGGGAATCGATCTGTGACTCCCGAAGCCCAGCAGCATTTTGAAAAGGCTCGTCAATGCTTGACCCGCGCGCGAACTATTCTCGCCGCCGGAGTAGGCGAGGACGCCGGCCGCAATGCCTACCTCGCAGCCTTTCACGCGGCGCAAGGGCTGATCGCGGAGCGGACCGGCAAAGACGCCAAAACACATAGGGGCGTGCACGCGCAATTCGCCCGGCTGACAAGGGACGAGCCCCGGCTTAGTCTCGATCTGCGCCAATTCCTCGCCCAGTCTTACGACATGAAGTCGATCGCCGACTACGGGCTGGGGCCAGATACCGACGTACCGCTCGACCGCGCCGAGGCGGCGATCGCCACCGCGGAACAATTCGTCAACCGGATCGCCGACCTACTGACGTAGCGCGTAGTACGGGTTGGGCGCAGTGAAACGCGTCTCTTCCCGGCAACGCCTGCGGTCAACTACGCTTGCAGCTCGCCCCGCTCAACTGGTCGCCGCGTCGAAGCTGCAGCGCATTCGACCGCATTGCGACGGACGCGCTCGGATTCTCACGCGTTTTATTTTTCGCAGAGTTGGCGGGGTCCGCCGCTGAGCGGCTGGTAGGTGCAGTCCGCAGCACGAAAGGACGAGTAGGTCCTCGTACACGCGTCGATGTTGCAGCTCGCGGGCGCTCCCGTGTCGGTCGCTGCTCCGGCCATTTGTACCGGCGGGTTCGACTGCTGCTGTACCGGTAGGGTCGACTGCGGCGCGCCTTTTTCGCAGATTTGCCGTGGGCCGCCGTCATAGGGCTGGTAGGTGCAGTCGGAGGCGCGGAACGAATGGTAGAAGCTCGAGCAGACCTGGTAGTCGCAGGCGCCGGCTGCGGACGAGCCTTCGACCCCCTGAGCGTCGGGCGTTCCCTGATCACCGGCCGGCTGCGTCGCGTCGGTTTCGGACGCCGCGGCAATCGGCATGCCCTGGCGGTCCAACACGGGCGTCGCCTCGGTCATGAATTGCTGCCAGATCGAGGCCGGCAGGCCGCCGCCGACCACCCGCTTCATCGGTGCATCGTCGTCATTGCCGAGCCAAACCCCGACGACCAGCTTGTCGTTAAAGCCGATGAACCAGGCGTCGCGATAATCCTGGCTGGTGCCGGTCTTGCCGGCGGCAAAGCCGTCCAATGCCGCCGCCCGTCCGGTGCCGTGCTCGACCACCCCCTGCAACAGATCGACGAGCGGTTTTTGATAGGGGTCCAAGGTTTGCGCCGACCCCAGCGGCGGCAGGGTCGCCAGCATCCGCGAACCGCCTTCCCCGCCGACCGCGGCGACCGCCCAGGGCCGCACATGCATGTGGTCCGTTTGCACCGAAGCAAACGCGCCGGTCAGGTCGAGAAGGCTGACCCCGGCCGACCCCAGCGCCAGGCTCGGCACGTCAGGGAGCGGCTCGGTGATGCCGAGATCGCGCGCGGCGGCGATCACCCTGTCCAGCCCGACATCCATGGCAAGGCGCACCGCCGCCGTGTTGACCGATTGCGCAAAGGCCTCGGCGAGCGTGATCCGCCCGTAATGCTCGTCGTCGAAATTCTGCGGCCGCCAGCCTTTGACATCCACCGGGCCGGCGTCGATCGTGGTCTGCGGCGTATAGCCCTGGCGCAGCGCCGCCAGATAAACGAACAGCTTGAAGGCCGAGCCGGGCTGGCGGTTGGCGTCGACGGCGCGGTTGAACTGGCTCGTGCGATAGTCGCGCCCACCGACCATCGCCAGCACCGCACCATCGGGCCGCATGGCCACCAGCGCCCCCTCGGAGACACCGAGACGACGGCCCTGCCTGGCCAAGGCATTGTCGAGGGTTTGTTGCGCCAGGTTTTGCAGGTCGGGCACCAGGGTGGTGCGCACGCGTACGCTGCCGGTCTGCGAGCCCGCCAATTGCGCAGCGCTCTTTGCAACCCAGTCGGCGAACCACGACGCCGCCGGCGCCAGCCGCGGCGACGCCGTGACGACCGCCGGCGCTGCCTTGGCGGCATTCGCCGTTTTTGCGTTGATCGCGTGGTTGGCGACCATGCCGTCGAGAACGGTCGCCGCCCGCGCCTGCGCCGCCCCGAGATGGTGCAGCGGGTCGAGCTCCGAGGGCGCCTTGATCAGACCCGCCAGCATCGCCGCTTCGGCGAGAGTGAGGTCGGCCGGGGGCTTGCCGAAGTAAAGCCGCGCCGCCGCCGCCATGCCGTAGGCGCCGTCGCCCAGATATACGCGGTTGAGATACCGGGTCAGGATTTCGTTCTTGCTCAAATGCGCTCCGAGCCAGACCGCCATCAGCGCCTCGCGCAATTTGCGGACATAGCTGCGGTCGTCGTTGAGATATTCGAGCTTGACCAGCTGCTGGGTGATCGTGCTGCCGCCTTGGACGATCCCGCCCGCCGCCCGGTTGGCAAAGGCCGCCCGGAGAACGCCGAACGGGTCGACGCCGACATTGTCATAGAACCGGCGGTCCTCGGTGCTCAGCACCGCTTTTATCAAGATCGGCGGAAACTCCCGCATCGGCACATTCGCAACCCTGAGCGGCCCGACCCGTCCGAGCGGCGCCCCGTTGGCGGCTTCGAGCAGCAAGGTCGGCTTTTGCGGCTCGCTCGCCGGCCTGTCGACCGGCAGGCCGAGCAATGCCCACAGCAATGCGCCGGACACGACCGCCACACCGCCGACGCCGGCAATGGCGATGCCCCACAGCAGCCGACGCAGGTTCCGCCCGGCGGTGGGCGCCCAGAACGTGCCCGCCGAGGATGCGGTTGCGTTTGGCGGCGGGGCGGGCGGCCGCCGCCCGCGATCGACGGTGAGATAGTGCCGCAGCCGCGCCGCGACAGCCCCAAGATCGCTGCCCAGCGCCTTGAGGAATTCCACCCCTGCCCTGGCCGACTGGGTGCCCGGGCTTTGCTGGGGTCCGCGGTCGAGCGAATGCCGACCCCTGGTTTCCGGCTCCCCGTCCGGCATGTTGCGCATTCTTCGGAACCGACCAGCGTCGCTTGTCACGAGCAGAAAAATCCGTCTGTTCAACACGCTCGCGGGCGATATGGTTGCAAGCCTGCCGCCGACCGGCTTTTCGATCCCCTGTAAGTCAGGGAAGATGGCGAGCCCGCTGGCGCCAGCGGGCCGTTGCCGCGCAATCTATCGGATCAATGCAATCAACGCGACGACAGCTCGGATCAGCCCCCACCACAGGAAAAAGGGCGCCGCCAAAATCGCGAGCAGCCACACGAGCCTGATCCAGGGTCGCCCGGCCGCGCGCCGAGCCGTCACCGGCGGCTCCTGCCGCGGCCCTTGGTATCCGCTCTCCTCGGCTGCCGGAACGCTGTCCGTCCGACACGCTCGTGTCAGCGCCAGTTGCTCGCGAAGCCGATGCAGGGTGGCCGGCATCAAGATTATTCCCGATCCGCCGCTCTTGTTAACTATAACGTAGTTAAGCGGCCGGGGTTGTCAAAAAGCCGTCCAAACTTGGGGCGGCATTAAGCCTTCCTGGTAATGCCCGCACTCTGCCGGCGGTGCCAACCGAACCCTTGGTGCCGGCGCACCCTCACTCGCCCCCGGATCGCAGTCGGGAGGTCGACACCCACTCCCGCAATGCAGGCGCGGTGGACCCAGCCCGTCAGGGCTGGGTGGGTGAGGGCACGATCCGGTTGGACCGGCGCTCAGCGGGGCCTTCGGATGATGGCGCTTACGGGCCGGCGAGTGGCGCGCCCGGGTCAGAAATCCATTTCGAGCGTGTAGAGGCCGCCCGAATGGCGGTCGACCGTGTAGACGACCTGGCGCTCGTCGACAAACACGTCGTTGATCTGGATCGCCCCGCTCGGCGAGCGCGCCGGCGGCTCCGGCACGAAATAGCCGATCTCTGCCGGCTGGTAGGGGTTCGAGGTGTCGTAGGCGCGCAGCCCGCCGTTGAAATAGGTCGCAAGCACGACCCGGTCCGACTTCCACGCATTCGGCTTTGGCACGTTCTCGTAAAGATTGTGCGCGCCATAGCGGGCGCCGCGGCGCTGAAAGGTTGCGAGCGGCGGCAACGGGCAGGTCGCGATCGGCACCGGGTTTTCTTCGGCCCGCCCGTCGACGATCCAGACGAGCTTGGGCCAGTCGCCGCCTTCGGTGCGCACGCACTCGTCGCTGACGATGTAGAGGCCGCGATCGAAAAACGGCACGACGGTGTGGGTAAACCCGTGATAGGGCGGGTGATAGTCCCAGCGCGCCACCATTTTCGGATGCGCCTTGTCGGCAATGTCGAGGATCACGAGACCGCCGTCGATGTAGCCGAGATAGGCCCGGTCGGGACGCTCGGGATAGACGTTGGTGTTGTGCGGGCGAAACCCGGTGTCGGCACCCTCGGGATGGCGCACCGGCGGCGGCGCGCTGTCGCCTTCGCGGGTGCCCGGCAGCCACCAGCGCCCGACCTCGACCGGCTTTGACAGGTTCTTCACGTCGATGATCCGGTAGAACTGGTCGTCCTTCGGATGCGTCGGTTTGAAGTCGGGCGCGCTCGAGCTCATGTGGATATACTCGCCGTCGGCAAACCACAGCTGGTGGACGCCGCGCGAATCCGGTCCCGAGCAGTCGAAAAACGTGATCGAGCGCGGGTTTTCCGGCGTCGAAATGTCGAACAATTCAAAGCCGGCGGGCTGCTGCCCCTGCTCCTTGGTCTGATAGGCGACGGCGAGCACGTCGCCGACCGTCTCCAGCGAGTTCGAGCGCATATGCGACTGCGGCAAGTCGGTGCGGGCGACGATCTTGGGCTCGCGCGGGTCGCTGACATCGATCCCGGTGAAATTCTTCGGCGCGCTTTCATGCGCCAGCCACAGGATGCGGCGGCCGTCCTTGGCGATCTGGATCGACATGCCCTCGCCGATCCCGCCGAAACCGTCGAGCTCGTGATGCGCCAATTGCCGGAAATTCCAGATCGCCGTGTCGGGCATGAAACGTCTCCTGAAGGGCTGAGCGGAAACCATCGGGGGGGCTGCGGCGCATGCGCAGGTTTACCGCGCGCTGCTGCGGCCGCCCCGGTCGCCCGAAAGAACTCGCGATAGGCTCCCCCTAGAGCTTGCCGGGCTGCGACAAGCCTTGCGCCGAGAGCCGCGGGTCGTCAAGTACAGAGCGGCCCAGGAGAACACTGCCGCCGCACCGGCCCCGGGCGGTATTCAGGGCTGTCGTCAGATCACGCTGCCGGCCGGGCGACGCCATGCATCAAACCCGGCCAGCGGCGCTTTCGCGGTTGGCGGCGGACTACTCCGCGGCCTGCGGCAGCTGTTTGATGTCGGTCGAATAGCGCAGATGGACCGGCGCGTTCAGCTCGAACGGGTCCTTGAGGCCGAGCTCGTTGCCGATCTCGCGCATCGCCGGCATGACCTCCTGCCCTAGGAGGCGGATGCAGGTCCGGGCGTCCTCGTTGCTGACGTTGCCGTCATTGCCCCACAGCCCGTAGATGCTGGGGCGGGTCTCTTCGAGCACCCGGCGCAATTTCGGGATCACCGTGTCCGGCGTGCCGTAGATCACCCTGCCGTCGGAGACCTGCTTTTCAAAGGTCGGACGGCCGCGCGGGCTCTCGGCCCGCCCGACCGCGAACTCGACGAATTGCCGGCGCAACTCGGGCGAGAAATAACCCGCCGGGTTCGACCACACCGGATGCGCCAAGCCGGTGAACTCGCCCTGCATCCACAAGAACTGGCGGGCGTTCTTTTCGGCCTTTTCCTCGCTGTCCGAGACATGGACCTGCTGCAGGTAGCCGCGGTTCTCGGGACCCGCCTCATAGCCCATTTCGCGCGCCACCGCGTCGTACTGCTTCCAGATGTTCTTGGTCGCCTCGATCGAGGTGTTGAGCGCGATGTAGGGATAGCGCTGCCTCGCCGCCCAGACGATCGTTTCCTTGGAGAGCACGCCCGGGATCCAGACCCGCGGATAAGGCTTTTGCAGCGGCACCGCCCACGGGTTGACGACGCGGTGCTGGTAATGCGTGCCCTCCCAGCGGAACGGGCCTTCGCGCGTCCAGGCGGCGGTGACGAGGTCGTGCGCCTCCTCAAAACGCTCGCGGTTGTAGGCCGGGCTCACACCATTGGCGAGCTGCTCCTGGCCGCCGCCGCGGACAAATCCCGAAACCAGCCGGCCCCGCGAGATCATGTCGATCATCGCCAGCTCTTCGGCGAGCCGCACCGGGTTCTCGGCCAACGGCAGCGGGTTGCCGAGCAGCACGATCTTCGCCTTTTTGGTCACCGCGGCGAGGATCGCGGCGAAGATGTTGCACTTCGACTGCATACAGAACGGCGCGTTGTGGTGCTCGTTCAGCATAAAGCCTTCGACGCCCATCTCCTCGGCGTAGATGTACTGCTCGAGATATTCGTTGTAGAGGCGGCTGCCGGCAACCGGATCGTAATATTTGTTCGAGAACATCAGTGCGGTGGCGCCGAATTCGAGGCCGATATCGGCCGGGTAGGCGGACATCGGCTGCTCGGTGAAATACATCACATGCATGACTTCCTCCCGTTCCCTTCGCTATGCGAGCCGCCGGCGCTGCGCGACCCGCCGGCACGGCGCCAAACGAGGCTGCGGAAACCCTCAGTTCTCGGCGATAAAGCCGCCGATCAGCCGAGACACCGTCTCGGGCTGCTCCATCTCGGCGCAATGCCCGGCGGCGCGCACGATCTCGAACCGCGCGTTGGGCAACGCCGCCGCATAAAGCTCGCCGGCGCTCTTCGGCACGATCCTGTCGTCGTCGCCCCAGATGACCAGGGCCGGCGCCTTCACCCCGCCCAGCAGATGCGGCAGGGTCTGGCTGTACATGTAGGGCTTCCAGGCGATGCGGAAGCACATCTCGCGGCAGATGTCCCAGTCGACAAGCTGGTCGGTCGACACGTCGCCGTAGACCCGGGCAAACGCCGCCTGGTCGTGAAACCCGGCGCGGGCGTAATCGAGATAGCTGACAATCGCCTGGTCGAAGATGTCGCCATTCGGCGGCTTCAGCCCCATGGCACCGACCAATGCCAGCCGGTGCAGGCGATCGGGCATCATCGTCGCCATCTCGGCGGCGATCCACCCGCCAAAGCCGAGCCCGACCACCGACGGCCGCTCGATCCCCAGATCAGACAGCAGCCACTGGTAGATGACCGCGACGTCGCGGACGCTGCGCAGCCATTGCGGCCGCTCCGATTTGCCGTAGCCCGGATGGTGCGGGACGAGGACTTCGAACCGGCTCGCCAGCGCATCGTAAAAATCGAGCCGCTCCGGGCTGCCGATGTCGTGGTGCAGCACCAGAACCGGGCGGCCGCTGCCGGCGCGCGCCAGATGCAGCTTGACCCCGGCGATTTCGACTTCGCTCTCGTTCCAGCCCGTTCCCGCCGCCATCGCCGCCCTCTTCCGATATCGGCCCTGGTCACCCTAGCGCCATGGCCGCGCGCCTCGCAACCGGGCGTTTGCTCATTGCAGGGTTGCATGTGGTAAGCAAGCGAGATCATCAGCATGCTTAGCACAGCCGAATGTTCCGCGAGCGGATGCGCCATTTCCGGCCACCACCGATTCCCGCCACCACCAATACGGAGAGAAGATCATGCTGGTTGTCACGACCGAGAATGTCCCCGGGCATCGGGTGGCTGACATCAAGGGCCAGTGCTTTGGCGTCGTCGTGCGCAGCCGCGGTCTCGGCGGCAACATCATGGCCGGACTGCGCTCGATTGTTGGCGGCGAAATCCACGAATACACCCAGCTGCTCGAAGAAGCGCGCCGTCACGCGATCGACCGGCTGGTCGAAAACGCGGCGGCGATGGGCGCCAACGCGGTTTTGACGATGCGCTTCGACTCGGCCGAGATCGGCGAGACCATGAGCGAAATCGTCGCCTATGGGACGGCCGCGGTGATCGAGCGCGTGGCGGGATGACCAGCGGCGTGCTGCTGCGCGCGGCATTCAGGGCTGCGGCGGACGTTCATGAGCTTTTGCGCCTTGGCACAGGAGGTCATGTAAAAGACCCCGTCTTCGACATAAGATCCCATCGCCACGACATGGGGGAAGCCGTCCTGGTCGATCGTGGCGAGCGCGCATTTCGGGTTGTCGCGCAGAAATGCCGCCTCTTCGTCGGCGGTGAGGCGGATCTGCCGGCGACGCGGACCGGCGCCTCGCTCGCGCTCGCGGCCATCGTCACACGGTCTGCAGAATTTTTTCCGGAGCCGGCCCTTCGGTCACCAAGGGACGCCAGTCGGCGGCGCGGGGAACCACGGTTTCGGCGGCCCGCAGCGGATAATAGCTCGGCCTGATGCCGGCCGGAATGCCGCCGCGGGAGGCGGTGTCGACCGCCTGCCGCAGCAGCCGGCGCAATTGGATGATCGCCTTGTCGGCCGGCCCGAGATGCTCTTTGCTGCGGTCGACGACAGCGCCCATCGTTTCCTGGATCGCGCGGTCCTGCACGTTGACGCCGTCAATGCCGGTAAAGCTCAAGGTCTTCTGCACCGCGCGGTCGATCAGGTAGTTGTTGGCCCGGTTCGCCCTGGAGCGAAACGTCGCCTGGTCGACATGCATTGGCCCGTTGCCGATGCCGCGCTCGAGCCGGTCGTCGTCGCACAGCGGCTCGCCGGCGACGCTGTAGGCCCAGTTGTAGACCATCGTGTTTTGATCGTCGATCGGGACCCAGATATGGCCGGCATCGACCCGGTTGCCGGTTTCCGACCGCGAGGCGCGGATCTGGTGAAACGGCAGGATGTAGTGGTAGGTGCGGATGTGCGTTTCGTCATCGCCCAGCGCCCTGACGCCGGCGTACTGGTACCCGTAATCGGTCAGGTCGACGATGATGGCGGGCGCCTCCGCGCGGACATAGGCGCTCGACGGCCTGATCCCGCCACGCCCGGCGTCGTCGGTCAAGAGACGGTGCATGATCGGCGCGTGCGAGGTGTCGAGGCCGCCTTCGAGCGCCTGCAGCCAGTTGCACTCCTGGATCACCTTCGAAACGTGACGGTGGGTCTCGGG
This sequence comes from uncultured Alphaproteobacteria bacterium, assembly GCA_963712825.1. Lineage (GTDB taxonomy): Bacteria > Pseudomonadota > Alphaproteobacteria > ATCC43930 > CGMCC-115725 > AP-15. Next base: position 34,236 of record CAVQJP010000017.1, read on the forward strand.
CGCCTGCGTCCAGGCGAATTTGGGCAAGGGCGGGGTGCGTTCGGGCGGGCCCATATAGGTCCAGATCACGCCGCCCAGCTCGACGGTCGGATAGGCGGTCAAGTGGACCTTGTGGCAGAACGGCTCGGGTTCGTTCATCTGCTCGACGCAGCTGCCATCGACGGCGAATTTCCAGCCGTGATAGACGCAGCGCAGGCCGCCCTCCTCGTTGCGTCCGAACCACAGCGAGGCCCGGCGGTGCGGGCAGTATTCGTCGACCAGCCCGATCCGACCTTCGCTGTCGCGAAACGCAACGAGGTCCTCGCCAAGGAGCCGAACCCGCACCGGCGGCCCGTCGCGCTCGGCCAGCTCGCGGGCGAGCAATGCCGGGATCCAATAGAGGCGCATTGTGCCGCCCATCGCCGTTCCTGGGCCGACCTGGGTTAGAAGCTCGTTTTCCTCGCGTGGCAGCATTGCCGCTCTCCTTGACGTTCTCCGGCGAGTTTTTGCTCAAGCCGCCGCGCCGTCAAGCGGTGCCGGTCAGCGGTTGGCGCCGGGGACCCACAGCACGTCGCGGGCGCCGTTGTCGTTGACGCGGCGGCCGAGGACGAAGAGATGGTCGGAAAGGCGGTTCAGGTATTTGAGGGCTTCGGGGTTGACCCGTTCGGAGGCGGCGAGCTCGCCGACCAGGCGTTCGGCGCGCCGGGTAATCGTGCGCGCGAGGTGAAGATACGCGGCGGCGGGGCTCCCGCCCGGCAGGATAAACGAGTCCAGCGGTAAGAGGCTCGCATTCATCGCGTCGATCTCGTGCTCGAGACGCTCGACCTGGGCGGCGGCGATGCGCAATGCACCGGCAGCGCGGCGGCCGTCCTCGGGCGTGCACAGATCGGCGCCGACATCAAACAAGTCGTTTTGGATGGCGCCGAGCATCGCGTCGGCCGCCCGGTCGGACCCAGCGATGACATGCAGACGCGCAATGCCGATTGCGGCGTTGGCCTCGTCGACGGTGCCGTAGGCGGCGACGCGCAGGGCGTGCTTTGGCACCCGCGACCCGTCGCCAAGCGAGGTTTCGCCATTGTCGCCGCCGCGCGTGTAGATCCGGGTCAGCCGCACCATGGTCGGTCCTTGGTCAACGACGGCCGAGCAGCATCAGGATCGCGAGCAGCAGCAGCGCCAGGCCTTGCATAATGACGCGCGCCTGCATCAGCTGGTTCGAGCGGCGCGGGTTGCCGCCGCGGAACATCTGGAACATGCCGGCCGCCAGCACCACCAGCACGCCGGCCAGCGCCAGCACGAGGAGGATCGTCACAAAGGTCGTCATCGGGTGAATATGTGCCCGGCGCTGCGATGCGGCCAGAGCTATCGGAGCCGGCACATTCGCCGTTACGGCCGCTCCCCCTCACCCCCGGATCGGGTCCGCCGCGGGTTGCCTGGTGCCAAACGTCAGGTGGCACAAACTAGTTGCGACGGGAGATCAGGCCGCGGGCGATGATTTGCGCCTGGATTTCGGCCGCACCCTCAAAAATGTTGAGAATGCGGGCGTCGCACAGAACGCGGCTGACCGGGTATTCGAGCGCATAGCCGTTGCCGCCGTGGATCTGCACGGCATTGTCGGCGTTCGACCAGGCGGCACGCGCCGCCAGCAATTTCGCCATGCCGGCCTCGATGTCGCAGCGCCGACCGCCGTCTTTTTCGCGCGCCGCAAAATAGGTCAGCTGACGCGCCGCCATCGTCTCGGCAGCCATCATCGCGAGCTTGGCGGCAACCCGCGGAAGCGCGGCGAGCGGCTTGCCGAATTGGCGGCGCTCGAGCGCATAGGCAAGCGCCAATTCGAGTGCATTCTGCGCCACGCCGACGGCGCGCGACGCGGTCTGGATGCGGGCGCTTTCAAAGGTCGCCATCAGCTGCTTGAACCCCTGCCCTTCGACCTCGCCGAGCAAGCCCTCGGCGGGCACGGCAAACCCGTCAAACGCGATCTCGTATTCCTTCATGCCGCGATAGCCGAGCACCGGGATCTCGGTGCCGCTGATCCCGTCGGCAGGAAACGGGTCGGCCTCGGTCCCGCGCGGCTTGGGCGCCAGAAACATGCTGAGCCCACGATAGCCGCGGTCGTCTGGGTTGGTGCGCGCCAGCAACGCCATTAAGTCGGAGCGCGAACCATGGGTGATCCAGGTTTTGGCGCCGTGGATGCGGTAGGTGTCGCCGTCGCGAACCGCGCGGGTCGCGACCGCGGCGAGATCGGAACCGGCGCCGGGCTCGGTAAAAACAGCAGTCGGCAACACCTCGCCCGCGGCGATCGCCGGCAGCCAGCGCGCTTTTTGCGCAGCGGTGCCGTTGAGCCGGATCAGCTCGCCGGCGATTTCCGAGCGGGTCCCGAGCGAGCCGACCCCGAGCCAGCCGCGCGACAATTCCTCGGAGACAACGCACATCGCGGTCTTGCCGAGACCGAGCCCGCCATGCTCCTCGGGAATGGTCAGCCCGAAGACGCCGATCCCGGCCATTTCCTCGATCAACTCGAGTGGGATCAGCCGGTCGTGGCGATGCCAGTCCTGAGCGAACGGTGCTACCGCGCGCTCGGAAAAGCGCCGCACTTGGTCGCGGACGATGTCGAGGGCCGGATCGTCAAGACCGGCATGTCCAAACGCCGCCTCCCCGCTCTCGCCCAAAAGTGCGCCGAGCCGCGAGCGGGCCGCGCCCAACCCTGCGGCCAATGCCCCGGCGTCGCCGGCGCGCAGCGGCGCAAGGTCGGTCTCGACGAGACCGAGATCACACGGACGGGCGAGCTCGCCCTGGCACATCGGGATGCCGCCGGCGAGCTGCGCGATGTATTCGCCATAGCCGGTAGCGAGGATCAGCGCCTCGGCCTCGCCGAGCGCCGCGGCATCGTCAAGCCGCAGCGCCCAGTTGCGAAGCTGGCGCAGCGCCTCGACCGTGGCCGCTGTCCAGGCGAGCGCATGTCCGGCGAATTGGTGGGTCTCGAAATTCCCGGGGTCGACTATGCCGCCGGGTGCGGCCAGAGCGGCGAAGCGCGCCTGGCCTGTCGCCAGAAACGCTTCGGCCGCGGCGAGCGCGCGACCGGTTCCGGCCAACAGGGCGTCGTGGTCATTCGGGGGCACCTGTGGTCGGCCTCGCCCCGGCGGAGCGCGGCTAATCCTGCGGCAGCTGGTAGGTGTGTGGAAGCGTCGTCTGCAGGTTCGGGTCAGACACCTTTAACGAATCGGACTGGGTCATCCGGACCGCCGAGATGTCGTCTGAAATCCCGTGAAGATTTTGAATGTCGCTGGCGCGTTCGGGCGCGCCGATGCTGCATCCGGCAGCCGTGGCGAGCGTCAACGCAGCGACGGCACCGAAACGCATCCAGTTCATCACGTGCTCCGTTCAACGGAAAAAGAGGTAGGCGACCACAAATAGAACAACGACCAGGACCAGCGATACCAACAGGATATAGCGCACCACGCCTTCCTTTGTAGCCTGGCGCGCCTCGGTTTCGCTCACGACGATCGGTTTTTTCACCACAGCCCATCCCTGATTGCCGCAGCCTTCTGCTACGAAAACAAAAGGCGGCGGCCTTCGATCCGAAGCAGATCAAACTCGGCCGCCAGACGGGCGGGAAGGGCGTTGACGGCATCGGCGGTGCGGCCTAAATCTGCCGTCGTGGCTTTAGCGGTGGCGCATAGGCGGCATGGCCGGCGAATTACGGTCCCGAACCCGCAATGGGTTCGGGCGCTGGAAACTTGCCCTGTCTTTGCCGAGGACCATGATCATGTCCCTGTCGCCGGTTGCGGCGAGCGCCGCTGAAACAAATTTTACCGAAACTGCTTTCTTTTCCGTTAACGCGCACGCCGAGCCGGGGGTGATGCCGCGGGTGCTCGAACTTTTCGCCAAGCGCGGGCTGGTGCCGTCGTCCTGGCGCAGTGCTGTCGGCGGGGCCGATCAGGCGCGGTTGACGATCGAGATCGAAATGAGCGGGCTCGGCCCCGACAACACCGAATACATCGCCGCCTGTCTGCGGCAGATCGCCTCTGTCGAAGCGGTGCTGACACTGTCCCCGGACCGCAGCGCCTGATCGGAGAGCTTATCGCCGTGTCATTTGTCGATCACATCCGGCGGTGCAACAACTGGGACCCGGCGCGAGCCGTGCCCCTGATCGCAGGAGCCGACCGGATCGGCCTCGTCCGGCGCGACAATGCCGAGGCGCTGCGGCGCTTTCCCCAGGTCTTCGAGGTCGGCGGCGACAAGGTGCGGCTGGCCGCGTGCGGCGACATGGCCGCGATCAGCCGGGCCGTCGACCCAGTCGTCGACGCGCTCGCCGGCGAAAAAGATATCCCGAAGACCGGCGAGACCTTCGACGTCGCCGCTGCCTGGGGCGCACCGCCGATCTTTCGTCTCGACCGCGGGGCGGTGCCGTTTTTCGGGACGCGCGCCTATGGCGTCCATCTCAACGGCTATCGCCGCGAAGCGGGGACTACCCTGCTCTGGGTCGGGCGCCGCGCCCCCGACAAACGGGTGTCCCCGGACAAGCTCGACAACATCGTCGCGGGCGGCATCGGCAACGGTCACGGGCTCGTCGAAACCCTGGTCAAGGAGGCGGACGAGGAAGCGATGATCCCGCCCGATCTGGTGGCGCGGGCGGTGCCGGCGGGTGCGGTGTCCTATCGCATGGAAACAGCGCTCGGCATTCGCGACGACGTGCTCTTTGTCTACGATCTCGAAGTGCCGGCCGATTTTGTGCCGCACAACCGCGACGGCGAATTTGTCGACTTCAGCCTGATGCCGGCGTCGGCGGTGCTCGACCGCATCCGCGCGACTTCGGATTTCAAGTTCAACGTCAACCTGGTCGTCCTCGATTTCGCCGTGCGGCACGCGCTGCTGCGCCCCGACGACCCGGAATATCTCGCGGTCGCGACCGGGCTGCACCGCCCGCTCGACTGAACCACACACGAACGCCCGGGCTCAGCCGCGGCCGGGCAGATGGCGGACCAGCGCCAGATGGTTGCGGCCGTCTTGCCGGCGATAGCGCGCCTCGTCGACGAGCGAGCGCAGGATCAACAGGCCGAGGCCGCCGACCGGCCGCTGGTCGGCGGGCAGGTCGAAATCGGGCATGCTCTGCGCCAACGGGTCGAACGCCTCGCCGTCGTCGCTGAACTCGATCTCGATCCGCCCCGGCCGTGCGGCGAGCGCCACCCGAATCCGTCCCGCCGAGGCTTGCCTCCACAACCCGTAACGAACGGCGTTGGTGAACAGCTCTTCGAGGATGATCAAGAGCCGCGCCCGCTCGGTGTCGGGCAGGCCGCAGCCTCCGGCGAATTTCTCGGCAAATTCGATCAGGCGCGGGAGCTCGCCATCGAGCCCGCGCAACCCTAATACCGCGTCCATCAACTCAGACGATCAGGTCGAGACCGTCATAAGCGGCGAGCACCTCGACCTTGTGGCCGTCGCGGCTGATCTCCTCGAACCGCACGGTTTCCCCGAGCACCGCCTCGATCATGCGGTCGTCGTAAACGGGTTCGTGGTGAAACAGGACCAACCGCTTGACCTGCGCCGCCTGAGCCAGTTCAACCGCAACGATATTGCTTGAATGTCCCCAATCCTCCTTGACCGATACCGTGTCCGCCAAAGAATACATCGCATCGAAGATCAACAAATCGGCGTTTCGGTAAAAATGCACAAACGGATAGGATTCGTCCAGCACGGAATATTTGTGCTCGCAGTCGGTCGAGTAGACAATCGACTTGTCGCCGCGGGAAAAACGGTAGCCGTAGGAATCGCCGGCGTGAAACTGCCGGATCGGCACGACCGACAGCCCCGCCACCTGGTGGGTCCGGCCGGGCATCAGCTCGACGAACTCGATCGTGGCGCCGAGCGAGTGGAAATCGACCGGAAAGCCGGGCTCTTGGTGCTGATGCCGCAGCGCGTCGCGCATCCCTTTATGGCAGCCGTGAATGCGGATGACGTTGCCCGGAATATAAGCCGGCGGGAAAAACGGGAAGCCCATGACGTGGTCCCAATGCAGGTGCGAGAGGAACACGTTGAAGCAGTGCTTGCGCTCGCGGCCGTGCTCGGCGATGACTTGGCGGCCGAATTCGCGCAGCCCGGTGCCGAGGTCGCACAGGACGTATTCGTCGCCGCCGGCGGCGATCTCGACACAGGCGGTGTTGCCGCCAAAGGTGCCGCGCACCGAAAACGGCAATTCGCGGTCGAGAAAGGCGTCGACCGCCTCTGGGCTCGCCAGATCGCGGCCATGCGCGGCGAGCAGCGCGTCGTGCAATTTGCGGTGCACCGCGGCGGCGCCGAGCGGGGTCGGCAACGAGCCGCGGCTGCCCCAGAAATGGACCCGGATTGCTGCGGTGTCGGCAGGTGCTCGCGGTGCCGCGGCGCCGGCGGCGACCGCGGCTGCGACATTGTCGAACACCGGAATGATTTCGGAAAAGCGGCTGATCGCGAAAATCTCGCCGACGATGCTGTTGAGGGCGGCGACGACAATGCGGCGCTCCTTTGGCTTCAGCTTGGCAGCCGTCATCAGCGCGCGCAGCCCGGCGCTCGAGATGTATTCGACCGCAGTGAAGTCGACAACGACATCGGCGGCGCCGGCGCGCACCGCGACCAGCAGCCGGTCCTGAAACGCCGCGCTGGTCAGGTTGTCGATGCGGCCGACCGGCCGCAGCACCAGCGTCCCGTCCTGACGCGCTTCGCCGATTTCCACCGCCCGCCTCCATTTGCGTGAAGCGCGCGCAGTATTCGCGTAGACATCAGGCCGGTGCAAGCGGACCCGGTGCGAGGACGCCGGCGGCGCCGGGGTGGGGAAGACGTCAGGTTCCGGACGAATTGACTTGATGCCTGCGTTTGACTAGCCTGTCTCTCGCATACGCCGTGTCAAAAACCCACTCATCGGTGGAGGGGTGGCCGAGTGGCTGAAGGCGGCGGTTTGCTAAACCGTTATAGGGCTAAACCCCTATCGTGAGTTCGAATCTCATCCCCTCCGCCACTTATCGTTTCGGCTTCACAATCAGGTCATCCTCCGGGCGCCGGCCCACGATCGTTTAGCCGGGAGCGGCATTCGGCCGCCAGGCCGGTATGCCCGCCGGAGCCGAAGGGGGATCCCGAGAACTCAAGCTCGGTTCGCCGGCACTGTGGGCCGGCATCGGGTGAGCCTCGCGCGAGGAAGAGATGGTAATGACCGCCGGCCGGCTTGGGTTAATCGCGCTGAGCCTGGCGGTGTTGCTCTCCGCCTGCGGCGGCAGGGGCAATGCCGTCGCGGGACCCGATCCGGGCGGCGGCTATCCTTGTCCCAACAATGCCTTTGAAGACTGCGCCAATCCGTAAGCGCTGATCGGCGCCGCTGTCGCCGGACCGCGACGACGCGCCGCTGATGTTGGCCTCCGCTCGCCATCTCTGTCCCCGGCTGCGGCATGTTTTTGCCGACGGGAGACACGGCTGACAACGAATGAGGACAGGTCGGGCGTCAATTGAAAGCGACAGCAAGCGGTGTTCCGGCCTGCGGCATCGCCTGCGGCGCGATCCGCTTGACGAATCCGGGTCGACAGCGCGCATCGAACGCGCTGTGCAGCAATTGTTTCAGACATGAGCGCACGCGACCCCGGGGGCGGCTCGCCCGCCTGGGCCGACGCCGCGCTTGCCGCCGCGCTCTTTGCGATCGACCCGGCGGGATGCCGGGGCGTCGTCTTGCGCGCCCGGGTCGGACCGGTACGCGAGCGTTGGCTCGGCTTGGCGCGCGGGCTGCTGCCGCCGCGCGCGCCGATGCGCCAGCTCCCGCTCAACATTGCCGACGACCGGCTGCTTGGCGGTCTCGACCTGGCTGCGACCCTGCGCGTGGGGCGCCCGCTCGCCCAAACCGGGCTTCTCGCCGAAGCCGATGGCGGGGTGGTCTTTATCGCCATGGCCGAACGCTTGCCGGCAGGGCTCGTCGCGCGCCTCACCGCGGCTCTCGACCAGCGCGCCTTAGTCGTGCAGCGCGACGGCATCGAGCAGCGTCAGTCGACGGCATCGAGCAGCGTCAATCGACGGTCATCGGGGTGATTGCGCTCGACGAGGGCATCGAGTTCGACGAGCAGGCGCCGGCGGCGCTGCGCGACCGGCTCGCCTTTCACGTCGACCTGACCGCGACCAGGGTTGTCGGGGCCGCCGGGTCGCCGTTCTCGCCGGCCGAGATTGCCGCCGCCCGGCGGCGGTTGCCGCATGTTCGCGTCGGCGAGGAGATTCTGCGCGGGTTGTGCGCCGCCGGCGAGGCGCTGGGGATCGCCTCGGTCCGCGCCGTGCTTCTGGCGGCAAACGCGGCCCGGGCGGCTGCGGCGTTGGCGCAGCGCGATCAGGTCAGCGCCGTGGACGCCGCCGTCGCCGGTCGGCTGGTTTTGGTCCCGCGCGCGACCGTGGCGCCGCCGATGAGCCCGCCTGAAGAAACCGATCCGCCAGACCCGGCGCCGCGTGGGCAATCGCCCGCGCCCGACGCCGCCTCGCCGCCGCCGGCCGACGGCGATGCCGCGCCCGACAGCACGGACGCTGATTGCCATCGCGTCGAACATCACCCGGTCGAGGACGTCGTTCTCGCCGCCGCCCAGGCGGCCATCCCGCCGCGCTTGTTGGCGCAGCTGCGGCTCGCCGAGGCCGGGGGCCGGCGCCCGGCCTCGCAAGGACGGTCGAGCGCGCCGCATCACGCGGCGTTGCGCGGTCGACCCGCCGGAACAGCGCGCGGCGAGCTGCGGCCAGGGAGCCGGCTCGATTTGATCGCGACGCTGCGCGCGGCGGCGCCATGGCAGGCGCTGCGGCGTCGCGACGGCACCGCCCGGACGTCTGCCGGGGCGTCTGACCGTCGGCGGCGGATCGCGATCAGCAGCGCGCTCGGCAAGCCGGGCCTGAACGCTCGCGCCGCCCGCAGCGCATCGGCGCCGCCCGGCTCGCGTCCTGTTCTGCCGTCTCTGGCGACACTGCCGCGGCCGTCGGTCAGCAGGACGACAACCGGCAATCCGCCGCGGCGGCTTCGATGCCGGCCGCCAGCGGGGTGGCGTCGCCTCCGGGAAGACCGGCAAGATTGCGTCGCGCGCGGGCCAGCGAGCGCGTCGGCGGCAACAACAGCTCGGCCCGCTGCCTGCGGAACGCGATGGGCGCGACCCGGTCGCGCCGAACGTAGCATTCCGCCAGCAGCAGCTCGACGGCGCCCTTGGTCTCCGCCAAGCGATGCAGCGCCGACGATCCGGAAGCATCGACCGCAAAGATCACGGTTGTGGGGGTCCGCCGGGTGAAGCGGGTGAGCCGGAAGTCCTCGCGCCGGATCTCGACACCTCCGTGCGGCCGCAGCCCGAGGCGCGCCGGCTTGCCGCCGAGATGGACGCGGCCTACCTGCCGCTGCCCGCTGCCCGCTGCCGGCTCGGCGGCGATCTCGCAGGCGGTTCGGGCGCAGCCGGTGTCGGTCCGTCGCGAGATCAGGCGATAGTGGCCGACCGGCTGGTCTGGGAGCGCGACGGGCGCGATTGGCCGAACCGCGAGAGCAGCCGGTTTGCGCGCGCCGCCGGCTTGCGCTGGCACGTCCAGCAGCTCGGCGACGGGCCCGTCGTGCTGCTGGTGCACGGCACCGGCGCATCGACCCATTCGTGGCGCGCGCTTGCCCCGCTGCTCGCCGCGCGCTTCACAGTCGTCGCGCCCGATCTGCCCGGCCATGGCTTTACCCAGCGCGCTCCGTCCTACCAGCTTTCGCTGCCGGGAATGGCTCTGGCGCTCGATGCGCTGGTGCGCCAGCTCGGGGTGAGCCCGGTCATCGCCGTCGCCGGCGCGGCGATCCTGGCGCGCATGAGCCTCGACCGGCGCATCGCGCCACGCCGATTGGTGAGCTTGAACGGCGCGCTCCTCCCGTTGCACGGCATGGCGGCCACCTTTTTTCGCCTCTCGCCAAGCTGCTCGTCGGCATTCCGCTTTTGCCGTGGCTGTTCGCCCGGCGTTGCGCCGACCGTGCGGCGGTCGAGCGCATGGTGCGCGACACCGGCTCGACGATCGAGCCCTACGGCATCGACCTTTATGCCCGGCTGGCGCGAAGCCCGACGCATGTCGCCGCCGCGCTCGGCATGATGGCCAACTGGGACTTGGTTTCACTCGAGCGCGAGCTGCCGCGCCTGCGGACTCCGCTGACCCTCGTCGCCGCCGGACGGGATCGAGCGATTTTGCCGATGACCGCGTCCAGGGTTCGGGCCATCGTCCCGAATGCCATGGTGGTAAGCTTGCCTGGCCTCGGCCATCTTGCCCATGAAGAGCGGCCGCACGAAGTGGCTGAGCTGATCGGGCGCCCGGAACAGCCGACCCCCCGGCGCTGCGCGTGAGCGCCTGCAGTCCGCCGGCGCCACCCCTCTCCGGCGGCGGCCGCCCTATGGCGGCGCGAAGCGGGGCGTCAAATCGGGAACCGGCCGCCGCGAGTGGCGAGCCGGCCGGCTGGCGGCGCCGGGTCTCGGGCGCTCGACGCCTGAGATCGGTAAGACGGGCTTGACATGCGGAGTTGTGGTCGATGAGAACCCCGTCGCGATTGCGCCCGATCGCCGGGGCCTTGCTCGGGTTGCCGCTCGCGGCGTCGGCGTCGGCGTCGGCGTCGGCGTCATGGGTCGGCTACAGCGCACTGTTTGTTCCGCACCGGCTGGCGTCGCCGGCGGCGGTCTCGGGCGAGCGGCGCGAATTCGCCAGCACTGCCGGACCGCTCAGCTATTATCGTTGCGGCCCGGCGGCGCCGACGGACCCGTTGCTGCTTGTCCACAGCGTGAATGCGGCGGCGGCGGCCTACGAGGTGCGGCCGCTTTACGAGCATTATTGCAAGACCCGAACCGTCTACGCGCTGGAGCTTCCCGGCTTTGGGTTTTCGGCGCGCCGCGACCGCGCCTACACGCCGCGGCTGATGACCGACGCCATTCTCGCGATGGCGTCCGAAATCGCCGCCGCACACGGCGGGGCCGCGATCGACGCCTTGGCGCTTTCGCTCTCCAGCGAGTTTCTGGCGCGCGCCGCGGCGGAACGGCCCGCCGCCTTCCGGTCGATAGCGCTGGTCAGCCCGACCGGCTTCAGCCGGAATATGCCGGCGGGAGCAACCCCGGGTGGCACCCGCGGCATGCCGGCGTTGCGGCGGATACTATCATTTCCGCTGTGGAGCCGCGCCCTCTACGACTTGCTTGCGAGCAAGCCCAGCATCCGTTTTTTCCTGCAAAAGGCTTGGGGATCAAAAGATATCGACGAAGGATTGTTGGAATATGATTACTTGACGACGCATCAACCGGGCGCGCCATACGCCCCATATTTTTTGTCAGCGGTTTTTTGTTCAGCCTCGACATCCAGCAAATCTATCGATCCCTGCCGCACCCGGTATGGATGTCGCACGGGATAGCGGGGATTTTACGGATTTTGCCGGAGCCGGCGAATTCGAGCGGCTGCCAAACTGGAAGATCGCAACCTTTGCCACCGGAGCGCTGCCGCAATTTGAGATATTGGCCGAGTTTACCCAAGCCTACGACGCGTTCCTGGCAAGCACCCGCTGACATCCGGGCGGACAAAGGACCCTTCGGCCGGTGCAACCCCTCTACTGCCGCCACGCCGCCGCGATCGGTCGCGACGCCCTAGCGCGCAGTTTCCCTGACGGCGGCAATCGCACGGCCGGCAAAGAACAACGCGGCTGTCCCTTGGGCTTGCTGTCAATTACGTGTTATACCTACAGCGATGTTGAACTTTACATCTGGTTCGCGCATCCGAACCTCCGCGGGAGCGCCGCCAGCCGCATGCGGTTGTCATCGGCGCCGGCTTTGGCGGGCTGGCCGCGGCAATCCGGCTCGGCGCGCGCGGCTATCGGGTGACCATCTTCGAGCGGCTCGACGGTCCGGGCGGCCGCGCCTATGTCTACCGCCAGGACGGCTTCACCTTTGACGCCGGGCCGACAATCGTCACCGCGCCGTTTCTGCTTGAGGAGTTGTGGCGCCTGTGCGGCCGGCGCCTTGCCGGCGATGTCGAGCTGCGCCCGGTGTCCCCGTTCTACCGCATGCATTTCGATGACGGTACGGTATTTGATTACTGCGGCGACGCGGCGCAGGTGCGGGCCCGCATCGTCAAGCTCTCGCCCGGCGACTTGGCCGGCTACGAGCGCTTTCTGCAGAAGAGCGAGACGATCTTTCGCCTCGGCTTTGAGCAGCTGGCGCACGTCCCGTTCGCTTCCTGGCGGGACATGGTGCGGATCGCGCCGGCAATGCTTCGCCTCGGCAACTATCGCAGCATCTACGGCTTTGTCTCGCGCTTCGTCAAGGATCCGCGACTGCGCATCGCGCTCAGCTTTCATCCGCTGCTGATCGGCGGCAATCCGTTCTCCGCCAGCTCGATCTACAGCTTGATCGTCTTTCTGGAGCGGCGCTGGGGGGTATTTTTTGCGATGGGCGGGACCGGAAGGCTGGTGCAGGCGCTGGCCGGGCTGGTCGACCGCCAGGGCGGGGTGATCCGCTACGGCGCCGAGGTTCGCTCTATCCTGGTCAAGGATCGCGCGGCGATCGGCGTGCGCCTCGCCTCCGGCGAGGAGGTCGCCGCCGACATCGTGGTCTCGAACGCCAATTCCGCCTGGACCTACCGCTACCTGCTGCCGGCCGCCGTTCGGCCGCGGGCGACGGCGCCCGGTTCTTGTCGTCGCGGTCCTGGGCGCAGACGTAAACCGTCGGCGCTGCCGGCAGCCGTCGCTTGATCAGGATGTCGTCGAACTCGGCGGCGTAATCGGCCGAAAAGAATACCGTGTGGCGCAGCAGCGGAAAGCCTTCGGTCTCGGCGAGCAACGCCCAGGTCAACGCCGACAACGACCGCGTCGACGGCGCCGCTGCGGGCGCGGCTGCGGCGACATCGGCGCCGAACCGTCCGCCCGCAACCGCGGCGGCATCGGCGTTGACGATCACAGCATCGGCCGCGACCCGCTCGCCGCTCGCCGCTCGCGAGCGCGATCGCGCTCGGGCGGCCGCCGGCGATCACGATTTCGCCAACCTCGCAGCCATAGCGGAAGGCGACGCCGAGGTTTTCGGCGGCCCGGGCGAGCGCCTCGGCGAGACGATACATGCCGCCGCGCACCAGCCAGACCCCTCCGCGCTCGACATGCGCGATCAGCGGAACTAGTCGAGAGCGGCCGCCTGCCGCTCGACGGCCTGATCACCCACCGACAGCCGGCGGCGCACGCCCCGCAAGCCTATCGCACCGCCTTCACCGACCCCTCGTGCCTCGAAATGATCCTGGATTGGAGCGCCTTCTGATGACAGCGCCCTATGACCTCGCCGCCGGCGAACGCCCGGATTTTGGCCGAAACGCAGATCTGCGCGCCGAGGCGGCAATCGAGCCCGACCCGGTGTCGACCGCGCCGCCGACCAAGACGATGCAGATCATCGCGATTTACGGCAAAGGCGGGATCGGCAAAAGCTTCGCGCTCGCCAACCTGTCCTATATGATGGCGCAGCAGGGCAAACGGGTGCTGCTGATCGGCTGCGACCCCAAAAGCGACACGACCTCGCTGCTGTTCGGCGGGCGCAGCTGCCCGACCATCATCGAAACCTCCTCAAAGAAAAAACTGGCGGGCGAAAAGGTGCAGATCGGCGACGTCTACTTCAAGCGCGATGGCGTCTTTGCGATGGAGCCGGGCGGCCCCGAAGTCGGCCGCGGCTGCGGCGGCCGCGGCATCATCCACGGCTTCGAGCTGCTCGAAAAACTCGGCTTTCACCAGTGGGGCTTTGACTACGTGCTGCTCGACTTTCTCGGCGACGTCGTCTGCGGCGGTTTCGGCCTGCCGATCGCCCGCGACATGTGCCAGAAGGTCATCGTCGTCGGCTCGAACGATCTGCAATCGCTCTACGTCGCCAACAACGTGTGCTCGGCGGTTGATTATTTCCGCCGGCTCGGCGGCAATGTCGGCGTCGCCGGCATGGTCATCAACAAGGACGACGGAACCGGCGAGGCGCATGCCTTCGCCGCCGCGGTGGGGATACCGGTGCTGGCCTCGATCCCGGCCGACGACGACATTCGCCGCAAGAGCGCCAGCTACGAAATCGTCGGCAAGCCCGGCGGCCAGTGGGCGCCCGCTGTTCGAGCAGCTGGCGCGGGCGGCCTCCGTGGCGCCCCCGGTCCGGCCGAGCCCGTTGTCGCACGAGGCGCTGTTGGGCTTGTTCAAGGGCGACGCCGTCGGCCGCGGCGTGGTGCTCGAAGCGGCCACGCCCGAGGACATGTGCGCCGGCAACCCGATCATCGAAAGACCGTCGCTCGAAGTGATCTACGAGGGCGCCTGATCGGCGGATTGCACGATGACGCTCATCGACGCCGCCCCATCGCCATCGTCGGGTCGCATCGCGGCCGCGGCTTCGTGTCATGGCGACCATGAAACCCTGCTTGCCGCCGCCGCGGCGGCGGGCAGCAGCGAGACGGTGGCGCGGCTGCGCAACGACTACCCGCGCGGGCCGCACGACCAGCCGCAATCGATGTGCCCGGCCTTTGGTTCGCTGCGCGTCGGGCTGCGGATGCGGCGCACCGCGACGATCCTGTGCGGCTCGGCGTGCTGCGTCTATGGGCTGACCTTCACCTCGCACTTTTACGGGGCACGCCGGACGGTCGGCTATGTCCCGTTCAATTCCGAGACCTTGGTGAAGGGCCAGGTGTTCGAGGACATCCGTGGGGCGGTCTTCGAAACCGCCAAGCCCGACGCCTACGACTGCGTTGTCGTGATCAACCTGTGTGTGCCGACCGCCTCCGGCGTTCCGCTCGACCTGCTGCCGAAAGAGATCGGCGGGGTGCGGATCATCGGCATCGACGTCCTCGGTTTTGGCGTCCCGACGCATGCCGAAGCAAAGGACGTGTTGAGCGGCGCGATGCTGCGCTTTGCCCGGCTCGAAGCCGAGCAGGGTCCGGTGCAGCGGCCGCGCCAGCTGGTCGACGACGAGCCGATGGTGGCGGTGATCGGCGAATTGTTCCCGGCCGATCCGGTCGGGATCGGGGTGCTGCTGGCGCCGATGGGGCTGCGCCTCGCGCCGCAATTGCCGGCGCGCGAATGGCGCGACCTTTACGCCGCTCTCGATTGCGTCGTCGCCGCGGCGGCGCATCCGTTCTATGTCGCCTCGGTGCGCGAATTTCGCGCGGCCGGCCGGCCGATTGTCGGCTCGGGCCCGGTCGGCGTCGAGGGGACGGCGGCCTGGCTCGACGCGATCGGGACGGCGGCCGGCATTGGCGCGGCCAAGGTTGACCAGGCGAAGGCGCTGGCGCTGGCCCGGCAGGCGATTACCGCCAATCCGGTGAAGGCGCGAATCACCGTCTCCGGCTATGAAGGCTCCGAGCTGCTGGTGGCGCGCCTGCTGGCCGAAGCCGGGGCCGAAATCCCTATGTCGGCACCGCCTGTCCGCGCACCGAGTGGAGCGATCCCGACCGCGACTGGCTCGAAGCCCGCGGAACCCATGTCCAGTACCGCGCTTCGCTCGAGCAGGATCTCGCGGCGATGGCGGACGTCAAGCCCGATCTGGCGCTCGGCACCACCCCGCTGGTGCAGAAAGCAAAGGAGCGCGGCATTCCCGCCGTCTATTTCACCAATATCGTTTCGGCGCGGCCGCTGTTCGGGCCGCCGGGCGCGACCGCGATCGCCGGCATCATTGCGGCGCAGACCAGGGCGCCGATCGCTTCTCCCGCATGGTGGCATTTTTCGACAGGGCCGGCGCCGCCGAACCGCGCAGCGACGGGCCAGCTTCGGCAACGGTCGGGTGAGCCGATGCTGGTGCTCGATCATGACCGGGCCGGCGGCTATTGGGGAGCGGTCTACGCCTTTACTGCGGTCAAAGGGTTGCGCGTCGTCATCGACGGGCCGGTCGGATGCGAGAACCTGCCGGTAACCGCGGTACTGCACTACACCGATGCTTTGCCGCCGCATGAGCTGCCGATCGTCGTCACCGGGCTCTCTGAAGAACAGCTGTCGATGAGCGGCACCGAAGATGCGTTGCGCCGCGCCGGCTGGGTGCAGGACCAAAGCCTGCCGGCGGTGGTCGTCACCGGCAACATCGCCGAGATGATCGGCGGCGGGGTGACGCCCGAGGGCTCGAACCTGCGGCGCTTCATCCCGCGCGCGATTGACGAGGACCAGTGGCAAAGCGCCGACCGCGCGATCTATTGGCTGTGGAGCGAATTCGGCGGGGCAAAGGCCAAGCCGCGGCCCCGCCCCGCGCGGGCCGCCGACGCCAAACCGCGGGTCAACATCATCGGTCCGATCTACGGGACGTTCAACATGCCGTCCGATCTCGCCGAGATTTCGCGGCTGGTGCAGGGAATCGGCTGCGACGTCAATCTCGTGTTCCCGCTGGGCGCGGCGGTCGGCGACATCCCGCAGCAGGACGCAGACGTCAATGTCTGCATGTATCGCGAGTTCGGCCGGCAGCTCTGCGAGGAGCTGGGCCGGCTAGCGCGCGGCGCAGCTGGCCGGCGAGGACCGGGTCACCGCGGCGCGCGTGACGCAGTCGTTGTCGGCGCTTGTCCCTGGGCAGGTCGCATGAACCGCGCAGCGCCAACAATCGGACACAGTGTTTGTCGTGATGGCTGGCCATCACGGCGAGCCCCGCCGCCGGGGCAGTCGGCGGCAACGGCAAATCGTCCTTTTGTCGGGAGACAATGGCATGGCAATTGACGACAGGCGCAACGAGTCCTTGTCCGGGCTGAACGAGGCCGAGGCCCGGGAGTTTCACCGCATCTTCATGACCAGTTTCATCGTGTTCATCGTGATCTGCATCATTGCGCACATTCTCGCTTGGCAATGGCGTCCGTGGCTGCCCGGCGAACATGGCTATTCGATGCTCGATCACGCCCGCGACGCGGTGAACTACCTTATTCCTGATTTCGCCTAACGGGAGGGGACCGATGTGGCGTTTGTGGCTGCTGTTCGACCCGCGCAGAACGCTGGTCGCACTGTTCACGTTTCTGTTCGCGCTGGCGCTGCTCATTCATTTTATCCTGCTGAGCACCAGCCGGTTCAACTGGCTGGAGGGGCCGCGGCCCGCTGCTGCGGCGGCGAGCCAGCAGGCATCGCCACTGCCGGCGCCAGCCTCGCGGGCCGAAAGCCGGTTGCAGCACGGAGGAGGCGCCTGGCGGCACCTCCGCACCGGAGGGATTCGACGATGGCGATGCTGAGCTTCGAACAAAAATATCGCGTCCGCGGGGGGGCGCTGCTGGGAGGTGACCTTTTCGATTTCTGGGTCGGCCCGTTTCTATGTCGGGTTTTTCGGGGTCACGACGGTGTTTTTTGCCGCGCTCGGCACCGCCCTGATCGAGCGCACGATCTCATGATAGGCAAAGACATGGCGCATGCGATCGGCGCCCGGCAATGCCTGCCGCGCCACCGCCGACAGCGCCCCGTCGGCGCCGAAGCGCGAGGTTGCGCTAGAACACGCGCAGGTGCGTCAGCAGCCGCGGCTTTGCGATCTCTTTGGCCATGTAGGCCTCAAAGGTCAGGCGCTGGACATCTTCGTCGCGACACAGGCCGACAAAGCGCTCGCGGCGCCCGTCGCTGGCGTACCAGAAGCGCTGCATCATGCCGAGGACCCAAAACACTTGACCGTGCGCTTTCATAAAGCGTTTGCGCGGCGTCGCCAGCACTCGTGGGTCCCCGCCGCCGCAAAAGCGTCAACAGCTTCGGCGGCGAGCCGGCCGCTCGCCATCGCGTAGTAAATGCCTTCGCCCGAAGCCGGCGCCACAACCCCGGCGGCGTCCCCGGCCAGCATCACGTCGCGGCCATTGTCCCAGCGCGGCAGCGGCGGCAGCGGTATCAGCGCGCCGTCACGGCTCAAGGTCTCGACCTTGTCGAGGCCGGCAGCCTCGCGCAGCGCGCCAACCGAGCGGCGCAGCGACCGGCCCTTTGCACGTGCGGGTGCCGACATTCGTGGTGTCGCCGTGCGGAAACATCCAGCTGTAGAAATCGGGCGACAGATCGCCCTGGTAATAGACGTCGCAGCGGGATCGGTCGAAACCGCCGCTTGCTTCGGCCGGCGAGCGAACAGTCTCCTGATAAGTAAAGATGTGGCGCATCCGCCCGGCACTTGGGATAGCCTGGCGCGCCACCGCCGACATCGCCCCGTCGGCGCCGATCACAGCGCGGGTCCGCACCTGCACCGGCGCCGCCCGCTTCGGTCCGGGGTGGGCCGGTAATGCACGACGACAATGTCGTCGGCATCGCGGGTCAGTCGTTCAAAGCTGCCGTTGCGGCGCTCGGCGCCCGCGGCGACGGCGCGGCAACGCAGCCATTCATCGAACACCGCGCGATCGACCATGCCGACAAACCCGCCCTCAATCGGCATGTCGACCCGGCGCGCCGACGGGGAGACCATCCGCGCCGCCGTCACCCGTGACACCAGCAATTCGTCAGGGATTGCGAACTGCTCGATCGCCTTTGGCGGGATCGCACCGGACGACGTCGCCCGAGCCGCACGATCAACCAGCAGCACCGAGCGTCCGCGCGTCGCCAGATCAGCGGCAGCCGTCGCCCCAGCCGGGCCACCGCCGACGACGACCGCGTCAAAGTGTTGGCGACCGCTCACCCAGCCTCAGCCCAGCCAATCGAGGGCTCGCAGCCAATCGTCGCAGCACTAGGCCGGAACCATCGGCCCCGAACGCCCGCCATCGTCGGGCGGCACCGCGAACCGCGAGCGATGGAGACCCGCCGAAGCACAATCCGGCATGCCCGACTTACTGACATGACGTTGACTCTATCGCTTTGATTCAGATGCAGCTTTACGCGAGGCGCACGAGAGTTGTCAATCGGCTTCGATCGGAGTCGACGACAAGACAGGTTGTCAATCAGCGCATGACATGCGCGCGATTGCGGCGCGGTCACGCGGGGGGTTGGCGTTGCGGCTGGCCGCGAACCGTACTAGCGCTCCGGGGCATCACCCTCGGCATCGATCTCGCCCAGACCATAGCGCCGCAGCTTCATGTAAAGTCCCTGGCGGCTGAGACCGAGCATCTCGGCGGCGGAAGCGCGGTTGTCACCGGTGAGTTCAAGCGCCGCCTCGATGCACAGCCGCTCGATGCGTCGGTGGTCTCGCGCACCAGATCCTTCAGCGCAACCCGGCCGACAAGCTCGGTCAGCTGCTCGACGGATCGCGGCAATTCGCGGCGGGTGCGCGGGGTGGCGGTCAGCCGCCGGCCGATGTCGCGGATCACCAGGCCGATCGTCGGCTGCCCGCCGCTGACCACCGAAACCGCCGAAATTTCGACCTCGGTCGCCGCGCCGTACTCGCCGCGCAAACCGGTCGCAAACAGCCGCACCGAGCCGTGTTGGTGCAGGTTGGCGAGCAGCACGTCGATATCCGCCCCCGGGCGGCCCAGCCAACGGTCGAGCGGTTCGCCGCGCGCCTGCGCCTCGGTCGACAACTGCACCATATCGAGAAAGGCGGCATTCGCCCCCAGGATCTGCCGCTGCAGCCCGGCGAGGACAAAGCCGTCCGGCGCGTGTTCGACCACGTTCAACAAATTCGCCCGTGCGCCGGGCAGCGCGGCCGAAGCGTCCTCGCCGTCATTTGACGCAAGCTGAACCAGAAACAGCGACGTCATTTCCTGTCTGAACAGCGATGCGGACACCGCGACCCGAGCTCCGCCATGCGCCAGTCGCGCCGCCAGACGGTCGGTTCTGCCGGTGGCTCGCACCCCGGCAAGAAGACCGCGCACCGCCGGCGCGTTTTGGGGATCGAACAGCTCGGGAAAAGATCGGCTGGACTGCCGTCTGCCGGGCTCGCCGAGAATCTCGCGCGCGGCCGGGTTCGATTCGAGCACCCTCTGGTTCGAGGCGTCGACAATCAGCAACGCGACCGACGCGATCTCGAACAACAGGCGGTACCGCGTCTCCATGTGGCGCAACCGCAGATAATCGCGCTCCATCGACTGCTGCGCCTCGACAAGGCGCTGCTGCAGGATGGCCATCGGCTGCAGATCGCGGCCAAAAACCACCACCCGGCCGTCCTCTCCAACCTGCACCGCCCGGTACAGCAGCGCGACCGATCCCTCGCCAGACGACGGATGGTTGAGCTGGCGCCAATCCGGGCCTGTCGATGTTGCGGCGTCGGCAAGCAAGGCCTCAACCTTGGGGCGGCTGTCTTCGGTAACGGTGTCGCTCCAACGCCGTCCGAGCCAGCTCCCATAATCGTCAAGCCGCAAGGACAGATCGGGATTTTGCACCGCAAGATCTCGCACCCGCCGGAGGAATCAACGACCACTACGATATCGCCCGCCGCCGCGATCAGCGACGCCGTCGTTTTCGCGTTCAGATCGCCCAGAGACTCGCTTGGTGCCCCGAACTCCTTCACGAGAGACGAGATCCTTCGTGATCAAGAAACTCTCCGCCCCAACGCCGCCCGCAACGTCGCGCCCGCAGAACGGCGGCCTTTTTGCACCGAGGCGCTCCTCCGGTCAACGGCTCGGTATGGCTTGGTGCTGTCCTAATTCGGTCCCTAGTGTCCTAAGCTGAGGCGCGGGTGTCCTAATCTGCCGCTTCATCGCCAGCGTCGTCCTCGCCTTCATCCGGCCGAACCACGCTATCGAGTGGCCGCAACAACAGCCTTAATGCCTGGATCGCCGCGATTAATTCATCAGCTCTCTCACGGCTCGTTATTCGGCCAGAAACCTCGATGCCGCCAGGCACGAAAGAAACACGGAACGGCTCCCGGCCCGAGGCCGGCGTATACGATGTCGTATAGGAGGGCGTCGGATCGCGCCGCTGCTGTGCGGGGGCAGTTTGTGCGGGCATCTGAGGCGTCTTTCGCTCCGGTTCCGGGGCCTCAGTATATGAACCAGATTCGGCCGCTACAAGTTCGATGGTCTTCCGATAGGCATCGATAACCTCTGGAATTGCGTCCTGTGCGAAATTACGGCGGATAAGGTAAGCCCGCAGATTTGTATCGCTGGGCGTGCCATTCGGCCATTCCTTCGCGATCTCAGCAAAGAGCGCTGGCCGGAACGCTGCGTCCCGAATAGCGGACGATCGTTCTACCGGGTCGCGTGGGTGTAGAATTTGAAGCGCCAGCTCGGTAACGCGTCGGCGATCCCCAGCCGTCTTCTCTAAAAGGCCGTACTTCAAGAGGGCTGAGAGGGCCTTTAGGGAAGACCCATGGATGCCGTTGTATCCGAGGTGCTTCGCCATCACCTCGCGTGGCGCTTCGAGGTGCTGCTCCTTTTGGTGAATCGCGCCGATGCGATCGATCGCCTCCGGGAGGCTCATCGCCGGGTAATTTGGGCTCCGAATGCGGGCCATGACAGCTTTCTCCGATTTAACGCACGCACCCTAGCACGCCGACCCTAACGCCGTCTACGCTAAAAATAACGAACACGCTATTTGGTGCTTGGATATCGGAGCCGTAGGCGCTATCTTCTGTTTTCGAGACGGAGGCGATCATGGTCAAAAAAGTTGCGAGCCCCCGGCGTCAGCCGACCGCGCGCGGGGGCGAGGATGAAACAGGAAGGGCCGCTGCCCGGCTCCCCGTGAAGGAATAGGCAGCGGCCCCTAATCGGCTCTTTCTGGTGCCCCGTCGTCTAACTCGGTAGGACGCCCGGCCATACACCCGCGGAAATCCAGGTCCGAATCCTGGCGGGGCAGCACCAGAACTCAGCGGGACCGGAAGCGGCGCCAACCGCAACCGGCCCCTAGATCAACCACTCGGGGGCTAGCCCGCGTGATCGACCCGCAAGCGACATATAGGCGAAACCGACCGATTCGTCCATGCGCAGGGGTCCGGTCCCCGACCCGAAACGGGACTGACCCCATGAACGTCCTTCCTCGTGATCAGCAGATCGCAGTCATCTCCGCCCTGACCGAAGGTTGCTCGATCCGCGCAACCGAGCGGCTGACCGGCATTCACCGCGACACCATCATGCGCCTTGGCGCTCGCATCGGCGCCAGCTGCGCCGATCTGCACGACGCCATCATGCGCAACATCCAAGTTCCTCGGATCGAGCTGGACGAAGTGTGGGGATTTGTCGGCAAAAAGCAGAAGCGAGTGAAGCAGACAGACGGTACCGGCGTCGGCGATCAATACACGTTTATCGCCCTAGCCGGCTCCGCCAAGGCGATTGTTTCCTATCGCACCGGCAAGCGCACAGCCGAAAATACCCGCGCGTTTCTCGCCGATCTCCGCGAACGGGTGATCGGGGCACCGGAGATTTCCTCAGACGCGTTCCAACCCTACCCAGTGGCCGTCGAGATGGCATTCGGCATTGACTGTAAGTATGGACAGATTGAGAAGCATTACGCTGTAGACGGCGCGGTCGAGGCGAAGCGGCGCTACTCGCCGGGCGAGGTAGTGTCGGTAAGCACGAGGGGCGTAATTGGAAACCCTCTCCATATCTCGACCAGCTACGTTGAGCGGCAGAATTTAAGCCTTCGTATGGCGCAGCGCAGGTTCACTAGGTTGAGCAACGGATTCAGCAAGAAGCTGGACAACCACGCTGCCGCTGTTTCGCTCTATGTCGCGCATTACAATCTGTGCCGAGTCCACGAAGCGCTGCGGATCACCCCGGCGATGCATCTTGGCGTGACCGATCATATTTGGACAATCGGCGAGCTGATCGACGCTACCGAAAGCCCGAAGCAGCCTGCGCCGCCGATCGCACCGTTCACGGTGATCCAGGGAGGGCGAAGCTAATCGGCGGGATTGTTCCGAAGTTATTTGTATGACCGACTTAAGCCCGATACCGTCTCCCCCATCTTCGCGGGAGGTGGTCATGGCTGGGATGAAATATGCGGTCTGGAACAATAAGGGCGGCGTAGGGAAAACCTTCGTCACCTTTGTTACCGCTTGCGAATACGCTCGTCAGCATCCTGAGGAAATGGTGGTCATGGTCGATATGTGCCCCCAGGCCAACATCAGCGAAATTGTGCTGGGCGGCAACGGACCTGGTGCGCAGGCGCTGCAAAATCTTCTCGACGAGTCCCCGCGCCGCAAAACAATTGGCGGTTATCTCGATGAGAGAATCGAAAGCCCACATAAAATTACAGGAAATGAAACAGACTATCTCCTCCATGCTCACGACATCAACTCGGGTTTAGACGAAAATATATACCTCATTGCGGGCGATCCTTCCCTGGAAATACAAGCGCAAGCAATAAATCAGATTGCCGCGCAGACTTTGCCGGCCGAAACATGGGCCAATGTGCACCGCTGGCTGCGGGATTTGCTCACCGCTATCGCCCGTAAACACACCAACTCCACATTCTTTATTGATTGCAATCCAAGTTTTTCTGCCTATACGGGGCTAGCGATAATCGCAAGTGATCGGCTTATAGTGCCCTGCACCGCCGATGGCTCTTCCGCGCGCGCAATCACCAATATTGGACAGCTATTGTATGGGGTTGACGTTCCGCCTTCTTATAAAAACGTGAATTTCCCCGCTAGAGCAAAAGGCTATAGTCTCGCGTTGCCGACGATACATGTGGTGCCACTGAATCGCAGTACCCAATACGAGCAGAAGGCGTCAAAAGCATTTGCTGATATGTATGAAGAAATTAAGGCGCGTATAAAGCATTTACGAGGTAAGTCGGCCAAAAACTTTAGCGCAACCGATGAGGACCTTTTCCTCGATATTCCGGATGCTCACAGTGTGAGCGTGGTAACGTGCCACCTAGGGATTCCGCTCCATAAAATTAAACTTGGAAAGTATACTCTTCATACGAAAGACACGCAGGTTCCTAAGGATTCTCTTGAGCGTTACAAGACGGCATTCGCGAAGCTTGTCAGCAAGCTTTAGCACGTTTCGGGGGCAGAGGCCGGCTGGCGCGGCCCCGGCCGCGAGCGCGACGCGTTGTCCTAGCTCGGGTACGCGAGTGTCCGAATTCGGACAGCACCAGGCTTCGGCGCCCTTGCTCGAGCTCGCCACAGCCGAGCCGCTGTGGGCAGACCCGCAAGCAGCGATCGACGGGTTGGTCCGCAAGGCGATCGAGCTTGAACATACCCTGATCCCCTGCGGCTTGCACGTCGTCGGCCAGCCTCCCGAGGCGGCGCAGCGCGCCGACATGCTGGATGCCGCCGGCGTCGTCGACAGCGAGCGGCGGGCTGCGCTGGACGCGCTGTTGGCCGCGGATCACGAGACCCCGGCCATTCTGCATGCCCTGGACAGAGGCTATCTGCGGCCGGTTCCAGGGGGCGACCCGCTGCGCAATCCCGATGTGCTGCCGACCGGGCGCAACCTGCACGGGTTCGACCCCTTTCGCATCCCCAGCGCCTTCGCGGTCAAGGACGGGGCGCGCCAGGCCGAGCGCCTGCTCGAGCGCCATGCCGCCGAGGGCAGTGCTCTGCCCGAGACCGTGGCGATGGTGCTGTGGGGCATAGATAATCTGAAGACCGAGGGCGGGCCGATTGCGCAGGCGTTGTGGCGATCCAGGCCAAGGCGCGCAACTACAAGGTCCGCGTTGGCGGCGTGGTGGCCAACCGCAGCGCGGCAACCGACCAGATCGACCGGTTCAACGACGCCGTCGGGTTGAAGACGATGGCGCACTTCCCGGATCTCGATGTGTCCGGCGCAGCCGCCTCAAAAAGAGCACGCTTTTCGAGATGGAGCCGTCGCCCGAGCTCGAGGCGGTGCAAGCCGAGTATCTGCGGCTCGCCGCCGCTCTGTGGGCCGGGGCCGAGCCGCTGGTCGCGGCGCCGATGAAGGACCGCGATATTTTCGACCTTCTGGGGTTCGACTGATGACGGCGAGCTCCTATGCCCTGCGCCGCGGCGAGATCGAGACCTATTTCGACCGCACCGCGGTGGCGGCGTGGTCGCGCCTGACCTCGGACGCGCCCGTCGGCCGCATCCGCGCCACGGTCCGCGCCGGCCGCGACGAGATGCGCCGTACGCTGCTCGGCTGGCTGCCGCCGGATTTGCGCGGCCGCCGTCTGCTCGACGCCGGCTGCGGCACCGGGGCGCTGGCGATCGAGGCGGCCCGGCGCGGCGCCGATGTCGTCGCCGTCGATCTGTCGCCGAGCCTGATCGGCCTCGCGCGCGAGCGCGCCCCGCGCGAGCGCGGCGCCGGCAAGGTCGAGTTCCGCGTCGGCGACATGCTCGACCCGGTTCTCGGACGGTTTGACCATATCGTCGCCATGGATTCGCTCATTCACTATCCGGCGCCCGACCTCGTCGCGATGGTGGCGGCATTGTCGTCACGCAGCGATGGCTCGCTGCTGTTCACGGTTGCGCCGCGCACCGCGGCGCTGATGCTGATGCATGCGGTCGGGCAGCTGTTTCCGCGGCGCAACCGGGCGCCGGCGATCGAGCCGATCGATGACGCCGCGCTCCGCCGCCGGCTCGCGGCCGAGCCCCGTCTCGCCGGCTGGCGGCCGGCCCAGACGCGACGGGTCGCTCGCGGGTTTTACATCTCGCAGGCGCTGGAGCTGCGAGGCTGATGAACCGGCTCAACGACGCCGTCATCGCCAAATGGCGCGAGCTTAGCCCGCAGCTCCTGCCGTTCGCCGATGTCGCGACGCCGGAATTGCCGCTCGGCCGGTTGTTGCGGCTGTCGCTGTTTCAGGTGTCGGTCGGGATGGCGGTGGTGCTGCTGATCGGGACTTTGAACCGGGTCATGATCGTCGAACTGGCGGTGCCGGCATGGCTGGTCGCAGTCATGATTTCGCTGCCGCTGGTGCTCGCGCCGTTTCGAGCGGTCATCGGCTTCCGCTCGGACACACACACCGCTCGCTGCTCGGCTGGCGGCGGGTCCCCTATCTGTGGATGGGCACGCTTGCGCAGTTCGGCGGGCTGGCGATCATGCCGTTTGCGCTGATCGTGCTGTCGGGCGACACCCACGGGCCGCCGATCATCGGCGAGGCCGGAGCGGCGGTGGCGTTTCTGCTGCTGGGCGCCGGCTTGCACACGACGCAAACCGCCGGACTGGCGCTCGCCACCGATCTGGCGCCACCCGAGGCGCATCCCCGTGTGATCGCGCTGCTGTGCGTCATGCTGCTCGCCGGCATGGCGGTCAGCGCCATCGCCTTTGGGGTTTTCCTGGCGCATTTCAGCGAGTTCCGCCTGATCCAGGTAATCCAGGGCGCAGCCCTGGCGACGATGGGCCTGAACCTGCTGGCGCTATGGAAACAGGAGGCGCGCGACCCGTCGCGAACCGCAATCGCGAATGAACGTGCGTCATTCGCGGAAGCCTGGCGCGTGTTCAACGCCGGGCATCGTTCGCACCGGCGGCTGATCGCAATCGGGCTCGGCACGATCGCTTTCAGCATGCAGGATTTGCTGCTCAAACCCTATGACGGCCAGATCCTGCATCTGACGGTCGGGCAGACAAGGTCACTGACCGCGATGCTGGCGGCGGGCGGGCTGAGCGGCTTTGCGCTGGCCGGGTGGAGCCTGGGCCGCGGCGTCGATTCCTATCGCCTGGCGGCATTTGGCGTAATCGCCGGGCTGGCGGCGTTCTGCGCCGTCATCTTCGCCGCGCCGCTTGCGTCAGCCATGCTCTTTGCGGTCGGCGTCAGCCTGATCGGTTTTGGCGCCGGTCTGTTCGCGGTCGGCACGCTCAGCGCCGCGATGGAAGTCGCCCGCGAAGGGCAAAGCGGCTTGGCAATCGGGACCTGGGGCGCGGTCCAGGCAACAGCGGCCGGCATCGTCACCGCGCTCGGCGGTTTGATCCGCGACGCCGTTTCGAGCCTTGCGGCACATGGTTTTCTGGGCCCGGCCCTGGCCGATCCGTCGGTAGGATACGGGACCGTTTATCACATCGAGATCGCGCTGCTTTTCGCCACCCTGATCGCCATCGGTCCGTTGGTTCGCGCGTCGAGCGACCAGCGGACGGCGACCGGGTCGGCGCTGCGCGCGGTCACGGCGCGTTAGCGTTTGATCGACCGAGGTGACGCCATGCCGACCGGCGCGATAACCGGCTACATCGCTGATGCGCGCCGACCCGAAATTGCTACGCGGCCGCAACAAGCTGTGGATCCGCTTCTTTCTGCTCGCCGTGTTCGCGACGATGTATGTCCGCGATCACGTCCGGCCGGAATTCCACAAGGCGCTGGGTTTGGACCCGGGCGATTATGATTTCACCGTGTTCCGGATCACCAGCGAGATCTCGCGGCAGGTGTTTCCCTTCACCCTTGATCTCGACGGTCCCGCCTTTCGCGCCGGTCTCGAGCGGCTGCGGCGGATTGCCGGGGCGAACGCCGCGGCCCGCGCGCAAGGGGGCGTGCGCGGCCGGCTGAAGCGGGTCGCGCTTGGCGGCGCGGCGGCATTGGCGTTTGCCCGGCTTTTCGTGCTGCCGGTGCGGCGCAACCCTGTTCCGGCCCGAACCCGCCTCGTCCCGGCGTGGTAGCAGAGCGAGGACGACATGGCTGACTACCTGCTTCCTTCCCTCTACGCGCTGTTTGTCTGGTGGTTCAGCACCGGCGTCATCATCTATCTCGACGGCCTGCCGCCGCGGACGTTTCGCTGGAGCATGGCCGGGGCGACGATCGTGCTGGTCGCCTCGATCTGGGGGCTCTCCGCCACCGCCGAGACCGCGACGGTCGGCGGCGCGTATGCCGCTTTCAGCTATGGGCTGTTGGCCTAGGGCTGGCAGGAGATCAGCTTCTACATGGGATTTGTCACCGGCTCGCGGCGCGCGCCTTGCGCGGAAGACTGCTCCGGATGGCGCCATTTCGGCCATGCGATTCAGACCAGCCTCTATCACGAGCTGGCATCATCGCGTGCGCCGCCGCGGTCGTCGCGATTACCTGGAATGCGCCGAACCAGGTCGGGATGTGGACCTTCATGGTGCTGTGGTGGATGCACCAGAGCGCCAAGCTCAACGTCTTTCTCGGCGTGCGCAATCTGAATGAAGAGTTTCTGCCTGATCATCTGCAGTTCCTGAAAAGCTTTCTGACCAAAAGACCGATGAACCTGCGGTTTCCAATATCGGTCACCCTGTCGACGGTGGTTGCGGCGTTGCTGTTTGAAAAGGCGTTCGCGGCCGAGGCAGGTTCATTTACCCAAACGGCCTGACCTTTCTGGGGACGCTGATGGCGTTGGCGATCCTCGAGCACTGGTTTCTCGTCCTGCCGCTGCCCGCTGCGGCAATGTGGAGCTGGGGGCTGCGCTCGCGCGGCGCGCGGCAGGAATTCGCCGTCGAGATCATCGCCGGGTTTCTCGGCGCCGGAAAAACGACCTTTCTCCAGCGACGGCTGGCAGCCGGCGCCGCCGATCAGCGCACGATGGTGCTGGTCAATGACTTCAGCGCAGTCGGGGTCGACGGATCACTGCTGAGCGGGCGCGGCGCTGACGTCGTCGAGCTGCCCAATGGCTGCATCTGCTGCTCGTTGCGCCAGGATCTCGCGGTCCAGCTCAAAACCGTCACGCCCAATGGACACCAGACCGCATCCTGATCGAGCCCAGCGGGGTTGCCGATGTCGCCGCCTTGCTGCACGTTTTCGACAGCGACGACATCCGGCCGCTGATCAGGGATCAGCATGTGTTTGTGGTCATCGACGCCGGCGCCTTCCAGCGCGACTATGCGCGCATGGCCGAATACTTCGCAGCCCAGGCCAGCCTCGCGCCGCTGTTCATCGTCAACAAGGCGGATCTGGTCAGCCCGGCGGAATTGGCGATGATCGAGAACACGTTGCGGACACTCAATCCGCGCGCCGCGATCGTGCCGGCAGTCTACGGCGTGTGCGATCCGGGAGCCCTCGAGCGCGCGCCGGTCCGGACCGCGGCAGCGACGGACGGCGAGGCGCACCGGGCGCATGATCTCGCCGACCCGGCATTCGGCTTTGCATCATGGAGTTCGCGTCTCGCCGGTCCGTGCGACCTCGACGGCCTCGGCGCCGTTCTGGAGGCCGTGGCGGCGCGGCGCATTCGGGCAGATCGAACGGGTCAAGGGCATCGCCCGCGCCGGCTCGGGCTGGGTTCATTTCGACGTGGCCGGCGGACGGCCGAGCGTCACGGCTTTTGCCGCGCAAGAGGGCGAGGAAGGGCGGGTGGTGGCAATCGACCGCACCGTCAACGAGGCGCGGTTGCGCGCCGCATTCGAAGCTTGCGCGGTTCCCGCGGTCAGCTGAGCCGGCCAATGGGCTCGCCAACCGCATTATTGCGCCTTGCTGGTGGCGTCGGGTCTGATCGGAGATTGGCGTGAATTACGAAGCGTTCTTTCGCAAACAGCTCGACGGCCTTCACCGCGAAGGCAATTATCGGGTCTTTGTCGATCTCGAGCGGTGCGCCGGCGCGTTCCCGCTGGCCATCCGCCATGACGACGACGCGCGCCGCGAGGTCGCCGTATGGTGCTCGAACGATTATCTCGGCATGGGCCAGCATCCCGCGGTAATAGCAGCGATGCACGAGGCGCTCGACCGTTGCGGCGCCGGCGCCGGCGGGACGCGAAATATTTCCGGCACCAGCCACTATCATGTCTGCCTCGAACGCGAGCTCGCCGATCTGCATGGCAAGGAGGCGGCGCTGCTGTTCACTTCGGGCTTTGTCTCGAACTGGGCGACGTTGAGCACAATTGCGGCGCGGCTGCCGGGTTGCGTCGTTCTTTCCGACGCCGCCAACCATGCCTCGATGATCGAGGGGATTCGTGACAGCCGGGCCGAAAAGCGGATTTTTGCCCATAACGATCCCGCCGATCTCGATCGCCGGCTGGCTCGGATCGAACCGCATCGGCCAAAGCTGGTGGTCTTCGAATCGGTTTATTCGATGGACGGCGACATCGCACCGATCGCCGAGCTGTGCGATGTTGCCGAAGCGCACGGCGCGATGACCTATCTCGACGAAGTGCATGCGGTGGGGCTTACGGACCGCGCGGCGGCGGGATCGCCGAACGCGACGGCCTCAGTCACCGCCTGACGGTTGTCGAGGGCACCCTGGCCAAGGCGTTTGGCGTCGTCGGCGGCTACATCGCGGCATCGGCGGCGCTGTGCGACTTCATTCGCAGCTTTGCGTCCGGCTTCATCTTTACGACGGCGCCGCCGCCGGCTGTCGCCGCGGGCGCTTTGGCGGCGATCCGCCACCTGCGGTCGAGCGATCTCGAGCGCCGGCGTCATCAGCAGGTCGTCGCCGCCGTGCGCCGGCGTCTCACCGAAGCCGGCATCCCGCATCTCGATAATCCCAGCCATATCGTGCCGGTGATCGTCGGCGATCCGGTGTTGTGCAAATGGATCAGCGACGTGCTGCTCGACAAGCACGGGATCTATGTCCAGCCGATCAATTATCCGACTGTCCCGCGCGGAACCGAAAGATTGCGGATCACGCCGTCGCCACTGCACAGCGACGCCGATATCAGCCATCTCGTGCAGTCATTGTCGAGCGTCTGGGCAGAGCGCAAATTGCCGCGCGCCGCATAGCAGCCGGGCCGGGCCGGCGGGGTCGTCCCGCCACCTTTTTCCCCGGTCGACCCGGCCAAGACGGGATTACTGCCGGCAAGGCGCGGCAGCAGCCAGCTCAACACGCCGAGCGTAGGACGACCCTCAGCCGACGCGCAGGATCTGTTGGGCGAGCATCGTCAATGAGCCGCCACCCCAAGAACGCCAAGACTGGCGATGGACCAGCCGCATTGGAACCAAGACGCGTCGATTTTTTGAAAATCTGCGGCGAGAGCGATGTTATCGGCTTGGCCGAAAAAGACCGTCAGCCCATGACAGATGAAGCCGGCCCTATCGAGGTCGGTCTTCTCCATTGGTCCAGGGTTGCTCGTCGCCGTTCGCGCCGCCCACCGCGCGGACCGGGCGAAGCCTGCGGTTCAGTCGCGGGCCGCCGATGTGGCCACATCGCCGGCGAGGCCCCGAGCTGCCTTGGGCTGAGGACGGACCAGCAAATAGAAAGCGGCAACCTGCGTGATCATCAATATGGGCACGTAGATGATCAGGATCGCGTAGGTGGCGGCCAACCGCCCCGCCAAATCCGGAAGGTCGAACTGGCTGCCGTGATAGTAGTCGATGATGATGTCGCCTGCCCCGATGATCATCGAGATCGTCGGGCGTCGCGATCAAGACCGCATGGGTCGTGCCGTCATAGCTGAATGCGACCGGCACCTCCTCGGCCAAGGTGCGTTCGCCCAGTAGTGCGACGCCGTTGCGCCACGACAGCCGTGTGACGCGCCGAGCCGGCGGCGGCACCCACGGCAGGGCATTCACCGCGAACATTGTTCAGACACCGGAATTTGAGCTGCGGCTGCGGGCGAACCAAGACTGGGATCGATTTTGCCGCCGGGGTCCCGCTCTTCAGATCATGATGGGCGAGCGGCAGCAGCGGATTGGTCTCCGGATAGTAGGCGCCGATCGAACCGGCGGCGATGCTATGCGCTTTTGCCCAGAACCCGCCGACAATTCGCCGCCTACCCGCCTCAGCCAGAGACCCGATCTCGACCAGATCGCCTTCCGCGATCCTCGATCAGGCGGCGGGCCGCAACCGCAGCGCGCTCGATATTGAAATCACATTGGTTTGTCGTGGCAGTCCCAGCGTGTCCCAGACGACCCGCAACGCATTCGCAAGTCCTTCGATCAGCCGATCGTTGTGGAACGGCGTCGGAGTGATGCGCAGCCGCTCGGTGCCCCGCGGCACGGTTGGATAGTTGATCGGCTGGACATAGATGCCAAACCTCTCCAAGAGAAGGGTTGACGCTTCTCGGCAGCGCACCGGGTCGCCGACCGGCACCGGAATGATGTGCGATTGCGAAGCCATCAACGGAATGCCAGCCTCGCGCAACGCGCGGCGCGTCTTGTCGACCTGCAGCCAGTGCGCAATCCGCTCTGCCGCCGATCGCTTCAGATGCGCGATGCTTTGCGTAGCGGCAGCTGCCACTGCCGGCGGCATGGCCGTCGTGAAGATAAAGCTCGGGGCCGCGGAGCGGATCGCGTCGCAGATCACGGCATCGGCGGCGATGTAGCCCCCGACAACGCCGAAACCTTTTGCCAAGGTTCCCTCGATGACATCGACCCGGTCCATGACCCCGTCGCGCTCGGCGATACCGGCTCCGCGCAGGCCGTAAAGACCAACCGCGTGCACCTCGTCGAGATAGGTGAGCGCCCCGTATTTAACCGCCAGATCGCAGATCTCGCCAATCGGGGCGATATCGCCGTCCATCGAATAAAGCAATTCAAAAACAATAACCTTCGGACGGCCATGCTCCGCCTCCTCGAGGAGTCGCCCAAGATGGCCGAGATCATTGTGCCGGAAAATCCGTTTTTCGGCGCCGCTCGCCCGGATTCCAGCAACCATCGAGGCATGGTTTTTCGCATCCGACAGAATGAGGCAATTCGGCAGCAGCCGGCCAATCGTACCAAGCGCCGCCTCATTGGACACATAGCCCGAAGTGAAGACGAGGGCGGCCCCCTTGCGATGCAGATCCGCGAGCTCCGCTTCGAGGGCGACGACGGCATGGCTATTGCCGGAGATGTTGCGGGTCCCGCCGGCGCCGGCGCCCATTCGCACCGCCGTCTCGATCATCGCATTGATGACGGCAGGATGGCGTCCCATCCCGAGATAATCGTTTGAGCACCAAACGACCACCTCGCGGGAAGCGCCATTGCTGCGCCAAATGGCAAAGGGTGGACGGTCGGCGCGCCGCTCCAGATCGACAAAGGTGCGATAGCGGTCTTCCCGACGCACAGAGTCGAGGTATGAATGAAAATGGTCACGCAATATCATCATATTCCCCTTTTGTTCTGGACGCCTGGAAAGGGCTGATCACCGCGCGGAGGTCCGAAAAGTAGAATTTCGCCCGACGCCAGCACGCTACCGCGCCACTTCCAAGATCCCGGCATTGGAGCGCGCGGGCGGCGCCATGAACTCGGGGCCCACCGGATCGGTGATTGACTCTCGCAGGATGCGATCGATCGCGGTCTTTGCCGCGGCATCGAGCGACCATCCGAAAACCTCGTCGATCGGTTGCAGCTGGGCGGGATGGCGTGCTCCCCACAATGCCGCAGTCGCGCCCTTATCGAGCAGCCAGCGCACGGCCAAATGGATGACCCGCTTGCCGTAGCGCTGTCGAGCGAATTGATCGAGACGGCGAACCGCAACGAGGTATTGTGCTGCATAGCGCGGCGGCTGGAATTTCGGGTCGGTCAGGCGAAGATCGTCACCATCAAAATGCGCATCTTCCTGCAGCTTGCCGGACAGCAGGCCGCGGCACAGCGCGCCATAGGTAACGGTCGCCAGATCCGATTGCCGACAATAGCGCAAGAGCTCGCTCTCGATCTCGCGCTCGAACAGATTGTAGGGCGGCTGCACGACGTGCAGCTTGGCGACGCGGCAAAAGCGCTCGATCTGCGGAACCGAGAAATTGCTCACGCCAATAGCCCGGATCTTCCCCTGGTCGAGCAGCGTCTGCATCGCTTCCGCGGTCTCTTCGACCGGCACCAGCGGATCGGGCCAATGTACTTGATAAATGTCGATGTAGTCGGTCCGCAATCGTCGCAGCGAGTCGCCGATCTCGCGCAGGATCCGGTCGCGGCTGGCATTGCGGAAGACCCTTCCGTCCTTCCACTCGAGTCCCGCTTTCGTAGCAATCACGACACGCGAGCGCAGCCCACGATCAGCAATCGCGCGGCCGACGATCTCTTCCGAGCGGCCGAATCCATAAGCCGGCGCGGTGTCGATCAGGTTGACGCCGCGCTCGATCGCGGCATGAATCGTCGCGACCAACTCGGTGTCATCCGTCCCGCCCCACATCGAGCCGCCGATCGCCCAGGTGCCAAGGCCGACGCGCGATACGGCCAGGCTTGTGCCTGAAATTGTCACCGATTCCACATTGACATTCGCCGTCATCGTCTTTTCTCCAACGTGCAGGCCAAGCCTCACTCGACGTCTGCTTAATCTTCAATTCCTGCCGCCTCCGCTGCGACCAGACCCAGGGCCGACCAGTCGAGTTCCGCGTAGCCGTGGGCCAGACCGGTGATCATTCGGTCCCGCACGACGCTGACCGAGGGCATCGGGACGTTGACCGCCTCCGCTTCCGCCAGCGCCAAACGGACATCCTTGAGTGCCAGCGGAAGCACAAAGCCCGAAGGCATGAAGCGCTGAGCGGCGATTTTGGCGCCGTAAAGCTTATGAACCCGGCTGCCGAACATCATCGAAGTCAGAATGTCGAGAACCGCGGCCGGATCGAGGCTGCGCTTGCGCACCAGTGCCAGCACTTCGCCGAGCATTTCCAATGTCGTCGCCATCATCGCATTGCCGACGATCTTGACCAGGTTGGCGCTCTCGGGATTGCTGCCAATGACAAAGGTGCGTTGGCCGAGCAGGTCGAACAGTGGACGGCAACGCTCGAGCGGGTCACCGGCGCCGGCCGCGACGATGAACAACTCGCGGGCCTGGGCCGCATCGGGATTGCCGAACACCGGCGCTGCGACATAGCACTGGTCGTGCTTTTCGTGTTCCTCGCCGAATTCGCCTGCCGCCGCGGTGCTGATCGTGCTCATCGCGAGATGCACGGCATTTGGCTTCAGACCCGCGGCCAGCCCCGCTTCCCCGGTTTTACCGAATACCGCCTCGCGAACCGCGCGGTCGTCAGGCAGCATGCTGATGACGAAATCGCAGTCGAACAAATCGGCAATGCTGAATTTCGGCTCGAGGCCGAGGGCCTGGATTTCCGCCGCGCGCTCCGGACGGCGAATATAGGCGATCACCCGGCAGCCGCCGGCCGCGAGATTGGCGGCCATGGCGCTGCCCATGCGCCCCAGCCCGACAAAGCCGACGCTTGCATCTAAGGTCCGGCGCCGGTGACGCCCATCGTCAATGGAGAGATCCACGTCTCGAACTCCTTGCGTACACCCCGAAGCGGGTGCGGGGCGCTGCCTTGCGCCCCGCAATCCCAGCTATTGCATCAAAAGTCTATCGTGTGATCGCGGGACGCGCAGTGGCCAGGAATCCATTTGCCGCCCCCGAGATATCCGGCAGGCTCCCAATCATAGTTCGGGGGGCATTGCTGAGCGGCCTGGTTGTCTGCCTGAGCATTGGCGGTCCACTGGCCATTCGCCGGCAATGATTGCGCTCCCGCCGAAAGCGGGACCGCCGCCACTGCGAGCGCTCCAAGGAAATAAAGCATCTGCAACCGCATGTTGAACCTCCACAGTTCATGCAAACCCAATCGCCCATAGCGTGATCCGCATTCCAGTAGTTGGGTTGTCGAAGGCTCAGAATTTAG
Organism: uncultured Alphaproteobacteria bacterium; assembly: GCA_963712825.1. GTDB lineage: Bacteria > Pseudomonadota > Alphaproteobacteria > ATCC43930 > CGMCC-115725 > AP-15. The sequence continues at coordinate 69,315 of CAVQJP010000017.1, forward strand.
TAAAGTCCGGTAAGTGCGGGTAAAAGCTGCCGGTCAGCCTGCATACGGCAATTTCGTTCCGATGTCGGCTTTGGACCAAAAACCAAACCGGCGCCGTTCCGGGCGCGATCGCAGGGGCCCGCGCTTCCGGGGCCGCAGCGGCCGCCGGCGCAAGAGTGGCAAGCGCTGCGAGGCACAGGGCGAGCAACGCAGGCGTTAGTGGATGAGGTCTGCGCATGGTCGCTCTCTCATCGCAGGCGGTGCGCCGCTAGTGCTAAAAGAAGACAATTCATTGCCGGCGCCGCGGTATTGCGAGTAAAGCGCGGTCAAGCATCAAACCCTTTTTCACCGATACCGTCTGACAGGACTGCCGATCGCCGGGACAAAATCCGTGGGCAGAGCCGCCGAGGACGGCTGCTGGTTCAGCGGACCCGCGCTGGTGGTCCGAGACGATGCTCATTCGGCGGCGCCGGCTGCCGGTGCCTCAGCCGGGGCGCCGCGCGAGCCGCGCAGGCTCCGCAGCCAATGGCCGAGGCGGTCCATGTAGATGTAGACGACGGGCGTGGTGAACAATGTCAGCACCTGTGAGACGAGCAGGCCGCCGACGATCGCATAACCGAGCGGCTGGCGGATTTCCGAGCCGATGCCGGTGCCGAGCATCAGCGGGATGCCGGCGAGCAGCGCGCACATCGTCGTCATTAGGATCGGGCGAAAACGCAGCAGGCAGGCCTCGTGGATCGCCTCTTCGGGGCTGAGCCCCCGCTCGCGCTCGCCGACCAGCGCAAAATCGATCAGCATGATGCCGTTCTTCTTGACGATGCCGATCAACAGGATGATCCCGATGATGCCGATCACGTCGAGCGGCATGCCGAACAGCATCAGCGTCAACAGCGCGCCGAGCCCGGCCGAGGGCAGGGTCGAGATGATCGTGATCGGGTGGATCATGCTTTCGTAGAGCATGCCGAGGATGATGTAGATCGCGATCAGCGCGGCCAGGATCAGGATCGGCGTGCTGCTCAGCGAATTCTGAAACGCCTGCGCGCTGCCCTGGAAGCTCGTCGCCACTGAGCGTGGCAGGTGCAGCCCTTTCGCGGCCTGCTGGATGGCGGTCACCGCTGCGCCGATCGAGACCCCCGGAGGGAGGTTGAAGCTCAATGTCACCGACGGGAATTGGCCCTGGTGGTTGACCGCGATCGGCGCCACCGTCGAGGCGATCGCGGCGAACTGGCTGAGCGGGACTTCGGCGCCGCTGGACGAGGTCGCATAGATGCGGCTCAGCGCGTTTGGCCCGAGTTGGAAATCGGGCTCTACTTCGAGTATCACAAAATATTGGTTGAGCCTTGTGTAGATGCGCGCCGCGACGCGCTGGCCGAATGCGTCATAGAGGATCGAGTCGACCATCGACGGGTTGATGCCGAGCTGCGAGGCGAGCTGGCGGTTGATCTCGATGTTCATGACCCGGCCGCTGCTCTGCTGGTCGGTGGCGACGTCGGTCAGCTGCGGCAATATCTGCATTTTCTTCAGCAGGATCGGCGCCCAGTGGTCGAGCTCGGCGCTGTCGACATCTACGAGCGTGTATTGGTACTGGGTCTTGGAAACCCGCGCGCCAACCGTAATGTCCTGTGCCGCCTGCATGTACAAGGTGATGCCCCAGACCGGCTGCAGCGCCTTGTTCAAGCGCGCGATCACCTGGTCGACGCCGACCCTTTGGCTGAGCGGCTTCAACGTGATGAACACACGGCCGTCATTCTCGGTCACGGTGGGTCCGCCGGGTCCGATATAGGCGTTTACCGCGGCGACCGCCGGGTCCCGCATGACCACCGCCAGCACCGCCCGCATGCGGTCCTTCATCCCCTGCGGCGAAATGTTTTCAGCACCCTCGGCGACGCCCTGAATCAGGCCGGTGTCTTCCTGCGGGAAAAAACCTTTCGGGATCTCGACGAACAGCACGCCGGTCAAGATGACGGTCGAGATCATCACCATCAGGGTGACAAAGCGGTGGCGCAGCGCCACCACCAATGCCCGGTCGTAAGCCGCAGCCAGTCCATCGAAAAAGCGCTCGAGCGTGCGCGAGACGAGGCCCGCGTGCGTTTCGTCGTCCGCCGTTAAGACGTGGGCGCACATCATCGGGGTCAAGGTCAGCGAGACGATCAGCGAGATCACGATCGCCACCGCGACGGTGACGGCGAACTCGCGAAACAACAAGCCGACGATGCCGCTCATCAGGAACAGCGGGATGAACACCGCGATCAGCGAGATCGTGATCGACATGATCGTAAAGCCGATTTCGCCGGCCCCTTCGAGCGCGGCCTGCATCGGCGTCTTTCCCTCCTCGATGTGGCGCACGATGTTCTCGATCATGACGATCGCATCGTCGACGACAAAGCCGACCGCGATCGTCAGCGCCATCAGCGAAATGTTGTCGAGGCTGTAGCCGAGCGCATAGAGCACGGCAAAGGTGCCGATCAGCGCCATCGGCACCGAGATCGCCGGGATCACCGTCCCCCAAAGCTTGCGCAGGAAGAGCAGAATGACGCCGACGACCAGCACGATCGTCAGCAGCAATGTGTGTTGAACATCGGTGACGCTGGCCCGGATCGTCTGGGTGCGGTCGGAGACGATATGGATTTTAAGCGATGGCGGCAGCGAGGCTTCGAGCTGCGGCAATGCCTTTTTGATGGCGTCCACCGTGGCGATGACATTGGCGCCCGGCTGGCGCTGGACCGCGATGATGATCGCCGGCTCGGTGTCCATCCAGCCCGCCAGATTCACATCTTGCGGCGCCACGATGGCGCGGCCGACATTGCGCACCCGCACCGGTCCGCTGGCGCCGAAAGCACTGTTGCGGTTGGCGAGGATGTAGTCGTTGAACCCCTGCGCCGTCATCAGCTGATCGTTGGTCTGCAGCGCAAAGGCCTGGTTGGCGCCGTACAACGCGCCTTTCGGCTGGTCAACCGTGGCCGTCGAGAGCGCGGTCCGCACCGCCTCGAGGTCGAGGCCGTCCGCGGCCAGCAGCGCCGGATTGACCTGCACCCGGATCGCCGGGTTCTGCTCGCCGCCGATGCCGACAAGGCCGACACCCGGCATTTGCGAAATCTTCTGCGCGAGGATGCTGTTGGCATAATCGCTGACCGTGGTCAGCGGCAGCGTCGCCGAGGTCAGCGCCAGCATCAGCACCGGCGTGTCGGCCGGATTGGTCTCGCGATAAACAGGCGGGCTTGGCATCGTCGGCGGCAATAGGCCGGCCGTCGCATTGATCGCCGCCTGCACCGCCTGGGCCGCCGAACCGATTGCCATGCTGCGATCGAATTGCAATGTAATCTCGGCATATTCGGTGCCGCTGCTCGAGGTCATTTGCGTCAGACCGGGGATCTCACCGAACTGCCGTTCGAGCGGCGTGGTGACGGTGCTGGCGACGGTCTGCGCATCGGCACCCGGGAACTGCGCGGTGACCAGGATCGTCGGGGTGTCGATGTTCGGCAGGGCCGCGACCGGCAGCAGCTCGTAGCCGATCAGGCCCAAGAGGAGGATCGCCGCCATCAGCATCGCGGTGGCGATCGGCCTGCGGATGAACCGCGCTGAGATGTTCACGGCAACAGCCCTGCGCTCGCCGGCGTCGGATTCGGCACCGCGGCCGGGTCGCCCGGGTTGGCGAGAGACACCACGGTTCCCGACGTCAGCCGGTATTGGCCGCGCACGACAACGGTCTCCCCGGCGCTCAAGCCCTTGTCGATCAGCGCCTCGCCGTTCAGCGTCTCGCGCACCGAGACCGGCCGCATTGCCGCTTTGTGATCGGGGCGGACGACAAAGACGAACTGCCCCTGTGGCCCCTGCTGCACGGCGTCGAGCGGGACGGTCAAACCATTATCCTGGACTTGGGTCACGACCTGGACATTGACGAACATGCCGGGCCACAGCCGGCGCTTCGGATTGGGAAAGATCGCCTTGAGGCTTATCGTGCCCGAGGTGGTGTTTGCCTGGTTGTCGACCGCGGCGATCGTGCCGGTATCAAGCTCGGTTTTGCCGTCTGCGCTCAGCGCGATCGCTTTGATGCGGCCTTTGGCCAGCGCGTCCTGCACCGCCGGGATGTCGGCTGCAGCCAGTGTAAACATCACGCTGATCGGCTCGACCTGGTTGACCACGACCAAGGCATTCGGCTCGCTCGGAGAACCCCGCGACGTGCTCGAGTGGATGATGTTGCCGACATCGAGCAAGCGTATTCCGGCAACTCCGTCAAACGGTGCCACGAGTTTGGTATAGCTCAGCTGGATCTTGGCATATTCGACCGCGGCCTGGTCGGCTTGTAGCGTGGCCTGTTCCTGGGCGATCATCGCCTGCTGCGTGGCGACCTGCTGCTGCGGCGCAAACCCCTGCTTGACCAGCGGCACATATCGGCCGAGGTTGATCTGGCCATTTTCGAGATGGGCCTGGTCGCGGGCGAGATTGGCCTCTGCCTGGTCGAGCTGCGCCTCATAGGTGCTGGGATCGAGCTGGGCCAGGAGCTCGCCTTTTCTGACAGACTGGCCGTCGTTGAAGTCGATGCTGACGATCGGTTCCGTGACCATGCTGCGGACCGTCGCGCTGTTGAGCGCCGTGACATAACCGATCCCGGTCAGCACAATCGGGAAATTTTGCTTTTGGACCGTGGTTGCAATGACGGGAACGGCGGGCGGGGGCTCTGGCCCTGCCTCGGCAGGGCCGTGCGCGAAGTGTCGCCATCCCAGATAGCCGCCGGAGGCGAGCGCGATCATTACCAGGCCGGCAAGCAGCGGAGGCCGTCGTCCGGTCTTGACGGCGGGTTTATCGACAGCAACGGATGACGCGGGCATAGGCTCGTAGCTCCCCATCGAGTGCGGTCCCGTTTTGCGGGTGCACCTCTCGCAGAGTTAGGCCGACAGTCGCCTGGACCCCAGTAAAACGGGGTAAAAATTTGTACGGCATCGGGTTAACCTCAGCAGCTTTTAGGGTCGGGATTTCCCCGCGGTGTGGCGTCGTTTGACGCAGTGGCCCCGGTAAACCGAGCACCGCGGGCGATCCGTCACCATGCGCCAGCCTGGCTGTCGCTCCAGGTTTACGAAGATTTACTCCAATTCACTGGCGCCCGATTACCTGCGATGTACTTAAGTAACGGCGGGTTGACATCCGCTCGCCAAGCCATGCGCGGAGGCAATCGACAGTGACTGAAACAGCAATCGGCCCGTCGCGGGCGTTGGCGGCCGAGTTCATCGGCACCTTCGCGCTGATCTTCATCGGCGCCGGGGCGGCGATAGCGCTTGGCGTCAACCATGATCCGCCCGTCGCATTCGCGCATGGGCTCACCATCCTGGTGTTTGTCGCGGCATTCGGCGACATCAGCGGCGGCCATTTCAATCCCGCCGTCACGATCGGCCTGGCGACAGCGGGAGTGTTTCCAAGCCGTCGGGTGACGCCTTACATCGTCGCCCAGCTCGCCGGCTGCATCGCCGCCGCCTGGGTACTCCTTCGGGCGTATGGCGGGCCGGTCCACCACCTTGGTGCTACACTGGTCGACACGCAGCGTATCACCTATGGCGGTGCGTTCATGTTCGAAGCTGTCGGCACGTTGTTTCTCGTCAGCACGGTCCTGCACACCGCCGTGCGCAGCCCCAGCAGGCTGGCGCCGGTTGCGATCGGAATGACGGTGACGCTCTGCATTCTCGGCTTCGGTGCCATGACTGGCGGCAGCATCAACCCGGCGCGGACCATCGGGCCGGCGGTCGCAGCCGGTCTTTATCGAGAAGTCCCGCTCTACGTTGCGGCCCAGGTAGTGGGTGCGATCTTTGCCGGTGTACTGTACCGCTGGTTCTGGGTTGAGCGGCGCACACTCGGAACAGCGACAGTGCAGTCAACGGCCGCAGCCGAATGAGGGCGGCGAGTCGCTGGGCTGGAGCCGCTACGAATTTGCCAGGCAAAAGCCATTGTAGGAGGAAGCAATGACGTTGGTCCCGTTACGCACAATCGACGCGATGCCGCAGGCGGTCGCCGGCGTCGGCGCTCCCGACAGCAAACTGGCGCGTGAGGTGACCGAATTGGTCAGAGATACCGAATCACCGCTGCTGTTCCATCACTCGAGCCGCGTCTATTACTGGGGGGCGCTGACCGGCAAGCGCCGCGGCCGCCGTTTCGATCCCGAACTCCTTTATGCCGGCGCGATGTTCCACGACATGGGGCTCACTCCGGCCCACGCGAGTGCGGATCAGCGCTTTGAGGTGGACGGCGCCAACGCCGCCCGCGACTTCCTTCGCAGCCACAGCATCGCCGAGCGCGACGTCGAGACGGTCTGGACCGCGATCGCGCTGCACACGACACCAGGCATCCCGGAGCATATGCATCCCGTCATCGGGCTCGTTACCGCCGGCGTCGAGATGGACGTTCTCGGCATCGCTTTTTCCGAGTTCACGGAGGCCGAGCGCGAAGCGGTGGTCCACGCACACCCACGCCCCCCTCGGTTCAAGGAAGCAATCATCCAGACCTTCTACGACTTTATCCACCTCAAGCCCGAGACGACCTTTGGTAATGTCAAGGCCGACGTGCTCGCCGACAAGAATCCCTCCTTCCGGCCCGAGAATTTCTGCCGCGTGATCCGCGCCTCTCCCTGGCCCGGCTAAGCGCCATCCACACCACTCCCCTTCCTTCCTTCCGAACCAAAGGAACCTGTCATGTCTACAACGAAGCGCTTCACCAACGCCACCGGCGCGCCGGTGGCCGACAACACCAACATCTTGACCGCCGGTCCGCGCGGCCCGGCGCTGCTGCAGGACATCTGGCTGCTCGAGAAGCTCGCGCACTTCGACCGCGAAGTGATCCCTGAGCGCCGCATGCACGCTAAAGGGTGGGGCGCCCACGGTACCTTTACCGTGACACACGACATCACCCGCTTTACCAAGGCGAAGATTTTCAGCGCGATCGGCAAGCAGACGCCGATGTTCGCCCGCTTCTCGACCGTCGCCGGCGAGCGCGGTGCCGCCGACGCCGAGCGTGACATCCGCGGCACTGCCGTGAAGTTCTACACCGAGGAAGGCAACTGGGACATCGTCGGCAATAACACACCGGTGTTCTTTTTTCGCGATCCGCTGCGCTTCCCCGATCTCAACCATGCGATCAAACGCGACCCGCGCACCGGGATGCGCAGTGCGGACAACAACTGGGATTTCTGGACCTTGCTGCCGGAAGCGCTGCACCAGGTCACTGTCGTCATGTCAGACCGCGGCATCCCGAAGAGCTTCCGCAATATGCACCTCTTCGGCAGCCACACCTTTTCGATGATCAGCGCGGCGAACGAGCGCGTCTGGGTTAAATTCCATTTTCGCACCCAGCAAGGCATCGCCAACCTCACCGATGCCGAGGCTGAAGCCCTCGTCGCGAAGGACCGCGAAAGCAATGGTCGCGACCTTTTCAATGCGATCGAAGCCGGCGATTTCCCGCGCTGGACGCTTTTCATCCAGGTGATGACCGAAGCGCAGGCGAAGACGCACCGGCACAACCCGTTCGACCTGACCAAGGTCTGGCCGAAGTCCGAGTACCCGCTGATCGAGGTCGGCGTGATGGAGCTCAACCGCTGGCCGGACAACTATTTCGCCGAAGTCGAGCAGGCGGCGTTCGGGCCGTCGAACGTCGTCCCCGGCATCAGCTTCTCTCCGGACCGGATGCTCCAGGCGCGCCTGTTCTCGTACAACGACGCGGTTCTGTACCGCCTCGGCGTCAACTTCTACCAGATCCCGGTCAACGCGCCGAAATGCCCGTACATGAGCTACCATCGCGACGGAGCAATGCGGGTCGACGGCAATCTCGGCGGCACCACCAGCTTCAACCCGAACAGCGCCGGGCTGTGGGACAATCAGCCAGACTTCGCCGAGCCGCCGCTGCCCATCGAAGGCGAGGCGGCCCACTACAACCATTACGCCGACGACGACCACTGGGAGCAGCCGGGTAATTTGTTCCGGCTGATGACGCCCGCGCAGCAGCAGGCCCTGTTCGACAACACCGCCCGGGCGATGGGCGATGCACGCCGGCACATCAAGGAGCGGCACATCGCGAATTGCCTGCGTGCCGATCCGGACTACGGCCGCGGCGTCGCCCGGGCCCTCGGGCTGGAACTGCCCCTCGCTGCCGAATAAACGGCACCGAGGCCGAGCGATGGGGGACTTCTCGGACTGACGGAGCAGGAACTGTTGGCGCTCGCCATCTCTCGAAGAGGAGGACTTCGCAGAGGCGATGCGCGGAACCTATTCCGGAGCGCCGCGGATGTTCACCGCGATGGCGGAGGAGGAGAACGGCCACCGTCATCGTCTCCTCGACCTCTCGCGCCGCGAAGTTCGGCGACCACATCCCGCTGATCCGCCGGCAGGACGTGAGGGGCATCAGCGCGGGCCGATGTGTAACGGTCCCGTTACAATCGGCCACAATATTTTACATTAAACGCGTCGCGCGGGTCCGCGAGACGCGACAATCTGTCACCTTAACCAAGGAAATTACGAAAATCGTCCAGGACGCGAGCGGCGAGCGCCTGAAAACAAGCACATTCCCCGGATCCGGCCTGAGGGAGGAATGCGATGCGGCTATCAACTAAACTCGTCATCGCAATGGCGCTTGTCGCCGGTATTCTCCACCTCTCGGTCAGGAGCGCGGCGGCCGACCAGATCGCTTTTGCGGTGGACAACACCGAAAACCTCTACAGCGTAGACCTGACCACAGCCACGGCAACGCCGATCGGGTATACCGGGCAATTTCTGCAGGGCTTGGCGGTCTCGCCTCTGGGCGTCCTGTTCGGGACCGATTACCTTGGAAACCTATTTTCGATTAGCAGCACCACCGGCGCGGCGACGTTTATCGGCAGCACCGGTTTGGGCGACATCGAGGACCTAGGCTTCAGGGGCACGACCCTGATAGGCGCCGACTTCAGCAACCTGGGCGGCCCGACGACTGTATCTGCGATCAACACAACCACTGCCGCGCCGACCCTGATCACCAGCTTCCAGCAAGGCCCGGTGCGCGCAATGGCGGTGCTGAACACGAACACGATCGACGTCGCCAGCGATACGCCGGTCTCCCAGTCTCTGGTGCAGGTCAATCTCCTGACCGGCCTCAACACGTCCTTGGGGCAGCTGCCTGGTGGGGGTACCGATCTTATCGCCGCACTAAGTTTTGGGACGGATGGGAATGTCTATGCCCTCGATGCTCTCGGAAACGACTATATCCTCAGTAGTAACGGAGCGGGCACTCTGATCGGCAATACTGGCGGCCAGTACTGGCTCAATTCGACGATGGCCTCGTTCGCCTCCGACCCCCCCGCCGACCCCGTGCCGGAGCCTAGCAGCATGGCATTGCTGCTGACGGCGGCATTCGGCCTGGTCGGCGCGCACACATGGCGGAGGTCAGGCCGCGTGGCGGGAAGGTGGCGCCACGAGGGCTAAGTTACGACCTGAAGCAGGCGATCTGGTCCGGTGCGGCGGTCATTTTACTAACATCTTTCTCAATCTGGGCCGCGGCGGTCGGTACCTGAACCTGAATCAGCCACGATCGCTACGTCCGAGCCGAAAAGGGAACGCCGATGCATCGCAACACACGGACACTCGTAAGAGCAGCTTTCGCGACGGTGCTGGGAGTCCTGAGCGTCCCTCTAGCCGGGCCCACCGGGGTGCATGCACAGCAGGCATCACCTTACAACCCGTTTCCCTCCGGAATTCTCCCGGCCAATCTGGATACGGAGCTCTCCCGGGTCCAGCGTGAAGTCCAAACCGTCTTTAATCGCTATTTCGCAGAATGGCAGGCCTTGTCGCCGACGCCAACTTATTCGGGCAACCCGCCGATACTGGTTCCGAACGGATATGACGCACAACGGATACTGGGCGGGTTATTGAATTTCGACGTGAACATCTCGCCGTTCAGGAACACGGCCTGTTCTTCCTGCCACATGCCGTACGCCGCCTTCAGCGGTCCGATCCCGTCCGTCAATCTGACGATGGTCGCATATCCCGGATCCTATCGCTATCGGGCAGCCAAGCGGACGGCGCAGCGGTACACCTATTCGCACACCTTCCCCGTGCTCGAGTACAATACAACCCAGCAGTTGTTCTTCGGCGGAAACTTCTGGGATGGGCGTGCGACCGGAATGAAGCTGCAAGCGCCCGACGCCGAACAGGCGCAGGGTCCGCCGGTCGATCCCCTGGAAATGCAATTCCCCGACACGGCCTGCATCGCGTGGCGGCTGTCGCAAGCGGTGTACCGGCCGCTGTTCGAGCTGGTTTGGGGCGCGGATTTCGACATCAATTGGCCCTCCAACACCGAGCAGATCTGCTCCACCCCCAACGGCGCGTTCGGCAGCAACACCACCCCGGTTGCGCTGAGCGCGGTTGATCGCACCAAGGCAACCAATGTTTTTAATCACTGGGCGCAGTCCCTTGCATTCCTCGAGCAATCACCGGATGTCAGCCCGTACAACTCGAAATTCGATGCCTATCTGGCGGGCAACGCCACGCTGACCGCAGACGAGATGGCCGGCTACAAGCTGTTCAATGGCAAAGGCAACTGCAATTCTTGCCACCTTGACGGCAGATCGACCACCCTGACGCCGGGCGAGAGCGACACCGGCAACACGGCCCTTGTTACGCCTCCGTTCACCTGCCACGGCTTTGCCAATGAAGGTCTGCCGCTCAATCCCAGAATTGCATTGCTTTACGAGAGCAGGCCCGACGGTTACGGGTTTACCCCCAATCCCGACGGCTTCCGCTGGCGAGATTTGGGGCTCGGCAATTTCCTCAGGAGCGGCCCGCAAACCTTCCCCGATCCGAACCAGCCGGAGTGGCTATCGCTGGCGCCGAGCGTGGACGGCCAAAACCAGGTGATGACGGCGCGCGATGTGGCGCTGACCCCGCCGCAATGCCCGACCACCGAGGCCGGGACCGGCAAGCCTTACTTCCAGAAGGAGTTCTTTCACAACGGCTACATCAAGAGCCTGAAGCAGCTGGTGCACTTCTATAATACGCGCGACGATTTGACGACCCCAAACGGGAACAAGACCTACTCGTACAAGGTCACGTCCGGTCACTGCCCGGCGGGAACCGTGGAAAGGGTGACCTGCTGGCCGCAGCCCGAGGTCAAGAACAACATCGACATGACGACCGGCGCCCTCGGCTTGACCGATAAGGAGGAGAACCAGATCGTAGCGTTCCTGGAGACGCTGACGGACGGCTACAATCCGGCCAACCCCAGCGTCAGCACCTACAAGAACATCGACACCTTTACCGGTCAGTGCTCGACCACCACACCCGGCGAGACGGCATCGAACCAGGGTGATCAGACGATCATCCCGACCTTCAATCTGGCGCAGTTCCCGTGTGCAACGGATATCTGCGGTGTCCCGCCGGTGCCGGCGCCGCCAATTCCATAGGGGCACGACAGGTATGGGGGCCGCGCTTGGCCCCCATGCGCCTCGGCAAGGGAAACACCACTCGGGTTTGTTCGATGAATCGGATGCTTTTGATGCTGGCGATCATCGCCGCGGCCGTCGCCCTGCTCTGCTCCGGCCCAATCCTCGCTCAGATGCCTGCTCCTCCGGCGGATCAGGTCCCGCCCCCGGCGAAGCGGGCCGGGCACGTCCAGATCGTCAAAGGGCCAGCGCTCGAAATTGCCCATGACGACATCGCCATTATCAGGTGGACCACAAACAACCCCGGCGGGGACGACGATCATTACGCCGTCGCCCATTACGGCACGGATCCCAAGGATTTGAGCGAAACCGCGAAAAATCACATCAGGCTCAACCGGACCCATGCAGAGACGATTTTCCGGGTGCGGATCGACGGTCTGAAGCCGCAGACCACCTACTACTACGAGGTGACGTCGATGGGGGCTGGTGGGCATAGCGATGGGGAGGAGAGCGCTGTCAGCCGGTTCACCACACCCGGCCCGGGTCAGGTAACCAGCGCCTTCCCGCCGCCTGAGTAACGGATTTTCAGTGCGATTTGAAACCCAGCTTTGCCAGGCGCGGTTGCGCGAGGTGCGACACGTCGCTGATACCGCAATTCGGCGATATGCTATGTTCGCGTTGTTTAGTGATCCTGGCGGCGATGGACTACGAACCTTTTTTCGCCGCGCGCCTCGCAACGCTGCATCGCGCGCTTCTGATCATCGGATCGGCGCCGAAGTCACGGTGTGGTGCTCGAACGACTATCTCGGCATGGGACCAGGATCCGGCGGTGCTGGCGGCGATGGCCGCTCTTGGCGCCGGTGCCGGCGGCACGCGCAACATCCCCGGCAATAGCCACCTGCACCTGCTGCCGGAGCGCGAACTCGCCGATCTGCACGGCCGCGCAGCGGCGCTGGTCTTCACTTCGGGGTATATCGCCAACGAGGCGGTGTTCTCAACTTTGGCGCATGACGCCCGGTACGGCGATGCTGTCGGATGCGCAGAATCACGCCTCGATGATCGCGGGCATCCGCAACAGCCGCGCCGAAAAGCTCAACTTCCGGCATAACGATCCGGCCGATCTCGCCCATTTGCTCGCTGCCGTCCCGCCCGACTGGCCTAGGCTCGTCTGCTTCGAATCGGTTTATTCGATGGACGGCGACATCGCACCAATCGGAACTATGCAATGTCGCCGACGGGTTTGGGGCGTGACCTATCTCAACGAGGTCCATGCGGTCGGGCTCTGCGGGGCCCGCGGCGGCGGCATTACCGAGCGCGACGGTATCATGCGCCGCCCAACCGTCATTCAGGGCACACTCGGCAAGGCCTTCAGGGTGATCGGCGGCTATATTGCGGGATCGGCGGCGCTCGTCGACTTCCTGCGGAGCCACGCGCCGGGTTTTATCTTCACAACCTCCTTGCCGCCCGCGCTGGCCGCCGGCGCGCTCGCCAGCACTCAATCTGCGGCGCGCCGCGTAGCGAGTGCGCCGCCCAATCCGCGCGCCGGATCCTGCATCGTATCGCGGCGCGGAAAAACCGCGGCGCCAGGCGAGCACCAGCTCGCACTTCGGCTGTGCGGCTCGAAAGCAGTGGTAGACGGCGAGTTCGGGCAGAATGGAACGCCGCCCGGACGCTCGCTTCGGCCTCTCTAATGAACTTGCGGCCTGGGCCCCGAAACCCAATCAAGACAATCGCCAACCGAGTGGCGGATCGTGTAGGGACCGGCAACTGAGGCCGGCCTGGCGCCGGGGCGAGTTGGGCGCCAATCCCTTTCCGCCCTCGAAAGCCGCGCCTACAAGAGTGGGCGCATCCGCCGGAGCAGGCGATCGCGCCAGATATATTGATGGCCAAGCGCCGCCGCTGCGTGAAGAAAAGCAGTGGCCACAAGCAGGTTCGCGGCCCACTCGTGCAATGTGTCGATATTGTGCTTGGTTGCCGGATCGCCATTGCCGAACCGCGGCAGAGTCAAAACGCCATACACATCGTAGCCGCGATAGGATGCATTGGCGATGCCCAAAATGACTACGGCGAGAAGCAGCAGATAAAGAGTGTAGTGGGTGCCCTTTGCGAGCCAATGCAGCACACCCGTGTCGGCCGGTGGCAAGGCGCTCCCAAAGCCGGTCCGCCATAGAATTCGCGTCGCGAGCACCACAGCGAGGATCAAGCCGAGCACCACGTGCGTCGACCACACGCCGCTGCGGAATGGACCGCGTGGGAGCCAGCCGGTCACTTGGCCGAGAATCCACAAAATCCCAACGAGAGCCACTGTCAGCCAGTGGAGCCAGATTGTGGTCGAATCGTAACGCTGGTCCCTTTGAACAAGTCCGTGCGGCTCCGAAGAAAACGTCCCCCTGATTGGCATTGAATGAACCCTTCGTCTCGTATTGTAGGCAAGCCCTATCTGGTTGCTGGCGCGATCACGTCCGTTCCGCTGATGCGACGGTGCTCCCCAGCCAGCTATGACCGGTTAACGTAAGATTCGATCCGGTCAACTCGAAAACTGCAAAGGATCTGCTCGACGCGCCGAGCTTAGCCGATTGCTCTGCGGCCGGTGATCAGCGCGTTGGTGATCTGCGCCACATGCCTCGCTTGAAAGCGGGCGAAGGCGAGCTCATTTTCGCTCGGTTGGCGTGCGCCGTCGATTTCCGGTCAAAATCGTGGCACCATAAGGAGTGCCGCCGGAGATTTCGGCCATGTTCGCCAGCCGCGGCTCACTGCCGGGGAGGCCCACGACAATCATCCCATGGTGCAGCAACGTGGTATGACATGCCCATACATGCTGTAAAGTTGATCTGAATCTTCTGGCAGCATTCGAAATCTCGTGGCTGCGGTACACAGCACCGCCGTTCACTAGAAGTTATCGAGGCTAATGCCTATCCCGAAGTAAAGCGTCGTTAACTTTCGTAAAGCCATGGCGGAAACCGACCTGCCTGGCCGCGGTGCGACGACCGAGTAGCCGCATTCGAAAGGAATCAACAGGGGCAGGTCATGTGGGCGCAGGCGGCACAATGATCGTGTGGACTTTGTCGCCATCGGCCAGATTGACCGGCGGCTGCAGGATGACCTGATCGCCGGCCTTCACGCCCTCGTTGACCTCGACCTCGGTGCCGTAATCGGTGATAATCGCGATCTTGCGCAGATGGGCGACCTCGTTTTCGACCACCGCGACCTGCATGCCGTTCTGATTGAAGATGATTGCGGAGGCGGGCACGATCAGCGCCGGCGACGCGCGGGGGATCTTCAGCTCGGCGGTGCAATAGACCCCCGGCTGCAAGGCGCCGGTCGGATTGGGCACATCGACCTCGGTCAGCAACGTCCGGGTTCCGGGTTGCAAGGCGTCGGCGGTCCGCGTCACCTGGCCGTGGAAGGTGAGGTTTGGCATCGCGGGCACGCGAACGACCGCCTCGATGCCGGGCTTGACGCCAAAAGCGTCGTCCTGCGGCACATAAAGCCAAACCCGGATCACGTCGTTGTCGGTTATCGAAAACATCGAGGTGCCGCTCGCCGCGTCGGCGGCGATCAGACTGCCGACGTCGATGTTGCGCTGGGTGATCACGCCGTCGAACGGAGCCACCACCTGCTGATAGATCTTCTGTTGATTGTAATAGCTCAGCTGTACCTGCATTGCCGCGGCATTGTATTGCGCCGCATTTGTCGCGTGATGCTGCGCTTGTAAAGTGTAGGCATCGACGTCGCCCTGCTGCAGCGTCGTCCAGCCTTGTTTGACGAGAATCGAGTCGCGTGCCCAGGTGACCTCGTCCAGCGAGCGTTGGGCTTGGTTCTGGAGCTTTGTGGCTTGAGCTGATGCACCGCTGTTTTGGTATTGCGCGATCTGGTCCTCGATCTCTGGCGCGGTGATCTCGGCCAGGACCTGCCCGGCCTTGACGCGATCGCCGATATCGACATAGCGCCTCCGTACATAGCCGCTCGCGCGGGCATAAATATTTGCTGCCCCGAAGCTGAGCGTCGTCGCCGGCAATGTCACGTGTATTCTGCCGAGATGCTGCCCGACGTCCTCGACGCGCACAGCCGGCACAAAGTCGGCCTGCTGCCGGGCGGCATCCGTGACCTGCCTGTGCTGCTGGTACTGCCGCCATAGGCAAAAGCAGAAGCCGGCCGAGGAAGAGGCAGAATGTAGTGAACATTGCAGCTGCGTTGCTTGCCGCGGCTGTTCTCTGCCGGCCGGATCTCGCCCGCGCAGCGCCGCACGGGGGTGAAGGGGGTTTCCACGGCGGCGGATTTCACCGCCGTATCGCCGGCCTGCACGACGGCTTCGCAGTGACCACGG
This sequence comes from uncultured Alphaproteobacteria bacterium, assembly GCA_963712825.1. Classification (GTDB taxonomy): domain Bacteria; phylum Pseudomonadota; class Alphaproteobacteria; order ATCC43930; family CGMCC-115725; genus AP-15. The sequence goes on from CAVQJP010000017.1 coordinate 85,007, forward strand.
GGGCACACTGGTAGCATGGCTGGCACAACGGACGATACGCCTGGTGCCGAGGTGACGCGTCGGGACGGAGTTACTATCCGTATGCCTACGGATGGGATAACGATCCCCTTTACGGCTACTACAGCCAGACTTACGCCGGTCAAACCCGGTATTATTGTTCCGACCCCGCAGGCTATTACCCAAATGTAAGGCAGTGCAACAGTGGCTGGCGATTGGTTCCGGCCAGCTGAGCCGTTGCGTGATCTCACCCGGTTGCCTCCGCGGCAGCCGGGTAAGTCGTTGGCGCTTAACGCGGCGTGTAGCCGTTAAGCTCTTGCCCGATTGCCTGCTCTTGCCGGGTCGCGCCTGACGGGTTCTGCTGCAGCAGCTCACGCTGGTCGTTCATCAGGCCGGTGGCGTAATCCTCTCGCATCTGCTCTTGGAGAGGATTGTTGGCCGGCGCCGTCAGCGACATGCTGGGATTAACGGCGTGCAGATGTAGAGACGGCTCCATCGCGCGCTCCTGCGCGTCAACCGGGGTGTTGGCAAGGCACGCCAAGATGCCGATCGCGGAGATCGGAAGAGACAAGATTTTCATTGCAGGGCCTCCTTGTAAACGTTGCCTTCAAAAGGCTCGGTGGCGAGTGGTTGGAACGATTGTCGATTGCCCGCCGCGGGGGCGGCGTGACGGCTCGACCCGGCGGAATCGCGATAATCTCGCGCAGGACGGCGTTCGGTCATCGAACGCAGCCTCTCGCGGCCACGCGCGATGCGCGACCGCACGGTGCCGAGCGGGATATTGAACGCCGATGCGGCGTCTTCGTAGCGCATGTCCTCGAGCCCGATCACCAGAATGAGCGACCGTTGCTCTGCGGGCAGTAGCGCAAGGGCGCGTTCGACGTCGCGGAGCTCGAGCCGAATGTTCTGATCGGGCGGGAACGTTGAGGTTCGATACGATTTCTGCAAATCGATGCTGGCGCGGTGGCGCGCATCGCGGCGCAGCCGGTTGATATGCTGATTGTGAAGTATTGTGAACAGCCAGGCCCGCAGATCGGTCTCTGGCGCCCACAAGCCGAGTTTACTGAGGGCGGCCGTCAGACAATCCTGAACGAGATCGTCCGCCGCTGCGATGTCGCGAGTCAGAACGCGCGCATAGCGCGTCAGCCGCGGGACCAGGGCCAAGATTTCCGTGTGAACAGATTGCTCGACGATACCCGACTTTGGCGGGTCGCTTCGCGCCGAACCATTACGGCTATCGCATTTCGCATTTGCGTCCAGAGCGTCCAACTCGGTGAGCTGGGTCATCGGCGAGGCTCCTGCAGTTTCCAGCTACGTCTAATTTCGATGCGTCATGGCGCTTTACCGGTGACGACATCGCTGTTTCCGGCGTTTCGGCGCCGCTCCTGGCCGCTAGCTCGAAGTGAAGCTGCACCGGAGCAATTGCCAACGGTTCCGTGGCGCCCTCCCGACCCCTTCTTCGCTTGCCGGGGAGGGAAGGGTGCGGGCGGACCGCCGCTGCCTTGTCCCGATCTCGGGTCGAGACCCCCCGACCGCGGCATTCGAGCGGAGCACACTGGTGAATCGGTAACCGCGGCCGAATTCCGTGTGGATGACGTCGCGATCGGCGCCGAGAGCTTTGCGCAACGCGGAAATCTGAACCTTGAGGTTCTCTTCCGACACCACGATGCCCGGCCACACCCGGCTGAGGAGCTGCTCTTTCGAGACGAGCGCGCCGTCGGCCTCCAGGAGGACCAGAAGGAGATCGAAGGCGCGTGTGCCGAGCTCGACCGGAACACCATCGGCGAGCAGCTGCCGCTGGCGCAACAGCACGCGGCAACGGCCGAATTCAAGAGCCGCGTCAGCTTTTGAGAAGTTCGACAGGCTTGCGTCGAGCGGCAGCGGTTTTTCGCCCCAGAGGGCGAGCTCTGGGTCATTATCCGTGTTCATTGCTGTGCATCGCCTCGGGTTGTAGCGCCTTGCGATTTGGCGCGGATTCCTGCGTTCGTTGCGTCGTTGCATGAGCGCCTTCCCCTAGAAGGATAGAATGCCGCTATCCAAATTAAGGGGGTATCGAAGACCGTGCCATTGCATCTGCGGATGGCTGAATGCCGCTTCAGAATTGCTCACATTAAACTTTGGTTTAAGACCGCGGTGGAAGAGGGGCGCCCGCAGCTAAAATGGGCGGTGTCGGCGGAGGTGCGCCGCGCCAGAGTGAAACCCTGTCGTCAATGCAAGCGGCAACGGGCCAGTTGCATCGGCGGTGTCGATACGCTGCCTAACAGCTCTGAGACTTTTCCCCGGCGAGGTTCAACCTGTCGGCCATCCGGGCCAAGTCAGGCAGAGACGCCGCCTGCATTTTTCGCATGACCTGGCCACGATGGACTTTCACGGTGATTTCGCTGACGCCGATTTCGTAGGCGATCTGCTTGTTGAGACGGCCGGTCGCCACCAAGGCCATGACCTCCCGCTCGCGCGGGGTGAGGGTTTCGAAGCGCGCCCGCAGCGCGGCCACAGCTTTATCGTTCTCCAGCCAGGCGCAGTCGCGTGCAAGGCCGAGTTGGATCGCGTCGAGCAAATCCTGGTCGCGGAACGGCTTGGTCAGAAACTCGATGGCACCGCCCTTCATCGCCCTGACCGACATCGGGATGTCGCCGTAGCCGGTGATGAAGATGATCGGGAGTTGGATGTTCGCGGCGGCGAGCTCTCGCTGGAAATCGAGACCGCTTCGTCCAGGCAGCCGGACATCGAGCACCAGGCAAGCGGACCCATCCGGTCGGCCGGCCTTGAGGAATTCATCGACCGAAGTGAGCAGCTTCGCTTGCAGCCCGACGGATCGGAGCAGACCGCCAATCGACTCCCGGATCGCGGGATCGTCGTCGATGACGATGACGGTCGGTAGCGCCTCGGCCATCGTCAGCGCTTTCCAGGGCGAACGCGACGTCGCCGACGCGTCCCTCCCGCGCCGATCAGGGCGAAGCGCGGCATCGTGCGGCCCGGAGATAGCGATAGCGCGGCACCGGAGCGATCCTATGAGGTTACCTCGCGAGCGGCTACAGGTTCTTTTAATATAGGAACGCGCCCGAGCGACAAGGTACATTTGTGAGGTGGTCGCGTCGCTGCCATGCGGCCTCGGCGCCTCCTTGCCCGGGATAAAAGTCGGGGGCTGCGATGTGGAGCTGGAGACAGCGTAACGATCGAGCTGGAACCGAGATGAGGCTTCAAGCGCGCTCATGGCGGCGGGCCTCCTCTGCGCTCTTCCCGGCCGCGACCGCCGCACTCGCGGCCGCGATCTTCGTTGCCGAGCTGATGACGTCGGAGAAACTGACGGCCGCATTATTTTACGTCCTCGTGGTGCTGTTGGCCGCACGTTTCTGCAATGTGCGAGGCGTCGTATTGGTTGGCGCCGGCTGCGCGGGTCTCACGCTTTTGGCCTTCCTTTTGCCGGGTGTCATCGAGCCACCGGTCCCGGGCGTCAAAGCGTGGATCAGCGTAGCGGTAATCGGGATGACGACCTTTCTTGTTGCGGAGCGCCAGCGCACCATGGAAGCGCTGCGAGGCAGCGAGGAGCAGTGGCGGGAAGTATTCGAACACAACCCCGTGATGTATTTCATGGTCGGTCCAACCGGCACAGTGCTGTCGGTGAACGTTTTTGGCGCCGCTCAACTTGGCTATACGGTCGCCGAGCTGGTTGGACAATCGGTGTTGAGCGTTTTTTTTGCGGAAGACCGGGAGCTGGTCTCCGACCATGTGGCGACCTGCCTGGGCGAACTCGGCTGTCCGCATAGCTGGGAGATCCGCAAAGTCCGCAAGGACGGCACGGCGCTCTGGGTGCGCGAAAATGCCAAGGCCGTGCGGTGGTCGGGCAATGATGCGATTGTCTTGATTGCCTGCGAAGACATCACCGAGCGCAAGCTCGGCGAGCAGCGCGTGGCGGCGGCGTATGCCGTGACGCGCGTTCTGGCCGAGGTCGACACCCTCGCCGCCGCCGCTCCGCATATTCTTCGGGCGATCGGCGGAAATCTGGAATGGGACTGGGGCGCTTTGTGGAGTTTCGATTGGGGGCGCGAGCAAGCGGGCGCCCCGCTCCGGTGCGCTTGCCTTTGGCACGTGCCGGATATCGAGGTCGCAGAATTCGCCGCGGCCACCCGCGAGCGGACCTACGTGGCCGGCGAAGGGCGGCTCGGGCAGGTTTGGCGAAGTGCCAAACCAATCTGGATGGTCGATGCGACGACGGAACCTCTATTTTTACGCGCTGCGGCGGCGGCGAAATCAGGGCTGCATGGAGGCGTTATTTTCCCGATCCTGCTCGATACCGAAGCGCTCGGGGTCGCCGAGTTCTTTAGCCGTGCGGCTCGGGAACCCGATCCAGAGCAGCTCGCCACATTGTCGGCGATCGGAAGCCAGATCGGCCAGTTCATCAAACGCCAGCGCGCCGAGGAGGCGTTGCGCGCCAGCGAGGAACGCTGGCGCAAGCTGTTCGAGACCTCGGCCGCCGGCATGGCTTTGACCCGGCTCGACGGCGTCTTTACCGCGGCGAACCCGGCGTTGCGGCGAATGCTTGGCCGCACCGAGGAAGAGATCGTCGGGCACAGCGTCCTCGATCTCAACCACGAGGACGAACGCGCGGCAACCGCGCAGGCCTTCGCGAAATACCGGAGCGGCTTGCTCACAGAACGTCACGTTGAAAAGAAGTACCTGAAAAAGGACGGCACCCCGGTGTGGGTGAACATTACGACGACGTTAGTGCCGGCAACCGAAACCGCCGCTCCCCTCCTGCAGTCGGTTTATATGGACATCACCGATCGCGTGCGGTTCGAGGCGGCTTTGCGCGCGAGCGAGGCGCGCTGGCGAACTATGTTCGAAACGACCGCAGTAGGCATTGTTACGGTCGATTTTGAGCACGGATATGGCATCGCGAATAAGAGTTTCCAGCGGATGACCGGCTATACCGAGGACGAACTGCGCAATCTGAAGCTGATAGATATTAGTCACGAGGACGATCGGGCAGCAACGCGAAAGCGTATTGATGAGATCGTTGTTGGTCCGCGGCGCAGCTATCGAATTGAAAAGCGTTACCGTCGCAAAGACGGCGAGGTCGTATGGGCCGACGTCAATAATTTTTTCGTTCCCGCGACTGATAGCACGGCCGCTTTCCTCGGCACAATGGCGGTCGACATCACCGAGCGCAAACGGGCGGAGGAGGCCTTGCAGCAGGCCCAGGCCGATCTCGAGCGTCTTAATCGGGTCATGCTGCTGGGCGAGATGACGGCCTCGATCGCGCACGAGGTCAATCAGCCGATCGCCGCGGTCATTACCAACGCCAATGCGGGCTTGCGTTGGTTCGGCGCGCAGCAGCCGAATCTCGACGAAGTCCGAGAGGCGCTTGGTCGCATCGTCCGCGACGGCACTCGAGCCGGCGAGGTGATCGGCGGCATTCGCGCGCTCGTCAAGAAAGTGCCGCCGCGCCGGGAACCTTTGGACATCAACCGGGCTATTCGCGAAGTCATCGCTCTGACCCAGACGGAGACGCAGCGCAATGCCGTCAGGTTGCAGAGCCGGCTCGCGGACGACCTGCCGTTCGTCTCGGCAGATCGGGTCCAGCTGCAGCAGGTAATCATTAATCTGATCGTCAACGCCATCGAAGCGATGGCTGGTGCCGGCGAGGGGCCGCGCGAGCTTACGATCGTCTCCGGCGTCGGCGATGCGAACGACGCGTCCGTCGAAGTGCAGGACACCGGTCCGGGGGTCGATCCCGAGCAGCTCGACCGATTGTTCCAGTCCTTTTACACGACCAAGCCCGATGGGATCGGCATGGGCCTCGCGATCAGCCGTTCGATCGCCGAGGCCCATGGCGGGCGCCTGTCGGCAGCGCCGAATCACCCTCGCGGCACCGTCTTTCGCTTGACCTTGCCGGTCGAAGAGCCGCTCTCGGGGCGACTGCGCTTCTAGCCGGCGCGGCGTGGCGCGGGCCCGCTGCCTTGGGAGGACCCTCCCGAAGGTGTACCCGGCCTATACTGAAGTATAATCGCGATAAGCCGTTCCGCTGGCCGATCTTTCCTTTCAGCGGCCCAGAACCGGCGCTAATGCAATGGTGGAAACCGACGCGACACATTACTTTCCGGTTCGGAGTTAAGGAGCGAAATTGGCAAGGCCAGCGGTCATAGCTATCGTCGACGACGATCACTCGGTGCGAGAGGCTCTGACGAGCCTCGTCAGGTCGCTGGGCTATGTCGCAATGGCGTTCGAATGCGCCGGAGACGTTCTGAAATCCCGGCGCCGCCGCGGCGTGTCCTGCGTGATCGCCGATGTGCAAATGCCGGGGATGACCGGGCTCGAGCTGCATCGGCGCCTGTCGGCTTCCGGAAAGCCCATTCCAACCATTTTAATCACGGCGTATCCTGACGACAGCGTTCGCGAGCGCGCACTGGCTGCCGGGGTGGTCGGTTACCTGAGCAAACCCTTTGAGGAGGATGATTTGCTCGCTTGCATCCGCTCGGCGCTGACACAAGCGCGTGCCGATGGGAGGTGAAATATGGAAACGAACCGCGGTTCCGTGGAGTGTGCTGGCGGTAGCCTCGGACAGAGCCGTCACATTTGCGCTTTCTTCAATGGCTTCGACGAGCAGCACAGAGTGCTTCGCTCGTTCATCAAAGAAGGATTCGAGCGGGGAGACAAAGCCTTCCATATCGTGGACCCCGAGTTGCGGGGAGAACATCTCAGGCTGCTCGCCGAAGCCGGCATCGAGGTGGAGCAAGTAATGGGTACAGGCCAGCTCGAGCTGCGGCGCTGGCAAGACGCTTACCTGCGCGACGATCGCTTTGATCAGGACGCGATGCTAAGCTTGCTCGAAGAGGTGCTCCGGTCGGGGGCGAGTTCCGGCTATCCGCTCACCCGGTTTATGTCTTGTGTAGAAGCGGCGCTGGTCGACAAAGCAGGCGTAGATAGCTGGTTGGAATACGAGACACGCGTCAACTACGTGGTTCCCAAATACGACAATCCGGTCATCTGCACCTACGATCTGTCGAAGTTCAGTGCCGGCATAGTGATGGACATGATGCGGACGCACCCGGTCGTAATTATCGGGGGGCTGCTGCAGGAGAATCCGTTCTTTGTTCCTCCTGACCAGTTCCTGCTCGAAATCCGGGAGCGACGCCGGTCCGCACGAGCGCGATGATCACGGCCAATGCCGAGAGATCGCGAGGCTGACGCTCTGCGGCTGCGAACAGCGCTCAGGGACCTTGTGGCACTGTCTGCCGTCCCGGCGGTGTGGGTCGGCAGAGAACCGCCTGCCATCGCCGCTGATCTCGCCGACGTGCTGGTCAATTCATTGCACCTCGACTTCGCTTTTGTGCGTTTGTGCGACCCCAACGGGGGCGCCGCCGTCGAAATCGCACGGGGCAGCGCATCGCACGCATTTCCGGAATGGCTGCTGCAATATCTCGCCGCGGGCGGCCGCCTGTCGCGCCGGCAAATCGCTTGCGAAATCGGCGGTGGCACGCAGGGAGACCGCGGCATCGTGATTCCCGTCGGCGTCGATGCCGAAGGCGGTCTGGTTGCGGCGGCGTGTGGTCGCGCCGACTTTCCCACCGAAATCGACCAGTTGCTGCTCTCGGTGGCCGTCAACCATGCCGCAACCGCATTTCGGACGGCACGCCTCGTGGACGATCACCGCCGCGCCGAGGAGGCGGTACGCGAGAGCGAGAGACGGCTTCGCCAGGCGCGCGACGAACTCGAGACCAAAGTGGCGGAACGGACCGCCGAGCTGCAACGCAGCGAAGCCTATTTGGCCGAAGCGCAGAGGCTGAGCCACGCCGGCGGTTTTGGGTGGGATATTTCCAACGGGAAGCTCTACTGGTCGGAGGAAACTTTTCGCATCTTTGAATGCGACCGGGCTGATCAACCGACAGTAGAGTTTGTGCTCCAACGCACTCATCTGCCCGACAGAGCCCGTGTTCAACAAACAATCGATCGTGCAGCGCAAGACAGGAAGGATTTCGATTTTGAACATCGATTGCTGATGCCCGATGGAAAGCTCAAGAACGTCCACATTGTCGGTCATCCTGTGCTCGACGAGTCCGGCGATTTCGTCGAATTCGTGGGAACCGTGATGGATGTAACCGAACGTCGGCGGGCGGAAGAAGAACGGCAGGCGCTCGCCCACGCCAATCGCGTCACGACCATGGGGCAGCTGACGGCCTCGATCGCCCATGAGGTCAATCAGCCGATCGCGGCGGTAATCGCGAACGCCCATGCCGGCTTGCGCTGGCTCGGCCTCCAACAGCCGGATCTGGACGAAGCCCGACAGGCGCTCGATCGTATCGTCCGCGACGGCTCCCGCGCTGGCGAGGTCATCGGCCGCATTCGCGCGCTTGTAAAGAAACTGCCGCCGCGCCGCGATCTTCTGGACATCAATCAGGTCGTCCGCGAGGTCGTCGCCCTGACCCAGACCGAGATGCAGCGCCATAGCGTCAGCCTGCAGAACCGGCTTGCGGACAACCTGCCTCTCGTCTCGGCAGATCGGGTCCAGCTACAGCAGGTAATCATCAATCTCATCGTCAATGCCATCGAGGCGATGGGCGGTGTCGTCGGCCGAGCGCACGAGCTTACGATCGTGTCCGGCATGGATCCGAACGATGTGTTCGTCGAAGTGCAGGATACCGGTCCGGGGCTCGATCCGCAGCAATTCGACCGATTGTTCCAGTCCTTCTACACGACCAAGCCCGATGGGATCGGCATGGGGCTGGCGATCAGCCGCGCGATCGCCGAGGCCCACGGCGGACGGCTATGGGCAGCGCCGAATGAGCCTCGCGGCGCCGTCTTTCGCTTCACCCTGCCGGTCGAAGAGCCAGTCTCGACGGGCCCGGAACGATCGCGCCGCCGCTAGGAGACACCGGCGCGTCCTCGACCGGCTGTGCCGGCAAGACAATGCGAATATGTACGCATCTTGTACTTAATTGTGATCGCCACGAGCCTTTCTGTTTGCCGATCTTTTCTTTTTTCAGTGGCCGCAACTGAGGCTTAACCCGGTGGCGGTAGCCTGGGTAGCGCACAAGCCTGGTTCGAATAAGGTATCGAAATTGCCAAGGACGGCCGTCATAGATCGCCGATGGCCGGGCAACCGGCGCATCGGCGTCGTAACGCGACGGTAAGACGTATCTGGAGTTCCGGCGCAGGTCTTCAGGGCGATGAAGATATCGAGCACCCGACGAGACATATAGAGGCTGTATTATGTAAACTTTTGTATATTGGCTCAATGACCGATCGACAAAATCGTCGAACCAAGCTTTCGGTAGCTCCCAGTATTTCCCATCAGCAGCCCAATTGGGCGAAGTTTGTCTGCCGTTCTGACGCCATTGACGGTTCGTGTCGGCGTAGGGGAGACGGACGCGCAAGCGCTGTCCTTTACCTGTCCGCCGCAGCACGACTGGTATCAGCGTCTGATTCCAAATATGCATCAGGGTCAGCTTGTCCATGTTCGCGCACAGTCGACCGTTGCGGTCACTCCCACTCGATTGTTCAAACAGTGTCTAACCATCTGATTTTGTTGTCAAATTCTTTTGCCTGACGACGAAACGCCGACAGCGATCCCGTCAAAATCCTACGCTTTTGATTTTGCGGAGAAATTCGGCCGAAATTTTTTTTCGTGGTTTCAGCTACTATCGCGATGCTCTGTGAGCCGCGCGCAGTTCAGCTCGCTTTATCCATATAATCTGCTCCTCAGAAAACTACCGTCAAGACACTGCGGTCTCACGCTGCAGACCCATCATCCAGTGTTGGCCTGGGCCGCCGAGGCTCCGCATGGATATCGTGACTGATGTCGCATCGCGTCCCTCAAAAGCTTACCCTACGACAACTCTACTTCGCCTTCCCCTTCGCGGCCGTCCAATATTCGTCGCCACGTTCGGTTCGCCACCTGGATAAGGTAGAGGTCGGCGACTTGCTTGGCGGTCCGCAGGTTCGCCAAAGAGGTTTCGGCCGGATTTCCTTGAACGGTGAGGGACTTGAACAGCAGCTGTCTATTCTCGCGCTCCGGGACGATCAGCGAGAACGCCTCGTGCAGGCGGCCGTCGATGTCCTCCTGCGCGCCGTTCCAACCTCCATATCGCCGCAGTGCGCCGAAAAGGCTAAAGATGAAGGCATTCCGGGCGAGCTGATCGAAGTTATAGTAGACGTCCGATTTGGCGATGAAAGCCAGCCCGTGAAAGTAGTGGCTGAAGATCGGCTCGGCCTCATCTTCCGGCAGGGGCAAGAAGGCCATCATGCAAGTCACTGCGCGGTCGATCATCTCGTTCGTCATCGCGACGGCCCTGCCGGTCCCCCAGAAGCTCTCGCCAACGCCGATATTGACGGCGAGATTATGTTCAAGGTCGCGCACGCCCTTGAACATCTCCTGCTCAAAGCCAGGCGGCTCGAACCAAAAATAGCCAATGGTTGCGATGTTGAGGCAGGCGACCACGAGCTTGGCGAGACTGGCCAATCGGCCGTGAAGGGAAGACACGGGCAGATTATCGTGCAGCGTGATCTGCAGCGTGAAGCGATCCTTCTTACCCGCCCAAAGGAGCTGCACGTGGTCGAAGCGCTCATTCCAGCGCGTCAGAACCTTGGCCCTCACGGAATGCGACGGCGTGTAAACTGTCACGTTCGCCCGCCAGCGTGGCTTCTCTGCGCCCTTCGCTGCGGCCGGCCGCTTTAGCTCCTCCTCGGCGAGCGCGCGCATTTCGCGGTCCTGCCGCTCCATGTCTTCTCGCACCCACCTGACCCACTCCCGCGGCTCGCCGTTCAGTTCCTCATACTTGGCGATGAAGGGCGGGCTCAGCATGATCCGCGAGCGCTCGGGGTCGGCCATGGTGTCGAGGAACCACTCGGTCAACTCATCAGCCTCGCCGGTGCGGATGCCCCGGGCCCGCTCGTGGTCCAGTCGCACGCGCGCCAAGCCCAGGGCTTTCCCTGCATCCTCGGGCTGGACCACGTCGCTCGGCGGCAGGTCGGTGAGCTCGGCATTCGGATCCACATAGAGCGACGCCAAGCGCATGGCGTGCGCGCGCTCGGCGAACTGCCTCGCCGCTTCGAAATCCGCCGGATCAATCCTGACCAGAGGCGACCAGACCGCCCACTGCAGTTTGCGTTTGTGGTTATCGAGGGACCGCTCGACCCAGGTTCCGTCAAGGCTGTCGTGGCCGATCGTCCGGGCGCCCAGCATGCTGGCTTTCCCCACCTCCTCAAGCGCCAGGAGGCTCAGGTGTTAGACGATGTGGGGCCACTCTGTGCCACCGCCTAGGCGGTCAGCGGCGGCGATGAAGCTCTCCGCCTGATCCAGGCAGAGGGCTCGCGCCCGTTGAAGCTTTTCGTCCATGGAGAGGTGTTACCGTCAAGTCGGGTAGTCGGAGAATTTGATCACCTTAGCCGCAACCTCGAGTCGACGCCCCCCTCGCAAATGGGTCACTCACCAGCAAGTACGTCCACACGGCCCTGATCATGGCGGCGGAGACGATCGCCGGCTACACTGAGGGCCTGCCCGATGAGCAGGAATTCAAGCATACAGCCTACGCGCATGACTGCGCGTGCTGGCGGCTTCGGGTATGCGGACGGCCTAAAAAGGTGTCTACGACATGTCGAATTCCACGATCTGCATCTATTGCCGTCAGACCGATCCAGATCGGTTTCGTGGTGTCGAACACGTCATTCCACAGGGATTCGGTCGCTTTGGAAGTGAAACGCCGACGCTCGACTGCGTGTGCGATGACTGCAACGCCTATTTCGGGCGCGAATTAGACCAACTCCTGACCCGCGACACCTACGAGGGCGTCTCCCGGTACAGCCGTGGCCAGTTATCTAGCGAAGCGCGCCCACAGAGACGGCTGAGTATGACGCTCGCTGATCCGGCCGAGGCGGGAGATTTTGTCGGCCTCCGAGTCGCGGTCGACGGAACGACCGGGCAGCTCATGCCGCCCGCCGCCCAGTTTCACGTCCATAATTTCAGGACGGGCGAGGACGAGGTCTACTTCTTGCGCCAGATCGCCGGCCTGACCCTACCGGAAGCCGATTACGGAAAGCCGGGCACGAACGGCGAGAAGGGAACATGGAAGTGCAAGATTCTCGCGCCATCCCGGGAGGCGAAGGATGCTGTGGTGGAGGCGCTCCAACGCGCAGGGATCGACTTCAGACCTGGCACGCCTTTCCAGAACCCCTGGGGCTCTGAGTCCGGTGAGCCTTCGTCATTTCTCGTAGAGATTGCCTCGGAAGTGGACAAACCCCACAAGCGGGCGATCGCCAAGATCCTCATGAATTTCGTCGCATTCCATCTCGGTGGCGAGGAGATGCTCGGGCCGCGGTGGGACTTTCTTCGTCGGTACATCCGGCACGGCGAGGGCGAGATCAAAGCCAGGCTCTCGCATCGTCCGTTCTGGACGGGCCAAGAAACGGAACATCTCCGCTTTCGCGACGACAGCATCAACGTGCGCATCGAGAATCTGGACGGCAATGTCATCGGCGCCATCCAGTTCTACAATCTGCACACCTACGAGATGATCCTGATCGAAGGTGACGCACTGCGCCCCGACCAGGAAATCGGGCGCCGATATACCCCTGGCGAGCTTCCGGTCGTTGGCGAAAAGCGTCCCATGTGAGCCATCATTCTTAGAAGAGCATGAAGTCGACGTCCTCGCCGACATCCTGCTGGCTCTGCACCGTCCGCACGAATGCGTCGGTTATCTTTTTCGCCTTTTCAGCGCCCCATTGATCGAAATGGCGCGGCGAGATGAGGACGTTGGATATCCGGCTCAAGACGAGCTTTGACAGCTCGTACTTCTGTACGTCGCTGGTCGAGCCGAGGATACGATCCAAAGCGGCGCGGACAACTCCCTGATCTTGCTTCGCGTAGGAGAATACGGCGACCGTCGACGTCGCACTTACCGGCAGGATATTGATCGCGACGCCGACCAGATCCTGATCGACCGGCACATCCTTGAGCGTGATGAACGACGAGGCCGCAAGGCACGGCCCCTGGTCGTTCAGATCAATAACGTCGTGCTCGACGCCGTCAAAGGACTGACGCAGCAGCGGCTCGTCATAGTACCGATGGCGATACCGCCAAGTCGCCCAAGACAGCAGCATCTGCTCCACAGCCTTCTGTCCGGCAGGACTGGAAGAATCCGGGGAGTCCGCGCCGCGCTCGATCCGTGCCGTGTAAAGGCTCTGCAACTGCACGACCCCGGTCATGATTGCGTGCAGTTCGCATGTGATCCCCCGGTAAGCCAGCAGGAAGAGCTGCTCGCGATCGGCGGCATCGAGCGGCTTGGTGTCGAGCGGTCGGAAGAGCTCCGTGTCGTGCTCATTGCAGAACCCGGCGAATGTAGAGGCGTCGTTCCGCCCAATCCGTCTGAGCGCGATGTCGGGGCCTGCCTGTGAAAAGCGTGGCTGCCCGGCGAGGACGTGATTGTCCTGTTCCAGAAGCGCGATTCTGAATTGAATGCGCGCGGATCGCTGGCTCACTGCATTGCATCGACGGCTCGAGACACCGGCCGAACCCGATCTTCCGGGTCCGGAAAAACTCGGCGAGATTTTCAGGCTCAGGGTTCATCGAATAGCCGCCAGGTATCGGCTATCGGCCGGACCAGTTTCATCGGCTGGCCCGGAAACGGCGGAAATCTCTCCCGCTCATAGTCCTTCGCACAGGCGATCACGGCGGATGAGGGAATCTCGTTTTGAGCCGCCCGGTAGAGTGCGCCGGCGAGGAGGAACCCGCCGTAGCTCTTTCCCTGTTGCCGCCGATCGACTGCGAGCCAGGCCGAAGTGGGAAGCGTGGCTACCGACAATTCAACCCCCGCAGTCTGGACTGAAATCTTGAGATCCACCGCAGCCTCGCACAGACATCTCACCCGCGCGAAGCAGACTACGACACCCTGCTGATCGGCCAACAAAACTAATGCTTACGCTTAAATCGGTCTTCGACCGTGGGAAGCGACTGGCTCGCGATGAGCCGCTTGCTCCGGCGCCGCTTCATGCGCCGCCGTTCTTCCCAATGCATTCCGAGGCAGAGGTAGATAAGCGCTGCGCGCACGAGCTTCAGCAGCCGAAGCGTGCGTGCCTCAAGATCCGAGCGCGAGATCGAATAGGCAACCGTGTCGACGAACAAATCGCCTGCGGCGTCCTGGCGCCCCGCCGGGCCGCCCATCAGCTCGTGGACCTTCACATAGCGGTGCTCGAGGTGGATGCGCAGTTCGTGCAAAGCGCGAGCGTCCGGATCGGCCACATCGGCAAAAGCCTCTTCGAAGAGATCTTTACTGACCCAGTAGAGGCCCCGGAAGGGGAGGTTTTTCGATGCGGCAAGCGCGGCAAGAATCCCGCGCGGCCCCTTCCGCTTCTTCGGGCGCCACACTGCCCGAAAGGAGACATCCTGATCAGCGTGTCCGAGCGCCATGTATTGATTTAGGAAGAAAGCAATCTTGTCGAACAACGAATACGCGGTCCGATAAGCCGCTCGAAATCTTTTCGGCACCGAGTCCATAGCTCGGATAGTCGAGGGTGTTAATCAAGAGGACACCGTTGTCCGATAGATGCGCAGGGTCATCCTGAATGCCCTCGAAGAACGTCCACCGCGCTGATACGAACTCTTGTTTCAGCTGATTGAAATAGCCGATCAGCGTCGGCGGCTCCCCGAGTTTCGTTACGAATGATGGAAGCACCAATGGATCATGTGCTGAACCGCGCCGGGTTTGCCGGAGGCCGTTTGGTTTGAGTCACGCCACCATGGCGCGCTCATTGGCCTGGGCATAATAACGTGCTTCCGCTTCTGCGGGCGGGATATTTCCGATCGGTTCGAGCAGGCGCCGATTGTTGAACCAGTCGACCCATTCGAGGGTGGCGAATTCCACCGTCTGGGCACTGCGCCACGGGCCGCGGCGGTGGATCACCTCGGCTTTGAACAGACCGTTGATGGTTTCGGCGAGCGCGTTGTCGTAGCTGTCGCCGACGCTGCCGACGGATGGCTTGATCCCAGCCTCAAGCAGGCGCTCGCTGTAGCGGATCGAGACGTACTGCACACCGCGATCGCTGTGATGCACGAGACCGCCCTTTCGTACCGGGCGTCGGTCACACAGCGCCTGCTCGAGCGCGTCGAGCACGAAGCCCGCTCGGGCGGAGGGCGACACCCGCCAGCCGACGATGCGCCGGGCAAAGACGTCGATGACGAAGGCGACGTAGGACGAAGCCCTGCCAGGTGGCGACGTAGGTGAAGTCCGACACCCACAACACATTGGGCGCCGGCGCACGGAACTGCCGGTTAACTCGGTCGAGCGGGCACGGCGCTGAGCGGTCGCTATGGGTGGTCCTCACCGTTCTGCCGCGCACCGCGCCTGCCAGCCCCATGCGCTTCATCAGCCGCGCCACCCGACAGCGCGGCGCTGCGATGGCCTCACGCCGGAGTTGCCGCCAGACCTTGCGCACGCCATAGACCTGGAAGTTCGCGTCCCAGACCCGCCTGATGTCCGCCTGCAAGGCGCTATCTCGCCGCTCCCGCGCGGATCGCTTGCCCGGATCGGCACGCTTGGCCAAGTGCGCATGGTAGGTGCTCGGGGCGATCGGCAGAACCCGGCAGATCGGCTCGACCCCGTAGACAGCGCGATGATCATCGATGAATGCGATCATGGCTTGGATCGGCGGTCGAGCTCCGCCATCGCAAAATACGCCGACGCCTTGCGCAGGATCTCATTGGCCTGGCGCAGTTCGCGCACCTCGCGTTCCAAGGTCTTGATCCGCTCACGGTCGTCGCTGGTCGGACCAGCCCGCAACCCCTGGTCGCGCTCCGCCTGGCGCACCCAGCCGCGCAACGTCTCCCCTGTGCAGCCAATCTTGGCCGCAATCGAGCCGATCGCAGCCCATTGCGAGGCGTGATCCGCCCCATGCTCCAACACCATTCGCACCGCGCGCGAACGGACCTCAGCCGAATAGCGGTTTGACGTTTTCGATTTCTCCATAGCTCCAACCTCTCAAGGTTCAGAGCCTCCGGCAAACCCGGCGCGGTCCACTGGTTGATCGGTCCGCGCGTCTTGGCGAGAGGAGTGGCGAGTTCATATGTTTTCGCATCACGTTGGGCCCGGAAAGCACGCTGCCAGCGCAACGACCTTTTGCCCTCGTCATGCACGAACGCGGCGAACGCCAGCGCTTCGGCAGCAATATCGGAAAGGCTAACCTTCGCGGCAATTTTCCGCGCTTTCTGCTCAGCCCAGCTTTGATGCTCGCCAAGCTCCTGCGGCCGGGAAACTGAGCGGGCATCCTCCGATTGTGCGGTACTCTTGTAATGCTCGACGACAAGCCACTCCTCCGGATCACCGTTGCCATCGCTACGAAGCACAAAATCGTCCTCGAATCGCCAATCGTGCTCCTTGCTCTCGTACTCCTCGGGTGTTACCCGTCGTACGCGAAGTCCGGCCTCTTTGCGCCAGGCATCACATGTGTCCGCTGTCGCAAAGGCATTATCTGCTTTCGGGTCGAGCATGCCGCCCAGCAGACCGCCGAAGCGGACATCCACGACCAGAACCTGTTCGGCGAGGGCCTTGAACAATTCCTCCTTGGCGCCGCCTTTGCGCTGCTCTGCCAAGTCGTGGATGGTAGATCGCCCCGCATAGCTGCCGTCGGATGAAAGTATAAAGACGGCGATATCATTGCTACGCAACGTTTTCGCCTGTGATGCGGCAGGCTGCACCTGGGCTTGCGCTGCACCGCCAGCTTCGGTGGCTGAAGTTTCTGTGGCGACACCTTCCGTTTGCTCGCCGGGGGCGTTCGTTTTGTGTCTGAGCAACACCTTGGCACGGTCTTGCAGCCAGTCGGCCACGCGATACGTTTCCGTCTCAAGCTTTTCGCTCTCGTGCGGCGGCGCCGCCTCGAAGAATGCCTCAACTTCTTTCTTCTCGGCGGACGTTCGCGGCCAATCGGCAACGCCCTCGCGCACTGGCAAATGGGTGCGCCAGATGACAGTGGTCTGATAATCGTCCTCCACCCAGCCACGTAGCCAGGGTGCCACTTTGGGCCGGCCAGTGTGTTTTTCGAGCGAGGTCATCGCCCACGCATCGACCTGCGCGCGCGTCAGCGCCGGGTGCAAGGGATCGGGCGTTGTCGCCTCGTCGATTTTTCTCCGCAACGCTTCGTTGGTCTCGGCGCGTAACCTCAGCTCGCGCAATGCGCTGGGGCTTGCATCCTTCCCGTCTTCGGAGTTCAGAAGCTCTTGAAGGACCGCAAGCGAATTAAAACCGACCGCTTGGCGCATTTCCTGATTCGTCGGCGCATCAGGTTTCTTTGGCTTCGGCTCATCACCGTATACAACTGTAATCAGCGCATTCCCTCGGCCGCGCCGGTTCACGCGTCCCAGCCGCTGCACCATCCGCTCCCAGGAAACGAGATCGCAAACCATGTGGTCGGCGTCGAGATCGATGCCCACCTCGCCCGCGGATGTCGCAACCAGGAATGCTGGTTTCGCCGATGGCGCCGAGCCTGCGAGAAAGCCATGATTTTCCAGCCAAGTCTTTGCATCTTCGCGCTCCTTGATGCGCCGAGCGCCGATGAACAGTTCAGTATCGGCCTTTGGATCGGATGCTTTTTTGTCGGGCGCAGCGAACTTGTCGAGACTGGCCTTCACCTTTTCCGCGATCTCGCGGCTATCGCAGTAGACAAGGCATCGGATAGGCTTGCGGCCATCCTCCGAAAGCATCCATGCCTGTCGTGACAGAGCCTCGGCGAGTGCATCCTTGTCGCCATCAATGTTGACGAAGCGGAGAGCCTTTTTCGCAGAGAGGCGGTCTTCGACGATCGTGTCGGATATATCACCGTCTTCGAGACGAAACACGCTCGTCGCTGTGCCTGCACTCGACGTTGGTTTGGCGCGCCCCGTAGCCGACAGGGACAACAACTTGAATGGCGGAACAATGCCGATATCGCGGTCGGCACGGGAACCGAATTCCTTCGTTCCGCTTACGACCGCCAAAGCAATGCCTCGAATGGTGGAACAAGATGCGCTTCGTCGAGAACGATCAGCGTATCCGCGCCGAGCAGGCCCGCATGATAAGGCCGCATCTTGCGCGAAACGCCGTAGCCCTCGAACAGAAGCCGCGAGCCGATCATGTCGACCGTGCCGACAATAATTGCCGGTGATGCAGGCTCGTCGAGCCAATCGCGGTTGTCGACATGCGCGCCGCGCAGCGTCGAGATCGGAAGCTTTTCCCGGCCTCGATCGCACAGACTCTCCTTCAACGGACGAAGTATGGCGAACGCCTTCTCCCTTTCGTCGGGCGCGAGCTCCTTGAGATGTTCGGCTTTGGATTCCGGCGCGTCATTGCAGTCCAATGCATCGCACAGTTTCTCGGCTTCGGCCGTCGCCTGATCGACAACAGCGCGCCGGTCCACGATGTAGGCCAATCGGCGCGGAATGGTTTTAAGCGCGTCTTCCTCCGCGAAGGCGCGCGCCAGGAGCCAGATCGCCATGACGGAGGTTTTGCCAAGCCCCGTCGGCAAATCCAGAGCGGCCGGAATCTCGCCATTGATAAGCTCACCGAACAGCCGATTCTGCCACCGCATCGGCGAATGGCCGGTCAAGCAGAAAAAGTTATCCGGGAACGATTGCGAGACGGCGCTCATACTCGAGAGCCGCTCGAATCGCGGCCAGCGGTCTGCGCCAACCTTTTCGGGGCTGGAAAACGCTTTCCAGAAACTATCTCGGAGATGCGGCCCTGGTTCACCTCGAAAGCCGCAGCAATCTTGTGCTGGGTCTCGCCCCGTAACCGACGATGCCATATCTCGATCGCATCGTTTAGCGTGAGATGCCGAGAGGTAGCATTTGCGCGCATACCCATCTCCTGATTGCTACCGGCTCAATTTACCGAAAGCGGATCGCCTGGTTGCTACGCCAAAAGACACAAACTCGATTTTTCTTGACCATCATGCTGTTGGTGTGAAAATACGCGAGTCGGGCGGAAGCTTTCTCGCATCCGAGGCGCGTGCGCCTCGGCCTCATTGAAGCGTGTCATTTGGAGTAGCACGTTCAAAGAGATCGCCCAATTCGCCCGACTCCCAGTCCTCCAGCTCTCACCAAGCCCGCCACGGCGCAACCTAACATTCCTTGAAGTGTCCGTCGATTAGCCGTACAAAATACGGACGTTCCGGATGCAGCTCACGGTATGCGCGGCATGTCAGGAAAAGCCACGACCAAGGCACGAGATGCGCGGCTGGAGGCGCGGGTCTCCCGCGACCAGAAGGCGCTGTTCCAGCGGGCTGCCGAACTGCAGGGGCGCACGCTGACGGATTTCGTGATCGCCAGTGTGCATGACGCGGCCGTGCGCGTCATCGAGGAAACCCAGACGATCCGGCTGAGCGCCGTCGACAGCCGGGTCTTCGCGGAGGCGCTCCTCAATCCGCGAGAGCCGAACGCCCGGCTCAAAGCGGCCGCGCAACGATATCTCAAGCTGATCAGTGCTTGAGTGGCGTCCACTGCGCCGGCTCTGCGTATCGAGCCTTTATCGGATCAGCACCATCGAGAGAGTTTCGCCAGCGGCGTTGAGCCGCTAGCCAGGTATCTGCGACAGCAGGCGGGACAAGACGCAAGGCGCCGGGTCGCCTCGTGCTTCGTGCTGGTCAGCGACGGCGGTCATGTTTCACTCGGCTATTACACGCTTGCGGCAACCAGCATCGCTGTTGCCGAATTGCCCGAGCCGCTTGCGAAGCGACTGCCACGCTATCCGGTCGTATCGGCGACGCTGATGGGACGGTTGGCGGTCGATGCGGGCCATCAAGGGCGTGGACTCGGCGAGTTCATGCTCCTCGACGCCTTTAGCCGCGTGCTGCGGAACGAGATCGCGTCCTATGCTTTCGTGGTCGACGCCAAGGACGACAAAGCAGCACGGTTCTATCAACGCTACCGCTTCAGATTTCTCGTCGAGGGGGGCCAAAGGCTGTTCCTCCCCATGGCCGAAATCGCCAAATTGTTTTCGTAGCATTCTGAAGATGGCGTCCAGCGCTCGTCAGAAAAATGTAGACGTATTTCTGACAGACCGGCACCAGAGGGTCTCTTGCCGGAGACGCACTGCTTGTTCTAGAGCGTTCAGCTTTTGACAGAAGCGTACCCGGCGTTTGCGAAGTAGTTCTCGCATTCGTCGGGTTTGACGGTGGTGACGAGGTAGCCGATGTGTCGCCATGTGTCCTCGATCGTTCGCTTCTGGGCCTTGCGCATGCTATGCTTGATCTTGGCGAAGGCCTGCTCGATCGGATTGAGGTCGGGGAGTATGGCGGCAGGTACCAGAGCCTTGCGCCGGCTGCCTTGATCAGGTTGCGGAGCGCCATCGACTTGTGGGAGCCGAGATTGTCCATGACGCGGTGGGGCTGCTCCGCAGATAGAGCCCGCCGCCGTCCGCGAGCAAAGTTGTCTTGCCGGCCGATCCCGCTGCCTTCCGCACTTTGCCCGGCGACAACCGCTGCGTTTGCCTCGCCATCCCAACTCTCCGCACCGCCATTCTATACCATAGGCTGTAAGATGATTATCAGCACGTCGCGAGCGCATGTCAGCGGATGGCTGCAGACGACACAACCTCGAAATAGGTGCTTTTCTGAAGGTTATGTAGCGGCTTAGCCGATGTTGGGGGATGATGGCGGACGCTGGGGGGAGCGGAAGAGGC
>CAVQJP010000018.1:0-20135 GCA_963712825.1 uncultured Alphaproteobacteria bacterium
CATACTCTCGACGACGACGAACGCGACTTCCTTGACGAGCGCACTTTCAGATAGATTAGTAAATTCTTTTCGGTTCAGAACGACCGAAAAATCTGTAAGATTGACTACCAGCGGAACCTTCTGTCCTTCCGACTTTTTTGCCCATAGCTGCTTGAATATCGTCAATCGCGTTGCGCTCTTACCCGCACCACGGTCGCCAAACAGTACGTAAGATGATCTGTTTAGCGCCCGAGCATCGATAGCTTCAAAGTAAGGCGGCTTCACCGCATATTCTGCGATTTCTGGTTCGGTTTCAGCGACGTAATGCTCGAAAGGATTGCCCTTCAAGCGGAGCGTTTTAACCAACTGGGGCATCGTCCCCCTTCCAGCACAATGCACAACCCTGGCTTAGTCGGACTGCGACCGATAGTTGTGTGATCTAACGCTTCTTTCAAGAGGACGACTTACGCCGTGAGGCGCGAAATCGTGCTCTTACCCACATCGTAGCTGCGCGCTAGTTCGGCAAGCGTCGCGCCCTGCGCCCGCCGCCGTGATTCGGCCTTCTGCGTGTCGGTGAGTTTTGAGGGACGGCCGATATGCTGCCCGCGCTTTTGCGCCCGGCTGCGCCCCTCGGCGGTGCGGGTGCGGATGAGGTCGCGCTCCACGTCCACCAAGCCGCCGAGAACAGCAATCATCAATCGCCCGGTGCTGGTGCCTGTGTCGGCCCACGGCTCGGCCAGTGAGCGGAATTGGCCTTGGCGTCCGCGATGCGCTTGACGATGGCGAACAGGTCAAAGGTGCTGCGCGCCAGCCGGTCAATCCGCGTCACCGTCACCACGTCGCCGGGGGTCAGCTTGCCGAGCATCCGGTTAAGCTCGCGCCGGTCGGCCCGCGCGCCCGTCACCTCCTCGCGGTAGATGTTCCGGCTGCCGCATCCGGCGGCGCGACGCTGCTCAAGCTGGCTGTCGAGGGTCTGCCCGTAGGTGCTGACGCGGGCATAGCCGATGAGGCGTTTTTCGGGGTGAGTTTCGACCATAACTTATGATGCGTATAAGGCCTTGAAATCATGGGCGCAAGATTTTTGCCGAAATTCTTGATTAATGCGAGCCGCGGGGGGCGGTTCCGAGACTGACTTGCGCGACGGCTAAGCCGCTGGAACCAGCTCGCCCCGGTGCCGGGCGCGGAATCCTTTCTCTTTGCGACCGATTGACAGAATGTGATGTGATACGTTACACTTCTCGCCGATGATTTCGCGCTTTCGCCATAGGGGGCTGGAGCGGCTGTATTCACGGGCGACACAAGCGGAGTTGCTGCTCAGCACGTGAAACGGCTGCGCGCGGTGCTGGCGGCTCTGGCGACGGCTTCGGTGCCGTCCGACATGGCGCTTCCCGGTGCCCGGTTGCATCCCCTTCGCGGTGACCGCGCTGGTCAATGGTCGGTTTCGATCTCAGGCAATTGGCGGGTGATCTTCGAGTTCGAAGGCCAGGATGTCACCAATGTCGATCTGGTCGATTACCACTGAGGTGAAAGGAGGTGTGTCGAATTATGGCACGCATGCACAAGCCGCCGCATCCTGGTGAGGTCATCAAAGAGCTGTGCCTCGATCCCTTGGGCCTAACGGTGACGGCCGCCGCCGAGGGCCTGGGCGTAGCCCGTCGCACGCTCTCGGCGCTGCTCAACGGTCACGCCGGGATTTCTCCGGACATGGCGATTCGGCTGTCCAAGGCATTCGGCCGCTCACCGGAAAGCTGGTTACAGCTGCAGCTTCAATATGATCTATGGGAGGCGGAGCAGCGATCCGACGCGATCAAGGTGAAGCATTTTGCGGCTCAGGCTCCGTGCTGATCGCAGCGTGACCAGTGAGGGCGATACGGTTCCCTGCGTCATGCGTTGCGGTCGCCGGCGTCGCGGGCCTCCATAGCTAGGTGCCTCGGGCAGTGGGCGGGGGTGGAAATGGTACGGGCGGAGCGGTGCAGCGGGGCTAACACCAAGCGAACGCCTTCCCGACAAGACTTCGATCAGGGCGCGGACGGCCTGTTGCTCAACCTCTGTGTCGGCTAACCGTTGCGGGTAATAACCACCTTCCAACTGGTAGCCTAGTGCTCAGATGCATTCAAATGATTCAAACTGGTGCCCCTTTTCTGCTTTCCCGGCGGAGGCCGGGACCCACTTCCGCCATGGGCACCGGCCTTCGCCGGTGTGGTCGGATTTTGATGTGAGCATTTGTCTGCGGTCACCAAGTGAATCTTCAGAATGCGTCGGTGCACTAGCACCTTCGCAATTTCGGAAAGCAATCTCGTCAGAAGGGCACGATGGCGCTCGTTCCAACCGTGCGGAAGTGGTCGCGGCGCGTTGATGTGTGCCATAACGTCCCGATGAAAATGATTGACGGGATCGATCCGCCCGAGTTTCTATATTGTGTTTTGCTTGCTCGCCGCGCTGCTGTCAAAGCCCCATAAGCCCCATTCTGGGAAGAGGGGTGGGGTAGAGGGTGGGCGGCGGATCAGGCTTCGTCTTGCAAGGACAGCAAGGTGGCGTTGCCGCCGGCAGCGGTGATGTCGGCCGAAATCGTGCGCTCGGTCGCAAACCGGTGCAGATAGCGCGGGCCGCCGGCTTTGGGGCCGGTGCCGGACAGGCGCTCGCCGCCAAACGGCTGCACCCCGACGACGGCGCCGACCATGTTGCGGTTGACGTAGCTGTTGCCGGTGCGCATGCGGCCGAGGATGCGCCGGACATTCTCGTCGATGCGGCTGTGGATGCCCAATGTCAGCCCGTAGCCGGTGGCGTCGATCTCGTCGAGCGCCCGGTCGAGCCGCTCGGCCGGCCAGCGTACGACGTGCAGGATCGGGCCGAACACCTCGCGTTCGAGCAGATGCGCGCTCTCGATCTCAAAGGCCCGCGGGGCGAAAAACGTGCCGTGCCCGGCGCCCGGCGGAAGCGGGCATTGGTAGAGGAGCCGGCCCTCGCGCGTCATGCGGGCGGCGTGCTGCTCGAGCGCGTCGCGGGCGGCGGCGTCGATGACCGGGCCGATGTCGGTCGCGAGCAATGCCGGGTCGCCGACCGTAAGCTCCGCCATCGCCCCCGTCAGCATGTCGAGGAGGCGGTCGGCGATGTCGGCCTGGAGATAAAGGAGCCGCAACGACGAGCAGCGCTGCCCGGCGCTCTCGAAAGCTGAAATCAGCACGTCGGTGACGACCTGCTCGGGCAATGCCGAGGAATCGACGATCATCGCGTTCTGTCCGCCGGTCTCGGCGATCAGCGGCACCAGCGGCCCGGGGCGCCGGGCGAGCGCCAAGGCGATGCCGCGCGCGGTCTCGGTCGAGCCGGTAAACGCGACCCCGGCGATACGGGGATCGGCGACCAGGGGTGCCCCGACCGTCTCGCCGCTGCCCCGCAGCAGGTGCAATACGTCGCCGGGGACGCCGGCCTCGTGCAGCAGGCGCACCGCCGCGGCGGCGACAAGCGGGGTCTGCTCGGCGGGCTTGGCGACGACCGCGTTGCCGGCGGCGAGGGCCGCTGCGACTTGGCCGGTAAAGATCGCCAACGGGAAATTCCACGGCGAGATGCAGGCAAAAACGCCGCGCCCGTGCAGCGCCAGCTCGTTGCGCTCGCCGGTCGGGCCGGGCAACCGCTCGGGGGCGGCGAAATCGGCGCGGGCGCGCGCGGCGTAATAGCGCAAATAGTCGACCGCCTCGCGCAATTCCGACAGCGCCGCGGGGATCGTGCGGCCGCCCTCGCGGATGACCCGCGCCATCAGCGCGGCGCCGTGCGTTTCGTATAGGTCGGCGGCGCGATCGAGGATCATGGCGCGCTCGCCGGCCGGGCGGCGGTCCCAGCCGGGTGCGGCGTCGTCGGCGCGGCCGAGCGTCCGGTCGAGCTGCCGCGGGCCGGTCTCGACGACCGTGCCGACCTGACGGCGACGGTCGCTCGGGTCGAGGACCGGCTCGGCGGCGCCCGTCTGCTCGATGCCGCCGATGATCGGGGCGGCGTGCCAGGGCTGGCGCATTGCGGCGGCGAGATCGTCGCGCAGGACCGTCAGCGCCGGCGGGTCGGCGAGGTCGATCCCGCGCGAATTGCGCCGCGCCGGCAGATAAAGATCGGCCGGCAACGGGATGCGCGGATGCGGCTTTGGCGCCAGCCCGGCGAGGCGCGCCACAGGGTCGGCGACGATCTCGTCGATCGGCTGCCTGTCGTCGAGAATGCGGTTGACAAACGAGGTGTTGGCGCCGTTTTCGAGCAGCCGGCGGACGAGGTAGGCGAGCAGCTCCTCGTGGCTGCCGACCGGCGCGTAGACCCGGCACGGCCGGTCGAGACGGTCGGGCCCGACGATCTCGTCGTAGAGCGCCTCGCCCATGCCGTGGAGGCGCTGGAATTCCCAGTCGCGACGGTCGCCGGCGAGCTCGAGCACCGCGGCGACGGTATGCGCGTTGTGGGTCGCAAATTGCGGGTAAAAGACACGGCCGGCGTCGAGCAGCCGGCGCGCGGCGGCAAGATAGGAGACGTCGGTGGCGACCTTGCGGGTGTAGACCGGGTAGCCGTCGAGGCCGCGCTCCTGGCTGCGCTTGACCTCGCTGTCCCAGTAGGCGCCCTTGACGAGCCGCACCATCAGCCGCCTGCGGCCGCGGCGGGCGAGGTCGGCGAGCCAGTCGATCAACGGCAGAGCGCGCTTCTGGTAGGCCTGCACCGCAAGCCCGAGCCCGTCCCATTGGGCCAGCTCGGGGGCCAGCGCCAGCGTCTCGATCAGATCGAGCGACAGGTCGAGCCGGTCGGCCTCCTCGGCGTCGATCGTAAAACCGATGCCGGCCCGCCGCGCCGCGCCGGCGAGCGCCAAGAGCGGCGGGGTCATCTCGGCCAGAACGCGCTCGCGCTGCGCCATCTCATAGCGCGGGTGCAACGCCGACAACTTGACCGAGATGCCGGGGGCGGCTTCGACTGCGCGTCCGCCGGCGGCGGCACCGATCGCCGTGATGGCGTCTTGGTAGGCGGCGAAATAGCGGGCGGCGTCGGCAGCGGTGTGCGCCGCTTCGCCAAGCATGTCGTAGGAATGACGATAGCCCGCGGCCTCGGCCGCGCGGGCGTGATCGAGCGCTTCCTCGATCGTGCGCCCCATGACGAACTGGCGGGCGAGAATGCGCATCGCCGCGGTCACCGCCTGGCGCACGACGGGCTCGCCTGACCGCGCCGCAAACCGGCGCAGGGCGGCGCGCAAATCGTGCGGCGCGGGATCGGTGCGCAAATCTTTTGGCGCGGGTTCGCCGCGCAGGAGGCGCCCGGTCAGCATCAAGGCCCAGGTCGAGGCGTTGACAAAGGCCGAATTGGAATGCCCGAGGTGACGCGCCCAGTCGGCCTCGCCGAGCTTGTCGCGGATCAGCCGGTCGACGGTGCCGGCGTCGGGAATGCGCAGCAATGCCTCGGCGAGGCAGAGCAGCGCCACCCCTTCCTGCGAGGACAGCGCGTATTCATGCAAAAACGCGTCGATGCCGCCCTTGCCGTGGCGCTCGCGGCGGACCGCGGCGACCAGCCCGCGGGCGGTCGCGGCGATGCGGTCGCGCGCCTCGGGGGGGATGTCGGCCGCGGCCAGGATCTGCGCGTCGGCCGCGGTCTCGTCGAGCCGGACATGGTCGCGGATCGCCGCGCGCAACGGCGAGGCGGGCGGCAGCCGGGCGCGAAAGACGACATCCATGGCGAGGCCTTTCATCGGTCGCCGCGCCATTGCCGTGCGGTCAGGCGAATCCTTTGTCAGCGACCAGCCGTCGGCGTCATATGTGGGGTCCTTTGACGGGCGCGGCAGGTCGGCGATCAGGGCTCGAAGCGCAGGATTTCGACACAGGGCGGCCGGGTCAGCACTTCGCTGAAGGCGTGCATCCAGTCGCCGGTTTCCTCGGTCGAGCCGACGCCGCGGTTGCGGAACTGCTCGAGCTGGTCGAGCCCTTTCAGCTCGACCTCAAACTGCAGCGAGGTGTGGTCGCCGTGGCCGCGGGTCAGCGGCACCAGCATCCGCGCGTCGAGGCCGTTCTTGCGCGCCGCCTCGACCTCGCGGCGGATGAACTCGATCGCAGGTTGGCGGTTGACCGGCAGCACGTCATAGCAAAAGCGGGCGAGATACATCGGGCACTCCTTGCGGCAAGGGCGGGCGTACCCGCCGTGGGCGGCGCAGCGGCGAACCGGGCCGCTTCCTCTGCCAACACGCGGGAGCGCCCGGCGATGCCCGACGGCGTTCGGAAAAAGCGATTTCCCGCTGCGGGCAGCGACGCGCCGCCGAGACTTGCGGACCGCCCGGCAAACCCGCATACAGTGGCCGCCCGGCGGCGGGGCGTGGTCTCGGTGGGGGAGGCGGATGTTGCGGTTTCGGCAGACTTTTTCGGTAATGCTGTTGGTTTCGGCGCTGGCGGTTTCGGTCGCGGCGAAGGCGCAGAGCCCGTCAGGCGCACCGACGACACCGCCGCCGCCGGCTGCGGCTCCAGCGCCGGCGAACGCCGCGGCGCCCGCCGCACCGGCGGCTGAAGCGCGGCAGCGGTTCCTGATCTATTTCAACGAGTTCAGCGCCTATCTCTCACCGCGGGCGAAGGCGATCATCGCCGACGCCGCGAGGAAAGCAAAGGCGACCGGCGCCACATCAATCGCCGTCCAGGCGCGGGCCAGCGCCACCGGCACGGTCCAGACCAACAAATACCTGGCGATGACGCGGGCCTCGATCGTCGCCGACGAGCTCGAGGCGGACGGCATCGAGCCCGCAATGGTCCAGCAGCAGCCGATCGGGCAGACCGGGTCGAGCGACCCCTCGGTGTTCAACCGCCGCGTCGACATCATCCTGCATCACTGAGCGCCGGAGCGAGCGACGCAGCGGCCTCGACCGGCGCTTGACCGGGGTCAGCCGGCGGCCGGGTGCATCGCGAAGCCGGCGGGGCGGCCGGCGCGGCGGGAAGCCTCGGCGGGCGCCAACGAGGCGTCCCAGAGGTTGGCGTCAAAGCGCCAGCCGTTGACCTCGTCGGCGTCGCGCGAGACGACATAGAGCAGCGGCGGCACCATCTCGTCGGGTTCGACCAGGCGCGAGGCGCGGCCCTCGCGGCTCATCCGGCGCATTTCCGCGGCCATGCCCGGCGTGTTGGCGCCGGCGCCCGGGTTGACGATGTTGACCGTGAGGCCGGTGCCCTCGGCCTCCTTGGCCCAAACCTCGCTCGCCATTTCGAGCGCCGCCTTGGACGCGCCATAGGGATGCGTCCCGGCGCGGTTCATCGTGTCGAGCTTGGTCGTGACGTTGACGATGCGGCCCCAGCCGCGCGCCGCCATGCCGCCGGCGACGCGGCGCGCCAGCCGGTCGGCAGCGAGATAATTGGTGTCGATGACATTGTTGACGATGTCGTCGCCGACCTCCCAGAATTTCTGCATCGCCGGCCGCCGATAGCGCGCCGGGTCGATGTAGGTAAAGGTCAGCCCGGCATTGTTGACGAGGATGTCGACATTGCCGAGCCGGGTTTCGGCTGCGGCGACGACGCGGTCGCACTCTTCCGCGCGCCGCAGATCAGCGACGAGCGTTTGCAGACGGTCGGCGAGCGGCGTTCCTGCAATTTCTCGCTCGATCTTGGCGACGTCCTCGGCGATGTGGCCGATTGCGAGCACCCGGCACCCTTCGCGCGCCAGCCCCAGCGCCATCGACCGGCCAAGCCCCCGCAACCCGCCGGTCACGACCGCAGTGTGCTGTTCCATCCTTGCTTCCTCCCGGTTTATCGAGCATTGCGGCGGCGCCACCGTCAAGATGTAAGCACCCCGGCCTCGGCATCGGCCGCTCGCCCAAAAAACGCCGCGCAGCGCGCAGCCGAAGACCGCCGATCGGCTGTTGTCAATGAGGCGGCGGCAGATAGCGGATTGCCGCCAGCAGAATACCGACGGCGACGACGATCATGCTGCCGAGGCGGATCGTCAGGTCCCGCCGCAGCAGTTCGATCTCGGCTCTCAGCTCGGCCCGCAGCGCGGCGGTTTCCGCTCTGAATTCCGATCGCAGCGCAGCAATCTCGGCCCGGAGCTCCAATCCCTGCGCGGCAATATCGGCCCGGAGCTCCGACCCCTGCGCGGCAATCTCGGCCCGGAGCTGCGACCCCTGCGTCCTTATCTCCGTCCGCAGCTCCGATCCCTGGGTCGTTACCTCCGTGCGCACCGACGCGATGTCGGCGCTGGTCGCGAGCTGGGCGCCGGACATTGCCTCGGCCAACGCCTCGGCGGTGTCGCCTGCCTGCTGCGGCGGAAAGCCCGCGCTTTCGAGCCTGCGCGCGAGCTTTAACGTGTCGAACGGGACGGCACCCATAAGCGGTATTTACGGCGCGGGAGCGTTGATGTCGATACCGCCGAACCGCGCCGGTTCGACGCTCACCGCGCCGGATCGCCGGTCGGCCGCTTGCAGAACACGCCGTTCTGCATGATGTGGCTCAGGTGCTCGCCTTGGCCGTCGAGCAATGAGATGGCGGCGAGCGGGTCGCCATCGACCACGATCAGATCGGCGCGGGCGCCGGGGGCGACGACGCCGATCTTGCCGGAACGATTTAAGAGCTCGGCGTTGACGATCGTGGCTGAGCGGATGATGTCGAACGGCGCCATCGCCTCGGCCCGGATCACAAACTCGCGGGATTGATGGCGGTGCATCGGCCCCAACAGATCGGTGCCGAAGCCGATCCGCACACCCGCCGCCTGCAGTATTTCGAGCGAGCGCAATCCCGCCTCGCGCACATCGCCGAGCTTGGCGAGGCTAGCCTCGGGAAACCCGAGCTCCTTGCCGAAGCGGTGCAATGCGTCGAAGGTCACGAGGGTCGGCACGACAAAGACGTCGGCTGCGGCGACGTGGTCGGCGGTCGTACGGTCGATCAGGTTGCCGTGCTCGATCGAGCGCACCCCGAAATCGATCGAGCGCCGGATCGCCTCGGGGGTGTAGGCGTGCGCCATCACATAGGTGCGCCAGGCCCGCGCCTCCTCGACGATCGCGCGCACCTCTTCTTCGCTGTATTGCGGATTCCATACCGGGTCGTACGGCGAAGCAACGCCGCCCGACGCCATGATCTTGATCTGGGTGGCACCCTTGCGCAGTTCGTCGCGCGCCGCCCGCCGGCATTCCGACACCCCGTCGGCGATGCGCGCGAGCCCAGCCCCACCCTCGCAGCAGGCGCAGGCCACGACCGACACCGAGCGCGTGCGTGGACGCAAATCGCCATGCCCGCCGGTCTGGCTCAACGCCCGGCCTGACGGAAAAATCCGCGGCCCCCGCACCAGCCCGTCCTCGACCGCTTGCGCCAGCCCGGCATCGGCGCCGCCGGCGTCGCGCACCGTCGTAAATCCGCGCGCCAACATCCCTTCGAGCACGCGCGCGGCCTGCAACGTGACGAGGCTGACCGGCCGTTCGGAGAGTTGCGCCAGCGCCTGGTCGACCGCAATCACGTGCACATGCGCGTCGATCAGCCCCGGCATCAAGGTGCGGCCTTTGAGATCGACCATCTCGGCGGAGGCGCTCTTGATCGGCCGGTCCGAGACCTCGCGGATCAGCCCGTCCTCGACGAGGACGTGGTGGTCTTCGCGGCGCTCCGTTCGGGTGCCGTCGAGAACCGCGCAATTGGCAAAGACGGTCGCGGACATGGCTCGACCCTCCCGCAAACAAGCTTAAAACGGATGCCGGGAATGCAAAACCCGCGGTGGCTCCGGTCGCAATTTCGCCACCCGAGGCCGAGCGGTCAACGACCGTGCGAGCGAGGGCCGTGCCCGGTGCAGACCTTGCCAATGCGGCCCGGACCCGGCGATTTCGGATGGAAAGCGGACCTCTGGTTATTTGTCACACCGACAAAGCGGC
This sequence comes from uncultured Alphaproteobacteria bacterium, assembly GCA_963712825.1. GTDB lineage: Bacteria > Pseudomonadota > Alphaproteobacteria > ATCC43930 > CGMCC-115725 > AP-15. Next base: position 9,809 of record CAVQJP010000018.1, read on the forward strand.
GCGCGGATTGTGTCCAACCTCACTTATACGTAACGGCGGCTCAAGCTATTCTGAAAAGCTTCGGATGGAGATTTTGTAGCATGGCGAAGCTCGTCTTCGGATTGAACCAGTCCCTGGACGGCTACGTCGACCACCTGGAGTTTGCGCCAGGTCCCGCGCTCTTTCGTCACTTCATCGAGCAAATGCGTAACCTGACGGGCAGTGTGTACGGTCGCCGCATGTACGAGGTAATGCGCATTTGGGACGAAGACCTTGCTGAGTGGGGCACGGAGGAACGCGACTTTGCGGCGGCGTGGCGGAGCCAACGGAAGTGGGTCGTGTCGCGCTCGTTGAAGTCAGTCGGCCCCAACGCCACTCTCGTCGCAGATGACCTCGAGGCGGTGTTACGGGGGCTGAAGGCCGAACTCGCTGGGGAGATTGAAGTCGCCGGACCAGACCTGGCACGAGGCCTGACCGACCTTGGTCTTATTGATGAGTATCGATTCTACCTCCATCCCGTCGTGCTTGGTCGCGGCAAGCCATTCTTCGCCGGCCCCCGGCCGCCGCTCCGCCTTGTGGCCAGCGATCTAATTGGCGAGGACGTGATTAGGTTGACGTACGTTTCAGCTTAATCGCGTGACGCGCCCGACGGACTGCGCGGACGCGTCAGGTTCGCGTGCGTGGAAAGCGGACCTTCGCCTCGACACATCGCGGTGGCGGAGTTGCGCCGCAAGCGGCCATTTGCGTGCTCCGCATCGGTCAGGCGCCAAGAAGCCCGAGCGTGGGCACATTTCTGCAACAGACTGATAGGTAGAAAACGACTACTCTGCAGCCTTTGATCGTCAGCAGTAGTCGTGTCGAGAGGTGGTCGATTGGTCGGGCCGACACCAGAACGACGGCAGATCCTTCGGCGCAGCGCGCTGTTTGCTCGGTTGCCCGATGACGAAATAGATAAGATGTTCGAGCATGCGGTGATCCGTCGTTACGCCGCCGACGCTCAGATATTCTACAAAGGCGACCTCGGCAGCAGCATGATGGCGGTGCTGCGGGGCCGGGTCGTGATCAGGGCTCCGTCTTCACATGGCAAGGAGGTCATCCTCAACATTATCAACGAGGGAGAGATTTTCGGCGAGATCGCGCTACTCGACGGCAAGGAGCGCACAGCCGACGCGACGGCGATGACCGATTGCGAATTGCTCGTCATCGCGCGCCGTTCGTTTTTACCGCTGCTCGAACGGCCCGACGTGATGCGCGAACTGCTCAATGTCCTGTGCGAGCGGTTGCGACGGACCTCCGAGCAGGTCGAGGATGTGCTGTTTCTCGATGTTGCGGCGCGCATCGCGAAGACCCTGCTTCGCTTCGCAAAAGCCGACGATGCCCCGGAGCCGGGCGCGCGGATTGTTCTCGGCCTGTCGCAACGCGAAATCGGCAATCTTATTGGCGCGTCACGCGAAAAAGTGAACAGGAGGTTGCAAGCGTGGCGGCGCGCCGAGATCATTACCATTGATAAGGGGACGATCTTCATTCGCGATGCGGCCGCGCTGCGATCTCTCAAACTGATCGCCCGTGCCGAATGAGCTGGTGAACGGGCGCCGAACCCGACGAACGCGGTCGGTCACCTCGGCGTCGCGAAAATCGGCTCTCATTGATTACAAAGCGCCGCCATTCTGCGGGTCTGCGGGCGCAGTAAATTCGGGACTGTTTGCAATCAAGACTGAGGTCTTACGAGTGACCGGGGTCACACCCTGTGACCTGGGTCACACCCTCGAAAATCGCTGCTCGGCTAACCCGGTGACGCCCATGGCGTTGGTCGGAGGGATCACCTGCCTCTCGGGCTATCCGCGGCGCCATCGCGCCGTTTGATACGATCAGCGAGGTAGCGAGTGAGACATGACGCCCAGTCGAATCATCAAAAGCCTCCCGCGAAAGGAGCGTGGCTGGAATTTGCCGCCCAATCTGCGATATTCATGGGGCCTGTCGGAGCAATTTTGCTCGGCAGCGGAAGTAGGTGGGGTTTTATCCTCGGTTTGGCGATCCAGCCTTTTTGGTTTTATACCTCTTTTCGTCATCGCCAATGGGGCATCTTCATCGCCAGTTTCTTCTATGCCTTTGGCTGGGCAATCGGTGTTTACCGTAACTTTTGAAGGTCTCTCTTCTTAGCGAGCCGCTCCGTTGATCCACCAACCAAGCCCTATTCCCGCGATAATGCCGCTCGCATCATGGCGCGGCACGATTTTGATATTGTCGCAATGTGGCAGGCCAAACAGACCGGGGGCACGGAACGTCCCCACCAGACTTGCCGCGACCTTGCGGGCGCGCGTCAAGGTCGGAGCCTTGCCGCGTCAACTACTCGCGCAATCGGGGATCGACGCGGCGGCGGTCGCGGTGCTGCCCCTCTGCGATGAGGCCGAACAGCAATTGGCGACGATCGCGGACGACCCGCAAATGGATGCCGCCCGAGTGGTCGGCGCCGGCGACGCGCGCGGCGAGGGTTTGGCGGCTTCGCTCGGCACCCGTCTCGATAGGATGGCCCGGGGTTACCGCGGCGGTCACGAGATCGATCTCGCCCGGCCTCGCTCGCCGAGGTGCAGGCCTGGTGCGCCGCCCGCCGAATGACGCTGCCGCCGCAAGACGGCGGGCGAGAGGCGGCGGGGGGCGAATGCGAATTGAGCCGCAACCGACCTTTTTGCTACTGATTTCCTGCAGAAGCAGCGGCGAGGGGCGGGGCGGCTGCCGCCCGGTGGTTCGCTCGCAATGACGCCCTCGCCCGGATCTGCCGGGTTCATTTCACCACCAAGACCGGGCGGCTTGCCGAACCGCCGAGCGGCGGCTAACGTCGCCGGAGCCATCCCTGGGGAGGAAAAGCGATGACGATACTCGTGATCGGCGGCACCGGCTTTATCGGGCGCCGGCTCATTCCGTTGCTGGCGCAGCGCGGCGAGGAAATCGTCTGCATGGACATCAACCCGGCCACCGCCGATTACGGGAATCTCGGCAAGCAGGTCCGGGTCGTGCGCGGCGATGTCAGCCAGTTCGACGACGTGATGGCGACGATGGTCGAAGCCAAACCCGAGCGGGTGGTCAACCTCGCCTATTTTCTCGGCAGCGAGTATCCGCCGCGGGTCGCGTTCAAGCTCAACATCCTCGGCATGGACAATTGCTTTGAGGCGGCGCGGCTCGCCGGCGTCAGGCGCGTCGCCTATGCGAGCTCCCTGGCGGTCAGCGGCGAGCAGCATTTCTATGGCGACCGCAATGTGACCGAGGACGACTTCCGCCACGGCCACGTGCAGTACGCGATGCACAAAATCTTCAACGAGTGGCAGGCGCAGGACTACCGCGAAAAGCACGGGCTCGACATCACCGCGATCCGCCCCGCCAACGTCACCGGCAACGACAAGATCGTCGGCTCGGTCGACCACGTCAAAGTCATCACCTTCCCGGCGCGCGGCCAGCCGATCTCGTTCCCGTTCAAGGACGCGATGCGCTGCCCGATCCATGTCGACGAAGTGGCCGAAATCTTTGCCCGGGTGATCATGTCGGACAAGCCCAAGGAGTGGGTCTACAACACCGGCGGGGTCGCGGTCAGCCTCGGCGAGATCGCCGAGATGGTGCGCGAATTCCTGCCCGACGCGAAGATCAACTTTGACAAGGACAGCGGCGGCAAGGAAATCTCGGGCAATTACCTGATCGACAACAGCCGCCTCGTCCACGAGTTCGGGGTGCAGTACCGCCCCTACCGCGAGCGCGTGCTGCAGATCATCAACGAGGTGCGCCGCGAGGAGGGCCTGCCGCCGGTCGCCGAACGCTGATCTTCGGATTTTCTGTTCCGCCGTCTGCCAGGGGCGGCGGATGCTTCAGCATATCACAGCCGCGGTCGCGGGTCTGATCATCGCGGCGATATCCTCGGCGGGCTATCTCGGCATCGCAGGTCTGATGGCGATCGAGTTCGGCGTGCATCCCGATACCCTCGGAAATCATCATGCCGTTTTCGGGGTATCTGGCATCGGCCGGCCGCTTCAATCTGCTGCTCGTCGCGACCGCCGGCGCGGTCGGGTGCAACATCGGGTCGACCGTCGCCTATATGGTCGGGCGCTATGGCGGGCGGCCGCTGGTCGAGCGATGGGGCTCCTACATCCTGGTGAGCCGGCGCGACCTCGACGACGCCGACCGTTTTTTTGCCCGCTATGGCGGCTTGGCCGTGCTCGCCGCCCGGCTGCTGCCGGTCATCCGCACCTTTATCGCGCTGCCCGCCGGCATCGCCCGCCTGCCGCAGCTCAAATTCCAGATCTATACGTTTGTCGGCTCGTGGCCGTGGTGTTTTGCGCTGGCCTATGTCGGCTACAAGCTCGGGCAGCGCTGGAACACCGACCCTCGTCTGCAAGCCGTCATGCGCCGCTTCGACTGGGTGGTGCTGGCGGTCATCATTCTGGGCGCGGCTTGGTACGTATGGCGCCATTTCCGACGCGCCCGCGAGTGACGAGCCGCATTGAGGAGCCGGCAGCGCCCGTCACCGCCGCCGCCCTCTCGCCGTCATTTTGGCCCCGAGGCCGCGCACATGCCCGGTAAGCCTGGCCGCCGCCGCCGGAATTGCCATCGTCGGGTGGTAGAAATTCTGCTGGTGGCGATTGCGACGCCGCTGGTGCAAGAGCTCGACCTCGGCTGTCGTCGGCAGCATCTCGACGAGGTCGATCTGCTCGGGTCCGTTGTTTTCAGGTTCGTTCAAGCTCAGCGCGCTCGTGAGGTCGGGCGCGGCGGCGACGCGCGGTGTCAACGGCGAGCCAAGATCGAACAGCCGGTGCAGGGTGGCCTGGATCGAGCAATGGTCGAACGGCGGCGTCGGTGCGCCGACCAGCCCCAGCGGCGGCCTGATGATGCTCCCCGGTGCGATGTAAGGCGAAACGATCACCGCCGGCACGCGGATGCCATATCGATCAAAGCGGAAACCGTCGGGATAGGGTTCGCCCGGGGGGACTGCGGCTGGAGGCGGCACGTGGTCAAAGCAGCCGCCATGCTCGTCATAGACGATGACGAGCAGGGTGTGCGGCCAGGTCGGGGCACTGCGCACGGCATTGTAGACGGCTGCGATCAGCTGCTCGCCATAGACCATGTTGTGCGGCGGATGCTGGTCGTTGGGAACGGTTTGGTGGCGCCGGCTGGTAAAATACCGCGGCTCGATAAAGCTGTAGGTGGCGAGCCTGCCGGCTGCGGCATGGCGTTCGAATTCGTCCTGAAACAGACAGAAATGGGTCGGGATCTTGGCCCACAGATCGACCAGCGCCGCTGATTGCGGCATGTCGTGGAAGTAAATCCGCCAGTCGCAGCCGCGCGCCTCGAGGCGCCGGAAAATTGTCGGCATAGCCGCCGGCAGCGAGGGTAGGTACGGCCTGCGGTTGTTGACGCGGCCTCCGGCTGTGCCGCAATGCATGAAATACCGGTTTGGCCAGGTCTCGCAGGGCGCCGAGGCGTGCCAGCGATCGGACACGCCAAAGGCGCTGCCAAGCTGGCTTATCACCGGGACCTGGTGGGGAAGAAAATAGTGCATCGGGGCACGGGGGTCGCGAGGGGTGTCGCCCTCGGGCTGCGCCATGTAGTTGTCGACAAACCCGGTCAAGCCGGCGGGCGCGCCGGGCACGGCGGAGCGGCCGAAAATCTGCTCGGTGATGTCGCTGAACAGCTCGCCAGGATCATCGGCCGGAATACTGGCGGCGTGAGGGGTGAGCTTGGGGCTGTTCCAAACCCTGATCGTCTCAACCGAGCCGTCGGGTTTGTGCCACGGGTTGCTCTCGGTTCCGTCCAACCCGTCGAAGCGCTCGCCTTTGGGATAGAGCCGGCCAAGCATGTTGTCGAAGGAGCGGTTTTCGAGGGCGACAACCACGACATGGTCGATTTTAGGCATGCCTCTTTTCCACCCCGCCCGGCACGGCCCGCCGTGACCAATCTTTGGTCGCCACCGCAGGCGCCGCCGCGAAAGACAACCGGCGATTAACGTCGCCGTCTCCGCGCCGGCTCCACCGCGCCAGAGGTTTTTGACCCGATTTGTTGGCCGGTGCCGCGGACCGGACGCTCCGCCGATCGGTTCGCAGAATTTCTGCGTTGTCACGGGACGGCCCACGGCTCTGACCGCCGCCGGAGGAGGACAAGCTTCGGCCGGCATCTTCAGCCGGCATCCGGTCCGGGCTTTCTCGCCGGACGACACGAACAGGCTCGGGCGCTCCCGCCCCGTCGCGGCTGTTTCTTCTTGAGCGTGTCGGCAGTGTGCACCGCGCGGCCACCGGTTTTGTCGCTTTGAACCAAATATTGCGTGTGCCAGGAGGGCCCGGCGATCGTGGAAGTCGACGGCGGCCAACACGATCGCTCGTCGCCGCGGGAGGCTGGGCGAAGTGGGTCCCTGCGAGGCGAAGGCTATCGCATCCTGCGGTTTTGGAACAACGAGATCCTGGAAAATCTCGGCGGCGTTTATGAGGCGATCGCCGACGAGCCGGGCCACGGCGCCCCCAGCCAAACCGTCCCCCATCGAGGGGCGGGCTTTCTTCCCGATGAACATGTTTCGTGGCAACAGCCGTCGCTGCTATAAACGTCGTTTGATTACGATGCCTTTGGAGCCCGCCCCTCGATGGGGGAGGATGGGAGGGGGCGATGCTGCCCAAAGCGCAGATCCGGAGAAGCATCCCATTGCCGGCACACACCTGCAGGAAGCGGCCCGCCCCGTGAAGCCCACGCCAGTGGCGCCAACGGGGGCGCTGCCGCCGCAGCAGGCGCTGTGGCTCGAGCTGATGCAATTCTACATCCGCGAGGCGTGGCTGCTCGACGAGCGCAGGCTCAAGGAATGGCTCGATCTTTTCACCGACGACATGCTCTACTTCATGCCCCGCCGCAAGAACGTCCCGCGCCGCGAGCAGCACCGCGAGCTGACACCGCTCGGCGATCTGGCGATCCTTGAGGAGGACAAGCGCTATCTGGAGATGCGGGTGGCCCGGCTCGACACCGGCATGGCCTGGGCCGAGGACCCGCCCTCGCGCACCCGCCACCTGATCGGCAATCTCGAAGCGACCCCGCTGGCGAACTGCGAGACTTGGGCGAGGACCGCCTTCCTGGTCTACCGCTCGCACCTCGAAACCGACCACCAGCTCCTCTCCGGCTGCCGCGAGGACGTGCTGCGCCGCGTCGACGGGGCCTGGAAGATCGCCCGTCGCACAATCGTCCTCGACGCCAACGTCCTCCTCGACAAAAACCTCAGCGTGTTTCTTTAGGGTCAAAACCCAGCCGGCCTGAAGACGCTCCGCCGAGCAGACGAGCCGATTAAATTCGGAGCCTGGCCGCCCCCTCTCGAAGGCCCATAAGTTCGCGCCTTTACGCGCTCAGCGCGGCGAAAATTTCGCCGCATCCCGACAGCGGCGCTCCGTCTCGGGCCGGTGAAATCACGGTGCCGGGCGGGGTGGGGGACAACGCGCCGAGCCCAACTTCGGGTTCTCCGCGCCTGCTCCGCCGGTCGTGCCGAAACCCCTGCCGAATCAATATGCTCATTGCGATACTCGCGCTTGAAGCGGAACAACCCGATTCATATACTCCGGCCCGATTTTTCACCGGGTTCGGGGAGAACGATGCCCCAGTCGCTGCCGCCAGGTTATCACCCCTCCGACGACGAAGATTTCATGAGCCCGCTCCAGGTCGAATACTTTCGGCAAAAGCTGTTGCGCTGGCGCGAATTGCTGGTCGCCGAGTCCACCGACACCCTGCAGCATTTGAAAGAGGAAAGCCTGTTGAAGCCCGACCTGACCGATCGGGCGTCGCTCGAAGCCGAACAAACGATAGAGCTGCGTACCAGGGCGCGCGGGCGCAAGTTGATTTCCAAGATCGACTCCGCGCTGAACCGGATCGAGCACGGAACCTACGGCTATTGCGAGGAAACCGACGAGCCGATCGGCATTCGCCGGCTCGAGGCCCGGCCGATCGCCACGCTCAGCATCGAGGCCCAGGAACGCCACGAACGCATGGAGCGCACCCACCGCGACGACTGACCCGCAGGCGGCGCGGCGCACAGCGCGGGACGTTGTCGAAGCGGCCTCCGCGAGACCCGCACAAATCAAGAACAAATAGATTGCGCGGGCGAAAATCTATGGTAGAGTGCCGTGGCGTGATAACCGCCTAAGGGCGAAAATTATGACGACCGAAGCGGAGGCGGCGAGCACCGGCGGAGAGTCCGGAGCCGCTAAATGGGCTGTCGATGCGGCGGCCCTCTGCCGCTCGTCCGCCCGACTGTACCGGTTCACGCATCGCTGGAGGCTGTTTGCCGCGCTCGCCGCTGTCGCCGGCGCCGCCGCCATAGCCGTCGGCGTTCGGGCATACGCCGGAGCGGCGGGGCAAGTTCCGGCGCTCGCCTTGACCGGCCTCGCCATTTTCGCCCTGCTCGCGGCTGCGGCCGCGCGGGACGGCGCGGTCGCGGGACAATGGCTCGCCGTTCTCGCCCAAGCCTTCGATGCGGCTGCTGAGGCGCGAGTGATCGTCGCGCCGGACGGGCGAGCGCTGCAGGCGAACGCCGCCTTCGAACGCCTGTTCCCCGGTGCCGGGGACGCCGCTCTCGATGTTGTCGAGGCCGCAGCAGCGGGGCTCGCGCCGGCGACCGCGTTCCGCGCGCTGCGCCGGCAGGCGGCAGCGTGCAAGGATGCGGTTGCAACGGTGGAGCTGCAGCCGGCGGGCCAGACTCCGCCGCGGTGGTTTGAAGTTTCGGCGGAGCCGGCCGCCGGCCGCTCGGGCTGCATGTTGTGGAGCTTCCGCGACAGTGCGGTGCGCCGCGCGGCAGGCGCCGGGTCTGGCGTGACGCCGGGCGCGGTCGCGCTCCCCGGCCATGGGTCGGCGGCGTTCGCTCTGAGCGCCGGGCAACCTCCCAAATCGGTGCAGCGGTTCTTTACGGAAGCGCCGGTCGGCATCGCCGTGCTTGATCGCTCCGGCCGCGTTGTCAGAGCCAACCGCGCCCTTGGCGAGCTCTTCGACAGCGCTCCGCAGAGCTTGATCGGCCATGGGCTGATCGGCCGTTTGAACCCAGGCGACCGTCCGGCAATCGCGGCGAAGCTCGCCGCCGCGGCGGCCGGCTGCGAAGACTGCACGCCGGTCGAAATCCGCCTGCAGGCGCCCTCAGAGCGGAGCATGGTCGTGCTCCTCGGCGGGGTCGACCATGCCGCCGGGCGCCGCGCGACCCGGTTCGGCAGCGTCTCGTCGGGCCCGGCTGTGACAGCGGGCGACCCGCCGCCGGATGTCGCGACCGATCACGCCGACGGCCTTACGCTTTATTTTATCGACGTGACCGAGCAGAAGCTCCTGGAGAGACAATTCGCGCAGTCGCAAAAGATGCAGGCGGTGGGCCAGCTTGCCGGCGGGGTCGCCCACGACTTCAACAATCTGCTGACGGCGATGATCGGGTTTTGCGACTTGCTGCTGTTGCGCGCGCGGCCGGGCGATCCGGCCTTCGCCGATCTGATGCAGATCAAGCAGAATGCCAACCGTGCCGCCAATCTGGTGCGTCAGCTCCTCGCCTTTTCGCGCCAGCAGAGCCTTCAGCCGCGGGTGCTCGACGTCACCGATGTGCTGGTGGAGGTGTCGCATCTGCTCCGCCGGCTGATCGGTGAGAGCATCGAGCTTGAAGTTGCTCACGGACGCGATCTCGGCCTGGTCAAGGTCGACCAGGGCCAGCTCGAGCAGGTCGTCATCAATCTCGCGCTCAACGCCCGCGACGCGATGCCCGATGGCGGCCGACTGCGAATCCGCACCGAAAACGCGGCTCAGCCGCAAGCCGTCCGCCGGGGGCACGAGCTGATGCCTGCCGGGAATTATGTTCTGATCGAGGTCGTCGACACCGGCCTCGGCATAGCGCCCGAACATATCACGCGGATTTTCGAGCCGTTTTTTTCGACCAAGGAGGTCGGCTCCGGCACCGGCCTCGGTTTGTCGACGGTCTATGGCATCGTCAAGCAGACGGGCGGGTTCGTCTTCGTCGACAGCGTTCCCGGCGGCGGCTCGACCTTTTCGATCTACCTGCCGCGCAACACCGTTGCCGCCGGCGCCGAGGCGACTCGACCCGATGCGGTCGCGCCGGTCTTTCCGCGCGACTTGACCGGAACCGGCACGATCATGCTGGTCGAGGACGACGACGCGGTCCGCATGTTCGGCGCGCGCGCCTTGCGCAACAAGGGGTATCAGGTTGTCGAAGCCAGGAGCGGCGCGGCGGCGCTCGGGCTGATCGAAAACGGCGCCGGCCCCGTGGATCTGCTGATCACCGATGTCGTGATGCCCCAGATGGACGGGCCCGCCTTGATTCGCGAGGTGCGGGACATTGATCCCGCCATCAAGGTGA
>CAVQJP010000019.1:0-12835 GCA_963712825.1 uncultured Alphaproteobacteria bacterium
CGACCTTATGGAAAATGCCTGAGAATCGTAGGTGCTATTGATATGAGGGCTTGGACGAAGGCGGCAGCCGCCGCCAGCATTGCGGCGTAGCCATTCCATGTGCTTTGTCGCCTGAGCGTGCCTATCAGCTCGACTTCGCGTCCCTGTGCGTCCATCTCATAGAGGAGCGCAGGCCGTGGTAGGGAGCCGGGCGGTCGAGGAACAGGGCCGCCGCCATAGATCACAACGACGCGGGAGGAGTGTATCCACGCCAATGCCGCGAGAAGTGCGAGTATGGCACAAATTATATTTAGGACTGTCAACACGATGTGTGCACCTTCGAGTTTGTTCGCATAACAGATGTTACGGAAACTCGGACACGCGCTGGCTACAAGAGATTAGAGACATACATCGATGAGCAAAGAAGATGAATTGCGGATCGCAGTCGAACTCACCAAGGCGTTGGACGCGACCGCACAACGGCTCGAAGAAGCTTATGTTCGGTATGTCATGCTCGCGAATGCCGCTGGGATCGCGGCCTGTCTGGAGATCGCGGACGCGCTCGTTAATCGCAAGAGCACGAAAACGATGAGCAAATCAACTCGTGCTTCGGCTCGCGCGCGAAACCGGCCGTGACGTTCCGAATCTGCCGCCGCTCTTCAACCGGATCGAGACGAAAGGGCTGCCCTATCTGACGCGGGCAATAAATTCCCTTGGGATCGTCAGCCAACTATGCTTTGCCATTGGTGCTGTGTGGGGTTTGGCTCGGATTTGAACCAGAGCCTCACCCGCAAGGGCGCGCCAGAGGTTTTGGCGCGTAAGGTGCTTTATGGAAACTCACTACCATTAAGAGCGGGCGAGGCGCCGTTCTATGTCGCCTGTCCGACCATGTTGTAGCGCCCTAACACCACGTCATTATCCACAAGGTTATTAAAGGTCCTCATCATTCCTATAACTCGATTAGACATATCTTCTAACCCTTTCTCATCCACTGCAATATATTCCCCGTGTGCAATGTTGTTTCGTCGATAAAGCAAGATTTTGTCTATGAACTCATAGTCATCTTCAAAAAGCGCCTGATCAATTGAAAAATAGGCACACAACTCCTTTAACACCTCGGAATTCAAATTGCCTCTTCCCGATATAACTTCCATGTCGATCCGTCTAAATTGCGTGTCGCCGGATTGCAATATGGATTCGATGAATTCGATTTGTTGCCGGTAACTCATTTGCAATTGGCCAAGCCGTTTAAGGCCTCCGAAAAATTCGTTAAGTCGGAAGCTTGGTTTGATTGCTGAATAACGCGGTCTGCGGGTTGCCAAAAATTCGACATATGATCTCGAAACAACGGCTACGTGGCCCTCCCAATGAGCATACACCAGGGGTACGCTAGCCCTCAGCAAACTTCGCCTAAACGCATCGTCGATCCTCCTCACTGCTGACCGAAGATCGGATATCTCCTTTATCCTCCACGTGAGGTCGGTGGTTATGGAGGCGGAAAACTCCTCCGTCGTCCGTAGCTGGGGCATCGATCTAAATCATTTAAGCGCCCGGAGCGAACCAGCCCTTGCCGAACGGGACGGTCTTTCGGATACGCTGCGTGCCTCGTAATCCCGGACGCGAAAAGGTTCTCACCTCCTCGATATCCCATAATTTCAAAATTTTGTTCTCTACGTATCTATGCGGGTCGTCCAACCGTTGAATTGCCACCAAATTGGTGGACACACCTACTGCAACGATTTCAAGCGCCGTTAGGCCCACCCGCCCTCGAAATCTTTCAACATTGCTGTCATACTGACGCAACGCATCGTCCCTAAGCGCCCCATGCAGAAGCTCAAAGGTGTCTACAAAATTCTTTTCCGCCACGCTGTCAAACAATCCTCGTTCAGCGATTTCGATAATCCCATTGTCTATATATTCCTCCACATCGAGCTTTCCGTCATACGGAATGTAGCGGTAGACTAGAAACCGCGTGAGCAATTCAATATCGCGCTGCTGTTCTTTTTGATCATCAGAGATATGAAAAATTGAAGTGAACACATCCCACGTAGCGCGCGCGCGAAGTTTTACAAACAGTTGGTCATTAACCATGACAATAATACAATTTCGCAGTTCCTGTGCATTTGCAATCGACCCACCACCATTCAATCGCTGAAACAATTCATATTTGGTATGGGCGTCACTTGGGCGCTTCAATATTTCGATACCTATACGGCTGCGCCGAATTGTTAGCTGTAGGTCTTTTGAAAGTGCATTTTGTTCACCAATAGGAGCATCGGCGATTGTCTCGTTTTCCTCCCACACGACATTGTGAAGCGAAGGCAGATACTTTGTCGCCTCAAGAACTGAGGGAGGCCGTGGCTGTTGACGGTCGGGGTCTTCTAAAATCCCCATGAACTCTAAGAGCGTGGAGATTCTCTGAAGACCGTCAACCAACTCCCACTTGCCGCTCGGCATCTCGTAAACAAAGATCGAGGGAAGCGGAATACCTATTAGTATGGACTCAATCAGGCGCGATTTCTGTGATAACTCCCAGCGAAATAAGCGTTGAAAAACTGGACTTATAATAAGCTCACCATCTTTATACATATTGACAATTTCGCCTATAGACATTTGATAGGAATCGGTTGTCACCGTTCTTTGGGCAGCCTCAATTTCGGTCGTCAAACTCATAGCGTTGACCTCTCGTTTTTCGGCACGGTCACCCACGTGCGTCACTTCCCTTGATGCGCGGGCGACCGTCTATTTGCTTCCGTGATTCCGAACTCGTAACCCTCAGCCGGGAAATCGTACTCTTCCCCACGTCGTAGCTGCGGGCGAGTTCGGCAAGGGTGGCACCCTGCGCCCGCCGCCGCCGTGCTTCGGCCTTCTGTGCGTCGGTGAGCTTCGAGGGGCGGCCCATGTGCTGGCCGCGCTTCTGCGCCCGGCTGCGGCCCTCGGCGGTGCGGGTGCGGATAAGATCGCGCTCCACGTCCGCCAAACCGCCGAGCACGGCGATCATCAGCCGCCCGGTACTCGTCCCGGTGTCGGCCCACGGCTCCGCGAGGGAACGGAATTGCGCTTTCGCGTCGACGATTTGCTTGACGATGGCGAACAGGTCGAAGGTGCTGCGCGCTAGGCGGTCGATGCGCGTCACCGTCACCGCGTCGCCGGGGGCGAGGCGGCGAGCATTCGTAGAAGCTCGCGCCGGTCGTTGTGCGCGCCGGTCACCTTCGTGAAGCTGCTCAAGCTGGGCGTCGAGCGTCTGGCCGTAGGTGCTGACGCGGGCATAGCCGAGGCGGCGGTGTTCGGGGTGAATTTCAGTCATACCTTACGGTGAGTGTAACCCCTTGATCGGGCTGGCTCAAAGGATTTTCCCGACAGTCTTGATTAATGCAACACGCGGGGGGGGCGGTTCCGAGACTGACTTGCGCGACGGCTAAGCCGCTGGAACCAGCTCGCCCCGGTGCCGGGCGCGGAATCCTTTCTCTTTGCGACCGATTGACAGAATGTGATGTGATACGTTACACTTCTCGCCGATGATTTCGCGCTTTCGCCATAGGGGGCTGGAGCGGCTGTATTCACGGGCGACACAAGCGGAGTTGCTGCTCAGCACGTGAAACGGCTGCGCGCGGTGCTGGCGGCTCTGGCGACGGCTTCGGTGCCGTCCGACATGGCGCTTCCCGGTGCCCGGTTGCATCCCCTTCGCGGTGACCGCGCTGGTCAATGGTCGGTTTCGATCTCAGGCAATTGGCGGGTGATCTTCGAGTTCGAAGGCCAGGATGTCACCAATGTCGATCTGGTCGATTACCACTGAGGTGAAAGGAGGTGTGTCGAATTATGGCACGCATGCACAAGCCGCCGCATCCTGGTGAGGTCATCAAAGAGCTGTGCCTCGATCCCTTGGGCCTAACGGTGACGGCCGCCGCCGAGGGCCTGGGCGTAGCCCGTCGCACGCTCTCGGCGCTGCTCAACGGTCACGCCGGGATTTCTCCGGACATGGCGATTCGGCTGTCCAAGGCATTCGGCCGCTCACCGGAAAGCTGGTTACAGCTGCAGCTTCAATATGATCTATGGGAGGCGGAGCAGCGATCCGACGCGATCAAGGTGAAGCATTTTGCGGCTCAGGCTCCGTGCTGATCGCAGCGTGACCAGTGAGGGCGATACGGTTCCCTGCGTCATGCGTTGCGGTCGCCGGCGTCGCGGGCCTCCATAGCTAGGTGCCTCGGGCAGTGGGCGGGGGTGGAAATGGTACGGGCGGAGCGGTGCAGCGGGGCTAACACCAAGCGAACGCCTTCCCGACAAGACTTCGATCAGGGCGCGGACGGCCTGTTGCTCAACCTCTGTGTCGGCTAACCGTTGCGGGTAATAACCACCTTCCAACTGGTAGCCTAGTGCTCAGATGCATTCAAATGATTCAAACTGGTGCCCCTTTTCTGCTTTCCCGGCGGAGGCCGGGACCCACTTCCGCCATGGGCACCGGCCTTCGCCGGTGTGGTCGGATTTTGATGTGAGCATTTGTCTGCGGTCACCAAGTGAATCTTCAGAATGCGTCGGTGCACTAGCACCTTCGCAATTTCGGAAAGCAATCTCGTCAGAAGGGCACGATGGCGCTCGTTCCAACCGTGCGGAAGTGGTCGCGGCGCGTTGATGTGTGCCATAACGTCCCGATGAAAATGATTGACGGGATCGATCCGCCCGAGTTTCTATATTGTGTTTTGCTTGCTCGCCGCGCTGCTGTCAAAGCCCCATAAGCCCCATTCTGGGAAGGGGGTGGGGTAGAGGGTGGGCGGCGGATCAGGCTTCGTCTTGCAAGGACAGCAAGGTGGCGTTGCCGCCGGCAGCGGTGATGTCGGCCGAAATCGTGCGCTCGGTCGCAAACCGGTGCAGATAGCGCGGGCCGCCGGCTTTGGGGCCGGTGCCGGACAGGCGCTCGCCGCCAAACGGCTGCACCCCGACGACGGCGCCGACCATGTTGCGGTTGACGTAGCTGTTGCCGGTGCGCATGCGGCCGAGGATGCGCCGGACATTCTCGTCGATGCGGCTGTGGATGCCCAATGTCAGCCCGTAGCCGGTGGCGTCGATCTCGTCGAGCGCCCGGTCGAGCCGCTCGGCCGGCCAGCGTACGACGTGCAGGATCGGGCCGAACACCTCGCGTTCGAGCAGATGCGCGCTCTCGATCTCAAAGGCCCGCGGGGCGAAAAACGTGCCGTGCCCGGCGCCCGGCGGAAGCGGGCATTGGTAGAGGAGCCGGCCCTCGCGCGTCATGCGGGCGGCGTGCTGCTCGAGCGCGTCGCGGGCGGCGGCGTCGATGACCGGGCCGATGTCGGTCGCGAGCAATGCCGGGTCGCCGACCGTAAGCTCCGCCATCGCCCCCGTCAGCATGTCGAGGAGGCGGTCGGCGATGTCGGCCTGGAGATAAAGGAGCCGCAACGACGAGCAGCGCTGCCCGGCGCTCTCGAAAGCTGAAATCAGCACGTCGGTGACGACCTGCTCGGGCAATGCCGAGGAATCGACGATCATCGCGTTCTGTCCGCCGGTCTCGGCGATCAGCGGCACCAGCGGCCCGGGGCGCCGGGCGAGCGCCAAGGCGATGCCGCGCGCGGTCTCGGTCGAGCCGGTAAACGCGACCCCGGCGATACGGGGATCGGCGACCAGGGGTGCCCCGACCGTCTCGCCGCTGCCCCGCAGCAGGTGCAATACGTCGCCGGGGACGCCGGCCTCGTGCAGCAGGCGCACCGCCGCGGCGGCGACAAGCGGGGTCTGCTCGGCGGGCTTGGCGACGACCGCGTTGCCGGCGGCGAGGGCCGCTGCGACTTGGCCGGTAAAGATCGCCAACGGGAAATTCCACGGCGAGATGCAGGCAAAAACGCCGCGCCCGTGCAGCGCCAGCTCGTTGCGCTCGCCGGTCGGGCCGGGCAACCGCTCGGGGGCGGCGAAATCGGCGCGGGCGCGCGCGGCGTAATAGCGCAAATAGTCGACCGCCTCGCGCAATTCCGACAGCGCCGCGGGGATCGTGCGGCCGCCCTCGCGGATGACCCGCGCCATCAGCGCGGCGCCGTGCGTTTCGTATAGGTCGGCGGCGCGATCGAGGATCATGGCGCGCTCGCCGGCCGGGCGGCGGTCCCAGCCGGGTGCGGCGTCGTCGGCGCGGCCGAGCGTCCGGTCGAGCTGCCGCGGGCCGGTCTCGACGACCGTGCCGACCTGACGGCGACGGTCGCTCGGGTCGAGGACCGGCTCGGCGGCGCCCGTCTGCTCGATGCCGCCGATGATCGGGGCGGCGTGCCAGGGCTGGCGCATTGCGGCGGCGAGATCGTCGCGCAGGACCGTCAGCGCCGGCGGGTCGGCGAGGTCGATCCCGCGCGAATTGCGCCGCGCCGGCAGATAAAGATCGGCCGGCAACGGGATGCGCGGATGCGGCTTTGGCGCCAGCCCGGCGAGGCGCGCCACAGGGTCGGCGACGATCTCGTCGATCGGCTGCCTGTCGTCGAGAATGCGGTTGACAAACGAGGTGTTGGCGCCGTTTTCGAGCAGCCGGCGGACGAGGTAGGCGAGCAGCTCCTCGTGGCTGCCGACCGGCGCGTAGACCCGGCACGGCCGGTCGAGACGGTCGGGCCCGACGATCTCGTCGTAGAGCGCCTCGCCCATGCCGTGGAGGCGCTGGAATTCCCAGTCGCGACGGTCGCCGGCGAGCTCGAGCACCGCGGCGACGGTATGCGCGTTGTGGGTCGCAAATTGCGGGTAAAAGACACGGCCGGCGTCGAGCAGCCGGCGCGCGGCGGCAAGATAGGAGACGTCGGTGGCGACCTTGCGGGTGTAGACCGGGTAGCCGTCGAGGCCGCGCTCCTGGCTGCGCTTGACCTCGCTGTCCCAGTAGGCGCCCTTGACGAGCCGCACCATCAGCCGCCTGCGGCCGCGGCGGGCGAGGTCGGCGAGCCAGTCGATCAACGGCAGAGCGCGCTTCTGGTAGGCCTGCACCGCAAGCCCGAGCCCGTCCCATTGGGCCAGCTCGGGGGCCAGCGCCAGCGTCTCGATCAGATCGAGCGACAGGTCGAGCCGGTCGGCCTCCTCGGCGTCGATCGTAAAACCGATGCCGGCCCGCCGCGCCGCGCCGGCGAGCGCCAAGAGCGGCGGGGTCATCTCGGCCAGAACGCGCTCGCGCTGCGCCATCTCATAGCGCGGGTGCAACGCCGACAACTTGACCGAGATGCCGGGGGCGGCTTCGACTGCGCGTCCGCCGGCGGCGGCACCGATCGCCGTGATGGCGTCTTGGTAGGCGGCGAAATAGCGGGCGGCGTCGGCAGCGGTGTGCGCCGCTTCGCCAAGCATGTCGTAGGAATGACGATAGCCCGCGGCCTCGGCCGCGCGGGCGTGATCGAGCGCTTCCTCGATCGTGCGCCCCATGACGAACTGGCGGGCGAGAATGCGCATCGCCGCGGTCACCGCCTGGCGCACGACGGGCTCGCCTGACCGCGCCGCAAACCGGCGCAGGGCGGCGCGCAAATCGTGCGGCGCGGGATCGGTGCGCAAATCTTTTGGCGCGGGTTCGCCGCGCAGGAGGCGCCCGGTCAGCATCAAGGCCCAGGTCGAGGCGTTGACAAAGGCCGAATCGGAATGCCCGAGGTGACGCGCCCAGTCGGCCTCGCCGAGCTTGTCGCGGATCAGCCGGTCGACGGTGCCGGCGTCGGGAATGCGCAGCAATGCCTCGGCGAGGCAGAGCAGCGCCACCCCTTCCTGCGAGGACAGCGCGTATTCATGCAAAAACGCGTCGATGCCGCCCTTGCCGTGGCGCTCGCGGCGGACCGCGGCGACCAGCCCGCGGGCGGTCGCGGCGATGCGGTCGCGCGCCTCGGGGGGGATGTCGGCCGCGGCCAGGATCTGCGCGTCGGCCGCGGTCTCGTCGAGCCGGACATGGTCGCGGATCGCCGCGCGCAACGGCGAGGCGGGCGGCAGCCGGGCGCGAAAGACGACATCCATGGCGAGGCCTTTCATCGGTCGCCGCGCCATTGCCGTGCGGTCGGGCGAATCCTTTGTCAGCGACCAGCCGTCGGCGTCATATGTGGGGTCCTTTGACGGGCGCGGCAGGTCGGCGATCAGGGCTCGAAGCGCAGGATTTCGACACAGGGCGGCCGGGTCAGCACTTCGCTGAAGGCGTGCATCCAGTCGCCGGTTTCCTCGGTCGAGCCGACGCCGCGGTTGCGGAACTGCTCGAGCTGGTCGAGCCCTTTCAGCTCGACCTCAAACTGCAGCGAGGTGTGGTCGCCGTGGCCGCGGGTCAGCGGCACCAGCATCCGCGCGTCGAGGCCGTTCTTGCGCGCCGCCTCGACCTCGCGGCGGATGAACTCGATCGCAGGTTGGCGGTTGACCGGCAGCACGTCATAGCAAAAGCGGGCGAGATACATCGGGCACTCCTTGCGGCAAGGGCGGGCGTACCCGCCGTGGGCGGCGCAGCGGCGAACCGGGCCGCTTCCTCTGCCAACACGCGGGAGCGCCCGGCGATGCCCGACGGCGTTCGGAAAAAGCGATTTCCCGCTGCGGGCAGCGACGCGCCGCCGAGACTTGCGGACCGCCCGGCAAACCCGCATACAGTGGCCGCCCGGCGGCGGGGCGTGGTCTCGGTGGGGGAGGCGGATGTTGCGGTTTCGGCAGACTTTTTCGGTAATGCTGTTGGTTTCGGCGCTGGCGGTTTCGGTCGCGGCGAAGGCGCAGAGCCCGTCAGGCGCACCGACGACACCGCCGCCGCCGGCTGCGGCTCCAGCGCCGGCGAACGCCGCGGCGCCCGCCGCACCGGCGGCTGAAGCGCGGCAGCGGTTCCTGATCTATTTCAACGAGTTCAGCGCCTATCTCTCACCGCGGGCGAAGGCGATCATCGCCGACGCCGCGAGGAAAGCAAAGGCGACCGGCGCCACATCAATCGCCGTCCAGGCGCGGGCCAGCGCCACCGGCACGGTCCAGACCAACAAATACCTGGCGATGACGCGGGCCTCGATCGTCGCCGACGAGCTCGAGGCGGACGGCATCGAGCCCGCAATGGTCCAGCAGCAGCCGATCGGGCAGACCGGGTCGAGCGACCCCTCGGTGTTCAACCGCCGCGTCGACATCATCCTGCATCACTGAGCGCCGGAGCGAGCGACGCAGCGGCCTCGACCGGCGCTTGACCGGGGTCAGCCGGCGGCCGGGTGCATCGCGAAGCCGGCGGGGCGGCCGGCGCGGCGGGAAGCCTCGGCGGGCGCCAACGAGGCGTCCCAGAGGTTGGCGTCAAAGCGCCAGCCGTTGACCTCGTCGGCGTCGCGCGAGACGACATAGAGCAGCGGCGGCACCATCTCGTCGGGTTCGACCAGGCGCGAGGCGCGGCCCTCGCGGCTCATCCGGCGCATTTCCGCGGCCATGCCCGGCGTGTTGGCGCCGGCGCCCGGGTTGACGATGTTGACCGTGAGGCCGGTGCCCTCGGCCTCCTTGGCCCAAACCTCGCTCGCCATTTCGAGCGCCGCCTTGGACGCGCCATAGGGATGCGTCCCGGCGCGGTTCATCGTGTCGAGCTTGGTCGTGACGTTGACGATGCGGCCCCAGCCGCGCGCCGCCATGCCGCCGGCGACGCGGCGCGCCAGCCGGTCGGCAGCGAGATAATTGGTGTCGATGACATTGTTGACGATGTCGTCGCCGACCTCCCAGAATTTCTGCATCGCCGGCCGCCGATAGCGCGCCGGGTCGATGTAGGTAAAGGTCAGCCCGGCATTGTTGACGAGGATGTCGACATTGCCGAGCCGGGTTTCGGCTGCGGCGACGACGCGGTCGCACTCTTCCGCGCGCCGCAGATCAGCGACGAGCGTTTGCAGACGGTCGGCGAGCGGCGTTCCTGCAATTTCTCGCTCGATCTTGGCGACGTCCTCGGCGATGTGGCCGATTGCGAGCACCCGGCACCCTTCGCGCGCCAGCCCCAGCGCCATCGACCGGCCAAGCCCCCGCAACCCGCCGGTCACGACCGCAGTGTGCTGTTCCATCCTTGCTTCCTCCCGGTTTATCGAGCATTGCGGCGGCGCCACCGTCAAGATGTAAGCACCCCGGCCTCGGCATCGGCCGCTCGCCCAAAAAACGCCGCGCAGCGCGCAGCCGAAGACCGCCGATCGGCTGTTGTCAATGAGGCGGCGGCAGATAGCGGATTGCCGCCAGCAGAATACCGACGGCGACGACGATCATGCTGCCGAGGCGGATCGTCAGGTCCCGCCGCAGCAGTTCGATCTCGGCTCTCAGCTCGGCCCGCAGCGCGGCGGTTTCCGCTCTGAATTCCGATCGCAGCGCAGCAATCTCGGCCCGGAGCTCCAATCCCTGCGCGGCAATATCGGCCCGGAGCTCCGACCCCTGCGCGGCAATCTCGGCCCGGAGCTGCGACCCCTGCGTCCTTATCTCCGTCCGCAGCTCCGATCCCTGGGTCGTTACCTCCGTGCGCACCGACGCGATGTCGGCGCTGGTCGCGAGCTGGGCGCCGGACATTGCCTCGGCCAACGCCTCGGCGGTGTCGCCTGCCTGCTGCGGCGGAAAGCCCGCGCTTTCGAGCCTGCGCGCGAGCTTTAACGTGTCGAACGGGACGGCACCCATAAGCGGTATTTACGGCGCGGGAGCGTTGATGTCGATACCGCCGAACCGCGCCGGTTCGACGCTCACCGCGCCGGATCGCCGGTCGGCCGCTTGCAGAACACGCCGTTCTGCATGATGTGGCTCAGGTGCTCGCCTTGGCCGTCGAGCAATGAGATGGCGGCGAGCGGGTCGCCATCGACCACGATCAGATCGGCGCGGGCGCCGGGGGCGACGACGCCGATCTTGCCGGAACGATTTAAGAGCTCGGCGTTGACGATCGTGGCTGAGCGGATGATGTCGAACGGCGCCATCGCCTCGGCCCGGATCACAAACTCGCGGGATTGATGGCGGTGCATCGGCCCCAACAGATCGGTGCCGAAGCCGATCCGCACACCCGCCGCCTGCAGTATTTCGAGCGAGCGCAATCCCGCCTCGCGCACATCGCCGAGCTTGGCGAGGCTAGCCTCGGGAAACCCGAGCTCCTTGCCGAAGCGGTGCAATGCGTCGAAGGTCACGAGGGTCGGCACGACAAAGACGTCGGCTGCGGCGACGTGGTCGGCGGTCGTACGGTCGATCAGGTTGCCGTGCTCGATCGAGCGCACCCCGAAATCGATCGAGCGCCGGATCGCCTCGGGGGTGTAGGCGTGCGCCATCACATAGGTGCGCCAGGCCCGCGCCTCCTCGACGATCGCGCGCACCTCTTCTTCGCTGTATTGCGGATTCCATACCGGGTCGTACGGCGAAGCAACGCCGCCCGACGCCATGATCTTGATCTGGGTGGCACCCTTGCGCAGTTCGTCGCGCGCCGCCCGCCGGCATTCCGACACCCCGTCGGCGATGCGCGCGAGCCCAGCCCCACCCTCGCAGCAGGCGCAGGCCACGACCGACACCGAGCGCGTGCGTGGACGCAAATCGCCATGCCCGCCGGTCTGGCTCAACGCCCGGCCTGACGGAAAAATCCGCGGCCCCCGCACCAGCCCGTCCTCGACCGCTTGCGCCAGCCCGGCATCGGCGCCGCCGGCGTCGCGCACCGTCGTAAATCCGCGCGCCAACATCCCTTCGAGCACGCGCGCGGCCTGCAACGTGACGAGGCTGACCGGCCGTTCGGAGAGTTGCGCCAGCGCCTGGTCGACCGCAATCACGTGCACATGCGCGTCGATCAGCCCCGGCATCAAGGTGCGGCCTTTGAGATCGACCATCTCGGCGGAGGCGCTCTTGATCGGCCGGTCCGAGACCTCGCGGATCAGCCCGTCCTCGACGAGGACGTGGTGGTCTTCGCGGCGCTCCGTTCGGGTGCCGTCGAGAACCGCGCAATTGGCAAAGACGGTCGCGGACATGGCTCGACCCTCCCGCAAACAAGCTTAAAACGGATGCCGGGAATGCAAAACCCGCGGTGGCTCCGGTCGCAATTTCGCCACCCGAGGCCGAGCGGTCAACGACCGTGCGAGCGAGGGCCGTGCCCGGTGCAGACCTTGCCAATGCGGCCCGGACCCGGCGATTTCGGATGGAAAGCGGACCTCTGGTTATTTGTCACACCGACAAAGCGGCGCGCGGATTGTGTCCAACCTCACTTATACGTAACGGCGGCTCAAGCTATTCTGAAAAGCTTCGGATGGAGATTTTGTAGCATGGCGAAGCTCGTCTTCGGATTGAACCAGTCCCTGGACGGCTACGTCGACCACCTGGAGTTTGCGCCAGGTCCCGCGCTCTTTCGTCACTTCATCGAGCAAATGCGTAACCTGACGGGCAGTGTGTACGGTCGCCGCATGTACGAGGTAATGCGCATTTGGGACGAAGACCTTGCTGAGTGGGGCACGGAGGAACGCGACTTTGCGGCGGCGTGGCGGAGCCAACGGAAGTGGGTCGTGTCGCGCTCGTTGAAGTCAGTCGGCCCCAACGCCACTCTCGTCGCAGATGACCTCGAGGCGGTGTTACGGGGGCTGAAGGCCGAACTCGCTGGGGAGATTGAAGTCGCCGGACCAGACCTGGCACGAGGCCTGACCGACCTTGGTCTTATTGATGAGTATCAACTCTACCTCCACCCCGTCGTGCTTGGTCGCGGCAGCCATTCTTCGCCGGCCCCCGGCCGCGCTCCGCCTTGTGGGCAGCGATCTAATTGGCGAGGACGTGATTAGGTTGACGTACGTTCCAGCTTAATCGCGTGACTCGCCCGACGGACTGCGCGGACGCGTCAGGTTCGCGTGGGTGGAAAGCGGACCTTCGCCTCGACACATCGCGGTGGCGGAGTTGCGCCGCAAGCGGCCATTTGCGTGCTCCGCATCGGTCAGGCGCCAAGAAGCCC
>CAVQJP010000020.1:0-79440 GCA_963712825.1 uncultured Alphaproteobacteria bacterium
CTGGTAGGGCGGGGTGCCCGGGAGATTGGAGTAGAAATTGACCCTGATGTCCGCGTCTAGGGTCACCATTGCCAGGTTATAGGGCTGATCGGGCATGCGCCGGTTGAGGCGGCCATCCTCGATCACGATGTAGGTCGCGATATGGCCTCTGCCCGCGACCTCTTTCCACGTCAGACTGGCGGCCGATTGGCACGCCTGGCAGGCCTGCTGCGGCGGGTATTGCAGCCTGTCGCATTGAGCGCAGTGCTGCAGAACGAGCCGCCTTTGATTGACGGCGTCCCAGAAGGGCTTGCTCAAAGAGTCGGCGACGGGGATCAGCTTTGGCATCGTTTCCTCAGAGCCTGACTGGAAATGAATTACCGGCCTTCGCCAGCTTACATCGCCTTACGGGAAGATCGGTGCTCCTCTTTACGGGATCCCTGCGAAGGCAGGGAGCCATCGTGCAGCCACTCGATCGCCGGCGAAATGGGTTCCTGCCTGCGCAGGAACCCCGAATTGCCCCGCATGACACCGACGGAGATCAGCTTCGGCATCGTTTCCTCAGAGCCTGACTGGAAATGAATTACCGACCTTCGACAGCTTACATCGCCTTGCGGGAAGATCGGTGCTCCTCTTTACGGGATCCCTGCGAAGGCAGGGACCCATCGTGCAGCCACTCGATCGCCGGCGAAATGGATTCCTGCCTGCGCAGGAACCCCGAATTGCCCCGCATGACACCGATGGGGATCAGCTTCGACATCGTTTCCTCAGAGGCTGACTGGAAATAGATCACTGGGTTCCAGCAACTTACATCGCCTTGGGGAACGGTCGGTGCTCCTCTTTACGTGCTCCCTGAAGGAAGGAATCCATCGTGCAGCCACTCTATCGCCGGCGAAATGGGTTCCTGCCTGCGAAGGAACCCCGAATTGCCCCGCATGACACCGACGGGGATCAGCTTTGGCATCGTTTCCTCAAAACCTGACGTTTATCGGGTCCCTGCCTTCGCAGGGACCGGCGCACTGTCCAAAATTTTAGCAACTCCTGGCGCTTTGCGGCAACGGTGCTCCGCTCTATCGGTCCCTGCCCGCGGGTCCGGCCTGGTGCCGGCCCGAGGATAAACTCAGGCAGGGACCCATGTCGCCCGCCGCACTACGGCGACAGGGATGGGTAAAGATCAGCCCAATTCGGGTTTTCGCGTTCAATCAGGTTGATCTTCCAGTCACGCTTCCACTTCTTGATTTGCCGTTCCCGGACCAGCGCTGTCTCAAGGCGTTCATGCGTTTCGAACCACACGAGACGGTCAACGCCGTATTTGGCGGTAAAGCCGGGGATGGCTCGTGTTTTGTGCTGCCAAACGCGGCGCGCGAGTTCGAAGGTCGAACCGACGTAGATAGTCCCATACGGATGAGAGGCGAGGAGATAGACGAACGGCATCGCGCGGACCGGAACATTGATCCCTGCCGGAGTTTATCCTCGGGCCGGCGGCAGGCCGGACCCGTGGGCAGGGACCCGAAATTTACGGCAACCGTGGATCACAAAGGTCGGCTCACAAACTCGCTGGTATTTCACCGCCTTGCCGAAATACCGGGTCCCTGCGAAGGCAGGGACCCATCGTGCAGCCACTCGGTCACCGGCGAAATGGGTTCCTGCCTGCGCAGGAACCTCGAATTGCATCTCGCGTCACCCCTCCCCCCGTCCGACCCACTGGCCGTAGACGGGGTACTGGCAGCAGATGAACTCGATATAGGCCGGGCGGCCCGAATTATTGATTTCGAGCGCCCGCCGCAGGGCCGGGATGATTGCGGCCGGCTCGCTGACCCGCTCGGTGTGGAAGCCGAGGGCGCCGATCACCTTCGACATATCCACCTCGTCGGGCCCCAGCACCCGATGGGTGAAGGGATCGTGCCCGGGCCCCCAGAAGCCGGGTCCATAGCCGGCAAAGCCGCCATTCGAAATGTGCACGACCGTGACCCCGAGCTTCTCGCGCAGCAGCACCTCGAGGTTGCCGAGCATGTAGCCGAGGCCTGCTTCGCCGGTCACCGCCACCGATGCCCTCTCTGGAAACGCCTTCTTGGCGGCAATGGCGGCCGCGAGGCTGAAGCCGAGGGTGGAGACATTGCCCCAGCCGAGAAAGCCGCGCGGGATCAGCGTGTCGAAGACGGTGCTGAGCTGGTCGCGCGTGTTGCCGCTTTCGTGCGTCACGAACGAATTCTTCAGATCGAGCACCTCCATCAGGTCGCCGTACACCCGATAGGGGTTGATCGGCGTCTCGTCGGAATTCATGACCTGCCGGTATCTGGCGAGCCCCTCGTCGCGCGCCGCCTTCACTTCCGCCGCCACATCGCCCGCCCTCCGTCCGGCGCCGGACGTCCGGCCGGACACTTCCTGGCGGAGCGCCTGCAACGTCAGGCGGGCGTCGCCGATCACCGCATGCGCCGTCGGATACATCTTGTTGATGTGCAATTCGTCGACGTTGCAGTGGACGATGGTCTTCTTCGCCGGATCGGGAATGCCATGGCTGAAACGGCCCGGCGACAGGCTCGTGCCGATGGCGAGAATCAGGTCGCTTTTGTTCAGGTAGTGCGCCACCTGATCGCCGCGCACGCCGACAAACAGCGGATGGTCCTCCGGGAACGCCCCTTTGGCCTTGAGCGTCGTGATCACCGGCGCATTCACAAGCTCCGCCAGCGCTTTCAGGTCTTCGGACGCGCCCGCGTAGATGACCCCCTCGCCGGCGTAGATCAACGGGTTGCGGGCTTTGAGGAGCAGGTCGACGGCAGCCTTCACATCCGCCGGGTCCGGCGCCGATTTCCAGCCTTTGACGGGGCGGTAGGGGTCGGCGGTCTCGTCGTATGTGGCCGTGGCGTTGGGAATGGCCAGGATCACCGGGCCCGGCCGGCCGCTGCGCAGCATCGTGAAGGCGCGGCGCATCAGCTCCGGCGTGCGTTCGGGCTTGTCGAGATAGCCGAACCATTTCGACACCGTCTTCATGGCCGAGGCGACATCGTACTGGCTGTTGCCCGAGCTGCCGGCGGGCACGCCATCGGTGATGCACAGAACCGGCGAGCCATCCTCAAAGGCCTGCGCCATACCGGCATAGGCGTACTGCATGCCGGCGGCATTGACGCCCCCTTGGAAGGTGGCGACCCCGATCCGCGAGCCCGCGGTGATGCGCGAGAACGCGTCGGCGACCGCGACGGCGTAGCGGTCGTCGCGCATCATCAGCATCGGCACCCCTTCGCGCCCCAGCGCGTTGTTGACCCGGCAGACTGGGAAGGTCGAAACCCAACCCACACCCTCTTGCTTGAGAATGCGGCTGATGCCGGTCGCTACGTCGATCGTCATGGATGTGGTCTCCCTGTGCATGGAGCCGAGCCGTCAGCTTCCGTGCGGGCGCACTGAAGCATACAAGCATACAATATCAGCTGCGTGCCGTTTCCCAACTGCGGCAGCGGTGCGATCGCCGCGCAATCGCGGGCAATCCGGAGCATGATTTCGGGTCAGCCCGCGGATAATTGATCGCCATTGGTTGGCCTCAATCAAACGTCAGCACGGTCCTTGCGACTTCGCCGGCCTTCATCGCGCGGAAGGCTTCGTTGATGTCGCCGAGCCGGCCGCGCCGGGTGACCATCGCGTCGAGGTCGAGCCGGCCCTGGCGGTAGAAATCGAGATAGAGCGGGATGTCATAGCGAAACCGGTTCGACCCCATGCGCGAGGTTTGCACCCGGCATTCGGGGCGGATCGCCATCCACGGGAACTCGATCATCGCGTCTGGCGGCAGCACCCCGACAATCGTCGCGGTGCCGCGGATCGCCAGGCTCTCGATCGCCTGCCGCACCAGCGTGGCGACGCCCACCGCCTCGAAGGCATGATCGACCCCAGCGCCGCCGGTCAGTGCCCGCACCGCCTTGACCGGGTCGTCCTCGGCGCTGTTGACGAAATGCGTGGCGCCGGCGCGGGTCGCCATCTCGCGCTTTCCCTCGAACCGGTCGACGGCGATGATCTGGCGGGCGCCGCCGATGCGCGCTCCTTGGACGATCGACAGCCCGACCCCGCCGCAGCCAAAGACCGCAACCGTCTGCCCCGCTTCGAGACCCGAGCTGCGCAGCGCCGCACCAACCCCGGTCAACACCCCGCAACCGACCAATGCCGCCTTGTCGAGCGGCAATTCCGGGTCGATCCGGACAATCGAGTTCTCGTGCAGCAGCATCTTTTCGGCATAGCTCGAAATGCCGATGAACTGGCGGAACGGCGCGCCGTCTTGCGACAGCCGCGGGGCGGCCTCGTCGGGGCGGGTGACGATGCCGCCGGTGCACAGATTAGGATGGCCGGAAAGGCATTGCGGGCAGCTGCCGCAAAACCCCGAGAGGCAGGCGACGACATGGTCGCCGGGCTTGACCGTCGTCACCTCGGCGCCGACCGCCTCGACTACGCCGGCGCCCTCATGGCCGAGCACGATCGGCCGGTCGAGCGGAAACCGCCCGATGCCGTCGACGACATGCAAATCGCTGTGGCACACCCCGGTCGCGACCGTGCGCACCAGGACCTCGCGGCCCCATGGCTTGTCGACGTCGACCTGCTCGATCGTCAGCGGCGCCCGCACCTGGCGAAACACGGCAGCAGCGACATCCATGTCCCGGCTCCTCGCTAACTTTGCTTAAGGCACGCATAGAATAAAGCCGCACGCGGGTCGTGGAAAGGGCGCGCCCGGCTCCTCGAAAGCAGGCCGCGCATTCGCCGATTTAGGCCGACGCTGCGAAGCCGACGGTTCGATGCGGCCCAGCGGCTGGGTGCGAGTGGCGGGCATAGCCGTCCGCCGGACATTGCTGCACCTGGGTTGCCGCCCAATGACGGTTTCGGCGGGTCCATCCGGGAGCGCTGCCGCTTTCGGTCAGCCCCTCCTCGGCCTGAGCCTTGTTCGATCGCCAGTTGACGAGCGCGATCGGAACTTCATGAGCTTGACTTAGGGGTTCTTTAAGTGGTGCCGGTTTATTTTACCGCCATGGACGAGAAAGACGCGGCGACCCCGGAACATCTTTTACCGGCGCCCGACACGAAGCGCTGGGTGGCGCGGCGCAAGGCGGTAATCGTCAACGCGGTGCGCAACGGCGCGCTGAGCCTCGATGAAGCGTGCCGGCGCTATCAGCTGTCGATCGAAGAATTTTATGGTTGGCAGAAGGCGATCGATGCGCATGGCGTCGCCGGCTTGCGGGTGACGCGCCTGCAAATCTATCGCGACGCGCCGCCGACCCGCCCCGCCAAGCCGCGCTACTGAGAGTCGCAGCAAGCGAGCTCAGCCTGCCGTGCCCGGGAGCGTCCCCGAGGGTCGGCGTAGGCAGCAGTGGGTTTTGGGCAACAGTGGGTTTGGGCAACAGCCGTTCTCGGACGCCAGCTGGCTCGTAGGACAGCTGGCTTGGACGACAGCCGGCTCGGGCGACGACCGGTTCGCACCGCGGCCGGTCACACCGCGGGGCGCGAGCGAATGTCGTCGCCGATCTTGCGCGCCAGGAATTGCCCGTCGCCGGGCGATGCCAGAAACCGGCCGTTCTCGACCGCGATCTTGCCGCGCAGGATCGTCATGCTCGGCCAGGCGGCGACCTCGTGCCCTTCCCAAGGCGTGTAGTCGGTCTCGTGCAAATCCTCCTTGCGCAGCACCCGCCGCGCGCGCGGGTCGAGCAGCACGATGTCGGCATCCGAGCCGACCGCCAGCGCACCCTTGCGCGGATAAAGGCCCATGATCCGCGCCGCATTGGTTGAAATCAGCCCGACAAAATCGGCCAGGCTGTAGCCGCGCTTTTCGACCATATGCGTATACATCAGCGACACCCGCGGCTCGACCCCGGAATTGCCGCCGGTGGTGTCGTCGATGCGGCGTCCCTGCAATTTGACCTGCAGCGGGCAGCACACCTCGTCGGTCGCGATCGCCTGGATCGCGCCGTGGTTGGTTGCCGCCCACAAGGCCTGCTGGTCCGCCGGGAATTTCAGCGACGGGTAAGTATGAAACATCTGCCCGCCCGGCCGCTTGTAGTCTTCGGCATTGTAGAGCAGGTATTGGTGCAGTGTTTCGCCGTAAATCGGAAATCCGCGCCCGCGTGAGGCGGCGATCGCCGCGGCCCCGCTCGCGGCCGAGACATGCACCATGTAGAGCGCAGCGCCCGCGACGTTTTCGGCGAGCCGGATAACCCGGTTGAACGACAGGTCCTCGCTCAGCGTATTGTGAACCTCGGCCATGTTCTCGAAGCCGACGCGGTCCTCGCGGATCAGCTTTTCGTACATGTGCATGACGATGTCGTTGTCTTCGGCGTGAATCGCGGCGAGCCCGCCGGCCGCGCCGAGAATTTTCAACACCTCCCAAATGTCGCCGAACTGGACCATCCGCCCCAGCCGGTTGGGCCTTATGTCGGTCGTGAACATCTTGACCGAGGCGTGGCCTTGCTGGATCGCCTCCGGCAGCGGGTCGAGCACTCCTTGCGACAATTTCCCGTGCAGCAGCAGGTGAAAGCCGTAATCGCAATAGCAGGCGCCGGCCCATTCGCGCTGGCGCCGCTCGATCGACTGCTGCAGCGGTTCCTCGGGCGGGCAGGGCGCGAAGTCGAGCAATGTCGTCGTGCCGCCATGGAGTGCCGCGCGGCTGACCTGATCGGGTGGCGCGCTCAGCAGGTCCTCGTTGCGGCCGGGAAACGGAATCGGCGAGCTGCAGTGGATGTGCGGGTCGACCCCGCCGGGGATGACGATCTGGCCCGCCGCGTCGACGGTCCGTGCCGCCCCCGCATCGGCAAGGCTGCCCGGTGCCCCGATCGCGGCGATCTTGCCGCCGGCAACGCCGATATCAGCCGGCTCCGCACTGCCCGGCAGCGCCGCCAGCCCACCGGCAACGATCAGATCGAACATGCCCGCCCCTTTTCGCGATTGGCCCCGCCGCCTCGGCCTTAGGGACAGTGTTGCGGGTTCAATTGCCGGCGTCCAGCGGATTGCGCCGCGGCCGGCACCAATCCTCGCGCCCGGCGAACGGCACCGAGACGGCCACGCGATTGCGCCACTGCGCGGCATAGATTGCCGCCACCGCGCGCGAAGCGACGAGGTTCAAATCCTCGGAATTGCGCGCCGCGTTGCGGGTCCAATTGTACGAACCCATCAAAGTCGCGATGCTGTCGATGACCATGATCTTGGCGTGCGCGATCGGCACGGTGCGGTCGATCCAGATCGGGGTTCCGGCCGCCGCGAGCGGGTCGATGCCGGTGTTGCGCTCGCAGGGCGTGCGCTTGTCGGCGATCAGCCGCACGTCGACGCCGCGGGCGCGGGCGCGCAACAGCGCCTCGACGATGCCGGCCCCGGTGGTCAGATTGTAGGCGCTGACCAGAATCTGACGGCGCGCCCGGTCGATCGCCTGCACCGCAAACGCGGCGCAGTCCTGTTCCGGCGCAAAGCAAGTGGAGATCGCGGCCACGGGCAGCAACACGGTAACCGGCGCCGCGCCGGCGCTCGGCGGCGAAGGCCCCGCCGCAAGCGTCATGATCGCGACCCGAAGCACTGCCGACATCATTCGGCAACGGGTACGCCGCAGAGGTTAAAAGGATACTTTGATTATCCTTCGCGGCTGCCGCGACCGCCTTCGGCGCGCGGCTTGTCGGCATCCCGCCATCGGCCCCTGGGGATCACGGCGGCGGATCGGAGGGGCGGATCAGCGGCGCGGGCTCGGCGCCGCCGCC
Source organism: uncultured Alphaproteobacteria bacterium (assembly GCA_963712825.1). Classification (GTDB taxonomy): domain Bacteria; phylum Pseudomonadota; class Alphaproteobacteria; order ATCC43930; family CGMCC-115725; genus AP-15. Next base: position 7,689 of record CAVQJP010000020.1, read on the forward strand.
CGCGGCACCAACCGCTACTCGGGTTTGAAGCAGTATGCCGCGAGCTTGTTGCCGTCGGGGTCGCGGACATAGCCGGCATAGGCGTTCGGCGCCCAGCCGCGCGGTCCGACCGCACCCTCGTCCTTGCCGCCCGCGGCAATCGCCGCCTTGTGGAACGCCGCGACCGCGCCGCGGCTCGGCGCGGCAAAGCTGATCGTGCCGCCATTGGCGGGGCTCGCGGGCTGTCCGTCCGCCGGCTTCAGCACAAAAAATTCCGGCGCCGTCTCGCCCCAGATCGAGCCGTTGTCGCCGAGGTCCTTGAGCCGCTTCAACCCAAGCGGCGCCAGCACGCCGTCGTAAAATGCGCGCGCCTTGGCAAGATTGTTGGTCCCGACCGTGACATGGGTAAAGATCGCCATCCCAACCTTCAACGCCAGCCTGGCGCCGGTTACTTTGCCTCGGGTCAGCGGACCCACGCGCCGGAGGCGGCGTTTGGCTTCGCCGCCCCGCCGACGCCGGTGAACAAACACTCAGTTGATCGAAGCAAGCTCCTCGATCCGCAGACCCGCACGCACGCGGTCGACCAGCTCCTCGGCTTCGTAGACGATGCCGACCGGGTTTTTGTCGTCGGCCGAGCGGCTCTGCATATAGGCCCGCCCCTGGGCTGCGGTCGCGAAATTGTCGACCAGCAGCTCGACCTGGTTGTGGTCGGGATCGTGGTAGTACATCGAGGTTGTGACGCCATGGTTGACGCAGCGATGCGGCGTGATGCCGAGACCCTTCAGCCGCTGATAGTTGTCGGCCAGATCGTCGAGACCGCCAAAGGTGAAGGCGACGTGGTGCAGCCCCGCTTCCTTTCCGGCCTTGGGTCCATCAGGCTCGCGCTCGGCCAACGGCCCGGGGTCGAGAAAGGCGACGCGGTGATGCTCGTCGTCATAGCTGATGAACGAGATGCGCTCGGCTTCGTAGAGGATTTCGGCGCCAAGCACGGTGCAGTACCAATCGATCATCTCGCGCCGCCGATTGGTTTGCAGCACGATATGCGACAGCTTTTTGGGTGACGCCATGATCTCCTCCCTGGGAACGGCGCTCCGCGCCATGGGGATCGGTGCACGAGCGGCCGGCAAAAGTCAACAAAGAGGCGCGACGCCGCCGCACAGACCGTCGCGCCGGCGGCAAGCCGGGTTCTGCGAGGAACTCTCGCACCGTCCGGACGTTCGACCCCGAATGCTTCACAAAAAGGGATCGCGGTGCTGCTGAATTGAAGCCCCCCGACGGGCTGGACACAAGCAGCGTTCCCATGTCTCCTGCAAGCTTCCTAAGTTCGGGAGGAAACCTCGAACCCGATACGATGAGCGACTTCATCCCTGCCAATCTGCCCGGCGAGATGGCGCGGCGGGTCCGTGCGATGGACTGGTCGAAGACATCGCTCGGCGCCGGCGAAAATTGGCCTCAGAGCCTCAAGCTCGCGGTCCCGGTGATGCTTGCCTCGGGTTTCCCGATGGCGATCCGCTGGGGCGCCGACCTCGTCCTCATTTACAACGACGCGTATCGGCCGATCCTCGGCGACCGGCATCCCGGCGCCCTCGGCCGCCCGTTGCGCGAGGTGTGGCCCGAAATCTACCCCGAGCTCGGGCCGCTGAACGAAGCAATTCTGCGCGGCGAGCACGGCGCGTTTTTTGGCGTCGACCATCCTTGGGCCATTCGTCGCCCGGCATCGAGCGCCGACGACGCGCGCTTTACAGTCAGCTACAGCCCGATCCCGGACGAGACCGCATCCAACGGCATCGGCGGCATTCTGACCACCTGCATCGAGACGACCGAGCGCGTCCGCAAGGAAGAGGCGCTGCGCGTCCTCAACAACCGGCTCGAAGCCGAGATCGCCGAACGGGTGCGCGAACGCGACCGCATTTGGCAGGTGTCCGAGGACCTCCTCGGCGTGTCCAACTTTGACGGCTATTTCACAGCCGTCAATCCGGCCTGGACCAAGCTGCTCGGCTGGAGCGAGGACGAGATCAGGCGGATGCACGTCAGCGAGCTGCGCCATCCCGACGACGCGGCGCATTCGACGGCGGGGCGCCAAAAGCTTGCCGCCGGTGTGCCGACCGTGCGCATGGAAAACCGCTTTCGCCACAAGGACGGCTCATGGCGCTGGCTCTATTGGACGCTCGCCGTCGATAGCGGATTGATCTACGTCGTCGGCCGCCACGTCACCGCCGACAAGCTGGCGGCGGAAGCGCTGCGCGAGAGCGAACGGCAGTTCCGGCTCTTTTCCGAGGCCGTCACCGACTACGCCCTGATTCGCCTCGACAGCCATGGGGTGGTGTCGGGCTGGAACGCCGGCGCCCAACGCATCAAGGGGTATGCCGAAAACGAAATCGTCGGCCGGCATTTCTCCTGTTTCTACACGGCCGCGGATCGCGCGGCCGGCATTCCCGAACAGGCTCTCGCAACCGCTGCCGCATCGGGCACTTTTGCCGCCGAGGGTTGGCGGGTGCGTAAGAATGGGTCCCTCTTTTTTGCCAGTGTCGTGATCGATGCCATGCACGACGAGGAGGGAAGCCTGATCGGCTTTGCAAAGATCACCCGCGACATCAGCGAGCGCCGCGACGCTGAGGAGAAATTGCGGCATGCCCAGGAACAGCTCGCGCAATCCCAAACCATGGAGGCGCTGGGGCAGCTGACGGGCGGCATCGCGCACGACTTCAACAACATGATCATGGTGGTGAGCGGCAACGCGCAGCTCCTGAAGCAGCGGATAGGCGACCCCGGAAACCTGCGCGCGATCGAGGCGATCGAGTCCGCCGCGGCGCGGGGCGAGACCTTGACCCGTCAATTGCTCGCCTTTTCCCGCCGCCAATCGTTGAACCCGACGGTCATCAGCCTGCGCCAGCGCCTCGCCGCGTTCCACGACCTTTTGGCCAGCTCCGCTCGGGGCGACATCGAGCTGGTGGTCGATGTCGGACAGGAGATCTGGCCGGTTGCGGTCGACGTCCACGAGCTGGAGCTCGCGCTCATCAACCTTGTCGTCAATGCCCGCGATGCGATGCCGGACGGCGGCATGATTACGATCGGGGCCAAAAACGTCAGGCTGGGGCCGGAAGACACACCGGAAAACCTGATCGGAGAATTTGTCGCTCTTACCGTGACGGACACCGGCTGCGGCATCGAAGCCGACATCCTGCCGAAGGTCTTCGAGCCGTTCTTCACGACCAAGCAGCTCGACAAGGGAACCGGGTTGGGGCTGTCGCAAGTCTATGGTCTGACACGCCAGTCAGGCGGTACGGCAACGATCGCCAGTCGGGTCGGCGACGGTACCACGGTGACGATATACCTGCCGCGCAGCCGGCGTCCGCTGAGCCGGGAGCAGAGCGTCGACGACGCCCCGCTCGAAGGCTGCGAAACGGTTCTCGTCGTCGAGGACAATCCCGAGGTGCAGGAAGTCGCGGGGCTGCTGCTGGATCAGCTCGGCTACCGCGTCGTCTACGTGGCATCGGCCGCAGCCGCTTTGGAAGTGCTTGCAGCGGGCAAGGCGATCGACTTGGTGTTCACCGACGTCGTGATGCCCGGGGAGCTCGACGGCGTGGCCCTCGCGCGGCGTGTCAAGGAAGCCTATCCCGGCATCGCGGTGCTGCTGACGAGCGGCTATGCCAAAGCCTGGAACACGCTCGAGGCCGGGTTGCCGATCGTGCGCAAACCCTATCAGCTTGCGACCCTGGCCCGCGCCGTCCGCGACGCCCTCGACCGCCAACCCACCCCGCTTTCGACCTGAGCCGGCGCTTTATTGGCCGTTTCCTAAATCCTGCGCTTGCTCGAGGCGGAGTTCCTTAACGGTCAGTCTCGCGATCCGCAGCTCGTCGATTTCGATCGCCCCGAGCTTGGCGCGGCCAAGCGCCAGCCGGCCGATCGCGAACCGGCCGACGGCGATTGCGCCCACGGCCACCGCCCCTACTGCCAGCGCCCCTGCGGCCGCCACACCCAAAGCCAGGGCCCCGACCGCCGTCGTCCCTGTGCGCGGCACCACTGCAGAACGTCCGCGAGCCCCAGATGATGTGTCTTCGACCCGCGGCTCCGTACCGCTCAAGGCAAGGTTTCCGACCGCGTATAGCGGCGCCAGGCGCTCATCTGGATCTGCGAGGTGCGGCAATGGACGACGACGGGCTTGGTCTTGACCGCAAAGGCGCGGGCGATGCCGTCTTCGACCTCGGCCTCCTTGGCGATCGTGATGCCCTCGGCTCCGAACGAGCGCGCCCATTCGGCGAAATCGGGGTTGGTCAGCTTGACACCTTCCATCAGCGGGCGCTCGGGGTAGCGGACATAGGAGTGCATGCCGATCGTGCCGTACATGCTGTTGTCGGAGATGACGATGATCGGGTTGGCGCCGTATTGCAGCGCGGTCGCGAGCTCGTTGCCGCTCATCAAAGCACCACCGTCGCCGACAAAGGCGACGACTTGAGTGTTCGGCCGGCGCAACGCCGCGGCCACCGCCATCGGCACCCCCGAGCCCATCGCCCCGACGACCGAAGCCAGAAACACCTGCCCCTGCCGAAACCCGATATAGCGATGGACAAAGCTGCCGAAATTGCCGGCGTCGGTGGTGACGGTGGCGTCGGGTGCGAGATGCTTGTCGACCTCGCACACCACCGCGGCGAAATTGACCCCGTCCGAGGTCGGGTCCCATTCCTTGGTCAGCAACCGGCGGTGGATTGTGTTGAGCCCGGCGACCCAGCCGCGGCGCTTCTCGGAATCGGCCGGCGCGCCGCGGCGCAGCAATGCCCGAATTACCTCATAAGGGCTGCACGGCAGGCCGAGGTCGGGGCGCCAAACGCGGCCGACCTCGTTCGGGTCGGGCCAGACATGGACAAACGGCAATTGCGGCTTGGGTGCGGCCGGAAAGGTATAGGACTGGCTGACCGAGTTGGTCATGCGCTCGCCCAGCGCCACGATCAGATCGGCGCGCTTCATTTCGCCCAACAGGTCGGGCGGCACGCGGATGCCCATGTAGCCGCCGTAATTCGGGTGGGTGGCGTCGAACAATTGCGGCCGGCGGTGGGTCGGGCAAATCGGCAGCACCCATTGCTCGGCGAGTCGGTTGAGGTCGGCGAAGACCGCGCTGTCGTGCACCGCGTCGGCGAGCAACGCGCCGCCGACCAGCACCAGAGGCCGCTCGGCGCCTTCGAGCATCACCGCGAGCCGGTCGAGGTCGTTGGGCCGGGGTGCGGCGACGACGCGCGGGCGCGCCGGGTCGAGTGCTGCGTCGGTCTCGGCGTCGAAAATGTCCTCCGGCAGGATCACCGCGACCGGGCCCGGTGTGCCGCTCTCGGCGAGATGAAAGGCGCGGGCGACCGCCTCCGAAGCCTGCTCGGGCTCGTTGACCTCGATGACCTCCTTGGTCACGTCGGCGAGCAGCCGCGAGTAATTCTGCTCCTGCAGCGCGAGCCGGCCGAAATCCTTGCGCTCGACCTGCCCGACCAGCACCACCACCGGGGTGGCGTCGTGATAGGCCGAATGCAATGCCACCATCGCGTTCGACAGCCCCGGTCCGCGCGACACCATCGCCACCCCGGCGCGGTCGCGCAACCGGCCGTCGGCCACTGCCATATAGCCGGCGCCGCCTTCATGGCGGCAAACGACGACGCGGATCGAGTTCTTTTCGAGAAGCGCGCTGGTCAGGCCGACATAGCTTTCGCCGGGCACGCAAAAAACCTGGTCGACATCATGCGCTTCGAGGCTCTCCGCCAACAGGCGGGCGACGGTCTGGGTCATATGTTCCCCATCAATCCTGGTCGTGGTCAGGGTGGTATCCGATCGCGGAGGCAATACAGGAACTTCTGATCGGCAGAAAGAGGGATGCCCGGCTGCCGGATACGACGAGCCGGGCCGCGAAATTCAACTCATGGACACGCAAGTAGATGCCTGGCGGCAGAGCCGAACGGCTCTCTTGCCAGTTGCGCCGCGACGTGGCCCAATTGTCGGCGAACGCGATCAACTCGAATAACCGATCGTGAGAGGGAGCGGCACGGCTGGCCAATCAAATCGCTGGAAACCCCAGCAAATCCGGAGGGTCTATGCCGGTCCCCACCCCCTCGCGACAGCTGCGACGCATGCAGTGGATCGCCATCGCGCTGGTGACAGCGGCGATCGCCTTGAATTACATGGACCGCTCGACCTTGGCGATCGGAAACCTGAAGATCCGTCAGGAATTCCATGTCAATGCCACGGCGATCGGGGCCTTGCAGTCGTTCTGGGCCATCACCTACGGCGTGGCGCAGCTGCCCTCCGGATATCTGTTGGACCGGATCGGGCCGAAGGCGCTCGTCGGGGCGGCGATGGCGCTGTGGTCGTTGGCGCAGGCCGCGGGCGGCGTCGCCGCCAGCTACGGCCAGCTGCTGTGGGCGCGGATCGCGCTCGGTGCGACCGAGGCGCCGTGCTTTCCGTCGGCCACGCGCTCGACGAGCGACTGGTTCCACGTCAACGACCGCGGACGGCCAAGCGGGGTCTACACCTCGGGCGCGTTTATCGGACCGGCAATCGCGCCGCCGCTGTTGACCGGCGTCATGCTGTCCTTCGGCTGGCGCACGATGTTCATCGTGATGGGGGTCGCCGGCGTGATCGCCGCGGTCCTGTGGTTTCTCGTCTATCGCGACCCGCGGTCGACCCGGCTCGAACCGCAGGACGAAGACTATCTTCGCACCAACCTCGGCGCCAAGTCGGCGGTCTCGGTGCGGCAGTGGGCAACATTGTTTCGCTTTCGCGCGATGTGGGCGCTGATGCTGGGGGCGTTTTGCACCGGCTACATCTCGTGGATGTACCAGACCTGGCTGCCCGCCTATCTCGAAATGCAGCAGCACATCAGCATCGCCAAGACCGGCTTTCTCGCCTCGATCCCGCTGATTTCGGCGTTTTTCGGCGCGCTCGCCGGAGGCTGGGTGTCGGATTGGCTGGTAAGCCGCGGGATGAACCTGATCGGCAGCCGCCGGTCGCCGTTGATCCTCGGCCTGCTCGCGTCAGGTCTCTTTACCGGCCTCGCGGCGATGGCGACAACCGCCGCCATCGCGATCGCCTGTATCGCGGCGGCGATGTTCTTCATGCAGTTCGGGATCACCTGCAAGTGGATCCTGGTCACTGCCGTGACGCCGCAGGCCTACACCGCTTCCGCCGCCAGCAACCAGAATTTCGCGGGCTTTCTCGGCGGCACGCTGTCGCCGGTCCTCACCGGGTTTATTGTCGACGAAACCGGTTCTTTTGTGATCGCCCTGGCCATCGGGGCGGCAATAACCGTAATCGGGGCGCTGATATTCCAGTTCCTGATGACCACGGTAATCGACGAGCACGAGCTCGAACGGCTGTCGCCGACGCCCGCCTTTCAGACATGAGCTGATTTGGACAGAGTTTTGGGATCAGGGACAAAAGGCGGCAATTGCGGCCGGCAGCTTGAGCCAGCGAGGATGCAATGGCGGGACAGCAAGAATCGTACGATGCCGATTTTGTCGTGATCGGCGCCGGGTCGGCGGGGTGCGCCGTCGCCGCGCGGTTGAGCGAGGACCCGGCGACGCGGGTTCTGCTGCTCGAAGCCGGCGGCGAGGACAAAAACCGCTGGATTCATATTCCGTTGGGCTTTGGCAAGACTTTTGCCGACCCGTCGGTCAACTGGTGCTACGAAACCGAGCCCGATCCGGGTGCGGCCGACCGCAAGGTGTTCTGGCCGCGCGGCAAGGTTTTGGGCGGCTCGTCGTCGATCAACGGCATGGTCTACATCCGCGGCCAGGCCGAGGATTTCGACCATTGGCGCCAGCTCGGCAACACTGGCTGGTCGTTTGACGACGTGCTGCCGTATTTCAAGCGCTCCGAGCACCAGACCCGCGGCGCCGACGCATGGCACGGCACCGGCGGCCCGCTGTGCGTTTCCGACGTGCCCGACCGTCACCCGATCTGCGAAGCGTTTATCGAGGGTGCCCTGGGGCTTGGCTTTCCGCGCAACGACGATTTCAACGGCGCCGGCCAGGATGGGGTCGGCTACCACCAGACGACGACGCGGAACGGCAGACGCTGCTCGACCGCGGTCGGCTATCTGCGCCCGGCGATGAACCGCCCCAACTTGCGCGTCGTCACCAACGCGCTGACCGAACGGATCACCTTCGACGGGCGGCGCGCGACCGGCGTGATTTTCCGGCAAGGGGACGAAACCCACACCGCGCGCGCCGCGAGCGAAATCGTCCTGTGCAGCGGCGCCGTCAACTCGCCGCAGCTGCTGATGTTGTCGGGGGTCGGCCCGGCCGCGCATCTGACGGCGCACGGCATGCCGGTCGTGCACGATCTCGCCGGCGTCGGGCAGAGCCTGCAGGACCACTACTCGGCGCCGCTCAAGTTCAAGTGCACGGCGCCGATCACCGTCAACGACGTGATGCGGAGCAACCTGAAAAAGCTCAAGGCCGGCCTGCAGTACTACACGTTCAAAACCGGCCCGTTGGCGATGGGCACCTCGCCCGCGGCCCTGTTCGCGCGCACCCGGCCTGAGCTCGCGTCCGCCGACATCAAATGCTCGTGCTCGCCGTTCAGCGCCGACCGGCCGCAGGACGGGCTGCATCCGTGGTCGGGGTTCACGACGATCGTCTATCAGCTGCGGCCGGAAAGCCGCGGCAAGATCGAGCTGAGGAGCCCCAACCCGGCCGACCCGCCGGCAGTCTACCCGAACTACCTGGCGACGCCGACCGACCAGCAGACCATCGTGGACGGGCTGCGGCTGCTGCGCCGGATCATGGCGACGGCACCGATGCGGCGCTTTATCGAGTCCGAGTTCCAGCCAGGCCCCGCGGTCGAGACCGACGAGCAGCTCCTGGATTACGCGCGGCGGCGCGGCGGCACCGTCTTTCACCCGACCAGCACCTGCAAGATGGGGGTCGACGCGATGGCGGTGGTCGATCCTGAATTGCGGGTGCATGGGCTGGTCGGACTGCGCGTCGCCGACGCCTCGATCATGCCGACCGTGGTTTCGGGCAACACCAACGCGGCGACGATCATGATCGGCGAGCGCGCCGCCGACATGGTGCGCCAGAAGATGCGGATGGCGGCATAGAAGCCGGCCGACCGCACGGCAGGCGGCGGATCGGCTTCCCCTAAGGGCGCAGCTTGAATTTCCGCAAGGGGTGGGGAGGGGTCCTTTTGCTGTGGCGCATCGGGTGACCAGGTCGCGCCGGAAACGGTCCTCGAGGCCTGTCCCGACAGACGTGTGCGAATGGAAAAAATACCGGGCGCTCAGGCAAGACCAGCGATCTGAAACGTGACAAAGTACACGGGTGGGATTGGCGCGCGGTCACGGGTGCGTCCGATCAGCCACCCGCTTCTGTCTTCGGTCGGCGCTGAAAGGAGACAGGGAGGTGGGTGTTCGCAAAGTCGACACGCCGTCGTCGTTCAGATCGCTTAGCCGAGAGACAGGGTGGTGTGATGGCGCGTCTGCTGTCCTTGAATGTGGGGCTCCCTCGCGACGTTGCCTGGCAGGGGCGGACAGTCCACACCGCGATTTGGAAGGAGCCGGTCCAGGGCCGGCGCATGGCGCGGCGGCTCAACATCGATGGCGACGGTCAAGGCGATCTGGCAGGGCACGGCGGCGAACATCGCGCTGTTTTCGTCTATCAGATCGAATCCTATCGCTACTGGGAAAACCATCTCGGTCGAACCGACTTCACTCACGGACAATTCGGCGAGAACTTCACGGTCGAAGGCCTGTCCGACGACGAGGTGTGCATCGGCGATCGTTACCGTGTCGGAAGCGCGCTGTTCGAGGTGACTCAGCCTCGCGTTACCTGCTACCGGGTTGGCATTCGGATGGACGAGCCGCAAATGGCCGCATTGCTCGTCTCGCACGGCAGGCCCGGTTTCTATTTTCGTGTCCTCGAAGAGGGAGAGGTCGAGGCCGGCGGCGAGATCGTTCGGGTCATGCGCGGACCGGAAAGCATGACCGTCGCCGCGGTGAATGCGCTTTTGTACAAGCCCGGTCACCCAGCGGACCGGCTGGAGCGGGCGTTGCGCATTCCGGCGTTGAGCGCCGGCTGGCGCGGCTCGTTCGGGGCGCTGCTGGAACAGGCGCGGAGCTCAGGTGAGACTTCGGGCAATGCCGGGCTTGCTCTGGCCGCTGGACCGAAGCCGGCATGGGTGGGGTTTCGCCCGCTGCGGGTGGCTGACAAGACCCGCGAGAGCAACGACGTTACCTCGCTGCACCTTGAGCCCGATGATGGACATTCCCTTGCGGCCGGGGTGCCCGGTCAGTTTGCTGTGCTGCGCCTTCGACCGGCGCCTGATATACCTCCTCTGCTGCGCAGCTATTCGCTCTCGGGCGAGCCGAGCGAAGCTCGCTACCGCATCAGCGTCAAACGCAACGCCGGCGGTGTGGCCGGCGCCTATATCGCTGACGGGGTCCGACCCGGCGACGTCATCGAGACGACCGCCCCGCGCGGCTCTTTTACATTGCGGCCGGATGATGGACCGGTCGTTCTTCTGAGTGCCGGCATCGGCGCGACGCCTGTGCTTGCGATGCTGCTTGCGCTGGCCGCCGCAAAGTCGCCGAGACGGGTCTGGTGGCTGCACGGCGCCCGCGATCGCGGGGAGCATCCGTTTGCTGAAGAGGTGCGGGCCGCTCTCAAAGCGTTGCCGCACGCCCACGGTCACGTCCGCTACAGCGCGCCCGGTCTGGGCGACCGGGTTGGTGTGGATTTTGATGCGCGCGGCCGGCTCAGTGTTGCCGTTCTCGCCGAATTGAGCGTGCCGAGCGATGCCGATTTCTACCTGTGCGGCCCGGCTGCCTTTATGGCCGATTTGTCCGCGGGCTTCGCGGGCTGGGGGGTGTCGAGCAACCGCATCCACACCGAAATCTTCGGAGCGGGGCCATCCCTGACACCCGGCGTTGCCGCGACCCCTCGGAAACCGCCGCATCTTCCGGCAGCTCCTGTCGGCTCAGGACCGCTCGTGTCCTTCGCGCGCAGCGGGCTCAACGTCCGCTGGGGTCCGCCGTTCCGAACTCTCCTCGAGCTTGCCGAGGGTTGCGATGTGCCGGTGCGGTGGTCGTGCCGCACCGGTGTCTGCCACACATGCGAAACGGCCCTAATAGCCGGCGCCGTCAGCTATCAGCTCGACCCGGTCGACCCGCCAGCCGCCGACAATGTGCTGATCTGCTGCTCTCAACCTGAGGCTGATATCGTGATCGATCTTTGACATGAACATCGCCGGCGATGGTCAAGGAGATTTGATATGGAAGACCGAGACATTCGAGCGGCGCTGGATCGCCATTGGGCCGCCTCCGATGCGGACGACTTCGAGGCGGAGCACGACATTTACCGAGAGGACGCGGTGCTCGAATATCCGCAATCGGGCGAGCGCATCCGCGGCCGGCGGAAGATTCAGTCGTCTCGTGCCGCGCAGCCGAACCGGAAACGCTTCACGGTGCGGCGGATAATCGGCGCGGGCGACTTCTGGGTCACCGAATATGTCCTGACCTATGATGGGCGGCCGTCTTACACCGTGAGCATCATGGAGTTCCTCGATGGGAAGGTGGCCCGCGAGACCCAGTATTTCGGCGATCCGTTCGAGCCGGGGCCGTCGCGCGCGCAATGGGTCGAGCGGATGCCCTGAAACCTGGCTGCCGTAAAGGCGGCCATCTGCCGCTCGCTCGCTCGGAGCTGCCGATCGATACGGCCTCTCTCGCCCGCTGTCTGATTGGCAAGATAGTGTTGCGGGAGTTGCCCGAAGGTGTCGCCAGCGGTCGTATTGTCGAGACCGAGGCGTATGTCGTCGGCGACGCCGCCGGGCACGCCTACCGGGGAATGACCCCGCGTAATCGCTCGCTGTTCCTCGAGCTGGCGCACGCCTACGTTTATCTCGCCTACGGCAGCGCATACATGCTGAATGTCTCGAGCGAGACGCCCGGGATCGGAGCCGGCGTCCTCATCAGGGCGCTCGAGCCGCTCGAAGGGATCCCGATCATGCAGCTAAATCGCGGCATCGAGCGCTCACGCGACTTGGCGCGTGGACCAGGAAGGCTTACCGCGGCATTGCGAATTGATCGTCGGCTCGATGGGCTCGATCTTTGCCGAGAGGGCCCTCTCTGGCTGACACGCGATGACCACGAGCTAGGAGAAATCGGGCAGAGCACCAGGATCGGCATCGCGCGGGATGCGAACCGCCTCCTGCGATTTTATCTTCGGAACAGTCCATTCGTCAGCGGCCCAAGATCGCTCAATGTCGGTTGATGGCGCGAGCGGCGGGGTCTGTGGGGGGGATTCCATAGCCGTTGCCCACTCAGCACAGTTCGTTGGGAATGAACGGAATGGGGCAGCAGCGCCCGAAGCCGCAGGCTGCGCAAATGACCGCATTGGGTCGGACGCCGAAATTCGAGCGGCGGCACCACCCTTTGTCGGCTGGATCGACTTGCGGGGCATTGCTGTGTAAAATGCCAGGTGTCGTTGCAAGCCCTCAGGGAGTGCCGTCCGATGCCCGAGAAGACCTCGCAATCCGTCGCGAATTTGGGCTATCACGCCCATATCTACTATGACGTGACAAGCACACGCTCGGTCGCCGAGCGAGTGTGCGCCGCGGTCAGCGAGAAGTTTCAGGTCGAGATCGACGGTTTTCGCGACACGCCGGTCGGACCCCACCCGATCTCCAATGTTCTGGTCATCTTCAAGCCCGACCAGTTCGAGCAAATCGTGCCATATCTGATGCTGAACCGCGCCGGGCTCGACGTGCTGGTGCACCCGCTGACCACCGACGCGGTGGAGGACCACAGCGGCTATGCGATGTGGCTCGGCAGCCCGGTCGCGCTGAAGCTTCACACGCTGCCCCGCGGCCGCGGCGGGCGGCTGCCGAGCGGGGTAAGCGCGTAGGCCCGCGGCGTCCTTGCCGGCTGGTGCAAGTGCGGCCAGGGCGGCGCGGTCCGGTCGGGGAGGAACGCGGCACTATCAAAACGAGCTAAAAGAGCGAGCCGCGTATGGTGCGGCGGCGCGGACGCGCCAGCCGAAGATGCCGGCGGTGGTTTCCGGCGACACCAACGCGGCGACGACCATGGTCGGCACCGGTTCAGCCTCGCGGCAGATGCCGCTGAGTCTCGTTTTGGCATACCGGCAAATTGTATCTGGTACAAAGGTTTGTCCGGCCCGCCCCTGCCGGGGCCATCACATAGGTCCCTGGGCCATCACATAGGTCATGGATGACAGACGTGGCGGCGCGCGCGGCGCTGGTGCGGCAAGCGTTCCGCCTTGAATACCTGACGATCGCGTGGATGGTCGTCGAGGCGGGGGTCGCGATCGGCGCCGGGATCGCTGCGGGTTCGGTCAGCCTGCTCGCCTTTGGCCTCGACAGCGTTATTGAGCTGGTCTCGGCCGGAGTTCTGGTCTGGCGGCTCAGCGTCGAATTGCGTCAGGGTCGGGTCTTTGCCGAGACCGCCGAGAAGACCGCCAGCCGCATCGGCGGCGCGCTGCTGCTGGCGCTCGCCGCTTATGTCGCGACCGCGGCGGCATGGAGCCTGTGGACGCGGCAAGGTCAGCAATTCTCGTGGCCGGGTCTGCTCATCAGCATCGCCGCGATCCCGGCGATGTGGATTCTGTCGCGTCAAAAGCTGCGCGTCGCCGACGCGCTCGGCAGCCGGGCATTGCGGACCGACGCCGTCGAGGCGGTCACCTGCGGCTGGCTTTCTCTTGCCATCGTGAGCGGGCTGTTGGCACAGGCTGTCCTCGGCGCTTGGTGGGTCGATTCCGCTGCCTCGCTGGCAATCCTGTGGCTGCTGGTCAAGGAAGCGCGCGAGGCCTGGGCGACCGAAGACTGTCACGAGGATTAGTGTCTGACCGAAATGAGAAACGAAAATTGTAAAAGCTTACCGTCGCCCCGTGCGCCTTCAGCCCTCGGGCTTGTCCCCTGGGGAAAGCGGGGACCCGGAGCTTGCCCCCCTGTTCGAGCCAGAGCTTGCCCCTGGCCCGAACAGGGGGGCAGGCTCTGGCCTGGAACAGGGGGCGAGCGCCCCAACCTCTGCCCCTGGGTTCCCGCTTTCGCGGGAATGACGTCTAACTGCCTGACCCATACGGAATTCTTTTCGGATCACACTCTTTGACAGGTGCTTCGCGAGCCGGCAGAACGCGCGCCGCCCAGGATCCGGCATGCTGCGCTCGGGACCCGTCGCCTCGACCGGTTTTCCGGAGTGCTTTTTGAAGACGGCGCCTTCGCTGGACCAGCCTAGTCTAGTGCGCCGCGTTCGTGTCGGACGGAGCGTTGGCCGCCGAGCCCTGCGGCTGCTGCTGGGCCTTTTGGCGCGCGTGCTTGGCCGCCTCATGATGGCCGACGATGCAGCCGGCGCCGGCGCCGAGAACGCCGTGATGACCGGCCACGTGTCCCGCGACCCCGCCGACGGCCGCACCTTTGAGGCAACCCGCCGCCTGCGCCGGCGGAGCAATGGCGCCGGCGGCAAAAGCAAGAGCGGCGGCGGCCGGCAACAACATGAATTTCATCTGGCTCTCCTGTGATGTCCGTACGACGAGAACACCGCGCCGCGCGTCCGGTTCAATTATGAGTTTAACTCCGGTATGAGTTTAACTCCCTCGCGGCAGCGATCGGCGCCGGCGCGGGCGCCTTACAAAATACCTTCGCCCAAATCCCGCGGCGCCGCAGCATGTAACCTGTTAAAGGCGACGGCCGAGCAAAACTTGCTGCTTTGGGCCGGGGTCGGCTATATCTAATTCACCCGCCCCCGCGGGGTTCCTGCAGATCCCCGGAGGCCCCGTATGAGGTGCCCTCATTGCGGTGCCGACAGCCCGGCCGGCATGAGGTTTTGCGGCCAGTGCGGCGCGCCGCTGCCGCTCGTCTGCCGCTCCTGCGGCGCGGCCAACCCCGCCGAGCATAAATTCTGCGGTCAATGCGGCGTCCCGCTCGACGCCCCCGGTCTGCAGGACGGGGCCGAGCGCGAATTCTTATTCCGATGGGCGCCAAGCCGGCAGCGAGACCGAATCGCTGCCGGGCGAACTGAAGCAGGTGACCGTGCTGTTTTGCGACATCGTCAACTCGACACCGCTCGCCGAGCGGCTCGGGCCCGAGGCGATGCGGGACCTGGTCAACCGCTTTCTCGAAGCAAGCCTGGCCGAAGTGAACCGGTACGGGGGCACCGCGCCGCAATTTACCGGCGACGGCTTTATGGCGCTCTTCGGGGCGCCGCTGACCTATGAAGACCATGTGCGGCGCGCGCTGTTGGCGGCGCTCGCGATCCAGCGGGCGGTCGGCGAGGGTGCCGCCGGCGGCGAGGCCATCAACCTGACGGTGCGGATCGGCGTCCACAGCGGGCCGGTCGTGTTTGGCCCGGTCGCCGGCAATCTGGCGATGGATTACACGGTAATCGGCGACACCGCGAACGTCGCCGCCCGGCTTCAGCAAGCCGCCCCGCCCGGAACCGTCGTGATCAGCGAGGCAACCCGGCTGTCGGCGCAGGGCTATGCCCGCGTCGAGCCGATCGGCCCGCTTTCTCTGAAGGGCAAAACCGAGCCGATCCTGGCCTACTCCCTGCTCGGGATTTCACATCGGCGCACCGGGCTGCGCGAGTCGATGCCGCTGCGCACCGCGGCTTTTGTCGATCGCCACAGCGAGGCTGGCATCCTCGACGGCTTTCTCAAGCAAGCCGAGGACGGGCGCGGCCAAGCGGTCGGTCTGGTCGGCGATCCCGGCATCGGCAAGTCGCGGCTGCTCGCCGAGTTTCGCAGCCGGGTCGGCGACGAACGGGTAACCTGGGTCGAGGGCCGTTGCCTCTCCTACGGCACGCAAATCCCGTACATGCTCGCTCTCGACACGTTGCGCAGCAATTGCGGGATCGCCGAGACCGACCCGCCCGATGCGGTTGTCGAAAAGGTCCGCTTGGCCCTTCGCGCGGTCGGAATGGACCCGGAGGAGGGGGGTCCGGTCCTGCTGCACCTGCTCGAAATCAAGGAAACCGACGCCTCCCCGGCCTTGTCGAACCCGGAAGCGGTGAAAAACAAGGCATTCGCGGCCCTGCGTCAGCTTTGTCTTAAGGCCAGTCGAATACGGCCGCTGATCCTGGTGCTCGAAGACCTGCACTGGGTCGACAAGATATCGGAAGAGTTTCTCGGCTTCCTGGCCGAAAACATTCGCGACGCACGCGTCCTGTTGCTCGGGACCTACCGCCCCGGCTACCGGCCGCCGTGGATTGAAAAATCCTACGCGTCGCAAATCCCGATGCAGCCGTTGTCAAATGACGACAGCCGGCAAATGGTCCGCTCGGTGTTGCGGGCCGAGCGCCTGATCGAGCTGGTGACCCAGGAAATCGTCGCCAAGGCCGACGGCAATCCGCTTTTTCTCGAGCAGCTGGCCTTGCATGCCGGCGAGGCGAGCGACCTTCGCTCGCACCTGATGGTGCCGGACACGATCCACGACGTCGTGATGGCGCGCATCGACCGGCTGCCGGAGCAAGCCAAGCGGCTGCTCCAGGTCGCCGCGGTGATCGGCCGCGAGTTTCCGCTGCGGCTGCTGCGCGCGGTCTGGCCAGGGTCGGGGTCGGTCGATCATCTGCTGCGCGAGCTGGCGCGGCTCGAATTTGTCTACGAACGGATCGAGGCCGAAGGCTCGGTCTACATTTTTCGCCACGCGCTTACCCAGGAAACCGCCTATGGCAGCCTGCTCGAGCGCCATCGCCGCACCTATCACGGCGCCGTCGGGCAAGCCCTTGAAGAACTCCATCGCGGCCGCGCCGAGGAGGCGGCCGAGCTGCTGGCATTGCATTTTGGCCGCAGCGACGAGGCTGAAAAGGCGATCGACTACCACATCATGGCCGCGGAAAAATCGCAACGCCGCTGGGCCAACAGCGACGCGCTCAATTACTTCGACGACGCACTCCGCCGCCTCGACCGGCTACCCGACGCGCAACCGAACCGGCTGCGCCGCATCGATGCGGTGCTCAAGCAGGCCGAGGTCAAATTCGCCCTCGGCCAGCACGCCGACCACATCCAGGCGCTCGACCGCATCCGCGATTTGGTCGAGCAGAGCGACGACCCCCGCCGCCTCGCCACCTGGCATTACTGGCGGGGCTTTCTGCACGTCCTAACGGGAGGGCGGCCGGACGATGCAATGAGATATTGCCAGGAGGCGGCGGCGATCGCGTCAGCGGCCGGTTTTCACGAGATGGCGGCGTTTGCCGAATCATGCCTGGCGCAAGTTTACCTGTTTACCGGCCGGCTGCGCGAAGCGATGAAAGCCGGCGAACGCGCTCTGGCAAGCTTTGAGACCGCGGGTAATTTGTGGTGGGCTTGCCGCACGATCTGGCACCTAAATCCAGCAGCGATGGCTCTCGGCGAGTGGAACACAAGCCTACAGTATTGCCGCCGTGCCCTCGACTACGGCGATATCCTCAAGGATCTAAGGATCAAGGTAGTCTCTCTCTGGCGGACAGGTGCAGTGCACGTCCATCAAGGCGACGTGGAGCAAGGCATTAAATATTGCAACGAGGCTTTGGCTCTGGGGCCCCTCCCGTTCGATGCCGCAATGGCCAAGGCGGTGCGCGGTTACGGAAAGGTCAAGATGGGCCAGGTTGACGCCGGGATTGTCGATCTCGCCGACGCCGTTGCCTGGTGCGATAATTCTCGGCTGCGTTACACCCATGCGCGTTACGCGGTATGGCTCGCCGAGGGCCATCTGCGCCGCGGAGATCGTGCGACCGCGCGCCTGTTGGTCGAAAACGTGCTGCAGACGAGCCGGAGCACCGGCTACCTCCAGCTGGAGGGCGTGGCCCGCTGGTTGATCGGCGAATGCCTGGCGGCCGAAGCGCCACGGACCGCCGAACCCTATGTCGAGGCTGCGATGGAGATTCTTGCGCGCATCGGCGCTCGCAACGATTTTGCGCGGGCGCTGGTGACCCGCGCCGCCCTACGCCACGCCGCCGGCGACGCGGCGGCGGCGCGCGATCTGCTCGACAGCGCTGACGCCATTTTCAGTGAACTCGGCACACTCGACGAACCCGCCCATGTCGAGACGGCCCGAGCCGCGCTTGCCCATGGAAAAACAATACAGCTCCTCGCGGATAGGTCGTGAGCAATCCCAAAAAATTACTGGAAACGTGGGCTTATTACGGGTAGTTTAGCCCAGAAGGTTAAACTAAGCCGACGTTAAGCAATCAACGGTGGTCCCGGCACAGCCGCACCCTTTTGGGGAGAACGCTGATGAAGCTGTCCGCGCTGATCCGAACTGCCGCTATCGCCGGACTGGTCCTGGTCGGCTCTGCGCGACCGGCACCCGCGCAGGTTTGCACGGGCGGCCACCTCAATGCTGTGCCTTTTGTTGTGACGGGTTATGCGCCGGCAACCAACACGACCCCGACGCCTCAGACGCGCCCCGTCAACAGCGACGTCCAGATGGATCTGGCGAAGGCTTTCGCGGCCGCCAGCCCCGACTTTCAATACAAGCTCTGCGGCTTGGATGGCATATTTATCGATCCCAGCGGGTGCCAGGATCCGGGTTCGGGCAATCCCTACGACCCAACGACGTGCGACCTCAATGGTGCGCCGATTGCCGGATATTCGTGGGGCCTCCGGACATATCCACCGAATCCGTACACACGGAGGTATATCGGGTTATCGCTCGCGCTGTGGAACTACATGAATCCAAAGCTGCCGAAGAAGTACCGATGGTCGTGTGCCGCTCCCCAGAATGTATGCGCCCCGCCGTTCAGCTCATTTTACGCCGCCTTTCTGGACGCCGTCGTACACGTACCTGCCCAAAACTCGCCTAACGGCTCGTTTTCGGTGGTGGTGACACCGAAGTCGTTCGCGGCAAGTCCCGCGATGAGTGTGCTCGCGGTGTTGGCGCATGAGTTTGGCCATGTCTATTGGTTTGACAGCTTCGTTCCAAATGCTGGCGGCTCCTTCGCCAACACCTTCTGCGGTGGCATCTTCTATCCCGGGGCAAATTGGGGAACGAGCCCGGTCAACGTGCCATATTCCGGCGGCCACCGATTTGTCTTCTTTGGCGACACTTCGACTTATTCCGGGTCCCACGTACCGTGGCTGCCGGGCACTTTGCACAGCATATACAGTAGCGGAAATTGGGCGAGCGCGCTCGCCGCGTTTTCTCCGAATGAGGATTTTGTCGAAACTTTTGAATTGAGCGTGCTTATGAAAGTAGGATTGAAAGGATTAAAAATCAATACAGATTTTATCGTGCCTGTTCCTAATGGATCGTGGCTGGCTTGGAAGATCGGGTGCTTCCATTAATTACAATAAACGGCGCTGCCTTCTGAGAAAGCTCGATCTTTAACAATCGACCGGCAACTCGGCCGCGGCCGAGTTGGATACCCGCCCAGCAATGTCTCTCAAAATAATTCTCGTAATGGCTGGTTATATTACGACTATCGGTCTCTTTTAGTAACCGCATCTGAAAATAGTCAGATAGAATTAGGGAGATAGCTAACAATAGTTGTCGTCAATCACAAGATGTAAGAATTACGCCGATTTCGTGCTGCGGTTGATCATCAAGATATCGGAGATTTAATCCAAGAACCATCTCGGGAACTCTGAACGCGGCAAAAAATCTTGTAAATGGTCGCCGGGTAAAAGTATGACCCGAAAAGAGTTTGGTATGGGTCGGACAGTTGGCCGTCATTCCCGCGAAAGCGGGAACCCAGGGGCAAAGGTTGGGGCGCTCGCCCCTGTTCCAGGCCAGGCGCTCGCCCTGGGCCACCGCTTTCGCGGGGGCGACGGCTGTTACCGGGATGAACCAAATTTGTTAAATCGGAGTCCCGGGCGCTTGTCGCCTTCTTAACGTCGCCCCGCTGCAGCTTGATGGTAGCCGGTGTCATTAAAGCGAAAGGACACCGTTAATGGGGTGACGCCTGCCGC
The DNA here is from genome assembly GCA_963712825.1 of uncultured Alphaproteobacteria bacterium. Taxonomy (GTDB): domain Bacteria; phylum Pseudomonadota; class Alphaproteobacteria; order ATCC43930; family CGMCC-115725; genus AP-15. The sequence goes on from CAVQJP010000020.1 coordinate 27,536, forward strand.
GAGATGCGCCTGGATCGCGGCCAACATTTCCGAGGCGTCGGTGCGCTTTTGATCGACGGCGCCGGTGCGCAGCCATCCTGAAAAATCGGTGAGCGCCGATGCGGACGGCTCGTCGGCAGCGAGCCGCAGCAGCGCGTCCCAAGTGCGGTCCTTGTAAAACCGGGCTCCGCAGGCCTCGGTTAGGCGGGCGGCGGTCTCCGGTCCGAGAACGCCTTTGGCTACGGCCTTGTCGAGGGTGGCGCGGATGTTGACCATTGCTTCGGTGACGGCCGGGTAGCCGAGCTCTTCGGGGCCGTGCAATATGGCGACCTCGTCGTCGTCGCAAAGCACGCCGTCGCGATAGGCCTCGAAGACGCGGCCGATCCCGACCATGCCGAAAGTATGCAGCTCGGCGGCGCGCAGCGCGCCGATGCTGGCGCTGCCGTAAACATGGATGCCCTGCGTCATCGCCCACAGGATTTCCTTGTGCCAAACGGTCGGGGTCACCTCGAAATAGCCGTCGACGATGCCGATGATAGCGGGGCGGGCGAGCGCCGCGTCGTAGACCTCGCCCTGTCGCACCGGCGGACGCCATTCGAGCGCCGGATCAACGGGCCGATGGGCCGGCGGCAGCGACGGCCCGGCGAAAATGACGGCTCTCTGCGGAGCGCCGGTCATGGCACAAAGGCCGCAGTCTCGCGCGCCCGCGGGCCGGGCACGTAGTGCGGGTGCCGGATGTCGCCTTCGAGACCGGGGATGACCACCCTGACCACCGGGACCTCGAAATCCGGGCGCGTCAGATCGACCGCGACGACACGCGCCATGCCGGCATCCCGCAGGCGCTCCAGTTCCCACCCCAGGTCCTGGGACAAGTCATCGGCGACAAAGGTCGGAACGGCGTCGAACGATGTCGGAACGGCGTCCTCGCACAACGCGTCGAGCAGCGCGTCGACGATCTCCGCGTTCGGGGGCTCTTCGTATTCCGCAGGCAACAGGTCATCGCGGATGCCGGCAATGTAGGTCAGGCGGGCCTGCGCCGCCTCGGTCAGCGCCCGGACCAGCGCTATCGCCCGGTCGGGATGGCATCCGGCGCCATGGAAACGGCGCAGCCGGCCGGGCCCGCCCGCGGGTGGGTCGCGAATATCGCAGAGAAAGGCGGCGATGCCGACATCGGTGGTGACATCCCACAGCCGCACGGCGACACCGGCCTTCTCATATTTTGCCAACAATGTCCGGCTGTCTGGATCGTCGATCGAACCGATGTCCAGGGCGTGCCGGGCCCGCACGCGCATGCCCGAGGCGTTCCACAGCGCCACGGCATCGCGCTCGATCAACTCGCATATTGCCGAACTGATCGCTTCGACCGGATGATTGCCGGACGCGAGCCCGTTAGATCCCGCGTGAAAATACCCGTCGAGCGGTCGCGTGTAGTCGGTATGGACCGCTTCGGTCGGGACCCAGCAGGGTTCTTTGCCCAACAAGTCGAAGCCCTGCGTCCAGCCGATGCCGGCGTCGGGGTCGAATTCTCTGCCGGTGGCGCATAAACGCCGCGGGTCGACCACAACATCATTTGCCGCGAGGTCTCGATAGGCGGCGCGACGGCCGTTGTCGACCTCCTCGGCGTGAAAGCCCTCGATTGCTTCCATCAGCGCCGAAGCCGTCGCCTGATGCAGATCTAATCCCTTGCCCTGCGAGACTGAAACCGAGCGCGAATTGGGACGCACGGCGACAACGACCGGGATGCCGATATGGTCGAGGCCTGTAATGTTGCCGAGCCGCGTGATGCCCATTTGCGCCGCAAGCGGACGAAACCGGACCAGTGTTTCTGACGGTGACGCCAGCCGATGGGTCCCGCGCCGAAACACCTTCAAAGGTGCGTCTAAGGCGGCGCTGAGACGGTTCAGCGTCAACCTTTTCTGTCGGCCGCGCTGCCGTGGTCGTGGGGTCCGGTCTCTTGCTTGGGTGCGCTGCGCGGCGTGCTCGCCGGCGGCGCGCTCTTGGCCGCAGGTTCCGGCTTGTCGGTAAATGACTTTGTGATGTCTCTAAGAGAGAAGCCGGATCCGCCGCCGCCCGACATGATCAAGCGCGGGTCGGCGTCGAGCTTTATGCCCTCGGCTCCGTGTTTTTCGAGCAGCCGCAAGAGATGGTCGCGTTGCGTGGTGGCGCCAAGCCGCAGCTCGGTTTCCCGGCCGCTTTCGGAAAGAAAAATTCTGCCGGCTTCGGCGCGGACCGTCACGTCACCTGCGACGACCGGCTCGGCGCCGGCCTGCGGCGCCGGCTCTGCCGTGTCGGCGCGCGCGCCTGCAACCGACAGCGCGCCCAAGCCGAGCAGCAGCGCGATGCGGCTCGGCAGGCGAAGGTGTTTTTTAACGACGTCCGGTACAGGCATTCTTTCCTCCCGCCGGTCGAGCAATCAACATATGATAAAAGAGCGTCGCTAACAAACCAAAAAATTGCTGCACACTGCGGCCGACGCCCCGGATGCCGCGGTTATGCCTCGGCGGGCCGACGCGCGGCGTCCTTCACTAGACGGGTCCCAGGGGGTAGGCTCGGCATGACAACGCGCCTATTGGGAGCGAGCGACGGCCATGAAGCGAAGCAGCGAGCGGATTCTGACCACTCATGTCGGCAGCCTGCCGCGGCCGCCCGATCTGCTGGCGATGATCCAAGCGAAGGAGCAGGGCGCCGGGTTCGATCCGGCTGCGTTTGCCGCTCGCGTCAAAAGCGCTGTGCTCGAAGTCGTCAAAAAGCAAGCCGAAAGCGGCGTCGACATCCTCGGCGACGGCGAGATGGGGCGGTTCGGCTTTATCCCCTATGTCAACGAGCGGCTTGCCGGCATCGAGCCGCGCCACAATGCGAGCCGGGCCGGCGGCTGGGCGAGCTCGCGCGAATACCTGGCTTTCCCCGAATATTACCAATGGGCGGCTGAGATGCCGGGTGCCGCGGGCCGGGCGCCGCCGACGCAATGGGTCTGCACCGGGCCGGTGTCATACCGCGGCCATGACGCCCTGCAGCGCGACATCGCCAACCTGAAGGCGGCGCTTGCCGGTGTCGGACACGAGGAGGCGTTCATGACGGCGGTGTCGCCGACCAATCTCGCCAATTGGAACACCAACGAATACTATCGCAGCGAAGAAGAATTCCGCATTGCCCTCGCCGACGCCTTGCGCGAGGAGTATCGCGCGATCGTCGATGCGGGGCTCGTCTTGCAGATCGACGACCCGCAGCTCGCGAGCCACTGGGCGATGCACCCCGAAATCGACCTGGCGCAGTGCCGGGAATGGGCGAATGCCAGCGTCGAGTTGCTGAACCATGCGCTGGCCGGCATTCCGCCCGACCGGGTACGCTATCACACCTGCTACAGCATCAACATGGGTCCGCGCGTCCACGACATCGAGCTGCGGCACATCGTCGACATCATGCTGCGGGTCGTGGCCGGCGCCTATTCGTTCGAGGCGGCCAATCCGCGCCACGAGCACGAATGGCGGGTGTGGGAAACCGCAAAATTACCCGAGGGCAAGGTGCTGATCCCCGGCATCGTCACCCACGCCTCGAACCTGGTCGAGCACCCCGAGGCGATCGCGCAGCGGATCGGCCGGTTTGCCGGCGTCGTCGGCCGAGAAAACCTGATCGCCGGCGCCGATTGCGGCTTTGCCAGCTTTTCAACCTCGTGCGAGGTGCATCCCTCGGTCGTGTGGGCCAAGCTCGCAGCTCTCGGCGAAGGCGCCCGGCTCGCGACAACAGAATTATGGGGCCGCCGCTGATCTTCGGCGCGCTCGAAAATGTGCTGCTTGCGACTTCGGCTCTATTCGCGGCGGCGCAGGGTGGCCAGCACGTCGGCGCCAACGGTCTCGCTCGAAATCCGTTCGAATCCGGGGGCATCCGCCAGCGCCGAAACCCCGAGGGTGCCGATCGCCGCGACGCCGTCGCCGCCGATCAGCAGCGGGGCGTGCATCCATGCGAGACGATCGACCAGCTGCTCCCGCAGCAGGGCGGCGGCGAGCTCGGCCCCGCCTTCGACCAAGAGCCGCGTCAGCCCGCGCGCACCGAGCGCGGCGAGCGCGGCGGCAAGGTCGATGCGGCCCTTGGCGTCGGGTTTGACCTCGATCAATTCGACGCCCGCAGCAAGAAAAGCCTCGCGCCGCTCCTGATCGGCAGCCCCTAGGGTCACAACCCAGGTCGGGGTCTGGCGCGCCTCGGCGATTACATGAGCCGAGCACGGGATGCGCAGCAGGCGGTCGAGGACGACACGCACCGGAGAACGGTGCTCAAGCCCCGGCAGCCGGCAGGTCAGCTGCGGGTCGTCGGCGAGGACGGTGCCGGTGCCGACCAGGATCGCGTCGTGCTCGGCGCGCAGCCGATGTCCCCGCGCGCGCGCCGGGGGGCCGGTGATCCATTGGCTGGCACCGGCGCTGGTGGCGATGCGTCCGTCGAGCGAGGTCGCAAGCTTCAGCGTGACAAGTGGGCGGCCGAGCCGCTGGCGGATAAGAAAGCCGGCGTTGATTTCGGCGGCTTCGGCGGCGCCGATACCGGTCTCGACCGCGATCCCGGCTGCGCCGAGCCGGCGAAGGCCGGCGCCCGCGACGCGCGGGTCAGGGTCTTCGAGAGCGACGACGGCGCGCCGCACCCCGGCCTCGGCCAGGGCCCCGGCGCAAGGCGGGGTTCGTCCCCAATGATTGCACGGTTCGAGGCTGACATAGGCGGTGGCGCCATGCGCCCCCGGTCCGGCGCGCGCCAATGCCTCGGTCTCGGCATGCGGCCGCCCGCCCGGTTGGGTCCAGCCGCGTCCGACCACGCGCCCATCTTTGACGATGACGCAGCCGACCGCCGGGTTGGGCCACACGTTGCCGAGCCCGCGGCGCGCCAGGCCCAGCGCCGCCTGCATCCAGCGCCGATCGGATCCCAGGTCGCCGCCAGGCGCGGTCGGGGCCGCCGCCGGCTCATTCGCCATCGGCGGCAATCCGCCCGACAAATTCGCCAAAATCCTTGGCCTCGCGGAAATTGCGGTAAACCGAGGCAAAGCGGATGTAGGCGACCTGGTCGAGGCTCGCCAGCGCCTCCATCACCAGACCGCCGATAATGTCGCTCGGAATGTCGGTCTCGCCGGAGCTTTCGAGCTGGCGCACCAGCGAGTTGATGATGCGCTCGACCCGCTCCGGCTCGATCGGCCGTTTGCGCAGCGCGATGTGGATCGAGCGCGCGAGCTTGTCGCGGTCAAACGGCTCGCGCTGGCCGGTTTTCTTGATCACGGTCAGGTCGCGCAGCTGCACCCGCTCAAAGGTGGTAAACCGCGCTGCGCAATTCGGGCAAAAGCGCCGCCGGCGGATGGCGCCACGATCGTCGGTCGGCCGCGAATCCTTGACCTGCGTGTCGTCGGCGCCACAAAACGGACAGCGCATCTGGTCCTCCCCTTTCTTCTCGGGTCAGCCGCCCGATTGCGGATAGATCGGAAAGCGGGCGCAAAGCTCGCGGACTTCCTCGCGCACCCGCGCCGCGGTGGCGCCGTTGTCGTCGCGGCCGCGGGCGAATGCCCGCAACACCTCGACGACCATACGGCCGACAGCGCGGAATTCGTCGGCGCCAAAGCCGCGCGTCGTCGCCGCCGGCGAGCCGAGCCGGATGCCGGAGGTGACGGTCGGCTTTTCCGGGTCGAACGGGATCCCGTTCTTGTTGCAGGTGATGCCGGCATGTTCGAGGCTCGCTTCGGCGTCGCGGCCGGTCACCCCGAGCGGGCGCAGGTCGACCAGCAGCAAGTGCGTGTCGGTGCCGCCCGACACGATCGCCAGCCCTGCTTGCGCCAAGGCTTCGGCTAGAACCTGCGCGTTCTCGACGACCGCGGCGGCATAACCGCCAAAGGCGGGCTGCAACGCCTCCCCAAGCGCCGCCGCCTTGGCCGCGATCACATGCATCAAGGGCCCGCCCTGCAGGCCGGGAAAGACGGCGCTGTTGATCCGCCGGCCGATCTCCTCGTCCGCGGCAAGGATCATCCCGCCGCGCGGCCCACGCAAGGTCTTGTGGGTTGTCGTCGTGACGACGTGGGCATGAGGCAACGGGCTCGGATGGACGCCGCCGGCGACGAGCCCGGCAAAATGCGCCATGTCGACCATCAGATAGGCGCCGATCCCATCGGCGATCGCGCGAAAGCGGGCAAAGTCGATGATCCGCGGATAGGCGCTTCCGCCGGCGATGATCAGTTTTGGCCGATGCGCGTGCGCCAGCCGCTCGACTTCGTCGTAATCGATGCGCGCGTCGTCGCGGCGCACGCCATAAGAGACGGCATCGAACCATTTGCCCGACAGGTTCGGCCGCGCGCCGTGGGTCAGATGGCCGCCGGCGGCGAGCGACATGCCGAGGATCGTGTCGCCCGGCGCGAGCAACGCCAGAAAGGCCGCCTGGTTCGCCTGCGCCCCCGAATGCGGCTGCACATTGGCAAAGGCGCAGCCGAAGAGGCGCCTGGCGCGGTCGATCGCCAGCTGCTCGGCAACATCGACAAATTCGCAGCCACCGTAATAACGGCGTCCGGGATAACCCTCGGCATATTTATTGGTCAGCACCGAGCCTTGGGCCTCCAGCACCGCGCGCGAAACGATGTTCTCGCTGGCGATCAGCTCGATTTGCGATTGCTGGCGCTCGAGTTCGCAGCCGATCGCCGCCGCCAGCTCGGGATCGCTGGCGGTCAGCGAAGGGGAACCGGCGCCAACCGGAACAGCTGCACCGGAGGATAGCGGCGTTGTCGGCATACTGGGACCCGCTGCGAAAAAACTGCGCCCCGGCGCGATCCGACCCGGGCATCGGTGCCTAGCAAAATAGTTGGACAATCATACCAGATTTCGCTTGGGTCTGCCAACCGGCTACCACAAATCGCGTGGCCTCGCCGCCAGGGCAGCGATGCCGCCCGCCGCGGCGGCTGGTGCGGCGGCGCCGGCGATCAAATTCGCGATCTCTATTGTCGGAGGACTGGCAGCGGGGCGGCCTTCGTTGCCGCGGACCGCCGGCGGGCGGCCCCGCAACAGCTTCGCCAAGTCGTAGCCCCAACTCGGCAAATCACAATTACTGTGCTCTCGCGTAGGTTTCCGTTGACACAAGATATTCGTGCGGCAATCATCGGCTTTCGTATGCACATTCGGGCTTATTCGAGGCGAAAGATGGCGGAAACAGCGGCGCCGAAAATGGCGGAGGAAGAGTTGTTGCGGATGACGGCAGACGTGGTTGCCGCTTATGTCAGCAACAATACGTTGCCGACGGCGCAGCTGGCCGAGGTCATCAACGCCGTCTACCAATCTCTGAAGGGGCTGGAGGGGCCGATTGTCGAGGCGGTGGCCGAGCCGGCGAAGCCGGCCGTCCCGATCCGCAAGTCGATCACCCCGGATTACTTGATCTGCCTGGAAGACGGCAAAAAGCTGAAGATGCTGAAACGGCATCTGCGCTCGACCTACAGCATGACCCCGGACGAATACCGCGCTCGCTGGGGATTGGCTCCCGATTATCCGATGGTGGCCCCGAACTACGCCGAGCAGCGTTCGGCTTTTGCCAAGAAAATCGGCCTCGGGCGGGGCACCGGCCGGCAATCGGCGGCCAAGAAATAGCGGCACGCCATCGTTTGGGGCTTGCGGCGGCGGCGCGCGCACGCGCGTTCCCGCTTTCGCGGCGCACAGGCTGTCGCATCGGATAACCGGCGCTGTATAATCGGCGCCGCTTCGATCCGTCGCCGAGGTTCCGATGCAAGCTGACACTCCCCGCGCCGCCGGCTCCGGTTCGGCAGCACCGTCCGAGATTCGGTTCGATTGGGCCGACCCGCTCCTGCTCGACGGCGAATTGAGCGAGGACGAGCGCATGGTGCGCGACAGCGCCCACGCCTATTGCCAGGAAAAGCTGCTCCCGCGCGTCATCGAGGCCAATCGGCACGAGCGTTTCGATCGCGAGATTATGAACGAGATGGGCGCGCTCGGTTTTCTCGGCGCAACGATCGACGGCTTTGGCTGCGCCGGGGTCAACTACGTCTCTTATGGGCTGATCGCGCGCGAGGTCGAGCGCGTCGACAGCGGCTATCGCTCGGCGATGAGCGTGCAGTCGAGTCTGGTCATGTACCCGATCGACGATTTCGGCAGCGCCGCGCAGCGCCAGAAATACCTGCCCAAGCTGGCCTCGGGCGAGTGGGTCGGCTGCTTTGGTCTGACCGAACCCGATCACGGATCGGACCCGGCGGGCATGACGACCAGGGCCGCGGCGGTGGCGGGCGGCTATCGTCTGAACGGCGCCAAGATGTGGATTACCAATGCGCCGATCGCGGATGTCTTTGTGGTGTGGGCGAAAACCGAAGACGGCGTGATCCGCGGCTTTATCCTCGACAAAGAAATGGAGGGCCTGAGCGCGCCCAAAATCGAGGGGAAATTCAGCCTGCGCGCCTCGGTCACCGGCGAGATCGTCATGGACGACGTGTTCGTGCCGGCGGAGAACCTGCTGCCCGGCGTGCAGGGGTTGCGCGGACCGTTCTCTTGCCTCAACAACGCGCGCTACGGGATCGCCTGGGGTGCGATGGGCGCCGCCGAGTTCTGCTGGCATCAGGCGCGCGCCTACACGCTGTCGCGGCGCCAGTTCGGCCGCCCGCTCGCCGCCAACCAGCTGATCCAGAAAAAGCTCGTCGACATGCAGACCGAAATCACGCTTGGTCTCGGCGCCTGCCTGCGCCTCGGGCGGCTCAAGGACGAGGGCCGCGCCGCGCCGGAGATGGTCTCGCTGCTCAAGCGCAACAATTGCGGCAAGGCGCTGGACATTGCGCGCGCCGCCCGCGACATGCACGGCGGCAACGGCATTTCCGACGAGTACCACGTGATCCGCCACGTTATGAACCTCGAAGCGGTCAATACCTACGAGGGCACGCACGACATCCACGCCCTGATCCTCGGCCGCGCGCAAACCGGCATCCCGGCCTTTGCCGGCTGACCCTCGGGTTCGCAGACGCCCGCGCCGCAAAGCCCGGGTAGAGGAGGCAGCACCGCCGTTTCACGATCCGCCGGCAAGGCGCGGCATTGTTGGGCTTGCCGGGCGCTTGCATCGGTTGCTAGGTTTTGTGCGTTCAGGTCTTGCTCCTAAAGGGCCGTGAAATCCGGGGGATGTGTCTGCGCCTCCGGACCGGGTTGGTCGGTTCAAAAAATGCTCGCAAGCGCGGGGAGGATCATTCGGAATGCGTTCGCCGCCCGGCGGCGCGATGGTGCCGCGGCGAGGGCGCTTGCCGCGCGCGCCACAGCCGCGGAGGGCCGGCCGCCGGCGATCGAGCACTGGCAGGCGATCTTGGACAGCCAGGGAGAGAACGCGTCGGCTGCCGCCTACCTCGGGGTCGGCCGTGCCCGCCGCGTCCTAGGGGAACTGGCGTCGGCCGAAACCGTCATCGAGCAGGGATTGGCGCGGCATCGCGGCGATCTCGGATTGGCGGCTGAGCGCGCCGAGATCGCGATGGCGCAGCGCGACTGGCCGCAAGCGATCACGCGCTGGCGGGCAGTGCTTGGGAGCCATGGCGAGCGGGCGCCGGCCAATATCTATCTGCGGCTCGCCCGCGCGCATCGGTTGTCGGGAGATTTGGCGGCGGCGGGTGCGGTCGTTCGCGACGGGTTGACGCGGCACCGCAACCACCCCGCACTGATGGCCGAGCGCGCCGAGATCGCGATGGCGCAGCAGAATTGGTCCGAGGCAATCAAGCTGTGGCAAGCCGTAATTGGCGCCTACGGCGAGAAAACGCCTCCGGCCGGCGTTTATCCCCGGCTAGCCCGTGCCTACCGCCTGCTTGGCGAACTCCCAGCCGCTGAAACCGTCATTCGGGAGGGGCTTGCGCAACATCGCGCGGATGTCGGCCTGATGACCGAGCACGCCGAGATCGCGACGGCGGAGCAGACCTGGCCCGAGGCAATCGCGCTCTGGCAAGCCGTCATCGCGGCCTACGCCGCGAAGATGCCGCCGGCAAATGTTTATTCCCGCTTGGCCCGTGCTTACCGGCTGTCGGGCGATTTTGCCGCCGCGGAAACCGCTGTTCGGGATGGGCTCGCGCGGCGCCCCGGCGATATCGATTTGGCGGCCCAGCATGCCGAAATCGCCACCGCGCAAGAGGACTGGCCCGAGGCGATCGGGCGCTGGCGGGCCGTCATCGCGGCTTATGGCGAGAAAGCCCCGGCCACGGTCCATTCCCGGCTGGGCCGCGCATTCCGCCTGTCGGGCGATTTTACCGCCGCCGAAACCGTCATTCGAGACGGGCTTGAGCGATATCCGGGCGATGTCGACTTGGCGGCTCAGCACGCCGAAATCGCCACCGCGCGGGAGGATTGGCCCGAGGCAATCAAACGCTGGCCGGCCGTCATCGCGGCTTATGGCGAGAAAGCGCCGCCCGCCTCGGCTTATTTGCGTCTGGCCCGCGCCCACCGTCTGTCGGGTGATCTCCGCGCCGCCGAAGCCGTGATTCGCGACGGGCGCGCCGGGCATCGCGATGACATCGGTCTCGCTGCCGAGCACGCCGAGATCGCCATGACGCAGCAGGACTGGCCCGAGGTCGTCAAACGTTGGCAGAGCGTTGTTGCGACCTATGGCGAAAGGGCGCCCCCAGCCAGCGTCTATCGGCGGCTGGCGCGGGCTCACCTGGTGCAGGGCGCGTTTTCGGCCGCCGAAACCGTTCTTCGGGACGGGCTTTCGCGGCACCCCGACGATATCGGCTTGGCGGACCAGCAGGCCGAGATTGCCGCGGTGCAGCAGGCGAGCGTGGGGCGGCACGCCATCACCGACACCGGCGGCGAGAAGACGCCGCCAGCCGGCGTTTATCTACGGTTGGCGCGGGCTCACCTGCTGCACGGCGACTTTTGGGCCGCCGGAACTGCCGTTCAGGACGGGCTGTTGCGGCACCCCGGCGACATCGGCTTGGCCGCGCAGCACGCCGAGATTGCCGTGGTGCGGGCGGCGAGCGCCGGGCGGCAGGCCGGCATCGAGAGCTGCGGCGAGCAAGCGCTGCCGGCGAGCCGTTACGCGCCGCTGGCGCGGGCTTGCCTCCTGGAGGCTGATTTTGCGGCCGCCAACGCAGGGGGAGCAGACGGAATGGCGACGGAAGACGAGGTCTCGATTTGGACAAAGTACATCGAGCAGCGAGAGCGGGCTCTCGACAAGGATCTTCTTCGCTACGGGAACCCGGCTGGTAAGAAAGTGCTCGTCTTTGGCTGCGGCATGGGCAGCGAGGTCGTCTGGGCCGCGCGCCACCGTGCAAGCTCGGTGCTCGGCGTCGACTTGGTTCCGATCCCCCCCGAGCCCGTGGCGAGAGCATTGGGTCAACAGGGGCTTGCCGATTTTCAGAACTACGAAATCCGCAACCAGAATGTGCACGATCTTGCGCTGACCGAGGAGCGCTTTGACCTGATCGTGTCGAATGGCGTTTTCGAGCACATATTCGACCTCAAAGGAACCCTTGAGGCGTTGCGCCGATTGCTGCGGCCGAACGGGCGGGTCGCAATATATGCAGACGGTTTGTGGTATTCCTCCAGTGGAGGCCACACCGGCACGTTTCTTTGGGAACATCTTTGGAAAGACCCAAAAGAGATCAAGTCGCTTTCCTCGGAGCACTGGATAAATTGGCGGGACCGCTGCAACCGAATGACCTGCGCCGACTTTATCGAAGCGCTGCGCAGCGTGGGCGCCATAATCCTGCAGTTCAACATGAATGCGGATCCACAACTGCACTACCTTCCTGCACTGATCGACCGGATAAGATCGCGCGTCCAGGTGAGTCCAACCGACCTGTCGGTCGTTTCGGTCGGCTGCGAAATTTGCTGGGAGGAAAATCTTTGGGCGCCGAGCCCGCCGTGATCTCCCGACGTAAGCCGGCCGACCCCTCAAAATAATCGCCACCCGCAACCGCCGCGCATCGTCATCGGATTGGACGCTAGGCGAACGCCTCGGGCGGAGCCCGGGGTGACCACCTGATCGTGCAACCGATCGGACGGTGCTCCAGAGAACCGAATCGTTTAGCCCAGCGGGGCGAATTGATCTTGCAGCAGTGGGGAGACGCCATGTGGCGCTTGAATTCGGCAATTCCCCATTTCACGACGATTTGGGCCCGACATACGTCCCGCGCCACACTTCATTTCCGGCGCTGTCGATCAGACGCACGTCGAGCTCGGCATCCGCAGTCACCGCCGGCTCGTAGACGGTTTCCACATAGTGTTTGGCGGCCTCCAAATCAGGCGCGTCGAAACTCCCGCCCGCCAGTCGATGATGACCGCCGACGGGTACGATCTCGTAGCTCCAAGCCATTCGCTCCTCCGGGTTGGCTGCGCGCGGGCGCATGAGAGACAAACACCGGGCCCACGCCTTAAGCTCCGCGCCCACGACCGGTGACGCGGCCCGCGCCCGGTGGCCTTTTTAGCTGGCATTCGAAAGCAACTGCTTTCCGGCTTTATCAGAAACACAAGAGGCTTTGGGGCAATATCTACGGCTCCCGCAGTAATGCCGCCTTGCCGGCCGTTTGGCCCTTGTTCACAGGTGGTTGCGCGCTGGTTGAAGTTTGGGGATGTTTATCGGGCAATATGACCATTCAACCAGCTGTTGGGGGGAGAATTAGCCAGACCCGACCATGCTACCTTTTCTTGATGCTGGGGAAAAATGTCCTATGACATCGAGTTCGACGTAAGCGCAAGCCCGGCTACCGCTACGGCGTCCATCATGTGCTTAGCCTTTCGGCCCGGCCGCTTCGACGGATTTCCAGGCTGGCAAGGACCCGACCTTCCCTTGCCCGTCGCCCTCCGCTCTAAAGTGTCTGACCCGAAATGAAACGAACGATCGTAAGAGCTTACCGTCGCCCCGCGAAAGCGGGGGCCCAGGGTAAGCGCCTGGCCTGGAACAGGGGGCGAGCGCCTCAACCTTTGCCCCTGGGTTCCCGCTTTCGCGGGAATGACGGCCGACTGTCGGACCCATACGGAATTCTTTTCGAGATACTCTCAGTCTTTGAGTTTGATGGTGGGTGCAGTAGGACTCGAACCTACGGCCCGCTGATTAAGAGTTTCCAGTTCGAGGTTTCCACCCGTTTCCATCTGATGCCGACAGCCATGTAATCCGCTGGTTGCCTTGGCTATATGTTGCGGACTGTTGCATTACGCTTTCGTTTTGGTGATGCCTATGCGATACCTAGACCCGGTTCACTGATCGGTGGACAGGGAGCGGGAACGATGCTGGGCAAGATCACGAAGCGGTCGGTTGACGCCCTGGCGCTGCAAGGCAGTGCCGAAATGACGTTGTGGGATACCGAGCTGAAAGGCTTCGGCGTTCGGGTCCAGCGGGGCAACTCGAAAGCCTACGTTCTCCAGTATCGGGCCGGCAGCGGACGCGGCGCGCCCTTGCGCAAGTTGACGATTGGTCGCCACGGCTCCCCTTGGACGGCAGAGACGGCACGCAGCGAAGCCAAGCGGCTGCTCGGGATAATCGAGAGCGGGGCCGATCCCGCAGCGGACCGGGGCGCGCGTGCGGCTGCGCCGACAGTTGCGAATTTGGCCGAACGGTTCCTCGCCGAGCATGCCGACGCAAAACGCAAGGCGTCGACCGCGGGCGAATATCGGCGGCTGATCGACAAGATCATCCTGCCCGCCCTCGGTAAGCGCAAAGTGGCGGACGTGACCCGAGCCGACGTCACGAAACTTCATCATGCCAATCGAGCCGGGCCCTACCAAGCCAACCGCGTGCTCGCGGTGCTGTCAAAAATGCTCAACCTCGCGGAGCGGTGGGGTTTACGGCCGGATGGTTCAAATCCGTGCCGCCACGTCGAGAAGTTTGCCGAGAAGAAGCGCGAGCGCTTCCTGTCGGCGGCCGAACTGGCACGACTCGGAGACGCGCTCTCAGCCTATGACGGGTGGCCGTACAACGCGGCCGCGGTCAAGCTCCTAGTGTTTACCGGCGCGCGCCTCGGCGAGGTCCTCGGGCTGCGGTGGGAATGGATCGATTTCGAGCGCGGCGAGGCGCGGTTGCCGGACAGCAAAAGCGGCGCGAAGACTCTGCACCTGCCCCCGCCCGCCCTTGCCGTCCTGGCCGGGTTGCCGCGGCTCGAAGGCAATCCGCACGTCATCGCCGGAGCGAAAGCGGGTGCGGCGCTCGTCAACCTGGAAAAGCCGTGGCGATCGATTCGCAAGGCCGCGGGCCTCGACGATGTTCGGCTGCACGATTTGCGGCACGCCTTCGCCAGCGTTGCGGCGTCGAGCGGGATGGGGTTGCCGATCATCGGCAAGATGCTTGGCCACACTCAGGCGGCCACGACCCATCGTTACGCCCATCTCGCCAGCGATCCGGTAAAGGCTGCTGCTGCTGCGGTGGCCGGCAAGATCGCCGCTGCGATGGGTAGCGGGTCGAGCGAAGCCGAGAAAGCCTCGGCAAAGGTACTGCCGCTGCGCTCCGGCGCGTAGCCGCAATCGGGCGCTTAGGAGGTAATTGATGGTTTTGCAAATCGCTTTGGGCGTCGCCCTCGGGATATTTGCGCTTTGGCTGCTCACGGGGGCGGCGGCTCTTATCTTGGCTTGGGCTGTCGAGCGGGCCGGGGAGAGAGCGCATGACGCCTGGATGGTTGCGGCTGCGCGTGAAGCGCGCGAAGCCCGGTACCGGCGGGGCGAGTAGAATAGAGATCGCGGCGGATAGGGCGACGGCCCGACAAGCCCGGCACCTCACCGGGTTTCCCCGCGACAATCCTTGAGGGCGCCCAGAGGAGGCGCAGATGTCGCTCCCCGAGCCCGAACGGCTGTCGCTGTGGGACGCAGTCTTTCGCATCGTTGATCGCTGTCACGTCTCCATGGAGGCCGCGCGAGCGGCATTGGAGGCAGCGGTTCGAGAGGGTTCTTTGACTTCTCTACGACGCTCAGTTCGACAAGATAGACGTTCGGGACGGAGCAATCGATTGCCAGCAAAGCTCTATCAGATTTGTACATTACACGATTGAAGGTGTTTGCGCCTTCAGGCGGCATGTGGATCATCGATTCCCTGTTGCGATTAGGCCAGATCGCATGCCCGGCGGCCAAGCCATACCAGTGCCGCCGGCCGGGATGCATATTGGCTCGGTGTCTATCAGGAGTTCCGAGGTAGTGGATTATACCGCAAGGGCGCCGCTACCATCGGTCGAACGGAATGTCGATTTGCCGCCCGCGCTTGGGCGAGGCCGCACTCGAAAGGCCCGAAATAATTGTTTGGCTAAACTCGAAGAAATATACCCTGGCGGGGTTCCGGATACCCAGTCTTTGAAAGAAATCAAGCGGAGTCTTGGAACAGCCGCACCGAGCGATAGCACAATTAACCGAGCGCTGGGCAGGAAAAAATAATTCTGGCCATTCTGGCCATTCTGGCCACCATTCTGGCCACCATTCTGGCCATTCCGGCCGCTTTGATAGCGTTTTGCCGATTGCTACTTCTTGTCGTGCGTCATTTCGACAAGAGGTATTCATGCCCGAACGGCCCGAACTACTCGCGCTCAAATTGCTGCTTTCGGACCGGAACCTGGAAGAGCTCGGCATCCGCAAGCGCAGTACCGCGCAGAAGGACCGTGTTAACGGGACCGGAATTCCTTTCATCCGGATCGGGGGGCTCGTCCGCTATCGCAAAGAAGACGTAGAGCGCTTTCTGGCCGAGCTGCCGACCCGCCGGTCGACCAGCGAGCCGAAGGACGCCGCATGAGCGCGCTTCCGCGCGGCGCGGGACCTCCAAACGAAGCGGCCCGGCAGTCCGGTAGCACGGACGCCAGGCCGAGAACTTCGACAAGCACCAACCCCCGTCCTTTACCGCCAACTTCCGGCCGATACAAGAGGGGAGCCGGTGGCCGCGGATTGAGTGCCCGCCCCTCCGACAAGGCGCTCGAAGCGGCGAGGGCGTTCCTTGCGCCACGGAGGCCGCGATGAGCGGCGAGGGGGGCGCCCGGATACAGCTCGTCGAGTGGCGTCCGCTAATCAAAAACTCCCTTCGCGGTTTCGCCAGCGTCGCGTTGCCGTGCGGCCTTAAAATCCGGGACATTCCGGTTTTGCTCGGCCGCAACGGACCTTGGGCAAGCCTTCCGAGCAAGCCGCTGCTCGACAACAACGGTCAGCAGAAGCGCGATCCGAACGGCAAGCCGGCGTACGTCGCGATCCTCGAATGGCGTGATCGAGAACTGTCGGACCGCTTCTCGGCCGCAGTCGTCGAGCTGATCCGTGCTGCGCATCCTGACGCGCTCGGCGAGGGCGTCGGACAATGACGGACTG
The DNA here is from genome assembly GCA_963712825.1 of uncultured Alphaproteobacteria bacterium. Lineage (GTDB taxonomy): Bacteria > Pseudomonadota > Alphaproteobacteria > ATCC43930 > CGMCC-115725 > AP-15. The sequence continues at coordinate 43,747 of CAVQJP010000020.1, forward strand.
GCTCGACGATTACCGGCGCGTCGGCTGGGAGCGGGCGCTGGTGCCAATTCCAGCTGGAGAAAAGGGGCCGCGCGTTCCTGGATGGCAAACCCGCGAGTTCAAGCCGGATGACTTTTCCGCTGGGTGCAACGTCGGCCTGATCCTCGGGCCGAGGGCGGGCGATACGGTCGACGTCGACCTTGATTGCCCCGAGGCGCTGGCCCTCGCCGATATCTACCTGCCCCCGACCGGCGCCATTTTTGGCCGGCGTAGCAACCCACGCAGTCATCGGCTCTACATCTCCCCAGGCGCTCTATTCGAGTTGTTTACCGATCCTCTTGCGACCGGCAAGAGCACGCTGCTCGAAGTGAGGGCGCCCGGTCGCGGCGGCGGCACGCATCAAACGGCGATTCCGCCCAGCATCGCCGATGGTGAACGCCGAGAGTGGGAAGGCGACACTATCGAGCCGGCGGTATTCGACGCCGCCAAGTTGCGGCGGCGCTGCGCCTATCTTGCGATCGGCTGTTTAGTCCGGCGCTATGTTTCGGCGCATGCGTCCGAACGGCCGGCGCCCGACCTGCCCCACCTGCTCTACGAGGCTGATCCGATCCTCGGCCGCGCCGGCTACCGATGGCTCGGAATGCCCGATCCTGATGCGCCACAATGGCAACCAAAGGCCAGGCGCGACTACACCCGCGCGGAAATCGACCTCGCCGACCTCGTGGCCGCGATCCCGAACGATTGCGACTGGCACGGGTGGAACAGGATCGGGATGGCGGTCTACGCCGCTTCGGGCGGCTCCGACCAGGGCGGGATCATCTTCGATGCCTGGAGCGCCAAGTCGCCAGCCTACAACCCATACACGACGATGGCGCGGTGGCAGCATTATCGCCGCTCTCCCCCGTCGCGGCTCAGTATCGGGACGCTAATCCATCTCGCGAAGGCGGCCGGCTGGCTGCCGCCGCGCTCGCGTGAGACGGCATGATGATGCCCAGCATGGATTTTGTCGACGAAGAGGCCGCGGACGGATTCCCTGCCCCCCATGCCAACGGTCACGACCCTGCGGCAGCTCCGCTATTGGCGCCGATCGACCCTTCCACGTTGGAGGGTGCCCCCGTCCCGCCGCGGCGATGGCTGGTGCCGGATTGGGTGCCGATGGCCAGGGCGACCAGCCTCTACGGCGCCGGTGGCGAGGGCAAAACTTTGCTTGCCCAAATGCTCGCGACGGCCTGCGCGATCGGCACCAAATGGCTAGGCATCCCGGTTCGCCAGTGCAATTCGCTGCTTCATTTCTGCGAAGACGACCTCGACGAAATGCATCGGCGACAGGACGACATAAACCGGCACTACGGCTGCAACTTCGCCGACCTCGCGGCAATGCGGTGGCTGCCCCGGCTCGGGGCCGACAACGTTCTGATGAACTTTGACAACGGCCTGGCGCGGCACACCCCGCTTTTCGGCCAGGTGTTAGCCGCGGCAAGGGAACACGATGCCCGGCTGATCGTGAGCGATACCCTCGCCGACGTTTTCAGCGGCAACGAAAACGACCGCAGCCAAGCGCGGCAGTTCGCCCAAGCGACCCTCGGGTTCCTCGCACGAGAAACACAGGGCGCAGTCTTGGCCCTCGCGCATCCGTCACTCGCCGGAGCCGCCAACGGCAGCACGGGCAGCGGCTCGACCGCCTGGAAGGGCACCTTCCGCAGCCAACTCTACCTGACGACTCCGAAGGCTGACGAAGGCGATCCACCGGAGCCCGATATTCGAGCGTTGACCCGCGCCAAGGCCAACTATGCGCGACGCGACGAGACGATCGAGCTGCGCTGGAAAGATGGCGTTTTCATTCCACTGCACGCCCCGACCGGCATTCTCGGGTCAATCGAACGCCGGACCTGCGAAAGGGTCTTTTTGGACCTCCTCGACAAAGTGACCGCAGAGGGGCGTCACGTGTCCGAGAACAGCCATGCGTCGAATTATGCGCCGAAGATTTTCGGCAGCCGCAGCGATCGTGAGCGGTTCGGAAAAGTCGACTTCAGAACCGCGATGGAGCGCCTGTTCGAACAGCACGAAATCGAGCTCGGAATTTATACCGCCCCCAACCGGACGAAATACCAATGCATCCGCCGCTCGGCGGGTGCACGCGGTTACCCCTAAGTGATTGATTTGAATATGCACGCGGTTCTGCATTTGGTTCTGCACGCGGTGAACGCGGTTACCCGTAACGCATTGCAATGGCTCTGCACGCAGTCCGCTCGCGGTGCACGCGGCAACACCCCCATACCCCCTATGCGCTTCCGCGGCGCCTGGGAGCGCCCGCGGGCGGATCAGCCAAGGGTGCAGGCACTGCGGGCTGACCTCTATTTCCACCCCTCGACGGCTGCCCCATCGGGAGCAACCTGGCGGCAGAACTGCGTCATGCTGCGGCTGGTCGTGGCCCTCGACGGGAGCTCGATATGACGGCGCAGCGCCGCCGGCTGCCGAACCGCCGACCGGCTGTCACCGAAGAAATCGGCGTCGGTGGGATGTGGGCTGACCGCGACCATCGAGCTCGATCCCGCCGGCCACCCGGCGGAGGTGTTTCTGTCCGGCGCCAAGGACGGGCGCTCCCTGACGGCATTTGCGCGGGCCTGCGCTCGGGACCTCGACGCAGCCGAATCGACGCGCCCCGCACATCTAAACCCTGTAGCTCTTCGGCCCGCCTACGCTCCCGTAAATGTTGAACTAGCGGCAAGCTTCTGTCCGGCACCGGCGCGTAGTGTAACAAATTCCCCGGCACGCATCAGGAGAGATATCAACCCGCCATGAACCACGCCGCCGCATTGAAATTGCCCCGAGACCATCAGGCTCACATGGCCTGTCGGGACAATCTTGCATTCATGCGCCCGCTCGGGAAAGGATCAATGCAACTCATCGTAACGTCACCGCCCTACAATATCGGCAAATCGTACGAGAAGCGGCGGCAGCTTCAGAAATACATAAGCCAACAGGCCCAAGTTATTTCGGAGTGTGTGCGCCTGCTAACACGCAGAGGATCTCTCTGCTGGCAAGTCGGCAATCACGTTGAGGACGGAAAAATTTTTCCGCTCGACATGGTTCTATTTCCAGTATTTCAGGAGCACGGTTTACATCTGAGAAACCGAATTGTGTGGCATTTCGAGCACGGCCTGCATTGCACCAAGCGTCTCTCCGGCCGCTACGAAACCATTCTCTGGTTTACGAAAAGCGACGACTACACGTTCAATCTGGATCCGATCCGCGTCCCATCAAAATATCCGGGCAAAAAATATTTCAAAGGTCCCAAGACAGGGCAATTGTCATGCAACCCGCTAGGCAAAAATCCGGGCGACGTGTGGATTTTCCCGAATGTAAAAAATAATCATGTAGAGAAAACTGTGCACCCTTGCCAGTTCCCCGTCGAATTGGTCGAGCGTCTTGTGCTGTCGCTCACAGAGCCGGGAGACACGGTGTTAGATACCCTATATGGGAGTCGGATCCAGCGTAATTGCCGCACTGAAAAACGACCGCATCGGCTACGGGTGCGATGTCGTTCAGGAATATGTTGATACGGCATGGGATCGGGTACATGCGCTCCGTGCTGGAACGCTCAAGACGCGGCCAATGTCCAAACCCGTTTACGATCCATCCTTGCCCTATGGAGGGCATCGGTGAGGCTGGTCACTCACTATTCCCACCTTAATGGGCTTGAATTTCTGCTGGTGCATAAGCCGCAGCTTTGGGAAGAGATCAAGACCGTGATTGAGGGCTTAGATGCTGCCATCTGCCGCACCAAAATATCGAAAGAAAAACGGACTGAAGGTCGAGTTTTTTATTCCCCATCGCCATGAACAAGGCACTGAGTATGGCCTTCGACGTGCATAGGTGGACGGAGCGGCGGACATCCTATTGGGTCACTTCCGACGCGCAGCTAATACGAAAAACGATGCACATGCCAGCAGCACAGCAGAAAGCCGAGATCGAGAGCGCAGGACTGACGCCAATCTATTCCTACAACCAAACGGACTTTGTAAAAGAACGCGTGGCTGTGGAAGTACAATTCGGAAAATATTCCTTTGTCGCTTATGATCTATTTGTGAAACACATGGCGTTCTTTGTGGGTGATGTCATCGATGTGGGCATTGAGATCCTGCCGATGAAAAAATTGCAGGAAGAGATGTCATCCGGCGTCGCTTACTACGAAGGCGAACTTTACAATTTGATTCGCGAGGGTCGTGGAGTTCCCGGTGTCCCTCTGGTTGTCATCGGTGTAGCCCCATAAACCACGGTGCTTCGGAGCGTTCGTTGGCGATGCCGATCAGGCCGCATATCCGCATATCGCGATGCGCCTGATTGAACCGCAGAAAGCCCGGGTATGGGCGCCGATCCAGTCGGCGAGCGCCTGGGTCCAGCTCGCCTCGGCATAGGTGAAGTTCGACGCGCCCAGCACGGCAACAAAGATTTGCGCCGGCCGGATCTTCTCGGTCAGCCGGTCGATAATCACCGGCACCGTGTCGCCGGCATAATCGACAAACAGCTTGTCGCCGCCGGCATGGGTCTGCCGCATCGTGACCGAGATCCGCGACCCAGCCGCGGTACAGCTCGCAACCGCGAGTAGCGATACCCCTCCGGGAAGCGCTCGATGTACTCGTCCCACAGGACCTGCAAGGTGACGTGCTTGCGCTTCAGCTCGCGGTGAAGCGCGGCCCAGTCGGGCTCGGTGCGACGGCGGTGGCCCTGCTTGGCGCCGACCGCGGTGAAGAGCAGCGCCTCCAGCGCGGCATCGCTCAGCTCGGCCGGCAACGGCCAGCTCGAGCCCGGCGACGGCGAGCCGCTTCAACGTCAGCCGGACGGTCGATGGCGCTACCCCGACCCGACGGGCAATCTCGTTGCTGCCAACCCCGGCGGTCTTCAACCGAAGCACGTCGCGCACCTGGCGCATCGCGATCCTCTCTGCTGGCATCGTCCCCTCCCGTGGCAAAGCCAAAGGAGCGGACGCTAAGCGGGCCAGCAGAGACGCCGCCTATCCGGGCGACATCATCCCGGAATGGCGGGCGAAATGATCTCGGAACGCTGAGCGAGATCACATCGGAATGGTGGGCGACATCATCCCGGATTCACGGGCGACTTCCCCCGGAATACGCAGCGGAGAACCTGAGCCGGACGAAGACGCGCTCGGCCTGCTCATCCGACATGCGCGCGACAGACGCTAGCGTGAGCGTCCTTGCGGCTGCGGTGAGGAGGAAATGAGAGGTCATATACACAAGGTTCCTTGCACATACGATCGGGTAATCTAGCCAGATTGTCAACCAGAAAACTTGCTTATATGAAAGGTAAGAGTAGATTTTGCGAGGCGATTATGAGTTTGGCGACGAGGGAAAGAGAATGGGCCGACCGGGCACGTCGGTTTGTGAAGGCAGAGCTGAAACGAGCCGAGGTTAGCTATGCGGAGCTGGCGCGGCGGCTCAAGGAGCATGGCCTAGAGGAGACCGAAGCCTCGATCACCGCTAAGCTCAACCGCGGGACGTTCGCTGCGACATTTTTCCTAGGACTATGAAGGCGATTGGATGCGAAATCGTCAACCTTGCTGATCTCTAAATTATGTGGAAATGGTGGCGCACCAGCCAAGGTTACTGCAATCATTGTGTGACGTTAGTTGCGATCTCAGCTTTTATCTATATGGCTTTCTACTATTGAGCTGTGGCTTAGTCTACTAATACGCTAAGACAATCAAATTCAACGCTATCTATGCTAGATACAACGACTGGCGATCAAGGCTTAGAACAACGGTCGATCGAAGCTGCGAGCGGCGCGATAATCGACGTCTTCGACTGCTGCTTGGTGGCGCAGCTGGGCATAGCGCAGCCGGGCTCGCATGCGTCGTTCGTAACGCTCGGTGGCTTCGCGATCGAGCAGAAGACTTAGCTATTCGGCATGCGACAGGGCGGCGCTTGTCGGGTTTGCTTCGAGTTCGACAAAGGCGCGCGCTATGCCGGCAAGGCTCAGCTGGTGAAGCTGGTCGAGGGTGAGATGCATCAGCAATGTCAATCTCCTAACCGGTTAATGGTAGTAGCGAGAGCCGCGGTTGTTGGGGTGATCGGGCAACAATTCGCTCTGTGCTGGCTGGGCGGCGGACGCCGGTCGAGACTGTGCTTGAAGATCGATTGGATTGAGCCGTAGGAGCGAGCGCTGATGTCGAGGCTGCGATCGCAGGCCGCCTCGAGCTGCGCAGCGCTGTAATGGCGCGCCAAGCGCAGGATGCCGGTGCCGCTCGGTAGCTCTGCTCGGGGTGCGCTCGGCTTTCGAGGATCAGCGCGGTCAACTTGGCTTCTCGGACCGATCGCTGCTGCGTCGGCGCGGATGCGCTCATCGTCCAATCGGCATAGTGCTGGTGCGTGCTCGGCTATGTTCGCGATTGTCGTGTGGCGACCGCGGCCGCCGCTGCGGAGGTGGACCGCGACGCGTTCGCTCCTGCAGAACAGCTCGATTGTGCGCTCTGTGATGCGCGCTCGAGCTGTTCGCGGATCAGCCGATACGGCCCGAGTAGTAGTGCTCTTCGATGTCGACTGTAATCTCGTCCGACTCGGCGTTGCTGCTATTCGGCTACTCGTAGAGCTCGCCGGCAGCTCTTTCAGCGCTGGAGCTCGAGTTCGATGAAGAGATCGCGCCGGCTGATGCTAAGGCGGCGCTCGGCCGCGCGTTGAGATCGACACCAGTTCGCGATCGCTCGGTTCAGCTCGCGAGCGAGAAAAGCGGCGGTTTCTGAGCCGCGCCAAGATCCAGCGCTCGACTACCAGCCGCGACTCGACCTTGGCCTTGTCGCGCGCTTTCTGCTGCGCGTCGGCAGGATCGCGTGCTGTAATGCTCGCCATATCGAGATAGGTGCGGTTGAGGCCGGGCTCGTTCTAATCGGCGCGTTCGACCCGACCTTCGGATTGTCGGGCCCAACTGCGCCGGTACGCCGCTGATAAACGCGAGCGCTCGAACTTGGGCGCTGATCCAATCCGGCAGGCTCGGTTCAGCGTCGCTTCGGCGTAGGTGTAATTGGAGGCGCTCAGCCCGCGACGAAGTCTGCGCTGAGCGGATCTCGCCGCTGCCGAGCTCGATCAGATCGACGGTCTGGCCGGCGTAATCGACTAACAGGCGCTCCCGACGGTTGGGCCTGGCGCATCGTTGCGACAGTTTCCTTCTCAGGCGTGGTACAGCTCGCACCACCGGCTGTAGCGATAGCCGTCCGGCGCGCGCTGCCGGTACTCCTCTCACAGCAGCTTCAGCGTGACGCTGGGCTGGCGCAGCTCGTGATGGACTTAGACCCTATCTAGCTCGGCTTTGCGCCGCGTGCCTTGCTGGCTGCTGTGGCCGGCATACAGCATCGTTTGCAGCTCGCGATCGGTCAGCGTCGCCGGCAACGTTAGCGCAGCCCCGCTGCGCCGGCGCGCTCCAAGCTCAGCCCGACGGTGCTGCGCTTATTCTCAGCGACCGTTCTATCTGCTGGTCGCTCGCTCCGCTGTGCTTCAAGCGCTGGATCTCGCGTACGCTTCGCATCGACTCTCTCTCGGCTGGCATCGGTACTCCGCTCGTCGTTCTTGACGAGCAGAGCGCTGTGCGCTGCTCAGCGGTCTAGCGCTTGCCACTCCTTCTCGGGGGTGGCTGACTTCAAATCGGAATGGCTGAGATCAAATCGGAATCAGTGGCTGACTTCATTCCGGTATTGCCGGCCGACTTCCCCCGGAATATGCAGATGTTAGCTACGCGGACCTGGCTCTTAGCTCTAGGATCTTTGCTTAGAGGAGACCGTTACCTCGATCACCGCTAAGCTTAACTGCGGTACGTTCTCCGCTACATATCTCCTAGTGACTATGAAAGCGATCGGACGCGAAAACTTCAACTTTGCTGATCTCTAAATTATGAGCAATGATGGCGCCTAACCAAGTTTACTGCTCTTTGTGTGCTTTAACCCGATCTCTGCTTTTATCTATATGGCTATCTCTATTGAACCGTAGCTTAGTCCACCATTACGCCAAAACTAACAAAATAACGCCAATATGCTAGCAATCACGCACCCGATGGCGGCGGCGGCAAGGACTAGCCATTCGAATCCTTCTGGCAGCGGACGACGAATGATCCCGTTGCGTTCTATACGTTGTGCCTTGTCTCCGCCACTTGTGTCCTCACGCTCGTTGCCGCATTTCAAGCGGGGCTGTTCCTGTGGCAACTCAGGCTTATGCGTGAAGGCATAAGTGACGCCAAGACTGCGGCCGATGCGGCTACTGTCGCCGCCGAAGCCGCAACTACGCAAGCCCAAGAACTCCGGCGCTCGGCTGACGCTACCGACGCACGCACCTTGATTGAATACGAACGGCCTTGGATTTTCCTTGAAGGGGCAACTATTACTTGGCGGGATTCGCATGGATGGACAGTCGCCCCAAATGGGGCAAGAGTGGAGAATCCACGATTGCGAAACGACTGGTACATATCGCTCAAGCTCAAAAACATCGGCAGAATGCCAGCAATTATTTACGATATCTCCGCAAGAATAGAAGAGAAAGCAATTATGCCTGATATCCCAGATTACAGCAGAAATCTGATTTATCTTATGTGCCCTGGGTATGTAGCCCCAGGCGATGGCGTAGACACTAGCCAAGTGGGCCCCGCTCCAGGGCGCGCCGATGACCTCGTCTTTTTTGGGAAGATTACCTACAGAGAACTGAACGGGAAAGAGCACCATACGGGGTTTGCCCTGGACATTGCTCCATATATGCCTGCCTTCTCTAGGCATAATAACGATGCTTATGATTATTACAATTAGAGCCACTAATGCCCGATGCGCGCGCACGGCGCGCCTCCCTACCTAACCGACCTCCCGATCATGTGGCAATTTTGCAACAGACCGCTTGTGGCGGTTGCTGCATAATACCGCGAAAGCGGCGTCTACTGGAAGATTGGCGAGGCATTCGCCAGCCATCGGACCGTCGTTCACTCCGCCGATGAATACGTGCGCGGCGACGCTCACACCAACACCGCAGAAAGCTTCTTCTCCGTGCTGAAACGGGGCATCTATGGCGTCTATCAGCACGTCAGTGAGGAGCATTTGCACCGCTACCTTGCCGAGTTCGATTTCCGACATAACAACCGGATAGCGCTCGGCGTGAACGATACTGAACGCGCGGGCAATATCCTGAGCGGCATCACGGGCAAGCGGCTCACCTATCGAACGACTCGTCGCGCAACAGCGTAAGGATGCGGGACCGAAACGATGACGCCTCGGTCCCGCCTCGCTATCCTGGAAGGTGCCAACCACACCAGGAGCGAAACCATGCCCGATGAAAACCAAATTTTGCAAACCATCCAGTCATTTACGCTTAAGCTGTTGGCGCTGCGCGACGTAACAATCTGCTTGCTCGCCGCGCAAGCGCGCACCAACAGCGACCAAACAGCCCTTTTCCGAGAAATATCTGACGGCTTGGATCAGCGGCTGGCGCAGACAATTCCTCAAACGGCAAGTCCGCAAATTGCGGCAATGGGTGAGCAGATACGAAACGAGATTGATTTGATAATTGGCTCGGCACAACGGGCGCTTGGTCATGGAACCAACTAACAATCCACATCTTCTCAAAATCTCGTAGCGCTGTTAGTTGTTCGGAGGCAGAAATGTTGGCTGAGTGGGCGATCTTTTTGGCGGTCTGCGTATCGGGGTTTTTCATTTACCAAGCCCTGAAAGAGATAACCCTGCATTTGGTTAATATCAGGACGTTGTGTGCCGATATTAACGGTCGCGGAAGCCTGGAGGCTAAAGTCAGGGCATATGAACGATTGGGCGATAAGGCGGAAGGGGTGGCGAACAATCTCGCCCCGTGATACCTTGATGTCATGCCTCGCAAGCCCAAGCTGCCACCCGACGACCCGGAGCAATAGAAGCGCTTCACCGAAGCCGCCCGCGAGCTCGGTACAGACGAGACAGGGAAAGCTTTCGAGCGCGCATTCGAGAAAGTCATCGTATCGAAGCCGGACGCATCAACCATCAGAAACCGGGGCATCGGTCGCAAGACGCCTCATAAAGGCACGCGTGGCAAATAGGATTCCTCCGCGACATCGGGGCTGAAGTCTGCGGTTAGCAGCGTGAGTTTACCCTGAGCATGACTGATCTTGTTACACCAAGCATTTTTCAGCCCCTCTATGGTTCCGTGCATCTGCTCAAGAAAGGTCGAAGTCTGTGCGGTTGACATATGATGCCTGAATTAGCTGAGACTTGGCGTGCTTGCGCCACTCCCTATAGCAACAAAGCCCACATCGTCGTGGCAAGAGACCACCGACTCTTCATCAATTAAATATAAATGGGCTCCGCTATTATCAGATGCGGCCACAATGGCTTCGGTTTTTTTCCCCTTATAATTCATTACATTGTTAGCAAGCGTTCCGAGCAATGACTCGGCAACATCGCCCGTCGAAAAAATCGACGAATTCAGACCTAGCGGCGCTAAATAAATGGCGCACGCATTATCAAATTTAACATCCCTTAAGCAACCAGCATACGTTTCTGCTATTTGCTCTGGCCTAACTTCTCCAGATGACAATATGATCCTAGAGACTCTGGTTAACGCTTCTGTGTGAGTTGGGTAATCGCCGGCCACTAGTATAAGAGCGCGTCGGCCCTGTACGCTTATTTTTAGTTGTGGCGGCTCATACTCTATATCGCCAGCGGTGATCTGGCGGTCGGACGCAGTTATAGCCGCACGGCCTATATCATTCTGCCCATATGCCCAATTGCACAAACAGGCGACACATACCGTCACCGTCTCACGCCTCCGCTGATGATCGACGGGGACGTTACTGATGCTCGAGGTATCGGAGCGCGCGCGCCCGGCGCTGGGGCCGGATAAGATCGCGACCTCGCAGCCGCCGGGTGTTGCCGATCTTCGAAAACCTTCGCCTGCTCCATCGCTCGCCTTCTCACCGTCGCTCGCCCGTCACGACCATATCAGCGCACCGCGACCCGCATCGGCCGCAGACAAGCCGGGCGTGCCAATCCGGGACGGGCATCTCGGCGCCGTACCGCTCGGCCATCTCAGCGGGGTCGGGCTCGACCTGGTAGCTGCAATCAAGGCACCAAACAATAAACCGGACACGGGCCGCCGCGGCACCGGCGAGCGTCATCGGTGTGTTTCAAGGATCGTTCGCCGAGCGCGGATATAGTCGCGCGAACTGGCTGAGGGGATAGCGCCTCACCGCATTCGCGCGCAACCATTCGGCTGCCTCCTCGGCGCTAGCAACGACCGCCTCGGCGACATATCCGTTCGCCGGGTCGCCGAGCTTCACCGCCCAGGTGTTGTCGAAGAACCACGAAACCTCGCCATTGATTTCGCTGTCGTGAAGTGCCGCGATGATTGTTCCGAGGTTCATCGCCTCCTCCGTCCCTGACCACGCGACGGTGCCATGCCGGGTCGCAGCGGCGGCAGCGGTTCGGGTTTCGGCGTGGTGGCTCCAGCTTCGCCAGGATCGACTTCAGGGGCGACAAGCGCGGGGCGAGTGGGTAAGGATCAGTGTCCATGGCATGCTTCAGGTGTTTGATCAGCATGCGTGCCTCTTCTTCGGTCAGGTCCAGCGTCATAATGGCGTCAATATGGGCTGAGAGGCCGCCCTTGACAGCGTCGCACCTGGCCGCAACCCTCGTGTTCTGCCACCGATCGCAACAGGATGATGCCCCGAGTTTATCGCCACCAGGAATTTCCCAAGTACGTCGTCGGCCCGGACGGACCGGTGATCGTCCAAAACGCCGCCGAGGAACATAGCATCCGCCGCGTGCAGGCGCAGCGAAACGGGGCCATGCAGGCAAATGCCGTTATCGCGGCCCGCGCCGACAACCGGGCGCTCACCCTCGCACCGGAAATCACCGAACTCAGAGCGCGCGGGCAACCTTCGACAAATCGCCGCCACCCTGAACGAGCGCGGCATCGCCTCGGCACGAGGCCGGAAATGGGGGCCGGCGCAGGTCTTGCGCCTCCTCCGCCGCGCCGACAACGCCGTTGCAAATGGCACGATGCCAGACGGTCGGGCAACCAGCGGCGCGTAACCCGCATCCCGGCCAGCTGCATGCTCGGCAGCGCTTGACGTCATGTCGCCCACCCAGATTATCGGCCGCTAGCGGGATCATGGGCTTAGCAGGGGGCGGTTGGGCGATGCGGTGGCCGATGGCTAGCGTATCCCCCGCGTCGGGGCGTGTTGCAGACGCGAGATGGGGCGGGAATTTATGTTAGCCGCATCAGTACGCACGCGCACGCGCGCGAGGAAATGGGGCTGGGTACGTGGCTGGACCTTGTTGCGGCTGCCCCCAACCGGCGGGGATTTGCGAGCCCCTAACGCGCGAGGCGACACACCCCGGCCGGCGATTGCGGGAGTGCCAGGGTATCGGAAGCCGCGAAATCGATCCGGGTGATACCTTGGGGATACCTAAGGCGCCCTGCGCTCGTCGACAGCCTGCATAAGTCTTTGATTTGATGGTGGGTGCAGTAGGACTCGAACCTACGGCCCGCTGATTAAGAGTCAGCTGCTCTACCAACTGAGCTATGCACCCGGCGCGGCGACGCGCTCTATAGCAGGGCGCCCTCGGCTTGTCGAGACGGGGAGGGGTCAGACCCGGCCGTGGCAGTGCTTGAATTTGCGTCCCGAGCCGCACGGGCAGGGGGCGTTGCGCGGGGTCCCGGACCAGGGTGCGCGCGGCGGCGCCGCCGCGGTGCGCAGGGTCTCGCTGCCCTCGGCCCAGCTGCCGGCGCCGTTTCCGGCGCCGCCGCCCCCGCCATTGCCCATATTGCCGCGACGCGCCGCGCGCCCGCGGGCCGGCGCCGCGCGACCGGTGGTGCCGGTCGCCCGCATCTCTTCGGCCATTGCCTCCTCGGGCTCGCCGATCGCCCCGGCAAAGGCCGGCTGCGGCACCCTGAGCTCGATATGCGACAACACCGAGGTCACATGCTGGCGCAAATTGACCAGCATCCCCTCAAACAGCTCGAAAGCCTCGCGCTTGTACTCGTTGAGCGGGTCGCGCTGGGCGTAGGCGCGCAGGTTGATCCCCTGCCGCAAATGATCGAGCGACAGCAAATGGTCCTTCCAGATCTGGTCTAAGAGCTGCAGCAGCAGGCTTTTTTCGGCCATCCGCATCAGCTCGGGGCCGCAATTCGCGGTCTTTTCCGCCATCCTGCGGTCGGCGCCGGCCATCACGCGCTCGCGCATCTCGTCGCGGTCGACCCCGTCCTCCTTGGCCCAGTCGGCGAGCGGCAGGTCGAGCGCCAGCAGCCGCAGGCATTCGGCGTGCAGCCCCGCGACATCCCATTGCTCGGAGAGGGCGTTGTCCGGGATCGCCGCCTCCAGCATTTCGTCGATCGTCTCGTTGCGCATGTCGGCGATGGTCACCGCGACGTCGCGCGAATTCATGATCTCGCGGCGCTGCTCGTAGACGACCTTGCGCTGGTCGTTCATCACGTCGTCGAACTTCAGCAATTGCTTGCGGATGTCGTAGTTGCGCGCCTCGACCTTTTGCTGCGCTTTGGCCAACGCTTTGTTGACCCAGGGGTGGATGATCGCCTCGCCTTCCTTGAGACCGAGGCGCTGGAGCATCGAATCCATCCGCTCGGACCCGAAGATCCGCATCAGATCGTCTTCGAGCGAGACAAAGAACTTGGACGCGCCGGGGTCGCCCTGACGCCCTGAGCGGCCGCGCAGCTGGTTGTCTATGCGCCGGCTCTCATGCCGCTCGCTGCCGACAACGAAAAGCCCGCCGGCCTGCACCACCTCGTTGTGTGCGGTCTCGATCTCGGAGCGGATCGCCGCGGCGCGGCGCTCGCGCTCGGCCGGGTCCGCCACCGCCCCAAGCTCGGTGCGCAACCGCATGTCGAGGTTGCCGCCGAGCTGGATGTCGGTGCCGCGCCCGGCCATGTTGGTCGCGATCGTCACCGCGCCCGGCCGCCCGGCCTGGGCGATGATGTGGGCTTCCTGCTCGTGGTAGCGGGCGTTCAGCACGGCGTGCGGCACCTTGCTCTTTTTGAACGCCGCCGCCAGCGCCTCCGACTTTTCGATGCTGACGGTGCCGACCAGCACCGGCTGCCCGCGCTCGCGGCATTCGAGCACCTGCTGCACGATCGCGTCGTATTTCTCGCGGGTCGAGCGGTAGACCTCGTCGTCGGTGTCCTCGCGGCGAACCGGCTCGTTGGTCGGGATCTCGATCGCCTCGAGCTTGTAGATGTCGCCGAATTCCTCGCCCTCGGTCATCGCCGTGCCGGTCATGCCGGCGAGCTTCGGGTACATCCGGAAATAGTTCTGGAACGTGATCGAGGCGAGCGTCTGGTTCTCGTTCTGGACGGTCACACCTTCTCTTGCCTCGAGCGCCTGGTGCAGCCCTTCCGAATAGCGCCGTCCTTCCATCATCCGGCCGGTGAACTCGTCGATGATGATGATCTTGTCGTCCTTGACGATGTAGTCGGTGTCGCGCGCAAACAATTTGTGCGCCCGCAATGCCTGGTTGACGTGGTGGACGAGCCCGACATTGTGGATGTCGTAGAGGCTGCCGGCGGTCATCAACGCCGTGCTGCGCAGCGTCGCCTCGATCTTTTCGACCCCCAATTCGGTCAGCGCGACGGTGCGCTGCTTCTCGTCCTTTTCGTAGTCGTCGGGATCGAGCGCCGGGATCAGCTTGTCGACCTGAATGTAAAGCTCGGAATTGTCTTCGGTCGGGCCGGAAATGATCAACGGCGTGCGCGCCTCGTCGATCAGGATCGAGTCTACCTCGTCGACGATGGCATAGTGAAACGGCCGGTGGGCCATGTCCTCGAGCCGGAACTTCATGTTGTCGCGCAGATAGTCGAAGCCGAGCTCGTTGTTGGTGCCGTAGGTGACATCGGCGGCATAGGCCTCGCGGCGCTGGTTGTCGTCGAGGTCGTGGACGATAACGCCGACCGAGAGACCGAGAAAACGGTAGACCTGTCCCATCCACTCGGCGTCGCGGCGCGCGAGATAGTCATTGACCGTCACCACGTGCACGCCATTGCCGGCGAGCGCGTTCAGGTAAACCGGGAGGGTCGCGACCAGGGTCTTGCCTTCGCCGGTCTTCATCTCGGCGATCATGCCGCGGTGCAGCACGATCCCGCCCATCAATTGCACGTCGAAATGGCGCTGGCCGAGGGTGCGCTTGGCGGCCTCGCGCACCGTCGCAAACGCGTCGGGCAGGATGTCGTCGAGCTCGGCGCCGTCGGCCAATTGCCGCTTGAATTGCGCGGTCCGGGCGCGCAGCTCGTCATCCGACAGCGCCGTCAGCTCCGGCTCCAGCTCGTTGACCGCCACCACGATGTGCGCGAGGCTCTTGACGTAGCGGTCATTGGCGGAGCCGAACAGCCGCCGGGCTAGGGCACCGAGCATGGCAGCCTCAAAAAACGGTTGCGAGTGGGAAAATGGGTGCGCACGGCGACTGCGGCACAGATAGGCCGCTGCACCCGATGTGTCAATTCGTCAGGCCGCCGGGCCGGGTCGAGCCGCCCGTCCGAGCCGCCCCGTCCGAGCCGCCCCCGAGTTCCCGATCGGCGGGCGGGCGTCTTGATCCGGTCGCTTGTCCGCGCCCGCGCCGATATGTATTGATGCCGCCGTCGCACCGCAGCGCTGCGCGGCTGCTGTCCTGCCCGAGGTCTTTCGCAATGCTGTCCCGTTCCCTCTGCGCCGCGGCGCTGGCCTTGGCGCTTGCCGCCGGCCTTGCCGCGCTCCCGGCGTCCGCCGCCGAGCCGGCGACCGCCCCGCCGCCGCCCGCCGCCGCACCCCCGAGCGCCGCCACGCCCCCGAGCGCGGCTCTGCCGCCCGGCAGCACGGTCGTCGCCCGCGTCAACGGCGCCGAGCTGCGCCTTTCCGATGTCGAAGCGGCGCAGCAGGCGCTGCCGCCCGAGGCGCAGAAGCTGCCGCTCGCCCAAATCTACCCGATGCTGCTCCAGCGCCTGATCGACGGGATGCTGGTCGCCGAAGCCGGACGCAAGGAGCATCTCGACCAGGACCCTGAGGTCGTGCGCCGCCTGAAGATGTTTCAGGACCGGCTGATCCAGCAGGCCTATGTCGAGCAATTGCTGAAGGGGGCGGAGAGCGAAGACCAGCTCAAGGCGGCTTACCAGAAATACATCCAGGACAAGCCGGCGCGCGAGGAGGTTCATGCCCGCCACATCCTGGTCAAGACCGAGGCCGAGGCGCAGTCGGTCATCGACCAGCTCAACAAAGGGGCGGATTTCGCGACCCTTGCCAAAAAATACTCGACCGACCCCGGGGCGGCCTCGGGCGGCGACCTCGGCTATTTCAGCCGCGACGACATGGTCCCGGCCTTCTCCGCCGCGGCCTTTGCGCTGCAGCCGGGCCAGTACACCAAGACCCCGGTCAAGACCGAGTTCGGCTGGCATGTGATCCTGGTCGTCGACCGCCGGGTCAAGCCGCCGCCGACCTTCGACCAGGCCCGCGCCGAAATCAGCCGCACGCTCGCCCGCGACGTCATCGAGGCAAAGATCAAGGCGTTGCGCGGCGACGCCAAGATCGAGGCCTTCGCCCTCAACGGCAAGCCGCTGCCGGCCGCCAAATAGCACAACACGACGATGAGGTCGCCATGACCGCCGCCGCCGTCTCGCCGCTGGCGCCCGCCGGCTTTCCCGCCTTGCCGCCAATCGCCGGGGTGCGCCTTGCCGCCTTTGCGGCCGGCATCCGCTATGCCGGGCGCGACGATTTGATGCTGGCGGAGCTCGCGCCGGGCAGCACCGTCGCCGGCGTCTTCACGCAGTCGACGATGCCGGGCCAGCCGGTGACCTGGTGCCGCGAATGCCTGCCGCGCGGCCGGGTGCGCGCGATCGTCGTCAATTCCGGCAACGCCAACGTCTTTACCGGCCGCGCCGGACGGCAGGTCGTCGAGAGCACCGCCGCGGCCGCGGCGCGGCTCTTCGCCTGCGACCCGCGCGAAGTCTACATCGCCTCGACCGGTGTCATCGGCGAGCCGCCGCCCGCCGACCGCATCGAGGCGGCGCTCCCGGCCGTCGCCGGCCGGCTCGACGACGCGGCCTGGGAACCGGCGGCGCGGGCGATCATGACCACCGACACCTTTCCCAAAGGGGCGACCGCGACCGCCGCGATCGACGGCGTCCCGGTGCGGATCAGCGGTTTTGCCAAAGGCTCGGGCATGATCGCGCCCGACATGGCGACGATGCTCGCCTTTCTGTTCACCGACGCGGCCCTGCCGCCGCCGGTGCTGCAGCTGCTCCTCGCCGCCGCGAACGAGCGCTCGTTCAACTGCGTCACGGTCGACGGCGACACCTCGACCAGCGACACGGTGCTGTTGTGCGCGACGGGCGCGGCGCGTCACGCCGCGGTCGCGAGCGCCGACGACAACCGGCTCGCCGGGTTCCGCGCCGCCCTCGATGCGGTCATGGCCGACCTCGCCCGGCAGGTCGCACGCGACGGCGAGGGTGCCGAAAAAGTTGTCACGATCGACGTGACCGGGGCCGAGAGCGACCGGGCGGCGCGGCGAATCGGGCTTTCGATCGGCAACTCGCCCTTGGTCAAGACCGCGATCGCCGCCGGCGACGCCAATTGGGGCCGCATCGTCATGGCGGTCGGCAAGGCCGGCGAAACCGCCGACCGCGACCGCCTCGCGATCACCGTCGGCGGGGTTCGGATCGCGGCCGCGGGCGGGCCCGTCCCCGGCTATGACGAGGCCCCGGTCGCCGCCCACATGGCCGGCCGCGAAATCCTGATCGCGGTCGATCTCGGCATCGGCCCCGGCAATGCCACGGTGTGGACCTGCGACTTGACCCACGGCTATGTCGACATCAACGGCAGCTACCGCAGCTGAGCGCCGGCGCCGCGGCCGCCTCTCAATCACCTGCGGGGAAGGGCCATTGGGCATGTCGCGATCGATCTCGCGCCGGCGCCTCCTTCAATTCCCTCCCCTGCCCGCGGGGGAGGGTTAGGGTGGGGGCCATGGTCTCCTCGCAATCGGCCTCGAACCCGCCGCTGGTCCTCGTCGCCGCCGTTGTGCTGGTCGACGCCGACGGCCGCGTCCTGCTGGCGCAGCGCCCGGCGGGCAAGGCAATGGCCGGGCTGTGGGAGTTTCCGGGCGGCAAGGTCGACCCCGGCGAGACCCCCGAGGCGGCGCTGATCCGCGAACTCGCCGAGGAGCTCGGCATCGACGTCGCGGCGAGCTGTCTTGCCCCCTTCACCTTCGCCTCGCACGCCTACCCCGATTTTCACCTGCTGATGCCGCTTTACGTGTGCCGCAAATGGACCGGCATCCCGACCCCGCGCGAAGGCCAGCACCTCTCCTGGGTCCGCCCCGCCCGTCTCGCCGACTACCCGATGCCCCCCGCCGACAAACCCCTCCTCGCCATGCTCCGCGATTTGTTGTAGCAAAAACTCATGTTACCGTCGTACCTGCCGGTGCCCGTGGGCGTCTGCCCGAATCATCGCGTTGGCAGCAGACAAGCGAAGCGCAGCGGCGGGTGACAGCCCCCTGCGGGCTGTCACCCGCCGCTCGCGTTGCGGTTGGCCCTCAATCACCAGACCGCTATAGTGCTGTCGCCGTCCTGATGCAACTTCGCCGACGTTGCGGTTGGCCCTCAATCACCAGACCGCTATAGTTGACGATCTCATCACGACGTGCGGTGACTGGTTGCGGTTGGCCCTCAATCACCAGACCGCTATAGTTACGGCCCTGCGCACGGACGCGCTCCAAGCTGTTGCGGTTGGCCCTCAATCACCAGACCGCTATAGTCAGCTCGACAACTTGGACGTTCGCTATGCAGTTGCGGTTGGCCCTCAATCACCAGACCGCTATAGTAATGCCCAGATGGCTACGATGTGGCCCTTATGCAGTTGCGGTTGGCCCTCAATCACCAGACCGCTATAGTGGCGACTGGCATTGACGCCATCCGGTTGCGGTTGGCCCTCAATCACCAGACCGCTATAGTCGCGGCATGCGCACGCCACGTCGTTGCGGTTGGCCCTCAATCACCAGACCGCTATAGTCTGCGCCATGACGGTGCTGCACGGCGCAGTTGCGGTTGGCCCTCAATCACCAGACCGCTATAGTGCGTCGACTAGCATTGACGCTCGCTGCCGCGATGTTGCGGTTGGCCCTCAATCACCAGACCGCTATAGTGATGCGCGACATCGTCGAACGCATCGCGGTTGCGGTTGGCCCTCAATCACCAGACCGCTATAGTGATGCACGGCGCGACCAGTCGACGCCTGCGGTTGCGGTTGGCCCTCAATCACCAGACCGCTATAGTCGTCGACACCGACGCTGACCGTCGACGCGTTGCGGTTGGCCCTCAATCACCAGACCGCTATAGTGCGCTCGCAACGTCACGCTCGGCCGTGTTGCGGTTGGCCCTCAATCACCAGACCGCTATAGTGGCCATCGGCATCGTCGTTGCGGTTGGCCCTCAATCACCAGACCGCTATAGTGCGTCACGTCGGACCGTCGTTGCGGTTGGCCCTCAATCACCAGACCGCTATAGTGCGTCGAGCGACGCTGCAGCGATCGCGTTGCGGTTGGCCCTCAATCACCAGACCGCTATAGTCGCGTCATGCACGCGGCATCGCGCGACGCTCGTTGCGGTTGGCCCTCAATCACCAGACCGCTATAGTCGGCGTCGACAGCATCGGCGATCCGTCGCTGTTGCGGTTGGCCCTCAATCACCAGACCGCTATAGTCGATTGCTCGCGGCATGACCGCGGCCGCTAGTTGCGGTTGGCCCTCAATCACCAGACCGCTATAGTCCATCCTGCATCAAGGCCCTGAAATCAGGGCCTTTTCTTTGTCGCCAAGCGGCTCGGAACGATGTTTCGGCCGGTCAAAACAGCGCCAATTGGTCCGGCATTCTCGATCGTGGTTCACGCTTTCGTCCACGATAGGTGCGGATGTTCTCGTATTGCTTGTCGGTGATGGTGACAATGTGCACCTTCCCCGCGGCCGGCATCTGTGATTCGATTTGGCGCGCCAAGGCGTCGCCCTGCTCCTTTCCGGCGCAAAACTTCAAATACACCGAATACTGGCTCATCTCGAAGCCGAGATCGAGCAGGTCCTTGCGGAACCGCGTCGCCGCCTTGCGCTCGCTTCGGGTTCCGACAGGCAGGTCAAACAAAACGAACATCCACATGATTCGATAGCCGCTGAGGGCGCCCGGTAGGGTGGGGCGCTTGTCCTGCACCGCCGGTGTCTGCCAGCTTCGGTAAGCTCAGGCCTAAATCAGGCTTCGAGCGGCAGCGCGGCATTCGGCAAGTCGAGCCGGCTCGCCTCCCCGGCAAAGGCGCGGGCCAGCGAGTGCGCCAGCCGCTCCGCGCAAAGCAACAGCGGGCTCATCCCGATGGGGGTCGGCAGATCGAGGACCATGACGCGGGCGAGCACCACCTTCGCCGCCGGATCGACCTCGACGGCGCCGAGGCTGATCAGGCGGCGTACTTCGCGGTCGACGACGGGCCGAAACGGCTCCATTAGATCATCGACCAGCACCATCGGATTGGACCGGTTGGAATGCATCAGCCCAAAGCCCGGATGCAGCCCCGCCGCCATCACCGCCCGCGCCACCCCGGCGCGCAGCACGGCGTAGCCGTAATTCAATAGACCATTGACTCCCTTGGCGTTCTTGTCGCGGTGAAAATCCCGGCCGAGCAACAGCGGCCAATAGCGCCGCGCCGCCTCCGCCTCGACATTGGCTGGGTCGCCCGACCGCACCTTGCGCGACAGCAGGTAAAACCCGCCGCTAGGCGCGCCGACCGCCGCCAGCGTCGCGCCCTGCGCCAGAATCTTGGCGCGCACGAGCTGCGCCCACAGCCTCTTTTTCAACGGTAGGCTGGCGGCTACCTGGTCGTTCATCCGCCCGGTCTGGACGTGGTGCGCATCAACCGGCCAGACAATCGCCGCCGGCATGTGGTTGGCCCCGCACAGCACGACCGGCACGCCGCGCCGCGACAGCTCGACCAGCGCATTGTTGGTGTAGCCGAGGCCGTGGGCGTTCGCGACCACCGCCGCGATTTCGTCCATCGCGATCCGGCCGATCTCCGCGCCGCCGTCGGCGATCACCAGAAAGCCGCGATAGACCGAGAGATGCCGCCCGTCGGTGGCGATTTCGACAACGCGCCCGACCACGGCACCCTCGCCCTATGATGCCGGCGCCTGTTGCGGCCGCAACCGCCACACCCGGCCGATCTCGTCCACCCGCACCGCCTCGGCGTGCCACTCCTTCAATTTGTGGTAGTAACCAAAAATCCAACTGAAACCATCCGCTCTGTCGTCGTGCCGCTTCTGCAAGGAGCCACTTTCATTGTTCTCGGCCAGACGCAGCCGTTTGGCCGAAGGCTCCAATCGCTCCACGGTCGCTAATTTTGTCTTACCTTCATGATCTATTCGGACAAAATCGCCCTTGAACACCCGCATGATCAATCTGGCGCCAGGAAAATCGCTTGGCCACTGACACCCGATCTTTCCCTGATTCGCCTGGAAGATTGTGACGGGTTCACCTCGCCATTCGCCGTCGCAAGTCTCAAAGATTTCCAAGAACGCGTTCTTTCCGGCACTGTAGGATTTATAGGGGTGGCCGGTGTTGTCCCGCACCGCTACCAGATATTCCGGCTTCTCCGGCTTTACCAGCCGCACATGCCGAACGCCGCCGGGCAAGCCCGGGATGTCGCTGCGGCCGGCAAAAGACTGCAGCGCCGACTTCAAATCCCGGCCTGCCGCCTTTTCGCTCTCGACATGCGCCTTGACCAGGTCACGCAGCCGGCGGTCGCGTATCTGCTCGATCCCCT
The DNA here is from genome assembly GCA_963712825.1 of uncultured Alphaproteobacteria bacterium. Classification (GTDB taxonomy): domain Bacteria; phylum Pseudomonadota; class Alphaproteobacteria; order ATCC43930; family CGMCC-115725; genus AP-15. The sequence continues at coordinate 65,524 of CAVQJP010000020.1, forward strand.
TCTCGTTCAGCGACCCGAAATTCTTGCGGTAAACGAGATTGGCCCCCTCCTTTTCCGGGTTCTTGACCGAGCCATACGCGGTGTCCTCGTGCAGCCGCCCCGATGTTTTCCGCATCGCAGGGTTCGCGCCGGTCTCCGATCTCAGTCCGTGGTCGGGCTTGTGCGACACGGTCATCGCCTTGAGCCTTGCATCGAGGTCATCGCGCAGGCTCGGCCAGGGCAGGGGCACCTCGATCCGCTCGCGCTCCTCGTCATAGGCGCTCGCCATGCGCTGGAGCAGCGAACGGTCGGTCAATGCCGCCACCATTGCATCGATCGCGTGGTGGCGATGGTCCTTGCGGTTCTTCGCGTCGCTGTAATTGTGGTCCGGCAGCAAGGTGTTCAGCCCCCATTTGCCGCGGATCATCGCGGTGAGCTTGCCGGGCAACACCCAGATCTTGTTGGGGGCCGTCACCGCGGCGAGGTATTGCTTGGCCGAGCGGGCAAGCCAGCCGGTTTCGTTCAATTGCCGCGCCTGAAATCCGCCCATCGCCTCAAACCGCTCGATCGCGTCGGGCTGAAACCGCCAGCGCTTGTTCCGCGGCAGTCCGGCGGCGCGCGCCGAAATCTGCTCCCAATCATAAGGATGCCCGTTGATCATCGGGTTGCCGCCGAAAGCTGCGAAAGGCGTCTGTTTACGCTTGGCGCGGTTGGCGTGGCGCAGGCACACGATCTTGTTCGCCGCACTGTCGTCCCAGCTCTGCTGGAATGGGATCAGATGGTCAATGTCGACCTCCTCCGACAACAAGCGGGCGATCGAGATCTTCTCCCCCGTATAAGGGCAGCAGCGATCGAGTGGGTCGCGCGGGTTCAATTCCTCCCACAACCGCATCTTTAGGAGATTTCGCGCGTTGACCTGCTGCGCGAGCTTGACGAGTTCGGCACGCCGCGCCTCGTTGCGGCGCTGGTTGCCGGCCTGCTCCTTCTCTATTTCCGTCACCTGCCGCGGCGACAATTTGAAATCGCGGGTCATCTCGACGACGATCTCGCCGGGCGGGCCGTATTGCCGGATCAGCGCGTTGACGACGCGGCGCAATTGCCCGAGCCCGATATGCACGGTCGGGTTCGGAAACCGCCCCCAGCGCTTCTCCTTGCCATCATGCGGATCGCCGGAGCCAAGCACGTCGTCCGGCAGCCATTCTCCGTAATACGGCAGATAGCCGTTTAGCGACATTTCACCGGTGGGGAGCTGCGCATGATCGTAGCCTGCCGCCTTTGCGGCATCGGGATAGCTTTTCCCGGCCTCCATAAACGGCAGGATCTTCCGGATCGCGCGCAGGCCGAGCCGGCAGTGCCCGTCGGGTAGAAAAGCGTTAGCCGCTCGATGTGCCGCTTCCCGATCGAGCCCCGCCTCTGCCGTCAGCCAGGCGGCCATCCGCCCCTCGTCTTCCTCGGCCAGCAGCCGCTCGACGATCTCGATCTGCCGTGGCAACGGAAGACCCCGCCACGCCTTGCCGAACAACGCCTTGTGCGAGAGCTTTGCCGCGGTCTCGTCGCCGTTCAGCTCGCGCCGCTTGTCGCTTTCGAAGTTGAGCCGGGCGTCCGACGGCAATTTCAGCAGGCTGAGTGTTTTGGCGAATGACACCTTGCTGTTTTGAATGAGCGCCAGCGCGATCTTGTCGCCTTCCTCCTTGGTCAGCCGCCGCGATTTTCGCCCCGCATCCTCGACCGCGAGGTTGCGCACCTCCTGCCAGATGCGAAAGCGCTGCGCCAGCGGGTGCGCCCACGGGCAGCGAAAACCGTCGGCGTCGTTATTGTCATGCGCCGGATCGAGCGCGCATTTCCCGACCGGCGGCTGCGTTAGCCGTCTTTGATAGAATATGCCGTTGATGTCCTCCGCGATCGCCGCGCGCGCCTCCGGCGTCATTGCCGGATGGAATACCTCCTGCTTGTCCCAGATCGCGTCGAACTCGGCCCGGACCATCTGCCGGGTCGGATAAAAATCGTACTCCGCCTTTCCCTCGGCGCTGCGGTTGCGCGCGCGGACGAATTCGCGCTTCTGGTGCCGTCCATGCAGAAACTCGCCGAGCGTCCGGGCGCCCGTCGCTTGCATCGCCGCTTCGAGCTTGCCGGCTGCCTCTTTGATCGCCCCGGTTTCGCTGTCTTCCTTCTCGGTCTTGCGGTTGGACAAAAAGCCGCGCCGCTGGTTCAGGTGAAACAATGCGCGCCCGACATGATGCGCCGGCAACGCTTCGTCGAGCGCCCGCGCGCGCAACTCGAACGGGTCGAGCTGTTCCAGCTTTTTGCGTTCCGCCATACCCGCCGGCATCAGCCCGTGCGCGACGAGCAAGCCCATGACGTTTGTCCGGCGCTTCAGGTAACGGTCGCGCCGCCGCCGCGACCCGCGCGCGACCCGCCGGGTCACCGCGTTCGAGCTCTTGGACTGCGGGTCGCGCCCGTCCGGATATATGCGCACGCCGCCCAGTCCCAACCCGACCGGCCGGCCCTCGCCGTCGAGCCGCACCACGAACCAGCCGAGCGAATTCGACCCGACATCGAGCCCGAGCCGGTAAGGGTATTTGTCTCCTGCCATCTCCTGTCCTATTTTTGGGAATTATCCCTTTGACATAGGCAATACAAGATGTAGTGTGTCGGCGACAGGCCGGCGCAAGGCGGGTGCGCGATGAGCGCCCCGCCAAAAACTGCGGACTTGGTTGAAGCATTGCGAGTGATCGTTCTTCGTGGGAGCGTAGCCGATGGGGAACTTGTCGAGAGTTTGGAGCGCTACGGATGGGTGAAAAAACCTCACATGCGGAACGGACGCGCTCGCATCATACTCACTTCTCTCGGTCATCATGTCTTGGCAGAGGACGGCGCATCTGCCATGCGAGAGATATTTGAATGGTTAAAAAGCGACGAGGCGGACGCGTTTTTCCAAGAGTAACGATCGAATCAGTGCGGATTTTAAATAGCCTCATTCCATTTCGCATGAGTGAAACAATTACAGCGAGATCGGACAAGTTGGCAATAGCGGTGTTGACAAAGTTCTTTGGCCCGGACTGGGTACAAGATCATCTTATGACATCTAAGCGCGGGTTTTTGCGATGTGATGACAATACTCCGCGACTCCGAGAAACGCAGAGAATGCGGAGAATCATGCTGTCGGAAATGCTGTTCAATTTCCAAAAAATAGAAGGATTTGAGACATGTCTTGTCGATCTTTATGCGGGGCAAATTGAATCTACATATGCCGCATTAGAAATCGGTCGATTGCTTTACACGCAAGCCATCGACCGAGGGTTAGTTTTCAAGTTCGTTACACAGTCGTACGTGAAAAAAAGAGATTATGATCTTTCAATAACCTTTTCTGATGGCTTCGAAGTAAACGCCGAAACAAAATGCAAATTAGAGGAAACCAGAATTAAGCTACGAACCATCGAACAGTCATTCAGCGCGGCTAAAGCACAATTGCCTGAAAATGTACCAGGCATTGTGTTTGTGAAGGTACCCCGAATGTGGATCGAAAATGAAGGTTTTGCTGATGACATGCTTCATCTGGCTGATCGCTTCCTGGCGCGCTCACCGTCAATAATATCCGTGAAATATTATACAGTGCGGGTAGTGCAGGAAAAAGATCATCGTGGCGAAACTGTCGGTGAGGTGATGGGCGTTCAGGAGCGCTTGAATCCTAATCATTGTTTCCTACAATTCGCCGGGAGAGAGTGGCGGATGTTCCCTTCGATACCCGAGGCATTACCGCCGCCACGGACCAACTACAGCGGGATGCCGAGCAAATGGCAGCATCTAATCGTTCGAGATACACACCTATGAAGCCGGAGGGAGATGAATATAGCGACGAAGAGGCGACGCGACGCATGAACGAGGCGCTGCGCCGCGCCCTCACGACCCCACCAAAGCCGCAGAAGGAGATGGTCGGCAAGAGCGGCAAATCGTCGAAACGCGAACCCCCCAAGAAGGACAAGGCGGTCAAAGGCGATCGATGATTTGCAAGAGTTGGCGAAGGTGCTTGATCTCACGTTCAAGTCGGTTGCGCTTGACGAGGTTGCCGGTACGTCAACCGCTTGCCCTCTGCGCCCCTGATCGCTTTTGCGGTACGCTCAATGTCGTTAACGCCCAAAGCGATCCGCTCGTTATAACGAAAATCGAATTCAGCCAAATACCGTTTTAGATGTTCCTGGCTGACATGATGATAGACGCCATAGATGCCGCGCTTAAAAACCGAGAAGTATCCCTCGATCGTATTAGTGTGGATATCGTCTCGGACATATTCTCCAATGCTATGATTTACCATACCATGTTTATTGAAGCCACGCCCGAGGCTTTTTGCCGTAGCGCCTTCGTCGGTCATGACAAAAGTGGCTTCGTGAACCTGAGCTGTGAGGATCGGACGCAGAGTAGCGGCAGTCACAGCCGGGACGTGGTGCGAGCGCACCTGCCCGCCACGTTCGACCAAAGAGAACACGGCTTCTTTGCCTGCCCCGCCGGTTCCGGCATGCTGGCGCTTGCTGCGGTGCTTGTTCTTCTCCAGGCCGCCTACGAATGTTTCGTCGATTTCGACCGTCTTGCCTTCCCCGCCAAGCGCCTCCGGGTGGAGGTCGCGCATGCTTTCGCGGATGCGGTGCCCCATGAACCATGCGGTCTTGTAGGTCACGCCAAGCGAACGATGGAGCTGGTGCGCGCTCATTCCCTTTTTGCTGGAGCACATCAACCGATAGGCCAGCGCCCACTTGTTGAGCGGCACATGACTCCGCTCCATGACCGTGCCGACCGTAACGGTGAACGCCTCGTCGCAGTTGTTGCAGTGGATGAGCCCGGCCCGATGAGACTTTCCATTGAGCCGATAGACCTTCTCAGTCGACCCGCAATGCGGGCAGAAGGGACCGTTCGGCCAGCGGATCGCTTCAAAATGCCGGCGGGCTGCTTCTTCGTTGGTGAAAATCGGATCGGTGAGGTTCATGGCGTATCTCCGTGACGAGACAAACCATACCCCTAGCTTCCACCTATGTCAAAGGGATAATTCCCCTATTTTTGTTGCGCGCTGTCAGGCGCCGGGGCGGGGGCGAGGCTGATCCCGGCTGGGCCCCGCTTTGGCACACGGAAGCCGGGGCCTCGCCCCCTGCACGCCGCGCTTGGACCCGCGGCTCTGCCGGCCGTCGTGCCTGTACAGCTTAGCCCGTCAAGCTTCTTATTGTTCTCTCCACAAGCTCCTTGACCTATCGAAGCAGCTCCTCGTAATCTTCCTCTCGTTCCACGGCATCCACCTGCGAATCGCGGACAGTTGGAGTTTGTGGAGTTGCGGTCGGCACTTGATCGCCAGACATGCTGGAGCACCTGACGAACCTCCACCCTCCGAACCGAATTGCAATCACGCTGCTCTAGTGTTTATCACTCAGGTGCCGTCAAATTTTCGTCAGGTCTTCGTCCCTACTTGAGATCTTTGGTCCATGATCCCTTCTCACTCGTGATTGCAGTTGACTTAAAGGGATATCCTCTGTAGATTGCACGACGGTGCCTCTGACGAGAGGTTATTAGGCCAAAGCTTAGCGGTCTGGTGATTGAGGGCCTCCCGTTAACAAGCTGAAAAGCACCAAATGGGGCGGGCTGCGGCCCGCCCCTTCTGCTGTCGCGAACCGCAGCCGGACAAAGCCGCAGGGTTGGGCCCGATCCGTCTCCGTCGTCGCCCGACGCTCTCGCACGTCCCTTGGCTTCGCCATTCAGGATCGCCCGGCAGATAGAGCGGGTAAGATATCGAACCAGCAGGAGCGCACCGGCTTGCCATAGCGGAATTTGCGTGAAATTCCCGGTTGGGGTGAAACAATTCCCGGTTAGCACAAAAAGGACTCCCCGGTGTTTGCGGCTCTGGTTTTCATTAAACCATTGCTGCTGTTGTTTATTTGAGCCTGCGGGCGGGGAAATTCGCGGTTAGCGCGTGGTTGCACGGGAATTTGGGAACGCGATCACACGCCCCCTGTCGCCGCCGCGCCGCGAACCGCGGTAGCTGGGCTAAGCGGCTGCCGTGACGGCCTGATTTCTGGTCTGGCAACAACGCACGAACGCACCTAAGGTGCAGGTCGGCGGCGCTCGAGCGACCTCTCGGCGAGCGGTCATCGTCTGCGGCGGCGCACCTTATACGGGGTTCCGGGCGGTGCGGGCAACCGCCGTTGCGTGCGGGAAGGAGAACAGGATGCCGTTCGAGTTTGGTATGTTCCACGAGTTTCAATGCCCGGCCGGGACGAGCCAGCCGGCGGCTTTTGCCGAGTTGTTCGCCCAGGTCGACGCCGCCGAGCGCTGGGGCCTCGACGCGATGTGGCTGGCCGAGATCCACGTCGCCCCGGAGCGCTCGGTCTGTGCCGCACCCTTGACCATCGCCAGCGCCATCGCCGCGCGCACCCAGCGGATCAAGATCGGCACCGGCGTCCAGGTGCTGCCGCTGTGCCACCCGCTGCGCATCGCCGAGGAGGCCGCCACCGTCGACCAGATCAGCCAGGGCCGGCTGATCTTTGGCGTCGGGCGCTCTGGTTTTCCGCGCACCTACGAGGCTTATGGGGTGCCCTACGGCGAGAGCCGCGAGCGTTTTGCCGAGACCCTCGAAATATTGAAGCGCGCCTGGACCGAGGACAGCTTTTCCTATTCCGGCCAGTTCTACAAATTCGACAATGTGCGGCTGACGCCGAAGCCTTATCAAAAGCCGTGGCCCGAAATCCGCATCGCCGCCAACAGCCCCGACACCTTCCCGGCGATCGGCAAGCTCGGCCACGGCGTCTTTGTCGCCGTCCGCCTCGGCACGCTGGAGGAGCTCGGCCCCAACATCAAGGCCTATCGCGAGGGGTGGAAGGCGGGCGGCCATCCGGGCGAGGGCAAGGTGTTTTTGCGTGCTCCGGTCTATGTCGCCGAGACCGCCGCGCAGGCGCGCGCCGAGCCCGAAGAAAGCATCATGTATTTCTACCGCTATCTCGGCGAGCGCCTCGAAGACTCGGCGAGCCGCGCCGGGGTGCGCGCGGTCGAGGACCGCGCCGCGCGGGGGCGGCGGCTGCAGACGATCAGCTATGACGAGGCGTTGCGCGACAAGATCATCGTCGGCACCCCCGACCAGGTAACCGACCGGCTCTTGGGCTTGAAGGAAGAGCTCGGGCTCGACGGCATCCTCGCCGAGATGAACTGCGGCACTCGGATCCCGCACGACAAGGTCATGAAATCGCTGCAGCTGTTGTGCCAGGAGGTCAAGCCGCGGTTTCACTGAGGTCGCGGCGAGGTCGCGGGGGCGCGGCGCTTGCCGCGGGCCGGACCGGCCGGTCGCTGTGCCGCGCGCCGAGGGCGGAGGTTGGCGGCAGGGCGGGGCTGGACCGGCGGGCGCGCGGCTTCTCGCGACGGCGGCGCCCCAGCCGTCCAGGCCGATGCGGGCGGGTATTGGCTTGACACGCGGTCCCGCCGTCTTCCTTAACCTAGATATCGGCTAGAAGTTCTTTTGCCTTTCTGATAAAACCAAATGGCATTGAAGCGATCTGTTTACCAATAAAATTGCTCGTTATTCGCGGAAGCAGCACGTGAAGAGAATAGTTGGATTTGCTGTCCTGCTCTGGGCTGCGGCGTTGTGGGGGTGGCCGGCCGGCGCCCAGACGCCACCCTCGCCCCATCCTCATCTCGACCTGTTCCTGCACGTGCTGCGGCCCCACCCCGCCGCCGGCACTGCGGGTCCGGATGCGGCAAACCGCGCTGCGGCCCCGCTGTCGCCGGCCGCGCTGGAGCGGGTGCTGCGCATCCTGCCGCCGCTCGCCGTCGGCCACGGCACCGGCCCGGCCTTGTCGCAGAGCGCGCCCGGCGGGGCCGCGCCGCCGCCCGACCCCTCGATCTACGGGTTTTGCTACGAGGCCTGCCGCACCGAGCGCGCCGTTGCCAGCTGCGGCACGCCGGCTCCGGGTGCCGCGCACCCGCCCGGCCGGCTGTGCGACCCGGTCGAGGACACCGCGACCCTGCGCGCGATCAGCGGTGCGCCGCTCGGCACCGGCGCCAGCCCGTTTGTCGACGACAACACCGGGCCCGACGGCGTGCTGCCGGCCGGCTACACCTTTTTCGGGCAGTTCATCGACCACGACGTGACCCGGACGACAACCGCATTGTCGGCGCTGGGCGCGTTGAACGAGAGGGCGGCGGGCGACCCCGCGCTGCGCGCGACCCTCGCCGCCGCCGGCATCACCCCCGATCTGTTGCGCCGGGCGGTGGCGGACGCCGGCGCACCGGGCTCGGCATTGAGCGCCAACAGCGCCAAGCTCGACCTCGACAGCGTCTACGGCGTGCCCGACTTCGCGACCTTGACCACCGTCGGCGCGCCGTGGTTCGAACAGCGCAACGGCGCTTATACCGGCCGGTTTGCGATGCGTGAGGTCGCCGCACCGAGCTCGGGCGGTGCGGCGGGTGTCATCGACGGCTTTGACTTCGAGCGCGATGCGGCTGGAACCGCTCAGATCCCCGATCCGCGCAACAGCGAGCACAAGATGCTCTCGCAATTGCAGAACCTGTTCGAGCTCGCCCACAACGACTGCGTCGACCGCGCGCTCGCCGGCGCGGCCGCGCCAACCCCGCAGCAGATCGGTGCCGCTTTTGACGGCTGCCACCGTAAGGTGCTGTGGACCTACGAGACGATCGTGGCGACCGATTTTCTGCCCCGCCTCTCAACCGAAGCGGCGTTGGACCGGGTGGCGCCCGGTGCGCTGCATGCCTACGCCCGCGGCGCATCCGCGACCTCGACCCTGCCCACCCCGGCCGGGATCCACACCTTTCTCTACCAGTGCACGCCGGGCTTGGGCGCCGACGCGGTAATCCGCATCCCGCACGAATTCGCGGTCGCGGCTTTCCGCCTCGGGCATTCGCTGGTGCGCGACGCCTACGTGCTGCATGACGTTGTGCGCGACGCTGCCGGCAACATCCTGACCGGCCAGCCGCGCCCGCTTTTCGCCGGGGCCGGGCAGCCCGAAACCGCCGGCCTCGTCGGCGACAACCCCTTGCAGCCCGGCGACGTCATCGACTGGAGCTATTTCTTCGATGTTGGCGGCGAGACCGCGCAGGCGACGCGGCCGCTTGACACCCTGATCTCCGACAAGCTCTTCTCGTTGCCGATCGCGGCGCTCCCGCCCGGACCGGCGCCGGACGGCACAGACACTCCGTCCGAGCGCAACCTGGCGCGCCGCAACCTGCTGCGCGCGTCCGAGCCGACCTCGGTGATGACCGGCGCGGTCGGCCTCGCCACCGGCGAGGAGGCAGAACATTACGCCCAGCAGCGCATTCGCGGTCTTCATGACGCCACCGCCGCGGTCAAAGCCCGCCTGGCGGCGCGCCTCGAAGGCGCCGGGTTTCCGCCGCAGGCGCTGGGAGCGCGCACGCCGCTGTGGCTGTTTGTGCTCGCCGAAGCCGAAACCACCGAAGAGAGCCAGCGTCTCGGCGAGCTCGGCAGCCACATCGTCGACGAGTTCCTGCTGGGCTCGCTGCGCTGCGACGAGGGCTCGGTGCTCCATGCCGCGCCCGCCGATCTGCAGGGCTGGGGCCCGACCGAGACGATCGCGCAAAACCGCCGCTATTCGATGCCCGAGCTGATCGCCTATCTGCAGGCGAATGCGCGGGTCGGCGGGCAGCCGATCCGCCTGTCCGGGCGTTGACCCGTCCGTGGCGCCGCACGCCCGGCCGGCCGGCGGCTCCGGGAGCGATCAGCTGAACATTTCGAGGGAGCCGTCGAGCGCCATCAAGCCGGTGACGACGGTGAGCTGGGGGTGGTGATTGGCCACCGCTGCGCGGAACTCGGCCAGCGCCTCGCGGTGGGTTTTGGTTTCGACCTGCGGGTTGGCGATGCTGTCGTCGCCATAGGCGATCCGGGCGGCGCCGCAGTCGCGATGGTCGATCGCGATGATCTTGTTCAGGTGGTGGAGCTCGACCGAGGTTGCGAGATTGTCCCAAAACGCCGGCCGCCAGGCTTCAAATTTGGGGGCGACAACGGCGATTGCGGCCCCGGCGATGCAGAACTGGCTGTATTTGCCGGAGAGGTTTTGCGCGTCCATGTACTTGAAGACCGGCGTCACCATGCGCGGGTCGATGCAGGACAAGAGCATCGCCCCGTAGTCGCCCTCGGCGGCGCGGGCGGCGTGGGCGGCGAACGGCAATGCCATCGCGATCCCGCCGATGCCAAGCAGGCGCGCCAACCCGCGGCGGTCGACGGGACGGTGGCGGAGCGCGTCGCAACAGGAGCAGGCGTCGGTCGGTGGCATCATTTCTTCCCCGCGGAAAACGGACCGGCGGCGGTCCCGCCGCGCGCCTTCTGCCCGAAGCAGCTGATTTTGCAAACCGGAAACATCAGGCGGAACCGCCATTGTCGGCAACAGCCGTCGGATGACCGCCGGCGAACTCCAGATCCGGAGCTAATATCCGATTTGTGCTACTAAATATAGTCGCAAACAACATTAACGCTGTATTTTGTCCGGAAAGTCGCGTCTTGCGTTGAATGCCGTCCTTCCGCCCGCTAAGCTGCGTTCGGGGCAAGCATCTATGGACGATTCGGAATGCGCTGCATTGGATGGGCGGCGATTATTCTGCTGCTGAGCCTGATGCTCGCTCCGGCGAGCGTGGCGGGCTCCCACAAGCCGCGCCGTCGGGCGGTGACGCCGGTCGCCAACCCGCTCGACCGCGTCGCCGATGCGGTCGACGGCGCCGAATCGAGCCACGGCGCCGATCTCCGATGTGGCGTCCCGACCCGGCGGGGCCGCAAGGACCGATGCAGGTCAGCGCCGCAGCGGCAAGCGATGTCGGCGGCGGCGACCGCTTCGACCTGGACCAGAACCGCGAAATCGGGCGCGCCTATCTGGCGCAGCTCTACCGCCGCTACGGCGACTGGCCCGACGCCATCGCCGCCTATAATTGGGGCATCGGCAATCTCGAGGCCTGGGTCAAGGCCGGGCGTCCCGCGACCGACGTCGAATTCGGCGTCGCTTCCTATCTGGGGCGCGTCCTGCACGACAGCGGGCTGTGCGCGGGTGCCGCCGCGTCGGCACCCCGAAAGATCACGCGGGCGTCGGCGCGCTGCCAGGATCTTGGCGGCTGGACCGGGTTGTTCGGCGACGGGCGGCTGTTGTCGGGCGTTGGCCGCACCCCGTTTCACGATCAGCTCGACAAAGCGATGCGCCTCACGATGGAGCACGCGCGCTCGCCTTAGCCGGCGTGTCTCACAATCGCGCGCCGGCGGCCCAATGGCCGAGGACCAGCGCCACCCGAAGCGCCAGGTTCCACATCAGCAAGGCGAGCGCAACGTTCGACAGCATCGCGGTCGAGAGCGGCAGCTTGTCTTCGAAACAGACGGGTCTGCGGCATGTAGATTGTCTCCCTCCACCGGGGTCCGACCCGATGAAGCCTGTCAACAACACAGGATGGCAGGTACGCAAAAACTGCACCAGAACGTTATCGTATTGCAGCTCAATGAATTTCTGCGCGTAATTTCCCCGCGATGTAAATGTTTTCGACGGTCGGGATTCGTGTCGCGTCAGGCCGCAAATCACCACGGCGACGCCTTCGAGGCCTGTCTCCAGCTCGCCGACGCCCTAGGGAGGCGGTATCGCGACGCACCGCCTGCCCTGGGCGGCGATGAAACGGCCCTCCGCGTCTCGACCGAGGTCAATGGGCTGATCATTGTCTTTCAAGCTTCATGGTCGCCGGTCGCGGGCGGTCAGGTGCTCCTGGCATCCGCGAGCTTGATCCAGACCGGCGCATGGTCGCTTGCTTTTTCGCGCCCGCGCACGTCACGGTCGACCTCGGCGGCGACGAGACGGCCGGCAACCGACGGGCTCAGCAGCAGATGATCGATGCGCACTCCGGCGTTGCGGCCAAACGCGTTCCGGAAATATTTCCAGAACGTGTAGATCTGCTGATCGGGGTGCAGCGCGCGCAGCGCGTCGGTCCAGCCCTGCCCGACAAGCCGGCGATAGGCCTCCTGCACCTCCGGCCGAAACAGCGCGTCATCGACCCAGCGCTCGGGCGCGTAGACATCGAGATCGGTCGGTATGACGTTGTAGTCGCCGGCCAGCACCACCGGCGCGCCGCTTGCGAGAAGCGTTTTGGCATGTTCCGCCAGCCTCTCGGACCAGCGCAGCTTGTAATCGAATCTCGGCCCCGGCGCGGGATTGCCGTTCGGCAGGTAGAGGCAGCCGACAATCAAGCCGCCGACCGCCGCTTCGATATAACGGCTGTTGGTGTCGTCGGGATCGCCGGGCAGGCCGCGGCGCGTTTCGAGAGGATCGGCGCCTTTTGCCAGGATCGCGACGCCGTTCCAGCTCTTCTGGCCATGCCACACCGCACCGTAGCCGGCGGCGCGAATCGCCGCGGCCGGAAACTTGTCGTCGGGCGCCTTCAGCTCCTGGAGGCAAACGATCTCCGGCGCCGCCTCCTCCAGCCACGCCAGCAGATTGGCAAGCCGTCCGTTGACGCCGTTGACATTGTAGGTCGCGATCCGCACCGAATGCATCTCCTGCGACGAAACCGGGCTGGCTGGTCTTGAGACGAGATCGGCCGCGCCGGGTTCAAGCCAGGATTTATGGCGTGAACCTCTTCGGGAGCACCATGCCCTACGCTGTCACGGTCCTCACTCGGTACGCGCGATCATGGTCGATCGCGGCTGTGCTCCTGGCTCTCGGCAGCGCGCCGTCGGCGGCGGCGCCGCCGCAAAAGCTCGAGGCGCGGTTCGAGGTTTTCGGCTTTGCCGGCATCCACCTGCTGACCAACCGCACCACCGTGGAAGAGGCTGCGCATCAATACGGGATCACGATGAACCTCGATACGCGCGGTCTCGCCCGCGTATTTGTCGATCTCACCAGCCATTCGGATGTCCGCGGCGACCTCGACGGAGATACCGCTCATCCTCAATTGTACCGTTCGGATGTCAGCCGAAACGGGGTGGGTCGGCATTATCGGGTCGATTACGGCGAGGACGGCACGGTTGTCGACGCCTCGACCCGATCTTCATCGGGACCGCCCCTGGCCGGTGACAAAGGAGCAGATCCGCAGCACGGTCGACCAGCTGACCGCGTATTTCCTGCTTGAGCGCCAGCTCTCCGATCGCGGCACTTGCACCATGGTCGTTCGCGTTTTTGACGGCAGCGGCCTCTACAATCTGCGCTTCACCAATGTCAAGCAGGAAACCTTGTCGCCGGACGGATATCAAAATTTCGCCGGGCCGTCGCAATCCTGCGAAGTCGTGCGCCAGGACTTGGTGACCAACCCCGACGACAGCGAGCGCACCTATCACCGGGGCAAAATCTGGTACGCCCGCGTGGTTCCGGGCGACGACGTGATGCCGGTGCGGATGGAGTACGATACGGCATTCGGGGTCGTGAAGGGTTATCTGGCGGAGGTGCGCGGAACCGGCATCGATCTTTATCTGATGCGGGAATGAGCGCCGCGCGCTAACCTTACCTAAGTGGGAGTGGGCCCCGCACGGCAACACCTCCCCAAGCTTTCAAGGCGCCGCACCAACGCCGCGGACGCCGACCCGCTTAGGCGAGCTTCGGCCAACGCGCCCAGGATGGCGGAACGTCATCACGATGCCGGCCCCCGACGCACGACGCGTACCATGCCCAGCAGCCCGAGCAGCAGCGCCACGGCTGTCGAAAAACCGAATAGGTGACCAGTCGCCACGGTTTGTACTTCGAGGTGTGGACGGAACCGCCCGCGTTGTGCACAGCGAGACGGTTCTTTAAGTCCGCAGTGAAGCCAACATATCGCTGGCCCGGAGCGGCCTCGCTTTGGATGAGGTAGACGTAAAACATGGTTCGTCGGGGGCCCTCCTTCGCCAAGGCTCCGGAGGGCAGCCTAAGTTCTCCCTCGCTCGGCTGTCTTACTGGCGTAAGCCAGCCGAAGCTCGAAGAGCGTAGGTTGGCGGAGGGAGCG
>CAVQJP010000021.1:0-41107 GCA_963712825.1 uncultured Alphaproteobacteria bacterium
GCGCCGCCAGAAACAAATCGCCGGCGTCGCGATGGACGAGCGGAATGTTGTAGTGGCGCCGGAACAGGTCGACTACCTCTTCGGCTTCGCCCGACCGCAGCATCCCGGTGTCGACAAAGATGCAGGTCAGCTGGTCGCCGACCGCCTCGTGCAAAAGGGCGGCGGCAACTGCCGAATCGACCCCGCCCGACAGCCCCAGCACGACATTGGCGTGGCCGACCTGGCGACGGATGCGGTCGAGAATCTGGGCGTGGAACAACGCCATCGTCCAATCGCCGCGGCAGCCGGCGACCTTGTGGGTGAAATTGCGCAGCAATTCCGCACCCTGCGGCGTGTGCGCGACCTCGGGATGAAACAGCGCGCCGTAAAAGCGGCGGCTGTCGTCGGCGATCGCGGCAAAGGGGGCGGCTTCGCTGGCCGCGACCGAGCGAAACCCGGCCGGCAGCGCGTCAACCTTGTCGCCGTGGCTCATCCACACCTGGGCGCGCCCGCCCTTTGGCCACAACCCGTCGAACAACAGACAGTCGTCGAGAATGTCGACAAAGGCGCGGCCGAACTCCTGGTGCTCGCTCAGGGTCACCCGGCCGCCCAACTCGTCGCACATCGTCTGCATGCCGTAGCAGATGCCGAGCACCGGCACTCCGAGCTTGAAGACCGCGTCGGGGGCGCGCGGTGCGGTGCCCTCAGTTACCGAGGCCGGCCCTCCCGACAGGATGACGGCGCGCGGATCGAAATCGCGGACCTTGTCCTCGCCGACCGTGTACGGGTGGATTTCGCAATAGACCCCGCTTTCGCGGACCCGGCGCGCGATCAGCTGGGTGACCTGGCTGCCGAAATCGAGGATCAGAATACGGTCGGGCATTGCATTCTCGTTGTCGTCGAATGGTTGTCAAAACCGAGATTGCTTTGTCGTGTCACTCCTCGCAACGCCCATCGGCGTTCGATATTTCGCTGTCAGGCGGGCACAGCAAAGCGGTCTCGCTGTCGCCGGTCGGGGCCGCGGCGAGCGCCGGCTTGCGTTCGAAGATCGCGACAAAAAAGCCGTCGGTGCCGTGGCGCGCCGGGGTCAGGAACAGATAGCGGTCGCCCGCGGGCGAAGCGCCGCCGATCGCCTCCTCCCAGGCCCGCGCCGCCGGGACCAGCGCGAAATCGTGCTCCTCGGCGAGAAAGGCTTCGGCCTGGGCTTCGTCCTCCTCGCGCAGCAGCGAGCAGGTGACGTAGACGAGCCGTCCGCCGGGCCGGACCAGCCGTGCGGCACTGCGCAAAATCTGTTGCTGGCGTTCGACGAGCTCAGTGAGGTCTTCGGGGCGCGAGCGCCATTTCGCGTCGGGGTTGCGCCGCCATGTCCCGGTGCCGAGGCAGGGCGCGTCGACCAATACCCGGTCAAAGCCGCGGGCGTGGTGCTTTACCCATTGGTCGCGTTCGCTCGACAACACCCGGCGCTCAACATTGCCGATCCCCGCGCGGCGCAGCCGGCGGGCGGCGCGTTCGAGCCGGCGGGCGGAGACGTCGCAGGCGACGAGCTTGCCGCGATTGGCCATGCCGGCGGCGAGCGCCAGCGTCTTGCCGCCGGCCCCGGCGCAGAAATCCACAACCCGCATGCCGGGGCGTGCGCCGGCCATCAATGCCGCGAGTTGCGAGCCTTCGTCCTGCACGTCGAAGAGCCCGTCCTTGAACGCCGCGAGCCCGGACAGCGGCGCGCGCTTTTTGAGCCGCAACCCGATCGGCGAGAGCGGTGTCGGCTGGGCGGCAACACCTTCCGCGGCGAGCGCGCGACGCACGGTGTTGCGGTCGGCCTTCAGCAGATTGACGCGCAGGTCGATCGGAGCCGGCGTGTTAAGCGCCGCCATCTCGCGCTCCAAGTCTTTGCCAAAAGCGCGTTCGAGATAGGGTTCTAGCCATTCGGACAAATCATTCGCGACGGCGCGCGGCATTTCCGGGTGGCGCAGGGTCCGTCCGCCGAGACCGTCGATCAGCCGCGCTTCGGCGGCGCCGAGCCGCGCCGGGCGAAACCGGTCGCCGTCGCACGCGTCCGCGACAGCATCGGGCCGCCAGCCTTCGACCAGCACGAGTGCAGTGAGAACCCGGCTGCGGGCCGCCGGCGCGACGACGCCCCGGCCGAGGCGGGCGATCCACCAGTCGAGGACGGCGCGATGGCGCAGCGCCGCATAGACATGGCCGGCGATCTGTGCTCGGTCGGTCGAGCCGATATAGCGCCGCCGGCGAAAGTGATCGGCGGCAGCGTCGTCAGCCGGCCGGCCGCCGGTGTCGATCTCCGTCAAAATTTCGATCGCGGTGGCGACCTGCGCACCCGGGGTCACCAGAACCTTGGCCTTGTCAACGTGCCTACCGAACCCGGTTCCACGGAGGGGATAGGGAAAACGCTTTCCCGCCGGAAGCCGGGGCCCACCCCTCCAGCGGTCGATTGGCCGATCGGCGGGTCCCGGCCTGCGCCGGGAAAGCGCTCTGGCGGGCGGCTTCGTCCGGAACTTGCCCCGCTGTTCCAGCCAGGGGCAGGCTCAGGCTCGAATGAGGGATGGCTCGGCCGGACCAGGCCGATGGGAAATCACAGTGACGCGCCCGAATACGCCGCGCGAATCCCACCGGGGACGTCACCGGTCGGCCGAATAGTTCGGGGCTTCGCGGGTCATCGCGATGTCGTGGACGTGGCTCTCGCGCAGCCCGGCGCCGGTGATCCGGACAAAGGTGCAATTCTTCTGCATCTCGGTGATCGTGCGGTTGCCGGTATAGCCCATCGCTGCCCGCAATCCGCCGATCAGCTGGTGGACGATGTTGCCCGCCGGGCCTTTATGCGGGACCCGGCCCTCGACCCCCTCCGGCACGAGCTTCATCGTGCTCGTCACCTCCTGCTGGAAATAGCGGTCGGCCGAGCCACGCGCCATCGCCCCGATCGAGCCCATGCCGCGGTAATATTTGTAGCTGCGGCCCTGGTAGAGAAAAACCTCGCCCGGGCTCTCGTCGGTGCCGGCGAAGAGCGAGCCCAGCATCGCGCAATCAGCCCCGGCGGCAATCGCCTTCGCCAGGTCGCCGGAGAATTTGACACCGCCGTCGCCGATCACCGGCACGCCGAATTTGCGGCACTCGGCGACGGTGTCGACGATCGCGGTGAATTGCGGCACCCCGACGCCAGCGACCATGCGGGTCGTGCAGATCGAGCCGGGTCCGATGCCGACCTTGACCGCGTCCGCACCCGCCTCGATCAAGGCGCGGGCGCCGTCGGCCGTCGCGACATTGCCGGCAATGACCTGGGTGTAGTTCGACAGCCGGCGAATTTCGCGCAAGGTTGCGATGACCCGGTCGGAGTGGCCGTGCGCGGTGTCGACGACCAGCACGTCGAGCCCGACCCCGAACAGCGCTTCGGCGCGTTCGATGCCGTCGGGTCCGGTGCCGGTGGCGGCGGCGGCGCGCAACCGACCGTGCTCGTCCTTGCAGGCGTGCGGAAAACGCTGCGCCTTTTCGATGTCCTTGACCGTGATCAGCCCGATGCAGCGATAGGCCTCGTCGACGACCAGCAGCTTTTCGATGCGGTGATGGTGCAACAGGCGCTTGGCTTCGTCGGTGGCGACGTTTTCGCGCACCGTGACGAGCTTGTTCTTGGTCATCAGCTCGGCCACGGTCTGGCGCGGGTCGTCGGCAAAGCGCACGTCGCGATTGGTCAGGATGCCGGCGAGGCGCCCGGAACCGCGCTCGACGACCGGGATGCCGGAAATGCGATGGTCGGCCATCAGCCGCAGCGCGTCGGCGAGCGTCTCCTCGGGATGGATCGTGACCGGGTTGACGACCATGCCGGCCTCGAACTTCTTAACTTTGCGGACCTCGTCGGCCTGCTGCTCGACCGGCATGTTGCGGTGGATCACCCCGATACCGCCGGCTTGCGCCATCGCGATCGCAAGCGCGCTCTCGGTCACCGTGTCCATCGCCGCCGACACGAGCGGGATGCCGAGCTCGATCTCGCGGGTCAGCCGGGTGCGGGTGTCGGTATCGCCGGGCAGCACCGCGGAGGCGGCCGGGACCAGCATCACGTCGTCGAATGTCAGCGCCTGCCGGATTTCCATCCGCGCCTCCCGAGCGATGACGGCGCACTATACACAAGCGCGCCATCCGCAAAATCGATGGCCACAGATATAGGTGCTGCGCGGCATTTATGCGCGCCCGCCGATTGCTTCGCCGCCCGGCTAATGCGGCCAATTCGACGCGGCATATCAGCTTTGGCAATAAGCTCGTGTCGTCCGGCGAGCGGTTCGCGGTCGCCATTTTGCCGTTTTGGCGCTAGTCTCGGCCCACGAATATCCAGGAGGAAACGCGTATGCCGCAGATGGCCGCCCGCATGGGCGTGCTGGGGACCGAGACCGCGTTCGAGGTGCTGGCGCATGCCAACGCGCTCGCCGCGCAAGGCCGTTCGATCGTCAATCTCGGTATCGGCCAGCCCGATTTCCCGACCCCCGAGCACATCGTCGAGGCCGGGCGCAAGGCATTGGCCGACGGCCATCACGGCTATACCGCGGCAAACGGCATTCCCGAGCTGCGCGAGGCGGTGGCCGCCGACCTTTTGCGCCGTCACCGGGTCGAGGTGTCGCCGGCGCAGGTGCTGGTCGTCCCTGGCGGCAAGGTCACGATGTTTTTCGCGATCCTGATGTTTGGCGAGCCCGGCGGCGAGATCCTGTACCCGAACCCCGGCTTTCCGATCTACGAGAGCGTAATCCGGTTTTCGGGCGCGACGCCGGTGCCGATCGCGCTGCACGAAAGCGCCGGGTTTTCGTTCAGCGCCGCCGAGGTGCTGGACAAGATCACTCCGGCCACGCGGCTGCTCATCGTCAACAGCCCGGCCAACCCTACCGGCGGCGTCGTGCCGCGCGCCGAATTCGACCGGCTCGTCGCCGGGCTCGAGCACCACCCGCAGGTCGCGATCCTCAGCGACGAGATTTATGGCGAGCTTCTTTACGACGGCGCCGAGCATGTCAGCCTGCTCGGCTACCCGTCGATCCGCGAGCGGCTGATCCTGCTCGACGGGTGGAGCAAGACCTATGCGATGACCGGGTGGCGCATGGGGTATGGGGTGTGGCCGAAGGCGTTGTTTGCGGCGGCCGAGCGGCTCGCGATCAACTGCCATTCCTGCGTCAACGCCGCGGCGCAATTCGCCGGCATCGCCGCGTTGACCGGGCCGCGCGAGCCGGTCGCGAGAATGGTCGCGGCCTTTGCCGAGCGGCGGCGCTTTGTCGTCGAGGCGTTGAACCGGGTGCCGGGTTTCCGCTGTGTCCGGCCCGGCGGGGCGTTTTACACCTTTCCCAATGTGACCGGGACCGGGCTCAACTCGCGCACCCTGCAAAACCGGCTGCTCGAGGAGGCCGGGGTCGCGACCATCGCCGGTACCAGCTTTGGCGCGTTCGGCGAGGGCTATCTGAGGTTTTCCTACGCCAACAGCCGCGAGGCGATCGCCGAGGCGATCGCGCGCATTACGAAGCTCCTGGAGAGGCTGCCAGCGGCTGCTCGCCGTTGATTAAATCTTAGGCACCTTCTGCTTGGTTGACCGGCATTCCCAGGCTACACTGGTGCGGTTGTCCCAGGGATATCGCCGCGCGGGTTGGCACGGGTTATGCTGGAAGCAGGGCGGGTGACCCGCTCGCCTGGGAGAGACGAAAACGCCGATGAAAAAGATCGAGGCCATCATCAAGCCCTTCAAGCTCGACGAGGTGAAGGAGGCGCTTCACGAGGTCGGGATCAAGGGCATTACCGTCACCGAGGCCAAGGGTTTCGGACGGCAGAAAGGCCATACCGAATTGTATCGCGGCGCCGAATACGTCGTCGACTTCCTGCCCAAGGTGAAGATCGAAGTCGTCATGGAGGACATGCTGGTCGAGCGGGCGGTCGAGGCGATCCAACAGGCGGCCCACACCGGCCGGATCGGCGACGGCAAGATTTTTGTCACCGATGTCGGCGAAGCCATTCGCATTCGCACCGGCGAACGCGGCCCGGATGCGATATGAGCCCGCGCAGCCAAGGGGCCATATCGGTCGCAATCTCTTAACCCCGAGAACGGAACAGTCGAGATGTCGGACACCGGCAAGGTGATGGCGCTGATCAAGGAGCACGAGGTCAAGTATGTCGACTTCCGCTTTACCGACCCGCGCGGCAAGTGGCAGCACCTGGCGCATCACGTGCGCACGATCAGCGAGAACTTTCTGAATGACGGGGTGATGTTCGACGGCTCGTCGATCGCCGGGTGGAAGGCGATCAACGAATCGGACATGATGCTGGTGCCGGATTGCGCCACCGCGGTGCTCGACCCGTTTGCGGCGCAGACCGCGCTGATCGTGTTTTGCGACGTGCACGAACCCTTGAGCGGCCAGCCCTATGCCCGCGACCCGCGCTCGACCGCCAAAAAGGCCGAGCAGCACCTGATCTCGACCGGCATCGGCGACACCGCCTATTTTGGCCCCGAGGCCGAGTTCTTCATCTTTGACGACGTGCGCTACTCGACCGGCATGAACGGGGCGATGTACGCGATCAACTCGACCGAGGGGCCCTATGTCTCGGGCAAGGAGTTTGCCGACGGCAACACCGGCCACCGCCCGCCCATTAAGGGCGGCTATTTTCCGGTGCCGCCGGTCGACAGCCAGGGCGATTTGCGCGCCGAGATGCTCTCGGTCATGGCCGATATGGGGCTCAAGGTCGAAAAGCACCATCACGAGGTGGCGCCGAGCCAAGCCGAATTGGGGTTCGAGTTCTCGACCCTGGTTTCGACCGCCGACCAGATGCAGATCTACAAATACGTCGTCCACAACGTCGCCCAGCAATACGGCAAGACCGCGACCTTTATGCCCAAGCCCGTCATGGGCGACAACGGCTCGGGCATGCACACCCACCAGTCGTTGTGGAAGAACGAAAACACGCTCTTCGCCGGCAACCTTTACGCCGATTTGAGCGAGACGGCGCTCTACTACATCGGCGGGATCATCCGCCACGCCAAGGCGATCAACGCCTTTACCAACCCGACGACCAACAGCTACAAGCGGCTCATTCCCGGGTTCGAGGCGCCGGTTTTGCTCGCCTACTCGTCGCGCAACCGCTCGGCCTCGTGCCGCATCCCCTATGTGTCGAGCCCCAAAGCCAAGCGCGTCGAGGTGCGCTACCCCGACCCCGCCGCCAACCCCTATCTCGCGTTTGCCGCGATGCTGATGGCGGGGTTGGACGGCATCCAGAACAAAATCCACCCGGGCGACCCGATCGACAAGAACCTCTACGACCTGCCGCCCGAGGAGCTGAAGGACATCCCGGTCGTGTGCGGCTCGCTGCGCGAGGCGTTGGGCGAGTTGACCCGCGACCACGCCTTTCTGCTCAAGGGCGACGTCTTCACCCGCGACCAGATCGAGGCCTACATCGAATTGAAATGGGAGGAGGTGTACAATTTCGAGCACACCCCCCACCCGATCGAATACCAGATGTACTACTCGGTCTGACCCGCCCGACCCGCCGCACCCAAAAGGCGCCGCGTCGTCCGCGCTCGTCGCCGGGGACGCGCAGCGTCAGCCCTGAGACCGGCCGGCCGAAGCGGCGTCAGCGGCCGCGGTAATGCCTGTAGAAATCGACGACTTCCGGCGGCTGCTGAAAGCCGAGAACCAGGTTGATGTCGCTGGCCCTGCGGCCGGCGAGCGGGATCGTCTCGACGATGTGGTCGGTGACGCCGGAGCGGATCTGGTCGGGCTCAAAGGCGATGTGCACCGCAAACGGCTTTTTGCTGATGATCTGCTGGTCGGGGCCGGTGACCGCGACGAAATAGGTCAGGTCGACCGCGTCGCTCTTGGCGCCCGGGCCGCGCTGACCGATCACGATCACGTCGAGCGTCACCCGCATTGCGTCGCCGGCCGCCTCGCAGCTGCGGTCGACCTCGCTCAGCAGCCCGTAAAACCGGACATTGTCGGGGCTGGGTGCGGCACCGGGGGCGAACACCGCGGTGTTGGCGAGCGACCGCAAGATCACCGCATTTGGGCAGGCGGCGGGCGGGGTCGAGGACGACGACGAGAACCAGCTGCAGCCCGACAATGCCAGCAATGCGGCGAGGAATCCGACCGGGAGCCCGCGGACAGCGGCGGCGCGTGCCGCCGGCACCCGGCTCACAGGCCGTTATGCGTGCCGTCGCAGAATGGCTTGCCGGAGGTCTGCTTGCAGCCGCACAGCCAGACTTCTTCGGTGGCTTCGGCGGTAAACGGAACCGGGGCCAGTCCGGTGCCCTTGTGCGAGCCGTCGCAGAACGGCTGCCGGCCGCTGCGCCCGCAGGCGCACCAGAAATACCTCTTGCCGGCTTCGACATTGATGCCGTACGGCTCTTTTTGCGCTGGGATCGGTTCTTCGGCCATCTGCTTCCCCACCTTGGTCCGGCTGGTTTCCGCGCGCTGCACGGCGGATTTTCGGCGCCGGGACTGTATGCGAGCGGCACCCGGCTAGGCAAGTCCGGGACGCTGCCGGGAGCGCTTGACCCAGAATGGCGGTCTACACCGATGTTGCCGACGACGAGCTGCGAGCCTTTGTCGCGCTTTACGACATCGGCGAGGTGTTGTCGTGCAAGGGGATCGCCGAGGGCGTCGAAAACTCCAATTACCTGGTCGCGACCGAGCGCGGCAATTTCATTCTGACGCTGTACGAAAAGCGGGTCGCGCGCCAGGATCTGCCGTTCTTTATCGCGCTGATGGAGCATCTGGCGCAAAACGGCGTCGCCTGTCCGACGCCATTGCACGGCCGCGACGGCGTGGCGCTGCGCGAATTGTGCGGCCGGCCCGCGGCGATGGTGACGTTTCTCGCCGGGATGTGGCCGCGCCGCGTCCAGCCGTTTCATTGCGCCGGGGTCGGGCGTGCGCTCGCCGCGCTGCACAGCGCCGGCGCCTCGTTCGCGATGACGCGGCCGAACGACCTGTCGGTCACGGGCTGGCGGCGGCTGTCCGCGGCATGCGCGGCGCGCGCTGGCGAGGTTCAGCCCGGCCTCGCCGACGAGCTGGCGGGCGAGCTCCGGTTTCTCGATCAAGCGTGGCCGCGCGACCTGCCGGCCGGGGTGATCCACGCCGACTTGTTTCCGGACAACGTGTTCTTCCGCGACCAACAGGTTTCGGGCCTGATCGACTTCTATTTCGCCTGCACCGATTTTCTCGCCTACGATCTGGCGGTGTGCCTCAATGCTTGGTGCTTTGAAGCCGACGGCAGCCTCAACGTCACCAAGACGCGGCTGCTGGTCGACGGCTATCGCCGGGCCCGGCCATTGTCGGCGGCCGAGCTCGCGACCCTGCCGGTGCTGGCGCGCGGCAGCGCGTTGCGGTTTTTGCTGACCCGGCTGTTCGACTGGCTCAACCAACCGGCGGGCGCATTGGTGCGGCCCAAGGACCCGCTGGAGTTTCTGCGCAAATTGCGCTTTCACCGCAGCGCTGCCAATCTGCGCGATTATGGCCTCGATTTCTGAAACCAGCGGCAGCGGCCACGACGCCCCCCAACTGGGCGCAGTCGGGGAGGGCGTGGTCAGGGAGGGCGCGGTCGGGCGGGACGGCGTCGAGATCTTTACCGACGGCGCCTGCAGCGGCAACCCCGGACCGGGCGGCTGGGGCGCGATCCTGCGCTTTCGCGGGGTCGAAAAGGAGCTGAGCGGTTCCGAGCCCGCCACCACCAACAACCGCATGGAATTGACCGCGGCGATCGCCGGCCTCGAGGCGTTGAAGCGGCCTTGCCGGGTGCGGCTCTACAGCGACAGCCAGTATCTGCGCGACGGCATCACCAAATGGATTCGTGGCTGGAAAGCGCGTGGCTGGCGGACCGCCGACAAAAAGCCGGTCAAGAACGTCGATTTGTGGCAACGGCTCGAAGCTGCTGCGCAGCACCATCAGGTCGACTGGATCTGGGTGCGCGGCCATGCCGGTCATCCCGAAAACGAGCGCGCCGACGCTCTCGCCCGCGCCGCCGTCGCCGCGGTGAGCCGCCGCACGGCTCTTCCTTGATCAAGAAGCGCAACGCCGTCCCAAGGGCGGGGATCGGAGCCGTGGGGTGAGCGGTTTTGTGCCGCCCTATCCCGAGCGGCATCGCGGACCGCTGTCCGTGTTTTCCCATCTGCGCCTAGCGCGCCGCAACATTCTCGCGATTTGGGACGACGAGTGCTTCGAGCGCGAATTCATTTCGGCGCGCGTGCTCGCGCGGATGCTGTTCATCTGCAACAGCCCGGAGACCGTTGTCGGCGCGTTTATCGGCCATCACGACAGTTTCCAGCGTAAGAGCCCGCAGATGCGCCATGGACTGGCGCCGCTTCTCGGCGACGGTCTGTTCATCAGCGATGGCGAGACCTGGCGGCGCCGGCGCCGGATCGTCGCACCAATCGTCCACATCTCGCAGCTGCCGTCGTTTGCGCCGCTGATCGTCGAAGCGGCGAACGAAACCGCCAGCCGGTGGGCGAGCATGCCCGACCGCACGCCGATCGACGCCTTGGCGGAGATGGCCGCCCTGACGGCGGAAATCATCTGCCGGACCGTGTTCGGCCGTCATCTCGGGGCCGGACATGCGGCCGAAATCGTATCCGCGTTCAGCGAGTATCAGCGGCTGATCGGCCAGCTGGACCTGGCTTATCTGTTGGGGCTGCCGGATTGGCTGCCGCGCATCCACGCGCCCGCGGTCCATCGCGCGGCACGGCGCATCCGCGACGTCCTCGACGAGATCATTCGCGGCTGCCGCGAGCGGCTCGCGGAGGGCGAAGCCTCGATGATCCGGCTGTTGCTCGAAGCGCGGGAAACGGAGACCGGGGCGCTCCTCGACAACCAGGCTTTGCGCAACGAGGCGGCGGTCATCTTTATGGCCGGCCATGAGACGACGGCGAATTCGCTGGCTTGGACCTGGTATCTGTTGTCGCAGACGCCCGAGGTCGAAGATCGCCTGCACGCCGAGCTCGCGCGGGTGCTGCGCGGCCGCCTGCCGGGTTTGGAAGACATCCCCAAGCTCGTTTACACAAGGGCGGTTTTCGAAGAGGCGATCAGACTTTATCCGCCGGTTCCGGTGCTGGCCCGGCAGGCGCTGCGGACAGAGACGATCGGCAACCGGCCGATTCCGGCAGGGTCGCTGGTCCTGGTGGCGCCGTGGCTGCTGCACCGGCATCGCAAGTACTGGGAGCAGCCCGATCACTTCACGCCCGAGCGGTTTCTGCCGGAAAACGCCGGGCGCTTGGTCCGGCACGCCTACGTCCCGTTCAGCACCGGGCCGCGAATCTGCGCGGGGGCGGCGTTCGGCCTGGCCGAGGCGATCTTGTGCATTGCCACCCTGGCGCAGCGCACTAGGCTTCGCCTTGCTCCGGATGCCGTGGTCGAACCAGTTTGCCGGCTGACGTTGCGGCCCGGCAACGACCTGCCGATGCTGATCGAGCATCATGCATAGGTCGTAAGGCCCTCGCATTGCAGTGCGGTTTTTCCAGATCGCATCGGATAAGCCCCCTCACCCGTCCCTTTCCCCCAATTGGGGGAGAGGGTTGGAAGGGTCGGCGAGGTGCCGCCGAGCCCGACCCGAAGCTGGGGAGGGGGTTCGGCTTGGTCGGAAACGGTTCTAGTCTAGCGGAAGTTGCGGCTTGGGATCACAATGTCGCGGATGTCGTAGCCGGGCGCCTTGACCGGGACGGCAAAGGGCGGTTTCGCCGCCGGGCACGGCACATCCTCGCCGGTGCGGTCGCGCAAGGTATTGAGGCGCGCGGTCCAATCGTCGAGCCGTTCGGCGACGATGTGGACGACGCTCTGCTCGCGCTGCAATTTGCCGGTGCAGCGCAGCAGGGTGGCGCCCAGGGCCGCGCGCCGGAAGCGTTCGAGGATGGCCGGCCAGACGATCAGATTGGCGATCCCGGTCTCGTCCTCGATCGTGACAAAGACGACCCCGTTGGCGCTGCCCGGGCGCTGGCGGATCAACACGATCCCGGCGATCGACAGCCGGCGGTCGAGCGGCAGCGTGGCGAGGTCGGCGGCGGCAACCAGCCCCTCGTCGGCGAGCTCGCTGCGCAAAAACGCCAGCGGATGGCGCTTTAGGCTCAGCCCCGTGGCGGCATAATCTTCGACCACATGCTCGCCGAGCGGCATTTCGGGCAACAGCGACGCGGCCCATCTCTCCCTCTCCGTTGCTGGGGGCGGAGAGGGATGGGGTGAGCTGGAGGGTTCCGCAGCCGTGGCCGATCGATAGCCGGCGCCCCCCTCACCCTGCCCTCTCCCCTGTGTGGTGGGCGAGGGATTTTCTGAAACAGCTGCAGTTCGCGTCTCGCCACCACCTTCTCCCTCGCCCCGCGTTGGGGGGAGAGGGCCGGGGTGCGAAGCTGCTTCCGCTGCGGCAAAGAGCGGCAATGGCGGGTCGCCGAGCGCCTTTAACGCCCACAACGCACGTCGGCGGTCGAGCCCGGCCGAGCGGAAGGCATCGGCTTCGGCGAGGCGTTCCAACACCGCGCGGCCAAGCCCGCTCTTTCGCCACAACGCGTGCGGGTCCGGGTAACCCGCGCCGCGCGCCGCGACGAGCCGCTCGGCGTCGGCCTCGGCAAACCCCTTGACCTGGCGCAAACCGAGCCGCAACGCCCAGCGGCCTCTGTCGCCGCTCCCTTCGCCGTCATTCCCGCAAAAGCGGGAATCCAGGAACCCAGCGCCTCGATGGCCGCCCTGGACCCCCGCTTTCGCGGGGGTGACGAGAGAATGGTGCAGCCAGTCCTCCGCCGGTTCGAGCGTGCAGTCCCAGAAGCTGTGGTTGACGTCGACAGGGCGGATTTCGACGCCGTGCTCGCGCGCGTCGCGGACGATCTGCGCCGGCGCGTAAAACCCCATCGGCTGGCTGTTGAGCAAGGCGCAGGCGAAAACGTCGGGATAAAAACATTTGACCCAGGCCGAGACGTAGACCAAGAGCGCAAAGCTCGCCGCATGGCTTTCGGGAAAGCCGTAGGTCCCGAACCCTTCGATCTGGCTGAAGCAACGCACGGCGAAATCGCGCTTGTAGCCGTTCGCGACCATGCCGGCGACGAATTTGTCGCGGAACAGGTGGATGTCGCCGTTGCGCTTAAAGGTCGCCATCGCGCGGCGCAGCCGGTCGGCCTCCTCCGGGGCAAACCCGGCGCCGACAATCGCGATCTTCATCGCCTGCTCCTGGAACAGCGGCACCCTCAGAGTCTTGCCCAGCACCCGGCGCAACGCCTCGGACGGGTAGTCGACGGGCTCGATCCCGGAGCGCCGGCGCAGATAGGGGTGCACCATGTCGCCCTGGATCGGCCCGGGCCTGACGATCGCGACCTCGATCACGAGATCGTAGAATTCGCGCGGTTTGAGCCGCGGCAGCATCGTCATCTGGGCGCGGCTTTCGACCTGGAAGACGCCGAGCGAATCGGCGCGCGACAGCATCTCGTAGACCGCGGGGTCCTCGGCCGGCACGGTGGCGAGGTCGAGCCGCCGGCCGTGATGCCGCTCGATCAGCGCCAAGGCCTTTCTGATGCAGGTCAGCATGCCGAGCGCCAAAACGTCGATCTTTAATATGCCGAGCGCGTCGAGGTCGTCCTTGTCCCATTCGATGACGGTGCGGTCCTCCATCGCCGCGTTCTCGATCGGCACCAATTCGCTGAGCGGCCCGCGGGTGATCACAAACCCGCCGACATGCTGCGAGAGATGGCGCGGAAAGCCGGTGAGCTCGGCGGCGAGGTCGAGCGCCAGGCGCAGGGTATGGTCGCGGGGGTCGAGCCCGGCCTCGCGCACCCTTTGGTCGCCGATCGGGTCGTTGCTCCAGCCCCAGATGATTCCCGCCAGAGCCGCGACGACATCGACCGAAAGGCCCAATGCCTTGCCGACATCGCGGATCGCCGAGCGCGCGCGGTAAGAGATCACGGTGGCGGCGAGCCCGGCCCGATCACGGCCATATTTCTCATAGATGTGCTGGATCACCTCCTCGCGCCGCTCGTGCTCGAAATCGACGTCGATGTCGGGCGGCTCGTCGCGCGCGGCACTGATAAAGCGCTCGAACAGCACGTCGACGCGCGCTGGGTCGACGGCGGTGATGCCGAGGCAGTAGCAGACGGCGGAATTCGCCGCCGAGCCGCGCCCCTGGCACAGGATGCCGCGCCGCCGCGCGAAGGCGACGATGTCGTGCACGGTGAGGAAATAGCGGGCGTAGTCGAGCCGCTCGATCAGTTGCAATTCATGCGCGATCAGGATGCGGGTCTTGTCAGGGATGCCGCTGCCGGCTGGACCGGCGTCCTGCGTCCTTCGAGACGCCCGCTGTGCGGGCTCCTCAGGATGAGGTTCTTTCTCAATGCCATCATCGGCTTTCCTCATGCTGAGGAACGCCCCTGAGGGCGCGTCTCGAACCACGTACGGCGTTGCTGCAGCCCTGTCTCTTGCCTCCGGCGGTTCTTTCTCAGCTTCTTGCGCGGGGGTGACGGAAGCGGAAAACCGCTCGACCGCTCCTGCCCAGGCGAGCTGG
This sequence comes from uncultured Alphaproteobacteria bacterium, assembly GCA_963712825.1. Lineage (GTDB taxonomy): Bacteria > Pseudomonadota > Alphaproteobacteria > ATCC43930 > CGMCC-115725 > AP-15. Next base: position 14,464 of record CAVQJP010000021.1, read on the forward strand.
GCCAAGCGCTGCTGCGGGGTGCGGCCGTCCGCGGTCTCGTCCGGGTATTCGTAGCGCAATTCGTCGAGGCTGAACTTGCAGCGTTCGACGATTTCGAGGCTGCGGGCGACGGCGTCCTCATAGCCAGGGAACAGCCGCGCCATCTCTGCTGCCGATTTCAGGTGGCGCTCGGCATTGGCGGCGAGGCGAAAGCCGGCTTTGTCGATGGTGCAGCCGGCGCGGATGCAGGTCAGCACATCCTGCAGCCGCCGCCGCTCGGGAACGTGATAGAGCACGTCGTTGGTCGCGACGAGCGGCAACCCCGCCGCCTCGGCCAGCGCCGCAAGGCGGGCGAGACGCCGCGCGTCGTCGCCGCGATAGCGGTGATGGGCCGCGAGACAGGCGCGTCCCGCGAAATCCGCGGCGACGCGGGCGGCAAAGGGGACGTAATCCCCGCAGGGCAACACGATAACGAGCTGGCCGTCGCCATGAGCGGCGAGGTCGGCGTAGTCGAGACGGCATTCGCCCTTGGGGGCGCGGCGCTTGCCCAATGTCAACAGCCGGGTCAGCCGGCCGTAGGCGGCGCGGTCCGTGGGGTAGGCGAGCAGGCTGGTGCCGTCGCCGAGATCGAGACGAACGCCGACGACAAGGCGGATGCCGACCTCCTTTGCCGCCTGATGCGCGCGCACGACGCCGGCCACGCTGTTGCGGTCGGTGATCGCGACCGCCCGGTGGCCGAGTGCGGCCGCTGTCAGCACCAGTTCGGCCGGATGCGCCGCCCCGCGCAGAAACGAAAAGTTGGTCGTGACCTGCAATTCGGCGTAGCCGAAAGGACCATCGGTCATGCCGGGCGGCCCCGCTGGCCTACGGTTCGCGAACCTCTGGACCGGGGCGCGCCGTGCTGCGGCGCTCGGAACGACACCCGTAAACCCCTATGAATTCGGGCCGCGCTCCATCGACACCGGCTGCCAGCGCCTCAGATCGCCCTTGGCGAGCACCGACGGGTTGACGCACGACATCGGCCATTTGCCGGACAGCGCCAACGACAATTCGAGGCCGACCCGCCGCCTCCGCGCCGGGTCGAACCGGGCCGTGGCCGAGGCGACGTGTGCGGTCAGAATCACCTTGTCCATGCGCAGGAGCGGGTTGTTGTCGCCGGGCGGCTCCTTCTCGAGCACGTCGAGACCGGCGCCGGCGATCATTCCCTCGTCGAGCGCCTTGATCAGACCCGGCTCGTCGGTGGTGGGGCCGCGCCCGGTCGAGACATAGATCGCGGTCGGCTTCATCTGGCGGAAATGCTCTTCGCGGATCAGCCGGTTGGCGCTCTCGGTCGCCGGCGTGTGCATCGAGACGATGTCGGCGCGCGCCAGCAATTCGGCGAGGCTGACCGGCTCCACGCCGCGCTCGACCATAACGATCTCTTCGATGTAGGGGTCGTAGGCGATGATGTGCAGGCCAAACGGCTTGGCGCGCTCGGCGACCGCGCGCGCGACATGGCCAAACGCGATCAGGCCCAGGGTCATGCCCCTGAGGCGCGGGATTTTGAGCAGGGCCGGCCGGCCTTCGGACCAGCGCCCGTCGCGCACCATCCGGTCCTGCTCGATCAGCCGGCGGTGGGTGGCGAGGATCAAGGTCATCGCGTGGTCGGCGACTTCCTCGATAAAGGTGTCCGGGCAATTGGTGACCGGGATGCCCTTGGCGGTCGCGGCCTCGATGTCGACGGTGTCGACCCCGACGCTGCCGAGCGAGATGATTTTGCAGCGCTGCAATCCGTCGATCATCTTTCCGGTGATCGGCCGGCCCTTGGCGTAGAGCGCGTCGGCATCGCGCGCGGCGGCGACAAACTCGTCCTCCGACCCCGGCGGGATCTCGTAGATTTCCGCGTCGATCGGAGTCAGCGCCTCCATTTCATAGCCGTAGCCGCCGCCGGCTACCGTAAAGCTGGCCCCCGCTGGTGTCGCAATCCTGAACTTGGCCAAAATATCCTCCCGATTTCCGCAAGCTCGCCCTCCGATCAGACCGTCGCCACAGCGCCTTGTCAATCGCAGCTCGGTCGACCAGCCGCCGGCGCCGCTTCGGTGCCCGACTGGCTTGCACGGAGCGGCAGCCGCGATCGGCTCGACGAACGTTAAGGGAACATGAGCGAGGTTCCGTCCGGCCTTGTCTGGGCGATCACGCCGCCCGATGTCCCCGCTTCGCCGCAGGCGGGGTCGCGGCAACAGCTGAACAATTCTTCCTTCCTAAAACCACAGCGACCTCCGTCATGGGAGGCGGCCGACCGCGCCCCTAGATAGCCGCTGCACGCACCCGATCGGGTGACGAAGATAAGGTGGCGAACGTGGCGACCAGCAAAAGATCCAGTCTTGAACCACCGCCGAGCGCGTGGGCGAACGACGCGGCCGTCGCGGACTTTATCCGCCGCAGGGGCGTCACTCGATGTCCGACGGCTTGCGTGCTGCCGACCCAGGCCTCGGTCGCGGCAGACGACCGGGCGGCGCTCGCCGAGTACGCCGAGTTGCGGGACCGGGTGCGGCGGGTCCGCGCCGCCCGCCAGAACATGTTTTTCCCGTTTTCGTTCGCCCGGCCGCCCGCGGGACAGATTTGAGCCGCAGCCCGCATTCGACCCGCCGGGATCGCGGGTCAGGGTTTGTCGTTGCCGGGAAAGGTCAGGTCGACGCGGCCCTGGACCGGCTGCTGCCCGGGTTGCGGCGTTTCCGCGGGCTGCGCCGGCGGCGCGTTGTTCGGCGCCTTTGCCTTTGCCGCGGCGATCTCGGCCTCGCGGTGCTGCCGGTAGACGCTGCGCAGCTCCGAGTAGTAGTCGAGCGAGTTGCGTTCGAGGTCGTCGAGATCCTTGAGGTGCTGGGCGCGAACGTCGACTGCCCCGGCGCCGCCGGCGGCGACGCTCGCATAGGTCGCGGGCGGACCCCCGACATAGGTCAATGGGTTCATCGCCATGTCGACAACCGTTCCGACCGAGTTGCGCGCGTTGGACGGGCCGAGCAACGGCAATTCGACAAACGGCCCCTCTTTGACGCCCCAGACCGCCAGCGTCTCGCCAAAATCGGCGCTGTGCGGCGGCAACCCTAATTTTTTCGCCACGTCGACGACGCCGGCGCCGCCCGCCGTCGTGTTGACCGCGAGCCGCTGCACCGATTCCCACGCTTTGACGACATGGCCTTGCAGCAGGTCGTTGACCGCGGTCGCCGGCTCCTTGAGGTTCTGCACGACATTGTGGACCCCCTGCCGCACCGCAGCGGGAACATGGTCGACATAGCCCTGCGCCACCGGTTTGACGACGGCGTGGTCGACCGCGACATTGGCCTTGAAGATCGCCCGGTTGACCGGCTCCGCCGGGTCGTTGTCCGGGTCGGCGTCGGCAGCGGGCGACGCCGGCCTCGCGGCGCAGCCGCAGCAGCCGAGCACGATGCCGAGCGCCACCGCCGCGGCAAAGCGCCCCTTCCTCCCGCCGCCTCCCGCATTCGACCGCTCCACAGATTCCTCACCCCTGACCGTCTCAGCACGCCGGCGCAATGTCGCGGACCAGGGCCGCCGCGGCAACATCCGCGGCGGCGACCCCGGCCGATTTGACAATCCGCGGCGCCGCCGGCAGCATCGGGATCGCGCGGTCCGCCGCGTTCGCGCCGCAGCGCGAATCGGCGTCGGCGGGTCGCCAGGGTCGGGCCGGCGCCGGCCGCTATTTGCGGCGATGCTCCTCCGCCAGCTTTTCATAGCGGCCGGGGTCGGCAATCTCGGCGATGGTGCCGTCGGGCGAGCGGAATTTTACGGTTCCGGCATCGCGCTTTGACAGGATCGTGCCGCCGGCTGCTTCGATCTTGGCGAGGACGTCGTCGCGGTCGTCGACCGCGATGCCAAAATGGTGGATCGCCGGGCCGGCGCCGACAAGCTTTGCCTCCTCTTCCTCCTCGCTGTCGTAGACCATCAGCGCCAGGTCGACATAGCCGTCGGTCAGGTGGCGCGAGGTATGCCCGCGCGAATGCCCGGTGCCGACCTGGCGAAAGCCGAACACGGTTTCGTAAAACCGGGTGGCTGTTTCGAGGTCGGTCACTTTCAGCGCGACGTGGTTTATCCGTGCCATCGACATTCTCCTATTCGCCGGCACTGCCGTTGTAGGGTGCGACGACCGTGCCGGTGCGGTATTGCGCGGGTTCGAGGATCACCTCGGTCTTGGTGTCCTTGAACTGGTCGAGGCTGTTGCTCTTGATACCCTGCCACTGGATTTCGAGCACCCGCGGCTTTGACCATTCGCCGTCCTTGCCAAAGCTGATGTCGCCGACGATCGTCTTGAACGGGTGGGTGCGGATATAGTCGGCGAGCTTGGTCTGGTCGAGGCTTTTGGTGCCTTCGACCGCATCAGCGAGCACCTGCAGGTTGGCATAGGCAAAGGGCGGCAGATACCAGCCCAGCGGGTCGACCCCGGCGGCCCCTGCCTTGGCCTGGTATTCCTTCAGGAAATCGAGGATGCCGGGAAACTGCATGGTCGGCGCCGGGATCCACCAGTCGTAGTCGACGACGCCGTTAAGCTTGGGTCCGAACTGCTCCTTGACCGAGGTGTATTGCAGCCCGACCATGCCGCCGCCGAAAAACCGGGTCTTGAGCCCCGACTCGGTCGCAGCGCGCAGCATCCCGACCGAGCCCGGCGGATAAGAGGCGACAAACACCATGTCGGGGTTGGTCGCCTGGATGGCGTGGACGATCGGCGTAAAGTCCGGCGTCCCCGGCGGATAGGTCTTGTCGTAGACGATGTCAATCCCGTTCTGCTTGGCGATTTCGCGCACGCCCTCGGAGGCGTTTTTGGGGAACTCGGCGTCCTCGGCGAGCAGCGCCAGCGTCTTGGGCTTCGGGTTTGCCGCGAGCGCCACCTTAAAGAACGGCTCGCAAAACGCGTGCTTCGGGTCGGGGCCGGCCGGCAGCATCGAGAAGTATTTCGGATAGTGAAACTCGCTGTTGACTGCCAGCCCGAACAACCCGAGGAACAGCCGGTCGTGAGAGATCGCAATCGGCATCGCGGGTGCGATCAGGTTGGTGCCGTAGCCCGATACGATCAGGTCGACCTTGTCGACGTCGAGCAGCTTTGTGTAGATGCCCGGCACCGTCGCCGGGTTGCTCTGGTCGTCGTAATAGACGAGCTTGACCGGGCGGCCCAAGAGCCCGCCTTTGGCGTTGACGTCGTCGCGCCAGACCTGCATCGCCAGCAGCGCCGACTTGCCCGCGGCGGCAAGCCCGCCGGTCAGCCCCATGCCAAAGCCGATCGTGATCGGCTCTGCCGCCCGCGCCGCATTTGCAGCGAGGACGAAGCTGGCCATCGCCGCGCTCAATGCGACCCGGCGAATTATGCTTCCCTGCATCAGCTTACCTCCCTCTTCTTTGGTTGCGCGGCGACGGCCCCTCACCCAACCCTCTCCCCGCTCGCGGGGAGAGGGAGGAACCCGCGTCCTACAAACGTCTTGTTTAGATCGTTACCCGAGGGCCGGCCGGAGTCCAGCTTTCAGAAGACCGGCGTCAACTGGTCTAGGCCACCGTGGCTTCAACCGCCCTCGCTGTTGTGGGCTTTCATATAGGCGCGCAACACCGCGTTCATGCGCATGTGAAAGCCCTTGCCGGTCGCAACCATTCGAGCACATCCCGATCGACCCGCAACCTCACATTCTGCTTACCCGGCAGCAACACCAGTCGGGCCTTCGTCCAGTCGGTGTTGACCCGCGCGGCATCGGGATCCTCGGCGACGGCGAGCGCGATGTCCTCGTCGGTTATTGCATCGAGACGATTATAATCCGTCCGGCCCTTCATGCGCTTGGCCCGTTCTAGCGTCACGCGCGTATTACGCGCGCTGCTCCGTGCCATTGGCTTTCCCGGCTCACCGGATTTAGTTGGCCTTACCGATGAAGCGGTCGACGCCGTCGGGACCGTGCAGGCGGTCAAGCGCGCCGCGGCGTTCTAGATAATGCAGGTGCGCGAGCGCCTCGCCAAGCGCGAACGCCGTCTGATGGCTGTCAAGCGGCCGGCGGAACAGCACGGGCAGAACATCGACGGCGCTTTGCGGCCGGGTCAGCGCCGCGAGAAGCTCCTCGCACCGCTTTGCGTGATGCGCGGTCAACTCGTCGATCCGCGCATGCAAGCCGTAAAACGGCAGGTTGTGCGACGGCAGCACCAGGGTCTCGGCCGGCACCGCTTCCCGCAGCTTGGCGAGGGATGCGAGATACTGCGCCAACGGGTCGCCGTCGGGCTCGTGCGGGTGCACGCTGACATTGGGCGAAATCCGCGGCAACACCTGGTCGCCGGCGATCAGCACGCCGGTCTCAGCGCAATAAAGGCAGGCGAGCTCCGGCGCATGGCCCTCGCCGACGACGACCCGCCACTCGCGCCCGCCGATGTCGAGCACCATGCCGTCGGCGATGCGGCGGAACGCCGGCGGGACCGAAGGCACCCCGCGGCGATAGCCCTTTTCGCGCTCGCCGAATAATTCGCTCGCCGCCATGTCGAGCCCGGCGCGGCGGGCAAAATCGCGGCGTAGTGCTATAAAATCGTCGCTGCCCCGGCTCATCACGCGGGCGTAGAGCCACTCCTTTTCGGTGATCCACAACCGTACCCGCCAGCGCTCGGCAAGCCAGCCGGCGAGCCCGACATGGTCGGGGTGGAAATGGGTGACGACGATCCGCGTCACCGGCCGGCCGCCGAGATGCGCGGCAAAAATCCGTTCCCACGCCGCCTTGGCTTCGGGCATTGCATAGCCGGTGTCGACGATCGTCCAGCCAGGCCCGTCCTCGATCAGCCACAAATTGATGTGGTCCAGCGCAAAGGGCAGCGGCATGCGCAGCCACAGCACGCCCGGTGCTATCGGCAGGGTCTCGCCCGGCTGCGGCGGCGTCGCAACCGGAAAGCGCAAGGCGCCAAAACTTCCATCCATGATCGGTTTTGTTCCCGTGTCGCGAATTGACCGGCAAGGTAGGACGGTGCATTAGTGCCGGGCAAGCTGCATGCCCGCCGGTCAGGTTTGCTTTTGCCGTCGAGGACTTGCGCGCAAGGCGAGGAATGAACATGCGTGACTTTAACGTTCCCGGCCGCTCGGCGGCGATGGCGGCAAACGGGATGGCGGCGACCTCGCACCCGATGGCGACCCTCGCGGCCCTCGACGTGCTGCGCGCGGGCGGCAACGCCGCCGACGCCGCGATCGCGGCGGTAGCGATGCTATGTGTGGTCGAGCCGCAGAGCACCGGGATCGGCGGCGACTGCTTTTTGATGTACTCGCGCAACGGCGGGCTGCCGGTAGCGCTGAACGGCTCGGGCCGCGCCCCGGCCAGGGCGAATGTCGAGTGGTATGTCGAGCGCGGCATCCGCGAGATCCAGGTGCCGACACCGCATGCCGTCACCGTTCCGGGCGCGGTCGACGGCTGGTGCATCTTCAACCGCGAATACGGGAGCCGTCCGCTCACCGAACTGCTCGAGCCGGCGGCGTGCGCCGCCGAGGGCGGCTATGTCGTGACCCCGCGCGTCGCCGCCGACTGGCAGCGCAATGAAGCTAAGCTGCGCGACCCGGTCACGGCATCCTTGTTTCTGCGCGACGGCGCGCCGCCAGCGGCCGGCGACCGCATGACCAACCCACCGCTCGCACGGACCTTGCGCCGGATCGGCCGCGAGGGGCGCGAGGCGTTTTACGACGGCCCGGTCATGCAGGAGATCGTGGCCCGTCTCAAATCGCTCGGCGGATTGCACGAGGAAGCGGATTTCGCCTTTCAGCGCGCGAACTGGGTCGAGCCGATCGCCGCATCCTATCGCGGCTACGACGTTTACGAATGCCCGCCGAACGGCCAGGGGATGGCGGCGCTGATGATCCTGCGCACTCTCGCAGGCTACGTGCTCGACGGCGACGCCTTTACCGAGGCCGACCGGCTGCACCTGCTAGCGGAGGCGTCAAAGGCGGCCTATTGGGTCCGCGACAATTTCATCTGCGACCCCGACCAGGTCCCGGTCGACGTCGAGGGCTTTTTGTCCGAGGCGCGGGCCGAGCGCACCCGCCGCGCGATCCGCCTCGACCAGGCGCTGCCCGGCGCGCGCTGGGCCGAGATCGAGCACAAGGACACGGTCTATCTCTGCGTCGTCGACCGCGACGGCAATGCCTGCTCGTTTATCAATTCGCTGTTTTCGGGGTTTGGCAGCGGCATCGTGGCGCCCGAATGCGGCGTCATCCTGCACAATCGCGGCACCGGCTTCCGCACGATCCCCGGCCATCCCAACGCGATCGCGCCGAGAAAGCGCCCGTTTCACACGATTATTCCGGCCATGCTGGTCAAGGACGGCCGCGCGGTGATGCCGTTCGGGGTCATGGGCGGGCAATACCAGGCGGTCGGTCATGCGACCCTGCTGCACCGTATGCTCGACCGCGGCATGGACCCGCAGCAGGCGGCCGAGGCGCCGCGCATCTTCCCCTATCGCGGCGCGTTGCAGGTCGAGCGCGCGGTGCCGGCGGCGCTCGTCGCCGAGCTGGCGCGGCGCGGGCACAAGATCGAGGAGCAGGACGTGCCGCTCGGCGGCTGCCAAGCGATCTGGGTCGACCACCGCCGCGGCGTGCTGATCGGCGGTTCCGAGCCGCGCAAGGACGGCCTCGCCCTCGGCTACTGACCGGATCGCCGCCGCCCGACTTCATCGCTTCCCTCGCTCGGAGCTGGTCCGGACAAGCCGGCAGGCAAGGGGCCAAAGGCGGGGGGAGGGATGCGGCGCTTGGAGGCGGCTTCGTAGCAGGAGGCGATTTCGAGCAGCAGGTCTTCCTTGCCGGGCTCGGCGCGGAAGACGAGCGAAAACGGCAGGCCGGGGGCCGGCAATTCGGTCGGGGTCGCGGCCGCGACCGGAACATAGCGGGTGCGGTCGGGGCTGTGCGCGAAGAGGGGATCGTATACCGTCGTGACATAGCCGGCCGGGATCAGCACTTCGGTCAGCCCGGCGTTGGGGCCGTAAAAGGTCTCGGCGCGCAGATTGGACGGGCCGCCGAGCGGGTCGTGGGCGCCGCCGATCCTGGCCGGCGGCAATGGCGTGTGCAGCCGCACCAGCGCGTCAAGCCGGTTTTCGAGAATCACCATCATGTCGACCCGGCGCAGCAACTCGCGCAGCATGATGCGCTCGTCGACGCCCTGCCGCCCGCCCAACGGGTTGCGCGGGTCGGCGACCTCCTCCCAGTTCTTGAAGGCGGCGCGGCCGTCGTCGCCCCAGAATTTCGAGCGCGCGTTGAGCGCCGCGAAATCGGTCAGGGTTTCGGCAAAGCCGCGTTCCCGCCAATCCGCTGCCCGACGCGACAGATATTGCGGGATGTGAAAACGGAACGACATCGCCAGCTCCTGCTCCTGGATGGTGGCGATGTCGAGATTGGCGGGCGGGGTGACGCGCCCTTCCGCAAGTTCGACGAGGTAGTCGATCGGCGCCATTTGCCCCGAGCCAAAGATTTTGCCGGGGAGAAATTCGGTCGGGCGGATCGCGGCGGCGAATTCCTTGAAGACGGGCGCGCCGTCGCGGCCGAGGCGGAACAGCAGGTCGGGCATGAACACCGGCACCAGCCGCGCCAGCGCGCGGCGGAAATCGGGGTTCATCTGCTCGAGGTCGGGGTCGCGCTCCCATAAAGGGTCGGCGGATTCGACCAACGTCGCGCCGAGCCTGGCGCCGAGCACCGCCTTGATCTCGGCGGCGGCGGCGGTGGTGATCGGCACGGTCGCCTTTTCGCCGGGGCGGACCAGCATCGACTCGCGGATGATGCCGATGCGCCGGCCCTGCAGCGCACCCGCCGCGCCGATGCCCCGAGCGTGGCGTGCGTAGCCGCCCGCCAGCACCGATGAGCGGGGCACGGTCGTAAAGGGGTCGCGCGGGTCGTAATAGCCGCGCTCGGGGTCCTTCAGCGCGTCGAGCACTTTGGCGCAATCGCCGATCGTGCGCGCCAGGATGCCGCTGCGGTCGCAATAGATGTCGGCGCCGATCGCCCCGCCGTTAAAGCCGAGCATCGCCTTGTGCGGCAGGATCAGCGCCACCGCATTGTGGTTGGCGGGACCGCGGGTCGAGGCGCGGGTTTCCTCGCCGAGGCTCACCATGACGAGGTTGGCGCTGACCGAAACGCCCGATCCCGATGACGAGCCGAGCGAGGCCGCGCGGGTCGTGTCGTAGGGATTGGCCGGGTTGCCGCCCCAGCTCGAGCGCTGATAGCCGAGGGTCGACGGCAACACCTTTTCCGGCTGGTGGCGGCCGCCGGGATTGCCGGCGCGGCCGTTGTATTCGGTGTTGACCGCCTTGGCGAAGACGATCGCACCCTTGTTGCGCAGCTGCTCGACGAGGACATGGTCGCGCGCCGGAAAGTCGATGTCATAGGCCGCGTCGCCGCCGGCGGTCGTGCGCATGTCCTTGGTGTCGAACGGGTCCTTGAACGAAAAGACGACGCCGTACATCGGCATCGCGGCGAGATCGGGGTTGCGGCCGAAGCGCGCGTCGAGCTCGGCGGCGCGCTCGAGCGCATCCGGCTGATGACGAAAATGCTCGCACACGGGCGGCGCCCCCGGCGGCAGCGGCCCCAGCGACGGGTGGCGGTCGAACGCGCCGCGGCAGGTGACCGACCGCTCGCCGCGAAGGTTGAGGGTGGCGAGCGCATTGAGCTGCCCGGCGTTCGGGATGCCGGCGATCATGCCGTATTGCTGCTGCACCGACGGATCGGACGCGGTCGCCTCCATACGGCCGAATTCAAGCGGCGGACCCGCGTATTTGTCGAGGTCGGGCAAAATCGTCCCCGCCTTTACGGTGGCGGCGGGAAAGCGCAGCGGCGCCCCGGCGCGCACCGCGCCGACCGCTTCCGGCACCGGCGCCCCGTCCACGGTAACGAGCGTGCTCGCGACGCCGTTATAAGCGCGGGCGCGGGCGATATAATGCTGGACGACGCCAACGACCGTCATCTCGCCCGCGCGGATCGCTCGGTGAAGGTCGTCGATAGTCGCCTCTTCGAGCCGGAACGGCTTCCCGCCCATATCGCGCCCTTCGCCCATGCCCGCACTCCCCTCCCGGCCGAATCCCACCCATCGATACTAGCACCGCAGCTGAATTTTCACGTGCCGACGCGGCGGCGATCCTTCAGGATGAGACGATCGGCCTCACAACTTCCGGGACATGACCCAGATGCCTGACCAAGCAGTCGTCACTGAACTTGCGCCTACCGGCGTTTTGCGCGCGGCGATCAACATGGGCAACTTTCTCTTGGTGACCGGCAAGACCCCGACCGGCGACCCGGTCGGCGTCAGCCCCGACATGGCGCGCGAGATCGCCCAGCGGCTGGGCGTGCCGGTCAAGTACGTCCCCTACGCCCGGCCGGGTCAGATCGCCGACGATGCCGGGAAAGGTTTGTGGGACGTGGGCTTGATCGGCGCCGAGCCGCAGCGCGCGGCGGTGATCAATTTCACCGCGGCTTATTGCGAGATCGAGGCGACCTACCTCGTGCCGGCGGGCTCGCCGATCCGGTCGATCGACGAGGTCGACCAACCCGGCAGGAGGGTCGCCGTGACCGCGCGCAGCGCCTATGGCCTGTGGCTCGAGAACAACTACAAGAAGGGCGAGCTCTTGCAGTTCGATAACGCGGAGGCCGCGCTCAAGGCGTTCGACGGCGAGAAGCTCGACGCCTATGCCGGGTTGCGGCCGGGCCTGATCGACGTGCAGAAGGCGCGGCCCGGCTCGCGCATTCTCGACGGCCAGTTCACCGCGGTGCAGCAGGCGGTCGGCACGGCCAAGGCCAACACCGCCGGCGCGGCCTTTCTGCGCGACTTTGTCGAGGAGGCGAAGAAATCAGGCCTCGTCGCCCGCCTGATCGAGCGCCACGGCGTCATCGGCCGGTTGTCGGTGGCGCCGCCGGCGTAAGGTACCCGCGCGCGGCTGGGCAGGATTGCCGGAGCGCTCGAGAAACGCTGTGCGTCCTTCGAGACAGCCGCTCCGTGGCTTCCTCAGGATGAGGAGATTTGCTGAATGCTGTCAGCGGCGACCTCATGCTGAGGAGCGGTCCGGCGCAGCCGGGGCGCGTCTCGAAGCACGCACCGCCGCCAATGCAGCGCAATCTTGCCCACCCGCCTCGCTCGACCCGCTTGAACGCCAAGGAATTCCGATCATGCCCGACGACATGACATCGCCCGCAACCGAGCTCGGCTTTATGACCATCGCCGAGGCGGCGCGGCGGATCGAAAAAAAGGAATTGTCGCCGGTCGAGCTGACCGCGGCGCTGATCCGCCGGGCCGAGGCGCTCGACCCGCAGCTCAACGCCTATCTGCTTCCGACCTTCGATCGCGCTCTCGACCAGGCGCGCGCCGCCGAGGGCGAGATCATGGCGCGCGGGTATCGCGGGCCGATGCACGGCATCCCGTTCGGGCTCAAGGACATCTACGCCACGTCCGGCATCCGTACGACCGGGCATTCGCGGACGTGCATCGACACGGTTCCGCAGTTCGACGCCACAACCGTCGCCAAATTGTACGAGGCGGGCGCGGTGCTGACCGGCAAGCTCGCGACCCACGAATTCGCGCATGGCGGGCCGTCGTTTGATTTGCCGTGGCCGCCGGCGCGCAACCCGTGGAACCGCGATCACTTCACCGGCGGGTCGTCGAGCGGCTCGGGGGCGGCGGTGGCGGCGGGGCTGGTGCCGGCCGCGCTCGGCTCCGACACTGGCGGGTCGATCCGCGGGCCGGCGGCGTTGTGCGGCATCGTCGGGCTGAAGCCCACCTATGGCCTTGTCAGCCGCTACGGCGTCTACACCAACTCGTTCAGCTTTGACCACGCCGGGCCGATGACCTGGACGGTCGAGGATTGCGCGATCCTGTTGCAGGCGATCGCCGGCCACGACCCGAAGGACCCGGCGAGCGCGGCGCATCCGGTGCCCGATTTTCGCGCCGCATTGACCGGCGACATCGCCGGGCTGCGCATCGGCGTCGTGCGCCATCTCCACGAGGACGACTGCCCGGTGACGGCTGAGACCGCTGCGGCATTGGAACAGGCGTTTGGCGTGCTGCGCTCGCTCGGCGCCGTCCTCGGCGAGGTGCGGCTGCGGCCGGCGCAGGATCATTACGACGTCAAGGTGACGATCGCCGAAAGCGAGTTGCTGGCGGTGCACGACGCGGCCCTGCGTACCCGGCCCGGCGATTTCGGCGAGGATTTTCTCGGCCGCGTTTTGCCGGCGGTGCTGATCAGCGCCCGCGACTATGTCGAGGCGCAGCGCGAGCGGCGTCGCATCCTGGCCGAGATGGCGCGGGTTTACGCCGATTTCGACGTGCTGGTCACGGCGACGGCGGGCGGCCCGGCGCCGCGGCTCAACGCGTGGCGGACAATCGAATTCTGGCGCCGGCCGTCATTGACGACGCCGTTCAACGTGACCGGCGGGCCGGCCTTGGCGCAATGCATCGGCTTTAGCGGCAGCGGCCTGCCGTTGTCGATGCAGGTCGTCGGGCGGCCCTTTGCCGAGACGACAGTGCTGCGGGTGGCGCACGCCTATGAGCAGGCGACCGAATGGCGCGCGCGCCGGCCGCGGCTCGATCCCGCCGCCCGTTTTTCGGCCGAATTGCCGCCGGTGCCCGATCCCGCGCCCGCCGACATCGACGCCGCGACCCGCGACCGCGCCGCCGCCGCGTGCCGTGCCGCCGGCCTCAGCTTGTCCGACCGGCAGTTCGCGACGCTGTGCGCCGCCGCCCCCTACGTCGAGGCGATGACCGGCCGCCTCTACCGCGAGCGTCACTGGGCCGAGGAGCCGGCCAACATCTTCCAATTCGGGGGATAGCCGACCCCGGCGCCGAGCCCTGCCGCCGGCGCCGATAAGAGAACGCCGCTTGATGAAAACTCAGCGGAAATCAGCTATAGCCATCGCCTTCCGGGAGGTCTGGGCATAGCGGGACCGGCAAGTGAACCGCGATTGCCCACTCGCATTGCTGGTGCGCGAAAAGCTGTAACGATATCATGGCTCTCGGACGAATACGGCACAGCGGGCCGGCGGCGCCCGCGCTGACCGCCGCAACGGCAGGCCGGCCGCTGTCCGAATCGGCCGAGCCGCGTCCGCGGGGCGCAATCGCGCCAGACGAAATCCCGGCGCACGGTTGGGCCCGATGGCGGCTCGACGGCGCGTATCGGCACCTCGCCGTCGGGCTGGCAGCGCTCGCTCTCGTCAGCGTCGCGTTTTGGGGCCTGGAAAAGGCCGCGGCCGGGATCAGCTTTCACGCGGTGGTGGCGGCGCTGCGGGCGACGCCGCGATCGGCGCTGCTGACGGCGCTGGCGGCGACCGCCGCGAGCTTTGCGACCCTCCTCGGGTATGATCTTTCCGGGCTGCGCTATGCCCGCGCCCGGCCGCCGCTGTCGTCGGCCGTTCTTGCGTCCTTTTGCGGCTATGCGATCGGCAACGCGGTCGGGCTCGGCGCATTGTCGGGCGGGGCGGTGCGCTACCGCATCTATACCGCCGCCGGCCTGACCCCCGGCCAGATTGCCCGCGTCATCCTGTTCATCTCGGTCGCCATCGGCATCGGCCTTGCGACGATCGCGGCTCTCGGCCTCGTCCTCTGCGCCGACCGTGTCGGCCATATGCTCGGGACCTCGCCCGAGCCGCTGTTTGCCGCGGCGGTCACATTGCTGGTCCTGGCGACGGCGTTTCTGGTGTTTTGCGCGACCCGGCGGCAGGCGCTTGCGCTCGGTCCGGTAAGCATCGAGCCGCCGGGGCCGGCATTGATCCTGACCCAGATCGCGCTGACGACGACCGACGTGCTCGCGGCCGCGGCTGTCCTCTGGGTGCTGCTGCCGCCGACCGGGATCGGTTTTCTTGCCTTTGCCGCCGTGTTCGCAGCGGCGATCGGGCTTGGCGTGCTGAGCCACGTCCCGGGTGGGCTCGGCGTCTTCGAGGTCGCGATCCTTTATGCCGTCGGCAGCAAGGCGCCGGTCAGCGCGGTCGCGGCGGCGCTCGTCGCCTATCGGGCGATCTATTATCTGCTGCCCCTGTTGCTGTCGACCGTGCTGCTGGCGGGGTTCGAGACGCGCCGCTTTCTCGGTGCGGCCCTCGGCGAGCGCATCAGCCGCGCAGCGACGCGCCTGGCGCCGTCGTTTCTCGCGGCGGCGACCTTTGCCGTCGGCGCGACCCTGGTTTTGTCCGGAGCGATGCCCGCCTTTACCGACCGGCTGCAGATACTGGCGGTCCGGGTCCCGCTGTGGGCGGTCGAAACCGCGCATCTGTTGGCGAGCATTGCGGGCCTGGTCCTGCTTTTTGCCGCGCGCGGGCTCCTGCATCGGCTCGACGGGGCGTGGTGGCTGGCGCTGTCGATGACGTTGCTCAGCATCCCGTTCTGCCTCGTCAAAGGGCTGGCGATTGTCGCCCCGACCGCGGCCGCCCTGCTGCTGGTCGGGCTTGTCGCCGGACGCGCCCAGTTCGACCGGCGCGCCTCATTGCTGTCGCAGCCGCTGACCGTCGGCTGGCTGACGGCAATCGGGTGCGTCGTCGCCGCGTCGGTCTGCATCTTGTTCTTCGCCTTCCGGCATGTCGAATATCATGACCAGCTGTGGTGGCAATTCGAATTCGACGCCACCGCGTCACGGGCATTGCGCACGGTTTGGGGTGTGGCGCTGCTGGGTCTGACGCTCGGCGTGTGGCAGTTGCTGCGCCCGGCGGCCGGACATCCGAGCCGGCCGTCCCCGACCGAGCTGCAGCAGGCGCGGCGGATCGCCGCCGGCCAACCGCGGCCCGATGCGCTGTTGGCGCTGATGGGCGACAAGAGCCTGCTGTTTTCCGACACCGGACGGTCGTTTTTGATGTTCGCCAAGCATGGTCGCACCTGGGCGGCGCTCGGCGATCCGGTCGGCCCGCCCGAAGAATGCACCGAGCTGGTGTGGCGGTTTATCGAGCTGGCGGATGCGCATGGCAGCCGGGTCGCATTTTACCAGGTGCCATCGGCGAGTCTCCCGCTCTATCTCGATGCCGGCCTCCGGGTGATGAAGATCGGCGAGGAGGCGCGGGTGCCATTGGCGCGCTTTTCGCTCGACGGGCCAGCGCGTACCGGGTTGCGATATGCGCTGCGGCGCGGCGAGCGCGACGGGCTCGCTGCCGAGCTGGTTGCCGCAGACCGCGTTCCCGAAATCCTCGGCGAGCTCGAAGATATTTCGAACGCCTGGCTGGTACGGCACGCCGCCTCCGGCGAGAAATGCTTTTCGGTCGCCGCCTTTCAGCGCGACTACGTCATGGCGCAAACCGTGGCCCTGCTGCGCGAGAACGGGCGCCCGGTCGCCTTCGCGACGATCATGACCACTGACCAGAAGGCCGAGGCGACGATCGGGCTGATGCGGCAAAGGCCCGACATCGTCTCGCGCTGTGCAATGGAATATCTGTTCGTCCGGCTGCTGCAGCATTTCCGCGGCGCGGGCTTCGGCAGCTTCAGCCTCGGCACGACGCCGCTTTCCGGTTTCGCCGCCCGGCCTTTGGCGTCGCGCTGGCATCGGCTGGCGCGTTTTATCTGGTCGCACGGCCGGCGCCTCTACAATTTCCAGGGCCTGCACGCGTTCAAGCGCAAATTCGACCCGGTGTGGGAGACGCGCTATCTCGCCGCGTCCGGCAGCTTCGGCCCCTATCTTGCGCTCGCCGACATCGCGGTGCTGGTCGGCGGCCTCGGGCAGCGGACCGCGCCGGGCGAGCATGCGCCCAAGCCGCAGCGCTATCCGGTCAAGGCTGGAATTCTTTGCCTGGCATTGGCGCTTTCGGGCGTCGGCTCCAGTTCTGCGAGGGCGCTCGACACCGGCGACTTCGGCGCGCTGCACCTCGTTCGTCCGCAGGGCGCGATGCACGGTCTCGTCCTGCTGTTTTCGGATGCGCGCGGCTGGGACGCGCAATCGGACGAAATCGCCGCCGCTCTCGCGCGCGAGGGCGCGTTTGTCGCCGGCATCGATCTGCCCGGTTATTTCCGCCGCCTCGCAGCGACGCCCGGGGCGCGGTGCTCGGATGTCGTCGCCGCGATCGAATTGATCAGCCGCGAGATTCAGCGCCAGCGCGGCAACTCCACCTATTGGACACCGATCTTGGCGGGGGTTGGCGAAGGCGGCGCCTTTGCCGCCGCGACATTGGCGCAAGCGCCGCCGGCGACGATCGCCGGTGCCGTGGCGCTCGATCCGACCGCTTCGTTGAAAATGCCGTTGCCGCCGTGCCCCGCCGCGCCGCCGCCGGCAAGCGCCGCCAGCGGCTATTTCTATGGTCCGTGGCATGCGCTGAACGGGTTCTGGACTGTGGGCTTTGACCGCGGCGGCGACCTTGCGGGCAGAGACCGCATCAGCAGGCTGAAGGCCACGGGCACGCCGCTCACGATCGAAGATCTCTCCGAAGAGTCGGAAGCGGGCGAAACGGCTGCTGAGATGGCCGCGATGCTGCGCCCTCATCTCGACAATTCGCGGCGGATCGCCGGCCCGGTCATCGCCGGTCTGCCGCTCGTCGAAATGCCGGCGTCGCGGCCCGGCCCGCTGCTCGCGATCGTGCTTTCGGGAGACGGCGGCTGGCGCGACCTTGATCGCGCGATCGCGGCAAAGCTGCAGTCGGAGGGCGTGTCGGTGATCGGCTGGGACAGCCTGCGGTATTTCTGGAGCCACAAGACACCGGCGCAGGTCGCGCGCGACCTCGGTGCCGTTATCGACACCTACACCGCACGTTGGGGTGCCTCCAAGGTAGCACTGGTCGGGTATTCGTTTGGCGCCGGGGTGTTGCCGTTTGCCTATGACCGCCTGCCGCCCGAAGCCAAGGAGCGCGTCGTCCAGCTGTCGCTGCTAGGCTTCGAGTCGACGGCGGATTTTGAAATCAGCTTGATGGGCTGGCTCGGCGCGCCCCCGACCGACAATGCTCTGCCGACAAAACCGGCGCTGGCGCCGATCGACCCGTCGATGATCCAGTGCTTCTATGGCCGCGACGAGGGCGACAGCCTGTGCCGGTCGCTTGCCAAATCCGACGGCGCCGAGATTATCGAAACTCGCGGCGGCCACCATTTCGACGGCGCCTATGACGCGCTCGCCCTGCGCATTCTCGACGGCTTTCGCCGCCGCGCCGGCTAAAATGGCACGCGCCGGCGACGTCATTTGCCGCGCCCGGGGCTACGACAGCCTGCCGGCGGAGCAATCGTAAACGTTTGAATTCCGATCATGCGCTTTGCCGGGCGTGCCTTTGCCGCGCGATGGTGCACGCCAAAAAAACGAGGCGCCGCAGCGGCGCTGCTGACTTTGGCGGCCGGGCTGATCGCCGCTCCGGAGGCGGCCCGCGGTCAGATTTGGAGCGGTCCCAACGACGCCTGCGTTGCGGACACGCTGCTCGGCGACTGGGGCGGGTTGCGCAGCCGTCTCGCCGAGCACGGCATCGGCTTTGGCTTGCAGGAGCAGACCGAGCTGTGGGGCAACGCCGCCGGCGGGCGCAAAGACGGAGTTGCCTATGACGGCGCGACGATTGCGAGCCTGTGCGTCGACCTCGCCAAAGCGGCGCGATGGCAGGGCGCCACGGTCTTCGCCAGCGGCTTTCAAGTCTATGGTCCGGGGCCGACGATCCCGCTCGTCGGCGCGCTTCAGCTGATCAGCGGTCTCGAGGCCACCCCCAGCACAAAGCTTTACGATCTGTGGTTCGAGCAGCAGCTGCTCGATGGCAAGCTTTCGCTTCGGCTGGGCCAGGAAGGGGCCAATGACGAGGTGATGCTGGCGGCAAATGCCGGCCTGTTTCTGAATTCGAGCTTTGGCTACCCGGCGCCGCTGGCGCTCGACCTGCCCTCGGGCGGCCCGAACTACCCGCTCGCCACCCCTTTTGTCCGCATCAGCTTTACCCCGGTCCCGGAGATATCGCTGATCGGCGCCGGCTACACCGAGGACCCGGCGCCGCCCGGCACCGGCGACCCGCAATTGCGCGATCGCCACGGCACGGCATTTCGGCTGGACGACCACGCGCTGTCCTTTACCGAGTTGTGGTACTCGCCGGCCTCTTTGGCGAACCGGGGTCTGCCCGGCACGTACAAAATCGGGATGTGGATCGCGACCGGCCCGTTCGCCGACCCGCTGCACGACACCGCCGGCCTGTCCTTGGCCAACCCGGCGAGCAACGGGATTCCATTCGAGCACGGCGCCGACTACGCGTTCTACGCGATCGTCAACCAGATGCTGTGGCACAAGCCGAACACCGCGGCGCAGGGCGTCGGCCTGTTTCTGCAGATCATGCGCCTGCCCGACGACCGCAATGTCAGCGATCTGTACATCGCCGCCGGAGCGACCTGGAAGGGGCCGTTCGCGGACCGCTCGCATGACACGGCCGGTATTGCGCTGACCTATGCCGGCATCGGCGCCGCGGCGCGGCATTTCAGCGAGGACTTGATTTCATATGCGGGCTCGGGGACGCCCTATGCTCAAGCGGAGCCGATCGTCGAGCTGACCTATCGCGCCCGGCTGACCCCATGGCTAAAAGTGCAGCCCGATCTGCAATATGTCGTCAACCCCGGCGTCGGCATCCCGACCGCGCAAAACCCGGCGCCGCTGAAGAACGCGTTCGTCGCCGGGGTCCGCGTCACCGTCAACTTCTGATCGTCCGATCGCTGGTTCACAGCAGGCCGAGCCCCCCTGCAATCGCACCCGCGCCCAGCAGCCACAACGGGTTGAGCCGGCAGCGCAGCATCAGCGCCGCAGCCGCCGCGGTCAGCACCAGCCCGCGCCACCCGGCGCCGCCGGCCCGCGCCAGGATCCAGCCGCCGGCGATCACCAGCCCGATCGTCAGCGGCACCAGCCCGCGACCGACGGCGAGCCGCCACGGCGCGTCGCGAAACCGGTGCCAAAAACGAAAAGCGATCAGAGTCACGGTGCAGGCGGGACCGGCGATGCCGAGCCCGGCAGCGGCCGCGCCCAAGGGACCGCCGATCTTCCAGCCGATCAGGCTCATCATAAAGATGAAGTTCGGGCCGGGCAGAATCTGCGACAGTGCAAAAAAATCGGCGAACTCGCGGTCGGTGACCCAGCCATGGGCGAGAACGACGAGATCGTGGATCGCCGGCAGCACGACCGGGATGCCGCCAAAGCTGATCAGCGACAACCACGAGAGGTGCGCCGCGAGGACGGCGGCGGGCGGCGGCCCGGTCATCGCGCCGCCCGTTTTGCCAGCCAGGGTGCTGCAATGCTGAACGGCGCCAAGCCGAGCAGCACAACCGGCAGCGGCAATCTGGTCAACACGACGCCGGCAAAGGCGAGCGCGGCGAACAGCAGTGCCGCCGGGCGGCGGCGGTGCGGCAGCAGCATGCGCAGGCCGGTGGCGATAACCATGCCCGCGGCGGCGGACGAGACCCCGGCAAGAACGTGCTGCACGAGCGCGGCATCGGCGATCCGCAGATAGAGGGTGCCGAGGCCCAGCGCCAGCATCAACGGCACCAAGGCGAGGCCGAGAAAGGCCGCCGTCGCTCCTGCCGCGCCGCGATATCGGGCGCCGACGCAGACCGACAGATTGGCGAAATTGGCGCCCGGAAGAACCTGGCAAAGGCTCAAGGTGTCGGCGAACTCGGCGTCGGTGAGCCAGCGCCGCTCTTCGACGAGAACCCGGCGCGTCCACACCAGCAGCCCGCCGCCAAAGCTGCACAGCGACGCCTTCAGAAATGCGCCGTACAGCGCCCCGAGCCCGACCGGCGCCGGACCCGCTTCTTTGACTGCGACCGACAACCGAACCCCCCTCGACGAACTCTTGGGAGAGAGCGGATCACGGCGACGGTCGCAACACAATGACCGCCGCATCGACGGTAAACCGCCCCGGCCGGTGCGGCAGAGTAGAGTCCGGTGGGGCTCGGGGACGAACAGCGATGTCCGCGCCGGGAGCAGTCTCGATCCGCGACAAGTGCGCATAGGCGCCGGGGCGCGGCGGCGAAGGCCCAAATCCGCCCAATCGGGAACATCATAAACGTCGGTATTGCGAGCAGATTTCTGCTGGCTTCTATGCCTGCTCAGTTATCGAACGCGCCTCGGTTCCCACCGTCCCGGCGCGCCGGCTCACGTTCGTCCGGCTCGTCTTCCGCGCGAGGCTGCGGCATAAAGAGCCGATGCAGCAGCCGGTCGCGATCACCCAGGATCTCGTGCTCGTCGGCGGTGGGCATGCCCATGTCCATGTGCTCAAGAGCTTTGGCATGCGGCCGATGGCGGGGGTGCGGGTGACCTTGATCGCCCGCGATGTCGAAACCCCCTATTCGGGCATGCTGCCGGGCTGGGTCGCCGGGCATTACGATTTTGACGAGTGCCATATCGATCTCGGCCGGCTGGCGCGGTTTGCCGGCGCGCGGCTGATCCGCGACGAGGCGGTCGGCATCGCCCGCCCCGGGAGCCAGGCCGAGGCCCATGTGCTGTGCCGCGCCCATCCGCCGATCCGCTGGGATTTCCTGTCGCTCGACATCGGCTCGGCACCGCGCGCCGAGGACGTCCCAGGTGCCGCGGAGCACACAGTGCCGGTCAAGCCGATCGCGCATTTCGCGGCGCGCTGGGAGGCGCTGCTGGCGCGCGCATGGCATACGCCGCGGCTGCGGCTCGCTGTCGTCGGCGGCGGCGCCGGCGGGGTCGAGCTCGCATTGTCGGCGCAACACCGGCTCGCGCGGGTCTGCGACGGCCCGGTCGAGGTGACGCTCGTGACGCGCGATGCGCTGCTGCCGTCGCACAGCCGCGGCGTCCGCATGCGGTTCGAGCGCATCCTCGTCGAGCGCGGCATCGCGGTTGTCGACGACAACGCCGTGATCCGCGTCGAGCCTGGCAGCCTGATGTGCGCCGACGGCCGCCGGATTGGCTTCGACGAGGCGTTGTGGGTGACGGCGGCCGGGGCCGCGCCGTGGCTCGCCGATACCGGCCTACCCCTCACGGCGGCGGGCTTTGTCGCGATCGACGAGTGCCTGCGCTCGCCCGCCGACCCGCGCATCTTTGCCGCCGGCGACGTCGCGACGATGACCGCCCATCCGCGCGAAAAGGCCGGCGTCTACGCCGTCCGCCAGGGGCCGCCGCTTGCCGCCAATCTGCGCCGCGTGCTGGCCGGCAGGCCGCCGCGCCGGGCGATCCCGCAAAAGCGTGGGCTGGCGCTGATCGGTACCGGCGGTCGGCACGCCGTTGCCTCGCGCGGGCCGTTCGCCGCGCAGGGCGCCTTTCTGTGGCGGCTGAAGGAGTGGATCGACCGGCGCTGGATGCGGCGCTATCGCGAACTGCCGGAGATGCAGGCGGAGCCGGGCGAGGAGCCGATGCGCTGCGGCGGCTGTGCCGCCAAGGTGCCGGCGGCGGTGCTGAGCCGGGTCATCGGCAAGCTGCAGCCGGCGACGAACGACACGGTCGCGATCGGGCTCGACAGCCCCGACGACGCGGCGCTGATCGCGTTTCCCGGCGCGCCGCCATTGTTGCAGACCGTCGACTTTTTTCGGGCGATGGTCACCGACCCCTACCTGTTCGGCCGGATCGCCGCCACCCATGCGCTCGGCGACATCTACGCGATGGGTGCGGCGCCCGACACCGCGCTCGCGATCGCGACCCTGCCGCCGGCCCGCGCCGCTGTCGTCGAGCACGATCTCTTTCACATGCTGCGCGGCGCGCTCGACGTGCTCGAGCCGGCCGGCGCGGCACTCGTCGGCGGCCACAGCGCCGAGGGTGCGGAGCTGGCGCTCGGCTTTGCCGTGACCGGACGCGGGCTCCTCGCCGGGAAGCTGCTGCGAAAGGGAGGGCTGCGCCCCGGCGACCGGCTGATCCTGACCAAGCCGCTCGGGACCGGCGTGATCCTCGCCGCCGACGGCCGCGGCGTGGCGCCGGCAAAAGCGGTCGAGGACGCGATCGCGGCGATGCTGCAATCCTCGGCACCGGCCGCCGCGTGTCTTCTCGCCCACGGCGCCAGCGCCTGCACCGACGTGACCGGGTTCGGCCTGCTCGGCCATTTGAGCGAGATGCTGCGCGCCTCGGATGCGGACGCGGTGCTCGACCCCGCCGCGATCCCGGCGCTCGACGGCGCGCTGGCGCTGGTGGCGCGCGGCATCGCGAGCTCGTTGCATGCCGACAACCTCGCCGCCCTCGCGGCGCTCGACAACGCCGGCCGATTGCATCCGCTCGCGCCGTTGCTGATCGACCCGCAGACCGCCGGCGGACTGCTCGCCGGCCTGCCCGCCGACCGCGCCGGGCGCTGTCTCGACGAGCTGCGCCGGCTCGGCTGCCGCGCGGCGCTGATCGGCCATGTCGAAGCTGCGGGCGGCGGCGGGCCGCGGGTGCATCTCGAAACCGCCGCCGCGACGACAGTCCGCGAACCGGCGGTGGCGTCATGACTGTGGCGCCCCGCCAGGGCCGCGCCGCGTTGCCGTCGGTCGACGAGGTCCTGCGCGCGCCGGCCGGCGCCGCACTGGTCGCCCAATTCGGCCGGGCGCTCACGCTCGACGCGGTCCGGGCGGCGCTCGCGGCGCGCCGGGCCGATGGCGGCGAGGCGTCGATCGACGCCATTGCCGAAGCAAGCGCAGCGGCGCTGGCTCGGCTGACGCAGCCGTCGCAGCGCCGCGTCTTCAACCTGACGGGCACCGTGCTGCACACCAATCTCGGCCGCGCGCCGTTGCCGGAGGAGGCAATCGAAGCGGCGGCGGCGGCGATGCGCGACCCTTCAACCCTCGAATACGATCTCGCGACCGGCCGGCGCGGCGAGCGCGACGACCACATTTCGGGCTGGCTGACCCGGCTGACAGGGGCCGAGGCAGCACTCGCGGTCAACAACAACGCCGGCGCGCTGGTATTGGCGCTGAACACGCTCGCCCTCGGGCATAAGACGATCGTCTCGCGCGGCGAGCTGATCGAGATCGGCGGCTCGTTTCGGCTCCCCGACATCATGGTGCGCGCCGGCACCGGGCTGCGCGAGGTCGGCACCACCAACCGCACCCATCTCGCCGATTTCGCGGGCGCGATCGGGGCCGACACCGCGCTGATCCTGAAGGCGCACACCAGCAACTATGCGATCGAGGGCTTTACCGCCGCGGTGCCGGCAACAAAGCTCGCCGCCCTCGCCCGCGAGCACGGCATTCCGTTTGTCGAAGACCTCGGCAGCGGCTCTTTGGTCGATCTCGAACCATGGGGATTGCCGCACGAGCCGACCGTGGCCGAGGCGTTGGCGCAGGGTGCCGACCTCGTCACCTTCAGCGGCGACAAGTTGCTGGGGGGTCCGCAGGCGGGGCTGGTCGTTGGCCGCGCCGATCTCGTCGGCCGGCTCGCCAAAAATCCACTGAAGCGGGCGTTGCGGCTCGACAAGATCCGGCTTGCGGCACTCGAAGCGGTGCTGCGCCTTTACGCCGACCCCGACCGCCTCGCGGGGCGGCTGCCGGCCTTGCGCCTGCTCGCCCGCCCAAAGGCCGAGATCGAAGCGTTCGCCAACCGACTGCTGCCCGCGGTCGCGAGCGCGCTTACCGGGGTGGCCAAGGTCAGCGTCGTCGCAACCCGCAGTCAGATCGGCAGCGGCGCCTTGCCGGTGTCGCTGTTGCCGAGCGCGGCATTGGCCTTGCGTCCCGCCGACGCGCCCAAATCCGGGGCGGCCGTCGAGTCGCTGGCGCGCTCGCTGCGCGCCCTGCCGATCCCGGTGATCGGCCGTGTCGAAGGCGGCAACGTCGTCCTCGACCTGCGCTGCCTCGAAGACGAGGCCGCCTTCCTCGCCCAGCTCGGCGAATTGCGCGGCGCGCCGCGATGATCCTCGCCACTGCCGGCCACATCGACCACGGCAAGACGGCGCTGGTACGGGCTTTGACCGGGATCGACGCCGACCGGCTGCCCGAAGAGAAGCGGCGCGGGCTGACGATCGACCTCGGCTTTGCCTATGCGACACTGCCTGACGGCAGCGAAATCGGCTTTGTCGACGTTCCCGGCCACGAGCGCTTTCTGCCTAACATGCTGGCGGGCGTGTTGTCGATCGACCGGGTCCTGCTGGTCGTCGCCGCCGATGACGGGCCGAGGCCGCAGACGATCGAGCATCTCGACATTCTCGAATTGATCGAGGTCGCCGAGATCACCGGGGTCGTCACCAAAACCGACCGGGTGCCGCCCGAACGCGCCGCGATCGTCACCGCTGAAGTGGCGGGGCTGCTCGCCGACGCCGGCTATGCCGATGCCCAGATCTTCCAGGTGTCGAGCCACACCGGCGACGGCATGGCGGCGCTGACCCGGCATCTTGAGGAAGGCGCGCGGCTCGCCGATCTCGCGCGTGCCTCGACGCCGCCCGCCGGCCTGTTCCGGATGGCGATCGACCGCACCTTTACCCTCTCGGGGGTCGGGCTCGTCGTCACCGGCACCGTCGGCGCCGGCCGGGTCGCGGTCGGCGACCGGCTGACCCTTAGCCCGCGCAACATCCCGGTGCGGGTGCGCGGCCTGCACGCGCAGAACCGCGCGATCGCAACCGCCGCCGCCGGCGAGCGCTGCGCGGTCAACATTGTCGGCTCGTTCCCTGCGGGCGGCGAGCCGCGCCGCGGCGACTGGCTCCTGGCGCCCGAGCGGCATCTGCCGGTGCGCCGGCTCGACCTCTTTTTGCGCGCCTCGCGCCATGCCGAAGCGCCGCTGCGCGACGGGTTGCCGGTGCATCTGCATCTCGGCACCGGGGATGTCGTCGGCCGCGCCGCGGTGCTGAACGGCCGGGCGATCGATCCCGGCGCGAGCGGCTTTGTGCAGCTCGACCTCGAACAGCCGATCGGCGCATTGCACGGCGACCGCGCGGTGCTGCGCGACCACGCCGCCCGCACCACGCTCGGCGGCGGCCGGGTCGTCGACCCTTTGGCGCCGCGCCGCGGGCGACGGCTGCCGGCGCGGCTGGCGCTTCTCGACGCGATGACCCCGGTCGATGCGGCGACGGCCTTGCGCGGAATGCTCGCGGCCGAGGGGCTCGTTGACCTGGCGAAATTCGCGCTGGTCCGCAACTTGGCCCCGGCCGAGCTCGACGCGCTGACCGAGGAGACCGCGTTCCGGCGCGTCGGGCCGCGGCAGGCGCCGATCGCAGCGACTCGCGAGCACCTCGCCGGGCTGGCCGACACGCTCGCCGCCGCGCTCGCCGCCTGGCATCAGGTCCAGCCCGACACGCTCGGTCCGACACGCTCGGCCCTCTTGGCCCAACGGCACCCGTCAGCCGGAATACCCGAGGCGGCGCTCGACGCGGCATTGGCCGAGCTCGCCGGAGCCGGCAGAGCGGTGCGCGAAGGCGGAATGTGGCGGCTTCCCGAGCATCGCCCGCGGCCGACCGCTGCTGACGAGAAATTGTGGGAGCGGGTTCGCCCGTTGCTTGGCGCCGCCGAATTGCGACCGCCGCGGGTGCGGGAAATCGCTGCGTCGCTCGCGCTCGAACCCGCCGCGGCCGAGCGCTTTTTGACCCGTGCCGCACGCCTCGGCCGGGTCGCCAAAGTCGCCGACAACCGGTTTTTTCTGCCCGAAACCGTTGACCGGCTCGCCGCGGTCGCGCGCGACCTGGCCGAGGCCGTGCCGGAGGGGACCTTCACCGCGGCCGCTTTCAACGAACGCTCCGGCGTCGGCCGCAATCTGACGATCCAGATTCTCGAATATCTTGATAGGATAGGCGTCACCCGCCGGGTCGGCGGCGCCCGAATTGCGCTGGGCGGCGGCGAGGCATTGGCCTGAACGCATGGAAGAGCATCGGGGCCGGTGTCCCGCGCGGTCTTCA
>CAVQJP010000022.1:0-65939 GCA_963712825.1 uncultured Alphaproteobacteria bacterium
CGGTCTCGACGCATTCAGCGACGGTGCCGAGCCCGAAGCTGCGGGTCAGACCCAACAGATGGCGCAGGATGATCCGGTTCTCTCGGCGATGCGTGAGGCTGCGGACAAACGAGCCGTCGATTTTGATGATGTCGACCGCCAGGGCTTGCAGGTGGCGCAGCGAGGTATGGCCGGCGCCGAAATCGTCGAGTGCTACGCGACAGCCGGCGTGTCGCAGAGTGTCGACAAACCGTGCCGATTTATGAAGGTCGTCGAGGGCGGCGGTCTCGGTGATTTCGACGACCAGCCGACCCGCCCATTCGGGCCGGCGGCGCAGCAACGCCATCAGCGAGCGCAGCCAGGGCCGGTCGCAAGCCGTTCGCCCCGAGACGTTGAAACCGAGCCGGACGGCGGGGTGAGTCGCCAGCTCGGCGAACACCTGGTTCAGCACATGGCGATCGATCAGGCCGATCAGGCCGGTTTCCTCCGCCGCGGCGATAAACTCGCCGCAAGCGATCAAGCCGCCATTGAGATCGCGCATCCGCAGCAGGCATTCGAAATAATCGACCTCGCCGGATGTGGCGCAAACGACCGGTTGAAACGCGAACAGCAGGCGGTCCTGGCCCAGCGCCGCGCGCAGCGTCTCCTCGATCGCCCAGCCGCGCTGCCGCTGACCGGGTTGCGCGGCGAGCTGCAGATAAGCCAAGGGCTCAAACCGGTCCGCTGCGCTGCCCGCGGAATGCCGCACGCAACAGCGGACAACGTGCCGAGCGCGCGTCGGCATCCGGAAATCGGTTTTGTCGGCGGCCCAGCCGTGCCGCGGCGTTCGGCCCGGCAATCGCCGCGGACGCACAAATCTCTTTCGCCTGACGATATCGCGACACGACGCAGCCCCGCTTGCTCAAAACGGCGGCCCTCGGCGATCGGCGCTGCCGCAGGTCCGCTCGACCGCAGGCTAGGCAGCAAAATATTGAGGAAGGCTTAACCGGCGGCTGACCCGGAAGGGCCCGCACCGGACCCCTCGCGCTTCCTTCTCCCGACCATTGGGGCGGAGAGGGTTGAGAAGTGTCGGCGAGGCGCCGGCGAGCCCTGCCCGCAGCTGAGTGAGGGGGTTCGGCTCGCTGGGAAACCGCCTCAGCCGGGCGTGTGCGACACCAGAAACGGCAGCACCGCGTTGTTGAACTCGCGGGCGCGGACGTGGACCAGAAAATGGCCGCCGCGCGGGAACAGCTTGACCTCGGCTCCCGGGATCAGGCGGGCCAGCTCCTCGGCGTAGTAGGACGGGGTCACGATGTCGTCCTCGGCCCCGATCACCAGGGTCGGCGTCTTGATGCGCGCGAGCTCGCTGGTGCGGTCGAAGGCCAGCATCGCGTCGATGCGGTTGACGACTACCTCGGTCGGGGCGAAGGTCGCAAGATGCTGCGCCTCGATTTGCCGCAACTTTTCGTTGTTGCGAGCGACCCACCAGCTCGGATACCACACCAGGGTTGCCGATTGCAGGTAGATGCTGGCGCCGAGCCGTTCGAGGATCTCCTTGCGCAGCGCGTAGAGCCGCCGGAAATAGGCGTCGGCCTTGGTCCAGGTCGCCGACAGCACGACGCTGGCGAGCCGGTTCGGGTGCTCGATCGCCAGCACCTGGGCAACCGCACCCCCGGTCGAATGGCCGACGACGTGCGCGCGGGGGATTTCGAGCGCGTCCATCAGGGCCACGGCGTCCACCGCCATGCGTTCGACGGTGTAGCCGAGACGAGACGGGTCGCTTTGGCCGATCCCGCGATGGTCGAAGGTCACGACTTCAAACCGCTTGGCAAAGGCGCCGGCCTGCTCCTGCCAAAACGACGCATAACCGCCCAGCCCGGTTATGAACAGGACGGGGAAACCCATGCCTTGGCGCTCGTAATAGAGCGAGCACTCACCGATCGAGATGCGCGGCATCGATCCCAGGTTCGAAGCGGATACGCGTCGGTATCATCGGCGCAGGCCGGCTGTCAACGCGCTGGGCAATGCGCATAACGCAAGTGTGCAGGGCGCGGTGCACTGCGGTAGCGGCGAGGCTGCCTAAATATTGACACATCGCCGGACTTCGATGCGCCGACACCATGCGGTTGAGCATGGTGGACCGGAGCTAGCGCGCTCTTTCCGGGCAAAGAGCGGGAGCACAGGAAATCAGGGGCTGCCTCGCGCGGCACGGGCTTCACGACTGATCGAGTGAGCGAGATGAAGGACCAGCAAGAGATCATCAAGATGCGCGCGATCGACGGTTTCGCCTCGGGTACGGCAGCCGTGTCCGGCGCCGAGCCGCCTCCCCTGGCGCTATCTTCGGCGCGCCGCTCCACCACCCGTACCCAGGACATCGACCGCCATGTCGGCGCCCGCGTCCGCGAGCGGCGGATAATGCTGGGGCTGACCCAGCAGCAGCTCGCGGACCTGATCGGCGTCACTTACCAGCAGGCGCACAAATACGAGCGCGCGATCAACCGGATCTCCGCCGGCCGGCTGTTCGAGATTGCCCAGGTCCTGGGCGTTCCGGTCAGCTACTTCTTTGCCGGCCTCGAGCAGGATCACGACCGGTCGGTGACCCCGCGTGAGCGGATGTGTCTCGAATTAGCGCGCAACTTCGCGCAAATCCCCAACGAGCGGCACCAGGAGGCGTTGAGCCAGCTGGCGCGCGTGCTCGCTGCGGATCAAGTCTAGATCAAGTCTAGACAGCGCCGCCGGATCAGATCGGCGGACGCCGCCGGCCGACGAGGCCGGTGACCAGCGCCACCACGAAGATGACGAGGAAGACAAAGAACAGGATCTTGGCGATGCCGGCCGCCGCGACAGCGACGCCGCCAAAGCCAAAAAACGCGGCTATGATCGCGACGATCAGAAAGACCAGCGCCCAGTAGAGCATAGTTTCCTCCGTTGCAGCCCAGCCGAAGCGCACGTGTGGTTGTCCGGGCGCGGTGGCTATCGCTGGTAACAGGATCACGCGCGCAACGGTTCCCGTGCGCTCTATCGGTCTATGCCATTGGTTGCACCAGCAGCAGCGGCGTTTCGGCAATGCCGAACGCGATCGGCATGCGAGCAGTGATTTCGCCGTCGATCTCGACCGGAAAGGTCGCGTCCGATTCGGTTGCGGTGGCGGCTATGGCCACGCTCGGCGCCGCGAAGATCGAGACTTCCGGCAGGCGATGCAGCCCCCCCAGCGCCAACGCCGCGAGAGCGCGCACCGCGGCAAGGCGGCCGGCGACGCCGGAACAGCACGACGTGCAGCATCGGGTCGGCGAGGCTCGCCGCCGGCGCGATCACGAAATTTCCGGCGTAGCGCCGGCCCTTGACGACGACAACCGACGCGGCGCGGTGCTCGGCGCCGACGGCGCCGACGACAAACTGGCGGCGGCGATAGCGAGCAGGCACACGCCCAGCGCCCAGATAAAAGCGAGCTTGCCGAGGTGGCGCTTCAGGCCTGCACCGAGCGCGCCCAGCACCTCGGCGTCAAAGCCGATGCCGGCTACCGCGAGGAACAGCCGGTCGCCGGCGACACCAGGCCAGATCGGGACCGGCCGGCCCCTCGGCGATCACCCGGGCCAGGGCCTCGGGGGCACGCGGCATGCCGATCTCGTTGGCGAGCACGTTGCCGGTGCCGAGCGGTAGCACCGCGAGCAGCCGCGACTCGGGTGCAAGCCGTTGGCGACCTCGTTGACGGTGCCGTCGCCGCCGGCTGCAACGATCACGTCGAACGCAGGATCGGCGGTGCGCGCCAGCCGCTCGGCGTCGCCGGGACCGTTTGTCGTGCACAGCGCGACCTCGCAGCCGTGCCGGCGCAACGCCGCGACGACGCGGTTCAAGCGCGTCTCGCGGCGGCTCTTTCGGCCCGCCGCCGGGTTGGCGATGATTAGGATTTGGCGCCGCATTTTTCCGATTGTTAAAGCGGCGCGCGCCTCATTGCGGGCCGGCGCGCATCGAGGCGGGGTGGCCCGGCAGCTTGAAACGCTGCCCGGTGTCGGTGACGTTGGTGCCGTCGACCTTCAGCACCGAGAGGTCGCCGTCGAGGAAATTCCCAACATAAATATAGCTGCCGTCGGCGCTGAAGGCGACGGCTTCCGGCAACGCGCCGACCGTGACCGAACCGGCCTTGGTCACGTTGTCGCCATCGATCGCGAGGACCGCGACGGTGCCGCCGGCGTGATGATAAAAGACGCTTTTCGGGGTGTTCGACCCTTCTGCCTGGACCGAGACCGCGAGGTTGCCCTTTGGGCTGATCGCCAGCCCCTCCGGCGAGTTGCCGACCGTGACATGGCCGACGACCCGCGGCGGGCTCGCGGCGAGGTCGATCACCCCGACCGTGTCGACATTGCCGTCAGAGCTGCCGCCGCCGCCATTGTCGGCGGTCAGCGCCAGCTTGCCGTCGGGTGCGATCGCGACATTGTAAGGGAAAATCCCGGTCGGCAGGTCGCGCTTGTCGTAGGTCACCTTGTCGCCGTCGATCGACAGCAGCGCGACCTTGTTGGCGCCGGGCTTGGTGGCGAGCGCATGCCGGCCGTCCGGCGTGATCGCGACAGCGGAAACCTGGTCCGCGGCGGCCCCGATCGGCACGGTGCCGACAGCGAGGACATCCTTGCCTTTGATCGCCAGGACCGAAATCGTGCCGTCGCCGCGATTGGCGACGAGTGCTATGTCGCCCTTCGGGCCGATCGCGAGGCCGGAAGGCTGCTTGCCGACGGCGACCGTGCCGATCACCTTGGGCGGGCTGGCCTTCAGATCGACGACGAACACCTTGTCGTCGGGTTCCAGGCGCCGGCCCCAGCCCTGGATCACCGGGGCCAGCGAATTGGCGACAAGCGCAATGTCGCCGGACGGGACGATCGCGAGATTGGTCGGCGGGCCGACGACCGAGTTCATCAACGGGATCGTCGCGGTGATCCGCGGCGCACCGGGCTGGGAGATGTCGAGAACCGACAGGGTGTCGTGACCGGGTTCGCGCAGGATCGGCTTGAAATTCTGGTCAACCCCCTGCTTTTCGTCGTTGCCGACGATCAAGGTTTGGCCAAAGACCGGCCCGGCGACGCAACCGAGCAGTCCCGCCGCCAGCACGGCGCATCTGAACGACTTCAAAGCATCCTCCTCCCATTATCTGGATTTGCGCCAGGCATCGTCCTGCACGCGCGTTTGCGCGCGGCTCGGCAATCGGCCATGATAGCAGCATGACCGCCGCTGCGATCCTAAAGCTTCAGAGGGCGGGTTTCACCGAGCAGCAGGTCGAAGCCCTCGCCGAATTTTCCGAGGCGGGGAGCGCGACCAAAACCGACACCTTCCGTCTCGAAGCGGCGATCTCCCAAATCGACAACAAGATCGATCGCACGCGCACGGAGCTGGAGTTGGCGATCGAAAAGTTGCGGCACGATCTCGAGCTGAAGATCGCGGAGGGGAAGGCGGAGACCATTCGCTGGGTCGTCGGCGTGGGCTTTGCTCAAGTCGCGATGATCCTCGCCGTGTTGAGGCTGTTCCCCGGCATCCATCCCTGACCCGGGTGCTCGGCGGCGTCAGAACCGGACGCATTCCCGCGCGGATTTGACATAAGCCTCGGCGTCCGCAGGCAGCAGCAGACGGCCGGCGACCAACGCGCCGGCGGCGGCCTTTATCCTCGCCACGTATTCGTCGCGGCCGGCATAGCGCTCGGCGAGCGCCGGGCGCGGGTCGCCGGCGGCTTCGCGCTCGCGCCTGGTGCGGGCGAACGGGATCAGCGAGCCGTCGCGGTCGCACAGCTCGCAGGGTTGCGCGCGGTAGACGTTCCAGCCGGTATAGGTGCCGAGCGGCACCGCGATCGGCGGCAGGCGAATCCCCGCCACCTCGTTGCCGTCGGCATCGACGGCGCAGACGCGGGTGCCGTAGAAATTGTCGAGCCGCGCCGGCGGGTCGACCCAGTCGACCGGTGCCGAAATGCGGTTGGCGCCGGGAGCGAGCGCGAAGCCCGGCACCGACGGCATCTTCACGGTCTCGGCGGCGACCGCTGTACCGTTCGCGATCGAGGGGACGCGGCTTGGCGGCGGTGCCGTTCCGCTCGCGACCCATTCCTCGAGCGCGGCAAACAGCGCGCGCAATGCGGGGGTGGCGCTGTTCGGGTTGCGCGGGTTGACGCACGGGCCGGGGCTCGGGTCGGTTCCCGGACGGCCGCCATGCTGGGTCCCGGCGATCAGGTAGGCGCGGGAATTGGCCGGCAATTCGGCGTCGTTGCGGCCGGTCGGATCGGTGTGGATCAGCGAGGCGCCCTTTTGCCAGTACTCGGTCGCGGTGTTGGTTTCGATGACCAGCGGGTCGGTCGGCCGGCCTTTCAGGATCGCATCGCGGCGGCCGGAAAACAGATCGGTCGTCACCGCGCTGCTGAACGGAAACCAGTTTTCGGGATAAAGCCGGTCTTCGTGCTGGGTCGCGGTGCGGCCCGGCATCGCAAAGCCGTGATTGGCGAAGACCTTGCCGGCGCCGGCGACATGGCTCATCACACCGTCGAAGACCGGACGGCCATGCCCGTCGTCGTTCATCCCGAGCTCGAGGAAATGGCGCAGAAAGCGGCCGGCCTGCGACACCCCAAAAGCGAGCGCATGCGCGACGCCCGCGGCATCGGCGGGAGCGCCTGGCGCGATCATCGGATTGGGCGTCCCGTCGCGGTCGGCTTTTTGATAGCGCAGAAAAGAGACAAGATCGCGGGTCGCGGCAAAGCCGACGCCGCTTACAATCGATCCGGTCGCCTCGTACCAAATCTCGTAGATGTCGTAGGGGTCGAACCAGCGGCCGGCCGGCAGCAGGCGGATCGTGCGCTCGTCGACAAATTCCCACGCCCCCGCCGGGATATCGGTGCGGGCGTCGCTTTCGCGCTGCCGCACCGTCAGCCGCGCATTTCGCGGGTCGGTCGACACCGCGGGATAGCCCAGCCGCACGATCTCGCCATTGCCTGCGGCGCGGGTGCCGATATGGAATTCGTCGCGGATGCGCCGGATCATCGGCTTGCCGTTTTCGACAGCCGCCGGCAGCCGCGCCGTCATGCCGTTGTTGGCGCGCGGCGCCCCCGAATCCCAGCCCGACCAGACCAGGCTGTAGCCGCGCCGAAGGGTGAAGGCGAGCCCGACATCTTGCATCGATTTCGGGTCGTTGGTGTCGGCGCCGCTGCCGGCGTCGTCGAGCAGGTTAAAGATCATCTTGCGGCCGCGATTGGTCACGTCATAGACGAGCGCGCCGCTGCCGCGGCGCGGGTCCGCAGGGCGCAACACAAAAAAATCGGCCTCGTATTCGACCATGCCGCGCGCATTGCGCTCGGCCTTGTCGAGATCGACGATTTCTTGGTTCTCGGGAGCGGCCGGGTCGAGCTCGCCCCGCGCGATGCCCTTAATGCGGACATAAGCGCCGGCGTTGCCGAACTCGCGGCCTTCGGCAAAGCGCTCGATGGCGCTGACGCTAAGCTTGGTGACGGCCATGGTCGTCCTCCTGAACGTCTGGTCTCTCGGGCGAAGCGGCCGGAGCCGTCCTCGGAACTTGTCGGCCGGCGGGGTCGGAGGGTTGCCCGAAGCGGTGAACGCATTCTTCCAGAAAAGCGAGCTCTTCCGCCGTCGACGCCCGGCCGAGGATCGCGTTGCGGTGCGGAAAGCGGCCAAACCGCTCGATGATCTCGAGATGGAGCCGCGACATGCGCCCATCGCCTGGGCGGCCGGCCACCGGCGGCACGGCTTCGAGCAGCGCTATGCCGCGCTCTTGATCGTCGAGCCGCTCGCTGTGCTCGAACGGCAGGTAAAAGAACAGCCGCCATGCCGGCGGCACCGCCAGGTCGAAACCGCGGCTCAGCGCCCGGTTGGCCGCCGCCAGCGCCGGCGGATCGCTGGCAAACGCGCGCGGCGTGCTGCGAAAGATGTTGCGCGGCACCTGGTCGAGCAGCATGACCAGCGCCAGCGCGCTCAGGGCCGACCCTTCCCAAAGCGCCAGCGCGCCCGCGACCGCCTGCTGATGGTCGGCGGCAAAGGCTTGGCGCACGGCCCCGTCGAATTCCAGGGTGCTGCGAAACCAGATCTGGCGGTGGCAGAGGCGCTCCGGGTCGTCGCCCGCGCCGAACCAGAAGTCGAGAAGCGCCCGCGCCCGCTCCGGCAGGTCTGCCGCGGATGTCACCGCGCTTCGTCTGCAGGCATGCCGGCACTCGGCGCCGACGGTCCGGGCGGCTGGTACGCGGCGCAATTGGCTAAACCCGGCGGGAATGCCAGCCGGCAGCGCGAGTCCAGAAAGCTAATCATCGGCATACGATTTTTCCTCGAGGATGTCGGACCCTGTCAATTCATTGATCTCGCGCTTGAGGGCGGCGCGCCGATCGTTGCAGCGATAGACGCTGCGCGCCAGCTCCACAAACCGCCGGTCAAAACATTGGTCGCGCTCCGACCGCCGCAGATCGTCCTCGACATCCCACAATTCCCGATTGATCGCCGCCAATTCGCGGCACAGCATCTCCAATTCCGGAAGCGGGGCGACATCGCGCCGGCGCACCGCCGCCAGCCATTCGAGCTCGCGACGCACGTTGTCCTGCTTTTGCGGGTCGATGATCCGCTCGGCCTTGATCTCCAGGATGGTGATCTTGTCGAGAAGCTCGCCGACCGAGATCGGCGCCAGCAGCTGCCCCGGTCCTGCCGACGGCGGCGCGGCGGTTTGCGACGAGGCGGGGCCGACCGGCACCTGCCGCTCAAGCGCCGCGGCGACGATTTCGACCGGGATCGCGTCGACGCGATTGGAGCCGAAATCCTGCGCCTTGAGACAGATCAGCGCCCGCGAAAACGGCGCGTACTTCTCGGGGCGCGTCGGGCCGTAGAGCGAAACCATCGGGGCGCCGCCGGCCGCCAGCAGATGACCGGCGCCGGAGCAGTTCGCGACCGCCGCCGACAACCGCTCGGCGAGGGCCGCAACAAGGCTCGGGCCGCGCAGCGCGGGCGGTGTGGTTTCAGCCTCCTGCTCCTCGGGAAAAAGCGCCTCGGGCACCGCGTCGCGCAACTTCGCGCACCAGTCCAGCTCGGCCGGACCGACAAAGAACACCGGCACCCGGCCGCGCTCCACCTGCTGGCGGGCCAGGGCGACGAAGGATTCGAGCGGCCAGCATTTGCCGGTGTGCTTGACCCCGGCGCCGGGCGCCAACCCCACGTAAATCGGCCCGGGCGGCAGCAGTTGCGCCGCACGGGCGCGCAATGCCGGCGGCAGCGGGATCGGGTTCGGTACCGGGATTTCGTGCCCGGCCGCTGCCGCCGCCAGGCCCAAGAGCTTGTCGGTCAGGCGCGGCGGCCGGCGCGATAAGCCGCGCGGCGGGCGGGCGTTGGACAGGAAATACCGCCAGGTCCCGCTGATGAAGCGGCCATGCGGGATGCGCCGCAGGAACAAGGTGCGGCCGATATAGCGCTGGGTGTCGATGATCAGGTCAAAGCGGCGCTTGAGGATCGGATGCCGGGCGCGGAGTGCCGCGCGCGGTTCGACCGGGATGTCGAGGTCGGTGATGAATTCGGCAATCCGTCCGCCGACCAACGGCGCCAGCTCGCCCTGCAAGTAAAAATTCCCGCTCGTGCCCGGGACCCAGGCGATGTCAGCCGCCGGAAAGCCGGCGCGGAGCGCCAGCAGCATCGGCAGCTTGAGGACATTTTCGCCGAGCGCGTTGTCGGCGCCGCTGGTTACGTAAACGAGTATCGACCCGACTGGCATTCATGATCCCCCCGTTCGCGATAGCCGGACGATGCCGTCCGCCCGATCTGGGCCGGTGTCGACCGCTGTTTACCGTCAAATCGACGCATCGTCGAGAATGCGGGGGTGGCGGCGGGTTTTGGCGCCGCCCATTCTGTCGTCAAGCTCGGTCCGCGCTGCCCGGTCGCGCTCCTGCCGCTCCCGGTAACATGGGGCGCGCAGTTGGCATGCGCCCTGCCGCCCAGCTATCGAGAATTTCCGCTGCGGGCCGCGCGGAAAGGCGGCGATAGTCGAATTGGTTGGGGAAGGGACCCCGCCGGCAACCAATCGGAGGAGCAAGCCTGGTGAATAACGAACAACACGCTGTCGCGGTGTCCGCCGGCGCTGCCGCGGCTGCGGCCGGCGGCCGCGTCACCCAGGCGCAGGCCCATTCGACAAGCCTCAAATGGTATTGGGAGGCCGATGTCGTGGTGATCGGCTCGGGGGCGGCCGGTCTTCCGGCGGCGATCGTGGCGCGCGAAGCGGGTGCCACGGCGATCGTGGTCGAAGCCCAAAAGGACATTGGCGGCCACGCGGTCACCAGCGGCGGCAACGTCCCGCTCGGCGGCGGCACCAGCACCCAGAAGAAGCACGGGATCGAGGATTCGCCCGATCTGCTGTTCCGCGACCTGACCGACTGGTCGGTGGTCCAGCCCAACGGCTTTCCCGATTATCGCTACAACGATCGTGAAATCGTCCGCGCCTTTGCCGACAACAGCGCCCCCGCCTATGAATGGCTGCTGGCGCACGGGGTGGTCTTTGTCGACAAGGCGCCCGACGCGCTCGGCGGCAACGGGGTCGGCAATTCGGCGCCGCGCGAAATGCACGCCGCGGCGATGGATTGGCGCTTGGTGCAAACCGGCGAGAGGGCCGACCCGGCGATCGCGGCGACCCGCTCTACGGGGAACGGTTTGATGCGCCCTTTGGAGGTCGCCGCGAAAGAGGCCGGGGTGCAGATCCTGCTCCAACACCGGATGACCGCAATCCATCGCGAAGCGCCCGGTTCGGGGCGTGTGCTCGGCATCGCGGTCGACAACAACGGCACGACGCTCAACATCAGGGCGCGCAAGGCGGTGGTCGTCGCCACCGGCGGCCACACCGGCAACGTCAACTTCCGACGAATGTTCGACCCGCGCCTCACCGAGGAATATTGCGGGCTTGCCGGAATGCCGTGGTCAGATCAGGACGCCAGCGGCGAGATCGCGGCGATGGCGGTCGGCGCGTCGCTGTGGGGGCTGTTCAACCAGACCGGCGAATTCGGCATCCACTTGACCAAGCCCGGCGCCATCGGGTGTCAATACAATTATCGCAATCTCAGGTGGATGCCGGGCAGTGCGGTGTTCGAGCGCGCCCGCGCCACCGGTCTCGCGGTAGCGGATTGGCAGGATGCGATCCTGGTAAACATGCTCGGCCGCCGGTTCTACGACGAAACCGCCGGCAACTTCACCGGCAACAACTATGATTCGATCAAGCCCTATGTCCACGGCAGCTATCTGAACGCCGTCGGCATCGACTACAGGCCCAACAACTGGATCAACGCAGCGCTCGCCGGTATCGGCGACGGACACAATGGCGGCGGCCCGATCTGGGCGATTTTCGACGCGGCGGCGGTAGCCCGCGAAGCATGGAACCCGGCGCCGCCCAATGTCGACATCGACGCCGGCTTTTTCTTCAGCGCCGGCACGCTCGCCGAGTTGGCGAGGAAGATCGTCATGAAGCATCAGCGCGTCACGATGCCGCCCGAAATTCTGGAAAGCACCGTCGCCCGCTACAATTCCTTTGTCGATTCGGGTGTCGATGACGATTTCGGCAAGCCGCGGCCCGCCCACAAGATCGCGACGCCGCCCTTTTATGCGGCCTGGGCGACCCCGGTGCCGCACGATTCGCGCGCGGGGCTGCGGATCAACGCCAAATGCCAGGTGCTCGACTTGAACGGGCAGGTGATCCCAAATCTCTATTGCGGCGGCGAGTCGGCGGGCGGCTTCAGCCAGCACGGCTTGGCCCGCGCCGTCTGCCAGGGCTTCATCGCCGGCGGCAATGCCGCCAAGGAAAGCGGCACCTGACCCGTTCCGGCGATCGCGCGACACTCGGCCGGCATCGCCGCAAAGCTTACGGCGCGCACGCGGCGAGAGCATTTCGCGCTGCGCCGTAGACATTCGAGGCCATCGCCGAGGAAGGCGGCCGATGTCGAGCAGCGCCCGCACCGGTTCGGGCAGGGGTCGGCCCTGGGCCACGTCAAGGTGGGCAAGTCAAGGCACGGAATCACCGCGGCGGCGAAAGCCGTCGCCGCCTCCGGACGGACAGGAACAGCGATCCCGGCTGATGTCTCAATGCACGCCGCCCGCCGCTCGGGCAATCTCTGGGGTGCTGCCGCGGAAGCTCAGCGCTGGATGTCCACC
The DNA here is from genome assembly GCA_963712825.1 of uncultured Alphaproteobacteria bacterium. Taxonomy (GTDB): domain Bacteria; phylum Pseudomonadota; class Alphaproteobacteria; order ATCC43930; family CGMCC-115725; genus AP-15. The sequence continues at coordinate 12,096 of CAVQJP010000022.1, forward strand.
GTAGGGCATTCGGGATGAAGCTGTTGATATTGTTGACCGTCGAACCGAGCCTCGCAGGGGGTGTAGAGCCGGCGATAGCCATGATCGCGTCGCTGAAGAATGTCGATGTTGTCGGAACCGTCATCGTCGTAGAGAAGGCGGCAGATACCGGCCTGCTCCACCTCCCCAATCAGTAGCTTGCAGCCGGCGGTACCGCACCACCTTTCGCCTTCGATCAGGAAGAAATAACTCCTGCGACCGTTCCGATTGAGATAGCCCGATGCAACTTTGGCATCCGCCAGCATCTTTTCTTCCGAATGCGAATCGTTCCATTGGCTGGCAGGGTAAATTTGATCGAAGCAGCGTACTTCGTCAGTACCTAATTTTATAGACCAATTGAGGCGTTTGGCGGCCGCCATATTTGCAACTAGAGGAGATAAACCAATAATGGCAAGCACAGATATGAAAATCCGCAAATACAAGCTATTCATAGGGTGTATCTGCGAAGGTACGAAGACGCGTTTCAACAGCACGCTCTTGTCGCGTCAACGCGATACCCTTGCTGGTGGATCCATTTTTAGTGATTCGATCTAAATAGTTGTATACTGCTCCCGCACCCTCCCGATGGGCTGCCGGGCGATGTATCACTTTGCGTCCCCACACGCCAGGGGTATGATGCGGGAGGGGTAGACCCTCTCGCCGGCAAGTCGCATCCGTTATGGGATTCCCGCCGGCTGTGGAGCCTGTGGGATATGATCAATTTCGAGCTTTGCACCTTTCTTCCCGCCTTGGAGGATTTAACGAGGGATGTCAACTACACGCGGTATGCCGCAGACGAAAATGACGGGCTAGTTGATGAGGCGCAGCATAGCCGTCTCGAGGCAAATACTAAGCGAATTTTCCGAGAATGCGGAAAGCTCGGATTAGATGGCGCTAGCAATGCCTCGCTCCACTTGGAGGACATGTTTAGGAGATATAGAATTAGGAAATATAAATACAGCGAGATAACCAATGCGCTGTTTAGGCTTTTAGATGATTTGAGAATGGCTTTGATGGATGAATATTTTTTTCACTATCCACGCGAAATAGCCGAGCTAATACATAGAGTTGATTTCGATTGGGAGGCAACTCTATCTGGGTTTCCTTCATCACGGCGCGGGATAATGGCGTCAATAGATTGTTACGCGCTCGGCGACTATTCCGGGTGCGTATTTCACATGATGGGACTTGCCGAATTGGGACTCAGGGCCATCGCTGGAGAGCGTGGCATTGAGGCTGTCGGCAACAACAAGCCAATTGAATGGGGGACATGGCAGGATGTTTTTCAGGCGATCGAGGGGCAGCTGAAGGTTATCCGGTCGAGGCCACCAGGCCCGAAGAAAGATGCGGCTCTGTCGTTTTACGATACAGCCCTCAGTGATCTGAGGCGGCTTCAGGGCTACCGCGATCCAACGATGCATTTCCGGCAGAACTACGACAAGGGCGAAGCATATGACGCGATGTATCGCACTAAGAGCCTAATGCAGACCCTCTCCACGAAGCTCAGTGAGGGTTATTCGGGCCAGATTGAGTGGGGTTTATGAAGATTTCCTTGACGGTGAGCGGCGCTCACTTTTGGCCTTAGGAAGCGCGCTCTTGGGCTGTTCGGCAACCTTACGGAATACGCGCTCAAACTCCGGGCTGGGCGTCTCAGCCTCGACTTCTCGGGCCATGTCAATGAAGCGCTTCGATTGCTCGGGATCATCGGGTTGCGGCTTGGGTTTGCGAGGCATGAACGGAATTATACCACAGACATTCGACAGACGAAGATTCCTGCGGCTGGTGGCGGGGGGTGCCGCAGTTGCTGGCGTTTCTCTTGCGATAACATCATGTAGTTCTCCTGATAAAAGACACGTCACCTCGATACAAATTGGAATCCGCTCTGAAATCAATTGTGCTCCAATTACATCCCAAGCCATGTTAATGAGACAACATTGAGTTTCTCCGACACCATTAGCTCAAAACCAGACAGAACATCAAGCCCTAAAATCACATCATGATAATTGCCCGTCGCTCTCAAATTCACAGCAGTCACGGGACCACCAATAACCAACATTTCCTGAGGAAATACCATTTGTGCAATATAGATCGACGTTTGGGAATTTATTCCAGTGAAGCTTGAGGATATTTCTCCAATGGCACGTAGGTGGAACATCTCGACTAGGGCGGTATCAATTCTCGTCACGTCTGAGCCGGTGTCAATGACGGCCGTTAACCCTCCCTTCATACCACTCGGGAGCCGATCGTCGCCAAGATTCCAAGTGGGGTCAGCGGCGACAGATATCGAAACTTTTGGGGCAAAATTCTTACCGAGCGCTTGGGCATACGCACCAAGCGGCTCAAACCGGCCGACGATGCTCTGGCCGATATTCATCACCATCGCTCCTGGGTTGGTTGGCACCTTCCAGGATAGCGACGGCGGGGGCGGGCGTCACCGCTTGCCCCCGCCAACGAGCGCCAATTCAAGCTGTCGCGGATCGGGCGTGATTGAAGCGCGACGCCGCGATTTAGAAGGGCGGCTCGGCTTCAATTCCCCGCTGGCGACGAGTCGTTCGATAGGTGAGCCGCTTGCCCTTTGCGCCGACCAAGGCGCGATCGGCTCGCTCCAAATCGTCTACGCCGAGTGCGACTCGGTTGTTGTGCCGGAAATCAAATTCGGCAGCGTAGCGGTGCAGGTGCGCTTCGCTGACGTGGAAGTAGCAGCCGAACCGCCACGCTTGAAGATCGAAAAGAAATTTTCAACCGTGTTGGTGTGCCAGAAGGCGGCGCGGACATATTCCTCGGCGCTGTGGTTGACGGAACCATGCCCGGCGAACCAGTCGCCGATGCCGGGATAAACCGGCGCATCGTCGGTCATCAGGTAGCTCGCGCGGTCAACGTTGGCGGTAATGACCGGCCCCAAAGTCGCCGCAGTCACGTTCGAGACATGGAAGCTGCGCACGCGCCCGTCGCGCTCGACCAGCGAGAGGATGATTTCCTTGGGCGGGATCTTCCCCTTCCGGTTTGCGGCTCTGCCGCCGACATAGGTTTCATCAGCCTCGACAACCTGATTTGCGCCGCCGAGCGGGCCGACCGGATCAATTCCAAGTTCGGTCATGGCCTCGCGAACGCGATGACCGAGAAACCACGCGGTCTTCAACCCACAACCGAAGGTGCGCTGAAGCTGGCGGGTCGAAATCCCCTTCTTCGACGAGCAGAACAAGTAGATCGCCTGGAGCCAAACCCGCATCGGCACGTGGCTCAACTCAAAGACCGTGCCGATCTTGACGGTGAAGGGCTTCCGGCAGGCATAGCACTTGTACAGACCAACCCGATTGGTCTTTCCCCGCAACTTGCCAGCGTGTTCCTTGGTCGCGCCGCAATGCGGGCAAACCGGGCCATCGGGCCATAGCCGCGCTTCGGCGAACTCGTAAGCGGCCTCTTCGCTATGGAAATGTGCGGCGGAAAGGTGGGATTGCATGGCCTATCTCCTTGACCATGCTCAATCTAGCACTAGCGGCTGGGAACGTCAAGTGAAACATCGCCGGAATCTCAATCGTACAAGGCAATCCTCCAGCGCCCCAACCTTATAAATTCCCGATTAACGTCGCCATTGCCCGTGATCTTGGTAAGGAACAGCCTATACGCGTTCCTACACCATTTGGAAATATTACTGTCGTATATTTAAGAAAATACGAGAGTTCCCGAATTAGTTGGTAAGGCGGGTGGAGCGCAGCACAACCCACCGCCGGCTGAACGGGTAAATGCTTCGGCCGTTGCGAGGCCTCGGATCGGCGGCAACGTTACCTTCAGTTGGTAGGGCGGGTGAAGCGTAGCGCACCCGCCACCGGTTGTGCCGGCATTATGGCGGGTGCTACCCGCCCTACGGACCCAACCCATTCGGCAGTATTCGGATTATCACGCCCCGTCGCCCATACGCAGAGCGCAAATCAGCAATTCGCAACCGCTTCCGGCATAGCATCCCTATATATCAGACGGCAAAAGGCGCTATCCACGGCAGGGGAAGGGCCCCGCTTTTGCATAATTTCCTATCGGGAAAGTACGCAGAGTCATCGATGGCTGATATCGACGGTGCGAATTTTCTGACCGGCGCCAATGCGGGATTTATTGCCGATCTCTACGCGCGCTTTCTCGACGACCCCGGTTCGGTCGACGAGAGCTGGCGCGGGTTCTTCAGCGAAATCGGCGAGGAGGGGGCGGGCGCGTTGCGCGCACCCGTTTGGGAGAAACCCGCCGCCCACAGTGGCAACGGTGCGGCGGCGCCGGTTCCGGATGCCGGTGCATTGCGCCGGGCGACATCCGACTCGATCCGCGCGTTGCAGCTGATCCGCGCCTATCGCGTGCGCGGCCATCTCGAGGCCGACCTCGACCCGCTCGGGCTCGAAAAGCGCGGCCCTTATCCCGAGCTTGATTACCGCAGCTACGGGTTTTTCGAGGCCGATCTCGACCGCGAGATTTTTCTCAACAACGTCTTTGACCGCGAGCGCGCCCGTCTGCGCGAGATCATCGCGATCCTGCGCGAGACTTATTGCGGCACGATTGGCGTCGAATACATGCACATCCAGGTCCCAGCCGAACGCGCCTGGATCCAGGAGAAGTTCGAGAAACACCGCCGCCGCCCCAAATTTTCGGCGGCTGAGAAACAAGAAATTCTCGGCGTCCTGACCACGGCCGAGACCTTTGAGCGGTTTCTCGACCGGCGCTACACCGGCACCAAGCGCTTTGGCATCGAGGGCGCGGAATCGCTGATGCCGGCGCTGGAGGCGATCCTGCGCCGCGGCTCGGCGCTCGGTGTCGAGGAATACGTGATCGGCATGCCGCATCGCGGCCGGCTCAACGTGCTCGCCAACTTTGTCGGCAAGCCCTATGCCGCGATCTTTTCCGAGTTCCAGGGCAATTCGGTCAACCCCGAGCATGTCCACGGCTCGGGCGACGTCAAATACCACCTCGGCACCTCGGCCGACCGCGAGATCGCCGGCAAGACCGTGCATCTGTCGCTGGCCGCGAACCCGTCGCATCTGGAAGCGGTCAACCCGGTCGTGCTGGGCAAGGTGCGCGCCAAGCAGCAGCAGCGCGGCGACGATGCGCGGCGCGAGGTCGCCGGCATCCTGATGCATGGCGACGCCGCTTTTGCCGGGCAGGGGCTCGTCGCCGAGTCGCTGGAAATGTCGGAGCTGACCGGGTTTTGCACCGGCGGCACAATCCACGTCATCGTCAACAACCAGATCGGGTTTACCACCGCGCCCTCGGCGGCGCGGTCGAGCCCCTATCCCTCCGACATCGCCAAGGCGGTGCAGGCGCCGATCTTTCACGTCAACGGCGACGATCCCGAGGCGGTGGTGGAGGTCGCGATCGCCGCCGCCGAATACCGCCGCGAATTCGGCAAGGACGTCGTCGTCGACCTGTTCTGCTATCGCCGCCACGGCCATAACGAAGGCGACGAGCCGGCCTTCACCCAGCCCTTGATGTACCGCACGATCGCCCGCCATCCGACGACCCGGCAGATTTACGCCGCGCGTCTGGTCGAGGAGGGTATCATCGCCGAGGGCGAGGCCGAGGCGATGGCGGCGCATTTTGCCGCCCGCCTCGAAAGCGAGTTCGAATCAGCCAAGGGCTACCGCCCGAACAAGGCCGACTGGCTCGAAGGCGCCTGGGCCGGGCTCGCCGAAGCGCCCGACGACGAGCGCCGCGGCGACACCGCCGTCGCGATCGCATCGCTGCGCGAGCTCGGCCGCGGTCTGACGACGGCGCCGGCGGGATTTCGCCTCAACCCCAAGATCGCCCGCCAGCTCGACGCCAAGCGCGCCGCGATCGAGGCCGGCGACGGCATCGACTGGGCGACCGCGGAGGCGTTGGCGATCGCCTCGCTCTGCGCCGAGGGAACGCATGTGCGGATGTCAGGCCAGGACAGCGGCCGCGGCACCTTCTCGCACCGCCACGCGGTCTTGGTCGATCAGGAGAGCGAGGAGCGGTATGTCCCGATCGACCATGTGCGGGCGGGGCAGGCGCGGTTCGACATCATCGACAGCCCGCTCTCCGAAGCGGGCGTGGTCGGGTTCGAATACGGCTACAGCCTCGCCGACCCGGCGAGCCTGGTGCTGTGGGAAGCGCAATTCGGCGATTTCGCCAATGGCGCGCAGGTCATCATCGACCAGTTCCTCTGCGCCGGCGAAGCCAAGTGGCTGCGCATGAGCGGGCTCGTGCTGCTGTTGCCGCATGGCTACGAAGGCCAGGGGCCGGAGCATTCCTCGGCCCGCATCGAGCGCTATCTGCAGCTCTGCGCCGAGGACAACATCCAGGTCTGCAACCTGACGAGTGCTGCCAATTATTTCCACGCATTGCGGCGCCAGGTGCGGCGCAATTTCAGAAAGCCGCTCGTCGTCTTCACCCCGAAATCGCTGCTGCGCGCGAAGGAGGTCGCCTCGCGCCTCGACGAGATGGGACCGGGAAGCTCGTTTCACCGGGTCATCGACGATCCCGGTCCTGATCGCCGACGCCGACCAAATTCGCCGCGTCGTGCTGTGCTCGGGAAAGGTCTATTTCGACTTGGCAAAGGCGCGGGCGGCGAGCGGCGACGACCGCGTGGCCCTGATCCGGGTCGAGCAGCTCTACCCATTTCCGTTCAAGACGCTCGCCAAGGTGCTGGCGCCCCGGCGCAACGCCGAGATCGTGTGGTGCCAGGAAGAGCCGCAGAACATGGGGGCGTGGAATTTTGTCGACCGGCGCATCGAGCAGGTGTTGTCGAGCCTCGATGTCGCCGCCAAACGGCCGCGCTTTGTCGGGCGGGCCGAGGCCGCGTCGCCGGCGACCGGTCTCTTCAAACGCCATGTCGAGGAGCAGGCGCTGCTCGTCAACGACGCCCTCGCCGCCTGATTTTGGGGGACGTGGCGATGGCGATCGAAATCAAGGTGCCGAGCCTCGGCGAATCGGTCACCGAGGCGACGGTCGCGAAATGGCTGAAGCAGCCAGGCGAGGCGGTGGCGGTCGACGAGCCGGTGGTCGAGCTCGAAACCGACAAGGTCAATGTCGAGGTACCGGCGCCCGCGGCCGGGATGCTCGCCGAAATCGTCGCCGCGGAAGGCGCCAGCCTCCCCGTCGGGAGCGTGCTTGGACGGATCGGCGACAGCGCGACGGTGCCAGCTGCGCATCCGACCCCACTTGAGGCCACTCTGCCGCTGCCGGCCGAACAGGCGACCTCGAGTGCAACCCCACCCGAAGGACTAGCGGGTCGACCCCGCGCCCGCCCTTACCCACCCAGCCATGCCGGCTGGGTCCCCTCTCTCCCGCGGTGCGGGAGAGGGCGCCGATGCTCGGACTATGATCCGGGGAGAGGCGGGTCAGGGCGGCGCCGCGTCGGCGCTGGCGCGCTCGGGGCCGGCGGTGCGCAAGCTGGTAGCGGAAAGTGGGCTCGATGCCGCGGCAATCGCACCGACCGGACCCGGCGCGCGCATCACCAAAGCCGATGTCGCCCAAGCATTGGCGCGCCCGATGCCGGCTCACCCGGTCGAGCCGCCACCGGCTCCGGCATCCCCGCCGGCTGAGGCTCGGGCACCGGCGCCGGTTGGCGAGCGCGAGGTGCGGGTGCGGATGACGCGCCTCCGGCGCCGCATCGCCGAACGGCTGAAAGCGGCGCAGAACACCGCCGCGATGCTGACCACCTTCAACGAAATCGACATGAGCCGGACGATCGCGCTGCGCGAGCAGTGGCGCGAGGCGTTCGAGAAAAAGCACGGCGTTCGCCTCGGCTTTATGTCGATCTTTGTGAAGGCGTCGATCGCCGCGCTGAAGGAAGTTCCCGGCGTCAACGCCGAGATCGACGGCGACGACATCGTCTACAAAAATCATTACGACATAGGGGTCGCGGTCGGGACCGAAAGCGGGTTGGTCGTACCGGTGTTGCGTGACGCCGACCGGATGGGCTTTCGCCGATATCGAGAAGGAGATCGCCGCCCTCGGGCGCAAGGCGCGCGACGGCAAATTGACGATCGAAGATCTGTCCGGCGGCACCTTTACGATTTCGAATGGCGGCATCTACGGCTCGCTACTGTCGACGCCGATCCTGAACCCGCCACAATCGGGCATCCTCGGCATGCACAAGATCGAGCGCCGCCCGGTCGCGGTGGCCGGTGCCGCCCGGAGCGCCGAAACGATCGAAATCCGGCCGATGATGTATGTGGCGTTGTCCTATGACCACCGCATCGTCGACGGCCGCGAAGCCGTCGGCTTTCTGGTGCGGGTCAAGGAATTGGTCGAGGACCCGTCGCGGCTGTTGTTCGAGATCTGAGCGGCGCTACTCTTCGGCTGCGCGCGGCGCCTCGGCGCCATGGGTGATCCGCGCGATCAGCGGCATGATCTTGCGGTCGACATCCTCTTCGCTGAGCGGGCCGACCTGGCGGTAGCGGACATGCCCGGAGGCATCGACGACATAGGTCTCAGGCACGCCGTAAACGCCGAAATTGATAGCCGTCGCACCGTCGCGGTCGATGCCGACGCGGTGATACGGGTTGCCGAGATCGTCGAGGAAATGCCTGGAATCGGCGGGCTTGTCCTTGTAGGCGATGCCGACGAGGGTGACGCCGGGCTCGTGCGCCAGCGCCATCAGCGCCGGCTGCTCCTCGCGGCAGGGCGCGCACCACGACGCGAAAAAATTGACGAGGGTGACCCCGTGGCCGAGATCCCTGCGCGCCAAGCCCTTCGCCGGGTCGTAAAGGCCCGGCAGGTCGAAGTTCGGGGCCGGGCGGTCGATCAAGGCCGACGGCAACAGGCTCGGGTCATGGCCGAGCCCCAGCGCGAACGCAACCAGCAGCACCGCAAACAGCCCCACCGGCAGCAGAAAAAGGAGCCTGCGCACCGTTCCGTTCCGATCTCAGCAGAGGGGTGGAGGTAACGGTCGGGGCCTCATGGATTAAGTGTATCCTTATGGATCTTGCCATCTTTCATTATGATGAGGAAATTCTTTGCCGGGTTGGCGATCAGCTCGATGTTCTCAACGGGGTTGCCGTCGACGAGCACCAGATCGGCAAGCGCGCCCACCTCGACGACCCCCAACTTTCCGCGATAAGGATTGCGTGGACCGGCTAAGCCGAGCAGCTCGGCATTGGTGGCGGTTGCCATTCTTAAAGTTTCGGACCCCGTATACCAACGGCTCAGGTGGGTCAACATAGCACCCTGACGCATCGTCAGCGTGTCGGAGAAGAGTAGATCCGAACCGAATGCCGTCTTGATCTGATATTTTTTTGCGAGCGTGTATGCTCGATCGGTGCCGGCAAAAACCTGAAGTTGGTCAACCCGGCTTTGGCCGGTCAGACAAATCGAGTCGTCATCTCCGAGAAATGGTTGAATGCTCAGCCATATGCCCCTCTGCGCCATCAGCTTGGCGGTCGCTTCGTCCATCAGATGGCCGTGCTCGATGCACGTAACGCCCGCGGCGATCGCTCGCTGGATTGGCGCTGGCGGATAAGCGTGCGCGGTGACATAGGTGGCCCAGTCCCCGGCCGCTTCGACCGCCGCGCGCAATTCGGGTTCGGTGAAAGTGGAGGCGTGCAGCGGGCTGCGCGGCGAAGATACGCCGCCGCTTGCCACCACTTTGATCTGCGACGCACCCTGCAGCAGTTGCTCGCGCACGCGCAGCCGGACCTGATCGGGACTGTCGGCGATTATGCTGCCGCCGGTCTGCTCCACGCGGCTGAGCGTGCCGCCGACAGTCGGCAGATCAGACAACGGACGTAAGTCGCCATGACCGCCGGTGGCGGTTATCATGGCTCCGGACGGATAGATGCGGGGGCCCGGCACGAGACCCTCGTCGATCGCCTGCTTCAACGCGAAGGCCGGACCGCCGACATCCCGGACCGTGGTGAAGCCGCGCATCAAGGTTCGCTCGGCCTCGGCGCTGGCGGACAAATAGATGTAGCCGACATCCGCGGCCATCAAAGTCGGCAGCGGCAGCGCGGCAAAAATAGAATGCCAGTGCGCGTCGATCAGACCCGGCATAAGGACTCGGCCGCCGCAATCGACCACTTGCGCATCGTCCGGCGCGGCCGGGTTGCCCGCCGCCACCGCTTTGATCCGATTGCCCTCGACGAGCACCCGGAGCCCGTCGCGTAACGCGCCGGAGGTTCCGTCGAACAACCGCAAATTCGTGAACAGGATCGGCTGCTGCGATCGCCCCGGTCCGGGCGACGGCTGCGCATGGGCGGCTTTGGCGATGCCGAGCGCCGCAATCGAGGTAGCCATGCCGGCTACAAAGCCGCGTCGTGAAAGATCCTGGCTGATTCGACGTGTCAGAGACTGAATTTCCGGCCGGTGGCAGAAGCAGCCGGCATGGCCCGCCAACGCTGCGGCATTATTCGATGTGGAGGACGACAAGGCGCACCTTCAAACAAGCTTGACGACAAAGCCAGCGCGTCGGCGGAGCGGGTGAAGCAGGATGTGTTTCAAGCTGGCGCAATCATCCTAATGCCCGATCGCGCGGCCGGCCGGTTTCAACGGCGCGGCGGCGGCCTCGGTCGCTGCGCCCTCTTGCCAATGTCCGGACTTTTTCAGCGCATCGACGACTTCGCGCGGCATGTAGCGCTCGTCATGCTTGGCGAGGATGGTCGAGGCGTCGAACACGCCATGGTCGAGCTTGCCTTCGGCGACGACCCCCTGTCCTTCGCGAAACAGATCGGGAAGGATGCCGTGATAGACGACCGCGACATCGGTCTTGCCGTCGGTGATGCGAAAGCTGACGCGGCTGCCGCCGCTGCGCTCGATGCTGCGATCCTCGACGAGGCCGCCGATCCGCATCCGCCGGTCGGCCGACATCGCCTCGGTTTTAAGATCGCTCGGGCTGTAGAAAAAAACGAGGTTGCTGCTGAACGCGGTCAGCACCAGCGCCGTCGCGCCGGCCAACGCCGTCATGCCGAGCGCCAACAGCCCCAGGCGTTGCTGCTTGCGGGTCATTGCCCGGCTCGGCGACGGCGCCCGAGCTGCTGCTGCAGCGATTCGAGGCCGCGCACGCTGGCGCGATAGCGTCGCCATGAGAAAAGGGCGAGGCCGCCGAGCACCGCCGCGGTCAGGCCATAGGCCGGCCACACAAAAACGGCGTAGCCGCCCATTGCCAGATAGGCTTCGACCGCGCTCATCGCCGGCGCCGTCATTGCAGCGCCGCCGGCCGCGCCGGAACCGGCGCTTCCCGCCGCGGACGAGCCGGGGCGCCGGCCGGGATGTTGTTGAGGCGCAGTGCCAATGCCTTGCGTTCGTTGAGCTCGGCGCGCATCCGGACCAGCAGCAGTGTCAAAAACAGCAGCATAAAGCCCAGCGCCATGACCAGCAGCGGCGTCAGCATCGACAGCGCGATCATCGGCTTGCCGAGCCGCAGCACGGTTGCCGGCTGATGCAACGTGTTCCACCAGTCGACCGAAAACTTGATGATCGGCAGGTTGACGACGCCGACCAAGGCCAAAACCGACCCCGCCCGGCCGCCGCGCGCCGGGTCGTCGAACCCGTTCACCAGCGCGATGTAGCCGAGATAGAGAAAGAACAGCACCAGCACCGAGGTCAGCCGCGCGTCCCACACCCACCAGGTCCCCCACATCGGCCGGCCCCACAGCGAGCCGGTGGTCAGGCAGACAAAGGTGAACGCGGCTCCGATCGGCGCCGCCGCGCGCGCCGCGATCTCGGCCAAGGCATGGCGCCACACCAGTGAAACAGCGCTCGCCACCGCGACAAACAGATAGACGTTGAGCGCCAGCCATGCCGCCGGGACGTGGACATACATGATCCGCACCGCCTCGCCCTGCTGGTAGTCGGGCGGCGCTGCGAACAACGCGAGGTAAATCCCAAGCGCGATCACCCCGAGGCTCGCCCAGGCGCACCAAGGCAGCGCCGCGGCGCTGATCCGCATAAAACGTGCCGGGTTGGCAAAACGGCTGGTCATCGTTCTCCGCAGCTTGCTCGCGCTTGGTTATCGTAGCGTAAACGGCGGCAAAGGTCAGCGGCGTCGCGGTCGCATTAAGGGCGAGGCCGGGTGCGGTCACTCGAGGGCGAGCCGCAAGGCTGCCGCGCTTGCCCACGGACACAAGGCCAACGACGCCAATGACATCGCGCCGAGCAGCAGCAAATCGGCGCCGGCTCCGGTTCCGACAGCACTCGCCTCGACCGCTCCGGCGCCAAAAATCAGCGGCGGCACGTAGAGCGGCAACACCAACAGCGACAACAGCACCGCCTGCCGCCGTGCGCCCAGGGTCAACGCCGCGGCGACGCCGCCGAGCAGGCTCAACACCGGCGTGCCGATCAACAGGCTCAAGGCCAAGACCGGGATCGCGTGCGGGTCGAGATCGACAACCAGCGCCAATGCCGGGCTGACCACCGCCAGCGGCAGCCCGGTTGCGACCCAATGCGCGGCGCATTTGGCGAGCACCGCAAGCTCAAGCGGCAATGGCGACAAAACAATCAGCTCGAGACCGCCATCCTCGTAATCCGGCAGAAACAGCCGGTCGAGCGACAACAGCGCGGCGAGCAGCGCGGCGACCCACAAAATGCCGGCCGCGACCCGCGCCAGCACTTCTGCCTCGGGGCCGACCCCGAACGGAAACAGCACGACGGCGAGCACAAAAAAGGCGAGGACGAGACCGGTCTCGCCGCCCTGATGCAACGCCAGCCGCAGGTCACGGCGAAAGAGGCCGATAAACGCCCGCATCGTCAGCCTGCGGGGTCGGGGTCGGGGTCAAGATCGCCGGAGCGCGGCGCGAAGCCGTCGAGGGCGAGGTTCGCCGCGGCGTCGAGCGCGATCGGCGTGTGGGTCGCCAGCATTGCCATGCCGCCGGCGGCGCGGTGCGCGGCGATCGCCCGCTCGAGCCCCGCCTGGCTGGCGTCGTCGAGGGCGCTCGTCGGCTCGTCCAGAAGCCATAACGGTGCCGGAACCACCAGCAGTCGGGCCAGGGCGACGCGCCGCCGCTGTCCGGCCGACAGCCAGCGGCACGGCCAGTCGGCGATCGGGTCGAGGGCGAAGGCGGAAAGGGCCTCGTCCAATGCCGGGGCAGAGCGGGGCAGCCGCAACCCGCGCAGCGCGGCCCAAAAGGTCAGCGTCTCGCGCGGGGTCATGGCCGGCTTCAGCGCATCCTGATGGCCGAGATAATGCAGCCGGAGGCGATGGCCGACAGGATCGTCGGCGACCGGTGCTGCCGCCCACGACAGGCGCCCGGCCGCCGGCGGAAGCAGGCCGGCAACGAGCCGCAGCAGGCTCGACTTGCCGCTGCCGTTGGCGCCGGTCAGCACCAAGGCGCCCCCGGGGCCAAGCCGGAACGACACGCCGACAAAGACGACCCGCTCGCCGCGGCGGCAGGCGAGATCCTCGGCAACCAGATCGGCGGCGCGCATCGCGGTTCCGCGAACGCTGACAAAGGACAGACCGGTCAGGACGACGCACGCAAAAAGGCGGCTCCGGAGGGGGAATCCGCGCCGCTCTCTGATTTCATTATGATATTTGGGATTTCTCTCACTATCCCATAGCTATTCCAACGTTGTCGGGTGGTCGCTAACGACGGCCATTTGGCAGCGGAGCGCCCCCCGCCAAGCATGGCGATCGTGCCTCGCCGGCGACTTTCGTCGATCGCCGGTTTCGGAACCCCCGCGGCCGGCGCGCCGCCGCCCAATCCGCCCGCGCGAGGCCAGCCTTCAATATTGCGGGCGCGGGAGTTCCGAGATCACCAGATACCATAGAAACGGCATGATCGTGGAGATCACCATTACCCAAATTCCATGACCTTCGCGCTGGCGCATCGTCAGGATGACGCCGAGCACAAAGCCGACGATCGGCAGCGCGAATGCCGTCGACCAGGCGCCGAAGATGATGTTCTGCTCGGCCGCGACAGTCTCTCCCTGTTTTCCACGAAGGGCCCGGCGACCGCAGCGGCGTCATCGCAGGGCGATTTCGTCTCCCGTCGCTATGTCGCAGGGGGCGGTGACGAAGTCCGCAGGCACGCGGCGGCGCCCTAAGCGAGGGGCTAAACAGGCAAGACATAATACTCCGCCACCGCGCGGCACCGCTTTCCGCCAAAGTGCACCGCGCAGCATGTAGAACTCAGGCTCCTCACGACCGCAGTCTCTGCAACAAGCGCGGCGTCGGGTCAGGTCCTTATAGCGCCGCGTTTTTCGCGAGCCGCTTTTCATCAGCCGCAGCAACTCGGTGTTCAGCTCCTCGAACTCCACATCAGTCAACGCTACCCCCCGGCTCAGCAAAGCGGCGCCGCGCCCGGCGAGGTTCACCCTCGGGGCGGCAGGATGATCTGCATCCTTTCAGCAGGCGTCTGACCGCTCCCGCCGCCGGGCGGAGAAGCTGGCGCCGGCATCCACCAGGTCGGCTCAAGGCGCGCCTCGCAGCTATCGTCACGCCAGAAATGGCCATCCCAAGCCCCGAAGGTCCACCGGCGCTCGCTCCCGCAAGGCGTCCACAACAACACGGCCGGCTCATCCTGATGGTATTCGGCAGCCGGATCTTTAGCCGGCCAGCGCTCGCCGCACCTGATCGGCGCCGTCGCGATCGGCATAGCCTCGACGGGCCGCACTGGCACGGGCAGCGCCGGCAAGGAGGAATTTAGCGTCTCGTGGTTAAACATGGTCTTTTATCCTCGATTTAAGGTGAGCCCGGTGCTTGACCAGGCGCGTAAAGCCGCCCCCGCCGCCCTTTAAGCTTTCGCCCTGGACATACGGCAGCGGACACCGGACGCGGATTGGGCATGGATCTCGATCGACTTTACGTTCAGCCTGGTCAAGGGCTGGAACACCGACCCTGCGCGGGCGTGCGTCAAAAATTCGTTGCAATCACCATCCCTCGGCGCGCCCAAAACGCCGTTCGTTCTAAAATCCATTTCAAGGGCCGCTGAGCGCATGTTGTCGTCAACTGTCCCGGTGTAGCCGCCGATCCGCGTTCAGCGATCAGCCGGGTGGCCACGGCGGGCGGCGCGGCCACGGACCTATCGCATCGCGCTGCTGCTGATAGGCGTCGAGCACCTCCTCGGCGATTGCCACGGCGAGCTCGGGCGGCAGCGAGATCGCCGGCTGCGGCGAGGCGCCTGAGCGCCCGCCCGGCGCTTCGATGCCGAGCTCGCGCGGGCCGAGGTTGACGACCTTCACGCCATGCAAGCCGATGGACGACGCCGTCAATGTCGATTTCCACCTCGGCCAGAGCGAGCAAGCGCCGCGAGCCGGCAATCGGCGCGATTTTCATGACCGTGACATTGACCGGCAGCGTATCAACTTCTGCGCCGCCGGCGCCGAGGGCGCGGCCCTCGACGAGCTGGTCGTGGTCGCGCTCGACGAGCTGGTCGTGGTCGCGCTCGACGAGCTGGTCGTGGTCGCGCTCGACGCCCTGGTCGTGGTCGCGATTGTCGATCATTCGGCGCGCGATCATCGGCTCTGACCGGAGTATGTCGCCAACAACAACCCATGGGCGCGCACGAGCTGCAGCAGCGCGCCTACCGGCATGACATCGCACCCCAATTGCTCGGCGACCGCCGTCAATGCGTCGGCATAGTCGGCGACGGTATCGGCCGCGCTCGGATCGGCTCGCAATTGCGTGGCTCGCGTCCGCGCCTGGCGGCCGAGTTCTCGGAACCGTTTTGCCATCAGCTGCGCGACGGCATCGGCCTTGCTCATAGCAATCCCGCCGTCTTTTCGTCAGCGCGCCAAAGTCCGGCGCCGAAGGGCCTTATGATCCCAAGAACGCCCGGTCTTTCCTCTGAACGTGGGATGCGATGCCGCCGGCGGCGCGACCGCGGCGAGCCGCGCATCCCGTTGCGCGCCGGGGTCGGTTTCTGCGTAAATTCGCGCGATCATGTCGATTTCCGCCCCGCGTTCAACATCGGTTCGCCGCATCAGCTCGCTCCTTGTTGGGGCGACGCGTCAGGTATCCGTCTTGCCGCCGTCGATGACCTGCCAGCCGGCGCGCACCTGGTCGCCGGCGATCGGCATCTCGAAAGCTTCAATCATTATTTCAGCGATCAGAGTGCGTTTTGTTCGGCCGCCCTGAGCAGCCGTCGCCTGGCTTTCCACAAAGCGCAACATCGCCGCAAGCTCGGAGCGCGACATCAGCTCCTTGCGCTCGAGCGTCATGGCAAGAGCGAAAAGAACGTCGAGCACCCCGTTGAGCATGAGCCCAAAATCCGTTTCGGCATTAAACGATCCGTGAGCACCATGGCCCTGGCTTTCCATTGGCGAAAAAAACCTCACATCGTGCGCGGGGTCAGCGCATTCGAGCGGAAGGCATTTTTGATCATGTCATGGATCATCTGTTTGCCGCCGTTCGACTGAAACCAGCGGTGAAACGACGGCCCATCGAGTATGTTGGCGCCTTCATTGTGCAGGTGAACGTGCGTTTCGCCGCCACTCGCGGGGTTTCCCGCGCCGCCGCCCCCGCGGATGAACTGCTGCATTCCTTGTGATATGTCCGGCGGCAGCACCATCTCGTTTTCGTGCAATTTGGCGAGGCCGGGGATGGCGACGCCACCCGCGGCGTAGCTGTGGATGCGATAGCTCGGCGCGCGCGGGACCGGCGGCATGATGCCGCCGTGGGCGAACCCGAACAGCGATCCGATGCCGCTGAACAACCCGCCGCCGGCGGCACCGACCCCGCCCGAGAAATCCTGGTCCGCCGACCCCGAGACGCCGCCGAAGAGCGAGCCGATCAGCGGCAGGCTGCCGAGAAAGCTGCCGATGCCGCCGGCAGCACCGGCCGCACTACCAACCCCGCCGGCGAGCGAGGCGGCACCGCCAGTGCTGGCCGAGCCGGCGAACACGCCGACCGCGGTGCTGAATGTCCCGACCGAGGTGGCAAACGTCGCCCCGCTGGTGTCGCTCGCGACCGCGCCAATGCCGGTGCCAAAGAGGCCGCCCGGACCGCCGACGCCGATCGACTTCATCAGCCCTTCGCCGAGCGACTTGGTGCCCGAGCCGAAGAGCGCCGAGGTCAGCGAGGTTTCGATCCCGGCCCCGACCTCGTGCACGCCCGACCCGATCAGCCCGCGCACCGCTTCCTGCTCGGCCCGCGCCGCCGTCGTCTGCCGGGTCAGCAACCCGGTCGCGGCGCTCTCGAGCGACGAGCCCAAGGTGTCGAGCGGCTTGGCAAAGGTCTCGGCCATCTTGTCCGAGGCGCGGTCCGCGGCCTCGGTCATCTGGCGCATGACATTCTGATACTGCGTCGACTGCTCGCCAAAGAGCGCCTTGGCGCGGTTCGCCCAGTCCTGGTAGATCGCCAGCACCTGCGCCGTGCTGCCCTGCGCCACCGCGATCTTGTCGCGCTCGGCGGCGGCGAACTCCTCATAGGCTTGGCGGCTCGCCTCGGCGAGTGCGCGCGCCTGCGCTCGCGCCTCGCGCTGCGCCGCCTCGGTCATCTGCCGCATCACGTTGGCATATTCGCGGCTGGTCTCGCCAAACTGCGCCTTCGCCCGCGCCGCCCATTCCTGGTAGATCGCCTGGATCTGGGTTCCGCTGCCCTCGGCGGCCGCGACCTTCTCGCGCTCGCCGGCGGCGAAATCCTCGTACTGGCTGCGCGCCTCGGCGCCGCCGCCGCGTTGTGCCGCAGCACTCGGTTCCTTGGCGGCCCGGCCGCCGCCGCGCCCGCCGCCGCCGCGCAGATCGGCCGCCATCAGCTCGGCCTTTTTGCGCGCGAGATCGGCCTCGACCGCAAGCCGCTGCGAGGCAGTCAGCTTTTCGTTCGACAGCTCCTGGCTCAGGACGCCGATATCGGCCTGCAATTCGCCCTGGTGCAGGTCCTTCAAATTCTTGGCGTGCGCGGCGGCGGCGTTCTCCGCCTCGGCCATGCGCGCGCGCAACTGCTCGCCTTCGGTCGGCCCCTTCGCCCCGCCGCTGAAATCCTTGTCCTGGGCGTGGAGCTGCTTGTCGATTTGGGCGGCGCGCTCGTTGTAATAGTCGATAGCGTTGCGCGTCGCGTCATTGGCTTTAATCGTGCCGCCGGCGATCTGGTCGGTTATCTCCTTGATCCTGGCGAGATAGCCGGCGCGCTCGTTTTGCAGCTTGTTGCCTTCGGCGATGTCGATATTCGCCCGCATCTCACCGGCCGATGGCATCGTCAAGGGGCCCGGCAGCCTCGGATGCTCTTGCGATTGGATGTAGGCGCCTTCCGCCGCTTCCGCGGGCATGCCGGGCTGCACCATGGCGATCCCAGTGTTGCCCTGCGCGGTCAATGCCGCCTGAGCAGCCTTGTAGCGCTCGGCCAGGCCGCCGGCGAGCAGATTGCCGGCCTCTTCGGTGTTGCCGGCAGCCGCCGCTTTGGCGAAATCCTGATACGCCTGCCCGGTCAAGAGCCGGTTTTCGTCGACCAGCTTTTTCATCGACGACACCGAGCCGAACATCCGCTCGATCCCTTTGGCGGCTTCGCCGTAATCGCCGCCGAATTGGATCGCCGTCCACGCCTGGCTCACTTCGAGCAGGCTCTGCTTCGCCTTCTCGGCCAGGTTCGGGACACCTTCGAGCGCGGCGGCGAATGGGAGTGCCGTGCCCTCGCCGACCCCGAGCCGCCCGAGTTGATCTCCCATCGCCTTGGTGTTGGCCTCGGCGACGGCCATGTTGCGACCACTGACCAGCGCCGCATTGTAAGCCCCGCTCAAAGCCGCCTCGGCCGCCCGCGCGGCAAGCTCGACGTAATAGAGGGCGCCCCCCAGCGCTACCGCGCCGGTCACGGCGATGCCGAACGGCCCTTTCAACGCCGCGATCGCGGTGCCGAGATAGCCCGAGTTCGCGCGCCGCGGCGACCAGGGAGCCGACCATCGCCCCGCGCGCGCCACGGCTGAACTCGTCGATCAGCGCAATCCCGTGGCGCAATTCCACGCCGAGATTGCGCGAGGCGCCTTCCATCGACTTGAGGCCGGCGGCCGCCGCCTCGGCACCGCCGCGGCTGGCCCCGAGCGCCGCCTCGGATTCCTGCGCCGACGACGCCATGCCCGCGAGCTGCGCCCGCGTCTGGCCGATTTGCGCGGTCAGCGCCGCCGCCTTGGCGCGCAGATCGTCGGTCGCACCCCCCATCGCGATCATCTGCGAGCGGACAGCGCCCAGCTCGCTCTTGAGCTGATCGAGACGCGCCTTGACCGCATCGACGCCGCCGGTGTCGGCGGTGACCCGGATTTCTACCGATGGTCCGTCCGGCATCTCAGTTCACTTCCCCCAAAAACGCGAAGCGCTGCCAAATGGCAGCGCCTCACTCACCCTATGCGCTGACCGCGCCGAGCTGCGCCGAGCTGATGACGCCCGGCGCGACGCAAAAGTATTGGCAGCGCTTGGCATTGGTCAGCGGGACGCCGGTGGCGCCGGCGACGCCGTCGATCGTCATCGTTCCCGGCGCATAGACGGTGCAGACGTTCGCCCCGCCATTAAAGACGAGCTGAAACTGCCCCGGCAGCAACGCCGCCAACTCGACGCCGGCGCCGCTCGGAACAGTGGCGAGCAGGTTGAGCTGGGCGGTCAGGGCCGGCGCGGTCGCGCGGGTCGTGCCGGCAGCGCTCAATCCGTTCGCGACCGGAAAAAACGGTTCGACGACATAGCCGCACTCCGCGGCAGCGTTGATATCGCGAAGGTCGACCGTGACCGAATTATCGGAATTCGCTTCGACGGTGCCGCTGTTCGGGAGCCCAAGCCCTCCTACCGGGACTGTTCCCGGCAACGGCCGCACATTGATTTCCGGCATTGGTTTCGTCTCCCCAATAAGGCCGCCAGACGCGACCGCAATGAAAGCTGCCCGGTTGGCCGCTGGAAGGATGTTAAGGGCTCGGCGGCGCGTATTCAGCACGCACTGCGGCTACCCGGCGTTCGCACTCCGCCTTCAACCGCGCTCGCTCGCGTTTGACGAAATCCAGCTCGTAAAAGCCATGACTTTGGACTTCGCCGAGCATGGCGCGGGGTATGACGCAAACCCCGTCCGCATCGGGCTCATAACCGCCCACACCGCCCGCGCCGCCTTCCGTGATCCGACTGACGGGCACCAAGTCGTCGTAGTCGACAGGCTCCGGCGACGGTTTCGGGCTCGCGTCGAGAAAGCCGCCCACTCGCATCAGCCCGAAGGCGACATGACGCGGCACATCAACCATCAGCCGCCCGTCGCTGCGGCGATACGGTTCATAGTTGAATTGCCTGTGCGAGATCGGCGCCTCCTCGGCGCCCGGCGGGCAGAACAGTGTCATCAGAAACCGGCTCATAGTTTTTCAACCTCCATCGCGCGGCACGGGCCGGTTGCCGACAACCGGCTTCGGCTGCGGCATCACACCGCCGCCGGGAAGTGGAATGCGGTCAGCCATTACGTCCTCCGTTGCGGCTGCGGCCGATCAGTTGTCGCGGGCCGCAGGTTGCGCCAGCGTCTCGCGGATCGACCCCATTGCGCGGTCGAATTCGGCTTGCTGCCGCTGCTGTGGCGATACCGGCGGGGCGGGCCTCGCGTTGCTGCCATTTGGCAGTTGATCGCGGTTCATTTGAATTCGCCGCCGCGGCGGATCGGATTGCCGCTGCCGTTGTTGGCGCGGGCTGCCGACCACCGCAGAAAATCCCGCCCCCCAGAGGCCGGCCCTGCCGCCAGCGTCGACTTGATCGTGATCAGCGCGCGTTCCGCCGGCGTCATTTTCTCCCATGCCGCGCTGACCTCAGCCGCGCTGACCACGCGGCCCGGCGTCGTGCCGTAATATTTATGGATTGCATTAGTCATTGACATTTCCGCTTCACTCCTCTTGTAAATCACCGCGATTGTTTGGGGTGATGCTGACGAATACTTGTTGAGAGGTCGATCGACCAGGGTAACCGTCTGGACCTCACCGCCAGCCACATCGATTTCGAGCTGCAGCCCCTTGAAGACCCTTTCGGCTGTCAGCAACGCAGCACGCGCGCCGGTCACGATCGCATGCAGGGTCGTGCGGCCCGCGGCTGAGACGACACTCAAAAGACGCCCGGCAATATCTTCACGCCCCATTTCGGCCAGGCTCGCGCCGGCAGCGCGCTCCAGCGCGGCAACAGTCATCGGATGGCTGACAATCGTCGCCTCGATCAGCAGCCCGCCCCGCTCGCGCTGGGTGCGATCGATCGATGCATAGACCGCCGTCATGGCGACAGCCCAAACCGGCGGTTGACGGCCTCGGCCAGGCGCGCACGATCTGCCGCGCCAGAGAAGGCTTGGATCAGGCGACCGCCGGCCGCTGCATCGTAGCGCGACCCATCCGCTGGGATCGCGGGCTCATACGCGCCAAGCGGGGCGGTCGCGACGATGCCCTCGATCCGCGACGCCAACGCGTTGACCCGACGCTCGATCTCCCGAACTTGGCGGATCATCTCGGCGCGATGCGCGAGCTGGCGCTGCCGCCCGCGGACAAGATGCTCGACGGCGCTCATTTCAATTCGGCGTGCGGGTCAGCGCGCAGCCGGGCAAGAAAGCGTGCGCCAATGTCCGAATTTCGCGGAAGTCCGAACTCCTTTGCGGCGCGAAGTCTGTTGTGTATTTGGTCCGCAGTGCCCGGACCTCCCGGCGAGGAATACAGAGTGCTGATCAAGCTGACGATCACCAGCTCAGTTTCGAGGAGGGCTCTCAGGCGCGCCGAATATTCGGCGGCGATGTAGGCAATGCCCACCTCCAATGCCACCCGGTAAAACACGTCTTCCCGCGCGGCGAAGACAGCGGCGACTTGACGTGAGGCTGCGAGGGACGCCTGTTCGAGCTCTGGATGGATTTTTTCGACCGCGGCGGCATCTTGCGCCAGCGCAATGATCCGCCGCTCGACGGCAAGCAATTCCTCGCCGGGCTCCGGCCGCGCACCGGCGCCGCCGCTGGTCAGCCATTGTCCGAGATCGATATCAAAGGCGGCTTTTAACTTCGTATGCTTTTCCTGCGCCGCGACCAGGTCGCCCTTAACTCGTGCGGCGCGGTTTGCCGGCTCTTGCAGCTTGGCGGCCTCCGCCGCTGCGGCCTCGCAGGCGGCATTGGCTGCAGCCAAGGCCGCCCGTGCGGCAGCCAATGGTTCGGAAGGGGCCGCCGACGCCATGCCGGAAGCCTCACGCAATGCGACGACAGCACTCATGGTGATCACCTTTTCCGAAAAAGGGGTTACAATTTTTTTTGTGAGCGGCGCGGGCGGGTAATGCGATCCCGGACGCACAATCCCCGATAGGTACCATCAAAAATAATACAGGCGACGGTCGCTTGGTCATCCCGCCCCGATTGCCGCGCCGCCACGGCAGACGCCGCACAGCAATCACGACGCGCCCCAATAAAGGATCTGCCATTAGAGCTTGCCCACGCGACAGGCGCGGAACAGCCCTGCAAATCCTGCCATATGGCCATTTGGCAGGTTTTTGCCGCCTTGGCAGCACGCGGCCGGCGCCGCTCAGCTATTCCGACGCCCCGCCCCATGATGGAGTGCCGCCAATGAAGCGTGCAGAGAAGGCTACTGGCGCGGCTGTAGGCCGCCGGCGGCCCGATCGCGTCAGCGCCGCTAACTGCCAATAGCCGGTTTTCGGCATTGGCGAGCGCGACGCCAATTCGCGCTGATACCCGCAGCTCCCCATCACCTTCACTATGTCCGCTGCCAAGTGGCAGCCGGACGCCGACGTGACGCGTTGTTGCAATAGACCTTGCCTTCATGCAACGGACGCGGAGATACCATGCAATGTTGCATAAGGATAGGTTTTGATATTTTGCAACGTCTGTTGCATAACCTCTAGGTTGCCTGCACAACAGGAGGCGGACATGAACATCGGTTACGCGCGCACGTCGACCGTCGATCAGAAGGCCGGGTTTGACGCGCAAATCCGTGATTTGAAGGCGGCCGGCTGCTGCGAACGCGATATCTACCGCGAGCAGGTTTCGAGTGTCGCTGAGCGACCGGAATTGGAATTGGTGCTCGACCGCATCCTGCGGCCAGGCGACGTGCTGATCGTCACCAAGCTCGATCGGCTGGCGCGTTCGGTCGCCGACCTGGTCACGATCACGGCGCGGCTGAAAGCGTTGGGCGCGGCGTTGAAGGTCTTGGACAGCCCAATCGACATGACCAGCCCCTCTGGCGAGCTGATCCTGCACGTGCTCGGCGCTGTGGCGCAATTCGAGCGCGAGATCATGCTGGCGCGCCAAAAAGAAGGGATTGCGGCCGCGAAGGCCGAAGGCAAATACAAAGGGCGCGCGCCCACCGTGCGGGCGCAAGCAGCCGATATCGTCCGGCTGAAAGGCGAAGGCCTCAGCAATGCCGAAATCGCGCGCCGGCTTGGCGTGCACCGTGCTAATGTCGGACGCGTGCTCGCGACCGCCAGCTCGGCCGCCGCCGGCTGACCGCCGCACGAACCCCACGCCTTCGTTTAGACCGAAGGCAAATACACCGGCCGGCAGCCGACAGCCCGCGCCAAGGCCGCCGAGGTTCGCCGGCTCGCGGCCGAAGGTGTCAGCAAGGCCGAGATCGCCCGGCTCTTGGCCGCCGACAGCTTGAATTCCGAGATGGCCGCCCTCCGCGCGCAACCGCACGACTGATCGCCGCGCCACCGCCCCAGCGCCGGCCCACGTCGACGATCGCGCGAGCCCCGCGACTTCACCGGGTAAAAAGGCTGGGCGAGCACCGGGCGGCAGCGCCACGCGGCGTGAAATGCTCAAACTGAGTACATCACCCAATATTTAATTATTTGGGAAGGATCGCCTTCAAAGACTGATGAAACGCCAACGCGTTGAGGCCGATAGCGGCACCCTGCGCGGCATCCTTGGTATATTCGTATCGGGGCATTCGGAATGATCGGATGCTTAGCCGCGCTCTCTGAACGGATGCTCCGTTTAGGTGCTACACGCGTACGCACGCGCGCACACACGATAGCCGTTAACCTGAGCACCCGTTCGGTTCCGTGCGCAGAACCATCCGAAGCTTTCGGGCGCTGCGCCGTCATCATCCACCGCCGCCGTCGGTCACGGCTGAAACGTCAGAACCACCAGTAGCCGCAGTTTTGAGGGCAATCCCACGGAAACCCTGGCGCCGCGTCCACGGATCACGCCACCGCTTCACCCCCAAACCCCGCAGCCGCAGCGCGAATACGCGCACGCTCGCGGTGTACAATTGCTGTGTCGCGAGCCAAGTGCTGAAGTCGGCGTGCAAGTCGAGCGTCAGCGCGGTCAATGCCGGCTCCATGACGCAACGAGCGGCAATCCAACTAGTGACGGATGCTGCGACCGGATCAGCTGCGATCGCCTCTACAACGCGCCGCAGCGCCCGGGCGCGATTAGCGTCGACCGTGAGCACCACCACCGCAGACATTCGCGCCTCGGGACCGAGGCCGCGCCGCCGCGCCCATTCGAGCGCACCCGCACCAACCCGCTCCCCCACCTCACCCGCCGCCGAGCCGCAGACAACCCCGACGTATTCGGCCGGCGCCGGGGCTTCCTTACTCACACTCACACCCTCGGCCCTGGCAACGGGTTGCCTTTAAGCGCTTCAAGATCCCTCGTACGGGACGCGGGCGGCGCGGGAACCTGGGCCCCCGATCTTAACCAGCCGAATACGCCGTTCTGAAACGAGCTCATAAAACCGTGTGCGGCCAATGCTGATCGCTGCACACGCTTGCGGCACCGTTACCAAGATAGGCTTGGGAGCCTCATCGCTTACACTCACCCTCACATCTCGCATCCTCTTGTTCGAGAACGAACCCAACGAACAAGAGCGAGCGTCTCCGAGCGAAGGTGTCTATGTCATTGAAATTAGTTAGATTTTGTAAGACTGAGTAGGATTGATTTTAACCAGTGTGTCGCTCTTTTTGATAGAGGTTCCGCAGCCCTGTCGCGCAGCTTTCGGCCGAGCCCGTGCCCGGCACCCTCCCTTCGCGCGCAAGCTGCAAACACACCGCAGAAAGGGAGGACCTTTCCGTTGCCATTATACGGTCTATCTCCGGAAACAGCGCTCGACGATCGGCATCGAAGCGCCTTACGCGGCCGGGCTTCGGCCCATGGGTTCGCGCTATGCGCGGTCTCTCTGGCACCGCCGGCGGCGCCGCGTCAGCGGCGGCGAGCGCTGCAGCTCCCTTGGATTTCGCCGGCACCGCTTCCGCTTCGCCAGCCGCCAGAGCAGCCACCGCTGCCGCTCCATCAGGTTCCGACGCCGGCGCACCCGCTTCCGCCGCGCCGCGTGGCGCCGACGCGGTCACCGCGTCCTTTTCGACCTCGCAAATTTCGGCATCCTGTAAAATGGAGCCGTCGAGAAATTCGACACTACCGCGCGCGAAATCAAAGCCCCGCGCAGCGACCTCACCTGATCGCGTCACCAGCTCGCCGGTTACGCTGCGGCCAGTGATCACAAGATCGCCCGAACTAAGCCGAGCGCGCAAATCCAACTCTACGTGCTGCACCTTTTCGAGGTATTCGATCATCTCTTTAACAGGCCAAAACGTGATCCTGATGCTCCCCGGCCATCTGAACCAAAGCTTTTGCCAATGATCTATCGTCTCCCGCACAAGCCCTACCGGCCGGTTATCTGCTGCGCGCCCGTATTCGACCACCAGGTGTTCAGCGAGCACGCCGAATTCTAGCGCCTCATCCCGCAGCTCCGCGGCGATCTCCAATTGTCGCCGCACCGCCGAGCCATCAACAGCGCCAATTATCCACGCCGTCAGCTTGTTGCGGAACCTATACGCGCCAGGCGGCCCCTTCGCTGCTGCTGCCGGCGGCCCTCCATAAAGTTCCAGCCATTCCAGAAAAGTCGGCACGGGCGCACCCTTGCGATGCGTGTCCCTGCGGAAAAAAGAAGGCGGCGCGGCAGCTCGCGCAGGGTGCGAGCGATCGGCGGCCAAACCCAGCCGCGCCGAAAAGGATCATACCTTCAAGCGTTCCATCCACAGACCAAACAGCACTTGCCGGCGAATTTCTTGGGAAGGAACCTAAGCGCGGGGGGCGTCACGCGACCTCAGCCGGGCGAATCGGTGCGCCGCCGGCGGCGATGGCGCGACCCTGCATGTCGACAACCTTTGCCGGTTCCTTGCCAGCGCAGAAATCGTCCCATAGCTGGCTCAGCCGCCGGCGGAGGGCGAGGGCGTCGCCGCGGCGATAGGCTTGGTCGACCTTGTCGCCAAGCCAGTGTCCGACCGCCAGCTTGCGCGTTTCTTCGGGGATCGTCGGATGTTCCTCGGCCGCCCAGTCGGAGAATGTGCTGCGGTCCGAACCGTGCACTGTGACTTCGAAGTCGCCGGCGAGCTGGCGCATCAGCTTCAACGGCGCTTTGAGCGAGACGCCGGGGAATACGGGTGTATCCGCACCGGTATCCGCCGGCCGGCCGGCGGCCAAGATCGCCGCGGCGCGGCCATTGAGCGGGCATCGCCATATATGCCCCGATTTGTGTTTTCGCGGTCCGACGCCGGGCACCGTCCATAGTCGCGCTTCCAGGTCGATCTCAGGCCATGGCATCGGCGCCTTGCCGTGATTGTTGCCGATGACCTCGCCTGGCCGTGCGTTGGTCAAGATGCAGAACTCCAAGGCGCGTGCGACGGTGCTGTCAACGGCCCGCAGCTTTACCATAAAACCCGGCATCTCAGCCCATGGGAGCGCTTTATGATGCTCATCTTGTGTAGGTTCTGCGCGCGCGAGCAGATGTTCTAGGTGGCCTTTCCAGCGCGCCGGGTTCTCGCCGGTCCTGAGCTTCATGGCGCCGGCGCGGTCGAGCACCTTCTCGACCCGGTTGCGGATCCGCTCGGCCGTCGGGCGCTTGGTTTCCCAAATCGGCTGCAGGATGCGCAGCACATCGTCTGTTTCGATCGTATCGACCGGCATCTTGCCGAGCACCGCAAAGGCGTAATCGGCAAGCGACTGGCGCCACTGCGCCTCGCTGCCGCCGTTCGCCGACCAGCCTGAACGCATGGCGACGATGGTATCTTCGGCGATCGCCTCGAATGTGCGTCCCTTGGCTTTCGCCTTGGTAATCGTCGCACCGATGCGGGCCGCCCGCTGGGCCTCCTTCTCGCCGATCGGGTCGACCCGTTCCCGCACCCGCTTGCGCAGCTCCAGCGCTTTATCGCGGGCCTCGGCGAGGCTGTAATCGTCGACCGAGCCGAGTCCCATATCACGGGTCTTGCCGGTCGCCGGCGACACAAACCGAAAGACCCAGGACCGATGCACGGCCTTTCCGTCCTTCGCCGGGTGGACATGGATATACAGGCCGCCGCCATCCCCGAGCATGACCGGTTTGCTACCATTTGGTTTAGCGGTCTTAACCGTGATCGCGCTTAGCTGGCTCCGGACTGCCATCGGCCAATTTCCTCTCCCATTCTCTATCCCATAGAAATATACCGGATACAGCCGACCGTCAACGAGCAATACCGAATAACAAGCGCCGTCGGCGTGGGCCAAGATTGAAGCGATCTCAACGGCTTGCAAATTTATTTCGCCACGAAATCAAGCGCCAAATAAAAAGGCGGCTCCGGAGGGGGAATCCGGAGCCGCTTGGCCATCGGCCGCTGCTAACGGCCGATTACGAGGTTTGGGGGACAAACCTGTAAGGGTAAACCTTACGCTTACCATATGAGGAGCGGAATGGGACTTCGGTTTGAAGAAAGTGTGACCTTTTAGTGAATTTCAGCTTAGTGAGCTTCAGCCGGCCTGGCGCCGTTCAATCGAGCGGCCGGCGGTCCTCGATCAGCTTGCCGTCTTGAGGTAGGCTCCCGAGCGGCACCGCGCTGACCGCGCCGCGCAGCCGGGTCAGCGCCTGCACGCTCGCGGCGATCTGCGCCGAATCTTCAGCCGGCTCGCCGAATTCGACGAAGAGCGTCATTTCGTCGGCGCCGGGTCGCTCGACGACGAGGCGGGCGCGGCGGATCGACGGGTGCCGGCGCATGATGTCGGCGACCTGCTGGGGGTGGACGAACATGCCGCGGACCTTGGTCGCCTGGTCGGCGCGGCCGAGCCAGCCTTTGATCCGGTGGTTGGTCCGCGCGCCGTGAGGCGGCCCCGGCAGCATCGCCGAGAGGTCGCCGGTGGCAAAGCGGATCAGCGGGTATTCGGGCGTCGTCGTCGTCACCACGACTTCCCCAACCTCGCCCGGCTCGGCCGGGTCGCCGGTTCCCGGCCGGACGATCTCGACGATGATGTCTTCGTCGAGGACCATCCCCTCTTCGGGCTCACCGTCGGGTCCCATCGTTTCATAGGCGATGACGCCGATGTCGGCGGTGCCGTAGCATTGCAGCACGGTCAACCCGCGGCCGCGGATCTCGCGCCGCAGGGCAGGCGGCAGGGCTTCGGCCGACACCAGCGCTTTTTTCAGCGACGACGCGTCGATCCCGTCGCGCCCCGCCCGGTCGAGCAGGGTTTTGAGAAAGGACGGCGTGCCGACATAGCCGACCGGTCTGAGGTCGGCGATGACCCGCAGCTGCTGCTCGGTCGGGGCGGTGCCGGCCGGGATGACCGGGCAGCCGAGCGCTTCGGCGGCGCTCTCGACGAGCGCGCCGGCCGGGGTCAGATGATAGGAAAACGCGTTGTGCACGAGGTCGCCGCGGCGGAACCCGGCGGCATGGAGCGCGCGGGCGAAGCGGCCGTGATCCGGGCGGCGTCCTTCGGGCTCGTAGATCGGTCCGGGTGACGCGAACACCCGGCGCAGCGCCGCAACCGGCACGGCGGCAAAGCCGCCAAAGGGCGGGTCGCGCCGCTGCCGCTCGATAAGCTCGGATTTACGGGTCAGCGGCAGTCGGGCGAGCGCCCGGCGGTCGACCACGTCTGCCGCCTTCACTCCGGCGAAAAGCTCGCGGTAAGCCGGGCAGTGCTCCCGGGCGGCGGCGACCAGCGCCGGCAGCAGCGCCATCAGCGCCGCTTCGCGTTCGGCCGGATCGCGTGCTTCCCGCTCGTCGAAGAGGGCGATGTCCACCCGACGCCTCCGTTCGTCGCCTCGATTCGCTGCCGGCGACCACCCGACCCGCTCGCAGCGGCAACTCTGCCCCGATCAAACCCGTTCGACAAGCGCCGCCGCACCTCGGCACAGCCGGAACTTCGGGCTTCGCCGGGACCCGCGACGGGTACCCTCCAACTTCTTGGCCTGAGACTTGCGGTCGAACGAACTGCTACTCTAAAGTCGCAGAGGTTGGGGCCGCTGCCGCGCAAGGAGGAGAAGAGGCGGTGAACGCTTCGCGGGAGGACCGCTGCACGCCGGGTTGGCTGGCGACCATTTTTATTCACTTTTGCGGCGTGCTGTTTGGCGCGAGCCTGTATATCGCCTCGCCCGCTTTGGCCCAGCCGGTTTCCGGCAGCGAGCAAACCCGCCTCGAAGCGCAGAAGGAAGCATTGTTTCAGCAGATGCTGCGCAACCCCGCCAATCTCGACGCCACCTTTGCCTATGCCGATGTCTCCGCGCGCCTCGGCGACTACGAGGCAGCGGTGTCAGCGCTCGAGCGCATGCTGCTGTTCAACCCGAATTTGCCGCGGGTCCAGCTCGAGCTTGGCGCGCTGTACTTTCGCATGGGGTCATACGACCTCGCGCAAGATTATTTTGCAAAGGCTGCGGCCGGCAACCCGCCGCCCGAGGTCCGCGCCCGCATCGCCGAGTACATGGCGCAAATCGACAAGGCCACCTCGCGCCATCACCTGTCCGGCTACATCTTTTTCGGCGGCCAATACCAGAGCGACGCCAATGTTGCCCCCGGCTCGCCGCTGATCCTGTCGCCGATCGGCGCGGTATTGCTCAACAGCCAGTTCGTCAAGCAGCCCTCCGGCAGCATCTTCGGCAGCGGGTCGGTGCTGTACAGCTATGACCTCGAAGACCAGCGCCGCGACACGATCGACCTGACCGCGGTCGGCTACGGCAATCATTACTTCAACTCCAGCGTCAGCCGGCTCGACCTCGATCTGTTGGAGGTGACCGGCGGTCCGCGGTTCAACTTTCCCAACGGCGGCCTGCTCGGCAACGTCCTCGCCTCGGTCAAGCCTTATGCGATTTTCGATGAGGTCGGCTTGGGCGAGGAGCAGTATTTCAACGCCTACGGCACCGGGCTCGAATATGACGAGACCGTGTGGAACGACATGCTGGTCAAAACCGCGTTCGAGTTTCGCCAGAAGAACTTTACCGATGCGCCCGACCGGCCGCTGTCGCGTGGCCTCAACGGCAGCGACAAGCTCGTCAGCGTCTCGGCGACCAAGCCCGTTGCGGCAAACGCCGCGCTCAATCTTGAGCTCGACTATCTCGACCAGACCACCCGGCTGCCCTATTACACCAATTCGACCTATGCCGTAATCGGCGCTTACCGGGTTCATTACGACGCACCGTTAAAGGCGACCCCGTATCCCTGGGAAACGTCGTTTTTTATCGGCCGCGCCTGGAGCATCTACGCGTCGCCGGACCCGTGCTGCAATACCAGCAGCGACCCCGAGACGACCTTTTCAGCGGCCAGCCAATTGACCCAGCGCTGGCGCTTCGGGTTGACCCAGGCGGTTGCGGTGACACCCCGAATGGCGGTTGTATTGCAATTGGAGCGCGATATCGTCTCATCGAATTTACCAATTTACGCGTACACCAGCAATTCTGTCTTGCTCGGGCCGCAAATTCGCTTTTAAAGAGAGCCCAAATTCGCTTTTAAGCCGGTAATGGGCCGAAACGAGGTTTTAATGCCACGCACCTTCCGCCTGCGGCATGCCGTCATGCTCGGCTGCTTGATCATGGCGGCCGCGCTGACCAGCCCGGCCGGCTTCGCCCAGCAGCGCGTCGGCGTCAACAGCGCGGTCAACCCGGCCGCCATGGGGATTCCGCCGGGCGGCCTGCCGCGGCGGCTCGTGCTGGGTCAAGACGTTGTCTACAACGAGCGGATCACCACCCAGGCGACGGGCCAGACGCAGGTCCTGTTTGTCGACGAGTTGACCCTGTCGATCGGTCCCGACGCGAACATGGTGATCGACCAGTTTGTCTACGATCCGAGCGCCGGCACCGGCAAATTGGCGGCGAGCCTGACCCGCGGCGTGTTCCGCTTTGTCGGCGGCAAGCTCAGCAAGCACGACGGTGCGGTGACGATGCGCACGTTGAGCGCGACGATCGGCATCCGCGGCGGCGTCATGCTGGTCGACCAGGCCGCCGATGGCCGCCTGGAAGTCATTTTCGTGTTCGGCAAAGCGGTTGTCGTGAGCGGGCTCAACGGCGTGTCGCAGACGATCTTCCGGCCCGGCTTCGAGGTCACGGTGGCGGGTCCCGGCGCCTCGCCCTCCGACCCGAAGCCGGCGCCGCCGGGACGCACCGCCGCCCTGCTCGCCCAGCTCGACGGACGCGCCGGCGGCAATGGCGGCGCCCCGATCGTCCCGACCGAGGTCACCGTCACCGAGAGCGGCATCGCCAGCGTGATTTCGGAGAATATCGTCGCCAGCATCCAGGCTGCGGCGAAAACCCAGCCGCTGCAGCCGCAACCCAACACCGTCGCCCCGGTGGTGACGCAGACCGAGCTCAACAATCAAAACGTCTCGGTCTCAGGCGCGACCGCGACACCCGCCGGCGGTGGCGCGACGGTGCCGTTTAACCAGTTTTTCACCGGCAATTCCAGTCAGGGCAATAATTCCGGCAACAATTTCGGGAATTCGGGCGGGAACGGCAGCAACCCGTTCGGCGGCGGCAACAGCGGCCAGGCCAACAACGGTCAAGGCAATGGCGGCCAGGCAAATAACGGGAGTGGCGGCAACAACGGCGGCGGTCAAGGGAACAACGGCGGCGGCGGCCAGGGCAATAACGGCGGCGGCCAGGGCAACAACGGCGGCGGCCAGGGCAACAACGGCGGCGGCGGCGGCAACGGCGGCAACAACGGCGGCGGCGGGACGGGAACCGGCACGCCGGTCACGATCGCCGGCGTCGCCGGCGCCTATTACAATACCGGAACGCAGGGAACCGCCACCGGCTTTGCCGGCATGCTCTCGCCCTATGCCGGCGCCGATGCCGTAAAAGGTGCATTCACCGCGACCGGGGGCTTTGGCAAGGTCAGCTTTCCGCTGATCTCGGGCGCCGCGACGCTGCCGTCCTCGGGGGCGGGGACGACGAGCCCGCTCGGCCCGGTCACCGGCACGACCTATGTCGCACCCGACAACAGCTTTTTTTACGCCGACCTGACGCCGGTCAACCAGCCCTCGCAACGCGAGTTCATCTACGGCGGGACCCCGGTCGCCGCGGCCTTCTACCAGGCGACCGCGAAGAGCCCGAGCTATCTCGCCTTCAACGTCCGGCCCGACGCGGCGCTGCAATCGAGCATTCCGTTTATCCGCCTTCCGACCGGCGGCGCGCTGGCGGGCAGCGCCAGCGTCTCGCCGCTGATCCTGGCGACCCCGCTCGGCGGCACGTTCTCGACTGGGAGCGGCGGCACCAAGGCATTGCAGGCGAGCCTGGCGGTGGTCGGTTCGGGGCCAGGCCAAAGCTCGGTCCTGGTCGTCCTGGTGGGCAATGTTTTCGACGCCTCGCTCAACGGCGCGAGCCCGCCGCAGCCGATCCTCAACGGCATCATTCACGGCAGCTATCTGGCGAATGCCGCCGGCCAGCCGATCCGCATCTTCGCGCCCTACGTGACCCCGGCCGACACCAACGGCAACAGCTTTTACGGCAGCAAGAGCATTTCGGGTCTGGTGCTGAGCAACGGCAATTGCTGCGGCGCCGGCGAGATCAACTCGCCGGCCAGCGAAACCAACGCCGCCAGTCAAACGGTCGGCACCTACCAATTCGCGCAACCGGCGACGGCGACGGCGGTGCCGCAGAGCGTGTCGGGGGCCGCGCAGACGACGCGGACGCTTACCGGATATTTTGGCGGGATCATGAGCAAGGAGCCCAATTCCGGCTCGACCGCGAGCCCGATCCCCTATGTCCTTGCCGGTTCGGCAACGGTCAACACCAACGCCGCCAATCTGCAGGCCGAGGCGCGGTTGAGCGGCACCGACCCGTTTGCCGTCACGAGCGGCAGCGGAATCAGCTCGGTCAATCTCGGCTACGGCTCGCTGACCGGCGGCACCAACGCCCGCATCGCCTATATCAACGATAATCTGTTTGCGCTGATGGAAAACCCGTCGACGCCGTCGACGGTCAACGGCGTCACCGTTCCGGTCACCGACGGCAACACGG
The DNA here is from genome assembly GCA_963712825.1 of uncultured Alphaproteobacteria bacterium. GTDB lineage: Bacteria > Pseudomonadota > Alphaproteobacteria > ATCC43930 > CGMCC-115725 > AP-15. Next base: position 45,152 of record CAVQJP010000022.1, read on the forward strand.
GTTCGAACATATACCTCGCCACGCAAAGCGCGGCGCCGGTGCCGACCACCTTGCTGGCCAACGGCCTGTGCAGCACCTGCCAATATCTGCAATGGGGATATTGGGGCGGCGCGCTCGATACGCCGGCGTCCGGCGGCAGCCCGGCGCGGACCGATGTCGCCCACATCAATTTCTGGGTCGCTGGGACGCCGGTGACCCCGACCGGCACGATCTCCAGCCTGGTCGCCAGCAACTTTACCGGTCGATATTTCGGCAATTTGATTGGCACGGTCTACAACAACGGCGCGCAATACCTTGCGTCCGGAGGTCTTCAGGCGATTTATCATTTCGGCAGCCAGACCGGGACGTTCAACGTCTCGAATTACGACGGCCTGAGCTTCTCGGCGAACGGCGCCGCAAAGCTGTCGGGCGCCAGCTATTCCTTCGGGATCAACAACGTGCGCGGGCTGGCCGGGCACGTCAACGGTGCCTTTTACGGCCCGGCGGCCGCCGAAACCGCGGGCAATTTCGCATTTCAGAAGACCGTCGGCGCGCCCTACTTCACGTCCGGAATCTTCGCCGCCGGCCCCAAGCCCTAACGGCCGAGCCCAAAGCCGATGCCGCCAATGAAAAACCCGCCGGGGTGACCGGCGGGTCGAGGTGGTCTGATCGCTTTTTGTTTTATCCGGTAGGCATCGCAGCTGCTAGCGGCCGGGGTTGGGACCGTCGCCCTTTTGCGAATAGGGTGACGGCGCATCGCCACCCGGCGGCGGCGTATAGGGCTCGTTGTTGGCAGACACATTGCGTCCCGGGTTTGGGCCGGCGCCGCTCGAATAGGGATGATAGGCCGGGTTGGAGCTCCAGTCGGCCGGCTTTTGGTATGCCGCCGTGCCTGGAATGTTGACGTTGCTGCCCGGGTTCGGCGACGCGACCTGGGGTGGCGCATAGGCGGGCGTCTGCACCGCGGCCTTTGGTTGCGCCCCGGCCGGCGGCAAGTTGGCAACGCTCTGGGCATGGGCCGCCATCGCAGCGCCGGTCAAAAGAGCAAGGCTGAGGAGTGACGATTTGGACAAGCACCGCATCTGAGGCTCCGGTTTGATCGCTATCGATACGCAGAGCCTGATTGCCCCCGGAGCCGCCCATTACGCAAATGATTTTTCCGCATTGCGATCATGAATAGGGTTCACGTTCGTGAATCGCCGCAATCAGCGGTGAAAACTCTTTGCCGGAATGGTCCTGCGGCCACGTGCCACACCTTTTATCAGCCGAACCGCGGGACCGCCCGCGCCGGGCGGGCTGTCGCCGGCTCGAACGCGTCAGTTGGGCTTTGGCCCGATGCCCGAGCTGTAAGGATGAAGGGAAGGGTTATTGTCGGTCGCGGTCGCCTGATAACGGGCACTCTTGCCCGACGACTGCGTGCCCGGGCTCGGTCCGATCGAGGTCGAATACGGGTGATCGGCTTTCTCGGTCGCGTAGTCAGCCGACGGCTGATAGTGTTCGTCCCGGAAAAATTGGGAACCGCCGGGCTTCGGGTAAAAGCTTTGGGTCGAGCCGTAAGGCGCGGTAACCGCGCTTTGCATTGCAGCGGGGGCGGCGCCGCCATTCGGGGGCAGCGAGGCGACAGACTGAGCCTGCGCGGCCGTGGTCGCGCCGACCGCCAGCGCAAAACCAAAGAGGGTGGATTTGACGATACTCGCCATGTCAGCATCTCCAATGAGGCTGTAAAACAATCGGCCCGCAATTTCGCCATGTTGCGCTTTTTGCGCAAATGATAATGCTGCATCGCACACATGAATAATATTCATTTCGGAGCGCTCGACCTCAACCTGCTGCGGGTATTCGACGCCCTGATCGAGGAGCACAGCGTCACCCGCGCCGGCGAGCGGCTGGGTTTGACGCAGTCGGCGATCAGCCACGCATTAAGCCGGCTGCGCTACGTTCTCGACGACGAGCTCTTCGTGCGCGGTCCGGAAGGGATGCGGCCGACCCGGCGGGCCGCCGAGATAGCACCCCGGCTGCGTCAGGGGCTGCTGCAGCTTCAGCTGGCGCTGACCCCCGCCGATTTTGTCGCCGAGCAGACCACGCGGCGGTTCACCATCATCTGCGGCGAGTATGTCGGCGCAGTCTATGTGCCTGCTCTGGTTGCCCGGCTGCGCGATGCCGCACCCCTTGCCGAGGTCAGGATACGGCCGAGCAACATGGGCGTCGCCGAAGCGCTGCTCGCCGGGCGGGCCGACTTGGCGATCGGCAGCTTTCGGCGGGTTCCGGAGTGGTTCGCCTGCGAGCCGCTGTTCGAGGAAACGCGGGTCTGGGTGGTCAGCGACCGGCATCCTGCGGCCTGGCAGGAACTGACCCTGGAGCGGCTCGCCGCACTGCCGCATCTGATCATATCCGCGACCGGGGAGGACGAGCAGGCGGTGGCGGGCTACGTCGTCGACCACGGTCTGGAACGGCTGGTCATGCGCAGCGAGGTCGGACTGCTGCAAGGCGCCTTGGCGGCGCGCGGCTTGAGCCGCGCGGTCGGCCTCACCACTCCGCATTTTCTGGCGGCGCTGGCGGTGGTGAGCCGCTCCGACATGGCCTGCCCGCTGCCGCGCCGGCTGGCGACCGCCTTTGCCGGCGCCTACCGGCTCAAGCTGTTTGAGCCGCCCTATACCTCGCCGCCCTTCGAGATCATGGCGCTGTCGCATCGCGAGCACGGCAGCGAGCCCGCGATCATGTGGCTGCGCGACATCGTCTGCCGCGTCGCCGCCGAGCTGTGACCCAATGCCGGTCTTTTGCAGGCGGCGCGCCCCCTTCCCCAAGACAACGGGCCCAGCCGGCGTTCCGACTGAGCCCTCGCATCGATTGGTGGAGCCAACCGGGATCGAACCGGTGACCTCTACAATGCCATTGTAGCGGAAAGATAACAAAATCAATGACTAAGAGGCTCGCCAGCTGACATTGCCGGTCACCAGAAACCAAGGACTTAGCAGCAAATGCGTGCTAGCTGCGTGTTAGCGACCGCAACGCGACCAAGCAAGGCGAACTTCTCCGGCCGTCTGCCTGTGATCATGTCGGCAATTCGAGCCGGGCGCTGAGGCCACCGCCCTTGCGGGCGGCGAGGACGATGTCACCGCCCTGCTCACGGGCGATCGAGCGGGCGACGGCAAGGCCGAGACCGACGCCGCCGGTGCCGGGGTTGCGCGAACCCTCAATGCGGTAGAACGGTTCGAACACCTTCTCGCATTCGCTCTGCGCAATGCCGGGCCCGCTATCGTTGACCGCGACAACGATCCGCCCGGCTTCGGCGGTCAGGGTCACCTCGGCGGCGCCGGCATACTTGACCGCATTTTCGACCAGATTAGAAATGGCGCGCCGCAACGCCACCGGCCTACCCGAGACGGTGACGCCGCGGTCGCCGGCATACGTTACCGCCCCATCGGCGTCGGCAGCATCCTCGCAGATGCCTTGCACCAAGGCATCGAGATCGACGAGGACGCACGGCTCACGCTTCGTATCGTCGCGCGCGAAGGAGAGGATCGAGCCGATCATCGTGCCCATCGCATCGAGTTCGTGGATCATCTTCTGCCGCTGTTCCGGGCTTTCGCCGAGCTCGAGGCGCAGCTTCACGCGAGTGAGCGAGGTGCGCAGATCGTGCGACATTGCGGCCAGCATCTGCACGCGATCGTCATTGAAGCGGCGCAACCGCTCCTGCATGTGATTGAAGGCGTGGGTCGTGATCCGCAACTCACGCAGCCCCTTCGGCGTCAGCAGAGGTACCTCGCCACTGGCGCTGAGATGCTCCGCCGCGATCGCCAGCTCCGAGAGCGGAGTTGCCAGCCGCTGCGCTGTCAACACCGAGAGGAGCAGGAGGAGAACGGCAGCAAGAGTGAGCCACGCCGCGAAGCCGGCGCCGGTATATTTGGTCGCACTGAATCGGCCGGCGGGGTCGGGACATTTGTCGTGAACAGCAGCCAGTGACCGTTCTTGAGCGAGACCTCGACGCGCATCCCGGTCTCTCCTAACCCCATCACCCCATCGAGTTGACCTGTATTCTGTTGGTTTCTTGGGGCGGCGACGACGGAGCGAGGGGCTGCAAAGAACAGCCCGATCTGCTGACGCAGCACCGATGTCATGCGGTCGGTGGAATTCACAAGGTCCGAAAGCGGCCCATCGAGAACGTCAATGTGAATCTGCGGGCGCGCGGCGGCAGCAATGACCGCCGGCTGCTCTGTGTCGGGTATCGTGTCGAGCGCATCGACCAGTGTGGCGACCTTGGCGGGAAGGAGGCCCATGTAGAATCGAGCCTCGTCATAGAGCGGGTCCTTCCCCTGAGGGAGACCGATCAGCTCCAGCCCGGCATTCATCAACTGCTGTAAAGTCAAGCCGAGCCCGATCGCGATAATGATCGTCAGCCCGATCGTCATCGCGATATTGTCAAGGCGACAGCGCTTCAGCTTCATTTGACGGTCCCGTCGAGCGTCACCGGAGCGGCAAAGAGGTAGCCGCCGCCGCGCACCGTTTTAATCATCCCCGGGTCCTTCGGATCAGCCTCGATCCTGCGGCGCAATCGGCTGATGTGAACATCGATGCTGCGATCGAACGCTGTCGTGGTCCGTCCGCGGGCGAGATCGAGCAGCTGATCGCGGGTCAGCACCCGCTGCGGCCGTTCGACGAGAGCAAGGAGGATATCGAACTCGGCGGCCCGCAGATCGACCAGGGCGCCCGCGGGCGAGTATAGCTGGCGGCGCGCCGTGTCGAGGCGCCAGCCTGCGAACTCGAAGACCCGGGCGGCGCCGTCGCCGGGCCAGGGTATGGCGGTGCGACGCAGGACCGCGCGGATCCGGGCGAGCAGCTCGCGGGGACCGAACGGTTTTGCGACGTAGTCGTCGGCCCCCATTTCGAGCCCGACGATGCGGTCGGTTTCGTCGCCGATTGCGGTCAGCATCACGATCGGAAGTCTTCCGCGGGCGCGCAGCTCGCGGCATAGGACGAGGCCGTCCTTGCCCGGCAGCATGATGTCGAGGACGACGAGATCGATGTGCGCGTCGGCCAAGGTCTGCATCATCTCGCCGCCGCTGCCCACGGCCGAAACGCGATAGCCATATTGGGCAAGAAACTTGGACAGCAGTGAACAGATCTCCGCATCGTCGTCGACGATCAGCAGGTGCGGCGGCGTATTCATGGCGCAGGAATAACGCGCTCGGCGGCATGGCCAAACAAGAGATATGTAAACTAATGTTAAATTGCTGCGATTTGCAAAACTGAGAAATAAAAGGGTGACAGTCTGGCTTAACTGCGACAAGCGGATGACATCGTCCTGAAGACTTCCAGCAGGAGAATGTGCGCGATCATTGTTGAGAACCCGCTGTCACCCCACTCGCAAAAAAGAGCGAGCGAGGTGCTGGTGGCCGGTTGAGCCGATTACTGTCATGAAGTTGCGTGATCTGGAATACCTGGTGGCTTCCGCGACTGCGGGAAACTTCAGCCGTGCCGCGAGGGCGCTCGGGATCAACACTTCGACGATCAGCCGCTGCGTCGGACGGTTCGAGGATGAATTGGGTTTGGCGGTGTTCGAGCGGGGGCATAGCGGCATCCGACTGACAGCTGGCGGCAAGGCGGTGCTGCTTCATGCTCGGCGCGCGGTGGCGGAGCTTGAGGCGCTCAAATTAGCCGGGAAGCAGAATGGAATCGGAACCGTCGGCGAGGTCCGCCTCGGTGTCCGAATACCGCCGATTGGCGAGCCGACGCGCGAGCTGTTGACCGGGTGGCGGCAGAATTGTGCCAAGGTCGTGCTGAACGTCTCCGAAATGAACGAGCGAGATCTGGCGATCGCTCTCGGCGAGCGCCGCCTCGACGTCGTATTCGCCCCCAGCCACACGCTGCCGACCCGTGTGGCGAGGATGCCGGTCTACCGCGAGCGGCTGATCGCGGCGCTGCCGACAGACCATGCACTTATCGGGCATCAGAAAATGTTGGCTTGGCCAGCTTTGAGCGGCGAGACGATCCTGGTTCAAGGGTGGGAGGAGAGCCAGGCCGAGCGCGAGTTCCTGGAACCGCTACTGGGCGACGAAGCGGTTTTTCGCAGCCATGCGGCGAGCCGGCAATCGATCCTGGTGCTGGTCGCCGCCGGTTTTGGTATCGCGATCGTCACTGAGAGCCAGGCAGCTGCCGGGTTTCTCGGCGTCGCTTTTCGGCCGCTCGACGAGGCGGATGCGTTCTTGCAGGTGGATCTTGCCTGGTTGCCGGAGGCCGAGGAGCCGGCGGTCGGGCGGTTCGTCGCCTTCATCCGCGATGAGGCCGGATTACGCCGGCTTCTGTGAGTCAGATGCCTCCGGCGCGGATTCGGTCCGCCGCAATTTGGCGAAAGCGCGGTCGGTCGCCATGAACCGCACGAGCATCGGGGCGACCAGATTCGCCGCTTCGACGTGCCGTGGCCGGTCTCGCGGCCGAGCGCCTCGGCGTAGGCGACAAGGTCGCGGTGGATCGCGGCCGGTAGCTCGATTGTCAGCCGCAGCGGCTTGTCGTCGTGGATTTTGCCGAGCATCAGCTTCGCCACGATCGGAGCTCAACGGGTATAGGGTTCGAGAACGAGGTCGCGGGTAACGAGCACGCGCACCGGAAAGCCGGGGCGGATCGTTAGGGTCGGTTGGATGTCGAGGGAGCGTCCGACCACCTGCTCGCCGACCTGGTTGAAGCTTGCGAGGCGCCCTGGCGGATCGCCTGCACGAGCGCATTTTCGTTGTTAGTGCCGGCTTCGGAGCCAATGCTCAACAAGGTCGAGAGGATCGCGGCCTTGAACAGCATGCCCCAATGGTTATCGACCTCGTCCTCGAGGCCGGCATAGCCGGCGGCATCGGCGGCCGGCTGGCGGTCCAGCACGATCGAGCGGCCGTTCGGCATGATGAGCCGCGTCCAGACCAGCAATACGCGCGACTGGCCGAAGGAGACCTGGGCGCCGTATTGGCCGACGAGGCGCACCCCTTGCGGGATCAGCAGGATCTTGCCGGTCGGGCTGTCATGGACGTCCTCGGTCACCTGGGCCGTGACCTCGCCCGGCAGGTCGGAGCGGATGCCGGTGATCAGGCCGCCGGGATTACCGAGCCCGCCTGTAAGACATAGCGGCTTGCGGACGGCACGACGCGGTCGGGGCTGACTGTGCGCCGGTCGACGCGACCATCGAGGAAGGCGAGCTTACGGTCATGCGATGTCGGGCTTACTGCGGGCGCCGCCGCAGGTGTCGATGCCGAGGCAGCCGGCACGGCGGCGCCCGCGACCTGCTGGAAATTGGTCGTGACAAAGAGGCGGCTCTTGAGCGCAGCTTCCTCTTCCTGCTGTCCGGCATTCGGCGCCATGACCGGCGCCGGCGCGCCGGCACTGGCGATCGGCGGTCCGAGATCGCCGGGCAGCGGCGGATCGAGCCGAGGCACGTTGCGCGGCAGCCCGGTGTAGTCGCGCGGCAGGCTGGCGAGACCCTCGGGCGTCGAACGGTTGCTCGTGCTGTAAAGCTCGCTGCCGGTCATCTGGCGATGCGGTTCGAGGGCGACGAAGAGGGCTGTGGCGATGATGGCCGCGGCGACGATGCCGAGCCCGAGCAGCACCTTACGGGAGACCCGCGTGACCGGTGGCCGGCGCTACCGCAGGCGCATCTCAGCGCGGAGATGGCCGTTGTCGCCGGGCTCGCTCACGTCCGGCCGTCGGTGTGAACGATGCGGACGATCTGCTGCTCCGCGCCGCCGAGGCGCAATTCGGCGGCTGCGAACAGGCGGTCGACGATCATGTGGTTGCCGACCACCCGGTAGTTGACGAGTTCGGCGCCGCCGGCGGCGCCGATCACCCAAAGCGGCGGCATTTCACCCTCGGCGATGCCGCGTGGGAATTCGATGAACACCTGGCGTCCGTCGTCAAAGTGTCAATCGGCGAGCGGCGGCCGCTGTTGTTCTGCGCCACATGCGGCCGCACGTTCAGGCCGCGCAACTCCTCTACGAAATCGGCGGCGTCATAGCCCCAGCCAAGCTAATCGCGCGCGGCCGGTCGGCCCAAGGCTCGATCATGGTCAGCGCGGCCAGCCGTTCAGCATGGCCCGAGACCCGCGTCAACCGGGTATCGACAATCAGCCCCGAGCGGTTCTCCATCAGCCCATGGCCGATGAAACACAGCCGCGCCTCCATGCCCGGACCTTTGCGGTAGAGCCGCGCATCGGGATCGGTGGTGCTGCGATGGCTCGCGTTCGAGCGCTTCTCGCCGCGGAAATCGGCCGGCGCGTTGCGCCCGCCGCCGCGCCGCCTGGTGTTCATCGACGAGACCCCGGCCTGCGCCGGGGCAGGCTCTGGGCCAAGACCAACATGACCCGCCGCCATGGCCGCTGCCGCCGCGGCGCCCGCCTGGTCGCCAAGGTGCCGCACGGCCGCTGGCGCACGCTTACCCCGGCCTGCGCCGGGGCAGGCTCTTTCTGGCGGCGTTGCGCTGCGACCGCATCACCGCGCCCTGCGTCATTGACGGGCCGATCAACGGCGCCAGCTTTCGTGCCTATGTCGAGCAGTTCCTGGTGCCGACTCTCAGCCCCGGCGACGTTGTCGTCACGGACAATCTCGGCAGTCATAAGGGCAAGGCGGTGCGCCGCCTGATCCGCGCCGCCGGCGCCAAGCTGTTCTTCCTGCCGCGCTACTCGCCCGATCTCAACCCGATCGAGCAGGTCTTCGCCAAGCTGAAGACACTGCTCCGCAAAACCGACCCGCGCACGACCGAGGCCACCTGGCGTGGCATCGGCAGTCTCCTCGACCGCTTCACCCCAAAGGAATGCGCCAACTACCTCACCAATGCCGGCTATGCTTCATCCTAACCGGATCACGCTCTAGCATCCGCGGTCGTGGTGGAAAATCGGGAGTGAGCGCGCAACGGGCGCAATGCCCAACACATGGAGCTCGGCGCGCGCGTGAGCGACGGGTGGTCATCGGGAAGGCCGGCTAAGGTGGAGGTGCAAACACTTCACCCAAAGCCCACCGAGGACCCGATGACCGATGACAGAATGGCGCTGGTCGATCTGCTGCAGAAGAGCGGCGACGGCGATTTCCTGAGAGCTGTGGTGGAGGCGGTGCTGCAAATTCTGATGGAAGCTGATGTCGAAGGGCTGATCGGCGCCGGCCGGCACGAGCGCAGCGCCGACCGGCTCAATTACCGCAATGGTTATCGCGAGCGCAGCCTCGATACGCGCCTGGGCTCGCTCCAGCTGCGCATCCCCAAGCTGCGCCAGGGTTCGTATTTCCCGCCCTTCCTGGAGCCGCGCAAGACGGCCGAGAAGGCGCTGGTCCTGGTAATCCAGGAGGCCTGGATCGGCGGCGTGTCGAACTCGACGGGTCGACGAGCTGGTGCAGGCGATGGGCCTCCCCGGCATCTCAAAAAGCCAAGTCTCCAAGCTCTGTAAGGACATTGATGACCGGGTAAACGCCTTCCTCGATCGGCCGATCGAGGGCGAGTGGCCGTATCTCTGGCTCGACGCCACCTCTGAAGGTCCGCGACGGCGGCCGCATTGTCTCGGTCGCCGCGATAATCGCCGTGGCGGTCACCACCGAAGGTCGGCGCGAGATCGTCGGCCTCGGTCTGGGTCCGTCAGAAGCCGAACCGTTCTGGTCGGCTTTCCTCAAGGGCTTGGTCAAGCGCGGTCTCAAGGGCGTCAAGCTGGTGATCTCCGATGCTCACGACGGCTTGCGCCACGCCATCACTCGCGTGCTCGGGGCGACATGGCAAAGATGCCGCGTTCATTGGATGCGCAACGCCTTGGCGCACGTGCCCAAAGGCCAGCACACCATGGTCGCCGCCGCGATCCGACAAGCTTTCCTGCAACCCGATCCCGAGGCCGCGCATCAGACCTGGCGTCATGTCGCCCATCAGCTGCGGGTGCGCTGGCCCAAGCTTGCCGCGCTGATGGACGAAAGCGAGCACGACGTCCTCGCCTACCTCGCCTTCCCGGCCCAGCACCGCACCAAATTGCACAGCACCAATCCGCTCGAACGCCTCAACAAGGAGGTCAAACGCCGCGCCGATGTCGTCGGCATCTTCCCCACCGAAGCCAGCATTACCCGGCTGATCGGCGCTGTCCTGCTCGAGCAGAATGACGAGTGGCTGCTCCAATGTCGCTACATGCAGATCGAGGGGATGGCCGAACTTACGCCGCGGCTGATCGATGCCGAGCTGGACAAACTTCCACCAGTCGCCGCCTGACCAATGGCCACCTCAAGCTCCACCCCGATTTACACCAGCTTGACGGACATGACCAAAAACAGTGCCGAATGCACGGTGCCGGCTTCACCGAATCCTGCGGTTTTGAGGTCCTGGGCAACGAATTTGGTCGGCGCGAGCCCGATGACCCGGTGCCCGGCGCGCTCATATGCCCCGCGGATTACCCCGAGCGTGTGGCTCTTGCCGGTCCCTGCCCTACCCTCGATCAGTTTCAGCCCGCCGGCATCGATCGCATGGTCGAACGCGGCGCGTTGGTCGGCGCGCGGCCCGCCCTCCTCCAGCACCGCGAGGGTTACCGCCAGCGGCATCGAAATACCGCGCGTTCTACCGAGCGCTGCGGCGTCGGCGAGGGCGTTCTGCTCCTGTTCGCGCACCGCCTGCGTCGTGAACCGCCCTGCCCTCTCGCCGGTCTCGCGGTCGTGAAGCGGGATCAGCTCGCGATGCTCCAGCACCTCCTTCTTGACCCCGCCGCGCTCGGTGTCGTCGGCTAGTCTTACTGCGTCAATAATCCGGAATTCTTGGTGTTTTGCGGATCGGCTGCGTTGCAGCAGGGGCATCTCGGGAGGGTCCTGGCGAGGGCGACGATAAGCCGTCGGCGCATGGTTGCGATCGAGTTTGGAACGTCGTTCGGGTCGGATCGGCGGCGCCTCTGGGTCGGTAACTGTCGGGAAGGGCAGATCCCGACCAGAGCGTGGCAGGAGTTGGTGCTGAGGGGGAAGGGCGCCGCGTTCGGCGATCAGGAAGCCATAGGCGGCGATACAGAGTGTCGCGTGATGGTGGAAGCCGCGCCAGCCGCGCCCTTCGTAATCGCCAAAGCCAAGCTCTTGCTTGAGTTCCTGATAATCGCGTTCGATCCGCCAGCGCAGTTTGGCGATGTCGACCAACCGCTCAAAGGCGACATCCTCGGGCAAGGCGGCGAACCAATATTTCGTCGGCTCGGTTTCGCCTTGCGGCCACTCGATCAGCAGCCATTCTTCCGGGCGCGGCTCGGTCAGCTTGGTATCGCGATGTGCCGGTCGCACCCTCTGCCGTGCGAAGCGCGAAGTGAGCCAGTCGGCGCTGCCCTCGCGCCAGGTTATGCTTTGCCATGCTGCTGCCGGCAAGCCGAGAGCGAGGGCTTTTACCGAGAGCGGCCGATGTTCCTCGTCGCGGCGCAGCAGCTTGGGTGGTCGTCCGCTGCCCTGACCACGCTGCGGTAGCAAAGGCCTTGCTCCCGGGGGCCAGACCGAGGTGTTGGGACCGATACCCGCCACGTAGCGCAAGCCGAGGTCGGTAACTTTCGTTCGCAGTCCGGTGTCGTTGCCGTAGCCAGCATCCATCAGAACGACGCCTTCGGGTAGCCCCGCTGCTCGGGCCGCCTTGATCTGCTCCAAGGCGATCTCGGGCTTGGTCTGGAAAGCAATCGTCTGCGGCACCCTAGCCTTGTCTCGCCGCGCTTGGTCCTTGACCCAATCCTCAGGGAGATAGAGCCGATAGGCGACCGGCAGGCTGGCATTATGATTGGCCAGCGAGAGGGTCACCGCGACCTGCCAGTTATCTTGCTTGCCAAGCTGCCCGCAATATTGCCGGGTCACGCCGACCGAGTGCTGGCCTTTCTTCGGAAAGCCCGTGTCGTCGATGATCCAGGCCTCGATCGGCCCGCTACGGCAACACCAGTTCGCTCACCTTGGTCAGCATCGCTGCATCCGACCACGCTGCGTTGCCGACAAAATGAAGCAAGGATTGATGCTTCGCAGCCACCTGCGACGATGCGGTTACCGCCGCCATCGGCTCGACGCTCTTGCGCGCGATCGGCATCAACAGCCCCAAACAGTAATCGCGCATCGGTTCCTGCCGGTCGGCATGGCCAAGCACCTGGCCAAGCGTCTCGACATAGGCCGCAAATCGCGCTTCACTTCCCCCACTCGCTGCCCCATCCATTCCGGTCCCCCAACCGGCCAACGACCTCGCGCTACTACACAGAGCAAACACATCATAGAAGATTTGTGACTTAGTAAGATTAGGTGCTTGGCCAGAAACCGGTCGAGATCGCGGGTCGTAAAGGTCGCGTTGTGGCGGATCAGCGCCGTCAGCACCTGGTCGGGGTCACGGGCCGCGGCTTCGTTGGTTCGGCGGATCTCTTCGGCGCGCTCGACGATCTCGGAGCCCGCGACCCGCATCCGCACCGGGCCCATATGCGGCATCGGGTGCGGCGCGGTCGGGTCGACCTGAAGGTCGATGCCGTGCTCACGGAAATAGCGGTTCTGATGGTCGCGCCATAATTCACCCGAGGCCTCGCCATCGGCGACGATCGCCCGCCTGCCGGCCCGCCTTACCTCGGGATCGAGGTCCCGCGCTTTCTTCGCCGCAAATTGCTCGCCTTCGAGCCGCCTGGTCGTGATCGGCAGATGCGCGTGCCAGTTGGCTCTTTCCGATTCGGCCTCGCCCTCATGCGGTGCGTGCACGTCCAGCTGCACCGCGAGGCCCTTGCTGACAAAATTGGCGGCGGGCACCACCGTCATGATGGGATGGCTGCGTATTCCGACGATGTCGGCCGGGCATTCCGATTGATGTCGGCCACCTGTTCCGATCGAAGTCGGCCGGCCGTTCCGATTGATGTCGGCCGGGGTGGCGGAGCGCCCGCTGGACGGATGTGATCTCTCCACAAGCGGTTGCATCGGGTCAAGCGGCGATGGTTTGAGGCGCCTTCTTGCGCAGACTGTCGCCGGTGAGTTGCAGGCGATGGGCGTTGTGGATGATGCGATCGAGAATGGCGTCGGCAAGGGTCGGTTCGCCGATCAGGTCATGCCAGCGGTCGACCGGGATCTGGCTGGTGATCAGCGTGGCACCGCGGCCGTAGCGGTCCTCGACGATCTCCAGCATGTCGTGGCGCTGCTCGGCGCCGAGCGGTTCGAGGCCCCAATCGTCGAGGATCAAGAGCTTGACCCCGCCGAGGGCGCGCATCAGCCGCGGGTAACGGCCGTCGCCGCGCGCCAGCGCGAGATCGCCGAACATCCGTGGAAAGCGCTGATAGAGTACCGAGCGGTTGTCGCGGCAGGCTTTGTGGCCGAGGGCACAAGCGAGCCAACTTTTGCCGACCCCGGCCGGCCCCTCGATAATCAAATTCTGTGCCTCTTCGATCCAACGGCCGGCGATCAAGGCCTGGAACAACGGTCGATCGAGGCCGCGGGCGGCGCGATAATCGACGTCCTCGACTGCCGCCTGGTGGCGCAGCCGGGCATAGCGCAGCCGGGCTCGCAAGCGTCGTTCGTAACGCTCGGTGGCTTCGCGATCGAGCAGAAGACCCAGCCATTCGGCATGCGACAGGGCGGCGCTTGTCGGGTTTGCCTCGAGTTCGACAAAGGCGCGCGCCATGCCGGCAAGGCCCAGCTGGTGAAGCTGGTCGAGGGTGGGATGCATCAGCAATGTCAATCTCCTAACCGGTTAATGGTAGTAGCGGGGGCCGCGGATGTTGGGGTGATCGGGCAACAATTCGCCCTGTGCCGGCCGGGGCGGCGGACGCCGGTCGAGACCGTGCTTGAGGATCGATTGGATTGAGCCGTAGGAGCGGGCGCCGATGTCGAGGCCGCGGTCGCAGGCCGCCTCGAGCCGCGCAGCGCCGTAATGGCGCGCCAGGCGCAGGATGCCGGTGCACGCCCGGTAGCCCTGCTCGGGGTGCGCCCGGCTTTCGAGGATCAGCGCGGTCAACTTGGCGGTGCTCGGACCGATCGCCGCCGCGTCGGCGCGGATGCGCTCGATCGTCCAATCGGCATAGTGCCGGTGCGTGCTCGGCATATGTTCGCGGATTGTCGTGTGGCGGCCGCGGCCGCCGCCGCGGAGGTGGACCGCGACGCGTTCGCCCCTGCAGAACAGCTCGATTGTGCGCTCGGTGATGCGCGCATCGAGCTGTTCGCGGATCAGCCGATACGGCACCGAGTAGTAGTGCCCGTCGATGTCGACATGGTAATCCCGTCCGACCCGGCGTGGCCGCCATTCGGCATACTCGTAGGGCTCGGCCGGCAGCTCCTTCAGCGCCGGAGCATCGAGTTCGAGGAAGAGATCGCGCCGGCTGATGCCAAGGCGGCGCATCGGCCGCGCGTTGAGATCGACAACCAGTTCGGCGATCGCCCGGTTCAGCTCGGCGAGCGAGAAAAAGCGGCGGTTTCTGAGCCGCGCCAGGATCCAGCGCTCGACTACCAGCACGGCGACCTCGACCTTGGCCTTGTCGCGCGGCTTTCTGCTGCGCGTCGGCAGGATCGCGGTGCCGTAATGCATCGCCATATCGAGATAGGTGCGGTTGAGGCCGGGCTCGTACCAATTGGCGCGGTCGACCCCGACCTTCGGATTGTCGGGCACCAACTGCGCCGGTACGCCGCCGATAAACGCGAGCGCCCGAACATGGGCGCCGATCCAATCCGGCAGGCTCTGGGTCAGCGTCGCTTCGGCGTAGGTGTAATTGGAGGCGCCCAGCACCGCGACGAAGATCTGCGCCGGGCGGATCTCGCCGCTGCCGGGCTCGATCAGATCGACGGTCTGGCCGGCGTAATCGACAAACAGGCGCTCGCCGGCGGGATGGGCCTGGCGCATCGTTGGCGACAGCCGGCCTTCCCAGGCGCGGTACAGCTCGCACCACCGGCTGTAGCGATAGCCGTCCGGCGCGCGCTGCCGGTACTCCTCCCACAGCAGCATCAGCGTGACGCCGGGCCGGCGCAGCTCGTGATGGACATAGACCCAATCGGGCTCGGCCTTGCGCCGCGTGCCTTGCTGGCTGCCGTGGCCGGCATACAGCATCGCCTGCAGCACGCGATCGGTCAGCGTCGCCGGCAACGGCCAGCGCAGCCCCGCTGCGGCGGCGCGCTCCAAGCTCAGCCCGACGGTGCTGCGCGCCAGGCTCAGCGACCGGGCAATCTGCCGGTCGCTCGCCCCGCCGTGCTTCAGGCGCAGGATCTCGCGTACGCGTCGCATCGACACTCTCTCGGCTGGCATCGGTCCCCCCGCTCGTCGTTCTTGACGAGCAGAGCGCCGTGCGCCGCCCAGCGGTCGAGCGCTTGCCACCCCTTCCCGGGGGTGGCCGACTTCAAATCGGAATGGCCGAGATCAAATCGGAATCAGTGGCCGACTTCATTCCGGAATCGCCGGCCGACTTCCCCCGGAATATGCAGTGAAACGGCGCCGACGCGGCATCCGGCCAGAGCGTATGCCGCGGCATCAGCGCCACATCGATGCGGCGCTCCCGCATCGCCGTTTGAATCTCCCACTCGTTCATTTCCGATATGGTGAGCGCGACCTCCGGATGCCGCTGTCGCCACCGACCCAGCAGGTCGCACAGGGGCTCGCCGACCGGCGGCATCCGCGCCGCGAGACGTACTTCACCCACGATGCCGTTGCCGTTCCCATCACCTGCATTTCTGATCGCATCGAACTCGGCCAGTGCGCGCCGGATATGCGGCAGCACCGCCTTGCCGCCGGAGGTCAGACGAACGCCTGCGTGCCCGCGCTCGAACAGAGCGAGACCGAGCTCGTCCTCGAATCGCCCCACCCGGCGGCTGATCGTGGACGTGTTGATTCCGAGAGACTTGGCGGCCCGTGTGAAGTTGCCTGCGGCCACCGAGGCCTCGAGATACATGAGATCGCGGATCTCCATGTCGGCAGACCCTGCAAACTCTACGATGCGCCTCCTGCGCGGGTATCGGCAGCCGAGGCTGGGCCGACGGTGGGATCCTCGGCAAGGCCGCACGGCGCGCGCGGGGATCGCCCATCAGGTCTTCCTGCTGCCAGTCGCAAGCTCACGCAGCCGCGGCCCCAATTACTTCGCTCAGACCGGGATGTTGGGCGCCGCCGGCTGTCACGTCGATTACCATATCGGAAAGGCCGCCGGCTTCGCGGACGGACGCGAGCCGCTCGCGAGACACTTCGAGGTAGCCTGCAACGGCAAGCGTCTTACCGATCGCGCACGGCGAACCCAGGCGCCGCAATGGCCAGTGCGCACGGCAGAGGATTCGCTCCATCCGCGCATCCGTCACGGTGACGATATCGGTGAATTGGCGCATCAGTCCGAATTCGATCATGCCGGCGAACAGCTCGTATGTCGCTATCGCGATCCTGCGCCCCGTTTTCTCGGCCCGCGAGCAGAGATCGACACCGAACCGGCTGCGTTCCCAGACCGTGTTACGCGCCGGCGCATGAACCGCGCCGGGTTTGCCGGAGGCCGTTTGGTTTGAGTCACGCCACCATGGCGCGCTCATTGGCCTGGGCATAATAACGTGCTTCCGCTTCTGCGGGCGGGATATTTCCGATCGGTTCGAGCAGGCGCCGATTGTTGAACCAGTCGACCCATTCGAGGGTGGCGAATTCCACCGTCTGGGCACTGCGCCACGGGCCGCGGCGGTGGATCACCTCGGCTTTGAACAGACCGTTGATGGTTTCGGCGAGCGCGTTGTCGTAGCTGTCGCCGACGCTGCCGACGGATGGCTTGATCCCAGCCTCAAGCAGGCGCTCGCTGTAGCGGATCGAGACGTACTGCACACCGCGATCGCTGTGATGCACGAGACCGCCCTTTCGTACCGGGCGTCGGTCACACAGCGCCTGCTCGAGCGCGTCGAGCACGAAGCCCGCTCGGGCGGAGGGCGACACCCGCCAGCCGACGATGCGCCGGGCAAAGACGTCGATGACGAAGGCGACGTAGGACGAAGCCCTGCCAGGTGGCGACGTAGGTGAAGTCCGACACCCACAACACATTGGGCGCCGGCGCACGGAACTGCCGGTTAACTCGGTCGAGCGGGCACGGCGCTGAGCGGTCGCTATGGGTGGTCCTCACCGTTCTGCCGCGCACCGCGCCTGCCAGCCCCATGCGCTTCATCAGCCGCGCCACCCGACAGCGCGGCGCTGCGATGGCCTCACGCCGGAGTTGCCGCCAGACCTTGCGCACGCCATAGACCTGGAAGTTCGCGTCCCAGACCCGCCTGATGTCCGCCTGCAAGGCGCTATCTCGCCGCTCCCGCGCGGATCGCTTGCCCGGATCGGCACGCTTGGCCAAGTGCGCATGGTAGGTGCTCGGGGCGATCGGCAGAACCCGGCAGATCGGCTCGACCCCGTAGACAGCGCGATGATCATCGATGAATGCGATCATGGCTTGGATCGGCGGTCGAGCTCCGCCATCGCAAAATACGCCGACGCCTTGCGCAGGATCTCATTGGCCTGGCGCAGTTCGCGCACCTCGCGTTCCAAGGTCTTGATCCGCTCACGGTCGTCGCTGGTCGGACCAGCCCGCAACCCCTGGTCGCGCTCCGCCTGGCGCACCCAGCCGCGCAACGTCTCCCCTGTGCAGCCAATCTTGGCCGCAATCGAGCCGATCGCAGCCCATTGCGAGGCGTGATCCGCCCCATGCTCCAACACCATTCGCACCGCGCGCGAACGGACCTCAGCCGAATAGCGGTTTGACGTTTTCGATTTCTCCATAGCTCCAACCTCTCAAGGTTCAGAGCCTCCGGCAAACCCGGCGCGGTCCACACGAACAATTGCCGGCAGCATTGATTCGCCTCAACTCCAATTGCTCTCCGAGTGGGTGTTGGGTTCTGTCCGACAGCAGGGACGACGATGATACGGTTTACGGGCGCTGTGCACGGCCCCGCGCAACACGTCCGCAGCGGATAGGGCGCGCCCGTCCGGTCCGCTGCCGGCGTGGGAAACGACCGATCCGACGGATTAGTCTTCACCTTTCCGGTGCACCGGAAGTCCCCCAGATCGGGCCGAGGGCCCGTCTGATCTGCTGGCATGACCTTGGAGATGTCGAGATGGCGGAAAACGTGCCCAGCTCCAACTCTCTGGTTTGACGGATCGGTTCTGGATAGGGCGGAGCGAGTAGCGCTTGAAAAGTTAGTCTGATTGACGTACATAGGGGTCTGAGGTGACCCATTATGGCAATGCCAAAGCGTGACCGCCGGCTCCGGGACGAGCGTTTAGGGTTTCGAGTCGATGAGCCGACGAAGGCGCTGATCGAGCGCGCAGCGCAGCTCGAGCGGCGCAAGCTGACGGACTTCTGCATGACAGCGCTGACAGATGCCGCGCGGCGGACGATCGCTGAGCATGAGACGATCATGTTATCCGACCAGGACCGCGCCGTCTTCTTCGACACGCTGGTCAATCCGCCGCCGCCAAGTGAGCGGCTTGAGCGGGCGTTTGCGGAGCACAAGCGCCGAGTCGTGCGGTGAATGCCGAAACGGATATCCGCGGATCTTCGGATTGTGGTGCTCAATGATGGCCACGATCGGGGCAGGTTCACGTGCGGAGTCGAAAGCCTGGATCGGTATCTCAAAACTCAGGCCGGCCAGGACGTTCGTCGGAAGGCGAATGCCGTGTTCGTCTTGAGTTCGGAGGACGAGCCCGCGCGCGTGCTCGGCTACTATACTCTTTGTGCCATGGCGATCTCCCAGGGCGACGTGCCGGAAGCGGCGCGGAAGCACGTCCCGCGCTATCCGCTGGTCAGCTCGACTTTGATTGGCCGGCTGGCCATCGCCAAGGACCGACAGGGACAGCGTCTCGGTTCCATCCTCCTGGCGGACGCTCTGGAGCGCGCGTTCCAGAGCGCAGACACGATAGGGTCGTCGATGGTGATCGTCGACGCGCTGGACGAAACAGCGGCGGGCTTCTACGCGGCGCATGGCTTCGTGCGACTGCCGGACCCGCTACGGCTTGTGCTGCCGATGCGCCTCGCCGGCGGGAGGTCTGAGCGATGAATTTCGCGACGAAGAGATGGCCGGTGCCGGGGAAGCTCCGGGGGAAGCAAAATAGCTGCCGGTTCGGCGTCCGGGGAAGCGCCTACGCGATCGGCGATAGCGTCTATCGTTGCGCTCCCGAGCAGTCGTCATGGCCCGGCGCTTGGCCGAAAAAGGGCAGATCATTGACCCTAGCCATGCCGCAAGCGGCCGAGAGCCTGCTACATTTCGTTTTCTGTTGCTTCCCCCCTGCTTCCCCGGCCGTTGGGTCGGGGGCGGGGAAGCAAAAAACGGCCCGAAAGGGCCGTTCTAAGTCGCTGATTTTCTTGAGAAAAATTGGAGCGGGCGAAGGGATTCGAACCCTCGACCCCAACCTTGGCAAGGTTGCGCATTCCGAATAGCGAGAGTTGGCGTGGGCCGCCGGATTTGAGTAGCAAAGTCGACACTCCTCGCTCAGAGCCAGTATGGCGAGCCCGAGCCGCGACCGACATGGCTACCATGCAAGATCGCGCTCTGGGCGTGTCGTCAATTAAGCCAAATGATAGCGGCGGCGAGGTGGATGGCGGCGAGAAAGCTTTGTGCGGTTTTGTCATAGCGTGTGGCGATGGCACGTGACTGTTTGAGTTTTCAGAAGAAATTTTCGATCAGGTGGCGCTCCTTGTAGAGGTGCCGGTCGAAATCGCGCGGCGCTAGGCGATGCTGCCGGGGCGGGATGACGGCTGATTTGCCGGCGGCTGCCAGCGGTTGAAATGATCTGGCCGGCGCCGACGCGCTGCTGCCGCAAATGGCCGCCGCCCGGCTGATCGCCGACAAAGCCTTTGAGCACCAAAATCCACGCGCTGGTCGACGCCCTCGGCAATCCCCTGGCGTTTGTGCTCACGCCCGGACAGGCGCATCAACCCGCCCCGGCTATGCCCGATCGCCTGATCCTGATCTTTTTTTTGGGGGCGCCGCCGCTGTGCTGGTGGGCGCGTACGATTGTGCTGTCGATCATCGCGTATTCGTTGTCGGCATCGGCCGCCAGGCGCTCAAACAGGCGCTGCCAGACCCCGTTCTTGGCCCGGCGGCTGAACCGCCGATGCGTGTTCTTCCAATCGCCGAATCGCTCTGGTAAATCGCGCCATGGAATTCCGGCCCGGTATCGGTAGAGAACCGCTTCGACAAACCGCCGATTGTCCCGCACCGTCGCGCCGACATCTCCGGGCTTCCCAGGAAGCAGGTCCGTTATCCACTCCCACTGATCATCGCGAAGTCCATACCGGGTCATGGGTCAACCTTGTTCCAAGCCGACTCTTCGTGAATCACATAAAATCTGGCGATGATAGACCATTTTACTATCCTCTTCTTCTCTTTGGACTCGCATTACGTGCGATCTTCTAATAATTGACGACACGCCCTAGCGCCATTTATACAAATTCGCATATACTAGTAGTACGCGAACGGAACACTGGGTATCATGTGTTCTTACGTTTCTGCTGAAGTGCCGGCCCATCGTCTTCCGTCTGCCGCAAGCGGGTCTTGCGCGATCGGCATGACAGGGACGCGAAAGCCCCGTCGCTCCGCGAAGTATCCTATTTGCGGTCGGTACTATCCGGCAGCCCTAGCATAGCACCTTTGCTGTTCCCCTCGATCGATCTTGCACGTCAACCTCGTCCACCTCGATCGGAGGATCGACGACATGACGCAACGATCTGGAGAGGATGCCGAGCGCAACCGGCGGCTTGCTATCGCTGTGCCCGTGAGCGAGGGGCGGCAGGCAGTTCGTCGGAACAATGCCTGACTTTCTGCGGCGTCCAACCCTCTGGGCGCGGCCTCGTGATCGCCGAGCGAGGAGCGATCCAAAGGGGATGGTCAGCGTCCCGCGACCCGGTGATTCTTGAGCGAGCAATGATGCC
>CAVQJP010000023.1:0-455639 GCA_963712825.1 uncultured Alphaproteobacteria bacterium
ACCCGGACGGCGCAAATAGCAGAGCATGAGTGCGCAACCGAGGCGATTATGCTCGCCCCGACACCGATGAACGATCGCGAGATCGCCGACGGACAGCGTGTAGTGGCGGATGAGTTCACGCGGCTCCGTGGGCGGATCGAACAGCGCGGCGATTTGGGTCTCGGTCAATTGCTGGCGGCGCATCGCTCCTGCTCCCTTGCGGCTTTACGCCGGCAGACCAGCCGATCCGAGCCAGGGAATTGATGAGCGTGCTGCGCTTGATAGCAAAGGTGCGGCAGATCGCGGCTTTCGTCGCACCGCCTTCGAGCGCCGCGACGACGGCCGCCATCTTCTCCGCGTCGATCGCGACCGGGCGCCCGCCCCGTCGTCCGCGACGGCGCGCCGCGGCGAGGCCAGCGCGAACCCGCTCCTGGATCAACGAGCGCTCGAATTGCGCCAGCGCACCGAAGACTTGGAACAGGAATTCCCCCTGTGGGGTGGTGGTGTCCATCTGTTCGGTCAGCGAGCGGAATGCGATGCCACGATCCTTCAGTTCGTTCACGGTCGCGAGTAAATGGGAGAGCGATCGCCCGAGACGGTCGAGCTTCCACACCACCAGGCAATCGCCCGGCTTGAGGAAGGCCAGCGCCTTTTCAAGCCCCGCTCGATTGTCGCGGCTACCGCTGGCGCGATCTTCGAACAGGTGCCGCTCATCGACCCCCGCCGCCAGCATAGCATCGCGCTGCAAATCCAGGACCTGGCGATCACTGTCGGTCGAAACGCGCATGTAACCGATGAGCATGCGTACGGAAATCCCTGATGGAATGGTTTCCGCACACTATCCCATTCCGACAGGGTTTGTCGCGCAGGTTTTGAGTCCAGATCAGGCCCCAAAACCAGCTCATCGGCTGGCCGTCGGGAATCAGATGTTTGCCGTCACCTCCGCGCCGCGACCACGAGACCGCAATGGCTAAAAAGCTTGAGGTTGATCACCATCGTCCGCGCGGCGTTCCACCTTTGTCCGCTTATGCGTATCAGAGCAGCGTTTCGTTACTTCGGGCCCTATGGGAAAACGGGCTCGAAGTGCCGAACATAGAGACGAGGTCCCCTGGCTGGGAGCGGACGCTCCTATTTGAACAATATACGGTCGACCAGCGAAACACGGGCAATCACCCCGGCCTTTCGCATCCCCACGGTGATGACCGCATTGCGATCGGCTTGATGAGCATGCCGGATGCTGGCTTGGAACTGGAGCTAGCAATAGCGCAAGATTGATGTCCTACGTCGACGACAAGCAGATCCTGCCCAACGAGACCCTGTCGATCGCGCTCAACACGATCAATCCGGATCTGAAGCCGTTGCAGCAACGCGGCGCCAAGCCGATCCACTACCACGGCTTTAACGACACCGACATCTCGCCGCTCTACAGCATCTACTAGAGCATGATCCTAAGAGTTTGAATCAAAAGATATTCACGCGCGCTGGATTTTTTGATTCAAGATGCTGGCTGGGGTTGGGGGCCAGCATCGAATGGCAAGACCCTATTCACGGGATTTGCGCGATCGAGTGGTTGCTGCGGTGGCGAGCGGTTGCACCTGCCGGGCGACGGCGGCGCTGTTTGGGGTCAGCGTTGCCAGCGTGGTCAAGTGGTCGCAGCGCTGGCGGGCCACCGGCAGCGCCGCGGCTCAACCGATGGGCGGGCGGCGGCCGTTGCGGCTGCGGGGTGAGCGCGCGTGGCTGCTGGCGCGGATCGCCGAGAAGCCAGACCTGACGTTGCGGGCGGTGGTGGCCGAGCTGGCCGAGCGCGGCACCCCGGCAAGCTACGGGTCGGTGTGGCGCTTTTTCGCCTGCGAGGGGATCACCTTTAAAAAAAACTCTGCACGCCAGCGAGCAGAGCCTGCCCCGGCGCAGGCCGGGGATCGCGCCGACATCGCCCGCCGGCGCGCCCGGTGGAAGACGCATCAGAGCCGGCTGGACCCTCGGCGCTTGGTGTTCATCGACGAGACCCCGGCCTGCGCCGGGGCAGGCTCTGGGCCAAGACCAACATGACCCGCCGCCACGGACGCTGCCACCGCGGCGCCCGCCTGGTCGCCAAGGTGCCGCACGGCCGGTGGCGCACGCTGACGTTTCTGGCGGCACTGCGCCACGACCAAATCACCACGCCCTGCGTCATTGACGGGCCGATCAACGGCGCCAGCTTTCGTGCCTATGTCGAGCAGCTCCTGGTGCCGACTCTCAGCCCCGGCGACGTCGTCGTCATGGACAATCTCGGCAGTCATAAGGGCAAGGCGGTGCGCCGCTTGATCCGTGCCGCCGGCGCCAAGCTGTTCTTCCTGCCGCGCTACTCGCCCGATCTCAATCCGATCGAGCAGGTCTTCGCCAAGCTCAAGACACTGCTGCGCAAAACCGACCCGCGCACGATCGAGGCCACCTGGCGCGGCATCGGCAGTCTCCTCGACCGCTTCACCCCAAAGGAATGCGCCAACTACCTCGCCAATGCCGGCTATGCTTCAACCTAACCGGATCACGCTCTAGTTCATCGTGGTTGAGGCATTTGACCTTGACCACAAACCGCGATTACCGGGTGCATGGGGGGCGTCGATGCATTTTCGAGACGATGCCTTCGACCGATAGGGCGCAGGCTTTCTCACAGAACGCTGGACCCTGTCCGGTGTGGTGGTCGCTGTATTTGCAGCGGCGATCCGGTCGACGACAGCAAGCCGGCGGGCCGTTCCTTTCGCTTGAGCAGCGGCCGCGCGACGAGATCCTCGCCGTCGACATGGAGAAGGTCGAACAGAAAGAACACGAGGCCGGCGGCGTTGCCGGCATCCGACGCCATCTGGATCATGCTGAATGAGGTGATGCCGTCGGGGCGGATGCCGCACAATTCGCCGTCAAGATAGGCCTGACGCACTGAGAGAGACGGACACGGAATGCCGCTGGTCGACGCGGACGACGCGAGGTTTAGCGGCTTAGATGGGGAAAGCGGGCGTCGACCATTCCCGGTCTGCTCAATAGGCACCCACTCCTGTGCGGCTCATCACGATGGCAGCGGGGCGTTGTGGCCGCTCTACGGCTTACCGCTCACGACTACGAGCGATTGAACTCATAACGCGAGGAAGGGAACTGATGCAAACTTCTGCGGTTTACGAAACGTAGTCAATATTAAAGGTAGAACAGGATGATGAGCAAACATCTACTGGTCGGTGTGATCGCTGTTGTGTTGATAACCGGCGTCGCGCTGGCGCAGGGGACCCCCGGTTCGGGCACATCCACAACCACCGTGACCTCTAAGCCGAACGGTGGTTCGAGCACGTCCACGACCAAGCAAGGCACCGGGTGGAACGGGAACGAGGTCACGAAAAAGGATACCTACAAGCAAGGAGCCGCGGGCAGTTCGGAAACTCACGCTAAAACTGAGACTGACCCCGCTGGCGGTGGCACTACAACCAACTCAACGACCACCACCAGGCCGTAGTGGACCGCCGATAGCGTCCCGATAATCGTAAGCATGCGGCGTAGGCCGCAGGGTCGTCACTTTGGGTCGGTTGAGCGTTTGAGAAGATCGGGATCGGCCTTGTAGATCTCGATCAGGCCGGTGAGGTTTCGATGCCGAAGTCGGTGAACGCCATGACGCTCTCGTCACCCGGACCGTAGACCCAGATCAGACCGTCTTCCTGGTCCATTTCACTGGCGACGTCCTGCAGCCACTCCTCGTCCTCGCCGAGGATCGCGGCGACGCGGGCGATGGTCTGGACGTGGTGAACCTTGTTGACCTGGGTCAAGCTCAGGCCGCTGCGGCGGTAATCGCCGGCGTCCGGTTCCACGGCAGCAATTGATCGAGCCGGTGCGCCGGATGCGTGGCGATCCTGGCCAGCGTGTCGGCCAGCCAGGCCTGCGGGTCGACGCCGTTCATCCGGGCGGTGACGATCAGGCTGTACATTGCGGCAGCACGCTGACCGCCGCGGTCGGAGCCGCAGAACAACCATGATTTGCGCCCGAGAGCGATACCACGCACCGCCCGTTCGGCGGCATTGTTCGACAGGCAGGCGCGGCCGTCATCGAGGAACAGAGTGAAGGCGGCCCAACGCTTGAGGATATAATCGATGGCCTTGGCGAGATCGTGGCCTCGGGAGAGTTTGGCGCGCTGCTCGCGCATATAGACCTGAAGCTCCTCGACCAGGGGCCTGCTGTGCTCCCGGCGAACCGTCCGGCGCTCTTCGGCACTCTTGCCGTCGATTGACCGCTCGACCTCAAACAGGGTGTCGATGCGGTGCACGACCTCGATCGCGATCGGCGAGAGCGCGACCGCGCTCCTGCCTGCGGCCCGCCGCCGGGCGTTCTCCGCAATGTCGGCCATGGCGAAGAATGGACGCCTGGCATGCGCCCAGCACCCGACCTCCTGGATCGCACCGGCACCTCGCTCGGGCAAGTAGAGCGCGCGATAGCCGTCAAAGGCATCGGCCTGGAACAGCCCGGCGTATCCGGCCAGATGGCGCTGCGGGTGCTCGCCTTTACGGTCGCGGGAGTAATAGAACATCGCCGCCGGCGGGCCGCGGCCGCCGAACGGCCGATCGTCGCGCACATAAACCCAACACCGGCCCGTGTCGGTCTTGCCTTTGGCTAGAACCGGGACGGTCGTATCGTCGCCGTGCAGGCGTTCGGCCGCCATGACATGGGCCTCGACCCGCCGGAGCACCGGGTCGAGCGCGGCGCAGCCCGATCCGACGGCGTCGGCCATCGTCGACAGGCTGATCGGCACGCCCTCGCGTGCATAGCGCTCGGCCTGCCGGTTCAACGGCTGATGCTGGCCGAACTTCTCGAACAGGATCATCGCCAACAGGCTTGGGCCGGCCCAGCCCCGGGCGATCACATGGAACGGGGCCGGCGCCTGACTGATCTTCTCGCAATCCCGGCAGCTGAACTTTTCCCGCACCGTTTCGATCACCTTCCATTGCCGCGGGATCACCTCCAGCGTCCGGGTCACATCCTCGCCCAGCTTGCGCAGCCGCGCTCCGCCACAGCACTCGCACGTCGTCGGCGGCGCGATCACCACGCGCTCGCGCGGCAGGTGGTCGGGGAAGGTGTTTCGTTCGGCGCGCTTGCGCGTGAAGCCCGCCACATTCGTGGTCTTCGCCACGGCGATTTCCGCGGCGAGCTCATCCTCGCTGGCGCTGGCGGCAAATTCCTCGAACTGCAGCGCCAGCTGATCGATCAGCCGCTCCGATCGCTCCGCGCGAGGGCCGTAGAGCTGACGCTCGAGCCGGGCGATCCGCAATTTCTGATGGGCAATCAGGGCCAGGTCTTCGGAAGCCTTGGCGCGCGCCACCGCCAACTCGGCGGCCCCGGCATCGCGTTCCGCAAGAACCGCTCGTACCCGCGCACGCTCGATCGCCAGCGCCGCCTTCAGCGCGGCGATGTCGTCCGGCAGCGCGGCAAGATCGGCGTCCATGACCGCAAGTGAATCACGAACCCAACCCGCTGCCTGCTACAAAATCAAACCTTATCCGGCACTGGCCGGACGCCAGGTATGCCGCGGGTTTCGCCAGTCGATGCCGTCCAGCATATAGGCCAGCTGCGCCGCCGAGATCGCAAGCGTCCCGTCGGCCGGCGACGGCCACACGAATCGGCCATGTTCCAGCCGCTTCGCGTAGAGCGACATGCCGATCCCGTCGTGCCAGATAATCTTGATCAGCCCGCCTCTGGCACCTCTGAAGACGTATAAATCGCCGGCATGCGGATCGCGGCCGAGCACCTCTTGCACCTGCAACGCCAAGCCGTTCATGCCCTTGCGCATATCCGTGCGGCCGACCGCCAGCCACACCCGAACCTCCGAGGGAACCGGGATCATCGGATCATCGCCGTTCCAGTACGTCCAGAACCAACCGCAGCGCCGAGGCCTTGACCCCATTGCCAACCCGAACCCGGCAGCCGCCGGCCAATTCAATTTCGATCAACCCGCTCGTCGACGCCGGTGAGGGATCGCACTGCCGATCCGGCGTCACCATCACCGGCACCAGTTGCAGAGCCGCTGTGCTGACCGGTTCGCGATAGCGCTTGCGCCACGCAAAAACCTGGTTCGCATTCACCTCGTAGCGCCGTGCCACCACCGACACTGATGACCCCGGCTCCAGCGAAGCCGCAACAATCTCTCGCTTCAGCTCCTCTGGCCACGACCGGTGCCGACGCTGCTCCCGCAAACTTGTGCCCATAATCGAACTTGTGGACACTTCCCATCACCACCCGAAATCCAAAGCCCCAACCCTCGATCATTCCACGAATCCCGAAAAGGCGGCCGCCCGCGGAGGGATACCGATAATCGCTGGTGGCAGCTGAAATTCTGCTTGACGACGCGCTTCCCGCGCGACATTCGCCACACTTAGCCCAGGGAGGCGAAGCCAGCAGAGGGCCCCGCGTCAAGACTTGGGGAACGGGTATGGTCCTCAGCAATAGGGGCCATTTCCGTCGGGACGGTACGGTTTTATGACAGAACCGGTCTGCTGAGCGTCGGAAGTCGGATGCGCGCTTGTCGGCGGCGGTGGACGCGGCTGGTGACGACACCGCTCTCAGCAGGCTCGTGCCGGTCTTCTCCCACTCCGAGCGGCAAGCCCGCGCTCAAATTGTAGCCCCGGCATGCGGGCTTTCGCCGCCCGCGCCGGCGCGTGGATCGCCAAACGAATAATGAGCGAAGGAAATTGGCGCCCACGCTTCAGGACCGCTTTGCCCCTGCCGATCACCGACCGGATCAACCTGACGGAGTACGTGATAAACAATCGGTGCAAGCTGACCAAAAGGCGGTCGCGGTGAAACGGCATCTCGATAGCCTCGCCCTCGTCTACGGGGCCTTTGTCGAATTTGGCTAACGGTGTGTCGATGCGACGGCACTGCGGAACGTCATTGGCGGGCCGACCATACGGCCAAACCTAAAAGAACGAGGCAGACGATGCCGCGCGTCACGTCATCCCCGAGCCAGGCGATGTTTCGCCACGCCCAACAATGGTCGGGGTCGCATTTCCAGGTCCAGGGGTTGGTCGGAACCCAGCTGGTGTTGTAGGTAAGCGCGGCAGCGAAGGCGAGCCACACTGCGCCGGTCGCCGTCGCCACGGCACCAACACGCCGCACCATCATCCTCACCCGCCTCCGCCGCCCCTGACCGCGGCAGCGGTTCCGGCCGGGGCGAGTAGAAGGCGGGGGCGAGCGCAACCCGCTACGTGCTGGGATCAAAACCTGCCGTACCCGAAAAGCAGGTACACGATTAGGACTATCAGTAGGATGCCGCCGATGCCGATTCCGCCGCCGTAGCCGTAGCGCCGGTAACCGTAACCGCCCCCACCGAACAAAAGAAGGATTATGATAATTAGCAAGATCAGGCCCATTCACGCCTCCCGTGTTCGCATATGCCTATTATAGAGGCGAACGCGGCGCTGGCACATCACAACCCGGGTTGGGTTAGACACGCGTCTGCCACATACGTCCGCCGGGATGAGAGGAAGCACGGGCCGGCTCGGCTTCGCCGACGGCTCGCGGGGCGTCAAGGCGTCGGCTGCGACAGCCGATAGGCTTTTGCAGCTTTGTGCACAGCCTCAACTTTCGATTTTCGATGAGATCGAAAGGCAGTTCAAAAGAGCTCCGACAGTGCACAGCGCTACCGCCGGCGTGGTTTGCAAACCCTTAATGGCAAGGCGACGGAACACGTCCGTCTTGCCGTTCGTAATCTTCGTGGGTTTAAACGAGCTGCCCGAGCCAAGATCGGCGTGCGCCCGCGTCGGCAGCCACTTGGTGTCCTCGTCCGCAATCGCATAAAGACCGAAGAAGGTCTAGTGCACGAACCCTTTTAGCGAACCAGCGAGATCGCGCGCCAGCGGACTGGCCGATGTCTGATGAATACGGCCCAGCACCTTCCTCAGGTCCCCTCCGGGGTGGCAAGGCCGGCCCGCAGCGTCCTTAGCAGTTTTCTGCTTGGCCGGCAGACCCCGATCCCCAGCATATGCGTCAGAAGGGCGCGATCAGAGCCTTACCGCGTCCTTGAAAATTCCGCCGTGGAATCATCGTCCGGCTTGTGGCCGCAAATCCATTCGACCACACCCCGATATCGGTCTTCGCCATCGGCGAGGTGATGTCGATCCAGTCGAGAGCATTAAAACCCGCTGCGCGAGCCCAATCCGTATTTTAGAATGAACACCCTGTGCCCACTCCGTTCACGATCGTCGGCCAGCAGCGGCCCCAGCTCGCCCGCCAGATCGAGCACCCACGGTCGAGCTACTCCAGTCCAAGGTCGAAACCGCGCTGGTCGTTTCGATCACCGGCGAATGCGTTGAGCCCCTCACCACGCGGATCGATCAGCAGCGGCGCCTTGCCGCCTTTGTCCCAGCTCTCTCGATTGCGCGGGCTGAACGACGTCGAATGTCGAGCGATCGTGGCGCGAATTGTAGGCTTCGCCGACAACAACACGATGGGCGAGCCGGGTCTTCTCAGCGCGTTCGGCATCACGCTCGGCCCGCGCCGTCAGCACGAACGCGCGCAGCGACCCGACATCGGGGCGAGTCAGATGCTCGCCATCCATAGTCAAATCGGAGCCGCGCACCCTCGCGGGCTTGCCGCGGCCTCAATGCTTCGCCGGGTCGCGACTGGCGGCCGGCGGCCGCACATACTCATAACAGACCCTGCTGCCATCAGGCTGGTCGGCGCAAGTGAAGCCCGGCAGCGCCTCGCCCGGCCAATTGCCACGCCATGCCCAGCCGCACGCGACGCCGAGCACGAGCAGAAGAACAGCACCACCGGCCGCCAACAACATCAGATGCCGGCTGCGTTGCAGCACCAAGCGGTCCACTGCACCCGGCAGTTCATAAACGACGCGGTCCGCGGCGGTGCGGCTAAGGCCGGCGATATCGACGACAACGGGCGGCTGTCTGGCGGCTGCAACGTGGCTGCCGATGGTGAATGTCGCATCGGCCATCAGCTGATGCAGCGCCTCCAGATGCACCGACAGAGCCTCAATCGGAAAGCGCAGCGGGTCATTGCGAAGGCCGCCTAATTCCGATAGCCGCGCCATTTCCGCACGCGTTACGGCGATGGCAGCCTCCATTTGTGGTGCCAAGCCGCGCGTGCTGACGGCGGCTGGAGTGGCCTTTATGCGGGCAGCCATGATTGCACCGGGGCCAGTTCCGCCGCCATCGCTTCGAGCCACTTGCGCACATGCGCCCGATCAAAGGGGCCAAGCGGCGTCACCTTGCGGTGCTGGGGCGAGATCGCATCACGGGCTTGCAGAAACCCGATGCGCTTGGCCTCGATATCCTGGGCGACGGCCTGATCCAGGCGCGGCAGCCAAATCTCCACCGCACCACGCGCCAGCGCGGCGCGATAAGCGCTATGGTTCAGCACACGGGCGAAGGCGTCCTCGCGGTGCATCGCCGGGTCCGCCAGCCCTTCGTTCAGAACCAAGGCTGTTGCCTTTGGCCTGAACCCGATCGCTTCGAACGAGGCGAGCGAGGCCAGATCGTCGATCCGCGGACCGATGGCGTAGACTGCAACCGGCGCCACTCCGGCGCTGTCGATGTCGTCAGCCAAGGTCGGTACGATGGACAGAAGCTTGTGCAGGCTGGTGTCTCCGCCACCGAGGTCGACCATTGCCGAAATTTTAGTCGCCATTGTGTGACGTAATAGATCCTCCAGCCACCGCGCGGTCTGGGCGCCGTCATTAGTCGGTGGCTCTGCCACGTCTTCCACATAGTTGCTCAAGGAGCGGTTCTGCGGGTCGGCGGCGGCCCAAATTGTCGATACATCGCCGCGGTTGGCGGTCATCTCGAACGCCCAGCGAAGCAGCATCGTCTTCCCGGAGCGCCCGGGGCCGATGACCAGCCATACCTTGGGCTTTCCTGTAAGGTCGATGGCGGGCGCCGTGGACGCGGTGCGGGCCGCCTGCGGCACCGACGCCGGCAGACCGACCGGCGTCTCCACTTCGTCGATCAGATGCCGCCGTCCGAGCCGGAACGAGATTACCTTGGCGGAGGCGGGGGTCGGGTTTTCAGCGGTGGGCATGGCGATTGCTCTCTGCGCTCGGGTGGCATCAAAACTTGGGCCGGCCGGGTTTGAAAACGTGACGACTGGCACGTGGCGACGGATCGTCGTCAGCGCCCGCCGGTTGCGCCGGTGCCGCCGCCGGACCCTCGCTGGGCGGTGAGGCGACGGACCAAAGGGTCTCGGCTGATTTGCGGCGAGTCTCCTTTTTGACGAGTAGGCCAGCCTCCGGCTGGTCGCGCTGCAGCCGATCCCAGGCTTTGCGCAAACCCTCGCGCGTCGGCGGATTTCCGTTTTCGTCAACTGCGCCGATTTGCGTCGCAGTCTTGACCAGCAACGTCCAGGACGGGCGGGTTTGAGAGGCGAAAGCGGCTGCTATTTCGGCGCGGTTCTTCGCTAACCATCGATACCAGTAGGATCGCCGGCCTTCGACGTTCGCGGCCAGAACCTTGCCTAACTTGCCCGCCATTTCCGATCGTTTCTCCGGTTCACTGTGGTCGCCGCAATGCCACCGAACACCCATTCATCGTTGATTGGCGCCCGTCGCATGGCCGCGATAAGCCCGTCCTATGGCCACGACTGGTCCGTAATCCGGTCGCGATCCGGACAAGACACGGAGGATTTAGCGGGCGGTCTTGGGGGTACAGACCAAGGCATCCCTGACGGGATGCAATTGCCCAAGGAGACCCGATCCGATCTTCGCTTCTTTACGTCGGGAGGGGGGATTTCCACGCGCCTCCGTTGCCGTAGGTGCCCAATTGGTGATAACGGCCCTGCACGCGCCACACCGGGGCCCCCGTGACGATACGGTCAAGGGGAGCCTTGTGTGCGATGACGATGATGGCGGTTGGCAATGACCGGGCCTAAGGCGACAGCCGCTGCGCCCGGCGCTGCGCTCGTTCAGGCTGGGAGGCGCGCGCCACGCCATGTGCGAGCCGTCGCTGTACCTCACGCGGGTAGTCCGCCACGCGGCGCAGTAACGGCGACACCATCATCTGCGTCTTCGCGAACCGGCTAACATGTACGCTCGGCGCTCGCGCCTTGCGTTCCGCCGCTTCCATGCCGCGCTGAAAATCAGCGATCGACCCGCGCGCGTCATGCGTTACCCCTCTCAATAGATCGAGCGCACTGTTCTTCACCGGCTGGCGGCTGAGATTTTCGCCGATATTGCGCCACACATCCGGCTCCCGGATTTCCTGAAGCGGCCGCTGCCCGATCATCAACCGGCCTGCGAGCTGGCGCCGCTCCGAGGCCTGGTCGACGATAATCCAGGTTGTCCGCTGGTGCCGACTGGCGGCGGTGTAGGCTTTGAAGCTGTGAACCGCGCGCGATCCGGCCGGCATGGCGTGGATGTGCTCGGTCGCCGTGCTGCCTTGCGCGGTATCCACGGTCGTCGCGTAGCCATAGGTCAGGCGCGCCGGGGCGCCCTGATGGGTTTGGATCTTGCGCCACATGACCAGGCCCTCGACGCCGGCATCGTTGCGCACGATCATGCCCTGGTCGGTCAATTCGCGGATTTCGATCACCTCGCCATTGTTGGCGAGGACAGTCTTGCGGCCGGGGACCCTCGCATCATGGACGCGATCGAAGAGGCGCACGCGATCGCCGACCGCCAACGCCAGCCGGTAGGTTGGGCCGTTGCGGTCGATCGCATCGAGGACTCTGTCATCCTCGCCGAGCTCTCCGGCCCGGCGTCGCTCAGCCCGAATGGCGGCACCAATCTCGCGCGCGTCGGCATTTGTCGGCGCCGAGACCGTGAGCTTGAACGCCGGATCATTGCGGTTGGCTTGGAGTCGTTCGCGCCACAACTGAGCCACGCGCTGCACGGTCGCCTGTCGGCCGCCGGCCACCAATTCGGCTGTTCCGTCCTGCTGCTTCATTTCCAGTGCCTCGGCCGCTCGGCCGCCGCGGAACAAGCTGGTGATTTCCCGCTCGCGCTCCGTTTTCTGCCGAATCGACGTCAGGATCTGCGGTACGGCCGTGTCGCCAACCGCTTGGCGCAGCAGGTCGATGACCGGCCCGGCTTCGATCGACTGGCATTGCTTGGGATCGCCGACCATGACGAGTTGCGCGCCGGTTCTCGCTTGCAACCGCAAGAGATCCAGCATTTGCCGCGTGCCGATGAGGCCAACCTCGTCGACAACGACGACGCTGTTGCGATCGAGCCTATACCGCCCGACCTCGACGCGTTTGAGGAAGGCCGCGACAGAAGTGCCGTCGGCGATGCCGGCCGACCGCAGATCGACTGCCTGGCGCCACGCCAGGGTTATGCCGAAGACCGTGCGCCCGTCGGCTTTCCAGGCCTCGACCAGCGGAGCGAGAGCAGTGCTCTTACCGGCCCCGGCGACACCGATCGCGACACCCAGTCGGCCGCCGGTGGCAAGTTGCGTCATCATTGCACGCTGGGCCCGCCATTGCTCGGCGGTCGGCTCGATCGTCGGTTTGCGCGCCAGAAAGGTGTCTGCCGCGCGGTCGATCCGTGCCATCGGCAACGCGCCTGACAAATCGAGCGAGGCGGTCCCGGCCAACCGGATCAATTCGCGCTCCTGGTCCGCGTGGAGCGCCGTTGTCACATTCCAGCGCTCCTTGCCGCGCAGGGAGGCGCTCTTGCCCCACAGCAATGCCACCTGTTGGCCGTCCTGCACCACGCCGCGCTCGCGAAAGGCTTTGATCACAGCGTCGATGTCGTCGCCGGGACGCTCGCCGATGCCGGCGACGATCAAGGCCCGGGCCCCGAGCTCGCGCAATTCCTGGCCGCCGAGCACGGCGCGGCGGCCAAGCTCTCCCTCGAGCAGCGGCAATGCTACCCGATAGGCGACCTCATGGCGTTGTTCTGGGGTCGGTGCGGGCATGATCTCGTCTGGCCGAAACACGCTCTTATGCCGATAGGAGTTGGCCGCGGCTTGCTCGCGCCAGACCGCGAAATCGCTTTTCTCTTGCTCATCTCCGCGAGCGCCTTTTGACTGCCGGGTTTCGGCCGCCCCAGCCTTCAACAAGGCAATCTTCTGCTCGGCGGTTATGGCATCCCAGTCGATGCCCCTGCCTGCCGCGAAATCTCGCGCGGCATCCAGCGCTTCCGTCGTCCGCTTGCTGAACAACTCGCGCACCGGATGCGGGATATCGGCGAGCCGTGCGGCGCCGGTGCGCTCGTCGAGCACGACCTCGATGCCAAACCGCCGGGCCCGCGCCGCAACATGGGCCTGATAGACGGCGCCCAGCTCTTTGACCCGCCCCGCCAGCCGGTCGAGATCGAGGGCGCCGATATGCCCACTGTCGGTCAGGACGCTATTGAACACCGTCACATGGGTATGGAGCTGCGGGTCCGCCGTCTGCAGCGGCACTTCGCGGATGTCCGTGTAGGCCCGACCTTCCTTATCGCGCCGCTCGATATCGACCGCCGGCCGCGCGGTGTAATGTTGAAAGCTGATCCATCCCAGAGTGCCGGGCTCGACACCATTCCGTCCGCCGGCTCCTTTTCGGGCAAAGCCAAGATGCGTTTCGGCGTAGGCCATCGTGTCGGCAACGGCATGGCGGTGAATATCCAACACGGCAGCGCGTTCCGCGTCAGTCGGCGCCAAGGCCCAGGCGACCGACAATGATTTGTCGGCCGAAAACGTCATGTCGACAAAACCGACCGGCGGGCGGGTGGCATGGATCTGCCGGCGGTAATCGGCGGCATCGATCAGCCGCCCGGTCGCCAAGCGGCCGTTTTCAAGATGCGCGATCTCCGTGACCGTTGCCTCACGATGACCGGGAACGCCGAGCGCCGCCTTGAACCGCTTGCGGGCGCCCTCGACGATCTGAGCCGGCAAGACCTTGCCGGCTGGCGTTTGTGGCACGCCACCGTCCGCGCGCTTGCCGGCGAGCACGTTTCTGATCGCCGGTGCCGATGCCGGCTGCTTCGGATCGAGACCGAACACCTCGGCCACGCTCAGCGCCGGCTTGTGCGTCTCCTTGCCGTCGATTTCCCCGCCATCCAGACGGCGGCCATTCAGTAGATGAGCAATGCCGGCCCGCGTGAGCGGTTGGCCGGGATCGGCAATGCCTAGGCGATCGGCCAAGGCGGGCGAGATGTCGGGCCGAAGTACTGCAGCATTGATGCCATCCCTGGCAACTCTCTGTGCTCTGATCGCCCGATCGCCCGGCTCGATGGCAAGCTCGACACGCGCCAGCTCCTCCAGCGCCTCGTTGCCGTCCGCCCGCGCGTCCAGCCCTTCGGCCAGCGGTATCACCTCGCCCGCATAATAGCGGGCCGCATGCTGCTGTTCGGGCCGCAGCGTCCCGGCAAGCAGATACTCTGCCATCGCCGCACCGCCAGCCGGTGACGCGGATGCGCCAACCCTATAGGTCATCATCGCCACGCCTATCGCGGTGTATCTGGCAGTCGAGCCTGGACGTCGAGCAGCCGCTCGTCGATCAGCTCCAGCCGCGAGGTGTGATCCGCGGCATAGCGCACCAACCCCAGTGACGGGTGCGCCTTCTCGTCCGGCGGATCCCCGACGACAGCCTGTGACACCGACTCCAGGACCAGCGCGTGTTGCCGATCCGCATCGACCAAGGCGGCCAGCAGCTCGCTTAGAGGGTCGCCGCCATCAGCCTCGCGGGTGACCGCCTCCAGAATCTTCGCCACCATTTCACCGTATAGCCGCTGGTCGCGCGCCATCACCACCAGCGCCCGGTTCTGCGCCAGCAGTGCTTCCCGAATCTCCGTCAGTTCGTCGGCCAGCGTCTCGAGCGTCGTCTCCTGTACCGCACTCATCACTGTCCGCCCTTGATCAAAGGCGCCGGGTGGCCAAAGCAAAACAGGGCCGCCCACAGGATTCCCATTTATCGCTCTGCCTGCCGCGGCTTCTGCTGCTTTTCGCCCTGGCTCTGCTGCCGCGCATCGGTCTGACGTTGGATGCGGCCCGCGTCGATGGTCCGCTGCCAGAAGGCGGCAGCCCGCTCCTGTCGGATCTGCCGCAAATGATGGAGCTGTGATCCCGCTCGCGATACGCCATCTGTCATCGCTCTTACTCCGCTGCGGCTGCCGGCAAGCCGTCGGCAAACCGGTTATTGGACACCTCTGCAACCATTTCCCTCCGGCGGAAAAAGATCGCCCGGCCGCATCTGATGGGAAGGCCGCCCGCCGGCACGATGATAATTTCGTCGTCGCGCAGATCCTGCTGCATCTCGGCGGCCGCCATCAGCGACCGGCGGATCTCATGGACGTTGACGTTGAGGCCGCGCGAGGTCGAACCGAAGTTCAGGCCGAACGGCTTTTGCCGCGCCTGATTGTCGCCCTCGGACCAGGCCAGCACGCCATGAGCACCGAGCTGGTCGCTGAGATCCTTGCCGGCTCCGCCCGCGCGGATCGCGGCATAGCCGACCCAGGCGGCGGCATCGATCCAGGCGCGTGTCCCCTCGCGGCCCCACGCCTCGGTCATCTGGCCGATCGACTGAAACAGCATCTGCAGAGAGACGCCGTACTTGCGGCCGATGTCGCGCGCGGTTTCAAGGGTTTTCAGCCGGCCAAGCCGCGCCGCTTCGTCGAGCAGGAACAACACCCGCCCGTTCGTCCTGCCATCGGCCATGTAGACCGTATTCAACAGAGCACCGACAAGGACCCGAGCAACGGCTGGCGTCGTCTCCAGGGTTCGCAGGCTGGCGTTCAGGAACACCGTCGTCCGGCCGATCAACAGCGCCCGCGGATCGAAGTCGCCGACCGACACCAAATCGGCGTAAGCGCCGGTGAACAGCCACGCGATGCCTTTGACAGCATTCATAAAGACGCCGCTGAACGTCTCCTCCGCCCTGCATTTCATCAATGTGGCGGCGATGCGGCGCGCCATCTGGCTGTTCGAGGTAGCGCAAATGCTGGCCAGCAGGGTCAGCATGTCGTCCTCGGGGACCGAAATACCGGCCGCCAGAGTGGCCAAGCTGATTTCGATCGCCTCGGGATCGGACCACACCAAGTGCGCCAGCAGACAGGTGACAAGCTCGCGGCCCATCGGCGCGAAGAACGGATCTTCGCCGCGGGCTGAACCGACCTCAGCCGATTTATCATAAATCCACGACACCACGATCCGAACGTGCACCTCCGCCTCGGGGTGCGTGATGTCGATCCAGGACAGCACATTAAAGCCGGTGACCGTCGGCTTCGCGTCCTCGTCGCTCGGAATGCCGATATGCACGACCTGCTTGCGTTGCCGCCGCAGCGCACTGTCCAGCATCGGACCGAGTTCCGTCGACGGATCGAGCACCACGCTGCTGCCGATCCAGGTCAGGATGGTCGATACGGCCGAGGTCGTCTTGAAGCCGCCTGGCCCGGCGAACACCAGGCTGTGCCCACTGCCTTCGCTGCAGGGGTCGATCAGCAAAGGCGCTGTACCGCCGCGGCCCCATGTACGTTTGTCACCCGGCAGGAACCGAACCTTGGCCACCGCGTCCTGATCTACGCGGTACGCCTCACCGACCACCACGCCGCCATAGGCCGGATGTGGACCAGGGAACAGCTTCATCGCGTCGGCCATGGATCGCCACTCGGTGTGGCCGTGATTGTCGGTGACGCCGCGATCGACCGCCCGCACCGCACCATCCGGCCGCACGGTCAAGCGGCGACCGCCGCGGTAGTGCCAGCGCCGGACCTGGAAGAGCCCGAACAGCAGCATCGCCAGCACGATCGCCGGCACCGCTGCAGCCAGCACCAGCCACAAATTCACCCACCAATTAGCGAGCCACCATCGCGTCGCTTCCCACCAAGCCAGGGGCGCGAATGGTGTTCCGGTGCCCTTGCTCCACAATGCCGAAGCGGAGACCAGCCACAAAGCCGCGGCTGCAATGGCCGCCAGCGTGACGGCGAGCATTTGGATGCCGATCGCACCAGAAGGACGATTGCTCATTCACCGCCCTCAATTCTGACAATCCGCACCCGGTGCTTTAGCGTGCCATTCGCCGCCGCAACCAGCTCGTGCGGTGTCATGCCGTGCACGATGTCCGCGGCGACGATATCGTCCGCGGCATGCACCACGATGCGCACCAATGTCAGGTCGATCTCGAACTCAAATTCTCGATCCGTGGCTGCCATTTGCTCTCTCCAGAAGACTGAATTCGCTGCCGTGGAACCGGCCGACGTCCTATGGCGTGGCATCCGCGGCGCGGTAGTAGACCGACGGCACCGAGAACCCGTCTCCGTCGCGCCGGCAAAACGCGACGATGTCGATCAGGCTGCGTAGGATCACCAAGAGCTTGTCGTCCGGGATGTTGCGGCCCGCAGCACTCGTTTTCGCCATCAGCAAGAGCGGTGTGAGCGGGTCGCCCTCTTCGGCATGCCAGGTCGTCAAACCGCCGGGATGACCGGCGGCGAGTAGCCGGATGTAGGCGAACGCTTCCGCACCGCGCAGTTCCTGCATCGCGACGCGATCGGGCCGCATCCGCAATGATGTTTCGACGGCGTTCTCGGCCGAGACATTCGCCGCCCCGTAGAACAGCGACACGCGGTTGCGCAATGGCAGCGGGCCGAATTCGTCGGTGTCCTCAATCGTCACCAGCCTTTCGTCGGGCGGGATTTCCTGCATCAATCGCCGCAACAGCGAGGTCTTGCCTGACCCGGTGCTGCCGGTCGCCGCGATCGTCTTCTTCGCCTTAACCGCGAGCGCAAAGAAAGCGGGCCATTCCTTCGCGCGATAGCGGGCGAGGAGTTCCGTATCGGCGTCCCTCGGATCGAGCCCGGGG
Organism: uncultured Alphaproteobacteria bacterium; assembly: GCA_963712825.1. GTDB lineage: Bacteria > Pseudomonadota > Alphaproteobacteria > ATCC43930 > CGMCC-115725 > AP-15. The sequence continues at coordinate 17,710 of CAVQJP010000023.1, forward strand.
CTTCGGTTGGGCCGGTCGGGCCTCCCCGCGAAGGTCGGGATCGCCGCGGTTCGCATCAGATCGCCGAAGTCGGGATCGTGCACCGTGTGGACCGCTTTTGACGGAATGCGGATCGTGAGCGAGATCGTCCCCGGTGCGGTAACCGGCGGCCGGATGAGCGTGCAGCGCTGGCCGTCCGGCAAGGTCGTCATACAGATCGGGTTGGCCGGATCAAATGGCTTCGCTAACAGCGAGCCGGCCAAGAGGCCGATCGCATCCAACCGCCGAAAGTCGAGCATCTCGACGGTACGCCAGGACCACCCGCCGTACTGCTCGACGCCGACCTCGCCGGGCCGCTGCACCACCACCTCAGTGGTGGCGGGATCGTCGAGCACATCCCGGATCGGCGCCAGCAGGTGCCGCAATGTGGCCTCGCCGTTTCTCATTTCGGCACCTGGCGCAGCTTGTAGCTGTCGGAGAAGTCGATTGGGGTCGTCAGCCAGATTGCGATGGTCTCGCCCTGGTGCTTGGAAAAAGTCGGCGCGACGTTGACCTGCGACTGCAGGATCTGCGAGGCGAGATTGTCGCTGCTATTGGTCGAGATATAGGTGTTGCCGCCCTTCGATACGGCCGCCTGCACGATCCCGAGCCCGCTCTGCGTCAGGTCGAGCAGAACTGCACCGCCAAAGCGCTCAAGGTAATGATTGTCGACACCACCAGGTAGACCGGTGCGGCCGAGATCGTCCGCCATTGGGTTGTCGGAAAGCGGCACCCAGATGCCGTTCGGCGTATGGGCATAAGTCGACACCGCCAAGAGCCGGCTGCCGCCATTTTGGCCCATCCTTTCATAGCGGCCGACGATCTGGGTCCCCGCCTCCATTAGCAAGACACCCTTGGGGCTGTAGACTGGCCCCGGCAGATGGCACAGCAGCGGGCCGGGCAGGTCGCTCTCGATCGCGGTGTCGAGCACACACGGTAAGAGGCCCGGCATCAGCTGATAGGTATCGTCGATCGCCGGCGACGCCTTGATCCCCGGCAGCTGCGAGGCCGCAAACGCGAGGCCGGTCTGCGGCGGATCGGCGGGCGGCCCCGCGGCCGGTTTCGGGCCATCACTATGCGGCACCGCGTAGGACAGCATCGCCGGGCGAGCCGGCGGCGCGTTCGCCGGCGACCGCGCGGCGTGAAAGGCCGGCATGATCGGGGGCGGCGCCGGGACCGCTGTGGGCGCCGCTGTGGTCGCCGGCGCCGATATGGCAGGCGCCTCGGCCTTGGCCGCCTGGTATGGCACGACGACGCCAATGAACGGCTCGTCTCCCTTCTGCGGCTCCGGCGCGTGCTGAGGCCTGCCACGGGTGAAAAGAAAGGCCAGAAGCACCACGGTCCCAAGTCCGATCAGCTGCCATTTTCGCCGCCGCCAGATCGGCAATGGCGCCGGCTCTTCGTCTCCGGCCCATTCTTCGTCCGCGCGAAACTCGCTCATGGCGTTTTCGCCTGCAGGATGTCGCGGTGGACCGTCGGCGCCGTCGTCCCGGTGCCCGTCGGCCTGCCGGCCTGGTCGTAAGCCGTGTTGATGATGTCGAGCACATTCGCGCCAAGCCGCAGCCGGAAATGCGGGGCGATCTCCTCGACCACGACAAAGTCACCGGTACCATGCTGCCGCGCCAGGCGTTCGCTGCCGTCATCGCCGACGACATAGACGGCGGGCTTCGCGGACAAACCCGGAAACCGCATCAACGTCCACTCGCCATTGTCCATCGGGCAGCGCGGTTGGATCGGGTTCGGCCATCGGCCCTTGGCGATGTAGTGGCACGCCCCATCCGCCCCGTTGAAAGCGTCGGCTCGCAATTCCTCCTTGGCCGCCGCCTGCGTGATCGCGCCGGCGCCGTGCCCGGTGACTGCTCTCCTCCGAGTAACCCCCGCCTTCCGGGCTGCCGCCGGAGCTCCTGGCGCCATTGCGGCGGCACCACCTTTGAAGATCAGATTGAGAACGACCCCGGGCATGTCCGCGGCACCGTCGCTATCCGGCCGCGCCACCAGCCGAAACGGATAGACCTTCTGCGCGCCCGCAGACGACATCGTGATGACAGTCATCGTGCTTTCGCCGGGCATCACCGGCCACAAGGTCAGGTTGTTGCCGAGCGGCGTGTCCTTGATCTCGGATGGCGCTGCCCCTTGCCAGCCGGCGTCCGCCAATGAGCCGTTCTTGTCGGGCTTGCCGGTTTGCACGACCCGATAGACGCTCTCGCCGGGCGGGAAGGTGATTGTCGTCGGCTGGCCGATGACGCCAATGATTTCGGTGCGCAGCAATGACGAATACGCCACCACCCGGATCTGCGCAGCACCCTGCGTGGAGACCGCCACAGCGGCCTGGCCGAGAGCGGCAAAGGAGACCGCGGCGACCAGCATTGCCGCGGCGCTGCGCATTGCAGCGATACGCATCATTGCCTCCTCTGGTCCGGGCTGTCAGAACTCGCGCTGTGGCCCAGCACTTGAAATCCGCCTGGATTGTCGCTGCGGTCGTCCGGCCGCATCGGCAATTCGGGATGCCACTGGAAATCGACGGTCGCACTCCATGGTTGCGTCGTATCCGGGTTGCGCCGCGCCACACCGTGCGGTCGAACTGCACCAGGTAGCGTCGGGTCTCACGGTCTTTGCCGATCGCCAGCGGATGGAACCGAAAATTGTCGACGCTGACATGGCCGTCCTTGCCCAGCGCCTTGACCGGGCTCATCGGCATGTCCCGGCCGGCAGCGTAGCGCGCCTGCTCGTCCGGGATCGACATCAGCTTGGTGACGTGGTCGCTGCGCTCGTCCATCTCGGGGAGCCACCCCTCGCGCGCCTCGATGTAGCGTTTTAAATATTGCCGCTCGACCGCAGCGCCGAAGATCCTCGGCGCATCCTGCAGACCTACCGGCTCGCCGATAATCCCGGTCGACTTGTCAACCAGGAAGAACTTGACCTCGCTCGTCTTGAGCGGCAGCAAGGTCACCCAACCGAAGATCAACGCGGCGAAGCAAGCCACTCCGACGCCGCCAATCACCCAGCCGGTGACAATCGCCGAGCGGCCGAGGATGACGCGCTCCGCAGCCAGATCCATGACCGCGCGGAATTTTGCGTTCTTCGCCGCCTCGGAGAGCGGCTTTGCTGTCCACGGCGATATCTTGCCGATCGTGTTCATTGCGGCAATGCTCCGAAGTCGAGATGGTCCGGCGCTAGCCCCCAGGTCGGATCGTCCGGGTGAACCATCGGCAACGCCGTGTCGCTGGTGTTGGCGCAGGCCGCCAGCAGGCAAAGCACCAGCGCCAGCCAGGCAAGCCTGATCATTCCGCATCCCCTGCTGAGTGAGCGCCCGACTGGGCTTTTCGTTCGCCACCGGTGGTCGTCACTCGGCTTGCCGCCCGCCATGTAGACAGCGGCCTCTACTGCCGCACCGGCACCACGGGAGAGACCACCTGTCGCCGCTTTCCCGAGTGCCGGACCGGCGCCAAACGTCGCCGCCGACAAACCCGCTGAGCCAGAATGGATACCGCCCGCAACCGCCTGACTGACTTCGGGGATTTTCTTCACAACCAGAGTTGTCAGCCCCAAGAGAAGACCGGCCTCTACGAGGCCTCAGATTGCGGTCAGCGTCGGATCGCTCGAACCGGGGACAGCAACCAAAAACGACTTGATCAGCGTCAGCTCAGCGGTTGCCATCGCCTGGATGGTCGCCAGCGCGAGGAGTTCCGCGACGCAACCCGCCACGAGCGCGGAAAACCATCCAAACGTAAACTTACGCGTCAGCGGCGGGATCGCCAGACACAAAAATATCGGACCCACAGCGACGAGCAATACGTCAAGGATGGTAGCCATGACAAATATCCCAAAGCTGTAAACTAGGCAAATCAGAGAAACAACCACAACCATCAAAATCGCTATGCCAAGCGGAATTGACATCAACGAGTATGGCGATAGCATCCCATATGCGTTGCTTGCTCCCTGCACCACGGTATTTAATACATTGTCCAAGGCCGAAGCTGGATTGGTCGATGCACTCCCCAGGATCTGTCCGATAGAATTAGGAATGGCTATGATAAACAGGTTCCTTACTTATGTTGAATAATTCGCGATCTGGATGAAGGACAATGATAAACGCACCCACGGCAAGTTGATGTTTTGCGGAATTAAATGATTTGTGCTCCAATGCGATCTCGCCGCCGACGACAGCGAGATAAAGAAGCGTCAGTGCGGTCGCATAAGGGCCCATGTGGGAACACACCGAGTTCGTCATTGCCTGGACCGCAGTCAGCAGCGGCGTGATAAGTCCTCTGTAAATTGCCGCGAAGAACGTTGAACTCATTATGTTCATCAAAAACAAACTCCCAAATCACCGAGGAAACCACCAACCTGGCCAACCAAAAACGATCAGCATTCCCAAGAAGGAACAGCCAGCAATGAATAGATGTCCATGCTGCAAGAGATACAGCCCCAGCGCGAAGAGTAAGAGACCGCAAATCATTGTGGGGGCACCTTGTACGGCGGGAAAAGACGAGCCGCCCCATGCAGTGCCTCCGAGGCGTTCTGACATTCGCCGTCGGCCAGGGCGCCGCCGGGATTGTCCTTGCAAGCGGCGAGCTTTTCCTGCAACTCGGTGCCGTGTGCCTGATAATAAGCGACGCCATGTATCACGCGGCCATCAGGCGGCGCTGATGATGCCGACCGAAATTCTGCCAGGCCGTAACCAAGCGCTCCGGCAGAAAGTGCCGTCACAACCAATAAGGCTGGAGTTCGCATCATCATTTTTTCATCTTTCCTATGGATTGGATGCCGGTACCGCTGGCTCGGCCGCTTGACCGAAGACGGCGAATTCTTGATCTAATTCCTCGTTGGCGCGCTGTTCACGAGCGTCTTTTTCGGCGGCATAGGCGGCGTTGATCGCTGTGAGCTGGGCCGATTCGTTGGCGGTCCAGACCTCTTCGAGCTCGATCTGCGCCTGGGTATCCTGCACGTCCTTGGGCGAGCTGGAGGTCGCGAGATGGTCGCGCAGGGCCTGGAGCGCCGCCGCATGGGCCTGCAAATCGCCGACGGCGGCCTGCGCGGCGCCTTGCTCGCCGGCGATGCTGTTTGCGTTGGAGATCAGCTCCTGGCTGGCCCAGCTGGCATCGGTCGGGGTGTAGACATGATTGGCCGAGTAGGCGCCCGCGGTCAGGCCTGAGAGGCTCGACAGGACGCCCGAGATTTCAGGTAAGCCGCCCTGACCGTAGGAGCGGCCCTCGATCAGGTTCAACACCGCATAAGCATTGACCGGCAGGCTATTGCCCAGACCCGCAATGTTTAGCAACCCCAGCGCTGCACCGAGACTTGGGTTGTGGACCCAATTCTGCAGCATCATCAGTTCGTTGGCATATTGCTGAAGCTGCGTGGTGTATTGCTGGATTTGCTGGAGCCATTGCAGATTCTGGGTCGCCCAGGATTTGACCTCGCCCGCATATTGCTGGAGCTGGAGGCCGTAGGATTTGAGTTCATTTCCAAGTTCCTTAGCCCACTCGACCAAGGCCGCCGAATCGATCACCGGCAGCGCAGCGCGAGCCGGCGTTGAGCAGCTGGCCGCGAGCGCGATGCCCGTTGCCGCGCCGAGAAGCACGTGCCTGGCGCGGGTCATTCCGCGGCCTCCCGCACTTCTTCGAACGTACCGGCAGAGGTGCCGATGCGATCGAGTGGCGGCAGGTCTTCCTCGCGCGCCGACAGCACCCGGATGTATTCGTCCAGCCCGCGCATCGGCAGTTGCGCGACAACGCTCTTCTCTCCCTGGACCAGCAGGAACAACCCTCGCCGCCCTGCAACCCGCGCAGCGCCTCAAATTGCCCTGATGTCAGCTTCAGGCCGTCGACATAGTCCTCGCGGGTGCCACGCGGGTTCGCCAGGTGAAACTGCGACGGGCATTGTTCGACCAGGATGTTGACGATGCCGCTGTCGATGATGTCGCGCGGCGATTGGGTGATGAACACGACAGCGCCGTTCCGGCTGCGGATCGTACGCAGCTGCTTCTCGATGATGCCGCGGAAAGTCGGGTCGATCAGGGCACGCCAGCCCTCATCGCAGGGGATCAGGAGCGGTGTGCCGTCCAGCAACAGCGATATCCGGTGATAGAGATAGGCCAGCGCCGGTCCGCGGGCGCGCGCATTGTCGAGGAGGGCGGTCGTGTCGAGGCCGTTCAACTGCCCGGAATCGGACGGTGTCGACCGGCGCGTCAATGACCCAGCCGAGTTCGTCGCCGTAGCACCACTTTTCGAGCCGGGAGCCCGCCCCTTCCGGTTCGTTGTCGAAGAAAGCGCGCAATTCGCCGATCCCACGGTCTTCGGGCGGCAATTCCATGACCGTCACAGCCCGATAGCAAGGCGGCGGCCTTCCTCCTCGGTCATCCGGCCACTGATGCAGCCGCGGATCAGGTCGGTCAGGAACTCGATGATTGCGTGGGCTCGCGTCGAGCGCCTTCAGCGGGGCAAAATGCGGCTCCCCGGCCCCGAGTACGGCATAGTCTCCGCCCAGATGATGGATCAGCAGGTCCCAGCCGCGCTTGTGATCGAGCGCCACGATCCGTGCCCGCCCCGCGGTCATCGCGATCAGGAATGCCGCCAGGGTGGTCTTGCCCGACCCCGTGGCGCCGGTGATCAGGGTGTTTCCGACGTCTACAACCTGCCAATGGAAGCGGTACGGCGTGCCGGCCAGGGTGCGGAAGATCGCAATCGGCGGACCCGGCCAGTGCCCGCGTGCCTCGCCCGCCGGCCAGTTGTAGAGCGGCGCAAACGCGACAAAGTTCGACGACTTGACGAACCCCGGCCGCGGCCGCCAGAAGCCCCCGCCGGGCAGCATCGAGAGGTAGGCTGCTTGCAGCGCATGCGTCATTCGCGTCGCCACCAGCCCGCAAGCGGCGAGGTCGCGCCAGGCGGCATTACCGACCTCTGCAATCGCCCGAGGGCTATCCGCAAAGGCGATCAGCACCAAACTATGGTCGCCGAGCACCCACTTGCGCGACATCAGCTCGTCGGCGGCCTCGGTCAGCGCCTCGGACTGGCTCAAGGCCTTGTCTCCGGCCGCCAGCATCTTGTTCTGCTTGCGTCCAACCGCACCCATCCCGGCTGCGTTGGACAAAAAGCGGTAGGACTGCATCAACGTGCAGCGGTAGGGCGCTACCGCCAGCCCATGGAACATCCCGGGCCAGGTCGTCGCCGGATACTCCTTGAAGGCATACATCGCGGCATAAGCCGGAGCGCCGGCCCCGTGGATCTCGACGTGCTTGCGCCGGAACTGCAGCGCCTCGGAGAACATCGCATGACCCATGCGCCCGGTCGTGGCGCCGATCTGGCGCCAGGTGCCAGTCATCGCAAAGACAATGGCTTCGGCGATCTCATCGAAGATCACGCGCCCACGACGGACGTAGCCGAGACGGCGCAGACCGAACGCGGCGAGCTGCACTTGCAGCAGATCGCAAATCTCGGTGAGCCGGTTCTTGCGTTCGTTGACCCCAGCCCGCGGGTCGGTGCCGGTATCGGCCAGAAACCTCGCGATGCTATGCGCCGCGACGTTCGGCGCATGCACCTGGACCGCGAGGAAAAGGCGGTTCGAATACAGCAATCCCCGGAACAGGCTGTCGCGATAGGCCGCGTCGAGCTCGCGGGCGAACGGCGCCTGGTGCAGCGCCGCCTGATAGCCCGAAGAGTCGGCTTCGCCGCGGCACTGATAGACCGTTAACTCGACGTCCTCGGCCGCAATGTTCTTCAGCGAGTTGTGCAGCCGAACGAACCATGCGGCGATATCCACTTCGTCAGCGGTATCGGGGAACACGCCGTCGGCCGCGAACATCGCCAGAACGCCGTTGCCCTTGGTCAGCACGACATCATCGGCGATGTGATCCTCGAGCGGGATTTTGTCGCCGAGCAAGGCCTCAGGTCGCTTAGCCACTGCTGGCCACCTCTCGGCCTAACCGCGCTGGCTGGGTCGGCAGGCTTGCCAGGATACGACCGACACACACCGTCAGCGCCCACAGCCGCACCGTGCGGAACCAGTGGTAATCCCACGAGGTGAGGCGTTGCAGCCCGATGTGGATCGGTATCGCTGCCGCCCAGAACAGCACCGGCGAGCGCCAGATCGTCGGCGCCGACAATTCGAGGCCCGCGGCGAACGTGACCATCACGTTCAGAGCCAGAGCCTCGAACGGCACGCCCCAAGTCAGCACCGGGCGCGTCAATGCGAGATACAGCATCTCGCGGCCGGGCATTTCAGCCGGCGCCCAGGAACGTCTGCACCACCCAGGAGGCGCAAACCAACACCGCGCCGCCGCCGATGGCACTCCAGAAGTGACCCCAGCTGCCATGAAGCATCGCCCGCGCACCGGCAATTGCGACGGCGATAATCACCAAGGTCGTCCCGAACGTTCCGGTGACGAAGGTCGAAATCTGCTGGACGATGGTTAACCAGAACATCGACTATTTCCCCGCGCTTGTGAAAACGAGATCGCGGCCGGTTCGCGCCGGCCTGGTGAACGGATCTGATGAGGAGGCTGGCAGTTGGCCAATCGCCGGCGGCATGGCCGGGCGGTCGGCCTTCACATGGTGGATGGCCGCCATAACCGCGGATGCGAAGCCGTTCGCAATCCCCCGCGAGGGGCTGCCGGTGTTGTATCGGCTGAACAACTGGACCAGCCGGGCGGCGGCGGCCACCGATTTGCACGGCTCGAACGCGTCGGCGATCCCCAAGCCCAGCAACGCCAGATTGCGGCTGTTGATCTGCCAGGCGCCGAGGTCGACCGAGTGCCCGGCGGCGATCAGCCGCCGCGCCATTTCCATGACCCCCGCACCGCGCAATACCTGCCCCGAGGTGTCGTCGCGCAATGTCAGCGGCTCGAGGCCGCTTTCCTGCCGCGCGATGCCGACCAGCATCCCGGGGTCCTCGGCAGGCGCACACTGCAGCGCGATCGCCAGCGCCACAGGAACGCTCAGCGCCGTCATCACGCTTCACCCCCGCCCATCGCACGGCCGCAGCCGTGCAGTTCCTCAATCAGAGGTTTCCAACAGGCAGGCGAGTGTTTTACACACAGCGATAGCTGTCGCATGGAATCACTCTCCATCCGTCAGTTAGGCGTGGGGCCGGTGGTGCGAACACCGACCCCATGCCGCTACTGGGTCGCCCCAGCTAGTCTACACCGACAAGGCTGGCCCAGTACGAAACCGTAAGTCAAGCCCCGGTTAGCCGGGCTCAACGTATGGGCCGCGGCCGTCTATGCCCTGTTCTACGGGTTAGGATCCGCTGCCGCGGGTTTATCAAACCCGCGGAAATCCGCGGTTCCTGTGTCGCGAAAGGTTGTTTTGACGATAGGGAAACCGGTTTCCCCCGGTCCTACCCGGGGCAGACGGAGGTGGTCAGTGGAAGAGTGCGATGCAAATCGATTGTGCTGCCGATTGAGATATAGTTAATTGCGATATCTATCAGGAAGATATAGTAGACATCACGGTGCGCGCGGTGGGAATCACGGGCGCGGGGAGCGGCCGCCATTGGCGTTCGACAAGGAACAGTTAAAAAGAAACAGCTTGGCGACGGGTGTGTGCTGGTGACGATGACCGGCGCGGCTGTCGGACCGTATCGTTAAACAGCCAGCGAAGCAGCTCTTATTCTGGCCCGCACCCGTGCTCCTCGACGGATCGGCTGCCCGAAAACCGGCGCTGCGTGACGTCACGATGCCGTGACCGGGCTTTCATTGCGGGCATACGCTGGCGATCTGACGAAGGGCACAAGGCTGTAGGACGCAATCTTTTGCCGTCGCCACTGCCTGTCGTCGTAAGCAACCGAGCAGGAGATTGGTCAGCATGAATCGCTACTTTGCCATCCTGGGACTTGTCGCGTCGATCACCCCTTTGGCGGCAGGGGCCGCAGTCGTGAACGGAACCGCCGCAAAGGTTCCCGCTTATCAGGCTCGCGGCGCAATCGAGGTCGCTGCCCTCGGACCTTTGGCTCCCTCGCTGCAGGGCAAGCCGGTGGTTGCCCGCATCCACGCCGATTGGTGCCCTGCATGCAAGGCGACCCAATCAACGATCGATCAGCTCAAGCAGGCCTATGCTGGCAAGATCAACTTCGTCCAGTTCGACGTCACCAATGCGCAGACGGCGGCAGTCTCACAGGCACTGGCACAGAAACTAGGCCTCGAGAAGTTTTATGATGCGTCGAAGGCAGCAACCTCGACTGTCGCGGTGATCGACCCTCAGAATGGCAAGGTCTACGCTACGTTTTACAACGACAGCAGGATCGGCGATTACGAGAGCGCGATTGACGTGGCGCTGAAGGCCGAAAGCTGATCGCATGACGGCGCGATCGTCGCGCGTCACGATCGTCGCCGGCATCCTCCTGGTTGGAGTTTTGGCGTCTGCGATCGCCTGGGGACCGCTCGGCCAGGTATTCGAGCGCGAGGTCGGAATTTGGCAGAATGCGATCGCGGCCCAGCTGTCCGGGCCCGGCGCCCTCTATAGCTGGCGATTGTATGCTGTCGCGTTTGCCGGTGGGCTCGTCGCCAGCATCTCTCCCTGCATTCTTGGGATGCTGCCGCTGAACCTGTCCTACATCGGCGCGTCGAAGCTCCGTTCCCGGACCGCGGCCCTGCGTGTCGCTGTCATGTTCGTGCTCGGCGTGGTTGTCGTCAATGTGGTGCTGGGTCTGGTGTCGTCGCTGTTCTTCGCACTCTTCGTAGAATATCGCGCGCCAGTAAACATTGCGGTCGGCGTGGTGACGGTGATCATGGGCTTGTGGATGGCGGGATTTGTCCAACTGCCGACGCCGCAGATTTCTACCCGCATCCCGCCCGGAGCCGGCTCCTTCATGGTCGGACTGGGGTTCGCGCTTGTTGCGACGCCGTGTGCCAGCCCGATCCTCGTATTCATTTTGGGAGCGGTGTCGCTGGCGGCCTCGCCGGCGCGCGCCATCGCTGCGATGACCTTTTATGCCATCGGCTATACGCTCGTGCTGTTCCTCGCCTCTCTGTTTGCCGGAATTGCGGCGGCCTCCCGACGCGTTCTCGCGCACTCGGAACTTGTCTCGCGCATCGCTGCCGCCACGCTCGTTGTCATCGGGATCGCAACCTTTGCCTACGGATTTGACCAACTTTGACAACCCGACCGACTCGAATGACTTGGCTCTCTGTCGAAGTTCAGCGCCGAGCTTCGTAACGACGCGAAGGATAATGTCTAGCCCGCTCGGCGAGACGAACCTCGGTAACTGAGCGTGAAGCGCAGGTGGAACCAGATCGGCTGGTGGCGCTAAAGGTCCGTTCGAACCGTGGACCTCGAGGAGTGGAGGCTGCGCGAAGGTCCCGCTGCCCGAAATTTAAGTAGAAGTCTTCAACAGTTCCAATACACCGCTTGCGGCGCCCGCCAGAACGTCGCGGTGCGGGCGGGTCCGGGCGAGAACGCGAATGCCGAGCAGGACGCTCAACAGAAGTTTAGCGAGTTCGGCTGGCGGGCGAGCCGGCGAGATCGTGCCGTCCTGCTGCCCGGCCGCGATACACCGCTGGAAGAATGTCTCGATGAAGACCATTTCCTGGGAGACCACATTGTGGATTTCGGCGTCATAGGGCGCTAGTTCGAGCGCTGCGTTGACGAGCATGCACCCGCGGCGCTGCTTATCCGTGATCGATCGTTCGATGACCTCGTCAAAAAACGCGCGGATTGCCGGGAATGGTGGCAATTGCTCCAGGCGGGAAACCCGATCGCGGACACTCGTTTGGAGGTAATGAGCCAATGCCCGACGGTACAGCGATCGCTTGTCGCCGAATGCGTTGTAGAGGCTGGCGCCGGTAATCCCCATTTCTTCCGCGAGATCGCGCACCGAGGTCGATTCAAAACCCTGGGCCCAGAAGCAGTTCATCGCCGCTTCCAGCACGGTCGCCTCATCGAACTCTCTTGGTCGCGCCATCGAACGCCTCACACGCGCCGCCCGCCAGCCCGGCGGGTGCCGGTGGCCTCCATAGATTGTATATTAGAGCGGTTGCACCAGAACGGCAAGACAACCTAAAGCGGCACGGCTTGTTCGCCGACGCTCGATTGGCCTGCCGGGGCGTGATGATGCACGAAAGCCATTGCCAGGAGGGTGCGCATAGTGCATTTTAGTGCAGACGCTCTAAAATAGGCCCACGGAGGCTGCTTATGCCGTCCCGCTTCTCGCGGGAAAACTCGTCGCTTTTAGCCTGAGAAAGGGTTCAGTATGATCCGGCTCTACTATCACCCGACCCCAAACCCGGCGAAGATCGCCCTGTTTCTGGAGGAAACCGGCCTGCCCTATGAGGTCGTGCCGGTCGATACCAGCAAGGGCCAGCAGCACAGCGCGGAATTCCGCGCGATCAACCCGAACGGCAAGGTGCCGGCGATCGTCGATACCGACGGGCCCGGGGGTGCTGAAGTTCGAGTTTTCGATTCAACCGCCATTTTGCTCTATCTGGCCGAAAAGACCGGCGAATTGATGGGTTCGTCCGCCGACCGCGGCGAACTGCTCTCGTGGCTGCTCTACATCGCCACGGGGCTCGGCCCGTTTTCCGGCCAGGCCGTGCATTTCCAGCGCGCCGCCCCGGAGAAACTGCCTTATGCCATCAACCGCTATCGGCGCGAGGCGGAACGGCATTACGCCGTGCTCGACAAGCATCTCGAGGGCCGGAGCTTTATCGTCGACGGCGGCTATACCATTGCCGACATCTCGGCCTGGGGCTGGATCGACCGCGCCAGCTTCGTGCTTCCCGGCGCCGACGATCCGCTCGCCGCCTACCCGAACATCAGGCGCTGGTTCCACTCGATCAACGATCGGCCGGCGGTCGCCAAGGCGCGCGCCTTGGGCAGCAGCCACGCCTTCAAGAAGGAGGTCGACGAGGAGACGCGGCGCGCGTTGTTCCCGTCCAACTATCCACCGGCCGCCGCGTAATGCAGATCGGTGGTCCCGGCGCGCGAAGATGCACCGGCATCACGCCGAAGAGGGTTTTCTAACCGGCGTCTAGCGTGAATTTAATGATGAGCGATCCTGTCCCGGCCATAACCGAAGCTGCCGCGAGCGGCGAAATCGCCGAGGTTTTCGCCGACATCCGAGGCGTCCTCGGGGTCGCGGTGGTGAACCTGATCTGGCGTCACCTCGCGACGATCCCGCGCGCTCTTCCTTGGGCCTGGGGAACACTGCGGCCGCTCTATGTCGACGGCACGTTCACGGCCGAGGCGGCAGCTTTGCACGGCGATCTCGACTTGCCCTGGCTTCCGCCATTTCCGCCCGAAATCCTCGCCGCGGGGGGTCTTCTCGACCCCGACATCAGCGCGATCCGCAATGTTCTCGCCGCGTATGACCGGACGAACGCGATGGCGCTGATTGCCTTGTCCACGCTGCTGCTCCGCCTCGACGACGAGCCGCTCACCCCCCACGCGGCATCGTCGCACAGCGAAGCACCGCGCGAACGGCCATCTGCAATCCCTCTCCCGGTGTTGCTCAGCATGACGGATCTGGCGCCAGCCGCTGCGGAACTGGTGCTGACACTAAACCGTCTCGGCACGCGACGCGGTGATCCGATCCTCGCCAGCATGTACCGCCACCTGGCGCACTGGCCGGCCTACCTGGCGCTGGCTTGGGCGATGATCGCCCCGCTCGATGCCGATGGGTCGCTCGAGCAGGCGATCGCCGATGCCGTGGCGAAGGCGCGGGCGCGCGCCGCGCGCGTCGCAACGCAACTCTACGTCCCTGCAGAGTGGGTGTCGCCAGCGACCCGCGCCACGATACGATCCGCGGTCGAGCCGTTCACCGGCGACGTCATTGCCAAGATGGTCGTCATCTGCGCCGTGCTGCGCGCGGCCGCTGGCCCCGCATGAGTGTGAGCTTTCAAAGAGACTGCGAGATACAGCCGCCAGGGCGAGGAATTAAAAACGCACCCCTTCCGACAGCCGGCCCCCCTGCAACACAAGGAGAAGTGCAGTGACGCGATTAACCGATTTGCCGCCGGCGCAGGCGAAACGCCTCGCCGAGGCCGAGTGTCCCAAATTCGAGACCACACCCTGGGTGACCGGGCCGGCCCTGTCGCAGCGTCGGATCGCGATCGTGTCCTCGGCCGGTCTCGTTGTCAGAGGCGAAATGCCATTTCGCGGGCGGGATGCGGATTACCGGGCAGTTCCGGTGGACACCAGGCCCGAGGATCTGCTGGTCAGCCACATTTCGATCAACTTCGACCGCACCGGGCTGCAGGAGGATTGGAACGTCGCCTTCCCGCTCGAGCGGCTGAAGGAGCTTGCCGCCGACGGCGTGATCGGCTCGGTTGCCGAGACGCATTACTCGTTTATGGGCGCCAGCGATCCCATACAGATGGAGCCCCATGCCCGCGAGCTCGCGGGCCGTCTGAAGCGCGACCAGGTCAACTCCGTCCTCCTCTGCCCGGTTTGACCAGTGTGCACGCGCGCCGTGAGCGCGCTGGCTCACTATCTCGAAGAAGAGGGACTTGCGACGGTCGCGATCAGCCTGATCCGGCCCCAGACCGAGAATACCAAACCGCCACGCGCGCTATGGGTTCCGTTCGAGTTGGGCCGGCCGTTTGGCCCGCCCGGTGACACGGCATTCCAGAGACGCGTCATCCTCGCGGCGTTGGGCATGCTCGAACGCGACAACGGCCCGGTGATCATCGAGGATTTCCCCGATGACGACCCGCGCTGGCAGCCCGATCCCGGCTGGCGCCCGCCGCCGATAGCCGCACCACCTGCCGCCGGCTCGGCCGAGGCGCTCGCCGCACAGCTCGAGGCGGAGATCCCGGAGCTCCGGGATGCGCATCAGCGCTGGGTTGCGCAATATGGCCGCACCGCGGTCGGTCTTTGCGGATTGTCGATCAGCGAGTGCGGCCGGTATGTCGCGGACTGGCTGTGCGGCAAGGCGCCGCCAAGCCCGCGCGAGGCGTTCTCGGGGCCGCTGATGCTGCGTTTCGCGGTCGATGATGTGAAGGCCCACTACCTGGAAGCGGCTGCGGCCGGCGCCGGCAGGCCGTCGAGCCGGCAGCTCGGCGACTGGTTCTGGAACGAGACCGCAGCCGGTGCCGCGATCCATGCCCTGCGCGAGACTTGCCTCGCGAGCGAGGACGACCGGCTAAAATTGATCGCCGGCAATTTCCTGGTTCCGGCCGCGCGCGTGCGCAGCACGGGATGAATGCAACGGGTCGTGGTCGATGCGCAAATCCCGCCGGCCGTGGCAGGTGCGGCTCGATCGGATGGTGAGCCGCCTGGTCGGTTCGGCTCAGACGGGGGGGCATCAGCGGTGAGAGGTGCGCCGGATCACGCGGCACCCGCGGTCAACCGCGCCGCGATCACGATCTCGATCATGCTGGCGACAATCATGCAGGCGATCGACACGACGATCGCCAACGTTGCGCTGCCGCACATTCAGGGCAGCCTGTCAGCGGCGCAGGACCAGATCACCTGGATCCTGACCTCCTATATCGTTGCCGCCGCGATTATGACCCCGCTGACCGGCTGGCTCGCTGGCGCCTTTGGCATCAAGGGCGTCTTTCTGATCTCGGTCGCCGGCTTTACCGTGGCCTCGGCGCTGTGCGGCTTGGCGCAGAGCCTTCCCCAAATGGTGCTCTTTCGCTTGCTGCAGGGGATATGCGGTGCCGCATTGATGCCGTTGTCGCAAGCGGTGCTGCTGCGCATCAACCCGCCCGAGCGGCATGGTCAAGCGATGGCAGTCTGGGGCACTGGAGCCATGATTGGGCCGATTGCCGGCCCTGCGCTCGGCGGCTGGCTGACCGACAATTACAACTGGCGCTGGGTGTTCTACATCAACCTGCCGGTCGGCATCATTGCCTTCCTCGGCATCCTTGTTTTCATTCACGAGACCCGTCAGACGCGGCGCGAGCGTTTCGATTTCTTCGGCTTTGCGGCACTCGGCGTTGCAATCGGCGCGTTGCAGATGCTGCTCGACCGCGGCGAGCTCAAGGATTGGTTCCACTCAACCGAGATCTGGGTCGAGGCGACGGTCGCCAGCCTCGCCTTTTATCTGCTTGTCGTTCACACGGCAACGACGAGAGAGCCGCCGTTCCTCAATCGCGAGCTGATGCGCGACGGCAATTTTGTTGTCGGACTCGTGCTGATGTTCTTTATCGGCGTCATCATGTTCGCGACTTTGACGCTGCTGCCAACGATGCTGCAGCAGTCAATGGACTACCCGGTGGCGACCGCCGGTCTTGTCATAGCGCCCCGCGGCATCGGTACGATGATCGCAATGTTCCTCGTCGGCCGCATCATCAACATGGTCGACATCCGCCTCTTAATCCTCAGCGGCCTGGCGCTGACCACTATCTCGCTCTATCAGATGAGCGGGTTCTCGCTCGCCATGGATACGCAGCCGATTGTTGTCTCGGGACTGGTTCAAGGTTTCGGGCTGGGGTTTGTTTTTGTGCCGTTGAGCACGATCAGCTTTTCGAGCCTGCCGCGCTCGGTCCTGACCCAAGGCACCGCTATCTTCAGCCTGATGCGCAACATCGGCAGCAGCATCGGGATCGCAATCCTCGAGGCTTTGTTTGTCGAGAACACCCAGATCGTGCATTCGCGCCTCGTCGAGCAGCTGCGTCCTGACAACCCGCTGGCCCAGGCACCGTACCTCTTGTCGCCCTACAGCCTAAGCACCACCACCGGCATTGCAGCACTCAATGCCGAGGTCACGCGGCAGGCGCAGATGGTCGCCTATATCGACGACTTCAAATTGATGATGGTCATCGCCTTTCTCGTGGCGCCCCTGCTGTTGTTGCTGCACAATCCGCGCGGCGGGAGCGCTCCCAGCCCCGCAGCTGCCGAGTGAACGGCCGATGCCCCGACCAGACGCGAATTGCCCGCGATACATCCCGCACCTTTCGAGGCGACACTCTGATACCTCTTACATGG
This sequence comes from uncultured Alphaproteobacteria bacterium, assembly GCA_963712825.1. GTDB lineage: Bacteria > Pseudomonadota > Alphaproteobacteria > ATCC43930 > CGMCC-115725 > AP-15. The sequence goes on from CAVQJP010000023.1 coordinate 34,596, forward strand.
AGGAGCACGATGCTTGCCGAACCACTGGATACGATACGACAAGGCGCCGACAAACGCATCCGGCTGACAAACGGGCGATCATGCATCGCGCCACGGATGACTTGCGCGCATCGGTGATTTTGAACGGCGTCATCAAAGTGGGCGATCCGCTGCCGGCGTTCGCGCTCAAGAACGCCTTTGGGCAGGAGGTGCGCTCGGTCCGAGCTTGTCGCTAAAGGGTGCTGGTCTTGACAGTGTTCCGCGGCAGCTGGTGACCCTATTGCGTGGCAGAGCTGTATGCTTTGCAGCAAGTAGCGGACACCCTCAAGAACCTTGATACAACGATCGTAGCGATCACGCCGCAACTGGCGAAAGCCAGCCGGTCTCTGATCCAACAGCAAAAGATTGGTTTCGACCTGCTGTCCGACCCGGGCAACGCCTACTCGGCGCAGCTTGGTAGCTTGGTCTGAGGTTCACATTGCCCGATGATCTAAAGGCGGTCTATCTCAGCTTTGGCATTGACCTCCCGGTTCGTAACGACGAGCCGAGTTGGACCCTGCCGATGCCGGCACGGTTTGTGGTCGACCGCGGCGGCACCGTTCGTGCGACCGATGTCGACCCGATTACGAGCGCCGTCCCGAACCGCAGAAGACCGTCGGCGACCTCAATGCTCTGGCATGAAGCGGCATCGACGCGATTGAGAAGCAGCACCCTCGGGGAGCGCTTGCGCTCCCCGAACCACCCGTTAGGAGGCGGATGCACTCTATGATCAGCGCCAACCCTTTCGCCCGTGCGGTTGCGGCGTTTGTCGTCGGCGGGCTCGCGGTGCTCGTTGTTCACCAGCCCGTGGTGGCGCTGCTGCATGCGCTCGGCTCCACGCCGATTACACCCTATAGCCTTCGAGCAACACGGCCCTGGGGCATTCCAGTATTCCTGTCGTTGAGTTTTTGGGGAGGGATCTGGGCGATCCCGATTGTTTGGGTATTGGATCGTCTCCCGGGCGGGTGGATTTATTGGATCGGCGCAATCTGTCTTGGCGCATTGCCGCCAACCTTGATGACTTGGTTCGTCATTTTTCCGTTAAAGGGTCTCTCGGCCAGCAACGCCGGCGCGTCTGTTGGCGCTGTCAATGCGCTGATTGTCAACGGCGTCTGGGGTTTCGCAATCGGGTTTGCATGGTCTCGGCTGCTGGCCGCTGCACCGGCGTCACCCATTGCGGCCATTGCTCCCGACAGAATTCGAAGCTGAGACCCATGTTGACCTGGGGATCTACGATCACTGCGTTGAGTGCCACTTCGGCAAGGTCACTTCACCGTTTGGGTTTGTGTTCGCGCCGCTGTCCGCCGACCTCTTCCTAGGCTGCTGGTGCTAGACACGAGGCAACGCCGGCGGCGAGACACCCTGGCTCTCCGCCGCACCTGTTAAGTTAGCAGTCTCAAAGCGCTCAACGGTGCAGGCTGCCTCCTCCGGCGCCTCCGGCCATCTGTACCCCCGGATCGCACGGGCGAAGGCGGCGACGGCCGGCGAGAAGCGTCTGCCAGCGATCGACACCAGGGAGACCTGACGGACAACTTCCGGGTCCGCAACCACCCGAGTGAGGACGCCGGGAATCGTCGGCGAGAACTCTGGTATAAAACAGATCCCAAACCCGGCGGCGACCATCATCTGAATCCAGTCCTCACGCTCGCTGCGGAAGCCGATCCGGACTGCGAATCCGTGCTCGCGGCAGCACTCGTTCAAGTGATCCCGATATTCACAATTGATCCGCAGGAGATAGGTCTCCCCAGCGACGTCAGGGATGCTGACGCGATTCTTCTCCTGGAAACGGTGACCCATCGGGAACGCGACGCAGAACCGCTCGCGGTACAGCGGTAGGACCTCGAGCCGGTCGCTGAAAGCCTCCGGTTGGGCCATCACCGCGATATCGAGCTTGCCGTCGACGAGGAGCTCCGCGAGGTGCCCGGGCGCCCCTTCGATGAGCGTCACCTCGCAACCCGGATGCGTGGCGTGGAACTCGGCGAGAAAGCTCATGAAGCGCATCGGCCCGACCGTGCACATCACGCCGAGATTGATCGGCGCGTCATCCATACGCAGGAACTGCATGGCTGTCGATTTGGCTGCCTCGGCCTGCGCCATCATCTGCTCGAGATGGGGCCGGACCAGGCGTCCGAAGTCGGTCAGGTGCGTCAGGCTGTTCTCGCGTCGCAGCAATAGTCCGCCGAGCTCTTCCTCGAGCTTGTGCACGGCACGCGTCAGCGCCGGCTGCGAGACGTTGCAGTTCTCTGCTGCCCGCGTAAAGTTCAGGGTCTCGCAGACCGCCAGAAAGTAGCGGATCTGGTGCATCTCCATACCGAACCGTCCTTCACGATCGCGCCAGGGGCAATAACCGGCGAACACCCGCATTATAGCTAGTCGGCATTTCCAGCCGTCAATCCAGCGCCGTACATTTTTTCGTGAACGACCGGCGGGAGCTTCGAAAGCGCCGGCGCCACGACGCGGAGCAGCCAAAATGGACGGCAGCGTACTGATCGGGCTGCGGCAACTCGATGAAGCGGATGCTGATCCGCGGCATCGACGCCGCCGACGTCGTGACCGAGCTGGGCGCCCTCGGTAAGCTCAACGCAGACTGCGACAACCTGAGCTACCTGATGAAGGTGGGACGCGAGCGAGCCGACGCCTGGCGCCAGAAAAATTTCTGTCGGCTCGGGAAGAATCGACCGTCGACATTGGCGATAAGTACCTCTGACCGAGATGCCGCCGTCCTGGCCCCTGGAGAAAATCCTGTGCTGCTGCAAGCGCGATAACCGGCGTGCATCCGCATCATACCCTCTCGGCATTTCCGGCCGCCAATACGGCTCCGTACATTCTCGACGGATGACAGGATTTGGCTGGCTCTAATCTATGAGCGACCCCGTTCCAGCGATTGCCGAGAGTGAGGCGACTGGCTCAATCGCTGAGATCTTTGCGGATATCCGCAGCGTGTACAGGGTGGGCGTCGTCAACTTGATCTGGCGTCACCTTGCGACCATCCCCGGTGGGTTGCCCTGGGTGTGGACGATGGCCCGGCCGCTCTACGCGGATGGGACCGTGGGCCGGGAAGCCACGGCGCTGCGCGCGGGTTTGTCTCTTCCGGAATTGCCCGCATGGCCAACGGCGGCGCTGAAGTCGGCCGGTCTCCAAGACGGGGATATTGCGGGAATTCGGACGGTACTCGCTGCTTATGATCGAACCAATGCAATGGCCTTGATCGTTTTCCTGGCAGTGCAGCGCCGGCTTGAAGGCGCACCATCGCCGCTGGACGCCGTCGCCGGCCATCCTGCCTCGGCTTCAGCCGAGCCGGTACCGGATTTGCTTCTGCCGCCATTGCTTGCACTGGCGGACATGTCGCCGATGGCGGCCGAGCTGGTGCTCGCCATAAATGGATTGGGGGCAATACATCGCAAGCCTATCCTCGCCAGCATGTATCGACATCTGGCACACTGGCCAGCTTATCTCTCCCTCGCCTGGACTGCGCTGGCGCCCCTCGATTTCGATCACCGCCTCGACCGCGCGATCGAGGTCGCCATTGCCCAGGCGCGTGCCCGTGCCCAGTGTCTGGCTGCAGAACTGCCGACACCGCTGCCGGCGATCCGGCCTCTCACGGCGCGTCGGGTTACGCAAGCAATCGACAGGTTTACCGGCGACGCGATCGCCAGAATGGTCGTGATCTGTTCGTTGCTGCGCCGACTGACCGACAGCTAGCGTGTTAATCTCGGGGTACGCAGATGCGCAAATCGTTAGCTCGCGAGGGCCGATTCCTGTCGAGGAGCTTCGCTTCTGTAATCCTCGCGTTTTGCGAGTTTGCGGTGGTTCTCTGGCTTTTGCACGAGAGTGACTATCGCACAGTGCTGCGTGGCGTGGCCGGGGTCGGTGGGGGACTGGCCATGGTCCGGATCCGGTGGACGGCCTGATGGCGAAGTTCGGCATGTGCAGCCCATCGACCAGCATCAGCGTGCTGATGCTCGACCACCGGCGCGTCGCGGTGGAAGCCTCGCAGCCGACGTTGCATCGCGCTTTGAAGGATTGCAGGTTCGAGCCCCTGCCGTTGCCGTTCCTTGCCTACGGCCCCTTTGGCGGCGCGTTTCACTGCGCCTCATTTGACACCAGGCGTCGCGGCGCGCTCAGGGACTATTTCTAAAGGTGCTGATCCGCAAGATCGCCTGGCCCCGCACACGGCGCCTATCGGATCACGGCTCCCATTTTCCGGCCGCGCCGCCGAACGATGAGAAGGGCAGCGGCCAAACGAGCGGCTCATGCTTGCTAGGGCGATAATGTCGTCTCGTCGGCGGTCAGCTGAGCGGCGGCCCGTCTCTTTCCGGCGCTCGCCCGCATGGCAAATACTCCTGCGAAAGCCTTCGTCTACGACGACGCAACCGTGAATGGCGTGGCTATTACCAACGTAAAGATAAAACGGAAAAGAGCGGCCCGCCCTATGCAAAACAGCATAGGGCCGGCCACCCAAGAAGTTTTCAGAAGGGTGGCCGCCCAAAGGTGCTTCCAACGGTGAGCCACCCGCCGTTCGTTTAAGACCTATTCCGCGACCAGCCCTCTGGAGTCGGGGGGAACCGCCGCGTTCAGGTTGAGAAGAGTGAGCGATCCGTCGGCCTCCACCTGATATCCGGAGATTGAACCGCCTCCACTGACGTCGTACATGAAGCGGCCGTTCCGGGTGAAGGCATTATCGAGAGGGGCGCGGACGGTCGCGGCGGTAACGCCGTTGCCCAACAGCGAAAGTTCTCCGTTAGAGCGTACCTGGTAACCGGAAATGACGGCGCTGCCCGTATTGACCGCATAGGCAAACCTGCCGTCGGGGGTTATGGCGATCCAGCAAGGCGCTGCCTGAAAATCCGGCACGGAGCCGCTGATCGTATTGAGGATCCCCTCGTCATCCAACCGGTTGAGGATCCCGTCGCCATCCAGTCGGTAGGACGTCACTGCGCCAGGGTTAGCCCCCGACGCCTCACGGACTTCGGTGACGAGCAGATTGTCCCGGGGGTCGAAGGTAAAGGCGAAGGGACCATTGCCGAACGACTTCTGGATCTGATCTTCGCTGGGAGTACCGTCGCGATTGATGGAGTATGTGTCAATCAGGCTGGTACCGACTTCCGAGACGTAGAGGAGCGATCCGGTATTGTCGAAATGGATTTCCGCCGCGATCGGACCGATCGCTGGAGGCGTGGGGGACGGGGCGCTCAGAGAGCGGGTCGAATCCGGAATGGGACGGAGCGCGCCGCTAAAATCGTCAAAGTAGAACCCGGTAATGTTTGCCGGCGACGACCCGTGTATCCCGTCGTTGAGGACATAGACCAGGTTCCGGCTGACCGTAATGCTGACCGGGAGAGTACCACCCGAGGAAATCCTTCCGACCGCCTTCAGACCTGCCGGGGTTCGCTCCATCACCGAAATGGAACCGTCCCCTTCGTTGGCTACAAAGAGCCATCGCCGATCTTGGCTGAGCGCCAGGACGCCCTGGGAGCCGACCGACACGACTCCACCGCCCGCGCCGCCTGTGGGCACGGTGGCAGCCAGGGAAAGTGTGCCGTTGGCCGCTCTGTTGAACACTAAAACCGAGTTTTTCAACAGGTTGCTCTCCGTATACACAAATCCTCTATCGCTGCTGAATGGGCCAGAGTCGTTGAATGGGTCAGAGTCATTCGACTGCGCCATACTCACCGAAGTCATCCCGGCGATGGCGATTACGGGCATGACAATCCAAAGGCTGCGAGTGGTTTTTCTCATTACTTGCTCCTTAATTGAAGAACTCGATCTGCAAAAGCAGGCTGAGGCGCGCTGACACCTTGCAGCCGGTGGCCAAATCGACGAGGATCTCCCGCAATCCGGGTTGGTTCGAGACTTCCCGCGCGTTCAGTGTTCGGCCGCGAAGCCAAACGCTGCGACGGCGTCAGATTTTTAAGCTTCTCCTCGGAACGGTCCGGGCGGCCAATTCAGGGTGGATGCTCCTGGCGTGTCATCCAGATCTGCCTGATACCCGGCTCTTTGAGTACGTTTCCTTCGGGATCCCAGCATTGGCCCGACTTCGAGCGCATCACTATAGCCACGATTGAGCAGCCCGCATGCGGCATCCATGGCAAGCTCCTTTCCCTTGAATATGTGCATTACGATGGAGCGCCCGGTCCGATACGATACGTACCATGCCATTGGCGTTCCCTCTTCATTGTTGATTTTGGCACAGTGAACCAGCCCTTTTGCTTTCGCTTGAGAAATGTGCAAGCTGCGGTTGGGATCTGTCGGTCAATTGATTAGGGCGACGTCGAGGCAGGAGAGGTTAAGATGCATCGAACTGAGAGGGTCATGGCGGCCGCCGGCCCCCACAGTCGTGGCATCCAGCAATAGGGTCTTCACTCGAGACCTCCCGCGGGTTGACGTTATTCCTTAGTGCAGTATCGGGGTGGCGAGAGGCCGGCGGAAATGTCTTTTGGTTATCATCACGATGTTTCTATTGCATCGTTGACGGCCGCTTAGCGGTGGTTTGCGAAGACGATTTGTCTAAGGAGTCGACGAAGCGCCGCTCCTTCGGTGGCTCGCCTTGGTGGGCAAACTCCCGGCCAGCAGGCTAAAGCCGCGCCCGCTGCCGACGGTTGTCTGCCATGGGCTGCAAGGCTGGCCGACCCCTTAGGTGCCTCTTCTGGCGTGCGCCTGATTACTCCCTGACGCTGACAAGGTTGGGCGTCCTCGACGCGCTGTGCCGCCCCGAACCGAAGACGTAATCAGCCGGAAGGGAACGTTCCAGGATGCCCCCCAGAGTGCCGGCACGCTCCGATGACTTATGTCGATCACGCGGCAGGGCATGGCGCTGAGTTGCTCGGGAAGATCTGGGACATCGGGGCCGAGCGGATCGTCTCCAACGGGCAGTAAAGGTTTCTGTGCTGCCACAGGTGCGATAACCGGCACGCATCCGCATAATACTCTTTCGGCATTTCCGGCAGCCAATACGGCTCCGTACATTCGCGACGGATCATAGGCGCGGCCTTTCAAGCGGCTCGACGCCTCGGCAAGGAGCAGACACGATGGACGGCAGCGTGATGATGGAGCCGCTGACCAGGCCGCATAGGACGCCGACCCCAAGCGTCGAGATCAAGTCTATCAACCTCGCCCTGCAAGGCGGCGGGGCACACGGCGCCTTCACCTGGGGTATCCTCGACCGCCTGCTCGAGGATGACCGCATCCGGATTGAAGGCATCAGCGCGACCAGCGCCGGGGCGATGAATGCAGCTTTGCTTGCCGCCGGCATGGCCGAGGACGGCAATCCCGGCGCGAAGAAGGCGCTTGCCAAGTTTTGGCACCGGATCAGCCGAGCGGTGTCGTCCGGTCCGCTGCAGCCGACCCTGCTGGAGCACCTGTTCGGTAATCACTCGATGGCGCACTCGGCAGGCTTCGTCTTCTTCGATCTGATGACGCGACTGTTCTCGCCGTACCAGTTCAACCCGTTCAACCAGAATCCTTTGCGACAAGTGCTGCTGGACAGTGTCGATTTCGCTGCGCTGAACCCGAGGACATGTCCGATCAAACTGTACCTGGCTGCAACGAACGTTCGCACCGGAAAGATCAAGGTGTTCGATAATTCCGAGATCGGCGTCGATGCGGTGCTCGCTTCGTCTTGCCTGCCATTCCTCTTTCAGGCCGTTGATCATCCGTTTGCCGAGTAAACGCGCCGCCTACCCACTGCAGTCCGTCGCTGCAGGGGTCCAATCGCCGATCACACAGCCTTCATCCATGCTGGGGCACATAGTCTTCTGGCCAGTGGCGCCGAGCCAGCTGTTCCTCGGCATGCTTTCCGGTCCCGTCCAAGCCGCGCCGGCGAGCGCTCCGATGCCTCTGTCTAGTGCCCACGCTGATTGAGTAGGACACCAACCTTCCCGCGCTCGAGATCCTGGTGGACGAGGCGCATCATGCCGAAGAGCTGGCCCATGCCGATAGATGCGCTGAGGGATATGTCGATGCTGCTTGAGCTGCAAATGCGGCTGCGCCAGGCCGTGCTTGGCGGCGACCCTGCCGAGATCCTCGCCGCCATCGAGGGCGACGGGCTCGATCCGGCGGCGCGAGTGGGAATCTATCGCCATCACGCCTTCGCCACGCTCGGGGCCGCCCTGCAGGGAACCTTCCCGGTGGTCCGCCGTCTGGTCGACGAGCGCTTCTTCGCCTACGCCGCGCACGAGTACCTGCGCGAGCACCCGCCGCATTCGCGGTGTCTCGTCGAGTACGGCGCCGACTTCGCTGACTTCCTCGCTCGCTTCCCGCCGTGCAAGAGATTGCCGTATCTGGCGGACGTCGCCCGCTTCGAATGGGCGCTCGACATCGCCGCCACGGTGCGCGAAACCGCCCCGCTGCGGCCGGAGGCGCTCGCGACGGTTCCGGCCCAGCAGGCCGCGTATGTCGCGCTCCGTCTGCAGCCTTCGCTCAGCTACTTCGCCTCGCTCTGGCCGATCGATGCGATTTGGCGGGCGAACCAAGCGGACGAGGTCCCGCCGATCGATCCGACGATCGGCGGCGCCAGCCTAGAGATCCGCCGCGCCGGCGAGGGGGTCATCTGGCGGCGGCTCGATCCGGGGACCTTCGCGTTCCGAACCGCGCTCGCCGACGGCCTCGTGCTCGCCGCCGCGATGGCCGCTGCGACCGTGAGGGACCCCGCCTTCGACTTGACCGCGGCGCTTCGGCATGTCTTCGCCGAAGGGCTCGCTGTCGAGTTCGTCATCTCGCCGGAACAGGAGACCCCACGATGATCGCCCGCAGCACTGCGATCGGCGAACGGACGAGCCTCGGATCGATCAGGCCGTTGCTCTGTTGGACCGGTTTCCGCCCTCGATCCTCCAGCTGATGTTCCGCGTCGCCATCGCGGTGGTGTTCTGGAGCTAGGGGATAACCAAAGTCGCCGGCTGGCGGATCACCATCGCGCTGTTCGGCGACGAGTACATGGTGCCGCTGCCGCCGCCCGAGATCGCCGCGGTGATCAGTGCGACCTTCGAGCTTTCCTGCTCGTCGCTGATATTCCTCGGCTTGGCAACTCGGCTGGCGAGCCTGCCGCTGCTCGGCATGATTTTGTGATCGAGGTCTTCGTCTACCCTGAATACTGGGCCATGCACTTGATGTGGGCCTCGATCCGACTGTTCCTGCTGACCAAAGGCCCCGGTGTCTTCTCGCTCCCATTCACGCGTCAACGCCGGCTGGGAGACATTGCAGGTTTTTGGCGCACGGGCGAAGTTCAGGGTCTCGCAGAACGCCAGGAAAAATAGCGGACCAGGTGCATCTCCGTACCGAACGGTCCTCCATGGTCAGTGGAAAGCGCGATAACCGGCGCACATCAATTTAATACCTGGTCGGCATTTCCGCCGGTCAATCCTGCTCTGTACATCTCTGCGTCAACGACGGGCGCGGCTTTTCTAGAACATAGGATGGACGGCAGTGTGGTGATGGGGCCACGGACGAGCCCCCAGTGAATCTCCACGCTGTCCTGTGACCGCCGCCAGAGCAGTGGTTCACCGATCTTTCCGTCGCCATTCGGGTGTCGCGGAGGAGCAACGGCCAGAACCTTTTCCCAGCCAATCTCTACCCAACCACAGGAGTGCATCATGTAGTTCGGCTGTAAATCCCTCTCAATCGAAGATCGTAACGAGAATCAACTCGAGGTCGAAACTGATTACGACGCGATCGCTATCACTCAGCCAAGGATATAGGATATGTCTATTCGCTGTTTAAAGCATTCCTCAGCGGCCCTAGGGGCGCTTTGCCTTCTTGTGGCCACGAGTTTGCCTGCGTTTGCTGCTAATGTCGATGGTCCGGGAGGAGGACCGCGCGCCAACGACGGGGCTGGTTGCAACTTGTTCCCGGCCTCGGCTGCCACCGGAACCCGTGTCCCCCTCAGCTACTTTGGGCCGCCGCCGTCGGAAACCAATCCTAGTTTGGTCGGCCCCGAACAAGAGCTGAAGTCGGGGCAACTTGACGCCATCAACGGTCGTATAACCTTGCCGCTCTATGAAGGCTACATCACCGGAACCAAGAAACCAGTATGGTACATCCTGACCGATGTCAGCGATCAGGGGCAGGCCGCGAGCCTCGGGCTGAACTTCTCTGCCAAGCTCGAATTCGCTGGAATCGGAGCGCGTACTGCCCATTTTGGCCCCGGCAACGTGGTGGAGTTCGATAAAGGAACAGTCGACTTCAGCCCGCACCGGATTCTCGTTCCAGGCAAGCCGAATGCCTATCCGCCGGCGGTCGCACAGCCTGGGTCGGTCGGAGATAAGAACTACAGCCCGTTAGTCAACATCGATGGGATCATCTACGACGCGCCGATCGTCGCGTTCAACGTTCCGGCGGCTGCGATAAATTTCCCTAACGGGAACGTCGACCACACGAAAGTGCACGATGAGATCGTCGCCATCGACCCTGTTGGAGGGACGGTTACCCTGCAACTCGTCAACGGCTTCAGCTTTGGCCGACCGGTCTGGTATCTGACGATGGACTCGAGCGATCGCACCGTCGCCGCGATCGAGGGCGCAACCTACGCTCCTCTCTTTGGCAAACTTCCTACCGGTGGCGACGACAGCTTCGACAGCCCAGTCGAGCGCATTTTCATTTCTGACAACGGTGAATTGGACTGCGCGAACCCACAGCGCCAGGGTCTCGACGCCGCCATCACCGATGGGTTCCGGCCTAACAACACACTGGGCGGGATCCCGACGCTTGCTCTCGACTACAGCCCGGCTTGGGACGTCAATATCTTTGAATGGACGCCGGCCGCGATCGCGCAAGGCTACCGCCAGCAGTTGCGCGAGGAGTTCCAGATTCTTACCTACGTGGTGGATGGCTTGCTGACGGGGCCGAACGGCACGGCTTTCGGTAGTATCGGGGTGATCAACAACTGTCCGATTGTCGAACGCCTCGACTAAGCATCGTTCGGGTCAATGAGACCAGCTTCAGCTCCTCGCTGATTCGCGAGATGCGGCCGATCCGACTTGTCACGCGGCTCATCGATGACAGCGTCGATGGGTCGCTCCGGCGCATGCTGATCCAAACTATCGCGGCTGCATCGCAAAACGACTGCGAGACCGCGACGCATTCTTGCGCGGGCAAATCCAAGCAGGCTCGGGACGCGAATTCCTGGGTCTACGTCCCAGTCGGCACCTGCGCGAAAATCGCTGGCGGCAGCCACAGTAGGGCCTGACCACAAGGACCGAGCGGGGGCCGCGATCATGACCAAAAGTCGACCGAATCCGAGCTGCAGCGGGGGTATGGGATCGGCTTTTCGATCTGCGGCGGGACTACCCGGTCAGCCTTCACGGCGTCGTCCTGTCCTTGGGAGGCGCCGAGGAGCTGCACCGCTGTCATCTCGACCAATTCAAGGCGCTGATCGGTCGGGTCGAGCCGATGCTCGTCTCCGAGCATTGGGGTGGAGCGCGATCGGTGGAACCTATCTCAACGACCTGCTGCCGCTGCCCTACGCCGAAGAGAGCCTCGATATCTTTTGCGATCACGGCGAGCAGGCGCAGGAGGCGCTCGGCCGGCGGCTGCTGATCCAGAACCCACCGGCTTACCTCCGTTACTGCCATTCCCCGATCCCGGAGGCGGAGTTCATAGCCGAAATCGCCCCTCGAACCGGCTGCGGCATCCTCTGCGACGTCAACAAGATCCACTTCAGCGCGTGGAATTCGGGTTCGACCCGATCGCCTATCTCGACACGTTGCGGATCGAGGCGATCGGCGAGATCCACCTCGCCGGCCATCACGCCGCCGAAGACGTGGAGATCCTGATTCGACGACCACAGCTCCCGGGCCGCAGAGCCGGTCTGGGCGCTCTCTGCCGCGGCGCTTCGACGCTTCGGCCCAGTCCCCACGCTGCGTATGTCGGGCTGCGCCTGCAGCCGTCGCTCAGCTACTTCGCCTCGCCCTGGCCGATCGACACAATCTGGCAGGCGAACAAAGAGGGCGAAGTACCGCCGGTCGACCTTGCGAGCGGGGGCACCAGCCTGGAGATCCGCCGCTCCGGCGAGGCGGTCGCCTGGCGGCGGCTCGACCCGGGGATCTTCGCGTTCCGAACCGCGCTCGCCGACGGTCTCGTGCTCGCTGCGGCGATGGCGGCGGCGACCCTGCGGGACCCCACCTTCGACTTGACTTCAGCGCTTCAGCAAGCTTTCGCCGAGGGACTCGCCGTCGCCTTCTGCATTTCACCGGAACCGGGAGATCCCACGATGATCGCGCGTAGCACCGCGCTCGACGACCCAGCCCTCCGGCTTCACCACGCCATCGCCCTGCTGGACCGGTTCCCGCCCTCCCTTCTCCAGCTGAAGTTCCGCGTCGCCATCGCGGCTGTATTCTGGAGCTCGGGGCTGATAAAACCGCCGGTTGGGACACCACCATCGTGCTGTTCCGCGACGAGTACATGGTGCCGCTGTTGCCGCCCGAGATCGCCGCGGTGATCAGCGCGACCTTCGAACTTTCATGCTCGGCGCTGATCGTCGTCGGCTTGGCGACGCCGCTCGCGACCCGCCGCTCCTCAGCATGACCTTTGTGATCGAGGTTTTCGTCTACCCCGAATACTGGGCCATGCACTTGATGTGGACCTCATTACTGTTGTTCCTGGTGACGAAAGGCCCGGACGTCTTTTCCCTCGACCACTGCGCCAGGCGGATCCTCCGCGCAAAAGGGATCCTCGTGTAAGCGACGGGTCCTTAGGGCAGACCCGTGGCTTCAGCCAAGCTTGACCGCACCCCAGTGGAGCCCCGACCGGATTCGCCCCCAGCGGAACCCTTCCCGCCGCCGAGGTATTGAGTCAATAGCGGCAATGTCAGATTGCCCCCGCGGTCGGCCGCTCGAATGGCGTCCTGGCCGACGAAGTGAGCTGCCGCGAGCCCAATTATCGTCGTGCAGGCGAAAAACGCACCGGCAAGGAAAACCCATCTGGCCGTAAAACACGTGCGACAGTCGCGCACCTCGACGGTCGTTATCGCGCGCGAAGATTATCGCGGCTGCGCCGTCAGCCATCTGGACGAGATTGACGAGCTCGCCTGCGTCCTCGGCCGCTCGGAGCGGGTCAAAGGTTTCGGATCCACGATCGCCACTGGCCCCGCACCCGCCCGTAATAATCCGTGCGCGAACACCAGCGCATTAAAGCCGGTGAGGCTTGGCGGAACTCGACGAAGGGGCCGTCGAATTCGAGGAGCTCTGCGACTTCGCCGATGTTCGGGGGCATCCGGCGGGGCCAGCGTCGCAGTATGCCCGATTAGGTAAGAGAGATCCCGAGCCACAAGGCCGGATTCAAGGAGCGCGCCTCGCAAAGCGGCCGGAGCGAGTTAGGGATTACGGTCCGCGGGCTTCCAGGCGAACCGTCATGTCGCGACACAAATGGTGCGTGCGGATCCCGAGCTTGTAAGCATTGCCTCCCCTCGGCGGCGCAGCGAGAGGCCGAAGCGCCGGTCCACTGCCGTCAGCAACTCCTCCGTCGCGATTGCCTCGCTCGGGAGCGCGACGCCGGTCCCGAGAACGAGCAGCGGCATCGGGTCATGCCAGGTCACCGGCGAGAAGGCGCCCGTCATCGGAAGAGCCCGTCCGGCACGCGAGCGATGCGCGCGAACAACCTCTCGCCATCTACGCCCAAGTTTTCAAACGCAGCACCACGCCGCGCGAGAGCGCCGAGAAGCTCGGAGAGCGCCTCGGCGTTCTTCGAGCCGGAACGGTCCCACCGGCGACGCGAGGGAACCGTGTCGGCAAGCCGAAAGCAGACCTGGCCATCGATCAACTCGGCCATGGCGGCCCCGCATCAGCCGATGTGACGGCAGTGGATAGCGTCACTCACGGGTTACCGAGCTGGGGGACAAGCGGCCAGTTTCGGTCGCCTCGCGCTATGCTTCCGCTCTTGTCGAAGGACCACAGCGTCTGCGCAAGGAAGCCATTGTTCAGATAGAGCTTATCCTTGACGATCGCCCACTCCTCCGGCTCGATGTCCGCAATTCTATTCAACGAGATCGCGTAGGCGCAGTAACCACCATACTGTGGCACGAACTTCTCCGGCGCCGCAATGAAGCGGTCACGGTTCTCGACCGATGCGAACCGATACGTCGCCCCCTTGTAGGTGGTGGAAAACTGGCTCAAGCCGGGGTCGGCTTGCCGGTGGTAAAGTAGGCGACCGGATCATAGCCCTTGATGGCCCGACCGTGTTCCGTGTTCACCGCCGCGATTGGCGGATCGGCCATTGCAGCGCCGGTGACAAACAACGACAGCAGGCAGACAGCTAAAATCTGCAGCAGCAGCGCAAGCCGGCTTCTGCTGCAACGAACTCACATCATCGAACAGCAGAAAATGGCGATCGAAAGGATCGAGACGAGCGCGATGGCCGGCGCAACAATCGGCAGTGCAGCTTTCAGGAAGCAACCAATTTTAGAGCAGCGTTCGGTGGCAAACATTTTACTCTCCACTGGCATCTTTTCAGGATTGTGCCAATGACCCCACCGAGGGCTAGGGAGCACCTAGCGGGGCCCGTCACCTCTCTGTCGGCACGGCCGCGGAGGTTAATTGTTAACAGTGTGAGCGGGAGCAGCAGATTGAATGGGTGCCTTAACAAGGGCCCAGTAACCCTCCCAATGTGCGTGCGGCCGGTGTAGTGGTGCTGCCATTCGTAATGCGGTTTTATCGCGGCGGCTACGGGGTCAAAAGGCAGGTCCAGGAAGCCTTTCTGGCTTGTGCCCTGGGCCTCGGTCCTAGGAATGAGGGGTTTGCCGAATGGGCGGGCACAGCGGCGTGATGGACGGGCTGTGATATGCCGGACCACAAGTTTCCTCCTGATGGTTTCGGCCCCTCGGCCCGAGCGGATGAGAGGTTTACGGCGGACACCAGCGCCACGGCCGTAGCTCCCAGTAATGGGGTTTGCATTTGACACCTCCTTCGGATTGACCTTTTACCGTCTCCAATCTTTACTTGTCTGACCCGCGGGCAGATGGGGCGGCCGGCCTGGTGACAGGGCGATGCGGCCTTGTTTCTAGACAAGGAGTTCTGCCATCTCGGGTAGAGCCAAGGCTTCCTTGGGAGCAATATCGGAATGGGGCGCGGCCAGCGGAAATGCCCACCGGCTATCATCGCGATGTCCGCGCTGCATCGCGGACGGAGGCCCCGTCAAACCTGATTCGGGCGCGGTTGACCGCCCAGAAGTCCACGGGAAAAGCCCTCTCACGGTCGGCAGACCGTCGCTAGTCCGCATAAACGCGGCGTGTGGCCCTCCACAATATCGTTGTGTAAAAGGATACTGACACTGAGCGCCTAGACGCGGGCTTCCGTGGATAAGCGCGATTGTCCCGAATAGCAAAACCCGGTAACACAGCGCTCCGTGAGAAGCATGGGGGGCGGGTGAACACGATCGGACGCGCTGGAACGGCCCGATCCTACACCCGGTCGGTCTGACATACGCGAGGTCGCAATCACGGCGAGCGCAACCGGCATCGCACCGGTTGTCGACGGAACCGGCTCGCAGGACAGCATGCCATCGAGAAGGCCGACGAGGCTTGCGCCGATGCTCCCGGCCGGTGCGGACCCTGGCGAGGTGCGCGACTGGTTCGAGTTCGAAACCATCGTCAGCCTGCCGGCACAGGCGGCGAGCTTTGCCGAGGCCGAAGCGCCGCCGCCGATTATCGCCGTGCCGCCCGCGCCGACAATATGCGCCGCGCTTACCGCGCCGCCGTCGCCGCCTTGACCGCGTGGTGCGCCGCGCAGCGGCACAGGGAGCGATGTTTCGCGAAGCTCTGCACCTTTGCGCCAAGCGATCGATATCGATTACCTGCGCGCGGCTCGGAGCGATCGTCACGTCGATTCTAAGCCTCTCCGCGACCGCGGAAGCTCTCGGCTCGGAGCCGGCAGCCCCTCGCTTCTCGTTTCTTCCGGGTGTCCCCGAGAAAGCAACCTAAGCCCCGCCGCGGTGATCCCCGGCGGGGCATCGTCATCAGCGGTCGCGCGGCTCCCACAAGGCGATGTGGGTGGCGCCGTCCTCGGCCGGGTGCTCGAGCTTGACGAGGCGGCAGCGCAGCCAGTTCGGGCCGAATTCAGGGGCGGCGAGTTTGAGGTTCACATAGGTCTCGCCGCTCGGTCTTCAGGGTCCCGGTGAAGCCGGCTGGCGATTTGGTGAAGGTTCCGAGGGTGATGGCCATGAGTGCTCTCCTCTAGCTAGGCGCCGTTTCCCGCGCTCACCATCCCCTCCGCGCGGTCGCAAGGCCGTGCGGATTTATGCTGCCGTCCGAACACTTGTCCTAGTTTCCACCGGGAGTAATCCGCTATGCCGCGCATCGCAGCCTCGTCGATCTTTGGTGCGGTCCTCGTCCGGTCGTCCCAATTCCAGCCAACCCATTCTTGAGCCTGGCATCACGCCCGCTCATCCTCCTAGCCGATGCCGATAGGTGACCGCGTTCTCCTGCTCTCGATGGGCAATAGATCCGGGCAACATTTCAACCTCGAGAAACCGAAGGTCAGGCGGTCGGATGAGTTCTCTGCCGCGATGACTGCTGCCGCTCCAAAACCGCCGCTCGTCACAGGCAACTGGAGACGGGAGAAATGCCTTGTCGAGATCAGCGACGAGCAGCGCCCTCGTCGGTTTCTGAGCTGTATTCCGTCAGATTTTTGGCGCGGCCGAACCGGTACGGTCGCGCTACCACCTGTATACTTGCCGCAACGTTCCTCCCATGAGCGCTGCCTTGTCGTTCTCGGATAGGCGTTTGCTGTCGCGGAACGGCGCCACACCCTCTTCATAGGTCAGCATGCCGATCGTCCGCGTCCAGTCGGTGCCCCACATGCAACGATCGAGCCCGAACGCATCGATGACCCGCAGCACCGGCTCCCAGATATCGTCGTATGGGAACGGTTGGTGCGACATCGTGCAGGCACCGCTGATCTTCACCCTTACGTTCTCGTATCGAGCCAGGGCGAGCAGCTTCGGAAGGTCGGCCCAAACGTCGGCGGGGACCGGCGGGCGGGCCGGCTGCAAGAGGCCGAGATGGTCGATGACGATGACCGTATCGCGGTGTCGCCGGATGTGCGGCAGCCCTTTGTCGAGGATGCCCCAGCACAGCAAATTGACCGGCAAACCATGTTTGGCGGCGGCAGCGAAAGCGCGGTTCAAACCGGGATGGTCCGCGTCCATCGGCAGGCCGTCGCGCATGCGTATGCGAATGCCGCGGGCACCAGGTGTGGCCGCCCATTTCGCCACCACATCGTCAATCGCCGGATCGGTCGCGTCGACCGGCGTCACAACCCGAAACTTGTCCGGATAGGTGTCGTAAACTTCGAGCGCGTAGCTTGGATCGTATTCATAGGCGCTGAACGACGACACCATGATCGCACCGTCGACGCCGACACTGTTCATCGCAGCGACCATCTCTTCGCCGGTGGCGGATTGGAGCCCGTGCGAGGGGCTGGCCCATGGCCGAAGGGCATGATTTCGATCAAAGGGATGAACCTGAACGTCGATGACCGGCATGGCCGTCCTCCTGCTGGTTCGACCAATTGTCCGCCATCGTGACCGGTTTGCACAGACTGATGAGCGGGCGACATCTGGCCACGTGATCCGCGGTATGCCGTCCGGACTTCTGTCACTACAGCGGTACGAAGGTCACAGCGCATCACGCTGCTGCACAGGCTTACCCTGGCGGAACATGTTTACGCCAACCAGAACGGCCGGCACGGCGCAGACCACCCAACCAGCACTATAGCCGCCAGACAGCCCGAGCAGCAACGAGAAGACCGCGGGACTGGACAGCGCACCGATCTGGCCGAATGACAGCACCCCACCGGTCACCGCGCCCACTCGTCCCGGCGGCGCGAGACGCGCGGCTTCCGACAGCATGATGCCGTGCCAGGACAACGCCGTGGCGCTGACCACCATCGTCACCGCGCCGATCGCCAGCAACGGCCAATGGGGCGTAAACGCGCCAATCAGCCCAATGCTGACGGCCATGCCGAAGGCCAACCCGCCCAAGACCAAGTGTGGCGCAACATAGAAGCCGCCCACCCAGGCCCATAAAATGCGGCCCGGCAATGCCACCGCAATGACGGTCGAAAACAGCGATCCAGCTGCGACCAGCGGATGGCCCTGTGAGGTCAGGTAGGTGACGAAATAGGCAACAAACACGGCCTGTGTGCCGTTGAACGCAAAGCAGGCGAACGACAAGGAGCGCAGCTCGCGGACCGCCAGCACTGCGGTGATCGTGGTGCGCAAATCCGACAGGCGGATCGGATGCCTGGCCGATGACTCAGTATCGAGCCGACCGCGTAGTGGCTGGAGCATCAGTGCTACGGCCCAGCACAGCGCCGCGCTCGCCAGCATCGTGTCACGCCAGCCAAACGACTGTGCCGTCGTGGGGCCGAGATAGCCGGTCAGCAGAATGCCTGCCGGGATCGCACACTGGGCAATGGAGAAGGCAAATGGCGCGTAGCGCGTGACGGACCAGCGCCCCAGCAACTGGGAACTCGCCGGGGTCGCAACCGAGGCAACGCCGTTGCCGATCAAGGCCGAAAGAACAAAGCCGACGGCACCACCGAGGACTGCCACTGCCAAACCGGCACCTGTAAACAGCAGGGCGATCTGGCTCATGCGAATGGCGCCGTGCCGGATGATGAAGCCGCCCGATCCCAACTGGCCGATCAGCCCGGCAAAGGCAGTCAACGAGAAATAGATTCCGACCCAGGCGGCATCGGCATGCAGCTCTGCGATGATCAACGGCGCAAGCACCGCCGGCAGCGCCCGGGCGATCGAGCCGCAGGTTTGTTGCAGAAACATCGCCATGACCGCGAGCAGCATATGGGCCAAGTGAGCGCTTCCTCCGGATGAGTCTGTTGCAACCCATCGGCGTGCCTACTACGAACAATTTTCTTGTTCAAACACTCAAGGGCTCTCGTTACGCACGATGCCCGCAGGGTTAACGAGTGCCTGGGTGCATATTCCGGGGGAAGTCGGCCACTGATTCCGATTTGATCTCGGCCATTCCGATTTGAAGTCGGCCACCCCCGGGAAGGGGTGGCAAGCGCTCGACCGCTGGGCGGCGCACGGCGCTCTGCTCGTCAAGAACGACGAGCGGGGGGACCGATGCCAGCCGAGAGAGTGTCGATGCGACGCGTACGCGAGATCCTGCGCCTGAAGCACGGCGGGGCGAGCGACCGGCAGATTGCCCGGTCGCTGAGCCTGGCGCGCAGCACCGTCGGGCTGAGCTTGGAGCGCGCCGCCGCAGCGGGGCTGCGCTGGCCGTTGCCGGCGACGCTGACCGATCGCGTGCTGCAGGCGATGCTGTATGCCGGCCACGGCAGCCAGCAAGGCACGCGGCGCAAGGCCGAGCCCGATTGGGTCTATGTCCATCACGAGCTGCGCCGGCCCGGCGTCACGCTGATGCTGCTGTGGGAGGAGTACCGGCAGCGCGCGCCGGACGGCTATCGCTACAGCCGGTGGTGCGAGCTGTACCGCGCCTGGGAAGGCCGGCTGTCGCCAACGATGCGCCAGGCCCATCCCGCCGGCGAGCGCCTGTTTGTCGATTACGCCGGCCAGACCGTCGATCTGATCGAGCCCGGCAGCGGCGAGATCCGCCCGGCGCAGATCTTCGTCGCGGTGCTGGGCGCCTCCAATTACACCTACGCCGAAGCGACGCTGACCCAGAGCCTGCCGGATTGGATCGGCGCCCATGTTCGGGCGCTCGCGTTTATCGGCGGCGTACCGGCGCAGTTGGTGCCCGACAATCCGAAGGTCGGGGTCGACCGCGCCAATTGGTACGAGCCCGGCCTCAACCGCACCTATCTCGATATGGCGATGCATTACGGCACCGCGATCCTGCCGACGCGCAGCAGAAAGCCGCGCGACAAGGCCAAGGTCGAGGTCGCCGTGCTGGTAGTCGAGCGCTGGATCCTGGCGCGGCTCAGAAACCGCCGCTTTTTCTCGCTCGCCGAGCTGAACCGGGCGATCGCCGAACTGGTTGTCGATCTCAACGCGCGGCCGATGCGCCGCCTTGGCATCAGCCGGCGCGATCTCTTCCTCGAACTCGATGCTCCGGCGCTGAAGGAGCTGCCGGCCGAGCCCTACGAGTATGCCGAATGGCGGCCACGCCGGGTCGGACGGGATTACCATGTCGACATCGACGGGCACTACTACTCGGTGCCGTATCGGCTGATCCGCGAACAGCTCGATGCGCGCATCACCGAGCGCACAATCGAGCTGTTCTGCAGGGGCGAACGCGTCGCGGTCCACCTCCGCGGCGGCGGCCGCGGCCGCCACACGACAATCCGCGAACATATGCCGAGCACGCACCGGCACTATGCCGATTGGACGATCGAGCGCATCCGCGCCGACGCGGCGGCGATCGGTCCGAGCACCGCCAAGTTGACCGCGCTGATCCTCGAAAGCCGGGCGCACCCCGAGCAGGGCTACCGGGCGTGCACCGGCATCCTGCGCCTGGCGCGCCATTACGGCGCTGCGCGGCTCGAGGCGGCCTGCGACCGCGGCCTCGACATCGGCGCCCGCTCCTACGGCTCAATCCAATCGATCCTCAAGCACGGTCTCGACCGGCGTCCGCCGCCCCGGCCGGCACAGGGCGAATTGTTGCCCGATCACCCCAACATCCGCGGCCCCCGCTACTACCATTAACCGGTTAGGAGATTGACATTGCTGATGCATCCCACCCTCGACCAGCTTCACCAGCTGGGCCTTGCCGGCATGGCGCGCGCCTTTGTCGAACTCGAGGCAAACCCGACAAGCGCCGCCCTGTCGCATGCCGAATGGCTGGGTCTTCTGCTCGATCGCGAAGCCACCGAGCGTTACGAACGACGCTTGCGAGCCCGGCTGCGCTATGCCCGGCTGCGCCACCAGGCGGCAGTCGAGGACGTCGATTATCGCGCCGCCCGCGGCCTCGATCGACCGTTGTTCCAGGCCTTGATCGCCGGCCGTTGGATCGAAGAGGCACAGAATTTGATTATCGAGGGGCCGGCCGGGGTCGGCAAAAGTTGGCTCGCTTGTGCCCTCGGCCACAAAGCCTGCCGCGACAACCGCTCGGTACTCTATCAGCGCTTTCCACGGATGTTCGGCGATCTCGCGCTGGCGCGCGGCGACGGCCGTTACCCGCGGCTGATGCGCGCCCTCGGCGGGGTCAAGCTCTTGATCCTCGACGATTGGGGCCTCGAACCGCTCGGCGCCGAGCAGCGCCACGACATGCTGGAGATCGTCGAGGACCGCTACGGCCGCGGTGCCACGCTGATCACCAGCCAGATCCCGGTCGACCGCTGGCATGACCTGATCGGCGAACCGACCCTTGCCGACGCCATTCTCGATCGCATCATCCACAACGCCCATCGCCTGCAACTCACCGGCGACAGTCTGCGCAAGAAGGCGCCTCAAACCATCGCCGCTTGACCCGATGCAACCGCTTGTGGAGAGATCACATCCGTCCAGCGGGCGCTCCGCCACCCCGGCCGACATCAATCGGAACGGCCGGCCGACTTCGATCGGAACAGGTGGCCGACATCAATCGGAATGCCCGGCCGACATCGTCGGAATACGCACCTGGGAATGCGCGCGCCTGCGGAACCACGATGAACAATGTCGAGGCGATCGATACCGCCGCACCGGTGCGCGGCTTCGAATTTGCAGCTGACTTCTGATCGCGCGTTCCCCCACCAGCTTTTGGGCGTCTCCCTCCCCCCGCCTAGGCGGGGTCGGTCCGCGTCCTATCCCCGCTACGCAGGGACGGGTAACGGCCGCTTCTGTAACCGGAGCCCTGCCGTCAAGCCCCTTCGAATTTAAGCTTCCGTACCGGGGCCGCTCATTTACGAAGGAACGCTTGCGCGTTGGCCTCTGCCCTTAAGCGGACCTTTGGTCTGCGAGAGGGAACGTCAGGCTGACCCAGCAGCGATCAAGACCTCCAGGCTCATTGTGAGAGGCCGGTTCGAGCCCGACGGAGATAATCGTGCCTTGACCTCCTCCCGCACGGCGCAGCGATCAGCTTTGGGGAGCGCCTTATAGGCCTGCGGCATCGATCCCATCCCAGCCTCGATCGGATCCCAATATTCTTCGAAGCTGCCGAACGTGTCAGCTTGTCGCAGCCGCTCCACCCGAACGTCGCGGAACCCCGCAGAATCAAACATGCGTTGCAGCCGGTTCGCCTCCGCCAAGGCGAACGTCAAATGCAGCAACTCCCGTTGCCCAGGCAAATACCGGGCGAGTGCGGCAGCCAGAACGCCCCACATCGGCGCGCGCTCAGGAGTGGAGACCACGCAGACCGCGGCACGGCGGCCACCTCGCAGCACCCGGCGGAACTCCGTCAACCCGCGTGCCGGATCGGGGAAGAACTGCAGCCCGAGCTGGCACAATACGGCGTCAAAAGAGCCGTCATCAAAAGGCAGCGCCCGGCCATCCGCCGCCACCGCGCAGAACGACGGATCGTTCAACCGCTGACGTGCACCGATCAACATGGCGGGCGCGATATCCAGCCCAACGACGAGGCCTCCTCTGCCGGTGATCGGAAGCGCCGGCAAGGCCGCCTCGCCGGTTCCGGTCGAGACGTCAAGCACCCGCGAACCGGGGGCCACTTCGGCAGCGGCAAGCACCGCCGGGACGAACAGCCGCGACCAGCGGCCGATGTAGCGGTCGTAGGCCGCCAAATCCGCCGCCCGCCCCGCCGCGACATGCAACCCGGGCGCAAAACTGCTGCTCACGGCGCCACCCCGGCCTCGTTCCTAACCTATGATCATGGACGATTATCCCGGTTCGGTGCACGACATCTGTTAGCGTTGTCGGCGCAAATCTTGGCGCTGGTTTTGCGGAGGATCGGTCAGTCCGAAAGGGAGGGCGAGCGATGCGCGACCGGAAGATGCACCTGTTGGCTTACGTCAAAACCGGCCCGACGGCACAGCTCGCCGGCGCATGGCGCCATCCGGAGGCCGATCTCGACGATATTTTCAGGCCGGAGCGCTATGAGCACATGGCCCGGGTGCTCGAAGCGGCTCGTTTCGACGGGTGCTTTTTCGCCGACACGCTGGGCCTTCCCGACGTCTACAAGGGCAGCTTCGATACCTACCTGCGCGAGGGCGGCCAGCTTTCCTATCTCGACCCGATGATGGTGCTGCCGGTGATGGCGCGGGCGACAAATCATCTGGGGCTCGGCGCGACGCTGTCGACGACCTTCTTTAATCCCTATCACCTGGCCCGCATGTTGGCCTCGCTCGATCACCTGTCGCGGGGTCGCGCCTGCTGGAATGTCGTCACATCGACGATGGATTTCGAGGCGCGCAACTTTGGGCTCGGCGCGCTGCCGGCGAAAGATTCGCGCTACGATCGGGCGGATGAAGTCGTCGAGGCGTGCTGCGCGCTGTGGGACTGCTGGCAGGACGACGCCCTGGTCATGGACAAGGCGAGCGGCCTGTTCATCGATCCGGCAAAGGTGCGTTATGCCGATTACGAGGGTCGCCATGTGCGCACCCGAGGCCCGCTGACGGTGCCGCGCAGTCCGCAAGGGCGGCCGGTGCTGATGCAAGCCGGCGCTTCGCCGCGCGGCCGCGACTTTGCCGCGCGCTGGGCCGAGGCGATCTTCTGTTCGTCGGGCAGCAAGGAGGACGCCACCGAATTCTATGCCGACATCAAGACGCGCATGGCTCGGTTCGATCGCGTCCCGGGTGACTGCACGATCTGCACTTCGATGACCATTGTCCTCGGCGAGACCGAGGCGATCGCGCGGGAGAAGGCGGAATACCTGCTGTCGCTGGTGCCGCTCGAAATGGTGCTGGCCACGAATTCGGCGATGCTCGGCGCCGATCTGAGCACGACAGGGAATGAGGATGATCTGACCCGCAACAAGGGTCACCAGGGGCACGGCGGCCTGGAGGAGCGCATCCGCCAAACGATGCGGGCAGAGGGCATCACCTTCGCCGAGGCGATACGCAGGCCGCGCAACCTTATCGTCGGCACGCCCGCGACGATCGCCGACTACATGCAGGATTTATTCGAAGCGGAAGCCTGTGACGGGTTTGTGCTGACGCCGACGATCTCGCCCGTCATGTGGGAGGAATTCGCCCGCATGCTGACGCCCGAACTGCAGCGGCGTCGTTTGCTGCGCACCGATTATGAGGGCGCCACGATGCGTGAGAACCTGAGGAGCTGACCAGGGCGGTCGGCCCGCCAGGGTCAGGGTCTGGGTCAGGGTCGGGCGAAACCGCGCTATTTCGGCGGTCAACCGTAATCGAGAATCCGATTACGGTTGACTGGCGCGACGGAACCGTCTGCACGAGATCGGCGCTATTCATGGTCGCGCAAGCCGCGATCGTTACTCGACAGCCGGTGAACGCAGGAGAGTTGCGGCAGGGTCGACCGCATCTTGAAAGGCCATCTGCCGGGCCGAAGCGGGGCCACCAGGTCCCGGACTCTGATCCGCCGGGAATTAAGTCGGCTGTCGATTGCCGCGTCGTCTGATGCTAAAGCCTATGACGGGCGCCGCCCTGTGAAAGTGCGCGCGACAGCGGAGAGCAAAAACATGACAGCTGCCGGAGCAACCGACTTCGACATTGCCACGTTGCGGGCTCGACGCACCAACAAGTGGCACAAGTTTCCACCTGACGTGCTGCCAGCGTGGGTCGCCGACATGGATTTTGGCGTGGCGTCATCGATCACCGCCGCGCTGACGCGCCTGACACAGAACCAGGAATATGGCTATGCGGCGCGCGAGGGCGTGCTGGCCGAGGCCTTTGTCCGCCGCATGGAGCGGCGCTTCGGCTGGCACACGGATCCCGCCGACACACTCGCGGTCGGTGATCTGGTGCAGGCCAGCTTTTCCTCGGTCATGGCGTTCAGCGAGCCGGGGGATGGGATTCTGTTGCAGCTTCCTTCATATCCGCCATTCATGCGCGCGATCGAGGACACGGGCCGTCGCCTGATCCCCAACCCGATGCGCGACGACGGCACGCGGTGGGTGCTCGACCTCGCCGCGTACGAGGCGGCCCCCGATCCGCGCACGCGCGTGCTGATATTCTGCCACCCGCAGAACCCGACCGGGCGAGCCTTCAGCCGGGCGGAACTAGAGGCGGTGGCGGCATTCGCGATCCGTCATGATCTGGTGGTGGTATCCGACGAGATTCATGCGGACATCGTCTACCCCGGCAACAGGCATATTCCGCTGGCGTCGCTGCATCCGGAGATCGCCGCCCGCACCATTACCATCACCTCGGCGACCAAGAGCTTCAACATCCCGGCACTGCGCTGCGCTGTCATGCACTTTGGCAGCCCAGAACTGAAGGGGCGCTTTGGACGCCGCATCCCGTCACGATTGCTCGGCTCACCAGGCGTGACGGGTGTCGATGCCACCGTCGCGGCCTGGGACGACGGACAGAACTGGCTGGACGAGATTCTCGCACAGTTGCGCGCGAACCGCGATTGGCTGGCGCACACCATCGAAGCCGACCTTCCGGGCGTGACGATGCGGGTGCCCGAGGCGACGTATCTGGCCTGGCTCGACTGTCGCGCCCTGGACCTGCCGTGCTCCGCTGGGGAGTTCTTCCTGGATCATGCGAGGGTCGGGCTGAATTTTGGCGGGACGTTTGGGGCGGAATACACTGGCTTCGCGCGGCTGAATTTCGCGACGCCGGCGCCGATTCTGGAGCAGATTGTTACGCGAATGGTGGAGTCGGTGCGCAGGCGGTGAGGAGAAGTTAGCCGCGGGTGTCGTGGTGGGCTATCCCTTCCGCGGCCGCCGTCCAAGCAGTGGAACGCGTTGACGATCACACCGCCTCATTTCAGAGTGGGAGTATTCTACTCGACCCAGGAACTCCAGTGAGCAGCAGAGATAGAGATTTTCGTCCGACCTGCGGCCGTGGGTTCGACGACGACAACGTCGAAACACCTCGGCGGGCTTTGGATCTACACCGGGGTATTCAGCATCATCTCTGCAGCCTTTTCACCGATCATGATCGACGGCGCATTGGTATTGCCCGATGTCAGCGTCGGCATGATCGAGGCGTCGGCGACCCGCAGGCCCGCAATGCCGTGGACGCGAAGCTGGGCATCGACGACTGCCATCGGGTCGGACCCCATCTTGCAGGTGCCGACCGGGTGGTAGGTGGTTTCTGCGGCCTGCTTCACCCAGTCGAGGATTTCGTCATCGGTGGTCCGATCGAACCCCGGCGCGATTTCGTCCACCTGAAAGGGGGTCATCGCGGGGGCGGTCATGATCGCGCAGGCGACGCGGACGGCGCGCACGGTCAGCTCCGCATCGGGCGGCGACGACAGAAAATTGAAATTGATCGCCGGCGGTCTGCGCGCGTCGGCCGCGGTGATGTGAACGTGTCCCTTGCTCTCCGGGCGCATCGCGTGGGCATAAAGGGTCAGACCTGACCGCCGCGATATCCTCGGGCCTCGCGGGCTGGGCTCGGTCAGCATCGGGATCCAGCCCAGCATCAGGTCCGGCGCCTCCAGGCCCTCGCGCGAGCGCACGAACGCGCGGATCGGGGCGCCGGTCATCGCCAGCATGCCCTGCCGGAACAGCATGTAGCGCAGCACCTGGTGCGCCAGACCGACGCCACGCCCCCGGTCGTTGAAGGTGATACCTTTTTTGCCGACCAGCCAGCGGGTACGCGGAACGTAATGGTCGCGCAGGTTCTCGCCGACACCGGGCAGCTCATGGCGCACCTCGATGCCGAGTTTGCGCAAGCGTTCGGGCTGGCCGATGCCGGATAACTCCAGCAATTGCGGCGAGTTGAACGCGCCGGCGCTGACCACCACCGCGCGCCCCGTCCGAGCCTCACGCACCTCGCCGGCGACGGAATAGCGGACGCCCGCGCAGCGCTTCCCGTCGAGCATCAGCCCTTCGGTCAAGGCCTCGGTCTCAATCCGCAGGTTCCGGCGGTTGCGGACCGGATCGAGATAGCACCGCGCCGTACTCATGCGGCGGCCGCCGGCAATCGTCGCCTGGCTCATCGCGATGCCGTCTTGGCTGGCGCCGTTGTAATCCGGGTTGTACCGGATGCCGACCTGCGCCGCCGCGTTGATGATCGTCGCGAAAAGCGGATCGCGCGGTTCCGGGTTGGTGACGCGCAACGGGCCCTCGCGGCCGCGAAAGGCATCGTTGCCCTCGCCGAAATAACTTTCCATGCGCTTGAAGAAAGGCAGGACTTCTGTGTAGCTCCAGCCCCGGTTGCCCAGCTGCGCCCAGGTGTCGAAGTCCTGGGCCTGGCCGCGGACAAACACCATTCCGTTAATCGAGCTGGAACCGCCGAGCAATTTGCCGCGCGGCACCGGTAGCCGGCGGCCATTTGTGCTCGGCTCGGGCTCGGAGGAATAGAGCCAGTTGGCGGCAGGATTGGTGATCAGCCGGGCCATTCCGATCGGGATAGGGGACCAGGGATGGCTCGCCCGCCCGGCTTCAAGCAACAACACCTCGTTGCGCGGGTCTGCCGACAGTCGGTTCGCGACGGCCGCGCCGGACGAACCGGCGCCGACAACAATGTAATCGTAGGCTTGCATGTCCGCTTGGCCCGCTCTCAGCTTTCGACGCCCTCTGATCAGCCACTATGCCAAAGCGCGATCAAGCACGCCAATGCTCGCCACGACGCATTCCGCGCTCCGCCACGCGCACCTTCACATAAGTGGCATCGAGCCAGAGATACGGCCAATCGCCTTCCACCGGCCGGTTGAGGAAGGTGTGCACCTTGTCGTCGATCTCGCCGCACAGCCGAGAGACCTGGCTCTTGGCGATGCCGGTCATGCCCATCGCCTGGACCAGCGCGTCGACCGAGCGGGTCGAAACACCCTGGATGCAGGCTTCCTGGATGACCGCCGTCAGCGCCTTCTCGGCCATCCGGCGCGGCTCGAGAAAGCCCGGGAAGTAGCTGTCCTTTCTGAGCCGGGGGATGCGCAGTTCGACGGTGCCGGCGCGGGTCTCCCAGTCGCGATCGCGGTAGCCGTTGCGCCAAGTGAGCCGTTCTGGGCTGCGCTCGCCATGGCCGGCACCGGTCAGCCCGGCAACCTCGAGCTCCATCAGCCGGTGCGCCGTGAAGCCGATCATCTCGCGCAGCAGATCGGCATCGGAACTCTTCTCCAGCAGAGCGCGAAGGCTCATCATCTCGTCGGTCATCGTCGGGTCCTCGGTTCGGTTGAACGGTGCCAACCAAACCCTACCGGCGATTCACGATGACCACCGCTGTGGATAAGTAGCCCGCCGCCGCCAAACTCTTGGCGGTCGCTGCGACGGGCTACTTACCCACAGCTCCTACACAACTCCAAGGGACACGACCTTCCGTCCGTCAGCCGTGGGTTGGCGGAGAGATCCAAGCCAATCGCATGCGCCGCCGCCAAAAATCGCGGTGAGCTGTAGCGCATCGCCCGATAGGGATCGCGTCATGATGCCGGCGTGCCGCGACAGCCAGCCGCCGCAGTCGACGCCGCCGCAAGATGACGTAACGATGCTCAAACAACCAGACACGGGCGCTGACCACGAACGCATCGCCCTCGAAGGTATCGGCCGCCGCTCGCCGCAGCGAGGCAATCAGGCCAGGCTCAGCCTGCTCGTGCAGATGGCGAAAGCCGAGAACCTTTACGGCAGCCTGCTGATGGTCGAACAGGGTTCGCCGTCGGCGATACAAGGCGCGGATCGAAGCGATCCGTGGCGTGCCCTCATCACTCTCGAGTTGCGCATCGAGATGATCCAGCACCGCACCCGTGATGAGCTGGACCGAATTCAGCGGCGTGCCAGTCATCGTCAGGTGACGCTGGGGTAGTGTCGCAGTTTGAATTGTAACAGGCATCATGGAAGCGCGGCGGGAAAATGCTGGACCGACATCACCCGGCTCGGTACCCGGAACCAACTTCCCGAGGTAGGTAATCCCGGTATCCCCGCTCGCCGATTCAAGATGCCGCCACGTCCAAAGCTGGCCGTCGCGTGTGTCCAGAAACAGAACCCTGCTACCTCCGCCATTCTGCGGGATCACAATCGCCTGATACCGCCCGGCTGCATCCTCCGCGAGAGCCGTAGGCGAGGCCAACGCCAATAACCCGATCAGCGCGACTATCCTGAGGCAGTACGACCATACACGACATCGCTGCCTTGGCCATCAACGCCAGATCAATGCCGCTTGCCGAGGCCAAATGCCCCGGAGGCGGAGCTCCTACGACCCGACTGTCATTTGAAGGGGAAAGCCTTCCCCTGCGGCCGAGCCGCGTGTCTCGGCCGACCCCATCTGCGGGGACACCCCGCAACGCCCCGAGAGGGAGAGTGCGGACGGGTTTTCCGTGACGGGTTGAGCTCGCGAGAGAGGCTCGCGGCGCTCGTCGCGGAGGTCCGCAATGTCCAAACAGACCGCTCGCGCCCGTTCCGGCTCCGACCGGACGAACCTCTACGACGAAATCACCACCAAGATCATCACCGAGCTGGAGGCCGGCCGCGTGCCCTGGGTCCAGCCCCGGGGAACGGCGACGGCGAAGGCGCCGCTCGCCATGCCGAAGAACGCCAGCACCGGCCGGTTCTATTCCGGCATTAACGTGCCAACTCTTTGGGGTTCGGTAATCGAGCACGGCTTTCCGGTCCAGAGCTGGCTGACATTTCGCCAGGCCCTCGGCTCGGCGGCAATGTCCGCAAGGGCGAGCATGGCACCACGGTCGTCTATGCCGACCGCTTCACTCCCGACGACGAGAAGAAGCGGGCGCGAGAGACCGGCGAGGAAGCGCAAACGATCCCGTCCTCAAGCGCTTCACTGTCTTCAACCTGGCGCAATGCGAAGGTCTGCCGGAGGATCTCGTGGTCGCCACACCGCCGCCGGAGCCAAGGCTGATCGAGCCCAGGGTCGAGGCGTTGATCAAG
The DNA here is from genome assembly GCA_963712825.1 of uncultured Alphaproteobacteria bacterium. Classification (GTDB taxonomy): domain Bacteria; phylum Pseudomonadota; class Alphaproteobacteria; order ATCC43930; family CGMCC-115725; genus AP-15. The sequence continues at coordinate 64,414 of CAVQJP010000023.1, forward strand.
GCGAGCGGCATCGATTTCCGCATCGGCGGCAGCCGGCCTTTTACGTGCCCGCGCAAGACTACGTGCAGGTCCCGCCGCCGCAAGCGTATTTCGAGCCGATTGGCACAGGACGGCGCTACACGAGCTCGGTCACGCCAGCGGCGCCCCACACCGGCTCAATCGTGATCTTTCCGGCTCCTTTGGCTCGAAGAAGTACGCCTTCGAAGAGTTGGTGGCGGAGATGAACGCCGCGTTTTGCTGCGCCTCGCTCGGCATCGTGCCGACGGTGCGCCATGCCGACTACATCGGCTCCTGGCTCGAAGTGCTGCGCGAGGACAATCGCGCCATCGTCCGCGCCGCCTCGCAGGCGAGCAAGGCCGCAGACTTCCTCCTCGCCTTTCTTCCTGGGGACGACGCGCGGGCCTCCACCGAAAACGAAAGAGAGGCCGCGTGATGCGCTTTCGTTGCAGTAGTCAACAGGCCATCACGGCAAAGCCGGATTTGTGTCGATGCGTGTCTCCTCCTCGGCGGGTCCGCCGCGTTCCAGAGGAAGAGGGCTGCGCCGGTCTTCGTGACGGGTTGGAAGCCGAGAGAGAGTCTTTCGGCGCCCGTGGCGGAGACCATCCCGATGGCAACTACTGTTCAGAAGATCACCCTGTCGTCGTCGCGCGACATCCCCTTCAACAAGCTTGTTCTGTCGCAGTCGAACCTCCGGCGCGGGAAGGCCGGCGTCTCGATCGAGGAGCTGGCAGAGGACATCGCCCGGCGCACGCTCCTGCAAGGCCTCAACGTCCGCCCGGTTCTTGACGCCGAAGGCATCGAGACCGGCATGTTCGAGGTCCCGGCCGGCGGGCGGCGCTACCGGGCCCTCCAGCTTCTCGTCAAACAGAAGCGTCTCGCCAAGACCGCGCCGGTGCCCTGCGTCGTGCGCAATCCCAGCGTCGACATCTCCGCCGAGGAAGACTCGTTGGCCGAGAACGTCCACGCGCTCCGCTGCATCCTCTCGACCAATTCCGCGCCTTCCAGGCCTTGCGCCAGAAAGGCCAGTCCGAGGAAGAGATCGCCGCCGCCTTCTTCGTCGGCGTAAACGTGGTGCAGCAGCGACTGCGTCTCGCAGCTGTGTCGGAGAAGCTGCTCGACGTCTATGCCGAAGACGGCATGTCGCTCGAACAGCTCGTGGCGTTCACGGTGACGACCGATCACGCGCGTCAGGAGCAGGTCTGGGAAACGCTTCAGCGCTCCTATAGCCAGGAGCCATATCAGATCCGCCGTATGTTAACGGAGCGCACCGTGCGCGCATCGGACAAGCGCGCCCTGTTCGCCGGCCTCGATGCCTATGAGCAGGCGGGCGGCATCGTCATGCGCGATCTTTTTCAGCAGGACGATGGCGGCTGGCTCGAGAATGTCGCTCTGCTGGACAGCCTGGTCGCCGAGAAGCTTGAGGTTGCCCCGTTTCAGTGGACGGTTAGTCGGCTTGCGGGTTAGGTCGTGGTCATGGTGGCCTGCATGTCGGCTTCGTAGGTTATCGGCGAGCGGTACCCCAGGCCCGAATGCAGTCGCATCGGGTTATACCAACCCTCGATGTAGCTAAAGCAGTCCGGCTCCGCCGGGCGGGGCTTTCGCCCACATCCGCACGGGTTCCGTGGGCCCGCCGTTCATCAGGTGGCGGCCATGCTGAGAGGAAAGCGAATTCTAGTCGCCGAAGACAAGCGGTGTGCGCACGCCGCGGCTGGCATCGCCCTCAAGCAACCTCGTATGCGATAGCCAGGCCGAGGCGTGTCTGCCATTTTCTCGATTGGAACGGTATAAAACTCTTGGCGGCCAGGCCCTGCTAGATTCACCCTCGATTGCTTATCTGAGGAACCGTGATGACCCCAATCCACACGCGCATCCGGGTCGGCCGCGACCACCGTATCACTGGCGTCGCCCCGCCCGAGGTGCCCCGGGCGAGCACGAGGCTATGATCACCTTGGCGCCTTCACCCCCGCGGCAAACGCCGACCAAGAAGTTCAGGGTCGAGGACCTTCCGTCCCAGGACATACCATGGGACGACAGCATCTCCCTTCGTCGTGAGGATATGTATGGCGACGATGGCCGCTGATCCGGTTTTCGTCGATACGAATGTTCTTGTCTATGCCACGCCCCTCTTTCCGCTCAGCATGAGGTCGCCGAACGCGCGCCAACACGGCTGGGGAATGAAGGTTCGCCTTTGTGGATCAGCTTGCAGGTATTGCGCGAATACCTCGCGGCGGTGACGCGACCGCAAAGGAGGCCGTCACCGTACCGGTGCGGATCGAGGTGGCGATCCGGAGAATTTCCGACCAGTGAGCGCGGATCAGCGCGACGTTATGCGGCCGGCGATCAACCGTTCGAGCGCCGGATAGGCTGACGGCTTGGCGAAGCTGTAGAGCCGGCGGTGCTTCAAATCCGGGATGCGCGGCGAACTGAAAGCCGAGCAGGGCGAGGAGCGCGAAGACGTGATCGGAATCGCCGCCGCCGTCGGTGTGGTGGCGGCGGACCGTGGCCTCGCTCTGGTGATACAAGAGGCCATCAAAGACATGCGGGGCCTCGCGCGCTCGATGCGGTCATTTTGGTGTAGAATGGCGTGAAGCGGTCGGAGAGGTGCGTGTAGAACTTGCTTCCCGGATCGTCGCCGTAATGGGCATTGAAGAGCGCGCCGGCGCCGCGCAACGCCACCGCGCGCCCCGGCGGCGCCAAGTCGGCGAGGTAGACCGCTGCGGCCGTGCCGCGCAGTTCCTCGGCAACGATTGCGCGGCTGCGCTCGCTCAGCGGATAGGTCACGACCAGCGGCCCGGAAGCGCCAACACTCATTGGACTTCCTCGTCACGAAGGGACGATCAGCAACATACCTGGCAGTAACCGTCAATCAGGCTCGTTCGATTGCGAGTGCGCGGCCCTTCGAGTGCGAAAGACGAATTCCTCCTCGCCGCGATCGCACAGAACCTGGGCAAGCTGGCCAATTCGTCGAACCGCAACCGGCGTGTGCCATCTAAAGGAGCACCGGCGAGAGAACTCAAAGACAGCCCCGTGACAACCCAAACTGCCGGCAGAGATCCACAGGCGATCATGCGGCTCCAAATCGGTACGAACCATTAGCTAGATGCGGGACGCCGCGGCGCGCGTGTCGGAAATCCCGAACCTTCAGCTTGCACAACTCCTCACGCCGGAGCGCGTGATAGAGCAGCATCGACAGGATCGCGCGATCTCGCTTCTCTTTGATGGTTTCCGCGCCGGGCGCGGCGAGCAGTTCGCGCGCTTGGTGGTCGCCGATCGCCGGCGTCTTGCCTTCGCCGCTTTCGGCCCTCGGCCGCTTGACGCCTTTGACCGGGTTATGGGTCACGGCGTTCTTCTCGCACAGATCTTCGAACAGCGACGACAGCGCCGCGAGACGATGCCGGACTGTGGCGCCGCCGAGCTCGCGCCGCGCCAGGTCGTCGCGCCAGGCGATGACATGGGCGCGGCTCACAGTGCGGAATTCTTTCGGCCTGACGACGCCAGCGAAGCGCATGAAATCGCGAATGGCGTTTTCGTAGGCGCGTCGAGTCCTGCCGTTACGGATATTGGCAAATCACTCGATCTCCGGGGACGTCCGCGAGCCGGCGAAATTCCGCGGCGGTCAGCAGGCGATTTGACGAAACGATCTCGATCGGAAGTTGGTCGGTCATGGGCGTATTCATTCTTGATAAATCGGTTATCAAGAATAGACTACTCACCCTTCAACCGGCTCTATCGGCGAACGCCGGCGAGAGTGAGAGCCGAGCGCGGCGAACACGATGGCGGCTGTAAAGCGGATGGCCTTTATCGGCAGTTTGTTTGCGATCGCCCCCTATGAGCACGGCGGGAATATTGGCCAGCATCATGCCGAGCGTCGTGCCGAGAACGACCGGATAAAAGGCTTCGAACCGTGCAGCGAGGCCGATCGTGGCGATTTGCGTCTTATCGCCGATCTCCGCGAGAAAAACGGCAACGAACGTCGGGGTAAATGCTCCCGCACGTCGGGTCGCCACGGCGCCACCCTGATACTTATCGGGAAACAGCGCCCACACCGCGACGCTCAGGAACGAGAATCCACCGCAGCCACGGGCCGCTCAGCAGGTCGCCGAAATACTTCCCCACCAAACCGGCGACGGCATGGTTGGCGAGTGCGGCGAGGAGAATGCCGAAGATGATCGGCAGCGGACGCTGAAAGCGCGCGGCGAGCGAACACCCGATCGCCTTCATAGGTCTGCCCGACGATGTCGCCTGATACGCGGTGTGGATCGCGTCGAGAACCTGGACGGGATCGAGGCCCCAGCGTTCCAGACCGTCGCGGTGAAGCTCGATGGCGAGTTGCGGCAGGCCCGGCGGCGATTGGATCTGGACCGAGGTGGCACCCGGGATGCCGCGCAGCATATCGAGAACTTGTCGCGCGGTAGCGTCGATGGCGTTCAGATCGTTGCCATAGACATTAACGGCGACCGGTGCCGTATAGCCTGAGAAGGTCTGTGGCGTCAGGGTGAAAGAGACGACAAGCGAGGCCAAGCCGACCGCACCAAAGTAGCCAAGCTTATTGCAAGCGGCATCGGGCCAACGTCCAAAGCCCGCGGTTTTCCGCAAATTCAGGCGGCCGAGAGCGCGTCTATTATCGGATATCCGGGCAGCTCGCCGGCAGCGCAGCGCCGCACGGCATCCGCCAGGATGCGCTCCATAGCCCGAAGGCCGGCGATTTTTGCGCGAACCTCGGCAAGATGACCGGCCGCCAGCTGGCGTGCTTCCGGGCATGCGGCACAGCCATCATCTGAAAGCGCCAGCAGAGCACGCACGGCATCGAGCGTGAAGCCCAGCTCGCGCGCCCGGCGAATGAAGGCCAGCCGCCGAACGTCCGTGGTCTGGTAGACGCGATAGCGTCCGGCGCTTCTTGCCGGAGCCGGGAGCAGACCTATCCGTTCGTAGTAGCGGATCGTCTCGATGTTGCAGCCGGTCCGCCTCGACAGCTCACCGATCTGGATCGTCAGCCTCTGAGCCATAGGCCAAAAAACCGCTTGAGTCTGTAGCGACTACAGACCGTAGAGTGCTCGTGTAGACAGGTCAAGGAGGAAGGATGCGATGGAACCCGTCAAAGTCACGCTGTGCGCGTATTGCACCGAATGCCCGGAAGTCGAGATCACCGACCGCGGCGTCACGATCGGCGAGGACGAGAATACGGTTCGGCTGACACACGCCGAATGGAATGAGCTCGTCGGCCTGATCAAGCGCGGCGAGCTTCGCGAAATCTGAAACTCCAGGCGCGCGGCTCTTCTGCTTGTGGGCGCGCGCGCCCTTCTTCCTCACACGTTTGATGGGATCGGCAATGGCTCGGAGTCGGTTACTTGGCGTATCCGCGCGCTTGGCGGAATCGCATAGGTCGCGACTTTGCCGCCGGCGCTCGAGGCTGCCGCCGATTAGCGGCCGTGGTCGCATGAAGCCGGCCGCCAGCACCCTTCGTGCGGAAGGCGCTTGAATCGGGCGCGGGCCGGCAGTGCCTCTCCGCAATGCTCGGACGGGTCACGCGCGTGCTGATCGCCCTCGTCTTCGCCCTGGCGGCGACGATGCCGATCGGGCTGCACGCCATGCCGATGCCGTCGGCCGTGAACGGGACGGCCGCTCACAACCCGTGTCCGAGCTGCCCGCAGCACCCCATGAGCGGCGATATCAACCTAGGCAAGATGCCGGCTTGCCAGATTTTGGCCTGTGCCGGCCCGCTGGCGATGCCGGCGGCCGCGGTGCTGGCGCATGGGCCGGCTTTCTTGCGGGTTGTCTATGCGATAGCGCCGCCGACGCGCTGGACCGATCGCGGGCCCGCTCCCGACCCGTTCCCACCAAAACCGACCGTCCTCCTCTAAGCCGCAGGCCGGCTCGGACCGGCAGCGGCTCCGAGCCGCTATGAGCCCGCGCTCTCGCGTGGGCAGGTGCCCGTTTGCCACTCTCCCGCAGGCGAGAAGCCGGGCACGATGAGGACGATTTGGCATGCCATTCATCTCCGCCCCGGCCGTGGGCCGCCGGCGACTTCTCCAGACGGGAGCTGCATGTGCTCTCGCCGCTTTCTCCCGACCCGTTCTTGGCGCTGGGCATCCGGAGGCGGCGGGCGGTCTGACCACCTTATTGCAACCTGGCCCGGCGCGCGCCGACATGGTCGGTGGCGAGGTCCCAAAGACGGAGGTCTGGACCTATAACGGCGTCGAGCCAGGCCCTGTGCTGCGGCTGCGCCAAGGCACGCCGTTCCGGGCCACGGTCGAGAACCGGTTGGCCGAGACCACCACGGTGCATTGGCACGGCATCCGCCTGCCGAACGCGATGGACGGCGTGCCGGGCATCACCCAGCCGCCGATCCCGCCGGGGGGACATTTCGACTATGCCTTCACCCCGCCTGATGCCGGGACATTCTGGTATCACTCGCACGACGACAGCCTGGTGCAGATGGGCCGGGGCCTCGCCGGCGCGCTGATCATCGACGAGCCCGCCCCGCCGGCCGTAGACCGCGATCTGCTGTGGACGATCCAGGACTGGCGGTTGGAAGCCGATGCCCAGATTGCGTCGGGATTCAACAACCGCATGGAAATCGCGATGGACGGCCGCGTCGGCAACACCGTCACGATCAACGGCCAGGTGCCCGACAGCCTGCCGGTGCGCGCCGGCGAGCGGATCAGGCTGCGGCTCATAAATGCGGCGATCGCCCGGATCATGGCATTGCGCTTCGAGGGCCACCGGCCGGTCATCGTCGCGCTCGACGGCCAGCCCTGCGACCCGCATGAGCCGGCGGACGGCCGCCTTCTGCTTGGCCCGGCGATGCGCGCCGACGTGATGCTGGACATGCAGGGCGAGCCCGGACGGTCCTATTGGGTGGTGGACGATTTCTACGGTGGTCTGTCGTGCACGCTGGTTCACCTGTCCTACGGCGCGGCCCCGCCGCTCCGCCGGCACCCGTCGGATGCGCCGCGGCACCTACCGCCCAATCCGGTGCCGCGCCCGGACCTGGCGTCCGCCGTAGTCCACCAGGTCCGCATGCAAGGCGGGATGATGGGCGGCATGGGTGGCGGCGGCATGATGGGCATGGGCTCCGGCGCCGCCTGGGCGATCAACGGCCAGTCGATGACCGGCGACGGCAACACGAAGATGCCGCCGCTATTCCGCATCGCGCGCGGGCGCAGCTGCGTGCTCGACTTCAAGAACGAGACCGCCTGGTGGCACCCGATGCACCTGCATGGCCACAGCTTTCACGTCCTCAGGCGCGACGGCGCGCCGGTGCCGCATGACGAGTGGGGCGACACCGTGCTGGTACGGCCGCGCGAGCAGGTGCGGGTCGCGTTTGTCGCCGACAATCCGGGCGACTGGATGCTGCACTGCCACATCATGGAGCACCAGATCGGCGGCTTGATGACCACCATCCGGGTGACGTGATGCGCCCGACCATCTGCGGCCTGCTCGCCGGCCTCGCTCTATTCTGGCCGATCGTCACTGCTGTCGCCGCGGCGGCGGGCGACGCCGGCGATGGCGCCAGGGCGTTCAGGCTGTGCGCCGCCTGCCATTCGCTGCGGCCCGAGGTGAATATGAGCGGCCCGAGCCTTGCCGGCATCTGGGGCCGCAAGGCAGGCAGCTTGCCGAATTTTCCGCGCTACTCGGCGGCGCTCGCTGGCGCGAGCGTGGTCTGGAACGAGCAGACCCTCGATGCCTGGCTCGCTGATCCGGCCGCTTTCATCCCGCATAATCTGATGACGATCCGCGGCATCCAAACGTGCGCGCCGACCTGATCGCCCTGCTGCACCTGGCCGGTCCGAACGGACCGACCGGCGCTGCCGCCACGGTGCCCGAAACCGTGGATCCCGATCTGAAGACCGAACCTCCCGGACGGCAGGTGCGCGGGATCGGCCTGTGCGGCGACACCTATCGCGTCGCCACTCAGGATGGCGCAACGCGCCCGTTCTGGGAGCGCAATTTGCGTTTCGAGACCGACCGGAGCGCGCGTGGCCCGCGATCCGGCGTGCCGGCGATCATGCCGGCCGGGATGCTCGGCGACCGTGCCACGGTGATCTTCTCCCGACCCGAGGAGATCGACACCGCCATCAAGCGTGCCTGCCAATGAAAGGGAGAACCAGACGATGACCCGACGCGACTTTGTAATGCTGATGGCTATGGCGGTGCCGGCCGGCGCGCTCGTAGCGCCGATGCGGGCACATGCCGCGGCGCCGATCCTGGTGACGTTGTACAAAAACCCGCAATGCACCTGCTGCAAATCCTACGCGCGCTACCTCGACCAGAATGGCTTCAAGGTCGAGGTGAAGGCGACCAACGACCTCGCCGAGATCAGCCGCAAGGCCGGCATTCCGGCGGATTTACAAGGATGCCATACCAGCTTCATCGGCAGCTACGTCGTCGACGGCCATGTGCCGGTCAAGACCATCCGCAAGCTGCTTGAGGAAAAGCCCGCGATCGTCGGCATTACGCTGCCCGGCATGCCGCCCGGATCGCCCGGCATGTCCGGCGAGAAGACCGGATCGCTGATTGTCTATGCGATCAGCAAGGACGGCAAGGCGCCACGCCTCTTCGATGTGGATTAGGGAGAGCCCCCGATATGGACACGACCGCATCCCTCCCGACCGGCGCGGCGACGGGCTGGTCGGTCACCCGCCTTGTTCGCGGCCGACTTGCGCTCGGCGCCGTCGCGCTCGGCGTGATCGCCGTCGCGTTGGCCTGGCAGTGGAGCTGGCTGGTGGCGATCGGCGTAGCACCTTTGCTTCTCAGCGCCGCACCTTGCGCCGCGATGTGCGGCCTTGGCCCGTGCATGCACCGGATGGGTGGCCGCTCGTGCGGCGCGTCCAGCGCAGTGACGCCGTCGATGCAAGCTGATCCTGAACGGGTCGAGAGTTCGACTGTCGCACAATCAACCATGGAGACCTGACATGAGAATCCGACACACGCTGATCGCAGCGGCGCTGGCCGCCGGTCTCGGAGGCCTGATCGTGCCTGCGCTCGCCGAGGCGCCCGGCGGATCGCAGACGACGCCGGATCAGGGCATGGGCACGGGCCGCATGGGGCACGGGATGATGTCCGGGGGCATGATGTCCGGCGGCTGCGGCGGCATGATGCAGTCGATGAACAACGGCGGCGGGCGGCCGAACAGCCAATGGCAAACGCATCCACGCGGCGGCCCATCGATGCCGAACTGACGCCGTGCAGGTGGGGGGTGCCGGCGGCTCGCGCATTGTTGACGGCCCCTCCGCCAAGCGCGCGGTCGTCCGCTACCTCGGGGTGGTCGCCGTCGGAAACCTGGTCTGGGAGGCGGTCCAGCTTCCGCTGTACACGCTGTGGCGGACGGCGAGCCCGGCATACCTGGCCTTTGCCGCGCTCCATTGCTGGGCCGGCGACCTGCTGATCGCTTCCGCGACCCTAGGGCTCGGTATCATGGTCGCGGGTCGCTCCCGGCCGCCACGGGGCTAGGCGCGGGTCGCGACCGCCACCATTCTGCTCGGTGTTGGGTACACGGTATCCAGCGAATGGCTGAACGTCGCGGTTCGCGGGAGCTGGGCCTACGCGCCGGCCATGCCGCGCGTGCCGCTCCTGGGTACCGGGCTGTCGCCGCTTCCGCAATGGATTATTGTCCCCCTCGTCGGTTTTGTCGCTGACGGTGCTGGACCGGCCGCCGGTCGCGGACAAGCTTCGGGAACCGGGCGTCGCGGCGATGCGGGCCGACTGGACGCGCCCCGATCCGGCGGTGACCGCCTATCTGCAGAGCTTCGGCCGTTACGGCGTGCCGCTCGACGTGGTCTACGGACCCGGAGCCCCCGCCGGTGTCGCCTTGCCCGAGCTCTTGACCTCGGGCGCGGTAATGGCTGCGTTCCGGCGCGCCACAGCCGGTTCGCCGCGACATCAGAAAGCTTCGAAATGAGCTTTTATCGGCGTTACGTGCTGCCGAGCCTGGTACATCTGGCGATGCGGCAGAAGCAGCTGACGCCGTTCCGGCAGCGTCTGATCGGCGCCGCCGAAGGAAGGGTGTTGGAAATCGGTATCGGCTCCGGCCTCAACCTGCCGCTCTACCAATCGACCGCCCGCTCCGTCATCGGGCTGGAGCCCTCGCCCGAGCTGTTGCACATGGCGCGCGGGCGAGCTGCCGGCGCATCGGTTCCGGTCGAGCTCCTCGAAGCCTCGGCCGAGACCCTGCCGCTCGATAACGCCAGCGTCGATACCGTGGTCACGACCCGGACGCTGTGCACGATCCCCGATGCGCCGCGCGCCCTGGCCGAGATGCGCCGGGTGTTGAAACCGGGCGGAACCCTGCTCTTCGTCGAGCACGGACGAGCGCCGGAGCCGGGTGTCGCCCGATGGCAGGACCGGCTCGACCCGCTGTGGTCCCGCATCGCCGGCGGCTGCCGTCTCAACCGCAAGATCGACGAGCTGATTTCCGGCAGCGGGTTCCGGATCGCCTCGCTGCAATGTGCGCGGCTGCCCGGGCCGCGGACCCACAGCTTCCTCTACGAAGGCCGCGAGGCCAATATGATCTCGACGAGGACTCTGCTGATCATTCGCTGGACCACGCTTGGGCTGATCGGGCTGATCACCTTCGGAATTGTGTTCGTCACATTCGACCCGGAGGTGAGCCTCCGGCATCAGTTTCGGCCCGTCGCGGACAATGCTCCGGCCGGAACCGTAGCCGGAACCGGCGTCTTGATTGGCGGTCCGTTCAACTTGGTCGATCATAACGGCCGTCCAGTCACAGACGCGGCCAACCAGGGCCGCTGGGTGCTGGTGTTCTTCGGCTACACCGACTGCGCCGACGAATGCCCGTTGACCTTGCAAAAGATGGCAACGGCGCTGGACGCGCTGGGGCCGCTTGCCGACCGGATCGCCCCGCTGTTCATCATCGTCGATCCCGTCCGCGACACACCGGACCGGCTCGCCAGCTCTCTCGCCAATTTCGGTTCACGCATCATCGGACCAACCGGAAGCCCCGAGCAGATCGCCGCCGCGGCAAAGGCCTACCGGGTCTACTACTCCCCAGCCGAACATGAAAAGTTCGGCGCCGACCTCGTCGGCCATTCGACCTTTCTCTACTTGATAAATCCGAGCGGCAAGCTGGATGCGCTTTTTCGCCCGGACAGCAGCGCCGACCAGCTGGCTGCTGCGTTGCGTGCGCGCCTCGCGTCGCAGAAGCAAGCAGCACGGCCAGGCTGAAGAGGGGGACACACGCGATGATGAGCAACATGGGCGGCATGATGTGGGGCATGGGCCTCGTCTGGGCTCATCGTCGTTGTCGTCCTTGTGTTGGCGGTCGCGGCCCTTGTCAAATACCTCTTCTTTAAAGGCGGAATTGGGCGGCATCGGACGTCCCGCTTGCCGACCGGCAGGCAGGACAGGTGACGCCGAGGAGTTGCAGCTTGACCATCAGAACCCGCGAGACCGCCCGATCCGCCGTTACCAGCGCACCTATCCGATCGGCAAACGTCCCGCCGATTTGGGTGTAGACCGACGATGACCGCGCGGGGAGCAATTCCGTGAGCCACGGCGTCCTGGGCGCGATCACCGCCGCGCTCGGCATGGCGTTTATGATGGGCTGGGAGATTTTCTGGGCCCTGGTGCTGGGTTTTGCGCTCTCCGGGGTCGTGCAGGCCGTGGTCACCAAAGGCGAGATGAGCCGGCTTCTGCCGGACAGCCGCCCGCGCACCATCCTGCTGGCCAGCGTTCTCGGCGCGGCCTCGTCCTCCTGCTCCTACGCCGCCGTCGCCCTCGCGCGCTCGCTATTCCGCAAGGGCGCCGACTTTGTCGCGGCGATGTCGTTCCAGTTCGCGTCGACCAACCTGGTGCTGGAGCTTGGCGTCATTCTCTGGGTTTTGATGGGCTGGCAGTTCACGCTGGCGGAGTTCGTCGGCGGCCCGATCATGATCGTGCTGCTCGTGCTGCTGCTGCGGCGCGCAATGACGCCGGCGCGCCTGGCCCAAGCGCGAGAGCAGGCCGAGCGTGGCATCGCCGGGCGTCTGGAAGGCCACGCCGCGATGGACATGTCGCTGTCAGGTGGCAGCGTGCTCGCGCGCGCCCTCTCGGGCCGCGGCTTCACCGCGATCAGCCATTTCTACGTCATGGATTGGGCGAGCGTCTGGGTGGACATCGTGGCGGGCCTGCTGATCGCCGGCGCGCTCGCCGCCTGGGTGCCGCATGGCTTTTGGACCGGCCTGTTCCTGTCGCACGACCCGGTCTGGTCGAAGGTTGTCGGGCCGCTGATCGGGCCGGTGGTGGCGGTGGTCTCCTTCGTGTGCTCGATCGGCAACGTGCCGCTCGCAGCCGTGTTGTGGAACGGCGGCATCAGCTTTGGCGGCGTGGTCGCCTTCCTGTTCGCCGACCTGATCGTGCTGCCGATCCTCGATGATGGCGGCCGAGGGCATGCCGGTGGACGGTGGCTGACGGCACCGATGACGAAGGCCTCAAGCGACCGATGTGCACCCCGGTAAGGGCCGCTTTTGGTGACGTCTCCGCACCGGCGATCGTCGTCAGCGCGATCTCGCGCACCCTGTCGTGCACGAGCGCCCGGCGCATCTGCTCGGTCGACACCACCGCCTGAATGACGGCCGGGATGGTGAAACCGAGCACCAGGCTTCAGGCGATGCCGGTGCGCAATGCCGCCTCCTTGTATCTCTGTTTCATCGCGGCGCGGGCGTAGAGTCGGTGTTGCGGTGGCGGATGGGAGCCCCTCGCCTGCTCGGGTGCAAGAGCCCGCTTCTGAGCCGGTGCCCCATCCGCAGCTTCTCTCAGCCCGAACAGTCGCCGGGGCCGCCGGGCGAGCCCGCATGCGCAAGAGCCCGCCGCGGCGCAGGCCGGGGACGGGACATGGAGCATTTTGTCGGGATCGACGTCGCGAAGGATCGGCTCGACGTGCATTTGCGGCCGAACGGTGAGGCCTTCCGTCGCGCGCGACGGCGACGGCCCGGCCCGGCTTGTCGAGCGGTTGCAAGCACTGGTCCCGACAACATACCTCATGGTGAGGAGCGCCGCAGGCGCGTCTCGAACCACGAATCGCGTCCGTTATATCCTTTGCGGCTCGGCTTGCCTCGGGTGCGGATATGGGCTTTCGCCGGATGACACCAGGGCTTTGACGGTTCCAGTGAGGACACCTGCGGACAGCCTGCCAGCGCGCCGGCGGCACTCTGCCGCCGCGTGGGTCAGGCCGCCGGCGGGCGCCTTGGCGGTGCTGATCATCGCGACGCTCGCGGCGCGGCTGCTGTTTGCCGCGGCACTCGGGCTCGGGGTCGACGAGAGCTACATGGTCGCGGCCGGGCGGCAGCTGCAGCTCAGCTATTTCGACCATCCGCCGATCGCGTGGTGGCTGGCCTGGGGCGCGGCGCATCTCGCCGGCAGCGAGGCCGCGATTGTCGTGCGCCTGCCGTTCATCCTGCTGTTCGCGCTCTCGACGGTGCTGATGTACCGCCTGACCGCGTCGCTGTTTGGCGACCGTGCCGGGTTGTGGGCGGCGCTGGCGATGAACGCGGCGCCGGTGCTCGGCGTAACCTCGGCGAGCTGGGTCCTGCCCGACGGCCCGCTGACCGCGGCGTTGCTCGGCGCTGCCCTGTGCCTGGTCCGCGCCTTGCCGGCCGAGCGGCGCGCCGCCTGGGGCTGGTGGCTCTCGACCGGGATCTGCGCCGGCCTCGCGCTCTCGTCGAAATATTCGGCGGCGCTGACAATCGCGGGTGCGCTTCTGTTTCTGCTGACCGAGCCCGCAAGCCGGCGCTGGCTGCTGCGGCCGCAACCCTATGCCGCGGGCGTTCTGGCGCTCGTTCTGTTTCTGCCGGCGCTGATCTGGAACGCCCGGCACGGCTGGGTCTCGTTTGTGTTCCAGGGCGGGCGCGCCGGCGGACATTTCTATCCGCTCGGACCATTGGCCGCGCTCAGTGGGGCGGCGCTCTATTTCCTGCCGTGGATCTGGCTGCCTCTGGTGCTGCTCGGGATCGGGGCGCTGCGCCGCGGACCGGCCGACCGCGGGCGTTGGCTGCTGCTGTGCCTGGCGGCGCCGCCGATCGTGCTGTTCACGGTGATTTCGCTGTGGAGCCACATCCTGTTTCATTGGGCAGCACCCGGCTATCTGATGCTGGTGCCGTTGCTCGGCGACGCCATCGCCCGCCATTGGCCGACCAGCCGCACCCTTCGCCGGTCGGCTGTCGCGACCGGGATACTCGTTGTTTTCGGCGCGGCCGCGATCGCGAGCGACGTGCGCATCGACTGGCTCGCCGGCCTGTTCCCACGTTTGCTTGCGGCGCAGGACCCGGCAATGGCGGCGGTCGACTGGACCTCGCTGCGGCCCGACCTCGCTCGACGCGGGCTGCTCGACCGGCCCGGGCTGGTCGTCGCAGCGACCCGCTGGCTCGACGCCGGCAAGATCGACTACGCGCTCGGCGGCCGGGTGCGGGTGCTGTGCCTCGGCCCCGATCCGCGCGAATACGGCATCATCGCGCCGCTCGCCGATTATGCCGGATCGGATGTGCTGATCATCGCGCCGCACACGTCGGCGGCGGAAATCCAGGCCCGTTTTGGCACGCTGTTCCGGTCGATCGAGGTGTTGGCGCCCGTTACCGTGCTCCATGCCGGCCGTCCGGCGCTGAGCCTGCCGCTCTTTCTCGGCCGCCGGCTTCGCCGGGCTACGGGCGGTGCTGCCGACAGCCTTTGAAGCCGGAGGCGAGACCGGCCCCGCAGACCGGCGTTTCGCCGGGCCCGGCCCGGACTACGGTCGGCGCCAGCGGTTCGAGCCGGGCAAAGCTCAGCCGCATCTCGGCTGGGATGTTGGGGGTTTCGGACACCGACAGGAAATCGCCGCCGGGATATTTTCGCACGTCAGCCGGCACCACGGGCGCATTGGTCTTAGTCTAGACCCGCGATTGTCGTCATTCGTCAAGCTCCTCCACTTGCGCGCGGGTCAGCCAGCGGGTCCTGGCGCCCCGCAGCATCAGGTAGAGCTTTGCGGTTTCTTCCAGTTCCTCGATCGCGTTGACCGCGGCGTCGAGGCTGGCGCCGGCGACGACCGGGCCGTGATTGGCGAGCAATACCGCATGGTGCTTGCCGGCAAACCCGCGCACCGCCTCCGCCAAAGCCAGGTCGCCGGGCTTGAAATAGGGGACGAGCGGCAGCCGCCCGACCCGCATCACATAATACGCGGTGATCGGCGGCAACACGTCGCCGGGGTCGGTCTCGGCGAGGCACGACACCGCGACCGAATGGGTCGAATGCAGATGCACGACGGCGCCGGTTTGGGCGCGCTCCTCGTACATGACCCGGTGCAGAAAGCTCTCCTTGGTCGGCGGGTCGCCCGAAACCAGCCGTCCGGCGGCGTCGAGCTTTGAAAGCCGCGCCGGGTCGAGCCGGCCGAGCGAGGCGTTGGTCGGCGTCATCAGCCAGCCATCGGTGACCCGCAGGCTGATGTTCCCCGACGACCCGGCGGTCAGCCCGCGCTCAAAGATCGAGGCGCCGGTCGAACAGATCGCCTCGCGCTCTCTCGCGTCGCTCACCGCGTCGCTCCTTCGGACAGCACGGAAAAGGCGCGCAGAAAAAAGTCGGGGGCGCCGAAATTGCCTGATTTGAGCGCCAGCGCCATAGCGCGCTCGCCCGGGTTTCTCGGCAGGCTCGCGGTCCACGGCACCCCCGGGTCGATCTGGCGGCCGATGCGCAACCCGGTAATGCCGAGCGCCTGCACGACCGCACCCGCGGTCTCGCCGCCGGCCACGACGAGCCGGCGCACCCCGGCATCGGCAAGCCCGCGGGCGATCGCGGCAAGGGTTTCCTCGACGATCGCCCCGGCGCGCTCGCGGCCGAGCCGGCGCTGCGCCGCGGCGACCTCTTCCGGCGGCGCCGTCGCCGAGATCAGGATCGGGCGGTCGCCGAGCAATGGCCTCGCCCACGCGAGCGCCTGCTGCGCGACATCGGTTTCGGCGGCGGCGACCGGGTCGATCGTAAAGGCCGGCGCCCGCTCGCGCATATGGGCGACCTGAGCCAGGGTCGCGGTCGAGCACGAGCCCGACAACACCGCGGCCGGCCCCGAGATCGCCGGCAGGGCGTCGGCGGCGGCGCCATCGCCGAGCAAGCCGCGGCGGCGGAAATTTTCCGGCAAGCTGAGGGCGATGCCCGAGCCGCCGGTGATCAGCTTGAAGTCGGCCGCGGCCTCGCCGATCGCTTCGAGATCGCGGTCCTCGATAGCATCGACGATCGCGTGGGCAAAACCGTCCCGGCGCAGCCCGGCGAAAGCGTCGCGGATCGCACCGGCGCCGCGCGCGACGACCGCCTGCGGCACCAGCCCGACCCTGCCGCGGCTTTGGCGCTGCAGCACCCGCACCAGCGAGGGGTCGCGCATCGGGGTCAGCGGGTGGTCGCGCATCCCCGATTCCGACAGCAAAGCGTCGCCGACAAACAGGTAGCCGTGAAAGATCGTCCGCCCCGCTTCCGGAAAGGCCGGACAAAACAAGGTGAAATCGGCGCCGAGCGCGTTCATCAGCGCCTCGGCGACCGGGCCGATATTGCCGGCATCGGTCGAATCGAAGGTCGAGCAGTATTTGAACAGGATCTGCCGCGCCCCCGCCCGCTGCAGCCAGGCGAGCGCCTTCAGGCTCTTGTCGATCGCGTCTGCGGCCGGGATCGTGCGGCTCTTCAACGCCACGACCACCGCCTCGGCATCAGGAATTTCGCCGCCGGGCGGCGGCACATCGATCAATTGCACGGTGCGCATGCCGCGCCGCACCAGCGTATTGCACAAATCGGTGGCGCCGGTGAAATCGTCGGCGATCGCTCCCAGCAATACGGCCACTCGTGGCCTCCTCGCGCGTCGTTCCGCGGATGGCGAACACTAGCGGCCCCGGACGTCACCCGCAAACCGGGATCGGCTGTTGAGCGGCCTGCCGGGTCCGGCTAAAGTGCGGCTGTGAAAAACATCACGGTTTCACTCGACGACGACACCTACCGGCGGGCGCGCATGATCGCCGCCGAGCGTGAAACTTCGGTATCGGCGCTGGTCAGGCAGTTTCTCGTCGAGTTGGCTAAAGGTGCAAGCGATATCGAGCGACTGAAGCGTGAGGAGAAAGCGCTTCGAGAAAGGATCACCTCCTTCCGCGGCTCGGATCGTCTTTCGCGCGCGGACGCGCACGAGCGGGAGCGGTGAGCCTGCCGCATTTTCTCGATACGAACATTTTGCTGTATCGATCAGCCGCGATCCGGCCGAGATGGAAAAGCGCCAGCGAGCGGTCGACCTGCTCGATCTTAACGATGGTGCGCTGTCTGTCCAGGTGTTGCAGGAGTTTTACGTCCAGGCGACGCGGCCGTCCCGGCCCGACCCGGTGCCGCACGAGACAGCCGCTGGCCTGATCCGCGCCTGGACGCGGTTTCGGGTTCAAGAAATCGATCTCGTCATTTTTTCAGCGGCACTGGAGATCAAAGCCGCGCACGGGTTCTCTTACCTGGGACAGCGCCATCATTGCCGCCGCTCGGGCGCTCGGGCGCTCGGGTGCCGGGAACTCTATTCCGAAGACATGTCTCACGGACAACGGGTCGACGGCGTGGTGATCGTCAACCCATTCCGATGATCGATGGCGGCCAGCCTGGGGCTTGTGTTTTGCGGGCCGGGTGGGGACACGACGATAGCGAGGCCTGACCGCCGGGAGAACGCGCCGTGCCGAAATTCGCCGCCAATCTAAGCTTTATCTTCCAGGAGGTGGGCTTTCTCGACCGGTTTGCCGCCGCCGCCGAATGCGGGTTCAAGGCGGTCGAATATCTCGGCGCCTACGACCACCCGCCCGAAACCGTGGCGGCGCAGCTCAAAAAGTACGGTCTTGCCCAGGCATTGTTCAACATGCCGCCCGGCAACTGGGCGGCGGGCGAACGCGGCATGGCGGCTCTGCCGGGGCGCGAGCAGGAATTCCGCGCCGGGGTCGACCAGGCGCTGGTCTACGCCAAGGCGACAAACTGCCGGTTGCTGCATGCGATGGCCGGGCTTTGGCCCGAAGGCCGCGACCGCGGCGAGGCCGAGCGCACCTATGCCGCCAATCTGCGCTACGCCGCCGAACATGCCGCCGCCGAGGGCGTCACCGTCATCATCGAGCCGATCAACAACCGCGACATCCCCGGCTACTTTCTGAACACGACAACCCAGGCGATGGCGGTCATCGACAAGGTCGGGCACCCCAACCTGCAGCTTCAGCTCGACCTCTATCATGTCCAGATCATGGAGGGCGACCTTGCCCACCATATTCGGACGCTCGCCGGGCGCTATCCGCATATCCAGATCGCCGGCAACCCCGGACGCCACGAGCCCGATGTCGGCGAGATCAATTATCCCTTCCTGTTCGACCTCTTGGACGAGATCGGCTATGCCGGGTGGATCGGCTGCGAATACCGGCCCCGCGGCGAGACCCGCGCCGGCCTCGGCTGGGCGCGGGACTACGGCATCGGCGGCTAGCGCAAATTCCTTGCGCCGGCAGCCGTTCGCACAGCGGACGCGGCGCTACACCTCGGTCTTGGCGCCGGTGCGTTCGGTGATCAGCGCGTAGTGCTCGACGCGGCGGTGCTTGTCGAAATTGAAGACGGTACGCCGCAGGTATTCGCCGAGATCGAGGTCGAGGTCGGCGGCGATGACCTCGTCCTCCTCGCTCAGGGCCTGCGCCGCGATCTCGCCGGTGGGGGCGACGATCGCCGACCCGCCGATCATCGCAAAACCGTCCTCGGCGCCGCATTTCGCCGCCGCCAGCACCCAGGCCGCGTTCTGGTAGGCCCCGGCCTGCAACGACAACAGATGATGGAACATCCGCAGGTGCTCGGGCTCGCGATGGTGGATGTTTTCGATTGGCGTGTTGTAGCCGAGGGCGACGATCTCGACCCCCTGCAGCCCCATGACCCGGTAGGTTTCGGGCCAGCGCCGGTCGTTGCAAATGCACATGCCGACGACCGCGTCATAGGCGCGCCAGACCTTGAAGCCCTCGTTGCCGACATCGAAATAGCGCTTTTCGAGATGCTGGAACGGCGCCTTCGGCAAATGCTCGGAATGGCCGGGCAGGTGGATTTTGCGGTAGCGGCCGACGATCCGGCCGTCGCGCTCGACCAGGATCGAGGTGTTGTAGTGCCGGGTTTCGCCCCGCTCCTCGGTCAGCTCGGCATAGCCGAGGTAGAATCCGATCCCCAATTCTTTGGCGAGGTCGAACAGCGGCCGGGTTTCGGCATTCGGCATCTCGCGCTCGAAAAAGCGGTCGATTTCGTCCTGGTCGGTCATCCACCAGCGCGGAAAAAAGGTGGTCAGCGCCAATTCGGGAAAGACGACAAACCGCGCGCCCCGCCCATGCGCCTCGCGCAGCAAGGCGATCAGCCGCTTTACCACCGCGGCGCGGCTGTCGGCCAGATGGATCGGCCCGAGCTGCGCCACCGCCGCATTCAATCGACGCGCCATCTCTCTTCACCCCTTCCGCAGCCGCCGGCGCCGATGCCGTACCACCTCGGCCGGCCTGTTGTCTTGCATCCTGCCGGCTGTCGTCGCGACGAGCAAATCCGGTCATGTGTGGACGACCCCTGCGGTGCAAGGGAAAAAAACGGATGGCGCATCGGTTCGGGTGCGGTCATGTGTCCGGCCCCCGCCTTCGCGAGGGCAGGCTCTGTGAGCGCGGCACGCTTGGCCGCTGGCCCTGATGAAGTCCGCGGATTGGCTCCCGTAATCATTCCGACGAGCTTGAAGCTCAATGACATTGCGGGCTGGTCCGATCCTCGGCTCGACCGATCGGTGCTCATCACGATCCATCGCCCTCGCATTGGGTTGTCTGTGGCGGTCGCTGCAATCAAGCTGCCCGGACGGTCTCGGTTGCGATCGACGGCGGCGCGCGGTAGGCGGTTTGTTTGGCCAGCAGCGCCCAAGCGATGCGGGCCATTTTGTTGGCGAGCGCCACGGTCGCCTTGCGCACCGGCATTCTGCCAAGCAGCTGGGCGAACCAGGGCGCGATCTCGGGTTTGGCCCGCGCCCGATGGACCAACCCCGTCGCCGCGATCACCAGGAGCTGGCGCAGATAGCGGTCGCCCGATTTGGTGATGCCGCCGAGCCGCTCCTTGCCGCCGGTCGAGTTCTGCGCTGGCACCAGCCCAAGCCAGGCGGCGAACTGCCGCCCACTCTTGAACCGCGTGGCGTCGCCGGCGGTGGCGACGAGCGCGCTCGACACAATCGGCCCGAATTGCGGGATCGTGGCGAGCCGCCGGCTGTCGGCATTGCTGTTGTGCCAGGTCAGGATCTGGCGCTCGAGTACGGCAATCTGCGGGCCAAGGCTGCGCCACTGCTCGGCCAGGACCGCGAGAACCGGGCGGATCTCGGCCGGCAGATGCGGGTCTTCCAGACGCTCGATCATCACCAGCAGCGCGGCAAACCCGGCCTGCCCTTTCTGGGCGATGATCCCCAGCTCGGCCAGATGGCCGCGGATCGCGTTGGCGAGCCGGGTGCGCTGCTCGACCAGCAGCTGGCGGGCGCGATGGGTCATCAGCGCGGCCTGGTCGGGCACGCTTTTCAGCGGCACAAATTGCATGCTCGGCCGGCTCACCGCCTCGCAACAGGCCGCCGCATCGACCATGTCGTTCTTGCGGCCCCATTTGACCCCGGCCTTCGCCGGGGCAGGCTGTAGGGCTTGACCCGCGTCGGCGGCATCAATCGCACGCAATGGCCGAGCACCGCGATCTCCCGACCCCAGTAATGCGCCGTCGCGCCGCCTCCAGCCCGACCAGGCAAGGCGCCAGCTTGGCAAAGAACCGCACGACCTCGCTGCGTCGCAACTGGCGGCGCACCACGACTTTGCCGGCCGCATCCACGCCGTGCACCTGAAACACCCGTTTCGCGATATCCAACCCAATCGTGCTAACCTCGATCGCGGACGGCCTCCTCCATGCGGTCGCATTGACACGACCGCCTTATGGCACCTCGATGCCGGGGAGCAGGGGCCGTCCACCTCATCATTCCGGGATGCCCAAAGGGCAGGCCCGGAACCTATGAACACAGCGGTTCGCCCATATTTTCAATCCCGTCGTCATAGGTTCCGGGCTCGCGGGCTGCGCCACGCCTCGGAATGACGGTTTTGCACTGCACAAGCTAGTGTTCAGACGCATTCGAATGATTCAAATGGATGGCCCTTGTTTTGCCTTCCCGGCGGAGGCCGGGACCCATTTCTGCCATGGGCACCGGCCTTCGCCGGTGTGGTCGGATTTTGGTGCGGGTGCGGGGTCTACGGTGACAGTGAAACTTCAGAATGCGTCAGTTCACTAGCGCGCCGGGATAATAGACGGCAGGAAAACGTCAGGTTCGTACTAACGGGGGGCCGATGTCGCGGCGGCAAAAGCCGCCCGGCCAATCGATATGGTCGACCGCCGCATAGGCGCGGTCGTGCGCCTGGGCAAAGTTGGCGCCCAGCGCGGTGACGCCGAGCACCCGGCCGCCGTCGGCGACGAGCCGTTCGCCCTCGCGACGCGTCGCGGCGTGAAAGATTTTGACCGCCGGGTCTTCGCCCGCCCGGTCGAGCCCGCGGATCTCGCTGCCGCGCACCGGGTTTTCCGGGTAGCCGTTCGCCGCCATCACGACGCACAGCGCCGCGTCGGCGTGCCAGCGCAGATCGACCTGGCGCAGAATGCCGTCATGCGCCGCGAGCAGCGCCGGCAGCGGGTCGCTGATCAGCCGCATCATCAGCACCTGCGCTTCGGGGTCGCCAAAGCGGGCGTTGAACTCGAGCAGCATCGGCCCCGCCTCGGTCAGCATCAGCCCGGCATAAAGAACCCCCTTGAACGGCCGGCCCTGCTCCCGCATCGCCGCGACCGCCGGCATGATGATGCGGTCCATGATTTGGCCTTCGAGCGCGGGAGTGATTGCCGGAGCCGGCGACAAGGCGCCCATGCCGCCGGTGTTCGGCCCGGTGTCGCCGTCGCCGACTCGCTTGAAATCCTGGGCGGTGGCGAGCGGCAATGCGTCCTTGCCGTCGACGAGCGCGAAAAAGCTCGCCTCTTCGCCGCGAAGAAAATCTTCGACGACGATCTCGTGCCCGGCCTCGCCGAACCGATGCTCGACCAGGGCGGCGTCGATCGCATGGCTGGCCGCGTCGAGATCGGCGGCGATCGTCACACCCTTGCCGGCGGCGAGGCCGTCGGCCTTGACCACGATCGGGACGCCGCGCGCGGCGACATAGGCTTTGGCCGCGGCCGGGTCTTTGAAGCTGCGGTGCGCGGCAGTCGGGATGCCGGCGCGGGCGCAAAGCTCCTTGGTGAATGATTTTGAGGCTTCGAGCGCCGCCGCCGCCGCGGTCGGGCCAAATGCGGCGATGCCCTCGGCTTCGAGCGCGTCGACGAGGCCCTGCACCAGCGGTCCCTCCGGCCCAACGACGACAAAGTCGATCCGCTCGCGCCGGCAGAACGCGATAAGGCCGGCGATGTCGCGGGCGGCGATCGGCACACATTCGGCTTCCGCGGCGATCCCGGCATTGCCCGGCGCGCAATAGAGCCGGTCGACCAATGGCGAGGCCGCGATCGCCCAGGCGAGCGCGTGCTCGCGTCCGCCCGACCCCACTACCAGCACCCGCATCGCGCTTGCTCCCGTCTGCGGCTATCATATGGCGATGGATGATCTTTTGACCGCCGCACCGCCGCGGACCAACGTCGTCGAATATACCGTCTCCGAGCTGTCGCAGGCACTCCGGCGCTCGATCGAGGACGAGTTCGGCCAGGTCCGCGTGCGCGGCGAGGTCTCGGGTTTCAAGCGCCACGGCTCGGGCCACTGCTATTTCGCGCTCAAGGACGCGGACGCGGTGCTCGACGCGGTGTGCTGGCGGATGACCGCGATCCGTCTTGCGGTCAAGCCCGAGGACGGCATGGAGGTGGTCTGCACCGGCCGCCTCACGACCTTTCCGGGCCGCTCGAAATACCAGCTCGTTGTCGATTCGATCGAATTGGCCGGGATCGGCGCGCTTCTCAAGCTGCTCGAAGAGCGCCGCAAGCGGCTCGCCGCCGAGGGGCTGTTCGCTGCCGAGCGCAAACGCAAGCTGCCGTTTCTGCCCGAGGTCATCGGGGTCGTGACCTCCCCGACGGGAGCGGTGATCCGCGACATCCTGCACCGGCTCGCCGACCGCTTTCCGCGCCGGGTGCTGATCTGGCCGGTGGCGGTGCAGGGCGAGGGTGCCGCGGCCCAAATCGCGGCGGCGATCGCCGGCTTCAACCGCCTGCCGCGGCTGGGTGCGACCCAGGCGGGCGTGCCGCGGCCCGATTTGATCATTGTCGCGCGCGGCGGCGGCAGCCTCGAAGATTTGATGGCGTTCAACGAAGAAATTGTCGTGCGCGCCGCTGCCGCCTCGGCGATCCCGCTGATCTCGGCGGTCGGGCATGAGACCGACACGACCCTGATCGACCATGCGAGCGACCGGCGGGCGCCGACCCCGAGCGCGGCCGCCGAGATCGCGGTCCCGGTGCGGCTCGATCTCGTGGCCGACCTCGCCGGCAAGTCGTCGCGGCTGTCGGGCGGGCTCTCGCGCCTTTTCAGCGAGCGCCGGCTCCATCTCACCGGGTTGGCGCGCGGTCTGCCGTTGCCGCAAGATCTGATCGGCAACGCGGCGCAGCGTCTCGATGACCGGGCCGAGCGCCTGCGGCTCGCGGCAGAGCGTCATCTGCGCGGGGTGCGGCACCGCCTCGACCTCGCCGCTATCAGGCTGCGCCCGGAGGTGCTGCGGGCGGATCTTGCGCGCGCCGGCGACCGCCTTGCACAAGCCGACGCGCGATTGGGTGCGGCGACGGCGCGGGCGATCGCGGCCGGCCGCGACAGCCTCGATAATTTCGCCGGCCGTCTCGCCACCCATTCCGAGCGCCACGAGTTGCTTTTGGCGCGCGGCTATGTTGTCGTGCGCGACGGGGCGATGCGGGTCTTGACCGAAGCCGCCGTGATCAAGCCTGGCGAGGGTCTCGAGCTCGAATTCTACGACGGCAAGGTCGGCGCCATCGCCGGCCGCACCCCCAGGCGTCCGGTTCGCCGCGCTCCGCCGCGTCCGGAGCAGGGAAGCCTGTTCTAGTGCGCGCCAGGCGCGGTACGAGAGCCGACGACCAGCGCGCGACGATCGACTTTCTCGGCCGGCCGTCCTCGTACGGCTGCGGGGTCGACCAGGTCGAGCGGATCGAGACCCATGTCTCGCTGGTCTTTCTGGCTGGCGGCTACGCCTACAAGCTGAAGCGCGCGGTCAGGCTGCCCTATCTCGATTTTTCGAACCCCGAGCAGCGGCGGGCGGCGTGCGCCGCCGAGCTGGCGCTGAACCGCCGCACCGCGCCCTCGCTTTATCTTAACCTACGGCGGATCGGGCATGACGCGGCCGGAAAGCTCGGGTTTGTCGATGACGGGCCGGCGCTCGACTGGGTCGTCGTGATGCGGCGCTTCGACCAGGAGCTGGTGCTCGACGCGCTCGCGGGCGCGGGCAAGCTCGACGGCCCGCTGTTGGACCGTCTCGCCGACCACATCGCTGCGTTTCACGAAAAAGCCGAGCCGCGGCCGGAGGGCGGTGGTGCTGCCGCGCTCGCCGATATTGCCGAGGCCAATCACCAGCTCCTTGCCGGCGCGCCCGACGCGGGTTTCGCCCCCGACCGTGTCGCGGCGATCCTGGCCAAGTGGCGCGCGGCATTGCACGCAGCCACGGACATGATCGAGACGCGGCGGGCGGCAGGCAAGGTGCGGCGCTGTCACGGCGACCTGCATCTGCGCAACATCTGCCTCGTCGACGGCGAGCCGACATTGTTCGACTGTCTCGAATTCTCCGACGCGCTCGCCACGGTTGACATTCTTTACGACCTTGCCTTTCTGCTGATGGATCTCGAGCATCGCGGGCTCCGCGGTTTCGCCAACCGGGTGCTGAACCGCTATCTCGACCGCAGCGGCGAGGATGACGGGTTGAAGGCGCTGCCGCTGTTTATCTCGTTGCGCGCCGGCATCCGCGCGCACGTGATCGCGACCGCACTGGCGGACGCCGCCGGGCCGGACAAACGCGAGGAGATGGCGCAGCAGGCCCGGCGTTATCTTGACCTGGCGCACCGGGCGCTGGAGGAGCGGCCCTGCCGGCTCATCGCGATCGGCGGGCTGAGCGGCAGCGGCAAGTCGACCCTCGCCGCGGCACTCGCACCCGAACTCGGCCCGTGCCCGGGAGCGCGCGTGCTGCGCAGCGACGTGACCCGCAAATTGGCGCTGGGCGCCGCCCCGGAGACCCGGCTGCCGGCCGCGGCCTACACCCCGGAAATTACCGTTCGCGTTTACGACGCGCTGCGCGAAAAGGCCGCGGCTGCGCTCGCTGCCGGTCATACCGCGATCGTCGACGCTGTGTCGCTCGAACCCGAAGAGCGGCAATCCTTCGCCGAGGTCGCACGCCGAGCCGGCGTCCCGTTTACCGGGTTGTGGCTCGAAGCCGACGCCAGCGCGATGGAACGCCGCATCCGCGCGCGCCGCGGCGATGCGTCCGACGCCACCGCCGACATCCTCGCCCGACAGCTGACGCAGGACCCGGGCCCGATCGACTGGTTGCGGGTCGATGCCGGCGCCGGACCCGAGGAATGCCTCGCCGCCGCAAGGCTCGCACTCGGCAAAACCTGACTGGAAGGAACGCCGAGAGTCTCCCACGCAACCGTCATTCCCGCGCGAACGGGAAGCCGGGGCAGGAGATACGTGCTTGCCCCCTGTTCAGGCTAGAGGCAGGCTCTGGAACCCCGCTCTCGCGGTTGACAGGAAATCCGAACCCCGCCGTCATTCCGGGGCGCCGGTGCCACCGGCGAGCCCGGAACCCATGAACACGGCCTGCGAAGACTTCCGGAAATGCGGGTGTGCTTGGGTTCCGGGTCTGCCCTTTGGGCATCCCGGAATGACAGCCCCCTCCTCCATCGATTTCCTGGCGGGCTCTTCCGCGGGGCGACGTTTTCCCTGGGATCGTTCATTTCCGTTTCGGGTCGGACGCGAGGCGGCAGCCGCGTCCTACTCCATCGGCAGGCCGGCGTGAACGCCGCGGCTGTCGAGCGGGGTGAATTGCGGCGCCAGCGCCGGGATCGCGACCTCGGCCAGGGTTTCGGGGGTCCAGCCGCCGTGGCGGTGCACCATCCGCACCGGGCGCATATGGCCGTAGAGCGACAATTCGCCGGCGCGCTGGTGAAAGACCTGGCCGTTGACGTTCGCCGCCTGCTCGGAAGCCAGAAACACGCATAAGGGTGCGATCGCGTCGGCCCGGCTGCGGCGCAGCCGCTCCTCGCGCATCGCCGCCGCCGCCGGGTCTTTCGGGGTCGGCACCGAGCGGGTCATGCGGGTGTCGGCCGACGGGCAGATCACGTTGACGGTGATCCCGCGGGCGGCGTTCTCCATCGCGACAATGCGCGCCAGGGCGACGATGCCGAGCTTTGCCGCACCGTAGTTGCACTGCCCGACATTGCCGAGCAGACCCGAGGTCGACGACACCATGACGATGCGCCCGTAATTCTGCTCGCGGAACAGGTTGATCGCAGCCCGGTTGACGTTGAAGTGTCCGGTCAGATGCACGTCGATGACCGCCTGCCAGTCCTCGGGGAACATGTTGTGGAACATTTTGTCGCGCAGGATGCCGGCGGCGTTGAACACGATGTGCAGCCCGCCAAAAGTCTCGCGCGCCTGGCTCACCATCGCGAGGCAGTCGTCGAATTTGGCGACCGAGCCGTAATTGACGACCGCCTCGCCGCCCGCCGCCTTGATCTCGTCGACGATTTCCTGCGCCGGCGTCCGGTCGGCGCCTTCGCCGCTGCCGGTCGTGCCGGGGTCGTTGACGACGATTTTGGCCCCGTTCGCCGCCATCAGCTTGGCGACCTCGCCGCCGACGCCGCGCCCCGAGCCGGTGCAGATCGCGACCCGTCCGTCGAGCATGCCCATCGCTCGATTTCCTTCCTTTTTTGTCTCGTCTCGCGCGTTGTCGGGGCCGGGGCCGGTTTTGTCAATCGGCGGCGCCGGTGTTCTATCGGATCACTGCAAGGGAGCAACAGAGTGACGGCGATGCAATTCGAGACCAAGCGTGCCGCGGAAACGCCTGACGTGATCGCGCCCGACGGGTCGGAAGTACGGGTCATGTGCGCCCTTGCGCGCGGTGCCTTGGCGTTGTTCTCGTTGCCGCCGGGGGCGGTTTCCGAGCCGGTCGCGCATCGGACCGTCGAAGAGCTGTGGTACGTGATCTCGGGGCGCGGCCGGATGTGGCGCAAGCTCGATGGCCGGGAGGAGACGGTCGACCTCACCGCCGGGCTGTCGCTCAGCATACCGACCGGCACCAATTTCCAATTCCGCTGCGACGGCACCGAGCGGCTGACGATCCTCGGCGCGACGCTGCCGCCCTGGCCCGGACCCGACGAAGCCTACCCGGTTGCCGGGACATGGCCGCCCACCGTCTGACCAGCTTCGCGGGCGCGACGCCGAGTCCTTCGGGGCTAAAGCAGATGTCCGCCGCGGGTCGCTTTGGTGCGCAGGTAGCGCGCGTTGTGGCCGTTCGACGGAAAGACGTGGGCGACGCGCTCGGCGACGGCGATGCCGTAGCGCTCGAGGGCGGCCACCTTTTCGGGGTTGTTGGTCAACAGCCGGATCGTGCCGAAGCCCAGCTGGCGCAGCATCTCGGCGGCCGGGAGATAGACCCGCTCGTCGGCGTCGAACCCCAGCTGCTCGTTGGCGTCGAGGGTGTCAAAGCCGGCGTCCTGCAACTGGTAGGCGCGCAGCTTGTTGACGAGGCCGATGCCGCGTCCCTCCTGGGCGAGGTAGAGCAGCACGCCGCCGCCGTCACGCGCGATCGCCGCGATCGCGCCGCGCAGCTGGTCGCCGCAATCGCAGCGCAGGCTCGCCAGCAGGTCGCCGGTAAAGCATTCGGAGTGAAGCCGCACCAGGACCGGGGCGCTCGGCTCGGGCGCCCCGATCACGATCGCCAGGTGCTCGATGCCGCCGTCGCCCGGCCGGAACGCGATCAGCCGGGCGTCTTCCGCATCGGCGAGCGGCACCCGCGCCTCGGCGACGCGGGTCAGCCCGGCATCGGCGGCGTAACGCTTGAACACCGCCGCCGCCTCGACCGCCGCGATGTCGCCGCGCCGCGCCAGCAGCGCCGCCTCGGCGGCGCCGACCCGGACAACCAGTGCCGCCGGCAACAGCGAGGCGAGCTTTGCCAAGGTGACCGCGGCAAGCGCACCGCCGCGGGCGACAACCGGCTTTGGGCCAAACCCCGGCGGCTCGGCGCCGAGCGAAGCGCCGGGATCGGCGAGATTGCGAATGACCGATGCCGGCATCTCGGGCGAGACCGAGATCGTCATCGCGCCCGACAAATCCTCGCGCGGCGCCAGGCCCAGCGCGACCGCCCGGCGGCGCGTCAGCACGACGCGCGGCGAGGTGGCGGAGATTTGGCGCAGCCGCTGCAAACTGGCTTCGTTCACGAGCTCGGCGGCAATCGCGAGCACATTCAGCCGGTCGTCGCGGATCAGCACCGGCGCCGCCCGGCGCAACGCGGTTATCGCCTCGCCAAGGCTGCGGGCGGCGCTTGGACCGGCCGCGGGGGCGCCGTTGCTGGTCGGCGTCGAAATCGTCCTGAACTCGGCCACTCCAGTCTCCTTGCCGTCGCCGCGCAGGATACAAGGCGGTCAGGATGACGCGAGCCGCCCCTTTTGCCCAACCGCCGAATTTGCATTGTAGACCTACCGCCGCGGAGGAGCACGACAACCCCCGCATCGGCGGTTCGAGATGCGGCGCGGCGCCGCCGCCCGTCGAAGCCGCCCGCTGGCGAAAACATCGAGAACGGTTTAGAGTGTGCCTTCGCGCAGCGGGATAGCGCCGGTGCGGGCGGCCGATACTCAGCGGTTTTTGCGGGTTCCATCCGAACAGGCAGCCCGGATGAACGTTTCGAACCGGCGGGGAGAGGCATGAGAGCTGGCCGCAAAATCCTGATCGTCGACGACGACGCAGCACTGCGCCAATCGCTCGCCGAGCAGCTCGAGCTCAACGACGAGTTTGTGGCGGTCGAATGCGACACCGCGGCGCAGGCTGTGGAAATCGCCGAGCGCGAGCGGTTCGACGCCATTTTGCTCGACATCGGGCTGCCCGACATGGATGGACGCGAGCTGTGCGGCGTGCTGCGCCGCAAAAGCGTTCACGTGCCGATCGTGATGCTGACGGCGTCGGACACCGACGCCGACACCGTGCTCGGCCTCGATTCCGGGGCCGACGACTATGTGACAAAGCCGTTCCGGCTCAGCGTCCTGTTGGCGCGGCTGCGGGCGCATTTGCGCCAGAGCGAGCACAGCGACGACGCGGTGCTGACGATCGGGCCCTATTCGTTTCGGCCGAGCGCCAAGCTGTTGACCGAGCCCGGCGGCCGCAAAAAGGTCAGGCTGACCGAAAAGGAGACGGCGATTCTTAAATACCTTTATCGCGCCGGCGACCGGGTCATCGGCCGCGACACCCTGTTGGGCGAGGTCTGGGGATACAATGCCGGGGTCACCACCCATACCCTCGAAACGCACGTTTATCGGCTGCGCCAAAAGATCGAGCGCGACCCCGCTGCGGCCGAGATCCTGGTGACCGAGCCCGGCGGCTACCGGCTCGTTCCGTGACGACGGCGCGGCTCCGGGAAACCCGCCGCTCTCCAGGCGCGCCGCAATCGGACGGGTGACCGGGTGGGCTGCGGCAGCCTGCTGATCGTCAGCGGCGCGGACAGCGCCTATTTCCCGCTGCTGCGCGACACGGTGCGGTCGATCCGGGCGCTGCGCCCGGATGCGGCGGTCGGCATTCTCGATGTCGGGCTCGACCCGGCGCAGCGCGAGTGGCTCGCCCCTCGTGTGACCCATCTCGTCCGCCCCGGCTGGGACATCGATTTTCCGGGCCGCGCCAAAACTCCCGAAGGGCGCAAGGCGCAATTTGCCCGGCCGTTCCTGCCGCGCCATTTTCCGGGATACGAGACGTATCTGTGGATCGACGCCGACGCCTGGGTCCAGGATTGGCGCGCGGTCGAGCTTTTTGCCAAAGCCGCGCGCGGCGGCAAGCTCGCGATCGTCCCGGAGATCGACCGCGCATACAAGCGCCACTACAAGCGGCCAAAGCTGTTCGGCCTCACCTTGGCGTGGAAGAACTACCGCGAGGCGTTCGGCTGGCGCGTCGCCGACCGGCTCGGCCGCAACCCGATGGTCAATTGCGGGGTCTTTGCGCTGCGCGGCGAGACGCCGCATTGGGAGGCTTGGGCGCGGATCATGGCGCAGGTCGCAAGCCGGACCCGTTTTTTCTTTGTCGAGCAGACGGCGCTCAACTACATCATCTTTGCCGAGCGGCTGCCGGTCGATTTCCTGCCGGCCTACTGCAACTGGATGCCGGGCGACGCCGCCCCCGTCTTCGACGCCGAGCGCGGCGTCTTTGTCGAGCCTTATTCGCCGCATGAAGCGATCGGCATCATGCACCTCGCCGGCGCCGAGCAGAAAACCCATGTGTTCCGCGTCGACCGCCTCGACGGCGGCGTGGTCGAGACGTCGTTGCGCTACAGCGAAAGCCGCGCCCTGTGCGAGCCGGAAGGGCGCGGCCGGCGGCCGGTCCCGGTCCCGGCAAATCTCACGGTTACGTGAACGAAATTTTTGCGACAGGGGGGGCCCGGCGACTTTTCGGCTTCTCGGCGGACAAGGCCTCCAATAGTCTCCGGCGGCCGAAGGCGGACAAGGGAGAGAACATGCCGCGATTCAAATTATTAGTTCCGAGCCTGCTCGCGATTTTTCTGGTGGCCGGGGCAGCGCACGGGGCGACCAAGACATTCAAGGCGACCCTGGACGGCGCCAGCGAGGTCCCGCCGACGACCAGCGCCGGCACCGGCACCGCGACCGCCACGCTCGACACCGCGACCCGCAGACTGATCTGGGACGTGACCTATTCGGGGCTGACCGGTCCGGCGATGGCGGCTCATATCCACGGCCCGGCAAACCCCGGTCAAAACGCCCCGGTGGTGATTCCGTTTACCGGGAGTTTGACGAGCCCGATCAAAGGCTCGAAAGTGTTGACTGCGGCCCAGGCCGGCGCCCTCGAAGCGGGCAAGTATTACGTCAACATCCACACCGCAAAATACAAAGGCGGGGAAATCCGCGGCCAGCTGACGCCGGCGCCGTAGGACGAGGCGGGGACGAGGCAGGCGCCGCCAGCGCGGTTTAGCCGCACCGGGGGCGCTCCTCTCGTTCGATCGGGCCGGTTTCAGCTCGATTTTGTGCGCCTTAGCGGGTGCAGCCTTGGGCAGCACCAGACGCAAGACGCCGCCCCTCGCGGTCGCCTCGACGCGGTCGCGGTCGATGTCTTCCGACCGCGTGAAGACGCGCTCGTAATCGCCCTCGGAGTACTCCGAATAGACGCGCTGGTAGCCGGAATGCTCGTGCTCGCCGGAGCGGGCCCGGATCGTCAACACGCGGCGCTCCAGGGTTATGTCCACCCCGTCTGACCCGACCCCCGGCATC
Organism: uncultured Alphaproteobacteria bacterium; assembly: GCA_963712825.1. Classification (GTDB taxonomy): domain Bacteria; phylum Pseudomonadota; class Alphaproteobacteria; order ATCC43930; family CGMCC-115725; genus AP-15. The sequence continues at coordinate 95,869 of CAVQJP010000023.1, forward strand.
TCGCACAGGACGACGAGGCTGTCGCCGTTCTCGTAGATGTCTGCCGGTGGCACGAATACTGGCCGGTGGGCGGGCTGCCCCGCAAGCCCTGCGGCTTGCGGCGAGTTCTGCTCTACAGGTCTTACTTCCTGAGCCATTTCTCTATCCTCCCTTGGTTCAGGCGGCGCCGATCGGAATCTTTTTCGGACGATCCGCTTCCAACCGCTCCAGCTCGACTTCGAGAATGCCGTTTTGATTACAGGCCTGAATCTTGTCCGGACCGACCGGAACGGGAGTTGAATGTTGTGCAATAAGTTCCCATGTCTGTGTTCGCGCCGATGATATTGACGTCTTGCTGCTTGACCCCCGGTTGGCGACGACCTTCCTGGGTAAGTACTTGGTCTTGCAGGCTTATGCTGACATCATCGCGAGTTATTCTTAGTAATTCGCTGGTTGCGACCACGCTGTTTTCGCTAAGCCGGCTGTTGACTGGCGAAAATCTGGGCGGCCGCGGCGCTGAACCCGGAAAATACTCGGTTCATCTCGCTTTGCATACGCCACAATTCGAGGAGCGGTGCGGCGGCCGGCACGGTTTCCAGGCGGCGCGCGGCGTTGTTCAAGCGGATGGCGCTCGCGGCGCGCCAGTGTTCAACCCGGCGCCGCCGGAACCAGCGGGGGGCGCGGCGGTTAATCTTTTCGCATAGCAGCATTTGCCGGCTGTCCCGGTGCTGCCACCGATAACGGTCACAAAGCAGGGTTCACAAGCGATGCGAATTGCCCAGGTTGCACCTTTGATGGAAAGCTGTCCGCCGCAGCTTTACGGCGGCACCGAGCGCATCGTCTCCCACCTGACCGAGGAGCTGGTGCGGCAAGGACATCAGGTGACACTGTTTGCGAGCGGCGACTCGCAGACCAGCGCGATGCTGTCCTCGCCTTGCGAACAGGCGCTGCGTCTGAACCCGCATTGCCAGGACCCGCTCGTCTATCACATGATGCTGGTCAATCGCGTCGCCCGCAGCGCGCACCTTTTCGACATCGTCCATTTTCATATCGATTATTTGCATTTTCCATTGTTCGCGCCGATCTGGGGCAAGACGTTGACGACCTTGCATGGCCGGCTTGACCTGCCCGATCTTGTGCCCTTGATGCGCGAGTTCCCGATGATGCCGCTGGTCTCGATCTCGAATGCGCAGCGCACCCCGCTCGACTTCGCCAACTGGTACGGCACGGTCCATCATGGGCTGCCCCCGGACCTCTACGCGCCTGGCTGCGGCAAGGGCGGATATCTCGCTTTCGTCGGCCGCATCAGCCCCGAAAAGGGGCCGGAACGGGCGATTGCGATCGCTCGCCGCGCCGGTCTGCCGTTGGTTATCGCCGCCAAGGTCGACAAGGTGGACCGCGAGTACTACAAGACTTGCGTCGAGCCGCTGCTCAACGATCCGCTGATCGAATTCATCGGCGAGGTCGACGACAAGGAAAAGGGGGCTTTGTTGGGCGATGCGACGGCGTTGCTGTTCCCGATCGACTGGCCGGAACCCTTCGGTCTGGTGATGATCGAGGCGATGGCCTGCGGCACCCCGGTGATCGCGTTTCGCCGCGGCGCGGTGGCGGAAATCGTCGACCCCGGGGTCACCGGGTTTGTCGTCGACGGCATCGACGAAGCCGCGGCGGCGATCCCGGCGGCGATGCGGCTCGATCGCGCGGCGATCCGCCGACGGTTCGACGAGCGCTTTCTGGTCGAGCGCATGACGCGCGATTATGTCGCGCTTTACGGCGAAGTCCTGCGCCGCGGCGGCGGCGCTGACCAAAGGACGCCGACCGCCGCCGAAGCCGGCGACGGCTGAGCCTCCTCTCGCGGCGCGTAATGCCGGACGCACCAGCCGAAGACGGCGAAGCTTCCCGTTTCTACATCGAGTCGGCCGTGGTGCTGCAGGAGCGGCGGCCGCGCACGCTGAAGCACAGCCATACCTTTGCGGTGTTCAACGCGCGCGGCGACATTCTTGCCGCGATCGGCGGCGCGGATGGCGTCTATCACCGCGACACGCGCTATCTTTCGCGTCTCGAGCTACGGCTGAACGACGCGCCGCTGCTGCTGCTGAGCTCGAACGTCCAGGAGGACAACGTCGTCCTGACCGTCGATTTGAGCAATCCCGATCTCGGTGCGGAACACCGCAGCGTGCTGCACGGCGAACGCATCCACCTCAACCGGCGCAAGCATATTTGGCAGGACTCCTGCTACGAACGCTTTCTGGTGCACAATTTCGACGTGATCGCGCACCGGTTGAGCTTGACGATAGACTTCGCCGCCGACTTCGCCGACTTGTTCGAGGTGCGCGGCCAAAAGCGGGAAAGGCGCGGCCGCTTGTCGGTGCGGCGCCGCTCCGACAAGTCGGTGGCGCTGGGCTGCTCCGGATTGGACGGCGTCGAGCGGGTCACGACCCTGATCTTCGAGCCGGCCCCGACCCGGCTCGACAACGCCAGGGCGACATTCGAGCTTGCTCTCGGGCCGGGCGAGGCAATGCGCGCAGTGCTGCAGATCGCCTGCGAGGAGGGTGCCGCCGATCCCGATCCCGCCCGCGGCTTTTACAGCGGGCTGCGCTCGGCGCGGCGGGCGATGCGCACCTCAAGCGCGCGCGCCGTCGCCCTGGAGAGCTCGAATTCGCTGTTCAACGAGATGGCCCGCCGCTCGGTCGCCGACCTCTACATGTTGGTGACCGACACCGAGCACGGGCCCTACCCATTCGCCGGGATCCCGTGGTTCAGCACGGTCTTTGGCCGCGACGGGATCATCACGGCGCTGTTTGCGCTGTGGATCGACCCGACGATCGCCAAGGGTGTGCTGAGCTTTTTGGCGGCGCATCAGGCGACCGAAACCGACCCGGTACATGATGCCGAACCCGGCAAGATTCTGCACGAGATGCGCGACGGCGAGATGGCCGCGCTCGGTGAGGTGCCGTTCTCGCGCTATTACGGCAGCGTCGACGCGACACCGCTGTTTGTCATGCTCGCGGGCGAATACTTCGCGCGCACCGGCGACCTCGCGACGGTCCGCGCGCTATGGCCGAATATCGAAGCGGCGCTGCGCTGGTGCGACACTTGCGGAGACGCCGACGGCGACGGGTTTGTCGAATACTATCGGCAGAACGCCGACGGTCTGGTCAACCAGGGCTGGAAGGATTCGTACGATGCGATCTTCCACGCCGACGGCCGGCTCGCGGAAGGCCCGATCGCGCTCTGCGAAGTTCAGGGCTATGTCTTTGCCGCGAAGCGCCACGCGGCGAAATTGGCGGCGGCGCTGGGCCACAATGTGCGGGCGTCGCGCCTGGAGCGCGAGGCGGAAGTCCTGCGCGAGAAATTCGAGAACGCGTTCTGGTGCGAGGAGCTGTCGACTTACGCGCTGGCACTCGACGGCGCGAAGCAACCCTGCCGTGTGGTCGCCTCGAACGCGGGTCACACCCTCCTGACCGGGATTGCGGCACCCGACCGCGCCCGCCATGTCGCCGACACCCTGCTGGGGATGTCGTGCTTTTCCGGGTGGGGTGTGCGCACCGTCGCGGTGTCGGCCGCGCGCTACAACCCGATGTCATACCATAACGGCTCGGTCTGGCCGCACGACAACGCGCTGATCGCGCTCGGTCTTGCGCGCTACGGTTTCAAATCGGACGCGCTGAAGATTTTTCGCGGCCTCTTCGATGCCGCCGGCTACATGGAATTACGCCGCCTGCCCGAATTGTTCTGCGGCTTTCAGTGGCGCAAGCTGAACGCGCCGACGCTCTATCCGGTCGCATGCATCCCGCAGGCCTGGGCCGCCGCCAGCGTCTTTGCCCTGGTCCAGGCGAGCCTCGGCCTCAGCTTTGCCGACGACGCCGACGAGATCAGATTCGACCGCCCGGTGCTGCCGCGGTTTCTCGATGAATTGCACCTGCGCGGTTTGCAGGTAAGGGGCGGGTCGGCCGACCTCGTTCTGCGGCGGCACGAGGGCGACGTGGCGCTCAACATCACCCGACGCGACGGGCGGGTGCCGATCGTCGTTTCGCGATAGTTGCAAGCCGGGCGTTTGAGGCTGGGTGCTGCGCATGCTTCGAGACCCGCCCCGGCCGCGCCGGGTCGCTCCTCAGCATGAGGATACGCCTTTGATTGCATACGCCTTTGATTGCATAGGAACTTACCTCATCCTGAGCGCCTCGCGGAGCGCGGCCTCGAAGGACAACCCAACGCCACCTTCTGCATTCTTCACACTTCGTCGGGCACCGCCTCTTCGAGCTCGCGCAGCCACACCGCGGCGCTCGAATCGGACGGCGCGCGCCAGTCGCCCCTCGGCGACAGCGAGCCCCCCGACGAAATCTTCGGCCCGTTCGGCAGCGCCGAGCGCTTGAATTGTGACAGCTGGAAAAAGCGCAGCAGAAACACCCGCAGCCAGTGCTTGATCTCGGGCAGGTTGTAGGCGCGCCGCGCGTTCGTGGGGGTGTTCGCGGGCCAGGCGCCGCGCCGGGCGTCGGACCAGGCGTTCCACGACAGATACGCGATCTTCGACGGGCGGAAGCCGTACCGCGTCGTGTAGAACAGGTTGAAGTCCTGCAGCGCGTAGGGGCCGACCACGCTCTCGGTCGACTGGATCGCACCGTCGGCGCCGGGCGGCACCAGCTCCGGCGAGATTTCGGTCGCCAGGATGTCGTGTAGGATTGGCGCGGTGTCAGGCCCGAGGTCGCCGGTCGCCGCGACAAACCGGATCAGGTGTTGGATCAGGGTCTTGGCGACCGAGCCATTGGGGTTGTAATGCGACATCTGGTCGCCGACCCCATAGGTGCACCAGCCGAGCCCCAGTTCCGACAAGTCGCCGGTGCCGACCACCAGCCCGCCATTGTGATTGGCGAGCCGGAACAGGTAATCGGTGCGCAACCCGGCCTGGATGTTTTCATAAGTCACGTCGTATTGCGCGTCGCCGGTCGAGGCGGCATGGCCGATATCCGTCATCATCTGCCGTGCGGCCGGGCGGATGTCGATTTCGCCGCCGGTGACGCCAAGCGCCTGCATCAGCCGCCAGGCGTTGGCCTTGGTTGCCTCGCTTGTCGCAAAGCCGGGCAGGGTGAAGCCCAGAATGTCGGTGCGCGGCAAGCCAAGCCGGTCCATCGCGCGCGCCGCGACGATCAGCGCCTGCGTCGAGTTCGAGCCCGCCCGAGACGCCGATCACCAGCTTTTTGAGCCCGGTCGCGCGCAGCCGCTGCGCCAGCCCTTGGACCTGGATGTTGTAGGCCTCGTAGCAATTGTCCTCGAGCATTGCCGGGTCGGCCGGGACATACGGAAAGCGCTCGACATTGCGGCACAGGACCAGCGGCTCGTCGGGCGGCGAAAAATCAAAGGTGACCGTGCGGAACGGCGCGCGCGCGGCGGCGGTCGCGCGCGCGCAGTCGCCAAAGGTGTTCATCCGCATCCGCTCCTGCCGGATGCGGCCGAGATCGACATCGGCGGCGGCGATTTCGGCGGTGGCCGAAAAACGCTCGGTCTCGGCCAGCCCTTCGCCCAACTCGAAAATCCCGGCCTGGCCGTCCCAGGCGAGGTCGGTCGTCGACTCGCCGGCGCCGGCGGCGGAATAGGCGTAAGCGGCCAGACAGCGCGCCGATTGCGAGGCGCACAACAGCCGCCGCATCTGCGCCTTGCCGATCGTGATGTTGCTGGCCGAGAGGTTGAGCAGGATTTCGGCGCCGGCAAGTGCGGCGGCGGCGCTCGGCGGCTGCGGCACCCACAAATCCTCGCAAATCTCGACATGAAAGGTGAAGCCCGCCCTCCCGCCGGCGGCGAACAGCAGATCGCCGCCGAACGGCGCCTCGTGTCCGGCGACCGCGATCGTGCGGCCGGCGACATCCTCGCCCGAGGTGAAATGGCGGCGCTCGTAGAATTCGCGGTAATTCGGCAGAAACACCTTGGGCACGACACCGAGCAGCCGCCCGCGGTGGATCACGACCGCGCAATTGTAGAGATGCCCGTGCGCCCGCAACGGCGCGCCGACCGCGAACACCGGGATCAATTTGGCGCTCGTCTGGACCAGCCGGGCGATTTCGGCTTCGACCGCGTCGAGCAGCGCATCCTGAAACACCAGGTCGTCGATCGCGTAAGCTGACAGGCACAGCTCGGGGAACACCATCAACCCGACCCGCGCCTCGTCGCCGCGGGCGAGCAATGCCTCAACCGCGCTGGCGTTATGCCGGGGCTCGGCGACCGCGGCCTGCGGCACGCAGGCGCCGACGCGAACGAATTGATGGCGGTAGGGAGAAAAGAAAGAACACATTTATGAGGACGCCCGGCGGTCGGCTGACCCGCTTTATCTGGTAAATCGAAGGCTTTCCGGTAAGAGGCGCGGATCCGGGCGTCCACAGGGCCGGGCGTCCTACAGGGCCAGGCGTCCTCAGGGCCAGGCGTCCTCAGGGCCAGGCGTCCTCAGGGCCAGGCGTCCTCAGGGCCAGGCGTCCTCAGGGCCAGGCGTCCTCAGGGCCAGGCGTCCTCAGGGCCGCGAGCGGCCCGACCGTGCCAATGCCCAGACGGCGCCGCCGATCCCGAACAGCACCACCGCGGCCAGCACGAGCAGCACCAAATGTTCCGTGCCGATCAGCCGCGCGCCCAATTTGCCGACCCCGTCGCCGACCAGGATCAGCATCGGCGCCCACACCAGCGCCGAGCCCAGATTGGCGATCCAAAAATAGTTGGACGGCATCCGCATGATGCCGGCGGCGAGCGGGACGACGGCGCGCAGCGGCCCGAAAAAGCGGCCGACGAACACGCTCAACCCGCCGTATCGGGCGAAAAAGCGGATGCCGCGCGGCAGCAGCTCGGGGTTGCGGGTGAACGGCCAGACCCGCGCCAGCGCCGGGCCAAACCGCCGCCCGATCCAGAACGACACCGTGTCGCCGAGGGTGGCCCCGATCACCGCTCCGGCGAGCACCGGAAAATAAGGGAGGGTTCCGGTTGCCATCAGCGCCCCGGCGGCGACCAGCAGCGAGGTGCCGGGGAACAGCAGGCTCAGGAACACGAACGACTCGCCAAACGCGGTCACGAACATGACCGCGAACGCCCAGCCGGCATGCGCCGCGATAAAGGCGAGCGTCGGCTGCACCAGGTGTTCCATGCCGCCTTTAGTATTGCCGACCTGACATTCGGTTCCGTAACCCTTACCGCGAGGCGGGTGGGTGAGGGTGCCTCAGGCGCCGGCGACGGTCAAATCGTCGATGCGCAACGTGGGGGCGTCCATGCCGGCCTTGAATTCGAGGTCGTCGGCCGCGACCAACCGCAGGAACATGTCCTTAAGATTGCCGGCGACCGTCATCTCGCTGACCGGAAAGGCGATCTCGCCCTTGTCGATCCAGAAGCCGGCGGCGCCGCGGCTGTAGTCGCCGGTGACGCCGTTGACCCCGAACCCCATCATCTCGGTGACGTAGAGGCCGCTCTTGATGTCAGAAATCAGCGCCTTTGGGCTGAGCGCGCCCGCCTCGATCCACACATTCGTCGGAGCCGGCCCCGGTGGCGAGGAGGTGCCGCGCGCGGCGTGCCCGGTGGACTGCAAGTGCAGTTGGCGGGCCGAGCGCAAATCCAAGAGCCAGGTTGTCAGCACCCCTTTGTCGATAATCGCGCGGCGGTGGTTCGGCAGGCCCTCGCCGTCGAACGGCTTTGAGCGCAGCCCGCGCTGCCGGTGCGGGTCGTCGACAATCGTGATCGCCGCGGGAAAGATGCGCTCTCCGAGCCGGTCCTTCAAAAAGCTCGTGCCGCGGGCGATCGACGGTCCCGAAATCGCACCCAGCAGAGCCGAGATAAAGCCGCGGGCGACACGCGGGTCGAACACCACCGGACAGCGGCAGGTCGGCATCTTTCGCGCGCCGAGCCGCTTGACGGCACGTTCGCCGGCACTCTTGCCGATCGCGGCCGGGTCGCGCAAATCGGCGGCGTAGACGGCACTCGAATAATCGTAGTCGCGCTCCATGCCGGTACCCTGGCCGCCGATGACCGAGGCGCTGATCCCGCTGCTCGTCCCGGCATAGGTGCCGGCAAAGCCGTTCGAGGCGGCGAGCACGACGCGCGAGCGCCCCCAGCCGGCTTCGGCTCCTTCGGAGTTGGTGACCCCGGTGACCGCAAGGGCCGCTTCCTCGGCGGCGCGAGCGCGTTCGATCAGGATTTCGGCGGCCGGCTCCTCGGGGTCGGCCATGTCGAGCGCCGGCCAGTCATGGGCGATCTGGCCGGGCTCGGCGATGCCGCAAAATGGGTCCTCGGGCACGGTGCGCGCCATCTCGACCGCGCGCTCAACAATCTCGCCCAGCGCTTTTGGCGAGCGGTCGCTCGACGACACCACCGCCTGCTGGCGGCCGATAAACACGCGCAGCCCGAGATCCTGGCCCTCGGAGCGTTCGAGCTTTTCGGTCTTGCCGAGCCGTCGCCCATGCGACAGCGAGACGCCCTCGAACAAGACCGCGTCGGCGGCGTCCGCCCCGGCGCGGCGCGCGCGGCCGATCAGATCCTGCAGCAGGTCGACCGCATTTCCCGCGTTGTCGTCCATCACACCTCCATTCAGGAATTACAATGAGGCAGCGAGGCGGTGAGAAGTCATTTGTCGAAGGCCCCGAGGCTGTCCGGATCTGCACCGAGTGTCGTCTTGGCCGGGCTTGTCCCGGCCATCCACGTCTTGACCGCATATCCCAAAGCCGTTCGCGGCGTCCGTGGATGCCCGGACCAAGTCCGGGCAAGACGATTCGTGATAGGTATATGCCAATCAAACCGGCTAGGGATGCAGTCATGATTTTCGCGCTGCAATCTCACTGCCTCACCGTCTCATTGTGGACTTGGGCGAACCTGGTTTCCAGATCGGCTTGCCTGACCCGGGCAGCCCGTAGCTCGCCCATTTCTGCGTCACCGCGGCGACGATTTCGTCGGTCATGCGGATCGGCCGGCCCCATTGGCGATGCGTCTCGGGCGGCATTTTGCCGGTGGCGTCGAGCCCGATCTTGCCGCCGAGCCCGGCTTCGGGCGAGGCAAAGTCGAGATAGTCGATCGGCGTGTGGTCGATCAGAGTCACGTCGCGCACCGGGTCCATGCGGGTCGAGAGCGCCCACATGACCTCCTTCCAGTCGCGGGCGTCGATGTCGTCGTCGACGACGATGACGAATTTCGTGTACATGAACTGGCGCAGAAACGACCACACCCCCATCATCACCCGCTTGGCGTGGCCGGGATAAGCCTTTCTGATCGCCACCACCGCGATCCGGTACGAGCAGCCCTCGGGCGGCAGCCAGAAATCGACGATCTCCGGAAACTGCTGCTGCAACAGCGGAATAAAGACTTCGTTCAATGCCTCGCCGAGGATCGACGGCTCGTCCGGCGGCCGGCCGGTAAAAGTCGAGAGATAAATCGGGCTTTGCCGCATCGTGATCGCCGAGATCCGGAACACCGGAAAGCGCTCGACCGCGTTGTAATAGCCGGTGTGGTCGCCATAAGGGCCTTCGTCGCCGAACTCGTCGAGCGACACATGGCCTTCGAGCACGATCTCGGCCTGCGCCGGCACCTTCAGCGGCACGGTCTTGCACTCGACGAGCTCGACCCGGCGCCCGCGCAGGAGGCCGGCGAACTGATACTCCGACAAGGTGTCGGGAACCGGCGTCACGGCGGCGAGGATCGTGCCCGGGTCGGCGCCGATGACCGCCGCCGCCGGCAGCGGCTCGCGCCGCTCGGCACCCCAGCGTCGGTGATGCTGCGCGCCGCCGCGATGGGCGAGCCAGCGCATCAGGGTGGTGTCGCGGCCGGTCACCTGCATCCGGTAGATGCCGAGGTTGAAGCCGTCCTCGCGGCGCTCGCCCGGCCCTCTGGTCACGACCAGCGGCCAGGTGATCAGCGGCGCCGGCTCGCCCGGCCAGCAGGTCTGCACCGGCAATGCGCCGAGGTCGATCTCGGCCCCGCGCAGCACGATCTCCTGGCAGGGTGCGACCCCGACGGTGCGCGGGCGCATCGCCATGACCGTGCGCAGCAGCGGCAGCAGTTCCAGCGCCTCGCGCCAGCCGCCAGGCGGCTCGGGCTGCTTCAGAAAAGCCAGCGTCTCGCCGATTTCGCGCAATTGGTGCGGCTCGCGGTCCATGCCCCAGGCGACGCGCTCGACGGTGCCGAACAGATTGACCAGCACCGGCATCGGGTAAGCCGTGCCGCCGGCGCCGCCGCTGCCATGGACGATGTTCTCGAACATCACCGCCGGGCCGCCCTCGGCCAACAGCCGCGTCTGGATTTCGGTCATCTCGAGACAGGGCGAGACCGGGGCGGCAACCCGCGCCAGCCGGCCGCTGGTTTCGAGCCGGTCGACAAACTCGCGCAGGCTGGCATAGGGCATGCCGCGCTATATGGGAGTGCCGCCGCCCATTGGCGAGCGTCCCGCACAAGCGGGGCGGGTTCGTGCGCCAATGCCGCCGGCCGGCCGTCGGGGTGCGACGATGTTTCCCGGTTCGACGGGAAATATTCGGGAATGTTCGCTCCGCGATCGCTGTTCCAGCCCAAAAAACCGAAGTCGGTCAATCGTCTCCGCGAGAATTCCCGTGGTTGGCCGAACCGGGGATTATTTTGCGCGAACCGGGAATTGTTTGCGCCGAACCCGCAATTCACGGGAATTGCCGCTGCCGCCGCGCACAGCCGACACGGCGCCACGTTGCGAACATCGCACGCGACCGAGAGAGGCATCGTGGGCTGCGACTATGGCTATTTTACCGTCGCCGACGGGTCCGGACGACAGCCGCGGGCGGCGCGCGAAACTACGCCGCCTCCTGGTAGAGGTATTTTTGGAAGCCGGCGAAAACGCTCCCGATCTCGTCGGGTCTGCCCAAATCCGCCACCGCGTCGGCGATGGCGTTGTGATACTTCAACAGCAGCAACGGGCGCAGCTTTTCGCGATCGAGCTCTTCGACCCCGGCCCGCACGTAATGCGACAGCACAAAGGCGAGAAAGATTTGCTGCTTGCTGTTGAACCGGGTCCCGATCGCGATCTTGGCCTTGGCGGCGCGTTCCTCGCGGGTCAGCGGCGGCAGCGCACAGGCGACGTGCGCCAGCACGTCGAAGAGGTCGCTGTTCTCGGCGTCGATGACCCGCTGCATCTCCGCCATCTGGTCCTTGCCGATGCCTTTTTCAGCGAGCCCCTGCAGCAGCTTGGCGCGGGTGTCGGGCGCGCTCCACAGGGCGCGAAGCTCGACCTCGTCCTTGAAGAACTCAGGCAGCGCGCCGAACAGCATTTCCATGAATTGCTGCGCCGACATCGGCGCGCCGTCGGGGTGCCAAAAGCTCGTCATCATCATGTGCTGGATCGTGCGCGCCTTGCCGTTGGCCAGCATGATTTTGATCTTTTGGGGACGCGGACCCGGCCCTGATTTCGGCGGCTCGGGCGGATCAATCGGCGGCGGCGGCGCGGGCTCCTTCGCCTCGGGCTCGCCCGGCTCGATCGGCTCGCCGTCCCACTCCGGATCGCTGAAATGCTGATGCGCCTTCACAAAATCGTAGATCGTGAAGTAGTCCTTGCCGTCGTAGAGCCGCGTGCCCCGGCCGATGATCTGCTTGAACTCGATCATCGAGTTGATCGGCCGCATCAGCACGATGTTGCGGATGTTGCGGGCATCGACGCCGGTCGAAAGCTTTTGCGAGGTGGTCAGGATCGTCGGGATTGTCTTTTCGTCGTCTTTGAAGTCCCACAGATATTGGTCGCCGAGCGCGCCCTCGTCGGCGGTGACCCTCTGGCAATAGTTCGGGTCTTTGCTCGTCTTGATCTGGTTGATTAGGTCGCGCACCGCCAGCGCGTGGTTCTGCGTCGCGCAAAACACGATCGTCTTTTCGTTCTGGTTGATCCCGGCCATGAATATTTTGACGCGGTGCACTTCGCGTTCCTTGATTTCGATAATCTTGTTGAAGTCGGCTTCGGTGTAGCGGCTGCCGGTTTCGATCGCACCCTCGATCAGTGTGTCGTCGGGCGTATAGACGTAATCGTCGATGGTCGTCGAAATCTGCTTGACCTTGAACGGCGTCAGAAAACCGTCGTTGATGCCTTCCTTCAGCGAATAGACATAAACCGGCTCGCCGAAATAGGCATAGGTGTCGATGTTGTCCTTGCGCTTTGGCGTCGCGGTCAAGCCGAGCTGCACTGCCGGAGCGAAGTGATCGAGAATGTCGCGCCACTCGCTCTCGTCATTGGCGCCGCCGCGATGGCATTCGTCGATGACGATGAAATCGAAGAAATCGGGCGGGTAGTCGCCGAAATAGGGGCTCGGCGTTCCGCCATGGGATTTCGTGCCGCTATCAGAGTAAGTTGTCGTCGCCCCGCGGAAGCGGGGGTCCAGGGCGGGCGGCGTGCAGTTAGTCCGTGGGTTCCCGCTTTCGCGGGAATGACGGATAATTTGTCGGCGTCACCCGAATAATCGCTGGTCCGCTCCTGCGGCGCCCCGCTCCATGAAGGTCTGGAAGATCGTGAAAAAGAGGCTGCCGTTTTTGGGCACGCGGCCTTTTTTGCGGATGTCGTCGGGCTCGATGCGCACCAGCGCGTCCTCGGGGAACGCGGAGAATGCGTTAAAGGCCTGATTGGCGAGAATGTTGCGGTCGGCGAGGAACAGGATGCGCGGACGGCGGGTCGGCTCGCGGCCCAGATTCCAGCGGCTGTGAAACAATTTCCACGCGATCTGGAACGCGATAAAGGTCTTGCCGGTGCCGGTGGCGAGGGTCAGCAGGACACGCGACTTGCCGGCGGCGACCGCCTCCAACACCCGGTCGATCGCGATGTCCTGGTAGTAGCGTCCCTGGTAGAACCCGCCTCTGTCCTCGAACGGCACCGCGGCAAAGCGGTCGCGCCACGCGTTGGCCTCGGCGAAAGTCAGGCTCCACAGTTCATTCGGCCTCGGGTAGCCCGGCACGTCGCCTTCCTTGCCGGTCTGCATGTCAATGCCGTAAATCCCCTGGCCGTTGGTCGAGTAGGCAAAGCGGAATCCATCTTGCCGGCATAATTCTTGGCCTGCGCGACACCCTCGGTGAGCGCTTCGTCCCAGGCCTTGGCCTCGACGATCGCGAGCGTGTGATTGCGGTGGACCAGCACGTAATCGGCGACGAGCGGCTTGCCGCGCCGGCTGTTGCCCTCGATGCGACCCAAGGTGATCGGATATTCGCGCCTGATCCGGCTGCCCTCGACCACGCCCCACCCCGCTGCCGTCAATGCGGGATCAATGTGCTCCGCTCTCGTCTCGGCCTCGTTCATGTGCGTTCTATCCAAAAATGCCGCGAACAATCCTGATTAGTGCCGTCATCCCCGCGAAAGCGGGGACCCAGGGCCGACGGTGCCAAAATGATCGAGCGGCGTCCTTGCGTCTACATCCTGGCGAGCCGGCGGAACGGGACGCTCTACGTCGGAGTGACCGGCGATCTGGCGCGCCGCGTTTGGCAACATCGGGCCGGCGAGGTCCATGGATTTGCCCGAGATTACCGTGTCGAAAAGCTGGTCTTCGCCGAGTTTCACGAAACGATGCCGGACGCGATCTTGCGCGAAAAGCAAATCAAGAAATGGCGGCGGGCGTGGAAGCTCGAATTGATCGAGCGCCAGAACCCACAATGGCGCGACCTTTACGACGATCTGTTGCGATAGCCGCGCGCCCGGGTTCGCGCTTTCCCCAACTCTGGCGAAGGCGGCCGTCCGCGAAAGCAAATGCGCACAAGTTCGTCGTCCTCGGGAAAGCGGGGACCCAGAAGCTGTCGCCCCCGCTCTTGAACAGGCGGTAACCGCTGCGCCGCTCCCCCTGGGTTCCCGCTTTCGCGGGAACGACGGGTGAGTTTCGCCGCCGTTGAAGGGCTCTAGCCATCGTTAATCCCTGCCCCTACGCAGGCTCTCGTCGTAAATCAAATGCGAACAGAAAATTCGTCGTTCCCAGTTCTCAGGAAACCAAATGCAAACATTCGTCGCCCCCGCGGAAGCGGGGGCCCAGAAACCGCCTCCGCCTTCAATCGGCGGCACCCGTCACGCCCGTCTCCCTGGGTTCCCGCTTTCGCGGGAATGACGGGTTATTTTTACCGCGATCTGAGTAAGTCATGTCCGATGCGCCTCTAAAGTTGCCCGGTGAAGGCTTGGTGCAAAAAAGATTCTTCCAGTTCGTCGAGCGCGTCGAGCTTGCGTTGATGGATTGAACGGAGATGTTCGGCCTCAATCCGCAGGGCGTTAAGCGTTGCAACGATCCGCCGCTGCTCAGCTATCGGCGGGTGGCAGATATGAAATGCCTTCACTTCGGGAAAATAAATCGTCGGATGCACGGCTCCGCTCGAAAAACGCAACAGGTCTTCGTCCTCGGCAATGAAGAGGTATTTCAGGAAATCGTGATCGAGATGCTCCGAGCAGACCCAGTTCACAAAATCTTGGCTGGTTGCCATCGGGCGGCCCGTGACGACCACGTAGCCGACCGAGGCGGTTCGCGACAGGCACACCGTATTCTCGGGCAACACCCGCGCTGACGAATTCGCGATGCCCAACTCATTGACCTTTTGCGCGGTATCGTAGATGCGGCGGCCATGGTGAGCCTTGGCGTCCTGGATGCCGATCCACGGAATGTCGCCGCCCCAATATTCGGGATGGTTCCGGCTCGGCGTATGTCCCAACTCCAGCCGCGCCAGCGAGGTCAACGGCGACCACCTCCAGCCCTCCGGCGCCGGGGTCGACGGCATCCCCACGGCCAATGCTGTCTTTGGCAGAATGTGCCGGGTCGTCGCATTGCGCCCGCCGGTCGCCGTAACCCGGAGCGCCGCATCCTCGGACCCGTCGTTCCCGCGCAAGCGGGAACTCAGCGGCAAACGCTTCGCCACTCGCCCCTGGACCCCCGCTTTCGCGGGGGCGACGAGGGGGAGGAGCGGTTGGGCGGTGTCGAGATCCGAGGTGCTCACAGCAATGTCCGGATGTTTGCCAGCACCTTGGCGGTTTCGGTGTCGAGAGCGGCGATTTCGGCGAGGATTTCTTGCGGGCTGCGGTGGGCGGCGGCGTTGCCGTTGTTCGGGTTTTTGACCGAGAGGTCGAAGGTGGTCCGGTCGATGCCGGCGGTGTCGATGCTCCAGCTTTTGGGCGAGGCGGCGAAGGTTGGCTGCAATTCGACGAACTCGGCGAGGTCGGCGTCGTTGAGCGGGTTGGTCTTGCCGAGGTTGCGGCCGGGGTCGAGCTGGTAGAACCAGATACTGCGGGTCGGGGCGCCCTTTTCGAAGAACAGCACCACGGTCTTGACGCCCGCGCCCTGGAACGCGCCGCCGGGGAGATCGAGCACGGTGTGCAGGTTGCAGCTTTCGAGCAGCAATCTGCGCAGGCTGACCGAGGCGTTGTCGGTGTTGGAGAGGAACGTGTTCTTGATCACGACGCCGCCGCGCCCGCCGGCTTTGAGGATGCGGATGAAGTGCTGCAAGAACAGAAAGGCGGTTTCGCCGGTGCGCACCGGAAAATTCTGCTGGACCTCGCGGCGCTCCTTGCCGCCAAAGGGCGGGTTGGCCAGCACCACATCGTAACGGTCCTTTTCCTGAATGTCGGCAAGGTTTTCGCTCAAGGTGTTGGTGTGGATGACGTTCGGCGTCTCGATGCCGTGCAGGATCATGTTCATGATCGCGATGACATAGGCGAGCGACTTCTTTTCCTTGCCGTAAAAGGTGCGGGTTTGCAGCGTCGTCAGGTCTGTGGTGGTCAGGGTGCCCCGTGTTCGCAGGTAGTCGAACAACTCGCACAGAAAGCCCGCCGAGCCGCAGGCGCCGTCATAGATGCGCTCGCCGATATGGGGCCGGGTGACCGCGACGATGGCGCGGATCAATGGGCGCGGGGTGTAGTATTCGCCGCCGTTGCGCCCGGCGTTGCCCATACGCTTGATCTTCTCTTCGTAGAGCGCCGACAGCTCGTGTTTTTCCGTCTGCGAGCGGAAGCGCAATTCATCGATGTGGTCGATGACCTCGCGCAGATTGTACCCGCTGGAGATCTTGTTTCTGATCTCGCCGAAAATCTGCCCGATCTTGTATTCGATCGTGTTCGGGCCGCTCGCCTTTTGGGTAAAGCCGTGAGATACGGGAACAGCTGCCGGTTGACGAAATCGCAGAAATCGTCGCCGGTCATCGCGGTGTTGTGGTCGAGCCTTCCGTTCTTGGCTTTGGGTGCGGCCCAGCTGTCCCAGCGATAAGGCTCGTCGAGGATGAAGGCGTATTTCCTGCCGTCGAGCCCGGCCTCCATCGCCCGGTCCTGTTCGAGACCGTCGAGGTATTTTAGGAACAAGAGCCACGAGGTCTGCTCGGTGTAATCCAATTCGGTGGTGCAGCCGGCCTCCTTGCGGAGCACGTCGTCGATGTTTTTGAAGGCCTGCTCGAACATGGTTTGCCCAATCTGCGGTCGAACAAACGGTACGGACTGACCGTCAAAAAACCGACCCGAGCGCGCGCGTGTCAAGCGTCCCGTTTTCTCTTGTCGCGGTGATCGGCGAAGCAGCCGGGCCAGCCGGCCGTTCACAATGGACAAGCCAGAGACGGCGACATGCCGAGCGTTTACGGAAGGTCGGTAGCGACGGCGGGGGTGGGTCCCGGCCTCCGCCGGGATGCGAGGAACGCAGCACGGGTCGGGACGGGAAGACGGGCGTACACGGGGGGGAGGAGGTGGGGATTTTCTTGGGGGTGGGGGCGGGGTAGGGTGGGGCGTCCGGAGAATAGGAAGGCAGGCGGCAGGCCATGCTCGACATATCCCCCGATCTTACGCCAACCGATGTTGCGGCGCCGAAGCCGACGCGGCTCAAGGACTACCGGCCGCCGGCGTTTCTGGTCGACACGGTCGAGCTGACGTTTGAGCTCGGCGAGGCCGAGACGATCGTCAAGTCGCGGCTGGCAGTGCGGCGCAATCCCGCGGCCGACGACCCGGCCGCACCGCTGGCCCTCGACGGCGACGCGCTGGAGCTGGTTGCGGTGGCGCTCGACGGCGAGCGGCTCGGCGCCAACCGCTATCGGGCGACCGCCGAGGGCGGGCTCGTGATCGCGGGTGTGCCCGACGCGTTCACGCTCGATGTCGAGACCAGGATCGACCCGCAGGGCAACACCGAGCTTTCGGGGCTTTACCGGTCGGGCGGCAATTTCTGCACCCAGTGCGAGCCGGAGGGGTTTCGCCGCATCACCTATTTTGTCGATCGGCCGGATGTGATGGCGCGCTACACGGTGACGGTCGTCGCCGACAAGAGCGCGTGCCCGGTATTGCTGTCGAACGGCAACCCCGCTGGCGCCGGTGAGGCGGGGCCAGGCCGGCAATGGGCGAAATGGGTCGACCCGCACCCGAAGCCCTCCTACCTGTTCGCGCTCGTCGCCGGCGATCTGGTGCCGGTGCGCGACCGGTTTCGGACGCGGTCGGGGCGCGAGGTGGCGCTCGCGATCTGGGTGCGGCGCGGCGACGAAGACAAATGCGCGCACGCGATGGCGTCGCTGAAAAAGGCGATGGCCTGGGACGAGGAGGTGTTCGGTCTCGAATACGACCTCGACGTCTTCAACATCGTCGCGGTCAGCGACTTCAACATGGGGGCGATGGAGAACAAGGGCCTCAACATCTTCAACACCCGCTATGTATTGGCCAAGCCCGACACCGCGACCGACGCCGACTACCAGAATATCGAGTCGGTGATCGCCCACGAATATTTTCACAACTGGACCGGCAACCGGGTGACCTGCCGCGACTGGTTCCAGTTGTCGCTGAAGGAGGGGCTGACGGTTTTTCGGGACCAGGAATTCTCGGCCGACCAGGGGAGCCGCGCGGTCAGGCGGATCGGCGAGGTGCGCACGTTGCGGGCGATCCAGTTTCCCGAGGATGACGGCCCGCTCGCCCACCCGGTGCGGCCGGAGAGCTATATCCGGATCGACAATTTCTACACGCCGACGGTCTACAACAAGGGCGCCGAGCTGGTGCGGATGATCCACACCTTGGCGGGGAAGGACGGGTTTCGCCGCGGGATGGACCTCTACATCCAGCGCCACGACAACCGCGCGGCGACGATCGAGGATTTCGTCAGCGCGATGCAGGACGCGAGCGGGGTCGATCTCGGGCGGTTCAAGCTGTGGTACGCGCAGGCCGGCACCCCCGAGGTCACGGTCGAGGACCATTGGGACGCGGCGAGCCGGAGCTACGAGCTGACCGTCGCGCAGAATGTGCCGCCGACCCCGGGCCAGCCGGAGAAGGCGCCGATGCTGACCCCGTTCGCGGTCGGGCTGCTGGCGGCGGACGGCACCGAATTGCCGGCCCGGCTGGAGGGCGAGACCGGTGCCGAGGATGGCGGCAGCGAAAGCCGGACGGGGACGCGGGTCTTGGCCTTGTCCGAGGCGCGGCAGAGCTTTCGCTTTGTCGATCTGCCGGAAGCACCGGTGCCGTCGCTGCTGCGCGGGTTTTCGGCGCCGGTCAAATTGAAGGGGGTCCCGCTCGGCCGGCTCAAGTTTCTGGCGGTGCATGACCCCGAGCCGTTCGCGCGCTGGGAGGCGGGACAGGAGGTCGCGGCCCGCGCCCTGCTCGACCGGGTCGAGGCGTTGCGCGGCGGCCGGGTGCCGGCGGCGCTCGATCCTGATCTCGTCGCGGCGACCCGGCAGATCCTCGCCGACGCCGGGAATGACCCGGCCTTTGCCGCCGAGGCGCTGGTGCTGCCGAGCGAGGCGTTTCTCGCCGACCAGATGGCGGTCGTCGACGTCGATGCCGTGCATGCCGCGCGCGAGGGGGCGCGCGGCGAAATCGGCCGCGCGCTCGCCGGCGAATTCGCCGCCGCCCATGATGCGCTCGCCGATCCCGGTCCCTACCGCATCGACGGCGTGGCGATCGGCCGGCGGGCGTTGCGTAACGCCGCCCTCGGCTATGTCGCCGCCGCCGACCCGGTGCTGGGTGCGGCGCTCGCCAAGGCGCAGTTCGACGCCGCCGCCAACATGACCGACGTGCTGGCGGCGCTCGCGGTGCTGGCCGATCTCGACCGCCCGGAGCGGGCGGCGGCGCTGGCGCATTTCTTCGCTTGCTGGTCGCACGACCCGCTGGTCGTCGACAAATGGTTCAGCCTGCAGGCGCGCTCGTCACTGCCGGACACGCCGGCGCGGGTGAAGGCGCTCGCCGCCCATCCCGCCTTTGAGCGCAAGAACCCGAACCGGGTGCGGGCGCTGGTCGGCGCCTTTGCCCAGGGGAACCAGGTGCGGTTTCACGATGCGGGCGGTGCGGGCTACGCCTTTCTCGCCGACGAGGTCATGGCGGTCGACCCGAGCAACCCGACGACGGCGGCGCGACTGGTGCAGCCGCTCTGCGCCTGGCGCCGCCACGACCCGGCGCGGCAGGCGCTGATGCAGCGCGAGCTCGAACGCGTCCTCGCCGCCCCCAACCTCAGCAAAAACACCTACGAGCTCGTCTCCAAAAGCCTCGCCTGACCCCGCGCCGCAAGCCGCCGGAGCGGCCGGGGGCGCGGTTGAGTTCCGTGCCAGGAACGACTAGTTATATGACTGGTCAGCAAGGAGCCGACGATGCGCTCGTGGCCGGTCCAGCAGGCAAAGGCGCGCTTCAGCGAATTTGTCGAGGCGAGCCTGCGGGAGGGTCCGCAGCTGGTGACCCGGCGCGGGGTGGAAGCGGCCGTGCTGGTGCCGATCGCCGAGTGGCGCCGGTTGCAGCAATCGGCGCGGCCGAGCTTGAAGGAGCTGCTGCTGTCGCCGGAACCGCGTTTTGCCGAGGGTCTGCCGACGCCGCCGCGCGGCCGGCAGCGCCGCCGGGCAAAGCCGTTGCTCGACTAGACGACAGCGCCGGTGTACCTGCTCGACACCAATGTCGTCTCGGAATTGCGGCGATCTCGACCCGACCGATCCGTGATCGCCTGGCTGTCCGAAATTCCTGCCGATCAGCTTTTCCTTTCGGCGGTGACGCTCGGCGAGCTACAAGCCGGCGTCGAGATCACCCGGCGACAGGACCGGGCGAAAGCAGAAGAGATAGAAGCCTGGGTCGATGTCGTCGCGGCCACCGATGCGGTTTTGCCGGTCGACGGCGCGGCCTTCCGGCGGTGGGCAAAGCTGATGCACGGGCGCGCGGACGATTTGTTCGAAGATGCACTGATCGCGGCGACGGCATTGGTGCACGGTCTCACCGTGGTAACGCGCAACGTGCGGGATTTCGAGCCGCTCGGAGCGCGCGTATTGAACCCGTTTCGCACCGCGTCCGGGTAGCTCGGCGGCCCCGATCTCACGACGCGCCCGCGAGTTCTTTGAGGCGGGCGAGGCAGGCCGCGCGGCCGGGGGCGAAGTCGGCGGCTTCCCACCAGCGCTCGACGGCATCGAGCAGTTCCCCGACGCGCGGGCCGGGTGCGATGCCGAGCGCGGTCACGTCATGGCCGGTCAGCGGAAAGCGGGGCGGCGTCCAGTCGCGGGCGCGGGTCAAGAGCGGGGTCAGCCGGGCGGCGCCGAGCGCGCCTGCGGCCGCCTGCAGCAGCGCCAGATCGCGATAGCGCTCGGCGCCGAGGCGGTAGAGCGCACGGTGCTGGGCGTCGTCGTCGCCATGCGGGTCGATGGGCCAGGGCGGGGCAAGGCCGCGCAGCCGGTCGCGCCAGGCGTTCGGGAAGCGCAGCCTGTCGGCGAGGGCGGCGGCCGCGGCAGCGTCGACCTCGACCAATGCCGCCAGCCGGCGCAACGGATCGGAACCGGGCTCGACCGCAATCATCCGCTGCAGCCGGTCGAGGCGGCGCGCCTCGGGCAGGATCGCGGCCAGCACGCCGTCCTCGGCCATCATCGCCAATGCCCGGCCGGGATCGGCGGTTTCGAGCAGCTTGACGAGCTCCTGCGCGACCCGCTCGGCCGACAGATTCGCCAGTAGAGGGGCCGCGGCACGGCAGGCGGCGCGCGCCAGCTCGTCGCCGGTCCCATCGCCAAACCGCGCCTCGAAGCGGTAATAGCGCAGGATGCGCAGCACATCCTCGGCGATCCGCCGCGCCGGGTCGCCGACAAAACGGACACGGCGCGCCCGAAGGTCGTCGAGCCCGCCGGCCGGGTCGTCGAGCGCACCATCGGGAGACAGGAAGATCGCGTTGATCGTGAAGTCGCGGCGGGCGGCGTCGGCCGCCCAGTCGGCGTCGAACGCGACGCGGGCGCGGCGGCCATAGGTCTCGACATCGCGGCGCAACGTCGTGATCTCGAAATGCCGCGCCGCCGACCCGGGCGCCGACCCGGGCGCCGACCCGGGCGCCGACCCGGGCGCCGAGGTGGACGCCGAGCCCGGCGGCGGGGCCGGGATCGCGGTCACCGTGCCGTGCGCGAGACCGGTCGGCACGACCTTGATGCCGCGCGCCTGCAGCAATTCGATGACCCGCTCGGGCGGCGCCGGGGTGGCGATGTCGATGTCGGTCGCGGCCCCCGTCCCGCCGACCGGCAGCCCGAGCAAGGCGTCGCGCACGACGCCGCCGACAAAGCGCGCTTCGACCCCGCCGGCGGCGAGCGCGTCGATGACGGCGCGGGTCGCGGGCTCGGTCATCCAGGGCTGCGGCTCGATCCGCGGCGCGGTCTCGGCAGGGTCCATCGGCGGCGGCTCGGCGCGGCATCATCGGGGAGGCGGGCGGAAATGCGTCGCCTTTCTGCCGCTAGTCTACAATGCCGCGGACGCGTTGTTCTTCGGCTTCTTCGACAGCGGGGCGGACTATGACCAACCAAACCGGCGGGCAACCCCGATCGCCGGGCTTTCGGTCGGCGGCGGCAGACCTTCACTGGGCGAAATGGCAGCCGCCGGGAAGGTTGATCCAATCACTGATCCGCGATTGGCCGCGGGCGGAGCGGGCGCGGCTGCCGGGGCTGCTGGAGTTGAAGGAAAGCGAATTCGGCAAGATCCTGATCGGGGCGCGCGCCCTGTCGCCGGCGCAGGCGAAGATCCTGGCGACGCTGACCGGGGCAGGGGAAGCGGTGCTTCTCGAGATGGAAGAAGGGTTCGACAACTGGCGGCGGCAAACCGTCGGCCCAACCGGCACTGGCGGAAGCGACGGCAAGATCATGTTCGCTGCGGAGGAAATCGGCCGCCGCATCGCCGCGCTCGCGTTGGAGATGGCGCCGCTCGCCGGCAAGGACTGCGTGCTGGTCGCCATCCTCAAGGGAGCATTTGTCTTCACGGCCGACTTGATCCGTTTTCTTTATCGCCTGGAGATCGACGCGGCGCTCGGCTTTGTCGAGCTGAAGACCTACGGGCCGAGCCGGGTCAGCAAGCCGCAAGTCGAGATCGTCACCGACATCGACGCCGGCCTGGTAAAGGACAAGACGGTGTTGATCGTCGATGACGTTTACGACAGCGGGAAGACGCTCGATTTTGCGGTGTCGCTTGTGCGAGGGCACGGCGCCCGAGAAACATTGAGCTGCGTGCTCGTCGAGAAGTTGTGTGCCGGCGGTCGCAGCGCAACCGGCAGGGCGCCCGACCATGTCGGATTTCGCGTCCGTGAGGATGGCTGGCTCGTCGGCTACGGCATGGACGACAACGAGGGCCTGCGCGGTTCGCCCGACATCCTGGCGCGCCCGAACGCCGGAAGGTGAAATCGGACGTTGCCGCTCGTTGACAGCAGCTCGCCCGAAATGATGTACTTTCGCCACAACATAATTCGGGAGGAACGCGATGCGGCGCCGCGGACAGCCGACCATCGAGCCGACGACCGGAGCCGGCCGAAGGGTCGGTCTCCCCGATCACGCGAGACCGGCGGCGGTGGCGCGCTCGACGCTGGTTTTGGCGCTTGCCGGCTTCGTCATGCTGACCGTCACCGACGCGGCGCTGGCTTTCGGGAACAACTACACGCATCACCGATGGTATGTCAGCGCCGCCGCACCCGCCGGAGGAGATGGCAGCGCCAACGCCCCGTTCAACAGCCTGGCGCTGGTGCAGCAGGCCTCCGGCCCCGGCGACACGATCGTCGTCGAGCCGTCGCCGGCGAGCGTGCCGCCGCTCGACGGAGGGATCGCGCTCAAATCCGGGCAGCGCCTGCTCGGTGACGGACCGCCCGTGGTCAAATTCGGCCCGGCTCTGATCGCCGGCGGCCCGGCAGTGATCGGCCCCTCCGGAAATTCGTCGCTGCCGCGGATCACCAATTCGAGCAGCGCCAGCAACTCTGGGGACGCCGTCGAGCTGGCGGACGGGACCGAGGTCGAGAACCTGGTTATCGCCGGCGCCTACCGCGGCGCCATCTACGGGCAGGACCCTGTCGGGGTGTCGCTGCGCGGCAACGACATCTCCGGCTTCAATGCCTCCGGCACCAAGGGTTTTGTCGTCCAGCCGTTTTATCTCGAATCCTATACCGCCGGCGTCGCCAACGACGTTGCCAACGGCCTGCCCGCCGGCTGGGCCGGAATCCTGATCGACACCGCCAATGTCAGCACCAGCCTGTCGATCGCGGAGAATTACGTCCATGACGGCGTGTGCGGCGACGGCATCGACATCCGGGGCATGAACATTGGGGACGTGAGCGCCGAGCTCGACCACAACTTTGTTACGCGGCTGGTGCAGTGCCACAGCGTTTCGACGATCGAGGGCATCGGCACGCAGGTAACTGGCTCGTCCCGGCTCCGCGCGACGCTGTCCGGCAACACCGAAGCAAACAACGGCAGCGCCGGCGCCAACATGGACAGCCTGTTCGTCAACCCGGCCGAGGCCGGGACGTTGATCGAGACCATCGACCACAACGTCTACATGACCGGCATCGGCGGCCCTTCGACCAACGGGTTGGAGTTTATCCTCAGCAACGGCAGCGCCAACTCGACCGTCACCGTGTCCAACAGCTGGTTCCAGAACAACCCCGGCGACATGCTCGAAGAGTTCAACCGCGGCGGGAGCGGATCGACGGCAAGGTTGATCCTCGACCACGTCGTCGTCGACCAGACCACCTACACCGGCGGGATACCCTCCTATGCCGACCCGCCCGGGACTGCGACGACGCCCGACAACACCGGCGAATGCCTCGGCATCGGGTCGGTCGGCGCCAACGACACCACAGTCCTGGAAATGACCGACAGCTCGTTCACCGGCTGCGACAACAACGGCATCGAAGTCACCAACAACCACCCGAGCGGCGACGGCAACGGCAACCCGCATACGATCGTCCTCGACATCAACGACAGCACGATCAGCGGCAGCCGATATTACAATCTGTGGCTCGACGATTTGACGCCGCTGACCAATTTGCGGGTCCGGGTGCAGGACAGCGATCTTTCATTGTCGTCGAGCGGGGTCGCGGTCGCGTTCGACATGCAGCCGACGGGTGCGACGGCAAACGCCCTGATCGACCTCGGCGGCGGCGCCCTCGGCAGCGACGGGCGAAACTGCATCTTTGGCGGGCTGATCTACGATCTGGAGGCGCGCGGGTACAACGTCTTTGCCGAGAACGACTGGTGGGGGACGCCCGGCGGCCCGCCGGCCGGGAAGGTCGCCTCGACCCTGCCGGGATATACGATCAAGGACGGCTCGCCGCTGAAGCACAAGCCGGCCGCCTGCCGGTAGCCCTCGCGAAGGCGGCGCCGGTCACGGCCGTGATGTTCTGCCTGCGGCTCTGGGGCAGGCCCGCAGTCAGCGCGGCGGCTGCGGCTCGACATGCCCAGGAATGATATGGCCGTTGACGTAGCGCGGGGCGACGTAGACCCCCTGCTGCGCGGTGCCGAAGCCGACGGTTACCACCAGCAGCACGATCGCCAGCAATACCGCGCCGGCGGCCGCAAGCCACACCCACGGCACCGAATTCCATGCCGTCGCACCGCCGTTGTCGGAGGTGCGCAGGGCCGTCACCCACAACAGGTAAAGCGCTGTCGGCACCAGCAGCGGCAGCACGATCGTCAGAAAAACCCGGACCATGGTGTCCTCAGCCGGCGAGCACCTCGGCGAGGTTGACCAGCATGCCGGCGGTGGCGCCCCAAATGTTGCGGCCCTCGTAGGGCAGGACAAAAAAGACCCGGAGGCGCTCCTCAAAAAGCCGCTCGGTGCGGCGGTGGTTGCCGGGATCGAGCACAAAGGACAGCGGCACCTCGAACACGTCGGCCACCTCGAACGGGTCGATCGTCAGCGAAAACGGCAGCGAGACGATGCCGACCACGGGCGTGATCTCGAACCCGGTCCCGGTTACATAGGTGTCGAGCCGCCCGATCAGGGTCACCCGGTCGCGCCGCAGCCCGACCTCCTCCTCGGTTTCGCGCAGCGCCGCCGCGGCAGCGTCAGGGTCCTCGGGCTCGAGCCGGCCGCCGGGAAAGGCGATCTGGCCGGCATGCGCGCTCAGATGATCGGTGCGTCGGGTCAGCAGCACCGACATGCCCTCGGGACGGTCGACGAGCGGCACCAGCACCGCCGCCGCCCGCAATTCGACGCTGGGCGGGGTCATGCCCGGGTTAAGATCGTGGTCGCCGCGGGTCGCCTGGCGCAATGCCGCCGCTTCGGCCGCGTCGGCAGCACCGCCAAAGCCGCGCCGTCCGGGCTGGCCGAGCCGGGCCAAGCGCGCCGTCACCCACTCCCGGCTGAGCGGCTGCGGCCCAGCTCCTTCTTGCGTCATCGGCGACCCGTCCCTCGATCTCCCGCTCGGCGCTGACCGGGCGGCGCTATTCCCATTCTTCGCCCGGATCGCCGAGCTGGAAGAAGGTGCGGCTGCTCCATACGCCGAACTGCCGCTCTCCTTCGACCTGCTCCTCGATGCCGCGCTCGGCCAGCTCGTAAAACACCGGGCGCGTCAGCCGCGCCTCCAGCCCGCCGCGCACATGAATATAAGGTGCGGGCTCGCCGTTCGCCGCGGTCTCGACGCGCAGCGGATGAACGGCGCCGGCCGTCACAATGTCGTCCAGATTGGTCCGGAAGATCAGCTGCTGGCCGCGGCCCTGTCCGGCGACGGTCAGCTCCACGGCGAGAAACGGAACGTCTTCGACCGCGATACGGCCGCGCTCGGCCGGGGTCACGAGCCAGTAGCGGCCGTCCGCCTCGCGGCGCAGGACCGAGGCGAAGAGCTTGACGAGCGGCAGCCGGCCAATCGGCGAGCCGCGATAATACCAGGTGCCGTCGCGGGCGATCCGCATGTCGAGGTCGCCGCAGTCGACCGGCATGCCGCGGGCCGCCGCGGGGCCGCGCGCGGGGGAATTGCCGGAGCCGGTGTTTTGCATCAGGGTTCGACCTGCCAAAGCGTTTGAAAGAGGATTGGTGCCGTTGCCCTCCCCCGCATCCGTCAACACCGCTCCCGCCGACCTCGTCGCCGAGGTCGAGGCGCTCGGCCGCAGCCTCAGCCTGGTGCGCGCCCGCATCGGCGAGATCATCTTTGGTCAGCGCGAGGTCGTCGAGCAAGCCCTGATCACCTTGCTGTGCGGCGGCCATGCGCTGCTGATCGGGGTGCCGGGCCTCGCCAAGACCCGGCTCGTCGAGACCCTCGGCACGATCCTCGGGCTCGACGAAAAGCGCATTCAGTGCACCCCCGACCTGATGCCGGCCGACATTCTGGGGTCCGAGGTGCTCGAGGAAAGCGAGAGCGGCCGGCGGTCGTTCCGCTTTATTCCGGGGCCGGTCTTTTGCCAATTGCTGATGGCCGACGAGATCAACCGGGCGAGCCCGCGCACGCAGTCGGCGTTGCTGCAGGCGATGCAGGAGGGGCGCGTTTCGATTGCCGGCCAATACCACCCGCTGCCGCGCCCGTTTCATGTGCTGGCGACGCAGAACCCGCTCGAGCAGGAAGGGACCTATCCGTTGCCCGAGGCGCAGCTCGACCGGTTTCTGATGCAGATCGACGTCGACTATCCCGACCGCGACGCCGAACGGGAGATGCTGATCGCGACCACCGGCATCGCCGAGGACCGGCCGCGGCCGGCGATGAACGTCGCCGAGCTGATCGCGGCGCAGCGCCTGGTGCGCCGGATTCCGGTGGGGGAGAGCGTCGTCGATGCGATCCTGGCGCTGGTGCGCTCGGGGCGCCCGGACGCCGCCGGCGACCCGATCACGCGCTTTGTCTCGTGGGGACCGGGGCCGCGCGCGAGCCAGGCGCTCATGCTCGCCTGCCGCGCGCGGGCATTGATCGACGGCCGCTACAGCCCGTCGGTCGACGACGTGCTGGCGTTGGCGCCTCCGGTCTTGCGGCACCGCATGGCGGTCAGCTTTGCCGGCCGCGCCGAGGGGGTCACGGTCGGGCGCGTCATCGACCAGATTTCGACGCCGCTGCGGTGAACACCGGCGGTTCGCGTTCGCTCGCGGCACTGCTCGCGCGCCGCGCCGCCGCACCGGCGGTGGCGCTGCGCAGCCGGGCCGAGCATGCCGCCGCGGCGTTCCCGCCGTTGCTGGTGGCGGCCGAGCGGGTCGCTGCGACTGTCGCGCAAGGCGTGCACGGACGGCGCCGGGTCGGGCAGGGCGAAACCTTCTGGCAATTCCGCCAATACGAGCCGGGCGACGCGGCAAGCCGCATCGACTGGCGCGAGAGCGCCAAGTCGCAGCGCTTTTTTATCCGCGAAACCGAATGGGAGGCGGCGCAAAGCGTGTGGTTGTGGCGCGACGGCTCGGCCTCGATGGGTTACAGCTCGGCCGAATACATTCCCGGGGCGGAATGGCCGACCAAACGCGACCGCGCCGAATTGCTGCTGGTCGCCCTCGCCAGCCTTCTGGTGCGCGGCGGCGAGCGCCTGACCCTGCTCGGCGGCGGAACGGCGCCGGCGAGCGGCCGGGTCGCCTTGTCGCGGGTCGTCGAGCTCCTCGGCCATGACCGCCCCCGGCCGGCAAGCCTGCCCGCCTTCGAGCCGTTGCCGCGCGCCGGCCAACTCGTATTGATCGGCGATTTCCTGTCGCCGCTCGACGCGGTCGACGCGGCGCTCGCCCATTTTGCAGGGAGCGGGCTCAGGGGCCATCTGCTGCAGATCGTCGACCCCGCCGAGGAAGACCTGCCGTTTGACGGCCGCGTCCGCTTTGCCGGGATCGAGGAGCGCGACGAAATCGTGGTCAGCCGCGTCGAGAGCATCCGCGACGACTATGCCGGCCGCTTCCGCGACCACCGCGCCGGGCTGGCGGCGATCGCCGGCCGGCTCGGCTGGAGCTTTGGCACGCACCGCACCGACCGCGCGCCGGGGTTGGCGCTGCTGGCGCTCTACGCCGCGCTGTCGGGCGACCGCCGGCGATGAGGGTACGCGGCATGGCGGGCATTGGCGTGCTTCGACCGTCGCGACGGCAAGACTGGGCAGGAATGCGCTCCATCGGGCGCTTTGCGTGCTTCGAGACGCGCCCCGGCTGCGCCGGGTCGCTCCTCAGCATGAGGGTATATTTGGTAATATTGGGAAACTCTCCTCATCCTGAGGCGCCCCGCGCAGCGAGGCCTCGAAGGACGCACGGCATTCTTTCAACTCTACCGCACTCTTGCCCGGTTTCGGCGCCCCTCACCCCGGGCCGCTCCCCGCAAGCGGGGCGAGGGAGAGATCGCCGTCAGCGGCAGAGTGCGCGGCGGCTATCGACGACCGAGCGCGGGTGAGCGATGCTGGCGCTGGGTTCGCTCGCGTTTGCCTCCCCATGGCTGCTGGCGGCATTGGCCGGGCTGCCGGTCATCTGGTGGCTGCTGCGGGTGACGCCGCCGGCGCCGCGGCGCATCGCCTTTCCGCCGATCCGGCTGCTGCTCGGGCTGGTGCCGCGCGAGGTGACGCCGGCGCGCACGCCGTTGTGGCTGATCCTCTTGCGCATGGCGATCGCGGCACTGGTGATCGTCGGGGCGGCGCATCCGCTGCTCAACCCGCAGGCGCAGCTGCCCGGAACCGGGCCGTTGATCCTGGTGGTCGACGACGGCTGGGCGGCGGCGCGCGACTGGACGGCGCGCCAGGCCGCGCTCGGCGACCTGCTGGCCCAGGCCGGGCGCGAGGACCGTCAGGTGGTTCTCGTCACGACGGCACCCTCGGGCGCCGACACGGCGCCGCCGCCGCTGGCCCCGGTCCGCGCCGTCGACGCCCGCGCCGCGGTTGACGCGTTGCAGCCGAGGCCCTGGCCGGTCGATCGCCGGGCGGCATTGGCGCGCCTCGAAAAGCTCTCATTGCAGGGCGCGCCGGCGGCGATCTGGCTCAGCGACGGCGTCGACGACGGGGGGGCCGCCAAGGCGCTAGCGGACTATCTCGACGACCGCGGCAGCCTGCAATATCTCGCCGCCGGTCCGGGCCAGGCGCCGCTGCTGGCCGCGGCCGGCGACCGCGAGGCCAAGGATCTAACCATGGTGCTGCGCTCGTTGCCGGTCCCCGCGCCGCGCCGCTACGAGGTGCGGGCGAGCGGCGCCGACGGGCGCCTTCTGGCGCGCCAGGAGGTTACGATCGCGCCGGGTGCGACGTCCGCCGAAGCCAGGCTCGCGATGCCGAACGAGCTCAGAAACCAGACGACGCGGATCGAGGTCGAAGGCGGGCAGTCGGCGGGTGCGGTGCTGCTCGTCGACGAGCGCTGGCGGCGGCGGCCGGTCGGCATTGCCGCACCCCCCAACGCCGAGGGCCAGCCGCTCTTGAGCGAGAACTACTACCTCGGACGGGCCTTGGCGCCGTTTACCGAAATCCGCCGCGGCCACGCCGTCGATCTGTTGAAGCGGCGGCTCGCGGTGCTGATCTTCGCCGACTCGAACCCGGACTCGCCGGCCGACGCCGCGGCGATCGAAAAATGGGTCGAATCCGGCGGCATGGTCTTGCGCTTTGCCGGGCCGCGGCTCGCCGAAAAGGACGACAACCTGCTGCCCGTCCGGCTGCGCCGCGGCGGCCGCACGATCGGCGGTGCGATGTCGTGGGAGCAGCCGGCGCGGCTGGCGCCGTTCGCGCCGGACAGCCCGTTTGCCGGGCTGACGATCCCCGCCGACGTGACCGTGTCGCGTCAGGTGCTGGCCGAGCCCGACATCGAGCTTGCCGCCAAGACCTGGGCGCGGCTCGCCGACGGCACGCCGCTCGTCACCGCCGAAAAACGCGGACGCGGCTGGGTCGTGCTGGTGCACACGACGGCGAACGCCGACTGGTCCAATCTCGCATTGTCCGGGTTGTTCGTGCAGATGCTGCGGCGCATCGTGGGGATGAGCCAGGGGGTCACCGCGGCGAGCGAGGCGAGCCTGCCGCCGATCGAGACGCTCGACGGGTTCGGCCATTTGCAGCGGGCGCCGCCGAATGTGCGCCCGATCGCCGGCAAGGACCTCGCCGCGACGGTGGTTTCGCCGCAGCACCCGCCCGGCTTTTACGGCACGCGCGATGCCCGCCGCGCGCTGAACCTGTCGACCGGAACCCCCCGGCTCAAGGCGATCGCCGGGCTGCCGGCGGCGGCACGCCGCGAGACCTTCGGGCGCGCCGGCGAGGTCGACATGCGCGCGCCGGTGCTGACGGCGGCATTGATCCTCGCGCTCGCCGATTTGTTGATCGCCTATGGGCTGCGCGGGCTGTTGCGGCGACGGCCGGCGCAAATCGCCGCCGCATTGCTGCTCGCCGCGCTGGCATTGCCGCCGCCGTCGCGGGCGGATGACGCCTTTGTCGTGCGCGCGACCTCCGAGCTGCGCCTCGCCTATGTCAGGACCGGCAACGACGAGGTCGACAACGAGAGCCGCGCCGGTCTGGTCGGCCTCGACGACGCGCTGAACCGGCGCACCGCGGTCGAGACCGGCGACCCGCTCGCGGTCGACATCGAAACCGACGAGCTGATCTTTTTCCCGCTGCTCTACTGGCCGGTGACCGCGGACGAGCCGCCGCCGTCGCCGAAGGCGGTCGAGCGCATCAACCGCTATCTCCAAACCGGCGGCACGATCCTGTTCGACACCCGCGACGGCGACGAGCAGTCGCCGGGGCCGTTTGGCGGTGCCGCGATCGCCGCCGACCGGCTGCGCCGGCTGACGGCCGGGATCAACATGCCGCCCCTGGTGCCGATCCCGCCCGACCACGTCCTGACCAAGTCGTTTTACCTGCTGCACGAGTTCCCCGGCCGCTGGAACGTCGGGACCTTGTGGGTCGAGCCGGTCGACGACCACATCAATGACGGGGTTTCGAGCGTGATTGTCGGCGCCAACGACTGGGCCGGCGCCTGGGCCATCGACAAGGACGGCGAGCCGCTCTATGCGGTCGTCCCCGGCGGCGAGCAGCAGCGCGAGATGGCGCTTCGTTTCGGCATCAACCTCGTCATGTATGTGCTGACCGGCAACTACAAGTCGGATCAGGTGCACGTGCCGGCGATCCTGGAGCGGCTCGGCCAATGACGACGAGCGGCTTTTCCCTCGCCGCAGCACCATTGCTGCCGTGGTGGGCATTGGCGGTGCTCGCCGCCGCCGCGGTCGGGCTCCTCGGCTTTGGCCTCTGGCGGCGGGCGCCGGGGCTCGGCTGGCGGGCGGTGGCGCTCGCCGTGCTGCTTGCGGCACTGGTCAACCCGTCGCTGATCCGCGAGCGGCGGGTGCCGCGGCGCGACGTCGCAATCGTCGTCCTCGACGACTCGCCGAGCCAGAATATCGGACAGCGCCGGCAGGCGAGCGCGGCGGCGCTCGCCGCGGTCAAACAGCGGCTCGGCCGCGAACCCGATCTCGATGTCAGGGTGGTCCGGGCGGGGGCGGCGCAGCCCGGGGCCGGCGACGAGGGGACCCGGCTCTTCGACGCGCTCGACCGGGCGATGGCCGATGTCCCGCGCCAGCGCCTGGCCGGGATCGTCATGATCACCGACGGCGAGGTCCACGACGTGCCGGCCGGCGACGCCAAGGCGCTGCGTCGGGCGGTGCCGGCGCCGCTGCACGTGCTGTTGTCGGGGCAGCCGAACGAGCAGGACCGCCGCCTCGTCGTCTCGCGGGCGCCGAGCTTTGGCATGGTCGGCAAGCGGCTGCAGCTCAAGATCCGGGTCGAGGACCTGCCCGAGACCGCGGGCGAGAAGACCGGCGACGACACCGACGAGGCCCAGGTCAGCTGGCGCAAGGATGCCGGTCCGGCGCAGCAGCTGACGGTTCCGGTTGGGCAGGACGTCACCCTGCCGGTCACGATCGACCATGGCGGCCCCAACGTCATCGAGCTCGAGGCCGCTCCCGGTCCGCATGAGCTGACCCTGGTCAACAACCGCGCCGTCGTCGTCGTCAACGGGGTGCGCGACCGCCTGCGGGTGCTGCTGGTCTCGGGCGAGCCGCATGCCGGCGAGCGGGTGTGGCGCAACCTGCTCAAATCCGACCCCTCGGTCGACCTTGTCCACTTCACGATCCTGCGGCCGCCGGAAAAGCAGGACGGCACCCCGATCCGCGAATTGTCGCTGATTGCCTTTCCGATCCGCGAGCTGTTCGACACCAAGCTCGACGATTTCGATCTGATCATCTTTGACCGCTACAGCCGCCGCGGGGTGATCCCCGAGGCCTATCTCGAAAACGTCGTGCGCTATGTCCAGAACGGCGGCGCCCTGCTCGAAGCGGCAGGTCCCGATTTCGGCACGCCGCTGAGCCTGTCGCGCTCGCCGCTGGGCGCGATCCTGCCGGCCGAGCCGTCCGGCGAAGTCTATGAGGAAGGGTTCAAGCCCGAAGTGACCGCGCTTGGACGGCGCGATCCGGTGACCGAGGGTCTGCCCGGCGCCGGCGCACCGGGCGGGGTCCCGAGCTGGGGGCGCTGGTTCCGACAGGTCGACGCCCGCGTCCATCGCGGCGTCACCTTGATGACCGGCGACCGCGGCGACCCGCTGCTCGTGCTCGACCGCGTCGGCAAGGGCCGGGTGGCGCAGCTGCTGTCGGACGAGATGTGGTTCTGGGCGCGGGGGTTTGAGGGCGGCGGCCCGCAATCCGAGCTGCTGCGCCGGCTCGCCTATTGGCTGATGAAGGAGCCCGACCTCGAGGAGAACGATCTGCGCGCCGCCGTCGACGGCGACCGCCTGACGGTGACCCGCCAATCGCTGCAGCCCGACGACCGCCCGGTCACGGTGACCTTGCCCGACGGGACGAGCCGGAGCCTGAAGCTGGCCGCGGACGCGGGCGGGCGCAGCAGCGGCAGCCTCGCCATTGCCGAGATGGGGCTTTACCGGGTCAGCGACGGCGCCAAAACCGCGCTTGCCGCCGCCGGGCCGCTGAACCCGATCGAGTTCGCCGATGTCCGCACCACGCCCGAGAAGCTGGCGACGGTCGCCGCAGCTACCGGGGGCGGGGTTTTCTGGGTCGGCTCCGGGCAGATCCCGGAAGTTCGCCGGGTCGCGCCCGACGACGCCGCCGCCGGGCGGGAGTGGATGGGTTTTCGCACCAACGGCGACTACACGGTCACCGGGTTCAGCGAAATTCCGTTGTTGCCGGCAGTCGCGGCGCTGCTGCTGATCGTCGGCGGGTTGCTCGCAGCATGGCGGCGCGAGGGGAGGTGAGCCCGCCGGTCCGGCGCTTGCCCGCCCGCGCTGCAACGGGTGAATTTCCGTGCTGAGACGCGTTTTGGCGCCATTGCACCCGGACGGGTTCAAATTCGTCCTCGCCGCGGCCGTCGCCACGATCCTGCTGTTTCTGGTGTCGCGGCCGGCCGGCTGGATCGCGCTCGTTCTGACCCTGTGGCTCGTCTACTTTTTTCGCGACCCGTGGCGGGTGACGCCGGTGCGCGACGGTGTGCTGGTCAGCCCGGCGGACGGGATCGTCATGTCGGTGATGCCGGCCCGGCCGCCGCCCGAGCTCGAAATGGGCGAGGGCGAGGTCGCCCGGATCGGAATTTTCCTCAGCCTCTTCGACGTGCACGTCAACCGCGCCCCGACCGGCGGCCGGGTGGCGGCCTTGCGCTATACCAAGGGGCGTTTTCTCGACGCCGCCCGCGACGAGGCGAGCGCGCAGAACGAGCGCATGGCGATCCGGCTGACGCCGCCCGAGGGCCCCGAAATCGCGTTTGTCCAGGTCGCCGGTCTCGTCGCCCGGCGAATTGTCTGCGAGCTGCGCGAAGGCCAGCGGATTGCAACCGGCCAGCGCATCGGCATCATCCGCTTTGGCTCGCGGGTCGATATCTATTGCCCGCCGCCTTATGTGACAATGGTTGTGGCCGGACAGCGGATGGTCGGCGGCGAGACCGTGATCGCCGACCGCCTCGCGCCGCAGCCGGTCAAGGAAGGGGTTTCGCATTGAACGAATGGCCGGGCAGGCGACGCGGCAGGCTGCGGATGCGCCCCTCGCGGCTGCGGCGGGCGCGGGGGCAGCGGTTTTCCGACCTGTCGGTCAACCGCATGATCCCCAACGTATTGACGTTGCTCGCGTTGTGCGCCGGGATGACGGCGGTGCGCTTTGCGATGGGCGGCAATTTTGTCGGCGCCGTCTATGCCATCATTGTCGCCGGGATTTTCGACGGTCTCGACGGGCGCATAGCCCGGCTCCTCAAATCGACCTCGAGCTTTGGCGCCGAGCTCGACAGCCTGTCGGATTTTGTCAGCTTCGGGGTGGCGCCGGCGGCGGTGCTGTATTTGTGGACGATGTCGCGGCTCGGCGGCGTCGGCTGGGCGATCGTGCTGTTCTACGCGGTGTGCTGCGCGCTGCGGCTGGCCCGGTTCAACATCGAAGTGGGGAACTCGCGGCCGGCTTACGCGGCGCCGTTTTTTACCGGGGTGCCGGCGCCGGCCGGAGCCGGGCTCGTCATGGTCCCGATGTTCTTGAGCTTCGAATGGGGCGACTGGCTGTTCCGCTCGCCCTATCTGAGTGCGGTGATCGTTGCCGGCATCGCCGTGCTGATGGTCAGCAAGGTGCCGACGGTGTCGCTGAAGCGGATCCGAATCCCCCATCACCTGGTGGTTCCGACATTGCTCGGGATCGGCGTCCTGGCCGCCGCCGGCACGACCGCGCCATGGCCGACACTGACCGCGATCGGCATCGTCTATGTCGGGTCGATCCCATTGACGATCCGCGCCTATTTTCGGCTTAAGCGCGCCGCCGCAGCACCCCGCCGCGACGAACCCGCCGACCCCGCTTCCCTGACGCCGCTGCCGGCTGCGGCCCACCCGCTCGACGACGGCGGCGCGTCCGCCAACCAGTGGCGGCACTGACGCGTGATCGCGTGAGGATTGCCTTGCGCAGCGTGCCGCCGCTAAGCTCAGCCGCTGTCATTTGGACGGCCGCCGAGGCCGTTGCCATTGGGAGGAGATCATCATGGCCGTTAAAGCCGGAGTTGTCCGCGCCGGAGCCCGCACCACGAGGCGGGGCGCCGCCGAGACCTTCACCGGGGTCGTGTTTCAGGATCCGGTGATCACCGCCGAGGCGCCGTCGCGGCTGGGCGGGTCGGTCGTCACCTTCACACCGGGGGCACGCACCGCGTGGCACGCCCATCCGGTCGGGCAGACCTTGTTCTGTCTCTCCGGTGTAGGCCGCATCTGCTTCAAGGGCGAGAAGCCGCAAGTGCTGAACCCGGGCGACACGGTCAACATCCCGCCCGACACGCTGCACTGGCATGGTGCCGCGCCCGACCGCCTGTTTTCGCATCTGGCGCTGTCGGAAGCGGGCGAGCAGGGCCAGGGCACCGCCTGGGGCCAGCATGTCAACGACACCGAGTACAACGAGGCGCCGGCCGCCTGACCACAACGTCCTCGCCCCGACAAGGTCGGGATCGGCTTCAGTCACGGGTTACCGGGCCGGCCTGTCCTCGGGCCGGCTGATGCCCGGACCCGATCACGCGAGGCGCCTGTTGTTAACCACGGGGGAAGAGACCCCTCACCCGACCCTCTCCCCGCAAGCGGGGCGAGGGCGAATGGGCGAGCACGAGCGCCAGCGGCAATTAGAGACGGCTTCGAGACATAATCCGCCGTCGAGATGTTGCCGAGACTGTGACCGAACCCGAGCGCATCGCCGTCCTTAGCGACCGGCCGGAGCGGCGCGGCGACTACGTTCTTTATTGGATGCAGAACGCCCAGCGTGCCGCGTTCAACCCGGCGCTCGAGGTTGCTGCGGCCGAGGCGAACCGGCTCGGCCTGCCGGTTTTGGTCGGTTTCGGCCTGACCACGGATTATCCCGAGGCGAACGCCCGGCATTACGCCTTTATGCTCGACGGCCTTGCCGAAACCCGGCGCATGCTGCGGGCGCGCGGGGTCGGTTTTGCGGTCCGGCGCGGCAGCCCGGACGAGGTGGCGCTCGAGCTGGCGCAACGGGCAGCGCTCGTCGTCTGCGATCGCGGCTATCTGCGCCCGCAGCGGCGCTGGCGCGCCAAGGTCGCCGCGAAAGCCGGACGGCGGGTCGTGCAGGTCGAGGGCGATGTCGTCGTCCCGGTCGAGCTGGTCTCGACCAAGCCCGAAATCGGGGCGCGAACGCTGCGGCCAAAATTGCTGCGCCGGCGCGACGACTTCCTTTGCCGGCTGCCGAGCGAACCCGTGCGCGTATCCGCCGAGCGGCTCGATGTCGCAAGCGACGTAGATCTCGCCGACACCACGGCGCTCCTTGCGCGGCTGGGGATCGACGGCGGCGTTCCGCCGGTCGGCAATCTCCGCGGCGGCTACACGGAGGCGAGACGCCGGCTCGACGAGTTCCTGGGGCACGGGCTCGGCGATTATACAGGGGCGCGGGCCCATCCCGGCGATCCTGCGGTCTCGACCCTGTCGCCCTATCTGCATTTCGGGCAGATATCGCCCGTTGAAATCGCGTTGGCGGTGCGCGACGCGCCGGTCGCGGGCGAAAACCGGCTGTCCTATCTGGAGGAGCTGGTTGTGCGGCGCGAGCTGGCAGTCAATTTCGTCAACACGACGCCTGATTACGACAGCTACGACTGCCTGCCGCAATGGGCCCGGCAAACGCTGGCCGATCATCGCCATGACCGGCGCGAGCATGTCTATGGTTTCGAGCAGCTCGCCGGCGCCGACACCCACGACCCGTATTGGAACGCGGCAATGCGCGAGATGCTGCTGACCGGCTACATGCACAATTACATGCGCATGTACTGGGGCAAGAAGGTGCTGGAGTGGTCGCCTTCGCCCGAGGAGGGTTATGCGGCCCTGCTGCGGCTCAACAACACTTTCTTTGTCGACGGCCGCGACGCCAGCTCCTATGCCAATGTCGGCTGGGTGTTCGGGTTGCACGACCGGCCGTGGCCGGAACGGCCGATCTTTGGCAAGGTGCGCTCGATGACCGCGGCCGGCCTCGAACGCAAAACCGACATCGCCGGCTATGTCCGGAAGATCGCGGCGCTGGCCGCAGGCAACGGCCTCTCTACGATCGCCCGCGGAACGAGACGTCCGTGACCGCAGCGATCCCTGGGATCAGTGTGAGCCGAGGGCACCCCGCCGCGTTTGGTGGGAAACGACGGGATGCAATGGCCAAAAAATGTTCGGGCCGGATCAGCGCTCCGAGCCATAGCCGAGCCGCGGGGTGTGGCGGGTGAGCTCGGCGGCAACGGCGCGCGCCGCCAGGTCGATATCGGCGAGCTCGCGAATTACCTGCGCCGGGAGCCGCTCGCTCGCGCGCCCCGCGCTTTGACCGGCGAGGATACGTCCGCGCTGGTTCTCCAACGACGCCTGCAGCCGCGCCAGTGTCTCGCGATTGGTTGTCATCGTAAAAGCCTCCTCGTCATGGTGTCCGCGGCGAGCTCGGAGACCAGAATTGGTCGACCTCGCCGGCCCGTGCAGCCATATGGGGAGCCGCGCGATCCGGTCAATAGATTAGAACCGATCTAATTTATCGTCTAAGCGACCAAGCTGGCTGATCCCCGAGCGCCGCTTTCGGGACACCCGGCCCCGTAAATTCCCGTCGAATTGAGAAATAGCCGGGAAAAATTCCCTGCGTTCGGCTGAAAGCGTCAGCGGCTTCAATAAGCTGAAAAAAATCATCGACTAAATAGCCAGCAACTAAAATTGCCGTAAACGGGATTGAAACTCAAAAACCGGGAATTAGCGGCAAATCCTTTCGCTCACTCGCGGTTACCTCCTCCAGCAATAGCTGGGTATTAATCTTGCCGAAGCAATTAGCTAAAAATGTGTCATCTTCGCTCACCGCATCCGGCAGAAAAGTTGGCCCGCAAAGCCGTCGCCACCAGTGTGCGCGAACGATGCCTTCATGCCTTAGTAATCGTTCCTGGGTACAGCTATATCCGTCTCCTCGGTACCGCCGAGGCTAGTGACAGGGACTGCTAGCCTCTCCCTACGCGCAGACCGGGCATCGCGGAAAGACCGCCGAGCCGGGCATAACCGTGGCCCAGGCGAACCGGATTCGCCAGAAGGGACGGCGGCAAAAGCCTCCCCGTGCAATTCGCACAAGGGAACCAGGCCCATTCGAGTGCCAGTCTTGAAGCCGGCCGCTTGCGGATCATTATGCGGAGTTAGATAAACTGGAACGTTAGAGCGCGACGCCAACTCGACAGAGGGTTGACAGGCCTTCGCGCGCTTGGAGAACCATCCGACCCGATGTATGCCGTTCTGGGTAATCTCCAACTCGATGCCGCTTCTGGGTTTTCGGCAATCGTTGATGCCGCGCGAGATACCGCACCGGTTAGCGGCCTGACACATAATTTCTATCGGTATCCGGCCCGGTCTTCGCCAAAGTTTGTACGCTCGATTATCGAACGGTTCTCGGTACCCGGTGATCTCGTGGTGGATCCGTTCGTGGGTGGCGGGACGACCCTTGTCGAAGCGCTTGCACTCGGCCGCGAAGGTGTGGGTTTCGACATCAGTTCACTAGCAACCTTTATCACTGAGGTAAAAACGACGGTATTCGCCAATCACGAAGTTGTAGCTGTAGAACGCTGGGCAGATTGCGCGCACTCAGACATCAATATGCACGAGCCGTCAACTCCTTCCCTCTTCTATCATGCGTTCGGCTATTATCGGAACATTAACACAGTTGCACGATGGCGACACCGCAAAGCTATCGAACAGGCGCTTTCTGCTGCCATCGATCTTCCCCCCAGATCGCAAGCGCTCGCGCGCTGCATCATTTTGCGCACCGCGCAATGGGCGCTCGACGGCCGGCGCAACCTGCCGACTATTGCAGAATTCCGTGGGGCGTTGGGGGCTTTTGCAGCCGAGATGCTGGAAGGGGCGCGCGAGCTCCGGCTAACGGTTAAGGTACTGCCGGACGGCAAGCCAATGCCGGTCCATCGCGTCAACCGCCCCGCGGGCGATCTGCCTGAGTATTTCGACGCTAAAAAGCTGCGAAAACCGGCGCTGATCCTCACCTCTCCACCGTACCCCGGTATCCATGTGCTTTATCACCGCTGGCAGGTGGACGGACGAAAGGAAACTCCGGCACCATTCTGGATCGCCAATAAGCTCGACGGGTCTGGCAGTTCCTATTACACAATGGGCGATCGTAAGTACCCGGAGCTGGCGAGTTACTTCTCGCAGCTCAAAACGGCCCTGATGGCAATCGCCGCGGTGTGCGACGAGCAGACGGTCATCGTCCAGGTCGTCGGCTTCTCCGATCCAAGCTGGCAGCTTGAACAATACCTGGCGACGAGCGCCGCCGCTGGCCTGGAGGAGCTTCGTTCGCCGCTATTGGCTGGCGAGCGCGACGGCCGGCTATGGCGCTCGGTTCCGAATAGGAAATGGCACGCTGATCAGCTTGGCGACATACCCGCCAGCCGGGAAGTCGTCCTCTTCCACCGCCGGACCCCTTAACCCCCTACGCCGCTTGGCCGACGAGATCACTCTGCTCGATATCCTCCAACCCAAGCTCGCCGAGTCCCTCGATCATCGGCAAAATAATCGGCGCAATTGCTCTGGTGTACTCCTTGACGCGTGGGAATAGGGCGGCCTCATGATCCTCCGGCTGTCCATCGGCGTCCGCAGTGACGAGCTTCGGCTTGTGCGTCTGATGATCGTAAATGACGGCGAGCCCAACTAGCACAACGCTGATCTCGAACTGCTTTCTGACTAGGGGCACCGGCCGCCTCGTTGCCTTCAGCTCGGCCTGAAGCGACCGATTGTCCTCGTTCAGGTAGAATTTATAAGCGGGCCGGCGGGCGCCGTTGATCACCTCACCGTCGCCGTCGTCGACGATTTCGAGGCAGTCGTCCTTGTCACTGAAGTGATTGCCCCATGTCGGTGCGCTGCTCTTCAGCCAGATCACCTCGGGCAACGCGATGCCGCCCTGACCGGTCGGATTCTGCCCTGGCGAGGTGCCAGGTGGCTTCCCCCTTTTGCCTGAATTGTGCGGCTTCTGCATCTGAGCCTTGGCGACGGTGAGGTGGAACCGACTGCGGAATACCCTCTGAGTGACTGAGTCCTGGACGATGAAGTCGTAGGTAAGCTTGTCACCGACCGCGGCGCGTTCGGGCAGATCGAAAGTGATGGTGCATTTCCCCCCGACCAAGTTCGGCCCGATGTAATCGGTGACCGGAATCTCCTCGGACGGGGTGACGCGGCAAAACGTGGCGACGCCTGGGTCGTATTTGCGCGTGAAGTATTCGTCTTCGGCATCGGTCACGAAATGGATGCGGCATCCCTGATCCAAGTGAGCGGTTCGCGACAGTTCTTCGCCTTGCTCCTTGCCCGCGATGCGGAAATACGTCGGGTGTGGTCGTAACACCGGCGACACCTCCGCTGACTGGACGTTCTCCGGCTTAAGGACATTTTGCAAGCGCTCTCCTCTCCCGAAAATCCGAAAAAGCGAGGGGCGGTTCTTCAATACCTGCTTGAGAACCTGCTCCAGTGGCTTGTCATTAGAGAGCTGCTCGGCGATATCCTCCTGAGCGCGGCGGTTCTTGAGGTCACGCAGGCCAGTATGCTCGCGAAGTACCTGTTCGATCCGCTTCTCGATCTCGCCGCTGAGGGGGTTGTCCTCGTCGAGCCGATCGCGGCTGCTCATAAACAGGTCATCGATCTCGGTCGGGTTAAGGGACGAGCAGTCGACAACGACGAGCAAGTCCTTCGCGAGACGCTGCAATCCCACGCTCTTCC
Organism: uncultured Alphaproteobacteria bacterium; assembly: GCA_963712825.1. Lineage (GTDB taxonomy): Bacteria > Pseudomonadota > Alphaproteobacteria > ATCC43930 > CGMCC-115725 > AP-15. Next base: position 136,595 of record CAVQJP010000023.1, read on the forward strand.
GGGCGAAGATGCCGGCCTTGATGTAGCCGTGGGCCTGACCGTTCACGGTGAAAATAACCCCTTCGTTGTCGCGGTAGGTCTGCGAGCTTTTCGGCTTGAATGCATAAATGCGAGCCAACAACGGCCGACCCCGTACCATGACCGGCACGCTGGTCGGCGGCGCGTCCTCTACGTTGGAATTATCCCGCAGCCTGGCGAAAAGGCCGCTCATCGTCTCCGTCTGCTCGCTCGCCTCGGCGCCGCGGACGCGCGGCCGACACTCGTGGAAGCGGATGGGTAGTGCGGGGTCGGGCAGCAGAAGGTCGATTTTCGGCCGGAGCCCGTCGCGGCGGAGGATGTTGCCAAGGTTCTTGAGGTGGTATTGATAGAGCTTTACCAGCGTCCCGTGCTCGACCGTACGCTTATACGGTGTATCGCCCTGCGGGAAGAGAGGCATGTCGGGAGCCGAGAACCGCAGCACTCGACCACCGCGTGGGTTCTGGTCGGCGTCGAGCGGCGCCAGGTAGGTCAGGGTGCCCATCTTTTGCGCTTCCCCGGCCATCTCGCGGCGCACTATCGTGAAGCCCCAGCAGTCGTCGGTGGCGTGCCGCGGATAACGTGACGAAACGACAGGCGACGCGAGAAGGCCAGTATGTCGGCGCGACACGATCAGTTGCAGCCGATTTGGCCCGCAGTAACGCAGCGCTCCGGTCCCTCCCTGGCAATATTTGCCCTGCACGAAGGGGATGCTGATCTTATTGCGCTGACCAAGTGAGACCAAAGTCAGCGGGAAAGCCTCGGGCGTTTGGCCCTCGCCGAGATCGGCAATGTTAACGCACGGACGCGTGCCCCGAACCCCACCCTCCGGCTCCGTCGTAAAGATCGAGATGTTCTCGGCGACCTTTCTGCGGAAAGCTGGCGGCCAGTCTTCTACGCGGCCCGCGGTGGTCCGCAGCAGCGGCCCTCGCGCGTGCTCTATGTACCGAGCGACCGCTTCCCGGATGGTCTTCGGCGCATCGGGTCCCTCGGGGTCGATGCTCGCCTGCATGCACAGCAAGGTCAGGAGGGAATCGATAGCATTGATCGCCTTCTCATTGAGGGCGAAATCGGAACGAGCTTGCTGACCGCCGGCCTGCGACCAATTCAGTTCGCGGTCGCCGTAATATCGCCAGCACCTCGGCCCCAAAAACCATACGCCACCAAATGATCTATGACCTCGTCCTCTGTTTCCGAGTAGATTAGCTGCTCGCAAAGTCTCCCGGCGTCCTTAATGTCCATGTCCGAACCCTCAGATTTGGGATGTTTAGAGTTTAAAATCGACCTCGCTCTTGCCGTTCTTTGAGGTCATCCGCGCCTTAAGAGAATCGATTTCCCTACTGAGGGCATTGATGATCTTTTTTACGTCGCCGTCGTCGTATTCATAAGCTGATTTGTTCCCGAGCTTTCCGATCACCCGGATCGCCCGGATGGCATTTATGGTCCGGTTTTCGGCTAATTCGACGAATTTTGTCCGCTTATCGTCCCGCCTCTTGCTCCCCAATCGCGGGCTCTGAACTGACCCGTCCATTAACAATTCTCCGTTAAGTAAGGAGGCATCTTGCAAACTTGGACCCGCAGTCGCCTCGCACCCGACATATTTTCCAGGCATTTTGTCTCCTGTCAAGCCCGTCAATTTAATGAGAATATGAGTGAGTCATATCGCGCATGATTTAGACGATTTTAAGGGACCTGTTTTGCCGAAATTCCCCGATTGGTCGGCTTGTGCAGCTCCATTTTGCTGATCTCATTGCGCGTAACTCCGCTAGCGCGAGAGCGGCGGCTGTGGGCACGCTTGTTTTTGGCTAGCGGGCATCAAACGACGACTTTCGGATGTGAAAGCTCGAAAACCCCGGCCCCATCCGCAAGAGGGTGGTGTTGGGGGGCGGGGGGTGGTAGAGATGGGGCTGCCGATCGCACGCCCGCGGGAGAGGCTGCGCCCCCTGGACAAAACCGGGGAGCGCGGCGCCGAAGGAGCAACCGCCCCGGAAACTCTCAGGCAAAAGGACCGCGGGCGGAAGGGCGCTCTGGAAAGCAGCGGACGGGTGCAGCAGCCCGGCCGCTCACCGAAGGAGTAAACCCGGCCCCCACCCTGCCCTCCCCCGCGAGCGGAGGAGGGTAGAAAAGCCGTCCTCCCCGTAGCCCCGGGTCAACGCCCTCGGACGAGAGGGGAGGAAAGCCCCGCGAGCCCGCGGGGGGCGAGGTGTGGGACGGGTGAATCTCTCAGGGTCCACGACAGAGGGGGCATCGAGGACGCAGCCGCGTCCGCGCTCTGTCGGAGGTGCCCGAATTGCCCGTCGTCGCTGCCGACCTGCCGCTGAGGCGCACGCCGCTCTATTCGCTGCATCGCGCGCTCGGCGCCCGCATGGTGCCGTTCGCCGGCTACGAGATGCCGGTGCAGTACCCGTCCGGCATCCTCGCCGAGCATCTGCACACCCGCGCCGGGGCCGGGCTGTTCGACGTCTCGCATATGGGCCAGCTGCGGCTGACCGGTCCCGACCCGGCGACGGCGCTCGAAGCCTTGGTGCCGGGCGACATCCGCGGGCTCGGCCCGATGCGGATGCGCTACACCTTGCTGCTGAACGACGAGGGCGGCATCCGCGACGATCTGATGGCGACCCGGCTTGCCGACGGCTTGTTCGTCATCGTCAACGCCGCGACCAAGGACGCCGACATCGCCTGTCTGCGCCGCCGCCTCCCGGCTGAGGTGGCGATCGAGCCGCTGGAGGACCGCGCCTTGTTGGCGCTGCAGGGACCGATGGCGGCCGCGGTCCTGGAGCGTCTCGCCGGCGGGGTCGCGCAGTTGCCGTTTATGACCGCGGCCGAGACGCCTGTTGCCGGGCGCCCGTGTCTGGTTACCCGCTCCGGGTACACCGGCGAGGACGGGTTTGAGATTTCGCTGGCGGCGGCGGATGCGCCGGAATTGGCCCGGCGGCTGCTCGCCGAGCCAGAGGTTGAGGCCGCCGGTCTCGGCGCCCGCAATTCGCTGCGCCTCGAAGCCGGGTTGTGCCTCTACGGACACGACATCGACGAGACGACAACCCCGATCGAGGCCGATCTCGGCTGGACGATCGGTAAGCGCCGGCGCGCGGAAGGCGGGTTTCCGGGAGCGGGCGTGATCCTGCGGCAGCTCGCCCAAGGTGCGGGGCGAAAGCGTGTCGGCATCCGCCCCGACGGCCGCGCTCCGGCGCGCGAGGGAACGCCGATCCTGAACCAGGCGGGTGCCGCGATCGGGCGGGTCACGAGCGGCGGGTTTGGCCCGTCGCTCGGGGCGCCGGTCGCGATGGGCTATGTCGCGGCCGCCGATGCCGGCGAGGGCGCTCCGCTGTTGCTCGACCTGCGCGGCACGGCACGCCCCGCTCATGTCGCCCGCCTGCCGTTTGTGCCGCACCGCTACCACCGCGGCTGAGCCGGGCGGGGACCACTCAATGGCTACATATCAGCAGATTATCCGGCCTCCCGTCGAAATAGACCATAGTCGGATAGACGTCGGTTCGACGCCGTTTCTGTCGCTTTCCCGACGCAAGCCCGGACCCATTCCGCCGCCGCTCCGTCATTCGTCCGCATCCGGCGCGATCACCCGGAAAAGCGGAAACGCGGAATTTGCGAGCACGGTGGGTCCCGGCCTTCGCCGGGAAGGTCGAATAAAGGGTTTGATAGCGAACGCGACCAGTCCCAGCGATCGGATTACAGCCTCAAAGGCGGGAACGCCGCTTGCGCGGGGGCGACGGATACGAAAGCGACGCTCGGCGTGAGGAGCGTGGGGAAATCTTGAGCATAGAAGGAACCCGCCGATGACTGCCCTGCGGTTTACCAAGGATCACGAATGGGTTCGGCTCGACGGCCAGCTCGCCGTCATCGGCATCACCGACTACGCCCAGGAGCAATTGGGCGACGTCGTCTATGTCGAATTGCCGGAAGTCGGCCGACAGGTCGAGCAGGGCAAGGAGGCGGCGGTCGTCGAATCGGTCAAGGCGGCAAGCGAGGTCTACGCCCCGGTCTCGGGCGAGGTCGCCGAGGTCAACGACGCGCTCGCCGCCGACCCGGCCAAGGTCAACGCCGACCCGATGGGCGAGGGCTGGTTTCTGAAGCTTCGCCTCGCCGACCCAGGCCAGCTCGACGCGCTGATGGACGAGGTCGCCTACCGGCGCTTTGTCGAGGAGCAGCACTAGATGCGCTACCTGCCGCTGACCGAGGCCGACCGCGCCGCGATGCTGCAGGCGATCGGGGTGTCGTCGGTCGATGCGCTGTTCGCCGAAGTGCCGCCGGCCGCCCGGCTCGACGATCTGCTCGACCTGCCGCTGGCGCAGGGCGAGATCGAGGTCGAGCGCGCCTTTGGCCGGATGGCGGGGCGCAACCTCGCCGCCGGGTCGGCGCCGTTTTTTGTCGGCGGCGGGGCGTATCGCCATCATGTTCCGGCGGCGGTCGACCATCTGATCCAGCGCGGCGAGTTCCTGACTTCCTACACGCCCTACCAGCCCGAGATTTCGCAGGGCACCTTGCAATACCTGTTCGAGTTCCAGACCCAGGTGGCGCTGTTGACCGGGATGGAGGCCGCGAACGCGTCAATGTACGACGGCGCCACAGCCTGCGCCGAGGCGGTGATGATGGCGAACCGTGTCACCGGCCGAAAAAAGGCGGTGCTGTCAGGCGGGCTGCATCCGCATTACCGCGAAGTGTGCGCGACCTATGCCCGCTTTGTCGGGTTCGAGCTTGCCGCGCTCGCCCCGGCACCGGGCGGCGACGAGGATTTGGCGCGGCTTGTCGACGGCGAAACCGCGTGCGTCGTCGTGCAGAACCCCGATTTCTGGGGCGAGCTGCGCGACTGGTCGGAATTGGGGCGGGCCTGCCGCGAGAAGGGCGCGCTGCTGGTTGTCGTCGTGACCGAGATGCTGTCCTTGGGCGCGGTCAAGCCGCCCGGCGAGATGGGCGCCGACATTGTCGCCGCCGAGGGGCAGTCGCTCGGCAACGCGCTCAATTTCGGCGGGCCCCATCTCGGTCTCTTCGCGACCCGCGACAAGTTCGTGCGTCAGATGCCGGGCCGGCTGGTCGGCGAGACCCTCGACGCCGAGGGGAGGCGCGGCTGGGTGCTGACGCTCTCGACCCGCGAGCAGCACATCCGGCGCGAGCGTGCCACGAGCAATATCTGCACCAATTCGGGGCTGTGCGCGCTCGCCTTTACAATTCACCTGGCATTGCTCGGCGAGACCGGGGTGACGCGGCTGGCGCGGCTCAACCATGCCGCCGCGGTGCGGCTCGCCGAGCGCGTCGAGCAGATACCGGGCGTGCAGCTCCTCAACCGCGCGTTTTTCAACGAGTTCACTTTGCGCCTGCCGTGCCCGGCGGCGGCGGCGGTCGAGGCGCTCGCCGCCGAGGGCATTCTCGCCGGGATCCCGGTCAGCCGGCTTTATCCGGAGCGCGCGGACCTGGCTGATCTACTGCTGGTCGCGGCGACCGAGACAGCGAGCGAAGGCGACATGGATCGGCTGGCAGGGGGATTGGCGGGAGTGCTGCTGCGATGAACGATTGGAGCCGTGCGGCAAGCACTCGTCCGTCCGCCGGGGCGGCGCCGCTTGAAACGTTCAGCGGCAACCGCGGGCTGCAGATCGAGGAAAAGCTGCTGTTCGAGCAGGACATGCCCGGCCGCTGCGGGGTCGACCTGCCGGAGCCGCCGCCGTTCGCGGCGCGTCTCGGCGGGCTCGAACGGCGCGGCCCGATCGGCCTGCCGGGGCTCAGCGAGCCGCAGGTGGTGCGCCACTTCACCCGCCTGTCGCAAAAGAACTATGCGATCGACAGCGGTCTCTACCCGCTTGGCTCGTGCACGATGAAGCACAATCCGCGGCTCAACGAAAAGCTGGCGCGCCTCCCCGGATTTGCCGACATCCACCCGCTGCAGCCGGTCTCGACGGTGCCGGGCGCGCTTGAGCTGATCGACACCTTGGCGCATTGGCTGAAGACCCTGACCGGGATGCCGGCGGTGGCGTTGTCGCCGGGTGCGGGCGCCCACGGCGAGCTCTGCGGCATGATGACGATCCGCGCCGCGCTCGAAGCTCGCGGCGACCCGCGCCGGCGGGTGCTGGTGCCGCAATCGGCGCACGGCACCAACCCGGCGACGGCGGCCGCCTGCGGCTATGCCGTCGAGCCGATCCCGGCGAATGCCCGCGGGCGGGTAGACCGGCGCGCGCTGGAGCAAAAGCTCGGATCGGATGTTGCGGCGCTGATGCTGACCAACCCCAACACCTGCGGTCTGTTCGAGGACGAGATCGTCGAGATTGCGACTGCGGTGCATCGCGCCGGGGCGTTCTTTTATTGCGACGGCGCCAATTTCAACGCGATCGTCGGGCGGGTGCGGCCGGCCGATCTCGGGATCGACTGTATGCACCTCAACCTGCACAAGACGTTTTCGACCCCGCATGGCGGCGGCGGTCCGGGCAGCGGCCCGGTGGCGCTGGCGGCGAGCCTCGCACCCTTTGCGCCGCTGCCGTGGCTGGTGCATGGCGAAAACGGATTGGCGCTGGTCGAGCATCCGGCCGGTGCCGCCAAAGAGGCGATCGGGCGGCTCAAGGGGTTTCACGGCCAGATCGGCATGTTTGTGCGGGCGCTCGCCTACATGATGAGCCATGGTGCAGACGGGCTGCGCCTGGTCGCCGAGGACGCGGTGCTGAACGCCAACTATCTGCGCGTCCTGCTCGACCGCGACCTCAGCCTGGCGTTCCCCGGCCCGTGCATGCACGAGGTGCTGTTCGACGACGGCTTTCTGAAGGGCACCGGGATCGCCACGCTCGATTTCGCCAAGGCGCTGATCGACGAAGGCTGTCACCCGATGACGGTGTATTTCCCGCTGGTCGCCCACGGAGCGATGTTGATCGAGCCGACCGAGACCGAGAGCAAGGCGACGCTCGACGAGTTCGCCGCGGTGGTAAAGGCGCTCGCCGCCGCGGCCCGCGCCGGCGACGGCGCCCGGTTCCACGCCGCCCCGGTCTATGCCCCGCGCCGCCGTCTCGACGAGACCGCCGCCGCCCGCAAGCCCGTCCTGCGCTGGCGCCCCGACCACCCCGAGCGCGTCGCCGCCGATTAAGAGGAAGGCTGCGGCCTAACGGCAATCCGATGCTGGTGCCGGCCCAATCCTCCGCCTTCCCCGGATCGCACTCCGGGGTTCGGCATCCTCTCCCGCAATGCCGGGGAGGATGACCCAGCCCGGAGGGATGGGTCGGCGAGGGGCGTGCGCGCGCACGACGAACGGCCGCTGCACGCTTCTGCGCGGGGCTATTGCCGGGTGTATTTGACGACGCGGCGCACGCGCCCCCAGTCGCCGGGCTGGACGACATAGAGGTCCTTGTGCGAGTCGCACCAGATGCCGTGGCACGAACGGTTGACCGGTCCGTCGCCCCAGCGCGCCAGCCTTTGGCCGTCCAGGTTTAGGATGCTGATCATGCCGCCATTGTGCTCGGGGATGTAGACCGTGTCCTCGTCGTCGACATAAAAGAATGCCGGGCCGATCAGCTCGATCGGCCACACTTCGAGCAACTTGCCCTGCTGGTCGAAGACCTGCACCCGATCGTTCTCGCGGTCGGCGACCAGGAGCCGGCCGCGCCGGTCGACCCATACCCCGTGCGGCAGGTTGAACTGGCCCGGCGCCGTCCCCGGCTCGCCCCAAGAGAACAGCAGCTTCCCGTCAGGCGCGAATTTGTGGACACGGGCATTTCCGTAGCCGTCGCTGATAAAGAACTCGCCCGACGGTGCAAAGGCAATGTCGGTCGGCAGGTTGAACGGCCCGCCGCCATGGGTGACCTGTTTCCACGCCGCCGAGCTGAACTCGTCGGCCGGAACGCCGGTGTCGGAGCGCTCGCCCTTGACGCCGATCGTGTGCAGCAATTCGCCGTCGGTCGTGAACTTCATGAATTGGCCGTGATATTCGTCGGTCAGCCAGACGAAATCGTCTTTGTCGATGCGGATCGCATGCGGAAACGAAAACATTCCCGCACCCCACGACTTCAGAAAGCTGCCGTCGCGATCGAAGACCACAACCGGATGCTCGGAATTGCGGTTGAAGCAGTAGACCCGGTCCTGCAAGTCGACGCTGACCGCGCAGGCTCTGACCTCCAGGCCCTCGGGCGGGCGGGCCCATTCTTCGTTGACCTTGTACGTGTATTTGCCGCTGCCGACGATGGGATCCATCATTTCCCCCTTTCCGTTTTCTGTGGTCGGGTCGGATCGGTTCCGAGGCATCATAGCAGCGGCGCCCGCCGGCGGATCGATAAACCTTCGTGGTCTGCCAACCTGACCCGGGCGGGCGGCGATGCGCTCGCCCGGGCTGCCCGGTTCTGGTATGACAAGCGGCGCCATCCGCGGCACGAAGGCGGCGGCGCGGGAATCCAGGGTATCCGGCGCAGCGCTTGGCCCTGGACCCCCGGTTGGGCGGGGAGCGAGGGCAAACAATGGCCGACCGAAATCCGGAAACACCGGCAACGACGAGGCTTTATCTGATCACGCCGCCGGCCTTCGACCCCGACAAATTCGCCGGAGAGCTTGAAGAGGCGCTGGCCGGCGGCGACGTCGCCTGCCTGCAATTACGGTTGAAGGAGGTCGATGACGCGATCGTCCGCCGTGCCGCCGCGGTGCTCCAGCCGATCGCTCAGGCGCATGATGTCGCCTTTATCATGAACGATCGTCCCGATCTCGCCGCCGAGCTCGGTTGCGACGGCGTCCATGTCGGCGAGGAGGACATGCCCTATGCCCAGGCGCGGCGACTTCTCGGGCCCGACCGCATCGTCGGGGTGACTTGCGGCGACAGCCGCGACCGCGCCGTCACCGCCGCCGAGGCCGGCGCCGACTACGTCGCCTTTGGCGCCTTTTTTCCGAGCATGACAAAGGTCGGCACCAAGCACCGCGCCGACCCCGAGGTGCTGCGCGACTGGAGCGAGACCACGGTCGTGCCGTGCTGTGCGATCGGCGGCATCACCCAGGAAAACTGCGGCCCGTTGGTTGAAGCCGGCGCCGATTTTCTCGCCGTCATCGGTGCCATCTGGTCCTATCCCCAGGGTCCCCGGGCCGCCGTCCGCGAATTCAACGACGTATTCGCCCGGCACGGACGGGCGCACCGAGAAAGTTGATCCCCAGGTCATCGCGGCAGGAGCAGGACATGCGCCGATTGGCATTGGCGATCGCGTTCTCGATCGTGGCGGTGCCGACGCTCGCCGCCGGCTTCACCGCGACGACGCCCGCCTTCGAGAACGGCGGCACCATTCCGGCGCCGCAGGTGTGCGAGCGCTACAAGGGAGGCAGCCATTCGCCCGCGCTCTCCTGGTCGGGCGAGCCGTCCGGGACGAAGAGCTTCGCCGTGACGCTGTACGATCCCGATGCGCCAACCGGCAGCGGCTTCTGGCACTGGACCGTGTTCAACATCCCGGCCACAGTGCACAGCCTGCCGGCAGATGCCGGCGCCAAGGGATCGAAGCTGTTGCCGGAGGGTGCCGGCGAGGGCCGGAACGACGCCGGTTTCGCGTACTACGCCGCCCCGTGCCCGCCCGTCGGCGACCAGCCGCACCATTACCAGCTCACTGTCTTCGCCGTGAAAGTCCCGAAGCTCCCGCTCGACGCGGAATCCTCGGGAGCGCGGGTGGGCTTCAATCTGCATTTCAACACACTGGCGAAGGCGCAGGTGGTCGGGGTCTACGGCCAACCAAAATGACGCGACGGCACAGCGCCGCAGCACAGATCGGTTGGGGGTGGCGAGACCCATCATCTTCGAACGGAAGGCGGGCTTCGCAATGCTCAACCCGCCCTGCTCCCGGCGGGAATGAGCAGGGCGTCAGCGAACCGGCGCCCACAGCACGTCTTCGATGTTGTCGGCGGCGGTCGCCAGCATGACAAGGCGGTCGAAGCCGAGGGCGATGCCGGCGCAATCGCGGGGAAGGTGTTCGAGGGCGGCGAGGAAATCCTCGTCGATCGGGTAGGTCTCGCCGAAGAGCGCCTGCTTTTTGGCCTGGTCGGCGCGGAAGCGGACGCGCTGCTCCGCCGGGTCGGTCAATTCGCCAAAGGCGTTGGCGAGCTCGAGCCCGCACACATAAAGCTCGAAGCGTTCGACCAGTCGCGGGTCGTCCGGGTTGCGTCGGGACAACGCCGCCATCGACGCCGGGAAGTCGTAAAGGACCGTCGGCGCGCCGATCCCAAGTTGCGGCTCGATCCGGTCGAGAAAAATGCGGAAATAAAGCGTTTCCCAATCGTCGCCGGGGTGCGGCTCGATGCCGATCCGGCGCGCCTCCGCGGCCAGCAGCGCGACCTCGGGGTTCAGCGGGTCGGGTGCTGTCGCCAGGATGTCGACGCCGCAATGCCGCCGGAACGCGTCGGCGACGCTGAGCTGTTGCCACGGCTGCCGGGCGTCGGAGTTGCGGCCCCGCCAGGCGAGGGCTCGTTCCGGTCCGGCTTCTTTGCGCTCTTTCTGGCCGCTCGCGGTGTCCGGGGATGGCCGGGTCAAGCCCGGCCAAGACGGGGAGGACGGCGGGGATAAGGCGGCGGGAGCCGGCGGCGCCAATGCAGGCGCCTCTGCCGCGGCTTGGCAGGCGCGCAGCAACCCGACGCAATCCGGGATCAGGTCGCGCCACGCCGCTCCGGCGCGATACCATTCGAGCATCGAAAATTCCGGATGATGGGTGGCGCTGCGCTCGCCGTCGCGAAACACGTGGGCGAGCTGCCAGATCCGCGGCATTCCCGCCGCCAGCAGCTTTTTCATCGCGAATTCGGGCGAGGTGTGCAGATAGCGGTGCCGGGTGCGGCCGTCGCGCGGGTCATGCAGCTCGGTGGCGAACGCCTTCAAATGCGGCTCGAGGCCGGGGCTGACCTGCAACGCCGGGGTGTCGACCTCGACAAATCCTTGCGCCGCAAAAAAGGCGCGCACCGCCGACAATATGCGGCTGCGCTGCTCCAGCCGCCCACGGCGCTCGGCAAAACGCTCCGGCCGCCACCACTGCTCCATCCGCCGCGCCGCTCCGTCTTGCCGTCGGGTCCGCCCGTGCTAATGTCTGGCCAGCAGCGCGCGTCGGCGCCCCACCGGGATTCGTGACATGAAGATCAACGCCATCGACATCAAGCCGGGCAATGTCCTCGAATACCAGGGCAAGCTGTGGATGGTCATGAAGCGCGAGCTGGTCCAGCCTGGGAAGGGCGGCGCGTTCGCCCAGGTCGAGATGCGCGACCTGCGCAGCGGGATCAAGCTCAACGACCGCTTCCGCACCCAGGAATCGGTGGAGCGGGTGCGTCTCGACGAAAAGGAGATGCAGTTTCTCTACGCCGAGGGCGGTCAGGCGACGTTTATGGACAACGACACGTTCGAGCAGGTCTCGATCCCGACCGAGACGATCGGCGAGGCCGCCGACTTTCTGCGCGACGGCATGGTGTGCACGGTCATGATGTATGAGGGTGCGGCGCTCTCGGTCGACCTGCCGCAGAGTGTCACGATGGCGGTGGTCGAGGCCGACCCGGTCGTGCGCGGGCAGACCGCGTCCTCCTCCTACAAGCCTGGCAAGCTCGAAAACGGCCGCCGGGTCATGATCCCGCCCTATATCGAGGCCGGAACCCGCATCGTCGTCAACACCGCCGACGGCAGCTACATGGAGCGGGCCAAGGACTGAGCCGGGGAGCGGGCTGGAGCGGCGCCGATGGCCTTGCGCTCACCCGTCCTCAATGTCATGGCCAATGCCGCGCTCAAGGCGGCGCGCGGGTTGCTGCGCGATTTTGGCGAGGTCGAGCAATTGCAGGTCTCGGTCAAGGGGCCCGGCGAATTCGTCTCGACCGCCGACCTCAAGGCCGAGCGGACGCTCAAGGCCGAATTGACCCGCGTCCGCCCCGGCTATGGCCTTCTGCTTGAGGAGAGCGGTGCGGTGGCGGGCAGCGACCCGCGCCACCGCTGGATTGTCGACCCGCTGGACGGCACGACGAATTTTCTCCACGGCATTCCGCATTTCGCGATTTCGATCGCGCTCGAGCGCGACGGCGAGATCGTGGCCGGGCTCGTCTACGACCCGGTGCGCGACGAGATGTACTCGGCCGAAAAGGGGCTCGGCGCTTATGTCAACGACCGGCGGCTGCGGGTATCGGGCCGCCGTCAGCTCGCCGAGGCGGTGATCGGCACCGGCATGCCGTTTGGCGCGCGCGGCGACCGCACTACCTATTTCGCGACGCTGGCGGCGGTCATGGGCGCCACCAGCGGCATTCGCCGCATCGGCGCCGCGGCGCTCGATCTTGCCTATGTCGCGGCCGGGCGGTTCGACGGGTTCTGGGAATTCGGGCTGTCGCCGTGGGACATCGCCGCCGGGCTGCTGCTGGTGCGCGAAGCGGGCGGCTATGTCAGCGATTTGTCGGGCGGCCAGTCGATGATGACGAGCGGCGACGTGCTCGTCGCCAACGACCATCTGCACCTGCCGCTGGCGGCGCTGATCCGCGAGGCGCTGCGCACCGCCCGCGCGGCACCGCCGACAACCGATCGCCACAAGTAAAAGTAGAACAAACGAGGCGGGACGCACGCAAATTCTGCTGTATTCCGGGTCGTCCTCGCGTTAACTTCGCCCGCTCGACAAACCGGGACCGGCACAGAAGCGGCACCGTGGGTGGGCGAGGCTCAGGGGTAAGATCGACGATGTCCACCAAATTCGATCGGCGATCGCCGCAATCGGCACATTGCCCGTGCCGGCCGCGGTGACGGCGAGCGCGCCGGGAACCGGCGCCTGCTCCGGGTCGGCGCGATGAACCGGCCGCGGCGCTTTATCGTCCGGATGGTGCTGTTTTTGGTGCTGGTGGCGGCGCTGGCGGCAGCGCTCGGAAAGTCGCTCGCCGTCGCGTTTATGGGCAACCCCGCGGTCAATGGTGTCATCATCGGCATATTGGTGGCCGGCATCGCCTACATCTTCCGCCAGGTGCTGCTGCTCGAGCCCGAGATCGAGTGGATCGAAAGCTTTCGCCAGCAGCAGGCCGGGGGCGAGGAGCGGATTGCCGGCCGGCGCGGCGAGCCGCGGCTTTTGGCGCCGATGGCGCGGATGTTCGGCGGGCGCCAGGGCGGCCGGGTCAGCCTGTCGACGAGCTCGCTGCAAACCCTGCTCGACGGCATCGGCTCACGGCTCAGCGAGACCCGCGAAACCTCAAGGTATTTGATCGGCGTGCTGGTGTTTCTCGGGCTGCTCGGCACATTTTACGGGCTGCTCGAGACGGTGCGCTCGGTCGGCGGCGTGATCGGCGGATTGAGCGTCGGCGGCGGCGATCTCGCCCAGGCCTTCGCCAACCTCAAATCCGGGCTCGAATCGCCGCTCGCCGGGATGGGGACCGCGTTCAGCTCGTCACTGTTCGGGCTCGCCGGCAGCCTCGTTTTGGGCTTTCTCGACCTGCAGGCGGGCCAGGCGCAGAACCGCTTTTACAACGACCTCGAAGAGTGGCTGTCGGGCTTTACCCGGCTGTCGGGGGGCAGCCTGGGCGAGGCCGGCGACGCGCCGATCCCGGTCTACATCCAGGCGCTGCTGGAGCAGACCGCCGACAGCCTCGAAAATCTGCAGCGCATCCTCGCCCGCGGCGAGGAGAGCCGGATCGGGGCCAATTCGACTTTGGCCAGTCTGACCGACCGCCTCGGCATCCTCGGCGACCAGATGAAGGCGGGCCAGATGCTGATGCTGCGGCTCGCCGAAAACCAGGTCGAGCTGAAACCGGTGTTGAGCCGGCTCGCCGACATTTCCGAGGGCTCGACCGGACATGACGACGCCTTGCGCAACCATCTGCGCAACATCGAGGCCTATACCGCGCGCCTGATCGAAGAGACCGCCCAGGGACGCGCCCAGAGCGTGCAGGAATTGCGCGGCGAAATCCGCATTCTGGCGCGCACCATCGCCGCCCTCGCCGAAGAGCGGCGCTGAGCCCGGGAACCCGACCGAACCATGGCGATCACCCCGCGCAACTCCCGCCGGCCGAGCATCGACATCTGGCCCGGGTTTGTCGATGCGCTGTCGCAACTGCTGATGGTGATCATCTTTATCCTGCTGGTGTTCACCGCCGGGCAGTTTTACTTGTCGGCGGCACTCTCGGGGCGCGAGCAGGCGCTGCACAAATTGCAGCAGCAAGTCGATGCGCTGGCCAATCTGCTGTCGCTAGAGCGCGGCACCAGCGGCGATCTGCGGCAAGCATCGGCCCGGCTCGCCTCACAGTTGAAGAGCGCGGAGGCCGAACGCAACCGGCTGAATGCGCAGGTGAGCGACCTTGCCGCCAAGGCGAACGACGCGGCCAAGCTGCGCGAGCACAACGAGGAGCTCGAAGCGAGCCTCGCCGGCGAGCAGCAGCAGGCGGCGGTCACGCAAAAGGCGGTCGCCGAGCGCGACACGCGGCTGCAGCAGCTGACCGGCGCCGCCGACAAGAGCAAGCAGGCGCTCGCCGCCGAGAAGTCGATCAGCAGCGAAGCGCTCGCCCAGGTCGACCTGCTGAACCAGCAGATCTCGGCCTTGCGCCAGCAATTGTCGGCGATCGCCGCGGCACTCGACATTTCCCAGGCCAAGGCCAAGTCGCAGCAGACCCAGATCGCCGATCTCGGCCAAAAGCTCAACGTCGCGCTTGCCAGCAAAGTCGAGGAGCTGGCGCACTACCGCTCCGAGTTTTTCGGGCGCCTGCGCGACATCCTCGGCAACCGGCCCGACATCCGCATCGTCGGCGACCGGTTTGTGTTTCAGTCGGAAGTGCTGTTCGCGCCGGGCAGCGCCGACCTGACCGACGGCGCCAAAAAAGAGCTCGACCCGGTTATCGCCACCTTGAAAAAGATCGCCGCCGAAATCCCGCCCGACATCAACTGGATCCTGCTGGTCAGCGGCCACACCGACCACAACCCGATCAACACGCCGCTGTTTGCGTCCAACTGGGAATTGTCGACGGCGCGGGCGCTGTCGGTGGTGCGCTATGCGATCAGCAAGGGGATTCCGGGCGACAAGCTCGCCGCAGCCGGGTTTGCCGACACCCAGCCGATCGACCCCGGAACCTCGCCCGACGCCTATCGCCGCAACCGGCGCATCGAGCTGAAGCTGACCGAGCGCTGACCGCGCTCAATCGGCCGTGTCCCGCTACGTCGGCCGCTCCATCAGCGGCAACGCCGGGCGATGGCGCCGTCAGCACCGATGTATTAGCATCGCGTTCGAGCCGTCGATGCTCGCGGCGGCCCGCCTGCGACAGGAAGGATTTCGGATGCCCGCCGACACCAACCATGTGATCCTGACCGGGGAGAACCCGTTTATTCGGCTGAGCGAGACCGAGGGCGGGCCGCAGACGACAAATGCCAGCTACTGGCGCATCATCACCTGTCCGGCGGGTCCGGGACATGTGCTCTATATGAAAAGCGACTTGATCGAAAACCGCTGGCGCATCTGGTCCGACAACATCGCGATGGCGCGCTGGCTGCAGACGACGGTGCAGGGGATGCTCAACCCGGAGACCGCCGACACGACGATCCCGGTCACCGACGCCGAGTTCGTCAAATCGGGCGACCCGCATTATTTCTGGACCGAGCGGATCGTGACCACCGACGAGGAAGTGGCGCTGACCTGGTACGACATCGGCGAGCCGCTCTTGATCCATACCCAGCCCGGCGAGGGCGGGCGCCGCTACGGCGTTTGCAGCCTGCTGATCCCGGCTCTGGGGGCGCGGCTGACGATCGACGGCGTGCAGGCGGCGGGCCGCCCATGGCCGATGCAGCGCGAAGGCCGGCCGTTCAGCACGACGGCACTCGCTTTTTCCGAAAGCTGGACCGAACCGCGCTAGCCCGTCGCCTGCCTGCGGTGCGGGTTCCCCTCGCGGACCGCCGCCGCGGAACGGCCCGCTGAAATGCGTCAAATCACGCGAGACGCCGCGCCGATTCTGAACCTTTAGGGCGGTCCCGCCGTTCGCCTCCGGGTTTACCGAGCGGCATCGGCCGCGGAGGGTCTGTTGGCGAAAATCAGGGTGGCGCTGATCGGGGTCGGGAACTGCGCCTCGTCCTTGGTGCAGGGCGTCGAATTCTACCGGCACGCGACCGGCACGTCCCCGATCCCGGGGGTCATGCATCTCGATCTCGGCGGCTATCACATCGCCGATGTCGAGTTCGTCGCCGCCTTCGATGTCGCCCAGGGCAAGGTCGGGCATGACCTCGCCGACGCCCTCGCCGCTCCGCCCAACAACACCGAGCGCTTTGCCGAAATCCGCCCGACCGGGGTCGAGGTCCGCCGCGGCCCGACCCATGACGGCATCGGCCGCTATCTGCGCGAGACAGTGATCGAGTCGCCGCAGCCGGTTGACGATGTCGCCGCGACTTTGCGCAAGACCGGCGCCGAGATCGTCGTCTCGTATCTGCCGGTCGGTTCCGAAGCGGCGTCGCGCTGGTATGCCGAAGAGGCGCTGCGCGCGGGTTGCGGCTTTATCAACTGCATCCCGGTCTTTATCGCCAAGGACCCAGAATGGCGCGACCGGTTTCGCGAGCGCGGGGTGCCGCTGATCGGCGACGACATCAAAAGCCAGGTCGGCGCCACGATCGTGCACCGGGTGCTGGCCAATCTGTTCCGCGAGCGCGGGGTGCGGGTCGACCGCACCTACCAGCTCAATTTCGGCGGCAACAGCGATTTCCAGAACATGCTGGAGCGCGAGCGCCTGCAATCGAAAAAGCGCTCGAAAACCAATTCCGTCGTCAGCCAGCTCGACGACAAGCTGTCCGACGACAACGCCCATGTCGGACCCAGCGACTACGTGCCGTGGCTCAGCGACCGCAAATGGTGCTACATCCGGATCGAAGGCACGACGTTCGGGAACTTGCCGCTCAATTGCGAGCTCAAGCTCGAAGTCTGGGATTCGCCGAATTCAGCGGGGGTCGTCATCGACGCGATCCGCTGCGCCAAGCTGGCGCTCGACCGCGGTATCGGCGGCGCCCTCTGCGGACCGGCGAGCTATTTCATGAAGAGCCCGCCCGAGCAGTTTACCGATTACGAGGCCCGCGCCTTGACCGAGGCGTTTATTCGCGGCGAGACGGACAGCTGAGCAGAAAGCTCGTGCCGTCCCACAGCGCCAGGTCGCGGGTGCCGTTGCGCACGACCTGCAGGCCGGCGGCGTCGGCATGCCCGGCGATGTCGGCGCGATCGGCCGCGAGGTCGCCGCGATACGAGTAGTTGAAGATCGCGAGGGCTCCGCCGGGCCGCAGCCGCCGGGCGGCGTCGCGGATGTAACGTCCGGCGATGTCGGGTGCTGCCGCCGCAAAGCATGGAAAGCTGTCGACCGCGAGGATCAGGTCGAAGCTCTGTCGCGCAAATTGCGCGAGGCCGTCGCCGTCGCAGACGGCAAAGGCGGCGTTGGCGACGCCAGCGCAGCGCCGCCGCGCCTCGGCGGCCATCGCCGGCGACAGGTCGATCCCGAGGATGCGGCGCAAGTGCTGCGCCAGCGCCTGCTCGAGGCGGCCGATGCCGCAGCCGATGTCGAGCGCGTCGCGATCGAGACCGAGCAGTCCCCAATCGCCGAGCAGCGCCGCGAGTTCGGCGGTCGCGCGCTCCAGGATCGCCGGGTCGCCGAGCGAATAAAGCGCCACCGCCGCTTCCGGCGCGACGGCGACAGCGCGGTCGTACTGGTCGCGAATGGCGGCGAGCGGGTCGGCGCCGGCGGCGTCGGTCAGCCCCGCCGCGACCATGGCGGCGGCGCGCGTCAAGCCTTCGCGGTGCTGCGCTGCCAGCGTTGTCAGCCGCAGCAACGGGTCTCGGCCGGTCGCGGCGAGGTGTTGCAGGCAATCCAGCAGCGGCGGCAACGCTCCCGCCGCCAGCAGCAGGTGCATCAGCGCGATCTCGGCCGAGACCTCGCCGGCGAGATAGCGTTCGAGCACGGCTTGCGCGGCCGGCGGGCAAGCGGCCAGTTCGGCCTCGGTCAGCGGCGGGTTCACCGGCGGCGCAGACGGAGCGAGGTTTTGGCGCGGTCGACCACGCCCCAGGCATATTTGTAGGCCTCGCCGCCGCGCAAAAAGTCGAAGCGTTGCGCTCCCTCGGCACGGGCCTCTTCGATCGCATGGGCGAGGATCAGCATGCCGGGGCTGAGCCGCGGCTGCGACGGATCGAAGCCGCCGAGATAGGCATAGGCCGTCTCCTTGGCGATAAAGCCGTAATAGACCGCGAGCACGGCGCCGCCGATCCGCAGCCGATAGAGGCGCAGCATACCGGCGGCGAGCAAGCCGTGGGCCGCGGCCCGGTAAAAACCCTGCACCCGAGCATCGCCGCAGACGCCCGGCTCGCCGCGGGCGCGCCAACGCTGCTCGTGCAGCCGAAACAGATCGCCCAAGGCCTCGTCGATCGCCTCCTCGCCGATCGTTTCGATTACAACACTTCCGGCGGCTGCCGCCCTTGCCCGCGCTTGATGCAAGTCGCGCATGGTCTTGCGCGGCACGACCGCTTCGAGCCCCGCGGGGGTGCGCGGCAGCGGCAATACCGGACACGGTGGCGCCTCCGCACCTGTAGCGTCGAGCGCCGCCGGGGCCGCAGCTGCCGCCAACGCGCCTTCCGCGGCAAGATCGGGAAGCCAGCACTCGTCCCAACCGGGCGTCTCGGCAATTGCCTCCACAAACCTTTCGGCAGCCGCCGGCGCCGCCGGGTCGAGCAGGGCTGCGACGTAGTCCGACAACCCGACCCCGATAGGCAGCAGCTTGCGGCAGCCGGGTTCGCGCAACAGGTAAAGCGGCAGCAGCCCGACGAGCTCGCCGCCCGCGCGCGCAGTCAGCACCAGCGGCTCGGGAGTGCCGAAATGCCGCCACCAGGCGAGAAGCCAGGCCGGCGACTGGAACGGCGTCGCCATCGGGTCGCGCAGCCACAGCTCTTCCCATTCGCGCCGCAGGTCGGCGACGGCATGCTCGTGGGTGATCGTCGCGATCTCGATCACACCGGCGGCCCGCCCGCAGCAAGCCGGTGGTAAAGCGCGAAATAGGCCGCCGCCATGCGGTCGAGGGAAAAGCGGCGGCACGCGACATCGCGGCAGGTTTGGCGGTCGAGGCGGTCGACCGCCCGGATCGCCGCGGCCATCCCGCGGGCGTCGTCGACCAGATACCCGGTCACCCCGGGCTCGACGATGTCGGCAAGCGCGCCGGCCGGAAATGCGATCACCGGGGTCCCGCAGGCGATCGCCTCCATCGCCACCAAGGAGCTGGTTTCGGCCGCCAGGCTCGGCGCCAGCAGGCAGCGCGACGCGTTCAGCAGCCGGCGCTTGCGCGCCCACCCGACCGGGCCGAGAAAACGCGCCCGCGGCCCAATCCGCGGCCGGATCTCGGTTTCGAAATAGCGGCGATGCGCCTCGTACGCAAACACCTCGCCGCCGATCAGCAGAGGGACTCCGGCGCGTTGCGCCGCGTCGATGGCGTGCTCAAACCCCTTTTCGGGGCAGATGCGCCCCAGGCACAGCGCGAAATTGCGGCGCGCCTGGCGGGCTTGCAGGCGGTCGACCGCAACCCCGTTCGCGATTTCCGGCAGCATCGTGGGAAAACTCGGAAAGCTGCGGCGCTGGCTCGCCGAGACGCAATTGAACCAGGTTCGCCCGCGGCTCGTCGGCACGCTCCCCGAAGGATAGAAGTCGCACGGCAGATGCAAGGTCACCAATGTCGGGATTTCGGCCGTGGGCAGATGGTCGGCGAAATCGAGCGCGTGGCTGTGGACCAGGTCCACCGGGAAGCGCGCCAATGCCTCGGCAACCGCCTGACGATGCCGCCGCTGCGCCTCGGCGCGCGCGTCCTCGGTGATCTGCGGCGGAACCGGCCCGGACGGCACCAAGGTCCCGGCTGTTTGCGAGCCGAGATTGGCGACGACGACCGAATGATGGCCGGCCTCGGCCAGGGCGCGGTCGAGCGCCGACAACACCTGCTCGGCGCCGCCGACCGCATCCGGGCCGACCGGCGCCAAGCTGTAGCCGACGCTGAGCACGGTCAGCGGCATTGGGGCTAGCCCAAGCCGAGCGCGTCGAGGGCCTGCGAGGCGCGCTGCCGCCAATCGCGGCCGCTGATCCCCCAACCAAAGGTCTCGTAGAGCAAGGCGCCGGCCTGCGGCGGCTCGCGGAAATTGTAGGCGGGCGCCAACCGGAAGCGCTCCGGGCCCACTTCGAAGCAAGCCAGGACATCGCGCTGGGTCGAGAAGCAGTCGATCATCCTGCGTTTGCGCGCAAGATCAGCTTCGCCCAGCCAAACGACGACTTCTTCGGTCTCGCCCGGTAGAAACCGCCCGGTGATCATTTGGCCGTCGCTGGCGTGATAAAACGGCATCTCAACGATTACCGGCCGGTCCGCGGCAGCGAGCAGCCGGCACGCGGCGCGCACCGCAAAGGCGGCGGCGTCGTGGTCGGGGTGGCCGCCTTCGTAGGGGTGGGTCAGCACCGCCGCCGGATGTTCCCGGCGCAGCATTTCGGCGAGGCGGCGCGCCAGCCCGGCGAGATCGAGAAAAACCTCCTTGTCGGGCATGCCGAGCTCGGCGGTTCGCACCCCGAGGGCTTCGCCCGCGGCGAGCGCCGCCGCAAGCTCCTCCCGCCGCGCCGCCGCGTATTCGGCCGGCACGGCAAAGCCGTGGCGGCGGGCATCCTCTGCGTCGCGCGGCGCGCCGTCGGTCACGTGGACCAGCAGCGCATCCCGCAACCGGTACAGCTGCGCGCCGATCCCGATCGTCTCGTCATCGGGGTGGGCGACGACGATCAGCAGCCGCGCCGCGATCGGCCGGTCCCCCGCCAGCCCCGCCGGCAGCCCGCCTGCCCGTTCCGGGGGCGCGCCCGGTGCGGCGGTCACGGCGGCGGCGCCGCTGCCGCAACCGCCGGGTTCGGGCCATAGCCGGCGCCGGCGCCGCAATACCGCCTGATCATGCGCGAGCAGAATTCTGCGAACTCGTCGTCGGATTGCGGCGGGCTCGTATGGTGCGGCGCCAACCCGCGATGCTCCGGCGTAAAGCAAAAGGTCAGGGTCACGTCGAACGGCTCCAATGCCCGCATCTGGCGGTCGAACCAGGCCTCGGCATTGGGCCGGAAACTGTCGGCCCAGCTCAGCCCGGTTCGCAAATGACGCACGCCAAGACGCTGCAGCCAATTTGCTGCGTCGTCGAGCCGGTGATCCTCGAAATGAAACCACTGGCAGATGCCGAGCTTGGGCGCGAATTCCGCGAAATGCGCGGCGGCGCGCTTGGGCGTGCCGTCCTCGCGCAGCAGGCCCATGTAGAAATGCCGATAATATGACGAGCCTTCGGCCTCGCGGTGGCGGGTCGTTGCCGGCCAGGCCTGGGGCAGGTCATAGAGGCTGTACCAGTGGATGCGCTGAGCCCGGCCGACCAGCAGCTCGGCGGTGCGGCGCAACCCGAACTCCTGCACCTCTTCGGCGCCAAAGCTCGAAGCGCCGCATTCGGACACCCAGATCGGCAGATCGGTGACCGCGGCGATCTCGGCCAGCTTTGCCGGCCAGCCGTCGATCGGCCACAAATTCCAGTCGAGCGGAAAGCCGTGCACCGCGACCACGTCGAGCCGGTCGAGCACGCCCTGTGCCGCGAGGTTGGCGATGAACAGCGGGTCGATCGGCGAAATCCCGCCGAGCACCCGCGGGAGGCCCGGAGCCTCGTTGCCGACCGCGTCGCCGGCGAGGCTCGCCATGCGCGCAAATTTCGACCAGCCGGGGTCGAGCTCCAAATCCCAATGCGATTTGTTGTTGGGCTCGTTCCACAGCATGACGGCTTCGATCATGCCGCGGCTCCGTTGCCCTGGCGCCGCGGGCGCGCCGGGTAGACGAGGCTGTCGGGACAGACCGGACCGGGCCGGCAGACAAACACTTCTTCCTCGGGGTTGGCATCGACCACAAAGCCGGCGCTGCGCAGCATCGCCGCGGTGCAGGCGCGATTGGGGATCCACCAATTGGTGTCGTCGCCGGCATAGCAATGCTCGACAAACGCCATGCGCGGAAAACCGGGACGCTCGAATATTTCGCTTTCCCAGAACGGGTAGTCCGCCGCGAGCCGCTGCTCGGCGGGGTCGCCGCGCTGCATCGACTGGCAGACGAAGAGGTCGCGGACGACATGCGCCCGGATCAGGTCGAGCGCCAACAGCGGATGGCGCAGGTGATAGAGCACACCCAGAAACAGCACGACGTCGAAGCGCTCCGCCAGCGCCGCAACATCATAGACCGAGAGCCGGGCGAACTCGATGTCGGCGCCGATCACCCGCGCGGCAAAGCGGGCCTGCCGCAGATAACCTTCGTCAATGTCGACGGCGAGCACCCGCGCCGCACCCCGCCGCTTCATCTCGATCGAGTAGAAGCCGCCATTGCAGCCGATGTCGAGCACCGTCTTGCCGGTGAGATCGGCCGGCAGCGCATGCGCGAAGCGGTGCCACTTCACCGCCGGGTAGTCGCCGAGAAAATGCTCGGGAGCGGTCGCCACGCCGCCGAGATCGATATTGTGAAACCATGGGCCGAGCGCCGCCGCCTCGCGCCGGATATCGTCGCGCGCCAGGAACGTCATCGCCGCCGACCCCCGGCGCCGGCGCCGGCCACCGCGAGCATCGTGCTGCCCCGCGCCCGTTTGCCGGCCAAGAGGCGCATCGCCTGGCGGTATCCGCCCAAGGTGCCGACATCGACATAATCGGTGCCGGCGCCGACCGCCACCGCTTCGCCGCCTTCGGCAAGATAGGCGTTGACCAGGGTCCCGACATACTCGTCGCGGCGGCCGCGCGCCTCCCACAGCCGGTGGAGCGCGTGCAGCACCGAGCCGGGCAGCCGGAACGCGCCCCAGATCCACCGCGTCGAGGGTCCCGGTGTCTTGACCTGGATTTCCCGAACCCGGCCGTCGCGGTCGGCCGCGACCGCGTCGAAAAATTCGGGCCGGGCGACCGGGAATGTCAGAAACGCCAGCTTGTCGCCGGGCAGCGCGGCCAGGCCGTCTTGCGGCAGCCAGATCGTGTCCGGGAGGCCGACCAGCACCGGCTCGTCGGGCCGGATCAACGGCAGCGCGCGGAAGATCGCATCGCACAGACCCAGCGCTTCGGGCTGCACGACATAGGCGATCGAAGCACCCTCGATGCGCGCGCCGTAATACTGAAGGATGTCCGATTTCCACGGCGAGATCACAAAGCAGATGCGGTCGGCGCCGGCGCGCAGCATGCGCTCGACCAGATATTCGCTGACCGCGCGCGGCCGCTCGGTGTCGCCGTCAAGCCGGCTGCCGACCGGGAGCAGCTCCTTGGAAAAGGCAAGCGGCTGAATGCGCGTGCCGTTTCCTGCCGCGGGTATGATTCCCCACATCGATCAGGCCTCCTGATGGCAATCCACCCGGGCGCGGCCGGGCGCGGCCCCAAGTAATGCGACCAGCTCTGCCGCCCGGCGATCGGCGGTGTGCTCGGCCAGCACCCGCTCCCGCGCCGCAAGGCCGATCCGGCTCAGCTCGTCGTCGCCAAGGTCGAGCGCGGCCAGCACGTCCGCCGTCGTGCGCACGATCGAGACTTCGCTGCCGGGGAGGAAGAAGTCGTCGATGCCGTCCCACCAGTCGCTCAGGATCGGGGCGGCGCAGGCCGCCGCCTCGAACAGCCGGCCCGACGGGCACCAGCCGCAGCCGGCCATCGCTGCCCGCGTGATGTTGAGGGTCGCGCGAGCGGCGGCGTAAAAGCTCGGATGTTGGTCCGGAGGCACGTGGCGCTCGAAAAATATGTTGGGGCGCCAAGGAAAATCGCGCGGATATTGGGCGCCGCCGATGACAAACCGGCGGTTCGGAAGCTGCTGCGCCGGTTCGAGAAAGAGCTGGCCGAGCTGCTGCTGGCGGTCCGCCGCATAGGTCCCGAGATAGGAGAGCGCCGCGCGCGGGTCCGCCGGCGGCGGCGCCGGCCGATAGCGCTCGGGGTCGACGCAACCGTATAGGGGCGCGACGTTGCGGGCGCCGAGACGCGCGCGCAAGGCGGCGAGCGCGGCGCCGCCGGCATAGCTCAGGACCAGGTCGAACGGGGCCAGCCCGTCCGGTCCGATATATTCGACGCTTTCGCCGGCGGCGAGGCGCGCCAGGGTGACCGGGCTGTCGAGATCGTAGAAGACGCGCAACACCGGAAAGCCGGAGATCAGGTCAGCGGCGGCAAGCGCGTCCGGACAATAGGACGTGACAATCGCCGCGTCGGCGTCGCGAAGCTCGCGGCCGGCCTCGGCCGTGGCGTCCGCCCAGTCGCGATAGACGACCAAACGCCCGCCATCGAGGTCGGTCAGATCGCGGTTGTCGGCGTAATAGGGCACGTCGTGCTCGAAAAACACCGTCCAATGTCCTTGCGCCGCCAGACCGCGGATCAGCGCGCGCCACAGCACCGCGTGGCCGTTCCCCCAGGACGAGCTGACCGAGAGGCCAAAAACAACCAGCTTCATTGCGGCACCGCGGCGCTCGGCGCCCGCAACCGGCGCGCCGTCCGCCCGTTGGCGACCGACGCGGCGGGGCGCGCAAACCCCCGCGCCTCCTCGGCATAGCTTTCCAGCGCTTGGGCGCGATGCTCGGCGGTGTGCGCGCCAAGGACGCGCTTGCGGGCCGCGGCGGCAAGGTGCTGCCGCTCCGTTTCGGGCAGGTCGCGCAAATACCGAAGGACGTCGCCGCTGGTGTGGGCCACCAGGATTTCGCGGCCGGGCCGGAGAAACTCGCCGAGACCCGGCCAGTCGTCGCTGATGATCGGCACGCCGCAGGCCGCGGCCTCGAACAGCCGCACGCTCGGGGAATAGCCGCAGCGGATCATGTCGGTGCGGGTCACATTCAAGGTGAAACGTTGCCGCGCAAAGAACGTCGCATGGCGGCCGGGCTCGACATGCTCGATGCGGTCGAGGTTGCGCGGCCAGGCGAGATCGGCGGGATAAAGCGGACCGGCGACGGCAAAGCGGCCGGCCGGCCAAGCGTGGGCCGGGGCGCAGATCAGCTGCTCCAGCGCCGGCTGGCGGTCGGGGCTGTAGGTGCCGAGATAGCCGAGGTCCCACTCGGCCGCCCCCGATTGCGGGCGATGGCTGTCGGGATCGGCCGAGCAGTAGAGCGCGCGCGCTGCCCGCGCGCCGTACCGGCGCTCGATATGCCGCAGCACCGGGCCGCCGGTGAACGACAGATAAAGGTCAAAGTCGGGGATCTGCGCGGCAGTCAGATAGGGGCAGGTTTCGGCGGCGAGGGCCGCCAGGGTCACCGGCGTGTCGATGTCGTAAAAGGCGACGAGCCCGCCAGCGGTGCGCTGCGCCCAGTCGACGACCTCAATCCCGTCGGGGACATAGGAGCCGACGATCGCCAAATCGGCGTCGCGCAGCGCACCGCGCCAGCGCGCGCGCAGGTCCGCGACGCTCTGGTAGAGCCGCGTCGTGCCGAAAGGCGGTTGGGCCAGGTCGCGATGCTCGCGGTACCAGGGAGTGTCGCGTTCGAGAAACAGCACTTCGTGGCCGCGCCGACACAATGCCCGCATCAGCGCGCGATACGTCGTCGCGTGACCATTGCCCCAGGACGAGGTGATCGAGAGCCCCAGGATCACGATCCGCAGCTTGTCCGCGGGTGCTGGAACCGGGACCGCGGTCATCGCCCGCTTCCCTCCAAGACCCGCTCCAGCAGCGCCACGCGCTGGGCATAGGTATGGTCGGCAAGCGCGCGCGTCTCGGGCGGCATGACCGACGCGGCGGGCTTCTTCCGGGGTCAGCCGCGCCAGCTGCTCGGCGACCGCCGGACCGCTTTCGGCGACCAGGATCTCTTTTCCCGGTTCAAAGAACTCGGCGATCCCGTCCCAGGCGTCGGTCAGGACGCAGGCGCCGGCGCCGGCGGCCTCGAAGACCCGCGTCGCCGGGCTGAACCCGTAGGCCGCCATGCTGTCGCGGCTGACGTTCAGGACCGCCAATGCCGAGGCGTTAAATGCGTTGTGGTCGCGCGTGTAGAGATGGCCGAGGCGGCTGACATTCGGCGGCAGCTTTTTGTCGGCCCAGCCGTTGCCGGCGAGCAGAAAGCGGCGGTCGGGCAGCTCTTTCGCGACCTCGACAAAAAACACGTCGATGCGCTGCTCGCGGTCGGGCAACCGATTGGCGACGAGCCCGAGATCGCAGGCGAACTGTGCCTCGGGCAATGCTGGATGATGGGTGTCGGGATCGAGGCCGTTGTAGATCGGCACGCAGGCGCCGGCGCCGAAGCTCCGATATTTCTCAACTACCGGGGGACCGCCGCCATAGGTCAGGACCAGGTCGTAGGCCGGGATCAGGGCGCGGAACGGGTCGTCCGGGTCGGCGGCGATGCGGTCGAGCGTCGCCGGGGCGTCGACATCCCAGAACGCGGCGACCGCCCCGGGCCGCTTGAGCGCCGGCACGCGGGCCTCGAGCAGCGCGTCAAAGACGCCCACACCGCTCGCCTTGACGATCAGGTCGGCACTGCGGGCATTGTCGAGCGCGTGCAATACGCCGGTCTCGTCCGCGGCCGAATAGACGACGACATCGGCCCAATCGGGGTCGGGGATGTCGCGGTGCTGTTGCCGGTCGTAGGCGTCGGGTTCGTAGAAGGTGACGCGATGACCGTTGGCGGCGAGGGCTTTGACGATGCCCCGGTAATAGGTCGCAGCCCCGTTCCAATAAGCCGAGACCAGGCTCGACCCGAAAAAGGCGATCGACAGCGGCGTCACGGCACCGCCGCCATTGCCGGCGCGGCCAAGTCGCGGCCGAGGGCCGAGCAGATCCCGAGCAGTTCGTCGACACGACGGGCGCAGCTGTGGCGCGCGACGACGGTCGCCCGTCCGCGCGCCGCCAGATCAGCGCGCAAAGCCGGATCGGCGCATAGATCGGCGAGGCGCCGGCGCATCTCGGCGCCGTCGCGCGCGGTAAGGTAATCCTCGCTTGACGTGAACAGGTTTTCGCAATCGTCCCACGGTGCCGAGACCAGCGGTATGCCGCAGGCGAGCGCCTCGAACATCCGGATCGTCGGAATGCCGGGGAGCATCCGCGCGTAGGGCCGGCGCGGGATGTGGACGGTCGTGCGCGCTTCGGCAAAGGCTTGCGGCACGGCGAAATTCGGCGAGATAGCCGGCGTAGTCGATCCCGGCCGAGGTCAGCGCGGCCCGCGCCGGGGCCGGGTAGCGCACGCCATGGACGCGCGCCGACAGCCTGAGCGTCGCGGCGGGCTCGACCAGAAATTCCTGCAATTCGGCGGCGCGTTCGTCATCGCCCCAATTGCCCACCCACACCAGGTCGCGCTGGCGCGGGCGGTCAGGGTCGGGCCGAAATACGTGCAAATCGGCACCTTCGTGCCAGGTGAAGACATTGCGGCCCCAGCCGCGGCGGCGATAGGCCGCGCTCAAGGTTTCGCCAAAAGCGAGGACCGCGTCAAACCCGTCGAGATCGAGCTCTGCCATCTCGCCCGGGGCGCTCGACCATGCGGTGATGGGTGTCGTGAAACAGCAGCAGGTAGCGGGCGCCCGCCCGGCGGCGCGCCGCCAGCCGGGCAATCAGCGCCGGGTCGTTCCATTCATGGACCAGGACCAGATCGGCGCCGTCGAGCGCCCGGTCGAGATCGATCAGCACCGGGTCGTAGGCCGCGACCGGCAAATCCGGGTAGGCGGTCCGCCACGCATCGAGCGCCGAGGGCCCGAGATCAGCGAGGAGATTGCGGGCGCTCCAGCTGTGTTCGGGCTCGAAGGCCGCCACCGCGAACCCGCGTCGCTGCAGCTCGCCGACGACGCCGCGCAGAAAATGGGCGTTGCCGTGGTTCCAGTCGGAGCGCAGCGAATGGCAGAAGAGGACGATCCGGGCCATCAGGCGACCCGCCGGGCAGCCGAACCCTGGGTCAGCTCGCGGTAAAGCGCGCGATAGCGGGCGGCGCTGCGGGCGAGGGTGAAACGCCGCGCCCGCGCCCGCGCCGCCGCGGCGAGGTGCCGGCGCTCGTCGGCGTCGCCGATCAGCCGGGCGAGGGTCGTCTGCCACCGGACGGCATCGGCCGGCGGCAGAAAGATGGCCGCGCCCTCCCAGTTCTCGCGCAACGAGGCGATGTCGCCCAGCACCAGCGCGCAGCCCGAGGCGGCGGCTTCGAGAATGCCGAGGCCGAACGGCTCGTAATGCGCCGGCGCCGCAAAGATCGCGGCTTCGCCGAGCCGGTGGCGCATCTCGTCCGGCCCGAGCACGCCGAGCGGCCGTGCATGGTGGAGGCGAGCGACGCCATGCTGCTGCGGCGGGGTCGTCTCCCCGGCGATCTCGACCGGCCAGGCCAAGGCCGGCGCGATGGCGTCGAGCAGCCGCAAATTCTTGGCCTCGTCCCAGACCCGCCCGGCCGCCATGACCACCGCCCGCTTCGGACGCGGCGCAAAGGCGGCGACATCGGCGCCGTTGGGAATGATCCGGGCACGCCACACCGGCAGCCCGTAATGCCGCCGCAGATCCGCCTGGACCGCGCGGGTCGGCGCCACGACGCAGGCGGCGGCGCGCAGCCCGGCGACGACCTGCCGGCGGTAGTGGCGCCACTCTGCGGGTGCGGCGCTGCCGTGCACCGCGAGCCACCAGGACAGCACGTCCGAATGCGCGACCGCAATGCTCGGAGGTCCGCTTTCGACGCGCGCCTGGGCGTAGCCGTTGACGTGCACGAGGTCGACGGCGTGCCGCTCGGCAAGGGCATCGAGCCAGCGGCGGCTGGCGGCGACATCGGCCCCGCCGCCCGTCATCCATTCGAGACGGAAATCACTTTCCGCCAACATGACGTTGCCGAGCCCGGCGAACGCGGCGCGATGCTCCGGTCGTGGGAGCGGCCCCAATGTCGCCACAACAAAGCGGATGTCCGGCAGCGCCGCGCACAGGCCGACCGCGTAGGACCATACGCCGCCGACGGCGTCGGCGGTCATCAGCACGGTCGAGGCGGCGGATGCGGTCACCGGTTCGCCGCCTCCAGCTCGCAGAGCCGCCGCGGCCGGGCTTCCTGGATGTCGCTGAACGCGGCGTGCCGGTCGAGGTAGTAGTCGACCGCGCGTTCCCAGGCGAAATCGTCGGGCAGGCCCCATAGGCGCCGGTAATCGGGCGAGCCGGGGTAGGGGAACAGCGGCACCGGCGCGTTCGCCCAGACGCCGTGCGCCTGCAAGTCGCTGCGCCAGCGCTCGACAACGGCAGGATCGTCGCGGTCGGTCGCGATCAGATTGGCCTGCACGAACGGCACCGAGCGCTTGGCGTGAACCAGCCGGCGGGTCAATTCCTCGGTCGAGGCGCGGCAATCCTTGTCGAGCCAATCACGTCCCTCGGGGGTCAGGCTCTCGACACCGGCCTCGATCGACACGCACCCGGCGGCGCCGAGCAGGTCGAGCATGTCGTCCTTCCACAGATCGATGCGGGTCTGGACCCCGAAGGCGACCGGGCGCTGCGCCACCTCTTCGAGGAGCTCGCGCCACGGCAGAAAGATTTCGTCGATAAAATAGACGTAGCCGACCCCGGCCGCGATCAACCCGTCGAGCTCGTCGAGAATGACGGCGAGCGGCCGCCGGCGATAACGATCGCGAAAATTCTCCTTGGCGCAAAAGGTGCAGTGGTAGGGGCAGCCGCGCGACGTCTCCATCTCCGCACCCGGAGCCGCCGGCGCCGCGTCAAAGCGGTGGTGGTGATGGGTATGGCGGCGCAAGGTCGCGGGCGGCCAATGCAGCGCCGGCAGGCGAGCGATGTCCGCGGCCTGCGGTCCGTCTTGCACCACGATCTCGCCGGCGGCGCGGTGACACAGTCCGGCAATGCCGCCCCATTCGCCCGGCGCCGCGCCGGCGAGCCGGACCAGCACCTCCTCGCATTCCCCCAGCACCACCACGTCGACACCGAGCTTGGTCAATGCGGCGCGCGGCGTGGTCGAGCCGTGCGGGCCGACCGCGACCCGAATTCCAGGGATGCCGGACAGCGCTGCGAGCGCTGCCTGCGGCACGCGCAGCTCGGGTGGGGCGCAGCGCCAGAACAGATAGCTCGGGGCGGTGGCGACGACGACCATGTCCGGGGCGAGGCCGGCGACCCGCTCCCGCAGCGCGGCGGCATCCAAATTTTCCAGCTGCGCGTCGACGATCGCCGCTTCGTGCCCGGTCTCGGCGAGCAGCGCCGCGGCGTATCCAAACTCCAGCGGCAAGTGCGGCTCGCGGCAGCCGAAATAAATGCTGCCGGCGAAATCCCAGCTCGGGTTGACGAGCGCGACCCTCATTCCGGGCCGGCTTGGCTTGAGGCCGCGCCTCTGCTCGCGGCGGCCGGCCGGTCATCGAGGCGCCGGATCACGTCGTCACGCTTGCTCACACTGTCAGGCCGCGCGAAGCCAAGGCGCTCAGCGCCTCGCCGACGCGGTCGACGGCAATCCGCCCGTCGAGCCATGCGACGAGCTTGCCGACGCCTTCTTCGAGGGTCGTTTGCGGCCGGTAGCCGAGGACCGATCGCGCCTGCGAAATATCCGGGAAGCAGTGACGGATGTCGCCGATGCGGCATTCGCCGGTGACCTCCGGCCGGATCGCGACGCCGAGAGCGTCGGCGAGCAGGCGCGCCACCTGGTTGATCGTGACCGCCCGGCCGCTGCCGATGTTGAGGGCGTGCCCGGTCGCGGCGTCGCTGGAGAGCGCCAGCCGGCAAGCCTCGGCCACGTCGCCGACATAGACAAAATCGCGGCGCTGCTCGCCATCCTCGAAGATCAGCGGCGGCCGGCCGTTCAACAGCCGCGCCGCAAAGATC
Source organism: uncultured Alphaproteobacteria bacterium (assembly GCA_963712825.1). GTDB lineage: Bacteria > Pseudomonadota > Alphaproteobacteria > ATCC43930 > CGMCC-115725 > AP-15. Next base: position 167,259 of record CAVQJP010000023.1, read on the forward strand.
GCGAGCACCCCGCTATAGGGGTTCGAGAGCGCCTGGTGCGGCCCGTACACATTGAAAAAGCGCAACGCCACAGCCGGAATGTCGTAGGCACCGCCGACCAGCAGGCAGAGCCTTTCCTGGTCGTATTTCGACAAGGCGTAGACCGAACCCATCGACACCGGCTTGGTTTCGGGGGTCGGCAGCGGTTCAAGCGCGGCGCCGGCGGTGTCGGTCGGCTCCCAAAGCCCGGATTTGAGGCGGCGCGGCATCCGCTGCACGACCGGAACTGTGGTCCCGTCGGCGCCGCGGTAGAGGCCTTCGCCGTAGACGCTCATGCTGGAGGCGACGACGAGGCGGCTGAACCGGCGCCGCTTGGCGCGCTCGACCATCGCTTCGAGCAAGACCGCGGTGCCGCGCGAATTGACGTCGGTGTAGTCGGCGACCTCGTACATGCTCTGCCCGACGCCGACCCGCGCGGCGAGGTGGATGACCGCGTCGACATCGGCAAGCGCGCGCCGGACCAGCCGCGGCGAGCGGACATCCCCGACAACCAGCTCGACCCGGCGATCGAGATAGGCCGGGGGCCGGCGCTCAGCGCCATGAATTTGTGCGTCAAGGTTGTCGAGAGCCCGAACGCTGTACCCCTCCCGGAGCAGCAGAGCGGCGCAGTGCGAGGCAATAAAGCCGGCCCCACCAGTGATCAAAACGGTTTCGCTCATTACTGCTCTGCGCTGCAAAGTACTTTTCGCCAACGCGGTTCTCACAAAAAGGTTCAAACGTTTTGGCTGAAAATCGGCTCGAAAGCCCAATTTGAGCGGGCAACCGGGTGCCGGCCACAGGCATCACCGCGAGAATCCGCACCGCGTTGCCGGAACGTGGCTTACTGCCGATTATTTGGCGAGGTTGATTTTCGACTGACCCCAGTCGTGCTCATTCGGCTCGCGACAACCCTTCGCCCCGGGTTCTGAGGCGGTTCCACAGATATGCGAGCGGCCATGTCGCGCCGATCGCCGCCTGAACGCCAAACGCGGCGATCCAGGCGGCCTCGCGCCCGCTGCCGCCGGCAAGATCGAGAACGAGCCCGAACAACATCGGCGTCACGGCGGACGCGCCAAATCCCGAAAGCGCCTGAACCGCCAAAAAGGTGCCGCGCCGCTCGGGTTCGCTCGCGGCGACAAGCCCGGCGTTGATCGCCCCGGCATCGGCGGTCGCCGCCGCGACGCAGAATATGGCGGCAATTGCGGCAGCTACCGGCGACCACGCGGCGACCGCCGCGAGGAGCAGCCCGGCGCCCGCCGAAACCGTCATTATGGCGGCGATGACCGACCGCCGGTCGTGTTTTGCCGTAAACTCGCTGAACGCGACGATAAGCGGCGTTCCGCAAAGGTTGGCCACCGTCGCGACGAGCGTCGCATAGCCCGCAAGATCCGCGCGCCCCGCCCGAGCGGCGGCAAAAACGAGGAGCGCCACAAGCCAAGCACGGATCGCCGAGACCTCGCCGTTATGCAGCCCGTAAGCGCAAACAAAGAGGAGCGCGCGACGATTGCGGAGGATCGGACCGAGCGCCGGGAACCACCGAGAACCCTTCGCCGCAGCGCGCGGCAGCGGCGGCAGAGCTCCCCAGCCGACCGCCGCCGCTGCGAGCGGCCCGATGGCAAGGAGGGCAAAGCCGAGCCGCCAGCCGAGGGCATCGGCGAGAAGCCCCGAGAGGGCGTAGGAGAGGCTCACGCCGATTGTGAAGGTCGCGGTGTAGACGGCAACGGCGCGGGTCTGCCGATGGACCGGAACCGCGTCCGACAAAGCCCGCATCCCCGGCATGTGGGCGCCGCCAAACGCCGCCCCTTGCAGAAATCGCCACAGCAAGGCGCTCTCCGCGCTCCTCGCGAAAACGGCGAAACCAAGCGCAGCCGCGGCGCCGAACAACAGCGACACGACATAGATACGACGCGGGTCGATCTGGTCGGTCAGCACGCTCAAAACCGGAACCGCAACGATATAGCCGGCAAAATACACGCCGCTGATCAGCCCGGCCTCGCCGCTCGACAGCGACCACAGCCGTTGGAACTGCGGCAAAAGAGCCGGGAAGGAGACAATACCGGCCATGCCGAGAGCCTGGCCCACAAAGACGGCGGCGATCATCCCCCGGTCGACAGCGAAACGCGAAATCGCGTCATTCGGATGCGCGCTCCATCGCTGCCGGGTCGCTCGGCATCGGGCTGGCGCATGGCTTGGCCTGCGCGCAGGCACCGACGCAGGATACACCCATGGCCGGGCTTACCCCGTGAGCCTGACACCGTCTGATGCTTTGGTTGATGGAGGTGACGCAGACCGAAATTGCGCCATAGGGCAGCCAACCCTTTGCCGGCAACACGCAATCCGACAGGTTCAGGGCCTGGCTCCGCTCCGCCAGTGGTACGAAGCAGAGATATGGTCCCCAATGATAATTCGTTTTCCGTCACCCCGCGCAAGCGGGGGCCCAGGGCCGCCGGCGCAGTGGTTGGCCGCCCTGGGTTCCCGCTTTCGCGGGAATGACGATAACGGAATTGAGGTGCCATCCGTCAGAATCGCACCGCTAGTGCTCGGATGCATTCGAGTGAGTCAAACTCGTGGCCCCTTTTTGCTTTCCGGGCGAGGCCGGGACCCATTTCCGCCATGGGCACCGGCGTTCGCCGGCGTGGTCGGATTTTCTTCAGCATGCGTCGGTACACGAGGGCTCAGGCTGAGGTAGATGATTTAGCCAATTGTCGGCGGAGGCCTCGGCCAGGCCATTTACGAGCCGTTCACGCGCGCTTTGTTGTGAATGCCCGGCAAGGCTTGTCCGCGATCCGCGGGGGCGCCGACCCGGTGGGCCGGACAACACGATTGGACTGAAACTGAACGATAAAAGCGCGTCTGGCACGCTGCCGTCGCCGGTCGGCGACGATAGCGCGCGGGTTTGTCGCTGCCGGTCAGCATCGGCGGCCGATCACTCGCGGTGGTGCCGCGAGGCGTGGCTTTCGCCGTGCTGCCGCGCTTCGGCGGTTTCGCGGCCGATCAGCTTGCTGAACAGGCTTTTCCCGCCGCCCGTCAAATGCTCCTGGTACAGCAACGCCAGACCCGCTTCGTCGAACTTTTCGAAAAAGTCGTCCCAGGAAATCTCCTCGAGACTGTCGTCATTGGCGTTGGGCGCATCGGGAAAAATCAGCCGGATAATTCCCGGGTCCTTGCCGCGGTGGGTCGCCTTGACCGCCGCGGGCTTGCCGCCGCGCAACTCCGCCCATTTGCGGATATGGTCATGATCGGTCGTGATTTGGGCCTCGGCCGTCTTGTGCGTAGGCATCGCCGCCTCCGTTGTTGAATGCCGTCACAGCCTCAACAGAGCCGCGGAAGATGACGTTCCGGGTGCGCTGGAGCGCCGCCCTCATCAGCGCCGCAGCCAGCTGCTGGATAACCGGCTGCCAGACGCCCGGCTGCGCCTGCCGGAATATCCGCATCGTCGGGTACCATGGGCTGTTGCTGCGGCGGCGCATCCAGCGCCAGTCGGCATCGGCGTCGAGCAGCATCCAGACCGGCCGGCCGAGCGCGCCCGCAAGGTGCGCCGCCATCGTGTCGACGCTGACCACGAGGTCGAGATCGCAAATCAGCGCCGCCGTCTCGGCGATCGGGGCGTCCTCGGGAAGCGCCGCCGCAAACGCCCGCGCGAGCGGGCGGGCGGCGGCGGCATCGCGCGCCAGGCCGAGCTGGAGCCCGACGAGATCGAGCGGCAGCCCGGTCAGCGGCAGCAGCAATGCCGGCGGCAGCGAGCGCTCGCCCCGCCAGTCGCCCGCCGCCCAGACGAGCCCGACCCGCAGACGCTCCGAGCCGGCTCGGAGCCGGGGCGCGCGCGCCGTGAGGGGGGTGGGCGGCGCCAAATAGGGGACGGGTCCGGGCAGGTCGGCGAGCGTCACGCGCAGGGCATGCGCCAACTCCATCGACTCGATCGCGACCTCGCAGCGCGGCAATGCGGCCCCGAGCGGGTAAAAAGCCGCCGCATCGGATACGGAGCGCAGCAGGGGCAGCAGCGATTCCTGCGCCTCGACGGTTACACTGCGCGCGACAGCGGCGAGCCGCGGGACAAAACGAACAAATTGCAATGTGTCGCCAAGCCCGTGCCAGCAGCGCACCAGCACATCCCGGCCGGCGAGCGGCGTGCCGTCCCAGACCCAGCGAAGATGGTGCGGCAGGTCGGCGCAGGATTGTCCCGCCCGCTCGCGCAACACCTTGTCGCTGATGTCCCAGGCGCGCGCGAACGCACCCTCGAGCATCGCGTCCTTCCACTCGTCCGGCCGGTCTTCAGGCATCGCGCAGTCAACACGGCGCGGAGGAGTCGCGATCCGGCCGCGACGGTCGCAAACGCTTGTCTCGTTTGTCGGCGGAACGCGGTCGGCTGGAAGCAACACGAGGTATCAGGGTCAGCAGGCCCGGCAGCCCGGCAGCAACCGGCGCCCAAGCGATCGGGTCGGTTGTTGGCGTCGGCTGACCCGAAATCCGGCAGTCGGCGATTGCTATGTGCGATAATAACAAATTGACAAATCAGGATTGATCTGCTACATGTGATTAATAGAGCAACGATCGTCGTTTCCGCGCCTTGATCGTCGGTGCCGCGCCTTAACGACGGGGCGAAGCCGGTATCGCCGAAGCGCCGCTTTGGCGCCCATTGATCAGAAGCTGACTATTCGCCTCGAACACCCTGTCCGTGGACGGGACCCGCCAACGGGCCTCTGCCGAGCGCGGCCCCAACAAACATTACCCGCACAAAACCGCAACGTTGCGACCACGGTGCTGGACGACGGCCCCGCCGTATCAGGCGCGCGCCCGCGCGTTTAGGACTCGCGGCTTGGCAAGCGCCGCCATCAGCCAAGTTTATAATTTGCAAACTATCTACCAATACCTTCATCGAATTGATGAGGGCGATTTGATTCAGGCCGGAGCAAATTGTTGGATTTACCGGCCAAGGACGAACACATTATTGCTTCTTTCGAGAATAAATGCCGACGAGAACTAAGGAAGATCGGTGTATCGATACTCAAACAGTCCGATTTTGCCGTCTACAGCACCATTCGTCGCACCCATGGCTGTGGTAATTTGAACCAGGCATTTGATCCGCAGCATGTCGATATCGGAGAAGGCGATTTTTGGCTGCTCGCCGCGAACCGCTCGGGAGAGGCCGTCGCCACCTTTTGCCTGCGCCGGTTCGCAGTCCGCGATTTTTACGAACTGATCCGCTCGTTGTCGCTGTGGTCTTCCAACCGGCGCCAGCCTCCCGACCCGCGCTATGTCGTTGAATGCCGGATCCCGCCGTTTGGCGGCGAGGTCGTGCACGGCGGCGGGTTGTGGGTGCGCGACGACTATCGCGGCTTCTCGCGGCTGGCAGCGGCGATGCCGCGGCTGGCGCGCGCCGTCGCCCTGCAAGACCGCCCATTCGACCACGACAGTGCTATGATCCGCAACAACCCTGAAGAGTTGGCCGGGGTCGCCGAGCGCAAGGCGATCTACATGGGGCGGCGGGTTTACGGGTTTGCCCGCGTGCACCGTTTTGTCGAGGGCTGGTTTCCGCCGGAGGGGCGCGATGCCGTCATGCATCTGTGTCACGCGACCAGGGCGGAGGCAATGGCGTCGCTCTGCGCCCCAGCTGCGGTCAGCCGCGGCTTACGGCCGTCCGAGCTCCGGAAGCCGCCGCTCGTTGATCAGCACGACCAGCCGGTCCACGCGCCGGCCGTCCTGAGCCAGCGGCAGCAGCAGGCGGGCGTATGAATAGGCGAGGTTCTTTTCGACGAGGCTGATCAGATGGTAGCGCGGTATGCCGGCGGCGACGACCTTGCGGTAATCCTCGATGGCTTCGTCCCGCATCAATCCGGCCGGCATCTCGCCCAGCGCGCGGTTGGCGTATCCGCCGCCGTATGAGTTCACCGCTCCCCACAGGCGAAAGCGATACCCGGCCGGGTTCGAGCCCGACGTGTCGACAATGTGCGCCCGCCCACGGGCGACATTGAGCAGCTCCAGCGAGTTGAGCGACTGGTCCGAAGGCAGCCGCCGTCCGTTGCGGGCATTCCCCCAAAAGCTCAGCAGCTGGCCGAGCCATCCGTCTTCGGCCGAGATCGCCGCGAGCGGGCGAGCCAATCTGGCCGAGCGATCGTTTGCGCGCGAGCTCAGGCGCAGCCCGCGGGCGGCGGTGACCGCGGCGGCCGGGCGGCTGGGCGAGGGCTGGCCGCGACGGCGGCTCAAGCGCGGACCGAGCAGCCATTGCGGCCGGCGGGCATCGCGGGCGCGGTTCGCCGCTTCGTCCAGCCGCTTAAGACCGGCGCCGACATTGTCGAAAATCTCGCATCGGCCGGGACAAGCTTCGGTCCCGGGGCAGGCGAGGATCAGACGCCTCGCGGCATATGCCGAAATCTCGTATAAAGCGGCAATAGCCGCCAGCCGGCTTACTGCCGAGGGCTCGAATGTAACCACCAGCACGTCGCTGATCGGCTCGACATGGACAAAGCCGAGATTTTTGATGGCATTGGCCAGAACCTGAGCCCGGCCGGCCTCGTCGCCGAGGCGCTGCGCCAATTCCTCGGGCTGCGCCGGCCACGCCTGGCCCAGCTCGTCGAATATGATGCCGGCGGTTTCCGATCGTGTCGGCGTCACGCTCCCGGCGCTCCCCTGACCGCCTCCGAACAGGCAAAGACCCTTGCCGGCAGGGCTCGACCGCACCAGCAAGGGCGTCCTTGATTGGACGCGCCATGCTAGGGGAGCGCTGCCCAAAAAATGGCAGGCTCCAGTCCAAACCCCGTCTGACTTGCGTCATGGGGCGGCGTCTATTCCGGCTCGGTGAACTCGAGCTTTTCGGAGAGGCCGTAGCCCTCGGCCAATTGCTGCAATTTGAACCAGGTCGCGGCCTCGACCTCTATGCCGTTTTTGCTGCGGTCCTGCTGGCGCCGGTATTCGATCTCGCCGGGATAGAGGACGCCGCTCGAACCCTCGGAGGGCGGGGTCGCCTTCAGATAGGCGGCGAACTCGCCGACATCCTTTTTGAATTCGGCGAGCGGGCGGAACGCGGCGACGTTGAAGACCGCCATAAAGCAGCCGTCATTGTGCCGCCCGGTCGGCTCGACGCCAAAGCCGAGCCCGGTCAGCAGCCCGCACAGAATCTCGACCATGACGGCAAGCCCGGTGCCCTTGTAGCCGCCCTCGGGGCCGCCGAGCGGCAGCAGCGCTCCGCCCTGGCGCAACTGGCGCGGGTCGTTGGTCGGGCGGCCGTCGCTGCCGATGACCCAGCCGTCAGGCACCGCCTCGTTGCGGGCGACGGCGAGCGCGATCTTACCGGCGGCGGCAGCCGAGGTCGCCATGTCGAGATAGAGCGGGGCGTCGAGATCGGACGGGATCGCGATCGAGATCGGGTTGGTGCCGAGCCTGGCCTCGCGTCCGCCAAACGGCGCCACCGCTTTTGGCGAGCGCCCGGAATTGGCGGTGCAGAGACCGATCATGCCGGCCTCCGCCGCCATCTGGGTATAGCTGGAGAGGCGCCCGATATGGCCCTGGCGAAACACCGTCGCGGCGGCGACGTTGGCGGTCTTGGCCTTGTCGATGGTCAGCCGCATCGCCCTTTCGTTGGCGACATAGCCGAACCCCCAATGCCCGTCGACGACGGTCGTCGTCGGCGATTCCTGGACGATCGTCCATGGCGCGCCGGGAACGATGTGCCCGGCCTTGATCCGGTCGATGTAGGTCGGGATCTGGATGACGCCGTGCGAGTCATGGCCGACGAGGTTGGCGCCGACGATGTGGCGCATGACCAGCTCGGCTTCCGTCCGCGGCGTCCCCGCCGCCTCGAACAAGGCCTGGCCGATCTCGATCAGCCGCTCGGCCGGAATTCTCGGCATCGTCTCCTCCTTCTTTTCGAACCGCAGTGACGGCGAACGCCGCTTGGCGGATTTTATATGCGATGCCGCCGGAGCAGTCGTCCGCGATCAGCCGCTCGGTCCGTCGATATCCTCATTCGCGTTCGGCGATCCGCGGCATAGTGTGGCTGCACGAGACGAGATGTCGGAGTTGGCGATGATCGAGCGCTATGACGGCAGCTGCCATTGCGGGCGGGTGCGGTTTCGGGTGCGGGCCGATCTCGCGGACTTGCTCGAATGCAATTGCTCGGTGTGCACGAAGAAAGGGTTTTTGCACCTGATCGTGCCGCCGGAGCAATTCGAGCTGATTGCAGGCGGCGACGAGCTGGCGACCTATCAGTTCAACACCAATACCGCGCGACACACGTTTTGCCGGCATTGCGGGATGCACCCGTTCTATGTGCCGCGCTCAGACCCGGACAAGATCGACGTCAACGCCCGCTGTCTCGACGGGGTCGACCCGGCGGCGCTGCGGCCGAGCCAATTTTTCGACGGGCGCAATTGGGAGGCGGCGCAAGAAGCGCGTCAGGCGGCCGAGCGGGGATGATGCCCCTCACCCCGACCCTCTCCCGGCGAGCGGGGAGAGGGAGAACGGGCGGCCGGGGGAAGCCCGCTCCGGCTTTGCTAGGCCGGGCGGCGTTCGGGCTCGGCGGCGAAGGCAACGGTGCGCATTGCGCCGGGGTGCGGCAGGCGGGGGATCGGCTGGGTGGCGGCGGCGAGCCATTGCGCGGTGTCGGGATCGACAAGCGGGGTCAGGGTCGCGCGGACTTGGGCATGGTAGGCGTCGAGCCAGTCGAGCTCCTCCTCGTCGAGCAGCGACGGCTCGACGAGGCTGCGGTCGATCGGCGCCAGGGTCAGGGTTTCAAAGCGCATCATCTCGCGCTCGCCGGAGCCGTCCGCCGGCTGCACCAGCACCAGATTCTCGATGCGGATGCCGTAGGCGCCGGTTTTGTAATAGCCGGGCTCGTTCGAGACGATCATGCCCGGCAGCAGCGGCTGCATGCTCGGCGCCTTCGAGATGCGCTGCGGCCCCTCATGCACGCCGAGATAGCTGCCGACCCCGTGCCCGGTGCCGTGGTCGTAGTCGAGCCCGGCCTGCCACAAGCCGCGCCGCGCAAACCCGTCGAGCTGGGTCCCGGTCGTGCCCTTCGGGAATTGCGCCAGGGCGAGCGCGATGTGGCCCTTCAGCACCCGCGTGAAACGGTCGCGCATTTCTTCGCTCGGCTCGCCGATCGCGATCGTGCGGGTCACGTCGGTCGTGCCGTCGAGGTATTGCGCGCCTGAGTCGAGCAGATAGAGCGAGCCCAATTCGAGCCGCTTTTCGGTTTCCGGCATCGCCCGGTAATGGACGATCGCACCGTTGGAGCCGGCGCCGGAGATCGTCGGAAAGCTCAGATCGCGGAAGTATTCGCCCTCGCGGCGGAAGGCTTCGAGCCGGTCGCTGGCGGCGATCTCGGAAAGGTCGCCCTTGGGCGCCTCGCGCGCCAGCCAGGCGAGAAACCGGGTCAAGGCGGCGCCGTCGCGTCGGTGGGCGGCGCGGGTGCCGTCGACCTCCGCCGCGTTCTTGCACGCCTTTGGCAGGACGCACGGATCGGCGGCGCGATGGATTTTGGCGCCGGCGGTGTCGAGCCGATCGAAAATCCAGGCGGCGGCACTCGCCGGGTCGGCCTGCACCCGCCCGCCCTTGGCGGCGAGCGCATCGAGCGCCGGCCCCAATTGCTCGGGCGGCAATACACTCACGGCGTTGCCGAGATGGCGTTCGAGACCGGGCGCCAGTTTGCGCCGGTCGATGAACAGGGAGACGCTGGCGTCCGCGCGCAGGATCGCAAAGGACAAGGGCAGGGGCGTGTGCGGCACGTCGCCGCCGCGGATGTTGAGAAGCCAGGCGATCGATTCGGGCATCGTCAGCACCGCCGCGGCGACCCCTTCCTCGGCGAGGCCGTGGGCGATCCGCTCGCGCTTTGACTGCGCGCCCTCGCCGGCAAAACCGTCGGCGTGCGGCACCACCGGCGCCAAAGGTGCGGCGGGTTGATCGGACCACACCCGGTCGAGCGGGTTCCGGTGGACCGCGCGCAGGCTCGCCCCGGCTTTTTCGGCGGCGGCGCGGAAGCGCTCGACCTCGTGCGGGGTATGGAGCCACGGGTCGTAGCCCAACACCTCGCCCGGTTTGAGCGCGCTGCCGATCCAGCGGGCCGGCGGCTGGTCTGTCAGATGGTGGATCTCGAACACGGCACCGTCGACCTGCTGCGCCGCCTGCAGCGTATAGCGGCCATCGACAAAAACCGCGGCGCGGTCGCGGAGCACGATCGCCAGCCCGGCCGAGCCGGTAAAGCCGGTGAGCCATGCGAGCCGCTGGCCGCGCGGGGGCACATATTCGCCCTGATGCTCGTCGGAGCGCGGCACGACAAACCCATCGAGGCCGTGGACCGCGAGCTCCCGGCGCAGCATTGTCACGCGATCGGCGCGCGACAGCCGGACGAAATCCGAGCGCGCGAGGCCGTCATGGTATCCGGCCGCGATCTCGGCCCGCAGCTTTTCGAGCGCCTCGGCCAATGCCGGCGGCACCGGGTCGGCGACGAGACAATGCCACGCGGTCCCGATTTCGGCCGGCGCGCCCAAGACACCGGCGACCAGCGCCTCGACCGCGGCCGGGTCGTAGGCCGAGCCCGCCTCGCGCAGCAACCGCGTCAGCTCGCCATCACGATCGGCCGATTGGTTTGTCGTCATCACCTGCTCCTCATCCGGCGCCGCGCACGCAATCAGAACCTCGACATGGCTGAATTGCAACAACTTCGCTGGCGAATGGTGCGGCGCAACGCCATTTCTGTTGCAGTGCAGCAAAAGCGACGCACGGAGTGTGTGTAATGTCCATTCTAAACCTGTTCATCTCAGCCGGCCGCGCGTTTTCCGAATGGCGCCGTCGGCAGCGCGCCTATGGCGAGCTGATGGCGCTTGACGACCGGTCGCTCGCCGACATCGGAATCCGCCGTTCGCAGATCCGCGCCTTGCTCGACGGCGAGGATGTCCGCGGCCGCGACATCGAGCCGGCGCGGTCGCCGGAAGCGTCGAGCTTCTGGACGGCGCAAGGCCATGTGAGCGGTCTTTCAACCAAACCCAACTGACAGATCGGGGCTGCGGCCTCGATCGCCATTCTCCAAGCGGTTCCCTGCCCGTAGAACCACCGTCGACCATCCCTCGATCACAATCCGCCGCTCGAACGCCAGGCCGAGGCTTCGGTGCGGCGCCAGCACGATCGGCTCCTGCCTGCGCAACAAGCCCGACAGCACCGCATGCCCGCCGGGGGCCAGATGACGCGCAAGATCGGCGGCCATGACCGCCAACGGCCGCGCCAGGATGTTTGCCAGGATCAGATCGTAGCCGCGCCGTCTCGGGGCAAGGCCGCGATAGCCGGCAGCCCGACCGATGCGAACAAGCCCCGCGACCCGGTTGCGCACGGCATTGTGGCGGGCGACTGCGACCGAGCCGGGGTCAATGTCGCGCGCCGTCACCGGGCGGCGCAGCAGCTTTGCCGCAGCAATCGCCAGAATTCCGGTGCCGGTCCCGATGTCGAGCGGCCGACGAACCGGCCCGCGCCGCGCCAGCCCGTCGAGCGCGATCAGGCAGCCGCGGGTCGAGGGATGCTCGCCGGTGCCGAACGCGGTCGCTGCGTCGAGCAGAATGCCGATCGCACCCACCGGCACGCCGCCCCGATGATGCGAGCCGTAGACAAAAAACCGCCCGATCCGCAACGGCGGAAAGGCGAGCTGGTTTTCGGCGAGCCAGTCGCGGTCGGGCATTTTCTGTTCGCCGATCTCGACCAGTTCTCCACCCGCCGCGACGGCGGCCAGCGCCAACCGGGCCGACAGTTCCGGGGTAACGAGCCGGGTCGGCGAATAGGCTTCGAGACGCCACTCGTCGCCGCCCGCTGCAAACGCCGAAACGGCATCGGCGGCGGCGTCGAGCAGCGCCAGCGCGGCTTCGGCCGCCTCGGCGCCGCGCACCCGGAGCAACACGCGGTGCACCCCGGCGCCCGTCATCCGCAACACGCGCTCCGCCGCAAATGCCGGCTACGCCCCTTCGGGCAGATAGTCGGGACCCATGAAGTTGTCGAACTTGGTCGTCTCCGCCTCGAAGTGCAGCTTGACCGTGCCGATCGGCCCGTGCCGCTGCTTGGCGATAAGAATTTCGGCGGTGCCGTAGACCTCGTTGTAGCGGTTTTGCCAGCGCTCATAGCGGTCATTGTACTTGTCGTCGGTTTCGTCCGGGCGGCGCATCGGCTGCCCGCGCGATAGATAATACTCCTCGCGGAAGATGAACATGACGACATCGGCATCCTGCTCGATCGAGCCTGATTCGCGCAGATCGGCCAGCATCGGCCGCTTGTCCTCGCGCGCCTCGACCGCCCGCGACAATTGCGCCAATGCCAGCACCGGGACGTTGAGCTCCTTCGCCACCGCCTTAAGGCCGCGGGTGATGTCGGAAATCTCCTGCACCCGATTTTCGAGGCTGCGCACCTGCACCGAGGGGCGCATCAACTGCAGGTAGTCGACGACGATCAGCCCGAGCCCTTGCTGCCGCATCAGCCGCCGCGCGCGGGTGCGCAGCCCCGAGACGCTGAGCGCCGGCGTGTCGTCGATAAACAGCTTCAGCGATTGCAGCTGGTGGCTCGCGTGCAGAAAGCGGTCGAAATCCTCACGGCTGACGTCGCCGCGGCGGATGCGGTCGGAGCTGACGCCCGATTCCTCGGCGAGAATGCGGGTCGCGAGCTGCTCGGCCGACATTTCGAGCGAAAAAAAGCCGACGACGGCGCCGTCCTCAGCAACGGTGCGGCCATCGGGGCCGACCGCCGGCTTGTAGTTGCGCACCGCGTGAAAGGCGATGTTGGTGGCGAGCGCCGACTTGCCCATCGACGGCCGGCCGCCGAGGATCACCAGATCCGACGGGTGCAGCCCGCCGAGCTTTTTGTCGAGGTCGACAAAGCCGGTGGCGACGCCGACGGTCTTGCCGCTGCGCTTAAACGCCGCCTCGGCCATGCCGATGGCGTTGGCGAGCGGCAGGCTGAAGGCGCGAAAGCCGCCTTCGCTCTGCCCCGATGTTGCGAGGTCGAACAGCTTTTTCTCGGCGCGTTCGATCTGCTCGGGCGCGTGGTCGTCGAGGTCGTGGCGGAAGGCGTCGTTGACGATGTCCTCGCCGACCACGATCAGCTGCCGCCGCAGATACAGATCGTGGATATGGCGGCCGTAATCCTCGGCGTTGATGATCGTCACCGCGGCGCCGGCGAGCCGCGCCAGATACTGCGCGCCGCCGATCTCGGCGAGCGCCCCGTCCTGGTCGAACAGGTTTTTCAAGGTTACGGGGTTGGCGATCTGGCCGCGCTCGACGAGCTTGCCGATCGCGGCATAGATGCGGCCGTGAACCGCGTTGCCGAAATGCTCGGCCAGCAAAAATTCCGAGATCCTGACATAGGCGCCGTTGTTGATCAGGATGGCACCGAGCAGCGCCTGCTCGGCATCGGTGTTGTAAGGGGGGGTGCGGATCAGCTCGGGGTCGGTGTCGCGCAGCGGCGTGACCCGGGCAGCGGTCGTCGTTTCCATGCAGGGCGCCAGCGTGGTGGATCAAGTCCGCTGGCTTCCCCAGTGCCATAGCGGAGGGCCGGTACCCACGGCAGAAACGGGTCCCGGCCTCCGTCGGGATGACCGGACGGGGAGTTCGCGAACTTTTGGTTCGCGACGCTAGCACCAGCGGGTTATCCGAGCTGCTTGGGAAAATATCCCCAGCCTGTGCAACCTGGGGGTCGTCAGGCGGCGCGTTCGGCGGCGGCGCCGTGCTCGCGCTCCCAATCGAGCATGTAGTCGCGGATCAGCGGCACCGCGTCGAGCGTCTTGGCGAACTGCATCTGAAACACCATGTGGCCGCCGCGGCGGAACGCGATTTCCGAGCCGACCAGATACATCTCCCACATCCGGCAAAAGCGCTCGTCGTAGATCGCCTTGATGCGATCGCGGTTCTGCTCGAAGCGGCGGCGCCAGGCGCGCAGGGTGCGGGCGTAGTGCAGGCGCAGGATTTCGATGTCGGTGATCCACAGCCGCTGGCGCTCGACCACCGGCAGGACTTCGGACAATGCCGGCACATAGCCGCCGGGAAAGATGTATTTGCGGATCCAGGGCGCGGTCGAGCCGGGTCCGTCCATGCGCCCGATCGAGTGCAGCAGCGCCACCCCGTCCGCGGCCAGCAGCGACTTCACCTTGGCGAAGAACGCGCCGTAATGATTGAGGCCGACATGCTCGAACATGCCGACCGAAACGATCCGGTCGAATTCCCCGGTTTGCTCGCGATAGTCGCGCAGATGAAAGTGGACACGGTCGGAGAGCCCGGCCGCGGCGGCGCGCCGGGTCGCGGTCTTGTGCTGCTCGACCGACAGGGTCAGCCCGGTAACGTCGGCGCCGCATTCGCCGGCAAGGTAGAGCGCCAGCCCGCCCCAGCCCGAGCCGATGTCGAGCACCTTTTGCCCCGGCTCGATCATCAGCTTGGCGGCGATGTGCTGCTTTTTGTTGAGCTGAGCCTGATCGAGGTCGTCGTCCTCGCCGCAGAAATAGGCGCAGGAATATTGCCGGTCGCGGTCGAGAAACAGCTCGTAGAGCTGATCGGACAAATCGTAATGGTGGGCCACGTTCTGGCGGGCGCGGGCCAGCGGGTTGTACTGGTGGACGCGCCGCAAAAATGTGTACGACCCGTTGAGCACGCGCCACAGCACGCCTTCGGGCATGGCTTCGATGTTGGCCTGCAGCAGATCGACGAAGTCGTAAAGGCTGCCCTCCTCGATCGTCAAGGTGCCGTCGACAAAGGCCTCCGGCAGATAGAGCCGCGGCCGCACGATCAACTTATGGTGGAGCGCCGGGTCGTTGAGACGGATCGCGGCGCTCGGCCCCGGCGCTCCGGCAAAGTCATGGAGATTTCCGCCGGCATCGACGACCCGCAGGCGCCCCTTGGTAAATATCCGCTCGAACAAACGCGCAAGTAGCATCGCGGCAAGACCGAACAACAAAGCTGCCGTTAATATCGGTCACGACGCGGCGCACAAACAAGAGGTTGCTTGCTAATTTGGGCTCGCCTCGGCCGCTGCTGCCGGCGGCGGCGCGGCCCGTTGCTGATCGATCTCGTCCTCGTCCTCGTCGCCGGCCCGCAGCGGGTCGATGCCGCGCGCCTGCATCGCGGCTTCCTCGGGCGATTGCGCGACATTGGCGGTGACCGTGACCGAGACCTCGGGATGCAGCACCACCCGCAGCCGGTGCAGGCCGAGGTTCTTGATCGGCCGGTCGAGCACCACCTGCCCCTTTTCGATCGTAAAGCCGGACGCGGTCACCGCGTCGGCGATGTCGCGCGCCGAAACCGAGCCGTAGAGCTGGCCGCTTTCGCCGGCTTGGCGCACCAGCACGACGGTCAGCCCTTCGAGCTTGGCGCCGACTTCGCTCGCCTCGGCCCGGCGCTGAAGGTTGCTGGCTTCGAGCTGGGCGCGCTGGGTTTCGAAATAGGCGAGGTTCTCCTGGGTCGCGCGCATCGCCTTTTTTTGCGGCAGCAGGTAGTTGCGGGCAAAGCCCGGCCGCACCTTGACGCGCTGGCCCATCTGGCCGAGCTTTTCGACCCGTTCGAGCAGGATCAGCTCAATCATCGATTTTTCCTCCAAGAGATCCAGGCTGGCCGGGCAGGGCAAAACGCCGCCGCAACCCGAGCGGCCCGTCGAGCACTCCCAGGATCGTCACGACCAGCAGCGGCCAGCCGAACAGCCCGGCGAGCACATAGAATGCGACAAGCGGGATTTGCGGGCGCGGCAGCCGGCGCGCCGCGGTGTGCAGCACCGCCAAGCCGGCGAGGCAGAACGGGACCGACAAAACGATCAACAGATTGACCCCGCAAAATCGCGCGATCCCGTCAAATGCGGCGGCTGCGGCAGCGCCCGCGAGCAGCACCGACAGCCATAACGGCAGGGCCAGCGCGGCAAGGTCCGGCGACGGCCGCCACGCCACGCCAAAGCGCGCCAAAACGCCCTGCGCGAGCACTGCGTTGCTCGCCGTCATCATCATCCACGACGCGGCGACGGCGCCGGGGATCACCAAGGCCAAGAGTGCCGTCAGCGCCTCGCGGCTCGAGCCGCTCTCGTCGACAAAACGGTCGACCGCCGGCGCCAGGGTCGCGCGCAGCAAGGCCTCGATGTGGTCGGGACCGCCGAGAAACAGCACGGCGCCGGCGAGTGCCACGAGACCGAGCGCCGTCAGCCACGCGGTCAGCAGCCCCGGCGAATACCATTCGAGCCCGCCCTCGGCTCCGCGGCGCGCCAACAGCGCCTGGCGCACCAGCAAGACCACGGGGACCGCGTAGAGTGCGGCGAACAGGGCCGCAGCGAGCAGCCCGCCCGCCGTCAGCAGAATGACGCAGCCGGCAACCCCGGCGGCGGCAGCCGACCCGACCCCGAGCCAGAGACCGGCAGCGAACAGCGGCAGTTGCGCCAAATAGGCCAGGATCAGCGCGCCGGGCGAGCCGGTCAGCACCGCCAGATACAATGCCGCGCCGAGCGCGCCCAACAGCACGCCCGCCGCCAAGCCGCTGAAATTTCGCATGGGCTCTGGCGCCGTCCGGCCAATATCGCGGCCCTACCTCACCATGTAGGGCAAGAGGCCGAGAAACCGGGCGCGCTTGATCGCCTGGGCGAGCTCGCGCTGCCGTTTGGTCGACACCGCGGTGATGCGGCTCGGCACGATCTTCCCGCGCTCCGAGACAAAGCGCTGCAGCAGCTTGATGTCCTTGTAGTCGATCTTGGGCGCGTTCGGACCGGAGAACGGGCAGGATTTCCGCCGCCGGAAAAACGGGCGGCGGGCGGCGGCGCCGCGCCCGCGATCGCCGGCCGACTGGCTTTCCATTTAGGGCTCCACCGTCTCGGGTGCGGGTGCGGCGGGCTCCAGCGCGGCCGGCGCGGGCACAGCGGGATCCGGCGCGGGCGCAGCGGCCTCCGGCGCCGCCGGCTCGGGCACTGCGCGTTCGGGCACAGCGCGCTCGGGCACCGGGCGTTCGGCACGCTCGCCGTCGCGCCCCTCACGGTTCTCGCGGCCCTCGCGCCCGTCGCGGCCCTCGCGCCCGTCGCCGTAACGGTCGCCCCGGCGACCGCGGTCGTCGCGGCTGCCGCGGTTTTGCATGACGGCAGAAGCACCCTCCTCATGCGCCTCGACCCGGATCGTCAGGTAGCGCAGCACGTCCTCGTTGATCCGCATCGTCCGCTCGAGCTCGGCGATCGCGGCGGGCGGCGCCTCGAGGTTCATCAGCACGTAATGACCCTTGCGATTCTTGCGCATGCGGTAGGCGAGGTTTCTGAGACCCCAGTACTCGCGCTTTTTGAGCGCGCCGCCATTCTCGGCGATCAGCTGCACAAAACCGTCGGCCAGCGCATCGACCTGCGCGCCCGAGATATCCTGCCGCGCGATAAACACGTTTTCATAGAGAGGCATAGCAACCCATCCCTTTCGGATGAAGGAGGCCCGGGGCGCGCTCGCGCCGATCGGGCAGAGCCGGCCCGGGCCGGCAAGGGAGGCGAGGCACTATACAGCAACCCCGGCACGCGACAAGATGGCGCCGCCGGTCCGGGGGACAAGAACGGCGCTGCCGGGTTTAGGGGGATGTGGTCGAGATGATGCGCGCGTTCGTGTTCCCGGGTCAGGGCTCGCAGGCGGTCGGCATGGGGCACAGCCTCGCCGCTGCCTTTCCCGCCGCCCGCCTTTTGTTCGACGAAGTCGACGAGGCGCTGGCGCAGCCATTGTCGCGGCTGATGTTCGAGGGTCCCGAGAGCGAGCTGACCTTGACCGAGAACGCGCAGCCGGCGCTGATGGCGGCGAGCCTCGCGGTTGTCCGCGTCCTCGAAGCCGAAGGCGGCTTCGACATCGGCCGGCACGCGGCTTTTGTCGCCGGCCATTCGCTCGGCGAGTACTCGGCGCTGGCGGCGGCGGGGGCGCTCGCCGTCGGCGACGCGGCGCGGCTGCTGAAGCGGCGCGGGCGGGCGATGCAGCGCGCCGTGCCGGTCGGCTGCGGGGCGATGGCGGCGCTGCTCGGGCTCGACGCCGAAACCGCCCGGACCGTGGCCGCCGAGGCGGCCTGCGCCGGCATCGACCACGACGAGGTTTGCACGCTGGCTAACGACAACGCGCCCGGCCAGGCGGTCGTCAGCGGTCACCGCAGCGCGGTTGAGCGCGCGATCGCGATTGCCCGCGGGCACGGCGCCCGGCGTTCGGTCATGCTGCCGGTCAGCGCGCCGTTCCACTCGCCGCTGCTGGCGTCCGCAGCCGATGTAATGGCCGAGGCGCTCGCGGGCGTTGCGCTGCGCGCGCCGAGGGTGCCGCTCGTTGCCAATGTCACCGCCCGTCCGGTGGAAGACCCCGCCGAGATCAAGCGCCTGCTGGTCCAGCAGGTGACCGCCGTCGTGCGCTGGCGCGAGAGCATGCTGTTTGTCGCCGATGCCGGAGTCGAGGAGGTCGTAGAGCTCGGCGCCGGCCGGGTGCTCGCCGGGCTCGTCAAACGCATCGCCCCCAATGTCGCGACGCGCTCGGTCGCTGCCCCCGCCGATGTCGAGGCGTTGGCCGCGGCGTTGTGACCGCGGCGTTTTAAGACGCGCTGCTGCCGGGCAACCCAAAAGCTATCGGTATAGGGGATGTTCGACCTGACCGGGCAGACCGCGCTGGTGACCGGAGCCTCGGGCGGGATCGGCGGCGCCGTCGCCCGCGCGTTGCACGCCCAAGGCGCCGAAATCATGTTGGCCGGGACGCGCCGCGCGGTGCTGGAGGCGCTTGCCGGCGAGCTTGGCGCAGGCGCGCATGTCGGCGTCGCCGACCTCGCCGAGCCCGCCGCCGCCGACAGCCTCGTCAAAGCGGCCGAGACGGCGATGGGGCGTGTCGACATCCTGGTCAACAACGCCGGTTTCGCCCGCGACGGGCTGGTGCTGCGGATGAAGGACGAAGACTGGCAGGCGGTGCTCGATGTCGACCTGACCGCGGCCTTTCGCCTGACCCGTGCCGTGTTGCGCGGCATGGTGCGGCGGCGCCACGGCCGAGTCGTCGGCGTGACCTCGGTCGTCGCCGTGACCGGCAATCCCGGCCAGGCCAATTACGCCGCGGCCAAGGCGGCGATGATCGGCATGTCGAAATCGGTCGCGGCCGAGGTCGCCAGCCGCGGCGTCACGGTCAATTGCGTGGCGCCGGGTTTTGTCGAGACCGCGATGACCGCCAAATTATCGGCGGAGCAGCGCGCCCGGCTCGGTGCGGCGATTCCCTGCGGACGGTTTGGCGTCCCGGCCGACGTCGCCGCCGCGATCGTCTATCTGGCGAGCGCCGAGGCCGCCTACGTCACCGGACAAATCTTGCACGTCAACGGCGGCATGGCCATGGTATAGGGCCGCGCCCGGCACACCGATCAGCGCAATTGGCACCGCTGGAGAAATCATGGTATGTGACCGGCGCCTTGATCGCGGCCCCCGACGACGACAGGATGACGGCGGATGGCGCCCGGCTTTGTGTGTCGAACCCAATTTCACGCCAGCCACTGAGGGGAACAACGAATGAGCGATGTCGCCGAGCGGGTCAGAAAGATCGTCGTCGAGCATTTGGGCGTCGACGAGTCGAAGGTGACCGAGAACGCCAGCTTCATCGACGATCTCGGCGCCGACAGTCTCGACACGGTCGAGCTGGTGATGGCCTTTGAAGAAGAGTTCGGCTGCGAAATCCCGGACGACGCCGCCGAAAAGATCGTGACCGTCAAGGATGCGGTCAGCTTTATCGAGTCGCACAGCTGAGGCCCGCCGGCTCTGCCCGCCGCGACAGCGGACCGGGCATCGGGTGCCGCGACGTTGACATGTTCCCGATGCGGTCGTTTGTGAGAATGCGATGCGGCGCGTCGTCGTAACCGGCATGGGGCTGGTGACGCCCCTCGGCATCGGGCTCGAGCGCAACTGGCATCGTCTGCTTTCGGGTGCGTCCGGGGTCAGCGCGATCCAGTCGTTCGACGTCTCCGATCTGCCGGCGCGGATCGCCGCACAGGTGCCGCGCGGCGACACCGGCTCGGGCCTCTTTAACGCCGACGACTGGGTCCCGCCCAAGGACCAGCGCAAGATGGACGGGTTTATCGTCTTTGCGCTCGCCGCCGCCGCCCAGGCCGTCGAGGACGCCGACTGGCTGCCGCAGGACGAGGAGGCGCGCGAGCGCACCGGCGTCATGATCGGCTCCGGCATCGGCGGGCTGTCCGGGATCACCGAGGGGGCGTTGACCCTGCACGAGCGCGGCCCGCGCCGGGTCTCGCCGTTCTTCATCCCGGCCAACCTGATCAATCTCGCCTCCGGCCACGTCTCGATCCGCTATGGGTTCAGCGGACCCAACCACGCGGTCGTCACGGCCTGCTCCAGCGGCGCGCACGCGATCGGCGACGCGGCCCGGCTGATCATGCTCGACGACGCCGACGTCATGGTGTGCGGCGGCACCGAGGCGGCGATCTGCCGGCTGGGGATCGCCGGTTTTGCCGCGGCGCGGGCATTGTCGACCGGCTTCAACGACGACCCGCCGCGCGCCTCGCGGCCATGGGACCAGGGCCGCGACGGCTTTGTGATGGGCGAGGGCGCCGGTATCCTCATCCTCGAAGAGATCGAGCACGCCCGCCGCCGCGGCGCCAAAATCTATGCCGAGATCATCGGCTACGGCATGTCGGGCGACGCCTATCACCTGACCGCGCCCGCCGAGGACGGCAACGGCGCCTTCCGCTCGATGCGCAACGCGCTGCGGCGCGCCGGCATCCCGCCCGAGGCGATCGACTACATCAACGCGCACGGCACCTCGACACCGCTCGGCGACGAGATCGAGCTCGGCGCCGTCAAGCGGCTGTTTGGGCGGCACGCCTACGAGCTGTCGATGTCGTCGACCAAATCGGCGATCGGCCATCTCTTGGGCGCGGCCGGCAGCGTCGAGGCCATCTTTTCGATCCTCGCCATCCGCGACGGCGCGGTGCCGCCGACCCTCAACCTCGACAACCCGTCGCCGTCCTGCGACATCGACCTCGTCCCGAAAGAAGCAAAACAGCGTCGGGTCAACTGCGTGCTGACCAACTCGTTCGGATTTGGCGGGACCAACGCCTCGCTGGTCTTTACCGGGCCGCCGTGAGCGGCTGACCCGCCGCCGCCGGTCCGGGGTTGGTGATCGATGGGCGGCGCGCTTCGCCTTGTCGGCTGGGCATTGCTGGCGGTATCGGCGCTCCTCGCCGCCGCTGGCGGGACGGGGTGGCTGGTTTACCATGAGACCACCCGGCCAGGGCCGCTGACCCAAGCCCGAACCGTCGTCATCCCGCCGCATACCGGCCTTGGCGGCGTCGCCGAGCTGCTGGCCAAAGACGGTGTAATCCGGCATCGCCTGCCGTTCGAGATCGCGGCAATAGTGTCGGGAAACGGTGCGGCGCTGCTTGCCGGCGAATACGAGTTTCCGGCCGGGACCAGCGCGCTCGAGGCGGGCGACATCGTTGCCAGCGGCAAAACCGTCAGGCACAAACTGACGATCCCGGAAGGGCTGACGAGCGCCGAGATCGTGGCGTTGGTGCGTGCGGCGCCGGCGCTCGCCGGCAATGTCGGGCCGCCGCCCGCCGAAGGCGCGCTGATGCCCGACACCTACATCTACAGCTATGGCGAGACCCGGACCGCGCTGATCGGCCGCATGACGCGGGCGATGACGCGTGCGCTCGACGCCGCCTGGGCCAAGCGGCGGCCCGACCTGCCGCTCGCCAACCCCGGGCAGCTTCTGGTCCTCGCCTCAATGGTCGAGCGCGAAACGGGTCGCGCCGACGAGCGGGCGCGGGTTGCCGCGGTTTTTGTCAACCGTCTGCGCCTCGGCATGCGCCTCGAATCGGACCCGACCGTGATCTACGCGCTGAGCGAGAACGGCACCAAAAAGCTCGACCGGCCGCTGACCCGCGCCGACCTGCAGACCCCCTCGCCCTACAACACCTATCTGGAAAACGGGCTGCCGCCAGGCCCGATCGACAATCCGGGGATGGCGGCGTTGCGCGCCGCAGCACGGCCGGCGCCGACCGACGACCTCTACTTTGTCGCCGACCATACCGGCGGGCACGTCTTTGCCAAAACCCTCGCCGAGCACAACCGCAACGTCGCGCAATACCGCAAGAGCGCCCTCGTCGAGCCCGATCCGCCGGGCGCCGCCGCGCGCTAGGGACGTGGGCGGCGTTGTTGGCGCGGCATGTGGCGGCTATAACGCCGCGGTGGTGCAAGCAGGGAGCAAAGCGGCGTGGGCTTAGCCAGCATGACGGGGTTTGCAGCGGCGCAGGGCGAGGCGTTCGGGATTTCGTGGGTATGGGAGGTCAAGAGCGTCAACGGGCGCTCGCTCGACCTGCGGTTGCGCCTCGGCTCCGGTTTCGACACATTGGAGCAGGAATTGCGCGAAGCCGTGAGCGGGCGATTCCGCCGCGGCAATATTTCCGCCAGCCTCGCCGTCACCCGCACCGCGTCGCCGGTATTGCGCGTGAACCGCGAGGTGCTGGCCCAGCTGGTGGCGCTGATCGACGAGCTGACCGGCGAGATCGAGGCGGCCCCGCCCCGGCTCGACGGTCTGTTGGCGTTGCGCGGCGTCGTCGAGACCGTCGAGGACGAGGATGACGACGAGGTGATCGAGGCGCGCCGCGCCGCCATCATGAGCAGCTGGACCGGCGTGCTCGACCTCTTGGCCGCGGCCCGCGCCGTGGAAGGTGCGCGCATCCACCAGCTCCTGCGGAGCCAGCTGGACGAGATGGCGGGTCTTGTCGCCGCCGCCGCGAACGGCGCCGCGGCGCAGCCCGCCGCGATCCGCGAGCGATTGCTCGCTGTATTGGCGACCCTGACCGGCCCCGGCGCCGCGGCGATGCCCGAGGAAAGGGTGGCTCAGGAAGTGGCGCTGCTTGCCGCCCGCGCCGACATCCGCGAGGAAATCGAGCGGTTGCGCGCGCATATCGAGCAGGCGGCCGACCTGCTCGACGAAGGCGAAGCGGTCGGCCGACGGCTCGACTTCCTGTGCCAGGAGCTGAACCGCGAGGCCAACACCCTGTGCTCGAAATCGGCCGACATCGAGCTGACCCGCACCGGGCTGGCGCTGAAGGCGGTGATCGAGCAGTTTCGCGAGCAGGTGCAGAACATCGAATGAGCGTCACCCCGATCCCGTAGCGCGAGCCAAGTTAGGGGTGACGAGCTCTTCTGCCGGGGCGGGAACCGATAATGCGACCCGACCCGATTATGCTCTGATCGCCCTGACGCTATTTTCGGTCGAAGGTTTCTGCTCGCGGCCGGCGCAGGCAGTTCGCCAAGCGTGGTACGCCGCGAGAATTATGGCTGTCACTGTCGCCAGATTGTTGTATTTTGTATTAACTACAATATCGAAATTCAGTGGGTCGGTCGGGTTCACACCGTAGAGCGCGCGGTATCTCTTTTGCTCGCTGGCAAATCTCCGATCTATGCTGTTGCGCGCTTCTTCGACTGAGGTCGCGTCCTCGCTCTGCCGCCCCTCTTCCCTGAGATTATCAAAGATGCGCACCGCCGCCGTGCCGGGGTCGAGCACGAGGAACACCCTGAGCGAGTCCGGCATCCACCGCCACGCCATGCGCGAATCGACGACAAGCTTGTCTTCGGTGCGGTAGATCTGATGCAGAAAGTCGTCTACTTTGAGATCGATATTCCGCTGCACTTCTGCCGAAATATTCATTGCCTCGATCGACTCGCCGCGTTCGGCCGCCAACTGCCTGAATAGGTCGCCTGAGGAAAAGTGACGAAATCCAAGCGCGGACGCGACTGCCCTTGCGGTCGACGACTTGCCTGAGCCGGGCGATCCCGCGACGGTTATGATCTCCCTCTTCATTGACCGATCCTCTCGGATCGAACGCTTGGGGTCAATGCGGTTGACCCGCGGATTGCAGCCGTCGCTCACGCGCCCCTCGGAGGGGCGCGTGAGGATGGTTCGTCAGCGACAACCGGTCACCAACGCGACTTGCCGGTGTCGAGACCAAGGCCGGGCAGAACCTGGGTTCCCTCTTTCTGCACCGCGGTCAGCTTATCGGGATCGAGACCCAGCGCCGCGAGGATCGTCGGCGCGATCTGGTAGGTTTCGACCGGGCTCGTCACCGTCGCGGGCGGCATCGACGGGTTGGCGACCAGCATTATAACGTTGACGTCGTCATGCGCGAAGCCGCCGTGCTCGGCAAGCTTCTTGCCGCTTCCGGAGTAGGTGACGCCGATATTCGGCGTGACGAGGATGTCCGGCGTGCGCGGGTCGCCATAGGGCGGCAGCCCGGGCGGGTTAAAGATCTGGTCGATCGCCGGCCCAGAGAAAATCTCGCCGATGCCGGCGATGTTGTTGGTCGCCGGCGACTGGCTTTCCAACATTGCGACCGCGTTGGCGGTTTGCGAAGAATCCGACAGCCAGATCAGCGAGACGTCGTCCTCGGTCGGCCCGATCCCGTTGGGGTTTGCCGGGGATTCGGACGCCGGAAGCAGGTTTTGCAGGATCGTCGCCGGCGACGTCGTGATCGGGTCATTGGGCGAATTTGATATGCCCAGGTACCGGGCCGAGTCGATCGGGCTCTGGCCATGCTTGGCCGATATGACGATCAGGGTGGATTGGTAAAGACCGCGCGCTTTGAGCCCGGCGACCATCCTCCCGATCGAATTGTCGACAAACTGGATTTCGCCGAGCAGCGCCGAACTCGGCGTGCCGATGTTGTCCAGATACCCGCCGGTGACGCCGATCGACTTTTCGATCAGCTTCTGACCGACGCTGACCACTTGAAAGTTCATCCCGAAGATGTTCGGGACCGGCCGCCGCGCCGTGCCGGCGTGGTTTCTGCCATTGATCTCGTTGAGGATCGCCTGGACCTTCAAGCTGTCGTAGCACTGAATGTTGGCAAAGCTGTCGGTCCACGCATTGCTGGCGGACACCGCCGTTTGGTCGGGCAACGGATTGCACTTCAAAATTTTGACTTGCGGCAGGCCGACCGGGATCGAGTTGATCTCCGGCGCATAGTAGTCGTCGACGTTGGTGCCCTTGCCGGGCCCCGAGACCGCCGAGTAGGCGGGATGCTTGTCCGACCACGCGGTATAGCCGCCGGCGTTGTGCACGACGCCAAAAATCGTGTTGGTGCGGACAAAATTCCAAGGATAGACGGGGGCGCAGCCATGCGCCGGATCGCGCTCGAGCCGGTTCGGGTCGATCGACGCGATGCCGCCATCCAACCCGGCCGGGGCGCCCCCGTTCAGAAGCGTCTGGTTGACGTCAATTCCCTCATCGAATTCCGTTCTCGTCCCCGTCGGAGGCGCACTCGGCGTGCACAGGTCCGGCGCCCCGGCAACCCCGTTGCCGGTCGTCGCCGCGGGCGGATCGAGCGAGCGGTCGTAGGCGACATCGTAGAACGCACCCACCGTGCGCGGCGAGCCCCCGGTCATCAGCGCCATCAGTCCGGGGAACGAATCGGACGGCTTGGAGGTCGAAGTGTCGGTGTAGTTCGTCCCGGTCTTGCCGAGTGCGGCGAGGTTGGGGCAATACGGGTTGCCGCCGTTGACCCCGGCCAATCCGCTCGCGCAATTCGCGAAGTCGACCGCGTGCATGCCGTCGATGCTGATCAGCAGCACCCGCTTGATGCCGCCGCCCCCGCCGCCGGAGCCCCAATCGCCGTCGGCATGCGCCGACAGACCCGATGAGACCGCCAACAAGCCCGCACCCAAAACCGCGCTTCGCCATAATTTTGGCATTACCCGCTCCGTCATTGCCGATTGCACGGGCATGTTAGGGATGGCGCATGACAGAACCGCGACGGTTCGGTTGCCCCCGCGTGTCAGTTCCGATGGCGGCGCCGGCACGCGCCGGGCGGGTGGAGCCGGCTCGGCCTCTTTCTGGTAGGGCTCCGCTTTATTCTGTCGCCGGCGCTCGTTGACCCGTTCAATGTGCCCGCAGGCTTAGGCCCCTCGTCCCGGCACCATTCGGACGCGCCGCGACGAGATAAGCATAATGCGTCGATGGCAACAGAACCGGCCCTATGATCGACTCCCCGATCGGCGCACAGCGCCGCCGCCATCACCGAATTTATCTGGTGCTGAAGCTGCTTCTGGCCGTCATGCTGGTGTTGTTCGCAATTGTACAGGTATATTCGATAACAAAAGAGCTGGTCGGCAAAAACATCTGGTTTAACGACTTCTTCGGCATCTGGTCATTTGGCAAATTCACCGCCGTGGACCACGCCGCCAACATCTATGACGATTTTATGCTGACATCTTTCCAGATGGATCTTGGGGCAACGCCAACAGAACCGCTTCCCTTCGCGTACCCGCCATCGTTTCTTTTGTTGATCGCACCACTTCGGTTCATGTCGTATTATCTGGCGTATCCGGTTTGGGTTGCACTGTCAGGTGCGGCGTACATTGCCGCATCCCTGTATCGGCAAGGGCAGCCCAGCCGCTATCGCGCTTTCCTGATAATATTGGCGCCGGCGACGATTGTCGGAGTGACGACCGGTCAGACTGGTTTGCTCTCCTCGGCGCTGATCGTCGGTGGATTTCGGCTGGCCAACAGCAGGCCTGTGCTGAGCGGCGTCGTGCTTGGATTGGCGTCATTCAAGCCGCAGTTTGGATTGCTGGTTCCGATTGCTCTGATCTCGGCCGGACAATGGCGAACCCTGGTTGCCGCGGGCGTGACTGTTGTCGTCCTCGTCCTGCTGAGCAGCGTTGCCTTCGGATGGTCAATTTGGCCGACATGGCTTGCGAAGCTTCCCGCCCACGCCGCGTGGGTCGCCGCCGTCCAGGATCGCTTTCAACCGACAATATTGGCAAATCTGACATCTCTCGGGATCGACCGTGCCGTGGCATGGGCTGTTCAAGCGGGCGTCGCGGCTCTGGTCGCCAGCATGACCTGGGTTTGCTTCCGTCGCGGCGTCACCACCGGGGCCATGGCGGCGCTTTATGCCGGTACCTTTCTCACCACCCCGTACGCTTTTCCCTATGACACGCCGATGCTGACAAACGCCGCCCTGGCCGCACCAAGTCCGCGATGTCAAGTCATCGGGATTTTGACCATAACCGAAACCGCTGCTCGTGTTTTAGTGCTGATGCTGCCTGTGATCGTCATGACAAGCTATCGGCTTTCGATGATAAGATGCTTCCCGATTATTGTATTATTTTGTTTCAATGTGTGGCGCGCCCTCGACAGTCGCGGCGGCAATCGAGCGACCCGGCCGGCGTCCGGCGAAAGAGCGGCGCCGGCTTCTTGATTTGTCATGGCCATGCGATTGCCGGCCGGGTGCCGAGGACACCTGATCTCGACCTGACAAATCAGGGAAAACGGGCGTCGGGCCGGCCGGCTATGCTTTGGCGAGGGCGCGGGCGAGAGCGCAGAATTGCGCGACCGTGAGCTCTTCGGCGCGGGCGGTCGGCGGCGCGCCGGCTGCCGCGAGCAACGGTTCGACCGGCACGCCCAGCGTTTCGAGGCTTGAGCGCAGCATCTTGCGGCGCTGGCCAAAGGCGGCGGCGGTGACGCGTTCGAGCATCGGCTTCGAGGCCCCCGCCAACGGCGCGGGGCGCGGCGTCACGGCGACAACCGCCGAGGTCACTTTTGGCGGTGGGACAAAGGCGCGCGCCGGCACGTCGAACAGGATGCGCGGCTCGGCCAGCCATTGGGTCATGACCGACAGCCGGCCATAGGCTTTGCTGCGCGGTTCGGCGACAAGGCGCAACGCGACCTCGCGCTGGAACATCAAGGTCAGGCTGTCGAACGCGCCGATCCGGTCGAGCCAGCCGAGCAGCAGCGCTGTTGCGATGTTGTAGGGCAGGTTGGCGACGATCTTGCGCGGGGCTGCGGCGAGGGCCGCCGCGTCGAGGTCGAGCGCGTCGCCGGCGACGACCTCCAGCCGGCCGGGACAGGCGGCGGCAAGCTCGCCCAGTGCCGCAAGACAGCGCGGGTCGCGCTCGACCGCGATGACATGGGCGGCCCCTTCGGCAATTAGCGCGCGGGTCAGCCCGCCTGGACCGGCGCCGATTTCGATGATGTTGGCGGCGTCGAGCGGACCCGCGGCGCGGGCGATGCGGCGCGTCAGGTTCAGGTCGAGGAGGAAGTTCTGGCCGAGCCGGCGCTGGGCGGCGATGCCGTGCCGGGCGATGACCTCGCGCAACGGCGGCAGCGCCGCCAGGGCGGACGCCGACGACGGGTTCAGCCCGGCGGCTCGCAGCGGGTCCGGCGCGTCGCCGCCATTTCGGCCGCGAGCCGCAACGCCGCGACCAGGCTTTGGGCGCGGGCGACCCCCTTGCCGGCGATGGCGAAGGCAGTGCCGTGATCGGGCGAGGTGCGCACAAACGGCAGCCCCAGGGTCACGTTGACGCCGCCGTCGAAATCGATCGTCTTGATCGGGATCAGCGCCTGGTCGTGATACATGCACAGCGCCGCGTCATAGAGGCGGCGCGCGGCCGCGTGAAACATCGTGTCGGCGGCAAAGGGCCCGCGCGCGTCGATGCCGTCCCGGCGCAGCGCCGCAATCGCCGGCTCGACGATCTCGATCTCCTCGCGGCCGAGCCCGCCCGCCTCGCCGGCGTGCGGGTTGAGCCCGGCGACCGCGAGCACCGGCGCGGCGATGCCGAAATCGCGCTGCAATGCCGCAGCGGCGATCCGGCCGGCCGCGACGATGCCGGGGGTGTCGAGCGTCTCGACCGCCCGACGCAGCGCCAGGTGGATCGTCACCGGCACGACGCGCAGCTGCGGACAGACCAGCATCATCACCGGGGTCAGCCCGCCGCCGGCCAATTCCGCCAGGTACTCGGTGTGTCCGGGGTGGCGAAACCCGGCGCGATAGAGGCTGTCCTTGCTGATCGGGTTGGTTACGACCGCCGCCGCGCGCCCGCCGCGCACATCGGCGACGGCGGCGTCGATCGCGCCGACGACGGCCGCCGCGTCGGCCGGGTCGGGCTCTCCCGCGCCGCCGCGCACGGGGGCGCCGATCGGCGCCACCGGCAGCGCGGTCGGGAAGATATCGGCGCTCTCGGCGGGGTCGGCGATCGGGCGCACCGGCACCGGCCAGCCGAGCTGCGCCGCCAGTCGGGCCAGCCGCTCCGGGATCGTCGATCAAGTAAAAAGCCGGGACGCCTTCGGCCCGTCCGAGCCACGCCTTCAGCGCGATTTCGCCGCCGATCCCGGCGGGCTCACCCATCGTCAAGGCGAGCGGCAGCTCCATTCTTCACACCCGGACGTCGACAAAGGCGGTGCGCCGCAGATCGCGCAGATAGCGCCGCGCCAGCGCGTCGAGCCGACCGCGCATCAGGCTGTCGGCGACACTGTCGCGGGTCGGGGCAGCCGGCTTGGCATCGCTTTTGCCGCACACCATGATCACGCCGATGCCGTTTTTTTGCAGGATCGGCTGCGACGGCTGCCCGACCCCCAGCCCCAGGACCACGCTGCGCATCGCCGGTGCAATCTGGCTCAGCCGCAAATCGCCCTGGCTTGACAGCTGTGGCGCCTCGGTCTTGCCGATCCGCAGCATGTCGTCGCAATTCTTGGCCTCGGTCCTGACGTTTTGCGCCTGGGCGAGCGCTGCGCGCCGTGCCTCTTCGCTCGTCGACGCCGGCAGCGGGAAGACCACCTGAACGATGTGCAGCACGGTGTCGTTCTCGCTCGCGGTGCCGCCGCCGCGGCGGTCGACGACGAGCAGCAGGTAATAGCCGCCGGCGGCGCGGATCGGCGCCGACAGCTCGCCCGGACGCATGTCGGCGACGGCCTTGGCCAGGGGCGGGCTCAGCTCGGCCGGGTGAACCCAGCCGACGTCGCCGCCGACCGCCGCCGTCGGCGATTGCGAGAATTGCTGCGCCACGGCGGAGAACCGCGCCCCCTGCTTCATCTGCTCGACGAGCCGCTCTGCTTGCGCGCGGATCTCGTCATCCTGCCGCGGGTTGTCGACCGCGAGAAAAATCTCGGCGACCCGCGCTTCGGGCGCGTCCTCGTTCTGCTTCAGCCGCTTCAGCGTGTCGTCGATCTCTTCGTCCGAGACCGGGTCGATTTCGGCGGCGAGCTGGCGCACCACC
Organism: uncultured Alphaproteobacteria bacterium; assembly: GCA_963712825.1. Classification (GTDB taxonomy): domain Bacteria; phylum Pseudomonadota; class Alphaproteobacteria; order ATCC43930; family CGMCC-115725; genus AP-15. Next base: position 197,241 of record CAVQJP010000023.1, read on the forward strand.
TTGGCCCATTCGACCGACGCGGTGACCTGGCTGACAAGCGCGCTGTGCTCGATGCCGTCGGCTTTGAGCACCTGGTCGAGCTGTTCGGGCTTCATGTTGTTTTGCTGGGCGATCGAGGCGATTGCCTTGTCGACCTCCTCGGTCGTCGCGGTGATGTTCCGGCGCTTGGCCTCCTGCGTCTCCAGCTTCTCGTCGACGAGCGTGCGCAAGACCTGTGCCGCAAGCCGCTGGCGCGCCTCGGGCGTGTCCGGGATCGCGGTCGACAGCATGACCATGCGGACGCGCGAGGCGAGATCGGCGACCGAGATCACCTCGTCGTTGACAACGGCGGCAATCCGGGTCTGGGGGTAGAGCGGCGCCTGCTGCTGGCCCGGCTCCTGACCCTGGATGGCCGCCGGCGGGGCGGTGCGTCCCGCCGGCACTCTCGGGGTCGACGCGTGCGCCGCCGTCGCGAGCAGGGCGGACGACCCGGCAATCGCGACCTGCAGGATCAAAAGGAATCGGCTCAGCGTCATCGGCAGGCGACCCGACACATTGCAGCGCACCTGTTCTTATCCTTTTTGGTCGCGGTTGTCGCCTCTGCGCTGCGGCCCGACAGGGGCTCGTCCGGACCGCGCTTCAGCCGCCGGTTCCGGCGACCGAGGCGACCGTGCCGCCGATTTCGCCGATGTTCTTCAACACGATGCTGAACAGCACCGAATAGCCGGGGGTCACCGCGCCGTTGGTGATCCCGGATTGCGTGATCGCCCCGACAAAGGCCATGCACTCGTCCTGATAAATTGCCGAGAGCGAGGCGTAAAGGCTGCTGTTGCTCGATTCCGGCGTCGTCACCCCGTTGACGATGTTGGAGCTCCCGCTGAGGTTGATGGTCTCGCTGCCTTGCAGCGACCAGTACCGGGTGAGCTTCGCGGTCGCCGTGAAGGTCAGCTGCTCCTGCTTGCCGTAGAGCACCGACTGGCCGGTGGTCGGATTGGTCACGACATCGCTCGGGACCTGCGCCGGGATCAGGATAAAGGTGGCGCCGACCCGCAGATTGTTCGGTCCGGTGGTCATCGAGGCTTGCTGCTCGTGATACGCGAAATTGGTGCTGTCGAGGCGAAAGCGATAGATCAGGTCGAGATAGGAGCTGGGCTCCAGCACGACCCGGCCGACGACATCGGAGAGCCGGTCGAACGCTCCCGACCCCGGCGGCAGAAACGGGTTGACCTCGGCGCGGTAGCTTTGCCCGATGAGCGCCCGGTAGCTGCCGCCGGTGTTGTCGTAAAGACCGAGCTTGAGCCCGTAATCGACCCGCTGACCGGTGTCGACAACATCGTAGCCGGCAAGCCGGTCGGGTCGAAACAGCAGCGAATCGTCATAATCGAAGGACAGGCTGTCCTCGTTGGGGATTTTGCGCTGGTTGCCGCCGTTGGGTGCCGCATAAACCGCGGCGATCGGCTCGATCAGCGGGGTCAGCGTCCCCGGATGGACCAGCGGGTAGCTCCATTTGAGCCCGACCTGGGGAAAGACGCGGCCGTCCAGAAAATTGGGGTTGATCGGCTCGGCCGCCGGCGCTCCGTTAAACGGGAAATAGGCCGAGGGCAGGTCCGGGTTCGACAATGGGCTCAGATCGTTGACCCAATAGCCGTCGCCGCGCGTGCTGGCGGTAAACTCGTATTGGCCGCCGATCCCGTCGCGAAAGGTCCGCTCCCATTCCGCGCCGAGCGACATGCGCCTGGTCTGGGTGCCGGTTACGCGCACGATGTCGAGCAGGTTCTGGTTCAGGTTCCAGCGGCCGCCGAGCGCATCGGGATCGCTCTGCCAGTTGTGGTTGACGACCGGCAGCACGATCGGCTGGGTCGACACCCCGAGCCCCGGAACCAACGGCTGAAACGCGTAGGCGTCGACATCGGTCGACGAGCGCCGGCCGAAGCCCTCGGCGAAGACGCGACTGATTTCAGCGTTGAGCGGCGGGTTGCCGTAGCCGAATTGCAGCAGGTAGGCCTGGTCGGAGGAGCGCTGCACGTTAAACCCGGTCCGCCAGTCCTCGCTGACGTCGAACTCGCTTTGCGCGTTGATGTTGCCGCGCAGCTGACCGTGATTGATCTGCGCGTCGGTCGGGTTGCTGTAGTTGATGCTGCCGAGCGCGTCGAGCGTTCCGTCGCCGAACAATTGGCGGTATTCGGTCCCGAGCACCGGCCCCGCCTTGCTGGTGATCCGCGGGAAAAGCGTGATGTCCTTGTCCGGCCCGAGCACCAGGAAATACGGTGTCGCGACTTGAAAGCCGACCGAGCTGGAGCTGCCCAGGGACGGGGTCAGAAAGCCGCTCGCGCGTTTGACCGTGGGGTCGGGCATCGAGATGTAGGGGGTGTAGAATACCGGCCAGCCGTCGATTTCCATCGTCGCGTCGCGCATCTCGATCAGCTTGAACTCCTTGTCGTGGTCGATCTGGCGGGCGACGAACTGCCAGGCCGGCGGCGCGCTCGGGTCGTTTTTGCACAGGTCGCACGGCGAGTAGACGCCGCGGCGCAGCTCGGTCCGGTTGTGGTTGGTCAGGCGCGCGGTGTTCGCCGCCAGGCGCGAGCGGTCGGCGAGCAGCATCCGCACATTCTCGGCGAACCCGTCGCCCATCGCATTGCGCAGCTCGAGATATTCGGCGAACAGGATTTCGCCCGTCGGTTGCGACAGGCTGACATGCCCCGACGCGGTCATCGTGTCGGTGCGCTGGTTGTAGGTCACGGTGTCGGCCAAGAGCACGTCGCCGTTTTGCGCCACCTCGACATGTCCGCGCGCGATCGTCAGCCCAAGATCGCTGTTGTGCTCGATTTCGTCGGCGCGCAGCACGATCGGGGCATTCGCGTTCTGCTTAGGGTTGCGGGTAAGGCCGAGCTGGGCGGCCGCCGGTCCGGCGGCGGCGACCGACAGCGCCAGCATCGCCATGGCGACGAGACGGCGCCACGATGCGATCTCGGGCCGGCGGCGCGGGCGGCAACCTGGCCGCGGCGGCCGCGCCATCAGCCGTCCTCCAGGTGCAGCAGGGTCGAGGCCCCAAAGATCAGGCTGACCCCGGTCGGCGTCCACGCGGCGAGCGCCACCGGGACCTTTGCCGAGATGCCGAGCGCGAACACGATGTTGGAGACGACGTAGAGGACAAAGCCGCTGGCGACCCCGCCGACCACCATCAAGGTGGTGCCGCCGCGGCGCTGCATGCGCAGGCTGAAGATGGCGGCGACCAGAACCAGCGCACACAGCAGAAAGGGACGGGCCAGCAGCACGTCGTAATGCAGGCGCTGGCGCTGCGCCGGGAAGCCGGACCGCTCCAGCAGCTCAATGTAGCCCGGCAGATCCCAAAACGACATCGTGTCGGGCGAGGCAAAGCTCTCCTCGATCTTGCGCGCCGTCAGCGGGGTCGGCAATTGCCAGCGGGCGAAGGCCTCGGGCGGCTTGTCGGGACGCCAGCGCACCCCGTTCTCGATGTCCCAGGCGCCGCTTTTGAGCCGCGCGGTGCGGGCGTCGATGCGCGAGGCGAAGCGGGTGTGGTCGTCGAAAAAGAAGATCGAGACGTTGGTCAGCACCATGTCATGCGAGGCGAGGTCGGCGCCGTGGATGATGACCTGGTTGCCGGCGGCGTCGCTCTGCCGCAGCCAAAATCCGGCGCTCGACAGCAATGTGTTGTCGGAGCCTTCGCTGAGGATGCGGGCGTCGAGCTTTTCGTAGGCCGCCGCCGCGACCGAGGCGACCGGGTTGAAGATCGTCACCGCGGCGATGCCGATCAGCAGCGCCACCAGCACCGCCGGGGTCAGAAACTGCCACACCGAGACGCCGGCGGCCCGCGCGACGACGAGCTCGTTGTTGCGGGTCAGCCGCCAGAAGGCGAGCATCGTCCCGAACAGGATCGCGAACGGCAGGACCTCCTGCGCGGTCTGCGGCGACTGCAAGGCCGCCATCTCGAGCAACAGCCCGAGGGTCGCCTGGATGCGCGAGCCGCCGCGGCAAATCAGCTCGATGTAGTCGGCGAGAAAGGTGATGATCGCCATCGCCCCGAAGACACCGCAGAACCATCCGAAAAAATGGCGGGCGATGTAGGCGGACAGGGTTTTTCCGAGGTGCAACGGCGATCGCCCGACGAGCCGAACCGATGGTCAGTGCGCGCGGGCGGCGGCGTAGGCCGGCCAGCGCAGCCCGAAGCGGATCCCGCGATTGAGCAGGATCGTCAAGCCCACCGCGAACGGCAGCAGATCGACCACGTACATCAGCGGCATCGCCTGGTCAAAGCGGGCGGCGAGATCGTCGACGCCGAGACTGGCGATTTGGTAGAAAAACGCCGCGGCGATCGCGACGATGATGCGCCTGACCTGCCCGCGCCGGCTGAATTCGCCGGGCAGCAGACAGGCCAGCGGTATCAATGCAAAGCCGAGCACCGACAGCGGCACCAGCAACCGCTGATGCAATTCGACGGAAAAGCTTTTCCGCACGAGCGGGTCGAGCCCCGGGGGAGGAAACAGCAGCCCGCCGAGAAAGCGCTCCTGCGCCCCGCGAAAGCGCACGCCCGGGGCGTCCTGCAGGCTGTCGAGGTCGAGGGTGTAGCGCTCGAAGGTGAGCACGGAAAGCTTGCGGGTTTGCGGGTCGAATTGCTGACGGTCTCCGTTCACCATGACAATTCGCGAGCCGGCCGCAGTGTCGACAAACGCGGCGCGCTCGGCAAGGATCGTGATCGGCCGCTGGGGGTCGCGGTTGTCGTTGATCAAGAGGCCGACGACGTCGCCGTTGGCGTCGCGGTTGCGAATGTAGAAAGTCAGCTTGTCCGAAATCGTCGTAAACGTACCCTCCTGGATCAGGCTCGAGACGAAGCGGTTGCGAATCTCGAACTGCAGATCCTTGAAGGCTCGGCTGGTAACGGGCAGCACATAGAGCGACAAGCTCATCAAGATGGCAAAGGCGACTGCGGCGAGTATCAGCACCGGGCGGGTCAACGCCATCGGGCTCAGTCCCGCCGCCCGCATGACGACGAGCTCGCTTTCGGCGGTCAGCCGGCTGAAAGTGAACAGCACCGCGATAAAGACACCAATCGGAAGCACGATATCGAGAAACCGCGGCAACAGCAGCATCGCCAGATAAAGGAAGATGTCGACCGACAATCCGCGGTTCACGATCAGGTCAATCAGGCGAAGCGACTGGGCGAGCCAGACCGCGGCGCTGAGCGCGGCGGTCACGAACACCATGACGCCAAAGCACTGACGCAGAATGTAGCGGGTGAGCCCGGTCATCGACGCGCGATCATATGCAGGCGGTCCGGGGTCGGAAAGAGGCATCTCCCGGCGCAGCCGGGTCGCCGAGCCGGCCGTCCGACTATGGTAAGAGGCGCAGCCTAAGGGCCGTTCCTTCCGAACGCGAGCGACAGGGATATCGTGGCATTGGTGAACCCCCGAGCGAAACAGCCCGATCGGATTGTGTCGCCGGCGGGCGAGATCGCCGCGCGGCACCCTCGCGCCGACGCTTCTCCCGCGCTTCCCGAAACCGGACTGCGGAAAGGCGGCGGCGCCGATAGCACTCGTTTTGCCGCGCGCCACATCGGTTCGGGTTGGCCGATTGCCGCGGCGGCGGCCGCGCTCGCGGTGCTGACGGCGTTGCGGCTGGCGCTGGCAGCGGCGATGCCGCTCACGCCCGACGAGGCGTATTACTGGGTTTGGTCGCGGACGTTGGCGCCCGGCTATTTCGACCATCCTCCGATGGTCGCGTTTTGGATTCGCGCCGGAACCTGGCTCGCCGGCAACTCAGCGCTGGGCGTGCGGCTGCTTGGGCCGCTCTCGGCGGCGATCGGCTCGGTGGTGCTCTGGGACGCGGCAGACCGCCTGCTGCCCGGCCGGAACGCCGGCATCGTGGCGGCCTCGCTCTTGAACGCCACGCTCTTTGTCGGCGCCGGCGCGATGATCATGACGCCCGATTTGCCCTTGCTGATGTTCTGGCTGCTCGCGCTCTGGGCGATGGCGCGAATTGTCGCCGGCGGCTCCGGGGGCTGGTGGCCGGCGGTTGGCCTGTTTGTCGGCTTGGCCTTCGACAGCAAGTATACCGCAGCGCTGCTGGCGCTCGGCGTCGGCATATGGCTGGCGGCGGCGGGGCGAGCATGGCTGCGGCGGCGGGAACCGTATGTCGCCGCCGCGCTGGCGCTGGTCGTCGTCTCGCCGGTGCTGTGGTGGAACGCCACGCATCAATGGGTCAGCTTTCTGAGGCAGGGCGTGCGGATCGGCGTCTGGTCGCCGGGCCGGGCGCCGCAATACCTGCTGGAGCTTCTCGGCGGTCAAATTGCTCTCGCGACACCGCTGGTTTTCTTGCTCTGCGTCGCCGGGATCGCCCGCGCCGTGCGTTCCGCTTGGCGCGACGGCGATCCGGCCTGGTGCCTGCTCGCGATCCTCAGCCTGTTGCCGGCGCTGATCTTTGTTCAGCATGCGGTCGGGGACCGGGTTCAGGCGAATTGGCCGGTGGTCCTCTATCCGGCCGCTGCGGTGGCGGCGGCGGGATTGAGCGGACGGTTTTGGCGCGGCCTGCGAATTCCCGCGATTGCGCTCGGCTTTTTTATGACCGGCGCGGTTTACGTGCAGGCGGCGTTTGCGCCGCTGTCGCTGCCATCCAAACTCGATCCGATCGCACGGCAGATGGGCGGTTGGCAGGATTTCGCGGCCACCCTCGAAGATGCGCGCCGCCGCAGCGGCGCCGGCTTTGTCGCGGCGGACCAGTCCGGCCTTGCTGCCGAACTGGCCCGCGACCTGCCGCCTGCCGTGCCGGTGATCGGCGTCGGGCCACGCTGGCGGACCTTCAACCTGCCGGCGGCGGCGGTGGGCCGGCTTCCCGGCATTCTGGTGGAATCCGATCGCCACGCAACGTCGATCTGGCCTGCGATAAAGGAAATCGGCACAGTCAACCGCGAACAGGACGGCATCGTGATCCAGACATACCGGCTCTATCTCGCTGTCTCCGACCACTCGACCAGCGCGGTTTTTTTGCCGCATCCACCGGGCACATTCCCTGCAGCCAGAGCCGGCGCCTCCGGAACGCCGACAATTCCCCATGCCCATGCAAACCCGTAAATCCAGCCAGCGTCTTGACGCCGCAGCTCTAGGGGCCGGATCGATCATGCTAGCTCGCCGGCCGAGCTCGGCGCCGGCAAAGGCTGCCGTCGCCTGAGGCTCGATTCGAAAATCGATGCCGGGCGCGAAACCGCACCGAGCCGAGCGCTCGCCGCCACGGAACGATTGCTTCGTCTCTACGCCCCGCCCTCCGATTGCGAGAGCGGCATCGGCAAAAGCTGCGGCCAGCCCCAGCCCGGCGCGGCGACGTTCCGGCGCGGCGGTCCCTGGTGCAGGCCGGGCCGGTTGATATATCTATCGCCGAGGCTCACCCATTGCCGCGGCCGGAGACGACACCGCTCGCGGCGCCAGCTCGAGGTCGCGTGATGAAAACAGCCTTTGCCAAGCCGGACCTGCCCCGTTCCGGCGCCGCCGTCGTCGGTATCTGGGAAGACCGTGCGCTGACGCCTGCCGCCCGCCGGCTCGACGAGGCAACCGACGGGACGATCGCCCGCGCGCTCGCCGCGGCGGTCCGGTTCAGCGGCAAAAAGGGCGAGCTGTTGGCGATCGTGGCGCCGCCGAAATTGCCGCTCAGCCGCATCGTGCTGGCCGGTCTCGGCAAGCCCGAGCGCGCCGACGCGCGGCTCTTCGAGGAGCTCGGCGGGGCGCTCGCGGCGCATCTGAACGGAGCCGGCGAAACCGAGGCGACGGTCGCCGTCGATGTCGCGGAGGGTGCGCCCGCTTCCGCCGGCGACGCCGCGGCAGCGGTGGCTTTCGGCGCGGCGCTGCGCTCCTATCGCTTCGACAAATACAAGACCAGGCAGAAGCCCGAGAAAAAGCCGTCGCTGGCGCGGCTGACGGTTGCGACCGATGCGGCGGAAGCGGCCGAGCGCGCCTATCGGCCGCTCGAAGCGGCCGCCGAGGCGGTCTTTTTTACGCGCGACCTCGTTTCCGAGCCGGCCAATGTGATCTATCCCGAGACCCTTGCCGACGCGGCGCAAACCCTCGAGAAGCTCGGCGTCGAGGTCGAGGTGCTCGACGAGCGGGCGATGCGCGCGCTGGGGATGGGGGCGTTGCTCGGGGTCGCGCAGGGCAGCGCCCGGCCGCCGCGGCTCGTCGTCATGCAATGGCACGGCGCCGGCAAGTCCGATCAAACCGCGCCGCTCGCCTTTATCGGCAAGGGCGTCACCTTCGACACCGGCGGCATCTCGATCAAGCCCGCCGCCGGCATGGGCGAGATGAAATGGGACATGGCCGGGTCGGCCGTCGTCATCGGCCTGATGCGGCTGTTGGCGGCGCGCCGGGCCAAGGTCGACGCCGTCGGCATCGTCGGCCTGGTCGAAAACATGCCTTCGGGCACGGCCCAGCGGCCCGGCGACATCGTCACCTCGATGTCGGGCCAAACGATCGAGGTGCTGAACACCGACGCCGAGGGGCGGCTCGTTCTCGCCGACGCGATGTGGTACTGCCAGGATCGCTTCAAGCCGCGGCTGATGATCGATTTGGCGACCTTGACCGGCGCCATCATCGTGGCGCTTGGGCACAACAATGCCGGCCTGTTCGCCAATGACGACGAGCTGGCCGCGCGGCTGATCGAGACCGGCAAGGCGGTCGGCGAGGAGGTCTGGCGCATGCCCTTGGGCGACGCCTACGACCGCGACATCGACAGCGATGCCGCCGACGTCAAGAACATCGGCGGCGGCCGCGCTGCCGGCAGCGTCACCGCAGCGCAGTTTCTGCAACGTTTTGTCGACAAGGTGCCGTGGGCCCATCTGGACATCGCCGGGATGGCGTGGTCGAGCAAGGATTCGCCGACCGTGCCCAAGGGTGCAACCGCGTTTGGCGTGCGCCTGCTTGACCGCTTTGTCGCCCGCTACTACGAGAGGGAATAGCTCGTTTTTGGCTGAGGTCGGCTTTTACCACCTGCTGTCGACACCGCTTGAACGGGCGCTGCCGAAACTCCTCGAACGGGCGCGCGCGCACGGTCATCCGGTCGTCGTCAGGTGCGGCTCGGCCGAGCGGGCGGCGCAGCTCGACGCTGTGCTGTGGACCTATGAAGAAGCAAGCTTTCTGCCGCACGGCTCGGCCCGCGACGGTGCCGCGGCGCGCCAGCCGATCTGGCTGACCGAAGGCGGCGAGAACCCGAACGGGGCGACGATGCTGGTGCTGGTGGACGGGGTCGAAGCCGGCGATCTGGCGGCCTTTGCGCGCTGCGCCGACCTGTTCGACGGCAACGACGACGATGCCGTCGCCGCCGCCCGCGACCGTTGGCGCCGTGCCCGCGCCGCCGGCCACGAGCTGACCTATTGGCAGCAGACCGGCGCCGGCTGGGAGCGTCGCGCCTGACCCCGGGTGATTGCCGGGCGGGCGCGCGATTGCTATAACCCAGCCGCTCCACTCCGACTGCCAAAGGCGACGATGGCTACTGAACGGACGCTGTCGATCCTCAAGCCGGACGCGACCCGGCGCAACCTGACGGGCGCGATCAACGACCGCTTCGAGCGGCGCGGACTGCGCGTCGTCGCGCAAAAGCGCATCGCGCTGACCGCCGGTCAGGCGGAGCGCTTTTACGCAGTCCACGCCGAGCGCCCGTTCTATCGCGGGCTGGTCGAGTTCATGACCTCGGGGCCGGTGGTCGTCCAGGTCCTGGAAGGCCCCGACGCGGTGGCGCTCAGCCGCGAGATCATGGGCGCGACCGATCCGGCAAAGGCCGCGCCGGGGACGATCCGCAAGGATTTCGCCGAGTCGATCGAAGCGAATTCGGTGCACGGCTCCGATTCGCCCGACAACGCGGCGCAGGAGATCGCCTTCTTCTTTTCGGCGATCGAGATCGCATCCTAGTGCAAGCCGGCGGGCATCCGCACGCGACGGCCGGCGCCCGCGCGCTGCAAGCGCCGCGGGTTCCGGCGCGAACCAGCCTGCGGCCGCTCGCCGCCGGCTGCGAGACCGGTCTCGACATCACGGCGCTGCTGTTCTTTCCGCTGCTGGTCGTGGCGCCGCGCGGGATCGCGCCGCTCGCCGCGGCAGCTGGTCTCTTTGGCGCCGGCCTGGTCTGGTCGACAGGTTGGCGGCCGGCATCAACCCCGGCGCTCGCCGCCCCGGCCGGGATGCTCGCGGCATTGCTGGTCTGGGGCGCCGCTTCGGCGGCTTGGGCGCTCGATCCGCCGCGCGCGCTCGAGCAGGCAGCGCGGCTCGCCGGTCTTTTTGCCGCGGCGCTCGCGATGGCGGCGGCGGCCGGCCGCGTTTCGGCGCCGCGCCGGCTCGCGTCGTTTCTGCTCGCCGGCTTTGCCGCGGCACTGGTCATGGCGACGGTCGACCTCGCCACTCACGGGGCGGTCAGCAAACCGTTCTCCACCCGCGTTTATCAGCCGGCCTGGCTCAACCAGGCATCGGTTGCGTTTGCGATCCTGCTGCTGCCGACAAGTGCCGCGGTGATCGCCGCCGCCCGCCGATCGGCTGGCCTGCTGCTCACCCTCCTCGGAGCGGCGACGATCTTCGTGCTCGCCGGAACCGCGGCCAAGACCGCGCTCGCCGCCGGTTTGCCGATTGCGCTCTTATGCTGGTACCGGCGCGCCCCGGCCGCTCGGGTGCTGGCGGTGATGGCTGTTCTCGTTGTCGTCACCGCGCCTTTGACCTTTGCCCGGCTTGACCGTGGAACCGGATTTCTGCGGACCGCCGATTCGGTCAAGCTTTCGGCCGGACACCGGCTGCTGATCTGGTCCTTTGTCGGCGACCGCATCGCCGAGCATCCGTTGCGCGGCTGGGGGTTGGATTCGTCGCGCGCGATCCCCGGCGGCACCGATTTGATCCGACCCAACCAGGCGTGGCTGCCGCTCCACCCGCACAACGCGCCGCTTCAGCTGTGGCTCGAGCTCGGCGTTCCCGGCGTCGTGCCGTTCGCGCTGCTGGGCGGCTGGCTGTGGCTTGCTCTCGGCCGCGCCGACTGGCCGCGCTTTTACGCCGCCGCAGTCGGCGGAAGTCTCGCCACCGCCTTTGCCGCGTCATTGGCGACTTACGGCATCTGGCAGGAATGGTGGGAGGGCACGTTGGCCTTCGCGCTCTTTATGGTGTTGGCCATGGCGCGGGTCGCCGCCGAGGCGCGGTCGCGTTGATGCGCGTCTTCACGTCGCTGCCGACGCGGCAATGGCGCGAGGCCGGGCCGTTTGCCGCCGCCGCCGAGGCCGCCGGGTTCGACGCGCTGGCGACGGTCGAGCTTGGCCACGACCCGTTCGCGCCGCTTGCCTTCGCCGGGCTCGCCACCGGCAGGATCGAGCTGACGACCTCGGTCGCCGTCGCCTTTCCGCGCAGCCCGACCGTGATCGCGAGCCAAGCCTGGGATTTGCACGCGAACGCGAACGGCCGCTTTGTCCTGGGTCTCGGCAGCCAGGTGAAAGGTCACAACGAGCGCCGCTTTGGGGTCGCGTGGAGCGCGCCGGCGCCGCGGCTGCGCGACTATGTCGGCGCGTTGCGCGCGATCTGGCGGTGCTGGGAAACCGGGGAGCGGCTCGACTACCGCGGAACCCATTACCAGCTCACCCTGATGACCCCCGATTTTTCGCCCGAGCCGACCGGGCTGCCGCCGGTCCCGGTCGCCATCGCTGCGGTCGGCGAGGCGATGCTCAGGGTCGCGGGCGAGGTTTGCGACGGCGTGCGCCTGCATCCCTTGTGCTCGCGCCGCTATCTCGAAGAGGTCTGCCTGCCGCAATTGCGCGCGGGATTGCAGCGCGGCGGCCGGCGCCGCGAGAATTTCGACCTGCACGGCGGCGGTTTTGTCGCGACCGGCGCGGACGAGGCCGCGGTCGCGGCGGCGGTCGACACCGTTCGCCGGCGCGTCGCCCTCTACGGCTCGACCCGCACCTACCTGCCGATCCTGGCGCTGCACGGGCTCGACGATCTCGGGCTCAAATTGCATCGCCTGTCGGTCGAAGGCCGGTGGAACGAAATGCCGGGCGAAATATCGGACGACACGGTACGGCTCTTCGCCGCCTGCGGCAGCTATCGCGAGATCGCGGCTGCGATCGAAGCGCGCTTCGGGGGCCTTGCCGATGCGATCGATCTCGGCTTTCCGGCCGACGCTCCGGCCGGGTTGCGGCGCGAGCTGGTAGCCGACATCCGCCGCATACCGCATCTCTTCGAAGGGTTCGCCACCGCCTGAGCGCTCGTCAATGCTGATGAATCAGCAAGACCCCGCTGGCGATCAGCACCAGACCCCCGATCTGCGGCCATCCGAACGGTTCGCCCCACAGAAAATGGGCGATCAGGGCAACGATCACGTAGCCCGTCGACACCGTAGGAAACGCGACCGAAACCGGAATCTGCTTGAGCGCGACGATGTAGCAGAGGGCGGCAAACAGATAAATCGCCAGGCCGAGCAACGTGATCGGGTTCTGGAACTGCGCCGCTACCGTCGCCAACTCGTTTGCCGCGGTTTTCAGCGTGATCTGCCCGGCGATCCCGAGCAGGATCGATCCGGCCAAGCTCGCGTAGGAGACGAGCTCCCTCATGATCCACAACCCATCGCTTGCGCCCGGGCATAAGGCTACGCTCGGCGGCTGAAGACTTTGTAGCCGGGGTCGGCCCCCGCGAGGATCATAACCCGGCCGCCGCCATCATCGCCCCGAGAACGCGCTCCGCGGCAAAATAACCGTCGGCGAGGTCGCGCGCCGCCCGGCTGTGGCCCCGATAGTCGGCCGCGATCGCGTCGATGCCGGCAAGCGCGTCGTCCTCGCTGGCGAACTCGAACAGGCCGCGGCCCACCGGGTAGAATTTGCTGAACCCGGTGCGCATCGTCACGACCGGCCGTCCGGCGGCGAGGTAGCACACGCTGCGATCGCTGAACCAGCCGCTGTTCGGACGCACATAGATGTCCTTCGCGACGGTGAGCTCGCCGCGCGAATCGGCGATAAAGCCGCGATAGGCGTTCATGTCCGCTGAAACCGGACCAGGATCGACCAAGCTCCACCCGACGTTGGCGATCAGGTCGCGCGCGGCATGGTCGGGCGGAGCCATCGCCACCGCAAAACAGGTCTGCGGCCGACGGCGCGGCAGGTCGAGAAACCGCAGAAAGTTGACGTGCTTCGACCAGACATAGCGGGCGCCGGCGAATTCGATGTCCTTCCCCTTGTTCTCCCAGGTTGCGATCGTCGTAAAGCAGCGCGCGTCGCCCTCGGCCGCGGGCCACAGGTCGAGCACGACCGGCGGCCGGGTCGGCTGCCACGGGATCCCGGAAAGCGGCACCGGGCAATCGGGCGACCCCAAATTCTCGCCGTAGGTAAAAAAGTGGGTGTGGGCGTCGAGATAGGCGCGCGCCGCCGGATCCGCCTCGGCGTATTTGATTTGCTCATAGACGGGGTCGGTGTCGACCATGATGCGCACCGGGCAGGCCAAATGCTCCTCGCGCAGCTTGGTGGCCCCGCACAGATTGACCAGACCGTCGGCCTCGGCGTAGAGCCGCCGCACCTGTTCGCCGGGCAGCCCGTGCCATTCGTCGTTGATCGCATCCCAATAGGCCCAACGCCCGCCGAGACCATGGCTTTCCATCGCCCGGCGCAGATAGGCGACGTTGTAGGCGCAGCCCATCATGACGCTGGCGACGCGGGGATCGTACGGGTTGGCCCCGCCATCTTCGATATACCAGACCTCATAGCCGAGCCGTTGCAGCCCGACCAGGTAATGCATCGCCTGCCAGGCTATGCCGGCGAGCGGCATCTGGCCGACAAAATGAAGGACGAGAATCGTGCCGCGTTTGTTCAAGGGTTGTGTCCGCTGTCGTGTCCCGGCGGCACAACGGCCGGGCCGGCGAATTCATTTCCGCGGATCGCGGCACGCCCGGCGCGGCGCTCACCCTGATGCAGGCCGCCGGCAAGACCCCAAACCGCGTGGGGTTGCCTGCTCTTTGCACGCCATGATAGGCAGGGAGCGATGATCGACAACATCATAGGATGGTTGACCGGCGCGCCGGCGGACGGCGGCGGACCGCCGCCCGACGAGCTCAGGCTGGCGCTCACCGCGCTCCTCGTCGAGGCGGCCCACAGCCACGATCACTTTGACGAGAAGGAGCGCGCCGTCGTCGCCCGGCTGCTGCAGCGGCATTTCAACCTGTCGCCCGATAACGCCCGCGCGCTGCTTGCTGCCGGCGAGCGTGAGGCCGAGCGCTCGGCCGAGCTGTTTCACTTAACCCGAATCGTCAACGAGCGGCTGTCCTTCGACCAGCGCGTCGAGCTGATCGAGATGCTGTGGGAAGTCGCCTATGCCGACGGTGTGCTCGACGAATACGAGGACAGCCTGCTGCGCCGCGTCGGCGGGCTGATCTATGTGCCCGATCGCGAGCGCGGCATGGCGCGCCAGCGCGTCCTCAAGCGGCTGGGGCTCGGCGACACCGTCTGATCCCTCGCCGAACCGGCCGGCGCGCGCCCAAGCTCAGGAGAAGAGGCCCTGCCATGACCTACGTCGTCACCGAATCCTGCATCCGCTGCAAATACATGGATTGCGTCGAGGTGTGCCCGGTCGACTGCTTCTACGAGGGCGAGAACATGCTCGTCATCCACCCCGACGAATGCATCGACTGCGGGGTGTGCGAACCGGAATGCCCGGTCGACGCGATCATTCCGGACAGCGAGACCGAGGCCGAGCGCTGGGTCGAGCTGAACCGCGAATATGCGGCTTCCTGGCCCAACATCACGCGGAAAAAGCCCGAGCCCGCCGATGCCGACGAATGGAAGGAGGTCGCCGACAAATACGAGAAGTTCTTCAGCCCCAAGCCCGGCGGCGCCTGAGAGCAAAGCGGCGGCGTTGACCGCGATGGCCCGCGCTATGCGTCCCCCGCATGTGTGACCCGCTGGTCTTCGGCCGAGCTTTCATGATATTAGATTGACAGTGCTATTGACGCGTTCCCCTCCGGTTCCGCGCTCCTCACCGAGATGTGGGCGCTCGCCGTTGCGCCAGCGCGACAGGTCGAAGCGTCCCGGCATTACATACTCGGTTCGATGGTGAGAGACGGCCATGATGTCGGAAAAACCCCCTTTCGCAGTCGAAGACCTCGTCGTCTACCCGACGCATGGCGTAGGCAAGATTGTCGGCATCGAAATTCAGGAGATCGCCGGGCACACGCTGAACGTCTTTGTGGTGCTGTTCGACAAGGACCGCATGACCTTGCGCGTGCCGCTCGCCAAGGCCAAGGTCTCGGGTCTGCGCAAATTGTCGAGCCGCAAGGAGATGGACGCGGCGCTCGCCAAGCTGCGCGGTCGCTCGCGCGCCAAGCGCACGATGTGGAGCCGGCGGGCGCAGGAATACCAAGCCAAGATCGCCTCGGGCGATCCCGCCTCGATCGCCGAGGTCGTGCGCGACCTCTACCGCAATGCCGGACAACCCGAGCAATCCTACAGCGAGCGTCAGATCTACCAGGCGGCGCTCGACCGCTTCGTGCGCGAATTTGCCGCTGTCGAGCGCATCGACGAGACCACTGCGACCCAACGCGTCGAGCAGCTGCTGACCGCCTGATCCCTGCGGTCCCACAGAGGACCCGCGGGCGAGGGTGACCCCGACAGGCCGGGTGGGTAACGTCGTCCAGTTGCGCGGCGCCAAACGGGTGTGGGCCGTCGCGGCCGTTCACGGCGCCGCCCAATCCCTTGCCCGCCTCCATGACCAGATCGGCGAGCGTTTTCGCAACGGCGACCGGATCGTCTATCTCGGGAATTATTTTGGTCATGGCGAGGCGGTGCGGGCGGCGATCGACGAGCTGCTCGATTTCCGCCGCCGGGTTCTGGCGCGCCGCAACGGTTTTTGCTGCGATGCCGTGTTTCTGCGCGGGGCGCAGGAAGAAATGCTGCAAAAGCTGTTGCAGCTGCAATTCGCACCCAACCCCGGCGAGGTCCTTACCTGGATGGCCAACGCCGGCGTCGAGCCGACGGTGCGCGCCTATGGCGGGGATTTGCGCCAGGGTTTTGCCGCAACTCGCGACGGCCCGCGCACGATCACCCGCTGGACGATGGCGTTGCGCGGCGCCGTCAACGCTGCCCCGGGCCACACCATGCTGCTGTCGGCGCTGCGCCATGCCGCCTTCACCGAGGAGGACGGCGGCGTGCTGTTTGTTCACGCCGGGGTCGACCCGGCACGGCCGCTTGCGGCGCAGGGCGACGCGTTCTGGTGGGGCCGCAAGGACATCCTTGATCTGGAAGCGCCGTTCGCCGGATTCCGCCGCGTCGTCGCGGGCATCGACCGCCAGCGCCGCGGGCTTGTCGAACGCGAGTTCGCGGTCTCGCTCGATGGCGGGGCCGGCCGTGGCGGCCGATTGCTCGCCGCCTGCTTTGCGCCGGACGGCGCCGTGCTCGACCGGCTCGAAGCCTGAGGCGGGACGCCGGGACTGGTGCGGCTTCAGACCGCGGTGTAGCCGCCGTCCACGAGCAGGTCGCTGCCGGTGACAAAGCTCGCATCGTCGCTTGCCAGAAACAGCGCCGCCGCGGCGATTTCGGAGGGCTGGCCGAGCCGCCGCTGCACGTGCTTTGGTCCGAGTGCTGCGCGCGCCGCCTCAAAGCTGCCATAGCGGCGGGTCAGCCGCTCGGTTTCGACTGCACCCGGCGACAAGGTGTTGACCCGGATGTTCTGCCCGGCGTGATCGACCGCCATGACCTTGGCAAGCTGGATCAAGGCGCCCTTGGTTGCGCAATAAGCCGCCCGCCCGGCGCTGCCGACGCGCCCCAGCTGCGAGGCGATCAGGATGATCGAGCCGCCGCCGCCGGCGATCATCAGGGGCAGGGTTGCGCGGCACAGCAGAAACGACCCGGTCAGATTGACCGCGACCACCCGCTCCCACTCGGCGAGGCTGGTTTCGACGACCGTGCCGCCGGCGTCCTGGGGCGCCGCGCCGCTGACCAGAATGTCGAGCCGGCCGAAGGCGTCGTTGACCGCCGCCGCCGCCGCGAGCGTGTCGCTTTCGCTGGCCACGTCGCAGCCTTGGCCAAAGGCGCGGCCGCCCGCCTGTTCGATATGGCGCGCGGTTTCCTGCGCGCCGGCGAGGTCGATGTCGCAGCACGCGACCGCTGCACCCGCCTCGGCAAAGGCGGTCGCGATCGCCCGTCCAATACCCGCTGCGGCGCCGCTGACGAGCGCTGCCTTGCCGCTCAGCCTCATTGGGTTTGCTCCTCGATCGTCACAGCATGACCGTGCCGCCGTCGACGGCGATGGTCTGGCCGGTGACCAGTGCTGCGCCGTCGGAAACCAGCCAAGAGACGGCGCCGACCAGATCCGATGGCGCCAAGTTCCGCTGGATCGACTGCCCGCTTTTGATCACGGCCAGCGACCGGTCCAGCCGGTCGCCGAAAAACTCCTGCGTTCCCTCGGTCAAGACGGCGCTTGGCGCCAGCGCGTTGACCCGGATGCGGTCGCGGCCGAGTTCGCGCGCGAGACCCCGCGTCAGGCCGATGACCGCCGCCTTCGATGTCGTGTAGTGCAGCGCAAACGGCATCCCGTAGGTTGCCGCGAGCGAGGCCATGTTGACGATGCTGCCGCCGCCCGCCTGGCGCAGCGCCGGCACGACCGCCTTGCAGCAGTTCCACACGCCTTTGACGTTGACCGCCATTGCCGCATCCCAGTCGGGCTCGGCGATCGCGTCGAAACGCCCGCCGCGCAGCGCGCCGTAAAGGGCGGCGTTGTTGACGAGCGCGTCGACCCGGCCAAACGCGGCGATCGCGGCCGCGGCCATCGCGTGGGCGGAGGCGGGGTCGCGCACATCGAGGCGGACGGAAATAGCCGAGACGCCCGCCGCCGCCAGCCCCTCGACCGTGGCGCCGCAATCGTGGATGTCGGCGGCGACGATGCGCGCCCCCGCCACGCCGAGGCCGCCCGCGAATTCCCGCCCGATCCCACGGGCCGCACCCGTGACGACGACGACCTTGCCGGCGAGATCCATTAAACAACGGCTCAAACGACGGCCATCCGGCAAACAACCGCCATCCGGCCGGTCACACGACCTGCTCGGTGCGCGGGTCGATCAGGTGCATCTGGTTGAGGTCGGCAACCAGCGGCATCGAGTCGCCGACCTTGCCGGCGGCGGCGGGATCGACGCGGCCGCAGACCTCGATCCCCTCGACGACGAAATACACCATGGTCTCCATGCCCATCGGCTCGACGACGTCGAGCCGCGCCGAAAACGGCACCGCGCCCGGCGGCGCGTCGCTGCGGCCTTCGGTGATGTGCTCCGGACGCAGCCCGAACAGCAGCTCGTGGCCGAGATGCGGGCGATAGCGCGCCGCGCGCGCCGGCGGCACCGGAAAGGACAGCCAGTCGGCGAGCCGAACCGCCAGGCCGGCGCCGTTCTCGACCACCCGGCAGGGCAGCAAATTCATCGTCGGCGAGCCGATAAAGCCGGCGACAAAACGGGTCTTCGGGTGGTGGTAGACTTCGAACGGCGTGCCGATCTGGTCGATGCGGCCTGCATTCATCACAACGACACGGTCGGCCAAGGTCATCGCCTCGACCTGGTCGTGGGTGACGTAAACCGTTGTCGTCGTGACCTTCTGGTGCACCTTTTTGATCTCGGTGCGCATCTGCACCCGCAATTTGGCGTCGAGGTTCGACAACGGCTCGTCAAACAGAAACACCTGGGGGTTGCGCACAATCGCCCGGCCCATCGCGACCCGCTGGCGCTGTCCACCCGAGAGCTGCTTTGGCCGGCGATCGAGCAAGGCGGTGATGTCGAGGATGCGCGCCGCGTTTTCGACCCGCTCCTTGATCTCAGGCTTTGGAAACTTCTTCAGCCGCAGACCGAACGACATGTTCTCGAACACCGTCATGTGCGGGTAGAGCGCGTAATTCTGGAACACCATCGCGATGTCCCGGTCCTTGGGCGGCACGTCGTTGACCAGCTGGTCGCCAATGTAGATTTCGCCCGAGGTGGCTTCTTCGAGCCCGGCGATCATCCGCAAGGTCGTGGTTTTCCCGCAGCCCGACGGGCCGACAAGGACGATGAACTCGCGGTCGGCGATGTCGAGGTCGATCCCCTGCACCGCCGGTGTCTTGTCGAACATCTTGACGATGTTGCGGAGCGCAACCTGCGCCATCCTACCCGTCCTTCCCTGTCAGATCGTTGTCGTGCCGGCTGTCGCGCCTGCCATGGTGTAGTCCATCGAAAACACCTAGATCAACAGACGCGTTTTAAGCGCCGCTTAATGTGTCCGGATGCGGCCTTTGACGCGGCTCTGACGCGAGCGTCGCCGCCGTCTACTCGCTCGACGCAGCCGGCTCCTGCGGCCCGACGGTCACGTCGCCGCTGGCCGGGCTGAAGATGCCGGCGTCGTCCGGCCGCGAGCCGCGGTGGCGCTCGAGCTCGTGGGCATAGCGGCGCAGCGCGTAAGCCTCGCTCAGATAGCCGATGACGCGGCGGCCTTCGGCATTGTCGATGACCGGCAACATCTCTTGTGCGGCGTCGCTGAAGCGGTTGAGCGCGGTGCGCAGATCATCGCCGGGCAGCAAGTGAGTCGGAGGTGCGGCCACCAGCTCGCCAACGGTTTTGGGGTCGTCCTTGCCGGCCGCGCCATGAGTCTCCGCCGGGTCGACGATGCCGGACAGCCGGCCGCCGCCGTCGACGACGAACACCTGCTTGGTGCTGCCGGCGGGGTAGCGCCGGTGCAGCTCGTCGAGCGAGAGGTCGGCGGAAATCACCGCCGGGTCGCGGCGCATCATCGGCCCGATCAACAATTCGTTGATCCAGCCGACATCCTCGGGGCTGCGGATCGCGAGCCCGCGCAGGTGAAAGCGCCAGGTGGCAAAGGAATAGCCGAACCAGTGCCGCACCGCGAAGGCGGCGGTGACCACCCCGACCATGACCCCGATCGTCGCCGAAAAGTCGCCGGTCGTCTCCAGCACCAGCATGATCATCGTCATCGGCGCGCCGACGATCGCGGCGGCGACCGCACCCATGCCGACAAGCGCGTAGATCAGCGGGTCGGCTGTCAGATTTGGTTCGATCTGGGTTAAGAGCCCGCCGACAAAGCTGCCGAACAAGGCGCCCAGAAAGAGCGACGAGCTGAACAACCCGCCACGAAAGCCCGAGCCGATCGAGACCGCCGAGCCGATGATCTTGGCGATGACCAGTCCGCCCAGAAACAACAGGTCGAACCCGCCATGCAGGACCTCGAGAATACCGCCATGGCCGCTGCCGAGCACCTGCGGAAACGGCACCGCCATCAAGCCGAGCAGCAATCCGCCGAGCGCCGGCCGCGCCCAGCGCGGCACCGCCTGGGTGCGAAACAGGGTCTCGGTCGACGTCACCCCCTTCATGGTCACGATGCCGAGCCCGGCCGCCGCCAACCCCACGCCGAAAAAGGCGACATAATCGGACGGAGTCAGTCCGATGTCGTGCCAGATGACAAAGATCGGACTGGACGCGAAGAGGGCGCGCACCACCAGCACCGCCGTCAGCGCGGCGATGCCGACCGGGGCCAGGGCCTGCAAGGTGTAGCTGCCGATGATCAGCTCGAATGCATAGAACGCGCCGGTCAGCGGTGCGTTGAACGCTGCCGCGATGGCGCCGGCAGCGCCGCAGCCGACCAGGAGCCGCACGTCGTCGCGCCGCAAGCCGCTGCCGCGGCCGATCCGCGACGCCATCGCCGCGCCGAGCTGGGTATAGGCCGCTTCGAGCCCGACCGAGGCGCCAAACCCGCCCGACAGCAGCGTGACAAAGACGAGACCGATACTGTCGCCCATCGACATCCGGCCGCCGAACAACGCGTTTGCCTCGATCGCGTCGACGACCTCGCGCGGCCGCCAGCGCCGCAACAGCAGCGACGCGAGCCCAACCAAGAGCCCGCCGAGGACCGGCATCACCAGCACGCGCGGAGCGTCGATGCCGGTAACTTCGCTCAGATGAGCGCCAAACGGGACGCCAAACGCCACGTGTCGGATGGCGCCCAGCAAAACGTTGATCATGGCGACGCCGAGCCCGGCGGCGATGCCGGTGGCGAGCGCGAGGACAAGCAAAAACAGCTCGCTGTCGCGCAGCCGCGCCTCGCGGCGCGGTGCGGCGGCGTCGAGGTCGGTGTCCTCTGTCTCGCCGGCGGATGCGATCTCGGCCACGCGCCTCCGCATAGGCGCATTGGCGACGGCTGGCAAGCGCGGGGTTGTCGCGGCTCGCGCCTAAAGACCTGCGGCGCGAACCGAATGCACCGGATTCGTGCAGTGGGGCGCCGCCCGCTAGTGGCGCGAGAAGTAGACCCGGTAAAGCTGGTCGCGAAACGGCGCGCTGGTGTCGACCGCCGACTGGAAATCGCCCTTGCCGAGGACAAAGGCGTCGAGCGGCTCGGTGGCGAGAACCGTCGCGTTGCGCGGCTCGCCGCTGATCAGCGCGACTTCGCCAAAAAAATCGCCGCGCCCGAGCCGCGCCACTCCGTGCTCGGCGCGGACGACGTCGACTTCGCCGTCGGAGATCAGGAAGAATTCCTCGCCCGGCTCGCCCTCGCGAACGACGGTGTCGCCGACGGCATAGTGCCGCTTTGTCATCTTTTCGGCGACATTGGTGAGTTGCGTCGGGGTCAGCGAGCGGAACAGGTCGACCGCGCGTAGAAACTCGCAGATGCGCAGCGCGTCGTGCAGCACGACATCGGAGACGATATGGCCGTCGACCATGTGGACGAGCCGGTCGGCGGATTCGATGATGCGGTAATCGTGCGTGACCATGATCACCGCGGCGTCGTTCTCGACCGTGCTGGCCTTTAAGAGATCGAGCACCTTTTTTGCCGAATCGCGGTCGAGCGCGGCGGTCGGCTCGTCGGCGAGAACCAGACGCGGTCCGTTGACGAGCGCGCGGGCGATCGCCACGCGCTGGCGCTCGCCGCCCGAGAGCAGCCGCGGCTTGTAGTCGATGCGGTGGCCGAGGCCGAGCCGCTCGAGGATTTCGGTGCCGCGGCGGCGCATTGCTTCGGGCCGTTCGTGCCCGAGCTGCATCGCCATCTTGACGTTTTCGTAAGCGGTCAACGCGTCGAAGAGGTTGTGCATCTGAAAGACGAAGCCGATGTCGCGCCGCACCTCGACCAGCTCGCGCGGCGGCAGCCGCGACAGGTCGCGTCCGAGGACGTCGATGCGCCCCTGCTGCACCGAGCGCAGCGCCCCGATCATGGTCAATAATGTCGTCTTGCCGGCGCCCGAGGGGCCGGTCATCACCACCAGCTGGCCCGGCGGCACCTCGATCCGGTTGTCGAACAAGACCTGGTTGCGCGCTACGCCTTCCCCGTAAAAGTGGTTGAGGCCCTCGACGCGTACCACCGGGGCCGCGGCCTGCGCCACTACGGGAGCCGGCGCCGGGGCCGGCGGGTCGGCGACCATCGCGCTCATCAGAACACCGCCGCGGGATCTGCCCGGATCACCCGGCGAACCGCGATCGCCGCCGAGATCAGGCACATGCCAAGGGTCAAGCCGAGGCTCAACAGGGTAATCTCGAGATCCATCCGCAACGGCAGCAGCGCAATCTCGCTGATCAGCCGATAAAGTCCGAGGCTCAACAACCAAGCCGGGACCCAGCCCGCAATCGCATTCAATGCCGCCTGCTCCAACACCACGCGCAAAAGATAACCGGTCGGGTAGCCGATCGCCTTGAGTGTCGCATATTGCGGCAGCTTGTCGGCAACCTCGGTGTAGGTAACCTGGTAGGAAATCAACATGCCGACGACAAAGCCGACGATCGTGCCGATCGCGAAGATCGGCCCGGCCGACGACACGTCCGCCTGGAAATTGCGCTCGAAGGCGATCAGCTGATCCTTGGTCATGACCGCGATGTCGGCCGGCAGCGCCTTGCGCAGCGCCGCCTGCACGTTCGCCGGATTGGTGCCGGCCTTAACCTTGATGACCCCGGCCTCGACACCCGGCGGGCCGGCGCCCGGGCGGCGCAGCAGATTGGCAAAGGTGCGGTCGCTCATGACCACCGTGCCGTCGCTCGAGAAATCGGGACCGAGGGCAAAGCTGCCGACGATGTCGACCTTATTGCCGTTGATTTCGGATTGGGCGGCGGGCCGGTCCATCCCGAGAAAGCGGCGGCCGCGGCGGTCGACCAGCACCGCGCCGTCCTTTTTGAGCCGCGCGCGCTCGGCATCGATCTCGGGAAACAGAAATACCGGCGCATCGGGGTCGAAGGCAAAGGCGCGCACCAGGTAGCGCTTGCCGTCGAACGGGTTTTTCCAGAACAGATCATACCAGTCGGCGTAGAGCGGCCGCGCGGTCGCGACCCCCGGCACGGACTTTGCCGCCGCCAGAACCGACGCGGGAAACGTATCCTGTGTCGCGAACTGGTATTTGTGGGTGCTCTGCAGGACGATGTCGCCGTCGATTGCGCGCAGGACCTGCAGCGAAGCATCGAAAAACGCCTTCTCGAAACCAAGCTGCATCAGCATCAGCAGCACCGCAAAGCCGATCCCGGCGCTCGACCGAAAAAGCCGCCTTTTGTTGGCGGTCAGGCTGCGCCAGGCGAGCGGGACCGGACCAAAGCCGCGGAGGGGAAGAGGAATTGCGATCGCCACCCGCCCCTCCCTCAGAACACGTCGGCCGGGTCGGCTCGCCGCAGCCCGCCTACCGCCAGCAGCGCCGAGACCGCCGCCATGGCGAGCGACGCCACCAGGACCTCGACGATGTGATCCGCCGACATCGTCACCGGCAGCAGGGTCTCCTGCCTGATGACCCGGTACAGCCAGGTGGCGGCAGCCAGCGCCGGGACAAAGCCCGCGACGACAATCATCAGCGACATCGCGGCGACCGTGCCGGCGAGCGCGCGGTCGGCATAGCCGATGGCCTTCAAGGTCGCGAATTGCGGCAATTGCCGGCTCACCTGGGTCGAGACGATCTGGTAGACGACCATGACCCCGACGATGATCGAGATCAGCAATCCAGAGCCGAAGATCAGCCCGACCGAGGTCCGCGTCGTCCAGTAGGATGTTTCCGACTTGCGCAGTTTTGCGCGGGTGTAGACCTGCGTGCCGGCGCCGCTCAGCTTCTGCAGCGCGGCGGCGGCGGCGTCGGGGTCGACGCCCGGCTTCAGCCGGATTGCGCCGAGATTGACTTGCCCCAGCCCGCGCTGCGGAAACAGCCGGGCGAAATTGGGCTCGCTGAGAAGCGCCACGCCGAGCCCCATAAACCCGGTGCCGAGCAGGTATTGTCCGCCGACCGTCTCCTTCACGTTGTCGAGCTCGACGACGCGGCCGGGATCGAGCGGACCGAACAGCGGCGCCCGGGTCGTGCTGTCGACGAGCATCGTGTCGGTGCGCGCCAGCGCCTCGCGTTGCGCGGCGATGCTGGGGGGCGTCAGGACGCCGCTTGCCGGGTCGAGGCCGATAACAAACAGATCGGGCCACACGCCGCCGACGCCGCCCTTCCATTTTGCGACGCCGAAATAAAGCGGCGTCGCCCCGGCGACGTCGGGGGAAGCGAGCACCGCCTTCAGCGCGCTCAACGCGAGCGCTCCTGGCTGGGCCTGATATTCGTATCGGTCGGAGACCAGCAGCAAATCGAACCGCATGTTGTCGTAAAGCAGCATTCCTCCGAGCGGCACGGCATAGAACAGCCCGAGCTGGATAAAGACCAGCAGGATCGCCATGAAGATGCCGACCAGCGCCAGCGCCGTCCGGCCCAGGTCATGGGTCAGGATTCGCCAGGCAAGCGCGACAGTCACAACCGGCGGAACCCTCGATATCGATGCGGTTGACGCATCGGCGCCACCCCCACGCCCCCTCAGCCTCGGCGGGGCCGCCTCCGACAGCCAAGAACTCTACCGAAATGCGCCCGCCGGTTGCAGGCCTACATGATCGCCGACAGTCCGTCGAGCGGTTCTAGGCGATTTGCATGCACGCCGGCATTTTTTCGTAGATGGCGCAACATCCGGAGCAGTTGCCCGCGTTTCAACGGGAAGCCCGATCGGCCGTCCAGCACAGGACAAACCTGCCAGCAACGTCAGCGGTCGGCGCTGTCGTCCCGCTCCGGAAAACGCGGGATTTGGGCGCTGATCCTCGGCGATCGTGTAATGCTTGACCTCGAGCGTCCACGGCGAATCGATCGCCGGCTGCGGCACGCCGGCATAGGGCAGGTACAATGACAGGTTCGAGACGTAGAGGGTTTTGCCGTCAAGGCTGAACGCCGGGCTCGCCGGGAACAGCAGACCCTGAACCGTGCCGTTGCGGCTCAATCCGTCGAAATCGCCGCGCTTGGCGATGACCTTCGCCAGCGGCGCGCCCAAAGCGTCGAGCGCGTTCGGGTCGATTACGTCGATCTCGTCTTCCTGATTGGCCATGACCCAGAGATTGTCGTGACGGTCGACGGCGATGCCGTCGGGCGCGTTGATGCCGGTGGTCAGGACCGCCGCCGATCCGGCGATCGACACCGATCCGTCGCCGTTGGGCGCGACCGGGATTTCGACAATCGAATGGTAGGCGGTGTTGGCGACGTACATCTCGGTGTATTCGTTGTTGAATTCGACACCGTTGGCGCCGAAAGGCGGCACCAGAATCACACCCGACGCTGCCTCCGGCGACAGGGTTCGCGAGTCGACAAACTTGACCGGGGTCCCGCCGGCGGGTCCGGTCTTCCAGATGACCCCCTGGAAGGAGTCGGACACGTAGACGTTGCCCGCCTTGTCGAACGTCAGCCCGTTGAGGCCGGAAGCCGCGCCCAGCCCGGTGTTCATGAACACGCCCGACCTGCCGGTCTTCGGATCCGCCTGCCAGACGATCCCCTGCGCCAGGTCGCAAATCAGCAGGGTCTTCGACGACGCCTGGAACACCAGCCCGAGAAGAGTGGTGCTCGGCTGCGGCGCCGGCGCGCGCGCCGGGTTGACCAGCGCCACGTTGTAGCGAAGCACGCCGTCCGGTCTGAACGAGAACAAGTGCGGCGGGCCGGCGACCGGGCCTTTGCTGTTGACGCCAAAGGTCGGCGTGTAGACCGTGCCGTCCGGACCGACGGTCAGCCCTTCGACGGCGACAGGCGTGTTGCCCGGCAAGCTCGGCAGGACGGCGAACGTCGCGGTCTGACCGCGATCCCAGGCGGCGGCCGGACCCGCGCCGCAAAGCACCGCCAGCAATATCGGAAAAGCCCGCCCGAACAGCGACGTCCGCATCGTGTCCTCCCAATAATTTATCGTTAACAAGTACTTGAGGCGGCGAATAGATTTCGCAACCGGGGATGAGCAATGCTTGCGGGCCGCGTGCGTGTCAAGCACCGGCCGCGGCGGCTTGCTCGATCTTACGCGATGCGGCGCGATCGACCCACTGCAAGCCGCGCGCTGCGCCGGCGGTACGGCAACGCTATGCTGGCCCCTTCACTGCGAAGAGGGAGCGCGATGAAGATCGCCGGTCTCGAAATCCTGCGCTGCGACGCCGGATGGCGGAACTATCATTTCCTGAAATTGACCACCGACGGCGGCATCGTCGGCTGGAGCGAGTTCGACGAGGGTTTCGGCTCGCCCGGGGTCAGCGCCGTCGTCGAGCGCATGGCTTCGCGGGTCGTGGGCCAAAATGTCTTCGAGCACGAGCGGATTTACGCCGAGCTCTATTGCCTGACCCGCCCGGCCGCCGGGGGCGTTGTCGGCGAGGGGCTGGGCGCCATCGAAAACGCCGTGCTCGACGCGAAGGCCAAGGCGCTGAAGGTGCCGTGCCACGCGCTCCTCGGCGGCAGGATACGCGACCGGGTGCGGGTTTACTGGTCGCATTGCGCGACCTGGCGGATCAACCATCCGAATTTCTACAAGCCGGCGATCACCGGGCTCGACGGCGTCCGCGCGATCGGCGCCGAGGCCCGCGACAAAGGTTTTGGCGCGCTGAAAACCAATGTCTTTCTCTATGAGGACGGCACGCCGCGCGGCTGGCGGCCGGGCTTTGGCGTGCCGTTCATGCCCGAGCTCAACGTCGACAAGACGGTGCTGCGCAACCTGCGCGCCCATCTGGAGGCGATCCGCGACGGCGCCGGAGCCGAGATGGACCTGCTGCTCGACCTGAACTTCAACGCCAAGACCGAGGGATACGTAAAGATTCTTAAGGCGATTGCCGATTTCGACATGTTCTGGGTCGAGATCGACAGCTACAGCGCGGCAGCCCTGGCCCATATCCGCCGCAACAGCCCGCACCCGGTCAGCTCGTGCGAGACCCTCTTGGGCTTGCGCGAATTCCTGCCCTATTTCCGCGAGCAGTCGATGGATGTCGCAATCATCGACGCGGTGTGGAACGGGGTGTGGCAGTCGACCAAGATCGCCGCCGCGGCGGACGCCTTCGAGGTCAACATCGCGCCGCATAATTTCTACGGCCATCTGGCGACGATGATGAATGTCCACTTCGCCGCCGCGACCCCCAATCTGCGCATCATGGAGGTCGACGTCGACCGCCTGCCTTGGGATCACGAACTGTTTACGGCGGCGCCGCAATTCGAGAACGGCCACATCGTCGTGCCCGACACTCCGGGCTGGGGCACCGAGCCCAACGAAGAGGCGATCCGCGCCCATCCGCCCAAGACCGGCGCCGGGCTGATGAGCTATCGTCAGTCTTGAGCCTGATCGTCATAACAGCAACCGGATCTGGGTCGCAGCAGATTGCTGGCAGGGCAAGAATTCTGTAGTTACGTCTTCTTTGACGGTGGCGGTTTTCTCAAGCACGACGTTTTGGAGTTGCTCGGCAGGACTCGATGCATTGGCGGCTCCACGCGGCGGCGCGCGGCGGAACTTCTGTTTGCCGCATGCTGTTGCGCCTAATGCGCATCGTTGAGAGGAAGCCAGAACGTTGCGGCGGGGATCGGTAATCGCTCTGACCCTCGCTGCGGCATTGGCGGCGGGACTGGTTTGCTGGAAGCTGGTCGATCTCGCGTCCGCCCGCGCTCCTGCCGCCCCGGCGGCGCCCGCCGCGGTTCCGGTAACTGCCGCTGAGGTCAAACGCCAGGACGTGCCGGCGGTGGTGCCGGCGCTCGGAACCGTGCTGTCGGTCGACACCGTCAATGTGACGCCGCGCGTCAACGGGCAGATTGTCGGGATTTATTTCAAGCAGGGGGACGAGGTAACTCGGGGACAGCCGCTGTTCCTGATCGACCCGCGCCCCTATCAGGCGGTCCTTGCCCAGGCCCAGGGGCAGCTCGCTCATGACCAGGCGCTGCTGGCGGAGGCGAGGATGGACCTCGCGCGCTACCAGCGGCTCGAGGCGCAAAACTCGATCGCGACGCAAACCGAGCAAGACCAGAGCTTTGTCGTCGGGCAGGACCAGGGAACCGTGAAGCTCGACGAGGCCAACGTCGCCGCGGCCGCTCTAAATCTCGACTATTGCCGTATCAATGCTCCGATCGCCGGC
This sequence comes from uncultured Alphaproteobacteria bacterium, assembly GCA_963712825.1. Taxonomy (GTDB): domain Bacteria; phylum Pseudomonadota; class Alphaproteobacteria; order ATCC43930; family CGMCC-115725; genus AP-15. Next base: position 225,577 of record CAVQJP010000023.1, read on the forward strand.
ATGGCCGGTGCGCTTCAGGTCGATCTCGGCAATTACGTGCAGGCGTCGGGCAGCGCCCAGGCGGGCACTGCCCAGGCAGCGGGCACGACGCAGTCCTCGACAACCGGCACGACCAGCTCGGCCGGCGTCACGCCGTTGGTGACGATCATCCAGATGCAGCCGATCTTTGTCAGCTTCAGCGTGCCCGAGAGCGAACTCGACACAATCCGCGAGAACCAGGCCAAAGGCGCGCTGACTGTCGAGGCTTATTCTCAGGCCGGCAAATTGCTGGCCGCGGGCAAGCTGACCCTGATCAACAACCAGGTCGCGACGACGACCGGCACGATCATGCTCGAAGCCACCTTTCCCAACCAGCGCGAGCGGCTGTGGCCGGGCGCATTCGTCGCGGCGCACCTGGTCGAATACATTCGCCACAACGCGCTCACGGTTCCGGCCGCGGCGGTGATGACCGGGCCGAACGGCCCCTACGTCTACGTCATCGGGCCGGCGAACAAGGCCACGCGTGCCAGCATCCAGGTGGCGGCGACCCAAGAGAACATCGCCGTCGTCGCCAAGGGCCTGCAAGCAGGCGAGCGCGTCGTCACCAGCGGGCAGTACCGGCTCGACAACGGGGTTGAGGTCGGCGTTCAGGCGCCCAAAGCCGCGGCGGTCGACTGACCCTCCATGACCATCTCGGAACCCTTTATTCGCCGGCCGATCGCGACCGCGCTCTTGATGGCGGCGCTGCTCGGGTTCGGCGTCATTTGCTACCGGCTGCTGCCGGTGTCGGCGCTTCCCAGTGTCGAATTTCCGACGATATCGGTCTCGGCGCAATTGCCGGGGGCGAGCCCGGCAACGATGGCCGACACGGTGGCGACGCCGCTCGAGGAGCAGTTTACCGCGATCCCGGGCTTGTCGTTCATGTCGTCATCGAGCGGGCTCGGCTCGACGTCCATCACCCTGCAGTTCAATCTGACCAGCGACATCAACGCCGACGCGCAATTCGTGCAGACCGCGATCAACGAGGCGCAAGGCGTTCTGCCGAAGACGCTGCCGACCCCCCCGACCTATCGCGAGACCAATCCCGCCGAAAGACCGGTGCTGATCTACGCGATCTATTCGGGGGCGATGCCGCTTTACGAGATCGACCAATACGCGAATGTGATGCTCGCCGAGCAGCTCTCGACGGTCAGCGGGGTCGGGCAGGTCATCATCGCCGGACAGCAGCAGCCTGCCGTCCACGTCCAGGTGAACCCGGAGGCGCTCGCCGCGCGCGGGATCAGCCTCAGCCAAATCGGCACGGCGCTGTCGGACGCAACCCTCGACGCGGCGAAGGGCAATCTCGAAGGCCCGAAAACCCAATATCCGATCGAAACCAACGACCAGCTGTTCGACGCCGCGCAATTCAAAAACGTCATCGTCGCCTACAGCAACGGCGCGCCGGTCGAGCTCAAGGATGTCGGCCGGGTGGTCAACTCCTCGGTCAGCCCGCGCACCGGGAGCTGGTTCGGCACCACCCCCTCGGAGCTCCTGCTGATCGAGCTGCAGCCCGGGGCGAACACGATCCAGGTCGTCGACCGGATCAAGGCGATGCTGCCGCGGCTCCAGCAATCGATCCCGCGCGCCGTGCATGTCGACCTCGTTTCCGACCGTTCCGCCAACATTCGCGCCTCGGTGTCGGATGTCGAGTTCACCTTGGCGCTGACCGTCGGGCTGGTGGTGCTGGTGATCTTCGCGTTCCTGCGCAAGCTGTGGGCGACGATCATCCCCAGCATCACCCTGCCGCTCGTGATCGTCGCGAGCTTCAGCGGCATGTATTTTCTCGGCTACAGCATCGACAATCTGTCGCTGATGGCGCTGACGATCTCGGTCGGCTTTCTCGTCGACGACGCGATCGTCATGATCGAGAACATCGTCCGCTACATCGAGGCGGGCGACCCGCCGCTCGAGGCGGCGCTCAAGGGTGCCGGACAGATCGGCTTTACGATCATATCGATGACTTTGTCGCTGATCGCGGTGTTCATCCCGCTCCTGTTCATGTCGGGGGTGGTGGGCCTGCTGTTCCACGAATTCGCGATGACGGTGACGCTGACGCTGCTTTATTCGGCGCTGGTGTCGCTGACCCTGACGCCGATGATGTGCTCGCTGTTTCTGTCGCGCGAGAACGAGCCGGAAAAGCGCCGGCGCGGCCTCTTCGAGCGCGGCTTTGACCGGCTGCGCGACGGCTATGACCGCGGCCTGCAATGGACCTTTCGGCACCGCTTGCCGATGCTGCTGCTGACGCTCGCCCTGATTGCGCTGACCGGCGTCCTTTACGCGATGATCCCGAAGGGATTTCTTCCCGAGCAGGATACCGGGTTCATCTTTGCCGCGGTGCAGGCGCGGCAAGACACGTCGTTCGCGGCGATGACCAAGATCGAGAACCAGTGCGCGCGGATTTTCACGCGCGACCCGGCGGTGTCGGGGGTGGTCGGCTTTGCCGGAGCAACCGGCGCCAACGCCAGCGAAAGCACCGCGCGGATGTTTATCCAGCTAAAGCCGTTCAGCCGGCGCCCGGCGGTGCAGCAGGTCATGGCCCGGCTGCGGCCCCGCTTTAACGCCGTCATCGGCGCCAAAATCTTTATGCAGGCCGGTCAGGACATCAATATCGGCGGGCGGCTCGAGCAGGCGCAATATCAATATACGCTGACCGACGCCAGCTCGACCGAGCTCGACCACTGGGCGCCGATCCTGCTCGCCGGCATGCAAAAGCTCAAAATCCTGACGGATGCGGCGTCGGACCTGGAGATCGCCTCGCCCAATATAGCGGTCGAGGTCGACCGCAACACCGCCTCCGAGCTCGGACTGTCGATGTCGGCGGTCGACACGACCCTCGGCGACGCGTTTGGCCAGACCCAGGTCACGACGATCTACTCGCCGACCTACCAGGCCAAGGTGATCCTGCAGGTCGAGCCGCGGTTTTTGTCAAAGCCGGCGGATTTGTCGGACCTCTACGTCCAGAGCAGCAGCGGTGCGGAGGTGCCGCTGTCGGCGGTGGCGCACTTCGTCACCAAAGCCGAGCCGCTGACGGTCGATCACCAGGGGTTGTTCCCGGCGGTGACCTTGTCCTTCAATCTGGCGCCGGGCGCCGCGTTGAGCCAGGCGGTCGCCGCGATCGACGCGCTGCGCGCGAAGATCGGCGCCCCGGCGACGTTGAACGGCGCCTTCGAGGGCACCGCCCAGGCCTATCAGCAGTCGCTGGTCACGATCCCACTGCTGATCCTGGCCGCGGTCGCCGCGATCTACGTGATCATGGGCGTGCTGTACGAGAGCTTTGTCCACCCGATCACGATCCTCTCGTCGTTGCCGGCGGCCGGGGTCGGCGCGTTGGCGATCCTGATGCTGTTCGGCTACGAGCTGACCCTGATCGCGATCATCGGCATCATCCTGCTGATGGGCATCGTCAAAAAGAACGCGATCATGATGATCGACTTCGCGATCGAGGCCGAGCGGACCGAGGGCAAGAGCCCGCAGGAGGCGATCCATCAGGCCTGTCTGTTGCGGTTTCGTCCGATTTTGATGACGACGGTGTGCGCGCTGGTCGCCGGCCTGCCGCTGGCGCTCGAATCAGGCGCCGGATCGGAGCTGCGCCGGCCGCTCGGCGTCGCGATCGTCGGCGGCCTTCTGGTCTCGCAATGGCTGACCCTGTACACGACCCCGGTGATTTATCTCTATCTCGATGGCTTCTCCCGCTGGCTGCAGCGACGCCGCCCCGCGGCGCGGCGCGACGTGTCCGGGCAGCCCTCGCGCTGATCGCCGCGCTGCCGACCGGCCCGCTCGCTATTCCGCGCCCCAGGGATGAAATTCGAGGCGGCACTCGTTGAGCGGCGGAACATGGCCGTAAAGCTCGCGGGTCAGGGCGCGGGCGGCGCCGGTCGGGGCGCCGACATAGATCTGGGTTCCGGTTTCGCTGTTGGTGACGGCTTTTCGGCAGTTCCGGAAAAAGGATTGCTGGCAGGGGTAGGGACCGGCGATCTGATAGCCGGTCATCGCCATCGGGCTTGCGACCGTGATCGGGCACGAGCAGATGATCTCGTTTTTTTTGAGCGGCTTGTCGAAGCCAGGGAATGACCGGCCTTCGCTGCTGGTAAAGCAGACACCGCCGTCGCACTGGGCGTAGGCGCCGTTCGAGGTGCGGGCCGGGCAGTCGTAGAGCGCCTGGTTGCCGTAGGGGGCGACGACCGCGGGGGCGATGCTGAAGGTGCTGATCATATAGCCGTTTTTCTCGCCCTCGGCATTGGCTGTGCAGACATCCCTATGGCGACCGTAATCGTAAGGGATGCTGATGCTGTCGCCGGACTTCACATCGCATTTGCAATATGAGAGGCCGTCGAAAACAAAGCAGCCGGCGACAGCACACAACGCGTAAGTCTGGTTCTCGCAAATTTTGAAATACCGGGGGGAGCGCGCGAAGAAAGCGCTGGCCGGGTCGTCGGCCCGCGCCGACGCCGGCATGATCAGGATTGCCAAGAAGCCGAGCGCCGCGAGCGCACACCTGAACCCAAGCGGGGGAATATTTGCTCGCCGCCGCAGCAACCGCATCGCCGTGGCTCCCGATCGGAGTGGAACACCACGGCGGAATAACTCAAAGAGCTTGTGATATCCTTACCAGCCGGGTCGAAATGCCGGTGTGAAGTCGAATAAGTCATTGACCCGCCGCACCGCTCGACCAAAGAGCGTGTGGGGAAATCCGGTCGTGCTGGAAAAGCGCCGTGCGTCCTTCGAGACGGCCGCTTCGCAGCCTCCTCAGCACGAGGAATTTCTTCAATCCCATCAAAGGTACTCCTCATGCTGAGGAGCATCCGAAGGGTGCGTCTCGAAGCACGCACCACGGAAGTGCAGCAATTATCTCACTCGCCCAAAGCCAGGATCTCGTTGCGGGACAAGTGCGCTGCCGGCGGGCGACGGTCCGAATTTTGTCGGGAAAGATGCGATAAGGCCCGCTGTCGTCAGCCGGCCGCGAGCCGCGTCAGGGCGCCGATGTCGCCGAGCGTGTCGAGATCGGCGATCGTTTCGCGCAATTCGCGGGCGCGCGCCCCGCCCATCACCGGCTCGACCAGGCTGTCGAATTTGGCGGCGAGGCGGCGGCCCTGCTCGGCGATGTCGGCGGCGGGGATGCCCGAATCGCGGCGCGCGGCGACCCGCCGGCCGTCGGCCAGCTCGACCTCCAGCTCGGCGACGGTCTGCGGCCAGTTCTGCTGGAAATCGATCGCGATCCGCTCGCGCAGGGCGATGAGGGCCGGGTCGCGCGCGGTCGTCTCGCCATAGGCGGTAAGGCTTGCCGTGTCGACACCGGCCAAGGCCATCGCCACGGTCTGACGCAGGCTGAACTTGCTTTGCAGCCCGTCGACCGGGTTTGCAATGTTGCAGACGCGGTCCATGCCGGCGTCGATCCGCACGGTAACGGCGGCGATCCGGTCCGGGGTCAGCCCGTTTTCGCGACGCACTGCGCGGGCGCATTCGATCGGCGCATGGGTGAAATAGCAGGCGGCGTGATATTTGAAGAGGTTGGCCACGATGTGGAAGCCGCCGGCGGGTGTCGCCAGCGCCGCCGCCGGCGAAAAATCGGGACTGTGGGTCGCGGCAAACCCCTGGACGCATTCAATCAAATCGGTCCGGCTCGAAAAGCCGCGAGCCGCCAGCCGCGCCGCCAGCAGCCCGTTCTGCGCCGCCTTGCCGGCATGGAACGGCTTGCACATCGTGCCGAACTCGGATTTGAGGCCGGCCGCCTGGGTCCCGGCGATGCCGAGCGCGGTCGCGGTTTGCTCGGGGTCGAGCCCGAGCAGGCGCGCGCACGCCGCCGCAGCACCGAGGCATCCGACCGTCGCGGTCGCATGAAAGCCCTGCGCGTAATGACCCGGCTGCAACGCCATGCCGACCCGGCAGGCGGCCTCGTAGCCGGCGACAAAAGCGGTCAGCACGTCGCGGCCGCTGCTGCCCCGCTGCTCGGCGAGCGCCAGCAGCGCCGGCAGCACCGCGACCGAGGGATGGCCGGGCATCGCGACGTTGACGTCGTCGTAATCGAGCGCGTGGCCCGCCGCCCCGTTGACCAACGCCGCGGCCAATACCGGCAGCCGCTGCGGCCGCGCGACGATCGCCGCCTGCGCCGCTCCGCCCGCCTCCGCCATCTCGTCGAGCAGCATGCCCACCAGCGGGTCGCCCGCCCCGGCGACAGCGCAGCCGAGATAGTCGAGCACGCATTGCCGCGCCACCTCCCGCACCGGATCAGGAATTTCTTCGTAGCGCAGGTTTGTTCCCCGAACAGCGAGCGCCTTGGTGAGGCCGTCCATTTGTTCACTCATAGTCATATGCCCTCCGGTGCGGCACCGTACCGACTATACTGCCCTTCGGGCGCGATGCCGAGGCTCCCCCCATGCGCGCCTCATGCTGCTTCAACGCCGGCCGGGTTGGGCACCGGCCGATCTTTGTCCGTGGGACGACACTAGCGGCCTTTAAACACCGGTTTGCGTTTTTCGTTGAAGGAGGCGATGCCTTCGCGGCGGTCCTCGGTCGGGACCATGCGGTTGTAGGCCTCGATTTCGAGCATCATGCCGCTGGCCAAGTCCATCTGCAGCCCGTAATGGATCGCGTGCTTCGCCTGGCGCACCGATATGGGCGCGTTGTCGGCGATCCGGCGGGCGGTGGCGAGCGCCTCCTCGACGAGATTCTCCGGCGCGCACAGCCGGTTGACCATGCCCCAGCCGTAAGCCTCTTGCGCGGTAAACGGACGCCCGGTCAGGATGATCTCCTTGGCGCGGCGCTCGCCGACCGCGCGCGGCAGTTGTTGGGTCCCGCCCGCACCGGGCATGATGCCGAGCGTCACCTCGGTCAGCGCAAACCGCGCGCTCTCCGCGGCATAGATAAAGTCGCAGCACAGCGCCAGTTCGCAGCCGCCCGCATAAGCAGCGCCGTTGACCGCGCCGATCACCGGCACGGGGCACGCGATAAAGGCGCGGATCATGCGCTCGAACAGCAGGTGCTGGTCCTGCCATTCGTCGTCGGTCATGCCGTTGCGCTCTTTGAGGTCGCCGCCGGCGCAAAAGGCGCGTTCGCCCGCACCGGTCAGGACGATGCAGCGCGCTTGTCCCGGCGCGGCATTGACCGTCTCGAAAAAGGCCAGCAGGTCGCGACCCATCTGCGTGTTGAGCGCGTTTGCGACCTGCGGCCGGTTCAGGGTCAGCAGCACGAGGCCGTCGCCGCGGTCCTCCGCCCGGATCGTCTCGAACTCGCGGTTCATCGCTGGTCGCTCCCGGCGCTATGCGTCAGCGTGGATGTTAGCACGCGATTCGGAACCCGATCCATTTTCGGGCGGGGCGGCGGCGCCAATGCCGAGTGATGGATAGGCCCCGACACTCGTTCTTGACAGCGATGACGGCCGCACACTCCTATTTGGTAATACGGCTGGCGCGGCCCTCGACGCTGTCCCGGTTTTCCCCACGCTACGGAGGCCGCTATTGCACGACTTCCCGGCTTTCGACACCCTTGCGGCGGCAGGCGAATGGCTTCCGTTTGACGAGGACGACGTCGACCGCTGCTTTCCGGGAGAAATCGGCAAGGCGCGGCCCTATCAGCGCCGGGGTGCGGTCCGCGACCTCCATGCCGACAAGGGCGGGCGGCGGCTGATCGCCTCGGTAAAGGGAACGCGGCCGCGTCCTTATCATGTTTTGGTCGAGATCGGCGGCAGCGACCCGGTCAAATTCTCCGCGCATTGCAGTTGCCCGGTCGGGCATAACTGCAAGCATGCGGCGGCGGTATTGCTGGCGGCATTGGAAAACCCGCCGCCGCTTCAGCCGATCCAAAAGGACCCGCTGGACGGGCCGGTCGGCGAGTGGCTGCACCAGCTCGCGCATGCCGCGACCGCGGCGCCGGCGCCCGAGGAGATCGTCTATCGCCTCGATCGCGCGCCGCGCCCCGGCGCCTCCTTTGTCCTCGATCTTCGGGTTGCGCGGGTTCTGAAATCGGGCGGCTGGGGTGCGGACCGCATGTGCCCGCTTCAGCAGCTGCAGAACCCGACCGCAAAATACGTGCAGCCCGACGACCGCGCCCTTCTGCGGCTGCTGAGCGGCGGGCTGTGGCAGTCGCCGCCGCCGCTCCCGGCAGATCCCGACCTCGTCGATCTGCTGATGCAGCGGATCCTCGCCACCGGCCGCTGCCGCTGGCGCCAGCTCGACGCGCCGCCGCTCGATTTGGGTCCGCCCTTGCCGGGCCGGCTCGCCTGGCAGCTCGGCAGTGACGGGCGGCAGACGATTGCGGTCGAGCTCGACGATGGCCGCGCGGTCGTCCTGCCCGCCGCGGCGCCCTGGTATGTCGACCCCGATCGGAATGTCGCCGGGCCGATTGCCTTCGACATCGCCCGCGCGCTCGTCAAAGTGGCATTGTCGGCGCCGCCGGTCACGATCGAGCAGGCGCCGGCGGTCGCCGGCCGCTTTGCCTGCGATCTTCCGGGCTTGGCGCTGCCGCCGCCGCGCGCCGACCTGGTCGAGGAGGCGCGCGCCGAGAGGCCGGTTCCGATCCTCGTCCTCGGCCGGCGCAAGTGCCGCCGCGACTACTGGGACTGGAGCCGGAGGGAGGTCGAGCAGAGCATCGATGCAGCACTGCTCGGCTACGCCTATGGCGGGGTGTCGATCGATCTCGACAATGCGCCGCGCGAGCTGCGCACCCTCGAAGACGGCAAGATCATCGTGCGCCGCCGCAATCTCAGCGCCGAGCGCGCCGCCAAAAAACGGCTCGACAACTTCGGCCTCACGCGCTTCAAGCTCGCCGAGCCGGCCGATGCCCGACATGTCGCCCTCTCTTTCGACGATCCCGCGGCATGGCCGGAATTCCTGTACGAGGCGGCGCCGCAGCTCGAGCGCGAAGGCTGGCGCATCGAGATCGAAGACGGCTTTGGCCATCGCGTCCTCGACGGCGGCGGCGAATGGGTGGCCGCGGTCGAAGAAGGGGGCGGCTGGTGGTTCTCGCTCGATCTCGGGGTCGAGATCGACGGCGAGATGATGCCGTTGCTGCCGGTCATGACCTCGCTCTTGGCGCGGCTGCACGATCTTGGCACACCCGACGGGCTCGACGCGCTGGCGCGCAACGGCAAGGTGTTTGGCGCATTGCCCGACGGCAGGCATGTGGCATTGCCGCTTGACCGCACCAAGGCGATCCTCGCGACCCTGGTCGAGCTGTATCACCCTGAAATCCTGTCCGACAAAGGCCGGATCGAGATCCCGGCCGGTGCTGCGGTCGGGCTCGCCGCCCTCGAAGCCGCGATCGGGCTGCGCTGGCTCGGCGGCGAGAGGCTTCGCCGACTGGCCGAGCGCTTGGCGAACTTCGTCGGGGTCGCCAAGATCGACCCGCCCGCCGGTCTGCGGACCGAGCTGCGGCCCTATCAGCGCGACGGGCTCGACTGGCTGCAATTCCTGCGCGAATACGAGCTCGGCGGCATCCTCGCCGACGACATGGGCCTCGGCAAGACGGTGCAGACCCTGGCCCATGTCATCGTCGAAAAGCGCGAGGGCCGGCTTGACCGGCCCTGTCTTGTGGTCTGCCCAACCAGCGTCGTCCCCAACTGGCTTGCTGAGGCCGCACGCCTGGCCCCCGAGCTCAGGGTCCTGTCATTGCACGGTCCCGACCGGATGCAGCGCTTTGCCGAGATCGAGAATGCCGATCTGGTGGTCACGACCTATGCGCTGCTGCTGCGCGACGCCGAGCATCTGCTGCCGGTCGCCTGGCACATCGCGGTGCTCGACGAGGCGCAGGCGATCAAGAACGCCGCTGCCAAGATCACCGCGCTCGTTTGCCGGCTGGAAGCGCGGCAGCGGCTGTGCCTGACCGGCACGCCGATGGAGAACCATCTCGGCGAGCTGTGGTCGCAGTTCGCCTTTCTGATGCCGGGGCTGCTCGGCGACGCCAAGCGCTTTGCCCGCATCTTCCGCACGCCGATCGAGAAAAAGCAGGACAACGACCGCCGCGCCGTGCTCGCCGCACGGCTGAAGCCGTTTCTGCTGCGGCGGACCAAGGCGCTGGTCGCCGCCGACCTGCCGTCGAAGACCGAGATTCTGCGCCCGCTCGAGCTCGCCGGTGCGCAGCGCGATCTCTACGAGACCGTGCGCCTGGCGATGCACGAAAAGGTGCGCCGCGAGGTTGCCGCCAAGGGCCTCGCGCGCAGCCACATCATCGTGCTCGACGCGCTCCTGAAGCTGCGCCAGGTGTGCTGCGACCCGCGTCTCGTCAAGCTCGCCGCGGCGCGCCGGGTCGCCGCCAGCGCCAAGCTTGCGCATCTGATGGAGATGCTGCCGGCGCTGATCGAGGACGGCCGCCGCATTCTGTTGTTCTCGCAATTCACCAGCATGCTCGACCTGATCAAGCCGGCGGTCACTGAGGCCGGCATCGAGTTTGTCGAGCTGCGCGGCGACACCGCCGACCGTACCCGCCCGGTCGTACGCTTTCAGAAGGGCAAGGCGCCTTTGTTCCTGATCAGCCTCAAGGCCGGCGGCACCGGGCTCAACCTCACCGCCGCCGACACCGTCATCCACTACGACCCGTGGTGGAACCCGGCGGTCGAGGACCAGGCTACCGACCGCGCCCACCGCATCGGGCAGGACAAGCCGGTCTTTGTCTACAAGCTCGTCGCCCAGGGCACGGTCGAGGAGCGGATGCTCGAATTGCAGCAGCGCAAAAAAGCGCTCGCCGCCGGCATCTACGAGGCGGGCGGCAATTCCGGCGCCGCGCTCGCCGCCGGCGACATCGAGCACCTGTTCGCCCCGCTTGGGTGACCCGGGAGCACGGCAATGGCTCAGGCTGCTTGCAGGCCGAGAAAGCGCTCCATCGGCGCGAAATCGCGGTCGTTGTGGAGCAGAGCGTGGCCGCACTCGATGCAGAACGTGCCGATGACGAGATCGACCGTCGTACGCACCGTCACTCCTCGGGAGCGCAGCAGGCGGTAGTTGGCGGCTGCCACGATTGCCAGCTGAGGGTCGATCAAGCTGACCAATTCGAACTCTCGCAAGGCGTCCTCGACCAGTCCAGCCTCCGCTTCAGAGCGGACGCCTTGCAACACCTCGCAAAGCACGAGGTCCCCGACAAGCAGCAATTCTCGATCGATCAGTGCACGTAGACGCAAAGCCGGGGCGCTCGCCACATTGCGGAAATGGTCGATCCAGACCGAGCTGTCTACCATGATCACCGGTCGGACGGATCACGACTGTCGTCGACGTTGCCATCCCAATGAACCTTGCCCGCAAGGTCGAGGATCTTTCTCTGACGCTTTAGGCGGATCAGCGTCTGCAAGCCTTCTTCGACGACTGCGCGTTTGGTTTTGAGTCCTGTCAGCCGGAGCGCCTCCCGGATCAATTCGTCGTCGATCTCGATATTTGTCCGCATCTCGGGCTCGTTGTGTAAAAACTGACCATCACATGTACATAACGACGATCTCAAGCTCATACAACGAGGTGTCGTGTCGGCTCAAATCGGCTCGCGCCCGGTCCTAGCATCGATAAAAAGCGATGCCGCTGTGCGTGGGACGACGTGGCGGTGTCGCCTTGACGTCGGGCATCACCCTTTGGCGTATCTGAGTTAAAAGAAGCCCTCGAACCGAGTTGCGACGCGACTGTTTTCGGAGACGACGCCTGGTTGCACGATTTTTCACCAGAAATTATTGCGCTCCTCCGATCCGCTGACTAAGCGTCCCCGTCCAGCGCCTCCCGCAGCGCGGTCCATTGCGCGAGCTTCGCGGCGAAGTCGAGCCGGGCGTGGGCAGGGCTGGTCGACGGCATCGCCAGATAGACGAGGCCGGGTCGGCGCGGGAAATGCCGGTCGTAGAGGCGGCGGGCGCCGCCGCCGTTGAACACGACCGCGCCAATCAGCGAATAGGCGTCGAGCAGCCGGTCGATCGCGTTTGGGATTTCCCGGCGGATCGTCGCGTCGGCGCTGGCCTCGCGCTCGCCGGCCATGCACACATCCCACACCGCCACCCGCTGACTCGCGGCGAAGGCGAGCCGGGTGGAATAGTCGGCCGCTGGCGTCGCGTCGAACAAAGCATACAATATCGGCCAGAACAGGTTGCGCGGATGGGCGTAGTATTGCTGCCGGCGCAGTGATTCCTCGCCCGGCAAGGTTCCCAGCACTAGCACCCGCGCCCGCTCGTCGACAATCGGCGGAAAGCTGCGCTTGACCGGGAGAACGGCTGCGGCATCGGCGAGCGCGCGCCTCGGGGTCGCGCCCTCAGCCGACATAACGGCCGAGACGGACCGCGGTCTGGCCCCTGCCCGAGCGGCGCGACGGCATGATCAGCACGCACTCGTCATAAGGGGTGCGCACCTCGCGGCCGCCGTCACGGCCGATCAGGGTACCCTTTGGCGTCAGCACTTCGAGACCGCGAAAATCGCCGGCGAATTCGAACCGATCGCTAGTGATCGTCACCGCCTCGGTGACTTCGATGACGCGCTGGCGCGGCTGGCCGGCGAAATCGGGGCCGCCGATTGGTGCTGCGTCCTCCTGCGCCAGGATGCCGAGCGCCACCAGAAAGCGCAGCATCACGTCGCTCGCGACCTCGCCGGTGCGGCGCAGCCAATGCTGCCCGGCCTCGATCAGCAATGCCGTCTTTTCCGAGGCCGGGTCGCCAAACGGGCCGTAGTCGCGCATACGCTTGCCGGCGGCGTGGCCCGCGTCGCAGATGATCAGCTCGGGGATGCCGACCCGGCGCGCCAGCGCGACCGACCGGTCGAGGGTCCCGGCCAGCATCAGGGGCGCCGTCGCATGCTGCATCGAATGGATGTCGAGGAGAAAGTCGGCGGCGTCGACGAACGGGCGCAGCGCCCGCGCGCGAACCAGCTCGGCCGACTGCCGCGCGCCGTCGAGGGTCGCCTCGTCCCACAGCCGGTTGAAATCCTCGTCGACAAAGCGCGAGGCGACCGGATAACGCGGATTGAAGCTGCGATACGCCGCGACATTGTCGAAAGCGAGGGTCAGCCGGCCGCGGCGCGGCCGCAGCCCGGCCCGCAACAGCCGGTCGAGCGCCACCGCCCCGCAAATCTCGTTGCCGTGGGTCAGCGCGGTCACCAGCACATGCGGCCCGGCGACGCCGCTGTCGAGGGTCGTCACGTATTCGACGCCGGTGTTGCCGGCGCGGTAGGGCTCGATGTCGGGCGGGGTCAGCTCGACGGCGTAATTCGGCTCGGGCACGCGGCGCTCCGGCTCTCTGGTAAAAGACCGGGCCACATCTTGCACCCGATCGGCGGGCAGGTCACGCCGGCAGCAGGCCGTTTTCGACAAGTGCCGTGCGCAACCGCGCGGCGCCGGTGAAATGGTGCGTCCGCAACCCGAGCCCGGCCGCGGCGGCGACATTCACCGCCGAGTCGTCGACAAACAACGTCGCGACCGGGGCCAGGCCAAAGCGGCGGATCGCGAGCTCGAAAATCCGCGCGTCCGGCTTTTTGACCCGCTCCTCGCCCGAAACGACGATCCCGGCGAACCACTCGAAAAACAGAAAACGGTCGCGCCCGAGCGCGAATTTCTCGGCCGACCAGTTGGTCAGCGCGAAGAGGGCAACCCCGCGGGTGCGCAATTCGCCGAGGAGCGCCACGCTGTCCTCGATCGGGCCTTTGAGCATCTCGTGCCAGCGCGCATCATAGGCGCGGATTTCCGCGGAGAGATGCGGGTGGCGCTCGACGAGCAGCCGCACGCCTTCGGCAAAGGGCCGCCCGCAATCCTGCTCCTCGTTCCACGCCTGGGTGCAGATCGTCGCGAGGAACTCCTCCATCGCCCGCTCCTCGGCAAATATTTGGCGATAGAGGTGGCGCGGGTTCCAGTCGACGAGGACGCCGCCGAGATCGAAGAGCACGGCGCGCGCCGGCGCCGCTGCCCCCCGATCAGGCGAGGACACGCTCGAACAGCCGGCCAATAAATTTCTCGCACTGCGCGATCTGGTCGAGATCGATGAATTCGTCGGGCTTGTGCGCCTGCTCGATCGATCCCGGACCGCAGACGACGGTCTCGATCCCGGCTTGCTGAAACAGCCCGCCCTCGGTGCCGAACGCGACCTTGCCGGTGCCGTTGGCGCCGGTCAGCGCCGCGACGAGCCGGGTGATCTCGGCGTCGGCGGCGGTGTCGAGACCGGGAAAGGCGCTCAATTCTTCAAACGCGATCGTCGTCTCCGGGCGCACCGCGCGCATTTCGGGCAGCAGCTTTTCCGCGGCGAAGGCGCGCAATTCGGCGATCCCGCTCTCGGGATCGTCGCCCGGCAGCAGCCGAAACTCGAAATCGAAGCTGCAATCCTTGGGCACGATGTTGAGCGCGGTGCCGCCGTGGATGACGCCGGTTTGGATCGTGGTGTAGGGCGGCGCGTAGTCCGGGTCGAACGGCCCCAATTCCCGCTTGCGCCGCGCCATCGCCTTGAGTTGGGCGACCATTTCGGCCGCCGCCTCGATCGCGTTGACGCCGAGATGGGTCAAGGCCGAATGGCACTCGAACCCGTGCACCCGGCAGCGAAAGCTGCGCTTGCCCTTGTGGCCGGTCACCGGCTGCATCATCGTCGGCTCGCCGACGATGCACAGGCGCGGCCGGTCCGGCCGGGCGCCGATCGCCGCCACGAGCCGGCGCGCGCCGCGGCAGCCGACCTCCTCGTCATAGGAAAAGGCAAGATGAACCGGGACGCGCAACGAACGCGCGGCGATGCCCGGCAGCAGCGCCAGCGCCACTGCGACAAAGCTTTTCATGTCGGCGGTGCCGCGGCCGTAGAGGCGGTCGTCCTGGGCGAGCACGGCAAAGGGGTCGCTGTGCCAATCCTGGCCGTCGACCGGGACGACGTCGGTGTGGCCCGACAGCATGATGCCGCGAACCCCCGGCGGTCCCAAGGTGGCGTAGAGGTTGGCCTTGTCGCCGGTCTCGTCGAAGACCAGCTCGCTGGCGACGCCGTAGCCCTCGAGGTAGTCGCGGACAAACTCGATCAGCCGCAAGTTCGAGCCGCGGCTCGTCGTGTCGAAGCCGACAAGCCGGCGCACCATCTCGACGCTGCCGATCGCCGCGTTCATCCGCCGACGTTAGGCGCAATCATCCGGCGGCGCCAGCACTACCGCGCGGCTTGCTCCGCCGGCGGGCAACTCATAAATTTGCCTTCTCGGAGTGCAATCGGCCGCGGGCGCAGCGACAATCCGCGGATCGCAGGCGCGGGGCGTCATGCAAGAAATTGAACCGGACCGAATGAGCTTTGAAATTCCCGGCGTGTTGTGGCGACGCGACCCCGCAACCGCGGAAGTGCCGCTGGTTTTCGACTCGCCGCACAGCGGCACGAATTACCCCGCGGATTTCCGCTTTACCTGCCCGCTCGAAACTCTGCGCCGCGCCGAGGACGCGTTTGTCGACGAGCTTTACGCCGCTGCACCCGGATGCGGCGCCACCTTGATCGGGGCACTCTTTCCGCGGAGCTATCTCGACCCCAACCGCGGGGTCGACGACATCGACGAGGCCTTGATCGACGGCCGTTGGCCGACCCCGCTCAAGCCCTCGCAAAACACCCGTGCCGGACTGGGTCTGGTGCGCCGCGTCGCGCGGCCGAGCACGCCGATCTATGAGGGCAAGCTTGCCGTCGACGAGGTCCTGACCCGCATCGAGCGCTGCCACACCCCCTATCATCGCGTGCTCGACGAGGCCTGCACCCGGCTCCACGCCAAATTCGGCGCGGTCTGGCACGTCAACTGCCATTCGATGCCGTCAAAGCGCAGCGCCCGCGACATCGGCCGGCCCGCCGACTTTGTCCTCGGCGACCGCGACGGCACGACCTGCGCCGGGGAGTTCACCGATTTTGTCGCAGGTGTGCTGCGGCGGCGCGGCTATGACGTGCGGATCAACGAAATCTACAAGGGAGTGGAAATCGTCAAGCGCCAGGGCCGGCCGGCGGCCCGCCGCCACAGTCTGCAGATCGAGGTCGACCGCGCCCTCTACATGGACCAGAAGACACTGCAGAAGAATTCGAACTTTCCCCAATTGCAGGCCGACATCACCCACCTGATCGAGATGCTCGGGCGTTTCGCGGCCGGCCAGCGGTGAGCAGGACGGAGGGAGCGGCGGTGACGAGGACGAAGATCACCCTCGACGAGCTGGCCGCCGCGGGCAGCGCCGATTTTCCGATCATCGATCTCGCCGACTACCTGGACGGGGCACCGGGCGCGCTTCGAGACGTCGCGCGACAACTGCGCGAAGCACTCGAAAACATCGGGTTTCTGATCGTCGTCAACCACGGGATCGGGGCGGAGCTTCTCGACGGCGTCGGCCAGCAGACCCGGCGCTTCCACGCGCTGCCGCTCGCTGAAAAATTGGCGCTGGGCACCGACCGCGGCAACGGCAACGGGTTCACCGGCTATCTCGCTTCGGGCGGCTACTCGGTGCGTACTTCAACGGTCAACGACAACACCAAGCCCGACCTCAACGCCGCCTTTTTTATGGATCGCGAGCGGCGGCTCGACGATCCCGAGGTATTGGCCGGAAAGCTGTTCCGCGAGCCCAACAAATGGCCCCCCGGCCTGCCGGGGTTCCGCGACTTCTTGTTGCGCTACTGGGACGCGCTCGAAGCGTTTTCGCGTCGGCTGCTGCCCGCCTTTGCCGCGGCGCTCGATCTGCCGCCAGCCTATTTCGACCGGGCTTTCGAGGATGCGCAATGCGTATTGCGGCTGTCGCATTTCCCGGCGACACCCTATCAGCCGAACCAGTTCGGGCTGGCGCCGCACACCGACGCCAATTTCTTTACGGTGTTGCCGCAGGCCAATGTCGAGGGCCTGTACATCCGCCCGCACGGTCGCGGCTGGATCAAGGCGCCGCGCGTTCCCGGCTCGTTGATCATAAATTCCGGCGACATGTGCCGGCGCTGGACCAACGACCGGTTTTTGTCGACCGAGCATCTCGCGGTCAATCTGAGCGGCCGCGACCGCTATTCGACGCCGTTCTTCTACACGCCGCGCATCGACCATCCGATCGTGTGCCTGCCGACCTGCTGCGACGACCGCCACCCGGCGAAATACCCGCCGATCACCTATGGCGAGTACCGCGTCTGGTGGCTCGACAACAACTACAGGACAAAGCTCGAGGAGGCATGATGGCCAAAATCCCAAAAATTCTGCACTCGCACATCGACACCGCCTTTCCGGCGAATGTGTGCCTGGTCGGCAGCGTGTTGCCGAGCGGGTTCGCCCAGATCACGCCGCGCGGCGGCACGATGGTCTACGACGACGAGCACCTGGCGCTGTGGGAGCGCGGCAAGGGCTCGACCCACGCCAATTTGCGCGACGGCACCCAGCTGACGGTTTATTTCAGAAAGCCGCAACTGCGCGAGGAAGGGATTTTGCCCAAGGGCGGCATCGCCCGGTTCTACGGCCGCGCCAAGGTTTACAAATCGGGGCCGGTCTATGAGGAGGTGTGGCGCCGCCTGGTCCAGCCCGAAAAGGATCGCGACCCGCAAAAGCACGGCCACGCGGTGCTGATCGAGGTCGAGCGCGCCGAGGATCTCGACGGCGAGCCGCTCGCCCTCGACTAGGCGTCGCCGCAGCGCGGAGGGCGGCCGATCGGGTCGCTTCATCGGATCCGACCGACCGAAGCCGGGCCGTGTCAAAATCCGGGCCGTGCGGCGTCCCGATCCGCTTTGCCCCGGGGCGCCCGCCGCTGACGCCGTTCTCGTAAACATATGCGACGGGGCGTCGAAATTCTTTACGCCTTGCGCGAAGACATGCGGTTTCGATCCCGCCCGCTCAGTTCATCCTAACGCCGCGCAAGGATTTCGGCCGCGTTTGGCCGCGCATTTTGCTTTGCAAAAAGCCGCCTGGAGGGAGACTTTCCGGAGACCCTCCCGTGTACGTTTGCCGTGGAAATTGTCGGTAATTCTTACAAACTCTTCGGCGCCTAGACCTTGTTAACCATTGAGACTATTTGCTTTCGCGGGCTTAAGCCGTTTGGCATTACATTTGCTTGAGAGTTCATAACGGCCGCATCGCTGCGGCAATGCTGGTTACGCTCGCGAGCGGCCAGTACTTTAGGGTTAGATTCGAAAGGAGCACTCTCTGTGACCGTCTCTGTTTTACGGCGTCTGGCACAGGCGACAGCGCTGGTTGCAATCGCGCTCGCCGCCGGGGCGGGTGCGGCAAAGGCCGATGTGGAAATCGATTTCGGCGCGCTGACGCCAACTCCGGGCGGATGCAGCTCGAGTTCGGGCGACGAAGGCCTCGTTTGCGCAAACGGGCAAACCTTCACCGCCAACGGCAGCACCTTCACCGCCACCGGCTACAGCGATACGTTCACGACGGCAACGGCGCTCACGCTGAAGCCGCTGACGAGCCCGCCCGGGCCGCCGACGAATTCGCTTGTGGAGAGCGGTCTTGGCGAAAACGCCGCCGGCCCACCGTCAGCCTGCACCGATGTGGCGAACAGTCCCAATACCAACGTTCACGACTGCGAGGTCGGTATTCACGCCTCGGTGGCAGTCGTCGCCTCGAAGGCGATCAGCGACGTGATCATCGGCTCGGTGCAAGGGCCCGAGGTGTTCCAGGTCTGGGCCGGTTCCGGCGGTGTTTCCTCTCTGACCGACCTGACGGGGAATTTGACACTGGCGACGTGCGACGTCGTCGACTCGAATGCCTGCCTGATCGGTCTACCGGCCGGCACTCTGGCTGTCGGGCTGTTGGACTTGCCGAATTCGGACATAACGATGCCGTCCGATACGACGCTTGTCGCCGTTTCGCAACTCGCAGTTCCCGAGCCCGCCAGCTTGGCGCTGCTCGGCACCGCGCTGTTTGGCCTGGGTCTGCTCCGCCGCCGGCGGAGCTAGCAGGGTGCTGAAAAAATGCTGATTTTAGGCGCTCTGGCCTTCGCAGCGATGGGTATTGCAGGGGCGGGCGGGCTTTTGCGGCAGGTCGCATTGGACGCCGACCAGGGCGGCAGTAGCGCGTCGGATGTGCGCCGGCTCATGGACAACAATGCCTTGACTTGGTCTTGCGACAGCACCGCGGCGAGAAACTGGGCCGCCACATCGCCCTCCAGCAGCCGGTCGCGGTTCTTGGTGAAGGTGGTGGCGTCCCATACCGGGTCCTCGATGCCGAGGCCGACAAACCAGCGGAACAACAGATCATGGTCGATCCGCGCGACCAGCTGTCGCTCCGAACGGATCGAATAGAACGCTTGCAGCAGCAAGGCGCGCAGCAGCCGCTCCGGCGGGATCAACTCGCGGCCGAGCGGCGAATAGAGCGTTTGAAACGCGCCAGACAGCGATTTGAGCGCGGCATTGGCAATCGCACGAATCACCCGCAGCGGGTGATCCGCCCGGATCCGCTTCTCAAGGTCTATGTAGCTGAAAAGGCTGCCGTAAATCGTATCATCGCCGCGCATCGTCACCCCCTTCCCCCACCCCAAGGGATCACAATGCGCAAATTTCGCCACCCTTTTTCAGCAGCCTGCTAACGGTGCGGATCAGACAGATAATACAAACCATCTCTCTCTGTCGTCGCCCCGCGAAAGGGGGGGTCCAGGGCCGCGAGCACGGAATTGGCTACCCTGGGTGCCCGCCTTCGCGGGCATGACGGAAGAAGATGGCGTCACCAAATGTCTAATTTATACCACCAGTTAGCAACAAAGTCCCCATCTGCGGATTGCTGGGCCGCAAATGATGCGCGGCATTCGGCAAGCAAGCCTGGGGGGTGCTTCAAGAATGCGGCAAAGCCCGCGAGCTCCGCTGCGCGGCGGCCGCCGGTTCGGGCGCGCGGATCGGAGCAGCGCCGGATGCGGGGAGGTCGGCGGCGGAGGGCAGGGTTCTGACGGCGAGCTTGTCGCGCTTGCCGCGGATTTCGATCTCGTGGCTGGGGAAGGCCGAGAGGTCGCCCCCGGCGCGCCCCACCACCGTTTCCGAGACGACGAGCTCGCAGCCATATTCCTTGGTCAGCTCTTCGAGCCGGCTGGCGGTATTGACCGCGTCGCCGATCGCGGTGATCGACGAGGTCCCGCCGTAACCCATCTCGCCGATGATGATCGGCCCCGCATGGATGCCGATGCCGATGCGCAGCGGCTGGTCGATTTCGCCGGTCAGCGACGTGTTCAGCTCGGTCATCCGCTGCGAGATCAGCCGGGCGGCGGCGAGCGCGCCGCGGCAGCCCTCCTCGGCGCCGCTGTCGATGCCGAACAAGGCCATGACCCCGTCGCCGAGAAACTTGTCGACGCGCCCGCCGGTGCTCTCGACCGAGCGCCCGACCGCGGCGAAATAGCGGTTCAGGATGAACACGACGTCATAGGGCAACCGTCCCTCGGAGAGCGCGGTGAAACCGCGGATGTCGGTGAACATGATCGCGATCTCGCGCTCGCTGCCCTGCGCGACATCGACCCGGCGATAGCCGTCCCTGGCAAAGGCGAAGGCCGGCAGCAGCGGCGTCACCTCGACCGCACCCTTTGGCCGCAATTGGCAGGCGAGCCGGACATTGGGCGTGGCGCCGATGCGTCGCAGAATCCGCCGCTCGCTCTCGCCGGGCGGATCGAGGCTGCCGAGGTCGCCGCGCACCCGCACACGACAGGTCGAGCAGCGTCCACGGCCGCCGCAGATATGGGCGTGCGGGATGCCGGCGCTGCGGCTCGCTTCGAGCACGCTGGTGCCGGGCGTCACCTCGACAAAGCGGCCGTCCGGGTAGGCGATGCGGACGAGGCCGTGGCGGCGCCGCCACAGGCGGCGGCCGAGCCGCGCCAGCAACACCGCCGCGACCAAGCCGCCGAACACCCAGCTGAGACTGCGCGCGATCTGGTCGAGGCTCTGCTGCGCCGCCGGCGACGGCAGCCTCATATAGGCAAAGGCCTGGTGGGCCCAGGCGGGGTCGGCGGCAAGGGCGGCGACCTGGCGCCCGGCCTCGGTCACCCCGAGCAGCGACAGCACCGGCACCAGCACCGCGCCGACCAGCGCCGCCGGTTGCAGCTGGGCGTACCACGGCCTGACCTTGAGCCAGAAATGCAGACCGAGCATCGCATGCGACCAGGCGACGACCAGGGTCGCCATCTGCTGCACCCCGGCCCAAGGCGAATGGACAAAGTAAATCCAAAGTAAATAGGAGTAATACAGATCGTAGGTGCCGAAGAACTCGTCGGAAACGCGGGTTGCGACGACGTGGCGGACGAGCAGGATCGGGATCGCGAAACCGAGCACGATCTGGGTCAATTCGCCGGTGCGAAGACGGATCGTGCGCCGTTCCCACAACGCCCACAGCGCCAAAGCGAAATGGACGAGAAAGGCGCCGTAGAGCAGCGCCAAGGCCGGCGCGAGCGACCAGAACCAGACGACCCAGCCCAACACCCGGTCCATCGCGCCGAGCGAGACCAGGCCGAGGGCATGGTTCGAGAGATGCATCGTCACATAGGCGAGCATCACCAGTCCCGAACAAAGCCGCGCTCGCCGTATCATCGAAGGCCGCCCGGGGCAGGGTGCGGTGCGTCGCCTCCGGCCGCGACGGCGTCCCGGCCGGGCCATGCGCCGATGCGTCTCGCCGCTGCGCCGTTGCGCCGCAATGCGCGCGCCGCCCGGTTGTGGCAAAAGAACGCCGCCATGCTAGGGGTCCGCTCTATGCTGGATATCCGCCATCTGGTCAAACATTTCGGCCCGCTGATCGCGGTCAACGGCGTGTCGTTCGCCGTCGAGCGCGGCGAGGTGCTGGGGTTTCTCGGCCCCAACGGCGCCGGCAAGTCGACGACGATGAAGATGATCACCGGGTTTGTGGCGCCGGATGCCGGGACCGCCGTGATCTGCGGCCACGAC
This sequence comes from uncultured Alphaproteobacteria bacterium, assembly GCA_963712825.1. GTDB lineage: Bacteria > Pseudomonadota > Alphaproteobacteria > ATCC43930 > CGMCC-115725 > AP-15. The sequence continues at coordinate 247,343 of CAVQJP010000023.1, forward strand.
ATCCTCGAAGCACCAATCGCCGCGAAACGGTGCATCGGCTACCTGCCGGAGGGGGCGCCCGCCTACCCGGACATGACGCCGGCCGAGTTTCTCGACTTTATCGCCCACATCCGCGGCTTTTCCGGCCGCGAGGCAAAGCGGCGCATCGGCCGCATCGTCGAGACGATCCACATCGCCGAGGTCATGCACCAGCCGATCGACACCCTGTCCAAGGGCTATCGCCGCCGGGTCGGGGTCGCTCAGGCATTGCTGCACGACCCGCAGGTGCTGATCCTCGACGAGCCGACCGACGGGCTCGACCCCAACCAGAAATACGAGATGCGCAAGATCATCGACGAGATGCGCCCGAACAAGGCGATCGTGATCTCGACCCACCTGCTCGAAGAGGTCGAGGCGGTGTGCAGCCGGGCGATCATCATCGCGCATGGCCGCATCCTCGCCGACGCGACGCCGGGGGAATTGGCGCGCCGCTCGCGCCGTCACAATGCGGTGCGGCTGGTCGCGAGCGGTGCCGCACCCGAGCAATTGCGCGCCGAGTTGCTGCGGCTGCCGGCGGTGGCGTCGGTCGAGGCGGTCAGGGACGGCGACGGCGAGGGGCTGCTGATCTTTCCGCGCGACGGCGAAGACACCGTCGCCGACGTTGCCGACCTCGCCCGCGCCCATCGCTGGCAGGTCACGTTGCTGCGGGTCGAGCACGGCCGGCTCGACGACGTCTTTCGCGACATCACCACAGCACCCCCCGAACCCGTCGCTCTTCCGGCCGTGGCCTGAGCCCTCGGCGATGCGCAACACCCTGATCATCTTTCGGCGCGAGTTCGTCAGCTATTTCACGACGCCGCTCGCCTACGTGTTTATCGTCATCTTTCTGGTGATGGCGGGGATGCTGACATTTTTCGTCGGCAACTTCTTTGGCCGCGGGCAGGCCGATCTGCAGCCGTTTTTCGCGTTTCATCCGTGGCTCTACCTCGTGCTGATCCCGGCCTTGTCGATGCGGCTGTGGGCCGAGGAGCGCCGGTCCGGCACGATCGAGCTGTTCCTGACCCTGCCGATCCGGATGACCGAGGCGGTCGTCGGAAAATTCCTCGCCGCCTGGTGCTTTGCCGGTGTGGCGCTGGCGCTGACCTTTCCGTTCTGGCTGACGGTCAACTTTCTCGGCCATCCCGACAACGGCGTGATCCTGGCGAGCTATATCGGTAGCTGGCTGATGGCGGGCGCCTTGCTCGCGGTCGGCGCCTTTGTCTCGGCGGCAACCAAGAACCAGGTCATCGCCTTTGTCGTGACCGCCGCCCTTGCCTTTGTCTTCACCGCGGCGGGTTCGCCGGCGGTGCTTGGCGCGTTGCAGGGCTGGGCGCCGCAATGGCTGATCGACGCCTGCGCGCAACTGAGCTTTATCGCCCATTTCAGCTCGATCACCCGCGGCGTCATCGATGTCCGCGACGTCGCCTATTTCGTGTCGGTCATGATCGCGTTTCTGTTCGCCAACGCGATTCTGGTCGACCTCGAAAAAGCCGAGTAGCACGCCGAGAAACAGTCCGAGATGACCTCTTCCGATCCCGCCCGCGGTTTTTTTGCCTCGCGTCGAGCGACGGCGGTGGCAGCCCTCGTCTGCATTGCGCTGTTGCTGATCGCGGCCAACATTGTGATCGGCCGCTGGCTCAACGTCGGGCTCGACCTGACCGCCGACCACCTCTACACCCTCTCGCCCGGCACGTTGCACACGCTCGCCCATATCGACGAGCCGATCACACTGCGCTTTTACTATTCGAACCGGCTCGGCAACGAGGTCCCGGCTTACGGTGTCTATGCCCAGCGTGTGCGCGAGCTGCTCGACCAGTATGTCGCGGCGGCGCACGGCAAGCTCCGCCTCGAAACCTACGACCCGCAGCCGTTCTCGAATGTCGAGGACCGGGCGATGGCGTTCGGGTTGCAGGCGGTGCCGCTCGACCGCGAGGGCGACCACGTCTATTTCGGTCTCGCCGCGACCAATTCGACCGACGACCAGCAGGTCATCCCGTTCTTTTCACCCGAGCGCGAGCGCTTTCTCGAATACGATTTGACCAAGCTCGTCCATTCTCTGGCGTTCCCCAAAAAGACCGTCGTCGGGTTGATCAGCTCGCTGCCGTTGCAGGGCGACATGATGGCGGCGATGCAGGGCCGGCCGACCCAGCCGATGGCGGTGCTCGAGCAATTGCAGCAGCTCGACAAGGTCGACACCCTCGGCGCCGACCTCGACGCCATCCCGGCCGATGTCGACGTGCTGATGCTGGTGCAGCCGCAAAACCTGCCGCCCAAGACCTTGTTCGCAATCGACCAGTTTGTGCTCCGGGGCGGCAAGGCGCTGGTCTTCGTCGACCCGCATTCCGAGCTTCAGGCGGCGCAGCCGAGCCAGACGAACCCGCCCGGCTCGCCGACCGCAAGCAACCTCGCGCCGCTGTTCAAATCGTGGGGCTTCGAGATGCTGCCCAATGTCGTCGCCGGCGACCGGCGCGACGCGCAGCAGGTCAGTGTGCCGACGCCTGGACATGGCGACGAGCCGCTCGACTACATCGCCTGGCTCGACCTGAAACCCGCGAACCTCAACCGCAACGACATGATCACGGCCGATCTGAGCCACATCACGATGGCCTCGGCCGGCATCCTCGAAAAGCTGCCCGGCGCCAAGACCAAGTTCGAGCCGCTGATCTGGACCTCGCCCGACTCGACCAAGATTCCCGCCGACAAGCTCAACGCGTTGCCCGATGTCGCGGGCCTGTTGGCCGACTTCAAGCCCGACGGCAAGCGCTACGTCCTCGCCGCTCATGTCACCGGCATGGCCGCGACCGCGTTTCCGAACGGACCGCTGAAACCTGCGGCGCCGCCCATGTCCAAACCCGGCGCGCCCCCGGCGCCGGCGGGCAAATGGCTCAAGGAGTCGGCGCATCCGATCAATGTCGTCGTCGCCGCCGACACCGACATGCTCGACGACCGGGTATGGGTCGAGAGCCAGAATTTCTTTGGCCAGCGCGTCGTCGTGCCGATCGCCAACAACGGCGATTTTGTCGCCGACGCGATCGACGTGTTGGCCGGTGGCGAGGATCTGATCGGCCTGCGCAGCCGCGGCACCGCGGCCCGCCCGTTCGAGGCGGTCGACCGGATCCAGCGCGAGGCGCAGGCGCGCTACAGCGCTGAGGAGCAGGCGCTGCAGCAAAGGCTGAAGTCGACCGAGGCCAAGCTCGCCGATCTGACCGGCAAGGACCAGGCCGACACCCCGGCCAATCTGTCGCCCGAGCAGACCAAGGCGATCGCGCAGTTCCGCGTCGACATGCTGCAGACCCGCCGGCAGCTGCGCGACGTGCAGGCGGCGTTGCGCAGCGACATCGAGCGCTTGAAGGACGGGCTCGAATTTCTCGACATCGCGCTGATCCCGATCATCGTCGCGATTGTCGCGATCATGGTCGGCGCCGCACGGCTCAAGCGCCGCCGGCGCCGTGCCGCCGAGGCGTGAGAGGCACCCGATGCGCAGACGCAGCCTGATCGCGTTGATGGCCGCGACGGCAGTGGTCGTGGCGTTGGCGATCGCGGCACTCGCTACCGGCGGGGCGGAGGTGAGCCAGGCCGGGTCCGACGAGCGGGCATTGCCGGCGCTTGCCGGCAGGCTCGGCGAGGTGGCGTCGGTCGAGGTCAAGCGCGCCGGGCTCGACCTGACCTTTGTCCGCGCCGGCGACAACTGGCTCGTCGCGCAAAAGGGCGACTATCCGGCCGATGCGGGCAAGGTTCGCCGTGTCGTGCTGGCCCTCGCCGACATGACCTTGGTCGAGCCCAAGACCGACAAGCCCGATCTTTACCCGCGCCTGCAGGTCGAGGACCCCGGCAAGGGCAAGTCGACCATGGTCACGATCAAGGACAAATCCGGGGCCGACATCGCGCGGCTGATTATCGGCAAGCACGCCTATGACCGGCTCGGCGAAGGCAATGACGGCGTCTACGTCCGAAAGCCGGGCGATGCCCAATCCTGGCTGGCGCGCGGCGCGCTCGACTTCGCCGACGACATGCCGAACTGGCTCGCCCGCCGGATCATCGACATCCCCGACAGCAAGGTCGCCAAGGTCGTCCTGACCCAGCCCGACGGCGCCACCCTGACCCTCAGCCGGGCCAAGCCCGATGCGAAATTCGCGCTCGAAAACCCCCCCAAGGGCGCCAAGTACAAAAGCGACACCGCCCTCGGCGAGCCGGCGATGGCGCTCGAAACCCTCGACCTCGACGACGTGATGCCGGCGGCAAAGCTGCCGGTCCCGGACAAAGGATTCACCGCGGCGTCGTACACGACGTTCGACGGGCTGACGGTCGATTTGAAGCTGTTCCAGCACGACAACAAAAACTGGGTTGCGGTCGCGGCGACCGGCTCCGGCAAGGCGGCGGACCAGGCGAAAAAGATCGACGGCCGGGCTGGACGTTGGGTTTATGCGATTCCGTCGTACAAGGCGAAGATGATGAAGACCAAGCTTGCCGACCTCATCGAACCGCCGAAGGGTTCGTGAGCCACGATGGCGGGCCGGCCCAGCGCGGTCGAGCCCGCACCGCCGTCGCCTTGCATCGGGATCTGCCTGATCGATCCGGCCACCCGCCGCTGCCGCGGCTGCTTGCGCGACATTACCGAAATCGCCATTTGGTATCAGGCGAGTGCGGCGGAGAAACGTGCGATTCTCGCGAGGATCACGGCGCGGCGCGCAGCGCGGGAGACGGAATGACGGCTCGGCGGTTCGATCGCGACCAAGGCTTCGGGTGGGGCCATGCCGTGGCGGCCGTCGCCTGCCTGGGGCTGACCGTCTGCGCCGGGCCGCAGGGCCGGGCTGGTTGGGTCAAGGCCGGGGTCGACGACGCCACGACCTCGCGCGAGGCCGACGACTGCCGCGCTCAAGCCAACGCCGTGCACAACCGCGAGCAGGGCATTAACCAGGACATCAGCGCTACCCTCGGCCGCAACTGGCAGATGAGCGACACGACGGGTCTGCACCAGGAAACAATGCGCCAGCAGGCCGCCGGCCTCGCCGACCAGGTCTTTAGCAGCTGCATGCGCGCCAAAGGGTTCAGCAAGACCGGCTGAGCCTTCGCGGCGCGGGACGAGTCAGGCGGCGGCGAGCTGGCGCGGGCGGTAGATCGCGGTGTGGGCGATGCGCGCGACCGGGATCGCCCCGTTGGCGTAGACCAATACGTCGAGCTCGACAAAGCGGTGGCCCTTCTTCTCGTAATTGCCGGTGACGAGGGCGCGGGCCGACAACTCGTCGCCGAGGCGGGCTGCGGCGAAATGCTCGATCCGGCTGCCGACATGCATCCACGGTCCCAAGACGACATTGTGGCGCAACGCCCAGTTGCCGATATGCAGGATCGTGCCGGGATGGACCAGCCCCTCCTCGGCATAGAGCGGCAGGCTCTCGCGCACGTCGCGCAGGTACTGCTGCGCTTCCGCCCCGTTGACCCGGAACGGGTGGATTGCGAACCGTTTCCCGAGCGGCAGGCTCGCCTCGTCGGCCGGGGGACGGTTCGCCGGCGGCTCCGGCGGCTCCGGCGCCAGGGCAAAGGCGGCCGGCGCCGAGACCGGCCCGGCCGGCAAGGCGGCGCTTGCGGTGGCGCATAATTCGCCGCGGCTTTCCAGGCGCAGCTCAAGGCCGGCCGCGGTTTCGTCCGCGGTCACCGTGACGGTATCGCCGTCATAGACCGGCTTCAGCAAACGGCATTCCGCGGTGCCGCGGTCGAGCCAGTCGCGACCCCACCGCGCGACGGGCAAATGCGTCATATAGGCGTAGACCTCGACCCCTGGCACGAGGCCGCCCTTAAAGCCAAAGCGGCGGGCGACGGCGTCGTCATGAATCTTGTTTTCGCTGTCCTTGGCGGTGTTGAAGGCCTCGATCTCATATGGGCCGAGAGGCGATTGCGGCATGGCTCGGGTTCCTGCAGCCGGATATAACGCACTCGCCGCAGGCTGGCACCGCCGCCGCAGCCGCGCAATCCCCTCGGCAGAAAGAGGCCGCAATGGCAACCGACCTTCCGCAATACGAGCTCTACGCGATCCGCTATGCCGAGCGCGACGCCCGCCGTGCAGACCATTTCATTGGCGGCGACCCGCATGACGGGCCGATGCCGATGGATTACTTTGTGTGGGCCGCGATCGGGCGCGAGCGCAGCTTTGTGATCGACCTTGGCTTTACCGCCGAAGTCGCCGCCGCCCGCGGCCGGCGGCACCTGCGCTGCCCGGCCGAGGCGCTGTCATTGGTCGGCCTCGACCGCAGCAATGTCGCCGACGTGATCGTGACCCACATGCATTACGACCATGTCGGCACCTTCGACCGCTTTCCCGCGGCGCAGTTTCACTTGCAGGAGACCGAGCTCCACTACACGACCGGCCATCACATGCGCCACCCGTTTCTCGCCCGCTCGTTCGAGGTCGAGGATGTTTGCGGCATCGTGCGGCTGAACTTCGCCCGCCGTGTCAGGCTCTACAACGGCCCGGCCGAGCTGGCGCCGGGGATCAGCATCCATCCGGTCGGCGGGCACACGCCGGGCATGCAGTTCGTGCGCGTGCACACCGGCCGCGGCTGGGTCGTGCTGGCCTCCGACGTCAGCCATTACTACGAGAACATGGAGAAGGGCCGGCCCTACACCGCCGCCTTCAACATCGGCGACATGCTCGACGCCTACGACGCCTTGCGCGCCGCCGCGCCCTCGCCGCAGCACATCGTCCCCGGCCACGACCCGCTGGTGATGCGCCGCTACCCCGCCCCCAGCCCCGCGCTCGAAGGCCTCGTCGTCCGCCTCGACGTGCCGCCGCGCGAGTAGCGGTTCGCGCGGTCGGTTGGTTGCGAACGGATTCCCGATTCGACGGGAAATATTCCGGTATTTCGCCCCGGAAGGAGAATGTCGGCGCCGAAACAATACGCTAGGTCAATGGCTTGCGAGCCAATTCCCGTGGCCGAGGCAAACGGGAATTTTTGCGCCCCCAATCGCGAAGTGGATCCGCCAAGCCGGGAATTCGTTCGCCCGAACCGGGAATTGCGCCACAAGGCCAAATCCAGCCGATCGGGCTGACCCCCCTTCCCTCAGCGCCACCTCCCGTCCAGCCCCAGCGACCCGCACACCAACCGACCTCCGCCTCAACCGCAGCCACTCTCCTAAGCCCGCCCTCATACGCGGCGAATTTGGCAATTTTACCATCGCCGTGCTCCTTCGCAGCCTCGCGCGGGCACCCTTGTTCATGGTGCCCCACCGGGCAAGGGCCGCGAGCCGCATAACTGACATTATGGAAAGGGCCGCGCCCTCGGGAGGTCAGGCTTCTCGCCCCGACAAGGTCTCGAAATCGTTGCCCGATTTTCTGCAACGCGTGAGGGAAGCGCCGGGTTTACTCCTTGGCCGATGGATGGTGATATTGGTCCTGTCGTGCTGGTGGGAGCGGCTTGAGGTGATAGAGCGATTATATCCGCTGTCGCGAGAAGGGACTCCATTCGGGCGTTGATCGACGACAATAACTTATGCGACATCGCTAAAAACAGTGTTGTGTCGTGTGCAGTAATCAGCAGCGGCGGTCTCCGGATTATTGTAGTTGTCGTCGTACCTATGCGCCCAGATAGTATTGTGTAGCTTGCGCTGTCGGAATGGGCATAAACTGTGTGGCGCATCTTTATGATTTTATCGTGCAGCACCCTTTCTTGCTGATCATATGTAATGAGGTTTTCAGGGAGCCGCGGCCACCCCTTACTGCGTGTGAACGGTCGTCCATAGGCAGTTACGAGGGCTGTTGTGTACGCGGCCTGTTGTTCGTACACCTTACCACGTCGTTCCCACGGTTGATTATGCCAGCCCTTTTTGAGAAGGACACTGGCACAATATTGTGCGAACGCGATGTCGTCGTGCGACACTAGAAGCCTGTCGTGTAGCTTTTGATCGCCCTCGCTTAATCGCATTACCGCATCAATGGCGGTGCGGGGTTGGTATTCATATTTTGTTTTACGGCAAACTCAGCGGCAGGTTTAGTCGCCTGCTGCAACACAAGCCACACCTGCGAATCGCGCCGCCAGTGTAATCACCAGCATCACACACAAAGATATTCCAAGCTCATTGATGCCGAGCTTGAAAAAGGCTCCGAAGATGCCAAGGGGCACTACACCAATTCCGAAAATAAAAAACCCAATGATTAGTCCAATCCAACCAAACGAACCGAAAGTCACCGCAGCGCCAAGAAACCATGTTGTAGCGCCAAATAGATAGGAGACCACATAAAGACCAGCACCAGCGACACCCCTAGTTTTGCGCCATATCGCTAGCGGCCCTAACAATACCAACGAAATTGCAAACGCTATTGATGAAAATGGCAAGAGAAACGTGTATATATGGAGGGCTGTTTCGATAACCCACTCGCGCATAATAGCCTCACTTTACTGAAATGGGAATTTTCGCTGGGGCGATATCGAAGCAACCGAACATGTGAAGGACACCGCACCTGTGTTCGCTCCCCGGTATGCGCTCCCCGGGAGCGACATTCAACGAGCGAGCACAGACTGCTTTCGCATCATCGGTCAACTGGATTCGAACGTCTTCGCACGTACGGAAACGACCTCTTGGATTCATGTGCTCAAGGGCATACGCATTGGCATAGTGATACTTAATTGCCTCGACGCGGGTTGCGTCGAAATCGCCAGCAATCCCATTCCACACGCCCGGTACAAGAGCAACATACAGAAGGATTGGCACCATGAGCACGAGCGCGGGTTTTGCTATTTTATAAACGAGGACGACCGGGCCGATGGTCATTGCGGCGCTGACAACGAACAGAATCCCTGTGATGAAATCCTCTATTGGCCCCATGAACGGGGAATTAACGACCAACTCCGCGCCACTCCACCCGGCTTGGCTTGCCCCAAATATACCGACCACCAGCGCGACGGCAGCAACCGAGGTCTTCCAAATGATCTTCCATACGTAAGGTATGATCTGCATGCGGGCCTTTCCCGTTTCGATAATGTTCTAACGTCTGCGTCGGGGTACGGCTTGTCCTCCCGCAACGCCTTGAGCAATTTCGACGGCGCTTATCGCGATGAATTCGGGAGGGATGGGGCTATGCCAGTAGGTCTGCTGAAAGTCTCGTATGGCCGGCTTCCCGGCAAGCTCATGCCGGCTTGCCGGCCGGCTGTGTGGACGATGAGATCGGCCACCTCTAAACCCGGTTCCATAGAAGCCTTTGGCATGAAGCAGCCTTCGACCTCAACACCACGACCCCATATGTTTTTGAGACTGGCTAGGCCGTAATCACGTATAACCAAGCTGTTAGCCCGATCAGAGCTTTCGAAAATCAATGCGAGCACGTCCACGTCGCATTGTGAAACGTGGCGGGCGAAATAGTTGATCGTAACTAGGGAAATAGCCTTGTGTGTGTCGATTCCGGCCGGTAGTTCGGTTCTAGAATGGCACATTGTAGCGAACCGCCAGAAGGGCAACGCCATAAAGGTATTGATGCCGGTAATCTGGTGCATCGTCGGGCGGGTCTGTTCAAACTCGGTAGCATGGAACGGCTTTGTTGCCCCGCCAAGCCGCTCGCGTTTCAGCCGTCGCCAAGGCTTCGCAATTCGGCGCTTGTATTCAGGGAAGAGAACACCGCAACCGCCTCGCCCGAATGTCGGGTTTTTGGGGTCACTGAAATCCTCGATCCCTGTCGCATCTATGAAGATCAGGAGCGAGCGCGGCGGCAGTCTAGCCGTCCGGCATGTTTTCGGTCATGGGGTAAGCCGGGAAATCGTGCTGTTGTGGACGTTGTAGCTGCGGGCGATCTCCCTGATTGGTTCGCCCGCCTCGCGCCGCTTGATCGCCTCGGCCTGCTGGTGAGGGGTGAGCTTCGGCCTGCGGCCCATCTTCACGCCTCGCGCTTTGGCCCGCTCTCGGCCTTCGCCCGTGCGCGCCCGGATAAGGTCACGCTCAAACTCTGCAAGGCCGCCTAGCACGGTCAGCATCAGCCGCCCGTGCGATGTGGTGGTGTCGGCCCATGTGTCGCCAAGGGATTTGAAACCGGCCTTCTTGCCGGTGATGGCGGCGAGAATGTTCAACAGGTCTCGGGTGGATCGCGCCAGCCGGTCGAGCCGCGTCACCATCACCACGTCATCGGCCTCAAGCTCGTCGAGCAACCGGCGAAGCTGCGCCCGGTCGGTCTTGGCTCCGCTGACATGCACGTCGCGGAAAACCTTCCGGCATCCGGCCTTGGTCAGTTGCCGGGCCTGCGCCTCAACACTCTCGCTCTTGCCGCCCGGCGATACCCTTGCATAGCCATATTTCATGGGGGTAGTTATGCAGCTAATTTACGCAGCAAAAAAGCCCAATCTTTTCAACGCACGAATTTTGCTGCGAAATTCTTGATTTCTTAAGCGTGGGGCGGGTGCAACCCCCCGTAATCACCCGGGAGACCTGTTCCACCCAATCTCGTGCGCGGCTTCTTGCCAGTCAGCCCGGCTCGGGAACAGGGGGTCGGTAGGGCTTGACGGCGATCTCGGCTTCGCGTTGGCGCATCGAGTGGGCGTCGTGCCAGGCTTGCATGTTCAACAGGGTTTCCATCTTCACGCCGAACGCTTTTTCGATCCGCAGCGCCATTTCCGCCGACAGGGCCGCGTTGCCGTTGATCAGGTCGGAGAGGGTGGCGCGGCGCACGTCGAGCACCTTTGCCGCGTCGCTCACCGACAAGCCGAGCTCGTCGAGAATTTCCTCGCGGATGAACACACCCGGGTGCGGCGGGGCCATCGCTATTCTGGCGGGTGCGCGGCTCATCAGTGGTAGTCCTCCAAGTCGAGGTTGCAGACTTCACCCTGCCGGATGTCGAAGGTCAGCCGCCAATTGCCGCTGACCGAAATGCTCCACGTGCCTTTCCGGTCACCCGCTAGCTGATGAACACGCCAGCCGAGCGGCCCGACAACACCGCCCATGTCGGCTGCGGCGATCAGCATAGCAAGGATGTTGCGCAGCCGCCGCACCAGATCGTTGCGGAGTTCCCGGCTGTCGTCGTTTTCGATCAGGCGCAACAGGCCCCGGTGCCGCACGCTCCGAATGATCATCTCAGCTCGGATGGTACGGTGAAACCGTACGACCGTCAAGTGGCGCGACAATAGCGCAGAGCGGGTGCAGCTGGCCGCGGGCCCGCGGAACCGATGGCGAGTTCCGCGCCGCTCCGCCCGCCCTACGCCTGCTGCACAAAACAGCACAGTCGCTTCAGGGCTTTAATTTTGGGACAAAATCTTAAAAACGGCGCGGGGCCTTGTTTCTGGCTAAGGGGTTGAGCTTCGTCGAGAAGAGGACCTTGCTTGCTTCCGGCGGCTGCCGCTCGGACGCGGGGGGCTCGGGTGGCGGGGACATTTATCGCTTTATTGCGCCGCCTGGCCGAGGCAGTGGGCGGGGACGAACTTGCCGTTCGCATAGCCGTCAGGAACCCAGGGCACCCCGGCCGGGCACGCATAGGTCTGACCTGCGCTTGTGGTCGACGTGCACCCCGCCATCGCGACAATCGCGGCGACGCCCATCATCAGGCCAGCGAACATTATGGCAAGAGAACGCATGTCCATGACCCTTCCTGCTGCGATACATCCATTACCCGGGGGCTCGCGTCGCGCGGCGAATGGCAGATATGCCGGCATTTTGGCTGCCGGCGCGGTCGTCGAGTGTAGCGACCTCCGCAAGAAGCCGCAGGACATTTGCCGCCGGTCACAAATTTGCGTCCACCCCGCTTGGCCGCGGCATTTATGTCCTGTTATGCCGCGGCAAAATCCGGTGCGCGCAGGGTGGGCGCAACCCCGCCTCGCAGTTGCCCGCGGAGGTGTCGGCGGGTTGCGCGGCGCTCGGCCCGCCCCGCGCTTGCTATGACGGGTCGTTGGACCAGCGCTGGTGCAGCCACAACCAGCATTCGGGCTGCTCGCGAATCCACCGCTCCAGCGTGGCGTTCATCGCCACGCTCAGCGCATACACGTCGGCGGCGCGGTCGTTGGTGTCGGGGAGCGCCATCGGGGGTTCGCAGATCACGCGGAACCGCGCCGGCCCGAGACGCACCGGATGGACCGGTATGACCGGGCAACGGAAGCGAAGGGCGAACTGCGCGAGCGCCGGCGTGGTCATCGCCGGTCGTCCGAAAAAGGGCACGGCAAGACCTTCGTTCAGCTTCTGGTCCACCAGCATGCCGAGCACGCCGCCCCGTCGCAGATGCGCGAATGCCTCGCGCGCACCGGCGCTGCCTTTGGCGAACATCGGCACTTCCGCCCCCATCGCCTCGCGCCGCATGCCCTGGATCGCGGCGTCGACAGCCGGGTTCGATGCCGCCCGATAGAACCATGACACGGCGAGGCCGAGCGAGGCCGCAACCGGCAGGCCGATCTCCCAATTTGCGAGGTGGCCGGAGAACAGGATGGCGGGGCCGCCGTGGTCTCGCAGGGCCCGAAGCTCGGTGTCGTCCTCGCATTCCCAGCCGGGGCCGCCGGGCGTTCGCCGCAGCGCGCCGATATGGGGCATTTCCGCCGCCGTGCGTCCCAGATTCTCCCAGACATCCAGAAGCATCCGACGGAGTGCGGGCGCGTCGAGCTCGGGGAAGGCATGGCGCAGATTAGTCCCCGCCACGCGGGAGACGGGCAGCCAGGGTCCGATCGTCCGCGCCACACGGCCGCCGAGATCGGAAGCGGCCGCCGGCCCGAGCGCGCCGGCAACACGGATTCCCACCCGCAGCGCCGCTGCCTGAATTCGATCGTGCAGGGATGGATTGGGAGCGTCGGCAATCAACGATGGGTCAGCCCGCCTGCGCCTGATCGTGCGCCTACTGATGTCCGCCCTCCACCCTGCGCCGAACGCACAACGGCACCTGCCGAACGACCCTGGGCGCCCGGCCTCAAACTCCTGGGTATTCACGGTTCCGCGGTCGGAATATAGCGACCGAAGGTCGCCGGGGATCTGCCAAGTCGGCGGGCGATCTGTAGCACGCCGATATCGGCATTGGCCAGCAGCGCCGTGGCGGCCCCGTTTTCGCATGTTGGCGCGGCGGCGGAATTCGAGCGCAGCAAGCGTAGGGCGACCGCAAACCGCCGCGGGGCGCTGGCGGGACCAAGGGCGGGTGGCGCGCCGCTCCACCCGCCCTAGCCTGCTATCCACCCCCAGGAAATGCCGCAACTTCTGGTCGGCGCCGGCGAGCGTAGGGCGGGTGCGACCCGCCGCGATCACCCGGGGAGCCGATGGCGGGTTGCGCGCCGCTCCACCCGCCCTACGCCGGTTGAGGCGAGGACGCGGGGCGTTATCGCAAGCCTTGGACGACGGTGCGCGGCACGCGGTCGGCATCTCGCCCGACGATCTCGCGATCCTGGTTTATGAGACCGCGGGCGAGAACATCTCGTTCGGCCGCGGCCAGGCGCAACGCGCCGATATCGCACGCGCGGCGTGACCGAAGGCCGGGCCGGGGGCGGGTTTAGTCGACGCGTGCGAGGATGGCGTTGAAGAGCTCGGTGCGGCGTTCTTCGAGATTGCGGGCGGAGTTGCTGAACATCGCCCGCCAGTCGGGCCCAAGGATCAGGTGGGTCCCGAGCGGCGGCGGGGCGCCCTCGGTGTTGCGGGTGCGCCGCGCGGCCGATTCCAAAGCTTCGGGTGTGGTGTCCTGCCAGACGACGACGCGAAAGCCGGCGGCTTCGAGCTTGGCCCGCGTCTCGGCGGCAGAGTACAGAAAACTGATCGCCGCCTCGCGCGCCCATTGCACCGGGAAATGCGGGGGTCCGCCCGGCCCGGCGGCGACCTCCTGCAATGCGAGCTTGCCGCCGGGTTTGAGCACCCGACACATCTCGCGATAGAGGCGATCGCGGTCGGCGATGTTCATCGCCGCGTTCTGCGACCACACCACGTCAAAGCTGGCATCGGCGAAGGGCAGCTCGAGCGCGTTCCCCTGGCGATAGTCGACGAGGTCCTCGAGGCCGGTGCGGCGGGTCAGCATCAGGGCGACGCGGACGAACTCGGCGGTCAGGTCGACCCCGGTGACCCGCACGCCGTAGCGCCAGGCGAGAAACCGCGACGGGCCGCCGAGACCGGAGCCGACATCGAGCACCCGCTCGGTGCCGGCGAGGCCGAGCAATTGGGCGAGCCGGACCGTCGCCGGCCGCTGGCCGCCGTGGAACTCGTCGACCGGTGCGAGATCGTCCGGGGTCAGATGGTCGATGTCTTTTCCCATCCCTTGCAATGCCGCGAGGATCGAGGCACCGAGGTCGGTGGTCGTGTAATGGGTTTCGACGGGATTTTGGCTGTTTGCCATCGGCTGCTCCTGTCTGCGTTAGTCCGCTCTCGGCACTTTGACGGGTATGCCCATTTCTTGGGCGGCTGTAGCCAAGCGCCGATCGAGCGTAATGAGGGTCGCATCGAGCCGCCGGGCAGTCGCGAGATGCAAGGCATCGGGCGCCCGGAGCCCGAGATCGAAGCGCCGCACGTAAATATAGGCGAGCCGAGCATCGGACGCGCCGATGTCGACCGGCAAGCTCATCGCGGCGCGCCAAGCATCAAAATCCGCCAGACGCGCAGATGCGTCGGTGGCGCTGAGCAGGGCCATGCGAACGAGACGCGATAGGGCCGCCGCGACTTCGGCGGCAGCAAAATCGCTGATCAGCAGTTCCTGTTCGCCGGCGCCGAGGCAGTCGTAAACGGCTTCGGTGGTCGGCTCAGCGATCAGCGTCGGCAGGAGGACGCTCGTATCGAGATAGGCGCTCAATCCTCTTTCAACTCGTAGACGAGATCGAGGATCTCGACCGAATTCAGCCCGACGCCCGGTCGGGCTCGGGTTCGCGCATGCAGCCACTCATGCGTGCCGGTAGCCGGCGTCCCCTGGCGCGACACAGGCCTAAGCTCGACGACCGGCGTGCCGCGCCGGGTGATGACCACCTCTTCACCCGCGAGCGCCTTGTCGATCAGGCTCGGAAGCCGGTTCTTGGCGTCGGCAACACTAAAAACGGTCATCGATCAATCCATCCTGGTTCGGCCATCTATATAGCCATCAGGTGAGAACGTCCAGGCTCGTCAAATTTTACATCGCTGTGCGTGCACCGCACGGCGCGATATCGTGATGCCAGCCCAATGGAGCACCGACATGCGCTTGCTGATCGCGATGATGAAGCACGAGACCAACACCTTTTCGCCGGTGCCGACACCAGTGGCGCGCTTTGGCAACGGGCCGGGACCGCTTTATGGCGAGGCGGCGGTCGATGCCTATCGCGGCACCGGGACCGGGCTCGGCGCCTATCTCGACCTCGCGGCGCGCGAAGGGGCCGAGATCGTGCTGCCGGTCGCCGCCAGCGCCCCGCCGAGCCGCCCGGTCGAGGACGCCGCCTATGCCGAGATCACGGAGCGCATTTGCAAGGCCGCGGCCGAGGGCCGGTATGACGGCATTATGCTCGACCTGCACGGCGCGATGGTGACCGAGAGCCTCGAAGACGGCGAGGGGCAGTTTCTGAAACGGCTGCGCGCGATCGTGCCGCAAACGCCGATCGCGGTGGCGCTCGACATGCATGCCAACCTTTACGACGAGATTGTCGCCAACGCGACGGTCGTCACCGGCTATCGCACCTACCCGCACGTCGACACCTACGAGACGGCGCGTCTCGCCGGCGAAATCCTGTTGCGGGCAATGCGTGGCGAGGTGCGGCCGGTCATGGCCTGGGGCAATGTGCCGATGCTGCCGCATGTCATGCGCCAGGGCACCGACGACCACCCGAACAAGGAGCTGCAGCACCGCTGCGCCGCGATGAGCGAGGAGGGCGCGTTGGCGGCGAGCCTCTTCACCGGGTTTCCGCATGCCGACATTACCAATGCCGGGCTTTCCGCCGTGGTCGTGACCGACGGCGACCGCGAGCTCGCCGAAAGGCTGCGCGACGAGCTCCTGGACCGCGCCTGGGTCGAGCGCGAGGCTTTTGTGTACCAGATCGAGCCATTGGAAGGGTCGATCGCGCGCGCCAAGGCGATGCCGGCGCCGGCGCCCGGCGAGGGGCCGATCGTATTGCTCGACCATTACGACAATTGCGCCTCGGGCGGGACGATGGACACGACCGCGGTATTGGCGACGATCATCCGCCAAGGGCTCGAAGATGTCGCCGTCTTTGCGATTTACGACCCACAGGCGGTAACGCAGGCGATCGCCGCCGGCATCGGCGCGCGGGTGAATTTGTCGATCGGCGGCAAGATTGCGATGCCGGCGATCCCGGTCGAGAGCCCGCCCTTGACCGTGACCGGCACGGTCAAGACGATCTCGAATGGGCAATACCGCAACCGCGGACCAATGGCGCGCGGCCTGCAGATGGATATGGGGCCGGCGGTTGTGCTCGACACCGGAGCGGTCGAGATCGCGCTGATCTCGCGCCATGTCGAGCCGTCGGATCTGAATTGCCTATTGGCGCTCGGTATCGACCCGATGCAAAAGCGCTACGTGATGCTGAAGAGCCGCATCCATTGGCGCGCCGGGCTGGGCAAGCTGGCAAAGGCCGTCGTCGACTGCGCCGGGGTCGGGGTGTGCACCTCCGATTACGGGCAGCTGCGGTTCAACAAGGTACGCCGTCCGATCTATCCGCTCGACCTGCCGAACCGCTGAGTGTCTGGTTTGGGATGAGGCGAACCATCCCAATATGGATCGTCACCCCCGCGAAGAAACTGTAATCAGATTGAGTTGGCTCCGCACAGTTTCTCGCCTTCCCGGCGAAGGCCGGGACCCATCCCTCCACCGCCCCCGCATTTGCCCCTCATTTGGCAATCGCTCCGGCACGGGGGAACGCGGAATTTGCGACCACTGTGGGTCCCGGCCTGCGCCGGGAAAGCGGAAGGAGGGTTTGGCAGCGAACGCGACCTGTCGCAAGCCGATCGGATTATACCCTCGAAAGCGGGCCGATGCGCGCTGTTCGCGGTAAACGACGGAGGGTCCGGACTCTGAGCGGCCGATAGGGCGCCGGCGACCGCGTTCAGTCCCGGTCCCGGCATTCAGCGCGGCACGCGGGCGTCAGCGTTGTCTTGTCGGCAGATAGCGGCGCCCGACTCCGAGACCCGGCAGCTCGCCCTTTTCGGGCCGCTGGCGGCCCTCGGTCCCCTTGGCCAGGCGGGCGCTTTCGAGCATGGAGCTGTCGTCGCCGCCCGCTTGTTTTGCAGCCAGCTCGCGCTCGCGGCGCAGCTCGGTCAAACGGGCGTGAATCGTCGTAAAGTCATCGGCAGCGCGGGGTCGGGTCACGTTTCCTCCGGGGGTGTTGCCGGTCGTCGGCGGGCGCGACCGGCTTACTTGAATGGGCGGCGCATGCTTGCCCGCTCGCGCGTGGTTAATCAAGCGGAAATCAGGGGACCGACCGCAGCAAGGCCTGGCCCAAAGTCGTCTCGACTTGCGCGGCGATGTCACTGAACGGCGCCCCGCTGAATTCGGAGGCTTCCATCATCTGGCTCATATGCCCGGCGATCGAGTTCCGTTCGTTGGTGAACGTCCTCAGCTCGCTCTGGAACCCGAGATAGGCGCCGTCGCTGCCTTCGATCGCGGCGGTCGCGTCGGCGAGGCTCCTCATCCCGACCGGCCCGAGCGGCGCGTTGACCGCCTTGTAGATGCTGGCCAGCCGCGAGAACGAGGCGCGATGATTGACGAGCGCCGGGGGCAGTACGGTGTCCTGCATGATCTCGATCAGGGTGCGGCCGTCATGGGCGTAGTCGTCATTGAGGCCGGTCAGGCTCATCAGGGTCGGGCGGATGTCGGTGTGGTCGGAAAAGAACGCTCCGGTAGCGCCCAAATTCTGCACGCCGGGCCCTGCCATGCCGAGCCAGGTGTTGGTGATCTGGGGCTGGAAATCGCCGTGGTTCCAGGCAAACCCCGGCGCTTCGACAAAACAGCTCGCGGCGTTCTGCGGCGGCGTGCACAGCGGCGTCGTTTTTCCCGAAGCCGACAGGAAATAATCGGGGTTGGCGAACAGGATGAAGTTGGGCGTGCGGTTGGGATCGGCGGTGACCATGTGCAGCAGGGCCTGCTCGTCCTGGTCGGCGAGCGCCTCGGTCACATTGTTGGTGCCGCCGTTTGGTCCGTCGAGGATGTCGAAGCCCAACAGCGCACCCGATTCACGTTCGAGCTGGCGCGTCACTCTGCTGTTCTGGGCGGGGTTGCCGTTGACGTAGAAGGTGGCCGCGTCGTCGCTGTGCACCCGGAACGGCGTCGTGTCGCCAAACTGGGTGTTGAAGATCGGGCTCAGATCGGCGTCGATCTCGCCCTTTTTCGCGTAGGTGCACGGGATGTTGACGCCGTCGCAATTCGCCGGCGAGGGCGGGCCGCCGACAAAATGGTCGTTTTCGTCCGCGGTGATGACAAAGAGCGTGTTGCTGCTGGTCAGGCCGTCCTTGGCGAGCCGGGCGAAGAACTCGCCAAAGGCCTTGTTGAAGGCGGCGAGCTGGGTGACATAGCCGGCTTCACCCGGACCAAAGGTCTGCTCGACCGAAGTGGAGACACCGGAAATTCCGACCCCCTGGTTGTCGTGGGCGTCCTCGATATAGCCGTAGACGACCGGCACGCCGGCTTCGAGCATTGTCGCCAGATAGCCCAAAGTCTGCGACGGCGAGGGGTCAAAACCGGGAAAGCCCGGATTGCTGTGGCTGTCGGCGACGATATTGCCGTCGAGATCGGTAACCGCACCCTTTGGCGAGATTTGCGGCTGGACGTTGACATTGCCGTAAAGGGCGTTGAACCCGACATATCCGCCGGGCTCGTCCTTTAGGCTGTCGGGCGCGCTGTTCTGGGCGCAGAGCGCGCTGCCCTTGGCGCAATGGACAATGATGCCCTCGAAATCGGCCACTGCCTTGGTCGAATTCGTCTTTGCTTCCATTGCTTGCGGCGAGCTCGGGCCGAACACGTTGTTGATGTCGCTGGTGACGTTTTCGAATTCCATATTGGCGATCGAAAAAGCGCCGACATCGCAGCCGGCGCGGGTAAACGCAACCCATGGCGCCGGGGCGTTTTTGCCGTCGGGCGCCAGCATCTGGTATTTGCCGTCGGGCAATACGTCCGTCCAATAGGTGAAGGAGCTGGGAAAGCTCGCGACCCCGTTCTGGAACAGGCCAAAGCTGTTGCCGATCGAAAAGCCGAACTTGTCGCCATAGACCCCGGTCAGCGCGGTCACGATGTCGACCGAGGTGTGCGAGATCAGCGGCGTCCAGTGATTGGTCAGGACGCTGCCATTGCCCTCGAGGAAGTTCAGCAGATTGGGGATCTGCTCGAGGTCGGACGGCACGTTCGGGTTGTCACGCCGGAAATGGACGTTGTCGAATTGGATGTAGACGACGTGCTTGACGCCGTTGCCGAGATTGCATGCGCTCTGCTGCGCCGCCGCCGTCCCCGGCCGAAAAGCCGCCACCGCCGCAAGCATGGCGGCCAGCAGTAAAATTCCTTTCACGCCCAATCCCCCCTATCGGTCCTGCCAAGGTGCGCCTCGCGCCGCGCGGACCCTACCCGCGCCGCGTGACCGATCGGGGTCATCGACATTGCGGTTTTGTGACTTCGGGCTGAGCCAGGCGTGCGGCTGCAAAACGGCGCGGTTGTCGTTTGCCTGCCGGGGCGGTTAGGTTGTCGTCCACGGCAGAGAGGCAGGAGCAAGACATGGACGGCACCGCACAGCTGATCGAGGCCGATCGGCGCTACCTGGTTCACCCGCTGCACCATCCCGACGACCACAAGGAGCCGCTGGTCGTCACCGAGGGCCGGGGTGCGATGCTCTACGACGCCGACGGCCGCGAATACATCGACAGCCTATCGGGGTTGTGGAATGTCAATGTCGGCCACGGCCGCGGCGAGCTCGCCGACGCCGCGGCGGCGCAGATGCGCCGCATCGCCTTTGCCTCGGCCTATATCGGGGCCACCAACGAGCCCGCGGTGCAGCTCGCCGAAAAGATCGTTGGCCACGGCTACTCGAACTCGGCGGCGGTTTACTTCACCACCGCCGGTGCCGAGTCCAACGAGTTCGCGTTCAAATTCGCGCGCTATTACTGGAAGATCAAAGACAAGCCCGACGAAGACCAAGATCATCTCGCGCATCCACGCCTATCACGGGGTGACGATGGCGGCGATGAGCGCCACCGGCATGGCCGCGTATCACAAGATGTTCGGGCCGCTGGTGCCGGGCTTTGTCCAGGTCGCGGCGCCCTACGCCTATCGCTGGGCCGGCAACGAGGAGCCGGGCATCGGTGCCGCCGAGGCGGTCGAAAAGGCGATCCTCGCCGAGGGTCCCGACACCGTCGCCGCGATCATCGCCGAGCCGGTGCAGGGCGCGGGCGGGGTCATCGTGCCGCCGCCCTCGTATTTTCCGGCATTGCGCGAGATCTGCGACCGCCACGACGTATTGCTGATCGCCGACGAGGTCATCACCGGCTTTGGCCGCACCGGCCGGTGGTTCGCGCTGGGGCACTGGGGGGTCGAGCCCGACCTGGTTTCCTTCGCCAAGGGAGTGACCAGCGGCTATCTGCCGTTGGGCGGCGTGATCGCGTCAAAGCGCGTCCACGAGGCGATCGAGAGCGCGCCCGCCGACCGCAAATTCATGCACGCCGCCACATATTCGGGCCACCCGGTGTGCTGTGCGGTCGGGCTGCGCAATGTCGCGATCATCGAGGAGGAGGGGCTGGTCGAGCGCGCCGGGGTTATGGGCAAGCGGCTGTTGGCGGGGCTCGAAAGCCTGCGCGACCTGCCGGCGGTCGGCGACGTGCGCGGGATCGGCATGATGGGCGGGGTCGAATTGGTGGCCGACCGCGGCACCAAGGCGCCCGCGGTCGGGCTCGGCGGACGGATCACGCGCGAGGCGATGGCGCGCGGCCTCTTGCCGCGCATCCGCGCCGGCGGCGCCGACCCGGCGATCGGCGACACGATCTGCGTCGCCCCACCATTGATGACGCCAGAAGCCACGATCGACCGCATCCCCGAAATCCTGCGCGCCGCTATTGTCGCTGCGACGTAGAGCTGGAGTCGACGACGCTGAAATGAGGTTCAGACACTGGTCCCCTGCGACCAGAGGTTAACGGTGTCATCAGCTTCGTCATCCCGACCAAGGTCGGGACCCACTGCGGCAGTGGGTACCGGCCTCCGCCGGTATGGAAATATGTAAAAGTTAAACCCAATCCACCGAATTCCTCGACTGCAGTATTGGCGGACCGTCCAATACCGTTCAGGAGGATTTAGCAGAGGTGCCGCTCGTCCGGCGCTGAAGGATACTGTGAAAATTGCGGCTGTAGTGCGCTTGGGGTTCGCGATTCTGCTGCTGGCGGCAAGCTACGCCGCGGCGGCGGCGAGCGTGAACGGCGCTGGTGCGTTGGCGCTGGCGGCGCTGGTAGCAGAACGCTCGCCGTGGCTGGACCAGGACGCGAAAAGAGCGACGGCACCGGTGTTCGATCAAAGTCCCGACGCCGGTTCTGCCAGTCGTCGCACGATCGTGATTAGCGCCGACGCGGTCAGCTGCCGCGCGAGCAATATCGACATCGCGGCGCATGCCTGCGAGTTGTCGTTCGGCGGCAGGGTCGTTGCCCTGAAAGGGCGGGCGGCACATGAGCTGTTCGCGACCATCATGGAAGCGGGGGTTCCGCCGGAGGGTGCGGCAGGCTCGGTTTATGAGAGCCTCGTGCAATTGAGATGCACGATCGATCCCGGCGATATCCTGCAAAAATCCGGGGCGGGCGCCGATTGCACGTTCCAGCCCGGCGGCGGCTGAGACGCCGCGCGGGCGACAGGCTCGACATTCCGGCTGGCCTGCTCCTAAATTCCGGCCATGAGCGAGTCTTCAAAACGTTACGACGTCGTCGTGGTCGGCGGCGGACATGCCGGGTGCGAAGCGGCGGCTGCGGCGGCGCGCGTCGGCGCCCGCACCCTGCTGTTGACGCATAAGCGCGCGACGATCGGCGAGATGTCATGCAACCCGGCGATCGGCGGGCTCGGCAAAGGCCATCTTGTGCGCGAGATCGACGCGCTCGACGGCATCATGGGCCGCGCCATCGACCGCGCCGGCATTCAGTTTCGCATCTTGAACCGCAGCAAGGGGCCGGCGGTGCGCGGCCCGCGCGCCCAGGCCGATCGCAAGCTCTATCGCCGCGCGGTCGCGGAATTGCTTGCCGAAACCCCGAACCTCGACATCGCCGAGGGTGCGGCCGAGGACCTGCTGCTCGACGATGCCGGTAATGCCGCCGGTGTGGTGTTGGCCGACGGCGACGAGATCGCCGCCGGGCGGATCGTGCTGACGACCGGCACGTTTCTGAACGGCCTCATTCACATCGGCGAGGAAAAGATCCCGGCTGGGCGGGTCGGCGAGGCGCCGTCGCACGGGCTGGCGCAGACCTTGGCGCGCGCCGGGTTCGCCCTCGGACGGCTCAAGACCGGGACCCCGCCGCGGCTCGACGGACGGACGATCGACTGGGCCGGGCTCGACATCCAGCCGGGCGACGACCCGCCGCCGCCGTTTTCGTTTGTCACCGACCGGATTACTACACCGCAGATCGCCTGCCACATCACGACGACGACCCCGGCGACGCACGCCGTGATCCGCGCCAACCTCGCCCGCTCGCCGATGTATTCGGGCGACATTACCGGGGTCGGGCCGCGTTACTGCCCGTCGATCGAAGACAAGGTCGTGCGCTTTGCCGAGCGCGAGCGGCACCAGATCTTTCTCGAGCCCGAGGGGCTCGACGACGACACGATCTACCCGAACGGCATCTCGACCTCATTGCCGCGCGATGTGCAGGAAGCTCTGCTGCGCACGATCCCAGGCCTCGAGCATGCCGCTGTCAGGCGGCCGGGCTACGCGATCGAATACGATTTCGTCGACCCGCGCGAGCTGTACCCAAGCCTCGAGACCCGCCGCATCCCTGGCCTTTATTTTGCCGGCCAGATCAACGGCACCACCGGGTACGAGGAGGCGGCGGCGCAGGGCCTCGTCGCCGGGCTCAATGCGGCATTGGCCGCGTCCGGGGCCGATCCTTTGGTGCTCGACCGGGCCGACGCCTATATCGGCGTTCTGGTCGACGACCTGGTGACGCGCGGCACCAGCGAGCCTTACCGCATGTTCACTTCGCGCGCCGAATATCGGCTGATATTGCGGGCCGACAATGCCGACCAGCGGCTGACCCCGATCGGAGCGCGGCTCGGCTGCGTCGGCAGCGAGCGCGCAGCGCGCTTTGCGGCAAAGGCGGAGGCATTGGCCGACGCCCGCGGGCGGCTCACCCAATTGCGGATGACGCCGCCGGCGCTGAAGCGCCGGGGTATCGCGGTCAACGAGGACGGCATCGCCCGCAATGCAGCGGAACTGCTGGCCTATCCCGGCGTCGACCTGGCCCGGCTTGCGGCGATTTGGCCCGAACTCGGATCGTTTGCGCCGGAAATTGCCGAGCAGGTCGAGATCGACGCGCGCTATTCGGGCTACCTCGAACGCCAACAGCGCGACATCGCCGCCTTCCGCCGCGACGAGGCGTTGCTGCTGCCCGCCGAGCTCGACTACGCCACGGTCGGAAGCCTGTCGCACGAAATCTGCGGCAAGCTCGCCGCCGCCCGCCCGGCGACCCTGGGGGCGGCCGCGCGCATATCGGGCGTGACCCCGGCGGCGCTGGTGGCGCTGCTGAAATACGTAAAGCGCGGATCTTTAGCGGGAACGCCCTCACCCACCCAGCCCTCGCGGTCTGGGTCCCCCCTCTCCCGCAATGCGAGAGAGGGTGCCGAGCGGAATGAGGGGAGTGGGGGTAGGGCCGCTTGATCCCGCCGCTAGGCGCGTCGGGCTTTGCCGAAATCTTTCCGGTTTCACGTGAAACACTGGCGCGGCTCGAAGCCTATGCCGAATTGCTGACCCGATGGTCGGCGCGCATCAATCTTGTCGGCCGCGACACGCTCCCCGATTTGTGGCGGCGCCACATGCTCAATTCGGCGCAGTTGCGGCCGCTTGTCCCCTGTGACGCCAAAACCCTGATCGATCTCGGCAGTGGTGCGGGGTTTCCCGGTCTCGTACTGGCGATCCTCGGCGTGCCCGGCGTGGAGCTGGTCGAGGCTGATTCGCGCAAGGCCGCGTTTCTGCGCGAGGCGGCGCGCATAACCGCAGCGACCGTGACGCTTCGCCCGTGCCGCATCGCCGCGGCCCCGCCGCACGCAGCCGATGTCGTGACGGCGCGCGCGCTGGCGCCGCTCGACCGGCTCCTCGGCCTGGCATCGCCGTTTATCGGTCCCGAGACCGTGTGCCTGTTTCCGAAAGGCGAGCGGGCAGCGCAGGAATTGACCGTCGCGCGCAAAGGCTGGACAATGATCGCGTCGACGCATCAGAGCGTCGCCGATCCGCGGGGGGTCGTTCTGCGTTTGCACAAGGTTGCTCGTGAGCCTCACGGGTGTTGAGGCTCGCCCGGAGGTGCCGCCGGTCGCCCATCGCGCGCGCATTCTCGCGGTCGCCAACCAAAAGGGCGGCGTCGGCAAAACCACGACCGCGATCAACCTGGCGACGGCGCTGGCCGCCGCCGGGCATCGCGCATTGGTTGTCGACCTCGACCCGCAGGGCAATGCCAGCACCGGGCTCGGCGTCGAGCGCAACCAGCGGCGGCTGACCAGCTACGAGCTGATCCTCGGCGAAGCCGAGCTCGCCGACGCGGTATTGCCGACCGAAATCCCCGGTCTGTCGCTCATCCCGGCCTCGCAGGATCTGAGTGGTGCGGAGATCGAGCTCATGAACCGCGAGCGCCGCGAATTCCTGCTGAGCCGGGCGCTGCGCAGTCAGGTGCGCGACTGGGACGAGGTTTTGATCGACTGCCCGCCGTCACTGAATTTGTTGACGATCAATGCGCTGGTCGCGGCCGATGCGGTGCTGGTGCCGATGCAATGCGAATTTTATGCGCTCGAAGGGCTGAGCCAGCTGATGCGGACGATCGAGCGGGTGCAGCGTGCACTGAACCCGCGGCTGGAATTGCAGGGTGTATTGCTGACCATGTATGACGGCCGCAACAATCTGAGCAACTCGGTGGCGCTCGACGTGCGCGGCCATTTCGGCGCCAAGGTGTTCGATACTGTGATCCCGCGCAATGTCCGGGTGTCGGAGGCGCCGTCGCACGGCAAGCCGGTGCTGATCTACGACCACCGCTGCGCCGGGGCGCAGGCCTATATCCAGCTCGCCGCCGAAATCCTGCGCCGCGCCGGCACGGGTGTGTCGCCGCCATGAGCGAGCGCGCGCGCCGCCGTCCGCTGGGACGCGGTCTGGCCGCGTTGTTCGGCGAGACCGAGGGCGAGGCCGCGGCTTTTGACCCGGAAAGCCAGCGCCGGGTTCCGATCGAGCTGATCCGGCCGAGCGCGTTGCAGCCGCGCCGCCGCTTTGCCGAGGCGGAGCTCGAAGCGCTCGCCCAGTCGATCCGCGAGAAAGGCGTGCTGCAGCCGTTGCTGGTGCGTCCGGTTTCCGGCGACGACGCCGCGTTCGAGCTGGTCGCCGGCGAGCGGCGCTGGCGGGCCGCCCAGCGGGTCGGACTGCACGAGGTCCCGGTCATCGTTCGGACGCTCGCCGACACCGAGGCGCTCGAAATCGCTCTTGTCGAAAATTTGCAGCGCGAGGATTTGTCGGCGCTCGAAGAAGCGGAGGCCTACAAGCGGCTGGTGACCGAGTTCGGCCGCACCCAGGCGAGCCTCGCCGAAGCGGTCGGGAAAAGCCGCAGCCACGTCGCCAACACCTTACGGTTGCTGAGCCTGCCGGCGCCGGTGCGCGACCGGCTCGACGAGGGCGAATTGTCGGCCGGCCATGCGCGGGCATTGCTCGCCGCCGCCGACCCCCTAGCCCTCGCCGACGAGGTCGTGCGCCGCGGGCTCAATGTCCGCGCCACCGAAAAGCTGGTGCAGCGCCGGGCGCAACTGCCGCCGGCGCCGCGCCGCGCCATCCGGGACGCCGACACATTGGCGTTGGAGCGCGATCTCGGCGCCGCGCTCGGGCTGCGCGTCACCCTCGAGCCCAAAGCGCGCGGCGGCGCGCTGACCCTGCATTACCAGAACCTCGACCAACTCGACCGCGTCCTGCGGCTGCTGCGCGCGGGGTAGAGCCAACCTAATGACCGTCGCCTTAAGCCTATTAGGCCCCAATGATTGGGCGGCATTAGTGATTGGCAGATTGATAATGTCTTGGGGTCTCTTCGATCAGCGTCTCTACGCGCAGATAATTCTTTTTGAGTTTGAGAAATATATGAATGACCCAAGCGGAGATGCACCAACGATCGAGAAGATAATCGAATATTCGTTCAAGAAAAGAATTGAACGGTTACGGAAGCTAGCATTCGAATTATCAGAAGCTGATAAAAATACCATGCGAAAAGTTGACGAAATTATACGAAAACTAAAGGAGCTGTCACAGATCAGGCATCACCTCGCTCATGGGTACATTCGCATAGGCTCGGCTCCAGGCCAACCACTCGCAGTTGATGTGCTTTCTCACCGAGAAAAATGGGACTCTCAAAAAATTCTCACGCGTAAGGTTTTGAAGGAAGGGTATAAGCCTACACACAATGATTCCCGCTCTTCCTACACGCTGGACCGCTTAATTAAGGCGAAAACTCAGCTAGACCATCTTCATGATGAATTTTCCGACGTATTCGGTAGGATTCGAGCCCTGGCGGCGAGGCGAAGAGAGGACGCTCAACCGCCACAAATGAGCTGACAGGTCGGGCCGGATAATCTAGCCCGCAAATACGCTTTGTCCACTTGGGTTAGCCGGCAAGCCCGTTGAAGGGGGTCGCCAGAAGGCGCGGTTCGAAATCGCGGGTGGGGGTAAAGGCCTCCAGTGTTGCAGACGCAGGGGTTTGCCCGCAACCGGCCCCGGTGTCGGCTTCCGCCAAATCGACGGTCCGATGGTTCGGCGCATCTGCGACCAGCAACACCACGCGCCACCCGTCGGCGGCGAGCTTATGGGCGCGCGCAATCGCGGAGGCTTGCGCCGACAAGCCAGCACCGTTGACCGGCAAGCGCTCGATCCAAGTGCTGCGCGGAGCATTCGCCAGGATCGCCCCATCGACGCCGTCTTCGCAAAAAACGATGTCGGCCGCGGCAATTGCCGGCGCGATTTTGCCAGGACACAGCGAAGCGGCGACGACCAGCACAGGGGATCGCCGGCCGGTGGCGCGGCTCGGCGACAAACCAGACACGGCGCTATCGAGCGGCATCGTCATCCTCCATCCAACAGCCGACTGTCTGCATTCTACATCGACAGCCAACAGATCGAGAATCTAACTCCTATTTGCAAATGTCAATATGCCCTATCAAGCAGATAATTTATGTTATTAATGAAACGCCTTTTTGCGACGGCGACTTGCTGCGTTAAGCTCCCCTCCGTCGTCGCGCTCGCCATCGCGGGACCGAACAAGGTTGTTGCCGATGCCTTTGTCTTTTCCGCCTCGACCCGGGCGCATCCGGTGAGACTTGCCGCGCTCGCCTTGCTGCTGCTCCTCGCCGGCTCGGCGTTGGCGGCGCCGCCGCAGAACGCCGACCCCGCACTGGCGCCGTGGTACCGCAGTCTGCTTCAGCCCGGCACCGAGATGTCGTGCTGCTCGCTCGCGGACTGCCGGCCGACCGAATACCGGATCAAGTCCGATCACTACGAAGCCTTGATCGGCGGCAGCTGGCTCGCCGTGCCGCCCGACAAGATCCTGCAGCGCACCGACAACCCGACCGGGCACGCGATCGTCTGCTGGACGCCGCAGCGCGGCATCATGTGCTTTGTCCGCTCGACCGAATCTTAGAATTAGCCCCAAATCTTATCGTAAGCGCCGAGTCTCAACGTTAGCCGAAAAAAATTGCCAAAATAAACCTTTTGGCCGTCATTCCCGCGAAAGCGGGAACCCAGGATGGCAACAGATCGAGGTTGCCCTGGACCCCCGCTTTCGCGGGGGCGACGAACAGACTGCCGGGGTAATGATGAGATGGTGCGCGTGCGCTTCTAGTCTAAGGCTAGCCTCGGTGGCTTCCCTGCTTAGGGGGAGCCCGGCATGTTCGGCACCCTGGGTAGGGATTGCCCGGCTCCGCCGCGCGGCGCGGCGCGGCCGGGGATGCCGGGAGGCGGCGTCTGCATCCCGGCGCCCGGCGGGATATTGGGCGTCGGCGTCGGCTCGGCGCCGATGATCGGAATGTTCGCCAGCTTCTGGTTCTGGCCGGGGGGTTCCGCCGGACGCACCAGCGCCTCGACCTGCCGGTCGGTCAGCTGAACGCCGTAATAGAGCTGGTAGAAGTCGCGGGCGACGGCTCGCAGATCCTGCTGGTATTGGTCGGGGTAGAACAGGCCCGCCAGCCAATAGAGCCCGACAGCGCGGTTGACCCCGGGCGGGTCGTCGATCCAGCCGAACGGGTCGGCCGGCGCCAGATAGACTTTTTTGGCGCGCACCGCCGCAAGCCCGCGCCAGCGCGGGCTGCGCAGCAGGGCGTTGTAAAAGCTGCGCTGCTGGGCGACGATGATCTGCGGGTTCCAGGCGAAGATCTGGTCGGGCGTGACCTGTGTCAGCCCATTGCGGCCGAGCCCGCCGGCGACGTTGATGACCCCGGCCTGCTCGATGTCGCTGGCTTGCGCCGAGCCGGGCAGCGCCGTTTCCAGGCCGTCGGCGCCGCGCCCGTAATAGACCGTCGGCCGGTCGGTCGCCGGGCTGATCAGCAGCTGCCCGCGCAATGCGCCGATCGCATGAAAGGCATAGCTCGCGACCGCGAGGCCGTGGTCGCCGGCGCCGAGGATCGGGCTCAGCTGACGCAGCAGTTGGGGCATCAGCTGGATGCTGTCGTCGAGCAGGATGTAGGGCGTGTGGGACTGCTGTTGGATGCGGTTGGCAAGCGCTATCGTCGGCGGCGAGATCACGCCGTAGCCGATGATCAGATCGGGATGCAGCCGTTCCACATCGTAGGCGGTTGCCGTCGGGTAGAGTCCGCCGAGTTGGCCGACGACCGGCAGCCGCGCATATTTGGCCGGCAGCAATGCGCGCTGGGCGCGCGACAACCCGAGCGGCCAGCCGATCAGCTTTGCCGGGACGAGCGCGTAGACAAACACCGCCGAGGCGGGACCCGCCGGCATGATCCGGTCGATCTCGGCCGGCAACATGACCCGGCGCCCGGCCGAATCGGTAAATTCGGCGGAGCGAGCCGGCGCTGCGGCGACAAGCAGCACCAGCCCGATTGCGATCCGCGCGGCGAGCGTTCGAAGCGGCATCGGCATGTTCGA
Organism: uncultured Alphaproteobacteria bacterium; assembly: GCA_963712825.1. GTDB lineage: Bacteria > Pseudomonadota > Alphaproteobacteria > ATCC43930 > CGMCC-115725 > AP-15. The sequence goes on from CAVQJP010000023.1 coordinate 276,529, forward strand.
CAAAACCAGCGGTTACAACCGCCGCGACTATAGCGGCGGCGGTCCGGCTGGCAAGCGCGGCGGGGATAGCGGGTGCCCGGCGACGCCGCTTTCCCCGGCTCATCCGGCGAGTAGACTGGCGGCGAGTAGACTGGCCGGGTTGCGCGGAAGGGGGCGGAGGTTGAACTCGAGCTCGAGCGGAATTTTGCCGGCGGATGCCGCAAGCGCTCCCGCCGACCGCGGCGGCGGCAGCGGGCGCGAGATGCGTCGCGAACCCTATCGCTGGCGGTTCTCGGGGAGCTTTATCGCCCATCTGTTCAAGGCGACCGTGCAGCAGCACCACCGCGACCTCGCCCCGACGATCGGCCGCTTTGTGCCGCCTGCGGCCGTGGTTTTCGACATCGGCGCGCATGCCGGGCAATATACGAAGCTCTTCGCGCGCGCCGCGTCGCGCGGGCGGGTTTACGCGTTTGAGCCGGGAAGCTATGCGCGCGCGATCCTGCGTGCGGTCGTGGCGGTGCGCCGCTTGGCCAATGTCGCGGTGATGCCGATGGCGCTGGGCGGGACTTGCGGTGTCGCCACGCTGAGCATGCCGATCAAGCGCGGCGGCAGCTTTGGCTTTGGTCTGTCGCATCTCGGTCGGCCGCATGACCGCTGGAGTGCCGTGGCCCAGGAGCTGGTCGGGCTGGCGACGCTCGACGCGGTCGCGGCGGCGCTCGATCTCGACCGCCTCGATCTGATCAAGGCCGACATCGAAGGCTCCGAATTGGCGCTGTTGCGCGGCGGCGAACAGACTTTGCGGCGGTTTCGCCCGATCCTGGTGATCGAGCTGGTGGGCGCGCATCTGGCGCGCGCCGACAACCGCGTCGAGGACGCCTTCGCCTTTCTCGCCGGGCTCGGCTACACCGCTTTCGATCTGACCGCCGCCGGCGAGCTGGTCCCGGCGCCAGGCCCGCGCGACGGCGAGTTCTGGTGCTTTTACGGCGGCGACCCGCAGCCCGCGATCGGTTAAGCTGTTGCCGCTTTAACTCGTCCACGCCTCAGGAGCCCGGCATGACCCGTCCGTTCGAGGGCATTCGCATCATCGACATCACCCATGTGCTGGCCGGCCCGTTTGCCGCTTATCAGCTCGCGGTGCTCGGTGCCGACGTGATCAAGGTCGAGGATCCGAACGACCCGGACCAGAGCCGGGACGGCGGCACCGACCGAGCCCTGAACCGCAAGCGCATGGGGACGTCGTTTCTGACGCAGGGCTCGAACAAGCGCGCGATCACACTCAACCTGAAAAGTCCGGCCGGGCGCGATGTCCTGAAGCGGCTGGTCGCGCGCTCCGATGTGATGGTCGAGAACTATCGGCCGGGTGCGTTCGAGGCGCTGGGCCTCGGCTACGAGGCGATGGCGGCGATCAATCCGCGCCTTGTCTATTGCTCGATCTCGGCATTCGGACACACTGGGCCGAAACGCGAGCGCACCGCCTACGACCAAGCGATCCAGGCGACTTCCGGGCTGATGGCGATGACCGGCACAGCCGAGACGAGCCCGCTCAAATTCGGCGCCCCCGCGGTCGATTATTCGACCGGCACGACCGCCGCCTTCGCGCTCGCCGCCGCGCTGTTTCAGCGCGAGCGCACCGGCCGTGGCCAGTATATCGATCTGGCGATGCTCGATGTCGCGATGATCCTGATGGCCTCGCACGTGACCGGCTATCTGCGCAGCGGCACCGAGCCGCACCCGACCGGCAACCGCGGCCATTTTGCCACCAACGGCGCCTACGCAACAAAGGACGGGATCGTCATGCTGGCTGCCGGCAATCTGCACCAGCAGCGCCGGCTGTGGGAGGCGGTCGGGCGTCCTGACCTGGTCAAGCACGACTATGAGGCGCGCGAGAGCGACCGCGAGCGCGAAGGGGCGATCCTCGCCGACATCCTTTTGACCCGGAGCGCTGACGACTGGGAAGAATTCTTTCAGGCGCACCATGTGCCGGCGGCGCGGGTACGGTCGATGGCCGAGGCCGTCGCCGATCCGCAAATCGCCTCGCGAGGCACGCTCCACCATTTCGCCGAGGGCCCCGGCGTCGACGGCCCGTTCGCGGTGCCGGTCGCCGGGTTCCGCTTTGCCGATGGCGGGCCGAGCATCGAAACCCCGCCGCCCCAGCTCGGGGCCGACACCGACGCCGTCCTCACGCAAGTCGGCTACAGCGCGGCTGAAATTGCCGAGTTCCGCCGCGACGGCGTTGTTTAAGCGGCGACCCCTCACCCCGGCCCTCTCCCCCGCAAGCGGGGCGAGGGAGAGAACGGAGCATTAAGTTTGCGATGCAGGGATGAACCGCGTCAGCACTGGTTGCTGTCGCCGCCGCCAAAATCGCCGCCGCTGAAGTCCTGGTCCTGGCCACCGCCAAAATCCTGGTCCTGACCGCCGCCGGGGTCAAAGCTGCCGCCCGCGTAGTCCTGGCCGGAGCTGTAGTCCTGACCGCCGCCGGCATCGCCGCCGCTGAAATCCTGGTTCTGGCCGCCGCCGCTGGGGTCGAAGCTGCCGCCCGAGAAATCCTGGTCGGCGCCGCCCTGGCCGGCGCCGGCGTCGCCGTAATAGTTGTTGACCACGGATTCGCCGAGACCGGGGGTCGTCCCCTGGCCGCCGAGAATGCCGGCGCTGGCGCGCTGGCCGAACAGCGACTCGATTCCCTGGAACAACAGTGCGCCGCCGGCAACTCCGGCCGCGGTCGCCGCCGCCGAGCGCAGAAAGCCGCCGCCGCCACCCATGCCGCCCGCACCCATGCCGCCGCCCATGAATCCGCCGGCGCCCGGTTGCTGCCCGTAGCCGCCTTGCTGATAAGGCTGCTGCTGCGGATAAGGCTGAGCCGGGGGCGCGGCGGCGACCTGGGGTGCGCGCGTCCACGGTCCCGCCGCCGGGACACTGCCGGTGCTTTGCTGGGGTGCGGACGGGGGCGCCTGGCGCGAGCCGAACAGGCTGCCGAGAAAGCTCGTCGAGGCCGGACGCGCCTGCTGCTGCGCGTCGGTCAGCTGGCGCTCAAGCTCGGTGATCGTGTTTTGCGCGTTGTGCAGGCTCAAATCCTGGATCAGCACGGTCTGGGCCAGGTAATAGGGCGCGTCCGGCTGCTCGGCCATGGTCTGGCGGATCAGCGCATCGGCGTCGGGGTCCTTCTGCTGTCCCGCCGCGTTTTTGAGACGCGCGAGCAGGGTCGTCAGCAGGTCTCGTTCCTGAGGCGTCATGATTGCCTTCCGCTGCGGAAAAGCGGCGCTCCTCCGATGAAGAGCACCGGCGTCTGCGGGTTCCTGCGAGCAAGAGCCGGCGCGCCGGGCTAGATGTGGGGAGAAGGGGTGCGCCGTCAATGACCCTGCCAAGCCGTGCCGCGGCGCTCCATGCCGGGCGCATTCGCAGCGAATTCAGCAGGAATTCGGCCGCTCAGAGCCCGCGACCGCCCATTGCCAGAAACTTTTCCCGGCGCCGCGCGCGCAAGCGAGCGCCGTCGAGCCCGACCAGCGGGCGCAGCGCCTCGTCGATCGCCTCGCCGAGTGCGTCGATCGCCGCTTTCGGCTGGCGATGGGCGCCGCCGAGCGGCTCCGCCACGATCCGGTCGACGACGCCCAATCGCAGCAGGTCCTGGGCGGTCAGGCGCAACGCTTCGGCCGCATCGCGGGCATGCTCGCCGTCGCGCCACAGGATCGAGGCGCAGCCTTCGGGCGAGATTACCGAATAGACCGCGTGCTCCAGCATCAAGACGGCGTCGCCGGCGGCGAGCGCTATTGCCCCACCGGAGCCGCCTTCGCCGATCACCGCGGCCACCAGCGGCACCTTGATGTCGAGGCAGGTCTCGATGGCGCGGGCGATCGCCTCAGCCTGGCCGCGCTCCTCGGCGTCGACCCCGGGATAGGCGCCGGCGGTGTCGACAAAGCTCAGCACCGGCAGCCCGAACCGCTCCGCCAGCCGCATCAGCCGGCGCGCCTTGCGGTAGCCTTCCGGCCGCGCCATGCCGAAATTGTGCGCCAGCCGGGTTTCGGTGTCGGCCCCCTTTTCGGTGCCGAGCACGATGACGCTGCGCCCGCGAAACCGGCCGAGACCGCCGACGACCGCCTTGTCCTCGCCAAAGGCGCGGTCGCCCGCCAGGGGCACGAACTCGGCGATCAGCCCGCCGATGTAGTCGAGCGCATGCGGGCGTTCGGGATGACGCGCCACCTGCACCTTTTGCCATGGCGTCAGCCGTGCATAGGTCTGGCGCAGCAGCCGTGCCGCGCTCGCTTCGAGCCGCCCGACCTCTTCGGCGATGTTGAGCTCGCCGGTGGTCGACAGGTGGCGCAGCTCTTCGATCTTGCCTTCGAGCTCGCCCAGCGGCCGCTCGAAATCGAGAAAATGACGGATCATTTTCGGCGCGCGAGCGGGTGCCCGTCCTGCACCAGCCGGCGCAGCCGGTCGGAGAGGACATGGGTGTAGATCTGCGTCGTCGCGATGTCCGCATGCCCCAGCATCTGCTGGACGCTGCGCAAATCGGCGCCGTGGTCGAGCAGGTGGCTGGCAAAGGCGTGGCGCAGCACGTGCGGCGACAGCCGCGTCGGGTCGAGCCCGGCCTTTGCCGCCAATTCCTTCAGCAATTGGCCGCAGCGCTGGCGGGTCAGGTGACCCGCACCCCCGCGCGACGGAAAGAGCCAGCGCGCCGGCCGCTCGTCGGGCAGAAAACGCTCGCGGCATTCGAGATAGGCGGCGAGGGCCTGGCGCGCGGGGTCGCCGAGCGGCACCACCCGTTCGCGACCACCCTTGCCGCGCACCAGCAGAAAGCGCGGGTCGCGCCGCGCCGCCGCGTGCGGCAAAGTGACGAGCTCGGAGACGCGCAGCCCGGTTGCATAGAGCAGCTCGAGGAGACACAGCACGCGGACCCCCTCGTCTCCCGGCCAGACGCGCGCCGCCGTCAGCAATGCCTCGACCTCGCCCTCCGACAGCAGCTTGGGCAATGGCCGGCCGAGGCGCGGGGTGTCGAGACCGGTGGTCGGGTCGTCCAGGCGCACCCCGTCGACGATCAGGAACCGGTAGAATTGCCGGATCGCCGAAATCCGGCGCGCGAGGCTGCGCGGCGCCAGCTTTGTTGTCGCGGTGGCGGCGAGATAGGCGTGCAGGCCCGGCTCGTCGGCGGTTTCGAGCACTGCGCCGGTTGCCGCGAGAAACCGCGAAAGATCGCGAAGGTCGTTGCGATAGGCGGCGATCGTCAGCCGGGCGGCGCCGCGCTCGGCGGCAAGCATTTCGAGAAACGCTTCGAGATGCCGCGAAAAGCCGGCCGCCGGACCCGCAACGCCACCGGGGCCGGTGCTCGGCTCATTTCGGGAAGCGCGCATCCGGCACGACTTTTTCAACAGGCGCCGACGGCGCCGGCGGGTTCCACAAGGCAAGAAAGGCCGCCCCGCCCAGCACGGCCAATATGACGATCACGACAACCCCGATGGTCAGCTTTCCCATGCCCCGGCTCGCATGTCCCCTCGCCGGATGCTTCCGGCCGAATCTCCGGGTCGAACCGGCCTTCCGATTGACGACCCGGCCGCACGATATGCTAGTACCCTGCCAGGATGCCGCGCAAAAGAGCGGCATCGGCGGAGAGGGTCGGGGTGGAGACTGACGCGGCCGGAACAGGACAGCGAGCCTTGGCGATGCGGCGCTTTGTCCCGTGCCGGACGATCGTCCTGGTCGGGTTGATGGGCGCCGGAAAGACCAAGATCGGCCGTCGCCTCGCGATCCGGCTGGGTCTGCCGTTCTTCGATTCGGATCAGGAGATCGAAGCCGCGGCGGGCGAGACGATCGACGAGATTTTCGCCAATCGCGGCGAGCGCGTGTTTCGCGACGGCGAGCGGCGCGTCATCACCCGCCTGCTGGCCACGCCGATGCACGTGCTGGCGACCGGCGGCGGCGCCTTTATGGACCCGCTGACCCGTGCGGTCGTCCGGCGGCTCGGCGTATCGTTGTGGCTGCGGGCAGATCTCGACGTGCTGGTGCAAAGGGTGTCGCGCCGCAGCGACCGGCCGCTGTTGAAGGCTGGCGATCCGCGGGCGATCTTGGCCGAGCTGATCGAGCGCCGGCACCCGATCTACGAGGAGGCGGATCTGACGGTCGACAGCGGCGACGGGTCGCCAGAGACGACAGTCACCCGGGTGATTGCGGCGCTCGCCGCGTGCCCGTCGGCGCTGACGCCGCCCGACATGGAGAACGAATGATGACGCTGGGCGCCGAGACCGGAACCGAGCGGCTGCGCGTGGCACTCGGCGAGCGGGCCTACGACATCGTCGTCGGTCCGGGGCTGATCGCGGCGGCCGGGCACGAGATCCTGCCGCTGATGCGGCGCCGCCACGCCGTGATCGTGACCGACGAAAACGTCGCGCCCTATTGGCTCGCACCGGTGCGCGACAGCCTCGCCGCGGCAGGTGTGGCGCAGCACACGGTCGTGTTGCCGGCGGGCGAGGAGAGCAAGGATCTCGACCATTTCGGCCGGCTTGCCGACGACATCCTCGGATGCGGCATCGAGCGCGGGTCGATGCTGCTGGCGCTGGGCGGCGGGGTGGTCGGCGACCTGACCGGGTTTGCCGCCGCGACATTGTTGCGCGGCGTCGACTTTGTGCAGATCCCGACGACGTTGCTGGCCCAGGTCGACAGCTCGGTCGGCGGCAAGACCGGCCTCAACACGCGGGCCGGCAAGAATTTGATCGGGGCGTTCTATCAGCCGCGCCTGGTGCTCGCCGACACCGATGTGCTGGCGAGCCTGCCGCGGCGCGAATTGCTGGCCGGCTATGCCGAGACCGTCAAATACGGGCTGATCCGCGACCTGGAATTCTTTGCCTGGTGCGAGCGCCAGGGCAACGCGCTGTGCGCGCTCGAGCCCGATCCCCTGCGCCACGCTGTCGTGACCAGCTGCGCGATGAAGGCGGCGGTCGTCGCCGCCGACGAGCGCGAGGAGGGCGACCGGGCGCTCCTCAATTTCGGCCACACCTTCGGCCACGCGCTCGAAGCCGAGACTGGGTTTTCGAGCCGGCTGCTGCATGGCGAGGCGGTTGCGCTGGGGATGATGCTGGCTTTCGATTTCGGCACGCGGCTCGGCCTCGGCGCTGCGAGCGAGGGCGAGCGGGTGCGCCGCCATTTCGCGGCGACGGGGCTGCCGACGCGGCTCGCCGATGTCGGGCTTGCCGGCACCCCGGCCGAACGCCTGCTGGCGCATATGAGCAAGGACAAAAAGGTGCGCGACGGCAAGCTCACCCTGATCCTGCCGCGCCAAATCGGCGACGCCTTTGTCATGAAGGACGCGCCCTTGGGCGAATTGCGGGCGTTTCTCAGCGCGGCGGCCTAACCCTCACCCACCCGCCCTTTGGGCCGGGTCCCCCCCTCTCCCGCAATGCGGGAGAGGGTCCTGAGCGCAGCGAAGGGGGTGAGGGGACGGCGGCTGTTGGGGGCTTATCCGCCGGCTTCGTCCGGGGTCAGCGTCGTCAGGGACAGCGCGTGGATTCGGGTCGCCAATTCCTCGGCGAGCGCCTGATAGACGAGGCGCTGACGTGCGACCCGGTTGTGGCCGGCAAAAGCGGCGGCGACGATCGTGACCGCGAAATGGGTCTCGCCCTCCGGCCGCGCGCCGGCGTGCCCGGCATGGCGGTGCAACTCATCGACAATATCGAGCCGGGTCGGGGTAAACCCTTCGGTCAGCTTATCGCGGATCGTGTCGGCGACGGACATGGTTCAAGCACCTCGAGAGCGGCGGGGTCGAGCGCCGCGGCTTCGGCGAGGAAACGGCCGAGGTCGTCGACGATGTAGTGGATGTGGCCGCCCGCGGCGCCTGCGGCGGCCCAGTCGATCGTGCCGCGCATCCAGGCGGTGGTCATGCCGAGGGCCGCGGCTGGGACCAGGTTCTTCGCCATGTCTTCGACCATCAGCGCGGTATCGGGCGCGACCTCGTGGCGGCGCAGCAACTCGTGATAGCCGGCGAGCGCCGGCTTAGGGTCGAACCCGGCGGCGACGATGTCGACGATGCCGCAAAACGACCCGGCGATTTCGAGGTGGTCCAACAGCCGCCGGGCATGCGCGACCGAGCCGTTGGTGTGGACGATCTTGCGGCCGGGCAACGCCTTGAGCGCCGCCACCAATACCGGGTCGGACGGCACGCAAGCGAGGTCGACGGCGTGGACATAGGCGAGGAATTCGTGCGGGTCGACGTTGTCGACGGTCATCAGCCCGCGCATCGTCGTGCCGTGCTCGCGGAAATAGGTTTTCTGGACGACCAGCGCGTCCTCCAGCGACAGCTCCAGCCGCTCGGCGACAAAGCGCTGCATCAGCGTGTGAATCTGGTCGAAGAGCCGGCACGACGCCGGGTAGAGCGTGTTGTCGAGATCGAAAATCCAGGTCTCGATCTCGTGCAATGCGCGTCCGCCATTGGCGGGCAACGTCGTCATCGCCGTCAGCCGGCGCGGATCAGGGTGCCCGCACCCGATTTGTCGGTAAACAATTCGAGCAGGATCGCGTGCGGCACCCGGCCGTCGAGGATTACCGCCGCCTCGACCCCGCCATCGACCGCGTCGAGACAGGTCTCGACCTTGGGGATCATGCCGCCATAGATGACGCCCTCGGCGATCATCCGCCGCGCCCGGCCGGCGGCGATCTCGGACACGAGGCGCTTGTCGCCGTCGAGCACGCCCGCTACATCGGTCAGCAGCAACAGCCGCGTCGCCTTGACCGCGGCGGCGACCGCACCGGCAACCGTGTCGGCGTTGATGTTGTAGGTCTCGCCCGCAGCACCCACCCCGATCGGGGCGATGACCGGGATGATGTCGGAGCGCATAAAGGTTTCCAGCACCCCGGCCGCGACCCGCTCCGGCTCGCCGACAAAGCCGAGGTCGATTTCGATGCGGGCGCCGTCTTCGAGCTTGCTGCGCAGCGCCTTTTTTGCCGCGATCAGCCCGCAATCCTTGCCGGTCAGCCCGACAGCACAGCCGCCTTCGGCGTTGATCGCCGCGACCAATTGCTTGTTGATCGTCCCGGCGAGGACCATCTCGACGACTTCCATCGTCGCGGCGTCGGTGACCCGGAGCCCGTCGACAAACCGGCTTTCGATGCCGAGCCGCTGCAGCATCTGGCCGATCTGCGGCCCGCCGCCATGAACGACGATCGGATTGATGCCGACCTGCTTCAGCAGCACGACGTCGCGCGCGAACGAGTCGCCGCCCTCGCCCATCGCATGTCCGCCGTATTTGACGACGAGGGTGCGCCCGGCGTAGCGGCGCATGTAGGGCAAGGCCTCGGCCAATATCGCGGCCTTGGCGAGCGGATCGGGTTCGGCGGCGCAGGTCCGCGGATTTTGAGTTGGGCTCATTGCGGGCGGCACTCTATCGCGGTTGCTCCGGGCTCGCCATTACGGGCGCGGCAAAGGACGGCGCAAAAGCGGCGAGCGTCGCACGCAACGCGGCGATGCCGCGGTGCTCCTCGGCGCTCGTCAAATGGATTTCGGGATGAGCGGCGGTGTGGGCGGCGAGCGCGGCCGCGACCCGTTCGGCGGTGGCGGTCAATTCGCCGGTGCCAAGCTTGTCGGTCTTGGTCAGCACGATCTGGTATGAGACGGCGGCCTGGTCGAGCATTTGCAGCACCGGTCGATCGGGCTCCTTGAGGCCGTGGCGGGAGTCGATCAAGAGGCACACCCGGCGCAACGCCGCCCGCGAGCGCAGATAGCGGCGCACCAGCGCCGTCCAGCTCTCGATCGCGGCTTTTGACGCGTCGGCATAGCCGTAGCCCGGCAGGTCGACCAGCATCAATTCGCCGCCGAGATCGAAGAAGTTGAGCTGGCGGGTGCGGCCCGGCGTCCTCGAGGTCCGCGCCAGCATGCGCCGTCCGGTCAGCGCGTTGACGAGGCTCGACTTGCCGACATTGGAGCGGCCGGCAAAGGCGATTTCGGGCAGGGTTTCGGATGGCAGGGCGCCGGGGTCGGCGGCGCCGGCGACAAAGCGGACTTCGCGCGCGAAAAGCCGCCGGCCGGCATCGACGAGATCGGGATCGACGGCGCCCGGCGGAAACAGGTCGGCCGAGCCGTCCGCCGCAATCGTCGCCACCGCCGCTAGGCCGCCCCGGCGCGACGCATGATCACCCATTGCTGGGCGACGCTGAGCGAGTTGTTCCACGCCCAATAGATCACCAGCCCGGCCGGGAAATGCGACAGCATGTAGGTGAACACGACCGGCAGGATCATGAACATGCGCGCCTGCATCGGGTCGACCGGCTGCGGGTTCAACTTTTGCTGCAGGAACATCGTCAGCCCCATGATCAGCGGCCACGCGCCGATCATCAGGATCGAGGGCGGGGTGAACGGCAGCAGGCCGAAGAGGTTGGCGAACGAGGTCGGATCGGGCGCCGACAAGTCGTGGATCCAGCCGAAAAACGGCGCATGGCGCATTTCGAGGGTGACGAACAGCACCTTGTAGAGCGAGAAGAACACCGGGATCTGGATCACGATCGGCAGGCAGCCGGCCAACGGGTTGGCCCCGACGCGCTTGTAGAGCCCCATCATCTCCTGCTGCTGGCGCGCCTTGTCGTCCGGAAAGCGCTCGCGCAGTTTCTGGATCTCAGGCTGGAGGAGCTTCATCTTGCTCATTGCCTGATAGGATTTGTTGGCGAGCGGAAAGAACAAGAGCTTGACGCACAATGTCAGCAGCAGGATCGCCAACCCGAAATTGCCGAGCAGCCGGTCAAAAAACTGGAGAATCAAAAAAATCGGCTTGGTCAGGAAATAGAACCAGCCGAAATCGATGGCGCGGTCAAAGCGCGGAATGCCGGCGGCGGCATAGGCGTCGAGCAGGTCGACCTCCTTGGCGCCGGCAAAAAACCGGGTGGTGACCGCAGTCGCGGCGTTGGGCGCCACCGTGACCTTTGACCCAAGATAATCGGTCTGATAGCGGTCGACCCCGTTCTCCTGGGTGTGGGTAAAGCGGGCCTTGACCGGCTCGCTCTGCGACGGGATCAGCGAGGTCAGCCAATACTTGTCGGTAAAGCCGAGCCAGCCGCCGGTCGAGTTGTAGTCGATCGGCTGCTCCGCGCTCAGCGAGGCGTATTTGACCTCCTGCAGCGAGCCGTCGAGATAGCCGATCAGCCCTTCGAACAGAATGTAATACCCGGCGACCTGCGGCGTGCCGGTGCGGCTGACGAGCCCGTAGGGCAGCAGCTGGACCGGGGCGTTGCCGGTGTTGCGCACCTCGTCCTTGATGGTGAACATGTAATCGGAGTCGATCGAAATCTTGCGGGTGAATTCGAGCCCCTCGCTGTTGTCCCAGGTCAAGGTCACCGGGTTCGAGGGGGTCAGCTTGCCAGCCGAGGCCTTCCACACCGTGTCCGACCCCGGCAGCTTTACGGTTCCGGGCTCCGCCGCAACCCAGCCGAATTCGGCAAGATACGGATTTGCGGTTCCGGGCGGCGACAGCAGCAGCACCTCCGGACTGTTTTTGTTCACCGTTTCGTGATACTTGGCGAGCGTCAGGTCGTCGAACTTTGACCCGGTCAGCGCGATCGAGCCGTGCAGGCTCGGTGTCTCGATGTCGATGCGCGGCTGGCCTGCAATCGCGGCGGCGAGTGTCTCGGTCGCCTTTGCCGCGACCGCTCCGGGTGCGGCGGTTCCAGGCGCCCCTGGGGTAGCGCCGACCGGCGCCGACTGGGTCGCGGGCGCCGGCGCCTCGGTGCCGGCATGCGGCACCGTCGGATGAAGACGCTGGAAGACGAACTGGAAGCCGATCAGAATCCCAACCGACACCACGATCGCGATCAACAGGTTGCGCTGTTCCATTTCGGTGGCGGCGGCTCTCTCAATGTGCGGCGCAGCGCGGGCAATGTGCGGTGCAGCGCGGGCCGCGACGGGCGGCGTTCGTCGCCTTGGCGGAGATGCCTGCGGCGGGCACCGGGTCATAGCCGCTGCCGCCCCAGGGATGGCAGCGCGCCAGCCGCCGCAGCGCCAGACCGCCGCCGCGCAGCACCCCATGGCATGCCACCGCGTCGATGGCATAGTCCGAACAGCTCGGGAGATAACGGCAGGAAGGCGGCAGCAGCGGCGAAATCAGCAGCTGATAGGCGCGGACCACACCCTGCGCCGCAGCACTCGCGGTCCGGCTTAAGTCGAGGGGCTTCATCCTGCTCCTTTGGCGCCGCCGACGTCGACGCGCCGCAGCGCCGATTTCAGGTCGTCAAGAAGTGCGGCGAAGGGTCGTTCGGCCGTGGCGGCCCGCGCGATCAGCACGTAATCCGTCCCGACATTTCCGCGAGCGGCCAACAGCTGCGCCGCCGCAGCGCGCAGCCGGCGCTTGGCCCGGTTGCGCACCACCGCGTTGCCGACCTTGCGGCTGGCGGTGAACCCGACCCGCACTTCGCGGCCCTCCGAACGCAGCGGCCGCGGGGCGGCCTGCAACACCAAGCCCGGCGTCACCGCTTTCCGGCGGCCCGCCGCGACACGCAGGAAGTCGGCCCGAACCTTCAGCGTTGCAAGTCTGCCGGCAGCGGAATTTCCGCCCGCGGCGGCGCGTGCCCCGAAATTCGATGTCGGCTCGAGTATTGACGTCAGGCGGACAGCCGCTTGCGGCCCTTCGCGCGGCGCGCCGCCAGCACCCGGCGCCCGGCGGCGGTTGCCATCCGCGAGCGAAAACCGTGACGGCGCTTGCGGACAAGATTGCTGGGCTGATAGGTGCGCTTCACCGTGCCGGCTCCAACTGCGACAGCTCTTTCGACGGAGGCGGCTGTATACGAGAGGCGGCGCGCCAAGTCAACATCAGCCCAACCCCGCCCGACATCGCCTCCGGCGCACCGGGGAACGCGGTGCGTTCGTGACGCGTTCGCCTTGAGCCTGCGCCCCCGTCATGCCATGTCGGGGACAGTGGGGATGAGCAAAGTGATCGCCGATGTTTGACAACTCGACGGTCGAGGCAGCGGATCGTGCCGCCCGCGAATGGACCGCAGCCGGCGCCGAGGCGATCCGTCGCGGCAGCGAGGCGCACAAAACCGCGTTTTGCCGGATGCTGCTCGACACCCATAACCGCTACAAGCCCGCGGTTCTCGATTGGCCGGCGCTCGATCCCGAAGCCCGTGAGCGGCTGGTCGGCCTGCCGATCTGGGACATTGCCGTGCAAACCGAAGGCAAGGCCCGGCTGCGGGTGCTGAGCTACGGCGAAGAGGTGAGCGACCCGCTGCTGCGCCAAGCGATCGAGCTCGACGGGTTTGAGGAAGGCCGGCACAAAGAGGTTCTGGCAAATCTCGTCCAGGCCTATGGCATCCGCCTCGCGCCCGAGCCTGAATATGTGCGCCCGCGCGATGCCGAATGGGCCTTTATGGTGACCGGCTACAGCGAGTGCATCGACAGCTTTTTCGCGTTTGGCCTGTTCGCATTGGCGAAGCGTTCCGGGTTTTTTCCGGCGCCCCTGGTCGACACCTTCGAGCCGGTCATGCAGGAGGAAGGCCGCCACATCCTGTTTTTCGTCAATTGGGTGGCATGGCACCGGCGCCAATTGCCGCGCTGGCGGCGCCCGCTGTTCGCGCTCAGAATCCTCGCGGTCTGGGCGTTTTTGATCTGGGAGCGGATCGACCTCGCCCGCGGCGTCGGCGGCGCCGGCAAGACTGCCGCCGATGATGCCGCGGTGACGCCGCAGGACAACAATTTCACCTTGAACGGCAGCAAGGCCGTCGGCAACGTCGATCTCTCGGTGGCCGAGCTGCTCGGTCTCTGCCTCGCCGAAAACGACCGCCGGCTCAGCGGCTACGAGCCGCGGCTGATGCGGCCGAAGCTCGTCCCCGGGCTGGCGCGCATGGTTTACCGCCTGTTGCGCCGGCGCCGAAACGCCGCGGCCGCGGCATGAAAATTGGGACCGACGAGCACAAGCGGCGGTTCTGCGACGACTTTATCGCCAGCCATGACCGGTATGAGCCGGAAGCGCTGCCCTGGCCCCAGCTCGACGAGGGCGCGCTGGAGCGCTTGCGGGCAATCCCGTTTTGGCCCGAAGTGCTCCACACCGAAGAGCGCGCCGGCGCCATCGTCGAGAACTACGCCGCCACGATCGACAATTCTCTGGTGCGGCGCGCGGTTACGCTGCAAGCGTTCGAGGAGGCGCGCCATGCCGAATTGCTGCGGCTGATGATCCGCCGCTACGGCATCGCCGCCGAGGAAAGCCCGCTCGACCAGCTGAACCCCGACCTCTATCGCGCCTTTGCCGATTTTGGCTATGGCGAGTGCCTCGACGCGTTTCTCGGCTTTGGCGTGTTCAAGATCGCGCGGCGCGCCGGCTATCTGCCGGAGCCGATGTTTGCGATTTTCGAGATCTTGCTGCATGAGGAAAACCGGCACATCGTTTTTTTTGTCAACTGGATGGCGTGGGAGCAGGCGCGCCGCGGGCGCGGCGCGAGCTGGCTGCGTGCGACGGTCGCCGCAGGCTACTATCTGAGGGCGATCGGCCGTCTGCTCGGAACCGTGCGCCGCGGCCGGGCGGCGAATGGCGGCAAGGATTTCTCGGCGACGCAGGCGAGCGTCTTTATCGACGGGTTTTCGCTGCGCGCCTTGGTTGCGGAATGCTGCGCCGAGCATGCCCGGCGGATGCGCGGGTTTGATCCCGACCTGCTGCAGCCGCGTTTTTTGCCGCGGCTTGCCGGCGTCGCGCTGGCGGGCCTCCGTTTCGGAGCCGGCTCGCGCAGACCGGCCTGATTCCCGGCATGAAGCTGGTCTCGGTTTCTGCCGCCATCCTCGGGCTCGCGGTCATCGCCGGCCTCGTCATCCATTTCGGCGCCGGGGCGGTAACCCATTCTCTGCTGGCGCTCGGCGCTCCGGGGTTTGCCGCGATCTGCTTGATCCAGCTGGCGGTGATCGCGGCGATGGGGATCGCCTGGTGGGCTCTGCTGCCGGGGACAAGCCCGTGGGCCGAAATTTGGGGGCGGCTCGTGCGCGACTCGGCCTCCGAGGTGCTGCCGCTCTCCCAGGTCGGCGGTTATGTGTTGGGGGCGCGCGCGTTGGCCTTCTGCGGGGTTGCCGCCAACCGCGCCGCGGCCAGCACGATCGTCGACGTCTCGCTCGAGTTCTTTGCCCAGCTCGCCTACACCGCGATCGCCCTCGGCTGGCTGCTGCATCTCGACCCGCGGACACGCTTTGCCGCCCCGGCCGGCTTTGGCCTGCTGATCGGCTGCGGTTTGGCCGGCGGATTTCTGGCCGCGCAACGCCGGGGGCTTGGCGTGCTCGACCGCTTTGCCGGCGCGCTCGGCCGCGGCTGGGCGGAGCGGACGGCTGCCGGCGCCGCCGCGCTGCACACTGCGATCGCCGAGATCTACGCCCGTTCGGCGGCGGTGTGGGCGAGCTTTCTGTTGCACCTCATATGCTGGATCGCGAGCGCCGCCGAAATCTGGCTGGCATTGCGGTTGATGAAGGCGCCGTTGGGCTTTGGGGTCGTTCTGGTTATCGAAAGCCTGCTCTATGCGGTGCGTTCGGCTGCTTTTGCGGTGCCGAACGCGGTCGGGGTGCAGGAGGGCGCCTACATCCTGCTCGGCGCCGGTTTTGGCCTGACGCCCGAAACCGCGCTGGCGTTGTCATTGCTGAAGCGCGGGCGGGATTTCGCGATCGGCTTGCCGGTGCTCGGCGCCTACCAGCTGGTCGAAAGCGGGCGCTTGTGGCGCCGCGCCGGCCGGGCTGCGGTACCGAACGGGAACGCGCGCGCCCTTGAAGCGAAACCCCGGTCGCGATGACCGGGGTTTCTGCGCCCCGCCCCCGGAGGAAAGAGCGGGACTTTCAGCATCGTGTTCGGCAGGACCATCAGGGAGACATCACGATGCAGGCGGATAATGCGGGAACTTGCGGAGGATTGCAATAAATATCCTTTTAATTAGCCACTAATTCTGAAAACTCTTATTGCGTGCCGCTGCCGCCGCGCCGGCCTCACGCGAAGGTGAGCGCGCGCATGCGCCGCCGATGCTACCGTCGCGGTTTGCCGTTGGCCGTTTTGCTTTGACCGCGCGGATCGCCGCATGCCAGACACCGCCACGCCGCCATCCGGCATTTCGCTGCGACGCCTGCTGCCGCTGGGCGTGCTGGTGGCCGCGGGTATGGGTTTCGTCGTCGCCGGCGGGCACCATTATCTGACCTTGTCGGCACTGGCGGCACACCGAACCTGGCTCTGCGCGCTGGCGGCCCGCTGGGGTCTCGCAGCCGTTTTATTGTATGTCGCGGCTTATGCGGCGCTGGTGGCACTGTCCGTTCCAGGCGGGGCGATACTGACGATCGCCGGCGGTTTTTTGTTCGGCACCTGGGTCGGCGGCCTCGGCGCGGTCGTCGGCGCCACAGCGGGTGCGGCGGCAATCTTTCTCGCCGCGCGCGCCGGGCTCGGCGGCCTTACGCGCCGCGCCGGACCGTTTGTTGCAAAGCTCGAAGCCGGGTTTCGCGCCGATGCCTTCAATTACCTGCTGTTTTTGCGTCTCGTTCCATTGTTTCCGTTCTGGCTGGTAAACCTAGTGCCGGCGCTGGCCGGCGTCGGACTGCCGGTTTTTGTGCTCGCGACCTTTGTCGGCATCATTCCCGGCACCTTTGTCTATGCCAGCCTGGGCAACGGCCTCGGCAAGCTTGTCGCAGAGCCCGACCTTGAAATCCTGTTTCGCCCGAGCGTGCTGGGTCCGGTCATAGCCCTCGGCATGCTCGCGCTGGTCCCGGTCTGGTACAGGCGGCGGCAGCGCAAGACGCGCCGATGACCCGCCTGCTGACACCCGATTTGTGCGTGATCGGCGGCGGCTCCGGGGGGTTGGCGGCGGCTGCCGGCGCGGCGCAGCTCGGCGCCGCGGTGGTGCTGGTCGAGCACGGCCGGATGGGCGGCGACTGCCTCAATTGCGGCTGTGTGCCGTCAAAGGCGCTGCTTGCGGCGGCGCGGTTCGCCGATCTGTGGCGCCGCTCCCGGTCATACGGCGTCGCTTATGCCCCACCGCGGGTCGACTTCGCCGCGGTCGGCGACAGTGTCGGGCAGGTCGTCGCCGAGATCGCCCCCAACAACTCGGTCGAGCGCTTTGAAGGGCTCGGCGTCACCGTATTGCGCGCCGAGGCGCGCTTTACCAGCCCGCGCACGCTGCGCGCCGGCGACGCCGAGATCCGGCCGCGGCGGTTTGTCGTCGCTACCGGCTCGCATCCGGCGATTCCGCCCATCCCCGGTCTCGACCAGGTGCCGTACCTGACCAACGAAACGGTCTTTGCCAACCGCACATTGCCCGAGCATCTGATCGTGATCGGCGGCGGGCCGATCGGGATCGAGATGGCGCAGGCGCATCGCCGGCTCGGAGCGCGGGTCAGCGTGCTCGATCTCGGCCCCTTGCTGCCGCGCGACGATCCCGAGCTGGTCGGGCTTTTGACCGCGCGCCTGGCCTCGGAAGAGATCGCGCTTCGCCCGGGGGTCGGCATCCGGTCGGCGGCGTCCGAGGGGGCCGGCATCGTCGTGCGGCTCGCCGACGGCGAACGGGTCGCCGGCTCGCACCTGCTCGTCGCCGCCGGACGCCGCGCCAATGTCGAGGCGCTCGATCTGCCCGCCGCCGGGATCGCCGCCGGACCCCACGGCATCACCGTCGACGCCCGGTTGCGCACGACCAGCCGGCGCGCCTTCGCCGTCGGCGACGTCGTCGCCGGGGGGCCGCAATTTACTCACGCCGCGCTCTATCAGGCCGGGATCGTGATCCGCAACGCTCTGTTCCGGTTGCCGGCGAAGGTCGACTATCGGACCCTGCCCTGGGTCACCTACACCGATCCCGAGCTGGCCCAGGTCGGGCTGACCGAAACCTTGGCGCGCCAATCCCTCGGCGATGCGATCCGGGTGCTGCGCTGGCCTTTCGCCGAAAACGACCGTGCCCACACCGAACGCGACACCGCCGGGCTGGTCAAGATCGTGACCCGGCGCGACGGCCGCATCGTCGGGGCGTCGATTCTCGGCGCCGGCGCCGGCGACCTGATCCTGCCCTGGGCCTTGGCGATCGCGCAAAAGCTCAAGATCGGCGCCGTCGCCAACCTGATCGTCCCCTATCCGACCCGCGGCGAGGCCGGCAAGCGCGCCGCCGGCAGCTTTTACACGCCGATGTTGTTTTCGCCCCGCACCCGGCGGATTGTGAGGTTTCTCGCGCGGTTCGGGTGATGCGGACGGGACACGTGCTGTTGAAGAGCCTGTCGGCCCGGCTTCTCGTGCTGACCGTCTTTTTTGTGATGGTCGGCGAGGTCTTGATTTTTGTCCCGTCGGTCGCGCGCTTCCGCATGGCCTATTTCGAGGACCGCATCGCCTCGGGCGCGCTCGCGGTCCTGGCGCTCGAAGCCAGCCCGAGCGGCCGTCTCGACCAGAGCCTCGTCAAGAAATTGCTCGCCGAGGTCGGCGCCCACGGTGTGATCATGCACCGCGCCGACGGCGCCCTGCTGATGCTCGACGCACCGATGACACTGCACCCGGACGCGACCATCGATCTGCGTCACCCCAGCATCTTTGCGGCGATCCGCGGCTCGCTGATGGCGCTCTCGCGCACCAACGACCGGCTCCTGCGGGTGCTCGGCCCGGCGCCAACCGGCAGCGGCGAAACCATCGAGGTGCTGCTCGACGAGGCGCCGCTGCGCCGCGAGATGTGGGATTTCGGCATTCGCATCCTCGAATTGTCGATCGTGCTGTCGCTGGTCACCGCGGCACTGGTCTATCTGAGCCTGCAATGGCTGCTGGTGCGGCCGATGCGGCGCATCACCGCAAGCATGATGGCGTTTCGCGAGGATCCCGAGGACGCCGCGCGGATGATTGCCGCGAGCCGGCGCAGCGACGAGATCGGGGTCGCCGAGCGCGAATTGGCGGCAATGCAGCTGACCGTCCGCCGGGCCTTGACCCAACGGGCGCGGCTCGCCGCGCTCGGCACCGCGGTCACCAAGATCAACCATGATTTGCGCAATGTCCTGGCGACGGCGCGGCTCGTCACCGACGGCTTGACGACGAGCGCGGCACCCGAGGTGCGCCGTACCCTGCCGCGGCTGGTGGACGCGATCGACCGTGCCGCCGCGTTGTGCACCCGCACGCTCGATTTTTCGCGCGAAGGATCGGCGCCGCTGGTCCCGAGCCGGTTTCGGCTCGCGGCACTGGTCGACGAGGTCGCCATCGGGCTGGAGCTCGGCGAGGACGACTTCGCGGTCGACTGCACCGTTCCGACCGGGCTCGAGATCGAGGCCGACCGCGACCAGCTCTACCGCGTCCTCTCGAACCTGGCGCGCAACGCGATCGAAGCCGGCGCCCACCGGCTGCAGGTCTCGGCGGTACCGGAAAGCAAGACGACGGTCATCCAGATTGCCGATGACGGTCCTGGTCTGCCGCCCAAGGCGCGGGACAATCTGTTCCGCCCGTTTTTTGGCTCGGCCCGACCCGGCGG
Source organism: uncultured Alphaproteobacteria bacterium (assembly GCA_963712825.1). GTDB lineage: Bacteria > Pseudomonadota > Alphaproteobacteria > ATCC43930 > CGMCC-115725 > AP-15. The sequence continues at coordinate 295,897 of CAVQJP010000023.1, forward strand.
CACCGGGCTCGGCCTGGCGATCGCGCGCGAGCTGGTGCGCGCCCATGGCGGCGACCTGGCGCTCGTCTCGAGCACGGCGGCGGGCACCGTCTTCCGCTTGGGCCTGCCGGCGCCCGCGTCGCGCGAGGTCAGCCGCGCCCGCGCCTGATCGAGGCGGCCCCATCAACTCGAAGCCTTCGTATGGCGCCGATCGGGGTTGTGAAAGTGGTCGAGGCCGACAAGACATTCGTCGGGCAGAGCGCTAACGCTCGCCTGTTGCATCTAAAGCGCTACCCTGCAGAGGTCGATTTCCGGTATAACGAGCCGACGGCGCTCGGCGTCAACGGTTCGATGCGCCCGGAGGCGGTGCGTACGGGCATTCTCGGGAAGCGCCTTGACGCCGGTTGCCAGAGAATCAACGAGACGGTGGGTCATGGAGGGCGGACCGGAATTCCGCTGGCGGATTGACGCTTATACGCCGGAGACTATGCCGCTTGCTCGGCTTGCGGAATATCTCAGCGAACTGGCAAAAATACTCGGCGAGGATCATTCGATCCATCTTGTCCAGGTTGAGCCCGGAAGCACTGTCCTCGTCCATCGCATCGATCCGGAAGCCGTACCAAAGATTCGGGAGCGAGTAGCCGCCGTGCGTCGCGGTGATGCGCCGGCCTCGGCGATGCACAGCTATAATAATGTCAACAAGCTGCTGCGTGATGATGGTGCATCGGCGAGCTTGCTTGCGGATGGAGCCGAAATCCTCGAATTCCCCGGTAAGATGGCTAAACTGCCGCACTTTCCTGCGATCTCTGAGCGTGGCGAGATCGACGGCGAAATTCTCCGCGTCGGCGGTGCGAGCGATCCTGTGCCGATTTTGCTCGCGACGGAAGCCGGGGTCATTCTTAGCGGTTGCTAGGCACGGCGCAGTGTCGCAAAGCCGCTCGCGCTTCGCCTTTTCGAACCGGTCCGACTATTTGGCGAGGGCAAATGGGCGCGAACCGCCGACGGGCGTTGGGTGCTCAATTGGTTTCGGATCGACAGCTTTCAACCGCTTGAGAATGAGGGGTTCTCGGAGGCGCTAACGAAGCTGCGCGCGGTCCCCGGTTTGGATTGGGGCGACGATATCGTCGATGAATTTCTGAGGTTGCGATACGGCGAGGGCGATGGAGAAAACGCGAATGGTGGTGTTCGATAACACCGCGCTCTCGCTGCTTCTCAGACCCGGAGCAAGGCCGCCGCTTGATCCAGCGACGGGGCAGCCAGTCGCTGTCGCCCAAGAGCGTCTTGCTGCGCTCGTCCAAAGGCTGCAAAGGTCTCGTACCGTCGTCCTTATCCCAGCGCCGGTGCTCAGTGAGCTTCTCATCAGGGCTGGTGCGGCCGGTCCCGGTTTGCTCGACGTGATTCAGAAATCTTCTGCCTTCCGGGTCGGTGCCTTCGATACGCGAGCGGCTACCGAGTTAGCGCAAATGACCAACGCTTCCCTTACCACGGGTCGGGAACGGCGCGAGGCCGGGGAAGCGCCATGGAACAAAATCAGGTTTGATCGACAGATTATCGCGATCGCAAAGGTCCATGGCGCGACGATGATCTACAGCGACGACAAAAACTTAATCGCTTTCGCGAACAGCAGGGCATTCTCTGCGTTCGCGTCAACGACCTGCCGATACCGGAATCTGTGCGACAGCCACAATTGCCGCTATCGCCTCCACCAACCGACGAAACGCAAACGTAATCAGGTAGAGCCGGTAAGCGAGTAAAAGCGCCGCGAGGTGAGTAGCCGATTTGGTTTTGCCCATGGCGCTCGCTTTTTTACCGGACGCTCAGGTTTCTTTGTCTCGCGCAGTTTCGGGTTCTTGGTTGGAAAGTATGATATCGCCAAATCGAAAGGCGCAAGCAGCATACCGCCTGCGCCTTTGCTTAGGGAGTCGGTGCCGTTATTCCGCCGCAGCCCGCATCGGCTCGACAAAGCGCGACACCCATTTGTTGCGGCGCTTCAGACCGTCGCGGTACATCGCCTCGAATTCGGCCTCCGGAAAGGAGTGCGTCGACGGCCGCTTCATCAGCGCTTCGCTCCACGCCTTAAGCCGCGGGTAGTGCTCGATGTGGCCGAGCTTCCTGACCCGGTCGAGAAAGAAATACCGTTGCAGGAACGGGGCGTAGGCGGCGTCGACCAGCGAGTACTTCGCGCCGTTGAAGAATGGCCCGCCGCCCTTTTCGAGCGCTTTTTCGAGCCGCTCGAACGGCACCGGGATGCCCGCCGCCGCCTTGTTGTAGTCCTCCTCGGTGTCGGCATAGGCGGTCGCGGTCACCGCGCTGGCGAAAGTCGGGACGTAGTCGGTCCAGGCGCGGTTCAGCGCCCGCTCGATCGGATCGGCGGGGTGCAGGCGCGGCTCGATCGTCTCGTCGAGATACTCGTTGATCGCGCTCGACTCGAACAGCGACACCTTGTCGTCGATGCGCAGCACCGGCACCTTCTTGTGCGGCGAGATCGCCAGAAACCAGTCGGGCCGGTTGTCCGACTCGATATGGCGCATTTCGAATTCGGTGTTCTTTTCGCGCAGCACAATCGCCGAGCGCTGCACCCACGGGCAGGTTTTGAAGCTGACGAGCATGTATTTTGTCATGGCGGCCTCCGATCGTTTATGTGGATCGAGGCACTATGACACGCCGAGCGGGTTGGTTTAAGCGCTAATTAAAACCGCGGGTCGACCGACGCCTCGCAGCTCGGTTGTCCGCAGGCGTTCAAACCGTCATTGGCGGCGGCGCCGTGCCCTGCCCCGTTATTTGATTTTTGCTTCCTTGAAGACGACGTGCTTGCGTGCGACCGGGTCGAACTTCTTCAGCTCGAGCTTGGCGGTCTTGGTCCGCGGGTTCTTTTTCGTCACGTAGAAAAAGCCGGTGTCGGCGCTGCTGACAAGCTTGATCAGAACGGTGCTGGTCTTGGCCATGACATAAAAACCTAGAGTCAGGGATAATGGTCGCCGGAAGATAGCGCGCCGTCGATCCCTGTCAAGGCGCCGGCCGACGTGCCCGCGGACGTGCCGGGGGCGGTGCCGACGGGTTTTGCCGCAAGGCTCGACGACGCCCCCATCATGTGGACCGCCTGGCTGTAGAGCACGGGATCGGCAAGGAGGCGGTCGGCGACCGCGAGGTCGATCGCCCGGTCGCCTGATCGGGGCGGACAGGAGCGGCGCAGCTCGATCCAGCCGGCATCGTCGAGCGAGGCGCGCGGCACCGCGGCGATCCGCGGCGACGCCTGGTCTTCGCCACCGCGCTGAAGCGCCGTCGCGATCGACTGGGCGTCGTCGCCGAGGTCGCTGGTGCAGATCGTCGGCACCACGCCGTGCCCGTTCAGCGAATAGCCGGCGGGCGCGATCAGCTCGGCCCAGGTCAAGATCAGCTCGCCGTTATTGGGAAGCCGCAGCACGGTCTGCACCGTCCCTTTGCCGTAGGAGGCGGTGCCGACGACCACCGCGCGTCCGGCATCCTGCAACGCCGCGGCGACAATCTCCGAAGCGGAGGCCGAGCCGCCGTTGACCAGGACGACGATCGGAACGTGGGGAGCGACGCTGTCGCCCGAAGCCTCGAAATACTGGCGGCTCGCCGGGTTGCGTCCGACCGTCGCGACGATCGGCCCCTTGGCGATAAACACGTCGGCGAGGCTGACCGCCTGATCGAGCAGACCGCCGGGGTCGCCGCGCAGATCGAGCACGATGCCGCGCAGCTGCGCCCCGTTCTCGCGCCTGACCGCGTCGAGATCCTCGACCAGCTGCTGCGTCGTGTTCTGGTTGAAGCCCGAGACGTGGAACACCGCGATGCCGTCCCGGCTGGTCATCGTCACGGTCGGCAGCACGATCAGCCGGCGCTGCAATTGGTAGCTGCGGCTCTCCGGTGCTCCCGGACGGGTGACGCTGACCGCGACCGCGCTTGAGATCGGGCCGCGCAATTGCCGGATCACGTCGTTTTGCGAGCGGCTGGCGGTGGGCACCCCGTCGATCGCGACGACCCGGTCGCCGACCTTGATTCCGGCGAGGTCGGCGGGACTGCCGGGGATGATCTTGGTGACGCGGAACGGGTCCGCGTCGTTTTCGAGCAGCATGCCGACCCCGCCGAAACCGTCGCGCGCCGCCCGCTGGTCGCGTGCGACTTGCGGCGTCGCGTAGCGCGAGAAGCGGTCGAGACCGCTGGCAATGCCGTCGAACATCGCCTTGTCGACATCGTCCTGGCTGCCAGCGGCAATGATCGGCGAGGCCTGCTTGGCGGTGGCTTCAAGGACGCCGAGCCAGCCGCCCCAGACATGCGGGTCGTCTGTAACCGGGCTCGGATAGTCCGCGATTTCGCGCTCGCCGTAATTGACGACGATCTCGGTGCCGTGAGCCGGACCCGGCGTTTCGGCGACGTGCAATTTGGGGTCGAGCTGGACGAGCCGAGCGGTTGCGTCGAGCGCCAATCTGCGGTTCGACACCGGCACGATGTAGAGCTCGTCGATCTGGTCGAGGCCGCGGGCGAACAGCCTACCGGCCGGATCGGTCGGCATCGGCTGCATTTGGGCGCAACCGAGCAAGGCAAAAACGATGGCGGCGACGCTCGCCGGTGCGAGCACGACGGCCGGACGCAACCACATCGGCATCGAGGATACCCCCGAGATCCTCTCGGCGTGCCGCCCGAGGATGTGCCAGCCTCGGCCCAAATCCCGAGGATGCCGGGCCGATGGTAAATTGCAACGCGCCGGCGATCAACCGCGCCGTCCGCCGCGAGCGCCGCGCGCCGTCTGCGCCACCTCCTCGATGCGGAACATCAGCCGGCCGCCGATCGCGTCCGCCTCCACGAGGCGCACCGCGGCCGCGTCGCCGAGCTGGTAAACGCGGCCGTAGCGCCGGCCGGCGAGGCGCGGCGGCTTGTCGCGCCGGTCGTAATAGTCGGAGGGCAGGGTCGAGATCGGAACCAGCCCGTTGGCGCCGCTCTCGTCGAGGGTGACGAACAGCCCGAAATCGGCGACACCGCTGATCCGCGCGGCAAAGATTCCGCCGACCTCGTCGGCGAGCAGGGTCGCGCGGTAGCGTTCGATTGCGGCGCGCTCGGCGGCGGCGGCGCGGCGCTCCATCGCCGAGATGTGGTCGGCCGTCGCAATCATCTCCGCGTGGCCGATTGCGGCCGGCAAGGCGCCCTCGCCAAACGACTCGCCGGCGGCGTTGGCATTGGCTCCGGCGATCAGCGCGCGATGGACCAAAAGATCGGCATAGCGGCGGATCGGCGAGGTGAAATGGGCGTAGCGCCGCAGCCCCAGCCCGAAATGGCCGATATTGTCGGGGCTGTAGGCGGCCTGCGCCTGGCAGCGCAAGACGAGGTCGTTGACCAGCGGCGCCACCGGGGTCCCCTCGGCGCGGCGCAGCAGCCGGTTGAAGAGCTCGGGCCGCGGCGCCTGGCCCTTGGCAAAGGCGAGGCCGGGGATGCCGCTCTCTTCGAGAAACTCTTGCAGTGCGGCGACCTTGTCCGGGGCCGGCGCGTCGTGGATGCGGTACATGCACGGCCGTCGCCGCGCTTCGAGCTCTTCGGCGGCGGCGACATTGGCCGTTATCATGAATTCCTCGATCAGCCGATGGCTGTCGAGCCGTGGCCTCGGGACCACCGCGACCGGCCGCCCTTCGGCGTCGAGCACCACCCGGTCCTCGCGGATGTCGAGCTCGAGCGCGCCGCGCGCCCTGCGGGCCGCGTCAAGCGCGGCGAACGCACCGTAGAGCGCGTCAATGCCGTGCGCTGCGACTGCGGCCGGCGCCTCGCGCTGGCGATCGCGGATCGCCTGGACTTCCTCATAGGTGAGCCGCGCCGCCGAGCGCATCAGCCCGCGGACAAACCGATGGCCGCGCTTGCGGCCGGCGGCGTCGAGCGACAGATGCACCGCCAGGCAGGCGCGCTCGACCGCGGGCTTCAGCGAGCACAATTCGTTCGACAACGCCTCGGGCAGCATCGGCACGACGCGATCGGGAAAATACACCGAGTTGCCGCGCCGCTCGGCCTCGCCGTCGAGGGCGCTGCCGGGGCGGACGTACCAGGCGACGTCGGCAATCGCGACGACCAGATGCCAGCCCCCGGGGTTGGCCGGGTCGGGATCGGGCTCGGCCCACACCGCGTCGTCGAAATCGCGGGCGTCGCTGCCGTCGATCGTTACCAGCGGCAGATCGCGCAGGTCGGCGCGCGCGCCGAGGGCCACGGGTTGGGCGGCTTCGGCCTCGGCGATCGCGGCGGCGGGAAATTCAGTCGGGATGTCGAACGAGGCGATCGCCAGCAGGCTGACGGCGCCGGGGTCGGTCGCCGCACCCAGGCGCTCGACGACGCGCGCCCGCGGCAGGCCAAAGCGCGCCGCCGGCAAAATCTCGGCGACGACCAGCTCGCCTTCGGCGGCGCCGGCGGCGTCGCGCTCGGCGACCCGGTATTCGGTCTTTTTCCGGCGGTCGGCGGGCACCACCCGGCCGCCGTCGCGGTCGCGCTCGAAGACTCCGACAACCCGCTCGCCGCCGGGATCGAGGCGGCGGATCACGCGCCCTTCGATCTCGCCGCTGTCCAATGTCACGAGCCGCACCGCGGCGCGCGCGCCAAGCGGCAGCGCATCGCCGCCCTCCGCGGCCAGCCGTACGACCGGGGCCGGGTCGGAGCCGGGCCAAGCGACCGGGCGGGCGAGCGGCACACCGTCCCCATCGGCGCCGATCCGCTCGACGACCGCGAGCTCGGGCAGCGCCGTGCCGCCGGTCAGCCGGCGGTTGGCGGCGCGGGTGACGGTGCCCGAGCGCTCGATATGGCGCAGCATGTCGCGCAATGCCGGCCGGTCGGCGGGCGCCAGGTTAAAGGCGCGGGCGATCTCGCGCTTGCCGACCGCTGACGGGCTCTCGCGGATAAAATCGACGACCTCGCTTGCCGAGGGCAGCACGCCCCTTGTGCGGCGGCGCTTTTCTTCCGCTTGCGGCGGGGGCGCCATCTAGCCCGACCGGGCGCCGGCAGGCGGCGGCTTTTTCGCTGCGCGGGCAGCCGGCGACTTTTTCGTTTTCGCCGCGGCGGCGGCTCGCTTTGGCGCGGCGGCGCGCTTTGCCCCGGCCGCGGACGTGACAGCCGCCGCCGGCTTCGCGGCTTTGCGCGCCGGCGCTTTTTTTGCCTTCGCGGCGCCGGCTTTGGCCGGCCCGGCCGCCTTGCGCGGCCGCTTCGGGCTTTTCTCGCGGCGGGCGGCGAGCAGCGGGATCGCCTGCTCGAGGGTGAAGGTCTCGGGGTTGGCCTCGCGCGGCAACGAGGCGATGACGCCGTCATGACCGACATAGGGGCCGTAGCGTCCCTGGAACAGCGCCACGACGCCGCCCTCGGGATGCGGCCCCAGCTCGCGCAACGGCTGCGGCGCCCCGCGCCGGCGCTCGCCCGTCGGCTCGGCCAGCAGCACGACCGCGCGGTTGGCGCCGATCGTCAGCACGTCGTCCTCGGCGGTCAGCGACTTGAAGGTCGAGCCGTGCTTGATATAGGGGCCAAACCGGCCGATGCCGGCGAGGATGACCTCGCCGGTTTCGGGATGGCGGCCAAGCTCGCGCGGCAATGCCAAAAGGCGCAGCGCCGTGTCGAGATCGACATCGGCCGGCTTCAGCGAGCGCGGCAGCGCGACGCGTTTTGGCTTGGCCTCGCCATTGCCGGCGCCGAGCTGCACGTAATGGCCGAACGGGCCTTTTTTCAGCGTCACTTCGAGCCCGCTCGCCGGGTCGGTCCCGATTGCTGTGTCGGCTGTCTCCTCGCCCTCGCCCTCGACCGCGAGCGGGCGGGTGTAGCGGCAATTCGGGTAGTTCGAGCAGCCGATAAACGCACCGAACTTGCCGAGCTTGAGGCTGAGCCGGCCGGCGCCGCAGACCGGGCACACCCGCGGGTCGCGACCGGCGCCGTCATTCGGAAAGAAATGCCGGCCGAGATCGTCGTCGAGCGCCTGCAAGACCTGGGTGATCGTCAATTCCTTGGTGCCGTCGACCGCGGTCGAGAAATCGCGCCAGAAGTTGCGCAGCAATTCCTTCCAGTCGATGCGGCCGCCGGAGACCTCGTCGAGCTGGTTTTCCAAGTCGGCGGTGAAATTGTATTCGACGTAGCGCTCAAAAAAGCTGGTCAGAAAGGCGGTGACGAGGCGGCCGCGATCCTCAGGCATAAAGCGCCGCTTTTCGAGCCGGACATAGGCGCGATCCTGCAGCACCTGCAGGATAGAGGCATAGGTCGACGGCCGGCCGATGCCGAGCTCTTCGAGCTTTTTGACGAGGCTCGCCTCGCTGTAGCGCGGCGGCGGCTGGGTGAAATGCTGGCCCGGCACGACCTCGCCGCGGGCAAGGTTCTCGCCCTGGCGCATCTGCGGCAACCGGCCCCCCTCGCCCTCCTCGTCGGCGCCGTCGTCGCGGTCCTCTTGATAGAGCGCCAGAAACCCGTCGAACAGCACGACCGAGCCGGTCGCGCGCAGGCGCAGCTTGCCGCTCGGGTCGGCGATGTCGACGGTGACCTGCTCGAGCAGGGCCGAGGCCATCTGGCTCGCCAGGGTCCGCTTCCAGATCAGCTCGTAGAGGCGGCGCTGGTCGCGGTCGAGGTAAGCCTCGACATCGGCGGGCTTGCGCGCGAGGTCGGTCGGCCGGATCGCCTCATGCGCTTCCTGCGCGTTTTTTGCCGGGCTGCGATAGACGCGCGGTGCTTCGGGCACGTATCTCGCGCCGAAATCGGCGCCGATCAGCCCGCGCGCGGCGGCGATCGCCTCGGCCGAAATCGCCACACCGTCGGTGCGCATATAAGTGATCAGCCCGACCGTCTCGCCGCCGAGGTCGACGCCCTCGTAGAGCCGCTGCGCCAGCTGCATGGTGCGGCTGGCGCCGAGACCGAGCTTGCGCGAGGCCTCCTGCTGCAAGGTCGAGGTCGTGAACGGCGGGTATGGGTTGCGGCGGACCTGCCGGCTCTCGATCTCGGCGACGGCAAAGCCGGGCGCGCGCAGCAACGCTTCGGCGGCGGCGCGGGCCTTGGCCTCGGTGTCGAGCTCAAAGCGGTCGAGCCGCTTGCCGTCGAGATGGGTCAGCCGGGCGGTAAAGGTCTGTCCGGCGCCGGTGGCAAAGGTGACCTCGACGGTCCAGTATTCGCGCGGCTTGAAGATTTCGATCTCGGCTTCGCGCTCGCAGATCAGGCGCAGCGCCACCGATTGCACGCGGCCGGCCGAGCGGCTGCCCGGCAATTTGCGCCACAGCACCGGCGACAACGTAAAGCCGACCAGATAGTCGAGCGCGCGGCGCGCCAGATAGGCCTCGACCAATTCGCGGTCGATCTCGCGCGGCCGGCGGAACGCCTCGACGACGGCGTTGCGGGTGACCTCGTTGAACACCACCCGCTTGACGTCGACGTCCTTCAATGCCCGGCGCGCCTTCAGCACCTCCTGCACGTGCCAGGAGATCGCCTCGCCCTCGCGGTCGGGGTCGGTGGCGAGAAACAGCCCGTCGGCGCCGCGCATCGCCTGGACAATTTCCTTCATGTGCTTTTCGGATCTGCCGTCGACCTCCCACGACATCGCAAAATCCGCGTCCGGCAGGACCGAGCCGTCCTTTGCCGGCAGGTCGCGCACATGGCCGTAGCTGGCGACGACCTTGTAGTCGCTGCCGAGATATTTATTGATGGTCTTGGCTTTTGCCGGCAATTCGACGACGACGACTTTCATGGCCCCGGTTCGTTAAAAAGACGCGTGCACGGGAAACGCGACGATCGTTGCAATCGTCATGCCCGTGCGGCACCGCAATTTGCGCAACCCAGTCCCGCGCCGCGGGGCATGGGCAGAGGTTCGGGGCTCAAGCACGGCAAAGTTTTCGAGATCATAAATTCGGCGCTCAGCGCAGTGAAACAAGATTGCCGGGGTGACGCTCGACCCGTCCCGACAGCTCCAGCTCGAGAAGCAGGGTGGCGACCGCGGAAGCCGTCAATTGGCACTGCCGCACCAGTTCGTCAACCGCGACCGGTGTCGGTCCCAGTCTTTCGAGGATCATGTCGAGCGCATCCTCGTCCGCCGCCGGCTCGCCGGCGCCGCCGCGAGGCGCGCCCAAGGACCACCTTTCTTCGAGGGGCGATAGCGACGGCGTTAACGGGCGCGGCGGTGCTGCCGCCTGCACCAACGGGCCGAGCTGGGTCAAGACGTCCTCGGCGGTCTCGGTCAGGGTGGCGCCGCGGCGCAGCAGGTCGTTGGCCCCGCGGCAGCGCGGGTCGAGCGGCGAGCCCGGCACCGCGAACACTTCGCGCCCCTGCTCAAGCGCATAGCGCGCGGTGATCAGCGAGCCCGAACGCGCCGCCGCCTCGACCACCAGGACGCCGAGCGCCATCCCCGAGATGATGCGGTTGCGCCGCGGGAAATGCCGGGCCTGCGGCTCGCTGCCGAGCGGCAGCTCGGCGACGATCGCACCCTGCCGCCGCAGCGCTTCGTGCAGACCGCGGTTTTCCTCGGGATAGACGATGTCGACGCCGCCCGCCACGGCGGCAACGGTGCCGGTGTCGAGCGCTCCCAGATGGGCCGCCGCGTCGATGCCGCGGGCGAGCCCGGAAACGACGACGAGCCCGCCTTCGCCGAGGGCCGCGGCAAGCTCGCGCGCCAGGCGCCGCCCGTTTGCCGAAGCGTTGCGCGCGCCGACCACCGCCATCATCGGCCGGTCGAGCCATTCGGGCCGGCCGAGCACGCTCAAGACCGGCGGGGCATCCTCGACCTGGGCCAAGGCACGCGGATAGCCGGGCTCGCCCCAGCACACGATCCGGCCGCCGATGCGGTCGAGCCGGGTTAATTCGGCTTCGGCCGCCGCACGGGTCGCGGCGGTGACAGTGCGGGCGCGCTCGCCGCGGCGGGCCAGTCGCGGCAAGGCGTCAAGAGCGGCACGGGCCGAGCCGAACCGGCGCAGCATCGCGTAAAAGCTGATCGGGCCGATCAACTCGGTGCGGCTGAGGCGCAGCCAGTCAAGGCGCTCTTCGGGATCGAGATCGCGTGCGGCCAGGGGTCGCCTCAGCCTTTCCGGAGCGAAATCCGGTGCTCGCGGCCTGCGATCAGGCGCCGGATGTTGGCGTGATGGCGCAGGATGATCAAGAGCGCCAACACGGCGATCAGGATCGCTGTCGCACCGTCGGCCAGAAATGGAGCTATCGCGGCGCTGACCACGGCCGCCACCAGAGCCGCCAATGACGAATAGCGGCTCGCCGCGGCCACCGCGAGCCAGATCAGCAAGGCCACGAGCGCCACCGGCCACGCCAACCCGATCAGCACGCCGAGTGCGGTCGCCACCCCCTTGCCGCCGCGAAACCCGAGCCACACCGGAAACATGTGGCCGAGGACCGCGCCGAGCCCCGCCGCCAGCGCCGCCGGCTCGCCCCAATGGCGCGCGATTGCCGCCGCCGCCAAGCCTTTGCCGATGTCGAGCGCCAAGGTCAGCGCCGCCAGCCCCTTGCTGCCGGTGCGCAACACGTTGGTGGCGCCGATATTGCCCGAGCCGATTTGCCTGATGTCGCCATGTCCGGCGAGCCGGCTCGCCAGCAGCCCGAACGGGATCGAGCCGAGCAGATAGCCGATGATCGCAGCCGCGATCAGCACGCCCTCACCCTCCCGCGCCTTTGGCGCGGGTCCCTCCCTCTCCCGCATTGCGGGAGAGGGGCGTTCGTCGAGAACGGGAAACAATCCCTCTCCTGCAGCGCGGGAGAGGGGGGACCCAGCCAGCATGGCTGGGTGGGTGAGGGCAAATTGGCGACATTCACCCCTCGCGCCGGAAGATCGTGCGGCCGTCGACGATCGTGCGGACCACGCGGCCCTGGACCGGGCGGCCGTCGAACGGGGCGTTTTTCGATTTGGAGCGGAACTCGTCGGTGCAGATCCGCCACGCCAAATCGAGATCGAACAGCACGAGGTCGGCGGGCGCTCCCTTTGCCAGCCGCCCGACAGGCAGCCGCAGGATGTCCGCCGGGTTCGAAGTCAGGCGCGCGACCATGTCGAGCAGGCTCATATGACGGTTGTGGTAGAGCTCCAGCGACAATGCCAGCACGGTCTCAAGCCCGACGATGCCGTAGGCCGCCGAGCTGAACGGCAGACGCTTCGAATCCTGGTCCCACGGCGCGTGGTCGCTGGCGATCGCGTCGATCGTGCCGTCCGCGAGGCCGTTGACGACAGCGCGGCGGTCCCACTCGCCGCGCAACGGCGGCGACAATTTGGCGAAGGTGCGGTAGTCGCCGATCGCGGTCTCGTTCAGCGCAAAGTAGGGCGGGGCGGTGTCGCAGGTCACCGGCAGCCCTTGCGCTTTCGCGCGCCGGATTGCCTCGACCCCGGCCGCGGTCGACAGGTGGGCGGCGTGATAGCGGGCGCCGGTGATTTCAACAAGCCGCAGGTCGCGCTCGACCATGATCGCCTCGGCCGCCGCCGGGATCGCGGCGAGCCCGAGCCGCGTGGCGGTCTCGCCCTCGTTGACCTCGCCGGCGCCGGAAAGGCTCGGCTCCTGCGGATGCTGCACCACCAGGAGGTCGAAGGTGCGGGCATAGGACAGCACCCGGCGCATGACGAGCGCGTCGGCGATCGCCTTGACGCCGTCGGTAAAGCCGACCGCGCCATTTGCGGCGAGCAGCCCCATCTCGGTCAACTGCTTGCCGGCGAGCCCCTTGGTCGCGGCGGCGTAAGTGTGAATTTTGGCGAGCCGCACCTCGCGCGCCCGCCGCGCCAGGAACTCGACGACCGAGACGTCGTCGACCGGCGGCTCGGTGTTGGGCAGCGCCGCCATTGTCGTCACCCCGCCGGCCGCGGCGGCATGCCCGCCGCTTTCCACCGATTCCATGTGCTCGGCGCCGGGCTCGCGCAGTTGCACGCGCATGTCGACAAGGCCGGGGGCGAGGCACAGGCCCTCGCCGTCCACGATCTCCGCACCGTCTGCGGCGATGATCCCGCCGAATGCTGCGATGCGCTCGCCTTCGATCAGCAGATCGCCGGTCGCGTCATGCCCGCTTTCGGGGTCGAGCAGCCGGGCGCCACGGATCAGGACCCGCGGCGCACTTCCGGCGACGGCGGCGTGGCCGCTCATGGCGCTGGCGGGCCGTTGCCGGGATCGCCGGCCAGGATCTCGAGGCAGGCCATGCGGACTGCGACCCCCATCTCGACCTGGTGGCGGATCAGGCTGCGGTCGATGTCGTCGGCGACCTCGCTGCCGATCTCGACGCCGCGGTTCATCGGGCCCGGATGCATGATCAGTGCGTCGGGCCTGGCGGCGCGCAGCTTGCCGTAGTCGAGGCCGAAGAAGTGAAAGTATTCGCGTGTCGACGGCACAAACGAGCCGTGCATGCGCTCGCTCTGCAATCGCAGCATCATGACGATGTCGACATCGGCGAGCCCCTGGCCCATGTCGTGAAACACCTCAACGCCGAGCCGCTCGACCGCCGCCGGCAGCAGGGTGCGCGGGGCGACGACCCGCACCCGGGCGCCCATCGTGTTCAGCAAGGCGATGTTGGAGCGCGCCACACGGCTGTGCAGAACGTCGCCGCAGATCGCGACGGTCAGCCCGCCGAGCCGCCCCTTGCGGCGACGGATCGTCAATGCGTCGAGCAAGGCCTGGGTCGGGTGCTCGTGGCTGCCGTCGCCGGCGTTGACGACGGCGCAGTCGACCTTTTCCGACAGCAACTGCACCGCGCCCAATTCGGGGTGGCGCACGACCAGCACATCGGGGTGCATCGCGTTCAACGTCATCGCGGTGTCGATCAGGGTCTCGCCCTTGACCATCGAGCTGACCGCGACCGCCATGTTGACGACATCGGCGCCGAGCCTTTTGCCGGCGACCTCGAACGAGGTGCGGGTGCGGGTCGAATTCTCGAAAAAGCAGTTGATGATCGTGCGCCCGCGCAAGAGCGAACGCTTTTTTTCGGCCTGGCGGTTCAATTCGACATAGCCGTCGGCGAGGTCGAGAAACCGTTCGATTTCCGCCGGCGACAATCCCTCGATGCCGAGGAGATGGCGGTGCCGGAACGCGGTGTCGCAATCGGCTCCCTGCATAAGCCGCGCACTATAGTTAGCGCTCGGCCGCACGGCAAGGCTCGACGGCATCACCAGGCTTGCAACTTGCAGCGGAGGAGCGCAGGACCACTCTAGCCATGCGAATGAGACAGATGCTTCCGCTGTTGCTCGTCGTCGCGGGATGGCTTCGGCGCTCCGCTCCTCGCAATGACAATCGTTTACGTGCATTGGGAGCGCAGCGAAGCAATCTCGGTGTCACGATGCCGCGAAACCACGCGTTCCGACCGCACCACCAGCTATAGCTGTGGCGAGAAAACATGGGGCGTTTACCTGGTCTTCCAATAAAAAGCAGCCAAACCCCGCCTTGGTCGCCCCCGGAAATGGGCCGACTTCTTCTTGAACGGGCCGTGGGTTTCCAAAGACTTCATGAGCGCGCGGGCCCAGCCTGCGGCGGAAGAGCGCGAACCGCTCTGATGCTGACGGCGAAATGAGCCCGAACCCGATCTCGCTCGCGATCGTCTTTGTTCTCGCCGGGCTCGGCGTGCTGGCGATCCTCGCCGGGTACATCGCGGTTGGCGTCGTGTTGATCATTTTCGCCGTGACTGTCCTGACCGCGCTCAAAATGGCGCAGCAATGGGAGCGGGCGATTGTTCTTCGCGCCGGCCGGTTCCTCGCGGTCAAGGGACCCGGGCTGTTTGTGATCGTCCCGATCCTCGACAGTGTTGCAGCAATCGTCGACACCCGGCTGCGCACGACCCAGTTTGTCGCCGAGCGGACCCTGACCAGAGATACGGTTCCGGTCGATGTCGACGCGATCATCTTCTGGACGGTGGTCGACGCGAACCGCGCGGCGCTCGAAGTCGTCAGCTATGGCGACGCGATCGCCTGGGCGGCGCAGACCTCGTTGCGCGAGATGATCGGCGGCGCCGACCTCGCGATGCTGCTGTCGAACCGCAAGGCGATGGACGCCGAGTTGCGCGAGTCGATCTATGCCAAGACCGCGGATTGGGGGATCGACGTCAAATCGGTCGAAATCCGCGACGTCAAAATCCCGGTCGCGTTGCAGGATGCGATGAGCCGCCAGGCGCAGGCCGAGCGCGAACGCCAGGCGCGCGTGATCCTCGGCGCCGCCGAGGCCGAGATTGCCGACAAATTCGCCGAGGCGGCGCGGACCTATGCCGACAACCCGGTTGCCCTCCACCTGCGCGGCATGAACATGCTTTATGAGAGCGTCAAGGAGCGCGGCAGCACGATCATCGTGCCGAGCAGTGCCGTCGACAGCATGAATCTGGGCGGCCTCGCCGGCATGGCGGCGCTGGCGCAGGCGCAAGCGCAGAGGGGCGCCGCGCCCGAGCCGGAAGCTGCGACAACACCGGGGCCGTGGTCGCCTCCTGCCGCGTCGCGATAGCGGTTGCCAATTTGGGGCGATCGCTACTGCTGCTGTTCAACCGATCGCAACTTTTTGTTTGTGCTGCTCGCGGGAAGCAGCTCGGAAGAATTCGTGAAAAGCCCGTGCGTCCTTCGAGACGGCCGCTTCGCCGCCTCCTCAGGATGAGGAACTGCTCAATCTTATCAAAGATGTTCCTCATGCTGAGAAGCGCCCAACGGGCGCGTCTCGAAGCACGCACAATGGCAATGCAGCAATTCTTTCACGCGCTCGAATGCGGGATCCAGATGACCGTGGGCACCGGCCTTCGCCGGTGTGGTAAGACCAAATTGGTGCGGATCGGTTGCGACTTATCCGCTGGATACTGCTCAGTGCGCGGTTCGGCCGAGGAAATCGAGGCAGCCTTGGAGGATGTAGGCGGCGGCGACGCGGTCGACGATTTCGGCGCGGCGCTTGCGGGTCATGTCGGCGGCGATCATCTGGCGGGTGACCGCCGCGGTCGACAGCCGCTCGTCCCAGAATGCGACCGGCAGGTCGCGCAACGCGACGACGTTGCGGGCGAACTGGCGCACCGACTGGGTGCGTGGGCTGTCGCCGCCGGCCAGGGTCAACGGCAGGCCGACGACGAGACCGCCTACTCCGTGGAGGTCAGCGAGGGCGAAGAGCCGCGCCGCGTCGTCGTGGAAGCGCCGCCGGCGGATCGTTTCGAGCGGGCTCGCGATGATCCGGCGGGTGTCGGAGAGGGCAAGGCCGACCGTCTTGGTGCCGACATCGAGGCCCATCAGGCGCAGCCCCGCCGGCACGGCATCGTGGAGCGCGGCAGGGTCGGCTAGAATCATCGTCCACGATATCCTATTTTACGTGTCCTGGGCGGTGGGTTTCGGAGCCTTAAGTTTTGGAAAGAACATGGCGTTAGACCCGGCCGCCGTAGCGCATATCGCCGCTTTGGCGCGGATCAGGCTTGCCGAGGCCGAGCTCGAACCGTTGGCGCGCGAGCTGTCCCAGATACTGAGCTGGGTCGAGCAGCTGAACGAGGTCGACACCAGCGCGGTGGCGCCGATGGCGAGTGTCGCCGCGAGCGGGCTGCCGATGCGCGAGGACCGGGTGACCGACGGCGATTGCCGCGAGGCGATCCTCGGCAACGCCCCGCACAGCGCACCCAATGCGGCCAACCGGGGCTTCTTCGCCGTGCCCAAGGTGATCGAGTGAGCGGTTTGCTGACCGCGTTGAGCCTCGCCGAGGCGCGCGACGGGCTCGCCCGCAGGGAATTCTCGGCGCGCGAATTGACCGGAAGCTATATCCGCGCGGTCGAGGCGGCGCGGCCATTGAACGCCTTTATCACCGAGACGCCGGAACAGGCATTGGCGATGGCCGAAGCCGCCGACAAGCGGTTGGCCCGCGGCGAGGGCGGGCTGCTCGAGGGCATCCCGATTGCGGTCAAGGACCTTTATTGCACCAAGGGGGTGCTGACGACGGCCGGCTCGCACATTCTCGACGGGTTTTGTCCGCCTTATGAATCGACCGTGACCGAAAAGCTGTGGCAGGCGGGTGCGGTCATGCTTGGGAAGGCCAATCTCGACGAATTCGCGATGGGCTCGTCAAACATGACGAGCTTTTACGGGCCCGTTGAAAACCCGTGGCGCAGAGAATCCGAGCGCGGTGTGGGTGACAATCGGCCGCTGGTGCCGGGCGGCTCGTCGGGCGGCTCGTCGGCGGCGGTGGCGGCGCGGGCGGCCGCGGCGGCGACCGGCACCGACACCGGCGGCTCGATCCGCCAGCCGGCGAGCTTTTGCGGGATTGTCGGGCTGAAGCCCACTTATGGCCGGTGCTCGCGCTGGGGGGTGGTCGCCTACGCCTCCTCGCTCGACCATCCCGGGCCGATGACGCGCACCGTGCGCGACGCGGCGATCATGCTGCGCGCCATGGCCGGCCACGACCCGAAGGATTCGACGTCCGCGCCATTGCCGGTGCCGGATTACGAGGCGGCGTTGACCGGGGACGTCCGCGGGCTGCGCATCGGCATCCCGCGCGAATTTCGCGCCGACGGCATGCCCGAGGACATCGAGGCGCTGTGGCAGCAGGGTTCGGAATGGCTGCGAGCGTCAGGCGCCGAGCCGGTCGAGATCAGCCTGCCGCACACCAAATACGCCTTGCCGGCCTACTACATCATCGCCCCGGCCGAGGCGTCGTCGAACCTTGCGCGCTATGACGGGGTGCGCTTTGGGTTGCGGGTCGAGGGCAAGACCCTCGACGAGATGTACGAATTGACCCGCGCCGCCGGGTTTGGCGCCGAAACCCGCCGCCGCGTGCTGATCGGCACCTACGTGCTGTCGGCCGGCTATTACGACGCCTATTACCTGAAGGCGCAGCGCGTGCGCGCGCTGGTCGCGCGCGATTTCGCCGACGCATTCGAGCGGGTCGACTGCATCCTCGCACCGACGGCACCCTCGGCCGCCTTCGCCATCGGCGAGAACAGCGACGACCCGGTCGCGATGTACCTGAACGACCTCTTCACCGTGCCGGCGAACCTCGCCGGATTGCCGGCGATCTCGGTCCCGGCCGGGCTGTCTGCCGACGGATTGCCGCTCGGCTTGCAGATCATCGGCCGCGCCTTTGACGAGGAGGGCGTGCTGCGCGTCGCCGGCGTGATGGAGAGCGCGGCGCAATTTTGCCATCTGCCCAGCTTTGTCGCGGGCGCGCCGGAACCAGCCTGAGCAGCGGTGGTCACGGGTGACACTCTCGCCTGGATTTGACCTATCGATGCTCGCCCCGGACAAGCTTTCCGGGGCTGCCGCAGGCACCAGCAGATCGGTCACGAAACCGGCTAGGCCCCCGTATGGGTGTACCTGCAACTGTAGGGCGGATGCGGACGACAGTATGCCCGGGAACCTTGATGCGAGCCTGCCTCTGTTCGCCTTCGCGACGGCCACGGCCGCGGATTGCGAAATAGCGGCAAAGCAGGGCAAACGAGAGGCGACCAGAATTCTTCGCATGAAGCCGAAGCATGTAAAGTGTCGATGTACCGGCTAGAACGGAGCGATATCGCAATGCCTGATTTAGAACCTGGTAGGCTGGTGATCCTGACCAATGCGCCGCCCTCGCTGTTAAGAGGATTACCCAAAGAAGACCAAACTGCCATACGATCGATTGTTGGAAAGCCTGTTACCCTAGCGGGTTTCAGCTATGGTCAGGCTGAACTGGAGTTCACTGACTCGCAAGGTGATGACCATACGATCTGGGTTGAAAGAAATCTGATAAGAGCCGTCTGATTGCCGGTGGGGCTTCGTCGCCGACCCCTGGTGTTAGTAATAGTGAAGCGGAAATTTGTCCGCCAACTCCGCACATCATTGTGAGCCACCACGGGCGGAAGGGCCATCCTCCGCTTCGCTTTTTGAGCTAGAGGTTCCCGTGACCACACTGATCGAAGGCCGCACCGGCCAGTGGGAGACCGTGATCGGGCTGGAAGTGCATGCCCAGGTGGTCTCCAAGGCGAAACTGTTTTCGGGGGCGGCGACCGCGTTCGGGGCCGAGCCCAACACCCAGGTCTCGCCGGTCGACGCGGCTTTTCCCGGCATGCTGCCGGTCATCAACCGGGTCTGCGTCGAGCAGGCGGTCAAGACCGGGCTCGGCCTCGACGGCGAGATCAACCTGACGAGCGTCTTCGACCGCAAGAACTACTTCTACCCCGACCTGCCGGCGGGCTATCAGATCTCGCAATATCTGCAGCCGGTGGTCGGGCATGGCCGGGTCGTGCTCGACATGCCCGACGGGCGCGCGCGCGAGATCGGCATCACCCGCCTGCACCTGGAGCAGGACGCCGGCAAAAGCCTGCACGACCAGCATCCGAGCCTGACTTTTGTCGATCTCAACCGCGCCGGTGTCGGGCTGATGGAGATCGTCTCCGAGCCCGATCTGAGGAGCGCCGAGGAGGCAGGGCTCTACCTGCGCAAGCTGCGCTCGATCCTGCGCTATCTCGGCACCTGCGACGGCAACATGGAGGAAGGCTCGCTGCGCTGCGACGCCAACGTCTCGGTGCGCCGCCCCGGCGAGCCCTATGGCACGCGCTGCGAGATCAAGAACTTGAACTCGGTGCGCTATGTGATGCAGGCGATCGAATACGAGGCGCGTCGCCAGGTCGAATTGCTCGAGGAGGGCGGCCGGGTAGCGCAGCAGACCCGCCTCTATGATGCGGGTCGCGGGGTCACCCGGCCGATGCGCTCAAAGGAAGAGGCGCACGACTACCGCTATTTCCCCGACCCCGATTTGTTGCCTTTGGTGCTCGACCGTGACTGGGTCGACGGGCTGCGCGCCGGGCTGCCGGAATTGCCGGATGCGAAAAAGGCGCGGTTCGTCGCGGCGCTCGGGCTGTTGCCGGAGGATGCGGCGGTGCTGGTCGCCGAGCAGGCGGCGGCATTGTTTTTCGAGCAGGTCGCCGCGGCCCGCGACCCCAAGGCCGCAGCGAACTGGGTCACCGGCGACCTGTTTGCGGCGTTGAATCGGCTCGGCATCGGGATCGAGCAGTCGCCGGTGTCGCCGGAGCAGCTCGGCGCGCTGATCGACCTGATCGGCGACGGCACGATTTCCGGCCGGCTCGCCAAGGACGTCTTCGCCGAAATGGTCGCGACCGGCGCCGATCCCGCCGCGATCGTCGAGGAAAAAGGGCTGCGTCAGGTCACCGACGAAGGTGCGATCGCCGCCGCGGTCGACGCAGTCCTCGCGCGCGAGGCCGACAAAGTCGCCGAATACCGCGCTGGCCGCGACAAGCTCTACGGCTTTTTTGTCGGCCAGATCATGCGCTTGACCCAAGGCAAAGCCAACCCCGCCCTCGTCAACGAATTGCTGAAGGGGAAGTTGGCAGGATAGCCGTCTCAGGCGATTTAACCGAACTGAACCGCATCACTCACCTGTCATTGCGAGCGCAGCGAAGCAATCTTGGAGATAGCGGCTCGTCAGCTCGGGATTGCTTCGTCGCGCGATGCGCGCCTCGCAATGACATCTTTGGGGGCTAAATATCCGCGTACACGTGAGTTTCGGCGCGGGCGCCGGGGTGGGTGACCGCACCCTGCTCGGCGTCGCCGACGGTTTGCGCGTACTTCCACAAGGTGCCCGACTGGTAGTTGTTGCGGCGCGCGCTCCACAATTGGCGGCGCTCGGCCAATTCGGCCGCGCTCAGCGCCACCTCGAGCGTGCCGGCGACGGCGTCGATCGCGATCATGTCGCCGTCGCGGAGCAGCCCGATCGGGCCGCCCGTCGCCGCCTCCGGTCCGACATGGCCGATGCAAAACCCGTGGGTGGCACCCGAGAAGCGGCCGTCGGTCAACAGCGCCACCTTGTCGCCCATGCCCTGGCCATAGAGGGCGGCGGTCGTCGACAGCATCTCGCGCATGCCGGGTCCGCCGCGCGGCCCTTCATAGCGGATCACGATCACGTCGCCCTC
The DNA here is from genome assembly GCA_963712825.1 of uncultured Alphaproteobacteria bacterium. Lineage (GTDB taxonomy): Bacteria > Pseudomonadota > Alphaproteobacteria > ATCC43930 > CGMCC-115725 > AP-15. The sequence goes on from CAVQJP010000023.1 coordinate 316,687, forward strand.
GCTGTAGCGGCGCCTGTCGACCGCCGCGAACGCGTCCTCCTCGCGGTCGAAGCAGCGCGCCGGGCCGGTAAAGCGCAGATTCGTCATGCCGGCGACTTTGACGATCGCCCCCTGCGGCGCGAGGTTCCCTTTCAGCACCATCAACCCGCCGGTCGGCGACAACGGCGCCGAGGTCGTCCGCACCACGTCCTGGCCGGTCGGCATCACGACGTCGCGCAGGTTTTCGGCGACGGTCTTGCCGGTCACGGTCATGCAGTCGCCGTGCAGATGGCCGCCGTCGAGCAGCGCCTTCATCAGCACCGGGACGCCGCCGATGTCGTGCAAATCCTTCATCACATAGCGGCCGCCCGGCTTCATATCGGCGATATAGGGGGTGCGCTTGCAGATCTCGCCAAAGGCGTGCAGGTCGAAATCGATGCCGGCCTCGTGGGCGATCGCCGGGATGTGCAACCCGCCATTGGTCGAACCGCCGGCCGCGGCGACCACGGTTGCGGCGTTCTCGATCGCCTCGCGGGTGACAATGTCGCGCGGACGAAGGTTGCGCCGCAGCAATTCCATGACCGCCTGGCCCGAGGCTTCGGCATAGGCGTCGCGCGAATCGTAGGGCGCCGGGGCGCCGGCCGAGCCGGGAAGCGCGAGGCCGATCGCCTCCGACACGCAGGCCATCGTGTTGGCGGTAAAGAGGCCGCCGCACGAGCCGGCCGACGGACAGGCGGCGCATTCGAGCTCGTGCAATTCCTCATCCGACAACTTGCCGATGCTGTGCGAGCCGACCGCCTCGAACACGTCGCCGATCGTCACGTCCTTCCCTTTGAAGCGCCCGGGCAGGATCGAGCCGCCATACATGAAAACCGACGGCACGTTGAGCCGGATCATCGCCATCATCAGACCGGGCAGCGACTTGTCGCAGCCGGCGAACCCGACGAGCGCGTCGTAGCAATGCCCGCGCATCGACAATTCGACCGAGTTGGCGATGACCTCGCGGCTGACGAGCGACGACTTCATCCCCTCATGGCCCATCGCGATCCCGTCGGTGACGGTGATCGTGGTGAATTCGCGCGGCGTCCCGCCCGAAGCGGCGACGCCTTTTTTTGCGGCCTGCGCCTGGCGCGACAGCGAGATGTTGCACGGCGCCGACTCGTTCCAGGTCGTGGCGACGCCGACGAGCGGCTGTGCGATCTGCTCGTCGGTCAGCCCCATCGAGTACAGAAACGAGCGGTGCGGCGCCCGCTCGGGGCCGATCGTCACATGCCGGCTCGGCATGCGCGACTTGTCGAAACTGGGTTTGCGGGCGTCGTCCGGCATTTCAGCATCTCCCGTATCTATGGGCTTCGGCGCGGCGGGCTTCGGCGCGATCGGCTTTGGCGGCGGCCACCGTAGCGGCGGCGCCGAGGCTGATCAATGCTCCGCCGCGAAGGTGCTCGCCGGGAGCCGCGAGGGTCAGCAGGGCAAAGCATCCCACGGCAGTCGTCAGGCAAACAAGCCAGGCGCCGATCACCTCGCGGGCTCCCGAGGAAAGACGAGGCGTGGGATGGGATCCTCGCGCTTTTGCCGAAATCGGTGCGCCAGCCGCGGAGACTTGCGGATCGAGCGGGGTCGTGCGCGCCGGAAACAACGGATGCCGGTATCGCGACACGACGCATCGACTGACCGGCGGCGCGCCCGGCGGCTCCGTCTCTTCACAATCGAACATCGCCCGTTCTCCGCGTTGACGCAATCTGTTGGCGCTGATGCAGACCGGCCCGCTTGCGGCTTTATTCCGCCTTGATGCGGGGCGATTCCAGCTTGCATCGCGGCGGCAGACGCCTCTATCTCGTCCCGCTTTCCGGAAGGAGCGGGGATGCGGTATCTGGGCTTTGCTGCGGCGCTGTTGCTGGTCTCCGGCTGCTCTTCCCATTCGGACCAATCGGCCACCCTGGTCCTCGACAACCCGACCTGGGACCGTGTCAATGTCGAGGCGGTCATCACCAAAAGCGAAGACTGCAACGAGCGGGCGAACGGCTATGTCGCGACCAAGGATTTTGTGATGACGAAAGGCCACTCGCATACCGTCGTGGCGCCCAATGCCGAAACCATCTGCTGGCGGCACGACCGCGACCCCAACAGCCCGGTCGCGGGCGACTGGTCGGAATGGAGCCGGGCTACCCTGTTTCCGGGCCAGTCGAGCGAAACCGACCTATAGGCTCGCGGTTCGGCCGGGGCCCGCGCGCAACGCGACCGAGCGCCGCCGCGTTCGCAATTGCTCGACCATCACCAGCAGCAGCGCCGTCCCGATCAGCGCGACCGCCGCGACATCGTGCGGATGCAAAGTCTCGCCGGCGAGCCACACGCTCGAGATCACAGCGATGCAGGGAGTGATCAACGTGCCGATCCCCGCGGCTCCGGCCGGCAGCAGCGCGATCACCCGAAACCAGGCGAAGTAGGCGACACCATTGCCGACGACGCCGAGAAAGGCCGCCGCCAGCCATTGCGCGGCGGTGACGCGGGCCAAGTCCACCGGAAACCGCAGCCAGAACCAGGCGGCCAGGATCGGAATGGTGCCGATCAGCAATTGCCAGAGCACGACGACCGCGGCGTCGGCGCGCCACACCCGGCGCTTCAGCCACACGGTGCCAAGACCATAGGACATCGCCGCGAGCAAGGTGACGGCGCCGCCGAGCGGGGCGTTGCGCAGCTCCGGCAAATTTTGCGACATCAACGCCGCAACCGCGCCGGCGCCGAAGGCCAGCGCCACGCCGCGGGCGACCGTCAGCCGCTCGCCGAGGACGATCCGGGCGAACAAGGCAGCCCAGATCGGCATGGTGTAGACGAGCACCGAGGTGCGGCCGGGGCCCAGCAGGTAGACCCCGATCGTAAAGCTGAGCGGCAGCACCGTCATGTTGAGGAGTGCGGCGACGACGAGATCGGACCAGGCTTCGCGCTCGACGGCAAACCCGCGGCGCAGCGCCGCCGCCTGCGCCAGCATCGCGCAGGCGCCGAGCGTCTGGATCACGCAGCGCAGGGTCAGAACGTCGAAACCGTTGAGCGCCAGCGCCGTGATCGGGTACGAAATCCCCCAGACCAGCCCGACACACCCCAGCAGGACAAACGGCATGCGCTTGCGGTTTTGTTGCCGAAGGGCGCCAGTCTCCGCCCCCGGCGGGGTCGACGCAACCCAAAGCCGGTCGCCTCAGCCGCGATGACACAATGCGCGGGGGCCGCTATGGTGCCGGCCGGCTCACCGGGGCGTCAGCGGCCTACGCGGCCATCGACGCCAAAGCTGGAACAGCCTGACAGAAAGGAAATGCGATGCTCGACCTGCATTTTTGGCCGACCCCGAACGGCAAGAAGGTCACGATCCTGCTCGAGGAGCTGGGCCTCAAATACAATCTCGTGCCGTGCAACATCGGGCGCGGCGACCAGTTCAAGCCCGATTTCCTGAAAATCAACCCGAACCACCGCATGCCGGTGCTGGTCGACCACGAGCCCAAGGGCGGCGGGGCGCCGATCAGCATCTTCGAATCGGGTGCGATCATGATGTACCTGGCGGAAAAGGAGGGCCGGTTTTTTCCGCAGGATTTGCGCGGCAAATACGAGGTCACCCAATGGGTGATCTGGCAGATGGCGAACCAAGGGCCAAAGCTTGGCGAATGCGGCCACTTCCGCCGCGCCGGCCCCGACGCCGGCGACCTGAGCTATGCGATCCGCCGCTTCACCGACGAGGCCAACCGGCTCTACGGGGTCATGAACAACCGGCTACACGACCGCAAATATCTCGCCGGCGACGAGTATACGATCGCCGACATGATCAGCTATCCGTGGACCGTCAACTCGGAAGCCCAGGGCCAGGACATCGGCGAGTTCAAACACTTCAGGCGCTGGTTCGACGAGGTCGGCAACCGGCCGGCGGTCAAGCGCGGCATGGAGACCGGCAACAATCTGCGGGTCGACCCGGCGACATTGAGCGGCGAGGAACGCGAGCGGATGCGCAAGATCATGTACAACCAGCGGGCGATCCCGGCCCCGGCGTAACCGACGGTTGTTGCGCCCAGCTCGGCAAATTCGGTTGTGCAAAAGTCAATCGATGCCTCGGATGCCGATCTTCTCAAGCTTGCATTGTCGGCGCGCTGAGCCGGGCGCCGGCTAACACTCGTTCCGGGCGTCAGAGGCAGTCGCGCAGCGCCGCAGCGCGCGCGGTTGCCGCCGCCTGCATAAAGCCGAGATCGCCGCCGCCGATCACCAGTCGCACCCCCATCCCGATATAGCGGCGCAACAGCGCGTCCTCGTAGATGCCGCCGATGCCGGCGAACTTGCCGTGGGCCCGGCAGGCGTCGACGACGGTGCGGTAGGCGTTGACGATCCGTTCGTCCTCGAATTGACCGGGAATGCCGAGCTCGATCGACAGGTCGCTGGTGCCGATCAGGAGCGAGTCGATGCCGGGCACCGCGGCGATCGCGGCCGCGTTCTCGATTGCCCGTGGGGTTTCGAGCATGACCACGACCAGGGTCGCCGCGTCGAGCGCCGCGGTCGCGGCGGCGGTGCCGATCGGGGCGTAGCCGAAATGCGGCAGCCCGCCGGCGATCGAGCGGTGGCCGCGCGGCGGATAGCGCAGCCGGTCGGCGATCTCGCGCGCCTCTTCGACGGTGTCGACATGCGGCATCACGATGCCAAGCCCACCGCCGTCGAGAATCCGGGTCGCGAGCCAATGCTGTCCGGCCGGGACCCGCGCGATCGGCGCGATGCCGGCGCCGAGTGCCGCGACCGAGATCTGCGCCGCGGTGTCGAGGTCCATTGAATTATGCTCGAGGTCGAGAAACAGCCAGTCATAGCCGCAGGCCTTCATGATCGACGCGATGTCGACGGTACGGCTCTGGCGGATGCCGACGCCGAGCGCGAGTTCTCCGGCTTTGAGGCGGGCAAGGGCGGCGTTGCGAACGGTCGGCTCCATCACGGCGTCTCCTCGGGTATGTTGCGCTGGTTTGCCGCAGATGGTGGTCTCACATCGCGGCGATGTGGCTGCGGCACGCTAGCGGAATAACAATCTTTAACTGCGGCCCAGCCCGGTTGCCAAGCAGGCGCCGCCGGAACTTACCCGAACCGGCACAGGTTTTGCCATTGGACGCAACACGACTTCTCTGAACTGCCGCGTTCCCCGAACGGGCAATCGACAGCGATAACATTTATACGGGCAGCTGATGTATTTCGTCGCGCTGGCGACCGACTACGACGGGACCCTCGCCGAGGAGGGGAGGGTTGCACCGCCCACTTTGCAGGCCTTGCAAGCGTTGCGCGAATCCGGCCGCAAGCTGATCCTTGTCACCGGGCGCGAGCTGCCCGAGCTGCGGCGCGTCTTTCCGGAAATCGGGCGGTTCGACCTGGTGGTCGCCGAGAACGGCGCCTTGCTTTACGAGCCTTCGACCGAAACCGAAACGCCGCTCGGCGCGCCGCCCCCGCCGGCCTTTCTCGACTGGCTGAAGCAGCACGGAGTGGGCCCGCTGTCGGTCGGCCGCAGCATCGTCGCGACCTGGGAGCCCAATGAAAAGCCGGTGCTGCAGGCGATCCGCGAGCTCGGCCTCGAGCTGCAGATCATCTTCAACAAGGGCGCCGTCATGGTGCTGCCGGCCGGGGTCAACAAGGCGAGCGGCCTGGCGGCGGCATTGGAGCGGCTGAAGCTGTCGCCGCTCAACGTCGTCGGGATTGGCGACGCCGAGAACGACCACGCCTTTCTGCGCGCCTGCGGCTGTGCGGTTGCGGTCGCCAACGCCCTGCCGATGGTCAAGGACGACGCCGAGATCGTGACCGATGCGCCGCGGGGCGCCGGGGTGGCCGAGCTGATCGGGCGGCTGGTCGACGGCGACCTGGCCGATGCTCCCGCGGCGACCGGGCGCCAGCGGGTGGAGCTGGCGCGCGACCCCGAGGGTTCCGCCATCGACCTCCATCCCCAATCCGGCAGCGTGCTGATCGCAGGGACCTCGGGCGGCGGCAAATCGACGATCGCGACAGGCCTGTTGGAACGCCTTGCCGAGCGCGGCTTCCAATATTGTGTCGTCGACCCCGAGGGGGATTATGCCGGCTTTGACGGCGCGATAACAGTCGGCGATCCGAAAACCCCGCCGCGGCTCGCTGAAATCATGGAATTGCTGGCGCAGCCCGAGCAGAGCGTCGTCGTCACCCTGACCGGCATCGAGCTTCCCGAGCGGCCGCAGTTTTTCGCTCAGCTGCTGCCGGAATTGTCCAAGCTGCGCGCGCAATGCGGCCGGCCGCACTGGCTGCTGATCGACGAGGCGCATCACATGCTGCCGCCGGCTCTGGCGACTGCCGAGCTGACCTTGCCGCGGGAGCTGGCGGCCAGCATTCTCGTTACCGTGCACCCGGACCACGTGGCACAGCCGGCGCTCGACGGCGTGCGGCTCGTGCTTACCGTCGGCGCCGAAGCCGGCAATTCCCTAAGCTCCTTCTGTGGGCGGATTGGAGATAGAGCGCCCCGGATCGACGATCGGCCGCTCGAACGCGGCGAGGCGTTGCTGTGGGAGCGTGGAACGAATGCGGCCAGGCGCGTGAACACGATCCGGCCCCGTGCTGAGCGCTTGCGGCACCAGCGCAAATATGCCGAGGGCGAGCTCGGTCCCGACAAGAGCTTTTATTTCCGCGGGCCGCAGGGCAGCCTCAATCTGCGCGCCCAGAACTTGAACCTGTTTGTGCAGATCGGCGACGGGGTCGACGACGAGACCTGGCTGCACCATCTGCGCGCCGGCGACTATTCGCGCTGGCTCGGCGACGCGATCGGCGACGGCGAGCTTGCCGCCGAGGTCGCCGCCATCGAAAGCGACGACGCGCTCGATGCGGGCGAAAGCCGGGCGCGGATCAAGGACGCGATCAGCCGCCGCTACACCGCACCCGCCTAGCCTCCCTAACCCGCTTCCCTTTACCTCCGATCGGGCTGCGGATGTGGCGTCCGCTTGCCCGACCGGCGATACTGTCGGCCAACGGCACGACAGCGGCACAAAGAGGGCGGCGGCGATGGCGGTGCAGGCGATCGGGCAGGCGGTGCGGCGCGAGGAGGATCAGCGCCTGCTGCGCGGGCGTGGCCGCTATGTCGACGACGCCGGCCGGGCGGGCGACGCGCGCGGCTATGTGCTGCGCTCGCCGCACGCGCATGCGGCGATCCGCGCCGTCGACGGCGCGCGGGCGAAAGCCGCCCCCGGCGTGCTGGCGGTGCTGACCGGCGATGACTTGGCCCGACGCGGGCTCGGCACGCTGATGCCGGGCGTCCGCCGGCGGCGCAGCAGCGGCGCCGCGGCCTATGTCTGCCCGCAGCCATTGCTGGCCGAAGCACGGGTGCGGTATGTCGGCGACCCGGTCGTCTTTGTCGTCGCCGACACGCTGAACCAAGCCAAGGACGCGGCCGAGCTGGTCGAGATCGACTACGAGCCTCTGCCCGCGGCGGTCACGGCGGCGGCAGCGCTGGCCTCCGGCGCGCCGGTGCTGTGGGACGACAATCCCGGCAATGAAGCCTTTTTTCACGAGATCGGCGACAAGGCCGCGGTCGACGCGGCGTTTGCCAGCGCCCGCCATGTCGTCCGCGACGAAATCCACATCAACCGCGTCACCGCCAACTCGATGGAGCCGCGCGGCTGCATCGCCGAATACGACCCCGACGAGGACCGCTATACGATCCGCTGCACGATCCAGTCGGTGCATGCGACGCGCGCCGCCCTCGCCGACCATATCTTCAAATTGCCGCAGAACCGGTTCCGGGTGGTCTGCGACAATATGGGCGGCGGCTTTGGCATGAAGGGCGGCTGCTATCCCGAATACGCGCTCGCATTATGGGCGGCCGAGATCACCGGGCGCCGGGTGCGCTGGGTTGCCGAGCGCGGCGAGGGGCTGGCGAGCGACGAGCAGGGCCGCGGCAGCATCGTCGAGACCGCGCTGGCTCTCGACAAGGACGGCAGGTTTCTCGGATTGCGCGCGCAATGGCAGGCGGCGATCGGCGCCTACTATTCAACCGACCGGCCGACGATCCCGCTGACGATCGGGCTCGGCTGTCTGGTCAACACCTACGGCATTCCGGCGGTGCACGCCCGCGTCGTCGCGGTCTTGACCAATACGATGACGACGGCACCCTATCGCGGCGGCAGCCGGCCCGAGCCGATCTATGTGACCGAAACGATCATCGACAAGGCGGCGCGCGAGCTGGGGATCGAGCCCGCCGAACTGCGCCGGCGCAACACGATCCCGGCGCATGCGATGCCGTTTACGACGGCATTGCAGCAGACCTACGATTCGGGAGATTTTGTCAAAAACCTGGACGATTGCTTGACGCTCTCCGGCTACGGTCAGAGCGCGGCGCGGCGCGAGGCCGCCGGAAAGCGCGGCAAGCTGTTGGGCATCGGGATTGCGACTGCGGTCGCCGCCACCGGCGGGCGCGATTACGAGCATGCCGAAATCCGCTTCGACGCGGCGGGCGGGGTCGTGCTGATGACCGGCAGCATGGATCACGGCCAGGGCCACGGCACGACCTTCAAGCAGGTGCTGTCGGAAAAGCTCGGCATCGACGCCGACCTGATCCGCTACCGCTATGGCGACAGCGATTTGGTGACGATGGGCATCGGCACTTTCGGGTCGCGCTCGGCGCAGCTCGCGGGCTCGGCGGTCGTCGTCGCTGCCGATCGCCTGATCGACAAGGGCCGCCGGATCGCCGGACACATGATGGAGGCGGCGACCGGCGACATTGTTTTCGACAAGGGCCGCTTTACGATTGCCGGCACCGACCGCTCGGTCGGCCTCGGCGAAGTCGCGCGCCGGTCGTTCGATTCCGGGTTTCTGCCGAATGACATCGAGACCGGCTTTACCGAGCGGGCAAATTACGGCCCGGCGGGCTCGGCCACCTTTCCGAGCGGCGCGCATATCTGCGAGGTCGAGATCGACGAGGAAACCGGCGCCGTGGCGCTCACCCGCTACACCGCCGTCGACGATGTCGGCCGGGTGTTGAACCCGCTCCTGTGCGAGGGACAGATCCAGGGCGGCATCGTCCAAGGGGTCGGGCAGGCGCTGATGGAGGAGATCGTGTACGACCCGGCGAGCGGGCAGCTGCTGACCGGCACGTTCCAGGATTACGCGATGCCGCGCGCCGGCGATTTCTGTCATTTCGAGCTGGCCAGCAACCCGACCCTGACCGGCCGCAACCCGCTCGGCGTCAAGGGTGTCGGCGAGGCCGGCACCTTGGGGGCGATCCCGGCGGTGGTCAACGCGGTCAACGACGCGCTCGCGGGGATCGGGGCGGCCCCGGTGGCGCCGCCGGCAACCGCCGAGAAAGTCTGGCGCGCGATCGGCGCCGCGCGCCGCCCTCCGGGCTGAGCCCGCGGGGCGGGAGAGGCGGCCCCGATGCGCATCGGCAACCGGCTATTCGCACCGGGCAGCCGGTTTTCGATCGCCCGCTCGCTGCAGGCGCTGGCGGTCGTCGTGGTCCTGCTGATCCTCGGCGCCACGGTTCACCAGCTGGTGACCGGCCGCGCCCTGATCATCTCCGACACCGAGCGCCAGATGGCGCGCCTCGACATGGTGTTTGCCGAGCAGACCGGGCGTGCGGTCGAAACCGTCGACTTTATTTTGCGCAACGTCATCGAGAATTTGCAGGCGCTGCGCGCGAAGCCGCCGGCCAATCCCCCAGCCAATCCCCCGGCCAATCCCCCGGCCAATCCCGCGGCCGACGCGGCCGTGTATCGGCAGCTGCTGGCGCGCCGCATCGCCGGGGTGCGCCAGGTCAGCGAGGTCGCGGTCACCGACGCGAGCGGGCAGGTGCTGTATTCGTCGCAGCCCGGCGCGCCGCACCAGCTGCCGCCGCCGGCGCGCTCGCTGATCGCGGCCCAGGCCGCCCACCCCCGTCCGGGACTGCAATTCAGCGAGCCGTTCCGTGGGCCCGACGGGCAGTGGACGGCGTTGATGCTGCGCCCGATCCTCGCCCGCGACGGACATTTTGAGGGCGCCGCGCTCGCCTATCTGAACTTGGCGTATTTCGAGGATTTCTACCGCGCGGTCGAGCTGACCGAGAGCGGTGCCATCCTGCTGCACCTGCGCGACGGGACCGTGCTCGCGCGCTATCCGCACAACGACGCGGTCGTTGGGCAAAGCTATGCCGACCTGCCGCCGTTCAAGGACATCCTGGCGCATGGCATGGCCGGCACCGTCGTCATGGACAGCCCGATCGACGGCGCCCGCCGGGTATTGGCGATCCGGGCGCTGAAGGCGTTTCCGCTCGCGGTCAATGTTTCGGTCGCGCAGCGACGGGTGCTCGCGGGCTGGCGGCAACAGGTGTGGACGTTCTCGGCGATCGCCCTCGGCGCGTCGATCGCCGTTGTCGGCCTCTTGCTGCTGCTGGCGCAGCGCTCGCGCCAGGTCGAGGCGCTCGTCGGCGAATACCGCGCCGCCAAGGACAGCGCCGAGGCGGCGCATCGCCGGCTGAGCGAGCAAATGGCCGAGCGCGAGCGCGCCGAGGCGGCGCTGAACCAGGCCCAGCGCATCGAGGCGGTCGGCCAGCTGACCGGCGGCGTCGCGCACGACTTCAACAATCTGTTGACGGTGCTGGCGGGCAATATCGAGCTGATCCGCAAAACCGCGACCCTCGACCCGGCGACTGCCGACCGGCTGGAGGCGATGCGGGCCGCAGCCGAGCGCGGCGCGATGCTGACCGGCGGGCTGCTCGCCTTCGCCCGGCGACAGCCTTTGTCGCCGCGGCCGGTCGACCTGAACGCCGCCGTCGACGGCATGCAGGGTCTGCTGCACAGCGCGCTCGGCCCGCGGATGCGGATCGAAAGCCGGCCGGCCGCCGATCTGTGGGCGGCGATGATCGACCCGACACAGTTCGAGCTGGTCATCCTCAATCTGGTGATCAACGCCCGCGACGCGATGCCGGAGGGCGGCGTCGTCACGATCGCGACCGCCAACACCCGCCGCGGTCCGCCGTCGCACCCCGAAGAGCCGGCCGCGGGCGACTATGTCGTCGTCACCGTGCGCGACACCGGGATCGGGATGGCCCCCGAGGTGCAGGCGCGGGCATTCGAGCCGTTCTTTACGACAAAGCCGCCCGGCGCCGGGTCGGGTCTCGGCCTGTCGCAGGTCTTTGGCACGGCGCGCCAGTCGGGCGGCGGCGTGCAGATCGACAGCGCACCCGGCACGGGCACCGCGGTCAGCGTCTTTCTGCCGCGCGCGCCGGCCCAGGCCGATCCGATCCGGGGCCGCCCCGAGGAGAGGGTCGAGCCGGACGCCGGCAGCGCCGTCGTATTGGTTGTCGACGACGACGCCGCCGTGCTCGGGATTACCGCCGACATCCTGAAGGACATCGGCTACTCGGTGCTGCAGGCCGGCAACGGTCCCGCCGCGCTCGATCTGCTTGATCGCCATCCGACGGTCGACCTGCTGTTGACAGATGTCGTGATGACCCCGATGAGCGGCCCCGAGCTCGCCGGGCGGGTCGAGGAATCATACCCGCAGCTGCCGATCGTCTTTATTTCGGGCTATGCCGCGGCAGCCGGGCTTGCCGGCGCCGGCAGCAGACGCCGGCTGATCCGCAAGCCCTTCAGCCCGGGCGAGCTGCGCCGCCAGATCGAAGCCTCCCTGGCCGAAGCGCGCAGCCGCGTCTCCGCGGCCTGACCCGCGGCCCGCGTTTGATGCCGCGCCGCCCGGCTCCGGCACCGGCGGCGGCTGCGGCTGGCGGAATTTTCAACAGATGGCGTTAATCTTGACAAGCTGCTCGCTTTCGCTCCATTTCCGGCGCCTCGCCGGCCGGCTCGGGACGCCGTCTTGTTCAGCCTGCCGACGCAACAGGCACAAATGTTGCTGAACAGGAATGGCGATGGGAAAAAACGCGACGAGCATAGGCAAAACCGACCTTACGCGCCGCCGCGTCCTTGGCTGGGGTGCGGTCGGCGGGGTGGCGACGATGCTGCTGCCCTCGCCGTGGCGCGCCGCTTTTGGTGCTGCCAAGCCCTACAAGATCGGCAGCATCCAGCCGCTGACCGGGGTCGCCGCAGCCGGCGGCAAGACGGCGCTGGTCGGCATCCAGATGGCGGCCGACCGCATCAACAAGATGGGCGGCATCAACGGCCGGCCGGTCGACTTGATCGTCGCCGACGACCAGTCGAAGCCGGATATCGGGCGCCGCGCGGTCGAGAAGCTGGTGGTCGAGGACAACATCGACGCGCATGTCGGCGGCTTTCTGTCGAACATCTGCCTTGCCTGCATGCCGGTCTGGGAAGACCACCAGCTGGTCAACATGATCGGCGTCTGCCTCGACACGACGCTGACCACCACTAAATGCAACCGCTACACATTTCGCACCTTCGACTATGCGCCGGCGCAGGCGGTCGCGTTTGCGCCCTATCTGGTCGAGAAGCTCGGCAAGAAATGGCACATCATCTATGCCGACTATGCCTGGGGTCAGTCGACCCGCGACGCCTACACCGCCGAAATCAAGAAACAGGGCGGCGAGGTCGTCGGCGGCACCGGCATCCCGCTCGGCACTGCCGACACCACGCCGTTTCTGTCCAAGATCAACGGCGATTTCGACGGGCTGTTCGGCATCTCCTTCGCCACCGACGGCATCACGCTCGCCAACCAGCTTTATGATCTCGGCCTGACCAAAAAATACAAATGGGCCGGCGACGGCGCCATCGCCGAGTCGACCAACCTGCCGGCGCTCGGCAACAAGATCGAGGGCTTTGTCGGCATCAACCGCTACCTGCCGGTGTTCGACCCGCCGCTCGACACCGCGGCGAACCACAAGTTTTTTGACGACGCTGTCGCCCGCCTCAAAAAGATCGACCCGTCGGGGCCGCTGCCCGACCGCTACACGCAGTCGAATTACGAGGCCCTCAACGCCTTGAAGCTGGGCATCGAAAAATCGGGTTTTCAGGGCCGCGACGACACGCTCAAGCTGATTGCAGCGCTCGAAGGTCTCGAAATGAAGGAGGGCGACGACTTTCCGCAAGGCGACAAGACCTTGCGCAAGGAAGACCACCAGGCGTTCCTGCGCGAGTTTCTGTTTGTGATCAAAGGCGGCAAGCCGCACATCCTCGAAACCGTGCCCAAGGACAAGACGTTGGTGCCGCCGGCCTGCACCTTCGCCTGAGGCGGGCGTAGGGTGCTTTTTAGGTGACTGCCGAAGTTTTAAGCACCACGACAGGTCGCACGCCAAGCAGCGTTGCGGCCGACCCCGCGCCGATTTTGGAAACCAAGGGGCTGACCGTGCGCTTTGGTGGGTTGACCGCGCTCGACAATGTCGACTTTGCCGTGGCGCCAAACGAATTGCGCGCCGTGATCGGGCCGAACGGCGCCGGCAAAAGCACCTTTTTCAATTGCCTGACCGGGGTGCAGCGCCCGTCGGCGGGGCAGATCCGGTTTGCCGGCGAGGATGTGACCGGTCTGTCGCCCGACCGGGTGTCGCAAAAGGGGATCGCGCGCTCGTACCAGATCACCAACATCCTGCCCAACGCCACGACCCTCGAAAATGTCCGGATCGCCGCCCAGTCGCGCCGCCACGGCTGGAGCCTCCTGTCCCATCACCGGCGCTTTCGCGACATCATCGACAAGGCCGAGGCTGCGCTCGACATGGTGGGTCTGCTCGTCAAGGCCGATGTCCTCGCCGCCAACCTGTCGCATGGCGAGCAGCGCAATCTTGAAATCGCGATAGCACTTGCGACCGAGCCCAGGCTGCTGTGTCTCGACGAGCCGACCGCCGGGATGAGTGCCGCCGAAACCCAGGAAACCACCGAGCTCGTGCGCCGCATCGCCCGCAACCTGACGATCCTGATCGTCGAGCACGACATGCAGATCGTCATGGAATTGGCGCAGCGGATCACGGTGCTGCATTACGGCCATATCCTCGCCGAAGGCACCCCCGCCGAAATCCAACAGGACCCGCGGGTGCTCGAAGTCTATCTGAAGACATGAGCCCGGACGGGGCGGGCCTGGGCGGCGGGACGGCGGTCGAAGCCCTGCTCGAAGTCGACGCGATCCACAGCTACTACGGCAAGAGCCACATTTTGCACGGCGTCTCGCTCGCGGTCGGCCGCGGCGAGATCGTAGCCCTGCTCGGCCGCAACGGGGTCGGCAAAAGCACCACCTTGAAGGCGATCATGGGCCTGGTGCCGCCGAGCCAGGGCCGCGTCACATTCGAGGGCCGATTGGTCACCGGGCTGGCGCCGCACCGGCTGGCGCGCCTCGGCATCGGGTATGTCCCCGAGGAAAGGCGGATTTTTCGCTTTCTGACGGTGACCGAAAACCTGCGCACCGGGCTCGACCGGCACGGGGTCGCGAACGAGCGCAAAAAGGCATTGTTGGACAAGGTCTACGACTTTTTCCCGGTATTGGCCGAACGACGCAACCAGGCCGGGGGCACGTTGTCGGGCGGCGAGCAGCAGATGCTGTCGATTGCGCGGGCGATGATGCTGGAGCCCAAGATCATCCTGCTCGACGAGCCGACCGAGGGGCTGATGCCGCGCATGGTCTCGCAGATCCGCGAGATCATCGCCGTCCTCCATCGCGACAACGTCGCGGTGCTGCTGGTCGAGCAGAACGTGCCGTTGACCCTGGAGGCCGCGCGCCGCGTCTACATCCTCGAAAAGGGCACGGTCCGCCACCACGCCCCTTCGGCCGAGCTGCGCGCCGACGACCGTGTCATCCACCAATACATGGGCGTCTGACGGGATGAACTCGGTTTCCTTCGCGTTGCGCCGCCCCGGCGAACAGCTGAGAGCCAGTGCCACTCGCCAGTGCTCGGCCATCCGGATTCTTGCTTGCGTGCTTGTGAAAGAATTGTTGCGCCGCCGTTATGCGTGCTTCGAGACGCGCCCGTTGGGCGCTCCTCAGCATGAGGAAGATCTTCTATGGCATTGAAAAAATTCCTCATCCTGAGGAGGCTGCGAAGCGGCCGTCTCGAAGGACGCACACGCTCACCCAGCACGATTTTCATCCTTTCGCATGCTCTTGTGCAGGAATGACGCTGCGGCCGGATTATCCCCCAAACAAGCAGATGTGAGGCGAGATGGGGATCGCGCTCGAGCAGGTGCTGATCCAGACCGTCAACGGGGTTGTCACCGGCATGATCCTGGCGCTGGTGGCGTCGGGGCTGACGCTGATCTTCGGGATCATGGACGTCGTCAACTTCGCGCATGGCGAGCTGTTCATGCTCGGCGCCTATGTCGGGGTCTTGACCCTGGCCGCGACCGGCAGCTTTTGGCTCGCGTTGTTGAGCGCCACCGTCGCGATCGCTCTGCTCGGCGCGCTGATCTATGTGACAACGCTGCGCCCGCTGCTCGGCCGCGATCCGCTGACGACGATCCTTGCCACCTTTGGCGTGTCGCTCGTCCTGCAGAACTACGCGCTGTGGCAGTTCGGCCCGGTGGCGCGCAAGATCGCCGAGCCGATCACCGGCCATTTCACGCTCTTCTACCTCGACTACCCCTGGTACCGGGTCGTGATCGCGCTGATCTCGGGGGCGATCATCGGCGCGCTGTGGATGTTTCTCAAATTCGGCAAATGGGGGATCTGGATCCGGGCGACGATGCAGGACCGGGACATGGCCCAGGCGATGGGGATCCCGGTTCCGTGGGTGCTGGCGACGGTGTTTGCGATCGGCGCCGGCATGGCGGGAGCGAGCGGCGTCCTGTTCGGCCCGTTGACCGCGGTCGACCATGCGATGGGTGTCGACTGGATCCTGAAGGTGTTTATCGTTGTCGTCGTCGGCGGCATGGGCAGCCTCGCCGGCTCGATCGTCGCCGCGATCTTTATCAGCCTGCTCGAAGCCTACGCTTCGCTGTGGGTCAGCCCGGCGCAGGCGGTCATCGTCTCGTTTGTCGTCTTGATCCTGACCCTGCTGTTCCGCCCGACCGGCCTGTTCGCGACGGCGACGCGATGAGCCGGCGCCCGACCCTCGTCTACTGGACCGGGTTTTCGATCGTGCTGGCGCTGCTGGTCGCCGCACCGTTGCTGCTGCCGGAATTCTGGGCGCGGCTTTTGACCGAGATCTTGATCTGGGGCCTCTTGGCGATGTCGTCGGACATTCTGATCGGGTACACCGGCATGGTCTCGTTTGGCCATTCGGCGTTTTTCGGGCTCGGCATGTACGGCGCGGCGGCGGCCTTGCTGACTGTCTCGCCGCCCAATTTGTGGCTGGCGCTGGTTTACGGGTTGTTCGGCGCGGCGGCGGCGGCGGGTTTTGTCGCTTATTTTTCGACCAGGCTGCGCGACATCTACTTTGCGATCACGACCCTGATCTTTTCGCAGATCTTTTACGTGATCATCCTGACCTGGACCGCGGTGACCGGCGGCGAGAACGGGTTGACCTTCGAGCGCCCGGCTCTGGCGATCCCGGGCCTGTTTCACCTGCGCCTTACCCCGACGACCTTGCATTGGTTTGTGCTGGCCGTGGTCGCGGGGTCTTATCTGATCCTGCGCCGGATCACCCAGTCGCCGTTTGGCATGGTGCTGCAGTCGATCCGCGAGAACGAGGCGCGCACCCGCGCGATCGGCTACCCGGTCGCGCGCTACAAGATCGTCGCGGTCATGCTGTCCGGGCTGTTCGCCGGCCTCGCCGGAGTGCTCTATGCCTTGCAGAACGAGTTCGCCGCCCCCGATTTCGTGTTCTTCCTCGTCTCGGGCGAGACCGTGATCTACAACGTCGTCGGCGGCGTCGGCACCTTGGTCGGGCCGATCGTCGGCGCCGCCTTTTTCCTGTTGCTGCGCGAAGCACTGTCGCGGTTCTTCACCGAGTTCTACCTGATCCCGGTCGGCGTGATCTTTGTCGCGATGGTGATCTTTATGCCGCAAGGGCTCCTCGGCTTTATGCGGCGCTGGCTCAATCAATAAGACGGCCGTCGGAACCGCGCTTTGCGAAGGAGCGCCGCTATCACTACCGGCGGCTATCCGGCGGGCGCGGATTGCAGCTGGATGTAGTTTTCGAGGCCGACCTTTGGGATCAGGTCGAGTTGGGTCTCGATAAAGTCGACATGGTCCTCTTCGGCTTCGAGGATCTCGCTGAACAGGTCGCGCGTGACAAAGTCGCGCATGCTCTCGCAATAGGCGATGCCCTCGCGCAATGCCGGCATTGCCTGCTGCTCGAGCCGCAGGTCGCATTCGAGGATCTCGCGCACGTTTTCGCCGATCAGCAGCTTGTCGAGGTCCTGCAGATTGGGCAGCCCATCGAGAAACAAGATGCGCTCGATCAGCTTGTCGGCGTGCTTCATCTCGTCGACCAACTCGGAACACTCGTAGGAGCCGAGCCGGGTGACGCCCCAGTGGCGCAGCATGCGGGAATGCAGGAAATACTGGTTGATCGCGGTCAGCTCATTTTTCAGGACCGCGTTCAGATGCTGAATGACGGTTGCATCGCCGCGCATCGTCGCCTCCCGCAAATCGATCAGGGTAATGTTGGGCGCGCGGACGCTGCAGCAAGGCCGCAGACGGCCGCGTCAGGTTGCGGCGGCGACCGGGCTGCCGTGCGGCAGCTCGACCACTTGGCGCATCAGCTGGCGAACCAGCGGCACGCACTTTCCGCATTTGGGCTTGGTGCCGAGCGCGCGGTAGATCGCCGAGACGGTGGTGCAGTCGCATTGGGCCGTGGCGCGGACGTCGCGATCGGTGATCGCATTGCAGACGCAGACGTACATACCGGCCCCTATCGACAATGACCTCCTTTCATCTAGCCGTGTTGCGATCAATTCGCAATATCATCGGCGCATGGCTGCCCCGCACTTGCGCGGAGGCGGCTCCGTCGCGGCCGGTCCGGCCAAGCAATCTGCGGCGAACGTGGCGCTACTGCACCTGCTGCTTGAGCTTGGCCCAGCGGTCGAGGATCGGCAGGATCTGGTCGGCGCCTTCCGCGGGCAGGGTGACGTTGGCCCGCACCGCGCCCAGATCGCAAAACCGCTTCAGCTTGTCGGCGTCCTCGGGGGCGCCGCCGATCGTCACCGGCAGCGAATTGGGATCGCGCCCGGCGTCGACCGCCATCTGGCGGAAGCGCGGCATGTACTCCTCGGGGTTGCCGCTGCTGGCGTTCGGGTACCATCCGTCGCCATAGCGCACCGCGCGCCGCGCCGCCCACGGAAAGGCGCCGCCGAGAATGATCGGCGGCCACGGCTTCTGCACCGGCTTCGGCCAGGTCATCATCTGCGGGACCTTGACGATCTCGCCGTTGTACTCGGCCTTTGACTTGGTCCAGATCTCCTTCATCGCCTCCATCTGCTCGCGCATCTTCTGCATGCGGGTGGCGAAGACCGTGCCGTGGCTCTCGATCTCCTCCTGGTTCCAGCCGCCGCCGATCCCGAACAGAAATCGGCCGCCGGAGACCTGGTCGATCGAGGCGACGAGCTTTGCGGTCTGGATCGTGTCGCGCTGGATGACGAGGCAGATGCCGGTCGCGAGCTTGAGCCGCCGGGTCGCGGCCGCCGCCGCGGTCAAGGTGACAAACGGGTCCATCACGTCGTAATAACGCTTGGCGAGCTCGCCGCCGCCCGGTGCGGGCGTCTTGCGCGGCACCGGGATGTGCGAATGCTCGGCCGCCCACAGCGAGTCGAAGCCGCGTTCCTCGAGCGCCACGGCGAGCTCGGCCGGAGTGATCGAGTAATCGGTGAAAAAGATCGAAGCGCCGAATTCCATCGCCGGTCCCCGCTGGTTGGCTGTAGCAGCGATCCTAAGTGGCGCCGGTCCGCCCGGCAAGCCGGCGCGCAGGCTCGCGGGCCGCCGAGACTTTTCGGTGCCGGGTCACTCGGCGGCGGCGAACGAGGCGTCGAGCGATGACGGCGCGGGTTTGGTGTGCGGCGAGGCGCGGATCATGTCGATCAAGCAGCGCAACGCCGCCGGCACCTGGCGCAGGCCGGGGTAGTAGATATAGAGCCCTTGCAGCGACACCGACCACTCGTCCAGGGCGCGGGTCAGCTGCCCCGAGCGCAAAAACGGCTCGGCCAGGGTTTCGATCGTATAGGCGACGCCGAGCCCGTCGACCGCGGCTCTGAGCGCCAGCTCGGGGTCGTTGACGGTGACCCGCCCGACGACCGAGACCCGCCGCGGCTTGCCGGCCTTTTCGAACGGCCATTCGATCGTGGCGCTGCCCGCGACCCGCCGATACTGGACGCAGTCATGCCCGGCGAGGTCGTCGGGCGTGCGCGGCGGACGCCTTGTCGCGAAATATGCGGGCGAGCCGACCACGACCAGCTTCATCGGTCCGGTGACCCTGGCCGCGATCATGTCGGCCTCGGCGCGGTCCTGCGGACCAATCCCGGCGTCGAAGCCTTTGGCGACGATGTCGGCCGGCGCCTCGTCGAGATGCAATTCAAGCTGGACATCGGGGTAGGTCGACAAAAAGCGCCCCCAGATCGGCACGATCACCGCCGCGGCGGCGCTGTGGGTCGCATAGATGCGCAGCCGTCCGAACGGCCGGCTCCGTTCCTCGCCGAGATCCTCGAGCGCCGCCGAAATCTGCGCGACCGCGGGCCGCAGCCGCTCGACCAGCCGCAGTCCGGCATCGGTCAGCGACACGCTGCGCGTCGTGCGGTTGAGCAGGCGCACGCCGAGCCGCTCCTCCAGTTGGCGGATCGTATGGCTGAGTGCTGAAGGCGTGACGCCAAGACGCGACGCCGCCATTCGGAAGCTTCGGTGATCGGCAACCATAACAAACGCTGCGAGGGCGGCGATGTCACCCCTGCGCATTCATGAATACTCCTCAGCACCGCGTACGACAGGCATGGGATTTTCGCTCCGCTCCACCGTCAACATTTGGGGGGACGGAAACCGCTGGACAATCATCATAGGAGAGCCTATGCCCGCCGACCGCAACTCGGCTGCGCCGGACGCGGATGTTCTCGAAGCGTCGCCGCAAGCCCGCACCACCCCTGACCGGCAGTGGGAGCGGCCGGCGGACCGGTCGCCGGCGCCCGCCGCGCGAGCACCCGCGCCCGAGCCGTCCGCCGCGGAGCAGGAGAAGCCAAAATCGCCGCGACGGCGCTGGCTGCGCTGGGCGCTTTTCCTGTTGCTGCCGATCGTGCTGATCGTCGGCGCCTATCTCTACTTCGAGGGCGGCGCCTACATGTCGACCGACGACGCCTATGTCGAGGCCGACAAGGTCGGGCTGTCGACCGATGTTTCCGGTCTGGTCAAGGCGATCGAGGTCAAGGACAACCAGCACGTCGTAACCGGACAGCCGCTGTTTCGGCTCGATCCGTTGCCGTTCCAGCTCAAATTGGACCAGGCCCAGGCGCAGCTCGGTCTTGTCCGAGACAATCTCGACGCGCTCAAAGCCAATTACCAGAACATGCAGGCGCAGATCGTGCAGGCACAGGACCAGATCGCCTTCAATCAGCGCCAATATGTGCGCCAACAAATTCTCGCGCGGGAACAGTTTGCTCCGCAGACGGCATTGGACCAGGCTTGGATCAATTTGAGGACTTCGCAGCAGACGCTGGCTTCGGACAAGGCTCAGCTGGCTGCGATCATTGCGAACCTCGATGGCAACCCGAATATCCCGATCGAGCAGCACCCGCAATATCGGCAAGCGCTGGCTCAGCGCGACGAGGACGCCCGAGAGCTGCGCGACACGGTGGTCAGGGCGCCATACGACGGGACGGTGACGAACGTGCCCTCGTTGGAGCCCGGGATGTACCTGCCGGCTTCGACCACCGGCTTTTACCTCGTCGACACCGACCGGGTCTGGGTCGAGGCCCAGCCCAAGGAAACCGAGTTGACCTATGTGCGCCCCGGCCAGCCGGCCACGGTCGCGGTCGACACCTATCCCGGCCGCAAATGGCACGGCACCGTCGTCAGCATCGCACCGGCGGCGCAATCCGAGTTTTCGCTGCTGCCGGCTGAAAACACCAGCGGCAACTGGGTCAAGGTCGTCCAGCGCATCCCGATGCGGGTGCAGGTCGACAACGGCCAAAACGCCGTGCCGCCGCTGCGCGCGGGGATGAGCGTCGAGGTCTCGGTCCACACCGGCCACAAGCGCGGGCTGCCGCATTTTCTGACCGCGCTGTTCGGCGGCGGCAAGTCGACCAGCGGCACCGCAAACAGCGGCACCGCCAACAACGCCAGCGCGAACAACCGCAAGGCCGCCGGCTGATGGCAGCCGCCGGCATGGCGGGCGCGTCGGCCGCGCCCAACCGGCTCGCGATCACCGCCGTCGTCGGGCTCGCGACGATCATGCAGGCGCTCGACACGACGATCGCCAATGTCTCGCTGCCCTACATCCAGGGCAGCGTCTCGGCCAACCAGGACGAGATCGAATGGGTGCTGACCTCCTACGTCGTCGCCGCGGCGATCATGACGCCGCCGACCGGCTATCTCGCCAATCGCTTTGGCGTCAAGCGGCTGTTCATGGTCTCGGTGGTCGGCTTCACGCTCGCCTCGATGCTGTGCGGGCTGGCGGGTTCGCTGGTCCAGATCGTTTTTTTCCGGCTGGTGCAGGGCGCCTTTGGGGCGGCGCTGGTGCCGCTTTCCCAGGCGGTGCTGCTCAACATCTATCCGCGGGAAAAGCAGGGCTCGGCCATGGCGTATTGGGGGATGGCCATCATGGTCGGCCCGATCGTCGGCCCGGTTCTCGGCGGCTGGCTGACCTACAACTACAGCTGGCGCTGGGATTTTTACATCAACGTGCCGATCGGCGCTCTCGCCTTGATGGGCCTGTACTGGTTCCTTCCCGAAACCAAAAAAACCAACGACAAGCTCGACTGGTTCGGCTTTGCCACCTTGAGCGTGGCGATCGGCGCGCTGCAGCTCCTGCTCGACCGCGGCGAGGAGCTTGATTGGTTCGGCTCGCGGGAAATCATCATTGAAGCGGTGGTGAGCGCGTCGGCCTTCTGGCTGTTTCTGGTGCAGACAATGACGGCGCGGGCGCCCTTCGTTAACCCGAAGCTGTTTGGCGACCGCAACTTTGCCGCCGGCATGCTGACGGTGTTTCTGGTCGGGGTTACGTTTTTTGCCCCGTTGGCCCTGCTGCCGCTCTATCTGCAGGATCTGATGGGGTATCCGATAATGACCGCGGGTCTCGTCATGGCGCCGCGGGGTGTCGGCACTCTGTTCGCGATGATGCTCGTCGGGCAGCTGATCGGGCGGGCGGACACGCGTGTGCTGCTCGGGATCGGGCTCGCGCTGACCGCCTGGGCGATGTGGGACATGACCCATTGGACGCCCGACGTCTCGGAATGGACCGTCGGCCTCAACGGCGTCATTCAGGGCGCCGGCCTGGGCTTTCTGTTTGTTCCGCTCAGCGCGACCTCTCTGGCGACATTGGCGCCGCAGCATCGGACCGAGGGCGCGGGCTTGTTCAACCTGTCCCGCAATATCGGGTCGAGCATCGGGGTCTCGATCGTCTCGAGCCTGCTGGTCAGCGAAACCCAGGTGAACCACGCCATAATCGGGGGGTACGTCACCCCGGTCAACCGCCTGTTCGCAGCCCCGACGATTGCGCATCTGCTGAGCCCGTTCACGGCCGCGGGGCGTGCGGCGCTCGACGCGACGGTGACCTTGCAGGCGCAGATCATCGCCTATATCGACGATTTCAAGCTGTTGATGATCGTCACCATCGCCGCGTTCCCGCTGCTCCTGTTCTTCCGCCGGCCTGGGGCGGGCTCAGACCAGCCGACGCCGGTCGCGCACTGACCGGACCGCTGCATTAGAGCGGGCCTCACCGCCGGATCAATATTGCGCTCTGCAGTATTGGTCGCCCACCATCTCGCCGTCATACCCGCCAAGCGAGTATCGAGAGCAGCCCACACCTCGATTGCAATCCCCCGTTCGGGCCACGGGAAGGCTCTGGGCTTCCGCTTTCGCGGGGCGACGGAAGAGAGCGCGCGAGACTGGTCTGGTTGATTAATGCCGCTTCAGCAAATCCCGATCCGGCGCAAATCTATCCGCCAATCTCGACGGCGAGGGTGCGGGCGCGCTGGGCGGCGTCGCGCGCCATCTCGGCGCAGAGCCCGGTATAGAGGGTCGGGTCGAGCAACGCCCTGATCGCCGGCGGGTCGAGATGCGCCGACACCCGCGGGTCGGCGGCGAGCAACTCGGCAAACGGCCGGTCCTCGACAAAGGCGGCTTGAGCCGCGTCATAGACGACATCGTGCGCGTGCTGCCGGCCGATCGCACCGCCGAGGTTCAGCATCACCGCCTCGGCCATGATCAACCCGCCGCCCAAATCGAGGTTCCGGCGCATGCGCTTGGGATCGAGCCGCAGCCCGCGCATCACCTCGACGAGGCGGGCCAGCATGTCGCCCATCGCGATCGCGGCGCGCGCCTCGGCTGCTTCCATGATCAGGCTGGTCGTGCGGTCGGCCTCGTGCTCGGTCTGCATCGCCTCCAAGGCGAGCGGCACGCAGGCGCGCACCTCGGCGGCCGCGGCGATGATATCCTGGCACAATTTCGGGTTGCGCTTTTGCGGCATTGTCGAGCTGCCGACGGTGCCGGGCGGCACCGGCTCCTCGACCTCGCCAAACTCGGTCTTCATCAAGGTGTAGATTTCGCGCGCGATCTTGCCCGCGGTTGCGGCGACAAGGCCAAACAAACAGATGTTCTCGGCCAGATGGTCGCCGATCGTGCGCGCCGGCACCCGCATCGGCACCATGCCGAGCAGCCGCCCGATCCCTTCCTGCACCCTGGGCCCGTGCGCGCCGAGCGAGGCGAAGGTGCCCGCACCCCCGCCCAGCATCGCGACAAAAAGCCGGGGTGCGGCTTGGCGCAGCCGCTCGACATGGCGGATCATCTCGTCGATCCACACAGCGGGCTTGTAGCCGAAGGTTGCCGGCACCGCGTGCTGGCCATGGGTACGCCCGGCGATCGGCATGTCGGCGCCGCGCTCGGCAAGGTCGGCCATCGCGGAAAGCGCCTCGCCGATCAGCCGCAGCAGCACCCGGTGCGCGTCGCGCAACACCAGGAGGTCGCCGGTCTGGGTGATGTTCTGGGTCGTTGCCCCCCAATGCACCCAGCCGCCATGGGGCTCGCCGACGACGCGGGAGAGCTCCCAGACCAGCGGCACGATCGTGTGGCCGGTGCGGGCAAAGCCCTCGTCTATATGGGCGCGGTCGAGGAGATCGAGCCGCGCCTTCTGCGCGATCGCGTCCGCCGCCGCGGCCGGGACGATGCCAAGCTCGGCCTCGGCCTTGGCCAAGGCCGCCTCGACATCGAGCCAGGACTGCCAGCGGTTTTCCTGGGTGTAAAGCGCCCGAATCCCCGGATCTGAAACCCGCGACGCGGTCGGCAGCTCGTCAGTCATGGAGAGATCCTCGACAGGGAATATATATCCGAGCTGCTAACCTACGCCGGGCGGCGCGGTCGGCAGAACCCCGATTGCACCTCAGCCGCGCGACGGCCGCCGTTGAGAGCGCTGGTTTAATCCTTTTAACATCTTGAGCAGTTGCCGACTGATGTCTCATCATTGGAATAAACCGGCCGCGCGGCGGGACCTGCGCCCCAATCTCTGCGCCTTCCACCACGGAACGACCGTTATTGCGATGACGGTCAATCCGGGCGCGGGGATTTCGGCAGCGTCGAGTCCCGGCGGCATCCAGCTTTGCCGGCCGGGACGACGCCGATTTGGTCGGCGCCCGTGTCGGCTCTCGTCGCCTTCTGCGTGAGTGACGGCCCCGAGCCGAATCTTGAACGCAACCTCCCCGCGGGCGTCGGCGTCGAGATCAAAGCAGAATGCGTAAGGCCCGTCCCTCGTGGAGCGTATGTCCGACCGAGCGGCCGTTCGGATGCGCGTCAGCCGCGCCCAAATTCATGCCGCGGAAAACGAAAAGTCAGCGCGGCGGCGAGGACGATGACGCCGGAAACGGCCGGCGCTGCGAAGCCCGAGGCGGCCAGCCCGGTCGCGTCCCAGATCGCGCCGCCGGCGAGCGGCACCAGGCACGACAAGGTGTAGCCGATCGCGAACATCCCGGCCGAGAGGCGGTGGATGTCGTGCGCCTCGACCAGTTGCGGCGGCAGCGCCAAGGTCGCGATCAGCGTGAACGCGCAGCAAAACCCGATCATCGCGGCGCCGGCGACCTTCAGCCACGGCCCCGCCATCAGCAGCGCGGCGATGCCGAGCAGCCCCGCGACTTGCATGCCGACGACCATCGGCTTGCTGGCGCCGACGCGCCGCGCCGCCATCAGCAGCAGCAGCGAGGCCGGCAGCTGCCCGAGGTTGAGCGCGCTGAGCCCGGCGGTGACGAGGCCGGGGCGGCCGATTGCGTGCAGGTAATCCGGGATCAAGGCATTGGAGGCGAAATAGAGCCCGCCGGTGCCGCCCAGCATCAGCCCGAGCTGCCAGGTCGGCAGGCGGTGCCAATCGGGCCACCAGCGCGCCGGGACAGCGCCGCGCGCGGCCGCGCGCGACGGCTTCGGGCAGGCCACCAGCAGCAGTGCCGTCATCGCGACCGGGACGGCCCATACGGCGAAGCTCGCCGGCCAGCTGCCGCCGACCAGCGGCAGGACCAATGGGATCGTCAGCGCCACCGGCAGCGCCTCGCCGATCAGCAGCCCGTTGGCGTAGACCGCGGTGGCGAAACCCGGCCGTCGCGGAAACCACTCGCCGACCAGCGCCGGCAGCGCCGGCTGCACGACCGCGACCCCCGCCGCCATCAGAAAAGTCATCGCGAACAGCATCGGCGCCGACGGCCCGAGGCCGCGCGCCGCCGACGCCGCGGCGACGACCAGCAGCCCGGCGATCGCCGCCCGCCGCGCGCCGAGGCGCGCGATCAACAGCGAGCCGGGGATCGCCGCGATCCCGAACAGCAGCACCGGCAGGCCGGACAATGCCCCGACTGCTCGTTCGCTGAGCGCGAAGTCGCGGTGGATCAGCGGCAAAACCGGCGGCACGGCGAGAACCGTCAACCGCAAATCGGCGCCGACGAGCCACAGCACCGCCGAGAGCAGCAGCAGGGAAAGCGGTGAGCGTGCATCCGGCTCAGGGCGCCCGGACATGACGGCGACCCTCAAAAGCCGCGGCTAGGATGCTCGCAGGCGAAATAGGCGATGTTGTTGGACGAGTTGAGAAAGCGCGGCACCTTTTCATAGCGCGCGCAATGCACTCTCGCCACCTCCGACGCCGCGGCGAGGTCGTGGCTGTAGCCGACCTGGGCCTCGTTGGCGTTGCCGGCCGACAGATAGGGCTTTTCGACGCATCCGGCGGCGGCGACGCCGAACAGCACCAGTGCGGACCCGGCCAGCAGTCGTGCTGAACGCGCGTTCACCGCGGCGGTTCTCCGTCCCTTCCGGCCAAACCCGCCTCGGCTGCAAAATCGCGCCCACGCTCGGCGAAGTCGCGGTAGTAGCCATAGCTCGGCGCTGCCGGCGACAGCAGTACGACCCCGCCCGCGGGCGTCGCTTGCCGGGCAAGTGCGACCGCCTCGGCCATCGAGCGGGCGAGCGCGGCTTCTGGTCGCCCGCCGGCGGCGCGCACCGCGGCGCAAATGCGCTCGCCGCTGACGCCGAGACAGATGACCATGCGAACCGTGCTCCCAGCGAGCCTGGCGGCGAGCTTGCCGTAGTCGATGCCGCGGTCGTAGCCGCCGACGATCAACGTGATGTCATGGCCGCCGTAAACCTCCAACGCCGCGATCGTCGATTCGGGCGCGGTCGAGATGCTGTCGTCGACATAAAGAACACCGCCGATCTCGCCGATCTCCTGCTGGCGGTGCGGCAATGCACAAAAATCGCTGGTGGCGGCGAGCGCCGTGGCGGGGTCGAGCCCCAGCACTTTGGCGACGGTCAGCGCCGCGCAAACATTCGAGAGATTGTGCGGTCTTGCGAGATAGCGATTGCGTACGAAACCGATCCGCGTGCGGCGATCGAAGATTTCGCCGCCGCGGACGTGAAACCCGCTTTCGTTGTTGAACCAATACTGGCCGAATTCCCGGGCCGGAACCGCGTCGCGGTTGACAATGGCAGCGCCGCTGCGGCGCAGCACATTGAGCTTGTCGCGGTAATAGGCCGCGAGCGTGCGGTGCCAGTCGAGGTGCTCGGGGAACAGCGAGGTCAGCACCGCGATGTCGCACCGGCCGTCAAAATCCGCGGCCTGGTAGCTCGACACCTCGATGACCGCGTACTCGACCGCGCTCGGATCGATCTCGGTGACCGGGACGCCGATATTGCCGGCGAGCGCCGCCTTGCGGCCGAGCCCGCGCAGGATGTGCGCGATCAGCGAGGCGGTCGTGCTCTTGCCCTTGGTGCCGGTGACGCAGACCGTCCGGATGTTTGGCCCTTCGGCAAACCACAAATTCAACAGCGAGGTGACCTCGACGCCATTTTCCTGCGCCAGTGAGATCTCGGGGCGATAAAGGCTGACGCCCGGCGATTTGACCAGCACGTCAATATGCTTGAGGGCATGTCCGATCGCGTCCGAGCCACAGGCACATTCGATGTTGCTGAGCTCGGTCGGCGCCGACGCATCGCCGGAATCGTCCAGCAGCAGCAATCGGAGGCGAGGGTGACGGGCGCGCAGGAATTCGATTGCGGCCCGGCCTTCGCGGCCGAGCCCCCAGATCGCCACCCGCGCCGCGCCAAGGTCAGCCGCACGCATCGAGCATCGCCAGAAAACGCTGCGGAACCCGATGCGGGTGCCGTGCCGCCGTCAGCCGGCTAAGCTCGTCCGGATCGCGCTCGCGCAGCGCCGGAAACTCGGCGTGCAGCCGCTGCACGACGGTATCGGCGCGCCAAACCGGATCGGCCCCGAGCCGCGCCAGCAGCGCCACACTTTCGGCGATTTCGCCGACGCATTCGAACGGCTTGTGCCGGCGCAGCCCGCACAGTTCGGCAAAACCCTCGCTCTGGGTGTCGTCGTCGAGCAGGTTGCTTCCGAAAATTGCGGTCAGCTCGGGTTTTGGGACAAACGGCGCCAGTGCCAGAAACACAAACCGGCATTTCGGGCAATTGCCGCACCAATGGCGCCCGCGCGCGGCCGGCGACTGACGAAAGGCCGTGTTGCAGCTGCGGAAAACACCGAAATATTGCGGGTGGCGGGCAAAGCGCCGGGCAATCTCGATCTCGGAGAGGGGGCGCAGCAGCGAAAAATAGGCGATGCTCGGCGTGATGTGAGCGGCGACGTGATCGGCAAGATCGCGCTCGAATTCGAGAGACTTGCTGAATTGATGATTAATGCCGACTCCGTCCACCGTCAGGTTGGGCGCGCTCGCGGAATGCTCGTTCGACATCGCGATCGTGTCGAAGCCCGCAAGCACGGCGCAGGCCAAAACGATCGCACTCAAAATGCCTGTTATCGGCACATGTCCGTTCAGCGCGCCCTGTCGGTTCAGCTCGATCAGGCCGGGGTCGAGATGCCGGCGCACCCGGATGAAGGGCCGTTCCGCCGCGGCAATGCAGGCGGCGATCGGCGCCGAGTCGCCGAGCGAAAACAACACGATGTCTTCGCCGGCGGCTTTCAGGCATTCGACGGTGACGACCGAGTCCTTGCCGCCGCCGACCGGCACGCCGGTGCGGCGCCGCAGGTCGACTGCCAAGGGCTGCGGCGGGTCGGCTCGGTCCCACAGAAATCGGCAACGGTCTTGCAACGAAATCCGGTTTTTCCAGGCGAACTCGGCGAGGCCGTTTTGATAGAAATTCCGCAAAAAAGCGGCGGTGCCGCGATCGAGCGGGAACGCCTCGCAACGCAGGATTTCGGGCACGAACGCCTTGTAATAGCTGACCCCCGACAACAGAAAAACCAGCCGGAACATGCGGTCGAGCACAGTCTCGGCAGCGAGTGACAGCGGCTGCGGCGGAAAATCGAAAAGCAGCTTTTCCTCGAACCGCGGGCCGTCCTGAAACCGATAGCGCAGCGCGAGCGAGGCGGCCGCCCGGTCGTAGCGGTAGCTCTCGAAAACAAACTCGTTACCGGCCATTCCCGCAGAACTCATGCTTGCCGGGCGAGCGCGCGGACCGTGCGCAATTTCCGGTGATGGGCCGCAAGGTCGAGGTTGTCGATCGTCGGCGCCTGGAGCCGGGACACGCCGTCGACCGCCGGCCCGTCGCGCAATGTCGTTTCCAGGATGCGCGCGTCCAAGTCTTCGTCGAGACACCGCACCAGGGGCTGGCGCCAATCCTCGCGCACGACCGCGAGCGCGCCGATCAGCGCATATGCCCCCCAATGCGACACCCCCGCTACAATAAGGTGCTGCGCGGCAGTGACGCAGGCAATCGTGGCACCGTGCTCGACATGGGCGGCGATCAGCGTGCGCGGCAAGGCACCCATTCCGATCTCGTTGCCGCCGTCGCCGACCGCGATCGTCTCCCACGGCCCGGCCGTGAACAGCTCGTCGAGCGGTGCGGTATGGGCGCCGATGTCCTGGCCGCGCATGTTGCGCGGGGTCCCGTCGACGCTGCGCCCGCAGCGCTCGATCGAGAGTGCATGGGTGACGCCGGCGGCGCGCCAGGTTTCGGCGAGGGGGTCGAGCGCGGCCCCGATCGCGACGGCGTCGACCGGGACGGGGGCGGCGCCCGCGGCTGCCAACGCAACCGCGCAGGCGTTGCGGCACGGCGCGTCGGTCGCCAGCCGGCTCGGAATGCCGATCTCGGCGAGGCCGCGAGCCAGCAACGCCGCGCCGACCGGGCCGTCGGTTTCGGCTGCCGGCGGTGCTCCCAACGGCACAAAAAACCCGGTGATCAGGCCGACCCGGCACCTGGGGGAAGCGGCGATCGCCATCGCGGCGCGCCACAGCCCGCCGCGGGCCGCCTCGCACAGAGCGCCGATATTGCGCCCGACATCGGTCTGGACCGCAGCCTCGATGCGATCGACCAGCGCGCGTGTCGTCGCCGCCGCCGACATCGCGCGCGACCGCCTAAAGGCTCGCGAGCCTGGCGTTCAAGAGATCGGTGACAAGCATCGCGCCCGGCGCGTGAGTGATGCAGAATTCGGGCTTGGCCTCGGCGATGACCGCCTGCGGGGTGACGCCGCAGGCCCAGAACACCGGCAATTCGCCGTCGCGAACGGGGACGCTGTCGCCGTAGTCGGGACGCCCCAGATCGGCGATGCCGATCGCCTCGGGCAGCCCCAGATGCACCGGTGCGCCGTGCACCGAGGGGAAGCGCGAGGTGATCTGGACGGCGCGGATCGCATCGGCCGGGCGCAGCGGCCGCATCGACACGACAAGCGGGCCGGCGAATGGTCCGGCCGCGGCGCAGCGGATATTGGTGCGGTACATCGGCACGTTCGAGCCGCAGATGATGTGACGCAATTCGATCCCTTCCTCGGCCAATGCCTGCTCGAACGAAAACGAGCAGCCGAGCGCGAAGCTGACAAGGTCGTCGCGCCAGGCATGGCGGATTTCGTCGGGTTCCTCGACCAATTCGCCGTGGCGCCACACCCGGTATTTCGGCAGGTCGGTGCGGATGTCGAGATCTTCGCCCAAGGACGGCAGCCGCGGGTCGCCCGGCTCGGACACGCCCAGCACCGGACAGGGCTTGGGATTGGCCTGGGCAAACCGCAGAAAGTCGTGCGCCAGCCCTTTTGGCAGAATGACGAGGTTCGCCTGCACGTTGCCGGCGGCAAGCCCGGCGGTCGGGCCGCGGAATTCGCCGGTGCGGATGCGCGAACGCGCGCGCGCGCCAGTGTCGACGCTTTGATCAGTTGCTGCGCTCATGGCCCGATCCGTGTTCCCAATGGGCGATTTTACCGCCGATCGGATCGGGCCGTCAAAGCGGCGGCCGATTCGTGTCGACGCGTTTGGACGACGGTCCGGATCAGGAGCAGCGAATGAGCGTCTTTTATCTGGCCGCCGCGATCACGCTGGAGATCTGCGGCACGACGGCGCTGAAGCTCTCCGACGGGTTCAGCCGGCTCGCACCGACTTGCGTCGTCGTCGTCTGCTACACGGCAAGCTTTGCGGTGCTGTCGCTGGCGTTGCGCCGGATCGACCTCTCGACTGCCTACGCCGTGTGGTCCGGGGTCGGCACCGCGGTCGTCGCGGCGATCGGCATCTGGTGGTTCGGCGAACCAGCCGGCGCCGGGAAGCTGTTTTCGCTGGCGCTGATCGTCGTCGGGGTCGCCGGACTCAATCTTGCCGGGCGCGGGTTATAAGCGCGCTGCGCCGGCACGGCGGACCGCCGCTTCACAGCGCCGATTTTCCCGGCGGGTCCCCGACCGGCGGCGGCGGTGGTTCGGCCGGCGGCACCGGCACCGGGTCGGGCGGCTCCTCGACCGGGCGCGGACGGTCGGGGTCGGGCGGCGGCTGCGGCGGGGTGCCGGGCGGCGGCTGCGGCGTCGGGCTCTGCGCGCGGTAGGGGCGCGCGCCGCTCGGCTGCGAGGGTTTCATTGGGCGCCGATCCGGTCGCGCGCCAGTAATGCCGCGCAGCCGAGAAAGGCCGCGAGCGGGTGGGTCACGACATAGGTCGGGATCGCCGCAAGATAAGGCTCGAACCGGCCCTTTGACTGAAAGCGCGCGCGGAACGGCAAATCGGCAAAGTAGCGGCCGAGCCGCGGCACGATCCCGCCGGCGACAAAGGCGCCGCCGCGCGCGCCCAGGGTCAGCGTCAGATTGCCGGCGACGGTGCCCAGCATCGCGCAGAACATCGCCGTTGCTTCGACGCAGACCGCATCCCCGCCGCGCACGCCGAAATCGGTGATCTGCGCCGCGGTGTACCCTTTCGACGCCGTCCCGTCGATCTCGCACAGCGTGCTGTAGAGGTTGACGATCCCCGGTCCCGACAGCACCCGCTCGGCCGAAACATGGTCAAAGCGCTTGCGCATATGGTCGAGCACCGCGCTTTCGCGGTCGGTCGCCGGCGACATCGTCGCATGGCCGCCCTCGCCGGTCAGCGCCACCCAGTCGGCGCCGCACCGGACGAGGCCCGAAACCCCGAGCCCCGATCCCGGTCCCAGCACCGCAAGCGGCGCGCCCGGAACCGCTGCACCGCCGCCGACCGGCATCCGGTCTCCGGCGCCGAGATGCGGCAGCGCCAGCGCTTGTGCCGTAAAATCGTTGATGATTTCGAGCCGTTCGAAATTAAAGCGCGCCCGGAGCGCCGCGATCGAAAAGCGCCACGGGTTGTTGGTCATCACGACCTGGTCGCCGGTCACCGCCGAGGCGATCGCGATCGCCGCCTGCCGCGGCAGCGGCAACCCGCCGCGATCGCCGAGATACTCGGCAAGCGCGTCGTCGATGGTCGGGTAAAGCTCGCAGGTGTGGCTGCGCCAATGCAGCACCCTGCCGTCGGGTGAGACGAGCCCAAAACGGGCGTTGGTGGCGCCGATATCGCCGACGAGCCAGGTTTCCGGCTCGCCACCGGCGGCGCCCACAATCATCGGTGGGGGCCGCGGGGTTCGGCGCCGCTGGCCGCCAGGGCGGCGACAAAGCTCTCGCGCCAGCGGGTGATGTCGTAATGCTCGATCGTCGCCATCATCGCGGTCCACCGTTCCTTGCGCTCGCCGAGCGACATCGTGAGCCCTTGCCGGATGCCGTCGACCATGCCCTCGATGTCGTGCGGGTTGACGATCACCGCTTCTCCGAGCTCTTGCGCCGCACCGGCAAAGCACGACAGCACCAGCACCCCGGGATCCTCGGCCGGTTGCGAGGCGACATATTCCTTTGCCACCAGGTTCATGCCGTCGCGCAACGGCGTCACGATCCCGATCCGCGCCGCCCGCAGAAACCCGGTCAGGATTTTATGGCTGAAGCTCTTATTGATGTAGCGCAGCGGCGTCCAGTCGAATTCGCCATAGCGGCCGTTGATATTCCCGGCCGAGGCGGCAAGGGTCCGGCGGATCTGCTGGTACTCCGGGACCTCCGAGCGCGAGTGCGGTGCGATCTGCATAAAGACGATACGGCCGCGGGTCTCCGGCGCCGTCTCCAGCAACTGCCCAAAGGCCGCAAAACGCGCCGGCAAACCCTTTGAATAGTCGAGCCGGTCGACGCCGATCATCAAGGTGCGGTCGCCGAGGCTTTGCCGCAGCCGGCGCATGTGGCGGCTGGCGTCGGCCGCCTCTGCCTGGGCCGCGACGGTGGCGACGTCGATCCCGATCGGGAAGACTTGCGCGCGGACGACGCGGCCAAAGGCGCGCAGCACGCCGTGCCCGAGATCCTCCGCCCCGGCCCAGCGCACCAGGTAGTCGCAAAACCCGTGCAGGTCGGATTTGGTCTGGAATCCGATCAGGTCGTAGGCGCACAGCGCCTCGACCAGGTCGCGATGGTTAGGGACGACGCGCAGCACCTCGGCCGGCGGAAACGGCGTGTGCAGAAAAAACCCGAGCGTCTGGTTCTGGTCGAGCCGGCGCAACTCGCGGCCGAGCGGGATCATGTGGTAGTCGTGGATCCAGACGAGATCCTGCGGCAGCAGCAGCGGCGCCAAGGCGCGGGCAAACATGCGGTTGACGCGCAGATAGCCGGCAAAATCGCGCCGCGAGTATTCAACCAGACCTGACCGCAGATGGAACAGCGGCCACAGCACCCGGTTCGCGAAGCCGAGATAGTATTCGTCAAAATCGCGTTGCGACAGGTCAAGGGTCGCATAGGTCAGCGGCCCGCGTGCGGCGGTTTTGAGTTCGCCAGGAAGCGTGTCGTCGACTTTTCCGCTCCACCCGAACCAGATGCCGCCGCTGGTTTCGAGCGCGGCTTGGATCGCGACCGCAAGACCGCCGGAATCGGGCTTCCGCGTGTCGACCGCGACCCGGTTGGACACGACGACCAGACGGCGGCTCGCGGCGGGGGTGCGCAGCGGGCCGGCTGCTGTTTTGGCTTGCGGATAGGTGCTGGCGCTGCCGGCGGTCGCGATATCTCCCTCGGTCATCTTTTATCCCCGTTATTGTTCGGTTAATGAACGCAGGCGGACCGGGAACGTTCCCCACAGAGGCTTGATTTGCAAGCTGGTATGGGCCGGGAGCGAGCGCGCGCCAGCGGTCTCGATGACGATCGGGGACGCCAGCCGGGCGCAGATCCCGCGCCCGTCCCGCCCAAAGACTTTTCCGGGCCGACGTAAGCGCGGCCGACGCCATCCTCGCGCGCGCCGCGGTCGAACAGCGCCAATTCCGTCAAAAACCAGTGCGATGCCCGGCCCGCCGTATGCCGGCATGACGAGGCCGGCTGCTGGCCGGCGTCAAAGGGCCGTCCCTTGTGCGATGCACAGCAGACGCCGCGGGATGGCGGGCTAAATGCCTGATCCCGGATCAAACCCTGAGCAATGCCAACGCGTTTTGAAAAACCCGCTTGACATCCCAGTGGGGCGCCTTACATTGTGCAGTGCGGTAACGATCGCCGGTTGTGGTCTTACCGTACGTCTTCTAGGCGTTTCCTCCCTAAACTTGGGCCCGGCTCAGCCGCGGCCCATTTTTTTTCGGGTCCGGCCTGGTTGCCGGGATGCCGCCGGTTGTTCCCGAGCACCTGGTCGGGATCGAGATCGGGGAGGGTTGCGATCTCGCGATAGATTGGGGCGAAGTCGGCGCGGGTCGCCTCGAACAGCTGCTCAAAATCCTTGATTACGAAATAGGTTTCCTGAAACTGGTCGATGCGATAGCGGGTGCGCATGATGCGGCGCAGGTCAAAATCGAGCCGGTTCGGCCGCGGGTCGTCGAGCGAATAAACCGATTCGCCGGCCGACGACAAAATACCCGAGCCGTAGATCCGCAGCCCCGCCGCGGTCGCGATCAGTCCGAACTCGACCGTGTACCAGTAGAGCCGCGCGAGCCGCTCGAGGTGGCCCAGCCCTTGCGCCCTCAGCCCTCCCTTGCCGTAGGCCTGCAGAAAATCGGCAAAGACCGGGTTCATCAGCAACGGGACATGGCCGCAGATGTCGTGAAAGACATCCGGCTCCTGCAGGTAGTCGAGCTGGTCGCGGCGCCGGATAAAGCAGGTCGACGGAAATCGCCGCCGGGCGAGATGCCCGAAAAACACCGCGTCAGGCACCAGCCCCGGCACCGCGACGATGCGCCAGCCGGTCGTGCGGTCGAGCACGTCGCTGAGCCGGCGGAAATCCGGAATGCCTGCCGCCGCCAAGCCGAGCCCGTCCAGCCCCGCGAGGTATTCTTCGCAGGCGCGCCCCGCCAGAAGCTTTTGCTGGCGCTCGAACAGAAACCGCCAGACCGCGTGCTCCTCGGCGCTGTAGCCCCGCCAATTCTGATCTACCTCAAAGTCCGGGGCCGCTGCCGGCCCAATCTCTTTCATCAGCCGCTCCGCCAGCTCGTCACCTTTAGGTGAGAGCGCCGCGGCGGCCGGTCAATCGCCGCCGGCCGATCGCCGCGGGCAAATGGGTTGGGCGGGCAGCTCACGGTGCGGTGGCGAGGCATTCCTCGACGGCGCGGCTCAACTGCCGGACCAGTTCCGCCAATTCGGCCGCGAGCCGCCCGAACCGGGGCTTTCGGCGGAATTTGCGCTCGTCCATGTAGAGCGCGCGGTTGATCTCGATCTGCAGCGCGTTGCGCCCGCGGCGGGGGTCGCCGTAATGCTCGGTGGTGAACCCGCCGGCATAGGGTGTGTTGACCGCCACCGAAAACCCGCGGGCGGTGAAAAAACCGCGGGCGCTGTCGAGGATCGCGGCGGCGCAGGCGCTGCCGTAGCAGTCGCCGAGCACGATGTCGGCGCCCTCGGCGCCGGATGCCGCGGCGGCCGACGGCATCGAGTGGCAGTCGATCAAGAGACAACCGCCGAAGCGCGCCGCGGTCTCGTCGACCAGCCGCCCGAGCACCGCGTGATAGGGATGATAGAGGCTGTCGATCCGGCGCTGCGCTTCGGCAAAGCGCAGCTTGCCGGCGTAAATCTCCTCGCCGCTGGCGACGATGCGGGCAATTGTGCCGAGCCCCATCCGCACCCGCGGCGAGCCGGCGTTGACAAAGCCCGGCAGCTGATCCGAGAACATCGCCGGGTCGAGCTCGTAAGCCTCGCGGTTGACGTCGAGATAGGCGCGCGGAAACCGGGCCGACAACAATGGGGCGCCGAGGCTTGGCGCCGCGGCAAACAGCTCGTCGACAAAGCTGTCCTCCGAGCGCCTGAGCGCCAATGGGTCGAGCCGCGAGGCAGCGACAAAATCGACCGGGTAATCCGACCCGCTGTGCGGCGAGGCGAGGATCAGCGGCAGCCGGCCCGCCGCGGGGCGCCGCAGCTCGAAAACCCCGCATGCCAACTCGCCGTCCATGCGCTAAAGCTTAGTGGCAGGAGGCAAAACTGTCATCATCGCGAACACCGCAAACGCGGCCGAAGCGTTTGCCTCCAACCGACGCATTGTCGCGGAAGCGGCCGGCGCACCGCGGGTTGCGCGTCGGTGCCCGCGACCAACAAAGGGATAGAGCCGGATGCAGCGCCGCAAGCTTGGCGAATTGGAGGTTTCCGCGGTCGGTCTCGGCTGCGCGACGATGACGCCGTTCTACGGCGAGCCCGACCCCGCCGCCGCCATCGCGACCCTGGAGCGCGCCGCCGAGATCGGCGTCGACTTTCTCGACAGCTCCGACGCCTACGGGCAGGGCCGCAACGAGGAGCTGATCGCGCGCGTGTTGAAGGGGCGCCGCGACAATTACGTGGTCGCGACCAAATTCGGCAACATGGGACGCAATGCCGACGGCTCGGCGGCGGGCGAGGGGAAACCCGAATACGTCCGCCTCGCCTGCGAGCGCAGCCTGGCGCGGCTCCAGATCGAGGCGGTCGACCTCTATTACATCCACCGCGTCGACCCCAGGGTGCCGATCGAGGACACGGTGGGTGCGATGAGCGAGCTCATCCGCGCCGGCAAGGTCCGGTTTCTCGGCATCTCGGAGGCTGGCCCGGAGACGATCCGGCGCGCGCATGCGGTCCATCCGATGAGTGCGGTGCAGATCGAATATTCGCTGTGGTCGCGCGAGGTCGAGGACGACGTTCTGCCGCTGTGCCGGCAGCTCGGGATCGGCTTTGTCGGGTACAGCCCGCTCGGCCGCGGCTTTCTGACGGGCACGGTCACCGCACCGGACGACCTCGCCGCCGGCGACGCGCGCCGCAACATGCCCCGTTTTGGCGGCGACAACCTGCGCCACAACCTGGATCTCGTCGGCGAATTGCAGCGGCTTGCGGCGGCTGAAGGCTGCACCCCGGCGCAGCTGGCGCTCGCCTGGGTCTTGTCGCGCGGCGACTACATCGTGCCGATCCCCGGGACCAGCCACCGCCACCGGCTCGAGGAGAACGCGGCGGCGGCCGAGATTTCCCTTTCCGCGGCGACTTTGGAGAGGCTGGCCGAAATTTTCCGGCCGGGTGCCGCCGCCGGCCCGCGCTACCCCGAGGCCTATGCCCGGACCCTCGGCATCTGAGCGGCACGCTCGTTTGTGAAACCCTGGGATCACCCAAGAAGCTCGGAGGACAGATGCGTTTTGGATTGTTTGGCGGCGCGCGCACCGAGATCGGCGAGCAGGCGAGCGACAGCCGCATCTACACCGATTACATCGACTACATCTGCGAAGCCGAGGCGCTCGGCTTTCACAGCGTCTTTCTGGTCGAGCACCACTTCACCGGCTTCGGGCAGATTTCGGCGACCTTGGGCTTTCTGACCTATCTCGCGGCAAAGACGACGCGCATCCGGCTCGGCACCGCGGTTCTGGTGCTGCCGTGGCACAACCCGGCATTGCTGGCGGAGCAGGCGGCGACATTGGACCTGCTGTCCAACGGGCGGCTCGATCTCGGCATCGGCAAGGGCTATCGCTGGGGCGAGTTCCACGGCTTTTCCATGCCGATGGACGAAGCCGCCGCCCGCTATGACGAGGCGGTCGAGTTCCTGCGCAAGGCGTGGACGGCCACGGGCCGGTTCTCGCATCACGGCGAGCGCTGGCATTACGAGGACATCGTGATCGAGCCGGCGCCGGTGCAAAAGCCGCATCCGCCATTGTGGGTCGGCGCCCAAAGTGCCGCCTCGGTCCGCAAGGCGGCGGAGGGCGGGTTCAACTTGTTGCTGGGCCAGGCCGGCAGCCCGGAGCTGGTCGCCGAGAACATCGGCATCTATCGCAAGGCGGTCGAGGCGCAGGGCCGTGTCTTCGACCCGATGACCGTCGGGCTGACCCGCGCGCTGCACATCGCCAACACCCCGGCCGAGCGCGCGGCGGCGCACGAATTGCGCATGACCTTTATGCGCAACGTCCAGCAATTGTCATTGTCGCCGACCGGCAATTCGCCGAGCCTCGGCCGGCCGCGGCGGGCATTGTCGGCCGAGGAAATGCACCGGGCAACCGAAACCGACGCGCTGATCGGCACCCCCGAGGAGATCGTCGGCCGCCTGAAGCGGCTGCAAGCGGGCGGCGTCGAATATGTGATGGTCATCGACGTCGGCGGCTCGCTTGCATCGCTGCGAACCTTTGCGCGCGAAATCATGCCCGAGCTTGCCGATCGTCCGGAGCCGCGCGCTCCGGCCCGACCGGACAACGTCGACAACGTCGACAATGGGATGTGAACCTTCTTATCGCTTGCTTGGAGTATAGCCGTAGCCGCAAGATCGCTTAGCGCTAATAGAACAGGACATGAATATGAAACGCTTCGATCCGCGCCTCGCGGGTGCCC
The DNA here is from genome assembly GCA_963712825.1 of uncultured Alphaproteobacteria bacterium. Taxonomy (GTDB): domain Bacteria; phylum Pseudomonadota; class Alphaproteobacteria; order ATCC43930; family CGMCC-115725; genus AP-15. The sequence continues at coordinate 355,116 of CAVQJP010000023.1, forward strand.
TGGCGCTCGTGACGACGCTTGCGGCATGCGTGGCACCGCCGCCCGGCCCGACGATCCCGGTCGCTCCGGGCCCCGGCAAGTCGTTCGAGGCCTTTACCGCCGACCAGAATGTCTGCGCGCAATATGCCGGCAACGCAACCGCCGGGGCGGCGGCGGCGGCCAACAATCAGGCGGTGGGCACCGCGATCATCGGCACCGCGCTCGGCGCCGGCCTTGGCGCTGCGTTCGGCGGCGGCCGGGGGGCAGCGATCGGGGCCGCGTCGGGTGCAGCCGCCGGGACGGTTTTCGGCGCCAGCGGCTCCGCCTATGCGCAAATGTCGCTGCAGCAGCAATTCGACGTCATGTATGGCGAGTGCATGATGGCGCATGGCAACCAGGTGCCGGGCTTTGCCCCGCCGCCGGGGGCGCCGCCTTTTGCCGGCGGTGGCCCGGGGTACGGCCCGCCGCCCGGCTATGCCCCGCCGCCACCGCCCTATCGGCCGTACTGACGCTCTCGGGTCAGCACTGACGCCCTGCGTTCGGCCGGCGGGCCGCGGCCCGCCAATTCAGCGCGGGCCGGGCTTGCGGTTGTCGGTCAGAAAAATCTGACCAAGACCGCGGCGGCGCGCCAGCGAGCGGCCCCAGACGATCGCCTCGTCGTCGTTGTCGAAGTGGCGGACCATCGGCTCCATCCGGGAGGTGACGCCGAGCTCGTCCCATTCTTCGACCACGCTCGCGAGGACGCCCGCCGGCGCCAGGTCAAGTATCAGGGTCAGCTTCATCGCCGGCTTTGCTCGCGCTGTTGTTTCCGGTCGCCGAGAAGACCCGATCAGCGTACATCGTTGCCGCAGCGATAACTACCGAGGCGGAGGACGACATGCTGGATTTGCGCATCCGCGGCCGCAAGGCGCTGGTCTGCGCCGCGAGCAAGGGGTTGGGGCGGGCCTGCGCCACCGCCCTCGGCCGCGCCGGGGTCGAGCTGACGATCACCGCGCGCACCGCCGAGACCCTGGAGCAGACCGCCGCGGAGATCCGCGAGGAAACCGGCGCCAAGGTCACCGCGGTCGCCGGCGACATCTCGACCGAAGCGGGCCGCGCCGCGGCACTCGCCGCCTGCCCGGCGCCCGACATTCTGGTCAACAATTGCGGCGGGCCGCCGCATGGCGATTTCCGCGAATGGTCGGTCGAGGACTGGCAAAAGGCGGTCAACGCCAACATGCTGACCCCGATCATGCTGATCAAGGCGGTGGTAGACGGCATGTGCGAGCGGCGCTTTGGCCGCATCGTCAACATCACCTCGGGCTCGGTCAAGTCGCCGATCCCGAACCTCGGCATGAGCAACGGCGCGCGCGCCGGGCTGACCGCGTTTTGCGCCGGGCTCGCGCGGCAGGTGGCAAAATACAACGTGACGATCAACGGCGTGCTGCCCGGTCCGTTCCTGACCGACCGGCTGCGTTCGGGGATCGAATACGAGGCGCGGCGGCAAAACATCTCGTTCGAAGAGCTGCTCGCCAAGCGCGGCGAGGCCAATCCCGCCGGCCGGGTCGGCGACCCCGCCGAATTCGGCGACGCCTGCGCCTTTTTGTGCGGCGCCTCGTCCGGCTTTATCGTCGGGCAGAACCTGCTGCTCGACGGCGGCGCCTTCAACTCGACGATGGGCTGACGCGGCTCGGCGGCGCTGACGCCGCGGGTGACGCCGCCGCGCTCGGTTGCCGGTCGGCCTCGTCGCGCAGCCAGTCGCGGAACGAGCGAACCTTGGCCCGGTCGAGCGCGCCTGGTGCGGTGACGATGTAATAGGAGAACTGGTCGGGCAGCGCCAACGAGAACAGCCGGACCAGCCGGCCGGCGGCGAGGTCGGCGGCGGCGATCGTGCTGTAGGCCAGCACCACGCCGTGGCCGGCGATCGCCGCGTCGAGCGCCAGATGCATGTTGTTGAAGCTGAGCCCGCCGCTCGCCGAAACGTCCTTGACCCCGGCGGCCTTCAGCCACATCGGCCAGGTCGGCACCAGCGGGTCGCGCTCGACCGCCTGGTCGTGGATCAGCGCGTGACGGCGCAGATCCTCGGGCGTGCGCAATGGCGGCCCGTCGGCGAGCAGCTGCGGGCTGCACGCCGGGAACACCTCGTTGGTAAACAACAGCTCGACATCGAGACCGGGGTAGTGCCCGGCGCCATAGCGGATCGCGATGTCGAAACCGCCCTTGCCCAGATCGACGACCTCGTCGGTCGCCGAAATCCGCACGTCGACCTCGGCGCAGCGCTCCTGAAACCGGTGCAGCCGCAACACCAGCCATTTCGCGGCGAATGACGGAGACGCCGTCACGGTCAGGGTGCCGGTGTCGGTATGCCCGCGCAGCCGCGCGACCGCGGCGTGAATCCCGGCAAAGGCCTCCGACAGGCCCGGCAGCAGCACCTGCGCCGACGGCGTCAGCTCGATCGCGCGGTTCAACCGATAGAACAGCCTGACCCCGAGATCCTGCTCCAACGCGTGAATCTGATGGCTTATCGCCGCCGGGGTCACGTGCAATTCCTCGGCGGCTTTGCTGAAGCTCATGTGGCGGGCGGTCGCCTCAAACGCGCGCAAGGCGCTGAGCGGCGGCAGATGGTCGTTCATAGGAGATGAAAAATTCTAAATCGGGGCTGAGAAACTCTCGTTTGCAGATCGACCGTGGTCCACGCATTTAAGGGTCACTGGAGTTCTCTGCAAGCGCGGTCGAGCGCTGGCACGGTTTAGAGGTTTTCACATGACAGCTATCCACTTTGAGCATGCGGGCGGGCGGATCGCCAGGGTTCCGCGGTATTCGATGCTGCATCTGGCGAGCAACGCTGCGGCGCGGGTGGCCGCCGGTTTCCATGAGTGGCGCCGGCGCGCCAAGGATCGCGCCCAGCTCGCCGCGCTCGACGACCGGATGCTGGCCGATATCGGCACTAGCCGAGCCGAGGCCCAGTTTCTCAGCGGCAAGCCTTTCTGGAGGGAGTGATGATGATATTGACTTTGGTCGGCAGGCCTATCGGCGCGCTGGTCCGCCGCGTTATGCTGGCGCTCGTGCCGCCCGCCCGGCCGGAACATCGCGATGTGCCGCCGGAATATCTCAAGTTTCCGATCTTCTGAGTGTCTGACCCGAAATGAAGCGAACCATCCCAATATCGTCTCGCCGCCCCCGCAAAAGCGGGGTCCAGGCACCCGCCGGTTGTCGCCTGTTCATGCCCAGGGGCAAAGTCCGGGTTCCCGCTTTCGCATCGCTTTCGCGGGAATGACGGTTAGGGGATTGTCGTTTCGCCATTCTTTTCGGGTCGGACTTTAAAGTTTCCCCATGAGTGACGTCGAACCGACCCCCAAGGAGGACAGGACTATGAGCAGCTTTACCGATCTGCCTTATGTCGAGGCCGAGCTGAATTATTTGAAGCCGATGGCCGAGCGGCCGCGCTATTACGCCTATGAGGCCGAGCCGGGCGAATTCCGCTCGAACATGACCGCCGACCCGCACCAGGTCCGCATCCGCGACATGCGGCCGATCGGGTCGGAGATGGACCTCGACCGGCAAGGTTTTGCGCTCGTCGGCCAACACACCGAGGTGCGCGATTTCTGGGACGACGACGAGGTGCGTCGGGTCTATTACCCCGAGGCCGAGCGCTTTATCGCCGAGCTGACCGGCGCCAGCCGCGTTCACATCTTTGACCATCTCCAGCGCCGCCGCGTGCCCGGCCACCAGGACCGCTCGGCCGGCGGGCCGCGCCAGCCGGCGACCCGCGTCCATGTCGACCATACCGCGCGCTCCGGCCCGCAACGGGTCCGCGACCTGATGGGCGACGATGCCGAGGAGCTGCTGAAGGGCCGCGTCCAGGTGATCAACCTATGGCGCCCGATCCGCGGGCCGTTGCAGGACGCGCCGCTTGCGGTGTGCGACGCGCGCACCGTCGACGCGAAGGACCTGGTGGCGTCGGATCTGGTCTATCGCGAGCGGGTCGGCGAGACCTACTCGGTGACGTACAACCCGGCGCATCAATGGTATTACGTCCCCGAGATGGAACGCGACGAGGCGTTGCTGCTCAAGATCGCCGACACCAAGACCGACGGCCGCGCGCGCTTTATGCCGCACACCTCGTTCACCGACCCGACCACCCCGCCCGACGCCTTCCCGCGCGAAAGCATCGAGCTGCGCACCCTCGTCTTCCACCCCAACTGACGCGCGGCAACTCGCTCCGGCCCGGCAACACGACCGGGCCGGAGCGAAGACTGCCGAGGGCGTCGCGGTCGCCGCTTTCGGCCGGCTCACCCGACGCCCGACCGGCGTCGGGTCGACATTTCTGCCGTGGTGCGGCCTGATGGGTGCGGCGCGCGCCGAAGGTGGGAACCCGAAATCCTGTTGCGGACGGCGCGGCGACTACGCTACGGCGGAACGCGGCGCGCGGGTCTGAAAATGCGGTATCACCTCTTCGCCAAAGAGGCGAAGGGTGTTGAGCACCTCCTGGTGCTGCGCCGGGCCGATCGCGCACAGCAGGATGACCTCCTCGATGCCGAGCGCCTGGTAGCGATCGAGAAAGCGGATGCACTCGGCCGGCGTGCCGACGCAAAACTTGGTGCCCTCCTCGCGCACCTGCTGCGGCGTCGGTTCGCCCGGATAGGGCCCGCCCGCGAGGCGCTGGTCGCGCGCGTAATAGCCCTGGTAATCGGGCGGCACGGTGGCCGGGTCGTAGTCGCGCCATACGAGGCGGGCGCGCTCGCGCTGCTGCTCGATGTACCACCCGACAAGCTCCGTGCCGCGCTCGGCCACGACCCGCGGGTCCTCGTGGCAGAAGCCCGCGGTCATCAGCGCGGCGCGTGGAGCGGGTCCCGCGGGGGTAGCCGGTGCGGTGCGCAGCGCGTCGCGATAGAGTGCGATCAGCTGCTCGACGCGGTCGGGGCCGCCCTCGCTGCCGAAGAGCCCGCCCATTCCGAGATTGCCGGTCAGCCGCGCCGTCTCGTCGCTGCCGCAGGCCGACCACAAGGGCGGGTAGGGGCGCTGCACCGGCTTGGGCAGGACCTCGCGGCGCGGGATTTTGTAGTAGATCCCGTCATACGAGATTTCCTCCTCAGTCCAGATGCGCGGCAGCACGTCGGCGAATTCCTGCCACATGCCGCGGGTGTCCTGCAGGTCGCTGCCGTACGGGGTCAGCTGGTACGGATAGCCGGTGCGGCCGAGGCCGACATCGACCCGGCCACGGCTCAAGATGTCGAGGGTGGCCATGCGCGCCGCCACGTGCAGCGGATGGTGGATCGGGGCGAGGACGACGCCGACACCAAGCCGGATCCGGCTGGTGCGCTGGCTGACCGCCGCAAGGGTCAGGTCGGGCGCGCTGTTGTGCGACCACACCGGGCGAAAATGGTGCTCGGAAAACCAGACGCTCCCAAAACCCATTTCTTCGGCATAGGGAATTTGCTCGAGCGCCTCGTAGATGCGTTGCAACTCGCTGTCCGGGGTCCAGGGTTTCGGAACTTGAATCTGATAAAACAGGCCGATTCTCATTGGATTTTCTCCCGTCGCGCGCAGGAACGCGCCTTACCGCTGACTCCGGTCGCTCGGGCCGTCAGTCGAACGATGCATGACGCGCAATCAAGCGTCGAGTTGATCGTCGTCTGACCACGATTGGCCGCGGTACGTCAGCTGGCAAGAAAATTCGTCGGGAATCGGCGGGGACAGAATGAAGTTCTTCGCCGGTAATCTTGTCATTGCGAGCACAGCGAAGCAATCTGGGCCGACTGAGCATCGTCGGACCAGGATTGCCGCGTCGCTGCGCTCCTCGCAATGACGAGTTTAAGCTTCTTTTGAGCAGCAGAACTGGGCCGGGTCAGCGCAGCCGGAAATAGTGGACGCTGAACAGCTCGGCCGGGTCGGTCCAGGTGTCGACCGGGCGAAACCCGGCGCGTGCGGCGAGAGCGCGGAATTCCGGCACGGCGTATTTGTAGGAATACTCGGTGTGGACCAGCTCGCCCGCGGCAAACGCGAAACGGCGCCCGGCAATCGTCGCCTGCTGGTCGGCGAGGCTGCGGATGTAGATTTCGACGCGCCCCTTCTCCTCGCTGTAAAAGGCGAAGTGCTCGAACAGGTCGAGGTCGAGGTCGCCGTCGAGCTCGCGGTTGATGCGCTCGAACAGGTTGAGATTGAATGCCGCCGTCACCCCGGCGCGGTCGTTGTAGGCGGCTTCGAGGATGCGGACGTCCTTCTTCAGGTCGACCCCGATCAGCATCTCGCCGCCGGGGCCAAGAATGTGCGCGCAGTTCGCCAGAAAGCGCGCGGCAGCCTCGGGCTCGAAATTGCCGATCGTCGAGCCGGGAAAAAATCCGACGCGCTTGCCGACCGGACCGGGCAAAGGGGGCAATTCAAAGGGGCCGGTGTAGTCGGCGCACACCGCGATCACCGGCAGTTCCGGAAAGTCGTCGGCTAAAGAAGCGGCGGCTTCGCGCAAATGCTCGCGCGAGATGTCGACCGGAACATAGGCCGCCGGCCGATCGAGCGCCTGCAGCAGAATGCGGGCCTTTTGGCTGGCGCCGCTGCCGAACTCGATAATCCGGGAATATACGCCCATCTGCGCGGCGATTTCGTCGGCGTATTCTTCGAGAACCGCGACCTCGGTGCGGGTCGGGTAGTATTCGGGGAGACGGCAGATTTCCTCGAACAGCGCCGAGCCGCGCTCGTCGTAGAAGAACTTGCACGGGACCGCCTTGCGCGGGCGAGCGAGGCCGTTCAGCACCGCGTCGCGAAAGCTCTCCTCGCCCGGCGCCAGATCGTAAAAGGCAAAGCGCGCGTCGTCCCTCATCAGCTGTCCTCCGCGAGCCGCAACCCGGCGAAAGCCCAGCGCGCCGAGGGCGGGAAGAAATTACGATAGGTCGCCCGGATGTGGCCGGCCGGGGTGACCGCGGCGCCGCCACGCAGCACCATCTGGTTGCACATGAACTTGCCGTTGTACTCGCCGACCGCACCTGCGGCAGCGCGAAAGCGCGGATAGGGGATATAGGGGCTCGCGGTCCATTCCCAAACGTCGCCGAACATCTGCCGCGGCGCCATGTCGCCGCCCGGCGCCGGCGTTGGCGCGGCATCGACGCAGGGATGAAGATGCCCGCGATCGGCAAAATTGCCGACGAGCGGCGCGTGCTCCGCCGCGACCTCCCACTCGGCTTCGGTCGGCAGCCGTTTGCCCGCCCATTTGGCGAAGGCGTCGGCCTCGAAAAAGCTGACATGGCAGACGGGCTCGGCCGGGTTCGCCCGGCGCAGCCCGCCAAGCGTGAAGATCGACCAGCCGCCGTCGCCGCGGCGCCAGTAGGCCGGCGCCTCCCAGCCTTCGGCGCGGACCGTCGCCCAGCCGTCCGACAGCCAGAATTCGGGATGGCGGTAGCCGCCGGCCTCGATAAAGCTGAGAAACTCGCCGCACGTCACCGGGTGGGTGGCGAGACGGAACGGTTCGAGCCACACCTTATGCCGCGGGGTTTCGCTGTCGAACGCGAAACCGGCGCCGCGATGACCGGTCTCGACGAGCCCGCCGGGAAAGTCGACCCAGCCGGGGGGCGCCGAGGGGGCGGCGATCTGCGGCCGCGGCGCCTGATAGGCCGGCGACAACGGGTTGACCGAAAAGACGTGCTTGATGTCCATCAGGATCAGCTCCTGATGCTGCTGCTCGTGATGGAGGCCGAGCTCGACCAGCGGTGCGGCCTGTTGCCAGACCGGTTCGGCCGCGCGCTCGGCAAAGCGCGCCATCGCCGCGCTCACATGGTCGCGATAGGCGCCGACAATGTCGACCGTCGGGCGTGACAGCAGCCCACGCTCGGGGCGCGGATGACGCGGACCCGCGGCCTCGTAATAGGAGTTGAACAGATAGGCGAAAGCCGGGTCGTAGACCCGGTAATCGGGGTCGAACCGGTTCAGGATAAAGGTCTCGAAAAACCAGGTCGTGTGCGCCAGGTGCCACTTTGTCGGGCTGACATCGGGCATCGACTGGATCGACTGGTCTTCGGGCGTCAGATTGGCGGCAAGCGCCTCGCTGTCGCCCCGCACGGCGTCGAACCGAGCGAGTGCAACCTGCCGATCCGTGCAGCCGTCGGGCTGCTGTGCGGCGCTGTCGAGCACGGTGTCCCCCGGAGATTGTTTCGTTGCTGGCGTCAACGCTCCCTAAATGGGTTCGTTTCCGCCTTCCAGATAGCGGCGCCGCAGATGGCGCTCGAAGCTCGCGGTGGCGAGCGGGCGGCCGGTCGCGCTCTCGACCAGTTCCGCCGTCGACATCAGCGACCCTCGGCCGTGCACATGCTCGCGCAGCCAGGCGAAGAGCGGCCGAAAATCGCCGGCGGCGATCGACGCCGAGAGTTCGGGTATCGCCTCGCGCGCCGCTTCGAAGAGCTGCGCGGCGATCATCGCCCCCAACGTATAGGTCGGGAAATAGCCCCACGACCCGTCGAACCAATGGATGTCCTGGAGGCACCCGTCGCGGTCGTTGTCGGGTGCTGTCCCGAGCAGCGCCTGCAGGCCCTCGGCCCAGGCGCCGGGCAAATCCACGACCGCGAGGTCGCCTGCCAGCATTGCCTGCTCGAGCCGGTAGCGCAGGATGACGTGGGCGGGATAGGTGACCTCGTCGGCATCGACCCGGATCAGCCCGCGCCGCACCCGGATCTGACGGCGGTAGAGCGCCTCGGGCTCCCAGCCCGGCCCCTCGCCGTCAAAAACTTCGCGCAGGAGCGGCGCGGCGAAGCTCATAAAGGCGAGACTGCGGCAGGCCTGCATTTCGAGCAGCAGCGACTGGCTCTCGTGGATCGCCATCCCGCGCGCGGCGCCGACCGGCTGCAACCGCCAGCGCGCCGGCAAATTGTGCTTGTAGAGCGCGTGCCCGGTTTCGTGCAGGACCCCCATCAGCGCCTTGGTAAAATCGCGCTCGTCGTAGCGCGTCGTAATGCGCACATCGTCGGGGGCGCCGCTGCAAAACGGGTGGGCGCTGATGTCGAGCCGGCCATGCGCGAAATCGAACCCGACCGCCTGCATCAGCCGCTCTGCCGCGCGGCGCTGATCGGCGACCGCAAACGGGCCGGCCGGTTCCGCTGCGGGCGGCAGTGCTGCCTGACGGGCGAGAACCGCCTCGATCAGGTCGGGCAGAAACCCGCTGATTTCGCCGAACAGGCGGTCGATGACCGCGATCGAGCCGCCGGGCTCGTAGCGGTCGAGCAGCGCCTCGAACGGGGCGACGCCGAGGCGCTCGGCCTTGGCCGCCGCGACCTCGCGCTGGAGGTGGAGCATCTTTTCGAGGAATGGCCGCACGGCGGCGAAATCGTCGGCGGGCCGCGCCTTGCGCCACACCGTCTCGCATTCGGAGGAGATGCGCGCGACCGCTTCGACGAGATCGCCGGGGACCGCCTCGGCATGGGCGCGGCGTCGCCGCATCTCGCGCAGATTGGCGCGCTCCCAGCCGTCGAGCGCGTCGGTTTCATCCTCGGCGGCGGCAGCCAAATCGCCGATTTCGGCGGCGGTCAGCTGCTCGTGCGCGACGAGGCTCAGGGTCGCGATCTGCTCGGCGCGGGTCGCGGCACCACCCGGCGGCATCATCGTCGCACTGTCCCAATGGAGCACGCCGATCGCTTCTTCGAGTGCGCCAAGCCGGCGAAATCGCGCTTCCAACTGCTGATAGGCGGTCATCGATGCTCCGCGTTGCGGCGATGAAAGACGACATAAATGACGACCATCGCAACTGCCAGGGAAAACCACGTGATCGCGTATTGCAGGTGGTTGTTGGGGAGGTCCAGGCGGGTGACGCCGCCCTGCGGCCAGCCGCCGGGGTTGGGGGCGGCGTCGGCGTCGATGTAGAACGGGGCCACGTTGTCGAGCTTGTCGGCCGCCGCCATCGCCGGCAGGTCGACCCAGAACCAGTAGTTCAGGTCGGGCCGGTTGTCGGGCAGAAACCAATTGGGCCTCCCCGCCGGCGGCAACCGCAGCAAGCCTTCGACCCGCACCGGTCCCGACGGCTCCCCCGCCATCCGTTTCGCGGGGTCGCGCAGCTCGGACGGGACAAAGCCGCGGTTGACAAAGACGGTGCGCCCGTCGGGCTCGCGCAGCGGCGTCAGGATTTGATAGCCGTTGCGGCCGTTTTCCGAGGTCGCGCCGAGATGGATTTCCTTGTCGTTCAGAAAGACGCCTTCGTCGCTGACGTGACGGAACTCCATGTGGCGCGCCGCCGCGGCGTTTTGCGGCACCGGGATCGGGGGAGCGGCGACCGCCGCCGCGCGGGCCGCGATCAGACCTTCCTTCCAGAACAGCCGCTGGATTTGCCAGGAGCCAAGCCCGAGGCACAGCAGCACGATCGGGATGGTGACGATCGTGGGCCAGAATTGCGGGCGAAACCCGGTCATCGGCGGCAAATACTCAATGCGGTGGTGGAGATGCGCCCAACAGATTGTGGCGGTATTGCAAGGCGATCAGCCCCGCCTTGAACGGGCGCAGCATCGCCACCGCACCGACGAGGATCAACGGGGTCCACAGCAGCAAATGGACCCAGATCGGCGGCGAGAACTCGATTTCGACGACCGCTGCCAGACCAACGACGATCAATCCGAGAAACAGGATTACAAACACCGCGGGGCCGTCGCCCGCATCCTGCGCCGAGAGGTCGAGCCGGCACACCTCGCAGACCGGCCGCACGGTCAACAGGCCGGCAAAAAGCTGCCCCCGGCCGCAGCGCGGGCAGCGGCAGCCGAGTGCCGCGCGCCACCACGGGAACGGGGCCCAGCGCCCGGCCCCATTTACGACGGCGCCGGCGCGCTCCGCCATTCTTTGCGGGCAGCCTGCGTCAGCCGCCGACGGGACCGGCCTCCGCGGCGCCGCCGCCGCCCCACCAATAGATGCACACGAACAAAAACAGCCACACCACGTCGACGAAATGCCAGTACCACGCCGCCGCCTCGAAGCCGAAATGGTGGTCGGGACGGAAATGCCCGAGCCATGCCCGGACCAGGCAGACGATCAGAAAGGTCGTGCCGATGATTACGTGAAAGCCGTGAAACCCGGTCGCCATAAAAAAGGTCGACGGAAAGATGCCGCCGGTAAAATGAAATGCGGCGTGGCTGTACTCGTAAGCCTGGACCGAGGTGAAGCACAGGCCGAGAAAAACCGTGACCGCGAGACCGCGCAGCATGCCGCTGCGGTCGCTGCCCAGCAGCGAATGATGCGCCCAGGTCACCGTGGTGCCCGACAGCAGCAGGATCAGGGTGTTCAGAAACGGAAACTCGAACGGGTCGAACGGATGGATGCCCTTGGGCGGCCACACCCCGCCGACCGGAAACAGGCTCGAGGCAAAAAACGCCCAGAAGAACGCGACAAAAAACATCACCTCCGAGGCGATAAACAGGGCCATGCCATAGCGCATGCCGAGCTGCACGATCGGAGTGTGATAACCCTGGAATGTCGCCTCGCGGATCACGTCGCGCCACCACACCGCCATGACCCCGAGCACCCCGAGGGCGCCGACGATCAAGAGGGCCCAGCCATGGCCGTGCATATAGAGGACGCCGCCGCCGGTCAGCAGGCCCGCGGCGATCGCGCCGACGATCGGCCACGGGCTCGGGTCGACCAGGTGATAAGGGTGTTTTGGGGCTGCGTGCGCGGCGGGCGCCGCGTGCGTCTCGCTCATGGTGAGAGGCCTCGACCGGTCAATTTGCGGGTCAATTTACGATTGGTGCCGCCGGCCTGCGGGCCGGTGCCAGGTCAGCGTCGGGCGGCGGGGCGTCGGCCGCCCGAAACATCGTGTAGGAGAGCGTGATCGAGCGCACTTCGCGCGTATCGCGGTCCTTCAGCATGCCGGGGTCGACAAAAAACACGACCCCCATATCGGTGCTTTCTCCAGGCCGCAGGGTTTGGTTGCTGAAGCAGAAGCATTGCAGCTTGTCGAAATAAATTCCGATCTTTGCCGGGGCGACATTGTACACCGCGCGTGCGGTCACCGGCGTGGCGCTGCGGTTGACGGCGCGGAAAAAAACCTGGGTCGGCGCCCCTGGAGCGACGGTGACGGCCGGGGTCAGCGGCCGAAACTCCCAATCGAGCCCCGGTGCGGTTTGCGCGTCAAAGCTGACCCTGACCGGGGTGCCGGAAATCGAGCCGCCGGGTGCGGCGGCGGCGCGCTGGGTCGTGCCGCCAAGCCCGGTGGCGCCGCAAAAAATCCGGTAGAGCGGGACCGACGCAAAGCTGAGCCCGGTCATTCCGGCGACAACCGAAAGCAGGATCAAGACGGTGCCGCCGCGCCGCCGCGAGGGATGCAATCCGGCGATGCCGGCCATGACTAGCCCCCGATCCGGGCGATCGTGACGGCGTAAAACAGCGCCACCAGCGCCACCAGCACGGCGACGAGCGCGCGGTTGCGCGCCCGGATCATGCGGGCGCGCGCCTGCGCCGGCTCGTCCATCGCGCTCACAACAAGCCGCCGCGCGCCAATGCTGCGCCGGCATGGTCGACCAGCAGAAGGCTGAAGATCAAAAACAGGTAAAGCAGAGAAAACCCGAACATTGCCTTGGCGCTGCGCTCGCTGGCGTCGACACAGACCCGGACCGCCGAAGCCGTGAACAGAGCGCTCAGCGCCAATGCTCCCAATCCATAGAGGGCGCCGGCGACGCCGAGGACCCAGGGTGCGGCGGCGGCGGGCCACAGCGCCAATGTGTAAAGCAGCATCTGCCGCCGGGTAGCCCTCGGTCCGGCGACGACCGGAAGCATCGGCACGCCCGCCTTCGCGTAGTCCCCGGTGCGGTAGAGCGCCAAGGCCCAGAAATGCGGCGGCGTCCACAAAAAGACGATCGCGAACAGCGCCACCGCACCCCAGCCGATGTTGCCGGTGACCGCGGCCCAGCCGACCAGCGGCGGAAACGCGCCGGCGGCACCCCCGATCACGATGTTCTGCGGGGTGCGCCGCTTGAGCCACATCGTGTAGACAAAGATGTAGAACGCGATCGTCGCCGCCAGCAGCACCGCAGCGGCGAGGTTGACCGCCAGCGCCATGACCACGACCGCGCCGACCCCCAGCACGGTGCCAAAAGCAAGCGCCTCGCCCGGCATCATCCGGCCGGCGGGCAACGGCCGGCCGGCGGTGCGCCGCATCACGGCGTCGATGTCGCGCTCGTACCACATGTTGAGGGCGCCCGCGGCCCCGCCGCCGACGGCGATGCACAGGACCGCGACCGCGGCCAGCACCGGGTTCAGGTGGCCTGGCGCCAGCACGAGCCCGACAAAGCCGGTGAACACCACCAGCGACATGACCCGCGGCTTTAGAATCTCGACATAGTCGCCGACGCCGGCGATCGAGCCGCCTGCCAGAGGCAGGGCAACCGAACCCGCTGCCAGCGGCAGGGCGGCAGCCGGCGAGATTTCCGAGATTTCAGACACGAGCGCGCAGTCTCCGCGGCGGGCCGCCGGCTCAAGCGATGATCGGCAATTCGTCGTAGCTGTGAAACGGCGGCGGCGAGGGCAGTTTCCATTCGAGCGTCGTCGCCCCCTCGCCCCAGTAATTGGCGCCGACCCGCTTCCCGGCGATCAAGGTCTGCAGCACGATAAAGACGAACAGCAGGGTCGAGGCATAGGAGATAAAGGAGCCGATCGACGCGACAAAGTTCCACCCGGCAAACGCGTCGGGGTAGTCGGCGATCCGCCGCGGCATGCCGGCAAGCCCAAGAAAGTGCATCGGGAAAAAGGTCAGGTTGACGCCGATGAACGTCGTCCAGAAATGGATTTTCCCCAAAGTCTCGTTGTATTGCCGCCCGCACATTTTGCCGATCCAGTAGTAGAAGCCGGCAAAGATCGAGAACACCGCACCCAGCGACAGGACATAGTGGAAATGGGCGACGACGTAATAGGTGTTGTGCAAAGCGAAATCGACGCCGGCATTCGCCAAGACGACTCCGGTCACGCCCCCGATCGTAAACAGAAAAATGAACCCCATCGCAAACAGCATCGGCGTCTTGAACTCGATCGAGCCGCCCCAGGTGGTGGCGATCCACGAGAAGATCTTCACCCCGGTCGGGACCGCGATGACCATCGTCGCCGCGGTGAAATAGGCGCGGGTGTCGACCGAGATGCCGGTCGTGAACATGTGGTGGGCCCACACGACAAACCCGACCACGCCGATCGCGACCATCGCGTAGACCATGCCGAGATAGCCGAAGATCGGCTTTTTCGAAAAGGTCGAGACGACCTGCGAGATCATGCCGAAGCCGGGCAGGATCAGGATGTAGACCTCGGGGTGGCCGAAAAACCAGAACAGGTTCAGGAACAGCAACGGGTCGCCGCCGCCCGCCGGATTAAAAAAGCTCGTGCCGAAATTGCGGTCGGTCAGCAGCATCGTGATCGCGCCGGCCAGCACCGGCAACGACAACAGCAGCAGAAACGCGGTGACCAGGATCGACCACACGAACAGCGGCATCTTGTGCAGGGTCATCCCCGGGGCGCGCATGTTGAAGATCGTCGTGATGAAGTTGATCGCCCCCATGATCGACGAAGCGCCGGCGAGGTGGATCGAGAAGATCAGCATGTCCATCGCCGGTCCGGGGCTGCCGATCGGGCCTGACAGCGGCGGGTACATCGTCCAGCCGACCCCGGCGCCCTCGCCGACCATCGTCGAGCCGAGCAGCAGCGCAAACGACGGCACCAGCAGCCAGAAGCTGATGTTGTTCATGCGCGGAAAGGCCATGTCGGGCGCGCCGATCATCAGCGGCACGAACCAGTTGCCAAAACCGCCGATCATCGCAGGCATGACCGTGAAAAAGATCATGATCAGCCCGTGCGCGGTGATGATGACGTTGTAGACTTGGTGATCGGTGATGAAGTGGTTGTCCGGGTGCATCAGCTGGATGCGCATCGCGATCGACAAGGCGCCGCCGATGACCCCGGCGCAGACGGCAAAGATCAGGTAAAGGGTTCCGATGTCCTTGTGGTTGGTCGAGAACAGCCACCGCGCAAAAAAGCCCGGATGGTGCGAGTCGTGGCCGTAGCCGTGCGCCTCGAGCGCGTGCGCGTCCCGCTCGTATGATGTCATCAGCGACCCTCTTGCTTCCGGTTGCCGGCAGGCGCCGACACGGCGGCGACCTGAACGGCGCCGCCCCTCGTCTCGTTGTGGGCGAATTTCTTTTGGGCGCCGACCAGCCAGTCCTGGAAAGCCGGCTTTGACAGCGCGACGATCTTGATCGGCATAAAGGCGTGGTTGATGCCGCAGATCTGGTTGCACTCGCCGTAATAGGTGCCGACGCGGTCGACGTTGAACCAGCTTTCGTTGAGCCGGCCGATGATCGCGTATTCCTGCACGCCAAAGGACGGAATGAACCAGCTGTGGATCACGTCGGTGCTGGTCACCAAGACCCGGATGTTGGTGTGGATCGGCACGACGAGCGGGTTGTCGACTTCGAGCAGACGCAGCTGGCCCGGCTTCAGGTCGGCCTGCTGGATGATGTTGCTGTCAAAGGCGAGGTCCTTCTGGTCCGGGTATTCATAGGACCAGTACCATTGGTGGCCGGTGACCTTGATCGTCATGTCCGGGTGGGGGATCCGGTCCATGTAGTACATCAGCTTAAAGGACGGGATCGCGATGATGACCAGGATCAGCACCGGGACGACGGTCCACAGGATTTCAATGATCGGGTTGTGCGAGGTGCGCGACGGGACCGGGTTGCGGCGGTGGTTGAAGCGCAGAATGACGTAGAGCAGCAGCGCCATGACAAAGCCGGCGATCAGAAAGATCAGCACCAGCAACTCGTTATGGAACGCGTTCAGCCGGTCCTTGACCGGGGTGGCGGGGGGCTGCATGCCCATTTCCCAGGGCCGCGGCTGCGCCGCCCAGGCGACCGCCGCCAACGCCCCGGTGACGGCAACGGCGAGCGCCACCAGCAGCAGCACCCGCGCCATCCGCCGCCTTGTCAGGAAACCCCTCACCCGCACCATCTTCCGGCCGCCTTTGATCCGCCCCACCCGGCCGATCGGCCGACCGCCTGCGGCGCGTTGCGCAACGAGCAGTCAGGCACGGCCACCGGCCCCCGTTCCGCCCGACCCCGGCCGCACCCGGCGAGGCGCCAGGGCGTTGGCCACGCGGCGAAGTGGCGGCGACCCTACACCATCGCCGGGCCGCGTCACAACCGGCCTAACTTATTGCGGCAAGCCGCCGCAGCGCTCCGCCGAGCCGTCCGGAAGGCATCGCCGGCGCGGCACAATCGCGGCTTTCGCTTGGCCCCCGCGGCGACCATATTGACGACAGCACCAAGGGAGCAGCGGATGACCGATCTCGCCATCAGCGACGCGTTGTTTTTCGAGCGCACCGGCATGGAGCCGGGCCGGGTCGAGGCGATTGTCGCCGAGGCGCTCGCCGGCATGGACGACGGTGAGTTGTATCTCGAATACAGCCAGTCCGAGAGCCTGGCGCTCGACGACGGGCGCATCAAAAGCGCCAGCTTCGACACCTCGCAGGGCTTTGGGCTGCGCGCCGTTGCCGGCGAAGCGGCCGGCTACGCGCATGCGTCCGAGATCTCCGAGGCGGCGATCCGCCGTGCCGCGGCGACGGTGCGGGCGGTGGCGAGCGGCTATTCGGGCACGATGGCCGGACCGCCTCCCGGCACCAACCGCAGCCTCTACACCGACGCGAACCCGCTCGGTGTCGACCTCGGCGCCAAGACCCGGCTGCTGGCCGAGATCGACGCCTATGCCCGCAGCCGCGACCCGCGCGTCAAGCAGGTCATGGCGTCGCTCAGCGGGGTGTGGCAGGCGGTGCAGATCATCCGCGCCGACGGCCGCCGGGTCGCCGACATCCGGCCATTGGTGCGCATCGGCGTTTCGGTCGTCGTCGGCGAGGGCGACCGGATGGAGACCGGCTCCTCGGGCGCCGGCGGGCGGCTCGCCTACGAGCGCTTTCTCGATCCTGCGCACTGGCAGGAGCAGGTCGACGAGGCCTTGCGCCAGGCATTGGTAAATCTCGGTGCGGTGCCGGCACCGGCCGGCGAGATGGTCGTCGTGCTCGGCCCGGGTTGGCCCGGCGTCATGCTGCACGAAGCCGTCGGCCACGGCCTTGAAGGCGACTTCAACCGCAAGAAGACGTCGGCCTTTGCCGGCATGATCGGCCAGCGCGTCGCGAGCAAAGGGGTGACCGTCGTCGACGACGGCACCTTGCCCGACCGGCGCGGCTCGCTGACCGTCGACGACGAGGGCACGCCGACCAACTGCACCACGCTGATCGAGGACGGCATTCTCAAGGGCTACATGCAGGACCGGATGAACGCGCGCCTGCTCGGCGCGGCGCCGACCGGCAACGGCCGCCGCCAGAGCTATGCCCACGCGCCGATGCCGCGGATGACCAACACCTACATGCTGGCCGGAGACCGCGACCCGCAGGAGATCATCGGCTCGGTCGGCCGCGGGCTCTACGCAGTCAATTTCGGCGGCGGCCAGGTCGACATCACCTCCGGCAAGTTCGTGTTCTCGGCGTCGGAAGCTTACCTGATCGAGAACGGGAAGGTCGGGCCCGCGGTCAAGGGCGCCACCCTGATCGGCAACGGCCCCGACGCGCTGACCAAGGTCGCGATGATCGGCAACGACCTCGGGCTCGACCACGGCATCGGCACTTGCGGCAAGGACGGGCAGAGTGTGCCGGTCGGCGTAGGCCAGCCGACGTTGCGCATGGACGGGCTGACCGTCGGCGGCACCAGCGCCTAGGCGCGCCGCCAGGCGGCGTCAGCACCGGGGGGATCATGCGGCTCATTCGCCGCGGATGGCTGCTGGCGCTCGCCATCCTGGCGGCGGGGCTGCCCACCGCCGGCGCCGCAGCCTGCACCGATATCGCGCGGGCGCCGACGACGCGGTGGTCGCTCGCCACAGACAACGGCGTCTCCTGGCTGGTGACGCCGTGCGGCCAGCCCTTCCTCAGCCTCGGGGTCAACGCCGTCGACGGCGGCTATCCCTATCGCGAGAAAGCCGGCAAAATCTATTATAGCTGGACCGCGTTTGCGCCGAGCCTGGAGGCGTGGGTCGAGACCGCCCGGCAGCGCCTCGCCGCCTGGGGGTTCAACAGCGCCGGCGGCTGGTCTTTGCCGCCGCAGCAATTGCAGGTGCCGACGATCGTCGACCTCGAGCTTGGCCGCGGCGCGCGCTTTCACTGGTTCGACCCGTTCGCCCCCGGCGCCGGCGCGCGGATGACGGCGCTCGCCCGCGAGCTCGTCGCACCTTATCGCCGCACGCCCTATCGGATCGGCTACTTCTCCGACAACGAGGTCGGCTGGTGGGCCGGCGCCTTGTTTGTCTTTTATTCGATGAAGCCGGGCAATTCGGCGACGAAACAGCGCTGGGTCGAGACCCTGCGCAAGCATTATGCCGATAGCTGGACACGCTTCACCGCCGATTTCCTGCCGCCATCCGGGGTCAATTCATGGGCCGGGCTGCTCGCCGCGACCCAAATGACGCGGATGCGGCCCGGCGGCGCCGGCATTCATGTCGTGCGCGAATGGTGCGGCGTCGTCGCTCGCCACTATTACGCGTTGGCGGCGCGCGCGATCCACGCCGCCGACCCCGACGCGCTCTATTTCGGCGACCGTCTGCCGATCTATTACGACCCGGCGGCGGTCAGGGCGATGGCGCCTTATGTCGACGCGATCGCGACCAACTACAATGTCGACAGCAGCGACGGCTGGGTCGCCGACTATTACTTCGACGGGCTGCGCAAATTGTCGGGCGGCAAGCCGGTGCTGGTCTCCGAATGGTTTTTCGCGGCCCGCCACAACCGCACCGGCAACCTCAACAACGGTCATCTGATGACGGTCGACACCCAGGCCGAGCGGGCGGCGGGGGCGGCGGCGGCGACCGAGAACTTTGCCGCGATCCCGGAATTGGTCGGCGCCCACTGGTTCCAGTATTACGATCATCCGAAGGGCGGCCGTCCGGACGGCGAGGATTACGATTTCGGCCTCGTCGACATCAACGACCAGCCCTATCGGCGGCTGACCGCGGCGCTCGCGGCCGCCAACCGGCGCGCCGCCGACATCCACAGCGAAGCGGCGCCGCGGGCGCCGCAATCGGGAACATTCGACATTCCGCGGGCCGAAATCGAGTTGCGTAACCGCTCATTGTCCGACTGGCCAAAGCCGGCGAGCCTGCTGCCGCGGCTGACGGCGTCGCCGGGTGCGGTCGAGTTCGGCGAGGTCTACCTGACGTGGAGCCGCCGCGGGCTGCAGCTGGCGACGATCGGCCAGGATTATTTCGACATCGACCTGTTGGCCTATGACGGGCTGTTCCCGCTCGAAGAGGCCTACCGCGTCGAGCTCGGCGTCGACCTCGGCGGCGGGCCGCG
This sequence comes from uncultured Alphaproteobacteria bacterium, assembly GCA_963712825.1. GTDB lineage: Bacteria > Pseudomonadota > Alphaproteobacteria > ATCC43930 > CGMCC-115725 > AP-15. The sequence continues at coordinate 374,401 of CAVQJP010000023.1, forward strand.
GCGCTTTACCCTGTTCTTCATCCCGCCGCGCACCAAGGTCCACGACTACCCGGAAATGGCGGCCGAGCTGTGTGCCGGCGCCGCTGAAACGGCGATCGCGAATGGCTGCACCCCGGTCGCCGGCGCGAACGCGGTTTACTTCGGCGCCGACCAGCCGCGCATTACCGCCGAGGCGGTAATCCCGTGGTCGGCGTTTGGGGTGGCGCCGCCCAGTGCCGGCATGTCGTTGCGGGTCGAGACCGCGGTTACGTCGTGGGACCGCGACCGCTGGATGTCGTTGTCGGGCCGCCCGCCCGCTGCGGCGATGCGCGACCCCGACGGATGGCGGGCGATGCGCCTCGGCGACGGTCCGCGGATGATCGAAAGCACGCCGGTCGCGCCGGCGCGCGTCCATGGCTGACCCTGCCGCCGCGCCGACCCGCCTTTGAGCATCACGCGCGCTGCACATAACCGCTGAGGGGGATGATGGCGACGAGCTTTCCCGAGGGTTTTTTGTGGGGTGCCTCGACCGCCGCCTATCAGATCGAGGGTGCCGTCAGGGAGGACGGCCGCGGTCCGTCGATCTGGGACATTTTCTGCCACCTGCCCGGCACGATCGCCGGCGGCGACACCGGCGACGTTGCCTGCGACCACTATCATCGCTGGCCCGAGGACGTGGCGCTGATGCGCGAACTGGGGCTCGGCGCCTATCGGCTGTCAACCGCCTGGCCGCGCATCCTGCCCGAGGGCCGGGGCATGCCCAACGAGAAGGGTCTCGAATTCTACGATCGCCTGATCGACGGCATTCTCGCCGCCGGGGTCGAGCCCTGGGTCTGCCTTTACCATTGGGATTTGCCGCAGGCGCTCGAATACCGCGGCGGCTGGCAGAACCGCGACACCGCGTCGTGGTTCGCCGAATATGCCGAGCTGACCGTGCGGCGGCTCGGCGACCGGGTCAAGCATTGGGCGACGTTCAACGAGCCCAACGCCGCCTGCGTCAAGGGCTATGGCGAGGGCGACCACGCGCCGGGCATTCGCGGCCGGACGAGCGCGCTCGCCGCGATCCATGTGATGAACTTGGCGCACGGGCTGGGCGTGGCGGCGATGCGCGCCGAACGCGGTGACCTCTTGCTCGGCAACATCTATAATTTTCACCCGCGCGAGCCGGCGAGCGAGCGCGAAGAGGACGAGATCGCGTGCCAGAGGCTCGACGCGCTGTGGAACCGCTCGTTTCCCGACCCGCAGATGCTGGGGCATTACCCGGAGCCGCTCGCCGCCGAGATGGTCGAGCCCCTGGTGCAGGCGGGCGACCTCGAAATCATCAAGCAGAAGCTCGATTATTTCGCGTTCAACCACTACACGCGCTCGCGGGTGCGGCGCGACCCCGACCACCCGTTCGAGGCCAGCGCATTGCCGCCGCCGTCAGGGGCGCCGGTCACCGAGATGGGCTGGGAGATCGCCCCCGACGCATTCCGCGCGGTCATGATCGAGGTCAAGGCGCGCTATGCCGGCGACCTGCCGATCTACATCCTCGAAAACGGTGCCGCCTTCCCCGACCAGGTCGAGGCCGACGGCCGGATCCGCGACGAGCGGCGGATCAGCTATCTGCGCGCTTATCTCGGCGCGGTGCAGGACGCGATCGCAGCGGGGGTGCCGGTGCGCGGCTACTTCGTGTGGTCGCTGCTCGACAATTTCGAATGGACCCTGGGCTACGGCAAACGCTTTGGCCTCGTCCACGTCGACTACGAAACCCAGCAGCGCCGCCCGAAGGATTCGTTCCACTTCTACGCCGAGCTCGCCCACGGCGCCCCCCTCGACCGCGAATAGCCGCCGCCCGCGCTCGATACGCCGGTGGGTGCGGACGCAGGCGGACTAATCGCGCGGTTCTGTTGCCGCCATGGTGGTGAAGCACAGCGCGGAAAAGGTCAGCACCGCATTTGCGGCATGCGAATATTCCCATGCAGCGCGCAGCTGGCGCCAATTCGCGGGCATTCCCGTCCAATTGGCGGTCGCCTGGTTCGCCGGATAGGTCCAGCGGAAAAAAATCGCCAGGGTGAGCGCGACGAGCAGCCCAGCGACAATGGCTGGCCAGGCGCGCTGGCCGCGGCGCCACAGCGCGAGTCCCAGCCCAAGGTTCACCAGCACCGCCGAGATCAGCACGATCCCGAACAGCGCCCAGCCGCGGTATATCCCTTGAACGACGAGATATTGCTGCTCGGGCAGCCCGATCTTGTTGGGGAGCGCGAACAGGTGGGCGGCGCTCGGCACCAGCGCCAGCGCGGTCAGCAGGACGGCAGCGAGCTTAAGCCCGCGCACAACCCCTGAGCAGTTGCTTGGCACTGTCGATCGATCGTCAGCGGTCGGGCTTGGTGACCTGGAAGCTCTGGCGGGTCTCCATCAGCCGGATCCAGCTCTGCAATCTTGGGTGCGCGGCGAGCGGCGCCTCGCCGTCCGGCACCCTGGAGAAGAAGTAGAGCAGCGGGATGACCATCAGATCGGCGATGGTCACAAAATCGGCGGCGAGAAAACGGTGCTCCGCCATCAGCCGGTCGATCTCGGCGAGACACAGCCGGGCGCGCGGCAAGGCCGCGGCGATCGCCGCCTCGTCCGGCTGGCGGCCGAGAATGCGGGGCGCCAGCATCCGGTTGAACAGGATCGCGCCGGCGATCGCGGGCCAGGCGTAGGCATCGACGATGCCGATCAACTGGTTCATCCGCGACCATTGATGCACGTCCTCGGGCTGCAAGGGCGCACCAGGAAAGCGCTCGTCGACATAGCGCATGATCGCCTGGGTTTCGTAGAGCGCGAAGCCGTCATGCTCGAAGGCCGGGACCTTGGCAAAGGGCTGGCGCGACAAATGCGGGGCTTCGCGGTGCGCGCCAAACGGCACATCGACAAGCTCGTGCGTCACGCCCTTTTCGGCGAGTGCCAGGCGCGCGCTCCACACATAGGTGCTGCCGGCCGGACCGTAGACGATCGGATGGGCCATTGCCGTCCGCCTCCAATGCTTTTATTTGCCCGGCATTGCCGAGGCGGAGCGTGCAAGTCAGGCAGCGGCTTGGACGACCGGCTGGGGGGCGGTCTGCATCTGCTCGATCATCGTGTGGACGTGGAAGTGCATCGCGCACTTGATCGCGTAAAGCTGTAGGACGGCCGGCGACGGGCGACGCCGCAGGACGCGCAGCAAGCGGCGGCGGTATTCGCGGCGCAGCGCAGGGTCTGGAACCCCGCGCGTCAGCATCAGGAAAATCCCCAAGGTCTCGGCGAGGAGCCGCGCGTTCAGCCGGGCGCGCTGCAGCGGATGGCGGCGCAGATAGTTCCGGCGGGCGCGGCCCCAGCGCAGCCGCGCGTCGAGATAGAGAGCATCGAGCCGCCCGAAAAACGCTTCCGGCGCATAGAGGTCGCGCATCAGCTCGACATAGCCGTCGCGCAGCCTTTCGCGGGTCATGCGTTGCGGGATCACGTTGGTGCCGAACGGGCCAAAGCCGGCGGGGTCGCCCGAATGGTCGAGCCGGCCCGCGCTGTCGAGCCGTTTGTAAAGCGGGGTGCGCGGGATCGCCACCAGCATGTTGACCATCGCGTTGGCGATCCGCGATGCGCCGATAAACTGCCGCTGGGCGGCGAAGATGCTGTCGTCGTCGTTGTCGAAGCCGACGATGACGCCGCACCACACCTCCATCCCGGCTTCCTGGATGCGGTGGACCTTGTCGAGCATCGTGCCGCCGCGGGTGCGCAGGTTCTGGATCTTTTTTGTCTCGCGCAACGCGGCTTCGTTCGGCGTCTCGATCCCGACAAACACCTCGGTGATGTTGGCGTCGGCCATCAGCCGCATCAGCTCGGGATCTTCGGCCAGGTCGATCGAGGCTTCGGTCGCGAACATCAGCGGATAGCCGTGCGCCTGCTGCCACCCGATCACGTCTTGCAGCAACGGCTTGATCGCCCGTTTGTTGCCGATCAGATTGTCGTCGACGATAAAGGCGGTGCGCTTGCCGGTCGCGAGCAGCCCGTCGAGCTCGGCCAGGATCTGGGTCGAGGTCTTGATCCGCGGCCGGCGGCCGAAGGTCACGATGATGTCGCAAAATTCGCACTCGAACGGGCAGCCGCGCGAGAACTGCACGCTGCCGAGCGCGTAGTCCTTCATCCGCAGCAGGTCGAGACGGGGGCGCGGCACGGTCGCCATGTCGGTGCGCTCGGCCTGCTCGTAGCGCGTCGCGTGGCGACCCTCGCTCCACTCGGTAAGAAAGCGCGGCCAGGTCTCCTCGGCCTCGCCGACAAAGATCACGTCGGCAAGCCCGGCGATGTCGTTCTCGCGCACCGTCGTCCACGGCCCGCCGACAACCGTAAAGCAGCCGCGGCGCCGGAGCTCCGCGAGAATCTCGTGCATGCGCGAGCGCTGCACGTTCATCCCGGTCAACCCGACGATGTCGGCGCGCGCGCAACGCTCGAAGTCGATCGGCTCGACATTCTCGTCGACCAAGCTGACCGTGTGCTCAGGCGGGGTCAGCGCCGCCAAGAGCGGCAGGCTCGCGACCGGCAGCACCGCCTTGATGCCGAGAAACGGCATCGCGTTTTCGAGCCCCCAATACGAGGTTTTGAAGCGCGGGTTGATGATGACGATGTCAGCCACCGGCGGTCCGTTCCCCCTCGCACCCGGCGCCGGCTTTGCCGAACCGCCGGGAAATCGTTATCGCGATCGCGGCTCAAAGCGCCGGCACTGTCTTCAAGTCGCCTGACAAACGCGCGCAAGTCAAGCATTCGGCGAAGCCGCCTCGCCGGCAAGGCTGCAATAATCCTGCCGGGCGGCCGTGAAATCGGCTAGGATCGCCCCGGCTTCAAATCGTCGCGCCGGTGGCGGTGCGGCGCGCTCTATGAAAGGAGCAGGGAAATGGGCGAGATTCTCGGTCTTGGCTGCACCCACTATCCGGGGCTGACGGTTCCCGACGAGCAGTTGCCGTCGCTGTTCCATCGCCTGCTGACGGCGCCCAACGTGCCCGAGCACTACAAGAACCCGGCGAACTGGCCGGCCGAGCTCGTCGCCGAGCTCGGCAACGACGAAGGCTTCTCGTCGGCCCAACGCTACAGCGCGCGGATGGCCGATGGCTTTCGCGCGGTGCGCAAGTCGCTTGACGAGTTCAACCCCGATGTCGTGCTGGTGTGGGGCGACGACCAGTACGAGAATTTCCGCGAGGACATCATCCCGGCTTTCTGCCTGCTCGGCTATGACGACGACTTCGCGGTCCAGCCGTGGAACAACGGCAATGGCGGCCGGCCGAACCGCTGGGGCGAGCCCGGCGACTGGGCTCTAAAGCTCCGCGGCCACCGCGACGCCGCCAAGCACCTCGCCACCGGGCTGATCGAGCGCGGCATCGACATGGCCTATGCCTACAAGCCGCTGCACCATCCGCTGGCGCACGCCTTCACCAACACCTTTCTCTATCTCGACTGGGACCGCAAAGGTTTCCCCTATCCGGTGGTTCCGTTCGCGATCAATTGCTACGGCAGCAACCTGCTGCACGCCAAGGGCGGCACCTCGGCGCTGTTCATGCCGCCGCGCGACCCGTCGGAGGCGGTCGACCCGCCCTCGCCGCATCCGTGGCGCTGCATGGAGGTCGGCAAGGCGGTGGCCGAGACCTTTGCGGAGTCGCCCTGGCGGGTGGCGGTAATCGCGTCGTCGAGCTGGTCGCACTGCTTTCTGTCGCCGACCAACGGTTATTTGTGGCCGGACCGCGAGGCCGACCGGGTGCTGTTCGACGCTCTGTCCGAACGCGACTACGACACCTGGCGCAAGCGGCCGCTGGCCGCGATGGAGCAGGCCGGCCAGCACGAAATGCTGAACTGGTGCGCGCTGATGGGCGCGATGGAGACGCTCGACCGGCGCCCGGTCGTGCACGACTACATCGAGACGCACATCTTCGCGTCGGACAAGTGCTTCGTCTCCTATCCTGCGTAAGAGAGACCGCAAGCGAGAACTCCTCGCCCGCGCAGCCCCACCCATTCCCTCCCCCGCGCGGGGGAGGGAATGGGGCGAGGCCGGGTCTACCTTTCCGGAAATGGGGGAGGGGGCGCCGGGAGGGGCGGGGCGAGGCGGGTGAGGGGCGCCGCAGCACTTGCCAATCCGGGTCCCGGTCCGTAACACTGGCGGCGGGGACCCATGCTCAGAAAACCGCCGCTCCTGGAAGAGGGCGCGCGCACGGCTGCCTTGGTGTGGCGCCTGGCCCGCGACTTCATGCGCCCGCACCTGCCGCGGGTGGCGCTCGCCTTTGTGCTGATGGGGGCTGCCGCCGGCAGCACCGCGCTGCGCGCCTGGCTGATGCAGCCGGTGCTCGACCGCGTCTTTGTCGGCCGCGACGGGTCGTGGCTGCTGCTGATCGCCGGTGCCGCACTCGCGATTGCGCTTGTCAAAGGCATTTCCGACTATGGCGAGGCGGTGCTGATGAACCGCGTCGGCCAACGCGTCATTGCCGATGTGCAGATTGCGCTGTTCACCCGGTTGATGCGTGCCGACCTCGCCTATTTCCACGCCCATCCGAGCGGAACCCTGATCTCGCGCTTTACCAGCGACGCCGTATTGTTGCGCAACGCCGCGGCGAACGTGCTGGGTGCGATCGGCAAGGACGCGCTGACCGTCATTTGCCTGGTCGGAGTCATGTTCTACCAGGACTGGGTGTTGGCGCTGGTCTCGTTCTTTGTCTTCCCGGTGGCGATCCACCCGATTGTCGGCATCGGCCGCCGCATGCGCCGGGTCACCGCCAACACCCAGGCCGAAATCGGCCAGCTGACGACCCTGCTCAGCCAGACGTTTCAGGGCGCCCGGCTGGTCAAGGCCTATGGCATGGAGGAATACGAGGAGCGCCGCGCCGCCCAGCTGTTCGAGCGCGTCTTTGCGCTGATCGACCGGGCGACGCGCACCCGTTCGCGCGCCTCGCCGATGATGGAGACCCTGGGCGGCGTGGCGATCGCTGTCGTCATCCTCTACGGCGGACACCAGGTCATCGCCGGTGCGCGCACCCCGGGCGCGTTCTTTTCGTTTGTGACCGCACTGCTGCTCGCTTACCAGCCGCTCAAGAGCCTCGCCAATCTGAACGCTTCGCTGCAGGAAGGGCTGGCGGCGGCGCACCGCATTTTTCAGGTGCTCGATGTCGAGCCGACGATCCGCGACCTGCCCGGCGCCCGGCCGCTGCGGGTGGAGGGCGGCGAGATCCGCTTTGACCGGGTGCGGTTTGGCTACAGCCCCGGTGCGGTGGCGCTGAACGATGTGTCGCTGCTGATACCGGCCGGCCGCACGGTCGCGCTGGTCGGCGCCTCGGGGGCCGGCAAATCGACGATCTTGAACCTGATCCCGCGATTTTTTGAGATCGACGAAGGCAGCATCGCGGTCGACGGACAGGACATCCGCTCGGTAACGTCAGCCTCGCTGCGTGGGGCGATCGCGATCGTGGCGCAGGAAGTGACGCTGTTCGACGACACCTTGCGCGCCAACATCGCCTATGGGCGGTTCGGCGCGTCGACCGAGGACATCGAGGCGGCGGCGCGCGCCGCCGGCATCGACGGCTTTATCCGCGAATTGCCCGAGGGCTACGACACCCAGGTCGGCGAGCATGGGGTGCGGCTGTCGGGTGGCCAGCGCCAGCGCATCGCGATCGCCCGGGCAATGCTGAAGGACGCGCCGATCCTGCTGCTCGACGAGGCAACCTCGGCGCTCGACAGCGAATCCGAGCGCCAGGTTCAGACCGCGCTGCGGACCCTGATCCGCGGGCGCACCACGCTCGTGATCGCGCATCGGCTGTCGACGGTGCAGGGCGCCGACCTGATCCACGTCGTCGATCGCGGACGGATTGTCGAAAGCGGACGCCACGCCGAATTGCTCGCCCGCAACGGGTTTTACGCGCGGCTTTATGCGCTGCAGTTTGCCGACGAAGGCGACCTCGTCGCGGCTGCGCCGGCGGCGTAGCACCGGGCGTGAGCGCGGGTGTGAGACCGGTGAAGTCGGGTCTGTGGCGCCGTCTGCTGCGCAATGCGCTGCTGCGCCGGGTGGCGTGCTGGACGATCCACTGCTATATCCGCCTCGTCCGCCGGACCAATCGGTGGACCGTCGAGAACGGCGAACGCCCGCGGCGGCTGCTCGCCGAGGGGCGCCCGTTTATCGGCGCTTTCTGGCACGGGCGGATGCTGATGATCCCGATCGGCTGGGACCAGATGGCGTCGATGCACATGCTGATCTCGGCCCATCGCGACGGCCGGATCATCGCCGACGCCGTAGCCTATTTCGGCATCGCCGCGATCGCCGGCTCGACCCGACGCGGCGGCTCCGCGGCGTTGCGAACCATGCTGAAGAAATTGAGGGACGGCGATTGCGTCGCGATCACGCCGGACGGCCCGCGCGGCCCGGCGATGACCGCCAGCGCCGGCATCGTCAACGTCGCGCGGCTGGCACAGGTGCCGATCGTGCCGATCACCTATGCCACAAGCCGGCGCCGGATCGCGCGGACCTGGGACCGGTTCCACATCGCGCTCCCGTTTGGGCGCGGGGTGTTTTTATGGGGGGAGCCGATCGAAATCGCCGCCGATCTCGACGAGGCCGGGGTCGAGGAGGCCCGCCGGCTGATCGAGGAGCGCATGCTCGAAATGGTGCGCGAAGCCGACCGTCGCGTCGGCCATCAAGCACCGGCGCTCGCGGCGAGAGCCCCGATCCCCCCCAACCCTGGGAACGCGGCCGGCGCCGCGTCCCTATCGTCACCCGAAACCTTGTCCCGACCGGCGCCGGTCCCGTGATGCTGCCGCTTGTCTACCGCGCCCTGACCTGGCCGTTGCCGCCGCTGGCGCTGCTCTACCTGCGCCGGCGTCAGCGCCGCGGCAAGGAGGACGGGCCGAGGCTGCGCGAGCGCCGCGGTCTCGCCGGCGCCGCCCGGCCGCCGGGACCGCTGGTGTGGGTTCACGCCGCGAGCGTCGGCGAGGCGACCGCGATGCTGGGGCTGATCGAGCGGCTGCTGGCGACCCGCCCCGGCCTCCAAATCCTGGTGACGACCGGCACCGTCGCTTCGGCCCAGCTGCTCGAAAAGCGGCTGCCGCGGCGGGCGCGCCACCAATTCGTCCCGGTCGACCTGTCCGGCTGGGTGCGGCGCTTTCTCGATCACTGGCGGCCGGACATGGCGCTGTGGGTCGAATCCGAGCTGTGGCCCAATTTGGTCCTGGCGACATCCGCCCGCGGGATACCGATGATGCTGGTCAATGCCCGGCTGTCGGCGCGCTCCTGGCGGCGCTGGCGGCGCTGGCCGGGGCTGATCGGCCCGGTGCTCGGCGCGTTCGCGCAATGTCTGGCGCAGGATGCCGAGCAGGCGGAGCGGCTGCGCCGGCTCGGCGCGCGCGAGGTCGCGGCGGTCGGCGACCTGAAGGCGGCCGCAGCGCCGCTGCCGGTCGACCGGGTTCAACTGCGGCGGTTGCGCGGTCAGATCGGATTGCGGCCGTTGTGGCTCGCCGCCAGCACCCATGACGGCGAGGAGGCAGTCGCCGCCGGGGCTCATTCCCGGCTTGCCGGCCGGCACCCCGGCTTGTTGACGGTCATCGCGCCTCGCCACCCGGCGCGCGGCGACGCGATCGAGGGCATGCTTGCCGCGGAGGGCTGGCGCGTCGCCCGGCGCAGCCGCGGTGACGCGATCGAGGCTGGGACCGAGATCTATCTCGCCGACACGATCGGCGAGCTCGGCCTGTTTTACAGTCTCGCCGGGATCGCGTTTGTCGGCGGCTCGATGACGCAAAAGGGCGGACACAACCCGTTCGAGGCGGCCAGCCTCGAATGCGCGGTGCTGCACGGGCCGGATATGAGCAATTGCGCCGGCATGGCCGCAGCACTCGCCGCCGCCGGGGCGTCGCAGACGGTGACCGGGCCGGACGAGCTGGCGCGCGCGGTCTCGGCCCTGCTCCTCGACCACCGGCTGCGCGCGGCCCGGGCCGCCGCCGGTGCCGACGCGGCAGCCGCCGGCCGGAATGTCCTTGACGCCGTGATCGACCGGCTGCGGCCGTGGCTCGACCGGCTGGCGCCGCAAGGCGAGCCGATCGCAAGTGCGGCGCCGGAACGGCGAGCCGCCGTGCCGCAGCCATTGCGGGCGTGATGCTTCGCGCGCCGAGCTTCTGGGGCGGGAAGGCGGGGCTTGCTGCCGATGCGCTGCTGCCCTTGGGCGTTGCTTGGGACATGGCCGGCCGGCTGCGGCGCGCTGCGGTGCGGCCGTGGCTGGCGCCGGTGCCGGTCGTCTGCGTCGGCAATCTGGTTGCGGGCGGCGCCGGCAAGACGCCGGTGACCCTGGCGCTCGCCGACTGGCTCACGGCGCGCGGCATCGCGGTCCATGTCGTCTCGCGCGGCTATGGCGGCAGCATGGCCGGGCCGCTGCGCGTCGACCCGGCGATCCATGATGCCTGGAAAGTCGGCGACGAGGCGCTGCTGCTCGCCGCGCGCGCGCCCGTTTGGGTGGCGCGCGACCGCGCCTCGGGTGTTGCAGCTGCCGCCGCCAGCGGCGCCGAAGCGGTGCTGCTCGACGACGGGTTCCAGAACCCGGCGGTCGCCAAAAGGGTGGCGCTGCTCGTCGTCGATGCCGATTACGGCTTCGGCAACGGGCGGGTTATGCCGGCCGGCCCGCTGCGCGAAAATCTCTGTCGCGGTCTGGCTCGTGCCGATGCGGTGGTGCTGCTCGCGGCCGATGGCGAGCGATGTTCGCGGCCCGCGGCCGGATTGGGAGCGCGGCCGGTGGTGCCGGCGGTGCTGACGCCACTGGCGGGCGAGCGCTTCGCCGGCCGGCGCGTCCTTGCCTTTGCCGGGATCGCGCGTCCGGCAAAATTTTTTGCGACATTGCGCCGGGTCGGGGCGGAGCTGGTCGCGACGCGCGGCTTTCCCGACCACTTCCGCTTTCGCGAGGGCGACATTGCGGCGCTGCGCCGTGCCGCCGCCGGCGCGCGCGCCCAGCTCGTCACGACGGCAAAAGATTTCGTGCGGCTGCCGCTCGCCGTCCGCGCCGAGATCGAGGTGCTGGCGGTCGAAATCCGCTGGCCCGATCCCGCCGCATTGGCTGGGCTGCTCGCCCCGGTCATGCTATTGACGGACGGCAATGGACGCGATCGGAGCCGTCACCCCGGCTGACCACCAGCCGCTCGCCGACCGGCTGGAGGCGCGGGGTGCGGCGCTGTTGTTCGGTGCCTTCGGTCTGTTGCCGATGGAGTGGGCGTCGGGACTGGGCGGTGCCGTGGCCCGGCGGATCGGGCCGTTTCTCGGCATCTCGAAGCGGGCCCGGATCAATCTCCGCCGAGCGTTTCCCGAGCTTTCCCCGAGCTTTCCCAGGCCGGTATCGAGCGCATCGTCGCCGGGATGCGGGACAATCTCGGCCGCGTCGCCGCCGAATACCCGCACTTGCACGAGATTCGAGTGTTCGCGTCGAACGGCTGCGTCGAGACCTACGGGTTCGAGCATATGGACCGGGCGATATGAGTTCGCCAGGCACTGATTACAGGCGCGCTAGGCAGCTCTCGAAAAAGAAGCGCAGCATTTCCCGACTTGCATCGGGTCCGCGAGGGTCGGTATAGGACCCGGCGGGGCTTCCGCCTGACCAGGCATGACCGGCTCCATGCAATACCCACTGCTCCAGGATCGGGCGGCCGCTCCTGTCGGTCTGGACGGCACGCGTGTAGCTGATTCCCCCGGCAGACCGGCCCCGGCTGATCGTCAGCTGCAACGCCATCCCTGCCTTTGACTGAGCGATGACTTGGTCCCCGTTCAACGGGCTGACCGTGCTGTCGCGGTCGCCGTGAAACACGATTGTCGGCAGCGGGTGTCGAGAACCTTCCGGGAGCCGTGATCCGCCCTGCCGCATCGCGGAGAAGGCTGAAGGCAGGTCCTTTGCCGCCCCGCATGCGAGTCCGGAATGGACGCAGATCGCGGCATAGAGTTCCGGATATGCTGAACCCATGATCGCTGCCGCAGCACCGCCTGCCGACAGACCCGCGATGTAGATGCGAGTGGGGTCCACAGCGAGCTCACGCGTGATTTGTCGAGTGATCCCGGCGATCAGAGAAGGCTCGCCTTTGTCCCGCAGCTGATCGTCGGCGCTGAACCAGTTCCAGCATTTCGCGGGATTTGCCGATGCGGGCTGTCCGGGATAGGCGACCAGAAATCCCTGCTCTTCCGCCAATTCGTTCATTCGCGTTCCGGCAGCGAAGTCGTCGGGCGACTGCTTGCAACCGTGCAGCATCACAATCAGCGCCAGCGGCTCTCCGCAATAGCGGCTCGGTACAAAAAGCTTATAGCTCCGGCTGCCGGCCGCGTTCGCAAAGGTATGCTGCTCGTACCGGGCTCCGTGCGGCAAAGATGGTTTCACGTCTCGCGCGAGATTGCCGGCCATCCCCGGCAGACCCAGGCCTGCGCCGCGCATCCCAAGGCCCTCGAGGGCTCCTCGCATCGCCTCGGGCATGCGCGGCCGATCGCGGATTTCAGCCGCGGTCGTGCGACGCTGCGCATCAACGCCGGGTGCCGTCCACTGACCTGAGCCGCAAGAGCGCGGCGGCACCATATCGATCAGTCCTGGGCTTTGAAACGCGGCCCCTTCCAACTCGCGATCGAGCCCTTCCAAAACTCCCGGCGATTTCGGCTGTTGGGGCCGGCTTTGCAAAAGCGCCGTGGCCTCCGCGAGCCGCCCCGCACGGGTGAGTCGGAGCGCGTCGCTCATCCGCGTGGCCAGATCCAAAACCATGTTGCAAGCTCCTCTGTGAGGGGACTGAGGTGATGAGGGGACTGAGGTGAAGGTCGAGCCACGGCAGTTCCCGGGATCGGGAACCGCGCACCCAATACAGGCCCGCCGGAGCGCCAGAGGGAGCTATCGGATGCGATCGCCTAACGCTGACCTGACCGCAGGGCTGACGTGCAGCGCCCCCAGGACGTGTATCGAGGCAATTGTTCGCAAAGCCAGTTCTGGCGAAACGTCGTCGGCGATGCTGGCGAGGCCCAGAACCTGGATGTGCAGCGTCTCGCCGGCAGCCTGGACAGCTTCCAGGTCTTTGCGAGTGTAGCGTCGCAGGCCCAGCTCAAGCTGGTGGCGGACCACGGACTGCTTGACCGCATCCTGATGACGCTCGAGCTGGTTACGAATGGCTGTCCGGATAAAGTCGCTGCGATGGGAGTAGAACCCCTCCGCTACGAGGAGGTCGATATGACCAAGGTCAACGTAGCCGAGATTGATCGTTATCTTCTCGCTGTCGCCGGTCTTCGGTCGAAGCTCACGTATGTTAGCAGCCATCATAATACCATCCGTACGGCATCCAGGTGGATGGTATGTGGCTCTTCAGCGAAGGCTTTCAAGTCACGCCCGCGCCCACCGCCGAATTTTGGTTTTGCCCGAAAATATGGCCCGACGCGCGCCGCAGCACTCCCTGCGCGGAACGCGGTGTGGTTGAGCTCCGTTCAGCGAAAGTGATGGGTTCGCGATGACTGATCCCGATGGCGCAGGATCATCAGCCGACAAGGATCGCGCCGCAAACGGGTTTTCCATATGGGTATCGGAAGTCAGCGTCTGCTGGCCCCTGGCGACGGGGGGCGGGGGTGAGCCCTGGCCAGCGCCGGCGTGTCGCCTTTCGGAGAGGACCGGGCGGTGTTGTCGGGCGGCGGCTGGCGTTACCGATGTGGCTCGCAGGTTTTATGATTGCCGCTGCGGGTGTCGGCTCCGCAGCTCAGCCGAACACCGTCGATGCCGTCAGCCCGGGAGGCGCCGGCGTGCTGACCAAGCACCTTGATTGGCTGGTTACGAGCTCCCGCCGGACCTATCACCACATAAGCCTGCCGTCACGGATTGCGGTCGGCGACACGATCACCCTCTCCTTCGGCAGCAGCACGAAAACTTATGGGTTCACCGTCGCCCGGATTATTCTGAAAGGCAATCATTGCGAGATCTTCAGTCGAAACGAAGTTCGTCACCGCCGCGACAAGATCAACGTCTCCCCCTGCTATCCGGCAGACGAGGGAAGACCCGCAGCGAAAGAACACTAATATCCTACGCCCAAGATCACAAACACCCTAGTGCACCGACGCATTCTGAAGATTCACTTGGTGACCGCAGACCAATTCCCACACCAAAATCCGACCACACCGGCGAAGGCCGGTGCCCATGGTGGAAATGGGTCCCGGCCTCCGCCGGGAAGGCAAAAAAAGGGGCACCAGTTTGAATCATTCGAATGCATCTGAGCACTAGGGTCAACTCCAGGCAAATCAGCACCGATCTCTTCAATGACGATGAGGTGATGGGTGAGAGCGTTCCGCTTATATTTCTGTTTCAAAGGTGATCAGTGATGGAGGCTCCTCCGATCGAGAGACGTCTCGCGGCGATCCTTTCCGCCGACGTCGAGGGCTATAGCCGCCTGATGCACGGCGATGAAGAAAGAACCATGGCGACGCTGTCCGCCCATCGCGCCGTGATCGACGATTTGATCGGGCAGCATCGGGGCCGGATCGCAAATACAGCCGGCGACAGCGTGCTGGCCGAATTCGCGAGCGTCGTCGATGCCGTCCGTTGCGCAATCGAAATGCAAGACGCGCTCGAGCGCGCCAATGCCGATCAACCGGAAGGCCGAGAGATGCGCTTCCGGGTCGGGATCAATGTCGGCGACGTCATGGTCAAGGAGGGTGATATTTTCGGCGACGGCGTGAACGTCGCCGCCCGGCTCGAAGGTCTGGTCGCAGGCGGCGAGATCTGCGTGTCGCGCGGGGTGCGCGACCACATCCGTCATCGTGGCGGGATGCTCTTTGAGGATCTCGGCGAACAACTGGTGAAGAACATTGCCCATCCAATTCGTGCGTTTCGGCTGCGCGTCGGCGAGGACACGTCGCAACCGGAAAATTCGACCTTGGAAGAGGTCGCGGGACCACCTCAAGGACCGACCGGCCCGTCGACGATATTAGAGTTGTCCGTCGAGAGTGAAGTCGCCCTGGAGCTCGCTTTTTGGGAAAGCGTCAAGGACGGCAGCCCCGCCGAGCTCGAATCATATCTTGAACGGTATCCGGACGGCACGTTTGCATCGCTCGCCAAAACCCGACTGGATGCCGCCGTAAGCTCGCCGGATACCTCAAACCACGCTGATCCGGCCGCTGACGCCCTCGACCTGGCTTTCTGGAACTCGGTCAAGGACAGCAACCGTCGCGAGGAGCTCCAGGCTTATCTGGAACAACACCCAAACGGCCATTTCGCGGCCCTTGCCCGCGCGCGCCTCTCTCCACCGAGCTGAATTTTATCCGGCGGTTCAGACAAGGCTTTCGTGAAGCGGCAGAAACAGCCATATGGCCGGTGCTGGGCAATCAAAGCTGAACGGCGTCATCCCGATGCCGTTTTTGGGCGCCCCGTGATGGCCACGCCGCGGCGCTGGCCGCCGCTGCTTGCGCGGTGCTCGAAGCGCGGATGCGCGCGACCGCCCCGAAGAAGCGGCCGCGGGTGCGCACGGCGAAGGCCGGATCAGCGCGCCAAGCCCTGAGAATGATACCCGCTAAGGGGTTATGCGTCTTTCCTCGACGACCACGGTGTCGATGATCGCTTCGAACTCGTACATCCAGCGGGTCAAGAGCCCGGCGATGACGGCGCCGATGATCGGCGCCACCCAGAACAGCCAAAGCTGGCCGATATACGGGCCGCCGGCAAACAACGCCGGTCCCGTGCTGCGCGCAGGGTTGACCGATGTGTTGGTGACCGGGATCGACACCAGATGGATCAAGGTCAATGCGAGGCCGATCGGGATTCCGGCGAACCCGGTGGCGGCGCCCTTCGACGTGGTTCCGATAATGACAAAGAGAAAGAAAAAGGTCATCACGACTTCGCTGAGAAAGCAGCTGCCGAGACTGTATTTGCCGGGGCTGAGAGCGCCATAGCCGTTGGAAGCAAAGCCGCCGGCCACCCAGCCGGGCTTGCCCGACGCGATCAACCACAGCACCGCGGCGGCGATGATCGCGGCGATGACCTGTGCTATGATGTAGGGAACGACATGCTTGTTCGCGCACCGCCCGGCGCTCCACAAGCCGATGGTAACGGCGGGATTGAAATGGCCCCCGGAGATGTGGCCGACGGCATAGGCCATGGTCAGCACGGTCAATCCGAACGCGAAGGCAACACCAAGAAAGCCGATCCCGAGGTTTGGATAGGCCGCGGCCAAAACGGCAGCGCCGCAGCCGCCCAATACTAGCCAGAACGTGCCAAAGAACTCGGCGATAACGCGCCGGGACATATCGCGATCCATCGATATCCTCCCACGTTAACCAGGCCGCATTCTACTGACTGAAATTTGGAGCACAACCCTCACGCTATGAAGTTTCAAAGAACTCGTCCGATTTAGTGCCGGCTGGCGACCGACGCACGACATCCGCGCCTATTCGTCGTCACGGAAGCGCGGCCGCGGTGCGCGCTGCTCGAGCCGGCGGTCGATCCACATCACGACCAAGGTCACATAGAGCGGGAGTGCAAACACCAGAAACGCAACCGAATACAGCAAGGTGTCGTTGCGGATCGCAGCGATCGGCTGCTCGACCTCGTCGATCGGCACCGCGATCGCGAGCAGCTGGTCGCGGCCATAGCGCGGCGGAATGCCGGTCACCCGGCCGATAAAGGTCCTGCCGGCAACATCGTAGACACGGGCTCCGGTCATCGGGTGGTCCTGGTAAGCGGCGACGAGCCCCTCGATCACCGGATCGTGCAAATCCGCGATCTTGGGCAACATCGCCTTGATCACACCGTCGGCGTGAACCGCCTTGGCGAGCCGCGCCTGGTCGGGCAGCGCCACGACTTCCCCCGCCTTGGTAAAGATAAAAGCGGTGCTGCCCGGGGTGATGCGCTGCTGGCGCAGGAAATTCGCCAGGTCGACCGCCGCCAGATCCGCCCCCATCACTCCGGGTGTCGGCCCGCCAAAGCTGCGGCTGAGGGTAAAACCCGGCTCGCCGCTCGAGGCGAAGATGTAGAGATCGCTGTGCTCGACCACCTCGGTGCTTTTGGCCGCCTGATACCACGGGCGTTGGCGCGGATCGAAAGCCGGCGCTCGGTCGCGCCGGCCGACGACGGCGCCGTCCTGGGACAGGAACACCCAGCGAGCGGTAGCCTCGCCGGAGCCGGCGTCGACGATCTCGTTGGCAAAGGCGGCGTCGGGCGGCGCCTGCAGCTCGCCGCGCAAAGCGGCGGCTTTGTCGCCGGCGATGTGGGTGATCATAAAAAAGTCGCCGTTGTCGAACCCGCAATACAGCGACAGGATCTGCGGATAGGTGCGCAGCGCCCGCAGCATCAATGCCCGTGCATTGGAATTGTCGCCTGTCGCCGGCGTCGTCAGCTCCGGCACCAGCGAGGCAATGCCGACAATCGCGTACATTGGGTCGTAAAGCAGCCTGACCCGATCGGTAATCTTGTCGTCGGCCTCCTGCATCAGCCGCTGTGCTGCGGCGACCGCGAGCTCGCTCGATTTTCTGGAGTTGTACCAGATGATGCCGCCGGCCAGCGCCACCAGCATAAACAGCAAAAGGCCGGTGATCCCGACATAAGTCGGCCAGCTGCTGTACGGGCGCGAGCCGCCGCGCTGGTCGAGGGGGCGCTGCCGGTGCGCTCGCGGGTCGGTCACGGTGGTCGCCCCTCCCTGCGCGCGAAGTGCTCGCGAGACATGCGCCGCGATGATGATAAAGGTGCGGCCCCGAGGATGTCCAGCCGCGCCGTCGCCGGCTCGGGCAGCGCCGAGCCGAGCGTGGCCTCTCGGCGGCGGCCGGGCGAGCATCGTCGCAAAGCCACGCATGGCCTTGCCGAGACCCGCCGCCGCTCCCATCTCCGCGATAGTCAAAGATCAGCGCAGCTAATTAGAATAAATACAAACTAAGACCTGGAATAAGTCTAATTGGAGCGCGGCGGCGTTGCTTGCGGCATCGATATCTGCTCTGCGTTTTCGCGTGGTCTGATCATCCAAAATTAGGGATTGCATTGTCCTTCCGGCGGCGGCGAGGCTTTTGGCCGCATCTACGACGAGCTGGGCCGATGACCCGGGCCGTCGCGTCACGCGGGAGGAAACCATGGACATGCCGCGCCGGCTGACAGCGGAATTTTTTGGTACTTTTTGGCTGGTCTTTGCCGGCTGCGGGGCCGCTTTGCTGGCGGCGGCGTTTCCGTCGCTGGGCATCGGGTTTCTTGGGGTTTCGTTTGCCTTCGGGCTCGCGGTGCTGACCATGGCCTATGCCGTCGGACACATCTCGGGCGGGCATTTCAACTCGGCGGTGACGATCGGCCTGTGGGCCGGCGGCCGGTTCAAGGCGGCCGACGTGCTGCCCTACATCATTGCCCAAGTGATCGGTGCGATTGTCGCCTCGGCCGCCCTCTACATGATCGCCTCGGCTCAGCCGGGCTGGGCGCCGGGCGGGTTCGCCGCCAACGGCTATGGCGATCTCAGTCCCGGCAAATACGCGATGGGCGGCTGCTTTGCCGGCGAGGCGATCACGACATTCTTTTTCCTGTTCGTCATCATCGGCTCGACCTCAAAGGGGGCTGCGGTCGGGTTTGCCGGAATCCCGATCGGTCTGGGCCTGATGCTGACCAATCTGGTCATGATCCCGGTCACCAACGCCTCGATCAACCCGGCCCGCAGCACCGGCCCGGCATTGTTCGCGGGTGCACCCTTTATCCATCAGCTGTGGCTGTTCTGGCTGGCGCCGATCGTTGGTGCCGCGGCGGCCGGGCTGTTCACCCGCTGGCTCTACCGCGGCGAACTGGTCACGGTTGAAACCGTCGTCATCGAGGAGTTGCAGGCGGCATAGCCGCGCCCCGTCCCGCGCGCCCGCGAAAAGAGCCGCGACCCCGGGCAGTACATTGTGGAGGCCTCGGCGCGAACGATCATTGCGCCGTGGCCGCGGTCGTCACTACCGCTATGCGCCGCCGGGGGAACTGGGGCAGCCCAGACCGCCACCGCCCCGACGGTCGCCATCCGCGCCGGTCGGGAGGAGCAACGCGCCTCAGCCGAACAGAGGAACGTTTCCGTGCTCGGCCAGTCGTCAACCACTAGTGGTCGAGCGAGGAGACGCGATGAGCGGCCAATTTTTGCTGCACGGCAGCCCGCACTCTCTGCCGACTTACCGGGTCGCGCTGATGCTGCGCCTGTGCCGGATCGGATTCACCTTTCGCTACGTCAGCTTCCAGCGCGGCATGCACCTGACACCCGAGTTCCGTGCCCTGTCCCGCTGGGGTCAGGTGCCGGTGCTGGAGCATGACGGCGGCGTCTTTGTGCAATCGGCGGCAATTCTCGAATACCTGGCAGGAACGCTCGGCTGCTACGGTGCCGCCGACGCCGCAGCGCGCCAGCACGTTCGCGAATGGCTGTTCTGGGATGCCGACCGGCTGATGCCCCCGCTCTATGCCTGGTACAGCATTGAGCTGGGACGGCGCAAATTGCTGCCGCTCTCGTTCGATCCAGCGCTCGTGACCGAGTTTGATAGCAAGGGCAACGCCGCTCTGGGCATTCTTGACGCCCATCTCGCGGGCTGTCGCTTCCTCGTCGACGATTTAGCGACGATCGGCGATGTTTGCTGCTACGCCGACATTGCTTTCGCGCGGCTTGGCAACAAAGATCTTACGGCATGGCCGAACATTCTTGCCTGGGCCGGGCGCATCGAGGCATTGCCCGGATTCGCCGAGCCGTTCGAGCTTCTGGCCATGCACGACGCTGAAATTGCATCCTAGTGGTGCCAACCAGACAAACGAGTCCCGCACCTCTTTTCCGTCACCCTGCGAAAGCGGGGGCCAGGGCCGTTAGCGCAGTGGTTGGCCACCCTGGGTTCCCGCTTTCGCGGGAATGACGATAAAGGAATTGAGGTGTCATCCGTACGAATTGCACCACCAGGCGCGTCGAGCCCGGAGCCGCAAACAGCCCCACCCGAGTGCTTTTTGCCAAAGGTCGCCCGACCAAAGCGCGAGGAGCGGCTCAGGCCGAGGCTTGCGACAATGGTTCCGGCGCCGGCGCGCCGGGTGCGGCGGCACCATCCGCCTCGGCCGTCACCTCGACCTCGACGGTCATGCCGAGATGGTCCGACGGAAACCCGGTCCAGGTGCCGGAGATCGGGATCGCCTGACGCGGGTCGCGGACGACGGCCACACGGACCAGATCGTGGTTGCCGACGACGCCGTTCGTCGGGTCGAACTCGATCCAGCCGGCGCCCGGCAAATACACCTCGAGCCAGGCATGGGTGGCGCCGCCGCCGACCCGGCTGCCGCGCCGGGTTTCCGGGACGTAGAGATAACCGCTGACAAAGCGTGCCGCGAGCCCGAGCGAGCGCACCGCCTCGATCATCAGCACCGCGAAATCGCGGCAGCTGCCGCTGCCCAGCTTCAATGTCTTGATCGGGTCCTGGATGCCGCTTTCCTCGCGCGCGACATAGGCGAGGTCGCGGCGGATCGCGTGGGTCATCGCCGCCAGCAGCTCCGAGGTGTCGCTGCGGCCGTCGTAGCGCAGAAACTGCCGCGCCCAGCGGTCGATCTCGTGCTCGGGATCGAGGTATTGCCGCTCGATCAGCCGCGACAAATCGGGCATCTCGTCGGCGCCGTAGGTGAACGGATAGCGCGTCGCGTACTCCTCGATCTGGAAGTCGAGGACGTTCGTCGCCGAATGGTCGAGACGGATCACGCTCTCAAAGCGCAATTCGGCCGCCCGCCCGGCGAAGCTCGCGATCGCGACGCAATTGCCGAAGACGTCGTGCACCCAGCGCAGCGCCGCCGGTTCCGGCGTGATGACCAGATCCATCCCGAGCAATTTCTGGTCCCAGCTGTCGCGCGGGCGCAGCATCATGCGGTGCTCGCCAAAGCTGACCGGCTGCTTGTAGAGATAGGTCGTCAGGTGGCGCACTCTGATGACGGGCATTGCACCTCTTTTTATTCGGCAGCTGCAGACTGGGTCTGCGCCATTTCGGGCCGGTAGCCGAAAAAGGCGATCGACAAGTCGCGGCTGACCGCGATCAGCTGCTGCTGGATCACGTCGAGAAACTCGTGCAGCCCCTGGCTCAGGATTTCCCTGATCGTCAGGGTGCCGAGCACCGCTCGCAGACGGTCGAGCTCCTCGGCCGCGTCATTGCCGCCGCGCAGCGAATAGCGCGACTTGACCTCGCCCAAGAGCCGCCCGGTCTCGCGCACGCAATGGTGCACCGAGCGCGGAAAAGCCTGGTTGAACAGCAGAAACCCGGCGACCCGCGCCGGCGTCGTGCTGGCGGCGTGCAGGCGGCGATAGGCGTGGTAGCCGGCGGCCGAGCGCAGCAAGGCGTTCCACTGGCTGACATCGGTCGGCGAGCCGACATCGGCGATGTCGGGGAGCAGCAGGTGATATTTGATGTCGAGCAGCCGCGTCGTCTGGTCGGCGCGCTCGATGTAGCGGCCGAGCTGGTAGAAATACCAGCCCTGGTCGCGAAAAAACGTGCCCTCGGTAATCCCGGTATGGGTCTGGCAGGCTTCCTTGATCGTCGCGAACAAAGCCGACACCCGGCCGGGCGTCAGCTCGTCGGCGCCGATTGTCGCCAGATGATTGTAGAAGACGTTGAGCTGGACCCACATCTCGGTCGAGATCAGCGGACGCAGGGTGCGCGCATTCTCCCGCGCAAAACGCAGGGTGCTGACGATCGAGTTCGGGTTGTCGGCGTCGACGACATAAAAGCGCAGCACGCTTTGCGCCGACACCTCGCGCCCCTCGACAAAAAACGACTCCTCGTCGGAATTGAGCTGGATGATCGAGCGCCAGTTCTGGGCGCCGCGGCTGTCGCGCGAAAAGGTCTCGTTGACGTCGAGGATGCGCGCCAAATTCTCGGCGCGCTCAACATAGCGCGCCAGCCAAAAGATGCAGTCCGCGTAGCGGGCGAGGAGAACGTCAACCAAGGACCCAGGTATCCTTTGACCCGCCGCCCTGCGACGAGTTGACGACCAGCGAGCCGCGGCGCAGCGCGACCCGGGTCAATCCGCCGGGCAACACCCAGGTGGCGGAGCCGGTCACCGCAAATGGCCGAAAGTCGACGTGGCGCGGCTCGATCCCGCCATCGACCAGGGTCGGCGCCACCGACAGGTTGATGCAGGGCTGGCTGATGTAGTTGGCAGGATCGGCGACGAGCTTTTCGCGGCACTCGTCGAGCTCGGCGCGGGTCGCCTTGGGGCCGACGGTGATGCCGTAGCCGCCCGCCTCGCCGACCGGCTTCACGACCAGCTCGGCCAGATGGTCGAGGGTGTAGCGCAATGCATCGGGCTCGCGGCAGATATGGGTCGGGACGTTGCGCAGGATCGCTTCCTCGCCGAGATAGTAGCGGATGACGCGCGGCATGTAGGCGTAGACCGCCTTGTCGTCGGCAACCCCGGTGCCGATCGCGTTGGCGAGCGCCACATTGCCGGCGCGGTAAGCGCGCATCAGCCCGCGCACCCCCAGGACGCTATCCCGGTTGAACGCCTCGGGGTCGAGAAAATCGTCGTTAACGCGGCGATAGATCACGTCGACACGGGCGAGCCCGCCGGTCGTGCGCATCCAGACGCGGTCGTCCTCGACCACCAGGTCCGGCCCTTCGACCAACGGCACCCCCATCTCGCGCGCCAAAAACACATGCTCGAAATAGGCCGAGTTGTAGGTGCCGGGCGACAGCAGCACGACCTGCGGCTCGGCCGCTCCCGCCGGCGCGATCTCCTGCAGGGCCGCGATCAGCCGCGCGCCGTAATTGTCGATTGGGCGCAGGCTGATGTCGTCGAGCAGGTCGGGAAAGGCGCGCAGCATCATGTGGCGGTTCTCGACGACGTAGCTCACCCCCGACGGGGTGCGGGCATTGTCCTCGAGCACGAGAAAGGCGCCGTTTTCGTCGCGCACGATGTCGGTGCCGCAGATGTTGACATAGGCCTTGTGCGGCAGGTCGACCCCGCGCATTTCCGGCCGGTAGTTCGGGTTGCCGAGGATCAGGTCGGCCGGGATGATGCCGTCCGCCAGCACGTGCTGGTCGTGATAGATGTCGTCGAGCAGCAGGTTGATCGCGGTGATGCGCTGGACGATGCCGGTTTCGAGGTGGCGCCATTCCGCTGCCGACAGCACCCGCGGCAGCACGTCGAAGGGCAGAATGCGGTCGATCGTCTTGGCGTCGGAATAGACCGTAAAGGTGATGCCGAGATTGTAGAGCTCGGCATTGGCGGCGGCGGCGCGTTCCTTGAGCGCCTCGATCGACAGCCGCGACAGCCGCTCGCGGACGCCCGCACTCGCCGGGCTGCCGAGCATCTCGCAAAAGAAGCCGCGCGGATCGTAACCGTCGAGGATCGATCGACCCATCTGCCTGCCTGGTGAACGCGCCGGTTATCAGCACGCATATTCCGCGCCAAGGACGAACTCGCGCGCTCCGGCGGATGTGGTAGTCGCAGGCTGGCTAATTTCTAGGCACTAGTCCAGGTTTCCGTCAGGCTGGGCGCGGCGGAGATCTCGTCGTTGCGAGCCCACGGGTCCGGTGGTAGTGACTCAACCCGGTTTTGAGGAGACTCATGTTAGCTGACCAAACCGCTAAATGGTCGGATGCCAGCAATGCGCCCGGTGGTCTATCGTGGCTGCGACTCGCGCGCATCGCCAAAATACTGGCGGCGCTGACGCTTGTGTGGTTGGGGATTGAGGGGACGGTCGGGGTTGTCGCTGGCGTTTTCGCCGGATCGGTTGCGCTGGTAGCTTTTGGCCTAGACAGCGCTATCGAGGCCCTTGCGAGTGTCATTGTCCTTTGGCAATTCACCGGGACGCGGACGATCTCGCCCGTCGCCGAACGGCAAGCGCAGAAATGGGTAGCGGTGAGTTTCTACCTCCTCGCCCCATACGTCGCCGTAGAAGCGGTTGAAACATTGATCGAAGGCGCTGCCGCTAAGACGAGCTGGCTCGGGATCGCGCTGACAGCCGGAACCTTGGTGCTCTGCCCCTGGCTCGGGATCGCCAAACAGCGCATCGGGGCGAAGCTCGAATCCCGCGCCACCTACGGCGAGGGGACGCAAAACCTGCTGTGCGCCGTTCTGGCGGGTGCGGTTTTGGTCGGGCTGGCCGCTAACAGCTTATTCGCCCTTTGGTGGCTTGATCCTGTAATTGCACTTGCGATCTCCGTTATCTGCGTTCGCGAAGGCTACAAGGCTTGGCGAGGCGAACAATGCGGCTGCGCGACGTGTGCGTGAATTTAACCGCCCGCGACTTCAAACTGAGTCACTACCGTTAAAATGTCCTGACGACGAACCTTAATGTTGCCGGCGCGCCTGCGCGCGCAGACGGTCGACGGCGATTGTGCCGTCCTTGACGACCAAGGCGATATTGTCGCTTTTCTGCAGTATCGCTACGTCGGGGAGCGGGTCGCCGTTGACGACGACGAGGTCGGCGAGCTTGCCCTTTTCGACGGTGCCGAGGTCGTCGCCGCGGCCGATGCAGTCGGCGGCCCAGCCGGTCGCCGCGCGCAACGCCTCGAGCGGCGTCATGCCGGCGCGGACGAGACAGGCGATCTCGATTGCGTTGGGCGGGTGGCCGTGCCCGCCGGCGTCGGTCCCGGCGGCGATCTTGACCCCGGCGGCGAGTGCCAAGCGCAGGCTCGCGATGTGGTGCTCTTCAAGCTCGCGGGCGCGCTCGCGGACATGCGGCTGCGGCGACTTGCGGTGAAACTCGTAGACCGCAAAGGTCGGCACAAAAAAGATGTCCTTCTGCGCCATCCGGTCCAGCAGGTCGGGCTCCTGGTCGAGATAGCAGCCGTGGTCGATCGAATCGACGCCGGCCTCGACCGCGATGCGCAGCCCGCGCCCGCCAAGCGCGTGGCAGATCACCCGGCGGTCGAGCGCGTGCGCCTCCTCGACCAGGGCCTGCATCTCGTCGAGGTTGAAGGCGCCATCATGCGGCCCGTGCCCCGGGCGCGAGCTGGCGCCGCCGGTCGTCGCACATTTGATGACGTCAGCCCCGGCGCGAACGACCCGGCGCACCACCGGCCGGACATCCCCGAGGCTGTTGACGACGCCGTCGGGCAACAGCGGGTCATTGGGCACGCAGCACGGAAAGCCGGACGGGCTGACGCGGTCGCCGATGCCGCCGATCGGCGAGATGATGACGAGCGACACGAGGAGCCGGGGCCCGGCGATCAGCCCCTCGTCGATTGCGCGCTTGAACCCGGCGTCGAGCCCGGCGGCGTCGCGGATCGTCGTGTAGCCGGCGGCGAGCGTCTCCTCCAGCACCTTCGCGGTGCGCAGGGTGCGGGTCGTCTGCGGCTCGTCGATGCCCCAGCGCCGCGCCAGATCGTAGCCGTGCATCGCCAGATGGTCGTGGGTGTCGATCAGTCCGGGCAAAACCGTCATGCCGGAAACATCGATGATTTCGGCATCGGCCGGCCATTCGGCATAGGTGCGGGTCTCGACCGCCGCGATGCGCTGGTCCTTGATCACGACCGTGGCGTCGACCGGCCCGGCGCCGGTCCCGTCGATCAGCCTGCCGCCTTTGAGCACCCGCATCATCGCCGCTCCTGCATCGCGTCCAACCAGCCTCGAAATAGTCTCGACAAACTTGCGGTGTGAAGCAAACGGATGATTGCGTAATACGCTGCACTACCGAGATTGCCTCGTCGCTTCGGTGCGGCGTCATCGCGAGCGCAGCGAAACAATCCCGATGGGTCGCATGCGGCGCCGAGCGTCGGGATCGCTCCGCGTCGGTCGCATCGCGCGCACCCCAACGCCCGCTTGGTTGACGCTTCGGTTGAATCTGATAGAGTTACGCCAGAGCGAAATTTCGGTCCCCAGGGAGCCGGTCCGTGGGCGAGATCGCAGCCTTGGCGTTCAAATTCGGCGTCGCGGCACTACCCGCAATATTCAGCGAGTGGGGCGCGTTCGCCGCGTTTTTTGCATTCTTTGCGCTGATGCCGTTGGGCCATGTGACGATCGGCATTTTACTGCTGATAATCGGTCTATTTTATCCGGCGTTGCCGGCGCGCGATGAAAAACACGAGCTCCGGATCGGCTCGGCCAACACCAAGGTCGAGATCAGGGGCTCCGCCAGAACCGCGCTCATCGGGGTTGGCGCCCTGGTGATCATTCTGTCCTTTGGCGAGCTGGCGTTTCGCTGACGCATTCCCAAGAGCGCGGCGCTCGCCACAGAGGCAAGGCGCTTTTTCCGATCCCCGTGACCCGCCCTCTCAAGAAGACGCCGCGGCCCGGGGTGCGGCGTCGAGCGCGTCGTGCTCCTGCGAGATGTCGCGGTTGGTGTAGTCGGGCAGAAAGGCGGTAGCGCAGATGCTGACGATTGCGGTGAAGAGGACGTAAACCGCTACCGCATAGCCCGAGCCGAAGGCTGCGAACAGCGCTGTCGCGATTAGCGGCGCCGGTCCGCCGGCGATAACCGACGAGAGATGAAAGCCGAGCGACGAGCCGCTGTAGCGCAGCCGCGGGGTGAAGCATTCGGCGATCAGCGCCGCCTGCGGCCCGTACATCAAATCGTGCGGGATAAAGGACAGCACGATCGCGAGAAAAATCAGCCCCGGCACCATCGTGTTCATCATCGCGAAGTAGACAAAGGCGAACACTCCGGTCGTTGCCGCGCCGATCAGGTACATCCGCTTGCGGCCGATGCGGTCGGAGAGGTGGCCAGCCAGCGGGGTCGTCACCGCCGAGAGCGCGGTT
This sequence comes from uncultured Alphaproteobacteria bacterium, assembly GCA_963712825.1. Classification (GTDB taxonomy): domain Bacteria; phylum Pseudomonadota; class Alphaproteobacteria; order ATCC43930; family CGMCC-115725; genus AP-15. Next base: position 401,022 of record CAVQJP010000023.1, read on the forward strand.
GCGACCAAAACCGAGGTGAGCAGCAAGTCGCGCGACGCACCCGAGACCTTTGTCCCATAAACAAAGACGAAGGCGGCATAGACATAGAACGGGCCTTGCTCGGCCATCCGCGCGAGCGCGGTCAGGATGATCTGCTTGGGCTGGCGCTTGAGCACCTCGATCACCGGCGTGCGCTCGACGCGGCGTTCTTCCACAATACGCGAGAAGACCGGCGTCTCGAGGATGCCGAGGCGGATGTACATGCCGATCCCGACCATCACGATCGAGAGCCAGAATGGGACGCGCCACCCCCAGGTCAGGAACTGGTCGCCCGAAATCGCGCTGAACGCGAGCACCGCGAGATTGGCAAGGAACAACCCCGCCGGGCCGCCCCATTGCGGCCACGAAGTGATGAACCCGCGATGGGCGTTGGTCCGCGCCCACTCCATCGCCATCAGGGTGGCGCCGCCCCACTCGCCGCCGATGCCGAGACCCTGAATAAAGCGGACGACGGTGAGGATGACCGCGCCCCAGATGCCGATCGACGCATAGCCGGGGACAAAGCCGACGGCAAATGTCGACAACCCGGTCAACAGCAGAGTGGCGATCAGGGTCACCTTACGGCCGATGCGGTCGCCGTAATGGCCGAACAGCATTGCACCCACCGGGCGGGCGACAAAGCCCACGGCGTAGATGCCAAAGGCTTGCAAAATCCCGATCAGCGGGACCGATGACGGGAAAAACAACTTCGCAAAGACCAGCGGGGCAACAATCACGTAGAGCAGGAAGTCGTAAGCTTCGATTATTGTGCCGACAGTGCTGGCGACCATCGCGCGGCGCAATTGCCGGGCGTGCTCGGCCTCGGACAGCGGAGCCCCAAACGTGTCGGTTGCGCTCATCGCGTTTCTCCCGGTTCGCGGGGCGTCCAAATGGCGCCCGGTTTTCTTTTTGCTCCGCGCGCGTCGGGGCGCCCGAAGTTCTTCTGACGCGATGTTAACGCCACCCGTCGGACATGAAAAGCGGTCTGGTTACGTCGTGCCGTCTCATCCGCCGCCGCTGCTCGCGTGTGTCGGCTTGAGGGCGGCGCGGTCGTGGGCGCAAAGCCGGCGCAACGCTCCGCGCGGCGGACACTCGCCGACTTTTCCGTGATGTAAATTTTCGTCTCGCCTGCATCCGTTCGGCGCAGGGGCGCGTATACGCCGGGAGCGGCCAGTTCCAGTCGCCCCGACAGCGGGAGAAGTCCTGTGAGGCGTCGCCCCCCGGCAGTGGTCGCCGTCAATCTGTTTGCCGCGCCCGCCCTGGCGCGCAGGGCGCGCTTCAGGGCACAGCCGATGCCCTGCGAGGCGAACGGAGGCTCACGCAAACGTGACCGGCCGAGCCGGGGTTGGTAATGAGACCGTCTTCGAAACTCAAGCGTTCGTCCTCCACAATCCACTGTAAAAGCGATCAAGGCTACCGCAGAACCATGTATAGGCCGGAGCAGCAACCACGTCAGAAGGAAAGGAGAGCACAGTGGCAAAGCTTACCCGACGCTCATTTCTTCAGAACACCCCGGTAACCGCGGCGACCCTCAGCCTGCTGCCGACCGTGCCGGCCCTGGCCGCCATTCGCCACGCCCCCGAAGCTTCGGCGCCGCCGTTCTACGCCGCGCCAACGGACGCGATGGTCGTCCATGTCAATAATGCAGCGACGGGCGAGATGACGCTTCTCGTGGGTGCGCGGCAGGTCGTCCTTCGCGATACCCGGATTGTTGCACGCCTGAGAGAGGCGGCGCGCGAGGGCGAGCGCGGCTGACAAAGCCGCAGCCGCAGCGCCGCCGCTCGTTTGCCAGGCTGACAGCCCGGCCGGACAGGAATTCCGACAGATAAACCGGGGCGTTCACTCGCGCGAAAGCGGCAAGCCAGGGGCTGGACCCCGCTTTCCGCAGCGGACATGGCCCTGCGCTGAAGGCGCACGGGGCGATGGTCAGATATTGGGATCGCCAGCGTCAGTTTGAGCAAAACACGAACAGGAGAGGTACACATATGTCATCCCACCGTGAAGCCCCGGAGATTTCCAAGGACCCGGTAGCAGACAACACCGACGTCTACGCGTTTGTCAGCCCAGATAGTCCGAGCACGGTCACTCTGATCGCCAATTACATTCCTTTCGAGTGGCCGCCAGGCGGACCGAACTTTTATGAGTTCGGCGATGACGTGCTCTATGAGATCAACATCGACAATGACGGGGATGGCGTCGCCGACATCACCTATCAATTCCTTTTCAAGACCACGCTGCAAAACCCTAACACCTTTTTGTATAACACCGGAACGATCAGCTCGCTGGACGACCCGAACTGGAACAAGCGCCAGTTGTATTCGGTGACCCGAGTGAAGAATGGCCGCGGGGCGGTCCTGGCCGAGGCGCTGGCCTGTCCACCCTGCAATATCGGGCCGTTTTCGACACCAGACTATCCAGCACTCGCCCAGGAAGCCGTCCACCGTTTGCCCACCGGCGAGAGGGTGTTTGCCGGGCAGCGTGCGGAGGGGTTCTATGTCGATTTGGGCTCGGTCTTCGACCTCCTCGATCTGCGGCCGTTCCAGAATCTGCATATCAACCCGATGGCCGCCGCCCCGGGCGTCAACGGGACAAACCGGCTCAACGTCCACACGATCGCGATCCAGCTGCCGAAGAGCATGCTGACCCGCGACGGCTCCAATCCGACAAATGCAAATGACCCGCGCGCGGTCATCGGCGTCTACGCTTCGGCGAGCCGGCAGACGGCGACGGTTCGCGTGCCGAATGGACAAGTCGTCAAGGCTGGACCGTTTGTGCAGGTGTCGCGGCTCGGCGACCCCTTGTTCAACGAAGTCATCATCCCGCTTGGGCTCAAGGATTTGTGGAATACCCAGCCGCCCAAGAACGACAAGCAGTTTCTGAGCCATGTCCAGCACCCGGAGGTCCCCCAACGGCTGGTCGAGGTCTATCCCGGGGTGTTCCCTCATCTCGCCGCCTACAGCAAGCCCCGAGCCGACCTTGTGGCCATTCTTCTGACCGGCATCCCGACCGGCGTCATACCCAACTTTCAGAATTTCACCGGGCCGACGCTGGCGGATCTGCTGCGTTTGAACATGGCTATTGCACCGGCGACAACGCCGAGCATCTTCGGGATTTTGGGAGGCGACCTCGCCGGCTTTCCCAATGGGCGCCGGGTGACGGACGACGTCTTTACGATCGAGCTGCGCGCCATTGCCGGGGCTACCATCCCGCTGGTCGATCCGTCGTTCACCCCGGACGCGGCTGCATCCGTGGTCACCGACGGCCTCGACCCCAGTAGTGTCAGCTCCCCGTTTTTGACGAGCTTCCCTTATCTCGGAGTACCGTACGCCGGGTTCTACAACCCGAGCTAGTCGGCGCCGCTGCTCGTCCGCCCGATCGCGCACAGGAGCTCGGCGGACCGCCTACGCCCGGTCGCCTCGCCCGCTCCAGTGCTCGGGGGCAGATGACCAGGTGCGGATCTGGACCGGAGCAATATCGAAACGGCATCTCAGACCAAGAGGAGAAGACGGCAAATGTCTGAAGAACGCGTTGACCGGATCCATTCCGAAACTGTCGTGCTGGACATTGGCCAGGACATTGGCGCACTGGTCATTTATACCGACGCCGGGTTGCGCGGCCGGGAAATCGAGGTGGTCAGCCCGCGGGGGAGCGACGCGAAAAGGGTCCACGTCGAGGTCCTGGAACGGAGAATTAACGACCAGCCGGTTTTCGCCGCGGTCTTTCCGGGGCTTAGCGCCGGCGACTACGAGATTTGGGAAAAAGCGCAGCATCCGAGCGGTACGGTCACGATCGTCGGGGGTGAGGTTGCAACAGTCGACTGGCGTTGATGTTACGCAAGGAGCTCCCACTCGGAGCCCAGAATGACGCCACAGTCCGCAGGCACCCGTGCGTGATGGTTCAACATGGCAAAATCCCGGCAAGCGGCTGTCATGGGCGGCTTATTCTGCGATGACGTGTGAGCTGAGAGGGGGGCCGACATGCTCACCTTGCTGAGCCGAACCCTGCGCCAGCCGGCGCCGCTCCGCAGGCAGATCACCGCCGTCTACGCCCTCTTGATCCTCGCCAATCTGACCGTGTGGGGGTGGGCGGCGCTGGTGTTTGGCGACCAGCCGGTCCTGCTCGGCACCGCGCTGTTGGCCTATGGGTTCGGCCTGCGTCACGCGGTCGACGCCGACCATATCGCGGCAATCGACAACACGACCCGCAAGCTGATGCAGGAAGGCAAGCGGCCGATCGGGGCCGGCTTGTTCTTTGCCATGGGCCACTCGACGATCGTGATCCTGGCCGCGGCGGGCGTCGCCGGCACGGCGACGGCGCTGGCAGGGTCCTTCGGCCGGCTCGAGGAAATCGGCAGCGTCGTCGGCACCAGCGTATCGGCGCTGTTCCTGTTCGCCATCGCCGCCGCCAATCTGGTCATTCTGCGCGGGGTCTGGCGGACCTTCCGGCAGGTGCGTAGCGGCGGCCGCTACGTCGAGGAGGATTTCGATCTGCTGCTCAACAGCCGGGGCCTGCTCGCGCGCTGGTTCCGGCCGCTGTTCCGGCTCGTCAGCAAGAGCTGGCACATGTATCCGCTGGGCCTCTTGTTCGGGCTCGGGTTCGATACCGCGACCGAGGTGGCGCTGCTCGGCGTTTCGGCGACCGCCGCCGCCAAAGGCGTGTCGATCTGGTCGATCATGCTGTTCCCGGCACTGTTCGCCGCGGGGATGTCGCTGATCGACACCACCGACGGCATCCTGATGCTGAGCGCCTACGACTGGGCGTTCATCAAGCCCATTCGCAAGCTCTACTACAATCTGACCATCACCTTCGTGTCGGTCGCGGTCGCGGTTCTGGTCGGCGGCGTCGAGACGCTGGGGTTGATGGGCGACCGGCTCGCGCTCAAAGGCGCCTTCTGGGAGGGCGTCGGCGCGCTGAACGGCAACTTCCCCGCGCTCGGGGTGGCCGTCATCGGCCTGTTCATCGCCGCCTGGTTCGGCTCGGTCATCGTCTATCGCTACAAGGGACTCGACGAAATCCAGGCGCCGTCCGCCGAGAGCTAATGCGCGCCCACCGCATCATCGGGCGGGCGGGACGCCGGCGCCGTGGCTACGCGGTTGCGGGCTCGAGTGCCGCGGGGTCGTGGGCGAAGAGCCAGCGCAACGCCTCGGGGGCGCGGTCGGCGGCCCTGGCCCACTCGGCATCGCGCGCCTGCTGCTCGGGACCGTCGCGCATGTGATAGCGGTATTTGTTGGCGCGCGACATTTGCTGCAGCCGGGTGACCCGCGGCAGGCGCAGCCCTTCGTAGCGGCGCAAGACCGCCGCCCTATCGCCGGTGCCGGCCGCAAGACAGGCGGCGAGTGCCGCACCGTCCTCGATCGCCTGGGCCGCACCCTGTCCCATAAACGGATACATCGGATGACACGCGTCGCCGAGCAGGGTCGTGTGCCCGACCGACCAGTGCTGCAGCGGGTCGCGGTCGAACAACGCCCAGATGAAGCAGGTCTCGGCCGCGCCGATGATCTGCCGGACCTGCGGGTGCCAGCCCTCAAACGCGGCGAGCGCGCGCTCGACCGTGGCGCGGTCGGTCCAGTCCTCGCGGTTCCAGGTGTCGTGCTCGGTCCAGCCGACAAAATTCAACAGCCGGCCGCCCGAAACAAAATAATGCACGAGGTGGGCGCCGGGCCCGACCCAGGACTGCGAGCCGCGCTCGAGCCCGAGATCGGCGATGCGCTCGGCCGGCACCAGCCCGCGATAGGCGACGCAGCCGGCAAAACGCGGCTCCTCGTCGCCGAACAAGGCGGCCCGCACCGCGGAATGGATGCCGTCGGCGCCGACCAGCACATCGGCTTTGACATGCGCGCCGTTTTCGAACCGGGCCGCGGCGCCGTCGCCGTGGTCTTCGAGATCGACGAGGCGGTGGCCGAGATGGACCCGCTCGGCCGGAAAGCCCGCCGCGATCGCGGCCAGCAGGTCGGCGCGGTGGATCGTGATGTGTGGCGCGCCGTAGAGCTTTTCGCAGAGCGGGTTCAGCGCGGCGCGCTGCAACGTGCGGCCGTCCTGCCAGCGGCGCTGGTGGCTGGTGACCGGGCGTACCCCGTCGCGGTCGAGCCCGACCCCGAGACCGAGCCGATAGAGAATGCGGGCCGCGTTCGGCCCCATGTTGATGCCGCCGCCGATTTGGGTCAGCTCCGGGGCCTGCTCGTAGACGTCGACCTCAAACCCGGCCCGACGCAACGCCACCGCGGCGGTGAGCCCGCCGATGCCGCCGCCGATCACCGCGACGCTGAGCTGTTCTGCGGTCAGGCGTCGGTCCCCCAGGCAATCGCGTTGCGCAGCAGGGTGACAAAGGCGGGGTTTTCCCACGGGCCGCGGAAGGTCGGCGGGGTCGTGTCCGCGGGGTCGGAGGTTCGCGCCGCGCGGATCGCCGGGTTGTGGCAATGGCCAAGCGCGAAATAGGTGACGCCGCCGTCGCCGACCGCACGGGTGTAGCCGAGGACGCGGGTCCTGCCGTCGGCCAAGAGCGAGGTGTCGACCGGGTAAAGCGCGCCGATCGCGGGCGACGCGGCGCCCGGACCGTAATCTGCGGTCAGCAGAATCTCCGTTCCGTCCGGGTCTTGCAATTCGATAAAGTAGGGCTCGTCCTCGACGACAAACGACGCGCCGAGCCCGCGGGTCAGCGGGTGATCGGGATTGCTGACCTCGACGCGGATCTCGCGGATCGGCGGATGGGTCAAAAAGCGGCTGCCGAGGAGCGCGTGGTGCTCGGTCCTGACGGTGCGGCGCTGGCGCGTGCCCTCGACCCGCTCGGCGCGCCCGCCGCTCGTCCCGTGCAGGCCAAGCCAATGGCCGCCCGCCTCGAGCCAGCCTTGGAGTGCTCGGGATTGCGCCGCGTCGGGGTAAGGGCCGGCGACGTAGGTGACCAACAGCCGGCTCAAGGGCAGCCATTTCTCGAGATCGGCGAAATCGTTGGCGAGCGAGGCCGGAACCTCCCGTTCGGCCAGCAGCTGCAACAGCCGCAGGCGGGCATAGTCGTGGTCGTGCCCGGCCATCGAGCCGGGCGGAAACCCGCCGGCAATCACATGCGCATGGCGGGATTTTTCCTCTGGCATCGCGTCACCCCTTGGCGTTCGCCGCCGACAGCAACTCGCTCTGCCGACTGTCTCACTTCCCCCCGCTCTCCGCCTAGCCCGAAAACGCCGGGGTTCCTGCCCCGAAAGGCGCAGGATGCTAGATCGGATCGGAAGCGGTCCTCAGCTGCGCGATCTTGGCCGCCAGATCGCAGCGCTCAACCAGCTCGGGGTCGCCCCTTGTCACCTCGAACGCGGTCTCCTCGCCTTCCCGCCAGAAGCGTATGTCGAGCTTGTGCTTGCCGACGCGAAGGTCTTGCACGGTCAGGTCCGGCAGCCACCGCGGAAGGGACGGGTCGACGTAAAGCTTGTTGCGCGGGGCGTCCGGCAGGAACCCCAGCAGCGCCTGCGTCAGCATAAAGGCTGCACCGGCGGCCCAGGCTTGGGGAACATTCGCCCCGATATACTGCACCGGAAAGCTCGTCTCGTCGCGCTCGAACGCGCTGTACAGCTCGGGCAGCTGATTGAGCAGAAAGTGGCTCGCCGCAATGCTGGTGTCGTGCGCGACACGCGCCGCCTCGACTCCGAACCCGTAGAACTTGAAGCCCATGGCAATGATCGCATTGTCGTGCGGCCAGATCGCGCCGGTCTGGTAATTGTAGGGATTAAACGCCGGGTTATCGGCGGACAGCGTGCGAATGCCCCATCCGGTCCACATGTCCGGCGCCGTCAGCCGCTCCACTACTTTCTTGGCCCGTTCCGGGGGCACGATGCCCGACCAGAGGCAGTGTCCGGCATTGGATGCGACGGTCAGCACCTTCTTTTTATCGCCGTCGAGCGCGTAGGCGTAAAAGCCGAGCTCTTCGTCCCAGAAGGCTTCGTTGAAGCGGTCGAACAGCGCGCTGGCTTTCGCGCGCAACGCCTGCGCGCGATCCGGCTTGCCGAGCGCGTCAAACACCTCGGCCATCCGTGTCCAGGCATCATAGACGTAGCCTTGCAGCTCGCAGAGCGCCTTTGGCCCTTTGACCAGCGAGCCGTCGGGATAGACGACGCAGTCGCCGGAATCCTTCCAGCCCATGTTCTCGTAGCCGACCGGCGATCGGGTCTGATATTCCTGGAATCCGTCGCCGTCGCGGTCGCCATGATCGTCGATCCAGGACAAGCATCCCTCGGCGGTCTCGAGGTGGCGCTCCAAGAGGCCCCGGTCGCCGGTCGCGCGCCAGGCGGCATGCAAGGTCACCAAGTAGAGCGGCGTCGCATCCGCAGTACCGTAGTACGGCGTGTGCGGGATCAGCTTGAAATGCGCAAGCTCGCCATAGCGGATTTCGTGAAGTATTTTCCCCGGCTCGGCGTCGCGGTAATCATCCTCTTCCTTCGCCTGAAGAGAGCCGAGGATTTCCAATGCGCCACGCGCAAACTCAGGGTAGATCAGAGTGTTTTGCAGCGAGACGATCAGGCTGTCGCGGCCAAACGGAGCGATGAACCAGGGGAGCCCGGCGGCGGGCAGAAAGACCATGTGATCGGTGCCCGCGATCGGCAGGCGAAGGGCGGCCATGTCCTCGAGCGCCTGGCGAAACAGGCGATAGAATTCCTCGTTGCTGGTCTGGATTTTGACCACGTTTTTCAGCCAGTCCGCCGTCGTCTCGGCGTGCTGCGACTTGTGGCTGAGGCCGATGCAGTCGGTTGGCGACGAAAAATGTTTGCCGCCGTCGGCCAGCGCATAGAGTAGGCAGCAATGCCAAGCGGCACCCGGTTCGAGCGCCACCTCAAAGCTGAGCCGGCCGTTGGCGTATACCGCCGATGTCGGCGACCGGCCCGGAGAAATCGTCACCGAACGGCTGAAGTCGGCGTTCCGATAGGTGGTGCGCAGCTGCTGGCGGTGTTCCGACCATTGCGTCGCAATCCGCCCGCGCCGCACGATGCGGCCCGATTTGACCTCGAAGATGTCCGCGAAGTCGCAGCGCAGCGCGACCTCAAGCTGAAATTTTACCGGATTCATGCTGTTGTTGGTCACGTCGAGGTCTTCGTGCACGCCGCCGCTGATCGACCGGCTGATGGTGAGGCCCAGGGCGCGCGGCGGGATCGCGCCGTCTTCAGTGAGCAAGGAGCGGTTGGTCAGGAATATGCGCGATGCATAATAGCTGATCGCACCCCCGTTCAAGAGGTCCCAAGGTTCGCCGTTGGCGTAGACGGCCCAGCTGCTGACAATCCGCGTGTCAAGAAAATAGAGCCCCTTTTCGCTCGGCCACTGGATCTGCCCGTCCTGCTCGGTGATCAGCACTGTCTGGCCCTGGTGGATCGAGATTTGCGGCGGGCCGACCTGGACCTTGAACGCCATGACTGAACTTCCCCCTTGCCGGTGAGCGCGGCGGGTCTACGGAACGCCTCCTGCGGAGGAGCAGCGCAGACAGCATCAACCCGATGAACAGAGCGCCGCCGCTCCCGATCCCCGCCGGCGTACCGCAAAAACGGACAGCCGAAACCCAATCGAGCGGGAAGGAAGCAAAACAGAAAATATAGGCGAGCTGCTGGACCCTAAACTTGATGCCTCCCGAAATCAGCCACGCGATATCAAGTCTTGGTCGTCATTCGTCTCGTCTGAGGGCGGACGCTGAGAGCTTCTGCCGCGGTTTTATACAATCAGTCACTCAACTTCTTCCACCCTCAAGCCGCTTGCGCGAACTGGGCCCGCACCTCGCGCTCGTAGGCGAGCAGCTTTTGCACGCTCGGCCGTTCTTTCATCCGCGCGAAATGCGCCAGACAATTCTTGAATTGGGACAGATCGAGATTGAATTGGGTGCCGCGCCGAAAGCACCAGAAGAAATGAGCGTCGACCGCGGTGAAATGGTCGAAGAACCATTCGCGGCCGGCAAGCTTGTCCTCCGCGATCTGGTAGTTCTCGAACAGCTGCTGCTGCGCCAGCCGGCGGACCGACGGCTCCGCGCCCGCCAGGTCGCAGACGCGCGGCGGCGAATTGATGCGCGACAGGAACGGGTGGATGCCCGAGGCGCACCACGCCAGCAGCGAGATCGCGTGCAATTCCTGCATCGGGTCGGCGGGAAGCAGCTTCGCCGCCGGAAAATGCCGGGCGATCCAGATCTGGATGGCGACGTTCTCGGTCAACGGCGCGCCGTCGATCGCCAGCACCGGCACCTTGTGCTTGGGATTGAGCCGCAGATATTCGGGCGCCATGTGCTGCGACCGGCGGAAGTTGAGGGCGTGCACCTCGAACGGCGCACCGGCCTCGGTCAAGGTCACGTAGGGCACCAGCGAGCAAGCGTTGGGCGCGTAGTAGAGGATCAATTCCATTTTCGATCTCCCAACCGGATTCCCCGGACATTCAGGTCTGTGAGTGCAATTGTCTCCCTCTTCGCGCCGCCGCAGCAACCAGGATCGACAGCATTCGTCGGGAGCGTCAGCCGCGGCGCAGGTATGGGCGAACGGCATCGAGCAAAACCGCGGTCGGGGCGAGCCGCGGCCCCTCGCCGTCGTCGACCGGGGGGACGACGGTCACGCCCCAGCCCGGCAGCTTCGCAAGCGATGCCCGAGCCTCGGGGTGGTTGAGAAGGGGCGCATTCAAGGACGGACCGACGATGACCGGTGTCCCGCGCCCGATCGCCTCGGCAACCAAGGAGAGCGCAAGGTTGTCGGCGATGCCGTGCGCGAGCTTGTTGAGCGAATTGAAGCTGCACGGCGCGAACAGCACGATCCCGCGCGGCGGTCGCGGGCGGATCGCCAGGTCGAAATAGGATTCAACAACCTGCGCACCCTCGACATCGGCGAGGTCGCGCACCGCGACCACGCGCGCGGCGTTCGGGGTCGGAAGCGCGATGACGGTCGCAAAGCCAACACTGACCAGCCCACGCAGAAGCTCGGGACCGCGTGCCGCGGTCGTCGTGCCGCTCAGCACGAGGTAGGCCACGTCAAAGCTCTCGCCGCCAGCTTCTTCCTGCTGCCGGTGTCTGGGTGCTGGCGAACTGCGGTGCACGGCGCTAGGCTCCCGCGAAATGTCGGTCGGATGGAGAATAACGATGGCAAAGGCGTATTGGGTCGCGACGTATCGCGCGATTTCGAATCCGGAGGCGTTGGCGGGCTACGCCAAGCTCGCCGGTCCGGCGATCGCCGCCGCCGGCGGACGATTTCTCGCCCGCGGGACCGCTGCCAAGGCATATGAAGCGGGGCTCGTCCAACGGGTCGTAATCATCGAATTCGACAGTGTCGAGCAGGCGGCCGCGGCTCATGACAGCGCAGATTACCAGGCCGCGCTTAAGGTGCTCGGCAACGGCGCCGACCGCGACCTGCGCATCGTCGAAGGCGTCTGACCGCCGGCAGTCGTCACCGGCCCGGCGCAAATCGGGAGCCAGAACCCCATTCTCGCTCACCATGACGCCGAAAAATGAAGAACCCTGAGGAGAACCCGTCATGCCGCGTCTGAATTTTGGCGCCTTCCTCGCCCCGCACCATCCGGTCGGCGAGCATCCGATGTTGCAGTTCCGCCGCGATCTCGACTTGGTCGAGCAGCTCGACCGGCTCGGCTACGACGAATTCTGGTGCGGCGAGCATCATTCGAGCGGCTGGGAGATGATCGGCTCGCCCGAGATGTTCCTCGCCGCGGCGGGCGAGCGCTCGCACCGGATCAAGCTCGCCACCGGCGTCGTCTCATTGCCCTACCACCACCCGTTCAATGTCGCGCAGCGGATGGTGCAGCTCGACTACATGACCGGCGGACGGGCGATCTTCGGCTCGGGTCCGGGTGCGCTTGCCTCGGACGCCCACACCCTCGGCATCGACCCGATGGTCCAGCGCGACCGCCAGGACGAGGCGATCGCGGTCATCCGGCGGCTCTTCAAGGGCGAGCGGGTGACTGCCAAAAGCGACTGGTTCACGATGCAGGACGCGGCATTGCAGCTGCTGCCGCTGCAGGAGGAGATGCCGTTCGCGGTCGCCTCGCAGATCAGCCCGTCGGGCATGACCTTGGCCGGCAAGCACGGGATCGGGGTGATCTCGATCGGGTCGATGTCGAGCGAGGGGCTGAACGCGCTGCCGACGCAATGGGGCTTTGCCGAGGCCGCGGCGGCAAAGCACGGGACGAGCGTCGACCGCAAGGACTGGCGGGTGCTGCTGAGCTGGCACATCGCCGAGACCCGCGAACAGGCGCGCGCCGAAGCCCGCGAAGGTCTGTTGCGCCACCACAACCAATATGTCGTCGGAACCTTGCAGCGGCCGGGCGCGAAGCCGTTCAGCGATCCCGACGAGGCGGTCGACAAGACCGCGTTCGCCGACGAGGCCGCGGCGACGATCGGCACGCCCGATGATCTGGTGAAGCGGATCAAATCGGTCCTCGAGGTCAGCGGCGGCTTTGGCACCGTTGTCGGCTTTGTCCACGACTGGGCCAACCCGGAAAACACGCGGCGCAGCTGGGACATGGTGGCGCGCTACGTCGTGCCCGAGGTCAACGGCTATCTCGCCGGGCTGCGCCAGTCGCAACATTTCGTCGCGACCAACCGCGGCGTCTTCGACCGCGCCAAGGACGCGATCATGGCCAAGATCAGCGAAAACGACGCGGCGCGGGCGGCGCTCGCGGTGACCCGCGGATCGCGGCTCGGCGAGGTGGCCTCGGCGAGCAATATCCCCGATTTCGACAAAGCCCACGCGCAAGCCGGCCGGCGATAACAGGGTTTAAGCCCTGGCCAGGATCAAATCTCGGCTTCTCGAGCTTTGTCGTCATTCCCGCGAAAGCGGGTATCCGGTTCTAGTGCCCAGCGCCCGCCCTGGACCCCCGCTTTTCGCGGGGGCGACGACAACGATCGATTCCGCGTGGGCCCCCTGATTGGCCCATAGCTGTAAGGAGAAAATAATGGCGCTGCTGATAGTCGATCTTGATAAACACATTGGCAATGCAAAGGCTTGGCGGGACACCGTTGACGACCTGCTTCCCGAGAAAGAGCTTCGCATCTGGCCCGATGCCGGGGATTTGGCGGATGTCGAATATCTCGCCTTTATGCGGCCCAATTTCGACGTGCTGCCGGAACTGCCAAATCTAAAGGCGATGTTCAGCCGCTCGGCCGGCGTCGAGGCGTTTATCCATCACCCGAAGATGCCCAAGGTGCCGCTGGGCAAGGTCGAGCCGCCGGGCGGCGACCCGATGATGACCGAGTACGTGGTCATGCACGTGCTGCGCCTGCATCGCGACATGCCGGGCTATCAGGCGGCTCAGGCCAATCGCGAATGGCGCCGGACCCGGATCGTGCGGCCCGAGGAGCGGCGGGTCGGCTTTCTCGGCTACGGCATGATGGCAAAGCCGCCGGCGCTGGTGCTGGGGTCGCTCGGCTTTCCGGTCCAGGCCTGGGTTCGCTCGCCAAGAGAGGCGGCCGAGGTTCCGCTGTTCCATGGCCGCGACCAGCTCGAGCCGTTTCTGAACCAGACCGACATCGCGGTCTGCCTGTTGCCGCTGACGCGCGAGACCGAGGGCATCTTCTGCGCCCGGACCTTTGCGATGATGCCGAAGGGGGCGATGCTGGTGAATGTCGGGCGCGGCAAGCACGTCGTCGACGAAGATCTGATCAGGGCGCTCGATTCGGGGCAATTGTCCTACGCCGCACTCGACGCGCTGGCGCCCGAGCCGCTGCCGCCGGAGAGCCCGCTTTGGCTGCACCCCAAGGTCACGGTCATGCCGCATGTCGCGCGGCGCCCGACCGTCGCCCAGCTCGTGACCGAGATTGCCGCCAACATCCGCAGTATCGAGGCAGGCGGGCGGCTGCTGCAGGAAGTCGACATCGCGACCGGGTACTGATCCCGCGGAGCTACTCGCGAAAATTCACGTATTGCAGCGGCTGCTCGATCTTGAGGCCGCGGATCACGCCGATCGCATCCTGCAGGTCGTCGCGTTTTTTGCCGGTCACCCGCACTTCCTCGCCCTGGATCGACACCTGCACCTTGAGCTTGCTGTCCTTGAGCTCGCGGACGAGCTGGCGGGCGAGGTTGGCGTCCACACCCTGGCGCAACGCGATCGTCTGCCGCACCGCATTGCCCGACGCCTTTTCCGGCGGCTTGTAGTCGAGCGCGCCGGGCTCGACCTTGCGCCGGGTCATGTGCACCTTCAGCAGCTCGTGCATCTGCTTGAGCTTGAGGTCGTCGTCGGCGAGCACGGTCAGCGCGCCCTCCTTGCGCTCGACCGAGCATTTGCTGCCCTTGAAGTCGAACCGCGTCGAAATCTCGCGGGTTATTCCGGCAATCGCGTTGTCGATCTCGGCAAGGTCGATCCGCGAAACCACGTCGAAGCTCGGCACCGCACCCTCCTACCCGCCGAAACCCGGCATTCCGCCGGTCCGTTCCGCGCACCCCCGTATAGCGCAAAATATCGGTGGCGATCAGCCTCGATCGTGGCGCATGAACACCGGCGGCTCCATGATCGAAAGCATGAACGTCCACACCCGGCGATATGTCTCGTCGCAGGGAAGGCGCTGCGGCGCCGCGGTCGTCGCCTCGTCGACCCGGTTGCGCTCGCCCCATCGCCTGACGGCGCGGCAGAGCGCCGGGTCGGCGCGGATCAAATCGACTGCCTGGTTCTGGGTGCCGGCGGTGGGCGCCCCGTTTTCCCCGGTCAGCTCCCGGTAAAGCTCGATCACGTAAGCGACGGCGTCGATAATCAGGGCGGGGTCTTCGAAGCGGCCGCTCATCTGTTTCTCCGGGTCTGGAGCTCCGCGTCGTGAGCTCCTGTGCGCCAACGCCGTGGAGCGGCGCACCGTTCGCGTCAGCGCCGCGCAAAGCTGCGGGCCGCGGCCGCGAGGGCGGCTGCGGTCGCCACCGCCGGCGACCAGCCGAGCGTTTGCCGCGTCTCGGCGTCGTCGGCCTGCAACGACAAGGTCAACCGCGACAGCGCCGGCGCCAATGGCGGCACCCGGCGCATTGCCGCCAACACCGCCGGCGGGACCGAAAACAGCCGCGCCGGGCGGCCGACCCCGCGCGCTAGCCCGCGGATCAGCTCGGGGGTCGAGAGGTCGGCGTCGTCGCGCGCCAGCAGCACCCGGCCGGCGGCGGCCGGATGGACACAGGCCAGGGCCACAAGGTCGATCAAATTGTCGAGCGCGATCAGGCTGCGGCGGTTGTCGAGCGCGGCAAACGGCAGCGGCGCACCGCTTGCGACGAGCCGGATCAGCGCCCGGAAATTTCCCTTGGCTCCCGGCCCGTAAACCAAGGGCGGCCGCAGGATCGCGAAATCGAGCCCGGCCTCGCGGGCGGCTCCCAGCACCCTCTGCTCGGTCGCGAGCTTGGCGCGGCCATAGGCGTCCGTCGGTCGCGGCGGGTCGTCGGCACGCAAACGGGTTCCCGGTGCGGTCGCCTCGGCCATCGCGCGGATCGAGCTGACATGGATAAGGCGGCGCACGCCGGCCTGCGCAGCGGCGCGCGCCAGGGCGGCGGCGGCTTCGGCCTCGTCCACGGCGGCGGCGCTGCTGACCGGGCGGTGGGCGCTGCCGGCGAGGTGGACCACGGCCTCGACGCCGTCGAGATGAGCCGGCCAGTCGGTCCGCGGGCCGATGACGCCGACCGCGCACAAGATCACGCCGGGGATCGGTTCGGCGCCGCCGCGTGTGATGCCGAGCACGCTGTCCCCGCGCCGCGCCAATTCGCGGCACAGCGCGCGGCCGATAAAGCCCGCAGCGCCGGTGACCAGGATGCGCGCCAGCTCGTGTCCTCCCGGTGTCTCGCTAGCCGGCCCGCCGCCAATTTGCGCGAGCGAAGCGGCGGTAATTGCATTAGAGAGGGTCGCGCCCCGCGGCAAGACCGGCCGGGGCCGATCCGTGACCCTTTCTCGCGAACGCCGCGTGGCTCTCGACGATACGATCCGCCCCTATTCCGAGCTGCCCGCCGCGCGCGACCGGCCGCGGCGGCCGAAGCTGCTGTTTCTCGTCACCGAGGATTGGTATTTCTGCTCGCACCGGCTGCCGGTCGCGCGGGCGGCGCGCGACGGCGGGTTCGAGGTCGTGGTCGCGACGCGGGTGCGGGCGCATGGCGGACCGATCGCCGACGAAGGCTTTGCGCTTCGCCCGCTGCCGTGGCGGCGGCGCGGCGACGGGCTCGCCGGCGCGGCCCGGGCGATTGCTGCGATCACCCGGCTTTACCAGGTCGAACGCCCCGATATTCTGCACCACGTCGCGTTGAAGCCGGTGTTGTTCGGCGGCCTCGCGCGCTCGCTCGCCTTCGGGCGAGCGGGCACGGCGCCGGCCGTGATCGACTCGGTGATGGGTCTCGGCGCCGGGTTTTCGGCAGGCGGTCTCGGCGCGCGGCTGCGCCGGCCGGCGCTCGGAGCAGCATTGCGCCTGGCCGCCGCCAGGAACGGCAGCCGCGTCATCGTGCAAAACCCGGAAGACGGCGCGGCGCTCGCCGCTTTCGGGATCGACCGGCGGCAGATCGCGCTGGTCAGGGGATCGGGCGTGGATCTTCGCCATTTCGCCCCGCTGCCGCCGCCGGAAGGCGGCACGGTCGCGGTCGCGCTCGTCTCGCGCATGCTGCGCGACAAGGGGGTGCTCGATGCAGTAGCCGCGATCCGCCTGCTGCGCGCCCGCGGCGTGCCGGTCGAGCTGCTGCTCGCGGGCCCGACCGATCCCGACAACCCCGGCTCGCTCTCCGCGCAATCGCTCGCGTCGCTCGCCGCCGAGCCGGGCGTGACGTGGCTCGGCAAAGTGACCGACGTGCGCGCGGTGTGGCGGCATGCGGCGATTGCGGTGCTGCCTTCGACCTATGGCGAGGGTATTCCCAAGGCATTGCTCGAAGCGGCCGCCTGCGCCCGCCCGATCATCGCCAGCGACGTGCCGGGCTGCCGCGAGGCGGTGCTGACCGGGACCAGCGAGAGCGGCATCCTGGTGCCGCCGCGCGATGTCGCGGCATTGGCCGACGCGGTCGCGGCGCTCGCCGCCGACCAGGCGCGGCGCGCGGCGATGGGACGCAACGGCCGGGCATTGGCGGAGCAGCGCTTTGGCGAGGAGGTCGTCGCGCGGGCGACCTTGGGCCTCTACCGCGCCGCGCTCGCCGAGCGGGCAGCGCGGCGATGACGCGCGCCTGGACTGCCGCCGCGGCCCTGGGCGGCTTTCTGTCGGTGACGGCCGGAGCGCTCGCGGCTCACGGCGGCGGCGCCCGCGCGGCGGAGCTGCTGCGCACCGGGGCGCTCTATGGGTTGGTTCACGCCGCGGCTCTGCTGGCGCTGGTTGCGATCGCCGGACGCAGCGACCGGGCCGGCCTGATGTTGGCGATTGCGGGGTGGAGCTTTGTCGCCGGCATTTTTCTTGTTCAGCTGCAGCCTGTTCGCCCTGGCGCTGACGGGATTGGCCGGGTTCGCCGCGGTGACCCCGTTCGGCGGCACGGCCCTGCTGATCGGCTGGGCTGCGCTCGGCTTTCACGCGGCGCGCTGGCGCTGATTTGCGGCATCGGGCCCGGTCGGCGATTCGGATTTTGGCGGCGGCACGGATCTGCAACACTGGCCGCAGCCTGTTTGCGAGGGGTTGCGATGACCACCCTGCTCTATACCCACAAGGTCTGTCTCGAGCACGATCCCGGCAGCAATCATCCGGAGTTGCCGGAGCGTCTGCGGGCAGTGCTGGCGGCGCTCTCGGCGCCGCAATTTGCCGGCCTCAAGCGGCGCGAAGCCCCGGAGGCGGCGATCGACGACGTGTTGCGGGCGCATCCCCGCCGGCACGTCGAGCGCATCCTCAACGCGGTCCCGAAAGCGGGCCACGTCGCGATCGACGCCGACACGGTGCTGTCGCCGGCCTCGGGCCGCGCGGCGTTGCGCGCGGCGGGGGCGGTGACCGCCGCCGTCGACGCCGTCGTCGCCGGGCAGGCCGACAACGCGTTCTGCGCCGTGCGCCCGCCGGGGCATCACGCCGAGCCCGACCGGGCGATGGGGTTCTGCCTGTTCAACAACGCCGCAATCGGCGCCTTCCGCGCCCGCGACGTGCACGGCCTGGAGCGCGTCGCGGTGGTCGATTTCGACGTCCATCACGGCAACGGCACGCAGGCGGCCTTCGAAGCCGACGAGACCCTGTTCTACGCGTCGACGCATCAATACCCGCTCTATCCCGGCACCGGTGCGGCGAGCGAGACCGGGGTCGGCAACATCGTCAACGTGCCGTTGCGGCCGATGTCGGGATCGGGGCCGTTTCGCCGCGCGTTCAACGAGCGCGTGCTGCCGGCGCTCGACGATTTCGGCCCGCTTCTGGTCATCGTCTCGGCCGGGTTCGACGCGCACCGCGACGACCCGCTGGCGCAGCTGATGCTGGAGGAGAGCGACTATGTCTGGGTCACCGAAAAGCTCGTCGAGATCGCTCGCCGTCATGCGCGGGGACGCCTGGTCTCGACGCTCGAAGGCGGCTACGATCTGGCGGCGCTCGGAGCCAGCGCCGCGGCCCATCTCCAGGTGCTGACGGCGGCGTGAGCTCTCTCCGGCGAGCCAAGGTTGTTGCATTCGCGCCACTATAGGGTATTACGCTGTCGCGAGGTGCTGGAGCCCACTCTCAACCTCACGGTTATTCTGCTACAAGAGCGCAAATGAGCGAGACGAACCCGCCGGCCGAAATCGCGGCGATGAGTTTCGAGGACGCCCTGGCCGAACTCGAGCAGATCGTGCGGCGGCTGGAAGCGGGGCAGGTCAAGCTCGACGAGGCGATCCTGTCCTACGAGCGCGGAGCCCTGCTCAAGCAGCATTGCGAGCGCAAGCTCAACGAGGCGCAACAGCGGGTCGAACGCATCGCAATCGGTCCCGACGGCGCCATTACGGCGGAGCCGGCGAAGCTTGACTGAGACGCTGTGGTCCCAAACGGTGACGTTCGAAGCGGCGCTGACGGACGCGGCGCGGCTGACCGATTCGCTGCTGGAGCACCTGCTGGCCGTCCCGCCGGATCTCGAGGCGCGAGTTTACGAGGCGATGCGCTACGCGGCTTTGGGCCCGGGGAAAAGGCTGCGCCCGTTTCTGGTGCTCGCTGGCGCGCGCCTCTTCGGCGTCCCCCGCGAGCGGGCGCTGCAGGTCGCCGCCGCAATCGAAATGGTGCATGCCTATTCGCTGGTGCATGACGACCTGCCGGCGATGGACGACAGCGACCTGCGGCGCGGCCGTCCGACCTGCCACAAAGAGTTTGACGATGCGACCGCGGTGCTGGCCGGCGACGGCCTGCTGACCGCCGCGTTTGGCGTGCTGGCGCATTCCGACACCCATCACGATCCGGCGGTGCGCTGCGAGCTCGTGACCGCGCTGGCGGCCGCGGCGGGAGCCGCAGGCATGGTCGGCGGCCAGATGATCGACCTGATCGCCGAACGTCAGGCGCTCGATATCGGAGCGATCACCCGGCTCCAGCGAATGAAGACCGGTGCCTTGATCGCGTTTTCGTGCGAGGCCGGAGCGATCCTCGCCAAGGCGCCCTCGGATTCCCGCGCTGCACTCCACGGTTACGCTCACGATCTCGGACTCGCGTTTCAGATTGCCGACGATCTACTCGATGTCGAGGGCTCGGCTGCCGAGACCGGCAAGCCGGTCGGCGCCGATGCCGCCGCCGGCAAGGCGACGTTCGTCTCGATTCTCGGCGCCGAGCGCGCCCGCGGTCAGGCCGAGCGGCTGGTCGGTCAGGCGGTCGCGCATCTTGATTTGTTCGGGGGAAGAGCGGAACTTTTAAGAGAAGCAGCGCGATTCGTCATCAGCCGCCGCACCTGAGGAGCCCAGCATTGGATCCAAACCCGCCTCGCCCGATCTCCAATCGGACGCCGCTGCTCGACCGGATCGATATTCCGGCCGATTTGCGCCGGCTGCCCGAATCGGATCTGCGCCAACTCGCCGATGAGTTGCGCGCCGAGCTGATCGACGCGGTCTCGATCACCGGCGGGCATTTCGGTGCCGGGCTCGGCGTCGTCGAGCTGACGGTGGCGCTGCATTATGTCTTTGACACACCCAACGACCGGTTGATCTGGGATGTCGGGCATCAAGCCTACCCGCACAAGATTTTGACCGGCCGGCGCGACCGCATCCGCACGATCCGCCAAGGGGGCGGGCTGTCCGGCTTTACCAAGCGCTCGGAAAGCGAATACGACCCGTTTGGCGCGGCGCACAGCTCGACCTCGATTTCCTCGGGGCTGGGCATGGCCGTCGCCCGCGACTTCCGCGGCGAGCGGCGCAACGTCATCGCCGTCATCGGCGACGGGGCGATGAGCGCCGGCATGGCCTATGAGGCGATGAACAACGCCGGGGCGATGGATTCGCGGTTGATCGTGATCCTCAACGACAACGACATGTCGATCGCTCCGCCGGTCGGTGCGATGAGCGCCTATCTGTCGCGGCTGCTGTCGTCGAAATCGTTCATGTCGTTGCGGCACATCGCCAAGGAGGTGGCGCGGCATTTCCCGAAGCCGCTCGAGGACGCGGCACGGCGCGCCGAGGAGCTGGCCCGCGGCCTGGTCACCGGGGGCACCCTGTTCGAGGAAATGGGTTTCTATTACGTCGGCCCGATCGACGGCCACAACATCGACCATCTGCTGCCGGTGCTGAAAAACGTCCGCGACACCAAGGAAAGCGGCCCGATCCTGGTGCACGCGGTCACCGAGAAGGGGCACGGCTACCTGTCGGCCGAGCAGGCCGAGGACAAATGGCACAGCGTCGCAAAGTTCGACGTGATTACCGGGGCGCAGGCCAAGTCGGCCTCGAAGGCGCCGTCCTACACTTCGGTCTTCGCCAAGGCGCTGATCAAGGAGGCCGAGGCCGACGACCGCATCGTCGCGATCACCGCAGCGATGCCCTCGGGCACCGGGCTCAACCTGTTCGGCGACAAATTCCCCAAGCGATGCTTCGACGTCGGGATCGCCGAACAGCATGCGGTGACCTTTGCCGCCGGCCTCGCCGCGGAGGGCATGAAGCCGTTCGCCGCGATCTACTCGACCTTTCTGCAGCGCGCCTACGATCAGGTCGTCCACGACGTCGCGATCCAGAAACTGCCGGTGCGCTTCGCGATCGACCGGGCCGGTCTGGTCGGCCAGGACGGCCAGACCCATGCGGGCTCGTTCGACCTCGCCTATCTCGGCTGCCTGCCGGGCTTTATCATAATGGCCGCCGCCGACGAAGCCGATCTCGTGCACATGGTCTCGACCTGCGTCGCGATCGAGGACGGGCCGTCGGCGGTTCGCTTCCCGCGCGGCGACGGCGTCGGCGTGGCTCTGCCCGAACACGGTGTGCCGCTCGCCATCGGCCGCGGCCGCATCATGCGCGAGGGCAACACGATCGCGCTCCTCAGCCTCGGCGGACGCCTTGCCGAGTGCATGAAGGCGGCGCAGGAGCTGGCCGCGTACGGGCTGTCGACGACCGTCGCCGACGCGCGGTTTGCCAAGCCCATCGACACCGACCTGGTCACCCGTCTGGCGCGCGAGCACGAGGTGGTGATTACCGTCGAGGAAGGTGCGATCGGCGGCTTTGGCAGCCATGTGCTGCACCATCTGGCGATGAGCGGCGGGCTCGACCATGGTCTGAAAATCCGCACCATGGTCCTGCCGGACGTGTTCCTCGAGCACGACAGCCCGCAGGCGCAATACGATCAGGCCGGGCTCAACGCGCGCCACATCGTGGCGATGGCGCTGTCGGCGCTCGGCCGCGAGATTGCGGCGCAGCCGGCGCGGGCCTAGCCCGGCTGGTCGCGCCGCCCGCGCTGCATCGGGCCGCGTTGCCGGTCCGGCAGCGTGCCGACCAGCTCCTGGTGGAGCGCGGTCTCGCTGAAAGCCGCGCCCGCGCGCAGGCGCTGATCCTCGCCGGGCTGGTGTTCGCCGGCGAGCGCCGGGTTTTGAAAGCGGGCGAGCCGCTCTCCGACGACGCCGCGATCGAGGTGCGCGGGCGCGACCACCCATGGGTTTCGCGGGGCGGGATAAAGCTCGCGCATGCGCTCGATCATTTCGCGATCGATCCCAGTGGCATGACCGCGCTCGACATCGGTGCCTCGACCGGCGGCTTTACCGACGTATTGCTGACCCGCGGCGCGCGGCGGGTTTACGCGGTCGATGTCGGCCACGGCCAGCTCGCCTGGAAATTGCGGCAGGACGCGCGGGTCGTCGTCTACGAACGGGTCAATGCCCGCAACCTCGGGCGCGAGCAGATCCCCGAGCCGGTCGACCTCGTCGTGTGCGATGCGAGCTTTATCGGGCTGGCGACGGTGCTGCCGGCGCCGTTGGCGCTCGCCGCCGAGGAGGCGGCGCTGGTAGCGCTTGTCAAGCCGCAATTCGAAGCCGGGCGCACCGAGGTCGGCAAGGGCGGGGTCGTGCGCGACCCGGCGATCCGGCGCGAGGTCTGCGAGCGGGCGGCGGCGTGGGTCGCGGCCCAACCCGGCTGGCGGGTGATCGGGACCGTGGCGAGCCCGATCCTCGGGCCTGAAGGCAATCGCGAGTTTTTGCTCTACGCGCGCCGGGGCGCTACCGGGGCATAAGTGCTGCCCCCGGGCGCGGGCCCCCCGGCTCGCATCGGCTCACGCAGCGCCACCGCGTCGAGAATGTTGTGCAGGTCGCCAAAGCGAAACGGCTTTTCGCGCAGCGCCGCCGGTCGCTCGGTCACGCCTTGAGCAGGCACAATTTCACTGCCGGTCAAGGTGACCGTCGGAATCCCAAGTGCCGCGCAAACGCGTCCCAAATTTGCTTCACCGCCGGCGAGGCCGAGTACGAAATCGGTGACGACGACGTCGATTGCTCGAGTCGCCAGCGACAGGGACGCTTCGACCGAGTCGCTGCAGGTTTCGACCGCGTGCCCGCAATCTGCGAGAATCCCGGCGATAAACCGGCGGACGTGCTGATCGGGTTCGGCGAGGAGAATGCGTGCCATCGGTAGCCTCGATCCCGGTCCGAAGCAATCTTCGGAGCCGGGACCGAGCGAACCGCATAAACTTTAACAAAGGATGGAGATCGGCGGGCGGCGCCGCAATTGGTGCGCCGACACCTCACCGCCTGGTGAAATTTCCACGCACGACAGAAACACGTAAAAATTCATGGACATCGATCGGCATCCCGGTTGAAATTGCCGCGATCGGACTAAAACCGCTGCGGCGTTCCTCCTAAGCGCGCTGCGACTGGCATCGGGGGGTGGTGTTGGATCGCTGTTTGACCGGGCCGGCGGGAACGCGATGTTTACCCGCCGCAGAGTAAACCCGAGCGGTCGCGGGTTCCTTTTCCTGCAAGGAATGCCGTCGCGATTTTTCGAGCGGCTCGGTTCCGCTCTCGCGGCGCGCGGCCATGCCGTCCACCGCGTCAATTTTAACGGCGGCGACCGCGTATTCTGGCGGCTGCCAAACGGCGTCGATTTTCACGGCCGGGAACATGAGTGGCCGGAATTTCTCGACGGCCTGGTCAGCGAAAAAGGGATCAGCGATGTCATCCTGTTTGGCGACTGCCGGCCGTTGCACCGGGCGGCGATGCGCGTCGCCCGGCAGCGCCGGCTGGTCGTGCACGTCGTCGACGAAGGCTATATGCGGCCGGATTGGATCACCTTCGAGGAAGGCGGCGTCAACGGCTTCTCGTCGCTGCCGAAAGACCCCGGCTGGTATCGCCGACGGGCGCACGGCCTGCCGGAATGGGAGCGGCCGCCAAAGGTTCCGGGCAGCTTCCGGCGGCGGGCATTCGAGGACGTTCTCTACAACCTCTCTTCGATGACCGGGGTCTGGCGCTTCCCGCATTACAAGACCCACCGACCCTATCATCAGCTGATCGAGTATGCCGGCTGGCTGCGCCGGCTGGCGCTGATGCACAAATTCGAGCGGCACGCCGCGGCGGCAATCGAGGAGCTGACCGGCGAGCCGATCTATTTCTTCCCGCTGCAGCTCGATTGCGACTACCAGATGCGGGTTCATTCGCCGTTTCGCGCGACCTCGCTGGCGATCGAGTCCGTCCTCGGGTCGTTCGCCCGGCATGCGCCGCCGGATTCGCGGCTGGTGGTCAAGCTGCACCCGATGGACAGCGGCTTGGTCGACTGGGTCGGCATGGTCGGGCACGTCGCCGCCGAGCATCTGGTGGCCGAGCGGGTGACCGTGCTCGACGGCGGCGAGCTGCCAAAGCTGCTGGCGCGCGCCGACGGCGTCGTGACCGTGAACAGCACGGTCGGCGGCGAAGCCCTGGCCAAGGGGCTGCCGGTCATCGCCCTGGGCAACGCCGTCTACGACATGCCGGGGCTGACCTATCAGGGCGACCTCGATCATTTCTGGACCGAAGCCGCACCGCCCGACGCCGAATTGTTCGACGCCTTCCGCCGGGTGCTCGCCGCGCGCTGCATGATCCCGGGCTCGTTTTTCAACGAGACCGGATTGCGCCTCGCGGTGGATGCGGCGGTTCGCCGGCTCGAGGCGGCTTATGCCCGGCCGGCGCACCGTCCGGTCGATGCGCCGGCAATGACCGCGCCGGCCCCCGCCCCGGCCGCTGCCGCCTGACTGCTGCGCCGAGGAAGCGGCTCACTGGCTGGTTGGCGTCACCGACACCAGGCGGGCCCCGAGAAATCTCCCGCCGGCGTCGAAATCAAAGGTAAAACGCACCCGGCCGACAATCGCGCAGGCATGGCACAGGTCGCGCAGCAGGTAGCCGACGACAAGCTCGCGCCCGTCTTTCGATACCTCCGGCTCCGCTGCGCCGCGGTTGCCGGGCCAAAAGGTGACGTTGCGATAACGGCGGAAGATTTGCGCGTAGCCGGCGGACGAGCGCATCCTGGCAAAGGACAGGTTTCGCCGGTCGTCGACGTCGATCAGGGGCGGCGTGCCGTTGACCAGCAGCCAGGCGTCGTTTTCGTTGGCGCGGAACGGGTAAAGCACATGCGCGACCGCGACCGGCCCGGCGGTCGGGGCAAGCGCCTGCAGATACCCCTCGCTGCCGAGCCGCCGAGTGAAATCGAGCGCTGCCGGCGACGCGCCGGCCCTAGCCATCGCGGCGGCAAAGCACGCGTCAAACCGGGCGCCGCTGCGCCCGTCGCACCACGCATGGAACCGCGTCAGGAACCCCGCCGGCGGTCGCCACACCGCTGCCGCGGTTAGCGTTTCTTGAGCCAGGGCGGCATCGGCCGCCGCCGTGGCCGCGATCAAAAGCGCTGTGAACGCGAGGCGTAATGTTCCCTTCACCCTACCCTCTCCCCCGACCGCGGGAGAGAGGGGACCCTCTTGTCGAGCGCCGGTTCAGTTGGGGGTCCAGGCGAGGGCGCGGATCTCGGTGAACTCGCGCGGAAATTTCCGCCACGAATCGCCGGCGTCGTGGCTGGCGTAAAGCTCGCCGTAATGGCTGCAGGCGAGGATCAGCCCGGGATCGGCGCGGTGGGTCGCGAACGCCCAGATCGGCGAGTTGGGCTCGGCCGGCAGCGGCAGCCGCTCCCAGCTTGTCCCGCCGTTTTTCGAGCGCTGGATGGCGCCGGTGGCGCCGACCGCGGCGTCGCCGGTCGCGACAAAGACGGTATTGGGGTCGTCGGCCTTCAACGCCAGCCCGCGGCAATAGGGCAGCCCGAACTGCTTGCCGACCCCGAGCCCGTGCCAGCTTTCGCCGTTGTCGGTGCTGGCAAAGATCTCGCGCGGCGTGCTGGTCAGCACGGTTTCGCCGCCGGCTGCCGGCCGGACCGCGACATCGTGGATGTCGGGATCGCTGAGCCCGCCGGCGATGCGCGTCCAGCTTTCGCCGCCATCGAGGCTGCGCCGCACGCCGTCAACCTCGACTCCGGCCCAAATGACGCGGCGATCCGCGGGATCCACGGTCAGCGCCGTCACCCGCGGCACCCCGACATTCGGGCAGTCCTCGACCATGTCGACCGGAAGCTGGCGCCACTCTCGGCCGCCGTCGGTCGAGCGAAACAAGGCCGCGGGCCGGGTCCCGGCAAAGATCGTGTCGGGATCGGCGGGATCGAACGCGATCTTCCACACATCCATCTTGTTCATCGGCGAGTCGATGTGCTCAAAGCTCTGCCCGCCGTCGAGGCTCCGGTAGACGCCGTCATCGGCGCCGGCGAACATCGTGCGCGGCGCCTGCGGATGGACCGCCAAGCCGTAAATGCGGCTTTCGCCCCCCAGCCCGCGCCCGACCCGGCGCCAGCTGTCGCCGCCGTCCGGGCTCGTCCAGGCGCCGCTGCCGACGGTGCCGACGCAGATCGTGATGGCGCCGGTCATGTCCCGTTGTCCCAGCCGGTGTGGGAGATGTCGATCACGACGCCGTCGGGGCCGGCCCATTTCATCTCGAAATTGCGATGGCTGCCCGCCGCCATTTCCATGTCGAGGCCGTCTTTTGCGGTCAGCTGCTCGCCCGAAGCTTTTTCGAGCTGGTCGGCGGCGGCGTCGAGGTCTTCGACCTCAAAGCCGAAATGGTGGATGCCGCTGAAATTCTCGCCATGCGCGCCCACATCCGCATCTTTTTCGGTCTTGAAGTTGAGGATCGCGAGATTGATGTAGCCGTCGGTCAGAAACACCGCGCCGCGCGGGTTGCGGCGGATTTCGCGCATGCCGAACGCCTCCTTGTAAAAGGCGGCCGTCGCTGCCGGATCTTGCGTCGTCAAAGCGATATGCTTGATTCTGGGCATGATGTTCCTCCTTAGGCGGCAAGGCCGGCGAGATCGGGCGCCCGAGGTATCCTAGCCGACATGAATAAACTAGAACGTGCGAGGCTAGGACGCAAATCCGACGGAGAACTACACGCAGATGGTCGCGGCGTCCTGTTCTCTTTCCGGTTGTGACGCGGTCCGCTGCCTGCAGAATTCAGATGATGGCCCATCTCATTATCCCCATACTCCCATAGACCGTCCCAATCGGTTTTGAGCCGAAACGACGGACTTTCACCATTTAGGCCGCGAGCAATCGTCGTAATCCAAAAGTGCTGGTCCCCGCCGCTCATTCTCGCTGCGAAATTTGGGGGATCAAACGTGGTGGTCAACTGCAAAAACTCCGGTGAGACAAAGAGTAACTCGACGTCAGCGATGGTGTTATATCCGATTGTACGTGTATTTGGATACAATGGCTGATATTGCCAAGGCAGCGGCAGGGCGCCTGTGAATATCGTTTGAGGTTGACCGTCTGGACCGCGGATGTCCATTTGGGTAAGAAATACCTGAACTTCGTGGGCTGCCGGGTGCAAGGCGCGGTTCGTGAGGCGCAAGCGGTAATAGCGGGCCAAGGTGCCATTCGCAGTGTCGCGCTGGCCGACATTGTTCACGAGCTCAAGCGATAGATCAGGCCGAAACAATGCAGCCCGTATTCTTTCGCCCCAGATTGCCACGATCGCTATGGCTATTGAACTGGCAACGCCGAGCGCGGACAACCACGCGGGCGTCGCCATCGCAATTCTCAGTATTTAGCGTCTAATGGTGGGTCGGCTTGCGTGCCTTCATCCCCTTTACGAGCGCGGCGTTTTTGGCCGCCGCCGCGAGTTGGTTACGATCTCCCGGCCAGTTTGGATTGTCGCGATAGATGACGCTGTCGGATCGTTTCCAATCCTCTTCGTTGAGATATTCGTAGAAGCGGAACCATATTCCGGATTCTTTGTGCAGAACCCGACGTTCGAGGGTGTCGACCTCAAATTCGTCCGGTAATAACGGAGTCATCAACACCTCCTCCCTGCCGACCTACCGAAGGTGAGCGCGGCAATCTCAGCTCCTTAACTTAGTTAGGGTAGCTCGAACAAATAGAAATAGCGTGCTCGCCATTTCATAAATGGCGCAACGTGCTCCGCCGTCTCGCTCAAAAATAACCTGCGAGGTTGGCGCGGATGCGGGCGAGGATCGGGGTCGCGGGATCGGGGTATTCGAAGGCCCGCCCGGTGACGGTCTCGAACACTTCGACATAGAGCCGCGCCGCTTCGCCGACGATGTCGCGCGGCACCGGCGGGATCGGGTCGCGGTACGGGTCGCAACGCGCCACAACCCAGCGCCGGACAAAATCCTTGTCGAGGCTTTCGGGGGCTTCGCCGGCGGCGAAGCGATCGGGATAGCTGGCGGCGAGCCAATAGCGGCTGCTGTCGGGTGTGTGGATTTCGTCGGCGAGCACGATCCGGCCGTCGGCGTCAAAGCCGAACTCGTATTTGGTGTCGACCAGGATCAACCCGTGGCGGGCGGCGAACTCGCGCCCGCGCGCGAATAATGCCAGGGCGAGCCCCGCGACCGTTTCCCATTGCCCCTGGGTCAAGAGCCCGCGCTCGAAGATCTGGGCGGCGGTCAGCGGCTCGTCATGCCCGCCCTCGAACGCCTTGGTCGTCGGCGTGATGATCGTCGCCGGCAGTTTCTGGTTTTCGCGCAGACCGTCGGGGAATGGGATGCCGTAGATCTCGCGCCGCCCGGATCGGTACATCGGCCAGATCGAGGTCGCGGTGGTGCCGGTCAGATAGTCGCGGACGACGATTTCGACCGGCATGATCGACAGCCGCCGGCATACCAGCACGTTCGGATCGGGGTATTCGATGACGTGGTTCGGGCAGATGTCGCCGGTCGCGTCAAACCAGAACCGGGCGATCTGGGTCAGCACCTGCCCTTTCAGCGGGATGGCGGTAACGATCCGGTCGAAGGCGCTCAGCCGATCGGTGGCGATGATGATCCGCCGGCCATTAGGAAGATCGTAGTTGTCGCGGACCTTGCCGCGGTAGTGATTCGGCAGCTCGGGGATGGTCGCGTCGGCCAAAACCTGGTCGAGGCGAGCCTCGACGGCCACCGCCGCGCTCATCCGCTGTGTCTGCCGACCGCGGAGTTAGCGATGGCCGCCGCCACCGCCGTGACCGCCACCGCCCCAGCCGCCGCCGTGACCGCCGCCCCAGCCGCCGCCATGGCCCCAGCCGCCGCCGGCCCAGCCTCGTCCGCCCCAGCCTCGTCCACCCCAGCCGCCCCAGCAGCAGCCGCGGCCGCCCCACCAGCCGCCCCAGCCGATCGACAGACCAATCGGCCAATAGCCGGGCCACCCCCACCAGCCGGCATATCCCGGATATCCGTAATACGGGGAATACGAGGAGTAATACGGGTACGAATAGGGATAATAAGAATAATTCGGATAATAGCTCGGGTAGGCCGGCTGCTGATAGGAGTAGCCGGGAGCCGGGGCAGCGGGCTGTTGATAGCCGTAATTCGGCGCCGTCTGCTGCGGATAGCTATAGGCCGTCGTCTGCTGCGGATAAGTCGTCGTCTGCGGCGGATAGGTGTAGGACTGCGCCCAGGCCGAGACGGTCGACTCCCCGGCGACTCCCGCCATTGCCGACAGCGCGGCTCCGGCAAAGGCGATGGTGCGCAACCGCCTGAATTTTACGCCAACCGACATTGCTTCCTCCACTCGGCCCGGTCCGGAGCGCGACGACAACGTGCTGCAACGCTATGACGACAACGCGCTATATGGATAGGACATTCCGATTGTCATCCTCCCCGTCAGGGCATCGACGGTCAAGCTCACAGAGGCGTCACAGCCTTCCCGAACGCCGGGTCTGAGGGGTGACGCAGTCGACAAAACGAGCGCGCGCCGCAAGCCCCGCCCCTCGCTCGAGTTGCCGGTGGCGCCGCCGCCGATCCGGTCATCGCGATGCCGACCAGCGCCGACCCGACATGCGACATCGCTGGCGAGCGGCTGCTGGCGCAGGCGGATCCAGCGGGGGTAATCTTGCGATGCGGCGGGGCAGGGACGGCGCCGAACCGCGGCTGACGTGTTCTGGTCGAGAGACCTGGCTCTGGGGCGAGGACGACAATGCGCATCGTGATCACCGGCGGCTGCGGCTTTCTCGGAACCCGGCTGGCGTTCCTGCTGCTCGAGCGCGGCAGCAGCCTCGGCCCGATCGACGAGCTGGTATTGTCCGACAACGCCCCTTCGGTGCTGCCGTTGCCCGATGACCCGCGCCTCAAGCTCGTCACCGGCGACATCGCCGACCGCGAGACCGTGCGGCAATTGCTCCGGCCGGGTGCTGCGGCGGTCTTTCATCTCGCCGCGGTGGTGAGCGGCCAGGCCGAGGCCGACCCCGATCTCGGCTATCGCGTCAACCTCGACGGGACCCGCGCGGTCCTCGACGCCTGCCGCGCGCTCGGCACCTGCCCGCGCCTCGTCTTTGCCAGCTCGCTCGCGGTCTATGGCGGCGCCTTGCCGCCCGCGGTCGGCGACGACACCCCGCTGACCCCGCAATCCTCCTACGGCACGCAAAAGGCGGTCGGCGAGCTGCTGGTCAACGACTACACCCGCAAGGGGTTTGTCGACGGCCGCGCATTGCGGCTGCCGACCGTCGTCGTGCGGCCGGGACGGCCCAACCGCGCCGCCTCGAGCTTTGCCTCCTCGATCATCCGCGAGCCGTTGGCGGGGAAAGACGCGGTCTGCCCGGTCTCGCCCGATCTCGTCATGGCCTTGGCCTCGCCGCGCCGCGTCGTCGCGGCCTTGCACCGCGCCCACGAGCTGCCGGGCGCGGCCTTTGGCGCCAACCGCTCGTTGCAGCTCCCCGGATTTTCGGTCACGGTCGGCGACATGGCGCAAGCGGTGCGCCGCGCCGGCGGCGCGGCCGCGCACGCCCGCATCAGCTGGCGGCACGACCCGGCGGTCGAGGCGATCGTCGCTGGCTGGCCGAAGGCGCTCTCGGCGCCCCGCGCCGCCGCTCTCGGCTTTGCCGCCGACGCCGACATCGACGAAGCGGTCCAAGCCTTTGTCGAAGACGATCTCGACACGCAGAAGGCGCTCGCCTGAGCATTCCATGCGGATTGGAGCGCGTCAGGCGCCTTGGGTTCCGGCCGCGTCGAACGGGGTCGTCAAATCGCGGCCGAGGATGCGGCCGAGAAATTCAAGCTCCGGCCGCAGGACCTCCCAGGCCGGTCGGCCGTGCGCGGCGGTGCGGCCGCAAAAGGTGCGGCTGGCAAACCCGTCGTAATCGGGATAGCGGTACGGATCGGTATTTTCGTCGTAGAGCGTAATCCGCTCGGGCGAGACATTGATCGGAAACAGCCAACATACCAGCGGCTTGTAGGACCAAGGGTGACGGCCGTCCTTCACTCCCAGGGTCTGCAGGCTGCACCTGCCGTCGTCGATCCGAAAAACGCAGCAGGTGTCGTCGAAATGGGCAGGGAAGTCCCCGACTTTGGCGCGGAGCTCGGCCGGCCTGGTTGCCGTCTTCAAACCGCTGCTGCCGTCGCGCCACACCCCGTCGGTGATCACCGCGGCCGGCAGGATTGCGCCGCTTTCCCGAAACTCCGCGCGCCGTGCTTGCGACATCTGCCGCAGCACCTCGGCGGTGTTCCGGTCGACGTAGACCCCGTCATAGCAGCACATGCCGCGGCAATTGGAGAGCTCGCATCGCGCCAGCCGCCGCCGGAACGCCGGTATGTCCAGTTCCGCATCGGCGCAGTTATCCCGCAGCCATTTCTCGGTCTCGGGAAAAGCCGTCAGGCCATCTTCGCTCATCGCTCCACCCCGCGGTCGCCAAATCAGCCCACCTCGATCGGGCGGGCTTCACCGGGAACGCCCCAGACCCACGGTCGATCTCAACACGCGCAAACCGGGGGCGGCCGACCGCCCTGCGACTGCACAGCAGCTTGGCAGAACGCCAATCGGCCCGGCTCACGGCGGAATGCGGCGCGGCTTTTGCGCCCTGCCGTTGCCTGGCCGTGCTATGGTCTGCGCCCAACCGGCGCTGGGGGCGTCGGGCAGCTTGATGGATGAAGTCCGAATGACGAGCAGCCGGGCCAACGCTTTTGGCACTTTTCTGCAGACGATGAATGTCGGCAAGACCGCCGCCGACCCTGCGACTTCCCCCGAATTCAACCTCGAAGAAAGCGCCAAACGCGCCCTCCAATACTTGTCGGAGCGTTCGGGCCGCAGCAATCAAAAGGATTTGCGCGACGCGCTGCAGGTCAACCCGGACCAGATCGGCCAAATCCTCGGCTACCTGATCAAAGCGGGGATCATCGAGCAGCCGCGAGAGGACGAGGTCGTGCTCACCGGTTTCGGCAGGGATGCGCTCGGGGTTTTTTCCGTGGCGTGATTTCGGACGGGGAGAGCGCGATGGTCTGGTTTTATCTCCTCGCGGCGGCGCTGGGGATGGCGATCGGCGCCTCGGAAGTCGTTTCGCGCTACCGGGACGCCCCGGCGGGGGCGCTCCAAACCGTCTCCGCCTGGCTCTATGTTGCGCTCAATGCTTCCGCCAGCCTCGCTGCTTACGCTTTGGTCAGGCAGCTTCCCGAGCTCAGCACAATCGGCGGCGTCGACGACAGCGCCAGCAAACAGCTGATCCAGGCGATGGCGGCCGGCCTCAGCGCCATGGCGCTGTTCCGCTCGTCGCTGTTTACAATCCGCGTCGCCAATACCGACGTGGCGATCGGGCCTGCCGCGTTTCTGCAAATCCTGTTGTCCGCGGCTGACCGCGCCACCGACCGCGCCCGCGCCCGGCCGCGCGCCCATGCCGTCCAGGAAATCATGGTCGGGATTTCGTTCGAGCGCGCCAAGGAGGCGCTGCCCTCGCTGTGCTTCGGCCTGATGCAAGGCCTGACCCCGGAGGAGCAGGCGGCTTTCGGCATCAGCGTCAAGGCGCTCGAGTCATCGGACATGGAGGACACGTTCAAAGCCAACTCGCTCGGCCTCAATTTGTTGAACCTCGTGGGAGAGCCGGTTCTGCGCGAGGCGGTCAACATGCTGCGGATCGACATCAGCGCCAAGCCGAGACCGATCGTGCAGTCGATCCTGACATTGCAGCTCCTCAGGCGGGTCGATTTCGCCCAGTCCCACCGGACGCTCGTCGACGGTTGTCTGTTTGTCGCCAACAAGATGGGAGACGCCAGCCTGCCCGACGACCTCGCCTCGACGGTCGACCGGATTGCGGCGCTGCGGGTCTCCGACCAGCGGAAGGTGTTGTTTTTGTCGGCGATGCTGATCGGCCGCTTTGGCGAGGACACCGTCCAGCTGATCCTTGAATCTTTGCCGGAGAACGCCCCGCCGCAGGCGCTGGCGGATGCCAAATCCGAAAGTGCGCGGCCCGCGCCGGCAGGTGCCGTCGGCGCCGCGCCCGCCGCCACCGGCGAGCAGCAAGACGACAAGGTGGTGCCGCTCCATCCCGAAACCGCCGAACCCGAGCCGCCGGCGACCGGAGCGCCGTGACGGCAATC
Organism: uncultured Alphaproteobacteria bacterium; assembly: GCA_963712825.1. Classification (GTDB taxonomy): domain Bacteria; phylum Pseudomonadota; class Alphaproteobacteria; order ATCC43930; family CGMCC-115725; genus AP-15. The sequence continues at coordinate 434,142 of CAVQJP010000023.1, forward strand.
GGCCGCGCCGGCGTTTTTCTCCTATTTAATGGGCGCGCGGCTCGGCAATCCTGAAACCTGCGGTTCGGCGCCGGCCGGCGGGCGCCAGTCGCAGAGCGGCCGGCGCAGCACCTCCGGCAATTCGGCGCTGGCGCAAGCGTCCTGATCGGGCGACAGCAGAACCGCCAGACGCAAGGGTTCTGCAACCTGCTTGCAGCCGAGCACGAGCTTGGCGACGCCGGGGTTGGGGTTCTGCCCCTCGGGCTCGGCGGGAGCCGCCGTGCGGAAGGACAAATTCCCCCGGTCGGGGTCGATGACCCGCAGATAGAGCCGCGGCGATGCGGCGCCCTCGCTCGATGGCGGAGCGACGAGGGTCGTCATCGTGGCGGACGTCTCCACGCCGGCGGTGGTGTGCATCTGCCAGTCGATCGCGGCCAGGCATTCCTTGGGAACAATTTCGTCGACGATCAGCACATGCCGGCGATCGATCAGCGCAAAGCCGCGCCGGGCGCTCGCCGTGTCCGGATAGGCCGCCGCAAGGTCGATCACCACAACCGAGATAGTGTCCCCGAAATGGGCGCAGACAATTTCGGCGCGGGCGGTCGGCGGCTGGCACTGGCCGTTGATGACGATCGTGTTGTGGCCGATCGTCCCGGTGCGGTAATAGCGCGCGCGCATCGCGGCCGTGAAATAGCCGGGAAGGTCGTAGTCGTCCGGCCCCAGATCCATCGCCCAGCGCACGCGACCCGCATCGAGAACAAAGCTGCCGAGATCGAAATGCCCGTGCTCGCAGGCGTCGTTGGCGCCGGCCTTGATGCCGAGATAGGTGGTTCTCGGGTCCTGCCAGTCGCCGCGCAGCATCACGACCCCGGCGGTATGAAACCGCTCGGCGATGCGCCCCGGGATCGGATCGTGCCCGTCGTCGTCAAACCACAGCAGGTCCATCGGGTGGATTTTCTCGACGTGCCGCTCGATCGCGGCGTCGATCGGGTGCCGGTAGCGCCGGGCCAGCCAAAAGAGCCAATAGCCGCCGCTGTGGCGCTCCTCGCCGTCGGCGAAGTTGAACAGCTTTCCCGACGGACCCGCCACGTGCAGCCTGAACAAGCCCGTCGCCGCCAGTCCAGGCGAGCCGTCCAGCCCCAAATCGGTGCCGAGAGCGGTCCCCAGGCTGTCGAGCAGATAGATCGCGTATTGGGTGGCGTAGTGCCAATAGCCCGGCCCCTCGGCGAACCCGCCATCGGGATGATATTCGCCGAGCCCGACCGCGACGGAAGCACGGCACATTTGAAAAAGCTGCGCCGCCCGGTCGTCGGCATCCAGGACAGACAATGCCGCGATCATCAGCGCGCCGTTGCAGACGAGGTTCCAGTTTATCGCCGTCCGGGTCCAGTACGGCGGCGAGGGACGGGCGAACTGGTCGAGGCCCGGCTGTATGCCCTTTTCTACGATCGCGCGGGCAACCTTTTTGCGCTCAAGGTCGGTCAGGCTGTCGTAGAGCCAGTCATAGCCGATCGCGGCCCCGAAGGCTGTCTCGGCGGTGACCAGAAATTTGTCGTCGCCGGCCCAGTCGGCGAAACCGCACACCGCGAAAAGCTCGGCCTTGGCGCGGTCGCGATAGCGCGGGTCGAGGGTCAACAGCCACATGATCCCGAGCGTCTGCATCCGCAGGCAGAAGAGCCGGGCGATGTCGAGCGGTGCCGCCGGACCATTCGCCGATTTGGGCGGCCGGACGCGCGGCAGCGGCGCCGCCCGGGTCTCGCGGGGGTCGTGCACCCAGGTCGATCTGAGCGGATTGAGGGTCAGCATCAGCTCGGCCTGCTTTTCGACCCGCTCCATCCACTGTCGCGCGGTGGTGTTCTCTCGCAGCACCCTTTGCGCCCGATCGATCGCGGCGCGTGTCGCCATCAGCCGCGGGCGCGCGGCGCTTATCCCGGCGAGCACGCCGGGACCGATCGCGTTCGCCGGATCGCGGCGATCGCGCTCGGCGGAGGTCATGCCGCTTCGCCGGCGGCGAGGCGAAGACCCGACAAAAACAGCTCGCGGTCGGCCGGGCGCCGCAGCTGCGCCGCGTCGGGCACGATCAGCGGCGTGATCGCACGCAGCCGGGCGACGATCGCGCGCGCGTCGTCGAGCCGTCCCATGTGGGCGTAGCATGCGGCGAGAATGCGGTAGGAGTGCGGGTAGCCGGGATTTTCCTGGATCGTCAGCTGCAGCTGCGCCGCCGCCTCGTCGAACGCGCGTTTGAGGAACAGGGCCTCGCCGATCAGGCTCAGGGGCGTGCCGGTCCGCTCGCGCGGGCTCAACCGCAGCGCGCTCTCGGCATGCTCGATCGCCACATCGGGCTGACCGGCCCACAGCCGCAGGACACCGCCCACAAACCAGCCGCGCGCGAAGCTCGGGGTGATCGCCAGGGCGCGGTCGACCATCCCGACCATCGCACCGATGTCCTCGCCGAAATTGGCGAGCACAAAGGCGGCGCCGGCGAGCACGCCCGGGTCGTCCTCCGCCGTCTGCAGCGCCTGCCGGGCGAGCTCGACGCCGTTGCGCGCGGCATCCTGCGGCTCCGCGGCCCAGCTCTCCCTGACGAGCCGCATCTGGCACATCGCCGCGAGCGCCAGCGCCGGGCCGCATTCCGCGTCGATCGCGATCGCCTGCTGCAACAATTGGAGCGACCGCAGCAGCCGCTCGCGGGTGATCGGATAATAGGTCGCAAGCGCGCGCAGATAGAGGTCGTAGGCATTGAGGTCGGTTGTCGGGCGGGCCGCCGAACGGCGCACCTCGGCGGCCTGCAAAGCCGGCTCGATGACCCCGGCGACACTGACCGCGACCCGGTCCTGGAGGTCGAACACGTCCTCCAGCGCGCCGTCGAAACGGTCGGCCCAGATGTGGGCAGCGGTTTCGGCTTCGATCAGCTGGGCGGTGATGCGGACCCGGTTGCCGCCCTTGCGCACCGAGCCTTCGAGGACATAGCGGACACCGAGCTCGCGCCCGACCTGCCGCACGCCGACCGATTGGCCCTTGTAGGTGAAGCTGGAGTTGCGGGCGATCACAAACAGCCAGCGGATCCGGCTTAGTGCGGTAATGATCTCCTCGACCATGCCGTCGGCAAAATATTCCTGCTCCGGGTCGCCGCTCATGTTCTGAAACGGCAGCACCGCGATCGACGGCTTGTCGGGCAACGGCAGTGGCGCCCGCGCTGTGAAATCCGAGGTCAGAGCCATGCTTTCTCCGGCGATCTTCACATCGAACACGCGCACCGGCCGCGCGATGTTCTTGACCTGTTGCTCGCCCCGGTCGTCAAAGCCGAAACCGAGCTTGTCGCGCACCTGGTCGCGCACGACCCGGCTGACGCAGATGCCGCCCGGGCTCGCCAACGCCTCGAGGCGGGCGGCGACGTTGACGCCGTCGCCATAGATGTCCTGCCCGTCCTTGATGATGTCGCCGAGATTGATGCCGATGCGAAACTCGATCCGCCGGTCGGCCGGCTCCTCGGCGTTGCGCAGCGCCATCTCGCGCTGCACGTCGACGGCGCAGCGCACCGCGTCGACGACGCTGGCGAACTCGACCAAGAGCCCGTCGCCGGTGATCCGGACGATGCGGCCGCGGTGCTCCTTGATCATCGGGTCGGCGAGCTCGCGGCGCAGCACCCGCAGCCGGTCGAGGGTGCCCTCCTCGTCCTCGCCGACGAGCCGCGAGTAGCCGACGACATCCGCTGCCAGGATCGCCGCCAATCGGCGCTCTACCCTCGGTTCACTCATCAGCCGGCCCAGCCCAAAAGAGAGCCACCGCGGTTTGACGCGGCGCCGAGACCGACGCCGCCCCTTTCCGGAATGCCTCCGCACCAACGGCTCTGATGGTAAAGGGTGAAGGCGGCGGTGTCACGGCGCCCGGCGGCTTGTATGTCGTCGGCTGCGGCGCCGCTCGCCGGCTGAGCCGGTGGCACCGGGCGGGGCCGGTTGCCAGCCGCGGCAAAATAAGCTTGCCCATGCCGCTCAGAAATCCCATTTATCCGAGATCGTGTTTCGACCAGGGCACGGCTCTACGCGGTGTGCCCGCAGGCAAACCGAACAGCGCTTCCCGAAATTGAAATGTGATCCGTCGCGGCGAGAGCGCCGTAGCGGGATTTTTTCTTAAGGAAGCTCGATGACTATCGGTACCGTGAAGTGGTTCAATTCGCAGAAGGGCTATGGATTTATCCAGCCCGAGGACGGCTCGAAGGACGTGTTTGTCCATATCTCCGCCGTCGAGCGTTCGGGGCTGGGACATCTGGTCGAGGGCCAGCGGGTCAGCTTTCAGCTTGAGCGCGGCCAGCAAGGCAAAACCTCGGCGGTCGACCTCCAGGCCGCCTGACGCCGGGAACCGCATTACGCCGGGTTCGGCGTAGCGTAAACGGGTCGCGGGCGGCGTCTTCCGGCGCCGCCCGCTCCGCACTTTTGGAGGTCGCAATGTCAGAGCACAGGTACCGCGTCGGCCAGGCGGTCGAATTCTTTCCCGATCCCGGCGTCGACCGGGCGAGCCGCGGTCGCTACACGATCGTGCGCCTCTTGCCGCTCGAGGGAAGCACCCCGCAATACCGGCTCAAAAATGCCGCCGACGGGCATGAGAGGCTGGCTCGCGAAACCCAGCTGGGTCCGCGCTGACCCGCCATCGGCGGCGCTGGGACCGAGCCGTAAAATCAGCAGGCTGCGCATCGACCGGCGCTCATAACCCGGTGCTCGGTCGATAACGGACGGCGGCGGCGCTCCTACAGGCGCTGCGGGTCGATCGTGATCGAGGCCGGCAGATCGCTGCTGACAAAAATCGGCCGCAGCAGGTGCGATCGAAAACGCCACGACTGGTCATCGTCGAGCACGCACTGCGCTGCAAAATCCGCAATCATCGAGGGCGGCCTTGCCCCTCGCACCGGCGCCCGGCCGTCGCCGCGGTAGAGGCTCATCACACCTTCCGCGCGGGCGTGCCGCGCATTATCGCAAAACACCCGCACATTGCCGACCAGATGACGGGTGGTGCTGTTGCCGAACCGGCGGCGCCGGTCGTAAAACGCGCGAATCTTTTCGACACCCTCGAAATGATTGTTGCCGACCGCATAAAGCGCGTCAGGCAGATAGAACTCGTGGGCCCGGTTGCCGCCATTGTGGTCGACATCGGCCCAGTAATCGGTCATCAGTCGATTGAGCGCATACCACAGCGCCAACTCATCGATCTCCGGCATGGCTGTGCGGTCCTCCCGAGATCAACGGCATCTACCGCGGTTCCGGCTCACTGAGTGCCGGCCGCAGGTTCCGCTGTTTTCGACCTTAAAGTCGCACTCTCCGGGATGCCCCGCAAGCGCGGCGCGGCCGAGGTCAAGTGTTCGACCCCGAGGCTGGGTGAATGAGCCCACAGCGGGTCTAATTTATTAGTGCCATGCTTGACGCGGGCTGGTTTGATCGCCGCCATTGCGCGGCGGAGGGTGATCGGGGTTTGTTGACCAGTTGAGCGCGGATCGCGCTGGTGTTGCACCCAAAATGGGTGCTCTCTATATCGTCAACGGATGCGTGTTATCGCCCGGCGGACGCTCCGAGAATCCGTCAAGTCCCGCGCTGGGCATCGGGATCAACCAGCACTTAAAGCCGCGCTCGACGCTTGGTTTGAGGAAGTGCGAAAAGCTAGATGGTCGAATACGGCCGACGTCAAACGGCTCTATGCCTCGGCCAGCATCGTTTCGGCTGACCGGATCGTCTTCAACATAAAGGGCAATGACTACCGACTGGTCGTCGCGGTGGATTTTGAAAAGAGCATTGTGTGGATCAAGTGGCTCGGCGCCCATCGCGACTACGATCGCATAGACGTTAGAGAGGTCGATCATGATTGAAATCAAGCCGATCCGCAGCGAAGCGGATTACGAGCAGGCCCTGGCCGAGGTCGAGCGGCTATGGGGTGCCGGCTCGGGTACCCCGGAGGGCGACCGGCTCGATATCCTGGCGACTCTGATCGACGCTTATGAGAGCGAACATCACCCGATCGACCCGCCCGACCCGATCGAAGCGATCAAGTTCCGCATGGAGCAGCAAGGCCTCACGCGAAAAGATTTGGAAGGCCTCCTCGGCACCCGCACTCGCGTCGCCGAAGTGCTCAACCGACGCCGCGGCCTGTCGATCAACATGATCCGCCGCCTCCACGACGCGCTCGGCATCCCGGCGGAGGTTTTGATACGCCCGTCCCGGCGTTCGCGAGAGGCAATCAAAGAACCCTGACGGCCAGTAACGTTTCTTTGACGCCTGCTGCCTCAATAAAAAAGGGCCTGTCTGGAAGGAGCCGAGAAATGCCAGCGTTCTTTATCCCGCTCGCCAAGGATGCTTCTGAGGCCGAAACCGTCTATAGGGGAATTCGCAAGTTCGTATGCCGCCAGGCGGCCGGGCCGCTTGATGACAGAAGGATCTTTCGGATCGAATACCGTCACAATCAAAAGCGCTTCTGCGCGCAGGTGGGCGAGCCCGAGCAGCGTGAAGGCGGGATGGTTCTCGCCATCCTAAAACGACGCGATTATGGGCTCTACTTGGTCTGCACACCCGATCGCGGTGCCGCGCGAGGGAGCCCGATCCTCGTCGGAGAGAACGAGATCACATCGCTTGTCGATTTCGATGCGGCCGAAAGTTAAAGGCTGTCCAAGCTATCTCACCCTGGCGGCGAGTCGGGCCTGCCAAACCTCATAAAGCGGTTGGTACAGAGTGCAGCCGACGTTAGGGAGGACGGCAGCGCATAGATCGACAAAAGTAATTGAATTCGCCTCCTGATAATTCCTGAGTGTAATAAAAATTCTCAATACCGCATCCTCGCGGGCCTGCGCGCCTGGCTCATTTCGTTGACTCTGTTCGCGGCCCGCGGCTAACATCCACATATAGTAGGTAAACCCGGTTGCCGTGTAGCCATCTTTTATACTCGACGCATAATGCAAAATGCAGGGGTCGGCCTGACGAGTATCATCGTGCATACAGGCCGCGGCCAGCTGCCACCCCCTATTAATCTCCGGATAATCAATAGCGGCAGCACTGTGCGCCGGCGGCGATATGAACGTGACGAAAATAATCACGACCGCAAACATCCGCAGTTTGGCTTCGATCGCCAGAGTATTGCTCCCACCAGTGTCCGAACCGAGTTTCACTTCACGATTCCCTGCTTTACGCAATTTCCATCAAACATGACCGCCTGTTAATTCCGCATACGAGTCGCCGCTTCGCGACTGGATATCTCGCCCCGTTGCTCCGACGGCGACATCGCTTCGCCCTTCCCAGCCTTGCATGGTAATCTGACGCGACGAGCGTAGGGAGGAACGTTTAACATTCTCTTACTATCGCGAAATCACCCTGGGCGCTTGGGGTGCAAAGTGGTCTCGATTTTCTCGTCCGAACCCGCTATCCCGGCGCTAGAGTGGGAGAAGCAACGGGATGGACTTCGCCCCGCGCCTTCTTGATCGCCGCCAGCACGCGGCGGGGGGTGATCGGGGTTTCGTTCACTTCCGCGGCGCCGAGTGCGGCGAGGGCGTCGCGGACGGCGTTGGCGATCGCGGCGGGCGGGGCGACCGCACCGCCTTCGCCCATCCCCTTCATGCCGTATTCGGTGGCGGTCGCCGCGGTGTGCAGATGGCCGATCCTGATCGCCGGCAATTCGGCCGCACCAGGCATCAAATAGTCCGCGAGGGTCCCAGCCAAGGGCTGGCCCTGCTCGTCATACGGGATTTCCTCGTAAAGCGCCGTGCCGATCCCCTGCACGACGCCGCCCCTGATCTGGCCTTCGACGATCATCGGGTTGACCATCGTGCCGCAATCCTCGGCGACCGCGAAGTCGAGCAATTCGACAAACCCGGTCTCGGGATCGACGGCGACGACCGCGCCATGCGTCGCATAGGAAAAGACGCCGGTGCCGACCGAGGGCTCGTAGGTCGCGGTCGCGTCGAGCAGCGGGTCAACCCCCGGCGGCAGTCCGTCCATCCGCAGATGCGCGACCTTGGCGATCTCGGCGATCGAGACCGAGCCTTGCGGCCCCTGCACCCCGCCATCGGCGCAACGCACCGCAGCAATGTCGCATTGCAGCAGATGCGCGCCGATTTGGCACAGCTTGTCGCGCAGCATGCGGCTCGCGCGCGCCACCGCACCCCCGGCCATGACCATGCTGCGCGAGGCGAAGGTGCCAAAGCCAAAGGCGGTCAACTCGGTGTCGCCGTGGCGCACCGCGATCCGCGCCGGATCGATGCCGAGCTCGTGATGGGCGATCTGCGACAGCGCGGTTTCGAGCCCCTGGCCGTGCGACTGGATGCCGACCATCAGCACCAGGCTGCCGTCCGGGAGGATGCGCGCGGTGCAGCTCTCGAAGCCCGGCACGATCGAGGCGCCGCGGCTGACGAACTCGGCGGCACCGTGCGCGGTCTGCTCGGCGAAGGAGGCAAAGCCGACGCCGACCAGCCTGCCGTCGGGCTCGCCCTGCTGCTGGCGGGCGCGGATCGCCGGCAGGTCGACCAGCTCGGCGCAGAGCCGCACACTCTGCGGGTAGTCGCCATTGTCAAAGCGCATGCCGCCGACCGTGGTGAACGGCATCTGGTCCGGCCGCACCATGTTCAACGCCCGCACCTCAGTGGGGGCGCGGCCGACGGCGCGCGCCACCTCGTCAATTGTGCGCTCGATCGCAAAGCAGGCGCCCGGCCGTCCGACGCCGCGATAAGGACCCATCGGCGCCTTGTTGGTCGCGACGGTCGCGGCGCGCGCCCGGTAATTCGGGATCGTGTAGGGGCCGGGCAGGTTGCGCGCCGCCATCGCCGCCTCCTGGTAGGGCCCTTGCGGCCACAACCCGTAGGCGCCGGCGTCGACAATGATCTCGGCGTCGACGCCGAGTATGCGCCCTTGTCGGTCGGCATAGGCGGTCACCTTGTAATGGTGGTCGCGGGTATGCGCCGAGGTCAGCAAATGCTCGCCGCGGTCCTCGACCCAGCGCACCGGGTGATCGAGCTCGAGCGCCAGGGCGGCGAGGATGATTTCCTCCGGGTAGAGCCGCGCCTTGGGGCCAAACCCGCCGCCGACATCGGGGGCGACGACGCGCAGCCGCCGCAGATCGAGATCGAGACATTCGCCCAGCGCCACCCGCACGGTGTGCGGCGTCTGGGTCGAGGCGTAGACCACGATTTCGTCGAGCCGCCAGTCGCGGTAGGCGAGGACGGCGCGGCCTTCGAGCGGCGCCCCCGACTGCCGGTTCATGCGGTATTCGCGGCTGATCGTAACCTCGGCGGCGCGTGCTGCGGCGGCGATGTCGCCGCCCTCAAAGACGCGCTCGCTGTAGAGGTTGTCGCCCCAGCCGTCATGCACCGGGTGGCGGCTGCCGCGCATGTCGCGCGGCGCCCGGACGACCGCGTCGAGCACCTCGTAGTCGACATTGACCGAAGCGGCGAGATCCTCGGCCTCGGCGCGGGTCGGGGCGATGCAGGCGGCGATCGCCTCGCCGACATAGCGGACCTTGTCGGTGGCGAGCGGCGGCCAGGGCGGGGATTTCGCCCCCGCCGCCTGGGTCACGACACGGATTGGCTTGATCCGCGGCAAATCGGCGGCGGCAAAGACGCGGGCCTTGGCCGCGGGGGGCACGGCGACGCCGCGGATGCGGGCATGCGCGTGCGGGCTGCGCACAAACGCGACCTCCATCGTCCCCGGCAATTTGATGTCGGGCACGAACTCGCCGCGGCCGTGGAGATGGCGCTCATCCTCGCGCCGCAGCAGCGAGGCGCCGATCCCCCAGGCGTCATTCGGCATCGCTGGCTCCTATCGCGGCCGCGGCGGCGTCGAGGATCGCGGCGACGATGTTGGTGTAGCCGGTGCAGCGGCAAATGTTGCCAGCCAAGCCGCGGCGGATTTCGGCTTCGGAGCCGGTCTTGCCGCGGCGGATCAGGTCGTGCGCGGTGATCAGCATCGCCGGCGTGCAAAAGCCGCATTGCAAACCGTGACGGCGGTGGAAGGCCGCACGCAGCGCCGCCATGACCGGGTCGTCGCCGAAGCCTTCGATCGTGCGGATGTCGCGCCCGTCGCAGGCGACCGCCAGCATCAGGCAGGCGCGCGCCGGCTCGCCGTCGACGAGGATCGTGCAGGCGCCGCACACCCCGTGCTCGCAGCCGAGATGCGTTCCGGTCAGGTTGCGCCCTTCGCGCAGGTAGTCGGCGAGCGACAGCCGCGGCGGGACATCGTCGGCGAGCTGCGTGCCGTTGACCGTCAGCCGGGTCGCCGTCATGCGGTTGCCTGCTGCATTGCGCGCATTGCCGCGGTCCCATGCAGGTTGCGCTGGAATTCGTCGAAATGCCGGTTGGCGGCGCGGTCGAGGTCGCGGCTGACGGCGCTGCGCATCGCGTCGGCGGCGTGGTTGCCGAGGGCGAGCGCCCGCGACGCTTCGGCCAGGACCAGGGGCGCGCCGTTGGCGGCGCCGAGCACGATCCGGCAATGCCCGCGCGCCCGGTCCGCGACCACGACCGCAAGCGCGTTGGCGAACTCGCCTGATTTGCGGGCGAGCTTGACATAGCCCCAGCGCGCGCCGGCCGACAATTTCGGGATTTGCACGGTCTCGACAATCTCGTCTTCGGCGAGCCGGGTCTCGTAGATGCCGGTCGCGAATTCGGCGCAACGCAGCGCGCGCCGGCCATCGGGGCCGCAGGCGGTTATCTCGGCGTCGAGCGCGGCGAGCACCACCGGCCATTCGGCCGCGGGGTCGGCGAGCGCCAGGCTGCCGCCGATCGTGCCGCGGGTGCGGATCGCGCGATAGCCGAGGCTCGCCGCCGCTTGCGGCATCAGCCCGCGCGACGGATCGGGCACCCGCCCGTCCTCGATTGCCGCGTGGGTCACGCCGGCGCCGAGGGTCACGGCGTCATCGGTTTCCGCCGCCACCGCCAATTCCGGCAGCCGGGCGATGTCGACCAGCAGGGCCGGCGAGGCGAGCCGCAAATTCATCAGCGCCAGCAGGGATTGCCCGCCGGCGACGACCCGCGCCTCGCCGGCGCTTTTTGCCAGCAGCGCGACGGCCTCGCCCAGCGTCTGCGGGCGGACATAGTCAAAAGCGGCAGCTTTCACGACAAGCGCATCGATCTGTACTCTGGGAAAAGCCAATCGAGCCGATTTTGCAATGCAACACCGGGGCGCGGCGCTGTCAATCGGCAAGCATGCCTGACATGCAACCTCCCACCGCCCCCGGCATAGGCATAGAATGCGTCGAGTGGCGGTCGTCAGGGGGTAGTCCGTTGATCCATGAAATCCCGAGCCGCACGCTGGGTTTCGTTCTCAACGACGTGGCTCGACTGATGCGCAAGCGGTTCGAGCAGCGGGCGCGCGCCGCCTCGCTTGGGCTGACCCGGGCGCAGGCCGCGGTGCTCGCCAACCTCGCCCGCCAGGAAGGCATAAACCAGGTCAGCCTGGCGCAGATCCTCGAGCTCGAGCCGATCACCCTCGCGCGGCTGCTCGACCGGCTGCAGGCGGCAGCGCTGATCGAGCGGCGCCCGGATCCGAAAGACCGCCGCGCGCACCTGCTCTATCTGACCGAATCCGCCTATCCGCTGCTCGACCGCATCTTTGCGCTCGCCGCCGAGGTGCGCGAGGATGCGCTCGTCGGCATCCCGGAGCCCGATCGCGGCCTGCTGCTCGACATGATGATCGCGATGAAGGCGAATTTGATCGACGAGGCGAGCGAAGCCGAACCCGCCGGCATCGCGGCACACAGCGAACGCGCGTAGCCGCCCGACAGAGCGATCGCGGCTTTGCCCGCGGCCCGCACCCGGGTAAGATTACCGCGGCCGGCGCGAAATCGAGGGCGGCGCTGCCGCCGTTCCGCGCCTTTTCTTGGCTGCAGCTCCGTCCGGCCGGCGGGGCGGCAATGGAGGAGCCGATCATGGCAGCGGCACCGCAAACCCGCGAATCCGGGTTCAAGACCAACCCCGACTACAAGATCGCCTTTGAGCAGTCGCCGCGCCGCGTGCGCGTCAAGCTCAACGGCGAAACCGTCGCCGACAGCACCAATGCGCATCTGCTGTTCGAGACCCGCCACCTGCCGGTCTATTACTTTCCGCGGTCGGACGTGCGCATGGACCTGATGACGCCGACCGACCATCACACTTTTTGCCCGTACAAGGGAACGGCTTCGTACTGGACGATTAAGGCCGGCGACCGCACCGCCGAGAACGCGGTGTGGGGCTATCCCGACCCGTTCGCGGAAGTCGCCGAGATCGGCGATTTCGTCGCGTTCTATTGGGACCGGGTCGACAGCTGGCACGAGGAGGACGAGGAAATCTTTGTCCACCCGCGCGACCCCTATAAGCGGATCGACGCGATCCAGTCGTCGCGGCCGGTTCAAATCGTCCTCGGCGGCGAGATCGTAGCCGACACGCGCCGCGCGAGGTTTCTGTTCGAGACCAGGCTGCCGACGCGCTACTACATCCCGTCCGACGACGTCCGCATGGATCTGCTGATCCCGAGCGTCAAGGCCACCGCCTGCCCCTACAAGGGGAAGGCACGCTACTGGTCGGCAAAGATCGGCGACCGGCTCTATGAAGACATCGTGTGGAGCTACCCCGAGCCGATCCTGGAATGCCCGAAGATCAAGGGCTACCTGTGCTTCTACAACGAGCATGTCGACGAGATCCGGGTCGACGGCAAGGCCGTGCCAAAGCCGGTGACGCCCTGGTCGAAGGACTGGAAGGAAAAGGCGGCGAGCGTCCCCGATTCCCGCGGCCCGGTCGCGCGCCCGTAGCCGGCACCGGGTCGGAGAAACCGGCGGAGTCCGGCTTGGGGGGTCGGCCGCGGACGGGCACGGCTTGCGGTGCGGTTGCGCGACATGCCACTGTCGGGGTTATGAGACCGCACAATTACTACGCTTCGCCCGGGTTCGAGCGCGCCGGGCTGCGCCGCCGCGAGACGGGGTGGATCGTCGAGCGCGCCGCCGACCCGGCAAGCCTCTTTGTCCCGGTGTGGCGCAACCAGAACCTCGTCGTCGAGGTCGAGACCGGCGAGCCGCTGGCCGTTGTGCTCGGCTGGGATGAAATCGGCCCGTTGCTCGGCGAGATCGGCGCCGCCGATGAGCGGCTCGCGCGCGGCGAGATCGTCTTTCTCGGCCTTGTCGAGGAGCGCGCCCATTTCGCGCTCGACCTGTCGCCTGTCGAGGCGCCATTGGAGATGTTGCAGTCGCCGGCCCGCGCGGCGAGCGGCATCGAGGCGGCGACGGTGCGGTTTGCCGATCTGCGGCAATTGGGCGGCCGGCTCGACCGCCGCGAGGCGGGGCTTTTGGCGCATGCCCGCGCGATGCTCTACTGGCACGCGCGCCACCGCTTTTGCGGACTATGCGGCAACCCGACCCGCAGCGAGGAAGCGGGCCACATGCGGCGCTGCACCGACCCCGCCTGCGACGCGATTCATTTTCCGCGCACCGACCCCGCCGTGATCATGCTGGTGACCCACGGCGACAGCGCGTTGATGGGGCGCTCGCGGCACTTTCCGCCCGGCATGTATTCGACCCTCGCCGGCTTTGTCGAGCCGGGCGAGAGCCTCGAGGACGCGGTCGCGCGCGAAGTCCGCGAGGAGACCGGGATCGAGGTCGGCGCCGTCGACTACCATTCGTCGCAGCCCTGGCCGTTCCCGGCCAACATCATGCTGGGCTTTCACGCGCAGGCGCTGACGACCGGGATCACGGTCGATCTCGGTGAGCTTGAGGATGCGCGCTGGGTCGAGCGCGGCTGGCTGTTGTCGCATGCCGACGACGACAGCTTCCGCATGCCGCGCCTCGACTCGATCGCCCGCCGGCTGATCGAAGACTGGCTCTACGGGCGCGTTGCCGGCGCCGGCAGCTGAAGCGGCGGCTCGTCCTCCTCCACAGCGACGGCGGCGGGCGGCGGCAACGGCGGCGCCCCGATTTTGACCCCGAGCGTACGAAGCTGTTGCAGACAGCGGTCGCGGGCCGCGGCGAGCGCGGTGCGGCATCCTTCGGCGCGGCGCCATTTGGCTTCGGGTCGCCCGGTCGCGGCAAATCGTTGATAGCGCGGCTGCCACTCGGCGAGGAACGGCTGCAGGCTTTCGGTCAGCAAACTAAAAGCGAGCCGCGCGATCGTGTCGGGCGCGCCATTCGGCCGCGGCGGCGGCATCGTTTTGAGGACGGCGCCAATTTCGATTGCGAGCGTGTCGAGCGCGCCGATCGCGGCCCCGATCGTGCCGGGGCCGGACGCAAAAGCCGTGGCTGGAAGGCGGGTCGCAGCCTCGACATAGATCTGCCAGCCGGCCCGCAGCGACGCCGGATCGGGTCGGCTGGCTGCAGCGGCCTCGGCGGCGGCCAGCTCGGCGGCCGCGACCAGCGCCGGCGCTGCCGCCGGCCGCGCCGGCAGCAGACGATCGAGACCGGACAGCCCCAGACCCATGCCGAGCTGCCAAGCGCGTTCGACCAGGCGCTCGCCGGTGCGCGCCAGATCGGCCCGGCACAGCCGGGCGAGCGGCCATTCGGCAGCCGGCCTCCCGGTGTCTCGCCACGCTTCGAGGCGCGGTTGCCAACGGGCGAGACAAGGCTGCAAGTCGCGGATCAGGATTTCCAGCACAAAGAAGTGTGCCGGCGCGGCGCCTTCGGGTGGCGACGGCGAGGTCGCGGCATCCTCGCGAACGCGATCGGCGAGCGCCGCCAGCGCGGCGAGCTCCGCTTCGACCGGGGCATCTGCCGTATCGAGCATCCCGATCGTCGCGATCGTGTCGCTCAGGACCGGCCACAGCAAAGCGCGGCTTTGCCGGTCGAGCACAGCGGCGACATCCGCCTCGTCGAGGCGCAGCGACCCGCTTCCGAGCCGCGCCCAGGCTGCGACCGCAGAGAGACCGCGCGCCAGCACACGCAGGGTTCGCGCAGCAGCGACCGGCGGCAGCCGCCGGGCGACGGACCGGCGGACCGGGCCGATCGGGTTGGTCATGGCATCCCGCTCGATCGCGTGCGCGCAGCCTTGAGGCGGCCCGATCCTTTCGGCTCGCCCGTGCGCCGTCAAGTGCGTGCCGTCAAGGCAGGGCGCGACGGAGAACTCAGTGGCGGTCGGCGGTCAGCACCGTGCGCGGGCTCTTGACCAGCGGCATCAGCACGAGGGCTATCGCAAAGAAGCTCCCCAGCAGCATCAGCGCGTCGTTAAAGCTCATGACCAGCGCCTCGCGCTCGACGATGGCGGCGAGGGCCTTCAGCGCCGCGCGGTGCGCGTCGCCCGGCAACAGGTCGCCAAACCGGCTGGTTTGCATGTCGAGGAAATGCTGCACCGCCGGACGGGCGGCGTTGACGTCTTCGATCAGCCGGTTCCAGTGGAATTGTTGGCGGGTGGTCAACACGGTCCCGAGCACGGCAAGCCCGATCGCCCCGCCCAGATCGCGGGTCAGGTTGTAAAGCCCGGCGGCGTTTTTGAGCTTGTCGGGCGGCATCGTGCCCAATGCCAGCAGATTGGCGGGCAGATAGCAGAACATCAACGCAAACCCGCGCAACGCCTGCGGCATCAGCAATTCGCCAAAGCTCGCCTGGTTGGTCAAGCCGGCGGTCAGATACATCGCCACGGCAAACGTCGCCATGCCGATTGCCAGCATCAGCCGCAAATCGAGCTTGCGCGCGACAAAGGTGGTGAATGGCGACATCAGCATCTGGGCGAGCCCGGTCACGACGACCGTCTCCCCGATTTGCAGGCTGTTGAAGCCGCGCACCTCGGCGAGGAACAGCGGCAGCAGATAGGTGGCGCCGTAGAGGCCGGTGCCGACGACAAAGGTATAGAACGAGCCGACCGCGAAATTGCGGTTGAGAAAGGCGCGCAAATCGACGATCGGCTGGCGGTAGGTCAACACGCGCCAAAAGAACAGCGCGCCCGCGGTGCCGGAGACGACCACGGCGGCGCGGATCGTGCTGTCGTCGAGCCAGTCCCAGCGCGGCCCCTCTTCGAGCGCGTATTGCAGGCACCCGAGAAAGAGCGCCATCGACACGAGGCCGGCCAGGTCGAACCGGCGCAACAGCGACGGGTCCGGCTTGTCGATGTCGATCAGCATCCACACCGTGACGCTGACTGCAATTCCCGGCACGATGTTGACCAGGAACAGCCAGTGCCACGAGAACGTGTCGGTCAGATAGCCGCCGATCGTCGGCCCCAAGGTCGAGGAGAGGTTGAGAATGAGCGAGATCAGCACCATGACCGTCGTCAGCTGCGGCGCCTTGAACTTAGTGTAGACGACCGGAAACACCGACGGAGTGATGGCGCCGCCGCAGAACCCCTGCAGCGCGCGGTAGACGATCATCTGCTCGAGGGTCGTCGCGGTGGCGCACAATGCGCTCGCCGCGGTAAAGCCGAGTGCGGCGCTCACAAAAAGTATCCGGGTCGACAGCAGCCGCGACAGCATGCCGGAGAGCGGCACCATCACGACGTCGGCGATCAGATACGCCGTCTGCACCCAGCTGATCTCGTCGGGGCTCGCCGACAGTCCGCCCTGGATCTGGGTCAGCGAGCTGGTGACGATCTGGACGTCCATGATCGCCATAAAGAGCCCGAACACCATGGCGAGCACGCCGAGCCAGTCGCGCAGGGTCGGCTCGCTGCCGGGTGCGGCAGGTGGCGCCGTCGAAGATGTCGCCGGGCTTGCCGGTGCCGCGGGCGCACGCAGCGCCGGGGAACGGCGCGCCCAGCCGACCCGGCGCAGCGCCGTCGGCGCCCCGCTCATCGCGGTTGCGGCGACGCTGGCGGCGGCGGTGCTTCCAGGGGTGCCGCGGCGGGCTGGGCCTCGGCCGCGCCGACAATGCCGTCGGCCGCCACCGCGTCGCCCTTCTCGCGGGTGTCGACGGTGACCGTCACCGACAGCCCCGGCCGCAACAGCTGCGCCAGCGGCTCCTTGGTCGGGAGCGCAATGCGGATCGGCACGCGCTGCACGATCTTGGTGAAATTGCCGGTCGCGTTGTCGGGCGGCAGCAGGCTGAACTCGGCGCCGCTCGCCGGCGCAAAGCTCTCGACCTTGCCGACAAGCGCATGGTCGGGATAGGCGTCGACCGCAATCTCGGCGCGCTGCCCCGGCCGGATCCGGGTCAGCTGGGTTTCCTTGAAGTTCGCGGTCACGTAGACCCGCGGCAACGGCACCAGCGACACGAGTTCGGTGCCGGGCTTAACGTATTGCCCGATTTGGCCGGCGCGATTGCCGGCGACGCCGGCGACCGGCGCGCGGATGACGGTGTTGTCGAGATCGTTTTCGGCAAGCCGCAGATTGGCGCGCGCCTGCTGCAGCCGCGCTGCCTCCTCCCGGCGCTGCGAGCGCAGCACGCCCTCCTGGCTTTGCGCCGCGGCGAGCGCCGCACGGGTCCGCGCGGCCTCGGCTGCGGCCTTGCGGGCATCGGCCTGGGCCTGCTCATAGCGCTGCCGGCTGGCGAAGTCGGTCGTCATCAGCGTGGCGTAGCGCTTGTAGTCCTGCTGGGTGCGCACGAGGTCGGCCGCGGCCAACTCGACCGCCGCTTGCGCCTGCGCAATCATCGCTGTTTGCAGGTCGAGCCGGCTGGCATAGGTCGCCACCGCCGCATCTTCGGTCGCCACCGCGGCCTCGGCCTGCGCGACCTTGGCGGCAAAGTCGCGGTCGTCGATGACAAACAGCACGTCGCCTTTGTTGACGGCCTGATTGTCCTGGACCCGCACTTTTTTGATGTAACCCTCGACCTTGGGGCTGATCACCGACACGTCGCTCGCGACATAGGCGTCGTCGGTGGACTGCAGAAAGCGCCACGCGGTCCACCAATACCAGCCGCCATAGCCGCCAAAAGCCAGCGCCAGCACGACGGCAGCGACCACGATCTTCTTGCGCATCCTCACTGAACTAAACCGTTCAGTTCATTGTTGCGCTGAAACTAGGGCGTCCCTTATAATTGTCAAGGTGCCACGTAGGATGCGAGCCCGGTGACCGGCACGACCGAACGCAGCCAGCGCCACGCAGCCCCGCCCGCGAGCAAGGCCGAGAGCATTCTTGCCGCGGCCAAGCGGACATTTTTACATAGCGGGTTTGAGGCGGTCAGCATGGACACGATCGCGCGCGAGGCCGGCGTCTCCAAGGCGACCGTCTATGCCCATTTCGCCGGCAAGGAGGAACTGTTCGGCGCGGTGATCGGGCGCGAATGCGAGCGCTATCTTGCCGGCTTTTCGGCGGGCGAGCTCGATGCCGGCGACGTGCGCGCGTCGTTGACGACGCTCGGGCGCCGCTTTCTCGAACTGCTGCTGTCGCCCGACGCGATCGCGCTGCATCGCATCATCTTGGGCGAGGTCAGCCGCTTTCCGGCGCTCGGCGAGGTGTTCTGGCATGCCGGCCCCGAGCGCAACCTTGCCCAGATCGAGAAATTCCTGCGCGCCGCCGCCGCCGCCGGATCGCTGGCGATCCCCGATGCGCGTCTCGCCGCCGAGCAGTTTGTCGGATTGGTGCGCGGCGAGACCCAATTGCGCCACCTGCTCCGTCTCGAGCCCGACGCTGGCCGGCCGCAAACCCGCGCCGGCGTCAGCGCTGCCGTCGACACCTTTCTGCGCGCCTTCGCCCGCCCGGCGGCGGCCCGTTGACGGGCGCGACCGTCCTTGGCCGGATCCGTTCCGGCGTTCGATGTCGCCGCATCTAAAGGCGGAACCCGGGTCAGCCTCTTAGAGTATGGCCCGAAAAGAATTCCGTATGGTCAGCCAGTTGGCCGTCATTCCCGCGAAAGCGGGAACCCAGGGACAACGGTTGAGGCGCTCGCCCTGGACCCCCGCTTTCGCGGGGGTGACGGTAAGCTGTTACAATGGTTCGTTTCATTTCGGGTCAGCCTAGGCGTAGTCGGGCTGCTCGATCAGCGGCGCGTCCCCGGCCAGGGTCGTGCGGCGCACGTCGCGCACCTCGCCGTGGTCAAACCGGCGGGCGCGGTGCATCGTCGTGCGGTTGTCCCACATCACCAGGTCGTAAGGCCGCCATTCGTGCGAATAGACGAATTCGGGCCGGGTCGCGTGCTCGGTCAGGTCGCGCAGGAACATGCGCGCTTCGGGGATCGTCCAGCCGAGGATCGCGCCGGCATGGGCAGCAAGAAACAGCGACTTGCGCCCGCTCGCCGGGTGGGTGCGGACCAGCGGCTGATGCACCGGGCGAAACGCCTCGGCCTCTTGCGGCGTCAGTTCGGTAAAGCCGATCGCCTCGCGCGAATACATCAGCGAGTGGGCGCAGACGAGGTCCTCGATTTCGGTCTTGGTGCGCTCGTCGAGCGCGTCATAGGCGGCGCGCATGTCGGCGAATTCAGTGTTGGCGCCCCAGGACGGGAGGACCCGGCCGGAGAGCAGCGAATACTTGGCCGGCACCGGGCGGAACGAGCTGTCGGAATGCCACAGCCGGTCGGCGAGCTTGAAGAACCACACCCGGTCCTCGGTCGACATCAGGGCGCCGGATTTGTCGAGGTTCGAAAAATCGGCGATACCGGGGCCCAGCCGGTGGTCTTCGGGCTTGCGGACGTGGCCCGCCCTGGCGTTGTGCTCGAGCTCGCCGAAATGGCGGGTGAACACAATCTGCTCGGGGTCCGGTCAGCTCCTGCTCGGGGAAGACGAGGACGGCGTATTCGTCCATTCCGGCTTCGATCGCGGCGACCTCGTCATCGCCGAGCGGCCGGCGGCAGTCCACTCCGGTCACTTCGCCGGCAAAGACCGGGTGCAGCGGGCGGATCGACGGCGGCATCGGGCAGGCTCCTCGCTGTAGGGGTCGGCGTTCGGTCCTACTTGAAACGCGGCATGACCTCTTGGCAATAGAGCCGCAACGAGCTCAGCACCTGCTCGTGCGACAGCATGCTGCCGGGGTTGATCTCGGCCGACACACCGTCGAGCACCGCTTCCTCGCGCAATTCCTGGAGCCGGTCGGCGACCATTTGCGGGTCGCCGGCGATGCCCTTCTCGCGCAGCACCTCGTCGTAGCTCATCGGTCCGCGCCTGAGGTCGGCGCGGTAGGACGAGAATTGCAGCATTCCCTTTTCGGCCTCGGCCAATGCCGCGGCGCGGGTCTCGCCGACATAGATCGGCACCTGCAGATAAGCCTGGCCATGCCCCGGATGCCCGGCCGCGGCCCAGGCCTCGCGATAGGCGCGGGTCTGCGCGGCGAGCTGCGACAACGGGCTCGCGCGCACCGCCGAGAACAGCGGGTAGCCGAGCGCGCCGATCGCGGCATAGGTGTCGGGCCTGCTCGCAGCAATGCGGATCGGCGGGTGCGGCTGCTGCACCGGACGCGGCACCAAGGTGAAATTCTCAAAGCTGAAATAGCGTCCGCGATGCGAGGCGCTGGGCTCGGTCCAGGCCTTTTTGATGATGTCGAGGCTCTCGGCAAAGCGGTCCTCGCTCTCCTCATACGAGATGCCATAGGCGTCGTAGGCGCGCGGAAAGGCGCTGCGCCCGACCCCAAAGATCAGGCGTCCGCGGCTGATCTGGTCGATCGTCGCGGTCTCCTCGGCGAGCCGCAGCGGATGTCCCAAGGGCAGTATCTGAACCGCGGTGCCGATCTTGATGCGGCGAGTGCGGGCGGCGATGGCGCTCGCCACGGTCAGCGGCGCCGACATCAGCGAGCGCCGCGGGTTCATGTGGATTTCCGCGAGCCAGACGACATCGAGACCCCACTCCTCGGCCGCCTCGATCTGGGCGAAGGACTGGGCGAACGCCTCGGCCTGCGACCCGGCCGCGGTCGAAAAAAACTCGTGAAAGATGCCGAACTCCATCAATCCTCCGCTTTCACCCGCACCAGCCATTCTACCAAGTCGAAGGCACGGATATCCATCATGCTTATGGGCGCCATATGAAGCATCGATTTGATGTAAGATCTTGACCGAATAAATAGAGGATATGCTGGCGCGGCACGGCGGACTTGCGGGTTTCGACGGGTCGGGCTACAGCTGATCCGTGCAATCAGGGAGCGTTTCGATGGCAAGCTCACCCCAAAGCTCACCCCCAAGCTCACCCCCAAGCTCACCCGACGACACCCCGGCCGCGGCGGTCAGCCCGTCCGGCATCAATCATCTGGTGCTGAACGTCCGCGACCTCGCCGAGTCGCACAAATTCTGGACCGAGATCGTCGGCTTCAAGCAGGTCGGCGAATTGCATCCGCGGGCCGATCGGCCAAACCCGCCAAAGATGCGCTTTTACAGCGCGGTCAATGACGGCCAGCTGACCCACCACACGGTGGCGTTGGTCGAAAGCCCGAACCTGCCGCCGCCGGCCGACTGGGTGTTGTCCAACAGCCAGGTCGCGATCAACCACGTGGCGCTGACGATGCCGAGCCGCGAGGCCTGGCAGCAGCAACTCGCCTTTTTGCAAAGCCGCGGGGTCAAGTTCAACTGGCGCGTCAACCACGGCGTGACCCACAGCGTCTACATCAACGACCCCAACGGCTACGGCGTCGAGTTCCTTTACGAAATGCCGCGCGCGATGTGGGAGAACGACATCGACGGCGCCATCAACTGGGCCGAAAACCTGCCGAGCGAAGGCGCCGAGGCGCTCGTCGACCGCACCGACACCCCAAGCTT
>CAVQJP010000024.1:0-586416 GCA_963712825.1 uncultured Alphaproteobacteria bacterium
CCGGCGGTAACGGCTTCTCCGACGAGCCGGTGAGTGTAAGCCGGAGTGCCGTCTCGCGCCCAACGCACTTTCAAACGTCTCAAATTACGAACAAAGGGAAACCGGAACTCCCCCCGGCATCCCTCGTTAAGAGCGTAAGTCGGCGCGGGCCGGCGGCCTTCTCTCAGCACGGGGATGTCTAATGTTCTACCATGACAAAAAGCTGATGTTCGACGTCAAGGTCGAGGGCGGCGATACGCAGTTTGCGCAGATGCTGCTGGAGCAGTTTGGCGGTGCGACGGGCGAGCTCAGCGCGGCGCTGACTTATTGGACGCAGTCTTTTCATGTCGAGGACAAAGGCATCCGCGACATGCTGCACGACATTGCGATCGAGGAGTTCAGCCACCTCGAAATGGTCGGCCGCATGATCGAGCAGCACACCGAAAAGGCAACCGGCGCCGCCAAGGACGCGGCCCATAAGAGCACGCTCTTTGCGGTCCGCGGCGTGGGGCCGCACCTGGTCGACAGCCAGGGCCAGGCCTGGACCTCGGCCTACGTCAACGAGGGCGGCAACGTGGTCCGCGATTTGCGGGCCGACATCGCCGCCGAAGCCGGCGCCCGGCAGACCTATGAGGCGCTGATCAAATTGTCGCCGGACGAGGGCAGCAAGAAGGCGTTGACCTTTCTGTTGACGCGCGAAGTCTCGCACACGCAGATGTTCATGAAGGCGCTCGAATCGCTCGGCAAGTTGACCGATCCGATGTTTGGCAACGTGCGGCCGGACGAGACCGTGGACCTCTACTTCAACCTGTCGAAGGACGGTCCGCTCGACACCCGCGGCCCGTGGAACTCGGAGCCCGATTTCCGCTACGTCGACAAGCCGGAACCGCAAGGCGGATTGCCGCTGGAGGTGAAGAACCCGGACGACGAACGCCGGACGCCGGCGCGCGGCGGCTCAGGCGCTCCGCGGGCGGCCAAGTAAGCCGCGTAATCCACGTAATCCACCCTTCGAATGGGCGGGGCCAGTAGTCGGGCTGGCCCTGGCGCGCGCATCAGCCTCTCTGTCCGGTCGCAGGCCACCGCGGCGCGCTGGCGGACGGCGGCGAATGCGTGGGCGTCCGCGCCGCCGTGTTTCGATCGCGGGTTGCGAGCGAAGCCTTTCCCCGCGACCGCGACGCAGGTAGTATCTCGGGTTGATTCTACCTGTCGGGCGAGGGTGCGTTGGGGGACCGCCGGTTCGTCGTCGAGTTGATCAAGCCGTCGCATTACGACGATAACGGCTATGTGATCCAATGGTGGAAGTCGTGGATCCCGTCCAACTCGCTCGCCTGTCTTTTCGGCATCGCGACCGACATCGCCGCGCGCCGCGCGCTCGGCCCCGATGTCGCGGTCGAAATTCACGCCTACGACGAATGCCACACGGTCATCCCGGTCCGCCGGATCATCCGCCGCATCAAGATGGCCGATGCCGGGCTCGTCTGCTTTGTCGGGGTCCAGTCGAACCAGTTTCCGCGCGCGGTAGATCTGGCGGTACCCTTTCGCAAAGCCGGCATCGCAGTCGCGATCGGCGGGTTTCACGTCTCCGGCTGTCTGGCGATGCTGCCCCACCTGCCGTCGGACCTGCAACGCGCACTCGATATCGGGATCACGCTCTTTGCCGGCGAGGCCGAGGGCAGGCTTGAAGGCGTGTTCCGCGACGCGCTCGGCGGGCGTCTGGAACCGATCTACAATTACATGGACGACCTGCCGGGTCTCCAGCGGCAGGTGACGCCGTTTCTGCCGATCGACATCGTGCGCCGCTACGGCGAGACGATCGGGGCCTTCGACGCCGGCCGCGGCTGCCCGTTCCAGTGCAGCTTTTGCACGATCATCAATGTCCAGGGTAGGAAGTCGCGCTGGCGCGACGCCGACGACGTGGAGCGGCTGGTGCGCGCGAACCTCGCGCAAGGCGTGTTCCGCTTTTTCATCACCGACGACAATTTCGCGCGCAACCGCAATTGGGAGGCGATCTTCGACCGGCTGATCGAGATGCGCGAGCAGGAAGGGCTGCGCCTGCAATTCATCATCCAGGTCGACACGCTCTGCCACCGCATCCCGAATTTTGTCGAGAAGGCGGCGCGCGCCGGCTGCAAGCGGGTCTTTATCGGACTCGAAAACGTCAATCCCGACAATCTGCTGCATGCCAAAAAAAAGCAGAACCGGGTGCACGAATACCGGCAGATGTTTCACGCCTGGCGGGCGCGGCAGGTCATCACCTATGCCGGCTACATCCTCGGCTTTCCGGGCGACACGCCGGAGCAAATCGCACGCGACATCAAAACCGTGCAGCAGGAATTGCCGGTCGACCTGCTTGAGTTTTTTATCCTGACGCCATTGCCGGGCTCGGCCGACCATCAGGCGCTCGACGCCGACGGGGTGTGGATGGACCCCGACATGAACAAATACGACCTCGAGCACGTCACCACCGGCCATCCGGTCATGACCGCGGCCGAATGGCAGAAAATCTACCGCCAAGCCTGGGATATTTATTATTCAGCCGAGCACATCGAAACCATCTTCCGCCGCGCCAAGGCCAGCGGGATCAAGCCGGTGCGGCTGTTGAACCACATCCTGCAATTTTACTTCACCTTTGTTCAGGAAAAGGTGCACCCGCTGCAAGGCGGCTATTTCCGACGCAAGGTTCGGCGCAGCCGCCGCTCGACCCTGCCGCACGAAAACCCGCTGGTATTCTACCCGCGCCGAATCTGCGAAGTCGTCGCGACCCACGCCAAGCTCGCCGCCTTCTACCTTTACCTGCACAAGATCCGCCGTCGCGTCGAACGCGACCGGCAGCCCTACAGCGACCCGGCGCTCGCTCTTCCCTCCGCCGACCCCGCTCCTGTCGGGCGCCGCGAACCCGCCACCATGACCGGCGCCGCCGCCTGACCCGACTGCTGGCACCGGAGGATTTCCGCGCGCCGGAAACAATCCCGCGGTCGTGCGGCTTGATCGACCTCCGACCCGCGGACGCCGACCGCTGCCGTGCGCTGGGCCAAAAGGGGCGGGGCGAAAGGGCTTGCGGGAAGGGGGGCGATGACCGACGATCCGGCCCAGCATGGCTTCCGCCCGAGGGCTCGGCAAATGAACGAACCGTATCTGCGCAGCGGCATTTTTCTCGCACCGTTCCACAACCATGACGAAAACCCGACCCTCTCGATGGAGCGCGATCTTGAGCTCCTCGAGCTGCTCGACCGGCTGAACTATCACGAGGCGTGGATCGGCGAGCATCATTCGGGTGGTTTCGAGCTGATCGCCTGCCCCGAGATGTTCATCGCCGCCGCGGCGCAGCGCACCCGCCACATCAGGCTCGGCACCGGCGTCGTCTCGCTGCCCTACCACAACCCGTTCATGCTCGCCGACCGCATGGTTCAGCTCGACCACATGACGCGCGGGCGGGCGATGTTCGGGGTCGGCCCCGGCGCCCTCGTCCACGACGCGCTGAAGATCGGCATCGACCCGGGCGAGCAGCGGCGGATGATGAACGAGTCGCTCGACGTGATCATCCGGCTGCTCAACGGCGAAACCGTCACTCAAAAGAGCGACTGGTTCAACCTGACCGAGGCGCAATTGCAGCTGCGGCCCTATACCCGGCCGACAATGGAATTGGCGGTCGCCGCGGCGCGCTCGCCCTCGGGATCGCTGCTGTCGGGCAAATACGGCATCGGCATGCTGTCGATCGGCGGCACGAGCCCGATGGCGATGGAGCGGCACACCGCGAACTGGGGGCTCTACGAGGAAACCGCGCGCGCCAACGGCCACGTTCCCGACCGCAAGGACTGGCGGGTGGTCGGCATGTTCCACATCGCCGAAACCCGCGAAGAGGCGCTCAAGAACGTCCGGTTCGGGGTCCAGGCCTTTGCCGACTATTTCCGCGACGTCGCGACCTTCCCGATCATCCCGCCCGACGTGACCGACCCGGTCGAGTGGTTGATCGAAACCGGCACCGGCTGCATCGGCACGCCCGACGACGCGATCGCCTATGTCGACCGGCTGGTCGCGGGCTCGGGCGGGTTTGGCGTGTTGTGCGAGCTCGCCCAGAACTGGGCCGACTGGGACGCAACCAAAAAGCATTACGAGCTGATGGCGCGCTTTGTGCACCCGCGCTACCAGCAGAGCCGCGAATTGCTCCGCGGCAGCTACGATTTCGCGACCAGCCGCCATGTCGACTTCACCGGCCAGGCGAGTGCGGCGATTCAGAAGGAAATCGACCGCCACGCCGCCACCCGCGACGCCGCGGCCCCCGACACCGCCCGACGGCGCGACGCCGCGGAGTAGGAAGCGCGGAAGAACGAGCCGACGCGGGATTTGATGCCGGCCGCGTCCGCCATCAGGATGATCGACCCGTAAAGCTCCGCCTGGCCTCCGACGACGTTACCGGGCAGATGACAGAATGGATGGGCCGGTGAGCGCTTTGTCGGCCTTCCGATGACCGCCGCCGCCGGGTCGCCAGTCGCGGGGCGCTACCATCCCGTCGCGCGCACCCTGCATTGGCTGGTTGCGGCGCTGGCCGTGATTGTCGTCGCACTCGGCTGGGCGACCGCCTCGGCGCCGCGCAACACGACACCCCATGATCGTCTTCTGTTGCTGCACCGCTCGGTCGGGCTGACGATCCTCGCGCTGATGGTGTTTCAGGTGCTGTGGCGCGGGCGGCGTCCTGCACCGGCGCTGCCTCCAGGGCTGCGACGTGGCGAGTTCGGGTTGGCCCACCTGACCCATTTCGGCCTTTACGCGATTTTCTTCTTGATGCCGCTTGCCGGCTATCTGAACGCCGCCGCCGCCGGACACGCAGTCAGCTTTTTCGGCCTCGTCTCAATCCCTCCGTGGCTGCCTGTCGACCAGCGCTGGTCGCAATGGGCGATCGCCATCCATCTGCTCGGCCAGTATTTGGTTTATCTGCTGGTCTCGCTGCACATCATGGGCGCGCTTTATCATGGCGCGGTCAGGCGCGACGGCATTCTCGACCGGATGCTGCCGCGCCGCCGCCGCGGCGGGCTGACCGCCTGAGGCGGTTTCCCACCGAGCCGAACCTCCCTCAGCCCAGCGTCGGACAGGGCACGGCGGCGCCGCGCCGACCCCTCTCAATCCTCCCCTCGGTGGGGAAGAGGGTTGGGGAGGGAGCGCGTTCGCCGCTGCTGTCTGATAGAGGCCCGACTAGCCGGGGCCGGCGGCGACAAGGCTCAGATGAGTGCGGAAAAACGCCAGCGCCTCGGCGAGGCTGCGCGAGACGCGCAGCCGTTGGCGGCCGCTCTGAATGATGAACTCGGCCGGGCGGCCTGCCGAGGCCGCCGTTTTGACGACCGTGTAGAGCGGCGCCTCGTGAGTGTGGCGGAACACCGAAAACCGGGCGATGCCGGGCGCGTGGTCGATCGCATAGTCGCGCCAGACCCCGCGGATCACATGAAGGCTGTAGAGGCCGAGAAGCTGGTTCAGTTCGGGCCGCGTAAAGTACAAGGTGCGCTGTCGGGCGCGGTAGTCGCCGAGGCTCAGCACCGTCGCAGTCTTCCGGCTCATCGCTGCCCTTCGCTGCTTGTCATCAAAATGAAGTGTCGGCGATTTCGGGCAAGCCGTCCAGCCGCCTCGCGCGGGCGGCGCTCGGCCTCGACCGGGGGCGTGGCGCAAAATGAAGCGGTGCGGAGCTTGCGGCGGCGTCGCACGGGTGCTAGCGAACTTGCCCAGAATTGCCTGGCCGCGTTGCGCGGCAAAACCCGCTGGCAACCGGCGCTGCGGCAACCGAGAGGCTGTGCGCCTCGTCCGGTTCGCCCGGCGGAATAAAACGAACCGGGAGGCTCCTCGACGATTGCGCCGACGCCGCCGGCGTCGCGCCAAAAGCAGGGTGAGGAGCGCTTTGATGAAGACGACGCACCGCCGCTACTGGGTGTTTCTGCTGCTGTTTATGTTCAACGCGATCGCCTATGTCGACCGCGTCAACATGTCGGTCGCGGGCAAGCCGATCGCGCAGGAGTTCGGCTTGTCGCCGGTGGCGCTCGGCTACCTGTTCTCGTCGTTTCTGTGGGCCTACGTCGTAATGATGCTGCCGGGCGGGCGGCTGATCGACCATTGGGGCACGCATGTCGTGGCCTCGGTCGCGGCGGCGGTGTGGTCGGCGGCGCAGATGCTGACCGGCGCGGCCGGCAGCTTTGCCGTGATGCTGTTGACGAGGCTCGGTCTCGGCGTCGGCGAGGCGCCGTTTGCGCCGGTCACCTACGGCAGCGTGCGGTCGTGGTCGCCATATACCGAGCGCGGCACCGCGATTGCCGCGATCTCCGCCGGGTCGAGCCTCGGGCTCGCGCTCGGCGCGCCGGCGGTGGCCTGGCTGATCCAGTCGGCGTCATGGCGCTGGTCGTTTGTCATCACCGGTGCCGTCGGGTTTGTTTGGGTGCTGGTGTGGCTGGCGGTAGTCTCGACGCCGGAGAGGACGCGGTGGCTGCCGCAGGCCGAGCGCGAGCTGATAATCGCCCAGCGCGACGCCGGGATCGCCCCGCCGAGCCATGGCGGAGTGGGCTATCTCGGGCTCCTGCGCTGCCCGACGATGTGGGGGCTGTTCATCTCGCAGGGATGCCTCGTCTACACCGTCTATCTCTACATGTCGTGGCTGCCCAATTATCTGCAGACGGCGCGCCACCTGTCGCTGGTCGGGTCGGGGATCTACACCGCTATCCCGTTTTTTGTCGCCTCCGTGGTCAACATCTTGGCCAACTGGTTTGGCGACCGGCTGATGAGCGCCGATCACGTGCGCGCCGGCAAGCGCCGCTATCTGGTCGCGCTCTGCCTCCTGTTGACGGCTGTCGGGCTGGCAATCCCGCTGGTCCCGTCCTTGGGCGGGGTCATAGCGCTGGTCACGATCGCGGTGTCGTTCGCCAATGTCGGACCGGCGGCCAATGGTGCTCTCGTCGGCGACCTCTTGCGTTCGCCGGCTGATGCCGGCCGCGCCTTTGCCTTTCTCGTCCTCGGCGGCAACACCTTTGGCCTGTTGGCGCCGATCGTGACCGGTTATCTCGTCCAGTCGACCAAAAGCTTCAATTCCGCGTTTATCGCCGCCGGCGTGCTGGCGCTGGTCGGCGCCGCCGCGGTCATGGGGCTGGCGCGCGGCACGATCGGCGAGATGCCGCCGCGGACCGCGGCGCGGCCAGGGCTCGCCCACTGAAGTCAGCCGCAATCGCGCAGTGGCCCGCGCCGCCGAAATAGTCTAGAATCGTTCGATACCACGTCCAGGGAGGATCTCGTGCCCGTCATCAAAGCCTACGATCTCGCCTATGGCCGGCTGCGCTCGCCCGATCTCGACCGCCAAGAGGAATTCCTGACCGATTTCGGGATGGTCCGCGCCGACCGCACCAAAAATGCGCTCTACATGCGCGGCACCGACGCGCCGCACCACCTGCATGTCACCGAATTGGGCGAGCCGCGCTATGTCGGGATCGCGGTCCATGCCGCCGGCATGGAGGACCTTGAGCGCGTCAGCCGGGTCGAGGGCGCCTCGAAGATCGAGGACGTCGACGAGCCCGGTGGCGGCAAGCGGGTGCGGTTGACGGATCCCGACGGCTATCAGGTCGAGATCGTCTACGGCATGGAAATGCTCGACCCGATCCCGCTGAAGCGCCCGGCGGTCAATTCCGGCAGCGACAAGTACCGGCGCAAGGGCGAGTTGTTCCGAGTTCGATCCCGGCCCGTCGCACATCAAGCGGCTCGGCCATTTTGTCGTGATGAGCAAGAATTTCGAGAAGACGCTCGGCTGGTATCGCGAAACGCTCGGCTTCCGCTGCTCGGACGAGTTTTATGCGGGCGACGAGAGCAACGTCGTCGGCTCGTTCAACCGGCTCGACCGCGGCGACGACTACGTCGACCATCACGCGTTCTTCTGCATCCGCGGCGACAAGAGCGGGCTCAACCACCTGTCCTACGAGGCCGCCGACATCGACGACGTGATGATCGGCCACGAGCATCTCGAAAAGAAGGGCTACCAGCACATGTGGGGCATCGGCCGCCATCTGATCGGCAGCCAGCTGTTCGATTACTGGGCCGATCCGTGGGGCCGGGTGCACGAGCATTGGGCCGACACCGACGTGCTGAACGCCAGCACCCCGCCCAACCGCCTCGAGCGCGGCGCCGGTGGCGGCGGGCCATGGGGCCAGCCGATCCCGCAGATCTTCATGGGCCACGCCTCGCCCTGAGCGGTTCGCGGCAAAGACCGCCCTCACCCCAACCCTCTCCCCGCGCGCGGGGAGAGGGAGTTCAAGTTCGCGCGGGTCCCTCCCTCGCGCTTGCGGCGAGAGGGCCGGGGTGAGGGGCGCGCGTGACGGGTTTCCGCCCGACAGGCATCGGCCGCTATGTGATTTGCCGATTAGCTGGAGCCGCGCGGCGGCTCGCAGGCTGCGGCGTTGCTCGCGGGAGAGGATCGCGCTCTTCGGCGCGGGCGTTGCCATGCTATCCTGCGGTGCCGCGGTTGGAGCGGCGGCGACCAGGCAGGGGCCGGGTGAATGCAGCAGGGCTGGGGTGATCGGATCGTTCTGGCACTTTCCGGGATCACGCTGATTCTGGTCGTGGTCTACCTGATCCTGGTCGAGCAGAACCGCTCGGCGCAGGGCCAAGTCACCCAGCGCCAGCAATTCATCGCTCAGAGCGTGCAGTTCAGCCGGGTCAACGAAGCTCTGGTCCACGCGCTTGCCGCTGCCGCGGTCAACGGCAAGGACGACAAGCTGCGCGGCCTGTTGGCCCAGGCCGGGATCACGATCAACCCGAAGACCGGCGCCCCTGTCCCCGCCGCCGCGCCGCCGGTTCCCGCCGGCATGGCTCCGTCACTGCCGGCGACGGAGCAGCGGCCGTGACGCTGCCAGCGGGCAGCGGCGGCGGCCGGCCGGCGAACGGATTGCCGGCGCCGGTGATCCTCGTTGTCGTGTCGCTGTTTGTGCTGATGGCGTTTGAGACCGGCCAGGCGATCCGCGACCGCAGCGCGCTTGCCGAAGTAATGCGGGAGCAGCAGCCGAGCATCGAGCAGGCCGCCAAGCTGCGCCAGCAACTGCAGACCCTCGCCGGCAAGACTGCCGCGCTCGCTGCCGCCGGCGACGCCGGCGCGCAAGCGGTTGTTGCTCAGATGAAGGCGCAGGGCGTCACCCTGTCGGTGCCAAAGAAATAGCAAGGCAAAGAACAATCCGCACGACTCACCCAGCGCCGCGGCGAAATCGCTTCCGCCTGTCGGTATCGGCTTCCAAGGCGTCGATGCCCGCAACAAGTCCGGGCAAGGGCAGCATTGATTTGCGCTGTTGGCGGACAACGCTTCCGCGTTCCAACGATTGCCGGACATGCCGCGGCCTAATGCCGTAGTCATCAAGCGTTCAGCGACCGCTCGTTGAAATCGATATCCCTAGATTAGGTTTTCCCGCCGGCCGGCGGCGGGGCGGTGACGCGGCGGACGGCGATCGGAGCGGTGCGGATGCCGTCGAGGTCGATCTGCGGCATCGGCAGGTCGAGCATGCCGACGACTGCGTTGGCGAGCGTGTCGTAGTCGCGGAAGCTGCGTCGCAGCCACTGCCGCCAATTCGGCAAGCCGCCGCTCGCATGCGCTTCGAACGCCGCTTCGCGGCCGTCAAGCGCTGAGGAGACGTGGTCCCAGGCCATCTGCAAGAGGGCCGCGCGCTGCGCCGCGGTGTAGCCGCCGCCGCCAAACGAGTCCTCGAGACCCCCCGCTACTTCGGGTGCGGCCAGATCGCGGTCGCTTGGGGCTACGACCAGAGACGAGCCGGGCACGATCCGCAGAATCTCCGACATGCGCGAGCGCGCTTTCATCAGCTGGATGCCGCCCGCCGCGAGATGGGCGTGGCGCGGAAAGCAACACCCCGCCGGCGTGAAATCGGGGTCGCGCTCGGCTGCGGTGAGCGAGCTGCGCACGGTCTGCACCGTGGCGACAAGGTCGACCAGGTAGTCGACCGTCTGCTGGTGCTGGGCCAGGCCCATCGCGTGGGTCAGCGCCAATGCCAAGCCCAAGGTAAATTCCGCTTTTGCCAGCCAACCGTAGAGATGGTGCCAGCGCAGCCAGCGCGGGATCGCCTCGGGCGCCGGGTCGACAAAAAAGACGCGCTCCCACGGGATCGTCACCTCGTCGAGCCACATCTGGCCGTCGAGCTCGTCAAAGCGGCTGGAGAGCGGCGACACAAACGGGTTGGCGTCGCGGGTCGCGCGCTTGCGGCACAGCACCGTGACGCCGGGGGCGTCGATCGCGACGATGAAGCTCGCGGGCCGGCCGCCGACCTCCATCTTCGACAGCGCGCCGACATAGACGTCCTCGGCGTAGGCCGGGCTCGTATGCATGCCGAGCCGGCCTGAGATCACGATCCCGGCATCGGTCTCGCGCACGAGCTTCAGCGCGACCCGCTCGGCCGGGTCGGGGCGCATGCGCTGGCCGACAATCGGGGCGCCGCCGCAGAACGTCAAAAACCGCCCGGTTGCGGCAATGGCGTCGCGATAGCCCGCCGCCGCGGCAAGCTGCTCGGAGGGCGCGCCGCCCGATTGCGCCGCGGTCAAAACCCCGAGCGCGATCAGGTTGCCGTAGGCCGGGGTGTGGGTGATGTTGCCGGCGGAAAGGAACGTTGTGCAGGCAAAGGATCGCCCCATCCCGACCAAATCCTCGGCCGTCTTGGGCACGACATAAGCCCACGGCACGGGCTCGCCGCCAGCCATGTAGGGCGACAGCAGAACCTCGCGCCAATCCGGATCGAGATGGCGGTCGTACCAGAGGGCATATTCGTTGACCATCGCCCGCGTCGCCGGGTGAGTGGTCACGTCCTCGGCCCAGCCCTCGCCCATCACCCACACCCGGCGCCCGTCGCGCAACGCCTCGCGGTACTCGGCCCCCGTCCTCATTTGCCCTCATTCCTGCCACCGGTCGCCCGATCGGAGGCTTGCGCAGCCCCGCTAAAAATGCAACACGGCTGCGCAAAGAGAGAACCCGGGAGGCGGTAAATGGCCGACGCGCCTACGTCCACACTCGAAACGGCGCTGGAAAACCAGCGGCTCGGCAGTCTGCAGATCCGTGTCGCGGTGCTCTGCACCCTGATCCAGATTTGCGACGGCTACGACATCAACTCGATCGGCTGGGCGGTGCCGTCCCTGATCCACACCTGGCACCTGCCGCCGCCGGCGTTTACGACCGCGTTCCTGTGGTCGAGCATCGGCATCATGATCGGAGCGCTGTCGGCGGGGCCGATCGGCGACCGTTTTGGGCGCCGGCCGCTGTTGCTGGCGAGCCTCGCGATCTTTGGCATCGCCTCGCTCGGCAGCGCCTTCGCCGGGTCGCTGTTCGCGCTGAGCGTGCTGCGCTTTTTCACCGGCCTCGGCATCGGCGGCGCCTTTCCGGGAGCCGCGACCCTGGCCGGCGACTACGCCCCGCGGCGGCTGCGCGCGACGATGATCATGGCGACCTTTACCGGGGCGCCGATCGGCGGCTTTCTCGGCGGCCAGCTCGTCGCGCTGCTGCTCCACCAGGGCTTCGCCTGGCCGGTCATCTTCCTGATCGGCGGCGCGTTTCCGGTGGTGCTGGTGCTGGCGCTCGCGGTGTGGCTGCCGGAATCGCCGCGCTTTCTCGCCGCCAGAGCCGAGCTCCGGCCGCGCGACCGGGCATTGCTGCAACGCCTCGACATAGCACCAGGGCAAATCGAGCGGCACACGATCGACCTGCCCCACGGCAACCCGATCAAGATGCTGTTCGGCGAGGGCTACGCGCTCCAGACCATGCTGCTGTGGGTCATCTTTTTCGCCAGCCTGTTGAACCTGTTCCTGTTTGCCTATTGGATGCCGACCGTCCTCAACCTGATCGGCATGACGCCCTCCGAGGCGGTCTTTGCCTCGAGCCTGCGTGATTTCGGGGCGATCTGGGCGGCACTCTATCTAGGGCCCCTGATCGACCGTGTCGGTCCCGAGCGCTCGCTCGCCTTTCACTACGCCGCGGGTGCCGTGTTCATCGGCCTGATAGCGCTCGTGGCGATGCCCTCGGCGGTGCTGCTGGCGGTGATCTTTTTTGCCGGCATGACGATTATCGGCAGCCAGACCGGGGCCAACGCCACCTGTGGTGCCCTCTACCCGGCGCGGATGCGGACGAGCGGGCTCGGCTGGGCGCTCGGCATCGGCCGGCTCGGCGGGATCGCGGCCCCGGCATTGGGCGGCTACCTGTTGGCGCGCCACATGCCGCCGACCCACATCTTTTTGAGCGCGTGCGTGTTCGCGATCGTGGCCGCGGTGGCGACGGGTCTCTTGGCGTTGCGCGGCCCGCGCGGCGAGCCCGCCCACCGCCGTCCGGCCCCCTCGCCGACCGGCGCCTGACCCCGGCATGCCGCAAGGCGCTGCAGTCCGCGGCCCGCGCCAATTCCCGTGGAATCGGGAAAAAACCGCGAATTTCCCCGGTCTGCCAGTAAAAGGGCAAGTTCAGCCAGTAGGTTGTCGCCGTTAATACCAACGCGAACCGGGAATTTCCGCGCCCTAACCGGGATTTGATGGCCAAACCGGGAATGCGCGGGAACCCGCGACCACGCGCTCTTCCCAGCTGGTCCGACCGCTGCCCGGAGCTGGTCTGCGACAGCCCGATCGCCGCGGATGATCCTTCCCTTGAAAATGTTCCCGTTCCGCGTTGGCGGCGGTGTTGGACGCGGGTGAAGGATACACGCCAATCAAGGCGCCGGCGTGGCGCGCTGCTGCTGGGCCAGCAGGCTCCATCTTGGCCGATTTCGTGCGTTTGCCCGCATGCCGAGGCGGCCTCCGCCCCGGAGGCTTGGCGTGCGGCATCGCCGGCAATGACGCCTCAGCGCCGATTGCGGCGGTTCGCGCGACAACGAGCGCTCGGCCCAGGTGACCCCCCTAAGCCGACCTCGACGGCAGCCGGGCACGGATCGCCAGCGGCACCTATTCTTGACGGCGACGGGCCGGTTGCCAAAGGTGCCGCCCGCGATCAAGCGAGAAAGGTGATGCCGATGCTGCCGCTGGTGCTCTCGTCCGACTCTCACGTGTTCGAACCGCCCGATCTGTGGCAGACCCGCATCGAGCGGGCGTTCCGGGATCGTGCGCCGCGGATCGAGCGGGTCGAGGGCGCCGACCAGATCGTGGTCGAAAGGGATCAGATCTTGTCGGGGATCGGCCTGATCTCAAACGCCGGCGCGCGGTTCGCGGCCCCCGAGACGATCTCCGCGGAGGGCCGTTTTGAAGACGTGCAGCGCGGCGGGTACGACCCCGCGCAACACCTCGATGACATGGCGCTCGACGGAGTGGCCGGCGAGGTCCTCTATCCGAGCCAAGGGCTCTTTTACTTCAAGGTGGCGGACCCGCTCTTAATGTCGGCCATCTTTCGCGCCTACAATGGCTGGCTCGCCGCGTTCTGCCGCACCGATCCCGCTCGCTTGAAGGGCATCGCGATGATCAACCTCGACGATGTCGCGGAGGCGATCAGGGAGCTGGAGCGCGCCGCCCGCCTCGGCCTCTCGGGTGCGATGATCACCGAGTATCCGCTCGAAGACCGGCGCTACGACCGATCCGAGTACGAGCCGTTCTGGGCCGCCGCCGCCGCGCTCGGCCTGCCATTGAGCCTGCACACGGCGACGCGGCGGCAGGGCAAAATCCGCGGCGCCGGCGACAAGACGCTGCGCGACGCCAGCAGCCGTGCCACCAAGGCGTTCTATCCGGCGCTGTCGCTGTGCGACATGATCTTCTCCGGCGTCTTCGAGCGGCATCCCCGCCTGACACTCGCGATTGTCGAGTTCGAGCTGGCCTGGGCGCCCCACCTGCTCGCGTCGATGGACTACACCTACCGCGAGCGCCACGGCGAAGCGATCTACCGTTTCAAGAACGGCATGCGGCCCAGCGACTTCTTCCGCCGCAACGTCGTCTTAAGCTTTCAGGAGGACGCCATCGGCATTCGCCTGCGCGACGTGATCGGCGTCGACAGCCTGATGTGGGGCTCGGACTATCCGCACAGCGAGTCGACGTTTCCCCAATCGCGCAAGATCCTGGCGGAGATCCTGGCGGGCGTGCCCGACGACGAACAGGCCAAGATCGCCGCCCTCAACACCGCCCGCGTGTACAAATTTGACGTGGCGGGGCTGGCCGCCCCCGCTTGAAGAGCCGACCTCTCCGCGGATCGACGAGCGGGCCCGCCCACGATGGTCACTGAGCCAAACCCCTTCCGCAAGGCGCCGAAACGGGGCTTTTGCCGGCCCTCTGGTGCTACGCCATCGTCAGCACCATCCGGAAGCGAGCGTCGCCGCGCATCATCCGCGCGTAGGCCTCCGCTGCGCGCGCGAGCGGGATTGTCTCGATCATCGGACGCACGCCCGACAGCAGGCTGAACGCGAGTGTGTCCTCCGAATCAATCGCCGTGCCGGCGGCGTGACCCACGACGCTGCGGCTCGCCGCAATCAGCTGCAGCGACGAGACCTGGAGCGGCTCGGCATCGACACCGATTACGACAAGCCGGCCCCGCACCGCGAGCCCGTCGATCACCGGCGTCATCGCTTTGGCGCTGGCGACGGTTGCCAGCACGGCTCGTGCGCCGCCAAACCGGTTGAGCGCGGCCGCAACGTCTTCGGTTGCGCTGTCGATGAAGTGGTGCGCGCCGAGCTTACGGGACAGCGCCTCCTTGTCGGCGCCGCGTGCGATCGCGACGGTGCGGAAGCCGAGCTTGCTTGCGAACTGCACACCGAGATGGCCAAGGCCGCCGATACCCAGGATCGCGACCACGTCGCCCGGCATCGCGCCGCTGTGGCGGAGCGCATTGAAGGTCGTGACCCCGGCGCAGAGCAGCGGGGCGGCTTCGGCGGCGTCAAATTCGTCGGGGATCGCAGCGAGCGCGTTGACGGGGGCCACCATCGCCTCGGCGTAGCCGCCGTCATACGAGATGCCGGGTATGCGCAGGTTGCGGCAGTCGATCAACCAGCCACGCCGGCACGGCTCGCAATATCCGCAATTCCCCCCAAACCAGCCGACGCCGACGCGCTGCCCGGCGCGCCAGCCGACGACGCCAGCGCCGACTGCGTCGATCACGCCGGCGATCTCGTGGCCGGGAATGCGAGGGAAGGAGAGGTTGGGCCACTGCCCTTCGACCGTGAAACTGTCGCTGTGGCACACACCGCAAACCTCGACGCGGACGCGGACCTCGCCGCGCGCCGGCTCGGGTACGTCGCGCTCGACGAGTTCAAGCGGGCCGCCAGCCCGCACCACCTGCACCGCCCGCATCTTCGCCATTGCCGCCTCCCAGTGACTGACCCGAAATGAAACGAATGATTGTAATAGCTTACCGTCGCCCCCGCGAAAGCGGAGGCCCAGGGCGAGCGCCTCAACCTCTGCCCCTGGGTTCCCGCTTTCGCGGGAATGACGGCCAACTGTTTGAGCCATATAGAATTCTTTTCGGGTCATACTCTCAGTCGAGCGCACAAATGCCGCGCCAAGGTGCTCGCCAGCCGCAAGTTGAGAAGAACCCGACAAAAGGAATAGACCCGCATTGATCAGGCTGCAACGCCCCGGTCCAGGCGCATTGCAATCAACCGTTACTCCGGCGAACGGCAGTCATCGTCCCGTCACGGATAGACGAGGCCAAGTCTGCCCCGGACCACGATCCGGGGATCGCCGCCCTCAACATCGCCCGCATGTACAAATTCGACGCGGCTGACCGGCCCTCTCTTGAAGAGCCGACCAGCAGCTCCGTGGCGCGCATTGCGGTTTGGATTATACAATACCCGTGATAACGGACCTGTGATAACGGCTTTTTGACGATTCTCGGCAGCGGTCGGGGCGGAAATGGAAAAATTCAGGACCGGGCGCCTTGTGGCGCGGTCTTGGCAGATCGAGGATCTGCGCCTCGCGATGAAATTGTGGGGCGATCGCGCCGTGACGGCGCTCATTGATTCTCGCGGCAAGCTCACCGAAGCCCAAGTTTATGAGAAACTCTGCGCCGAGATCGAGCGAGAGAGATCCAATGGTGTTCAGTATTGGGCGCTGTTCGATCACCGCAATGGCGATTTCGTCGGCTGCGGCGGCCTTCGGCCCTGGGTATATACAGCCGGCGAGGCGAATTTCGAAGTCGGGTTCCATCTCGTGAAGCGCTGCTGGGGCAACGGGTTCGGAACGGAAGCTGCCCGAGGCGCGCTCGAATATGCGTGGGAAAAATTGCAGCTGTCGAAAGTCTATGCCGGGCATCACCCAGACAATCGAGCTTCGGAGAGGATCCTTAAGAAGCTCGGATTCGAGTTCATCGAAAATGTGTTCTA
Source organism: uncultured Alphaproteobacteria bacterium (assembly GCA_963712825.1). GTDB lineage: Bacteria > Pseudomonadota > Alphaproteobacteria > ATCC43930 > CGMCC-115725 > AP-15. The sequence goes on from CAVQJP010000024.1 coordinate 16,257, forward strand.
CGAGCCCACAGGTTTGATGCATCCGTCATATGTCTGCATGGCGCCGACCCCCTAGACCAAACATTTCCGCATTGACGTAGACCGGAAGCCCTCCTGATGATCGCGACAGCGGCTGTGCGCCGAAACCCTGTCGGCAGCTGGCCGACGCAGCGGGTGGGTGGCGTCGTGGCGGGTAGCAACAGCGAACCACCCGTAGCGACTGGATGACGCGGGGTCTGTCGCGGGCGACGTTTATGGAGCGCGATGTACCATTTGCCGAAGACCCCTTAACCGGCGATCATCGCACCGCGATCCACCCGAAATCGGGCGATATCGGCTCAAATACGGGGTTGAATGCCATGCCCGTGGAGACAACCGAGAAACAGGATTTTAATAGAAAGAAGGAGGTGGGTCGGGTCGAGACGCGCGCGCCCGGCGAAGGCGTCTCGATCGAGCACGAAACGAAATCATCGCAGACCGTCCCGCCGCCGGTTCGCCAGTCTAAGCGGAGGCGAAGATTACTGCTGGGCGTGCTCGGCGCCCTTATTCTGGTGGCCGCCGGCGTATTTGGCATTCCCTGGATTCGGCTGATGCTCAATACCGTCTCGACGGACGACGCATACGTGAACGGGCATGTGACGTTCGTTGCTCCCCGCGTCAGCGGCCAGATTTCCCGGGTTCTGGTGGATGACAATTACCGTGTGCGTAAAGGAGAGCTTCTCGCTGAACTCGACAAGGAGCCGTTTCAGGACGCGGTTGCGGTGAAAAAAGCGGCCGTCGATACCGCAACCGCGAACCTGCGCGCAGCTCAAGCCGCGGCGCGGGATATTGAAGCACAAGCATGGGCCCGGCGCTGGGAACTGCAGAATGCCGTACAGGATGTCGACGACAAAGTAGCGCTTTTGCATGCTCGGGTAGCTGCTCTCGACAAGAGCGAGGCCGACTTGACGCTCGCACAAGCCGACTTCTATCGGGCGCAGCGGTTGCTGGGGACCCCGGCCGAAAGCCGTCAGGAGTTCGACCGGGCTCAAAGAACCGTATCTACGGCCAACGCAGAAGTCACCGAATCGCTGGCCGAAGTCTACCAGGTTCGGGCCTCTTTGGGACTGCCGGCGCAACCCAATGGCGGCAAAGGTCTTGACCAGGTCCCGCCCGATCTCGATCAAACCTATTCTTCCGTCCTCGTGGCGCAGGCGGGCCTGATTCAGGCGGCAGCTCAGCTTGGTGTGATCCATTCCGTTGAACAGAGCCCGAAGCAGATGCTCGAGCAGTTTGAAAAACAGGGCGACATCGATCGTACGTTTGCTCGCCTCGAGGCCGACGCTCCGGCCGTCAAGCAGGCCGAGGCCAAGCTCGAATTCGCCAAACGCGACCTCGCGCAGGCCGAACTGGATCTGCGTTATTGTGCCATCATTGCAGAGATTGACGGCGTCGTTACGCGCCGCAATGTCAACCCGGGCGATTACGTTCAAATCGGCCAGAATCTGATGGCGATCCGCTCGCTCCACGATATCTGGGTCGATGCCAATTTCAAAGAGACGGAGCTGCGCGACCTGCGCATCGGTCTGCCGGCCGATTTGCATGTCGACATGTACGGCGGCCGGCGCGTCTTCAAGGGCCGGGTCTCCGGCTTCACGATGGGAACCGGTTCGACACTCGCCTTGCTCCCGGCGCAAAATGCGACGGGCAATTTTATCAAGGTCGTGCAGCGGCTGCCGGTCCGGATTGACCTTGAAGGCTATGACCCCGACAAAAACCCGCTGTTCATCGGCACGTCGGTTGTCCCCTACATCTACATCAACCAGCCGCCCACCGGACCCGACGCCGGAAAGTTTTTGCAGACGCATGCGCCCGACGCGCAAACCGGCGGCTCGACCGGAAACCCGCCGGGCGCCAGCAAGTGACAGTCGCGGCGCTCTCACCCACGCGGTCTCGGGCTGCGGCGAACCCCTGGCTGGTGGCCGCCGTCGTCGTGGTGCCGACTTTCATGGAGGTGATCGACACCACGATCGCGCTGGTCGCGTTGCGCTATATCGCGGGCGGCCTGTCGGCGACGGTCGACGACGGCGAGTGGGTTATCACCAGCTACCTTGCCGCCAATGCCGTCATCCTGCCGATTACCGGTTGGCTGAGCGCGCATCTCGGTCGCCGCAACTACTTTCTGGCCTCGATCGCAATATTCACCCTGAGCTCGCTGATGTGCGGATTCGCCGGGAGCCTCGGTCAGCTCATCCTGTTTCGCGTGATCCAGGGCCTGGCGGGCGGCGGTCTGCAGCCGAGCAGCCAGGGGGTGCTGCTCGACGCTTTCCCGACCGAAAAGCAAGGCGTGGCAATGACCCTGTTCGGCTTCGCGGTCTTGATTGCGCCGATCGTCGGGCCGACGCTGGGCGGCTGGATAACGGACTCCTACTCGTGGCGCTGGGTCTTTTTGATCAACGTGCCGGTCGGCCTGCTGGCGCTCGCCGGATGTTATGCCGTGCTGCGCGACCCAGACTATCTCGTCGCCCAGCGCGCGGAGTTGCGGCAGCAGCCATTCCGCTTTGATTCGATCGGTTTTTCGCTGCTGGTCATTGTGATGGTCTGCTGGGAAGTGATGCTCAGCAAAGGCCAGGAATGGGACTGGCTGGGCGATCCGTTCTGGCGCGTCCAGACGCTGGCCGTTTTGGCTGCGGCAGGATTGGTTGGGCTGGTTTTTTGGGAGCTGCGTCACCGCAACCCCGTGGTCAATTTCCGAGCCCTGGGCGAACGCAACTTCGCCGCCTGCTGCATCATCATCTTTTGCGCTTACCTGGCGCTCTTTGCGGCCACCAAGTCGTTGCTGGGTCTGCTGCAATCCCTGTTTGGCTACGATGCGCTGAGCACCGGGCTGGTCATGTCGCCGAGCGGCATCTTTGCGGTGATCGCGATGCCGATTGTCGGGCTCCTGATCGGCCGGAGAATGGATGCTCGCTGGCTGATCGCCGCGGGCCTGCTGCTCATGACCGCCGGGAATTATTGGATGTCCCAGCTCAACCTGGACATCAGCCCGGGGCAAGCCATTTGGCCTCGCGTGCTCGTGGTTTTGGGATTGTCGGTATGTTTTGCGCCTGCAAATGTCGCGGCTTACCTCTATACGCCACTGGCGTTGCGTGGCGCTGCCATCGGCCTATTGAGTTTCCTGCGCAACGAGGGCGGCAGCGTCGGGGTGTCGTTGTCTCAAACCTTCCAGGAGCGGCGCGATCAATTCCACATTTTACGTCTTGGTGAGTATCTCGATCCCTTCAACGCGGCCGCCAAAGCCTTCCTCACGCAGGCTCAGTCACTCTTCCTACGCCAAACCGCCGATCCGGTCGCGTTGCAGCAACTGGCGGCGCAGCAGCTCGAAAATGTGCGCCAGCAGCAGGCATCGGCACTTGCGTATTTCGACATCTTTTGGATGGTCGCCGTGCTGACGCTTGCGGTCGCGTTTCTGGTGCTGTTCATGAAACGATCGGTGGCTGAGAAAGGCGGTCGCGCGGGTCCAGAGTGATTGATTGCGCGTGGCAGTGGCGACCACGCCGCCGAACGAGGCTATGGGTTGGACCAAGCCAACGCTGTGCGCGCCGCGCGCCGTCCGCCTGGGGCTCTCGGGTGCGACAATGACCGCCTGGGGCCTGGCCCTCGCGATGATCACCGAGCATCCATTCTGAGCGGCGGCTGTGGAAATACTAGAAGGCAGCGCACGAGTTGCGGGTGATCAGCCCGACCGATAGCTGGTTGAAGCGGCTTTTGTAAGCGTCGATCACCGTCGCAAGGCGACGCGCGAGATCGGGAGTGCGCTTCGCGGCGACCAGCAGGATTTTGGTCGGGTCGCGGGCGACATTGCCGGTGCGCGGGTTGCGCCACTGTCCCTCGCCGTCGAAAACGGTGAAGCCGTCAGGAAAGTTCGGCGTAACGGTTTGCGCCGCAAACTCGGCCCATTCGGCTTTGGTCAGCGGCGCTCGGCCTTTGATGTTGCGTCCGAAAAACAGCTCGGCAACCACCATCCGCTGTTCCGCCGGCAACAGGCATGAATATGGCGCGGGTTGCGAGGGGGCCGGCGCGGATGAGCCGGTGCAGCCAGACATAAACAGGAGCAGAAGCATGACGATTGGACGGAAGTGCGGGTCACGTCCTGGCGCGATTGCTTCGGCGCTGCGCACCTCGCAATGACCAACCCCGTTGTCATTGCGAACGAAGTGAAGCAATCCCGAGACGCGCTCGGCGGCTATTCCACGGGGGCGCCGATCTCCGCGGGTTCGACTTTGGCGGCGCAGAACTTGAACTCGGGGATTTTGCCGATCGGGTCGAGCTGGGGGTTGGTCAGGATGTTGGCGGCGGCCTCGGCATAGCAGAACGGGATGAACACCATGCCCGGCGCCACCGCGCTGTCGGCGCGCGCCTTTAGTTCGATCATGCCGCGGCGGGTGGTGACGCGCACCGGGTCGCCGGCAGCGATGCCGAGCCGGCGCAGTTCGGCCGGCGCCAGGGACGCCACCGCCTCGGGCTCGAGCTCGTCGAGCACGCTCGCCCGGCGGGTCATGGCGCCCGTATGCCAGTGCTCGAGCTGGCGGCCGGTGGTCAGCACCATCGGGTAATCGGTGTCGGGCTCCTCGGCCGGCGGGATGATGGCCGCCGGCACCAGCTTGGCGCGACCGTTGGCGGTCGGGAAACCCTCGCCAAAGACGATCTCATTGCCGGGCTGGTCCGGGGCGTCGCACGGATAAGTCACCGAACCCTCGCGCTCGAGCCGCTCCCAGGTGATGTTGTCGAGCGACGGCATCGCCAATTTCATTTCGGCAAACACGTCGCGCGGGTGGGTGTAGGACCAGTCGAGCCCGATGCGGCGTGCCAGCTCCTGGATGATCCGCCAGTCGAGCCGGGCGTTGCCGGGCAAGGGCAGGGCGGCGCGGCCGATCTGCACCTGGCGGTTGGTGTTGGAGACGGTGCCGTCCTTCTCAGGCCAGGCCGAGGCCGGCAGCACGACATCGGCATATTTCGCGGTCTCGGTCAGAAAGATGTCCTGGACGACGAGATGCTCCAGATGGGCGAGCGCGTCGCGGGCATGCTGCACGTCGGGGTCCGACATCGCCGGGTTCTCGCCCATGATATACATGCCGCTGATCTCGTCGCGATGGACCGCGTCCATGATCTCGACGACGGTCAGCCCCGGTTTGTCATCGAGCGCGGTCTGCCACAGGTTCTGGAATTTCGCGCGGACATCGGGGTTCGCGACCGACTGGTAGTCGGGGTAGACCATCGGGATCAGCCCGGCGTCGGAGGCGCCCTGCACGTTGTTCTGACCGCGCAGCGGGTGCAGCCCGGTGCCTGGCCGGCCGACCTGGCCGGTGATCATCGAGAGTGCTATCAGGCAGCGCGCGTTGTCGGTGCCGTGGACATGCTGCGAGATGCCCATCCCCCAAAAGATGATCGCGCGCTCGGCGCGGGCGTAGGTGCGCGCGACATGGCGCAGGGTCGCAGCGTCGACGCCGCAGATCGGCGCCATCTTTTCCGGCGCGTAGTCGCGGATGTGCAGGCGCAGCTGTTCGTAATCCTGGGTGTGCGCCTGGATGTACTGGCGGTCGGTCAGGCCTTCCTCGATGATCGTGTGGATCAGCGCGTTCAGCAGCGCCACGTCGCGCCCGGGGGTGAAGCGCAAGGTCAAGGTCGCGTGCCGCGTCAAGGTGTGGCCGCGCGGGTCCATCACAAACACCTGGGCGCCGCGCTTTGCCGCCTGCTTGAAAAAAGTCGCGGCGACTGGGTGGTTTTCGGTCGGCCGCGCGCCGATGACGATGATCACGTCGGCGTCGCCCGCGGCGGTGAAGGGTGCGGTCACCGCGCCCGAGCCGATCCCCTCCATCAACGCCGCGACCGAGGAGGCGTGGCACAGCCGCGTGCAGTGGTCGACATTGTTGCTGCCAAACCCGGTGCGGACCAGCTTCTGGAAGAGGTAGGCCTCTTCGTTCGACCCCTTGGCCGAGCCGAAGCCGGCGAGCGCGCGTTTTCCCCCGGCCTGCGCCGGGGCAGGCTTACGGTCGCGGATGCGGATTAGGCCGGCGGCGGCGCGGTCGAGCGCCTCGTCCCAGCTCGCTTTGCGGAAATGGGTGTAGGGGTTCGCCGGGTCGATGTCGGTGTCGTGCTTGGCGACGCCTTCCTTGCGGATCAAGGGCTCGGTCAGCCGGTCGGGGTGGTGGGCATAGTCAAAGCCGAACCGGCCCTTGACGCAGAGCCGGTTGTGGTTGGCCGGGCCGTCGCGGCCATCGACCGCGACGATATGATCGTCCTTGATCTTGTAGGTCAGCTGGCAGCCGACGCCGCAATAGGGGCAGACACTGTCGACCTCGCGGTCGGGAGCGTTGGCATAGACGCCGTTGGCGTCGACCAGGGTCGCCGGCATCAACGCGCCGGTCGGGCAGGCCTGGACGCACTCGCCGCAGGCGACACAGGTGCTGTCGCCCATCGGGTCGTCGAAATCGAACACGATCTTTTCGTGGTGGCCGCGGGCCGCCATGCCGATCACGTCGTTGACCTGGACCTCGCGGCAGGCGCGCACGCAGAGATTGCACTGAATGCACGCGTCGAGCTGCACCGCCATCGCCGGGTGGCTGCGGTCGGGCGCCGGGCCGTCGTGGCGCGGAAAGCGACTTTCGTTGACCTCGAGCCGGTCGGCCCATTGCCAGAACCGCGAATTCGGGTCGTGCGCGGCGGTCCGCCCCGGCTGGTCGCCGACCAGCAACTCGAACACCATTTTCCGCGAGAACCGGGCGCGCTCGCTCGCGGTCTCTACCTTCATGCCGGGCGTCGGGCGGCGCACGCAGGATGCGGCCAGCACCCGCTCACCCTCGATCTCGACCATGCAGGCGCGGCAATTGCCGTCGGCGCGGTAGCCGGGCTTCGGCAGCCAGCACAGATGCGGGATCTCGGTGCCCTGGCGCTCGGCGACCTGCCAGATCGTCTCGCCGGGGAGCGCCTCGACCTCGGCGCCGTCGAGGGTGAAACGGATCGGATCGGTCATTGACCGTACTCCAGAGTTTTTTAGAGAGCCACCCCGACGAAGGTCGGGGCCCACTTAGCTGCTGCTCGAACTGCTGGAAAATGGGTCCCGGCCTTCGCCGGGATGGATTTTTGCGGAACCTCGAAGCGGACTGGATCGGTCATGATAGTTTCCAATTTTCCCCTCCGTCGCCCCAGCGAAAGCTGGGGTCCGGGATGAACGACGGAGCCCCAGCCCTGGATTCCCGCTTTCGCGGGAATGACGAATGAATGTGTTGCCCACGACTTTGTTTCGGAGATCAAACGCGGTGCAGCTTTTGGATAAAATCATGGACCTCGGGCTGGCTCCAAGTATCGCCGTGATGCCAGAAGTCCGACAACGCGTCTTTGTTGCGCGACACCCAGTCGATGAGCTGCGGCGACATCTGACGAACGACGCGTGCCGGCAGGCTGTTGGCGACGACAGCCGGCGCATCAGCGATCGACACCGAAAAACTGGGCTGCGCTCTCCCAGGCTCCAGAAAATACTTCACCCGCGGGCTGCGCGCGCCCATGGCGGTCGAGATAAAAATCGTGCCGGCTATGCCGGTCTGGTCGGTCGTCAGGTTTGCCATGTCGACGACTATGTCGCTCGACAATTCCTCGGCCAACGGCAGGTCGGGCGGGACCTGAGCAATCTCGTCGACAGCAAAGGGAGAGCGTCGTGGATCGCTCATTCGTCGTCCCAGGAGTCGGAAAAAGTTGCTTTCCCGACGAAGGTCGGGACCCACCTTTCAGCCGCGCGAACAGCCGATAAATGGGTCCCGGCCTCCGCCGGGATGACAAATAAAGGTGTCTGAGCACTCACGCCAGATCCTCGCGGAAGTGCTTGAGCACCTGCTTGACCGGGTTCATCGCGGCCTGGCCCAAGCCGCAGATCGAGGCGTCGCCCATGACCTGAGTCAATTCGTTAAGGAGCCCTTCGTCCCAATGTGGAGCGGTCATCAGCTTGACCGCCTTTTCGGTGCCGGCGCGGCAGGGGGTGCACTGGCCGCAGCTCTCGTCCTCGAAAAAGCGTAAGAGGTTCAGCGCCACCCCCCGCATGTCGTCCTGGTCCGACAAAACCACAACCGCGCCCGAGCCGGTGAAGCAGCCATGCGCTTCGAGCGTGCCGAAATCGAGTGGGATGTCGGCCATCGCCGCCGGCAGGATGCCGCCCGAGGCGCCGCCCGGCAGATAGCCCTTGAACGCGTGGCCCGGGGCCATGCCGCCGCAGAATTCGTCGATCAGCTGGCGCGCGGTGATGCCGGCCGGCGCGAGCTTGACGCCGGGATCGCGCACCCGCCCCGACACCGAGAAGGTGCGCAGCCCCTTGCGCCCGTTGCGGCCCTGGCCGGTGAACCAGTCCGCACCCTTTTCGACGATGTCGCGCACCCAGTAGAGGGTCTCGATGTTGTTGCACAGGGTCGGGCGGCCGAAGAGCCCGACCTGCGCCGGGAATGGCGGGCGCTGGCGCGGCAGCCCGCGCTTGCCCTCGATCAATTCGAGCATCGCCAATTCCTCGCCGCAGATGTAGGCGCCCGCACCCCGCCGGAGATGGATCTGCGCATGCGGCGACAGGCCGGCCTGCTCGATCGCGGCGATCTCGATTTCGAGGATGGCGCGGCATTGCGGGTATTCGTCGCGCAGGTAGACGTAGATGTCGGCGGCCTCGACGACCCAGGCGGCGATCAGCATGCCCTCTAAAAACCGGTGCGGGTCGGTTTCGAGAAACCAGCGGTCCTTGAAGGTGCCCGGCTCGCCCTCGTCGCCGTTGACCGCCAATAGCCGCGGTCCGGTCTCCTGGCAGACGAGCCGCCATTTGCGCCCGGTCGGAAACCCGGCGCCGCCGAGCCCGCGCAACCCCGAATGTTCGAGCGCCCCGATCACCTCGTCGCGGCTGCGTTCGCCCGAAAGGCAGGATTGCAGCAGGCGATAGCCGCCTTCGCCGCGATAGGCGTCGAGACCGGCATAGGCCGGGACCGGCATGTGGGTTTCGCCGGCGGCGACGGCAGCGGCGACGCTGGCGAGCGTCGCGTTCTCGTGCAGCGCGTGGCCGATTGCGACGACCGGGGCGCGGTCACAGCCGCCCATGCACGGCGCGCGCACGACCCGCACCCCGTCGCCGAGGCGGGCGGGCAGTTCGGCCAACAATTGCGCGGCGCCGGCGAGCTCGCAGCTGAGGCTGTCGCAGACCCGCACCGTCACCAGCGGCGGCGGCTTCTCGTCGTCCATGACGATGTCGAAATGGGCGTAGAACGAGGCGACCTCGTAGACCTCGACGAGTGCCAGCCGCATTTCTTCGGCCAACGCCGCCAGATGGCGCGCGTGGAGACAGCCGAAGCGGTCTTGCAGCAGGTGCAGGTGCTCGATCAGCAGGTCGCGGCGGCGCTCGCGGTCCCCGAGCAACGCCTGCACCTCGTCCAACGCCGCCGGGTCGACCTGCCGGCCCTTTGGACGATCGAGACCGCGCCGCCGTCCGGACCCCGGATGGATGCGGCGGTCGTGCTTTGTGGTGAGCGCCATCGCCGATGCCTAAAGCCCCTCGCCCGCAGTGCGGGAGAGGGAGGGACCCGTTGCGCGAGCAATGGGAGGGTGAGGGGACGCGCGAGGGTGACGCGCAGCAATCTGTGGGGCGGGCGCCCCCCTCACCCCAACCCTCTCCCCCCGCTTGCGGGGGGAGAGGGGGAATAAGAGGGGCGGCGTCAATACGGAGGAGTCCATGGGAAGAGCCTAAACCGCCTTCTCCTCGCGCAGGCGGGCGATCTCGTCCCGGCCGTAGCCGAGCCAATCGAGGATTTCCTCGGTGTGCTCGCCAAGGAGCGGGGAGCGCTTCACCTCGACCGGCGAGTCGGAGAGATTGATCGGCGAGCCGACCTGGACGTAGCGGCCGCGGGTGGGGTGGTCGAGCTCGACCAGATAGCCGCGTTCGTAGAGCGACTTGTCCTCGTAGATGTCCTTCATCGACAGGATCGGGCCGCACGGCACGTCGACATCGTTCAACGCCTGCATGACCTCGAACTTGGTCTTGGTCATCGTCCATTTCTCGATGATCGAGAAACATTCGGGAATTTTGGGCAACCGCGCCTGCGGCGTTGCATAAGCGGGGTCGGTGATCAACTCCTCGCGACCGCACAATTTCATCAGCGGCTCCCATGATGGCGGCTGGATGATCACATAGACCCAGTCGTTGTCGCCGCCCGGTGCGCAGCGCAATGCCGCCCCCGGCTGGCCGCCGCCCGAAGCGTTGCCGGCGCGCGGCACCGCGTCGCCGAATTCCTTGTTCGGGTATTCCGGCAATGGCCCTTTGATGACCCGCTGCTGGTCGCGCATCTTGACCCGGCACAAATTCAGGACCGCATCGGTCATCGCGACTTCGACGCGCTGGCCCTTGCCGGTGCGCTCGCGCTGAAACAGAGCCGCGAGGATGCCGGCGACGGTGTGGACGCCGGTGCCGCTGTCGCCGATCTGGGCGCCGGTCACGGTCGGCGGGCCGTCGGGCCAGCCGGTCGTGCTGGCCGAACCGCCCATGCACTGCGCGACGTTTTCATAGGCTTTGCAGTCGGCAAACGGGCCGGGACCAAAACCTTTGATCGACGCGTAAATGACGCGGGGGTTCAATTCCTGAAACCGCTCCCAGGTGAAGCCCTGGCGGTCGAGCACGCCCGGCCCGAAATTTTCGAGGATCACGTCGCAGCGCCGGACCAGATCTTCGATGATCTTGCGGCCGCCGGGCGCCTTCAGATTGACGGTGATGCTGCGCTTGTTCGAGTTCAGCATCGTGAAATAAAGGCTGTCGGCGCCTTTCACGTCCTGCAATTGGCCGCGGGTGATGTCGCCGCGCCCCGGCATCTCGATCTTGATCACGTCCGCACCCATCCACGCCAACAGCTGGGTCGCGGTCGGACCCGCCTGGACATGGCCGAAATCGAGGATACGGACACCTTCGAGGGCTTTGCTCATCGTTTGTCTCACCTTAATTCGTCATTCTCGCGCAAGCGGGAACCCAGGGCGACCGCTCAATTGCTCGCCTCTGGGCCGCTTTCGCGGGGATGACGGTTTTGGATTGGCCTTGCTCATAGCGCTAGCCGCGCAGGCATTGGCGTCGTTGCTTGCCGGGTCGAGAAAATCGCCGTGCTGCTCGACGTGCGCTGCCAGCCCCAGGGTGTGCCCGCGCGCCAGCCGTTCGGCGTGCTCGGGGTCACGGCGTTCGAGCGCCTCGATGATCGCCATGTGATCGACGATCGAACGCGCCGCCCGGTTGTCCTGATGGATCGTGATCTTGCGGATGGCGCGCATGTGGATGAACAGGTTTTCCGTCATTTCGGCGAGGAGTGTACAGCCGCTCATTTTGATAATCGCCTGGTGAAAGGCTATGTTCGCGTCCGAATACTCGGCCAGCCGCTCGCCGTTGTTGCCGGCGCGAAAGCGGTCCATAAGCCGGTGCAGCCCCGCGATCTCCGCCGCCGTGGCGCGCTCGGCCGCAAGCCGCGCCGCCATGCTTTCGAGCGCCGCCATAACGGTGATCATCTCGACGATCTCGCGCTTCGACTTGCGCACGACATAGATGCCGCGGCGCGGCCGGGTGCGGACAAAGCCTTCCTGCTCGAGCAACGTCATCGCCTCGCGGATCGGGGTACGGCTGACGCCCAGCCCCTCCGAAAGCCGGCGCTCGTCGAGCCGGATCTCTTGCGCGTGGCCATAGATGTCCATCGCAGTGATCGCCCGCTTCAGCGCGGCATAGGCTTCCTTGGCGACGCTGGTGCCGGTGTCGAGCCGCGGCATCTCGACGATGGGGTTGAGGCGCGGACCGGCTTCGAGCATCACATAGGTATATGGTATACCAGAGCGCGCCGCAACCCGGTGTCGCGGCCGGAGCCTTAGTGCTTCCGCGCTATGCGTAGGGTGCAACCCGCCGCATCGATGATGGTGAGGCAGGTGGCGCAGCGCCCGCCGCCCGACGAACCGAAGCGGCAGGCGAGCGCTTCGGGTCGCGAGCCTATGCGGCGGCGAGGTTCGGGGTCATCTCCAACGGCAGCCCCGGATGACCAGTTAACCGCTCGCCTTCGGCCTGCATCTCGCGGGCCCGCTTTTTCACCGCCGGCAGAAGGGCGGCGATTTTTTCCAGGTCGAGATCGGCCGCGACGCCCGGGTAGCCGGCGCGCTCGATCATCGCTCCCAATTTCCGGTTCTCGAGCTGGTCAAAGACCCAGCCCAGCGGATCGTCGACCAACGTCTTGTCCCAAAAGATGCGGTGGTTCTTGTTGCGCGGGCCGTAGTGGTAATGCGGGAATTGCCAGAAGCAGTCGAAGGCCAGGATCTCGGTTTCGTCGACATACGCCTTGCCGGTCGAGCCGCCGACATCGGTCAGGACATGGACGGCGAGCCCGCCGTCTCCCCCAGCCTGGCGCCGCATCTCGAGCCCGAACCTGATGTTCCCCGCGTCGAAGAGGTCGGTGCCGCGATTATGCTTGACTGTATTGCGCTTTGTCGCAAACAATTCTCGCGCGCAGGCTTCGACCTCGGGCAGGACATCCCGCACCTCGGCGAGGTTGGTCGCCGCGGCGACCTGCGGGTAGCCGGCCCTCTCCAGCATCTGCGGCAGCTTGTGCGCCAAGGTCCGGACCGTCCAGCCGATCGGGTTGCCGTCGGCGATCGGGTCCATCCGGTAGATCTGGCACGCGTCGCCTAGCGTGGCGGGCATGTCATCTGACGTCGGCGCCCCCGCGGTCTGCAGGTCGCGGTTTTCCGGCCCGTAGACGTAGCTTTTTTCCTGATCGAAGCAATTGAACCGCAACAGGGTCGTCTCCTTGCCGGCGACATCCGCCGCCACCGCAATCGACACGCCTTGGTCGGCATGATCGTGGATGTTGCCGTCCCACAGCTCGTGTCTGACGACGAACGTCAACGGACCTGCGGTAAATCTTGTCCTCTGCGCTGCTTGTGCCATTTTCGCGGGCTCCTTCTTGAAGGCTGGCGGGAGTGTACAAAACCGCGGCGATCATCGCACGATTTTCTCGCGACACGTAGGGCGGGTGCAACCCGCCGTATCGCGCCATCCCGCCGGCCGAAACCCCGGCGGGTTGCGCGGTGCTCCACCCGCCCCAAACGGCAGCGCTCCACCCCGCCCCGAAATGGGATTTTCTCGCGGCGGCTAGCTTCTAATGAAGGCCAACAGGTCGGCATTGATGGTGTCCGCCTCGGTCGTCGGCATGCCGTGTGGGAAGCCCTTGTAAGTTTTCATGGTTGCGTTTTTTAAGAGATTGGCGGAGAGCGGCCCGGCTGCGACATAGGGCACGATCTGGTCGTCCTCGCTGTGCATGACCAGGACCGGAACAGTGATCTTCTTGAGGTCTTCGGTAAAATCGGTTTGGGAAAAGGCGACAATGCCGTCGTAGTGTGCCTTGGCGCCTCCCATCATGCCCTGGCGCCACCAGTTCTGGATCACCGCCTCCGAGGGTTTGGCGCCCGGCCGGTTGTAGCCGTAGAAAGGCCCCGCCGCCACGTCGCGATAGAATTGCGAGCGGTTGGCCGCGAGCTGCGCCTGGAGATCGTCAAACACTTCCTTTGGAAGGCCGTGCGGGTTGGCCGCCGTTTTCAGCATCAGCGGCGGCACAGCACTGATCAGCGCCGCCTTGGCTACCCGGCTTTCGCCATGTCGACCCAGATAGTGGGCGACCTCGCCGCCGCCGGTCGAATGACCGACATGGATCGCGTCTTTGAGGTCGAGATGCGCCGTCAACGCCGCCAGATCGTCGGCATAATGGTCCATGTCGTGGCCGTCCCCGGTCTGGGCCGAGCGGCCATGGCCGCGACGGTCATGGGCGATGACGCGGTAGCCGTGATTGAGAAAAAACAGCAGCTGCGCGTCCCAGTCGTCGGCCGACAGTGGCCAGCCGTGGCTGAACACGATCGGTCGGCCCGACCCCCAGTCCTTGTAGAAGATCTCGGTGCCGTCGGTGGTGGTGATCGTGGGCATGCCGGCTCCTCGCGAAAGGGGTGGTTCCCCTTCCGATTAGAGCACATCCGAGCGACCGCGGTTAGTCAGGACAGTTCGGCGCCCGGCCGGCCCTTTAACCTTGAGCCAAGCCACCCAGGGTGATCGGGACAAGCCTCCGGATTCAGGGGCTCGCCCGGCAGGCTTTATCGGCCGGAATCGCTCTTCCCAAATGAATTCTCCGGCGATCCGGCGCGGTCAGTGTCGGACGGCATGCTCGACCCCTGGCCGATGCTGGAATCGCCGGTCAGCGCGTCCCAGGTCTGCGCATCGAGCGACGCGGTCCGGGCCAGACCGTTTTTATGTTGGAATGCTCCGAGCGCTTGCTTTGTCTGGGGACCGAGGACGCCATCCAGCGATCCCTTGTAGAGGCCCGCGTCGCGCAGTTCGACCTGTGCCCACCGGATGTCGTCTTTCGAGATAAAGGCCCCCGGCATCAAATTATCCGAAGCTTGGGATACCGCAGGCATGCTGTCGGTGTTTCCCGTATTGCCAGCGTCGGCCGCACAATCGAGAGCAGCACCCCCGATACCCAAGACCAATACCGATGTGGTGCCGAGAACGAATTTTCGGATCAACTTTCCCATTGTCATCCCCAGTCGTTTATCGGCGATTGACTCGCCACATCTGCAAAACGCCGCGGTCAACGACTGCGTTCCACATCATTCAAATTTTCGCGTGAAGGATTGTGCCGTATTGTTGTGAAAGGCAATGACGCCCGCAACCTTAAAGGCATAGATGGCGGGCAATCGCGGCGCAGTACAATCTTCTCAGCCCGCCCCGAGCGAACTTCAGCTTGCGAACAGCACATGCCGGACGCATTTAACCACCGAGAGATTTCCGGACTGTTAAGGACCATTGTCGGGGCCATCCCATCCCCGGCTGCGGACACAATCCCTGCTGCCGATCGCCCCTTGCTCGGACGGCCGGCCCACAACCCCAACCAGCCCAGGCGGGGTCAAACGAAGAGGCGCAGCGTGGTCAGCGTTGCCGTGCCGGAGCCGTTCTTATTTGGGACAATCGTAAGACGGAGATGGCTGGCCTGAACGCGGGCGAAGACTTGTTCTTCGCGCTGGCAGGTGGCGCTCCTGGGGCTGAAGGTGTATTCCTGAACAAAGATTCGCCGATATGTTCGGCCTCCGTCTTCCGACACTTCGGCGCTCACCTCCTGGGTGCGCTCGCGTGCGTTCTCTTCAACTTCGTACGCAAGCCGCGAGATCGGCTGCGGCCGGTCAAATTCGATGACAATCCGCTCGACGGTGTCGGGCCGCGCACTGACCCAACGCGTGGCTCCCGGGCCGCTGCATCCGTCCAGCGCGTGTTCAATCGGGTGCGCCGGATCTTCTGAGGAATAGGCGATCGTCGCACAGCCGACGATGTCGATTTCGCCAGCCGCTGGGGCGGCGACCGGATCAGGCGCCAGCTGCCGCTTGCGCAGTTGCGGGAGGTCGGTCATTCGATCACGGGGGGCGCTGCGGTCAAAATACCGGAAGACCGCCCTTTTTCGGATCCCATTCCTTGCGCACCTGCTCTTCGACCGAAGCGCCGCTGTCGGTTGTCGACGGCACTTGATGGTTTTCCTGATTTTCCGGGACGGGACCGCGGTCGTCCAAGCGATCGATTGTCGGTTTTTCCCGGCGGCCTTGCCCCCGGTCGGGAGCGTCAGGAGTGGAGCTGGTCATCGCGCGTTCTTCCCCGGTCTCTTGCTTCAACGCCATTAAGGTACACACGGCGTAAATTATCGGTTCCCGCTAAGTTGAAGTCTTTATTGTGGCCAAGAGTCCGCGATCTGCTCAAAAAAGATGCGCGCGCACCCAGGAGAGCCGCTCATTGAAGAACCGCTCATTTGGGGGCGGCCATCAATCCAATCTGGGGATGCTATTGTTTCACCCGCTTTTGTGAACCTTGTCCTTTATCTCGAGCTTTGGAGTATTAAGCTATCGTTCAAGGTTGGCCAGACCAACTGCCGGACGATGCAGAGAGCGTGGGCGGGTGCATCCCGCCAACCCAGCCAGGGAGCCAATGGCGGGCGCGTACCGCGCAGCCGCGGCGGGCAGCGGATCGGGGATGCGGCTGGTTCCGTGCCCGGCTAAGATCGGATCGCCGACAAATCAACCGATCGGCCGGTTTGGGGACGGGAGGAAGCGCGATGCTGGATTGGCTGCGCGATCTGACGTCGCGGGAACGCCGCACGATGCTCGCCTGCTGGGGCGGCTGGACCTTGGACGGCTTCGATCAGGGGCTGTACGCCTATATCGTGCCGACGGTCATCGCCGTCTGGGGCATTTCGACCGGTGCGGCCGGCACGATCGGCACCGTCACCGTCGTGACCTCGTCGTTCGGCGGCTGGTTTGCCGGCGCGCTCGCCGACCGCTTTGGCCGGGTGCGCATGCTGCAATTCGCGATCCTGTGGTATTCGGTCTTTACCTTCCTCTGCGGCTTCGCGCAGAACTTCGAGCAGCTGTTCATCCTGCGCGGCCTGCACGGGCTCGGCTTCGGCGGCGAGTGGGCCACCGGTGCGGTATTGATGGGCGAGGTCATTCGCGACAAATATCGCGGTCGCGGCGTCGGTTTTGTGCAGACCGGCGCGGCCTTCGGGCCGGGGCTCGCGGCACTCGTCTATGCCGGCCTCTTTGCTGTTCTGCCCGCCGCGATCGCGTGGCGGGCGCTGTTCTGGGTCGGCATCCTGCCCGGTCTTTTCGTGCTGTGGATCCGCCGCAGCATTCCCGAATCGGAGGCGTTCCGGGGCCGGCGCGACACCGGCTCGCGACCTGGGATCGCTCATCTCCTCTCGGCGTTTCGCGGGCCCTATCTGTGGCTGACGATAAAAGTGTCGCTGATGGTCATGGGTGCGCAGGGCGGGGTGTGGGCGGTCGGGTTCTGGATGCCGACCTACCTGCGCACCGTGCGCCACCTGACCAACTCCCACACCGGGCTTTATGTCGCGGTGCTGGCGGTGGGATCGCTGATCGGCTTTCTCTGCGGCGCCTATCTCGCCGACGCGATCGGCCGCAAAGCGACGTTCATGATTTCGGCTGTAGCATCGATCGCGATGGTTCTGATCTACCTCTACTTGCCGGTCGGCAACACGGGTCTGCTCTTCCTCGGGATCCCGCTCAACACCGCGATCCTGATGAAGTTCGCGCCGATGGGCCCGTTCATGACCGAACTCTACCCGACCGACATCCGCGGCACCGGCCAGGGGTTCTGCTACAATGCCGGGCGCGCGATCGGCTCGGTGTTCATGACCGCGATCGGCTTTGCGACGATCATTATGCCGCTCGGCACCGCGATCGCGCTGTTCTCGACCCTGGCCCATGTGTTGATGATCGTCATGCTGCTGCTGCTGCCGGAAACCCGCGGCCGCGCCATCGCGAGCCTCGATCCCGCAGCGACGGGCGCCGTGCCCGAACCTTCCCGGTCCGCCCTCGGGCGCAGTTAGCAAGCGTAGGGCGAGCAAGCCGCCACCCCGGCCGCGGAAGCGGTCGGCGGGTTGCGCTGCGCTCCACCCGCCCTACGAAATTCCGACCCGAGTTGTTACGAGTGGAGCGTCTCGGCGCCTGTCGCATCCGGGTAATATTGCGGCGCCTCGCGCCGGTCGAACATGCCGTAATCGCGCACGACGCGGATGCGGCGAAGGCGTTTTCCCTCTTGCAGAGAGACGTTTCCCCCCGACAATTCGGCATCGGCGCGATTGCGCCAGGCGGCGAGCAGGATGATTTCGCCGGGCGTCAGCACCGCGTCGAACACGTCCCAGGAAACCAGGCCCGCGGCTTCAGGGTCGAGGTCCAGCCACTTAGCCACGTCGCCGGCGCTGTTTGCCTTCACCCACTCCGCAGGCCGTCGGCCGTCGACCAAGGTCACCGTCGTGCCCTCGCTGACTTCCGTCTCGTCCAGCCGCTGCTCCTGCAATTTGTGGCCTTGCGGAATCCTTGTGTCGTGTGTGATCTGACCGACCCGCAGATGATAGTCGAGCAAGACCTCCGAGCGGCCTTTCTGTTGTATCTCGTGATGCCGCATCTTTGTGCGCCAGCGGACCACGGCTTTTTCGTCCCGCCAGCCCGACAGCGATAAGATCCATCCCTCGCGTGTCAGGCTGCGGTAACGGATGTTGTCGACAAAGCCCTCGACCTGCTCCAGTTCGGGCCGCAGCATTCTCGCGTATCCGAGATAGGCGTCCCATTGATCGGTTTTCGGGTGAACCTCGAACAGCACGGAAAACATCGCCTGCTCCTACACCGCTGCAATGCAGTCAATCTCGATGTCAAATGGCCCCGGCCAAGCCGGAACACAAACAAAGATTCGCGCCGGCGGGTCGTCAGGAAAATAGCGGGCATAGACCGCATTGACGGCCGCAAATTTGTCGATGGACGTGCAATAGACATTGCATTTGAGCACATTCTCCAATGACGATCCCGCAGTTTCCAGGCAGAGCTTCATCTGCTCCAGGACGATCTCGGTCTGGCGCTCGATCGAAGCCCCGACGATCTGCCCGGTTTCGGGGTCGAAGGGCGGAAACCCCGACACATAAATGGTGTCCCCGCATCGCGTCACGGCCGAGGTCGGCGCCTTCCAGTTTTCGAGGTAGGTCGACAGCGGTTCGACACGGATGACCTGCCGCTTCATGCACGCTCCTTATGGCTGACCCATCGCTTGCAGCATTTATAACGGCATTCGGCGGGACGATGTTTCGGCGCCCGCCGAAGAAATGGGGTAGGGCGGGTGCAACCCGCCATCCCCGGCGCGGGGCCAATGGCGGGTTGCGCATGCGCTCCACCCGCCCTACGCGTTCCATCATCCCCGCTCGCCGGTCGCCATCGGCTGGGCGCTGCCGCCGAGCCAACCCGCCGGATAGAGCCCCGCCGCGACGCACCGGCGAAAGCTGGAGAACGGCCAATCGCCCGGATCCTGCGCGAGCCCGTGCTTGACCGGGTTAAAGTGGATGTAATCCATGTGAGCGGCATAATCGCCATCGTCGCGGATCGTGTGCTCCCAATAGCCGCGTTGCCAAATCCCGCGCTCGCCCTTGTGCGGCCTGCCGCCGTTCCCGGCATCGGGCAGCGACTTCGAGAAGCCCGCCTTGATCCTCCGCCATCGATCGGGGAAGTCGCTGTCACCCTCAGGAAGGGTCCACAGGCAATGCATGTGGTCCGGCAGCACGACCCACCCGTCGATGCGAAACGGCAATTGCCGTCGAACCTCGCGCACCACCTCGCGCAGCGCGTCTATGTGCGTCAGGAGCAGCCTGGAGCGGCGGTCGTGCAAGTTGACCGTGAAGAAATAGGTGGCGCCCGCGACCCGGTTGCGTCGGTAGTTCGGCATCGCGCAACCATGCCCGACACCAGCCCGTGCGTCGAGCGTAGGGCGGGTGCAACCCGCCGTGACCCCCGCGAAACCAATGGCGGGTTGCGCTGCGCTTCACCCGCCCTACGAACAAAGATTTTGGGCAGAATTACATCTTCCAAAAACGTGGATTATCCGTTTTTCGTGGGCGCGTCGAGCGTAGGGCGGGTGCAACCCGCCGTGAGCCCGCGAAACCAATGGCGGGTTGCGCTGCGCTCCACCCGCCCTACGAACAAAGATTTTGGGCAGAATTACATCTTCCAAAAACGTGGATTATCGGTTTTTCGTGGGCGCGTTAGCGTAGGGCGGGTGCAACCCGCCGTGAGCCCCGCGAAACCAATGGCGGGTTGCTTCCGGCTTTCGCCGGGGTTCACCCGCCCTACGCTTTGGCCTAGAAACGAGTACGCATAGGGCCAGAGAAATGGTGGATGGGATGAGCGCAGAAGACATGCCGGGGAATATGACGGATGGCTTCCACCTGGTGGTGGAGGCGCTGAAGCTGAACGGGGTCGACACGATCTTTGGGGTGGCCGGCATCCCGATCACCGATCTGTTGCGCTTGGCGCAGGCGGAGGGGATCCGGTACCTGGGTTTCCGGCACGAGCAGTCGGCCGGGAACGCGGCGGCGATCGCCGGGTATCTGACCCAGAAGCCGGGCATCTGCATGACGGTCTCGGCTCCCGGCTTTCTGAACGGGCTGGTCGCGCTCGCCAACGCCACGACCAACTGCTTCCCGATGATCATGATCAGCGGGTCGAGCGACCGGGCGATCGTCGATCTCGAGCAGGGCGACTACGAGGAGATGGACCAGCTCGCCGCGGCCCGGCCCTATGCCAAGGCGGCCTATCGCGTGAACCGTCCGCAGGACATCGGCATTGGCGTGGCACGGGCGATCCGCGCCGCCGTGTCGGGGCGGCCGGGCGGCGTCTATCTCGACCTGACGGCCGAGGTGCTGGGTTCGGCGCTTGATGTGGAGGCGGCGAAAAAGTCGCTGGTCAAGGTCGTCGACCCGGCGCCGCCGCAGCCGCCGGCGCCCGAGGCGGTCGCGCGCGCCCTCGAATTGCTGGCGAATGCTGAGCGCCCGCTGGCGATCCTCGGCAAGGGCGCCGCTTACGCGCGGGCGGACGCGGAGATCCGGTCGTTTGTCGAGGCGACCGGCATCCCGTTCCTGCCGATGTCGATGGCCAAGGGCCTGCTGCCCGACGACCACCCGCAATCGGCTGCCGCCGCGCGTTCGTATGCGATCGGCAATGCCGACGTCGTGCTGTTGGCCGGGGCGCGCCTCAATTGGCTGTTGTCACACGGAAGGCCACCCTTGTGGTCCGAGGGCACCCTGTTTGTGCAAATCGACATCTCGCCGACCGAGCTAGACAGCAACCGGGCGATCGCGGCCCCGGTCGTCGGCGACATCAAGTCGGTGTTTGCGGCGTTTAACGCCGCGATGAAGCCGGGGCAGGTCAAGCGCCAGGCGGCGTGGATGGACGAAATGGCCAAGCGCAAAACGCAGAATGTCGAGCGCATGGCGGCGCGGCTCAACGCCGACCCGAGCCCGATGAACTTTTCCTCCGCCTTGCGCGCCGTGCGCAACGCGCTTGCCACCCAGCCCGATGTCTATGTCGTCAACGAAGGCGCCAACACGCTCGACTTTGGCCGCAACATCATCGACATGGACAAGCCGCGGCATCGGCTCGACAGCGGCACCTGGGGGGTGATGGGCATCGGCATGGGCTATGCGGTCGGCGCCGCCGCGGTGACCGGCAAGCCCGTGGTCGCGATCGAGGGCGACAGTGCGTTTGGGTTCAGCGGCATGGAGGTCGAGACGATCTGCCGCTACGAACTGCCGGTGACGACGGTCATCTTCAACAACAACGGCGTCTACCGGGGCGACCCCGCGGATCGGCCGTACTCGCCGACCGGCCTCTTGCGCGACGCGCGCTACGAGAAGATCATCGAGGCGTTCGGCGGCGCCGGCTACCACGTGACCGACACGCCAAGCCTGACCAAGGCGGTGACCGACGCGCTTGCGTCAAAAAAGCCGGCGCTGGTCAACGCGGTCATCGACCCGACCGCCGGCACCGAGAGCGGCCACATCCAGAGCCTCAACCCGAGGAGTGCCGCCGCCCCGAAGAAATGACGCGGATTGGCGCATCCCGTTCGGCCACGGGCATACGAGTTTGGCGGAATTAAATACAACGGAAGTGACTCCCTATCGTCGCCCCCGCGAAAGCGGGGGTCCAGGGCCGTCTGCGGAACGGTTGCCACTGGGTTCCCGCTTTCGCGGGAATGACGACGGGAGGACGGATACCACCCGTTAAATTTAAATTCGTACCGTGAGCTGGGTAACAGGGAGACGACCCATGCTGATCGGTGCATACGGTTCGTTTTGGCGTGCAGACGAGATCGTTTGGCACCCCGGCCATGGGAGCAAGGGAAAGTTTCGGCTGCTCGGGCGTATCGGCACAAATCACGGGAATTTGAGGATCGCCGATTTCCGGCAGCAAAAGGGTATCTACCTGCTCTACGGAAACCTTGGTTCCCATTACGTCGGCCTTACCCGGGAACAGAGTCTCGGCAAGCGACTGCAGGACCATTTGCACAACGAGCACAAAGATATGTGGGATCGGTTTTGCTGGTTTGGCTTTAGGGGAGTGCTAAATGGTACCGATGAAAATGGCTTTCAGAAGTTGAAGAAGATGGCCAACAATAATTTGACAAAAACTCACATGGTTATTGGGGATATTGAGGCGTTGCTAATGAGAGTGATGAACGTTAAAAATACCGCGAAAATGTCATTCGCTGACGCAGAAGAGTGGAATCAGATCAGGAAAGATGAGGTTGAGAAATATACATCGCGCCTTGACGCCCAAACGCCGTCACATTAACGCGCCGACACCGGCTTATATTGTCAACGCCACCGCACCTTTCGCTTCCCGGCAAGAAAGCGGAAGAGCGCGGTGGCCGTTGCCTCAGAGTCTTACCGCAGCGGCGAGAACGCGGCGGGGACGACGAGCATGTTCTCCTGCTTGACGAACATGCCGCGGGTGGCGGGCGGCCAGCTGCCGTCCTTGCGCGATTCCTCGCGGATATGGGCGCGCTCGTTGGCGTCCTTGTAAGCCCAGATGTGAATCCACTGGTTCAGCGGGCCGAGCTCGGTATGGCCGGCTGCGGCCAGCGGCGACAATTTGACCCGGCCCGGAATCCGCTCGGCCCATTTCTCGACGACGGTCGGGGCCGATCCGGGCAGCATCGTGTAGGTGCGGATTTCGTAGAGATTGCCGTGCTGGCGCGGCGTAAAGGCCGGGCAGAACGGCGCCGCGACGACGATCTTGCTCTCCATCTCGACGATGAATTCCTGGATCTTCGGCGGCCAGCCGGGGATCGACTGCGAGCGCACGCGGGTGCGGTGCTGCAAATCGTCATAGGGCCAGATGTGGATGATGTGGTTCAGAGGCCCGACTTCGGTGTGGAAAAAGGCGCCGAGCGGGGACACCTTGACGCGTTCGGTCAGCGCCTCGCCAAACCGCTTCTCGGCTTCCGGCACCGACCCCGGCTGCAGCCGGTAGGTGCGCATCTCAAAGATCATCGACCTGCTCCCCAAAAATTTCGGCGCCGCGCATTTTAGAGAGGCCGGGGAGCAAGTCAAACCCGGCACCCCGGATTCCGGGGACGAAGCGGCTCAGCCGATCTTGCGGCGACGGGCAAACGCGCCCATGCCGAGAAGGCCGGCGGCGAGCAGCAGCAGCGAAGCCGGCTCCGGCGTCGGGGTGGCGACGAAGCCGATCGTATTGTCCTGGCCGTTCACGTAAAAACCGACGAGCTGGCCCTTGTCGTTGAGGCCGTTGACCGTGGTCGTGCCGATCCCGAAGGGGTCGTCCACCTGCGTGCAGGTCAGGGTGGAGACGCTGCAGACGATGCCGTGCATCGTCATGTCCGGGAGAATGTCGAAGCCCACCGCCTCGCCGAGATTGTTGAGCCCCAGTATGCTGGTGTCGGTAGCGCCCGCGGCATCCAGCGTGGTGAAGGTGCCCCCATTGTCGATAAAGCCGTGCGTGAGCCCGTCAGTACCGACGTAAAACCCGGCGATCTGACCCGCATTGTCGATCGCCGCCGCGGTCGTGTTGGTCCCATTCCCGTTCGGGTCGTCGATATTGGCCGAGAACGTCGTTGTTCCGATATTATAGGTATAACCGTGAGTGTTGCCGGCTGCGTCGGTGTAAAAGCCGACCGCGACATTGCTGTCATTGACGCCGAGAAGCTGGTTGAACGTCGGCGGCGTGGCCGCGGTGTTCGGGTTGTTGACGTTGGTGAAGGTGCCGCCCTGATCGACGAAGCCGAAATTAGCGTCGAGCGGCGGTCCATTGTTTGAGTTTGACCAAAAGCCAACCGTCGTCCCGACATTGTTGATGCCGGTGACCTGCGTCTGCACCGAACCCGGAAAGTTTTCGTTGGTGAAGGATGTGTAAGGCGGCGTTGTCGTGTAGCCTTTGTTGGGATGGCCGGCTGCGCCACTGCCGTAATAGCCGGCGATCTCGCCGGAATTGTTGATCCCCAGTTCTTGATTAAAGGTCGGGTCGGTTTGATTCACGACGTCCTGAAACACATATCCCGCATGCGCCGGTTGCGCGCCGCAGGCGAGCGCCAACACCGCCAGCGCGCCGAGCGCTAATTTGGAGCCGCTTCCGGCGGACAGCGGGGACGCGGGAAAACGCGTCAATTTCTTGCTCGATAGCTTTTTGGATCGGCCGGACATGATACCGCCCCCTCAATGAAACGATTTTAACCTTACGCAAGTTGTGTGCCACCGTGACGCCATGCCGATTGCGAAGTAAAATCAATGGTTTGTATAATGTCATCAGGCTTACAGGGCGATTTCGTCGGAAAACTTTACATGCGAAACGGTGCATATCGCCAGGAGGCCCGTTCGTAATTGAAGCCGGTCAGCCGGTTACGCTTCGGTGCCCGCCCATGGACCTGTCAAAAAATCCGACAGTCCGGTAGCCCGCCGGTTTACGGCGCGTGTTGAGCGCCGGCTGAGGCAGGCACGTCAAACGTTGGTAGAATGGGCGTCGACGGCATTCATCAGCCGCGCGGCCGCCGGCCGCTTGGTCGCGTTGCGCCAGTCGACGACCCTCATGCCCGATGCAGCTAACTAGGCTCGCGGGCAAGGTGGGCCGCCGCGGAAGCAAACAGTCCGCGGCGGCAATTGCTTCGTCGGCGCGATCAGATCCGCTTGCTCTTGCGACGAAGGAGGCCGAGCCCGACCAGCGCGCTACCGAGCAGCGCCGCCGAGGCCGGCTCCGGCACCGGCGGGGCGGTCACCGGCGTCGCGACGAGCGTCAGCCCCGGCGTACTGATTGCGTAGGTGCCGGTGGTGTACAACGCGATAAACGGTCCGGTATCAGGAAACACCGTCGCCAGGTCGGTTTGCGAGGCGATCGTGATATTGCCCAGCGAATCATAGGCATAATAGGTGTTTGGAAGAAAACCGGGGAAGAACCTCCCAGACGGCGACTCAGCGAGGGCCTCAGCGTCAACAAGCAGGGCGTTCGCGGTGGCAGCCGACACTGTTGGCAGACTGGTCTCGTCAAACGGGTAGGAATTGTCTCCGACAGACACCGACCCGGTTAGCGTGGAGGCATAGGGCTGGGTAATCGGGGCGGTGGGAAGGTTCATGACTGACACCGTATATGTGCCCTGATAGACGTCGTAGAAGCCGGTAGACGGCAGGCCCTCGGGCAATTGAGCCATCAGGGAGTCGGCGCGGTTCACGGTCAGTCTGCCGGAGGTGACGAGACGGACGGTCGTGGGAGTAGCCCAGGTGGTCGTCCCCGTGAGCAACAGCATTCCGGCGATGACGGCACACCCGCCGAGAAATCGCCGTCCGCTTTGCTTGGCAATCGCCTCCACGCGATCGCTCGCCGTCGAAGAGGCCGCCGCGGCGGCGGTTTCGTGGCTTGGAGGCGTGCAACCCGCGGTAGGATCGATAAATTCCACTGAGGCCATGGTTTGTCTCCTGATCGACGAAAGAGCATGGTTAATATCCCAGTCGTCGGCATTGATACCAATGACATTTTTCTGACTTTTCTTTGAATGGAGAAAAAGAAGCTGAAGGTGAAGTAATCCCAAAGGGCTACGCATCAATAGCCGCGTCTGGTGCGGACTTGTCCAACATCCCATTACCAGCACGCCGCCAGCTGCCTCAGCCAAACGCACAGGTTATGCTCTTAAGAAACTGTTAGGGTTAACAGATTCCCCGGCTATGGCAGCCAAACTAGGGCAGGCGGGCCAGTCTTTCCATGAGAAGGGTGTAAAGACCGTCGGCGTCGACTGTGTTCAAAAACCGGGCATTGGGTGTCCTTGCGGTGACGCCCCACCAGTCGACGACGGTCATGCCGGAGGTCAGCAGACTTGCCGTTTCGACCGCCACGTTGACCGCGCGGCCTTGAAACAAATCCGGGCGCAGCAGATAGACGATGACGCACGGGTCGTGCAACGCCCGGCCGCGCTCGCCGAAGCGGCCGGTGCGGGCTTCCTCAAAGCCGGTCAGCAATGCCGCCGCTGCCGGCCCGCAGCGGTTGGGGAGATCGCGCAACGCGGCGAGCCGAGCGGGGGTGCTCAACACCCGGTGGGTCACGTCGAGCGGCATCATCGTCACGCGAATGCCGCTGCCGAGCACGATCTCGGCCGCGTGCGGATCGACATGCATGTTGAACTCGGCGGCCGGCGTCACATTGCCGATCTCGAACCCGGCGCCGCCCATGATCACAATCTCGGCGATCCTGACAGCGATGTCGGGGGCCTTGACCAGCGCCACGGCGATGTCGGTCAGCGGACCGAGCGCGCACAGCGTCACAACGCTCGGCTCAGCCGCGCGCAAAGTGTCGACGATGAAGTCGACACCGTGCGGCGCTCGCAGCGGCATTGCCGGTTCGGGCAAGCCCAGGCGAGCACCCAAATCGTCGCCGTGAATGGCGGCCGCCGAGGCGAGCGGTCGCAGCATCGGTCGGGCGCAACCGGCGTAAACCGGGATTTCGGGTCGCCCGGCCAATTCGCACACCCGGCGCGCATTGCGCTCGGTCTGCGCCAGCGGCAGGTTGCCGGCGACCGCGACGATCCCCAGCACCTCCAGCTCCTCGGGGGAAGCCAGCGCCAACAGGATCGCCACCGCGTCGTCGATGCCGGGATCGGTGTCGATGATGACGGGCCGGGGCATGCTGCGGGAAGCTCGGGACAGCCTTGATCTCGATCGCAGAACGGCCTTGCGAGTATGCCGGTCGCGCGCACAGGCGACAACGGTCGCGCCCGGCTCCGGCTTACCTTGCGCACGGCGTCGGCCGGCAGTCAGGATTGCAAAATCGCGAAATTACCCGATCAATTCAGGAAAGCGCTTCCATCGGGTCTGCGCCTTGATGGCGGGAGGGGGGCCGCCGGGCGAATGTCCAATCTGATGCGCCGGTTGACAGGATCGGCCGCGGCGCTGGTCCTGTTGTCGAGCGCGGCGGCAGCGCAGCAGGCGCCGGCGGCCCCGGGCCCGACCGATCTGTCGATAACATTGCCGACGGTCGAGGTCGTCGCGGCGACCCCGCTGCTGGGCTCCGGCGTCGATCGCGCCAAGGTCCCGGCCGAAACTCAGGTGCTGACCGCGCCGGACATCGCCCGCGACGGCAACGCCGACGCATTGCGCGCGCTGAACCAGCAGGTTCCGGGGGTCACTCTCGACGCCGCCGCCGGCAACCCGTTTCAGCCAAGCCTGTTTTATCACGGCTTCCAAGCCTCGCCGCTGCAGGGCAACCCACAGGGGCTCGCGGTCTACGTCAACGGCGCGCGCTTCAACCAGCCGTTTGGCGACACCGTCAACTGGGACCTGATCCCGAGCATCGCGATCGACCGGATGAACCTGGTCGGGTCGAACCCGGTCTTTGGCCTCAACGCTCTCGGCGGCGCGCTCGCGGTGCAGATGAAGAACGGCTTCACCTACCACGGCGCCGAAATCGACGCCCTCGGCGGCTCCTTCGCCAAATACCAGGGCGAGCTGCAATCCGGAATCCAGGTCGGCGACGTCGCGGCCTATGCGGCGCTCACCGGCTTGCACGAAGGCGGCTGGCGCGACCTGCAATCGTCAGATCTCGGCAATTTCTTTGGCGACATCGGCTGGCGCGGCGACCGCGGCGAACTGCACGTCAACGTCATTACCGCCGACGACAGGCTGAACGGTCCGGGAACATCCCCGGTCCAGCTGTTGGCGGTTGACCCGGCCGGGCAATTCACCGCCCCCAACTTGATTACCAACAATTACACGCAAGTAAACCTGACGAGCAGCTATCAGGTCTCCGACAACACGTCGCTGCAAGGGAACCTGTATGTCGAATACCTGCTGCAAAAAGTGGCCAACGGCAATGTGCCCGACGTGACGCCGTGCAGCAACGGCTCCGGCTTTTTGTGCACCAGCGCCGGCGTCTTTGCCACCGATCGCGACGATAGCCCAATCCCCGATTTTCTGAACGGCGGTCCTTACTCGGAGCTCGACCAGCAGTCGACCAATACCCATGGCTATGGCGGCGCGCTGCAGGCGACCAACCGCACACCGCTGTTCGGACACCCGAACCAGTTCATCGCCGGGATCAGCTTTGACGGCGGCCAGACCTTGTTCGGCGCGAGCACCCAAATCGGCGGCTTGACACCCGACGACCGGGTCTTTTTTGGCCCGGGCGTCACGATCGACCAGGCCGACGGCTCGATCGCGCCGGTTCGGGTCTCGGTGTCGAACGCCTATTACGGCGCGTTTTTTACCGACACCTTCGACATCACGCCGGTCTTTTCGGCCAACCTCGCCGGCCGCTACAACCTGGCGCAGATCGACCTCAGCGATCAACTGGGTGCCGCACTCAGCGGCAATCACGATTTCGGCCACTTCAACCCGTCGGCCGGCCTGACCTGGAAGATCCTGCCCGAGCTCAGCGCCTATGCCAGCTATGCCGAGGCCAACCGGGCGCCGACCCCGGCCGAATTGACCTGCGCCAGCGCGGCGAGCCCGTGCAGCTTTGCCAATTTCTTTGTCGGCGACCCGAGCTTACAGCAGGTCGTGGCGCACACGGTCGAGGCCGGCTTGCGCGGCCGGGCTCATCCGTTCGCCGGAGCGAGCCTGTCGGCCGACCTCGCCTATTTTCATACCGCGCTCGACAACGACATCCTGTTTGTCAACAGCCCGATCCAGGGCCGCGCCTTTTTTCAGAATGTCGGCTCGACCCTGCGTCAGGGCGTCGATCTCGGCATCCAGCTCAAGACCGACCGGCTGCTCGCCTGGGTGGCGTACTCCTTTACCGACGCAGCGTTTCAGACCGGATTTACCGAATCGAGCGAAAACAACCCCGCCGCCGATCCCGAGGGCAACATCCAAATTCAGCCCGGCAACCGTCTGCCCGGCATTCCGGCCAATCTGTTCAAGCTCGGCCTCGACTACAAGCTGACCGGCGCGTGGACGGTCGGCGGCAGCGGAATTTACGCCGGCGGCCAATATCTGTTCGGCGACGAGGCCAATCTGACGCCGCAAACACCGCCTTACTTCGTGCTCGACCTGCATACGAGCTATCAGGTCGCCAAGAACTTGCAGCTCTTCGCACTGCTCGAAAACGCCTTTGACGCGACCTATTACACGTTTGGCACCTTTTCGCCGACCTCGTCGATCCCGATCGCGCAGGCGCCGGGGGCCACAAATCCGCGCAGCTACAGCCCGGCTGCCCCGATCGCGGTTACGGTCGGGCTGCGCGCCACCTTCTGACGCGCGCTGTTCTCGCGGTCAGCCCGGCGCGCGGGCCGGGGCGTGGGCGAAGGCAGCGGCGATCGCGGCAAAGGCGGGTTTCGGCTGAAGATCGGCGTCGAACGGCAGCGGCCGCGACGGCAGTCCATCCTTGCGCCATTTAGCCTCGTTGGTCTCATGGCGCACGATCCAGCTGTGCCGGTCGGAGAGCCCCCAGGTCACGACCATCTTGACCGCGGGCTCGTCGAGTGCCGCATCGAGAAAGCGGCGATAGGCGTCGGCGACCAGCCGGTCGCGGGCCGCGATGTCGGCCGGCGCATTCTCGTCGGTCACGTCGAGCTCGGTGATCTGGATCGTCAACCCGAGGGCGGCGATGTCGGCGAAAAACCGGCGCAGCCGCTCAGCCGAAAACGGCGGGCCGCCGACCGCGCTCAGATGCGCCTGGATGCCGACCGCGTCGACCGGTGTCCCCGCCTTCTGCATCCGCTGCAGCAGCTCGAGCAAAGCTGCGCGGCGGGCTTCGTCCTCTGGAGCATCGAGCTCGATGTCGTGTTCGTTCACGACCAGGCGGGCGCGAGGATCGGTTTCACGAGCAACATGATAGGCGAGATCGAGGTAACCGGGACCGAGAGCCTCGCGCAGCCAGTTGGAGTTTCCGTCGTTTGGCTCGAGCGGCTCGTTGACCACGTCCCAGCTGTGGACAATGCCACGATAGCGGCCAACAAGAGTTTTGACATGATCGACGAGCGCCCGCTCCTTGGCCTTGCGGTCAGGGAGCGCGAAAAACCACCATGGAGTTCGCAAATACCACAGGCAGTTGTGACCGCGCAGCGCCATGCCGCTCTCGACTGCGAACCCGGCAACGGTATCGGCCCGCGTATAATCGTCCTGCCCCGGAGCACCGCCGTTGATGTCGCGCCACTTCATGTCGTTTTCGGGCACGACAAGCCCGGCTTGGCGCTCGACCAGACCGACAAAGGCGGGGTCGCGGGTGATCTGCTTCGCCGAAATCGTGGTGCCGTAGATCAGCCCCTTCTCGGCCGCCAGTTGCCTCAGCGTCTCGGCCTCCGCGGCGGCGGCGACCCTCGCAAAGCGGTTGGAGTAGGCGGCCGCGAATGCCGCCAGGCTGCCGGCGAGAACCTGTCGCCGGCTCGGTCTGCAAAGGTTTCCGGCGTTCACGGTGGCGCCGTCTTGCCGGCCGGTGCGGCGGGCGGGACCGCGCCCGACACTTTGGCGAGGTGTTCGATATTGGCCCGCGCCGCCATGTCTTCCGGGCTTCCCGGAGCCAGCCGGCCAACCGCTTCCCAATCGCGGCGCGCGCCGTCGCGGTCGCCTTCGAGACGGCGGACGTTGCCGCGCTCGAGCAGGGCCGCGGCCGAGTGCGGTTCCTCGGCGACCGCCTTGTCGATGTCGGCGCGCGCCGGGTCGAGCCGGTCGAGCCCGCGATAGGCCGAGGCGCGGTAGATCAGCGCGTCGACCCGGCCGGGGTCGGCCTTCAGCACATGGTCGAGATCGGCAACGGCGCGGTCGAGATGGCCGGCCGCCTCGGCCGCCTCGGCCCGGTCGATCAGCAATTCCGGATCGCCCGGCGCCAAGCCGACCGCTTCGCCAGCCGCGGCATAGGCGCGCCCCGGGTCGCCGGCGAGCAGCCAGGCCTGTCCCGCCTGGTCGAGCACATCGGCGCGCAGGTTCGTCGGGGCCTTGCTCATTGCCTGCGCCAAGACCTGCAGGCGGGTCGCCCCTTCCTTGTATTTGCCGAGCGAGATCAACGCCACCGCGGCGCAATGTTCGGCCGGGTGCGCCCCGCCGCGCCGGCCCCAGCCCTCGGCGAGAGCCTGTGCGGCATGGGGGTCCTGCCGAGCGAGCTTCATGCAGCGCGCATAGGTCTCGGCGTCGGCCTCGGCGGATGGCGGCGGCGCCGGCTCGACCCCGCTCGGGGATATCGGCAACGGCGTGACGTCGTCCTGCGGGTCGGCCGCGACTGAAGACGCGGCGCCGCCCAGCACCACCGAGACCAGCAATAGGCCGCCGAATGCAATCCTCCGGCCCCGTTCCAAATCTGACCGCATTCCCCCTCGGCGCCTGTGCTCCGCCACGTCCATACCACGACACGGCGTTGCCGCGGAATTGGGCAACGGGTTACGATCGGCGGGCTGCTGTTCGCCCTTTCGGATCATGTGAAATTCTTGACCCTCGATTTCGGCCGATTGCTGCCGGGCGGTATCGGCAATGCGACGCTCGCCTTTGCCCACCGCAACTACCGCATCTATGCGGGCGGCAACGCCGTCTCCTTGGTCGGCATCTGGATGCAGCGGGTGTCGGTCGGCTGGCTCGCCTGGACCCTGACCCATTCGGGAACCTGGCTCGGCATCATGTCGATGGCCGAGTTTTTCCCGGTCGTGTTTTTGAGCCCGCTTGCCGGGGCGCTCGCCGACCGGCGCGACCGGGTCGCCATCATCCGGGTGACCCAGATCGCCGGCAGCATCGAGGCGATCCTGCTCGCGGTTCTCGTCTACACCGGCGCCATCTCGATCTGGCTGTTGTTTGCGCTGACTTTTCTGCTCGGAATATTCAACGCGATGGCGCAGCCGTCACGGCTGGCGCTGATCCCGACCCTGGTCGACCGGCCGGCATTGGCGTCGGCCCTGGCGGTCAACGCCATCATCTTCAACTCCGCTCGCTTTGTCGGCCCGGCGGTGGCCGGGCTGGTGATCGCCAAGATCAGCGTCGGTGCGGCCTTTGCCGTCAACGCCGCGACATATCTTGTTTTTCTCGTCGCGATGACCAATCTGCGCGGGCTGCCGGCATTGCCGGTCGCCGCAACCCAGAGCGTGTTGCGCGCCTCGGCCGAGGCCTATTCCTACGCCAGCCGTCACCCCGGCATCGCCCCGATGCTGCTGCTGTTCACCGTGACGACGATCGGCACCCGCGGCTTTGTCGAACTGTTTCCGGGATTTGCCGACCGCGTCTTCGGACGTGGCCCCGAGGGTTTGTCGATGCTGACCTCGACCGTCGGGCTCGGCGCGATTTGCGGCGGCGCCTGGCTCTTGCTGCGGCCGGGGATCGCCGGGCTGACCGGGGTCGTGCTCGGCAACACGTTGGTGATTTCGCTGGCGATCCTTGCCTTTACCGCGACCGACCGGTTTTATCTGGCGCTGCCCTGCGTGTTTCTCGCCGGTGCCGCGATGACGATCACCGGGATCGGCGCCCAGACCCTGATCCAGGCCGCGGTCGAGATCGGCATGCGCGGGCGGATCATGGCGCTTTACGGCATGATCTTTCGCGCCGGGCCGGCATTGGGCGCGGTGCTGATGGGCTCGCTCAGCGAACGCTTTGGGCTGCGCCTGCCGCTCGCAGTGGGCGCCGTCGTCTCGTGCGGCTTTTGGGCGTTCACCTGGGTCAAGCAAAAGCGCATTGCCGAAACCCTCGAATGCGAGCCCGCGGCGGCCGGCGAATGAGGTCTGCCGTCATCGCGAGGTGCGCTGCCGCGTGACGCGGCAATCCCAACTCGCTCGATCCAGCCGCGGACAATCCGGAACCGCTTCATAATTTCGGGATTGCTTCGCTTCGCTCGCAGTGGCACCGGATGCCTCAATGCGCTCTCAGATGAGCTGTCCATGAACCCCTTGCCACATCTGTTCTGCTTCGGGCTGGGCTACAGCGCGCTGGCGCTGGCGCGATCGCTGGCCGCCGAGGGCTGGACCGTTGCCGGCACCAGCCGCAGCGCGGAAAGCGCGGCGGCGCTGCGTCGGCGCGGATACTCGGCCGAGTTGTTCGACCGCAGCCATCCGTTGCCGCCCGATGCCCTGCGCGGGGCCGAGCACATCCTGGTCTCGGCGCCGCCGGATGGAGCGGGCGATCCGGTGCTCGACATTCACGGCGGCGACATCGCGGTGCTGCGGGGCCTCACGTGGCTCGGCTATCTGTCGACGACCGGGGTTTACGGCGACCGCGGCGGCGGCTGGGTCGACGAGACCTCGGCGCCGGCGCCGACCGGCGAACGCGGGCGGCGCCGGGTCATGGCCGAGGAGGGCTGGCTCGACCTGTGGCGGCGGCGCGGCGTCCCGGTCCACATCTTCCGGCTGGCGGCAATCTATGGACCCGGCCGCAGCCCGTTCGCCGCGTTGCGCGCCGGCACGGCCAAACGCGTCGACAAGCCCGGCCAGGTGTTTTCGCGCATCCATGTCGCGGATCTGGCGCAGGTGTTGCGCGCCTCGATCGCCGGGCCGCGGCCGGGAGCGGTCTACAATGTCTGCGACGACGACCCCGCATCCCCCGAGGCGGTCGTGGCCTATGCGGCAAAGTTGCTCGGCACGCCGCCGCCGCCGCTGACAGCACTCGAAGACGCCGGCTTGTCGCCGATGGCGCGGAGCTTTTATTACGACAACAAACGCGTCCGCAACGCATTGATCAAAAACGAGCTGGGCGTCGCCTTGCGCTATCGCGACTATCGGGCGGGGCTCGCCGCGATCCTCGCCGAGGAGCAAAACGGCGCCGCCTGCTAGAGGCTTGCCCAAAGGCCAGGCATCCGGCATCGTTGCCGCTACGAAGGCATGCCGGGTCCGGTAAGCGGGCCGGCAACACGCCTGTCGGGAGAAACGCCGATGACCGAGTGGCCCCGTCGCTGCGGGCGGTCGCAATGTGCTCGCCCACCGACTTTCGCCGCCGCGTGCGGCTCAGGCCAGCCTCCGGTCGGGGCGCGGCAGCCAAATCCTTGAGCCCGACGCGTCTATGGCGGCCGGCCGGAACCGGTCCGCCGGCGAATGCGAGCCTTTTCCCAAGATCAATCGAGGAGGTCACATGACCACTTACAACGTGCTGATGATGGGCGCGTCCTACGGGTCGCTGCTCGCAACCAAGCTCTTGTTCGGCGGCCACAACATCACGCTGGTCTGCCTGCCGGCCGAAATCGAGGCGTTCAACAGCGAGGGTGCGCATGTGCGGATGCCGATCCGCGGGCGCAAGGAGCAGGTCGAGCTCGACTCGCGCAAATTGCCGGGGAGCCTGCGCGCGGCGGGTCCGGGTGCGGTCAACCCGGCGGATTACGATCTCGTGGTGCTCGCGATGCAGGAGCCGCAATACCGCTCGCCGGGCGTGCGCGAGCTGCTCGACGCCGTCGCCCGGGCGAAGGTGCCGTGCATGTCGATCATGAACATGCCGCCATTGCCGTATCTGAAGCGCATTCCGGGCCTCGCTACCGACGCCTTGCGCTCGTGCTATACCGACGCGGCGGTGTGGGCCAACTTCGAGCCGGGTCTCCTGACCCTGTGCAGCCCGGACCCGCAGGCGATCCGTCCGCCCGGCGAAAAGATCAACGTGCTGCAGGTGACCCTGCCGACCAATTTCAAAGCGGCGCGGTTTGCCGATGACGGCCCGACCGCGATCCTCAAGCAGATGCAGAAGGAAATCGAGGCGGTCCGCTACGACCCCGGCGACGGCCCGATCGACCTGCCGGTCAAGCTCAAGGTGCACGAGTTGATTTTCGTGCCGCTCGCCAAATGGGCGATGCTGCTGACCGGCAATTACCGCTGTGTGACCAAGGAGTCCGCGATCGACATCAAGGACGCGGTCCATCGCGACATGGAGGCGTCGCGCTCGGTCTATAACTGGGTGTGCGAAGTGTGCCGCAAGATGGGTGCCGCACCCGACGACTTGGTGCCGTTCGAGAAATACGCCGCGGCGGCAAACGACTTGGTGCGGCCGTCCTCGGCGGCGCGCGCCTTGTTCAACGGCGCGCCCAACATCGAGCGCACCGACCGGCTGGTCCAGTTGATTGGGGCGCAGTTCGGCATGCGCAACCCGATCGTCGACCAGACCGTCGCCGAGGTCGACGCCCGGATCGCGCTCAACCGCAAAGCCGCCGCCTGACAAGGGGTGCTCCGCGGCCTGCCTTCGGGGACGGTCGCCAGCATTGATCCCAATCGCCCGCAGGGTCGGGAGCGTCAGGGATTCGTTGGTCGGCGCGAGCTGTGCCGGACGCGCAGGATGGTCACCTCGTCGCCGGCAATTTCGTACCGGATGATGTAGGGATGAACCGTAGTCAGTTCGCGCAGATTATCGCCGACAGGCCTTCCCCTGTACGGAAAATTCCTGAGGCCGTCGCCTGTCTTAAGAAGCGCCTCTACCAGGTCACTCGCCGCGCGGGGATTGTGATTTGCAATGAAGTTATAAATATTACTGATTTCTTGCAAAGCAGACGGCGACCACGCTACGCGCACGGGGGCGGTTCAACCTTCCCGTCGCGAAGCTTGATAAGCCATTCCCGCACTTTTTCATGCGGGACACCTTTGCCCGCCGCGATCTCGGCCCGCGACTTGGCGATGGCACGCGCCTCGGCATCCTGGTCGATCTCGTCGAAAACGGGTTTGGTCTCGGCCATCAGATTCTCCGCTGACATCTCATAGTAGCATAGCGTTGTTTGTTTTGATTTATTTTCTGTCCCTGCGATACTCGCGCGTGGATCGCCCTGACCCGCGCGCCTGAAGAAGGCGGTCAGGCCACCAGTCCCGGCATCGGCGGCACCCCGGCGCTGTCAGGGAAGACCGTGGTGGCGAGGCGAGGCTCGTCGACGCGCAGATGGTCTCTGAGAAGGCCCTTCAGCACCGCGCGCAGATCCGTGGTCGGCCTCAAATCGCGGCTCTGGTAAAGATCGGCGTCCTTGAGACCCGGCCAATCGGCTAGGACGCGGCCGCCCTTCAGCGCGCCGCCGGCGAGGAGCGCGACGGTCGCGGTCCCGTGGTCGGTGCCCGCGTTGCCGTTGATGTGCGCGGTGCGGCCGAACTCGGTGATCACGACGACCACCGTGTCGCGCCAGGCATCGCCCATATTGCTCGCGATCGCGGCCAGCGCGTCGTCGAGCGCCCCCAACAAATCGGTAAGCCGGCCCTTGACCGGACCTTCGTTGACATGGGTGTCCCAGCCGTCAAGAGCGAGCGCGCCGACGCGCGGCCCGTCCGCCCGCGCGAGGAACTTCGCCGCCATGCCTGCGGTCTCGGCGAAATAGGCGCGCACCCGGGCGGTGCCGCCCGCCTGGACGACCGGGCGGCCATTGGCCGGCGCCTGATCGATCCCGCCCGCATGCGCGATTGCGGCGATCCCGATGCGCTCCTCGAGCACCCGCGCAAAGACCGGGTCGGTATGGCGATAGAGGTCGAGCAGGCGCAGGGTCGTCTCGTCGCTGGCCGGGGCCAGCTCCTGCGCCTCCCACGACAGCACCGGAGCCGGGCCGCGCATCACGAGCGGCGTGACCGGTCCGATCGCCAAGGCCTCTCGGGCGTGCGGGTCGGCGGACCCCTCCGCCGCCAGCGACGCCACGGCGCGGTTGAGCCAGCCGGTGTCGAGAGCCCCCGGTTTCGTCGCCCCGGTCTGCAATACGTCCTGTCCGTCGAAATGCGAGCGGTCGCGATAGGGCGTCGCCACCGCATGCACGATCGTCGCGTGCCCATGGCGATAGAATTCGTGCAGGCTCGGCATCGCCGGGTTCAGCGCAAACAGGCTGTCGAGCCGCATGCCCGGCGTCGCGCCGCCAAGGGTCAGCGCTTCCTCGCCGCGCAATTCGGCCCAGTGCGGATCGCCGACCGGCGCCACAATCGCCAGCCCGTCAAGCGCGCCGCGCAGCACGATCGCCAGAAAACGCGGGTCGCGGCCCTCGGCGCAGGCGCGGCGTGGAAGCTGCGTCCAGGCGAAAAGAGCCCCCGAGCCCATCAGCAGAGCCCGGCGGGTTGGAGCAAGGGAGGTCGTTGGCGTCATCGGGTCACCTGCGGAGAAACTCGGGCGCCATCAGCGCCAAGGTCACGCCCTGCGGCCGGCTTTCGGCGCGCGCGACCGCCTGCCGCGTCTCGGCGGAGGCGAGCGGGCCGAGCGCGGTATCCGTGACCGCCATCGGATCGAGCGACGACCCGATGCGCTCGCCGATCGCGTTGGCGATCTGGAGGCGCTCGGCCAAGCCGCCGAGCCAGGCGGCATTGTCGTCGGGAAAGCCCTTTGGCGCCGGCGGCCGCCACAGCGGCTCGCCCAGCAAGGTCTGCGCCCCGGCCACCCGGCGGATGTCGCCGGCGAGCCCGGTTGCGCGCAACGCCGCGACGACCCATTCGCCCGGCCGCTTTATTTTGGCCTGTCGCGGCGACCAGGCCTCCGGTGCGGCGACCAGCGCCTTTGAGACTTCCCTGAGGTCGCCGTCGGTGTCGCGGAACCGCCGCGCCAGGCGGTCGACCAAGGCGGGCGGCGGATCGTCGGCGACAAAATGGATCGCAAGCTTGGTTGCGATGTGGGTTGCGGTCGCGGGATGGCGGGCAAGGTCAGTAAGGATCGCGCGGCCCTGCGCGACGCCGGTGTCGGGATAGGTTTTGCCGAGCACCGTTTGGGGGCCTGGCTCGTGGGTCCGCGGGATAAAAACAAACTCGCCGCCAATGTCGGGGTCGAAGACGACCGGGCGCAGGGTCCAGCCGGTCAGCGCCTTGGCGAAGCTGATCACGTCGGCTTGCGTATAGCCGGTGCGCACGCCAAGCGTGTGCAGCTCCAGGATCTCGCGCGTGAAATTCTCGTTCAAGCCCTTGCCGCGGTTGATGCCGGCGACCGAGTCGGGGCCGATCGACTGGGCGTCGTTCAAATAGATCAGCATCGCCGGGTGGCTCTCGGCGGCGAGCAGCATGTCGGTGAAGCGGCCCAGCACATGCGGCCTGATCGCCTCGCGCTCGTAGCCGCCGGCCATGACCGACGTGTCGAGGCTGACGCAGAAATGGTTCGACCAGAACCACACGAGCCGCTCGACGAGGCCGATTTCGGCATCGCGGGCGGCATCGACCCGCGCTTTCGCCTCGCCGAGATAATTGCGTTGCGGCAAGAGCATCGGACCGGGTTTGCCCGATCCCGGCTTGTCGGTTGCCGTGGCCGTGGGTTCCATTCCCGGAGCGCTCGCCACGACGCCGCGGCGGGCGAGCTTTGCCTGCGCCGTGCGCGCGGCGTTGAACTCGAAGACCGCACGATACGCGGCGGCGCTGCTCAACAGCCCGGGATCGACGATCTGCCCGGCGTTCGGCCGGTCGAGCTCGGCGGCAACGGCTCCCTGCGGGTCGGAGGCGAGCGCCGCGATCGACCCGGCGCGCGGGCCAAACCCGAAGCGATGCAATGCCAGAGCCGCTTTGTCCGGATCCCGTGCCATCGCCGCTTTCCGTTGCAACTGCACCGAACCTCAAATTATGCGCGGCGGAGCGGCGAAATCTCCCCGCGGAGCCAGGCGCGCTCCATGGCTGCCGACGGAAACCCGCGCGGATGGAACGGGCTCATGTTGCTGCTGCTTAGGCAACAAGCGCGGGCTTCAATGGTTGACCGCAATCATGTTGCACTGCATCATAACGAAAGCAGCAGTCGGCGGTGTCCGGTTGGCGCAGCGCCAGCCCAAACCACCCGCCGCACACAGTAGAAGCAGGGAGATTCGGGGAGCGCTTGAAGGCGGTTTTGGGTCGGCGGTTGCTGCGTCGGCGGCGGTCGCCGGCAGCACGTGCAGAAAGCGGGAGACATCTGCCATGGCCAAAACCCCCGAACTGGGCGGCTGTATCGACCTGCCGGGAGGCGTCGCCGTCGCCGCCAAAATGCCGCCCGGCTGCGACAAGGTTTTGACCCCGGAGGCGATCGCGTTTCTCGCCGGGCTCGAGCGCGAGTTCGGCGCGGAACGGAGCCGGCTTCTCGACCGCCGCGCCGAAATCCAGCAGCGCCTCGACGGCGGATGGAAACCCGATTTTCTGGCCGAAACCAGGTCGGTCCGCGACCGCGACTGGCGGGTGGCGCCGATCCCGGCCGACATCAGCGACCGGCGCATCGAGATCACCGGCCCGACCGACCGCAAGATGGTGATCAACGCGCTCAATTGCGGGGCGAGCGTGTTCATGGCCGATTTCGAGGATGCGAACACCCCCTCCTGGGACAACATGATCGAGGGCCAGGCCAATTTGTTCGATGCGGTGCGGCGGGCGATCGAGTTCGACGACCCCGAGACCGGCCGGCATTATTCGTTGAACGACAAGACCGCGGTTCTGTTCGTCCGCCCGCGCGGCTGGCACCTGCCCGAAAAGCATCTGCTGGTAGACGGCGCGCCGATGTCGGGTGCGCTGTTCGATTTCGGGCTGTTCTTTTTTCACAACGCCGCGGAGTTGCTGGCGCGCGGCAGCGGCCCCTATTTCTATCTGCCAAAAATCGAAAGCCATCTCGAAGCGCGGCTGTGGAACGAGGTGTTTCTTTACGCGCAGGCCGAGCTCGGCCTGCCCAAAGGGACCATCCGCGCCACGGTGCTGATCGAAACGATCATGGCGGCATTCGAAATGGATGAAATTCTATGGGAGTTGAGGGACCATTCGGCGGGGCTCAATTGCGGCCGCTGGGATTACATCTACAGCTACATCAAAAAGTTCGCGGAGGATCCCGGCTGCGTGATGCCGGATCGCGGACAGGTCACGATGGCGAGCCACTTTCTGCGCAGCTACAGCCTGCTGCTGATCAAGACCTGCCATCGCCGCGAAATTCACGCGATGGGCGGCATGGCGGCGCAAATCCCGATCCGCAACGACCCCGCCGCCAACGACGCCGCGATGGAGAAGGTGCGCGCCGACAAATTGCGCGAAGCGGGCGACGGGCATGACGGCACCTGGGTGGCCCACCCCGGGCTGGTCGGCATCGCGAGGGAAATCTTCGACCGCGAGATGCCGCAGGCAAATCAGATCGCCCGCAAGCGCCAGGATGTCGATGTAACGGCCGCCGACTTGCTGGCGGTTCCGACTGGGACGATCACCGAGGCTGGGCTGCGGCAGAATTTGAATGTCGGTATCGGCTATATCGAGGCGTGGCTGCGCGGCACCGGCTGCGTCCCGCTCTACAATTTGATGGAGGACGCCGCGACCGCCGAGATCAGCCGCGCCCAGGTATGGCAGTGGATCCGGCACGGCGTCCGGCTCGACGACGGCCGCACGATCGACGCCGAATTGTGCCGCGCCGTGCTCGACGAGGAGCTGGCCAAATTGCGCGAAGCCGCCGGCGAGGAATCCTATCGCGGCGGACGTTACGAAGATGCGGCGGCGCTGTTCCGCGACTTGATCGAGGCGCCGACCTTCCCCGAATTCCTGACGCTTTCGGCTTACGACATGATCGTCGCCGAGGGTGCGTGATACCTGACGCCCGACCGGCAAGACTAAGACCTCGCCGCAAAGGGTTGCCCCGCCACTCGCGAAAAGGAACGTCAATAGTAAGACGCCTGTGCCAAGCTCCTTGACGCAAGCCGTCCCAGGGCTAGGCTGCGTCAGCAACTCGTCAAATCGGGCGGCAAACGGTTCAAGGCGGCCTATCTTGTGAACAGCGCGGGGGTGGAACATCGGCTTGCGGTCCTGATGGCCGCTGATGTGGTCGGCTACTCGCGGCTGATGGGCCTGGACGAGGAGGGCACCTTGGCGGCGCTGAAGACCGCGCGCCGCGAGCTCGTCGACCCCAAGATCGACGCGCACAAAGGCCGCATCCTGCGCACGATGGGCGACGGGCTCCTGGTCGAGTTCGACAGCGTCGTCGACGCGGTGCGTTGTGCCGTCGAGCTGCAGCAGGCGATGCCCGCGCACGGCGCCGCGTTGCCGCTCGATCGGCGCATCCGCTTTCGCATCGCGATCGACATGGGCGACGTGACCGAGGATGGCGACATCATCCATGGGGACGGCGTCGACGTCGCCGCGCGCATGGAAGCGCTTGCAGAGCCGGGCGGGATCAATGTCAGCGATGCGGTGCGCGAGGAGGTTCGCGGTCGCCTCGATATCGACTTTCGCGATCTCGGCGAGCACAAGGTCGAGCGGGTCGCGCGCACGGTCCGCGTCTTCCGCGTCGTGCTCGACCGTGAGGACGCGGCCGCGGCGGCAAAGTCCAGGGCCGCGACCCGGCCGGAAAAACCGAGTCTCGCGGTGCTGCCGTTCCAAAATCTCGGCGGCGGCGGCGAAGCTGAGTTCTTTCTCGACAGCGTCGCCGAGGATCTGATCACCGAGCTGGCGCGGGCGCGGTGGTTTTCGGTCGTGGCCCGCAACACCAGCTTTACCTACAAGGGCAAGGGTGCGGATTCGAAGCAGCTCGGGCGCGAGCTTGGCGTCCGCTACGTCGTCGAGGGCAGCCTACGCAAGGCCGGCAACCGCGTCCGCATCGGCTGCCAGCTGGTCGAGGCCGAAAGCGGCCAGCATCTGTGGGCCGAGCGGTTTGACGGCACGCTCGAAGATTCTTTCGATCTTCAGGACAAGATTACCGAAACCGTGATCGGGGCGACCGGTCCGGTGCTCCGCATCGCGGAGGTCGAGCGGGCGCGACGCAAATCGGATGCGACCCTCGACGTCTATGATTTGACCCTGCGGGCATTGCCCTTGGCCTTTGCCGAGACCGCGGCCGACAATGACGCGGGGATGCGGCTGCTTGAACGGGTCATGCAAATCGATCCCCGCTATCCGACCGCCAACGCCCTTGCCGCCTGGTGCCTTCAGCAGCGCTACTTGATGAAATGGCCGACCCGGCAGGAGGACGACCGCGAGACGGCGCGACGGCTCGCGCGCACTGCCATTGCCGAGGGCGGCGACGCGCCGCTGGCGCTCGTGGTGGGGGGCGCGGTCCATGCCGCGCTGACCCGCGACCACGATCTCGCGCTCGCCGCGGTCGACCGCGCCGCGATGATCAACCCCAACGCTGCCGCCGTGCTCGGCTTTGACGCGCTGACCCGATCCCTGTGCGGGGCTTACGACCGCGCTGTCGAGCACGCCGAAAAGGCGCTTCGCTTGAGCCCGCTCGAACCGCTCGTCTACCATGCCTCGTTGGCGCTGGCCTTGGCGCGTCTGATTACAGGCCGGCCAGAGGAGGCGGCGGAACACGCGCGTCGCGCCATTGCCGGCAATCGCAATTTCGCCTTTCCCTATTGCGTCGTGGCACTCGCGGCCGCCCGGCTCGATCACATGGAAGAGGCTGCCGACGCGGTGCGCCGCCTGCTCGAAGCGGCACCCGGCTTTCGCATCGAAAGCCTGCTGCGAATCCGCTTTGCCGACGCGGCGCGGCTCAAGCCCGATGTCGAATTGCTGCGCCGGGCCCGGTTGCCCGAGTGACTGCTCGAAAACCTCCGGCGCCGGCGGATCGAGCACCCCCCATCCATTCACCACCGCCGTTAATCTTTACATTCCCGGCCCCGGTATGAACTAGTTCACACCGCGCCGGCCTGAGCGGTCGCATCTGTACCGCAGCTTGCGATGGGTGCCCAAATCGTGTCCGAGGACGGGAGAGCGCGCGTCAGGCGCAGACTTGCGGCAATCTTGGTTGCCGGCTACGGCGGCCTGGCGGCGGGCGACCGGAGGCATGGCATCGCCGGGCTGAGAACACTGCTGACCGACATCATCGAGCCGCTGAGCGACGAATTCGGCGGCAACGTCTTTAAGCGCACCGGCGAGCTGGTTCTGATCGAATTCGCCAGCGTCGTCGAAGCGGCGCGTTGTGCCGCGGGATTGCGCAACGCGGTCGCGAAATCCAATGCGGCTGCGGGGCCGGAGCAGCGCCTTGCCATGCGCATGGGGATCAACCTCGGCGACATTATTGTCGAGGGTGACGATTTTTTTGGCGACGGCGTCAACATCGCGGCCCGCATCGAGGCGCTGGCCGAACCCGGCGCGATCTATGTCTCCGAAATCGTCCACGACCAGGTCGCCGGCAAGGTCGATTTCGATTTTGTCGACCTTGGTCCGCAAAACCTGAAGAACATCAGCCGGCCGATCCGGGTCTACCGCATGGGCGATGCTGCGGCGGACCCCGCAGCGCGCGCCGCGCCGCGGCCAGAGACTGCGCCTGCTTTCGATGATCGCCGGGCGATCGCGATCCTGCCGTTCAACAATTTCAGCGGCGACCCCGAGCAGGAATTCTTTGCCGACGGCATCACCGAGGACATCATCTCGCTGCTCGCCGGCTGGCGCGCCTTCCCGGTCATCGCCCGCAACTCGACCTTTACCTATAAAGGGCAGACCGTCGACGTCAAAAAAGTCGGGCAGGAGCTCGGCGTGCGCTATGTCCTCGAAGGCAGCGTGCGCAAATCGGGTCATCGCGTGCGCGTCACCGCCCAGCTGATCCGGGCCGACACCGGCCACCACATCATGGCCGAGCGTTATGACCGCGACCTGACCGACCTGTTCGAGCTGCAGGACGAGATCGTCACCACGATCGCCGGCGCCATCGAGCCCGAGCTCCTCAAATTCGAGCGCGACCGCATCGCCGAGCAGCCGCAGCACAACGAGGACGCATACGCGCTTTACCAGCACGGCATGTGGCGCCACTACCGGCAAAACAAGGCGGACAACATCGAGGCGCAAGCGTGCTTCCGCCGAGCCTTGGCGATCGAGCCCAAATATCCGCAGGCGGCCGCGGCTCTCTCGGTCGCGCTGACCAGCGCCGCGATGCTCGGGTGGGCAAGCGACGCCGACGCCCGCTTCGAGGACGCTCATGTTCTGGCGCAACAGGCAGTGACCCTCGATCCGCGCTATCCCAACGCCCACTTTGCTCTCGGCCTGGTGTGCATGTGGACGCGCCGCGCCGAGCACGGGATTGCGGCGTTCGAGGAAGCGATCAAGCTGAACCCGAGCTTTGCCGCGGCTCACGTCCTTCTCGGGCAGATGTATCTTTACCGCGGCCAGCCCGAGGAGGCGATCTCGTTTGCCGAAAAGGGCATCCGCCTCAGCCCCAGCGACCCCCGACTGTTCATCTGGCTGCCGGCGCTTGCCGGGGCGCGCTATCAGCTGCGCCATTATCAGGAAGCGATCGAGGCCGGGCGGCGCTCGTGGACGCTCAACCGCAACTGGCCCGGCGGGTTGCGCTACGTGGTCGCCGGTCACGCCCAGCTCGGACAGCTCGACGAGGCCCGTGCGGCGCTCGCCCAGCTTCGTCTGCTGAACCCGAACCTGGCTTTTGTCGAGGGCAATCTGAAGCGCCTGTTCAGCGACCCGGCGGCGGTCGATCACATCCTCGACGGATTGCGCATGGCCGGGTTCGAATAGCGCGGGCGCTGGGGACCAGAGCTGGAAACCCAGGACAATTGGACGATTGGGATGTCGCAGCCGCCGTTTGCGACCTGGCGGCACCCGGCGGATCAGCCCGGGCCGAACGCCCACCCCTTGACGACGCCGGCGCGCTGTGCTCGGTGTCGATCGATGTCGGGATTGTTGACAGTATCCGATTGAACATCGGGTGTGATCTTCTCTCCAATTCTGTCCGGCCGCCGAGGCCTGTCGGAATAATTTACAATGTGTCCGGCCAGCCGTATCGGAATGTGACCTAAATGTTTGATTTGGGCCTACTGGTACGAATCTTGCCTCGCTGAATAAATCAGATCGAGGAGTAGGCGCCGATGCGCAAGTCCATAAGGTTTATGCCGGCGCTGGCCCTGGGTATCGCCGGAGCAATCCTCCACGGGAACTCGGCAGTGGCCACGCCGATTACCTATGTCGAGGACGCTACGGCGACGGGCAGCCTTGGCGGCGTTGCATTCACCGACGCTACCG
The DNA here is from genome assembly GCA_963712825.1 of uncultured Alphaproteobacteria bacterium. GTDB lineage: Bacteria > Pseudomonadota > Alphaproteobacteria > ATCC43930 > CGMCC-115725 > AP-15. Next base: position 60,877 of record CAVQJP010000024.1, read on the forward strand.
TGACGTTGACAATGATGAACGACACCACCAACGTCACAAACCCATCGACCGGGCTGTTTTTGAATATCGGGACGGCGACAGTAAGTGTGGACGGCGCCGCCCCGGTGGCGTTCACCGACTCGATAGCAGTTTTTTCCAATCAATCTGTATCTGTAGGTGGGTTCGCCGATGTAAGTTTCACAACTCCTCTTGACATACTTGATACCACCAATGCTGCTTTCGCAGCATACGATTTGAAGAGTTTTATCGGCCCGATATCCGGAAGCCCATCCAATATAGACTTTAACATATCCTTCCCGACAGCCGACGGTGCTTTTATTCTGACCAGTGTTGCGGGCCCCACCTCGACGTTTACGGCGACGGCGACGGCGGCAGTGCCGGAACCGGCCTCGCTGAGCCTGCTCGCCGCCGCGCTTGCCGGTCTGGGACTGATCCGCCGTCGCAAAACCTCATGATCGGAAGACGCGGTTAGGCATCGCGGCCCGGCGCGGTCGCCGGGCCGGCGATCCGACAGCGACAGTCGTCTGGTGCAGAGCTACGCGGCCCCGGAAGTGTCCGGCCGGCTACGGACACTGGATTGGGACGCCGAACGAATAACAGATCTGTCCGCCCTCCGCGCTGGGATTGGCGTCCTCGATGCCCGTCTGTGCCGGGTCGCTCGGGCATTGGCCGGTCGTGGGGTTGCCTCCGGTGCACGGCAGGTTGTTCGCCGCCGCAGCCATGAAAGCCGCCTGGTTGACGATCTGCGGTGGAACCGGAGCCATCAGATCCGGGACCTGCGAGCTTGCCGTCAAGGTTGACGGAGCCTCACCATCGGAGCAGGGGCCGAGCGCGCCCGTCGTCATATAGCCATCGTTGAATATGAGAGCAATATCGGCACCGCATAGTTGAGAGTTGTTAACAGTCGTCGCGAAACCCTTTGAAAATGTGATTTTATCAGTCTTCGCATTCTTTACGCCGGCTCCGGGTAAATTGAACTCGACGATCAGGCATTGTGCGCTGCGGGCTGAGCACTGGCTGTACAAATTCCCTAAATCGTAAACGCTGCCAGGAGTGTTGTCCGAGTCCGCAAAGGGCCAGTCCGCGTCCTGCAACAGGTTCGGGCGGGATTGCGAGGTCACCTTAAATTGATTGTTGAATTGGAGCCCCGTGGGAAGCACGAGCACCCAGGCGAGCAAGGTTGCGTTCGGTCTGCCGCCACTTGCGCCGGTCACCGTGACGGTCATCGACTTTCCGGTCGGCGCGACGCTCAATGCGGTCGTCGAGTTGGCGATCGGCTGCAGAAACCCGCTCGGGTCCACCACCGCCCCCTGCTGCGAGACGGGAAGAAGCGACCCTTGCTGCGTCTGCGTGGCCAGCTGACCGGCCATTCCGTTTGCCAGCGTCGGCTTGCCGGAACACGCGGCCGGCAGCGGCGGGGTGGCAAGCACGCAGGCGACTGTCGGTTCGGTGCGCAGGCTCCCGGTCGTCATCAGATTGGCCATGCAGGCTGGATAGCCCGCATCGCACTCGCCAAGGACAGGGTTGGCGGGGATGGGCGGCAGAACCCCGCCGTCGGGATTGGTAACAGGATTATAAGGATCGTACGGTCCTGCCCCAAAGGTCGTGTGATCGAGGCCGAGATTGTGCAATATGGCGTGCGCGAGCAGCGTGGTTCGCGGCGTCAGCGGGAAAGGCGGGAAAAACGTATTCCCGCCGATCGCGGTCCCGTTGTTGTTGACCCAGCTGAAGTCGTAAAGCTGTCCTCCCGACTGGCTCACCGGCGGGTTGAGCTTGTTGACAAAGAACATGTTGATGACGCTCGGCGCCAGACTTACCGGCACCCCGGCCGGCGTCGTCGGACTGGGAACCTTGCCGGTCTGAGAGATCGCGTTCTGCTGCGACAAGGTCAGGAAATCCGGGCTCTGAAAAATGGTCGCGCCCACGTTGTTTGTCGTTTGCACGACGTTCAGCGTCTGGTAGGTCGTCGAATCCGCTTTCACGGCCGAATTATATTGAACAATATTGTTGAATGTTACGTCGACGCCGATTTGGTTCAACAGCGCCCGGGTGATGTTTACGCCCCCGGTCGTCGGGTTGGCGGCTCCCGTAGCCGGATTAACGGTGAAACCTATCGGGTTCGTGATTTGGTTGGTGTTTGCCGGGTTGCCGGTGGGGCTCTTTGTGTTGAACGGAGCGCAGCCTGTCCCGGTGTTCGAACAAACGTCGATCGGCTGGACCACAACGTAGTTCGTGATCGGGACCGTCTGCGCGGGCGCGTTGCGGGCGCCAAAGCAGGCCGCCATCGATAACCACAAGATCCCAATCGTCAGCCTCGCGCGGGGCCTGGAATCACCCATCGCACGCCTCCCCTCTTTATGTCGTCGCCAACCGCGGATTTAGTTAGCTTTTTTACATGAAAAGAAGGCGTCCGCGAAACAGAAAAAAATCGTCAAATTTTAACCAAAACCAGCAGTTGCCGTCGCCTCGGGAATGTCTTAAAAGCCGATCCATAGGGGACAGCACCGACCGCTAAAAGAAGGGGAGACGGAACCGATGCCCAACCCGTTCAGACGTATTAAGATTACCTCGCTTTTCGTTGTGATTGCGGTCATTTGGATGTACGGTGCCGGAGCGGCATGGGCAGGCGATGGCGGCGAAAGTTTGACAGGCCTAAACAACATTATAAGCGGTCTCTGCTCATTCCTGAACATAACGACACCATGTCCACAATTGCCGACAATTACGCAGGCCATCCTGGAAATCGCCGGGCTGGAAACGTCGCCGCCGGAGATGGTTCGCGCCCTCAACAGCGTCGCCCCGGGGACCTATGTCGATGCTGAGAATCCGGGGGCGGCTCCTCCGATCACATTCCCGTTCACTTCGACCACGTCTCCCACTCTGTCCAGCCAGCTGTCGACGCTGACCCCTCTCGCCTTTGTCAGCGGATGGAAATCCGGGCCGGCGGCGGCGACCCCGCTGTTTAACTCGGACGCGGACACTTTCCTTTACGCGGTGGCAAGCGGGGCGCCCCCCGTCGCGAGTACCGGGCTGACCGTTCCCGATGCGCTCAATTTGTTCTACGACGATCCGTCGTGGACAAGCGGGAGTTCGGGGCAGGGCCGAATCGTCGCCAAATTCTCGCTGCCGTTAACTGTGTTGAACAGCGATGGGATGACCGAGCGTTCGGTTTCCGCCACCCTCCAATACAGCGCCCCTGGCCGTGGCGGGCTGCCGTGCTCGGCCAGCACGGTCTCGGGGAACTTCTCGGGGAGTGGAACCCAAACCCTGATGGCGGCGCAGATCGGGGTCAACTGCGCGCTCGTCTTTAGTCCGACGCCGATCTCGAAACGGCCGCATGCCGTCTTTCAAATCCAGGTCCCGCTGATCGTGACCATGGCGACCGACCCGCCTTATTTCTACTTCACTCAGAACGGTGTCGGCGGTCCGATCAATTCGAGCATCCCGAGCGCGTTCTTCACCGACGATACCGGCTTTGCTCCGACTGCCGGCACATTGGGGCCTGACGGCGAGTACATTGGTATAGCCCCGAGCGCGGCGCCGTTGTGCAACGCGGTAACCTGCCCGACCCCGCCGACGACCCCGCCGCCCGGTGTCTTTGCATTATGCGCAAGCCTGCCGCGAAACGGCTACGGTCAACGCCTCGTCCCGTCGGTCGCCGCGGATTACGTGATCGCGGTCGATGGCGAGACGCTGCTCTCGGCGCCGCTCCCGGCGGCGTCCACCAGCGTGTGTCCATTCTAAAGGGCAGAGCTGAAAGGCCGAGCCGCCAAGCTTGGTGTCGCGCGCGGCGACTTGGCGGCGCGCGCAACGGGTAACCGGGATTGGCCGGCCGGCGAAGGAAGGTGCGCTTGACCCCGTTGCTCGTGATCGCCGGCAGCTTGGTCGTCGTTGCGCTCTGCGAATTGTGCCGGCCGCGGCGACAGCGGGAGTTCCCGGCGCTGCGGCGTCGGCTCGGCAATCTCGGCATCTGGCTTGTCAATATCGTCCTCGTCGGTCTGATTTTCGCGCCGACCGATACTTTTCGGCCGCAGCTCGAGGCGATCCTGCACGTGGCGTTGCCCTCCTGGCCGATCGCCAATCGGTGGGCAAGCTTGGCCGCGGCTTTCCTGCTGCTCGATTTTTTGAATTACGCGACGCATCGCTGTCAGCACGCCGTACCGCTGCTGTGGCGGTTTCACGCCATGCATCACTCCGATCCCGATGTCGACGTGACGACCTCGGTGCGGCATCATCCGATCGAGTATGTGCTCACCGGGGGGTTCTACTGGTTGGCGATGCTGGCATTCGGCATCCCCGCGGCAGTCGTGACGAGCCACGGGTTGGCGGTCTTCGCCGCCGCTGCGATCACTCACGGCAATACCAGGTTTCCGCAATGGCTGGAGCGGTTGCTGCAGCCGGTCGTGATCACTCTCGACCTGCACCTCGTCCACCACTCGGTCTTGCATGACGAAGCCAACGCCAATTTCGGCGCCGTCTTTTCGTTTTGGGACCGGTTGTTCGGGACGTTTGTCAGGCTGACCCCGGCGCAGCACGGCCGCGTTGTCTTCGGGATCGACGGGTTTCCGCCGACCCGGGGACTCCGGCCTCTCTCTATGCTGCTGACGCCTTGGCTGCTCGCTCCCGCAACGAGCAGCGACGCAGCCCGGGCCGGCCGGTGATCAGTCGGCGCGGGCGGTGGTGCCGGTCAGCATGTCCGCTTTGCGGTTCAGCGCCGCGATCAGACCGTCGATACCCTGGTTGCGCAAGATCGCCGCAAACTCGGAGCGGCGCGTCGCGATTTCGCTGATCGTGCCGTCCAGATAGATGTCGGAGATCAGCCAGCCGCCGCCCGCCTGCCGCATCATGTAGTCGACCTCGACCGGGTCGCCGTCGGATTTGATGATCCGGCTGCGCACCACGACCCCGCCCGCGGTCGGCTCCTCGCCGGTCACCTGCAGCTTTTGGCCGTGGTAGCTGTCGAAGCGGTCGGCGTAAATCGCCGATACATAGCGGCCATAGCTGTCGGTCACCTGCTGCTGCTGCACCGGCGACAGGGTCGCCCAGGCCGGGCCGACCGACAAGCGCGCCATGATCGGCAGGTCGAAACTGCGGCGGATTACCGGCGCCAGTTGCGCATAGCGTCCGCTCTCGCCCAGGGTCGAGCCGCTTTCCATGGTCACGAGCAGGTTGTCGTAAAGCCCCTGGACGGTGCCGCCGGGGCTGGCCGCGGCCGAGCCCGGGTTTGACCAAGCGGCGAGCGCTGTCATCAGCGCCACAGCCGCCGCCTTTCGTCCCAACCGCAATCCTCTCGGCCGGCTCGCCGACATACCCGAATTTATTAAATTTCGCCTGGTCATGAGCGATCCCGATTCGTCTTATCTCCCGCGGAGACACGTACGCAGGCCGATCCCATATTCAAGGACATGGCTGCGCTGCGGCCGGGACAACGCGAGGTCACAAACGGCCGTCTTGCGCATGGGCGACAACCTCCAGCTCCGCCGAAAGTGCCCGTTGTCCTGCTTCGTCTGCGACAAAAATTCGCAGTCAATCCGGTGTCACAAAGCCGTCCGCGCCGTTTCCGATCGTTCGATCCGGCGCGACAGCAGCTTTGCTCAATGGCCATGGTGACCGATGCAATCATCCTTCGACTTGCTGGCATTGCTGCTGAGCTTGGCTGCCGTTTTTGGTTACCTGAACCATCGCATCCTACGCTTGCCGCTGACGGTCGGCCTGCTGCTGATGGCGCTGCTGAGCACGGTTGTGCTGATCGCCCTCGGAGCCGCCTTTCCGCAGCTCGGCATCAAGCTTGCGATCCGCGGCATGCTCGCCAGCGTCAATCTGCCGGTAGCGCTGCTCAACGGCTTTTTAAGTTTTTTGCTGTTCGCCGGTGCGCTCGAAGTCGACTTTCAGGAGCTGTTCGCACGCAAATGGACCATTCTGGCGCTGGCGATCTTTGGCACGGTGCTCTCGACGGTGCTCGTCGCCGTGGCGCTGTTCGCGGTCTCGACGCCTCTCGCCATGGGCATACCGATCGCCTGGTGCCTGGTCTTTGGCGCCTTGATCTCGCCGACCGATCCGGTGGCGGTGCTGCTGGTTCTCAGACGCGTCGGCATTTCGGAATCGCTGCAGGCGGTCATCGCCGGCGAAAGCCTGTTCAACGACGGGATCGGGGTCGTGTTGTTTTCGCTGCTGCTGTCGCTGGCGACGGGAGCCGGCGGCGGTCAGGGACCGTTGGCGATCGCCGGTGCGTTTGTGCTGTCGGCGGTCGGCGGCGGGTTGCTCGGCTTGGCGCTCGGCTACGCCGCGTTTGTGATGATCGGCGGGGTCGACGACTACAATGTCGAGCTTATTATTTCGCTGGCGCTGGTGACCGGGACGTACAGCATCGCCGGGATGCTGAACGTCTCCGGTCCGGTCGCGGTCGTCGTTGCCGGCATCCTGATCGGCAATCACGGCATGCAGCGCGCGATGAGCGAGACGACGCGCCAGCATCTGAAAACGTTTTGGCTGATGGTCGACGACACCTTGAACGCGCTGCTGTTTCTGCTGATCGGGCTCGAAATCGCCGCGATCGACCTGAAGCCGCATGCGCTCCTGGCCATGGCGGCGATGATCCCGATCGTGCTGATCGCCCGCTGGATCAGCGTCACCGCCTCGGCGCTGCCGCTCAGCCTGCGCCTGCCGAGCCGTTTCGGCTCCTCGCTGGTGCTGACCTGGGGCGGGCTGCGCGGCGGGATTGCGGTCGCGCTGGCGCTGGCCTTGCCGACCGGCCCGTACAAGGACGCGCTCTTGACCGTCGCCTACGGCATCGTCGTGTTCTCGATCGTCGTGCAGGGGCTGACCCTCGAATGGGTTGCCCGCCGCGCGCTGCCGGGAATGCGGCGGCATGCAGCCGCGCAGCCCGCTGCCGTAGAAGAAAACTGAACCGCCGCCCGATTGCGCTATAACCGGCCCCCCGACCTGTCGCTCGGCTGCCGCGACCAAGAGAGAGCAGCCCGGACGCCCGCCATGGACAAAAAGGTTCACATCAACTTCTGGTACGTGATCGCGGCGGTTCTCGGGATGCTGTGGATCCAGAGCCTGTATCTGCAAAGCACCGAGCGCACGCCGATCCCGTACAGCCGCTTTCAGACCCTGCTGAACCAGGACAAGGTTTCCGAGGTCGAGATCGGTCCCAACTACATCACCGGCTCGCTGAAAGAGCCCGAAGGGAAGCTCAAGGACTTTGTCACGACGCGAGTTGCGCCCGATCTCGCGCAGAGCCTCGACAAGCACGGCGTCACCTACAGCGGCATCGTCGAAAACCACTTTGTCCGCGACCTGCTGTCGTGGGTATTGCCGGCAATCATCTTTGTCGGGATCTGGATGTTCGCGATCCGCCGCATGGGGCAGGGCGGGCTCGGCGGGGTCATGCAGATCGGCAAAAGCCGCGCCAAGATCTACGTCGAAAAAGAAACCAAGACCACCTTTGGCGACGTCGCCGGCGTCGACGAGGCGAAAGAGGAGCTCGCCGAAATCGTCAATTTCCTCAAGGACCCCAAAGTCTACGGGCGCCTCGGCGGCCGTCCGCCAAAGGGCGTGCTGCTGGTCGGGCCGCCGGGAACCGGCAAGACACTGCTCGCCCGCGCCGTCGCCGGCGAGGCCGGGGTGCCGTTCTTTTCGATTTCGGGCTCGGAATTTGTCGAGATGTTTGTCGGCGTCGGCGCCGCGCGGGTGCGCGACCTGTTCGAGCAGGCCCGTCAGCACGCCCCGGCAATCATTTTCATCGATGAGCTTGACGCTCTCGGCCGGGCCCGCGGCCCCTTCGCCGGCGGCGGTCAGGACGAAAAAGACCAGACCTTGAACCAGCTGCTCGCCGAGCTCGACGGCTTCGACCCGACGAGCGGGCTGGTGCTGCTCGGCGCCACCAACCGCCCGGAGGTGCTCGACCCGGCGTTGCTGCGGGCCGGGCGCTTTGATCGCCAGATTCTGGTCGACCGTCCGGACAAGAGCGGCCGCGAGCAAATTCTCGCGGTCCACCTGAAAAAAGCCAAGCTTGCCGCCAATGTCAGGCCGGAGCAGATCGCGGCGCTGACCCCAGGCTTCACCGGCGCCGATCTCGCCAATCTTGTCAACGAGGCGACCCTGCTCGCCACCCGGCGCAACGCCGAGGCGGTCGAGATGGAGGATTTCAACAATGCGATCGAGCGGATGGTCGCCGGTCTCGAAAAGCGCAACCGGCTGCTGAACCCGCTCGAACGGCGGGTCGTCGCCTATCACGAGCTCGGGCATGCGATGGTGGCGCTGGCGTTGCCCGGGCTCGAAACCGTGCACAAGGTGTCGATCATTCCGCACGGAGTCGGCGCGCTCGGCTACACGATCCAGCGCCCGATCGAGGACCGCTATCTGATGATGCGCGCCGAGCTCGAGCACAAGATGGCCGCCCTGCTCGGCGGCCGCGCCTCGGAAAGGCTGGTTTTTGACGAAATCTCGACGGGTGCCGCCGACGACCTCGCCCGCGCCACCGATATCGCCCGCGCCATGGTGTTGCGCTACGGCATGAGCGACGCGCTCGGCAATGTCGCCTATGACCGCGACCGCCAGCCGTTTTTGCAGCCGGCCTATCCGGTGCCGCAGGAGCGTGTCTACAGCGAGGGTACCGCCGAAACGGTCGACCGGGCGGTGCGCACCCTCGTCGAGCGCGCCTTCACCGTCGCCACCGCAGTCTTGCAGCGCAACCGGGCGCTTCTCGACCGCACCGCGGCGGCGTTGCTGCGCACCGAGACCCTGAGCGAGCCCGAAATCGAAGCGCTGAAGCGAGAAATCCAGCCCGCGCCTGATCTGCTGCCGCCCGCCGCGGGCCGGGCCGCCGCGATCGCGGCGGAATCCTGACCCGGCCCAGCCCGCGGTCGTCAACCCCCGCGGTCGTAAACTAAGGACCCGGCGCGGGAAGAGGGGTGGCGTTGCACAGCGCGCTGTGCTCTTGCCGAAAAGGCGGCTACAGCGCGCTTTTGATCCATTGCGCGGGACCGATCATCCGGCGATAGCGGCGCGAGCCGGGGCGCGGCCGCATATGCGCGATGATGCGGCTGTTGAAGGCCTCGACCGGGTTGCTGGCGGTCATCTGCCAGCGCCATTGGTTGTTTTCCAGCCACATCAGAAACGTGCCGTGAATTGCGGTCGGGATCGGGCCCGGCAACAGCCCGTGCAGGTCGTAGCGGTTGTCGTTCTCGTAGAAATAGCCGGGCAGGGCGATACCCGAGACCCGGACGTCGCCGATCACATAGCCCTGGCTGTCGAGCGACAGCGGGTCGCCCACTTCGACCAGATATTGCCGGCTCCCGACATGGACCGTGCGCCGCAGCCACGGGTCGACCATCATCTCGGCGGTCTCGTGCGACAAAACCCGAGAAACCGACTGGTAATCGTCGATCGTCGTCTCGACAAACACCTTGCCGATCGGGAGCCGGGCGGTGGTCAGATCGTGGTAGCCGAGGGCGTTGGCGTGGTCGGCATTGTCGAGGTAGACCATCCACCACTGGTCGTCGGGGGCGGGGTCGCCTTTGGCGATCTGGTTCAACCTGACCTCAAACCCCCAGAGCGGCCCGACATCGCGGTCCATCTGCTGCTGCACGGCGGCGACGTGCGTCTCGACCTCCTGGTCGTTCAACCGCGTCAACTCGTTGATGACCGCCACGTGCTGAAGCATCGCGGTTCTCCCTGCATCCAAGCGAGAGGCTATCCTCTACCGCGCGGCGGGCGAACCGTCACCGATTGATCAACCACAATACAAAAGAGAGCACCAAGCTGATCAGAATGCAGGTGGCAATCGGAAAGTAGAACGAACCATGCGCGCCGCGAATGTAGACGTCGCCGGGCAGGCGGCCGAGCCCGATGCGGGCAAGCCATGGCCACAACAGGCCAACGGCGGCAATAGCGAGGCCGATGACGAGCAGCGAACGTCCCATTGCCGTCCTCCTCGCTCCTGGATATGGGCGGGTGCTCTTCTCGGTGAAGGGCTGGCCGCCGCTCCGCCGGACATTGTCCGTGCCGGGTCGAAGATTGCTCTTGTGCATCGCGGCAGCAACGCCGCGCAATTCGAGCGCGGTCAGGCTGACGCCGCTGGCGGCGCCTGCTGCGGCGCGAAATCGGGTATCGGTCCGGCCCGCGGAAGGCCTATCGTGGCGGCGCCTGGATATCGTCAACGACAAAGGTCTGCTGGAGCGTCGGACATGCGGTGGATCGTCATTCACTGGTTTGAGCTGACCACGCTGGCGCTTCTATGCCTCAATCTTTGGTTCGTGTCCGCGGTGTTGAACGCGCTGCGCGAAACCAACCGCTGGCTCTCGTTTCTTTCCGGGATTCAGTGGGATTCGACGCGAACGCCGGAGCTCCCGCGGGACCCCAAAGCCGATCGGGTCATTTGAAGCCGGACTCGGCAAATTCGGCTTCGATATCGTTCGCGTCGGCGAGGGCGCCCACAGTAATCGGCTTGAACGGAGCGCGCGGCCGCCAGGCGCCGATTTCGGCGATCGGCCGACCAAGCTCCTCGGCGATGATCGCGGCGGCCACCGGGCCGCAGATCCGGCCCTGGCATGGACCCATCCCGCACCGGGTGAACGCCTTCAATTGGTTCGGGCCGGCGGCGCCGAGACGCACCGCCTGGCGAACATGCCCGGCAGTCACCTCCTCACACCGGCAGACGACGGTTTCGTCGTGCGGCGGCGCCAGCACCGAGCGCCGCGGACGGTAGAGCCGGTCGAGAAACGGGCGCAGGGCGCGTTCGCGGGCCAGCGCCGCCCGGATCGGCTCGGCGCGCCGGTCGCGCTCCGGCTGGCCGAGATGACCGAGCAGCATCGCTGCGTCGAGTGCCGCGAGCTGTCCCGACAGGCGCGCCGCCGCGGCCCCGGCAATGCCGCCGGCATCCCCGGCGACGGCGATGCAGGGCAGGCTCGTCTGGCCCCACGGATCGAGCGCCGGCCGCCAGCACAGCTGCGCCTCGTCCCATTCGTGGCGCAGCTGCAATGCCAGACCGACCTGGAGGTTCGGGATCACCCCCTCATGCAGCAGCAGGTAATCGGCGGCGGTTTCGCCGCCCTCCCACAGCACCCGCTCCAGACTGCCGCACCCGACCGCCCGCAGGCCGCGCACGCCGCGGACAATCGCAGTTCCGGCCCGTCTCGCCGAAAAGATCGATTTCAGGCCGGTCAGCAATGCGCGCAGCTCGGCCGAGCGCAGCCTCAGGCTGCCCAGCGCTTGGCGGTAGTTCGCCGGCGGCGTCGTTTCGAGGATCGCTGCCGCCGGCGCTCCGGCCCGCGCCAGCTGGGCCGCCAGGAGATAGAGAAGCGGCCCTTGCCCGGCCAGCACAGTGCGGCCGGCGGGGGCGAGATCGGCGGTCTTCAGCAGGATTTGCGCCGCCCCGACGGTCATGATGCCGGGCAAGGTCCAACCCGGGATCGGGACCGGGCGTTCGATCGCGCCGGTCGCGAGCACGATGCGGCGCGCGCAGACCGTCTCGCTGCGGCCGGAGCCGGCCAGATACAGCGTGCCGTCCGGGTCGAGGTGCCACAGCGTCGTGCTTGGCCGGTAATCGACAGGGCTTGCCCGCAATGCGGCCGCGAGCGGGGCGCCGGCAAGGTAATCTCGCCCGAGTGGGGAGTCGGGACGGGCGCGCTCGACCGCCCGATAGATTTGGCCGCCGGGGGAGCCATGCTCGTCGATCAGCATCGTGTCGAGCCCGAGCTCGGCAGCGAGCACACCCGCCGCCATGCCGGCCGGACCCGCGCCGACGATCGCCAGCTCGACCCGTTTCATATGATCGGGTTGACCTGCCGTGTCTCGATCCGGCGCGCCCGGATCTGGCGGCGGATTTGCATCCCGGCGCGCACCTCGACCATGCAGCTTTGCCGATTGGGCACCCCGTCGATCTCGGCGAGGCAATCGAAGCAGACGCCGGTCATGCAGTAGGGCGCGCGCTCGGTGCCGCTGACCGGGGTTTCGCGGATGCTGGCGAAGCCGGCCGCCAGCACCGCCGCCGCGGCGGAGGCGCCGACCGGGACATGCACCAACCGGCCCTCGACGGTGACCGCGACATTCGCGGGAGCACCGTCAGGCCGCGGCCGGAACACCAAAACGCTTTGCCGAAAAGAGGTCGAGCGCGGGGTCGAGCGCGCCCCCAGCGATCATCGGCGCCAGGATGTCGGCATGCGCCGCGGCAAGGGTGACGCCGCTGTGGCAATTGGCGGTGAATGCGCCGGGGAACCGCTCCGACTGATCGTAGATCGGCAGCCCGTCGGGCGGCATCACCCGTAAGGCCGCCCAGGCGCGGACGATCTGCAATTCTCGCAGCCACGGGAAAGAGAGCACGGCGCGGCTCGCGATCGCCTGCATGACGGCCGGCTTCTGGCTGGTGTCGAAGCCGACATCCTCCTGGCTGTCGCCAAGCATGATGCTGCCTTTTTCGGTCTGGCGAATGGTTGTTGTCGGCATCGGCAATAGCCGTCGGACGCGCTCGGTAACCAGAATCTGACCGCGCTGCGGCCGGACCGGGGCGTCCAGCCCGAACACCGGCGCCAAGGCAGCGTTGCCGAGACCGGCCGCGAGCACAACGCAGGGCGCCGCGATATCGTCCCCTCGGGCCGCTATGCGAAAGTCGCCAGGTGCGGCGCCGGCGCTCGTGACCGTCGTGTTCGCGATGTAACGTCCGCCTTTTTCGACAAAGCCCTTGTGCAGCGCGTGCAGCAGATCGAGGGGATTTGCGTGACCGTCATACGGGGTCCACGAAGCGCCGCTGACCGCCGGCCCGATCCCAGGCAGCATCTCGGCTACCTCACGGTGGTCAAGCATGCGGTACTCGAACCCGAAATTACCCGATTGCCGGCGCATCCGCTCCATTCGCCGGCGCCGGTCTTCGAGCTCGGCCTCGCCGAGGCAGAGGTGGACGCCGCCCGGCCGTCGGTGGCCGACCGCGATCCCGGTTTTATCCAAGAGCTCGGCGGCGAGCGCGGGCCATTGGTCGGCCGAGCGCCGGGTCCAGCGTTGGTAATGCGGAGCGCCGTCGCCCTTGCTCTGCACCCATACCAGGCCGAAATTGCCCCGCGACGCGCGAAACGCGACATCGCCCTCGTCGAGCAGCACGGTTGCGAGCCCGGCGCGGGCCAGCCCATAAGCGATGGCGGAACCCACCAGCCCGCCACCCACCACGATCGCGTCACAGCGCTCCACCCGGCTTCCTTCTGCGGCAAGCGGTCCCAGCCGCCGCGAGACGTCTTTTTCACAATGCCATCGCAATAGTAGCATAAAGCCGGTCGGACGGGTGAACCGGGCAAGGTGCGCCGGGACGCCTGTTCGCGGGCTTGCAACAGGAAATCGATGAGCTTTATCGGCCGAATAGTCGCCAGCGCGCGCGAGCTGCCATTTGGCGGCCCGCTCGGTGCATTGCTCGAACGCGCCGCGGATCACATCGTGCACCACCACGCGCACGATCCGGCCGACGGCGACCCGCGCCGGCGCATCGCGTTCACGATCGCCGCGATCGCGCTCGGCGCCAAGATGGCGCGCGCCGACGGCGACGTCACCCGCGACGAGGTCGCCGCTTTTCACGAGGTCTTTCAGATCCCGCCCGGCGAGGAAGAACACGTCGATCTGGTCTTCGATCTCGCCCGCAGGAGCGTTCACGGGTTTGAGAGCTACGCCCGCCAGGTCGGGCGGCTGTTCGCCACCGAGCCGATCGTGCTCGAGCATCTGCTCGACGGGTTGTTTCACATAGCCCTTGCCGACGGCCGGATATGCGCGGCCGAGGATGCCTATTTGCGTGAGGTGGCGCATCATTTCGGCTTCGACGGCGCCGACTACGCCCGCATCCGCGCCCATCACGTCGAGCCGGACGAAACGGGTTCCGATGATGCCTATGCGATTCTCGGCGATTGATGCCTGGAGCGTCGTTCGGCGAGATCCGCGTTGCCTACCACCGGCTGGTGCGCGAAACCCACCCCGATCTCGTTATCGCGCAAGGCTTGCCGCCCGAATGCGTGGCGCTCGCGACCGCGAAAGTGGCGCGGATCAACGCCGCCTACGACCGGTTGGCGCGAGGAAGCCACGCGGCCGCGGCCGGATGAGCGGGCTTCTCTCCGCGAGCGGATTTCGCCTAACCATGATTTGCGGGGGGAGCCGGCGCGCGTCGACATGCTGGTGCTGCATTACACCGGAATGCAGAGCGCAGCGGCGGCGCTCGACCGGCTGTGCGACCCCGCGGCGCGGGTCAGCTCGCATTACCTCATCGAGGAGGACGGCGCCGTCTGGCGGCTCGTGCCCGAGTCGAGGCGCGCTTTTCACGCCGGGGTGTCGTATTGGGCGGGCGAGCGCGACCTGAATTTCGTCTCGATCGGGATCGAGATCGTCAACCCCGGTCACGAATGGGGCTACCGGCCGTTCCCCGAGCCGCAGATGGACGCGGTCGAGCGGTTGTGTCACGACATCCTCGCGCGTCATCCGATCCCGGCGCATCGCATTGTCGGGCACTCCGACATCGCCCCCGACCGCAAGACCGACCCCGGCGAGCTGTTCGACTGGCGCCGGCTAGCCCGCGGCGGAATCGGCCTCTGGCCGGAGCCGACCGGTTCATGCGGAGAAGCGGAAGTCGATCACGTTAAGGGCCGCCGCCGACCTCGCCGCGATCGGCTATTGCACGATTTCCGGCAGCGAGAATGTCGCCGTCGCGGCCTTTCAGCGGCGCTTTCGACCGGCGCGGGTGGACGGGATTGTCGACCCGGAAACCGCAGCCCGGCTGGCAGCGGTGCGCGCCGCGTTCGCGCGCTCTCGCGGCGAGAGCGATCGGCGGTCTGGGGTTTAGGCCGGTGCTTTAATTCAGCCGCGACGGGCGGCGCGGTTCGGCCTGACGGCGGACGATCTGGCCGGCATGGTGATGGGCGAGCCGCCAAACGCCGTCTTCGCGGACAAAGAGATTGCTTGCGGCAAGGGTGCCGCCGTCGAGCTCTTCCTCGCACAGGACCAGCGCCGTGTCGCCGAACAACAGCACCCGCTCGTCATAGCAGGCGACTCGCGGCGCACCGGGATTGCCGAGAATGTTGGCCCAGCTCGACATGATCGTTTGCCGGTCGGTCAATGCGGTCCAGCCCGGGTGGAGGCAGGCGACCGGCGGCCGGCGCGCCCACAACGCATCCATCGCGGCGACATTGCGGGTTGTAAAGGCGCGGTAGAATTCGAGATTGGCCGCGAGCACGGCGTCGGCATCGGTCATCGCTGGTTCCTCTCGATCTCGAGATAATCTCGTCGAGCATACCGGCGCCCCTGCCGCCGCGCCATGCGGCGTGATCTGGCGTCGACAACTGCCGCATCGGTCGGCATTGCCTAAAAATTAATCACCATAAGCTGCGCTGAGGACCCGCTGCTTCAGTGCCGCACACCGTTCGCTTCGGGCGTCCTCGTGATTGCGCCGGGTAGGCGATGTCGCCGAACACCCAAGGCGCCGCCGCCGGCCTCGGGACGCTGGGCTTTGCGAAGCTTGGCCTCGTTCTTGCTCCGGATGGCCGAACCAGCCGTCAAAAACGCGATGAAGGGGGTAGTACATGTCCGACGGATTGACCATTCAGCGCCGTCAGCTCGGGTTGCTTGGCGCCGGCTTTGCGCTGGCTGCCGCCACCGGTCTCGGCGCGTTCCCGGAACTGATCCCGCAGGCAAAGGCGGCCCCTGCCGCACCCGAGACCGGGCCGATCAAGGTCGGCATCCTGCATTCGCTGTCGGGCACGATGGCGATCAGCGAGGCCCCGCTCAAAGACGTGATGATGATGCTGATCGCCCAGCAAAACGCTAAAGGCGGGGTCATGGGGCGGCAGCTGGAGGCGGTGGTCGTCGACCCGGCTTCGAACTGGCCGCTGTTCGCCGAGAAGGCGAAGCAACTGCTCTCGGTCGACAAGGTGGCGGCGGTATTTGGCTGCTGGACTTCGGTGTCCCGCAAGTCGGTATTGCCGGTATTCGAAGAGCTGAACGGCATCCTGTTGTATCCGGTCCAGTACGAAGGCCAGGAATGCAGCCGAAACGTGTTTTACACGGGCGCCGCTCCGAATCAGCAGGCGATCCCCGCGGTCGATTACCTGATGAACCAGGTCGGGGTGAAGCGCTGGGTGCTGGAGGGTACCGATTATGTATACCCGCGCACAACGAACAAAATTCTCGAAGCCTATCTCAAGTCGAAAGGTGTCGCGCCGGCCGACATGATGATCAACTACACGCCGTTCGGCTATTCCGACTGGCAGGCCGAGGTCGCGAAGATCAAGGCGTTCGGCTCTGCCGGCAAGAAGACCGCGGTGGTGTCGACGATCAACGGCGACGCCAATGTTCCATTCTACAAGGAGCTCGGCAACCAGGGCATCAAGGCGACCGACATTCCGGTGGTGGCGTTCAGCGTGGGTGAACAAGAGCTCGCGGGAATAGACACCAAGCCGCTGATCGGCCACTTGGCCGCGTGGAACTATTTCGAGAGTGTCGACACCCCGCTCAACAAAGAAGTCGTCACCGCCTTCAAGCAATTCGTCAAGAACGACAAGCGCGTCTTCAACGACCCGATGGAGGCGCATTACATCGGGTTCAACATGTGGGTTAAGGCCGTCGAGAAGGCCGGCGGCACCGACCACGACGCGGTGATCGACGCGATGATCGGGGTCGCTCATCCGAACCTGACCGGCGATTTCGCCACGATGATGCCCAACCATCACCTGACCAAGCCGGTTCTTATCGGCGAGATTCAGGGCGACGGGATGTTCAATGTCGTGTGGCAAACACCGGGCTTGGTCGTGGCCCAGCCCTGGTCGCCCTATCTGCCGGAAAGCAAAGACCTGATCGGCGACTGGCTGCCGCCGATGTCGTGCGGCAGCTACGATGTCGTCGCCGGCAAATGCCTGGGCAAGCACAAGGCCTGAGCGAATGCGGCGCCTGTGCGGCAAAGCCGGACCGCGCCGAGCTCGGGCGCCGCGTCAGCTTCTGGCGGCAGCCGTCCTGCTGCTGAGCTTGATGCTGGCGGTGGCGGCCCGCGCCGAGGGCGACCCGTTTGCCGATATCGCCGCCACCAATTTCGACAAGGTGGCGCAAGGGGTGCAGAAGCTGGCGGTGTCGGGCAGCGCCCGCGCGCCGGCGGTGATTGCAGCACTGCGCAACGGCCAACTATACGCCTGGCGCTGGCCGAGCCCGTCGCCGCCGCTTTATATCCGCACCGAAAAGGGCTTTGTCGACGCCCGCACCGGGATGGCAGCGACGCCGGCGCCGGCAATCGTCAATCTGCGGCGGGTCATCGTCAACGACTCGGTGCGCGCGGCGATCGACACCGCCGAAGGCGCTCTCGGCCTCTTTGACAAGAATGCCGGGGCGCGGTTGAAGGCGGCGAATGCGCTCTTCCAATCGGCTGATGCCGGTGCGTTGCCGCTGATCGAGCGGGCATTGGCGACGGAGAAGGATCCCGCGATACGCAACGTGCTGGACGAGGCGCAGGCGGCGGCCCTGCTGAAGTCCGGCACCGGGTCGACCGCAGCGCGTCTCGCGGCGGTGCATCAGGTTGCGGCGCGGGCCGATCTCGCGGCGCGCAGCTTGCTGTCGTCGCTGCAAAACCAGCCGTCCGCCGTCGCTGCCGCGATCAGCGCCGCGATCCATGACATCGACCGTCGGCTGCAATTATGGGGGCTCGCCGAGGACGTCTATTACGGCCTCAGCCTCGGCGCCGTGCTGCTGCTGGCAGCGACCGGGCTTGCCATCACCTTTGGCGTGATGGGCGTCATCAACATGGCGCATGGCGAAATGGTGATGATCGGGGCTTACACCACTTTTGTGGTGCAGCAGCTGATCGCTGCCTTTGCCCCAGCGCTCGCCGATGTCGGCCTGGTTTTCGCGGTGCCGGCGGCCTTTTTGGTGGCGGGGGCGCTTGGCGTGATCATCGAGCGCACCTTGATCCGCTTTTTATACGGCAGGCCGCTCGAGACCCTGCTCGCCACCTGGGGGTTGAGCCTGATTCTGCAGCAGGCGGTGCGCAGCATCTTTGGTCCCACCAACCAGGACGTCAGCTCGCCCCCATGGATAAGCGGGTCGATTGAGGTCGGCGGGCTCACGCTCACGGTAAACCGGCTGTGGATCATCCTGTTCGCCGCCCTCGTGCTCGGCGCCTTGATGGCGATCCTGCGCTGGGGGGGGCTCGGGCGCTCGATCCGCGCCGTGACCCAGAACCGGCGCATGGCGGCGGTCATGGGCATCCGCACGCCGGTCATCGACGCGCTGACCTTTGGCCTCGGTTCCGGCATCGCCGGCATGGCCGGGGTGGCGCTGAGCCAGATCGACAATGTCAGCCCCAATCTCGGTCAGAGCTATATCATCGACAGCTTTCTCGTGGTCGTGCTCGGCGGTGTCGGCAATCTGTGGGGAACGCTGTTCGCGGCGATGACCCTCGGGGTCGTCGACAAGTTCGTCGAGCCGTTTGAGGGCGCCGTGCTCGCCAAAATCCTGGTGCTGGTGTTCCTGATCCTGTTTATCCAGCGGCGCCCGCAAGGGTTGTTCCCGCTGAAGGGCCGGGCGGCAGAGGCTTGATGGCGCTTGACCGGACAACCACGACGACCCTGGTCTGCGTGCTTGGCGGGGCCGTGCTGCTCGCGGGCTTGAACCTCCTCGCCCCGGCGGCGAGCGCGGTGCATGTCCCGGATTTCGCGATCTCGCTCGTCGGCAAATACCTCTGCTACGCGATCCTGGCGCTGGCGGTCGATCTGGTGTGGGGCTATGTCGGAATCCTGACGCTCGGCCATGCCGCGTTTTTTGCCCTGGGCGGTTACGCCATGGGCATGTATCTGATGCGCGAGATCGGCGCGCGCGGCGTCTATGCCAATCCAACTCTGCCCGATTTCATGATCTTTATCGGCTGGAACAAGCTGCCCTGGTATTGGTTCGGGTTTGATCACTTCTGGTTCGCGCTGATCATGGTGCTGCTGGTGCCGGGCGTGCTGGCGGGTGTGTTCGGCTGGTTTGCGTTCCGCTCGCGCGTCTCCGGCGTCTACTTCTCGATCATCACCCAGGCGCTGACCTATGCGCTGCTGCTGGCCTTTTTCCGCAACGACATGGGGTTTGGCGGCAACAACGGGATGACCGACTTCAAGGACATCCTGGGTTTTCCGCTCAACCGGGAAAGCACTTCGGTCGGGCTGATGCTGGTCACCACGATTGTGCTGTCGGCGGCGTTCCTGCTGGCGCGCGCAGCGACATGCTCGCGGTTCGGCAAGGTGCTGGTGGCGGTGCGCGATGCCGAGGCGCGCACCCGCTTTCTCGGCTACCGTCCCGAATCCTACAAGCTGGCGGTCTGGGTCGCCTCGGCGGTCATCGCCGGCATCGGCGGCGCGCTTTACGTGCCACAGGTCGGGATCATCAATCCGTCCGAATTTGCACCGGGAAATTCGATCGAGGCGGTCATCTGGGTCGCGGTTGGCGGCCGCGGCACATTGGCCGGAGCAATCTTAGGCGCGGTCATCGTAAACCTCGGCAAGACCTGGTTGACGAGCGCTCTGCCGGAAATCTGGCTGTTTGCGTTCGGCGGGTTGTTCATTCTCGTTACTTTATTTCTGCCGCGCGGCATCATCGGTCTGTTCGCTTGGCCCCGATCAGGCATCGTGGCCGACCAGGCGTCGGCGGCAGCCGAGGAAGCGGCGCGCGAGGCCGCGGAGTGAGCACCGACACCCTCCTTTATCTCGACGGCGTCAGCGTCTCCTTCGACGGGTTCAGGGCGCTGAACGAGTTGTCCCTGGTGCTCGAAGCGGGCGAGATGCGGGCGGTGATCGGCCCCAACGGCGCCGGCAAGACCACGATGATGGATGTGATCACCGGCAAGACAAAGCCGGATTCGGGGCGCGTCGTGTTTGGCGACGACACGGATCTGACGAGGCTCGACGAGCCGGCGATCGCACGCCTCGGCATCGGCCGCAAATTCCAGCGCCCGACCGTCTTCGAGCCGCTGTCGGTGCGCGACAACGTGTTGCTGGCGCTCAACGGCGATCGCTCTCCCCGTTTCGCGCTGTGGGCGAGCGAGACGCCCGACGAGCGAGCGCGGCTCGAGGAAATCCTGCAGACCGTCCGCCTCGGGCCCGATCGCGACCGCCGCGCGGCCGATCTGTCGCACGGTCAAAAGCAGTGGCTGGAAATCGGCATGCTGCTGGCACAGCAGCCCAAACTCTTGCTGGTCGACGAGCCGGTGGCGGGCATGACCGATGCGGAGACCGCGGCGACCGCGGATCTGCTGCGCGAGATCAACCGCACCCGCACCGTGATGGTGGTCGAGCACGACATGGCGTTCGTGCGCGCGCTTGGGGTGAAGGTGACGGTGCTGCACGAGGGGGCGGTGCTGGCCGAAGGCTCGATCGACCATGTCCAAAACGACCACCGCGTCATCGAAGTCTATCTCGGCCGCTGACCCGTGCTCACCGTTGAAGGGATCGACTTGTTTTACGGCGCCAGCCACGCGCTGCGCCGGGTCAGCCTGACCGCCAAAAAAGGCGAGGTGACGTGCATTCTCGGCCGCAACGGCGTCGGCAAGACCAGCCTGTTGCGGGCGATATTCGGGCTCCAGCCGGTCCGCGCCGGGCGTATCGCCTGGGAAGACCGCGAGCTGACCGGCTTGGCGCCGCATCAGCGCGCCCGCGCCGGCTTGGCGCTGGTGCCGCAAGGCCGCGAAATCTTCGCCCGGCTGACCGTCCGGGAAAACCTCGAAACCGGGTTTGCGCCGCTGCCCCGCGCTTTGCGTCATATTCCCGACGAAGTCTTTACGCTGTTCCCGGTGCTGAAAAGCATGCTTCACCGCCGCGGCGGCGATCTCTCCGGGGGCCAGCAGCAGCAGCTCGCGATCGCCCGCGCGCTGGTGACCCGGCCGCGGCTCTTGGTGCTCGACGAGCCGACCGAAGGCATCCAGCCCTCGATCATCAAAGACATCGAGCAGGTCATCCGCGGTCTCGCGGCACGCGGCGACATGGCAATTCTGCTGGTCGAGCAATATTTCGAGTTCGCCCGCGACCTCGCCGCTTCGTTTCTGGTCATGCAGCGCGGCGAGGTCGTCGTCTCCGGCCGGATGGACGAGATGGACGAGACCGCGGTCCGCAGCTACTTGACGGTTTAGTCCAGTGGTGCGGCGCTCAGCGCGCCTCGTCCTTAGTTCATGTCGACGTTCGGGGTAAAGATGTAGCCGGTGCCGCGCACCGTCTTGATCATCGACGGCTTTTGCGGGTCGTCCTCGAGCTTGCGGCGGAGCCGCCCGACCTGGACGTCGATTGTCCGGTCGAACGGGCCGGCTTCGCGGTTGCGCGCCAAATCCAGCAGCCGATCTCGGGTCAATACCTGGTTGGCGTTGGCGACAAAGGCCGCCAGCAGGTCGAATTCGCCGGTCGTCAGCCGGACCTCGTCGCCGCTGGGGGAAAACAGCTCGCGGCTGGAGAGATCGAGGTGCCAGCCGGCGAACCGCGCCTGGGCGCGCGCCGCCGGCGCTTTTTCGGCGGTGCGGGTCGACACCCGCCGCAGCACGCTTTTGACCCGGGCCAGCAGCTCGCGCAGGTGAAACGGCTTCGGCAGGTAGTCGTCAGCGCCCATTTCGAGACCGATGATGCGGTCGACGGTCTCGCCGCGCCCGGTCAGGATGATAATTCCGACCGCCGACTCCTCGCGCAGCCAGCGCGCGAGCGTCAGGCCGTCCTCGCCCGGCAGCATCAGGTCGAGGATGACGAGATCGACCGGGGCTTGTGAAATTGCGCGGCGCATTCCGCCGCCGTCATGCGCAATCGAAACGCGATAGCCCTCGCTCGACAGATAGTCCTGGACCATCTCGCAAATTTCTTTTTGGTCGTCCACGACCAATATGTGTCCGATGTCGGTCATAATGGTGCGCTTCGCCTGCCTGTGCCGAGAGAGACCGCGCCAACACGCGCTTGATCCGCGCGCCAGCTTACCGCCGACTGGGCATTATACATATGGTTACAATTTCTTACATAAAACAGCCGGGCTGACATTATCGGATTACACCGCCCCGATAAAGTGACGACCTTCCGATCGGCGCTGCGGCCGGTCGTCGTCAACAATGGGGAGTGTTGGGTGGCCGATACCTACAGGGAGATCGAAGCAGAAATCCCGCGCCTTCGGCGCTATGCCCGGGCGTTGACGCGAGATGCGGCCGCGGCCGACGACCTTGTCCAGGATTGTCTGACGCGAGCCCTCGGCAAGCTGCATCTGTGGCAGCGGGGCACTGACCTGCGCGCCTGGCTGTTTACCATACTGCACAACCAATACGTCAATTATGTGCGGCGCTCGGTGCGCGAGGGAGCCGCGGTCGGGCTGAGCGACACTGAGCCGCAGCTGACCCGCGCGCCGCATCAGGGCCACCGGCTCGAATTGCGCGATCTCGAACGCGCCATTGCCAAATTGCCCGAGGAGCAACGCTCCGCGATCCTTCTCGTCGGCCTCGAAGGAATGCGCTACGAAGAGGTGGCCGCGGTCCTCGACGTGCCGGTCGGAACCATCCGCTCGCGCCTGTCGCGCGGACGCGAGGCGCTGCGCAGGCTCGTCGACATGGACGATCGCAGTGCGGTGCCCGAGGACGCCGAGGCGCGCCGGATCGAGAGACGCCCGGCGGCTCGCCCGCCGATGCCGCCCGCTGCGAACGCGAATCGGCTTGAGGCCATCCCCGCCCGGCAGGCGTCGGGCAGGGCCTGAGCGGACCGCGTCTGCTCGCACCCCGCCGCGTTCTCGTTCTGTCGATCGATCAGGCACTGAGCCGCGGCGCTGATCCGCACCGGCTCAACGGTCGCGCAGCTTCGGGTCGAGCGCGTCGCGCAACGCGTCGCCGAAGAGGCTGAAGCCGAACACGGTCAGTGCGATCGCCAGCCCCGGAAAGATTGCGATCCACGGCGCCGTCGAGGCGTATTCCTCGGCCCCGCCTTGCAGCATCAGCCCCCAGGCCGGGGTCGGCTCCTGCACGCCGAGCCCGAGATAGGACAAGGACGCCTCGGCCAGGATCGCCTGGCCGACAAAGGCGGTCAAAAGGATCAGGAACGGCGCCATTACATTCGGCACCATGTGGCGCAGGATGATCCGGGTATGGCCAAACCCGCAGGCGCGCGCGGCATCGACATAGGGCACCTCGCGGATCGCAAGCGCGCTCGCGCGCACGATGCGGGCGCAGCGCGGGATCAGCGGGATCGTGATCGCGACAATGACGTTGTGCAGCCCGGTGCCGAAGATCGCGACCACCGCCAGCGCCAGGATGATAAGCGGAAACGCCATCAGGATGTCGAGCAGCCGCTGCAGATAGAGGTCGACCCAGCCGCCGAAATAGGCGCTGCCGACGCCCAGCACCAACCCGGCAAAGCTGCTGACGATCGCCGACGAAAACCCGACGATCAACGCCGTGCGTGCGCCAAAGATGATGCGCGAGAGCAGGTCGCGCCCGAACTGGTCGGTCCCGAGCCAATGCGCCCAGTTCGGCGCCTCGGTCATCGCCGCGAAGTCGTTCGCGGTCGGGTCGTATGGTGCGATCCAGTTGGCGGTGAGCCCGGCCACCGCCATGATCGCGACCAGCACCAAGCCAAAGGTGCCGAGCGGCTGGCGGCGGGCAAAGCCGAGCACCCTGCCGGCGAGCGAACGCCGGCGCCCCGGCAATTCGTCGATGATGGCGGCTACGGCGGCGGGGTCGGGAGCGGCGATCGTCATGGTGTGCTCACGCGAAGCGGATGCGGGGGTCGAGCCAGGCGTAGATCAGGTCGACAAAGGTGTTGGTGAAGACAAACACGCCGACGACCAGCATGACCAATGCCTGAGTCAGGGTGTAGTCCTGGTTTTGCACGGCCTGGACGAACAGCCGGCCGATGCCGTTCAGGTTGAACACCTGCTCGGTGACGACCAGACCGCCGATCAAAAACGCCAATTCGATGCCGATCAGGGTCACGACCGGCAGCAGCGCGTTTTTCAGCGCATGGCGGTTGATGATGATGCGCTCGATCAGCCCCTTGGCGCGCGCCGTGCGGATGTAGTCCTCGCGCAGCACCTCGAGCATCGTCGAGCGCGTCATCCGCATCGTCACCGCGGCATAGCGGTACCCGACTGTGATCGCCGGCCAGATCGCCAATGACAGGTTGCGCACCGGGTCCTTCCATATCGGGACATAGTCGATCGGCGGCATCCACGGCGAGCCGAACACTGCCTGCGAGACGTTCAGGATCAGCAGGATGAGCAGGATGCCGAGCCAAAAGGACGGCGTCGCGAGACCGGCGATCGCCACTGTACGCACGACGACGTCGATGGCGGTGTTCTGCTTCAATGCCGAGATCGTGCCGAGCGGGATCGCGATCACGATCGCCACCACCGTCGCCAGGATCGCGATTTCGAGCGAGATCGGAAAGCGCGCCGCGATCTCGTACGACACCGGCTTGCCGGACCACATCGAGGTGCCGAAATCGAAATGCAAAAGGCCCCAGACAAAATCGAGGAATTGCAGGAAGACCGGGCGGTCGAGCCCGAGCTGGGCGTGGCAGGCGGCGACCGCGCGCTCGTCAAAGGTGCCGCCGCCGGCGCCCAAGCGCGTCACGCAGATGTCGCCCGGGATCATCCGCATCAGCAAAAACACCAACGCCGCCGCCCCGAGCAAGGTCGGCACCACCAGCAGGATCCGCTGCACGATATATCGATACATGACCCTGTGCGCCCCTTACCCGCGCTGGCCCAGCCGCGCACACTCGGTCGGCGCAGCGCACCCCTCCGCGCCGACGATATCAAGACAGCCCCCCGGTGCCGGAGCATGTGAAACAAATGCAAAATCGGTCATTCCGGGGCGCGGACAGGGCCCGCGAGCCCGGAACCCGAGAACACCGGCCTTCGAATATCCACGCCAACGGCGGTGTTCATAGGTTCCGGGTCTGTCCGCTTCGGGGCATCCCGGAATGACGACCCCCGATGAACGTGATTGCTTCATAGCTTCCTGCATTGGGGCGACGCGTGGATGAACGGCCAGAGATTTTTTCACACGCTCCTGGGATGGCGAGATCTACCGCGTCATTGCTGCACCTCGGTGCATGCGGCCCAATGGCCGGGGCGGATTTCGCGCAATTCGGGGCGCAGCTGCTGGCAGCTTTCGACCGCGATTGTGCAGCGCGGATGAAAGACGCAGCCGGAAGGCGGGTTGATCGGACTCGGCACCTCGCCCATCACCGGGCGAAAGGCGCGGGCCTCCTCGACGGTCGGATCGGGCACCGGCACGGCCGACAGCAATGCCTGGGTGTAGGGATGCAGGGGGTTGTCGAACAGCTCGTCGCAATCGGCCAATTCGACGATGCGACCCAAATACATGACCGCGACGCGCCGGCACAGATGACGCACGACCGACAAATCGTGGGCGATGAAGAGATAGGTCAGCGCAAACCGCTCGCGCAAATCCTCGAGCAGGTTGACGATCTGCGCCTGGATGGAGACGTCGAGCGCCGACACAGCCTCGTCACAGACGATGAACTCGGGTTCGAGGGCAAGTGCTCGGGCAATGCCGACGCGCTGGCGCTGGCCGCCCGACATTTCGTGCGGATAACGGTCGGCGAATTTCGGGTCAAGGCCGCAGACCGACAGCAATTCGCGCACGCGGCTGGCGCG
This sequence comes from uncultured Alphaproteobacteria bacterium, assembly GCA_963712825.1. Classification (GTDB taxonomy): domain Bacteria; phylum Pseudomonadota; class Alphaproteobacteria; order ATCC43930; family CGMCC-115725; genus AP-15. Next base: position 86,491 of record CAVQJP010000024.1, read on the forward strand.
GCGGCCGGCATTGCGCTCGATGCGGTGCACCATGATCGGCTCGGCGACGATGTCGCCGACCTTCATGCGCGGGTTTAACGAGCTGTAGGGGTCTTGGAAGATGACCTGGATGCGCCGCCGCAACGCCAGCAGCTCGCGCCGCTCGAGCTTGGCGATATCGAGGCCGTCGTAACGGATCTCGCCCGCGGTCGGCCTTTCGAGCCGCAGGATGCAGCGCCCGGTGGTCGTCTTGCCGCAGCCGCTCTCGCCGACAAGGCCCAAGGTCTCGCCCCGATTGACGGTGAAGTCGATGCCGTCGACCGCCCGCACCGCGCCGACCCGGCGGTGGGTGACGACCCCCTCGGTGACCGGGAAATGCATGTGCAATCCCCGCACCTCGAGCAATGGCTGCTCCTCTGACAGGGTCATGCCGCCATGCCTGTCGATGGGCGACGATCCTGCACGGGGACATCGGCCAGCAGCGAACGAGCTGTGCCGGAAGGCCCCCGTGGCCGGGCTTGACCCGGCCATTCACGCGTTGCTGCGGTGCGGCGGCCGCTGCCCTCAAGACGTGGATGCCCGGACCAAGTCCGGGCAAGGGGCGGCTCGGGGCTCACCGCCATCTTTATCAGCCTCACCAAAGACCGCTTTCCGACCTCTGTCATTTGTCGAGCCAGATCGTCGCCAAATCCTGGTTGACGTAATGGCTCGGCCCAATCTTCCAGCCTTTGACGTAGGAGCGGTACGGCACGGTCCGTTGCCACCACAGCAAGTAGATCGCATGGGCCTGCTCATCGAGGACGTATTTGTTGAAGGCGAGCAAATCGGCCTTCTGCTTGGCTTTGTCGAGCTCGCGCAATTGCCGGTTGTACATCTCGATTTCCTTCGGGTCGTCGAACTGACCGTAATTCGAGCTCGACACCGAATGCGGCAGATATTTGCCGACGTCGGCGAGCGGGTTGACGACGTTCTGGCAATTACCCTCGGTGGTGACATCGAAATTGCCGCTGCGCAACGCCTCGAACCACGGTCCGGTTGGCAATACCTTCTGGGTTACGTGCAGCCCGATCTTGCTCCACTGGTCGACAACCCAAATCCCATAATATTTATAGGGCTGGTCGACGTTGCGGTTAAGCAGGGTGAAGCTCAGCCCCTCGGCCCCGGCTTCTTTGAGCAAGCGCCGCGCCTCGGCTCGCGACTTCTCGATGTCGGGCCAGTAGCCGGCAATCTGCTGCAGCTCCTCCTTGGTCGGGGCGAGCGGCGAGTCGGGGAAGGTCAGGCCTCCGACCGTGTGCACGATCGCGATCTTCGACAGCTGCGGTGCGCTGCCCCAGCGGTCGATCGCCAAGGTCAGCGCGCGCCGCACGCGGACGTCGTCAAAGGGCTTGCGCTTGTGGTTCGGGGTTATGATCCCGCCGCAGTTCCAGTCGCTGGTCTGGACCGTGATCTTGTCGCCGAGCGCTTTTTTCAGCTCGTCGACAGTGGCCGGCGGAAAGCCGCGAAACTCGATTGCGGCGCGGTCGGCGCGGATCGCGTCGACACGGACCGCCTGCTTGTCGGCGAATATCCCAGTAAAACCATCGAGATAAGGCAGGCCCGCACGGAAGTAACCGGGGTTGCGCTCACCCTTGATCGATTGGCCGACATCGTAGCTGACGAACTTGAACGGGCCGGAGCCGAGAATGTTTTTTTCGTACCAGCGCGGGTCCTTGTCGATGATCGCCTTTTTGTAGATCCAGGCATAGGGGTCGGCCAAGGCCGGCAAGAACGCGTCAGTGGCGAATTTCAGGTGGAAGACGACAGTCTGCGGATCGGGCGTCTCGATGTTGTCGACCATGACGAAATTGCTCTGCCTGGCGCTGATGACGCCCTTTGGCGGAAACACGATCTCGTTCCAGCTTGCCGCGACATCGGCCGCGGTCAACGGCGAGCCGTCGGTGAACTTGACCCCCTTGCGGATCTTGAAGGTGTAGGTCTTGCCGCCGTCGGTCGGGCTTGGCATTTCGGTGCACAGATCGCACACGAGATCGTCGGTTTTGCCCGGATCATACGGGTCGGCTCGAATGAGGACGCTGTAGAACGGCGCCGCCGAATGGATCGTCGCATAGGTCTCCTCGCGATGGGCGTCAAAGCTGGGCGGCGCGTCGGCCGGGATCATGTAGGTCAGGATGCCGCCGCGCTTTGGCGCCGCCTCGTCCTCCCCGGCCGAGGCGCCAAATGACGCTGCCCCGAGCATCGCGGCCAATGCCGCCGTTCTGATGTGCACGCTTCCCTCCCTGTCGCCACGCGGCTTCTGATGCACTGTCTTGCTCTGTCATTCCCGCGAAGGCGGGAACCCCGGGGGGCGGCGCCTTGCCGACCGCCCTGGATCTCGTAGGCGGTGACCACGGTCACCGGCTTCCTTATTTATCGAGCCAAATCCGTGCCAGGTCTTGGTTGATGAAATAAGTCGGGGCGATCTTCCAGCCCTTGACGTAAGAGCGGTACGGCACGGTGCGGTACCACCACAAGACCCAGATCTCGTGCGCCTGGTCGTCGAGCACGTATTTTTCGAACCGACGCATCAGGTCGCGTTGCCGTGCCGGATCGGTCTCGTGCAGCATGCTCTGGTATAACGCGACCTCGGTAGGGTCCTGGTAGCGCGCGTAATTTTCGGCGTCAACCGATTGCGGCAACACCTTCTGCACGTCGAGCAACGGGTTGACCATGCCGTGGCCGGGAGCTTCGAGCACGACATCGAAATCGCCGCTGCGCATCGCCTGGAACCACGGACCGGTCGGCAGCACGCGCTGGGTGACGTGCAGACCCACTTTGCTCCACTGGTCGATCAGCCACACCGCGACGTATTTGTAGGGCTGGTCGACATTGCGGTTGAGGAGCTGAAACGAGAGCCCCTCGGCGCCGGCCTCCTTTAGCAGGCGCCGCGCCTCGGCCCGCGACTTGTCGATGTCGGGCCAGTAGCCGGCGATCTGCTCAAGCTCGGTCTTGGTCGCGGCCAATGGCGAGCCCGGAAAGACGACGCCGCCGACGGTTTTGACGATCGCGATCTTTGCCAGCTCGGGCGCACCGTGCCAGCGGTCGATCGCCAGGCTCAGCGCCCGGCGAACCCGCGGGTCGTCGAACGGCTTTTTCATGTGGTTCGGGGTCACCGCGCTGGCGACGTTCCAGTCGCCCTCTTGCACTGTGATCTTGCCGTCGAGATCCCTGACCAGCTCGTCGCGCGCGGTCGGCGGCAAGCCGCGGAACTCGATCGCCGCGCGGTCGCTGCGGATCGCGTCGACCTCGACCGCTTGCTTCGCCGCGAAGATGCCGGTGAAGCCGTCAAGATAGGGCAGCCCCTTGACGTAATAATCCGGGTTTCTGACCCCTTTGATCGACTGTCCGGTCTCGTAGCCGGCGAATTTGAAAGGGCCCGAGCCCATGACGTGGGTCTCGTACCAGCGCGGGTCCCGGTCGAGAATCTTTTTCTGATAGATCATGTTGAACGGGTCGGCCAGGGCCGGCAAAAAGGCGCTGGTCGCGAACTTCAGATGAAAGACGAGTGTGGTCGGGTCGGGCGCCTCGATCTTGTCGATCATCAGGTAGTTGCTTTCCCGCGCGCTTAGCACGCCCTTGGGCGGAAAGGCGATCTCGTTAAATGTCGCGGCGATGTCGGCGGCGGTCAGAGGCGAGCCGTCGGTGAACCTGGCATCCGAACGGATTTTGAAGGTGTAGGTTTTGCCGCCGTCGGTCGGCTGCGGCATTTGCGTGCACAGATCGCAAACCAGATGGGTAACCGCGGCGGGGTCGTCCGGGTCGACCCGGATCAGCACGCTGTAGAACGGCGCCACCGCATGCACGGTCGCATAGGTGCTTTCGCGATGCGCGTCAAAGCTCGGCGGCGCGTCGGCCGGGATCATGTAGTTCAAGGTCCCGCCGCGCTTTGGCGACTCTTCGTCGTTCGCCGCGAGCCCTATGGACGTGGCGGCAATGCCGAGCATCGCCGCCAATGCCAGCGTTTTGAGGTGTCGTTTTTTTGTTGAGTTCATTTGTCCAGCCACACACTCGCGAGGTCTTGATTGAGGAAGTGGCTGGGACTGATCTTCCAGCCCTTGACGTAGGAGCGGTAAGGGACAATCCGGTACCACCACACAATCCAGATTTCGTGCGCCTGTGTGTCGACGACGTACTTCTCGAAATCGCGCATCAGTATCCGCTGCTTCGGAAAATCGGTCTCGCGCAGCAGCTTATTGTAGAGATCGACCTCCTTCGGATCCTCGAAATTCCCGTAATTCGCCGTATAGACCGAAGCCGGCAGAAACGCCTGCACGTCGAGCAGCGGGTTTGGCACGCCATGGCAGTTGGCCTGCAGCACGACATCGAAATTATGGCTGCGCATCGCATCGAGCCAAGGCCCGGTCGGCGCCACCCGCTGCGTTACGTGCAGCCCGATCTTGCTCCACTGATCGACAAGCCAGGTGCCGACATATTTGTAGGGCTGGTCGACATTGCGGTTCAGCAGCTCGAAGCTGAGCCCCTCGGCGCCGGCCTCCTTCAGCAAGCGTTTTGCCTCCTCGCGCGACTTGTCGATGTCGGGCCAATAGCCGGCGACCTGCTCCAATTCGGTCTTGGTCGCCGCCAAGGGCGAGCCCGGAAACACGATGCCGCCCACCGTGCGCACGTCGGCAACCTTGCTCAGCGCCGGGGCGCCGTGCCAGCGGTCGATCGCCAGGGTCAGGGCGCGGCGGACGCGGGCGTCGTCAAACGGCTTTTTGCCGGCGTTGGGCGTCACCAGGCTGCCGCAGTTCCAGTCGCTCTGCTGCACCGCGAGCTTGTCGCCGAGGGCTCTTTTCAGCTCGTCGTAAGCCGAGGGGGGAAAGCCGCGAAACTCGATCGCGGCGCGGTCGGCGCGTATCGCATTGACCCGCACGACCTGCTTGTCGGCGAAAATTCCGGTGAACCCGTCCAGGTAGGGCAGTCCCTGGTGGTAGTAATCGGGATTGCGGACGCCGCTGATCGATTGGCCGACCTGGTAATCGACAAATTTGAAAGGTCCCGAACCGAGGACGTTTTTCTCGTACCAGCGCGGATCTTTGTCGAGGACGGCTTTTCTGTAGACAAACGCGAAAGGGTCGGCAAGCGCCGGCAAAAACGCGCTGGTCGCGAATTTCAGCTGAAAGACAACCGTCGACGGGTCCGGTGCGCTCACCGTGTCGACCATTTGGTACCAGCTCTCGCGCGGGCTCAAGACACCCTTCGGCGGATGGATAATCTCATCCCAACTCGCCGCGACATCGGCCGCGGTCAGTGGCGAGCCGTCGGAAAACTTGACCCCGTCGCGAATTTTGAAGGTGTAGATTTTGCCGCCATTGGTTGGTTGCGGCATCACCGTGCAGAGATCGCAGACAAAGTCGGTCGTCGAAGAGGGGTTCTCGGGATTGATCCTGATCAGCACGCTGTAAAAGGGCGCCACCGCATGCAGGGTCGCGTACGTGCCTTCCCGGTGCCCGTCAAGGCTCGGCGGTGCATCCGCCGGGATCATATAGGTCAGGGTGCCGCCGCGCTTTGGCGCCTCTTCGTCATTCGCCGCGAATGCTGCGCCCGCGAACGCGAGCAACGCGGTTAGTCCCGCCGCAAGCAGCCCCCTTCCGATCGTCATCCGTCCCTCCCCTGATTCGGTTTTTGGTCAGGAATCGGCAAAGCCGCCGACGTGCGCGCCGGTCTGCTCCAGCACCGGTTCCGGGGCCGTCCCGAGCTCGTTGGCGCGCAAGCAGGCGGCGAGATGCCCGGCCGCACCCGCGGCTTCAAGCGCCGGCCGCCGGCGCCCGCAGGCGGCGACCGCAAACCGGCAGCGCGGGCGGAAGGCGCAGCCATCGTCGAGCCGGGTCAGATCGGGGGGCTGGCCTTCGACCGGGTCGAGCCGCGCCTGGCGCGGACGGTCGAGCCGCGGCACCGAGCGCAGCAATGCGATCGTGTAGGGGTGGCGCGGATCGTGGTAGATCGCCGCCGCCGGCCCGCTTTCGACAATCCGCCCGGCATACATGACATTGACGCGATTGGCGTAGCGCGCGACGACCCCGAGGTTGTGGGTGATGATGACCAGCGCGGCGTCGAGCCGGCGCGTCAGGTTTTTCATCAATTCGAGGATTTGCGCCTGGATTGTCACGTCGAGGGCGGTCGTCGGCTCGTCGGCGATGATCAGCTTCGGGTCGCAGGCGAGCGCGATCGCGATCATGATGCGCTGGCGCATCCCGCCCGACAGCTGGTGCGGGTATTGCCTGAGCCGCCGGACCGGGTCGGCGATGCCGACCAGACCGAGCAGCTCGACAGCGCGCCTGTGCGCCGCCGCGCGGTCGGCGCCGCGATGCTGCTCGAGGGTTTCGGTGATCTGCCGGCCGATCGTCAGCACCGGGTTCAGCGAGGTCATCGGCTCCTGAAACACCATGCCAATGTCGCCGCCGCGGACCTGGCGCATCTCCTCGTCCGACAGCCTCAGCAGGTCGCGCCCGTCGAAGATGATGCGGCCCTGGGTGATGCGGCCCGGCGGGTCCGGGATCAGCCGCAGCAACGACAACGCGCCCGCGGTCTTGCCCGACCCGCTCTCACCGACGATCGCCACGGTCTCGCCGCGCTCGACGGTGTAGGAAATGCCGTCCACCGCCGGCACGACGCCAAGCCCGGTGCGGAATTCGGTATGCAGATCGCTGACTTCGAGCAGTGACGGCAAAAAGGCGCTCCCACCCACCCGTTGACAAGGCGGCATTTCATCTTGCCCTTTGGGGTGTGGTATCGGTCGCCGCGCACTCTGTCAACCGCCGCGCCGGACCGGGCGATCACGGCGGGCGGCCTGCGTGTTATGCGGTTAGAGGGCGCCCATTTCAGACTGGCGAAAGCTCACCACGCGGTCTGCCGGGTTGCCGTGCAACAACGCCGCCGGCCCGGTTTTAGCATCAGGCGAGCGCCGGGGCGCCTTCGGTCACGGTTTCGAGCTGGCCCACGGTCTCGCGGCCGAACAGCAGCGGGATAAAGGCGCCGATCGTGACCATGACGAGGATCGTGCCGAAAAAGATCATCGGCGAGCCGACATGCGGCTCCATCAGGAATGGCGCGGTGACCCCGGAGAAGATCCGCCCGGCCGACTCGCCAAAGATATGCCCGCGGCCGCGCAGCGCGGTCGGGAATTGCTCGGCGAGGTAGACCCGGAAGGCGGTCGCGGTGGAAAGCGCGGTGAAGCCGGTCATCAACGCGCCGGTGACCATGACGATGGTCCCGTATTGACCGGCGCGGTGCGCCATCATCATCAAGACAAGACCGGGAAGCGAGCCGAACATCGCATAGAAGATCGTCCAGCGCCGGCCGATGACCTCCATCAGAAAGCCGGTAAAGCCCTTTCCGGGGATGCTCGCGGCAAACACCAGCGAGCTGACGCCAAAGCTCAAGGACACCGCCGCACCCTGGTCGACCAATGCCTTTGGCAGCAGCACCGAGATCAAAAAAAACGCGGTGCCGCAGAAGACGTAGCTGGAAATGCCGATCGCCGTCCAACGCAGTTGACCGCGACCGAACAGCGCCCGATAGGGCGGAAGCTGCTCGCGCACACCCTGGACGTTGTCGCCGAGGGCGGCGGCGGACAGCTCCTGCACCCGGTTGCCGGACCGGCGAATGATCCGGTTGACGGTGTCGACCGCGGCCGCGGTCCGGCCGCGGCGCAGATACCAGCGCGGGCTTTCCGGGATAAAAAAATAGATCAGTGCCGGCACGACAAAAAACGCGAGGCCGCCGGGCAGCGCCATCATCCGGAAGGCATTCGGATTGCCGGCGAACAAAAAGCCGACAAAGGGCAGCACCGTGAACGATGCGGCGAGCGCCATCTCGTAGACGGCACCAAAGGTGCGCCGATGCTGCGCCGGCATCAGCTCGGCGGCGATCGGGAACGGCGCCGACACCGCAAAGCCGCCGCCGAGGCCGGTCAACAGCCGCAGGCCGATCAGCTCCTGGGCGTTCTGCACGAGCGGGATCAGCAAAGTGAAAAAGGTGATCGCTCCGACGCCGATCAGCATGATGGTCTTGCGGCTGAAATGGTCGGAGATCGTCGAGGCGATAAAGCCGCCGACGCAAATCATTAATGTTGAGGCGATGGCGAGAAAGCGGATCTCGCTCGGGGTCAGATGCAGCGGGTGTTTTGCCAGCACCAGCAGCGACCCGGTCATGACCAAATCGTAGCCATCGACAAAACCGACGAGCCCGAGCACGCCGATCACCATCAGGTGATAAGGGCTGAACGGGATACTGTCGAGCTTGCGTCCGAGCACGTGGCCGGCCGCCGTCGCGGACCGGCTGGCGGGCTGTGATTGTGCCATGGCGACCTCCCAAATAGTCAATCCGGGGGAGACCGCGCGGCAGCCGAAAACGGACGACGCCGGCGCTGTGCTGTTCTGGACGAAGAAGTTTCTGGCTCTGCCGGCTGGAGGCTTTGCCGCCACTCACCCATTACGGCTGACCACGCCCTGTTCCGCCAAGTTGACGTGTTGCTCCTGCTCCAAATCGGCGGCGGTTGCGTGTCGCCGCTCGCATATTTGCTTGACGTGCCGCGATCAGGCTGGGGCCGTGACCCCCTCGGTCACGGTTTCGAGCTGGCCGACGGTCTCGCGGCCAAAGGCCAGCGGGATAAAGGCGCCGATCGCCACGACCACGAGGATCGTGCCGAAAAAGATCGTCGGCGAGCCGGTATACGGCTCCATCAGAAACGGGGCCAGCACGCCGGCGAACAGCCGGCCGGTCAACTCGCCGAACGGATGGCCGCGCCCGCGCAATGCGGTCGGGAATTGCTCGGAGAGGTAGACGCGGGTGGCGGTGAAGGCCGACAGCACGGTAAAGCCGGTGATCAGCGCGCCGGTGACCATGACGACCGTCGCGAATTGCCCGGCCCGATGCGCCATCAGCATCAGGAATATGCCGGGCAATGATCCGGCGAGCGCGTAGGCGATTGTCCAGCGCCGGCCGATGATTTCCATCAGAAAGCCGGTGAAGGCCTTTCCCGGAATGCTGGCGAAGTATACCAGCGAGGTCAGCCCGAAGCTCAGGCTGACAGCCGCCCCTTGGTCGACCAGCGCCTTGGGCAACAGCACCGAAATCAGGAAATAGGCGGTTCCGGCGCAGACGCCGGCCAGAATGCCGACCGTGGTCCAGCGCAGCTGCCCGCGCGCGAACAATGCCCAATAGGGCGGCAGTTTCTCGCGAGCGGCTTCTGCGTGGTCGCCGAGCGCCTCGACCATCAGTGGCGGCACGCGGCTGCCGGATCGTCTGATGATCCGATTGACGATCTCGACCGCGGTTTGAGGCTGGCCTTTGCGCAAATGCCAGCGCGGGCTTTCGGGAAGCACCAGGTAGACCAGAACCGGCACGACGGTTATCGCGAGCCCGCCTGGCAATGCCAGAAAACGAAAGGAGTTGACGTTGCCGGCGAGCAGGAAGGCGACGAACGGCACCACGGTGAAGGAAATCGCCAGCGCCATTTCATAGACCGCGCCGTAGGTGCGCCGGTGCTGCGCCGGCATCAATTCGGCAGCGATCGGAAACGCCGCCGAGACCGCACCGCCGGCGCCAAAACCGGTCAGCAGCCGCACGATGATCAGCTGCTCGGCGCTTTGCACCAACGGGATCAGCAGCGTGAAAAACGTCGTCGCAACGACGCCGATCAGCATGATGGTCTTGCGGCTCCAGTGATCGGATACCGCCGATGCCGCAAAGCCGCCGATGCACAGCATGAAGGTCGGGCCCACGGCGAGCAGTCGGATGTCCGACCCGGTCAGATGCAGCGGCCCTTTGGCAAGAACCAAAAGCGAGCCGGTCAGCACCAAATCGTAGCCCTCGATGAAACCAACGAGGGCAAGGACGGCGATTATCAACATGTGGTAACCGCCGAACGGGATGCTGTCGAGCTTGCGGCCCAATAAATAGCTGGCACCCGTTACCGATCGGGCTATCGGGCGAATTTCTGCCACTCTTGTCTCCCAGGCTGGTCGGACCTGGGGCGTGCGGATACCGTAAACAGGCGAGGCTGCTTGCGCTTGGTCGGAGGTCGGTTTCTTGCGTTGCTGCGCCTCACCCGTTTCGGCGGCTTGCCGCGCGCCACCCGGTCGACGTGTTGCTCCTGTTTTCAGTCGGGTGGCCGATTGTTCTCGCTCGGCTGTGCCGACCATCTCAGTCCCTACCCTAGCCGTGCCGCGGCATCTTGTCACTGCGGAAAAGCGCAGCAGCCGCGCCCGGCTACGCTTTCTTGCGCCCGCGCAATAGAAACTCGCGGCCGGCCTTGACCATCGGCTTGCCGTCATAGGCGATGATGTCGGCGGTGGCGTAGGTTTCGCTCCACAATTCGGGTAGGAACGAGCCGGTGCCGATCACGTCGAGCGGCGCCTTGGCGATCGCCATGATCCGGCATTTGGCCGGACCGAAGCCCGAGCTGCCGACGATTTTGACGGACCGCAGCCCGGTCTCGTCGAGCGCCTGGCGCAGATGCCAGATCGCCGCGGCCGAAACGCCGGTTCCGACCAGATAGCGCAATTCTTCCTCGGTGCGGTAGCCGCGGATCGACTGAGGCGCGTGCCGCTCCAGCACCTCGTAGGAGCGCGCGAGATCGAGCCCTTCGCAATAGCGGCCGCCTGGCGTGTCGATGCGTACCGAAAGCCGGCCCTCGGCGGCGAGCTCGGCAAAGCGCTGGCCGACCGCGACCGCATCGGTGGTCTCGTGGCCGAAATAATCGATGAGCACCGTCAGCGGCTCGTCGGGGAAGGTGTCGCGAAACATCTCGGCAGCCCGGACCGTCGATCCGGCGTAGCCGATCAGCGCATGCGGCATCGTGCCGGCGCCTTTTTCCTGTCCGAAGTAATGCGCCGTCGCGTCGGCGGCGCAGCCGACAAAGCCGATCGCGGCCACCTCGCGCCGCGCCGTTTCCGAGCCGACCGAGGCAGCATAGGCCATCACATCGGCCATGCCGGGCCCGGCGCAGTGCCGCGCATCCATCGCCAGAAAGGCGACCTTGGGCAATTCGGCGCACATCGCATAGGCGTTGTAGGCGGCGACGCAGGCGGGGCCGAGCTTTTGCAGCAGCACGGTCTCGAGGTCGACGAGGTGAGCAAGCGCGCCGGTCACATAGAGGATCGGCTCGCCGGCGCCGACCAGGACCCCCTCGGGATAGGCGAGATCGATCTCGAAGCTGGTGCCGCGCGCGGCGGCGGCGGTTTCGAGAAACCGGATCGTCGGGCGCGGGGTCGAGACCACCGGGCGGCGCATAAAGACGGCATAGGTCGCCTGGCGATCGCCGAACCGCTCGACGATCGCCTTGGTCTTCAGAAAATAGCTGTCGGTCCGCGCCGCGAGCGTGGGCGTCCCGTCAGCCGCCGCCACGGCAGCCTACGAGACCGCGGCGAGCCGGGCGCGGCTCGGCATGCCGTTGCCCTGGCGCGCCCGCTTCAGCGCGTCGGCGATCTCAAACGCCAGCTCCAGCGCCTGGGTCGCGTTGAGGCGCGGGTCGCAGTGGGTCAGGTAGCGGTCGGCGAGCGCCGCTTCGCTGATCGCCTGGGCGCCGCCGATGCACTCGGTGACGTTCTGGCCGGTCAGCTCGAAATGGACGCCGCCGGCGTAGCTGCCCTCGGCGGCATGTATCGCAAAAGCGCCGTGCACCTCGTCGAGGATGCGGTCGAAGCGGCGCGTCTTGTAGCCGTTCGACGAGGTGATCGTGTTGCCGTGCATCGGGTCGATGCACCACACGACCTCGCGGCCCTCGCGGCGGACGGCGCGGATCAGCCGCGGCAGCCGGGCCTCGACCTTGTCGGCGCCCATGCGGGTGATCAGGGTCAGCCGCCCCGGCCGGTTCTGCGGGTTGAGCCGGTCGATCAGGCGCAGCAGGTCGTCGGGTTCCAGGGTGGGGCCGCATTTCATCCCGATCGGGTTCTTGATGCCGCTCAAGAATTCGGCATGGGCGCCGTCGGCCTGCCGGGTGCGGTCGCCGAGCCAGACCAGATGGGCCGAGCAGTCGTACCACTCGCCGGTCGTCGAATCGACGCGGGTCAGCGCCTCCTCATAAGACAGAAACAACGCCTCATGCGAGGTGTAGAGCTCGGTTTCGCGGATCTGCGGTGCGGTTTCCGAGGTCAGGCCGCAGGCTTCCATAAAATCGAGCGTCTCGGTCAGCCGGTCGGCGAGCTCGCGGTAGCGCTCGCCCTGCGGCTGCTCGGCGACGAAATCCTGGTTCCAGGCATGGACCCGGTGCAGATCGGCATAGCCGCCCTGGGCAAAGGCGCGCAGCAAATTGAGGGTTGCGGCCGACTGGCTGTAGGCCTGGATCATCCGCTGCGGGTCGGGCTCGCGCGCCCTCTCGTCAAAATCGAGGCCGTTGATGATGTCGCCGCGATAGGAGGGCAGGGTGGCGCCGTCGCGGGTCTCGGTTTCGGAGGACCGGGGCTTCGCGAACTGCCCGGCGAGCCGGCCGAGCTTGACCACCGGGCAGCCGGCGCCAAAGGTCAGCACTACCGCCATCTGCAGCAGCACCTTGAACATGTCGCGGATGTTGTTGGGATGAAACTCGGCAAAGCTCTCGGCGCAGTCGCCGCCCTGCAGCAAAAACGCCTTGCCGGCAGCGACCGCGGCCAGCCGCTCCTCGAGCCGCCGCGCCTCGCCGGCGAACACCAAGGGCGGGAAATTATGCAGGGTTGCCTCGACGCGGGTCAGCGCCGCCTCGTCGGAATAGCCCGGCACCTGCCGGATCGGCAGCCCGCGCCAGCTGCCCGGGGACCATTTTTCGCTCATGCTACAATTCCTCCGCGCGTTGTCGGCGCGCATCAGGTCGTCGTGTGTCTGGGGCCGTTCTGGTCATGCATCACCTCCGGGGTTGGAGGCCGCTCCACCATCGGCGGCATTCGGATCACGGGTGAGCCTGAAATGCGAAAGCCGCCTCGGGTGCGGGCGGCTTCGGGAAAACGCAGGTTCGCGATCCTAGGCCGCCGTCATGTACCGGCCGTACCAAAATCGCGAAAAAAGGCGGGCGCTGGTCTGAACCATGACGCATACGCTAGCCGCGGGACGCCGACGGCGCAAGCGGTTTGTGGGTAGTGACTCAGTTTGAAATCTGGTCAGGCTGACGCGGCTTGTAGGGGCCGCGCTTTTTCGGCTCGCCCTCAGCCGCATCAATCAGCTCCACGATATCGTCCATCGACATCGCCGGCGACACCCGCAAGGTTTGATGCCGGCGCACGAAATTGTAGAACACGAAATAAAGCGCCAGCGCATGGCAGTGGTTCTCGACCTTTTTTGAGAACGCGTTCGTCAGCCGGGTGAATCGCCGCATGCTCATGCGCATGGTGAGGTTGTGCCGTTCGGTGTAGCTCGTGCTGACGTGCTTCGGGTCCGGGTTGCCGGTGATCGTATCCTTGCGAGCGCCGAGGCATTCTGACGGGCTGTATTTGCGCTCATGCCCCTGACCGCCCGTCTCCGCGCCGTACAGCTTCACCAGCATGCCGTAATCGATATCGGCTCCGAAGGCTTCCTCGACCGCTTCCAGGTAAGCCCGATGGCCGTCTGTGGTTAGCTGCACGCGGTTTGCCAGCCGGCTGCGAAGATCGTCCATCAGCGCCAGAGCGTAACCCGCATCGCGCCCGCCGACTGCCCATGACAGAACCAGCTTGGAGTCGGCATCGAGTGCCGTCCATGTCCAAACGTCGCCAGCGCCATCCGGAGCGGCTTTCGCGCTCGCGACGTTCTTCTGTTTGGCGTAGCAGAATGACCACACCTCGTCGCACTGAACGCGCTTGCTCGCGACGCCACGCACCATCTCATCATGGAACTTGGCGCAAACCGGGCCGGCTGCGGCGAGCAAGCTGTAGACCGTGTTGATGCTCACGTCGGCAACGCGGCTGATCGACCGCATCGAAGATCCCTCGCAGAGCATCGAGAGAATTTGGGCGCGCTTGGCGACGGGCAGCTTGTTCATGCCCCTATTATGTGAACGATCGTGCTTCACGTCAAGCATAATCGTTCACAACAAAACTGGTTCTGTCGGTTCCGGCTCGTCGCCTGTTGCCAGCGCTCCTGGCTCAAGATTGCAGAGTCCCTCGATGACACGGGGAGCCAAGGCCAATTCGGCGCAAATGTCCTCAGACGCCTTTCGGCCCGCAGAGACAACCATTGATACTGCTCTCCGCAAGGTGCGGGGTTGTTCAAGCGGGAACGCTTCAATGTCATCTAGTGGTTCTCGCGTCCGCCACTTGCGCGCGGAAATCTGTTTATAGAGGTTAGTTATTTGGTAATCGTCAAAGATACCTAAATCCTTACACCTATATACCATCGCTTGAATTGCGACTTTCCAACGTCGCTTTAGTTCCACAAAAGCGTCTAACCGCGTTGTAAACACTTCGTTGGGAAAAGACTGTCTCGGTAATAGCAAGGCACCAGCAAAGCGATTGGCTTCCGCTTCGATGCTTCGTAACACCTTTGGATTTTCAACATCTTCCTGTCCAATGCCCCGGTGCAGAACGAGGTGGCCGATTTCGTGGGCGACATCAAATCTCGCTCGCGCCATAGAATTTGTGTCGGACGCTAGAAATACGAACGGTTTGGCGCCGTTCCAAAACGAAAACGCTTGTACCTGTTCGCCCTCTAAAACAATACGGCTAGTTATGACTCCTTTCCCTTCGGCGAGCGCAAGGAGATTTGAAACCGGCCCGTGATTCAACCCCCATTTGCCGCGACATTCTGAGGCCGCTTCCTCTATTTCATCATCACTATATGTACCTTCGGCATTCGATGGTTCGAAAGATGGTAGATTGACTGTTGGGTAATTTACGAGATCATCAAGATATCGGGCGGCCTGAACCATCCAGTTCGCATATACATCGCTCATAAGATTCCGGCGCTTCGTCTCGGGACCAAACGCACGGAAAAACCGGGGGCCGAAATCCCCGAATTTCGGTCGATCTTCGCAGGTGAAGAAGCTGAGCGATTGCTGGAGCGCATTGGCTATCAAAGCGAGCGTCACGGCTTCCGGGGCTTTCTCCCCAAGCTCGTATGCGGAAATTGATTGGCGCGTAACCCCTACGAGCGCCGCCAGCTCGGCTTGATTAAGCCGTTTAGCGACGCGTGCATCGCGGAGCCGGCTTGGTATTAGCCGGCGCGGTTGACCGCCCGCCCGAGATCGGAAGGGCAGGATATTGTTATTCGTAGCCATTGTCGCGACGCCACTTGTCGATCTCTTCCTTTAGGCTCATCACCTCCTCCGTATCAGTTTCTTCGACCGGGGGAAGGTCTGAGGGCATTTCGTGGGGAAGATTCAGCAGATTGGGCGTTTTGTAGATGTAGTCGCGGTGATGAACGGGGTGGGGAACCCCGATATGTGCGAACGCCAATTCCTGGTAGCCATGCATTAGCAGAAAGGACGGCAGGCCCGCGACTGCCCGCGTATCATCAAATTCCGGGAGCGCGAAATATGGCTCGCGATTGTTGATGCGGGCGTTCTGACGAAAGATAACGTCCCGAGGCTGAACCGCCGGATCGGCCACCTGGGAAATACTCAGGACAGAATGAGACAGCCTGACCTGAAGGTAGCGACCTGTTGGCCTAGCGAATTGCGCCCAGCGGTAATCGACCGGCCACGCCCCTGATTCGATCAGCCGCCGAAAGCCATGATCAACAGCCCACGATACGAGGCGGCCGTGATTGTCTTCTGCGCTCGGCTCCTGAAGGACCGGCTCGGCTTTGGCCATGACCGCAGCGGCATCGTAGGCGCTCTTGAAGACGGCCGCGAATAGGATTCGGTGCCTGATCGGAATCTGATTGAGAAGAAACTGCTCTGCGGTAATGAGGTCCATCGGTGGTGTCACTTTGGTTGCGCCCCTCGTTCCGCAACCATACCCGAAAACCATCCTTATTTGTCAACCGCCTTGTGAGCCCAACGCCGGGCGGCGGCGGCACGCGCAATCTCGGCTCGACGTTCTGGCGTCAGCTTGTCGCGCCGCGCGGCTCCCCCCCGGCGACCGAGCGACTGAGCGGCGGCATCCTTGCCCGAATCGCCCGTGTCCTCCTCGACCTCGCCGGTCAGAATCTTGGCGACGCGGATCGCGTTCGCTACGGTGTCGGCTGGCCGTTTCTGGCCTTGTGGTCCCTTAGGCATGTCATCCCTAGCATTGCTTAACGTCAAGCATATATAGCTTCCCATGAAGGGTTTTCCACCTTCTTCCATCAATCACCACACAACGCTTGCGGCTCACCCGTAGTATGGGCACTATGCATAGCGTTGTTTCTGTTACGTTCTCGGAGGGATAACCAATGTATCGCGTAAAGGTGCGGACCGTGGGGGTCGGACAGCACCCGAGCGAGGCCGTCGTCTCTGTCAACACGGCTGATGGAAAACAGGAGGAGTTGATCGTCGATAAGCGATCCTTAGAGGAGGGATGGTTGCGAATTGGCTATCCACTGAGAAGTCAGGCTGGGCAGTTTCTGATTGAACTTCCTCGCGAAACTATGCGCGGGACGTGGCGGGTATGGGTTCGCGAAAAGGAAGTGGATAAGGTCGCCGCGTGATCCTCACGGATCGTGAGATAAAAATCTACATTCAACGGAAACTGATCGAAGTTGATCCGGAGCCGGAGGATATTGCCTATCAATCAACGGCCGTAGACCTCCGGCTCGATCCGACCATTAGCGTGTTTACAAAGCCGCCTGCCGTAGGCGGCCTCCAACGGATCACGCGCATTGATCCGGGAGACCCGAATTTCAAGACAGAAGAGGCTATCCGGGCGCTTACTAAAAACGAGGATATTGACCCAATCAACGGCTATCCCCTTGAGCCCGGTATTCTGATGCTGGGTTGGACAAAGGAGTTTCTCAATCTCAAGGAGTCCAGGTTAGCCGCAAGGGTCGAAGGGAAGAGTTCGCTGGCGCGCCTCGGGCTGTCAATCCATTTAACCGCGCCGACGATCCATGCCGGTTTTCCAGGCAGGATCAGACTCGAAATATTAAACCACGGCCACTATCCGATCATCCTTCGCCGAGATATGCGCATCTGCCAACTCATTTTTGAGCAGACCTTTGGTACTCCCGGCAAAGATTATGAGGGGCAGTTTGTCGGGCAGCTTCCCGATGCTCCGCCAGGCGGATCGCCGGCCTAAGTTTCAAACTGAGTCACTACCGGTTTGTGACAAGCGGTTTGCGCGAAGGGGGCGGCCGTCGCTCCGGTGCGTGACGCTATCTCTCGACCACAAACGGCCGGATGGCACGGACAAAGTCTTCCTCGGTCAGCCGATGTTCGACCAGCGCGATTATTTCATCTGCCCATGAGACCGTATCGTCGAAGCTGGTATCATAGCCATTGGCGCGTAGGAACGGCCGCATCGCCGCAAAAGCAGTGCGCTTGTTTCCTTGCTCGAACACGTGGGCCTGGGCCACACCCGCCATCAACACAACGGCCAGCGCCACGATGTCCTCTTGACCATAACCGAAGAAATTTCGCGGGCGGGCCAGGGCGCTTTAGATGCCGCACTTGCAATCGCAAACGTAATCGAGCCTGCCGGTCATCATACCCTGGCGCCACCAGTTCCAGATCACGCCCTGCGAGACCTTTGCGCCGGGCCGATTGTAGCCATAGAACGGTCCGGCCGGCACGTCGTAGTAGAACTGAGCCCGGTTGGCGACGAGCTGCGCCTGAAATCCGTCGAAGACCTCCTTAGCTAGACCGCCGGGGTTAGCGGCCGTCTCACGGCGGTCCGCAGTTCCCAGGACAGAGCCTCCGGATCGCGGGCGATATCGAGCGATTGCAGAATCGAGCGATTGCAGATAGCACTCCTCGGCGCGCGCGGCGGCGCCGTCGAGAAGGGCGAGTTCGCCGTTTATGCGCAAGAGCTCTGGCCTACACCAATGTTCGTCATTACGGCTGGAAGCGCCAGTGCCTCGCCAATGGTCTTGAGCCCCGCGGCAATTTCACCGGCTCTGCCCAAACTTTCCGCAAGCTCGCTAAGAAAGGCCGTGCGGTAAAGTGAGAAGCCGGCCTCGCCAAGTCCGTCAATCGTTTCGCGAAGCAGCCGCAACCCCTGAGCATAACTGCCCAACCGGGTGAGCAGCACGCCTTGGAAGCCTCGGCCCATGGTAATCCACGGAGCCAGCCTATGCTTCACGGCGTGATCCAGCAGCATTGCGACATACCGTTCTGCCGCGGGCAAATTCCCATTGAGAAACGCAACAGGACATGCTCCGGAGCCCAGCGAATAGCAAAGCGAAAGAGCATGGCTGATAGCCCGGGAATCGCGGACACCGCGATCCGCCAACTCCAGCGCCTGATCGGGATAACCTTGAAGCCAACGAACTTTTGCGAGATAGGAACGGGAGGCAATCGGCTGGTCCAACTGAAATCGGATGATGTCCGACGGGTTGCTCCGTGCTGGCGACCGCTCGAGCATCCGCTCGATATGAAAGCGCGTCTCAGACTGCGCCCCCAAGAAGTGATGCGAGATACCGACCAAGCGATCGCCGACTAGCAACGCCTTCGGATCGACCGCTTCCGCAGCCAAGTCTGAGAACTCCTTCGCTAGCGACAATCCCGCCCGTTGCTCGCCGCCCGTCACGCACACAGTCCACATGCCCCAGAGCGCATGCAACAAGTAGTCGGTATTCTTGAGTCCTTTGGCGATCTCCGAAACGCGCTTCCAGGCGGCCGTCGACTCCGGACTTGGTCCGATCGAGTATAGTGCGACACCGAGCGCAGTATGGAGCTGCATTTCAGGTCGACGGAAGCGCCATCGCGCCCGCCATCATCGAAAGCTGTCCGACCCGGATTCTTCTGCCGAATGAGCGCGCGCTCGAGCCGCAGATCTCCGGGATCTGCCGCCGTTTCGGTCTCAACGATCGGCAGATAGAGATCCTGAGCGGGGCGACGCCGAAGCGCGAATACTACTGCCAATCGCGCCGCGGCAATCGCGTGTTCGAGCTCGGCCTGTCCGAGGTCGCGCTCGCCTTCACCGCCGCATCGTCGAAGACCGATCAAACCGCCATCGAAGAAATTCTCGGCGCGCATGGTCGCGACGGCTTCGCCGCCGCCTGGCTGCGCCGCAAGGACCTCGATTGGGCGGCCGACATGCTCACCCGGAACGAGGAGCTTTCGTCATGATTGCCCATCGCCTGCGCGCCCTACTTCTCGCAGGGGCCGCAGCTCTTTCCATCTTCGGCGCGACTGTCACGGCGCACGCTCAGTGGTTCGTGTTCGACCCAACCAACAACGCGCAGAACATCCTCACCGCCGCGCGAGCTTCAGCAGGTCAACGATGAAATCCAAATGCTGGAGAACCAGGCCACATCGCTGATCAATCAAGCGCTCAACCTGGCGAGTCTACCGTACTCCTCTTTAGCGCAGCTCCAGCAGTCGATCGCCCAGACCCAGCAGCTTCTCGCGCAGGCGCAACATATCGCCTACAGTGTCACGACGATCGATCAGGCCTTAACCCAGGCTTATCCGCAGGCCTATTCCGGATCGACCTCCTCACAGCAGCTTCTCGCCGATGCGCAGACGCGCTGGCAGAACGCCCGCGCCGGATTCTAGGACGCGATGCGCGTGCAAGCCGGCGTCGTGCAAGACCTCGACTCGACGCGCACCCAGATCGACGCGCTGGTGACGGCGAGCCAAGGCGCCACCGGCGCGCTTCAAGCTGCGCAGTCCGGCAATCAGCTCGTCGCCATCCACCAAACAGCTCGCCGACCTCACCGCCGTGATGGCCTCGATCGCGCGCGCCCAGAGCCTAGATGCCGCCCATGCGCTCGAAACCCAGGCTCAGGCGCAAGCGCAGACACAGAGCTTTCTCAATTATGGCGCGGGCTACCAGCCCGGTAACGCATCCTCGCAACCACTATCTGCCGGATCACCGATCCGACGCTGGTCGCTAGACCGAGGCAGCTCCGCGACGCATCAACGGTCATGCGGTTTCGACCCGCGCATCAGAGGATGATCAACCGTCGTCTCGACGACCGCGCCTCCTGCCCTGCCCGGCAAAGCTTGAAACCAGCGCTTGAGAGAAAGCCACGAATTCGCTTGCCTGCTATTTGGAAGGACCGACATGAGAGAGTGGTATGTTTCTAACACCCGTCACCCACCCACCTCGCCGTCATACCCGCGCAAGCGGGTATCCAGAGCAACCTGCGCCTCTTTTGTAGCCCCCTGTTCAAGCCAGAACTTGCCCCTGGCCCGAACAGGGGGGCAGACTCTGGACCCCTGGACTCCCGCTTCCGCGCGCTTTCGCGGGGGCGACGAAAAGAGAAAAGGGGCCAGCAGCAGCGCCGGGGCGCAGCCGTTGCCGATACCGGGATCGGGCGCGCCGCCGCCGTGACGAATGCGGCCTTCGACAAGGCCGAGATCGTCTTTAGGCCATATGTTGTCGCTCATCGCTGCGCGTTTGCTCCGGCGGGCAGGGTGACCGGGATGCGATAGAGGTTCACCGCATTGTCAAAGACGAGCTGGTGAAGCGCCTCCTTGCCGAGCGCCGCTTCGGCCGGGGCGTGCCCCATCGCCTTCGAATCCGGCCACGGGCTGTCGAGACCCGGAAAGTCGCTGGCCCACAGGAAGTTCTGCAAGCCGATTTCAGGGACACGGCGAAAGCCGCCCTCTTCCTCGACCTCGAAGGTGAAAAAGACCTGGCGCCGGACGAACTCGGTCGGCTTTTGGGACAGCGGGATGTCGGGCTTGAAGACGCGGCTCGACGGGCCGCCGAAATCGTATTCGCGGTCAAAGCGCCAGAACAGGAACGGGACCCACCCGACGCCGGCCTCCTCCAGGACAAAGCGTATTCCGGGATGGCGGTCGCAGATGCCCGAGAACACGACGGCGCTCATCAGCTCGGCCATCAGCCCCATCGGAAAATTGGCGACCGTCATCAGCGACTGGTTGCGAGGTTCGAGACCGGAAACCCCGACCCCGATCTGGCGCGAGCCGCCGCGCGGGTTGGCATGGAGATTGACCGGCAGGCGCGTCTCGGCGGCGGCGGCCCAGACCGGCTCCCACATCTGGTGCAGCACCGGTTCAGGGGCCCCGACCCAGTCGAAGATGACCCCGGTCGGCATCCCGAATTCGGCCACCCGCAGCAGCTCGGCGACCGCCTCCTCGGGTGTCTGGCAGGGCAGCGGCAAAAGCATGATGAACCGGCCGCTCAACTCCTCGTACAATTCGCGCGCCCAGTCGTTGACGGCGCGCACGCAGGCGGCGCGCAGTTCCGGGTTCTTGATCTGGGATATCTGCTCGTAGGGACCGTTGACCAGCTCGGCATCAACCCCGTCGCGGTCCATGTCTTCGCAGCGATAGCGCGCATTGGCGGCGCGAAAAATGCCGGGCTCCGGCTCCTCCGCGAGGCCCGCCCGCGTGTAGCAGTTGACCGGCCCACGGCCGACGCCGGCCCAGCCGACCCCGCTCCATGGGTGTCCCTCGACCACCCATTGCCGGACGCCGTCGGCTCCTTTCACCACGCGCGGCCCGTCATCCTGGAATTTGCGCGGCAGACGCTTGGTCCACAGATCGAAGGGAAGGTGCATCAGCCGGCAATGGCCGTCCGCGGACACGACACCAAATCGCTTCTCCATGGGCGTTCTCCCTCTAAGCGGGGTCGGGCCGCTGCTGCGCACCCGAACCTCCGTAATGATAGGCCAGCTGTGCGCTTTGTTTCAGCAATTCGGCGATTGCCGAGCAAATTGCCGGCTTGGCGACCACCCCCAAGCGGGCGCCGGCCGATCAGCAGCTTGAAACGCGCCGGAATGAGGCGCAGAACGCGATGCTGCTGCTCGGTTTCGCGCGGGCCGCGAGCCAGCTTCGCCTCCGGTCATCGCCGCGAGCACGATTGAGGAGAGCACGGATGCCCGACGACCACTCTCATTCTGATGATCACGGGCACGGCTCGGAATTGTCCGAGATGGATGCGCGGGTAAAGGCGCTCGAAACGATCCTGACCGAGAAGGGCTACGTCGACCCGGCGGCGCTCGACAGCATTGTTGAGGCGTTCGAAACCCGGATCGGGCCGCGCAACGGCGCCCAGCTCGTCGCCCGCGCCTGGACCGACGCCGATTTCAAGCGCCGCCTGCTGGCGGACGCGACAGCGGCGGCGAACTCGCTTGGTCACGCGAGCCGGGTCGGCAGCGACCTGATCGCGGTCGAGAACACTCCCGACACGCACAATCTCGTCGTCTGCACATTGTGCTCCTGCTATCCGTGGGAGGTGCTGGGGTTGCCGCCGGTCTGGTACAAATCGGCACCCTACCGCTCGCGCGCGGTCATCGACCCGAAAGGTGTGCTCGCCGATTTCGGCGTGAGCCTGGCTGCCGGAACCCAGATCCGGGTGTGGGATTCGACCGCCGAGACGCGGTTCATCGTCGTGCCGATGCGGCCCGCCGGCACCGAGGGCTGGAGCGCGGAGCGGCTGGCGGACCTCGTGACCCGCGACAGCATGATCGGCACCGGCCTCGCCAAGGCGCCGCGCGAGGTGGCGGCGGCATGACCAATTCGCTGCACGACATGGGCGGGATGCACGGCTTTGGCCCGGTCGAGGCCGAGAAAAACGAGCCGCCGTTTCACCAGCGCTGGGAGGGGCGCGTGCTGGCATTGCAGCGCGCGATGGGGTTCACCGGGCTGTGGACGATCGACGCCGGCCGCGCCTCGCTCGAAGCGCTGCCGCCGCTCGATTATCTCGGCTCGTCCTATTACCGGCGGTGGTTTCTCGGCCTCGAGAACCGGCTGCTGCAGCGCGGCCTCGTCGGCACCGAAGAGATCGCCGCCGGCCGATCCCTGCGGCCGGGCGCCGCGCTGCCGCGACGCCTCACGGCGGCCGATGTCGAGAAGACCCTGACCCGCGGCGACTTCGCCCGTCCGACCAATCAGCCGGCGCGCTTCAAGAAAGGCGACCAGGTGCGCACCAGGAACATCAATCCCGCGACCCATACCCGATTGCCGCGCTACGCCCGCGGCAAGACCGGCTCGGTCGAGGCGGTCCGCGGCTGCCATGTTCTCCCCGATGCGGCCGCGCTCGGCGCCGGCGACAACCCGCAATGGCTGTATGCGGTCGTGTTCTCCGCCCACGAATTGTGGGGCGAGGATGCCGACCCGGCGGTCAAGGTGTCGATCGAAGCGTTCGAACCCTATCTCGATCCGGCATGAACCGCGCCGGGCATATCGCCGCCGAAACCCCCGGCATCCCGCGCGGCCCCGATGGCTTGGGTGGCGCGGAGGACCCGGTTTTTCGCGAGCCGTGGGAGGCGCAGGCCTTTGCGATGGCGCTGGCGCTGCACGAGGGCGGTCTCTTCTCCTGGCCCGAATGGGCCGCGACGCTTGCCGGGGAAATCAACCGCGCCCAGGCAGCCGGCGACCCCGACACCGGCGAAACCTACTATCGTCATTGGCTCGCCGCACTCGAGCGCATTGTCGCTGAAAAGGGCGCCGCCGATTACGCGGCCCTCGCCCGCTGCCGCGCCGCCTGGCACCGCGCGGCGCTGCGCACCCCGCACGGCTCTCCGATCGCTCTCACACCCGAGGATTTCGCCGCTAATAGCTGAAAACCGCACCAGCGCTCAAGCGAGCATCCGCGACGGTGCGGCTTTATTTGCTGCCTGCTGGAATGCCCCGGTCAACGCGTTAGGATTTTCGATCCGCGCCCGCGGTTGCTCGACCTCAAGGGCGGCGCCACCTCAGTCCGGGAAACCGGGCATAGTCGCGATCGAAGGTAATCCATTCGCAGCCCGATTCTATAGCCAGGGCGGCGAACCAAGCGTCGGCGACCGGCGCTCCTGTGGTATCGGTCGCGATGCAGAGGCGTCGAAAAATATCCCAATGGCGTTCGCCCGGTTCTACGACGTCGCAATGCGGCTGGCTGAGAAGGTCTGCGCAAAAGCCGAATGCTTCCTCGGTCGAGCTCGGTGTTTGGAAGGCGCGGGCATTGGTCGTCACGCGCACCACCGCGCTCAGCACCAGCGGCGACAGGCCGAACCTGGTGTCGCTTGACACAATTGCGGCGAGCCAGTCCCGACAGATGCGATGCTGCGGCAGATCCTTACGAAATGCGTAAATCAGCACGTTCACATCGGGCAGGATCATTTGAAGCGCTGCATTCGCCGGAGGTAGTTCAGGTCGTCGGCTTCATCGATTGCTGACGTGTGGCCCAAGTCGACGCCGGACACCAGCCCGCCTTCGGCACTGCTGACCCTCGGCAAGATACGCCTTCTTTTCACCGCCTTCTGATTACTGCTGACGACCAGGTTCAACCCCTCTTCGATCAGCGATGTCAGGGTGCGGCCCTCGGCGGCGGCCTTGTGGCGAGCGCGCTCGAGGAGGTCGCCCGGCAGACGGACTGTGGTGCGTTCGGGCATATGTCGCGACATATCATTCTAACGTCGATATGTCAATTCGCCGAATTGGCATGCTGACCCCGGTACGATCTTAACGACGGCAGCGCCACCGGATGCAGCGACGCTCGGCCGCGGTGCGACGGGCGGCGAGGACGCGCCGCTATGACCCGCCGCCATCGGGCTCGGGCGAGCGCGCCGAGTGCTGCATGCCGCGCAGCAGCAATGTGCCGGCGAGGCCGACGCCAGACAGGATCGCCATCGCCAGATAGGCATGCCCGCCATAAGCGGCGTAAAGCGCGCCCGCGGCGACCATGACCAACCCGCCGCCGAGGCCGGAGGAGGCGGCGGCAAACAATGTCTGCGCGCCGGCGGCGGCTGTCGGCGGGACGGTTCGCGACAGGTAGTGCATCGCCCCGAGATAGACGGCGCCAAAGGTCAGCGCGTGCAACAGCTGAAGCGCAACCGTGGCCGGAAGCGAGACGACAATCCCGGCAAGGCTCCAGCGCACGATGCCCGCAGCACCGCCCAGCATCATCAATCCGCGCGGCCCGAGCCGTGCGAGCAGGCGCCTTCCCTGCCAGAACAGCAGCACCTCGGCCACGACACCTTCGGCCCAGAGCCAGCCGATCGTGGTCTGCGAAAAGCCGAGCGAGCGCCAGTAAAGCGTCCCGAACCCGTAATAGACCTGGTGGCTCGCTTGCAGTGCCGCAGCACTCGCGACAAAGACCCAGAATCGCGGGTTGCCGGCGACGAGACGCCATCCGGCGCGGCGCCGCGAACCCTCGCGGCGACGCGCGTCTGCTCCGGACGGGATCGCACCGCACGCGGCGAGCAGCGCCGCCGACGCCCCGAGAACGAGCGGCAGAACCCGGCTGCCCGAGCTGTGGCCGAGCACGGCGCCGGCGCCGAGCGAGGCGACGACAAAGCTCAACGACCCCCACACCCTGATGCGTCCGTAATCCAGACCCTCGGCGCGCACCGCCGCCAACGTCACGGTGTCGCCGAGCGGCATCAGGGCCGACTGCGCCGTCAACGCGACGATGTTCAGCGCCAGGATCGGCCAGAACCCGCCCGCCGGCCCCATCGCGGCATAGCCGGCGAGCGCCGTCGCGGCGAGCACGGCCATGACCCGGCGCCGTCCAAACCGGTCGGCGAGCGCGCCGATCGCCGGGGTGGCGACGACCTTGGCCCAGATCGCGGCGGCAAAGAGGGTGCCGATTTCCTTGGCGCCAAATCCGCGCGACGCCAGCCACACCGGCCAGAACGGCAGCTGCACGCCGGTCACCAGAAACGCCGCGGCGTAAAACGCCGACAGGCGCGCCGCCGGCTGCGACGGAAAATGCCCCGATGTCGAGACGGTCTCGACGCGGTGCGCGTCGATCCCTATCTGGCGAGGGTGCTGATCGAGGTTAATCAACTCGGGGCGCTTCTTTCGGTCGTCATCATCGACGTGGTGCTGGCCGGCGACAATGCGGTTGTCGTCGGCATGGCGGCGGCGGCGCTGCCCGCCGCCCAGCGCCGCCGGGTGATCATGCTGGGCATCCTTGTCGCCACCGCGCTGCGTATTCTGCTGGCCTTTTTTGCCACCCAGCTGCTGGCCATTATCGGGCTGACCCTAGCAGGCGGCGTGCTGCTGCTGTGGGTGTCGTGGAAGATGTACCGCGAGCTGCGCGAAACGCGCGGCGCACAACGACAGGCGGCGACGGAAGCGGTCGCGCCGGCGCCGCGGCAAGGCGGCGCGCGGCAGGCGCTGGTCCGGATCGTGCTCGCCGATTTGTCGATGTCGCTCGACAACGTGCTGGCGGTCGCCGGGACCGCGCGCAACCATTTTTGGGTGCTCGCCTTTGGCCTGGTGCTGTCGGTGGCGCTGATGGGTGTCGCCTCGAGCTATGTCGCCCGCCTGCTCGATCGCTGGTTCTGGATCGCCTGGGTCGGGCTCGGCATCATCACCTTTGTCGCCCTGCGCATGATCTGGGAGGGCTCGACCGAAGTGATCCAGCAGACCGCGGCAATGACGCTTTAGTTCCGACTTCGATTACAAGATCAGTTCCCAGGTCTCGCCGACCAGGTCGTAGCCAAAGCTGTGATGCGGCTGCGCGTCTACCATCTGAAACCCGGCTTGCTCATAAAGGTGCCGCGCCGCGGTCAGCACGCTGTTTGTCCACAAGGTCACTTTTTCGTAGCAGGCCTGGCGCGCGCAACGCAGACACTCCTCCACCAGCCGGGCGCCGATGCCGAGGCCGCGCGCGTCGGGCTCAACCAACAGCAGCCGCAATTTGGCGACAGTTTCCAATTCCTCGACCAGCATGACCGAGCCGACATTCTCGCCGTCCCGCTCGGCGATCCAGCAGCCTTCGCGGCGCGGGTTTAAGCTGCGCAGAAACTTTGCCGCAACCTCGGCGACAAGCGCCTCGAACTGCGCGTCCCAGCCATATTCCCGCGCATAGAGGATACCGTGACGGGCGGTAATCCAACCGATGTCGCCCGCCCGGTGCGGGCGCAGCAGCCAGCCGCCGCGGTCTTCGGCCCGCGCGCCGAGCACCCGCTCGATCGTAGCCGCGGCGGCGACAAGCCTAACCTGCTGTTCTTCGGATAAATTGCGCAACGCCGCCCCGATTTCCGCCTGCGAGCGCGCGTCGAGCTCGGCAAACGCCGATCCGCCTTGCGCGGTCAATGCGAGCAGGCTGAGCCGGCGGTCGGCGGCCGAAGCTGTGCGGCAGATCAACCCGCGCCGCTCGAACCCGCGCAGGATCCGGCTTAGGTAACCGCGATCCAAGCCCAGCCGCTTGCCGAGATCGGCCGCGGTCGGGTGCTCGGCGAGCGCGATTTCGTAGAGCACCCGCGCCTCGGTCAGCGAAAAGGCGCTGTCGAGCAGCCCCTCTCCCAACACGCCAATTCTTTGGGTGTAGAACCGGTTGAACCGGCGCAGCTCGGCAACCCGCCGATCAAAAGCCGTACCCGCCATATCCGCCGCCCGCCCCGCATCGGAAGATGCGAGTGTCAGCAAGTTAGTTGACCAAGTCAACTACTGCGATGGCTCCCCTCAACTGCGGCTGCAGGCGCCGCCGCCGAGCACGCAGAATTCGGCGCAGTGCGGATGGTTGAGCGCTACCGGCCGGCTCGCTGCGGCGAGGGTAGCACCCAGCTCGAAACGCTCATCATAGGGCAACAGCGTGCAGGCGAGAACCGCCGGCCGTGCCGCCCCCTTGCGTTTGACGACCATGCGCGCGCTCGCGCACATCACATCGGCAGGCGACTTGCCGAGAATGCCCCAGCAAGCCTCGGTAATTTCGGGCACGTCGGCGGCGGCGTCCATCTCTGGAAACACCATCAGCCGCACCGGGTCGGCGGCATCGATTGCAACGCCGAGCTCGTCAAAAAGGCGTGCAAAGCCGGCGCGAATCTCGGCTTCCGATTCGCCGGACAGCCGCCGGCTCGCGACGTGCAGCGCAAAACCGTTGCGCGCGAGCCAGCCGAGACCGTCGATCGTCGGTTTCCAGCTGCGCCGGCCGCGCTCCTCCTCGTGAACCCGGCGACCGTAATGGTCGACCGAGACCCGGATCGTCAGCCGGTCGCCGTACCGCTCGCGAAGGTCCAGCAACCCGGCTTTGCACTTGGCCATCGGCTTCATTGCGTTGGTCAGCACCAGCGCCTCGAAGCCGCGGGCCAGCGCGTCGTCGACCATCGCCATCAGTTCGGGGTTCATAAACGGCTCGCCGCCGGTAAACCCGACCGTTGTCGTCGGCAAACCATGCTCGGCGATCTCGTCGAGATAGACGGCTGCCTCGGCTGCGGTCAGATAGACCAGCCGGTCGTTCTTGGGCGAGGAGTCGATGTAGCAGTGGCCGCAGGTCAGGTTGCACAGGGTGCCGGTGTTGAACCACAAGGTTTGCAGCGCCGACAGCGCGACCTGCGCGCGCCGTTCACCCGCGGCGGTAACAAACGGGTCGTGAAACTTGCGCGGCTCCATTGCGACACGCCTTTACGGCTTGCCAACGACCGCGCAAGTCTATCCTGTTGTTGCCGCCCCGACGATGCACATTGGCGTTACCGGGCCGTCCCGGACCGGCTAGCGGCCGTAGTCGGAATTGCCGTAGCCGGAATGGCTGTAGCCGGAACCGGAATAATTGCGCTGCACCTGCTCGTCGCGGCTTCTTTCGCGGGCGTGCTTGGCCGCCTCGTGATGGCCGATCAGGCATCCGGCGCCGGCGCCGAGCAGCGCGTGATGGCCAAGGAAGTGTCCCGCGACGCCGCCGATTGCCGCGCCTTTCAGACAGCCCGCGGCGTGGGCCGGGCCGGCGGCGAGGCCGGCTGCAAACAAAACACCCGCGGCTGCCGAGATCAGCGAACGCGTCATTGTGAAATTCTCCGTCTGTCCTGAGAATCCGGTCGTCTCACGAAAGAACAGCGCGCCTGCATAAAAGGTTCGGACGGCCGCGGCGATTATTCTACCGCCGGGTGTCCGAACGACGCCGCCGGGCCAGCGGCCGCGCGCTGCGCGGAGTTGCGGTCACGGCTTGCGCTCACTAAGTTGGCTGATCTCGGCATTGCCGTGGAACGAGATAGAACAGGACATGGAGCACCCGATACCGCGCCACATCCGGCTGACCTCGCATCCGGGCAGCGCGGGCCTTTCTGGGATCCCGCTGCATTGGGGTGCGGCCGACCCGAGCGAGCGCGGGCCCGTGGTCGCGAGCCCGTCCGAGCCGAGCCGGCGCAACGCCATCGGCTCCCACTCCGGCGCCTACGGCATTTACCGGGCGCTGGCGGTCGCGACCAAGGCGTTGGCCCGCGACCATCGCCCCGACCTGACCGACACCGCCCCGGCGGCGCTGATCGCCCCCGCTCCGCAATGGGGCGACCCGGCCAAGATCGTGTCGCTCGACCCGTGGGGGCATCTCGTCGGCGAAGTGTTTGCCGCGACGATCCGCGACGGCGTCGACGTGCGCCCGACGATCGCGATCACGACCGCGCGCATCGCCATGCCGGAGGTCCGGCAGCGGATCGCCGAGCGTGGGCTGATACCCGACGGGCGGGTGCTGCTCGCCAATGGCGAGATCCGCGTGACCAAGGCGGCGATCGACCCGGTATGGCATCTGCCGGGGCTCGCCGCACGCTTTGGCGTTGCCGAGAGCGATTTGCGCCGCAGCCTCTTCGAGGAAACCGGCGGCATGTTCCCGGAGCTCGTAACGCGTCCCGATCTCGAAGTGCTGCTGCCGCCCGTCGGCGGGACGACGGTCTACCTCTTTGGCGAGGTCGAGCGGATCGCGGCTCCGGGGACGGTGATCGCCTGCCGCGTCCACGACGAATGCAACGGCTCGGATGTTTTCGGCTCGGACATCTGCACCTGCCGACCTTACCTGGTGCACGGCATCGAGGTCTGCGTCGCGACGGCGCAGCAGGGCGGGGTCGGAATTTTTGTCTACAACCGCAAGGAAGGCAGGGCACTCGGCGAGGTCACGAAGTTCCTCGTCTACAACGCGCGCAAGCGCCAGCCCGGCGGCGACCGCGCCGACACCTATTTCCGCCGCACCGAATGCGTCGCCGGGGTGCAGGATCTGCGCTTTCAGGAATTGATGCCCGATGTGCTGCACTGGCTCGGCGTGCGCCGGGTCGATCGTTGGGTGTCGATGTCGAACATGAAGCGGGCGGCACTCGAAGCGCAAGGGATCGAAATCGTCGAACAGGTCGCGATCCCGGACAATCTGGTCCCGTTCGACGCCTCGGTCGAGATCGAGGCGAAAAAAGCGGCCGGATACTTTGCCCCGGCCGGCGTTCCGGACGCGCAGGAACTGCACAACGTCAAAGGCCGTGCCCTCGGCGAATGACCATCGCGGGGGTGCCGCGGCGCTGCTGAGCGCCGCCGCGGTGCGCGAGCGCTGCGCAATCGTGCTCGCCGCGGCCGAACGGGGCGAGACCCGGCATTTCCGGCTCGATCTCGATCGGCTCGGCGCGGCGGCCGAGCGGGTGGCGACGATAACACGGCGGCGCTATCCCGATCTTGCGGTCCCCTTTCACAGCCGCTGGCGGCATTTTTCCGTCGGCGGCGTCGAGCGCGCGGCGCTGGTCGCGGCCGGCGCC
Organism: uncultured Alphaproteobacteria bacterium; assembly: GCA_963712825.1. Classification (GTDB taxonomy): domain Bacteria; phylum Pseudomonadota; class Alphaproteobacteria; order ATCC43930; family CGMCC-115725; genus AP-15. Next base: position 116,881 of record CAVQJP010000024.1, read on the forward strand.
GACGCCGCCGAGCAGGCGCGGGCGCGGATCGACCTCGCCTTTGTCTCGGTGCTGCTCGATGCTGGGGCAGGGCAGGGGTGGCGCTTTCGTGAAGCCGAGACCGGGCAGGTGCTGCAGCGCTCGGAGGGGCTTGCGGTAGCGAGCCTGCGGGCGACGCAGCAGGGGCTGTTCGCGACCGATCCGGCCACGCCCTGGCGGGCCGACGCCGGCGCATTGGCGCGGCTTGCGCCCGAACGTGTCGCCGACGCCTTCCAGCACGGCCCCGGCAACCAGCTTCTCGGGATCGACAGCCGCGCCGCCCTGCTGCGCCGGCTGGGCGAGGTCTGCGCCGCCGACCCAACTCATTTCGGCTGTCCGGCGCGCCCCGGGAACCTTTTCGACTACTGGCGCGCGCAAGACAAAACACTGAGCGCCGCCGAAATTTTGCGCACGTTGCTGCGGACCTTGGGGCCGATCTGGCCGGCGCGGCTCAGCCTCGCGGGCGTGCCGCTCGGCGATTGCGGCCGGCATCCTGCGGTGTCCGGCGACGGGTTCGTGCCGTTTCACAAATTGTCGCAATGGCTCGCCTATTCGCTGGTCGAGCCGCTTGAAGCCGGCGGCCTCCAGGTCGACAACCTCGACGGATTGACCGGGCTTGCCGAATACCGCAACGGCGGCCTCTTTCTCGATTGCGCGGTCATCGTGCCGCGCGACCCCGGCCTGTTGGCGCACCCGCTCGACGCGGCCAGCGAGCCGGTGGTCGAATGGCGGGCCTTGACCGTCGCATTGCTCGACCGCCTCGCGGCCGACGCGCGCGCGCGGCTCGGTAAAGGTGCCGCGGAATTCCCGCTCGCCCGCGTGCTCGAAGGCGGCAGCTGGGCGGCGGGCCGCGAAATCGCCTTCGAGCGCCGCCCCGACGGCAGCGCCCCGATCACGATCGTCAGCGACGGCACCTTGTTTTAGGAGCGCCAGAGGATGCAGCAGCACCGGCCGGGTCTGACCGTCGTCGACCATCCGTTGGTTCAGCACAAATTGTCGTTGATGCGCGACCAGGCGACGTCGACCGCCGAGTTTCGCCGGCTGTTGCGCGAAATCAGCCTGCTGCTCGCCTACGAGGCGACGCGCGAGCTGCCGCTCGAAACCGCCGAGATCGAGACGCCGCTCGAACGCGGCAATTTCCCGTTGTTGTCGGGTAAAAAGCTGTGCCTGGTCTCGATCCTGCGCGCCGGCAACGGCATTCTCGACGGCATGCTCGACCTGTTGCCGTCGGCGCGCGTCGGCCATGTCGGAATTTATCGCGAGCCTCGCACGTTGCAGGCGGTCGAATACTATCTGAAATTGCCCGACGACTTGGCCGAGCGCGATGTGATCCTGGTCGACCCGATGCTGGCGACCGGCAATTCGGCGGTGGCGGCGATCTCCCGGCTGGTCGAGCTCAAGGCGCGTTCGATCAAATTCGTCTGCCTTGTCGCCGCACCCGAGGGGGTCGACAAGGTCCTGGAGGTCTTCCCCGAGGTTACGATCGTCGCGGCGGCGCTCGACCGCTGCCTCGACGCCCACGGCTACATCCTGCCCGGCCTCGGCGACGCCGGCGACCGCCTCTTCGGCACCAAGTAATCTCAGCTCATTTTGTCGCGCCGCCGCACCAGCACTCGGCAAAGGCCGCCGGCGAGATGTGACCGGTGGCGCAGTCGTAGCTGCGGATCGCGGTTGGCTTGTCCGAGCTCATCCGCCAGTAAACCGGGCTCGACACCGGAAACAGCGTATGCCAGCGCGCGCGGTCCTGCGGTTGGGTGGCGATCATCGTGTAAAGCCGCTCGAGGCTCGGCAGATCCACCCGCGGCAGCCCCCAGGCCTGGGTGAAGGTGTATTCGGCTCGCCACTGCGGGGACGCATTCGCCCCGGCCTGCGGCAAGTTGGTCAAATCGTAGGTCGTCTCGTCGAGAATGCCCCCGGCCCGGTCATATGCAACGGTGCGGAAGGCCGGGTTCTGGCCAAAGATCGGGCTCAGCGCCGGGGTGATTATTACAAAGCCAAAATTTCCGCCGGCGGGGCCGAGGAGGCGGAAATCGTCCATATGCGTATGCCCGGCAAACTCGGCGGCGACGGTGCCAGGGTAGCGCTTGAGCAGTGCGGCAAAAGCCTCGGCATAGCTCTCCTTCCACATCGGGATGACGCGGTCGGGACACATGCCTTGGCGCCAGGTCGCGTACCCGTCGATCCCCGGCGGAATGTGGTAGACGAGCCAGACAGGCTCATGCGCCCGGCGGGCGGCGGCGAGTTCGTCTCCGAGCCAGGCGAGGGTCGCGCCGCCGGGGTCGGCCGCGGGCGGGCCGCCGCAGGCGTCGCGGTAGTTGCGCGAAAAGACGACCGTGTCGAGGAGCAGGATGCGCAGGCCCTCGACTTTGACGCTGGCGTTGCCGTAGCTCGTCCAGTCCTGCTCGAAGCCGGGTTCAAGACCGGCATTGCCGAGAAGGCTGCGCAAAACCGGCAAGGCGTCAGCGAGAAACGGGCCGTTCGGCTGCAATTGGTAATCGCCGCAATCGTCGTCGTTGTTGCCGAGGACCGGGAGGATCGGGACAGCCGGAAACGCGCGCTCGAGCTCCAAGGCCAAAAATTGGATCGTATTTCGTACAAACCCGCGATAGGCCGCGTCCGAATGATCCTTGGCCGCGGCGTTGAATGAGGCGCGGTAATGGTGCGCAAGAAAATCGCCGGGCAGCAGCACCATCTCTGGGTGCGGCAGGGTTTGCCGCATCGCTTCGACGGCCGAACGCAGCAAGGGCCAGGTCGTGTCCTTTCCGTAGCTGCCGAACCCGGTTCCGGCGCCGTCGAGGACCGCGCGCCAATCGCCGGGCGCTGCGGCGGCAAGGCGGTCGACCAATTGCGGCGCCGCCATCGGGTCGAAATGGACATCCGACATTACCAGGAGCCGCCCTGGCGGCGCCGGGCGGGTCGCCTCCTGCGCATGAAGCGCCGGAGCGAACGCGACAAAGACAGCCAAAAGCGCCGCGAGCACGGCAGGAGGCATGGCAAGCTCTCTTAATGCCGGTCCGACGAGACGATCGTACCGCGCCGGGAACGCGCCGACCCGCGCCCTTTAGTGGGATCCGTCCCGTTCGTGCGGCGGCGACCACGGCCGCGGACGCTGGTGTGCCAGCTGGACGAATTTGGCGCGCTGCTCGGGCGACAGCGTCGCCAGAAACGACAAGGTCGTCGTCGTCAAATCCCGCATAAAGCCCCGCCGCTCTTCTGCCGCCTGGTCGAACAATTGCATGACCTTGGCTTCGTCGGCATGGGGCTTTGCCACCTCTGACCAGGCATTTCCGATTAGTGGCTGCACCGCTCCGTGCATAGCTTGCAGCCGCTGTCGCATGGTCTGCGAGTAATGCGCAAACGCCTGCTTTTGCTCGGCGTCGAGGCCAAGCTCGCCCGACATCTGCTCGAGCCGGTCTTCGGGGGTCGGCATCGGCGCCGGAGCATGGATGCGAATCCACATCGCTCCGACGACAAAAAACAGGTTGAGCGCCAGCGACAATGCCAGCAGCACCTTAAACAAATGTTGGCGGGCGCCGCTGCGGGCGGCGGGCTCGGCGAGCATCATGTCTGCTGGCCTTCGCCGAGCTCGCGCAGAAAGCCGGTCGACGGGTCAAGCAACTCCGGCAGGAAATTGCCTTCGCCGAACTGTTGCGGCTGGCCGGGCGCGCTCAGAGTGAGCGAGGCGCCGCTGCCCATCGCAAAGCCGAGCCAGCCGGCAAAGGCGAGCGCCGCCGCGAGCCCGCCCCATTGCGCGACACCCTGCAAAACGCGGCGCCCCGCCTGGGGCGGCACAAAGGGGATGATGCGAGCGGGCTCGCGCACCTCGTCGACGAGCGCCACAGCGCGCGCGATGACCGGCTCCAGCCCGCTCGGCATCGCGATGCCGCCGGTCGAGATCGCTCGCGCTGCGGCGACATCCGAAGCGGCGACCGCGTCGCCGGCGACAAGGGCCGCGACCCGATCGTGCTCGTCCTCGTCGTCCAGCATGCCGTCGGCCAAGCCCGCGAGATCGAGCAGCCGCTCGGTTTCGCTGTCGGGCATCTCGGCCGTAAAGCTGCGCCGCCATAAGGTTCTGCCGGCGTCGGAGCCCGCCGGCTCTTCGATTGCATCGTCAATTGGGCTCATCGCACCGCTCTCTGCCCTTTTTTAGGCGGGGCGCCGCACGGGCATCCCCGCAACCTGCTGGTTCGGCCGCTCATTCCACTTCCGCTTTGAAATAAGCACGCAATTTGATCATCGCCTTGTGATGGGCGCTGCGCACGGTTTGCGGGTCGATGCCGAGCTGGGCGGCGATCTCCGCCACCTCCATGTCGCGGTCGTAGAGCATCCCCAAAATTTCGCGCTGGCGCGGCGACAACAGCGCCTCGGGCAGCTTGAGCTTGCGGACCGGCTCGACCGGCGGGACCGAGAGCTGTGCTTCCGGCACCGCCTCGATCGGCACCGAGAGCGGCCGGTGGCGCCGCAAGGCGTCGCGCGCGGTGCTGCGGGCGACGATCGTGATCCAGGTCGTCAGCCCGGCGCGCGCCGGGTCATAGCTGCGCAACAGCCGGAAATCGTTGCGGCACAGCCGCAAGAACACCTCCTGGGTCAAATCCTCGACCTCGGCGGCTTCGCGTGCCACCCCGCGAACCGCGGCGACGACCAGCCCCGCGTAGCGCCGGACAAAGGCTTCCCAGGCACCCTTTTCCTTGCGGACAAGCGCGTCGAGCAGATCGTCAGGCGCGGCGCGCGCCGCCGCCAAATCGCGCCCGGCGCGGCCCTGCCTCAAGTCAGCGCGGCGAAAAAATCATTGCCTTTGTCGTCGATCACGACAAAGGCCGGGAAATTCTCAACCTCGATCCGCCACACCGCTTCCATGCCGAGCTCGGGGTATTCGACGGTTTCGACCTTGCGGATGCAGTCCTGGGCGAGCCGCGCCGCCGGCCCGCCGATCGAGCCGAGGTAAAAGCCGCGATGCTTGCGGCAGGCGTCGCGCACCTCGGCGCCGCGATTGCCCTTGGCGAGGGTGACAAAGCTGCCGCCCGCCGCCATGAAGGCGTCGACATAGCTGTCCATCCGCCCGGCCGTCGTCGGCCCGAACGAGCCCGACGCATATCCGGCCGGGGTCTTGGCCGGCCCGGCGTAATAGATCGGATGATTCTTGACGTAGTCGGGCAGACCCTCGCCGCGGTCGAGCCGCTCCTGCAGTTTCGCGTGCGCGATGTCGCGCGCGACGATCAGCGGACCGGTCAGGCTGAGCCGCGTCTTGATCGGGTATTGCGACAGGGTGCGGCGGATTTCGGCCATCGGCCGGTTGAGATCGACCGGCACGACAGCGCCGCCGAGCGTCGCCTCGTCGATCTCGGGCAGAAAGCGCGCCGGATTGGTTTCGAGCTCTTCGAGAAACACGCCCTCGGCGGTGATCTTGCCGAGAATCTGGCGGTCGGCCGAGCACGACACGCCGATCCCGATCGGCAGGCTCGCGCCGTGCCGCGGCAGGCGGACGACCCGCACGTCGTGACAGAAATACTTGCCGCCGAATTGCGCGCCGATCCCGAGCCCGCGGGTCAGCTCCAGCACCTCTTCTTCAAAGCCGCGGTCGCGATAAGCCTGCCCATATCGGTTGCCCTCGGTCGGCAGCGCGTCGAGATAGCGGCAGCTCGCGAGCTTGACGGTCTTCAGGTTCATCTCGGCCGACGTGCCGCCGATCACGATCGCCAGGTGATAGGGCGGGCAGGCGGCGGTGCCGAGCGTGCGGATCTTCTCGTCGAGGAACTTGAGCAAGGATTTCGGGTTCAGCACCGCCTTCGACTGCTGGTAGAGGAAGCTCTTGTTGGCGGAACCGCCGCCCTTGGCGATAAACAGAAACTTGTAGGCCTCGCCCGGCTCGGCGTAGAGGTCGATCTGGGCGGGCAGATTGTCGCCGGTGTTGACCTCCTCATACATCGACAGCGGCGCCACCTGGCTGTAGCGCAGATTGGTCTCGGTGTAGGTGCGGCGGATGCCGGCCGAGATCGCCGCGGCGTCGTCGCCCTCGGTCCACACCTGCTGGCCCTTTTTGCCCATCACGATCGCGGTGCCGGTGTCCTGGCACATCGGCAATACCCGGCCGGCCGCGATGTTGGCGTTTTTCAACAGGTCGAAGGCGACGAATTTGTCGTTCGACGAAGCCTCGGGGTCGTCGAGGATCGCGCGCAACGAGGCCAGGTGCCCCGGCCGCAGCAGGTGCGCCGAATCGACAAACGCCTGCGCCGCGAGCCGGGTCAGCCCCTCCGGCTCGATCTTGACGATCCGCTTTCCTTCAAAATTGCCGGTCGAGACGTGCTCGTCGGTGAGCTTGCGGTAGGGCGCCTCGTCGGCGCCGAGCGCAAACAGCTCGTGATAGTCAAAATTGCTCATGCCGCCGCTCCGGGATCCGTCCGGCGGCAGCATCCCCGTTTGCGGCCCCGCGTCAAGCCGGGCGCTTTGAAGAGGGGACGATCCCTGGCATAGTTCGCGCTGGAGCGAGCCGGGGAGGCGCCTGATGGCCAAGGGTCTGCTGATCGCGGCATTCGATTTTTCGAATGTCGCCGAGGACGAGTTCAACGACTGGTACGACCTCGAGCACATCCCGGAGCGCCAGCGTGTGCCGGGATTTCTGAGCCTGCAGCGCTGGGTCGGCGCCGAGGACGCAAGGCAATCGGTCGCGACCTACGACCTCGACAGTCTGGCGATCCTGGACAGCCCGGCCTACCGGGCGATCGGCGGCGAGAATTTGTCGCCGTGGTCAAAGCGGGTCACGGCGAAATGCCGCCGGCTGCTGCCGCGCTTTGAGGGCGAGCAGATCCTGCCCGGCGGCGCCGTGGCCCCGCAGGGCGCCGGCGGACTGCTGTTGGTGGCGATGACACCGGCGCCGCAGCACGAGACCGAGTTCAACGCCTGGTACGACACCGAGCACGTCCCGGCGCTGTCGCGCGTGCCGGGAGTGCTGAGCGCCCGCCGTTTCCGCGCCGCCGGCAGCCGCTACGTCGCGCTCTACCATCTGAGCGCTCCCGAGGTGGTGTCCAGCCCGGAGTGGAAGCGGGCCAGCGAGTCGACCCCGATGCCGGCCCATATCCGCCCCGACATCAGCGATCGCGCCCGCCTCGTCTGCGGCGCCTATCGTCGCCGGTCGTAGGGTTTTCCGGCGGGAGCGGGAAGATGCGTTACCAGTTTTATTACTGGGCCGGGATTCAGGGCCGCGGCGAGTTTGTGCGCCTGGCGCTCGAGGAGGCCGGCGCCGATTACGTCGATGTCGCCCGCCAGCCCGGTGGCGAAACCGAGATGACGCGGCTGATGGCGGGCGCGGAGGCGGGCCGCCCGGCTTTCGCTCCGCCGTTTCTGAAGGCTGGAGATGTGCTGGTCGGCCAGACCGCCAACATCTTGCTCTATCTCGGCACGCATCATGACCTGGCGCCGAAAGACGAAGCCGGGCGGCTGTGGGCGCACCAGCTGCAATTGACGATCGCCGATCTTGTCGACGAGGTCCACGACACCCATCACCCGATCGCCAGCAGCCTCTACTACGAGGACCAGCGGGCCGAGGCCGCAGCCCGCAGCGCTGACTTCCGCCGCGCGCGGATGCCGAAATATCTCGGCTATTTCGAAAACGTGCTGGCGGGCAATCCATCCGGCGGCGGTCATCTGATCGGGACCGAGCCGACTTATCCCGAGCTGTCGCTGTTTCAGGTCGTGGCCGGGCTGCGCTATGCCTTTCCGGTGCGGATGGCCGCACTCGAACCGCAATACCCGCGAGTCATCGCACTGCACGACCGGGTCGCCGCCCGCCCGCGCATCGCCGCATATCTCGCCTCCGACCGCCGCATCGCGTTCAACGAGCACGGCGTCTTCCGCCATTACCCCGAGCTCGACGGCCAGGATTAAAGGTGTTTCTGACCGGGTCGCACCCCCTCACCCAGCTCCGGGTAGGGCTCGGCTGCGCCTCACCGACCCTTCACAACCCTCTCCCCCAGTGGGGGAGAGGGAAGGGTGAGGGGGCCGCTCGTTTTTCGGGGCGATTTGCCCGAACCTCGCTTTAGCCGCTGCGGCGCTCCTGCCGCGCCATCACGCGGAAGGCGAGCGCCACCAGGACGAACACAACGGCGAGGAACAATGTCGCGAGCGCGTTGACCTCGGGGCTGACGCCGAGGCGCACGCTCGAAAACACCGCCATCGGCAGGGTCGTCGCCGACGGGCCGGTCACAAAGCTGGCGACGACGAGATCGTCGAGCGACAAGGTGAACGCCAAGAGCCAGCCCGAGACCAGCGCCGGGCGGATACCGGGGAGGGTCACGCGCGCCAAGACGACCCAGGGCCGCGCGCCCAAATCGAGGGCGGCTTCCTCGAGCGAGCGGTCAAACCCGGCAAGCTGGGCGCGGACCAGCACCGCGACAAACGACGCGCCAAACGTCGCATGCGCGATCGTGATCGTCATGACGCCGCGGCCCGCGGGCCAGCCGGTCAGCCCGGCGAGCGCGACAAAGAACAGCAAGAGCGACAGGCCGAGGATGATCTCGGGCACGACCAGCGGCGCCAGCACCGCGAAGCCGAACAGCCGGCGTCCGGGAAACCGGGTGAAGCGCGCCAGCGCAAATCCGGCCGACGTGCCCAGCGCCAATGCCAGGCTCGCCGCCATCGCCGCGACTTCGAGGCTGGTCGCCGCCGCGTTGCGAAACTGGCCGTCGGTCAGGAGCACGCCGTACCAGCGGGTCGAAAACCCGGCCCATACCGCGACCAGCCGCGACGCGTTGAACGAATAGACGATCAGGAGCGCGATCGGCACATAGAGAAACGCGAACCCCAGCAGCAGGGTCGCGGTGCGGAACGCGACCGTGCCGCGCGGCCGGGTCATGCCGCCGGCTCGCGGTCGAGCAGCCGCTGGGCGGCGAGGATCGGCGCCGCAAGCGCCGCGATCAGCACGACCGCGACCGCCGAAGCGACCGGCCAGTCGTGGTTCTCGAAGAACTCGTCCCACAACACCTTGCCGATCATCAGGGTATTGGGGCCGCCGAGCAGGTCGGGAATGACGAATTCGCCGACCGCCGGCACCAACACCAGAAAACAGCCGGCGGCGACGCCCGGCAACGACAAGGGCAGGGTCACGCCGAGAAACTGCCGCCAGGGGCGCGCGCCAAGATCGCAAGCCGCCTCGATCAGGCTCTGGTCGAGCGCCGCGAGGCTGCCGTAGATCGGCAGCACCATGAACGGCAGGTAGGAGTAGACGAGTCCGAGCTCGACCGAAAAGCCGTTGTTCAGCAGCGGCAATGGCGCATGGATCAGCCCCGCCGCGAGCAGCAGCCGGTTTACGAGGCCGCTCGGCTGCAGGATCGCGATCCACGCATAGACGCGGATCAGAAAGCTCGTCCAGAACGGCAATACGACCAGAAACAGCAGCAGCTGGCGCCAGCCGGTCGGAGCGCGGGCGATCGCATGCGCGATCGGGTAGCCGAGCGCCAGGCACAGCACGGTCGCCAGCCCGGCATTGGCGAGCGAACCCAGATAGGCGCGCAGATAGAGGGCGTCGCGCGCCAGCAAGCTGAAATTAGCTGCGGTCGCGTCGACGGCAAAGCTGCTGCCGTGGCCGGTGACAAGCGGCGTGTAGGGCGGGATGCCGATCGCGCTGTGCGCCAAGCTGATCTTGAGGACGATCAGCAGCGGGACGAGAAAAAACACCCCGAGCCACAGAAACGGGACGCCGATCAGCACCAGCCGGCCGCGCCAGCCAAGCCCGGTCATCGCTCGATCACGACCGCATCCTCGGCGCCCCAGCACACCCATACCGCCGAACCGCGCGAAAAGGCGGCTGCGGCGGCGCTCGGCAGCTGCGCCTTTAACGACATGCCCGCCGGCGTCGAAAGCCGGAGCAGCGACACCGGACCCCGGTAATCGATCGCGACCACCGTCGTCGTCAGCGCGAACCCTGCCGGCCGCGCCCGCGACAATCGCAGCTTTTCGGGGCGCAGCGCCACGGCGACCGAGGCGCCCTCAGAAACTCCAGCATCGCCGGGCAGCGGGACCGGCTGATCGAGCGCATCGACGCACAATGCCGGCCGGCCGCCGGCAGTCACGACCTCGCCCTCGAACAAATTCACTTCGCCGACAAATCCGGCGACAAAGCGCGAATTCGGCCTCTCGTAAATTTCGGCCGATGGGCCGACCTGCACGAGCCGTCCGGCATTCATCACCGCGACCCGCGAGGCCATGCCGAGCGCTTCCTCCTGGTCGTGGGTCACGACCAGAAACGTTGTGCCGACCCGCTCCTGGACGGCGATCAGCTCGCGCCGGGTTTCTTCGCGCAGTTTCCGGTCAAGCGACGCCAACGGCTCGTCGAGCAGCAGCAGCTTTGGCATTTTCGCGAGGGCGCGCGCCAAGGCGACCCGCTGGCGCTGACCGCCCGACAATTGGTGCGGCCGGCGTCGGGCGTAATCCGCCATCTGCACCAGCGCCAGCATCTCCTCGACGCGGGCGGTGCGGCGGCGGCGCTCCATCCGCTCCTGGCGCAGCCCGAAGGCGATGTTGGCGGCGACATCCAGATGCGGAAAGAGCGCGTAGGACTGGAACATCATGTTGACCGGCCGCCAATAGGGCGGCAGCGCGGTAACGTCGATCCCGTCGACCACTATCCGACCCTTCTCCGGCGTCTCGAAGCCGGCGATCAACCGCAGCAAGGTCGTCTTGCCGCAGCCCGAGGGGCCGAGCAATGCGAAGAACTCGCCATGCTCGATGCTCAACGTGACATTGTCGACCGCGGCAAAAGCACCGAACGCTTTGCAGGCTCCGGCAATTTCGAGAAGCGCCATCGCCGGCCGGGCCGATCAGCGCCGCTACTCGCCGGATTTGAGCCGGGTCCAGGCGCGGGTCCGCGCCCGCTCGTAATCGGGCAGCGCCGGCAGGTCGACAAAAAAGCGGCGGCGCACCTCCGGCGGCGGATAGACCGCGGGGTCGTCGCGGATCGCGGGCTTGACGAGCGCCGTCCCCGGGATGTTCGGGTTCGGATAGGAGACCGCGTCGGAAATGGCGGCGATCACCGGCGGACGCAGCAGATAGTCGATAAAGCGCAGCGCGTTTTGCGGATGCGGCGCGTCGGCCGGGATGCCGAGCATGTCGACCGACATCTGCGCCCCCTCCCTTGGCACGCGGAAGGCGATCTCGACCCCGTTACGGGCGTCATGGGCGCGGTTGCGGGCGATGATCACGTCGCCCGAATAGCCGAGCGCCAGGCACAGATTGCCGCTCGCGAGATCGTTGATGTATTGCGATGAATGGAACTTGCGGATGTAGGGCCGGATCTTTTCGAGCGCCGCCATTGCCTTGTCGAGGTCGGCCGGAGCGCGGCTTTCGGGATCGATGCCGAGATAGGCGAGCATCGCCGGCACCACCTCCTGCGGCGTGTTGAGCAGCGAAATCCCGCAGGCCGCGAGCTTTTTCGCGTTCGCCGGGTCGAACAGCAGCGCCCAGCTGTCGACCGGCGCGCCCTCGCCGAGCGCGGCACGCAGCATCGCCTTGTTGTAGCCGAGCCCGGTCACGCTCCACAGATAGGGCACGCCATGGGCATTGCCGGGGTCGGCGGCGGCGACAAGCCCGAGACTTTTCGGGTCGAGGTTTTTCCACCCGGACAGTTTCGCCTTGTCGAGCGGCAAATACACCTTGGCCGCGATCTGCCGCGCCATGTACGGGCTCGCCGACGGCACGACGACGTCGTAGCCGGAATCGCCGGCGAACAATTTGGCTTCGAGCACCTCGTTCGAATCATAGACGTCGTAGGTGACCTTGATCCCGGTCTCGCGCTCGAATTTGGGGATCGTGTCGGGTGCTATGTAATCCGACCAGTTGTAGACGTGGAGGACCGGCTCTTCCGCCGGCGCCCCTCCCGCGATCAGCATCGCGGCGAGCAGCATCGTCGAGAAGCGCAGTCGGGGCATCGTCATCCCCCGGCCATACATCAGCCGCGACCGTAATTGTCAACGCCGGCAGATGGCGCGACGCGGCCCCGATCGGATGCTACGATCGACGCCGCTCCATCGGCGGTCGAGGATCAGCGGTGACGATATTTCATTTAGTGCGGCACGGCGAACATAAGTTACAGGGCCGGTTAGTCGCCGGCCGGACGACCGGTATTGGTCTGTCTCCGGACGGACGTGCCGAGGCCGCCGCGGTCGCGGAACGGCTCGCCGGCGAAAAGATCGACGCGGTCTATGCGAGCCCGCTCGACCGCACCCGCGAGACTGCCGCGATCATTGCCGACCGGCTTGACCGGGCGGTCGCCATCCGCGACGATTTGCTCGAGGTCGATTTCGGCGAGTGGACCGGGTTGACCTTTGACCAGGTGCGCACCGACGAACGCTGGCGGCCGTGGCAGAGCTGCCGCAGCATCGCCGCGATACCAGGGGGCGAAAGCTGGCGTCAGGTGCAGGACCGCGCCGTGACCGCACTCTTCGAATTGCGCCGGGCGCATCCCGAGGGCGCAGTCGCCGTCATCAGCCACGGCGACGTGATCCGCGCCGCGCTCCTCTTTGTTCTCGGGATGCCGCTCGACTTCTACAGCCGGATCGAGGTCGCGACCGGCTCGATCAGCACGATCGCGATCGACGGCGCCACGCTTCGCGTCACCGCAGTCAACCATCGGCCACGGCAGACCTCCCGATTTTACTGACCCTTTTCCGCGGCCGAGTGGACCCCCTCACCCAGCTTCGGGTGGGGCTCGGTGGCACCTCGCCGACCCTTCGCAACCCTCTCCCCCAGTGGGGGAGAGGGAAGGTGAGGGGGCTCATTTCTTAACCGAGGCCGTAGAGCCTCGCGGCGTTGTCGTGGGTCAGCTTGCGCCGCATCTCGGGCGTGAGGCCGCTCATCTGCCGCTCGATCGCCTCGCGCGAATGCGGCCACACGCTGTCGGGGTGCGGATAGTCCGACGCCCACAACAGATGCCCTTCGCCAAAGAACGGGATCAAGGACATTGCCGCGTAGTCTTCCTGGAAGGTCGCCCAGAGCTGGCGCTTGAACAACTCGCTGGGCTTGGTTTCGAGCGCCGCACCGCCCTTGTCGGCCCAGAATTCCTTGGCCTCCCACAGCCGCCAATGGCGGTAGTCGAGCTCCTGCACCAGCCACGGCAGCCAGCCGGTGCCGGCCTCGGCCATGACCATCTTGAGCTTCGGATGGCGCTCGAGAATGCCCCAGGCGAACAAGTCGACAAACGGCTCGAGAAAGTTGTTGAGGAACCCCTTGGTATTCTCGAACACGCTGGCCGCCTTACCGGCTGCTCGACTGCGCGGATCTGGCAGGAAAACGGTGATGTGCCATGAGAGGACGATGCCGGTTTCCTCGAGCGCGTTCCACAGGCTTTCCCACGCCGGGTCGTCGAGCTTCGGTTTGATTTGCGCGATCATCAACGTGACTTGGCGCACCCCGCCTTTCGCCACCAACCGCTTCAATTCGCGGTTGGCACCTTCGGGATTTTCCGGCAGCATCGGGACCCCGATCAGCCGATCGGGTGCCGCCTGGCAGAACTCCAGGAGCCAGTCGTTGTAGACGCGGTAGCAGGCCTCGCGCAGCACCGGGTCCTCGGTCGAGATCTGGAAGATCGGCCCAAAGATGACCTGCGTCTGCACCCCGTCGCGGTCCATGTCGGCGAGGCGCAATTCGGCGATCGCCGGCCGGCGGGCGCTCTGGTCGTGAATGCCGGCGCGGTCGAAAGCAGTATAGATCGGCTTGACCGCCCGCTGGTTGCCGGTCGACGGCGCCTTGCCGACCCAACTGCCCCACGGCTTGCCGTCGCACACCCAAATCGCCTGGCCGTCGCGCTCCTCGATATGCGGCGCGCGGTCGCGAAACGCCGGCGGCAATCGCGTCGTCCACAGATCGGCCGGCAATTGCCCCAGATCCATATGGTCGTCGCAGGAGATCAGCTCGTTGGCCATCTGTTGCTTCCTTTCATGACTTTCCGTCATTCCCACGAACGCAAACCCAGGATTCCACCGCTTTCCCGGCGAAAGCCGGGACCCACCCCTCCACCTCTCGGGCGTTTGACTTCATTCGGCGATCGTCCCGAGAATGAGCGGAAACGCGGAGTTGGCCAGCACCGTGGGTCCCGGCGTTAGCCGGGAAAGCGAAGGTAACATTCGTGTGGGGCTCGGCATCGTAATCATGCGGCGGCGAGCGAGATGCCGAGCGCTTCGAGATCGGGTGCCACCCGGTTGCTCAAGACGCCGACCTTGCGCAGGTTGCGCACGAGCCCCGCATGCAAATCGCGGCGGAAGAATTTGCGGAACGCCGTCTCGTCGCCGCCGGCGGCACGTTCGCGGCGCAACTGGCGAATCTCGTCGATCTCGCTCCGGCTGAACCCGATTTCCTCGTAGGCGGCGCGCGGGAAGATGCCGCGCAGCGTGCGGTTCAACGCCCACACCGCGAAGTCTTCCATCTCGCGGCGTTCGGCGTCGCTGGCCTCGGCCACCACCGCCGGCAATGACAGCATGCCGAAACCCATATGGCGCGCCTCGTCCTGGAGGATGCGGCGGCAGACCTGGCGCAACACCGCGTCCTTTGACAATTCCGCGAGCATGCGGAACAATGACACGGCGAAGGTCTCGGCCACCAGTTGCAACCCGATGGTCTTCAGATACCAGGCCCCGGTGCCGAGCAAGGTGTCAAAGATTTCCTGCACGTTGTTGGCGAGCGGGTAGTTCCGCCCTTCGAGCCGCAACGCCATGTAGCGGTGCAGGACCTCGTTGTGCCGGCCCTCGTCGACGACCTGGGTCGCCTGAAACAACTTGGCGTCCTGACCCTGGACGTTCTCGACCAATTGGCTGCACACCAGCATCGCGCCATGCTCGCCGGCCATCAGGGTCGAGAGCCGCCAGCGTGCGACGGCGCGGTTGACGGCGACCCGCTCGCCGGGCGTGAGCCGCTCCCAGAATTTGGTGCCGTGGATGTCGACGAGGTCGTCGGCGATCAGCCCGCCATCGCTGTCAAGCGGCTGCGCCCAGTCGATGTCGGTCGCGGCATTCCACTGGTCGAGCTTCGCCTGCTCATAGAGATGACGGAGGTCGGCGTGCTCGCCGTCATACTCGTGGCGGAAGTACGCGACGTTGCGGATGTCGACCCGGTGCCCGCATTCCATGGCGTACCTCCTTCAATTCGTCATTCCCGCCAATTCGTCATTCCCGCGCAAGCGGGAATCCAGGGTCACAGCTCCGTCGCTCGCCCTGGGTCCCCGCTTTCGCGGGGACGACGACAGGCAGTCGAGCGATTAAAGCTAGAAAAACGCCAAGGTGCGGATCTCGATGCTCTCGCGCGGCCGCGCGTGGGGCGGGGTGGTCGGGTCCTCGAACGCGGTGTGTGCGGTAAAGCGGGCGCGGCCGTCTTTCACCGAGTCGTAGACCTTGAACACCAGCGCTTCGTCCGGCCGCATCTGCGGAAACCAGTACCAGCGATGGTCGGGGTTCCAGGTGATCGCCGAGGTTTGGCCGATGCGGTTGGCGTACCGCCGCTCGGTCACCACCATGTCCTCGGGCGCCAGGCTGCGCGCATCGGCGATGGCGAGCGGCCAGGTTTCGACCGGATGGCGGATCGGGCGCCACACCTGCACGATCGCAAAGCGGTGTTTTAAGAGTTCCTCGGCCTCGCCACCCATCAGGTCGCGGACGCGCTGCGGTCCCGACCATTCGGTGTAGTCGTTGTGGACGCGGCGCACGACCTCGCGGGTTTTCGCGGCCTGGCGCAACTCGTCGTCGGCGGTCCGCAAGGTGTGGTCAAAGACGACGACGCGCTTGGCGCCGGCCTCGGCTTTGATCAGCGCCTCCATCTCCGGGTAGTAGACGCGGCGGATCTCGTCCTCGTCGTAGAAATCGGCGACCCGCGTGTCGTGCCGCACAAAGCGGAACCCGTTCTTTTCAAGCGCGAACTCGCCGGCGTGGTGCCGGCCATTGCGCAGACTGACGCGATGCGGCTCGGACTCGCCGCCGCCGACGCGCTTGTCGGATTCCCCGGGGGCGCCGACGAGGCTCACCGGCGTTTCCTTGGTGTCGACAAAATAATTGAGGGTGGCATCGAGCGTTTCGCGCTCGGTGTCGAGTTCGGCGAGCTGCACCATCGAGGCTCCTCCACGCGCTTGACGCGATGATAGATTGGCCTGCCGGCCGACACAACAAGCGCCCGGGCCGGCGCCGATCGCAGAACAAATGAGCGAGGAGACAACCCCGATGCCAGACCCCGACGCCGCCGCCCGCAACGCATTGCGCCTGATCGGACCCGACCCGCAGAACTGGGTCCCCGACCGGCCGGGCATCGACCATAACGTGATGATCGCCGGCGCCGGGCAGAGCGGCTGCGCCTTTGCGTTTGCGCTGCGCCGCGCCGGGATCGGCAGGGTCGCGGTTATCGACATGGCGGCCGACGAGGCGGGCGCCGGCATCTGGCGCAACGCGGCGCGGATGAACGTGTTGCGCACGGCCAAGACTTTGCCGGGGCCGGAAAACGGCATCGCCGCGCTCAGCTTTCAGGCGTGGTACGAGGCGCGGCACGGGGCCGACGCCTATACAGCGTTCGAGCGCATCCCGCGCGAGGCCTGGGCGGAGTATCTCGCCTGGTACCGGCGCTTTCTTGGGATCCCGGTGCGCTACAGCACCCGTCTCAGCCGAATAGAGCCGGCCGAGGATCACTTCCGTTTGCATCTCGAAATCGACGGCGCGGCGCGGGTCGAGACCGCGCGCAAGGTGATCCTCGCGACCGGGTTCGCCGGCGGCGGCGGGACCTATCTTCCGACCGGTGTAACCGAGGCGCTGCCGGAACAGCTTTACGCGCACACCGCGGACGAGATCGACTTCGCGGCATTGCGCGGCAAGGCGGTCGCGGTGATCGGCGGTGCGGCGTCGGCGTTCGACGCGGCCGGCGTGGCGCTCGAAGCGGGGGCGGGGTCGGTCGATTTGTTCGCGCGGCGGCCGGTGCTGGCGTCGGTGCCGGTGGCGCGGGTGCGCGGCTATCCCGGCGCCTACGACAACTACCCCGAACTGCCCGACGCGGTGCGCTGGCATCAGGCGATCCGTTTTCGCCGCGCCGGCTCGACGGCACCCGCCGACGCGATCGAACGGGTGCTGCGCTTTCCCAGTTTCCGTCTGCACCTTGCCGCCCCGTGGCTTGTGGCGCGCGAGGAGAGCGGCCGGATCGCGGCGGAAGCGGCCGACGGCGCGTTTCGTTTTGATTTCGCGATCCTCGGCACCGGCTATTTTGTCGACCCCGGCGCGCGGCCCGAGCTCGCCGATTTTGCCGGCGAGATTTTATTGTGGCGCGACCGCTTCGCGCCGCCGGCCGACGAAGCAGACGGTTTCCTCGGCGCTCACCCCTATCTCGGGCTCGGTCACGAATATCTGGAGAAGACGCCCGGCAATGCGCCCTTTCTGAGCGACATCCACGTCCAGAATCCGGCCGGGTTTGTCAGCTTTGGGGTCCCGGTCGGCGACGTGCCGAGCATGAAGCGCGGCCTTCCCGCCGTAACCCAGCGCATCAGCCGCGACCTGTTCTTTGCCGACTTCGCGGCCCACGCCCAGCGCCTCACCTCCGACATCGCCCCCGAATACCCCAAATCGCTCTACGCCGCCGCGGTGTGGCGCGTACCGGCTTGAGGGGCGTTCGCCATCCGCCTGCTGACAACGTCCTTCCCGGTTTTCCGCAAGCGCGCCGCGTTCGCGGCAAAACCCGCTTCCCTGGCGGAATTCGGCGCCGCTGGCGCGAACCCGACGGCACGATCTACGAATGGGACTACCAGCATGGAACAGTCGAAGCCTATGATCGCCGAGGGTTTCATCTGGGCGAATACGACCCTTCTTCCGGGGTGCAGACGGGCCCCGCCGTGATGGGGCGTGCTGTGGAGCCATAATGATGGGGATCACATACAAGCTGGTAGGATACGACCGGGAGAGCGAGACGCTTGCGGTGGAACATATCCTGCCCGCCGGCACCGCAGGGCGCGCGAAAGTCATCGCGGGGATTGCCCATCGGCCGGAAATCATCGGCGACTGGCCGCTTTCTACCGCTCAGGCTGCGCGCATTGCCGAGAGCATCCGAGAAGCGGTTGATCTCGGCCGCTACGATTGGTTTCTCGAACCTTATTACCCGGCCGAGGCCGACCAACCGACGTAAGCCGCCATTCCTGACCCTCCGCGCCAAAAGGCTCAACGCCGGCGCGGTGTGGCGGTCCAGCGAAAGCGGCATCACGCCAAACCGAGGAACACGGCAAGCGACCGGTTGATGGCAACGAGGGTCGCGTCGTCGACACGGCCGATTACTGGCCGATTCGCTCGCGGCGAGGGGTTTGCGGATCCGAGAACGCGAGACCGACGTCAGCCTGCACCTCCGGTCGCTACATGTAGCGCAGGCGGAGAGGGTCGCAAACTGGTTAGCGGGACGCAGCGGATCGCTGCAAACCGGCGGGGTTTGCTCGCGATTGCCGAGGCTCCCAGTGGAGGTGGTTCGTCCCCCGCTATGACGCGGTCATCCCCGCGCGCAATGCCGCAGCACACTCGCCGAGCGCTCGGCGCGCGGTGCCGATCAGCCTCCCGTAGCGAATAAAGCCGTGGTTGATGCCGTCATAGACCTTCAGCGCGTGCGGCACGCCGGCGTCCTTCAGCGCCGCGGCGAGGCGGTGGCTGTCGTCCTGCAGCGGGTCGAGGCTGCCGACGATCAGATGCGCCGGCGGCAGCCCCTTTAGGTCGCCGAGGATCGGGGCGGCGCGCCAATCCTGCTGCTGCTGCGGATTTTCGAGATAGGTCTCCCAGATCCACCGCATCTGGGTCTGCGACAGCCCGGCGCCTTGCCCAAAACGCTGCCATGACGGGCTCTCGCTGTCGGTCGAGTAGACGCCGTAGGCCAGCAGCATGAATCGCACCGCGCGTACCCCCTCGTCGCGCAGCGCCATCGCCGCGGCGAGCGCCAGGTTGGCGCCGGCCGAGTCGCCGCCGACCGCGAGCCGGGTCGGGTCGATGCCGAGCCCGGCGCCTTCGCGCGCGGCAAGCCGGGTCATCGCCACCATTTCCTCAAACGCCTTTGGGAAGCGGTGCTCGGGCGACAGCTTGTAGTCGACCGACAACGCCGCCACCCCCGATTGCCGCACCAATTCGCGCAGCATCGCGTCCCAGGACGGCAGGCTGCCCTGCATAAACCCGCCGCCATGGGCATAGACGAGCAGCGGCGGCCGCTCGGCGCCGTCGGGCAGATAGAGGCGGCACGGCACCTGGCCGTGCGGTCCCGGCATGCCGAGGTCGCGCTCGTGCTTCAGCGGCACCGAGCCTTCGCCGAGAAAGGCGCCGACGCGGTCCTGCGCGGCGCGGACGTCGGCGAGCGGCGCCTGGGTCCGGTCGGGCACCACATAGCCGTTCTTCTGCAGCAGCTGCCCCGCCGCTGTGAGTTCCGGGTCGACCCAGGGTGTCGCGTCATTCATTGCCATTCTCCGATCCTTGCGCGGGGCCGATTTAACCCCGCCGCCGGGCCGCCCCGCAACCCCTGCCCGCGCGGCTGGGCTCCGCGGCTCAGCCGATGATTCCGGCCTCGCGCATCGCCCGGATCTCGGCTTCCGGGTAGCCGGCTTCGCGCAGGATCTCCGCGCTGTGCTCGCCGACATCAGGGGCTGGGCGGGGCGGCAGCTTGTCCTGCCCAGCGATCCACAACGGGCTGTTGACGGTCAGCGAGCTGCCGTCGGTGAACGGCACCAACGCCTCGCTGGCGAGTATCTGCTCGTCCTCGTGGATTTCGTCCATGTCGGCGACAATGCCGAAAATCAGCCCGGCCTCGTCGAGAATACGCCGCCATTCGGCCTGGTCGCGGCGCGGCAAAGATGTCGTCGAGGATCGGGATCAGCGGCTGGGCATGGGCCTCGCGCGCGGCGTGCGTGGCAAACCGCGGGTCTTCGAGCGCCGCTGAGTCGATGCACTCCTTGAACTTGTCCCAGCGCCATTCGTCGGCGGCGATCGACAGCAGGACCCAGCGGTTGTCGCGGCAGCGGTAATGGATCCGCAGCGCGTTGACGCCGCGCTCGCGCGGCGGCTGCGGCACGACCTTTTCGCCGCACAACGCCGCCTGCACCGAGCAGCCGTTCGCCCACAGCCCGTTCGCCAGCAGTGACGAGCCGACATAGGCGCCCTTGCCGGTGCGCTCGCGCTGATAAAGTGCTGTCACGATCGCGCCATAGGTGCCCATCGCCGAGGGATGGTCGCCCATGCCCGGCAACGACCGCGCCGGCGCCGCTTCCTCGCCGGCGCGCACCAGATGCATCAGGCCGGAGCGCGCCCACCACGCGGTCGCGTCAAAGCCCGGCTTGTCGGTTTCGGGACCGGTTTCGCCGTAGCCGGTGAACGAGGCATAAATCAGCCGGTCGTTCAGCGGGGTCAATTCGTCATAGGTGATGCCAAGCCGGCGGCGCACCGGCGGCGGATAATTGGTGATGAACACGTCGGCCTCGGCGACGAGCCGGCGCAACACCGCCTGCCCCTCCGGCAAACGCAGGTCGAGCGCCAGGCTGCGCTTGTTGCGGCCGTCGAGCACAAACCCGGGATTGCCGGGGCGACCCGGCCCGATCGCCGGCTGGGCGCGGCGGCGGTAGGGGTCGCCCGCCCCGGGCGGCTCGATCTTTACCACCGCGGCGCCAAAATCCGACATCACCGTCGCCGCCGCCGGCCCGGCAATAAAGCTGGCGCAGTCGATCACTTTCAACCCGTCGAAGACGCGCCCGCTCATCCCATTCCTCCCCGCTGCCGGACGCACGCCGGCAAGCGCCGCCGCCCGCGAGACCCGCGCTAGCGACGAGGATCGGGGCATCGGCCGGCCGGGTCAACCCGCGCGCGCCGCCTTGCCGCGATCGGCGGTCAGGCAGCCGGGGGTCGGTCGGCGGGTGGGATCAGCGCCGCCGCGACTCGGCGATCCTCGGCGAGGAGGACATTGAAAGTGCGGCAGGCGGCCCCGGTCGCCATCGGTTCGAGCGCTATTCCCTCGGCCTTCAGCGCTGTGCGCAATTCGCGCTCGGTCCCGGTCATGCGGCTGCCGAGCCCGAGCAGCAGGATCTGCACTCCGCCATGCTCGACGACCGGCCGCAGGCTCGGCGCCGTCACCGCGTCCGGTTCCGAGATCGTCCACGGCAAGGTCAGATCGGGAAACACCAGCACCGGCCCGCGCCAGATCACGCCCGCGATGCGGAATCCGCTCGGTCCGTAGCGCTCGATAAGCTGGCGGCCGGCCGGGACAAGCGGGGTCAGCTCCATCGCCGCGCCACGTCAGCGCGCCCGCGAGGCCGGCGCCGGTGCGGCTTCGCCCGACCGCGCGATCGCGGCGCGGTTCGGCCGCACGTAGTAGAGAATCGGGGCGGCGATAAACAGCGACGAATAGGTGCCGATCACGACACCCCACAGCATCGCGATGCTGAAGTTGCGCAACACCTCGCCGCCGAGAAACAGCAGCGACAACACCGCCAGCGCCACCGTGCTGACGGTAAGAATCGTGCGCGACAAGGTCTCGTTCAGCGCCAGGTTGATCAGCTCGGAAAGCGGCATGCGCGGATATTTGCGCATCGATTCGCGCACCCGGTCATAGATCACGACGGTGTCGTTGACCGAGTAGCCGGCGACGGTGAGGATCGCGGCCAGGGTCGTCAGGTCGAATTCCAGGTGGAACAGCGCAAACAGGCCGACGGTCGTCACCACGTCGTGCACCGTCGAGATCATGCCGCCGATGCCGAACTGCCACTCGAAGCGAAAGCCGATGTAGATCGCGATCGCCACCAGCGCGAGGGCCGTCGCGGTGACACCGGCGCGGATCAGCTCGGCCCCGACGCTCGGCCCGACGACCTCGGTCCGGCGGTAGTCGATGCCCGGTCCCAGCGCCTGGCGCGCCGCCTCGACCGCCTTTTCCTGTGCCGCGTCGCCGCCCGGCTGGCGCGGCAGGCGGATCAAGACGTCGGTCGGCGGCCCAAAGCCCTGCAGCGAGGCGTCGCCGAGATGCAGCGCGTCGAGCTTTTGCCGCATTTGAGCGAGATTTGCCGGGCCCGGACTGACCCGCACCTCCATCAATGTGCCGCCGACAAAGTCGATGCCGTAATTGAGCCCGACGGTCAGGAACAACCCGATCGACAGCACAGCCAACAGTCCGGAAAAGGCAAATCCGAACTTGTGCCATCTCATAAAGTCGATCTTCGGCGTGCGCCGGATGACGATCAGCGGTCTCAGCATGATTGGGTCACAGCAAGTTTATTCCGGTCAGATCGGGATCGCCCGCGGCTTCCACCGCCGCGCCCAGGTGACGATCAGCAGCCGGGTAACCAGGATCGAGGAAAACAGCGAGGTCAAGACGCCGATGCTCAAGGTCACGGCAAAGCCTTTGACCGGGCCCGAGCCCAGCCAGAACATCAAGGCACCAGCGACGAGGGTGGTTATGTGGCTGTCGAGGATGGTGCCGAAGGCGCGTTTGAACCCGGCGTCGAGCGCCGAGAGAATGGTGCGCCCGGCGCGCACCTCCTCGCGGATGCGTTCGTAGATCAAGACGTTGGCGTCGACCGCCATGCCCATCGTCAAGGCGATGCCGGCGATGCCGGGCAAGGTCAGGGTCGCGCCGATCAGCGTCAGGCTGCCGAGCATCAGACACAAATTAAAGAACAGCGCGATGTCGGCAAAGATGCCGAAGAGGCCATAGAACAGCACCATGAACACGACGACGAGGGCCACGCCGACAATGCAGGCAGTCGTGCCGGCACGGATCGAATCGGCGCCGAGACCCGGGCCGACGGTGCGCTCTTCGAGGATCGTTATCGGCGCCGGCAAGGCCCCGGCGCGCAACAAGAGCGCGAGGTCGCTCGCCGACTGCACGGTAAAGCTGCCTGAAATGATGCCGGACCCGCCGAGGATGGCCTCGCGGATGACGGGCGCGCTGATCACCTTGTTGTCGAGGACGATCGCAAACGGCTTGCCGACATTGTCCCGCGTTGCGTCGCCAAAGCGCCGCGCCCCCTCGGCGTCGAAGCGAAAGCTGACGACCGGCTCGTTGTTCTGAAAATTCGGCTGCGCGTCGACCAGCATGTCGCCGCCGACCATGACCCGCTTGCGCACCACATAGGCGCTGGGGCCGACCCGCGCCGCCTCGCTCTGCGCCGCCGGCAGAATCTCGTCGCCGGGGGGCAGATGCCCGCTGCGCGCGTCTTCGAGCGAGGCGCCGGTGTCGACCAGCTGAAATGTCAGCTTGGCGGTTTGGCCGAGCAGCGCCTTGACGTGCTCGGGATTGTCGACGCCCGGCAACTGCACGAGGATGCGGTCCTGTCCCTCGCGTTCGATCGTCGGCTCCTTGGTGCCGGTTTCGTCGATGCGCCGACGGATGATCTCGATCGACTGGTCGACCGCCTGCCGGCGGCGGGTCTCGGTCGCGACCGCGCTGAACTGCACCGCGCCCGCGCCGTCCGCCGCGATGTTGACGGTGAGGTCGGGGTCGATCTTGGCCAGGGCCTGGCGCGCGTCGTCGATACGCCCCGGCTCACGGATTTTGAACACGATCGCGTCGCCTTTGACCGCCAGGCCGGTGTAGCCGATGTTGGCGTCGAGCAACGCGTTGCGGACGGTGTCGACCAGCGAGTTGAGCCGTTCGCGCTCGGCCGCCGCCACATCGACTTCGAGGAGCAGGTAGGAGCCGCCGCGCAAATCGAGGCCGAGCGCCACCTGCTTGTGCGGCACAAAGCTCGGCAATCGGTCGAGCGCCGACGGGCTCACCAGGTTTGGCGCCGAGAACAGCACGCCGAGCGCGCAGACCGCGCAGATCAGCAGAATCTTCCAGTTGGCGAAGTACAGCATTTACCAAAACCCGAAGGCCGGCGGCGGGTGGCGCCGCCAGCCCGTTCAGAACTCCCAAATCAGCGCCGCCAATGGCCCGCGACCCAGACCCAGCGATGACCGTTCCAGCGCCAATGCCCGCCGGTCCAATGCCAATGATACCGCCCTCGCGGGTGGGGTGGCCGAACCTCGTGGCGCGGCGGCGGGGGCGGCGCGCGATGATGCGGCGCCGGAGCGCCCGATGGCGGCGGACCCTCCGATGGCGGCGGGGCATTGCCCGATGGGGATGGGCCAGGCGGCGGGGAGGGCGGCGGATTGGCTGACGGCGGCGGGCTGCCCGAGGACGGCGGCGGGCTCGCGGATGGCGACGGCGGACTGGCCGCGGGCGGCGGCGCCTGCTGCGCCAAAGCGGCTCGCAACGGAAAGGCCAAGGCCGCCAGCGCGGCGCCCAGAACGACACGTCGATTGTGCACTGCAACACTCCATTTTCGGACGAGGGACGGCTCGCCTGCCGGCGCATAACGCCGCTTGCGGCCGGACGCGTCCATTCGATTTTTTGCTGCCGGTCACGTCTTCTACGGCGGCTGCGTCACTCCTTGGTTTCCACCTTGGCGCGCGCCTGCTCCTTCTGCTTGGCGGCCTCCCGCGCCGCGGCCGGGTCGGGCTTGGCCAGGACGTTGGTGATCGTGCTGCGCACGACCCGAACCCGAACCCCGTCGGCGATGTCGACGCTGACCTCCTCCGCGCCGTCGACGCGGACCACCGTGCCGATGATCCCGCCGCCGGTTACCACTCGGTCGCCGCGGCGCAGCGCGTCGAGCGTCGTGCGATGGTCTCGCGCCTTCTTTTGCTGCGGCCGGATCAAAAGGAAATAGAACACGACAAAGATCAGCACCAATGGCAGGAACTGCAGCAATGCGCCTTGGTTGTCGAACATGCTCGACAGGCCGGTTCCCTGGGCATAGGCGGTGGAGATCAGCATTGGCGTCGAGCCTCGAAACCATGCGCCGCGGCGATACAACAGGGCGCGCGCGCCTGTGGCGGCAAAACCGTCGGCCGCCCGGCAGCGCGATAGGTACGCGATGCCCGGTTAAAGAGCAATGGGCGGGTGCTCGGCGCATTTGCCGTGCTGCGCGCGTGTGATAGCTTGCCGCCGCCCCCCAAATTCATCAGCCCCTTCCCGGACGAGCGATGACCGATCTCGAAGTGCTGCCGCTGCTGCGGCGGATTGCCGACGCCCTCGAACGCTTCACTCCAGCGCCGCCGCCGCCGGTCGACCTTGCCGCCGCCGACGCCTTTGTGTGGCATGCCGACCGGCACTGGCTGGAGCCGGTCGGAGAGGTCAACCGCATCGAGATCGGCCTGTTGCGCGGGATCGACCGGGTCCGCGACATCCTGCTCGAAAACACCCGCCGCTTCGCCGCCGGCCTGCCGGCCAACAACGTGCTGTTGTGGGGCGCGCGCGGCACCGGCAAGAGCTCGCTGGTCAAGGCCGCTCACGCCGCGGTCAACGCCGAGCGGCCGCAAGCATTGGCGCTCGTCGAAATCCATCGCGAGGACATCCCGAGCCTGCCCCACCTGTTGTCGCTGGTGCGCTCGTCGCCGCGCCGCTGCCTGTTGTTCTGCGACGATTTATCCTTCGACCGCAGCGACACCAGCTTCAAATCGCTGAAGGCCGTGCTCGAAGGTGGGATCGAGGGTCGGCCGGACAACGTCGTCCTCTACGCCACCTCGAACCGCCGCCACCTGATGCCGCGCGAGATGATCGACAACGAGCGCTCGACCGCGGTCAACCCGGCCGAAGCGGTCGAAGAGCAGGTCTCGCTGTCCGACCGGTTCGGGCTGTGGCTCGGCTTTCACAACGTCGACCAGGACACCTACCACGCGATCGTGCGCGGCTATGCCGCGCGCTACGGCCTCGATCTGCCGGAGGACGAGCTGCGCGCCGAGGCCGCCGAATGGTCGATTACCCGCGGCGCGCGCTCGGGCCGCGTCGCCTGGCAATTTATCCAGGATCTCGCCGGTCGGCTCGGCAAGCCGTTGGCGTAGGCGCCGCCGGCGGCGAATCGCGTCGCGCTCGCCCGGTCAGCCGGAACGCGCGTCCTTTGTCGCCACCGCCGGCAACGGCGTCAGATATCCGCGCGGATCGACCGGCTTTTTGCCGCGGCGCAGCTCGAAATGAAGCTGCGGCTCGCTGACATTGCCGGTCGAGCCGACCCGCGCGATGACCTGGCCGCGAACCACCTTCTGCCCGGTCTTGACCAGGACCACGTCGCAATGGGCATAGGCCGAGATCCAGCCGTTCGCATGCTTGATCAGGACCAAATTGCCGTAGCCGCGCAGCTCGTTGCCGGCATAGGCGACGACGCCGCCATCGGTCGCCTCGACCGCCGCCCCCCGCGGTGCGGCGATGTTGATGCCGTCATTGTGGGTGCCGTCGGAGCCGGCGCCGTAGCCCTCGACCACATGGCCCCGCACCGGCCACAAAAAGTTGCCGCCCGGAGTTCGCGCCGCGGGCGGCGGCTCGCTCTCGGCCTCGGCGGTGCGGCCGCGCGTCTCTTTTGCGGCGGTCTCGGCGGGCGGCGGGGCATGCTCGGCCGGCGGCGCCGAGGTTTCGGCTGCGGCCGGCGGTGTGGGCGCGGCGGGCGGCGGCGGGTTTAGCGGCGCCGGGGCGGGGAGGCTCCTTGAGGGCGGCGGCGTCAGCGCCACCGGCGGTCCGCCGGCGCCGGGCGGCCTGGCCTCGGCTTCGGGGTTCGAGTGCTCCGGCGCCAGCGGCTGCCGCGACACCGGCGCGGCATAGCTCGGCGGCGGCCCGGCACCGGGCGGCGGTGCGGATGCAAACGATGTTGGGGGAGGCGACGACATCGGCTCGGTCATTGCCACCGCCGGCCCGTAGGGACCCGGCGCGCCGGCGCCGGGAATGATCAGCTCCTGCCCGACGAGGATGCGATAGGGCGGCGAGAGGTGATTCGCGTCCGCCACCGCCAGCATCGGGACATGGTAGGCGTGGGCAATGCCGGACAAGGTCTGCCCGCGCTCGACCACGATCTGCGCCGGCGGCGGCGGCGCGCCGGTGACCACCGGCGCCGGTCCGCCGCTCCGTCCCGCGCAGGCGGCGAGCGCCAGGGCCAATGGCATCAGCGCGCCCGCCGCTTTCACACCCCGCCGCAACCGAACGTTTTGTTCCATGATCCCCCCTGCGCACCCCCCGACGCGCAAGCCGCGCATTCTTGGTACTCTATGCCCGGTCCATGTCAACCCCTTCGCCGAGCACTCTGAATTCTGCATCCGCGACTAATATGTCGTCGAGGTGCGCCGCAGGATGTCGTTGATGTCCACGGCCTGCGGCCGTTCCTCAGGGTGCAAGGTCAACACGATCCGCCAATCCCCGACGCGGCGCCGAAATGAGCCGCGGTGCGGTCCGCGCAACGGAACCACGTCTCCAACAAGGGGATCACTCTCGATTGCGAGAAGCGCGGCGTCTATCCGTCGCCGGTCCTGTTCAGACATCCGCCGCCGCGCCCGCACCGCATTATGACTCAGGCGGACGATCCATTTCATGCTTCAAATCTTCGAGGAGCGTATATTCCCCGCGGGCGATCTGCTGCTGGCCGCGGTCGATCGCCTCGACCTCGTCGGGAAGCGGGTCTTCCGTCGGCGGGAGTGAATGCATCGCGCTGATATACCAGCGGACCGCCTCGCGCACCGCTTCGGCACGGCTCAGCTGCTGACGCTCCCGCACTCGGTCGAGCGCCTCGATTTCGTCCTCAAACAGGGACGTGCTGATCGTCTTTTTTGTCGTCGAGCTCATGTTGAGTGCCTGTCGAAATCCGGTTTGATCATTCCTTTGCGTCCGCCCGTGGAGGGAGGCCGGCGACGAGGGGGACAAAGCGGACAAAGCCCAAATCCTCGGTGGCGAATCCGTCGGCGGTGCGGCGGATGCGGACCAGCTGCTGGTCGCGGCGATCGGCCCCGACCGGCGCCACCAGCACCCCGTCCGGCGCCAGCCCGTTGACCAATGCGGCCGGCACCTCCGCCGCGGCGGCGGTCACGATCACCCGGTCATAGGGTAGCTGCTCGGGCCAGCCCTTGGTGCCGTCGCCGAATCGGAAGACGACATTGCGCAGTCGCAGCGCGTCAAGCCGGGCCTCGGCCTCCTGCAGCAATTCGCGGTGGCGCTCGATCGTGAACACGCGGCGGGCGAGCCGCGCCAGGATCGCGGTCTGGTAGCCCGAGCCGGTGCCGATTTCGAGGACGTTGTGGCGGCCGCCGACTTCGAGCTTTTCGGTCATCAGCGCCACGACATAGGGCTGGCTGACGGTCTGCCCGTGGTCGATCGGCAACGCGACGTTCTCATAGGCCTGGTCGGTGAACGACGGCGGCACAAAGCGCTCGCGCGGCGTCTTTTCGATCGCACCCAGAACCCGCGCATCGCCGATGCCGGCGCGGCGCAACTCCATCAGCAGCCTTAGCTTGCGCTGCACCAGTCCCGGATCGGCGGCGGGCTCAGTCATCGCGGCGGATCAGCTCCTGCCCGCCAAGATAAGGCCGCAACACCGCGGGAATCGACACATTGCCGTCCTCGTGCTGGTAGTTTTCGAGGATCGCGATCAAAGTGCGGCCGACCGCCACCCCCGAGCCGTTCAACGTATGTACCGGCCGCGTCCCCCTACCCTCGGCCGGGCGATAGCGCGCCTTCATCCGCTGCGCCTGAAAGGCCCCGCAATTCGAGCAGCTCGAAATCTCGCGATAGGTTCCCTGGCCGGGCAGCCAGACCTCGATGTCGTAAGTCTTTTGCGCGGCAAACCCCATGTCGCCCGCCGACAGCAGCATCACCCGATAGGCGAGGTCGAGCCGCTTCAGCACTTCCTCGGCGCAGGCGGTCATGCGCTCATGCTCCGCCGCCGACTGCTCCGGGGTCGTTACCGAGACGAGCTCGACTTTGATGAACTGGTGCTGGCGGATCATGCCGCGGGTGTCCTTGCCGGCCGCACCCGCCTCCGATCGAAAGCATGGCGTCCCGGCGGTAAAGCGCAGCGGCAATTCGCTTTCGTCGAGAATTTCGTCGGCGACAAGGTTGGTCAGCGGCACCTCGGCGGTTGGGATCAGCCACAAGCCGTCGGTCGTGCGGAACATGTCCTCGGCGGCTTTGGGCAACTGCCCGGTGCCGAACGCGGCTTCGTCCCGCACCAAGAGCGGCGGCGAAATCTCCTGATAGCCGAATTCGCGCGTATGGAGGTCGAGCATGAACTGCGCGAGGGCCCGTTCCAGCCGCGCCAAATCGCGGCGCAGCAGCACAAAGCGTGAGCCCGAGAGCCTGCCGGCGCGGCGGAAGTCCATCAACCCCAACCGCTCGCCGATGGCTTCGTGCGGGAGAAGTTCAAAATTGAACCGCGGCGGTTCGCCGTGCCGGCGCACGAGCAGGTTCGCGCTCTCGTCAGCGCCGTCGGGCACGTCTTCGGCCGGCAGGTTCGGCAATGCCGCCAGCATTTCGTCGATCTCGGTGCGCAGCCGCGCCGCCTCGGCCGCCGCCATCGTCTCGGTGTCCTTGTCGGACTCGACCTGGCGCAGCAACGGCTCGATCGCCTCGCCGCGGCGCTTGGCAGCACCGATGTCGCGCGAGATCTGGTTGCGCCGGGCCTGCGCCTCCTGCGCGCGGGTTTCGGCGGCGCGCCAGTCGCGGTCGAGCGCCAGCACCTCTTCGCTGCGGGGCTGGAGCCTGCGCCGGGCAAGACCGTGGTCGAATTCCGCCGGATGCTCGCGGATCCATCTGATGTCGTGCATGGCCGAACTTAAAACACAAACGGAACAACGCCGATATAGATGCCCGACGACGGCGCGTCCACCGCAGCCGCGCCTCAGCGCCCGCACGCAGCAGCGGCGCAAAGCGGTGTCCCGCGTCTGCGGCTGTTTACCCCGAACCCGATTTGCCATAACAAAAACGTCAGAAACCTAATCGCATTGCAGGGGCCGGGAGGAAGCGATGCTGGGATTGATGTCGGAGCGGCCGCTGCTGATCTCGTCGATCCTGACCCATGCCGCGACCTACCACGGCGATGTCGAGATCGTCTCGCGCACCGTCGAGGGTCCGATCCACCGCTACACCTACCGCGATGCCGAACTCCGCGCCAAACAACTGGCCAACGCCTTGCGACGCCTTGGCATAGCACCCGGCGACCGGGTCGCGACCCTGGCGTGGAACACATTTCGCCATTTCGAGCTCTATTACGCGATCTCCGGCATCGGTGCGGTCTGCCACACGATCAACCCGCGGCTCTTCGACGACCAGATCGTCTATATCGTTAACCATGCCGCCGACCGGCTGCTGTTTGTCGACACCACGTTTCTGCCGTTGGTCGAACGCCTGGCGCCGCGGCTGCCGGCCGATTGCCGGATCGTCCCGATGGCCGACATGGATGGCG
Organism: uncultured Alphaproteobacteria bacterium; assembly: GCA_963712825.1. Classification (GTDB taxonomy): domain Bacteria; phylum Pseudomonadota; class Alphaproteobacteria; order ATCC43930; family CGMCC-115725; genus AP-15. The sequence goes on from CAVQJP010000024.1 coordinate 147,104, forward strand.
CGCCCGAAACCGCATTGCCGACCCTCGCGTCCTACGAAACCCTCCTCGCCGCCGAAGACGCGGATTTCGACTGGCCCGAATTCGACGAGCGGACCGCCGCTTCGCTCTGCTACACCTCGGGCACGACCGGCAACCCTAAGGGCGCGCTCTACAGCCACCGCTCGACGGTGCTGCACGCCTTTGGCATTTCGCTCCCCGACGCGATCTCGATTTCGGCCGAGGACGTGGTCTGCCCGGTGGTGCCGCTGTTTCATGCCTGCGGCTGGGGCATTCCGCACGCGGTGCCGATGAACGGCGCCAAGCTGGTGATGCCGGGGCCGCGGCTTGACGGCGCCAGCCTCTACGAGCTGTTCGAGGCCGAGGGTGTCACCTATGCCCTTGGCGTGCCCACCGTGTGGCTCGGCTTCGAAGCCCATCTTTCGACGTCGGGTGCGCGCTGCTCGACCTTGCATCGGGTATTGTCCGGCGGCTCGGCGGTGCCGCCCTCGATGGTCGAGGCCTTTGCCGGTCACGGCATCGACATGCGCCAGGGCTGGGGAATGACCGAAATGAGCCCGCTCGGCACGACCGCGGCGTTGAAGGCAAAACACCGCGCGCTCGATACCCAGGCCCAAATTGCCGTCAGGACCAAGCAGGGCCGGCCGGTTTTTGGCGTCGAGATGAAGATTGTCGACGACGAGGGGCGGGCGCTGCCATATGACGGCAAGTCGATGGGCGAGCTCCTGGTGCGGGGCCCGTGGATCGTCAGCGGCTATTACGCCGACGAGGCCGCGAGCGCCGCCGCGGTCGAGCCCGACGGCTGGTTTCACACCGGCGACATGGCGACGATCGACGCCGACGGCTACATGCAGATCACCGACCGCAGAAAGGATGTGATCAAATCGGGTGGCGAATGGATCAGCTCGATCGACCTCGAAAACGCCGCGGTGGCGCATGACGACGTGGCCGAGGCTGCGGTCATCGCGATCCCCGACGCGCGCTGGGGCGAGCGGCCGCTGCTGGTCGTGATGCCGCGCCCGGGATGCCGGCCCGAGCGCGAGGCGCTGATCGCGCTTCTCGCCTGCCAGTTCCCGAAATGGATGCTGCCCGAGGAGGTCGTCTGCATCGCCGAGATGCCGCACACCGCGACCGGCAAGATCATGAAAACCCGCCTGCGCGAACTGTTCTGCGGCCGGCCGACTGGCCCTTGACCTTTGCTCCGTTTATCGGCGCGCAGGTTGAGTAAAGCCGGAGATCACCCATCTCCCCCGGCCGTGGCTAACGCAGGGGGGATGTAATCCGCCGCCTCGGTGGTCCCCGATCGGCGGGGCGCTCACGGGTGAGGCACGCGCGACGAAGGCGAAGAAGGCGGATTGCATTCCCTTACGGCGTCAGTTGCAAGGCTTTCGGGGCGCATCGCGTTCGAACGAGCTGTAGCCATGATCGGGCAGTACCACGGCGCGGTCGAAATGATAGACGATCTGAACCGACCCGACCCTTTGTACCGGGTCGGTCAATTTTGCGTTGCAGCCGAAATCGAGGATCAGCACCAACCGGTCATTGCCGCGCCACTTGAAGCCTACCAGGTAATTGTTGCTTTCCGCCCTAAGCAAACTCGTAGCGAACCAGTGATGCGCCTGTTTCAGCCGAATGACGGTCTTGGTGCGGAATCCAGGATTGTCGTCGCGCTCCGTCTCGGCCGTCACCTCGTCGTCGCGCGCGTTTATCGCCGAGGCATCGCCACGAAACCGATCGAGACCGGGAATATCCACATAGGAAATGTATAACCACGACGCCGAGTAGAACAGGATGCAGAGCCCGGCAAGCCCCCAGACGGTGTACATCGCGAACCGCAAAACGCGCAGCGCGGCTCGACCGGAGGTGATCAGTCGCATGGCTCGGGTGGCAGATCGCGACGGCGGAACAATTCATAGCCCCGGTTGGGCGTATAGCCGGGGTCGCCGAACTGATAGGCAATGTGGATCCGCCCGACGGCATCGACCGGCGCTGTGTGGTTACCGTCGCACCCGAAATCGAGCCGCAAGACCAGATGATCGTCGTCTCGCCATTTCATCCCCACCGATACGTCAAAGCTGTTAGCCTCTACCAAGGTCGTAGAGAACAGGTGGCCTGATCGTTTCAACCAGATCACGGTCTTCCACGGATGCGTCTCGCCTCCGCTAAAATCTGTTTCCGCGAGCACTACGTCGCCACGGGCGTTTGCGGCTTGGTCGGCATCGACATTGCGGAGGTAGAGACCCCGCGACAGCAGAAACACCATGATCGATAAACGAATAACGTAAACGCTGCCTAACGTCAGCAACACACACAGAAGCCATTTTCCTGCCGTGATGACCCGCGTTACCGATACGCGGGGAAGCACAGAGAACAGTGCGGTCATTTCCAGCGCCCGGCTGTCGCGTCATGCCATATGCACCGTTTGCCATGTGGATTCACGCTCCGGCCACATAGACTTCGACGACGTAGTTGCCGGCGTGCTCGTAGGGGAGCTCAATCGGGGCAGCCTTTCGAGAGCGCGTTATCGCCATTCGTGAAATGGTAGGAGACGCGAACGGAGTCGACCTGCTCAACCGGCCGCGTCATATGCATCAGGCAGCCGAAGCGGAGCGTCACGTCGAGGGCGTCGTCATTTCGCCATCTCAGATCCACGTGCACCCCAAAACTATCGGCAGTGAACAGAGGTGTCCAAAACCAGTGATGCGCGCGTTTGAGCCTGATTTCGGTGCTGTCCGGGTCCTTCCAACTGCCGGAAGCGTCGGTTACTGCCTTGACCTTGTCGGCGCGTCCATTCTCTGCCGAATCCTCTATAATATTGCTGTCACCGATAATGGGGCCCAAGACCAGGCCAAACTCGACGAGATCGATAACGCGGAGGGCCGCCGCGCCAAGCCCGATCAGCACCGTGCACAGCAATAGGCACTTCCACAACCTGGCCTGAGTCGCGCTGAAAAATCCCCGCCCGGGCATTATCGCCATCGACCGGAATTGGCGTCGTTCCAGCCGCTCTCAATCCAGTGCTCTCGATCCTGGGTATTATAATTACTCGAATGTCCAAAGGCATAAATTTTCGCAAGCGAAAGGGTATCGAACAGCGAGTACCCGGCGCCAGCCATATATACACCAGCGGCGTAATTCGCAGCGGGAATGTACGCGTGATACAGTTTCAGTTCTGAAACATTGCGCTGAAAGTCATAGGTTCCGCCCTGCGCAATGGCGGCGCGCGCACGGGAATATTGCTCGGAAAAAGGCAACGACGCAATCGCTTGACCGGCCGCGTAGACTTGTCGGTAATCGGCTTGAGGAGGTGCGATCAGCAGCGTTGGCGGATCGCCGCCCCGTATCGGGGCTCCATCTGGCGGGATGACGACTTTCGCGTCCCTGGGTGGTTTGTCTATTACCGTGTAGTTCCCTAAAGTGGTCCCGGCCGCGCCGGAAGCTTGGCCTCGCCGCGGCGTGGAAGAACCGTAGCCGGCCTGTCCACCGGCCGCGCTCGACGGCGGGTCTCGCGGCGGTGTCGAGGGACCGGCGCCGGCGCCTCCGTCGGCGGCGTTGTCGCCGGTCCACTGGCCGCCATTGGGATTGCCGGCGGGGACGCGCGGCTGGTCGGGATTGAAGCCCTTAACGAGATCGAGTAGGGCGGGGTCGAGGCCGCATGCGTTGATCAACTCGCGGGGGCTGAGGCCTTCGGCAAGCAGCCGCTCGCCGAGAGATAGGCGGGACGACGCCTGTTCTTGATCCACGAGTGGCGGCAGCCCGGTCAGTGCAAGTTCGATTGCGGCGAGGGTTTGCTGACCCTTGCGCCAATAGCGCGACGCACGGCGAATGTTGTCGAGCACACGGGCGCGGACGCTACCGCCGTAAACAATCGCGAGCAGCGCCAGGATGCGCTCCTCGACGCCATCGACTGCGATTTCCGGCGCGCCCCCGACATCGCACATCGGAGCGAGCACGGTCGCGCCGAGAACCAAGCCCTTTTCGGAAATCCTTATCGTTGGCGCGAGCGAGGCCTCGAGTACCTCGGCGCGCGCAGTCGACAAAGGCATCTTTGCCGGTCCCGCAATTTGATGATGCACAGACCCTTATACACTAGGTGTCGTAAAAGTCAAGAACATACCATGAATTTGGCAATGCATCCGCGGTTTCCCTATCTCCTCGTATCGGCGGCGCGTTGATATCGGCGACCGCCTTCCCCATCCTTGGCGCATGACCGTCACCGTTCGCTTTGCGCCGTCGCCGACCGGGTTTCTGCACATCGGCGGGGCGCGCACCGCCTTGTTCAACTGGCTCTTCGCCCGCCATCACCAATTGCACGGAGAGGGCGGCAGCTTCCGGCTGCGCATCGAGGACACCGACCGGGTGCGCTCGACCCCGGAGGCGACGGCGGCGATCATCGACGGTCTCCAATGGTTGGGTCTCGACTGGGACGGTGACATCGTCCACCAATTCGCCCGCGCCGAACGCCATGCCGAGATAGCACGGCAGTTACTCGCCGCCGGCCGCGCCTATTACTGCTTTTGCACGCCCGCTGAACTCGAGGCGATGCGCGAGAAGGCGCGCGCCGAAAAGCGCTCGGTGCGCTATGACGGCACCTGGCGCGACCGCGACCCGGCCACCGCACCATCCGGCGTCGCTCCGGCGATCCGCCTCCGGGCGCCGCAAACTGGCGCCACGACGATCCGCGACCATGTCCAGGGCGAGGTCACGGTCGCCAATGCCGAACTCGACGATCTGATCATCCTGCGGGGCGACGGCACGCCGACCTACAATTTGTCGGTCGTTGTCGACGACCACGACATGGGGATCACGCACGTGATCCGCGGTGACGACCATCTGAACAACGCCTTTCGCCAGACCCAGATTTACCGCGCGCTCGACTGGCCGGTCCCCGAATTCGCCCATGTGCCGCTGATCCACGGTGCCGACGGCGCCAAATTGTCAAAGCGTCACGGCGCCCTCGCGGTCGATGCCTATCGCGAGATGGGCTACCTGCCCGAGGCGTTGCGCAATTACCTGTTGCGGCTCGGCTGGAGCCATGGCGACGACGAGATCATCGCGACCAAAGAGGCGGTCCGATGGTTCGAGCTCGACGCCGTCGGCCGCGCCCCGGCGCGCTTCGACTTCGCCAAGCTCGACAATTTGAACGGCCACTACATCCGGGCGACGGACGACGACCGCCTCGCCGGGCTGGCCGCCGGGCAGCTGGAAAAGACCTTGGGTCGTCCGCTCGGCGAGGCTCATCGCGAGCGGTTGCGCCGTGCGATGCCCGAGCTGAAATTGCGCCCGAAGACCATCGTCGAGCTTGCCGGAAATGCGCGGTTTCTGGTCGCCGAGCGCCCGATTGCCCTTGACGCAAAGGCGGTCAAATTGCTGACCCCGGACGCGCGCCGGCTGCTCTCCGCGCTCGGCCCGATGCTGGAGCGCAGTGCTTGGCAGACCCCGGCGCTGGAAGAGCAGGTGCGCGCCTTCGCCAGCGAAAACGGGGTTCAGCTCGGCGCCGTGGCGCAGCCTTTGCGGGCCGCGCTAACCGGTTCGGCGGCGTCGCCCGGCATATTTTTCGTCATGGAAGTGCTGGGCCGCGACGAGACTTTGGGGCGGATCGCCGATGCCGCGGTCGGCCGCGGCTGACGGCCCCGGCGCAAGACCCTCATCATTTCGCAACTGCGAACGGTTTGCCAAGTCCGGCCGCCGGGTCTATTTTCGCGGCGGAATACGGGCATGCCCCGCGGGCGTGGCAAAACGAGGTGCAGCGATGGACGGGAACAACCAGTCGACCGGAACCATGACCCTTACGGACAACGAAACCGGCAAGTCGGTCGAGCTGCCCGTCCTGCATGGGACGATCGGCCCGCGGGTCGTCGACATCCGCAAGCTCTACGCCGAAAGCGGCTGCTTTACCTACGATCCGGGCTTTATGGCGACCGCCGCCTGCCGGTCGAGCATCACCTATATCGACGGCGACGAAGGCATCTTGATGTATCGCGGCTACCCGATCCAGGAGCTGGCGGGAAAGAGCGACTTTCTCGAAGTCGCCTATCTGCTGTTGAACGGCGAGCTTCCGACCCTCAAGGAAAAGGAGCAATTCGTCCACGACATCACCCACCACACGATGGTGCACGAGCAGCTCAGCAGCTTTTTCCGCGGGTTCCGCCGCGATGCGCATCCGATGGCGGTCATGTGCGGTGTGGTTGGGGCGTTGTCGGCCTTTTACCACGATTCGACCGACATCCATGACCCCTATCAAAGGATGGTCGCGTCCTATCGCCTGATCGCCAAGATGCCGACGATCGCGGCCATGGCCTACAAGTATTCGAATGGTCAGCCCTTTATCTACCCGCAGAATTCGCTCGGATACGCCGAGAATTTTCTGCATATGACGTTCGCGGTGCCGTGCGAGGAGTACAAGGTCAATCCGGTTGTGGCGCGGGCGATGGATCGCATCTTCATCCTGCACGCCGATCACGAGCAGAACGCGTCGACCGCGACGGTGCGCAATGCCGGGTCGAGCGGCGCGAACCCGTTTGCGTGCATCGCCGCCGGCATCGCCTCCCTGTGGGGGCCGGCGCATGGCGGCGCCAACGAGGCGGTGCTGAAAATGCTGGGCCGGATCGGCGACAAGTCGAAAATTCCGGAATTTATCAGCCATGTAAAGAACAAGAACGAGCACGAAATTCAATTCGGCTTTGGCCATCGCGTCTACAAGAACTACGACCCCCGCGCCCGCGTGCTGCGCGATAGCTGTCATGAGGTGCTTGACGAGCTCGGCTTCAAAGACGACCCGCTGCTCGATTTGGCGATGGAGCTCGAAAAAATCTCGCTGAACGACGACTACTTCATCAGCCGCAAGCTGTACCCGAACGTCGATTTCTATTCGGGGATCATCCTGCGGGCCATGGGCTTCCCGACTTCGATGTTCACCGTGTTGTTCGCGATCGCGCGCACGGTCGGCTGGGTCGCGCAATGGACCGAGATGATCGAGGACACCGACGCCAAGCTGATGCGCCCGCGCCAGCTGTTCATGGGTCCCGACGAGCGCCACTACGTGCCGATCGCCGAGCGCGGCTGACCCTGAACTGTGAGCGCTTCTGGCCGTCGTTCCCGCGAACGCGGGAACCCAGGGATTCAGGGCTCCGTCGCTCGCCCTGGACCCCCGTTTGCGCGAGGGTGACGGATAAAGTCCTGTGGCAAACGCCAAGACGGCATCGACAGCGGAGGGAGGAATGGCCGAAATCCTGGGGTTGGGGTGCACGCACCGACCGCTGATGCTGCGCCGGGACGAGGACTGGACGTTTATGATGCGGACAGCGCTCGACGATCCCGACATGCCCGCGGCGCAAAAGGATCCGGCGAGCTGGCCGACGCCATTGCGCGCGGAGCTCGGCAACGACTGGGGCACGGCGGCGGCGGGCCGGGCGCGCGAGGTCTATCGCCGCCATTTCGCCGAGGCGCGGGCGGCGCTCGACGATTTCAAGCCGGACGTGGTGATCATGTTCGGCGACGACCAATATGAAAATTTCAAGGAGGACGTCGTCCCGCCCTTCGCGGTGCTTGCCTATGAGGACCGCGACATCCACCCGTGGGCGCACCGCCGCTCGCCCGACAATCCCTGGGGCGAGCCGGCCGACAAGAGCTTCCGCCTGAAGGGCCACCGCGAGGCCGGCAAATATCTCGCGACCGGGCTGATCGAGAGCGGCATGGACATCGCCTATGCCTACAAGCCGCTGCATCATTCGCTCGGCCACGCCTTTGAGAACACGGTCCTGCTGCTCGACGACGACCGGCGCGGCTTTGACTACCCGCTGTTGCCGATTTCGGTGAATTGCTACGGCCGCCGGGTCAACGCCGCGCGCGGGTTGCGCCTGCCGTTGGCGATGCGCGGCGACATCCGCAACCTCGACCCGCCTTCGCCCAACCCGGCGCGCTGCATGCAGGTCGGCGCCGCCGCGGCACGGGTTATGGCGCAAAGCCCGTGGCGCACCGCGATCGTCGCGTCGTCGAGTTGGTCGCATTCGTTCCTGACCGAAAAGAACTGGCAATTGTGGCCCGACGTCCCCGCCGACCGCCGGCTCTACGAGGCCCTGGAGCAAGGCGACTACGCGGCCTGGCGCGGCTACACAACCGACCAGATCGAGGACAGCGGCCAGCACGAGGTGCTGAACTGGTTCTGCCTCTTGGGTGCGATGGAAGAGCTCGGCCGCAAGCCCGACCGCTCGACCTTTATCGAGACCTGGGCCTTTGTATCCCCGGTGGTCTTCGCCTATTATCACCCGTAGTTACTGCCGCGTACTGTCGCTCATGAGAGTAGGGCTCCTCGGGACCCGGCCGGAGCCCATTTATCCGTCAAATCTGCCCGCGATTGACGGGCGCTAATCAAAGCCACGGCAACAAAAGTAGTAACTGTACTGCCAGTGCCTGAAGGATGCCGACGTTATGTCCGATCACGCGCGTTATCATTTTAGTGTCACCGTGCATACCGATGATCTTCCAGTTGTCGGCTGTCTTCGGGCTTTGGCCGACTTTAGCCAACGGATAGGAAATAAGCGTATTTCATGGGGCGGAACAAAAGACGATGACTGGCGACGCGATGGCAATCGTGTCACATTCCGCTTCTCTACCAATCAATATCGCGAAGGCTTTCTGTCGGAGGTGCAGCGCCTGCTCCCGACCGAGCTTTGGCGCGCCGCGACTATCCGCGACGATGATCCAGCTACCCCGCAAGCTCGCTAGTGCTCAGACGCATTCGAATGATTCAGACCCGTGGCCCTTGTTTTGCCTTCCCGGCGGAGGCCGGGACCCATTTCCGCCATGGGCGCCGGCCTTCGCCGGTGTGGTCGGATTCTGGTGTGGCACTGGTCTGCTGTCACCAAGTGAATCTTTAGAATGCGTCGGTGCACTAGGGCGTGTCGTCAATTGAGCCAAATAATAGCGGCGGCGAGGTGGATGGCGGCGAGGAAATTTCGGGCGGTTTTGTCATAGCACGTGGCGATGGCTCGGAACTGCTTGAGTTTGCAGAAGAAGTTTTCGACCAGATGGCGTGCTTTATAGAACTCCGGATCGAAATCGGGCATGGTTCGGCGGTGGTCTCGGGGCGGGATGACCGCCGATTTGCCGGCGCGCGCCAGCGGTTCGCGAACACGGGCGTCGGCATCGAAGGCTTTGTCGGCGATCAGCCGATCAGCCGCCATCTGCGGCAGCAGCGCGTCGGCGCCCACCAGATCGTGGGCCTGTCCGGCGGTCAGCACAAAGCCGAGCGGGTTGCCGAGCGCATCGACCAGAGCATGGATTTTGCTGCTCAACCCGCCGCGGCTAAGCCCGATCGCCTGGTCCTGATCTTTTTTTGGGAGCGCCGGCGCTGTGCTGATGCGCCCGCACGATGGTGCTGTCGAGCATCGCGTATTCGTTGTCGGCATCGGCGGCGAGATGTTCGAAGATTTGTTGCCACACCCCGCTTTTCGCCCAGCGGCTAAACCGGCGATGGGTATTCTTCCAATCGCCGAATCGTTCCGGCAGATCGCGCCACGGGATACCGGCGCGGTAGCGATAGAGGACGGCTTCGACGAACCGGCGATTGTCTTGGGCGGTCACGCCGACATGGCCGATCCGCCCCGGCAGCAAGTCCTTGATCCGCTCCCACTGGTCGTCGCGCAGTCCATATCGGGTCATCGGTCAGCCTGTCGCCAAAGCCGACCTTTGATTGATCACACAATTTCCAGCCGAGGTAGACTCGTTTTGCGATCTATACCTGACCGTCGACTCGTTCTACGTGCAAGTCTCCAAGTAATTGACGACACGCCCTAGTACCGCCGGTAACGGTAGAGTACGAGCGTTTACTGCCAACACCGCGAAGTTATCCCGTTGGCGCCTCCGCCAGCAGGCGGCCGTAGCCCGGCACCGTGCCGCCGGTCTTCAGCATCGTCAGCATCGCCCAGAACGAGGCTTGGTTGGTCGTCACCACCGGCTTGTTGAACTCGCGCTCCCATTCGGCGATCGACGCCATTGTCGGAAAATTGCCGCCGGGAACGACCAGCACCTCGATCTCGGGACGGTCGATGCGGCGGAAGGCGTCGCGCGCGTTCTCCGGGCCGAGGGCGCCGATCGCATAGGAATCGGTGGCGCCAAAGCCTTCCAACGCCACGGTTTCGAGCCCGTGATTGCGGGCGAAAAGGTCCGCCGCGCGCCGGTTGACCTGCTCCGAATAGGGTGACACGAGCCCGATCCGCCGGGCTCCCAGAGCCCGAACCGCGCGGCCGATCGCCTGCGCCGAGGTGACCGCCGGGGCGCCCGCGCCGGCGGTCATCCGCCGGGTCACGGTTTCGTCGTAATCATCGACAAACAGGCTCGCCGAGGTCTGCGCCAGGATCACCAGCTCGACCTTGGCGGTGCCGAGCAGCCGCGACTGGTAATCGAGGTCGTCGTCGCGCGGCGACGAGAAGGTCGCGCCCGGCCGGCTCGTCATCAGCCGCCCGACATGGGCCTGGTAGCTCGGCGGCAACAGCCGGCATTCCATTTCCACGGTCGTGTTGGTCGAAGGGATGAGGACACCGAAATGACGGATCATGAGCGGACCTTCTTCAAATGCGGTCAGCAATTCTAGTGGCTGCGCCCTGATGCTGTCGACCGTTGAGCGGCGGTCTGCTAAGGTGAGCCAAGCCGACCATCGGAAAGGGCGAACATGAACGATGCGATGACACTGGCCGAGCGCGCGGACGCGCTCGAGCACAAGATGATGCGCGAGCTCGACCAGGCGATCTATGTCAAGTCGCGCCTGTTCAACCTCGCCGACGGCGACATGAGCGTGCCCAACGGCGCGGCGCTCCTCGCCCAGCACCCCGGCGGCAAGTTCGTCATGGGCGACGACCCGCGGCTGCCGAAGATGCCCGAGCGGCCGACCCTGGTCGACTTTTTCAAATACCGCTTCGGCCCGGCGAACCATTTGCTGCAGAGCGCCCGCCACGCGGTCAACGCCGGCATGGACGAAAAGATCGTGCTCGCCTGCCTGTTGCACGATATCGGCGTGATCGGCTTTATCCGCTGCGATCACGGTTATTGGGGGGCGCAATTGGTCGAGCCCTATGTCGAGGAGGAAACCGCCTGGGCGATCCGCGCGCACCAGGCGTTGCGCTTCTATCCCGACGAGTCGGTCGGCTATTCCTACCCCGAATCCTATGTCAAGAATTTCGGCGCCGACTACAAGCCCGACGCCTATATCGAGGACGAGTACAACCGCGCCCGCAATCACAAATGGTACATGACGGCGCGGATGATCACGGTCCACGACATCTATTCGTTCGACCCGGACGTAGTTGTCGATCTTGAAGATTTCACCGACGTGATCGGTCGCAACTTCAAGCAGCCCAAGGAAGGGCTCGGCTTTGACAACAGCCCGGTCGCCCATATGTGGCGCACCCTGATCCGCCCGACCAAGTTTTTGTAGGCGGGGGCTTAGCTTAAGGCGCCCCTCACCCGAGCCCTCTCCCCGCGCGCGGGGAGAGGGAGGGAGGGCGACGGGGGTCTCGAAGAGATCAGGCGCGGCTGAGGCGGCTCTCGACCTCGGCCTGCCAGTCGTCGAGCGGCATAAAGCCCGCGGTCTCGCGGCAGTGTTGCTCGGTCGCGGCCATGATCGCGTCGTTCGGCTGCGACAGGTCGATCGGCACGCCATGCGGCTGCGGCACGTACCAGGGCGTGTCCATGTAGATCTCGATCTGGTTGCCCTCGGGATCGGGGAAATAGCAGCTGAGCGCGTTGCCGTGGCTGGTCTGCCGGATGCTCTCGATGCCGGCCTCGCGGGCGCGGCCGTAGAGCGTCTTCAACGCGTCGAGGTCGGGCACCTTGAACGACAACTGGTTGACCGTGCTGACCCCCTCGGGGGCGCGCCCCGAGACGATCACGAATTGATGATGGTGGCCCGGCGACCCGGTCATAAAGGCGAGCTCCCCGCCGCGGCTGCTGATGCCCCGGTCGGAGCACACGAGCCCGACCACGTCGGTGTAGAAATCGACCATCTTCGAGACGTCGCGGGCATAAACGCCGCAATGCGACAATTGCGGATGAAAATTCGACGACATGTGGACCTCCTCCTGGGTCTGTGCCGGTGGCATGCGATCAGGCGCGATATCGGGCCTGCGGGATCATCGATCAAATCGATAAATCATATACCGCGCATCAACCTCGTCGATGCCGGCGCCAGCGTCAATCCGGCAAGTCAAAAAACCGGCACCAGCCGGTGGCGCTGATCGTGCCGGCGACGACGACGCAGGCGGCGGGCGGGCGGAACAGCGCGCAGGCCGAACAGCTGAAGCCATTTTTTGGCCGGTCCTGGTAGAGCGCCTCGGCCTGCGACACCTTCTGCTGTGCGGCGGAGCGCGACGGCGCCCCACCCGCGGCCGCGCCCAACGCCATGCTCAGCAGCAACCGGCGCCGCGACAAGCCCGCCGCCGCGCCGCAGCACGCGCGCAAATTCCCGTGGATACGGGAAAGAGTCGGGAATTCTTCGTCGCGCGCCCGGCAAAAATCGCCGAAAACCATGTGGATCCCATTACCTGCCTGTAAACGAGCGGCGAAAGAACCGGGCATTGTCTTACCTGAACCGAGAAGAATTTCCCCGGAACCGGGAAATGACGCGATGTGCCGTTGCGGGGGCAGAGCAGCCGCCAACTTCGATTTCATGGCCGCGCTCGATCCTTTCCCGCGCCAACCGCCGCCGCGCAAGTATAATAATTCAGGATTATGGCGAGAAAGCCAACGAATGAGTGTCTGACCCGATGGTAACAGCTTGCCGTCGCCCCGCGAAAGCGGGGGTCGAGGGCGAGCGCCTCAACCTTTGCCCTTGGGTTCCCGCTTTCGCGGGAATGACGGCCAACTGTCTGACCATACGGAATTCTTTTCGGTCAAACTCCGAGGGACCTGGTTTTATCGTGGCGCCCGACCGGTCAGAATTTTGGCGCCCTCTCGATGCTCCGGCCGCGGCGCGTTCCAGCCGCCAAAACCGCCCCTTCGATTGGCCGGCAACTGTGTGCGCCCGGCGGTGTGTGCCGCCTAATGCCTGGTGCCGCTCAGCCGCACGCGAACAGGCTCGGCGAGGCAATCTCGATGTGGTGCTCCGGTGCCAAACCTCATGTTCACACTACTGGTTGTCAATCTATAGTTAATCGATGGGATTTATATTGACACACACTCACAAATGCATGATTGATTGCATCCATATTTTCAACAAATATCGTTGGTCCGATGCTTGCGGTGAACCGGAAGAACCTTGGCGGCATTGGCGGGTCGATGATCTTGGGAGGCGGGGTGCTGATAGGAGCGGCTGCCGCCTCAACCCCGGCGCTGGCCGGCACCGTGACGGAAACCGCGGCGATCCCGGTCACCGAGACCGACTGGTTGACCACAGCCAAAATCGGCCAGTTCAATCCGGCGCTCGGCAGCTTGCAGCAGATCAGCTTCGGGCTGACCGGCACGCTGCACGGGACGATCGGCATCGAGAACCTCGAACCGGTGGCAAGCACGGTTTACGGAAACATCTCCTCGACGATCAGTCTCTCCGCTCCCGGCGCCGGGCAAATCCTGTCGGTGACGCCGTCGGTCGGCGCGAGCGCCAACCTTGCTGCCTTTGACGGCAGGATCGATTTCGCCGGGGCGTCCGGCCGCACGTTTTCCGGGTTGTCGAGCACGCAGAGCGCGCAGACGACCTACACCGCCGGCGCGCCCGGCCCGCGGCTCCCGACAGCACCCTATGTCGGCGCCGGCAAGGTGGCGCTGCCGGTGAGCGCCTCGGCGAGCGCCGGCATATCCGGGCCGCTCGACCTCGCCGCCCGCACAACTGCCGCGGCGGGCGCCGGCGTGACGGTGAAATACGGCGCCGGCTCCGCTTCCGCGAGTGGAGGCGGGGAAACGCTCGGGTCCGCCCTTACCACCACCGGTACGAATATAGGGGTGGGTGTCGTATCAGGTGCGCAGCACACGGCGGTCCAGACGCGGACCCTGGCGGACCAAGGCGGCGATTGGGCGCGCAACGTCACGTTCAATCCGTTCAACCGCGCGCTCGGGACCTTGCTCAGCGCCGATTTGACCCTCTCGGGCGATCTGAAGTCGAGCTTGTCGGTACGGGATACCGGCCGGACCGCAGGCGCCTTCGATGCCGGGCAATCGGCCGCCTTTAGCCTCGTAGGACCGCAAAGCGCGGCGCTGGGGAGCGCAACCGCCGCCGCCGACCATTCGGGGTCGCTGGCGCCGTTCGCGGGAACCGACAGCTTCAGCAAGCCTTTTGGGACCACGATCGACGACGCGGTCCTCAGCGCCCTCAACTCGTTCTCCGACGAGGCGAAGGCTGACTTCGCCTTCTTCTCCGGCATGGACCCGGTCGCATTGGCAGTGGATGCGGTCGGAACCCTGTCCGCCGAGTTGCCGGGTAGCGCCGATTTGCTGTCGTCCGGCCTCGAAGGAGCGACGGTTACGCTGTCTTACACCTATCTGCCAAGCACCGCCCCGGCGGCGGACCCGCGTTTTCTGGAACCCTTGACCCCAGCGGTGCCGGAGCCGGGTTCGCTGGCGCTGTTGCTGTCGGCAATAGCCGGGTTCGGCCTCATCGGCCGTCGGCGGCGCTGAGCCGAGCGGAATATCCTTGCGCTTCGACCGACAATTCGCCGTCACGCGACTGAGCGGGGGTCGAGACCGTCAGGGCGATCGGGGTCGCTCCGAAAACTGCGTCAGGTTTTGCGGCAAGTCGGGGCAGGGGCGCCGCAGCTTGAAAAGGCTGGCCCTCCGGGCAACTGGCGTTTAACGTCGGTTCGGGGAAATCGTTCCGGGGATCAGGGGATGCGGGCACTCACCGTTGTTGTCCTGTTGACGCTCGGCGCCTGCGCCGCGGCGAGCGGCTCGACCGCGAGCGCGTCGTCGGAGATGCGCGACTGGCAGACGCCGACCGGCAAAGCGCCGAGCAAGGCCGAGTTCGCGGCCCTTGTTGCCGCCTGCCAGGACAAGACAAAAACCGCCGGCGAGAATGGCCCGATGGATGGCTGCCTCGCCGATCTCGGGCTGCGGCACACGCAATAGCAGCCGGGTTGCTGCTCTGAGGGAGGTGACGGGTGGTGGTGCCGGTCGCGATGTTCAACCCGGATAGCCTGGCGGCGCCGCTCGGCCCCTATTCTCACATCGCCCGGGTCACGGCGTCGGAATTCGTATTTGTCGCCGGCCAGGTGGCGGTGGACAAAGCCGGCAATATCGTCGGCGCCGGCGATTTCGACGCGCAATGCACGCAGACTTTTGCCAATCTCACAGGGGCGTTGGCGTCGGTCGGCGCCGGCTGGGGCAATGTCGTCCAGTTGACGACCTATCTCGTCCATTCGCAGGACATTGCCAAGCTGATGGCCTGGCGCGCCCGCGAATTCCCACGCCTGTTCGCGAACGCCGCCTATCCGCCCAACACCCTGCTGGTCGTCGACCGGCTGGTGCAGGAGCCGCTGCTGATCGAAGTACAGGCGGTAGCGGCACTCTAAGTGTGCTGACCGAGAAGTTCTGCCGATCAGATCTCTTGGATGTCTTCCCGGAAGGCCGGGACCCACGGTCGAGGCGAATGCCACCCGTGCCGGTTTGACAGGACTGGGCCGTCCATCCTTGCCGCCCATGCTCCTGATGGAGCGAGACGAACGCTTGGCACCCTGCGCCGCCATGTCGAGATTGCTTCGCTTCGCTCGCAATGACACCGTAAGTCATTGTCATTGCGAGGAGCGGAGCGACGCGGCAATCCCGCCGCGACGACTGACGGCGGTGTCATCTGTCAGGTTC
The DNA here is from genome assembly GCA_963712825.1 of uncultured Alphaproteobacteria bacterium. Classification (GTDB taxonomy): domain Bacteria; phylum Pseudomonadota; class Alphaproteobacteria; order ATCC43930; family CGMCC-115725; genus AP-15. The sequence goes on from CAVQJP010000024.1 coordinate 162,884, forward strand.
GCACCACTAGCGAAAGTGGGTCCCGGCCTGCGCCAGGCCTGCGCCGGGATGACCGAAAGAGAGAAGCTGTGTTTTCCGACGCAACGAGCCGGTGGGCTGATGTAGAGACCGCTCGCCTCATTGCGGGTCAGACACGTACCGTCTGACGAGCCTGTCTGCGCGCGCCGGTAGATTCCCGGTGAGCCGCGAATTGGCCTATGCTCGATTTGCTGGAGCGGGCGGGCGGCGGCGGAGGAGCGGCAAATGGCAGAGGCGCGGCTCAAACATTTCGGCTGGGGGCGCGAAGGCGAGGGCATGACCGCCGCCGAGGAAGGCGCGGCGCTCGACCGCTATCGCCGGTTGTTCGGTGTCGCCGATTTCGTGGAAACCGCACCCCCGGCGCTCGCCGACATCCGGCTGCGCCCGCCGCGGCTGGCGCCGCCCGCGAGCCTGGCGCCGTTGTGCTCGGCCGAGGCCTATGACCGGGTCGCCCACACCTACGGCAAGTCGTTTCGCGATTACGCGCGGGGCCTGGCCGGCGACTATGCAGCCGCCCCCGATGTCGTCGCCTATCCGCGGAACGAGGCCGATGTCGCGGCGGTCCTCGACTGGGTCGGCGGCGCAGCGGCGGCGGCGATCCCGTTCGGCGCCGGCAGCAGCGTCGTCGGGGGCGTCGAGCCGCAGATTGACGGGACCCGATGCAAGGCGGCGGTGACGCTCGATCTGCGCCATCTCGACCGGGTCGTCGAGATCGACCCCGTGTCGCGCGCGGCGCGCATCGAAGGCGGGGTGTTCGGACCGGCGCTCGAAGCGCAGTTGCGGCCGCACGGGCTGACCTTGCGGCATTTTCCGCAGAGCTTCGAATATTCAACTTTGGGCGGCTGGATCGCGACCCGCTCGGGCGGTCATTTCGCCACTCTTTACACGCATATCGACGACCTCGTCGAAAGCATCCGCATGGTGACCCCGAGGGGGGTCATCGAGAGCCGGCGGCTGCCGGGCTCCGGCGCGGGGCCGAGCCCCGACCGGATGATGATCGGTTCGGAGGGCATCCTCGGGGTCATCACCGAGGCGTGGATGCGGCTCCAGCAGCGGCCGCGGTTTCGCGCCGGGGGTGCTGTGCGGTTTCCCGATTTCTTCAGTGCTGCGCGCGCGGTCCGGGCGGTCGCCCAGGCCGGGCTCTATCCGGCGAACTGCCGCATCCTCGACCCGCAGGAGGCGCACAACACCGGCGCCGGCGACGGCAGCGCCGCGGTGATGGTGCTGGCCTTCGAATTGGCCGACCACCCGCTCGACGCCTGGGCCGCGCGCGCGCTCGAATGCTGCGCCGACCACGGCGGCACGCCTGAGCGCCCCGGCGAGCGCGACGCCCACCGCGAGGGGGCGGCCGAGCAATGGCGCACCGCCTTTATCCGCATGCCCTATGCCCGCGAATGCATGATCCGGCGGGCGGTGATTGCCGACACCTTTGAGACCGCGATCACTTGGGAGCGGTTCGAGGCGTTTCACGACCGGGTCAAGGGCGCGACCGAAGCGGCGATCCGCGAGGCCACCGGCCGTCCGGGCCAGGTCACCTGCCGCTTCACCCATGCCTATCCCGACGGCCCGGCGCCGTATTTTTCGTTTCATGCGCTGGGGCGCCACGACGCGCTCGAGGAGCAGTGGCGCGCAATCAAGAGCGCCGCCGGCGATGCGCTGATCGCGGCCGGCGGGACGATCACCCACCATCACGCGGTCGGCCGCGACCACCGGCCGTGGTACGACCGCCAGCGTCCGGATTTGTTCGCGGCGGCGCTGCGCGCGGCAAAACAGACCCTCGACCCGCAGGGTACGCTCAATCCGGGCGTGTTGATCAACCCGTAAACCGGGTGCCGTATCACCGCGCGTTGAGCCGCTTTGACGAGGCAGGGAAACAGCGGATTGCGCTAACGGGTTCCAGGCAAAGCGTATCGGACCGCGAAAGCGGCGCCTTCTGTTGCTAAAATATCTCAGTCCTATTGGCATGAATTCCGAGGCTTACTTCCGGCCTGTTGCAGAAATGCCGCGTTCTTGCCTGTTCTGCAAGGAATCTCCCGCAAACCGTCGGGTTGCGCTAAAAAGCGTTTGCCTTGGAGCGGCCGGATGGTGAAGATGCGCGAACGGTGGCGCGAGGACCATCGTCACACGCGTATTTGCGGCCGGAGGTAAGGGATGAGAAATCGCGGTCTGCTGGGCGCCGGCATAGCGCTTGCTATGGCGCTGGGCGGCGTACAGGCGCATGCCCAATTTTTTGGGCCGTATCCACCGGGGGCCTTTTACCTTGGACCCGAAGGCGGGTGGACCAAGCTACAGAGCCAAACCAACACGTTAACTATCAGGAATGGCAGGGGCACCGAGAGTGTCAGCCACAGCGTGACCGGCAATTTCGACAGCGGCTTTAACGCTGGTGTCCGCGCCGGTTATATGTGGGGACCGTGGCGCTTCGAGGAAGAGTACAGCTACCGGTTCAATTCGCTGTCGAGTTTGAGTCCTCTTGGCGGCTACGTCCAGGGTAATACTCATTCCAACGCGATTATGACCAACGCGCTGTTTGACTTCACGTTGGGATGGCCGATCACGCCCCACATCGGCGGCGGTGTCGGAGCGGTGAACGTCGACACCGGTGCGTCGACAACCTCGACCATAGCCGTGCCGACCGGCCCCACGACCGGGGTGTTGGTCAGCCCCCGGATCAGTGCCAACCGGTGGGAGTTTGGCTATCAGGGGATCGCCGGCATCCGGTACCTGATCAACCCGGCGCTGGCGCTTGACATCGACTACCGTTATTTCGCGACGCCGAGCTTTACGACCACGCAATACCGGCTCGCGCCGGTGCATGGGGCGTGCTGCTATTCGGCGTCGTTCAGCTCGCGCGTTCAATCGCAGAACGTCGTCGCCAGCATAACCATGCTGTTCGGCGCGCCGCCGCCGGCAGCGCCGCCGCCGGCACCGGCAGCCCCGCCGCCGCCGCCGACGCACCAGGTTTATCTCGTCTTCTTCGACTGGGATAAATACAACATCACGCCCGAGGGCATGCAGATCCTCGAAGCTGCGGCAGCGCATTGGAAGGCGGGCGGCGCGGTGCAGATCCAGGTCACCGGCTACACCGACCTGACCGGTTCGGCGGGCTACAACCAGCGTCTGTCCGAACGTCGCGCCGGTGCGGTGGCGGCGGTGCTCGAACGGCTCGGCATCCCGCGCAGCGACATGGCAGTGGCCGGCCGCGGTATGAACGACCCGCGCGTGCCGACGCCGCTCGGTGTCCGCGAGCCGCAAAACCGGCGTGTCGAGATCGTGTTCCCCTAAGAAGGCGCACGCCATCGCTCAGGAACCCTTCCTCGGAAGGGTTCCGCCAGACGCCGCGGAGCAATCCGCGGCGTTTTTCTTTTGCGTCGGTCACGCCTCGGGACGATGTTTGTAGGCGGTCGCGCCCAATTTGTGGTACTGTCGTCAAGTCACTCATTAACGCGGCGGTCGTGGCGCCGGCAGTGCAGCCGGGCAGGTCACGAGCGCTTGCGGGATAAATCGTCAACGGAGCTCCACCATGAAGGTTTTGATGTGCGCGATTGCGCTCGGCGCGTTTGCTGCCGCCACCGCTCTGACCCCGGGGGCCCGCGCCCAGGCGCCGGCCGGCGCCTCGTCCTCGGCACCTGCCGCCACGTCGGCCCCGGCAGCGAATGCGCCGGCGGTGGCGCCGACGACGCCGAGCACCACCGCCGCGTCGCCGGCGCGGTCGTCGAGCCATAGAACCACCCACAAAACGACAAGGCGAAAGAGCAAGCCGAGATCGCCGAAATCGTCGACGACCAAGAAGACGAGCAAGCCGGCGACGCAGGGTTTCCTCTCACATCCGGCGCAGCGCGCCGCCCAGGGTTAAGGTCACGCGCTCAGCTGTAAAGCGCCGGCTGGCTTAAGAGGGAGGCGGCGCAAGGTCGCCGCGTGCAACGGGCTGCTTTGAGTGGGCGTTCCGGCAGGCGCCTGCGGATGTCCGGGCCGTGTCGGCCGATCGGTCCTCCACTCCCACTTGCGGCTGAACGCGTCCGGCGACCGTTGCGTCGGCGCCCAGCCGGTCGGGCAGATCGTACCACCGGCCCGGACATCCCCAGATTCCCATGTCCCAAGACGCGGACGTCCAGCACTCCGTCATTCCATCGGGGTTCGCGGACGTGTCCCACGCGCAACGCGGCCTTGGAAGGTCGGCGTCCCGTGGTCCCGGCGGGCTGCGCTGGGCGGGACCCGCGGCAAGCCGGTTGGAACCGCTCAGATATCCGCAGCCTCGCTGGTATGACGCGGCCCGCGCAACCGAACGGGAGCCGGGAGCAGCCGGAGCTGGGCAGGACGAGGACTATCTTGACCCAATAAACACACGCCGCTGTCCGCGCCCGCCGAGGCAGACCAGCGGTACTGCGGAATTCCCGGAACGGCGGTAGCGTCACCGTCTGGTCTTCTCGCTTTTGCCGTTATTCACTGCCATATTGGGCTACTCAGACGCTTGAAACAGGACAAACCCGGCCATATTATTGGTAGGGATCGCGAACAGGCGACGCGATCAAGTCGGGTGAAAGAGGAACAGGGCGACGTACCGTCTCGGTTTTTGCATTTGGGCACTCGCCGAGACAGGGCGAGCGTGCGCTGTGTTGACATCCAGGAGCTGCTACAGAGGATCAGAGCCATGAAGCATCTGTTGAACGGCGTGGCCATTGCTGCCGTGCTCGCCGTCGCGGCGCCGGTATGGGCGCAAAACCCGAGCGGCGGGAACTCGGTTGGGACACCCGGTCCAAACCCGGGCGGACCCGGCCTGACACCATACAGCACCGGCAGCGCGCCGCCGCCCCCGGCCGCGATGCCGGCGCCGATGCCCGGCGCCGCAGAGGCGCCTCCGCCTGCGGAAGCGAACTCCGCGACGCCGCCCGGACATCACCACCGCATGTATCACCACGCCAAGGTGATGCGCAATTTCCACCGCGAGATGGCGCGCAAGGCCGGGCTGGGCGGCGACACGACGGCGCAGCTCAACCGCGAGGAATTGGCGCGCATCCAGTCGGGTGGGGCCGGGGCCGCGCCGCCTCCGCCCCCGATGGGGGGCGAGCCGCCGCCGCCTCCGCCGGCGTCCTCGGGAGGAAACAGCATGGGCATGCCGGGTCCGAATACGGGCGGACCGGGCCTGACGCCGTACACCAGCGGCGCGCCGCAGCGCTAGCCCTTGCGGCATCGGGCGCCGCGGTCAGGCCGATCGCGACGCCCTGGTGCTCCGGATGACACTAGAACGTCGGCCACGGCGGACGCTGCCGAGCCGGGTGCGGCCGGCGGTCTGAGCGGCGAAGGTGACGGTTGGCCGGCAGCGGCTGCGGCTTTTTGCCAGGACCGCGGCTTTTTGCCAGGGGCGAACCAGGCTATTTTGGTCGAGACAACGTGAAATGCGAGAGAGGACGATCGGCATGAAGCATCTCCTGAGCGGCGTTGCCGTCGCGGCAGCGCTTATCATCGCCGCGCCGGTCTGGGCGCAAAACCCGAGCGGCGGAAATGCGGTCGGGACCCCCGGTCCAAATCCGGGCGGTCCGGGTCTGACACCGTACAGCGGCGGCGGCGCGCCGGCGCCAGCGGCGAACTCGGCGATGCCGCCCGCTCACCGGCACGCCCACGCAATGCACCATTTCCATCATCACATGGCGCGCAGGGCCGCGCTGACCGGCGACACGACGGCGCAGCTCAACCGCGAAGAGCTGGGCCGCATACAGTCGGGAAACCTCGGCAATCCGGCGGCCCCGCCAGCGCCAATGTCGGGTCCCCAAGGCGGGCAGGAATATTCGCCGACCGGCCGCTACACCACGCCGTCCGGCCAGTCCGTTGGTCCGAAGGCGTCAGGCGGCAATTACATTCCGCCGAACCAGCAGCCGTAAGGCCGACGTCACCACTCCGCGAGCAGGCGGGCGGCAGCAACACGCCGCCCCCTGCCGGCAGGAAGCGGTGAAAATGCCCCGTCCTCTGGACCGCCGTAGCAGTCGGCTCTACCCCGCTACCGGTTTTCGCTGGCGGGCGAGCCGCTCCATGTCGTCGAGCAGATCGTGCAAAGCGTGGTCGGCGACATACGCCATTTTGGCGAAGGAGCGCAGAAAGCTGTCGGTGCGCGGCAGCTGGAACAAGGTTTCGTCGCCGTCCTTGCCCGTCGCAGCACTAATCAGCACGACATTGTCGAAGGGCTGCAAAATCAGCTCGTGCAGCGCCTTGCCGGAGCCGGTCACGTATTCGACGACCCGGCAGCGCTCGGGATCGCGGGTCTCGTTCAGGATCGTCATCCGGTAGGCGGCGCGGGTGGTCGCCGCTTCGATCAGGGCGCGCGCGAACGGCCGCAAGAAAGTCTCGTCGAAACCGAGCAGCGCGGTCGGGTGCTCGTCGCTGACCGAAGAGCGCATTTCGAGCGTCGTCCACAACGACGCGCGCCCGTCGAAATAGTCGGCCGAGGCAAGGTCGAGGTTGATCGAGTCGACCGGCATCGGCGCCGACACCGAGCGCGGCGACAAAAACGCGAAACAGGCCGGCTCCCGCTTGAGCGAAATGTTTGTCGTCGCTTCAAGGTTCCGATCGGTGATCGCGGGACTGTCGGCCATGGCAAAATCAACTCCAAGAAGGGTTCCGGCCGGGCGACGTTCGCGCCTCGTTTTTGGGAATCCAGCCTAGATCGAGAGTTCCCCTGTCTGCGAATTGAAATAGACTGCTTCGGGTAAGCTTGTCAAAATAGATTAGTGTGATCGCCCAGCTCGTGCGGCTATCAGCCGCGCTGAATTCGGCGCATATTTTGCCTGCGCCTATACCTTATGGTTACCGCTCGGCAAGGCGGCGGCAAGTGTTGGGGCCGAAATGCCCGGCAACGCCGCGGCACGTATCTGACGGGCCGCGCTGCCGCCCGAGGGAAGCGGCTGTTTGACGAGGCTGCAATCGAAGTGGCGCTTCCCGGCACCGCCGGATGTGCCGCACCGAGCTTATTTCCGCACCTCGCGCTCGATCGCTTCCTCGGTCGTCAGCCATTCGGTTTCGGCTTCGGCGATTCGGCGAATCAGCTCTGCGCGCCGCTTCAGCGTGTCGCCGATGGCGCCCCCGTTGATCCGGGGCGCCGTTGAGTTCGGCGAGGCCGCGGTCGAGTGCCGCGCGCTCTTGCGACAGGCGCGCGACCGTCTCCTCGGCCTCGCGGGCACGCCGGCGCAGCGGGTCGAGCGCGCGCCGGGTCTCGGCGGCCCGCCGCCGCGCCGCCTGGCGCTCGCCCGGTACGGCGGAACCGTTGCCGTCGATGCCTCCGGCGCGTTCGAAAACCAGCTGGCGATAATCGTCGAGGTCGCCGTCAAAGGGCCGCACGGTGCGGTCCGCGACCAGCCACAGCCGATCGGCCGCCAGCTCCAGCAAATGCCAGTCATGGCTGACCAGGACCACCGCCCCGGCAAACTCGTTGATCGCCTGAACCAGCGCCTCGCGGGCCTCGAGGTCGAGATGGTTGGTCGGCTCGTCGAGGACCAGCAGCGCCGGCGCGTCGTGGGTCACGAGCGCGAGGTTGAGCCGCGCCCGCTCGCCGCCCGACAGCTCGCCGACCGGGACAAAGGCCTTGTCTTCGCCAAAGCCAAAGCCGCCGAGCCGGGCGCGCACCGTCTCGGGCAGAGCCGCCGGCATCAGCGCCGACAGATGGTCGTAGGCCGATTCGTGCGGCCGCATCTCCTCGATCTGGTGCTGCCCGAAGTAGCCGCAGCGCAGCTTGGGAGACACGGTCATGGTCCCGCCCGCGGGCGCCAGCCGGCCGGCGAGCAGGCGCGCCAACGTCGTCTTGCCGTTGCCGTTGGCGCCGAGGAGCGCAATCCGGTCGTCAGGGTCGAGCCGCAGGTCGAGCCGCGACAACACCGGCTTCCCCGGCATGTAGCCGACGCTCGCGCGGTCGAGCGAGACGAGCGGCGGGGCAAGCCGCGGCGGCTCGGGGAACGAAATCCGCGGCGGCGGCTCGTCCGCGGCGAGCACCACCGGCTCGAGCCGGGCCAGCGCCTTCAGCCGGCTTTGCGCCTGGCGCGCCTTTGACGCCTTGGCGCGGAACCGGTCGACAAAGGCCTGCAATTTCTGCCGCTGCTCGGCCTGCTGCTTGGCGACGACAGCGAGCCGCTGGGCGTTCTCCCGCCGCGCCCGCAAAAACGCGTCGAACCCGCCCGAATAGGTCGTCAGCTTGCCGCGGTCGAGATGCGCGGTCATCGTCGTCACCGCGTTCAGCACGCGCCGGTCATGGCTGACCAGGATCAGGGTCCGCCGGTAGCCGCGCAGAAACCGTTCGAGCCACAGCGCCGCTTCGAGGTCGAGATGGTTGGTCGGCTCGTCGAGCAGCAACAGATCGGGTTCGGGGAAGAGCACCGCAGCGAGCGCCACCCGCATCCGCCAGCCGCCCGAGAGATCATCGAGCGGCCGCTGCTGCATCGCGTCGTCGAGGCCAAGCCCGGCGAGCATGCGCCCGGCCCGGCTCGGCGCTGAATGCGCGTCGATCTCGAAGAGACGGGTCTCGATCTCGGCCAGGCGCAACGGCGCCGGATCGGCGTCGCGCTCGGCCAACAGGCGGGTGCGCTCGCGGTCGGCGGCGAGCACGGTGTCGAACGGGGTGGCGGCGCCGCCCGGCGCTTCCTGAGCGAGAAAGCCGATGCGCCGGCGGCCCGGCAATTCGATCGTGCCGTCCTCGGGTTCGAGGACGCCGCGGATCAGGTCGAGGAGGGTCGACTTGCCCACACCGTTGCGGCCGACCAGCCCGACCTTGGCGCCGTCCGGGATCTGCAAGTTGGCGCGATCGAGCAGGCGCCGCTTTTCGATGCGGTAGGTGACCTCGGAAAGCGTCAGCATCGTGGTCTTATAGCACGCAAAGACTACCGACCGGGACTGTCGCCCGCCGCACCGGCCATAGCCGGCTCACGACTGGTTCGGCGCTTTCCCGCATCCCAGTTTCCCTCGGAACTTAGGCCCCGTTCAACGGTGTTCGGAGTGGCAGAAGGTCCCGAACCGAGGTCGAACATGTTCAGCAGCGACGACCTGAGCGAACTGGTGGCGGTCGACGCGCGGCCCGCGGTCTCGCTTTACCTGCCCACCCATGTCGCCGGTCGGGAGATACGTCAGGACCCGATTCGTCTGAAGAACCTGATCGCGGGCACGGCCAAACGAATCCGCAAGAATTATCCCAAACCGGTCGCGGAAGCCTTGCTGGCGCCGGCCCAAGCGCTGATCGATGACGAGAATTTCTGGCGGCACCAGCAGCCGGGTCTGGCCGTTTTTCTTGCGCCCGATTTTCACCGGGTGCATCGCCTGCCGTTGGCGGTCCCGGAAGAGGGGCTGCTGGGCCGCTGTTTTCACATCAAGCCGCTGCTGCCGATCCTCGACGATGCCGGGCGGTTCTGGCTCTTGGCGATCAGCGAGGCTCGCACCCGCCTTTACGAAGGGTCGCGATGGCGTCTTGCCGCCGCTCCCGCGGGCGATCTTCCGCAAGGGGTCGATTTCATCAGGGACGCGACCCTGTATCAGACCAAATACGCCCGGCCGGAGAGCCGCCACGGCGCCGTCGCCCACGCCCAGACCATCGGCGAGGCCCCCGATGAGATCGGCAAGACGGAGTTACTCGATCTGCTGCAGCGCATCGCGACAGCGGTGGCGCCGCATATCAAGCGCCGCCCGGCGCCGGTTGTCGTGGCGGCACAGTCGCAGGTGCTCGGCCATTTCCGGGAAATCGCGGGATGGCCGGAGATTCTGCCGGTCGGCATGGCGGAAAATCCCGACGCGTTGTCCGAGGAGGAGCTGCGCCGACGGGTCTGCGCGCTGATCGCCCCGACGCATGTCGCGGCGCGCGAGGCGGCCCTCGGTCGTCTCGGTGGGCTGCGCGGGACCGGCAAGGCCGCGGCCGATCCCGCAGAAATCGTCGGAGCCGCGGTCGAGGGTCGGATCGACGTGCTGTTTGTCGATTGCGACCGCCACTTCTGGGGCCAAATCGACGCGGCGGCCGGACAGAGCGTCGCCAGCGACAGTCCTGCCGAGGACGATCTCGATCTCCTCGACTATGCGGCGGTGATGACCCTGCGTCACGGCGGGTCGGTTATGGCCGTCAGCCACGAAGCGCTGCCCGCATCCGACATCGCGGCGGCCATTCTGCGCTATTGACGCGCCAGCGCCGAACCGAGGAACGGAGCAACATTCATGGACAAGCCCCTCGCCATCGCTTTTCACAACCTGTCGTCATCGCCGCAAGCCGAAGCGGAAATCCGCGACTGGGTCGACAAGCTCGAACGCCGTTCCACGCGGCTGATCGGGTGCCGCGTTGCGGTCGAATTGCTGCATCAGCAGCACAAGACCGGCAACCTTTATGAGGTCCATATCGAGATGCAGGTGCCCGGTGGCGAATTGGTGGTCAGCCGCGAGCCGCACCGGGTTCAGCAGAAATACGCCGAGCCCGATCTTCATGTTTGCCTGCGCGAGGCGTTCAAAGCCGCCGAGCGCCAGCTGTCTGAATACAAACGGCGGATGAACGGCAACGTGAAGCCGCACGAAGAATTGGCTGCCGGAGAGGTCGCGCAACTCTACCCCATCGAAGATCATGGCTTTATCCGGACCCCGGAAGGAAGTCAGCTTTACTTCCATCGCAACAGCATGATCCAAGGCGGATTCGACAAGCTGCGGGTCGGAGATCGAGTGCGTTTTGTCGAGACCGTCGGCGATACCGGGCCGATTGCGAACAAGGTCTGGCCTGCCGGCGGCGAACCGGGTTGAACCGGCCCTCGGCATGAAGGAGTTCCGAGAATAGTCTTTGCCGGATCGGGTCAGGTGGGACACAGCAAAGGCCGAAGGCATGCGCCGCGCTTGAATGCTGCCGCGCGGGTGGCTGGCCGCTCCCGCCGTGACGGGGGTCAGGCCGGACGCAGCGCCGCGTATAGTTCGCGCTCGAAGGCGGCGTAGAGGGCGAGGGCGCTGGGGTCGGCAAACGGCAGGATCTGGGTCATGATCACGGCGGCGAGGCGTCGCGGCGGGTCGATCCAGTAATAGCTGTTGAAGATGCCGCCCCAGCTCAGGCTGCCGGCGCTGCGGCCGTCGGATCCGGGTTGGGTGTTGATCATATAGGCGAGGCCCCAGCGGCACGAGCCGTCCGGAAACAACACGAAATCGTTGGACCGCTCGGGCATGACCGTCCGCATGATCCCGGCCGCGAGATCGCCGACCTGGTTGCGCCCCATTTCCGCGACGGTTTCCGGCCGCAGCAATCGAACGCCGCCCGAGCTCCCTTCGCCAAGCAGCATCCGTAGAAAATTCAGATAGTCTGGCCCGGTCGAATAGAGCCCGCCGCCACCCGAGAAAAACTCGGATTTCTGCGGCGGCAGGTCGATCGCGATCGGTTCGAGCGACCCGTCCGCCTTGCGCCGATGCACGCTCACCACCCTCTCGCTCTGCGCGGCGGACGGCGCGAACCCGCTGTCGCTCATGCCGAGCGGAGTAAGGACATGGTCCCGGAAATATTCGTCGAGCGCCTTGCCGCTCGCGGCTTCGACGGCGCGCCCGACCCAGTCGGTGTTGATCCCGTATTGCCACTTCTCGCCGGGATCGAACAGCAACGGCAGCCGTAGCGAAGCGAGCTCGCCGGTGCTGGCTGAGGGCGTGTGGGTGGCGGCGATATAGCGGATCAGCTCGCTGTTCAGCATCTCGTAGCCAAAGCCCGCGGTGTGCGTCAGCAGGTGGCGCAAGGTGATCGCGCGGGCCGACGGCCGCAGCCGCGGCTTTCCCGCGGGGTCGAACCCTTGCAGCACATAGGGCGCTGCCAGCTCCGGCAGGACCCGGCCTATCGGCTCGTCGAGCGCGAGCTTGCCCTCCTCGACCAATTGCATCGCCGCAACCGAGGTCACCGCCTTGGTCATCGAGGCGATGCGGAAGATCGTGTCGAGCGTCATCGCCGGGCCGGCGGCAAGATCGCGCCGCCCGAACGCGCCCTCGTAAACGACGCCGCGGTCGGTCGCCGCCAGTGCTACGACGCCGGGCACGTCGCCGGCCTCGACGGCGCGGCGCAGCACCGCGTCGATATCGGAGCTCGATGCCATCTGCGCTCTCCTCAAAGCATGCGAAACGATCGTCGGAAGCCGAAAGCAGCAACTGTCTTACCACTGTGCGTGCTTCAGGCGCGCCCCGGTTCTAGCCTGGGGCAGGCTCTTTGCGCCCCTCATATGCGACACGACCGCCTTATGGCGCCTCGATGCCGGGGAGCAGGGGCCGTCCACCTCATCATTCCGGGGCGCGGGCACAGCCCGTGAGCCCGGAACCCGGGCATACCGACCGACGAATGCCGGGATGACTGCTGTGTTCAAGGTTCCGGGCCTAGCCCGTCGGGGCATCTCGGAATAACGACTTCCTTTGAACGAGATCGTTTCGCGCGCGCTTTCAGGAGCGACGTGATTCTACGCGGTCTTCTCGGTCTCGAGGCCCAGTTCGGCGATCGTCTGCTCGCGCATGACGAATTTCTGGACCTTGCCGGTGACGGTCATTGGGAACCCGTCGACAAATTTGACGTGGCGCGGGATTTTGTAATGCGCGACCTGCCCCTGGCAGAAGCTGCGGATCTCCTCCGGGGTCGCGGTTTCGCCCTCATGCAGCCGCACCCAGGCGCACAATTCCTCGCCGTATCGAGGGTCGGGCACGCCGATCACCTGCACGTCGCGGATTTTCGGATGCCGGTACAGAAATTCCTCGATCTCGCGCGGGTAGACGTTTTCGCCGCCGCGGATCACCATGTCCTTGATCCGGCCGACGATGTTGCAATAGCCGTCGTCGTCGATTGTGGCGAGGTCGCCGGTCTTCATCCAGCGCGCCGGGTCGATCGCCTCGCGGGTTTTTTCTTCGTCATCCCAATAGCCGAGCATGACCAGATAGCCGCGGGTCAGCAGCTCGCCGGGCGTGCCGCGCGGCACGATGCGGCCTTCGGTGTCGACGATCTTGACCTCGACATGCGGGTGCACCCGGCCGACGGTCGAGACCCGGCGCTCGATCGGGTCGTCGATCGAGGATTGAAAGCTGGCCGGGCTGGTTTCGGTCATGCCGTAGCCGATCGTGATCTCCCGCAAATGCATGCGCTCGACCGCGCGTTTCATGACCTCGATCGGGCACGGGCTGCCGGCCATCATGCCGGTGCGCAGCGATGACAAATCGAATTTGGCAAAGTCCGGGTGATCCATTTCGGCGATGAACATTGTCGGCACGCCATAGAGTGCCGTGCAGCGCTCGGCCTCGACCGCTTCGAGGGTTGCGAGCGGGTCGAAGCCCTCGCTCGGGTAGACCATCGCGGCGCCGTGCGTCAGACAGCCGAGATTGCCGATCACCATGCCAAAGCAGTGATAGAGCGGCACTGGGATGCAGACCCGGTCGCCCGCGCTGAGCCTCATTCCTTCGCCGAGAAAGAAGCCGTTGTTCAGGATGTTGTGGTGGGTCAGGGTGGCGCCTTTCGGGAACCCGGTGGTGCCCGAGGTGAATTGGATGTTGATCGGGTCGTCGAACTGCAGTTGACCCGCGAGAGCCGCCAGCCGATGGCGCTCGCCGCTGCCGCCACGGTCGTAGAGCGCATCGAAACGCACCGCGCCCGGCACATTCTCGTCGCCGATGGTGATCACCGTCCGCAGCGCCGGCAGGCGCGGCGCCCGCAACTCGCCGGGAGCGGCCGATTTCAGCTCCGGCGCCAGTTCGCCGAGCATCGCCAGATAGTCGCTCGACTTGAACCGGGCGGCGGTGATCAGGGCGGCGCAGCCCGATTTGTTCAGTGCGTATTCGAGCTCGGTGACGCGATAGGCCGGGTTGATGTTGACCAGGATCAGCCCGGCTTTGGCGGTGGCGAACTGGGTTACGACCCATTCGGCGTTGTTGGGCGACCAGATGCCGATCCGCTCGCCGGATTTCACCCCGAGCGCCAGCAAGCCGGCGGCGAAATCGTCGACCCGTTTGGCGAGCTCGCGCCAGCTCCAGCGGATTTGCTGGTGGCGCACGACGAGCGCGTCGCCGTCGCCGTATCGCTCGACGGCTTGGTCGAAATAGGCGCCGATGGTCTCGCCGATCAGCGGCGTTTCGCTGGCGCCGTGAACATAGCTCAATGCAGCCATTCGGCTCCTCTCAAGCTTCCGCGGGCCGCGCGGCAGGCGAAAAGCGGCATGAAGCGCCGCCAGGCAAGCGTTTCTTCCGCTTCCACCTGTTCCGTCTGTTTTATCAGGTTGAGATCAGGTGTCTGGACATTTTTCGATGAAATCCCTCACCTGCGGCCAGCATCGAGCCGGGGCACGGCGGTGCCTACTCGGTCGGGACGATCATCTTGCCGATCGGCCACAGCGCGAGATTGGCGAGCTTCAGATGCGCCCAGGCAAATGGCAGGCCGATGATGGTGATGGCGAGGCCCAGTGCGAAGATCAGATGCCCGAGCGCCAGCCACCAGCCGGCAAAGACAAACCAGATGACGTTGCCGAGCGTCCCGAGCGCACCAGTGCCCAGATCTTCGCGGCCGGCGTAGGCGGCGCGCGACACGGCGGTCTTGCCGAAGGGCAGCAACGTGTAGACGGCGATGGTAAAGGCGGCGCGCGTCCACGGCAGGCCGACGATCGTGATCGCCATGACCACCGCCGCCACCAGCCAGCCGATGGCCATCCACAAGCCGCCAAAGACGATCCAAAGCAGGTTCAGAAGCAGGCTCACCGGCGGCATCTTATCGGTCCGCAGCCGAGATCGCGATCTCGACGGTGCGACAGCGCCACGCCAAAGCGGCGCGGCCTTTCGGCTCGTCTTCGCTGCCGAGGATCGCCGGGATCAATTTCCGCGACTGGTTGTTTCGGGATGAGTACCATACCAAAGGAGCGGAGCATGAAATCCGTACTCGCCGCATCTCCCGCGCTGCTGCTTGCCGGTGCGATGTTCGCCGCACCCGCCTCGGCGCAGACGATGACCCAACCTTATGCGAGTGAACCGGCGGCACAGTCCGACGCCGGGCAAGCCGCAGCGCAGCCTTATGCTTACCAAGGGAAGACGCAACCTTACGCCGCCCAGCAAACCGCCGAAGGGACGATCCCGCAAGGCCCTTACCGCAACACCTGCAAGGAAGTGCGGATGCTCGAGGACACCCTGACGGCGTTCTGCTCCAAGGGCGACGGCACCTGGCAGACGACGCAATTGTGGCATGCCGACCGCTGCAACGGCAGCGTGCAGAATGCGGGCGGCGACCTGGTCTGCGGAATGGCGCCGCAAGTCGGGTCGAGCACCCCGCCGCAGAGCTACGGCAGCGCCGCCGGCGGCACCTATGGCACGCCAACTCCGGCGGTCGGAGCCTATACGCCGACCTACGCGCCGGCGCCGAGCCCGACCTATGCACCGCCGGCTTACAACGGGTACGGCAACGCGACCACTTCGTGGCCCAACGCCTACGGCACCCCGGCCTACGGACCATACGGTGCGACGACGCCGTCCCAAGACCAATACGTGTCGCCTTCCGCCAGCAGGACGGCTCAGCCCTACGGCTATTGAGCGCTGAACTTCGACGCCAGCCCCGGCTCCGCCCGGGGCCATTTTTAGGGTCATTCGGTGGCGGCGACAACGCCGCTGATCAGGTTGCCGGCATAGAGCGAGGCGGGGTCGATGCCGCCGCCGGGCACCGGCTCGAAGGCGGCGACGAGGGCGGCGATGCGGCGTTCCTGGTCGCGGGCGAGCTGTTCGGCTTCGGCGATCGAGACCGCGGCAAAGCGGATCGCGTCGCCCGGCCGCCGCCGGCCGACGACCGGCACATCGGCCGAGATCACGGTCGCGATCTTTGGATAGCCGCCGGTCGTCTGATGATCGGCGAGCAAAAGGATCGGCTGGCCCGAGCCCGGCACCTGGACGGCGCCGGTGGCGATCGCGTCGGAGACGACGTCCCAGCCGTCGCGGTGACGGAGCGCCGGGCCGTCGAGACGCATTCCCATGCGGTCGGCGTTTTTCGAGATGCGGAACTCGGACTCCAGCAGGGCGGTGATCGCCGCCTCGGTAAAACGATCCTGCTGCGGACCAAGGACGACCCGGATCGGTTGTTCGGAGGCAGCCGGGGGCGGGGAGGGGAGGCGCTGCTCGGCCCGCTCGGATGCTTGCGCGAGCGCCAACGGCACCAGGTCGCCGCGCCGCAATGTCCGGCCCTCCACCCCGCCAAATCCGGCGCGGACATAGGTCGAGGCACTGCCCAGGACCAACGGCACGTCGATCCCGCCCTCGACCGCGAGATAGGCGCAGACCGATTCGCGGCCGAGGCCGATTTCGACAACCTCACCCTGCGCCAGGGTGACGCTTTGCCAGGCCGGAACGACCCGCGCCGGCGCGCCGACCGCCAGGGTCGCTCCGGCGCCGGCGACCGCCAACCGCACGCTGTCGGCGGCGATCTGGAGGCTGGCGCCGCTGACCAGGAGCTCGAGCGCCGCGGCACTCTCGGGATTGCCGACGAGCGCGTTGCCGAGCCGCAGCGCCACCGGGTCGAGCGCGCCCGACACCGGGACGCCCTGCGCCTGGTACCCGACCCGACCAAGATCCTGCACCGTCGTGTGCAGACCGGGCTTCACCACCCGTAGCCCCGGGCTGCCGAGGCCAGCGGGTTTGGGCGCAGGAAAGTCTCTCAAAGCCGTCTTACATCTCCGTGGCCGGGCTTGTCCCGGCCATCCACGCCTTTCTTGGGCTCGGGCCGAAAGACGTGGATGACCGGATCAAGTCCGGTCAAGGGGCAGCGGTGCCGGCACAAGCGATTACGACGCCCGTCTTGATATGCTTTCCCAGTGATGTTCATGCCGCGAGCGGCTCGCTCTCGAGCGCGTAGCCGCCGTTCTCGACCGCCTGGCGGATCGCGGCGAGCATGTCGGGGTCGATCGGGTCGAACAGCACCGCGTCGCCGGCCGCGAGCAAGGACGGCGGGTTGCGGGCGGGATCGAAAAAGCGGATCGGGGTGGCGCCGATCAGATGCCAGCCGCCGGGGCTCTCGTAGGGATAGATCGCGGTCAGGGTGGTGGCGATCGCGATCGACCCGGCCGGCACCCGCACCCGCGGGTCCGCACGGCGCGGCAAAGCCAGCTCCGCCGGCAAATCGCCCATATAGGGAAACCCCGGCAGAAACCCCAGCATGTAGACGTGGTATCGCGTGCCGCTGTGCAAACTCGCGATTTCGGCCGCGGCATGCCCGGTCAGCTGCGCGACCTCGTCGAGATCGGGGGCGTGTTCGCCGGCATAGCACACCGGGATATGCCACAGCCGGGCGCCGGCCTCGCCGCCTGTGTCGCGGTCGATCAGCGCGCCGAGGGCGTGCTCTAGTTCCGCCCGCGCGGTCGCGAGCGGGTCGTAATGCACCAGCAGCGAGCGGAAGCTCGGCACGGTCTCGATCACGCCCGCCGGCGGCGCCGCGCGGATGGCGCGGTCGAGAGCGAGCACCCGGCGGCTCAGCGCGCGGTCGACGGCATCGCCGAACTCGACCGCGAGCGCGCGGTCCCCAACCGACAGGAAACGCACCGGCATCGGATTCCTTGCTACAATCGATCTTGCTACATTCGGCGAATGTCACATGGTGCGGGACGATAGAGCGAGGAGCCGAGCATGGCAAAAGCGATCAATTTGAACGCCGACATGGGCGAGGGTTTTGGCGCCTGGGAAATGGGCGACGACGCGTCGTTGATGAAGATCATCCGCTCGGCCAGCATCGCCTGCGGCTTTCATGCCGGCGACCCGGTGACGATGCACCGGCTCGTCAGCCTCGCCGCCGCCGAGGGAGTCAGCATCGGCGCGCATCCCGGTTTCAACGATATTTGGGGCTTTGGCCGCCGGCGGGTCGACACCAATCCGCGCGACCTTGAATACATGATCGCCTACCAGATCGGCGCATTGCAGGCGATGGCGGCCTATGTCGGCGGCAAGGTAACGCATGTCAAAACCCACGGCGCGCTCAACAACATGGCGGCCGAGGACATCGAATTGGCGCTCGCTGTCGGGCGGGCGATGAAAACGGTCGACCGCGACCTGATCTATGTGGCGCTCGCCGGCTCGCAGATGGAGAAGGCGGCGCAGGAGCTGGGGTTGCCGCTCGCCCGCGAGGGGTTCTGCGACCGGCTCTACGACGATGACGGCAATTTGACCTCGCGCAAGGTGCCGGGTGCGGTATTGCACGACGCCGACGAAATCCGCGACCGGGTGGTGCGGATGGTGGTCGACGACGAGATCATCTCGCGGACGGGCAAACGGTTGAAGGTGCGGCTTGACACCTTGTGCCTGCACGGCGACGAGCCCTCGGCCGTGATCGCCGCCCGCGCCGTCCGCCAAGGCCTCGAAGCCGCCGGCGTCGACATCGTCACTCTGCCCGAGATGCCGCTGACGTAGCCGGCTGAATGGCGGCAGTCTATAGACTATGGGTCTCGCCTTACACCGACGATGATTTCGAATGGAACCGCAAAAAGAGCCACGATACCTTTGCCGACCGTGATTTTGTCTTCGAGGCGGCGCGCATTGTATTCCGCGGCGCCCTCGTGCGGCGGGCGGACACGAGACGGCGCCGCTCCAAAGAGCCGCGCTTTATGGTGCTGGGCGAATTGTACGGGCGTGTGGTGGTGATTATTTATACGCCGCGCAATCGGAAATGCCGGATCATCTCGATGCGACGCGCTAACCCAACGGAGCAACAGATTTACTATGAGTACACGTCCGGATAAGCCGAAAAAGTATTTCACGCAGCTCCTTGATACGCCTGCGGAGGAGATCGACTACTCCGAAATTCCACCGACCGCGGCGGCCGATTGGGAAGGCGCAGAGATTCTGCTGCCGGTGACTGCCGAAGAGTTCGAAGCGATTAAGCGATTTATCCATCGCCGACGCGAGCAGAGCGCCAGCGGGGCTAACACGAACGCATGATCAGCCGCGCAGCCTTGGGATGATGTCGCGGGCGATGATTTCGACCTGGTCGGGCTCGTAGCGGTAAGGGATCAGGATCAGCTTTTGCACCCCGACGGCCAGTTGCGCGCGCAATTGAGCGACGCATTCGTCGACGGTGCCGATGACCGCCGAATCCTTTGTCGACTGGCTCCAGGACGCGTAATCCCATTCCTGGCCGAGCCATTCCATCATCGCCGGCGCCACCGCTTCACGTGACGCACCAACACGGATCGCCAATTGGTTGGCGTTGAGGAGCGCATCCGGGTCTTTTCCGGCGGCCTCGGTAAAGCTGCGAACCTTGGCCCAGGATTGGGCAAAGCCCTCGGGCGTGTAGAAATACGTCAGCCAGCCGCCGTTCAGCGCCGCGCGCTTCAGGACGCGGTCGACATAGCCGCCGATCAGGATCGGCGGCACCGGCGACGGCTTTGGCGCCATGTTCGAGCCGCGCAGCACATGCGGCGGGTATTCGCCGTTGACCTGGTCCTCGGTCCACAGCCGGCGCAGGATCTCGAGGTTGCGGTCCATGATCCGGCCGCGCTCGTTGAACGGCACGCCGACGGCGTCGAATTCGCGCTTGTACCAGCCCGACGCCATGCCGAGCAGCAGCCGCCCGCCGGCGATCAGATCGAGGCTCGCCAGTTCCTTGGCCAGCACGACCGGGTTGCGCAACGGCAGCACCAGCACACCTGTGCCAAGCTTGATCGTGGCGGTGCGGGCGGCGATGGCGGCGAGCAGGGTCAGCGGGTCGACGATCGGAAACGGCGGGTCGACCCCGAGCAGGATGTGGTCCCACACCCAGACCGAGTCGAAACCCAGCGCCTCGGCCTTGACCGCATACGCGATCAACGCTTGCGGGTCGGGCAGCTCCGGCCAAGTCGTAAAATTGCGAAGCGCGAGGCCGAAGGTGTTCGAGAAGCTGGTCATTCGCTTGTCTTCTCCGGGCCGCGTCGCCGAATAATTGGGCTTAGGGCGCCGGTGTCACGCCGGGGCGAGGCGGCTGATCTCGTCGGCGTCAAAGGTGTAGCGGCGGCTGCAGAATTCGCAGGTGACCGTCGTCACGCGCTCCTTTTGCATGTCGTCGAGCTCGTCGGCGGGGAAGGCGCGCAGGATCGTCTCGATGCGCTCGCGCGAGCACCGGCAGCGCGCCTCCAGCAAATGAGTGTCGTAGACCCGCACACCGTCCTCGTGAAACAGGCGGAACAACAGGCGGTGCGGCGTCAGGCCGGGATCGACCAGCTCGCCCGCGGTGGCCGAGCTCATCAGCACCATCGCGCGCCGCCAGCCATCCTCGACATCGTCGGCGATGACGCCATAGCCGCCCTCCGGCGGCACCCGCTGCAGCATCAGCCCGCCGGCGCGCCACGCTCCCTTCGGCTCCGTGCGGCCGACCGCGAGCTTGATCCCGGCCTGGATCTGCTCCGACTGCCGGAAATAATGCTGCGCGCAGTCGGCCAAGGTGGCGCCGGTTAGTTCGACGATGCCCTGGTAGCGGTCGGTCTCCTCGCCCTGGTCGACGGTAAAGGCGATATAGCCGCCGCCGAGCAGCCGCGGTACCGACAATCCGGTCTCTTCGCCTCCTGCAGCGACCGCGTCGAGCTTGGCCTGGTCGAGCTTGGCCTGGTCGTACTGGGCATAGCCGCGCACCGCACCGTCGGTCGACACATCGGCGACGATCATCCGGATCGGGCCGTCGCCCTTGGTCTGCAACGTAAAGACGCCGTCATATTTGAGCGCACCGGCAAGCAGGACGGCGAGCGTGATCGCCTGGCCCAGCATGGCCGCGACCGGCTCGGGATAAGCATGCTGCGACAGGATGCGGTCGATCGCCGGGCCGAGCCGGACAAGCCGCCCGCGCAACGCGAACGGCTCGATCTGAAACGGCTGGACGAGGTCGTCCGCGGCAGCGGTCGTCGGCGCGGTCAAGTTCGGATGTCCGCTCGCCGCATGCGGGAGGCGGCGGTTTGGCGATTCAGTCGAGGCACCAGGTCAGGATCCCTTTTTGCGCATGCAGGCGGTTTTCGGCCTCGTCCCAGACTACCGATTGCGGGCCGTCGACAACCCCGGCGGTGACTTCCTCACCGCGCTTGACCGGCAGGCAATGCATAAAGATCGCGTCGGGTTTGGCCAGCGCCATCAGCGCCTCGTCGACCCGGTAGGGCGCCAAGAGGTTATGGCGCGTGCCGCCCAACTCGTCGCCCATCGAGACCCAGGTGTCGGTGACGACGCAATCGGCACCCGCCGCCGCCTCACCGGGGTCGGTCGTCAGAGTGACGCGACCGCCCTCGTTTCGCGCCCACTCGATCAGCGCGGGCGCCGGCGACAGCTCCTTCGGGCAGGCGAGCCGCAGTGCGAACCCGAAGCGCACCGCGGCATGGACCCAGCTCGTCGCGACATTGTTGCCGTCGCCGCTCCACGCCACGGTCGTCCCGCCGAGCGACCCCTTCTTTTCCTGCAAGGTCATCACATCGGCCATGATCTGGCACGGATGCGAGGCGTCGGTCAGCCCGTTGACGACCGGCACGGTCGCGTATTGCGCCAGCTCTTCGAGCTTTTGCGGACGGTTGGTGCGGATCATGATCGCGTCAACATAGCGCGACAGGACGCGCGCGGTGTCGGCGACGGTCTCGCCGCGGCCAAGCTGGCTGTCGAGGGTGTTCAGATAGATCGTGTCGCCGCCGAGCTGGCGCATTGCCACTTCGAACGAGACGCGGGTCCGGGTCGACGGCTTTTCGAAGATCATCGCCAGGGTCTTGCCGGCGAGCACCCGGTCGCGACGCCCGTTCTTGTAGGCGACGCCGATATCGATGATCCCGCGCAATTCGCCGCTGTCGAGCCGGTCGATATCGAGAAAGTGGCGTGGGCCAAGCCGCTCTTCGACGAGAGCCGGCTTGCGCGCGGCCCGCCTTACACCGGCCATTCGCGCGCGACCTTGTGCAGGATGTCCATCGCCTGGCCGATTTCGCCCTCGCCGACGACGAGCGGCGGCAACAGCCGCAGCACATTGTCGCCCGCGGTCAGCGCCAACAGCCCGTTCTCGCGCAGCCGGGTCACGAAATCGCCGGCCGGCACGACGCAGCGGATGCCGAGCAAGAGGCCGGCGCCGCGCAACTCGGCGAACAGCTTTGGATACGATCTGACGAGCTCGTCGAGCCGGCCGCGAAACAGCCGCGCGGTGGCCTCGACCCGATCGAAGAAGCCGGGTGCGAGCATCACGTCGAGGACCGCGTTGCCGGCCGCGACCGCGAGCGGGTTCCCGCCAAAGGTCGAGCCGTGGGTCCCGGGCACCATGCCGACCGCGGCGCGTTCGGTCGCGAGGCACGCGCCGATCGGAAACCCGCCGCCCAAGGCCTTCGCGACCGCCATAACGTCGGGGGCGACGCCCGACCATTCATAGGCGAACAATTTCCCGGTCCGGCCCATGCCGGATTGGACCTCGTCAAAGATCAGCAGCAGCCCGAACTCGTCGGCAATCGCGCGCAACCCGCGCAGGTACTCGTCCGAGCCCGGACGCACGCCGCCCTCGCCCTGCACCGGCTCGACGATGATCGCCGCAGTCTCGCCGCCGACCGCCGCGCGCATCTCGTTCAAATTGCCGAAGGCGACATGGTCGAACCCGTCCATCGGCGGGCCGAAGCCTTCGAGATACCTCTCGTTGCCGGCCGCGGCGAGAGTGGCGAAGGTGCGGCCGTGAAACGAGCCCTCGCAGCCAATGACGCGGTAGCGTTCGGGATGGCCGGACACGTGCTGGTATTTGCGCGCGACCTTCAGCGCCAGCTCGCAGGCCTCGGCGCCCGAATTGCCGAAGAACACGGTGTCGGCAAAGCTGTTGTCGACGAGGCGCTGGGCCAGCCGCTCCTGGCCCGGAATGCGGAACAGGTTGGAGCTGTGCCACAGCCGGCCGGCCTGTTCCCGGATCGCCTCGACCAGATGCGGGTGGCAATGGCCAAGCCCGGTCACGGCGATGCCGCTCGTAAAATCAAGAAACTTGCGGCCGTCCTCGGCATAGAGCCAGCAGCCCTCGCCATGGTCAACGGCAACGTCCCACCGGCCATAGGTCGGCATAACGGGTGTAATCACGGAAATTCTCCTGCGCGAAATCGTGGGGTGTGCGGGGTTGGCGGCGGCGGATTATCGTCGTCGCCGCGGGCCGGCCGGCCGGCTCCTGCGCATCCGCTCCACAAACCGGCGGATATCGCCGGGATCGCGCGTCATCGCCACTCTCCTCGTCACGGCAGACCGGCGCGCCGGCTCGCCATCGGGCGGGAAAGCGGTGGATTATGGGGACGGTGAATCGCGCTGTCAATTCGCCCGCCGCCCGTCACGGTTTGGGCTCTAAGCGTCGAGGCGCACGGAATGGCCGCAGCAGAGATCGTCACGCGCTTCGCGCCGAGCCCGACCGGGTTTCTGCATCTCGGCCATGTGAAGTCGGCGCTGGAGGGATGGCGGGCGGCACGGGCGGCCGGAGGGCGCTTTTTGCTGCGCCTCGAAGACGTCGACCGGGCGCGCTGCCGCGACGATTACGCCGCCGCGATTATTGAGGATTTGGCCTGGCTTGGGCTCGACTGGGACGGTCCGGTGCGCCGCCAATCGGAGCATTTCGACGACTACCGTGCCGCCCTCGACCGGCTCGGCGGGTTGGGCGTGCTCTATCCGTGCTTTTGCACCCGGCGCGAAATCCAGGCCGAGATCGTCCGCGCCGGGGGAGCGCCGCAGGGCGAAGCCGGGCCGGCCTACCCCGGCACCTGCCGGCGGCTCGACACGGCCGAGCGCCGGCAAAAGCGGCACGCCGGTCTCGATTTCGCCCTGCGGCTCGACATGGCCCGCGCCCTCGAGCTGACCGGAGCGCTCGGCTGGGTCGAAGAGCGCGGCGCAACCCGGCGCCGGGTTTGCGCCGAGCCGGCCGCGCTCGGCGATGTCGTGCTTGCCCGCAAGGACACTCCGGCGAGCTATCATCTTGCCGTCACCGTCGACGACGCAATCCAAGGTGTCACCCTCGTCACCCGCGGCGAGGATCTGGCGCCGGCAACCCATGTGCACCGTTTGCTGCAGGCATTGCTCGGCCTGCCGACGCCGCGCTATCGCCACCATCCGCTGCTGGCCGACGCCGCCGGCCGGCGCCTCGCCAAGCGCGATCGCGCGCTGACGATCCGGGAAATGCGCTCGGCCGGATTGTCGCCGGGCGAAATTGTCGCGCGCGCGTCGGCGGCTGCCGAAATGCCCTAAACCGCCTTGCCGTCGGCGGCGCGCCAGCCGTCGGCGGACCACCACAGCGGGCGGCCGAGAGTTCTTGTCAAAGAACATTTCGCCGGCATAGCGGCCGATCGCCGGCCGCTCGACGCTGGCCCCGGTTCGCGGCAAATGACAAAACCCGAGATCGAGCAATTGGCGCAGCCAGGCGGTCTCGACGATGCGGTCAACCGGCTCGAAGACGCCGGTGTCGCCCGGCATTTCGAGCGCGTGCGGGATTTCGACAATCCCGTCGGGCGGCACCGAAAGCTGGGTCCCGTCGGCAAGCTCGACCGTGGTCGGCGCCAGTCCCTCGGGTGCGATCAGCCGATGGCAGATCATGCGGCACGTTCCTTTCACAGGCCTGCGCGGGCGCGCCCGTCCGGGAGGTTTGCCGGTCCGGGGAGCCCGCTTGACGCGTCGGCAAACATAGGCGGCGCGGCCCCGCCGGCGCAGCTCCACAGTTGCAAGCTCGCAAGTTTGCCAAACCGCAGCGCAGTGGCTGGCCTGAACTACGACGACATGTTTAGCGATTTGCGCAGTCGGCGCACGGTCTCCGCGCTCTTGAACCCGTAAGGCGGATCCGCCGCCGACAGGCCGAGCTCGCGCAAGGCCAGCGCCAGCACCCTCTCATTGCCGGTCCCGGCGGTGAATTCGCCGCGTTGCCAGAGCGCAACCAGCGCCTCGCGCAGCATCGCCCGCGCCGGGCGCTCGCCCCCGACACCGCCGCGCACGGCGGCGGAGGCGGTCGTCACTTCGATGCCGGCGAGCTGCGAGCCGTCGGGCAGTATCACGGCATTTCGCGCGAAATCGAGGCGAACCCGGCCAAACCAGTCCGGCTCGAGCGGTTTTCGCCCGCCGTCGCGAAATCCGGCCGCTTGAAACCGGCCGGCGCGCCCCGCGGCTTCAAATCCGTCGATCAGCCGCCGCTCGACGGCCTCGATCGTGGCGGCGAGCGCCGGCGGTCCCCGGTGACGCGCGATAAAATCGTCGAACGCCGCATTGCTCGCCGGCCCGAGCGGCGACGGCGCTCCGGCAAACGGAAGCGGCATGCCGCGCTGCGCCAGGCGTCGCCGCCCGGCCGTTTCCTCTTTGGCGTCCGGCGGCGGTTCGGCGCGCGGCGGCGGCTCCTCCTGTCGCTGTGCTTCCAGCGAGCCCAGCGCATAGACGGGCGCTGCCGCGCCGTCATTTTCCAATTGCGCCGCGAGACGGCAGTAGTGCCCCCACAGCAGAGGATCGGCGGCCGCGATCAGCGCCTCGAGCAAAGGCAATGGCGACGCCAACGGCAGCTCGGGCATCGTCCGCTCCTTGTCGACCCCACGGCGCCCGAATGGTCACGCCGAGCGTTCCAATAATTCGAAATTGTGAAAACATCGCACGCCCCGCACAAGCGCTGCCGTTTGAGCCATCGAATTTGCGGGTAGCTGGCACGCAATTGTGCGGACCGCCCGCTTTTTGTGTTTTTGATCCGAGCTTCTATGATGAGATGACAGTTTTGTAACAGGGTGTCAGGCCCGAATCGTTCCGGGAGGAACGCAGCGTTGATCTCGCGGGCGAGAGGCGCTGGCGCTTGCGAGGGCCGGTGCGGTCGGCCCTGCCGCTCGGATGTCGCGCGGTGAGCGGCGAACCGCGCCCGCCGGTCGCCAATCGCGGGGCGCTCACCTTCGCGATCATGCTTGCCAACATCATGCAGGGGCTCGACACCACGATCGCCAACGTGGCCCTGCCGCATATCCGCGGCAGCCTGTCCGCCTCGCTCGACCAGATCTCCTGGGTCCTGACCTCCTACATCGTCGCCGCCGCGATCATGATGCCGCTGACCGGGTGGCTCGCCGGGAGGTTCGGCATCAAAATCGTCTTCGTGCTCTCGGTCGCGGGTTTCACCCTCGCCTCGGCTCTGTGCGGCAGCGCCACCAGCCTGACCCAGCTTGTCGTCTATCGCGCGCTGCAGGGGATTTGCGGTGCCGGGCTGGTGCCGCTGTCGCAAGCGGTGCTGCTGCAGATCAACCCGCCCGAGCGGCACGGCCAGGCGATGGCGGTGTTCGGCATCGGCACGATATTGGGGCCGATCTGCGGCCCGGTGCTCGGCGGCTGGCTGACCTATGACTACAACTGGCGCTGGGTGTTCTACATCAATCTTCCGGTCGGCATCGTCGCCACCCTGGGCATGATGATCTTTGGCCGCGACAGCCGCCACGCCCACCGCGAGCCGTTCGACCTTTTGGGCTTTGTCACCTTGAGCTTTGCGATCGGCGCGTTGCAGATGCTGCTCGACCGCGGCGAGCTCAAGGACTGGTTCGGGTCGCGCGAAATCTGGGTCGAGGCGGCGGTTTGCGGTGTCGCGTTCTACCTTTTTGTCGTCCACACCGCGACCGCGGTCGATCGTTCGTTTTTGAACCGGGATCTGCTGAAGAACGTAAATTTTGTCGTCGGCACCGTGCTGATGTTCCTGGTCGGGCTGATCATGAACGGCACCTTGGCGTTGCTGCCGACGATGCTCCAGGATCTGATGAACTACCCGGTGCTGACCACCGGGCTCGTGACGGCGCCGCGCGGCATCGGTTCGCTGATTGCGATGTTTGTCGTCGCCCGCGTCATCAACCGCATCGACAACCGTCTGATCATCCTGATCGGGCTGCTGCTGACCGCGGTTTCGATGTGGCAGATGACCCAGTTCTCACTGGCGATGGGCATGGAGCCGGTCATCGTGTCCGGCCTTGTCCAGGGATTTGGCCTCGGCTGCACCTTTGTCCCGCTGAACACGATCGCGCTGTCGAACCTGCCGCGCCACATTTTGACCCAGGGAACCGCGCTCAGGAGCCTGATGCGCAACCTCGGCGGCAGCATCGGCATCGCCGTGCTCGAAGCCCTGCTGACCCGGAACACCCAGATCGTGCATTCGCGGCTGGTCGAGCAGCTGCGTCCGGACAACCCGCTGGCCCGAGCCCCGTATCTCGCCGCGCCCTACAGCCTGACCGCACCTTCCGGCATCGCCGCGCTCAATGCCGAGGTTACCCGGCAGGCAGCGATGATCGCTTATATCGACAATTTCGTTCTGCTGATGGTGATCTCGGTCGCTTCGGCAGCGCTGCTGGTGTCAATTCGCCCCAACCGGTCCGTCGGCGTTCCGGCCGCTGCCCTGGCTCGCCGGCGGATGCTGCCGCGCCGGGTCGGATAGGTTCGGCGCCGCGGCTTGATCCCTCCGGCCTTGAAGGTCCTACGGCCGCCGGCCGCCGGATTACGCACAAATAGCGCAGGTGGCGCGCGGCCTTTGGCGTATCATGCGAGGATGGCTGCCGATCGCACACCGCAGACTTTGCCGGCCGACCGGGAGCGGCGGTGAGAAGCGAGGCGCGCAGCCTGCTCGGCAATCGCGCGGCGATCACCGTCTCGATCATGCTGGCGACGATCATGCAGGGCGTCGACAACACGATCGCCAATGTAGCACTCCCGCATATCCAGGGCAGCCTCTCCGCCGCCCAGGACCAGATCGCTTGGGTCCTGACCTCGTACATTGTCGCCGCGGCGATCACCATGCCGCTGACCGGCTGGCTCGCCGGCCGTTTTGGCATCAAATATATCTTCTTGATCTCGGTCATAGGCTTTACCGCGGCCTCGGCGGCGTGCGGCGCTGCCACCAGCCTCAACGAGCTCGTCTTCTTTCGCCTGCTGCAAGGGGTTTGCGGGGCCGGCCTGGTGCCGCTGTCGCAGTCGATATTGATGCAGATCAACCCGCCCGAGCGCCATGGCCAAGCGATCGCGGTCTGGGGCATCGGGGTCATGCTGGGGCCGATCTTTGGTCCGATGCTCGGCGGCTGGCTGACCGAAAATTACAGCTGGCGGTGGATCTTCTACATCAACTTGCCGGTCGGCGTGGTCGCCTCGCTGGGGATCGCCGTCTTTATCCGCGAGGCGCGCCATGCGCATCGCGAGGCGTTCGACTTTTTCGGCTTTATCGCGCTCAGCATCGCCGTCGGCGCGTTGCAGATGATGCTCGACCGCGGCGAATTGAAGGACTGGTTCGGCTCGACTGAGATCTGGGTCGAGGCGGCGGTCGCGATGCTCGCCGGCTATCTGTTCGTCGTCCACACCGCGACCGCCGGAGAGCGCTCGTTTCTGAACCGGGATCTGCTGAAGAACCCGAATTTCGCGGTTGGGACGATCCTGATGTTCTTTGTCGGCGGCATCCTCAGCGGGACCCTGGCGCTGGTCCCGACGATGCTGCAATCGTTGATGGACTACCCGGTGTTCACGACCGGGCTCATCACCTCGCCGCGCGGGGTCGGCACAATGGCGGCGATGTTCATCGTCGGACGGCTGATCAACCGGGTCGACAACCGGCTGATCATCCTCTCGGGGCTGCTGATGACCGTCGTCTCGCTGTGGCAGATGACCGGGTTTTCGCTGCAGATGGGCATGGCCCCGGTGATCACTTCGGGATTGCTGCAAGGGTTTGGGCTGGGCTGCACCTTTGTCCCGCTGAACACCCTCGCATTGTCGAACCTGCCGCGGCACATCCTGACCCAGGGCACCGCGCTCAGGAGCCTGATGCGCAATCTTGGCGGCAGCATCGGTATTTCGGTGTTCGAGGCGTTGCTGACGCAGAACACGCAGATCGTGCATTCGCGGCTGATCGAGCATCTGCGCCCCGACAACCCGCTCGCCCGCGCGCCCTTTCTGTCGGCGCCGTTCAGTCTGACCAACCCGACCGGGATCGCGGCACTCAACGCCGAGGTTACCCGGCAGGCGGCGATGGTCGCCTATATCGACGTCTACACCTTTATGATGATGATTGTCGTGGTGACGATCCCGCTGCTGCTGCTGGTCAGGGTGCCGCGGCGGCGGCGGCCGGCGCAAGCCCCGGTTCCCGCCGGCAACCTGCGCGCCGGTTGATAGGGCGCCGGGTCGAGCCATCGAATTCGCGCCTACCAGCCGCGCGATCAAAGCAATGGGCGACTTTACAGTTTTTCGTATGATAGCTTATTATCACGAATGGTGGTTTCTCGGCTCCGATCATGAACCTCGACCGCAGCTTTGGGTATCTCTCGCATGACGTGGCGCGGCTGTTTGCGCGGCGCTTTAACCAGCGGGCGCTTGTGTTTCTTGGCCTGACCCGCTCGCAGTGCCGGATTCTCGGCTATCTCGCGCGCCACGAAGGCATCAACCAGGCCGGTCTCGCCGACCTGCTCGAGATCAAGCCGATGACCCTCGTCCGCCAGATAGACCGCATGGAGGAGGATGGCTGGGTTGAGCGCCGGCTCGATCCGGCCGACCGCCGCGCCCGCCGGCTGGTGCTGACCGAAAAAGCCCGCCCGGTTCTCGCGCGCATCCTGGATCTGTCGAGCGCGGTCCGGCGCG
This sequence comes from uncultured Alphaproteobacteria bacterium, assembly GCA_963712825.1. Taxonomy (GTDB): domain Bacteria; phylum Pseudomonadota; class Alphaproteobacteria; order ATCC43930; family CGMCC-115725; genus AP-15. The sequence continues at coordinate 192,395 of CAVQJP010000024.1, forward strand.
AGGCGTTCGCCGATCTTTCCGAGGAGGAGGGGCGCCGGCTGATCGAGCTGCTGCGCCGGGTGCATGGGGCCCTCGCGGCGCCGGCACCCCTGCCTTTACCTCCGACATCGCCGATTACGCGCGCGCCGGCTGGGCGTCGCCTTCGGCGCGAGCCGCGGGTTCCACCAGCCTGGTCGGCGGTAGGAGACCACCGGTGACAACCTCCGCCGAAGACGAGGCGCCGGTCCTGGGCGCGTTGCGCGTCGGGCTCGAGGGCCGGCCGGGGATCGTGCGCAAGCGCCCGCTGCGCCAGCGCTTGCGGCTGCCGCTGATGCTGCTCGGCCCGATCGTCGTGCTGCTCGGGGGCGCCTACTGGTATTTGACGACCGGACGGTACATCTCGACCGACGACGCATATGTCGAGGCCGCCAGGGTCGCAATCAGCAACGAGGTGTCGGGACGCGTCGCCGAAATCGACGTTCGCGACAACCAGCGGGTGACCACCGGCCAGGTGCTGTTCAAGCTCGACCAGCGGCCCTTCGTCATCGCCGTCGAGGAAGCGAAGGCGCAGCTCGCCGCGGTGCGGCTCCAGATCGAGGCGATGAAGGCGACCTACCAGCAGAAAAAGGCCGACGCCGCCGCGACCGAGGCCACGCTCGTCTATCAGCAGCGCGAGCTGGAGCGGCAGCAGCGCCTGTTGGCGTCGGGCACCGCCTCGCAGTCGCAGTACGACCAGTCGAACCACGCCTACAAGATCGCGCGCGAGCAGCTCGCCTCGAAGGAGCAGGACGTGGCCAGCACCCTCGCCAGCCTCGGCGGCGATCTCGACATCCCGGTGGCGCAGCATCCAATGGTGCAGCATGCCCAGGCAGCACTCGACCGGGCCGAGCTGAACCTGTCCTACACGGTGGTGCGCGCTCCCGAATCGGGCACCGTCACCAAGGTCGAGCAGCTTCAGGTCGGCGACTGGGTGCAGGGCGTTGACACCGGCGCCGCCCCGACCGCGCTGTTTTCGCTGGTCTCGGCCAAGCACCTCTGGGTGACCGCTAATTTCAAGGAAACCGAGCTTACCCATATGCGGCCGGGGCAACCCGCGACGGTCGAGATCGACAGCTACCCGGATGTCGTGTTTCAGGCCAGGGTGCAGAGCCTCAGCCCCGGCACCGGGCTGACCTTCGCGCTGTTGCCGGCCGAAAACGCCACCGGCAACTGGGTCAAGGTGGTCCAGCGGCTGCCGGTGCGGCTGACCTTCGATCGGCTCGACCCGGATCACCCGTTCGCGTCCGGGCTCAGCGCCACGGTCGACGTCGACACCGGCTATCGCCGGCCATGGCTCGACCGGGTCAACGGCGCACTGGCGTGGCTCACCGGCACAGGAACGAGCCGAGCGGCCGAACGGTGAGGTCCGAGACCTTCGCCCCGGTCGCGAACCGGGGCTGGATCACGGCGTCGATCATGCTGGCGACCTTCATGCAGGGGGTCGACACGACGATCGCCAATGTCGCCTTGCCGCATATGCAGGGCAGCATGTCGGTGGCGCAGGACCAGATCGCCTGGGTCATCACCTCCTACATCGTCGCCGCCGCGATCATGACCCCGCTGACCGGCTGGCTCGCCAACCGCTTTGGCGTCAGATACGTCTTTCTGATTTCGGTCATCGGGTTCACCCTGACATCGGCGTTGTGCGGCGCCGCCAACAGCCTCGCCGAACTGGTCGTCTACCGCCTCTTGCAGGGCGTCTGCGGTGCGGCGCTGGTGCCGCTGTCGCAGGCGGTGCTGCTGCAGATCAACCCGCCGGAACGTCACGGGCGGGCGATGGCGGTGTGGGGGATGGGGGTCATCCTCGGCCCGATCATCGGCCCAGCGCTCGGCGGCTGGCTGACCGACAACTACAATTGGCGCTGGGTGTTTTACATCAACGTGCCGTTCGGGATCCTGTCGGCAATCGGCATTCTGCTGTTTATCCGCAATGCCCGGCACGGCCAGCGCGATGCGTTCGACTGGTTCGGTTTTGCCACTCTGAGCCTCGCTATCGGCGCGCTGCAGATGATGCTCGACCGCGGCGAGCTAAAGGACTGGTTCGGCTCGACCGAGATCTGGATCGAGGCGACGGTCGCCGGACTCTGTTTTTACCTGTTTGTCGTCCACACCGCGACCGCGACCGACCGCTCGTTTTTGAACCGCGCGCTCCTCAAAGACGCCAATTGCATGGTCGGCACGCTGATGATGTTTCTCGTCGGCATCCCGCTCTACGGGACGATGACCCTGTTGCCGACCATGTTGCAGGATCTGATGAACTACCCGGTGGTCACGACCGGGCTGGTGACGGCGCCGCGCGGCGTCGGCACGATGATCGCGATGATCCTCGTCGCCCGTTTTGTCGGCCGGGTCGACACCCGGCTGCTGATCATGGCCGGGCTGATCCTGACCGCGGCGGCGATGTGGCAGATGACCGGGTTCTCGCTCTACATGGGGATGAGCCCGATCGTGACGACCGGGGTGCTGCAAGGCCTCGGGCTCGGGTTTGTCTTCACGCCGCTCAGCATCATCACCTTTTCGACCCTGCCGCGGAACATGCTGACCCAGGGGACGGCGATCTTCAGCTTGATGCGCAACATCGGCGGCAGCGTCGGCATTTCGGTCGTCGAGGCGCTGCTGGACCAGAACACCCAGATCGTCCACTCGCGCCTTGTCGAGCAGATACGCCCGGACAACCCGCTCGCCCGCTTCCCGATGCTGCCGGCGCCGTACAGTCTGACCGACCCGTCGGGGATCGCGGCGCTGAACGCGGCGGCGACGCGCCAAGCGGCGATGGTCGCCTATGTCGACGACTTCCTGCTGATGATGATCCTCGTCGTGATCGGCCTGCCGCTGCTGCTGCTGCTGCGCCGGCCCCGCACCCCGGCCGCCGGCGGCGCCGCCGTGGCGCTCGACTGAACGTTCGACCGAACTGCGGCGGCGCCTATCCGATCATCTGCCTAGCCGAGCGAGGCGACGATTTCCCGGTACGCGGCCTCGGGAAACGCCTTCAAGGTTCGGGTGCGCACGGTTCCGAGCATGCCGAGCAGCAGCGTGAATCTTGCCGCCACCGCGTCGTCCGGGGCTTCGTACATCATCACCAGGTCGTACTCGCCCATCGTCATGTAAAGCGCCTTGAATTCGCCGCCCATGTCGGCGAGCGCTTTTTTCGCGGTGTCGACCCGGCGCGGCAACTCCTTGACCCTTTGCGCACCTTGATCGGTCCAGTTGGCGAGCATGATGTATGTCGGCATGGCCTACCTCCCGGTTTCGGTAATTGCCGACGCGTTCGGGGCCGCTGCAGCTCCGGTTCTTGTCGTCAAGATGCTGCGGCCTGCCCGGCCCCGACAGGTCGATCTTTGCCGTCATGATAGCGTGCTTCGCGTCACACCCGTTGATCTTTTTGGCTTGCACCGGACGGCCGCAACCCCAAGCCGAAGCGAATTTTGCGGCGGCATCGTTCCTCCCACGCTCGTTCGCGGGAAGAATGGTCGGGTACCGTTACAACAATGCCAAAAATTTTCTCGCCGTGATCCACCTCGCCGCGGCTACGATCTGCCCTCGGTCGACAACACCCGAGGCCAGACCCCATGGAACCAGACCCGCTCGGACTGCCGCCCGGAGCCTTTGCCAAGCTCGATCCCCAGGATGACGAAGTCTTCTACGAGCCGGCGCGGCTGGTCTGCCATATCGACGACGGCGCGATCGCGGCGTTGACCGCCTGCTACCGCAGGATACTGCCGCCGGATGGCGTCCTCGTCGACTTGATGTCGAGCTGGGTCTCGCATCTGCCGCCCGACATCGCTTATCGCGAGGTCATCGGCCATGGCATGAATGCCGAGGAATTGGCCGCCAACCCGCGGCTCAGCCGCTGGTTCGTGCAGAACCTCAACCGCAACCCGGTTCTGCCGCTCGCCGAGAACAGCGTCGATGCGGCAATGATCTGCGTCTCGATCCAGTATCTGGAACGCCCGGTCGAGGTGTTGCGCGAGGTCGCGCGCGTGCTGCGCCCCGGCGGCCCGGTCGTCATCGGCTTTTCGAACCGCTGCTTTTGGACCAAGGCGGTGGCGGTCTGGCGCGCGCTCGACGATGACGGCCACGCGAAGCTGGTCGCGCGTTACCTGGGCCACGCCGGCTTTGCCGGCATCGAGACGCATCGCCTCGCCGAGTGGGTCGAGGATGTGAGCGACCCGATGACCGCGGTGGTCGGCCGCGCGCCGCCGGTGTAGGTTCGCGCTCAAGGGTGCAGGCTCACGCGTTCGGCATGGGAGAATAGCGCGATGGAACTCGGGACGTTGTTGCCGTGGAGCGACATCGGCGGCGAGCCGGCGGTTATCCGCGAATACGCGCAGGCAGCGGAAGCGGCCGGCTACGATTTTCTCGAGGCGCCCGACCATGTGCTGGGCGTCAACGCGGCAAGCCGGCCGGGCTGGGACCGCAACGATTCCGAGGATTTGTTCCACGACCCGTTTGTATTGTTCGGGTATCTCTCCGGATGCACGACAAAGCTCGGCTTTTCTACGGGCGTCCTGATCCTGCCGCAGCGCCAGACAGTGCTGGTCGCAAAGCAGGCGGCCTGCCTCGACGTGCTGTCGGGAGGGCGCTTCCGGCTCGGCATCGGGGTCGGGTGGAACGAGGTCGAGTTCACCGGCCTCAACGAGAACTTCCACAATCGCGGCCGCCGCTCCGAGGAGCAGGTGCAGGTCATGCAGAAATTGTGGGCCGAGCCGCACGTCGTCTTTAAGGGTCGCTGGCACACGATCGAGGATGCCGGGATCAACCCGCGGCCGCAATCGGGCAAGGTGCCGGTGTGGTTTGGCGGCCATCACGACCGCACGCTGGAACGGATCGCCAAATGGGGCGACGGCTGGATGCCAAACGCCTATCCCGCCGGTCCCGAGGCAACCGAAGTGCTGGGCCGGCTGCGCCGGCTGACCGAGGCCGCGGGCCGCGACCCGGCGCAAATCGGCATCGAGGCCTGGGTGTCGATGGGCTCGGGCAGCGAGGCCGACTGGGCGCGGGAAGCGCAGTTTTGGAAATCTGCCGGCGCGACGCATCTCTGCCTGACGACGACCTTCAACCGCCGCCACCACAAGCGCCTCCCCGGCCACACCCTCTCCGACCATCTCGCGGCGTTGCGCCGCTACCACTCGGCCGTCGCCGCCGAATTGTAAGACTCGGCGTGAAGCCGGAGCGCGGCGTGCTCGCCTGCATCGCCGCGCTGGCCCTTAGAAGGCTAAGCTTCCACTGTCGCCTCGCCCCTCCAAAAACGGAGGTCTTCGAGCTCTGGCTTATCAGTTATGTCTGACCATAACACAGTCACATCATGTGAATTGGTTCCCTCAAACATCCCCTCGATGGATATGGGGACGGGGCCGTCACTCCACTGTCTGAACTTTGCCGTTCCCACCAGCCTGAATGGAACACTGCACTTGCTATCATACCAAACCATACGTCCCTGAACTTTTGTGTGCGGCGGCACGACAATCTTCCTTTTGTACTCAAGTTCCGTGGAATCGGAATCGGTCTTACCCCAGGTGATTGATTGGGTTAAACTAGCACTTAGCTTTACTTCTCCCTTAGCGACTAATGGGATACCCGCTTGAACCGTAGTCGACGCGCCTATCCTCAGGCTTGTCGTTGAGCTGAAACGCGTGCTGCTCGATTTTCTCCAGCTAATTGATATTTCGATCTCTTGTTCTGCAGAGGTGTCGTTAACACATATTTCTGACAGAGCTTCCTTCGCGGGGCCATTGTCCTAAATCTTCACATGGGCTGGCGCCAAGTCGTATTCGACGCTCTCAAATTCAAACTCATAGACCTCGTCTCTTCCACCTGGCTGTTGTTGGCTTCTGCAGTCATCTACGCTAGACCAAACCCTATTGTTCCACCAATCCTCGTGCGGTGAGACAATCAGGACACCGTAATCGTCGAGTACTGCCGAGCCGTTTTTGTTTCGACCCCAATCCACGGCTGCGAAGCCAGAGATCGCCCACACCGGTTTCCCGGCGCCAAAGAGCACCAAATTGCCGTCAGCTTGCATGGTGATAGAGTACGGACCTGATTTTACTTCTCCTCGCGAGGCCGCTACCGAAGCATTGTGCCACACATCCCACATGGCGGTGTTGCTATTATATTTGGTCCAGTCGCCCCTATATATCACGAAATTGGAATCCGCCTGCATTACGGCATGAAAGCAACCGTTTTTTGATGTAAGGTACTCGCCTTCCTTCAATGCCTCATTTGGCCGCAAGCAGTACTCGTCATGTGCCATGTTGTCCTCCTGCTAAAAGGACGAAGCTGCAGCGTGCACCCCGCACCCTGCCGTCCTCATATGATCGTTAATTTATTAAAAAGGTTAGCGGCGCCGCCGGTTGCGAAGCGATACGGAAAGCGAAGTGGCCAGACAGAAAACGCAATTAGTTATAGTTAACCGCCCCCCGTCGAGCGGGCGCGCGTCAGCGTTGCTCGAGCAGGACGTGACGTCTCGCGCGAAGCGCCTCAGAAGGGTAGGCGCCGTAGGTGCGCCGGAACAGCTGCGCAAACCGGCTCGGATTGCTGAAGCCGTGCTCGGCAGCAATTCTGGCAAGTGACTGGGTCCGCTCGGCGTGCATTATCTCGATGCGCGCCGCCTCCAGCCGGATGCGCTGCAATCCCGCCATCGGCGTCGTTCCGCGGAACCCGCGAAACGCCAGCTGTAGCGCGCGAACGCTGCATCCGGCGGCACTGGCGATCACCTCTATGGTCAGCGGCTCGCGGGCATTGGCGTGCATGAACTCTTCGGCGCGCTTGACATTGGCCGGCGTAGCGGCGGCCCGCCGCCGCATTAATTGATCGGAGTGATTGTGTGGCAGACCGAGCAACAGGCACAGAGCCAGATGCTCTTCAAAGCTGTGGATGGCGACTTCGTTCGTCAGCAGCGAGTTGGGGTGTTCCAACTCTGTAAATAAGAAATTGAGCATGCGCCGGATCGTAGCGCCGGCACCACGCGTGGCATCGAAGACCGGCTGGAATGCGACCGATCCGACCTGCGCGCCATCCAGCAGAGCTGCTAATTTCTGGCGGAGAAGACCGGCCGGCAGCGTAAGCATGAGCCGGTTGTCGCCGTCGCTCGATATGGCTTGGACACCGGGCTCGTCGCTATAAATCAAGCCTACCGAGGGGTGAGCAATTGCCGGCTCGCCGCCGCCGGGGAGGATAAACCGGGCCCCGCCGCGCTCGAAGACGATAATCCGAACGGCGTCCACTGCCGGCAGCCGGATCGTGAGCTGCATCGCAAGGCTGTCAGCTATGCGATGCGCGCGCAGCCTGCCGATATTGGCAATCGAATATTCCGTGCGATAGCTTTCCGGTTCGATGCGGAAGCGGCGCTGGTCGACCGGCGCCCATTCACGCGAATTGACGAACCCCCGCTTGTCGATGACCGCCTTTTCCCAAGACGGGAGGAGATCCCAGGAGATGGGCGTAATCAGATGCGGGTCGCGCACTACGAGATCGGTAAAACGGCCGGGCATGCCAATTAACCTTCTTTTCGGGCGCGGCGGTTGGTTTTGGCCCGTCTCGTTTAGCGGGTCCGGGAGGGCGCGGGTAGTACGCTTGAGGTCGCGGACGTAGCGGCGTTGCCGATGCGCTCCTGGGCTTTCTCACCGGCTGCGCACAAGGGCAAAAAAGCAGCAACGCTCACGAAAGCGAGTCATAGGCGGGGCTGGTCGGGCCGGTCCTTTTGCAGAGCCATCCACTCCGCCATCAGTTTCCCGTTGTCGGCCGGGAAGCGCTCGTCGAGCAGCCGCGAACTCAGGATGCGGTCGACGCGAAAGTGGCGGAAGTCGCGCCTGAGCTCGCACCAGGCCGCGATCACGGTCACGTCGACATAATAGGCCATCGCCACGGGCCATATCGTCCGGCGCGTCCGCCGCCCTTCTTCGTCGGCATAGTCGATCGAGAGTTTGCGGGTGTCGTGAATGGCACGGCGCAGCTCGGCCAGGTCGATCCCGCTGACCTCAGGCGCGCTGCCCTCGGACACAAATACCGGCGCTCCGACGAGGTGCGATTGCAGCGGGTCCGGCACCACGGCGGCGAGCTTGGCGAGCACGCTTTCCGCGGCGATCTGCAGTTTCGGGTCGCGCAGCCGGCGCAGCAGGCGCACGCCGATCGCGATCGCGTCGGCCTCGTCGGCGGTGAACATCAAGGGCGGCAGGTCGAACCCGCGGCGCAACACATAGCCGAGCCCCGCCGCACCCTCGATCGGGACCCGGCTCGCCTGCAGGGCTGCGATGTCGCGGTAGATCGTGCGCGCCCCGACTTCGAGCTTGTCGGCGAGTGCGGCCGCGGTCATCGGGCGGCCCGCGGCCCGCAGGTTCTGGATGATGTCGAACAGGCGGTCGGCGCGGCGCATCGCTTCGCCCCCGATCGTACTGACAGAACGCTGTCAGCATGCCCCCGTTAGTCTGGCGTCGCAATGTCTGATGGAGGAATTGATGGCTTCCACTCATGTCGACATCGAAACCGCTCCCTGGACGGCCGGAACCGCGTTTTGCGGACCCGCCGCGATTTTTGAGGGCAAGGAAATCGTCCAGGTGAAGCTGCTCGGCGACCGCCGGTCCGAGGGTGGCGGCAGCGCCTGGCTCGTGAAATTCTCGCCGCCGCCGGGCAAGCTGATCAAGATCGTCGCGACGGCGCGGTCGGACGAGCACGTGTTTAATCTCGAAGGCGGCCGCGGCACCAAGACCGGACAGCCGGCGCGATCGTCGGGCGGCTACACGCTCAACCCCAAAGGCCAGCCGCACAGCGCCTTTATCGGCCAGGAAACCGTCGCTTTCGTGGTCTATGACGGCGAATTGGACGACGTCAACTCGCTGGCGGTCGTCGACATCGAGCCGGCGACCGGGGCAGGCGCATGACCGGCGAACCGAGACTGACGCTCACTCTTTGCCGCGACCAGCGCGCCGAGGCGGTTGTTGCCGGCGGACTTGCTGCCTTTAACGCGGAGCGCTTCCGCCCGCCGGACACGGCGACGCTCGACGTGCTGGTTCGCGACGACGGCAGCGGCGAGCCCGTTGGCGGTCTGCTCGGTCATACCTCGTTCGGGATGTTCTTTCTCGACCTTTTTTACCTTCCCGAGGAATTGCGCGGCGCGGGGCTCGGCAGCCGCATCAGCGCTCTCGCCGAGGATGAGGCGCGGCGCCGGGGCTGCACTGCGGCCTTCGTCTACACGGTGAGCTTTCAGGCGCCGGGCTTTTACGAACGCCACGGTTATCGCCGCTTCGGCGAGATCGCCTCCCCGCCCGACGGCGCCACCCGAATTTTCCTGAGCAAGGCGCTCGCCTGAAGCGCACTGCCGACATGCGACAGGTCGGCGCCAATTATTTGACGGGCGCCTTATGCGGCATTGCCGCGGTATCGATTTGGGCCGGTTGGAGCGTGATGACCCGGCTAGCCGTCACGACCAGCCTGGATGTTTGGGACATTCCAGCTTTGCGTTTTGGAGTGGCTGGTCTGCTTTTATTGCCGATCGTGATCCGGCGAGGGCTTGCCCTCGACCGCCTGGGATGGCTCGGATTGGGCGGGCTCATAGCTGGGACAGGTGCGCCCTATGCACTGGTAGTGGCGCTCGGGCTGCGTTTCGCCCCTGCCTACGATGCAGGTGCGCTCAATCCAGGGTGCATGCCGCTATTCGTTGCCGTGATCGCCGCGTCCTTGCTGGGGGAAAAGCCATCGAAAGGACAAAAGATTGGCCTATCCCTGATCTTGTCTGGCGCGCTGATCGTTATCGTCTGGCACGGCACGGCGTGGAGCATCTCTCGCGGCTTCGGCGATGTGCTGTTCCTTGTCGCGTCATTTCTGACAGCCTGCTACACGGCGATCATGCGCCAGTCGAAACTAGACCCGATCCACGTGGCAGCACTTGTCTCGACCGGGTCGTTGATAATTTATGCTCCGATCTATTTAGTATTGAACGGTTTGCATATCGCCCGGGTCCCGCTTGCCGACCTTTTGATCCAGGTGATCTACCAAGGCATCGTCGTCACGATCCTCTCACTCGTCCTTTACGGTCGCGCGGTTCTCATTCTCGGGGCGTCCGGTGGTTCCGCGTTCGGCGCATTCGTGCCCGCACTGTCGGCGCTTCTCGGCATCCCGCTTTTGGGCGAGTGGCCGAGAGCATCGGGTTGGGTCGGCGTCATAGTAATCTCTGCGGGTGTATATCTGGCAAGCGGGGGGCCGCTTCCCCGTGCTGATGCGCCGGCGGGACGGAGCGTCAGCCCACGACTCTGAACTTCCAGGCGGCCGGCGGCGCCGGTCCGGCGGCTTGATCTACGATCACTGCAGGGTGAGGCCGGGCATGTTGGTGGGCGGGTCGAGGCCGACGCCCGAGAGATGGCCGAAATGCTTTGCCAGAATGCGGCGGTCGGTCGCGGGCAGCGGCGGCTTAAGGATGGCGGCGATGTTGGCGCGCAGATGCTCGCGCTCGCCGGTGCCGAACAGCACGACGTCGACGCCCGGCTCGTGACGGACAAAGCGATAAGCCGCCTCGGGAAGGGTCAGCGCGCCGCCGCCATCGGCATGCAGCAGAAAACCGAGCGGGTTCGGCGCCTGGCCGAGCCAGCGCGCGACCTTGCCCGCGGCGGCGAGCTGGCGCAGCTCGGATTTCAGCCGCTGCGGCTTTGAAAAGATGTTGCGCACCGCGAACATGATCAATGTCCCGACGCCGTTGGCCATCGTGCGCGGGAACACACTCGTCCGGGCGTTCTGGTGCATCATGTGAAACGCCACCATGGCGACATCCCACACCCCGTCGGCGGCTGCGCGCTGCACCATCTCGTGCTCGGCATCGCCCGAGCCGGCCTCGGTTACGCCGAGAAAACGGATTTTCCCCTTGGCCTGCTGATCCAGCAGAACCGGGGCAATTGCCTCGCGCGCATGGTCGTACGCCGCCGGCGAGACGCCGTGCAGCTGAAAGACGTCGACATAATCGGTGCCGAGCCCTTTGAGCGAATTGTCGAGGCTGGCGACGATGCGCTCGGCGGCGGAACGGCTGGCGGCGCGCGGCGTCCACGCCTTGGTGGCAATCACCACCTGGTCGCGCGGCAACGCCTTCAGCGCCTTGCCCAAAACCGCTTCGGTGCCGTAGACGGCGGCGGTGTCGAACAGGTTGACGCCGAGCGCAAACGCCTCGTGCACCAGGCTGACGGCGTCGGCCTCGCTCTTGCCGGTGCCGAGCCCGAGCCGGCTGAACCCGCCGCAGCCAAGCCCGGCAACGCTGACCTTGAGCCCGGTTCGGCCGAGGGTCGTGAACTCCATCTCTCGCTCTGCGGCTGTGCGTTCCCCCTATCTATGCAGAAAGCCGATCGACAGCCAAGGGATCGCGGCAACGATGATCAGCGCTATGACCAGCGCGCCGATATAGGGCCAGATCCGCCACAGCGCGGCGTCGGGCGAGATGCGGCCGATCGCGCAGGCGCCGTAAAAGCCGACGCCAAAAGGCGGCGCGAACAGCCCGATCCCCATCGCCAGGATCACGACCATCGCATAGTGGACCTCGTGCACGCCCATCGCCTTGGCGACCGGAAACAACAGCGGCCCGAACAGCACGATCGCCGGCAACCCTTCAAGCACGCTGCCGAGAATGATGAAGACGACGATCGATATCGCGAGAAACCCGGCGGTGCCGCCCGGCACCCCGGCCATTGCGGTGACCAGCCATTGCGAAAAGCCCGACTGGGTCAAGGCCCAGGCCATCGCCGTCGCGGTGCCGATGATCATCATGACCGCACCGGTCAGCGACAGGGTGTCGACCAGGATCGGGTAAATCCGCCGCCAGTCGAATTCGCGGTAGACGACGAGCCCCAGCAGTGCCGTGTAGACGACGCCGACAGTGGAGACTTCGGTCGCGGTCGCGATGCCGCCGATGACTGCGGCGCGGATCACAAACGGCAGGGTCAGGCCGGGTACGGCGATGACAAAGGAGCGCAGGATCGCCTTTCCAGGCGCCCGGGCGCCGCTGCCGGTGTCGGCGCGCCGCGAGCGAAACCAGGCGACGACGACCAGCGCCAATGCCGCCACCGCGGCCGGCAGCAGGCCGCCGGTAAATAATGCGGCGATCGAGATGTTGGTGACCGAGCCGATGGTGATCAGCACCAGGCTCGGCGGGATCGTTTCCGACATAGCGCTCGAGGTGGCGAGCAGGGAGGCGAGCTCGCCCGGATGCGCGCCGCGGCGCTGCATCTCGGGAAAGAGGATCGGGGCCACCGCCGCCATGTCGGCCGCCTTCGACCCGGAAATGCCGGACACCAGATACATGGCACCGAGCAGCACGTAGCTCAGCCCGCCTTTTACATGTCCGATCAAGGCCGCGAGGAAGTTCACCATGACCCGCGCGATGCCGGTCATCTCCAGCAACAGCCCGAGAAAGACGAACATCGGCACCGCCAGCAGCAGCAGGTTCGAGATGCCGTCGTCGATGCGGTTGACGACGATCGACAACGGCAGGCTGGTGGTCAGCGCCAGATACGAAAACGTCGCGATCCCGAAGGTGAAGGCGATCGGCACGCCGATGATCACGCAGGCGGCGACGAGCACGACGAAAAACAGCACCAGGCTGCCATTGCCGATCGCCGTCAGCACCGGCTGCGCCAGCCACAGCCCGCCGGCGACGGCGCCGACCGCGAGGAGGGCCAGCACGAGGCCGCGCCAGGTCGTGGTTTCGAGGAGGCGCAGCAGCGCCACGATCGCGAGCAGGGTCGGGCCAACCAGCAAAGCCAGCACCCGATACCCGTCAGACAATGGCAGGGTGATCAGCTCGGTCGACTGCTGCACCTGAAGGTATTGGGCGGCGGGCACCAGAATTTCGAGCACAAAGACGATGACGACGAGTGCCCCGACCGTGCCGAGCCATTGCGCCCGCTCGGGGCTCAGGGAATTGACAAAGGTCGTCAGCCGCATATGGCCGTCGCGGCGGAACGCGACGACGGTGCCGAGCATCGCCAGCCACAAAAACAGAAAATTCGCGAGCTCGTCGGTCCACATCAGCGGGCTGTTGAAGACGTAGCGCGACACCACGCCGGCAAAGAGGATGCAGGTTTCGGCCAGCACCAGCGCCGCGCCGACCGCCGCGGCGAAGGCGCCGATCGCAAAATCGATTTTCAGCGCGAGCCGTCGGACAGCGGCCCAGGGCAGCTCTTCGCGGGCGGCGACCCCCCGGCCGAGATCGGGTGCCTCGCTGGTCACGAGAGCGCGCCGACATACTGTTCGAGCAGGGCCCATGCCTTGTCGCCCGATTTCGTTTTCATGTCGGCGTAAAACCCAGCCTTGCGCAACGCGTCCTGAAACGGCTTTTTGTCGGGATCGTTGAAGACCATGCCCTTGCTTTCGAGATGCTTTTGCTCGACGGCGGTCATCGTCTGCCAGTCGGCGCGTTCGAGCAGCGCCTTGGCATTGAATTCATTGTCGGCGAGCTGCTGCAGGTCGGGCGGCAAGCGGTTCCAGGCAGCGTTGCCGAACGAGACATGGATGCCGGCCCAGACATGTTTTGTCAGGCTGCAGTACTTCTGCACTTCATAGAGCTTAGCGGTGTCGATGAGGACGAGGGGGTTTTCCTGGCCGTCGACGACGCCCGTCTGCAAAGCGCTGTAGACCTCGCCAAAATTGATCGGGGTCGGCGACGCGCCGAGATGCTGGAACAGCGCGATCAGATACGGCGCCACCGGCAGGCGGATTTTGAACCCCTTCAAATCCTCCGGCTTCTCGATCGGCTTGGCCTTGGTCGTGATGTTGCGGAACCCGTGATCGTAGCAATTATGGACGACGCGAAAGCCGATCTGCCCGGCGATGCCGCGCAAATAATTGCCGAGGTCGCCATCCATCGCCTTCCAGATGTTGTCGTAGTTCAGAAAGGCGTAGCCGACCCCGAACACGCCGCAGGCCGGGTTTTTCGGCGCCAGCAGGTCGATCGGCAGATAATACATTTCGAGCGCGCCGGCGATCGTCTGCGACAGCATCGCGGTATCTTGGCCGAGCACGCTGTTGGTGTAGAGCGTGATGTCGAGCCGGCCGTTGCTCTTGTCCCTGATCGCCTTCATCGCCTCGCGGCCGCGGATCGACATCGGATGGCCGTCGGGCAGTGCGGTGCCGCATTTGTAGACAAACTCCGCGGCGTTCGCGGGCCAGTGAAGGAACGCCGGAGCCGCCAGCCCGGTCGCGGCGACCGCGGCGCGGGCGAGCAATCTTCTACGTAACACAGTCATTGATACGTCCTCGAACCGCTAATTCATTGTCCCCACAAAGCCCGAATTTCTCCGCGGAGGTGAGCGAACGATTCCCTGAACCCGTCTTTGCGGTATTAGCTCACTGTCATTCCAGGCCTAGAATGACAGCCTCTCGTTTGAGCACTTCTCTAACAAACTCTTGCGCCGGGGTAATGGAGCTCGGGTCGTCAGGTCAGGACGCCGACATATTTTTCGAGCAGACCCCAGGCTTTCTCGCCCGATTTCTTTTTCATTTCGGGATAAAAATCGGTTTTGCGCAGCGCGTCCTGGAAGGGCTTGGGATCGGGCGAATTGAACGCCATCCCCTTTCCGGTCAAATTGACGACTTCCTTTTTGGTCATGACCTGCCAGTCGGCGCGCTCCTCGAGCGCCTTTTCATTAAAGCGCTTCTCCGCCAATTCCTGCAAATCCGGCGGCAGCCGCTTCCACGCGAGATTGCTGAATGAAATGTTGAGCCCGGCCCAGGTGTGATTGGTCAGGCTGCAGTATTTCTGGACCTCGTATAATTTGGCGGTGTCGATCAGGACCAGCGGGTTTTCCTGGCCGTCGACGACGCCGGTCTGCAATGCGCTGTAGACCTCGGAAAAGTTGATCGGCGTCGGTGCCGCGCCCAGGTGCCGGAACAGCGAAATATAGTATGGCGCCACCGGCAGGCGGATTTTGAAGCCTTTCAGGTCGTCCGGCGTTTTGATCGGCTTGGTGCGGGTGGTGATCTCGCGAAAGCCGTGGTCGTAGCAATTGTGGACGACGTGGAAACCGATCCCTTCAGCGATCCCGCGCAGATGATCGCCGAGCTCGCCGTCCATCGCCTGCCACAAATGGTCGTAGTTCAGAAAGGCATAGCCGACGCCAAAGATGCCGCAGGCCGGGTTCTTGGCGGCCAGGAGGTCGAGCGGCAACACATACATCTCGAGCGCGCCGGCGATCGTCTGCGAAATCATCGCGGTGTCGCCGCCGAGCACACTGTTGGTGTAGAGCGTGATGTCGAGCCGGCCGTTGCTCTCGTCCTTGATCAGCTTCATCGCTTCGCGCGCCCGGATCGCCATCGGATGGCCGTCGGGCAAGGAGCCGCCGCATTTGTAGTTGAACTCGGCCGCATTGGCCGGCCAGCGCAGGATCGTCGCGGCGGCGACCCCGGCCCCGGCGCGAGTAATCAGGCTGCGGCGCGTCAAGGTCATCGGCATTCCCTCCCCGTTATCGGCTGGCGGTTTCACGACCGCGCCAAGCCCGCCACCCTTCCGACTTTGGCGAAGCGGTGTCAACGAGCGCCGCCACAAGTCCGCCGCGCGTGACGCCGGCTGTCGAAATATGAGAAGCTGGCTCAGTGTGGCGGGATGCGGCATTGCCGTATCGACCGCGGAGCCATTCGGAGGGACCACGGATGATCACAAAATTTACGACCGTTTACGCCGGCCACGTCGATCTGCCGGACCGCGGCCAGGACGCCACCCCGGCCAACGAGCGCCGCTATTCGAACGAGCATCTCGCCAGCGTCTTCGAAAAGACGGAAGCGATCGCCAAACGGATGGATGGGCTCGGCTACGACACCCTGTGGCTCGCCGAGCATCATTTCCAGCACGAAGGCTACGAGTGCCTGCCGAACATCCTGATGGTCGCAGTGCATCTGGCGCATGTGACGAAGCAGCTCAAGATCGGCTGCGGCTTCAATATCGCGCCGATGTGGCACCCGCTGCGTCTCGCCGAGGATTTCGCCACCGCCGACATCCTGACCGGCGGGCGCACCGTGTTTGGGGTCGGGCGCGGCTATCACACCCGCGAAGTCGAGAGCCTCGGCGGCCCGATGCTCGACCAGAACGCCAACCGCGAGGTGTTCGAGGAGGGCGTCGAGGTCATCTTCAAGGCGTTCGACAACGAGTCGTTCTCGCATAAGGGCGCGCATTACACCTTGCCGCCGAACGTCCCTTATCGCGGCTACGAGCTGAAGGAATTGACCCTGGTGCCGCGGCCGATCCACCGCCCGGTCGAATGCTGGCAGCCGATCGTCAGCGCCAGCGCGCGCGGGCTCGACTTCATGGTCAAGCACGGCATCAAGGGTGCGGTCGGCGGCGGTGCCGCGACGATGCAGGGCGGCCCGATCATTGCCTACCAGGAGGCGGCGGCGCGCGCCGGCAAGCATCTGGCGCTCGGCGAGAATTTACAGCTCGGACTGCATTTCCATCTCGCCCGTACCCCCGAGCAGGCGGTCCGCGAGATCAAGCCGATCTATGAGGAGCATGTGAAGATGTTTGCGCCGTTGGGGTTTGTCCCCGGGCTGACCCCGGCGCAGGTCGAGGCGGTGGGCCGCCGCGGCGGCTGGGACGCGGCTGGCGTGCCGACGGTCGAGCATTTTATGAAATTGGGCTCGTGGTTCGCCGGCACCCCGCAGCAGCTGGTCGAATTGCTGAAGGGCTTCGAGGAACGCTATCCGGGCATGCAGCACATCAGCCTGTCGAGCCCGCTCGGCACCCCGCAAGCGACGATGCTCGAACAATTCCAGTGGGTCGCCGAAGAAATCATGCCGGCCTTCCGCAGCGGCAAGAACTGACCCTTCCGGCCCGCGAGGCATCAGAACGGTGTGTGCCGCGCGGCGGTGCGCACGGCGAGAAGTGCGGATCGGCGGCTCCGGGTAGTTCGGGTCGCCCGGTTCGACCGCGCCGGCAAAACCGATCCGTTTGCGCGGGGCCATCCGCCGGGCGGCCCCCCGATCGGCGCAGGCCGTCCTGCCGCCGAGAGGCGGTTGCCGCCGAGAACCTGCCGCCGAGAACCTGCCGTCGAACGGGGGAACCCGCCATGCGAGGGGCGGGTTAGAGAGATGTGCGCAACGCGCACCGAGTCCGAGATTTTGGAGGTACGGATGAGAAAACTGATCCTCGCCACCGCTTCGGCGATTGCCCTCGGCATTGCCGGCGCGGGGCCGCTTTACGCCGCCGACAACAACGCCACCGCCAACCCGGCCCCGGCCGCGCCGGCCGCAACACAGACGCCGGCCCCCGGAACCATGCAGCCCGCCACACCGCAGGCCGGGGCGACGATGCAGCAGAACTCGCCCTCGATGAACGGCACCGACCAGATGAGCGGCAACAACCAGCCCAACAACGCCGATCAGGCGAACGCCGCGCAGGCGAACGGGGATTGGGGGCGGGTCTCGCGCTCCGATGTCCAGCAAATCCAGCAAAAACTTCAACAAGCCGGGCTTTATCGCGGCAGGATCGACGGGCTTGAAGGGCCGGAAACCCAGCAGGCACTTCGCTCGTACCAACATCGCAACAATTTGCCGGTGACCGGGACGATCGACCAGCAGACCTTAGCCAATCTCAACGTTGCCGGCGCTGGTGTCGGGTCGAGCACGCCGCCCAATTCGGCGAACGGCACCAACATGACGCCCTCCAGCAACGCCGGAGCGAGCGGCAGCAACGGCACCAACAATCAGCCGATGCCCAACAACAGCCAGCATCCCTGATCGCCCGCGGTCGACCGAGCCCCGCCCTCCGGCGGGGCTTTTTTTGTGGCATTGCCGCCAAGCCCGCCGGCGTTCGCGGCGGCAATGCCTGGTGCGCTCTGTTTACCCGAGGCTGGACTCGTCTGCGAGCCTTCGCCAAGCTTGCTGCTTGAGGAGGCGGTGGCGCGAGCTGGACGGCTCGACCGGATGACGCGGGAGGAGCGGCAATGAGCGATGCGGCAGCTGAAAACCTCGTCGAATATGTTTGTGCGGATCGGATCGCGACTTTGACCCTGAACCGCCCGGACCGGCTCAACGCGTTCAGCGACGAGCTGGTGCGGCATCTCGCCGACGCGCTGCGCCGCTTCGACCTCGACCCGGAAGCCGAAGTCGCGATCATCTGCGGCGCCGGTCGGGCGTTTTCGAGCGGCGCCGACGTGCATCAGCGGCAATTGCGGCGGCGCGAAGAATTCCTGCAGCACGGCGGGCCGCAGGGTTGGGGCGCTAATTCCGCCGAGTTGCTGACCCGTTCGGTCAACTGGAAGCCGGTCATCGCCGCCCCGCACGGCTACGCGATGGGACTGGCGCTCGGCATTGTGCTCGAATGCGATCTGATCGTCGCGGAAGCCGGGACCAGGTTTCAGATCACCGAAACCTCGCGCGGGCTCGGCGGCTCGAGATACTGGGCGCTGCTGAATTTCCGCGGGGCCGCCGCTTTTGCCAGCGAGGTGGCGTTGACCGGCCGCTTTTTCACTGCCGAGGAGGCGCTCGCCGCCGGGATTGTCAACCGCGTCGCAGCCGCCGGCCGGCACCTCGAAGCCGCGCGCGAGCTGGCGGCGGAGGTCGCCAAGAACCCGCCGCTGTCGGTGCGCGCGACGGTGCGCACGCGGCGCTGGTACATGGACCAGATCGGGCGCGAGGTGGCGATGCAGACCGCGCCCTTGAAGCTCTATCTGAGCGAGGATTTTCACGAAGCCGCGCGCGCCTTTGCCGAAAAGCGCCGGCCCGGCCCGTTCAAGGGCCGGTGAGCTTGTGGGGCCGGTAAGCTTGTGGGGCCGGTAAGCTTGCGAGACCGCTGACCCGGATTTGCGATCAGCAGAGGAGCTCTGACGATGATCACTCCCGCTTATGTGCGCACGATGGCGGCGTACAACGCCGAGATGAACCGGCGGCTTTACGCGGCCGCGTCGCGGCTGTCGGATGACGAGCGGCGGCTGGAGCGCGGTGCGTTCTGGGGATCGGTCCACGGGACCCTCACCCACATCCTGTGGGGCGACCGGCAGTGGATGTCGCGTTTCGACGATTGGCCCAAGCCCGCGGCCTCGATCAAAGAGAGCGCGCAGATGATCGACGACTTCGCCGAGCTGACGGCGATGCGCGAAAAGGCGGACGGCGACATCACCCGATGGGCGCACAAGATCGACGAACCATGGCTCGGCGAAGATTTGGTTTGGTTCAGCGGGGCGGCCAACCGCGAGATCCGCGCGCCAAAGCGCCTGCTGGTGTCGCATTTTTTCAATCATCAGACGCATCACCGCGGCCAGGCGCACGCGATGCTGACCGCCGCCGGCCAAGCGACCGGCGACACCGACCTGTTCCTGCTTATTCCCGAAATCGTGGATTGACACGCGGGCTCTCCTGACCGCGAATCCGCCTGACTGTTAACATGCGTCGTGGCTCAGGCGCGGGCGACCTGCCTGGTCGCCCACTTAATTTCTGGCGGAGGCAGTTGATCGGCCAAACGGGGATGGGAGAGACGTCATGCGGCGGCACAATCTGATTGAGGCGGTCGTGGTGGCTGGTTTCGCGGCGCTGTCGGGCGGCGCAGCACACGCGGGGGGCGGCGGGGCGAACACCGACGAATTCTCTGCGCGGTTGAACGGGTTCAACGTGACCGGCGGCTTGAATGCCGAAACCGGCGCGATCCTGACCGACGGCATCGGCACCCTCCAGCTCGCTCTCGATAGAAAATCCAAAATGGCCACCTACACCCTGACTTATTCAGGGCTGACCTCGGCGGTGACGCAGGCTCACATTCATTTCGGGAAGGTGCATGTCCCCGGCGGCATCATGGTGTGGCTTTGCCAGACGGCGGCAAAGATGAGCCCGGTGGCCGGGACCCCGTTCTGCCCAACCGCAGGCCGCTCGGTCAGCGGCACGATCACCGCCGCCAGCGTCATCGCGATTTCCGGGCAGAACGTGACGGCCGGTGATTTTGACGCGTTCACGGACGCGCTGAACTCCGACACCGCCTACGCCAATGTCCATACGGTGAATTTCCCGGCGGGCGAGATTCGCGGCCAAGTTCGCAAGAGCGAAAACGATCGGAACTAGCCGTCCGCGGCTGGTGCGGACACAGGATCCAAAATGCGGCGAAAACGTCTCGGCCGGGCTTGACCCGCTGCCGTCCGGTTCGGCGAATCAATCGACCTTACAGCAAAGGTCCCCCGTGGCCGGGCTCGACCCGCGGCCTTCAGCCAACGGACGAGTGCCGCGGGAATCCGCGCGTTTCTCCGGCTCGGTCCGTGCCGGTTGCCAAGGCATGGACGCCCCGATCAAGTCGATAAGGTCCGGGCAGGTCCAGGCAAGGGGTTGAAATTGTACCAGCGTAGCCGATTGCCATTCTCATTCTGTGCGGAATTCTGAACCGGACAGCCCTGGGCTCGCCGCCGCCGCGGCGGAGCAGGAAAGCCGTGCACCGAGAGGAGCTGGCCTAACTGTTCAGGGTCGGTTAATTCTCCTGCCCTGTCGACTTCCGGGGGCGGTCGGGCGGACACCATAAATTCATGAACACAGCCGAAGACGGCGTGCCGCTGCCGCAGCGCTATTGGGCGATCTTGACCTTGGCCGTCGGCATGGTGGTGTCGGTGCTCGACAGCTCGATCGCCAACATCGCGTTGCCGACGATCGCCCGGCAGATCGGCGCCACCCCGGCGCAGTCGATCTGGGTGATCAACGCCTACCAGCTTGCGGTCGTGGTGTCGTTGCTGCCGCTCGCCTCGCTCGGCGACATTTTTGGCTACCGCCGGATCTACGCCATCGGTTGTGCCGTCTTCACCGCGGCGGCGCTGGTCAGCGCGTTGTCGCATTCGCTGCCGATGCTGGCGACCGGGCGAGCGCTGCAGGGCATCGGCTCGGCCGGGATGATGAGCGTCAACACCGCACTCGTCCGGTTCACCTATCCGCGGCGGCAGCTGGGCCGCGGCATCGCGATGACGGCGGTCACGGTGTCGGTTTCGTCGGCGGCGGGGCCCACTGTCGCCGCGGCGATCCTCGCGGTCGGCTCGTGGCACTGGCTGTTTGCGGTCAACGTGCCGATCGGGATTGCCACGTTTTTTCTGTCGCTGCGGCTGCTGCCGCAAACACCGCCCTCGGAGCACCGCTTTGACCTCGCCAGCGCCGCTTTGAGCGCGTTTGCCTTTGCGCTCTTGATCGGCGGGATCAACGGCATCGGTCATGGTCAAGCAGGGGCCTATGTCGGGGCGGAGCTGGTTGCGGCACTCGGCGTCGGATATGTGCTGGTGCGCCGGCAGACGCGGCTGCCGCTTCCCTTGCTGCCGGTCGACCTGTTTCGCCGGCCGATTTTTGCGCTGTCGGTGGCGACTTCGGTGACGACCTTTGTCGCCCAGGGCATCACCTTTGTCACGCTGCCGTTCTATTTCCAGGATGTGCTCGGTCGGTCGCAGGTCGCGACCGGACTGTTGATGACGCCGTGGCCCGCGACGGTGGCAATGATAGCACCGATCGCCGGCAGGCTCGCCGACCGGTATCCGGCGGGGATTCTGGGCGGCATCGGTCTCGCGACGCTGAGCCTCGGTTATCTTTTGCTGGCGCTGCTGCCGGCGGAGCCGAGCACGGCCGACATCTTGTGGCGCATGACCCTGTGCGGGCTCGGCTTCGGATTTTTCCAGTCGCCGAACAACCGCGCAATCGTCGCCAGCGCGCCGCGCGAGCGCAGCGGCGGCGCCGGCGCCATCCAGTCGACGGCGCGGCTCTTGGGGCAGACGGTCGGCGCGGCGTTGGTGGCGCTGATCTTTGGCTTTGCCCACCCGATCGGCGGAGGCGGGCCAAAAATCGCGATTTTGCTGGCCTCGGGATTTTCGGCGACGGCGGCGCTCGCGAGCCTCGCACGCCTGTCCCGATTTGCCCGCGCCCCGCTGCCTGTCCCGGCCGTGGCCGAGGCTGCGCCGCGCGCGCCGGAAGGCGTCGCCGGGTCGAGCTGACCGGCTGACCGACCGGGCTTTGCGCCCGACATAAATTCACCGGACAATGTGGTGCTGCCGATTGCGTATACTGGCGCGGGCTTCTTTGTCGGCGCCCGGTCTTTGTCTTTGTCTTGCGCGATCATGGCGAGGCGGTCTGCGGGAATTGTTGCGGTGGCGTGCCTGCTGCTGGCGCTGCTGCCGATGCGGGCAAACGCGGTCGATTCGGACCGCCAGGTGCTGCATGTGCTGAACCGGCTCGCCTTTGGTCCGACCCGCGACGACTTCGACTACGTCAAGATGGTCGGAGTAGAGCGCTACATCGCCGAGCAGCTCGACCCGGACAAAATCGCCGAGCCGATCGAGCTGCGGTTTCGCCTGGCCCAGCTCGACACGCTGGGTCTCGACGCGGCCGAGCTGCGCCAGGCCTACGGCCCGCTGCCTCCGGAGGGCGGGGTCAAGCCGTCGCTCGAGGACGTGAGGGCGCAGCAGCAGCGCGCCAGCCTCGTCGTCCGCGAGGCCGCCGCCGCCCGGATGTTGCGGGCGGTGCTGAGCCGGCGCCAGCTCCAAGAGGTCATGGTCAATTTCTGGTTCAACCATTTCAACATCTTTGCCGGCGAAGGACTTGAACGGATCTGGATCGGCAATTACGAGGAGCGGGCGATCCGACCCCACGCGCTCGGCTATTTCCGCGACCTGCTGTTTGCCGTCGCCAAGCATCCGGCGATGCTGGTCTATCTCGACAACACCCAAAACACCGCCTCGGCCCGCACCGGACACGATCGGCTGAACGAGAATTTCGCGCGCGAGGTCATGGAATTGCACACCCTTGGCGCCGATGGCGGTTACACCCAGGATGATGTCGAGACCTTGGCGCGCGTCTTTACCGGCTGGCGGGTCAATCGCCCGGATTCGCCCGAATTTCCGGGGGTCGCCGCGGTGTTCGAAGGGACGCGGCACGATTACGGCCCCAAGGTGTTTCTCGGGCGCAGCCTGCGGGCGCAGGGGCGGGCCGAGGGCGAGGAGGCGCTCGGTATACTGGCGTCGAGCCCGGCCACGGCGCGTCACATCGCCTTTGAGCTGGCGCAGTACTTTGTCGCCGACGCCCCGCCGCCCGCGCTCGTCGGCCGGCTGGCGGCGCGCTTTCTCGCCACCGGCGGCGACATTCGCCAAGTGTTGAAGGCGTTGTTCGACAGTCCCGAGTTCTGGGGCAGCGTCGGACAGAAATACAAGACACCCTATGAATTCCTGATCTCGGCGGTGCGCGCCGCCGGGACTCCGCTCAACAATGTCCGCCCGCTGCTCGGCTGGCTCAGCCGGTTGGGCATGCCGCTTTACGGCTGCGAGACGCCGGATGGGTACAAAAATACCGCCGCGGCGTGGCTGAGCCCGGATGCGAGCCTGCAGCGGATCGGCTTTGCCGCCGCGTTTGCCCGCGGCGCGGTGCCGGTTGCGGCCGACGGCGAGGGTGGGCGGGCCGCGCCGATCCCGTATCGGGCGGCCCTGGTCGACCCCAAGCGGCTCGAAGCGATCTTCGGGTCGACCCTGGCGCCCGAGACGCGCGCGGTGGTCGACGCCGCGTCCCCGGCAGAACGCGCCGCGCTGATCCTCGGCAGCCCCGATTTTATGCGCAGATAGAGATTGGTGATGCCGGCTTTCGCTGTGTCGCGCCGCTTTTTCGTCGCCGCCGCCGGCGGGGCTGTGGTGCTGCCGCTGGGCGGCGGAGCCTGGGCGGCGGCCGCCGAGGGTGGTCCCAAGCGGCTGGTCGTCATCCTGCTGCGCGGTGCGGTCGACGGCCTCAACGTCGTCATTCCCTTCGCCGACCCCGCCTACCACGCGGCGCGGCCGACGATCGCGATCGCGCGCCCGGGAACGGTCGACGGCGCGCTGCCGCTCGACGGGTATTTCGGCCTGCACCCGGCGCTCGCGGGCCTGCTGCCGCTGTGGCGCGACGGCGCTCTCGCCTTCATTCATGCGGCCGGCTCTCCCGACCCCAACCGTTCGCATTTCGAGGCGCAGCGCTACATCGAAAACGGCACGCCCGGCGACAGCGCGACCCCGGACGGCTGGATGAACCGGCTGCTGCAGACGCTGCCGGGTCCGCGCGGGCCGACCGACGCGATCAGCGTCGGCCCGACCCTGCCGCGCATCCTGAGCGGCAAGGCGCCGGTCGCCGACCTGGCGCTCGGCCCCGCCGCAACGGCGCCGGCGCCGATCGACCGGCCGGAGCTCGCCGCCGCGTTCGACCGCCTTTATGCCGGCTCAACTCCGCTCGACCATGCCTATCGCGAGGGCCGGGCCGCGCGCGCCGAGCTGACCGGCGCCCTCGCGCGCGAGCAGCAGATCGCCGACGCCGGCGCGCCCCCGGCATCGAGCTTTGCCCGAAACGCGCTTCAGCTCGGCCGGCTGGTCGCCGGCGACACCCGGATCCGGCTCGCCTTTGTCGCGCTCGGCGGCTGGGACACCCATGTCGACCAGGGCGGCGCTTCCGGATGGCTCGCCAATCGGTTGCGTCCGCTCGGCGACGGGCTGGCGGCACTGGCGCGCGGGCTTGGCGGGGCCTGGCGCGACACGGCGGTCGTCGTGTTGTCCGAATTCGGCCGCACCGTTCACGAGAATGGCGACCGCGGCACCGATCACGGCCACGGCAATGCGATATGGCTCGCCGGTGGCGCTGTCCGCGGCGGCCGGGTCTACGGCGACTGGCCGGGATTGACCCCGGCCGCGCTCTATCAGCGGCGGGATCTCGCGGTGACGACCGATTTCCGGGCGGCGCTCGCGGCAATCCTCGGACAGCACATGGGTCTCGCCGACCGGCAGCTCGCGCTGGTGTTTCCGGGCGCCCCGGCGGGGGGCGCCGGGCTGGGCCAGCTGCTGGCGGCGTGAACCGGCGTCCCGCGGGCGCCACGCTCGGTGTTCATCATTTCTTCACGCGGCCGGCCGAGGATCGGCAACAAGGCGTCGGCTATGCAACCGCCGGCCTATGTCAATAATTGGATCGCGGGTCGGTAATTCGGGTCGGTGGGTGCGTCAGCGGCCGGACGGCGTGACGCCCTGGATCGCGGGGACCGCTGCGGCCCAGCTAAAATCGGCGGCATCTTTGCCGCACCTGTGACGCCGTGTGCGGCGATGGTCGAATTGGAGTGCAGTTTTGCTGTCTCATTTGTCTGTCAACAAATCTTAAGGTAAACGACAACTTTATTGCGGCTTGAACGCCTCGGTGCTATAGCAAATGGACGAATGGAAGTATCTGGCCGCCATGCGCGGGAAGCGGGGGCCGCGGTCTGTGGCGGCGGGCAGTTGCGGAGTGTTCCTGTCCATCGCCGGTCGGAAACTTGGGGCAGGAGCGCAGGGGTGCACCGCAGATTATTTCGTGCCGCAGGCTTGATCGCCGTGTTCGTCGTTGCCGGATGTCACAATGCACCGCCTCTGCCGCCGGCGCCGCCGGCTTCGGCGCTGCCTTCGAGCGAGTACATCATCGGGCCGGGCGACAGGTTGAACATCTTTGTATGGCGCAATCCCGAATTGAGCATCGCAGTCGAGGTTCGGCCCGACGGGCGGCTGTCGATCCCGCTGGTCGAAGACGTGGTGGCGATCGGCAAAACCACGACCCAGCTTGCCCGCGAGCTCGAGCAGCGCCTGTCAAAATACATCAAGGAGCCGGTGGTCACGGTCATCGCCCAGGGGTTTGTCGGTCCGTTCAACGAGCAGGTGCGCATCATCGGCGAGGCGGCGCAGCCGCGGGCGATCCCGTACCGCACCGACATGACCGTGCTCGACGCGATGATCGAGGTCGGCGGTCTGACGCGTTACGCCGCGGGCAACGACACCGTGATCGTGCGCACCGCGGGAGGCAGGCAGCAGACCTATTCGGTGCATCTCGACGATTTGATCAGGGACGGCGACGTGTCGAGCAATGTCGCGCTCCAGCCGGGCGACATCCTGATCATCCCGCAGCGCCTGTTCTGAATGCGCAGCGATAATTGTTGGAAGGCGCGGCGAACCGCGACGTTGTCGGATCGAAACCGGTCCGTCACTGAGAAGTCGGGTCCGTCCCGCCCGAGTGGAGCCGTCGATGAATTCGCTCAAATCGTATGCGATGCCGATTCTGCACATGCTGTGGCGGCAGAAATGGATCGCCGTCGGCATCGCCTGGCTGGTCTGCACCGTCGGCTGGATCGGCGTCGCCTTTGTCCCGACGAAGTACGAATCGTCGGCGCGGGTTTACCTGAACGCGGACCCGCTGCTGACCCCGCTGCTGCACGGGCTGGCGGCTGACACCGACCCGACGCGTCACCTCGACTTTCTTCAGCGCACGCTGCTGAGCCGGCCCAACCTGGAGCAGCTCGTCAGCCTGACCAATCTCGATGACCGAGTCACCTCGCCGGCGCAGAAGGAGCGGCTTTACCAGCAACTGGCCGGCGCCGTCGAAATCCGGCCGATCACGCAGAACCTGATGACGATCTCCTATCGCAACAAGGACCCGCGGACCGCCAAAAACGTCGTGCAGGCGCTGCTGACGATCTTCGCTGAGAAAACCGCGGGCAGCAGCCGCAACGAGATGGATAGCGCCCAGCGCTTTCTCGACGACGAGATCGCCGCGTATCGCGACCAGCTGCGCGCGGCCGAACGGCGGCGCGCCGACCTGGCGCGGCAATATCCGGACATCGTCACGAGCCGCGCTCCGGACGGGCCGGCTGGCGGCGACAGCGGCAGCCGGCTCGGCCAGGCGCGGGGCGCGGTGCTCAGGGCCAAGGACGACCTCGAGGACGCGACCACCAAGCGCGACTCGCTGCGCCGCGAAATCGCCTCGGTTCCGCAGATGCTGAGCGTCGACCGCGCGCCGCAGGTCATCGTCAATGGGAGCGGCCTGAGCCCGGAGGAGGCGCGTCTGCAGCAACTGCGCGCCAACCTCGACACGCTGCGCCTCAAATACACCGATCAGCATCCTGACGTGATCGCCGCGCGCGAGGAAATCCGCCAGCTCGAGAGCGAGCCCAAGCATGCGGGGGGCGCGGGCTCGGCGGCCGGCGGAGGTACGGGCAAAGCCCAGGTGCCGAATGCCATATACGACCAGCTCAAGGTCAAGCTGGTCGATGCCGAGGGCCAGGTCGCGGCGGCGCAACGGCGCCTTTCCGAGACCGAGGAGGACGCGACGCGGATCGCGAAAATCGCGCAGTCGGCTCCAGCCGTCGTCACCGAGGCCGAGGATCTCGACCGCGACTACGGGGTGCTGCAGAAAAACTATCAGGAGCTGGTGTCGCGCCGCGAGGCGACGCTGATCGCCGACGCCGCCGACACCAAAACCGAGAAAATCCAGTTTCGCATCGTCGATCCGCCGCAGGTGCCGCTCATCCCGGTCGAGCCCAACCGGCCGCTGCTGGTTTCCTTTGTGCTGCTGGCCGGGCTTGGAGCGGGCATCGCCACCCCGATCGTGATGGCGCAGCTTGATCGCTCGTTTACCACGATCAACCAGCTGCGCAATCTCGGGATCCCGGTGCTGGGCAGCGTCACCCGGCTGGCGCTCGGCGCCGAGCGGCGGCGGGCGACGATCCAGTTGGCCGGAGTGTGCGCCAGCGCCGTGGTGCTTGTCGCGGTATACGGCACCTTGCTCGCGTTGAGCCTCGGCCTTCATTCTTTGAGCGTGTCGTAATGGCGGAATCGATAGGGTTGATCGAACGCGCGGCGGCGCTGCTGCGGCAACGCGAGGGTGCGGAGCTCGGGGCGGCGGCGCCGCTGGCGCCTCCGCGGCCGCTCGATGCACGCGCTGCGGCGCCCGAGCCGGTCGCGCCCGACACCGCCGAGCTGATCCTCGACCGTGGTCAGCTCGCCAGCTTCGGGATCGCGGTGCCCTCGGCGGAGCGGTCGCGCACCGCCGAGGAGTTTCGCCTGATCAAGCGCAATCTGACCGCCGCCTGGCCGGCGGGCGGCAGACCCGGCAACGAGCACGCGAGCCGGACGATCATGGTGACGAGCTCGCGGCCCGGCGAAGGCAAGACCTTTGTCGCGCTGAACCTCGCTCTCGCCTTCTCGTCGGAGCGGGACGTGAAGGCGCTGCTCGTCGATGTCGACACCCACCATTCGGCCCTGAAAACCGTTCTCGGGCTGCACGGTGCAAAGGGGCTGGTCGAGGTCCTTGCCGGGACCCTGGATTTGGGGAGCGCCCTGATCCGCACCAACATCGAGAATCTCCTCGTCCTGCCGGCCGGCCAGGGCGGGCCGCATGTGCCCGAGTTGCTGTCCAGCAACCGGATGAGCGCGTTGCTGCACGAGCTGACCCGACGTTTCCCCGACCGGTTGATAGTCCTCGACACCCCGCCTTGCATGGCGAGCAGCGACGCGGCGACGATGGCGCCGCTGGTCGGCCAAATCGTGTTTGTGGTCGAGGCGTACCGTACCCAGCAAGACGAGATCGAAGCCGGGCTCAGCATGCTCAGCTCGTGCCCGCGCATCAGCCTGGTGCTGAACAAGAGTGAACAGGCGAGCGCCCATTTCGGCTCCTACGGCTACGGCTATCACTATCCCAGCGGCGCCAATGACGAGCTGCGGGGAGATAAGCCTGCACCCGCCTAGAAGCGCCGCCGGCCGCGCTTCCAGGCGGGCGCACCGCAGGCTGACGCTGCTGCTGTCGGCTGCTGCCGCGGTCCATGCGGGGCCGGCGGCGGCGCAGCTCGCGACCGGCCTCGGTCCGGTCGGAACCGCACCCGCGGGCACCGCGCCGACGATCTTGCCGCCGCCGCCCTCGGGACCGTTCGGGCTGCCCAACCCGCTTACGTCGCCCAACGCGTTGCCGTCCGGGGTAATACCGACGCCGGCGACGCCGCCGACCCCGCCGCTCGGGTTGCCGGCGCCCGGGGCCGGGATCATCCCGCTCCAGGCTTACGATCCAAATGCCCCGGCGATTCTGATCCAACCCACCGCGACGCTCGGCGAACGGTTCACCGACAACATCAACTACACCGCGACGCATCGGACCGCGGGTGTCGAAACCATGCTGATCCCCGGGGTTTCGATATCGGCGGACACGCCGCGCTTCACCGGCGTGCTGTCCGGGTCGGCCTCGGGCAACATCTACACGCCGGCCAGCAATCTCAACCAGCTGACCGCCAACCTTTATGGCAATGGAACGGGAACCGTTCTTCCCGACCACCTGTTCGTCGATGCCGCGAGCTATATAACGCAAGGTTCGACTTTGCCGGGGTTGGGGTTTCTCCAACCTTCGCTGTTGCCGAGCAACCAGCAGACGCAGGTCTACAGCAACACGGTGTCGCCGTATTTTCGCCAATCGATCTACGGCCTGCTCGACACCGAGTTGCGCTACCGCTTTGGGGCGACGAATTTCGGCGGCACCACCGCGATTGCCTCGACGACGTCCCCGTTCGCATCGAACCTGGCGAGCGGCATCCTGAACGAAGGAACGCTGACGGCGACAACCGGCCAGGATTTCGAGAGGGCGATCTCCCGGCTGACCATCGACGGGTCGAGCTTCAATTCGAGCTCGACCTCGCAAAACAAGCAATTCAGCGCGTTCGACGACATCGAATACCGGATCAGACCCAATATCTCCGCGCTCGGCCGGGCCGGATACCAGGACATCGAATACCCGTTTGCGCCCGCGGCGACGTTCAGGGGCGTAACGTGGCTCGCCGGCGGACGCCTCGGCTCGGCCGCCGATTACGGCTATGTCAGTCTCGAATACGGCCGCGTCCAGGGCGTATACGGCTTTACCGGATCCGCGAATTACCAGGTCACGCCGACAATCACCGTAGAGGCCAACCTGGCCCAGGGGATCGAGTCGCCGGGTGAATCGTTCCAAACTTCGTTGGCCGGCTCGACATTGAGCCCCGAGGGCACGATCGTCGACCAGTACAGCGGCCTGCCGACCGCATTCTACAACCCGGGGCTTGGGCTTAACAACAACGTCTACCGCCAGCATCTTTACAACGTCGGTGTCAACGACCAGATCGGCGTCAATACTTACTCAATTTACGGATATTTCATAAATCAGCAGTCTCTGACGCCGCCGATTACTCCAGCTACCGACAGCACCGGCGCTTCTTTCACCTGGGGTCGCGCCATACGGCCCGACCTGAACGGCAACGCCTCGCTTGGTTATTTCAGAACGACCAATGTCGTCACGATAAATACCTTGACGCCGGTCAACAATACCAGTATTATTACTGCCAACATCGGTCTCAATTACGCCTTCGCGCGGGCGTTGACCGGGTCGATATATTACACGTTTTCATACCAGCCGAATGGCGGCACGATCGTGAGCGGTCAATCTGGCAATATCGTGGTAAATTCGCTGCAGCTGCTTTTGACCAAGGCGTTCTGAGCCGATGTACGCGGAATTCTACGGGCTCGCGACGCGGCCGTTTCAGCTGACGCCGGATGCGCGCTTTTTTTTCGAGAGCAGCGTCCACCGCCAGGCGATGGCCTACATGGTGTACGGGTTGCACCATGCCGAAGGGTTTATCATCATCACCGGCGAAGTCGGGGCGGGAAAGACCATTCTCGTCGACAATCTGCTGACGACAATCAGCCCGGAAAGCTTTGTCGCCGCAAAGATCGTGACCAGCCAATTGGGCGGGGACGATCTGCTGCACCTGGTCGCCGCCGGTTTTGGCGTCGCCAAGGAGGGGTTGAGCAAAGGCGCGCTGTTGGAGCGGATCAGCGAGTTTGTGCTCGCCCAACATCGCGCCGGCAAGCGCGCCCTGCTGATCGTCGACGAGGCGCAGAACCTGTCGTTTGAAGCACTCGAGGAATTGCGCATGCTGTCCAACATCGTCGTCGACAAGACGATGGCGTTGCAGAGCTTTCTGCTCGGGCAGCCGCAATTCCGCACCGTCCTCGGCAGCCCGGGGCTGGAGCAATTGCGCCAGCGGGTGACCGCGGCCTACCATCTCGGCCCGCTCAACGAGGCCGAAACCAGGGCCTATATCGAACATCGCCTGCGGCGGGCCGAATGGAAGGACGACCCTCATTTCACCGAAGCCGCATTTCCGCTGATCTATCAGCACACCGAAGGTGTGCCGCGACGCATCAACACACTGTGCTCGCGGCTCCTGCTTTACGGGTTTCTCGAGCAGCTGCACACCCTGACCGCGAGCGCCGTCGACAAGGTCGCCAGCGATCTGCACGACGAAATCGCGGTGATGACCGAAACCAAGCCTCCGCCAGCGGGCGGCTCCGGCAGGATCGCCGCCGCCGACGGGCTCGCGGTCGTCGTCGAGCGCCTCGTTCATCTCGAAAAGAGCGTCGACAAGCACGAGCGCCTGATCCGCCGCGCGATCGAGATCGCGGCGCATTATTTTCAGGGCGAACGGATGTGAGCACGGTGAGCGAATCGATGCAGCGCGCCGAAACCGGCGATCGCGCGCCGCCGTCCCGGCCAGCGCCGGCCGCGGGCAGCACTCAGGACGAACCCGCGCGTCCTCGTGCCGCTGGTGCGCTGACCGTCGATGTCGAAGATTACTACCAGGTCGAGGCGTTTGCCTCGACGATCGACCGCAAGGATTGGGATCGGCTGCCGGCGCGGGTCGAGCGCAACACCCATCGCCTGCTCGACATACTCGCCGAGGCGGCGGTGCCCGCGACCTTTTTTGTGTTGGGCGGAGTTGCCCGGCGGCACCCGTCGATACCGCGGCGCATCGTCGCCGACGGGCACGAATTGGCCAGCCACGGTACCGACCACCTCCGCGTCGACCGGTGCTCGCCCGCCGGGTTTCGCGCCGATGTTCGCAACAGCCGAAAAATCCTCGAAGATCTCGGCGGGGTCCCGGTTGTCGGCTATCGCGCGCCGACCTTCTCGATCGGGCGCGAGACCCGATGGGCGCACGCGATCCTCGCCGAGGAAGGCTATCGCTACAGCTCGAGCGTTTATCCGGTCAAGCATGACCTGTACGGCAGCCCCGATGCGCCACGCTCGGCATTCTCGCCCTGCCCGGGGCTCGTCGAAATACCGCTGACGACGGTTCGCCTGGCCGGCCGGGATCTCCCGGCCTCGGGCGGCGGATATTTCCGCCTGTTCCCCTATCCGCTGACCCGCTGGCTGCTGACCAAGGCGGCGCGCGACGCCAAGCCGGCAATCTTTTATCTCCACCCGTGGGAGATCGATCCCGGCCAGCCGCGACAGAGACAGGCGCCGCTGCGCTCGCAATTTCGCCATTACGTCAATCTCGGCCGCACCGAGCCGCGCCTGCGGCGTCTGCTGCGCGACTTCCCCTGGAAGCGTCTGGACCACCTGTTCTTGACCGAAGGGTCGGGTCCTTACCCGCTGATCGCGGCATGGACGGACCGTCGCTCGCCGTCGCCGTAAGACCGTTCCGGGCGGAGGATGCCGGTCGCTGGGACGATTTCGTCCACGCCTGCGCCGACGGGACGTTTTTTCACCTGTCGGCGTGGCAGCGAGTTATCGAGCGCGCCTTTGGCCACCCTACCCATTACCTTCTCGCCGAACGCGCCGGAGCCGTGACGGGTGTGCTGCCGCTGACCCATGTCCGCTCGGCCATGTTCGGCTCCTCGCTGATCTCAAACGCGTTCGGCGTCTATGGCGGACCAGTTGCAGCCGACGAGGAGAGCCGCCGGGCGCTTGACGCCGAAGCGGTGCGGCTGACGGATGTGATCGGCGCGCCGGTGCTGGAAATGCGCGGTGCGGCACCGGACCGGGTCGGCTGGCAGACAAAATCGGGGCTTTACGCGACGTTTCGCAAGCCGATCCTGCCCGCGATCGAGACCAATCTGAAGGCGGTGCCGCGCAAGCAGCGGGCAATGATCCGCAAAGGGATGCAGAATGGGCTGCGTTCGCAGATCGACACCGGGGTCGATCGCCTTTATCGCGTCTATGCCGAAAGCGTGCGCAACCTGGGAACGCCGGTCTTCGCCAAATCCTATTTCCGCATCCTCATCGAAGAATTTTCGCAATCCAGCGACATCGTCACTGTCGTCGACAAGGGGAAGGCGGTGGCGTCGGTGATGAACTTCTATTTCCGCGACGAGGTGCTGCCCTTTTACGGTGGCGGCGTGCGCGGCGCGCGGGCACTGGCGGCAAATGATTTCATGTACTGGGAAGTCATGCGGCGCGCCTGCGAGCGCGGTTGCCGGCTGTTTGATTTCGGCCGCAGCAAGACCGGGACCGGCGCCTACGCGTTTAAGCGCAATTGGGGCTTCGAGCCGACGCCGCTTTGCTATCAATACCGGCTGGCGCCCGGGCAGCAGCTACCCGAGCTGAACCCGCTCAATCCGAAATTCCGGCTGCTCGTCGCCGCCTGGAAGCGCATGCCGTTACCGCTCGCAACCCGGCTCGGGCCGTTGATCGTCAAGGGGATCGGCTGAACATGGATTTCCAGCACCGCACCGCTGCGCTTGCCCGCCGCGCGCGGTCCCCGTCGCCGGTGCAGGCGGCGACCGACGATCGGCCGGCCCGAGGTTCGGTCCTGGCGGCAGGCTGGCGCACGGCGGCAATCGTGGTCGCGTTGGCGGCCCTCGTCTTTGGCTTCGTGTTCTTCCATGACGTCCAGGCGGCGGTCACCGTATGGCTCCAGTCCACCGCCTACAACCACTGCTTCCTGATCCTGCCGTTGATCGGTTTCTTGCTGTGGGAGCGGCGGGCGGTGTTTTGCGCGGTCGCGCCGACACCGGTGTTCTGGCCGCTGGTGGCGATGCCGCTGTTGTCTGCGGTTTGGCTCGCCGCCGCCGTTCTCGACCTCAACGAGGGGCGCCAGCTTGCGGTCGTGGCGATGTTTGAAATCGTGCTGCTGGCGACGATCGGCACCCGGGCGGCTAGAGCGCTGCTGGCGCCGTTGCTGTTTTTGTTTTTTCTGGTGCCAAGCGGCGCCTTTCTGGTTCCGGGCCTGCAGAAGATTACCGCCGACATCGCTGTCCATGGGCTGCATTTCCTCAATATCCCGGTCTACTCGGACGGCATGATGATCGAAATACCCGAAGGCCAGTTCGAAATCGCCGAGGCCTGCGCCGGGTTGCGGTTTTTGATCGCTTCGATCGTCTTCGGCTGCTTCTTCTCGGTCGTCATGTACCGCAGCTTTTGGCGGCGCGCGCTGTTTATTGCCCTGTCCTTGGCCGTGCCGGTCGGGGCCAATGGCTTGCGGGCGTTGGGAATTATCGTGCTGGCGCATATCGAGGGCAGCGCCGCCGCGGTCGAGGCCGACCACGTTCTCTATGGCTGGCTTTTCTTTTCGCTGGTGATTTTGCTGCTGATTGCGATCGGTGTTTCCTTTGTCGACAAGAACACCGCGTCGCCGGCGATCGCTCCGACCGACGCCGAGCCGCGCTTGGCCTGGCCGTTCGCTGCGGCCTGCGGGGGTGCCGTTGTGCTCGCGCTGCTCGGGCCGGCTTATGCCGCCCGGCTCGACGACCAGTTTCGGGCCTCTGCCTTACCGTGGACCGAACCTCCCGGGGTCAACCCGCCATGGCGCGCCGCGGCGGCCGGCGACGGCCCCGGCTGGCGTCCGATGGTCGCCGGCGCCGACCGCGAATTCCTGCAGAGCTTTGACGCACCGGGTTCGGGCGTGGTCGTCCGTTTTGTCGCGCTTTATCGTTTGCGGGCGGTGGGCAACGCCCTGACCAACAGCGACAACCGCATCGTCGACGACCGGACATGGCAGCTTGCCGAGCAGGATCGCGGCAAAATCTCCTATCGCGGCCAAACCGTCACGGTGACCGCCAGCCAGATCGTCAGCGGGCCGCGCCGGCGGTTGGTATGGTCGTTTTACCTGGTTGACGGCAGGATCGCGGCGGGGCTGATCGAGACCAAATTGCTGCAGGCCCGCGCGGTGCTGCTGCGACGCGCGCCGCTCGCCGCCTTTGTCGCGATTTCGGCGAGCGAGGACGACCCGGAGCACCGTGCCGCGGAGCAGCTGGAGCAGTTTTTGCGGGCAAACCGGCCGCTTTTGAGCGATCTCGACGCCCTGAGCGGGGGAAGCAGGGCAGGCAGCACGGCGGCGCGCCCGAACTGACCGGGCGCAACGGTTCGGTTGGCGCCGACCGCGTCAGCCGGCGCTGGCGCTTCCGCTCTTGCCGTCCGACCAGATCAGCCGGCAGGATTGGGCGGACATTTTGCAGGCGACGAAATCGTCCTGCCGCGCGTCGGCGACGCGCATCGCGCCGCGAGCGCCTTGATCTCGAAGGGTGTCGCCGGCCGGCCGCCGAGCTCGCCCATGAAGAAGTCGAGATATTGCTCGATCCGTCTCAGAAACCCCCGCAAATCCGCCTCGCTGCGCACATAAGGGGTGTTTCCCGGCGCGAGCGAGGGGCTGTGATAGGTGAAGCTGAACACGCGGTGGCCGTTTCGAAGCAACGCGCGCGTTAGTCGGCGCTGCTCCTCGAACGAGATGCCCTCGGGAGTCAAGGTGATCCGTTCGACGAGGCCCAGCCGGGCAAGGACCCCCGGCACGTGCAGCGCCTTCAACCGTTCGTTCATCGTGAGCAGGTGGGCGACCGATCCGGTCGGCGCCAGCAGCCCGGTGTAGCCGATCGACAACGGGATTTCGAGCAGTGCCGGATCCGGGCCAAACCAATAGGGCCGGGCGCCGCAATGGGAGAAATCCGGCCCGAGCTCTTTGCTCAGATCGGTGCCGGGAACCACGCTGACGTCGATTTCATACCCGAGCTCGGCAAGTATTCGTGCGGTAGCGCGGCCGACGCCATAGCGGCCCGCTTTGTATATGCGCGGCTCGACCCCGATGTTTTCGGCGATGACGGCGGTCAGGTGAGCGAGCTTTTCGCGCTCGAGGTCAGCCGGCAGGTTGCCGGGATAAGAGTTTCTGTCGGTCGTCGCCTCGACAAAAGGCGGGTTGTCCCAGGGTTGCAAATGAGCGCCAATTTCGCACGCCCCCGACTGGTGCAGGTCGCGGATGAACTCGTAGCCTTCGGGCGTGCTGCTGACCGGGTAATCGAGGACAAAGGTCGGTCGCACCCCATAGCGTGCGAAGATCGGCTGGGTCTGGGCCTGGCACTTGACCGAGCTCACGCCGCGGGCGCGGCGCGGAGGTTGACGCGCCCAGTCGAACTCGGCTTCGGTGTCGACGATGACGACGACCATCGGCGGGTTGTCGATGGGCCAGTCGATCATCCTCCATGTTTTCGGGTCGAGCATGCCTCAGCAATGGCCATCGGCAGCGCGCGTCACTCCCATCGGAAGCCGTCCTTTACTTGGCCGCCGCGAGCCGCGATTGGATGCCGAAACGTATTTGAATCCCTGGGTCCGCATTTGTCGAACCGGTTTGTTGTATCCTAACCTAGCATGAGGAGCGGCGTGAGGCGAGCGGTCAGGGTGATACGGTCGTCTCAAAACTCGCCGACCAATAGCAAAAGGAGGAATAAATTTTAGTAAACACCGATACGCTCGGCATGACGGCGGGGCTCGGGCGGTCGGTGCAGCCCCTGGCGGCATGGGTCTCGGCCAAGCCGGCACGCCGGCCGGGCCACGGCGCGGTCGCAGGCCGCGAACTCGTACTTCATGTTTTTCCAAGCTTTGGAATTGGCGGCGTGCCGTTGCGCATGGTTCGGGTGATCAACCATCTCGGCGCCCGGTTGCGCCACTCCATTATAGCCCTCGACAACGATTTCGCAGCGGCCGAGGGGCTTGCGGCGAATCTCGACCTGTCATTGATTTCGATCGACCCGAGGCGGCGGGGACTTTTGCGAGAGCTGGTCGGCAATTCGCGAGCCCTGCACCGTCTGCGCCCCGATTTTTTGGTCACCTATAATTGGGGCGCCATCGAATGGGCGATGGCCAACCGGCTGCTGCCGGTCGCGCGCCAGCTCCACATCGAGGCCGGGTTTGGCAAGGAGGAGGCCGACCGGCAAATTCGCCGCCGCGTTCTGTTTCGCCGCTGGGCGTTGGCGCGTGCCAAGGTGGTGGTACCGTCGCGCAAGCTCGAAGCGCTGGCGCGCTCGGTTTGGAAGCTGCCGGCCGAACGCATCCTGTTCGTCCCGAACGGAGTTGACATCGGCCGGTTTGCCAACCCGGTGCGCGACGCCATTCCCGGATATGTCCGCGCCAAAGGGGAAGTGGTCGTCGGAACGGTGGCGCCGCTTCGCCCGGAAAAGAATGTCGGCCGGCTGGTGCGGGCCTTTGCCGATCTCGCCGCGGCGCCGCCGGTGCGGCTGGTGATCGCCGGCGACGGTGTCGAACGCGCGGCTCTCGTGCGGCTGGCGGCCGAGCTCGGGATTGCCGAGCGCGTGGTCTTTACCGGGCGGGTCGCACCCGAGGCAGTGCTCGGAACCTTCGACATATTCGCGCTCTCTTCCGACACCGAGCAGATGCCAAACGCCCTGCTCGAGGCAATGGCAGCCGGGCGCGCCGTCGCTGCGGTTGACGTCGGCGATGTGAAAAGCATCCTCAGCCCCGAGAACCGGGAGCTCGTGGTCCCGCGCGACGAGGCTGGCGCCTTCGCCGCGGCGATCGCCGGGCTGGTCCGCGACCCGGCCAAGCGCGCCGAGCTCGGGTTGCGCAATCGCCAGCGGGTCAGCGCCGCATTTGCACAGGGAGAAATGTTTGCGGCCTACGCCCGGATCTTCGGCATCGCCAATGCGTGTTGACATTGCGCCGGGGCGCCGACGACTGTCGCCCAAGGAAAATTTTTGCCGTGCCGGTGACGCCCATTGGTGGGATTTTCTGATGGAAATCTGCGTCTGCAAAGGACGTGCTTGTTGTCGTGCCTGGCCGAACGCGATTGCCTGCTATTCGCGGAGTGCCTAAAAAGACAGTATCGCAACGATGCGCGCGAGCAACGTGTTCGACCTCCGCTACTGCGGCCCGCCTCGGATCCGCCGCGTACCGAAGCGGGCAGGGGAGGGTGCGTCGCAAGCGGGATCATCGCTCAGCCGATCCGTCGGCACCGGCTTGGTTGCACTGCCCGGCAGTTCGGTTCCGCGAAGCGGCAAGCCGCAGTGGTCGGCGGCAGCGCGTCGACGCCGCACCGGGTAGCATATCGCCGGCAATGGGCGGCTTTTTTCTCGTTTTGACGAGCCCGACGAAGGACCGGTCGGCAGAATTGACCGGGTTGCGCAGGGCCTTTGGCGCGCTCGGCTTTGCCGCGCCGCAGACCGTCGAAACTCCCGACTACGTTTTTGCCGCCTTTCCGAGCATCGAGAACAGATCGGTCGAGCTGGAACGCTATCCCAACGGGGATTTCGTTTTTGTTTGCGGCACCTGCATGCGCGACCGCAGCATCGGCGTCGCCGCCGCCGCCGGGCTCTCCGGCTGCATCGCTGGGCGAGACGATGCGCACGACGCGACGATGGGGCATTACGCCGCGGTGCTGCGCCGCAATGGGCGCACCGAGATCAAGCTCGACCAATTCGGCGGCTATCACCTGTTTTACAATCTGGAGTCCGGCATCGTCTCGTCTTCGTTCTACGCGCTCTGCTCGGTTCTGGAGCGGTTAAGCCTGTCGCAGCAAAGTGCTTGCGAATACGTGTTCAACGGAGTGGTCTCGGGCAACGAGACCTTGTTCGCTGAGGTGGCGCTGGCGCCGATCGGCGCGACGATCAGGGTCGGCGCCGCCGGGCTCGAGGTCGTCCGCCCCAAGCTCAAGGTGACGCGCGGCTTTACCTCGGCCAGCCGCGCCGAGTTGCTCGATCGGAGCATGGCGCTTCTCGACCGTTATTTCACGGCGGTCGGCCACATTTTTGGGGACCGGGTCGGCTGCGCCCTCTCTGGCGGGTACGATTCGCGCCTGATCCTGGCGTGCCTGCGCCGCCATGGCGTCCGGCCGCGGGTCTATGTTTACGGCAGCCCCGCCGAAGAAGACGTATCCCTCGCCAGCAAGATCGCCCGAAAGGAGGAATTTCCGCTCGCAGTCATCGACAAGGGCGACCGTCCGATGATACCTCCGGAGGAGTTCGCCGCCACGGCGCACCGCAATTTTCTGGCGCATGACGGGTATGGCTGGGGCGGCATCTTTCAGAACGACGCCGAGATTGCCGAGTTGGCGCGGCGCGTCCAGGGCAATGCGATTGCTTTGAACGGCGGCGGCGGCGAGATCTTTCGGAACTTTTTTTATCTGCTCGACCGGGATTACACAATTCGTGAACTTCTGTGGAGTTTCTATAGCCAGTTCGACCCTTCGATTTGCACCGACGTTTTCGACAGCGGACGCTATTATGGCGGGCTGGAACGCAAGGTCATGGATCTCTTGGGAAGCGAGGAGCGGCGATTGCCGCGGCCCACAGTCGAATGGCTTTATCACAGCTTTCGCTGCCGTTCCTGGGACGGCAAGGTCGACAGCATCTGCGGCCGCTACGGGTTTACCGCAATGCCTTATCTCGAGCGCGCAATGACCGAACATGCGAGCGCGCTTCGGCTGTCGTGGAAAAACCATGGCGCCTACGAGGCCGAGCTGATCCGGCGCGCCGACCGCCGCCTCGCCGGCTACCCATCGGTTTACGGCCACGATTTCGGCGGGCCGCCACCCTTCTCGCGGCGGCTGCACGACTATGCGACCTATCTGCGGCCGCCGTGGTTGCGCCGCTACACCTATCGGCTGCGGTACCTGCGCCGCCGGGCCGGCGATTGGCCGGGCTATCTCGCGCAACCGTACCGACAGGCGGTGCTGCCCGGCGGCATGATGCAGACGCAGCGACTGTTTCGCCTCGATCGCATCGCCGACGGCGAGCAACTGGCCCGGGTTCTCTCGCTGGAATACGCGCTGCGTCACTTTGGCAGCCGCATAAAGCTGGATTTCTGAATATGGCGAGTGGGACCGAGAGATGTGCGGGATAGCCGGCATTCTCGATTGCCGCGGGCGCAGCGACGTCGATCGCCGGTTGTTGCGGCGAATGACCGCGGTGATCGCCCATCGCGGCCCCGACGGGGACGGCGTTTTTCACGCACCCGGGATCGGGCTCGGGCATCGGCGGCTCGCCATTGTCGATCTTGCCGGCGGAGATCAGCCGTTGTTCAACGAGGACCGCACGGTCTGCGTCGTCTACAATGGCGAGATTTTCAACTTCCAGCCGCTGATTCACGAGCTGACCGCGTTGGGGCATGTGTTTCGCACTCGCTGCGACACCGAGGTCATCGTCCACGCCTGGGAGGAGTGGGGTGAAAAATGCCTTGACCGCTTTAACGGACAGTTCGCGTTTGCACTATGGGACGAGCGGCGCGGGCAATTGTTTCTGGCGCGCGACCGCCTTGGTGAAAAACCGCTCTACTACAGTTTTCTGAATGACGGGCGGCTGCTCTTCGCCTCCGAGCTCAAATCAATTTTGTGCGACCCGGCTGTTGACCG
Organism: uncultured Alphaproteobacteria bacterium; assembly: GCA_963712825.1. GTDB lineage: Bacteria > Pseudomonadota > Alphaproteobacteria > ATCC43930 > CGMCC-115725 > AP-15. Next base: position 232,551 of record CAVQJP010000024.1, read on the forward strand.
GCGGCTCGATCCGCAAGCGATCGAGGAATATTTTGCGTTTGGCTATGTCCCGGACCCGCGTTCGATCTATTTGGGCGTCAGCAAATTGCCGCCCGGACATTGCCTGCTCGTTCGCCGCGGCGCGGCGCGCCCGGAACCCCGCGCCTATTGGCATTTGCGCTTTGCCGACGGGAACGCAGCGGACCGGGAGGAGGTCGCCGAAGAGCTGATTGCGCGACTGCGCGAGTCGGTTCGGATGCGCATGATCGCCGACGTGCCGCTCGGCGCCTTTCTGTCGGGCGGCGTCAACTCGAGCGGCGTCGTCGCGATGATGGCGGGATTAAAAGCCGATCCGGTCAAGACCTTCTCGATCTCGTTCGGAAGCGCAGGGTTTGACGAGTCCGCTCACGCCGCCGAGATCGCCGCGCGCTACCGGACCGAACACCACCGCCGCGCCGTCGACCCGAATTCATTCGATCTCGTCGACCGCCTCGCGACGATCTATGACGAGCCGTTTGGCGACAGCTCGGCAATGCCGACCTTTCGCGTCAGCGCCATGGCGCGCGAAAACGTCACCGTTGCCCTGTCGGGCGATGGCGGCGACGAAGTGTTCGCCGGCTATCGGCGCTACCGATGGCATGCGGTTGAGGAGCGCGTGCGCCGGGTAATGCCGGCGGCCCTGCGCGGCCCGGTGTTCGGCCTGGCGGGCGCGCTCTACCCGAAGCTCGACTGGGCACCACGCCCGCTGCGTGCCAAAGCGACCCTGCGCGAGCTCGCGCGCGACACCGCCGCCGCCTACTTTTCCTCGGTGTCGATTTGCGGCGACGACCTGCGCCGGCGGCTCTACAGCCCCGGTCTCGCCCGCGAATTGCAGGGCTACAACGCGCAGGACGTGCTGCGCGCCCATATGAGCCGGTCGGGCAGCGACGACCCGCTGTCGCAAGTCCAATACGCGGATTTCCAGACCTATCTGCCGGGCGACATCCTGACCAAGGTCGACCGGGCGAGCATGGCAAACTCGCTCGAGGTGCGGGTGCCGTTGCTCGATCACACGCTTGTCGAATGGGCGGCCCGCCTGCCGTCGTCGTTGAAGCTGCGCGGGCGCGAGGGGAAATACGTCTTCAAAGCCGCTCTCGAGCCGTATGTCGCCCGCAACATCCTGTACCGCCCGAAGCAGGGTTTTGCCGTGCCGCTTGCCGAATGGTTTCGCGGCGCCTTGCGAACCAGGGTGCGCGAGACTTTACGCGGTCCGGTGCTGCGCGAATGCGGCCTGTTCGAGATGCCCGCCGTCGAACGTCTGCTCGACCAGCACCAGTCCGGCGCGCGCGATCACAGCGCAGCCTTGTGGTCGCTGTCGATGTTCGAGGGCTTTTTGCGACAGGTTCACGCCCGGGCCCCGGCGACCGAGATCGAGCGCGACGCGGTCTTGGAGGTCGGCGCCTGAAGCTAAGCAGAGTCATGCCCCGGACTGGTGCTCGGCGCGCCGGTGGCGGCGTCTGTCCGCTTGACGCATTCAGCTCTGCCGCCCGGTTCGACAATTGCCCCGATCCGACAGGAAGCCCGATCTGAAAGGAAGATTTGTGGAGCGAGAGCTCGCCGCAGGGATGCCGGACACCGGCGCGCCGGTCGCGGCCCGGCCCGCGCCGAACGGCGGCGAGGACCCGGGCTGTGCCGCGACCTCCCGGCTCCCGTCGATGAAGATTCTCCTCGTGTCGCACCCGTTCCCGCCGGTCAATGTCATCGGCGCGGTTCGCGTCGGCAAATTTGCAAAGTATCTGCACGAGGCGGGGCACACCGTCCGCGTCATTTCCGCAACCCCGGCCAACAAATCGTTGGCGCTGGAAATCCCGTCCGAATGCGTCGTCTACGCCCCCGAATGGGCGATGGATCAGATTTTCGACGGCGCTGTGCGATGGCTGCGCCGGGTGCGCAACCGTTTCGTCGGCGCCGATATCCAGCTATCCGCGGCGCCCATCACGGAAGTGCCGCACCGCACCGGGTGGTCGGCGGAGCTGGCCCGGCATTATTACGCTCTGCTGCGGATCCCCGACGCGCGCGCCGGGTGGATCGCTGCTGCGACCGCGGCCGGGTACGAGCTGGTGCGCGACTGGCGGCCCGACATCGTAGTCGGCAGCGCCCCGCCGAATTCGGGGCTGGTCGCCGCGGTGCGGATCGCCCGCGTGTGCGGTGCGCCCTGGGTCGCGGAGCTGCGCGATCTTTGGGCCGACAATCCCTACTACGAAGACCCGGGCTGGCGCCTACGGGTGGACCGCTTTCTCGAGCGGCGGGTGTTGAGCACGGCGGCCGGGCTGGTCGGGGTCACGCCGCGATGGTCCCAGACCCTGGGCCGACGCTATCGGCAGCCCGTCGCGTGCATTTTGAACGGCTATGTCGAAACCGATTTCCCGCTCGACCGCGCCGGGCCGCCCGCCGGCAACGTCGTCAACATCCTTTATACCGGCAACATCTATGCCGGATATCGAGACCCGAGCCCGCTGTTTCGGGCCGTCGGGCTGCTTGGCGCCGAGCGCGAGCGGGTGGCGATCAGTTTTTACGGGCCGGCGCCGCAGGAGGTGATCCCGCTCGCTGCGGCGCATGGGGTGCAAGACCGGGTCCAGGTGCGCGCGGCCGTGGCCCACAAAGAGTCGCTGGCGCTGCAGACCTCGGCCGACGCGCTGCTGCTGCTGCAGTGGAACCATCCAAAGGACGCCGGCAACATCCCCGCCAAGTTCTACGAATATCTCGGCGCGCGGCGGCCGATCCTGTTGCTCGGCTACGAGGAGGGCGATCTCGCGGCGATTATCCGCGAGCGCAGGGCTGGGGTCGTCGCCAATGACCCGGCCGCGATCGCCGACCAGCTGCGGTTATGGGTGGCGCAGAAACCCGCGGGCATCCCATCTCCCGATCCGCAGGCTTGGATCGGCATGACGCGGGACGAGCAAAACCAAAAATACGAACGGTTTCTGCAACAGCTGCTGCTGACCGATGCGGCGGCGTATCCGTCGGTCAGCGGGACATCAGCACCGGCAGGCTTGCCTCCATGATGATGTGACGGGTGGCACCGCCAAAGATCATCTGGCGGATCCGGCTTTGCGTATAGGCGCCCTTGAACAGCATGTCGGCGCCGGCGGCGAGCGCTTCCTTCAGAAACAATTCGCCTTGCGGCTTCTGCCGGCCATAGGCGGTGCGCAGGCTGACATCGATCCCGTGCCGCTCGAGGGTGCGCGCCAATTCCTCGCCCTCGGGTCCCGGTTCCGGCATGTGCTGAGCGCCGACCGCGACGATCGCGACATGCCGCGCCCGTTTCAGAAACGGCATGCCGAGGGCGACGGTCAGCGCCGTCTCGGTGCTGCCGTTCCAGGCTATCGCAATGACTTCACCCATGGTCGCGGGGCAGTTCTGCGGCACCATCAATACCGGGCGCCCGCTCTCGAACAATGCGTCTTCGAGCGTCGCCTCGGCAATCGAAGCGAGCTTTTCCGGCTGCTCGACCAGGATCAGGTCGAACACCCGGCCGATCAGCCCGACGACGGCGTTTTGGCGGCCGTCTTCTTCGCGCCACGATGCGCTCGGCCCGTTATGCCCGGGCGATATCGCACCGACCGGCACGCCATGCGCATTCATGAAGTCGCGGAACAGACGCCGCGCCTGGTCCCGGCGGTCGTGACCCTCGCGTTCAAGCGTGCGGTCGACCTCGGACGAAATCGAAAACCCCATCTCGCCGCCGAACACCACGGCATATTCCGTCGTCAGGCTGTGCAGCCCGACGATGTGGCTGTCGAAGCGCTGCGCCACCTTCATCGAGGCGTCGAGAACCGGCGTGGCACTGCCGTCGCCGACCACCGCCAATAAATTCTTCATCTCTCGGTTCCCTGTTGCGGCTCGCTCTCTCGTTTGAAAGGAGCTTCGCTACCTGTTTCCTACACGATTGCGCGCCCGTTTACGATATTTGGCGATCTCGGTTGAGCCGGCACCGGAAACGCTTCATCATCGCGACACCGGAAGCTCGCAAACCGGCGCTGCCGAGCGGGCGATTTTTGCACGGGACACTCGGCAGGTGGGGATGTCGGGGGGAACGCAAGACCGAATTCTGCGCCTGCATGTGTTGGCGTTGCTGGCGGCACTGCTGGCGCTGGCGCCATTTGCTGCGGGCGGACAGGTGCCGAGCGCGGAAAAGCTGCCGCGCTTTGCCAGTCTGCGCTCGGACGAAGTAAATCTGCGGGTCGGCCCGGGCGAGAATTACCCGATCGAATGGATCCTGAAGCGCAAGGACCTGCCGGTCGAAATCCTCGAAGAGTTTCAGAACTGGCGCAAGGTGCAGGATTGGCAGGGCGACAAGGGTTGGGTGCTCGACCGCATGGTCACCGGCAAGCGCGACGTTGTCATCGCCGGCGCCGTGCGCGCGCTTTACCGGCAGCCCGATCGCGCTGCGCCGATCGTCGCCCGCGCCGAACCGGGTGTCGTCGCCCGGCTGATCGAGTTTCAGGGCGCCTGGTGCCATGTCGAGGCCAGCGGCTTCAAGGGCTGGGTGCAGCGCAGCGAGGTCTGGGGCGTTTATCCGGACGAAACGCTGCAATAGCGGCGGCCATTGATCGGCTCGATCCGGGAAGTGCGGCTCGCCGGCCGCGACCGGCGGCACCGGCATTGATCTGAAGCCGCCGGCAACGCCTAATGCCGCATTGTCTCAGTGTGAAGGAAATACCAAATGCTCTTCAAATGCCTGCCGCCCGGCGCGCCAATTCCGGGGAGGTTTCCCGGCCCGGCGCATGCCCGCGGCAAATGGTTCACGGTTGACATCCATTGCCACGTGCTGACCCCGAAGGCGGCAGAGATGGTCGCCGGTAACCCCGTCGCCACCCGCCACCCGCGCGAGGTCTTCGCCAACGAGCGCACCCGCGAGGTCAACCGCCAGCAGGCCGAACGCACCCGGGTCCAATTCAACACCGTCGAAAAGCGGCTCGCCGACATGGATCTGATGGGGATCGACATCCAGGCGATTTCGCCTTCCCCAAACCAGACCTATTACGCCGCCGACCCCGAACTCGGCATCGCCACGGCGCGGGTCATCAACGACAATCTCGCCGACATCGCCGGGCGTCACCCCGAGCGTTTCGTGCCGCTCGGCACGGTGCCGTTCCAAGCCCCCGACCTCGCTGTCGCCGAGCTCGACCGGCTCCACAAGTCACTGGGCTTTCGCGGGATTGAGATCGCGACCAATGTCGGCGGCGAGGATCTGTCGGCCGACCGCTTTCGCAAGATTTTCGCGCGCATCGAGGAATTGGGACTGCTGGTTTTCATGCACCCGACCGGGTTCCCAGAGGCGCAGCGCTTTGGCGACCACTACCTGGTCAATGTGATCGGCAACCCGCTCGACACGACGGTCGCGGTGCACCACCTGATCTTTGGCGGGGTGCTCGACGACCACCCCAACCTGAAGCTGGTGTTGTCCCACGGCGGCGGCTATCTGCCGGCGTATTCGGGACGCATCGACCATGCCGCCTCGGCGCGCCCGGACGCGTGCGAGCAGATCCACCGGATGCCGACGACCTATCTGAAGCGGCTTTACTTCGACACCATCGTCTACACCCGCCATCAGCTCGAGTATCTGGTCGGGCAGTACGGTGCCGAGCATGTGCTGATGGGCACCGACTACCCGGCCGACATGGGAGAGGTCGACCCGATCGGCTTTGTCGAGAGCGCCAAAGGGCTCGACGACGCCGAGCGCCGCGCGATCCTCGGCCGCAACGCCGCGCGCCTGCTCAATATCGAAATCCCGGCGGCGCACCACGAGACTGACGCCAGGCTGTAATCCACGCTCGCCCCCGCGTGCCGTCTTCCCGGCGCAGGCCGGGACCCACTTCCAGAGTGGATACCGGCTTTCGCCGGCATGACGAGTGACAAGTGACGGCGCACCACTTAGGAGAAAGAAATGCTTTTCAAATGCTTGCCGGAAGGCGCGCCGATCCCGGGCCGTTTTCCGGGACCGGTCCACGCCCGCGGAAAGTGGTTCACGATCGACATTCACTGCCATGTCCGCAGCGAACAGGCGACGCAGCTGGTCGAGGGCAGGGAGGACGTGTCGCGCTGGTTTCTCGAAACCCAGGCCGGCCCGCAGAGCCGGGCGATCAACCGGGCCAACGGCGAGCGCACCAACGAGCAGAGCGTCTCGCCCGAAAAGCGCATCGAAGACATGGACCGGATGGGGATCGACATTCAGGCGATCTCGCCGGCACCGCGCCAGACCTATTACGGCGCCGAACCCGATCTCGGGCTCGCCACCGCGCGCGCGATCAACGATTTTATCGCCGAGATCTGCAGCAAATACCCCGATCGTTTTGTCGGGCTCGGGACGGTGCCGTTCCAGGCGCCTGAGCTCGCCGTCGCGGAACTCGACCGGCTGCACAAATCGCTCGGCTTTCGGGGCATCGAGATCATGACCCACGTCGCCGGCGAGGATTTGTCGGCCGAACGTTTTCGCAAAATCTTCGCGCGCTGCGAAGAGCTGGGCCTGTTGGTGTTCATGCACTCCGACGGGTTCACCGAGGCCGGGCGCTTCGCCAATCATTACTTTGCCAATGTGATCGGCAACCCGCTCGACACGACGGTGGCATTGCATCACCTGATCTTTGGCGGCGTATTGCAGGATTATCCGAATTTGAAGCTGGTCGCCTCGCATGGCGGCGGCTATCTGCCGGCCTATTCGGGGCGCATCGACCATGCCGCCTCGGCTCGGCCCGACGCCTGCGAGGCGATCCACCGGATGCCGACGACCTATCTGAAGCGATGCTATTTCGACGCGCTCGTCTACACCCACCACCAGCTTGAATACCTGGTCGAGGAATATGGCGCCGACCACATCCTGATGGGCACCGACTACCCGGCCGACATGGGCGAGATCGACCCGGTCGGCATGATCGAGGGCTGCCCCGGTCTCGACGACAACGAACGCCGGGCGATCTTCGGCGGCAACGCCGCCCGCCTCCTTAACCTTGAAGTGCCGGCAAGACCACGCTAGAGGCATGACGCATGGCGATCATGCTGGCAAAAACCTATCAGGCGTTCAAAGCCGCGGGGGTACCCGAACAGGACGCTATCGCCGCTGCAGAAGAATTGGCGGCCTATGAGAACCGTCTTACCAACATCGAAAATCGGCTCGGCGGCGTAGAAGGCCGACTTGCCCATGTAGAAAATCGGCTCGACCATATCGAAAACCGGCTTATTGCGGTCGAGACCAATGTCGCCACACTTGCCGGAAAAATTACGGTTCTCACCTGGGCGGTCGGGGTCAATGCTGCTGCCACGATCGCGATCCTCGGAATGTTATTGCGGGGTCATGGGTCATAGACGGTAAGCTTGGCTTTGCAAAATCTTTGGAGCCGTCCTCGACCGTCTCGGAAAAGAGTCGCAGCGATAGTGGCGCGTTGGGCTTAGGGAGGAAATCATGAAATTCCTGACTGACGAACAACTGGCCGAACTGTTGCCGGCCGAAACCGCGTCGTTCCCCTCGCCGGTGCCGACCCAGATCGTGTCGAGCGAGGAGTACATGCCGGTGCCGCAAACCGAAAGGCAGCGCCAGGTAGAAGGACGGCTAAAGGAGATCAGCGACCGGCTGGCGCGCCGGCAGGGCCTGTCGCGGCGGCGATTTTTTCAAACCGCGGCCGGCATGGCAGCCTCGTTTGTCGCGATCAACGAGGTGTTCGGCCACATCTTCGAGGCGAGCCTCGCCGAGGCGGCGACCCCCGACATGGCCAACGAGCGCGCAACGGCGCTCTCGGGCCAGCTCGTCATCGACGGCCACACCCATTTTCTGCGCGACGACACGCGCCTCACCGGCTTTGTCAAAATGCGCAACTCTTTCGGCAAGCTCGGCTGGAACAAGGAGCTGACTGGCGACCAGAGCTTGGACGACCTCAAATACGCCAATTACATCAAAGAAATTTACATGGACAGCGACACCAAGGTGGCGCTGCTGTCGAATTCGCCCTCGGACGTGCCGCAGGATTGGTTCATCCCGCAGGCGCAGGTCTTCACGACCCGCGACAAGGTCAACAAACAGGCGGGCTCCAGGCGGATGATGGCGCATTTCACGATCACCCCCGGCCAGCCCGGTTGGCTCGAACAGGTCGACCAGGCAATCGAGGTTTACAAACCCAATTCATGGAAGGGCTACACCGTCGGCGACAACACCCACAAGGAATTGGCGCACTGGCCGTGGCATGCCGACGACGAAAAGCTGATGTACCCGTTTTATGAGAAGGCGGTGAAATCAGGCATTAAAAATGTTTGCATTCACAAGGGGCTGTTCGCGCCCGGGGTCGAAAGGCAGTTTCCGCGGCTGCGTCCCTATGCCGATGTCAGCGATGTCGGCAAGGCCGCCAAGGACTGGCCGCAATTGAATTTCCTGGTCTATCATTCGGCTTATCGCTGGGTCGGCGGCACGCCGGCAGACGGCATGGCCGAGTTCGACCAGACCGGGCGCAGCTCGTGGACCAGCGACCTCGCCGAAATCCCGGAGAAATACGGCGTCACCAATGTCTATGGCGATCTCGGGCAGATTTTTGCCTGGACCGCGGTTGCCGAGCCCCGCCTCGCCGCAGCGTTGATGGGGATGCTGGTCAAGGGGCTCGGCCCCGACCACGTGGTGTGGGGCACCGACGCGGTGTGGACCGGTGCCCCGCAATGGCAGATCGAGGGGCTGCGCCGCCTCGAAATCCCCGAGGACATGCAAAAGAAATACGGCTACAAGCCGCTCGGTCCCGCCGACGGCCCGGTCAAATCAGGCATCTTCGCCGGCAACAGCGCGCGGCTCTACAATTTCGAGCAGCATGCCGCGCTCGCGGCAACCGACCGTTTTGCCGAGCTCAAGGCCGACTACATCAAGAACGGCTCCGGCCGGAGCAATCTGCGCTACGGCTACGTCCGCAATTCAGGCTGACCTATCGTTGGCCCTGTGGTGTGCCCCCGGTCTCGGCCGGGGGCTTTTGACGGCGGCGCCGGCTAAACCAGCGCCTTCAGCATGGCCTCGGCGCTGGAGGCGTCAACTTGGCCCGGCTGCTGCTCGACGTTCAGCGACTTGACGACACCGTTGTCGACCAGCATCGAATAGCGTTTTGAGCGGATGCCGAGGCCGCCCTTGGTCAGGTCGAGCTCCAGACCGAGCGCGCGGACAAAATCGCCGCTGCCGTCCGCCAGCATCGTGACCTTGCCGTCGCATCTCTGGTCCTTGCCCCACGCACCCATGACCGCCGCGTCGTTGACCGCCACACAGGCGATCTCGTCCACGCCCTTCGCCTTGATGTCGGAGGCCTTGTCGACAAAACCCGGCAAATGCCGCTGCGAGCAGGCCGGCGTAAAGGCTCCCGGCACCGCAAACAGCGCCACTTTTTTGCCGCGGAAAAACTCGTCGGTGGTGACTTCTTTCGGCCCCTCGGGGGTCGCCTGCCGCAAGGTCACCGATGGCAGCTTGTCGCCGACATTGATCGTCATGGGAGTCCTCCGTGCTGTCAAACTCGCCCGACCCCGCGCGCATCGCGGCGGCGATCGCAATAGCGGAGCGATAGCACAGCCCGGACCGCCGGGCAAACCGGAGCGGCGGCCGACCCTGCCATCGCCCCCGGCCACATGGCCCGGTTGCCGGTTTTTTGTGCGCCGGCGCAACGAAATCCGTATGATCGGCGTATAGGCTGCGGACCCCGGGCGAGGAAGGCGAGCGATGAGCGAGAGACCACATGCGAGGGCGAGGTGAGTTCGCTTGCCGGGCAATTGCTGGTGGCGATGCCGCAAATGGGCGACCCGCGCTTTGCCCGCTCGGTCATCTATCTGTGCACCCACAGCGGCGACGCCGGTGCGATGGGCCTCGTCATCAACAAGGTGCTGGGTTCGCTGACCCTGGCCGAATTGTTCACCCAGCTGGACATCGAATCCGGCGCCGCCGCCAAAAAGCGCCCGGTGCATTTCGGCGGTCCGGTCGAGCCGGGACGCGGCTTTGTATTGCACACCGCGGATTACCGCGAGGAAGCAACCTTGCCGGTTGCCGGCGACATCGCGGTCACGGCCACCCTCGACATCATGCGCGCGATCGGCAAAGGCGAGGGCCCGCGCCACAGCCTGTTTGCGCTCGGCTATGCCGGTTGGGCGCCGGGGCAGCTCGACGCCGAAATCCAGGCCAATGGCTGGCTCTCGGTCGCCGCCGACGAGGACATCCTCTTTAGCGACGACCACGACGGCAAATGGCAGCGGGCATTGGGCAAGCTCGGCGTCGACCTCTCGACCTTGTCGAGCGACGCCGGCCACGCCTGACCGGCGCGGCACGCCCGCCGGTCCCGCCCGTCTCCGATCGGTCAGGCTTGGTTTTTCACCACGACCTTGATCGCGTCGTCGATGCGCTCGCGGGCATATTTGAGGGCCGTCGGCAATTCGCCGAGCGGAAACGTGTGGGTGTGGATCAGCTTGGCGTCAAAGCGCTTCTGCTTCATCAACGCCATCGCTCGGTGTGTCGCGCTCTGCCCTTCGCCGCGGATGCCGTAAACATAGATGTTGTTGCGCACGAGATGGGCGAGGTCGACCGGCACCTTGTCGTGCGGGAAGGCCGCGAGGCAGATCCGACCGCCGCGATCGACCATTTGCGCCGCCTCGTCGAGCGCATTGGGCGCCCCCGAGCATTCGACCACGAACTGCACCCCCTTGCCATCGGTGATCCGCTTGACCGCGGCAACGGGGTCCTCCTGGCGCGCATTGATCACGTGGTCGGCACCGAGCTTTTTGCCGAGGTCGAGCCGGCGCTCGCGAGTGCCGGTTAGTATGACCGGGTCGGCGCCGAGCGCCTTGGCGACCGCGACGCCGAGCAGGCCGATCGGCCCCGGCCCGGTGACGACCACACCCTCCCCGGCGATCAGTCCGCCGAGCACGTCGAGGCCGTACATCGAGGTTCCGGCGGTGACGACCAGGGTCGCCTCCTCGTCGGTCATGTCATCCGGCACATGAACGAGCGTGTTGACATTGTTGACCGCGTATTGCGCGAAGCCGCCATCGGTGGTGAAGCCGTTGGCGCGGTGGCCCTTGGCGACGTCGCCGTAATTCAGGCATGAGGTGTACATGCCCTGGCGGCAGCGGGCGCAGCGGCCGCAGCCGGCATGCACCTCGACGGTGACGCGCTCGCCGACCGCATACTCGTCGACCGCCGGACCGAGCTTCACCACCGTCCCCATATATTCATGGCCGATCGTGAAATTCTTGCTGAACGGCAATCCACCCTCGACCATTGCCGGCAGCCCGTGGGCCATGATTTCGAGGTCGGTGGCACAGATCGCCACGGCGTCGATGCGCACCAGCACCTCCGCGGCCCCGGGCTGCGGCACCGGCTTTTCGGTCGGCAGGATTTCGCCCGGCCCGCCGAGCACCCATGCCTTCATTTTCTCGGGAACCGGGTGCTCGTTGCTCAAACGCGTGTGATCCGCCATCGCTGTGTTCTCCGAAAAAGGCATGATGGGGCGGGTTTTAGCGCACGGTACCGCCAAAGAGAAGGCGCACCCGCTTTCGGCAATGCGCGGGGTGCGTTATAGAAACCCGTCTGACCCAATTGGTCGGCGGGCGGGCAGCAGGGGGACGTATGAGAAATCGCCGCACCGCGGTGCTCGGCGGGTCGGGTTTTATCGGCCGCTATGTCGTCCAGCGGCTCGCCGCTCGCGGCGACGTCGTTCCGGTCGGCTGCCGCCACCCCGAAGAAGCCAAGTTCCTGATGCCGCTCGGCAATGTCGGTCAGATTGCGGCCGTCAGGGTCGCGATCGACGACGAAGCGCTGTTGCCCGCCTTTCTCGCCGGCAGCGAGGCGCTGGTCAATTGCGTCGGCATTTTGCAGGAGCGCGGGTCGCAGACCTTTGAGCGGGCGCATCATCTCGGTCCGGCGCGAATGGCGCGGCTCGCGCGCGAGGCGGGAGTCGAGCGGCTGGTGCATGTATCCGCGATCGGCGCCGACCCGCGTTCGCCCTCGGCCTATGCGCGCACCAAGGCGGCGGGCGAAGCGGCGGTGCGCGACGCCTTTCCGACCGCGACGATCCTGCGCCCCTCGATCGTGTTCGGCCCCGAGGACCAGTTCTTCAATCGCTTCGCTGCGATAGCGATGATCTCGCCGGTGGTGCCGGTCATTGGCGGCGGGCAGACCCGGTTTCAACCGGTCTATGTCGGCGACGTCGCCGACGCTGTGCTCAAATGCCTCGAGGATCCTGCAACCGCCGGCCGCACCTACGAGCTCGGCGGCCCCAAGGTCTACGCCTTCCGCGAGCTGATCGAATTGCTGCTGAACGAGATCCGGCGCAAGCGAATCCTCGTCGACCTGCCGTTCGGCGTTGCCGGATTGCAGGCGCGGCTGATGTCGATTCTGCCAAACCCGCCGCTGACCCCCGACCAGGTGGAATTGTTGAAGCGCGACAACGTCGTCTCCTCGGGAGCGCTGACGCTCGCGACATTGGGCGTTCAGCCGACCGCGGTCGAGGGCATTCTGCCGACCTATCTCGACCGTTTCCGGCGGGGCGGCTGGTACGAAAGCCGGGCCTGAACCGCTTTTGTTGCACCCGACGATCGGATAAGCTCGCCGCCTTCGCGAATATTCAGGACCAAGGGTGATGGCAGCGTTCGCTCGGCTCGTCCTGCTCGTCATCGCGCTCGTTTACGGAGGAACAGCGATGGCGGCAGACCTCGAAAACACGATTTACCTCGACGTCCCGGCAGGGCGCGTCGTGATCGACATGCGGCCCGACCTGGCCCCGGCCACCTGTGCCCAGATCAAGGAATTGGCGCGGCGCGGCTTTTACAACGGGCTGACGTTTCACCGGGTGATCGACGGCTTTATGGCGCAGACCGGCGACCCGAAGGGCGATGGAACGGGCGGCTCCGGGCACCCGCTCAAGGCCGAGTTCTCCAAGGAGCCGTTTGTCCGCGGCGTCGTGGCGATGGCGCGGACCTCGGACCCCAACAGTGCCGACAGCCAGTTCTTCATCATGCTGGCGCCGGCACCCTCGCTTGACGGCAAGTACACGATCTGGGGTCAGGTCGCCTCCGGGATGGAATACGTCGACCAGATCAAAAAGGGCGACCCCGCCGTCAATGGCGCTGTCTCAAACCCCGACAAGATCGTCAAGATGCAGGTCGCCGCCGACGCGGAGAAGGCGAACCCGAAGCCTTAGCGCCCGAGGCGTCGAATGCCCCCTCATCCCGGCCCTGTCCCGGTAAGCGGACAGCGGGAGGGATCCACGCGGCAGGTGTGGGAGGGTGAGGGGTTGCCGCCGACGCGCCCGCTCCCGACCGTTGCATGGTTTTCCTCGCTCGCAATCTACCGCCGGCCGCGGCTGATTGCGGTCCTGTTGATGGGGTTTTCGAGCGGTCTGCCGCTGGCGCTGACCTTTGCGACCTTGTCGTTTCGCCTGGCCGAGATCGGGGTGTCGCGCACCGCGATCGGCCTGTTTGCCCTGGTCGGCGTGCCGTACAGCGTCAAATTCCTGTGGTCGCCGCTGATCGACCGGCTGTCGATACCGTATTTCACGGCCCGTCTCGGCCGCCGGCGCGGCTGGGCGTTGGCGATTCAGCCGCCGCTGGCGCTTGCGATTCTGGCGCTCGGTCTCGCCGACCCGCGCTCGGCGCCGGGGCTGACCGCGCTGTTGGCGCTCGCGGTCGCATTTCTGTCGGCGAGCCAGGACATCGTCATCGACGCCTATCGTATCGAATTGCTGCAACCCGAGGAGCAGGGTGCGGGTGCGGCGGCGACGCAATGGGGCTATCGCTTCGGCATGCTCGCCGCGTCGGCCGGCGCGCTCTACGCCGCGAGCTTTCGCGGCTGGGGCTTTTCGTACGGGTTGATGGCGGCGCTGATGCTGGTCGGGATCGTCACCGTCTGGTTGACGCCCGAGCCCGGCGGCGTGTCGCGCCCGGAGCGGCTGCCCGGCGTCACCGCGACGGCGCGGGCGGCGGCGTGGCTGCGGCGGGCCGTGCTCGACCCGTTCGGCGACATGCTGACGCGCGAGGGCGCGCTCGTGATCCTCGCCTTTGTGATCCTCTACAAATTCGGCGACGCGCTCGCCGGCACGATGTCGAACCCGCTTTACGTGTCGCTCGGCTTTACCAAGGGCGAGCTCGCCAATATCGGCAAGGTCTACGGTTTTGCCGCGAGCCTCGCCGGGCTGGCGTTGGGCGGGGTCGTGGTGCTGCGGTTCGGTGTAATGCGCGCGCTCCTCGTCTGCGGCGTCCTACAGATGCTGTCGAACCTGATGTACGCCCTGCAGGTCTGGGCCGGGCACAATTTGGTGGCGCTGGCGTTCACGATCGGGGTCGAGAACTTGACCGGCGGGATGGGGTCGGCGGCGTTTGTCGCCTACCTGTCGGGGTTGTGCAATATCGCGTTTACCGCGACGCAGTACGCGCTGCTGTCGTCATTGGCGGCGGTCGGCCGCACCACACTCTCCGCCTCGGGCGGCGCGCTCGCCGACATGCTCGGCTGGACCGCGTTCTTTTTTTTGGCGACCGTCGCCTGTCTCCCCGGCCTGGCGCTCCTGCTGTGGATAATGCGCCGGGAATCTCCGACCTATCGTGGCCGCGGGAACAGGTAAATTCCGCCGCCTGTTTTCCCGTCTACACCCCGGCGCCCCGATGCGGCTCGACGATTTTGATTTTCCGCTGCTCCGCGAGCTGATCGCAGAGCACCCGTGCGAGCCGCGCGAAATGGCGCGCCTGCTGCGCATCCCGGCGGAGGGGCCGTTCGAGGACCGGCATGTCGCCGATCTGCCGGATTTGCTGCGGCCCGGCGACCTCTTGGTTTGCAACGACACCAAGGTGATCCCGGCCCGCCTCAGCGGCAGACGCGGGGCGGCCAGGGTCGAGATTACGCTTTGTCGCGACGAGGGCGGCGGTGCGTGGCGCGCCTTTGCCAAAGGGGCGCGACGGCTGCGGCCGGGCAACCGCATCGACTTCGCCCAGGATTTTGCGGCAACGGTCGCGGCAAAGCACCCCGAGGGCGATTTGACGCTACGATTTGACCTGGAGGGCGCGGCGTTGCGCGCGGCCCTCGATCGTCACGGCGCGATGCCGTTGCCGCCCTACATCAATCGAACCCGTGGCGTCGAACCGCGCGACCGCAGCGACTACCAGACGATGTTCGCCCGCACCGAGGGGGCGGTGGCGGCCCCGACCGCCGGACTGCATTTTACGCCGGGGCTGATCGCGGCGCTGTCGGGGCGCGGCGTCGGCCTCGTGACCCTCACCCTGCACGTCGGCCCCGGCACCTTTCTGCCGGTCAAGACCGACGACCCGCGCGCGCATCGCATGCACGCCGAGTGGGGCGTGCTGTCGGCCGAGACCGCCGAGCGCATCGCCGCAGTGCGGCGGGCGGGCGGGCGCATCGTCGCCATCGGCACGACAAGCCTGCGGCTTTTGGAGTCGGCCGCGGCCGCGACCGGCGAGGTCCGCCCGTTCGCTGGCGAGACCCGGCTCTTTATCCTGCCCGGCTACAATTTCCGCGCGATCGACCTGTTGCTGACGAATTTTCATCTGCCGCGCTCGACCCTGTTGATGCTGGTCGCGGCGTTGGCCGGGCATGACCGGATCATGGCCGCCTATGCCCACGCGATTGCCCAACGCTACCGCTTCTTCTCCTACGGCGACACCTGCCTGATCGAGCGCGGCGCTCGGTGAGGACGCCGTCGCTGCTGCTTCACCGCGAGCGTGAGCGGGCAGGCAGGACAATATTGGCGGGGCGGCGTCGCGGCCAGCCGGCCGTTCGCGACGGTCGCCGCCCTCCCTCCCCAGATGTCCGGTGGCGCCGGGTTTCGTCCGCCCCCATCCTTTTCGACAGCGATGTCGAAAATGAGGAGAAGCATGGTGGCCGAGAACATGTCCGACGCCTTGATCCAATTTTCTGCTGCGCTGGCCGAGCGCGCCGCGGCGGCGCGGCCGCTCGTCGCCGGCATCCGCCTGCGCGGGCATTCGCTGCGCTCGGGCACCCTGTGGCGCAAGGATGTCGTCGTCGTCTCCGAGCAGGCTTTGCCTAAAGCCGAAGAAGTTGAGGTCGTGCTCGCCGACGGCGGGACCTTCGCGGCGCGGGTTGCCGGTCGCGACCCCGGCACCAACGTCGCGGTGCTGCGCCTCGACGGCAGCCCGCAACCGGCGTGGTCCGCTGCGGCGGAACCGCGGCCGGGGGCGCTGGCGCTGGCGCTCGCTGCCGATGGGGCGGGCGGCGGCGCAGTGCGGCTGGGTGCGATCCATTCGGTCGGCCCCGCCTGGCACAGCCGCGCCGGGGGGCGCATCGATCGCCGCATCGGGCTCGATATCGGGCTCGGCAGAGGCGAGGAGGGCGGCCCCGTCGTCGACGCGGCGGGCGGGCTGCTCGGCATCTCGACCTTGGGGCCGCGGCGGCGGGTTTTGGTGATACCGACCGCGACCGTCGAACGCGTGCTTGAACCCCTGCTGACAAAGGGCCGGGTCGCCCGCGGCTGGCTCGGCGCCGCGGTCCAGCCGGTGCTGGTGCCGGAAGCGCTGCGCGGCGAAGCCGGTCAGGCGCAGGGCTTGATGGTGCTCGGCCTGACCCGCGACGGGCCGGCGGCGCAGGCCGGCATGTTGATGGGCGACATCCTGGTGGCGCTCGACGGCACCGCCATCGGCGGCATGTCGCGGCTCGCCGAGCTGCTGGGGCCGGAGGCCGTGGGCCGGGCGGTCGAATTGCGGCTGGTCCGCGCCGGCCAAGTGCAATCGTTGACCGTCACCGTGGGTGAGCGGCCGCCGCGATGAGCGCGGCCGCGGTTGCGGGCGATGTGCCGCTGCGGCTGCGTGTCGCGGTTGTGGCGGCCGACCCGGCCGCGGCGAGCCGGTTGGCGGATTTGATCGCGCAGAGCGGGCACGACGCCCTTAACCAAACCGAGAAAGCCGATGCGGTGCTGACCGACGGCTCGGCCGCGCCGGCGCCGGGTCTGCCGATCGTGGCGCTGGGAGCGGGCGAGGGGGAGTTTGCCGGGCTTCTGCCCGCCGATGCCGGCCCGGCCCAGCTCGACGCCGCGTTGCGCGCGGTCG
Source organism: uncultured Alphaproteobacteria bacterium (assembly GCA_963712825.1). Lineage (GTDB taxonomy): Bacteria > Pseudomonadota > Alphaproteobacteria > ATCC43930 > CGMCC-115725 > AP-15. Next base: position 249,579 of record CAVQJP010000024.1, read on the forward strand.
CCGCCGGGCTTGCGGTGCGACCGCTCGCGTTGCCGCAGCCCGGCTTCGCGCCCATGCCGGACGAGGCGTTTCCGGCGTTGACGCCGCGCGAGATCGAGGTGCTGGCCGCGCTGGCCGGCGGGCTCGGTAACAAGGGCGTGGCGCGGCGGCTCGGCATCTCGCCGCACACCGTCAAATTCCACATCGAAGCTCTGTTCCGCAAGCTCGGCGCCGCCACCCGCGCCGAGGCGGTCGCCAAAGGCCTGCGGCGGCAGATCGTCGAGTTTTGACCAATGCGGCCGGTTATTCCGGACCAAATTCGTTTGGCCGACGGCTGCTCAAGATACGGCTGACGCCAGGACCGCCGCGACCACCGGGGCGAGGTCGAACCGCCCGCGCTTCAGATCATGACCGGCGCCGTCGACCGGGATCAGCCGCGTCGCCGCCGGGATCAGGAGGAGCGCCGCGCTGATCTCGGCGACTGTGCCGAACGGGTCGGCTGTCCCCTGCACGAACACCGCCGGCACCCGCAGCCGCGGGAAATGCTCGGTCCGCAGCCGGTCGGGCTTTCCCGGCGGGTGCAGCGGATAGGAAAACAACAGCAGCCCCGTCGTCAGCGCCGGCTCCTCGGCGGCGAGCATCGTCGCCTGCCGGCCGCCATAAGACTGCCCGCCAAGAAACACCGGTCCCGCCGCCAGTTCGCGTAATGCCGCGACCGCACTCTTCAGGCCGGCCCGGTCGGCTGCCGCCGTGGACGGCGAGGGCGGCCCCTTCGGCCGCCGCTGCCGAAACGGCAAATCGCATCGCAGCACGCAGAGCCCGGCCACGGCGAACGACGCCGCCGCCGTCACCAGCAACGGCGCATTGCAGTTGGCGCCCGCCCCGTGCGTCAGCACCAACCCCCGCCCGTCGCCGCGCTCTGGCCGGTGGAGAAACCCGCGAACCCCCGGCTTTTCGAATTCCGCGACGTCGGCGCCGAGGGTCAGCATCCCCGGTGAGGGGTCCCGGTGGCGCCAATGCCCGTTTTGCGAGGCAGCAGCGCCACGCGAGGCTTGCTCAATTCGCGGCGGCGAGCTTGTCCTGCGTCTTGGTGTCGAAGTCGCTGGCGTCGTGGCGCTCGTGCAATTGGCTCGACGGCTCGCCCGCGGTGCGATTGACCATGCGCCCGCGTTTCACCGCCGGCCGCGCATGGATCTGCTCGGTCCAGCGCTGCACGTTCTTGTAATCCTGCACGCTGAGGAACTCTGCGGCGCCGTATTGGCCGAACTTCGCCAGCCCGCCATACCAGGGGAAAATCGCCATGTCGGCGATCGTGTATTCCGGCCCGGCGACGTACTCGGTCTCCGCCAGGCGGCGATCGAGCACATCGAGCAGGCGCTTTGTCTCCATCGCGAACCGGTCGATCGCATATTCGATCTTAACGGGCGCGTAGGCATAGAAATGCCCGAAGCCGCCGCCGACATAGGGCGTGCTGCCCATCTGCCAAAACAACCACGACAAGCATTCTGCACGCGCCGCGGTTTCGGTCGGCAGGAACGCGCCAAACTTCTCGGCTAGGTACATCAAGATCGCGGCGGTTTCGAAGACCCGGATCGGCTTTGCGCCGCTGCGGTCCAGGAGCGCTGGGATTTTGGAATTCGGGTTTATCTTGACAAATCCGCTCCCGAACTGGTCGCCCTCGCCGATCCGGATCAGCCAAGCGTCGTATTCGGCGCCCTTATGGCCGCGGGCCAGCAGTTCCTCGAGCATGATCGTGACTTTGACGCCGTTCGGCGTGCCTTGCGAATAAAGCTGCAACGGGTGACGGCCGACCGGCAGCTCCTTGTCGTGGGTGGGACCCGCGATCGGGCGATTGATGTTGGCGAACCGGCCGCCACTCGGCTTGTTTACCCAGACCTTGGGCGGCGTGTAATCAGACGTATCGGTCATCCTGAGCTCCCGGCTTCTTAAGCGGCGCACGCGGAGACAGCGCGCGATCCGGTCATCTTACACGTTGAAAGTGGCTCGCGAACATGGAATCGGGGAAATGCCGCAACGACCGCTTCCGCGGTGCCGTAACCTCCTTTACGATGGCTGATCGACAGCGCCGGGCCTGGCGCGGAGCCGCGGCAAACAGCGGCCGGCATTTCTGAGGGAGGGTTGAGGATGGCGGAATACAGGCTGATCTCCGCGGATTCGCATGTCAGCGAGCCGCCCGATCTGTGGAAAGAGCGGGTCGACCGGAAATACCGCGAGCGGGCGCCGCAGCTGATGGTCAACCCGCCGGGCAAGGAAGGCGCGTATTTCCATTACGAGGGCTATGCGCCGCACCCGATCGGCATCGGCCTCGGCGCCGGCAAGAGCCCCGAGGAGCTGAAGGAGTTCTTGACCAAGGCGACCTACGCCGATGCCCGGCCCGGCGGCTGGGACCCGGCCGAGCGGCAAAAGGACAATGCGGCCGACGGGGTCGAGGCCGACGTGCTGTACACGACCCTCGGCTTTCGCATCTTTTGGCTCAAGGACCCGGGGCTGCAGGCCGACTGCTTCCGCGTCTACAACGACTGGCTCGCCGAATTCGTCAGCTATGACAAAAAGCACATGGCCGGGCTGCCGATGATCTCGTTGTACGAACCGAAGGCCGGCGCGCGCGAGCTCGAACGCTGCGCCAAGATGGGCCTCAAGGGGGCGATGATCTGGTGCTCGCCGCCCGAGGAGCAACCCTACAGCTCCGAAATCTACGACCCGTTCTGGGCGGCGGCCGAGGAATTGCGCATGCCCGTCAGCCTGCACGCGATCACCGGCATGGGGATGGAAAGCCAGTTCAATTGGGGCGAGCGCTACATGCGCGCGACGGTGTTGTCGCATGAGGTCGAACGGTCGTTCAGCGTCTTGATCTTTTCGGGGGTGCTCGACCGCTTCCCGCAATTGCAGATCGTCTCGGCCGAAAACAATTGCGGCTGGATTCCGTATTACCTGCAGCGGATGGACCGCGCCTTCGAGCGCCAGCGCATCTCGGCCGGCTTTGCCAACCAGCTGAAGCCGAGCGAATACTTCCAGCGGCAGATGTGGTGCACCTATATCGACGACTTTGTCGGGGTCGCCAACCGCAATTTTATCGGCGTCGACCGGATGATGTGGTCGTCGGACTATCCGCACCAGGCGTCGTCCTGGCCGCATTCGCAGGACGTCGTCGCGCGCGACTTCAAGGACGCCAGCGCCGAAGACCGGTTCAAGATCACCCGCGCCAACGCCGCCCGGCTCTACGGCTTCGACGCCTGAGCCCGGACACCCGCGGGGGGGGCGCTGCCGAACCGGCAAATGCCGGTCGCGGCAGCGGCGTGCGATGCCGCTCAGCCGCCGGCGGGCGGGGGCCGAAGCACCGCCCAGCCGGCTGCGGTCAGGTGCTCGATCGCCGGAAAGCGCGCCTTGTAGGCCATTTTCGGGCTGTCGGCGATCCAATACCCGAGATAGACAAAAGGCTCGCGCTGCCGCCGGCACTCGTCGACGAGCCACAGGATATTCCAGCTGCCGAGGCTGCGCCGGGGCCGGCGGGGGTCGAAAAAGCTGTAGACCGCCGAAATCCCGTCATCGAGCCGGTCGACCAGCGAGACGGCGACGAGTTCGCCCGCCCCGGCGCGAAATTCGGCGATTTCGGTGCGCACCGGCGTGTCCTCGACCATGCCGCGATAATCGCGGTAGCTCATCGACGCCATCTCGCTGTCGCCGTGCCGGGCATGCTGATAGGCGAGAAACAGGCGGAACTGCTCCGGTGTGGCGCGTGCCGGGGTCAGGTCGGCCGCCAAGTCGCGGTTGGTGCTGCGGATGCGCCGGGTCCAGCGCGTGTCGTCAAAATGGTGGACGGCGATGCGCACCGGGACGCAGGCGGCGCAGCCGCGGCAGGCGGGCCGATAGGCGAAATGATGGCTGCGGCGAAACCCGGCCCGCGACAAATCGTCATAGGCGAAGGCGGCGGTGCCGTCGAGCTCGACGATCAGCTTGCGCTCGGCGCGGCCGGGGACATAGGGGCAGGCAACCGGGGAGGTGGCGAAAAATTGCAGCAGCGGGGCGGCGAGGATGCCGGGGGCTCCGCCGCGGCGGCGCTCGTCGCGCAGCCGGCCGGGAGCCGGTCTGTTGCCGCCATCCGCCGGACCAATGTCCATCCCTCTCCCCTGTCTGCCGCGGTTTCGCCCCAGTGGTGCAGGCCCAAGTATGAACGAGAGCGCGGCAAAGGTGCCAGCCTCATGCGCGCTGCGTCACTTCGGCCCGGCAGTCCAGCGGAAGCCGGTCAATATATCGTTGTCAAAGGTGCACTCTACCGCCAGATGGCGCGCGACCGGCGGCGGCGACGGCAGGTTGGTGCGGTTGCCTTCGACGTGCGCGAGGATCTTGGTCAGGCTGGCGGCTGCCGCCTCGCGCTTGGTGATGTCGATCTCGGCGCCGGGATAGGCCTCCCGCATCAGAGCCGCGCAACGTTCGGCCATGCCGCCTTGGGGGATCACATGGCAGGCGGCGAGCGTGAGGCACTGCAGGCCGGCGGCGAGGGCGGCGGCGGCTCGTCCTATTGGGCGCATGCAGCGATACTGCGCGGCGCGGCGTTCAAGATCAAACCCGGCAAGATCAAACCCCGCACCAAGGAGACCGGCGATGCGCGCGCAGGTGCTGACCACCGCAAAACGGCAGCTGGTTGCGGCGGAGCTGCCGGCGCCGCGGCCGGGCCCGCAGCAGATCCTGATCGCGGTCAAGGCCTGCGCGGTGTGCCGCACCGACCTGCACGTCGTCGACGGCGAGCTGCCCGACGCGAAGCTGCCGCTCGTCCTCGGGCATGAGATCATCGGCATGGTTGTCGAGACCGGCGCCGAGGTCGACCGTTTCGCGCCAGGCGAGCGGGTCGGGGTGCCGTGGCTCGGCTGGACCTGCGGGGTGTGCGAATACTGCCGCAGCGGCCGCGAGAATTTATGCGACCGCGCCCGCTTTACCGGCTACCAGATCGACGGCGGCTATGCCGAGTTGACCGTCGCCGACCAGCGCTATTGCTTTGCGGTCGACCCGCGCTACGACGATGTCGAGGCGGCGCCCTTGATGTGCGCCGGGCTGATCGGCTACCGCACTTTGCGCATGGCCGGCGACGCGCCGCTCGTCGGCATCTACGGCTTTGGCGCCGCCGCTCACATCGTCGCCCAGGTGATCCGCCACCAGGGCCGTCGCCTCTTCGCGTTCACCCGGCCGGGCGACCGCGAGGCGCAGGATTTCGCCCGCCGGCTCGGCGCCGAATGGGCCGGCGATTCGACGATGACGCCGCCCGAGCCGCTCGACGCCGCGCTGATCTTCGCGCCGGTAGGTGGGCTGGTCCCGGCAGCGCTCGCCGCGACCAAAAAGGGCGGCACCGTCGTCAGCGGCGGCATCCACATGAGCGACATCCCGTCCTTCCCGTATCGACTGCTGTGGGAGGAGCGCGTGTTGCGCTCGGTCGCCAACCTGACCCGGCGCGACGCCGAGGAGTTTCTGGCGTTGGCGCCGCGCGCCGGGGTCCGCACCGAGACAACCGCCTATCCGCTCGATCGGGCGAACGACGCGCTCGCCGATCTCAGACATGGCCGGTTGCACGGCGCCGCCGTGCTGGTGCCGTAAGCGGGAACGGGCGAGCGAGACGCTGCTCTCCGACCAAGTATGCGCGCAGCGTTGACGATCGCGGTTTCCGGCTCGATCTTGATTGATACCGTAGGATCAAAGGTGACGATCTTGAAAACGCCGCGGCCGACAAGCCAACTCGACAGCTCCTCACCGTCCCGCGCTGGCGGGTCGGTCGGCAAGAAGCGGGGGCGGTGATGGCCGGCTTTCCGACGGAGGTCGAGGTCGCGGTCATCGGCGCCGGCGCCGCCGGCATCGGCGCCACCCGCCGCCTGGTCGAAGCCGGGGTGAGTGTCGTCGCGTTGGAGGCGCGCGACCGGGTCGGCGGCCGGGTCAACACGATCGCCCCCTCCGGTTTCGCGCTCGACCGGGGTGCGGAATGGCTGCACTCGGCCGATCGCAACCCATTGGCGCCGATCGCCCAGCGGCTCGGCTTTTCGGTGCATCGCCGGCCGCCCGAATGGACCTCGCGGCTGTCGCGCAGCGGCGAGACGCCTGAGGCCGAAGCCGACTGGCTCGCCGCCCGCGAGGAGCAAGGCCGGGCGCGCCGGAAAGCGGCGGCGGAGCCGGAAGACCGCCCGCTGGCAAGCACGCTGGTGCCCGGCAGCCGCTGGAACCAATTGCTCGACGCGACCAGCACCTGGGCCAACGGCGCCGAGCTCGACCGCGTCTCTCTCAAGGACTACGTCCGCTACGACGACAACAGCACCAACCTCAATTGGCGCTTGCGCGAAGGCTATGGCCGGCTGTTCGAAAAGCTCGCCGAGGGGCTGCCGGTGGCGCTCGAGACCCCGGTGTCAAAGATCGACCATCGCGGCCGGGCGATCCGCATCGAGACCGCGCGCGGCACGGTGACGGCGCAGCGGGTCGTCGTCACGGTGCCGACGTCGATCCTCGCTGCCGAGGCGATCCGCTTCGACCCGCCTTTGCCGGACAAGATCGCCGCCGCGGCAGGGCTGCCGCTCGGGATCGACGACAAGCTGTTCATCGCGCTCGACGGCAGCTCGGGCGAGCTTATTCAGGACGGATTTCTGGTCGGCTCGACGACGCGGCGCGAAACCATGAGCTACCAGCTGCGGCCGTTTGGCCGGCCGGCGATCTACTGCTTTTTCGGCGGGCGGTTTGCGGCGGCGATGGAGCGCGAAGGAGCGGCGGCGATCTTCGCCTTTGCCGCCGACGAGCTGGCGAATATCCTCGGCGGCGGCATCCGCCGCAACATCGCACCGCTGGCCGCCACCGCCTGGCTGCAGGACCCCTGGTCGCGCGGCTCCTATTCCTATGCCGCGCCCGGCCATGCCGGCGACCGCGCGGTGCTGGCCGCGCCGGTCGGCGACCGGCTGTTCTTTGCCGGCGAAGCCACCTCGCGCGATTTCTTCTCGACCGCGCACGGCGCCTACATGACCGGTCTCGCTGCCGCCGAGGGGATGTTGCGCTGCCGCGGCGGCACCGGCTGACGCGGCATAGAGCCGACCAGCGGCCGTCCGTCCAAAGCCGGCCGCGAGCAGGGTGGGACTGCCCTTCGGGGAACGCGGCCAGGACGGCGGCGGCGCCGGCGGTCTTTGTCGGCTCGCGAGACAACCGGCTCAGCTCGTCAAAAAATTAACTTTTCTTGGCACGGTGTGATCCAGTTCACACTGAGAGCCGGCGCCCCCTGCTTAGCTTGGCTTCTCGCAAGGCGGAACGGTCTGCCCAAAAACGGAGAGTTGTCCCTTGATTAAAAAATCTACCTGCTCGAAGGGTCTCCTCGCGAATGAACGTTTCAGGAACTTCCTTAACGTCCGCTGGGTAGTCAACACGCTCGTTCCGCAGCCGACCCGAGCCGTGCCGCGCCGGGGATATCGCCGCACGCATCTGCGACATAATCGTGCAGAGGCCCCGGGCGATCGTCGCAATGGCGCGGCAGGCAGGGGCTTATTAACTAGCGCAGCGATGAAGACGATCGCGCACCCGAAACCGGACCGCCGTCTGCAGCGTAATGCGTTCCGGATGCGTGTAAGCAATTTGTTAACAACCTGCGGTCATGATTAACCACGACGCCGCTGTCTGCGGTTGCCGCCTGACCCCCCGGAGGCTCTAATGCGCGTGCTTCTAGTCGAGGACGACACAGCAACGTCCGCCAGCATCAGGATGATGCTGAGAAAAGAAAATTTTATCTGCGACACGACCGATCTCGGCGAGGACGGGCTGGAGATCGGCAAGCTCTACGACTACGACATCATCCTGCTCGACCTGATGCTTCCGGATATAGACGGGTACGAGGTCCTGCGTCGATTGCGGGCGGCGCGCGTCCACACCCCGATCCTGATCCTCTCGGGGCTCGCCGAACTCGACCACAAGCTTAAGGGCTTGGGTTTTGGCGCCGACGACTTTTTGACCAAACCGTTCGACCGCCGCGAGCTGGTGGCGCGCATCCATGCGATCGTCCGCCGGTCCAAGGGCCACGCGGAATCGATGATCCGTACCGGCAAGCTCGTCGTCAATCTCGACGCGCGCGTGGTCGAGGTCGAAAACCAACCCCTGCACCTGACCGGCAAGGAATACGGGATCCTGGAATTGCTGAGCTTGCGCAAGGGCACCACCCTGACCAAGGAGATGTTTCTCAACCACCTCTATGGCGGGATGGACGAGCCGGAGCTCAAGATCATCGATGTGTTTGTCTGCAAGCTGCGGAAAAAGCTGGCTCAAGCCACCGGCGGCAAACATTACATCGAGACCGTGTGGGGGCGCGGCTACGTGCTGCGCGACCCGCCCGAGCCGCCGCTCGCCGCGCTTCAGCAAATGGGCCCCGAGGATCATGCGTCGCGGCGGGGCACCGCCGCCGCCTAGCCCGGTCGGCCCACCCTCAGACACAGCTGCCCGGGTCCAAGCGCGGCGTCGATCAGGCGCCAGCCTTCGGCTCGGGCGAGAAGAGCGGTAAAATAGCCCTGCACATTACGCGGCGAGAGGTCTGCGCGCGCCGTCTCCAGGCGCAGCGCGGCGAGCTGCTCGGATGAAAGCGAGACGGCGTCGCCGGCCATGTCGAGCCTCAGTCCGTCGCCCTCCGCATCGAGGACAAGACCGCCGCCGCGCACCAGCGCCGCGGCCCCGATCAACAGCAGGTTGCAGCCAAGTCTCTGCTGCGCCAGCGGCAAGCCGCGAACGCGATCGCGAAAATCGCAGATCGTCGGCGTTGCCTCGAAATATCCGGCGGCGAGCGCGAAGGGCGGGGGTCCCGCAGTCTCCGCTTCGCCGGCAAAGCCATAGGCGAAGCGATAAAACCGCAACCGGGCGGTGGCTCGGCGCGTGCTTTCGGCGGCGAGATCGAGCGCCTGCGCGGCGAGGTAGCCGTCGTCCTCGGAAAGCACCTCGATCCCGTTGCCGATGGCGGTGATCGGACCGGTCAATTCGTGGCACAAGCGCGCGGCCAAAAGAAACGCGATCTGCAAGTCGGGTACGCCAGTCATGGTTAATATTTGCACGGCGCTTGGTACGCCGCAACCGGCAGATGCGCTTTCAAGACCCTTCCCTCAGCAGAGCGATGATGCCGCGGTTGACCGGATTATTGGTCGAAGCTTTTGGCTGTTGCCAAAACGTGCTATGAAAATCCGCGAGCAAGATGCCGCCGGCTGCACAGCCGCACGGCACAGATCCGGGGAGGGAGCACCGTGTCCGCCCTTGCGTTCCTGGACCGGGACCGAATTGTCGCGCCTCTAGGCTACAGCCGCTGGCTGATCCCGCCCGCGGCGCTGTCCATCCATTTGTGCATTGGCCAAGTCTACGCCTTCAGCGTTTTCAACCTTCCGCTCTCAAAGCTGATCGGGATCACCCGGTCGACGCCGGCGGACTGGAAGCTGACCGAGCTCGGCTGGATTTTCAGCGTCGCGATCTTTGTCCTTGGCGCGTCGGCCGCGGTGTTGGGGCGTTGGGTCGAGGAGGGCGGTCCACGCCAAGCGATGTTTGCCGCGGCGCTGTGCTTTGGCAGCGGTTTCCTGGTCTCGGCGCTCGGCGTTCACCTGCACAACATCTGGATCGTCTATTTCGGCTATGGCGTCCTCGGCGGCATCGGGCTCGGCCTTGGTTACATCTCGCCGGTGTCGACCCTGATCAAATGGTTTCCGGACCGGCCGGGCATGGCGACCGGAATGGCGATCATGGGTTTCGGCGGCGGCGCACTGATCGCCTCGCCGCTGTCGGTGTGGCTGATGAGCCAGTTCACCACGCCGACCCATATCGGGGTTGCCGAGACCTTTGTGTGCCTCGGCCTGATCTATCTTTGCTTTATGATGGTCGGCGCCTGGATCGTGCGCATCCCGGCACCCGACTGGCGGCCCGAGGGCTATGTCGCGCCGGCGCTGTCCAAACCGCTCGTCACCAACCGCGACGTCTACGTCTACCAGGCGCTGAAGACGCCGCAATTCTGGCTGATCTGGTGGGTGCTGTGCCTGAACGTGACCGCCGGCATCGGCGTGCTCGGGCAGGCCTCGGCGATGAGCCAGGAAATGTTCCCCGGCCGGGTGACGCCGATCGCGGCAGCGGGCTTTGTCGGGCTGATGAGCATCTTCAACATGGCGGGCCGCTTCTTTTGGGCTTCCACATCGGACCTGATCGGCCGCAAGAACACGTACTTCGTCTTTTTCGTGCTCGGCATGCTGCTCTACGCCGCGGTGCCGACGACCGGCAGGATCGGCAGCGTGGCACTGTTCGTGTTGTGCTTTCTCGTCATCATCAGCATGTATGGCGGCGGCTTTGCCACCGTCCCGGCCTATCTGCGGGACATGTTCGGCACCCGCTATGTCGGCGCCATTCACGGCATGCTGATCACCGCGTGGTCGATGGCCGGCATCTTCGGGCCGGTGATCGTCAACTACATGCGCCAGTATCAGATCGAGCGCGGCATCCCGAAAGCGCAGGCCTACAACGTCACAATGTATGTGATGGCGGCGCTGTTGCTGGCCGGCTTTTTTTGTAACCTGTTCATCACCGCGGTCCATGAGCGCCATCACATGGAGCAGGAGCCGGGCGACGCCATTGGGGTCGCGGATTAGGAGAAAACGATGGCCCGCAACACCGCGCAAGGCACCAGCCTCAAACTGTTTCTGGCGTGGGGGTTTGTCGGCGTCCCGCTCGCCTGGGGTGTCGTCGAGACCTGCATCAACGCCGCAAAGCTGTTCCGCTAGCGCACCCGCCGAACAGCGGACGATCAACCGGCGGCGGCGAGCAGCGCCTCGGCGGCAGCGAGATCTTCCGGGCGGTTGGCGTTGAAGAACGGGTCGACCGGGTGGTCCGGGAAAGACACCGTCGCGAGCTTGTAGCGCCCGGTCCAGACATCGACCTTGCGCACCCCGTCGTCCGCGACCGCGCGGCGCAATTCCTCGCGCAGCCGCACCGGCCACAGACCGAACACCGGATGGGCGCGTCCGCCCGAGGCGGCGCAGGCAAGATCGGCGCCGGCTTCGTCCAGCCCTTGCTGCAGCCGCGCCACCAGATCCGGCGGAAAAAACGGTGCGTCGGTCGCGACGCTGGCGACGAACCCAGATACCCGGGTGGTGTGCGGCGGCCCAGTCGAGCCCGGCCAGCACCCCGGCCAGCGGACCGGCAAAATCGGCAACGCCGTCGGCGGCGACCGGCAACCCGAACCCGGCAAAGCGCGACGGGTCGCCATTGGCGTTGAGCACCAGCGCTTCGACCTGCGGCCGCAGCCGGGCGACGACCCGTTCGAGCAACGAGACGCCGCCGAGCAGGCGCAGCGCCTTGTCGCCGCCGCCCATGCGGCGCGACTGCCCGCCGGCGAGCACGACGCCGACGGTTCTCATGCCGCGTCCTCGTCGGCGAGGCTGGCCTTGCGCGTGGCCCGCGGGTGCTCGTCTTCTACGGTGCGCGGGTCGCCGTCGAAAAAGATGCGCTCGGTGCCGGCGAGCGCCACAAAACGCCGGCCCTTGGCGCGCCCAATCAGGGTCAGGCCAGCCTGCTTGGCGAGGTCGACGCCCCAGGCGGTAAACCCCGAGCGCGAGATCAGGATCGGGATTCCCATCTGCACCGTCTTGATCACCATCTCCGAGGTCAGCCGTCCGGTCGTGTAGAAGATCTTTCCGGTCGGCGACAGCCCGTGCAGGTGCATGTAGCCGGCGATCTTGTCGATCGCATTGTGCCGGCCGACGTCCTCCATATAGAGGAGCGGGCGATCTTCTTCGCACAACACGCAGCCATGGATCGCACCCGCGGCGAGATAAAGGCTCGGCGCGGTGTTGATCTTACGAGAGAGCGCGTAGAGCCAGGAGGTGCGCAATATAGCCCGCGGATCGAGGCGGACCTCGTCGAACCTCTCCATCAAATCGCCAAAAACGGTGCCCTGGGCGCAGCCCGAGGTCAGCGTCTTCTTGCGCAGCTTGTCCTCGAAATCGGTCTCGTGATCGGTGCGGACGACGACGGTTTCGAGGTCGTCGTCATAGTCGATCGCGGTGACCCGATCGCCCGGCCGCAGCATGTTCTGGTTCAACAGATAGCCGACCGCTAGGTAATCCGGGTGGTCGCCGATCGTCATCATCGTGACGATCTCGCGGCTGTTCAAAAACAAGGTCAGCGGCCGTTCCATGACGACCGCGGTTTCGACCGGTCGGCCCTCCTGGTCGATGCCGGCGACGGTGCGGGTCAGCCTCGGGTCGTCGGGCTGCGGATGGACGGTGAATTCCTGCATGAGCGGATGATGGGTTGCGGTATCGTTCGCCGCAAGCTGACAAATGCGCTGCGCGGGCCGCGTGCGCCTGAACATGTAGAATCGGGTTACAGATGTCCGAGGCGGAAGGTGCGATGGCAGAACCGAAGACGCTTTACGAGCGGGATTTCGCAGCGTGGTCGAGACAGCAGGCGGACGCGCTGCGCGCGGCGGCGCGAACCGGCTCGAACCAGTTGCTCGATTGGGAGAACCTCGCCGAGGAGATCGATGATTTGGGGGCGTCGCAACGGTCGGCCGTCGGCAGCTACATCATGCGGATCATCCAGCATCTGGTGAAGTTGGAATATTCCCCTGCGGCCGAGCCGCGCAAAGGCTGGCGGCGCACAATCCGCCTGGCCAGGCTGCAGCTTGACAAGCGCGTCGACAGCAACCCCAGCTTGAAGCCCGAACTCGGCAACTTGGTCTCGGCGGAGACGAGGCGCGGGATCGAGTACGCGATTGCCGACCTCGAAGAGCACGACGAGATTGATGAGGTCGGCGCGCAGGTCCTGAGGCGCGCGCGGTACACCGAGGAACAGGTGCTCGGCGACTGGTTCCCGCCGGAGCCGCCGGCCGGCGCAAAGTGACCATGCCGCAATCGGGGAGGCCTTGGCAGGCGGGGGACTCTCCCGCTCCAACCCATATGTGAGGGATGTCGATTAGGCTGCGGCGAAGCGGGAGCTGCCATGGCGGAAGCGAATTTATACGACCGGGATTTTGCCGCGTGGTCGACCCAGCAGGCGGACGCTCTAAGGGCGGGTGCCCGCGCCGGCTCCAACCAAGCCATCGATTGGCGCAACCTCGCGGAGGAGATCGAGGGCTTGGGTATCTCGCAAAGGTCGGCCTTGGGCAGCCAGATCAGACGCATTATCCATCATTTGCTTAAGCTCGAGCATTCCGGGGCGAGCGCCCCCCGGCGCGGATGGGAGGACTCGATCGTGGATGCGCGGACCGAGATTGAGGATTTGCTGGAGCGCAGCCCGAGCCTTGCGCCGGAAGTCGACCGCGAAATTGCCAAGCAGACAAAGCGTTCCGCCAAGCTCGCGATTAGAGATTTGGGTAGGCGCGGCGAACTCGACGCGGCAGCGATCGCGGCGCTGCAAGCCACCGCCTACACCGAGGAACGGGTGCTCGGCGATTGGTTTCCGCCGGAGCCGCCGACCGGCGCGAAGTGACCATGCCGCAATCGGGGAGGCCTTGGCAGGCGGGGGACACTCCCGCTCCAACCCATATGTGAGGATGTCGATTAGGCTGCGGCGAAGCGGGAGCTGCCATGGCGGAGGCGAATTTATACGAGCGGGATTTTGCCGCGTGGTCGATCCAGCAGGCGGAGGCTCTGAGGGCGGGCGCCCGCGGCGGCTCAAACCAAGTCATCGATTGGCACAACCTCGCGGAGGAGATCGAGGATTTGGGCAAATCGGCGAGGCGGGAGCTGCAGAGCCAAATCCGGCGGGTGGTTCGCCACCTTCTCAAGCTCGAGCATTCGCCGGCGAAGGAACCGCGGCGCAGCTGGGAGGAATCGATCGTGGACGCCAGGGCCGAGATCGAGGATCTGCTGGAAGAGAGCCCGAGCCTCAAGGCGGAGCTGGATCGCGATGTAAAGCGGCAGACGCAACGCGGCATCGATCTGGCGCTGAAGGACCTCGGACGGCATCATGAGATTGACGCGGCGACGATCGCGGCCTTGCGAGCCGCCTCGTACACCGAGGAGCAGGTGCTGGGCGATTGGTTCCCGGCGGAGCCGCCGGCCGAGGCGAAGTGACCATGCCGCGATCGGGGGCGACATTTCGCGGCCGCCTCCCTATCTTGGATAAAGAGGCGGACAACGCCGCGAGCGAGTGCATCATGATCGACCCGTTTGGACGGAAAATCAGCTATCTGCGCGTATCGGTCACCGACCGCTGCGACTTCCGCTGCGTCTACTGCATGGCGGAAGAGATGACGTTTCTGCCCAAAGCCGAGCTGTTGACCCTCGAAGAGCTCGACCGCATGTGCAGCGCGTTTGTCGGGCTCGGCGTCAAAAAGCTGCGGCTGACCGGCGGCGAGCCCCTGGTCCGGCGCGGCATCATGACCCTGTTCGGCTCGCTCGCCCGCCATCTCGCGACCGGCGCCCTCGACGAATTGACGTTGACGACCAACGGCAGCCAGCTCGCCCGCTATGCCGGCGAATTGCGCGATTGCGGCGTGCGGCGGGTCAATGTCTCGCTCGACACGCTCGACCCGGCAAGGTTTACCGAGATCACCCGGCGCGGGCGGCTTGATGTCGTGCTCGACGGGCTGCGCGCGGCTAAAGAGGCCGGGCTCGCGGTCAAGATCAACACCGTGGCGTTGCGCGGCGTCAACGAGGACGAGCTTGACGACCTCGTCGCCTGGTGCGGCGACCAGGGTTTCGACCTTGTCATTATCGAGGTCATGCCGATGGGCGAGATCGGCGGCGAGAACCGGCTCGAGCAATACCTGCCATTGTCGTTGGTCCGCGCCCGTCTCGAACGGCGCTGGACGCTCGACGAAACCGACTACCGCACAGGGGGCCCGGCGCGCTATGCGACGGTGCGCGAAACGGGCCGCCGGCTTGGCTTCATCACGCCGTTGACCCACAATTTCTGCGAAAGCTGCAACCGCGTCCGGCTGACCTGCACCGGCACGCTCTACATGTGCCTCGGCCAGGAGGACGCCGCCGATCTGCGCACGCCGTTGCGCCGCTCCGAGGGCGACGAGGCGCTCGTCGCCGCCATCGCCGAGGCGATCAGCCGCAAGCCGCGCGGCCACGACTTTATCATCGACCGCCGCCACAACCGCCCGGCCGTCGCTCGGCACATGAGCGTGACCGGGGGGTGACGGCGTCCCCGCCGCCCGGCGCTTCCCGCATCGCGGCCTCTAATACCGCGGCTCCCGGCATCACGGCCCCTCGGATCGCCATCGTCGCCGCCGAGACCGAGGCGGCGCAGCAGGCGCTCGTCGAACTCGAAAGCCTTTATACCCACGTCGCCCCGGAGCGCGCGGAAATCGTCATCTCGCTCGGCGGCGACGGATTTCTGCTCGAAACCCTGCACCGCTTTCTGCCGCAGGGGGTGCCGATCTACGGCATGCATCGCGGCAGCGTCGGCTTCATGATGAACCCGTACCGTCCGGAAGCCTTGTTCGAGCACCTGGCCGAGGCGCAGCCCGTTGTGCTGCACCCGCTCGAAATGGTCGCGCGCGACATGGAGGGCGGTCGCCGCCGCGCGCTCGCCTTCAACGAGGTGTCATTGCTGCGCGAGAGCCGTCAGGCCGCCAAGCTCAGGGTCATCGTCGACGGCGTCACCCGCATCGACGAGTTGATGGCCGACGGCATCCTGGTGGCGACCCCGGTCGGCAGCACCGCCTACAATTTGTCGGCGCACGGTCCGATCATCCCGCTCGGCGCCGGGGTTCTGGCCTTGACCCCGATCAGCGCGTTTCGCCCGCGGCGCTGGAGGGGCGCGCTGTTGCGCCACGAAGCCCAGGTCAGGATCGAGGCGCTCGAAACCGACAAGCGTCCAGTCAGCGCCGTCGCCGACTTTACCGAGGCGCGCGACGTCTTGTCGGTCGAAATCCACGAGAACCGCGACATCGCGATGACCCTGCTGTTCGACCACGAGGCCAACCTCGAAGAGCGCGTCTTCAAGGAGCAGTTCGCGACCTGATGACGTGGCCGGCGGGCGTGTCTCGCGACCGCCGCCCGCCCTAGTCTGGTGGTGCCGATCAGACAGATAATACCCATCATCTCTTTGTCGTCGCCCCCGCGAAAGCGGGGGTCCAGGGCCGCGAGCACGGAATTGGCTGCCCCCTGGGTGCCCGCTTTCGCGGGCATGACGGAAGAAGGTGGCGGTGCCAAATGTCAAATTCGTACTCTATGCGGGGACTTGTTCGCCCAACGGGACGCGGGTCACCCTATGCGCCTGCAACGCCGGCAATACGTCGCGGGCAAAGCGGCGAATCTGCTCGACGAACAATTCGTACGGCAGGACCCCGCGGTTCAGGCTGACCTGAACATTGTCGGCGCCGGCGCTGTCGGCGGCGTCGATGATCCGCCGCGTCACTTCCTCGGGAGCGCCCCACGGCATCTCTTCGGCCTGGCGCTCGACATCGGCCATCGTTAGACCGCGGAAATCCTCGCGCGCGAATTGCGCGGCCCGGCGGTTTTCCGGGCTGACGTAATCGGTCGAGCCGGCGGTCGAATAGCCGGTCTCGCGCAGCCGGTCGGTTTCGGTAAAGTTGCCGTGGCTGAACAGGGTGCGGTTGAAATAGAGATGGTGGGGGCCCATTTCGCGCACCGCCTCGGCCTTGCTGGGTGCCACATAGGCGCTGATGCCGAGCGACAAATGGTCCGGGGTGATATGGTGCCCGGCGCGCTCCAGGCAGCGCGCGTAATGGCGGATGATGTCGTCCCGCAACCCGCGCGAGCGGCCGAGGCCGGGGGTGATCGGCAGGTCGTGGCGGGCGGCGAATTCGATCAACTCCTTGCTGCCGACGACCGGCATCCAGATCGGCGGGCGCGGCTGCTGCACCGGCCGCGGCCACAACGCCACGTCCTGGTAATCCCAGAACCGGCCCTTGTACGAAAACACCTCCTCGCTCCAGGCGCGGGTGATGATGTCGAACGCCTCCTCAAAGCGCGCGCGGGAGTCGGCGAGCGGGACGTTGTGGACCTGGTATTCGCGCGGGATGCCGCGGGCAAAGCCCGAGATCAGCCGGCCGTTCGACATGCAGTCGAGCATCGCCAGCTCTTCGGCAAGCCGCAACGGCTCGTGCAGCGGCAACAGATTGCCGTAGATCAGTAATTTAAGATTTTTGGTGCGCTGCGCCGCCGCCGCCGCAAGCAGGTTGGGAGAATTCATCAGCCCGTAGGGCGAGCAATGATGCTCGTTAAACCCGACCCCGTCATATCCGAGCCGGTCGAGCTCCTCCCAGGCGGCGAGGTGCTCGGCATAGGTGCGCGCCGCGACCTCGGGCTTGAAATGCTCCTTGGGCAGCGGATAGGGCAGCTCGCTGCCGATTTTCAGATGCTCGAGCTGCTCGCCGTAGGCCAACAAGTCAAAGACAAAGACTTTCATTCCTGCACCTCCCGCCGCTCCCGGTTCGCGGCACGTTATGGGGCGGGTCAACCCGGTTCAACCATAATCCCGACTGCTCTATTGTGCCGCGGAGCGCAGCCGATAGGAGCACCAGCGATGGACGGGATAGAGCCGAATTGCCTCGAAGGGATCCGGGTTCTCGATTTGACGCAGTTCGAAGCCGGCACGTCCTGCACCGAAACTCTCGCCTCGCTCGGTGCCGAAGTGGTCAAGGTCGAAAACCCGAAAGGCGGGGAGGCCGGCCGCACCCTCGGCAGCGGCCCAGCACCGGGTGCCGACTCCTATTATTTCATGATCTACAACGCCAACAAGAAATCGGTCGCGATCGACTTGAAGTCGGAGCGCGGGCTGGCTCTGGTCAAGGAAATGGCCAAGAAAGCCGACGTCTTCACCGAGAATTTTGCACCCGGCGCGGTCGAGCGGCTGGGGCTCGGCTGGGACGTGTTGCATGCGCTCAACCCGCGGCTGATCTATGGCCAGGTCAAGGGGTTCGGCAGCGGCACGCCCTACGAAAACAACCTCGCCTTCGACATGATCGCGCAGGCCTGCGGCGGCAACATGGCGATCACCGGCGAGCGCGACGGCCGCCCCGCCAAGCCTGGCCCGACCCTCGGCGACACCGGCACCGGCATGCTGCTGACGATCGGGATATTGGGCGCGCTGTTTCAGCGCCAAAGGACCGGCAAGGGCCGGCGCGTCCAGATCGCGATGCAGGATGCGCAGCTGCAATACAGCCGCGGCGCCTTTATCCAGCACGCCCGCACCGGCGAGCCGGCAATGCGCAACGGGGCCAAATCATTGGCCGGCGGTCAGGCGCCCGCGGGCATCTATCCGTGCCGACCCGGCGGGCCCAATGACTACGTCTACCTGTTCACCAGCCCCGGCAACCCGCAGCATTGGCGCCGCCTGCTCGAAGCCATCGGCCGGGCCGACTTGATCGAGGACCCGCGCTTTGCGACGCGCGAAGCCCGCGCCGAGCATGAAGCCGAAATCGACGCGTTCTTGACCGAATGGACGATGCGGCACGACAAGCACGAGGCGATGCGGCTCGTTGGCGCCGCCGGGGTGCCGGCGGGTGCGGTGTTCGACACCGGCGACCTGTTGGCCGAGCCGAGCTTTGCCGAGCGCGGCATCATCCAGACCATGCGCCATCCCGCCGGGACCCTGGAGATGCCGGCCTTTCCGGTGCGTTTCGACGGCGCCCCGGCCCCGGTCAAGCCGTCGCCCTTGTTGGGCGAGCACACGACCGAGGTGTTCGCCGACTGGCTCGGCATGAGCGCGGGCGATGTCGATGCGCTGCACCGGGAAGGGGTGGTATGAAATTGCCGCCTCGCGCTCGTCGCAGGACCGTTCGCTCGTAGGCGGGCGCGACAGCCGGGCAATAGCGATCGGGGGCGGGGCGCTACTCGGCTTCGCGGGCGAAGGCCGGCTCCTCGCCGGCTTCGATTCCGAGATCGGTGTCGAGGTCGGCGTCCGGGTCGCCGTCGAGCACCGCCTCGAAACGATCGGTGTCGAGTTCGCCCATCCAGCGCGCGATCACGACCGTCGCAAAAATGTTGCTGAAGAGGTTGGTGACGGCGCGGATCTCGGACATGAAGCGCTCGACTCCGAGCAAGAGCGCCAGACCGCCGACCGGCAGGATGCCGAGCGCCGGCATCGTCGCCGCCAGCGCCACAAACCCCGCACCCGCCACCCCGGCCGCACCCTTCGAGGTGAACAGCATCACAAACAGCATCGTCAGCTGCTGGCCGAGGCTCAGATGGATGTCGGTCGCCTGGGCGATAAACAGCACCGCCATCGTCATGTAGATCGCGGTGCCGTCGGTGTTGAACGAGAACCCGGTCGGCAAGACCAGCCCGACCACCTCCTGCGAGCAGCCGAGCCGTTCGAGCTTGACGATCGCGCGCGGGATCATCGCCTCGCCCGAGGTGGCGCTGAACGCGATCAGCAGCTCGTCCTTGAAATAGCGCAGGATCTTCAGCACGCGCAAATCGAAGAGCCGGGCGATCAGGCCAAACACGATGACGACGAACAGGATCGAGGTCACATAGACGCTGAGCAGCAGCCAGCCGAGGCTGGTCAGCGCGTGAAACCCGAACTTGCCGACGGTGAACGCCATGGCGCCAAAGGCGGCGAGCGGCGCCACGTACATGACGATCCGGACGACGCCAAAGAGCGCATGGGTGAAGTCGTCGATCAGCGACACGAGGCGTGCGGCGCGCGGGCCCATCTGAATGAGCGCAAAGCCGAACAGCACGCCGAGCACCAGCACCGGCAGAATCTCGCCCCCGGCGAGCGCGCCGACCACATTGTGCGGGATCATCTTCAGCAGCAGGTCGACGATGGTCAGCGACTTGGCGCCGGCGACATAGCCCGCCACCGCCTTATTATCGAGCGTCGCCGGGTTGATGTGCAGGCCGGCGCCCGGCTGCAGCAGGTTGCCGACGGCGAGCCCGACAAAGAGCGCCAGGGTCGACACGATCTCGAAATAGAGGATCGCACGCAGCCCGACCCCGCCGACCCGGCGCATGTCGCCCATTTTGGCGATGCCGGCCGTGACCGTCGCGAAGATGACCAATGGCACGACCGCGCGGATCAGCATGATAAAGCCGTCGCTGAACGGCTTCATCTTGACGCCGAGATGCGGGAAGAAATGCCCGAGCAGGATGCCGGCCGCGATCGCAACCAGCACCTGGACATAAAGCCGGCGCAATGGCGAGCGGCCCGGCTTTGGCGGGGCGGCGAGCGGCCGGCGGCCCAAAGTTGTCATGTTTGCCATCTCATCCCCCCTTTTGGCACCGCCCTGCGGCGCCTCTCGCCCGCGCCGGTCACTGATCGAGCCAGACATCGGTCAGGTCCTGGCCGATGAAATGGCTGGGCGTGATGTACCAGCCCTTGAGCTTCGACGAGGTCACGACGATGCGGTTCCACCACAACAGCGGCACGGTGTAGGCCTCGTTCAGCGCGTGCTCTTCAAAGGCGCGCACGATCTTGGCGCGCTTTTGCGGGTCGCTGGTTACCGCCTGGCCGATATAGAGGGCGTCGAGGAAACGGTCGGTCGAGCCGGAATTGTTGACCGGCGACAGATCGTGCGAGACGTATTTTGTCAGCTGGATCGTCGGGTCGTCGTAGAAGTCGCCGGAGAAATCGAGCGCCACGTCGAAATTGCCGGACTCGACCCGCGACTGCCAGTCGAAGATGCCAAGCTTTTCCTCGCTTGCCGCGACCCCGATTTGGCGCCAGCTGTCGACCAAAAGGTCGGCGCCGGCATAATGCGGCATCGGGATGTCGCGGACGAGCAGGGTCAGCTTTAGGTCATGCACGCCGGCCGCAGCGAGCAGCCCGCGCGCTTCGGCGCGCGAGGCGGCGATGTCGCGGCTGAAGCCCGGCAATTCGACCAGCTCGGCTTCCGGTGTGGCCATGCTCGACCCCGGCCGCATCAGGCCGCCGACATATTTGAGAAAGGTCGTCTTTTGCAGCTTTTCGGCAGCCCCCCAGCGGTCGATCGCGAGCGACAAGGCGCGGCGCACCCGGGCATCGCTGAAGGGCGACCGTTTTACATTAAAGACCACCGACAAGTTCGACAGCCACGGACTCTCGCTGACGCTGACGCCGTCGCCGAGGGCGGCCACCAGCGCGTCGCGTTGCGGCGGGGTCACGCCGCGGAACTCGGCGGCGATCTTGCCGCTCTTGTAGGCCGCCATCACCGCCGGCCCGGTCATGAAGTCGGCCTGGAACCCGTCGAGATAGGGCTTGCCCGGCTGAAAGTATCTGTCCCAGCGCTTGCCGCGCCAATACTGGCCCTTGACGTGCTCGACAAAGACAAACGGACCGGTGCCGAGGATATGAGTTTTAGGGAATTGCGGGTCGGCGGCGAGCTTGGCGGCGCTGTAGATGCAATTCCACGGCGAGGCGAAATCCGCCAGCATCGCCGCGTCCGGCCATTGCAGGTGAAAGACCACGGTCAGCGCGTCCGGTGTGGCAATGCCTGAAATCGCGCCGTAATCGACCCGGCGGGCCGAAACCACTCCGGGCGGCGGGTGGATCAGCCGCTCATAGCTGGCTTTGACATCGGCCGAGGTCAACAGCGAGCCGTCGTGGAACAAGACGTTCGGGCGCAGCTTGAAAGTGTAGGCGGTCCGGTCGGCCGAGACGGTCCAGGATTGCGCCAGATCGCCGACGATCCGCGGGTAATTGGCGGCGTCGAATTTGAGCAAGGTCGAGTAATGCGGCGCAACCGGATGCAGGAATGCAAAAGAGGTGTTGGAGTAGCAGTCGTAGTCCTTGGGCTCGACCGTCACCGCGAACTCCAGGACGCCGCCGCGCCGCGGGGCCGGGCCGGCGCCGGCGGGGCTCGCGGCCAACCCCAGCATGAGGGCCAGAAGGGCAAACACGGCGCTCGCCAGCGAACGGACAGCGGCGTTCGGGCGCGGGCGGAACAACGGGCCGAGCGGCATCGACAGATGCGGGAGACGAGGACGGGGTGGGATCGCGGCTTGACCGGGCCCTAACGGGCCTGGCCTTTTTCCCAGCGTTGAAACTGTCCGAACAGGTCTTCCTTTTGCTGCGGGGTGAGCGGTGTCCCGCCGGCCGCCTGCTGGCGCTCGTCGATAAAGCGGGCAAAGATCGCTTTCAAGTCCTGCTCGGTCGGCGCCCCGGCGGTGGTCGGCGCATTGCGCTGGAGCCAGTCTGCGGCCGGGCCGAAACGCCGCCAGCCGGGCAGCTCGGCGGCGATGTTGACCTCGCTCCATTTCGGCTGGTGGCCCGCGGTCAACAGCGTCTGAAACCCGGTAAAAAACGCATCAACAAAGTTGACGACGTTGCGATAGCGCTCGGAATCCGGCTGGAGGTTGGCGACCGCCAGCACGGCGCCGACCGCGACGGTGTCGACCGGGTGGCTCGGGTCGATCAGGATCGGGTAGTCGTCGACGGTCAGACGGGCTGGGACATAGGCCGCAGTGACCGCGGGGTTGAGCGGGATCGAGAGAAAATGCAGGGTGTTCTCCCCGACCAGGTCGCGGAAGATCGGGGCGGGCTTGCCGGCGACAAAGGCAACCGCAGCGATCTCGCCGCGGCGCAGTTTTTCGAGCGCCACCCCCTCATTGTCGTTGACCGGGACAATCGGGATGTCGAGCAAGCCGAACAACCGGGTCGCGGTGATCTCGGTCCCGCCGCCGCGCAGATCGACATTTACCTTTTGGTTGGCAAGGTCGGCGACGGTTTTGATGTCGCCGCGAGCGAGCAGATGAAATTCTTCATTATAGAGCTTGGCAATGTAGGTGATGCGGGACTCGATGCCGGGAAACAGGTTTTGCTGGCGCGCATAGTTGAGCACGTCGTCTTGGAGGATCGCGAGGTCGACCCCGTGCAGCAGATCGAGATCGGTGATGTTCTTCAGCCCGCCTTTGCCGACGATCGGCAGCACGCGCCGGGTGGCGCCGTCGTCTACGACATTGGTTAGGTCCTCGGCGATCTGCACGGATATGCCGCTGGCGCGCCCGGTTTCCAGCTCGACGACGCCGCGATTGACGGCCAGCTCGGCGGGTGCGACCGCGCCGTAGCGCGCCGCGCCGTAACGTGCCGCGTCAGCCGAATAGCCGGCCAGGCTCAGCGCAGCAAATATTGCCGCGGCGGCGGCGACCTTCCAGCGAGCAAGCCGATTTCGTTGCGGCGACCGGCTGTGAAAATCGCGGGTGAGAACACCAGCAACCTGCTGCGGCGACGGCTTCAGCCACCGCGGCCTGCCATGACTTTTCACTGCGCCATCTTTCGCATTTCGCTTGGGAACGGCAACCGGCATCTCCCCCGGGTCATCGACATCTCTACTTTTGATTTGGCTTGTGTCGGCGGTCGCGTAAAACCAGAAAGAAAAGTGCACCAGAGGCGTCTTTTTTCCGTCATTGACCCGCCGCGGTCAAGTCCGCAAGCATGTGCAATAAAATTGCGCGGTATTGGTTGGCGACTATTGGTTAACGGCAAGCCGCGTTAATGTTGCCCACGCGAATTCTTCGCACCCCGGCGCGGTCTCGGAACGAGCGGCGCCGCGACCGGGTCGAAACATCGCGCAACCTTCCGGTCCCGAGAGCGGCGGAAAAAAGGCTTGCGCTGCTGCCGTCGCCGGAAGGCGGGTGGGGCAGCTTCCGCGCGGATGTCGGGAAATCTTCGAATTGGGCTCGCGCCGGCCGGCCGGCCCTTACGTGTGGCACCCGCTTGGCGCAGGAGCCTTCCGTGGAGTTCTGGACACGGGCGCCGGCCGGGGATGAGGGCTTGAACCGCACCGCCGTTTGGGTCAAACCGGGCTGAGCAAAGCGCGGCTGCGGTTCTGTTGAATTGCTGCCGCCGGCCCAACTAGGCGCGAGGCCATGCCGAGGCTCACTCTGCGCATCGATTTCGACCAACACCGCGCGGTCGGCCCGGGCAAGATCAAGCTCTTGGAGCTGATCGACAAGCACGGCTCGATTTCCGAGGCGGGCCGCCGGATGAGGATGTCGTACCGGCGCGCCTGGGTGCTCGTAGACAATTTGAACCATTGCTTTCGTGCCCCGCTCGTCGTCTCGCAGGCGGGCGGCCAGCATGGCGGCGGCGCCTCTTTGACCGAGCTCGGCCATGCCGTCGTCGAGCACTACCGCGCGGTCGAGCGCGCCTCGCAGACCGCCGGCGCGGCACATATCGCAGCGCTGGCGGCAGCACTTGCCGAGCCGCCGGCGCCGGGCGCCGACACCGCCGCCCGAAAGACGCGGCGTCTGGCGCTCAGCGTAAGCTGACCGCTGCCCACCCGCCTCAATGTCGTTGGAGGGTGACATGCCGGGACAAGTGCCCGAACCGGGAGCGTTGTTTCTCGACCACGTTGCGCACTTTGTGCCGGCGATCGAACCTGCCGCCGCCGCGCTGGAGCGCTGCGGCTTTCGGCTGACGCCGTTCACCGCACAGACCAATCGGGTCGACGGGAAGCCGGTGGCGGCGGGGACCGCAAACCGCTGCGCGATGCTGCGTTGCGGCTATGTCGAAATTCTCGCCGCGACCGCCGACCCGCCTCTGGGCGACACGCCGCTCGCGCGCCAGCTCCGGGAAGGTCTGGCGCGTCATGTCGGGCTCCATCTCGCCGCCTTCAGCAGCGCCGACGCCGCGGACGAGCGGCGCCGCCTCGCCGCCGCCGGCTTTCCGGTCCAGCCGCTCGTCGACATGCGCCGGCCGGCCGCGACGCAAAACGGCGCAGCGGAGGCGCGCTTTTCGATTGCCCGTATCGGCCCCGATGCGATGCCCGAAGGCAGGATACAGTTTCTCACTCACCACACCCCGAGCCTGGTTTGGCCCGAGGCCTATCTCGATCATCCGAACGGGGCGCGGGCGCTGGCGGCGTTGTGGGTTGCAGCCGCCGACCCGGACGAGGCCGCCCGACGCTTTGCACGCTTTACCGGGAGGCCGGTCCGAGGCGACCGCGACAGCACGGCGATCACGCTCGACCGCGGGGTGCTGCGATTTGCGGCGCCCACGTTCCTGCGGCGCCAATTCGGTATCGTCCCCGGACCGCCGCTTCCGTATCTGGCCGCCTACGAGATCGAAATCGAGAGCCTTGACGTGCTCCGCCCTGTGCTCGCATCGGCCGAGCTGGCCGCCCGGGCCCTGGCCCTCGCCGACGGCGTCGCCGTGATGCTGCCGCCGGCGATCGGCGGGACAATCGTGTTCCGCGTGGCCGCCGGCGCTTAGCCGATTCCCTCAGCAACGCGGTTGCCGGCAGTAGCGCGGTTCCCGGCGATGCGGCATTGTCGCCGGCAAATCATCCCTAGGGCGTAGGCGAGGTGGTGTCGATGACACCCTCGCGGAGAATTCGGCCATGAGATTGAGCATTGTGACCTTTATGTATCCCGGCCCGGAGCCGCGGGGGCAGTCGCTCGAGCGGATCGCCAATTACGTCCGGCGCGTCGAGGCCGCCGGGTTTCCCGGGATCTGGGTCACCGATTCGCTGGGCCGCGGGCGCGCGACCCTCGATCCGATCGTGACGTTGGGCACGCTTGCCGGGATCACCAAACGGGTCGAGCTCGGAACCGCGGTGTTGCAAGTGTCGTTGCGCCACCCGGTCGACCTCGCCCATCGCGTGCAGTCGGTGCAGGCCTTGTCGGGCAACCGGCTGCGGCTCGGCGTCGGCAGCGGTTCGACCAAGGCCGATTTCGACTTGTTCGGCGCCGACTACGCGCAGCGCTTTCGCAATTTGATGAGCTCGCTCGACATCATGCGGCATGCTTGGCGCGGCGACGAGGTCAACGGCGGCGCGCTGACCCCGTGGCCGGGCAGCGAAGGCGGACCGCCGGTCCTGCTCGGCGCCTGGCGCAATCCGCGCTGGATCACCTACGCCGCCCGGCAATGCCAGGGCTGGATCGCGTCCGGGCTGTACAGCAGTTGGGAGGACCTCGAGAACGGCATGCGCATCTACCGCGAGGCGGGCGGGACCAACGCCGTCCTCGCCAATGTCGTCGTCGACCTGGCCAACCGGCCGGAGCCCGGCAGCCTCGCCGAGCGCGCCAAGGTCTCGTTGGTGTGCTCGCCGGACGACGCGCGCCAGCGCCTGAAGCGGATCGAGCAGATCGGCTTTGACGAGGTCCTCGTCGTCTCCCCGACCGGTGCCCTCGACCAGATCGAACGCGTCCGCGACTATCTTTAGTTAGTGCTCCGATGCGTTTAGCTAGTGCTCAGATGCATTCGAGTGATTCAAACTCGTGGCCTTTTTTTGCCTTCGCGGCGGAGGCCGGGACCCATTTCCACCATCGGCGCCGGCCTTCGCCGGTGTGGTCGGATTTTAGTGTGGGCATTGGTCTGCGCTCACCAAGCGAATCTTCAGAATGCGTCGGTGCACTAGCGGCCTAGACGCTCTGACCCGAAATGAAACGAACGATTGTAACAGCCGACCGTCGCCCCGTGCGCCTTCAGCCCACGGGCTTGTCCCGTGGGGAAAGCGGGGGCCAAAGCTTGCCTCCTGTTCGAGCCAGAGCTTGCCCCTGGCCCGAACAGGGGGGCAGGCTCTGGCCTGGAACAGGGGGCGAGCGCTTCAACCTTTGCCCCTGGGTTCCGCTTTCGCGGGAATGGCGGCCAACTGTATGACCATACGAAATTCCCTTTGGGTCATACTCTTGGAGGCTCTGGCGGCTTTAAAGGATGAGCTGGGTCTGGGTGACGAGCGCCACCAGCCGCCCCTCGGGATTGGTCACGCGGGTTTGCCAGATCATCGTCCGCCGGCCACGATGAACCGGCGTCGCTTCGCCGATTACCTCGGTGCCGGCCGGGGCGGGAGCGACAAAGTTCGTCTTGCTTTCGATTGTCGTGGTGCCGGCGCCGTCGGGCAGATTGGCGATCGTGCCGACAGCGCCCAGCGTGTCGGCAAACGCCATCACGGCACCGCCGTGCAATACTGCCGGGCATGTGCAAAGATCGTCGCGCACTCTCATGCGGGCGACGACCCGCTCGGCCGTGGCGCTGACGAACTCGATCCCGAGCAGTGCCGCAAACGGCAACGGCGCCTCGGTCATTCGCGCTGTGATATCCATCGGGTCGCCCGTGCCGTGATGATCCGCCGCATCGCCGACAACCGCGGCCATAGCGGCGATCATGGTAATGCCGTTTTTGGTGGGCTAGGGTGTGAATTCGACGACAGCGCCGCCGCGATTGGCGTGAAGTGCCACGATCGGCATTTCCGCGGGCGGGCGCGGCAGCGGAGGGCGAGACGGGTGCGTAAACTGGCTATGGTCATCGCGTTGGCGGCAGCGGTCGCCCCAAACGCCGGGTTCGCCCAGCAACAACCGGCGCAAGGCGGCAAGGATGGGGTCTATGACGAGCTGAACCTGTTCGATGAGGCTTTTGAGCGGATTCGCCAGGATGCGGTCGACCCCGTCGCCGACCAGAAGCTGGTCGGGGCGGCGATCACCGGCATGCTGACCGGTCTCGACCCGCACGCCTCCTACATCGACCCGGCGGCGCTCAAAGCGCTGAACGGACCGGCGAACAGCGGCGAGGCCGGTATCGGCGCGGCGCTGACCTTGACCAAAGGAGAATTGCGGGTGATCTCGCCGCGCGACGGCTCGCCGGCAGCCGCGGCCGGGATCAAGCCTGGCGATCTGATCCTGGCGATCAGCAAGGAGCCGACCTACGAGCTGACCCTGGCCGAGGCCGAGCAGAAATTGCGCGGCCCCGCCGGCAGCACGGTGGCGCTGACCTTGCAGCGCGGCGAGGCGCCTCCGCTCAAGCTCACGGTCAAGCGCGCGGCCGAGCATTTGCAGACCGTCTCCGCGCATGTCGAAGACGGCAATTTCGGCTATCTGCGGCTCGCGGGCTTTGACGACGGCACCGCTTCGGCGCTCGCCGCCGCGGTGCAGGAATTGCGGCAAGAGACCGGCGGCAAGCTCGCCGGGATCGTCGTCGACCTGCGCAACAACCCCGGCGGCAATTTCGAGGACGCGGTCGCCGCCGCCAACGCCTTTCTCGACAAGGGCGACGTTGCGCTCGTCAAAGGGCGCAATTCCGACAACGTCAAGCACATCGCCGCGACACCAGGCGATCTCGTAAAGGGACTGCCGATCGTCGTCTTGGTAAACGGCGGCACCGCCGACGAGGCTGAGCTGGTGGCCGGCGCGCTCCAGGACAACCGCCGCGCCCTGCTGCTCGGCACCAAGACGTTTGGCGAGAGCGCCATCGAAACCGTGATCCCGCTCGCCACCGGCGGCGCCATCCGGCTGACCACAGCCCATTTCACGACCCCTGACGGGCGGCAGGTCGACGGCAAAGGTCTCGCGCCCGATCTCGCGGCGACGCCGTTCAAGCTCGAAAAGCTGGCCAAGGAGGAAGGGATTCACGAGGCCGACCTGCCGGGCGCCCTGAAGAACCCCGATCAGCCCGCACCCGCCGCTCCCGCGGCCGGGAGCGCGCCCTCGGCTTCCGGCCAGCCGGCGCCCGCGGCCAAGCCCGCCCCGGCCGGGGCGCCGCCGGGGGCCACCATCACGCCGCCGCCCAAGACGGCTCCGACGGTTGCGACCGGCGACATGGGGGGGGCCAGCGACGAGCAGTTGACCCAGGCGCTCGACGTGTTGCGCGGCCTCGCCGTCTACAACCGCCACGCCTCCGGCTGAAGCGATCACCGGCGGCGAGGCTTGTCGCGGCCGGGGGCTTCGGTTTTATGATCGGCGCGCCGCCGTCGCGGACACCTGAGGAGACGCCGAATGCAGGTGCGCGCCGCCATCGCCTATGAAGCCGGAAAACCGCTGACCCTCGACACCGTCGACCTCGACGGCCCGCGCGCCGGCGAGGTGCTGGTCGAGATCAAGGCCACCGGCATCTGCCATACCGACAAATACACGCTCTCCGGCGCCGACCCCGAGGGCCTGTTCCCGGCGATCCTCGGCCATGAGGGCGCCGGCATCGTCGTCGACACCGGCCCCGGCGTCAGCTCGGTCAAGCCGGGCGACCATGTAATCCCGCTCTACACCCCCGAATGCCGGCAATGCGAATCGTGCCTCTCCGGCAAGACCAACCTGTGCACCGCGATCCGCGCCACCCAGGGCCGGGGTGTGATGCCCGACGGCACCAGCCGCTTTGCCCGCGGCGGCACGATGATCCACCATTACATGGGCACGTCGACCTTCGCCAATTTCACGGTGCTGCCGGAGATCGCGGTCGCCAAAATCCGCGAGGACGCGCCCTTCGACAAGGTCTGCTACATCGGCTGCGGGGTCACGACCGGGATCGGTGCTGTGATCAACACCGCCAGGGTCGAGCCCGGCGCGCGCGTCGTGGTGTTCGGATTGGGCGGCATCGGTCTCAACGTCGTGCAGGGCTGCCGGATCGTCGGGGCCGACATGATCGTCGGCGTCGACCTCGATCCGGGCCGCCGCCCGCTCGCCGAGAAATTCGGCATGACCCATTTCGTCAATCCGAAAGAGGTTGCAGGCGACCTCGTGCCGTATCTGGTCGACCTGACCAAAGGCGGGGCCGATTACACCTTCGAGTGCATCGGGAATGTCGCGACGATGCGGCAGGCGCTCGAATGCTGCCATCGCGGCTGGGGTGTGGCGACGATCATCGGCGTCGCCGCCGCCGGCCAGGAGATCAGCACGCGCCCGTTCCAGCTGGTCACCGGGCGGGTGTGGAAGGGGAGCGCGTTCGGCGGCGCCAAGGGCCGCACCGACGTACCGAAAATCGTCGACTGGTACATGGACGGCAAGATCAACATCGACGATTTGATCACCCACACCTTGCCGCTGGTGCGGATCAACGAAGGCTTCGAGCTGATGGAACGCGGCGAGTCGATCCGCAGCGTCGTCGTGTATTGACCCGGCCTGTTCCTGCTTTGCGGTCGGCGCCTCGCGCGGTCAGCCGTCGAGCGGGGCGCCATAGCGATGGATGTGATAGGGCGCGCGCGCCATGCCGGGGCAATGGCTGCCGACGACGGGCTCGAGCGCGTCGTAAAGCCGGCGGTTGTCGGCGTTGGCTGCAGCGAGGCGCTCGCGCGCGGCTTCGACGCGCTGGCATAAGCGCGGAAGGTCGACGGTCAGCACCCGGCGGTTGTCGACAACGAGACGCCCGCCGATCATAACGCTCGCGACCGCGGTGCCGTCCTCGGTATGGACGAGCTGGTTGACCGGGTCGTTCAACGGCAGCCAGTTCGGGTGGTCGAGGTCGAGCATGACGATGTCGGCCTTGTAGCCCGGCGCCAAACGGCCGATCCGGCCGCCAAACCCGAGCGCCCGGGCGCTGCCCTCGGTCGCGGCCAAGGCGGCCTCGCGCGTCGAGAGCCAGCGCCGCCAGTCCGGCCCTTGCACCTTTGAAGCGAGCGAGGCCAGCCGCATCGCCTCGTACATGTTCTGGTTGTCCGAGCAGCTGGCGCCGTCGGTGCCGATCCCGAGATTGACCCGCCGGTCCAGCATTCCCCTGGTGTCCGCGAGGCCGCCGCCGAGCCGCATGTTGCTGCCGGGATTGTGCGCGACCGAAGCGCCGTGGTCGCCAAGCCGGCGCATGTCGTCATCGTCGAGCCACACGCCGTGCGCGACCGTGAAATGCGGCCCGAGCACGCTGAGCCGGTCGAGATGAGCTGTCTGGGTCGCGCCGTAGACGCGGATGCCGGTCACTGCCTGCACCTTCAATTCGGCGACATGGCTGTGCAACGGCACGTCGAATTCGCGCGCGAGATCGGCGCAGCCGGTGATGAACGCGTCCGAGCAATGGTGCGGGATCGTCGGCGCCACCGCCGGGCGCAGCTGCTCGCGGTCGAAGCTCCAGCCGGCGAGAGCCGCGCGCATCCCGGCGATCGTCGCCGCGGCGGGCGGCAGACGCAGCTCGGCGGCGCGCGCCTGCAGCGCCGCGGGCAATGCCTCCATCAGCCCCGGGATCGCCTCGAAAAAGCTGCGGTCGGAAACCATCGGCGCGAGCACCGCGCGCATGCCCACATCGGCATAGGCCTGGGCCGCCGTCGCCAGCCCTTCGGCGGTCGGCAACGGCCATTCGAAGGACAGGTCATAGCAGGCGGTGCAGCCCTTCATGACCATCTCGACCGCCCCCAGCTGGGTCGACAGATAGCGGTCTTCGAGGGTGCGGTTGCCGGTGATCCATGGGGCCGCGGTCAGCAGCAATTCCAATGTCCAGCGGTCGCCCATCCCCTTGCCGAGATTGCCGTGGCCGTGGGTGTGGGCGTTGACGAGGCCGGGATGCAGCAGCCGGCGGTGGGCCGAGATTTCGGCCGCTTCGGCGGGCGCGGGCAGGCCGGGCGGGCCGACCTCGCGGATCGTGTCGCCTTCGACCAGGATATCGGCAAAATCGGCGGTGCCGGCGCCGATATCGAGCACCCGCCCGCCGCGCAGGATTGTCCAGGCCATGCTATCCTCCAGCTGGTGAAGCCGCCCAAGGCATTCCGAGGATGATAAGCCGAACCGGGCCGGGAGCCGAGCAATGCCCAAGGTGATCGTCGAGCGGCGCGGTCCGGTATGCGATATCCGCCTCAACCGGCCGGAATTGCTGAACGCGGTCGACCGCGAGACGATCGCAGCACTCGCCGCCGCTGCTGCGGATGCCGCCGAAGACCGCGGCGCGCGCGTGGTGTTGCTGCGCGGCGAAGGCGCACACTTTTGTGCCGGCGGCGACATTACGAAGTTCGGGGAGCTGATCCGCCTACCGCCGGAGGAGCGGCGCAAGGTTCTCTACCAGACCGTCGACGCGCTGCACCCGTTGCTGGTGCGGCTGCGACACATGCCAAAGCCGGTCGTCGCCGCGGTGCAAGGCGCCGCGGCCGGGTTCGGGCTGAGCCTCGTGTTAGCAGCCGATCTGGCGCTCGCGGCCGAGGATGCGGTCTTTACCTGCGGCTATATCCATCTCGGCGCCAGCCCCGATGGCGGCATGACCACGACCCTGCCGGCAATGGTCGGCCTCAAGCGGGCAACCGAGCTGATGCTGCTTGGCGAGCGGTTTGACGCTGTGCGGGCACTGGAGCTCGGCATCGTCAACCGCATCGTGGCACCCGACCGGCTCGTCGCCGAGGCCGAGGCGCTGGCCGAGCGGCTCGCCGCCGGCCCGAGCGAGGCCCAGGCCCGCACGAAGGGGCTGATTCAGGCGAGCCTCGGCGAGGCTTTTGACGCGCAGTTGCGCCGCGAAGCCGAAAACTTTGCCGCCTGCGCCGCGACCGACGATTTTGCCGAGGGCGTGCGCGCCTTCCTCGACAAGCGCCGCCCTGCGTTTACTGGCTGAACGCGTCCCGCCCCGCCGTTAAGGCCTCGCTTTACGCGAGCGGCTTCAGGTCGCCGAGGATCGTGGGCAGCAGCTCCGCCACGGTCGGGTGGATGTGCATGGCGCGCTGCATGACCCGATAGGGCGCCTTTGCGTACATCAGGTCGAGGATCGCGTGCACCGCTTCGTCGCCACCGGCGCCGAGCAACGACGCGCCGAGGAACTGCCCGGTGTCGCCATCGACGAGGATGCGCATAAAGCCCTGGGTCTCGCCCTTTTCGATCGCGCGCGCGACCCGCGTCATCGGCCGCTCGCCGACGAGCACCCGCCGGCCGCTATGGCGCGCTTCGGCCAAGGTCATGCCGACCCGGCCGAGCGGCGGGTCGGTGTAGAGCGCATAAGCGGTGATGCGGTCGCTGACCCGGCGCCGGTCATGGTCGAGCAAATTCGCCGCGACGATCTCGAAATCGTTGTACGCGGTGTGGGTAAAGGCCCCCTTGCCGTTGCAGTCGCCGAGGGCCCAGATGCCCGGAACGGTGGTTTGCAGTTCGTCGTCGACAACGATCCAGCCCCGCTCGTCGCAGTCGATCCCGGCCTTGTCAAGACCGAGGTCGTCGGTGTTGGGCCGGCGCCCGACCGCCAGCAGCACATGCGACCCGACGATTTCGGGGGCGCCCTGAGTACAGTCGGCGGTGACGACGATGTCGTCGCCGCGCTTTGCCAGGGCGATGCACTTGGCGTTCAGCCGGAGGTTGACGCCATCATGCTCGAGGATTTCCTGGATCGC
Organism: uncultured Alphaproteobacteria bacterium; assembly: GCA_963712825.1. Lineage (GTDB taxonomy): Bacteria > Pseudomonadota > Alphaproteobacteria > ATCC43930 > CGMCC-115725 > AP-15. The sequence continues at coordinate 282,436 of CAVQJP010000024.1, forward strand.
CGCCGACACATCCTCGTCTTCGCGCGACACCAGCCGCGGCGCCATCTCGACGACGGTCACCTCACTGCCGAAGCGGCGAAACATCTGACCGAATTCGAGCCCGACATAGCTGCCGCCGACGACCACCAGATGGCGCGGCAGAAAATCGACCGCCATCATCGACGAGTTGGTCAGGTAGGGGACCTGGTCGATGCCGGGCATGTCCGGCACCACTGCCCGCCCGCCAACATTGAGAAATATACACTCCGCCCGCAACCGCTCGCCGCCGATCTCGATTTCGTGCGGCCCGGCAAAGCGCGCGTGGCCGCGGCATAGGGTCAGGTTGGCGGTGTTTTCGAGCGCCTGGGTTAGGCCGTCGCGGAATTGCGCGACGATGGCGTCCTTGCGCGCCTTGATCCGCTTCATGTCGACCGCGACGTCGCCGGCGATCCTAACCCCGTACTCGTCGGCGCGGCGGGCAGTCTGCGCGGCGTACGCGCTCGCCACCATGGCTTTGGTCGGGGTGCAGCCGGTGTTGACGCAGGTGCCGCCGACAAGATCGCGCTCGGCGACCGCGACCTTCATGCCGGCGGCGGCGAGCCGAAACGCCAATGGCGGCCCGGCCTGGCCGGTGCCGAGGACGATCGCGTCATAGTCGGGCATGGGCATCTCCGCAGCCGCGTCGCTGCGGTATAAGCAATCGTGGGTGGGCCGTCACGTCATCATGAAGCTGCGCCGGCCGGCGGCAGCCGGACCCGCGCGATCAGCAGCGCCGACAGGCTGAACCACAACGCCGCGATTGCAAAGGCGAGAACATAGGCAAAGCGCGCCGAGACCGCCCATTTGGCCCCGCTGATGATCCATCCGGTCGAGAGCGGGCCGAGAATCTGCGGCAATACCAGCGCCACATGCCAGATGCCCATGTCCTTGCCCGCCGTCTCGCTCTTCGGCAGCACCCGCAGCGCCAAGGCCCAGTCCACCGCCTGGTAGGCGCCCCAGCCCGAAAAATAGACGAGCGCCACCGGCGCCATCAGCGCCGGATATGGGTGCAGCGCGATCAGCACATAAGCGATCGCCGAGCCGGCCATCATCCAATTCGTCGTCCTGACGATCGCGACGATGCCCCAGCGCGCGCTCAAGCGTGCCGCGACAAGGCTCGCCGGAATACCGAGCAGGGCGCCGATGCCGAGCACCATCGGCAGGATCCGCCCCGGTTCGGTGACGCCGACCACGTCCTCCAAGTAAAACAAAAGAAAGGTCAGCACCGACCAGACGCCGAGATTGGCAAAAAGCCGTGTCACCAGCACCCGGTAGAAATTCCGGTGCAATGCCGGCGGCAGCCAGAACGAGCGCACAAACGCACCGAGCGCGAATGGGCGAACCGCACCGGGAGCGGGCGGCTCGCGCACCCGCATCACAGTCACCGCCAGACAGACGAGATTGATCGCGACGAGGCCGGCGATCGCCGCCGCCGGATGGCCGTGGACGTAAAGCACGACCGCGATCGCATTGCCGGTGAAGGTCCCCAGGATGCTCATGATGTTCATCCAGGCGCTGGCCGAGGCCTGGCTTGGCACCGGGACCACGTCCGGGATCAGCCCGGCATAAGGGCCGCACGCCCAGTTCCACCAGAACTGCAGATTGAGGATCGCGAGCGCGTAAAGCACGATGCTGCTGCCCGGCCCGAATGGCGCCAAGAGCGCGAGACCGACGCAGCTGCCGATCATGCCGGCAACCAGGAACGGGCGCCGCCGCCCGTTCGCCCGCCGCACCCGGTCGGAGAGTGCGCCCGCCACCGGCGCCATGACCAATGCCATGACGGCACCGATCGCCAGGATCGAGCCGCTGATCCCTTCCTTCGCCGCCGCATTCGGGCCGAGGATCGCGGCGATCTGGTCCGGGATGACGACCGGCACCACGGTCAGCCAGTTGGCGAAGAGCGCAAACCACAACAGCGACACGGCGATCTGGTCGGCGACCGGGAACCGCGGCGTGCGCCCGATTGCCGCCGAGGTCGCGGCGGCCGCTCCGAACCGGTCGCTCATCTTCCTCCCCTCCGTTGTTCTGGTTAAATACGGGGACCAGCCCTGGTCAATTCCGCATCGGTCAATTCCACCCGGCGGATCAAAGAGGCTGGCGCGCGGCCGGCGATCGGGGGCAAGCTTTCGCCTCGTGCGGGCAGCGGAGAGCGGGTCATGAAGGCGGTGGTGTGCGAGGCGTTTGGCGGTCCCGAGGTGCTGGCGTTGCGCGAGGTGCCTGACCCGCCGCCGCCCGGCCCGGGCGAGGTGCAGGTGCGGATCACCGCGCGCGGCGCACAATATGTCGATGTTCTGATGCTCGCGGGCAAATATCAGTTCCGGCCCGAGCCGCCCTTTATCCCCGGCAGCGAAGGGGCAGGCGAGGTCGTCGCGGTCGGGCCCGGCGTCAGCGGGCTCAAGCCGGGCGACAAGGTCATGTGCCGCCAGCGACTCGGCGCCTTTGCCGAGTTCGGCAACGTGAAGGCCGAGGATTGCGACCTGGTGCCGGCGGCGATGAGCATCGAGGAGGCGGCGGTCTTTCGCAACGTCTACCACACCGCATACCACGCGCTCGTTCAGCGCGGGCGGCTTAAGGCGGGCGATCGGGTCTTGATACACGGTGCGGCCGGCGGCATCGGTCTGCCGGCGATCCAGATAGCGAAGCTCCACGGCGCCGAAATCATCGCCACCGCCAGCACCGACGAAAAGCGCGCGGTCTGCCGCGAGGAAGGCGCCGACCATGCGATCCCCTATCACGACGGGTTTCGCGACCGGGTCATGGAGCTGACCCAGGGGCGCGGCGTCGACATCATCTACGACCCGGTCAACGGCCCGACCTTTGAGGAGTCGCTGCGCTGCCTCGCCTGGAGCGGGCGCATCCTGATCCTCGGCTTTCTCGGCGGCGCGCCGGCCGCGGCCCGCACCAACTATCTCCTGATCAAGGGCATCGAGGCGATCGGGGTGCGCATCGGCGGTCTCGCCGAGAACCACCCGGAGGTCGCGGCGAACAACATCAAGACCCTGATCGGGCTCGCCGCCGCGGGCAAGCTGAAGCCGCGCATCTGGCGGCGCTATCCGCTGGCGCAGGCGCCGGACGCGATCCAGGCGCTGATCGACCGCGCCGTGATCGGAAAAGCCGTGCTGACCGGCTAGCGTGCCGATCGCTTGCCGTAAACGGGGCTGCAATCGATAATCGGCAGGCAAGGGTGAGGCGGCGGCGATGAATTTCGACGAGTTGGCGCGGCGCTTGGAGCTTGAGCAGCTTTATGCCGATTACGTGCACTGCCTCGACGCCGACAAGCTCGAAGATTGGCCCGGCTTCTTTACCGACGACTGCTTCTACCGTGTCACCTCGGCCGAGAATTTTGAGGCGGGGCTGCCGTTGGGGCTGATCTACGCGACCTCGCGCAACATGCTGAAGGACCGCATCAGCGCCTTGCGCGAAGCCAACATCTACGAACCGCAGCGCTACCGCCACCTGGTCTCCTCGATCCGGGTCGTCGGCGACACCGCGGGAGCACTCGACCTCGAAGCGAATTTTCTTGTCGTGCGCACGATGCAGGACGGCGACATGACGATTTTCGCCGCCGGCCATTATGTCGACCGGGTCGTGCGCGCGGGCGAGGGATGGCAATTCGCGCGCAAGGAGGTCGTCCTCGACAGCCGCCGGATCGACACCCTGCTGGCGATCCCGATCTGATCGCCGATCGCCGACGCGCGCAAGGTTCGCCCAGGAGACCGGATATTGCCGGCCAACTCTTACGCCTATGTAATCGTCGGCGCAGGCTCGGCCGGGTGCGCGCTCGCCAACCGGCTCAGCGCAGACGCCGACGCCAGCGTCCTCGTCCTCGAAGCCGGCGGCTGGGACCGCGACCCGTGGATTCACATCCCGCTCGGCTGGGGCCGCATGCTCCAGCAGCGCCGCAACGACTGGATGTATTTCGCCGAGCCTGAGGCGACGATGGACGGTCGCCGGGTCGAATGCGCCCGCGGCAAGGTCGTCGGCGGCTCCTCCTCGATCAACGCGATGGTCTATGTCCGCGGCCATCGCGGCGACTACCGGCGCTGGGCTGAGGGCGGGCTCGACAGCTGGTCCTACGCACACGTGCTGCCGTATTTCCGCCGCCAGGAGAGCTGGGAGGAGGGTGCCGGCCCCTATCGCGGCGGCGACGGGCCGTTGACCGTGCGCCGCTCGCGCTATGCCGACCCGTTGATCGACGCCTATCTGGCCGCCGGCCTTACGGCCGGATATCCGTCCACCGCGGACTACAACGGAGAGCAGCAGGAAGGTTTTGGACGCTCGCAGATGACGATCCGCGACGGCCGGCGGTGCAGCGCCGCGGTCGCCTATCTGCGCCCGGCTATGGCGCGCCCCAATCTCGAAATCCTAGTCCAGGCGCTGGCGACGCGCATCCTGTTCGAGGGCGGCCGCGCCGTCGGCGTCGAGTACGTGAAGGCGGGCGAGCGGCACACCGCTTGGGCCGAGCGCGAGGTGATCCTTGCGGGCGGCGTCGTCAACTCGCCGCAGCTCCTGATGCTGTCGGGGATCGGCGACCCCGACATGCTCGGCGCCCATGGGATCGCGGTCACCGCACCGCTCCCTGGTGTCGGCCGCAACCTGCAGGATCACATCTCGGCGCCGGTGACTTATGCCCGCAAGGAGCCGGGCCCGCTCCACGCCAAGATGCGCGCCGACCGCATCGCCTGGGAGTTGGCCAACACCTATTTCCGCGGCCGCGGCATCGCCACCGATCTGCCGGGCGGGCTGATGGCGTTTTTAAAATCCGGTCTGGCGAGCGGTCCCGGCGCCGACCTGCCCGACATCCAGCTGCTGTTCAACGCCGCCCCGATGGCGGCTGCACCCTATTTCGCGCCCTTTGTCCCGGCCTATTCCGACAGCTTCGCATGCCGCGCGGTGGTGTTGCGCCCGGAAAGCCGCGGCCGGATCGAGCTGGCCTCGGCCGACCCCGATGTGCCGGTGCGCATCCGTCAGAATTTTCTTGGCACCGAGCGGGACTGGGCGGCCCTGCGCGCCGGGATCGCCATGATCCGCGACATCGGCGCCACGGCACCCCTCACCCCGTTCGCCAAGGCCGAGATCGCCCCCGCTCCTGCGTGCCGCTCCACGGCCGAGATCGACGCCTATATCCGCGCCACCGCGATCACGGTCCACCACCCGCTCGGCACCTGCAAGATGGGCCGGCCCGGCGACCCCGCCGCGGTTGTCGACCCCGAGTTGAAGGTGCAGGGTGTCGAGGGCTTGCGCGTCGTCGACGCCTCGGTCATGCCCGACCTCGTCGGCGGCAACATCAATGCGGTCGTGATCATGATCGCCGAGAAAGCCGCCGACCTGATCCGTGGCCGCCCACCCCTCGCCCCGGTCAACGTGTAGCCAGCGACAACAATCATGATCCCCCGCCGGCTGTCCGGCGCGTTATTATCGCGGTGGATTGTGCTGGGAGCGTGGGGAAATGGCGGCAGCGCGGCAATTGCATCTCGGCGCCTTTATGCGCCCGGTCGGCATCCACACCGCCTGGTGGCGCTATCCCGGCGCCTACCCGGACGCGAACTTCAACCTGAAGCACCTGGTCCGGTTTGCGCAGACCCTGGAGCGCGGCCGGTTCGACGCCTGGTTCATGGCCGACCATCTTTCGGTCTTGAACATGCCGATGGCGGCGTTGAAGCGCAGCGCTACGGTCACCTCGTTCGACCCGCTGACCCTGCTGCCGGCCCTGGCGATGGTGACCGAGCATCTGGGCCTGATCGCGACCGCCTCGACCACCTTCGAGCCGCCCTATCTGGTCGCCCGCCGGTTTGCCTCGCTCGACCACATCAGCGGCGGGCGCGCCGGCTGGAACCTGGTCACGACCTCTAACCCCAACTCGGCGCTCAATTTCGGCTTGACCGAGCATATGGAGCATGGCGAGCGCTATCGCCGCGCGCGCGAATTCTTTGATGTCGTAACCGGGCTGTGGGACAGCTGGGCCGACGACGCCTTTGTCCGCGATGTCGAAAACGGCGTCTATTTCGACCCCGAGCGGTTGCACATCCTCGACCACAAGGGCGAATACCTGTCGGTGCGCGGGCCGTTGAACATCGCGCGCCCGGTCCAGGGCTGGCCGGTCATTGTCCAGGCCGGTGCCTCCGATGCCGGGCGCGAGCTCGCCGCCGAAACCGCTGAGATGATCTTTGCCAGCGGCGGCAATTTTGCCGACGCGCAGGCATTTTACGCCGACGTCAAAGGGCGCATGGTGCAGCTTGGCCGCGACCCTGAGCACATGAAGATCATGCCGGGCGCCCTCGCCGTCGTCGGCGACACCGTCGCCGAGGCGCGGGAAAAGCGCGCGCTCCTCGACAGCCTGGTCCATCCCGACAGCGGCCTCGCGTCATTGTCGATCGCCCTTGGCCACGACGCCTCCGGCTTCGATCTCGACGGCCCGCTGCCCGACATCCCCGAATCGAACGCCTCGAAGAGCGGCCGCGAGCGCGTCATCGCCCGCGCCCGGCGCGACAATTTAACGGTCCGCGACCTCGCCCGCATCGCCGGCAGCTATGGCGGGCTCGCCCTCGTCGGCACCCCGGCGACGATCGCCGATCAGATGGAAGAATGGCTCGACGGCAACGCCTGCGACGGGTTCAACATCATGTTCCCCTACGTCCCCGGCGGCCTCGACGACTTTGTCGACCGCGTCGTCCCCGAACTCCAGCGCCGCAACCTCTTCCGCCGCGAATACGAAGGCAAAACCCTGCGCGAGAACCTCGGCCTCCCCCGCCCCCAAAACCCCTTCTTCGAAACTCGCGGGTTCTGACCGCGAGGAGGTGGTCGCCGGTATGATTTTTTACGGCCCAACCACCAAATATTTTCGGTCGCCTACGGGCGATATGCAGGTTCAACGGTTCCGGGAGCCTCGTCGGGACATCAAAAGGACCGTAGAGCGACAGGAAAAGGCGCGTTGCAGCCGCCGCGGCAACACTGATGTGAGGTGCCGCCCCTCGCTTTAGTTATTTCAGTTCACAGATTTTCTGCAATTGGCCTTATCCGCGACTGGCCCAGCCCCGTTGACGCGTGATAGCCCATAGCGTCTACGGATATCCCGATCGCGCTCCAAGGGGCTTGGGCCGCGCGAGGGCGGCGTCGAGCTCCTCAATGGTGCGGCCGCGCGTCTCGAAGCCGATCAACAGATAGGCGACGATAGCGAGCACATACCACACGGCAAAGTAGTTGAAGCCGGGGACGATGCCGGCGAGCGTCGCTTTCGGGCTGACATAGTTCGACGTGCCGATGATCACCGCGAGCCCGGCCGGGCCGATGAATTTGCCCAAATTGGACATGCCGTAGACGAGGCCATACCCGCTCGCGCGCAATCCGGCGGGCCACATCTCGGCCATGTAGGGATAGCTGATCGCCGAGTTGCCGTTGCCGAACAAGCCCTGCACCAGCAGCAGGGCGAAGAACATCGGCACCGATCCGATATAGACGGCGTGCAGGTAGCCGGCGAGCGAGGTCGCCACCGCCGCCAGCGCGCAACATAAGGCGCCCGCGGTTCGCCGCCCGATCGCTTCTGTGAGCCACGAGCCGAAGCCGCGCCCCAGGATCTGCGCGAGGCTGATCCAGATCACCAGAAATGAGGCCTCGGCCGGTGTTATCTTCAGCACCAGCACCAAGAGCGTGACCATCCACAGCCCGAGACCGACAGCACCCGTCTGGCTCAACCCGACGAGCGCGCCGGCGGCGATGCTGCGCGGGTATTTGAACAATTCGAGCCACGACGATTTTCGCGCGACCGGCGGCGCGGCCGGCAGAACGATTTGTTCGGGCGGGATCTGCAAAGCCCAGGCGAGCGAGCGCCGCGCCTCCTCGTTACGGCCACGGCTGATCAGCCAGCGCGGCGATTCCGGGACCCAGACGCGGATCAGAAAGGCCAGCAGCGCCGGCACCAGCCCGAGCGCGAAGAGCCCGCGCCAGCCGACGATCGGGCTGAGAAAAGCGGCGAAGGTCGCGGCCAGCAAGCCGCCGCCCGGCACCAGAGAAATCGATAATCCGCTGATCCAGCCGCGTTTGGCGGCGGGCACGAACTCCTGCAAGAGCGGCATGTCGACCGCGGCGACGCCGACGACGCCAAAGCCGACGATGAACCGCATCACGGTCAGGTAGACCCATCCGTGCTCGGGCGTCAGCGCCATCGCACCGGTGGCGATCGAGAACGTCAGGATCGTGATCATGAAGACCTTGCGGCGGCCGATCTTGTCGCCGAGCCAGCCGAAGAAGATGGCTCCGGGGACCGCCGCCACGCCCGACGAGAACAGGATCAGCGCCGACTGGCCATAAGTCAGGTGCCAATCCCGGACAAAGAACGCGAGAGTGAACCCGATCAGCAGGAAATCGAAGAAATCGAGCATGATCGAGAGGATCGACGCGGAAAGTATTTTCCACTGATTGGCGGTCAGTGATTGCTGCTGCTCGAGCAACTCAATCATGATGTCCTCCCGGCGGCGGCCCACCGGCAGCGACGCTTTTGGCGACAGCCGATGTTTTGGTCATTATGCGGGAGCGTAATGCGCACGGCCCGCGCCGGCAACGGCCGGGTTCCGCTCGCCATTTTCGCAAACGGCGGGCGCCGACCCCCTGTCGGTCGCGAGCCGATATCGCGTAGGATCAGAGAACCGAGTGAGCAAGGGGAACGCCATGCTGATTGTCGACGCACAGGTTCACATCTGGTCGGCCGGGCCGCCGACCAACCCGTCCCACCGGCAGGTGAATTCGTATACCGCCGAAGAATGCATCCGCGACATGGATGCGGCCGGCGTCAACGCCTGTCTGCTGCACCCGCCGGGGTGGGACCCGAATTCGGGCAGGATTTCCGAGGAGGCCGCGGCCAAATACCCAAACCGCTTCGGGATTCTCGGTAATTTCCCGCTCGACAAGCCGGAGAGCCGGTCGCTGATCGACGGCTGGAAAAAGCGGCCCGGCATGCTCGGGCTGCGCTACGCCTTCACCCAGCCGCACCAGGCCAACTGGATGACCGACGGCACAATCGATTGGCTGTGGCCGGCGGCCGAGAAGGCCGGCATCCCGGTAGCACTGATGGCGTCGAACTACCTGCCAAAGGTCGGGCAGATCGCCGAGCGGCATCCAGGCCTCAAGCTGATCCTCGATCATTATGCCCGGGTGCGCGACGGGAAGGACGACGCGGCGCACGGTAATCAGCCGGCACTGCTGGCGCTCGCCAAACATCCCAATGTCGCGGTCAAGGCGACCGGGGCGCCGGGGAATTCGTCACAGTCCTACCCCTACCGCAACATCCACAAATACACCCAGCAGATCGTCGAGGCCTTTGGGCCGGAGCGCACTTTCTGGGGCACCGACATCACCCGCATGCCGTGCTCGTGGAAAGAATGCGTGACGATGTTCACCGAGGAGATGCCGTTCCTTAAAGGTCGCGACCTCGAGCTCGTCATGGGCCGGGCGTTGTGCGACTGGCTTGGCTGGAAATTGCCGGGCTGAGAGCTGCCGCTCACCCAGCGAGGCGCGCTGGCGCGGTTTTCGATCCTGCGCGCCTTGCTAAAACTCCCACTATCTGAAACTGGTGGTTCGATCTGATCGCCAGCGCGCCACAGCGGCGTGGGTTGTAAGAAGGGGCAGCCGAAGCCGCCCCCTCCCCTCAAATTTTAGTGCAGCGTCAGCTTGGCAAGAGCGTCAGCGCCTAATCCCGCTCCTATCCCCTTCCCTCGTGAAAACGAAGTAGGGGTTCCCGTTGGCTTGGGTCGCTTTTGAAAATTGAAAGCCCTGGGACAGCAAATCCGCATCACACTGAGTACAATTGGCCGAAGCCCCTTTGCACGAAAACGGTAGATCGATCCCTGCGCTGGCCTCAATGAAGGCCAAGAGCTGCTTCGCGCTGTTGGTGTTGACCACGCACATTTCAGTCACAACGTCGGCCGCTTTTGCAAAGGACGGCAATCCTACCACCCCTAGCGCCAACAAAATCACAAGCTTCCTCATTGTCACTCCTCCCTCAGATTTAGACCGACATTCCCCCGGACGCCCGGTGATTGCGATGCGATGATTAACCTATCCGGCTTCCTTGACAAGAGAAGGCATTATGACAGCCCGCGTCCGCAGGACGGCGGCGCTGGTTGCCAAGCGAAATGATAGCAGGTCATTGCGAGACCCCGGGTCGGCGCAAAGCGCCGCCCCGAGGCAGGCTCCGCGAGGCAATATCGCGCCGCCGTGCGTACTTTGATCCGGATTGCCGCGTCGCGGCACTCCTCGCAACGACGGAGCACCAACCCCGTCGGAAAACGGCTCCAGTGGCGCGAGCCTGATATTGGTACCCCCGGCCCCTCACCCGCCTCGCTGCGCTCGACACCCTCTCCCGCAGTGCGGGAGAGGGGCTATAAAGGCAACAGCAGAGTTTTAGAGCCCCTCTCCTGCACCGCGGGAGAGGGGGGACCCAGCCCGTCAGGGCTGGGTGGGTGAGGGTATGCGCGGGAACAACGACCCTTGATCCTTGAGCGTCAACTGCGGCCGTAGCTGTCCTCGAAGCGGACGATGTCATCCTCGCCGAGATAGCTGCCGGACTGCACCTCGATCAGGTGGAGCGGAATTTTGCCGGGGTTTTCGAGGCGGTGCAGCGTGCCGAGCGGGATGTAGGTCGACTGGTCCTCGGTCAGCATGATCTCTTCGTCGCCGCGGCGGACCCGGGCCGTGCCCTGGACGACGATCCAGTGCTCGGCGCGGTGGTGGTGCATCTGCAGCGACAGCTTGCCGCCGGGCTTGACGGTGATGTGCTTGACCTGCACCCGGTGGCCGTTGTGCAGCGCGCGATATGTGCCCCACGGGCGATGCACGGTCGGCAGCGCCTCGGCCTCGTCGCGACCTTCGGCGGCGAGCCGGGCGACAAGACCGCGCACCTCCTGGGTGCGGCCGCGCGGCGCCAGCATCAGCGCGTCGGCGGTGGCGACGACGACCAAATCCTCGATGCCGGTCGCCGCGACCAGTCCGGCGTCGGACCGCAGATAGCAGTTGCGGGTGTTCTCGGCGACGACGTTGCCGGTGATCGCGTTGCCGGCGGCGTCCCTGTCGCTCAATTCCCACAGCGCGTCCCATGACCCGACATCGCTCCAGCCCATGCCGACAGGTACCACGGCGGCCCGCGTGGTGTGCTCCATCAGCGCATAGTCGATCGAGTCGGCGGGGCAGGCGTGGAATGCCTCCTTGCCGAGCCGGATGAAATCCGCGTCGCGGCTTGCCTCGTCCAATGCCCGGCTGCAGGCGGCGACGATGTCGGGGCGAATGCGGCCGAGCTCGTCCAGATAGAGGGCTGCCGGAAACAGAAAAATCCCGCCGTTCCAGAAATGCTCGCCTGACGCCACAAACGACCGCGCCACGTCGAGGCCCGGCTTTTCGACAAATTCGGCGACCCGGAAGACCCCTTCGACCGCGTCGAGCGCCGGGCCGCGCCGGATATAGCCATACCCGGTTTCGGGACGCTCAGGGGTGATGCCGAAAGTCACCAGCGCCCCGCCGCGGGCGGCGGCGGCGGCGCGCGACGTTGCCGCGGCAAAGGCGGCCTCGTCGGCGATCATGTGGTCGGACGGCAGCAGCAGCATCAGCGCGTCGGGATCGCTCTCGGCGAGCGCCAAGGCCGCGACGCAGGCGGCGGGTGCGGTGTTGCGGCCGACCGGCTCGAGCAGCAAGGCCCGCGCCGGCGCGCCGATCTCGCGCAACTGCTCGGCGATGATAAAGCGATGCTCTTCATTGGCGACGAGCAGCGGCGGGGCAAAGCGGTCGCGATCGGCGACGCGGCGCAGGGTCTGCTGCAACAGGCTGTCGTCGCCGAGCAGACGCAGCAATTGCTTGGGATAAAGGGTCCGCGACATCGGCCACAGCCGGGTGCCGGAGCCGCCGGACAAGACGACCGGGTAAATCATTGCGGCACTCCCTGTTGCTGCGTCGGCGGCGCCGCCGGGCATTCCCGCCCAAGCTAGCCGTTTTCCGGGTTGCCGGAAATTCCCGCATATTGCGTCGGCGGCGGCAACAAATCGTCAAATCCCCGGAGCATGAGCCGTGCCCTCGCGTTGACACCGGAGAAGGCGATTTCGGAGGTTCAGATGGCGGAAGCAAAAGGCCGGGGCGAGACCGCGGCGGCGGAAACCGAAAACGCAGCCGAGACGATGGTGCGCGCGTCCCAAGATGCGGCTCGGGAGACCGGCGAGCGGCTGACGCAGCAGGCGCAGCAAGGCATGCGGCAGGCAAATGCCGCCTCTGCCGTTGGCGCCGATGCCGCGCTGCGGACCGGCTCTTCGCTAGCCGAAGGGGTGCAGGAGATCACCAACGCCTGGGCGCAATATGCCGAGGAGGTCATGCGCCAGACCTCGGAGGCGAGCCGCGCCTTGATCGGCTGCCGCAGCCTTACCGAGATGATCGAAGTGCAGGCAAGGCTGTTGCGCGGCAACATGCAGGCGTTTCTCAATCAGAGCACGACACTGACCGAGATCGCGGGGCGCATGGCGACCCGGCCGTTCGACGCGCTCAGGCAGGCGAGCGACATGCGCCAGCAGCGGTAGGTAGCCCGCCAAAACCGTCGCGTGGCCGCGTTTCGCGCTTTCTCGCGCTCGTTCGGCGCGCTAGACCGTTTGGTGCGGCTGCGGCGGCGGCCAGGGGTGGTGACGGAAAGCGGCGATGATCGATCTCTATACGTGGCCCACGCCGAACGGGCACAAGGCGGCGATCATGCTCGAGGAAACCGGCCTCGAATACCGCGTTCACCCGGTCGACATCGCCAATGGCGAGCAATTCGCCGCCGAGTATGAAGCGATCAATCCCAACGGCAAAATCCCGACGATCGTCGATCAGGACGGGCCGGCCGGCGGTCCGTTCGCGGTTTTCGAATCGGGCGCCATCCTGCTCTACCTCGCGGAAAAGACCGGGCGCTTTTTGTCAGCCGACCCGCGCCGGCGTTCGCAGGCGATCCAGTGGCTGATGTTCCAGGTCGGCGGGGTCGGGCCGATGTTTGGGCAGGCGCAACACTTCCGCCGTTTTGCGCCGCAACCTCTGCCCTATGCGATCCAGCGTTATTCAAAGGAAGCGGCGCGCCTCTACGGTGTGCTCGACAAGCGTCTGGCGGCGAGCGAGTTTCTGGCCGAGGCCGAATATTCGATCGCCGACATCGCCAGCTACCCGTGGATCGCCAGGCATGAATGGCAAGGTGTCACGCTGAGCGACTACCCGAATGTCCGCCGCTGGGCCGAGACCGTCGGCCTCCGTCCGGCGGTGCAGCGCGGTATGCAGGTCCCGCGGGTTTAGCCGAGCGCCGGGAGCAGCCAGACAAGCCAGGTGGCGAGCGCCAGAAAGGGTCCGAACGGCAGCGCCGAGGCGGCGCCGAGGCGTACGCCGGCGAGGCGCAGGCAGGCGGCAGCGACAAGGCCCGCCAGCGCCGCAAAAAGGATCACCTGCGGCAGCCCGCTCGCCCCGACCCAGGCGCCCGCCGCCGCCAGCAATTTGGCGTCGCCCGCGCCGAGCCCGTCGCGCCCGCGCAACTTGCGGTAGGCATAGGCGACGAGCCGGAATGCCACATAGCCGAGAGCTGCCCCGAGGGCTCGGTCGGTCAGCCCGCCGGGATCAAACAGCAGCGCGCCGGCGAGCCCGGCGACAACAAGCGGCAGGGTCAGCACATCCGGCAGCAGCCAGTGCCGCAGGTCGATCCAGGCGAGAGCCAGCAGCCACCAGCCTAGAATGCAGTCGAGCCAGGTTGCAACGCCGCGATCGACGCTCGCGGCGGCAAGCGCAATCGCCAGCGCTGCAATCTCGACCGCGGGGTAGAACCAGCTCAGCCGCGCGCCGCAATAACGGCAGCGGCGACGCAACATCAGCCAGCTGAGCAACGGCACAAGATCGCGCGGGTGGAGCGCCGCTGCGCATTCTTCGCAACCCGAACGCGTCCAGGCGACCGGCCTGGCCTCGGGCAGACGGCGGATCAAAACGCCGAGAAAGCTGCCGACGGCAGGCGAGACCACGACGGCACTCCACCGCAGCGCGGCGGGGTCAGCCAGTCGGTCGACCCAGTCGGGTCCGAACATCCGCTCCCGCTCCGCACGTCAATCGATTATTCTGCCGCTTTGGCGATACTCGTCGGCGCCGAACTCCGAGGATGATGCGGTCATGACCTTCGAGCCTGCTGCCGCCCCGACTGCGCAGGACGCCGCCGAGGCGCTGGCCCGGCTCGGCCCGGTTTTGATCGACAGCGGCGCCATCGACCACCGCACCCTGGAGCGCGCGCGCCGCGTCGCCGCCGAGACCGGGGGCCGGCTCGACCGGGTATTGACGCAGCTCGGGCTGATCAGCGAGCGCGGGCTCGCCGAAACCCTGGCGCAACTTGTCTCGGCGCCGCTTGTCACGCCCGCAGACTATCCCGAGGAGGCGCTGTTCGTCGACCGGCTGCGGCCGAAATTCCTCCGCAAGGCGCACACGATGCCAATCGCGGAAAGCGGCGAGCGCGCCGTCTTGGCGATGGTCGACCCGCTCGACGTGTTTACCCGCAACGCCGTCGCGGCGGCGCTCGGGCGGCCGGTCGCGGTCGCGGTCGCGGTGCCGATCGAGCTCGAAGCCGCACTCGACCGGCTTTACTCCGAGCCGGTGGCGGAGGGCGACGGCGACACCCTGCTCGACGAGGTCGTCGCCGATGCCGAGCCGGCCGAGGAGGATGCCGAGCGGCTGAAGGACCTCGCCAGCGAGGCGCCGGTCATTCGCCTCGTCAACCAGATGATCGCGCGCGCGGTCGAAACCCATGCCTCCGACGTCCATCTCGAACCGTTTCCCGACCGCCTGCGGGTGCGCTACCGCTATGACGGCGTGCTGCACGAGATCGAGCCGCCGCCGGCGCGGCTGCAGGCAGCGGTGATCTCGCGCATCAAGATCATGGCGCGGCTCGACATCGCCGAGCGCCGGCTGCCGCAGGACGGGCGCATCAAGCTGACGGTGCGCGGTCACGAGATCGATTTTCGCGTGTCGACGGTGCCCGCGCTCTACGGCGAAAAGGTCGTGCTGCGCGTGCTTGATCGCACCGCGGTCGATTTCGACTATGAAAAGCTGGGTTTGCCCGACGACATTCGGGCCGGGCTCGAACGGGCATTGGAACTGCCGAACGGCATGGTGCTGGTGACCGGCCCGACCGGCAGCGGCAAGACGACGACGCTATACACCGGCTTGACGAAGCTGAACACGATCGCGCGCAACGTCGTCACCGTCGAGGACCCGATCGAGTACCAGCTGACCGGCATCAACCAGATTCAAGTCCGGCCCCAGATCGGGCTCAATTTCGCGAGCCTGCTGCGCTCGATCCTGCGCCAGGATCCGGACGTGATCATGATCGGCGAGATCCGCGACCTCGAAACCGTGCAGATCGCGGTGCAGGCGGCGCTGACCGGCCATCTGGTGCTGTCGACGGTGCATACGAACTCGGCGGCAGCGACGATGACTCGGCTGCGCGACATGGGTCTCGAGGACTACCTGATGACCGCGACCTTGAAGGCGGTGCTGGCCCAGCGGCTGGTGCGGCGCTTGTGCCGCAGCTGCCGGGTCCCGGAAGAGGCGCCGGCCGCGTTGCGCGAGCGCTTTGGCCTCGAGCGCCTGGCGGGCACGGATGCGATCACGCTTTACCATGCAAAAGGCTGTCCCGAATGCCGCGGCACCGGGTTTCGCGGACGTCGCGCCATCGCCGAATTGCTGGTGCCGAGCCGGGCGACCGACAAGCTGATCCTCGACGGCGCCGACGACACCGCGATCGAGCGCGCCGCCATCGAAAACGGCATGCGCCCGATTTTCGACAGCGGGCTTTTGGCGGTGCTCGAAGGCGACACGACGATCGAAGAAGTCGTTCGCTGCATCCGCGCCGAGGCATAGGGCGCGGCACACGGCGCCGCCGACCCTGTGCCGGCGGCCGGGCGCTTCCCGCCATGCCGCGCCAATTCGGCTGGGAACGGCGTTAAACAACACTGTCCGGCTTGACAACAGGCCGCCCCGCTCGACAGACAAGTCCGGGCGCGGGGCGCGGGGCGCGGGGCGCGGGGCGCGGGGCGCGGGGCGCAGCGGCGCGCGGTGGGCGTCACACTCTGGCAAAAGCATCCGCAGACCGGCGGCATTTTCGGCAAGCAACACGAGCGCTCGATCCGCGTTATTGCCTAAAAAAATGGTATGTTAAAATAATGTCTAATCCCGCTCGCGTGATCCGGGTCAACCTGGTCGGGCGAGGGCTGCATGGGCGCACATTGAGGGGGAAAAGGGAATGGCAGCGGTAAGCTGGAAGAGTGCCGTTTCGGCAAATTGGAACACCCCCGCGGACTGGAGCACGGGTGCGGTTCCCGCCGCCGCCGACACCGTTACGATCGGCGTTGCGGGCGCCTACACTGTCGCGCTGACCACCGCCATCACCGTCAATTCGATCGCCGTCAGCGATCTTCACGCGACCCTCGCGATAGCGGCCCCCGGAATTACCGAAACGGTCACCGCCGGCTTTGGCAACGCTGGCGGGGTCGATGTCGATGCCGCCGGCACGGGTGGAACCAGTCTAAAGATCGGCGGCACGCTCTCCAGCAGCGGCGTCCTCGTCGTCGGCAACAGCGGCATCACCAAAGCTTCGACGGTGACTGCGGCTGGGCTCGCCAACACCGGGACGATCGACCTGACCGGCGGCACCGCGCAGGCGACGCTCGACGTTACCGGCGGAACCTTGGCGAATTTGACTGGGCATTACATTCTGCGCGGCGATGCGCTGTTGGAGGTCGAAAGCAGCAGCGTCAGCTCCAGCGGCGGCAGCATCACTTCGATCGCGGGCAATGCCGAGCTGGTCCTCGACGGCGCCCAGTCGCGGGTGGCGCAGAGCACGGCCACCACGACCAACAGCGGGTTGACCGGCCTTACCGCCAACGCCGGCACGCTGGCGATCCAACTGGGCTCCTCGATCGCCGCCGCCGGCGCCCTGACCAACACCGGCCTGATCGCGGTCGACAATGATTTCTTCGACACCGGCGACGCCGGCGGCAGCAGCCTGACGGTCGGCAGCACCCTGACCAACAAGGGCGATCTCGACATCGGCAACAGCGGGCTCATCAAGGCGGCGACGGTGACGGCGGCCGGCCTCAGCAACGCCGCCATGGGAACGATCGACCTGACCGGCGGCACCGCGCAGGCGACATTGGACGTGACCGGGGCGGCGGCGGCGACGTTGACCGGATTTTACTATCTGCAGGGTGACGCCCTTGTGGAGTTTGGCAGCGGCCACGTCACCGCGATCGCGACGAATTCCGAATTGTCGCTCGACGGCGCGAGTTCGCGGATTGCGCTGAGCAACGCTACGACGACCAACAGCGCGCTGACCCTGCTCGCCAGCAACAGCGGCATTCTCGATCTTTCCGGCAGCACCATTGCCACGACGGCGGCGTTTGCCAACCGCAACCAGCTCACTGTCGACGGCGGCAGCAAGCTGACTCTTGGCGGTGCATTGACCAACAGTGGCGATGCGTCGGTGGACAGCAGCATTTTGACGGTGGGCGGGGCGCTGACGAACAGCGGCGACGCGTCGGTCGACGGCGGCACATTGACGGTGGGCGGGGCGCTGACGAACAGCGGCGACCTGCAAATCGATGGGACTCAGGTCACGGCCGGCGCGCTCAGCAACACCGGGACGATCGATCTGAGCGGCGACGCGGCGCGGGCGACATTCGACAGCACCGCGGCAGCGCCGGCGACCCTGACCGGAAATCTCGACCTCAGCGGCAACGCGCTGATGGAGTTCGCCAGCGGCGACTTCACGACGATCGCCGCCGGCGCCAGCCTGGCTCTCGACGGACCGCGGGCGCGGGTCGCGCTGAACAGCAACACGACCACGAGCGGCGCCTTGAGCGGGCTTGCCAAAAACCTCGGGGCCTTCGACCTCGCCGACGGTGCCGCGGTCGCCATCACCCCCGCCTTGGCCAACAGCGGCACCCTCTCTCTCAACTCTTTTTTCTTCGGCTCTGACTTTTCCGACGACCGCGGCAGCAGCCTGACGATCGGCGGGGTGCTGACCAATACCGGCCAAATCAATATCGGCAACAGCAATATTCTCGCAGCGACGGCAGTCACCGCGGCGGGTCTCGCCAACACCGGGACGATCGATCTGAGCGGCGGCCCGGCGACGCTGGCCAGCTTGGACAGCACCGGGGCCGCGCCGGCGACTTGGACCGGAACGGCCAATCTCTCCGGCGATGCATTGCTGGAATATGCCAGCGGCGCCATCACCGCGATCGCCAGCGGCGCCCACCTTTCGCTCGATGGCGCCCTGTCGCGGCTGGCGCTGAGCACCGCAGCCACGACCAACAGCGCCTTGACCAAGCTCGCCACCAATGCCGGCACCTTCAACCTCGCCGGCGGCGGGGCGCTGACCACCACCGTCGCCTTCGGCAACACCGGCTTCGTCGATGTCGACGCCTCCGGGACCGGCGGGACCCACTTGACCCTCGGCGGGGCCCTGACCAACAGCGCGACCAGCACCTTCGACATCGGCAACAGCGGGATCACCGCTGCAACCGTCGCGACCGCCTCCGGGCTCGCCAACACCGGGACGATCGACCTGACCGGCGGCGCCGCCATCCTGGCGACATTGGATATCACGACAGCGGCGCCGGCGACCTTGACTGGGGCGTACAATCTGAACGGCGATGCGCTGCTGGAATATAAGACCGGCGCGATCACCGCGCTCGGCAGCGGCGCAGAGCTGTCCTTGAACGGGGCCAAGGCATTGGCGGCGCTGAGCACGGCGCTCACCAGCGACAGCGCGCTGACCGGGCTCGCCAATAATGCCGGCACGTTCATTCTCGAAAACGGCGGCTCGCTTAAGACCACCGTCGGCTTGACCAACAGCAGCGGCGTTCAGGTTGACAGCGGCTTTGGCGGCAGCGGCGGCAGCAGCCTGACGGTCGGCGGAACCCTGACCAATATGGGCTTTTTCGAGATTGGCAACACCAGCCTCACCAAGGCGACGACGGTGACCGCGGCGGCGGCAAGTAATTCCGGCTCGATCGAGTTGTCTAGCGGGACGGCCGCGGCGGCGTTGAAGGTCACAGGCGCCTTCGGCAACACCGATTTCGTCGAGATCGACACCGGTTTTGGCGGCGGCGGCGGGAGCAGCCTGACGATCGGCGGTACCCTGACCAACAGCGCGACGTTCGAGATCGGCAATACCAGCCTCGCAAAGGCGACAACGGTGACGGCGGCCGGGCTGTCCAACACCGGGATGGTCGACCTGACCGGCAGCGCCTCGGTGCCGGCGACGTTGGACATCGCCGCGGCTGCGCCGGCTACGTTGGGCGGCAGCTTCAGTCTTGCGGGTGACGCGCTGCTCGAGTTCAAGAGCGGCGCGATCACCGCGCTCGGCAGCGGCGCGGAGCTGTCCTTGAACGGGGCCAAGGCATTGGTGGCGCTGAGCACGGCGCTGACCAGCGACAGCGCGCTGACCGGGCTCGCCAGCAACGCCGGTACGCTAGTGTTGGAGAACGGCGCCGCGCTGACCACCACCGTCGGCTTGACCAACAGCGGCTCCGTGGACGTCGATGAGGTCGGCAGCGGCGGCAGCAGCCTGACGATCGGCGGAACGCTGACCAACAACAGCTTCGACAGTATCGATATCGGCAACACCAGCCTCGCCAAGGCGACGACAGTGACCGCGGCGGCGCTGACCAATTCCGGCTTTATTAGCCTTACCGGCGGCACGGCGGCGGCGGCGTTGAAAGTCACCGGCGCTTTCAACAACGCCGGATCCGTGGGCATCGACACCGGGTTCGATGATGGCGGCGGCAGCAGCCTGACGGTTGGGGGCACCCTGACCAACAGCGCCTCCCTCAACATCGGCAACACTGGACTCACCAGGGCGACGACGGTGACGGCAGCGGGTCTCGCCAACACCGGGACGATCGACCTGACCGGCGGTACGTCTGCGTTGGCGAAATTGGACATCACCGCGGCGGTGCCGGCGACCTGGACCGCCACCGCCGCTCTGTCGGGCGATGCGGTGCTGGAATATGCCAGCGGCGGGATCATTGCGATCGGCGCCGGGGGCGATCTGTCGCTGAATGGCGCCACATCGCTGGTGGCAATGAGCACCGCGCTGACAACCGACAGTGCGCTGACTGCGCTCTCCAGCAACGCCGGCACTTTCAGCCTCGAGGGCGGCGCGACCCTCACCACGACCACCGCTTTCGACAACACTGGCTCGCTTCAAGTAGATTTCGGCGGAGGCGGCGGCAGCAGCCTGACCATCGGCGGAACATTGACCAACAGCGCTTCTCTCCTCATCGGCGCTAGTGGATTGGGCCAGGCTACAACGGTCACAGTAGCTGCACTCTCCAACACCGGCGGTATCCAGCTGAACAACGGCGGGACCTCGGCGACCACCCAGACATTGACCTTGACCGGCGCCTCCTCCGACGCCGGCTCGATCACAATCAACGCCGGCGGTCTTCTGCATCTTGCAAACACTCTAACCGTGTCCGGCACCCTCGACTTGCGGTTTGGTGGTACGGTATCCGGGGGCACTCTTGCGACATCGGGATCGGGTGGCATTGCGACCGACAGCAGCGGGACTCTGAGCGACGTCACGATCGCCACCGGATCAACCTTCACTGCCGATTTCAGCAGCGTACTGACGGTCAACGATGTCACCGTCAACGGGGCGCTTTACGGCAGCGGCTCGGCGGCGCTCGACTTCGCCAGCACCGGGACCGACAGCCTGACCAACGTCTCGGGCTTCACGACGATTGGGCTCGCCAATGGTGCCGCGAACACCCTAACTTTCGCGACCGCGAACTTCACCGGCACCGCGGGGGTGATCACGGTCAATGACGGCAATTCCGGCAACACGGTCAGCGGCTCGACCTTGACCTCCGCCGATGCGATCGTGCTCCATGCCGGTGCCGGGGCCGATGTCTTGACCGGCGGCGCCGGCAACGATGTCTTTTATGCCGGCGGCGACACGACGATGACCGGCGGTGGCGGAACGAATCAATTCATCTTTAGCGCGGCTGGTGCCGCGACCAACAAGATTGCCGATTTTGGCGCGTCCTCGACGAATGAACTGGTGTTCAGCAATTCGAACTTCGGCCTCGGCCTCAGCGGAGCGAGCGCGACGCCGCAGGCGATCTCGTCGAGCGAGGCGGCGACGCTGTTCACCGCCAACAGCACCGGCGCCTTTGCCAACACCAGCCAGCGCCTGGCCTACGACACGGCCAACGGCGAATTGTTCTCGAGCACCGGCGGCAGCGGCGGGACCTCGCACCTCGTCGCCACCTTGACCGGCGAACCCTCGATCAACACCGCCAACCAGTTGTTCTTCATCAGCTGAACCTGCCGCCCTCGGGGACTGTCCGGGTTGACAACAGGCCGCCCCGCTCGACAGACAAGTCGGGGCGCGGGGGGCAGCGGCGCGCGACACCGGTCAAAGCATCCGCAGCCGGGGACAATTCGACGGGCCATACGGCGGTCCAGGTCAATCCATTTGCTTAATAAGACAAGGTAAGATAAACTAAAGTTTAATTCCCGCATCGCGCGATCCGGGTGGGCCTGGCCGGGCGGTGGCTGCATGGGCGCACGTTGACGGAGAAAAGGGAATGGCAGCGGTAAGCTGGAAGAGCGCCGTCACCGGCAACTGGACTACCGCCGCCGACTGGAGCATCGGCGCCGTTCCCGGCGCCGCCGACGCCGTCACCATCGGGGTGTCGGGCTACTATACGGTGACGTTGGCGACGCCGGTTACTGTCGGCTCGATCGCGGTCAGCGACGCCGCTGCCACCCTGGCGATATCCGACCCGTCAAAAACCGAGTCGATAACCGGCGGCTTGTCCAACAGCGGCACGGTTGAAGTCGACGCCAGCGGCAATGGCGGCACCACAGTTGATATTGGCGGCACTTTGACCAACAGCGGCACCCTCTCGGTCGGCGACACATCCGCCTCCGGCAGCTCGTTAAGCGCCACGCTGATAACCGCCGCCGGGCTCGTCAACACCGGGACGATCGTGCTGGAGGGCCCGTTCTCGACCGTGCTCGACATCACCGCGCCGGCCCCGGCCGCCTTGACCGGCACTGTCGAGCTTCACGGCAATTCGCGGCTGGAATTCGCCAGCGGCGGCATCACCGCGATCGCCAGCGGCGCGACGCTGTTGGAGGACAGCGGGGCGGCGGTGGTGGCGCTCGCCAGCAATATCGGCGCGAACAGCGCGCTTGCCGGCCTCGCGAGCAATGCCGGCTCCCTGAAGCTCGAGAACGGCGCGGCGCTGACGATTGCGGGCAATTTCGACAACCGCAATCTTCTCGAAGTCGATTATTCAGGGAACGGCGGGAGCAATCTGACCGTCGGCATAACCTTGACCAACGACGGCCAGCTCTACGTCGGCAACAGCGGACTGATCGCAGACGCGACGGTAACCGCCGGGGCTCTCTCCAATTCGGCCGGATTCTATCTGACCAGCGGCACCGCCAGGGCGGCTCTGGTGGTTGCCGGGGCCTTTGGCAACACCGGCACCGTCATCGACGGGGATGGCGGCGACGCCGGCAGCAGCGTGACCGTAGGGGGGACGCTGACCAATGGCGGCGCCCTCTACCTGCAGAACGGGGCGACGCTGACCGCGACGACCGGTCTGACCAACAGCGATTATCTGGAGGTCGACGCATCGGGCAGCGGCGGGAGCAGCCTGACGGTCGGGGGAACCCTGACCAATAAAAACGGGTATTTCTCCGTTGGCAACAGCGGCATTACGTCGGCGACGACGGTCAGAGCCGCCGGTTTGGCCAATTCGGGAGGACTTTATCTCGACAGCGGCGCGGCGGCGGCGGCGCTGCTCGTCACCGGGGCTTTCGACAACGACTTCGCCGGCACGGTCGAGGTCGACTACTACAACGGCACCGGCGGCAGCAACCTGGCGGTGGCCGGGACGCTGACCAATCTGGGCGCCCTCTACATCGGCTATGCCGGCCTGACCAAGGCGACGACAGTGACAGCGGGGTATCTCGCCAATACCGGGACGATCGACCTGACCGGCAGCGCGTCCAAGCCAGTGACACTCGACATCACGACCGCGGCGCCGGAGACGTTGACCGGAAATTTCAACCTTGCCGGCGACGCAGTGGTCGAATTTGCCACGGGCGGGATTAATGCGATCGGCAGCGGCGCCGAGCTGACCTTGAACGGCGCCAAGGCGCTCGTGGCGCTGAGCAGTGCGTTGACCACGGACAGCGCGCTGACCGGCCTCGCCGCCAACGCCGGGACATTGGTCCTGGAAAACGGCGCGGCGCTGACGACCGCCGTCGGCTTGGACAACACCGACACGATCTCCGTCGACTCCTACTATGGCAGCGGCATCGGCGGCAGCAGCCTGACGGTCGGCGGCACCCTGACCAACGAGGACGTCCTTTACATCGGCTACTACGGCAACAACACGGCGGCGACAACCGTGAGCGCCGCCGCCTTGAGCAATTTCAGCTCTGATCGAACTGTACAGCGCCAAGGTCACGGCGACATTGAAAGTCGCCGATGCTTTCGACAACGGTGGCAATGGGACCGTTTACGTTGACGACGGCGGCAGCGGCGGCAGCAGGGTGACAATCGGCGGCACGCTGACCAACAACGGCAGCTTTGAAATCGGCAGCACCAGCCTGACCAAGGCGACAATGGTGACGGCGGCGGATCTTGCCGGCACCGGCGCTATCAATCTGATGGGTGGCGCGACCGCGGCCGCGACATTGGACGTTACCGGCGCGGCTCCGACCACCTTGAATGCCCGCTACTATCTTTCAGGCAATGCGCTCCTCGAATTTGGCAGTGGCGGAGTGACCGCGATCGGCAGCGGCGCCGGGCTGACGCTGAGCGGCGCGAAGGCGCGAGTGGCGCTGAGCAGCGGGTTGGCCACCGACAGCGCGCTGACCGGGCTTGCTGCCAATGCCGGGACCCTGGTTCTGGAGAACGGCGCGGCGCTGGCCACGACCGTCGGCTTGGACAATACCAATGCAATCTATGTCGATTCCTACTATGGAAGCAGCACGGGCGGCAGCAGCCTGACGATCGGCGGCACGCTGACCAACGAGGCTGGCCTCTACATCGGATATTACGGCAACAACACGGCGGCGACGACAGTCAGCGCCGCCGCTTTGAACAATATCGGTAATCTGCAGCTCTACAGCAACAAGGCGACCGCGACCTTAAAAATTGCCGGGGCTTTCAGCAACGGTCTCAACGACACGGTCGACGTCGACACCTCCGGCAGTGGCGGCAGCAGCCTGACGATCGGCGGCGCGCTGACCAACAGCAGCTATTATTTTGCCGTCGGCAACAGCAGCCTGACCAAGGCGACGACAGTGACCGCGGCGAGCCTTGCGAACACCGGCACGATCGATTTGACGGGCGGCGCCACCGTGGCGGCGACATTGGACATCAGCGGCGCGGCGCCGGCGACCCTGAACGGAAGCTATACCCTCTCCGGGCATGCGCTGCTGGAGTTTGGCGGCGGCGCGGTGACCGCGATCGGCATCGGCTCCGGGTTGACGTTGAACGGGCCCAAGGCGCTGGTCGCGCTGAAAAGCGGGCTGGCCACGAACAGCGCGCTGACCGGGCTTGCCGACAACGCCGGCACCCTGGTTCTGGAGAACGGCGCGGTGCTGACCACGACGGTCGGCCTGACCAACACCGGCCCAGTCTATGTCGACTCCTATTACAGCAGCAGCGGCGGCAGCAGCCTGACGGTCGGCGGCACGCTGACCAACGAGGACGACTTTTACATCGGGTACTACGGCAATAACACGGCGGCGACGACGGTCAGCGCCGTTGCGCTCGACAATTTCGGTTTTCTCGATCTGTACAGCGGAGCCAAGGCGGCGGCGACGCTGAAGGTTGCCGGGGCGTTTGGCAATGGCCGCAATGACACCGTGCAGGTTGATTACGGCGGCGCCGGCGGCAGCACCCTGACGATCGGCGGCAGGCTGACCAACAACGGCACGCTTGACATCGGCTACACCAGCCTGACCAAGGCGACGACCGTGACGGCGGCGGGTCTCGCCAACACCGGCACGATCAACCTGACGGGGAGCACGACCGCAGCCGCGACATTGGACATCACCGGCGCGGCGCCGACGACTCTGGACGGCATCTACAGCCTTTCGGGCAACGCGCGGCTGGAGTTCAGCAGCGGCACGGTGGCCGTCATAGGCAGCGGGGCGAGCCTGACCTTGAACGGCGCCAAGGCGCTGGTGGCGCTAAGCGGCGCGTTGACCGCCGACAGCGCCTTGACCGGTCTTGCCGACAATGCCGGCACCTTGGTGCTGGAGAACATTCCAGCGCTGACCACGACCGTCGGCTTGGACAACACCGGCCTTCTCTATGTCGATTTCTACTATGGCGGTGGCGGCGGCAGCAGTCTGACGATCGGCGGCATGCTGACCAATGAGAACTACTTTGAGATCGGCAATATTGCGCTGACCGCGGCGACGACGGTCAGTGCCGCCGCGCTGAACAATTTCGGCATCGTCGAACTGTACAGCGGCAAGGCAGCGGCGACATTGAAGGTCGCCGGGGCCTTCGCCAATGGCCGCAATGACACCGTATACGCTGACAATGACGGCACCGGCGGCAGCAGCCTGACGGTCGGCGGGATCCTGACAAACAACGGCAGTTTCTATGTCGGCAACACCGCCGAGACCAAGGCGACAACGGTGACGGCGGCTGGCCTCGTCAACACCGGCTTGATCTATCTGACCGGCGGCGCCAATGCGGCAGCGGCCTTGGACGTCACCGGCGCGGCGCCGGCGATCCTGAACGGGGATTTTTATCTAGCCGCAAACGCGCTGCTGGAATTCGGCAGTGGCGGGGTCACGGGGATCGGCAATGGCGCGAGCCTGACGCTGGACGGCAAGGCGCTGGTGGCGCTGAGCAGCGCGCCGACCACCGACAGCGCCCTGACCGGGCTCGCCAGCAACGCCGGCACTCTCGCTCTGTACGACGCTCCGGCGCTGACGACAACAACCGGTTTTACCAACAGCGGCACCGCCCGGGTCGACGATGGTCTTGGCGGCGGCAGCAGCCTGACAATCGGCGGAACGCTGACCAATCGCGTCTCGGCCGATTTCTATATCGGCAACAGCGGGATCACCGCGGCGACAAAAGTGAGTGCCGCCGCGCTCGACAACAGTGGGTATATCTCGCTCGCCGGCGGGTCGGGGACCCATACCGGAACCTTGAGCCTAGCCGGCGCTTCCTCCGACGCCGGCACCATCTACGTCGATGGCGGCGGGGTTCTGGCGCTTGGCGGCACCCTCACCGTCACCGGCAGCTTGTATCTCTATGGCGGCACCATTTCCGGCGGCGCCTTGGCGGGCGCCGGCACGATCGAAAGTTTTTCCTCGTTACCGGGAACCTTGGCCAATGTCACGATCGCGGCCGGCGCGAGCGTGTCTGCGGCGGCCGGCACCATGCTTGTCGACAACGGGGTCACCGTGAACGGGGCGCTGTACGGCAACGGCGGCGCGACGCTCGGCTTTGCCAAGACCGGAAGCGACAGCCTGACCAATGTCTCGGGCTTCACCACACTCAAGCTTGCGAACGGGGCGGCCAACACCTTGACCCTCGCCGCCGCCAATTTCACCGGCACCGGCGGCGTGATCACGATCGAGGACGGCAATTCCGGCAATACCGTCGTCGGCGGCTCCGGGCTGACGGCGGCCGACGCCATCGTTGTCCACGCCGGCAGCGGCGCCGATGTCCTGACCGGCGGTGCCGGCAACGATGTCTTCTATGCCGGCGGCGACACGACGATGACCGGGGCCAAGGGGACAAACCAATTCGTCTTTAACGCTGCGGGCGCGAGCAACAAGATCGCCGATTTCCAAGCCTCGCCAACCAACGAGCTGGTGTTCAGCAATTCGGGCTTCAATCTCGGTCTCGGTGGAGCGAGTTCGACGCCGCAGGCGCTGACGGCGGGCGAGGCGGCAACCCTGTTCACCGCCAACGCCACCGGCGCGTTCGCCAACACCAGCCAGCGCCTCGCCTACGACACAGCCGATGGCGAGCTCTTCTCCAGCACCGCCGGCAGCGGCAGCACGGCGCACCTCGTCGCCACCTTGACCAATCACCCCCACATCGCCACCGGCCAGCTGTTCTTTATCGGCTGATCTGGTTCCGTCCGCATCCCCTCGAGGGTCGCCGCCGGCCGGTTTTCAGTCTATGATCGCCCTCGGCAGAACCTATCCGAGGAGGCCGAAGATGGACCAGGACGCCAAGAAAACGGCGCTGCGGATGATCCCCTATGGGATCTACGTGCTGACCGCCGATGACGGGCAAGGCAACGTCGCCGCCGCGACCGTCAACTGGGTGACGCAGACCGCCTTTGCCCCGCCGCTCGTCGTCGTAGGGGTCAAGACCGATTCCGGCGCCTATCCGATCCTCAAGAACACCAAGCACTTCACCCTCAACATGCTGGGCAAGGACGCCAAGGGCGTCGCCTTCACCTTTTTCAAGCCGACCAAGCTCGAAGACGGCAAGCTCTCGGGGCAAAGCATCCACAAGGGTGCCAACGGCCTGCCGATCCTCGACGCCGCCCTCGCCGCGGTCGAATGCAACGTCACCAGCGTCGTCGAGCAGGGCGACCATCACATCGTCGTCGGCGAAGTCGTCGAGGCGCATCTGCCAAAGCCGGTCAGCGGCCGTCCCGACGCCGCGATCCTCGAAATGAAGGACCTCGGCGACAACGTGTTCTATGGCGGCTAGATCCTTCGGTTGGGCGGCACCTTTGTAACCTGACGCGGCGTGAACCGGGGCAGCCGCTTGCCCCTTTTCAAGCCAGGGCCGGCGCAGGGTTCTCGCTTTCGCAGGAACGACGTTTCAACGTCATCGAAAAAGGGCGCCAAAGCGGGTTTCCATCGGATCGCATCGGATAAAGCGGGCCGGCAACCCGCACCCCCGCTCTGGCACGGCAGTTGCAGTGATTGCGGCATACATTGGAGCAGGGGCAGCTTCATGCGTAGACGCACACTGCTGGCGGGCGCCGGGGCGGCGGCTGTAGCGAGCTTTTCAGTCACCCGCCGGGTGCTGGCAGACACCTTGGACGACGTAAAAAAACGCGGCACGCTCGTGGTCGGGACCGAAGCCGAATACGTGCCGTACGAGTTCTACAAAGACGGCAAGATCGTCGGCTACGACCCCGACATCATACAGATCTTTGTCGACAAGCTCGGCGTCAAGGCAGAGCTCGTCGATACCGCCTGGAACGGCATCATTCCGGCGCTCTACGCCGGCAAGTTCGACGTCATCATCTCCGGCATGACAATCACCAAAGAGCGCGCTCAGAAGGTGCTGTTTTCGATGCCATATGCCGACGCGAGCAACGTGATCATGCTGCGCGCCGGCGAGGACCGGATCAAGACAGCGGACGATTTGTCCGGCAAAACCATCGGCGTCGGGCTCGGCAGCGCCGCCGCCGGGATCGTCAAGACCTTCGAGGCGCGGCTCAAGGCCGAAGGCAAGCCCGGCTACGCCGAGGTCAAGATGTACCAAGCGGGTGCCGATGCGTATCAGGATTTGATCAACCGCCGGATCGACGCGACGGTCAACTCGAAGTCGACATTGATCGTGGTGATGAAAAACGCTCCGGGCCAGTTCAAGCTGCTGCCCGGCGTTTCCGACATCAAGGCCTATTTCGGCATGGCCTTCCGCAAAGACGACGGGCGGTTCCAGGGGTTTGCCAACGAGCAGCTGGCGCAATTGAAAACGGACGGCGAGCTGGCAAAGCTCCAGCAAAAATGGTTCGGCGAGGTCATGCCGACGCCAAACACGATCCCCGACATCCTGCCCTGACGCAGTGCCGACATGGTCGGCTTCGATTGGGGTGTCGTCTGGTATGCAGTGCCCTACCTGCTGCAAGGGGCGCTGGTCACGCTCGAAATCTCGATCTGCGCAATGGCCGTCGGCACCGTGGTCGGCATTGTGTGCGGACTGGTCAGCGTCTCCCGCCGCGCCGTGCTGAAGGCGGTCGTGCGAGCCTATGTCTATTTTGTGCGCGGCACGCCGGCATTGGTGCAGATCTTCCTGATCTATTTCGCGCTGCCGCGGATCGGCTTGGAGCTGTCGCCATTCGCCAGCGGGGTCGTGGCGCTGGCGTTCAACTCGGGCGGGTTCATCTCCGAAATCGTGCGCGCCGGGCTGCAGTCGGTCGACGCCGGGCAGACCGAGGCGGCGCTGTCGATCGGCATGACCGATCGCCAGTCGATCCTGTTTATCCTGCTGCCGCAGTCGTTGCGGCGCATCACCCCGCCGCTGACCAATGAGCTGATCACCTTGGTAAAAAGCTCGTCGCTGCTGTCGGTGATCTCGATCGCCGAGCTTACCCGCTCGGCGCAGGTGATCATTGCCGAGCGCTTTACCCCGTTTGAGCTCTATGCGGAATTGGCGGTGTTTTACCTCGTGATCATCTCGGCGCTCGCCTGGTTCTCCGAATACCTAGAGAGGCGTCTGGCATGAGCGCCGAACCGCTCCTCCAGATCCGTCGCCTGTCGAAAATCTTTGCCGAGGTGCCGGTCGTCGACCGGGTCAGCCTCGCGGTGCGGCCGGGCGAGATCGTCATGGTGATCGGCCCGAGCGGGGCCGGGAAATCCACCCTCCTGCGCTGCGTCAACCGCATCGAGGTCCCGTCCGAAGGCGAGGTGCTGCTCGACGGCACCAATATGGCGGGCAAAGTTCGGAACGGCCGGCTGGTCCCGGACACCCCGATCGCGACGGCGCAAAAACGCCGCCACATCGGCATGGTCTTTCAGCGCTTCAACCTCTTCGCGCATCTGACGGCGCTCGACAATGTGGCGATCGGACCGCATCGGGTGCTGGCGATGAAGCGCGCCGACGCACGCGATCTCGCGGCCGAGCAACTCGCTCGGGTGCGGTTGTCGGAGCATTCCGAAAAGCGCCCGGCGCAGCTGTCGGGGGGGCAGCAGCAGCGGGTGGCGATCGCGCGCGCAATGGCGATGCGGCCGGTGCTGATGCTGTTCGACGAGCCGACCTCGGCGCTCGATCCCGAATTGGTCGGCGAAGTGCTCGAGGTGATCCGCGCTTTGGCGCAGGATGGCATGACCATGCTGGTCGTCACGCATGAGATGCAGTTCGCCCGCGAGGTGGGCACCCGCGTCTTGTTCATGGATGGCGGCCGGGTCCTCGAGGATGCGGCGCCGGCGAGCTTCTTCGCCCGCCCGAAACACCCGCGCGGCCAGGAATTCCTGCGCCGCGTCCACGCCCCAATGATGGCGGGCTGACCCCGCGCGTCTTCGCCCGAGGCCGCTTGGTAAGGGCTCGGCTGCCTTCCTCACCCGGCGGCGCGCAGGATGCGGTGGGCGGCGTCGGCAAAGATTTGGGCGCCGAGGATGATGTCGTCTTCCTTGGTGTCTTCGGACCAGTGGTGGCTGACCCCGCCGAGGCTCGGGATAAACATCATCCCGGCCGGCATGCGCTCGGCCAGGACCGCGGCGTCGTGGCCGGCGGCGCTCGGCAGGCGCAAATGCATTCCGGGCGCATGGTCGTCGGCCGCCGCCTCGATCAATGCCTGAAACCCGGGATCCATCGGCTGCGGCTCGCTGCGCGCGATCGGCTCGACGGCAACATGGCACGGACCGGCGCATTCGGCCTCGGTGGCGAGCGCCATCAGGCATTCCTCGCAGGCGTCGAGAAAAGCCGGGTCGGCATCGCGGAATTGCAGCTGCATTTCGGCATGGCCGGGGACCACCGAGGGCGCGTTCGGCTCCAACAGCATGCGGCCGATTGTCCACACCGTGCGCGGGCCGGCGATTTCCGCAAAGCGGTCGTGGATCTGGGTCGCGAGCCGCACCATCGCGACCCCGGCATCCTTGCGCCGGACCATGCGCGTCGTCCCGGCGTGATTTTGCTCGCCGGTGAAGCCGATGCGGAAATTGCGGATGCCGACGATGGTCTCGACGATCCCGACCCGCAGACCCGCCGCGTCCAGCGTGTCGCCCTGCTCGATATGGGCTTCGAGATAGCCGATATGGCGGCCGGGCTCGACCTGCTCGCGGGCGCGGCCCGCCAACCCGGCCTCGGCCAAGGCGGCGCGCAGCGGCTTGCCGGTGTCGCGGCCGGTGACCCGGTCGATCTCGTCTTCGCCGAGCGCCCCGATAAAGGAGCGGCTGCCGAGATAGCTGCTGTAATGCCCTTCCTCGTCGGCCCAGGCGGCGACCTCGATCCCGAGCCCGGCGCAAGCGGGGTCGGCGGCAAAGGCGCGGGCGAGCTCGAGCCCATAGATCACGCCGAGCGCGCCGTCGAGCCAGCCGCCAAAGGGCTGGGTCTCGCTGTGCGAACCGACGAGCAGCCGCCGCCGCGCATTCGGCTGACGGCCGATGACATTGCCGATGCCGTCGACGACCGGGTCGAGCCCGGCTTCGTGCAGCTGGTCGGCGAGCCAATGGCGCAATTCAACATCGACCGGCGAATAGGTCGGGCGGTGAACGCCGGTCTTGTAGCGGCCAAATTCGGCGAGCCGCCGCAAATCGGCGACGACGCGTTGTCCGTCGGTGCTCGGCATGCTGCGTTGGCCTCGATCGTGCGGGATGAAGGGTACGGTTCGGGCGCCGTCGAGCCTAGGTCTTTTCACCTCTCGCCTTCGCGGCGGGCGAACGCCTGCTCCCAGTTGCGTCCGTCGAAAAAGCGGCGCGGACGCATCTCGACCGGGTCGTAGTCGTCAAGACAGCGCGCGTTGACGCTGTAATTTTCCGGATCGGAACGCGGCACATAGAACGGATGCATGCCGCAACGGCGGCAGAAGGTATGCTCTGCCACTCCGGTATTGAACTTATACGTGGTCAGCTCGTCAGCGCCGCTCAGGATTTTGAGCTGCGCGGGAGTCACGCCGATGTGCAGAATGCCTTTCTTGGTGCAAACCGAGCAGTTGCATTCGCCAACCGTCGACTGCTCCAGGTCGACCTCGACGCGAAAGCGCACGCGCCCGCAATGGCACCCGCCTTCATAGGTCTTGAGCATCGGCTGCACCCCCGAACAAATTCTGTCGCGCGCTCCGCACCCTAGCCGAGGATCGCGGCTTACGGGTTGGGCTTTTTCCCACGGAACCCGCATTGGCTTGCCTTTCGGCGGATGCGGCGGCAGCGATCGGTCCGGCGCGATCGCGATCGCGAATTGCGCCGCTGGCGGGGTTCGTACTACTTGTGTGACCAAAGGGCGGGGCGGACGCCCACAAGAAAGGCGAAGGATGCCGAATTTACCGGCGTTCGGGATCGGCGGAGGCACGTTGGCCAGCCGCTTTCCCGACAGCGTCGAAAGCCGCAGCTCATGGGTCGCCGCCGGGCTTGCGATCGCCATTCTGTCGATTTCCTACGGCGCGCCGCTCGTTCTCGTGATCGGGCTGAAGCCGATCGCCGCCGCACTCGGCAGCGACCGTTCGGTCGTTGCCTTGGCCGCGGCATTGGTCTGGGTCGGGACCGGGTCCGGCGGCATCCTGATGGGCTGGGTCGCCGACCGGGTCGGGGTGCGCCGAACGGTGATCTTTGGCGCGCTGATGACCGCACTCGGGCTGGCGGTGTCGGCGATCGGCCGGGTTTGGGCGCTTTATCTCGGGCATGCGCTGTTGATCGGCTTTCTCGGCGGCGGCGCGCTCTACCCGCCATTGCTGATCTATATCAGCCGCTGGTTCGACCGCCGCCGCGGCACGGCATTGGCGCTGACCTCGTCCGGCCAGTATATCGCGGGGATGATCTGGCCCTCGGTTTTTGAGCGGACGCTGGGCTGGGCCGGCTGGCAGGCGACGATGGTCGGCTATGCCGCAATCGTGCTGCTGATCGTGCCGACGGCTCTGTTGTTGCGGCCGGCACCGCCACCGGCGCGCGCCGCCGCCGCCGGTGCCGCCGCCTTCCGCGGGACCAAGGCGTTGCGGCTGCCCGCACGCACGGTGCAGCTGCTGCTGTGCGTGGCCTCGTTCCTGTGTTGTGTGCCGATGGCGATGCCGTCGAGCCATCTCGTCGCGTTTTGCAGCGATCTCGGCATCTCGCCGGCGCAGGGTGCGGCGATGCTCTCGGTCCTGCTCGGCTGCGCTTTTGCCAGCCGGATGTTCTGGGGCTGGCTCGCCGACCGGATCGGCGGTCTCGGCACGGTATTGGCGGGCTCGGCCTGCCAGGCATTGGCGATCGCCGCCTTTTCCGTAACCCGGGGCGAGGCCGGGCTGTTCGCGGTCTCGGCCGCCTACGGGCTTGGTTTCAGCGGCATCATCCCGGCCTATGTCGTGGCGATCCGCGAGCTGTTCCCGTCCTCCCAGGCGTCGTGGCGGGTTCCGACCCTGTTGTTTTCAGGCATGTCGGGGATGGCGTTCGGGAGCTGGTTCGCCGGCGCGCTCTATGATTACTTTCATTTTTACGCCCCGGCCTTTGCCGCCGGCGCACTTTTCAACTTGGGGAATCTGCTGGTGGTCGGCTTTCTCGTCGTCCGTCAGACGCACGGCGCGCGCATGCCGGCGACCTCGGCCGCGTAACGCGTCGGCGGCGCCGGCCCCTCGCTTCGGCAAGCGGCCTGCCGTCACCCGCTTTGCAGCGCTCAGCACCCTCTTCCGCAGTGCGGGAGAGGGTGGACCCAGACCGTAGGGCTGGGTGGGTGAGGGTCAGGCGGCGGCTTTTTCGAGCTTGTGCAGGACGCGGATGCGCTTCGGCGCCGGGTCCTTTGAAAACCGGCCCCAGCTGCGCCCCGACAACTCGCCGACAAAGATGTTGCCGTGGCGGTCGACGGCGATGCCGTGCGGCGAGGTGAAATGCCCCGGCTCGAGCCCGGCATGCATCCGGCCGAGCCGCGCCAACACCTCGCCCTTGTGGGTGTGGATGCTGACCCGCGGCCCGATATTGGGCCAGTCCCGGTTGATCTCGCCGGACGGGCCGCCCTCGCCGATATAGAGCAGCGGGTTCGGCCCCAACGCCATGCACATGCCGTTCGGCCGGTGCAGATTGTTCCACTGGGTCTCGAATTTGCCGTTGCCGTCGAAAATCTGCACCCGGTGGTTCTCGCGGTCGGCGACATAGAGCCAGCCATCCGGGTCGCAGCAGATGTTGTGCGGCACGTTAAACTGGCCGGGGTCGGTGCCGGGCTCGCCCCACGACATCAGCAATTTGCCGTCGGGCGTGTATTTGTGGATGCGGGCGTTGCCGTAGCCGTCGGAGACATAGAGATCGCCCTTCGGCGAGAGCGCGGTATGAGTGCAGCGGTGGAATGGCTCGCCGCTCATATAGGGCTTGGCCTCGCCGGGGATGCCCAAGGTCATCAGCACCTTGCCGTCCAGGGTGCAATGCCGCACCGTGTGGTCGCCGTCGTCGGTCAGCCAGATGGTTTCGTCCGGCCCCATATGGACGCCGTGCGGCCGGCTGAAGACGCCTTCGCCCCAGGTGCGCAACAGGCTGCCCTCGGCATTGAACACCGCGACCGGGTGCTCGCCGCGGTTGAAGGCATAGACCCGGTCCTGGCCGTCGACCCCGACCGCCGCGACATCGCCCAAGGTAATTTCCTCCGGTATCTTTGCCCATGCATCGCGCACGACAAACGTGTACTTGCCGCCGCCGAGCTCTACCGCCATGCGTTCTCTCCCCGATTGCGCAGATTTTCCGGACGCCATCATAGGCCCGAGACGCCGCGCCGCGCGAGCGCCTCCTGGACCTGCCCGCAACTCTTCGGCATCGCCGGGCGACGAGGCGTGCGCTTGCGAGGCCATAGCCGAACCCCCATCATTCGGAGAAGCCGGCCGAGGATCGAATGACCAAGATCAGCGAACTCTACGACCGCGATTTTGTGCTGTGGACCGAGCAGCAGGCCGCCGCCTTGCGCACCGCGAAAGCCTCGAATCTGCCGCTCGACTGGGAGAACCTCGCCGAGGAGATCGAGAGCCTGGGTAAATCGGACCGCCGCGAGCTGAGATCGCAAATCACGCGCATTCTGCGGCACCTGCTGAAGCTTGCTGCGGCGCCGGCCGAGGCCTCCCGCGCGGGTTGGCGATCGACAATTCGCGAAGCCCGTGCAGAAATCGAGGATGTGCTGGAAGACAGCCCGAGCCTCAGGCGCGAGGCGCCTGACATTGTGGCCAAGCAGATCCGCGCTGCCGCCAAGTTGGCGGCGGCCGACCTGGCGGAGCACGGCGAGCCGGCAGAGGCAGTCTCGGTGCGGCTTGAGCAAGGCGGGTTTACTGCCGAAGAGGTGCTCGGCGACTGGTTTCCCGAGGCGCCGGGCTGAGCGCTGCGCTAGCTCAGGCCGCGCTGCCGTCGGGTTGCGCCGGGCGGCCGTGAATGTGGACATGGCGCCCGCCCGCCTCGTCGAGGAGGCGGGTCGCGGCGAGCTCGCGGTCGGGATCCTCGCAGCGCACCCATAAGAGGGCCGCGCCGGCCTGCAACGCGGCAGCGAAATCGGCGCTGTGGCGGGGTGCGGTGTAATCGTCGAAGAGCTCCTTCAACGCCGCTCCGCCAAGACCGGCGCCGACCAATGCCGCAACCGCGACGGCAATCGGCCCGCCCGACAAGACCGCGATCCCGGCGACGGTCAGTGGCCCGATGTATTTGACCTCGTCGCTGAGCCCGGCCGGCAACAAGCTCGGCTTGCCGGCGCCGGCGGGCTCGCCCGCGGCGGCCAGCGAATCGTGCGAGGCCAATACCGAGAGATCGCTCGGCGCAAACCCGGCGGCAAGCAGGCTCGACACCGCGGCGTGGAAATGCGCGCGATCGGGAAACGAGGCCACCGCCTCGCGCACCACCGGAAAAGACGCCGCCGCGCCGGTCATTCCGATCCTCTCATTCGTGCTCGCAATCGTCGTCGCCCGGCGCGCATGCTAGCGTCAACACCCGCCTTTGTCCGCAATCCCGCGCGCCGCCGATGACCGCACCCCTCCGCCCCGATCCCGGCCCCCATTCGGGAGTTCCCGCAGCCTCTGCCGGCGCCGCGGCCTCGCCGGTCATGGCGCAGTATTTCGAGATCAAGGAGGCCCATCCCGGCAGCCTGTTGTTTTTTCGGATGGGCGATTTTTTCGAGCTGTTTTTTGACGACGCGGTTGCGGCGGCGGGGGCGCTCGACATAGCGCTGACCAAGCGCGGCCGGCATGACGGCGCCGACATCCCGATGTGCGGCGTGCCGGTGCACACCGCCGAAACCTATTTGGCGCGGCTGATCCGGGCCGGGTTCAAGGTCGCGATCTGCGAGCAGGTCGAGAACCCGGCCGAGGCCAAAAAGCGCGGCACCAAGGGGCCGGTGCGCCGCGCCGTGGTGCGGGTCGTGACCGCCGGCACCTTGACCGAGGAAGGGCTGCTCGACGCGCGCCGGCACAATTACCTCGCGGGTCTTGCCGAGGCCGCGGGCGAGATTGGCCTCGCCTGGCTCGATCTGTCGACCGGCGCCTTTGCGCTGATGCCGACGAGCGAGCCGGCATTGCCGGGCGACCTCGCCCGCCTCGCCCCCGGCGAAATCCTGCTGCCCGAGCGCCTGCTGGCGCGGCCGGCCCTCTATGAGCTGCTTGGCGATTGGAAGCCGGCATTGACCCCGCTGCCCAACGCCCGCTTTGAGAGCGATACGGCGCGCCGCCGGCTCGAACGCTTCTACGGCGTCGGCGCGCTCGACGGGTTCGGGAGCTTCAGCCGCGCCGAGATCGCCGCCGCCGGCGCGCTCGTCGACTATGTCAGCCTTACCCAGCAGGGCGCCGCACCCTATCTCGAACCGCCGCGACGAGTGAGCCCCGCTTCGGTCATGCAAATCGACGCGGCGACCCGGCGCAACCTCGAGCTGACGCAGGCGGCGTCGGGCGAGCGCCGCGGCAGCCTGTTGGCGACAATCGATCGCACCCTGACCGCGGCCGGTGCGCGGCTCCTGGCCGACCATCTCGCCGCGCCGCTGACGACACCGGCAGCGATTACCGCCCGCCTTGACGCAGCCGGGTTTTTGCTCGACCGGGCGGAGTTGCGCGCCGGGCTGCGCGTGAGGCTGCGGCATTGCCCCGACATCGAGCGCGCGCTCACAAGGCTGAGCCTCGGCCGCGGCGGTCCACGCGATCTTGCGGCTTTGCGCCAGTCGCTCGCCGAGACCGCGGCCTTGCGCGAGATGCTGGCCGAACCGGGTCTGGTGCCGTTGCCGGAGGCTTTGGCCACGGCGCAGTACGGACTAGGCGAGCATGGCGTGCTGGTCGACCGGCTCGGCCGCGCGCTCGCCGAGGAATTGCCGCTTTTCGCGCGCGACGGCGGTTTTGTCGCCGCCGGGTATTCGGGCGAGCTCGACGAGTGGCGCCGGCTGCGCGACGAAAGCCGCCGGCTGATCGCCGGGCTGCAGGCGCGTTATGCCGCCGCGACCACGGTCGGGGCACTCAAGATCCGCCACAACAACGTGATCGGCTACTACGTCGAGATCGGGGCCAACCATGCCGGCAAGCTCGGCCCGGAGTTTATCCACCGTCAGACGATGGCCGGCGCCCAGCGCTATACGACCGCCGAACTGGCCGAGCTCGAAACCAGGATCGCCAGCGCTGCCGAACGCGCGCTTGCCCTGGAATTGCGGCTCTATGACGATCTGGTCGGCGAGGTCATGGCGCGGCGCGGCGAGATCGCCGGGGCGGCGGCGGCATTGGCGGCTCTCGACGTCGCGTCGGCATCGGCGGAGCGCGCAACCGAGGGCGACTGGGTGCGCCCGGTCGTCGAAGAGGGCGCCGCCTTCGAGATCACGGGCGGGCGCCACCCGATTGTCGAGGCAGCACTTGCCGCGGCGGGGGCCGGCGGCGGGTTCGTCGCCAATGACTGCGTCTTGGCCGAGGCGCGGATCTGGCTCGTCACCGGTCCCAACATGGCCGGGAAAAGCACCTTTTTGCGGCAGAACGCCTTGATCGCGATCCTGGCGCAGATCGGCTCTTACGTGCCGGCACGCGCGGCGCGGATCGAAATCGTCGACCGCCTGTTCAGCCGGGTCGGCGCCGCTGACGATCTGGCGCGCGGCCGCTCGACCTTTATGGTCGAGATGGTCGAGACCGCGGCGATCCTCAACCAGGCGGGCCCGTCCTCGTTTGTGATCCTTGACGAGATCGGCCGGGGTACGGCGACCTTTGACGGGCTGTCGATCGCCTGGGCCACGGTCGAGCACCTGCACATGGCGAACCGCTGCCGCGCGCTCTTCGCCACCCATTACCACGAGCTGACCGCACTCGCCGCGAAACTGCCGGCGCTCGCCTGCCACACGATGCGGGTCAAGGAATGGAAGGGCGAAGTTGTTTTTCTGCACGAGGTCGGCCCCGGCGCCGCAGACCGCTCCTACGGCATCCACGTCGCCAAGCTCGCCGGGCTGCCGAAAGCAGTGACAGCGCGCGCCGAAGAAATCCTTGAGATTTTAGAAAAGGGCGAGCAGAGCGACGCGCTCGCCCGCCTAGCCGATGATCTTCCGCTGTTCAGCGCCGCCCGCCGCCGCAGCGAGCCCGCCGCCCCGGCCGCGTCCGAATCGGCTGCCGAAGCCCTGCTCCGCGACACCCGCCCCGACGAGCTGACCCCCCGCGAGGCACTCGATCTACTGTATCGGTTGAGGGTGCTGGTCGCTGAATAGCGCGACGGCAACTTACCCGCGCAGTCGAAACAACGCGGCGACGCCGCCAAGGATGGCGAGGGTCTGCAACCCGTAAACGATCGAAATGAATTTCGGGATTGAAGCTCTCAACTGAGCGAGATCAGCTTTCGTGAGCATCTGAGCACGAAGCTCGCCGGAACTACGACAGAGCTGGTCCTGCTCCGGGGCCCTATCTTCCTTATTTCTCAACATCTCGGCAACGGGATTTCCCGTCGGTCGCCCGCGCTGCCGAATTCGGCAAGAAGGGCGTCGCGGACGGTGTCGAGGTCGAGCTGGTGCTCCGCGATCGCGGGGCTGGTCTCGGCGATGACGGCGTCGATGTCGCCCATCAGCTTTAACCGCTTGTAGAGGTCCTCGGCTTCGAGGCCGAGGCCGGCGCCGAGAATCTCCATGAAATTGACGATCTCGAAATTGCGGCCGTTGCCAGCATCGCACAATTCGCGGTGACAGGCATGATACACCGTGGCCAGGGTCGTGACCCCGGCATCGGCGACAGCGGCAAGCTCGCGCTGGACCAATTCGCGCTTGAACGCCGGCAGGACCGCGAGGCTGTTGGCCTGGGTCCCGACCCGCGGCACGTCGATGTCGACCAATTCGACGCCGGGGACAATCGACAGCAGCTCTTTGACCGCTGCCATGACCTGCGGCAGGACGGGGCGCTCGTGCAACGCGACGCGCTTGTCGACCCGGTGCTTCATCAGCGCCGCCAACTCGTCCGCCCGGCCGGCGAGGTAGACCAGAAACGGGTTCAAATCGAACGGTTTGGCCCCGAATTGCAATTCGTAGCTGGGCAATGCGACCTCGCCGATCTGCAGCTGGCAGCTCGGACACCACGACAGGACCGTCGCGGTGCCGGCCTTGGCGAGGCCGTCGATCGTCGCAAACCCGACCCGTGCCGTGGTTTCGTAATCGCCCTCGCGGAACTGGTAGACGCCGCAGCATTGGCCGGGGCCGCCCATGACCTCGTAGTCGACGCCCAGCAGGTCGAGAATATCGAGGCACAACAGCGCTATGTGCGGTGTCTTCAGGATGTTGCAGCCGGTGTAAAAGACGATTTCGGGCGCGGTCTGCCGCGGCGGCTGGCCGTGGCCGCGCAGGCGGGCCAAGGTTTCGGGCGGCATCTGCAGGCGCGACAGGATGCGCACGCCGCGGCTCATCGTCCCGAACGGCTTGCGCCAGCGGGCGGCGAGCGGTGCGCCGTCATTTTGCGCGCGGGCAAAGCCGCGGGCGAGCTGCACCATAAAGCGCGAGTTGACGCCATGGGTGCAGGCCGGGATGCAATTGCCGCTGCCGCTGCACACATTGGCCCAGCGCACCGCGTCGTCATTGCCCGCGCCGCCGGTGACGAGGTCGACGATCGCCGCCGTGGTCTCGGTCGCGTCGGCGTCGGCGATCCCGGCCGGCTCGACCATCGGGCAGGCGCGAAAGCAGTCGCCGCAGCGCGTGCAGAGATCGGCGATCGCAGCACCCCGCGCCCGGAATTCGTCGAGATACCCCGCCGCACCGCCCGTCATGCGCTTGCTCCATCCGTCGTTGCATTGAGGTTACGCGACGGCGGCGCCGGTGAAAAGCCGCACGAGGTCGCCGTCCACTCCGGGCGCGTTGCGGACAATGCTGTCATAAATCGGAAACAATTGTCATCGCGCGGCGGTCGGGCCACGATCCTGCTTCGGCCATGCCGGCCGCAGCGAGGAAGCGACATTGACCTTTGTGGCGGGCATTGCCCGCGGCGTTTCCGGAGGCGCGGAGCGGCGCACGATGGCGGTCGCGTGCGGCGCGCATGCGCTGCATGACGGCTTTACCGACCTGCTTTATGTGCTGCTGCCGTTGTGGCAGGCGGAATTCGGCCTCGGCTATGCCGAAATCGGCCTGCTGCGTGCGCTCTACGCCGGATCGATGGCCGGATTTCAGCTGCCGTCGGGGTTTGTCGCCGAGGGGATCGGCAGGCCGATGCTGCTGGCCGGCGGCACGGCGCTTGCCGGCATCGGCTATCTCGTCGCCGGGTCGAGCGCCGGCTTTGCGGTTTTGGCCGCGGCCCTGGTCGTCGGCGGCATCGGCTCCAGCGTGCAGCACCCGGTCGCCTCCGACCTGGTTGCCCGCACTTTTGCCGGCCGCCGTTCGCGCAACGCGCTCGCCAGCTATAATTTTTCCGGCGATCTCGGCAAGATGGCGCTGCCGGCCGCGACCGCCGGTCTGGTGGCGGTGATGCCGTGGCGTTCGGCCACCTCGCTGCTCGGCCTTTTGGGACTTGCGGCGGCGCTGGCGATCTTTCTGGCGCGGCGCGGGCTTCCAAGCGAAAGCAGGGCTGCTCCACTCCAATTCGAGGCAACGGCGGCGGCAGCGGCGCCGTCGTCCCCGCCGCGCCGCGGCTTTCCGCTGCTGCTCGCGATCGGCGTCATCGACAGCGCCACCCGCATGGGCTTTTTGACCTTTCTGCCGTTTCTGCTGCGCGCCAAGGGTGCGGATCTGCCGCTGGTCGGCGTCGCGCTGACCTTGATCTTTGCCGGTGGCGCGGCGGGCAAGCTCGTCTGCGGCTTTCTGGGGACCCAACTCGGGGTGGTGCGCGCGGTGCTCGTGACCGAAGGACTGACCGCGGCCGGCATCCTGTTGCTGCTGCCCTTGCCGTTGGCGGCCGCGCTTGCGGTGTTGCCGCTGATCGGCGTCGCGCTGAACGGCACCTCGTCGGTGCTGTACGGCACCGTGCCTGAGCTGGTCATGCCGGAGCGCCGCGCCCGTGCCTTCGGCATCTTCTATACCGGCACGATCGGCGCCGGGGCGCTGGCGCCGGCGATTTACGGCCTTGTCAGCGACGCCGTCGGTGTGCCGCGCATGATGGCGCTGGTCGCCGCGATCGTGCTGCTGACCTTGCCGCTGGCCTGGGCGCTGCGTCCGGCGTTGCGGCACCTCTCGACAATGGCGGACGGGGCGGTGTAGGCTTGGGGGAACAAATCACGAATTCAGGTGCCATTGTGACCCGAGCATCACGGCAGGTCCAGCGCGAGGCCGAGCGGCAGTTTCCAGTGCGGGTGCGGATCGCAGTGCCGCCCGAGGGGCTCGGCCGCCAGCTCGAGCTGATGCATGCCTGGCTCGACGAGGTTTGCGGCGTTGCCGGCTGGTCGTCGGCGCCGGCGGGGGCAGCGGGCGTCGTCAACGACGCGATCGCGTTCTACTTTGAAAGCGCCGGGTTGGCCTACGCCTTTGTCGCCCGCTTTTGCTGCGGCTATCGGGTGGAGACGATTGCCGGCTCCTTTGCCGTTCGCCATGACCGGCCAACGCCGCGCCGCGATGCCGCCGCCCACAAAACGCCGTAGCCGGCCTGCGTCTCCAGCTGCGTGACGATCCTCGTCTGGGCCGGGCTCGCGGCGACGACGTTTGCCGCGGCATTGCTGCAGGCGGCGGGCGGCTTCGGCTTCGCGGTCGTGGCAACACCGCTTTATCTGATGCTCGTCGCCCCGCAAGCCGCGATCCCGCTCGTCGTCATCATCGCCGCGGCGCTGACCGCAGCGGTGCTGCCGGGATTGCGGCGGGCAGTGGCGCCGGGGTTGTTGCTGCGCCTCGCGCTCGGCAGCTTGATCGGGCTGCCGCCGGGTCTGGCCGCCTTCCACTACAGCAATGCGACGGTCGTCCGCGTCGTCGCCGGCACCACGGTTCTCGGCTTCGCCGCGCTGCTCGTGTGGCTGCGCCGCCGCAACCGCGGCGAGCGGGCGGCCCGGCTCGCGATGAGCCGCAACCGCGACCTTGCGGCCGGTGCCGTTTCGGGCGTGGTGACAGCGCTCGCCGGCATGGCCGGGCCGCCGGTGCTGATCTACTTGATGCTGGCCGGCACCGCCTCGCAAACGATCCGGGCGACATTGCTGGCGTTTTTTGCGCTGGTCTACGCCGCGACCCTCGCGGCCAACGCCGCGACGATCGGCATCCCCACGCAAAGCTGGGTCGCGGCCGGCGTTCTGCTGCCGTTTGCGTTTGTCGGCGGGCTGGTCGGCCGGCCGCTCGGAGACCGTCTCGGCGCCGAGGGTTTTGCCCGGCTCGCGATCGGCCTGCTCGCCCTTGCCGGCCTGCTCACCCTCGCGATGGCGACCGGCCTCGCCGGCGGCGTGCATTGACCCCAAGCATGCCCGATCATTTCTCGCAGAAGCGGCAACATCGGATAGTGACGCCGAGGCCGACGCCGAGTTATCATTGTGGTGCGGGCCCTTGTTGATCGCAAAGACCTCGTCGATCTGCAAGGATGGCGCCCTCGGGTCAAAAGTATTGCGGTCCACTGCGTTTTAAGTACTCAGGCGAGATCATGATCGGGCCACCGGGACTGCCAAAATACGGACGGCGAGTTTTTTCCTTTGCCGCGGCCAAGCCGAAACAATCGCGACAAAGTCGTCTCGTCTTCAAGTTGGCGGCCGGGCTCTACCTCGCCGGCGTGCTTGCGCATTTCAGCCATCACCTGGCCTTCAACTTTGCCGAAGGCGATCCGTCATTCGGCCGAGCGTTGATTTCCGCGCCGGTGAGCCTGGTGTGGCCGGCCGATCTGATCGGAACCTTGATCTCGCTGACCTGACGCGCCGCGCCCTCCAAGGCCGCCGCCCCACCTCGTCGCCGCACCTCGTCGCCGCCCGCGCTCTTGCCGCCGCCGCGGCAAGCGCACACAATCGCCGCCGCCGAGGGAGGGCGCATGGAGCGGATTGCACAGTCGCCGTTGGCGGTCTACCAACAACATCTCGCCCGCTGCGAGCTCGCCTACCAGTGGAGCCCGGAGGCGAACCGGGCGGTCTTTTACCCGCGCGTGATCTGTCCCTATACCGGCAGCGACCGTCTCGAATGGCGGGTCAGCGCCGGGCTCGGCACGGTCTATGCCACGACCGTCACCCATCCGCGCGACGGCGCTCCCTATAATGTCGTGCTGGTCGATGTCGACGAGGGCTTCCGGTTGATGAGCCGGGTCGAGGAGGTTGCCCCCGACGAGGTGCGGATCGGCATGCGCGTCAAGTTCCGCGTCCACAAACCGCCCGGGGACGACTCACCGTGCCCGGTCTTTATCCCGGCAGGGGAGGGCGCGTGATGGACGGGCTGCAGCGCGGCTCGGCCGCGATCGTCGGCGTCGCCGAATCCGATCTCGGGGCCGTCGCCGCCGAGACCAGCCCGATCGACCTGATGGCGCAGGGCATCCACCGGGCGCTCGACGATTGCGGCCTGGCGCTCAAGGATGTCGACGGCCTCCTCTGCGCCACCGCGCAAAGCCGGACCTCCGGCCTCAACCTCGCCGAATATCTCGGGATATCCCCGGCCTTTGTCGATACGACGATCCTCGGCGGCTCGTCCTTCATGTTTCATGTGGCGCACGCCCAGGCCGCGCTGCAGCTCGGGATCTGCCAGGTCGCGGTCATCGCCTACGGCTCGACCCAGCGCACGATCGGCCGCCACCACGCCTCGGTGCGCGAGTACAACCCCTACGAGACCCCGTTTCGCCCATTCCTGCCGTCGACCGCCTATGCGCTCGCCGCCTCGCGCCACATGCACCAATACGGCACGACCCGCGAGCAATTGGCCGCGGTCGCGGTGGCGGCGCGCGAATGGGCGCTCCTGAACCCGGTCGCCTGGGAAAAGAAGCCGCTGACGATCGCCGAGGTCCTGTCGGCGCGGATGATCAGCTACCCGTTCACGGTGCGCGACATCTGCCTCGTGACCGACGGCGGCGGCGCCGTAATCATGACCACGGCCGAGCGCGCCCGCTCATTGAAAAAACCACCGGCCTATGTGCTCGGGACCGGTCAGGCGATCACCCATGCCAACATTTCGAGCATGCCCGATTTGACCGTCACCGGTGCCCTCACCTCGGGCCGCGCCGCCTATGACATGGCCAAGCTCGGGCCGTCCGACATCGACGTGCTCGAGCTCTACGACGCGTTCACGATCAACCCGATCCTGTTCCTCGAGGATCTCGGCTTCTGCTCAAAAGGGGAGGGGGGTCGGTTTGTCGAGGGCGGCCGCATCGC
This sequence comes from uncultured Alphaproteobacteria bacterium, assembly GCA_963712825.1. Classification (GTDB taxonomy): domain Bacteria; phylum Pseudomonadota; class Alphaproteobacteria; order ATCC43930; family CGMCC-115725; genus AP-15. The sequence continues at coordinate 327,049 of CAVQJP010000024.1, forward strand.
GCCCGGCGGCGCTCTGCCGGTCAACACCAACGGCGGCGGCCTCTCCTATTGCCACCCCGGCATGTACGGCCTCTTTCTGTTGATCGAGGCAACCCGCCAATTGCGCGGCGAATGCGGCGCCCGCCAGGTCGCCGATTGCGAAACCGCGCTCGCCCACGGCAATGGCGGGGTCCTCTCCTCGCAGAGCACCGTCATCCTCGGCACCCAGGCGACGGTTTAGTTTAGGGGGCGGGCGGTAATGCCAATTGACATAGCCAGGCTTTCCGATGACCAGCTAAAAAGCCTGATCGAAAACCACCGCAGGCAGAACGCCACGGCTGCGCCGGCTTATATGGACGCTCTACGTGAGTGGCAGGTGCGCAAGGGCAAAGGCCTGGACTTCGACAAATCATTTAGGATCATCAAGGCCACCGCAAGAGAACGCCGATTCCTCAGCTATAAAGAATTAGCCGATGCTAGCGATGCCGATTGGGGCCAGGTTCATTACTCGATTGGCAACCATCTATGGGCCCTCGTAGAGTTTGCCCACCGCAAGGGTTGGCCAATGCTCAGTGCAATTGTCGTTAATAAGTCGAATGTCAGTTCTGGGGCACTGGATCCCGAAACCCTAAAGGGCTTCATCGGGGCCGCCCGTGATCTCGGCTATACGATCACTGATGAGGAGGCGTTCCTGCGTGAGCAACAGGCCAAGGTCTTTGCCTGGGCAACGGCGGACGCCGCCGCTTAGCCATCGAGGGTGGAAAAGCCCAGGCTGTTCCGCCCCGCGCTTGTGAATTGGACCATCCCGACGAAGGTCGGGACCCATGTCTGCCGCTAAAATCAATGTTCTACGTCTATCTTCTCGCCAGCAAACCGCACGGAACCCTTTACATTGGCACGACCTCCGATCTCGCGCGGCGCGTTTGGGAGCACAAGAAAAGACTCGTTCCCGGTTTCACGAAACGATACCAAGTCGAGCGGCTGGTTTGGTTTGAGGTTCACGAATCCGCGACCGCCGCGCTTCGCCGCGAAAAACAGCTCAAGGAATGGAAACGCGACTGGAAAATCAATTTGCTTGAAACGGGGAAACCCGCACTGGCTGGACCTTTACCCGAGCCTCCAAATCTGAGTGCCGCCGGGAAAGAGTGACAACTTCGACCGCCCGGATTCGTCCGCGATCACCGCGCAGAGTTCCGGCCGGCTCGAGATAGTCGCGGGCGCGGAGTTATACAACCGTGGGCACCGGCCTTCGCCGGTGTGGATGAGATGGAGGCGGGCTCTGGGTTCACGCGATGGCGGGAATGACGAATAATGGACGCGCGGGACCTGCGGGAGGAACACGACATGCCCGAAAACAATCTGGTGCGGTTTGAGAATGTCGACGGGGTCGGGGTCGTCACGATCGACAACCCGCCGGTCAACGCGTTGTCGCCGGGCGTGCCCGAGGGCATCGTCGAGAGCGTCGAGCGCGGCAACGCCGACCCCGCGATCCGGGCGATGGTGCTGATCGGCGCCGGGCGCAGCTTTATCGCCGGGGCCGACATCCGCACCTTTGGCAACCGGCCGCCGCCGGTCCCGGGCCGCCGCCCGCACCAGATCCTTGATGCAAGCCAAAAGCCGGTCGTCGCCGCGATCCACGGCTATGCCTTGGGCGGCGGGTTCGAGATCGCCCTCGCGTCCAACTACCGCATTGCGGTGCCGAGCGCCAAGGTCGGCCTCCCCGAAGTCCTGATCGGCATCCTGCCGGGGAGCGGCGGGACCCAACGCCTGCCGCGGCTGATCGGGCCAAAGGCGGCGCTCGACATGATCGTCACCGGCCGCCACGTCTCGGCCGAGGAGGCGCACCGTCTCGGCATTATCGACGAGCTGGCGCCTGAAGATGGTCTGCGCGAGGCGGCGATCGCGTTTGCCCGCCGTGTCGCCGGCCTCCGGCCGTTGCCGCGCATCCGCGACCATGACGGCAGGCTCGCCGAGGCCCAGGCCGATCCCGGCGTCTTTGACGCGATGCGCAAATCCATCGCCCGACGCGCGCGCGGCCAAAAGGCGCCCTACCATTGCATTGCCGCCGTCGAGAACGCCTGCGCGATGCCGTTCGACGATGGGATCGTGCGCGAGCGCGAGCTTTTCGACGAGCTCGAAAACTCGCCCGAGGCCCGCGCCCTGCGCTATGCGTTTTTCGCCGAGCGCGAGGTGGCGCGGCTCCCCGATATCCCGCGCGAGACGCCGTTGCGCCCGATCAGGACCGCGGCGGTCGTGGGTGCGGGCACGATGGGCGGCGGCATCTCGATGAGCTTCGCCGAGTTCGGCTTTCCGGTAAAATTGCTGGAGATGAGCCGGGAGGCGCTCGACCGCGGTCTCGCCCGCATCCGCGCCAATTACGAGACCAGCGTCAAGCGCGGCAGCCTCAGCGAGGCGGAGATGAACCGTCGCCTCGCCTTGATCGAGCCGGTCACCAGCTACGACGACATCAAGGATTGCGATGTCGTGATTGAGGCGGTGTTCGAGCGCATCCCGGTCAAGGAGGAAGTCTTCAAAAAGCTCGACGAAGTCATGAAACCGGGGGCGCTCCTCTACAGCAACACTTCGGGCATCGACATCGACGTCATCGCCAACGCCACCGGTCGCCCGCAGGACGTGGCCGGCACGCACTTTTTCGCGCCCGCCAACGTCATGAAATTGTTCGAGGTCGTCAAAGGCGCCAAGAGCGCTCCCGACACCCTGGCGACGGCGATGGATCTGGGCCGCAAGATCGGCAAGATCAGTGCCATGGCCGGGAATGGCGACGGCTTTGTCGCCAACCGCAGCCGCACGCCCTTTGGCACCGAGATGATCATCATGCTCGAAGAGGGGGCGCTGCCCGAGCAGGTCGACAAGGTCATGGTCGATTTCGGTTATCCGATCGGGCCGTTCGCGACCGCCGATCTGTCGGGGCTCGACATCGGCTACGACAGCCGCCAGCGCCGCGCCGCGCAAAACCCGAACTACAGGAAGCTGCCGATCGCCGACGCGATCGTCGAGATGGGCCGCCTCGGGCAAAAAACCGGCGCGGGCTGGTTCAAGTACGAAAAGGGCGACCGCACCCCATACCCCGACCCCGAAGTCGCCCGTATCATCAAGGAGAAGGCGGCCGAGATGGGTGTCGGGCAGCGCGATTTTACCGATGAGGAGATCCTGCGCCGGTTGTTGTTCGCCTCGGTCAACGAGGCCTGCCGCATCCTCGACGAGGGCAAGGCCTACCGCGCCAGCGACATCGACGTGATGTGGCTGAACGGCTTTGGCTTTCCGCGCTACCGCGGCGGGCTGATGTACTGGGCGGACGGCGTCGGCGTCGCCGAGGTCTACCGCCAGATCTCGGCTTGGCACCAACGCTACGGCGAACGCTGGGCCCCCTCGCCGTTCCTGCGCCATCTCGCCGAGACCAACACCCCCTTCCGCGACGCCAAACCCAGCCGCCCGATGTAACGTCGCGGTGGCGGGCTACGGGACGGTTCGTTGATCCGCGGCTTTCATACTGGCTTCATCGAACGCTGACGCAGCGCGGGGAATAGAGCGGGTCAGATCGAATATTCGGCGATGTACTCCATGGCGCTGCCGCCTTGGACGGCGTGGCCTTCGGCGCGCCAGCGCAGCATGCCGCCGGCAAGGTTGGCGACGTCGTTGAAGCCGGCCTCGCGCAGGATCGCGGTCGCCTGCGCCGAGCGGCCCCCCGACCGGCAAACGGCAACGATCGGCTGGTCTTGCGCCAGTTCGCCGGCGCGCTCGGCCAATGCCCCGAGCGGGATTGGCACCGCACCGCGGATGTGACCCAGCGGCCCGGAAAATTCCTCGGGCTCGCGCACGTCGACAACCTGCACCAACCGCGCGTGCTCTTCGAGCCCATGCGGGTCGATTTCCCAGATCCCGGCAAAGCTGTAGCGCAGCGGCGCCCAGCCGGGTGCGGCGGTCATGTCGACCTCGCCCTCGGGCTTGCCGCATTTGAGATTGGCCGGCACCGCGACATCGAGCTTTTTCGGGTGCGCCAGCCGCAGGTTTTTCATATAGCCGGTAAAATCGGCCTCGCCGGTTTCGCCGCCGAGGCGTGGGTTGAAGCGCCGCTCCTCGCGCACGCTGGTCACGGTGAGCCCGCGGTAGTCGTGCGCCGGGTACAGCAGACAGTCGTCGGGAAGCGAGAAAATCTGCTGGTGCACCGAGCGGTAGAGGGTGGTCGGGTCGCCCTGTTGGAAGTCGGTGCGGCCGCTGCCGCGCACCATCAGGCAGTCGCCGGTAAACGCCATGCTGCGATCGTCGAGCACATAGGTCAGGCAGCCATTGGTATGCCCCGGCGTCTTGCGCACCTGCAAGTTGCGCCCGTCAAACGCGATCACGTCGTCCGGGACCAGCCAGCGGTCGGCCCCGGCGGCACCGCTGTCGGCCGACAATGCGATCCGGCACCCGGTCTGCTGCCGCAGCAGCCAAGCGCCGGTGACGTGGTCGGCATGGACATGGGTTTCGAGCGCCCAGACGAGGGTCAGCCCCAACTCGTCGATCAGCGCCGCGTCGCGCCGCACCTGCTCGAACACCGAGTCGATCACGACCGCATGGCCGCTGCGCCGGTCGGCGAGCAGATAAGTATAGGTCGAGGACGGCGGATCGAATAATTGCCGAAAGGTCAGCATAAGGAAATCTCCGTCGGGCCGGCACGATGCTGCGTCCGCCCACGCATAAATAGGGAGACGCTGAGGCGCCACAATCGCTCGGGGGTGGCGCGCATCTCGACATTGCGGATGTCGCGCGGCGCGAGCGCATCGATCGCCGACGGGTCGCCGCACTCGCACCCGCACGCGTCAAGTGTCACTTGACGTTTGGCGATGGTCAGACCATCTGCCTTCGGGTGATCCGCAGCTTCCGCAGCCGGGCGCTCAGAACTTGCTTCGAGAGCGCAGATGCGAGCGGATTGAGCTGCCCAACATCGCCACGGTCGGTCGCATGCTGCGCGCGCTGGATGCCGCCACTCGACCAGAGCATGTGAACTTACCCGGTTACCATTTCCACGCGCTACGGGGTGCGCGGCGTTGGTCAATCCGCGTTACCGGCAATTGGCGCATCACGTTCGGATGGAATGGTGCCGATGCGATCGACGTGACTGGATCTTTGCCGGCGTCGTCGACGCGGCCGCCGACCCGGCCCAGCGCCACGCCCTGGCCCTGATCGTCGGCGGCGACGCCGGAGGCCCACCCGGCTTTATCCGGCAAAATCTGGTCAGCGATTTCCGCGGCATCGAATTCAAGCCGATCGAGTTTGCGGTCGAGGGCTACAAACGCCGCGCCGCGATCCCCGACATCGCGTCGTTCGAGATCGACGGCGTCCTGTCGCGCAACCGCAGCGGCGAGCCCTATTACCTCGACAACACCGGCCATCCCGCGAGCCGCCGCCTGGCGCTCGCACGGTCGAGCAAGACCCGCGTCCAAGGCTTTGGTCTCGACCTCGATCTCGCCGGCAAAGGCAACAACGGCCATTTCGCCCCGTTTGCGTGGTCGGCCTAGGGCGCGGGCCCTTGGCGGCGCGACGGCTGTCCGGATGTCGCATCTGCCGGCTGGTCCTGAGACCAGCGCGCCGCCCGCCCGGCTGCCGCGGCGCGAGAAGGCCGTCATCATCGCAGCGCTCGCCGCCGTCACCGCGCTGTCGTGGGTGTACGTATACCGGCAGATGCAGCCGATGGGCGGACGACATGGGTGCGATGGCGCCGGCCGGCTTCGCGCCGTGGGGTGCGGCCGATTTCGCGCTCAACGCCGCGTTCTGGTGGGCGATGATGCCGGGGATGATGCTGCCCTCGGCGGCGCCGATGATCTTGACCTTTGCCACCGTCAATCGCCGCCGGCGCGAGCGCGGCCGCGCCTTTGTGCCGACCGCGGTCTTCACCGCCGGCTATCTCATTGCCTGGGGACTGTTCGGGATCGCCGCGACCGGCGCCGACTGGGGGCTCGAGCGGGCGGCGCTGATGACACCCGCAACCCAGGCGCTCGCCGCACCGCTGGCCGCGCTCGTCCTCGCTGCCGCCGGTCTTTACTAGCTGACGCCGCTCAAGAGCGTGTGTCTGTCGCATTGCCGCTCGCCGCTCGACTTCGCCTTGCACCACTGGGGGAGCGCGGGGGGCGGATGGGGTTTGAGCCGGGCTTTACTTCTCGGCTGCTGCTGGTTTCTGATGGCGCTCTTGTTCGCCGCCGGGATCATGAGCCTCGTCTGGATGGCGGCGATCACCGCGTTTGTGCTGGTCGAAAAGCTGTTTCCGGCCGGCCACCTGATCGCCCGCATCGGCGGCATCGCGATGCTGGGCCTGGCCCTCTACCTGCTGATCCGGCGCTAGGGGGCAAGGTCGAACGGATCGTGGCCATGCATATCCCTCACCCACCCAGCCCTTGCGGGCCGGGCTCACCTTCTTCCTGCAATACGGGTGAGGGAGCGCCGGCACCGAGCGTCAGGTTGGCGCCGCAAGCGCCGTGGGTCGAGCTACGCCGGATCGTATTCGCGGTCTTTGCTCGGGATCAAGTCGTAGGGGAGCGCAAAGCCGGGCATTGCCTGGAGCCGCTGCGACCAGGCGTCGAGGTGTGGCCAGCGGGCGATCTCGAACCCGCCTTCGGCCATAAACACCATGCGTCCCCAGCAGCCGATGTCGGCAATGCTGCACGCATCGCCGACCAGCCAGTCGTGGTCCTTCAGGCGGTCGTCGACGAACGGACAGCGCCGTCTCGGCTTTGGGCCGGAACTCGGCGATGACCTCAGGATGGGAGGCGCGAAACCGGGCCGAATGGCGCACCTTGGCGACCGCGGTGATGTGGTCGGCCTCCCACGCCAGCCACTCGCGCGCCTGCCAGCGCTCCTGCTCGGTTGCGGGCTCGAAATGGCCGGTCGTGCGCGCGAGATAGTCGAGGATTACATTCGACTGCAGGATCGTCAGCCCGCGATGGCGCAGCGACGGGACCACTCCCCAGCGGTTGACTGCGAGGTATTCCGGGGTCTTTTGCACCCCGGTCTTCAGGTTGACCGTGCGGAACGAATAGGGCAACCGCGCCAAGGCGAGATAGAGGATCGGCTTGTAGCTCGAACTCGAGGTAAAGCTGCCGTAGATCGTCAGCCGGTCGTCCATAAAGCCCCCTCCGAGGTGCGGCGGTCCCGTCTGCGCGAGCGCTGTCGTCAGCGCACCCGCGTCGCGGCGCTGGCGACGGCTTTGAGCGAGGCGGTGACGATGTTGGCGTCGATGCCGACCCCCCACAGCGGCGCCGCGCTGCCGCCGCGGATTTCGACATAGGCGGTGGCCTGGGCGTCGGCGCCGGCACCCAAAGCGTGCTCGCGATAGTCGCCGACCGTCAGCTCGATCCCGCATTCGCGTTGCAGCGCGTCGACAAAGGCGTCGATCGGGCCGTTTCCGACCCCTTCGATACGGCGCTCGGCGCCGCCGATCTCGACCGTCGCGACAATCCGCCGGCGATTGGGGGCGCCGGGTTCGGGCAAGATGCCGTAATCGGCCAGCACGATGCCGTCCGGGCCGAGATAGGTCGCCTCGAACAGCGACCAGATGTCGGCGCTGGTCAGCTCCTTGCCGGTGCGGTCGGCGACTTCCTGCACCCGTTTCGAAAACTCGACCTGCAGCCCGCGCGGCAAGTCGAGACCCCGATCGGCCTTTAATACATAGGCGACGCCGCCCTTGCCCGACTGGCTGTTGACCCGGATCACCGCCTCGTAGGTGCGGCCGAGGTCCTTGGGGTCGATCGGCAGATACGGCACCTCCCACAGCGGATCGTTGCGCTTTTCGAGCGCCTCGAACCCTTTTTTGATCGCGTCCTGGTGGGAGCCCGAAAACGCGGTGTAGACGAGCTCGCCGGCATAGGGATGACGCGGGTGGACCGGGAGCTGGTTGCAGTGCTCGACGGTGCGGACGATGTCGTCGATGTCGCTGATCGCGAGACCAGGGTCAATTCCCTGGCTGAACAGGTTCAGCGCCAGGGTCATCACGTCGACATTGCCGGTGCGCTCGCCATTGCCGAAGAGGGTGCCTTCGATCCGGTCGGCGCCGGCCATGACGCCGAGCTCAGCGGCGGCGACCGCGGTGCCGCGGTCGTTGTGCGGGTGCAGGCTGAGGACGATGCTGTCGCGGTCGCGGATGTTGCGGCTAAACCATTCGATCTGGTCGGCATAGATGTTGGGCGTCGCCATCTCGACGGTCGCCGGCAGGTTCAGGATGGTTTTTCGCTGCGAGGTCGGCCGCCACACATCCATGACCGCCTCGCAGATCGCGACCGCGAAATCGAGCTCAGTCCCGGTAAAGCTTTCGGGCGAATACTGGTAGAGGACATCGGTCTCGGGCATGCGCGCGGCGAGATCGCGGATCAGCCGGGCGGCATTCACCGCGATGTCGACGATGCCGCCCTTGTCGAGACCAAAGACGACGCGGCGCTGCAAGGTCGAGGTCGAGTTGTAGAGGTGCATGATCGCCCGCCTGGCGCCGCGGATCGATTCGAAGCTGCGCTCGATCAGCTCGGGCCGGGCCTGGGTCAGCACCTGTATGGTCACGTCGTCGGGCACCAGATCCTGCTCGACGAGCTCGCGCACAAAGGCGAAGTCGGTCTCCGAGGCGGCCGGAAAGCCGACCTCGATTTCCTTAAAGCCGAGCTTGACCAAGAGGTCGAACATGCGGCGCTTGCGGTCGGGTCCCATCGGCTCGACCAGTGCCTGGTTGCCGTCGCGCAAATCGACGCTGCACCACAGCGGCGCATGGTCGATGACGCGCGCCGGCCACTGCCGGTCGGGCAGACTGACCGGGGCAAACGGGCGGTATTTATGGATTGGCATGTCGGACATCGAAAAGCTCCTGGTGCGGACGCGCGCCGCCGAAGCGGCTGCACGAGCGAGAATTAAGGCGGGCCGTCGGCCGGCGGAGGGGTTCAGCGCCGCCGGCCGCGGGTAAGTCGCGCACCTGCCGGCAAAAGGCGCGGAACAACGCCGCCGCGCAGTACGAAACACGTTTGACACGCCAGTGGGAGGCATCGTGAAAACCGCGCCGTGACTGGTTCCCCAGCGGGAACAAAACACCTTCGATCGACGCCCGTCAGGACGCCGAGGCGGTAAGTCGCAGGATTTCACGCGCGAATGTCATCAGAGCTTGGGTAGCAGAGCGGAACCCGGTCGTCAACCCTGTCGGGCAACGGTCGGAAGCGCCGAAGCCAGCCGGCCGATCCAGCAACCAAGTTGTAAGCTTTCCAAGATGTCATATTTATGCAACTGTTGCCCTATTGCCACGCCCGCGCGCAAAAGGGGCCGGCCGGCCCCGGCTCGATTGACTCGGTTTCGGCGGGCTATAGTATTCCCTTTAATGAAATTGGGTGTGTGCGCTGTAACGATCGCTCACCGACAAATACTGGGTGATATTGCGCCTTATCGGTTTGCCATCGATCCGTTGCCCGATGGTAGCGAAGCCGGTTTGCATGTCTTGCGTGCGGACCAACGGGAAAGCGGGGTGGCGCGCCGGTAGCGTGGCCTGAGAGGCGGGGGAAAAGTGGAACACGCGTCCGGACTTACGAACATCGTACCCTTTCCGCTGGCGGTGCAAGCGGCGCCGAGGCACGCGGAGAGCGCGGATTTGGCCGGTCCCGGCCGGTATGAATTCAGCAACTCGGAGCTGGCGATCTTGTGCCGCTGGTTTTCGGCAATGAAATACGCCTTTCCCGGCACGGAAGGCGTGATGATCGTCAGCCACCAGGAAAATTACTCGGCGGTCGGGTTGTACAACCGCGCCGGCGGTGCCCCGAACTGCCTCGTCGCCAAGCATGAGGCGCGCGACGGCGTGCGCTTTTTCTGGTCGACCGAGTTTGACCCGCCGCGTCCGATCCGCGCTCTGTCCGAGATCACCAACGCGCATATTCGCGCGATCCGGCCGCCGCGCGACGAGAAGGGCTGGCTCGACCCGGCGGGCTGGACCGGGGTCTACGCTTCGCGGGTGATTGCGGCGCAGCTGCACGTCGTCTAGCCGCCGGCGCAGAGAATCGGCGGCTGCGGCGCCGCGCCAAGCCGCTTGGCCGGCGCCACCCGCGGCGCGCATAATAACCGATGGAAAAATTCGAAAATTTGTCCGGCGACGGCTTGATCCTTGTCACCGGCGGGGCCGGTTTTATCGGCTCTCATGTCGTCGACAAGCTCGCCGCGGCGGGACTGCGCGTCGTCGTCGCCGATCGGCTGCGCCGGGACGGCAAGTGGCGAAACCTCGCCGCCGCCCGCCTGCACGACCTCATTCGTCCGGAGGCGCTGGGCGACTGGCTGACAACGCACCGCGGCGACGTCGCGGCCGTCATCCACATGGCGGCGATCGCGACGACGACCGAACCCGACGTCGACCGCTACGTCGCCAGCAATATCCGGCTGACCCTCGATTTGTGGGAATGGTGCGCGGCCAATCGCACCCGATTTATCTATGCCTCTTCCGCCGCGACCTATGGCGATGGCGCGCGCGGTTTTGCCGACGACGAGAACCCCGCAGCGCTTGCCGAGCTGCGCCCGCTCAACCCCTACGGCTGGAGCAAGCACGTCGTCGACCAGCGGATCATTGATGACGCGGCGCGCCGCCGGCCGATTCCTCCGCAGTGGGCGGGGCTTAAATTTTTCAATGTTTACGGCGCCCACGAAGCCCATAAAGGCGCGATGCAGTCGATGGTCGCAAAGCTCGTGCCGGTGGTCTGCGCCGGCGAGCCCGTGACCTTGTTCCGCTCGCACAATCCGCAATACGCCGACGGCGGGCAGCTACGCGATTTCGTCGATGTGCGCGATTGCGTCGCGGTCGTCGAATGGCTGCTGCGCAATCCGTCGGTCAGCGGGCTTTACAATGTCGGGACCGGCACGGCGCGCAGCTTTCTCGACCTTGCCCACGCGATCTACGCGCGCCTCGGCGCCGAGCCTGACATCCGTTTTGTCGACACGCCGCCGGCATTGCGCGCGCAATACCAATATTTCACCCGCGCCGACATCGCCAAATTGCGCGCCGCCGGTGTTACCGCACCCTTTCACACGCTCGAAAGCGGCGTCGCGGACTACATCAACAGCCTTTGCTGAGCGCAGGCCGGTCATGACGGGACGGCCGTAGGCGGTCCGGTGATCGTCTTTGACCTGTCGCGCCTTCTCGCGCGCGCCCGCCACCCGACGCCGACCGGGATCGACCGGGTCGAGCACGCTTATGCCCGCCATCTGCTGGCCGGGACGAATGACACATGTTTTGTGAGGGCGACCGCCTGGGGCGGGTTGGCGCTGCTGCCGCGGCCTCTCGTCGCTGAATTTGTCGGGGCCGTCGCGGCTTTATGGGGCGAGGGCTCAAGTGTCCGCCGCCGGGCGCGGGTGCGATGGACGGCGGCGCGTCTGCGGCTCGGCCAACTCGGACGCCGCCGCCCCCGGCTTGCCGCCCGCCTCCGCGCCGCCCCGAGCCGGGCGGTCTACCTGTTGGCGTCGCACCGTCATCTTGAGAATCGCCGGTTGTTGTCCGGCCTCAAGAGGCGGCACGAGGCCGCGTTTATCTGCCTCGTCCACGACCTGATCCCGATCGACTTTCCCGAATACGCCCGGGCTCGCCAGGACCGGCGCCATCGCCGCCGGATCGACGCCGCAGCGGCACTCGCCGATGCCGTGATCGTCCCCTCGGCGGCGACCGGGGAGGCGCTTCGCCGCTATGTGGCGCGCGGCGGACGCTCGCTACGGGTGGTGACGGCGCCGTTCGGGGTCGAGGCGCCGCCGGTTGCGGCGGCCGGTGCGGGCTTGCCGGCGCGGCCTTACTTCGTCTGCCTCGGCACGATCGAGCCGCGCAAGAACCACCTCTTGCTGCTCAATCTGTGGCGCGAGCTCGTCGGCGAGGGCGGGGACCATGCCCCCGCGCTGCTGTTGATCGGTCGTCGCGGCTGGGAAATCGAAAACACAATCGACATGCTCGACCGCTGCGCGGCGCTGAACGGAACCGTGTCGGAGAACCGGGCGCTGTCCGACAGCGAGACGGCACGTGTTCTCAAAAGCGCGCGGGCGCTGCTGCTGCCGTCCTTTGCCGAGGGGTTCGGTTTCCCGCTCGGCGAGGCGTTGGCGCTCGGAACCCCGGTGCTGGCCAGCGACATCCCGGCCTTGCGCGAGCTCGGCGGTGCGGCTCCCGAGTATTTCGCGCCGCTCGACGGCGCCGCCTGGCGGAGAGCGATCCTCGACTACGCGGCCGATCCCTCGCCGCGCCGCCAGGCTCAGCTCGACCGGTTGGCCACCTGGCGAGCGCCGCTTTGGGCGGATCACTTCGCCGCGGTGGACGCGCTGCTCGCGGATCTCGAATCGGGGCCCGGACGCCGCTAGAGCATTGGCTGATCAGGTCGCATCGGGGACGAGCAGCCCCCCTCACCCTTCCCTCTCCCCCACCGGGGGAGAGGGTTGAGGGCGTCCGCCAGGGCATGCATCCGGGGATAGGTGAGGGGTTCGACTTGGTCGGAACCGCGTTAACCGGCGGATAACGCCCGGCGGCCGAGATGGCGGATCACCGCCGCAAAGTCGGTCGGGTCCGCCGCGATCCGCCGGCTCTCTTCCAACAGAATGCGCACCGCCTCGCGGATCTGCTCCTCGCTGTGCGCCGCGGTCAAAAAAAAGCGCAGCCGCGCCGCGCGCTCGGGGACGGCCGGGTAAAGAATCGGCTGGACGTTGACCCCGCGCCCGAACATCGCCTGCGCCAGCCGGCCGGCGCGGATCGAGCCGCCGGTGATGACCGGCACGATTGCGGCGCCGATCGAGCCGCCGACATCGAGCCCGCCGGCGCGCGCCAGCTCCAGAAACAGCCCCGCGCGCTGGTTGAGCCGCCGCACCCGCTCGGGCTCGCGCTCGAGGATTTCGAGGGCGGCCAGGGCCGCCGCCGCGGCTGACGGCGCCATCCCGACCGAAAACACAAAACCGGGAAGCACCAGCTTCAGATGGTCGATCAGCTCGGCCCGGCCGGCGACATAGCCGCCGCAGGAGACGAGGCTCTTGCTGAGCGTGCCCATCCAGATGTCGATTTCGGCCGGGTCGACGCCGAAATGCTCGGCGGTGCCAAAGCCGCGGGATCCGAGGACCCCGAGCGCATGCGCTTCGTCGATCATCAGCCAGGCGCGATGCCGCCGCGCCACGGCGACAAAGGCCGGCAGGTCGGGGACGTCGCCGTCCATGCTGTAATGGCCTTCGATGACCAACAGCGCATGGCCGTTGCGCGGCCGCGCAACGGCCAGCAGCCGGTCGGCGGCTTTGTGGTCGAGATGCGCGAACGGCACCCGCCGCGCGCCCGATAGCCGGGCGCCCTCGACGATGCTGTTGTGGATCAGCGCGTCGTGGACGATCACGTCGTCGCGGCCGAGCAGATGCCCGATCAGCGTGACATTGGTCGAATGGCCGCCGACCAGGGCGACGCTGTCCTCGGCACCGTGCAGCCGCGCCAACGCCCGCTCCAAATCGCGATGCACCGGGCGTTCGCCCGACACCGGCCGGCTGGCCGAGACCGAAGTGCCCCAGCGGTCGATCGCTGCCTTGGCCGCCGCCGCAATTTCGGGATGACCGTTCAGCCCGAGGTAGTTGTAGGACGCGAAATTGATGTAGGTCGTGTCGCCGATTATCGTTTCGGCGCCCGCGACGCCCTCGTGCACGCGAAAAAACGGGTCGGCGATGCCGAGAAATTCGGCGGCCTCGCGGATCATCCGGATGTCCTTGGCGCTTTCCAGCTCGGCCACGGCGAGCCGGGCGTGCCGGGCTGCGTCCGGCCCGGCCGGGTCCGCCGTCCGCGGCATCGGCCGCCGCGGCGCCGCCGTCGTCACCTTCTCCAGCAGCCGCGCCTTGGCCAGCGGCGACAGCCCGAACAGGTTGCGTCCGGCCGCCATCGGGCTACTCCGCCGCCGCCTTTGGCTCGACGCGATCCGGCGTGGCCTCGCCTTCCTCGTCGGCGACTGCGGTGGCCTCGCCGTCCTCGTCGGCCACTGCCGTGGCCTCCAAATCCTCGTGCCGCGCCGCCAAGGCCGCCGCCACCCCCGCAGCGTCGGGAGCGCCGGCTGCAAGCGCTTTGCCGAGCCGCGCTGCGATCGAGGCGACGCTTGTCCCCTCGCTCAGCGACACCAGCGGCAGATCGATCCGCAGCCGCGCTTCGAGCGCCAGCCGCAGCTCGACCGCCATCAGCGAATCCATGCCCAGCTGCGACAGCGGTCGCGCCGGGTCAACATTGCCCGCCGGCAGTCTGAGAATGCGCGCTGCCTCTTCGGCGACGACCGTCTTCAGCACGCCGAGCGCGGCCTCGGGGTCGAGGCTGCGCAGCCGGTCGGCGAGCGCCTCGTCGCCGGCCGACAGCTCGGCCCGGTCTGCCACTTCGGAAAACAGCGGTGCCGCGAGCGTCGGCAGGACGCGCCGCGCGCTGCCCCAGTTCGCCTCGGCGCAACCGGCCACCGGCAAGCCGCTTGCCAAGAGCGCCGGCAGCACCGCCAGAGCCTGAGCGGCGGGCATCGGTTTGGCGCCGAGCCGGCGCGCCAGCGCCTCGCGCATCTCAGGGCGCTCGGCCAGGTAGCCAGCGTCCTCGATCGGCCCCCAGGCGACCGCCAGGGCCGGGCGGCCAACGGCATGACGCCGCCGCGCCAGCGCTTCGAGCGCCACGTTCGCGGCTACGTAAGCGCCCTGTCCGGGTGCGCCGAGCAGGGTGGTTGCCGAGGAGAACAGCACAAACAGCTCGATCGGGTCGTCTCGCGTCAGTGCATCGAGCAGCACGGCACCATCGACCTTTGGGCGCAAGACCGCGGCGATCCCGGCCGGATCGAGATCGGCGGTCAGCCGGTCGTCGATCGCCGAGGCCGCGTGGACCACGCCGCGCAACGGCGGCTGGCTCGCGCGGATTCGATCCAATACCGCCGCCAGCGAGGCGCGGTCGGCGACGTCGCCGCGATAGACCTCGACCGCCGCACCCGCCGCCCTGAGCTCGGCGACCCGTTCCTCGCATCCCGGTGTTTCCGCTCCGCGCCGGCCCAGCAACGCGATGGCGCCCGCGCCCTGCGCGGCGAGCCAGCGTGCCGCCTCAAAGCCGAACCCGTCGATCCCGCCGGTGACGAGATAGCTGCCGTCGCCGCGCGCGGCGAGCGCGGGCGCGGGCGCCGCGAACCCCCGCGCAGCGCGCAGCGGAACACCGGCGTCATGGTCGGGGACCAGCACGAGCTTGCCGATATGGCCCGACGACTGCATCAGCCGAAAGGCCTCGTCGACTTCGGAGTAGCGGAACACCCGGTGCGCCAACGGCCGGATTGCGCCCTCGGCCAAGAGCGCCGCGATCTGCGCCAGCAGTGCCCGCGCGAGAGCCGGCCGGCGCAACGGCAGCTGGTCGACGTCGATCGCGAAATACGAGACGTTCTGCCGCAACGGCCGCAGATGCAGCCGGCGATTGAGGTACAGATCGCGCTTGCCGAGCTCGAGAAAGCGCCCGAACGGCTTTACAACTTCGAGGCTGCGCTCCATCGCCTCGCCGCCGAGCGAGTTCAGCACGACATCGACCCCGTCGCCGCCGGTGATCTCGCGGACTGCGTCGGCAAAGCCGAGATCGCGCGAGTTCGAGCACATGATCGGCGCCCGCGAGCCTCAGAAAGCCGCGCTTGACGGCGGACCCCGCGGTGGCGATGACGACGGCGCCGCGGTGCTTGGCATACTGGATCGCGGCGAGCCCGACCCCGCCGGAAGCGGCGTGGATCAGCACCCGCTCGCCGGGCTCGAGCTGCGCCAGATTGCCGAGCGCGTAGATGACGGTCACGAACGCGACCGGCAAAGTCGCCGCCGCGGCAAAGCCGAGGCCCGCCGGGATCGGCGCGACTGCGTCGGCGACGGTGACGACGCGGGTGCCGAGCGCCGCCGGGGCGAAGGCCATGACCCGGTCGCCGATCGCCAAATCGCCAACCCCGGCGCCGAGCGCGCGGACGATCCCGGCGCATTCGAGCCCGAAACGCGCACCGGCAAAGCCGTCGATCAGCGCCTCTTCGGGCAAAAGGCCCATCGCCCACATGACGTCGCGAAAGTTGAGACCGGCGGCGCATACCTCGATCTCAACCTCGCCCGCGCCCGGCGCTTGCGGGACGATCGTTTCCCAGCCCAGCGACTCGAACCCGCCGGCGGGGCTTCCCGCCAGCGCCAGCGCGTCCTGCGGCGCCGCCAAGCGCTGCGGCAAGCCCGGGCGCAGGCGCAATACATGGCGCCCCTGCGAGGTCCAGGCGACCTCGGTTTCCGGGGTCGCCGCGGCGATTTCATCGGCAATCCGGCGGGCGCGCAGACCGGGTGCGGCGGCGCCCGGAAAATCGACCAGCCGAACCATCAGCCGCGGCAGCTCGTTGGCGAGGACGCGGCCTAGTCCCCACAATCCGGCGCCGACGAGCCCGTCCGCCTTTGAAGCGGGTGACGCCGGCTGCTGGGCGTCGCTGGTCACGACCCATAACGCGGCCCGCCGTTCTTCCGCGACATGGGCGATGCGCGCCAGCAGCGCCATCTGCTGCGCGGCCCCGGTCTCGGCCGCCGGCGCTTCGGCCAGAAAAACGATTGTCTCCCGACCGCCATGCGTCCCGACGCTGCGGCTCAATAAGGCGTCATGGCCGCTCGGCGGCAGTGTGGTCACGCGATGACCGGCAGCTTCCAAGCGGTCCAGCACCGCTCCCTGCAGCCGCGTCTTTTCGGCAAAGAGGGTAATGGCATGGGGCTCGACAGGTGCGCCGGCGGACGGTTCGGCGGCCGGCGGCGCGCTGCCCCACACGACGGCGCTGGGCCATGGCGCGGAACCGACCGAGGCGGTGCCGGTGTTGAGAAAACCGGCAGCCGCGAGCTCGGCCCGCCACTCGTCGCCGTAGCGCAGCGGCGACGCCATGCGGCCCGACCGGTCGGGCACCCACCAGCCGGCGGTCTGTCCAAAGACAATGTTCCACAGCGGGTTCGGCTCCGGCTCGACCGCAAGCACCAGGCCGCCCGGCGCGAGCCGCTCGCGCAGCGCTGACAACCGCGCGACATCGAGGTGCAGCCATGCGCCGGCATTGGCCATCAGGACGATGTCGAAATGCTCGTTGCCGAGGGCGTCGCTTGCTTCACCCGGCGCCCACACACAGGCGGAGGCGCCGGGAAAGGCCCGCGTTACCGTAGACAGCCGATCCGCTTGCTCCGGATCGGGGCTCGCTGCCCGATAGACGATCGCGCGCGCAGAGGGCGCCAGGGATTGCAGCACGCGGCGGGTGAGGGTTCCGATCGCACCGATTTCGAGGATGCGCAACGGCCGCCCGGCCGGCCAGTCGCCAACGATCGCGCGCAGCGCGTCGCACAACAGGTCGATGCCCGACGCGCTCGCCGGCGAGGCTTGCAGCAGATGCTCGACCATCGCCGGCGACGCGGGTGGGGACGACCCCGGCCCGTCGGCGAGGATGTGCTGCAGGCGGTCGCGAGCGGTGGCGAGGAGCGCCAGCTCGGCCACCAGATCCGGCGCGTCGGCCAGCAGCAGGCGCCAGATTTCAGCGGGGTCGGGCAGCTCGGCCGCGGCTTCGAGCCGCCAATCTCCGTCGCTCTCGACGGCGCCGCCGAGATTTTCGAGGGACCGCAGCAGACACTCCGCGAGCCCGCTCGAAGCGGCGGCGACCAGTTCCCGGTCGACGAGCTCGCGAACCGAAAAAGTCTCGCCGGGTGCGGCCAGCTCGCCCACAATCGCGAACCCCGCGGCGCCGATCAGGGCTTCTATCAGCGCCCCCTGCTCGCCGCGCTCGGGAGCGGCGGCGCGCTCGCCGGCAAGCCGCGCCAGAACCACGCCAGCGTCGTCGAGAACCGCGGGCGCGGCGTCTTCGGCCAGCGGCGCCGGAACCAGGTCGACGCGGAACAGGCGCTCGGCGGAACCGCGGCGGCCAAGCTCGACCTTGCGGAACCAGCAATCCTCCAGCGCGGCGACGATTTCGCCGGCGTCGTCATAGAGCTCAACATCCGCCGCCGCCGATCTGACCCCGATCCGCGTCAGCTTCAGCCGGGCGGAACGGCAGACGCGTCCAAACGGCGCCGCGACCCGAGCTCTCGCAAAGCGCCATGGCAGAAAGCTGGCCTGCTGCCCGGCCGCGGCCAGCATTGCCAGCAATCCCTGCAATGCACCGTCGAGCAGCGCCGGATGCAGCACATAGCCGTCGAGAGGCTCGCCGATTGCGGCTGGAGCAAAATGCACTACGGCGCGATCGGAGCCGAAGAGATCGACGCGATCGACCGTCTGAAACCGGCTGCCGTAATCAAGCCCCGCATTGGCCGCAATCCGATACAGGCTGGCGCCGTCGATCCCACCGGTCGGCGCGGGGTCGGGCCAAGCCAGGCGAGCCGAGACGACGCCGGCGGCGGCGATACGGCCGACCGCGTGGGTCGTCATCGGCTCGTCGGACAGGCGCTGCCGGCTCGCCAGCTCCCAGTCGCCGTCGTCGGAGACGAGCGCCATGCGCAGTTCCCGCATCCGCCCCTTGTCGAACGGCAGCGGGCGTCGCAGCTCGACGTCGAGGGCCTCCAGCACCGCCGCCTCCGGCCAGCGCCGCAAAGCCGCGGCCAGCGCCGCCTCGATGACCGCCGCCGCCGGCAGCACCGGGACGCCTTCGATTGCATGGTCGGCAATCCACGGCACGAGCTTGTCGTCGAGGTGATTGATCCAGTAGGGCAGGGGACCCGCCTGGCGAAAGCCGAGCAGCGGGTGATCGAAGGGCGGGTTTTCCAGCTCGACCGCCTCGACCGTCTTGTCGAACCAGAAGCGCTCGCGGTTCCACGGGTAAAGCGGCAGTCCGCGGGGGTCGGCGTCGCCGTCGAAGACCGCGGCCGAGGGCAGGTCGCAACCGGCTGCGTAGCAGCGCCCGGCAATCGCCGCAAACGGATCGGCGTCGCCGTCCTCGCGCGTCAGGCTGGCGAGGACCCGGCCCTCCGCCTCGGCGGCGCGCAGACCGTCCACCAGATAGGAATTCAGGATCGGGCCCGGCCCGATTTCGACAAAGAGCCGATAGCCCGCGCCGGCCAGCGCCGCGGTCGCGTCGGAAAAGCGGACCGGGTGGCGGATGTTCCGCCACCAATGCTCGGCATCGAGCGGAGCGTTGGTCACGGCGGCGCCGGTAACGGTCGACACCAGGGTCGCGTCCGGCGGCTGCGACGCGAGCCCGGCGAGGTTGGCGAGCAACTCGTCGCGCACCGGCTCCATCAGCCGCGAATGGAACGCAAAATCGAGGTCGAGCGGACGGCACCAGACGCCGCGACCGCGGGCCTCCGCAGCGAGCTGCTCGATTTCTGCGCCGGTCCCGGAGATCGTCACCGAGCGCGTGGCGTTGAGCGCCGCAATCTCGGCGTCGCTGCCGATCTCGACCAGAAAGTCGCGGGCGGCCTCCTCGCCGAGCGCCAACGCCGCCATCCGCCCGGCGCCCTGGGTGCGCTGCTGACTGCTGCTGCGGGCGATCACGACGCGCGCCGCGTCGGCAAGCGGCAACGTGCCGGCGGCCCAGGCGGCGGCGATCTCGCCGACGCTGTGGCCGACATGCCCCTCGGCAACAATCCCGACGCTGCGCAGCGCGCCGACGATCCCGACCTGGATCGCGAACAGCAGCGGCTGGGCGACGTCGGTGCGTTCCAGCTCGTCGGCGCCGACGCCGCCCTCGATGCGGTCGGCGACCGACCAGCCAAGCTGCGGCCGCAAAACCCGGTCGACGGTTTCGACGGCGCTGCGGAACGCGGCGTTGGCGTGCCATGCCGCGCGGCCCATGCCCGGAAACTGGGCGCCGTTGCCGGAAAAGACAAAGGCGAGCTTGCCCTCGACCGAGGTTCCGGCGGCGAGCTCCGGTGCCGCCCGGCCTTCGAGAAAATCCTCCAGCGCCGCAGCAACCGCCGCGCCGTCCGCACCCACTGCCGCAAGCCGCTCGCGATGATGATCGCGCCCGCGGGCGGCAGCCCGCAGCAATCCGGGCAGCTTTTTGTCGGTCGCCGCGGCGAGCCGCATGCGCCAGCCGGCGACGAGCTCGCGCAGCGAGGCTTTGGTTGCAGCCGAGATCACCAGCGCCGGCGGCATCGCCGAGGCTTCCGCGGCGCGGTCGCGCGGCGGCGGCGCGGCAAGAACGACATGCGCATTGGTGCCGCCGAAACCAAACGAATTGACGCCGGCGACGCGGCGTTCCTTGGCGAGGAGGATCGGCTCGGCCGCGCGCGCCAGCCGCAGGTTCAGTCCGGCGAAGTCGATTTTTGGGTTTGGCGTTTCGCAATTCAGGGTCGGCGGCACGACGCCGCGGTCAAGCGCCAGCGCGGCCTTGAGCAGCCCGGCCATTCCCGAGGCCGGCTCGAGATGGCCGATATTGGTTTTGACCGAGCCGATCGGCAGCGCCTCGCTGCGGCCCGCTGCCAGAGCGCGGCCGACGGCGGCGGTTTCGACCGGGTCTCCGGCCGGGGTTCCGGTGCCGTGCATCTCGAAAAAGGCGATGTCGTCGGCTGCGATCCCGGCATCTTTGTAGACGGCCCGCAGCAATGCCGACTGGGCGGCCTCGCTCGGCAGGGACACGCCGATGGTGCGGCCGTCCGAATTGGAGCCGGTCGCCAGGATCACCGCGCGGATCGGGTCGCGCGCCGCAGCCGCGTCGGCGAGCGGCTTCAGGATCACCACACCGGCGCCCTCGCCGCGGACATAGCCGTCGGCGCGTTCGTCAAAGGCAAAGCAGCGGCCGCGGCGCGACAGCATCGACGCCCGGCAAAAGCCGAGAAACGGATAAGGCGTCAGCAGCAGGTTGACGCCGCCGACGACCGCGCTCGAAATCAGTCCGGCGCGGATCCCCTCGCAGGCATGGTGCAGGGCCACCAGCGACGACGAGCAGGCGGTGTCGACGGCAAGACTGGGGCCGCGCAGGTCGAACACGTAAGAAATGCGGTTGGCGAGCAGGCTCAGCGCATTTCCGGTCATGAAATACGAATCGGCGCCGGCCGGGTCGCCGAGCCGCAGATCGGAATAATCGGTCGCCGAGGCGCCGACATAGACGCCGGTGTCGGCGCCGTGAAACCGGCTTGGCGGGATCCCGGCATCCTCAAAGGCGTGCCATACCAGCTCTAAGAGGATGCGCTGCTGCGGGTCCATCTGCGCCGCCTCGCGCGGCGAAATTCCGAAGAAGGACGGCTCGAAGCGGTCGACGCGGTCGATCAGACCGGCGGCCCAGCTGTAGCTCTTGCCGGCCTCGCCGCGGTCCGGATGGTAGAAAAACCGCGTCGCCCATCGGCCGGCGTCGACCGCGCCGACGGCATCTACTCCGGCAATGAGCAATTGCCAAAACGCCTCGAGTTCGTCGGCGCCGGGAAAACGGCAGGACGCCCCGACGATGGCAATCGGCTCGTCGCGCATGACCGCCGGACGGCCGCTCCGCACCACCAACTTTCCCCCTCTCCCCCTCACCTGCGGCGCCAGGAGCGCCGACCGCGCGGATGACTAAAGTTTGAGAGACCGCCCCACCTGTCGTCATCGAAGATCGGTTGCATGTCAACTATCGCGAGGACAGTCAGAACCCCAACCTACGCGCAACCCGCCGCCCGCGCCCAGCATGGCAAAAATAAGCCCGGTGTGAAGATGACATATTTTGGTCGGCGCGGCCGAGCTATGGCCTGCCGGGCGTGTCGAGCGGCGCCATGACACCGGCCCGGCGCCACGGATTACGGGTCAGCCGCAGCCGCTCGCAACAATCCATGGCGAACCAATAGAGCGGCACGGCACGACCTTTGATCAGAGGCATCGCGGCGATGTCGAAACCGAGCCACGGCAAAAACGGATTGCGGCGGCCGTAAGCCCAGATCTCGACGCGCGCGGACTGGCGCGCCGATTCGCCGCGGGCGTGAAATCCCATCGTGTCGGCGACGATCAACGTATTTTGCGGCACTGCGAATCTTTTCGCTTCGCCGAGGCCGAGGCGGCGGATTTCAGCGGCGGTGATCCGCGGCGAGCCTCTCGCGGATTCGATGTCGGGATGATGGCGCGCCGTCAGCGACACCCGCCGTTCCCAGGCCAGCCGCCGCGGAGTCAGCCGGTGCGACCCCGGCACGTAGACGAACGGACCTTCGTCCTCGCCGACATCGGTCAGGAACAGCCACGCCTTGACCGTCGGATGAAACGTGTCGGCATGGAGCCGGGTCTGCGGGTCGGGCGCCCCCTGACGCGACCGCGCGAAGATCGTCTGGATGTAGACGAGCGGCGCCAGCCGGGACGAAGCGACATGGCGGATCAGCCCCAGCCATTCGGTGCTTTCGACCAAGCCGCGCACCGCCGGCAGCCGCGTCAGCGCCCGGCGGTCGAGCGCGATGCGGCGGGTGACCGCGTCGCCCTCGGTCTGCTCGCGCGCCGGCGCCGCAAAGCCGAGCACCTGCTCCTTGAGCGCAGCAAAGACCGGCGCGGGCAGAAACGCCGGCTTGACGACAAACCCGTCGCGCCGGAACGCGATCTGGTCTTCACGCGATGTCAGCCCCGCCATGCGCGCACGCCGCCCCTCGGCCATGCGCTGGGCGAGCCGCATGCGCACGACGTGCAGACCGGCCCGGTTGAGCGCCCGGCTGCCGATAAACGGGTTGTCGCGATAAGATTTGGCGGAGGTCGCGAGTGCCGCCAGGTGAACCGGCGCCAGCAGCCAGGAGAGGGGTGCGGGTTTCATGGCGCGGCTGTCCCGGCGTCCGGCCGTGGCGCTCAGCGCTGCCATGCCGCAAGCGCGTCATAGACGAGGCGGTCGACCTCGATCCCCTCGCTCAGCAGGCGCTCGCGGCTGGCAAAGGCGCGCTCGCCCGGAATGCGGATCTCCTCGACCCCGGCGGCGCGGGGGACGCTCTTGATGCGGTCGACGAGTGCCGTGACCTCGCGCTTGAACTCGTCGAGCGGCACCAGCAGGTCGGGCTTGAACACGACGAACAGATAGCCGTCATCCCCCTCGGGGTCCATCGCCGAGCCGGCAAGCACCCCCAGCGCCTGGACGACAAACCCGAGGCCATAACCCTTATAGCCGCCAAACGGCAGCAATGCGCCCAGACGCGCCGCGGCCGGGTCGCGGGTCGGCCGGCCTTCCGGGTCGATCGCGACACCCTCGGGCAACAGCTGCCCGAGCCGCTCGCGCAACGCCAGCTCGGTCGCCATAAAGGCGGAGGTGCCCATGTCGAGAACCACGGGTCCCCGCGACGACGGCATGCCAAAGGCGATCGGGTTGGTCCCGAGCGCCGCGCGGGCGCCGCCGAATGGTGCGACGCTGCGCGACGAGCTCGCGGTGTGGATGCCGACGAGATCGGCCTCAGCGATCATCTCGCAATAATACGCGCTGCGTCCGCTCATCCAGCTGTTGGTGACGCCGACGAGCGCAAACCCGTGCGCCTCGGCCTTGGCGATCGCGGCGCGCGCGGCGTGGTACATCGCCAGCATGCCGACACTGTTGCCGCCGTCGTACAGCGCCGAGACCGCGGTTTCGCGCACCACCGTCATCGGCCGGCGCGGGCGCTGAAAGCGGCGGTGCTCGGGGATGTTCAGGATTTTCGCCAGCCCCGAATATTCATAGCCGCACAGTGCGGCGTCGATCATGTGGTCGGCGAGGATGCGCGCCTCCTCGGCGTCGTAGCCGATGCCGCGCAGGGCGCGCTCCGAATGCTCGCGGGCCTCGGCGACGCTCAGACGGACGCGGTCGGACGCCATGCTCTGATCTCCTCGCCCGTGGGAGCGGTCAGCCATGCTCGACGCGAAAGACGGCCTTTCCCGGGATCCGCCGGTCGCGCAATTCGGGTCCGATCCGGGCGAGGTCGCGCCAGCTGCTCACGACCAGCGCCGGCTTCAGCGAACCGTCGGCGACGAGCGCCGCCAGCAGCGCCAGGTCGGGCGCAAACCGCTCTTCCGGCTCGGAGGTGAAATACGAAAAGCTCTGGATGCGGGCGTTCGGGTGCTCGGCGAAGTCGCGGAAATTGACCGCGGTAGGCTCTCCCGACGAATTGCCGAAGATCACGATCGTCCCCTTCGCCTCGACCCGCACGATCGCGGCGGCAAGCGAGGCGCCGCCCGCGGCTTCGAGGATCAGGGCGAACCGGCCCTCGGCCTTGTCCACGCCGTCGACAATTGCGTCGGCGCCGCGCAGGTGCCGCCCGCGCTCGGGCGAGCCGACGATGGCGGTGACATGCGCCCCCGAGCGCGCGGCGATCTGCACCGCCATGTGGCCGACCCCGCCGGCGGCCCCGGTCACCAATACCCGCTTGCCGAGCAATGGCGCGCCGTGCCGCAGGGTGCGCAACGCCGTCAGACCCGCGACCGGCAGCGCCGCCGCCTCGTCGAAGCCGACATTGTCGGCGAGCGTTGCCATGCGATGCGCCGGCACCGCCGCGCGCTGCGCCCAGCCGGCGCCGTCGGTCAGCGCCACGACCCGAGCACCCTCCTTCGGACCGGCGCCGTCGGCAGCGGCGTGCAGCACGACCCCGCTGATGTCCTGACCCGGCCGCCACCCCTCGGGGCGGGTCTGCATCAGCCGCAGCTCCCCGCGGTTCAGCGAAAACGCATGGACCTCGACGACCGCCTCGTTCGCCGCCGGCGCCGGTTCCGGCACCTCGCGGATCTCGACCGGTGCGGCACCGTTCGGAGTGTTGACGAGCGCGAGCATGATTGGCTCCCCCGCTGTGGTTCCCTGACGCGCCCTCACCCGTCTCCCCCCGGATCGCAGTCCGGGGGTCGGCGCCTTCTCCCGCGTTGCGGGAGAGGGGGGCCCAGCCGTTGGCAGGATGGATGAGGGTCTGTCCGGCGCCTCAGTTGAGGCGCAGATCGGTGATGTGCTTGGGGTCGGGCTTCAGCTCGCCGCGTTCGACGCGGGTCACGATGTCGGTCAGGATCTGGTTTGTCGGCGCCGCGATCCCGACCTCCTCGCCCTTCTTCACGACAAACCCGTTCAGAAACTGGATCTCGGTGCGCCGGCCCTTGACCATGTCCTGGCCCATCGACGGGCGGTGCTCGCCGCCGCCGGGGCGGCTGGCTTCGGCGAGGCGGTGGTCGTCGATCTCCTTCTGCGCCGCCGGATCGCCTTCGCCGGCCCGGGCCAGGGTCTCCGGGTCCATGTGGCTGACTTCGTCAAAGGTGTAGCCGAGCGCCTGGCCGACGCGGATTGCCTCGCTGGCAAGCCGGTTCGAGAAATGCCGGATCGCGTCGTTCTTGGTCATGTCGCGGGTGATCATGCCGGTGCACGCCGACAGCCCGTTGCCCATCACATTGGTGACGAGCTTTGACCAGCGCTCGCCCCACAGGTTTTCGGTCACCATCGCGCTGTCGGCGTAGCCGACGAGCCGGCAGATTTCCTTCGCCCGGTCGGTGACGCGGCCGTGGACCTCGCCGACGCGGAAGACGGTGTGGCGCGACCCCGACTTGCCGGCGGCGCGGCGCACCTGGCCCGGCGCATGCAATTCGACGGTGATCGAGCTCGCGATCGACCCCATCGTCTTGCCCCAGCCGACGATGCCGGCGATCGTCTCCTCGTTCATGCAGTTTTGCAGCGACACGACAAACCCGGTCGGCGCCAGGTACTGCCTGATCATCGTCGTCGCCCAGGCGGTGTCGTAGGACTTCATGCAGACAAAGGCGATGTCGATCGGCGCTTCCTTGGCGAGCTGCTGCGCCTCGGTCAGGTGGAGCGCCCTCGGCTTGACCGTGAACGGCTCGACGTCGCGAATGTGGGTCACGCGCAGCCCGTCTTTGCGGATCGCCTCGACGTTTTCCGGCCACGGGTCGATGTAGGTCACGTCTTCGCCCGCCTGCACCATATGGGCACCGGCATAGGCGCCGACCGCACCCGCGCCGACGATCGCGATCTTGTTCTTCGCCATAGGTCTCCTCCGCATCAAATTTTGCGGCGCCGCCCGCCGCCGTGCTTCGGCGCCGATCCTAGTACGGCGGCGATGCCCGCGTCATCCTATCGCGCGGGGTTCCTTTGGTTTTGCCGAATGTTCGACATCCGCCAGTGCCGTCCGCCCGCGTTGCGGCGGCGCACCCCGACCGATACTGTGCTGCCGACAAGCTGAGGGGTGGGCCATGCGCGGGCGTGTATTGCTGCTGGCGGCGCTTCTTGCGCCGGTGGTGTTGGCAGCAGCCGGCGGGTGCGGGGCCGAGGCGCGGGCGGCGGGTTCGGGAAACTCAACCAACGACCGTCTGCTGGCGATGCCGGAGGCGCAGCGGGCGCAGGCCCTCGGCAACAGCCTGCACAAGGGTTGCGTCGGCGTCGCCACCTTTCCGATGGGGGTGACGACAAGCGGGCACGCCAGGGGCTTTGCCTATTGGAGCGTGCGCTGCCGAGATGGAAAAAGCTATGCCGTGCAGATCCCGCCGCGGGGAAGAAACGCCGTCGTCGTCGACTGCCAGGCGCTGCAGGGAACCGGGCGCGAATGCTTCAAAAAATTCTGAGCGGCGACCGCGGCTCACCAATTCATTGGCTGCCGGCAAACCGAGTACCAGAGGCCGAGATTTTTGTCCTTCCATTGCGGGTCGGCGCAGTTTTTTGCAACCATCGCCGGGGATTCGGTGGCGCCGGCCGGCGCCACCGGGGTCGAATCGGAGCAGCCAGCCAGAAATAGGGCGATCAGGGCCGCAACTCCAAACCTCATTGCCGCATCCCCTCGCATCCATGCCGTCGCCGGCCGATCGACACGACGCCGGCCGGTTTCGGCCGATCGCCGGACCTCCGCGCCGGCCGATCGTCGATCCCAACTTTGGCGATTGCGTGGCGGTTGGCCGTTACAATCGCACGTCGGCAGACGCTGGGCGAGCGCCGCCGGGCGATCTCTTCGGCATCGGCGCCAGCTGGGGCGGCTTCGAAAGCCTGATCCAGCCGACGACCCCGGCGCGCATCCGCACCGCCTCACGCTGGGAGCCCGAGGGCCCGACCCTGCGCCTCCACATCGGTCTCGAAGACCCGCAGGATTTGATCGAAGACCTCGACCGCGGCTTCCACGCGCTGCGCGCTGCGGAAGGGTAAAGCGCTGCGAGAGTGCTCAGGCCGCGGCAACCGACCGGTCGACCCGCGCCATCAGCTCCGCGGACAACGGGCCGGCTTCGGCGGCGGCAACGCATTCGGCAAGCTCGGTCCGGTTCTTGACCCCGAGCACCAGGGTGTCGACGCCGAGCGCCAAGGCGTAGCGATGCGCGAGTGCGGCCGGGCTCGTGCCCAGCTCCGCCGAGAGCCGGCGCAACCCGGCGGCGCGGGCGTAGTCGCGCATCTCGGGATGGTCCGGCGGCAGGGGGCGGTCGAGAGCATTGGTCAGGGCGCCCGCCTGCACCGCGCGGATGCCCATGACGCCGACCCCGTTCGCGCGCGCCGCGGCGACGATCGCGCGCGGCTTGGCCGGCCCGTCGAAGAATTTGAGCGCGCCCGGCGAGTCGAGCAGGTTGGCGATGCACTGCACCGCCGCCGGGGCCGGGGTTTCGCCGATGAGCCGGATGATCGTGTCGGGATGGCCGATCCCGGTCAGCCCCCAGGCGCCGACCAGCCCCTCGGCGACGAGCTTCTCGAACACCGGCCGGACATGGTCGACAAACGTCTGGTAGAGGGTCATCCGCGAGGCGGCGTCCGGGCGGCGCGAACGATGGACCGAATCGGGCACGACATTCGAATGTAAAAAGAACAAATCGAGGCGAGACAACCGTAGCCGCCGCAGGCTTTCTTCGATCGACCGGCGCAGGGTCGGTTCGATTTCCGCCGGCGGCAGCTCGCCGAGATTGCATTTGCTGGTCACCCGGACGCCTTCGGGCAACTTGCCGGCGAAGGCCGCGCCGACCACCTCCTCGGCCTTGCCGTCGCCATAGCGCGGCGCCAGGTCGAAGAGGCTGATGCCGGCCGCGACCGCGGCATGCACGGTCGCCACGCATTCCGCAAAGGTGGTCTCGCCCCACACCATGCCGAGGCCGCCGCCGCCCAAGCTCAACGCCGACACCGGCCACAGTTTCCCCAAATGATGCCGCTGCATGCTCGTTTCTCCGAATGCGAAGCTCCTGGCGAGCTTACCGCCTCCGATGGCAAAGCGCAGCCGGCCGCCGGCTTGACAGGTTCCGGACCCGCCCGCTAAATGCCGGCGGCTGGGATCGGGCGCGTAGCTCAGCGGGAGAGCACACCCTTCACACGGGTGGGGTCACAGGTTCAATCCCTGTCGCGCCCACCATTCCTGCGACCATTCAGCGGAACTTATGGGTGCGGTCGCCGGGTGCGCTCGGCAGGGGTGGATCAGCGCGGCGCGTTGTAGCCCGGCGGCGGGTAATTTTCGGGCGGGTAATAGGGCGGCGGCGGATAAGCCGGCCCGTAATACGGGTAATAGAAGGGCGGCGCCCCCGCTAATGCCCGGAACGGCGCGGTGACGACTGCCGCGGCGGTGCCGACCACCGCGCCCACCACGCAGAACGGCCAGAACAGTGGAAACGGCGAGCAGGGCGGATAGTACTGCGCCGTCGCGGTCGAGAGCGGCAGGGTGGCGAGCCCGGCAGCGAACGCTGCCGAAATCGCAGCTCGGCGAATACGCATGGGGTCTCCCCGTTGAACAAGGCCATCCTGATGTCGTGCGACGCGAAGGCGCAGCAGCCTAGTCGGTCTTGCGGGAATCGGCCAGCGCCGGGCGCGCGGCCGCAAAGCCGCCGGGAATGCCGGGCTCAGCGGCAGAACCGGATCGGCAAGGCGAATGGGCGGCCGAGGAGCATGACCGCGCCAAGGCGATGCGCCCCGTTCCACACGATGCGCCCGGCGCTGTTGGCGGCGGCGTGGACCACGACCGGGTCGTCGTCGCCGCGGTCCTCCCAGGCGCCGCCTTCCATCAGCGCGGCGTAACGGGCCGAAATCTCCAACAGGATCACCTTCGCCTGCGGGGTGTGAAAATGGGGTTGCAGCCAGGTCTCGGCGGTGGCCGGCCGGACCGCGCAGCGGATCAATTCGGGTGCGTGCTGACGATAGAAGCGGCCGTCGGATGGGGGCGGTGCGCCGGGGTGCCGGCGGCGGTAGTCATCGAGCGCCTCAGCCGCGTCGATCATCGGCAAACCTCCCCGCGACGGCTGCACCGGCTGTCGGAAGACCCGCTGCAAAGGGAGAGCCGACGCCACCGGGTAAACGACGGCGCATCATAGCTGCTCCCGGTCGGTTCGACGAGCACGCGCGCCAGCCGTTATGGCGGGATTAACCCCTTGCTGCCGTTTCGGTGTAAGTTTGCGCCGAACGGCAAACCCGCAGGCGCGTAGCTCAGTGGCAGAGCGTTCCCACCACATGGGAAAGGTCAGGGGTTCGATTCCCTTTCGCGCCTACCAGCTTGCGCGATGACCAGTGAAAGCCCAAAATCCGGACCATGAGCGACCAGCGCGCCGATTTGATTCTCGAACATCTCCGCGCCATCCGCGCCGACATCGCGGAAATGAGATCAAACAGCGGCTGGGTCTGCTTGAAGCTCAATACGCCAATGTATCCGGCCGGGTCGACCGGATAGCTGGGGACATTGCGCCCGTTAAGCGTCGGCTCGATCTCGTCGAGGCCTGAGCTCCCGATCGGAAAAGAAAAGGCCCAAAGCCTTTGATCGTCATACCCGCGAAGCGGGAGCGGCCGTACCGGATCGTCAGCCTCATATCGGGCCGGACACTAAGCCTCGGCGCTATCGACCGCGCCGCCGGGCGAGCGTAGGCTCTTTGCAAATCGGTCCTGAGCAAACGCGGAGGGGAAGATGCAGCTCGCCCGGATCGGCGGTTTCGAGGTCCATCGCGTCACCGAATACGAGGGGCCGTTTCTGGCGCCGCACGAGTTTTTCCCCGATTTCGACCCCGAGATCGTGCGCGCCAACGCCGATTTGCTGGGGCCGCGGCTGATCGAGCCGGCGAGCGGCCGGCTGATGTTCAGCTTCCACAGCTTTGTGATCAAGACTGGGCATCACACGATCCTGGTCGATTCCTGTCTCGGCAACGACAAGGAGCGCCCGACCCGCGCGCAATTCCACCGGATGCGTACGAGCTATCTCGCCGATCTCGCCGCCGCCGGGGTGCAGCCCGAGGCGGTCGATTTTGTCATGTGCACCCATCTTCACTGGGACCATGTCGGCTGGAACACCCGGCTCGAAAACGGCCGCTGGGTCCCGACCTTTCCCAATGCCCGCTATGTCATGGCGCGCCGCGAGTACAGCCACTGGGAGGGCCTGCACAAGCAAAACGGCGAGGACACGCCGCACCGCCGCGCCTTTGAGGACAGCGTCTTGCCGGTCGTGCGCACCGGCCAGTCGCAGCTCGTCGACGACGATTTCGCGCTTGAAGACGGGCTGTGGCTCGAGCCCGCCCCCGGCCACACGCCAGGTAATGTCGTGATCCATGCGCGCTCGGGCGCCGACACCGCGGTCTTTATGGGCGACGTGGTCCACCACCCGCTGCAGCTGATCAAGCCGGAATGGTCAACTTTTGCGTGCAGCGACCGCGACTTGTCGCGCACGACCCGCACTCGTCTCGTCGAGGAGCACGCCGAGCGCGGCACCCGCCTGCTGCCGGCGCATTTCCCGACGCCGACCGTCGGCCGGATCCGCCGCCACAACAGCGCCTACCGCTACGAATTCGAGCAATAAGCCATTATTTGAGACCATTGGTCGGTCGCGCCAGGCGTGTGCGTCCGTCTTCGCGCGATCGCGGTCAGACGGGGCCGGCTTTATGGATCGGTCGGAGTAATCGGCGTAAGATGCTCTTTCCGTATGGGCCATCTCGGAGCATGGCTGCCATGATGCGCCGCATTATTGTAACAGTGGTTCTCCTGCTGTTCGCTGT
The DNA here is from genome assembly GCA_963712825.1 of uncultured Alphaproteobacteria bacterium. GTDB lineage: Bacteria > Pseudomonadota > Alphaproteobacteria > ATCC43930 > CGMCC-115725 > AP-15. The sequence continues at coordinate 357,806 of CAVQJP010000024.1, forward strand.
CGGCGGGTTTTGCGGCGCCGCCCCTGCTGCGGTTGGTCCTCTCAACCCGTTCGGATGGCTATTCGTGGGTCTCGCTGTTCTGGTTTGGTTCAAGTGGGGAATAATCACCGGGACCTTCAGTCCGGCGCTGTTCGACGGGATGTGCGCACGCAACGGCGACGGCTTTCGTGCGGACGACGACCATTATCGTCGTGATGCGCCACGGGATTATCGCGAACCTCAATAGCGGCGGAATCGTTCGCTGCGGCCGGGGCACCTGAGCGTTAGGCTTTCATACGACAAATCGACGGATAGCCTTTACATTGAGCTCAGACTGTTGCCGGCCAAGCGAACACGGGAGGTCGAGCAGGATGTGATGCTCGATGTCGGCGAAGACGGCGAGCCTGTGGGCTGGGACTTACAGCACGCCTCGGGAAAACGCGATCTGATCATGTCGACTATCTTAAGCGACGAACCGAAGGCCGCCGCCGAATAAGGCGGCAGGTTCAAAGCCGAAGGGGAAGCCTGTGCGATGACCAAGATGACGGGGGGCGGGGCGCTGGTCGAGATGCTGCGCCGCCATGGCGTCGACACGATCTTTGCACTGCCGGGGGTGCAGAACGACGCCCTCTTTGTCGCGCTTTACGACGCTGGCGACGCGCTGCGGGTGATCCACACCCGCCATGAGCAGGGTGCGGCCTACATGGCGCTCGGCTATGCCCGCGCCACCGGCAAAATCGCGACCTACGCCGTCGTGCCGGGGCCGGGTTTTCTGAACACGACCGCTGCACTGTCGACCGCCTACGCGACGAACGCGCCGGTGCTGTGCATCAGCGGCCAGGTGCAGTCGGACATGATCGGGCGCGCCTACGGCCTGTTGCACGAGATCCCCGACCAGCTCGGCATCCTGCGCAGCCTGACCAAATGGGCGGCGCGCATCGACCACCCGACAGAGGTCGGCAAGCGGGTCAACGAGGCCTTTCGCCAGCTGCGCGACGGCCGCCCGCGCCCGGTCGGTCTCGAAATCCCGCCCGACGTGCTGGCGCTGGCGACCGAGGTCGCCCTCCCGACCACCGAGATGCCGCCGCCCCCGACCGAGCCCGACCCCGATCAGATCGCCGAGGCGGCGCAATTGCTGGCGGCAGCGAAAAAGCCGCTGATCTTTGTCGGTGGCGGCGCCGTCGACGCGGGCGAAGAATTGCTGGCGATCGCCGAACTGCTGCAGGCCCCGGTCGTCAGCCACACCGGCGGCAAGGGGATCCTCAGCGACCGGCACTATCTCGCACAGTCGGCGCTCGCCGGTCACGAATTGTGGCGCGACGCCGATGTCGTGCTCGCGGTCGGGACCCGCCTGCACCAGCCGCAACTGCGCTGGGGCGTCGACCGCGACCTGAAGCTGATCCGCATCGACATCGACCCAACCGAGATCACGCGCTTTTTCAAGCCGTCGCTCGGGATCGTCGCCGACGCCAAGACCGGCCTCGCCGCCCTCCACCATGCGCTCGACCGGCTCGCGCCAAAACGCCCCTCGCGCCACGACGAGCTCGAAACGCTTAAGGCCGCGACTTTGGCCCGGCTCGAGGAGCGGCTCGGCCCGCAATGCGAGTATTTGCGCGCGATCCGCGCCGAATTGCCCGATGACGGCATCTATGTCGAGGACTTGACCCAGGTCGGCTATGTCGGGCGCGTGGCGTTCCCGGTCTATCAGCCGCGCACCTACATCCACAGCGGCTATCAGGGGACCTTAGGTTTTGGCTTTGCGACGGCACTCGGCGCCAAGGTCGGCCGCTCCGACCGGCCGGTCGTATCGGTCTCGGGCGACGGCGGCTTCATGTACAACGTCCAGGAATTGTCGACCGCGGCCCGCCACGGCATCGATGTCGTCGCGATCGTTTTTGCCGACGGCGCCTACGGCAATGTGCGGCGCATGCAAAAAGAGGATTACGGCAACCGGCTGATCGGCGTCGATCTGCAGAACCCGCAATTCCCGAAGATGGCCGAAAGCTTCGGCCTCGCCGGGGTCAAGACGACAAGCCCCGACGGTCTGCGCCGCGAGATCGCCGCCGCGCTCGGGCGCCGCGGCACGACATTGATCGAAGCCGCGGTCGGCGAGATGCCCGACCCCTGGAAGGTGCTGGTGCCGCCGCGGGTGCGGGGTCACCGCTAAACGCGTTGCGGCGCCAAGCCGCGATGCGGGCGAACCGCCCTCCCTCCGCGAACGGAGAGAGGGGGCAATCCGTCGGGAACGATCAAAGGGTTTTGAGCTCGTCCAGGATCCACTGGCAGTGCCGCCGCTCGTCTTCGAGCGCCCGCTCCAGTGTGTTGCGGGTGTCGGCGTCGAGACCGTGGAACTTGACCGCCCGCTCGTAGGCGGTGTTGGTGTCGGCTTCGTTGGTGCGCATTGCCTGCAGGATGGCCTTGTCGCCCATCAGCCCGCCGATCACAACCTTGCCGCGGGTCAACAAGCTCTTCATGTCGCCTTGCTTGGGCGGGGTGCGGCCCATCCTCTCCAAGATCTCGCCGATTTCGGAGATGTGCCGCAGGTGGTCGCCCTTGAATTCGCGCAGCCGGTCGCGAAACTGCGTTTCGTCGAGCCGGTCGATCGCGGCCTGATACGCGTCGGCCGCGTCGTAATCGAGCTGGACCAGGTCTTCCAGCAGGTTTTCGCGAGTTTTTTCGGTGCCGATGGTCGTCGCCATGACTTCTCCTGTCGCCGAGGGTGTCGCAAGCCGATGCTGGGCTGCATCGATCAAGTCAACGACTGCCCTGGAGGTTTGCTCCCTTTGGCTTTCCCAAACGCTATACCGGGTCAGCGTTAGTCTCCGATGATGTCGCTGCGCGCGAAATCTTAAGCCGGCGCGGGTAATCTTTCTCGGCGTCGGCAGCGTCCCGAACCCGCTCGGTCAAGGCGGGCGCTGACCGCGGTTGCCTCGCGCCGCCGATGCCGCGATATCTTTGCTTGCGACGATTTTCCTCGGCAGCTTCCCAATGGGAGGGCGCGATGTTCGACCAGGCCAAGCTCGACGCGCTGCGCGCCAAATACAACGGGGCGAGAGAAACCGAGGTGGCGCCCGCGCGTTTTCGCGAGCCGCTGTCATTGGTTTTCGGCGCCGCCTATCGCCGGCCGATGCCGTATGCCGGCATCCCGACGCTGCTTGACGAGCCCTATCGGCCGGATGCCGCGGACCTCGCCGATTTTGCCGGTCTCGACGTGGCGCTCATCGGCGTGCCGATGGATCTCGGGGTCACCAACCGCCCGGGCGCCCGCTTTGGCCCGCGCGCGGTGCGCGACGTCGAACGCATCGGTCCCTACAACCATGCGCTCGAAATCACCCCGCGCGCCCTGTGCAACCTTGCCGATGTCGGCGACGTCCCGATGCGCTCGCGCTACAGCCTCGACCAGTCGATCGAAGACATCGCGCTCTTTTACGAGCGCATCCGCGAGGCCGGGGTATGTCCGGTGTCGGTCGGCGGCGACCATTCGATCACCTACCCGATCCTGAAGTCGCTCGGCGCCGAGCGGCCGCTGGGGCTTGTCCATATCGACGCCCATTGCGACACGATGGGCATGGTCGACGGTTCCAAATTCCATCATGGCGGGCCGTTCCGCCAGGCGGTGCTGGCCGGGGCGCTCGACCCCGAGCGCACGATCCAGATCGGGATTCGGGGGCCGGCCGAGATCTACTGGGGCTTTTCGTACAATTCCGGGATGACCGTCCTCCATATCGAGGATGTCGACCGGCTCGGCATCCCCGCCGTCATCGAACGGGCGCGGGCGGTCGTCGGCAACGGTCCGACCTACATTTCGTTCGATGTCGACGGGCTCGACCCGGCCTACACCCCCGGCACCGGCACCCCCGAGACCGGCGGGCTCACTCCGCGCGAGGCGCAGGCGATCCTGCACGGGCTCAAGGGGCTCGACATCGTCGGCGGGGATGTCGTCGAAGTGGCACCGCAATATGACGCCACCACCAACACCGCGATGATCGGGTCGCAAATGCTGTTCGAAATCCTCTCCCTGACTGTCCTCAGCCCGAGGTTCAGGCGCCGCGCGGCCCGGTGACGGCGGCCCGCCCGGTTTACCTTCGGACAGGTGCAGGGCGGATCGCGCGTTCGGAACCTCCCTTCGGCCGGGGATGTTGGGAGTCCCAGAAGCAACAGAACGGAGGGTCGCGAGTGGATACGGTTGAGAGAACCAACGCCGATGTGCGTGAGACCGCCCGCCTGATCGCCAGCGACAAGGTCGAAAGCACGGCAGTGCGCGACAGCGCCGGCAACAAGGTCGGCACGATCGAGCGCGTCATGATCGACAAGCGCTCGGGCAAGGTCGCCTATGCGGTGATGAGCTTTGGCGGGTTTCTCGGTATGGGCTCGGACTATGTTTCGTTGCCGTGGCACGCGCTGCGCTACAACGAAAACCTCGACGCCTATGAGCTGAACGTAACCGAGAACCAGCTGCGGGGCGCACCGCCCGTCACTGGCGGGTGGGACACCGGCACGGTCAGCCGCGACTGGGAACGCAACGTCCACAACTATTACGGGGTCGATCCGTACTGGTAAGCTGCGGCTGAGCAGACACAAAGCGGACGGGGCGGCTTTGGCCGCCCCGTTTGCGTTGTGAAGGGCCTTCTTGGGGCTGGGACAAACCCGACGCAGATGCCAGGATGCGGGTGACGAGCGAAGGCCGGGAGGAATAGATGGCAGAGGCAGCCGGGTTGTCGGCGACCGAGCGCCTGCTGGCGCTGTGGGACCATCTCGGAATCCGCACCGCCCATGTCGCCACCCCGATCCCCGGCGACCTGGCGCCGCTCGCCTCCGGCCATTCGGACCGTGTCGCCGGCATCGTGCTGTGCGTTCCGGACCGCCTCGATCCGGCCCCGTTTGCTGACGTCTCAGATCGAATGCTGCTGATCGGAGCCGAAAGCGGCCCGTCCGCGGGAGCAACAGCGCGTGCCGCGAGGGTGCTGCAGGGCGTGGAACGGGTCGCGCTCGCCGGCTACGAGGCGCCCGGCAGCTGGGCCGACGCGGTTGCCGACCGCGGCTCCGAAATCAGCGCCGCGATGGTCGATTTTCTCAGCCGGCTCGGCGCGGCGGGTCGTGCCGCGGACCTGCCGCGCCCGCTTGCCGAGGAGGGGTCGCAAGCCGGGATCACCTACCGCGTCCGCGGCATGGGGCCGGCGCTGATCCTGCTGCCGTTCTTTTTGGCGCCGTCGCAATGGGAACCCGCGATCCCGCGGCTGGTGGAACATTTCACGGTCATAACCCTGGGCGGCCCATATCTCGGCGGTGTCGCCTCGCTCGAAGACCGGGCCCAGAACCGCAGCTATCAGGCGATGTTTCACGGGCTCATCGACCGCATGGCGCCGCGTCCCGGCGAAGCAATTCTGGAGGTCGGCTGCGGCGCCGGGTCGCTGGTGCGCCTGCTGGCGAAACGTCTCGGCGGCGCCAATCCGATTACCGCGGCCGACGTCAACCCGTTTCTGCTGCGCGAGGCGGCGGCGCTCGCGGCTGCCGACGGCGTCGCCGGCGCGATCCGGTTTACCGACGGCAACGCCGAGGCATTGCCCTTTGCGGACCACTCTTTCGATTGCGTCTACTCGGTCACGGTGCTCGAGGAATGCGATGCCGGCCGTGCCATCCCCGAGATTTGCCGCGTGTTGCGGCCGGGCGGGCGGGCCGGGATCGCGGTGCGCGCGCTCGACATGAAGCAATGGTGGAACCTCGATGTGCCCGAGCCGATCGCCGGCAAGGTCGACACCCCGCCCTATTCGGTCGGCCGGGCCGGTGTAGCCGACCGCAGCCTCTACCCCCGGATGCGCGCGGCCGGCTTTGCCGACCTTGTCTGCTTCCCGACCCTGGTGACCCTCGACCGTCCCGGCGGACCCAACTGGCGCAATCGCGAGGACCACGTGCTCTCGCTGCTGTCGCCCGAGGAGCGCGCCCAATGGCAGGGCGAGCGCGACCGCGCCGCCGCCGAGGGGCTGCTGTTCATGGCGCATCCGCTGCATTGCGCGGTCGGCACCAAGCCCGATGGTTGACGCAGTCGAACGAGCCGCGGTTTCGCTTGCTGATTCGATCGGGTAAATTGGGGCATGCGCGCGCCCCTGGTTCCGCCCGAGCTCCTCGACCCGGTGGTCGCTTATTTCAGGCCGCGGCGGGTGATTCTGTTCGGCTCGACCGCGCGCGGCGAGGCCGGCCCCGACAGCGACATCGACCTTTTGGTCGTGCTCGACGACGACGCGCCCCCCGAAAGGCTGACGGCGACAGCCGTCTATCAAGCGCGCGCAGGATATCACGCGCCCGTTGACATCATCCCGTGCCGGGCGTCGAAGCTGTATTCGCGCGCGCGCGCCGTCGGCTCCTTTGCTTATGTTGCGTTGCGGGATGGCGTGACCGTCTATGAGCGGGGATGATCGCCAAGCTTCCGTGCAATGGGCGGAGGCGCTGTTGTGGCTGGCAAAGGCTGACGAGGATCTCGCGGCCGGTCAGATTCTGCTGACCAATGGGTTGTACGACCCAGCCGCCTTTCACGTTCAGCAAGCACTTGAGAAAGCGCTGAAGGCGTTGCTGGTCGCGGCTGCCATGGACATACTCCGAACGCACGACATCGATGCGCTCGCCGCACGGGCACGACAGCATTGGCCCGACGTTCTGCCGTCACCCTTCTCGCTGGCGGCGGTCAGCCAATGGTACATCACCAGCCGCTACCCCGAGATAGATCAAACATCCCCGTCCCCCTCCGATATAGCGGAAGCACTCGCTTCCGTCGGGTCTTTGGTCAACAGAATCAGGTCGCGAGCGGGTGCGCGATGACGCCCATCTCCTCCAGCCGAAGGATCGAACGTCATTGTAACGAATTTCCAACCGTGGTGACCCTCGACCGGCCGGCCGGGCGGGCCATCTGGCGCAATCGCGAGGATCACGTGCTGTCGCTGCTGTCGCCGGAGGAGCGCGCCCAATGGCAGGGCGAGCGCGATCGTGCGGAAGCCGAGGGGCTGCTGTTCATGGCGCATCCGCTGCATTGCGCGGTCGGCACCAAGCCCAATGGTTGACCCAGTCGAACAAGCCGCGGTTTCGCTTGCTGATTCGATCGGGTAGAGTTCGGGCATGAGCGCGCCCCTGGTTCCGCCCGAGCTCCTCGACCCGGTGGTCGCTTATTTCAAGCCGCGGCGGGTTATTCTGTTTGGCTCGACCGCGCGCGGCGAGGCTGGCCCCGACAGCGACATCGACCTTTTGGTCGTGCTCGACGACGACGCGCCCCCCGAAAGGCTGACGTATCTGGCTGGCTACGAGTCGCGACGCTCATATCGCAACGGCGCTGCGGATGTGTTCGCTTGCCGCGAAGCTACTTTTCAAAGCAAGCGCCGCATCGCCGGAACCCTGCCCCACGAAGCCGCGCGGGACGGCGTCGTGATCTATGAACGCCGATGAGGCTGTCGAGCGCCGGCGGGAAGCCGCTCGCTGGCTGACCATCGCGATAGAGGACGCGCGCGTTGCGGGCGCTTGCCTCCGCATCGACCCTCCCGCCGCGGGAATGGCGGCTTATCACTGCCAACAAGCCGGAGAGAAGTTGCTAAAGGGCCTGCTGATTATTGCTGGGGTCGAGTTTGCCCTGACCCACGATTTGAACCGGCTCGCGTCAGTAGCCGAGCCTTTTTATCCGGACGCGCAAGATCTGTTCGAAGCTATCCGGCCGTTGACGATATGGGGCGTGGCCTACCGTTATCCCGGCGTGGAGTCTGTGCCGGAGCCATTCCCTCTCGGTACTGAGATCGAGCAAGTCCTGGACGTGATTCGGTCGCTGACGGACCGCCTGCGAGTCCTAGTCGCAGAATAAGGTGGCTCAGCGGCCGTATTGATGGCGGTGTCGCCGCTTTCGGCGGTAGGGTGCTGCGACGATCGAATTATCGGGAGGGGGCGATGAAGGCAGTGCTGCTGACCGGGCATGGCGGGCCGGAAATGCTGCGGCTGGGCGAGGCGCCCGATCCGGTGGCGGGAGCGGGCGAGGTCGTCGTCGACATCCATGCGGCAAGCGTCAACGCCGCCGACTACAAGGTGCGGCTCGGCAGCGGCGGCTACAGCAAGCTCAAGCTCCCGCATATTCTCGGGCGCGACTTTTCCGGAGTGGTCGCCGCACTCGGCCCCGGCGTGACCGATTTCCGGGTCGGCGACCCGGTGTTCGGGGTCACGGACCAGGGGATCGAGGGCTGCTATGCCGAAAAGCTCGCGATCAAGGCCGCGATCATCGCCAAAAAGCCGGCTCGGCTCGGCGACGCCGAGGCGGCGGCGCTGGGCCTGACCAGCCTGACCGCGCTGTGGGCGGTGGAGGACACCGCCAAGCTCAAACCGGGCGAGACCATCCTGATCCAGGGCGGTGCGGGCGGGGTCGCCGGGTTTGCGATCCAGCTGGCGAAACATATCGGGGCGACGGTGCTGACGACCGCCAGCGCCCGCAACCACGATTACGTGAAAAGCCTCGGCGCCGACCGGGCGATCGACTACAACGCCGAGGATTTCACCAAAGCCGTCGCCGATTGCGATGTCGTGTTCGACACCGTCGGCGGCGAGGTTCAGGTGCGGTCTTACAACGTCTTGAAGCCCGGCGGACGGCTGGTGTGGATCGCCGCGGCGCCCGCAGGGTTTCAACCGAGCCGCAAGGATGTCCAGGTCTTGCGGCCCAACGTCGCCCGCGACCGCGCTCATCTCGAACGCATGCTGGCGCTTTACGAAGAAGGTGCGGTGTGGCCGCCCAACATCGTGCGCTACAATCTCGCCGACGCCGCCGAGGCGCACCGCGTCAGCGAAGGCCGCCACCTGCAGGGCAAGCTGGTGCTGATCGCGCGCTGACGGCGGCGGCGGACCAAACCCTTTGGAGAAGGAGAGAACAATGGCCGGCAACGCGCAAACCGTGATCGACCTCGACAAGCAGCGCATGGACGCGATGGCGAAAAAAGACATCGCGGCCCTCAACGCGCTGATCTCAGACGATCTCGTCTACACCCATTCGACGGCGCGGCTCGACACCAAGCAAAGCCTGATCGGCAACATGGAATCGGGCGGGACCGTCTACACCTCGGTCGTGCCCGCCGACGTCAAGGCGCAGGATCTGGGGGACACGGTGGTGCTGACCGGCTCGTGCCGCATCAGCGTCATGTCGCAAGGCCGCCCCAACAGCTTTGGCGTCCGCTTTACTGATGTGTGGGCCAACAAGGGCGGCAAATGGCAGATGGTCGCCTGGCAGTCGACCCGCGCCCCCGATTAGTCCGACCCGCCTTCCCACCCGGCTGGCGCACCGTCATGGCGAGGAGCGCAGCGACGAAGCGATCCCGACCTGACGCGCTCGCCGTGGCCGAGATTGCTTCGCTCTGCTCGCAATGACCGATCCGGGACTGGCGGTTCGATCTGATCGAGGCCGCTCCGGCTGCTCCGGTCAGTCGAGCTTGATCCAGGTCAGCTCGTGCTTGTTGTGGTGGAGGTGGCGCAGCTGCGAGCCGGGGATCGCGGCGAACCGGCCCGCTGCGGCGTGGTCGGTCGCACCCTGGAACTTGACCGTGCACACAAACCGCCGGCAGGTGCCGGCGGCAAGCCAGCGCTCGACCAATGCAAAGAGCCGCTGCGGATAGCAGACGACATCCGAGAACAGCCAGTCGACCGGGCCGAGCGCGTATGGGTCGAGGGCAAAGGCGCTTTCCCGCCGGTGCTCGATGCCGGGGAGACCGGCAATCTCCGGGGCGAGCGGCGCCTTGTCGACGCTGACGACGTGCGCCCCCATCTGCTGCAATGCCCAGCTCCAGCCGCCGGGGCTGCTGCCGAGGTCGAGGCAAATCTCGCCGGGCTGCGGCCGCTGCCCGATCACGGTCAGCGCCTCCCATAGCTTCAGATAGGCGCGGCTCGGCGGCCCGGCACGGTCTTCGACAAACTGCACTTCGCCGTTGGGAAACGAACTCGTGCCGTGCGCCGCAGCCAATATCGTTCCGGCATCGAGCAAGCTCCACGAGCCGAGCGGTGCTGAGGGCGGCGGCTCGCCGAACACCAGGGGCCGCGCCGAAACCTTGGGCAATTGCTGCTGGATCAGCACTGCCCGGCGATGCAGCACCGGGGCGTAGACCGCCCAATTGCGCTGGATCGCGCGCAACTGCGCTGCCCCATCCGAAATCGAAGCGATCGGGATCCGCTGCGGGTCGAGCCAGACATTTGCGGCCCATGCCGCCGGCCGCGGCGGCCCCGGCGCCAGCAACAACCGGCCGTGGACCCGCTCGACCACGCCAAGCTCTTGCGCCAGCTCGTCGACATGGCCGTCGGCGGCGAGATAGGCGGTGCCGCTCATCGGCCCGGCATCGCGTAAGGCGGCGGCAGGTGCGGCCTGCGGCTCAGGTTCGCGCTACCGTTCCGGCGACGCGGCGGTCGAAGGAAGCAACGCGGCGGCGCGCCGCTCGAACTCTGACCTCGGGCACCACCGGCATGCGGATCGTCAGCACCGCGCCGGAGCGGTCGCGGCGGTTGCGGGCGACGACCCAGCCGCCCATCGCCTCGACAAACCCGCGGCAGATCGCGAGGCCGAGCCCGGTGCCGGCGCGGCGGCGGTCCTGCGCCTGGACGCGGTAGAATTTGTCGAAGATGCGCTCGAGATCGGCGGGGGGCATCCCCGGGCCTTCGTCGGCGACCTCGATCTCGACCAATTCGCCGTCGCGGCTCGCACGGATGTCGATGCGGCTGTCGGGCGGCGAGTATTTGGCGGCGTTGTCGAGGAGGTTGAACAACACTTGCTCGAACAGCACGGCGTCGAGCCGCAGCATCGGCATTTCGGGTGCTACGGCGATCTCGACCCGATGGCGCGCCAGCACACTCCCCGCTCGCTGCAACGCGGCGCCGATGATCTCGCCGACATCGACCAGGTCGAGCTTAAGCTCGACCGCACCCAATTCGAGCCGGGTCATGTCGAGCAGGTTGGACACGAACCGGTTCAGCCGCTCGGCCTCGTCCTGCAAGGTCGCCAGCAATTCTTCGCGCTCGGCCGCCTCATACTTGTCCGCAAAGCTGCGCAGGCTCGACACCGCGCCAAGGATCGCGGCGAGCGGGGTGCGCAGATCATGCGAGATCGAGGTCAGCAGTGCGGCGCGCAGCCGCTCGGTCTCGGCCAGGACACGCGCCTCGTCGAGCCCCTTGGCGAGCGAGATGCGTTCGATCGCAACTGCGGCCTGGTCGGCAAGCGCGTCGAGCAGCCGGCGGCCGTCGGGGGTCAGCATCGGTCCCGGCCGGTCGCGGTCGATGCCGATCACGCCGACCGGGCCGCTGCCGGTGCGCAACGGCAGAAACAGGCGCTTGGCGCCGGGGAGCGTGTCGGCGCCGCGTCCCGCCGCCCGGTTGTGCTCCCAGGTCCAGCGCGCGGCGGCCATATCGGCGTCGTCGAGAAGGTCCTCGGGCGGATAGCCGGAAGCCACTTCGAGCCGGTCGCCGTCGGCGAGCGGCATCAGCAGCACGGTGCGCACCTCGAGCATCGAGGCGATCTGGTAGGCCGTTGCCCACAGCAAATCGTCGAGCGCGCCGATCCCGGCGATCTTGCGGCTGAACGCGTAAAGCTCGGCGGTGGTCTTGGCGCGGGCGCGCGTGGTCACCACCTGGCTGCGGGTCGCCGCGGTCAAATGGCTGACGATGACGGCGACCACCAGGAAAAAGAACAGCGCGACGACGTTTTCCGGGTCGCCGATCGAAAATGTGTAAAGCGGCGGCAGAAAGAAAAAATTATAGGCGAGGACGCTGAGGACGCAGGCGAACAGCGACGGCAACAGCCCCCACGCCACCGCCGAGACCAAGACCGCGGTCAGGAAAACCAGCGATATCCCCTGGACCGCCATAAACGCCTTGAGGGATAGCCCGAGGCCGAGCGCTGCCGCGACCGCAGCGGCGCTGCCGAGATAGGGTTCGACCCGGACGCTCTCGACCGGGGCGCGGGTCGCCACCGACTTTGCCGGCACCGGCTCCTCGGCGTCGCCGGCAATCACGTGCAGGCTGATCTGGCCCGATTTGCGCATAAGCTCGCGCACCACCGAGCCGTGGAGCAGCTCGAACCAGCGCGACCGCGCCGATTTGCCGATCACGATCTGGGTGATGTTGTTGGCCCCGGCATAGGCGATCAGCTCGTCGGCGACGTTGCGGCCGGAAAGGGTGATCGTCGCGGCGCCGAGCCGCTCGGCCAGCCGCAGATGGTCGGCGACACGGTCGCGCTCGATGTCGTTGAGCCGCTGGGTGCGCGCGGTCTCGACATAGATGGCGGTCCACGGCACCCGCAGGCGGTCGGCAACGCGCTTGGCATACCGGATCAGCCCGGCGGTGCTCGGCGCCTCGCTGACGCAGACCAGCAGCCTTTCGCCCGCCGGCCATGGCCCGGCGATCGCGTGCGCGCGCATGTGCGAAAGCAATTGCTCGTCAACGCGCTGGGCGGTGCGGCGCAGCGCCAGCTCGCGCAGCGCCGTCAAATTGCCGGTCGAAAAGAAATGGCGCACCGCGCGCTCGGCCTGCTGCGGCACGTAGACCTTGCCCTCGTGCAGGCGCTTGATCAAATCCTCGGGGGCGAGGTCGACGACCTCGATGTCGTCCGCCTGGTCGAGGACGCTGTCGGGCACGGTCTCGCGGACGCGGATGCGGGTGATCTTGGCGACGACGTCGTTCAGGCTTTCGACATGCTGGATGTTGAGGGTCGCGAACACGTCGATGCCGGCGGCGGCCAATTCCTCGACATCGAGATAGCGTTTGGGGTGGCGGCAGCCGGGGGCGTTGGTGTGCGCCAATTCGTCGACGAGCACGAGCTGCGGCCGTCGCCTCAGGATTGCGTCAAGATCCATCTCAGCAAGCAGGTGGCCCTTGTATTCGACCTGCTGGCGCGCGACGGCCTCGATCCCGTCGAGCAGCGCCTCGGTGTCGCGCCGTCCATGCGGCTCGACGATGCCGATCACGACATCGACCCCGTCGCGCTGCTTGGCCCGCGCGGCGAGCAGCATCTCGTAAGTCTTGCCGACCCCGGGGGCGGCGCCGAGAAAGATCTTCAGCCGGCCGCGGCCTTCATGCCGCGCCGCCGCCAGCAGCGCCTCAGGCGACGGTCTCCTCTCCCGCTCGGACATTATGTAGTCTAGCGCGTTTCGCGCCGGCGAGCGAACGCCTGCGGCAAGCTCGACAGACCGGGACCGCGATGGCGCGAGCCGGCGTCAGTTGCCCGGTGCCGCCGCCGCTTTCGGCTGTACCCGCAAAAACGCGAGTGCGGCGAGGGCGGCGAGGCTGAGCCCCGACGACACGACCAGTGCCCCGAGCCCGATATGGCTCATCAACAAGCCGAACAGCAGCGGCGCGGCGGCGGTCGTCACCCGCGCCGGGGCAACGATGACGCCGGTGCGCCGGCCGTAGCCGATCGGGCCGTACAATGCCAAGGGCAGGGTCCCGCGCGAGATCGTCAACAAGCCGTTGCCGCCGCCGTGCAGCATCGCAAACCCGGCCGCCGCCGGTGCTCCGAGCACGCCGAGCAGAGCCGCGCCGAGCGGATGCAGGATCAACGCGATCCGGGTCGAGACCAGCGGGTGCAGGCGCCTCAGCACGCCGAATTCGAGAAGCCGGGCGACGACCTGGGCGGGCCCCATCAACGCGGCGGCGGTGATCGCCGCTGTCGCCGAGGCGCCGGCCATTTCCAACAGGTGTGGCAGATGCGCCGCCATCGCTCCGGTGACGAAGCCGACCGCGCCAAACACCAAGCCGAGCACGACCATGCCGTTCGCCGGTGCTGCAGCCGCGCTCGCGACCACCGCCTCCGCCCGCACCGCCGGCTTCGGGATCAGAAAGCGGTTGACCGGCAGGCAAACCAGCAGGTTCAGCGCCGCCCAGCCAAAGCAGGCGCCGCGCCAGCCGAAACTGTCATTGAGCCACGCCGAGACCGGCCAGCCGACCGTGCTGGCAAATCCGGCGATCAGGGTGATTCCGGTGATCGCACCCCGCGCCTCGCGGCCGTAGAGGGCGGTCAGCGCGGCAAAGGCGGGGTCGTACAACCCCATTGCCATGCCGAGCCCCAGCACGACCCAGGCGCCGGCGACCCCGACGACGCCACCGGCGAGCCCGAGCCAGACGAGCCCCGCCGCCAGCACCAGGTTCGACAGCATCAGGACGCCGCGGCCGCCGCGCCGGTCGATCGCCCGCCCGATCGCCGGACCCAATGCCGCCTGCAGCAGCAACGACGCCGAGAAGAACCCGAAAAACAGCGATTTCGATACGTGCAGCCCGGCCGCGATCGGCTCGGCCAAGATTGCCGGCAGGTAATAGCTCGACGCCCAGGCGAGGGTCTGGGTCGTGCCGAGTGCTGCGACGGTCAGGGTCCTGCGCGTCGGACGGAACCGGGTCACAGCTTTTTGGCGTCCTCCTCCTTCAGCACTTCGGCCGCGATGCGAAAGCTTTCGAGTGCTGCCGGCACGCCGCAATAGACCGTCGTGTGGAGCAGGACTTCCTGGATTTCCTCGCGGGTGACGCCGTTGTTCAGCGCGCCGCGGACGTGCAGGCGGACCTCGTTGGGGCGGTTGAGCGCGGTCAGCATCGCCAAGTTGAGCATGCTGCGCGTCTTTTTGTCGAGCCCCGGCCGGTTCCACACCTCGCCCCAGCACCATTCGGTGACGAGCTTTTGAAAGGGCTGGGTGAAGGCGTCGGCGTTCTGGATCGAGCGGTCGACATATTCGGCGCCGAGCACCGCGCGCCGCATCGCCAGCCCCTTGTCGAACAACCCGCCGTGCCCGCCATCCTCAGCCATGTTTTCCTCCATCTTCGATCGTCGCCCACTATGCGGCGGCATGGTGCGAATGAAAACCGCGCCCGTACAGACCCCGCGACCGCAGAGAACGCAAAGGTGGGATCAGCGTGCCAGGGGTGATAAGATGGCGACCTTTGGGACCCTGAGATCAACTTCCGATGGTCTCTGGGCGCTTAGCAGCGCCAACTCGTCATAATGACATTTAGGGAGGGGACAATGAATTGGCGGTCCACCCTGTGCATCGGGCTAATCCTTGGGTTGAGCATTGCGTACGCGGCGCCCAGCAACGCCCGCATTACCTCGATCATCACCGACTCACGCGGCCCAGCCTATGGCGGCGCTGCCATCGGCTCCGCCGGGCCCTACGAGACGCTAATCGGACGGGTGTTTGGTGAACTCCGCCCGAACGATCCTCATAATGCGATTATCCAGGACATCCAGCTCTCGCCCAGGGACGCGAAAGGGAAGGTCCATTACATAGCGACGTTCCAGATCAACAAACCCGTCAATATGAGCCTCGGAAATCGGCTGATGATCTACGAGGTCTCCAACCGCGGCGGCAACGCAATCCCGACAACGGCGAGTGCGGTCGTACCGGGTGCCACCTATGTGCAGAGCGGCTGGCAGGGTGATTTGCTGTCGAATTGCCCGACCGCCTATCCCTGCACGTCCCTGACCGGCCCCTATTCCGGGGCCTTCGGCAACCAGGTCATCCAGGTGCCGGTAGCCACACGCGCCGATGGTACCAGCATTACCGGCCCGGTCTGTGGGGGCACATCGTGCCGGCCGCTGCTCCCATCCCGACCGGCAATACCGCCCAGCTGATCATCAAGTCCACGCCAGTGCCTTACAAGCCCCTCAGCACGGATACGAAGCAAAGCAAGTTTTGGAGTGTGCCGTCGCAGTCCGTGTTTGGTGTGGACGGTCCGAAGACATCGATCCCAAGCAGCGATTGGGCCTGGGCCGACTGCCGCACAGTCCCGTTCCCGGGCACACCGGACCCCACGCGGATTTGCCTGAAGAACGGCTTCAACTCTAGTCTGCTTTACGAAATGGTGTTCGTCGCCAAGGATCCGCTGGTGCTTGGGATTGGCTATGCTGCTACCCGAGATGTCATCGCGTTCTTTCATCACGCCATGGCGGATGACAACGGCGCGGCCAACCCGATCGCCGGCAGCATCTTCAAAGTGCTGAGCATCGGCGGCTCGCAATCCGGTGCGTTCATCCGATCGGGGATTCATCTTGGCTTCAATGAAGACGAATCCGGCCGGCAGGTCGTCGATGGTGCTTGGCCTCAGATCGACGGGCGGCAACTATATCTCAATGTGCGCTTCGCGCTCCCTAACGTGGACGGGACCTTGTACATGGTGGGCCACGAAGCGCCGGTCTGGTGGGCAGACTATCCGAATAAGGCGCGCCGCCTGCCGCCGGCGGGCATGCTGGATCGCTGCAGGGATACCAAAACCTGCCCTTTGATATTGGAGACCTTTGGAGCGGAGGAGTTCTGGGACTTACTGGAATCGCCCGACCTGGTCGGCACGACTGCTGACGCCGACATCCCGCTGCCGCGAAACGTATATCGTTACTATTACCCCGGCGTCACCCATGGCGGTGGCGGCGGCGGATTCAACTTTGTTGCCAATCCGCCGCCGGCAAGCGGCTGCACCCTGGCTGCCAATCCAAATCCGGAATCTGATACTAACAACGCCCTACAGGATGATTTTATTGCACTACTCATGAATGGCACGCCGATGCCGCCGAACGTGTATCCCAAATTAAAACAGGACCAACTTGTGCCCCCAACTCAGGTCGCGACGGGCTTCCCCAAAATCCCCGGCTTCCCGTTTCTAGGGGTCTACAACCCTTTGCTGAAATACGATTTTGGGCCGCAATTCGACTATATGGACCAGAAGGGGCTAGTCTCGATCCAACCGCCGATCATCGACCGGGTGCTGCCGACCTATGTTGTAAAGGTCAATGCGGACGGAAACGAGATCGTTGGGGTCGGTTCGGTCTTGCATCAAGCGCCGCTCGGTACTTATACGGGCTGGAATGCGGTCGCTACGCCCACTCCCGGTGCTCCCTTCCCCGGTCAGATCTGCGTCAATACCGGCGCCTTCTATCCGTTTGGAGAGACGAAGGCGGAGCGCGTTGCCGCAGACGATCCGCGCCCGTCCCTCGAAGAGCGCTACGGCACGCATGCAGGCTATGTGTGCGTCGTGACAGCGGCGGCCAACAAGTCGGTCGGACAACGCTTTCTGCGCTCATCGGCGGCGACGACGCTGATTGCCCAGGCGCAGGCGTCCAACGTTCTGACTGACATCACGCCCACGCCGGCGGATCAGGATATCGCCGCCTCTGTCTGCTCCGCGTCGGCAAGTCAGCGCGGCGTTGGGCGCGGCTCATGACCGGGGGCCCATGTTGGAAGCGCGACCCCATTCGATGACGGTTTGACGCGAAACCGCGCCCGACGAAGCCCAGGACTCCGCAATCGGGTCGACGAAATGCGGCCGCGAGTCGGCCGAAAACCTCGTGGATCTCTTCGCGGTTGACTCTCCGTTGTTGAGCGCGCCGCGCACGGATCGTCGCCCACTATGCGGCGGCGCGGCGGCGATGAAAACCGCGCCCGAATTGGTCGCTCGCGTCGAGCTGCAACCAAGCGAATGAGTGCGCCTCGTCGTTGAGGACAAGGTAGGTCCGCGTTTCGGTGGCAGCGACTGCAAATTCGCCGCTGCGGGTAAGAGGGAAATCGGGCCCGATCTGGCGCTTTGACAGGGGGCTACGCCAACAACGCCGAATACCACCGGGCGAAGCGGGCAAGCCCGTTGTTGAAAAACACACGGCGATCTTCACCTATCGCTGAAGCGTGAAATCGGAAAATCACGGGCATTCAGTTACACGACCGGCGCAACGATCACAGCGCGCGCGTTTGGTCGCATGAGAGCGCGTTGGTCCCTCGGGAGATGCGGAGATGCAGGTGACGCGAACGAATACGCCGCGACAGAGCAAGGGCGTCATCGCCGTGCCGGACAAGATTCCGGTGTCCCTGGTCGTGAACGGCGTCGAGACGCAACTGGAGATAGCGCCGTGGACGAGCCTGCTCGACGCGCTGCGCGATCGTCTCGACCTGACCGGCACCAAAAAGGGCTGCGACCACGGTCAATGTGGCGCGTGCACGGTGCTGGTCGACGGGCGGCGGATCCTTTCCTGCCTGACGCTCGCCGTCATGAAGGACGGCGCCGAAGTGACCACGATCGAGGGCCTGGCGGCGGATGGCGCGCTGCATCCGCTGCAGCAGGCGTTCATCGACCACGACGCATTCCAGTGCGGCTACTGCACGCCGGGACAGATCTGCTCGGCCGCGGGCCTGATCGCCGAGGGCAGGGCGAAGACCGCCGACGAGATCCGCGAGCTGATGAGCGGCAACATCTGCCGCTGCGGCGCTTATCCCAACATCGTGGCGGCGATCCAGCAGGCGATGGGGCGGTCATGATCAATTTCCAATACGCGCGCGCCAACGACGTCGCCGACGCGGTGCGCCAGCTTGCCGCCGATCCGACAGCGAAATTAATCGCCGGCGGCACCAACCTGATCGACCTGATGAAAGAGGATGTCGAACGCCCGACGAGGCTGATCGACATTACGCGGCTGCCGCTGAAGAGCGTCGAGCAGACGGCGGACGGGGGACTGCGGATCGGCGCGCTGGTGCCGAATTCCGACCTCGCCTATCATCCGCTGATTGCAGAGCGCTACCCGATGCTCGCGAGCGCCATCCTGGCGGGCGCCTCGGCGCAGCTGCGCAACATGGCGTCGACCGGCGGCAATCTATTGCAACGGACGCGCTGCTGTTATTTTTACGACATTGCGACGCCGTGCAATAAACGCGAGCCCGGCAGCGGCTGCTCCGCTATTGACGGGCTCAACCGCATGCACGCGATCCTCGGCGCGAGCGAGGCGTGCATTGCGACGCATCCCTCGGACATGTGCGTGGCATTGGCGGCGCTCGACGCCACGGTCCACGTCGCCGGGCCGGCAGGAGCGCGCGCAATCGCGTTTGCGGATTTCCATCGCTTGCCGGCGGACACGCCGGAGCGCGACACAAATCTGCAAGCGGACGAGATCGTCACCGCGGTCGAGCTTCCCGCACGCGGCTTTCCCCAAAACTACACCTATCTGAAAATCCGCGACCGGCTCTCCTATGCGTTTGCGCTGGTCTCGGTCGCGGCGGCGCTGGAGATCGAAGGCGACACGATCAAAGAGGCGCGTCTCGCGCTCGGCGGTGTCGCGCACAAGCCGTGGCGCGACCCCTCAGCCGAAGCGGCGCTGCGCGGACAGGCCGCCGACCGGGCCAACTTCAGCCGCGCCGCGGACATCGTGCTGCGCGACGCCAAGGGTTTCGAGCACAACGCCTTTAAGATCGATCTGGCGCGCCGCGCCATCATCCGGGCGCTGACGCAGGCCGCAGCCGGCACCCCGCAGGCGCAGTCCAACAAGAAAATCCGGTAGCAGGAGCAGGGCCATGACGACTTATATCGGCACCGCCACATCCCGCATCGACGGCCGCGCCAAGGTCACCGGTGCCGCGAAATATGCCGGCGAGTTCAACACGGCCGGCCTCGCGCATGCCAGCGTCGTTGCATCCACGGTCGCCAAGGGCCGCATCGCGCGCATCGACGCGAGCGAGGCGCTCGCTGTCGAAGGCGTGATCGACGTGCTGACGCATCAGAACCGGCCGCGCATGGCGAGCGCCGACAGCGCCTACAAGGACGACGTGGCGCCCGAAGGGTCGCCGTACCGGCCGCTCTATGACGACCGGATTTGGTTTAACGGCCAGCCGGTGGCACTGGTGGTCGCCGAAGAGCCTGAGATCGCGCGGTTCGCGGCGTCTCTGGTGCGCGTCGAATATGCGGAAGAAGCGCACGTGACCGACATTTATCGTCAGCGTGGAGCGGCCGTCGGGCTGGAGCCGGGCGGCGATCCGTTCGGTCCGCCAAAGCCGCGTGGCGCCGCCGAGCAGGCGTTCGCCGCGGCCGAGGTCCGCCACCGCGGCGAGTACTATGTCCCGATCGAGCATCACAATCCTATGGAGCTGTATGCCTCGACGGTGATCTTCGAGGCGGACGGCAAGCTCTCGGTCTACGACAAGACCCAGGGCGTGCAGAACGTGCAGCGCTATCTGTGCGGCGTCCTCGAGATGCAACCGGACGATGTGCGCGTCATCTCGCCCTTTGTCGGCGGCGCGTTCGGTTCAGGGCTGCGCCCGCAATTCAACGCGGTGCTGGCGGCCCTGGCGGCGCGCGCGCTGAAACGCTCGGTGCGTCTCGTGCTGACCCGGCAGCAGATGTATGTCCTGGGCTACCGGCCGGCGATGATCCAACAGATCGAGCTGGGCGCAAACGCCGGCGGAACGCTCGACGCCGTCGCGCACGAAGCCGTCACGGTCACTTCGCAATACGAGGACTTCCACCGGCAAGAGACCGGCTGGTCCGGTCTGCTCTACAAGAGCGCCCACGCAAAATACACGCACAAGCTGGCGCGGCTCGATCTAGCCACACCGTGCGACATGCGCGCCCCCAGCGCCGCGCCCGGCGCCTATGCGCTCGAATGCGCGATGGACGAGCTTGCGGTCGCCCTCAAGCTCGATCCGCTCGAGCTTCGCCTGCGCTGCTATTCCGATCGCGACCAGCACGCCGACCGGCCGTACAGCAGCAAGAGCCTGCGCGACTGCTACCGCCAGGGTGCGGCAGCTTTCGGATGGGAAAAGCGCAGCCCCGAGCCGCGCTCGATGCGCGACGGCGCCGAGCTGGTCGGGTGGGGTATCGCGACCGGTGTGTGGGAAGCGCTGCAGGTGCCGATCGCGGTGCGCATCGTGCTCACCGCCAACGGCCATGCCGAGGTGTCCTGTGCCACCTCCGACATCGGCACCGGCACCTACACGATCATGGCGCAGGTCGCGGCCGACACGCTGGGGCTGCCGCTCGACAATGTCGCGATCAGGCTTGGCAACTCGACCTTGCCGCAATCGCCGGTCGAAGGCGGTTCATGGATTGCCGCCTCGGTGTCGAACGGGATTGTTACGACAGCCGACGCGGTCCGTCAGGAACTGTTGCGGATGGCACAGCAGATGCCGAATTCGCCGCTCGCGGACGCCGCCCTCGACGAGGTGACGCTGGCCGACGGCAAGCTCGTGGCGAAGCGCGATGCGTCGCGCGCGGTGTCGATCGCAGATGCGATGCGGTACGGCGGCGTCGACCGCATCGAGCAGGAGAAATCCACCACTTTCGAAGACGACGGCTCGCATGCGCGCAACACGCACTCCGCGGTCTTCGCCGAAGTGAAGGTGGACGAAGAGCTCGGCGTCATCCGCGTGACGCGCGTCGTCAGCGCGGTCGCGGCCGGCCGCATCCTCAACACCAAGACCGCGAGCAGCCAGATTTTGGGCGGCGTCGTGTGGGGGATCGGAATGGCGCTGCATGAGGAGACGCTCGTCGACCATAAATTCGGCCGCATCATGAACGCGAACATTGCCGAATATCACGTCCCGGTGAACGCCGACGTGCACGACGTCGAAGTCATCTTCGTCGACGAGCCGGACGACATCGTCAATCTGCTCGGCATCAAGGGGCTGGGCGAGATCGGCATCGTCGGCGTCGCCGCGGCAATCGCCAACGCGGTCTGGCACGCGACCGGCAAGCGCGTGCGCGACCTGCCGATCACGCTCGACAAATTGCAACGCTAGCCCGCGAAAAATCGCCTCGCCCGGTGCACCAGCCGGCCGCGGGACAAGTCCCTTGGAGTGGCGCGTTGGAACAAGGCCGAGCGCTTCAGCTCCACCAGGTGAAGTGCTTGCGCGGCGGTGCGGCGTGTCGACGGGGCGGCGGCACCCTTATATCCTGTCACCGCACCAGTGAGGGAGCACAACCTTGCCGCTCGACATCCTGCCCAGCGTTTGCCCGCACGATTGCCCGAGCGCTTGTGCGCTCGAAGTCGAGCGCATCGACGGGAGCCGCATCGGGCGCATCCGCGGGGCTGCCTCCCAGACCTACACGCACGGCGTCGTCTGCGCCAAGGTCGCGCGCTATGCCGAGCGCCAGCATCATCCCGACCGGCTCGCGCAGCCGTTGCGCCGGGTCGGCGACAAGGGCGTCGGCCATGCCGCGTTCAAACCGGTTTCCTGGGACGACGCGCTTGACGAGGTGGCCGAGCGGCTGACCCGCGCCGCGCAGCGCCACGGCGCCGAGGCGGTATGGCCCTATTACTATTCCGGCACGATGGGGCTGGTGCAGCGCGACGGCATCAACCGGCTGCGCCACGCGATGCGCTGGTCGCGCGAGGATTTGACGATCTGCAGCATGCTGACCGGCACCGGCTGGATGGCCGGGGTCGGCGCGCGGCGCGGCGTCGACGGCCGCGAGATCGCCAAATCCGACCTGATCGTGGCGTGGGGCGGCAACCCGGTCTCGACCCAGGTCAACGTGATGACCCACGTGACGATGGCCCGGCGCGAGCGCGGCGCCAAGTTCGTCGTCGTCGACCCCTACCGCACCGCCAGCGCCGAGGCCGCCGACCTGCATCTCGCACCGCTTCCCGGCACCGACGGGGCGCTCGCCTGTGCCGTCATGCATGTGCTGTTCAAGGAAGGCTATGCCGACCGGGGCTACATGGCGCGCTACGCCGACGACCCCGAGGGCCTCGAAGCGCATCTCGCAACCCGCGACCCGGCCTGGGCGGCGGCGATCACCGGCCTGCCCGAAGCCGCGATCCTCGATTTCGCCCGGCTCTACGGCCGCACCAGGCGCAGCTACATCCGCGTCGGCTACGGCTTTTCGCGCTCGCGCAACGGGTCGGCGCAGCTGTTCGCGGTGACCTGCCTGCCGACGGTGACCGGCGCTTGGGCATACGAGGGCGGCGGCGCCCTGCAATCGAACCACGGTCTGGTGGCGCTCGACCATACCCTGCTCGAAGGGCTCGACCTCCTCGACCCGTCGACCCGCATCCTCGACCAGTCGCGGATCGGCCCGATCCTCGCCGGCGACCGGCGCGACCTCGGCGACGGGCCGCCGGTAACGGCGCTGTTTATCCAAAACACCAACCCGATGGTCGTGGCACCCGAATCGGGGCGGGTGCGCCAGGGGTTTGCCCGCGCCGATCTGTTTGCCTGCGTCCACGAGCAGTTCATGACCGAGACCGCGGCGATGGCCGACATCGTCCTGCCGGCGACGACGTTTCTCGAGCACGACGATTTTTACACCGCCGGCGGCCATACCTATTTGCAGCTGAGCCGCGCCGTTCTGCCGCCCTACGCCGAATGCCGCTCGAACCACGACGTGATCTGCGCGCTCGCCCGCCGCCTCGGCGCGCATCATCAGGGCTTTGCGATGACGCCGCTCGAACTCATTGACCATACCTTGCGCGCGAGCGGGCTGCCCGGCGTCGCCGAATTCCCCGATGACGGCTGGCTCGACTGCTGCCCGCCGTTCGAGACCGCGCATTTTCTCGACGGCTTTGGCCATGCCGACAAGAAATTCCATTTCCGCGCCGACTGGGCCGCCCTCGGCCATGACCACGCCCGGCTTTCGGCGTTTCCCGACCATTTCGCGGTCACTGATGACGGCGACCCCGAGCGGCCGTTTCGGATGGTGGTCGCACCGTCGCGCTCGTTTTTGAACACCAGCTTCAACAACACGCCGTCCGGCATCGCCCGCGAAGGGCGCCCGACGGCTCTGATCCACCCCGCCGCCCTGGCCGGGCTCGGTCTCGCCGATGGCGACCGGGTGCGTATCGGCAACGCCAAGGGCAGCGTCGTCCTCCACGCCGGCGCCTTTACCGGATTGCAGCCGCGCGTCGTCATTGTCGAAGGGATCTGGCCCAACCACGCGTTCGAAGAGGGGATCGGCATCAACCTGTTGACCAGCGCCGACCCGGGACTGCCGCGCGGCGGCGCTGTTTTCCACGACACGTCGGTATGGCTGCGCCCGGCGTGAGGAGGTGGAATGAACGACGACGGCAAAGCGCTCCCCGCCGAACGGCGTTCGGCCGAGGTCGCCGATTTTCTTGACAAGGTCAGGCAGGCGCCGGCGCGGCCCGGCGGCGGACGCGGGCGGCTGATTTTTGCGCTCGACGCCACCGCCAGCCGCGAGCCGACCTGGGATCGCGCCTGCCAGATTCAGGGCGAGATGTTCGAGGCGACGGCGGGTTTGGGCGGGCTCGAGATCCAGCTCGTCTTCTATCGCGGCTTTGCCGAATGCAAGGCGAGCCATTGGGTGACGAGTGCGGCCGAACTGCACCGCATCATGCGCTCGGTCCGGTGCGTCGGCGGCGAGACCCAAATCGAGCGCGTGCTGAGCCACGCGATCCGCGAGACCGGCAGGCGCCGGGTCGGCGCGCTCGTCTTTGTCGGCGACGCGATCGAGGAAAAGGTTGACCGGTTGTGCCGGCTCGCCGGCGAATTGGGGCTGCTGGGCGTGCCGATCTTTTTGTTTCACGAAGGCCGCGACCCGAGCGCAGCGGCGGCGTTCAAGCAGATGGCGAGCTTGTCGCGCGGCGCCTATATGAGCTTCGACCTCGCGAGCGCCGGCCGGCTCAAGGAATTGCTGGCCGCGGTCGCAGTCTACGCCGCGGGCGGCTATCGCGCGCTCGCCGCCTACGGCGCGGGCAAGGGGGGCGAGGTGCTGCAGCTGACTTCGCAGCTAAAAGGGTGAGCGGCGGCGATGCTGTTTCTGCTCGGCGGGGTCGCGGTTCTCGGCGGTTTTCTGCTGCTGGTTTACCTGTTTGTCAACGCCGACCCGGTGCGGCTCGCCCGCAAGCTCAAATGGACCGGCATCGGCCTTGCCGCCGTCGCGGTCGTCGCGTTGCTGCTGTTTCCGCCGGCCCGCGAAATCGCGGTCATGATGTTTCCGCTGGCCCTGTCGATGCCGCTGCTGTCGCGGCTGCGGCGCCTGCTCGACCGCTTCCGCGCCCCGCGCGGCGGGCAAAGCTCGTCGGTCGCGACCAATTTCCTGCGCATGACCCTTGACCACGACACCGGCACGATGACCGGGACCGTATTGCGCGGCGAGTTTGCCGGGCTGCGGATCGAGGAGATGGGGGTGGGCGACCTGTTGGCCCTGCTGCGCGAGTGCCGGGCGGCGGACGAGGAGGGCGCGCGGCTGCTCGAAGCCTATCTCGACCGGCTCCACCCCGACTGGCGCGACGAGCTTTCCGGCGGAAAGGCGGGCTCAGCGGGAGGCGGCGCAAACGGCGACGCGCGCCCGGCGGCGGCCAGCGGCATGACCGCCGACGAGGCCTATTCGATCCTCGGCCTCGCCCGCGGGGCCAGCCGCGACCAGATCAAGGACGCCCACCGCAGGCTGATGGTCAAGCTGCACCCCGACCACGGCGGCTCGGATTATCTCGCGACCCAGATCAACCGCGCCCGCGACGTGCTGCTCCGCGCGCGCTAGCCGGTTACAACGCCCCGGGGGCCGGGACCCGTTCTGCCGGTTCTCCCTCGCTTGCATTGCGGGGAAGGGGCCGGGGTCAGGGGATTTACCCCGCGAAAGCGCGCTCAAACGCAGTCGAAAAACGCGAAGCGTTCGCCGATCCCGAGCCCTTCGTGGTAGGCTTGGCGCAGCCTGGCGGTTTTGCCGTGCTCGGCGCAGGCGTGTTTGGCGAGCTCGGTCGCCTGATCGAGGCCGTTCATGACCCCGTCATAGCGAACCGAAACATGCGTGTCGGAACCCTCGACGATCTGCACCGGGTCGCAGGCCGTGAGCGCCAGCAACACCGCGACACAGCCAATTCCGCCGGTTCTGCGCGTTAGGTGCAACCAAGCTTTCTTGCCAATGCGCTTCTGCCGCCGGCCTAAATGCTGTATACACTGTTTATGATAGGTTGCGATCATGATATCCCATACGCCCGGAGCCGGCTTACTGCGACGGAATTGAAAAACTCGGCCGTCAGTCTTTGCCGGTCTGTTTTGCGATGACAAGAGCCGGGCATCGCCCGCGGCGCGAAACGGCCGGCGGCTTTTCCGCGGCACCTGCACTTCGGGAGCGGCGGGCATGCGCTTGAACCTGTCGCGCCAGGGGCTGGTGCCGTTTGTCGTCGCCTGCGCGATGTTCATGCAGAATCTCAATTCGACGGTGATCGCGACGGCGTTGCCGACGATCGCGCACTCGCTCGGCGAGAGCCCGTTGCGCCTCAACGTCGCGATCACCTGCTACCTGCTGAGCCTCGCCGTCTTTATCCCGATCAGCGGCTGGACCGCCGACCGCTTTGGCGCGCGCCGCGTCTTCAGTCTGGCGATTATCGTCTTTACCCTGGGCTCGATCGCCTGCGGTGTCTCGACCTCGCTGCCGGAGCTCGTCGGCGCCCGCATCCTGCAGGGAATGGGCGGCGCCTTGATGGTGCCGGTCGGGCGGCTCGTGCTGCTGCGCACCGTGCCGAAATCCGATCTCGTGCGGGCGATGTCGTTTGTCAGCGTGCCGGCGCTGATCGGCCCGGTCATGGGGCCGCCGCTCGGTGGGTTTATCGTCACCTACGCCTCGTGGCGCTGGATTTTCTTTATCAACATCCCGATCGGGGTGCTGGGCATCGTCCTTGTCAACATGCTCGTCGGCGATCTGAAGGAGACCGGGCGGCGGCCGCTCGACCGCAGCGGCTTTCTTTTGACCGGGATTGGGCTCGCCTCGCTCGCTTTCGGTTTCGAGAATGTCGGCCGCGGTGCATTGCCGACCGTGGCGGTGATGGCGCTCTTGGCGGTCGGTGCTGCCTGCCTCGCGCTTTATGTCCGCCACGCCCGGCGGGTGTCGCACCCGATCATCGACCTCGCCTTGTTCAGAATCCCGACCTATGCGTCGGCCTCGGCCGGCGGCTTTCTGTTCCGCATGGGGTTGGGCGCATTGCCGTTTCTGCTGCCGCTGATGCTGCAGGTCGGCTTTGGGCTCAGCGCCTTGCATTCGGGGCTGCTGACCTTCGCCAGCGCTGCCGGCGCGATGCTGATGAAGACCTCCGCGGTGAAAATCCTGCGCACCCTCGGCTTCCGCGTCGTGCTGGTCGGCGACGCCGTCATCAGCGCCGGTTTTCTGCTGGGCTACAGCCTGTTCCGGCCGTCGACGCCGCATTTCGTGATCTTCGCGGCATTGCTGGTCGGCGGCTTTTTCCGCTCGCTGCAAATGACCAGCATCAACACGCTCGGCTATGCCGACGTGCCGCCGGCGATGCTGAGCCGCGCCACCAGTCTTTCGAGCATGGCCCAGCAATTGTCGCAGACCGCCGGGATCGCCACCGCCGCCCTGCTGCTGCACACGGTCCTGACCTTGCGCGGCGGCACGAGCCTGGTCGCGGCCGATTTCTACCCGGTCTTTGTCGGCGTCGCGATAATCTCGCTGTTGTCGGTGCCGTTCTTTCTGAAGATGGCGCCCGACGCCGGCGCCGAAGTCAGCGGCCGCGCCCCCGCGCGTTAGCCCGTGGTGCTTCGGCGCCGCTCGCTCGGCAAAGGTGTGTCGGCGACCGGCGCCCCCTCCGGAACCGCGGGCCGAAAAGCCTTTACGCGCCTGGACGCGTCGCCGGCATCGCGATCGGCTCGGGACCAGAACTAATTAGCATTGACTAATTGATAAGTGTCCGCTAATTAGTTCCTCAATGATCGACGCTGCTCCTATCGATGTCGTCATGCGCGCACTTGCCGATCCAACGAGGCGCTCCGTGTTCGAGCGGATCGTCGGTTCCGATGAGATCACCGTTGTCGAGCTGACGCGGGGGAGCGGCGTGACGCAGGGCGCCATTTCCCAGCATCTGAAGGCATTGAAGCGGGCTGGCCTGGTCGCCGAGCGTCCCGAGGGCCGAAACGTCCATTACCGCGCCGAACCCAGAGGCCTGGCGCCGCTCGTCGATTGGATGAGCCACTACGGCGTCTTCTGGCGCGAGCGCTTCGCCGATCTGCGTACCCTCCTAAAGGAAATCGACCCATGAACGACAACGCGCTGAAGGCCGACACGCAGGACATCGTAATCGACGAGGTCTTTCCGCACGCGCCGCAGACGATCTGGAAAGCGCTGACGAACGGCGAGCTGATCGGCCGCTGGTTGATGGGGCCGACGGGGTTCGAGCCCGTTGTAGGAAGGCGTTTCACCTTCCAGACAACGCCGGCGGGTGCGTGGGACGGCGTCATTCAATGCCAGGTGCTGGAGGCGATCCCGAACGAACGCTTCGCCTATGCCTGGAAGGGCGGGCACGAAAGCAATGTCGGATACGGCTCACGGCTGGACACTGTCGTCACGTTCACCCTTTCCAGGGTTGCGGGGGGCACGCGCGTTCGCCTTGTCCATTCGGGCTTCGTGCTGCCAAAGAACGACACGGCTTTCAAGAGCATGAGCGAAGGCTGGAAGAAGGTCGTCCGAAATCTCGACGCCGTCGCGGCGGAGCAGGATTTCTCGAAAAAGCAGCGCTGACGCGCGTCGAGGATTCCCACGAAACAAGGGATCTGAACCGATAGGAGGTTAACGATGCAGAACCAAGTCGTTTCGCGCGAAGAGTGGCTCAGGGAGCGGCTCGGGCTGCTCAAGGAGGAGAAGGAGCTGACCCGGCGCAGCGACGAGCTGGCGCGGCGGCGTCAGGAGCTGCCGTGGGTCCGGGTCGACAAGGAGCACCGCTTCGAGACCGATGAAGGGGGCGCCTCGCTCAAAGACCTCTTCCGCGGGCGCTCGCAGCTTCTCGTCTACCACTTCATGTTCGGGCCCGACTACACGGCGGGATGTCCGTCCTGCTCGGCGATCGCGGACGGGTTCGACGGCTTCGCCGTCCACCTGGCGAACCACGACGTCATGCTTTGGGCCGTGTCGCGGGCGCCGCTGGCGAAGCTGCAGGCGTACAAGCGGCGGATGGGG
This sequence comes from uncultured Alphaproteobacteria bacterium, assembly GCA_963712825.1. Lineage (GTDB taxonomy): Bacteria > Pseudomonadota > Alphaproteobacteria > ATCC43930 > CGMCC-115725 > AP-15. The sequence continues at coordinate 386,432 of CAVQJP010000024.1, forward strand.
TGGAGTTTTCCCTGGGCGTCCTCGTTCGGCAGCGACTTCAACTTCGACTTCAATGTCTCGCTCACCGAACAGCAGCAGCGCGCGGGAAGTGTCGAATACAATTATCGGCGCGCGACGGCGCCGCAGCTGCGCGCTGGGGAGGGGACTGAGGTTCCCTCGCAAGCGACATCCGGCGGGGCCGCCAAGGGTGCTGCGATGACCGGCACCGACGTGGCCACTTATGCGCGCGAGCGGCCGGGCATGAGCACGTTCGTGCTCGAGGACGGTGTCGCCTACCACACCTATTCCACCTTCGCCCGCGGACTGGACGGCCTCTGGGGGGCGTACCAATGGCTCGACCGCGCCCCCAAGGGGCGCAACGAGGGTGCAGGTTACTGGTGGCGCCATCACGACGAATACGACAAGCGCTGAGCCAAGTGGCCAAAGTCGGGGTGTGGTCGGCGCAACCAGTGCCGCGATCATGCCGTGATGGCCCCTGGCCCGGCATACGCGCCGCAGCGATAGCGCCGCCGGCGCTGTCGGCTTATCCTCGGAGCAAGCCCGCGACCCCGGCGCCCGTCCATCCTCCGCCCCGGGCGGCGCAGTCATGCCTCCATCGGAGACACCGATGCAAGAAGCCCTCGTCGTCCGCCGCGAGACGCACATCCCGGCGCCGCCCGCCGCGGTGTTCGCGCTCTTGACCGATCCGGAGAAGATCCTGCGCTGGATGGGAACCGAGGCTCAGGTCGAGCCAAACCCCGGCGGGCTCTATCTCGTCAATGTCACTGGCGCCGGCTTTGCCCGCGGCTCCTTCCGCGAGGTGGTGCCGGTGCATCGCCTTGCCTACAGCTTTGGCTGGGACGGCAGCGAGACGGTGCCGCCCGGGTCGAGCCTGGTTGAGATCGACCTGATCGAGCAACCGCCGGATGGAACCCTGCTGCGCCTGACCCACAGCGGCCTGCCCAGTGCCGAGCAATGCGCCGGCCATGCGGAAGGCTGGGCGCATTACCTCGGCCGGCTGGCCGAGCTTGCCGCCGGGCGCGACCCGGGTCCGGACCCCTGGCACGGCCGCACCGGCGGCGAGTGAACTGGTCTCCGCTCTCGATGTCGCACGTAAGCCTCTAGCGCTTTCGATGGAGCTGCCGGCGCCCCTCGCCTGGCTGGTGGACGAGGCGGGCGCCTCGCCCGGCCCTGACCGGTTTCTCGCCGAGCTCGGCGGCCGGCTCTTGGCCGACGGCCTGCCGCTGGCCGGCGGCGCCCTGACGCTCGCCGTGCCGCACCCGATCATCGCCCGCCGCACCTGGCTGTGGCGGGCCGAGACGGGAGCGGTGATCGAGGCGCTGGGCTTCGCCGCCAGTCCGCCCGGCCCAGCTCCGCCCGGCCAAGCCGGGCACGACTGGCTGGCCGGGCTTGGCCCGGTGCAGGAGGACGCGGTCGGCCGAGGGCAAGACAGTCATGGGCCGGACAGTCCGGTGCTGGGCTGGGCCGGGACCCGGCCGTTCGACGCCGTCGAGGTCGGCCGTCTGCGCCAGGCCGCGCGCTTCGCCGCAGCACCCCTGGCCGCCCTCGCCGCGCAGGCGGCGCTCTCAGCGCTGCTCGAGGCCTATCTCGGCCGGCGCAGCGCCGCCCGGGTGCAGGCCGGGGCGCTCCGCCGCGGCACCGGGGAGACCATCCGTGCCGCACTGCTCTCGGCCGATCTGCGCGACTTTACGGCACTCTCCGAGGCGACGGAGCCCGCGGCGATGATCGCCGCCCTCGACGCCTGGTTTGACCGTGTCGCCGGGGCGGTGCATGCGTTCGGGGGCGAGGTGCTGAAGTTCATCGGCGACGGCGTGCTGGCGATTTTCCCGGTTGCCGGGGCGCCGGCCGAGGCCTGCGAGGCGGCGCTGCGCGCGGTCGCCGCCGCTCGCGCCGGCATGGCCCATCTCGATGCGGTGCGGCAGGCGCAAGGGCTGCCGGCGCTGCCCTTTGGCGCGGCGCTGCATCTGGGCGAAATCCTGTGGGGCAATATCGGGGCGGCCGACCGGCTGGACTTCACCGCCATCGGCCCCGCGGTCAACCTGGTCAGCCGGCTCGAGGGGCTGTGCCGGCCGCTCGGCCGGTCGGTGCTGATCTCGGGCGCGGTCGCCGCCGAGACCACCACGCGGCTGGTGCCGCTGGGCCAACACTTGCTGCGCGGCATCGCCGCACCCTGCGCCGTCTTCACCCTGCCGGATGGATAAGCGGTCGGTCGCCGGCAGATGCCGATGCCCGGCGCTGGACGATGGCGATAACGCGGGCGTGCGCCCACAGACCGCGCCCGCCGCGCCTTGTCGCTGACGCGCGCGCGCCGGCCCGGGCACGTCAAGGGCTCCCTCGGCTTTGGCGGTCTAGCCGTTCGCTTGTTGTGCCGAGGCGAGCTCGGCATCCTTGGCCTGGACGCGGGCGGCGGCGGGACGCGAGCCGATGCGCTGCGCGTAATCCATGATCACGGGTAATTTCGGCACCACGTCGAACATCGTGGTCCAGCCGAGCGCCGTGCCCCACAGCACATCAGCCGCGGTAAACCGATCGCCGAGCAAATAGGGGCCTTTTGCGAGCTGGCCGACGACGGTCGCCAGCATCGTGTCGTAGTCGCCATAAGGCGACATCGCCTGCGGTCCCGGCTCTTGCTTTCTGGCGCGATCGACGACGGCCGGCTCGAACGACGCGGCGTAGAACGCCATCCAGCGCAGATAGGGGCCGCGCAGCGGATCGCCGATCGCGGGCGCCAGCCCGGCCTCGGGAAAGAGATCGGCGAGATACAGATAAACCGCGACCTGCTCGGTGACGATGGCCTCGCCATGGCGCAGCGCCGGCACCTTGCCCATCGGGTTGACCGCGAGATAAGCCGGCTGGCGCTGCTCGCCGGCCCGCATGTTCAGCACATGCAGATCATAGGGCGCACCCAATTCCTCGAGCAGGATCAGCGTCCCGGTCGACCGGGTGTTCGGCGAGTGGTAGAGGGTCACGCGGCGATCGTCGGGCATGCGCATCTCCGGCTGGCTGTTGCTGGCGGCATGCTTAATCTAGAACGGAGACGGAACCCGCCGCAAGCCCGGAGCTTTTCGCAAGAGATCGTCTCCACCGGGCTCCTCCCGGTGATCCACGCCTGCTCGGCCGCCGGCGCAAGACGTGGATGGCCGGGCCAAGCAGCCAAGCCCGGCCAAGGGAAGGGGGTTCTGCAGGTCCTCAGTCACCGACCGCGCGGAGCGGCTGCGATGCGCCCTCGATCTGGTGGCGGATCAGCCGGGCGTAGAGACCGTTGCGGGCGACGAGCTCGGCGTGGCTACCGGTTTCGACCAGCTTTCCGTGGTCGAGCACCGCCAGGAGGTCGGCGTTGCGCACCGTCGAGAGCCGGTGGGCGATGACGATCGTCGTGCGGTCGCGCATCAAGGCGTCGAGCGCGCCGCGCACCTGCGCCTCGCTGACCGCGTCCAAATGCGAGGTCGCCTCGTCGAGCACCAGGGTCGGCGCGTTCTTCAGAAAGGCGCGGGCGATCGCCACCCGCTGGCGCTGCCCGCCCGACAGCTGCACGCCGCGCTCGCCGACCGGCGTGTCCAGCCCCTCGGGCAGGCTCGCGACAAAATCGGCGAGGGCGGCCTGCTCGAGCGCCCGGCCGATGGCGGCTTCGTCGGCCTCGGGCCGGGCCAATGCCACATTTGCGCGCAACGTGTCGTTGAACAGGTAAGTGTCCTGCGACACCAGAGAAATGCGCCGGCGCAGATGGTCGAGCTCGAAATCGCGCAAATCGACCCCGTCGACGAGGATGTGTCCGGCGGTGGGATCCCAAAAGCGCAGCAGGAGGCTCGCGACCGTGGTCTTGCCGGCGCCCGACGGGCCGACCAACGCCAGGGTGGCGCCGGCCGGGATGTCGAGGTCGATCGCGCTCAATGCCGGACGCCGGGCGCCGGGATAGGTGAAGCTCGCACCCTCGAACCGGATCGCGGAGCCGCCCTTGGGCGCGGGGGGGACGAGCGGCCCGTCGACGACCGCCGGCTCTTCGCGATGCACGGCGTACAGCCGCCGGGTCGAGGCGATCGTGTCGGCGAGCTGGCGGCTGACATTGGCGATCTCGGAGATCGGCAAAAACGACGCCAGCGATATCAGGATCAACAGCGGCAGCATCGTCGGCGGCAGGTGGTGCCCGGCGGCCAGCCGCGCGCCGACGATCGCGACCGCGAGGCCGCCGAGCCCGGTCACGGTTTCGAGCCGCGCCGTCTGCGCCGACAGGTCGGCCAATAATTCGAGGCGGGTCGACTGGTAGCCGCGCACCAGCTCCATAAACCCGCGGCGGCGGCCGGCGACGGCCTGAAAGGCCACGAGGTCCGAAAGTCCTTGGATCGTCTCGGTGACGTAGGCGGCCATCAATCCCAGCGCGTCGCGCGCCTCCGCTCCCAGGCGGTCGATCTTTGCCCGGGTCACGACCGGCGCCAACGCCGCGAACAGAACAAACGGCAGCAGTGCCAACGCGATCGGCCAGGCGACGACAGCCAGCACGATCAGCACCGCCGCGGGCACCAGCACCGCGACCAGGGCCGGCGCCACGGTGTGGGCAAAGAAATACTCGACGGTCTCGACATCCTGGCTTGCAAGCGCGATCAGGTCGCCCGACCGCCGCCGCATCAGATAGGCGGGCGCCAGCGCGTCGAGCTTGTCGAAGAGCGCGATCCGCATCTCGGCCAGGAGGCGATAGGCGATGTCGTGGGCGAGCCACGATTCGAGCCAGTGCAGCAGCCCCGCCAACGGTGCCGTCAACGCCAGCAGGATCAGCAGATAGCCATAGGGCGCCCCGGTCTTGACCGCGGCGACGGCGAGCGCGCCCAAAACGCCGACGCCGATAAAAGCGGCGACGCGGGCAATTCCCGAGCCGACAACGATCGCAAACCGCCGGCGCCACGGCTTGATGATCTGCATCAGGCTGCCCAATGTCGCGGGCCAGCCGACCGCCGCGGCTGCATCCGCGAGCTCGGCAGGCGCCGTCGCCGCCGCCTGCTCGATCTGCTCGCGTTCGCGGGCGACCGCCGGCGCGGCGCCGTCCTCGGCGAGAACCATGTCGCCCTCGCGCTCCTCGGCCTGCGCCCCCATCAGCCGGCGATAGGCGCCGTCGCGGCGGATCAGCTCGCCATGGCGGCCTTCTTCGACGACGCGGCCGCGGTCGAGCACGAGGATGCGGTCGGCGCCGATCACGCTCGACAGCCGGTGCGCCAAGACGAGGGTGGTGCGCCCGGCCGTGAGCCGGTCGATCGCCTGCTGGATCACCGCTTCGTTTTCGGCGTCGACCGAGGACAGCGCCTCGTCGAGGATCAGGATCGGGGCATCGCGCAAGAGAGCGCGGGCGATCGCCAGCCGCTGGCGCTGGCCGCCCGACAGCATGACGCCGCGTTCGCCGATCATCGTCCGGTAGCCATGCGGCAACAGCGCGATGAATTCGTGGGCGTTGGCGTCGCGCGCGGCGGCCTCGATCTCCTGCTGGTCGGCGTCGGGCTTGCCGAGCCGCAGATTGTCCTCGACGGTGCCGTGAAACAAATAGGTGTCCTGATGCACGACCGCGATCATCCGGCGCACCGCCTCGGGATCGAGCGTCTTCAAGTCGCGCCCGCCGATCAGCACCCGCCCGTGCTGCGGGTCGAACAAGCGCAGCAGCAGCCGCGCGACCGAGGATTTGCCAGAGCCGCTCGGGCCGACGATGCCGATCTTTTCGCCGGCGCCGACCGTAAACGACAGCCCGTCATGCGCGGCGCCGCGCCCGCCGGGATAGGAAAAACCGACATCCTCGAAGGCGATGGTCGGCACCAGGGGGACATTCGCCGGGTGCGGCTCGGCCGGCCGCGGCGGCACCAGCGGCTCGGCCATCAGCAGCGCATTGATGCCGGAAGCAGCCGACTGCCCGACCATGCCCTGGTGCAGCACCATGCGCAGGTCGCGCAGCGGGCGGAAGATCTCGGTTCCGGCCATCAGCACGATCAGCAATGCCTGGATGCTCATCAGCCCATGCGACACCCGCCAGACCGCAAGGGCCAGCGCCGCGGCGGCGCCGATCGCGACCCCGCAATCGGTGATGCCGCGGGTCATGACCCCCGTCGAGAGCACGCGCAGGGTGCTGTCGCACAATTCGCGCGCGCGCTCGGCGAGGCGTCGGCCGAACGCCCGGCTCTGGCCAAAGGCCTTCAGCGTCGGCAGCCCCTGGACGCCGTCGAGAAATTCCGAGCCAAACGATTTCAGCGCCTGCTGGCGCCCGTGGCTGGTGCGGCGCTCGACCTGCACAAAGACCATCGGCGCGATCAGCGTGACGAGCGCGAAAACCAGCATTACCGCCGCCACCGGCACGTCCCAGAACGCGATAAAGGCAAAGATCGCCAGCGGCGTCAGCACCGCGATCGACAGTTGCGGCACATACTGGCCGAAAAAGGTCTGCAGCTGCTCGACCCCGTCGACGATCGACAGCATGACGCCGCCGGTGCGCTCGCCGGCAAACCAGGCCGGTCCGAGCTCGGCGATCTTGTCGTAAAGCCGGCCGCGCAACGTCTGCTGCACGCGGCTCGCGGTGCGGTGCGAGACCATCGCCCGGTGGTGCTCGATCGTGCCGCGCAGCAGCACCGCGGCGGCGACGCCGACCGCCGGCACAGCGATCGCCGCAAACCCGCCGCCGTTGAAGACATGCGACAGCAGCACGCCGAGAATGGCGAAGCGGGCGATGCCGACCACCGAGGCGACCAGCCCCAAGCCGATCGCAACCGCAATCCACCCGCGCATGCCACGCGTCAGCTCCCACAGGCGTCGGTCGAAATACATCGGCTCCACTCCCCGGACCGCAGCGATCATAGCCGAAGCCGCGTTTTGAACGGGATTATCAGTCTGCGAGAATCGCGCGATCGAATGCGGTCGTGAAATTAGCGATACGCAGCGATATCAGCCCTCGACAAATTCAAGAGGTAGTGATACGAAATACTATCTCTAACCCGATCGAGCGGGGTGGGTGGTGAACTGGGACGACATCCGCGTTTTTCTCGCTGTCGCGCGCCACGGCTCGCTGCGCGCGGCCGGGCGCGCCCTGGGCCTGAGCCAGCCGACCGTCGGCCGCCGGCTCGCGGCTTTTGAGCAGACCTTTGGCGGCCCGACACTGTTCGACCGGCTGCCTGACGGCATGCGCCTGAACGCCGCCGGCGAAGCCTTGGTCGCGGCGGCCGAGCAGCTCGAAAGCGCCGCCCTGGCGCTTGAGCGGCGCCGGATCGCGGCCTCCCCGACCTTGACCGGAACGGTGCGCGTCTCGGTCGGCGAGTGGGCCGAAGGGTTGCTCGCCCGACATTGCGGCCGCTCGGACGCCGACGGATTGCCGCCGGGGATCACCCTCGAGCTCGTTCCGTCGCCGCAAACTGCGAACCTCGCGCGCCGCGACGCCGACCTCGCGCTGCGCCACGGCGTGCCCGAGGCCGGCAATCTCTACGTCGCCAAGGTCGGGGCGATCGCCGGCGCGCTTTACCAAAGCCGCGACAGCAATGCCGCCACTGCCGAAGCCGGCGAGCGATGGATCACCTATACCGAGGAGCAGGCCCATTTTGTCAGCGCCCGCTGGCTTGACCAGCACATCGCCAATTCGGGCGGCCGGGTGGTGTTGCGCGCCGCCAACCTGGCGATGCGGGTCGAGGCGATCCGGGCCGGCGTCGGCATTGGATTGCTCCCCTGCTACGCCGGCGACGGCGACCCGCTGCTGCGGCGCGTAACCAAGCCGGTGCCGGAATTGGCCGCCGATTACTGGGTCATCGTTCATCGCGACCTGCGCCGCGCCGCGTGCGTGCGCGCGGTCATCGACTGGATCCGCGGCCTCTTCGAGCGCCACCGCGACGCGCTCGCCGGCAGCGGCGCCGGCGACACCCGCCCGCTTGCCGACCCGGCCGGTCCGGACCGCCGCAGCGCCGCCGCCTGACGTGCTGTGCCGGACCTCCGCGGCGCCAGGGAACTCGGAGCGCTCGCAGCCTGCCGCCGTCCGCGGGCGCCAAACCCGCGGGACAGGGACGGGATGACCCACTCGCTCGGTTGTTGAAACAGCTCGAACGCGCGTTCTACTGGACGGCTGTGCTTTTTGCGGTTATTATACTCGTACGCTAAGGCGGGGGCCGACCAGCCGCGAACGGCCGGCATTATTAACGAAATTACAATTTGTGATGCAGCTCAGACTGTTCAGACATTTTGTCCCTGTTTCGGTCCTGCTGCTGGTGTCGTCCGACGCGCTTCTGATCACTGGCGCATTTTACCAAATGCTGTCTCAGTCGGGCGCGGCGACGCCGCTGGTATTTGGCGTCACGAGCTTTCCTGCCCAGCTCGCCGCCGGCCTGTCGCTCGCCGCGGTCGCGACGATGGTCTCGGTCGGCCTTTACGGCGAGCAGAGCTTTGTCGACTTGCGCATGCTGCTCAGCAAGATCGCCGTCGCCTTTGTGCTGGTGCTGATGCTGGCGCTGGTCTCGGCGACGTACTGGCGCGACGGGCTCGACGGCCTGCCCGACGCCGGCAATATGCCGCTCAAGGTGACGTTGATCTGGCTCGGCTGCATCTCGCTGACGCGCGGCGCCTTTCTGATCACCCTCGGCCGCGGTCTGTTAAAGCGGCGGGTCGCGGTTCTCGGCAACGGAACCCAAGCCGCGCGCATCGCGGGCCTGGTCAAGAGCGGGGCAAACCAGCACTTTGTCCCGGTCTCGTTTATCAGGATGCCGGGCGACCTCGGCATGGCGAGCGCCAACCCGCTCGACTGGTCCGAGGCCGGTCCGGATGCGCTTGCCGATCTCGGCTGCGAGCTCGGCGCCCGCGAAATCATCGTCGCCACCGACGACCGGCGGGGCTTGCCGGTGCGCCAGCTGCTGCATTGCAAGCTCGCCGGCATCCGCGTCACCGAATTTCTCGACTTCTGGGAGCGCGAGACCCGGTCGGTCGATCTCGAAGCGTTGCGCCCCAGCTGGCTGTTCTATTCGGACGGGTTTCGCTGCGGTCTGCTCGACGAGTCGCTCAAGCGCACGTTCGACATCGCCGTTAGCCTGGCGCTCCTCGTGTTCTCGGCGCCGGTGCTGCTCCTCACCGCGCTGTTGAGTCAAGCTCGACAGCCCGGGACCGGTCCTTTACCGCCAGGAACGCGTCGGCTATCGCGGCCGGGTGTTCACGATCCTCAAATTCCGCAGCATGCGCACCGACGCCGAGCGGGAGAGCGGTCCGCAGTGGGCCGCCAAGCGCGACCCGCGCGTGACCCGCGTCGGCGCCGTGATCCGTAAGTTGCGGATCGACGAATTGGCGCAAATTTTTAACGTGCTGCGCGGCGACATGAGCTTTGTCGGGCCGCGTCCGGAGCGGCCGTACTTTGTCGCCAACCTCGCCGCCGTGATCCCGTACTACAACGAGCGCCACTGGGTGCGGCCCGGGATCACCGGCTGGGCCCAGATCAATTATCCCTACGGCGCTTCGATCGAGGATGCCCGCCACAAGCTGTCGTTCGATTTATACTATATAAAAAATCGAAGTATTTTTTTGGACTTTCTAATTTTACTGCAAACGGCCCGGGTCATATTTTGGAACTACGGGGCAAGATAGGATAACGGCGCTGACCAGGATCGTCGTCGCAACGGTCTATTCGGGATGCGCGCTGGCGTTCATCCTGATTGTCGGCCTGATGGTGCTGCGCGGGCGGACGAGCCGAACCGGCGTCGCGATCATCGGCTGCTGCGCCGCCTCGGCCGTGTGGGCCGCGGCGAGCGCCGCCGTGGGCGTCGTGCCGCCGACGGCGTTGGCCCTGCTCGACAGTGTCCGACTGTCGGCATGGCTGCTGCTGGCGGTCTCGCTGGTTACCGCCGGCGCCGGCGCCGGTCCCGGCATCGGCCGGCGTTACCTTGCCGCGGCGGCGCTGTTTTGCGGCGTTGCGGTCGCGATCGACCTGCACGCGCTGGTTGCCGGATCGGGCCCCTGGGACCCCTACGCCCAGGTGCTGGCGCGCATCGGGTTTGGCGTCTTCGGCCTGTTGACGATCGAGAACCTGTGGCGCAACACCGACGCGTCGCGGCGCTGGCACGTCTGGCCGATCTGCCTCGCGCTCGGCCTCTTGTTCGCCTACGAGCTGTTCCTGTTTTCCGACGCCTTTATCACGCGCGGCCGGGTCGACCCGGGGCTGGCGCTCGGGCGCGCCGTCGCCGCGGCATTCGCGGTGCCGCTGCTGGCCCTCGCAATGGCGCGCAACCGCGAATGGCGGGTCGACATCCACGTCTCCCGCCAGGTGGTCCTGCACACCGCCACGTTCCTGGCGAGCGGCTGCTTTCTGCTGGCCGTCGCCGTCGCCGCCGTGCTGCTGCGCGGTTTCGGCGGCGATTGGGGGCTCGTGCTGCAGCTGGCGATGCTGTTCGGCAGCGTCGTCGTGCTGGCGACGGTGCTTTCTTCGGGCAGCTTCCGCCAGCGCCTCAAATTTCTGATCTCGAGGAATTTCTTTACCCATCGCTACGACTATCGGATCGAATGGCTGAAATTCATCGAGCTTGTCTCCGAACCGCGGCAGGCGGAAGAGCTGCCGGTGCGGATCATTCGCGCGCTTGCCGCCTTTGTCGACAGCCCGGCCGGGATGCTGTGGTCGGCTGGTCCGGGAAACGGCTATCGCCCGACCGCCGCCTCGCGCGTGCGCAGCGAGCACGGTGCCGCCGTGCCGGGTGACGACCCGTTTCTCGCCGGGTTCCGCGACGGCGGCTGGATTCAGGAATGCCCGAACGAGGCGGCGGGCGAGGGCTGGGGCTTTGCCTCGCCGCGCGCGTGGCTTGCGGTTCCGTTGTCGCATCGGTTCGAGATCGTCGGTTTTGTCGTCCTCGACCGGCCGAGCTACCCGGTGACGCTCGACTGGGAGGCCTTTGACCTGCTGCGCGCAGCCGGCCGCCAAGCCGCGAGCTACCTCGCCGAGGAGCGTTCTACCCGTGGCCTGCGCGATTCGGAGCTGTTGACCGAGTACAGCAAGCGGTTTGCGTTTGTCGTGCACGACATCAAGAACCTGGCGAGCCAGCTCGGCCTGATTGTGGCCAATGCGCGGCATTACATCGACAACCCCGAATTTCAGCGAGACATGCTTCAGACCGTCGAGGATTCGGTGGCGCGGATGAACCATCTGCTGAGCCAGCTCAAAGCCGACCGGGCGCCGGCGCCGCACCCTGCCGACCCCGCCGCGATCGCCGCCGCGGTGGCGGCGGAATTCTCGGTCGTGGCGGAAACCGGCAGCGAGGATCAGGGCTGCGCCGTGACGATCGCCCCCGACAAGCTGCGCTCGGCGATTGCGCACCTCGTGCAAAACGCTCTTGACGCGTCGTCCGCGGGCGATTCCGTCGTGGTTCGCGCCCACCGCAGCGGCAGCCGCTTTCTGGTCGAGATTGTCGACCATGGCGCCGGCATGGACGAGGCGTTTATCCGCAACGAGCTGTTCGTGCCGTTCCGCTCGACCAAGTCGAGCGGCTACGGCATCGGCGCGTTCCAAACCCGCGAGCTCATTCGAACGGCGGGCGGCGACCTCGAAGTCGTCTCGCGGCCGGGCGCCGGGACGACGATGCGCGTCATCTTGCCGCTCGTCGACGACCGCGAGCCTGCGGCGCCCCCGGCGGCCTCACCCCCGGCGGCCTCATCCCCGGCGGCCTCACCCCCGGCGGCGGCATGAGCGCCGCGACCCCCGCCGCCCGCTCGCTGCTGATCGTCGACGACGACAGCGGTCTGCTGCGTCAGCTGCGCTGGGCGTTTTCCGAGCACCGGGTGCACGCCGCCGCGAACCGGCAGGAGGCGGTGGCGCTGATGCGCGGTCACCAGGCGCCGGTGGCGATCCTCGATCTCGGGCTGCCGCCCGATCCCGACGGCGCCTCGGAAGGGCTTGCCGCGTTGTCCGAAATCCGCGAGCTGGCGCCGGCCACCAAGGTCATCATCGCGACCGGCAACGAGACCCGCGAGCACGCGCTGCGCGCGATCGCGCTCGGCGCCTACGACTTTTACCAGAAGCCGATCGACATCGACGTCTTGCGGATGATCGTCGGCCGCGCCGAGCAGATGTTCGAGCTCGAAGCCGAGAACCGCCGGCTGACCGAGGCGGCGACCGGCTCGCCGGTCGACGGCATCATCGCCACCAGCCCCGAAATGCTGCGGGTGCTGCGCAACATCGAAAAGCTCGCGCCGACCGATGTCGCGGTTTTGCTGCTCGGCGAGAGCGGCACCGGCAAGGAGCTGCTGGCCCACGCGATCCACCGGCTGAGCCCGCGTGCCGGAGGCCCGTTTGTCCCGATCAATTGCGCCGCGATCCCCGAGACCCTGCTCGAAAGCGAGCTCTTCGGTCACGAAAAAGGCGCCTTTACCGGAGCTCTGCGGCAAAACATCGGACGCATCGAGAGCGCCCATCGCGGCACCTTGTTTCTCGACGAAATCGGCGACGTGCCGCTGCCGATGCAGGTCAAGCTGCTGCGCTTTCTGCAGGACCAGGTCGTCGAGCGGATCGGCGGGCGGCGCCCGGTCCAGGTCGACGTCCGGATCGTCTGCGCGACCAACCAGGACCTCGACCGGATGATGACCGACGGCCGCTTTCGCGAAGACCTGTTCTATCGGCTGAACGAGGTCTCGGTGCGGGTTCCGGCATTGCGCGACCGGCCGGCGGATTCGATCGTCCTCGCCAGCTTCTTTTTGCGCCGCTTCGCCAAGGAATACGGGCGCACGGCGCGCGGCCTCGCCGGCTCCGCGGTCGCCGCGATCAGGGATTACCCGTGGCCGGGCAATGTGCGCGAGCTCGAAAACCGGATAAAGCGCGCGGTGGTGATGACCGAAGGCCCGCTCGTTTCGGCCGCCGACCTCGACCTGCCGAGCGGCGAGGATGAGGGGAAGTCGCTCGACATCCGCGCCGCGCGGGCGCGCGCCGAACGCGAAGTCATCCAGCTGGCCTTGACCCAGGCCGGCTCGAACTTGTCGAAAGCGGCGAAGCTGCTCGGCATCAGCCGGCCGACGCTTTACGACCTGATGCAGCAGCACCAGCTCGGCGTCGACGGGTAGCGCCCGACACCGGAAAAGGAATTCGGCAATGCCCCACGCCCGCCGCCGTCCGTCGAGTTTCCGCGCCGCCTTCGCGGCGGCCGCGCTGATCGCGGCGGCGCCCTTGGCGCAGGCCGCGGACACGCCGGCCGCGGTCAAGAACGCCGACCAATATATCGCCGCCGGCAACCCCAAGGCCGCCATCATCGAGTTGCGCAATGCGGTGCGTGAGGCGCCTGACGACGCCCAGCTGCGGGTCCGGCTCGCGCGGCTCTACCTGCAGGTCGGCGACCCGGTCTCGGCCGAGCGCGAGGCGCGCGCGGCACGCGAGCACAACGGCGCCGAGAGCGATTACCTGCCGGTCCTGGCCGATGCGCTGCTGCGCCAGGGCAAGTTTGCCGAGCTGTCGGACCTGGTCCGGCCCGGCAACCGTCCCGCCGCTCTCGAAAGCCAGGTGCGCTCGGCGCTTGGCTTGGCGGCGGCGGGGCTGCACGACACCGCCAAAGCGCAAAACCTGCTGCAGGATGCAATCCGGCTCGACCCGAAGGCGGTGGCGCCAAAGATCGCCCTGGCGCGGCTGCTGGCGAGAAGCCAGCCGGCGCAGGCCGGCAAGCTGCTCGACGAGGCGCTCGCCGCCGACCCGCGCTCGGTAGAGGCGCTCGAGGTCAAGGGCGAGCTGGCCCGCGCGCAAGGCGACCCCAAGGCGGCGATGAGCCATTTCGACGCCGCGCTGCAAATCAGCCCCAACAACGCGGTGGTGCGCCTCAGCCGCGCCAGCCTGAACATCGCCGAGGGCAACTACAAGGCGGCGAACCAGGATCTCGACGCGGTTCAGAAGGCTAATCCCGAGAGCTTCATGGTCGGCTACCTGCGCGCGCTCGAAGCGGCCAAGCAGGGGCAATACGCGGCGGCCGACCGCCTCTTCGATCAGCTCTCGCCGATGTTCGGGCATTACCCGAGCGGCTATTACCTGCAGGGAGCAACCAAATTCGCGCTCGGGCAGTATGCGCAGGCCGAGACCATCCTCGACCACTACCTGGCGCTGGTTCCGGGCGACGTCCGGGCGGCGCGGATCGCCGCCGAGGCGGCGTTGCACCAGCGCGCGCCGGGTCGTGCGATCGATTTCTTGCAGCCGTTCGCCGCCAAGCCGGGGGTCGAGGCACAGACGCTGATCTTGCTCGGCAACGCCTACATGGCCGGCGGCAAGCCCGAATTGGCGCTTCAGCAATTCGACAAAGCGGCGGCAATCGAGCCCAATAACCCGGCAATCCAAACCCGCATGGCGATCTCGCAGCTCGATGTCGGCCAAGGCAAAGAGGGGATGGCGGAGCTCGAAAAGGTGTTTGACACCGAGGCCGGCGCGCCGGTCGCCGGACCGACGCTGGCGCTGGCGCAAATGCGCCTCGGCCATCTCGACCAGGCGGCGCGGGTCGCCGCGGCGCTCGTCAAGCGCGACGCCAAAAACCCGCTCTACCTGACCTTGTCCGGCATGGTGAAAGCGGCGCAAAAGGATGTGCCGGGGGCGGAATCCGAATATCGCGCCGCGCTGGCGCAGAACCCGGATTTCAGCGCGGCGCGCAGCGACCTGGCGGCGCTCTACGTCGCCGCCGGCCGCGCTGACGACGCCAAAAAGCTCTATCAGCAGGCGCTGGAAAAAAAGGCCGACGACGAAACCGCCCTGCTCGGGCTCGCCAATGTTGCCGTCGACGAGAAAAAGTGGCCGGAAGCGGTCGATTACATCAACCGCGCGCGCACCGCCGCCCCCGACAACCCGGCGCCGGGGCTGGCCCTGATCCGGGTCTACGAGCTGCAGCAGGATTGGGCCAACGCCAAGGCTGTGGCCGGTGCGCTGAACGCGCAGTTCCCGTCCGATCTTACCGTTCTCGAAGCCCAGGCTCAGGCTCAGCTCGCCGGCGGCGACACCAACGGCGCCATTGCCAGCTACAAGCGGGCTCATGAGCTGGCCCCTCAGTCGACCCCGCTGCTGTCGCGCTACCTCGCCCTCTTGGTCTCGGCCGGCTATTACCGCGAAGCGAGCGGCGTCCTCAAGGACGCGGTCGACCGGGATCCCCGGAATGCCGGCCTGAAGGCCGACCTCATTCGCGTGACTGCCCAGCTTGACGGGGTCGACGCCGCGGTTTCGCGGGCAAATCTTTATGAGAAGGATGACCCGGGCAGCGACCTCTACCCGATCGCGGCGAGCCAGGTTTACGAGAATGCCGGACGCTGGGACGATGCCGCCGCGGTGCTCGAAAAAGCCTTGGCGGCGCGGCCGGGCGACGACGCGCTGGCGGTGACGCTGGCTCGCGTCTACATCCGCACTGGACATTTCGGCAAGGCCGAAGAGGTGCTGACCAGCCGGCTGAAGGCCGACCCGAAGAGCACCGAAATCCGGGCGGTGCTGGGGCCGCTGTACCTGGCGACCGGGCGAACCGCGGATGCCGGAAAAATCTATGCCGATCTTCTGGCGCAAAGCCCGAATGACGTGACCGGTCTGCTGGGCCTTGCCGACGTCGCGATTGCCCAAAAGAAATGGGCCGACGCGATCGCCGACATCAAGCGCGCCGCTGCCGCTGCTCCGAACGATCCCGCTCCGGGGGTCAAGCTGGTGAACGTTTACATCGGGCGTCAGGACTGGAAAGACGCCGGTTCCGCCGCCGCCGCGCTCGCGGCCAAGTTTCCGACCAATATCGAGGTGCTCGACGCCCAGGGGCGGGCTCAGGTCGGCGCCGGCGACCTCCCGAGCGCGACCGCTACGTATAAGCGCGCCTATGAGCTCGCTCCGAACTCGACCGACGTCCTGTCGCGATATGTCGGCGTCTTGAGCCAGGCAAAGAACTACGCCGACGCCCAGTCGGTGCTGCAGGCCGCCCACAACCGGGGGCCGCAAAATCCGGCGATCAAGGCCGAGCTGATCCGTATTGCGGCAAAGATCGGCGGCGTCGACGCCGGTTTGGCGGAAGCCCGCGATCTCGCGAAAAAGATCCCGACAACGTCCTCTACGATCTGGTGTCGGCCGATCTCTTGGGTCAGGCGGGGCGCGGCAAGGAAGCGATCGGGCTGCTCGAGCGCGACCTCGCGGCGAAGCCGAACGATGACGGTCTGATCACGGCCCTCGCCCGCCTTTACAACAGCGCCGGCAATCCTGACAAAGCGCAGACGCTGCTGAAAGCTCGCCTCGCAGCCGACCCCAGCAACTACCCCGTCGGCTCGGCCCTGGCCTCGCTGTATCTCTTAAACAAGAATTACGACGGTGCGACCGGCGAATACGCCAAGCTGCTCGCTGCACGCCCCGCCGATCCGGCGGTCTTGAACAATTTGGCGTGGCTCTATCAGCAGAAGGGCGATCTCGACAAGGCGCGCGGTCTGGCGGAGCGGGCAGTCGCGGCTGCGCCGAACGCCCCCCAGATCGACGACACCCTCGGCTGGATTCTGGTGGCCCAGGGCGATGCCGGCAAGGCGGTGACGTATCTGACCGCCGCCAGCACCTCGGCGCCCGCCGATCCCGCGATCGCCTATCACCTCGCGGTCGCGCTCGATCGCGTCGGACGCACCGCCGACGCGCAGACCACGCTGGAAAAGCTGCTTGGGTCCGGCGTTTCCTTTGCCGACAAGCCCCAGGCCGAAAAGCTGCTGGCCGTGCTCAAGCATAGCTGAGCGCGCAAAGCCGGGTGAGGGGGTGCTGCAGGACGAATTGCGGCAGCACGCCTCGATTTGCTGCCCGCATCGACAGCCGTGCGGTCGCTCACGACGCCCCTTCGCGGCGCCAGTCCTCGCGCACGATCGCAAACAGCAAATGGTCCTGCCATTTGCCGGCGATGCACAAATATTGCCGGGCATAGCCTTCCTGCTGAAATCCGGTGCGGGCGAGCAAAGCGCGGCTCGGGATGTTGGTCGGCAGGCAGGCGGCTTCGACGCGGTGCAGGCGCAGCCGGTCGAACGAAAAATCGAGAACCCGCGGCAACGCCGCCGTCATCAGTCCTTGGCGCGCATAGGGCTCGCCGATCCAATAGCCGAGGCTCGCGGTCTCCGACACGCCGCGGCGCACATTCGACAGACCGATCCCGCCGACGAGCTCGTCGTCATGCCCGAAGATGAAGAAATTATAGGCCTGGTCGGTACGCCAATCCTCGGCATAGCGCGCGATGCGCGAGCGGAAGCTGAGCCGCGACAACGCGTCGGCCGGCCAGCTCGGCTCCCACGGCTCGAGAAACGGTCGCGAACGCGCCCGCAGGCTCGCCCAGGACTCCCAGTCGCCACGCTCGGGGGCGCGCAGGTAAACCCGCTCGCCGGCCAGCCGAAACGGGTCCGAGCGCGCCAGAAACAGCCGGGGAAAGGATTTCCGCTGCGGCGCCATCGCGGCAACGCCGTCAGGCGGCAAGCCGCGCCTGGACGCGGTCGAAATCTTCGAGCCGGCTTAATGGGCCAAGTGCCGTCACGGTCGGCGGGCCGGCGCGCCAGCCGGCAACGACCCGTCGGATCGCGGCATCGTCAACCGCCTCGATGCGCCGCACGATCTCGGCCGGGTCGAACGGCGTGCCGTGGATCAACAGATGCTGCGCCAGTTGCTCGCAGCGCGCCGAAGTGCTTTCGAGCGACATCAGCAGACCCGCCTTCAGCTGGGTTTTGGCGCGCGCCAATTCGACCGGGGTCAGCCCGTCTTCGAGCTTGCGCGCCTCCTCGCACAGGGCCGGCACCAGCTCGGCCGCCTCCTCCTCGCCGGTGCCGGCGTAAATCCCGAACAGCCCGCCGTCGCGATAGCTGTGGCCAAAGCAGTGGATCGTGTAGACGAGCCCGCGCTTTTCGCGGATCTCCTGAAACAGCCGCGAGGACATGCCGCCGCCGAACGCCGTCGACAGCACCGATCCCGCATAGTAATCAGGATCCTCCAGGGTCAGGCCGGGAAAGCCCAGCACCAGGTGCAGCTGCTCGAGGTCACGCGCCTCGCGCCGGTCGCCGCCGGCGTAATGCGCCGGCTCGGTCGTCACCGGGCGTTCCGCCGGCATTCCGGCGAGCAGCTTTTCGGAAAGCCCGGCGATATGGTCGTGGTCGAGGTTGCCGGCCGCCGCCAGCACCATGCGCCGCGCCCCGTAATGGTCGCGCAGATAGGCGGTGACGTCGTCGCGCGCGAGCCGGCGGATGATCTCGGGCCGCCCCAGGACCGGTCGCCCCATCGCCTGGTCGGGATAGGCGCATTCCTGAAAATGGTCGAAAATGATGTCGTCGGGCGTGTCGTTCGCCTGGCCGATCTCCTGCAGGATCACGGTGCGCTCGCGTTCGAGCTCTTCGGGCTCAAAGGTCGAGTGCTGCAGGATGTCGGCAAGGATGTCGAGCGCCAGCGGCACGTCCTCCTTAAGCACTTTGGCGTAAAAGGCGGTGCTCTCGCGCGAGGTGTAGGCGTTCAGATGGCCGCCGACCGCCTCGATCTCCTCGGCGATGGCGAGTGCGGTGCGCCGCTCGGTGCCCTTGAACGCCATGTGCTCGAGAAAATGGGCGACACCGTTGATTTCGGCCGGCTCGTGGCGGGTTCCGACATCGACCCAGATGCCGAGCGAGACGGTGTCGACGGTCTCGATCCGGTCGGTCGCGACCTGCAACCCGTTCTTTAGTTTCGACAGCTCGATTGTCATGCGGTTCTCCCGACGCGCCGGGCGTGAGCGCGAATATAGCGTGTTACCATTGCCTGATCCTTGGGCAAAACCGTGATCCGCTCAGGCCGCTCCAACAAATCAGCGAGAGCCGCCGGCAGGGGCGGACGAATCCCGGTCGCCCGTTCGACGGCGTCGGGAAATTTCGCCGGATGGGCGCAGGCGAGCGCCACCATCGGCACCCCCCCTGTTCCCTGCCCGCGGCCGTCACGATCGGCTGCAAGCTCGGCGCGCGCGGCGCCGACCGCAACCGCGGTATGCGGATCGATCAGCATTCCCGAACTGGCATAGGTTTCGGCGATGACCTGCATGGTCGCAGCGTCGTCGATCCTATGGGCTGAAAACAAGCCTTGTGCCGCGCGCCACTCCGCATCCGAGCGCGGCAGCGCGCCGGTGCGGCGAAACCCGGCGATCGCCTCGCCGACCGCAGCCCCGTCGCGGCCCTTGAGCTCGAACAGCAGCCGTTCGAAATTGCTGGAAACCTGGATGTCCATGCTCGGGCTCAAGCTCGGCTCGACCGGGGCGATCGCCATCTCGCCGCTTGCTATGTAGCGCGCCAGAATATCGTTGCGATTGGTCCCGATCACCAGCCGCTCGATCGGCAATCCGATCCGGCGCGCAATGTGCCCGGCATAGACATTGCCGAAATTCCCGGTCGGCACGCTGAACGACACCGGCCGCTGTGGCGCTCCCAGTGCCGCCGCGGCCGCGAAATAATACACCGTCTGCGCTGCGATCCGCGCCCAGTTGATCGAGTTGACCGCCGCCAGGTTAACCGCGTGGCGCAGCTGGCTGTCGGCGAACAGCGCCTTGACCAGATCCTGGCAGTCGTCGAAGGTCCCCTCCACCGCGATTGCATGCACATTTTCCGATTGCACCGTCGTCATCTGCCGGCGCTGCACCTCGGACACCCGGCCCTGCGGGTAGAAGATAAAGATGTCGACCGCCTCACGGTCCCGCAGTGCTTCGAGCGCCGCCGAGCCGGTGTCGCCCGAGGTGGCGCCGATGATCGTGACCCGCTCGCTTTGCCGCGCCAGTGCCGCGTCGAACAGCAGCCCGACCAGCTGCAACGCCAGATCCTTGAACGCCAGGGTCGGCCCGTGAAACAGCTCCAACAGCCACAGCCGCTCGTCGAGCTGCACCAAGGGCGTCACCGCGGCATGGCGAAAGCCGCGATAGGCCCGCTCGGTCAACTGCCGCAATTCGGCCTCGGAGAAACTCTCGCCGGCGAACAGCGCCATGGTCTGAGCGGCAAGATCGGCATAAGCGAGCCCGGCATGACCGCGCAAGCTCTCTTGGCCGAGAGCCGGCAAATGGTCCGGCGCGTACAGCCCGCCATCCTCGGCCAGCCCGGCCAGCAGCACCTCTTCAAAGGAGAGCGTGCGCGGTTGCGGCCGAGGGTCGCGGGTGCTGAGATATCGCACGCGATCTGATCCCGTAAAGCTGCGGCGAACCTATCGCCGCGCCGGTCTGCTCGCAACCCGGCGCGAGGCCGGGCGGCAGACGGATCGCGGAAAAGCATAGTGGAAAGCGATCCCGAGTTAACTTAAGGATTGCGCCCGGCAGCTCGAATCTGCTCCGCTGCGCCAGCGTTCGGCGGCAATACCGAGAAAATGATGAGGGTGCTGGTTGGGCTTTACCTCGCTATCGGCATCGTGATGCTGGCGATCGGGTATCTGCTTCCCGGTCCCTGCGAAAACCGCAACACAGATGTCGTCAGCAATGTCGTCTTTATCCTGACTTGGCCAGTCGGGCTCTACGCCGAGGTCTATCACGGGCAATATTCGGTGCGCGACTGGCTGCACGCGCAAGCCTGCCTCGGCGGCGACGGCCTCGGCACCAAGAAGATTTAGGCCGGCGCGAGACCGAATTCGGGTCCGGCGCGGCTCCGCAATTCCTCCCCGAGCGCTGTGCCGACCGCAGCGGCGTCGGCGACGTCCCCCGCTCGCCCGGCGCGGATTTCGGCGCTGCCGTCCGGGGTCAGCAGCAACCCCGCGATTGTCAGCCGCCCGCCTGCGATCTCGGCGAGCGCCGCGATCGGCGTGTGGCAAGAGCCGTCGAGCACCGCCAGCATCGCGCGCTCGGCGGCGGCGCAGGCCGCGCTCGGCGGGTGGTCGAGCGGCGCCAGCAGCCGACGCACCCCACCGTCGCCGGCGCGGCATTCGACCGCGAGCGCGCCCTGTCCGACCGCCGGGAGCATGATCTCGGACGGCAGGATCTCGGTTGCGAGATGCGCGAGCCCGATCCGCTGCAATCCGCACAGCGCGAGCAAGGTCGCGTCGACCTCGCCGGCTTCGAGCTTGCGGATGCGGGTGTTGGCGTTGCCGCGCAACGACACAATCTTCAAATCCGGGCGCCGCCGCAGCAATTGCGCCTGCCGCCGCAACGAGGCCGTGCCGACGACCGCACCCTGCGGCAATTGCGCGAGACCCGCCGCCTTTGGCGACAAAAACGCGTCGCGCGGGTCGTCGCGCGGCAGGATGCAGGCGATCTCGACCCCGTCCGGCAGCCGGGTTTCGAGATCCTTTAGCGAATGCACGGCAAAATCGACGCGGCCGTCGAGCAAGGCCTCGTCGATTTCCTTGGCGAACAGCCCTTTGCCGCCGATCTCCGCGAGCCGGCGGTCCTGCACCCGGTCGCCGGTCGTGCGGATGGTGACGATCTCGACGGCGCCGGCCGCCGCGAGCGCCGGATGCGCCGCCGTCAGACGGTCGCGCACGATCTCGGCCTGGCGCAGCGCCATCGGGCTGCCGCGTGTCCCGATGCGCAACGGCAGCGGCGGGAGCATCGTCATCGCGTTCGGTCCTCTACGTCAGGCACAGCTTCGACCGACACAGGATGGAGGGTCAATTTGCTTCGGTGTGAAATAGCTCACAGCATAGCCGCTCAATTCGTGCTCGTCTGTTCCACACCGACCACAGACGCCGCCCACCCCGGCCGAAGGAGGGCATATGCGTTTTCTGTCCTCGCTGTCACCGTTCCAGATCCTCCGCCAGCTTGGCGAGCGGAAAGAATCTTCGACCTTCGAGCGATTGAAAAGCTCGCAGCACGTGGCCGATTTGCGTCTGATCTTTTCGGTCACGCTGATCATTATGATCGCCGCCTCGGTTCTCGCGGTGCTGTTCTGTTTCGAGCACCAAGTAATGACCAATTGGAAGGCCGTCGAGACGGGTCACGACGGCTGGATCTGGGCGCAGCTCGTTTTCGCCGCCATCGGCGACAGCGGCGCCTTCATCGGCGCGGTCGGAGCGCTGGGCTGCGGCGTTCTCGCCTGGACATACCAGACCGGCAGCGCTCGTCTTGGCGTGGTGGATTTGTTCGCCTGCGAAATCGCAACCTTGTGCCGGGTGGCCGCGGTCGTCGATATGGTGCCGCGCTACATCGCGCTGTTTCACGCCGGACCGGGCAGCAGAGAGCCACTGCACGCGATCGACGGCGACATGCCTACCGACGGGCGATTTACCTCCCAAGAGAGCTATTTCCCGGTCTTCGACTCTTCCGTCAAGGACCTGCAGCCGCTCGAGGCGGGCGTGGTCGACAATGTCACTGCGTTTTACACCTACATGAAAGTGATGCGCGATTCACTTCGCAAACTGGCTGAGATTCACCCGTCAGCGGACGGAAGTTCAGGGGCTGACGAATGGCATCGTGCGATCTGCAATGTGATTTACATGCAATTTCTCGGGCTCGAAAGTGCGCGCAAGGCGATCAGAGACTTGGTCGAGTTCGAGCCTACGGAAGCGGAGGATGTGTTCACGATCCTCTTGAGCGAGCTTGTCGCTTACGGCTTTCTGCGCGAGCAGTTCACCGGCGACCTGAAACAGCGGCGGCTGGAGGCGCGGGATGAAAGCTATCGCCAGGAAATCCCGCGCCTGTACTACAAGTTGCTGCAACAAGACGGGACGCAATGGGAGAAGGCCAAGGATGTCGCGGCCGAGGTCATGAAGCGCTACGCCGAGGTTTTTGCTACGGACGCGCCCTCGCCCATTGCTCCCGAACCGCCGCTCGCGGCAGTGGCCGCGCGCGAGGACGCGCTGTCGGCGTAGCCAAATCCGGATCGTCGGGAACCGGCAGCCGGGCGATTCGCTTGCCTGCCGTCGCCGCCGCGCTTCAAGTTGCCCCTAAGGGTCGACCCCTGGCGACCGAGACGGCCTCCGTCGCGTGCAAATCCCTGTCCATCATCGCCGGCGCCATACCTTGGCACTGTGCGCGAACGGCGGCGTTGCTATATTCGAGGCCGATGCCTGATCCTGCCGTCATTGCCATCCGACCCGCGGACGCGGCCGCACCCCTTTTGGCGGCGCTCAACGACGCGCAGCGCCGCGCGGTCGAGGCGGTCGACGGCCCGGTTCTGGTGCTGGCCGGCGCCGGCACCGGCAAGACCCGGGTGCTGACCACGCGGCTCGCCCACATCCTCGCCACCCGGCGCGCTTTCCCGTCCGAGCTGCTCGCCGTCACCTTTACCAACAAGGCGGCGCGCGAAATGCGCGAACGGCTCGAAGCCATGATCGGCCGCGCCGCCGACGGGCTGTGGCTCGGCACCTTTCACGCGATCGCGGCGCGCATCCTGCGCCGCCACGCCGAGGCGGTCGGGCTCAAATCGAGCTTTACGATCCTCGACACCGACGACCAGATTCGTCTGCTGAAGCAGATTCTGCAGGCCGAGGACATCGACGAGCGGCGCTGGCCGGCGCGGGTGCTGCTCGCCGTCATCCAGCGCTGGAAAGACCGCGGCCTCACCCCCGAAAAGGTGCCGCGCGGCGACGCCGACGGCTTTGCCGACGGCCGCGCGATCATGCTTTACGAGCGCTATCAGGAGCGCCTGGCGACGGTCAACGCCGTCGATTTCGGCGACCTGCTGCTGCACAACCTGACGCTCTTCACCGGCCATCCCGACATTCTCGCCGAATACCACCGGCGCTTCCGCTATCTCCTGGTCGACGAGTACCAGGACACCAACGTCGCCCAGTATTTGTGGCTGCGGCTGTTGGCGCAGGCGCGGCGCAACCTGTGCTGTGTGGGCGACGACGACCAGTCGATCTACAGCTGGCGGGGTGCCGAGATCGGCAACATCCTGCGCTTTGAGAGCGATTTTCCGGGTGCGGCGATCATCCGCCTCGAGGAGAATTACCGCTCGACCTCGCGCATCCTCGGTGCCGCGGCAGGGATGATCGCGCACAACAGCGGTCGGCTCGGCAAGACCCTGTGGACCCAGGCCGACGAGGGCGACAAGGTTGTCGTTCGCGGGGTCTGGGACGCCGAGGACGAAGCGCGCTGGGTCGGCGACGAGATCGAGGCGTTGCAGCGCCAGGGCCATGCGCTGCGCGAGATCGCGATCCTGGTGCGCGCCGGCTTTCAGACGCGGGAGTTCGAGGAGCGGTTTATCGCGCTGGCGCTCCCCTATCGCGTGATCGGCGGCCCGCGCTTTTACGAGCGCCAGGAAATCCGCGACGCGCTCGCCTACATGCGCCTCGTAGCACAACCGGCCGACGATCTCGCTTTTGAGCGCATCCTGAACACGCCGCGCCGCGGCATCGGCAGCTCGACATTGCAGCAGCTGCACACGGCGGCGCGGGCCGAGCAGATGCCGCTGATCGAGGCGGCGCGGGTGCTGACATCCGGCGACCGGCTGCGCCCGGCGGCGCGCAATGCGTTGGCCGCGTTTGTCGCGGCACTCGACCGCTGGCGCGCCGCGGCCGATCGCGTGTCGCACACCGATCTTGTGCAGAACGTGCTCGACGAATCCGGCTACACCGCGATGTGGCAGGCCGATCGCTCGCCCGATGCCGCCGGACGGCTCGAAAACCTGAAGGAACTGGTTGTGGCGATGGCCGAGTTCGAAAACCTCGGCGGATTTTTGGAGCATGTCAGCCTGGTCATGGACAATGCCGCGGACGCTGCCGGCGACATGGTCAACCTGATGACCCTGCACAGCGCGAAAGGTCTCGAATTCGACACCGTGTTTCTGCCGGGCTGGGAGGACGGGCTGTTCCCGAGCCAGCGGGCGATGGAGGAAGGCGGGCTTGCCGCCCTCGAAGAAGAGCGCCGCCTCGCCTATGTCGGGCTGACCCGCGCGCGCCGTCGCGGCTATGTGTCGTTTGCCGCCAACCGCCGCATCCACGGCCAATGGCAGAGTGCGATCCGCTCGCGCTTTGTCGACGACTTGCCGGCCGAGCATGTCGAATTTGTCGCCGAGCCCGGTCTCGACGCCCGCGGCGCGGGATTTGGCGCGAGCAGCTGGGGCAACGCATTCGATCTGCCGCAGGCCGCGCCGTGGGCCGAGCGCCGGCGGCCGCTGCTGGTCGAAAGCGGCCCGGCGCCGCGGCGCGGCGCCGAAATCCGCCGGGTCGGCGGGTTCGCGGTGGGCGACCGCATATTTCACCAGAAATTCGGCTATGGCGCCGTCACCGCGGTCGAAGACAACAAGCTTGCGATCATCTTCGAGCACGCCGGCGTCAAAAACGTGCTCGACGCCTACGTCGAGCACGCCTGACGCCAACGAGTTCGAGAGCTGTGGGGCGGATGGAATCCGCCCCACGGTTGTATGTCGCTCGAACGGGATAGCGGCTGACGCTTGCAAGAAGAGGGAACCCGGCCGAGGCGGTCGCCGGCGCCCGTGATCGACGCTGCTCGCCCGCTACGGCAGGTTGTAGCCGACGGCACTCTCGATTTCGATCGTCTTCTTGACCGCCGGGCGCGCCATGATCCGCGCGAAATGCGCGTCGAGGCTCGGGTATTCGCCCGGCGCCGGCGAGGTCGAGGTCTTGAACCGCCAGTACAGCCGGAACAGGTGGATGTCGGCAATGGAATAGCGGCCGCCGACCGTCCATTCGTTCGCGCCGAGCCGGGGGTCAGCGATCCTGAACACCTCTTTCCAGCGTTCGATACCGATGCGGCGGGCCGGGTGGATCGTTGCAGCGATAAACGACATCCACGAAATCGCCTGCGCCTCTTCTTCGATCCCGCCCGCGGGCCATAGCTCAGCGTCGGGATAGCGCTTGGCGAGATAGTAGAGGGTGGCGGCGACTTCGGTCAGCACCCTGCCGTCGACCAGCAGGCTCGGGACTTTTCCTTCGGGATTGATCGCGAGGTAGTCGGGCGCGTGCTGCTCGCGCTTGGCGAAGGACAGCGGCTTTGCCTCGAACGGCACGCCGATTTCGTGCAACGCGATATGCGTCGCCATCGCACTCGATCCCGGCGAGAAATATAGGGTCAGCATCGACAACTCCTATTCGGCCGCATCATGATCCGTCGCCCCCGCAAGCGACGCGCAAGCGGGGGGCCAGGGCAACAGTCAGGTTGCGCGCCCCTGGGTTCCCGCTTTCGCGGGAATGACGAAGGATGCGTTGTTAATTTTGGGCATTTCGAACCCGCTTCAGGCGACGGCCCGCGCGCGCGCCGCCGCGAATTGGGGCATGACCTTCTCGCACATCAGCCGCATCGCGCTCACCACCTTGTCGTGCGGGATCAGGCCGCCGCAATTCAATTCGGCGAGAATCCCGGAGAGGCCGATTTCGGCCTGCAACGCGCTCAGCTTTGCGGCGATCGTGTCGGGCGTGCCGATCAGCACGTTCGCCCGCAATGCGTCCTCATAGGTGCGGCGGCGCAGGTCGTGCACCCGCCGCATGCGGCGTTCGGCGGTGACCGGGTCGACCAGTCTCGCGGCCCCTTCGAGCAAATTCGCCTGCTCGTGATAGAAATGCATGATGCTTTCCTTGGGCTCGGCGCGGGCTTGCTCCTCGGTCTCGGCAATGTAGGTCGGCGCCGACACAAAGACCTGGCCGCGCCCCGGGTGGCCGGCCGCTTCCCAGGCGTCATGATAGCTGCGGATCTGGCCGGCGAGATCGGGCCAGCTGGTGTGGCGCACCGAGGCGAAGACCGGCACACCGCGCCGGCCGATCGCCGGAAAGGTGTCGGGCGTGCTGGCGGCGATGCGGATCGGCGGCGTCGGCTTCTGATACGGCTTCGGCACCAGGCTGACGTTTTTGAAATGGTGGTAGACGCCGTCATACGAAAAGCTCGGCTCGGTCCAGGCGCGCTGGATAACGTCGAGAATCTCACGAAACCGCGCTTGGCTTTCGGCGTAGGAAACGCCATAGGCCTCATAGGTCTGCGCGACCCCGCTGCGCCCGACCCCGAAGATCAGCCGCCCATGGCTCAGCTGGTCGACGGTGGCGGCCTCCTCGGCCAGCCGCAAGGGATGGCACAACGGCAAGACCTGGACGGCGATGCCGATCTTCAGCCGCTTGGTGCGCGCGGCGATGGCGCTCGCAATGCTGAGCGGCGCCGACAATACCGACCGGCGCGGCTCGAAATGCAACTCGGCCAGCCACATCACGTCGAGCCCGAGGCGCTCGGCGGCGTCGACCTGCTCCATGGCCTCGTCAAAGGCCTCGCTCTCGGACCGGCCCGGGAGCGACGGAAACTCGTGGAACATGCCGAATTCCATAACCTGACCTCGCTGGTTGCACCGTAAGCCCGCGGTCAACCTAGCGAAGCTCTGCCGCCCAAGCCAAGCGGCATCATGGCGGATGGGCTACACGGCCGATCGCATTCGCTTCCCTGTGATCGAGATCAATCCGACACGACCGAAGAAACGGGTATCGCGCATGTGGACAAGCTCCCGGAACCCCTTGCCCGGACTTGATCGGGGCATCCACGTCTTGGAAGCCTGCTCGACCGAGCCGGGGAGAGACGCGGATGGCCGTGACAAGCCCGGCCGCGGGGCCTTTGGGCCAGAAGGAGCTTGGATCGTCGGCGCACGCACCGCTATCACGCGCCGCTATCCCGGCTGCGCCGATGATGCGAAACTTCGCGCAGCTATCGGCAGCACCAGCAGAGGGAGCAGGAATGATGGAGCTCGGCTATATCGGTTTGGGCAACATGGGCGGTGCGTTGGCGCGGCGGCTGCTGCGCGAGCACAAGATGCGCGTCTTCGATCTGCGGCCCGAGGTGGTGGCGCGCTTTGCCGACGCCGGCGCCGTGCCGACGCAGAGCGCTGCGGCGCTCGCCCGCGAAAGCGACATGGTCATGACCTGCCTGCCGACCTCGGCCGAGGTGCGCGACGTGCTGTTCGGCGAGGGGCGCGTCGCCGAGGTGCTGCGGCCCGGGCCAGATCTTCGCCGACATGACGACGGGCGACCCCAACGAGACCCGCGAGATGGCAAAGCGTCTGGCCGAAAAGGGCGTCGTAGATGATCGACGCACCGGTCAGCGGCGGTCCGCACGGCGCCAACGCCGGCACCATCGCGATCATGGTCGGCGCTCCTGCCGATGTGTTCGCCAAGGTCAAGCCGATCTTTGAGACGATCAGCCCCAACATCTTCCACACCGGCGATGTCGGCACCGGCCACGTCATGAAGCTCGTCAACAACGTGATCAGCGCCGGGGTGCGGGCGGTCACCTTCGAGGCGTTGGCGATGGGCATCAAGAACGGCCTCAGCCTCGAAACCTGCACCGCCGTTCTGCAAAAGGGCAGCGGCCGCAGCGCCGCGACCGAGCTCGCCCTCCCCAAGCTGCTGAAAAATGATTTTTCGGTCAGCTTCACCTTGGCCTTGATGCACAAGGACGTGCGGCTTGCGACCAAGCTCGGTCAGGACAGCGCCACGCCGATGGTGCTGGCGAATGTCGTGCGCGAATTGTTCCAGACCGTGATCAACGAGCACGGCGCCGACCAGGACACCCAGACCCTGGTCAAGCTGTTCGAGCGCATCGGCAACGTCGCCATCGCCCCAGGGACCAACGTCAGGGACTGAGGGGAGCCTGCGACATCTTGGACCCGGCGGCGGGTCATCGGAACCGGGTGCGCGGACCGGCGTTCGTGCTAGCCTTGGGGATGCGCTATCGGATGATCCTCCCGCCCCGGCACACCCTGCTGATCGTCTGCGCCGCGGCGCTCGTCGGTCTGGTCTATGCCGAAGGCTGGATCTGGCCGTTGAAGGCCGCCGCGGTCATGATCCCGGTGTCGTTCCTGGTCAGCTGACCCGGACTAGCGACGCAGCAACAGCGGGTAGAGGCTGAGCAGCAGCTCGGCGACGATCAGCGCCACGATGTACCATTCGACCCGCATGCTGCTGCGCGTCTGCACCAGGCCGAGCAGGGTTTCGACCGTGTTCGAGACGATGTCGAGCTTGCGGTCGAGCGCGCGGTCGCGGTCGCGCAATTCGTATTCGTCGGCGAGCCGCAGGTAGAACCGGTCGAGCGCCGGATACTCCCACAGCAGCTCGGGGGTTTCCGAGGTGCCGACGCGGCCGACCATCTTCTGCTGCATCAGCAAGACGTCGCCGATATGGCGCAGCAGAACCTTGCCGGCGACGCCGGCGCGACCCTTCTCTCGCAACGCCATCGCCAGCGGCTCGATCCGGTCGAAGAGGTCGTTGATCCGCGTCTCGTAATGCGACAGAACGAGGCTCTTGGCGAGGATGTCGGCGACGAGCTGCAACCGCTCGGTCGACCGGTCGCGCAGGATGATGTTGCCCGACGCATCGACGTGCTGGTCGCTGTCGGGCCGGACCAAGAGCCGTGCCTCGTCCTGCTCAGGCGTCGGAAAGGCGCCGACGACCGACGGCGCCAGCCCTTTGACGAACTCGTCCAGCGCGGCGGTCTTTGCACCGAACAGCACAACCGCGCCATAGCGGAACAGCACCGCGATCCCGCCGCCCGGCAGGTTCAGCGTCAAGGGTGCAGTCCCGAGCGAGCCGCTGCGTTCGAGCCGCGTGTCGATGCGCTCGCCGAGCAGCAGCGCGCAAACCGGCACGGTCTCCGTCGCTGCCGGCGAACCCGCCGCACCAGTGCTTTCGGCCGCGACCGGCGGCGCCGTGTCTTCCCTCGAATTCATCTCGGCCCCGCCAGATGGCCGCCGGATATGTTCTGATCTGATCGGGCGGCCCCGTCGGGCGCAACCGTTGCGTCGCGGGCCTGCCGACCTGGACCCCTTTCCGGCCTTGGCTTATCTGTAGCCCGACCCGACCATATCCCAACGCGAAAAGCCGGGGTCGCGCCGATGTCGCAATACGCCCCGGGCGCTCCCGGAATCCCGCCGACCTGGACGAGCAGCGCCAAGGACATGGTCGGCTGCGCGCTGGGCACATCGCGGCTGTGGTTCACGCTGGGCTTCGGCATCGTCAACGAAGTCTACTACCCGCGGGTTGACATCCCGCAAATTCGCGACCTCGGCTTCATTGTCGGCGACGGCGAAGGCTTCTGGGCCGAGGTCAAGCGCATCGACAACTACCAGCTGCGGCTGCTGGCGCCGGGGGTGCCGGCGGTCGAGATCGTCCATCGCCACGAGCGCTATTCGCTGCTGCTGCGCGTCTCGCCGGGATCGCGGCGCGACGTTCTGGCGATCGAATGCCGGCTCGATGGCGACGACAGGCTGCGCCCCTACGTCCTGCTGGCGCCGCATTTGGGCGCGACCGGCTACGGCAACACCGCGGCGGTGATGTCGCATCACGGGCGGCTCACCTTGTGCGCCGAGCAGGGGCCGTTCGGCGCTGCCCTCGCCGCAGTCGACGAGCGCCAGCGCGACGCGATTGGGCGGGCGAGCGCCGGCTACGTCGGCTTTAGCGACGGCTGGCAGGATTTCGCGCGAAACGGCCGGATGAGCTGGGAGCACCGGCGGGCCGGGCCGGGCAATGTCGCGCTGATCGCCGAATTGCCGCGCCGCGCGGTGCTGTCGCTCGGCTTTGGCAGCAGCGCCGAGGCGGCGGCGACCCTCGCGGTCGGCAGCCTCTTGCAGCCCTTCGACAACCTCATGCAGCAGCACACCGCGCTGTGGCAGGAATGGCAGGCCCAACGCAGCGAGCGCTATGCGGTGCCGCTCGACGTGCCGCCGGCGCTCGCCGACGAGTTTCTGGTGTCGACGATCGTGCTGCGCAGCCATCTCGACAAGACCTTCCCCGGCGCCATGGTGGCGAGCCTCAGCGTCCCCTGGGGCGACAGCGGCAACGAGCGCGGCGGCTACCATCTGGTGTGGCCGCGCGACCTGGTCGAGACCGCGGGAGCCTTCTTGGCGCTCGGCGCCGACCAGGAGGCGCGCGACACGTTGCGCTATTTGATGGCAACGCAATTGCGCGACGGCCATTGGCACCAGAACCAGTGGCTCGGCGGCACTCCCTATTGGCAAGGGATCCAGCTCGACGAAACCGCGTTTCCGGTGTTGCTCGCCGCCGCCCTCGACGAGCGCGACGCGCTCGCCGGGATCGAGGTCGAGGACATGGTGCGCCGCGCGCTCGGTTTTATCGCCCGCACCGGGCCGGCGACCGAGCAGGACCGCTGGGAAGAGAGCGCCGGGCTCAACCCGTTCACTCTCGCGGTGTCGATCGCGGCGCTTGTCGCCGGCGCCGCGCTGCTGCCGGCGCCCGCCGGCGACTGGGCAATTGAGCTCGCCGATTTCTGGAACGCCAATATCGAGCACTGGACCTCGGTGAGCGGCACGCCGCTCGCCCACCGGCTTGGCGTCAAGGGCTATTACGTGCTCGTCCTGCCGGGGTCGGCGCTCGACCACCGCAACATGTTTCGCGCCGTGATCCCAATCCACAACCGGCTTGGCGACGTCGCGGTACGCGCCGACGAGCTGGTCGGCACCGAATTTCTGCAGCTGGTGCGGTTTGGCTTGCGCCGGCCGGACGACCCGCTGATCCTCAATTCGATCCGTGTCGCCGACGCGCTGCTCAAAACCGACACGCCGTCGGGCCCGGTCTGGCACCGCTACAATTGCGACGGCTACGGCGAGCACGATGACGGCAGTCCCTATGACGGCACCGGGCGGGGGCGCGGCTGGCCGCTGCTGACCGGGGAGCGCGGCCACTACGAGCTCGTCGCGGGCGGCGACCCGCTGCCTTACCTGGAAGCGATGTGCCGGATGGCGAGCCCCGGCGGCATGCTTCCGGAGCAGGTTTGGGACGCTGACCCGATCCCCGCGCGGCGGCTCGCACCGGGGCGCCCGACAGGCTCGGCGATGCCGCTCGTCTGGGCCCATGCCGAGTTCATCAAATTGTTGATCTCGCGCCACCAGGGCCACCCGACAGACCGGCCGCGGTCGGTCTGGCAGCGCTATCGCGGGCGGCGCCCGGCGGCGCGCTGCGCCTTCTGGTGGCCGCATGCGCCGATCGCGAGCCTCCCGGCCGGGTCCCGGCTGGCGGTGGCGTTGCCGTCGCCGGCGCTGGTTCATTGGGGCCACGACGGCTGGCGGGACGTTGCCGACGTGGCGACGACCGACACCGGGCTCGGCTTTCATGTCGCGGCGCTGGACGCCCAGCGCTTGGCGCCGGGCATGCGCATCGATTTCACGTGGCTCTGGCAGGATTCGGAAAGCTGGACCGGGCGCGACTGCGCGGTCACGGTCGAGCCCGCTGCCGATCCCGGCTGAATGCCGGGCCGACCGGGCTCAGCTGATGCCGTCCGGGTCCGGGTCTTCTTCGAGCCAGGCCTGCAGCAAGGTATAGGCAACCGCCAGCACGACCGGACCGAGAAAGATGCCGACGAGGCCAAAGGCGATCAACCCGCCGATCACGCCGGCGAGCAGCAGCGCCAGCGGCAGGTGAACGCCTTTGCGCATCAACAGCGGGCGCACGATGTTGTCGAGGCTGGTGACGATGACGGTCCACACCAGCAGAAACGTTCCCCAACCGGGATGACCGCTCCAATAGAGCCAGACGATCGCCGGGATCAGCACCAGACCGGGGCCGAGCTGGGCGACGCACAGCAGAAAAGTGACCGCGGTCAGAACCGCCGGCAACGGCACCCCTGCCATCGCCAGGCCGCCGCCGGCCAACAGCGACTGGAGCAGCGCGGTGACGACGATCCCGAGCGCCACGCTGCGGATCGCCCGGCCGGCAAGCCGGACCGATTCCCGTCCGCGCGCTCCGGCGAGACGGTGCCCGAAACGTTCGGCGAGCCCTTCGGCGTGCTCACCGCCGGCATAGAGGACCGCGGCGATGATCAGGGTCAGCAGGAACTGTACGATCGCAATGCCAAGCCCGCCCAGGGCGCCGACCATCCAACCGGCGGCGCTGCCGGCGTAGGGTGCGGCCTTGGCGGCGATTTCGTCGATGCCGCTCGCCTCGATTCGCTGCCACAGCAGCACGATCTGGCTGCCGAACAGCGGGAAATTGTCGAGCCATGCGGGCGGCGGCGGCAGCCGGAAGGCGACAAGCGCGTTGCCCCAGCCGAGGATGGTGTCGAAATTCTGCGCGACCGTCGCCACGGCGAGCCAGAACGGCGCGATGAAGACCAACAGCAACGCCAAGGTCATCACCACGACCGCCATCCAGCGCCGGTTCCACAAGCGGTGCTGCACCCGCAGCATCAATGGCCAGGTTGCCACTACCAGCGTCGTCGCCCAGATCGTCGCCGGCAGAAACGGCCACAGAATCCAGAACGAAGTCGCGATCAGCCCGGCGACAAACAGGACCGCGAGGATCGTGCGGACGAGATCGCGCTGCCCCGCGGACGGAGGCGGCAGCTCGGGGAGGTCGTCGTGCTGCGGCGGCAGCGGCAGGGGCCGCCGGACTTGGCTCAGACCCTGCGGAAGCGGGCGCGGACGTTGGCGCCGCATCAGGGATCGCAGGGGGTCATGGGTTAGGTCACCCGGTCGGTTGCACCATCGCAGCGCGTCGGCCGGCCATCTGCCGGTCGCCGATCAGCGCCACCACCACCGTCAACAGCATGAAGATGGTGCTGACGCCAAAAATCCAATGCGCCGCGCCTCGGTCCAGAATCCAGCCGAACAGCATCGGGCCGATCGTGCCGCCGATGCTGAAGCCGATCGTGACGACGCCAAAGGCCCGGCCGATCGCACCGGCGGGGGCGGCGGCGCGCACCAGCATGTCGCGCGACGGCTGGATGATGCCCGACAGAAAGCCGGCGAGTCCCATGATCATCACCAGCAAGGCCGGTGCCAAGCCGAACAGCGCTATCGACAGGATCAGGCCCGCGTTGATCGAAAAGCCGAGGGCTGCGACCTCGCCGTGGCGGCGCGTCATATCGGCGACAAACCCGCCGCTCAGCACCCCGAACGCGGTCGCGGTCAGATATACGGTCAGCGCCAGATTGGCGGCGGCGAAGGGCAGGTGGTAGCCGCCCATCAGCGCCGGCACCGAGAAATTGGTGAGGCCGCTCGTCGACAAGCTCAGGAAAATAAAGAACACCATCATGCCGAGGATCGCCGGGGTGAAGACGCTGCCGGTGCGACCGGGTTTCACGGCGCCGGCACGGCCGCCCGCCTTTGCTTCGGCGACGGTGTCGGTCTCGATCGCCGGGGCGAAGATCAGCGGCAAGGCCACCACCGGCCCGACCAGCCCGGCCATGACCAGGGCGCCCGGCACCCCGATCCGCGGCACCAGGGCCAGCATCGTCAAGGGTGCCAGCGCGTTCCCCAACATCCCGGCGAAGGTGTGAACCGAAAAGGCGCGGCCGATCCGCGACGGCGTCACCCGCGCCGACAGGATCGCATAATCGGCCGGGTGATAGACGGCGTTGGCGATCCCCGACACCCCCGCCGCCACGAGCAGCCACGAATAGCTGTCGAAGATGCCGATCGAGGCGACCGAGGCGCCGCCGAGGCACAGCGCCCCGATCAGCAGCTTGCGCGAGCCAAAGCGGTCGGCCATGTAGCCCATCGGCAATTGCGCCGCGACCGAGACGATGGCGTAGACCGTCAGCGCCAGGCCGAGCTCGACAAACCCCACGCCCCAGCGCCCTTTCAACAGCGGGAACAAGGGCGGCACCACCAGCATGTGGAAATGACCGACAAAATGCGCCGCCGACACCAGCCCGACCGCGCGAAACTCGCTGCGCCGGCCGCTCCTCCCGACCTGGCCGATCGCCGCCGCCTCTGTCGTCATGCGCTCGCCTCGTCCGTCCCGCTCAGCCGACAGGATTTAGCGGCTGGATCGTTCGGCGGCAATCCGCTGCCGCGAATTTCGGCACTCGCCCGCCGGAAAGGCAGCCATGTGCAAATGGAGCGCGACCGAACGGCATTGCGCTCGCCGCGCATTTCGTTACGTCGCCCGTTCTTTTTACGCCGCCCTCCCCGGCACCGCTCAGCCGCGGTCAAGCCGCCGCCGCGACCTCGCTCCGCAGACGGTCGTATTCGGCGTGCACCGCGTCGGCGCCGTAAGCGCGTTCGAGCCGGCGCACGGTGAAATGGCCGCGCGCCAGGTCCTGGAAATGCTCGATGAAGGCGAGGTTGACCACCGCGCCGCCGACAGCACCGACCACCGCCACCGCCTGTGCCGCGAGCTTTTCCGAGACGACGGCGCCAAACCGCGCAACGATCGGCGACAAAAAGCGCATTGCCATCGCCGAGCCCCCATGGACGGTGCCCTTGTTGACGACGACGTCGGCCGCCTGCGCCAGACCGCGGGCGAGCACCGCGCGCACCGCGAAATAGCCACCCTCGATCCCTTCGGCCGTGTCGGTCCCGCTCCGGCCGAGCGCGAAGACTTCGAGACAGGCGAGAGCGGTGCGCGGGTCGGCGAGGTCCTCGCCCTCCTCGCGGGCGATTGCGGCGATGGCGCGCAGCATGATCGCGGTCGAGACCGGCAGCTCGATCGCCAGCGCCGCGATCCCGAAAGCCCCGCCGACCGCTCCCGAAGCCGAGGCCAGCACCGAATGCACCACCCGCCCGCCGGTCAGCCGGTGGTCGCGCAGGCTGAAGAGCGCGATGTCGAGAGCGCGGGTCAGCGCACTCTCCGCCGCCCGGGCGACGACACCCGCGGCCGGCGCCGGCAGCAGCCGCGCCATGTACTCAACCGGCCGGCCGGCGAGCGCCGTCATCCTGCCGGCAAAGCCGGGCGCCTCGAGCCGGCGCACCGCCGCCGCAAGCGCCTCGCGATCCATTGCCGAAAACTCCATGCGCCTCTAGCTGAGTCCGGCGGTGGAGCGTTGCAACCCTGCCGCTATGGGCGGGCCGCCAGCGGGCGCGCAGTCCCACAGCCACCCCCCTGCGCGTTCCTAGCGTCCGACACGAAACGAAGCGAACGTTCGCCATATTTTCCGTCGCCCCCGCGAAAGCGGGGGTCCAGGGGCGAATCGCACATCCCTAGCCCTGGATACCCGCTGTCGCGGGAATGACGGCCAGGAGGTTTGATCTTTCGCGATTCTCTTCGGAAAGGGCTCTTGAACCTCTCCGCAGAACCCTCGCCTAGTCGCGCAGCTCGGGTACGATCCAGAACGGCTTTTGGCCGCGGGCAACGCGCTCGAAATTGTCGAATGCGTTGCGCCAGCGCTTCCAGTGGTTGTCCCAGGTCGGGCCAGCGCCATGCGGGCTGAAGATCGCATTCTTCATCGTGAACAGCTCGTGGTCGGGCTTGGGCGGCTCCTCGACCATGACATCGAGCCCGGCGCCCAATATCTTCTCGTCGCGCAGCGCGCTGTAGAGCGCCTTCTCGTCGACGACCGGGCCGCGGCAGGTGTTGATCAGGATCGCGGTCGGCTTCATCATTGCCAATTCGCGCTCGCCGATCAGGTTGTGCGTCGACTTGTCGAGCGGCACGTGCAGGGTCACGATGTCCGAGCTCTTGAGCAGCTCGGTGAACAGCGCGAACCGCACCCCGAGCGCGTCCTCCTGGTCGGTCGTCAGCCGGTTGATGTCGTAATACTTGATGTGCATATCAAAGGCCTTGGCTCGGCGGGCG
Source organism: uncultured Alphaproteobacteria bacterium (assembly GCA_963712825.1). GTDB lineage: Bacteria > Pseudomonadota > Alphaproteobacteria > ATCC43930 > CGMCC-115725 > AP-15. The sequence continues at coordinate 422,724 of CAVQJP010000024.1, forward strand.
ACCTTTTTGCCGATATTGCCGAGGCCGATGATGCCCAGGGTCTTGTCTTCCAGCTCATAGAGCTTGGTCGAATTGAAGTCGTTGCCGCGCCAGCGCCCGGAAACGACGCCTTCATGCTGCCAGATCAATTTGCGGCTTACCGCCAGCATCAGCATAATCGCGTGCTCGGCAACCGCGGTCGAGTTGGCGCCGCCATTGTTGCAGATCGGCACGCCCGCCGTGCGCGCCGCATCGAGGTCGTAGGTGTTGTAGCCGGCGCTCAGGGTCTGGACGATCCGCAGCTTTGGCGCTTTTTGGTAAAAGTCGGGGCCGTGCGGGAATTGGCCGCCGCCGATGTAGTATTCGGTGTCCTTCAGAAGATCGAAGAATTCCGGCCGGCCGTGCGGGGCCATGACCAGGTCCCAGCCGGGCGAGAGCAGGTCATAGGCGATCTGCAAGGTCTCCTCGGAATGGGTGGCGGGGGTCAGGATGCGGGGCATGCTGCGTCTCCTCTTGCGCGGGATTGTCGCGTCTGGTTGGCGAAAGCCGCCGACACGGGGTCGCTGTCGGCAGCGCGAGACGGATCATCGTAACGATACCGGGCGATTACACCCAAGCGCAAAAACCGGAGCCGATCCCGGCACCCGCGTCCCGATCAGCCTGCCGGAGCGCCTGCCGCTATTTCTTCCTTTGTCAAATCGGGGAGCGCCCGTATCAACGACGGCGAAACATCCCGCGGCTCGCGACCATGCGAACCGAGGGGTCGTGGCGGCTCAAACCAGAGGAGGACCGCAATGCCCTATGCTCATCCTGAGGCATTGGTGTCGAGCGACTGGCTCGCCGCGCATCTCGACGACCCCCATGTCCGGGTGGTCGACGCGTCGTTCACGTTGCCCGGCATCGCCCCGACCGCGCGTGAAAATTACGACCGCGGCCACATCCCCGGTGCGGTGTTTTTCGACATCGACGACATCGCCGCACCCGGCACCAGCCTGCCGCACATGATCCCGTCGCCCGACCTGTTCGCGCACAAGATCGGCGCGCTCGGGATCGGCGACGGCGACAACGTCGTCGTCTACGACAGCGCCGGCCTGTCCTCGGCCGGGCGGGCGTGGTGGATGCTGCGCAGCTTCGGCCACCGCGACGTGGTGTTGCTCGACGGCGGTCTGCCGAAATGGAAGGCCGAGGGCCGGCCGCTCGACCTCGCCATTCCGACACCGGCGCCGCGCCGGTTTACCGCGCGTTTCGACCCGGCGACGGTGCGCAACAAGGCGGCAATCCTCGCCGACCTCGCAACCGGCCGCGAGCAGGTCGTCGACGCGCGCGCCGCCGGCCGGTTCGACGGCAGCACAGCCGAGGCGCGGCCGGGGCTGCGCAGCGGCCACATTCCGGGGAGCCGCAATCTGCCCTACGACCGGGTGACCGATCCCGCGACAAAACAGGTGAAGAGCGCCGAGGAACTGAGGGCGTTGTTTCGCGAGGCCGGGGTGGCGCTCGACCGCCCGGTGGTGACCAGCTGCGGCTCCGGCGTGACCGCCTGCGCCCTCGCGTTTGCACTGCATCTGATCGGCCATTCGGGGGCGGCGGTGTATGACGGCAGCTGGTCGGAATGGGGTCTGCCCGGCGACACCCCGGTCGAGACCGGCCCCGCGGCACCCGCGGCAAAGGGGTGACCCGGTGCTGTGCCAGGACACGATTACCTATCTCGAAATGTTGGCGCGCCCGCCGGCGGCCCGCGTGCCGCTGCCCGCCGGCAAGCTCGCGCTGATGCGGGCGGAACACTGCACGGTCTCATTTTACCGCTACATCTACGACACGGTCGGCGAGCCGTGGCTGTGGTTCGAACGCAGGCTGTTCGGCGACGGGGCCCTGGCCCAGCTGATTGCTCGGCCGACGATCGAGATCTTTGTTCTTTACGTCGGCGGGGTGCCGGCCGGGTTTTTTGAGCTCGACACCTCCGAGCCGCGTGAGACAAAGCTCTGCTATTTCGGGCTGGTCCCCGATTTCATCGGCCGCGGCTACGGTCCCTATATGCTGCAGGCGGCGATCGACCGCGCCTGGACCGCCCGCCCGGTCGACCGCTTGTGGCTGCACACCTCGACCTACGACCACCCAAAGGCGCTCGCCACCTACCAGCGCGCCGGTTTTGCCGTCTACGCCCGGCGGCCGGCCTCATTCGAGGACCCGCGCCGCAACGGCATCCTGCCGCGTTCGGTGCGCCATCGGCTGCTGCCGCCGCTCGACCCGTAACCTGCTCGCCCGGCCCTTGCCGGCCGGCCGCGACGGCTCCATATGGCCGCTGTTCGTCAAGCCGCGACCCGCCCGGAAGCCGCCGCCGGCGATGCGGCGGCGGCGGGGATTGCCTGCCGCCCTCGGGAGATTGACGATGACCAACGGATTATCGAGCGCGGCGTCGGCCGTTCCGCTGATGGCATTGATGTGGCCGGCTTGCGGGTTGCAAAGCGGCGCCGGGCGCGCGGAGCCGCGCGTCGAGATCGCGACTGAAGGTGCCGGGACCTGGCGCTCGGCCGCCACCGGCATTGAACGACAGCGCATCGAGGACAGCATGCGGCAAATCTGCCGATCACTGAAGGCCGCAGCGGCGCGCCTGGCCGTCGCACTGGCGGCGATCGCCGCAGTGACGCATCCGGCCTGGGCGCAGCAGTCGCCGGCGTTGCCCGGGTTGCCGCCGCTGCCCCCGGCGCCGAGCTTGCCCGTCCCTGGACCGCAGGTGATCGTCACACCCTATCTGTGGCTTGCGGGCATCAACACGGCGATCAGCACGCCATTGGCGCGGGCGCCGACGGTCGACACCAGTGTCGGCGCCTTTCAGCTGCTCGGGCATCTCAATGCCGTGCCGTTTATGGGATCCGTCGAGCTCCGCGACGGACCCTTCAGCCTGCTTGGCGACGTGTTGCATGTTCCGCTCGGCGCCAACGTCACCACCCGCAATATATTTTATCATGGCGGCAACGCCTCGCTGACGACGAATATCGGGACGGCATTGTTTCTTTGGCACGCTGTCGACAGTCCGGTTCAGTCGCTCGACACTGGCCTCGGCTTTCGCGCCTGGGGAGTTTCGAGCGGGCTGACCTTGAATGGCAGGCTGTTGCCGACGGCAAATGCGACGCGCACCGCCGACTGGGCCGACCCGCTGGTCGCCGCCCGCTATCACCGCGAGCTCGGCGACGGGTTCGGCTTGACGGCCTATGGCGATGTCGGCGGTTTCGGTGTCGCGGCACACGTCGACTGGCAGGTCGTCGGCACGCTCGACTATGCCTTGAAGCAGTGGGCGACGCTGCGTCTCGGCTACCGCAGCCTCAATGTCACGGCGAGTGGCAGCACGCTTGGCTACGACGTGCATATGAAAGGTCCGGTCATTGCCGCCGATTTTCGCTTTTAACCGGGCGAGCAGCGCAATGGAGGCCGCCGTTCCCGGCATGGAGCGGATCCCCGGCGGGAGGACTGGCTCGCCGGGATCAGCGACGACCACCGGCGGCTGTGTTTTGCGCTCGCTTCGGGCACGGTCCCGCCGGCATGCCCGGCATCCCTGCCTGCTCGACGCAGGATGGCGGTCTCCTGCTGCGTCGCGACGCCCTTTGTTGTACGCTTCCTTTGTCAGCGGCGGCGGGGTCTGCAACCCGGGCGGAAGATCGCCCTTCGGCGCCATTGTGACAAGCGAATTGACGCTCGGACTTTTCGCGAGGCGGCAGGGCAGTTGCCTTTGTTCTTGAATAGGGACTCAACCGGGAGCAAAGCGGGAGAGAGCCGATGAGACGTGCCGTTGTTGCGGACGACCGTCCGAACCCCGAGATCGAAAGCGCCGTCCGAGCCGCCCTCTGCACCCGTCGGGTTTGCGCGCCGCGCGGGCTCGTTTTTGCTGCGGGAATTTCTCGAAATCCTGCCGCCGACAATCTTCTTTGTTGTCGGCTTCAACCTGATCTTGCTGACGACAAACCTGATTCTCGCCGATTACGGCGAACAGTTCAGCAGCTACCTCTTGGCGACGGTCGCGGCATTCGTTGTCGGAAAGGCGGTGCTGGTCGCCAATGCGCTGCGCTCGATCCGCCATTACGACCGGGCGCCATTGATCCGACCGATCTTGTACAAGACATTTTTCTACTGGGCCATGGTGTTCATTGCCCGCCTGCTCGAACATTGGATCAAGTACCTGGCCGCGCGCCATCCGCTCGGCACCTTTGTGCCGCACATGGTCGCGACCTTTTCGTGGGATCGCTTTATCGCGATCCAGCTCTGGATATTCGTCCTGTTCCTGATTTACGTGACTGCGACCGAGCTCAATCATTTGTTCGGCGAGGGCGAGCTGCGGCACATCCTTCTCACCAGCCGACCGTCGGAACTGCCGCTCAACCGGCGGCAGCAAATCCGCGAGCTGGTCCGGCTGAGCCAGCTTGCCGACACGCATTCGGTCGAGGAATTCCGCGATCCGGCCAGTGTCGCGCATGCCCAGCTGATCGATATCGTGCGCCGGCTCGCCGCTGAACCGCGGTCGCACCGATCGGCGCAATAAGAATGACGGCGAGCACCCGAGGCCGGCAAGATCGGTGGCTAAAGGCTTAAGAGATATGGCAGATGCGCCTCCGGCCCCCATTGCAGAACGATTTCAAGTTCGGGTCACCTCCGACAGCCATTTTGCCTGGCTGCGCACCCGTCTCGCGCTCGAGCGCACGATGATGTCGTGGGTGCGCACGGCGGTCTCGCTGATCGGCTTTGGTTTTGTGATCGTTCAGTTCTTCGAGCGTATGCAGCAGATGCCCGGGGTCCGCCCTGCCGAATATCCCCATGCGGCGGAATATTTTGGTTTGGCGCTGATTGCCTGTGGTGTCCTGGCGCTCGTCATTTCGATTTGGCAGTACTGGTGGACAATTCGTTACATGTGGGGCGGTTCGTTCGCTCCCCTCGCCGGTATGACACAGGAAGGCAAGCAGTCGCCGGTGATCGCGGTCGCCATTCTGCTGCTTTTGATCGGGGTGTTCGCGTTTTCTGCGGTGCTGCTGCGTCTCTTTTAGGGCTGGGCTGGAGCACGCCCAACGTAGTTTCCAAAGTCACCGGACCAACCGAGGGGAGATGGCAATGGCCGAGACAAAGAAGCCCAACATCGTCGTCATCTGGGGCGACGACATCGGCATGACCAATTTGAGCTGCTACAGCGACGGGTTGATGGGCTATCAGACGCCCAATATCGACCGCATCGCCAAAGAAGGGATGCGTTTCACCGACTGCTATGCCGAGCAGAGCTGCACCGCCGGACGCGCCTCGTTCCTCACTGGTCAGCATGGACTGCGCACCGGGATGACCAAGGTCGGCCTGCCCGGCGCCTCGCTTGGTTTGCAGAAAGAAGACCCGACGATCGCCGAATTGCTGAAGCCGTTGGGCTACGCGACGGCCCAGATCGGCAAGAACCACCTCGGCGACCGCAACGAATTTCTGCCGACGGCCCACGGCTTTGACGAGTTCTACGGCAATTTATATCACCTCAACGCCGAGGAAGAACCGGAACTGCCCGATTACCCAAACGAAGCGCAGTTTCCGGCTTTTCGCGAGAGATTCGGCCCCCGCGGCGTCCTGGAATGCAAGGCCAGCGCCACCGACGACGCCACCGTCGACCCGCGGTTCGGCAGGGTCGGCAAGCAGACCATTCACGACACTGGTCCGCTGACAACAAAGCGCATGGAAACGATCGACGACGACATCGCCGCGCGCGCTGCCGATTACATCAAGCGCCAGGTCGCCGCCAGCAAGCCCTTTTTTCTGTGGGTCAACTTCACGCATATGCATTTGCGCACGCATGTGAAGCCGGAGAGCCGAGGCCAATCGGGCCGCTGGCAGAGCGTGTACCACGACGTGATGATCGACCACGACAAAAACGTCGGCACCGTCCTGAAAGCGCTTGACGACGCCGGCATCGCCGACGACACCTTTGTTCTGTACTCGACCGACAACGGGCCGCATATGAATTCATGGCCCGACGGCGCGATGACGCCTTTCCGCAACGAGAAGAATTCGAACTGGGAAGGCGCCTATCGGGTCCCGGCGATTGTTCGCTGGTCCGGCAAGGTCAAGCCCGGCGTCGTGTCGAACGAGATTGTAGGTCACCACGACTGGCTGCCGACGATCCTCGCCATGGCCGGCGACGCCGACGTGACCGACAAATTGCGCAAGGGCCACACGATCGGGGACATGACCTACAAGGTCCACCTCGACGGCTATAATTTGGTGCCCTACCTGACCGGCGAGGCGGCGAAGAGCCCGCGGGTCTCGTTCATCTACTGCAACGACGACCAGCGGGTTGTCGGACTGCGGTATGACAACTGGAAGATCGTCTTTGAGGAACAGCGTGTACCCGGGACGTTGCAGATCTGGGCCGAGCCCTTCACCACGCTTCGCGTGCCCAAGATTTTCAATCTTCGCACCGACCCCTTTGAGCGCGCCGACATCACCTCGAACACTTATTACGACTGGCTGATCGATCACGTCTACTTGCTGGTGCCGGCTCAGGCTTATATCGGCGAATTTCTCGCCACTTTCGCCGAGTACCCGCAACGCCAGAAGGCCGCCAGCTTTAATCTCGACGACGTGCTCCGCAGACTGCAGGAGGGCGCCAACAAATAATACGGCAAGCCGGATGCAAGTGGCCGGTCGGCGCTTCCGGCCGACGACCGGGTGCGGCCGTGGAGATCGATCTCAGTGTCGCGAGCTTGTCACGAAACGGATTAATCCTCACGCTCGAATACAGGGGAGTTCATTATGCCGTTAAAGGACAAGGTCGCCATCGTCACCGGCGGCAACAGCGGGATCGGCCAGGCGGTCGTTCTCGAGCTGGCTCGCCTCGGCGCCAACGTCGTCATCGATTACGTCTGTCACCCCGAGGCGACGGCGGCGCTGGAGCAGGAGGTCGCCCGGCTCGGCGATCAGGCGCTCGGCGTCAAAGCCGATGTCGGCAAGCTTGGCGACCTGCAGATGCTGGTCGACAAGGCGGTGAGCCGGTTCGGGCGGGTCGACATCCTGGTCAACAACGCCGGCGTCGAGACCCGCACCTCGATCCTCGACACGGCCGAGGACCAATATGACAAGGTAATGGCGGTAAATCTCAAAAGCGCGTTTTTCGGCACGCAGATCGCGGCCCGGCAAATGATCAAGCAGGGCGGCGGCGGCCGCATCGTCAACATCAGCTCGGTCCATGAGGATTGGCCGATGCCGGGGAATACCGCGTATTGCCTGTCCAAGGGCGGGATGCGGATGCTGACCCGGACCGCGGGGGTCGAGCTCGCCCCGCACGATATCCTTGTCATCGGGGTGGCGCCCGGCGCCGTTGCGACGCCGATCAATCTCGGGACGACGGACGATCCGGCCAAACTCGCCCGGCTTAACGCCGCGATACCGTTGCGGCGGATGGCGCGCCCCGAGGAGGTTGCCGCCGTCGTCGGCTTCGCCGCCGGACCGGGTGCCGGCTATCTGACGGCGACCACGATCTTTGCCGATGGCGGGCTCATGCAGAACAGCGTCGGTCTTTAATGTTCGGCATCGCCGAGGTCAGCGTCGGTTTTGCCAAAAATGCATAGTCCCGCGGCGGCGAGCGGGCTATCTGTCGGACGGATTGACGCGCGCGGCGGGGAGCACGAAACTCGCGGCACCGGATCAAAGCGGCGGGAACCGCCCCGGGGGAGCTTGCCATGACCAATTTATCCGAACCGCCGGTGCTGGCCCGGGCGGCGGCGCGGCGCTCGCGGCGCGTCTCGGCGATATGGGTGATCCCGCTGGTGGCGGTGGCGATCGGCGCGTGGCTCGCCTGGGACACCTTGTCGAAGCAGGGGCCAACGATCACCGTTACCTTCAATTCCGCCGAGGGGCTGCAGCCGGGCCAGTCGCAGCTCAAGTTCAAGGACATCGTCTTTGGCACGGTCAAGAGCCTCGAATTGGCGCCCAGCCACGGCGACGTTATCGTCACGATTGCGACGACCCGTGAGGCCGAGCCGCTGTTGACCAGCAAAACCGTATTCTGGGTGGTCAAGCCGCGGCTGTTTGCCGGCGGCGTCTCCGGTCTGGAGACCTTGCTGTCGGGGAGCTATGTCGGAATGCTGCCCGGCACCACCGCCGGCAAGGCGCAGCGTGCGTTTACGGGGCGCGAGGACCCGCCGATCCTCAGCGAGCATGTTCCCGGCCACATCTTTTTGCTGAAGGCGAAGCGCCTGGGCTCGATCTCGCTCGGCTCGCCGATCTTCTACCGCGATCTTAGCGTCGGCGAGGTGCTGGGCTGGGACATCGCCGACATGGCGCAATACGTGACAATCCACGCCTTTGTCCGGGCTCCCTATGACGGCTATGTCAACGACGAAACCCAATTCTGGAACGCCTCCGGGCTGTCGATCAAGCTCGCCGGGACCGGGCTCCAGATCCAGCTCAAATCGTTGAAGGCGATGTTGCTCGGCGGCATTGCCTTTGAAACCCCCGACCAGGAGGCTCGCGCCAAGGTTGCGAGCCTCGAAGACCATGTCTTTCCGCTGTTCGCCGACCGCGACACCGCTCAGGCCGCCTCCTACACCCATAAAATTCTGGTCCTGTCGTATTTTCCGGGGTCGGTCAACGGGCTTGGCCCGGGCTCGCCGGTGACGGTGCACGGCCTCGCCGTGGGCCACGTCACCGATGTCAAGCTCACCTACGACAAGGCGACCGACCGGGTATTGGCGCCGGTTCGCTACGAAATCGAGCCCGAACGCATCGTTGGTGTCGGCGTCCGGCTTTACCAGAATGAGGCCGAAGCGGTCGATGCGCTGGTCAAGCAGGGGCTGCGTGCGACGTTGCAGAGCGCCAGCCTGATTACCGGCCAGCAGCAAATCGCCCTCGACTTTCTGCCCAAGGCGCCGCCGGTCGAGGTCACGATGCAGGACGATTATTTCGTCTTGCCGACCGCCGAGGCGGGCGGCTTTGCCGGCCTGCAAGCCTCCGTAAATACTTTGTTGGACAAGGTCAACACGATCCCGTTTGACCAGATCGGCCAAAGCCTCGATGGTCTGCTGAAATCGACCAACGACCTGGTGAGCGGGCCTCAGTTGCGCGAGTCCCTGACTAAGCTCGCCGCGACGCTCGCAATGGCCGAAACCTTTACCCGCAACCTCAACAGCGGCACCGCCCCGGCCTTCAAGGAATTGCCCGCGATGGCGACCCAGCTGCAAAAAACCGTGACCAGCGCCAACAAGCTCTTGGTGTCGCTCGACAGCGGCTATGGCGACAACACCAAGTTCAACCGAGACATGGAACGGCTGCTGGTGCAGACCAACGACGCGGTCAGCTCCATCCGGGCACTGGCTGACCTGCTGTCGCGCCACCCCGAGGCGCTGATCAAGGGCCGGCCGGCGGGTGGGGTCGAATGACCCGGAGACGCTTGCGCTTGGGTCGGCCGGCGGTCGCGGCGCTCGCGCTCGCGGCGGCGCTCGCCGGCTGCTCGTCGCCCGACCCGGTGCTGTACACGGTCGCAACCGTACCCGGCGCGGCGCAGGCTGCCGGCCCGCGCGTTGTGCTGGTGCAGCAGATCGCGGTCGCCCATTTTCTTGAACGCTCGCAGATCGTGCGCTCGTCGGAGAACTACCGGCTCGACGTGATGTCGAACGACTGGTGGGGCGAGCCGCTGCCGGCGATGCTGAACCGGATCCTGGTTGAAGAGCTCGGCCAGCGGCTGCCGCAAAGCACCGTCATCGCCGACAATGGTGCGGTGTCGGCGCGGCCCGATGCGACCGTCGAGGTCAACATCCAGCGGCTCGACGAGGACGCCGCCGGCAGGCTCGTGCTGCAGGCCCAGGTGGCGGTGCGCGCCACCGGCCAGACCCAGCCCGAATTGCGCAGCTTCCGCTATGTCGTGCCGCCGCCGGCGCCGGGTGTCCCGGGCGAGGTCGCTGCGATCAGCGCCGCGGTCGGCCGGCTCGCCGACGGCGTCGCACCGCTCTTGACGACCCTTCCGGTCCGCGGGTGAACCCGCCCCGCTTTGCCTCCACCGTCGCCGAGGCTGCCCCGGCGCAGCTGCGCGAATGTCCGGGCTGCGGGCTGCTGCAGCAGGTGCCGGCGCTGGCTCCCGGCCACTCGGCCTATTGCGCGCGCTGCCCGACCATCCTGCGCCGGGTCTCGACCCGTCGCCTCGAGCACATGGCGGCCCTGGCCGTGGCGGCGCTGGTGCTGCTCGTCGTCATGTGCAGCACGGCGCTGATGAGCGTCGAGACTGCGGGCATCCGCCATGTCGCCGACCTGTTTTCGGGACCCGAGGAGCTGGTGCGCCAGAACATGGCGCCGCTCGGGCTCGTCGTGATCTTTGTGACCGTGCTGGCGCCGCTCGTCCGGCTTCTCGGCACCCTCTACGTGCTGGTGCGCGCCCACGAGCGGCGTCCGCCGCGCCATTTGCGCCGGGTTTTCGCGTTGTCCGAAAGACTGCGGCCGTGGTCGATGATCGAAGTTTTTGTGCTCGGCGTCTTTGTCGCCTATGTCAAGCTCGGCGATCTCGTCACGATCGGGCTGCGCACCGGGGTCTTCGCCTTGTTGGCGCTGACGGTCGTGCTGGTATGGCTCGACAGCGCGCTCGACCGCGAGGCGGTGTGGCAGCGGCTCGACCATGGCGACGATCCCGATGCGGTTGCCGGCGGCGCATCGGCCGATGCCGTCGGCTGCGACACCTGCGGCCTCGTCTGTGCGCCCGAGCCCGGCCAGGGGCACTGTCCGCGCTGCGACGGCGCGCTGCACCCCCGCCGGCGCAACAGCATCCAGCGCACGTGGGCGCTCGTGATCGCCGCAGCGATCCTTTACATCCCGGCCAATTACTATCCGGTGCTGAGCGTGGTGCAACTCGGCGCCGGCAAGCCGAGCACGATCCTCGGCGGCGTCGAGGAATTGCTGACGGCACGCCAATACCCGCTCGCCGCCCTCGTCTTTTTCGCCAGCATCGCGGTGCCGATGCTGAAGCTTGTCGGGCTCTCGGGCATGCTGCTGGCAACCCAGACCGGGCGCGCCGGCTGGCTGCGCGACCGCACCCGGCTCTATCACGTCGTGCGCTTTATCGGGCGCTGGTCGATGATCGACATCTTTATGGAGTCGCTGCTCGGCGCGCTCGTCACGTTTGGCGCGGTGATTACGATCCAGCCCGGCGTCGGCGCGCTCGCCTTTTGCGCCGTCGTGATCCTGACCATGTTCGCCGCCGAGACTTTCGACCCCCGCCTGATGTGGGACGCCGCCGCTCCCCGCACCTCGCCTTCGGCAATCCCGGCCGGCGTGATCGGTCATTGAAGCGGCGGTTGGGCGCGCGCTGCTGTCGACCCCCGACTGCGCCCGCGCCCGGCTTGCCGGGCCGCACGCAATCTCAAACGCCCTCGCGGTCGCCGACCGGACCTCGACGCGATCTCCCCGACAGCCCGGGAATGACCGGCCCGACGAGCTTGCGCGGGTAGTTCATCCCGCCGGCTGCGGCGAGCTTCAACGCATCGCGTCCGCGCGGCCGCTCAGAACAGCCCGGTGATGAGCCCCTCAGCGTCGATGTCGATGTTGTTCGCCGCCGGCACCCGCGGCAGGCCGGGCAAGGTCATGATCTCGCCGCAGATCGCGACGACAAATTCGGCGCCGGCCGACAGCCGCACTTCGCGCACGCCGATGACATGGTCGCTCGGCGCGCCCTTGAGGTTCGGGTCGGTCGAAAAGCTGAACTGGGTCTTGGCGACGCAGACCGGGAAATGGCCAAACCCCTGGTCGGTCAGCTGGGCGAACTGGTCGCGGGCCGCGGCGCCGACCTCGATGTCGCTGGCGCCGTAAATGCGCCGGGCGATCGTGCGCAGCTTTTCGACGAGCGGCATCTCATCCGGATACAGGGTACGGAACTCGGCCTTGCCGCTCTCGGCGAGTTCGACGACGATGCGCGCCAATTCGGCCGCCCCGGCCCCGCCTTGCGCCCAGTGGTCGGCGATGACGCATCTGACGCCTTCGGCCGCGCACAGCTCCTGCAATCGGGCGTGCTCGCGCGCGGTGTCGGCGCTGAAGCGGTTGATCGACACGACCGCGGGCACGCCGAACTGGCGGATGTTGGCAAGGTGGCGCTGCAGGTTGGCAAAGCCCTTTTCGAGAGCCCCGACATTTTCCTCGCGCAGCGCGTTGAGGGCGACGCCGCCATGCATCTTCAACGCGCGCACGGTCGCCACCACAACCGCGGCATTGGGTGCAATACCGGCCTTGCGGCATTTGATGTCGAAGAATTTTTCGGCACCCAGATCGGCGCCGAAACCGGCTTCGGTGACGACGTAGTCGGCCAGCTTCATCGCCGAGGTCGTCGCGATGACCGAGTTGCAGCCATGGGCAATGTTGGCGAACGGGCCGCCATGGATAAAGACCGGGTTGTGCTCGATCGTCTGGACCAGGTTGGGTGCCAGCGCGTCCTTCAGCAGCACGGCCATCGACCCGGCGGCCTTGACGTCGGCGGCGGTGACCGGCTTGCGCTCGCGCGTCTGGCCGACGACGATGTTGCCGAGCCGCCGCTTAAGATCTTGCAGATCGGTCGCAAGACAGAAGGTCGCCATGACCTGCGAGGCCGCGGTGATGTCGAAGCCGTCCTCGCGCGGGAACCCGTTCGCCACCCCGCCGAGCGAAGAGACGATCGAGCGCAACGCACGGTCGTTCATGTCGATGGCGCGGCGCCAGGTGACCCGGCGCGGGTCGAGACGCGGGTCGAGGCCCCAATAGACGTGGTTGTCGACCATCGTCGCCAAGAGGTTGTTGGCGGCGCCGATTGCGTGCAGGTCGCCGGTGAAGTGGAGGTTGATGTCCTCCATCGGCACGACCTGGGCATAGCCGCCGCCGGCGGCCCCGCCCTTGACGCCAAAGCACGGCCCAAGACTGGCCTCGCGCAGGCACAGCATCGCCTTTTTGCCGATCAGGTTCAGCGCGTCGCCGAGACCGACGGTTGTCGTCGTCTTGCCCTCGCCGGCCGGGGTCGGGGTGATCGCGGTGACGAGGATCAGCTTGGGGTTCGGCCGGTCGGGCAGCGAGCGGATGTAGTCGAGCGAAATCTTGGCCTTGGTCTTGCCGTAGGGCAGCACCGCCTCGTCGGGGATACCGAGCTTTTCCGAGGCGATCTCGCCGATCGGCCGCATCTCGGCTTCCTGCGCGATCTCGATATTGGATTTCGGGTTTCTGTGTTGGTCTTCGCCGCGCGCCACGCCGTTTCTCCCTCGAACAGAATGCCGCCGGGTCTTAGCCCCTTCGACCGGGCGGGCGCAACCGTTTGGGCCGCAGCGCCGGCCGGCGCGCGGTGCGGCGAGCGCCCGTTCGTATTTGCCCGGACTGGCCGGCCGCGCTACTTGACCGTGTCGGCGCCGGCTTTGGCGACCTGCTCGTCCTGGTCGCCGGAGCCGCCGCTGGCGCCGATCGCGCCGACGATCTTTCCCCCGGCGACAAGCGGCAGCCCGCCTTGGAGCGGCACCGCGCCATGCAATGCCAGGATCGCGTTGCGGCCGCTGGTCAGCGCGTCCGCGAACACCTTGGTCGGCCGGCGGAACAGCGTTGCCGACCGCGCCTTGTCGATCGCGACGCGCACCGAGCCGATCTGGGCGTTGTCCTCGCGCTCGAAATAGATCAGGTGCCCGCCGGGGTCGACGATCGCGATGACATAGGGGATGGGCGTGATCTTTTTCGCCTGCTCCTCAGCCGCCGCCACGGCGCTTTTTGCGGCGTCGAGACCGATCGGCAAACCGTAGGGAGTCGGCGCCTGCGCCCGCGCGATCCCGATCGAAACGGCGACCGTCACTAGCAATGTCACAGTGGCGGTCACCAGCAAAGTCACAGTGGTTAATCGTGCCATTTTTCCTCCCTGACATCCGCCGCCGCGGCGGGCCGAATTCGCCTTACTGACGCCTTAAACATTGAATATATTAACCATGTCCGCGAACCACCATGTTCGGGCGCGAGCCACGGCCGCGGCATTGCCTGTCGCTGCGGTCATCGTGGCAGGGAGAACAAGCCATGCCAAGACATCCACTTGCGGGAAGCGAAAGACGACCGCTGCCGGGAGCGCGGCCGATCGGAAAGGCGGGTCCAAACGAGCGGCTCGAAGCCGCGGTGGTCGTCCGGCCGCGCACCGCCGGCGACCTGACCGAACGAGTGCGGCGGCTGGCCGGCGGCGACCGCTCCCAGCCGCACCTGAAGCGCGAAGAGTTTGCCGAGAAATTCGGCGCCGACCCCGCGGATCTCGCGGCGGTCGAGCAGTTCGCCAAGGCGCACGGACTCGCCGTCGTCCAACAGGACCCGGCCCGGCGCACCGTGATCCTGTCGGGGACGGTGGCCCAGTTCAACAACGCGTTCGGGGTCGACCTCGAAACCTTCGAGCATGACGGCGGCACCTATCGCGGCCGAACCGGCCCGATCCATCTGTCCGACGAGCTCGACGGCATCGTCACCGCGGTAATGGGGCTCGACAACCGGCCGCAGGCGCACCCGCATTTTCGCCCCCGGCCGGCCCCCGGCAATGTGCGCTGGCACGCCGCGTCGGCAGCCTCATCGGCATCGTTCACCCCGACCGAGCTTGCCGCGCTCTACGGGTTCCCAACCGGGACCGGGCAGGGCGAATGCATCGCCATCATCGAATTGGGCGGCGGCTATCGCACGGCTGACCTGAAGAAGTATTTCGCCGAGCTCAAAACGACAGCGCCAAAAGTTACCGCGGTCTCGGTCGATCATGGCCGCAATCACGCGACCGGCGATCCCAACGGGCCCGACGGCGAGGTCATGCTCGACATCGAGGTCGCCGGAGCGGTGGCGCCGGGAGCCCATATCGTCGTCTATTTCGCCCCCAACACCGATATGGGCTTTGTCAACGCGGTAACGACCGCGGTCATGGACACCAGCAACAAGCCTTCGGTGATTTCGATTAGCTGGGGCGGCCCGGAATCGAGCTGGACGCAGCAAACCCTGACCGTCTTCGACCAGGCGCTGCAGGCAGCCGCAGCGATGGGCGTCACGGTTTGCGTCGCATCGGGCGACAACGGATCGGGCGACGGGGTCGGCGACGGCGCCGATCACGTCGATTTTCCGGCATCGAGCCCCTACGCGCTGGCCTGCGGCGGCACCCGGCTCGCCGCTTCGGCCTCGGCCATCACCGCCGAGACGGTGTGGAACGACGGCGCCCAAGGCGGGGCTGGGGGCGGCGGGGTCAGCGGCTTTTTCGCATTGCCGCCGTACCAGGAGGGGCTCAACGCGCCCCGCACCGGCGCCGCCGGCGGGCCGCTCGCGATGCGCGGCGTTCCCGATGTCTGCGGGGTCGCCGACCCGGAGACGGGGTACGACGTGCGGGTTGACGGCCACGACACGATCATCGGCGGTACGAGTGCGGTGGCGCCGCTATGGGCCGGTCTGATCGCCCGGATCAATGCGGCCAAAGCCAATCCGGTCGGCTTTCTCAACCCGCACCTCTACGCCAATCCGGGTGCGCTGCGCGACATCACCGGCGGCAACAACGGCAGCTTTGCCGCCGGCCCCGGATGGGACGCCTGCACCGGGCTCGGCAGCCCCAACGGTCAAAAGGTCGCCGCAGCGGTCTGACCGCCGGCGAGCTCCGCGGCTCGGCAGGTCACCTAACCCCAGCGCATTACGATACGCCCTTCTCTCCGCTGGCGGGGAGAAGGGCGGTGAGCGGCGCCTCACCGCGGCACCGCCTCCCGAACGCTGGCGAGACCTTGGCGCTGGCCGCCGGCGGCGTCGAAATTCGCCGGGTCGAGCCAGCGCTCAAAAGCCGCGCGCAGCACCGGCCACTCGCTGTCGATGATCGAGAACCACGCGGTGTCGCGGCTGCGCCCCTTGTAGACCGTCGCCTGGCGGAATAATCCTTCATAACGAAACCCGAGGCGTTGCGCGGCGGCCCGCGACGGCCCGTTCAGCGCGTCGCATTTCCATTCATAGCGGCGATAACCGAGCTCGTCGAAGACCCGGTGCATCAACAGATACATCGCCTCGGTCGCCGCCGGGCGGCGTTGCAGGCGCGGGCTGTAGGTGATGCCGCCGACCTCGACGACGCCGGCCGCCGGGTCGATCCGCATCAGGCTCGCGACCCCGACCGCGCGGCGGCTCGTCCGCTCGACAATCGCGTGGACCAGCGGGTCGTCGCGGCTGGCCGCGGCCGTCAGGTAGTCGCGGTACGGGTCGAATGAAGAATACGGCCCGTGCGGCAGGTAGGTCCAGTTGCGGCCGTCGGCGTCCTCGCTGTTGGCGGCGAACAGATCGGCGGCATGCCGGAGGGGATCAAGCGGCTCGACCCGGCAAAAGCGCCCTTCCATCGCGGTGCGCGGCGGTCGTTGCCGCGGCGCCCAGTCCGGCAGCGGCGCCCCGATCGGCTGGCCGAATTCGTTGCAGCGCTGGTCCATTTCAAATCTCATTCAGGCACGACGATAAGCCCGGATTGTTGCTCGGAACGGTCACAGCCACAACAGGCCGACGGCGATGGTCAGCACCGTCAGCGGCGCGCCCACGCGGAAATATTGCCAGAATGCGATGACGACCCCGCGGCGGGCGGCGCGCTGGACGACGATCAAATTGGCGACCGAGCCGAGTATCGTCAGATTGCCGGCCAATGTCGCCGCCATCGCGACGACGAGCCATGCGCGCCGCGGGTCCGGCAGCGCGGCGACAAACGGCTTCAGCACCAGCACCGCCGGGACGTTGCTGACGAGGTTCGACAATACCGCGGTCACCAGCGCCAGCACCGGCATACGGTCGAGGTGCTGCCGGCCGATTTCGGCGATCACGGCCGGCGACAGCAGCGCCTTCTCGAACCCGGCGACGACGACAAACAGACCGGCGAACATCAGCAGCAACGGCCAGTCGATCTCGCGATAAATCTTCTCGCTGCGAACGGTGCGGGTCACCAGCAGCACCGCACCGGCCACCAGCGCCACCTTGGCCGGGGGCTGGCCGGCGAAGAACCCGCCCATCATCGCCACGGTCACCAGCACCGATTTGACCGCGAGCGGCCGGTAGGCGTGGGCCGGGGCCGCAGCACCGGCGAGCCGCTGGCGCAGGCGAAATTCGCCGGGGTGAAAGATCGCGACCAGCGCAAAGGTCAGGACCAGCCCGATCGCGGCTACCGGCGTCAGGGAAGCGGCGAAAGCACCGTACGGGATCCCCGAAAAGCTGCCGATCATGATGTTCTGGGGATTGCCGGTGATCGTCGCGACGCTGCCGACATTGGACGCCATCGCCACCGCCAGCAGATAGGGGACGGGATCCCGCCGCACCCGCATGACGAGATCAAGAACCAGCGGGGTCAGCGCCAGGCAGATCGTGTCGTTGACCAGGAACGCCGAAAAGAAGCCCGAAATCAGGGTCACCGCCGCGAGCAGCACCAGCGGATGGCGGGCACGGGTCGCCAGCCAGTTGGTGACGAGGCGGAAAAAGCCGGAAAGCCGCAGGTTGCCGACGACGATCATCATGCCCAGCAGCAGCGCGATCGTGTCGAAGTCGATTGCCCGCAATGCCCGGTCGAGCGGCAAGACGCCAAAGCCGACCATCAAGGCGGCTCCGAGCAGCGCCGCCCCGGCCCGGTCGAGGTAGAAGCCCGGCAATTTCCCAAGCGCGATGACGAGGTAGGTCAGGCCAAAGACAACGAGCGCCGCAAAGCGCAGCCAGCCCGGCCAGAGCGCGGCAATGAGCGCCGGCCGGTCTGCCGCCAGCAACAGGATCACGGCAACCGACGCTCCGAGGGCGGCGAGGCCGGCGATCCACCACGCCGCGCGGCGCCTTCGCTGGCCCCGTGCAGCACTGCCGCGGCCGGGTTCGCTCACCCGGCCCCGTCCTCGGCCGGCCAGCCGGTTGCGACCGCCGGCCCCGTCTCACCAGCCGCCGGCGTGTCTTCGGTACGCGTTTCCGGCATCGCCAGCGCCAGTGCGGCAAAGGCAATCGCGGCCACCGCGGCCGACGTCAGAAACGCTGCCGGATAGCCGAAATGGTCGACGGTCACACCGGCGGCGAGCCCGCTCAAGGACGCTCCGATACCCTGCGCGGTCGCGACCCCGCCCTGCGCCACATTGTAGCGGCCGGTGCCGCGCATCAGGTCCGCCAGCACCAAGGGGGTGATCGCACCCCAGATGCCGGCGCCGACCCCGTCGAGCAGCTGCACCCCGATCAGCCAGGCGCTGGCGTTGGAGAACGTGTAGAGCACCGCGCGGATCGGCAGAATGCCAAAACCGATCAGCAATATGGGCTTGCGTCCCCAGCGGTCGGCGTTCCACCCGACCAGCAGCGCTATCGGCAGCATGATCATCTGCGCGGCGATGATGCAGGCCGACATCATCGCCGTCGCCCACGCCTTGTGCGCGAAGGCGAGCTTCTGGCCGACGAGCGGCAGCAGCGGCGCGTTGGCGAAATGGAACAGCATCGTGCAGCCGGCATAAAGCAGCAGCGGCCGGCAGGTCAGCAACACTTTGAGACCGGAGGGCTGCGGCTCGCCGTCATTCTCCTTTTCGCCGCCGCGCGCGCGGTCGTGGTCGATGGCGCCGGCCGGGATCGACAGCACCGCCAAAGCCGCGAGCACGGCAAAGATCGGGACCAGCAGGAACACCGCGCGTTGCGACAAAGCCCAGCCGACGGCGCCTGCCGCCGCGGCGATCGCGACATTGCCGCCATGGTCGAACGCGGAGTTGCGGCCCATGCGGCGGGCCAGCGCGGCGCGGGCATAGAGGCCCAGGGTCAATGCCGCGACCGCCGGGCCGAACACGTCGCCGACCGCCGCCATCAGCGAGTTGGCGGCGAGCACCGGCCAGAACGTCGGTGCGGCGTAGATCGTCACCGCTCCGGCGGCGAGAACCGCCAAGGCGGCGATGATCAACCCGCGTTTCCACCGCGTCGCATCGATCAGTCCGCCGATCGGCGTCTGCACGACGAGCCCCAGCAATCCGCCGACGGTCGTGACCAGCCCGACCAATTCCTGGCTCCACTGCCGCTGGGTGACCAGAAAGACGTTCAGATAGGGGCCGAGCGCGCCGCGCACATCGGCCAGCAAGAAATTCAGCGCGTCCAGCGACGCCCCTCGATAGGGCGCGGCGGCCGGCTGCCCGTCATCGGGCGGCGGAGAGCGCATCGTGGAATCAGGGGCGCGGCGGTGGCGGAGGACCTGCCCCGGGGCCGGGCGGCGGGCGGCGGCCGGGACCCGGCGGCGTCGCGACCAGGCTCAGCCGGGTGCGCGACGGGCCGAGCTGCCGCACGGCGACGACCTTGCCGATCGCGCTGACCAACACGCTGCCTTCGGCGACCAAAGCCCGGCCCGGTTGCAGCAGATCGGCAAAACGCTCGGCCTCGGGCGGCGGCAAACGCAAAATCGTGCCGTCATCGAGCAGCGCCCCGTTGACGTCGCCGCGCGGTCCGTAGAGCGCCATCCGCACCTGTCCCCGCACCTCGGTCAGCCCCGGCAACGGCGCGCTCGGGCCGGCATCGGGAGCCGAGGGCAGCGGCGGCGGCGGTGCAGGCCCGGCGCCCGGCGGTGGCGGACCGTTGTCGGTCACGGTCCGCCCGGAAGCCTCGTCGGTCACCGAAACCGCCTTGATCAGCGGCAATGCCGCGGCGTGCAGCCCGTGGACCACGACGGTGTCGCCCGGCTTGACCGAATAGGCGACCTCGGTCGATAGATGCGGCGGCAGCACCACTTCGGTGCCGTCGGCGAGGATCAAGCCGTCGATGTCGCCGCGCGGGGTCAGCGTGAACTGCTGGACTTTTCCGCGCTGCGCCGGCAGCTGGTCCGGATCGTATACCGGGGCCGTCCCGGCCGTAGACGCGGAGGGCGGCTGTCCGGCCGGTGCCGCGGGCGGGTCCTGCGCCGACGCGGTGCCGGTCAGCGCCAACAGCGTAGCGCCCGCCAGCAGACTTGCCTTCCATCGCGATGTCATCCTGCACACCCTCGAAAACCAAGATCGAGGATAGCAGCGCATATCGCGTGCCAAGCACCTAACCGATAAAGTTCAAAGGCTTAAGGCTCCCGTGACCGGGGCTCGGTGTCCGTTTCGCCGACGCCATGCGTCCGCTCGTCGGACGGGTCGAGACCATAGCGCCTGATCTTGGCGTAGAGGAGCTGCCGGTGGATGCCGAGGATGCGGGCGGCTTCGGCGCGGTTTCCGGCGCTTTTTGCCAACGCACGGCGGATCAGCATAGCTTCGAGACGCGCAGTCGCCGACGGCAGGTCTTCCTCGGGCCAACCGGCCGGCTCCAGTCCTGCCGCGCGCGCGTCGTCGACAAAGTCGAGGTCGGAAGCCCTGACCAAATCACCGCGGACAAGAGCCGCGGCGCGCTCCATCGCGTTTTTCAGCTCGCGGACATTGCCGGGCCAGGCGTGACCAGCCAGCCTTGCGGCGGCATCGTCGGCGAGCCGCTTGCCGCTCGCCTGCTGCAGGAAATGCCGAGCCAGCGGCACGATGTCGGCAACCCGCGCGCGCAGCGGCGGCAGATGGACCGGGACGACGTGCAGCCGGTAGAACAGATCCTCGCGAAATCTGCCCTCATGGACGCGCTGCCCGAGATCGCGATGGGTCGCCGCGATCACGCGAACGTCGACCGGCAGCGGTTTGCCGCCGACCGGGACGACCACCCGCTCCTGCAGCGCGCGCAACAGCTTTGCCTGCGTGCCGGTGTCCATGTCGCCGATTTCGTCGAGAAACAGCGTCCCGTTGTCGGCCTCGCGAAAGGCGCCGGCGCGGTCGCCGATCGCCCCGGTAAAGGCGCCGCGGACATGGCCGAAAAGCTCGCTCTCGATCAGCTCCGCCGGGATCGCGGCGCAGTTCACGGCGACAAACGGCCGGCCGCCGCGCCGGCCGTGCTCGTGGATCGCGCGCGCGACGACCTCCTTGCCGGTGCCGGTCTCGCCGCTGATCAGGACCGTGGCGTTGCTGTCGGCAAGCATGCCGATCGTCTTCTGCACCGCGCGCATCGCCTCGCTCGACCCGACGAGCACGTCCGCTGCGGGTTCGGCCGCGGCGTCGCCGCCGGGGGCAGCACCCGCGGCCAGCATTCGGTTCAGCGCCTCGGCCAGTTGCGCCCGGCCGACGGGCTTTGTCAGGTGATCGAATGCGCCGAGGCGCATCGCCTCGATCGTGTTGGCGGCGCTGGCATGCGCGGTCAGCACCGTGACCGGCGGCGGCGCGGCGCGCTCAGCTATCCGGCGCAGCACCTCCAGCCCGTCCATGCCGGGCATGCGCAGGTCGAGCAGCACGGCGCCGATCGGGGCTTTGCCGAGGGCGGCCAGCGCCTCCGTGCCGGACGAGGCGACCAGCGGCCGGTGCCCGAGGGCGCGTACGGTCTCGTCGAGCGCGTCGCACATCGCGGCGTCGTCGTCGACGATCAGGATCAAAGCCATGGAATGACGATCTCAAAGACGGTTCCTGTTGGAGAAACGCCAAAGCGCACGGTTCCGCCGTGGGCCTCGGCAACTTCGCGCACAATCGACAGGCCAAGACCGCAGCCGTCGACCCGGCCGGTCACAAAGGGTTCGAACAGCTGGTCGCGGATCTGGTTTGGCGGGCCGGGTCCTTGGTCGCGGACTGAAAGGATCAGCTTCGCCGCATGGCGACGGGCGGTGACGACGATTTCGCTGCCGCCTGGCGCCGCCTGCACGGCGTTAAGGATCAAATTGTCGAGCGCGCTGCGCATTTGATCGGGATCAAAGCTCGTGGCGGCGTCCTCGGCCTCAAGGCGGATCCCGACGCCCTTGGCCGCGGCAAGCTCGGCGTGCGCGGCAACGCAGGCTGCTGCAAAAGGGGCGAGGGGGACGGCTTCACAGCGAGGCCGGCCGCGCTCGGTCACGGTCAGCAGCCGGCGCAGCACCTCGTCGAGCCGTCCGACCTGGCCGAGGATCGCGGCGAGCGCCTGGTCCTTGTGCTCCGGATCGGCCAGCATCGCGTTCTCCGCCCGCAGCCGCATCGCGGCGATCGGATTGCGGATTTCGTGCGCCAACCCCGCGGCGACGCGGCCGATCGCCGCCAGCCGCTCGGCGGACGCGACCTGCCGCGCCAAGCGGTCGGCGCGCTGTCGCGCATCAGCGAGCCGGCGAGCGGCTTCGTTCAGCGCCACGACGATGCGGTCGAGCTCGCGCTCGCCGGTGGTGGGAAGCACCGGCAACGCCGCGATGTCGTGGGCTTGCAGCGTCGCCTCGATATGCCCGATGTGACGCGGCCATCTCATCGTCAGCCGAGCGAGCAGGGCGGCGGCGGCGAGCACCGTCGCCAAAAGAATGCCGAGCCCCGCCATCAACAACCCATAGCTGCTGCCGGCAAAGGTGAACACCCGGGTCATTGCCCAGGCGGTCAGGTCGGGGATCGGCCCCGGCAGCGGACACGCCGCCATCACCAGGATGTGTGAGGACGCGTCATAGCGGCTCGCGACCGGGCGCTCGTCGGTGAGCGCCGAATGGTTGACGGCTCGTATCCGGCCCAGCTCCGCCTCCGGGACATCCGTTTTGGGCCCAGCACCCTGATAGGTCGGAAAGGCGTAAGCGAGCGATCCCGTCCCGTTTTGCCAGATCCCGCCTTCGAGGCCGGGCCGCTCGCGCAATGCGGTCTGCACGACGGCGGTCAGATCGCGGTGCAGGTTGCGGGCACCGGCGCCCGATGACGGCCCGCGCCACCCGGCGCCGTAAAACCGATACGCGGCGGCGATCGCATCGCAACCCCGGCCGATCTCGGCTTCGGCCTCCGCGCCGCGGGCCGCCGCCGATTGGCGGAAGAGCGCAAACATCAGAATGCCGGCCGCGGCCGCGGCGGCGGCAACCAGCATCAGCAGGACGACAAGGCGTCCGCGCAACGACCCGAGCATCGCAATTCGCATGGCTTTATGCCGATCCGGCAACACCGGCTCCGGCGGCTTGCCGCAAACCGCCGATTTCGGTTGCGCTGCGGCCCAAAGAATACTTTACGACGGGTCGAGCCGCGGACGATCGAGGAGGTCGAAGATGGCCGGACCACGCAACACCACCGAAGACGACATCACCGAGGAGGTTGTGGAGCGTTTTGCGCAGACCCCGGACCCGCGGCTGCGGCAGGTCATGTTGAGCTTGATCGGGCATCTCCACGCTTTCGTCAAAGAAGTCGAGTTGACCGAGGCCGAGTGGTTCCAGGCCATCGAGCTGCTGACCCGGGCCGGCCACATGTCCAACGACAAGCGCCAGGAGTTCATCCTGTTCTCCGACACGCTCGGGGTGTCGATGGTGGTCGACCTGTTGAGCCACCGCAAACCGGACGGCGCCACCGAGTCGACGGTGTTCGGTCCGTTTCACCAACTCAACGCGCCGGAAATGCCTTATGGCGGCAACATCGCCCATCTCGACCGGAATGGGCCGCCGGCCCTGGTCTGCGGACGGGTGCTCGACCTCGACGGCAAGCCGGTCGCCGGCGCGCTGCTCGATGTGTGGCAGGCGCAGACGAGCGGGCTCTACAACTCGCAGGATGCGAGCCTCAACGAGATGCACATGCGCGGCAAATTCCACAGCGATGCCGAGGGGCGCTATCTGGTGCGCACGGTGCGGCCGGTGCATTACCCGATCCCGTCCGACGGGCCGGTGGGTGCCATGCTGCGCGCGACCGGGCGCCATCCGTGGCGCCCGGCGCATATTCATTTTGTCGTGTCGGCCGAGGGCTACGAGCCGGTCACGACGCACATCTTCGACAGCGCCGACGAATACCTCGAAAGCGACGCGGTGTTCGCGGTCAAGGACTCGCTGATCTGCGATTTCGAGCGGCACGACACGGCGGAAGGGGAGGCCCGGAAACTCGGGATCGAACCACCCTATTACACGACGCAATTCGACTTTCACCTGAAGCCGTCCTCGGAGCGGTCGGCGAACGTCCTTGACGCCCAGCGCCGGCTCGCCGCCCTCGGCGCGGGCTGACGGCTCAGCGGTCTTGTCGGGCGGCGCCGAACGCCCTTAGACTTCGCCGCGACCGGCCATGGAGGATCGAATGCCCGAAGCGACATCAGGCGGAACCGACGTCTTCGAGATCATGCACACGATGCGGGCGATGCGGCGGCTGAAGCCCGACCCGGTGCCCGACGAGCTGATCCGCAAAATCCTCGCTGCCGGCCAGGCCGCGGCCAATGGCGGCAACACCCAGCGCTGGCGCTTTCTGGTGCTCAAAAACCACCCCGGCAAAAAAGTCGTGCAGGGCTACTACAAGAAGCTCTTCGACGAGGTCGTCGGGCCGCGCTACCGCAACAGCGCCCCGCCGCCGGGATCGGACCAGGCGCGGCAATTGCGGCAGATGGCCGCGAACGAGTACCTGACCGACCATTACCACGAGGCGCCGGTGTGGATCGTTGCCTGTCTCGAAGGCGAAAATCCGGGATATTCGTCCGGCTCGTCGATCTATCCCGCGGTGCAGAACATGCTCTTGGCGGCACGGGCGCTCGGCCTCGGCTCGACCCTGACGACACGGCACATCGGCCACGCAAAGGAGTGCGACGAAGCGATGGGCATCCCGCCCGGCTTCCATTCCTATGCGATCCTGCCGATCGGCTACCCGATGGGTCGGTTCGGCCCGGTCGGCCGCGGCCCGCTGTCCGAGATCGTTTATTTGGACGGCTGGGGCAAACCCTATCCGGGCATCTAAACCAAGGGGAGGAAGCCATGCCGAGAATAACGCCGGTCTCCGGCAAGAACGACGTCCCGGCCGCGCATCACCAGGTCGTCGACGAGGTCGTCAAGGTGTTCGGGCAGGTGCGCGGGCCGTTCAGCGTCATGCTGCACAGCCCGGAGCTGGCGCACCGGGTATTGCCGCTGGTCACGTTTTTCCGCGAGGACAGCATCGTCGAGGCGAAATTGCGCTCGCACGCGATCCTCGCGGCAGTGCGCGAGAAGGAGGCGGCCTATGTCTGGGCCGCACAGGTCGGCGCCGCCCGCCGCGCCGGCATGCCCGAGTCGACGATCGACCTGCTGCGCGCCAAGGGCGACCCTTCCGAGCTGCCCCCCGACGAGAGCGACATCGTCGCCTATACGCGCCAGCTGATCCGCACCAACCGCGCCGACCCGGCGGTGCAGGACCGGCTCAAGGACCGGCACGGCGTGCAGTGGCTGGTCGAGCTGACGGCGGCGGCGAACTATTTCGCGTTCCTTTCGGGCATGGTCAACGCGTTCGAGGTGCCCGCACCCCCCGACGGCGACAAGCTGCCGGGCTGAGTCTTGCACCTTTGCTCGGGATGCCGTGACCGGGCGCGGCCTGATCGTCGCGGCGCCCGTTTCGGGCAGCGGCAAGACGCTGGTGACGGCGGGTTTGCTGCGGCATCTGCGGCGGTCGGGGTTCCGCGTCGCCGCGGCGAAGGCCGGCCCCGATTTTGTCGACCCGACATTCCACAGCGCGGCGAGCGGCGCACCCTGCGTCAACCTCGATCCGTGGGCGATGCGGCCGGCAACCCTCGCCGGGCTTGTCGGCGAGCTGGAGGCCATGAGCGACATCGTGCTGTGCGAAGGGGTGATGGGCCTGTTCGACGGCACCGGCGCCGACGGTGAAACCGGATCGACCGCCGAACTGGCGCGGCTCGCCGGCTGGCCCGTCGTGCTGGTCGTCGACGCGCGCGGCCAGGGCGCCTCGGTCGCGGCGCTGCTGCGCGGCTTTGCCGGCCATCGGTGCGATGTTCAGGTTGCCGGGGTCATCTTCAACCGGGTCGCCGGCGAGCGCCACCGCACGCTCCTCGCCGGTGCGGTCGCGCGTCATCTCCCCGACCTCGCCATCCTTGGCGCATTGCCCGCCGATCCGGCGCTGGCCCTGCCCTCGCGCCATCTGGGACTGGTGCCTGCGGGCGAGCTTGCCGCGGCCGAAGCGGTCATCGAGCGCGCCGCCGACCGGATCGGCGCGTGCGTCGACATCGATCGCCTGCTTGGCCTTGCCCTGCTGTCGCGGCTCGCCGCGGAGCCCGCCGCCGCCGGTATCCCGCCGCTCGGCCCGCACGTCGCCGTCGCCTGCGACGACGCCTTCCGCTTTGCCTATCCGACCCTGCTCGACGGATGGCGCCGCCGAGCCGCCGAGCTCTCGTTTTTCTCGCCGCTCGCCGACGAGCCGCCGCCTGCCGCTGCCGCCGCGGTTTATCTTCCCGGCGGCTATCCCGAATTGTGGGCCGGCCGTCTCGCCGCCGCGCATCGCTTTATGGCCGGGCTGCGCCGTGCCGCCGCCGATGGCAAGCCGGTCTACGGCGAATGCGGCGGCTACATGGTTCTCGGCGATGGGTTGATCGATGCCGAGGGCGGCCGTCACTCGATGGCGGGCCTGCTGCCGCTCGAAACCAGCTTTGCCGAGCGTCGCCTGCATCTCGGCTACCGCTGCGCCGCGCTGCTGGACGACAGCCCGCTGGGCCTGCGCGGGAGCTCTTTTCGCGGTCACGAATTCCACTACGCGACGGTGGTCCGCGACGGCGGAGCGGAACCATTGTGGTCGGTTGCCGATGCCGCCAATGCGGATCTGGGCCGTTGCGGAGCGCGCCGCGGTTCGGTGTTCGGCTCGTTCATCCACCTTGTCGACAACGCGGGGCCGGCAGGCTGATCGCCGGGCGACACCGGCGCCAATCGAAAACCGTGGTCAGCCGAAGGCGGGCGCGCGCGGCGGCTGGGTGAAGTCGAACCCGTCCAGCAAATTGTAGGCCTGGGCGTCGCGCTCTTGGAGCGGCTTCAAGCCAAACCGCGCCTCGATCAGCGCCAAGACCGACGTTGTGTCGGCGGCGCGGTGGTCGACATAGCCGCGCCGCGTCCACGGGCTGATCAGCAATGCCGGGATACGGGTGCCGCAGCCATAGGCGTCGGGGGTCGGCGGCGCCACATGGTCCCAGAACCCGCCGCCCTCGTCATAGGTGACGACGACGGCGCTCTTCTCCCACAGCCCGCTGCGGCCGAGCGCCTTCAACAGCCCCATGACCCAGTCCTCGCCCCAGCGCGGTGCGGAATCCGCCGGATGCTCGTCGCGGCTGCCGGTCGCCTTCAGAAACGACACCGGCGGCAGCCGCCCGGTCTTCAAATCGTCGAGAAAATCGTCGCTGTCGCGGATACGGCCGGCTTTCACATTGGCGAACCAGCTCGGCAGGTATTGGAACGGGTTGTGATGCGGCAGGTAGAGCGCGGGCGTGTCGACCACGACCGAGCCGTCGCCGGCGCCGAACGCGGTCTTCATCGCCCACGGTTTGACCGCGTTCCACCCCTCGTTGTACCAGGCCCAGCCGAGCCCGGCGGCGTCGAGCCGGTCGGCGATCGTCGGAAAGGTCTGCTCGTCCGGCGGCGGCGCCAGGTCGATCGACCCCATAAACGTTTCGCTCGGGCCGTTCACCGGCGCCACGTCATTGATCAAGATGCCCTTTTTGTCATAGGGCTTGTCAAAGACCGGCGGTTCGAGGCTGCCGGTCTTGCCCTGCGGCGGCTTTGACCACTGCGCCGAGCGCGCCGCCACCAGGTAAAGCGCATTCCCGGTCGACCCGCCCGACATCGCCTGAAAGAAATGGTCGAACAGCACGTATTCGTCGGCCAAGCGATGATAGTTCGGCAAATCCTCGCGCGTGTAGTAGCCGAGCACCGCCCCCGACGGGGTCGACTGCGCCATCATCATCGCGGCCGGGTCGGTCCCCGGCCCCTTGTCGAAAAACGGATGCTTGCCGGTCAGCGCCAACGCGACAAACCGGTCCATCTTGCCGTGGTTGATCTGCGCGAACATGCGAAAGAAATGGTGCGAGGGGTCCCACAGCACATTGTCGTCGGGCTTGATGTAGGGCGTCAGGCGAAACGGCCGGTTTTCAAGGAGCGCGTCGGCAAAGCCCGGCAGCTGATAGGGCACCGGCAGATAGCCGTAAGGGACGCCCGCCGGGTTCTTTTGCAAGCCGGTGTAGCGGGCGTCGATCCGGCCCTGCCGGTCGAGCAGGTTTGCCACCGCACCGCCGCCCGGCGGCTGATAGGCCCCGAAATAATGGTCGAAGCTGCGGTTCTCCTGATAGATCACGATGATGTGGTCGATCTTGTCGCGCAGCCCTTGCAAATCCGGCCCGGCCGGAGTCGCAGCGGGTGTCGCGCCCCAGGCCGGCGCCGGCAGCCGCGGGGCGAGCAATGCCGCGCCGCCGGTTGCCGCCACCGATTGAAGAAAACGGCGGCGGCTTTGCCTGAAGATCGTCATCCCCGTCCCCCAATCCCCAATTCCGCCATCCTCGGGCGCGCGCCGCGTCGGCCGCAGCCTCGCCGTTGGCGAATATCACGCTTTTATGACGTTTGTACGAATGCCAAAGCGCGCAGTTCGCCGCCGCCCTTTTCCCGCCGCATCCGACCGCCCGGCGCGCCTCTTGCGCCCTGGGTGGCCCGCGTCCACGATGTATGATCGTTATTGGATGCGCCGCTGCCGTCGCGGCGGTCGAGAGGAGGGCCGGCATCATGGAATTCGGCATGTTTCACCAGTTCCCGTCATTGCCGGGGCGCAGCGACGCCGACACCTTTGCCGAGGCCTTTGAGCAGGTCGACGCCGCCGAAGAGCTCGGCCTCGACGTGATGTGGCTGGCCGAATTGCATTTCGACCCGCAGCGCTCGGTGTTGTCGGCGCCGCTCAGCATTGCCGCCGCGATCGCCGCGCGCACCCGCCGCATCAAGATCGGGATCGCGGTGCAGGTGTTGCCGTTGTGCCACCCGCTGCGGCTCGCCGAGGAAGCCGCGACCGTCGACCAGATCAGCCACGGCCGGCTGATCTTTGGCGCCGGGCGCAGCGGCCTGCCGCGCACCTATGAGGATTACGGCGTCTCCTATGCCGAAAGCCGCGACCGCTTTGGCGAAGTCCTCGACATCGTCGAGCAGGCCTGGACCCAGCCGGCGGTCTGCTACGACGGCAAATACTACAACTTCCACAATATCGCGGTGACGCCAAAGCCGTATCAGCAGCCGACCCCGCCGATCCGCATCGCCGCCGCCAGTCCCGACACCTACCCCGCGGTCGGCGCGCGCGGATTGCCGATTTTCCTCAACGCCCGCCACGGCGAGTTTGCCGAATTCATCCCGGCGATCCGCGAATACCGCGCCGCCTACGAGGCCGCCGGGCATCCGGGCCGCGGCCAGGTCTACCTGCGGGTCCCGATGTACCTCGCCGAGACCGAGGCCGCGGCCCGCGCAGAGCCGCGCGACAGCCTGATGCACTTTTACCGCGAGCAGACCGAGCGGCTGCGCGACTCGATGTCCCGCGGCGGCACCCGCGCCATCGAGGGCCGCGCCGAGCGCCTGCAGCGCCTCGAAAGCCTGACCTATGAGGAGGCGCTCGACGGCCAGGTGCTGATCGGGACCCCGGCCTCGGTCGGCGGGCGCCTACGCATGCTGCGGGACGAGCTCGGCATCGACGGCATCTTGGCCGAGCTCAATTGCGGCGGCCTGATCCCCCACCCCAAAGTCATGACCGCATTGCGGCTGCTGTGCCAGGAGGTCATGCCCCGCTTCCAATAACCCTGACCGGAGCGGAGGTGAGCGGTTGTCCCGTGATAATCAGGTTTCCTACGGAGCCGTAGGTAGCGATAGCCACCCTGCCAACCCAACGCTCAGGCCCATAATGTAGCAGCACCGTTCAGGTGAACTCTTGCATGGTGCGGAGAAGGCGTCCTCGCCTAATTGTTTTAAAGGCGATATCAGCCCATATTCTGGGGAGGTTTTGAAGGTTGCTCGTCAGAGGACCAACGAGAAGGATGGGGCTTTTGCAGCGGCTCGGACTCGGGAGGGCGTCACCGCCGCCCAACATCAATTCGCTGTTGCAGATGATATCAAGACGTGCCGAGCGTCTCGATCCCTACCAACAGGCCGAGACCTTTGTCTCACTCGGCGGTATCGAGCATACGCTTTTAAACCCCGATAACCGTGTCATTTTTGGCCGACGCGGGACCGGAAAGACACATGTGATGTCCTTCGTCGCGGATAGCGCTAAAAAGAAAGGTCAAATGGCGCTTTTCCTCGACCTTCGTACAATCGGGTCGAATAGCTACATTTACACCGATGATTTTTCTCGCTTCAAGAACGAGCAACGCGATTGCTCCGCGATTTTCTATCTGCCCTCCACGATGCGCTGCTCGATCAGGTCACAGCACCTCGGAGCCGTCATGATGTCAACCGGCTTTCGCCTCTTATCGACCGGCTTGGAAACGCCGCAAGAGAAGTCGTTGTCTGTGAGACTATTGAGAGGAAGGAGACTGACCAGGGTTCGTCCGAATCCACTGTTGGGGGACACGGCACCGCGAAGGGGACTATTTTTCTAGGATCGCTCGCACTGCAGGGAAAGGGTGAGTACAAGCGGACAGGCGGCGCGTCTACTGAGGTTACTCAACGAGGACATCCTCGCCTCTCGGTCAATATCGGCGAAGTAAGCCGCGCTTTATCCGAATTCGCTAGTAGGGCTGATACGAGAATTTGGGTGCTAATCGACGAATGGAGCACCTTGCCGGAATTGCTTCAGCCCTATCTTGCGGATTTTATTAAGCGGACCCTATTCCCTATAGCAAACTATTCTGTGCAGATTGCCGCCATCGAACAACGGTCGAATTTTCGAGAAGGGCAAGGCACGGAGATTACGGGCATCGAACTCGGCTCGGACGTCTTCGCTGACATAAACCTCGACGATCATCTGGTATTCGAAAACAGTCCGCTGCGGGCGATCACTTTCTTTAAGGAGATGCTATATCGGCACCTCGTTGCGGTAACAGAAGATGGCTCACCAGCGCGGGATGCGGATGATTTTGTCCGGACAGCCTTCACACAGGTATCCACTTTCCGGGAACTCGTACGCGCCTCCGAGGGCGTCCCTCGTGACGCCATCAACATCCTTCAAATTGCGGCGACCCGCGCTCAGGATGAAAAGATATCCATTCCCCACATCCGAGACTCAGCAAAGGATTGGTATGAACGAGATAAAGCGACCTATGTAAATGGCAACACCGATGCCAATGACTTATTGCATTGGATCATAAATAAGGTTATCGGTGAACGAAAAGCAAAAGCGTTCATGGTTAGAAGTGGCGTTCGAAATGAGATTTTAGAGCGCCTTTTCGATGAAAGAATTCTTCACGTTGCGAAGAAATCATATTCGACCAAAGACGACCCTGGAATCCGCTATACAGTCTGGAAAATAGATTATGGCTGCTATGTCGACCTGATTAACACGTCCCGGAGTTCGACTGGGTTTTTGATCGAGGATATCGACGCCGATGATGATTGGACAGTAGCGGTGCCAGAGGATGACTTTCGGGCAATTCGTAGGGCGATTCTCGACCCCGATGAATTTTATGCTGGGCAGCAAGCGTAGCGCGAAAAGCGTAGCGCCTTCCGCCGCAAACCGTCACAGGGTTGGCACGTTTTCGAATTTCGGTCACCCTTTGGCGAACATAACCGAAGAGAAAGCGGCGGGCGGCAAAACTCCAAGTAAGCAAAATCGCCGGGGGCCAACACCGTCGAAGAGGCGGAAGGCACTGCGATTTTCCGCGCTACTCGCCGCTCCAGGTTGGCGCGCAAATACGCTTCCGCTTCATTTGTTCTGTTTTTGCAGCAAGCGTAGGGCGGAAAAGCGCAGCGCCTTCCGCCGCAGACCGTTGTCGGGTTGGCGCGTTTTTGAAATTCCGTCGCCGCTTGGCCGAACACAACCGCATCGACGAAAAGGCATCGCCGCACGGAGACAACTCGAACCAACGGAAATCGCCGGGAGGTAACGTCGGCGAAGAGGCGGAAGGCGCTGCGCTTTTCCGCCCTACGCTCTTCAAGGAGATCGCGGCGAGGTGACGCCGGCGAAGAGGTGGAATGCAGCAAGCGTAGGGCGGAAAAGCGCAGCGCCTTCCGCAGCAGACCGTTGCCCGATCGGCGCGTTTTCGAAATTCCGTCGCCGCTTGGCCGAACACAACCGCATCGACGAAAAGGCATCGCCGCATGGAGACAACACGAACCAAGGGAAATCGCCGGGAGACAGCGCGGGTGAAGAGGCGGAAGGCGCTGCGCTTTTCCGCCCTACGCTCCGCGCGCTGGTCTAGGTGTCTGACCTGAAATGAAACTAACCATTGCAGCAGCTTACCGTCGCCCCGTGCGCCTTCAGCCCACGGGCTTGTCCCGTGGGGAAAGCGGGGGTCCAGAGCGAGCGCCTCAACATTTGCCCCTGGGTTCCCGCTTTCGCGGGAATGACGGCCAACTGTCTGACCACACGAAATGCTTTTTCGGGTCATACTCTAAGTTAAGCTCGAAAACACGCGTCCGCTTATTTGTTCTGTTTTTTGCAGGTCCCGCTCAGCAGAACACCGGGGTCCAAAGTTGCGATGTCACATGTGTTGGCGGTGATCTTCGCGCCCGAACAGACGAAGCTCAGATGGGCCGGAAACTCAGTCGGACAGTTCGCAGCAGAACCCGTCTGGCGGGCATAAGTGGCTTGTGCCAGGCCCGTGCCGTTGGGGTTTATGTCATACGTGCCGGTATCTTGCTCAAGCGAATATAGGCAAACACCGATGCCGGCTATGTTCAATGTAAAAACGCTTTCGCTAAAGCTCCCTTTACCATTCGGCTGAAATTGCGCGGTTGCGACGATGCCGGCGCCGTTGAGGCTACCGCTCACGCCGCATCCGTAGCCGCCCTTGATGTCCGCGTTGGTGTAACCGCGGGAAGGCTGATCGCCATGCTCGTCGGCACGGGCGCTGACGACAAACCCTGCGACGGTTGCCATTAGAAGTGTGCTCACGATGTGCTTCATTTTGATGTCCCTATTCCTGGCTCAGGGTATGACCCGAAAAGAATTCCCGAATGGTCAAACAGTTGGCCGTCATTCCCGCGAAAGCGGGAACCCAGGGGCAAAGATTGATGCGCTCGCCCGCTGTTCCAGGCCAGAGCCTGCCCCCCTGTTCGGGCCAGGGGCAAGCTCTGGCTCGATCAGGGGGCAAGCCCTGGACCCCGCTTTCGCGGGGGCGACGGTAAGCTGTTGCAGTCATTCGTTTCATTTCGGGTCAGACACGGGTGCATGGGGCTGGGCGGCAGAACCCCGCGCGCCCGCCGCTCTATTTATAGGCTCAGGATCAGCCCGGCGACGACCCCGAAACTTAAACCAATCGCGGCGCTGGCTGTGTTCATTCGGCTGCCTCCCAGTGAACGCGCAAAGAATAGACCGCCGATCGTCAAATTTCCGTCCCGGCTGCGCGCGGCCGGGAAACCTACGGCCGCCGGACCCCGGGTCCGGGATACGGCGTAGGCCTCGCCGCGGGGATCGGGACTGCTGGCGTCCATATTTTGTTCCTGTCACCCGACCGATGACCACCCCAATATCGCCAAACTTGTGTGTTAGCCGATCTCAGCGGGGGATGGGCGCTGGCGAGCGGAGACGGCTTGCGATATTTGCGAATGTTGGTTTGACAGGGCGGGGTAACTTCGTCGGCGAAGATCGCGGCGGCTGGGGGATTCCTGCGACTTCCTGGTTGGGCGAAAGCAATTCCCGTTTACAGCAAAGTAAATTCCCGGTTAAGCATCGATCGTATCTAACATAACCAACTGATAATGCTTATAGAAGTGGAGATCATAAGCCTTGCGGCGGCAAAAATTCCCGGATACTTCGCGGCTCGACGGGAAGCTGCCTCCTAATCCCCGCGCTGGTCTCCCGCGGTGATGTGGCTGCGAAAATTCAGCGGGTCGGCGACGTTGCGGATCGGCTCGAGGCTGCCGCCGGTGCCGCGCACGATGACCGTGCCGTAGCCGAGAAAGCGGCCGGGGATCGACTGGTTGACATCGACGCTCTCGACCTTTGAGCGGTTCATTTCGAGCGTGTGGCGCGCCAGGAGGCCGGTCTTGTAGATGACACGGTGATCGGTCACCGCAAACTCGGTCGTGGCGCGGCGCACAAAATTGCGCAAGCCCGCGGCCAGCGCGAGCAGGAAAAAGATCGCCGCGGCGATCCACAGGGCGAGGCTCAGATATTGCGTTTGGCTCCCCGCCGTGTACATCGCGGCGACAGCCAGGACGAGGCAGACGACCGCCGCTAGGATCGCGCGGGTAAAGATCACCCAGTGCAGCCCGGCATCGTGAACGACGCGCTCTCCCGGCTGCAGCACCCGTGCCACATAGCTCATCGCCGCACGCGCCCCGTCGCTCGGCGGGCCGGCCGCCCCCGTCGGCGGTCCGCTCCAGGTCTTCGATCCATCGGCTCTTATACCACAACGCGACGCAAAGCCGTTGCGTTCGCCTCAGCTCCGCCTGCCGGATCAACCGCCGCCGTTCAACGCCGCCCGGTAGGCCCGCACCGCTGCGGCAAAGCCCATGACCAGCGCGTCTGCGGTCAGCTCGTGCCCGATCGAGGCTTCGGCAAACCCCGGCAGCGCCGCAACCAGCGGCGGCAGGTTGTCGAGGTTGAGGTCATGGCCGATGTTGACGACGAGACCGAGCGCGGCGGCGCGCTGTGCGGTTGCGGCGCAGGCATCGCGCAACGTCGCGTGATCGCCGGCGGCAAACGCCGCGGCATAGCCGCCGGTGTAGATCTCGATCCCATCGGCGCCGATGTTGTGCACTGGCGCGACAGCAGCCGGATCGGGGTCGATGAACAGGACCACCCGGCAGCCGAGCGGCTTCAATTCGCTGAGCGCGCGGTCGACAAGGCGGTGCTGCTCGGCATCGAGCTTCCAGCCCTCCTCCGAGGTAAAGGCCTCGGCGCTGTCGGGAACCAAGGTGCACTGCTCCGGCTTGATCTCGGCGACGATGTCGAGGAAGCGGCGGTCTGGATAGCCTTCGAGGTTCAATTCGAACCCCGGGCGCCATGGCCGCATCATCTCGGCGA
This sequence comes from uncultured Alphaproteobacteria bacterium, assembly GCA_963712825.1. Taxonomy (GTDB): domain Bacteria; phylum Pseudomonadota; class Alphaproteobacteria; order ATCC43930; family CGMCC-115725; genus AP-15. The sequence continues at coordinate 457,478 of CAVQJP010000024.1, forward strand.
CTTCGGTGACGTCGCTCCGGCGGATATGGCGCTCGTCGGGCCGCGGGTGCATGGTCAGGCCGTCCGCCCCGGCGTCGTGCGCGATCCGGCCGAACCGCCGCACATCCGGGACCCCGGTCCGCCGCGAGTTGCGCAGCAGCGCGATCTTGTTGAGGTTGACGCTGAGCCTGGCCATGGCTTCCATTCTACACCCGCCGCAGCGAGCGGGTCATCCTGCTGTCGCGGGAGATTAGAGGAGACGCGGCTGTGTGGAACCGGCTGTTGACGGCGGCGCGGCGGAGCAAGCCGGGGCTCGTCGCATTGCTGAGCTTGGCGGCGTTGGGAAGCCCGGCCGGGGCCCAAACGGCGGCGCCCGGGGCGGGTGTCGCCGGCACTGCCCTAACAACCCAATATGGCGGGGTCAGTCTGCCGACGGCCGCGGCGGCGGCAACGGCGACGACATCCGCCGCGGCAGCAACGAGCGCAGCGGCGGCCGCGACCGGCTCCTCAACGGGCGGTTCTACAAGGGGTGGGTCTACGGGCGGCGGGTCTACCGGCGGCGGGTCTACCGGCGGCGGGTCCACAGGGGGCGGGTCCGCAGGGGGCGGGGCCGGAGCTTCTTCAGCCGCGACCGGCGCCTCGGCGAGAGGTGGCGGCAGCTCGGCCAGGTCCTCGTCGTCGGCAGCGTCGGCCGCAGGCGCTGCGGCGCCGGCTTGGCTCCTGTGCCCGCCGCCCGGAGCAACCGGATCGGCGCCCTTTGTGACCGGGACCGATCTCTCCTGCGCGCCTTAGCTCGCCAATGTCGCTGCGAGCCGCCAGACAAGTCCCGGCCTGCTTGAAGCGAGGTGCCGGTTGCCCTGGATACCCGCTTTTGCGGGCATGACGGCGAGATCGCCGGCTCTCGAATGTCCGAGATACTGCTAATAGGTTTCGCGCGGCAGGTTGAGGTGCGGGAAGGCGCTGTGGACGTGCGGCGGCGCCACCTGGCGCGCCGGGCGGATGTAGGATTTGTCGAGCTCGTGCCAGCCGGTGACGCCGAGCAGCGACAGGCAGATGCGGACCTCGTCCTCGAGAATTTCGAACAGCCGCACCACCCCCTCGGCGCCGGCGGCAGCCAGCCCGTAGACGTAGAGCCGGCCGCAGGCGACCGCATCGGCGCCGAGGATCAACGCCTTGACCACGTCGGTGCCGCGGCTGATCCCGCCGTCAACCATGATGCGGGCGCGCCCGCCAACCGCCTCGACGATTTCGGGCAGCACGTCGACCGACCCGACCCCCTGGTCGAGCTGGCGCCCGCCGTGGTTCGACACATAGACGCAGTCGACCCCGTGCTCGAGCGCGAGCTTGGCGTCCTCGGCGGTGGCGATGCCCTTCAGGATCAGCGGAATGTCGAAATTCCGTTTGATGCGGTCGATGTCGCGCCAGTTGAACTGGGCCTGGTAGATGCGGGCGTCGCCGGGGCGGACGCGGCGGCGCAGGTGGCGCTTTGCTATGTCGCGCTCGCGCCGGCTGTAGCTGTCGGTGTCGACGGTCAGGCAAAACGCGTCGTAGCCCTTGTCGATCGCCCGGCGCGCATGGTCGTCGACCCACTCGGCGTCGCCGCGCACATAAAGCTGGAAGATTTTGAACCCGTCGCCAGAGGCTTTCGCGGTCTCGTCGAGACCGGGATGCGACACCGAGGACAGGATCATGCCGTTGCCGAATTCGCGCGTTGCCGCGGCGACGGTGGCGCCGCCGCCCGGCTCGAACACTTCGAGCGAGCCGACCGGGGCGCACAGCACCGGGATGCGCAGCGTTTTGCCGAACAGGCTGCGGCTGCAGTCGATGGTCGACACGTCGCGCAAGACGCGCGGCCGAAAGCCGATCGAATCGAGCGCCAGCCGATTGCGCGCGAGGGTGCTCTCGGTCTCGGAGCCGCCGATCAGATAGTCCCAGTTGTTGCGATCGAGATTGACGCGCGCCTGGGTGACGAACTCGTGCAGGTTCTGAAAGCGCTCGTGGAGCGGCAACTCGGGCATGGCAGGCGACCTTTCTTATTCGGCGGCGAATCGCGGCGAAGCGTAGGCGAGATATTCCGCCGGAGCAACTTAACAGACGCCGCCGATGCTGCTCTAATGAGGTCGGGGGAACAGGGACGCCACGGGGTCGGAAAATGCCGCGTCGGCCTGCAGACGGCGGGTTCGCGCGCGGCGCAGCACGGCCGGAGCGCTGAACAATTATGGAGATATCGCTCAACCTTCTCGTCAACGCGATCGTCGCGGGCCTCTTGCTCGGCGGCTTCTATGCGGCGGTCACGGTCGGGGTGACGATCTCGTTCGGCATGCTCGATATCGTCAACATCGCCCACCCGGCCTTTATCATGCTGGGCTCTTTTGTCGCCTATGCGCTCAATTCGACATGGCATCTCGACCCGGTGCTGATCGGCGTGGTCATGATGCCGGTGTTCTTTCTGATCGGAATGGCGGTCTACCAGATTTACTACTATGCCTTTGAGCGCCGCGGCGAAGAATCGATCCAGGGGCTCGCTTTTTTCTTTGGTCTTTTGTTTGTCGGCGAGGTGGCGCTGATCCTGGTCTTCGGCGTCGACTACCGCTTTGTCGAGGCGCCCTATATCGGCCCGAGCATCCATTGGGGATTTGTCGAATTGCCATTGCGGATGCTGGTTCCGTTTGTCGTGGCGTTGCTGATGGTGGCGCTGCTGCAATTGTTCCTCGGGCGCAGCTTTATCGGGCGGGCAATCCTCGCGGTCTCGCAGGATCGGCTGGCGCTGCAGCTGATGGCGGCCAATCCGAACCGGGTCAAGCGCGTTGCCTTTGGCCTTTCGATCGCGACCGCATCGGTCGCCGGTGCGCTGCTGATCATCATCCAGCCGGTCGAGCCGTCGATCGGCCGCGACTACATCGGCCGCATCTTTGCGATCTGCGTGCTCGGCGGGATGACGAGCCTGCCGGGCATGGTGGCGGGCGCGATGCTGATCGGCGTCGCCGAGAGCATCACCTCGACCTTTTACGGCCCGTCCTGGGCGCCGGCGGTGGCGTTCGGCTTTCTGCTGCTGGTGCTGGCGGTGCGTCCCGCCGGCCTTCTCGGCCGCTGATGATGACGGGGACTGGCCCAAACACCCCCTCTCTCGCAACGCGGGAGAGGGTGGCGAGCGCAGCGAGCCGGGTGAGGGTCTCTCGGTATTTTCGGCATGGTATGCAGGTAGCTTCCTTAAATGACCAGCGAAAGAGCGCGCAAGCTGCGCCAATCTTCGACCGACGCCGAGCGGCGAATGTGGTCGGCACTCCGCGATCGGAGGTTAATGAGGTACAAATTTCGCCGACAACATCCGATCGGCCAGTACATCGTCGATTTCGCCTGTACCGAATGCCGAGTTGTGATCGAGCTGGATGGCGGGCAGCACGCCGAAAACACCGCCGACGTGCGTCGAACAGCCCGGCTCGAAAAACAGGGTTGGCGAGTAATTCGGTTTTGGAACCACGACGCGCTCACCAATACGAATGGCGTAGTCGACACCATCTTACAAGCGCTGCGGGCTGGATAGCCCCTCACCCTCCCATCGCTGCGCGACGGGTCCCTCCCTCTCCCGTGATGCGGGCGAGGGGCTTGTGCTGTAGCGAGTGCTGATTTTATGAGCACGGGCAGGTTCTGGGCCGTCTCGTTTCTTGTCGCGGCGGCGCTGCTGGCGCTGACCCGCTGGCAAATCCAAAACGAATATTTCTATTTCGCCGGCTATGTCGTGCTGCAGTATATCGTACTGGCGACCGCGTGGAATATTCTCGGCGGCTACACCGGGTACACCAATTTCGGGGTCGGCGCCTTTTTTGCCGGCGGCGCCTACACCTCGGTTGTTCTGCACAAGCTGACCTCGGTCCCGGTGCCGCTGATGATCCTCGCCGCCGGCGCCGTTGCCGGTGTGATCGGCTTTGGCATGGGCTACCTGACCCTGCGCCTGAGGGGCGTGTTTTTTGCGATCGCGACCCTGGCGATGGCGATCGTCGCGCAAACCCTGATCGTCAATTGGGACTATGTCGGCGGCGCCCGCGGCATCTACATCATCCGCCCGCAGCAGTCGCCGTTCTTTGGCGGCTACATCCAATACCTGTTCTCGCTGATGGTGCTGCTGAGCTGGGTTGCGGTCGCGGCCGCCCGCACGATCGAGCGCTCGCGGCTCGGGCTCGGGCTCGCCGCGATCCGCGACGACGAGCAGGCGGCCGAGGCGGCCGGTGTCCCCACGTTGCGCCTGAAGCTGATTGCGACGACCCTGAGCGGCGCGTTGATGGGCATGGCAGGGGCGCCCCTGCCTTATTACGTGACCTATCTCGACCCGGCCTCGAGCTTCAACCTGTCCTATGCGGTCAACAGCGTGGCGATGCCGCTGATCGGCGGGATGACAAGCTGGATCGGCCCGATCATCGGTGCGGTTCTGCTCGGCACGATCCAGCAGGTGGCGACGGTAACGATTTCCTCGGCGCTCAATCTGTTGATCGTGGGCCTGCTTCTGATCGGGTTTGTGATCATCGCCCCCAACGGCATCGTCGGCTTTGTCCGTGCGCACCGCCGCACGCGCGAGGAGCGGTAATGACGGCTGAGCCCGCGCCGCTGCTAGCCGCGACCGGCCTCGGCAAGCATTTCGGCGGGTTTGTCGCGCTCGAAAACATCGACCTCGCGGTAATGCCGGGCGAAAGGCTCGGGCTGATCGGCCCCAACGGCTCGGGCAAGAGCACGCTCGTCAACTGCCTCTGCGGCACCCTGCGCCATGACAGCGGCACGATCGCGTTTGACGGCCGCCGGCTCGACGGCGCCCCGGCTTATCGGCGCACCCGGCTCGGCCTCGCCCGCAGCTTTCAACTGCCGAAGCCGTTCCGCACGATGAGCCTCGTCGACAATTTGCGCACCCCACTTCTTTACGCGGTCAATGCCCGGCCGGGCGGACATCTCTCGGCCGCCGCGGTCGAGGAGCGCTGTTTGGAGCTCCTCGCCGATGTCGGGCTCGCCGACAAGGCCCGCCGGCTGCCGCGCGACCTCACTCAGGTCGAGATGCGCAAGCTCGAGCTCGCCCGCGCCGTCGCCAGCGCACCGCGCCTGTTGTTCGCCGACGAGGCGATGGCGGGGCTGTCGCCCTCCGAGGTCGAAGAGATACTCGGTGTCCTCTTTCGCCTCAACGCGAGCGGCATCACGATCGTCCTGATAGAGCACATCATGCGCGCGGTCATGAGCTTTTCGACCCGGCTCGTCGTCCTGGTCGCCGGACATAAGATCGCCGACGGCGCGCCTGACGAGGCGATCCGCAACCCCGAGGTCGAAAGGGCCTATCTTGGCGAGTAGCCTCAGCATATCGGGTGTCGACGCCGGGTATGGCGCCGTGCGCGTGCTCGAAGACGTGTCGCTCGAAGTCGCCGCCGGCGAGACTGTGGTGCTGCTCGGCACCAACGGCAACGGCAAGAGCACCGTCATGAAATGCGTGATGGGGATCGTGCCGCCGATAGCCGGCGCGATCACCGCCGAGATCGACGGCGAGCGCATTGACCTCGTCGGCCGCACGACCGAGGAAATCGTCGATCTCGGCATCAGCCTGGTGCCCGAGGGACGCCGCCTCTTCCCAAAACTGACGGTCGAGGAGAACCTGCTGTTGGGGGCGTTCCGACCGACGGCGCGCGCCGAGATCGCCCGCAACCTCGCTTCGTGCTACGCGACCTTCCCGGTGTTGCGCGAGCGGCGCCGCCAGCTTTCGGGCAGCATGAGCGGCGGCGAGCAGCAGATGCTGGCCTTGGCCCGCGCCCTGATGTCGGCGCCCAAGATCCTGCTGATCGACGAGCCCTCGGTCGGCCTCGCCCCGGTGCTGGTCAAACGCACGATCGAAAAAATCCAGGAGCTGAAGGAGCGGTACCAGCTGACCGTGCTGATGGCCGAGCAGAACTTCAACCAGGCGGTGCGCATCGCCGATCGCGGCTATGTCATCGTCCACGGCAAGATCGCGTTCGAAGGCGGCTCGGCCGACGAGCTCAACAACAACGAGCTGGTTCGCAAATTCTACCTCGGACTCTAGCCGCCCACGGCTGTCGTGTGGCTAAGTTCGGTTGCAGGGAATCGACCAATTCCACCAAGTCCCGTGGTCGGACCCGTCCCGGCCGCTCACGACTTTTGCGGCGGCCGAGGCCGGCGTTGCCGGGGTGCGGCCTTTCTGACATCATCGCGCCCGCGGCGGAGCCTATATGATGTCGATGTGGTGGAGCGGAACACGAGCGCATGCTGTTTGACCTCGGCTGGTCGGAAATCCTGCTGATCGGGACGGTGGCGCTGGTCTTTATCGGGCCCAAGGACCTCCCGAAAGCAATGCGCGTCGCCGGGTACTGGGTGCGCAAGGCCCGCACCCTGTCGCGCGAATTCCAGGGCAGCATCGACCAGATGATACGCGAGGCCGAGCTCGACGAAATGCGGCAGGAGCTGAAGAAAGCCGCCGAGTTCGACCTCGACAAGGAATTTCACAACACGATCGACCCGACCGGGAGCCTCAGGGAAGGTCTGAAACCGCCTGAGCTGCCGAACTTTTCGGCCACCGGGACGGTGTCGACCGCAGGTGTCGCGAACCCCGGCGAAACCGCCGCGACAGAACCAGGCGAGGCCGCGGCGTTGCATGCCGAGACGCAGCGGGAGCCGGTGCCGATGGTCGCGGGTCCGGCCTCGGAGCGTGACGAAGCCGCCGCGGCCGAGCCCGCCCCGGCGCTGCCGGTTCCGCCGCCGCCCGAAACCGGCGCCCACGGCTTCGTGCCGCCCAAACCGTAGCCCCGCGAATGTCCGACGACCGCGACGCCGAGCTTGAGCAGGGCCGGATGCCGCTTCTCGATCACCTGATCGAGCTGCGCAACCGGTTGATGTGGTCGATCGGCGCGATCATGGTGGCGTTTCTGGTCTGCTATCAGTTCAAGGTGCGGATCTTCGGCTTTCTGGTTCACCCGCTGGCCGAGATCTTTCACGGACAGACCGGGCGGCACCTGATCTACACCGGCCTGACCGAGGCGTTTTTTACCTATGTGAGGGTGTCGTTCTGGGCGGCGCTGTGCATCGCCTTTCCGATCGTCGCGATACAGATCTGGAAATTTGTCGCCCCCGGCCTCTACAAAAACGAAAAGCGCGCTTTTTTTCCTTATCTGTTCGCGACCCCGGTGCTGTTCCTGATGGGCGCGTCGCTCGCCTATTTTGTGGTTATCCCATACGCTTGGCGGTTTTTTGTGAGTTTCGAGACGACCGGCGGCCCCGGCACCTTGCCGATCGTGCTCGAAGCCAAGGTCAACGAATACCTGTCGTTGGTCATGACCCTGCTGTTCGCGTTCGGGGTCGCGTTTCAATTGCCGGTCTTGCTGACCCTGATGGCGCGGGTCGGGCTCGTCACCGCCGCCGGGCTCGCTTCAAAGCGGCGCTACGCAATCGTGATCATGTTCGTCGTCGCCGCGGTGCTGACCCCGCCCGACATAATCAGCCAGACCAGCCTCGCGATCCCGCTGATCATTTTGTTCGAAGCCTCGATCATCTCCTGCCGCCTGGTTGAAAGGGCGCGGGCCAAGCGCGAAGCCGAAGAAGAGGCCGAGCTCGCCAACAAGGGCACCCCCGCCGCCGGCGCCTGAGATCCTCGTCTAGACCAGTTTTCCGACCCACTTGGAAAACCGTTTTAACGGCCGACGCCCGGCGCGGGTCAGACGGTGGGCGGGGCGGCGGGCCGGGCGGCGCTGACATGGGCGGCGAGGAGCGCCGGCAGCCGCCCCGGGTCGCCGCGCGCCATGCCGCATTCGGTGGCGACGCCGTCGACATGCGCGTGACGCCGTGCCGCCGCCAGCCGTGCCGCGTCGCCTTGCGCATCGTCGTGATGGACGAGGCCGAGGTAAAGCTCGGTTTCCGGGTGCGGGCGCAGATTTTCGAGGGGTGCAAAATAGCTGTCGTCGGTGCGGTTCCTGGGCACCGGCATGTGGAAGAACTGGATCGGGCGCCGGACCCCGCTGCTGATCGCATTGGCCATCTCCACCAGGATGGCCATGTCCCGGGGCTGGACGCAGTGCTCGTCGGCCGGGCTGCCGTAGCAGAAATGATAGCCGAGCTCGATCGCAGCCGGCACCGCGTCGCCGATCTCGGTCAGCACCGCTACCGTTTCGCTGCGAAAGTCGACCGGTCCCGGTTCGTAATAGCCTTCCCAGGCCAGCACTTCCTGGCACACATCCCATTGCACCGCGATGCGGTCGTTGGGGAGGGCCGCGGCGATCTTGTCGACCTCGCCGATCAAATGCCGAGTGAGCGCCGGCAGCAGCGCCGGACGGTCCGACGGCACCATGTTGTTGTAGGTTGGTGCTATCGGCGTCGGGAGCGAGACCTGAAACTTCACCCCTGCGGGAATGACACCTTCCTTTTGCAGGCGCGCGAACACCTCCCACGACGCGATCGCCATCTCGGCATAGCCCGTGTCGAACGTGTCGGGATCGGGGGTGGCCCCCGGCCTGATGCGAAGGCGCGGGATTTCCCGCAGCACCTTGCCGTCCCATTGGGTGAACTTGAAGGGAGGCACGTCCTGCGCCACTTCGATCGCCGGGTTCTCGGCGAGGACGCCCTGCAGAAACCGGATCCAGGTCTTGCGGATGCCGGTCTCGCCGTCGGGCAGCCTCCGGAGATACGGCCCGGCCACGCCGGCGAGGGTGCGGAACACGGTTTCGCCATCCGGCAGCGGAATGCTCCCGACAAAATGGACGATCGGTTGCTTGCTGTGATCAGCGGCCATGGTCTCCTCCCGGCAGTGTTGCTTTGTTATTTTTCATCCCGTCGCGGCCTGATGGCTGCTCCAGATCGAAAACCTTTCCGCAGTCAGACAGCACCGCGCTCGCGCAGACCGGCAATGCCGGCGGCGTCGTAGCCGAGGTCGCGCAGCACGGCGTCGGTATGCTGGCCCTGGTCGGGGGTCGGGCGCAATTCGTCGGGCTGCGGATGGGCGCTCATGTGGATCGGCTGGCCGACTACCTTCTGCGGGCCGAGATTGGGGTGCTGCACCGGCTTGGCGATGCCGAGATGCTGCACCTGCGGGTCGGCAAAGGTCTGGTCGATCGTGTTGATCGGGCCGCACGGCACGCCGGCCTTATTCAACAGCTCGACCCAATAGGCGTTCGGGTGGCGGCGCATGATCTCGTTCAGATGGGCAATCAAGGCCGGCCGGTTCCGTGCGCGGGCGACGACCGTCTTGAAGTCGGGATTGTCGAGGAGGTCCCGCGCGCCTGCGGCTTCGCAGAAGCGCCGCCACAGATTGTCGCCCGAGGCGGCGATGTTGATGAACCCGTCGGCGGTCTCGAACATGCCGGTGCCGGGCGAGGTCGGGTGGAAATTGCCCTCCTGGCCGGCGACTTCGCCCTTCATCAGATAACGTGCCGCCTGAAAATCGAGCATGTAGATCTGTGCTTCGAGCAGCGAGGTCTGCACCCACTGACCCTCGCCGGTGCGCTCGCGGGCGAGCAGGGCGAGGACGATGCCGTAGGACAACAAGAGCCCGGCCGAGGTGTCGTTGATTGCGATGCCGACGCGCACGGGGCCTTGCCCCGGATGGCCGGTGATCGACATCAGCCCGCCCATTCCCTGCGCGATCTGGTCGACGCCGGGCCGGCCGGCATAGGGTCCGTCCTGGCCGAAGCCGGAGATGCTGCCGTATACAATGCGCGGGTTGATCTTTTTGACCGCCTCGTAGTCGACGCCGAGCCGGTGCTTTACGTCCGATTTGTAGTTCTCGACGATGACGTCGGCGCGCCGGGCGAGCTTAAAGAAGATCTCCAGCCCCTCCTTGTTTTTCAAGTTGAGCGTCATCGACCGCTTGTTGCGGTGGAGGTTCTGAAAATCGGGGCCGTCGCGGCGGCTGCCGGTGGCGTCGACCTGCTCGCCCGGCGGCTCGACCTTGATAACGTCGGCGCCCCAGTCGGCGAGCTGGCGTACCGCGGTCGGGCCGGCGCGGTGGGCGGTCAGGTCGATGACAAAAAAGCCATTGAGAGGAAGCGGCGCGGTCGGCATTGGCGAGCCTTTCAAGGACGATGTGAGGAGGGCAGGGGAGGGAGCAGCCGGCCTGGAGGCTATTCGCCCGGACCCTGGCGGAATACCGCATCGGCAGTTTGCCGCTGGGCCGGCGACAGGCTTGCATAGAGCGCCTGAAGCGCCGGCAGCAGGCGCCGCATGCCGTCGATTTCCTGCTGGCCGTACTGGATCGCGAGGCGCAGCGTCTCGACTGCGTTCGGGTTTGCCGGCGGGGGGCTCGACATCATCCGCGCATTCTGCCGCATGACATTGGCAATCGCATTGAATTGCGGCTCCTGGGCCGGGGTTATCTGCAGCCGCTGATGCAGTTCGGCGATATTGGCGTCGACATTCGGCGCGGCTGCGGCCGGCGCTTGGGCCAGCACCAGCGGATGCCTGCTGAGAGCGGGGGTCATGCCGTGTTCCGTCAGCGCGGCCTGCGGCGCGGTGTTCGCGGCCAGCACCAGCGGAACCGCAACGCCGGCTGCGATCGCCAGCCGAATCTTGCCCAACCTCGACAGCAACGTCATCGACAAGCACCTCAGGTGTTGCGGCGCATAGGCATGCTCCGGGACGATCGCGGTTTCAAGCCCGGAGGCGGCATCGGCCGGCTCTGCTCATTTCGGCGGCCTGCGCCGGTGCCGCGGCGTTCGCGCGCAGCAGCACAGTGAAGGCCGAACCTTTGCCTGGCGTGCTCTCGATTTCGAGCCGCCCGCGATGGCGGCTGACGATGTGCTTGACGATGGCAAGGCCGAGCCCGGTGCCGCCCATCTCGCGCGAGCGCGCGGTGTCGACCCGGTAAAAGCGCTCGGTCAGCCGCGGCAGATGCTCGCGCGCGATGCCTTCGCCATGGTCGCGCACGCTGACGGCGACAAAGCTGGCTGCAGCGCGCCGCGTCGTCTCGGCGACGACGCTGATTTCGGTCTCGGCGCGGCCGTATTTGATCGCGTTGTCGAGCAAATTCTGAAACAGCTGGGCAAGCTCGTCGCGGTCGCCCTGCACCTCGGGAAGATCGGCCGGCAGACGGAGCGCGATGCGCATGCCGCGCTCGCCGGCGCGCAACTCGAGAGTTTCGGCGAGGTGCTCGAGGAGCGGCGCCACCGTCACCCGGCCCTGCGGCAGGACATGCTCGTTGAGCTCGATGCGCGACAGCGACAGCAGGTCCTCGACCAATCGGGTCATGCGCGTCGCCTGTCCGCCCATGATCGCGAGAAAGCGTTCGCGCGCCTCCGCATCGTCGCGCGCCGATCCGCGCAGGGTCTCGATAAACCCGGTCAGGGTGGCGAGCGGGGTGCGCAGCTCGTGGCTCGCATTCGCGATAAAGTCGGCGCGCATCTGCTCGGCGCGTTTCAATTCGGTCACATCGTGCAGCGTGACGACGGCAACGGCCCCGTCGAGCGCGCGGCGGTCGAGGCGGGCAAAGCGCGCCCGCAGCTGGAGCTCGACCGGAACCGTCAGGGTAAACTCGACGATGCGCGCCGCCTCGCCGCGCAATACCGCGTCGGCACCCGCCAGCACCGCCGGATTGCGCAGCACCGCGGCAAGGTCGCAGGGCGGCGAAAGCGAGCCTACCAGCGCCACGGCAGCGGGGTTGGCGCGCACGATCCGGCGGCGGTCGTCGAGCAGGATCAGCGGGTCGGGTGCGGCGGCTATGACCGCCTCCGCGGCGGCAAGGCGGCCCTCGCTTTCCTCCGCGCGCCGGCGCCAGCTCCGCGCCGCGCGCTCGACGGCGAGCCGGAACTCCTCGACCGCGCGTCTGGGGTCGAGCGCTGCCGGCAGCGGGCGCGGCGCCGGGGACGCATCGACGGCGAGCCCCGCGATCGTGTCGGCGAGCGCGCCGATCGCAAAACCCAGCCGTCCGGCAACGAGCGCCGCCGCCGCAACGACCGCGGCGGCAAGGACGAGCGCGGCTCCGGGGCGCAGGACGCCGGCCAACGCGAGCCCGGCGAGGATCAGGATCCCCGGCACCGCGGCGGGCAATCCCAGCCCCACGACCCGCATCAACCCGGCCGTTCGGCGCCGCATCGTACCGCCCGCGACCCGCCAGCGGGTGCCGCGGATCAGCGGATCGCGTCGTGCGCCGACAACGCCGCGAGGTTGACGAGGTCGGATACAGTGGCCCCGATGTTGACGATCTGCACCGGCCGATCCAGGCCCATCAGCAATGGCCCGACGACGGTGCCGCCGCCGAGATGCGGCAGCAGCTTCGCGGTGATGTTGGCGCTGTTCAGCCCCGGCATGACCAAAATATTCGCCGCACCGCCGAGGCGGCAAAACGGGTAAAGCTGCTGCATCAGCCGGGTGTCGAGCGCCACGTCGGGGCTCATCTCACCGTCATATTCAAAACCGGGCCGGCGCTCGTCCAACACCGCCACCGCCTGGCGCACCCGTTCGCAGTCCGGTCCGGTCGGGTTGCCGAAATTCGCGTAGGACAGCAGCGCCACCCGTGGCACCAGGCCGAATTCGCGCGCCTTTGCCGCCGCCTCGGTCGCTATGTCGGCAAGCTGCGTCGGGCTCGGCGTTTCGTGGACCAAGGTGTCGGCGAGCAGCAGCGGCCGCTCGCGCCCAAGCAGGATCGTCAGCCCGAACACCACGCAGCCGGGCTTGACCTCGATCACCCGCGACACCTCGTCGAGCACGTCAAACGAGTTGCGGGTGACGCCGCTGACCATCGCGTCGGCGTCGCCGCAGGCCACCATGCACGCGGCGAACACGTTGCGGTCGAGGTTCACCTGGCGCTGGCAGTCGCGATAGAGCATGCCGTCGCGCTGGCGTCGGGCATAGAGAAAGTCGGTGTAACGCTTGTTGTGCTGCGACAGCCGCGCGTTGTGAATTTCGAGGCCCCCGGCAGCACTCAGCCCCATCGCCGCCATCGTCGCCTTGATGCGTTCCTCGCGCCCGACCAGCACCGGCGTGCCGTAGCCGCTGCCGACGAATTGCAGTGCTGCGCGTATCGTCTTTTCCTCTTCGCCCTCGGCAAAGACGACGCGCTTTGGGTTGGCGCGGACCTTGGCGAAGATCATGTCCAGTCCGGCCGCTGTCGGGTCGAGACGCCCGCGCAGGCTGCGCTGGTAGGCCGGCATGTCGGTGATCGGCTTGCGCGCCACTCCCGAATCCATCGCCGCCTTGGCGACGGCCGAAGGGACCGCCCAGATCAGCCGCGGGTCGAACGGCGCCGGGATGATGTAGTCGGGACCGTAGGTCAGCCGCTCGCCCGAATAGGCGGCGGCGACCTCGTCGGGCACGTCCTCGCGCGCGAGCTCGGCCAATGCCTCGGCGGCGGCGATCTTCATCGCGTCGTTGATCGTCGACGCGCGCACGTCGAGCGCCCCGCGAAAGATGTACGGAAAGCCGAGGACGTTGTTGACCTGGTTCGGGTAGTCCGACCGCCCGGTGGCGATGATCGCGTCGGAACGGATCGCGCGCACGTCCTCCGGGGTGATCTCGGGGTCGGGGTTGGCCATCGCAAAGACGATCGGCTTGTCCGCCATCGAGCGCACCATCGCCTGGTCGACCGCGTCCTTGACCGAAAGGCCAAAGAACACGTCGGTGCCCTCCATCGCCTCGGCCAGGGTGCGCGCCTTGGTCTCGACCGCATGCGCCGACTTCCACTGGTTCATGCCGTCGGTACGGCCGCGATAGATGACGCCGCGGGTGTCGCAGAGCACGACGTTGGGCGCCGGCAGACCCATCGTCTTCAGCAATTCGACGCAGGCGATCGAGGCGGCCCCCGCGCCGTTGATGACCATCCTGATCTGGTCGAGCGAGCGGCCGGTCAGATGCAGCGCGTTGATCAGCCCGGCGGCGGCGATGATCGCGGTGCCGTGCTGGTCGTCATGAAAAACCGGGATGTCGAGCAGCTCGCGCAAGCGCTCTTCGATGATGAAGCACTCGGGCGCCTTGATGTCTTCGAGGTTGATGCCGCCAAACGCCGGATGCAGATACCGCACGCAGTTGACAAAGGCGTCGACGTCGCGGGTGTCTATTTCGAGGTCGATCGAGTCGATGTCGGCAAAGCGCTTGAACAGCGCGGCCTTGCCCTCCATGACCGGCTTGGCGGCGAGCGCGCCCAAATCGCCGAGACCAAGGACGGCGGTGCCGTTCGAGACCACGGCGACAAAATTGCCCTTGGAGGTATAGTCATAGGCAGCACTCGGGTCGCGCTCGATGTGCAGGCATGGGAACGCCACACCCGGTGAATAGGCGAGCGACAGGTCGCGCTGTGTCGTCAGCGGTTTTGTCGGTGCGATGGCGAGCTTGCCCGGTCGACCACTGGAGTGAAACGACAGCGCCTCGTCCTCGGTCGTGCGAATGGTGCCGGTGTCCATGCTTCTCGACGCTCCTCGCCACACAGAGCCCGGCCGGCGGCCGCCGACGGCTGGTGTGCCGCGGCAAGTTTAAGGATCGTGCCGGGCAGCGTCAAAGCCGCGCTCCACGGCGCCGCGAAACCGCCGGTCGACGCGCTTGAATTCAGCCGCCGGATCGCGGTTACTGACGGCGATGCCGGATTGCGGGGATGCTCGAATAATTAAGGAGGCGGCCCGCTATGGCGCGCCCGCCGGCGCCGCTCCGCCGGGCGTGGCCGTGCTTGCCGGCGCCGGTCGCGGCTCGATTTCTCGGGCGGCGCGCCGGGGATGATCACCGAATTCGGCGAAGACCGCCAGCGTCGTCTCGTCCTCGATTATTTCGGCGGCGACGCGCGGCTGAGGCTGCTGCGGCGGACCCCGACCTTCGGCTCGCCGGTGTTTGTGGTGGATTTCGACCGTGGTGCCCGACATTTCCGCACCCTCGGCTCGTTCGGCAGCAGCATCCAGGTGACCGAGCAGTCGAGCATGGACCTGCTCTACCCGGCGCGGCTGGTTTTTCATTACGAGCGGCTGATGTCGCTGGCTTTTGCGATGAGCCGAGAGGCCGAGACGGCGTTGCTGCTCGGCGTCGGCGGTGCGGCGATGTGGCGCTTTATGCGCGCCTACCTGCCGGACTGCGCGCCGACCCTGGTCGACGCCGACGAGGCGGTCGTCGCGATCGCCCGGCGCTGGTTCTACCTGACCCAGCCGGTCACGCTCGAGCCGGCGCAGGAATTCGTCGCCGCCGCCACCGAGCGTTTCGACGTGGTCCTGGTCGATCTCTACAACTCGTCCGGTCCCGCAGAGAGCAACGAGCTGTTTTGGAGCCGGTGTCTCGATATCCTGAACCCGGGCGGCGTCCTCGCCAACAACTGGGCCGATTTCTCGGTCAACCCGGCGGTCAGGCCGATGGCGGATGCGCTCTCGACGGCCGCCCGCGCGCGCGGGTGCGAGCCGATCTTTGTGACCAGGCGGGGCTTCCGCGACAACCTCGTGCAATACGTGCCGAGCGAGCCCGGCATCGACGCCGAAGCGATTACCGAAATCCACGCGCGCTTTGTAGCGCGCCACCGCCCGCCCGACCGCGGCCGCGGCATCCTCGAAAACTGCGTCGTGACGACCCGCTTCCCGATCGACTAGGCTCTACTCTCCATCACGAAAGGACGCCGACATGCCGAGCTTTGACCACCATGGCGCGCACATTCATTACGAGGAGTTCGGCCGGGGGTTCCCGATCCTGACCTTTGCGCCGGCCGGGCTGCAGTCGGTCATCGACGTGTGGAGCCAGCCTTCGGCGCCGATCAACCCGACGACCGAGCTCGCCGACAAGTTCCGCGTCATCGCAATGGACCAGCGCAACGCCGGCGGCCAGTCGCGCGCCCCGATTACCGCGCAGGACGGCTGGGACGCCTACACCGCCGACCACATCGCCGTGCTCGACCATCTGCGCATCGACAAATGCCATCTCTACGGTCAATGCATCGGCGGGTCGTTTATCGTCAACATGCTCAAGCACCACCCCGAGCGCGTCCAGTCGGCGGTCTTGGCGCAGCCGATCGGCCGCGTCGCCACAGCGCTGCCGCCGCGGCCGCCGCGGTTTGACGGCTGGGCCGAGACGCTGAAGGACCATCCGGAGGCGACGAAAGAGGTGTTGGACGCGTTCTACCGCAACCTCTACGCGGCGGGGTTTGTCTATTGCGCCGACCGCGATTTCGTGAAGACGGTCAAAACGCCGTGCCTGGTGCT
Organism: uncultured Alphaproteobacteria bacterium; assembly: GCA_963712825.1. GTDB lineage: Bacteria > Pseudomonadota > Alphaproteobacteria > ATCC43930 > CGMCC-115725 > AP-15. The sequence continues at coordinate 473,581 of CAVQJP010000024.1, forward strand.
GGCCGGCAACGACGACGCGCATCCCTGGCCGATTTCCGAAGAGCTTTCGAAGCTGGTGCCGAACTGCGAGTTTGTCGCGGAGTGGAAGAGCGGCCCGGCGCTGACCGCGGCCAAGGCAAAGGTCAGGGAGTTCCTGGGGAAGCACACCCCTGCCGGAGCGTAATTTCGCGACAGGAAGTTCGTTCTCTCCTGCTGGGGAAATTTCCTCCAGCAGCGAAGGGTTGATATCCGCGCTCGGAGCGGATCCCGACCTTCGCCGGTATGACAACGCCCGCGGGCCAGCCGGCGTCGGGCGAGCGGCCTGGGATCTACCGGATTACGACGACCTCGATATCGAGCGCCAGGCTGGCCCAAACCCGGTCGGCGGTAACCACCGGGCATCCGCGTTCTGCGCCGAGGGCCAGGCAAGCACAATCGCCGAGCGAAAGCCCGGCATGCCGGGCTGCGCGGCGCAGCAACGCCGCGGCGCGCGCTTGAGCCTGGTCGAACGCGACGACGCGCACATCCATTGCCGATAGCGCCGAAGCGGCTTGCCCATCGTCCAGACCATCATCGTGCAATTTGGTCAGGACCTCGCAGAGATTGACGGCGCTGATGATTGAGCCGACCAGTTCTTGCGGTTCGATATTGCCGAACGGTTCATTCTTGAGCGCCGCGAGCATTGCGGACGCGTCGGCGACGATGGCCATTATTCGCCTGCGGCCTCTTCGCGTCGCTCGGCAATCAATTCCTCCACCAAATCACGAGACCCCGAGCCAAAACGAGCAACGATCCGCTGTGCTTCTCTCAACGCCTGCTCCTTTGTACGTAAACGCAACTCCCCCTTTCCGACCGTCTCGACGATCAGCTCGTCTCCGGGCTTGAGGTCGGCCGCCACGCGGCATTCCGCCGGGATTACAATCCGACCTTGCTGGTTGATGCGCGCCGACGCAGCCATGACATATCTTCCCTGCCGTGTCAGAGATTAGGAATGTAACATCATAAACCCCAGTGTCAAAACCGCGCGCTCAGCTCCCGCCTCGAAGACGGCTAGCTTCGAAAGTCAGTTGTTCCGAGGTTAGGGTCCACCTTATCCGCGGCTTTGCTGAACCGGCTAATCCGCAGGCTTGCCGGGAAGCGCGGATCCGGCAAATCTGTCCGCTGACCGGAGAAAATCGCCATGCCCGCACCCTACGAAAAGCACCGCGCCCAGCTCAAAGCCATTCTGCTGGCGTGGGACATGCCGGAGGAGAACGCCGAGACGACGGCCGACATCCTCGGCTGGGCCGACCTGCACGGCGTCGACAGCCATGGGATGTCGATGATCCCGGGCTACGACCGGCTGCGCCGCAGCGGGCGCGCCAACATGAAAGCGCGGCCGCGCATCGTCAAGGAGACGCCGGTTTCGGCCCTGGTCGACGGCGACGGCGGGCTCGGCCATGTGCCGGCGCGGTTCGGCATGCAGGTCGCGATCGACAAGGCCAAGCAAGCGGGCATGGCGATCGCGGCGGTGCGCAACTCGGCGCATTTCGGCGCCACCGGCTACTACACCCTGATGGCCGCGAAAGAAGGGCTGATCGGCATGGCGTGCACCAGCGCGTCGAGCGTCCAGGTGGCGCCGACCTTTGGCAAGGAGGCAAAGCTCGGCACCGACCCGTGGTCGTTCGCGGCGCCGACGACGGACGACGGGCGGCCCTTTCTGCTCGACATGGCGACGACGACGGTCGCCGCCGGCCGCATCCGCAACAAAGCGAATGAGGGGCTGCAATGTCCGCCGGGCTGGGTCCTCGACAAGGACGGACAGCCCAGCACCGACCCGATGGAGGCGCGCGACAAGGGCGGGTTTCTAACCTCGCTCGGCGGTTCGCCGGAGAATTCGAGCTACAAGGGCTACGGGCTCGCGGTCATGGTCAACATCCTCGGCGCGTGCCTGTCGGGCTCGACCCTGATCACCGACCCGCTGCACGGCAGAAAGCCGCAGGGCAACGACATCGGCCATTGCTTCATCGCGATCGACCCCGCCCTGTTTCGCGATCTGGACGAGTTCGCCGCCGACGTGACGCGGTTTTGCGACGATCTGCGCGCGACGACGCCTATCGACCCGGCGCAGCGGGTCATGGTCGCCGGCGACCCGCAATGGAACTATGCGGAGCGGCGCCGGCGCGAAGGCGTTCCGGTCGGGCCGGGGCTGCTGAACCAGATCCGCCAGATCGCGCAGGCCTGCGCCGCACCCTGGCTGTTGGATTGAGGAGGTTTTCGATGGCCGAACCCCATGGACCATTGCAAGGCGTCAGGGTGGTGGCGTGCTCCACTGCCCAGGCCGGCACCGTGCCTTATATGCTGATGGCCGATCTCGGCGCCGAGGTAATCAAGATCGAGGTGCCGGCGGTCGGCGACAACTCGCGCGGTTCGACCGTGCTGCCGGGGTTGCCCAGCACCTATTTCGAGACCAACAACCGCGGCGTGAAGAGCGTCACCCTGAACCTCAAAACCGCGGAAGGCCGCGAAATCCTCCGCAAGCTGGTCGCGACGGCGGACATTTTCGGACAGAATTTCCGCCCCGGCGCCGCCGAGAAAAACGGTTTCGGCTATCAAGACCTCAAAAAGGTAAACCCGAAGCTCGTCTATGTGTCGGTCTCGGGATACGGACCCAAGGGGCCGCATGCCGACCTGCCGGGGACGGATTCGATGGCCCAGGCATTGGGCGGCATCGCCGAAGCCTATTCGACGCCGGGACAGCCGCTGAAGACCGGCATCGTCTCGGTCGCCGACGAAACCTGCGCCATTCTGGCCTTTGGCGGGGCGCTTGCGGCGCTGACCCATGCGCGCAGCACTGGGATTGGGCAAAAGGTCGACTGCTCGCTGCTCGGCGGGCAGATCCGGCTGATGGGCTGGACCCTGACGACGGCAATGTGGCGCAACCGCGATCCGGTGACGGGCCAGGCGCGCATCACCGGCACGCCGGAGCGCCCCGGCCTCAGCGCCAGCTTTGACGACCGCGACGGCAAGCCCCTGGTGTTCCAGCTCAACGGCGCGCGCAAATGGCGCGACGCGATGACCGCGCTCGGCTTTTACGAAGCGCTCGAAAACGCCGGTTTTGGCGATCTCGGCGTGATCATCGGATCGGACGAAAAGCGCGCGGCCCTGCTGCAAATGCTCGACGAGCTCTTCGCCACCGGTCCGCGCGACGACTGGGTGGAGCGGCTTCGGGGCGCCGACATCGTCGCAGCGCCGATCAACACCCTCCTCGAAGCCTCGAACGACCCCGACGTGGTGGCCAACGGCTACGTCACCGAGATCGACTATCCGGAGCACGGCAAGCGGCTGAAGGTGCACGGCTCGCCGTGGCATTTCTCTGAAACGCCGGCCCGGATCGGCGTCGCCCCCAAGCTCGGAGCCGACAACGGCGACATCCTCGCCGGCCTCGGCTACACCCCGGCGCAGATCGAAAATTTCCGCGACAAAAACATCATCTGACCTCGCCAGACGTCCGCCGCCGTGACGGTTTCTCGACCCTCATAGACATACCGCAAGGTACATCAACGGAGCTTGCCATGCGTTCCCAGGCCGCCGCGATGAAGGCGCTTCTCGATCAGCCCGGTCTCCAAATCCTGCCCGGCTGCGGCGACGCCATGGGAGCGCGGCTGATCGAGGAGGCCGGCTTCCGCGTCGGTTTCGTGTCCGGCTCCAGCGTCGCCGCGATGCGTCTGGCGATGCCCGACATGGATCTGCTGACCTTTCCGGAGATGGCCGACGCGGTCGAGACCTGCATCGCCGCCGCCCCGAATGTGTTGTGGCTCGCCGATGGCGACACCGGCTACGGCAATGCGCTCGCGGTGCAAAAGACGATCCGCGCCTATGCCCGCCGCGGCGCCGCCGCGGTATTGATCGAGGACAAGGCCTGGCCGCGCCCGCTCGGCCATAATGGGGCGAAACTGGTGATCGAGCGCGACGCCGCGATCCTGCGCTGCCGCGCCGCCGCCGAGGCCTGCCATGAGGAAGGCATCCTGCTCCTCGCCCGCACCGACGCCCGCACCTCGCGCGGGTTCGACGAGGCGTTGACCCGCCTCAAAGCGTTTGTCGCCGAGGGCGCCGACATCCTGTTCCTCGACTCGCCCCAGTCGGAGGCGGAAATGCGCGCGGCGGTGACGGCCGCCAATGGTAAGCCGGCGCTCGCCGTCGCCTCGCCCGCCGGCAAGCACTTCATGCCTGGCGACGCCGAGCTGGAACGGCTCGGCGTCAAGCTCGTGGTTTACCCGCAGGAGATTCTGGCGGCGACCGTCCACGCGGTGCGCGCCGCGCTCGCCGGGCTGAAGGGCGGCGCCAAGCCGCCGCTCGCGACCCCGGCCGAGCTTGCGACCGCGATCCGCACCGCCGACTATCTCGCCCACGACGCCCGCTGGCCCGACCCGCGGTGAATGGTACGAGATCTTGCGGTCACCCCGGCAAATCCTTCGTTTTGCTTTCCCGGCGAAAGCCGGGATCCACGGTGTTCGCAAATTCCGTGTTTTCGCTCATGCCGGGCGATTGCGCCGAATGGGCAAATACGCAGCGGCGGCGGGATGGGTCCCGGCTTCCGCCGAAGGCGACGGAAACGGTCCTGAGCTCACGTCAATTGGATTACTGTCTCGCGGCGGGGTGGCGAACATGGTGGTACGAACCTGAAGCTTGACGCCGAGCGTCGCCACGTCGCGATTGCTTCGCTTCGCTCGCAATGACACCGTAAGTAGTTGTCATTGCGAGGCGCGGAGCGACGAGGCAATCCGGCTCCGACGACCGACGGCGGATGTCATCTGTCTGGTTCGCACTACCAGCATTGAAGGAAATTCGTTTCTGATGGTTCCGCTCTCGGTTCTCGATCTCGCGCCGATTGTCGAAGGCGGCGACGCCGGTCAGGCGCTGCGCAATTCGCTCGACCTCGCGCGCCACGTCGAGGCGCTCGGCTACCGGCGCTTTTGGATGGCCGAGCACCACAATCTGCCGGGCATCGCCAGCGCCGCGACCGCGGTGGCGCTCGCCCATGTCGCCGCCGGCACCAGCAAAATCCGCATCGGCGCCGGCGGCATCATGCTGCCGAACCACGCGCCCTTGGTGATCGCCGAGCAGTTCGGCACGCTCGCCGCCTTGCATCCGGGGCGGGTCGAGCTGGGCCTTGGCCGCGCGCCGGGCTCCGACCAAATCACCAACCGCGCGATCCGCCGCAACCTGCTCGTCGAGGTCGACGAGTTCCCGCAGGATGTCGTCGAGCTGATGGGCTACTTCCAGGCGGCCGAGCCAGGCCAGCCGGTGCAGGCGATCCCCGGCGCGGGTCTGGACGTGCCGATCTGGATTCTCGGCTCGAGCCTCTATGGCGCGCAGGTGGCGGCCTATCTGGGGCTGCCGTTCGCCTTCGCCTCGCATTTCGCGCCGACGATGATGACGCAGGCGATCGCGATCTACCGCGAGCGGTTCCGTGCCTCGGCGCAGCTCGCTTTGCCGCATGTCATGCTCGGCGCCGTCGTCGTTGCCGCGGAAACCGACGAGGAGGCGCGGTTTCTGTTCTCGTCATTGCAGCAGGCGACCTTGAACAACCGCACCGGACGGCGCGGCCGGGTCCCGCCGCCGGTCGCGGATTTCGACGCGCGGCTCGATCCCTATGCCCGCGCGATACTCGACGAAGCGCAATCTTGCGCCGTGGTCGGCGGGGCCGAGACGGTGCGCCGCGGCCTCGACGAGTTCATCCGCCGCACCGGCGCCGACGAGCTGATGGTGACGGCCAATATCTTCGACCACGCCAAACGCAAACGCTCGTTCGAGATCGTCGCCGAAGTCCACGGCGGGATGAGGAGCACCCCGCCGGGCAATGCGGGAACCACAGATCAGGCCCAGCCGTAGACCCGCGCCAATGTCCCGCCCATCAGCGCGGCGCGATCGCTGTCGGAGAGCCGGTCGGCGACGCGAAACGCCTCGACGCCCTGCGCGTAGGTCAACAACGCGACCGCGCGGGTCCAGTCGGTGCCCCACATGCAGCGGCCAAAGCCGAAGGCGTCGAAGATACGGCCGAGCGGGTCCCAGATGTCCTTGTAAGGGAACGGTTCGTGCGACAGGGTACAGGCGCCGCTGATTTTCACGGCGACGTTGTCATGGGCCGCCATGGCGAGCAGCTTCGGCAGATCGGCGAATGGCTCGGCGGCCGGTGGCGGCTCATGCGGTTGCGGCAGTCCTAGGTGGTCGATCACCATTCGCGTGTTGGGGTTTCGCGCCGCAAGCTCTCGTGCCTGGTCCAGCCGCCCCGTGCATGCCAGGTTGACGGGCAGCGAGTGGCGCGCCGCTGTGGCTAGGACGCGGTTGATGGCTGGGTCCGCCGGGTCGGTCGAAACAGCATCCCTGAGAAAGATCCGGATGCCGACCGTGCCCTCGGCGGCGGCCCAGTCGGCGATCGTGTCGGTGACGGTCGGATCGGTTGGGTCGACCGGCTTGACCAGCCTGAACCGGGTCGGATACGCGGCATACACCTCTTGGGCATAGCTGGCGTCGTAGCGATACATGCTGAACGGCGAGACCAAAACGGCGCCGTCGACGCCGACCGCATCCATCGCCGCTGTCATCTGGTCGCCGGTGACCTCCGCGGGTCCCTGGAGCGTGCCGACCCAGGGCCGGCCCGGGTGGTTGCGTTCATAGGCGTGAACCTGGGCATCTAATATCGGCATAGCTGGCGGCCCTCGGGATTACGCTATCGTGGACAGGCAATGTGGCGCTTCCCGCAAAGACGAGTCAAACCGCCCTTCGCCCGTCGTTGCCGGCGAGGGCTGCGCCGCGCTGACCCGCCTACGCGATAACCAGCAGGAATACATGATGAAGGACCAGCCTTCGCCGCATGAATGGGATGTCGAAGCCGATGTCGTCGTCGTCGGTTTCGGAGCGGCGGGTGTCGCGGCTTCGGTCGCCGCCTACGAGCTCGGCGCCAAGGTCGTGATCCTGGAAAAGGCGCCCGAAGGCGAGGAGGGCGGCAACACCCGCGTCGCCGGCCAGGGCTATCTGAACACGTCGTCCGCCGAGCAGGCCGCCGCCTACCTGACCGCGCTGTGCGGACCCTACACCCTGCCGGAGCCGATGGTGCGGGTGTGGGCCGAGGAGATGTGCCGCAACAATGGCTGGCTCGAAAGTCTCGGCGGCGATCCGCAGGAGCATCAGCATCCGCCGGTCGGGATCGAGTTCCCGGATCTGCCGGGGGCCGAGTGCGTGCACAAATTCCACGACGGCCCGACCTACGGCTATTCCTATACCTGGAAGCGGTTCGAGAGCCTGGTCAAGCAGCGCCCGATCCCGGTCCTTTATGAAACGCCGGGCAAAGAATTGATCCAGCACGCCGTCACCAAGGAAATTCTCGGCGTGCGCGGCCGGCGCGGGAACCGGTCGATCGACGTGAAAGCGCGCAAGGGCGTGGTGCTGACCTGCGGCGGGTTCGAAAACAACCAGGAGATGATCCGCAACTATCTCCCCGGCATCCCCTATTGCTACACCTCGGGCTCGCCCTACAACGAAGGCGACGGCATCGCGATGGCGATGTCGGTCGGCGCCGACCTTTGGCACATGAACAATTACGCGGGTCCGTCGATGGCGCTGAAGGTGCCGGAGGTTCGCACCTCGTTCTCGATGCAGGCTTTGCATTACAGCAAGGAAACGCCGGGCGGCATGATCGTGGTCGGCCCGGACGCCCGACGCTTTTGCGATGAAAAGTTCAAAACCCGCCACGGGAAAATCCCGGTGAACGGGCGCTGGCTGCCGCTCTCGACGCCGTGCCCGATGTATCTGATTTTCGATCACGCGATGTTTGCCGCGGGGCCGCTTTACGACAAGCACCCGAGCCATGGCTGGACGCAAATCATCGAGCGCTACGAATGGAGCGCCGACAACAGCTCCGAACTGGCGAAGGGCTGGGTCAAGCGCGCCGACAGCATCCCCGCCCTTGCCGCGGTGCTGGGGCTCGACCCCGCCGCGCTCGCGGACACGGTTCGGCGCTGGAACCGGTTTTGCGACGCCAAGCACGACGCCGAGTTCGGCCGCAAGCTGATGCTGGCGCCGATCGCCGACGGGCCGTTTTACGCGGTCGAGCTGTCGCCCTCGATGCTCAACACGCAAGGCGGCCCGCGACGCAACGAGCGGGGCCAGATCGTGCGCCCCGACGGCACGCCCATTCCCAGGCTGTACAGCGCCGGCGAATTGGGCTCGATCTACAGCTATCTCTACCAGGGCACCGGCAATATCGGCGAATGCCTGGCCTTCGGCCGCATCTCCGGGCGCAACGCCGCCGCCGAACCGCCATGGGAATAGCGGTACTTTGTGGCCATCCCGTCCGCCGTCATACCGGCGAAAGCGGGTACCCAGACCTGCCCCTGGCATGAACAGGGGGCAACCGGCACCTCGCTTGAAACCCTGGACCACCGCTTTCGCGGGGGCGACGAACCGCAGAGCGCGTGGAATTCGTCCGTCTCGTCAAGAAACACGAGCGCGGCGCGAGAGAGCCGCCGACGACCGCCTCTGCTACGCCCCGGGCGGGCGGTGACGGCGGGCGTCAGCGGGTCGGCCGCAACCGGCCGCTTTCCTCGATCTCGGCCGCCGCGATCGCCCTTGTCAGCGCGCCGCTCAGCTCCCTGGCGGCCTCGAGAGTGAGCTCGACCGCGACCCGCGCGCTCGGCCCCAGCGCCGCGTTCACGAAATCGATCGTGATCGCCTCCTCCAGCAGAGCGTGATGCGGGTGGTCGTACGACACCACCGAGTGGGTCAGCTCGATCCACCCGTCATCGCTTTTGCCGGCGCCGGCGGCGCTGACGATCTCGACGATCGAGGTGCACATGGCGAGTACAGAATTACCGCCGGGATTACTTGCCGAGGTGCTTGTGCAAAAACGCGAACACCTTTTGCCAGCCGTCCACCGCCTGCTCGATGCGGTACGCCGGCCGGTCGTAATAGAAAAAGCCGTGGCCGGCGCCGTCGTAGCGGTGGAACTCGTAATGCTTGCCGTGCTTCTTCAGCTCGGCCTCGTGCTGGTTGACCTGCTCCGGGGTCGGCGACCGATCCTCATTGCCGAAGAGGCCGAGCAGCGGGCAGGACAAATCCTTGGTAAATTCGATCGGGGCCGTCGGCTGCTTTGGGTTCAGCTCCTCCTTGCTCATCACGACCCGGCCGCCCCACAGCTCGCAGGCGGCGTCGACGCTCTTGCTGCGGCACGCGAACAGAAAGGCCTGCCGGCCGCCCGAGCAGGTGCCGAAGATGCCGACCTTGCCGTTGAGCCAGGGCTGGGCGCGCAGCCATGCGACCGCACCTTCGGTGTCGCCGATGACTTGCGCGTCGGGAACCCCGCCCTCGGCGCGCACCTTGGCGGCGACGTCGTCGGCTTTGCCCTCGCCGGCGCGGTGATAGAGGTTGTGGCTGACCGTGGCATAGCCGTGATGGGCGAATTTGCGGGTCGCCTCGCGGTACCACTCGTCCCAGCCGGGCGCGTGATGCAGCAGCACCATGCCGGGGAACGGTCCCGCCCCCAACGGCCGCGCGACATAGGCCGAAATCGTCTCGTTCTTGTCGCCGTTGATCCCAATCGTCTCTGCGATCATGCCTTCGTAAGCCATCGTCTCTCCCCTTTCCGTTCCGTTACAAGGCCGGCCGCCCGACCGGCAGCCCTTCGATGCCGTAATGGTTAGCCCAGACGCGGGCGCGGGTCCATCCCCCGCTACGCTGACGGGTCGATCGCGGCTCCGTCAGATGTGGGGCGGATAAGTGGAGCATAATCCGCCACCCAAACCAATCGGCCAAAGCGGCGGATGGCGCCGCGTTGACCGCGCTGCGCTTGCTGCGCCCGCTGAGGCGCCGCGCTTATTCGCCCTATATGTGTCAGGAGATCGGTTCGATCTTCGTCGTGGCCGCCGCTTGGAGCTGGGCGAGCGACCCTTTCTGATTGGCTCGAAAAATATTCCACGCCTTGATGATAATTCCGGCACGAGTCAATTCATGGATACGGCCATTGTTATTTGCCTTTTGTGAATGCAGCAACGCTTGCATTGTATCGATAATTTGATATTTTCCGTTCCTTTCACCACGAGTCCATGCGGTCGTGAATTCCTTGGATTTGTTAGCGTCATGTTTTGAGAAAATATAAACTAATGCTGCCATTTGTCCAGCTGGGTGAGAAAAGTGTTTATTTATTTCTCGACCATACCTAAGGAAGGTGTCAATATCCGCATACCGACCTCGTGCTAATTCAAGTACAAAATCCGGCTGCAAGGTCTCTCTGTTATAGGGATCAGTATCCAACAGGTGTGCCCACCTAATCGCCGCTGCGAGCGTGGAGGCGTACTTGAACCCGGCAATATGTAAGATGTCGGCCGGGTTTCTCGGCTTTCCAATATCCATCCGGCCGAAGAGGTCCGGATCGATGCCAAATACGACATGCGTTTGAAAAGACTTACCGCTTCGTACAGCCGCTGACAACCGGTTTTGGCCATCCAAGAGTTGGCCGTCAGTTCCAAATTTGATCGTATCACCAGTCAACCCCCACCGGCTCTTTGCCATATCGGCGGCAAACTGTTGTACCTTGTTCGGTTTTGGCGGCCAATTTTCCTTATTTCTATCTGCCAAGATTTCTCCAGCCGTCTTCGGATCAATGTCAATGATTACGCTGGTAGGAGGAGGATTTTTAAGGTGTTCCTCGATCACCAATCTTGCACGCGGTTGAATGGCATCCGCCATCTATCAGCTCCAACGGCGTAAAATACGCTTGTACTAACGATGTACCTTCCTGAGGATGAAATTACTGTTAACGTTGGTGAATTCCAATGACTGTGCGCCAAGGCGCGGGCGTCGGCAGCCTTGCCGGGGCGTTGCTAGCGCAGGCGGGAGCCGGGGTCGATCCCGAGATAGACGCGGCCGCCGATCGGGTACCATTCGGGGGCGATCGTCACGGTCTGGCCGACGACGTGCAGGTCGCGCCAGCACTCGGCAAGGCGGCTCTCGCGCTTGAACGACGTGCTGCCGCCGTGACGGTACACCAGATCCATCGCCTGGCGCGCGCTGTCGGCGGCGTAGGTCGAGGCCAGGCGGCAGCGGGCGCGCTGCTCGAGGGTGGTGGCACCGCCCGACGCGACTATGTTCCACAATTCGGTGATCATCGCGGTGCGGTAGGCGCGGCCCGCGTTCAGGATCGCGTCGGCCCGTCCGACCGCGTCCTGGACCTGGGGGTTGTCGCATAGGAGGCCGGTGCGGCCGCGCGGCGTCTTGCCGCCCGCCAGATCGATCAGCGCGTCGATGCCGGCGCGGGCGATCCCGGTGATCACGGCGCTGTGGTGCGGCCCGACCCAGCACTGCGTCGGCAATGCGTAGGTGACCCCCGGCCAGCGCTCCCACTGGTTGTCGAGCGGGATGCCGGCATGGACCATCGTGCGCCGCTCCGGCAGAAAGACGTTCTCGACAGTCCAGTCGAAGCTGCCGGTGCCGCGCAGCCCGGCCACGTCCCAGCTCCCCGGAACGATCTCGGCTTCGGCCCGCGGGAACACGCCGCGCCAAAAAAGCGGCCGGCCTTCGGGGCTGAGGCGCGGCCGGCCGTCGTCGAGGACCTGGAAGCTGCCCAGCATCCAGTCGCTCTCCTGGCAACCGCTGCCGAATTGCCAGCGCCCGTTGACCCGGTAGCCGCCATCGACCGGGACCGCCTGTCCGCCGCCCTGCACCGCGGTGCCGGCGATGGTGGCGGGCCCATGCTGGCCGTGGACCTCGTCGACACCCTCGTCGGGCAAGCCCAAGGTGACCAGTTGCCCGACGCTGTTGTTGGCAATGTTCCAGCCGACCGAGCCGGCACCCTCCGCCAGCAGCTCCGCGACGCGCAGATAGGTCAGCGGGTCGACCTGCAGGCCGCCGAGCGCGCGCGGGATGACCATCCGGTAAAAGCCGGCGGCGCGCATCTCTTCGACCAATTCTCGCGGCAGGCGCTGCTGGCTTTCGATCTCGTCGCGGTAGCCGCGGATCATCGGGCGCAGCCCAGCCGCCGTCTGCACCACCGGCTGCGCGTCGACATCCGCCGGCAAGCGCCTCTCGTCCGCGATCGCGTCCACTTCCATCGTATCCATTTTTTCTTTCCTCCTGCGGCGGTTCGTATCCAATCCGAAAGCGGAAACGGAAGCAAGAACCGCAACCCATTCAGCGGGATCGAGATCAAGCGTGCCGCTTCCCACATAGGGGTGGTGCGAGAATCGTCTGCCGACCGATGAACCTGACTGCTGCAGAGCCCGACCTGCTTGGCGGCCCCGGCCTTCCCGGGCTGTCCCAGGCCGATGCCATCGTCACCCCGGACGAGGAGTGTGTGTTGATCGCGGCGGTTGACGCGGCGGCGCTCTCGCCGTTCCGGTTCCATCAATGGCTGGGTAAGCGGCTGACCGCCTATTACGGCTGGAGCTATGATTTCGACGCCGCCAGCCTCACCCCGGCCGACCCGATCCCGCAGTGGCTGTTGCCGCTGCGGGCGAAGGCGGCGGGGTTTGCCGGGCTGCCACCCGACGAATTCGCCCAGGCCCTGCTGATCCGCTACGATCCCGGCGCCGGGATTGGATGGCACCGCGACCGCCCGGTGTTCGAGCACGTCGTCGGGATCTCGCTCGGCGCCCCGGCGACGATGCGTTTCCGGCGACGCCGGACCGGCGGCTTCGAGCGGACCAAGGCGACCCTCGCGCCGCGCTCGATCTATCATCTGACCGGCGCGGCTCGTCATCTATGGGAGCACAGCATCGCCGCGATGGAGGAGACCCGCTGGTCGATCACCTTCCGCAGCTTTTCGGCGAAAGGGCGGGCGCGAGGGCGGCTGGCGTAATCGGCATTCGGCCGCCCACGCCATTGCCTCCGTCGGGTCGACCCGGCCGAGCCGAGAGCGCCGACACAATTCAAAACCGGGCTTGACAGCGCCTGCTGGCGGCGGAGGCTGACAGCCTACGAGGCCTGGAGGGGCGGCTGTCATGCCTGTGGAGATGATCGGTTGGATCGCGCCGCGGGTCTCGTCGGAGCTGATCCCGGCAGCCGGGCCTCCATTCGATGCCGACGTCATCGCCGAGACCGCGCGCATTCACGAGCAGGCCGGCTTTGACCGCGTGCTGATCGGCTACTACTCGGATGCGCCGGACGGGTTTCTGGTTGGGGCGCATGCCGCGTCGGTCACCAAACGGCTGGGTTTTCTATTGGCGCATCGGCCGGGTTTCGTGGCGCCGCCGGTCGCCGCCCGCAAGCTCGCCACCCTCGACCAGCTTTCCGACGGGCGCCTGGCGGTGCACGTCATTGCCGGCGGCAGCGACGCCGACCAGGCCAAGGACGGTGACTGGACTGACCACCAGGCCCGCTATCGCCGCCTGGACGAATACGTCTCGCTCCTGCGCCGAACCTGGACCGAGCCGGCGCCGTTCGACCACGAGGGGGAGTTCTACCGCACCCGCGGCACCTATGCAGAAATCCGCTGCCGGCAGCAACCCTACATCCCGATCTATGGCGGCGGCGGCTCCGACGCGGCGATCCGGGCATTGGCGCCGCATGTCGATGTCTTCATGCTGTGGGGCGAGCCGCTGAAAGCCACAGCCCTGTTCATGGAGCGCGTGCGACAAGAGGCGGCGCTCCATGAACGCCACCCGAGCTTCAGCCTGTCGACCCGCCCGATCCTCGCGGCGACCGAGGGTGAAGCGTGGGACCGGGCCAGGGCCATCCTTGACCGGGTGCTGGTCAATCGCGGCGGCGCGCCGGCGCCCAAGCGTCAGAATGCCGGTTCCGAACGGCTTCTGCGGGCCGCGGCGGAAGCCGAGGTGCACGACAGCTGCTTGTGGACATCGCTGGCGGCCGCGACCGGCGCGCAGGGGAATTCGACAGCGCTCGTCGGCACACCCGAGACCGTCGCCAAGGCGCTGCTCGAATACTACAAGCTCGGGGCCACGAGCCTGTTGATCCGCGGCTACGACCCGCGCCCGGACGCGGTTCAGTACGGCGAAGAATTGATCCCGCGCCTGCGCCAGCTGGTCGCGGCGTATGACGCTGCGAGCACGGTCAAGTATCCAAAACGTCCGGGTTCCGGCGGGGTCGCCTGAGTGTCGACCACGATCATCGGGTGTCGCGCTCGGCGCGCACCGCCTCTTCCGGCGAGGCATGCGGAGTTGCAGCCGGCCGCCGCTCGAAGCGCTCGTGCAATTCTGCGAGTATGGGCCGCTCGCCGATAAGGGCCGAAAAGCGGATCAGATATCCGTCCGGGTCCTGCACCAGGAACTGATGCACCTCCGTTTCCACCTCTCCAGTGCGATACCATTTCCGCTCCGGCTCCATAAACAGCGGCCAGTCCGCGCCGGCGAGCGCCGCCAAAATCGGCTCGATTGCTGGGACGGTGACCTGAAAATTCACGCCGCGGCCGAGCGGGATGTCCAATGGACCCGTCACCCAATTTCGGTTTCGGCCCCGCTCTTCCAACATGATCTGGGCGCCTTCGCGGTCGAGGTAAGCGAAGCCTTCGTCGAGGCGGTCGAAGGCCACTGCGAAGCTGCATAAGTCCCGCCAGAACCGCAGGCTTTTGTGAAGATCGGCGACAAGCAACTCAGGGACCAAGCGTGCCCACGCAAATTCCACTGGGGCAGAGATGGTTGATGTCATGGCGCCCGTTTCACCTGATTGTGGCGGCCAATTCACTCATGCCGCGTGAAGACCTGCAATCCCACCGATCCCAGAAGCGCGAACCCGGCACCGCGGGCGGAGGTTGTCATTCGCGAACCTGAGTGGGACACTCCGCGTCAGAGCCAGGCGCGGAGGAAAGCCATGGATGTCGGCATGATGATGGTGTTCGCCAGCTATGGCTGGGAGAACATCGGCGACGACCGGGTGTGGGACGAGGAAATCCGGCTGGCGCGGCTCGCCGCCGATTCCGGTTTCGACGTGTTGTGGTCGGCCGAGCACCATTTCTTCGACTATTCGTTCTGTCCCGACAATCTGCAGCTGATGACCTATCTCGCAGCGTTGTGCCCGAATGTCGGGCTCGGCACCGCGGCGGTGATCGTGCCGTGGCACGACCCGTTGCGCGTCGCCGAGCAGGCGGCGGTGCTCGACCTGCTGTGCAAGGGTCGGTTGC
The DNA here is from genome assembly GCA_963712825.1 of uncultured Alphaproteobacteria bacterium. Classification (GTDB taxonomy): domain Bacteria; phylum Pseudomonadota; class Alphaproteobacteria; order ATCC43930; family CGMCC-115725; genus AP-15. The sequence continues at coordinate 488,669 of CAVQJP010000024.1, forward strand.
GGCTGGGGCTCGGGCGCGGCTTGGCGCGGCGCGAGTTCGCGGCGTTTCGCGGCACGATGGACGAATCCCGCGAGCGCTTCGACGAAGCCGCCCCGATGATCGTCGCGGCGCTGCGCACCGGCTTTATCGAGGGCAACGGCAAGCACTACAAGCAGCCGCGGATCGAGTTGCGGCCGCGGCCCAAATACGATTTTACCGGCCGCGTCTATGCGGTTGCGTCGAGCGAGGATTCGGTCGAGGCCGCCGCCCGGCTCGGTGCGCACATGGTGATGTTCTCCGACCGGCCCTGGCACATGCGCTTGCCGGCGGTCGAGCGCAATCGCGAACTGCACCGGAAATTCCACGGGCGTCAGGCGCCCTCGATGATGATCACCGATTTCTGCATCTGCGGCCCCGATTTGGCGCAAGCCGAGGAGGACGCGCGGCAATACATGGGCAAGTTTGTCGAGAGCAACTTTCACCACTACGAATTCCTCGGCGAGCATTTCGCCACCGTCAAAGGCTACGACGCCTATGCGCAAAAGGCAGCGATCGCGCGCCAGGGCGGGCTCGAAGGGGCGGTCGCCGGGTTTATGCAGGCGGCGATCTGGGGCACGCCCGACCGCATCCTGCGCGAGCTCGAAGCCCGGCGCGCAGTCCTCGGCGATTTCGAGCTTAACGCGGCTTTTCGCTTTGGCGGCGTGCCTTACGAGATCGCCGAGCGCGGATTGAAGTTGTTCGCGAAGGAAGTGCTGCCTGTCTTGAAGACTTGGCGGGCTGAGAACGCCGCGCTCGCGGCCGAGTGAGTGAACTAGCCGGGCGTGTCTCCGAGGATCAGTCGGTTGACCGTCATTCCCGCGAACGCGGGAAACCAGGACCCAAGCTGGAACGCTTGCTCCTGGACCCCCGCTTCTGTGGCGCTTTCGCGGGGGCGACGAACCCCTCGGAGGTGCTTGATTTGACCATTTCGCATGAAGGTGTGAGGCACCAATGATCACGAAATTCGACAGCTCCTACTACGGCACCGTCGACATGGAGAACCTCGGCTATGCCGGGACGCCGATCAACGAGCGCCGCTATACAAAGGAGCAGCTGTCCGACGTGCTGCACAAGGTGGTGAAGTACGCCAAGTGCATGGACGAGCGCGGCTTCAACACGTTCTGGATGGCCGAGCACCATTTCCAGCCGGAAGGCACCGAGCTGATCCCGAACCTGTTGATGATGGCGATGCACCTCGTCAACGTCACACGGAACCTGAAAATCGGCTGCGGGTTCAATGTCGTGCCGATGTGGCACCCGCTGCGGCTGGCCGAAGACTACGCGATGGCCGACATCCTCAGCGGCGGGCGCGTGATCTTTGGCGTCGCCCGCGGCTATCACACCCGCGAAGTCGAAACCTTCGGCTCGCCGCTGATGGACCAGGACGCCAACCGCGAGATCTTCGAGGAGGGCGTCGACATCCTGTTTGAGGCGTTCGAGGGCAAGCCGTTCTCGCACAAGGGAAAGTACTACACGATCCCGCCGGAGGTGCCGTATCGCGGCTACGCCTTGAAGGAGATCACCCTCGTTCCGGCCCCGGATCATCTGCCGGTCGAATGCTGGCAGCCGATCCAGAGCGGCTCGGAGCGCGCTTTCGACTTTATGGCCAAGCACGGCATCTCGGGCATGATCGGCGGCGGCTCGGCCGAAGGCGGTGCCGTCGAGCGGCACATGCTGGGGTTCCAGGCCGCCTATGCGCGTCGCGGCGTCAAGCTCGAGCTCGGCGAGAAGCTGGCGCTCGGCTTCCAGTTTCACATCGCCCGGAGCCGCGAAGAGGGCATGCGCGAGGCGGCGAAACACTACGAGGAAAACATGAAGATGTTCGGCGAGCTGCGCCTGGTGCGCGCGCTCAGCGACGAGCAGATCGCGGCGATGCGCGATCCGAGGCTCGCCGCCACGGCCAAGTTGCCGCAGATCGAAGACGCGGTGAAGGCTGGCGGCTTTCTCACCGGCACGCCCGCAGACATCGTCGAGCAATTGAAGGCGGTCGAAAAGCGCTATCCGGGTGTCGACCGGGTGGTGTGCGCGACGCCGCTCGGCACCCCGCTCGACGTTCAGCTCGAAGACCTCGACCGGTTCTCGAAAGAGGTGATGCCGGCGTTCCGGGGTGCACAGGCTCCGGCGCGTGCGGCCGCCGATTAGCCGCCGGGAAGAGGGAGGGGATCATGGCCGGAGATTCGAGGGGCGAATACCGCGGGCTTGCCTACCGCGACGACGCGGCGCTGAAGGCGTGGCTGGCGAAGCGGCCGCGCGAAGCCGCGCTCGAGCCGGAACTCCCGATCGTCGACCCGCATCATCATTTCTGGGAAACGCCGCAGCGCGGGCGTTACCTGCTGGATGAGCTGCTGGCCGATATCGACGGCGGCCACAACATTGTCGCGACGGTTTTTCTCGAATGCCGCTCGATGTATCGCAAGGCCGACCCGGCCGAGATGGCGCCGGTCGGCGAGGTCGAGTTCGTCAACGGCATCGCGGCGATGAGCGCGTCGGGCGGCTACGGTCCCTGCCGCGTCGCCGAGGGCATCGTCGGCCATGCCGATTTGACGATCGGGGGGCGCGTGCGCGAGGTGCTCGAGGCCGAGATCAGCGCCGGCGGCGGGCGTTTCCGCGGCATTCGTCACGGCGTGTCGTGGGACCAGAACGAGGCGATCCAGAGATACGCGACCCGTTCGGTGCCGCCGCATCTGGTGCGCGACGCAAAATTTCGCGAGGGCTTCGCCCAGCTGGCGCCGCTCGGCCTCAGCTTCGAGTCGTGGCAGTACCACCCGCAACTGGCCGACGCGGTCGACCTCGCCCGCGCCTTTCCCGAAACCACGATCATCCTTAATCATGTCGGCGGCGTGCTCGGCGTCGGCCCTTATTCGGGCCGTCGGCCGGAGATTCTCGCCGGCTGGAAGAAGGGCATCGCCGAGCTCGCCAAATGCCCGAATGTCAACGTCAAGCTCGGCGGCGTCGGCATGACCTCGTTCGGGTTCGACTTTCCCGAGCGCGAGATGCCACCCTCATCCGAGGAGCTCGCCGCCGCCTGGCGCCAGTACATCGAGCCCTGCATCGAAGCGTTTGGCGCCGAGCGGTCGATGTTCGAGAGCAACTTCCCGCCCGACAAGCAGTCCTGCGGCTACACCGAGCTGTGGAACGCGTTCAAGCGCATCTCGTCGGGCGCGTCGGCGACCGAAAAGAAGGCGCTCTACAGCGGCACCGCGGCGCGGGTCTACCGCCTGACCGTCCCCTGATCAACTCCGGATCGTCGCGCCCGGCCGGCGCCGGGTGGTGACGGTCCTCGCGGCTCCCGCTCAGGCTAACCGACAGCGAGGGGAGGCGGCCACTTGTCACCGGGTACCGGCGGCTTCGGGATAAGGGTCGGCATTGCGTGCTGTGCTCCCGAGGTCCTTGTCTACAACATTCCGGCGCGGCGCAGCGCCCTCCTGCGGAGATGTTGAAGAGATTAGGAATCCTTTACCCGGGGTCTCATAAACCAGCAGTGATTCTAGGGAACGTCAACCATCGGGGGAAAGAGCAAACGAATGGCGACGAAGGCCGGGGCGCGCAACCTGATCACCGATGTTCCTGGAATTGTCGTGGGTCAGGCCGAGGACGCCGCGGCGGTCACCGGCACGACGGTGGTGCTGGCCGAAAGGCCGGCGGTGGCCTCGGTCGATGTCCGCGGCGGTGCTCCCGGCACCCGCGAGACCGAGCTGCTCGCCGCCGACGCGCTGGTCGACCGGCTCGATGCGGTGGTGCTGTCGGGCGGCTCGGCGTTTGGCCTCGACGCCGCCGGCGGGGTCGTGCAATGGCTCGCCGCCGCCGGGCGCGGCTTCCGCGTCGGCTCGGCGCTGCGCTCGCCGGAGATCCGGGTTCCGATCGTGCCGGCCGCGATCCTGTTCGACCTTTCCTTCCCCGGCCGGCGAATGTGGCCCGAGGAACCGCCCTATCGCGAGCTCGGCCGGCGCGCGGTTGCCGCTGCCGCCAAAGACTTCGCGCTCGGCAATGCCGGGGCCGGGCTGGGCGCCCGTGCCGGGAGCCTCAAAGGCGGGATCGGCAGCGCCTCGCTCGTGCTCGCCGACGGTGCCACGGTCGGTGCGGTCGTCGCGGTGAACAGCTGGGGTTCGGCGGTACGGCCCGACTGCGGACAATTCTGGGCCGCCGAGCTCGCCTTTCCCGGCGACATCGACCCGCAGCCGCCCGCCCCGGATGTACCGCTCGACCCGGAGGATTTTTCGCAGACCCGCGCCGCGGTTGCGGGTGCGGCGACGACGATCGCGGCCGTCGCCACCGACGCCGCACTCGACAAGCCCGGTTGCCGGCGGCTCGCGATCATGGCGCAGGACGGGCTCGCCCGCGCGATCCGCCCGATCCACACGCCGTTCGACGGCGACAGCGTCTTCGCGCTGGCGACCGGCATCGGCCTGCCGGTAGAGCCCGCGGCGCTGCTGCGGCTCGGCAGCGCCGCAGCAGATTGCCTGGCGCGCGCCGTCATGCGGGCGTTGACCGCAGCCGAGCCGCTGAACGGCGTCCCGAGCTGGCGCCGGCGCTGGGGCGCCGCGCGCAACCCCGCCTGACCGCTGCGCAAAAGGCCCGTCCGCGCACGCGGCGGGGTTTTGGCGCGGCTCCCCCGATTAGAGCCGGGGGCGCCGGTTGCGCACCCGCAGCACCCGGTACCATACCGCAAGCGCCAACAGCGCGAGCAGGCCGCCGATCACGACGATGGGCGGAATATGGCTGTGCTGCTGCTGGCTCGGGCCGCCGACCCGGATCATGACCCGCGCGACTTCGGTCTTGGTGCGCGCCTCGGCGCTCCACATCCCGTCGCGGTCGGCGTAGAACGCGAACTTTCCGTCTGCATCGGTATGCCCGGTCGCGACCGGGTTCTGCGGCTCGCCGGGGGCAAAGACCCGGACCGGGGCGTTCGCCATCGGCTTGCCGTCGGCGCTGGCGAACTGCGCCGTCACCTCATGGGCCGCAAAGAGGTCGAGAGCGTATGCCGGCAATTCGGCGCAAAGGCCGGTCGAGAGGATCAGCAGAACCGCGAACGCCAAGCGCGCGGGAGCCTGAAATCGGCAGAGAAGCGCAGACATGCCGTCAACATGGTGATGTTTCGCGCGCTCGCCATGGCGCAGGCCACGGCCGGCTTGCCGGGCGGAGCGCGGGCATGGCAAAAGCCGGACGGCGGAGGGGCGATGCCGAATTTCGCGATCGAACGGCGCTGTGCAGGGATTGTCTGCGGCATCGACGAGGCCGGGCGCGGCCCGCTCGCCGGTCCGGTCGTCGCCGCCGCGGTGGTCCTTGACGCCAGGCGCTTCCCGCGCTCGTTGCGCGAGCGGCTCGACAATTCGAAGCTCCTCAGCGCTGAGGAGCGCGGCGATTGCTGGCTGGCATTGCGGCGGTGCGTCGAACGCGGCGCCGCCCATGTCGGCATCGGGGCGGCGAGCGCCAGCGAAATCGACACGATCAACATCCTGAGGGCAGCGTTGCTGGCAATGGCGCGCGCCGTCGCCGCGCTCGCGGTGGCGCCCGACGTCGCACTCGTCGACGGCAACATTCCGCCGCCGCTCGCCTGCGCGGTGCACACGGTGGTCGGCGGCGACGGCCTCAGCTTTTCGATCGCCGCGGCCTCGGTCGTCGCCAAGGTCACCCGCGACCGGCTGATGCGGGCATTGGCGCCGCGCTATCCGGGCTATGGCTGGGAGACCAATGTCGGCTATGCGACGCGCGCGCATGGCGAGGCGATCGCACGGCTCGGCCCGACACCGCATCACCGGCGCTCGTTTGCCCCGCTGCGCCTGGCGCTGGCCGGCGAATTGCCGTTGCTCGAAGCGCTGCCATGAGCGCCCGTTGCCAAGGCCGAGATCGCGTGGCGGGCGAGCTTTTTCATCAGGGTCGGCAGGGCATGCTCGCCGAGCTTGTCGACCGGGCTCCATAACCCGTCGCCATCCCCGTGCCCGGCGCCCGCGACAATCCCGAGCTCGAGCTGGAAATGGGTAAAGCCGTGGCGGACGTACCCCGGCAGCGGCGACCATTGCGCCGAGGCCGGAGCGGCGGCCAACGCTTCGGCGAGGTCCCACGGCTCGGCGCGCCATGGCGTCGACGGGATCTCGATCATGCCGCCGAGCAGCCCCTTTTCCGGGCGGCGGCGGAGCAGCACGGCGCCATCCGGCCGCGTCAACCAGAACGCAACGCCGTAGCGCTGCGGCCGCGGCTGCTTTGCGGCGCGGGCCGGCAAATCCTCGGCGACGCCGCGGGCGGCAGCGGCACACGCCCGGCGCCACGGGCACAAGACGCAGCGCGGTCGCTGCGGTGTGCAGATTGTCGCGCCCAGATCCATCATCGCCTGTGCGAAATCGCCGGCGCGCCGGTCTGGCACCAGTGCCGCCGCGAGTGCGTTCAGCCGCGGTCTTGCGGTGGCGATGGGCTCGGCGACCGCGTAGAGGCGGGCGACGACGCGCTCGACGTTGCCGTCGACCGCCGCCACCGGCTGGTCGAACGCGATGGCCGCGATCGCCGCCGCGGTATAGCCGCCGACCCCCGGCAAGGCGCGCAGTGCCGCCGGCTCAGGCGGAAACACACTCCCGTGACGCCCGGCGACGACGCGGGCGCAGGCGTGCAGGTTGCGGGCCCGCGCGTAGTAGCCGAGCCCTTGCCACTCCTGCAGGATGTCGTCCAGCGAGGCCGCCGCCAACGCCGCGACATCGGGCCAGCGCATGACAAACCGCTCGAAATACGGGCGGACCGTCGCCACGACCGTCTGCTGCAGCATGATCTCGCTGAGCCAGACGCGGTATGGGTCGGACAGCCGGCCGGGTGGTGCCCGCCACGGCAGGTCGCGGCGGTGACGGTCGTACCAGACGAGCAGCAGCGCCGGGTCGGGGGTGCCCTGCGGCGGCGCAACGTTGGGTCGGGTCGATGACATGAGCGCGGTCCAGCGGGGCCGCAGCCTAGTTGGCCCCGACGCCGATGGCGAGCGCCGTCACGGCTTCCGAGCCGTCGGCGTGATGGCGTCAAAGCTCGCGGCGCCGATCGTCGCCAAGCGCGGCGGCGGCATCCTCGTGCGGCTCAAGGCCGACTGGTTGGCGATCGTCGGCCCCGAATGGGCGGTGGCGGCGTGGCCAGCCGCGCTCGGCCGCGACGGCGCATTGAAATTGCGCACCGCCCCCGCCGCGGCGCTCGAATTGCAGCATCGGGCGCCCTTGTTGATCGAGCGCATCAACCTCTATTTCGGCCGCCGGGCGGTCACCCGCCTCGTGCTGGTTCAGGGCGCCCTGCCGCGGATACCGGAGCCGGTCGGCCCCATTCGACCATGGCTTGCGGCGAGCGAGGCGGAAGCACTCGACCGACGCGTCGCCGACATCGCAGATCCGGAGCTGCGGGCGGCACTCGTCCGGCTCGGCAGGGCTGTGAGCGGGACCGCGCGCTGACCGCCATCGCGGCGTTGCGACAGCGCGCAGAAGCCGCTATCTTCAACATCTAGTTGTGAGGAACCAAATGACGCGGAAAATCTGGTTCACTGTGGCCTGCTTCGTGGCAGCCATCGCAGTGTCGCCGGCCCCGGCCCCGGCGGCGGAACCCGGAGCCAGCCCGGCCGACATGCAGCGGCTGCTGACGGTCGGCAAGGACGACCGCGTCCTCGGCAGCCCGAATGCGCCGATCACGATCATCGAATATGCGTCGATGACCTGTCCGCACTGCGCCCATTTCGCCGATGCGGTTTTGCCCGACCTGAAGAAAAAATGGATCGACACCGGCAAGGCGAAATTGGTGCTGCGCGACTTTCCGCTCGACGGCGAGGCGGTGCATGCCTCGATGCTGGCGCGCTGCGCCCCGCCCGACCGGTTCTACGCGTTTGCCGACACCTTTTTTGCCGACCAGGACAAATGGGTCACCGCCCCCGACTATCAGGCGGCGCTCGCCCGGCTCGCCGCGCTCGGCGGCATGAGCAAGGCCGAAACCGACAAATGCCTCGCCGACAAGAGCCTCGAAAACCAGGTGTTGAACAGCCGCCTCACCGCCGCCAACCAGCTCCAGGTGAACTCGACCCCGACCTTTTTTGTCAACGGCACCCGCTATACCGGCGAACCCACGGTCGAAGGTTTCGACAAGCTGCTGTCGGGTCTGCCGCAGAAATCGTAGCGACCGCGCAAAAGCCGTATGCAGATCGACCGGCTGCGCCTCGTCGGGTTCAAATCCTTTGCCGAAGCGGCCGATGTGACGATCGGGCCGGGGCTGACCGGCATCGTCGGGCCGAACGGCTGCGGCAAGTCCAACCTCGCCGAGGCATTGCGCTGGGTCATGGGCGAGACCTCGGCGCGGCGCCTGCGCGGCGGGGCAATGGATGACGTGATCTTTGGCGGCAGCACCGGCCGTGCCGCGCGCAACCTCGCCGAGGTTGCGCTGACGATCGACAACAGCGCGCGCGACGCGCCCTTTGCCTTTAACGACCGCGAGGAGATCGAGATCGTCCGGCGCATCGAGCGCGGCGGCGGCTCGACCTGGCGGGTCAACGGCCGCGAGGTGCGGGCGCGCGACGTGCAGCTGCTGTTTGCCGATGCCGCGACGGGCGGGCCTTCAGGGTCGATCGTGAGCCAAGGACGGGTCGGCGCACTGATCGAAGCGAAGCCCGCCGAGCGCCGGTTTCTGCTGGAGGACGCCGCCGGCACCGCCGGGGTGCAGGCCCGCCGGCACGAGACCGAGCTCAAGCTCGCCGCCGCCGAGGAGAATTTGGCGCGTCTCGACGACGTGATCGCGACGATCGCAGCACAGCTCGGCACTTTGCGCAGACAGGCGCGCCAGGCCCAGCGCTACCGCCGTCTCGGCGAGCAGATCCGTGAGCAGGAGGCGCTGATTTTTCATGCGCGCTGGCTCGCCGCCGAAAACGACGCCGAAAACCGGGCCGCCGAGCTGTCTGCGGTGGAGCGCGAAGCCGCCGTCGCGGAGGAACATGCGGCGGCCGAGCGGCACGCGCGCGACGAGGCCGAGACGGCGCTGCCGCCGCTGCGCCGCGCCGAAGTCGACGCGAGCGCCGAGCTGCTGAAGCTGACCCAGGCGCGGACCGCGCTGGAGCAGGAGCTGGCGCGGTCGCTCGCGGAGCGGCGCGAAGCGGAGCGGCGGGTTGCCGAGCTCGGCCGCGACCGCGAGCGCGAGGACGCGCTGCTCGGCGAAGCCGCGGCGGCGCTGGCCCGGTTGGCGGACGAGCATCAGACACTGACCGCCGCCGACGCGGAGAGCGCGCCTGCCTGTGCCGCCGCCGAGAACGCGATGCGCGAGGCCGGGGCGCAGCTTGCCGCGGCCGAGGCTTTGTTGCAGGCCGCCACCGAGGCCGCCGCAGCGGCGCAGGCCCAACGGGCGGCGCTTGACCGCCGCCGCCGGGAGATCGCCCAGCAGACGTCGCGCCTTGAGGCGCGCCTGGCTGAAGCCGAGCGTCAGCGTGGAGCCCATGCCGCCGCGATCGTCCCCGCCGAAGCCCAGGCGGCAGCCGCGGCGGCGCTGGCCGCGGCCGAAGCGGCGGTCGCGCACGCCCGTGCCGCAGCCGAGGCGGCGCAGGACGATTTGACCGCCCGGCAGCAGCACGAAGCAGCGGCACTCGACGCCGGGCGCCGGGCGTCGGCCGGCCTGACGCGGCTCGAAGCGGAGGCGGAGGCGCTTGCTGCCGTGGCCGCGCCAATCGCGGCGGCGGAGTCCGGCACGCCGGTTCTGGCGGCAATAAAGGTCACGGAGGGCTTCGAGGCGGCGATCGGGGCTTTGTTCGACGACGAGCTTTCGGCGTCATATGAAGTCTGTGGCGAGGGTGGCCGCTTCTGGCGCGACCTGCCGGCGGTTGCCAACGCGCCGGACCTGCCCGCCCCAGCCCAATCCTTCGCCGCCGCGGTCACCGCACCCCCGCCGCTCGGCCGCAGCCTCGCCTTTGCCGGATGGGTCGACAGCGAAGCCGAGGGCCGCGCCCTGCAGCCCCGTCTGACTCCGGGTCAGCGGCTCGTCGACCGCGACGGCAGGCTGTGGCGCTGGGACGGGTTTACCCGCAGCGCGCCCAGCGCTTCGGCCGCGGCCCAGCATCTGCGCAACAAGAACCGGCTCGACGTTCTCGCCGGCGCCATCGCGACCGCGGCGGCGGTCGAACGGTCGGCCGCAGCCGAGGCGGCGGCGGCGGTTGCGGGCCGCGAGGAGGCAGTCGAGAACGACCGCGGGGCCCGCACCCGGCTGCGCGACGCCGAAGCGGCGCTCGCTCGCACCCGCGCCGCCCAAACCGAGCTTGCGGGCCGGGCCTTGGCGACCCAGACGCGGCTCGATGCGGCTGCCGAAACGATCGCGAAGCTCGGCGCCGACCTCGCCGAGGTGCTGGCGCTGGCCGCGGCGACCGAGGAAAGTCTCGCGGCGTTGCCCGAACCCGGCCCCGCTTCGGCCGCGCTGGCTGCCGCACGCGATGCCGCGGCAACAGCGCGCCGCGACGACGCCGACGCCCGCGCCGCGATCGACCGGATGGCGCGCGAGGCGCAGTCCCGCCGCGAGCGGTTGTCTTCGATCGACCTCGAAGAACGCGCCTGGCGCAAGCGCCGCGAGAATGCGGCGGCGCAGCGCAGCACGCTCGGCGAGAGGCAGCACGCGCTCGACCAGGAAATCGCCGCGCTTCACACCCGGCCGGCGGAAATCGCCGCTGCCGGCGAGGCGCTGGGCCGCGAGATTACCGCCGCCGCGCAACACGCCCGCGCAGCCGCCGACCGGCTGGCGCTCGGCGAGACCCGGCTGCGCGACGCCACCGATCGGTCGCGGCGCGCCGAGCACAGCGTGGCCGAGATGCGCGAGCAGCGCGCCCGGCTCGAGGTGCTGGCGGCGGCAGCGGTCGATGCGGTCGCGGCGCTCGCCCGCGACATCGGCGAACGCATCGGGGCAGCACCCGCGGAGCTCGGCAAGCTTGCTGGGCTCGCCGACGGCCGGATGCCGCCCGATCCGGCCGCGGGTGCGGAACGGCTCAACCGGCTGACCCGCGATCGCGCCGCAATCGGGCCGGTCAACCTGATGGCCGAAAGCGAGGCGGCGGAAATCGGCGCCCAGCTCGAAACCCTCGAACGCGAGCGCGCCGACCTGACCGAAGCGATCGCCAAATTGCGCCGCGCCGGGCATGCGCTCGACCAGCAGGGGCGCGAATTGCTTGCCGCCGCGTTTGCGCGGGTTAACGCGCATTTCAGCGCGCTGTTCACCCGGCTCTTCGGCGGCGGCAAGGCGGAGCTCGCCTTGACCGACGACGGCGACCCGCTGACCGCCGGTCTCGAAATCATGGCGAGCCCGACCGGAAAGCGGCTGCAAAGCCTCTCGTTGCTGTCGGGTGGCGAGCAGGCGCTGACCGCGCTGGCGCTGCTCTTCGCGGTGTTCCTGACCAAGCCGGCGCCGATCTGCGTGCTCGACGAGGTCGACGCACCTCTCGACGACGCCAATGTCGACCGCCTGTGCGCGCTCGTCGTCGACATCGCCGAGACCACCGGCACGCGGTTTTTGCTGATCACCCATCATCGCATCACGATGGCCCGCGCCGACCGGTTGTTCGGGGTGACGATGGCCGAGCGCGGCGTCTCGCAATTGGTCTCGGTCGATCTCGGGCGGGCCGTGCGCCTGCGCCAGACCGCCTGAGCCCCGGGATCATTTGCCGCAGCTATGGCACTGAAAAACCATGGGTCTGCCGTCACGCCTCGGGACTTGCCGGGGTTGACAGCTTACCGGCCGCTTACTAAGGTGTGGCGCAGTCTCGCCGGGTTGCGGCCGGGCGGGCATCGGGCGCATTGTGCATTCCTGAATGAGCGAAATTCCGCCGCCGGACCCGTTTGGCGGGGCTGGGCGACAGAATCGACCGGGCCCGGCAGGAACGGCTCCGCGAGGAGACGGCGCGGCGCGGCGGACCGCCAAGTAGCGGGTCGCTCGGCATCGGGTTTCGCATCGCGATCGAGCTCGTCGCGGCGCTCTGTGTCGGGTTGGCGATCGGCTGGGTTTTCGACCGGGTGCTCGGAACCAGGCCGTGGGGACTGATCGCGTTCTTTTTTCTCGGCGCCGCGGCGGGCATGACAAACGTCTTTCCGCGCCGCAAAGAACATCGGTGCCGGCGGCGCGCCACCCTCTGCGCGCGGCGCCGACCGGACGGCGCGAGGACTAGGCGCCAGCACGGACACCAACCGGGCGGGATCCAAAGTGGCGGCGGCACATTCACCTCTCGAGCAGTTCAGGATCGAACGGCTGATCCCGATCCATGTCGGCTCGTTCGACCTCTCCTACACCAACTCGGCATTGCTGATGACGATCGCGGTCGTGCTCGCAACATTGCTGCTCGTCGGCGCCACGGCGCGGGCCGCCCTGGTGCCGGGCCGGTGGCAGTCGATCGCCGAATTGCTTTACGAGTTCGTGGCCGGCATGGTCCGCGAAAATGTCGGCGATGAAGGGCCGGCGATACTTCCCGCTGGTCTTTACGATCTTTATATTCATTCTGTTCGGCAATCTGCTCGGGCTGATCCCGTACAGCTTCACGTTTACCGGCCAGATCGTCGTCACTTTCGCATTGGCGCTGTTCGTGTTCGCGTTTGTGACGCTGCTGGCCTTTATTCGCCACGGCATCAGCTTTTTCAAATTCTTCTTTCCGCCGGGGGCGCCGATCGTTGATGGCGCCGCTGTTGATCCCGATCGAGATCATCTCGTATCTGACGCGGCCGGTGAGCCTCAGCCTGCGGCTGTTTGCCAATATGCTGGCCGGGCACACGATGCTTGCGGTCTTCGCCGGGTTTACCGTAGCGCTCGGCCTGTTCGGGTTTCTGCCGCTCGCGTTCAACGTCGCGCTGTTGGCTCTCGAAGTCGTGATCAACCTGCTGCAGGCCTATGTGTTCGCGATTCTGACCTGCCTCTATCTGAGCGACGCCATCCATCTCCACTGACGGCTGCGGTCCCGACCCCGGCTGTCGCCGCTCAATCAATCCCGCCAACTCAACCAATCTCGGAAAGGACGACGACATGGACCCGACCTCCGCCAAGATGATTGGCGCCGGCCTCGCTGCGATTGCGCTCGCCGGCGTCGGCGTCGGCATCGGCAACGTCTTCAGCGCCCTGGTCACCTCGATCGCGCGCAACCCCGCTGCTCGCGACCAGGTCTTCGGGATCGGGATGCTCGGCTTTGCGCTGACCGAGGCGGTCGCGTTTTACGCGCTGATCGTCTCGCTGCTGCTGCTGTTCGTGCTCTAGGCGACGATCGACCCGTCGCCCGCGGTCGGAGACGCCCAGGATGCCGCAGCTCGATTTCTCGACCTATGTGCCGCAGCTGTTCTGGCTGGCGGTCACATTTTTTGTACTGTTCCTGCTGATGAAGGGAGTGGCGTTGCCGCGCGTCGGGGCGGCGCTCGACGCCCGGCGCAACCGGCTCGACCAGGACCTCGCCCGCGCGGCGCAGCTGAAGGCGGAAGCGGAAGCAGTCATCGCCGCCTATCAAAGCGCCTTGGCTGAAGCGCGGGCGCAGGCACAGGCGACGGTGCGCGAGACCACCGAGCGGCTCGAAGCGGCGGCGGCCGCGCGTCAGAGCGAACTGGCGAATGCATTGGCCGAGCGTACCAGCGCCGCTGAGCGCGAGATCGCCGCCGCCAAGGAGCGCGCCCTTCGCGACATCAACAGCGTTGCCGCCGAGATTGCGGGCGCGGTTGCGGCCAAGCTGATCGGCGCGTTGCCCGACGCGCGCATGCTCGCCGCGGCGGTCGGGAATGCCGTGGCCGAGCGCCCGGCTTGATCAACAGATTCAGCTGATGAGCCTATTCAAGAGCCCCGAATTCTGGGTCCTCGTCGCGGTCGTCGTGTTCTTGGCGATCGTCTGGAAACCGGGACGGAGATCGTTGCTGGGCGGGCTCGACGCGCGGGCTGAACGGATCCGCGCCGAGCTTGCGGCAGCCCAGGACCTACGCGAGGAGGCCGAACGCGCGCTCGCATCCTACCAGGCCCGCCAGCGCCAGGCGGCGGAAGAGGCGGCGCAGATCGTCGCTCATGCCAAGGCCGAGGCCGAGCGGGTCGCCGCCGAATCGGCGCGCGAGCTGGAGCAAGCTTTGCAACGCCGCCAGCGTCTCGCCGAGGAGCGGATCGCGCAGGAGGAGGCAAAGGCGGTCGCCGAGATCCGCGCCGTCACCGTCGATATCGCGATTTCGGCCGCACGCCGGGTTATCGCCGCCGAGCTCGACCAGAAGCGCGGGGCGGCGCTGATCGACGCCGCGATCGCCGCGCTACCCGATCAGTTGCATTAGGCGCCTGATCGGCACGATCGGATAAGAGCCGCGGTCCGGCTCCCGATGATTTGGGTGTCCTCGACACGGCTTACGGCGGAAGCCGACGCTGGGCACCGAAGCTCCCGGACCTCGAGATTGCTTCGCTTCGCTCGCAATGACACCGTAAACTGTTGTCATCGCGAGGAGCGCAGCGACGAAGCAATCGCGCTGCGACGATGATTGACGGGTATCACCCGTCCTGACCCCACCACGAGCTACCAGGGCGCTTTTTTGACGTCCTCGGGCGTACGCTGCTGCGTGGAATGAGCTTGGGCGGGCCAACCTTGCGTTGGGTCGTTTATTACGATAATCTACTCTGCATATTCCAGGCGCGTATGCCGCTGGGCGATCGACCGGGGGGCTTCGGGCTGGTTGGGTTTGGGCTCGTTCGACTGGTTCGGTTCCGTAGGGGCGAGTGAAGGCGGAATGAGGGGAACCCGTCGAAAGTTTCGCGCGGGCGCGCCGGTGTCGGAATGACCGGGACGGCGGGGCTTGGCGGCGTCGCCGGCGCGGCCCTGGTATTGGCCCTCAGCGGCTGCATGGTCGGACCGGATTACCAATCGCCGCAGCTCGCCGTCGCCAACCAATATCTCGAAGCCGAGCAGCCTTCGGTCGACGTCAAACGGCAGCAATACGAGGCTTGGTGGCGGGTGTTTGGCGACCCGGTGCTCGACCGGCTGATCGCGATCGCCTACGACCAGAACCTGACCCTGGTCGCGGCCGGAACCCGCGTGTTGCAGGCGCGCGCCGAGCTCGGCGTCGCGATCGGCGATTTCTATCCGCAGTCGCAACAGGCGACGAGCTCGCTGATCTACATAAGGCCGAGCCATGCCGACCCGACCGTGCCGCGGCGCATCCAAGTCTCCGGCTTCTGGCACGCCTCGCTCGCGGCGACCGTCGACTGGGAGTTGGATTTCTGGGGTAAGTTCCGCCGCGCGATCGAATCGGCGGACGCCGCCTATCTGGCCTCGATCGCCTCCTATGACGACGCCTTGGTTACTTTGCTCGGCAATGTCGCCACGACCTATATCGGCATCCGCACCTTGCAGACTCAGATCGCGATCGCCGAAGACAACATCGTCAAGCAGAAAAAGGCGCTGGCGATCGCCGAAGCAAGATTTCACGGCGGCGTCGCCACCAAGCTCGATGTCTACCAGGCGGAGAACGTGCTGGGGCAGACCGAGTCGACGGTGCCGCAGCTGACCGCCCAGCTCGACCAGGGGCTCGATGCGCTGCGCGTGTTGCTCGGAATGGCGCCGCAGCCGCTTGGCGAGCTGCTGCGCGGGCCGACGACGATCCCGGTGCCCCCCGCCGACGTCGCGGTCGGCATCCCCGCCGACCTCGTTCGCCGCCGCCCCGACATTCGCGCCGCCGAATTGTCGGCGATGGCGCAGAGCGCCGAGATCGGCGTCGCCGAGGCAAATCTCTATCCCGCGTTCAGCCTGTTCGGAACCTTTGGCACCGTCTCCGCCAATCTCGGCCGCAACAAGCTCAGCGACCTCTTTATGGGCCGCGGCATCACCTTTGAATTTGGCCCGAACTTTACCTGGAACATTCTGAATTATGGCCAGGTCACCAACACGGTGCGGGTGCAGGACGCAAAACTCCAGGAATTATTGGTCGACTACCAGAATTCGGTGCTGACCGCGCAAAAGCAGGTCGAAGACGGGCTCGCAACCTTTCTGGAATCGCGCAAAGAGGTCGACGACCTGCGCGCCAGCGTCGCCGCCGCCAACGCAGCACTCGGTCTCGCCTTTTTGCAATACCAGCTGGGGACGCGCGATTTCACGACCGTGCTGACCGCGGAGCAGAACCTCTATACGGCGCAGACCGACCTCGCCAGCGCCGAGGGCAACGTCTCGACCGGGCTTGCCACGGTCTATCAGGCGCTGGGGGGCGGATGGCAGATTCGCGATGGCAACGAATTCGTGCCGGCAGGAACCGTCGAGGAGATGCGCCGCCGCACCAATTGGGGCGGTCTGCTGCCGCCGCCGAGCCGGCAGCCGCCGCATCCGGCGCCGGGACTGCCGACCCCGGCCGATGTCAGCGGCAGGGTCCGGGCGCCGGAATGGTGAGAGCGAGATGACTAGGCTTTGGGTTCGCCGCCACGTTACGCTGGTTCTGGTGGTTGCGGCGATCACCGTCATGGCGGCGCTGGGCGCTACAAGGTTCCGGGCCGCCGAGGCGCAATTGCCGGCGCCGAATGCGGCGTCGGTCCCGGTGCCGGTGGTGGTGCCGCGGTTGCAGTCGGTCACCAATTACTTCGAGATCACCGGCAACGCCGCCGCAGTCAACGAGGTCAAGCTGCTCGCCCGCGTCACCGGCTATCTCGAGCAGCAGCACTATCAAGACGGCGCTTTTGCCAAAAAAGGCGACCTTTTATTTACCATTCAACAGGCACCCTACAAGCAGCAGCTCGAGCAGGCCCACGCCCAGGTAATGACCGCCCAGGCAGCTCTTATTTATGCCAAGACCGAATTGGTGCGGTACACGGCGCTTGTTAAAAAGGATGCGGCGACGCAGACCGAGGTCGACCACTGGAATTACGAGCGGGCAAGTGCGGCGGCGCAACTGTTGAGCGCGCAGGCCCAGGTCTCGATCGACGAGACCAATCTCGGCTACACCGAAGTTCGCGCGCCATTCGACGGGATCGTCGGCACGCATCTGGTCGATCCCGGCAACGTCGTCGGCGGCAACGCCCAGCAGGCGGCGCTGGCCGACATCACTCAGCTCGACCCGATCTATGTCGTCGCCAATGTGAGCGAGCAGACCGCGCTCAAAATCCGGCAAAACCTCGACCAGCGCCGGTTGACCCTCGCCGATCTGCACAAGGTGCCGGTCGATGTCGGCCTGTCGGACGAGCAGGGTTTTCCGCATCGCGGCACCATCGAATATGTCGCGCCGGCACTCGACCCGGCGACCGGGACCCTGCTGGTGCGCGGAATTCTTCCCAACCCCGACCGAGTGTTTCTGCCCGGGTTTTTTGTGCGCATGCGGCTGCCGATGGGCAAGGTCGACCGCAACGCGCTCTTGGTGCCCGATCGCGCGTTGCAGACCGATCAGGGCGGGACCTATCTGCTCGTCCTCGACGATCACGACGTGGTGCGGCAGCATTACGTCCAGCTCGGCACGCTGATCGGCGCGCTGCGCGTGGTCACGGCCGGCTTGGCGCCAGAGGATCGGGTTGTCGTCGGCGATTTGTGGCGGGCGACGCCGGGGACTAAAGTCGTGCCCCAGCCGACCACGATCGAAGCCGTCACCGGGTCGGCGGGTCCGAGTACACAGCAATGATCTCGAAATTTTTTATCGAGCATCCGGTTCTCGCCAACGTCCTGGCGATCGTGCTGGTTATCCTCGGCGCGGTGTCCTTGCTGCGCCTGCCTGTCGCCCAATACCCGAACGTCACGCCGCCGACGGTGCAGGTCACGACCCGCTATCCCGGCGCCAGCCCGCAGACCGTCGTCAACACCATCGCGCTGCCGATCGAGCTGCAGGTCAACGGCGTGCCCGGCATGCTCTACATGCAGTCGACCAGCGCCTATGACGGCACCTACGTGCTGACGGTGACCTTCGCCATCGGCAGCGATCCCAACATGGACCAGGTGCTGGTGCAGAACCGCGTGCAGAACGCGATGGCGCAACTGCCGCAGGCGGTGCAGTCGCAGGGGGTGGCGATCCGCGCCAAATCCTCCTCGATCCTCGAATTCGTCACGCTGTCCTCACCCGACAAGTCGCGCGACGCGCTCTTTATGTGGAATTACGCGACGATCAACCTCGTCAACGAGCTGGCCCGGCTGCCGGGGGTCGGCAACGTCAACGTCATGGGTGCGGGCGAGTATTCAATGCGGATCTGGATGGATCCGAACAAGCTTTACAGCTATGGCCTGGTTCCGTCTGACGTGATCCGCGTCGTCCGCGAGCAGAGCCAGGAGGTCGCGGCCGGCCAGGTCGGCATGCCGCCGGCGCCGCCCGACCAGTCGTTCCAATACACCGTCGACATCAAGTCGCGGCTCGACGACCCCAAGGAATTCGGCAACATCATCGTCAAGGACCAGACTGCCCAGGGCGGCCGTCTCGTCCGGCTCAAGGATGTCGCGCGGATCGATCTCGGGGCGCAGACCTACTCGCAGGACTTCAACCTCAACGGCAAGCCGGCTGCCGGGATCGCGATCTACCAGACCCCCGACGCCAATTCGCTCAAGGTCGCCGCCGAAGTCGACGCCAAGATGAAGGAGTTGTCGCGCCACTTCCCGCCCGGCCTCGAATACAGCATCCCCTACAACACAACGATCTTTGTCAAGGATTCGATCGCCGAAGTCTACAAGACCCTGTGGCAGGCTGGGGTCCTGGTGCTGATCGTGATCCTGGTGTTTTTGCAGAACTTCCGCGCGACCTTGGTGCCGGCGACGACGGTGCCGGTCACGATCATCGCCGCCTTCGCGGCAATGGCGGCGCTGGGCTACACGGTCAATTTGTCGACCTTGTTCGCGCTGATCCTGGCGATCGGCATCGTCGTCGACGACGCCATCGTGATTGTCGAGGGTGTGTCGAAATACATCGAGCAGGGAATGTCCGCGCACGATGCCGCGATCCGGGCGATGGACGAGCTGTTCGGACCGATCGTCGGCATCACCCTGGTGCTGATGGCGGTGTTTCTGCCGTCGGCGTTTGTGCCAGGGTTGAGCGGGCAGATCTTCGCCCAGTTCGCGCTCGTCATCGCCGCGACCGCTTTGATCAGCGCCGTCAATGCCGCGACCCTGAAGCCGACGCAATGCGCGTTGTGGCTGCGCACGCCCAAGCCGGTGGCGCAGCGCAATCTTTTCTTTCGTGGCTTCGAGAATGTCTATCAGCGCATGGAGCACGGCTATGCCGGGTTGATCGGGCGCATGGTGGGGCACGCCGGCCTTGTCGTGCTGATCGGGGTGGTGCTGGCGGTGGTCGCGGTCTGGGGCATCGCTCGCCTCCCGACCGCGTTCATCCCGAACGAGGACCAGGGTTATCTGATGATCGCCGCGCAACTGCCCGACGCCGCTTCGCTCGGGCGGACGACGGCGGCGCTCGACAAGGCGACGAAATTGGCGCTCGCGACGCCGGGTGTCGACCAGGTCATCGCGATCTCCGGCTTGTCGGCGCTCGACAATTTCGCCGACCTCGCCAATGCCGGGGTCTCCTTTGTCGTGCTCAAGCCTTGGGGCCAGCGCAGCAAGGCAAAAGGGACCGACATCCTGTCGATTGCCGCGCACCTGCAGCACGGCCTGGAGAGTGCCCCCGACGGGCGGCTCTTCGTGCTGGCGCCGCCGCCGATCCAGGGCATCGGCAACGCCGGCGGGTTTCAGATGCAGACCCTGCTGCTCGGCGGCAGCTTTGATTACAAAAAGCTCAGCAATGCCGCCGACCAGATCGTCAAAAAGGCCGCGGGCGAGCCGGGGTTGCAGCACGTGCTGACGACGTTTCGTCCGGGGGCACCCCAGGTCACGGTGACGGTCGACCGCGACCGCGCCGAAACCTTACGGGTCTCGGTCGGGGACGTCTTTTCGGCGCTGACCTCGTATCTCGGCTCGACCTATGTCAACCAGTTCAACAAATTCGGCCTGTCGCTGCAGGTTTATGCCCAGGCCGATTCGAAATACCGCCTGCGGCCGGACGATCTGCTGAACCTTTATGTCCGCAGCCAAGACAACCAGATGGTGCCGATCGGGGCGGTGGCGCATCTGAGCTCCGCCTTGGCGCCGTCTTTGATCACGCTCTACAATTTGTATCCGTCGGCGACGATCGTCGGCGCGCCGGCGCGCGGCTTCAGCTCCGGCCAGTCGTTGTCCTTGATGGAAAACATCGCGAACAAGACGTTGCCCCCAGGAATGTCGTACCAGTGGACGGCGATGTCCTATCAAGAAAAGCTGACCGGCAATCAGCTCTATTACCTGTTCGGGCTCTCGGTGTTGCTGGTCTATCTCTGTCTAGCCGGCCAATATGAAAGCTGGATTTTGCCGTTTGCGGTGCTGTCGGCGGTGCCGTTGGCATTGCTCGGCCCCGTCATCGCGCTGACCAGCCTCGGCGTCGCCAACAATCTCTACACCCAGATCGGCCTGATTTTGATGATCGCGCTGTCGGCGAAAAACGGCATCCTGATCGTCGAGGTCGCGCGCGAAGGCCGCATGGTCCACGGCAAGCCGATCCTCGAAGCCGCCGTCGAAGCCTCGCGCCTGCGGTTCCGCCCGATCCTGATGACCTCGTTCGCCTTTGGCATGGGTGTGCTGCCGTTGGTGCTGGCAACGGGTGCGGGCGCCAATTCGCGCATCTCGCTGGGCTTGAGCGTGCTCAGCGGCATCATCGCCTCGACCTGCCTTGCGGTCTTGTTCGTGCCGTCTTTTTTCACGGTGCTGCAACGCTTTGACGAAGCCCGCAAGGCGCGCAAGCGGCCCGCGCGCCTCGAACCCGTCCGCACCGGCACCGCCGAGTAGCCTAACCTGTCACAGGCAAGGGGGCAAAACGGCCGGCACCCCAGCCGAAAAGAGCAGACCGCGACAAGCGCTCGGGTACGTCGCGGCCAGTCTGGCCGAGTTAGAAAATCCTGTTTGCTGATGACGACGCCAAAGAATACGGTACACAATAAATATCACGCGATCGGCCGTCATTCCCGCGAAGAAGAGAACCCGTCAGGAAATTGGCTGGGGCGAAGCTTTGCGTGCTTCCAGACGCACCCTTCGGGTGCTCCTCAGCATGAGGAAAGCCTTTGAGAAAATCCTCATCCTGAGGAAGCTGCGAAAGCAGCTGTCTCGAAGGACGTACGGCGTTAATCCAGCCCATCGTCGATTTCCTGACAACCTTGGAAAGCGGGAATCCAGGACCGAGACGATAATGGTTGCCCTGAACCCCGCTTCGCGAGGGCGACGAGAAACGGTGTGACGCTCCGCTCAACCGGACGTGTTGCGGTCAGACTTTCAAATGGCTGGTGTCGTTCCATAGCCGGATGACCGGCTCGGCGAGGTTGTGCTCGTAGCCGAGAATGCTGAGGCTCGCCGTGCCGAGCACCAAATAGCGGCCGCCCGAAGCAGCCAATCCCAGCCAGCACGCGGCCAGCACGCGCGAGATGTGCGCGCTGGAGACCACCAGCACATTCCCGTGAACCGCGCGGATATCGGACAACGACCCGGTCGGCACGGGCGCCGATCTGGTCCGGCAACTCGCCGCCGGGGGCGCCGTCGCGGAACAATTGCCAATCCGGGCGCTCGGTCAGGATCTCGGCGGTGCGGCGCCCCTCGTAAGCGCCGTAATCCCATTCGGCGAGGTCGGGGACGACCTCCGCGACGGCGCCAAAGCCGGCGAGCTCGGCGGTGCGCACCGCGCGCTGCGACGGGCTGGTCAGGACCTTGGCAATGGACAAACCCCGCAGTCGCTCGCCGAGGGCGCGCGCCTGATGCTCGCCGTTTTCGGTCAACGGCAGATCGGTGCGGCCGGTGTGCTGCCCCGATAGGGTCCAGGCGGTCTCCCCGTGGCGCCCGATATAGAGAAGCGGCAGCGGGTCGGTCATGATTTGCTCCTGTCGAGGACGTCGCCGGAACGGCCGGACGCAGCACCGCGAATTACCCGACGGCGCCACAGCCGCCCGCCTTCGACGATCTGCCAGACGCCGAGGGCCGGCAATCCGATCGCCAGGTCGCGCGCCCGCTTGACCAATGACAGCACCAGCGCGGTCGACGGTGTCAAGCCGAACCCGGTGCCGATCAGCACATAGGCCCCCTCCTGGAGGCCGATCGCGTTCGGCACGATGACGGCGAAGGTGCGGATCGCATAGAGTAGGCTTTCGATGACCAGCACGGTCTTGAACGGCAGCGCGCTGCCGAGGAGGCGGAGCGCCAGCCAGGCTTCGACGGTGCCCGCAACCCAGCAGAACAGATGGAGACAAAACCCGGTCCACAGCCGCGGCTTGCGGTTGTAGATGCGATGCAGCGCGTCCCGCAGCGCCGCGGCACCTGCGGCGGTGCGCTCGGCCCAGCCGCGGCCGAGGCGGCGCGCGAGCCGGTCGAACAGCCCAAAACCGCGCCGTTGCGCCGCGACAAAGCCGACCGCGGTCAGGCTCGCCGCCGCCAGTCCGGCGGCCAGCGGGATGGTGATCGCCGAACCCGGCCGGAGGCTGACCAGCAAGATCAGCCCGAGTGCGGTGTAGGCGAGCTTGGCGAAAAACTCGATGGTGAGGTCGACGATCGTGCTGGCGGCGGCGACCGAGCCCGGCACGCCGGCGAGCAGCAACGCGCGGGCGCCGAGCACGCAACCCCCGATCGGCGACAGCGGCAGCACCTCCGAACCGGCGTCGCGCAGAAACCGAGCCGCGACAAACGCCCTGACCGGCGCTCCCGGCACGAGCCCGCGCCAGGCCACCGCCATCACCGCGACCAGCCCGACATGGATCAGGCAGATCGCCAGCAACCCTCGCCAGCCGATCGCGAGAAACGAGCGCATCACCGCACCCGCGCCAAAGACCGCGACCAGCGCCGCGATCAGCGCCAGCCCGGCGAGCCCGGCGACGATCGGAGCTGCCTTCGTCAACATCGCTTCCCGAGGCAAGACGGGATGACGCGAACCGGCGGACCAATCCAACCCGACACCGGAGAGGGGCGCGGCGCGTCGTCGGCTCGCAACGGCATCACATCGACGCTGTCAAATCGCCACACCCGATCCGCTGCGGCGCAACCGTCTACGCGGCCTCAGAGCATCTGGCCGCCGTCGACCGCGATGTTCTGGCCGGTGACCCAGCCGGCGAGCGGCGAGGCGAGAAACAGCGCGACCTGCGCCACTTCCTCCGGCCGGCCGAGCCTGCCAAACGGGATGCTGCGCAGGATCGCGCCATAAAGGTTCGGGTTGTTGTTTTTGGCGCGCTCCCAGGTGCCGCCGGGAAACTCGATCGAGCCGGGTGCGATGCAGTTGACGCGGATGCCCTTGCGCGCGAATTGGGCGGCCAGCGTCTGGGTGTATTCGAGGATCGCGGCCTTGACCGCACCGTAAGGCGGGGTCCGCGCCGAGGCGCGAAACCCCGAGATCGACGAGATGTTGATGACGGTTCCGGCGGGCGATTTTTCGAGATGAGGCAAGGCCGCCCGCGTCGCCCGCACCGTCGCCATCAAATCGACCGAAATGCTCTTCTCCCAGCCGGCTTCGTCGTCGCTGCCGCCAAAACCCGAGGCGTTGTTGACCAGGATGTCGATGCCGCCGAGCGCCCCCGCCGCCTCCGCGACATAGCGCGGAATCGCTGCGGCGTCGGCAAGATCGCAGGCGGCGGCATGCGCGGCGCGCCCGTGCCGGGCGATGTCGTCGCGGGTTTGGGCGAGCGCCTCCGCACCCCGCGCGCAGATCGACACGCCCGCGCCCGCTTCGGCAAAGGCCAACGCGATCGCCCGCCCGATGCCGCGACTGCCGCCCGCCACCACCGCCCGTTTGCCGGCGAGATCGATGTTCATGCTTGCTCCGCGTATCGCTTACCCTTCGAGGTGATCTTGGCCGGCTTCTGCCGGCACGTCGAGAGTGTCGGGATCGGCTTGCCGCGACGGCGGTCAGGTCCGATGCTGAACGACGCAAAATCACCGGAGAGCTGAGCGCCATGCCGACCCAATTCCTGATGCTGCCGCCGCAGAACGAGAAGACTCGCGAATGGGGCGCGCGGCTTGCCGCGGCGCTGCCCGAGCTCGAGGTTATCGTCGCCGAGGATATGGCGCACGCCGAGCGGGCGATCGCCAGCGCAGAGGCCGCCTTTGGCACGATCCCCCCGGCGCTGTTGCGCCAGGCGCGGCGGCTCAAATGGCTGCAGGCGCCGCAGGCGGCACCGCCCGCCGGCTATTACTATCCGGAGCTGGTGGCACACCCGCTCGAGATCACCAATTTCCGCGAAATCTACAACGACCACATCGCGGCGCATGTGATGGCCTTTGTGCTGGCCTTCGCCCGTGGACTGCAGCGCTACATCCCGCAGCAACTGCGCCGCGAATGGAAAACGCCGGCGCAAAACGAAGGCGTGGTTCACCTCCCCGAGGCGACCATGCTGATCGTCGGGGTCGGTGGCATCGGCACCGAGATCGCCCGGCTCGCCGCCGCGTTCGGGATGCGTGTCGTCGGCGTCGACGAACGCCGCCGCGAGCCGCCGCCGGGCGTTGCCGAATTGCACCGGGCCGACGAGCTCGACTCCCTCTTGCCGCAAGCCGATTTCGTGATCCTGACCGTGCCGCACACGCCCGAAACGGAAGGTTTTATGAACCGCGCGCGGTTTCAGGAGATGAAGAAGACCGCGTTCTTCATCAATATCGGGCGCGGGCTGACGACGCGGCTCGACGACCTTGCCGCCGCGATCGAGGCGGGCGAGATCGCCGGCGCCGGGCTCGACGTCTACGAAGAGGAGCCGCTCCCGGCCGACCACAAGCTGTGGACGTTGCCGGGCGTGCTGATGACCCCGCACACTGCCGGCTACGGCCCCTATCTCGACGAGCGCCGCTACGACGTCATCCTCGACAATTGCCGCCGTTTTCTCGCCGGCCGGCCATTGCGCAACCTCGTCGACAAAGCCCGCTGGTTCTGACGTTTGCAGGTGTCCGAGTTGGCGAGCGATCCCAATCCCTTGCCGTCGCCCCCGCGAAAGCGGGGTCCAGGGGGCGGCACGTCACTAGTCGAGTGGTGCCTGGGTTCCCGCTTTCGCGGGAATGACGATAAAGGAATTGAGGTGCCATCCGGTGGCCAACCACTGCGCTGGCGGCCCTGCGCCCCCGCTTGCGCGGGGGTGACGGAAAAAAAAATCATCATTGGGAACCATATGTCTGCTTCCTACCACTGGCCCTGGGTTCGCGCTTTCGGGGCTGTCAGGAATCACGGGAAAGGCTGATCTCTCCGAATTCGTTTCGGGCCGCTACGGCAGCAGCTCCGAGAGACGGCGGATGATGCGGTCGGGGCGGACCGGGCAATCGGGCGGCAGCCCGACGCCATAACCGTCATGCCAAATCGCGTGGATGCCGAGGCGCTGCGGGGCGGCGACTTCCCATTCGAGATTGTCGCCGACCATCCAGGTCTCGCGCGCGGTCACGCCCAGCGCTTCCATCGCGTGGGTGTACGCGCGCTCCTCGGGTTTGCCGAAACCGTGCTCGCCCTCGATCTGGATGTGGTCGAAGCGGTGCTCGAGGGCGAACCGCACCACCTTGGCGCGCTGCGGAGCGCCGGCGCCATTGGTGATCAGCGCCAGCCGCACCCCCAGCTCCTTGAGCCGGTCGAGGGTGTCGTGCGCGCCCGGAAAGCATTCCAATTCGGCGTCGTGCAGGGCGTTGTAGCGCTCGGCGATTTCGTCCCGCAACGCGCCCTCGGGGACCGAGTGGCCCGCCGCGGCCAACGCGGCAAAGGCGTCCGACACGATCCGGCGGCGCGCCTCGCCGATGCGATGGCGCCAATGCTTGTGGCGCGCCGGGTCGGCCCACAAATCGCGCGAGCTGTCCATGATCGCGGCCATTGCCGCGGCCGGGGTCAGCGGTGCCAGATGGTCGACATAGGCGCCGAGAACGCGCTGCCACTGCGACTCGGCCGGACCGAACGCGATAAGGATCGTGTCGTCGAGGTCGAACAGGATCGCCCGAGGAAGGATCGCCATGCCGTGAGGTGCCCCGGGTTCGCTCAGAGGATTTGCGCCGGCGCCTGCGGCACGGATCGCCAGAATTCGGGATCGTGGCCGAAAAAGATACGCGCGCCGTCCTGCTCCAGGCGCGCGAGCCGGTCGAGCGAGGCCAGCATCGCCGCGCGGTCGTCGACGTTTTGCGGCAGCCGCCGTTCGCGCAAGGTGCGGCAGAAATAGCAGGAATCGGCCGCCAGCACGATGTCGCCGGAAGCCAGCCGCACCTTCAGCGACTGGTGCCCCGGCGTGTGGCCTGATGTCGGCAGGCAGACGACGCTGCCGTCGCCGAACAGATCGTGCTCGCCATCGAGCAATTTCAGCTTGTGGCCCAAGTCGAAATCGCGCGGGTTGAAGCCGCGCCGCGCGGCGCTGTCGGGATCCATCCCGGCGTTCCACTCGCGCCTCTGCACGACCATCGTCGCGTTCGGGATCAGCGCGTTGCCGCCGACATGGTCGAAATGGAAATGCGAATTGACGATAAGGTCGATTTTCGCCGGGTCGCGGCCGATCGCTTCGAGCCGGGCGCTGATCTCCTCACCCGGGCGGTAGTTGAACGAAAACAACTCCGTGGCCCGAGGCCCGATGCGCCCGGCCGGGTCGCGCTGGCAGTCGGGGTGCATGCCGGTGTCGAACAGCATCGTCCCCTTCGGGTGCTCGATCAGAAAGCTTGGGATCGGCAGGTCGATCTCGCCCTCGCCGCCTTCCATCAGGCGACCGAGCTCGCCTCTCAGCCGGCCGCAGGTAAAGGCGAACAGCTTTACAGACATTCCCGGCACCTCACTGCCTGATCGGAACAGGAGCGCCCTTTGGACGTGATAACGTCGCCCCCGCGGAAAGCGGGGGTCCAGGGCGACCGGATCTCGCTCACCCTGGGTTCCCGCTTCCGCGGGAATGACGAATAAGTTCTTGGCATTGCGCCCATTGCTTTCAGGGTTTCAGGCAGCGGCCAGGGCGCGGTTGGCCGCTTCGAACAGCAGCCGGTTGCGCTCGATGTCGTAGCGCCGTTCCGTCAGCGTCTCTGGATCCCATTCGCTGCGCGCGACCGCGTAGAAATCGCCGCCGTAGACGTGGATCGCGCCGGTCAACCGCGGCAGCGGGTTGGTGACGGTGTGGATGATGTTGCTGCCGAGCGGCTCGGCATCGCGCGCCCCGAGCGATTTGGCACCGGCAGCCTCGATCCGCGGCGTCTCGGCCGGCAGACGGCGCCAGAAGATGTTGTCCTCGCGCCCGGTGTAGACGCCGATCACCGCCCACATCAGGTGGTTGTGCGGGATTACCGTCATCCGCGGGCCCCAGACGACATTGAGGATCGTCAGGGTGTCGGAGCGATAGAGCGGCTCGACCCCGGCGCGCTCCGGCTCGCCGATCCCCGCAAGCACGGCGCTCGGGTCGGAAACGGCGCGGGCTACGACTTCGCGCACCGCCTTGTGGCTCGGATCGGCGGCTATGGCGTCGCGGCAGTCGGCAATAAAGCGATCCAAATCGAACATCGGCTCGGCTCCCCTGGTTACTCGCTTACATCGAGATTGCTTCGCTTCGCTCGCAATGACGGGGAAAGCTGTCTTTGCGAGGCGCACCGCGACAA
This sequence comes from uncultured Alphaproteobacteria bacterium, assembly GCA_963712825.1. Taxonomy (GTDB): domain Bacteria; phylum Pseudomonadota; class Alphaproteobacteria; order ATCC43930; family CGMCC-115725; genus AP-15. Next base: position 516,174 of record CAVQJP010000024.1, read on the forward strand.
AGCAGTCTCGATCGCCCCGGCTATTCCGCCGCCTGCGCTGCGGCTGTGGAGCGGTGGCCCTTTTGATGAAAATAATTTGCCCGGTAGAAGTCGAGCACGAGATCGCGATAGACCGCCGGCGGATAACGCGCCGGGTTGTCCGCGCCGGTGCAGGATTCCAGGCATCCGATGACCCGGTCCGGGTTCGGACTGTGGAAATAGGCGATCGAATAGCGGTCGGTGCCCGAATCATTGAGAACGCCGTGCGGGGTCGACAGAAAGCGGTCGTTCGACCAGCGCCGCATGATGTTTCCGAGGTTGATCAGAAAGGTCCCCGGAATGACCGGCGGCGCCAGCCACTCGCCGGAAGGCAGCCGCACCGCCAACCCCGGCACATCGGTGCGCGCCAACGCGGTCATAAAGCTGTTGTCGGTGTGCGGTCCCTGGCCAAAGACGTTGTCCTCGTCGGTGTCCTGCGGCGGGTAATGCAGAAAGCGCAAGGTGGCGTGCGCCTCGTCGTCGAAATACCCGGCGAAGAAATCGGCCGGCATGCCGAGCGCCACGGCAAACGCCGGCAGCATCCGGTCGCACATCGCCCCCAGCGCGGCGAAATAGGCCATCATGTCGGCGCGCATGCCGGGCATGTCGGCGGGCCATTGGTTGCGCCCGCGCAACGGCGTGTGCGCGACCACGTCCGGATGGTCGGGGCCGCGGTCGTGGCTCAGGAAAAAGCTCTCGTTCTGGTTGGGCTTGGTCGCCTTGTGAACGGTCGAGGCGCCCTGCACCGAGGCGTTGACCGGCAAATAGCCGATGTTGTTCTCGTTGAGCCGGAGCGCCAGCTTCTGGTCGGGCGGCAATGCGAAAAAGCAGCGCGACGCGGCAAAGGCGCGGTCGACCAGCGCGTCCGGCACGCCGTGGTTCAGCGCATAAAAGAAGCCGATGTCTTCGCAGGCGCGCGCCACCTCGCGGGCGAGGCGGCCGAGCGCGCCCTTTTCCCCGGCGAAATAGGGACCGTGATCGACGACCGGGATGGTCTTCGCCGCCGCCGCATAATCCCGGACCGCCTGTTCCTTGAAGAGGTGCATCCCTTCCTCCTTGCGCGATCCCGCACTATAGCCCCGGACGAGGGCGCGGCACCATCCGCAGCCCCGGACGAGGGCGCGGCGCCATCCGCGCTCGAATCGGTTGCAGCCGATCGGTTGCCAAGAGCGGGCGAACGTTCCGGAAACATGGTGACCGGCGCGCGCGGATGCCTGCGCCGCGGCGGCGTTGCGAGCTGCGGGATTGCGAGCCGCACCGACCGCATTAAATATTAATCATCCGACGAGCTCGGATTTGACAGGGACCACGGCGATGAACGGAGACAACGACAGAGGGATTTGCACCCGAAGCTCTTCACTCGCCGAACTGGTACAGGATCCGCTGGTCGGCCTGATGATGGCGAGTGACGGCGTCGACCGCCGCACGATCGAGCTGCTGTTCGAGCAGATCTCGTGCCGACGGTCGCGCGGGGCCTGCAGGGCTCCGCCGGCGTGGCCAAGCGGCGAGGCGCCGTTTACCCCGGCGGAGTGGTGAAAAACCAGGGGTGCCCATCGAGGTCGCGCGCGGTGTAGGTACGCCCGTAATCCTCGTCACGCGGCGGTTGAACGATCTCGGCGCCAGCAGCGCGCGCCCGCTCGTGATGCGCGTCGACATCGGGCAGGTAGACGAAGATCCCGGTCGTCGCGACCTGGGTCTCGCGCGGGCTTTGCATCCGCCAGTCCTGGCTGCCCTGCCCCATCATGATCCGTTGCCCGCCAAGCATCATTTGCGCGTGCATCCCGCTCGGCGTGGCATGCCGCAGCTCTTCGGTGAAGCCAAAGACGCGCCCCAGCCAGTCGAGCGCAGCCGGCACGTCACGGTAAAAAAGATACGGGATGATTTGAGTCTCAACTTGGGATTTGGAAGCACTCATCGGCCGCTCTCTCGTGGCAACTTCTTCAAGATATCGAGATTGCTTCGCTTCGCTCGCAATGACAAGGGAAACTGTCATAGCGAGGAACGGAGTAACGAAGCAATCCCGCTGTGACGACCACTGAATGACAAGCGAAACTGTCATTGCGAGGAACGAAGCGACGAAGCAATCCCGCCGTGACGACTATTGGCGGCTACCCCGTCCGGCTGGATGTCGCCACTATCCGAACCGCCCGGCGATGTGGGTGTAAAGGGCGCGCAAGGCGGTGGCTTCGGCGCCCTCGGGGCGGCCGGGGCGGCTTTGCGGGTTCCACGCCATGACGTCGAGATGCGCCCACGGAATGCCGGGATCGACAAATTCCTGCAGATAGAGCGCCGCGGTGATCGCCCCGGCGTGCGGCCCCTCCGACACGTTGTTGAGGTCAGCGATCTTGCTGTCGATCATTCGGCGGTAGGGCCGCCACAACGGCATCCGCCACATCGGGTCCTCTTCGGCGGCGGCGGCGGCAAGCAGCGCGGTGGCGAGTGCGTCGTCGTTGCAGAAGAGCGCCGCCAGCTCCGGGCCGAGCGCCACCCGCGCCGCGCCGGTCAGGGTCGCCATGTCGACCAGCATTTGCGGTGTTTCGGTCGAGGCCTCGGCGAGCGCGTCGCACAAAATGAGGCGCCCTTCGGCGTCGGTGTTGCCGATCTCGACGGTCAGCCCCTTGCGCGTGCGCACGATGTCGAGCGGGCGCATTGCATTGCCCGACACCGAATTCTCAACGCACGGCAGCAGCACCCGCAGGCGCACCGGCAATCTCGCATCCATGATCGCCTGGGCGAGACCGAGCACGATCGCGGCGCCGCCCATGTCCTTTTTCATCATCCGCATGCCGCCAGCAGGTTTAAGGTCGAGCCCGCCGGTGTCAAAGCACACGCCCTTGCCGACCAACGTCACCTTGGGTGCAGCCGGTTCGCCCCATACGATGTCGACAAGCCGCGGCGGGCGTGAGCTGGCCCGGCCGACGGCGTGGATCGTCGGGTAGTTCTCGGCGAGGAGCTCGTCGCCGACGATGACGCGGTGGCAGGCGCCGGCCGCCTCGGTGACGCCGGCCGCCGCCTGCGCCAGCTCTTCGGGGCCGAGATCGCCGGCCGGGGTGTTGACCAGGTCGCGGGCGAGAAAGACGGCGCGCGCCAGCCGCTCGACGAGGCCGCGGTCCGCACCCTCGGGCCAGACCAAGGTGGCGCCGCTCGCCGGTTTGGCGTGATAGCGGGTGAAGGCATAGGTCGCGAGCGCCCAACCGAGCGCGAGGCGGGTCGGGTCGGCGCCCGCCGGCCCAGGGTCGAGCCGGTAGCTGCCTTCCGGCAACGCGTCCGGCAGCCCGGCCAATGCCCAGATCGACGATGCCGCATCGCTCTCGCCGCCGAGCCCGACCAGCACCCGGCCGAGCCGGCCGTTCTCGCCTGGCACCAGAGAGAGCTTGCCGGCATCGGCGGCAAAGCCGGTCGACTGCGCCCAGTTGCGCTCGGGGTCGGGCGCCGCCGCGGCCCAGGACGCGAACCGGCCCTTGGTCAATGGGGTGATCGGGACGGCGCCGCTGGTGTTGTCGGTCAGGGAAAAGGCCATGTCTGATCTCGCGCGTGTTTGTCTGACAACAGAATGGGGCTGTCGCGCCCGGTTGCAAAGCCAAAGCGGGCTCGGCTCGCCGCCTTTTGCGCGCCGGAACCGTATGCTATCGGCCAAAGTAGACCCGCCGGGCAACACGGCTTATATTTGCGGAGGTAGCCGGTCGGAGCGTGCACCCCGACCGGCCGCTCCTGGTGCCGGCTCAGCGTGACGATGACGCGGATGACGCGCCGCCGCCACAGGCGAAGCCGCAGCACCAGGAGAAAGGGCAGTCCTTTCATGCTCTTTCCTCCACTGCGGCGGGTCGGCCATTCCGGCCCGCCGCAGGCATGCTAAGCCCCGGTTGTCACGAGAGCGGCACGCATCCTCGTCTGGCCCGCGCGGGAGGCCGTCATGTCCGAAGCAAAAACCGCCGCTTACGGCTCGTGGTCGTCGCCGATCACCTCCGACATGATCGTCGCCTCGTCGATCGGGCTCGGCGAGATCGGCCTCGACGGCGTAGATGTCTACTGGCTCGAATCACGCCCGCAGGAAGGCGGTCGCTCGGTGCTGGTGCGCCGCGGCGCGGACGGCATAACGGCCGACGTGACCCCGCCCATGGCGACCGATAGCGGCCCCCCTTTCAACATACGTACCCGCGTCCACGAATATGGCGGCGGCGCGTACCTGGTGAGCGCCGGCGCCGTCTATTTCAGCAAAGACGCCGACCAGCGGCTGTACTGCCAGCTTCCGGGTGCCGCACCCCTGCCGATCACCCCCGAACCGCCCCGGCCGCGCGGGCTGCGCTATGCCGACGGCGTCATGGACGCGGCGCGCGGCCGTATGATCTGGGTGCGCGAGGACCACACGTCAGGCGCGCGCGAGCCGGCAAATACCCTGGTCGAGGTTCCGCTCGACGGCACCGGGCCGCAGCGTGTCCTGCAATCGGGCCGCGATTTTTATGCGGCACCTCGCCTCAGCCCCGACGGAAAGCGCCTCACCTGGCTCGAATGGGACCATCCGCTGATGCCGTGGGTCGGCTGCGAATTGTGGGTCGGCGAGATCGCCGCGGACGGCTCGGTCGGGCGCAAAGGCCGGGTCGCCGGCGGCGACGACGAGTCGGTCTTCCAGCCGGAATGGTCGCCCGACGGCAGCCTCTATTTCGTGTCCGACCGCGCCCAGGAAAGCGTGCGCGGCCGGTGGTGGAATTTGTTCCGGGTGCAGGGCGAGGCACTCGCCGAACCGGCCGCGATCGAGCCGGTCTGGCCTCTGGCGGCGGAATTCGGCCGGCCGCAGTGGAATTTCCGCATGTCGACCTACGCCTTCGCATCGGAGGACAGGCTCGTCTGCAGCTATGTCGAAAACGGCGTCCACCGCCTCGGAGCGGTCGATCTCGCTTCGTTGGACGCGCGCCCGATGGCGACATCCTACCAGGACATCTCCTCGGTCCGCGCGATCGGCGGCCGGGTCTATTTCCGCGGCGGCTCGCCGACCGAGCCGGCGGCAATCGTCGAGCTCGACCTCGCCACCGGCGGCACGTCAATCCTGCGCCGCTCGACCACCCAGGATGTCGCGGCCTATCGCGGCTGTCTGTCGGCGCCGCAGCCGGTCACTTTCGACACCGATAACGGGCAGCAGGCCCACGGCCTGTTCTACCCGCCGCAAAACAGCGATTTTGTCGCTCCCGAGGCCGAATTGCCGCCGCTCATCGTCCATTGCCATGGCGGCCCGACCGCCGCCGCCTCGCCGACATTGAGCTGGGGCACGCAATACTGGACGAGCCGCGGCTTTGCCGTGCTCGACGTCAATTACGGCGGCAGCACCGGCTACGGCCGCGAGTTCCGTCTGCGATTGCAAGGCAATTGGGGGATTGTCGATGTCGCCGACTGTGTCAACGGCGCCCGCCATCTGGCCGAGCGAGGTGCGGTCGACCGCGAACGGTGGGCGATCAGCGGCGGCAGCGCCGGCGGCTACACGACCCTGGCGGTGCTGACCTTTCGCAGCGAGTTCAAGACCGGCGCCAGCTATTACGGGGTTAGCGACCTCGAAGCCCTGGCCAAGGACACCCATAAATTCGAGTCGCGGTATCTCGACGGGCTGATCGGGCCGTATCCCGAGCGCCGCGACCTTTACGCCGCGCGCTCGCCGGTCAACAGCGCGGAGCTGCTCTCGGTGCCGGTCGCGTTCTTCCAGGGTGCGGAAGACCGGGTCGTGCCGCCCGAGCAGGCCGAGGCGATGGTCGAGGCGTTGCGCCGCCGGCAGATCCCGTCGCTTTACCTGCTGTTCGACGGCGAGCAGCACGGCTTTCGCCGCACCGACAACATCAAACGCGCGCTCGACGCCGAGCTCTATTTCTATGCGACCTTTCTGACCGGCCAGCGCCTCGGGTTCCGCGTTTCCGCCGGCTGACGGCGCTTGCCAAATCCGGGATTAAGGCAAAGATGAACATTCCGACGCGAGGAGAATGCCGATGACGGCCCCGGTGACCTTGGAGATCTTTACCGACTACGTCTGACCCTGGTGCTATCTCAGTACCGTGCGTATTGAAAAGCTGAAGCAGGCGTTCGAAGTCGAAACCACGCTGGTTCACTTTCCGCTGCACCCCGAGACTCCGGCCGAAGGGCGCTCGATGGCGGAGCTCTACGCCGGCCGCAACATCGACCCCGAGGCGATGTATACCCGCATGAAGGCGCTGATGGACGCCGAGGGGCTGCCCTACGGCCGCCGCACCCACACCTACAACAGCCGGCTCGCCCAGGAGCTGGGCAAGTGGGCCGACACCCAGCCGGGCGGCGAGGCGATCCACGACGCGCTTTATCGCGCCTATTTTGTCGAGGCCCGCAACATCGGCGACCCCGACACCCTGGTCGAGATCGCGCAAGCCGTCGGACTTCCGGCGGAGGAGGCGCGCGCGGTCCTGTCCGAGCGCCGCTTTAAGGATGCGGTCGACGCCGACTGGGCCAAGTCGCACGCCTATGGCGTCACCGGCGTCCCGACCTTTGTCGCCGCGCGCTATGGGGTGGTCGGGGCCCAGCCCTACGAGGTGTTGGCCGAATTGCTCGACAAGGCCGGGGCGGCGCGCCGGCCCTGAGCTGCCAGGGGACGAACCTGACGCGTGCTCCGAAGCTATAAGGTCATCCCGACGCACGAGGCTGTTAAGGTATCGTAACTTGTCATTCCCGGGCGCGGGCAAGGCCCGCGAGCCCGGAACTCATGAACACAGCATCGAAAATATGACGAACCGCTGTGTTCATGGATTCCGGGCCTGCCCGTTGGGCATCCCGGAACGACAACTTTTCTGTGGAGGAACTTCCTCACAGCTCGCGGGGCCCCGGACCATCCATCATAAGCACCTGCCCATCAGAGTCATCCGCAAGCGACGCGTTGTCACGCCGGCTGGGAACGCGGCCGGCGCGCGGCCAATGCTGCGAGGATGCTGAGAGAAGACAGCGCCGTGAAGCATTCGAGCGAGCGCGTGTAATTGCCGGTCCAGTCGTGCAATGCCCCCGACAACAGCGGGCCGGCGGCCTGCGCCAATACCTGCGCCGACAACGCCAGCCCGCGGATCGCGGCGTAGTTCGCGCGGCCGAAATAATCGGCCCAGGCGATCGGCAGCAGGGTCAGCATCGCCCCGATGCCGAGCCCGAAGAGCGCCGCGGCGACGGCACCCTGCAAGGTCGAGGCGATCCCGATCATCGCCGCGCAGCCGATCGTCAGGAACACGCCGCCGACCGCCATCGGGTAACGGATCGGCAGTGATCGCGGCATCAGCCCGCAGGCGGCGCTGGCGACGCCCGAGGTCAGCGAGAACAGGCTGACGATCGAGGCCGCCATCGTCGGGGCTACGCCGTGCTCGATCAGATTGGCCGCCTGATGCAGGCTGACCCCGGCCTGCACCGGGTAAACGAGGACGGTGTAGCCGAGCAGCAGCCAGAAGGCCGGGGTGCGCACCGCCTGCCGCCGCGAAAAGCTCGCTTCGACATGTACCGCCGGCAGAGTTGTGCGGACCGCGTGCGCGGCCGGAGCCGGGGCATGGTCGGGCAGCAGGCCCAGATCCTCGGGCCGGCGGACCAGAAACAGCCATACCGGCACAAAGCCGACCGCCAGCACGGTCAGACCGATCGCGATCCAGCCGGCGCGCCAGCCATGGCCGCGCATCGCCAGCTGGGCGATCAGCGGCATCGCCACCAGCCCCGCCATCTGCGCCACCGTCGCGACCGAATTCGCCAGCGGACGCCGGGCCACGAACCAGTTGTTGAGGGCGCCGTAGATGCCGAGCTCGAACGGGCTCGCCCAGTTCAGCCGGGCAATGCAGAACAGCAGGTAAAAGACCCAGAGGGACTGGGTCAGCGACAGCAGCAGCGCCGCGATCCCGGTGCCGAGGACGGCGAGGCACAGCGCCGCGCGCGAGCCGTGGCGGTCGAGCACCGGCCCGATCAGCGGCGACAGCAACGCCGCCAGCACCCCGCCCAACGACGCCGCGCCCGAAACGGCGGTGCGCGACCAGCCGAATTCGCGGGTCAAGGGCTCGACAAAAACCGAGAAGGTCGCCGTCGCCCCGCCCTGGCGCGAAAATCCGGCGCAGCACAGGCACCCCAGAACGACCCAGCCATAAAAAAACGGCAGCCGCGCGCTCAACAGCCGCGGCAACTTTCGGGATCGAACCGGCGGTGTCGCTGTACCGCCGTTGTTCCCGCTATGGCCAGAAACTGTCCGGGGAAGGGGTGTCTGCGATCTACGCATGCTTGAGTACTATGGGACCACCTGAACCCCGTCTTGCGCGGGCTTGTCCCGCGTATCCACGTCTTTGTTCGGGCCAAGGCGTGGATGGCCGGGTCGAGCCCGGCCAAGACGAAACGGGCGAACTGCTTCTTCGCTTTCGCCACCGCGCGGTTTCTCCGGACAACCCTCCGTTGGCGCGGAGATGACGGGTATATCGGATCATTGAGCCGGCCGATCGGCGTAAGGCGTCAGCTCGGCACCAGCCCGCCGTCGACGTTGTAGGATTGGCCGGTGATGTTGCGGGCACCTGGCGAGGCGAGAAACACCGCCATCGCGGCGATGTCCTCGGGCAGGTTGGCGCGGCGGATCGGGATCTGCGCCTCCTGCTCGGCCTGCAACTGGGCGACCGTGATGCCGCGCTCGGCGGCGCGCGCGACGGCGTTGCGGGCGCCGAGCTCGGTCCGCGTGACGCCTGGGCAGATCGCGTTGACATTGATGTCGTAGCGGCCGAGCTGCTGCGCTGCGGTCTTGGTCAGTGCGATCACCGCGCCCTTGCTCGCGGCATAGGCGGCGTTCGAAGCGCCCGGATAGCCGCGGCCCGAAATCGAGGCGATGTTGACGATCCGCCCGCCATGCCCGTCGGCTTGATGTTGCGCGATCATCGCCCGCGCTGCGCGCTGCAGGCAAAAGAACACGCCTTTGGCGTTGACCCGGTGGATGCGGTCCCAATCCGCTTCGGTCAGCTCCATGATCTCGGCATAGCGGGTGACCCCGGCATTGTTGACGATGACGTCGAGCCGGCCGAGCTCGGCGACGGTGCGCGCGACCATCGCGTCGATGCTGGCGACGTCGCCGCAATCGGCCTCGATCGCAATCGCGCGGCCTTTGTTGCCGGCGGCCTCGACCGCGGTCCGGTTCGCCGCCGCAGGGTCGATGTCGGCCGCCGCCACCGCCGCCCCCGCCGCGGCCATCGCCAGCGCGGTCGCCCGCCCGATCCCGGCGCCGGCACCCGTCACCAGCACGATCTTGTTCTGCAAGTCGGCCATCGTCCCGCTTCCTCACCGCGTGTTCCGCGCCGAAGCATAGATCGCCGCTGCCGCCGCCGCCACGGCGGGATGCGCTGCCGAGCGCGCACATGCAAGAGGCGCCGACCGTAACCCCGATCCCAGAGCGACAGGGTTCCGCGGGCTGCACGCACTGTTCGTCATGCCGGCGCCCACGACTGCGAAAGGGCGGGGGTCGAGAGCGCGCCCAGGGCCTGAAACAGGGGGCCAAGCGCCTCAAGCTTTGCCCCTGGGTTCCCGCTTCCGCGGGAATGACGGCCAACTGTCCGACCATACGAAATTCTTTCGGGCCGCACTCTCAACCAGGTTGCCGAGTTCGTCGAACCGCTTCGTTACCGGAGGCTTGAAACCATCGGGTGGAAATTGGACGACCGATACTGTAGGATTTCCACTCCGGGCGGAGGGAGAGAGCTCGGGGGCCGGAAAGTGGCGGAATGGCAAACGCACTTTACTACGGGGACAATCTCCGCGTGCTGCGCGACGAGATCGCTGGCGACAGCATCGACCTGATCTATCTCGATCCGCCGTTCAACAGCCAGGCCAATTACAACGTCCTGTTCAAGAGCCCGACCGGCAAGGCCGCCGACGCGCAGATCGAAGCCTTTGAGGACACCTGGCATTGGGGCGAGGAGGCCGAGCGCGCCTTCGCCGAGGTTCTGGCATCGCCCGCGACGCAGGCGGCCGAATTGCTGCGCGCGCTGCGCTCGTTTCTTGGCGAGAACGACATGATGGCCTATCTGGCGATGATGGCCGTCCGCCTGATCGAATTGCACCGCGTCTTGAAGCCGACCGGCTCGCTCTACCTGCACTGCGACCCCACCGCCAGCCATTACCTCAAAATCTTACTCGATGGCGTATTTGCGCCAGTAAACTTCTGTAGCGAAATTATCTGGAAACGAAGCACAAGCCACGGTAATACGTCTCGCGCGTTTGGGAATTTAACGGACACAATTCTTTATTATGCAAAGAACCTCCGTGGAGGCTTATCCCTCTGCGTCCGCCAGTCAGAAAGACCAGTCCGCCATTGGTGGAAATCGGCACGAGTTGCCGAAGACGAAGTAGTTGCGAATGGTCCATGGTAGGATAGCGACGGCCATAGTCGCGTAGACCACGGCCGCGCGGCCCAATTGCGGGAATGACCGCCGCTGACTCTCGGAAACGGCCCACCTAACAAAAAATAGTGTAGCTGGGAGAAAGAGGGTTTGCGCTTTCGTCAACGTTGCAATCCCAAACGCGATGCCGCAGGCGGCGTCGCCGCCACCAACCGCCCGAAGAAACGAGACGGTAGACGGCGAAAAGCAAGAGCGCGCTATTAGAAGAGTTCTGTACCAGGTACCGGAACGTACGCTATCTGATTTGGGCAGATCGTCAGAATTAATACGCTTAACCGGCCGATCAATCCGTCTCTAAACAAGACAGCGCCGAGACGAAGGGACAGCACGAATATCGCGGCCGAACACAGAAGATTCACCATTTGGCCGGCAAAGGGCGACGAGCCCACCAGCCAAAACACAATCCCTAGAAGGCCCGGCCACCCGACCGGCCAATAAGCAGTCAACACCTGATGTTCGGAATACCCCTGACCGGCCGCCACCGCTACCGCCCTGTTGTAGTACCATAGCTCGTCAGAGTGTTGCTGGATCGGAACCCAGGCGATCAAGGCGAACCGCAATCCCAGGTAGACAGCGAAGCACACCGGGACAAAAAAGGGCTGCCGATCAAGCGCAACAGCCAGAGCGGCTCTTGACGCATAACGTCCCTTAATGTCTGCACTAAAAGTCTCCGGCGATACAAAAAGCGGCGCCGAGCAGCATAGCTATGAGCACCAAGGCGTAGCTGAGGCAACGCTGGCCGGTGGGCGACAGCGGGCGAACTAAAGCCCACATTAAGTCTTTCATGGCTTCCTCCCCCACGTCTTTATTTGGAGGCCGCTAACGTGCCTTCGTTCGGCTCAAAGCCTTGTTACGCTGCTTCCTTGCTCGCTTTACGAATTCGACAAGCCACAAACAGATCGTTGTATCCCTGCAACAACGCGGGCATCGCGCACAAATGACGCGCAACTTGACTACTACCCTTACGCCAACCTCAAAGACGGTACAGCCACCCGACCGCATCGATACTTATATGTTTCCAGTTTGGTTGCAACAACCGTCGTCGATATTTAGTTATGGTTAAAATCTTCAGTATAGCGCGTTTTATGGTTGTCGATCGGTTCCGGTAACCGAAGAAATCCTAAAAGCCGCGCGAGGGTTGCGGTGTTTTTTGTAAGCGCGGTCAAAACATCGCGCCTTTTCCACGGCTTCTTCGTAACCTTGCGAGCAACGCGCGGATGACCCAACCATCGGCGCCCCAATTCTCGTCAAGCCAGGTGTGGATCTCGGTCAGCAGCCGACCGAGCCCATCGGTCGGGATGCCGACTTGATCCGTCATGGGAAGCGCGCTCGGCTTCGGTAATTATCAGCTTGGAGCTTCGGTGATTATCAGCTTGGAACCGGCAGCCATTTTCGTTCTCTCTTTGTGCTGGCCGCAACATGCCAGCAGCGTGCCGGCTTCGCAACGGCGAGAGGATTGCCGCTCTCGGCAGCAATGCGATGTGCCGGCCCATGCGCAACGTTCGTAGTCCCACGTGGATTTGGGCAGCTTTGGCCGTGATGATGGCGTGGCCAGCTTCTGCAGCGGAGGGTCTTACGGTGCTGCTTCGCAACATCCATTGGGGCGAGTCGGCGGACGCGCTGGTGCGGCAATTGGGGACAGCCGCGAGGCGGCTGCCACAACCGCTCGATTTTGGCGATAGCTACGCTGATGTGGTGTTGGGGGGCGAGAGCCTCGGCGGCGTGCCGGTCGCGGTGTTCTTTCAGATGGACAAGGCGACGCATGGGCTGAAACGCATTCAACTGGAGCCTCTAGGTCACGAAATCAATCCCCCGGCCTTTCGCGCGATAGCGGCAGCGCTCGTCGCCGATTATGGGCAACCAAATCAGAGATGCGTTACGCCCCCGGTGCCGCTGGCCGGGTTCCAAGCGGCAGTCGAGGAGCGATGGCGGCGCGACGACGCTGCGATCAGCGCCATCTTTCGCGATACGACCTTGCAGGCGTTCGAAGGCTGCCTTTACGGCCCCGCCAGCGGCTGGTGCGGGCTGCATGGCCAAATCCTGGTCCGCATCGCACCAGTAGCACCCCAGTCGGCCTGCGCTCCACCGGCACAGCCGGGATGAGCCAGCCGACGTTCCGCAGCTCAAATCGCTGCTCGCGCCCTATCCGTCCGATGCAATGATCCGACGCTGATGGGTCGGGCTGGCCAAGATGGTTTTAAGCGGGTCAAGCCGCGGCGCCAGGGGAAAGGGGTCTTCGTCGAGCGTCTTGCGCAGCAGGCGCACCAGCGCGCGGGTCTCGTCTTCAGTCAGGTCAAGCGTCATAATCCTGAGATGGGGAACCGAGAGCTAGGCTTTGAGTTCGCTTTCCCCATCCCTGGGAGGTGGAAATGCTAAAAAATGCAGCGCGTTGGTTCATGCTCGTTACGCTAATCCTGATCAGCACGGCACTGAGTGCAAAAGCTGACGTGATTTGGACGCTTTATGAGACATCGTGTGCTCCCAAAAACGGATCTAGCAGTATGGTGCCGCAGTTTCCCTTTGTCGTAGGGCAACTGGATATCCCGAGTATCAACAGCAGCGGCAGCTATTCCTATATGAATGGCGTACAAACTGGCGTTACTGATTTTTCATTCGAGTTCTCCTAGCGTACAGTTCCCTCCACCGCAGCTTGGCTGCTCTACCGATAGTTTAGCCTGCTTCTGGTCGGTTACCTTTGCCTCAACCCCCATGGGCATTACACTCGGAATTGGCTATCGGTTCGGGCTATTAGGCGACTCGATTGACATCGGTGCAAGTAATGACACGTGGAGCGGAACGACAGGTTCTGATAGCACGATGGTTGGATGTGGGTCGTTTCTTACCTGCGATGTGTCCGGTTTCTTAATTTCATCCGTCGTAGAACCGGCTTCGATCGAAATATTATTGGGTGAACTTTGCATTTTTTATTTTGCAATTGGAGTAAGCAGGAGGCGTCTGCCATTCCCGAAAGGGCAACCGAATAGGGTGATTTTTGGACGACGACATTTTGCCGAACTCGCAACTGGTCGGGGTCTGACCACTCGCATTTGACGAGCGACATCCGAGGCGATGGGCCGACACACTTGAGTTCGGGTCAAGACTGACGAGATAGAGGCGCCATAGGCAACCGGTACACCGGGTCAGGCGACTGTTAGCCGATCCGCTGGCCCAACGGTCAATCTCCTGACACCGGGTTAGCGGTTAGGCCGCAAGCGCTTGAAAACTATGGTGCCCCGAGTCGGATTTGAACCAACGGCCTACCGCTTACGAAGCGGTTGCTCTACCACTGAGCTACCGGGGCTGCGGCGATGACGGATAGCGCGTTTCGGCGCGTGCGCCAAGCCATTTGGATGCGACAGCAAGGTCAGCGGCTCCGCGGCTCGGCCGCCGGCAATGCGGTCTCGGGCGCGGCGGTCGGGTCGGCCGGCGCCGGCGCTTCGACCAAGGCCGGCAGCGCGGCGCTGAAACCGGTCCGGGCCGGGGTTCGCCAGGCGAGCGTGTCGAAGGCGCCGCAATGCGGGCACAGCGAGCGCCATTCGGCACTTTCGCCGCCGCAATCGGCGCAGACGTAGCGCGGGTCGGGCAGCGCATGGACGGCGCGGTCGCGCCACTGGCGCGCGGCGGCGGGATCGTCCTCGGCTTCTGCGACCCGCGCCATCATCAGGCAGAGCCGCGGCGTGGCGCGGGAAAGGATGTCGTCGCGACCCGCGATCGCGGGCATCAGCGGCGGCTCTGCTCGGGCATTTCCCGGTAGGGCGGCAAAGGGCGGCGGATCGGCCGCCAGCGCCCGTTCGAGGTGACGGCGCGCCTCGCCCCAAAGCTGGGCCGAAAGCGCCGCGTCGGCGAGCGCCGCATGGCTTTCGCGGGCCGACGAGTGCTGTGCCGCGAGGCGCTCATAGCGCGCCAGCCGGGCGAGCGCGGTTTCGTCCTCCGATATCTCGCCATAGGCCTGCGCCAGCTCAGGCTGGGGAGCGGTCTGCCAGGCGCGCTCGATAGCCCTGGCGGCGCGGCCCGGCCGGCCCTCGGCCCGCAACAGCCGCGCGTAATGGGTCGCCGGGACGGCGAGGTCCGGCGTCAGCGACCGCGCTTCGCCGGCCAGCGCCAGCGCCCGCTGGCGGTCGCCTTGCGCTGCTGCGGCACGGCCCAGCTCATAGAGGATCACGCCGCGATGATGGCGCGCGGCCTCGGGTGCGACCAACCGCCGCTTCGCCGCCTTTTCGAGCGCGGCGCGGGCGGCCTCCCATCGGCCGTCGCGGGCTTCGAGGTCGAACAGGCTCAACGCCGCCCAGCCGGCCTCGGGGCGCAGAGCAACGGCGCGTCCGGCGAGACGGCGCGCGGTGTCGCGGTCGCCCTCGCGCAGCGCCTGGTTGAGCAACCCGCGCAAGCCCAGGAATTCGGTCTCGGAGCGGTCGAGCATCGCGGTGAAGAATTCTTTTGCCGCAAGCTCGTCGCCGCCGAGCTGCGCCGCCTGCGCCGACAGCAGCAGGGTCAAGGGCGGTTCGGCGAGCAACGCCTCGGCCCGGCGGGCGTGGCGCCGCGCCTCGTTGGGATCGCCGGCGGCAACCGCGACCATGCCGCGGGTCAGCGCCTCGTACCCGGCGCGCCGCCGCCGCTCGCGCCGTCGCCGCAGAAAGGCGCGGGGGCTGCCCAGCAGCCGCGCCAGCAACCACAAGACAAAAGCCGCAGCCAGCGCCGCCAGCGCGGCGGCGGCGACCAGCACCCCGATCGAGGTGTCGACCTGCCAGCCCTGCCACAGAACCTCGACATGGCCGGGGTTGTCGGTCAGAAACACCGCCGCCGCGGCCAGCGCCGCGATCACGATCAGCGCCGCGAGCGCGCGCATCAGGACGGGGTCTTCGGGAGCGCCGCAGGCTGCGCCGGCGCGGCGCCCGGCCCTGGCGCCGCGGGTGTCGCCGGCGGGGCTGACAAAGCGTTGCCGAGGCGCGCGGTTGCCAGCGCCTGCAAATGCGTCAGGGCGGCCTGCGCGGCGAGCCGCCGGCGCGCCAGCCGCAACCACGGCCGGGCCGCTTCGGCATCAGCCCCCGTCAGTCCTTCGACCGGCTCGACGGCCCCGGCGAGATCGTTTTGCGCCAGCGCCGCTTGCGCGGCTGCGATCGCGGCCTCGGGTCCGGTCTCGGCCTTGCCGCCGACATGGCGGATCGTGACCAGCCCTTGCAGGCGGTCGAGCGCCTCTCGCCACCAGCGTAGCTTCCCGGCAGTCGGTTTTGCGGCAGTGGTAATTTGCGCGGCCAAATCCGTGAGCCCGTGACGCAGCGCCGCTAGGCTCGCGACCCCGCTGCCGGCAGCGTCCGAGAGTGGCTCTGCCGCGGCGGTCAGGTCGGGGTCGCCGGCCGCGGCGTCTTTGAAGGCAGCATATTCGGCCGCGAACGGCCGCGCCGCTTCGACGGCCTCGCGTAGCTGCAGCAGCGCCAGCACCAGAACCGAGCCATTGCGGTCGGCATTACCTTGCGCCTGCACCTGATGCTGAACCGCGGCGAGGCGGTCGCCCAAATCCTGGTTTTCGGCGCGGCTCTGCGCCAGCTCCTGCTGGATTTTTTGGGTTTCAGCGGTTGCCGTTGCGGCGCCGGCGCTCGATTGTGCCGCGATCGTGTCGACGCGTTGCTTCAGCTGCGTTAATGCGGCCTTGGTTGCGGCTGCCTCTCCCTGGCTTGACCGAAGAGCCTCAACCGCCGACGCTAACGCGGCGACCCGCTCGGCCGCTGCCGCTTGCGCCGATTTGATCGCGTCGACGTCGATCGCGGGCGGGACCGGGCGCTGCTCGACCACGGCGACCCGCGCGGCCAGCGCATGATAATCCGCTGCTGTCGGAGCGGCACCCCACGGCAACAGCCGCGCCGTCGCCGGCGCCCAAAACGGCGACAGCGCCACCCCGGCGATCACGAGCACCAGCAACCCCGCGAGCCAAAGCGTTGCGGCCCGCGCGGCGCGTCCTGATGCCGACGCCACGGGCAACGGCTCTTCGGCCGCGCTCGGTTCGGGAGCGATGGGTGGAGCGGGGTCCTCCGCGAGCGGCTGGTTACGGTCGTCCGCCATCGCGCTCAGCCGCGCCGCCGCTCGGCAACGATAAGGTCGAGGAGATCGAGCAGCGCCGGCTGGTCGGGCCGCGGAGCCACCCGGCGCTCGCGCCAGGGAATGCTGTCGAGCGCTGCATCGGCCGCCGCGCTGATCGAGACCGCGATCGCCGTCGCGCAACGCTGCGCGACACCGCCTGCCTCGGCAAGCCGGGCAAAAATTGCCGCCGTGCGCGGCGAAAAAAACAATGCGAAATCAATCTCGCCGGCCGCGAGCACGCGAACCGCGGCGGGGCTCAGCGCCGGCACCGGCCGGGCCTCGTAAAGCACCGCCCGCTCGACGCCAAAACCGCGCCGGCGCAGCGCTCCGGCGAGCTCGCCCGCGATCTCGCTGCCGCAAACATGGAGCAGCCGTCCGTCCTGCGGGCGCAGCCGCTCGTTGGCCAGACGCGCGAGATCTGCGGCGTCGCCGCCGGCGCTCGTCACCTCGGCAAAGCCTTCGGCGCGAGCGCGCGCCGCGGTGGCGTCGCCGACCGCAAAAAGCGGCACCGTGCGCTCGCCGGTCGCCCGTGCCAGCGCGCGCGCGCCATTGGCGCTGGTGCACAACACCGCCTGGACCCCGCCAAGATCGAGGACCGCGTCGCGGAAACGGATCTGCATCATCGGCTCGACCAGCGCCTCGAACCCGCGCGCCGCCAGCGCCGCGGCCAGCGCTTCCGCCTCCTCGCGGGGACGCGTGACCAGCGCCCGCATTCCTTGCCGACCTTTGATCGAAGCCATCGGCCTTCATCGCCCAAACCCGTCATCGCCGCAAGACCGCCGCGTATGACGGCGCGCCGCATGCCCGCTGCGATGCCGGGCCCGGCGGCCTGGATGACTTCCGCGCGCCACAAGATTAATCTTGCAGCAGGAGCAAGGACGCGGTGCGCGAGTTGACCACAACTGGCCGAAAAAGACGGTTTCCCATACCGGGCTCGCTCCTCCTTCGCGCCCACGGGCGGGGAGGCAGGTTGAGCGGCGTTTACCTCGTCGCGCTGATGCTTCTCCACCCCCTCCCGGGGCTGGCGCAGGCGAGCGAGCCGTCGCCGACCGTGCTGCATCTGAGCCAGACCGCCGAGCGCAAGGTCGCGCGCGACCTGCTCCGCGTCGAATTGCGGGCCGAGGAGACCGGCGCCGACCCGCTGGCGCTGCAGGCGACGGTCAACCGCCGGATGACGGCGGCGCTCGACCGCACGCGCCAGGTGCAGGGGATCGAGGTCGAGACCGGCAGCTACGCGGTTGACGAGGAGCAGCCGCAAAACGGTCCCTCGCGGTGGCGGGCGAGCCAGGCGCTGATCCTCAGCGGCACCGCGGCCGACGCGCTCCTAAAGCTCGCCGGGGCGTTGCAGTCGGACGGTCTCTTAATGTCGTCGATGACCTACGAGGTCTCGCCCGAGACGGTGCGCGGCGCCGAGGAGGATTTGACCGCCGAAGCGCTGGCGGGACTGGCGCAGCGCGCGTCCTCGATCGCCGACCGGGTGCATCTCTCGGTGCTGCGCTACCGCGACCTGCGCGTCGGCAATGCCGAGACCGGATCGCAGCCGATGCCGCGCTTTGCCGCGATGGCGATGGCGGCACCGGTCGCCCAGCCCGGCAAGGCGGTGATCCGGCTCACGGTGTCGGCCGACGTGCTGCTCGGCCCGCCGCATCCCTAGGCGCGGCCGGATGGACTTGCCGCAGCCGCCGCTGCTGGTGATATCCGACCGGAGCCAGGCGCGGCGCCCGCTGATCGAAATCGCGCGAGCGGCGTTTGCCGGCGGCTGCCGCTGGTTCAGCCTGCGCGAAAAAGACCTGCCGGCCGAGGAACGCCGCGCCCTCCTCGCGGCGCTGGTCAAAATCGGGCATCGCTTTGGCGCGGTCGTGACCGTGCACGAGGACATCGATGCGGCGGCTGCGTGCGGCGCCGACGGCGTGCATCTGCCGGCTGACGGCGATCCGGGCGCGGCCCGGGTGCTTCTGCCGTGGGGATTGATCGGCGCCTCGGCGCATTCCGCGGCCGAAGCCGCCGCCCGGCTGCGCGCCGGAGCCGACTACGTGACCGTGAGCCCGGTCTTTTTGACCGCGAGCAAGCCCGGCTACGGCCCGGCGCTCGGTCTCGCCGGCCTCGCGAAGATGGTTGCGGTGTCGCCCGGTCCGGTCCTTGCCTTGGGCGGGGTCGCTGCGGAGAACGCCGCGCTCTGTCGCGCCGCCGGAGCCGGCGGGATTGCCGTCATGGGCGAGGTCATGCGCGCCGCAGACCCACAGGGCGCCGTCGAAGCCCTGATCGGCGCGTTCTCCGCCGCGGCCGGCATCTAGCTCAGGCATACCTCGCGCTTCATCGGCTTAGCGCTTGGCGTTAATCTCTCCGCGAGCAAGGATGGGAGCCATGGGCAACATCAACGCCAGTGTCGATCTGCATTGCGACGGCAATGTCGCGGTCGTCACCGTCGACAACCCGCCGGTCAACGCGCTGAAGCAGGAGGTCCGCGCCGGCCTCGCCGAGGCGCTGCGGCAGGCGCGCGACGATCCGGGTGTCGCGGCGGTCGTCATCGCCTGCGCCGGGCGCACCTTTTTTGCGGGTGCCGACATCACCGAATTCGGCAAGCCGCCGCAACCGCCTGGTCTCGGCGAGGTCATCGCCGCGATCGAGGCGATGCCGAAACCGGTTGTCGCGGCCTTGCACGGCACGGCACTCGGCGGCGGGTTCGAGGTGGCGCTCGCCTGCCATTTCCGGGTCGCCGCGGCGACGGCGCGCGTCGGCCTGCCCGAAAGCAAGCTCGGCCTGTTGCCCGGCGCCGGCGGGACGCAGCGCCTGCCGCGCCTTGTCGGCCCCGAAAAGGCGTTGCGGATGATCGTCACCGGCGACCCCATAGGTGCGGCCGAAGCGCTCGCGGACGGGATCGTCGACCAAATCGTCGAGGGCGATTTGACCGCCGCCGCGATCGCATTCGCGCGCAGCACCATCGCGGAGAAGCGGCCTCTTCAAAAGGTCCGCGACCGCGAGGACAAGATCGCAGCGGCGCGCGCCGACCCCAAATCCTTTGACGAGACCGCGGCGGTGCTGACCCGCCGGGCGCGCGGACGCGAAGCCCCGGCGGCGTGCGTCGAGGCGGTGCGCAACGCCTTCACCGTGCCGTTCGACGAAGGCCTGCGCCGCGAAAGCGAGCTGTTCCGCCAACTTGTCGCCGGCGACCAGTCGAAAGCGCAGCGCCATGTCTTTTTCGCCGAGCGCGAGGCGGCAAAGGTCCCGAACCTTCCCGCAGCCGCCCAACCGCGCCCGATTGCCCGCGCGGCCGTCCTCGGCGCCGGCACGATGGGCGGCGGCATCGCGATGTGCTTTGCCAATGCCGGCATACCGGTGACCCTGATCGAGACCAGCCCGGAGCTGCTGCAAAAGGGCCGCGACCGGATCGCCGCCAATTACCGCGCCACGATGGCGCGCGGCGGCCTCGCTGCCGACGAGGTGGAACGGCGCATGGACCTGATCGCCGGTGCGGTCGGCGTCGACGCCGCCGGGGATGCCGATGTCGTGATCGAGGCCGTGTTCGAGGAGATGGAGCTGAAGAAGCGGGTGTTTGCCGCACTCGACCGGGTCGCCAAGCCGGGGGCGTTGCTCGCCACCAACACCTCGACCCTCGACGTCGACGAGATCGCCCGCGCGACGGCCCGCCCGCGGGACGTGGTCGGGACCCACTTTTTCAGTCCGGCCAATGTCATGCGGCTCTTGGAGATCGTGCGCGGCGCCCATAGCGCCCCCGATGCGGTCGCGACCGCGTTGGCGCTCGCGCGGCGGCTCGGCAAGGTGCCGGCGGTGGTGGGTGTGTGCTACGGCTTTGTCGGCAACCGGATGCTGGCGCGCCGTTCGGCCGAAGCCGAGAGGCTGCTGCTCGAAGGCGCCTCGCCGCACGAGGTCGAAGCGGCGCTCGTCGAGTTTGGCTTGCCGATGGGGCCGTTTGCGATGATGGACCTGGCCGGGCTCGATGTCGGCTGGCTGATCCGCAAATCGCGCGGCGAGCATGCGGCGATCGAGGATGCGCTGTGCGAGGCCGGGCATTTCGGGCAAAAGACCGGCAAGGGCTATTTCCGCTACGAACCCGGCTCGCGGACGCCGGTCCCGGATCCCGAGGTCGAACAGATCATCTTCGACGCATCGGCCCGGCTCGGGATTGCCCGGCGCCGGATCGAGCCGGCGGAGATCGTCGAGCGCATGGTGTTGCCGATGGTCAACGAGGGTGCGCGCATCCTCGCGGAGGGCATCGCCGCGCGGCCCGGCGACATCGACGTGATCTGGGTCTACGGCTATGGCTGGCCCGCCTGGCGCGGCGGCCCGATGTATTATGCCGACCGGCTCGGGCTGCGCCATGTCTGCGACCGGCTGGCGCTCTACGCCGAGCGGTCGGGGGACGAGAGCCTGCGGCCCGCGCCGTTGCTGGAGCGGCTGGCGCGCGAGGGGAGCGGGTTCGCTTCGTGAATGCAATTGATTGCGTCGGCTCGTCCTTCTCGCTCGCAAGGTGTGAGGCAACTCCGAACCGATCGCGCGATCAGACGTAGCGCGACAAAGACGGGCGGCTTGTGCGCCGTGGCGGCAGCGTCCATCTGGCTGATGGCAGGCGTCCCTGCCGCCGGGCAAACCGGCTCCGGCGTCTCATATACGGCGACGGTTCAAGCGCTCTGCCGGGGATACGCCGCGGCGCAAACCGGAATGCCCGCTGATCAAATGTTCGCCTTATGCATGCTTCAGCGCCATTGCCGCGTATCTCCCGGTTCCGCCGACTACGAGTGCGAGCCGCCTGGACCGATGAGCTGGCACGGCGGCGGCTACTGACCGGACTTTTACCAATCGCGCGCCGCCTTAACGCGGGCAAAGGCGCGGAGTGGGCTCCGGCTCTTGTGCCGGGAGGTCAATGCCGCGCTTCAATAAACCTGATGGCAGCAGGGGATGCGGATGTCGCTCGGCACGGTCAAGGCGCCGACATTGGTTCAGCTGCGCGAGGTCGCGGCCGAGCTCGGCATGAGCTTTTCGGACGAGGACCTCGCGGCGCATCATCAGGCGCTGATGCCGGGCATCGGCGCCTACAACGAGCTCGACCGGATGACGGACGAATTGCCTGTTGTCGGCTACCCGCGGCTGCCCGGCCGGCGCCCCTCGGCTGAGGAAAACCGGCACGGCGCATGGTACGTCAAGACCGAGATCGCCGGCGCCGCCGCGGGCAAGCTCGCCGGAAAAACCGTCGCGCTCAAGGACAACGTCTGCCTTGCCGGCGTGCCGATGGCGGTCGGCGCCTCGACCCTCGAAGGCTATGTCCCCGAAATCGACGCCACGATCGTCACCCGCATCCTCGACTCCGGCGGCACGATCGTCGGCAAGACCGTGTGCGAATATTTCTGTGTTTCGGGCGGCAGCCACACGAGCTCGACGGGGCCGGTGCACAACCCGCGGCGCCCCGGCTACTCGGCTGGCGGCTCGTCCTCGGGAAGTGCCGCGATCGTTGCCGCCGGCGAAGCGACGATGGCGATCGGCGGCGACCAGGGCGGCTCGATCCGCATTCCGGCCGCGTTCTGCGGCGTCTACGGGCTGTGCCCGACCTATGGCCTGGTTCCCTACACCGGCATCATGCCGATCGAGCTGACCCTTGACCACACCGGCCCGATGACCGCGACCGTCGAGGACAACGCCTTGCTGCTCGAAATCCTCGCCGGGCCGGACGGGCTCGACCCGCGGCAGGGCGCCGGCGCCGCCGCGAAGCCCTATCGCGACGCCCTGCCCGCGGGAGCGGCGGGGCTGCGGATCGGAATCGTCGCTGAAGGGTTCGGCCATCCGCGCGGTGTGCCGCAGGTCGACGAGATCGTGCGCGCGGCCGCCGATCGCCTCCGGGGCATGGGTGCGGTGCTCGAAACCGTGTCGATCCCGTTGCACCGGCAGAGTGCCCCGCTCTGGCTCGCCATAGCGGCCGAGGGTGCGACGATGCAGATGATGCACGGCAACGGTTTTGGCTTTAACTGGCAGGGGTTGTATTTGCCGTCCTTGATCGACCGGCACAGCAGCTGGCGCAGCCGCGCCGACGAGCTGTCCGACAGCCTCAAAAACACGATGCTGCTCGGCCATTACATGGTGACGCGCTATCGCGGCCGTTACTACGCCAAGGCGCAGAACCTGGTGCGGCGGCTGCGACGTGCTTATGACGAGGCATTGGCGCGCTGCGACCTGCTGCTGATGCCGACTGTGCCCGGCGTCGCAACCCCGTTGCCCGCGCCCGATGCTTCGGTCGAAATCGTGCTTGACCGCGCCTTTGGCATGATCGCCAACACCGCGCAGTTCAACTGCACCCATCATCCGGCGATGAGCCTCCCTTGCGGTCTGGTCGACGATTTGCCGGTGGGTATGATGCTGGTCGCCAAGCCGTTCGCCGAGGAGACGATCTACCGCGCCGCCGCGGCGTTCGAGCGCGGCGTCGACTGGCAGACGCTCAGCGCGTGAACCGCGTCCCGAACGAGCCGGCGACGCCGGCCGACGACTGCGTCTTCTGCCGCATCGTTGCCGGAGAAAGCTCGTGCGACGAGATTTGCAGCGACGAGCTGACCCTCGCCTTTATGGACATCCACCCGGCGAATGACGGGCATTGCCTGGTGATCCCCAGGGCGCATTTCGCGACGGTCTTCGAAATGCCGCCGGCGCTGTTCGGCGCGGTCGCCGCCGCGGCGGCGAGGGTCGCGCGCGCGGTCGACGATGTGCTGTGCCCGGGCGGTCTCAGCATCCTGCAGGCGAACGGCTCGCTTGCCGGGCAGACCGTGCCGCATGTTCACGTCCACGTGCTGCCGCGCCGCGCCGGCGACGACCTGCCGATCAACTGGGATCGCGAGCGCACCGACCCCGGAACCGCCGACCACGCCCGGATCGTCGCGATCGCGGCCCAATTGCGCGCCCGCCTCGCCGAATGATGGCGTCCCCGGCGTGACTCGAACACGCGACCCACAGTTTAGGAATTTTAAGTTCGGAGTTTCCACCCGCTTCCGCCCGATGCCGACAGCCGCGTAATCGGTGCATTGCCTTAGCTGTCTGTTGCCAATCATTGCATTCCGCTTTCGTTTTGGTGATGCCTATGCGATACCTAGACCGGTTCGCTGATCGGCGGGACGAGGAGCGGGGACGATGCTGGGCAAGATCACCAAACGGTCCGTTGACGCCCTGGCGCTGCAAGGCAGTACCGAGACGACGCTGTGGGATACCGAACTGAAAGGCTTTGGCGTCCGGGTCCAGCGAGGCAACTCGAAAGCCTACGTTCTCCAATACCGGGCCGGCAGCGGCCGCGGCGCGCCTTTGCGCAAGCTGACGATCGGCCGGCATGGCTCTCCCTGGACGGCAGAGACGGCGCGCAGCGAAGCCAAGCGGCTGCTCGGGATGATCGAGAGCGGGGCCGATCCCGCTGCGGACCGGGGCGCACGAGCGGCGGCGCCGACCGTTGCTGATCTGGCCGAACGCTTCCTCGCGGAGCATGCGGAAGCGAAACGCAAGGCGTCGACCGCGAAGGAATACCGGCGGATTCTTGAACATATCGCGCTACCGGTGCTTGGTAAGCGCAAGTTGGCCGACATCACACGCCGCGATATCGAGCGGCTGCACCACACGCGGCGTGACACGCCGACCGAGGCGAACCGAGCGCTCGCTTGCCTTTCCGCGATGTTCAATATCGCCGAGCGGTGGGGTTTGCGGCCTGACGGCTCGAATCCGTGTCGCCATATCGAGAAGTACCCTCAGAGACGGCGCGAGCGCTTCCTGTCGCCGGCAGAGCTGGCGCGGCTCGGAGACGCTCTCGCGGCCTATGACGGGTGGCCGTACAGCGTGGCTGCGGTCAAGCTCCTGGTGTTCACCGGAGCGCGCCTCGGCGAGGTCCTCGGGCTGCGCTGGGAATGGATCGATTTCGAGCGCGGCGAGGCGCGGCTGCCCGACAGCAAGACCGGCGCAAAGACCTTGCACCTGCCGCCGCCGGCACTTGCGGTGCTCTCGGAGCTACCGCGGCTCGACGGCAACCCCCATGTCATCGCCGGCGCCAACCCCGGCGCCGCACTCGTCAACCTCGAAAAGCCATGGCGGTCGATTCGCAAAGCCGCCGGCCTCGACGATGTGCGCATGCACGATCTGCGGCACGCCTTTGCCAGCGTTGCAGCGTCGTGCGGGTTGGGGTTGCCGATCATCGGCAAGATGCTTGGCCACACTCAGGCGGCCACGACCCATCGTTACGCGCATCTCGCCAGCGATCCGGTGAAGGCGGCTGCCGCTGTGGTGGCGGGCAAGATCGCCGCGGCGATGGGTAGCGGGTCGAGCGAAGCCGAGAAAGCCTCGGCAAAGGTACTGCCGCTGCGCTCCGGCGCGTAGCCGCAATCGGGCGCTTAAGGAGGTAACTGATGGTTGTGCCAATCGCTTTGGGCGTCATCCTCGGGGTATTTGTAATCTGGCTGATCACGGGGGCGGCGGCTCTTATTTCGTCTTGGGTTGTCGAGCGGGCCGAGGAGAGAGCGCATGACGCCTGGGTGGTCGCGCAGGCGCGTGAATTGCGGGAAGCCCGGCAACGTCCTGACGAGTAAAATGAGATCGCGGCGGATAGGCTGATCCCCGAACGCCCGGCACCTCACCGGGTTTCCGCCGCGACAATCCTGAGGGCGCCCAGAGGAGGCGCGACTAAATGGACAACCCCCCTCCCCCTATCACCGAACAGATATACGATGAGCAAGCGATCATTGCTAAAGCGTCACTCGATGATCGGGCAAAGATCGAAAAAAAATTCGCGATAACGCTGAGGACGAAGCCTTTCTCCAAAGTATTGGTCGCGGGTTGCTTGCCAAGTTGCTACCGCAAGCCAAGGCTGTTTGGGGCGACAATACATGGCGTCGAATCAAGATGGCGGTTAAAGATCAAACACTCCGGATTTGGGGCATCGTCGATGGAAAGCCCAATTCCGAGATCAAATCAGACTGGCTCGATCACGTGATGTTCGATCGCATCGAACTCGGGTCGCTATTGTTCATCGTTGGCGTGGTCGGCTGCCCCAGGTACGCCGAGCGGCTCACGGTTGATTTGCGAGAGTGGAATGAACTGGTGGGCGATAGGCCGTCTGACCTGCCAGCATTCTCTGCGGGCGAGGCGCCGCAGGGCGAGGCGTTGCCGGCGATTGCCGAGGCGTCTTCTACATCCCCGGACCACGGCGCCGCGGCTGTGCCGGTGTGCGACAATGCGCCGATGATTTCCGACATGTCGGAGACGCAAGATACAGATGAAAAGCCAAGAGGGCGCGGCGCGCCGAGCAAAACGAAAGAGATTGAGGCAGAATTTGGGCGTCGTCTTCAGGAGAATACTTGCAAGCCAACGTTGGCTGGCGAAGCGAGGGCGCTTCTCCAATGGAGCCGAAGGGTACACCCAAAAGCACTCCAGCCGAAGCAGAGTACAGTATAGAATAAAATCCGCGACAGATATTGGGCGCGGCTGACGCAGCATCAAGCACAGGAACGCACCTCCTAATATCGGGGGAATATATCGAGGGACTTTTAATATCGGGGGTAATATCGGAGCATTTTTCGGGGTCTTTCAGCGCCCTACCTTTTGCGGCGTGCCGCTTCGGCGCATCGACAAGAGGTAACATGCTCGACCCGCTCGCGGCCAAATGGCTGCTTTCGGACCGGAACCTGGAAGAGCTCGGCATCCGCAAGCGCAGTACCGCGCAGAAGGACCGCGTTAACGGCACCGGCATCCCATTTATCCGGGTCGGTGGACTCGTCCGCTATCGCAAAGAAGATGTAGAGCGCTACCTGGCTGAGCTGCCGACGCGGCGGTCAACCAGCGAGCCGAAGGGCGCCACATGAGCGCGCTTCCGCGCGGCGGGGGGCCGCCCGAAAACGAAGCGACCCGGAGTCCGCAGGATCGGACTGCCGGGTCGAGAACTTCGAAAAACAGCAACCCCCATCCTTTACCGCCAACTTCCGGCCGAGACAAGAGGGGAGCCGCGCGCGCGGCGCGACGAACCGCCCCTCCGCTAAGGTGCTCGAAGCGGCGAGGGCGCTCCTTGCGCCACAGAGGCCGCGATGAGCGGCGAGGGGGGCGCCCGGATGCAGCTCGTCGAGTGGCGTCCGCTAATCAAAAACTCCCTTCGCGGTTTCGCCAGCGTCGCGTTGCCGGGCGGCCTTAAAATCCGGGACATTCCGGTTTTGCTCGGCCGCAACGGACCGTGGGCGAGCCTTCCGAGCAAGCCGCTACTCGACAACAACGGTCAGCAAAAGCGCGATCCGAACGGCAAGCCGGCGTACGTCGCGATCCTCGAATGGCGTGATCGAGAACTGTCGGACCGCTTCTCGGTCGCAGTCGTCGAGCTGATCCGTGCTGCGCATCCTGACGCGCTCGGCGAGGGCGTCGGACAATGACGGACTGGCTCGCCGATTACCGGCGCGTCGGCTGGGAGCGGGCGCTGGTGCCAATTCCAGCCGGAGAAAAGGGGCCGCGCGTTCCTGGATGGCAAACCCGCGAGTTCCAGCCGGATGACTTTTCCGCTGAGTGCAACGTCGGCCTGATCCTCGGGCCGCGGGCGGGCGATACGGTCGACGTCGACCTCGATTGCCCCGAGGCGCTGGCACTCGCCGATATCTACCTGCCCCCGACCGGCGCCATTTTTGGCCGGCGTAGCAACCCTCGCAGTCATCGGCTCTACATCTCCCCAGGCGCTCTATTCGAGTTGTTTGCCGATCCTCTTGCGACCGGCAAGAGCACGCTGCTCGAAGTGAGGGCGCCCGGTCGCGGCGGCGGCACGCATCAAACGCTGATCCCGCCCAGCATTGCCGATGGCGAGCGCCGAGAGTGGGAAGGCGACACTATCGAGGCGGCGGTATTCGACGCCGCCAAGCTGCGGCGGCGCTGCGCCTATCTTGCGATTGGCTGTTTGGTCCGGCGCTATGTCTCAAAACACGCGTCAGAACGGCCTGCACCTGACCTGCCCCACCTGCTGTATGAGGCTGATCCCACCCTCGGCCGCGCCGGCTACCGATGGCTCGGAATGCCCGATCCTGATGCGCCACAATGGCAACCAAAGGCCAGGCGCGACTACACCCGCGCGGAAATCGACCTCGCCGAACTCGTTGCTGCGATCGCGAACAATTGCGACTGGCACGGCTGGAACCGGGTCGGGATGGCGATCTTCGCTGCTTCCGGCGGCTCCGACCAAGGCGGGATCATCTTCAATTCCTGGAGCGCCAAGTCCGCGAATATACAACCCATACACGACGATGGCGCGGTGGCAGCATTATCGCCGCTCTCCCCCGTCGCGGCTCAGTATCGGGACGCTAATCCATCTCGCGAAGGCGGCCGGCTGGCAGCCGCCGCGCTCGCGTGAGACGGCATGATGATGCCCAGCATGGATTTTGTCGACGAAGAGGCCGCGGACGGATTCCCTGCCCCCCATGCCAACGGTCACGACCCTGCGGCAGCTCCGCTATTGGCGCCGATCGACCCTTCCACGTTGGAGGGTGCACCCGTCCCGCCGCGGCGATGGCTGGTGCCGGATTGGGTGCCGATGGCCAGGGCGACCAGCCTCTACGGCGCCGGTGGCGAGGGCAAAACTTTGCTTGCCCAAATGCTCGCGACGGCCTGCGCGATCGGCACCAAATGGCTAGGCATCCCGGTTCGCCAGTGCAATTCGCTGCTTCATTTCTGCGAAGACGACCTCGACGAAATGCATCGGCGACAGGACGACATAAACCGGCACTACGGCTGCAACTTCGCCGATCTCGCGGCGATGCGGTGGCTGCCCCGGCTCGGCGCCGACAACGTCCTGATGAACTTTGACAACGGCCTGGCGCGGCACACCCCGCTTTTCGGCCAGGTGTTAGCCGCGGCAAGGGAACACGATGCCCGGCTGATCGTGAGCGATACCCTCGCCGACGTTTTCAGCGGCAACGAAAACGACCGCAGCCAAGCGCGGCAGTTCGCCCAAGCGACCCTCGGGTTCCTCGCACGAGAAACACAGGGCGCAGTCTTGGCCCTCGCGCATCCGTCACTCGCCGGAGCCGCCAACGGCAGCACGGGCAGCGGCTCGACCGCCTGGAAGGGCACCTTCCGCAGCCAACTCTACCTGACGACCCCCAAGGCTGACGAAGGCGATCCACCGGAGCCGGATATTCGAGCGTTGACCCGCGCCAAGGCCAACTATGCGCGACGCGACGAGACGATCGAGCTGCGCTGGAAAGATGGCGTTTTCATTCCACTGCACGCCCCGACCGGCATTCTCGGGTCAATCGAACGCAGAAAGGGTCTTTTTGAACCTCCTCGACAGGGTCACGGCAGAAGGGCGTTACGTGTCGGACAATTTCCACGTTTACAACTACGCGCCCAAGGTTTTCGGCATGCGGCCTGACCGGGAGCGCTTCACCAAAAAAGACTTCGAACGAGCGATGCAGGCACTGTTTGCGTCGAAAAAAATTCTGCTGGGGAGCTATCGCGGGAGCAGTCGCCACGATCATACCTGCATCACCAAGGCAGCGGACCAATGAGTTTGCGCTCGCTGCGCTTAGTGCGCTCGGCACCCCCCCAAGTCATTGATTTTCCTTGTGCGCTCCGTCTGCGCTCCGTCTCGCGCTCGGTGCGCTTAGTTTCCCGGAAGTGTTTGATTTTCCTATGCGCTCAGTGTGCGCTTAGTGCGCTTCCTAAACCCCCCATACCCCCTATGCGCACGCGCGCGCGTGGGGCGCTCCCGCGGGCGCATCAGCGAAGGGTGCCGGCACTGCGGGCTGACCTCTATTTCCACCCCTCGGCGGCTGCCCCATCGGGAGCAACCTGGCGGCAGAACTGCGTCATGCTGCGGCTGGTCGTGGCCCTCAACGGGAGCTCGATATGACGGCAATGCGGCGCCGGCTGCCGAACCGCCGACCGGCTGTCACCGAAGAAATCGGCGTCGGGAGCATGCGGCTGACGGCGACCATCGGCCTCGACTCATCCGGCCAGCCGGCCGAGGTGTTCCTGTCCGGCCCCAAGGACGGGTCGGGGCTGGCCGCAATCCTCGCCGATGCCGCGGTGGTGATCAGCATCGCATTGCAGCACGGCATCTCGGCCGCGGTTCTCGGCAAGAGCATTGCGCGGCTGCCCGAAAGCCTCGACGGCCCGGCGACGGCTGCGGCATCGCCAATCGGGGCCGCGCTCGACCTTTTGGCTCGCTATGAGAGGAACAAACAATGACTGACGAACTTGCGCGCTCCGCTACCGATACGCCGTCATTTGTGCCGGCGCTGTCGACGACCTCTGACAGGCCCACGGGTCCGGCTATGCCCGCGCGTCCGGCGGCAACGCCTGACCGGCCGGACAAATCGGAACCTGCGGCGACACCGGAGCAACACAACGCTCGCCTGGTGTCGGCCTGGAACGCGCGCCGCACGGAAGCCGCCGGCCGCTATGCCGATTACGAAGCGGTCGCCGAAAGCCCCAACACGCCGATATCGGTGCCGATGACGCACGCGATCGTCAACTCCAAGTATGGCCCCGATATCGCGTACTGGCTCGGTCAGCATCGCGAGAAGGCCGCGCAGATCGCGGCGATGACCAACCCGGTTCGCCAGGCCCTGGAGATCGGCCGCATCGAGGCACGGGTCAGGCGGCAGCTACCGAGCGCCCCGGCGCCCGCCGCGCGCCCAGCCGGCTCGCGATCGACGGAACCGGTACAGCCGGCAGCCGGCGGCAACCAATCCGGGGTCGAGCGGTATTTGGCCGAGCTGCGTAAGGGCAACAGGGCGCTGGGTTGGGGACAGGGCGGAGGCTGACATGCGGAACGTCAGGAAAGCTTCATCGCGCGCTTCGGGTTCATCGCGTCCCTCGAAAGCGAAGGCAAAGTCCAGCCCGATAATGGGCGCAGACATCCTCGGAAAACTTGGGTTGTCGTCGGCGGTTGGTAAAATAAACCCATCCAAAGGCGCCGCTAAACGAAAAGGATAGCAGGTCATGGAGTTTCACGAATACCCGAAGGCGCTTCGTGGGGCAAACGGTGAGATTGAGATCGCCCGGAATGCGGCGGAGGAAAAAGCGCTGCGGGCTGCCGGCTACGAACCGCCTGGCCAGCCGAGTGCGGAGGCCTTTGCGAGGGCGCAGCACCACGTCGACCGCGACCGCCCGGTGGCAGAATGGCCGAAGTTCGTCAACGGCAAGATCGTGCACGATCCGGAAGCGCCGCCGGCTGTCCCGGATGTCGAATTCCCGAAATTCGTCGCCGGGCGCGTGGTCGAAACCTGGGAAGACGAGGTTGCGCTGCTCGCCGAGGGCGAGGCACCGGCCATGCCGCCGGCTGGGAGGGCAGGCGAGAGGGCAAAGTTGATGCGCATTGCTGCTGGGCTGGGGCTGAAGCCGCAAGTTACGTGGGGCGTCGTCCGCTTGCGGGAGGCGGTCAGCGAAGCGCAGGAGCGCCGCACGGCTTACCCGATGGCGATGCGCGGTCCCGATGGCGGGATCGTGAACGCGCGCGACGAGGGCGAAGAAGCGGCACTGCTGACGCAGGGCTATGAGTGTCCAGGCACGCCCAACCCCGCGGCTTTCGCAAAAGCTCGAGAACAGCCGGCCGAGAGTGAATATCGAGAATGGCCGAAATTCGTCGATGGCAAGGTCGTGCAGGATCCGAACGCCGGCCCCGAATTTCCCAAATGGGTCAACGGCCGTCGAATTGAGAATAAAGCGCAGGAGCTGGCCGTGCTCGCCTGTGAAGGCTTCCTGTTCGGCGGCGGGGCTTTGTGATGCCGACTGATCCCAGCGTGATCCTCCAAGCAGGGCAGAACATCCCGCAGTTCGGACCTACCCCGCAAACGCTGCTGAATGAGCGGCTTACCGCCGCCAGGCTTCAGCTTTTCAACCAGCAACAGCAGGGCGCGAACGCGCTGCGCCAGCTCTACCAGAACCCGCAGAACCTTGATCCGCGCACCGGCCAGCCGACCCCGGATGCGATGCGGATGCTGATGACGCAAAGCCCGGAGACGGGGCTCGACTTGCGCCAGTCGCTAACGCATGACGCCATCGCACAAAGCCAGCTCGCGGCGGCGAGGGCCCGCGAGGGCGAGACTGTCCTGCAAGAGAAATTCCGCATCGCGGAGGAGGCGCAGGCCACTTACAACGAGGCCTTGCAGCAAATGACGCCCGCGGCAGCGCGCGAAGTGGCGCAGCAGGTTTGGACACAGGGGCGCGATGCGCTGTCGAAATCGGGGATCGCGAGCCCGGACGCGGTTGCCACCATGCCGACCGATTATGAGCCCAACCGCGTTGGCCGCAGCCTCAGCGCCTACCGGCAGATGATGACGACGCCGCTCCAGCAGGCGCAGATCGGCAAGGAGCGGGCTGAGACGACAAAAACCGAAGCCGAGACGATGGCGCTTGGTCCGAAGACGGACGCCGAAATCGCGAAGGACCGCGCCGAGGCGGCCAAGGCGACGGCGGAGAGTGGCAAGCCGACCGATCGGGGCGAGCTGAACGTCACGGGCCCGGACGGCAAGGTCAAAGCCGTACTTGCCCAGCAATTGCCCGGCGGGCAGTGGGTGACGGATGACGAGCGGCGGGTGCCGATCGATCCGAAAACCATCGTCGGCAAGACCACGCCGTCACTGGCGAACCAGCCGCAATATTCCGACGACGCGGTCAAGATGCTCGCCGAGCAAGCGATGTCCGGCGACCCGGCCGCGCTCCGCAGCATGTGGGGCGGCGCCGGTCTCAAGGTGCAGGTCATGAATGCGCTTGCCGACGCCGCCAAGGCGCGCTGGGGCGACCAGGCCGGCGCCAACATGGCCGCCATCAATGCCATGTTCCAGGGCGACAAGAGCGCCCTGACGGGGCTTTCCAAGCTCCGCGCCAATGTCGAGAATTTCGAGGGCACGGCGCTCCGCGAGGCCAACCTGGCGCTCGAATTGGCGCCGAAGGGTCTGGCCGGGCAGTCGCCGGCCGTCAACCGCTGGGTTCAGGCCGGGCGGCAATCGCTTAAGGGCGATGCGGACGTGACCGCGCTCAACACGGCTGTGACGAGCCTCGTCAACGAATATGCACGGATCATGTCGAGCCCCGGCGCTTCCGGCGGCACGACCTCCGACCATGCGCGCGCCGAAGCCGCGGGGCTGCTCAACAACGCGATGAACGCCGATCAATTCAACGCCGCAATCGCGACGATGAAGCGATCGATGGCGAACCGGGTCAGCGCCATCAGCGCGCAGATCGGCACGACGGTGCGCGATATCCAAAGCGGCGGAGGCGTCTCGGCGCCGCTCGGCAATCCTCCCGAGAACCCGGCGAGCGCGCCAATTCCGCCGGCGCCGGCAGCGCCGAACGCGGCGAACGCGCCGCCGGCCTCGATGCTCCGGGAGGGCTACGCGCAGGCGTTCAAGAACGGCCAGGTTTGGACATTGCGCAACGGTGCGCCGGTGAGGCTCAAATAATGGATTGGGAAATCGCCGGCGACCCGACGCCGCTCCCGTCTGGCACGTCGTCACCCGGACAATCTGCGCGGGGGCCGGTGCCGCGTCAGCAGATTGTCGAGTTCTGGAAAGCGAAGGGTGCGCCGCCGCAAGTCGCCGAGGGCATCGCCGACGCCGTGCGGCGCGAGAGCGGCATCCGGGGAACCGCCGACTACGACGCGACTGCCGTCAACCCGCAAAGCGGCGCCGTGGGACTTTACCAAGACCTCGGCCCGCGCAAGGCGGCGCTGTTTGCCGAGGACGACTGGCAGAACCCGGCGACGCAGAACAATTTTGCCTTCAAGGAGGTCACCGGCGGCGACCCGGAAGCAACGAAGCATTGGGCGGAAATCAAAGCGGCGCCGACCCGTGAGGCGGCAAGCGAGCTTTGGACGAAATATTTTGAGCGCAGCCGCCCGGCCTCGTCGACCGCGACTGTTTCGGCTGGGAACTGGAACGTGTCGCCGGCCGCGCTCGATGCCGAGACCCGGCAGGGCCACGACGTGCGCTACATGTCGCCGGGCGAATACCTGGCAATGACGCCGCCGATCGAGGAAGGGTCGTCGCAATCGGCCAAGCTCCGGCGGCTGATGGCGAGCCTCAATTCAGGCGATGACGTGGAGTTGGTGCCGACGCTCGACGTGAAGCGCCGAGGCAACAAGTTGGTCGTCTATGACCAGGACGGGCGCAACCGCGCGCTGGCGGCGCAACAAGCCGGCGTCGACCTGATTCCGGTGTCAATCCGCGGGCTGCCGAAATCCGACACGGCGCCGCAAGCCGTCCGCGACATGCGCGGCGAGGTGCACCCGTTCGATTTCGAGCGCGCCCTCTCGGCATTCAACCCGATCGGGACCGCGCACGCCGAACAGGCCCAGAAATCGCCTGCGGTGGCCGCTGGTGCATGGGAACCGGCGGGGGCGCCCCAACCCCTCTCCGGGCCTGAATGGGCTTCTACCGGTTCCGCTGAGCCTGAATGGGCCTACCGCCGCGGCGAGGAAGCACGCAAGATCGAACCCGACTGGTTCGGGACGGGCGTGCGGACCGATATCGGCGCCGCCACGGCGTTCGCCTCGCATCTGCTGCCGCAAGGCCTGGTCGACACTGTCAACTCGATCAACAATCGGCTGGCATCCATGGGCGCGCCTCTGGCGACCGTGCCACCGGGCGGCATCGACGAGATGGAACGGCAGCGTCTTGCGGGCTTAGAGGCGCAGCGCGGCCCGTCGCCGACCTTCGGTGAAATGGCGGGCGAGGCTGCGCCTCTGCTGGCGGCCGGGGCGCTGATGCCGGGCGGCGCATCCCTCCTGGCACGGGTTGGCACCGGAGCGGGGCTTGGGGCAGCCGGCGGCGTTCTGTCGCCGACAACATCCTCCGGTTCATATTGGCCCGAGAAATCGGGGCAGATCGTCGGCGGTGCAATGCTTGGCGCCATTGCGGCGCCGGTGGTCGATGCCGTCATGCCTTTGGCACGCTGGGCTGCTCGGCTCGTCGGGCTTGGGAAACCGACGGCAGCGGCGGAGGCCGTGATCTCCCGTATCGCCCGCTCGCCGGCGGCCCCGACCGCGCAGGACATGATGGACATCGCCGCGACCTCGGCAAAGCCGATGACGCTGGCCGACATGTCGCGACGCCTTGCGAGCCTGGCGGGGCGCGTCAGCCGGTCGCCCGGCTCGGCCGCCGATATCGTGCAGCAGAACCTCGCCGCTCGCGCCTCGGCGCGGGGCGCACGGGTCTACAGCGATGTGGCGGGCGAGTTCGGTGGCGCCAATCTCTACGAGGCCAGCGTGGCGCTCTCCGAAGCGCGCTCGGCTGCGGCGCGCCCGCTGTTCGAGGCGGCACTGCAACCGGGCTCGACGGCGCCGCTGGCCGACATGTTCCGCTCGCACGCCACCGAGGCAATGCGGGATTATCAGGCGGCGGTGGCGGCGGAAGAAGCGGCGGCCGGTGCTCGCGGCGCCCGATCCGGGGACCCCGACCTGATCCGGTTCCTGATCGCTCGCGGCGGCGTCAAGGACGCGGGCGGCGAATTGCGGGCAATGGACCTCCACCGGGTCAACCCCGGCTGGTTCGGCAGACTGTCGCGGCAAAACGGGATGAGCCTCGATCGCGCCCGCGAGGCCGCCGAGGAAGCGGGATACCTGCGGCACGGCTCCGACATCAACGACCTGCTGGATGCGATCCGGGAAACCTCCCACGGCCGCCCGGTGTATCGTCCGGAGAACGCTCCTCAAGGCTTCCTGCGGCAAGGAAGCGCGGACGAAGAGCCGTTTTCGCCTGGCGCGATGGGGTTCGACGAGCAGGCCGGACGCTCGCCCGGCGATCTCCGGGTTGCGCGAGACGACGCCGAGGGTCGGCTGCGGCAGATCGAGCGCGCCCTCGCCGACGCGGACGCCGCACGGGCCGCGGGCATCCGGGGTGCCGTGTGGTCGCCCGCCCTGCAAAAAATCCTCGACCTTCCCGTCATGCAGGCGGGCATCCGCAAAGGCATCGATATCGAGCGAATGCGCGCGGTGCTGCCCGGCGCGGGACCGTTCCGCCCGCGCGATCTCGCGATCACCGGCTATGACCGCGAGGGCGAGCCGATCGTGTCGCGCGTGCTCAACATGCGCGTCCTGCACGCTGCCAAAACCGGTCTCGACACGATCCTCGAAGGCTACCGCAGCCCGGTCACCGGGCGCCTCCAGCTCGACAATTGGGGCTATGCGGCGCAACAGGTCAGGCGGGCGCTGGTCGGCGAGCTGCGCAGCCTGAACCCCGCCTATGCCAAGGCCGAAGACGCGTGGGCGGGCCCGAGCGCACAAATCGAAGCGGCACAGTGGGGCGCCAAGGTCCTCAACATGGACAAGAACGCGATCCGCGACCGCATGGCAAAGTTCTCGCCGGACCAACAGGAGTTCGCCCGGCTCGGCGTCGGCTCGACGCTGCACGACTACCTCGAAAAGACCAACGCGTCGCCGGCGCGGATCGGCAGCCTGTTGTCGGACCTGCACCGCGGCCGGCTGGAGCCGATGTTCCGGGCGCCGGAGGATTTCGAGCGTTTCGTCAAGGCGCTCTCGCAAGAGCGCACGATGGCGCAGACCGACGCGCGCGTGCTCGGAAATTCCCTAACGGCCGAACGGCTGGCCGAGGACCGCGGGCCGGCCCTCCAGCATGGCGTCATGCTCGGCGCCGACATTTTGCGCGGGCATCCGCTCGGGGCGATCTACAACGCCACGCGGCTGCTCAGCAACCGGATGCGCGGCTCGTCGCCCGAAGTCGACTTCGACATCGCCCGGCTGCTGACGACGCCGCTCTCGGCGGGATCGCCCGGCATGGACCTTCTGCGCAACGCAGCGACGATGCTGCCCAACGTGCGGCGGCTCTATCTCGGCCGCTTTGCCGCGGGCGGCGCCGGGCTGGCGGTCGGAGGAATGCAATGAGATGGCGCCGCGTCGTCGCGCGGACCTGGCTGCTTCTGTCCGCCGTGTGGATCGCCTGGATCGTGCTGATTTTTTCGTATGGGGAGCCGCAGTCCGCGCTCGAATTGTGGACGGCGCTGCTGCCGCCCGCATTGGGGTTGTTCGCGATCCGCGCCGTCGCTTGGGTCGCTGGATGATGGGGATGATCGCGCTGCCCTGTCCTCAACCGAGATGAACCTCCGGCGAGGTCTCTTTCGGAGCTGGATCGTACTTTCGGCTGGCTGGGTAATCGTTGTTGGTTATGCGGACGATCTCCCGTGCGCCTTCGGCGTAAACTTTTCGGCCCCATGGTGCACCGGGTACGGACATGATCCTTATGCGTGGCAGTCCGCTTGGCCCATCCATGCACTGGTCTTTGGCGTTCCCCTCGTGGCGTTAGTAATGGGGATCGCCATAAGCTGGGCGATAAACGGTTTTTGGGCTAACCGATCAGACTGAGACGATCGCCGCCTAAGACAGGGTTGGCTTCAAAGGGGGATCAGCCCATTCGAAAGATGCGCCTCCAAGTCTGGATTTTTCTGCGCCTCGTGTG
Organism: uncultured Alphaproteobacteria bacterium; assembly: GCA_963712825.1. Lineage (GTDB taxonomy): Bacteria > Pseudomonadota > Alphaproteobacteria > ATCC43930 > CGMCC-115725 > AP-15. Next base: position 553,075 of record CAVQJP010000024.1, read on the forward strand.
GAGCGAATGGGCGAGCCGCGTGACTGGTTCGCTCAGTGCTGTGCTGGTGTTACTCGCGTTGGGAATGAGCGCTCTCCGAATATTCGGCTATTCTTTTCCAGCAGTATCAATCATCGAGATGGCGACGTGGGTGCTAGCTGCTATTTGCGGTGGTCAAGCTGCATTTTTTGTCTGGAGGCGTGAATGGTTTGCTAGAAATGAAGCCGAAGTTAAGCTCTCAGTGTCCCGTAGCCTCGAAATTTTGTTTAATGACGCCGACCCCGAGTTCGTTCGCCCTATTATGGCAGCTTTTCGAGATAATCTCGTAGGAGAGAGATATTTGGTGGCTATTCACAATTCTGCAGTCACAACGCTTTACCACGTCACGCTGCGCGGTAAAGAAAGCGGGTTTGTTAGCCGTACCCTGGCAATAATACACGCCCGGCGCACTGAATATGGCTTGCGTGAGGATCGTGAGCCGGTAATTGCGATCCTTGAGCATTTAGACCCAGGCGCTACGGAATTCATAGAGTTGTTCCAAATACGTTATCGGGCCGCCGATGAGGTGTTTCAGGATATTCACCGATTCGTATTGGAAGCTCGGGCGCGCGACACAGCCACGATGCTAGCCGAATTCGAGTACGATCCGAAGCGCCGACCAATGATCAGGATGATCTCTCATGGCAAGGCGAGTGCACGATGATGTGCCGCTTGACGACCAGCGCCATCAGGGCGATGGTGGCGGCGGCGCTTGCAACGCCGTGAACATGTTGGCGGGAACCGTCCCCGAAGTCAGATGGATTGTGGATGCCCGGACTCCGGGTCGCTCTATGCCGGGAGTGCGAGGACATAAGGCCGCGGCCAGTTCGCGGCTCGAATAACTCCGCGCGACCAACATCGCGTTGCAAGCTCCCGGCGCCAGCCCGCCCGCTGGCCTATGTCACGGGAGTCCACGAGCATGACAACAACCCCCGCCATTTACGATTTTGCCGCGATCGGCAAGACGATCGCCCCTGAACGTCCGCAGGAGACGACAAACTCCGCAGCGCCGGCGGCGGGCGCCTCAAGCGATCCGTTGTTGACGATGTGGGCCGAACGGAACCGGCTGTTTGCGGAGGGCGGTCTAGCCGATCGCGCAGGCGACGAGGAAAGGCGAGACGAGGTTGACGAACAGGCTTGGGCAATCGAGGCCGAGATGGAACGCACCGTGGCGGTCACGCGCGCTGGTCTGCTCGCACAACTCGATCTTCTTGGCGATTACGACCACAACTACAAAAACTGCGTCGCCATCATCAAAGCCGGCGTCCTAGCCCTGATCGAGCGGGAGGTCTAGCCATGAGCGCCGAGATCATCAAGCTGAAGTCTGCGCGCCAGCGTGCGCCCTTTCACCTTTCCCCTGGATGCGAACAACTTTACGAAATTCATGATGAATTGAGGCGAATCGACAGCGCGATCGCCGTCCTCAACTACAACCGCCTCTGCACGCTTCGGGCATATCGCGCGGAAGCAAAACGCGCTATCGAGCGCGAAGACCGGCCATCCGCAGCGGCCGGGGAAGCGGGACCAGATCAATGCCGACAAGCTCGATCTCCAGATCGAGGAAGCGGCAGCGAAACTGCCGGCCAGTGACGAGCTCGCGGAGGAGGTAGCCGTCGGTTGGCCGATCGTGGAACCTACCGGCGGCGCGCCGGGTTAACGATATCGGTCCGGCGGCCACTTCGGGGCTAGATGCACGATTCCCATACGGTCTTGTTGAAATGGTCCGCGAGACAAATCGAGAGTTCAAGGCAACTCCTGATCGCCGCCCGAAGGCGCCTAATTCTGGATTGGGAGGTCATTGCCGAGGGCTACAACACGGTCGAACAAAGCAGGGGCGTTCTCTTGTGGGGGCGCGGCGTCGGGCAACGATTCATCACCGCTCGCCGGTGACGACCATGTCGCCCCGGCGGCTCCCGCAGCCGCCGCACACAAGCCGCTTGTGCCAGTCCGGGACCGTCATCTCGGGGCCAGCGCTCCGCCATCTCGGCCGGGTCGGGCTCGACCTGGTGGCTGCAAACGAGACACCACACAATGAACCGCGCGCGGCCCGCGGCGGCGCTGCCAAGGGTCATCGGCGGCCCACGGTAGCCATTCAAGGATCGTTGGCCGAGCGAGGATGCATCAGCGCGAACTGGCTGTGCGGATAGCGTCTCACCGCGTTCGCGCGCAGCCATTCGGCCGCCTCCTCAGCGCTGACGACGACCGCCTCGACGACATATCCGTTCACCGGGTCGCCGAGCTTCACCGTCCAGGAGTTGTCGAAGAACCACGAAATCTCACCGTTGATTTCGCTGTCGTGAAGTGCCGCGATGATAGTGCCGAGGTTCATCGCCTCCTCCGCCCCTGACCACGCGGGGCCATGCCGGGGCGCAGCGGCGGCAACGGCTCGGGTTTCCGCGGCGGCGGCTCCAGCTTGGCCAGGATCGACTTCAGCGGCGTCAAACGCGGGGCGAGCGGGTAGGGATCGGTGTCGAGGGCGTGCTTGGCGCCGGCCTCGACCATCAGCCGGGCGGCAGTCAACCTGCTCGATACGTTTTTCTAACGCGGCGGCGATCTCGTCACTCCCGCAAGGTCGTACAACTTGTCGAGAAATTCGTCGACCACCGCTCGCTGGCTCTCAGCGGAGATGTCGTTCAATACCCGCCGGAGTTTGATCTCGTCCTCGTAAACTGGTTCTGACACCTCACCCCGCGCGCCGCCCGGCGGCGGGAGACTGAGACGCATGTCCTGTAGTCCAACCGCGCCCATCTCGATCTGATAGGGCGGGGCAACCCCCAGATCCCTCACCGGCTACCACGATGTAATTCGTCAGGGTACGCTTATAGATGTTTTCGACATTGACCATCGGTACGACGAGATCATTGTAGTAGCGGTGAGCAAATTCGCCACTGACACCCCAGATCTCGCCATTGCGGAACAGCTGCGTGAAACCAGTTGGCACCGGCGAGATGCCATGCGGTTCGTAACTGATTGCGCCAAAGCGATTACGCCCGGGCATCCTTGCGCCATACACGGTGCGTGTGAGAACCTCAAGCCGCAGGCGCTGTACGATCGCGGAAAGCGTCGTCACCTTTAATTCTTCAGCCAGTGGGATAGTGGGGATCAGACGTAAATAGAATGCGTGCGGCTCGTTGAAGCGATAGTCGATTGCGTCGTCGTCTTCGCTGTGGTGACGGAAAGCAGGGGGTGTATCAGATCCGGTCCTGGCCAACACATCCGAGGGGGTCCAGAAGAAGGCCGCGTTGCCTGTGCAAGGTGTTTCCTCAAATATTCGGGCAGGCTCACCTGGAACCTTGCCCATGCTCAGATACGGCCTCAGCGCCTCGACCAATTTGCCTCGTAGCTTCGCGCGCTCCGCTGCGATTTCCTCTTTAGAGGCATCAGGAGCCAGCCGGTACTGGATCGGGCCCGCTTTGTGCTTCAGGTCGAACGGGAGCTCCTCTCTCTCGCCGCAGTGGACGTTCTGGACCATCAGAATCGATTGGTCTCCGAGGGCGTGCACGGCGTACCCGTATTCGATCGCGACGTTCGAATTGATCAGTTTCTTTTTGGTGCCCCCGTCTTCCCCTTGCATTTGAGCAACGAGACTGACGTCCGCCACGAACACGGCCGCTTGGTCGATTTTCCCGAAGATCGTCCGGGCGAGGTCCGGACTGCCGGGCACCCCCTGCCGATCGTGATCAAGATGCAGGGCTTCTCGCGTCTCACGCTCGGATGGCTCTTCGACATCCTCCGGCTGCTTGAGTGCCCGGACCGCGTCGGCGAGAGCGGAACGCACAAAATGGCGGCCTGTCTTGCCTTGGGTATCTGCCTGCCATGACCAGAAAACCTTCATGTCTTAATCCTAGGCCTCTTGATGACGGGGGCGACGATCGCTGTAGGCTCACCGCGACCCGGTGTGGGCAGCCTACGTCCGCAGAAACGCCCGCGCGACTTCAGATACGAGCGCCTTTTCGGGGAAAAACCCAAGCTTGTGGAGATTGCCGAGGACCACGTCGAGTTGCCGATACCCGGCCAGCCCCTGTCCACCCACCCAGATTATTGGCCCCCCGCGCGATCATGGACTTAGCGGGGGCGCGATTGGCCGATTTAGCGGCGTAAAGCTAGCGTATCCGCCGCGTCGGAGCGTGTTGCAGACGCGGGATGGGGCGGGAATTTCTCGTAGCCGCATCAGTACGCACGTGCGCGCGCGCGAGGAAATGGGGCTGGGTACGTGGCTGGACCTTGTTGCGGCTGCCCCCAACCGGCGGGGATTTGCGAGCCCCTAACACGCGAGGCGACACACCCCGGCCGGCGATTGCGGGAGTGCCAGGGTATCGGAAGCCGCGAAATCGATCCGGGTGATACCTTGGGGATACCTATAGGGCGATGGTCAAAAATGATTATCCCCCAAGCCATTGATATGATGGCGTCCCCGGCGTGACTCGAACACGCGACCCACAGTTTAGGAAACTGTTGCTCTATCCGGCTGAGCTACGGGGACATCAATTGATTAAAGGTTTGAAAGGATCGCCTGGCTCTCTGTGGTGGCGCTCGATCGGTCTTGCTTGCGGCGGGCAATATGGGCACGCAAACGGCCCTGCGGCAACGGCTTATAGCTTTATGATCGCGGCGAGAACGGCCACGCCGACAGCCGCCAGGCCCCCCATGCGGATGGCAAGCCGCAGACCCGCCGCATCAATCGCAGCCATGATGCGTTGCTCGGGAGCGGCAAGCTCGCTCTTCACGGAAGCGACGTCGCCCTTGGTGGCGAAATCCAAGACGACCAGCTCGCGCGTGGCGTCGGCCATGGCTTCGGCTTGGGCTTCGGGGACGCCCGCCTGCTTCAGCCTCCGGGCGTAGGAGAGCGTATCGAACGCCATTCTGCCTCCGCAAGGGGAGCTCGCCCCGCTTGCAGTTTTGCGCTCCGCCGTCCGCCGGGCCGCGAAAGCGCGGGCGCAAGACCGGCCGAGCGCCCCGCCGGCCTAGGCGGACAGGGGCGCGGTCTGGCGCTGGCGGATGCGCTCGATCGCGGCCGTCATCTGCGGTCCCGGCCAGTCCTCGAGCAGCCATGCCGGCAACGGGTCGTCCTTGCCGCTGACCGGCAACGCCTCGTCGTCGTCCGAGCGGCCGTCGGCGAACAGTTCGAGCGCGTGCGGCATCTCATAATAGATTTCGAGCGTGTTGCCGTCGGGGTCGGCGAAATAAAAGCTGCGTTGGTTGACGTGGTTGGTGGCGCGCAGGATCGCGACCCCGCTCCTCGCCAAATGAGTGTAGGCGTCGCGCAGCGCCTGGTAGCTACCGACCTGAAAGGCGATGTGGCCAAGCCCGATCTGGTCGCGCCGAGGCCGCTGCGCCTCGCCCGGTGTCGGGTGCTGGCCGAGGTCGAGGGTGTGGAAATTCTCGCCCAAGGTCATAAAGACGCCGCCGTGGTCGGGGTCCTCCTCGGCGATGACAAAGCCGAGGATGTCGCGATAGAACCGTTTTGACGCCTGCTCGTCGGCGACCCGTAAATTGACGTGGCCGATACCCTTCAGCTTGATCACTCTACCCTCCTGAGTGCCGTGGCCCGTCGGGTTATTTCGCACGACCCCGCGATTTATCAAATCGATTATCTGTATGGCGGACATCGGCACAACAGATATATCCGCCGCGCAGCGGGGTGCGAGGGGCTCGATGATCGGGCGCTCCGGCCGCGGCCAGGTTAAATCCCGGCACAGGAAAGCGCGCGCAGACCGGCGCGCATCCCGTCGGGACCGAAGCCCGGAATTGTCCGCTCGATCCGCGCCTGCGTCTCCCGCCAGATCGGCACGGCGGCGGCGAGCAGTGCGCGCCCGGCCGATGTCAAGGTCAGGCGCCGGGTGCGCTTGTCGGCTGGGTCCACGGTGACCGCGACCAGCCCACGGCGCTCGAGCGGCTTCAGATTGGCGGTCAGCGTCGTGCGGTCCATCGCCAGCAGCGCCGACACATTGCCGATGCTCGCCGGCTCGGGCCGGTTCAGCGACATCAGAAGCGAAAACTGGCCGCTGGTCAGGTCGAGCGGCCGAAACGCCTGGTCGAAGCGCCGCGCCACCGCGCGCGCCGCCCGCTGCAGGTGCAGGCATAGACAGCTGTCGCGAACCTCCAGCGTGATTTCAAACGGCAGATCCTCACCTGTTGACATGCGGTAAAGTAGGTTGGTATCAACCTATCTGTCAACGACGATCAAAGGTCGGGCGCCATGGAGCGGCACAAAATGGTCTCGCGCGAGGAATGGCTGGCGGAACGAATAAAGTTGCTGGCTGAGGAGAAGCAGCTCACCCGCGAGCGCGACCGGCTGAGCGCGGCGCGCCGGGCATTACCGTGGATGCGGGTCGAGAAGCACTACGTCTTCGACACACCCCAGGGAAAACGAACGCTCGCCGACCTGTTCGAGGGCCGCAGCCAGCTGGTCGTCGACCATTTCATGCTCGGGCCCGGCTGGGGCGAGGGCTGCATCGGCTGCTCGTTTGGCGCCGACCATATCGAAGGCTCGCGCGTCCACCTCGAGCATCACGATGTCAGCGGCGTCGTCGTGTCGCGCGCCCCGCTCGCCGAGATCGAAGCTTATAAAAAGCGCATGGGCTGGAGGTTCAGCTGGGTGTCGTCCTACGGCAGCGACTTCAATTACGACTTCCACGTCTCCTTTTCCCCGGAAGAGCTCGCCACAGGCAAGGTTTACTACAATTACCGCATGACCGAGGGCGCTATCGACGAGCTCGCCGGCCTCAGCGTCTTCTGCAAAGAGGGAGCCGACGTCTTTCACACCTATTCCGCCTTTGCCCGCGGCGCCGAAGAATTGCTGACCACCTACATGGTGCTCGACTTGACGCCGAAGGGGCGCAACGAGACCGGCCCGCACCATAATCTGATGGACTGGGTCAAACGCCACGACGAGTACGATGGAGCCGCGAACCCGTCACCCGGATGCGGCGAGTGAGGGCCGGCAGCGTGGGCCAGGCATTCGACCATAAGCGCCTCGGGCGTCTGCACGAGGTTCTCGCGGCGCATGTCGAGCGTGGCAAGGCACCCGGCGTCGCCGCACTCCTCGCCCGGCACGGCGAGGTTCATGTGGAGGCCATCGGGCATAAAGTGGCCGGCGGCAGCGGCGGCCCGATCCGGCGCGACACGATCTTCCGCATCGCGTCGATGACTAAGCCGATAACCGCGACGGCGGCCATGATCCTGGTCGAGGAGTGCCGGCTGCGGCTCGACGACCCGGTCGACCGTTTCTTGCCGGAGCTTGCCGAGCGCCGGGTGCTCAGGCGCCTCGACGGACCGCTCGACGACGCCGAGCCGGCCCGGCGGTCGATCACGTTGCGCGACCTCTTGACGTTCCGCATGGGCTTCGGCATTCCAGTGGTGCCGCCCGGCACCTATCCGATCCAGATCGCGGCGAGCGATCTCGATCTCGGCCAAGGGATGCCGCAGCCCCAGAAGCCGCCGGCACCGGACGAATGGATCCGCCGGTTCGGGACCCTGCCATTGATGCATCAGCCCGGCGAAAAGTGGATGTACAACACCGGCTCCGACGTGCTCGGCGTGCTGATCGCCCGCGCCTCGGGCCAGCCGTTCGAGACTTTCCTGCACGAACGCCTGTTCGAGCCGCTGCGAATGAAGGACACCGGGTTTTGGGTTCCGGCGGCCAAGCTCGACCGCTTCGGGCCGAGCTACTGGACCAATTTCCAAACCGGAGCTACCGAAACCTACGACCTGGCCGAGGGCGGCCAATGGAGCCGCCCGCCGGCTTTTCCTTCGGGCGGTGGGGGTCTGGTTTCGACGGTCGACGACTATCATGCCTTTGCCCAGATGCTGTTGAACAACGGCAGGCACCAGGGCGAGCGCATCCTGTCGCGCGCCGCGGTCGAAATCATGACCGCCGACCAGCTCAGTCCGGCGCAGAAGGCGGCCGGCGGGCTCGGCGCCGGCTTTTTCGACAATCATGGCTGGGGGTTCGGGATGACGGTCGTCACCCGCCGCGCCAGCCTTGCCGAGCCAGTCGGTCAGTACGGCTGGTCGGGGGGGCTCGGCACCTCCTGGCTGTCGGACCCAGCCGCGGACATGATCGGCATCCTTATGACCCAGCGCGCCTGGACCTCGCCGGTCGCGCCCGACATCTGCCGCGATTTCTGGACCTTGGCCTATCAGGCGCTCGACAACTGAGGGCAGCGCGGACGCTGCTGTCGGCGCGCCGCGAACGCGGACTCGAAAATCACACCCGGAGAAGCGACGATGCGATTCATGCTGCAGGTGCGGGCCGACCGCGACAGCGAGGCCGGAATCCTGCCCCCCAAGGAGCTGTTCGCCGAGATGGCGAAATTCAACGAGGAGATGGTCAAGGCCGGTGTGATGCTCGCGGGCGAGGGACTGCACCCGAGCTCCAAGGGTGCCCGCATCTTGTTCGCCGGGCCGAAGCGGACTGTTGTAGAAGGTCCGTTCGCCGACCCCAACGAATTGATCGCCGGCTTCTGGATCATCGATGTCAAGTCGAAGGCGGAGGCGATCGACTGGGCCAAGCGGGTCCCCTTTATGGGCGGGACGATCGAGATCCGGCAGGTCTTCGAGGCCGAGGATTTTGGCGCCGCGCTGACCCCCGAGCTGCACGACGCGGAGAACCGCCTGCGTGCGCGACTCGCGGCGAAGAACATGTCCTGATCGCGCCGGTCGCGGCGCGAGCCGATGTTAACTTCACAGGAGCAGCACGATGGATCTGAACCCGTATCTGAGCTTTGACGGTCGCTGCGAGGCCGCGTTCAAGTTCTATGAAAAGGCCCTCGGCGGCAAAATCGTCGCGATGATGACCTATGGCGAAACGCCGATGAAAGACCAGACGCCGGCCGCACAGCTTGGCAACATCGCCCATGCCCGCCTGACGGTCGGCGACAAGGTGCTGATGGGGGGCGACGCTCCTCCTGGCCGCTACGAACCGGCAAAAGGCATGACCATCATGCTCGGCGTCGACCAGCCGGCCGAGGCGGAGCGCGTCTTCCAGGCCCTGTCCGAAAGCGGCACCGTGCAGATGCCGATCGCGGAGACCTTTTGGGCGCAGCGTTTCGGCATGCTCGTCGACCAGTTCGGTATCCCGTGGATGGTCAACTGCGAGCGTGCCCACGGCTGAGCGGCGGCGCGGCGCCTGACTTTTCGATTTCCCCGCTGGTGCCGGTGGCGGGATCGTCGCGCTGACGCGCTCCGCCTGGCTCTCGCCCACAGCCATGGCCGCAAGGTCGCGGTCACGGGGTGACGCCCGTACCCGGGCGCGGACGGCGCCGGCCGACATCGGCCGGCGGCGATTCGGCGGGCGCCGACGTTGCGACGCCGCTTGGCCGAGCGGGTCGCGAGAGGATCCCGGATGTGCTGGCGTCTGCCTTCGAGCCGCCCTATACACAGCCCATCAAGGGCCGCGGGTGCGACGCGAAGGCGCGTATCGACGTCCCACATGGACTGGCCCACCCGCCGGGCGGGAGGAGGTTTCGGACGTGGTCCCCGATGCGCCGTCTGGCGGGATTACGATCCTCGTCGTCGAGGATGACGAAGGCGTGCGCGAGGTTATCGTCGGGATGCTGGCCGACCTCGGCTATCGGACATTGGTCGCGCGCACCGGCCCCGAAGCCTTGAAGCTGCTCGAGCGGGAAAAAGGGATCGACCTTTTATTTACCGACGTGATCATGCCGGGCGGCATCAGCGGTGTCGAACTGGCCCGCACCGCGCGCCGGCTGCAGCCGGAGCTGAAGATCTTGGTGACTTCCGGGTATACCCGCGCCGAACCCGACATGGCGGCGGCGCGGCGGGAGTTCCCGTTCCTCGCCAAGCCCTATCGCCTGCAGCTGCTTGGCCGGAAGCTCAAGGAGATTCTTGCCGGCGACGCTTCGGTTCGCTCGCCGGCGTGATTTCGATCACGTAATTTTCGATCACCGGGTTGGCGAGCAGCTGCCGGCACATCGCTTCGACCGCGGCGCGCGCGCGCCGCCGATCGGTTTCAGCCAGCTCGAGCTCGATCAGCTTGCCCTGCCGGACTTCGCTGACGCCGGCAAAGCCCAACGACGCGAGCGCGTTGCCGATTGCCTTGCCCTGCGGGTCGAGCACGCCTTCTTTGAGGATAACGTGGACGCGGGCTTTCATCGCAATCGCCGCCAACCGTACCGAAGGTGACCGGGTAGAGCCGTAGCGGAGGGGACAATGCGGCGTGCGCACGGGTCAGGCAAGGCTGACATCCTGCCACCCGGTTTCCTGCGGCAACCATGACGCGAAGCGGAAGACCGGACGCAGCTCGGGCTCGCCGCGCGCCGGCAGCGCGATCAGCGCGCTCGACACGGTGCCGTAGCCGTCGGTGCGAAAGCGCATCGCCGCGGTTGCCGGCTCGCCCGGCGGCGCCCCGCTGCTGCTAAGGAGCTGCTCCCAGCCGCTCCAATCCTGCCGGTCGGGGTCCGGCACCGGCCAGGCGCGAAACGCCGGCATCGCGAGCTGCAGCCGCCGGGTCGCGAGATCGTCGACATCGCCCGCGGCGATCAGGGACAGCCCCTCCTTCAGCGGATGGACCTCGATACGGTTGCCGCCGGCATGACGCAGCCAAAAGCCGTCGCGCTCGTCGGCGACGATCAGGTTGAAGCTGCGGTAAGAATCTGGGTCGAGATGCGACAACGCCTCGGCCGCGTCGACGGCGTCGGCATGGTCGAGGGCTTCGAGGACCAGTTCGCCGCGCGACCGCAGGCCGGGCATCGGGCCGAGCGAGCCGGTTCGGTTCAGCACCGCGGCGGCGACGCCCCAATCGTTGATGCCGAGCCACGAGCCCCCGGCCAGCACGTCGAGCCCCGCGACCACCTCGGGCCGGTCGGGCCAGTGCCGGCCCGGCATCTGCCACGGCCGGTCGATCATCTCGTCGCGGTTGGCGCCGATCAGCACCGGCCAGCGCTCGTCCGGCCGGCGCAAAATCACCACGGTGCACATTCAGTTTCCGGCATTCCCGGCTCGCCGACGCGAGTGGACCGCGCTATATCGGACAGGGCGGCCGGCAAGCGGCGCCGCGCGATCCGAGATGAGGGGATAATGGCCACCTTCGCCGACCGTGAGAAGGAGTTCGAGGCGCGTTTCAAGCACGATCAGGAATTCCAATTCAAGGTCACCGCGCGCCGCAACCGTCTGTTGGGAGAGTGGGCGGCGCAGCTTCTGGGGCTTCTCGGCGAGGCGGCCGAGGCTTACGGCAAGCATGTTGTCGACGCCCAGTTCGAACCGGGCGGCGACAAGCGCGTGGTGGCCAAGGTCGCCGCCGACCTCGGCGCCAAGGACCCGACGATCACACCCGACCGCGTCGCCTTCGAGCTCGATCATTTCGCCGATCGGGCCAAGCAGCAATTGCTGGCGGAATAAGCGCCTTCGCGGCTGTAATCCAATAGACGCCAGTTCAGTGCGGTTTCTGTTGCTTTCCCGGCGAAAGCCGGGACCCATTCCTCTGCCGCTGCGGTATTTGCCCCCATTCGGCCCGATCGTCCGGGATGGGGGACCCGCGGAATTCGCGAGTCCTGTGGGTCCCGGCCTTCGCCGGGAAAGCGGAATGGGGGGTCGCGAATGCCATCATCCCCAGGGTGGATTGGATACAGCCGCTTTCTCAAGGGGAAGGGTCAGACATTCAGACCGGGCGGTCGCCCTTTACCGTGACGCGGTTGCCGGAGCGGGTGTGCGGCCAGTAGTCCCACATCGCGTGATGCTGGACGCAGCGATTGTCCCAGAAGGCGATCGAGTTTTCCTGCCAGCGGAAGCGGCATTGGAACAACGGGTTCGCCATGTGCTCGTAGAGGTAGGTGAGGATGCCCTCGCTTTCGTCGAGCGGAACCCCGATCAGCCGCCGGGTAAAGCCCTTGTTGACGTAGAGCGCCTTCTTCCCGGTCACCGGGTGGGTGCGCACGACCGGATGCTCGGCGCGCGGATATTCCGCTTTGTCGGCGACGCCGTAATTCGCGTACTGGCCGCGGTAGTGGTCGCCGCTGTGCTCGGCGCTGAGCCCGTCGAGATAGGCCTTCATCCGGTCGGACAGCGCGTCATAGGCGGCATACATGCTGGCGAACAAGGTGTCGCCGCCATGCGGCGGGCATTTCCTGATGTAGAGGATGCTGCCCATCGGCGGCTCGGGGTCGCACGACACGTCGCTGTGCCAGCCCTCACCATTGGCGCGCGGCGAATCCTTGTCGGCATGGATGATCATCAATTCGGGCTTGCCCGGTGCCGAGGGTGCGGCCGGGTGGATGTGCAGGTCGCCGAACAGCCGGCCAAAGGCGAGGTGCTGGTCCTGGCTCAGATGCTGGCCGCGAAAAAAGATCACCAGGTTCTCGGCGAGTGCGCGGTGCAATTCGTCGACCTGCCGGTTGCCGAGCGGCTCGGCGAGGTCGATCCCGCCGATTTCGGCGCCGATGATCGGGGTCAATTTGTCGACTGTGATCGTGTCGTAGGGCCCGGCGTCAGCGGCCGTGTATTTGAGGCGGGGTCCGTCGCGGCGGCGTAACGAGCTCATTTCCTTCCTTCCTCCTTTTACCCAGTCAATCGCCAAAGACGCGGTCGAAGATCGTGTTGACATGCTTCAGATGATAGGCGGTGTCGAACAGGGCGTCGATCGTCGGCGGATCGAGAAAGCGGGCGATCTCGGGGTCGTGCTTTAGCATATCCGCGAAACCGGCCTCGCCGTGCCAGGCGGCCATCGCGTGGCGCTGGACCGCGGCGTAGGCGTCCTCGCGGCTCATCCCGGCCTGGGTCAGCGCCAGCAATACGCGCTGCGAGTCGACAAGCCCGCCGGACGCTTCGAGGTTCGCGCGCATGCGCTCGGGATAGACCACCAGCCGGTCGACAAGCCCGGTCAGCCGCGCCAAGGCGAAATCGAGGGCGATCGTGGCGTCGGGGGCGATCACGCGCTCGACCGAAGAATGCGAAATGTCGCGCTCGTGCCACAGCGCCACGTCTTCGAGCGCCGGCGCCACTGTCGAGCGGATCAGTCGGGCGAGGCCGGTCAGGTTTTCGGCGAGCACCGGGTTGCGCTTGTGCGGCATCGCCGAGGAGCCTTTTTGCCCTGGCGAAAAATATTCCTCGGCCTCGCGGACTTCGGTGCGCTGCAAGTGGCGGATTTCGGTTGCGAGCCGTTCGATCGCGGCGGCGGTCAATGCCAAGGTCATAAAGAAAGCGGCGTGGCGGTCGCGCGGGATCACCTGGGTCGAGATCGGCTCGGGTTCGAGGCCGAGTTTTTGCGCGACATATGCCTCCACCGCCGGGTCGATATTGGCAAAGGTGCCAACCGCACCCGAAATCGCGCAGGTCGCGATCTCCTTGCGTGCCGCGGCAAGCCGCTCGCGGTCGCGGGCGAACTCGGCATAGTGCCCGGCGAGCTTCAGGCCAAAGGTCGTCGGCTCGGCGTGGATGCCGTGGCTGCGCCCGATCGTGGGCGTGTATTTGTGCTCGAAAGCGCGTCGCTTCAGCGACGTCAGCAGCCCGTCGAGATCGGCGAGCAGCAGGTCGGCGGCCTCTTTCAGCTGCACCGCAAGACAGGTGTCGAGCACGTCGCTCGAGGTCATGCCCTGGTGCAGAAAGCGCGCTTCGGGGCCGACATGCTCGGCAAGATTTGTCAAAAACGCGATCACGTCGTGACGGGTCTCGCGCTCGATCTCGTCGATGCGCTCGACCTCGAAGGCGCCGCGCTCCCATACCGCGCGCGCCGCACTCGCCGGGATGACGCCGAGCGCCGCCTGGGCGTCGGCGGCATGCGCCTCGATCTCGAACCAGATCCGGAACCGGTTCTCCGGCGCCCAGATCCGGGTCATCTCGGGACGGCTGTAGCGCGCTATCATCAACAGGTCGCCTCGTCGGACAAAAGGGGCTTTGCCATCAATATCTGATCCCAGCAGCGCCCGTCCTCTTTCAACCCGTTCTTCTCGATCCCGTATTCGACAAAACCCATCTTGGCATATAGGGACCGGGCTGGCTTGTTGCCGGCGACCACGGTCAACTGGAGGATTTCGACGTGCCGGCGGGCATGCTCGATCACCGCCGCGACCAGCCGCCGGCCCACACCGCGTCCTCTCGCATGAGAGCGGACATACATGCCCCACAGCACGCCCTTATGCGCCTCCTTTTGGCCTTGCCCGGCAAAAAAGCCGGCAATCCCCAGCAGATCACTCTCGGCAAAGGCGCCGAACACCGCCGCGTCGTCGAGCCGCGCCGCGAACCATTCCGGCGGCTTTGCGTCCTCCCGCGCGAAAGTGCTGCTGAAAGCCTCCGGAGCAAGCTTCAGCGCCTCCAGCCGGATGTCGCGGTACAAATCGGCATCGTCCGCCAGCAAGCGCCGTGTCTTCACCTTGGCGCCAATCACTCCCATTTCGGCCCCGCGAAATCCGCTTTGGCGCGATCATAGCCAAATGCGGTCAGCGCGCCGAGCATGGGCGGCGGCGGCGGTGCGGTGACCGCAATCGGAGGCTTCGCCGGGTAGATCGGCAACAGGATGGCGCGGGCGTGGAGCAGCAGCGGCCCCCTGGCTTTGGTGCCGTATACAGGGTCGCCGACGACCGGGCAGCCGAGCGCTGCGCAGTGAACGCGGATCTGATGGGTGCGGCCGGTGCGCGGGCGCAGTTCGAGCCAGGCGCGCCCACCAGCGAGGCCGAGGATGCGGTAATCGGTGACGGCGCGCAGCCCGGCGGGGTCGACCACCATCCGCCAGCCGGTGGCGGGGGTGAGTTTCCTCAGCCCGGTTTCGACGCGGCCGACGTCGTCCGGCGGGCGCCCCTCGACAATCGCCCAATACACCTTCTCGATCTTGCCCGCGGCGAACAGCGCGCCCAGCCGCCGCAATGCCTTTGGATGGCGTCCCAGGACGAGACAGCCGCTGGTGTCGCGGTCGAGCCGGTGGGCGAGGGCAGGGGGATGCGGCAGCCCAAAACGCAGCGCGCCAAAGCTGCTTTCGAGATTTGGTCCGCCGCCGGGGCCGGAATGCACCGCGATACCGGCCGGCTTGTCGATGACGAGGATCAGCCCGTCGCGGTAGAGGACGCGATCGGCGAGCGACGGCCCCTCACCGCGGCCCTCTCCCCGCAAGCGCGGCGAGGACGAGCGCAGCGGCCTCGGTCGCATCGCACCGATTGTCGCAGGTCGCGCTATTCCGCTGCGTTGCGGGTCGGTGCGGGGGCGCGGAACTGAGTGCGGCGGGCGTCCCATTCGCCGGCGCCGACGCGTTCGAACATCGCGCGCACCGTGATCCCTCTGGGAGGTGCCGGGTGGCGGGGGATCGTCTTGAGCTCGGCGAGCTTTTCCTCGCAGATGCCGACCACGCATTGGACCAGGAGGCCGGGGACGATCGCGAGCTTGTAGCCCATCCGTTCGGCTTCGCCGAGGTCGAGGTCGGGTGTCTTGCCGCCAAAGACGACGTTCAACAGGCACGGGCCTTTGACCAGGCGCGGCACCGCGGCGACCTCCTCAAGATTCTGCGGCGCCTCGACAAAGGCCATGTCGGCGCCGGCCGCGAGTGCGGCATTGGCGCGCGCGACCGCCTCGTCAAAGCCGGCAACGGCGCGCGCGTCGGTACGCGCGATGATCATAAAATCGCGGTCGCGCCGGGCCGCAGCGGCAGCCTGAATTTTTGCCAGCCAGTCCTCGCGAGGCACGATCTCCTTGTCGTCGAGATGGCCGCATTTCTTCGGAAAGCCCTGGTCCTCGACATGGATGCCGGCGACCCCGGCGGTCTCGTATTCGCGCACCGTGCGGAACATGTTGAGCTCGTTGCCGTAGCCGGTGTCGGCGTCGGCGATCACCGGCAGATCGACCGCGGCGGCGATGCGCCGGGCGTTGCCGACCATTTCCGACATCGTCAGCAAGCCGAAATCGGGGTAGCCGAGGGTCGCCGCGGTGCCGGCGCCGGTCATGTAGACCGCGTCGAACCCCTCCCGCGCGATCAATTTGGCGGTGATGCAGTCATAGGCGCCGGGTGCGACCACCATGCCGTCCCGATGCAGCATTTCGCGAAAGCGCCTCGCCTGGGTCATCCGTTCCTCCTGCTCCGGCGTCGAGGCAGAGCTATGGTCCCGATCCGCCGCCTCGTCCAGCCTGCTGCGAAGCGCCTTTGTTGCCGGCCCACGGCCCGCGGTCTAGGTTGCGGCGAATCCGCGGAGGACAGCCGATGTACAGCTTTAATCTGAAAACCGAACAGGTGTTCGACCCGAAAAAGCACATGGAAAAGGTGCTCGGCACAACCGGCGAGGGCGACGTCACGGTCGCCTGCTGGGAGGCGGGACAGACCAGCCCGTTTCACTGCCACCCCGAAGCCACCGAGATCTATTTCTGCTTTGAGGGCGGCGGCACGATGCGCACCCCGAGCGAAACAATCGCGATCGTGCCGGGGTCGTTCGTCGTCCACCCGCGCGGCGAATTGCACGAATACGTCAACGGTCCGCAACGTACCCTGCTGTTCCGCGTGCGCTACGGCGACGGCATGTCCGGCCGAACCAAGGAATGGCCGAGCAATCCCGGCTGGCAGCCGCGGCCCGAGGATGTCGCGTTCTTCGGGACGCATTCGGCAAGCTGAATGACCGGAGGTCTTTCCAGGATCAGCGCGGCGAGCATCGGCTCTTTGGCAGCAACGGCCAGGCAGGTGTCTGCTTTGCTTCGGACAGCCGATGTATTCCCAACCGACCTTAATGCAGGATGACGATCTTGCGATATTGCGGATAAGCTGACGGATGAGCGAGCGTAACGGCCCCGATGTCGGCGCGGTTTACCAGCTGTTGACCGAGGTCGTTCGAATCGTGTCTGGCCACGACCTCCGGTTCGACGCGCTCGAGGCGCGTCTCGACGAGCACGACCGCCGCTTCGACGAGCAGGACCGGCGCTTCGACGAGCATGCGGGGAAGCTCAACGAGCTGGTCGTCATCGTCAACGGACACACGCGAAAGCTCGACGAGCTCGCCGACATCGTCAACCGACATGACCGCAAGCTCGACGATCTTGCCGCCGGTTTCGCCGACCTGCGCGAAACTTTGACGCATTAACACGCCTCGGTGCTGGGCCACGGCATCATGATCAGCGAGCTCGAAGAGCGTGTCCGCCGCATCGAGCGCCATCTCCGTCTGGACCCCGCCGCCGATTGAGGCTCAGAAGGGTCTCACGGGGATTGCCTATCGCGCAGCTTCGGTGCGCTGTTCGCGATAGACCGCGACCGTCGGATTTGCAGCGGCGGCGGGAGCCGGCACCGCCCCGACCGCCCCAGCCGGCTCCAGCGCAACCGGCTCGACCGCAACCGCCGCGACCCCGGCATGCCTCATCCCGATTTCTTCGGCGGCGCGCGGCGACAAGTCGATGATAAAGCCGCGGGTGTAGGGACCGCGGTCGTTGATCTTGACGATCACCGAGCGCCCGGTGTCGAGGCTCGTGACCTTGGCGCAGGAACCAAGCGGCAACGAGCGATGCGCCGCGGTCGGGGTCGACACGTCGAGCCGTTCGCCGCTTGAGGTTCGCGAACCGACGAGGTCGTACCACGCCGCCTGGCCGATCTCCTGGTACCCGGTGGTGTGCATCGGGCCCCAATTGGGGTCGGGCAAAGCCGAATCGTCATCCGCGGCATAGGTGGCCGCGTGGCGATAGCGCGCCCGGCCGCCACGATGAAACGCCAGCCGCGACGGCCAGCGGAAATGCGCGGCTTTGTGCGCCGAGCGGGATTTGCCGGAGCGGTTGCCGGCTCCACCCGGCTCGGCATTCGGAAGCGTGTTCGGGTGAAAAGAGGTGCTTTTCTCGGGCGCTTGGGCCATCGCGCCGGTGGAAGCCATCAAAAGGGCAAGGGAAATGCCGATCGTCTGTCGCAACGGCATCCGACAGCCTCTCCTTCTCGTTGGGGCACCCCCGTACCGCCGGGCAAAACAGGCTCGCCGCCATGCCAATGATATTGGATGGGCTTGGGAGTGCAGACTGGCGTCGTCCCGGATTGTTGCCTGATATCCGGGTAGGACAGGTAGGAACAGCCCAAGCTAAACAGGATGAATTCGGCTTGTCAACGGGCGCCTGCTCGCTTTCGATTATCGGCTTTTCCGGGATCGACCGCGGTTCAGCTGGGTGTTGTCCGCGTCTCTGGGCTTATTGCTAGAATTTTTAATTTTTATTCTTTTGGTGATCCGAGTATTTTTGAAACTCTCGCACACCTCTCGCCGCGAAAGAGGATACCCGGTGCCTCTCGAATTAAAGTCGGAAAAGCTGTTACCGAGTTTTAGACCGCGGGCGCGCCAACGGATCGGTTACTTAAGCCGAGCGGCGCGCAATCGGCGAGCACCGAGGAAGCCCCGTCGCCGGCGCCGCGCCCGGCGCAGTGCGAAATTCGGCGTGTAGATCCCTGATTTCGGGCAATAACGCCGGCAACAGCTCCCATCCTCCCGTTGACGACGCAGCCTTTTTTATTGCTCTTACGGGCGTGGTATCGGTCGCGCTCAGCCGGGTCCGGCGACAGATGCTTTGGTGGTCGTCCCAATGGTTGCATGCCGACGAAAGTTTGTGATGCGTTTCGTCGAGCGGCCGACACCTCCGGGTGCCGCCGGTGATGGCTGACGAGACCGGCGCCGCGCCGGCATCCGCGTTGCGGCTGCAGCAGCTGATCCGCGGCGCCGCGCGCGGCGACCGGGCTGCCTTCGCCGCACTTTATGCGTCGACCGCGGCGAAACTGTTTGGCGTCGCGCTGCGAATCCTTGGACAGCGGGAATGGGCCGAGGAGGCGCTGCAAGAGAGCTTTGTCGCGATATGGCAGCGGGCCGGCGACTACGACCCGGCGCGCGGCTCGGCGACGGGCTGGCTGGCGACGATCGTGCGCCATTGCGCGATCGACCAGCGCCGCCGCCGGGGCGCCCGCCCGGAGAGCCGCGCCGCGCCCGAGGAAGTTCTGGCGACATTGGCCGCACCCGACGCGGCCGACAGCCGCGCTCAGCTGGGCGCACTGCAGCGCTGTCTCGACGAGCTCGACGAACAGCCGCGCCGCGCGGTGCTGCTTGCCTATTGCTATGGCCTGACCCGCGAGGAGCTGGCGGTTCGGGTCGGCGTGCCGGTCGGAACCGTCAAGAGCTGGCTGCGGCGCAGCCTCGAACGTTTGCAAAAGTGTCTCGAAGGATGAGGTACGACAATCCGGAATTGCGCGAGCGGCTCGCCGCCGAATACGTGCTCGGGACGATGCCGGTCCGGGCGCGGCGGCGCTTCGAGCGGCTGATCGCGGACGATGCCGGATTGGCGCGGATGGTCGGCGACTGGGCCGACCGGTGGTCCCCGCTCGACGACGCCGCACCCGCCGTGGAGCCGCCGGCGCGGGTGTGGCGCGCCATCGAGGCGCACATCGGCGGTGGTGACGTCGCGACCGTGTCCCCCTCGGCCCCCTCGCCGTGGTTTCACGCGCTCGCCTTTTGGCGTGGGCTCGCGATTGCCGCCAGTGCTGCTGCCGCAGGGTTGGCGATCTATGTCGGACTGCTCGCCGGGCGCGCACCGGCGCTGGTGGTCGTCGCGGTGCTCGCCGGGCATGGCGCGGAGCCGGGTTGGGTCGCGGTGACCGGCCCGAAGCCGGGCGAGGTCGACGTGTCCGCGGTGGCGCCGCCGGCCGAGGCAAAGCCGCACGCGTTCGAATTGTGGGGCATCGCCGGCGGGCCGCCGCGCTCGTTGGGCCTGCTGCCGCAGAATTTCGGCGCCGCCGCGATTTTGCGCACAGCACAGCTGCCCCCCCCGGGCGGGGTTCTGGCGGTCAGCCTCGAACCACCAGGCGGTTCGCCGACCGGGGTTCCGACCGGCCCGGTCCTGTACCAGGGCAAGGTGCTGATCCGGCCGCCCTGAGACCGTCCCCGGTTTCGGCGCAAAAGATGTCCTTGACCGCATCCGTCTCCGGCGCTGCTGCGTAGGGCGCTGATGACAGCATGGCGGCGGTGACGCCACCGCGCTCGTCAGCGGATCAGACAGAGAGGTTTCGGCATGAATGTCAGGTTCTTGAGCGCAACTGCCGTAATCGCGCTGGGCTTGGGCACGGGAGCGATGGCGGCAATGGACCCGATGGTCGGGGGCGCCCCGATGTATCCCAGCAAGAACATCGTCCAGAATGCGGTGAATTCGAAGGACCACACCACGCTTGTCGCCGCGGTCAAGGCCGCCGGCCTCGTCCCGACCCTCGAGGAACCTGGGCCGTTTACCGTCTGCGCGCCGACCAACGAGGCGTTCGAGGCATTGCCGGCCGGCACCATCCAGACCTTGCTTCAGCCCAATAACAAGGCCGAGCTGAGCAAGATCCTGACCTACCACGTGGTCCCCGGACGCTATGATGCGGCCACGCTCGAGCACGACGTGCAGACGACGCCGGGCGGCCGCGTTTCACTAAAGACCGCGGAGGGTGAAACCTTGGTGGTGTCCTGGGGCGACAACAGCCTGTGGGTCACCGACCAAAAAGGCGACACCGCCCGCGTCACGATCCCCGACGTCTACCAGTCGAATGGCGTCATCATGGTCGTCAACAAGGTTTTGATGCCCTAGAGCGTGATCCCAAGAGTTCTGAATTGAGAAGATATTCCCACACACCGGATTTTGTGATTCAAGATGCTGGCTGGGGTTGGGGGCCAGCATCGAATGGCAAGACCCTATCACAGGACCTGCGCGATCGGGTGGTTGCTGCGGTGGCGAGCGGTCGCACCTGTCGGGCGACGGCGGCGCTGTTTGGGGTCAGCGTCGCCAGCGTGGTCAAATGGTCGCAGCGCTGGCGGGCCACTGGCAGTGCCGCGGCCAAGCCGATGGGCGGGCGGCGGCCGCTGCGGCTGCGGGGCGAGCGCGCGTGGCTATCGGCGCGGATCGCCGAAAAGCCGGATCTGACCCTTCGGGCGGTAATGGCTGAGCTGGCTGAGCGCGGCACGCCGGCGAGCTACGGGGCAGTCTGGCGCTTCTTCCGCCACGAGGGGATCACCTTTAAAAAAAAGCCTGCACGCCAGCGAGCAGAGCCTGCCCCGGCGCAGGCCGGGGATCGCGCCGACATCGCCCGCCGCCGGACCCGCTGGAAGACGCATCAGGGCCGGCTTGACCCCCAGCGCCTGGTGTTCATCGACGAGACCCCGGCCTGCGCCGGGGCAGGCTCTGGGCCAAGACCAACATGACCCGCCGCCATGGCCGCTGCCGCCGCGGCGCCCGCCTGGTCGCCAAGGTGCCGCACGGCCGCTGGCGCACGCTTACCCCGGCCTGCGCCGGGGCAGGCTCTTTCTGGCGGCGTTGCGCTGCGACCGCATCACCGCGCCCTGCGTCATTGACGGGCCGATCAACGGCGCCAGCTTTCGTGCCTATGTCGAGCAGTTCCTGGTGCCGACTCTCAGCCCCGGCGACGTTGTCGTCATGGACAATCTCGGCAGTCATAAGGGCAAGGCGGTGCGCCGCCTGATCCGCGCCGCCGGCGCCAAGCTGTTCTTCCTGCCGCGCTACTCGCCCGATCTCAACCCGATCGAGCAGGTCTTCGCCAAGCTGAAGACACTGCTCCGCAAAACCGACCCGCGCACGATCGAGGCCACCTGGCGTGGCATCGGCAGTCTCCTCGACCGCTTCACCCCAAAGGAATGCGCCAACTACCTCACCAATGCCGGCTATGCTTCAGCCTAACCGGATCACGCTCTAGCGGTGCGAGCCCGACGCTTGGCGCCGAAGCGCCGCGACATCGAGATCGCTTCGCTTCGCTCGCAATGACACCGTAACTGTTGTCATTTGCGTTGCGACATCGTCGAGCCTGTTCTCGGGTGGCGCTTTGCGCCGACCCGTGGCCTCGCAAACACCGTAACCGTTGTCGTTGCGAGAAGCGGAGCGACGACGCAATCCGGCTGCACCGATCGAGGGCAGGTGTATCTGTCCGCATCTCGCCACCGGACTGCACCAAGGATTACCGCAGGATTGCTAATCCAGAGGTGACGCGATGCCGGACCAAAATTGGATGATGCGCGGCGAATACATGGAAAGCTGCAACTGCGACTATCTGTGCCCGTGCATCTACACAAACCCGCAGGAAGGGGCGACCCACGACCACTGCATCGCGGTGATGGCCTTTCGCATTGACGGGGGCGGTTGCGGCCCGAGCCCGCTCGCCGGCTGCAAATTCGCCTTTGTGATCCGCTCGGGCAAGGTCATGGCCGACGGCAATTTGGAGGATTACCATTGACAGACGGCGAACCGATCCTGAGCGGATTGCCGGCTATGCATCCGGGCGAACTGCTGCGCGAGGATGTTCTGCCGGCGCTCGGTCGCACGCGCGCCGAGATCGCCCGCTTGCTCGGCGTCTCGCGACAGACCTTGCACGCAATCCTGACCGAGCGGACACCGGTCACGCCCGAGATGGCGTTGCGACTGGGCAAGCTGTGCGGAAATGGTCCGGAGCTTTGGCTCGCCCTGCAAGCGCGCTTTGACCTTGAACGGCTGGGTGAAGCCAAGCGCTCGGAAATCGAGGCGATCCCAACACTGGCGGGCGTGTAGAACACTGTGAACGCCAGCGCCGTTCAGGCGGTCCGGCGCAAAGCGTCGCGGGTAGGTTCGTGGGCATCATAGCGGGTATCCGCGGGCGCCGCGGATCGCGCGCCACAAACGCTCGGGAGTGGCCGGCATCTCGACCTGGCGGATGCCGAGCGGGGAGAGCGCATCAACCAGCGCGTTGCCGACCGCCGGCATCGCGCCGACCGCACCCGCCTCGCCCGCACCCTTGATGCCGAGCGGGTTGGTCTTGGTCGGCACCGGGTTGTTGTCGAGCGCGAAGCCGCACAAATCGCCCGCCCGCGGCATCGCGTAATCCATAAACGAGCCGGTCAGCATCTGCCCCGAATCCGGGTCGAAGCGGATGTCCTCCATCAGCAGCTGGCCGATCCCCTGCACGACGCCGCCGCAGATCTGGCCGTGAAGCAGCAATGGGTTCATGACCGTACCGACATCGTCGACGACGCAATAGCGCAGGATTTCGACGGCACCGGTCTCGGGGTCGATCTCGAGCTCGCAGATATGGCTGCCGTTCGGGAAATTCTGCTGCTTTGCGGTAAAGGCCGCGGCGGCGATCAGCCCCGGCTCCATGTCATCAGGCAAATTCGGCGGGTTAAACGATTCGACCGCGATCTCGGCGATCGTCAAGGCTCGGTTAGCGCGCGGCGCGGTAAAGAGGCCGTCGGCGAAATCGACTTCGCCCTCCTCGGCGCGCAACAGGTGTGCCGCGATGATTTTGGCCTTGGCGACGATCTTCTCGCCGGCGAGGTGGACCGCCGAGCCGCCGAGTGCGGCCGAGCGCGAGCCGCCGGTGCCTTCGCCGTTCGCGACCTTGTCGGTGTCGCCCTGCACGTAATGCACCCGTTCGGGGTCGATGCCGAGCCGGTCGCACAGCAATTGCTTGTAGACCGTCTCGTGCCCCTGGCCCTGGGTGATCGAGCCCGACACCAGGGTCACCGTGCCGCTGCGGTCAAAACGGATTTCGGCCGCCTCGTAGCCGCCGGCGGCGGCGCGCTCGATCGTGTTGGAGATGCCGAGACCGCGCAGCTTGCCGCGCGCCTGGGCTTCCGCGCGGCGCTCTTCAAAGCCGGCGGCGTCGGCGAGGCGCAGCGCCATCTCCAGGTTCTTGGCGAACTCGCCGCAATCATAGGTGAAGGTCAGCCCCGATTTGAACGGCATCGCCTCGGGCGGGATCATGTTGCGGCGGCGCAACTCGACCGGGTCGATGCCGATTTCGGCGGCGGCGTCATCGACCATGCGCTCGATGACATAGGCGAATTCCGGCCGGCCGTTGCCGCGATAGGGCCGCACCGGGTTGGTGTTGGTGTAGACCGCAGTGACCTCGGCGCGCACCGCCGGGGTGCGGTAAACCCCGGCCAAGGTGCCGAGATTGGCGACAAAGGCGTTGGAGCCGGTCTGCGGGTAGGCGCCGACCGCCGAGATCGTACGCACCCGGAAGCCGAGGAAATGACCATCGCGGTCGAGCGCCAGTTCGGCGTCGCTGACATTGTCGCGCGCCTGGGCGTCGCCGAGAAAGGCCTCGGAACGGGTGCTGGTCCATTTGACCGGACGGCCGACCAGTTTCGAGGCCCGCAACACCAGCGCCACCTCGTTGTAGATCGCCGATTTCATGCCAAAGCTGCCGCCGATGTCGCCGGCGACGACGCGGACCCGGCTCTCCGGGACCTTGATGATCTGGGTCGCCAGTTCGGCGCGGTAGGAGTGGATGCGCTGCAAGGTCGTGTAGATCGTGTACTCGTCGGCGGCCGGGTTGTAGTCGCCGATCGCACCGCGCGGCTCCATCGCCGCCGCGGTCACGCGGTTGATGACGAGCCGGCGGCGGACGACGTGCGCCGCACCCGCGATCGCGGCCTCGGTTTTGGCGGCGTCGCCCTCGCTGTGGAAAAAGGCGATGTTGCCGGGGGCCTCGTCCCAAACCAGCGGCGCGCCGGCTTCGACCGCACCCGCGGTCGAGACGATCGCCGGCAAAGGCTCATAGTCGACCGCGATCAACTCGGCCGCGTCCTCGGCCTGGTGCCGGGTTTCGGCGACGACAAACGCCACGTAGTCGCCGACCCAGCGCACCCGGTCCTTGACCAATGCCGGAAACCGCGGCCGGAACGCCGGCGAACCGTCGCGCAACCGCAACCCGCTCGGCACCGGCAGATCGCCCCATCCCGAAGCCTCCCAGTCGGCGCCGGTCAACACCGCCAACACCCCCGGTGCTGTCTTTGCCGTGCCGGGATCGATCGAACGGATGCGAGCATGGGCATAGGGCGAGCGCAGCACACAGCCGAACACCATGCGCGGCAATGCCAGGTCGTCGACGTACCGCCCGCCGCCGCGCAACAGCCGCGGATCCTCAAACCGCGCCACCGCCTGCCCCAACGCAAACTCACCCATGCCTTTGCCTCCCGATCGGTCTGGCGGGTTCCGCCGCAATCATCGCGTTCCCCGCAGGACATCCGGCCGGACGCGCGGCAATCACCGAGGCAGCCGCAACGGCCGGCGCCGCGCGGCTTTGCCGATAATCGCGAATGAAGATTATCCCGCGAATCCGTGGGCCGGTCAAAGCCCCGGTCGGCGATGCTTGCGGCGATCGGGGCGCTGCAGCCACGGCGGGCGAAACTTCCGCTCCGCACGCAGCGGCCACCGCCCTTATCGGCTTTGTGCCGCGCCGCCGCTGTTCGGAGCTAAGCGACGGGGAGCTTGCGCAAAAATCCGGTGCGCTGGGCCGCGGCGGCGACCATAAAGCCGGCGTCCTGGCCCGACAGGATAAAGCGCGCGCCCATCTCGACATAACGCGGCATGATCGCCTCGTTGTAGACGCCGGCCATTCCCGGAAACTTGCCGTGCTTCTTCGCCGCCGCGATCATCTTGCCGTAGGCGTCGGCGACCCGCTCGCTGCCGAAATCGCCGTGGATGCCCATCTCGGCGCACAAATCGTTGGTTCCGATCAGCAAGACGTCGACCCCCGGCACCGCGGCGATCTCCGCGGCGTTGGCGATCGCGGTCGGTGTCTCCAGCATGACGACCGTCAGGTTCGCGGCGTTGAGTGCGCTCGCAGCCTCGCCCGAGCTTGCCGAGCGCAGCCCGTAATGCGGCCCGATCCCGCCCATCGAGCGATGCCCGACCGGCGGGTATTTGAGCCGGTCGACAACCTCGCGCGCCTCGGCGGCGGTGTCGACATGCGGCATGACGATGCCGAGGGCGCCATTGTCCAACGCCCGCGTCGCGATTGCATACTCCCCATTCGGGACCCGCGCGATCGGGGCGATGCCGGCGTCGAGTGCGGCGGTCGCGATCTGCGCGCAGGCTTCGAGCGACATCACGCCATGCTCCATGTCGAGAAACAGCCAGTCGAAGCCGGCCGCGGCCATCGCTTTGGCGATCTCGACGCTGCGCGTCATGCGGATGCCGACGCCCAACGACAATTGGCCTTGCTCGAGCTTTTCGCGCGCGACATTGCGGATGGTGGCGATCATCGGCGTTCTCCCTCGGTTTCCGTCTGGCGGAATGAGCCAACGTGCCCTTCCTCGCGGGCCGCCGCAAGCCGCCGGCGGGCATCGCTGCTGCGACGATCATGGTTGCAATGAGGCCCGCGCAGCGGCATTAAATTCGGCAAAGTTCGGGCAGGTTGCCCAGCGCTCGGGTCGGCAACACAGCGCAGGCTCTGCCGGACGGATCGAGGCCCGCGCACAGGAGGAACCAACGATGTCGGCAGTCGCCCAGCGCTACAATGTCGGGGGAGTGTACCTGCCGCGGCCGTTCAAGGTTCGCCGGCTCGGCCATTTCGGCTTCAATGTCGAAAAGCTGCCCGAGGGCCGCGAGTTTTACGGCGACCTCCTCGGCTTTACGGCGTCGGACACGCTCGATTTCTCGCGGGCGCCGTGGTTCCCGAAGGACACCGACGTCGGCGACCCGCGCGGCTATTTCATGCGCCACGGCACCGACCATCACGCCTTTGTGCTGTTCCCGAAGCGGGTGATGGACCATCGCGCCGACCGCAAATTCGCGCCCGAGGTCACAATCAACCAGATCACCTGGCAATGCGGCAGCCTGCGCGAGATCAGCGAGGCACATGATTACTTTGTCGACCATCAGGTCCGCGTCCAGCGCGTCGGCCGCGACATGCCGGGCAGCAACTGGCATGTCTACGTCTACGACCCCGACGGGCACACCAACGAATTCTATTACGGCATCGAGCAGATCGGCTGGAACCAGCTGTCGAAGCCGCGCGACATGTATTACCGCGGCTTTAACGAAAAGCCCGGGCTGCCGCAGATGTCCGAAGCCGCCGAATTGTTCGAGGCGCAGGACAAGGGCATCGAGGTGTTGTCGGGCCATCGCCCGCAGCGCCCGCCGGAAGCGACCTATGACGTCGAAGGGGTGCTCCTGCCGCGGCCGTTCAAAATCACCAAGATCGGCCCGTTGAGCCTCTTCGTCGACGATGTCGAGCGCGCCGAGGCCTTTTACGGCGAGCGGCTCGGCTTTGTTAAGAGCGAGGAGGTGCGGTATCGCGGCGCGCGCTGCGTGTTCATGCGCTGCGGCGCAGAGCACCACAGCGTCGGGCTGTTCCCAAAGGAATTGCGCGGTAACCTGGGGCTCAGCCCGCACACGACGTGCATGTCGTTTGGCGTCGAGGTCGGCAGCTACGCCCAATTGCGCGAAGCCGTCAAATTCCTAAAGGCGCGCGGGGTCGCCTTTGTCGACGCGATCCCGCCAGAGCTTTATCCCGGCATCGACTATTCGGCCTTCGCCCTCGACCCCGACGGCCACTGCATCCAGCTCTATTATTACATGGAACAGGTCGGCTGGGATGGCCGTGTGCGCCCGGCATCCGAGCGCCGCCATGTCAACGGCAACTGGCCCGAAGGCCTGGAGCCGCTCTCCGACACCTATGTCGACCAGGTCTTCCAAGGGCCGCTCGGCTAAAATGCTTTAGCTGCTCTCCCGGCCAATGGTATCGCCGGATCGCCGGTCCACTGCCGGCGCAGCTGCTCGCGGTGGCGCAGGAGCCAGTAGAGCGCCACCAGGGTGTGGCCGTTTTCGATCAGGCCGGCATCGAGCAGCGTTTCGATCTCCCCGACCGTTTTGACTACGGTACGGATGTCCTCGCCCTCTTCGGGCCTGCCGTGGACGCCGCCCGCGAGGCTCGCGTCGACGCGCGCGCAGAACAGAAAGACGCTTTCGTCCGAGCCGCCGGGAGAGGGCAGATAGCGCTGGATCGGGATCGGGCCGCCGAGGAGCGAGAGCCCGGTTTCCTCGCGCATCTCGCGCGCCGCGACCGCCTCGGGCTGCTCACCGGGGTCGACGAGGCCGGCGGGAACCTCGATCTGCCACGGCGACGCGCCCGCCAGCAGCGCCGGCAGGCGCAGCTGCTCGACGAGGACGACGCTGTCGAGCAACGGGTCATAGGCGGCGACCCCGACGGCAGCACCGCGCCGCAGCACGTCGTAGAGCCGCACCGGGCTCCACCCGCCGGAATAAAGACGGTGACGAAAGCGGAACGTATCCATGCGCAAAAAGCGTTCGAACGCCTTCTTCGCCTCGATAATTTCTATATCGGGATGCGCCGGCGGGTCGGGAAAGACCGGGCCGGTCATGCAGCGGCTCCGGTCGCGGCGGCTGGTGCCGCGGCGACCGCCGGCGGGTTGCGCGGCAGGCGGATCGTGAACTCTGTGAACTCGCCTTCGCGGCTGTCGACCGCAATTGCGCCGCCGTGCTCCTGCACGACGATGTCGTAGCTGATCGAGAGGCCGAGCCCGGTGCCCTCGCCCGTCGGTTTCGTCGTAAAGAACGGGGTGAAGACCTGGTCTCGCACGGTCGGCGGCATGCCGACCCCATTGTCACGCAGCCGGATTTCAACCTCCTCGCCGCGCTCGCGGGTAGCGACGGCGACAGCCGGCGCATAGGCCGGGTCGGCGGCGGCGCGGCGGCGCTTGTTGACCGCATAGAAGGCGTTGCCGAACAGGTTCAGGAAGACGCGGGTGATGTCCTGCGGGACGATGTCGAGCGGGCCGAGATCGGGCGCGAGATCGCGCGTCAAGGCGACATTGAAGCTCTGATCCCGCGCGCGGGCGCCGTGAAAGGCGAGGTTGAGGGCCTCCTCGACCAGCGCGTTGAGGTCGCTCTTGCGGCGCTCGCCGCTGCCGCCGCGCGAGTGCAGCAGCATGCTGGTGACGATGCCGTCGGCGCGCCGCCCGTGCTCGACGATCTTCGACAGATTGGTGTCCAACGTCGCGATCAAATCCTCGACATCGTTGTTCTTCGGCGCGGCCCCGTCCGCCGCCGCCTGGACCGTTTCGCGAAGCTCGTCGAGCAGCTCGCGCGACAGCTCGGCAAAATTGTTCACGAAATTGAGCGGGTTCTTGATTTCGTGGGCGATGCCGGCGGTCAGCTGGCCCAGGGACGCCATTTTTTCCGACTGGATCAGGCTCGCCTGCGCGGTTTTGAGCTGGTCGTGGGCGGCGCGCAGCTCGGCCTCGCGGCGCAGCTGCTGCTCGAACAATTTGGCGTTGCGCACGGCATGCGCCGATTGGATCGCAAAGGCTTCGACCAGCCGGACGGTGTCGTCGGAAAACTGGCCGGCCTCCCGGCGCACCACGATCAGCCCGCCGAGGATCGTGTCTTCGTGCAGCAGCGGTGCGGCGAGCAGCGAGCAATAGCCGAGGCTGACCAGCTCGCCGGCAAGCTGCGGCACGCCGACCCCAGGCTCGCGCAGATCCGGGATCTGCATCGGCGTCGTGGTGATCGCGGCGCGGCCGACGGCCCCTTCGCCAAACCCGATCGGCTGCGCCTTCATCCGCGCCGCCAGCTCCGGACCGGCGCCATGGCTCATTCGAAAGCGAAATTCGCGCGACGGCTCGTCGTACTCGTAGACCATGCCGGCGGCGGCGCCGGAAAATTCGACGGCGCGCGCCACGATCAGACCGAGCACGGCCTCGAGATCGAGGGTCGAGCCGACGGCACGTCCGACCGCGCGCAACCCCTCGAGCTGCGCCAAGGTGCGCTGCAGCGCTTCGAGGGTGTCGCGAAAGGCGGCGAGGGTGCGCGCCATGGCGCCGATCTCGTCGGGTCCGGCGGGCGGGATCGCGACATCGAGGCGCCCGGCGTTGAGTCCGTCCATCGCCACCACCAGCTGGCGCAGCGGCACCGCGATCGAGCGCAGGACCAGCAGGGTCAGGAAGGCGCCGACCACGATCGCCGCGACGACCACGATGCGCGAGACGCGGGCCGCCTCCCTGGCTTCGCCGACGATGCGCTCGCGGGCAGAGCTCGCCTCGCCGGTCAGACGGCTGGCGATCGCCGCCAGAAGCTCGTCGGCGGCGACGCTGTGCAGGCTGGCATGCGCCAACAGCGAGTTGCCGGCCACCCGACGGTCGTTGGTGTATTCGTCGACGGCTTGATGAGCGAGCTCTTCATACTGCGCGAGCTCGGCGCGGATACGGGCCACGGCAAGCGGCCGGCGCTGGGCCAGCGCGTCGAGATGCTGCTCCATCTGACCGCGCGCCGCCGCGGCATTGCGCTCGGACAGGGTCAGCATGCTGACCGCGAGATCGGTCAGCCAATAGCGCATCTCGCCAAAGGCGATCTGCGCCTCGTTCGCCTCCTCGATCAGCCCGAGCAGGTTCGACGCCTCGTCCATGCCGGCGGCATTTTCGGCGAGCTTCCGGTTCAGGTAGAAATTCGTCGCCAGCAGAAACAGCAGCAGCGCGCCTGACAGCAGGATCAGCCGGGTGCGGATCGGCAGCTGCGCCATCATCGCGCGCGCCGTCCGGCGGGTCAGCGGAACAGGACGATGCTGACGACCCCGCCGAGATCGCCGAGCTTGCGCCCCTCTTTCGGATAGCCGGTAACGTCGAGCTCGCCCTTGGGCGTGCCGTGGCAGGTGAGACAGGACTGGCGGTAGTATTCGGGGACCGCGACCCGGTAGGCAGGACGGCCGTTGATCGAGACCAGGGCCCAGTAGGGCTGGCCTTTCGGCCAGTCGGGCTTGAGCAGCTTGGTGTCGATGACCTCGGTTTCCCAGGCGTCGGGGCGCGCCTTGCGATTGCGTACGAGATCGGGCGGCGCGGTGATCTTCATGACGGCCTCGCCCTCGGCCAGTCCGTTGAACGACTCGCTGACGAGACGGCCGAAGACCGCCGGGATAAAGCCTTTGAACCCGGTGCCCTTCTCGTTGATCGTCTCCTGGTTGTCGTCCATTACCGCGACAATGGCGCTCATCATCGCATGCAACAGGCGCCCCTCGCGCGAGGTCTTGTCGACCGCGTCGGGATCGGACCCGGTGTTTTTCTGGTAGAGCGCGATCGTGTCGGCCAGCACCTTCTGTCCGGTCAGATGCTTGTCGCCAATCTTCGGGTCGTTGATCAGATCCTGGTTGTTGGAGATCACGGTGCGCGCGTCGCGCACCATTTCGGCCAGACCCTGGGCGATCGCCTCGTCCTTTGCCGGGGGTGCGGGGGCCGCGGCCGCCCCGCACAGCAGGACGCCCGCCAGCAGCAGAAGAAGTCCCGGTCCGACCGGGTTCCGCGGCCGCGCCGCCCTGGTCGCGGCGCGTCTCAGCCAAGCCTTGGTCATGTGTCCGACCGGGGGATCAGCTGGTCCAGTCTTTCCTTCAGCCGATCGAAGTCGACCGGCTTGGGCAGGAAGGCAGCGGCGCCAAGCTCTTCGGCGGTGCGCATGCGCTCGTCGTCGCCATAGGCCGTCACCATCAGCACCGACAGTTCGGGGCGGCGCTGCTTGATCTCGCGCAACAGGGTCAGCCCGTCCATCCCCGGCATGTTGATGTCGGACAGGATCACGATCAGCTCCGAGCCGAGCTCGGCGACACGGCGCAGCCCCTCTTCGCCCGAAGCGGCAAAATGCAGCATGTAGCGGCGCTGGCGTACCTCGCGGCGAAAGCGTTGGCGAAACAAATCGGCGACATCGGGCTCGTCGTCGACGATCAGGATGCTGAAACTCATGCCTTGAACCTGTGATGCAGCCGCGGTCGACGGTTTACACGATCGGCGCGTCGAGGATGGCAGCCGGCGCGCCGGTCTCGATCTCGACGACCCACAAATCGGGGTCGCGGCGCCGCTGGCGGGCGATGTAGGCGTCGGCCTCGGGCTCGGCAACCGGGACGGGGCCGGTCGCCCGCATCCACAAGAGCCCGCCATCCGGCCCGCGCGCCTGGGCGAGCACCAAACAGCCCTCCTCGCGCGCGCAGAGCTTCAGCAGCACCGCACCGGCGTCGCCGTCGCCGCGCGCCGTCACCGCGACCCCGATTGCGGCGAGATCGCAGCGCCGGATCAGCGCCTTGACCCACAATCCGCTCTTCAGGCGCGGTTCCATCGGGTTCGGTTCAGCCGGGAGCTGCGGTCAGACCCGGCCCGGCGCCAGCGGCAGGCGAACATGAACCTGGAGTTCATTCGGCGACCGGTTTTCGGCGATGATCGTGCCGCCCATCGCTTCGACATTGCGCCGGGCGATCCATAGCCCGATGCCGAAATAGCTGCCCGGCGCCTCGCCGCCGGCGTCGTCGCGGCGCTCGGAATAGTAGCGCTCGAAAATCTGGTTGAGCTGACCCTCGGGCACCCCGGGGCCGCGGTCGGAGACGATCAGATGGGCAAAGCGCCCGTCATGCGACAGATGGACCAGCACCTCGCCGCCCGCCGGCGAAAACGACGCCGCGTTGTCGACCAGGTTCTCGAGAACGGTCTCGATCATCGCCTCGCTGCCAAGGACATTAAGGCCCGGCAGCAGATCCGCGGAGATCGTCAGGTCGCGGCTGGCGAGCACGATCGTCACGTCGCGGTCGTCCTGGATTGCCGACCGGGTCTGCACCAAGCGCCCGACGACCCGCCCGAGATCGACCGGCGCCAGCGGTTCGTCGATCAGGTCGGCGGTTGCCTCGTCGAGCTCGCGCGCCGAGGCAACGAGCCCGTCGAGGCGGTCGAGGGCGTGCTCGACGACGCCAATTGCGCGCTGGGCGCGCCGGTTGTCATCCGGCATGCTGCGGCGCAGCGGCTCGATCGACTGGCGGATCACCGCGATCGGGGTCTTGAAGGCATGCGCGTTGTCCTCGGCTGCCTGGCGAATCTCAGCGGCGGAGCGGTGCAGCGCATCGACCATGCGGTCGAATTCGGCGGCGACCTCGCCCAGCTCGGGGATGTCGGCGCGGGCGCCAAACGAGCCGGCGTCGGGCCCTTGCTCGCGGATGCGCCGCGCCCGCCCGGCAAAGCGGCGCAGCCCGCCGCGGACGCTGAGCAGGGTCGAAAAAGTGATCGCCGCCATCGCGAGATAGATCAGCGCCGCGACCCGCACCGCCGGCGTCGCCCAATAGGGCTGGCCGAGATAAGCGCCCGGGAAGGCGTCCTGCGAAAACGAGGCCACGACCGCCCAGCAGCCGACCGAAGTCGCGAGCGGCGTCACCGCGGTGACGATCTCGGCGCCGCCGGTCGGGCGATGGTAGATCAGCGAAAACGGCATCTCGCCTCGGCAATTCTGGGCGAGCCGGTCGAGCACCCCTTGCTGCGCCAGGGTGCTCCGCTCGGCCTGCAGATTGGTCGGCGCCACGGTCGGCCACGACGCGACATAATAAAAGCCGTCGCTGCCGGCGCCCGCCGGGGCCAGCAGCAGCTTGATCGTCGTGACCTCGCCGGCAAAGCGCGACAGGCTCGCGCCGAGCTGCGGCGACGAGCCGATGTCGGCGTTCTGCAGCAATGGCAGCAGCGATTGGCTGATCACCCGGCCCTCGTCGCGCACGCTGCGAGCAGCGATTCGTGGCTTTCTTCGTAGGCGTTGCGGAACTCGATGTAGAGAAAACCAGGACCAGCAAAAAGATGATTGCGAGCAGGAACGTCTTTCCCGTCAGCGACCACG
>CAVQJP010000025.1:0-293600 GCA_963712825.1 uncultured Alphaproteobacteria bacterium
CTAGCGCCGCGTCCGCGTTGTCGAGCGCCTTCTTGAACAACGCCTTGGCCAATGGCGGCACGCTCGGGTCGGCCAATGCCTCCGCTGCTCGGGCGCGGCCCAACAGCAATTTGCGTCTGTCGATCAAGCTCGGCATGCTCTGCATCCATCTCATCGAGTGTGCGCGGGCGCCCCGTGTCGAACGGCCGATCGGCGGCGCCGGGGCCGCGCATATGCTCCTCGGCCGCCGCAGCCGCCTCGTCATAAGCGGCATCCCTGGCGACTATCTCCCGAGCTAGGTCATCCTGGGAGAGGGAGTCGGCGACCGCGTTCCAGAATTGGTCGCGGGTCTTGCCGCGGACCTCGATGTTCAGCTCGCCCGACAGCCGGTCGATTTCCTCGTTGCGGCCGAGCGCATGCGCGCGCGCTTCGGCGGCGAGCGCATCCTGGTCGGAATAGACCGGGTTGCCGCGCAGATCGCGGTCGAGGTGGTCGAGCAGGGCGTTGATCTCCGGACGGTCCTCGCCCGGCAGATAGCCCGCTTCCCACGCGCGCAACGTCGCGGTGTCGAGGTTGAGCCCGTTGCCGTTGACGAGCCCTGGCCGCCGCCGGCCGGCGTCGACCGCGGCGAGCTCACCGCCCTGGTCCTGCAATCCGCCTTCGCCGCGCAGAAACTCGGCGAGCCGCATCGGCTCGCGCGGAATGCGCTCGTAGGGCGTGATGTCCGGATTGCCCGCCGGCGTCGGTTCCTCCCACCACGCCGGCCCCGGCATAGCGCTCGGCGTGTCCGAGCGCCCAAGCTGCTCCTCGGTCGGCTCCAGCACCCGCTCCGGGATCGCCGGCAGCCGGTCGTCGGCGAGTGCCGCGACACCCTCGCGCAGGATCGCCTCGGCCGCTTGCGGCGGCGCCGACGCAACCGCCATCGCCGCCGCCGGGTCCGCATGTACCAGCGCATCGCCGCGCCCTCCGGCGAGCATGTGCAAACCGCCGCCCATGACGCCGCCGAGCGCCACGTCCAGGAGGGCGTTGGTCATCGTCAGGTCTTCCTGATCGTGGCTCGCGAGCGCCGCCTGCACCGGCAGCAGCGCCGCCTGCCCGGCCGCTCCCTGCGCCGCACCCAGCGCCAGCCGGCCCAACGGCCGCGACGCCCACAACGCCGCGCGCGCCTCGCCGACAACCGGGACAAAGCTCGCCGCGATGTTGAGCGGGTCGATGAGGCCGGGCAGGCCGCCGGCGAGCTGGGCGCCGATCCCGAGCACGCCCGAGCCGATCCCGCCTTCGCCGCGCGCGATGATGTCCTGGCGCAACAATTCGTCGTGCTTGCGCACGCTCATCTCGCGCGCAACACCCTCGGGGACCGGGTTGCGCCACGACAAGGCGCCGTCGATGCCAAACCGCGCATTGGCCTCGTCGGCCGACAGGGTCGGACCAAAGGTGCCTTCGGGCAGCGGCATGCCGGAATTGGGGTCGATCCCTTCCTCGGCTGTGGCCCGGCCGGCCTCGAATGTCGGAAACGCGTGGGCAAAGCCCTCGCCGAGCTCGGCGCCGAGAACTTGCCCGGTCGTGGACGGCAATGCGCTCGTGCCTGCACTCCGCAGCGTTATGTTGTCCGGCACTTCGCCGCCATAAAAGCCGGTCATGGCACAGCTCCCGGCTCTGGGGCTGGTAATGCCGGCGGCCCTGCCTGCTGCACCAATCGGGCCGCGTCCGCGAACTTGAACTCCACCCGCCGACCGTCGCTGGTGCGCGCCGGAGCGAGCCCGCCATTGCGGTATTTCAGCATCAAGACGGCGCCGTCGTCGCTTTCGTTGGTCGCCCAAAAGCCGTTCTTGATCGCGTCGCGATAAATCCCCTGGCGCTGCTCCGGGGTCAGCTGCGGGTTGCCGGGGACCGGGCCGAGCTGGTCGAGCTTGATCCCGTCCTGTACCGCTTGGGCGGCGCGCTTGACGGGCGCGAGCTCGCCCTTAGGCACGCGCAGTGCGTCGTCGAACTCCCAATGCGCTCCGACAAGGCCGTTATAGGCCTTCTGCAATGCGGTGCCGGGGTCGTCGCCGCGATACGCGTAATAGCGGGCCAAATTCTGCACCGCACCCGCCATCATCTGGTATTGCCCCGGATCCGGCACCGTGCCGCGAAAACTGCTCATGATGTCGGGGAGATCCTGGCCGATGTTCTTGACCGCCTCGGGCGCGATTGCGTCACGCAGTTTCTGCGCCCCGCCCTTGGCGCCAATCTCCTGCAGCATGCGCTGATAATCGCCGGCGGCGACGACCTGCTCGGGCCGGTCCATCGTCGCCAGCACCTGATAGTCGGCCGGCAATCCGGCCTTGATTGTCTCGCCAAAAGCCTTTTGCCAATAACGGCCATAGGTGGACGCCAGTTTGTCGATCTGCGCCGGCATGTCGATATTGGCCGGGTCCTGGTTGGCGATCGCCTGCGCCAGCCGTCCGGCGCCGTCTGTCGTCAACACCCGCTGATCCTCGTCGCGCACGCCGAGCCGGGCCTGCTCGCCGAGACTGGCAGTGACTGCCGCCTGTGTGCCGGGGCCGGGATTATCGGGGTCGATCTTGTCCCACGCGGCGCCGACGACCGGCGACTGCCGGACATAGGCGGCTGGGTCATTAGACAGCGCTTTGTTGCGATCGCTGATGGCGGCGCCGATTTGGTTGAAATAACGCTGGTTGCGCGCGAAATCGACACCGCTGTCGAGCCGAGCTCGAGCCGACGAGGCGATCCCCGCGAGCTGTTGCGGGTCGGCGAACTGCACCGCGTTTTTCAGCTGCCCGGCCTCGCGCGCCTCGTCGATCCGGCGCAGTACATCGTCTGCCTGATCGGCGGGCAG
Source organism: uncultured Alphaproteobacteria bacterium (assembly GCA_963712825.1). Taxonomy (GTDB): domain Bacteria; phylum Pseudomonadota; class Alphaproteobacteria; order ATCC43930; family CGMCC-115725; genus AP-15. Next base: position 2,822 of record CAVQJP010000025.1, read on the forward strand.
CAACCGACGGATGTCGGCCGTCGGCGGGTCCCACGTCTTGCCGGCAGCCAGCATCGCTTGACCGTCGTCGAGCTGCTGGCCGAGCGCGTGGCGTTGACCATCGGTCGCGCTGCGCCAAATCGTGTATCGACGGTTGACCTCGCCCATGGCGAGCTCGCCGACGCGCTCGCTGATGGCCCCTGACTCCACACGTTGCGAAATGGCGGCGCGGGTCTGGTCAATTTCCGGCGCGACCGCGCCGGCGGCGGCCGTGAACGGCGTGCCGGTCGTCGCGCCCAGCGGCGAGCCGGTCGCGGTCGAATGCCCGTTGGCGACGCGCTCGATCATCGCCTGGTCGCCGGGGCGGCCTTGCTCCTGCTGGATGATAGCGCCGATAACCTGCTGCTTAACCACCGGGTCATGCAGGTCGATCGGCTCGTTTGGCGCAAAGCCGGTGCGCTCCGCGGCGTTCTGGATCAACTGCCCGGTCTGGTTTTCGGAGGGCGGTGCCCAGCGCGAGATGACGCCGGCGAGCGTGTTGATGCCGTGCTGGTCGGCGTAGGCGTCGAGATTGCGGCCGATCGCGGCCACCCCTTCCTCGTCGCTGCCGTAGCTGGCGAACCCGCCCGTGGCGAGCTTGATGTTTCCGGGATTATGCGTGCCCGCTGCGCCAGCGCCCCCGCCGCTAAGATGCGCGAAAGGGTAGCGATCGGCCTCGATCCCGGCTTGCGCCCGGTCGATGGCGGGCTGCAACCGTTCGCGCATCTCGGGAGCTAGCCGGTTTTCGTATTCCCCGGCGTCGAGCGCGGCGAGGGTCCGTGCCGGGTTCGTCCGCAAGCCCTGCTCGACCGCGTTGCCCCAGACCTGGTTGCGGAATTTGAAGAGCCGGTCCTCGCCCTGCTCGCCATACATCCAGCCGGCGGCGACCGAGCCTTTAACCGCCGATGTGGCGCTATCCACGATCGAGGCTCGCGTAACCGGGTCTGGCGTGGCCGCGGCCATCTGCGCATACCCGTCGAGCTGCGCGTCAAGATTGGCGCGGTGCTGCGAGGCTTCGAGCCCGAAGCTGCGGTTTTGGACCGAATTTTCGGCAAAGATCGCGTGTTGGTTTAGCTGGCGCAAAACCAGCGCCTGCACCTCCGGGTCGCTGCTCTGGCCGGTGATCTTGTCGCGGATCGTTTGCGAGTCCTGGCGGAAGCCGGCGATCGCGGCCTGCGCATCCGGCACGCGCGACCATTTTTCCTGCGCGGAGGAAAGCTGCGACATGCCCTTGAAGCTTAAGTTTGCAGCCTGCTTTTGGCGCAGCGCCTCGCCATACTGGTTGGCGAATTGCTGCGCCTCGGCCGAAACCTGCTCGCCGCCCTGCGCCAGTGCCGCACCCTTGGCGCCGAACGCCGCCGGGTTTGCCTCGGCGCGGATATCGCCGCCCGCAAAGGGCGTGCGGCCGACCTGAAAGTCGACTGGGATCTGCGGCATCAGGCATGCCCCTCTTCGCTGGCGATCTGCCAGCGCTCAATCCGGTCCAGCCGACCGGAAGCCGCGACCGTCCGATTGAACGCCGCCGCTCGTTTCTCAAATTCTGCCTGGTCGGCGATGATCGGTCTCTCTTTTTGGTCGAGATGAAGGGCGTGGCAAACGGTGGCGGTCATGCCGGTTCTTCCGGCTCTGTCAGGTTGCCCGGTTGTCGCCGCCAGCGCTCGAACTCAACCCACAATGGATCGGTCTTGCCGCGGAAAATCAGGGTCGGCTCGCACCACAGCAGGACGGCCTCGCCATTACCCAAAAGGCGATAGCGCCGCCGCGGCCGTCCGCCTGGTGGCGTCGCCGGCGGCCGATGACGGATCAGACCGGCACTGAGCCGGTCATTTTCTGCCATTAGCGACCTCCGGCCGGGGCGATGCCGAAATCCGCCATGCTGAGCTAGGCCTTGGCTTGGCTGGTGTCGGGGGTCGAACCGCCCGCGCCGGCATCGACCGCACCGAACAGCTCGGTAAGTTTGGCGGCGCGCTGGGCCGAGTTGAGCCCCTTCAAGGCAGCGCGCAAAGCTGCCGGGTCGTGCGGCGCCGTGGAAGAGGCCGCCGCCGTGGTCTTAAACGTGTCGGCGCTTACCGTCGGCGCAATCACGCTTTCTCGGGGCGCTGTCCCGCCCGCCGCCTCCTGGCCGGTTTTTCTGGCGATGGCCACATAGAGCGGCGTTATCTCCTCGATCGCCCGACGGCGGACATTCAGATGCGGGGAGTGGTAGCGCGCCTGAAATTGCGGGTCGGCTAGGAGCGCATCGCGCTTCTCAATCGCCGCGGCACGCTCCGGATTTTCGGTCATTGCGGCCTCCTGCGCGGCGCTGGGCGCCGGCATTGCGTTGTCATTGAACAGCGGCGCGTTCTCTGCCGCCTCGATCAATTGCTCGACCTCGCCGCGCACCCGTTCGCCGGCTTCGCCATCGAAGTGGGCGGGGTCGCGCAACCGGGCGTAATTAACGATGCCCTCAACCTCGTGCGGCAGCAGCTCGGCCGTGGGCAGATCGTTCCGTTCGCGCAACGCAAAAGCCCGCATCGCCGGGCTTACCGGCTCAGGCCACATGCGAGGTTCGCCCTCTGCCGTCTGCGGGTGGTCGGCTTCGAAGTGCGTGGTGAGCCTCAACACCGTCTGCGCAATATCTTGCCAGGCGGGATCGAGAAGGGCGGCGCGGGTCTCGCGACGGCTCATCGCCCATTGCCGAAAAGCGCGCGCCTCGCCGCGGGTCATGACTGCGCCGTACTTGAAAGCCGGCCCGGCGGCCAGCCCCTCCTTCACCGCGGCCGGGTAGAGTTCAGCCTCGATCATCCGAATTAGTCGGATGGCGAGGGTGGCATTGGGCTCAAGCGGCTGCGCCATGACTAGGCTGCCTCCGGCGCGATTGGCGCGGTCGCTGCATCGCGCGCCTCGGCAACTGGTTTTTCCAGGACAAGCCAGCCGGGGCCGTGTGGCAGCACCACCAGTTCGCGGCTCCTGGCCGAAGCCCGGACCGTTAGCTCGGCTGCGGCGCGTCCACTGCCGACAGTGACGTTTCCTTTTGCGTCGACGCTATCGACAAAAAACTGATCAAGCCGGATCAGTGTCCAGGCGGCGCCGATTTTTTCGACCACCGTTGGTGTCGAGCGTTGGTGCTGCCGTTGCTGCGCGGACAGCGCCGCGGCCTCGGTTGTAAAGAATGGACATTCTTCGTCCAGTGTCGGCGTGTCGTGCTGAACAAGCGACCAATGCGCCCTTTCGCCGACAAAATGACCCTTGATGCCCAGCAAGTTGTTTGCCTCAGTCGCGACAAAAGCGGGTTCATCGGAAGTGCGCCAGTTTGGGTCTTGCGGGGAGGCATCAGCACGCTTGTTGATGACAAATTGCCGGGCGACCGATGCCTTGACCCTGCCTGAGAACGTTTGCTCGGCGTTGCGCAACACGGGCGAGCCGGTCTTGCGGGCCAGGTCTGCACCTAATTGCTTGCGCCGCGACAGCACTGCCGCGGCGGTGGCCATGCTCTGCTCAAATTCGTCGTCGAGTTTAAGGATTGCCTCGCGGATCGCGGCGCACTCCGCCGGAAATAATTCAGACTTGGCCCAACTCCGCGCGGCTTCATCTTCCGTAATTTGCTTCCTGATTTGATCTGCGCCATGGCGCAATATGCTGAGTTCGGCACAAAGCCGCTGTTTTTGTTCCTCACATTCTTCGACAACTCGCGCGGCATCGCCATCCCCGGTCATAACCGCAAGTGCGCGGCGCGCGACCTCGGTATCAAGGCGCTGCATCTCTGTCTCGGCGGCGCGGATCCGCGTCTCGATCTCGGCGAGCTGAGACGCGGGGTGTTTCTTTTGGAGTAGCAGCCTAACCCCGGCGAACAGCGACTTCATTTTTACGGCGTCCTCAAGCTCACGGTGATCGGGCCTTCGTTCTTCGGCGGCGGGTCGACTGGTTGGTCGCGTCGAGCCCGGTGATCGTGAAATAGCCGTTGTTGAGATTGGCTCCCTCGATCAGCATCGGATCGTTGACGACAAACCCAGTCGTCGGAAAGGTGCCGTTGGCGCCGGTCGCCCGACCGTTGGAGCTGGTGAAGGTGATGGACGCGCTGACCAGCTTGGTCATGTGCAGGTCGCGCGTGTACGTGCGCGTCATGCTGCCTTGCGCCAGCCGCTCGTACTTCAACCCCTGCTTGGTCCGGGTGCCGAGACTAGGCATCGGTGGCTCCTTTAGGCTGCCCGCGAGGGCGGCAGATGGGTGGCGTGGTAACGCGATTTCAGGTTCCAACTCCGTTGGCATCAGAGGGCTGTGGTCCATTCTGAGGGTCGACATCGTGTTCGCGATGCCAGGCGCCGAACACGTATCGGCGCCAACCGCCGTCGAAGTCCCGCAAATACAGGTGGCCGCCGCGCGCGAGCAACTGCGCGCCATAAACGCCCGTTGGCACGCCATCGCGAAGCAGCGGTGCGTTGCGGTCACCCCCAAGAGCGCCGAACGTCCATATCGCATCGAGAGCGTTAAGCTCGCCGCCACTCCCTGCGGCCATTCCTGACTCAGCCATTGTGCTACTCCGCCGGTACAGTGATCGCAGCGCCACCTTGTGCCGACATGGTCGTGAGGGTGGCTGAAGTTACGCCGCGCGTCTGCGCCGGCCCGATGCCGAACGCGAACAGCACCAGCGAGCCGAGCACCGCAATTGCCGCCCGACGTGCGATTTCTGCCGGCGTCGAAAGGCGATCGCCATGATATCGGCAGTACTTGCCGCTCCGAGATACCGGCTGACCGCAGCCGTCGATGGCGCAATAAACGAGCGGGATTGTGGGGCTCCGGTCCCCCGCATCGTGCGCGAAGCAGCATTGGACGCCGTCCATCACTCGCGTTGCCTCCCGCTTGCAGCCAAGCGCCTCACACACGACAAAAGAGGCCGCGCGGCTGATATCGCCCTCGCGGTGAACTGCGCACACGGAATGGTCACCAGAGGTTCGTGTAGCCTCCAGATTGCAACCTGGAACTTGGCAAATCTTCATCACCGATGTTCTCCCGGAGGGCTGATGTCGACTCGCTTTTCCAGTGCCTGATCGCGCCAGGCTGTTTGCCGGCTGATCCCCAGCTCGGCCGCGATCGCCGACAAGGTCGCGCCGTTTGTCTGCATCAAAGCCACACGCGCAGCTCTCGCCCGGCGCGCATCGTCGCCACACAAACGGGTGCGCCGTGGCGCTCGACGGCGTGCGGTAAGCTTTGCATCGAGAAAATGGCGCCACGCGGTCACCCGGTGCACTCCGAGCGCGGTCGCGATTGCCGGCCAGGTCGCGCCCTCGGCGCGCAGTGCCAGCACGCGCTGCCCGATGTCCGGCCGATCAAAGCGGGTTAACTGTTTGCCGCTCATCACCGCACCCCTACCCGTTGATCGCCGAAGTTGGGTTCGCGTTTTCCGAAAACTCCCCAACGGGTCCGAAAGCACACCGACAAGGGTATGACGGGCGCGCGCTGGCAAAAACCGGGGTAAGCCCCTCCAGCTCGGCCGGCCGGCGAAATCCGCCCGGTAAATGCGGCCGGCGCCCCGGCGGCGGCGAGCTGCTCGGCGACCTGCGACCCTCCGAAACCGAGGATGACCCTCCGAAACCGAGGATGACCCTCCGAAACCGAGGATGATTTGTGGAACAGGCGCAAGAGATCGTAAATACGCGAACAATTACAGGCAGATTTGGCGGAGGGTATGTCCGCCATTGGCGGCGTGCTGAACCCGCCCGCGCTCGGCAGCAAGCGCGGCCTTGCTCCGTCAACCTCGTGGAACGCGAGGCCGAACGCGCGAGCGCTCCGGCGCCCGGTCCTCCCGCGATCCCGGCCTGCGCGGAGGATCGAAGCGGACGGCGACGCGAGCGCTCGCCGCCTGGCCCGAGGATCACGCCGCCAGGTCGGGCGGCTAAGCCCATATCTCCATGATATTTAATACGTTTCGGGTGATCGGCCGGTTGCGGCGTGGGCGCCGCTGCAACGCTCCCACGCCCAGCGTTGCGCCAGCGTTGCGGTTTTTGGAGTGAGTTTATCTCAATATTCCAACCTCTTAGAGAGAGATCGCAACGCTGCAACGCTGCAACGCTACGCGCGCGTATAGAGCTATCCATCATGCTCGCCATGCCCCGCTCTCTCACATGACGCGCGCGTGAGAGCGTTGCAGCGTTGCAATCGCCCCTAACCTGTTGGCGCTGCTTGCAACGCTGCATGGGTGGCACCGTTGCAGGCGGCGTTGCAGCGTTGCAGCGCCGCGCGTACTGCGCCGTTGTCCTCCTTGCCTGAGGGTGAGGGCGCGGGTAGGCGGCAGTAAAGCCAAAGTTCACGCTGCTGCGGACCATGTGCACGCCGCCGATCATGCCGCCTTCTCGCTAGGTTCGAGGAGTGAGATCAGACTTTCGACCGAGATAAGGCGGCGGCCTGCTACCATCTTCGATTTAATCTGCTGGGTGGCGATCAGGCCGAACATGGTGGTTTTGGCGAGGCCGGTCGCGCTACACGCCTCGGAGACTGTGCAGGTTAGGCGCTGACGAAAAGGAATATCGACGGGCAACGCTCGCCACCATCAGTTCATCCCGGTTCGGATCGGGACGTGACGATGGTCCACAGCGGGAAATGCCCTGTCAAAATGGATAATTGGACAGCCTTTTATTCTTTTTTCCTTTTACATGTTCCTTTTTCGGGGGCGTCCTCGGCTGCGGGCGGGGAATAGCTGCGTGAGGGCCGCCTTGACGTCCTTGATCGAAAATCGGCCTTGGAGCGCCGTATAGATCGCGTCGCGTCCTGTCTTGCTACCATCGGCAATGAGCGCCTTGATCTCCCTCAAAAGCTCCGGCGCGACCTCGCTGGGCTCGCCGGCGGGCTGCTGCGCGACCTCGCCACGCTCGCTTTCGACCGCTATCTCGCGGGCGCGGATCGCTACGTTGTCGTAGTCGACGCCGCCGCTGCCGATGAGCCGGCGTCCCATCAGATCAGGCGTGAGCGTGGCCAAGACATCGGCGCCAAGGGTGATGCGCTCGCCGCCGCGCTCGGCCGTGACTTCGTAGCGGCCCTTACGCAGCGCAGCGGCGATCTTCTGCGGCAGCTCCCACCTGGATCGCCGCTTGCATCTTGCGAGCGTGATCGTGCTGCTGCTGGGCGATCTCCGCCCGGATCAGGCGATTCCTTTCGCCGGGCAGGGGAACCCCCAGGAAGGATTTTTCGGCGAACGCGGCGACGTGTCCGTCGCGGTCGACGGTCGACTCCGCTTTTGCATATTCGGCGGCGGTGAGCTCGCCTCTGGCCGCTCTTTGGTAGCCGTGCGTGACCCACTCCCATGCCGCGCGTGCTAGGCGCCGGGATGAAGCCGGCTCGATGTGCTTTTTAGCGAATTTCCAAAGGTCCAGCCATTCGTCATCCGACATCGCACCCTCCGTCGGTGCGTCCCGCACAGCGGTCGCGGCGGAAGGCCAGGCGGAACACCGGCCTTATCGGGAGCTACCCTATCCGCCGCGATTCTTCGGAGCTTCAAACGAGCTGTCGAAGCGCTGCGGTCACGGCGCGCGGCGCACCGGCGTTGGTGGACGGCGGGGCCTGGCGTTGGGCGCGCCCTCGCGCGCGAGGCGTAACAGCGATGCGACGACGACACTCGATCTATCGTGGATCTTGACGATCTCGAGCTTGCCCTCGCTGACCAGTTTGTAGAACGTGGTCGTGCCGATGCCGCCCAGAGCTTCTTGCGCTTCCTCGCGCGAACAAAGCGGCCGTTCGTAAAACGGTATGTGCGAAACCATCGACCTGCGTTGCCCTTCCCGTATGGTCACAATGTCAGGGTAAGGACAACGGCCCTCCCTTTCGCAACTTGAAAGATTTCCGGCGGGGCGCGAGCAATCGGTAAGATTGTGCGCGAAGGGAACACATGCCGTTGAACTGCGCGTTGGAAACAAACGACACCCGGCTGTTTTTCGGACTGCGGCTTAAACGAGTGAAATCAATGTGTTCCAACTCGTGCGACCGACTGTCGCATGGGTGTAATACCTCCGTTCAGCCGGCCGCCCGGGCGGGGGATCGCGGATTTGCGCAAAAACGCAAATCCGCAAATTCGGCGGCCCGCGGGGCGCTATCCGGCCTGGCGTAGCGGCACGACGGCTGCCGCGGGCGGCGGCGTCATGCAGAAGCGGGCCCAGGCTTCGGCGAGCTGGCGGCGCTTTTCGAGGCCGGTGCCACGCCGATAGGCCGCAATCGTCTTGTCGCTCTGAACGTGCGCGAGCGCCAGCTCGGCGAGCTCGGCGGGCCAGTCTGTCTCGTCGTCAGCTGCCCAATCCCGAAAAGTCGAGCGAAAGCCGTGGGCCGTCAAGTCGCCGCGGCCCATGCGCCCCAACACCGCGAGCAACGCCATATTGCTGAGCGGGCGTCCCGGCCGCGCGCTGGGGAATACGAAATCGTCTTGCCTGACCTCTTTCATGGCGTGCAGGATTGCCAGCGCCGGCGCGCTGAGCGGGACCTCGTGATCCCGCGCGGCTTTCATGCGCGCTGCCGGGATCGTCCACTGGCGCCTTTCCTCGTCGATTTCGCGCCATGTTGCCCCGAGAACTTCACCGGTGCGGCCAGCGGTCAGGATCAAGAACTCCAGCGCCCGAGCCGCGACCCCTTCGCGCTGCCGCAGCTCGTCGACGAAGCCGGCGATCTCGGCATAGCGGCGCAAAGCCCGATGGTGGACGACCGGGCGCACCTTGGTCTTTGCGGGGAGCACCTTATCAAGATAGCCGTGCCACCTGGCGGGGTTGTCGCCGCTGCGGCGCTTGTTCACTGTGGCCCAGTCGAGCACCATTTCGATGCGCCCGAGGACGCGGCTCGCTGTCTCGGTCTTGTGGTTCCACAGGGGTTCGATCACCTGCCTGACCAGGTCGACGTCGATCGCCTTGACCGGCATCGCGCCAAACACCGGATAAACGTAGCGCTCGAGTGTGCTGGGCCACTGCGCCCGATGCTTCGCGTTGCGCCAACCCTTCTCGTTGGCCTCGATGTAGGCTTCGGCGCATTCGCGAAAGCTGATCTCCTTGACCGCTACGACCCGCGCCGCCCGGCGCTGCGCTTTGCGGTCCGCCAGCGGATCGCGGCCTTCCAGCACTTGGCGCCGGCAGTCGAGCGCCTTGATGCGCGCCTCAGCGAGGCTGAGGGTATGCAGCGGGCCGAGCCCCATTTCATGCGGCTTGCCGTCGATCGGCGAGGTAAACCGGAAGATCCACGACTTGCTGGTGCGGCCGGAGACATGCAGCCACAACCCGCCGCCGTCGCCATGCATGCCTGGCGCCGCCGCTTTGACCGCCGCCGCCGATAGCTTTGAAACCTGCCGATCCATCCGACCAACTCCCGTCCGTTCCCGCAGCGGGTCGGGACGGGCGGGCGTCCGCCCAACTCCTGTCCGATCCCACGCGATTTCACGGGATAGTGGCGAAGGTTGACGGGCGTGTCAAGCTTCGCGCCGCATCAAGACACTGAAATTCCAATGATTTATGAAGGTCGGCGAAGGTCAAAAAGTTGAGCGGTCACGGATGGGGTGGGATTCGAACCCACGGTGGGCTTGCGCCCACGCCGGTTTTCAAGACCGGTGCCTTAAACCGCTCGGCCACCCATCCCCAGCCGCCCGGCGGCCCGCCGCCGGGACCGTCGTGCGGACCGGTCAGCTGCCGACGAGGCCGAGCTGCGGGCTCGACGGCTCGGCAAAGCGGCGTTTGGGGATGCGTCCCGCGAGGTGAGCGAGACGGCCGGCCTCGACCCCGGCGCGCATCGCCGCCGCCATCCGCCGCGGGTCGTGCGACTTGGCGATCGCGGTGTTGACCAGCACCGCGCCGCAGCCGAGCTCCATTGCCAGCGCCGCGTCGGAGGCGGTGCCGATGCCGGCGTCGAGCACCACCGGGACCGGGCTGCGCGAGCACACGAGCTCGATTGCCGCGGGGTTGGCGATCCCCCCGCCCGAGCCGATCAGCGAGCCGAGCGGCATGACCGCCGCGCAGCCGACGTCGGCGAGCTTTTGGCAGGCGACCGGGTCCTCGTTGCAATAGGGCAGCACGACAAACCCGGCGCGCACCAATTCGTCGGCGGCGTGAACCAGCTGCTCGACATCGGGATAAAGGGTTTCGCGGTCGCCGATCAGCTCGAGCTTGACCCAGTCCGTTTCCAACGACTCGCGCGCCAGCTCGGCGGTCAGGATCGCGTCGCGCGCGGTGACGCAGCCGGCGGTGTTGGGCAGCAATCGGTAGCGGCCGCCAAGCAGGTCGACGAGGCTTTCGGCATAGCCTTCGAGGCTGATGCGGCGGATCGAGACCGTGACAATATCGGCGCCGCTGGTCTCAAGGCAGTCGAGCAGCACCTGCTGGTTCGGATAGCCGGCGGTGCCGACAAACAGCCGCGAGGAAAGGGTGGTGCCGGCGATCGTCAACGGGTCGGTCATCGCTTTGTTCCTGTTTGTTGGTCTCAGCCGCCCTGCAACGGGCGGACGATCTCGACATCGTCGCCGGGCATCAGCGGCCGTCCCGGCCATTCCGCCCGGCGCAGGACCGCGCCGTTAACGGCAACCGCGAGAAAGCGCGCCCGCGGATCGATGCCGCGATTGCTCAGCAGCTCGGACACGGTCGCCGCCGCCACGTCTTCCTCGACGCCGTTGACCCGCAGCCGGGTCATTGCGCAGCCGGCGAAAACATCGCCTCCGCCGGTCGCGACGAGCCGAAGCGTTCGGGCGAAAACGGGCGCAGGCTGTCGGGCACCCGACCGCTCAGCACATAGCTGCTGATCGCCTGCGCCGTCACCGGGGTCAACAGGATGCCGTTGCGATGATGGCCGGTCGCGACGACCAGCCCGTCGATGCCGCTCGGGCCCAGCATCGGCGCGTCGTCGCGCGAGCCCGGGCGGAACCCGACCCAGGTCTCCGCGACCGGCAATTCCTCGATCGCGGGGACGGCGCGCCAGGCGCCTTCGATCAGTGCGAGCAGGCCGCCCGCGGTTACGGTATCGTCAAAGCCGCGCTCCTCGACGGTGCCGCCGACCACCAGCCGCCCGTCGCGCCGCGGCACCAGATAGCCGCGCGGCAGCCACACGACGTGGCGCAAGAGCGGTGCCGCCGGGTCCATGCGCAGCGCCAGCATCTGGCCCTTGATCGGACGCACCGGCGGCAGATACGGCGCCGGGATGCCGGCGATCTCGCGCGACCACGCCCCAGCCGCCAGCACGACGACATCGGCGGGATCGCGCCCTTGCGCGGTGACGACGCCGCGGACCTGGCCGCCGCCGATTTCGAGCTCGCGGACCGGGCAATGCTCGTGAATGGTTGCGCCGGCGCGCTGTGCCGCCATCGCCAGAGCACGGGCGAGAGCCCGGTTCTCGACCTGGTGGTCGTATGGGCTCAGCACCGCAGCGGAAACGCCCGGCCGCAGGTGGGGCTCGCGCCGCCGCGCTTCGGCGCCCGACACCCATTCGATCGCGAGCCCGAGTCCCTTTTGGAATTCGTAGGTGAAGCGCAGCTGCTCGGCGTCGTCGCGGGTCAGCGCGACGACGATCGTGCCCTCGTCGCGGTAGCCGACCCCGATGCCGGAAGCGGCTTCGACCTCGCGCGCGAAGTCCGGCCACAGATGTTGGCTCTCGAGGGTCAGCCCGAGCAGGGTTTCTTCGCCGGGTTCGGTCTCGACCGCGGCCGCGAGCATTCCGGCCGCCGCCCAGCTGGCGCCGTGCCCGGCGGCGCCCCGGTCGTAGACGGTGACGGCGCAGCCGGCTTTCGCCAGCCGCCAGGCGATCCCCAGCCCGATGACGCCGGCGCCGACGACAACCGTTTTTGGCCGGTGTGGCGAAACACGATGCGGCGAAACACGATGCAGTGAAATGCGATCCGGCGCGGTGATGGCGGACTCCCTTCGCCGGGCATGCCCGACCAGGTTCATTGGGTCTGATCTCAGCCGGGCGCCGGCGCATCAACAACGCCGCCGCTCGGCACCCCAGCCTCGGGTCAATCTCGGATCAGGGAATTGCCGATGCAAGGATTTTCTGCTCGGGGCCGAGGTCGGCAGAGCCGCAGCCGAGCGCTCCCGCGCCGACCCGCAGCGTGCGGCGGGCGTGCTGCTGTTTGTCGCCGCGCAGCCTACACGATGGCGCGGCGCCCGGCCGCGACCCGCAGCGGCGCGTAGCCGGCGCGCTCGGTCAGTCTCGCCCGGTCGAGGAGGACGAGAACGCCGTCTTGAATCGTTGCGAGCTTTTGCTCGCGCAGCCGTTCCAGGGTGCGCGCGACATGAACCCGCGAAATCCCGGCGGCGTCGGCGATGTCGCGCCGCTGCAATGGAAACGGGCAGGTCGAGCCGCCGTTGACCATGCCGCGGTGGCGCAGCCGGTCGAAGGTCTCGAGCATCAGATAAGCGATCCGCTGCTCGGCGTTGCGGCGCCCGAGCAGCGACAGCCGCACATCGGCGCGCTGCTCCTCCTCGACGCGCGTCTGCATGATGTTGAGGGCGAACCCAGGATGCTCGGCGAACAGCTCCGGCAGGGTGCGGCCGGTGAGGACGCACAGGGTGACCGGGGTCAACGCCTGCACCGAGTGCCTGACCACCCCGAGAAGCGCCGATGCAAGCCCGATCATGTCGCCGGGAAGAACGATGTCGAGTATCTGGCGCGAGCCCTGCGGCAATCGGTGGTAGCGTATGGCCCAGCCTTCGAACAGCGTGTAGGCCGGTCCGCCGACTTCGTCCTCCTGAATGATGTCGACGCGCGGCGCGACGACGATGTGGTCTTTTTTCAATTCGGAGACGAAAGCCAGCTCAGCCTCGGAAAAGGGCCGGAACAGCGGCTTGAGCCGAAGTGGACACTGGGCGCACGGCACGAACATCGGCGTGTTCTACCCCCTTGCCGCCGTTCATAATCTGGTGAACCCTGCAGGGGCCAGCTAAATTCCGCAAATACTTCAATGTTTTCCGCATCGTAACAAGCCACCCCGGAAATCCACGGCGACGGTGTTCGCGGTCTACTGCGTTGTCACAAATGTTGCGGGCGGGAGAGAGGCGCTGTTTACAAAAGCTTGCTTTGGTGCCGCGGACGATCGCGCGCCTGGAGAATCCGGCCGCCGGACCGTCGCTGCGAGCGGTCCCTCGCCAATGCCGGACAGGATGACGAGCCGCGCGCCGCGGCGGCTGCACCGCATGACCGACGGGTCGCGGTGCTTGGTGGTCCACAGCACGAGAGATTCAAGCCACAGCGAAAGAGATTAAAGCGCGGGCAAAATCGGCGGCCGGCTTGTATGATCGAGAGCCGGGCTGGGCAGGAGCATGTCATGGAGAAGGTCTTTCCCGACGCGGACGCGGCATTGGCGGGTTTGCTGCGGGACGGCATGACGATCATGGCGGGAGGATTCGGCCTGTGCGGGATTCCCGAAAAGCTGATCGCCGCGATCCGCGACGCGGGTGTGCGCGAGCTGACCGTGGTGTCGAATAATGCCGGCATCGACGGTGCGGGTCTCGGCGTGCTGCTGGAAAGCCGGCAGATCCGCAAGATGATCTCGTCCTATGTCGGCGAGAACAAGCTGTTCGCCGATCTTTTCCTGAAAGGAGAGCTGGAGCTTGAATTCAACCCGCAGGGGACCTTGGCGGAACGGATCCGGGCCGGCGGCGCCGGGGTTCCGGCCTTTTTCACAAAGACCGGTGTCGGGACCCTGATCGCCGAGGGTAAGGAGACACGGGAATTCGACGGCGAGGCCTATGTTATGGAACGGGGGCTCGTTGCCGATCTTGCCCTGGTCCACGCCTGGAAAGGCGACCGCGAGGGCAATCTCGTCTATCGCAAGACGGCGCGCAACTTCAACCCGGTCATGGCCACCGCCGGGCGCGTCACCGTCGCCGAGGTCGAGCATCTCGTCGAGCCGGGCGAGATCGACCCCGACCACATCCACACGCCGGGCATCTTTGTGCAGCGCATCGTGCACCCGGCCGCGTTCGACAAGCGCATCGAGCAGCGGACCGTGCGCCGGCGCAGCGCCTAAACCGAAGGAACGCGACAATGCCCTGGACACGCGACGAGATGGCGCGCCGCGCCGCGGCCGAGCTGAAGGACGGCTATTACGTCAATCTCGGTATCGGCATTCCGACCCTGGTCTCGAATTTCATCCCGCCCGGGATCACGGTTCAGCTGCAAAGCGAGAACGGGATGCTCGGCATGGGGCCGTTTCCGTTTGAGGGCGAGGAAGATCCCGACCTGATCAATGCCGGCAAGCAGACGATCACTGAATTGCCGACGACCAGCTATTTCGACAGCGCCCAATCGTTTGGGATGATCCGCGGCGGCCACATCGACCTGTCGATTCTCGGGGCGATGCAGGTGTCGCAAACCGGCGACCTCGCGAACTGGATGATCCCGGGGCGCATGGTCAAAGGCATGGGGGGTGCCATGGACCTCGTCGCGGGGGTGAAACGGGTCATCGTGCTGATGGAGCACACCGCCCGCAACGAGCCCAAATTGCTGCGTCGGTGCACCTTGCCGCTGACCGGGCAAGGGGTTGTCGACACGGTGATCACCGATCTTGGCGTCTTCTTGATCGACCGCGCCGGGATGAGCCTCGTCGAGCTGGCGCCCGATGTCGGGCTCGACGAGATTCGCGCCAAGACCGAGGCGTCCTACAGGGTGGCCGCCGGCCGCGCCTGACCGCGCCCCGGAGCCGCTCGGGAGATTGCGGGTCGGACGCTCGGCAGAATTGGCCGGCGCCCGGCACCGCACCGCCGACCGGTGAATTATCCCGATGCGGCAGAACGCCGCGGTTGTGCCGGAGGCGGCGCAGAGAAATCACGCCCGTCCAGCGACGGCGGGGGTGACAATCGCCAGCGTTAACCTACATTTTTATTGGGATTTCCCGATCGGCAATATATGCTGATGACGATCGGGAAGATTGGCACAACATGTTGTCAGAGTCCCGCGCATTGGCGCATCAGAGGGAGTGGTTTCGCCGGCAGGTCGCGATCTGTCGCCGACTGCCGCGAAGCTCCGTAGTATCGCCACAAAGGCTTGGCATACTGATTGCGTTCAACAACCTTCCGAAAGGAAGCGCGATCAATGGCGATCGGGCCGTTTAGAGATTTGGCGGGTGGTCCGGCGGCTGGCGCGGTGGCGGTGGTCGCATCGGGCGGGCCGTAGGGCTGAAATGCGAAATGTCGGCGAATGTTTTTGGTTTCGCGGCGTTCATCAGTCGCAGCGGCTTCGGGTTGCTGGGGTGAGCGTTGGCGCCGGTCGAGGTGTGAGATGAGATTGGATGACGGAATTTTCGAGCTCTATTCGAGGCTCTACGACAACCGGCGCGAGATCGAGCTGTCGGTCGAAGATTACCTCGGGAAATGTTCCGACGACGCGTCGTTCTACGCCGGAGCCGCCGAGCGCATGTTGAAGGCGATCGGCGAGCCGACGATGATCGACACGAGCCAGGACGGGCGGCTCGGTCGCATCTTCATGAACCGCACGATCAAGGTCTATCCGGAATTCTCCGATTTCTTCGGGATGGAAGAGACGATCGAGCGCATTGTCGGCTTTTTCCGGCACGCCGCTCAGGGTCTCGAAGAACGCAAGCAGATTTTGTATCTGCTGGGTCCGGTCGGCGGCGGCAAGTCCTCGCTCGCCGAGCGCCTGAAGCAGCTGATGGAGAAAGAGCCGGTCTACGCGCTCAAGGCCGGCAAGGAGATCAGCCCGGTCTTTGAAAGCCCGCTCGGTCTGTTCGACCCGTTGACCTTTGGCTCCGAGCTCGAAAAGCGCTATGGCGTTCCGCGCCGGCGGCTGACCGGCACCCTGTCGCCGTGGGCGGTCAAGCGCCTCGAAGAGTTCGGCGGCGACATCACCAAGTTCACCGTGGTGCGGTTGCAGCCCTCGCGGCTCAAGCAGATCTGCATCGCCAAGACCGAGCCCGGCGACGAGAACAACCAGGACGTGTCGAGCCTGGTCGGCAAGGTCGACATCCGCAAGCTGGAGTTCTTCAGCCAAAACGACCCCGACGCCTATTCCTATTCCGGCGGCCTCAACCGCACGACCCAGGGCCTGCTCGAATTCGTCGAGATGTTCAAGGCGCCGATCAAGATGCTGCACCCGTTGCTGACCTCGACGCAGGAAGGCAACTACGTCGGCTCCGAAAATATCGGCGGCATTCCCTATCAGGGCATCGTCCTGGCGCACTCGAACGAGGCCGAGTGGCAGACCTTCAAAAACAACAAGAACAACGAAGCCTTTATCGACCGCATCTCGGTGATCAAGGTACCTTATTGCCTGCGCGCGACCGAGGAGCGCAAAATCTACGAGAAGCTGCTGCAGAACAGCGAGCTCTCCGGCGCGTCGTGCGCGCCGTCGACCCTGGACATTCTGTCGCGGTTCAGCGTGCTGTCGCGGCTGAAGCCGCACGAGAACTCGAACCTCTATTCGAAGATGCGGGTTTATGACGGCGAGAGCCTGAAGGACACCGACCCGCGCGCGAAGTCGGGGCAGGAGTATCGCGACGCGGCCGGCGTCGACGAAGGCATGGACGGCATTTCGACCCGGTTCGCCTTCAAGGTGCTGTCGAGCACCTTCAACTTCGACACCCAGGAGGTGGCGGCCGACCCGGTCCACCTGATGTACGTGCTCGAGCAAGCGATCTGGCGCGAGCAGTTTCCCGACGATGTCGAGAAAAAGTACCTGAATTTCATCAAGGCCGAGCTGGCCCCGCGCTATGCCGAGTTCATCGGCCACGAAATTCAAAAGGCTTATCTCGAATCGTATTCCGATTACGGCCAGAACCTGTTCGACCGCTACGTCGCTTATGCCGATGCGTGGATCGAAGATTCAGACTACAAGGATGCCGACACCGGTCAGCTGATGAACCGCGAGCTCTTGAACCAGGAGCTGTCAAAGATCGAGAAGCCGGCCGGCATCGCCAATCCCAAGGACTTCCGCAACGAGGTCGTCAAGTTTGCGTTGCGGGCGCGAGCCGCCAATTCGGGGCGCAACCCGTCCTGGACGTCGTACGAGAAGTTGCGCGAGGTCATCGAGCGGCGCATGTTCTCCCAGGTAGAAGATCTGTTGCCGGTCATCAGCTTTGGCTCGAAAAAAGACAGCGAGACCGAAAAGAAGCATGCCGACTTTCTCGAGCGGATGGTGGCCCGCGGCTACACCGAGCGTCAGGTGCGGCGATTGGTCGAGTGGTATATGCGGGTGAACAAGGCCGGATAGGTGCCGCGGATGGCGCCAGGTGTGGAGGGAAGACGATGAACATTGTCGACCGCCGGCCCAACCCCAAGGGCAAGAGCCTCAGCAACCGGCAGCGCTTTCTGTCGCGCGCCCGCGCCGAGGTCAAATCGGCCGTGCAGAACGCCTTGCGCAAGCGCAAGGTCGCCGATGTCGAGCACGGCGAAAAGGTGGCGATCCCGATGCGGGGGATCGTCGAGCCGGTGTTTCACCACAGCCGGCGCACCGGCCGCGCCGAGCACGTCGTGCCGGGCAATAAGGAATATATCCGGGGCGACGAGATCCCGCGTCCGACCGGCGGCGACGGGCGCGGCGGCTCGCAAGGCAGCCCGGACGGGCAGGGCGAGGATGCGTTCGAGTTCACGCTCTCAAAGGACGAGTTCCTCGACATGTTTTTCGAGGATCTCGAACTGCCCGACCTGGTCAAAAAGAGCCTGCGGGAGACCTTTGCCGTCGATTTGCAGCGCGCCGGCTACACGATGACCGGCACGCCGTCCAGTCTCAGCGTCCGCCGCACGATGCGCAACAGCATGGCGCGGCGCATCTCGCTGCGCCGGCCAAAGCAGTGGGAAGTCGAGGCTTTGCGCGAGCAGGTCGAAGAGGCGCTGGCGCGGGGCGACGACGCCGGGGCGGAAAAGCTGACCCTCGAGCTCGACCGCGCCGAGCACCGCAGCAAGATCATTCCTTATATCGACCCGATCGATGTTCGCTACAATCGCTTCGAGCGGGTGCCGCGGCCGAACACCGAAGCGGTGATGTTTTGCCTGATGGACGTCTCGGGGTCGATGACCGAGGCAATGAAAGACCTCGCCAAGCGGTTTTTCATGCTGCTGCACGTGTTCCTGATCCGGCGCTACCGGCATGTCGACGTGGTGTTTATCCGCCACACCAGCACCGCCGAGGAGGTCGACGAGGAAACGTTTTTCTACAGCCGCGAGACCGGCGGCACCGTCGTCTCGACGGCACTCGAAAAAATGCTGGAGATCGCCCGGGCGCGCTACCCTACGGACCGCTGGAACATCTATGCCGCGCAGGCCTCGGACGGCGACAATTACGGGGCCGACAGCGGCCGGTGCGTCGCCTTGCTGGGTGGCGAGGTGCTGCCGATCTGCCAGTATTTCGCCTATGTCGAGGTCGGCGACGGGATGGGGGGCAGTTTGACCGGGCTCGCCCGCGACAGCGATTTGTGGCGCGCCTATGGCGAGGTAGCGCCGGCGCACCCGCATTTCGCGATGCGCCGGGTCGGCGACCCGTCGCAGATCTTCTCGGTTTTCCACGAATTGTTTTCGAAAGGGGGCGTTCGTGCCTGACACCCGCTTGCCTGACACCCGCTCGCCGCAGGCCCGCCCTGTGCCGATGGCGCGGCTTGAAGCTTCGGCGCCGCTGTTCAGCGGCCCGAACTGGGATTACGGCTCGCTGCGCCAGACCTATGGCGCGATCGAGAAGATCGCGGTCGAGGAGCTGGGTCTCGACGTCTACCCGGTGCAGGTCGAGGTCATCACCTCCGAGCAGATGCTCGACGCCTACGCCTCGGTCGGCTTGCCGCTGATGTACAAGCATTGGAGCTTTGGCAAGCGCTTTGCGTTTCATGAGACCATGTACCGGCGCGGGCTTCAGGGCCTGGCTTACGAAATCGTCATCAATTCCAACCCATGCATCTGCTACATCATGGAAGAAAATTCCATGACCATGCAGACCTTGGTCATGGCGCATGCCGCCTTCGGGCACAACCACTTCTTCAAAAACAACTACCTGTTCCGGCAGTGGACCGACGCCAACGGGATTCTCGACTATTTGAGCTTTGCCCGTGATTACGTGACGAAATGCGAAGAGCGGCATGGCGTCGAGGCGGTCGAACGGGTGCTCGATGCGGCGCATGCGCTGAAGGATCACGGCGTCAACCGCTACGCCCACCGCACCAAGCCCAACCTCGCCGAGGAGCAGCGCCGGGCCGAGGAGTGGCAAGCCCACGCCGAGTCGACCTACAACGATCTGTGGCGGACTGTCCCGACCTCGGGCCGTGACAAGGAAGACCCGGACACCTCCGAAGCGCGGTTGCAGGAAATCAAGCGTGAGCTCGGGCTGCCGGAGGAGAACCTGCTCTATCTGATCGAAAAGCGCGCGCCGCGGCTTGAAGACTGGCAGCGCGAGCTGATCCGCATCGTCCGGCTGATCGCACAGTACTTTTATCCGCAAAAGCAGACCCAGATGATGAACGAGGGCTGCGCGACCTTTGTGCATTACGAGATCATGCGGCGTTTGCACGACAAGGGGCTGATCACCGAAGGCTCGATGCTCGAATTCCTGCACTCGCATTCGAGCGTCGTGTTCCAGCCGGAATTCGATGATCCGCGCTTCAGCGGCATCAATCCCTATGCGCTTGGTTTTGCGATGATGTCCGACATCCGCCGGATCTGCGAGGAGCCGACCGAAGAGGACATGGCGTTTTTCCCGGATATCGCCGGCAAGGGCAACGGCTACGGCGTGTTGCGCCACGCCTGGGCCAATTACCGCGACGAGAGCTTTGTGCTGCAGTATCTGAGCCCCGAGATCATCCGCCGCTTCCGGCTGTTCCAGGTGTCCGACGACAGCTCCAAGCCGGCGCTGCGCGTCGAGGCGATCCACGACGACATCGGCTATCGCAAAATCCGCACGGCGCTGTCGCGGCAATACGATTTGTCGCGCCGCGAACCCGACATTCAGGTGGTCGATGTCGATCTGCGCGGCGACCGCTGCCTAATTCTTGCGCATTATGTGCATGAGGGCGTGCTGTTGTCCGAAAAGAGCTGCCGGGCCGTGTTGCGGCACGCGGCCGTGCTGTGGGGCTATGCCGTCAAGCTGCTCGAAATTGATGCAGCCACCGACAAGACGCTGAAAACCTACGAGGTCGCCCAGCCCGGCTGAGCCGCCGGGGCAGCCCGGTCATCGCCGTCCGGCAGGTGCTCGGCCAATGCCGGTCGTCCTCGGCATCGAAACGAGCTGCGACGAAACGGCCGCGGCAGTAGTCGCGGACACCGCGTCGGGTCCGCGGATTCTGTCCAACCTCGTTCGCTCGCAGCTCGACGACCATTTGCCTTATGGCGGCGTCGTGCCTGAAATCGCGGCGCGCTCGCATCTCGATCACCTTGACCCGCTGGTGCGGCGTGCGCTCGCCGCGGCCGAAATCACATTGGCGGAAGTCGATGGCGTCGCCGCCGCTGCCGGACCGGGGCTGATCGGCGGGCTGATTGTCGGCACGATGATGGCGAAAGGGATCGCCTGGGCCGCCGGGAAGCCGTTTCTTGCGGTCAACCACCTCGAGGCGCATGCGCTGAGCGTCCGCCTGACCGAGCCGGTCGCGTTTCCCTATCTGCTGCTGCTCGTTTCCGGCGGCCATTGCCAGCTGCTCGCCTGCGCCGGGGTCGGCCGTTACACGCGGCTCGGCACCACCCTCGACGACGCCGCCGGCGAAGCCTTTGACAAAGCGGCGAAGCTGATCGGGCTCGGCTATCCGGGCGGCCCCGCGATCGAGCGCGCCGCAGGAGGCGGCGACAGCCGGCGCTTTGCGCTGCCGCGGCCATTGGTCGGGCGGCCTGGGTGCGACTTCTCGTTTTCCGGGCTGAAGACCGCGGTGCGCCGCGTCGCGCTCGAAAACGAACCGCTCGACCCGCAGGATCGGCGCGATCTTGCCGCTGCGGTCGAAGCGGCGATCTGCGACGCGCTCTGCGATCGGGCCGCGAATGCGATCGCCTGGTTTCGCGCCGCGCGCCCCGAGGGAAGGACGCTCGTGGCCGCAGGCGGGGTGGCCGCCAACACCCGGCTGCGCCAGCGCCTCGCGGCTTTGGCCGCGTCGGCCGGGCTCGATTTTGTGGCGCCCTCGCCGGCCTTGTGCACCGACAACGCGGCGATGATCGCCTGGGCCGGGCTGGAGCGGTTGCGCCTCGGTCTCGTCGACGATCTTGCCGCCGCCCCGCGCCCGCGCTGGCCCCTCGATTCCACGGCGCCCGCACGCCCTGGTGCGGGCGTCAAGGCATGACCCGGTGACGCGGCTTGCGGTCATCGGCGCCGGCGCCTGGGGGACGGCGCTCGCGATCGTCGCCCGTCAGGCCGGGCCGACCGTGACCCTGTGGGCGAGAAACCCCGCGATCGCCGCGACGATCAACGCCGAGCATCAAAATCGGGCTTACCTTCCCGGTATCGCGCTCGACCCTAGGATCGCTGCGACGGCCGATGCCAAGGCCGCCTTTGAACGCGCCGAGGCGGTGCTGCTGGCGGTGCCCGCGCAATTTTTGCGCCGCATTCTTGGCGCGCTGCGCGATCATGTCCCGGGCGGCATGCCGGTGCTGCATTGCGCCAAGGGCATCGAAACCGGCACCCTGGCGCTGATGTCTCAGATCGGCGCCGAGCTGCTGCCCGGTTCCCCGTATGCGGTGTTGTCAGGCCCGAGCTTTGCCGCCGAGGTTGCCCGCGGTCTGCCGACGGCTGTTGCCGTCGCCGCCGTCGACGGGCAGGTTGCCGGGTTGTTCGCGACCGCTCTTGGCAGCCCTCATTTCCGTCCCTATCTGTCGCCGGACCCGATCGGCGCCGAAATCGGCGGCGCGGTCAAGAACGTGCTGGCGATCGCCTGCGGGATCGTGGTCGGGCGGGGGATCGGCGACAACGCCCGCGCGGCGCTGATCACCCGCGGTCTTGCCGAAATGGTGCGGCTCGGAGCCGCCCTTGGCGCGGATGCGCAGACCTTTCGCGGGCTCTCGGGGCTTGGCGACCTGGTGCTGACCTGCACTGCCGTGCAATCCCGCAACTACGCTCTGGGATTGGCGCTCGGGCGCGGGGCTGAGCTGGGCGAGGCCGTCGCCGGCGGCTCCTCGGTCATCGAGGGGGTGGCGACCGCGGCCGCGGTTGTCGAATTGGCGGCGCGGCTCGGGATTGAAATGCCGGTCAGCGAAGCGGTCGACGCGGTGCTGCATCGCGGCGCGCCGATCGGCGAGACGATCGAGCGCTTGCTGCGGCGGCCCTACCGCTCGGAATAGCCGCCGCGGCGCGATCCTCGGCGGCGCATGGGTCCCGACCGAGAAAAATGGTTTTCCGCACTGCTGGAATGCCAATATCATGAGACGCAACAAGCGAGGCGAACGGCCCGGGTCGATATGAGCGACAACGGAAAGCGCGGCGAGGAAGGACCGGGAACGGGTGTCGTCGTCAAGGCAAAGCCGAAGACGAAGAAGCCCTCGATGTACAAGGTTTTGATGCTGAATGACGATTACACGCCGATGGAGTTCGTCGTTCACATTCTCGAGCGGTTCTTCGCCAAAAGCCGGCAGGAGGCGACCCGCATCATGTTGCACGTGCATCGCCGCGGTGTCGGCATTTGCGGCGTTTACACCTATGAGGTCGCCGAAACCAAAGTGACCCAGGTCATGGATTTCGCCCGGCAGCACCAGCATCCGCTGCAGTGTACGCTGGAAAAGGATTAGGCAAGGAAGGAAGGCCGGGAGTGCTGTCACGCAATCTCGAAAAATCTCTGCACCGGGCGCTCGCCTACGCCAATGACCGGCGCCACGAATACGCCACCCTCGAGCATCTGCTGCTGGCGCTGACCGAAGACCAGGACGCCGTGGCGGTGCTGCGCGCGTGCAGCGTCGATCTCGAAAGGCTGCGCCGCGAGGTGCTGACCTATGTCGACAACGAGCTCGGCAACCTCGTTTCGGCGCACAAGGACGACGCCAAGCCGACCGCGAGCTTCCAGCGCGTGCTGCAGCGCGCTGCGATCCATGTCCAATCCTCGGGGCGCGAGGAGGTGACCGGTGCCAATGTGCTGGTCGCGATGTTCGCCGAGCGCGAAAGCCACGCGGTCTATTTCCTGCAGGAGCAGGACATGACCCGCTTTGACGCGGTCAACTACATCTCGCACGGGATCGCCAAGGCGCCGGGCCGCTCGGAAACGCGGCGGGTTCAGGGCGCCGACGAGGACGAGCGCAACGACAAGTCGCAAAAGCGCAGCCATGACGCGCTCGACGCATACTGCGTCAACCTGAACAAAAAGGCGAAAGGCGGCCGCATCGACCCGCTGATCGGGCGCGAAGCCGAGGTCGAGCGCACGATCCAGATTCTGTGCCGGCGCTCGAAGAACAACCCGCTCTATGTCGGCGATCCGGGCGTCGGCAAGACCGCGATCGCCGAGGGCCTGGCGCGGCGGATCGTCCAGCGCGAGGTTCCGGAGGTCCTGACCAACGCCATCATCTATGCGCTCGACATGGGGGCGCTCTTGGCCGGCACCCGCTACCGCGGCGATTTCGAGGAGCGGCTGAAGGCGGTGTTGTCGGAGCTCGAGGCGCAGCCGGGCGCCGTCCTGTTTATCGACGAGATCCACACCGTGATCGGCGCCGGCGCCACCAGCGGCGGGGCGATGGACGCCTCGAACCTGTTGAAGCCGGCCTTGGCCGGCGGTGCGATCCGCTGCATCGGCTCGACCACCTATAAGGAATACCGCAACTATTTCGAAAAGGACCGGGCGCTCGTCCGCCGCTTTCAGAAGATCGACGTCAACGAGCCGACGGTCGAGGATTCGATCAAGATTCTGCGCGGCCTCAAGCCCTATTACGAGCGCCACCACAAGGTCCGCTATACGGCCGACGCATTGCGCGCCGCGGTCGAGTTGTCGCATCGCTACATCGGCGACCGCAAATTGCCGGACAAGGCGATCGACGTCATCGACGAAACCGGTGCCGCGCAAATGCTGGTGCCCGAAAACCGCCGGCGCAAGACGATTACCGCGCGCGAGGTCGAGGCGGTGATCGCGACGATGGCGCGGATACCGCCAAAAACCGTGTCGCGCGACGACCGCGAGGTGCTGCGGCACCTGGACCGCGACCTGAAGACGATGGTGTTCGGCCAGGACAGCGCGATCGAGGCGCTGGTCTCGGCGATCAAATTGGCGCGCGCCGGGCTGCGCGACCCGGAAAAGCCGATCGGGTCATACCTGTTCTCCGGACCGACCGGTGTCGGCAAGACCGAGGTCGCGCGCCAGCTCGCCCGCACGCTCGGCATCGAGATCACCCGCTTCGACATGTCGGAATACATGGAGCGGCACACCGTCTCGCGGTTGATCGGGGCGCCGCCGGGGTATGTCGGCTTTGACCAGGGCGGGTTGCTGACCGACGCGATCGACCAGCATCCGCATTCGGTGCTGCTGCTCGACGAGATCGAAAAGGCCCATCCCGATCTGTTCAACATCCTGTTGCAGGTCATGGATTACGGCAAGCTGACCGACCACAACGGCAAAAACGTCGATTTCCGCAACGTGATCCTGATCATGACGACAAATGCCGGCGCCGCCGAATTGGCCAAGCAGGCGATCGGGTTTGGCAGCGGCATCCGCTCGGGTCACGACGAGGAAGCGATCAACCGGATGTTCTCGCCTGAATTCCGCAACCGGCTTGACGCGACGATTTCGTTCGCCGCGCTCTCGACCGAGACGATCGGGCGGGTTGTCGACAAGTTTGTGCTGCAATTGGAAGAGCAGCTGGCCGACCGCAACGTCACGATCGAGCTCGACGCCGATGCCCGCGCGTGGCTCGCGGAAAAGGGCTACGACCCGCTGTTTGGCGCGCGACCGCTCGCCCGCGTGATCCAGGAGCACATCAAAAAACCGCTCGCCGAGGAATTGCTGTTCGGGCTGCTCGCAAAAGGCGGGATTGTCCGGGTCACCAAAAAGCCCGACGAGGACGCGCTTCATTTCGCCTTTGAGGAGCGCCCGGTCTCCCCCGCCGAGCCGAAGGAGCCGGCGCTGGTCGAGTAACACCGGCGCGCCGATCACGGCCGCTCCGGCAGCCTGTGGGACTCGCCAGGGCTTTGCGCGGCGTCGGCTTCCCCGGGACCGGTGCCGCCCAGAAAAAAGCGCTCGGCCAAGCACGGTGTGCGGCGCGCGGCTGAGCGCGCGTGCCTCGGCCGGCTTCTTCCGCCGTTCTTTACGTCGCTCCAGCTCCTGCGGGATTCACCCGGCGAAAGTTGCAAGCGCGGGCATCACGGCGCCGCGGGACCCCGCATGCGCTCTCGTTAACCTGTTCTTTACCGGCGAGGCCTAGCTTCGACGGGTGGACAGGGCTGCGAAGATGCGCGGCAAATCCCGCTCTTGGCGGGGGATTGCCGCCGACCGGGGCGGTGCGATCAGCATCATCGGCGCGCTGGTGCTGGTCCCGGTGGTCGGAGTTTCGGCGTTGGCGCTCGAATACGGCCACGGCCTGCTGCAAAAGACCGAGGATCAGCGGGCCGCCGACCTCGCCGCTTTCGGTGGCGCGCTGGTCTACGGCTCGACCAGCTCCAGCACCAGCGCCACCGGCGCCGCCGCCAACATCGCCGCCCTCAACGGCATCGCGAGCGGTGGTGCCAGCGCGTCGGTAATCGGCTCGCCGACCGGCGACGGCAACAGCGCAGTCAAAGTCACCGTGACGACCGACGTGCCGCTGATGCTGGCGCGGGTGTTGACCACCAGCACCACCTTGCCGGTCAGCGCCACCGGCTATGCCGAGATCAAATCAAGCGCTCCCGCCTGCATCATCGCGCTGAGCGGCACCGGGACCGGCGTCACCATGACCGGCGGCACCAGTGTGACCGCCAGCGGCTGCGCGGTGGCTTCGAACAACAGCTTCACGCTGAATGGGAGCGCCGCGCTCGTCACCCAGAACGTCGACTACGGCAAGGCGGCGCCCAGCGTATCAGGCGGCGCCGCGATCAGCGCGCCGACGGGCAAGACCCTCCACAAAAACAAGGTCACGACCACCGACCCGCTGTCGCCGAGCAGCGGCAGCCCCGGCAGCACCGAAGTTACCAACGCCGTCGCCCACCTCGGCTTCAACTCGTCGGGCGGCTGCGCCGGCACCGCCGGCACGGTCTGCGCAATCGCCTCGCCGGGCGCACCCACTGTCACGTCGGCTCCGACCGGCGGGACGGCGCTCAGCTTCGCGTACAGCACCGTCCCCGCTTCCGCATTGCCGGCCAACTGCGCCGACAGCTATGCCTCCAGCACACATACGGTGACGTGCACCGGGACTGGTCCCTTCAACATCGGCAGCATCACCGTCGGCGGCGGGCTGACGGTCAATTTCAACAAAACCGGATCCACGAGCGCCGTCTACAACTTCGGCAGCTCGATCACCAACTCGTCCGGAGACACGATGGGTTTCGGTCCCGGCACGTTCAATGTCAACGGCTCGATCACCAATTCCTCGGGAACGATGTCGTTTGGCGCCGGCACATTTCGGGTAAATGGCGCGATCACCAACAGTTCGGGGTCGATGACCTTCGGCGCCGGGACCTTTACTGCCACCGGCGGCATCGCGACCGGCGGGGGCACGACCACGACTTTTGGCGCCGGCACCTTCAACATCGGCAAGAGCACGGCGTCCTGCAATTCGTCGAGCGGCTACAGCATCTGCAACACCGGGACGAGTTTGACCTTTGCCGGTCCCAGCACCTTTGTCCTGTCCGGCGGGATCTACAACAGCGGCGGCGAAACCCTGACCATGGGCAGCGCCGGGACCACCACCAACAGCTATGACATCGGCGCCGCCAATGACGGCAATTCGATCGCTGCCGGCGGCGGGGCTGCGACTACCCTTTATGACGCGACCGGCACGGGCGATCTGTTCGAAACTGCTGGAAGCATCATAAACGGCGGCAGCAGCAGCGCCTGTCTGACAATCCCGGCCGCTGCGGCGCACGACATAGACGGATATGTCTCGCTGTCCTGCGGGGCGACGCTGGGCGCCGGCGTCTACACAGTTACCGGATACTTTGCGCTCGGCGGCAATGGCGGCGGCGGCACGGTCAGCGGCAGCAACGTCACCCTGGTGATCGGGGGCGCCTCGGTGCCGTCCTCGGGCAGCTGCAGCGGGTTGGCGTTCTGCATCGCCAACGGGTTCAGCACCGTCACCTTGACCGCACCCTCCTCCGGCGGCGCCGAAAACCTCGTCGTCGTCGGCCCGGCAACCGGGTCGGCCCATTCGAGCGCGGGCGCGAGCTTTACCGAGGGTTCGACCAACACGACCCTGTCGGGCGCATTCTATTTTCCCAATGGCGCCGTCAGCATGAGCGGGGCCGCCACGGTCAACACCGCGGGCGGTTGTTTGGAATTGATCGGGTCCCAGGTCAGCCTGTCCGGCGGCTCCGCGGCAACGTCGACCTGCACCGGCCTTACCGGCAGCAGCCTGGGAACCGCCGTCTTTCTGGTGCAATGATGCCCCCGGAGAAATGGTGACCCGCGTCACATCTCTGCGGCGAGCCGCGCGGCTGCTGGCGCCGCGCGAAAACGCCGGGGTCGCCGCCGTCGAGTTTGCCCTCTACGCCGCCGTGTTTCTGATGATCGTCGCCGCGACGGTCGACATCGGGTTGACGCTGTTCGCGCAATCCGAGCTCGACGCGGCGGTCAGCGCCGGCGCCGAATACGCCGCCAATACCGCCGCACTGGTCGCGGATGCAACTCTCAACACCGCCATCTCGGATATCGTCGACAATGCCAACGGCTCGGGCTGGGCAACCAGCACGGTCAACGTCAACAACGGCAACGACAGCACCGGCTGCTACTGCCCGACCGGGACGCCGGGGAACTGGGTATGGGGCAACACCGTGACCTGCGGCAGCAGCTGCAGTGGCGGCGGGGTCGCCGGCCAATTTGTGACCATTACCGCGAGCCGCGCCATTTCCCCGATCTTTTCGAGCTTTGGGTTCGCCCCGAACGGCACGATCACCCGCAGCGCCCTGGTCGAGACGCAATGAGGCGCGCCAAGGTGCGTTTTCTCCCGGCGGCTCCGGATGGGGCGACTGCAGTCGAGTTCGCGCTGGTGTTGCCGATGTTTTTGATGCTGGTGTTTGGCGCGATCGAGTTTGGCCGGTTGCTGTGGACCAAGGAAGCGTTGCAGGAAACCGCAATCGCGGGAGCGCGCTGCGTGGCGATCGCCCAAGGCTCAAACCCGACCAGCAGCCCGTGCGCGGCAAGCGGCAGCTATAGTGCGGCGAGTGCGAAGAGCTATATCCGGCAAGTCGCCGGCGGCTGGGGTCTTTCCCTGCCGAATTCGGGCATCAATCCCGATCCCGCCGGCAGCGGCGGCTGCGCCGGCCTCTCGCAGGTGACATTGACCAGCACCTTCACCAGCGTCGTGCCAAATCTGGTGCTGTTGAACGCCGGCGGCATCACCCTCAGCGCCTCCGCCTGCTACCCCAACAATAGTTGATGGCGGCCAGCCAAACGCACGAGCCCCGCATCCTCCCTGATTGCCCCGGACGGCGGAGTCGACGACTGCAGACAAATGCGGTTGCTCCGGATACGCGCGTGCGCGGGTATGGCGGCGAAGCAGGCGGGGGGCGAGGAATGTCAGAAAACGTACCGTCGCGCTCTTCAAAGAAACCACGACGACCCTACCCCCCAACCTACGTCACCCCAGAGTTCGCTCGTTCTCGTCTTCCCGGCGCAGGCCGGCGCATGCCGGGACCCGCTTTGCGCCTGGACACGGCTTTGCCGGTATGACGGGTGGGTGTGGCCGATCGGTCTGGCACGATCCGTCAGCGGCAGATCTCGACGCGATCGCAGCGGCCCCGGTTCCCACGCGGGCGGGGGCGTTGCGGGCTTGCCGGCGCGGCCGGAGCCGGCGAGGATGCGGCGATGAACACGCTGCTGCAGGATTTGCGGGTCGTCGAGATTTCGGCCTTTGTCGCGGCCCCGCTCGGCGGCATGACGATGGCGCAGATGGGCGCCGACGTGATCCGCATCGACCCGCTCGGCGGCGGCGTCGACTTTGCCCGCTGGCCCGTGACCGACAATGGCGCGAGCCTCTATTGGGCCGGGCTCAACAAGGGCAAGCGTTCGCTCGCACTGGCGCTCGACAGGCCCGAGGGGCGCGAGATCGCGCGCGCGCTCGTCACCGCCCCCGGTCCCGGCGGCGGCATTTTGCTGACCAATCTGCCGCCGTTGCGCGGGCTCGATTTCGCCGCCTTGAAGGCCGCGCGCGGCGACGCGATCGTGCTGCGCCTCATCGGCAACCGCGACGGCACGGCCGCGGTCGACTACACGGTAAACGCGGCGAGCGGCTTTCCGCTGGTCACCGGGCCGGACGGCGGGCCGGTCAACCATGTCCTGCCGGCCTGGGACATCGCCGCCGGGCTGTATCTGGCGACCGGGCTGCTCGCCGCCGAGCGCCATCGCACCCGCACCGGCGAGGGTCAGGAAGTTGTTGCCGCATTGGCCGATGTGATGCTGGCGACGGTCGCCAACCTCGGCTACGTCGGCGACGTCCAGGTCAACCGCCATGCCCGGCCGGCGATCGGCAACGACCTCTACGGCAGCTTTGGCCGCGACTTTGCCACCGCCGACGGACATCGCGTCATGATCATCGCGCTGACGCCGCGGCAGTGGCGGGCCCTGGGTCAGGCGACCGGTCTCGCCGAGCGCCTGGCGATGATCGGGCCGATGATGGGGGTCGACCTCGACACCGAAGCCGGACGCTACGAGGCGCGCGACGCGATCGCGGCCCTTGTCGCCCGGTGGTGCGCCGGCCGCGGCCTCGGCGACATCCGGCAGGCCTTCGCCGGGACCGGCGTGTTGTGGGGCGCATTTCAGGATTTCCGCGCGCTGGTCGAGGACGACCCGCGCTGCTCGGAGGCCAACCCGTTGTTCGCGACGGTCGAGCAGCCCGGCATCGGCCGCTATCTGATGCCCGGCCTGCCGCTCGATTTCGCCGCGTCGCCGCGGCTGCCGCCGCGCCCGGCGCCGGTGCTCGGCGAGCACACCGACGCGGTGCTGGCCGAGGTGCTGGGGTTGTCCGCGGCCGAGATCGGGCGGCTGCACGATCGCCGCCTTGTCGCCGGTGCCGACGAGCGGCAGGGAGCGGGCGGGTAGCGAGGCGATGGGCTCGCGGCGGCGGTCAGGCCTGGCTGTCGCTCTGCCGCAACTCGACCAGCAGCTGGCGCACCCGGCGGGCGGTGCGCAATTTACGCGCGATGTCAGGGGCGAGCCGCAAATCGCCCTGCGCGTCGAGCCAGCCGGCCTCGATGTCGGGCGGCAACTCGCGCATGGCCTCGGCAAAGGCGAGAAAGATCTCCTCGACCTGCCGCGCTTCGAGACGCCGTTCCCTGGCCATGCTCGGCACCTCTTTCCGCTCCGCCGGCACTTAGACTAGATCGCGCCGCAGCGATCGTCGAGCGCCGCGCCGACGCCGTTGCCAATGCCGGCCGGCGATGCCGGCTTCCCGCCCGGCGCGGTCGCGGTTAAGATGCCGCCGGCTTCACTTTACCAACACGAGGAGAACCCGATCATGGCCATCACGATGTATCACGGGTCGGTGCCGGTGTTTCTGCAATTGCTCGGCGGTCTCAAGGGAACGCTCGACAAGGCGCAAAAGCACGCCGCGGAAAAGAAATGGGACGAGGCGACGGTGCTGAATTTGCAGCTTTACCCGGACATGTTCACCTTGGCGCGCCAGGTTCGCCAGGCAAGCGAGCATGCCTTTGGCGCCGGCCGCGTTGCCGGGGTCGACGTGCCGCAATTGCCGGCGATCGACAACAGTTTTGCCGAGATGCAGTCGCGGCTCGACAAGACCATCGACTTTCTGAAGGGGCTGCGTCCCGACCAGCTCGACGGCAAGGAGGACTCGCAGGTCACGATCACCGCGGGCGGGCAGCCGCGCAATTTCCGCGCGCAGGCCTATCTGTTCCATTTCGCGATGCCGAACTTCTACTTTCACACGACGACGGCGTACAACATCCTGCGGGCGCAGGGCATCGAGATCGGCAAGCGCGATTTCATGGGCCAGATGCCGTCGTAACCGCCCTCGCTGAAACTATCTGCAAATCAGGCCAAGGCTTGCGGCTCGGTCTCCGTTGCGGGGGCCGACGCCGCCGGCGCGGGTGTGCAGCTCGCGCCGGCGGCTACGGCCGGTAGCGCAACGCGAGACAGGTGATGTCGTCGGACTGCTCGGCGCCGGCGGCAAAACGCGTCGTGTCGGCGAGCACGTCGGCGGCGATTTCGGCGGCGGAGCGCCGCTGCGACGCGGCGAGGACGCGCTCGAGCCGAGCATTGCCGTAGAGCTCGCCCTCGGCGTTGAAGGCTTCGGTGATGCCGTCGCTGTACAAAAACAGCCCGTCGCCCGGCGCCAGAACGCTCTCGGCGATGCGATGGTATGCGGCGGGGTCGACGCCAAACGGCACGCCGGTCGCCCGCAGCATTTCGCGCCCACCCTGAGCGCGCAGCAGATAGGGCGGGTTGTGCCCGGCATTGCACCAGCGCAGCACCCCGTTCGCCAGATCGAGCACGGCATAAAACACCGTAACGAACATGAAGGCGTCGTTTTCGCTCGACAACAGCCGGTTGGCGTCGCGCATCGCCGCCGCCATGTCGTCATGCCCGGCAACCGAGCGCAGCACCGTGCGCGACACCGCCATGAACAGCGCGGCGGGGATGCCCTTGCCGGAGACATCGGCGACGGTGACGACGAGCCGTTTGTCGCCGACAAGGAAGTAGTCGTAAAAATCGCCGCCGATGTCGCGCGCCGGGTGCATCTCGGCATGGAGGTCGACGGCGCGGCCGGCTCCGTCGGCTGCCAGCGGCCCGGGCAGGATCGACTTTTGCAGGTCGGCGGCGGCCTCCATCTCGCGGCGGCGCTGCTGCTTGGCGCGGATCTCGGCTGCCATGTTGTCAAAGACGCGGGCGAAAGCGGCGAGGTCGCCCTGCTCGTCGGTCAGCTCGGTCAGCAGGGCGGGGTCGTACTCGTCGCGCGCCAACGCCCCGGCGGCATAGGTCAGATAGGCGAGCGGCATGTTCATGCTGTGCAGGCGGCGGCCGAGCTCGCCGATCACGGCGAGCGGGATCGCCGGAAAATCCGCGGCGAGGCTCGTCAACGCGTCGCGGTCGACGCGCAGCGTGACAAGATCGGTGCGGGCGACGACGGTCGCGGTGCGCGGCATGTCGGTAAAGGCGCCGAGCTCGCCGATCGTGCTGTGCCGCCCGAGTGTCGCCATCGGGATGCGGCCGACCGGGATCTCGACAAAGACCTCGGCCTCGCCCTCGAGGATCAGATAAGCAAAATTGCCCGGGTCGCCCTGACGCATGATCGTGGCGCCGGCCGCGAAATTCACGGCGCCGCAACTCGCCGCGACCGCGCGCAGCGCCGCGCCGTCGAACTGGGCAAAGGTCGGGTGCAGCGCCAGGATCCGGGCGATCTCGTCGACGGTCATTGGCGCCGCCGCAGTTTCGGCCGGCGCCGCCCGCTGTGCCTGCACCCCTCACCCTCCGCTCGCGCCGCCGCTGATCTTAGCTGGCTCCGCCTCGCGCGAAAAGCAAGCGCCCGCCGGGTCCTCAGCCGCACGGGTGGACCGCGGCGACGATGATCGCGATACTTGGGGGCCGCGTGGTTTTTTGCGCGCGACGCCGGGCGATCGGGAGGAGCAAGAATGACCGGGATCGAAATCGGACGACATACGCTCGACGGCACGATTGCCGGTGCCGGTCCGCCATTGCTGTTTCTGCATGGCGGCGACTATGTCGCGCAGAACGGTCCCTTTCTCGACCGGTTGGCGCGGCATTGGCAAGTAACGGCCCCGCGTCATCCGGGCTTTGGCCATTCCGAGCGCCCGGAGAGTTTTCGGACCGTCCACGACCTGGCCTATCTTTATCTCGACTGGCTCGACCGGCAGCGCGACGGCGCCGTCGTGGCCGGGTCGTCCTTTGGCGGCTGGATCGCGCTCGAAATGGCGGTGCGTTCGGCTGAGCGGATCAGGGCATTGGTGCTGATCGACGCGCTCGGCGTCAAATTCGGCGGCCGCGAAGAGCGCGACATCGCCGACATCTACGCCCTGCCCGAAGACGAGCTGCGGCGGCGGACCTTTGCCGACCCGGCGCGCGTCGTCCCCGATTACACCGCGCTCGACGACGCCGAATTGACGGCGATCGCCCGCGACCGCGAGGCGACGGCGCTCTATGGCTGGCGCCCCTACATGCACGATCCGGGGTTGCGGCAGTGGCTGCACCGGGTGCGGGCGCCGGCCTTGGTGCTGTGGGGCGACAACGACCGGATCGTCACGCCCGATTACGGCGAGAAGCTCTGTGCCGCGCTGCCGAATGCGAGGTTCGCGCCGATCGCGCAGGCCGGGCATTACCCGCAGGTCGAGCGCCCCGACGCGGTCGCCGACGCGATCGAGCATTTCGCAATGACGGAGGCGGCGCGATGAAGGTCTGGCATTTCAGCGAGATGGCCTATCACCCGGCCTGGGACCATCTCGGCAACTCGTACCGCGTCGTCGTTCCGAGCCGGCTCTACGACCCGAAAATCGGCGCCGACCTCTACCACCGCTATCTCGACGAATGGGCGTTGTGCGACGAGCTTGGCATCAACATCATGACCAACGAGCACCACGCGACCGCGACGTGCAGCGATTCGGTATGCACGATCCCGATGGCGATCCTGGCGCGCGAGACCAAAAAGGTGCGCCTGCTGGCGCTCGGCATGCCGATCGGCAACCGCAACGACCCGATCCGCGTCGCCGAGGAATATTCGATGATCGACGTGATCTCGCGCGGCCGGCTCGAAATGGGGTTTGTCAAGGGCGTGCCGTTCGAGATTTCACCGGCCAACACCAACCCCGCCGACCTCTCGGCACGGTTCTGGGAGGCCTATGACCTGATCCTGAAGGCGATGACCAGCCATGACGGCCCGTTCAACTGGGAGGGCACGCATTTCCAGTACCGCTCGGTCAATGTCTGGCCGCGTCCGTACCAAGAGCCGCACCCGCCGGTGTGGACACCGGTCGGCAGCGCCGACAGCGCCACCGAGGCGGCGGCGCGCGGCATGGTGATCGGCGTCCTCAACACCGGCTGGGTCCGCACACCCGCAATCTTCGAGGCCTATCGCAAAAAGGCCCGCGAGGCCGGGCGCGAGCCCACCCCCGACCGGCTCGCCTACATGGCGCTGATCGGGGTCGGGCGTACAAGCGCGGACGGCCAGCGCCGCGCCGACCAAATTCTCGGCTACAGCCGCACCTCCGGGATCGTCGCGCCGCAATTTGCCAACCCGCCCGGCTATGCCGCACCGCGCGCGGCGGCGCAGATGTTGAAATCAGGCGGGGCGATGGCGGCGCGCGCGACCAGGGTCCAGACCAAGGCCGGCCATCCGATCAACCCGCGCACGATGACCGTCGACGAGGCGGTCGACGCCGGCCTCTCCTTTGCCGGCACCCCCGACGAGGTGTTCCACCAGCTCAAGGCATTCTACGACCACGTCGGCGGTTTTGGGCATCTGTTGATGATGGGGCAGGGCGGCACGATCAGCCACGAAGACACGGTCGACAATCTCACTCTGTTCAGCCGCGAGGTCTTGCCCAGGCTGGCGGATCTCGGGTGAGCTGCCGGAAGCCTCGCGACGCGGAAGCTTCCCGGACCGGGGGCGACAGCGCGACGGACCCATGATCTTCGGGTATGCTCGGGTATCGACGGGCGGGCAAAGCGATGCGGCACAGGTGCGCCACGACCGTGTCCCCTCCGGGCCGGGCGCTATTCGCCGGCTACCGGCTCACCGGGCCGCGCAGCGTCCCGGCCGAAAGGTGACGCTCCCTCACGCATTCAAAGCACCGTAACCCCCGCCGCCTTGGTAGCCCGGATCAGATCGTCATCGAGCGTGGCAAGCGGCAGGCTGCGCCGCAATGCCAACTCTAGATAAGCGGCATCGTAGGAGGTCAGCCGGTGAGTGAGCGCCAGGCGGTGCACGTCGCTGAACACTCTTGCGGCGCTCTCCACATCGGCGGCGATCCGCAGCGCCTGCAACTCGGCAATGAAGTCCTCCGCCTTTGGCGCGGCGAGCGTGCCCCGGTTCTGCTCGCGCGACAGCACGGCGCTCGCCTCATAAAGCCATAGCACCGGCACCACGGCATCCTCGCCCGCCGCCAGTCTGTTCAGAATGCCGTCGGCATAGGGATGCGCCGCGCTCTCGAAACACCATCGCATGGCGACGGAATTATCGAGAACAAAGGTCACGCCCGTCCGTAGTTGATGAGGTTTTTGATCGTCTCGCCCTGGGGCAAAATGTTGCCCTTGCGTAGCTCCAGGACGCGGGCTGCCGCTTCCGCCGGGGTGTGCCTCGGTCTTTCGGGCTGGCGCTCGGCTTGCCGCTGTTCCCACTCCGCAAGCGCCTCCTGCACCAGTTCGTCGGTGCGGCGTCCGGTGCTCGCGGCCAGCACGGCAAGGTGAGCTTCCTGATCGGGGGAGAGATGGATATCCATGTAGTCCAAGGTAGCATTGACCGTCGGAGAGTCAAGGAAGGCAATCTTTTCAAAGAATCGGGATCGACGTATCAGCCCCTTCTCTTGCAATTCTGACAGTACCCGGCGGCACCCGGCAGGCGTTTGCTATGTCCCGGCGGAGCAGATCGCCGACGTGAGCGCGTGGGCTGACCAGCAGAGCCCTTGCCGATATCCCGCCGCATTGCAGCGCGCCCTGCGCAGCTAAGCAAGGAGCGCGGCCGACCGACGCGCTCGCCGTTCGGGATAACATTTTCCGCGAGCGTGACGACCGGCAGCGAGCGGCGACTCCGTAAGGTTGTGTCTGGTGGCGACGACCCGGCCCTGTCGCCGCTAAGCTGGCTGTGCTGCCGCGTTGCCCGGAACGGGGGAGTGGGGTATATCCGCGACGATCGTTCAGGGAGAATTAATCATGGCGGCCTCACACAAAGGCGAATGCTTTTGCGGCGCGGTTCAGGTCGAGGTGTCGGGCGAGCCGGAGGCGATGGGGTATTGCCATTGCCGGTCATGCCGGTCGTGGTCGGGTGGTCCGGTCAACGCGTTTACGCTGTGGAAGCCCGATGCGGTGAAGGTCACCGCCGGCGCCGAGCATGTCGCCACGTTCCAGAAAACCGAAATAAGCCAGCGCCAGTACTGCGCGAAATGCGGCGGTCACCTGATGGCCAAGCATCCGACCCTGGGGCTGGTGGATGTGTTTGCCGCGACCTTGCCGAGCTTGCAGTTCAACCCGGGCGTCCATGTCAACTATGCGGAGACGGTATTGCCGATCAAGGACGGGTTGCCCAAGCTCAAGGACTTCCCCAAGGAATTTGGCGGTTCCGGCGACGTGGTTCCGGAGTAGACTGGGGCAAGCCCGCCACCCGGCCCGGCGCAGCCCCAGCCGGCTTGCGACGACAGCGGTGAGGGAATGAAGGCGTGGGCGGAGCCGTTTCCGCTCGCCGGGCAAGGCTGCACCGGGAGGTTCGCGCGATGGATCTGCGTTTCACGCCCGAGGAGCTGGCATTTCGCGACGAGGTGCGGGGATTTTTCCGCGCCCACCTGCCCCCTTCGATCCGCGCGAAGCTGGTCGAGGGCAAGCATCTCGCCAAGGACGACATCGTCGCCTGGCAGCGGATCCTGAACCAAAAGGGCTGGGCGGTCGCCAACTGGCCGGTCGAGTGGGGCGGCACCGGCTGGACGCCGGTCCAGCAATATATTTTCCAGGAAGAGCTGCAACTGGCGCCCGCACCTCAGCCTTTGGGGTTTGGCGTGACCATGGTCGGGCCGGTCATGATCGCGTTCGGCTCGCAGGCCCAGAAAAAGCACTATCTGCCGCGCATCGCCAATCTCGAGGATTGGTGGTGCCAGGGCTTTTCCGAGCCGGGCTCCGGCTCCGACCTGGCGTCCCTGCGGACCGCCGCCAAGCGCGACGGCGACCGCTATGTCGTCAACGGGCAGAAGACCTGGACGACCCTGGCGCAGCATGCCGACTGGATTTTCTGTCTGGTGCGCACCGACGCGCAGGCCAAAAAGCAGGAAGGGATCTCGTTTCTGCTGATCGACATGAAGACGCCGGGGATCACGGTACGCCCGATCGTCACGATCGAGGGCGGCCACGAGGTCAACGAGGTGTTTTTTGACGACGTCGTGGTGCCGGCCGAAAACCTGGTCGGCGAGGAGAACAAGGGCTGGGATTACGCGAAATACCTGCTCGGCCGCGAGCGCACCGGGATCGCCCGCGTCGGCCTGTCCAAGGAACGCATCCGCCGCATCAAGGAATTGGCGGCGCTCGAGCGCGACGGCGACAAGCCGCTGATCGAGGACGAGCGCTTCCGCGAGAAATTGGCGGCGGTCGAGGTCGAGCTGAAGGCGCTCGAAATGACGCAATTGCGGGTCGTCGCCGCCGAGCGCCGGCGCACCGACAACAAGCCCGACCCAGCCTCGTCGATCCTGAAGCTCAAGGGTTCCGAAATCCAGCAGGCGACGACCGAATTGCTGCTCGAGGTCGTCGGACCCTATGCAATGCCCTATCAGCCCGAGCGCGAGGATGACGAGCGCTGGAACGAGCCGCCGATCGGTCCCGAATGGGCCGGCCCGGTGGCGCCGACCTATTTCAACTGGCGCAAGACCTCGATCTATGGCGGCACCAACGAGATCCAGAAAAACATCGTCGCCAAGGCGATCCTGGGATTGTGAGTGCTTGGTTTTTACAACGGCTGCCCCGCACCCCAACCCTCTCCCCGCAAGCGGGGCGAGGGAGAAGACGGCGAGAAGCCCCTAGTCCCGCATTGCGAGGCGAGGGAGGGGGCCGCGCCGAAGACTTCGGAGGGTGAGGGGCTGCCGACAGTGCTGAGAAGGCGAAAGCCATGGATTTCGATCTGAGCGAAGAGCAGCGGCTGTTGAAGGAAAGCCTCGATCGGCTGATCGGCGACCGCTATTCCTTCGAGCAGCGCAAGACCTATGGCCAGAGCGGCGAAGGCTGGAGCCGCGATTTGTGGCGGCAATACGCCGAGCTCGGCCTGCTCGGCCTGCCCTTTGCCGAGGATCATGGCGGCTCGGGCGGCGGCCCGGTCGAGACGATGCTGGTCATGGAGGCGTTCGGCCGCGCCCTGGCGCTCGAACCATATTTTGCGACGGTCGTGCTGGGCGGCGGGTTTTTGCGCCATGGCGGCAACCCGGAGCTGTGCGCCGACCTCATCCCCAAGATCGCCGAAGGCAGCTTGACCCTGGCTTTCGCGCAGACCGAACGGCACTCGCGCTGGAACCTCGCCGACGTTTCGACCAAGGCGGCGCGTGACGGCGCCGGTTGGGTGCTAGACGGCGAAAAAGGCGTCGTATTGCACGGCGACAGCGCCGACCGGCTGGTCGTCACCGCGCGCGTCGAGGGCGGCCAGCGCGAACCCGACGGGATCGGCGTGTTCCTGGTCGACGCCAACGCGGCGGGCGTGTCGCGCCGCGGCTACCCGACCCAGGACGGGCTGCGGGCGGCGGAGGTGACGTTCTCGGGGGTGCGGGTCGGGCCGGAGGGCGTGTTCGGCGAGCCCGGCGCGGCGCTGCCGTTGATCGAGCGCGTCGTCGACGAAGGCATCGCGGCACTCTGCGCCGAGGCGGTGGGGGCGATGTCGGTCATGCACGAGCTGACCGTCGAGTATCTAAAGACCCGGCGCCAGTTCGGTCGCGAGATCGGCAGCTTTCAGGTGTTGCAGCACCGCGCCGTCGACATGCTGGTGGCGCTGGAGCAGGCGCGCAGCATGGCGATGCTCGCGACGATGATGGCGGCCGAGGAAAATTCCGCCGAGCGGCGCAACGCCTCGTCGGCGGCCAAGGTGCAGATCGGGCGATCGGGAAAATTTGTCGGCCAGCAGGCGATCCAGCTGCATGGCGGCATCGGCATGACGATGGAGTACAAGGTCGGCCACTATTTCAAGCGCATGACGATGATCGACATGATGTTCGGCGACGCCGACCATCATTTGCGCGGGTTGGCCCGCCGCGGCGGGTCGCCGGCGGCGGCATGATTGGGGTCCGGAGCCCCAGTGAGCGCCCACGACACCACGCCGATGATCCTCGCCTGTCCCGCATGCGCCACCCGGTTCCGCGTCGCCGACCGCGAATTTTCGGGTGCGGCCGGGCGCACGGTCCGCTGCGGCAATTGCGGCCATGTCTGGCGCGAAACGCCGCCGGCGTCGCCGCCGCCGGATCGGAGCGAGCCCTTGGGCGAGGCGGCTTTCGATCGCGACGCGGCCCGCGACGAACCAGCGATGCAAGCGGCCACGCCGGCGCCGACAGTGGAGCTTGACGGTCCGCGGCTTGAGATCCCGCCGCGCCTGCACCCGGTCGTACCGCAAAAACCCCGTTACTCGCGGGTTATCGTGGCCGCCGTTCTGCTGCTGCTGGCGGCCGGCGGCGCGCTTTTTGTGCATCATGAGCTCGCTGCGGTGTTGCAGCCTGCGGCCCGGCTGTCTGCCTCGGCCGGTGAGACGGGTGCGGCGTCCGGGACCGGGCTGGTAATCAGAAAGATCGCGCCGGCGCGCACCGCGGATGGGCTGACGATCGACGGCGAGATCGTCAATCTCGGCAACGTCGCGCATGATGTCCCGCGGTTGCGCGTGGCGCTGCAGGATGCCGCGGAAAAGGTGATCCAGTCGGAAGTCGTCGACCCGCCCAAAACGCGCCTGCTGCCCGGCGAGACCGTGCATTTCGAAACGCCGTTCGCGCACCCGCCGGACGACGCGACCGGCGTCGTCGTGACCTTCGCGTCCTCCTGATCGAGCACTTGCCTGATGACGGACCGCGCCTCGCAGCACCGCTATACCGCCAACCTGCAGGGCGAAGTCGACAGCGCAGCGCTCTACAAGACGCTGTCCGAGGCCGAGAAAAATCCGCAATTGGCGCAGGTCTACGCCCGGCTCGGCGCGATCGAGTCGGCGCATGCCGATTTCTGGAAGCGCCAGATCGAGGCTCTCGGCCAGCGCGTGCCGCAGCTGCGGCCGGGGTTTCGGACGCTGGCCCTGGCTTGGTTGGCGCGCCGGTTTGGCCCGGCCTTTGTGCTGCCGACGGTCAACACCCTCGAGCAGATGGACAGTGGCACCTATTCGGGGCAACCCGAGGCGGTGGCCGGCGGCCTGCCCGCGGCGGAACGCTCGCATGCGCGGATCATTGAAGCGCTGGCGGCGCGCTCGCCGACCGCGTTCAGCGGCGCGGCACTGGCGCGGCTCGAAGGCCGGCACCGCGGCTTGGGCGGCAACGCCCTGCGCGCCGCCGTCCTCGGCGCCAATGACGGGCTCGTCTCCAATCTCAGCCTGGTCATGGGTGTGGCCGGGGCCGCCATGGCCCCGCGTGCGATCCTCGTCACCGGGCTCGCCGGGTTGCTGGCGGGCGCGTGCTCGATGGCGCTCGGCGAATGGCTGTCGGTCAACACCGCGCGCGAGTCGGCTCAGCGCCAGATCGACACCGAGGCGAGCGAGTTGGAGCAGATGCCCGAGGAGGAGCAGGAAGAGCTGGCGCTGATCTACCAGGCAAAGGGCCTGCCCGAGGAGCTGGCGAAAACTCTGGCGCAGCAGCTGATTGCCAACAAAAAGACCGCACTCGACACCCTGGTGCGCGAGGAGCTGGGGATCGACCCCGACGAGCTCGGCGGCTCCGCCTGGGCGGCAGGCGGCACGTCTTTCCTGCTGTTCTCGGTGGGTGCGATCTTTCCTGTGGCGCCCTATTTCGGGCTTGCCGGCGCGGCGGCGCTCGCCGCCAGCCTGGCCGCGAGCGGTGTCGCATTGTTCCTGATCGGGGCCGGCACCTCGCTGTTCACCGGGCGCGGCCTCTGGTTTTCCGGTCTGCGCCAGCTGGTGGTCGGTCTTGCTGCCGCTGGGGTCACCTTTGGCATCGGCCGCCTGATCGGCGCCGCCGTCGCCGGATGAGACGGGTGCTAGTGCCCGCGCGTCAACAGGTTGGTGCGGGCGAGAAACTCGGCACGGGCAAGCTGGCGCTCCAATGCCAGACGGTCGGAGACCTTGAGCGGATGATGGGCGCCGGTGAAGGGCGCCCAGCCCGTGCCGTCGAACAGCAACAGGTTGCCGAGCCCGCTTTCGTCGAGCGTCCAGTTGCGCACCGGCCCGGTGTCGATGTGGATAAAGTCCGAATGCGGATACCAGCCGACCCCGCCGCGCTGCATCGCCCGCGCGGCTTCCATCGCTGCGGGGAGCCTGGTGTCGAGCGAGATGTCGAGCGCCCGGCCATACATATGCTGGCTGTTCTCGGCGACGCCGAACATCGTGCGCGCCAGCATCGCGTTGGTTTCGGGGGTGCGGTAGGCGGACAGGACCGTCGCCTTGGCGGCGCCGACCGCGGCCAAAATTTCGGCGAGAAAATCGAGGACGCCGACATCGATCTGCGTGACCGCGCCGCAGTGAAAATCCCGCAGAAACACGCAAAGCTCGCGGACCACCGGGTCGATTGGGCCATTGTCGTCCCGATAGGCGCCGTCAAAGGTTTCGCCGGTATGCGGATTGACGAGCCGCAGCCGCCGCACCGCCGCAGGGCGCGGCACGGCCTGCGCCGCCATCGGCCAAGCCATCGAGCCGGCGATGATCGAGAACAGCTGGCGTCAATTCATTTCCGACAATAACGCAGATCCCGTGGGAATTGCACGGCGGAAGTCCGGGGCGCAGGTGGCTATCCGACAATAAACTTGAACCGATTACCAGTAGCTTAGACAACGGAAATTTTGTTATCGGCGGTAGGGCTTCGCCGGATCAGAAGCGCTGCAGCAATCGGTCGATATAGTCGCGTTCGATTTGCGGCCGGTCGCGCTCGCCGGCGCGGCGGCGAAGCTCGTCGAGAATCTCGCGGGCTTTTTGCATCGTATTGTTGTCGGGAATTTTGACGTCGCCCTGATCGAAGGCCCCGCCATTGGTCACCGGGCGGCCGAGCGGGTCGCGATCCATCCCGTCGCGGCGCTGGCCAAAGCCGAACTCGTCGCCGCGCGCGTCGCCGCGGCCGAGGGCATTTCCGAGGCGCTGCTGCATCTGCTGGGCAAACTCCCGCGCCGCCTGCTGCAGCTGGTCGAGCGCGTCGGTCTGCGGCGCGATCGCGTCGCCGGGGCGGCCTTGGCGCAGCGCCCGCGCCGCGTCGTTCATCGCCCGCTCGGCCCGGCCCAGCGGGTCGGGGATGTCGCCGAGCCCGTCACCCATCCGCCGCATCATCTCGCCGAGCGCGTGGCGCAACGCCTCCTGCCGCCCGGCGGCGTCCCCGAGATCTCCGTTCCCGCCCCGCGGGGCGGGTCCTTGCCGCGACGCGCCCTGCTGCCCGCCCCCGCGCTCGCCGGGCATCCCGCGCTCGCCCGGCATTCCGGTCTGGCCTTGCTCGGATTGCTGCTCCGCGCGAAAGCTGCGGTCGAGCAGCTGCTGCTGGCGCTGCATCAGCTCGCGCATCCCGCGCATCATCTGCTGCGCTTCGTTCGCGCCCTGCTGCGATCTTTGGCCGGGTCCCGCCATCCGCAGGTTTTCGAGCATGTTCTGCAGCTCGGAGAGCAATTGACGCGCCGCCTCGCGCTGGCCGTTCTTTGCCAATTCCTGGGCGCGGTCGAGCATTCGCTGGAGGTCGCGGCTGGTCACCATTTGCTGCGACCGGTCGGCGGACTGCCGGTTCTGTTCGGGATGCCGCGCCATGTTTTCCGCAAGCTTTTGCATGTAGCGGTCGAGCGCCTGGCGCAATTCGCTCATCAGACGGTCGATTTCCTGGTCGGGGGCGTTCTTGGCCAGCGCGTCCTGCAATTGGCGCTGCAGCCGGCGCACTTCGTTCTCAGCCAATGACGCGCCGCGGTCCTCGACCCGCAGGGCGGTGTCCCACAGCAGCTGCTGGACCTCGGCGACCGAGGCCGCGTCGGCATGCAGGCGCAAGCGCTGCTGCGCCACGCGCAACGCCAGAAACACGACCGCGTCGTTACCGTAAAGCTGCGGGCGCGACTGCAGGTCCCCGAGGATTTCCGCCACCGGCAGCCGGGAGTTGGGATCCTTTGCCAGCTCCTTGCGCTGGTCGATGATCGCTCGCGCAATCGGGTTGTGGAACACCCGCTCGGGCAATGTCATCAGCAGCGGCGCGCTTTCGCCGGTCTGGCCCAGCGCGTCGGCGGCGACGAGCCGGATTTCGACCGGCAGACCGGCCCAGGGATGGGCGGTCAGGTCGTGGTAGCTGGTCGCCTGCGCGTCCTTCAGGTGCAGCCCCGGCAATGGCAGGTCGAGCTCGATCTTGTCGCCGGGCTTGCCGCCGGATGGGGTTCCCTGGCGGCGGATCACCGCCTTGACGCTCTCGACCCCGTAATCGTCGTCTGCGCGGTAGTCGATGCGCAGCGCCTGCCGCACCGTCGCTTGCGGCGGCCGGGCAAAGGCGACGGTCGGCGGGTTGTCGGGAATAATCTCGATCGGCCAGCTGCCGAGCGCCGCCCCGGCCTGCGTCACGGCGATGCGCCTGCCCGATTTCAGCGTTGCCCGAGCCCGGAAATCCTCTTTGTCGACCGCGTCGAAAGCGCTGGTTTTGCCGTCGATTTCCAGACGCGGCGCACCGCTTCCGCCGTGCACCTGCGCCAACAGGATGCTGCCGGTCGGGATGCGGATCGTGGCGCTGTTCTCGGGACGCAGAAATTGCGGGGCGAGACCGGTGTAGTCGGGCGGCGTGACCCAGATGTCGAGGCTGGCGGCGATGGCCGGCGCACCGCCGTCGAGGCTCGGCGTCACCGCGCGCAGCAGCCGCTCGCGCCAGTCGCCGCCGGCGTCGACCGCCGCGAGCAGCAGTAGAATCGCCAGCACCGCGCGCACGCCCCACGGGTCGCGGGCGGCAAAGCCGGCCGCCGGCATGCCGACCCGCAAATGCCGCGCCGCCGCCGCCATCCGCTGGCGATGGGCTTCCCACAGCCCGGCGGCCTGCGGATCGAGCGGCGCGC
Organism: uncultured Alphaproteobacteria bacterium; assembly: GCA_963712825.1. GTDB lineage: Bacteria > Pseudomonadota > Alphaproteobacteria > ATCC43930 > CGMCC-115725 > AP-15. Next base: position 46,674 of record CAVQJP010000025.1, read on the forward strand.
TCGGCCGATCGCAAAGCGCCTGGAGCGGCCGGTGAGGCAAGCCGCTCGCCCGCTCGACGCGGCGCCGCGCCGCACCGCCGTTGGGCACCGAGACGCCGCGGAACGCGGCCGCGAGCGCCAGCAGAAAGCCGCCGCCAAAGCCCAGCAGCACGGCACCGTGCGCGAGGCCCGGCAGCAGCGGCAGCAGACCAAAGAAGGCGAGGATCAAGAACAGCGCGAGGACCGCCACCGCCGGCCAACAAGCGGGCCACACCCGCTCCCAGGTCAGCGCGGCGCGGGCGAGCCGCAACCGCATCCCGAAGGGCGGCGTCGGATGGGCCGAGCGGTCGGTCATGCGGCACCTCTGTTGCGCCCTGGCCCGGCAGCGCGATCATCGAGCCAGGCGGGAATAGTATCGAGCGCCATCATCGCGTCATAGCTCGGCCGCGCCCGGATCACATCATGGCGGGCGGCGGAGACCAGCACCTCCGGCACCAGCAGGCGGCTGTTGTAGGTCGAGCTCATCACCGCGCCATAAGCGCCGGCGGCGGTGAAGGCGATCAGATCCCCTTCGGCCAACGGCGGCAGATCGCGACCGACGGCAAAGGTGTCGCCGGACTCGCAAACCGGCCCGACGACATCCGCGGGCGCGGGTGTTGCTCCCGGCGGCGGCAGCCGGACCGGCACCACATCGTGCCAAGCGTCGTAAAGCGCCGGGCGGATCAAGTCGTTCATCGCCGCGTCGACAACAACAAACCGCCGGGCGGCGCCTCTTTTGACATAGAGCACGCGCGAGACGAGGATACCGGCCGGCCCAGTCAACACCCGTCCCGGTTCAAACGCCAGCGCCAGGCCAAGGCCGCCAAAAGCCTGACGAACCGTCCGGGCGTAGGCGGCGGGTTCCGGCGGCTCCTCGCCGTGATAGCGAATGCCGAGCCCGCCGCCCAAATCGACGCGCTCGACCGCAAGCCCGGCGCCGCGCAAGGCGTGCACCAATTCCGCAACGCGTTCGAAGGCGCGCCGATAGGGATCGAGGTCGGTGAGCTGCGAGCCGATATGGACGGCGAGGCCGCAAGGCGCAATGCCGGGCAGCGCTGCTGCAAGACGATAGGCCTCGGCCGCCTCGTCGAGCTCGATGCCGAATTTGTTTTCCTTTTTGCCGGTCGCGATCTTGGCGTGGGTCAGCGCGTCGACATCGGGGTTAATTCTGACCGCGATCGGCGCGGTCAGCCCCGCTCCGGTTGCGACCGCGCTGAGAAGGCGAAGCTCGGCCACCAACTCGACATTGATCTGGTGGATGCCGGCGGCGAGCGCCGCCGTCATCTCCTGCGCCGTTTTGCCGACGCCGGAGAAAACGATGCGTTCCGGCGGGACGCCGGCGGCGAGCGCGCGCCGCAATTCGCCCTCGGAGACGACGTCGGCGCCGGCCCCGAGGCGCGCGAACAGGCGCAGCACGGCGAGGTTGGAGTTCGCCTTGACGGCATAGCAAATCAGCGGGTGTTCCGGGGCGAAAGCCTCGGCAAAGCGCCGATAGCGGTCGGCGAAAGCGGCTGCCGAATACAGATACAGCGGCGTGCCGACGGCGTCGGCGATCTCCCGCACCGAGGTTTGCTCGGCGTAGAGCTCGCCACCGCGATAGTTGAAAAACTCACTCACGCGGGTAAGACCGCGGGTAGACATTGGGCACGTCGGTCGGCGGATGGGGCGGGCCTTTTTTCCCGCAATCGGCGAGCCCGAGGGCGGCGACCAGCAAAATGAGGGCGCCGCAGGCCCGCCGCGCACGCGCATCTCGGCGAAGACCGCAGACCTGCGGAAGCAACCGCCTGCGCCTCACCGCAGATATCTCTGTCTCGCGGCGGCAGCCGCGGCGCGGACCCGGTTTGGTGCGGTTCCGCCATAGCTGGTGCGGCTTGCGGCCGAGCGCGCGGGATCGAGCACGTCGTAGACCGCGCCGGAAATGCCGGGCTCGACCGCCTGCAGCTCGCCGAGCGGCAGCCCGGCGAGGGTGCAGTCGAGCGCCTCGGCGCGCTTGACGATCTGTCCGGTCGCGTGATGGGCGCGGCGGAACGGCAGCCCGGCCACCCGCACCAGCCAATCCGCGAGATCCGTCGCGGTGGCAAAGCCGCGCCCGGCGGCGGCGCGCAGCCGCTCGCGGTCGGGTCGCATGTCGCGCACCATCCCGGCGGTCGCGGCGAGGCAAAGCTCGAGCGCGTCGGCGGCCTCGAACACCGGGATCTTGTCCTCCTGCATGTCCTTGCCATAGGCGAGCGGCAGCCCCTTCATGACCGTCAGCAATGCGATAAGCGACCCATTGAGCCGCCCGGTCTTGGCGCGCACCAGTTCGGCGGCGTCCGGGTTGCGCTTTTGCGGCATGATCGAGCTGCCGGTCGTAAACGCGTCGCTGAGCGCCACAAAGCCGAACCCGTCGCTGCACCACAGCACAATTTCCTCGGCAAACCGCGACAGGTGGGTCCCGGCGAGCGCCGCGGCGGCCAGGAATTCGATCGCGAAGTCGCGGTCCGAGACGGCATCGAGCGAGTTTGCCATCGGCCGGTCGAACCCCATCGCCGCAGCGGTCGCCTCGCGGTCGATCGGGAACGAGGTGCCGGCGAGCGCCGCCGCTCCCAGCGGCAACTCGTTCAGCCGCCGCCGGCAGTCGGCGAGCCGCCCGCGGTCGCGCCCGATCATCTCGACATAGGCCAAGAGATGATGGCCGAAGGTCACCGGCTGGGCGATCTGCAGATGGGTAAAGCCCGGCATCACGGTGTCGGCTTCATCCTCGGCGCGGTCGATCAGCGCCGCCTGCAAATCCTCCATCGCGCTGTCGGTGCGGTCGATCGCCGCGCGCAGCCACAGCCGCAGATCGGTTGCCACCTGGTCGTTGCGCGAGCGCGCGGTGTGAAGACGCCCGGCGGCGGGCCCGATAAGCTCGGCAAGACGCGCCTCGACATTCATGTGGATGTCTTCATGCGCCTCGCTGAAGGCGAAAGCGCCGGTTTCGATCTCCGTCCGGATTTGGTCTAGACCGGCGGCGATCGCCGCGCCATCTTCGGGTGACAGGATGCCCTGCGCCATCAGCATCGCGCAATGCACCTTCGAGCCGGCGATGTCTTCCGCCCACAGCCGCTTGTCGAAGTCGATCGACGCGTTGATACGGCGCATGATCTCGGCCGGTCCGGTCGCAAAACGCCCACCCCACTGCGTATTCGCCGCCGCACCGGCCGGTTTTGGCTGGCGGCTCATACGCGGCCCCGGCCGCAAAGAAGGAAAGAGAGCATGAGATCGGCTTGCGCCGCCTTGCTGGCCCTGGTGATGGTTCTGCCGGCCGCCATTTCGACGGCGCGGGCCGAGCTGGCGGCAGACCAGGCCCCGCTCGGGCAATTCGTCCCGGCAACGCCGCCGCAGCCGGTACCCAAGGTCGACTTCACCGACGCGGCGGGAAGAGCGGTCAGTCTCGAGGATTTCGCCGGCAAGCTCGTGCTCGTCAATCTGTGGGCCACCTGGTGCGCGCCGTGCCGCCGTGAGATGCCGTCGCTCGAGCAACTGCAGACCCGGCTCGGAGACAAGCTCGCGATCCTCGCGATATCCGAGGATATCGGCGGCAGCAAGGCGGTCGCCCCGTTTGTCGCAAAGCTCGGGCTCAAGGCGGTCAAGGTCTATCTCGATCCGAAAAACGCGGTCAGCCAGGCCTTCAAGGTCGACGGCCTGCCGACCAGCGTGTTGATCGACCGCCGGGGCCGGGTGCTCGGACGCGTCGAAGGCGAGGCCGACTGGGTTTCGCCCAAGATGCTGGCGGTAATCGGGCCGCTGTTGACCCCGGACGACATCGTCAAGACGTCGTTCCCGCAAACGCGCCCTTGAGGAAATCGCCACCGCGGCGCAGCCCCTCCTCGCTGATCGAATGGCCGATGCCGGGGCAGCTCATGCTGTCGACCGGAACGCCCGCCTGCTTCAGCACGGCTTCGGCCGCGGCGAGCGAAGCGTAGGGAACGAGCGGGTCCTCGGTGCCGTGAACCAACAGCACCGGCGGCCGTGAACGCAGCTCGGACGGGAGCAGTTCGGGCGCCAGCAGCCGTCCCGAATAGCCGACGATGCCGGCCGCGGGCCGCGCCCGCCGCAGCCCGACAAAAAGCGACATCATCGTGCCCTGCGAAAAGCCGACGAGCGCCAGTGCTGTGTCGTCGAGTCCGCGCTCAGCCAATGCCTCGTCGACAAACGCGTCGAGGATCGGCGCCGCCGCGCGCACCCCGGCGAGAACCGCCGGCGGGCTGCGGTCCTGCGAGCTGAACCATTGATAGCCATAGGCCGCCATGTCGCACGGAAAGGGTGCGTTGGGCGACACGAACTCGGCTTGCGGGAGGAACGGCGCCCAATGGGGGGCGAGCCCGATCAGGTCGTTGCCGTCGGCGCCAAGCCCGTGCAGCAGGATGACGAGCTGCTTCGGCTGGCCGCCCGCGGCCGGCGGGCGCGAAGGTCCGGAGAGTTTGGGCAACATCGGCGGGGTCTTTCCGAAAGCCGGCATAAGCACATAGGCATAACCGAAAGCCGGCCCCGCTGTCACCCGCGGCCATGACAGCAATCGCCGACAGGGATCGCTCGCCTCAATGATCGCCGCTGCACCATCAAGCGCGCCGGCGAGACCCGCTCTCGGGCTGGCGCCGTGGGGCGCCTCGGGTTATGTGATCGGGAACAACAAGGGATTGAACCGGCATGCGACGTTTCGAGGGCACCGACAGCTATGTGGCCACACCCGATCTGCGGGTCGCGGTCAATGCCGCCATCGCGCTCGAACGCCCGCTGCTGGTCAAGGGCGAGCCCGGCACCGGCAAGACCATCCTCGCGCACGAAATCGCCCGCGGCATCGGCAGGGAGCTGATCGCCTGGCACATCAAGTCGACGACCAAGGCGCAGCAGGGTCTTTACGAATACGACGCGGTGTCGCGGCTGCGCGACGGCCAGCTCGGCGACGAGCGGGTCCGCGACATCGCCAACTACATCGTGCCGGGCAAGCTGTGGGAGGCGTTTACCGCCGACGAGGCCCCGGTATTGCTGATCGACGAGATCGACAAGGGCGACATCGAATTCCCGAACGATCTGCTGCTCGAGCTCGACCGGATGGAGTTCTACGTCTACGAAACTCGGCAGACCATCCGCGCCCGCCACCGCCCGGTCGTCATCATTACCTCAAACAACGAGAAAGAATTGCCCGACGCGTTCCTGCGCCGCTGCTTTTTTCATTACATCCGCTTCCCCGACCGCGAGACCATGGAAAAGATCGTCGATGTCCATTTTCCCGATCTCAAGCACGAGCTGGTGCATGAGGCGCTGACGATCTTTTTCGACGTGCGCCAGGCGCCGGGATTAAAGAAGAAGCCGTCGACCTCGGAACTGCTCGACTGGCTCAAATTGCTGCTGGTCGAGGACATCTCGCCCGAAACCCTTCGCGCCCGCGATCCCGCCAAGCTGATCCCGCCATTGCACGGGGCGCTCCTTAAAAACGAGGAGGACGTGCATTTGTTCGAGCGCCTCGCCTTTCTGCACCGCCGCGCCGAGCGCGGCTAAAGTGAAACGAACTGTGGATAACGTGGATCGTTGACGATTGTTGGGGATAAGCTCGGTATTTCAGTTATGAGAGGCTACCAATGAAGTCGGGCAAGCCAATCTCGGCGGGAGCTAACGCAATAGAAAGCGACGAGCTGTTCGAGATGGCGAATTTATACCCGCGTACTACGGGTCTACCGATGACAGTATGGGTGAGCCCGCGCGGAAATGCCCGTCACGACGTACGCATCAAGGTAAACATGACGCACGGCAACCAAATGACCGTCGATAATACTGCGGTGGTGGCAATTCGGCCGGTTCCGCACCTGATTGCCGGCCGACTTTCTGCGGATGATGGGCGGGCGGTGTTCGACTGGATCACGCTGAACGCGACCGCCATAATTAGCTATTGGGATGGCGATGTCGACACCGTGCAATTGTCGCAATTATTGCGGCCGCTGCCGTCCTGTTAAGGGCTGGCTGTGTTCTTTTCGTTCTTTACCGAATTGCGCGCGGCCAAGATCCCGGTCTCGTTGCGCGAATATCTGAGCCTGATGGAGGCGATGCAGCAGCGGGTCGCGGCATTTGCGATCGAGGATTTCTACTTTGTCGCCCGCACCGCGCTCGTTAAGGACGAGCGCCATCTCGACCGTTTCGACCGGGTCTTTGGCCAGTGCTTCAAAGGCATCGAAACCCTTGCCGACCCAAAAGCCGAAATCCCCGAGGAGTGGCTCAGAAAACTCGCCGAACGGTTCCTCTCCGAGGAGGAGAAAAAGCTCGTCGAAGCGTTGGGCGGCTGGGACAAGCTGATGGAAACCCTGCGCCAGCGCCTCGCCGAGCAGAAGGCGCGCCACCAGGGCGGCAGCAAGTGGATCGGCACCGTCGGGACCTCGCCCTTTGGCGCCCACGGCTACAACCCCGAAGGCGTGCGCATCGGCCAGGAGGAGGGCCGGAACCGCAGTGCGGTCAAGGTGTGGGACCGGCGCGACTTCCGCAATCTCGACGACACCGTCGAGCTCGGCACCCGCAACATCAAATTGGCGTTGCGCCGCCTGCGCCAGTTTGCCCGCGAGGGTGCGGCCGACGAGCTCGACCTCGACGGCACGGTGCGGTCGACCGCGCACAACGCCGGCTGGCTCGACCTGAAGCTGGTGCCGGAGCGCCACAACGCGATCAAGCTGTTGCTGTTTCTCGATGTCGGCGGGTCGATGGAGGACCATGTCCGGGTCTGCGAGGAACTGTTTTCGGCTGCCCGCTCCGAATTCAAGCACCTGATCCATTTTTACTTTCACAACTGCATCTACGACACGGTGTGGCGCGACTCGCGCCGGCGCCATGTTGAGCAGGTGCCGGTCCTCGATCTGACCCGCACCTATGACCGGAACTACAAAATCGTGCTGGTCGGCGACGCCAGCATGAGCCCCTATGAGATCGAAAAAGAGGGCGGCAGCGTCGAGCGCTGGAACGATGAGCCAGGCGAGGTCTGGCTGCGCCGGCTGTTCGACGCTTACCCGCACGCGGTGTGGTTGAACCCGGTGCCGGAGAAATACTGGTCCGGCACCGCCAGCATCGGAATGATCCGCCGGATCAGCGAGGACCGCATGTTCCCGCTGACCCTCGAAGGCCTCGACCACGCGATGCGCCGCCTCAAGCGGCGCGGGTGATCAGGCCGCGTTCTGATCTTTTGGGCGGATGTAGGCGAGGGCGGCGTGCGCCTCGCAATAGGGTTTGCCGGCCATCGGCCGCGCCCCGCAAAAATGGAAATTGGGGTCGTTCGGGTGGCCGTGAGGCCACAGGCAGCTCGGGCCGGCGAATTCAAAGACGTTGCGCCGCGGCTCGATCTTGGGCGGCGGCTCGCGGCGCGTCATCGCACTTCGATAAAGCCGGCCGATCACGGCGTTTTTTGTGAGCCCGAGGCGGCGGCCGATTTCAGCGGTCGGCAAACCCTCTTCGAACAGCTGGGTCAACCGCTCGACGCGCTCGGTAGTCCAGGTGATTTCCATCGATTTCCCCCGCATTCTGTGGATCAACGATCCACCCCCACAAAATAGAGTACCAGCCTTGTGGCCTTGCCGCAACCGGTCTCTATTAGTAGTGCCGATACTGGTTTGGCCGAGATCGCTTTGCGCCCCCGCGCGACCCCTCGGCCGTCGGCCTTTATCGGCAACGGATTATCGCTGGCATCAAATCACGGCAAAAAAAGGGCAATCTCGCCCGAGACTTACCCGGGCGGCGCGGGGCCGGCGGCGCGGTCGGGTTCGCGCCGATAGCTGACCACCTTCGAAAGGTAGGCCGGGTATTGACCGGCGGAGGTAAAGGCCGGGTCCATCAGCCGGTCGAGGTCCTCGCGCAGATAGCTTGCGTAATAGGGCTCGTGAAACCCGGCGGGGAACGAATTGAGCATCGCGTCGTAATCGGGCTCGTCACCGGTCTGCAGCGAGTCGACAAAGATCACCGTGCCGCCGGGCCGCACTACCCGGCCGAGCTCCGCCGCCACCGCGCGACGCACCCGCGGCGGCAGTTCGTGAAGCAGGTAGATGCAGGTGACGACGTCGAACTCGCCGTCGGCGAACGGCATAGCCTCGGCCGCACCCTCGACCAGCCGGACGCGCGACCACGGCGCCAATGCCCGGCGCGCCACGGCGAGGTAATGCGGCGACAAGTCGAGCCCAGTGACCGCGAGCCGCGGCCAGTTGGCCTTGACCTCGCGCAGAAAGCTGCCGGTGCCGCAGGCGAGGTCGAGGAGCCGCTGCCTCCCGCGCCCGTCCGCGCGATGCCGGGCGAGCGCCTCGCGCAACGGCACCAGCGCCTGGCGCCGCATCGCCGCCGCCCCGCCGCCAAACAACACCTCGACCTGATGGTCGTAGCGGCGGGCCGAGGCGTCGCTCAGGTAGCCGTCGCTCTGAAAATGGAATTTCTGCAGGTAATAGCGCGGGTAGGGGCCGGGTGGCGGGTTCTCCAGCAGCCGTTCCTTGGCATCGCCGTGGCGTCTGTCCTCGACCGCGGCGAGATCAGCGAAAAAATCGAGAGCGCGGCGCAATTCGCCGAGAGGCCGGCCGAAACCGTCGAGAGGCGGCGTATAATACCCGGCCTCGACATTGCGCCAGTCCTGCTCGAACAACGCGCGCAGGTCGGCAAGGATGCGGCGCCGGTCCGGCATCGGGCGGCCGTGCAGCTCGTCTGGTAACGGGACCGGGCGGCTCAGCCGCGCCGCCAGCAGCTTCTGGCCAAAAAACCATCCGACCCGCGCGGCTTGCGCGGTGTCGAAGGCAAGCTTGTCGAGGGCAGTGGGCATGAGCTTGGAATTATGACGCAATCTTGTATTTGCAAGGGGTTAGCGGAAGCCGGGCAATGCGCCACGGTGCCTCCGGGTGCGAAGATCAGGCGGCGCCGAAGTCGATGTCGATCCGGCCGAGCGGGCCGAAATCGGCGCTGATCCTGGCGCCGTGACGGGTGAACACCATTCCGGTCCACGAGCCGGTCGTGACAAAGGTCCCGGCCTTGGCGCCGCCGCGGGTGCGCATCAGGTTGGCGAGCTCGACAAGTGCGGCCACCGGGTCGCGGGGCGCCGCCATGCTGCTGTCGGCAAAGGCATGCCCGTCTTCGGTGATTGTCATCCGCGTCGCAGCGAGGTCGAGCTTTTCCCAGTCCGGCACCGGCGCGCCATGGACCAGCCCGCCATTCGCGTAGTTGTCGGCCAGCATCAACGGCCGGGCGAGCGCGCGGGGATCGACAAAGCGGCAGTCGACCACCTCGATCGCCGGGTGCAGGACGGCACCCGCAATCACCTCGGCGCGGTCATAGGGTGTCGCGCGCGGCGGCAGGTCGCGGCCGAGGCGAAACGCGATCTCACCCTCGATGCCGACCAGGCGCAGCTCATGGGCGGTGTAGGCGGCCGGGCTCGGCCGGATCATGCGGGCAAAGATCGGCGCGCAAAACGCCGCGGTCGTCGGCGAGGCGACGCCGATTTTCCAGCCGCCGACCGCTTCGCCGAGCCGGCGAGTGACCGCGTCCTGAATTTGGTAGGCGTCGGCATCCGATTGCGGGCGGCATTCCGCCGGCAGTTCGGCGAGCGGCTCACCGCCGCGCGCTGCGCACAGCAATTTCGCGGCTTCTTCGGCGCGGTCGGCAAGCATCGCAATCATCCTCTCAAGTACCGATCAAACAAATCATAATGTAACAACTTCCCGCGTCATCCTGCGAAGCCCGACGACGTGCTGGGGGCAGCTAGCGGTACGAACCAGACGGATGATACCCGCCGTCCGTCGTCGCAGCGGGATTGCGTCGTCGCTCCGCTTCTCGCAATGACACACCTTTACGGTGTCATTGCGAGCGAAGCGAAGCAATCTCGGCGTGGCGCCGCTCGGTGCCGAGCGTCAGATTTGTACCACTAGAACGCGGCGAGATATTCGAGTGCTGCGGTGACCCCGCCAGGCCGGTGCGGAATGCGGGCGCGGTGCAATCCCATCTCGACCCCGCTCAACGTGCCGCACAGCATCAGATCGTTGAACCAGCCGAGATGGCCGATGCGAAAGATCTTGCCCTTGAGCCGGCCGAGCCCGGTGCCGAGCGACATGTCGAAGCTTTCGAGGATGATCTCGCGCAGCCGGTCGGCGTCGAACCCGTCCGGCACCACGACCGCGGTCAGCGAATTCGAATGCTCGCGCGGGTCGGCGCACAAGACTTCGAGCCCCCACCCCGCGACGGCGCGACGCGTCGCCTCGGCGTGGCGGGCGTGACGGCGGAAGACCGCGTCGAGCCCTTCCTCGTCGAGCAGCATGTGCAAGGCTTCGCGGAGCCCGAACAGCAAATTGGTGCTTGGCGTGTAGGGGAAAAACCCGGTCTGCGCCACCTCGCTCATTGCCTGCCAATCCCAATAGGAGCGCGGCAATTTTGCGGTCTCGGACGCGGCGAGCGCCTTTTTCGAGACCGCGTTGAAGCCCAGCCCCGGCGGCAGCATCAGCCCCTTTTGCGAGCCGGCAACGGTCACGTCCACCCGCCACTCGTCGTGGCGGTAGTCGATCGACGCCAATGACGAGATCGTATCGACCATGAACAACGCCGGATGGCCGGCGCGGTCGATTGCCGCGCGGATTTCGGGGATGCGGCTTGCGACCCCGGTCGAGGTTTCGTTGTGGACGACGCAGACGGCCTTTATTTGATGCGCCCGGTCGGCAACGAGCTTTTCCTCGACCAGGGCCGGGTCGACCCCGTGCCGCCAGTCGCCCGGCACAAACTCGGCCTCGATCCCGAGCCGCGCCGCCATCGTCCGCCACAAGCTCGCGAAATGGCCGGTCTCGAACATCAGGACGCGGTCGCCCGGCGACAAGGTGTTGGACAACGCCGCCTCCCACGCCCCGGTGCCGGAAGACTGATAGACGACCACGGTTTCCTCGGTCTGAAAGACGCGCTTCATGCCGGCGACGACTTCCTTGGCGAGCGCGGCGAATTCCGGCCCGCGATGGTCGATCGTCGGCGCGGCGATCGCCTGCAATACCCGGTCGGGCACATTGGTCGGCCCGGGGATCTGCAGGAAATGGCGACCGCTATGCGCCGCGGCGGCATTGGATCTCATTTTTAAAGGCTCCGTCGTCAGGGTTCAGTGTGGCGGCGAACCGCGTTCCGGACAAGCCGCGGATCGCCCTGCGCGGCTTTCGCCGCGATCGGCCGGCGATGCGGTCGCAGGCTTAGGCGAAGGCGCGGCGCAGGCGGCCCCAATCCTCGATCGCGTACTCCTGGCCGGGGACGATCTGGAAGGCGATCTCGCTGTAGCCGGCCGCAGCCAAAGCGGCGACCCGTTCGCGCAGCTCCTTTTCGGGTGCGGTAAAAGTGGTCAGGCGGATCAACTCGGCGGTGACAAACGGCCGCTCCTCGGGCTTGACGAACATCAGGTGGCCACGGTGGTTTTCGAGATAGTGCGCGCCTTGCGGCCGGAAACCGCGCGCCAGCTCGACGTATCGGGCGACGGTGTCGGCGATCGCGGGTGATGCCGGGGTCGCGTTGGGCATGCCGGCCAAGGCTTGGTCGGCGGCGCGGTGCAGCAGCATCGCCGCGCGCGGGCCGGCTTGGGCGACGGCGCGCGGGCTGTCGGCGGGCTCGCCCTCGGCGAGGATCGCGCCGCCGGTCAGCACCACCGCATCGAACGGCTCGCCGGCCCGGCCGGCCGCTTGCCGCCGCGCCTCGATGTCGCGCAAGGCCCCCGCCGCGCTGTCGACGTCGCCGGTCGTAGCGATCCAGCCGGCCCCGAGCTTTGCGGTCAACGCCCGCGCGCGGGGCCCGGAGGCGGCAACGTAGAGGCCGATCGGGTCGCTGGTGTTGATCAGCCCTAGCTCGGGGTTGAGCAGCCGGATCAGGCGGGTTTTGCCTTCGATTTCGGCCTCGACCGTCTCCTCGCGCAGCAAGCCCATGACGACCCGGACATATTCCTCCATGTCGGCGAGCCGGACCGCACCCAGCCCCATCGCGCGCCTGCCGGTAAAGCCGGTGCCGACCCCGAAATCGATCCGCCCCGGAGCCAGCTTGTTCAGCGAGGCAAAGGCGTTCGCCGCCACCGCGGCGATGCGGTTCGACGGGATCAGAACCCCGGTGCCGAGCCGGATCGTCGTTGTCTTGAGCGCCGCCGCGGCCATCGCCACAAACGGGTCGGCGCTCAGCATCTGGGTGTCGTAGAACCAGGCCCGGCTGAACCCCAGCTCCTCGGCCCGCCGCACCACGCGCCAGGATTGCGCGTCGGTTGGAAGGGCGATGGCGAATTTCATTTGGTGCGCTCCCCTGCTGCCGGGGGAAGCATACCATTGCTGCGGCCGGAAGGATGATCGCGACTAGGAAGCTAAGGACAGCCTGAGCCGGGGCCGGTGGCGAAGACCGGCGAGCTTGGCCCGCTGCCTTTGCTGTCGGCATGCTTGCTCAACCGGATCAGCCCGGTGCTGCCGTCCTGCAACGTCGCGGTGCCGACAAGGTCGAGCTGGCACACCGAGGTCGCGGCCGAAAACGGCGGGTTGAACAGGCTGACCGCGAGCGAGGCTACGTCCCAGTTGTCGGCGCTGATATCGGGGTTGTTCTGCACCAGGTTGAGGCGCACCCCGGCAATACCGTGCGACTGCGTCAGCGGCGGGCTGACCGTGTTCGGGATTTGGAAATCGACCGTGTGGGTCGACCCGTTTGTCCAGTTCGGCTCGCTGCGGTGCCGCAAGGTCACCGTGAAGCTCGTCCCGTCCGGCAGCAGCACGTCGGCGGTCTGGTCGCTGCCGTGCAGCCCGCCGCCGGCGTCATCGTCGCCGGTTCCGACGACAAAGCGGATCAGCGCCACCGGCTGGTTTGGGGTCAGCGGGGTCGGCGAGGACAGCTGGTAGACGAGCCCGACCTTGGGCGAGCCGAGACCGGTGCACAAATCATAGCCGGCGACCGCATTGAAGCCGGGGCCAAATCCGTCGGCGTTGCTGACATTGTCGGCAATGTCGTTAAAGCAGATCTGATAGAGGTCGTTGTCGGAGCCGCGCGTCAGCCCGATGTCGTAGAGGGTCGGGTTCAGAAAGCCGGCGGTCGGGGCAGCGGCGTCGATGATCTTGATGCGCTGGTTAACGAGCGCCATAAACCCGGCCCAGAGCGGTGCCGCGGCGCTGGTGCCGAACCAGCCGGTCGTGCCGCCATTGTAAAAGATCTCGATATTGGCTGCGACCATTGCGACGTCGGGATAATTGCGCCAGGTCGTCGAGCCGCCATTCGCCCCGGCGCTGAGCGCCATGATCCCGACCTGCCAGTCGGGGATGGCGACGCCGCTGCCGCAGCACGAGAACGGGCCGAGCGAATGGGGCCAACAATAGCAATTGCCGTTTTTGTTGTTCCCGTCCATGACGCCGCCGCTGGTGACAGCCTGCTGTTGCGGTGCGGTCGCCTGGTTCCAGGTGGTTTCGCCAGTGTAATAGGGATTGGGATAGGCGGGCGGAGCGGTGATCGCCGCGGTGCCGAGAAAGGTGCCGCCGACCAGGGTCTGCGACAGCATGTCGATGTTGCTTTGCGGGTCGCCAATGTCGCCGTAATCGCCGGAAGCGGTGAAAAACGAAACGCCCCGGGCCGCCATCTGGTCGAGAGCCTGCTCGGAATTGTCGCTGCGTCCGAAAACATAAGAGCAGCTCGCCGAGGTCAATGGCGGGTTTGCGTTCGCCATCGCGTGAAAGACGGCGTCGCCGTGCAGCGTGACCCCGAGTGCCGTCTGAAAGACCTGGACTTGCGCCGCCGGCGCCATCGCCTGGACGAGCTCGATGTCGGAGGCGGTTTCCGGGCTGTTCTGATAGCTCGTAAACCAGGGCGGCGCCGCGATCGCGGCGAGGACGACATTGGCCGGATTGAGCGGCGGCGCCTGCAGCGCGTCGTAGCCGGCGATGTCGGACTGACTAAAGCTGTTGAGCTCGAGCAACCCGACCACCTGGCCGGCGCCGGTCAGCGCCAGGATCGACGGGTCGGCGCCGAGATAGGCGTTGCGCAGATCGGCCGCGCGGAAAGTGCCGCCGCCGCCAGTGCCGCCGGCGCGGGCGGGCACGCGGAATTCGGCCAAGCCGCTGATCCGCAAGAGCAGCACGGCGAGATCGAGCGAGGGTTCGCGGTCGACGGCGACAAACGGCTGACCGTCGGCGCGCAGGCGGTAAACGAGGTTGACGTAAAGGGCGCTCTCGATTTGCGCCGCGGTTGCGCTGACGCCGAGCAACAGGTTGTTCGGATAGGTGCTCCAAGTGGAGAAGCCGCTCGCCGCCGCCCAGTCTTTCAGCGCCTGGTAGTCTGCTGGGGTGGCGCCATAGGTGGCGGCGAATTCCGCCTGGGTCAGGAATTTGCGGAAATTCGGGCTCTTCGGGTCCGAGACCTGTCTGATGAATGTCTTCAGCCCGGCGCCGTCGCGCACCGGCAACCCGATCGCCAGCGCGATGTTGGTGTCGGCCGGCACCGGTCCGGCGAGCGGCGCCACGGTCGGGTCGGGATTGACGCCGTAATAGCCTTGCAATTGTTGCGAGCCGCGGCCGCCCCGTTGTTCGGCGGGGAAACCGGATTGGAAGTCAACCCGGACCGCCTCGCCGAGTGCGATGTCGAACCCTGCGAAAGCGCCGGTCAGATGGCTGTGGTCGGCAACGGCAAAGGTGCCGTGCGGCGCCGCCACCAGCGCGCGGACAAAGGCGTGCTCGCCGAACGAGACCGCCGGGCGCGCACCGGCGCCGTCACCGCCGGCGACGGTGATCGCAAGCTCCGCGGCCGGCCGGTGGAACGCCGGATAAAGCCGCACGCGGCGGCCGGCGGTCAGATGGTCGGCGACCTGCATCCGCACCGCACCGGCGATTGCCGCGAGGCGAGCGCCGTCGGTCAGCGTGACGCTTGAAAAGACGTAATCGCCGGGATTGAGGAGCAGCGTGCCGGTTACGGTCAAGGCGCCGTAATTCCCCGGCAGCAGCGCCACGACCTCGCCGGCCGCAACCGTCACGTCGGCGCCGGCGCCCGCGGGTCCGGCGGCGAGCGGCAATGGCGGCATCGCCGCTGCTGGGTACGGCACCGGCGAGCCAAGAATTATCCCATCGTCTTCGAGTCGGTTTGCCTGGAGAATGCCGAGCCTTACCTCGCGCGCCAGCAGGACCGATGGGGCGTAAAGGTTGCGGCAGGGGTCGATGTCGCAGCGGCGGCAGATCCTGAGCTGGGCCCCGTAGGCGGCTTCGGCGATCGCGTGCACGCCGACATCGCCGCCCCACACCCGGCCGCGCTCGCCGAGGCGGACGCTGCGCTCGGCATAAAGGACAAAGCTCGCGAGCACCGGCGTCGCGGTGCGGATCGGCGGTTGTTTTGGGGCATCCTCGGTGCGTTCCATGATCGCTCTCCAATTGGCGCCAGGATCGCCGGGCCGCTGCGGCAGCCGAGCGGGCAAGCGACAGCGACGGGTCGCCGCGGAAACGTCTTCCCGCCACTGCCGACAAAGCTCTATCAGCGCGATCGTAAGCGAGGTGTAGGCGTCGCAATGTAATGCGGTTCACACTGGGCGAGGCGTGGCTGCGCTGATTGCTTGGGGTCGTCGGATCACGGCTCTTCCGCTGCGGCCGGCCTAAAACTGCCGCGCGGGAATCTAGCCTGTTATCAGCCGGGAAGACGATTGCCGCCCCGCCAGTCAGGTTTGGCGGGCTGCTGTTGAAGGGCGATTGATCCGCTGATTTTGGAGCGGCTCAGGGCCGGCACTCGTGACGGAATTGCGGGGCGATTTCGGTCATGAAGAGGCGCAGGCTGTCGGCGGCGGCCCGGTGCGGCAACGGGCCGAGGCGGAAGGTGAGGATCACACCGCCGACGCCGAGCTCGTCGATCTCCGCGATCGCCTCGGCGACGCGCGCCGGCGAGCCGCAGATAAAGCCGTGCTCGGTACTGGCGCGGGTCGAAGGCAGCTCGCCCGCCGGCACCTCGATCCGCAATCCGGTCTCGCGATAGATGCGGTTGCGCAGCTCGGCGCGCGACGCCGCCATCGCCTCAAACGCGAGAATGCCGACGCGCTCGGCCTCGGCGTCGGTCTCGGCGACAAAGACGTTGCGCCACACCCAGCATTCGCCGAGGTTGCGGGCGATCCGGTCGTCGTCGAAGCCGGCTTCGGCCATCGCCTCGCGATAAAGAGCAAAGCGCCGCCGCGTCGTCGCAGCCGACTGGACATTCATCAGAAACGGCCGCCCCTGGCGCGCCAATGCGAGCATCGAGGCCTCGCCCGAGGCGGCGCGGACGAGCGCCGGATGAGGCCTCGTATAGGGGCGCGGGCGCAGCAGCGGCACGTCCAGGTCCCAAAACCGGCCGTGGTGGCGGAACCCGCCTTCGGTCCAGGCCCGGACCAGGATTTCCTCGGCCTCGTCGAGCCGCGCCTGGGCTTCGTGATGGTCGACGCCAAAGCCCTGGTAATCGTAGATATTGTAGGAGGAGCCGCGGCCGAGCCCGGCGATCAGCCGCCCCTTGGTGAGGTTGTCGAGCACCGCCAACTGCACCGCGAGACGGATCGGATGGTGCAGCGCCATCTGCAGAACGGCAAAACCGATTTTGGCGCGGCGGGTCGTCGCAGCGAGCGCCCCGGCAAACGCGATCGGGTCGGCATAGGCGCAGATGCCGTCGAAATGGTGCTCGGCGAGCCAGATCGCGTCGCAACCGAGCTCCTCCGAAAGCCACGCTTCGCGCAGGGTCTCGTCGATGACGACGCCGTCATGCTCGGGGTCGCGGCTGTCGGGAAACAGAAAATTGCCGAATTTCACACCCACCTCCGCGCCGCTGGCATGCTTGGATGCCGGCTATCGTCCTTGCACAAAAGCATAAATATGGCTATTATTCAACCATGAGAACGACTGTCGACCTCTCCGACGATTTGTATCGGCGCGTCAAAGCAGAAGCGGCGATGCGCGGCCGCAAATTCAAGGATTTGGTCGAAGACGCCTTGCGCCAGCTGCTCACTTCGCCGGAACCTGGAAGGGCCGAACAGCGAGCGCCGCAACCGTCATTCCACGACCTGATGCAGGATTGTTGCGGCAGTGTCACGGACGCCCCGGCGGATTACGCGACAAATCCCAAATACATGGAGGAATTTGGTCGGTGAGAACCGGCGCGGTAATGGATACCGGGCCCCTCGTCGCGTATTTCTGCACCGGAGAGGCGCGCCATCGCTGGGCGGTTGAGCAGTTCAAGAAGCTTGCACCGCCGATTTTGACGTGCGAGCCGGTGCTGACCGAAACCTGTTTTCTCCTCGGAAGAGCAAATCTGCCTCCTGCGCGGCTGCTGGACAAGGTCAGGCAGGGCGCCCTGCAGATCGGCGTTCAACTTAAAGACGAAGCCGGCAACGTTAGCGCGCTGATGCACCGTTACCGGAATCTGCCGATGTCGCTGGCCGACGCCTGTCTGGTCAGGCTCGCCGAGATTTCAGGGTTGCCGATCTGTACCTTGGATTCCGATTTTACGATTTATCGCGGGCACCGCCGTACCGCGCTCGCTCTGATCAGTCCCCCGGCCTGACGATCGTCCGGCGGATCTTAGCAAGCGGCGTCAATGCCGGCGCCCACGGCAATGACCCAATCGGCGGAGATCACGCCTCGCGGTAGCCGCAATCGATGACGCGCGCCGGGCCCTCGATGTCCGACTCGAGAACTCTGAGGCTCCATTCTCTGGCGCGGCCGCCGCTTTTATGGAATTTCTCGTTGACTTCGGCGATGGCCATTTCTTTTGCTTGCTGGTCGTTTTCGGCGATCAAGGTCGCGTAGTAGATTTCCTCGCCCAACGACCTGGTGCAGCCGAACTTGTTCATGTCCATCCTCTCCTGGCAGCCGATCGTCGAAACCACCAGATCGCGGGCCGCAGGTCAAGCATCGCGCGGGTCTCACCGCGCCTTATGTTAAGCCCGAGCTCCGCCGGAACCGGCTTCACACCGGAGCCCTTCGCGTGTAGTTTTGCGTGCAATCTCCTGATCGATCTGGACCTGTCATGCCGTTTCTTGCCGACCGTCTTGCTCGCGTCAAACCGTCGCCGACGATGGCGATCACCGCACTTGCGACCGAATTGAAAGCGGCCGGGCGCGACATCGTCAGCCTGTCGGTCGGCGAGCCCGATTTTGACACGCCCCAGAATATTCAGGAAGCGGCGATCGCGGCGATGCGGCGCGGCGAGACGCGCTACACCACCTTCGACGGCACCATCGAGCTGAAACGCGCCGTTTGCGCTAAGTTCAAGCGCGAGAACGGGCTCGACTACGAGACCTCGCAGATCACGATCAGCGCCGGCGGCAAGCAGGTGCTGTACAACGCGATGGTCGCCACGATCAACCCGGGCGACGAGGTGCTGATCCCGGCGCCGTTCTGGGTGTCCTATCCGGAAATGGTATTGCTGTGCGACGGGACGCCGGTGCCGGTGCCGTGCCCGCAGAACAACGGCTTCAAGTTGCGGCCCGAGGAGCTCGACGCGGCGATCACGCCCAAGACCAAATGGCTGATCCTTAATTCGCCGTCGAACCCGACCGGGGCCGCCTACACCGAAGCCGATCTGCGGGGGGTCGCGGACGTGCTGCTGCGCCATCCGCATGTCTGGGTCATGACCGACGACATGTACGAGCACCTCGTCTACGACGATTTCGAATACCGGACGATCGCGCAGGTCGAGCCGCGCCTTTATGACCGCACCCTGACCGTCAACGGGGTTTCGAAAGCGTATTGCATGACCGGGTGGCGCATCGGCTATGGCGGCGGCCCCAAGGCGCTGATCAAGGCAATGGGGGCGATCCAGTCGAATTCGACCGCCAACCCGTGCTCGATCAGCCAAGCCGCAGCGGTCGAGGCGTTGACCGGGCCGCAGGACTTCATCCCGGTCCACAACGCGAAATTCCAGGAGCGGCGCGACCTCGTCGTCGACCTCTTGAACCGAATTCCCGGCCTGTTCTGTCCGCGCCCCGAGGGGGCGTTCTACGTCTACCCGTCCTGCGCCGGGGTCATCGGTAAGCGCACCCCCGCCGGCGAGACGATCGGGAGCGACGAGGATTTTGTCCGCTACCTGCTGCAGGAAACGGGGGTCGCGGTCGTGCATGGCGAGGCCTTTGGCCTGTCGCCGCATTTCCGCATCTCCTACGCGACCTCGGCCGAGGTGCTGCGCGACGCCTGCGCCCGTATCGAGCGCGCCTGCCACGCCCTCAACGGCTAGGACCACTCTCGCGGCGCCCGATCCCGGCGCAAGCCAGATTTCGATTGCGTTACAGCCGCCGGCCGCGCCAGATTGCCGGACGCACCGGGTGCCGTCGGGGCGCTGTCTAAAGCCCCGCGGACGCCTGACAAAGATGGTTGGAGGCGCCCATGGCGAGCATGTCCGCGACCGCGGCCCCGCGTTGTGCCGCACTGATCGGCCCGTATCTGTCGGGCAAGACGAGCCTGCTCGAGGCGCTGCTGTTTGCGACCGGCGCCACCACCCGCCGCGGCAGCGTGCGCGACGGCAACTCGGTCGGCGACCACTCGCCCGAGGCGCGCGCGCGCCAGATGTCGACCGAGCTCAATGTCGCGACCACGTCGTTTCTCGGCGATCCGTGGACGATCCTCGACTGCCCGGGCTCGGTCGAGCTCGCCTATGAGGCGCAGGGTGCCCTGTTGGCGAGCGACGTCGCGGTCGTCGTTGTCGAGCCGGAGGTCGAGCGGGCGTTGACGATCAGCCCGCTGTTGCGTTTTCTCGACCAGCACAAAATCCCGCACATGATATTCGTCAACAAGATGGACGCCGCGAACGCCAGAGTGCGCGACGTGCTGGCGGCGTTGCAGTCGGTCTCGCAGCAGCCGCTGGTGCTGCGCCAGGTGCCGCTCCGCGGCGGCGAGGGCGAGGTTACCGGCTATGTCGACCTGGTCAGCGAACGTGCCTACCGCTACCGCCCGGGCCAAGCCTCGGACCTGATCCCGTTGCCCGACGGCTTTTGGGACGCAGAGCGGGAGACCCGTTCGGGGATGATCGAAAAGCTGGCCGATTTCGACGACGCATTGCTCGAAAAGCTGCTGGAGGAGGTCGAGCCGTCAAAGGAGGAAATTTACCAGCATCTGACCCGCTCGATGAAAGAGGCGCAGATCGTGCCGGTGTTTCTCGGCTCGGCGACAGCCGATCACGGGGTGCGGCGGCTATGGAAGGCGTTGCGCCACGAGACCCCGGCGCCGCAGGAGACCGCGGCGCGGCTCGGCATCGCCGCCGAGGGCGAGCCGCTGGCGCATGTGTTCAAGACGTTTCACCTGCCGCATACCGGCAAGCTGTCGCTGGCCCGGATCTGGCGCGGGACGGTTAGCGAAGGCATGGTGCTGAACGGAACCCGCGTCGCCGGTCTGTTGCGGGTGACGGGGGCACAGCACGAAAAGCTCGCCGCGGCGCAGGCGGGCGAGGTGGTCGGTCTGACCCGGATGGAAGACGTCGCGACCGGGGCCGTCCTGACGCCATCGGGCAAGGCCGACCCGCTGCCGCGGCCGGAGCGGCCGCAGCCGGTGTTCGGGCTCGCGATCGCCGCCGAAAAGCGCGCCGACGACGTGAAGCTGACCGGCGCCATCGGCAAGCTCGTCGACGAGGACCCGACCCTCGAGCTCGACCAGAACGCCGACACCCAGGAGATGGTGCTGTGGGGCCAGGGCGACATTCACCTGCAGATCGCGATGGACCGGCTGCGCAACCGGCACAACCTCGCGGTTGCGGGCCGCCCGGCGGCGGTGCCCTATAAGGAGACGATCCGGCGCGGCATCCAGCAGCACTCGCGCTTCAAGCGCCAGAGCGGCGGGCACGGCCAGTTTGCCGACGTGAC
Source organism: uncultured Alphaproteobacteria bacterium (assembly GCA_963712825.1). GTDB lineage: Bacteria > Pseudomonadota > Alphaproteobacteria > ATCC43930 > CGMCC-115725 > AP-15. The sequence continues at coordinate 67,483 of CAVQJP010000025.1, forward strand.
GATCGAGGTCGCGGCGCTGCCGCGCGGCTCGGGCTTTACCTTTACCGACCGCGTCGTCGGCGGGGCGATCCCGCGCAACTACATCCCGGCGGTCGAGGAAGGCGTAACCGAGGCGCTGCATCACGGTCCGCTCGGCTTTCCGGTGGTCGACCTCGCGGTCAGCTTGCTCACCGGTCAGTTTCACGCGGTCGACAGCTCGGACCAGGCGTTCAAGACCGCCGGCCGCCAGGCGATCCAGGAAGCGATGCCGAAATGCGAGCCGATCCTGCTCGAACCGATCAACTCGGTCGAAATTTCGGTGCCCAACGCATTCACCGCGCGGGTGCAGCGGCTGGTGTCGGGGCGGCGCGGCCAGATACTCGGCTACGACGCCAAGCCCGGCTGGCCCGGCTGGGACGTGGTCAACGCCCACATGCCGCAAAGCGAGCTGCACGACCTGATCGTCGAGTTGCGCTCGCTGACCCTGGGAGTCGGCAGCTTTGCGCACAGCTTTGACCACATGCAGGAATTGACCGGCAGACCGGCCGAAAAGGTCATGGCGCAGCGCACCGCCGACGCCGCGCAATAGCCCGATCCGCAACGGCGCCGCCGGGCCGCTGCCGGGCGCTCGCAAAACTGTGACTTGGCGGCGCCGGCCGCCGCTCCCAATTCAGCGTCGGTACGAGATCGAGGTGCAACGATGCTGATCCGACGCCGCCGAGGATGGGAGCTTCACGACAGCGCGGCGACACCGGAGGCGGTGTTTCGCAGCCGGCGGGCGCTGCTGAAGGCGGCGGGCATGGGTTCGATGCTGGCCCCAGCGCTGACGCTGGCGAATGCGGCTGCGGCATTGGCTGCCGATGAACCGCCGGACCCGTCGGCCGGCCTCTATCCGGCCAAGCGCAACCCGCGTTACACGCTCGACCGGCCGGTTACCGACCCGAAATACTCGGAAAACTACAACAATTTCTACGAATTCGGCTCGGAGAAGACAATTGCCGACGACGCCCAGGCGCTGAAAATCCGGCCGTGGACCGTCAAGATCGACGGCATGGTCGAAAAGCCGGTCGAGATCGGCATCGACGACCTGTTGAAGAAGATGCCGCTTGAGGAGCGGCTTTACCGCCATCGTTGCGTCGAGGCGTGGTCGATGGCGGTGCCGTGGAGCGGCTTTTCGATGGCGGCATTGGTCGCTCTGGCCAAACCCTTGGGCTCGGCGAAATACGTGCGCATGGAAACTTTTCTCGACGCCGCCGAGGCGCCGGGACAAAAGCAGTTCTGGTATCCGTGGCCCTATGTCGAAGGCGTGACGATGGCCGAGGCCGGCAACGAGCTGGCCTTTATGGTGACCGGCATGTACGGCAAGCCGGTGCCGAAACAGGATGGCGCGCCGCTGCGCCTGGTATTGCCGTGGAAGTACGGGTTCAAATCGGTCAAGTCGATCGTCCGGGTCTCGTTCACCGACAAACAGCCGGTGACGTTCTGGCAAACCCTCGGACCCGACGAATACGGCTTTTGGGCCAACGTCAACCCCGAGGTGCCGCACCCGCGCTGGAGCCAGGCGACCGAACGCGTGCTTGGCAGTGACGAGCGCGTCCCCACCCTGAAATGGAACGGCTACGGCGCATACGTCGCCCACCTCTATGACGGGCTGCAGAGCGAAAAGCTGTTTATGTAGCGGCGCCGAACTTAGGGCCCGAGGCCGAGCCGGTCGAGCGCTGCGGGCAGATCGGCAAAATGGTCGAGCAATGCGTCGGCGCCGAGCGCGGCCGGGTCGACGCGAGCGTAGCCGTAGCGCATCAGCACCAGCGGAACGCCGGCCGCGTGCGCGGCGTCGGCGTCGTTTTCGTTGTCGCCGATCATCGCCGCCGCTTCGTGGCGGCCACCGAGCGCGCCGATCAGACCGAGCAGGTGTCCGGGGTCGGGCTTTTTGACCGCAAAACGGTCGCCGCCGGCGATCCCGTCAAACAGCGCCGACAATCCCAGACCTTCGAGCACCGTGCAGGTGGCGTGCTGCGGCTTGTTGGTGCAGATCGCGGTGCGGTAGCCGCGCCGCCGCAACGCCGCCAGGGTCTCAACCACCCCCGGATACGTACGGGTCAGCCGCACCGCATCGGCTTCGTACAGCTGCAGAAAGCGCGGCAGCGCGCGCGCCGCCTCGTCCGGATCGGCCCCCTCCACCGCGAGCGCGCGGGCAACGAGCGTCGGCACGCCGTCGCCGATCATGCGCCTGACCTGCGGCAATGACAGCGGAGCCCGGCCGCGCTCGCGCAGCATCTCGTTGACCGCCGCGCGCAGGTCGGGCGCGCTGTCGATCAGCGTCCCATCGAGATCGAAAACCAAAAGGTATCCTGACATCGCGGCCACTTTGCGTTGCCGGACGGCATTGCGCAACTACCGGCCGCCGATTACAAATGGGCGAAGCGAGCATGCCGCGACGCAGAAGATGCGGGAGGCGCCCGCGTCGCCGCATTTCGAAGCCCACCCTCGATCCGGGAGAACGCGATGACCGCTTTTGCCTACGACCACATCCATCTGCGCAGTCCCGACGCCGAGGCGACCGCGCAATGGTATGAACGGATGTTCGGCGCCGAGGTGCTGCGCTCGGTCCAGTCCGACGGCCGCTCGCGCATCGACCTCAATCTCGGCGGGGTCGCGGTGTTTATCGCCCAGGTGCCCGAGGAAAACGCGGTCGCCGCACCGCCGGAGCCGCCCTATCTCGGGCTCGAGCATATCGGGTTGCGGGTCGAGGGCATCGACGCCGTCGTCGCCGAGCTGAAGCAGAAGGGTGCCGAATTCACCGTCGAGCCAAAGACGATCCGACCCGGCGTGCGTATCGCTTTTCTGCGCGGCCCGCAAAACGTGCACATCGAATTGCTCGACCGCAACGCCTAATCCCTTCTCGTCGCCCCGGCTGCGGGGAGAGGGTCGGGTGAGGCGGGCGGCGACTCGCGAGGCAAAGCGCCGATCACCCGACGAGCCGCCCCGCAACGACCCGCGCCATAAGCCGCAGCCCTTCCTGCATCCTGACGCTCCCATCGATCGCGACGCGGCTGACCATCCGAAGTCGCCGGCCGAAAGCTCCGCTTCGCGTCAGCTAGCCGAGACGGCAGATCAGCTCGGCCCAGCGGTCGAGGGTCGGCAGGATTTCGTCGGCTCTGGCCGAGGGGAGGCTGACGACGGCGCGGGCGATACCGCGGTCATGGTAGAGCCGAAGGCGATCGAGATCCTCGGGAACGCCGAACACCGTTATCGGGACCGCCTTCGGGCTGCGTCCGGCTTCGGCCGCCATCCGGCGGAACTCCGGCAGGAAATCGGTTACATCCGAATATTGCGGCCGGCCGGCATGCGGAACCCAGCCGTCGCCATAAGCAAGCGCCCGCCGCGCCGCATGCGGGAAGGCGCCTCCGATGATGACCGGAGGGTATGGCTTTTGCACCGGCTGGGGCCCGGTCCGCATCCTTGGGAAATCGACGAGCTCGCCGTGATATTCGGGCTCGGCCTCGGTCCAGATCGCCCGCATCGCCGCGACCCGCTCGCGCATCAGCTTAAAGCGGGTTTTGAAAGCGGTGCCGTGATCGGCCATTTCCTCTGCATTCCAGCCGCCGCCCACGCCAAACAAAAACCGCCCGCCCGAGATCCGGTCGATCGAGGCGACAAGCTTTGCGGTTTGGATCGGGTCGCGCTGGGCGACAAGGCAAACCCCGGTTCCAATCTTCAAGGTCTTCGTCACCATTGCCGCCGCGGTCAGGGTGACGAACGGGTCCATCGCGCCGTAATATTTTTTGGGCAGCGCGCCGCCTTGCGGAAACGGGGTCGCGCGCGAAGCCGGGATGTGCGAATGCTCGGGCGCCCACACCAACTCAAAGCCGCGCTCTTCCAGCGCCCGGCCGAGATCAGCCGAGCTCATCGAATAGTCGGTAAAGAACATCGCCGCGCCGAAATCCATCCTTCCCCCCAACCCGGCGCCGGCGCCCCCGGCGCGCTTTAGGCGAGGCGCACGCGGACGGCTTCGGGACCTTTGCGGCCTTCGGCGATGTCGACCAGCACGCGCTGGCCTTCGTTCAAGGTCTGGATGCCCGAGCGTTCGAGCACCGAGGCGTGGACAAATGCATCCTTGCCGCCGCCTTCCCGAACGATGAAGCCAAAACCCTTTTGGGCATTGAACCACTTTACCGTGCCGGTTTCCTCGACCGAGGAGGTCTCGAAGGAGGGCCGCCCGGGGCTGGGAAAGGCCGACCGCCGCGCCGAGGGCGGAGTAGCGGTGCTGGTGTCGACACTGAGCACTTCGGTGACCTGCGGTCCCTTTTGCCCCGGCGAGATGCGCACTTCGAGAGTTTCGCCCGGCTGCACCGCAGTCACGCTGTTGCGTTCCAACACGCTGGCGTGCAAAAACGCGTCTCCCGAACCATCGGACAATTCGACAAACCCGAACCCCCGCTCGGGCTTGAACCACTTTACAACGGCGCGGACGGGCGGGCCCGAGGGTGTTTCGAACCGCGGCGGCGGAGTAAAGCGTGGTGCGCCGCCGAAATCGCGCAAATGCGGATCGTAGCCGTCATCGTCAAAGTCGCGGCGGCGCGGCTGACGGAAGTTCCTGTCTCTGATCAAGTCGGTTTCCTGTCGAGTCGGTGCGCGGCCCGGTCGAGACCGCGGAGCCTGATTGTTCCAAAAAATCGCGGCGGAGGCGAGTGCTTAATTTGGGGCGACGCGGGAGCCTGGCCGTGAGCGCGCGAGCCCTGCCGAAAGGCCGGGTGAGGGCGGCAAAACCGCTGATTTGCGGCCCAGCAGCCGGTGCCAGCGGGCCGTTTGCCCCGGATATCGCGCCTTCGAAATACATCGGAAGCCCCGATGCCAACACCGGGCGCCGGGCGAAGGTTCCACCTGCCGGCGGACGCCTGCGCGACCCCGCTGCCCGGCCTCAAATCCGCGGTTAAATCAGCACGCAATATCCAGGAACTAAGTTATATCATCGGTGTTGAGGCTTCGCGCCCGAGGCCATGCCAGTTCGTCAAAGAGGAGGTATGTCGAATAAATCGAAGATTAGGGGTCGTGACGAGCGCGTTCGCTCTTGTTTTGTCTGCATTTCTCCTAGCCCCATCCGCGCAGGCGCAAGGCGTCAAGGTCGGCGTGCTGACCTGTAACGTGTCGAGCGGATTTGGCTTCATATTTGGCTCTACGCGATCGCTGAACTGCACCTTTTCCGGAGCGGGCGGCCATTACGAGCATTACGTCGGCACGATCAACAAATTCGGCGTCGACATCGGCTACATCCATGGCGGGGTCTTGGTTTGGTCGGTTTTGGCGCCGACCGCGGCTCCGGCTCCGTGCGCGCTCGCCGGCACCTACTCGGGCGTCGCCGCGAACGCCACGGTCGGAGTCGGCGCCGGGGCGAATGTCTTGGTCGGCGGCAACGGCAACTCGATCTCGCTGCAGCCGGTCAGCATCGAGGGCACCACCGGTCTGAATGTCGCCGCCGGCGTCGCCTCGATGAGCGTGCAGTGCGCGCCTCCCTGATCTAGAACCGCAACCAAAAGACGCGCCCCGGCTCGGTTCAAGGGCGGGGGCGCTCTGTTTTCGGCCGGGGCTCGCGGCGAGCAGCTTCAGCGGCAGCCGCCGACCGGCGGGTTCACGTCGCAGTGCAATTCGCAGCTTGCCTGCGGCGAGCAGCGCCAGGAGACCGGCTGGCTGCTGCTCGGGAAATAGCAAATGCCGTCGCATTCGGTCTCGGCGCCGAGCGGTCGGCGGAGGCGGCTGACCACGCCAAGGGCCTGGTCGTATTTCTGGATATGGCTGTCGACCCGGCCGATGTCGCGCTCTTCGGCGCTGATCCCGCCGGCCGGCTGCTGGGCCCAGGCCGGCGACAATGCGGGCAGCAAAATTGCACCACCGCAGCCGATCGCCAAAAAACAAGCCGAACGCAGCCGCATCTTGCGTTTCCCTGTCGGACTCTAACCGGCGACGGTGTATCGCGGCTGCACGCGCGTCACAACCGATGCCGAGATCGCCTGTTTGCCGACCACGCCTGACTCCAGCCTGAACTGAAAATGGGTAATGCCGGTTGCCGTCCCGGCCCCGCGGCGTACAATCGGCCCAATCGACCGGCGGTCAACCCGTGGAGGTGCTCAATGATCACAAAATTCGACAGTCTCTTTGCCGGCCATGTCGACATCGAGGATGTCGGCTATGGCGGTGTCCCGGTCAATGACCGCCGCTATTCGAACCAGCATCTCGCGACCGTCTTCGACAAGGCCCAAGGCATGGCGCAGCTGATGGACCGGCTCGGCTACGACACCTTTTGGATGGCCGAGCACCATTTTCAGCACGAAGGCTACGAGTGCATCCCGAACGTGCTGATGACGGCGCTGCACCTGGCGCATGTCACGAAGCGTATCCGGATCGGCTGCGGCTTTAACATCGCGCCGATGTGGCACCCGCTGCGGCTGGCCGAAGACTACGCCACGGCCGACATTTTGAGCGGTGGCCGCATCACCTTTGGCGTCGGGCGCGGCTATCACACCCGCGAGGTCGAGACCTTTGGCTCGCCGTTGCTCGACCAAGGGGCCAACCGCGAATTGTTCGAAGAGCAGGTCGACGTCATCTTCAAGGCGTTCAACAACGAATCCTTTTCCCACCAGGGCAAGCATTACACCCTGCCGCCGCAGGTGCCCTATCGCGGCTACACCCTCGAAGAGTTGACCCTCGTGCCGCGGCCGCTGCGGTTGCCGGTCGAGTGCTGGCAGCCGATCCAGGGCGGCAGCGAGCGGGCACTCGACTTTATGGCCAAGCACGGTATCCAAGGGCTGATCGGCGGCGGTTCGGCCGAGGGCGGCGCGATGCACAAGGTCGTGCTCGACTGGCAGCAGGCGCATGCGCGCATCGGCAAGCACCTCGATCTCGGCGAACGGCTGTGCTTCGGCTTCCACTTTTATATCGCCGACAGCCGCGAGCAGGGCATCCGCGAGGCCGGCAAATATTACGAAGAAAACATGAAGATGTTTGGCGAGTTGCGGCTGGTGCGCGCGCTCAGCGACGAGCAGATCGAGATCATGCGCGACCCGAAGCGCGCGCCCGCCGCCAAATTGCCGCGGATCGAGGACGCGATCGCCGCCGGCGGCGTGTTGTGCGGCTCGCCCGACCAGATCGTCGAGCACCTGAAGGCGCTCGAAAAGCGTTATCCCGGGCTCGACCGGGTCTCGGTCAGCCTCAGCGTGGGCGTGCCAAAGGCGGTGGCGCTCGAACAGCTCGAACGCTTTGGCAAGGAGGTCATGCCCGCCTTCGCCAAGGCCAAAACGCCGGAATTCGCGCCGGCGCAATAGCGGGGCTGCAGACTGGCCGGCGTCACTGCCCGCTACGGGCAGGGTTCGGGCGGCAGGTCGCGGCGACGGAAGGTTTCGTAACCGACCGTCGGGACGTGGCCGGGGTCGCCCCAATGGTAATCGATATGGATCGGACCCACCTGGTTCACCGGTGGCGCCATCTGCGGCTCGCAGCCGAAATCGAGTTGCAGGTCGAGCGTGTCATCGTCTCGCCATTTAAGCCCGATCAGGACATCGACGCTACGGACGTCGACTAATGTCGTCGAAAACCAATGGCCTGCGCGTTTTCAAGCGGATCACCGCCTTCACCCGGTGCTCGGGAGCACCGAAGAAATTGGTCTCGGCGCTCGCGACGTCGCCACGCGCGTTCGTCGCGGAAGCATCCATGAAATCGCGCGCGTAAAGAAGATATGCCACGTATAATATAAATAGCATACGGCTAAGTATATTAAAGAGCACCAACGGCAAGGACAGCCAACAAACCCCACTTGACCGGCCGTGGGATGCGTGGCCACCGGAACCTGGACATTGAGATCACGGAAAAGGGAGTGAGCCTTATTCGGGCTTAATTTTTCTGAGAACAAATTGACGCGTTTCAAGCATAAGCCGGCGTTCTGTTTTACCGCTGCTTATAATGAGGCTGCCGGCTACAGAAATTCGTGGTTCACCGGGGACATTGTTTTCAATTTCGAACAGACACGTTAGATCCTTCGCACGCAATTCTGCAACATTTCCGGTCGCGCCACCGGAAATCGTGGTGGGAGTGTTGTCAACGTAATTCTGCACCTTGATGCCCCATCCCTCCGGAAACTTTGGAATACTTACAACGAATGCGTTTTCAATAATCAAATCGATTGCGCTCACTTCTTCCCGTAGACTTGCGTGAAGATCAATAGCTACGGTCAAGCAATAACGAGGGGTGTCGCTTGCCTGCGTTGACCTGCAGATTAGGCCGACGAGGATTGCCGTCGAGAGGATCAGCGTGCCGCGTGCGGCGGAAATCATCTCGGCGGCCCTGGCTTCGCGGTGACGGTCACCATTACTTTTCCAGAATCCATCCCGGTCAGCGCCCTGAAAGCGGCGCTGGATAGATCGAGCCGCTTCCTTGCATGCCGCCAGCGGCAAAGTCATCGCGCATCCTGCAAGCGAGAGAGCACTCTGCTCTTGTACAGGCAGGCAGCAGCGACTGTCCAGAACAAACCATGAATATGTCCCTCGACGCGAGAGCCGCGGCGCCGTATCTCAGCGGGCGCGGAACACTCGGCCGCCGGGCATCGGGCGCGGCACGCCGGTGGTCGTGGGCAGGCTGAGCGGCAGCCCGGCGAGCGAGCGGACCGCGAGATAGGCGAAGGCTTGGGCTTCGAGCGCGTCGCCGTCCCAGCCGACCGCCTCGACCGGGCGCACCGGCGCGCCGAGACGCCGTGCCAGCGCCGCCATCATTGCCGGGTTGTGCCGGCCGCCACCGCAGACCAGCCACTCTCGGGCCGGCGCCGGGAAATGCCGGCGCGCGGCGGCAACCGCGGCGGCGGTCATTTCGGTCAAGGTGGCGGCGCCGTCCGCCAGGGACAGGCCCTCCGGGGCCGCGTCGCCGAAATCGTCGCGGTCGAGCGATTTCGGCGCCAGGCGCGCGAAATACGGATCCGCGAGGAACCGCGCGACATGCGTTTGCGACACGCGGCCGGCGCCGGCAAGCGCGCCGTCTATATCGGCGGCAGCGCCGGTGTGACGGCGGACCCAATCGTCGATCAGCGCGTTGCCGGGGCCGGTGTCGAAGGCGAGGATGGCGCTGTCCTCGCCGATCCAGGTCACGTTGCCGACGCCGCCGAGGTTCAGGACGGCGAGCGGCTTTGTCAGCGGTGCCGCGAGCGCGGCGTGGAACAAGGGCGCGAACGGTGCGCCTTCGCCGCCGGCGGCGACGTCGGCCGCGCGGAAATCGGCGACCACGTCGATGCCGAGCCGCCGCGCCAGGGCTGCGCCGTCGCCCAGCTGCCGGGTGCGGCGCTCGGCCGGGCGATGCAGGATCGTATGGCCGTGCATGCCGACGATCTCCGGCGCGAGCCCCTTGTGCTGCTCCAGGAAGTGCATGACCGCGTCGCCGTGCAGCCGGGTCAGCTCGGCCTCGACCGCGGCAACCGCGCCGACCCCGCCCAGGGCGCCGCGCAGCCTCTCGCGGAAATCGTCGGCGTAGCGGATCGTCAGCGACGGCCCGGCGACGATTTGCGCCGCACCGTCGGTCTCGACAAACGCCACGTCGATGCCGTCGAGCGAGGTGCCGCTCATCAGCCCGACCGCGCGCCGCACCGACGACGGGGGCGGGGAGGGGAGTGGCCCCGCTGCTGGGGGTGTGTTAGATGACGGCGCCATGTCGACCCCTCGTTCCCCGTTTCTGAAGACCGCGACCGAACGCGGCTTTGTCCATCAATGCACCGATTTGGACGCGCTTGACGCGGCACTCGGCGCCGGCCGCGTCATCGCCTATGTCGGCTATGACTGCACCGCCGACAGTCTGCATGTCGGCAGCCTCGTGTCGATCATGCTGTTGCGGCTGTGGCAGCGGAGCGGACACAAGCCGATCGTGCTGATGGGCGGCGGCACGACGCGGATCGGCGACCCGTCGTTTCGCGACGCGGCGCGGCCGTTGCTCGACGACGCCGAAATCGCGCGCAACATGGCCGGGATTCGCAAGGTCTTCGCCAAGTTCATCGATTTCGGCGACGGCCCGGCCGACGCGGTCATGGTCAACAACGCCGATTGGCTCGACGAGCTGCGCTACATCCCGCTGTTGCGCGATGTCGGGCGCCATTTCTCGGTCAACCGCATGCTGAGCCAGGACGCGATCCGTTTGCGGCTCGAACGCGAGCAGCCGCTCTCGTTTCTCGAATTCAACTACCCGATCCTGCAGGCCTACGACTTTGTCGAATTGGCGCGACGCTTTGACTGCCGGGTGCAGATCGGCGGCTCCGACCAATGGGGCAACATTGTCGGCGGCGTCGAGCTTGGCCGGCGCATGGACGGTCGCACCCTTTTCGGGCTGACGACGCCGCTGCTGACGTCCGCGTCGGGCGACAAGATGGGCAAGACCGCGCAAGGGGCGGTGTGGCTGAACGCCGAGCGGCTGTCGCCTTACGAGTACTGGCAGTTCTGGCGCAACACCGAAGACGCCGATGTCGGCCGCTTTCTGCGCCTTTTTACCGAATTGTCGCTCGACGAGATCGCCCGGCTCGAGGCGCTCGGCGGCAGCGAGATCAACGAGGCGAAAAAAGTGCTGGCGACCGAGGCGACTGCACTGGGCCACGGCCGCGACGCCGCGATCGTGGCGGCGGAGACGGCGCGCGAGGTCTTTGAAGAAGGCGGAAGCGGGGAGGACCTGCCGCAGACGCAAGTGCCGCGCGACGTCTTTGAGCGCGGGATTCCGGTTTTCGAATTGTTCAACCGCGCCGGGCTTGCCGCCTCGAACGGCGAGGCGCGGCGGCTGATCCGCGGCGGTGGCGCCCGCATCAACGACAGGGTGGTCAAGGACGAGGCGCGCATCGTCCGGCTCGACGATCTCGGTCCCGACGGTGCGCTAAAGCTCAGCGCCGGCCGCAAGCGCCACGTCTTCGTCCGCCCGCTCTGACCGCCACCAGCGGATGAGCCTCGCCGTCGGCGTCGAGGATTTTGTCCAGGCGCTCGTCGCCGGGCTGCTGGTCGGCGCCGTCTACGGCCTGATGTGCGTCGGCCTCGGGCTGATCTTTGGGATCATGCGCGTCATCAACTTTGCCCAGGGCGACTTTCTGATGCTGGGCATGTATTTCAGTCTTTATGTTGTGAGCGGGCTCGGCGCTCTCACGATCTTTGGGCCCGAGGCGGCGCCGATCGCCGGGGCCTTGCTCGCCGGGCCGGCGTTGTTCGCCGGCGGCTGGCTGGTGCATCGGCTGCTGCTGTCGCGGGTCACCGGCACCCGCGTCGCCGGCAGCGAGGGCGCCGGTCATGCGCAGCTGATCCTGACCCTCGGCATCGCGCTGATCCTCGAAAACGGCGGGTTGATCGCGTTCGGCTCGACCCCGCAGGTCGTGCGCACGCCATTGTCGTGGAGCGCCTGGCAGATCCCGCTCTTCTCGGAAAAGTTCGGCGAGGTGTTTGTCAACCAGGCGCGCGGCGTCGCCTGCCTGGTCTCGGTGCTGGTCGGTGGCGCCCTCTACTGGTTCATCAGCCGGGCGCGGCTCGGCAAAGCGTTGCGCGCCGCCGCCGACAACCCGGAGGCTGCGACCTATATGGGTATCGCGGTCGATCGTGCGCACGGCATCGCGTTCGGCATCGGCTCCGGCGTGACCGCGATCGCCGGCGGGCTGGTCGCCACATATTACCCGTTCCAGCCCTATGTCGGGTTCGACTTTGTAATAATCATGTATGCCGGGGTCGTGCTCGGCGGCATGGGAAGCATTCTCGGTGCGTTCTGGGGCGGCATGACGATCGGGCTGGTGCAGCAATTGTCGACCTTGGTGCTGCCGCTGCAATTGCAGAACTTTGCGATCTTTGTCGTCTTTCTGCTGGTTGTGCAGTTGCGCCCGCAAGGGCTGTTCGGGCGCAATGTCGAACGGGCCTGAGGCGTGAACCCGCGGCGACCGGGCCTCGCGCGGCCGCTCGCCGTGATCGGCGGGCTCGCGCTTGCCTGGCTGCTGGCCGGTTTTTTGGTCCGCGATTCCTATTACCAGCTGATGCTGACCTTGGTGCCGATCTGGGCGGTCATGGGCTTGTCGTGGAACCTGCTCAGCGGCTACAGCGGTCTCGTCTCGTTCGGCCACGCCTCGTTTTTCGGTCTCGGCGCCTACACCGTGACCCTGGCGCTGGTCTTGTTGGACGTGACCCCGTGGTTCGGCATCCCGCTGGGTATGGTTGTCGGCGCGATTGCCGCCGCGGTCATCGGCTATCCGAGCTTCCGCCTGCGCGGCCATTACTTTGCGCTGACAATGCTCGCCTACCCGCTGGCCCTCCTCTACCTGTTCGAGTGGCTCGGCTACCAGGAAGTCGCGTTGCCGATGAAACGCGCGGCACCGGGCTGGTACATGCAGTTCACGGATTACCGGGTCTATATCGCGACCGCGGTCGGGCTTGTGCTGGTCGCGTTGCTGGTGTCGCTTGCGGTCGAGCGCTCGCGCTTTGGCATGTCGTTGCTCGCGATCAAGCAGAACGAGCCGGCGGCCGAGGCCGCCGGGATCGACACGTTGCGCTGGAAGATGCGCGCCATCATCCTGAGCGGCGCGCTCGCGGCGGCGGCGGGCGGCCTTTACGCCGTGGTGCTGCTGGTCGTCACCCCGGACAGCGTCTTTGGGGTGTTGACCTCGGCGCAGGCGCTGATCATCGCCCTCTTTGGCGGGGTCGCGACCTTATGGGGGCCGCTGATCGGTGCTGCGATCCTGGTGCCGTTGAGCGAGACCTTGCAGGCCCAGCTCGGCAACACCGTGCCGGGCATCCAGGGCGTGGTCTACGGCATGGCGATCGTTCTCGTGCTGCTGCTCGCTCCCGAGGGGATTTACTGGCGGGTGCGCGACCGGCTGGTTCGGCACCGGGCATCCGAGCACGCACCGCCCCCGCTTACCTCGGCGACGCCGCTGCCGGTCGCGTTGCGGGCCGCGGGCAATGGCGACGCCTCGCCGATTTTGATTGTGGAGGGGCTGTCGAAATCGTTTGGCGGGCTGCGCGCGGTCGACGATGTCGGCTTTGAGGTCGAGCGCGGCAGCGTGCTTGGCATCATCGGCCCGAACGGCGCCGGCAAGACTACCCTGTTCAACCTCTTGAACGGTTTTCTCGGACCCGACCGCGGCCGGATCGTGTTCGATGGCAAGGATCTCGTCGGCCTGAAGCCGAACCGGGTGTGCCGGCTCGGGATCGGACGTACGTTTCAGGTGGTGCGGCCGTTTGCGCGGATGTCGGTACTGCATAACGCCATGGTCGGCGCGTATGCTATCGAGCGCTCGGACCGCGCGGCATTTGCCGCCGCCGAGGCCGCGGTCGAGCGCGTCGGCCTGGCGGCGCGCGCCGACGCGATTGCCGCCGGCCTGACGACCAAGGAATTGCGGCTGATGGAGTTGGCGCGCGCGCTCGCCGGGCGGCCGCGCCTATTGCTGATGGACGAGCCGCTCGCCGGCCTCGGCGGCGGCGAGATCGAGGATTTGCTGAGAGTGATCCGCGCGCTCGCCGTTGAAGGTGTGACGGTTGTCGTCATCGAGCACACGATGCAGGCGATGGTACGCCTCGCCGACCGGCTCGTCGTGCTCGATCACGGCCGGCTGATCGCCGCCGGGCTGCCCGACGCCGTCACCCGCGACGAGCAGGTGATCGAAGCCTATCTCGGCAAGAAGTGGATGGCGCTCGGTGCTCGAAATTGACGGGCTGACCGTCGCCTATGGCGGGCTTGCGGCGTTGCGCGAGGTGTCGCTGGTCGTCAGCGAGGGCCGGTTTGTCGCGATCGTCGGCCCGAACGGCGCCGGCAAGACGACCTTGTTCAAGACGATTTCCGGCACAGTGGCGCCGCTCGCCGGCACGATCCGCTTCGAAGGGCGCGACCTGCTCGCCGTGGCGCCTGCCGACCGCCCCCATCTCGGAATCGCCCATGTGCCGGAAGGCCGTCAGGTTTTCCCGTCGCTGAGCGTCCTCGAAAATCTGGAAATGGGGGCTTACCCGGTTCCGGCGCGGCGCCACTGGGCGCGCAATCTCGAACGGGTGTTTGCACTGTTTCCGGTATTGGCCGAGCGCCGCGCCCAGCCCGCCGGCACCTTGTCGGGCGGCGAGCAGCAGATGCTGGCGATCGGCCGCGGCATCGCCTCGGCGCCGCGCCTGTTGATGCTCGACGAACCCTCGATGGGTCTGGCGCCGGCGATCGCCGATTTGATTTTCGAGCGCATCGAGGAGCTGCACCGCGACGACGGGCTGACCGTGCTGCTGGTCGAGCAGCGCGTCGCCGAAGCCTTGCAATCATGCGACATGGGCTATGTGATCGAGGCCGGCCATATCGTCCTCGATGGCCCGCAGCAGATGCTGCTTGCCGACGACCGGGTGCGCCGCGCTTATCTCGGAATGTAAAACGCGAAATCGACGGAGAGGAAACGATGTTGGGACATTTGCGGGCATCGATGGGGCTTCTGCTGGCCGGCGGCGTCGCGGCGATGCTGCTGCCGGGATCGGCCTCGGCCCAGCCGAAAGAGGTCGAGATGGCGCTGATCGCACCGCTCTCTGGCCCGTGGGCGCGGCAGGGCTTTCTCGAACGCGCCGGCGCCGAGATGGCGGTCGCCGACGTCAACAAGGCGGGCGGCATCAAGGCGCTCGGCGGCGCCACGATCAAGCTCGTCGTCGCCGATGCCGGCGACACCCCGGAAAAGGCCAAGGACGCGGCTCAGCGGCTGGTCTCGCAATATCCCGACCTCGTCGCCGGCGAAGGCGCGTGGCTCAGCTCCTTCACCCTGGCGGTGACCGAAGTTACCGAGCGCGCCCATCTGCCGTGGCTGACCTTGTCCTATTCCGACCAGATCACCAACCGCGGCTTTCATTACGTCTTCCAGAGCTCTCTCCCCGGCAACGAGCAGGCCGAGCAGGCCTTGCCGTCGGTTGTCGCCCTCGCCGCCAAGGCGACCGGGGCCAAGCCAAAAACGGTGGCGATCATCCAGGACAACACCGCCGCACCGATGAGCTTTGTCAAGCCGATGCTGGCGGGCGGGCTCGCCAAGGAAGGGATCAAGCTCGTCGCCCATGAGACGTTTACACCGCCCCTCTCGGATGCGACGCCGGTGGTGCAGAGCGTGCGGACCGCACATCCCGACTTTCTGCTCGAGATCGTCTCGAGCGTGCCCGACAACGCGCTGATCCTCGAAAAGCTCGCGGAAATGGGACTGTCGCACGCCCGCCTGCCGGTGGTCGGCAACGGCACCCCGCTGGTGACGCCCGAATTGCTGAAGGTCACCGGGCCCGAGATCGTCGACGGGGTCGTGACCACGGTCGCCAACTGGCCGGTCAAGGACGACGACAACCTGGTCGCGGAATTCAAAAAGCGCAGCGGCGAGCCGTGGATGACGCAGGACAGCCTGTCGGCCTACGGTCATGTGATGATCGTCGCCGCGGCCCTCGAAAAAGTCGGTGCTGCCGACCGTGCACAGGTCAATGCCGCCATCCACGCGATGGACACGGCGACCGGCCCCGCCCGGTTCTTTCCCGGCGCCAAGCTGCAGTTCGACGCTGCCGGCCGCCGCATCGGCGCACCATTGGTCATGGTGCAGTGGCAAAAGGGGGTCCCGGTGCTGGTCGCCCCGGCGGAATTCGCCAGCGCCAAACCGATCTGGACCAAACAGTCGGGCGAGTGAAGCCGGCCGAGGCGATCGAACCTCGATCAATCGGCGACAAGGGGTTTGATCTCGCGCAGGCGGGGCAGGACCTCCTTTGAGAACAGGGTTATGTTCTTGACGGCTTCGGCGTGGGTGATGAAGCCGGTCTTGCCGACCATGATCAGGTGCCCGAACCCGCCGACCTTGTCGTAGAACTCCATGATCTGCCGGTAGACCGTGTCGGGGTTGCCGGCATACATGCGCCCGCCGGCCATCGCCATCTCGGCGGTGACGCCGGGCCGGTTTAGCGCCGAATCCCGTCCCGGCCGCCCGAGGCCGGCGGAGGCTCCGGGGTTGCGGTAAAGCTGCGGGGCGAATTCGGCCGCGGTCTGGCCGGGCAGGAACTTCGCGTATTGCGGCGCCGACTTCATGCCGGTGTTGACGAACCACAATAATTTGGAGCCGACGCGCACGCCCTCCTCGTCAGTGTCGCCGACATAGACAAAGGCGGAATAGCCAAAGCGGTCGGTGGCCGGTTTCGACAGTCCGGCCTCGGCGCGCGCCTGGCGGTACGACCCCCAAGCCCGCTTGGTGACCTCGACCCCGCGCATGACCATGATGTTGACCATGCCGCGGCGCCCGAGCTCGGCGGTGTCGAGGGGATCCGAGGTCGCCGCCCACATCGGCGGGTGCGGGTCCTGATAGGGCCGCGGCCAGATGTTGACGTGGCGGTGGGTGAAGTGCTTGCCCTCCCAGCTGAACGGGCCGTCGCGGGTTGTCAGGGTCTTGTCGATCAGGTCGATCGCCTCCCAGAAGCGCTCGCGCACCCCGATCGGATTGGCGTTGCCCGAGGCCATCTCGGTGCCGCCCGATTTGACAAAGCCGATTTCGAGCCGGCCGCGCGAGATCACATCGGCGGTGGCGTACTCCTCGGCCGCGCGCACCGGGTCCTGCCGCACCGTGACGAGGGTGCCCATGCTGAGGAGCCGGATGTTCCTGGTCTGTCGGGCGACGATGCCGAGCACGACCGGGCTCGCCCCATAGAGGCAGTTGATCCCGGCATGGTGCTCGCTCGAGGTGATGTTGAGGCCGAGCTCGTCGCACAGCAGGTACTCGTCGAGCGTCTCCTCGAACAGCCGCGCTGCGATCTTGGGGTCGCAATAGCGGTTCGGCAGGCTGGCGCGCACCGAATCCGCCGCATCCAGCACCTCGTCCGGCACAAACGGGTAAGGGTTCTCGCAGTGAAACCAAGCGTCCATTTTTTACCTCTTCTCTCACAATCTATGGCGCGTTGTTTTGACAATGCTCACGGAGGAAAACGGATAGCCATGCGGATCCTGTCGGCGCTGGTTTGGGTGGCCACTGCCCTTGTGATTGCTTCCACCAATCCGGTTCTTGCACAATCGGCTTCAGCTCGTAGCCGCGACGAATTATTGAGGATGTGCTGGGAATTCAGCGGCGGGAAGGGATGCCCGCCTACTAATCTCGACGCCGCCGCGCAGGTGTGCAACCAGCGTCAAAACAAAAATTCTCGGCCGGACGCCAACATCGATCGTCGGTGCGCAGAGGTTCGTGCCAAGCTCGCGCAGAGACATCGGCTCCAAGATGAAACCGAGAACGCGGCCGATCGCGCCGTCATCGAGCGTGGGCTTAGGGAGCCGAACGGGAAACCTCCACCGCTTGAGTATCAAGATCCTAACCGGCGTCCGGCGAAAAAATTTCGATCCCGGTCCTTCGCCAACAGCGGGGCGGGCCACAGAATGTTAGTGTGGCCGTGTCTAACGGCGCAGTTTGGGGCGCGATTCACGGACAAACAACTGCGCGTTATAAATCTTTTCTTGATTGTTAGGTGTGATGTAACACATAATCCTTGCGGATCGGGCGATGGCGATACGAAGCTGCCGAGATCGGGACACATCCTCGTTTCTGGAAGGCAAACGGGTTCGAGCATTTGAAGAGTGCAACCGCGCGGCGGTCAAGGCTCTCACGAAGCTGCAAAGCGCGACCCGGCTGTATGACCTTCGAAATCCGCCATCCAATCGGTTCGAAGCGCTTGGTGGCGATCGGAAGGGAGAATACAGCATCCGGATCGATGCCAAGTGGCGCATCTGTTTCAGGTGGGTGACTTTGGAACCTTTGCCGCAGGGAGCAGACATTGGCGCAGTGGCGGGCGAACCTTACGACGTGGAAATCAACAATCATTACCGATGATGGAAGCTATGATGCCCTTTCCAGCGATCGACAATCTACCCCCGGTGCATCCGGGCGAGATCCTGAGTGACGAACTGGCGGCGCTCGACCTGAGTGCGCGCAAGTTTGCCGCCCATATCGGCGTTCCACCAAATGCCATAACCGGAATTTTGAACGGCACCCGCGGCATTTCCGCAGAGATGGCGCTCAGGCTTGGTCGGGTGTTTGGCACCAGTGAGCAATATTGGATGAACCTGCAGAGCCGCTATGAGGCGAAGAAGGCGCGCGTTACGACGCGTGTCGACGCGATTATTCCGCTGGTTGCCGAAAACTTGGACTGAATGATAGCATGCCTGCGACGAGGACAGTTTTCCGGGTAAACACACACATGAGGTTTAAGGGCGTCTCGCTCGATCGCCTTGGGTCACGGGCGGCGTGATGCTGGGTCATGCCACAGCGGCAGGAGGAGATATCGCATGAGCCTTGAATTGCGCCAGCTGCATCCGCTGTTTGCCGCCGAGGCCAACGGTGTCGATCTGTCGCGGCCGGTCGACGCCGCGATGGTCGATGCGATCCGGCGGGCCATTGACCAATACGCGGTCGTCGTGTTTCGCGAGCAGCAGCTCGACGACACGCAATTGCGCGACTTTGCGGCATTGTTCGGCCCGCTCGAAATCGGCCGGGCGGCGGCGAACGCCAAAAAGCGGCGGCTCCAGCATCCCGAGATCGGCGACATCTCCAACCTCGACGAGGACGGCAACCTGCGCGCCGCCGATGACCGCCGCCGGCTCGACATGCTCGGCAACCGGCTGTGGCACACCGACGCCTCCTACATGCCGGTGCCGGTCGTGCTCGGCATGCTGCACGCGGTCTTGGTGCCGCCGGCGAGCGCCTTGGGCGGCGGCGAGACCGAGTTCGCCGACATGCGCGCCGCCCACGACGCGCTCTCCGATGAGATGAAGCAGGCGATCAACTCGCTCGTCGTCGAGCACGACATCTTCTGGTCGCGCGGGCAGATCGGCTTTACCGAATTCGCGCCGGGCGAGCGTGAAAACTATCCGCCGTCAAGGCAGAGGCTGGTGCGGCGCCATCCGGGGTCGGGGCGCAAGACGGTCTACCTGTCGGCGCACGCCTCGCACGTCGTCGGCTGGCCGGTTGCCGACGGCCGGGTCCTGCTCTACGATCTGAACCTGCACGCAACTCGGCCCGAATTCGTCTACAGCCATAAATGGCGGGTCGGCGATTTGGTGATCTGGGACAATCGCGACACAATGCATCGCGGCCGGCCGCACGACGAAACGGAGCCGCGCGACCTGCGCCGGGCGACCACGCTCGATGTCGGCTCGACCCTCGAGGAAGCGGCGTAAACCGCCTTCAGGTCAAATGCCGAGCCGGTTCACTCCGTCGAATGCCGCGACCTTGTAGCATTCGGCCAGCGTCGGATAGTTAAAAACCGTGTCGATGAAGTAATCGATCTTGCCTCCGAACGACAGCACCGCCTGACCGATATGGATCAGCTCGCTTGCCCCTTCGCCGATGATGTGGACGCCGAGCAGTTCGCGGGTTTCAGCATGAAATATCAACTTGAGCAGTCCGGTGATGTCGCCGAGAATTTGGCCGCGGGCGATCTCCCGGTAGCGGGCTTTGCCGATCTCATAGGGGATGGCGGCCTCGGTCAGCTCCTCCTCGGTCTTGCCCACCATCGAAATTTCCGGAACGGAATAGATGCCATACGGAAAGAAGGCAGGCGCGCTGCGCGTCTTGACCCCGAAGGCGTGACAGACGGCAAGCCGGCCCTGTTCCATCGAAGTTGAGGCGAGCGCCGGAAACCCGATCACGTCGCCGACGGCATAGATAATCGGGTTTTCGGTTCGGTAATGCTCGTCGACCGGCAGGCGGCCGCGATTGTCGGCGGCAAGCCCGGCATTCCCGAGATTCAGGCTCGCGGTGGCGCCGGTGCGGCCGACGGAATAAAGCGCCTTTTCGGCGAGAATGGTCTTGCCGCTGTCGAGATGCAGCCTGACGCGCGCGCCCTGGTCATCCTCGACGATTTCCAATTTGTTGACGCTCTCGTTGAGCCGCAACGTAGCGCGGTTCTCGCGAAGATGATGGCACAGCGTGTCGGCGATTTCCGTGTCGATAAACGGCAGCAGCCGGTCGCGCTTGTCGACCAGGGTCACCCGAACACCGAGTGCCGCAAAGATGCTCGCGTATTCGCAGCCGATCACGCCGGCGCCCACGACGGCAAGCGTCCGCGGCAGCCGGTCGAGCTGGAGAATGTCGTCGCTGGTGAAGATCTGTCTCCCGTCGAACGGGATGTGCGGGTCGCGGGTCGTTTCGGTGCCGGCGGCAATGACGATCTTGCGCGCCTTGACCAGACGCGAGGCACCGCCGGTGAGCGAGTCGAGGCGGACACTGTCGGGTCCGGCAAACGAAGCCGCCGCGACGAGCAGCTCGACATCGTTGCGGATCAGCTGATGGCGGATCACGTCGAGCTCGTGCTGGATCACCTTGTTGGTGCGGGACACCAGGTCGAGCACCGTGATGTGCTGCTTGACCGTGTAGGACGCTCCGTAAAACTCCCGTGAGCGATAGCCCGAAAGCTCGAGGACGGCTTCGCGCAGGGTCTTCGACGGGATCGTGCCGAGATTGACGCTGCAGCCGCCAAGCACGGCTTTTCTCTCGACGATCGCGACTTTCTTGTTGAGCTTGGCGCCCTGGATCGCGGCGCGCTGCCCGGCCGGTCCGGAACCGATCACCAAGAGGTCGTAGTCGAACAAATCCTCGGCCATGCCCCCACCTTTTCGCCGCTGCCGTTTTTGCCACGCGAGAATGCATCGAGCGTGCAACGCCGCAATGACAATCCGGTGACAGCTTACGGCAACAAAAATCGCGGGGACCTGTCAGGCAATCGGCACAGCTCCCCGGCCGCGGCATCGTGCGCGCGCCGGGCGAACAGCGGCGCGCTTCGCGGTGTCGATCGCTTGACTTAATTCGTGCTCGCGGCATAGGGTTTGCATTGCTCGAAGCTGCGCGGTTGAGCAGGGCGCACTCGTCGGACAGCAACGGAGGAGAGCACAATGGCGGGGTATAAATTGATCTCGGCGGACTCCCACATCGTCGAGCCGCCCGACATGTACACGTCGCGCATCGACCCCAAATTCCGCGATCGCGCCCCACGCATGGAGCGCCGCAAGACCCCGACCGGCCGCGACTACGACGCCTGGATGCTGGACGGGACGCAGGTCGGCACGCTGGGTGCGGTGATGCAGGCCGGACAGCGCTTTGAAGACCCCTCGCAGATCGATTTCCTCGGCCTCTGGGAAGACGTCCGCAAAGGCGCCTACAGCGCCGACGAGATGCTGGTCGAAAACGAGGAAGACGGCATCTGGGGCTCGGTCTTGCAGCCGAGCCAGGGCCTGTTCTGGTACCGCATTCCGGACTCCGAGCTCTTTACCGAGATCTGCCGCTGCTACAACGACTGGATCGCCGATTTCTGCAAGCCGCATGCGCGCCGCCTGAAGGGTATCGCGATGCTGAACGTCGACGACCCCGACGCCGGCGCCAAGGAGCTCGAGCGCTGCGCCAAGATGGGTCTCGTCGGCGCGTTCATCCCGGTGGCGCCACTGCCTGACAAGCCCTACAGCAGCCCGGTTTACGACAAGCTCTGGGGAACGGCGCAGGAGTTGAAGCAGCCGCTGCTGTTGCACATCGGCACGCCGCGCTGCGGGGTCCCGGCCAACGAATTTACGATGGACGTGACCGAGTTGACCGGGGCAGGACGGTCGACCACCGATTACTGGGTGCGCTATTCGCTGGGCTCGATGCTGTTTGCCGGCGTGTTCGACAGGTTCCCGGGCTTGAAGATCGGCTCGGTCGAGCACGAGGCGTCGTGGATCCCGCATTGGCTGCAGCAGATGGACTTCACCTATGTCGAGCGGCCGGTGTTTACCAAGGGGTGGAAGTCGGCCGAAGGGCTGATGCCGAGCGACTACTGGAAGCGCAACATGTTCGTCGAGTTCATGGAGGACGGCCTCGGCGTGCAGTTGCGCGACCGCATCGGCGTCGAGAACATGCTGTGGGGCAGCGACTATCCGCATGCCGAGGCGACTTTCCCGCGCTCGCAGCAATTCCTGCACCGCATGTTCGAGGGCGTGCCCGAGGACGATCTGCGCAAGATCACCTCCGGCAACGCCGCCCGAATGTTCGGCTTTGAGCTGAACTAGGCCGGACCCGCGAAGCAGCGACCAGGTTGCTTCGCGGAGCCTGTCCTCGGGCCGGCCACCCGCCGGACCCGTGGGCTCGCAATGACGGGATCTCCTGTCATTGCGAGGAGCCGCGAGGCGACGAAGCAATCTCGCTGTCGGGGGACGCCAGGACGCACCGCATGCTGGAAGAAGGCTTTGTCGCCGTCGCTCGCGTCAGCGATTTGGCGCCGGGCGAGATGAAGTTCGCCGCGGTCGAGGGCGAACGCATCGTGCTCGCCAATGTCGAGGGCAATTTCTACGCCCTGCGCGATGTCTGCGGCCACCGCAACGCGCCCCTGTCGCGCGGCAGGCTGGAGGGCTGCGTGATCGAGTGCCCACTGCATTTCGCCCAGTTCGACATCCGCACCGGCAAGCTCCTCGACGGCCCGATCTCGGCCGACGTGCCGGTCTACGAAATCCGGGTCGAAGGCGGCACCGTCTACGCGCGGCGATAGCAGGAGCGCCGATCACCCCCAGGCGCGGTGTCATAGCGAGGAGCGCGGCGACGAGGCAATCCCACCCAGACGATGCCCAGCGGTTGGAGATCGCCTCGCTTCGCCCGCAATGACCGATCCGGCGGCAATTTAAGGCGGCTCGCGGTCAATGACGCATCGCGCGCTACGCGTCGTCAACGACGTATCGTGCGCTGTACGCCGACGCTCGTTGGACCGACTTCGGGTCAGCGGATCGGGGCGGTGCCGCAGCGGTTGTCGAGCCGGCCGCCATCGGCGATCGCCATGATCACCAGGATCTCGGCCGGGCGCGGCGCGTCGGCGAGCGACACCGTAATCGTGTCGAAATGCGCGAACGACCAGGAATCGTCCTTGTGGCCGAGCGGCACGTCGAGGATGGCGCCCGCCGCTGCGACCTTGACGTTCGAGGAGATGACGGCTTGGCCGCCGCCGACCGCCGCGCGCATCGGTCGCCCGAGCATCGGGTGTACGCAGGCGCCGCCATGCTCCATCTCGCCGTCGACGCCGACGATGGCGCCTTTGCCATAGGACACCGCCGGCCGGTCGAGCAACTTGACGAGCTCGGGCATAATCCGCTCGCCGAGCGCCGCCCCCGCTTCGAACAGCTCGCGCAAATCCGCGGTGCGGCGGCCGGCAAACGGGTTGCGGATGACCGCCATCCCGACGGCGCGCACGATCGGCCGCGCCGCCACAGCACCACGCTCGGCGAAGACAACCTCGCGCAGGGTGACGATCTTGCGGATGTCGGTCATTGGCGATCCTCTCAACTGGGTGCTGGCGTGGCGCTTGGCGGTTCCCGAGAGCGGCCGCCAACCGCCTCAATTAACGCGCTTGGCGTACACCCCGGTGAAGGTGACGTCACAGCCGGTCACGTTAAAGTAGTTGTTGATCTTGCCGGTGATGGTGATGACCGGGGTCGTCGCGACCACCGCCGCCGGGCTTATGGCCAAGCTG
This sequence comes from uncultured Alphaproteobacteria bacterium, assembly GCA_963712825.1. GTDB lineage: Bacteria > Pseudomonadota > Alphaproteobacteria > ATCC43930 > CGMCC-115725 > AP-15. Next base: position 90,939 of record CAVQJP010000025.1, read on the forward strand.
TAGGTCCCGGCTCCGTCGATAAAGTTTGCTCGGCCGTCCACCCCGAGAATATCGTCGTTCCCAGCGCCGTGCATTTGGTGGATTGTGGATTCGCTGGTGTTTTCGACTGTAAAGGCCGCGCGAAGAAAGACAAACGACAAATAAGTTTTGGTATCGGTGCTGGCAATTTTGGGGCGGAAGACGGAAACCATGGCGTCGCCCACCGTCGTTGCGCCAATCCCGGCGCATTGCGCGGTGGTCGAGGCGGTAACCGTCGCAATCCCCTGCCATGCCGCCTGGGTGTCGAGCGCAAATGCGGTCGCCGGCAGAAAAGCCGACCCCAGCAGCATGATCCCGCCAGCAGCAATCGACGGGCGGTGGTGCGGCGACGCTTTTTCCGCAATGGTCGTTGACATGCTTTTTCTCTCCCAAGCAAAGACCGGGTTCTCTCCCCAAAAATCCGGCGCCGGGTTGGTTTAGCCGGCTGACTCGCAACGGTTCACACCGCTAGCGATCAAGCCGGATTCGAAAACTCGCCCGAACCGCGCTTATCGCAAGCTTCCGGACGCCGCGCTATAAAAATCCGCGCGCTCGGCTTTTCGATGTCACTGGGCGTCGTTAAGGACTTACGCAAGGAGCAGCGAGCTTTAACGATCGCTGCGCCGCAGCGCTTAATCCGCGCCCGGCGGGCGATGGCGATGGACGGCTTCGGGGTTGGTCGAGTCGACGCCCATATAGATGCCGCGCTCCCATTTGCGCTTCAGCGGGTCGGCGACCTTCAAAGACATCCGCCCGACGTGCTGGACTTCGATCTCGACGGTCTCACCGTCCTGCAGGGCGCCGAGCCCTTCGTGATTGGTGCCGCAGGCGATCAGGTCGCCGGTGTTCAAGGTCATCACCGTCGAGGCGAACTCGATCAGCTCCGGAACCCGGTGCTCCATGTCGTCGGTGTTGTAGTTGTGGCGCAGCTGGCCGTCGTTCCAAAAGCGCACGACAACGTCATTGGGCTCGGGGATTTCGTCGGCGGTGGCGATGCACGGGCCGATCGGGGCAAAGGTGTCGAACGACTTGCCGAGCCAGCTGCCGGCCTTCCAGGTGCGCCGGCCTTCGCCGCGCGCCGACACATCGATCAGCCCGGTATAGCCGAACACCGCACTGCGCCAATCGGCCTGGCTGACCTTTTTGGCCGGCCCCTTGATGACGAGCGCCAGCTCCGCCTCGTGCATAAAAATCCACGGCTCGGTGAATTCAGGCAGTCGGATCGTGTCCCCGGGCCCGACCACCGCTTCGGGATTTTTCAGGAACATGTTTAAGGGCCGCGCCTCGCGCTGCGCATGCTCCCAGTAATTGGCAATGCAGCACAAAATCTTGCCGGGCCGCGGCAAGGGCGGGCGCAGCCGCACCCGGTCGAGCGGCACCGCCTCGCCTTCGGCCGCGAGCTGTTCCAATGTCGGCTGCAGCCGGTCGAACCCGTCGATCAAATTCTGCATCGTCAGTTGCGGGGTATGGCCACGCTCGACGACACCGCCGACGTCGACGACGCCGCGATCGGTCAGCAATCCGGGCGTCGGCTCGCTGTGCCCGCCCGCCTCGAACATCACCAATTTCATGCTCGCCTCCCCAGACCAGACGGGAAGATTACCGGTTTCGGTGCATGGCAACCATGGCATTTCTCCAGGTTGACACCGGGCGAACCGGGGGCCGAGGCTGCGTCATTGCGCTCGGGAGGAATGAGAATGGTCGAAATCCGCTGCATGGGGCCGCAGATCGGGGTCGAGGTGACCGGGGTCGACGTCAAGACGATGAGCGAGGCCGAGTGGCGCAAGATCTACCAGGCCTGGCTCGACCACAACGTCATGTGCGTGCGCGGCCAGGAGCTGACGATCCCCGATTTCATCCGCTACAGCGAGCGCTTTGGCCCGGTCGTGCCGCACCCGTCGAAATCGACCCGGCACCCCGAGCATCCAAAGATCACGATGCTCGGCATCAACAAGTTCGACGCCGACGGCAAGATCCGGGAAGAAATCTACCGCCGCGGCGCCGAAGGCTGGCACACCGACGGGGCCTACAACCAGGCGCCGTTCAAGGCGACCCAGCTTTATGCGCTGGCGGTGCCGAGCCGCGGCGGCAACACCTTGTTCGCCAACGCCTATGCCGCCTATGACGGGTTGCCGCAACGGCTCAAGGAGCGGCTCGACGGCGTGGTCGGTGCGTTCAGCTATGGCGGGCGGCGCGGCAAGGCGCGATTGCTCAATCCCGAGGACCAGGACTGGACCCCGGTTTACCACCCGATCGTCCGCACCCACCCGGAAACCGGGCGCAAATCGCTCTATTTCGACCCCGGCAAGATTGTCGGCTTTGTCGGCGTCGACGACCGCGAGGGCGACGCGCTGATCGCCGAATTGAAGGAGCGGATGATCGCGCCCGACGCCGAATACCACCATGTCTGGCGCAAAGGCGACATCGTGATCTGGGACAACCGCTGCTCGTACCACAAGGCCGCCGGCGACTACCCGCCCGAGGAAGACCGCATCCACTGGCGGGTGTCGATCAACGATTTCGGCGTCCAGGCAATGGCGGCGGAGTGACGGTCATGGGCATTGAAATCGTCCCGTTCGAAGCCGGGCTCGGCGCCGAGATCCGCGGCGTCGATATCCGCGAGCCGCTTTCCGCCGCCGATCGCGACGCGATCCGCGCCGCCTGGCTCGATCATCTGGTATTACGGTTTCGCGGCCAGCCGATGAGTGACGCGCAGCACATGGCGTTCACCCGCCAGTTCGGCGAGCTCGAATTCAACCCGGCCGCGCTGATTGCAAAGCAATACGGGGTCGAGACCCAGACCGCGGGCCGGCGCCAGGAAATCCCGCCCGAGATCTCGGTCATCTCCAACATCGTCGAGGACGGCAAGGCGGTCGGCGGCCTCGGCGACGGCGAGGCGTTCTGGCATACCGACAGCTCGTTTGTGGACGTGCCGCCGGCGGCGAGCTTGTTGCGGTCATTGGAAGCGCCGCCGCCGAGTGCCGGCGGGTCGACCTATTTTTTGAATATGTATGCGGCCTATGAAACCTTGCCCGAGGAAACGCGGCGCCGGATCGGCGGGCTGACGATGATCCATGCCGCGACCCATTCGAGCACCGGCAAGGCGCATAAGGGGTTCGAGACCGTGGCCGATTTGTCGAAGGTGCCGGGCGCGCACCAGCCTGTCGTGCGGACCCATCCCGAGACCGGAAAAAAGGCGCTTTTTCTCGGCCGCCGGATCAACGCCTATGTCCGCGGGTTTTCGGTCGAAGAGAGCGAGCAGCTGCTCGACGAGCTGTGGGACCACACGACCCAGGAGAAATTCACCTGGCGTCAGGATTGGCGGGTCGGCGACTTGATCTGGTGGGACAATCGCTGCGCAATGCACCGCCGCGATGCCTTTGACCCGTCGGCCCGCCGGCTGATGCACCGCACCCAGCTCAAAGGCACCCGCCCGGTTTAAGCAAACCCGTGGCCGGTATGGCGCCAACAAACGCCGGATGGTCTGCAAACGACGACGGCGCCCGAAGGCGCCGCCGCTCGTGCGGGTCTTTTGTCGGTCAGGCGCGACGGCGACGCCGGCGGATGGCGCCGAGCCCGAACAGCGCGCTGCCGAGGATCGCCAGCGAGGCAGGTTCGGGCACCGTGGGCGAGACAAACGGCAACGAGATTGAAAGGTCAGCCGGCGCGCCGCAGCATTCGCCATAGACGAGCTGGAACGCAAAGTTGCCGGTGGGTCCGGTGTAGGTCTCGGTCGAGACGCTGAAGGAGGTCGGTCCCGGCGCGTCGATCACCGTCATGCCGTCGATGACCAGCGTCATTCCGTCGTCATGCCCTGCGGTAAACGTCTCGCCATTGGTTACCGACACGGTTCCAGTGAAGTTGAAGATCGTGTTGTCGAGCGTGTTGCCGAGCTGCGAGCTGCCGGTCAGCACCGTCGAGCCGTTCCCGCTCGCGAGAAACTCGCCGATCGTGTAGGCCGAGGCGCTGCTGAAGTTGAGCGGGTCGGGTGCGGTAAACGTCACGTCGGGTGTCGTCCCCGGCACGTTCGCCGGGGTTGCATCCATGGCGCCGGTCGAATCGTTTTCCCAGATGGACCCGAGGATCGTGTTGGCTTCGGCGGACGGCGCCATCGCCGCCAGCGCGCCGGCGACAAGTGCCCCGGCCATAAGGTTGTGCATCGGTCGCATCAGACTACTTCCTCTACGAATTGCAGGTATCAAGGCGGGAAGCAATTTGTGGGCCGACCGATAAAACGACCACCTTTTCAAATGGTTGAATGCACCTTAGCCCGACAGATATGGCCGAATCGTAAAATCCAGCGACGCCTTTCACTCTTTAAGAGAGTATTATCACTACCTGATATTGCTCGGGATCGCCGAGAGGAAGAACCACGGGAATTCCAGGACGGCTTGGTTCTAGGTCGGGCCATGACCATTGGAATGCCGTTGTTTTTTCAACTGCATGCGAAAGTGCGAGCATCCGCCAAACCAAGGATTGTCAATCCGGTCCGGCCAACGCCGCCCGCCTGGATCCTCGAGGAGCGGGACTGTCAGGATCTTTGACAGAGCGCCAAACCCTCGCGCGCCCGGGACGCGATGATCAAATCGCACCTGCTCGCCGCCCCCAGCCGAGCCCCAACCGGAACTGGGTAAGGGGTAACGAATTGGTCGGAAACCGCTCCAGCCGCAGGGCTCTCAGTCCCGGCTTTCGCGGGGACGAGCGTCGAGCCGGCCGGGTAATGCGTAACGCCGGTTCGGCAGTGTTCGGCCTCGGTTATTCGCGAGTGGGGGCGAGCATTTGCGAACCTCGCCCGCTGTGGGATCGCGTTGGACAGCCGGTTCTCAATGCGACATCAGGACCGGGATCGTCATCGCGGCGAGGATCGAGCGGGTAGCGCCGCCGAGCAGCAGCTCGCGCGCCCGCGAATGGCCGTAGGCGCCCATCACCAACAAATCGGCGCCGAGATCGGCGGTGCGTGACAACAGCAACTCGCCTACCGGCACCGCGGCCGAGACGGTGCGCTCGATCCGCACGTTGACCCCGTGGCGAGCGAGGTGCAGCGCGATGTCGGCGCCGGGAACGTCGCCATGCCCGTCGGGTCCGGTTTGCGGGTCGACCGCGAGCACCGTGACGATGTCGGCCGCCGCCAATAGCGGCATCGCGTCGGCGACGGCGCGCGCCGCCTCGCGGCTCGCATTCCACGCGACCAATACGCGGCGGCCGACCGGCTCGAAGCGGCCGGCGTGGGGGACGACCAGGATCGGCCTGCCGGACGCCAATGTCACGTGCTCCGGCCCCGGCCGAACCAGAGCCATCTCGTCATTGCCGGGGTCGCGCTGGCCGAGGATGGCCAGATCGGCGTAGCGCGCATGCAAAGCTGGGTCGGCTTCCCAGCCTTCGGCCGCTCCCCGCCATTCGCTCGAAATGCCGCGCAGCCCGGCGGCATGTTCAAACGCCACGCGCGTCGCGTCGGCCTGCGCTAAGGAGCGCTCCAGCCATTCGCGATAAACCGGTGCGAGCACCGCCAGATCGGCATAGCTGCCGCGCCGCGGCATTTCACGGCTGGGCACCGCATAAAGGCCGACAAGATGCGCGCCAAAGCGCTCGGCAAGATCGGCAGCAAGCTCGATGCGCCCGCGCGTGTCCGCCGCGGAATCGAGCGCCACCAGCAGATCTTTGTAGCTCATCCTTGGCCTCTCAAATCGCGGGCCGCTCAAATTGCGCGCGGCGGCACCGACCATGGCTCGCCGGCAACAGGGATCGGCCGCAGCTTGCCTCGGCCGGCGAAATGAGGGAAGACAGCGCCGGGTCGATCAGAGGTTTTATGCGATGCGCGTGCTTGCCCTTGGCTGTCTGGTTTCGTCGCTGGCCGTCGCCGCGCTGTCCGGCTGCATCGACAACGACCGCGTGCGGGTCCAAAGCTTCACCCCCGGCCCCGGCGGCAATTTTGTCTACGCCGCGCACACCAACACCGTCATGACCCCAAACGCCGATGGCGGGGCCGAGCAGATCCGTCGCGACTGGCTTGCCGAGACCCTGGAAGCCCAAGGCATGTGCCGCGCCGGCTACGTCGTCTACCAGCGCTACCTGGTGATACCGCCGCAGCGCGCCGCCTTCACCCAGCCGCCGACCGAGCCTGATTTCGGCAATGGCGGCGATGTCGTCTACAGCGGTAGCTGCCTGTAGCTCAGCGCGCCCCTCCGGCACGCCAGCGCTCGACGAGCGGCCCCGCGGCGCCGCGCACTGGGTCGGCGGCGGGCGTCGGCACCCGTTCGATATTGGCGAGCGCGCGCTCGCGGTCGCCTTTGCCCGGGACCCGCATGTCGGGACCGCGACCCCCGGGATAAGCGCCGACGATCAACAGGTCGGGGCTCGTCGCCTCGCCCTTGTGCGCGACGCCGGCCGGGATCACAACCACGTCGCCGGCATGCAGCGCGACAACCGCGCCGCCTTCGCCGCCGAGGCGCACCTGGGCCGAGCCGGCGACGATGCCGAGCGCCTCGTGCGCGGTGCTGTGATAGTGGTGGTAGGGGTAGACGCCGCCGCGCCAGCCGCCGCTCCAGCCATTGGCGGCAAACAGCGCCTCGCAAGCCGCGGCGGCGCCGGGGCCCGTATCGAGCACGGCGCGATAGACGATGAGCGGCAGGCGCGGGTTGTTGGGCACAATCCCGTCATCGGCAAACAGGTGCTGCTCGACGCTCGGGTGCTGCTCGGTGTCCATGGCGCACTCCTTTGCGGGTAGATGTGGCCTTTCACAGATTGATCGTTCACAGATTGATCGTTCACAGATTGATCGTGGGTAGGCTACGCCCGCCCGCAGCCTCGGCCAACCGAAATCGAGACGCGGCATGGGCGATGGTTTCAGCAAGTCTCCGTTTGCCTGTCGTTTACCGCGCGTAAATCTTCGATGCGAACCAGTTAATAGTAGAACGCCATGGTATCGAAGGCTTAACCAACTTAATCCGGCAACTGGGCTTGCCGTTACGAGCGGTTTTGTATAAAGGTGGCGGGCGACGGCCCCGATAGAGGGGATGCCGCGCGGCGGGCAAAGGTTCAGGCACGGTCGCAGCATGGACTATTCGATCAAGACGGTATGTGTTGTCGGCCTCGGCTATATCGGCCTGCCGACCGCCGCCACCCTCGCCAGCCGCGGCGTCGACGTGGTTGGGGTCGACGTGAACCCGCGCGTCGTCGCTGCGGTCAATGCCGGGCAGCCCTATTTCCCCGAGCCCGACCTCGACATGCTGCTGCGCGCGGCCACGACCTTGGGCAAGCTGCGCGCGACCGACCGCCCCGAGGCCGCGGATGCGTTCATCATCGCGGTCCCGACTCCGTTCAACGACGACCACTCGCCCAATCTCGGCTTTATCGACGCCGCCGCCGATGCGATCGCGCCGGCGCTCGCCTCCGGCAACGTCGTGATCCTCGAATCGACCTCGCCGGTCGGCGCCACGGCGCGTCTGGCGGCCCGGCTCGCCTGTCTGCGCCGGGATCTGCGCTTCCCGCCGGAGCGCCGCGGCGAGCCGCTCGACATCCATGTCGCCCATTGCCCGGAGCGGGTGTTGCCGGGGCAGATGGTCCGCGAGCTGATCGAGAACGACCGCATCATCGGCGGCATGACCGAAGCCTGCGCCGAGCATGCCGAGGCGGTCTACCGCGTGTTTCTGCGCGGGACCCCGTTCCGCACCGACGCGCCGACGGCGGAACTGGTCAAGCTCGTCGAAAACGCCTACCGCGACGTCAACATCGCCTTTGCCAACGAATTGTCGGTCGTCTGCGACCAGCTTGGCCTAAATGTCTGGCGGGTGATCGAGCTTGCCAACCGGCATCCCCGGGTCTCGATCCTGCAGCCGGGCGCCGGGGTTGGGGGCCATTGCATCGCGGTCGACCCTTGGTTCATCGTTGCTTCGGCGCCGGGACATACCCGGCTGATCCGAACCGCGCGCGAGGTCAACGACGCCAAGCCGCGCTTTGTCGTGGCCCAGATCCGCGAGCGGGCCGAGCGCCTCAAGCATCCGGTGATCGCCTGTCTTGGGCTGACCTACAAGCCCGACGTCGACGATTTGCGCGAAAGCCCGGCGCTTGACATCACCGCCGCGCTGGCGCGCGACACGGATGGCCGGGTTCTGGTCGCCGACCCCAATCTGCGCGAGTTGCCGGTGGGGCTGGCCGAATTGCCGAACGTGTCCTTGTGCGACACCATCGATGCGGTGCGCCAAGCCGACATCGTCGCCATTCTCGTCGCTCATTCGCCGTTTCGCAAAATCCCGCAGAACGAGCTGATGCGGCGCATGGTCATCGACGCGACCGGGCTGACCCACGGCGCGGGCTGACCAATGGCGAGCGTTCGCCCGCCGTCAGAGGCGACCCGTCTGATGAAGCTGCTCTTTGTCTTCGGCACCCGGCCCGAAGCCATCAAGCTGGCGCCGGTCATCCGGGAACTGGCCGGCCGCCCCGACTTCGACTGCAGGATTTGCGCGACCGGCCAGCACCGCGAAATCCTGGCGCAGTTTCTCGAACTCTTCGAGCTGCGGCCGGACTGGAACCTCGACGTCATGCGGCCCGATCAGGACCTCGCCTATCTGACCGGCGCGGTGCTGGCGGGGGTCAGCGGGGTTCTCGCCGCCTGGCGCCCCGACCGGGTCATCGTCCAGGGGGACACAACCTCGACCTTTGCCGGGGCGCTCGCCGCCTTTTATCACCACATCCCGGTCGCGCATGTCGAGGCGGGGTTGCGCACCGGCGACATTTACGCGCCGTGGCCGGAGGAGGTTAACCGGCTGCTCGTTGGCCGCATCGCCGATTTGCATTTTGCCCCGACGGCGCGGGCGCGCGACGCCCTGTTGCGCGAGGGGTTGGCGGAGGGCCGCATCCTGGTGACCGGCAACACCGGAATAGATGCGTTGCTGTGGATGTCCCACCGGCTCGACGCGCGGGCCGAGCTGCGCCGGCGGGCGGCGGCGGTGGGCGATGCCTTTGCCGGCGAAATCGCCGGCAGGAAGCTGGTGCTGATGACCGGCCACCGCCGCGAGAGCTTTGACGGCGGGCTGTCCCGGATCGCCGCCGCGATCGGCCGGATCGCGCTGCGGCCCGATGTCGCAATCATCTTTCCGGTGCATCCGAACCCCAATGTCCGCCGCGCCTTCGAGCCGTTGGCCGGGCGTCGGAACATCCGTCTGGTCGAGCCGGTCGACTACCCCGAGCTCGTCTACCTGTTGCGGCGTTGCCATTTTGTCGTCACCGATTCCGGCGGGATTCAGGAGGAGGCGCCTTCTTTCGCCAAGCCGGTGCTGGTCACGCGCGAGACCACCGAGCGGCCCGAGGCGATGGAGTTGGGGCTGGCGCAGTTGGTCGGCACCGACGAAGAGCGCCTTTACGCCGCAATGAGCGCGCTGCTCGACGACCCGGAGGCATATCGGCGGATGAGCCGGGTCGCCAACCCCTATGGCGACGGCAAGGCGAGCGCACGTATCGCCGACCGGCTTGGTGCGGAACGGCGGACCATCGACGCAACTCTCGCGGGCGACGGGTAAGGGCCGTTAGCCTGGCGCCTGGCGCTGCCTGCGGCCGACTGCTTTTCAGAAGCCGGGTTTTTCTGCCCGTGGATGGTCTGTTCCAGGACCGGATTTTGGGCCGCAACCGGCGCATGAAACACATTTTGATACAAATTTATATTTAATCCAGCAACGGTTTCTACTGTAATACACTCGGATAAGCATAAAAATCGCAGCGATTATCGTTGGCGGCACGGGCGCGGAACCCTATTTTCCTGCTGCTGTTGTCTGAAGAGATATGTGGAAGACTGCGATGCACGCCAATTCTCTGTACGTCGATTTCAGCCAAGGACACAACCGGGTTGATGCAGACCGGTTGCCGGTCCGGACCGCGGCGCTGACCATTTTCGGCCTGTCGCTACTGACATGGGCGGCGATCTTACTACCCGTTTTCGCTTATTTTCATTTCTGACGACTTGCACCCGAAGGCGGCTTGTCGCCGGGCGGTCGCTCTGCGGTCGCTCTTTGGCCGGTCAGTCGATGCTGGCTTGGTAGCCCCAGGCGCGAATTTGTGCGACCCCCTCTTGGTAACCTTTTGGGCTCAGGCTAAAGCTGAACTGCGACTTTGCGGTGAAGACGTCAATCAGGATCAACGAGCCGGCAGCGAGTTGTCTGACCACCGCGAGCGATTGTCCGGTCGGAAAAATACAGCGCGGGCCGCTGCACGTCGCCGCTGGGTTTTTGTCGACCCGGAGCACCGCCCGCATCGGTGACGGGGTGCCGACGATGCCGATATTGCCGGTTTGCAACATGATGACGAGCGCAAACGAGCCTTTGCCGTCATAGCCGTCCTGCCAAAACGGCACGGTGATCGAGCAGCCGCCGCTGCCGCCGCATTCGGTGATCCACTCGTCGGCCTGAAATCTCTGGGTCCCCCAGGCGCCGGTTTGAGCGCCGAGCCAAAACCCAAGAGCGAGCAGCAATATCGCCGGGGGCCGGCGTCTACGAGAGCGGGCGCCGGTCTGCTGATCACGGCCGCGCTGGACGCTTGCCGACCTGCTTAATTCGCTGACCGCAGCCAAAGGACGCGTCCCTCTCCACCCGTTAGGCATTCGGGCGATCGTGCCCAGCCTGTTGCCGCCGTCAAGGACAAGACGGCACAGCCGACGCCGGACCGATTGCTTGCCACTGATTTGCTCCGGGCGGATTTGCCGCCCGCGTCGGATTTGCCGCCCGCATCGGATTTACCCCGGGGGTTTTGCTCCGGCGGCCGGGGACGCACGGTTTCCGGCACCCCGTCTTCCTACCGGGAATGGAGCGGTTCCGTAGGCTAAATCGCGCAGCGTCCAGGTCAATATCTGACCAATTTCTAGCGGAGACGGGCGGGGCGGCTGGTATTGCAGAATTGTTAACCTTGATTTCGCTTTCCAGCGCAACGAAATGGCGTTAGGTGTGCTTGGCACACTGCCACACGGCAATAAAAACCGGTTGGGGCCGAATTTGGTTTGTCTGCGGCTTTGGCGCCCGAGCGGCTCGGCAACGGAACCTTTCCGACTGCCGCGTGTTCGGGTGCGGAATTGTCGGCAACCGGCTCGCCGATCGCTCGGCGGCCGCTCTCGGCCCAAATGATCCACCTCTACTCCGCAACTGACTAAAGGTTTGCGATGGCTCGTTATCTGGTGACCGGAGGCGCCGGCTTTATTGGCTCGCACCTTGTCGAATCACTGCTTGATGACGGGCACGCCGTCAGGGTGCTCGACGACCTGTCCAGCGGCAACCGCGGCAACATCCCTCCGGCAGCGGAGTTTCTCAAAGCCGATGTCGTCGATGCCGACGCTGTCGGACCGGCATTTGACGGCGTCGACGGCTGCTTTCACCTGGCGGCGATCGCCTCGGTAGAGCGCTGCAATCGCGACTGGCTGCGCACGCACCAAGTAAATTTGACCGGGACTGTTAACGTGTTCAATGCGGTCCGTCGCCTGCACCGGGACAAGGCCGTGCCGGTGGTCTACGCCTCGACCGCCGCCGTCTACGGCAACAGCGGCGGCGCTCCGGTCGGCGAACAGAGTTGCGCCATGCCGCTCAGCGCCTACGGTGCCGACAAGCGGGCGGGCGAATTGCATGCCCGCGCCGCCGGGCTGACCCACCGGTTAAGCACTGCCGGATTGCGGTTTTTCAACATCTATGGTCCGCGCCAGGACCCGCGCTCGCCTTATTCGGGAGTGATCGCGATCTTCCTTGACCGCCTGCGGCGCGGCGAGCCGATCGATATTTTTGGTGACGGCAACCAGGTGCGCGACTTTACCTATATAACCGACGCTGTCGCGGCCTTGCGGCGGGCGATGACTGCGGCGAGCCCGTCGGCGCCGCTGTTCAACGTCTGCACCGGGAAAGGCACAACCATAAGCCGCGTGGCGGAGATGATTGCCGATTTGTGCGGGACCGAGCTTGTCGCCTATTGCCGCCCGGCGCGCTGCGCCGAGGTGCCGATCTCGATCGGGGACCCGCGTCTTGCAGCCGAAAAGCTCGGGTTTCGCGCCCGCGTAAGTTTGCTCGACGGGCTCTCGGTCACGCTCAAAGCGTTGGGGCGTCCTCAGCGCGCCGCGGCGCCGGCCCTGGCATAACGAAATCTCGGGCCCTCCTTCCGCGTCGGGATATCTCACCAGCCTCGAGCGAGCACCGATCGCCGCGCCCGCGCGTTGCCGGACACGAGACCGGCCGGCGCGCGTTTGCTAACTTGCGGCGGCGGAGACGGCGGAGAGGGTCGGGTGCGGGAAGCGCGGACAATCGGCGAGCTCAGAGCGCACGTGGCCGGTTGGCGCAGAGCCGGCGAGCGCATCGGCTTGGTGCCGACGATGGGCGCGCTGCACGCCGGTCATCTGGCTTTGGTTCGAGCGGCGCGCGGCGATTGCGGCCGCGTTGTCGCTACGATCTTTGTCAACCCGAAGCAATTCGCGCCCACCGAGGATCTCGGCGCCTATCCGCGCCGCGAGGCCGCCGATCTCGACATGCTGGAGGCGGCGGGCGCCGATCTCGCTTTTGTCCCTGCCGGCGACGAAATCTACCCGGCGGGGTTTTCGACCCTGGTTCGGGTCGGCGGGTTGAGCGAAGGGCTGTGCGGCGCTCATCGCGTCGGCCATTTCGACGGCGTCGCCACGGTCGTAACCAAGCTCTTGATCCAGTCGCTGCCCGACATCGCCTATTTTGGCGAAAAAGACTATCAGCAGCTGCTGGTGATCCGTCGCCTGGCGCGCGATCTCGATCTTCCGGTGCATATCGCCGGCGTCCCGACGGTGCGCGAGCCTGACGGGCTGGCATTGTCCTCGCGCAATCTGTATTTGTCCCCCGACGAGCGCCGCATCGCCCCCGGTCTCGCCCGTATTCTGCGCGAGGTCGCGGCAACGCTCGCTCGCTCGCCTGCCACGGTCGCCCACGCGACAGAACGAGGGCGCGACGGGCTCACCCGAGCCGGGTTCAATGTCGAATATCTCGAAATTCGCGATGCCGAAACCCTGGCGCCGGTCGTCGACCTCGTGACCGCACCTTGCCGCGTTCTCGCCGCCGCCCATCTCGGCCGCACCCGGCTGATCGACAACGTACCGGTCATTCCGGCGCGCTCGGCTTGACCGCCCGAGCCCGGCGCTCGGCGCGTTGCCGCGGGACCGTTGGCGGCGGCGTCGGGTTTGCTCGCGCGAAGCGATTGCAACTCACCGCTCCGGTCTCCCATCAAGACGAAACGCATGAACAATTGAAGCACTGAGCGAGCATAGGTTAGTCTAAGTCGCAAACGCGACGGTTGCAGGAAAGGGCGCCGCGGCGACTGGCTGACACCCCCGCGGGGGAGGGGATCGGGTGGAAAGGTGAGGCGCACCGAGGTTTGTCCCGCGCGGGCCTGCCGCCGCGAGCGGCTGCGTTTGCGCACGGCACTTGCCGCTGCTCTCTTTATCGGCGCGATCGCCGGCGCCGGCGCGCGGGCCCAGAGCGTCGAGGATCTCGGCAAGCTGTCGATCGAAGATCTGGCTCATCTCGAGGTGACCTCGGTCACCAAGAGCCCGGAGCCGGTCAGCCGGGCAGCGGCCGCGGTCTACGTCATCACCGCCGACGACATCGTCCGCTCAGGCGCCACCAACCTGCCCGAGGTTTTGCGGCTGGCGCCGAACCTCGAAGTCGCCCGGCTCAACGCCTACAACTGGGCGATCACCGCGCGCGGCTTCAACTCGCCCGAATCGGATAACAAGCTGCTCGTTCAGATCGACGGCCGCAGCGTCTACTCGCCGCTCGCCGACACCGTATTCTGGGACCAGGTCGACGTGCCGCTCGACAACATCGAGCGGATCGAGGTCATCAGCGGCCCCGGCGGCACGCTCTACGGCGCCAACGCCGTCAACGGCGTCATCAACATCATCACCAAGGATTCGCACGACACCCAGGGCGGGTTGCAGGATGGCGGCGGCGGCAACCAGGCCCGCCAGGACACCCTGCGCTACGGCGGCAGGATCGGCGACGACGCCACTTATCGCGTCTACGGCTACGGTTTTGACCGCGCCAGCACGCCGCCCTATCACGGCGCCGACATCCCGAGCGATGCGTTTTTTGGCGGCCAAACCGGGTTTCGCGTCGACGGCAATTCCGGCGCCAACGCCTATACGATGGAGGGCGACCTCTACGACCACAGCATCGTCGACAACAACGGTCAGTTCTGGGGCGGGAACCTGAACGGCTTCTGGTCGCGCCGGCTGGAGAACGGCTCGACGGTCAAGCTGCAGGCCTATTACGAGAGCGACAACCAGACGGTGCCGAGCTTGCTGGAACGCCTCGACACCTACGATGTGCAGGCTCAGCAGAACATGAAGCTCGGCATCAACCAGCTCGTCTGGGGCGCCGAAGGCCGGGCGTGGCAGGAAGACCTGTTTTCATCGGGTGCGTTCTTCTTCGCCCAGCCGACGAAGCTGTTGTGGCTTGGCAATGTTTTCGCCCAGGACGAGATCTCGCTGCGCAGCAACCTGGTGCTGACCCTCGGCATGAAGGCCGAGTACTACACCTTCACCGGACTGTCCCCCTTGCCGAACATACGGCTTGGCTGGCAGGCGACACCCGACGTCTTCTTCTGGACTGCGGTGTCGCGGGCGATCCGCACGCCGTCACGGATCGACCGCGAGCTCGAAGACCCGGGTTTTCTCGCGCCGTCGCCAAACTTCGAAACGGAAAAGCTGACCGCATACGAAGTCGGCTACCGCGGCCAGCCGCTCCCCGCCACGTCGCTGTCGCTCTCCGCTTATTACAATGTGTACAGCAACTTGCGGACCGACGCGTTCACCAATGGCGGTTTGCCGATCGTCTTGATGAACGGCCTTGCCGGCAACACCTATGGCATCGAGGCGTGGGCCACCTACAGCATCCTGGAGTGGTGGCGGCTAAAGCCCGGCGTCAGCTGGCTGCACAAGAACCTGCAGCTGAACCCCGGCGCCACCGATCTTTCCGACCTGCAGTCGGCGGGTCAGGACCCGGCGTATCAGGCGCAGCTCCGCTCGGAAATGAACCTGTCTGCCGCAGTCGAGCTCGACGCGTCATTGCGTGATGTCGGTCGGGTGTCGCCCTCGAACGTCCCTTCCTATGTCGAAGCCGACGCCCGGCTGGCCTGGCATGCGACGCCGGCGACGACGTTCGAAATCGATGGCTTCAACCTGCTCCATCCCTACCATCTCGAGGTTTTCGACCCGTCGACCTCGCCGCCGAGGTATATCCCGCGCTCGGTTTTCTTTCGCATGCGCGCGAGCTTTTGATGCGCGCGAGCTTTTGACTGGCGGCGGTATGGCAATGCCATGGCGCGCCTTGTGGCAGGTTGTGCTCGCCGCCTGCGTGACGATGCTGCTCGCGACCCCGCCGGCTCCCGCCCAGGAGAACGGTTTGCTGGAGCGGGCGATAAAGGCGACCTATCTCTACAAGTTCGCCCCGTTTGTCGAATGGCCAAAGACCGCCTTCGCATCGCCCGAGAGCCCCTTTGTGATCTGTGTCCTCGGCGCCAATCCGTTCGGCGATGTGCTCGACGAAGCGGTCGCCGGTCAGCGTCTCTTCAATCGGCCGATAGCGGTGCAGCGCCTGTCGGTTGTGACCGCAGGCTCCGGGTGTCAAATTCTGTTCGCCGGCACCTCCCCGGCGCAGCCGGTCAGGGCAGCGCTGGCGGCGGTGCGCGGCACGCCGGTGCTGAGCGTCACCAACTCCGAGGACAACGAAGGCGCAAAGGGGATCATCAACTTTGTCATCCAGGACAATCACGTGCGCTTTCAGATCGATGACGCGGCGGCGGCGGCAAATGGGCTGGTAATCAGCTCGAAACTGCTTAGCCTCGCCGTCGAGGTCACGCCGAGAACCTAGGTGCCGCCGGTTGGATCAAGGGTTGTTCGAGGATGGGAAAACTTGAGAAGCTGTCGCCGGCGATCGCGCTCGCCGCGGCCATTGCCCTGGTGCTGGCGGGGGTGGTCATGCTGCTGTGGTTCGAGCGCTCCTACGAGAAGGAAAAGTTCGACGAGGTCGCGGCACAGGCGCGGATTCTGGCGGCGACGGTCACCGCGGCATTGACCTTCAACGACCATAAGGCGGCTCAGGAATACGTCAACGCGCTCGCGGCCAACCCGGATATTCAAGTCGCCGGCGTCTACGACGCCAGAGGCGCGCTGTTCGCCGGCTACTCGCGGCTCAAAGGCGAGCCGCCGCCGCAGACCCTGCCGACGACCGAGCCGTCCTTGCGCAGCAGCCTCGCGGTCACAGCGCCGGTGCAGCAGGCCGCCAACGCGCTCGGCACCGTCTATGTCGAGGCGGTCGCCGACCCGATCGCGCGGCGGGCGGCGCGCTATGGCGTCATCGCACTCCTCTTCACCTTGGCCGCTTTGGTGGTCGCCGTTCTTGCCGCGGGCCAAGCGGCCCTGCGTGGAGCGAACGCCGAGCTGGCGCGGCGGGCGGACCAGCTCGCGGCGGCGAATTTCAGCCTCGAAGCCCAGATCATCGAGCGCGAGAAGGCCGAGGAGGCGTTGCGCCAAGCGCAAAAAATGGAGGCCGTGGGACAGCTTACCGGCGGCGTCGCGCACGACTTCAACAACCTGCTGCAGGTCATCACCGGCAATCTCGACACCTTGCTCAGACGCGCCGGAGACGGGGAGGGCGACATCCACCGGCTCGCCAACGCAGCGATGCGCGGCGCCGAGCGGGCGGCAATCCTGACCCAGCGCCTGCTGGCGTTTTCACGCCGCCAGCCGCTCGCCCCCCAGCCGATCGAGGTCAATAAGCTTGTCGCCGGCATGTCCGACCTGCTGCGCCGCACGCTCGGCGAGACGGTCAGCGTCGAGACGGTGCTCGCCGGCGGCGTCTGGCGGGCTTCCGCCGACGCCAACCAGCTTGAGAACGCGCTGCTGAACCTGGCGGTCAACGCGCGCGACGCGATGCCGGGGGGCGGCCGGCTGACGATTGAGAGCGGCAACGCCTATCTCGACGAGGAGTACGCCGCCGGTCACGAAGAGGTGAAGCCCGGACAATATGTGACCGTGGCCGTCACCGACACCGGCACCGGAATGACCAAGGAGACCTTGGGCCGGGTTTTCGAGCCGTTTTTTACCACCAAGGAGACCGGCCGCGGGTCCGGGCTCGGCCTGTCCCAGGTCTACGGGTTTATGCGGCAGTCGGACGGGCATGTGACGGTCTACAGCGAGCTCGACCAGGGCACGACGGTACGGTTGTACCTGCCGCGTCACATCGGCCGCGCCGAAGCGGCGGCGGATGCGAGCGTCGAGGCTCATCCGGTGGCCGGCGCCGACAGCGAGGATGTCGTGCTGATCGTCGAGGACGACGAAGACGTCCGCGGCAACACGGTCGCGATGGTCCGCGAGCTCGGCTATCGCGTAATCGACGCCGAGAACGGTCAGGCAGCCCTGCGGGTGCTTGGCAACCACCCCGCGGTGCGGCTGCTCTTCACCGATATCGGATTGCCCGGCGGGCTCAATGGACGCCAGCTCGCGGACGAGGCGCGGCGGATTCGGCCCGAGCTTGTCGTGCTGTTCACGACCGGGTATGCCCGCAACGCGATCGTGCACCACGGCCGGCTCGATCCCGGGGTGGAGGTGATCGGCAAGCCCTTCACCTACGCCGCGCTCGCCGCCAAGATCCGCAAGGTGCTGGACGACGCGGTCAGCGCGGCCCGCTGAGCCGCCGGCCCCACAACCGGTCGCTGGCGATCTGCGCCCCTTCGGTGAGGGCAGCGAGCTTCGCCCACACGACCGACGGCGCCACCGCGTTGTCGACAAACGCGAACGTGGCAAAACCACAATCGGCGCCGGCGATGACCCGCTCCTTCCCCACGGCATTGGCGAAATTGGAGATGCGCTGGGCGATCAGCCGCGGGTGCTCGACAAAATTGGTCGTCGAGTCGATGACGCCTGGGATCAGCACCTTGCCGTCGGGGATGTCGGCGTCGCGCAAATCCTCCCACTCATGGGCATGACGGGGGTTGGCGGCCTCGAACGACAGCCCCGCCGGCCGCGCCCGCACCGCCACGTCGAGGATTTTGGCGAGCGGGATGTCGTAAGTATGCGGGCCTTCGTAATTGCCCCAGCATAGATGCATGCGCATCGCGTCTTCGGGGATCGCGGCGGTGGCGTGGTTGAGGGCCGCGATGTTGCGCTCGGCGACGCGCAGGAATTCGTCATCCGACAAATGCTGGTATTGGTTGTGCCGGGCCGAGCCGAGATCGGGCGCGTCGATCTGCAAGATAAAGCCGGCCTTGTGGATCGCCTCGTATTCGTGCTTCAGCGCGTCGGCCAGGGCTTCGACATAGGCGTCTTCGTTTTTGTAATGGCGATCCGGCACGAATTTGGTCAGCACCCCCGGTGAGGCGGCGTTCATAAAAGCTTCGGCCGGCTTTGCCGCGTCGCAGGCGGCGGCGAGGTTGGCGAGGTCGACATCGAGCGGCCGGTGATCGCCGTAGACGACCGGCCCGATGCAGCACGGCACGGCTTCGCGGCTGAACCAGGAGGTGCCGCCGCGCTTCTGGTTCAGCCTTTCATGGAAATCGGGATGGTCGAGCAGGTCGCGGTGCGCCGCCGTCTGCGGCGGCTGGTCGTTGGCGCCGCCGCGGAACGCGCCGATCCCCGACAGCCGGTGGCGGACGTAAAAGGCGTAGGAGATCTTGCCGAACTCGCCGTCGCAGACGCTGTCGATGCCGGCCGCGACCTGTTTTCTGACAACGTCATGGACCGAGGCGGCAAGACAGGCGTCGAACGCCGCCTGCTCGACCGGGCGCCCGGTCTCACGCGCCTCCAGGAACTCCAGCAAATCGGGCGGGCGCGGCAGGCTGCCGACATGGGTCGTCAGAATGCGGTCGCTGCTGTGCTTCATTGGCTGGTCCCTTGGCTGCGGCGCTCACTCGGCTCCGGCCGGCCGGTAAGCGTGCCTTACCAGAGACCGCGAGCGCAACGGGCGAAGCACAAAGAGCGCCAGCGCGACGACGACGAAATTCATGATCGCGGTGACGAGGAACACGATCCGCCAGCCGCCGGTTGCGGCGACGATCACATTCGCCAACGGCACCAGAAACGCCGAGGCGCCTTTGGCGGTGTAGAGCAGGCTGAGATTGGTCGTCGCGTATTTCGGGCCAAAGCTGTCGGTGCAGGTCGACGGGAACAGGCTGAAGATTTCGCCCCAGGTCAGAAAAATCAGACCGGCGAAGATCACGAAAGCCCATGGCGCGGTTCCGGCAGAGCCCAGCAGCCAATAGCTGATCCCGCCGAGTCCAAACGCGATCGCCATCGTGTATTCGCGGCCGATATTGTCGGAAATCCAGCCGAACAGCGGCCGCGCGGCACCGTTGGCGACATTGTCGACCAGCAGGGCGATGGTCAATGTCGTGGCGCCGAAAAACAGCACGACATTCGCGACGTGAAAATCGCGTGCGATCAAGGCGATCTGCGCGGTTGCCATCAGCCCGCTCGCGGACACCAGCACAAACATCACGTAAAGCACCCAGAACACCGGGGTCGCCAGCATCGAGCGCGGCGAATAGCTCTCGCTGGTCTGGATCACCTTTGGCGACGCGACATTCGGCGTCTCGCCGGGATAGGGGCCGCGCATCAGCCAGGCGAGCACAAAGACGATGGCGCCCTGCACCAGCCCGAACCAAAAAAACGCGGCGGCGTAGCCGTGGCCGGCGATGACCGCGCGGATCGGTACGACGGTCAGTGCCGCGCCGGCGCCAAATCCGGCTGCAGTCAGCCCGACGGCAAGCCCGCGCCGGTCAGGGAACCACTTTACCGCATTGCCGACGCAGGTGGCATAGATCGCGCCGGCGCCGACGCCGGACAACACCGCGCCGAGATAGAGCGTCGCCAGTGTCGCCGCGGCTGAATTGACGATCCAGCCGATCGCGATCATGACGCCGCCAAACGCCACCATCAGCCGCGGCCCGTTCTTTGGCCCGATGCGGTCGACAATCCAGCCCTCGATCGGCGTCAGCCAGGTTTCGAGCGCCACGAACAGGCTGAACGCGATCTGGATGTCGGCTATCTCCCAGCCATGCGCCTCCTTCATCGGATGAACGAACAAGGTCCAGCCATATTGCAGGTTGGCGATCATGACCATGCAGACGATGCCGACGATCAGCTGCAGCCAGCGCCGGTTCGCCGCCGCGCTGGCGGCAGGGGCGCCGGTAGAGTTCACCCGCGCCGAGGACGCGCTCAACATGCCGGTTCCTCCCTTTGACCGCTGTGCGCGATGCCGCGCCAGCCCGGTTGGTTGTAGCCGCAGTGTTAATCTTTCTTAACGGTGAGTTAAAGCCCTCGGTTGCAGCCGTCAATCGTCCCGCCGCCGGTGCCGAGCAGCCAAACCCAAGCCGACGAGCCTTGTCGGCCGGAGCCGGCCGGCGCATGCTGCATGCCGACAAAGCCGGTTCGGGGGGAGGAACGATGAAGACGAGCAAAGACCGCATCCTGACGACCCATGTCGGCAGCCTGCCGCGACCGCCCGAACTGAGACAGCTTCTCGTCCGCAAAGACCAGGGCGAGTCCTACGACCCGGGCGAGCTCGACCGTCTGGTGCGCCAGTCGGTGCTCGACATCGTCCGCCGCCAGGCCGCGGTCGGGGTCGACATCGTCAACGACGGCGAGATGTCAAAGCCGGGGTATTCGACCTATATAGCCGACCGCCTGACCGGGTTTGCCGGGCATCAGCCGGCCAAGCCGCGGCTCGATACCCGCGACCACCCTAATTTCAACGCAGCCTACGAGCGGATGACCGGCAGCAATGTCGCGCGCCGCGCGGTTTGCGTCGCCCCGATCGAATGGCGCGACCGCGAGCCGCTGCACCGGGACATCGCCAATCTGCGCGCGGCGCTCGACGAGGTCGAGGCGACCGAGGGTTTTATGACCGCGGCGTCGCCCGGTCTCGTGCCGGTGTTCCAAGCCAATTCCTTTTACCCGACGCACGAGGCCTATGTCGAAGCGATCGCCGCCGCGATGCAGGAGGAATACGACGCGATCGTCGGCGCCGGGTTCGTGCTGCAGCTCGACTGCCCCGATCTCGCGATGGCGCACCACACCAGCTTTCAGGATTTGAGCGAGGCCGATTTTCTGAAGCGCGCCGCCTTTCACGTCGAGGTGCTGAACCACGCCTTGCGCGACGTGCCGGCCGACCGTGCCCGCATCCACATCTGCTGGGGCAATTACGAGGGGCCGCACGACCATGACATCCCGTTCGCCAAGGTGGCGCCGATCCTGGTCAAGGCAAAGCCGCAAGCGCTCGTCGTCGAGGCCGCCAACCCGCGCCACGCGCATGAGTGGGCCGTGTGGCGGGACACCAGATTGCCCGACGACAAAATCCTGATACCCGGCGTGCTCGACACCTCGACCAATTACGTCGAGCACCCCGAGCTTGTCGCCGAGAGGATCTGCCGCTTTGCCGACATCGTCGGGCGCGAGCGGGTCATCGCCGGCAGTGATTGCGGCTTTGGCACGTTTGCCGGATACGGCAAGCTCGACCCCGACATCTCGTTCAAAAAGCTTGCCGCGATGGCGCAGGGCGCCGAAATCGCCTCCAAGCGGCTGTGGGGACATTAAGACCGCTCGTCGGTTGTCCCTCCAGCTGATGCCGACGGTAAGCTCCTTCTTCGGGATCACGATCCGCATCTACTACAACGATCATCCGCCGCCGCATTTTCATGTCTACCAGCAAACCGACGAGGCGAAGATTGGAATAGAGGGTCTTCGGGTACTTGATGGCTACCTGCCGCCGCGAGTGCTCCGGTTGGTTCGCGGCTGGGCCAAGGTTCACCAGGTCGATCTGCGAGAGAACTGGTCGCTTGCCGAAAGGCACCAAGCGCTGAAAAATATCGCTCCTTTGGAGTAAACCGATGTTGAACAAACTCGTTCGCGTTACCCCTCTGTCGAACTACCGCTTGAGCGTCGAATTTGACGACGGGATTTTCGGGACAATTGACCTTTCCGGCCAATTGAGCGGCCCAATGTTCGAGCCGCTGCGCGAGGAGGCGCTATTCCATCAGGCCGCCATCGATGAATTCGGCGCGGTTTACTGGCCTAACGGGGCCGACCTCGCTCCAGACGCGCTCTACCGCGAAATCACTGGCAAATCGACGCCCGCGGCGCAATCGAAAACCAAGGAACGGACAGCTAAGCTCGGCTGATCTCGTTCGGTCGGGCGCCGGCCAGCCGCCGGAGCGCTCTTTGAGCGCCGCACGCGCGTCACGCCAGTTCTTTCAGGGCGGCGGGGGCGGCGCTGCGCAGCAGGGCCTTGCGCGCCTGCCACTGGCCGGCGGGGTCGAGGGTTTCGAGGAACTGGACCTCGCCACCGGAATAAAGCGCTGTCGGCAGGCCGTCGCGGTAAAGGACGCGGTTGCCCATCAAGCCGCCAAGCTTTGGGCCCGGGGTCAGGATGCCGACGAGGTTGAGGGGATCGGCGCCGGACAACGACACCAGCGTACCCGAAGCCGGTTTGCGACGAATTGCGCGCAGCGACCCGATCGCGTCGGGGAGCGCGAATTGCTCGCCGGCAAACCCGGCAATGAAGCGCCCGCCGCGGATCTCGCCGCGCGCTTCGAGCCGGCGGTAGACCCGCAGCAGCTCGCGCCACGGCGGCAGCCACGGCGCCTCGCGCTCCAGCATCCGCCAGAAGACGACGCCGTATCGCCGCAGCAAGGCGCGGGCGACGTGCTCGACGATCTCGGCCACGGGCCGGTTCCCGCCTCCGCGGCGCGCCAAAGCCCAGCGGCCGGCGTCAGCCATGCCGAAGATCGGGCCGCGACGACGCCGGCGCGAGCGCTTGTCGGACGGCACCAGCAGCGCGCGCAACCCGGCGAAGCTGTCGGAATTGACCATACCGAGCGCCACCAATTCGGCCAGCGCCTCTTCGACTTGCGGTGCCAGCAGATGGGCGCCCTCGGCCAGCTCGTCGAAGAACGAGGCCCCGTGCTCGCGGATGCAGTCGGCAACGGCGCGCGCTTTGGCGCTCGGCTGCGCCGTCTCGGGGCTCGGCGACAACGACGCCCACAGCGGCACGTAGCGGCGCGGCAACAGCGCGATCGGCGTCGACCGCACCGGCGCGATGCCGCGTTCGTTGGTCCGCCCGCCGGGTGCGCGCAGCCGCGCCCAGGCGACGCGGCCGGCGAGGCACTGGTCGTCGAGCCAGGCCGGCTCGTATTCAGCGAGCCGCGCCGGCAAAATCTCGGTCTCCCAGGCTCCGGCCGGCGCCTGAAAACCTTCGAGCTGGCCGATAACGGCTTCGAGCGCGTCCGGCCCTTCCATCCGCGCATCGGGCGATACCCGCTGCCACTCGAACAAAAAGCGCAGGAAATCGCGCGCCGCGACCGGCTCGATCTCGGCGCGCAGCCGGCCGATCGTGTAGCGGTGGATGCGGGCGAGCAGCCTCCGCTCGCACCATTCCTGATGCTCGATGCCGGGCGTAAAATGCCCGCGCAGCGCAAATCCCTCGGCTTCGAGAGCCATCAGCGCCGTGGCAATTTCGCCGCCGTCGAGCCCGAGCGTCGCGGCGAACGCGTCTTGGCTCGCCGGGCCCTGGCCTTCGAGCCGGCCGCGCAGGATCTCAACCAGCGCTTTGTCGCGCGGCCATTCCTTGTCGTAGGCTGCAGGTGCGGCGATTGCCGGGTCGAGCCGGGCATCGGGCCATAGTGACCGGAACAGCGGCAGCCGCTCGGCCGTGATCCACAAACCAGCTCCCGCATTCGCCTCAACCTCGTCATTCCCGCGAAAGCGCGAAGCCAGGGGGGCAGCTCCGTGCCTGTCACCCTCTAGTAAAGTCGGGACCACTCTCTGGACCCCCGCTTCCGCGGGGGTGACGGAAGATGCGGCTTGTTGCGGAACGAGTAGACGGGCGGCGCGGCGGTCGCCCGCCAGCTCGTCGAGCCAAGCGGCCCAGCCGGACTGCGCCTGAGCCTCCGTCCTGGTCACAAAGCCGAGCCAGTCGAGCGCGTCGTGCAGCTCGTCCGGGTTGACCGGGGCGGGCCAGGCTTCCTCGCGCACCCGCTCGATCGCCTGGGGATCGAGACGGCCGAGCTCCTCGGCCTCCTCGGGCGCCAGCCAGCGGCGCGCCATGACCGCCTGCGTGCGGCGCTCCTCGAGCGGGGCGTCGTCGAGATAGGCGTAGGGCCGCGCCGACAGCACTTCGAGGGCGAGCGGCGACGGCTCGGTCAAGTCGCGCGCGACAATACGAACGTCGCCGGCTTCGATGCCGGAGAGCAGCCGCTCCAGCCCGCTCGCGTCCATCCCCTCGTCGAGACAGTCGGCGATCGTCTGGCGGACCAGCGGGTGATCCGGGATCTCGCGCGCGCCCACGAGGTTTTCAGCGCAAGCGATCTGGTCGGGGAAGATCGCCGCCAGCAAATCCTCGGCGTCCATGCGCAACAGCGGCGGGGGCACCTTTTTGCCGCTCCGGAAGCGCGGCAGCGACAACGCGACGCCGGCGACCCAGCGCCAGCGCGTCATGAACATCGGCGCGTCGAGCAATGCCTCGATCAGCAGCTGCCGGACGCTCGCCGAATGCAGGTAGCGCTGGACCTCGGCGAGCTCGAAGCTGTGCGCCGTTGTCAGGGACAAAACGATGTTGTCCTCGGTCGCGGCGGCCTGCAGCTCGAAATTGAACTTGCGGCAAAAGCGCTTGCGCAGCGCCAGACCCCAGGCGCGGTTGACGCGGCTGCCGTAAGGCGAATGAACGACCAATTGCATGCCGCCGACCGCGTCGAAAAAGCGCTCGAGAACGATCGTGTCGTGGGTCGGCAGGACCCCCAACGCGGCGCGCGCCGCCGCGAGATAGTCGACGAGCTGGTCGGCCGCCGCTTCGGCGATCCCGACCTCATCGACCAGCCATTGGCGCGCATCCGGCAGGCGCGCGGCGAATTCGCGGCGCAGGCGCGAGACCGATTGCGACAGCTCGTCGCTGCGGCCGGGGGCCTCGCCGAGCCAGAACGGGATGTTGGGCGCCAGCCCCTCGGCGTCGGCGACGCGCACCGTGCCGCGCTCGACCCGCAGGATGCGATAGGAGGCGTTGCCGAGTTGAAAAATGTCGCCGGCCAGGCTCTCGACCGCGAAATCCTCGTTGACGGTGCCGATCAGCTGGTTTTCCGGCTCGAGCAACACCTGGTAGTCGGCGTTGTCGGGGATCGTGCCGCCCGAGGTCAGCGCGGTCAGCCGCGCGCCGCGGCGTTCGCGCAGCCGGTGGTTCACGGCGTCGTGGTGGATCAGCGCGCCGCGGCGTCCGCGCCGGGTCGCAAATCCCGACGCCAGCATCCCGACCACGGCATCGAAATCCGCGCGCGCAAGATCGCGGTACGGCCACGACCGGCGGAATAATGCGTAAAGCTCGTCCTCGCCCCATTCCTGCGCCGCGACTTCGGCGACGATTTGCTGCGCCAACACGTCGAGCGGGCCTTCGGGGACGGTCAGCTCGTCGAGCTCGCCGCGGCGCACGCTGTCGAGCAACGCCGCGCATTCGACAAGCTCATCGCGCGACAATGGAAAGAGCCGGCCCTTGGGGGTGCCGTCGACCGCGTGGCCCGAGCGCCCGACGCGCTGCAAAAAGGTCGCGATCGCCCGCGGCGAGCCGAGCTGGCAGACGAGGTCGACCTCGCCGATGTCGATGCCCAATTCGAGCGACGCGGTCGCGACCAGCGCTTTCAGCGCGCCGGCTTTGAGCCGCTGCTCGGCGTCGAGGCGCAGCTCCTTGGCGAGGCTGCCGTGATGCGCCGTCACCTGGTCGGCGCCGAGCCGCTCGGACAGGTGCCGCGTCACCCGCTCGACCAGTCGGCGGGTGTTGACAAAGACCAGTGTCGTGCGGTGCTCGCGGACCAGCTCGGCGATACGGTCGTAGACCTCCTGCCAGACGTCGCCCGACATGACCGCTTCGAGCGGCGAGGACGGCACCTCGATCGCGAGGTCGCGGGCCCGGCGGTGGCCGGTGTCGACAATTGTGCACGCCTCGCCGCCGGCGCCGACCAGAAACCGCGCCACGGTTTCGATCGGCTTTTGCGTCGCCGACAGCCCAATGCGCAGCAGCTTGTCGCCGACGAGGGCGGCCAGCCGCTCCAACGACAGCGCCAGATGGCTGCCGCGCTTGTTGCCGGCGACCGCATGAATTTCGTCGACGATGACGGTGCGGGTCGTCTTCAGCATCGCCCGCCCGGACGCGGAGCCGAGCAGGATGTAGAGCGATTCCGGGGTGGTGACGACGATGTGCGGCGGGCGGCGGCCCATCTGCTGGCGCTCACCCGCGGGGGTGTCGCCGGTGCGCACCCAGCTGCGGATCTCGACTTCCGGCAGACCCTGCTCGCGCAGTACCTCGCGAATGCCGGCAAGCGGCATTTCGAGGTTGCGGCGGATGTCGTTCGACAGCGCCTTCAACGGCGAGACGTAGACGATCTGGGTCTCGTCGCGCAGCTCGCCGGCGAGCCCCTGGCGCACCAGCCCATCGATCGCGGCAAGAAAGGCGGCGAGCGTTTTGCCGGAGCCGGTGGGCGCGGCGATCAACACATGCCGTCCGGCCTGGATCGCCGGCCACGCCGCCGCCTGCGCCGCGGTCGGTGCTGCAAAGCTGCGCTCGAACCAGGCGGCAACAGCGGGATGAAAGGATGCGGTCGAGAACACGATCACAGAAGATGTAGACACGATGATGGAAAATAAGGACGGGTTTGGGTGCCGCTCAAGCCCCCCGGCCAATCTGCGGTCGAAGTGGAGCCCTTCCGATCCGCCGCCTGGAGCCGCCCGATCGTGCGCCGGCTTGCTGGTCGCCGGATGGCGCCGACGCCGTCGTGCGGGGGCAAATGGACCCCCACGTCAACACGGAAGCGCTGCAGTCCCGCGCTTGCCCGGGGAGCGAAATCGTTGACGGCACGTCCGATAAAGCTGAGAAGTCCGCGGCAATTCGGCTCAAGCTTCGCTTTGCCTGTGTGGACCAAGCGAGTGGACCGGCGATAGACTAGGGACGAGGGCCGCGAGCGGCGGCGACGAATTGACGACGAGGAGGGAATCCTATGCCTAACGACCCGACGCCCGAGACCAACGGCCAGACCCCCGGTGTCGCGCTCGGCGCGCTGCACGGTGTGCGGGTGGTGGACCTGACCCAGTTCGAGGCCGGGACGTCATTGACCCAGACCCTGGCATGGCTCGGCGCCGAGGTCATCAAGGTCGAGGAGCCGACCAGGGGCGAGCAGGGCCGCGGCGCCTCGACCGACCAGAAAGGCGTCGATTCCCACTATTTCATGCTGCTCAACGCCAATAAGCGCAGCGTCACTGCCAATCTGAAGACCGAAAAGGGGCGCGCGATCCTCCGCGGGCTGATCGAAAAGGCCGATGTCTTTGCCGAGAATTTTGCCCCCGGCGTCATCGAACGGCTCGGCTTTAGCTATGACGTGGTTCGCGAGATCAACCCGCGGATCATCTACGCCCAGGTCAAGGGCTTTGGCGACGACGGCCCGTATAAGAATTTCCTCGCCTTCGACATGATCGCCCAGGCGACCGGCGGGGCGATGTCGATCACCGGCGAGCCGGACGGCCGGCCGATCAAGCCGGGTTTGACGATCGGCGACACCGGCACCGGCCTCCATGGAGCGATCGGCGTGCTGGCGGCGCTCTACCAGCGGCAGTTCACCGGCGAGGGCCAGCGCATCCAGCTCGCGATGCAGGAATGCGTGATCAATTACGGGCGCATCTCCTACGCGGCGCAGTATCTAATGGGCAAGGCGGCGCCGCGCATGGGCAACCAAAGTATCATGGGCACCAACTCGCCGAGCGAGACCTATCCTTGCAAGGGCGGAGGCCCGAACGACTACTGCTATGTCTACACGTCACGCGCCAACCCGCAGCATTGGGAACGTATCCTGAAGATGATGGGGCGCGAGGATTTGATCGGCGACCCGCGCTTCGACAGCCCCGAGGAGCGCTTCAAGAATCGCCACGCGGTCGATGAGATGATCGGCGAATGGACCAAGCAGCACGACAAGCTTGAAGTCATGAAGCGGCTCGGCGAGCAGGGCATTCCCGCTGGCGCCGTCATGGACACAATGGAATTGTCCAACGACCCCGAGCTCAATCGACGCGAGATATTCGTCACGGTGAAGCACCCGGTGCGCGGCGACTTCAAGATGCCGGGCTGGCCGGTCAAGATGACCGGCTCGAAGGTGCCGATCACGGCTTCCCCGCTGCTCGGCGCCGACACCGATGCGGTCTATGGCGAATTGCTCGGCTTCAGCAAAGAAGAGCTCTCCAAGCTGCGCGAGGAAAAAGTCATCTGACAAGAGCCGGTTGGCCGCGCCGACGCCCTCGGTCGGGATAGGGGAGATCCCGGCACACGGAGCCGGACGGGTCACGCCCGCTCCGGCTCCATTCGTCTGATAGCCGCCGAAAAAAGGGCCAGCTTGATGAGTGGAATCCCGGGAGCGTCGGGCAACTCCCCAGTGATCGGGGCGGCGACGCCGCTCGCCACCGGCCGTTGGATGCCGGCTGAGAGCTATCCCGACCCGGCGGTCCGCAGCCTCGATCCTCGAATTCGACACGATCAAGCCGCCCTTCAACGCCGCCGTCGAACGGCTCGGGACCGGGTTCCGCTGGGCTGAAGGTCCGGTCTGGTTCGGGGACGGCCGCTACCTTTTGTGGAGCGACATCCCCAACAATCGCATCATGCGCTGGGATGAAGAAACCGGCTTCTGCGGGGTGTTCCGCAGACCTTCCAACCACTCGAACGGCAACACCCGCGACCGGCAGGGCCGCCTCGTCACCTGCGAGCACCAGGGCCGGCGGGTCACGCGCACCGAATATGACGGGTCGATCACGGTCGTCCTCGACCGTTTCGACGGCAAGCGGCTCAATTCGCCAAATGACGTCGTCGTCAAATCCGACGGTTCGATCTGGTTTACCGATCCGCCCTTTGGGATTCTCGGAAATTACGAGGGCGACCGGTCGGCGCCGGAATTGCCGACCAATGTCTATCGCGTCGACGGCAAGACTTGCCGGGCGACAGTCGTCGCCGGCGACGTCAACGGGCCGAACGGGCTGTGCTTTTCGCCCGACGAAAAGCGGCTCTACGTTGTCGAGTCGCGCTCGGCGCCGCGCCAGATCCGGGTCTTCGACGTCGTTGACGACGGAACGAAATTGAGTGGCGGGCGCATCTTTGTCAGCGCCGGGGATGGCAGCCCGGACGGCTTCCGATGCGATGTCCACGGCAATCTGTGGTGCGGCTGGGGGATGACCGCCGCCCTGAACGGGGTTGTCGTGTTCGCGCCGGACGCAACGATGATCGGGCAAATCGCGTTACCCGAGCGCTGCGCCAATCTATGCTTTGGCGGGGCCAAGCGAAACCGGCTGTTTATGGCGGCGAGCCAGTCGATCTACGCGGTTTACGTCAATACCGAGGGCGTCCTCGGCGGCTGAGCATCGGTCCCCCGCAACGCCGGGTGCCAGGGCGCAGCAGGCCGGCCCACGCACCCGCGGCGTACAACCGCAGGGCGGCCCGCGCCAATCTGATCTTTTGCTACTAGTGCGCCCGGCGGTTATCCCATATTGTTCGCTTGCTCAACTGCCGGAGGAACAGATGAAGCGCTTTTTCCTGCTCTGCTCACTTTTAGCGCTTGCCGCCTGCGCGCAGCCGGCGCCGCCGCCGCCGATCGCGGCAGCACCGCCGCCGCCGCCCCCGCCGCCGGAACACAACTTCACCGTCTTCTTTGATTGGGACAGAGCCAACGTTACCCCGGAGGGCCAGCAGATCGTCGAGGCCGCCGCCGCGACCTTCAAGTCGGAGCCACCGGGTCCGGTGCAGGTGACCGGGCATACCGACACGTCCGGCTCGCCGGATTATAACCAGAAACTTTCGGTGCAGCGCGCGCAGAACGTCGCGGGCGCGCTCGCCCAGGCAGGCGTCCCGCAGAATGCGATGACGGTCACCGGCGTCGGCGAAAACGACCTGAAGGTGCCGACCCCGCCCGGCGTGCGCGAGCCGCAAAACCGCCGCACCGAGATCATCGTCGGTGGATCGGGAGCACCGCCTCCGCCGCCGTCGGCACCACCGCCCGCCCCGGGGTCGTAACCGGACGGAAGCTCAAATCGGAGGGTGCCCGCAACGGCGCCCTCCGCAGTCGCCGGTTGCCGCGGGATCGACCCGCACCTAACGCGGCTGTGACCGGCGCTCGGTGCCCGGTAGCGGACCGCTGTCGTGCTCGCCGTCGCGCGGTTCGGCCGGTCAAGTCGATTTCACCCGCCCGCTTTCGCGGTGGGCGGCCGATTATCCGTTTCGGGCGCACCCGCTAGGCCTGTGGTCGCTCGCCGGGTCGGACCGATCGCTGGTCCCACCGCGAAAACGACAATCAAGTCCAGAGCCGGGAGAATGGCGGCACGAGCGCGCCGCCGCGCTGTTCGCAGTACGGACGCCGCGGCGCCGTTGCCTGACTATTGAGCAGCGGGCTGGCCGGCAAGGATGGCGGCAGTTAAGTTGCGGTTCTGGACAGCGGGGATGCGCAATGGATTGCGACGGCGGTCCTCCCGACGGAATGCAGGAGGTTGAGCCGGCGCCCTGGGTCTCGGCGCAGCGGGTGTCGCGCATCGTTGCGGCGACGGCGCTGGGCTTGCTCGGGCTGTGGATCATTCACCGCTTTCTTCCCGCGCTTGCCTGGGCGACCATTCTGGCGATTGCGCTGTGGCCGCTCTACCGGCGGGCGGAACGGGCATTTCCGCCGCGCGGCCATCGGATCTTGCTGCCGCTCGCGGCGACCCTGCTCGTCGGCCTCGTGCTGATCGTCCCGCTCGCTTATGCGGGGTTGGAGGTGGCGCGCGAAAGCGGCAATCTCGTGCGCTATGTTGGTGAATTGCGCCAGAGCGGTCTGCCGATGCCGGCCTGGCTGCCGCGTCTGCCGGGCGTCGGCTACCCGGCCGCGGCTTGGTGGAAGGCGAATTTGAGCAACCCCGAGACGATGAAGGAGTTGCTTGGTCGGCTTTTTACGCACGTCCCCGCGGCGTCGGCGCGAGCCATCGGGGTCGAGATTGTCCACCGGCTGGTCATCTTCGCCTTTACCCTCTTGACCTTGTTCTTCTTGTTCCGCGACGGCGCCCGGTTGTGCCGGCAGTTGTTGCTGCTGAGCCAGCGCATGCTCGGCCCGAGCGGTGAACGGGTGGCGCGCCACATGGTCGCGGCGGTGCACGGCACAGTTACAGGGCTAGTCCTGGTCGGCCTCGCCGAAGGGGTCCTGATTGGTGTCGGCTATGTCTTCGCCGGCCTGCCGCATGCCGTGCCGTTTGCGGCGCTGACAGGGATCGTCGCGGTGATCCCGTTCGGTGCCCCGCTCGCGTTCTGCGCGGCCGGGCTTTACCTGTTGGCGCAGGGCAGCACCGGGGCTGCTGTCGCAGTCGTCGCGTTCGGCTTTCTGGTGGTGTTTGTCGCCGACCATTTTGTCCGCCCGTTTCTGATCGGCGGCGCAGCGCGGCTGCCGTTTTTGTGGGTGCTGCTGGGAATTCTCGGCGGGTTGGAGACATTCGGGCTTCTCGGGTTGTTTCTCGGACCGGTCGTGATGGCGGCGGTAATCTCGCTATGGCGCGAGTGGACCAGGTCGGCGGCCGCGCTGATCGAGCCGCCCATGATCGGCGAACCGCGCCCGCGGCGAGGGTGGTGACCGCCGGCCATCTTTTTGGCTTGCCGGAGGCTCGACAACCAGGCATCGGCACGGCAAACTGCTGGTATAATAACCGCTGCGGCGTCAGCGCGCGCCCTGCGGGGCTTGCATTATTCTCTGCGAAGCACCCGGTCGCTGACGGTTCGCGCTCGCGCCTGGCGGGTGAAACATCGGAGGATGCATGAAATACGTTTGCGATGCTCCAGGCGAAAAAACCTGGTTCCGGATCGAGACCGACGCCGAGGCGGCGAGCGAATCCGATGCGATGCGCCACGCCGTCGAGAAGTTCTTTCGCAAGGAGCTGGAAAAGGCGACGCAGACGTTTCAGCCGCTGTCCAAGGTGAATTTTGAGCAGGAGATCGGGCTGAAGGCCCATATCCAGCGCGAAATGCCGCTGTTCCTGACCTTGCGTGACGACGAGGGCAACCCGCTCGCGACCGCAATGCTGCCGCCCGGCGGACACGACGACCGCACCTTTCGCCCGATCATCGTCGGCTTGTCGAACAGCGACCCCTATGTCGAGCACGCCGATGCGATCCGTGCTCTCGGCCAGCATTTCGGCATCGCGCTCGAACGCTCCCGCTGCTATCCCTACCGCCGCGACTGACCCTGCTCGGACCGCGGCACGCGCGTGCGCTGGGGGACCAGACCGCGGCTATTTCTAAGGCACAAACCCCAGTTCCGCGGTCGGGTTTGACTGTGCGCCTGCAGCTCACTGACTTGATCCGTGGGCGACCATGTTCCTTTAGCCCGGGGGATGCCGGCCGCGAAGTCGTGGATGGCCGGAATAAGTCCGGGCAAGGGGTTGCTTAAGCGGCTATCAGGTACAAACCTCGGATCCCCGCGGCCGGGCTTGACCCGGCCGTCCACGTCTTCCTCTCGCCGGGGGATGCCGGTCGTGAAGTCGTGGATGCCCGGAACAAGTCCGGGCAAGGGGTGGCTTAAGCTGCGCTTTCGCCGAAAACGCTCGCGGCAAAGACCTTTTGTCGGACCGGACAACCGCGAACAGCAGGCGGCCGTCGCGCCGTCACTCCGGCCTTAGCCGGTCGCGGTAAGCTTGCGGATGCGGTGGTTTTCGGTGTCGCCGATATAGATCGCCCCGTCGGGCCCCACCGCGGCGCCGTGCGGCCGGCCGAGCCCGGCGGCGGTTGCCGGGCCGCCGTCGCCCTCGGGGCCCTTATGCCCGCCGGCGATCGTCTCGACGATGCCGGTCGCGGCATAAATTCGACGGATGGCATGGCTTTCGGTGTCGACGATCAGGATGTCGCCGCCGGGATCGAGCGCAAGCTCCTTGGGCGCGTCGAAAACGGCGGCCGCCGCCGGGCCACCGTCGCCGCTGTAGCCGCGCGCTCCGGTGCCGGCGACGACGCCGATGATCCCGGTGCGCGGGTCGACCGCGCGCAAGGTGCTGCCTTGGCGTTCGAGAATGTAGACGGTGCCGTCCGCCGCCACCTTGACTGCGCGGGCGCCAAACACCCCGGCCGCACCGGCGGGGCCGCCGTCGCCGGTATGCGCCGCCTCGCCGGTACCGGCAAAGGTCGCGATGATCCCGGTCGCGAGATCGACGACCCGCACCCGATGGTCGGCGACATCGGCAATGTAGAGATGCCGCTGCTCGGGGTCGAAGCCGAGACCGTTCGGCTCGGCCAGCCTGGCCTCTTTCGCTGGGCCGCCGTCGCCGGCATAACCCGATGTGCCGTTGCCGGCAAAGGTGGCGACCACGCCCGCGGTCGCGTCGATCCGGCGCACGCAGTGATTGTGGCGGTCGGCGACGTATATGTTGCCGTGGCGGTCGACGGCGATCCCGTAGGGCTCGTTGAACGCGGCGGCGGCAGCCGGGCCGCCGTCGCCGGCGTAACCCGCGCCGCCGTTGCCGGCGACCGTCGTGATGACGCCGCTGCGCGCGTCGACGCGGCAGATGCGGTGGTTGAAGGTGTCGGAGAAATAGAAATTGCCCGCCGGGTCGAAACCGACATCAAACGGGCCGTTGAGCTGGGCCCGCGCCGCCGGGCCGCCGTCGCCGGCAAAGCCGCGCTCGCCGGTTCCGACCGCGGTGGTGATGATCCAGGACCGATCTGCCATGCCTCGACGCCTCTCCGCTCCCGTTCCCGCTTCAGCGGCATCGCGCGATCTTAGCACCGCTTTGCGAGCCGCCGAGCGGCGATGTAGATTGCCCTGATGAGGTTTGCCCGATCGTCGCTGCGGCTGCCGCGAACCGCCTTGATCCTGTTCGCGGCGGCAACATTGCTCGTCACTGCGGCCGGCGGATGGGCCGACAGCGGCCGCGCCGACAACGGCTCGCTCGTCGGTCAGCTGCTGGTCGCGGCGCCGACGATCGCCGACCCGCGGTTCTCCCACACGGTGATCCTGCTGTTGCGCCAGGACGACACCGGCGCCTTTGGCATCGTTCTGAACCGACCCGTCGAGCAGCGCTCGATCGCCGACCTGCTGAGCGCGGCCGGCGACCGTGGCGAGGCGGTCGAGGGGTCCTTGCAGGTGTTTGCCGGCGGGCCGGTGCAACCGGAGCTGGGCTTTGTCGTGCACAGCCCCGATTATCGCCGCGCCGACACGATGCATGTCGGCGACGAGGTCGCGATGACCGCCGACAAGCAGATCCTGCGCGACATCGGCCATCACAAAGGACCAAAGAAAGTGCTCTTCGCGTTTGGCTACGCCGGCTGGGGGCCGGGGCAGCTCGATGGCGAAATCGCACGCCACGACTGGTTTACGACAACCGGCGACCCAAAGCTGATCTTCGACGGCAACCGCGCCACCTTGTGGGACGACGCGATGGCGCGCCGCACGCGCGAGCTGTGACGAGCGTGGCGGACGGCGGGCCGCGACCAGGCGGCGCGGTCCCGCTGTTCTCGATCGGCTATGAAAAGGCATTGCTCAAGGATGTCGTGGCTACGCTTGCCGATGCCGGGGTGGCGGTTCTGCTCGACGTGCGCGACCGGCCGATTTCGCGGCGGCCCGGGTTCTCAAAGCGCCAGCTCGCGGCGGCGGTCGAGGAAGCCGGGATCGGCTATGTCCACCTCGCCGCGCTCGGCACCCCGCCTGAGGGCCGCCTCGCCGGCCGCCGCCGCGAATGGGACCGCTTTTGGGCGATTGTCGACGACAAGCTCGCCCGCCCCGAGGCCGAGCTCGACCTGAACCGCGCTGCCGAAATCGCCGCCGCGGCGCCGAGCTGTCTGCTCTGCTACGAAGCCGACTGGTATGGCTGCCACCGCTCGCGCATCGCCGACATTCTGGCCCGGCGCCGCGGATTTGAACTGCACCACCTGACGGTTCGCGACACCGGCGCTTAAAGGCGTTCGAGGGTCAGCGGGTCGAAGCCGCCGGCGAAGTATTTTTCGATTGCGTCGGCGAAGACCTTGTTGTCAGCGGTCGCGTGCGCGAAGAGGGTCATCGACGAGCGGAATTTGAGGTCGTCGGGATAACCCATTATCTCCCGGATCGTGCGGCCCGCGATCTCGGTCGTCAGCCGGGCGCACTCGCGCAGCCGCGGCCCGAGGATCGGGTGATCGAGATAGGCGGCGGCCTCGTCGCGCGACGAAATCGCGTATCGCGCCGCCGTTAGGCTGGCGCCGAGCCCGGCGATCTGCGGAAAGACAAACCACATCCAGTGGCCGCGCTTGCGGCCGGCGCGCAGTTCGGCGCGGACCTCCTCGAGCACCGGGTCTTGCGCGTCGACAAAGCGCTGCAAATCATAAGGGTCGGTCATGGTGCTGTACCGCGTTGACGGGGTTGGTTGACCGTCGGCATTCCCACGGTCTCTCGCGGAACCGACCGAGGGCAGCCCACCCGGCGAATGCCGGCCATGCGGGGCGCCGACGGGTCTTGTCGCCGGGCAGCGGCGAATTTAACACTCGGCGGTGCGAACGCACCAAAGTTGCTTCGGGAGGAATATCGGCCTTGCACCTCAATTTTGCCGCCTGCGCCTCAGAGCGGCAGCCTGCGCCTCCGGTCGGCCGATGACAACCGCAACCCTTTCCGGACGCACCCTCCGGACGGTCGAGACGCGGCGCTCGTGGCTCGTCGCCGGCTGCGCGCTCGGGGTTTTGTCGGTGTCGTTTGGCGCGCCGACGATTACCATGGTGGGGCTGAAACCGATCGCCGCCAGCTTTGGCGACGCGCGTTCGGTGCCGTCATTGTGCTACGCGCTCGCCTGGCTCGGTTCGGCGGTCGGCGGTATCGCGATGGGTCAGATCGCCGAGCGGGTCGGGGTGCGCTGGACGGCCGCGTTCGGCGGGTCGATGATCGCAACCGGCTTGCTGCTGTCGAGCCACGGCCATCGCGTCGACCTCTATGTCGGGCACGGCTTGTTCATGGGCCTGCTCGGCAATGCCGGTCTCAACGCGCCGCTCTATGTTTACGTCGCGCGCTGGTTCGACCGGCGCCGCGGCACCGCACTGGCGCTGATCGCCAGCGGTCAGGCCTTGGCCGGCACGATCTGGGCGCCGCTTTTCGGGCATGTGCTCGGACGGATCGGCTGGCAGCGCACGATGCAGCTTTATGCGGTGTTCGTGGTCGTCGTGATCCTGCCGACGGCACTGCTCGCGTTCCGGTCGCTGCCCAAAACCGAAACGGCCGGCGCCGGCGGCCTCGCGGAGCCGGTGACCGGAGCGCCGGTGCTCGGGATGAGGCCGCGGACGGCACTCGGACTGTTGTGTCTGGCGAGCTTTTGCTGCTGCGTGCCGATGGCGATGCCGCAAGGCCATCTGGTCGCGTTTTGCAGCGATGTCGGGATTCCGCTGACCCGAGGCAGCACGATGCTGTCGGTGCTGTTGGCGTGCGCCTTTGTCGGCCGCCAGTTCTGGGGTTTCGTTGCCGACCGCTATGGCGGACTGCGCGCCGTCCTGGCCGGCTCGGCCTGTCAGGCGACGGCGATGATCGGGTTCCTCTTGACCCAGAACGAGGCCGGGCTGTTTGTCGTCTCGGCCGCTTTCGGGCTTGGCTTCAGCGGCATCATCCCGGCTTATGTGCTGGCGATCCGCGAGTTGTTCCCGGCTAGCGAGGCGTCGTGGCGGGTCCCGACTTTGCTGTTGTGCAGCGGCTCCGGCATGGCCGCGGGCGGCTGGATGGCGGGCGCCATCTACGATTCCGTCGGCTTCTACGCCGCCGCGTTCGCCGTCGGCATCATCTTCAACCTTGCCAATCTTGTTGTCGTCGGCGCGCTGGTGCTGCGCCAAAGCCGCTTCCCGTCGCCGATCCTGGCGCGCGCATAACGCCGGGCTCAGACCGCTAATCGCTCGACGGCTGCCCTGTGCCTTGTCAAGATCGGCTGGCGACAGAGCGGGGGTGACGAGAATGGCTGAACCGGCAAGTCTACGAACATCTCGGAGGGCGGGGTAGGCGATGCCGACGGCTTTGCCGGCGCTTAACCTGGTTGCCGTGCCGGGGCAGCGGCGCGCGACGCTCGACATGGCGCGCGAGATCGAGCAGCGCGGCTTTGCCGGCATTTCGGCATCGAGCCAGTACAGCAACATGTCGCAGTGCCTGGGACTGGCCTTCGCCACCGAGCGGATCGCGTTCGCCACCGCGATAGCGCCGATCTACGCCGCGACCGCCGAGGAATTCGCCAACAGCGCCGCCTACCTGCACGAGGTATCGGGCGGCCGCTTTCAGTTCGGCATCGGGGTCGCGCACGCGCCGCTGCACCAGCGCATCGGGGTGACGCCGGGCCGCCCGCTCGCCGACATCCGCGACTTTGTCGCCAAGCTCAGATCGGTTGACGGCATCGGCCCGTTGCCGCCGGTCATCCTCGCCGCCCTGCGCCGGCGGATGGTGGCGCTGGCGGCGGAGATTGCCGACGGCGTCGTCTTTGCCAATGCGGCGTGCTCGCACATGGCGGCGTCGCTCGCCGCGCTTTCGGCGGAGAAGCGCCGCGACCCCGGCTTCTTTGTCGGCAACCGCATCCGCACCTGTGTCGGCGACGAAGCGGAGGCAAAGGCGGTCTTGCGGCGCACGGTCGCGAATTACGCGCTGATGCCGAACTATCGTAACTACTGGAAAGAGGCGGGCTATGTCGAGGAGATGACGGCGATCGAAAATGCCGTCGCCGCCGGCCGAATCGACGAGATCGGCAAATACCTGCCCGATCGCTGGCTCGCCGACATCACCCTCTTTGGACCCGCTGCGAAAATCCGCGACGGCGTCGAGGCGTGGCGTGCCGCCGGGATCCGCACCCCCGTGCTGGTGCCGCTTTCTGCTGACGGCGACCCGAAAACCGCATTGCGCCAAGTGTTCGCCGCTTTCGCCGACTGAAACCGCAAGGAGGATTTTGAAATGCAGCTCGGATGCTCGTTGCCGGTTGGCGACATCGGGACCGGCCCCGCGGTGTTGCGCGACTACGCGCAGGCGGCCGAGGGGCTGGGCTTCGCCCATCTCGTCGCACCCGACCACGTGCTCGGCGCCAACCCCTCGGCGGATCACGAGGGCCGGCGGGTCGGCACGACCGCCACCGCCTATCACGACCCGTTCGTGCTGTTCGGGTTTCTGGCTGGATGCACGCAGCGGATCGGCTTTGCCGTCGGCGTCCTGATCCTGGCGCAGCGCCAGGCGGTGTTGGTTGCCAAGCAGGCGGCCTCGCTCGATGTTTTGTGCGGCGGGCGGTTCAGGCTCGGCATCGGGGTCGGCTGGAACGAGGTCGAGTTCATCGGCCTCAACGAGAATTTTCATAACCGTGGGCGGCGTTCGGCCGAGCAGGTGCGGGTCATGCAGGCGTTGTGGGCCGACCCGCACGTCTCCTTTGACGGCGAGTTCCACCACATCGAGGACGCCGGCATCAACCCGCGACCGGCCTCGGGACGCGTCCCGATCTGGTATGGCGGGCATGCCGAGGCGACCTTTCGCCGCTGCGCGCGCTATGGCGACGGGTTTATGCCGTTGGCCTACCCGCCGGGCGAGGCGGCGCTGGCGGCCTTTGAAAAGCTGCGCGGCTTGACCCGCGAAGCCGGCCGCGATCCGGCCCAGATGGGCATCGAGGTCTGGGTTTCGCCCGGCACCGGCGGCTCCGAGGATTGGCGGCGCGAAATCCAATTCTGGAAGGATGCCGGGATTACCCACCTGACCGTGCACACGACCTACGCCAGCAACAACCACCAGCGGATCGCCGGCCGTTCCGCCGCCGAGCATCTGGCGGCGATCGCCCGCTATCGCGAAGCGGTCGCGGACCTGCTGTAGGCTGAGACCGCAAGGTCTGCAGTTCCGCCGCGAGCGTAGCCGCGAAGTCATGCCGTGGCTTGACCGCGCCTGTCGCCAGCCGTCGCTAAAAGATAGTTCGAGGGAAAGTTCGCGCTTGGGCCTAAACCTGACAAAAGCCCTCCCCCTCGATGGGGGAGGGTTGGGAGGAGGTGATGTCTCCCGGCGCCCAAGTCGAGATATTAGGAAACATCCCGTTGCCGGCGCCCACCAGCGAACTCGTACCTTCCGGAAGAATATGACGGAGGCGGAAGAGCGTGTTTGGCAGATGCTGCGCTCGTATCAAATGAAAGGGTACAAGTTCCGCCGCCAAATACGGTTCGGCCGCTACATTGCCGATTTTGTCTGCCACGAGATGCGGTTGATCTGGAAATCGCGGGCGAGCTAGGCGGCATCACCCCCACCCAAACCCTCCCCCATCAAGGGGGAGGGCTCTGAAGAGAGGCCGTTTCGCTAATTTGCCCGATGCACGGGGCTTCTTTGGACCGAGCCTACTACGGTGGCCTATACCGCAGGGGAGACTGACATGAGCGACGCGGAAATCGGCGCATTGCGCGCGAAACTGGCGGCCCGGCCGCGCTCCGACGACTACCGGCAGCGGCGCCGGGACATCGACGCGCGCGGCCTCTCCTACGGGCTCGCCGCCGATGTCGGGGTCGAGCCGGTCAATGCCGGCGGCGTGCGGGCGGAATGGACCACGACCCCGAGCGACACGCGCGACGCCGCACTCTTGTACCTGCATGGCGGCGGCTATGTGATCGGCTCGCTTGACAGCCACCGCCATCTGGTGGCCGAAGCGGGCCGCGCTTGCGGGGTCGCGGCATTGGCGCTCGATTACCGGCTGGCGCCCGAGCACCCGTTTCCGGCGGCGGTCGACGACGCGCTTGCCGGCTATCGCTTTTTGCTGGCGCGCGGGATCGCGCCCGGCCGGATCGCGCTCGCCGGCGACAGCGCCGGAGGCGGTCTCGTCATCTCGGCGATGCTGGCGATCCGCGACGCGGGTCTGCCGCAGCCGGGCTGCGGCTGGTGCATCTCGCCCTGGGTCGACCTGGAAGCCGTCGGCGGGACGATGACGAGCCGGGCCGCCGCCGACCCGACCGTGCAGCGCGCCGGCATCCTCGACATGGCGAAGATGTACTTGAACGGCGCCGACCCGCGCTCGCCATTGGCGGCGCCGATCCATGCCGACCTCGCCGGCGTGGCGCCGCTGCTGATCCAGGTCGGCGCCTGCGAGACCCTGCTCGACGACGCCCTGCAGCTGGCCGGGGTTGCGGGGACGGCCGATGTGCGGGTCGACCTGCAGATCTGGCCCGAGATGATCCATGTCTGGCACCTGTTCCACCCCGAGCTGAAGGCCGGGCGGAAGGCGATCGAAGCCGGCTCCGCCTTTGTCCGCGCCATGATCGCATAGCCGCGGCCGGTCCCGATGCTGGGGCCGCAACGCTTCAGACGATATGCTCCGGGGTCAGCGCGCAGACTTGGTCGCTGTCGGCGAGTTCGATCTGGATTGTCGCATGGACGATGCCGAAGCGGGCGTGGAGCTCGTGCGTGATCGCGTTCAGCGTCGTGTCGCCGGGGTGGCCGCCCGGCATCACCAGATGACAGGTCAGCGCCGTGTCGGTCGTGCTCATCCCCCAGATGTGCAGGTCGTGCAGCGCCGTCACACCGGGCAACGCTTCAAGGTGGGCGCGCACCGCGGCGGCGTCGACCCCTTCGGGCACCGCGGCGAGGGCAAGGCCGATCGCACTTTTGAGCACGCCCCAGGTGCCGGCGACGATGACGGCCGAGATCACAAGGCTGACCGCCGGGTCGAGCCACAGCCAGCCGGTGACGCCGATCGCGATGCCGGCGACGACGACGCCGGCGGTGACGAGGGTGTCGGCCATCATGTGCATAAAGGCGCTTTTGACATTGAGGTCGCTGCCGCGGCCCGAGGCGAACAGCAACGCCGTGGTGCCGTTAACCGCGATCCCGGCCGCCGCGACCCAGATCATGACGCCGCTCGCGACCGCCATCGGCGCGGCAAGGCGCAGGACTGCCTCCCAGGCGATGCCCCCCGTTACCAGCAGCAGGATCATGGCGTTGATCAGCGCCGCCAGGATCGAGCTCGATCCGAGGCCGTAGGTGAACCGCCCGCTCGGGCGGCGCCGGCTCAGGACCACCGCACCCCATGACAGCCCGAGGCCCAAGACGTCGCTGAGGTTGTGTCCGCCATCCGCCAGCAGCGCCAGCGAATGCGACAACACCCCGGCGACCGCCTCGGCGGCGACATAGGCAAGGTTCAGCGCGATCCCGATCGCAAACGCCCGGCCGTAGTCCGGCGCGCCGTGCTGATGCCCGGCATGCTGATGCCCGGATTGGTCATGCGGGTGGTAGTTGTTCGCCATTCAAGGCCTCTGGGCGAGCATGTCACGCCATCATAATCGAAAGTTGCAGTCCGGCGAAAAACTTACGGGGGCCGGTGTAGCCGCCGATCGGGGGCCTTGACAGCGCTGCGTGCTCGCGCGGAGATGCGCCGCAGCCGCAGGAGGAAGCCCCGATGCTCGACGCCTACATCTACAACGGTCTGCGCACGCCGTTTGGCCGGCACGCCGGCGCACTCGCACGGATGCGGCCCGATGACATGCTGGCGGCGGTGATCTCCGCCGTCGTCGAGAAGAGCCCGTTCGACCCGGCCAAGATTGAGGATGTCGTCGTCGGCTGCGCCAACCAGGCGGGCGAGGACAGCCGCTGTGTCGGGCGCCATGCCGGGCTCCTCGCCGGATTGCCGATCGAGGTCGCGGGCTCGGTGTTGCAGCGCAATTGCGGCAGCGGCCTCAACGCGATCGTGATGGCCGCCCAGGCCGTCACCTGCGGCGAGGGCGACGCCTTTGTCGCCGGCGGGGTCGAGAGCATGAGCCGCGCGCCCTTTGTAATGAACAAGGCCGAGACCCCGTTCAGCCGCGACGGCCGCGTCTTTGACTCGACGATCGGCGCGCGCTTTCCAAACCCGAGGATCGAGCGCGAGTTCGGCGCCGACACGATGCCCGAAACCGCCGACAATTTGGCGCGCGACTACCAGATCACCCGCGAGGCCTGCGACACCTTTGCCGCGGGGTCGCAGCGGAAATACGCCGCCGCCAAGGCCGACGGCTTTTTCACCGGCGAAATCTTCCCGGTCGAGGTGCCGGGCGGGCGCGCCGGGCCGGTCAAGGTCGCCGAGGACGAGCATCCGCGGCCGCAGACCGATCTCGCCGCCCTCGCCAGGTTGCGCCCGCTGCAGGATGGCGGGGTGACGACCGCCGGCAACGCATCCGGGATCAATGACGGTGCAGTCGCGATGATCGTCGCCAGCCGCAAGGCCGGCGACGCCGCCGGCGCCCGCCCGCTCGCCCGCGTGGTGTCGAGCGGTGTCGCCGGAGTGGCGCCGCGGATCATGGGCATCGGCCCGGTCGAAGCCTCGAAAAAGGCGCTGGCGCGCGCCGGGCTCAGCCTCTCCGACATTGACGTGATCGAGATCAACGAGGCTTTTGCCGCCCAGGTGCTGTCATGCCTGCGCGGGCTCGAATTGCCGTTTGACGACAGCCGGGTCAACATGAATGGCGGGGCGATCGCGGTCGGCCATCCGCTCGGCGCGTCGGGGCCGCGGATCGCGCTGACCGCCGCACGCCAGCTCGAACGCACCGGCGGGCGCTACGCGCTCGTCACGATGTGCGTCGGCGTCGGCCAAGGCATCGCCGCAGTCCTCGAACGGGTCTGAGGTTGATCAAGCGAAACCGGCTGCGACGGCTCGCGGTCGGTCTCGTTTCAGGCGCATCGCTGGCGCTACGTCTTGCCCAGCGCACCATTCAACCCGAAACTCCACTCTGACGACAATGATCGCCGGGATCTTTGACGCGCTGCTCGCCGCCGGCTCTCCGGAGGACAAGGCGCGGAAGGCCGCCGAAGCGGTCGCCGGCGATGAAAACCAATTCACGCCGATCGACCAGCGTTTGGCCCGGATTGAAAGCGACTTTAATCAGCGCTCGGCCGGGATGGGGCGCGATTTTAATCGGCGTCTTGCCAAGATCGAGGGCGAGGTCAAGCTGTTGACCTGGAAGATCGGCTTCAATCTCGTCGCCGCCACCGTCGGCGTGTTCTTTATGCTCCCGCGTCATTAAGCGCTGGCCTCGAGCGTTTCACAAAGCAAGGGCGAGAAAGATGCCTGATCTCCCGCAAGCGCCAAACGGGATGCAGCGGATCGTCGTTCTCGGCGCCGGGTTTGCCGGGCTGTGGAGTGCGATCGGCGCGGCGCGCAAGCTCGACGAGCTCGGCGTCGGCCCGGAGCGGGTCGCGGTCACCTTGGTCGACCGCAGCGCGTTTCATTCGATCCGGGTGCGCAATTACGAGGCCGAGCTCGACGACACCCGCGTCCTTCTCGACGACGTTCTCGGCCCGATCGGCGTCTCCCGCGTCGAGGCGGAGGTAACCGACATCGACCCGGCGCGGCGCCGGGTGACCCTGGCGGGTGACGCCGAGCCATTGGGTTATGACCGGCTCGTCTTCGCCCTCGGCAGCCGGCTT
This sequence comes from uncultured Alphaproteobacteria bacterium, assembly GCA_963712825.1. Classification (GTDB taxonomy): domain Bacteria; phylum Pseudomonadota; class Alphaproteobacteria; order ATCC43930; family CGMCC-115725; genus AP-15. Next base: position 134,334 of record CAVQJP010000025.1, read on the forward strand.
GCCCGCCCGCCGATCCCCGGTCTCGAAGAGCACGGGTTTGATGTCGACACCTACGACGCCGGCTGTCGGCTCAACGCCCATATCGCGGCGCTGCCGCGGCATCGGCGATCGCCCGGGCAGTGGACGGCGCTCGTCATCGGCGGCGGCCTGACCGGCATCGAGGTCGCGGCCGAAATGCCCGGCAAATTGCGCGCCGCGCTCGCCGGCGCGCCGGGGGAGCCGCGCGTGGTCATCGCCGACCGCCAGCCCTGGATCGGCTCCGACATGGGCGAGGAGGCGCGCGCCGTCATCGACGAGGCATTGTCGTCGCTCGGCGTCGAAAAGCGGCCGGGCGTTTCGGTCGCCGCGATCGACGAGGACGGCGCCATCCTGTCGACCGGCGAGCGCATCGACGCGGCGACGACCGTGTGGTGCGCCGGCATGCAGGCGCATCCGCTGACCGCATGCTTTCCGGTCGAGCGCGACCGCTTTGGCCGCGTGCCGGTCGACGAGTTTCTAAAGCTTCGAGGGCATGCCGGCCGAATTCGCCGCCGGCGACGTTGCGTGGTTCCCGATCGACGGCAGCCGTTCCTGCGTCATGTCGTGCCAGCACGGGCGGCCGATGGGCCGGTTTGCCGGCCACAACGTCGTCTGCGATCTGTTGGGGCTGCCGATGCTGCCGCTCAGGATCGACTGGTACACGACGATCCTCGATCTCGGGCCGTGGGGTGCGGTGTGCACCGCCGGCTGGGACCGCCATGTCGCGACCACCGGCGAGGCCGCCAAACGCACCAAGATGATCATCAACCGCGACCGCATCTACCCGCCGCGCTCGGGCGGGCGCCGCGCGATCTTCGCCGCCGCCGCCCCCGTGGTCCAGGACCCGCCGGCATTTTTTTGCTGACGGGACGAGCCTGAAAATCCGCTCGTTCAAAGCGAGCCCGCAATACCGCAGCGCGAAGAGCCGCTTGTCTCTCGGCAAGAATTATTGACAACTACAGTAAAATTCTCATAAACTTGCCGTTGACTTTTAATTAACCACAATTACATGCGCTGCGGAAAGGGTTGGGTTTGGAGCTGCCGGCGGCAACGGACCGGGCGGAAAGGGCGGCCGGCTATTGCGGTGCGCCGGCGCCTCGTTTACGTCGTCTGATGAAAAAGACGCAGCGACATCGGTCGCGCCGGCAGGGTCGATCGAGTGCTGAATTTAACCCCGGGGTCGGGGCATGATTGAATCCCCGGGCTCGACACAAGGCGGCTCGACCCATAACGGGGTACGGGAATTTGTCCGCTTTCTGAAGCGCCGGAAAATCCTGATCCTGACGCCCGCGCTGCTGATCGCAGTTGTTGCCGTTGTAATCGCGTTGATAACACCGCCCCGATACGCGGCCGAAGCTGGGCTTGCGCTCGACGTGCGCAAGGTTGAGATCGTGGATCATCAGGTCGTCTCCTCGCTGCCGCAGGAAAGCCCGGCGCTCAGGACCGAGCTCGACGTGATCAGGTCGCGGTCGCTCGCCGAGCAGGTCGTCGACCGTCTCGGTCTCGCGGCAAACCCCGGGGTGCTCCGGGAAGCCGGGACCCCTCCGTCGTTATGGCGCGACATCGCCCGGGTTTTCGAGCGCGCGCCCCGCGACGCGACAGCAGGGTCGACCGGTGCGTCGGGTCTGGCGCCGATCTTGACGCGGTCGCAGGTCGTGAACTGGCTGGTTGCCAATTTGAAGGCGGTTAATGACGGCCGTTCGCTGACCATTGTCGTTTCTTTTACTTCGGCAAGTCCGCAGCGGGCGGCATGGATCGCCAATGCCGTGGCGCAAAACTACCTCGACGACCAGGTGCGGACAAAAGCGCGGGCGACGGTGGCGGCGCGCGACTGGCTCGCCGACCAATTGCAGACGATGCGCCGGGATTTGGAGAATTCGGAGACAAAGGTTGATGATTTTCGCCGCAGGGCGGGGCTGATCGAGGTCAAGGGGGCGACCATCTCGGCGCAGCGCCTCAGCGATCTCAATACGCAGCTCGGGAACGCTCACCTGGAGCGGGTGCACGCCGAGGCGAGGTTGCAGACGGCGCGGGAAAGCGACCCGCAGACTTTGCCGGACATTCTCGCCTCGCCGCTGATCCAGCAGCTTCGCAAGGAGCTCGACCAGATCAACTTGCGCATCGCCCAGATCCGCGTCTACAGCCCATTTTACAAATTGACCGATCTTGACGCGCAGGCGGCGGTGCTGCGCACCCAGATGAAGGAGGAGATGAACCGGATCGTCGCCAGCCTTTCGAGCGACGTGATGGTGGCGCGCAAGCGGGAAGCGGAACTCACACAGTCTTTCCAGGACACCGAGAACCAGCTGAGCGACGCCGCCCGGTCCGGCGTGCGCCTCGCCCAGCTGCAGCGCGAGGCCGACGTCAACCGCTCGATCTACGAAACCTTTCTGGCGCGCTACAAGCAGACGATGGAGCAGGAAAGCCTCGCGGCCCCGGAGGCGCGCATCATCTCTCGGGCGGAACCCTCGGATGCGCCGGTTTCGCCAAAAAAACTGCAGTCGCTGGTGCTCGGAATGTTCGGTGGGCTTGTGGTCGGCGGCGCTCTCGCTTTTGTGCGGGAGGGTCTCGATCGGCGGGTTCACCAAGCCTCAGAGGTCGAGGCGGTGACCGGTATTCCTGTATTCGGGATGCTGCCCCGGGTGTCTCGGTGGCGCCGCATGCAACCGCAAGACTACCCGGTTAGGGACCCGCGCTCGCGCTTTTGCGCCGCCCTGATGCGCATCCATACCGCTCTGCGACCCGCTACGCCGGCCGACCGTAAACAGGTGATACTCGTTACCTCGGCTCAGCCGGGTGACGGCAAGACCTCGTTCTGCGCCAGCCTTGCGCGCTCTCTCGCCAAGAGCCAGAGGCGAGTCCTGGTCGTCGACGCCGACCCCTATCGGTCGCAGGTCGGGGTCGCATTCGGGGTTATGGTCGCGCCCGCTTTGGTTCCCGCCAAGGGGCAAAGCATGCGGCTCGGCGATCTTGTGCAAGCCGACGCGCTGTCGGACGCCCACTTCATCCCGGCTCCGAACGAGCAGGACCTGCAGCAGCTGCTGCATACCGGTGGATTTGCTGTACTTCTCGATGAAGCGCGGCAGTTGTACGACATTGTCATCATCGACACACCCCCGGTCATGACCAGCGCCGATGCCGCGCTGCTCGGCAGCCTTGCCGACATCCGCCTGTTTCTAGTCAGGTGGGGCAGGACCTCGTGGGACGAGATGACGGCAGCGATCGGATTTCTTCGCCTGTGCCGCATCGCCCTCGACGGCATCGTCATCGTCGGTGCAGACGCCGGGTCCACCAATTACGGTCAAATATTGGGCTATGACGCGACAGCGCCTGGCGAACGTCGGCTGTTGCGGCCGACCGCGAAGCGCAGCTTGAGCGAAGCCGAGTAGCCGGGCCAAAACCGCTTGTTTTCGCGCCTCGGCCAGTCCGGAAAAATTGCGGTATAGGGAATGCCCGGTCGCCGCCGATCCGCTCCGGCTCGAATGTCCACGGCCGCTCATCTCGCTCTTTTGGTATTCTGACTTTCCTGAACATACCGTGCAGTTAGAACGTCAGGCCTGTAGTACAGGAGAACCTTTGTGTGATGCGAATTGAGTTGATGGTGAGCTTTCTGGCCGCAGCCAGTCTGATCGGATGTTCATCTATTCCGACTGCCGGTCCGACGACATCGCAAATTTTTGATCAGGCGGCGCAGGAAAGACAGAGCCGCTTCGACATCGTCGAGGTCAATTATCGCGTCATCGCCGCCCAGTCGGCACGGCCGGCGCCGAGCTTCCGATCGCGGTTTCAGGATTACGGCGAACCGCCGCCGCCGACAATCGGCATCGGCGACACGTTGTCGGTGTCAATCTGGGAAGCCGCCGGCGGCGGGCTGTTCGGGACGTCTCCGACCGAAGCGGTGGCTGGCGGCGGCTCGCACAGCGTCACATTCCCGCCACAGGTGGTTGCTCAAGACGGGGCAATCAGCGTGCCTTATGCCGGGCGCGTGCATGTCGCAGGCCGGACGCCGTTCGAGGTTGAGCAGACGCTCGAACAGCGCCTCGCCGAGCGCGCCATCGAGCCGCAAGCGATCGTCACGATCAGCAGGAGCGTGTCGGACGACGCCACCGTGTCGGGCGAGCTGATCAGCGGCGCCCGGGTTCCTCTTTCAGTCGGCGGCGACCGCCTGCTCGACGTGATCGCCAGCGCCGGGGGCGCCAAATCGCCACTCTACGAGACCTTTGTACGGCTGTCGCGCGGAGGTGTCACGGTAACGATCCCGATGGAGACCTTGGTCTCGAACCCCGCCGAGAACGTTTATGTATGGCCGGGCGACGTCATCACGCTCATCCGGGCGCCGCGTACCTTCTCGGTCTTTGGCGCCACCCTCAACAACATGCAGATCCCGTTCAACGCCGTCCGGGTCGATATGGCGCAGGCGATCGCCAAGGCCGGCGGCCTTCAGGATCTCCGCGCCGACCCGGCCGGGGTGTTTCTGTTCCGCTTCGAGGCGCCACCGGTAGCCAGAGCGCTCGGGGTTCCGGCCTTTGCCACAGCCCCTGACGGCACCGCGGCGGTCCTCTACCACCTCGACCTGCGCGAAGCTGCCGGCTATTTCTTGGCACAGCGCTTTCCGATCGAAGACGACGACATGATCTACGTTGCCAACGCGCCGCTGACCGAGCTACAAAAGTTCTTTAATTTGCTGAGCACGATTACAGGCCCAGTGATCAGCGGGGTCGTCGTCGTCCGGGGCACTTCATATTGAGGGATCTTCTCGCGCACCGGATGCCGCCGACCAGGTCCGCGCGACCTTCGGCGAAATTCTGGTAGATTTAAGAAATGTCTAAGCGGGCGCTGATTGTCGGCGTTACCGGGCAGGACGGCTCCTACCTGACCGAGCTTCTGCTGGCCAAGGGCTACGACGTCCATGGCGTGATGCGGCGCGCCAGCCTCTTCAACACCGACCGCATCGACCATCTCTACCATGATCCCCACCTCGCCGGCGCCGGTCTGACCTTGCATTACGGCGACCTGACCGACGCGACGGCGCTGCGCCGGGTGCTCGAAACAGTCGATCCCGACGAGGTCTACAACCTTGGAGCGCAAAGCCACGTCAAGGTCTCGTTTGAAATTCCGGAGTATACGGCTGAGGTTGTGGCTGTCGGCACCCTGCGCCTGATCGAGGCAGTGCGCGACCATATTTCGCACAGCGGTCGTCCGGTGCGCTGCTATCAGGCCGGATCGTCGGAAATGTTTGGCGCCGCCCCGGCGCCGCAAAGCGAAAGGACCCCGTTTTACCCGCGGAGTCCCTATGGCGTCAGCAAAGTGGCGGCGCATTGGTTTGCGGTAAACTACCGCGAAGCCTACGGCCTGTTCATCTGCAACGGAATTCTATTCAATCATGAGAGCCCACGGCGCGGCGAGACTTTTGTCACGCGCAAGGTGACGCGTGCGGTCGGCAGGATTTCCCAGGGCCTGCAAGACAAGTTGTTTTTGGGAAATCTCGAGGCAAAGCGGGATTGGGGATTTGCCGGCGACTATGTCGAGGCGATGTGGCTGATGCTGCAGCAGCAGATGCCCGATGACTACGTCGTCGCCACCGGCGAGGCGCACAGCGTGCGCGAGCTGGTCGAATTCGCCTTTGCGGCGGCGGGCTTGGATTGGCGGCGTCATGTCGAAGTCGATCGGCGCTATTTCCGGCCGACCGAGGTCGACGCGCTGCGCGGCGACTGGGCGAAGGCGCGTGCCGCGCTCGGCTGGCAGCCGCGGATCGTGTTCGCCGAGCTGGTCAAGATGATGGTGGAGCACGACATCGGCCTCGCGCGGCGCGAACGCGCCGTCAGTGACGCCGGGTTTCTCGACCCCGCCCGCGGCACTGCTTTGCCGCAAAGCGGCTAGTCTAAGTCAGTCGGCGGCCGGCGCTCGAGAGGCACAGCGGTTGCTGGTGCGGCTTCGTCGCCAACCGGAGAGAGGTGCGGCTCGCGAGCGATCCGGTCAAATCCGGGATATCAGGATGTCGCCGAGGACCAGCACGTCCATTTTCGTCCGCAGAAAACAGTCAAGCGCCTCCTCCGGTCGGCAAACCACCGGTTCGTTTTCGTTGAACGAAGTATTGAGCACCATCGGCACGCCGGTCAGGTCGCGAAAGCTCTCGATCAGCCGGTAATAGCGCGGGTTCGTATGGCGGTAGACGGTTTGCAGGCGGCCTGAGCCGTCGACATGAGTGACGGCGGGAATTTGCGCCCGTCTTTCTTCTCGAATCTGGAACACCTGCATCATGAACGGAACGGCGTCGTCCTCTTCGAACCATTCGGCGACGGCCTCGTCGAGAACCGAGGGGGCGAACGGGCGGAAGGATTCGCGACGCTTGATCTTCGCATTGAGGATCGCCTTCATGTCGGCGCGGCGCGGGTCGCACACGATCGAGCGGTTGCCGAGCGCCCGCGGACCCCACTCCATCCGGCCCTGGAACCAGCCGACGACCTTGCCGTCGGCAATCGCCGCCGCGGTTTGGCGGCAAAGCTCCGCCTCGGGAAGTTTCGCGGCGACGCACCCCGCGTCGCCGATCCGCGGAGCCGCCGCTGCGAGCACCTCGGCAATTACCGCGCCGTCGAATTGGGGTCCCCAAAACGCGTGGTCCATGACAAACGACCGTGCCCCGCCGAGCTTGTTCCATACCGCGAAGGCGGCCCCGATCGCGCCCCCCGCATCACCGGCTGCGGACTGAACGTAAACGCGGCGAAACCCGGTCATGCGCCGGATCTTGCCGTTGGCGACGGAATTCATCGCGCACCCGCCGGCCAGCGCGATGTCGGTCAAGCCGGAGTGCTGCTGCAGCTTGCCGATCAGGTGAAAAAATGCCTCCTCATACATCCTCTGCACCGAACGGGCGATGTCGCGGTGCCGCTCTTCGAGTGGATCGTCGGGTTGTCGGCGCGGTCCCAGCAATTCTTCGAGCCGTGAGGAAAACAGATCGCCGGTTTGCGGTGCAGCATTTTCCCAGTTCTGGAGAGGCTCCTCGGTTTGATGAACAAAATAGTCGAGATCGAGCTTGAATGTCCCATCCGGGACCAAATGGACAATTCTGCGCATTTGGGCGAGATAGGACGGGTTTCCGTACGGTGCCAGACCCATGACCTTGTACTCGTCGCCGTAATAGGGAAAGCCGAGATAGTGGGTCAGAGCCTCGTAAAAAATTCCGAGCGAGTGCGGAAAGTAAACCCGCCCCGCGATCTCGATGTCGGTGCCGCGGCCGATGCCCCAGGCTGCGCTTGCGAAATCGCCGAAACCGTCGACCGAGACGACGGCCGCCTCGGCGAACGGCGACACGTAGAAAGCCGATGACAGGTGCGCGAGGTGATGTTCGACATTATGGAGCTTGCCGCAGAAGCGGTCCGGGGCAAATGCTGCGGCGAGGAGCTCCGGGATCTGCTGCCGCCTTTGCCGGTTTTCTAAACGCGCGAGCACCAGGCCGATATTGGGGCGGCGGCGCAGCAGATACCCGGCTTTCCGTATCCTGTGGGCGCGACCATCGAGGTTCACGCTGACGTGGTCGACATCGCCGAGGCGAATGCCGGCTTCGCGCAGGCAATAGGCGATCGACTGCGAGGGAAACCCGGCCCAATGCTTGATCCGGCGAAAGCGCTCTTCCTCCGCGGCTGCCACGAGGACGCCGTCCCGCACCAGCGCGGCCGACGAGTCGCCATGAAAGGCATTGATCCCGAGGATGACCATGTTCAATACCGAAAACCGCAAACGGCCCCCCGGTGAGGTCGCGCCGATCGCGAAGACCTCCGCTCGCGCTCTCGAAGCGTCGAACCGGCTGGGCCGACCTCACCGGAGGGAAGGCGATGTCGAAGCTTCCACCGTTTCTGGCCATGTCGATGAGGTGGCTCTTGGGGTAGACGAAGAACCGTCCAGCCCCCGGCGCAATGTCCTCTACTGCAACCCAGGCGGCGGTCATGCGGCCGATTTCCTCGGCATCGCATATTGGCGTGGGCGAGGAGATCCAACCCGGACTGGCGGAAGCCCGCAAAATGTCGTCCGTCGAGGCTCTGGACGTTTTGGATCGAGTTCAGGACAAATCCCTTGTTGGTGAAGACATGCCGCTCCGGGTTACCGTTTGTCTGACGGTAGATAAACCCGCCGAACGGCTTCACCTCGGTTTCAAACATTGCGGCAGCGCTGTCGCACAGATGTCGCGGCAGCAGGCCACGCACCACCACATAGCCGTTTTTCCCATAGTAGTCGCGGATGCCGTCTGTTTGGGACAGCACGAAATAGCGATCATCGTCATCCTCTGCGACCGGGATGTCGATCTCGTCCCCGCTGAAATCCGCGATCCGATAGACCGCGCGATTTGACCTGGTATACGCCACCGCCGCCGCCCTCCTGAGCCAAAGACACACTTTTCGTTGCAGTTATAGCAAATTCCATATTGACAATTGTGAAGTTGAGGCGTATGTCTCTGGTGCGCCCGATCGGTGTGAGGGTGTCCTCTCACCGAATAGGCGCGCTGAGAGCGACCGGTCCGGTCGCATCCATTGGCGCAGCTTTAGAGGCTCTCGATGCTTCGAATAATGCTCATTGCCGGTTTGGTGCTTTTGCGGGGATTGGCTGCCCACGCGCAAACGACCTCGACGTTGAATATCACCCAATTCGGCGCGATCTGTGACGGGCAAAGTCACCCGTTAGCGCAGAAATTCGCAACGTTATCATTGGCACAAGCGACCTTTCCGTTTATAACCTCCTTGAGCCAGCAGATCGACTATGCCGCGTTGAAGCTGGCCTCCAACACGGCCTTCGGGGGCGACGGGGCCGAGCACGGCACGTCAAATCCCCAAGCCAACATCCCGCTCTACATCCCCGCCGGCGTTTGCTATCTGGGGAACGACACCTGGACGATCCGGGCCGCCGACGGGATCAGCATACAGGGCGCCTCAGCGATGGCCTCAAAGATCGAGGCGAACGGCGTGGTCCTGGCATTTGACGGGCTGTGGTATTCCAACATCGGCAATCTCAACATCGCGACCCTGTCGTCCTCGGCCCCCGCCGCGCTCGACATCGACGGAAACGTGCCCGGCCATCCCTACGGCACGTTCACCGTGCAGGCCAATACCTTCACCAACCTCTTCGTGGACGGCGACGGGTCGCCTTACGGCATTTCCCTATGTCGGCAGGGCGGCAGCGGGGCGCAATGCTCGGAGAACACCTTTATCAACCCGCATCTTACAAGAGCTTCCGAAGCGGTCTTTTTTCAAAACGGCTTCAATGCGGTCGACAATGTCATTCTCGGCGGCGACATCCAGAACTATCCAAAAAACGCGATCGAACTGATCGCAGGCTCGGTCAAGGTCCTGGGAATGAGCTTTGAGAGCACCACCGGATACACTCAGATTGCCAATGGCGGGTGCGACATCCAGGCGAGCGCCGCGGGGGTCTATGATTCGATCCTGGCCTATGGCGACCGAACCGAAAGCCTGTGCTTCTACAACGGCGCGTGGTCGCAATGGGCCGATATCCGTGGGTTGACCCACCGGCCCGGATTTTGGGGATGGACGGCGTCGGCGAACTATCCGCTGAGCGCGATGATCGAAGAGAAGGATCAGGCCGGAACCTACCACCTCTACTTGGCGACAACTCCAGGCGCTGCCGGCGCCTCGCAGCCCACATGGCCGGCAACCGGAAGTGTAACCGACGGCACGGTCGTCTGGACGGTGAAGCCCTACCAGGCGGTTGGAATCGCCGAAGGCTCTTTCGACGCCAAGACCTCCTACATCGACCCGGCCGCCACCGTGGTGGAGGGCAGCCCGGTAAGCGTTTCGAGCTGCGGGAATTCCCCGTCGCTGGCGGCAAGCTCGACCCGGTACAGCGGGTCGGTCGCCGAGGGAAGCGGCGCTACCGGGTGCACGATAGCGCTCAAGTTCGGGATGTCGTCACCGGCCCCGAGATGCGTCGTCGGCAGCCAGAACGGGGCGGCCCTGGCCGGCTACAGCGTTACCGACAGCGCGCTCATCCTTACAAACCCCGCCAGCAGAGCCGGCGGCGGCAAATACACCTGGATCTGCGAACAATGAGGCTTGAAGCGCTGACCGCAATCCGCGCCGTCGCGCAAATTCGCGAGGCGGCGGTGTCCGCAGCGGGTCGGCAAATACCCCTTCAAGGGCTGCGTGGCGCCCGGCGCGCCACCTCCTCGTAAAGCTGCAGAAACTGGTTCGCGATGCGGGGCCAGCCGAATTCGTCTGCAACGAATTTGTGGCCCCGCTCGCCCATTGCCGCCAGCGTTGCGCGATCGCAGGATGTTGCCCGGCGCAGGCCGATGGCGAGCCCGTCGGCCGACGGGGCGACGCACCAACCGCAATCGCGCTCGCGGAGCGTCGACCACGGGGTCGCGGTCGTCGTCAGAACCGGAAGCTTGCGGGCGAGAGCTTCGGCGACCACCAGCCCAAAATTCTCGGAATGCGACGGCAGCACAAACAAATCGGCGGCCGCGAAAGCCGCCTCTTTTGCTTGACCGGCCACAGATCCGAGGAAAGAAATGGTTTCGCGAAGTCCGGCAGCGGCGACGGCGCGCTCGACCTGCCGCCGGTGTCCGGCTTCGTCCGGTCCGGCAATTTGCAGCTTCCATCCATCAGGCCGCACCCGCGCCCACGCCTCGACCAGCATCGGCAGCCCTTTGACCGGATAGATACGGCCGATAAACAGCGCCGTTTTCGCGCCGTTTCGATGCGGTTTGGCGGACCGGGAACCCGGCGGTAGGTCGACGCCGTTTGGGATAATGCTGACCGGCAGGCCGAAACCAAGGCGCTGGATGTTGCGGGCCTCGCCGTCCGCGGTCGCATGATGGCATTGCGCGCGGGCCAGGTCGTCTCGTTGGTAGAGCGACCATGCGATTGTCTTTTTCCATCTTTTGTGCCTCAGCGCCCACGGCTCCAGCATGCCTCGAGCGCTGACAATCCGGGGAATGCGCTCGCGCTTTGCCAGTCGGGCGAGACGATGATTGTGCGGCAGCCACACCCCGTTGTCGTGCACAATGTTGGGTTTGCCGAAGCTGTTCAACGCAACCGCCCCAGTGCCCCCCATCCGCCGAACCGTGCCGGTTGGGGGCAGCAAATCGGTGGTTTCGGCTGATTGATCGGGGGCCCATAGCCCGATGTCTAATCCGACACCGGCCAATGCAGTCGCCAGCCGGCAAACCGAGTAGGCAGGGCCGCCATATTCGGGCCTGAAGCTGGCCCCGGCAAGAAAGACCTTCACCGCGGTCGCCGCGATGGGCCGCTACGCACCGCCGCCAGAAACGGGGTGTGTCCGGCGTAATAACCCCAAGCCCATCTCCAGCCATGCGCAGCCAGTGTGGCGGCAGCGGCGCCGCTCGCCACCTCGACCATCGACCCGTTCGGCTGGATCAGCGCGACGGCGGGAAGAAAAAACAAAATCGCTGTTCCGAGCTCGCCGCGATGTACCGCCTCCGCGCCCTTGCGGTCGAGCATCCCGAGCAACGAGCCAAGCAGCAGAAATCCTCCGACCACTCCCGCTAATCCGAAATTGATTTGGAACTCCATAACGCTGCCAACCCCCCAGGAGGTCGTCGGCGACAGGTCGAGGCCGGTCATCTGCGACACGATTTCGGGGCTGCCGGCGATAACCGGCTTGTCCGGCCAGATGGCGCGCGGCACCAGCGCCTCAATCGACTCCCAGATCGAGCGGCCGCCAAGATAATCAGCCTCTCCGGCGGCGATGCGCTCGGCCGCCAGCCCGACAAAATAGTTTTGATTAAGCCTTTCATCCAGTGCGCCCAGATCCCGCGGGTCGGCCGGATGGAGCCAGTGGAAATCGGACGCGACCCCCAGGACGGTGTCGATCCGGTCTTCGAGCCCCGCGCCGCCCCAAACCTCGCTTCTGATGGCGTCACGGCTCTCGAAGTAATTTACAAAAATCGTCATACCGAGATAGGCGGCGATCGCCAGCGCCGCGGCTACCCGCCCATAGCTGCGCGCCGAGATGGTCAGCGCCGAACCTACGACAATAATCGCGGCGGATCCGTAACTGAGAAAACCGCCAAGCAGCAGCATCAACACCGGGAAAACCAGGAGTGCGCCGCACCAGATGGCGGCCAATAATGGATTTTTCCGATGCAGAGCGGTGCGGAGGCCGAGCATCACGCCGAGCATCCAGATCGAGCCGGCTTCGTCGATGACGGCTCCCAGGCTTGGTATCTTGTGAAGCGGGCTCAAACCGTAAACAAAGGCCCAGCCTCCGAGCAGGCAGAACAAGGCAAATCGGTTCTGCCCCGCATTGGCGGCGAACGACCATCGGACTGTCGATTTAACCGCGCCGGTGGACATCGCCAAGCGGGCGAGAATGACGCCGCCGACAAAGCAAACGGCGCCGATCGCCGTAAAAAATATTCCGACCCTGGTCGCCTCGACATCCGCAACGGCCGCCGGATCGACGACCCCGGCCCAGGCGCCGGGCACGTGAATGAGCAACAGACCAAGGAGGTAGGCAACCGGGAGCCCGAGAGAAACGCGATCCCGCCGCAGGGCCCATATCAAGGCGGCCAAGGATGCCACGCAAACCGAAATCGACCATGTCATTTGCGACAGATCATCCCGTTTCTGCTGTCCGCCGGGCCACCACATCGCTTAAGGATCGCAACCAATCGCCCGCCTCGCGCCAAACAAAAGGCGAGTGCGGGGCCGCGAACACATAGTCCGAATGCTGCAAAATCCGGACAGCGTCGGTCGCGGGACAACCCTCCTCGGTCTCGTTTTGTCCCCAATTCAGCTCGATGAAAATAGTGCCCACCTGCCCCGATCGGAGTAGACCCGACGCGCCAACCAATGCCGAGTGCTCTTGTCCCTGGATGTCCAGCTTCAAAAGGTCGATCCGGTCGATTTTTTTCTCGCGGCAAAACCGGTCAAGACATACCGAAGCAACGCGCTCGCCGCCGGCGGAATTCGACGCCGCCGTTATGAAGTTCATCCCCTCGTTCGATCCGAGTTCGCTTCGGCAACGGTTGAGTGTCACATAGCCGGTGTCGCGATACACCGCCGCCCGATGTACATTGAGGGCCGGCAGCCCATTTGCAGCCCATTTAATGCGACAGTCTGCCGCAGCCGGTCCGCGATCTCCGGGGACGGCTCGAAGGCGTGCACGGTGAGATCGGCTCGTATGGCCGGAGCCGCAAGGCTGGCATTCGCCCCGACATCGAAAACCATCCGTGCCTGTCGCGCTTCGCGCTGCCAACAGCGGATGATATGTTCCTCGACAAAATAGCTGCCGAAAAAGTAGAGCTGCCGCTGGAGCATTTCGCTCAGATCGCAAGGAACTTTGAACCCGCCATGGGTCAACGTCGCCAGGCGTCGTGTGCTGCGATCGCCGGAGGCCAACCGCCAAAGCGCATCGACCGCTCGCAGCTTGCCCCGGCGAACCGGGAAATGCCGGGCGTTCGATACGATAAGCCGCTCCAACGGCGGCGTGCGGATCACTGGCGCCTATCCAATTCCAACATCGGCGCCGCAACACCGAGGGTGGTCGCGAGCCTGTGGATGTAGGCGTAACCGCTGTTGACGCAGCGCCGGTAACCCGCCTCGGCGATGCGCTCTCTGGCGCGATCGTCGTCTCGATAGAATTTCACCTTTTCCAGCAACTCTTCTGTCGAACCAAAGAACTCGGCCTCTTTGCCTCCTTCGAAGAATTGCTCGTGCTCATCGGTACGGTCCGCCAAAAGCATGCTGCCGCAAGCGGGTATCTCGAAGGTCCGCGTCGTGTGCTGGTCCGGGCAGATCCGGCGTAAAAATCCCAAGCCGATTTTTGACCCGGTCAGAGCCCGGGCGTAGTCGTGGGCATAGACCTCGCCGCCTTGGTAGGCATGGGCCAAATGCTCGTCGCGATGAAACCGATAAGCATCGCCGCGCGCCAGTTGACGCAGTATCAGATGACGTCGCGGCGTCCATCGACCGTCTCTCAGAAAATCCCAATATTCGCCCCAAATCTTGAGCTCCGCACCGCAGTCGGCGACAGCACGCAACATGCGCTCACGGCGCGGCTCCCAAGATCCGAGAAAGCCGACCTCGCAATTCCACCGCGAACCGGCGCAGGGTCGCCGACGATGGTTTTCGTCGCAGAAGCCGAGCGGCATGTACACGATCGGCTTGCCGACTGCCTCGTAAGCCTCGCGCTCATAGGATTTGCAGTAGACCAGTACATCGAATTGCGGCAATGCCGCATCCATGACCCGAGTGCGTTTCCAGGGCAGACTAAAATAAGGGTCGGGCGTAAAATGAACCAGTTTCGCGCCGAGCTTGTGCAAGGCGTCCAGTGTTTCTCGCCGGATGAATTCCTGCTTTTCGGCCCAAACCAGTTCCGGGAGAAAGTCGCGGGCCGCCTTTACGACAGAATGATTTATGCAGGTGACCGCCGACCCGAGCTCGAGGCGTCGCTGCACCTGACGCTTGAGCCATGGCAGCCGCGTCCATGGTTCGCCCGTGTTCACGCCGCGCACGACATGACCCAGGCGCTCGAGGGCCCGCATGCGCATCAACGAGGTTTGCCCACGGCCGATTTGGCCCAGAAACAAGATTTTGTACATTGGACTGTCAAGCTGAGGATCCGCATCATGCGCTAAACAAGAAACTCACTGCCAATTCGGAGTGTTGGCGGCAGATTTGCCCGTCAAGTATCGATGCCGCCGGCGACGTAAAACAACCCGCGCTTTGACTGGCGGCCTCGGTAGGGAAAGTCCGATTGTTTCTTGCCCACCAGGATGAACGGATCGGTGATTGGTGACATTTATATGAAAGAAAATGAGCTGACCAATCAGGGTACACCCGCTGAGGCGGGCTTATAAGCAGCAAAGTTGTAAGCCTTTGGCACAAAGCTTATCCGCCAGCCGTGGACAGCCATCCGGACGTGCGAATACCGGTCGATAGCCAGTACGCAACCCGGCCGCTCGGGTGGATTGACAAGGCCTCCGTTCGCCTGTTGGAAAAGAGTTAGTGCGCTATCGTTTTCGCACCAAGTTCCTCGTACCATGCGCACCGACGGCCAGTCGCCGACCGGTACGGCACCAACGAGCAGCCCCGGAGATAAAGCTAGCCGCGCATGCGTCCCTAACGCTGCGATCTGGCTGACAAAAGCCGTTCGGCTTTCGCCCACTACCGCGCTGTAGACGGTAGAGGCCAAGGGAATGAATATTCCTACAGATACGATTCCCAAAAAGAAGCCGAACCAGGCTTTGCCGAAACGGCTCGTCGGGAGGACTGGTGTCACGTCACCGGCTCCGCCAGTACGGCTTGGTGTTAAAACTGACATTATGATAACAGGGAGGAACACAAAAATATTATAGTTGGTGGCCGGGATTCGAAAGGCCATGTACCAAACAAGCGCGGCAGAGCATAAGAGTGAGCATAACATCGGTATATTTATCGGCCGACGCAATTGCGCCTTGCCTATGATAATCGCAATATAAATTAGGGCTATGCCGATCATAAAATGGCTAGGTGTTGTAAAATAATAGTACAAAACTCCGTTACTATCAGTTCTCCGGGTAATAAATTGAGCATTAAGCGCCAATCCATGCAACCAAGTCGTAAACGAGAACGGATATAGAATGTTAGTCATAAACATCATTAACAGAGCGGCGCCTACATTTATTGCGATCCATCGGCGTAACGCAGCCCATTTGTCACGGGCCGCCAGGAGACAGGTGAGATAAAACACGCTCGACAGCAATGCCGCCGTGGGGTCGGTTACCGCAAGAAGCCCAAGCAGCAGAATAGCAACCGCAGTGCGTCCGACCTCTGAGGTGACGCGCAGCTCGGCTGCCCGCCAGACCAACAAAAGCACCGCCGCTACAAGCTCAGGGCGGCCCTGGCTTGCCGACAGATCACCATAAACGATAAGACTGGAAGCGAGCGCGAGCGTCCATTTTGATCGGAAGAGGGGTAGAATTTCTGAACAAAAAATAATAAGTCCCAAAACGATAATGAGGGACTCAACATATAGAACCGCACGGATATCACTTCCTATAAGCTCAGCACCTCGTCCGAGAAGCAGTGTCGTTAACCACCCGTGCCATATCAGTGGGCCACCTGGACCACTCCCTGGTATCGCGATCGGCAATATCCAGGGGTTAACAAGGCCCCGGCCATGAGCGAGCGACAGCGCCACGGGGTAGAAGTAGATGCTGTCGCCGTCCGGGATCGGCAGCACAGCCGCCGAGCGCCAGAACTGATAGATGATGAGCCCTGCGCCGATTGCGCAAGCCACGATCGAGCGGCCAAAGAAATTTCCGAAATGGCGATCGGCGTCATTTCGAAAAAGGCACTGTCGATCGTTGTCGACTCGCCGTAGCATCAACACAATCCTTTTTGATTATTGTTGGTACTCGATAGAATTTGCGAGACGGCTTTGCCATACATCCTGAGATCGCACCATTCGGCTACCCAGGATCGGCCATTTTCGATCAGGCATTCCCTCTGTTGAGGATCGAGTTCAAGAGCGGTCTGCAACGCGCCAGCCAATGCGGCGGGGCTCTGCTCGTGGTAGAGAATGCCGCCTTTGGCTTCGCTGATGAGCTCAGCGGCGCCGCCGCTGCCGGCGAACGCGACCGGCACCGCCCCGGCATCCCATGCCTCGAAGACGACGCGTCCAAGGGGTTCGCGTTCGGACGGGCAGACGAGCACGCTCGACGTTGATAACGAGGACATGACATCCAAGACAAATCCCGGCCAGCGGAGCGACGCGCCAACCCCTTCATCGTCCGCTAGCTGTTTGAGGAAATCCACGTAGATTGGCTCGCCATCGCCGATGATCAAACATTCCACAGCGCCGTAATTCCGCATAAGCGGGCTGATCGCGCGGATTAGAATTTCCTGCCCCTTGACCGGGGTGAGGCGCCCGACGCAGGCGATCCGGTTGGCCCGCCTGGGCTGAGAGCACAACCGTTTTTGTGCAGGTGCATAGCCGTCATAGCGGCGATGAACCTGGATCGAATCCAATTCGCCAAATTCTCGGAGCGCGTGCTCCACGGCCCCACTGATTGCAATCAGGCCACGAACACGGGATGGGTTGGGCCGCTGTCGCGCGATATAGGCCGCGTCCTCGAAAAGCCGCACATGGGCGACGATCGGGAGGCCGAGGAGCCGGGCGGCGGGCAGGGATACGCGGTAGGCGCCGCATTGGTTGATGTAGATCACGTCGGGTCGACATTCGAGCCCGGCACGGACGACGCCCATCGCGGCTCGCAAGCGCTGCAACCGCGATTTATGGTGGAGCCCGTAGACGAAATACGGCAGCACGCGGATGCCGCGTTTGGCCAACTCGGGCTGCAGCGGTCTGTCCGGCGGACAACAAACCACCGCCTCCACCGCCTGCAACCCGTCGAGAAGGTCGAGAAGCGCTCGTTCAGATCCCCATAGATTTCCAGCCGGCTCGATGACCAGCGCCCGTGTCACGATCGGCCCGCAGCGTATATTTTTTCGAGCCGCCGTGCCGATGCGGCTATCGAAAAAGGAGACGCCTCGAGCGCGCCACGACAAAGATCGTCGCTGAGACGCACACCTGTCGATGCTTTCAGAAGCCCGTCGATCCAGCGCTCCATCGGTGCTTCCAAGGGCAATGCTGCGTACAACTCGGGCACGACGACCGCCTCCTGCGGAACGGCTGCGCTGGCGAGCACGGGCAGCCCTGCCGCCTGGGCCTCCACCGCGACCATGCCAAGCGGCTCTACGGCCGACGGGAACAACAGAACGTCGGCAGCCCGCATCAGCCGCGGCATATCCGTTCGCAAGCCTATCAAGCGCAGCTTGTCCGACATCCCCCAACATCCGATGTGGCGCTCGATTTCGGCCCGCGTGCTACCGGCGCCCGCCATCAACAGCCGCACCGAGGGATCACGCCCCGTCGCGGCGCGAACCACGTTCACCGCGAACCAGGAATTTTTGTGGTTCCGGGGATCGGTGTAGCTCAATGCTTGATCCAGCCGGCCGGCGAACAGGACGATCTTGACCTGTGGCGGCCATCCGAATTCATGCCGCACCGACTGTCGGTCTGGTTCGCGCGGCCCGCAAAACTTCGAAACCGCGATACCGCAGTGCAACACCGAGACCGCGGGCCGCCGCCGCGAGCCTGCGTCGAAACCGTAGTCACCCAGGGCAGCGGTCGAAGTTCCGCAAACATGCGTGGCGAAATTATCGACAAGTCTCCGTCCGATTGCTGCCGTGAGCCGCCGCGACGAGCTGATCTCGTAATTGGCAAGCTGGAGCCGCCGGGAGTTGTGCACATGCACGATCCGCACGCTTGGCAACGTACCGGCGCCTAACAACAAATGCCATCCGGCGGCGCAGTCTGAATGATCGTGGATCGCATCGAACCGACCTTCCCGCAAGATCGCGCGCAACCGCTGCGCAAAGCCTCGCAGGTCACCGCGACCGTATCGGACGTAGTGCAGTTGGGCACCCAGACTGCGTGCTTCGTCGTCAAAGACATCGCGATTGCCATGAGTGAGAAGAAACTCGCTTTGGACTCCACCTCCGTTACGCCAATAACGCAACAGCTCCAGCAGCCATGTTTCTGCACCGCCCATGCCCAGGGCACCGGTGACTTGGAGCACCCTGAGATTAGGACGCGGTATTTTGGCCATTGGCCGGTGGGCGCTCCCCTGAAAGCGCGCCGGTGGCTTCTCCGCGCCTCATAGCCGGTTCATGAGCTGGAAGTCGCGTGATCTTCAATTCCTGAATTCGCATGATCCATGTCCGCCATCACCATCACTCATAAAGCCCGAGCAGCTCATCCAGCGATCGGTCCATGTCCATTGGCGAACTCTTGAGAGCTTCGAAAGCCATGCGTCGCGACGGCCGGGGGCCGCGCTGCAGCTCCTGCGCCGCTTGCGCCCAGTGCTCCGCGGCATCAGCCAACGCCAGGCGGCGGAAGCACGCGGTCGGCAGCAGCGGGTCGTCGGCAATGCCGTGCGAGAGCAGCAGCGGCAGTCCCGCCAGCTGGGCTTCGACAACCGCGAGCCCAAAACCCTCCATCGGCTGCTCCGGGTGCGGCAGGATGAACCAGTCGCAGCAGCTCATTATCTCGGGCAAGTCGGTGCGCCATCCGAGCAGGCGGACGGCATCGCCGAGGCCGCACTGCCGCGCCCGTTCCTGAAGCTCCGGTTCGAGCGAGCCGGCGCCGACAAACACGGCTGCTGCGCGGGGCTCGATGCGGCGCAGATGGGCCAAAACGTCGATGACAAACAGCGGATTCTTTTCCGGGACCAACCTGCCGCCGAACAACAATATCAGAGCGTCCGCGGGCAGCTTCAGCCGCCGGCGGAAGCCGAGACGATCGCCCGAGGCGGCGCGAAACGGCGTCGCATCCACCCCAGAATAATGCACGAGGTCGCGGCCCGGCCGACGCCGTCGTCCGCCGAGAAAGGTGTCGAGGGTATGGCCGGAAATTCCGATCACGCGATCCGAAAGGGTGAGGCAGAGGCGTCTTGCCGGCTCGCGGTAAAGACGCTGCTTGACAAGGTTTGGCGTAAGCACCGCCTCGTCGGCATTGTGGACGTGAACGATCCGCCGCTTTACCGGCAATCCCGCCGCGGCGACCAGGTAGAGAGCGCTGACGAGATCGTGGTGGCCGTGCAGAACGGTGTAGCGCCCCCGCCGCAGCTCGGTGCGCAGGGCCCGAACAAACGCAATCTTGCTGCCGATCGGGACCGGCGAATAAATAATGCGCGCGCCGAGGCCGCGCGCGGCCCGCTCCAGCTCGCCGGTGCGGTCGAGCGTGCAGTAGAACGACCAGTTGGGCGCCATGCCGCGTCGGCGGGCATGCGCCAGCATGCGCACCAGCCACCGCTCCACCGCGCCGCGGTCGAGATTTTCGACAATGTGGAGAACGGATTGCATCGCCGGTCCCGCCGTGGTCGCGCCCATCGCCGCGGTTCAACAGAAACGCTCCAGCACGACGACGGCGTATCTGACCTCGTCGCTTTCGCATGGTTGATCGAGATAGCGAATACGGCGGCGGGAACCGGCGGCAAGCTGCTGCAGCTCGGCGAAAATATTGCCAAGCTCGCGCCAGGCGAGGGGGTGCAGCTTCAGACGATGCCGGCTTTGCGGCACCCAACACGGAATCGGCAGGCCCGTTTATAGCGCGTTCGCTCTGCCCGCGTTCCCCCGACATACGAACGGGTATGGTCGCCGACCGCATAAGATTCGCCGCGCTGTCGAGAGGCGAACTGCTTCAGCGCCGGCGCCAAGTCATGACGGATGCAAGACTTCATCGCCCGCGCTTGGTCGTCGTTGCTTGCGGTGAGCCAATGATCGGCAGATTGCTCGCCAACCGAACTGTTATCCGCTGCTGACGCCCTGTGTTGTCGGGCCGGTCGGCGCCGCCTCACCTATTTCTCTGCGAGGCCAGCATCTCGGAGGCGCGATTGCGCCCGCGGTAGGCCGCTCTGAGGATCTGCCGATGCGGCGGCGTCAGTCGCAGAGTGCGAACGAGATCCACGAGTTTGCCGAGGGGCTTGCGCGTGCTCGTCCGTAGCCCGCGCATTGCGTCGAGAAGCGTGCGGGAAAAGTAGATCCCCTCGATCAAGCGCGTCTGGTAATCGACCGTCAGACGCTCGGGCGGGATCAGATGGGTCAGCCTCAGTGCGGCGATCCGGCCGGCGCCGAGCCCAATGTCGCACGCGCATGCCGCCAGATCCTGATCGCCGCCGGACAACAGCGACGCGCCGGCTCGATCGAGCTGCACAGCCCGTGCGCCGGCTTCATGGAGCGCTAGATAGTGCTGCGCGGCGTCCCGCCGAATGCACAGCCCCGCACCCCAAGGCAGGGTCTCTGCCATTCGCGGCAGGTTCGACCACACGTCGTCGTCGAACTCCGCCAATGCCAAGTTGCCGAAATACCTTCGGCTCCAGTCGGGAGGCGCGGCTTCGAACTCGGGGCGGCACTGACCGCTCCACGCGCCAAGAAACGGCTTTTCATCGGCGACCCGTGCGGCCTCGTCGAGGTAGTCGGGATCGAGGACATTGTCGTCGTCGACAAAGACCAGCAGTTCTCCGCGCGCTTCGCGAATACCGCGCAGACGCGCCGGCGTCAAGCCGAGCGTCTCCTCTCGCGTGATGCGCGCCGCCGGATGCCACCCCAGGTCGACGCGGCCCGCCAGCGGTTGATCGCAGCAATTGTCGACGATCACCAATTCCCAACGTTCCAGAGAACAACTCTGCGCGCGCAGCGCCGCCAGGGTGCGGCAGAAATAGTCGGTCCGCGGATTGCGCGTGCAGATCACGACCGATAGGGTAAGTGCAGACACCGAGGAAGCTCAGTTTAAACATTTAGAGCGGATTTCGCACCGGTTGCCAAAGCGTCGATGGCGGCGAACGCGGTGACGAAGCCGCAATCGAAGGCTGCGCTGCCAGCCATCGAGCGGATAGCAGGCGCCGCGCAGAATACGACGGCCCTGCCGTCCGGGCAGCCGCGAGTAGTAGTGCTTTTCGAAAAAGCGCAGGATATCGGCACCAACCATCGAGCCGAGAACCGGTTTCTTCATTCCGGCCCAGTGAACGACCAGCGGCGTGGCCGATCGATCAGCCACGCCGGGCACATTCAAGCCACCCATGCCGTTCCCCGGCCAATGCATGATGTTGCGGCGCCGAACCTCGATGCCGATGAGCGCTTCCTCGTTGAGGACGTAGTTGAACGCGCCCTGCTCGCCCTGCTTGAATATCTGAGGATAACGGAGCTGACGCGGCATCGTCCAGTCGAGCCACTGCGAAAAATTCGCGCGCGAGAGGACGCCGGCGGTGCCGAACCACTGCCCGGAGTTGAACACAAAGACGGGAGGCCGCGCTTCTCGGTCGATTTGGCTCATGTGGCGCCAGTCATAATAAAGCCGCCGGATCTCACTGTCGGTCTGGACTTCGTCGTCGACGAGAAATGGCGCCGCGTCGTCGGCGGGCCACAAATCGAGCACCGGACCCGCGATAACCGTGTCGGAATCGAGCACCATAAACCGCTCGCCAGGCCGGCCGAACAACGGCTCCAGCTTGACAAAGCCCCAGCCGTAATCGCCGGCGGGCAGATCGGCGACGCCGACATCCCAGTAACGGCGCAGCTCCTCGGCCAAGCCTCGCTCGAGCGGGCCCCCGACAAGGAGCTTGATCGGCACATCCGGATAGAAATACCTGATGCTGGCGACGCAGATGCGCGTGTAGCGCGCGTCTCGCGCCGAGGCCGCGACGTATAAGCAGTCAATCACGAAGCGAGCGCCGCCCGCGAAGCCGCGATTGGGAGCCACTGCAGCTGCTTGTG
Organism: uncultured Alphaproteobacteria bacterium; assembly: GCA_963712825.1. Taxonomy (GTDB): domain Bacteria; phylum Pseudomonadota; class Alphaproteobacteria; order ATCC43930; family CGMCC-115725; genus AP-15. Next base: position 156,644 of record CAVQJP010000025.1, read on the forward strand.
CAGATACTGGTAGCGGAAATCCGATGCGCCCAATACCAGATGGCACCTTCAATTTCATAAAAGCAGGCGCGACGTCCCCCGGAGATCCCTTTCAGATGTGCTGCAAGCTGCCGCCGCCAGGCGCACAAATAGGACCGTCGGGTGTCGCGGCGAAGGATGAACTTGGCCGCGTAGGCGCCCCGCCCAATGGCATAGCGGCGCCACAAAGCGGCTGCTTCGGCGGTCTTGCGGCCGTGCGCGTGCAGCACGGTCGGTCCGGGCGCATATGCTCCCCACCACCCGGCAAACGACGCCCTGGCGCATGCGTCGACATCCTCGCAGTTAAATGGCGTTCCGGGCCCCAGCGAAGGATCGAACCCGCCGATCTCCTCCAATGTCTGTCGTCTGAACATCATGTTGGCGCCCTGGATGGCGCCGGCTTCGAGATAGCTGCGGGGCGGAAAAAACTCCGGCTGCGTGCTTTCGTTTATTGTGATCGGATAGTCGCTCGGGTCGTGCAATTTAATTCGCCCGCCGCAATACCCGATCTTGGAATCGTCAAAAACCGCGGCAGCTTGGTCGATAAAGTCCGGCAGCACGTAACAGTCGTCATCGGTAAAGGCTACAATCTCACCCTTGGCCGCGCGCCAGCCGCGATTGTGCGCCCGCCCGAGACCAGGGATAGGCTCAGTCATAATAGTGACAGGATATGACACCGATGGGACAAATTCCCTAAGTATATCCGGCGTGCGATCGACCGAGCCGTTATCTACGACGATCAGTTCCCATTCCATCCGCGTATCGATCGCGCGCGTATAGGACAAGCTGTTGTTTAATCGCAAGGCCCGGTCGCGGGTTGCGATCACGAGGGAAATTACGGTCACATGCGCCACTCTTTATCGGCGTTCCGATAGTAGCCGAGCGCTGGGTTTTATTGCACGCAGCGGGTGGAGTCCCTCTTTAGAGGCGCCCCGCGAGCTTCCTCATAAAATCAGCTCCCGCCCAGTTGCCGACGGCAAGGCGCGGCAGGCGCATCGGGTCGTTTCGTCTTGCAACGAACGCTGCTTCGGTGGTGCAGGCGCAGGCGAACCCCGCGGCCCGGGTGCATGCCGCGGCAGCATCGTCGAAATCGCCGAACGGATAGGCAAACGTATGGATCGGCTCGCCGATCAGCTCTTCACAGGCCGCACGACTGCCCTCGATCTCGGCGCGCTGCTTAGCGCTGCTGAGCAAGGACAGCGCCGGGTGCGTTACCGAATGCGCGCCGATGTCGATGAAACCCGGATCGGCGAGACGGCGGACCTCCTCTACGGCCAGCGGGCGATGCGGAGATCCCGGTTCGACCCCGGCACCGGCCCACAGTCCCAAGCGCGTCAGCGCCTCCGAGCGTGGCGCCGGCTCGAGCGGGCGCAGGAGGCGCCAAATTTCGTCGTGGAGTCGCCGGCGGGCAATCGCGGCGTCGTCCTCGATCTCGCCCGCAGCGGAACCCGTCGGGTCACCGGTTCGCCATCGCCGCGCGCAACCGGCAATCTCGATCTCCAGTTCGGCCGGCAACAACGGCGGTTCGAGAATGATTTGCGACAGCTCGTCCCACCAAAACGCTCGGCTTTCGCCGATCGCGCCGGTCACGAGAAAAACCGTCGCAGGACATGCATAGCGTTCGAGAACCGGCTTCGCGCTGACGAGGACATCGCTGTAGCCGTCGTCAAAGGTGACCGCGGCGACATTCCCGGGAACATGCCCTCGGGCGAGTTCCGCAGCAAGCCAGCGCAACGGCACGACACGGCGTTGCTGCACCAGCGCTTCGATCTGCTCGGCAAACCGTTCCGGCCAGACGGCAAGCTGCCACGGGTCGTGAGCCACGCGCGCCACCCGATGGTACATCAGGATGACCGGGTGTCGCCGCTCGACAAGGCGGCCGGCGAACCGGCCGAGCTTTTGCAGCGCTCTCACAACCGGTCCCTACCGCCTGACCGCACGCGCCGCGACGATGACCGGATATTGCGGGTCATGGGCGTCGAGCTCGGCTGGGCGCAGCTCGCTCTCGGCCAAACCGTGAAGAAACGCGACCGCCGCCAGCACATTCCCGTAAGCGCTGACGCAAACCTGGTCATCACCAAAAGCCCCCCCGAGCAACCGGCGCAGCGCAGTGGAGGATAGGGTCCACAGTGGCGCCCAATTGGGTTCCTGCTCGATGCAGCTGACCCCCGCAACCGTCACAAGGAGGACACCGCCGGGTTTGAGCATGCGGTGCAATGTTGCCGCCGCCTTGCTCATATCATAAATTAGATGAAGCGTTTGCGTCAGCACAATGCAATCGAACGCCGCCGACGGCAGATTATGCCCCTCGGCCAGGTCGCCAACCAGGGTTGCTCTCGGATTTTCAGCGCTGACATGCAGGACATCGCTGCGCGTTACCCGAGCCTCGCCATATTGCCTGGTATATGTATTGTCGCCGATTTCGAGCACCCGTCCTTTGATGTCTTCCGCGTGGCGTGACAGAAAGTCCTCGATATAGCGCCGGTCCACCGGCTTGCCGCGGTCGAAGCCAAAGTTTGAGCTGATCGGGCGCAATCGCCGCAAGTCGCCAAATGTGACGGATGTCCGCCGCGCCGGCGCCAGCCGAGCACGAATTGATTTTAAAACTCGCCCTCCGGCGATCCGCAAAAACGTTGCCGGAGCGAGGGCAAGCACTTTCGCCGTCGCCCGCCAGGGAATCTGCCTCAGTCCCGACGCTCTCGCCCTCAGTGTCGCATAGACCTGCGCTTCAACGTAAACCGATTTCCAATATCGTGCTCCGCTCTCGGATGCCTTGCTCCATTCGACATTGTTTTTGACATAGCGATTTTCCCGGCGGAGCACCTCAAGCACCGTGCCCAGCATCAGCGCGCTGTTTTCCGACATGTTGCTGCCGTGGCGCCGGTACTCGGCGACACACTCGGCTCCCGCGGCTACCTGATATCGGCGCGCCAGCCGTAGATAAAGCTCGTAATCTTCGCAGCACGGAAGTCGTTCATTGAAGCCTCCCGCTTCCTCCAGATAATCTCGTCGGTACATGACGGCCGCATGCATTCTGACGCAGTTTTCCTTGAGGAAGGATGCATATGCATCCTCGCCGACCGATACCAAAGGCGGCGAGTACAGGTGGCGCCCCTCGGCGTCGACGAAATCAAAGGCGGCGTAGACGAAGGCACATTCGGGTCGCTCGTCAAACCGGTGCAGGTTGGATGCGAGCGCGTTCGGCTTAAGCCGGTCGTCGGCATCGAGAAAGACCAGGTAATATCCGCGCGCCGCCCGCCAGCCGGTATTGCGCGCCGCGGCCAATCCTTGGTTGGGTTGACGGATCAGCCGGACCTGCGGGTAGCGGCTCACCACCGAGCCCGGGTCGTCGGTCGAGCCGTCGTCGACGACGATCACTTCATCCGGAGCCGTGCTTTGCCCAAGCGCGCTCTCGATCGCGTCGGCCAAAAACCGCGCATGGTTATAGGTCGTAATGATGATCGAGACTCCGGACGAGGTTGCGTCCTCGATCCTGTCCTCTAAGGCAGTGAACTGCATTAGTGTCTGACCCGAAATGAAACGAACGATGGTAACAGCTTACCGTCGCCCCCGCGAGCGCCTCAACCTTTGCCCCTGGGTTCCGGCTTTCGCGGGAATGACGGGCAGCTGTCTGACCCATCCGGAATTCTTTTCGGGTCATACTCTTCGTGAGCCGAAGAAAGAGTTATCATAACAGCGGGATAATTCTAAAAACGCCCGCGTGCTAAGATGATGCCGTCCCGTCTTGCTGATCTGCGTGGATCTCCCCCCGTTCTCTACATCCCCTTTTTAGGTGGATGGTGGACGCAAGAAAGTTGAGAGCTCGCTTGCACATTGGATGACGATGGACCCACATCGCTTGGCTCAGAAGGCGGGCTGCTTTAGAGTTTTCGAGTCCTTGCTCGCGCAAATATTCCTTAAACCATAGCAAAAAGTTAAGCCTCGTCTGTCGGTATCCGGGGCCGGCAAGAGCCGTATGGCTACTCGAGTCAGGTCGTTGCCGGTACATATCCCAACAGTTGCTGGCCACGTACACGGAACCATGGAGATAGATCTTTACAAGGAATGCTTGATCAGTGTACGCGATGCGAAAGCTTTCGACCCATCCGCCGACCCGCCGGACTACGTCTGATCTTACAATTATCGTGTTCACCGATGGTGCGGTGCCTGATCCAAGTGGGTAAAGCAACGGAAGAAGCTGACCTGGTGAAAAGAGGGTATCTGGCGGGGCACCAACCTGTAATACAATATCTTCCTTCGTGTCGTCCTGCCAACTCCACCAATATGCCGTTGCGCCCACAATCATATCGGCACCAGAAATCGTTGCCAAAAGACGTCGTTGTTCCTCAAGCTTCCGCGGAAACCAAAGGTCATCGGCATCTAAGTAGGCGATGTACTCTCCGCGTGCATGGTGCCCGCCAAGGTTCCTCGACGCACTCGCCCCAAGGTTGCGATGGCCCTCGTGCTCTAGGTATCGGATTTTCCTAGGGTGCCGACTTGCAAATGCGCGGGCGACTTCCGTACTTCCGTCGACTGACCCATCATCGACCAGCATAAGCTCCCAACTCGGCTCCGTTTGTGATATCACACTATCAATCGCCTGCTGAATGAATTTTTCAACATTCAGAAAAGGCATGACTACGGAAATCAAGGGGGCTGATTGCATTGTCGTCCCGCTGTGTGCTTCATTGCTACGAATCCTATTCCTGCCCACTAGTTCGGCAGCCAGGCGGCCCGCAAACGCCAGTTGATGGAAGGGGACGGATCGGTAGGCGGAACTTGGCAACTGAGAAAGTTTTCATCTGGACAAAGGAATGCTCAGGGCCGAAATTTATTCGCCTTTAACCTTGATTGCACGGCAATTAAAATGTGTACTCGCGGACAATGCCGTCCCTGCTGTTGGTAAAGGACGCTTCAAACGGGGCCTCAGAAGCGGGCTTATTGGTAAAATACCTTTTGCGCGGAGATACACATGTATATCGATCAAAACCAGAGAGTGTCAGTAGTAATTCCAGCCTATAACGCCGCCGGTACTATTCGCATGACGCTAATTACGGCGCTGGCTCAATCTCACTGGAACCTGGAGATCATCGTGGTCGACGACGGATCGACTGATAAGACAGCAGACGTTGTGGAAGAGATAGTCGCCAAGGATAGGCGTATTCGGTTAATACGAATGAGCAATGGTGGCGTTGCGGCGGCCCGTAATCGTGGAATTAAGGAGGCGTGCGGAGCCTTCGTCGCAATTCTTGACGCGGACGACATCTGGCATCCCAAAAAAATAGCGAAGCAACTCGCAGTGTTTCGGACGGGAGCCTCCCGGCTTGGTCTTGTCTACTGCTGGTACAGAGAAATCGATGAGGCGGGAAGAATTATCTCAAATGCAATCTTTCCGCCATACATAGGGGATGTATATGCCCCCTTGATCCTGTCCAATTTCATTGGCGGTGGAAGCGCGGCTCTCATTCGCCGCTCCTGCCTTGAGGAGGTCAGTGGCTTTGACACCTCCTTGCGAGACAGGGGCGCACAGGGTTCGGAAGATACAAAGCTTTTTCTCGCGATTGCGGAGCGTTATGATTTTGGTTTAGTACCTGAGTTTTTGATGGGATACAGGCGTACCAGTGGCAACATGTCACAAGACGTGAGCCAGATGTCTCGATCAAAGATGTTCGTGTTATCCGAGGCCCGTTCTAGGCACCCTGAGCTCCCGCGTCGCCTTTTCCGTTGGGCTCAGGGGGAGTCGCATTTGTGGCTCGCCACAGAAAGCTTGTACAGCGGACGCTTCTGGCCCGCACTTGCGCTGCTGATCCGCACGCTTCTGTGTGACCCCGCCGCTGTTTGTCGGCAAAGTACGGTTTGCGCGTTACGCGACGGAATTCGTATCATATTGCAATCTGTCAATAGGTCATCCTGGATCGGGCATCCTCCGGAGAGCATACCGCCGGGGCCGGACTTCCTGACTGTCGAGCCCGACTGGGGCATCCGAGGTGTTTTCAAGCTCGAGCGGACGAGTAGGCCTTCATCGTTTGCGCGACGACAGGCCAGAGCCGCCTCGTGGCGGATCAAGCGCAAATCTTAGCGCAGTGAGCTTTCACTCGCGTGTTGGAACCCATCTCCAGACAGTGCCGCATCTATAACCGACCACCGATGTTGTTCGCGATACACACACAATTCGGGGCGCCAACCTGCAAACTGAGTTTGATCGATGCACACGACTTCGAACGCGCAGATCCCATCCAACATTTCATGAACCTCCCCGCCGTAAAGCCCATCTTGAAGCCACGTGCGCAAATAAAACCGACCTACATTTAATAACAATCGAGGAAACGAGCAGACGAGGAGCGTCGATCTTGTCGTAGTTTCCAGCCAATGGTGATATGACGAGTGGATCACGGCTACCTGAAGCTGATTAAAAATTTGAAAGCAAAAGCAGCCTTTAATCCATGGGCGGGGGCGTTTGATCCAGAATTTTATCTGCAATGGTTCCCCAAAGCGGTGAACTCCTTCGGGATCGGACGTTCCAAGTTCAATTCTACTGATATGGTGTGCATCAGTCTGCGCATCAATTGATCGCGCGTATGTCGTCTTTCCGGGCCCTCTGGACAGGTATCTCGATAACGTCTCGGCAACCGACCCGTCTACCAAAACGTGTCCGGACGCCATCAGCAATGACCGATCGGTGAGTGTGGCGATGGAGGCTAAATTATGGCTGACAAGCAGTACGGTGCGGCCCTGCCCCCGCGAGACTTCGTCCATCTTGCCAAGGCATTTCTTCTGAAATTCGGCGTCGCCGACCGCGAGCACCTCGTCGACGATCAGGATTTCGGGGTCGAGATGGGCGGCAACGGCGAAGGCGAGGCGGACGTACATGCCCGACGAGTAGCGCTTGACCGGGGTGTCGAGAAATTTGTCGATCTCGGCAAAGGCGACGATCTCGTCGAATTTCTTGCGGATTTCGGCGCGGGTCATGCCGAGGATGGCGCCGTTCAGGTAGATGTTCTCGCGACCGGTCAGTTCGGGGTGGAACCCGGTGCCGACTTCGAGCAGGCTCGCAACCCGCCCGTTGATCGAGACTCGGCCCTCGGTCGGCTCGGTGATCCGCGACAGTATCTTCAGCAAAGTGCTTTTGCCGGCGCCGTTGCGGCCGATGATGCCCAGCACTTCGCCGCGCCTGACCTCAAAGCTGACATCCTTAAGCGCCCAGAATTCCTCGACCGCGTCGCCGCCGACGAGGGCGCGGCCGCGCACCATGTCCGCCGTCTTGCGCCACAGGCTGCGGCCGCCGCGCGCCAACACGTCGCGCAGCGCCACATAGCCCTCGCGCTCGGCGGCATGGCCGATCAGGTACTTTTTGCCGAGGCCTTCGGCCCGGATCACGACCTCAGCCATCGATCGAATTTGCCATTGTCGCGCCGCCAGAAAGCCGGCGCCGCCTGATCGAAGACTCCATCTGATCTTTTTGGTGCAACTGCCTAAAGGATCGTACGAACATAAATCTACGCCAATGTGAGGAGGCTTTGCAGGCCCTGCGCGAGCGGGATCTGCGGTGCGCTTTTGAATATCTTGTTGGCGAGCGAGGTGTCGGCCACCGATCTTGACAAATCACCGCGGCGGCGCCCGGCGAACCTGATGCGCGAAGAACTTTTCAGCGTTCGGCACACCGTCCGCGCGAGGTCGAGAATGGTGGTTTCAACCCCCGTGCCGACATTGCAGATCGGGCTTTTTGTCGACGTACGGGTCAGCGCGGCAAGTATGTAGCGGACGGCATCGTCGACATGAATGAAATCACGCGCCTGGGTCCCGTCGCCGTAGATCGTCAACGGTTCGCCCTTGAGCGCCTGCTCGAGGAAAATGCTGATCACCCCGGAATACGACGACAGCCGGGATTGGCCCCTTCCGTAGACATTGTAGAGGCGCAGGCCAAAGCTCGGCACCCCCGCTCTCGCCGCGGCGTGGGCCTGCAATTCGCATCCGAGCTTGTCCGCTCCATAAAGGGACAGCGGCCGGGTCGGGGAGTTCTCGCGGGTCGGGAGCTCGGACGCCTCGCCATAGACCGCGGCCGACGAGGCGTACACGACCGGAATTGGTCCTGCGGGGCGCCGGGCGACCGCTTCAAGGAGCCCGACAAACGCCGACTGGTTGACTTGATGGCTCTTGGCCCACGCGGTCTCGCAGCGCTGCACCGATGCTATCGCAGCCAAATGAATGCAGGCATCCGATTGCGCGACGGCCGAATTGACCAGGTCGGCATCGGTGATGCTCCCGACGATCAAATCGGCCCGCCTGCTGACGCTTTTTCGCGATCCCGTGCTCAGATCGTCGATCACCGTTACCTGCCGGCCGTCCTCGACCAACATTCCAACCGCACGCGATCCGATAAATCCCGCGCCGCCAGTGACCAGAATCCGGCTCAGGGTATTGCCGGGCAAATGCAACGATTGCGCCGCCCCGGCATCTTGCCGCGCTCGACAATCAGACGACATCTCGTCGCGCCGATCTCAAATCAGGATCCACGCCGATCTCAGATCAGGTCGGCGAAGCCGCGCTCGGTACGGCGGAAATAGCTGACGCCGAGCCACAGCAATGCCGCGACGACGCCGAGGCTGAGCACGAAGCCGGGCATCTGGAGGCGGCTGTCGCCGCCGAGCACGCACCAGCGAAAGCCGTCGATGACCCCGACGACCGGGTTGAGGCTGTACCAAAAGCGCCAGCGCTCGGGCACGATCGTGCTCGAAAACCCGACCGGCGAGATGTAGAGCCCGAACTGGACGATAAACGGGATGACGTAGCGGAAATCGCGGTATTTGACATTGAGCGCCGTAATCAGAAACGCCGGGCCGAGGCTTGCCACCACCGCCAATGCGACAAAGACCGGCAGCAATGCCAGCCGCCAGCTCGGCAAAAACCCGTACCACAGCATCAGCGCGAGCAGGATCGCGAGATTGACCGCGAAGTCGACAAGGGCGACGACCGCTGACGCGGCCGGGATGATCAGACGCGGGAAATAGACTTTGCCGATCAAATTGGCGTTGCCGACGAGGCTGCTCGACGCCTCGCCGAGGATCGTCGAAAACAAAAACCACGGCAGCATCCCGGCAAACACCATGACCGGGTAGGGCGCCCCCGCTTCGCTCGGCAAGCGCGCCAGCCGGCCAAACACCACGGTAAACACCACCATAGTCAAAAACGGCCGCACCACCGCCCAGGCGACCCCGATTACGGTCTGCTTGTAGCGGACCGCGACATCGCGCCAGGCGAGGATTGCGAACAACTCGCGATAGGCCCACAGGTCGCCCCAGTAATGGCGCTCGGCGCGGCCGGCCTCGAGGACCAGCACGCGGCGGTTGTCGGGCGCGGCGCGCGCGCTCATCCCGGCGCCAGAACCCGGTCGAGCGCCATGCCCACCCGCGCCGCGAACAAGCGGCGGCCAAAGCGGGCGTGCACGGCCGCGGACAAGGCATCGGGGTCCGGTTTCGGCTTGTCGAGCAGTGCGGCGATCGCCGCGGCGAGATCGTCGGCGGGCGACACCAGCGTCCCCAGCTCGCCATCCGCCAGCGCGTCGCGCGCGCCCGCGACATCGAGGCCAAGCGCCGGCGTGCCGCTCGCCATCGCCTCGAGGAACGCGATCCCAAAGCCTTCGCCGGTCGACGGCATCACGAACAGGTCGGCCATGCGGTAGGCCTGCGCGAGCAGCGCCGGGCCGACGCCGCCGAGAAACCGAACGCGCTCGGCCACCCCGGCTGTCCGGGCGAGCGCCTCGATGCGCCCCCGATCGTCGCCCGCGCCGACGATCACGTAGACCAGATCGTGGCCCTGCCCGACGAGGTCCGGGATCGCCGCGATCACCCGATCATGCCCCTTGTAGCGTTCGTCCGCGGCCAGCCGACCAACGGTGAGCAACACAAATCTGTTCTCGATCCCCAATGCGGCCCGCAATGCCGAGCCGTCGCCCGGTGCAAACTCGTCGCCGACCGTGGCCGGCAGCACGAGCAGCCGCTCGGGCGCGATGACGGCCCAACCGGCAATCGCGGCCCGGGTCCAGCGCGATGCGCTCAAGACGAGATCCGCCGCCTCGACGGCGCCGCGCCGAAGCCGCGACGGACGCGGCCAAGCCTCGATCCCGTGCATTTGAACCACCAGCTTTGCACCTGTGAGCCGCGCGATCAGCCAGGCGAGCGGCGCCATGTAAAGATGACCGCAGAACACGACGTCGAACCGGCGCCGCAGCGCCGTGCGCAGCGTCGCGGCCGTGTAGGCGAGCCGCCCCGGACGCGCCGGAATTTGCTCGATTGCGGCTGGAGTGGCGGCGCTCTCCGGCGCGTGGCGCGGGGCCACGACAATGGACGCCGCGGTCCTGCTCTCCACCAGAGCTGTTAAAAAATCGCGATTATATCGGGCGATCCCGCCAGCGCCGCCAAACGCGTCGGTGACAAGAGCGAAAACACAGGCTCCCCTTGCGGCGCCCGCCGCCATCACGAAAACGCTGCGAGCACGGCCTGCGACCAGCGGCGCGACGAGAGCCCTTGGGTCTCCAACGAGCGGCTTTGCCTCACGTCCATAACGCTCGCCCACGCGCCGACGGGGGTGGAGAAGCCGGTCTTTGGCCGGGCGGCGATTGCGGCCGGCAACGCGAGCCTCGGCGCTGCGGCGAGCGCGGTCTTGCCGAGCCGGCTTGCCAGGCCCGGCACCGCGCACGCCAATGTCGCGAGCAGGGTCGCGTCCACCAGCGGTGCACGAACCTCGATGCCGTGCGCCATCCCGGCCCAGTCGGCGTCGCGCAGCAGCTGATTGCGCATGTAGTGCGCCGATTCGAGGGCGCACACCCGCCCGACATCGGAGCCGGGGTCGGGTGTCAGGCTCCGGGCCAGCCGTCGCAGCGGCTGCAGCCGCCGCAGACCCTCGCCGGCGATCTCGGGATCGATGACCTCGTGCAGCTCGTGCGGCAGAAACAACCCGCGGCGCAAGAGATAGGCGCCGGCCCAGCTGTGCGCGTGCTCGAGCACACCGAGCGCCTTCGGCTGCCGCTGCACCATGCCGGGCGCGAGCGCCCCGGCCAGCCGCCGCGTCAACCGCCCAAGCCCCGGCACCGCCGCCAGCGCGCCGAAACGCCGCCGCCAGCGCGGCACGTCGACAAAGCTCGGATAGCCGGCGAGAAGCTCGTCGCCGCCGAGCCCGGACAGCGCCACCTTGAGCCCGGCCTCCTTGGCCGCCTTGGCGGCAAACCAAGTGTTGACGCCGTCGATCGAAGGCTGGTCCATCGCCTCGATGATTGCCGGCAGGTCATCGCGGAATTCGCGCTCGCCGACGCGCCGCACGATGTGCTGCGCACCATAGCGCGCCGCCACTTGTGCTGCGAGCGGCGCCTCGTCGTCGGCCGTGCCGCAAAATGGATCGAACGCGACCGTGATGGCTCGCGTCCGGCGCTGGCCGGCATCCCCCATCAGGCCGAGCAGCGCCCCGGAATCGACCCCGGCAGAGAGAAAAATTCCGACCTCGACATCGGCCAGCAGATGGGCGCGGACACTGTCATGCACCGCTGCGCGCACCCGCTCGCCGAGTTCGGCTGCGGGGCTTGGGTCGCTTGCCCCGCTCGCGAGGATCGCCGCCAGATTGGTAAAGCACCGCGGTTCCCGCGGGCCGGCGGCGTCGATCCGCTGGGTGTGACCGGCGGGCAAGGCGCGGATGTCGCGGTAGAGGGTGAAGGGCTCGGGCACGCTGCCGAACAAGTGGAAACCGGCGATCCCGGCGGGCTCGGGGTCGCGCGACACCCGGCCGCCTGCGAGCAGCGCCTTGACCTGCGACGCAAAGCGAAAGGTCCACCCGTCGTCGGCGATGTAGAGCGGCTTGATGCCGTAGGGGTCGCGGGCAAGAAACAACCGGCCGCGGGTCGCGTCCCAAATTGCGAAAGCGAACATGCCGCGCAGCCGCGGGACCATCGCCTCGCCGTGGCGCGCATAGAGATGCAGCAGCGCCTCGGTGTCGCAACTGGTCCGAAAGCGCACCCCCTCAGCTTCGAGCTCCGCGCGCAGCGCGCGGTAATTGTAGATCTCGCCGCTGAAGGTGACGACGATCGTGCCGTCGGTGCTCGCCATCGGCTGCGCGGCGCGATCGGACAGGTCCAAAATCGACAGCCGCCGATGGGCAAGAGCGCAACGCCGGTCGGTGCTCCACCAGCAGCCTGCTCCGTCCGGCCCGCGCGCGCGCATCGCCTCGCGCAACCCGAGCAGATCGGCCTCGCCCGGCGCCCCGGCTGCCGAATGGTACGCAAAAATGCCGCCGATTCCGCACATGCTCAATCATGCTCAGTATGGACGAATTTCCCGATGGATGAATTTCCCGGCTTGGCTCGCGCCGCGCCGTCAACCACGCAAATCAGGATGCCGTCCGCCGCGGCGGCAGGGCCAACGCAGAGCTGCGTGAGCCCCAGGCTCGCCGCAATTGCGGGTTTGCGCCTCACCAGGTTCAACCCGCGCACTGCACAAGTCGGCGAGCCGCCGACGTCAGCGTCGATGGCGGTGTTATCCTGCAATTCGCAGAGGCAGTCCGGGGGCACGGCTACCGCACTCGGGTGCAACACTCGTCGCACCCGCGGGACGCCACCCTCAGTATTCCTCAGGAAAATCTCAAAAACCTCGACGCGAGTCAAGAAAATGTTGGAGCCTGCAGCGTATTGGAGCACCCGCGCGCTCGTTGCGTGATACACTCATAGCGAGTGTTGTGTGAGTTGTAGCTCGGTTTCCAGGTAATCGTTAATAAATCCTGCCCCATTACCTTCGGCTGACCGTGCCGGCGACAAAATCTCACCGGCCGCGGCACCGGACCAAAGCCAGCCGTTAACCACAAATTATCAAAGCGACAAAATGCCGCAACTGAAGAAAAGTAAATCAGGGGATCAATGACTTATGTGGCGCGATCCTCGTCATTGCGCAAGTAATCACGGATAATTGACGTTTTTGTGACGGATTCATCGTATCCTAATCAGGTAGATCGTGGTTGATCACTACAAGTAAAAATATTTTATTGAACTATTTGAATTTTGTAATTCGCGGATCGCGACAAAACGCCGGGTCGGGGCGCGAGCCGGTCAAAAAGGTTCTTTCGCTTTCTGAGCGATATCTCGGCGGCGGATGAGCGCTTTCAAGGGAGCGCGCCCCACGCCGTCCGAGCCGCCATGGCCCCGAACGATCTCGACGTCGCCGCCCATAGATATTGTGTTGCGGCTCTCTCCTGAGACGAATAGACTGTTTTGATCTGGAGAGCGCCGTCGGGATTACACTATCCTGGCGGCTATCCCCTTTGCGACTTTGAGGATTTGATGGCCGGAGGTTACACCGGGTGCGTATCCGTCTTCCTTCATCGCGTGCCGGCCTTAAAATTCGCCTTGGTCGGAGCGACATGGCTTTGGCCGCGATAACACCCGGGCTCGCCCTTTATCTGCGCGGCCTAGATTTTAGCGCGCCTATCGGAGATAGGTCCGCTGCAAGCTATGTGCTCGCATCGTTTTTGTCGTCGTTAATTGCCTTTTTGATACTTCGCACCGGCGATCCGATACCGAGATACTTTTCTCTAAGCGATGTCGTCGATTTGGCAAAGGCAGTATTGGCCAGCGAGTTTCTGGCTGTTGCGTTACTTTTTGCGGTTACGCGTCTCGATGGCATCCCGCGATCGTTGCCGGCCATCCACTTGCTGCTGTTGGGAGCGGGACTTTTTGGCTATCGGTCTTTGGCGAGCCTCGCCAGCCGGAAGCACCGCGGGGCGGAGCCGGCGGCTGCCGGGTTTGTTGGAAATGCAATTTTTGTCGGCCTGAACGACTGGTCAGTCGTTTTAATTAAATTCCTGCAAGCGCACGCCCAGGAGCGGTGGCGGGTCATTGCGCTGCTCGACGAGGAGGTGCGCTGGATCGGCCGCTCGGTCAGCGGCGTGCGGGTGTTCGGACCGCCAGCCCATCTTGACGCTCTTGTCGAAGAGTTTTCCGCCCACGGTGTGCGCGCGGACCGGGTCGTCGTCGGCCTTTGCGAGCTCTCAACGGAAGCGTTGGCCGAGGTTCAGCGCGTTTGTACGCGCCGCCGCCTCGGGATCGTGTTTGCACCGCCGGCGTTTGGGCTGGTTCCCGCGGAGCGCGCCGACCTCTCCGCTGCGCGATTCCCGGATCTCCCGGCGGGTTGTCCGTGCCCGCCCGAATTGGCGAGGACACCATATCACCGCTGCAAACGCTTCGCCGACGCCGCGGCGGCAATGATCCTGATCCTGTGGCTGGCGCCGTTGCTGGCGCTCGCTGCGGTCATGGTCTTTGTCGACCTCGGTTGGCCGGTATTGTTCTGGCAGCAGCGCACCGGGCGGGGCGGCCGCGAGCTGCAGCTTTACAAGCTGCGAACCTTGCGCCCTCCTTTTGACCGGAGTGGCCGAAGGATACCCGAGGCACGGCGGCTCTCCTGGATCGGACGGTTCCTGCGCCATACACGGATTGACGAGCTGCCGCAGCTGCTCAACGTGCTGGTCGGCGACATGTCGCTGATCGGGCCCCGGCCGCTGCTTCCGCAAGACCAGCCGGCGGGCGCCGGGTTGCGATTGACCGTCCGCCCCGGCATTACCGGCTGGGCCCAGGTAAACGGGGGCGCCGGCCTGTCCCCGACCGAGAAGCAGGCGCTGGATTTCTGGTACATTCGAAATGCCTCTCTGTGGGTCGATTTGCGAATCGTCGGACGGACGCTGATCACCTTGTTGCGGGGCGACCGACGATCCGAAGGAGCGCTCGCGCAGGCGCAGCAAGCGCAGAATGAGCCGCCGGCGCCGGGCCGCGCCGCCGACCCCGAACTGCGGGTTTCGGAGCCGGTCGCGTGGTCCCGCGGCACCGCCGCCGCCACCCGGTCGACCCATGACGGCGGCGGCGGGACGTCCACCACCCGGTTTCGCTGATGCCGGCTCGACCCCTGCGGCGGCGCGCTGCGCCCGCCCGGCCAGGGCAGCGCGAGGCCACGGACGAGGCGGCGAGGGACAACGCGGCAAACGGCGTCGCGCCATCGCGAGCGGCGGTCAAACTCCCAGAGCCTGCCCGATCCGCGAGCCGCCGCGTCGTGTTCATGAACCGCTTTTTCTATCCGGACCATTCTGCAACCAGTCAAATGCTGACCGATCTGGCGTTTCATTTGGCCGGCTGCGGCGTGGGCGTCGAGGTCGTAGCCAGCCGGCAGCGTTACGACGACCCGCGCGCCGCCTTGGCCAAAGCGGAGCGGGTCGGCGGCGTGACGATCCACCGCCTCTCTGCCACCCGGTTTGGCCGGGCTGGTCTTGCCGGCCGCGGTTTCGACTATTTGTCATACGGTGCTTCGGCCTACCGCCGCCTCCTCGCCTGCACCAGACCCGGCGATGTGCTGGTGGTCAAAACCGACCCGCCGCTGCTCGCGGTTGCGGCGATGCGGGCCGCGCGGCGCCGTGGGCTTTATCTCGTCAATTGGCTTCAGGATCTCTATCCCGAAATCGCCGCGGAGCTGGGCGTGCCGTTAGCCGGCGGCCGGTTCGGCCGCGTCCTTCTCGACCGGCGCGACGCTGCGTTGCGCGCCGCCGATGCCAATGTCGTGGTCGGCGAGGGGATGGCCGCGCGGGTGCGCGCGCGCGGGGTCGCGGCCGAACGCGTCCGGGTCATACCGAACTGGTGCGACGACGAAGAAATTCAGCCGGTTGCGCCGGTGGCCAACCCATTGCGCCGCGAATGGGGGCTCGATCACCATTTTGTCGTCGGCTATTCGGGAAATCTCGGCCGCGCCCACGAAATTGCAACCATGCTTGCCGCTGCCGAACGCCTGCGCGGCGACCAGCGTTTCAAATTCTTGTTTATCGGCGGCGGCAACGGGTTCCGCGACCTCGCCGCGGAAGTGCGCGATCGACGGCTCGGGCACTTATTCGCCTTTTTTCCCTACCAGGACAGAAGCCGCCTCAAGTTTTCGCTCGGGGTCGCCGACGTCCATCTGATTTCGCTGCGGCCCGAGCTCGAGGGTTTGATTGTGCCCAGCAAGCTCTATGGCATTGCCGCCGCGGGCCGGTCCATTGTCGCAATCGCCGCTGCGGATGGTGACGTCGCGCGTTTTGTGCAACGGGCCGGCTGCGGGGTTGTGATCGCGCCGGGAGCCGGGGAGCTGCTTGCCGAGGCGCTGCGGCGGCTGCGCGCGGATCCTGGCTGCGTTGCCGAGATGGGCCGTCGCGCCCGTGCCGCGCTCGACGCCGATTTCACCCGGCGGCAGGCTTTCGCGCGCTGGCGCGGGCTGATCGAAGAGATCACCGCCGCACCGCCGCTCCCGTGACCCGGGCCGTCTGACTGGTCGAGCGGCGCCGCGTCTGCTCGTCTAAGTGGAGCGGCAGGTCGACTATTTCGGGTCGGCGCTCCCGATTGGACCGGCGGCCTTGACGATGGCGGGTCGGCGGGTGTTCCGTCGGTGCCCGCCGCGTCGTGGCGCCATGCGATGATGGCGGCATTGTCTGCGGGGCCGGTCGGCCCGCGGCCGGCGAGCGGAGGCGGCAGCCGCGAAAGGGCGGGTCGGAGCGCGATGGCCACAGACGAGGATCGCTACAGGGCCGCCGGGGTCGACACCGCGGCGGTCGAGACCGGTCTCGGCAAGCTCGTCGCCACCATCAAGCGAACCTGGCCGGCAGCGGGACAACCGGGCGCGGTCGCGCTCGACATCGGCTATTTCGCCAATGTCGTCGACATCGGCGGCGGGGTCGGGCTGGCGCTCTGCACCGATGGGGTCGGGACCAAGTCGGTCGTCGCCGACATGATGAAAAAATATGACACGATCGGCATCGACTGCGTCGCGATGAACGTCAACGACGTGATCTGCGTCGGTGCGCGGCCATTGTCGCTGGTCGACTATATCGCGGTCGGCGAGGCCGACGCCGAAATGCTCGGCGCGCTCGCGGTCGGCCTTGCCGAGGGCGCGCGGCAAGCCGCAATTTCGATTTCGGGCGGCGAGATCGCCGTACTAAAGGATGTGGTCGCCGGGTTCGACCTGGTCGGGATGGCGGTTGGGCTGGTGCCGCTCGACCGCATCGTCGTCGGCCGCGACCTGGTGCCTGGCGACGTCGTGATCGGCATTGAAAGCAGCGGCATCCACAGCAACGGGCTCAGCCTCGCGCGCCGAGCGTTTTTCGCGCAAAATCAAGTGCCGCTCGATCATGTCTTTCCTGAGCTCGGCGCAGCGCTCGGCGAGGAGCTGTTGCGGCCGACTCCGATCTATGTGCCCGAAATCCTCGACATCCTCGCCGCTGTCCCGACCGTCAAGGCGTTGGTCAACATCACCGGCGACGGCTTGCTGAACCTGCCCCGGGTCGCCGCGGCGGTTGGGTTCGAGCTCGACGATCTGCCGCCGGTCCCGCCGATTTTCGGGCTGATCCAGCGTTATGGCGAAGTCGCCGACGCGGAAATGTTCGAGGTCTTCAACATGGGGGTCGGTTTCTGCGTGCTGGCCGCGCCCGACGACTGCGACCTGATCCTGGCGATCCTGCGGCGCCACGGCCGACCGGCGCGGGTCATCGGTCGGGTCGTCGCCGATCGGACAAAAGGCGTCCGTCTGCCGCGCGCCGGGCTGACCGGCCACGGCAAGCACTTTCGCCGGGACTGACCGGCCGGCCGCCGCCGCCATCGAAACTCGCGCAACGCCCACCGGCCTTTGTCCTACCTTCCTATTCCTTTCCAACAGTAGCCGTAAGCGGCAAGCCCACTTCCGCAAAAACATGCGCCGTGCGAGAGCCGGGCGGTCCGGTGAATCGCGGCTGATCTCATGCAGGAGTAACCTGCCCGTCAATACGATTTCGGCAGGCCGAGCACGCGCTCGGCGATGTGGGAGAGGATCAGCTGGGGGCTGACGGGGGCGATGCGGGCGATCTGGATCTCGCGAAAATAGCGCTCGACATGGTATTCGCGGGCGTAGCCCATGCCGCCATGGGTCATTATCGCGGTCTCGCAGGCGCGAAACCCGGCCTCGGCGGCGCAGTATTTGGCGGCGTTGGCATAAGCGCCGACCTGGCCCGCTTCGCCGCCGCGATCGTAGGCGGCCGCCGCGCGCAATACCATCAGCTCGGCCGCTTCCAATTCGATCCAGCGTTGGGCGAGCGGATGCTGGATCGCCTGGTTCTGGCCGATCGGACGGCCGAAGACGACCCGCTCCTGGGCATAGCGGGCGGCGCGTGCCAAGGCGGCGCGGCCGAGCCCGACCGCCTCGGCGGCGATCAGGATGCGCTCCGGGTTCATCCCGTGCAGGATATAGTGAAATCCCCGGCCCTCCTCGCCGATGCGGTCCGCCACCGGGACTTCAAGCCCGTCGATAAACAATAAATTCGAGTTGACCGCCTTGCGCCCCATTTTCGGGATTTCGCGCACTTCGACTTTGCTGCGGTCGAGATCGGTGTAGAACAGGGTCATCCCGAGCGACGGCCGCACGGCCTCCTCGATCGGCGTCGTGCGCGCCAGGATCAGCATCTTTTCCGCGACCTGCGCGGTCGAGATCCAGATTTTGCGCCCCGACAGCACATAACGGTCGCCATGGCGCTCGGCCCGCGTCTTGAGCCGCGTCGTGTCGAGCCCGGCATCGGGCTCGGTCACCGCAAAGCAGGTTTTTTCATGCCCGGCGATCAACGGCGGCAGAAAACGCCGCTTCTGCTCGTCGGTGCCAAAGACGACAACCGGGTGCAGCCCAAAGATGTTCATGTGGATCGCCGAGGCGCCGCTGAACCCGGCACCCGATTCGGCGACCGCCTGCATCAATATCGCGGCCTCGGTGATGCCGAGCCCGCTGCCGCCATATTCGGGCGGCATCGCGATCCCCAACCACCCGGCCGCGGCCATCGCCCCGTGAAATTCGTGCGGAAAGCCGCCTTCCTCGTCCTTTTTGAGCCAGTAATCGTCGCCGAACCGCGCGCACAGCCGCAGCACCGCCGCCCGGATCTCGCGCTGCTCCTCGGTCAACGTGAAGCTTTCGTGCTCGGACTGGGCCACGCGCGCCTTGCTGCTGTAGGAGTGACCTCGCGGTGAGGGCCGCGGTGAGGGCAGCCTCTCCGGGCCGCCCGCCGCCCCTCGTGCGGGCTACTGGTGCAATTGGTAGAGGCGGGTCACGTTCTCGCTGGTGATCTTGCGGCGCACGGCGGGGGAGATGTTGGCCATGTTGCGGTCGAGCGTCGCGCGCGAGCCGGGCCAGATGCAATCCGGGTGCGGGTAGTCGGCGCCCCAGATGATGTTGTCCTCGCCGATCAGCGGGATGATCGGCTCGAGGAACTGGTCCTGCTGATAGGTCACGTACCCTTGGCGGCGGAAATAGTCGCTGGGCTTCAGCTTGAAATTAAGGCTCTTGGCGCGGTCGGCATATTCGGTGTCGAGCCGGTCGAACACATAGGGCAGCCAAGTGACACCCAACTCGCCGAGCACAAAGTTGAAGTCGGGATACTTCTCGCAGGCGCCTGAAGCCAAAACCGAGACCAGCACTTCCATCGTGTCGAGCTGGAACAGGGCCGAGCGCACCAGCCGCCACTGCGCGAAATACTTCTGCTCCTGCTCGGGGCTGTCGGGGGCGCGCAACGCCTTGAACCCGGTCGAGTGGAACGAGATCGGGAACCGGCACTCGGCCGCGGCCTCCCACAGCGGGAACCACAGATCGGTGTAGAGCGGCGGGGTCATCCGCTTGAAGGCGAGGTCGCCGCCGCGCAGCCCCATCTTGGCGCAGCGCCGCACCTCGGCCGCGGCTTCGGCGGGGTCGGTGTTCGGGATGATCGCCAACGGGTAGACCCGGTTCGGATCGGCGCGCTTGGCAAAATCGGCGACCCAGTCGTTATAGGTCTGGTCGGCCCAGGCGCGCAGCGGCGCATCGGCGATCAGATCGTTGATCATCAGGCAGCCATAGATGATCTCGGCGTCCTGGCCATCGCGGTCGAGATCGGCGAGCCGCAGCTCCGGCGTGGTCGGCCGCGGTTTGGCGCCGGGTCTGGAGCTCCACTCGAAGCCGACATCCTTCATCTCGTCGATATGGCCGAACATCCCTTTTTGGTAGGGCAGAAACCCGGGGCCGATGCCGTTCCACATCCCCTTGTCCTGCGCCTCGACAAACCAGTGCAGCCCGTCCTCCATTTCCTCGACGCGGGGCGCGGAGAGCTTCCATTTGTTGGGGGCGGCCGACGACCACAGATCGGGCGGCAGATAGGTCAGGTCGATGTGGTTGTCGCCGGAGATCAGCTTTTCTGGCATTAGCGGCTCCTCTCGCTCCTCCGCAGGCTTCGGACGAGTCTTCTGAGGTGCGCATCGTACGATCGCCGCACCGGCGGCGCCACCGAAATGCGGCAATTTTCTTACCGCCGGGTGCCGTCGGCATTGATCGCGGTATGTCGCGGTGTCGGCGGTGTGTTCCCCGCGTCGGCGACCTTATAATGTCGATTGATCGCACCAAGCCGGCGGCGATGGGAGGAGCAACAGCGATGGCACAGCGTCACAGCGTCAATTTTCCGGGGTTCTCGCACCAGAACCCGATCCCGAATGCGAGCCGGATCGGCAACATCATGATGACAAGCGTGATCAGCGGCGTCGATCCCGGCACCCGCACCCTGCCGCCCGATCTCGACGGCCAGGTCGCCAATCTGTTTCGCCACATCCGCAGCGCGATCGAGGCCGCCGGCGGCAGCCCCGACAACATCATCAAGATCAATTTTTACATGAAGGACCCGGCGACCGGCCGCGCCGCGCTGAATGGCGAATGGGTCAGGATGTTTCCCGACGCCGAGGCCCGCCCGGCCCGCCACACGACGGCGCTCGGCCCCGAAAGCAACGCGCTTGTCACCTGCGACTTCACCGCCGTCTTTAGCTGAGCCAGGTTCGCCGGCCGCCCGCCGGGGGGCGGTCCCGCCGGCCCTCCCCCGGGCGCCAGGGAGGGAGAACGGCCAGGGCGGATGCAATCCGCCTTCTTCTCCTGTTTGCCGCGCGATTGCACTGGTGAAACGCGTCAAACGGGCCGAGGACCGATAATGCCGAAGCCGGCGGATTGCATCCGCTCTACATTTGCGACCGGTGGCGGCGGCCCTCACCCTGCCACCGCTTCCTAGCGGCAGTATGGCACCACTTCGCGGGCAAAGCGGGTCATCGACCGGCGGACCAGCGCATGGTCCATGATCCCGCCCTGGTTGAAGTAGCAGATGAACTCGTCCATGCCGTATTCGCGCTTTAGGGTCCGCACCCGCTCGATGCAATAGCCGGGGTCGCCAAAGACGCCCATCTCGCGGTCCATGTCGTCGTAGGTCACGCGCTCGATCCGGGCCAGCACCTGGCGAAACGCCTCAAAGCTCTTGATATCGGCTTCGCCCAGCGGCGCCAGCCGCTCCGCCGCCTCGCGCAGGAAGCGCATCAGCCCGGCCTCGGTGTCGCTGCGCGCCTCGGCCCGGCTCGCCGCCACATGCACCGGAAAGGCGAGCGCCGTGTCGCCGGCGGGCAGGGCGCCGCGATAGACCGCGAGGCCCTCCTTCAGCTTGTCGGGCGGGTTGATCAGCGGGGTCGCGAAGATCGGAAACCGCCGCCGCGCCGCAAACGGAAAGGTGTCGGGGCTGTTGGCGGCAATCCGCACCGGCGGGTGGGGTTGCTGCACCGGACGCGGGATGACGGTCAGCCCGTCCGCGCGGAAATACCTGCCGTGATACGAAAACCGCTCCTCGGTCCAGGCGCCGACGATAAAGTCGAGCGCCTCGTCGAACCGTTCGCGGCTTTCGTCCTGCGGGATGCCGTAGCCGGCGTAGTGGAGCGGGGCGGTGCCGCGTCCGACGCCAAGTTCGAGGCGACCGTTGCTGAGGATGTCGGCCGTCGCCGCGTCCTCGGCGATCTTGACCGGGTTGTGCATCGGCAGCAGGGTTACTGCGGTGCCGAGCCGGATGCGCCTCGTGCGCTGTGCTGCGGCGGCGAGCACCATCAGCGGGCTCGCCAGGATCGAAAAAGCGCGGCTGAAATGCAGCTCGCCGAGCCACACCGTGTCAAACCCGAGCTCGTCGCCAAGCTCGATCTGGGCCAGGATGTCGCGATAGCGCTGCGCCTCGGTAAAGCCGGCGGCGCACGGCAGCTGGTCGAAAAATCCGAAGCGCATCGCCCGTTTCCTCGCAACTGGTCATCGGCCGCCGGCCGGTTGGCCCGCATAGCACGCGCGCGACTTTGCCGGCAAGCGGGGCGGCCTTTGTCGTAAGGTCGGGGAGACGGTCAGGCGAGCGCTGCCGGCACCTGATCGCGGGCACGCGCGGCCGGGCTCGGCTCGCCGCCCGGCCTGCCGCGGGCGGCTTTCACGCAGCTCTCGACCGCCTCGCGCAATGTCGTCGTGTAATACTCGGCGCCGATCTGCGCGCGCAACGCGGGGTCCTTGAGGACAGGGTCTGCCGCCGGCCACAACCCGACCAGGATCGGAAGGCGCGGGAAGCGCCGCTTCAGCCGCTCCAAAAGGTAGCGCAGATAGGCCGGGTTGCCGCTGATCTCCAGATAGGAAATGCACAGCATGAGGACGCCCGCAGCATCGAGGGCGTCGAGCTTGGCGCGCGATACCGTGTCGTATGCCGCGAGGCGGGCGCCGACCCCGTGCTTTTGCAGGAGCTGAGCCAGCATCGCCGCGGCGGCTTCGTCGAGCGGTCCGCGCCCGGCAATGCACAGCACCGCCGCGGGCGCGCGCCACTCGGGAGCAATCGTTTCAGCTTCGGGGTCTATCTTGTCGGGGACCGGGTGCTTGGGCAGGGCTTTCTCGTCCTCCGGCGTACCGGCGGGATCCTTGTCCGCCGCGCCCGCCGGCGGCGGCTTGTCCTCGTGGCCGGAGAGGTCGGCGACGACCTCGATAATGGTGTCCTTGATGCGCTCGAGCTGGTCGGGATGGAGGACGCCGCGGCGGGCGTCGGCGGCTGCAAGCTGCAGGCCTTTGAGCGCGACCTCGTCGTAATAGCTCGACAGCGACAGCTCCTTAAGCAAGGTCTCGGCGTGATAGCGCGCTTCATCGGCATCCCCGGCGAGCACCCGCTGGTAAAAGCTTTCGACCGGGGTCAATGCCGGCCGGTCGCCGAGCATAACGTCGAGAAATTCAAGCCGTTTGACGTGACGGCCAAGCACGACCAGGCACAAGGTCAGCGGGGTCGACAGCACAAGCCCGATCGGCCCCCACATCCAGCTCCAAAAAATGGCGGCGATGACGACGGCGGCCGGGGAGAGCCCGGTGCTGTGGCCGTAGAGCAGCGGCTCGACCACCTGTCCCGCGAGCCCCTCGGCGACGACATAGAGCGCCAAGGTCCAGATCATCATCGACCAGCCGGGCTCGACCGCGGCGGCGAGCGCCACCGGGAACACAGCCGACAACAGCGAGCCGATATACGGCACAAACCGCAGCAGCGCCGACAGGATGGCCCACAGCTCCGGGTGCGGCACGCCGATAAAGTAGAGGCCGACGCCGATGATGCAGCCGAACCCGGTGTTGATCGCCAATTGCGTCAGAAAATATCGGCTGAGCCGCCGCCCGCCGTCGTCGAGCGCCAGGGTCGCGCTGTGCAGGTCGCCGGAGCCGACGAGCCGGATCAGCCGGTCGCGCAAATCCTCGCGTTGGAGCAGAACGAAAATCGAGACGATGATGATGATGCCGAGCGTCGCAAAGGGCGACAGCGCCGGCGACAGATAGCGGGTCGCCAGATCGAGCGCGGTCGGGCTCGGCTGGCGGATTTCGACCGGCACCGGCTGCTGCTCGTTCCCGGCGGCGGCGCCTGCTGCCGGAGCCGTGGGGGCCGATGCGGCAGGAGGCTGGCCGCCAACGGTCGAAAGCTGATGCCCGAGCCGGTTGATCAACCCGTTGACGCGGCCGAGGGTCATTTGGCGGACCGTGTCGACCTTGTGCTCGATCGTCGTGGAATAGTACGGGATCTCGCTGACCAACCCGGCCACCTGTGCGCCGATCGCTCCGCCGAGCCCGAGGATCACCGCCAGCGCCAGGACGACGGCGAGCAATACCGCCGGGGTGCGGCCTATCCTCGCCCGCCGCAGCAGCCCGACGAGGGGGGCGAGAAGAAACGAAAGCAGCACCGCGATCGTGACCGGGATCAGCACTTCGCGCGCAAAGTAAAGCGCCGCCACGATGATGACGGCGATCATCAGCAGCGAGTCGCGGGGCGCCTCGGGAGTTGCGGCCGGTCTTACCTGGGCCGGCGGCGGTGCGGATGAAAGCTCGGACATCGGGTCACGCTCATATCAAACGGCTGTGTCCACAAACGCTCCCAGCTCCACCCTGGGACAACCGGGAGAATTTAGCGCATCGCCGGCATGCCCGAACCATCGGATGGCCAAGGTTGACAAATTCGCCGCCGCCTCGCGAGAGTCGAATGGTCAATATCAAGGATGCGCCATGAGTCTCGACCTGTTGATCAAGAACGGCACCGTGGTGGACGGATCGGGGCTGCCGCGCTACCGCGCCGATGTCGGCGTGAAGGACGGCCGCATCGTCGAGATCGGCCGCATCCGCGCCGTGGCCGAGCGGGTGATCGACGCCGACGGGCTGATTGTCGCCCCGGGCTTTATCGACGGCCACACCCATATGGATGCGCAGGTCGCGTGGGACCCGCTCGGCAGCTGCTCGTGCTGGCATGGGGTGACGAGCGTCGTGATGGGCAATTGCGGCTTTGCGCTCGCACCCTGCAAGCCCGCGGACCGCGAGTGGTATGCGCGCTGCCTGACCGCGGTCGAGGACATCCCCACCGAGGCGATGCTGGCCGGCATCGAGTGGAATTGGGAGACCTTTCCCGAGTACCTGGCCAATGTCGAGCGCCTGCCGAAGGGGCTCAACTACGGCATGTATATCGGCCATTCGGCATTGCGGATGTACGCGATGGGCCGGCGCGCCCTCGACGAGACCGCGAGCGAGGACGATTTGCGCCATATGGAGCACGCCGTCGCCGAGGCGATCCGCGCCGGAGCGCTCGGCTTTTCAACCTCGCGGGCGACGACGCACGTCACACCGGACGACACGCCGGTCGCGAGCCGCATCGGCGATTGGGGCGAGATCGAACGTCTGGTCGGCGCCATGGGCGCGCTCAATTCCGGCATCTTCCAGATCGGCCCCGACATCTCGGGCGGCGAGGCGCAGCGCGCCTGCCTCTCGCAGCTGCGCAAGATCGCGCTCGACAGCGGCCGGCCGGTCATGTTCGGCATGCTGGCGACGAAGCAGGGTGTCGACCCGAACCCGTGGGACTACCAGACCCGGTTTATGGACGAGACCGTCGCCGCCGGCGGGCGCATGTACGGCCAGGCGACGACCCGCTCGATCAACGCCGTCTTCTCGCTGCGCTCCTATCTGCCGTTTGACGTGTTGCCTGCGTGGAAGGAAATCCGCGCCTTGCCGCTCGCCGAGCAGAAGCGGCGCCTCGCCGACCCGGAGGTTCGCGCCCGCCTGATCGCCGCCGAGGCGACGATGAAGCCCCGCGACCGTATGTTGCAGGGCGGCGGTGCGGCGACGACCGACCCGCGCAAGCCGGATTACGACAATCTCTATCCAATGCTCAGCGTCGACTGGGACGACCCGAGCGTTGGGGAATTGTCGCGCCGGCACAACAAGCATCCGGTCGAGATCATCATCGAGCTCGCGTTGGAAAACGACAACCGCATGTTCGTCCAGCCGATCGTCAACGAGCGGCCGGCCGACGTGCTGAACCTGTTGAAGCATCCGCGCACCCTGGCGACGTTCTCGGATTCGGGCGCCCATGTGTGCCAGGAGATGGGCTCGTCGCTGCAGACCCACCTGTTGAGCTACTGGGTGCGCAACAAGCAGCAATTCACCCTCGAGGAAGCGGTGCGGATGCTGACCTTCGACAATGCATCGGCCTGGGAGCTGCCGGATCGCGGCCTGGTGCGCACCGGCTACGCCGCCGACCTCGTCGTCTTTGACGCGGCTCGGGTCAAGCCGCGCCTGCCGACCGTCGAAGAGGACCTTCCCGGCGGCGCGCGGCGGCTCATGCAAAAGGCCGACGGTATCGCCGCGACGATCGTCAACGGCGCCGTCGCGCTCGAAAACGGCGAAGCCACCGGCCGGTCCGCCGGCGTTGTTCTGAAGAGCCGGCTCGCCGCCTAGCGCAGGCACGCTCCCTCACCCCCAACGCAGCGTCCGATGCCGCGAGCCGGGGTGTTGAATGTCGCCGTCGTCGGGTGCGGCGTCGGGCGTTCCCACATCGCCCAGGGTTACGCGCGGCTCCCGGATAAATTCCGGGTCGTAGCGCTGTGCGACATCGACGCCGGGCGGCTCGCGGCGGTCGGCGACGAATTCGACATTGCGCGGCGCACCGCCGATTTCGCCGACATCCCGCGGATGGATGATGTCGATGTCGTCGACATCTGCACGCCGCCGGCGCTGCATGTCGACCAGGTGCTGACGGTGCTGGCGGCCGGCAAGGAGGTTATCTGCGAAAAGCCGTTTGCCGGTTCATTGGCCGAGATCGACCGGGTCATTGCCGCTCAGTCGGGTGCGCCCGGCCGCGTCATGCCGGTCTTTCAGTATCGGTATGGGGATGGCGTGCAGCAGGCCAAGCGGGTCATCGGCTCGGGCGCCCCCGGAAAGCCTTATCTCGCCACGGTCGAGACCGCCTGGAAACGCGGCGCCGAATATTATGCGACACCGTGGCGCGGGAGGTGGCGAACCGAGCTCGGCGGCGTGCTGCTGACCCATGCGGTTCACGCCCACGACCTGCTCACATGGCTGCTCGGTCCGCCGGCCCTGGTCCAAGCGCAGACCGCGACCAGGGTAAACCCGATCGAAACCGAGGATTGCGCCGTCGCCAGTCTCGTCATGCAAAACGGCGCGCTGGCGTCGCTCGCCGCGACCCTGGGCGCGCAGCGCGAGATCACCCGGATGCGCCTGTGCTTTGAGCACGCAACTTTTGAAAGCGGCGAACGGCCTTACGCGCCGGGCGAGCGGCCGTGGGCGGTCATTCCGGCCTCGCCGGAAGCCGAACGCCGCATTGCCGAGAGCTTAGCCGGCTGGCGGCCGGCAGCGAGCCGGTTCGAGGGGCTGTTCGGCGCCTACCGTGAGGCGTTGACGAGCGGCGGTCCGCTGCCGGTCACGCTTGAGGATGCCCGCCGGTCGGTCGAGCTCGCCACCGCCCTCTATCATTCGGCTGCGACCGGCGCCGCGGTCAAATTGCCGGTCGGATCGGACCACCCCGCCTATTGCGGCTGGCGTTCGCCCGAAGGCTGAAAATCGGGTCGCGCCGAGCTCACCACTTGTTGCGCAATTCGCGCAATCTCAGAAACACCGTCTTCTGGTCGGGGCTGTCCGGCAGATCGGGAAAGGCTTCGCGCAGCCGCCGGATCACGGTCGGGCTGGTCAGCCGGAAAAAGGTGTTGATCTCGCGCTCGCTCGCCAAAGTCGTGACCAGCGGCCGGCTGGTGTCCTGCTTTTCGACCTCGGGCAGCAGCTTTTTGGCGTCGGCGTTGTCCGGCTCGCGGTCGAGGGTAAACGCAAGGTTGCGCGCGATGTAGTCGTGCCCGGGATAGATCAGCGTCGCTTCCGGCAATTGGGACAGTTGATTGACGAACGTGTTGTAAAGCTCGTTCGGATGACCGCCATTGTGGCAATTGCCGGCCCCGGCATTGAACAAGGTGTCGCCGCAAAACAACGCCGGCGTGTCGCCGCGCGCCATGACGCAGATATGCGACATCGTGTGGCCGGGGGTGTCGAGGCATTCGAGCGCCACGGTCTTGCCGACCTTGATCACGTCGCCGGCGCGCAGGCCCTGGTCCATCTCCGGGATCTTGTCCTTGGCGTTGACATGGGCCAGCACCTTGGCCCCGGTCGCGGCCACCATCTCGGCATTGCCGCCGGTGTGGTCGCGGTGCTCGTGGGTGTTGAGTATCTGGGTGATCGTCCACCCCTTTGCCTTCGCCGCGGCAAGGCACTTCTGGTAGTCGAGCGGGTCGACCGCCAACGCCTCGCCGGTGTCGCGGCAGGCGATCAAGTAATTGAAATTGCGGCCGGCGTTCCCGGTCCATATCTGTTCGACGATCATTGCTCGCCTCCGCGGTGGTTGAGCCGATCCGCATGAAGAGCGGCGGCATGGGCCCGCACCCGTCCGCTTCTATTGCGCGGGGCGCGTCTTGTCCATCCTCGCGCCGTCAGGCTCACGCGGCGCCGGATGGGAGCCCGGCCGCTAACAACGCGGTCGGCCCAATTCCGGGAGCACCGTCGGCGCCGTCGCGCGTGCCGCTCGCGCTGTTCGGCACCAGCCGCGAACGGGCATGGGTCGCCGCCGCGTTCCCCGACGCCGACGCCGATGCCGGGCCGCCGGCGGCGGTCGCGGTGTGGTCGGGCTCGCGGCACCGACCGCGCGCGCTCGCCAGTGCACGGGTGCTGGGCCTGCCGGCGCTGGTGCTGGCGCCGGGATTGCTGCGTGCGCCGCCGGGCTGGGGCAAGCCGCCGCCGGTGCTGAGCCTGAGCGCGCACGCCGTCGTCGGCGCGCCCTCCGCGGCCGACGGGGTCAGCCCCGATCGGGTGCTGTTGTCGTGCGGCTGGGAGACCCCCGCTTTGCTTGCCCGCGCCGGCGCAGCGCGGCTGGCCGTCGTTGCCGGCCGGATCGGCGGCGCGTGGTGGAGCTCAGGCGAGCTGCCCAAAGGCGACGGACTGGCGTTCATTGTCGCCGATGAAGCCGTGTCGGCTGCCAGCTTCGGGACCATGCTGGCGGCGGCGCTGGCCGAGAACGCGCCCGAAAGGATCGTGCTGCTGGCATCGCCTCGCCACGATCGGCGATCGCTGCTGGCCGCCGCGGCGGCGCGGGGTTGCGAGGTGATCACTCATCCCGTCGATCCGTGGGCCGTCATCGAGCGCGCCCGGCGGGTTTACTGCGCCGGCGGCGAGATTGGCTTTCTTGCATTGCTCGCCGGCCGCGATGTGCGCTGCTTCGCCGATTGCTTTTATTCGGGCTGGGGTGCGACCGCCGACGCCCCCGACGTCGCGCAAAAGCCGTTCCCCCGAAACATTAACGATATCTTCGCGGGCGCGTGCCTGCTCGCGACCCGTTGCCTCGATCCTTATCGCGGCGTCTCGGCCCCGTTTGAGCAGGTCGCGGCGATCCTCGTCGACTGGCGCCTGGTCGAGAGCGCCAACCGGGGCGTTGCCGTTTGCCTCGGCATGTCGTGGTGGAAGCGCCGCTGGGTCGCCGAGTTCTTCCGCTCGGCCGCCGGTGCCCCGCAATTCCGCCGCCGCCCGCACGCGGCGCTCGCCGCAGCGGCTGCCCGGCCGGGCAGCGCCATCGCCGTCTGGGCCTCGCGCATGCCTGCCGGGCTCGCCGCCGCCGCCGCTCGCCAGGGAACGCCGCTGATCCGCGTCGAAGACGGGTTTGTGCGCTCGGTCGGCCTCGGCTCCGATTTCGTCCGGGCGGCGTCGCTGGCGCTCGACACCAGCGGCAGCCATTGCGATCCCGATACCTGCAGCGATCTCGAGCGGCTGCTGCGCGACACTCGCTTCGACCCGGCGCTGGTGCTCCGCGCCCGCAACCTGACGGCGCGGCTGATCGCCGGCGGGATCACCAAATACAATTTGCCGGAACGGAGGCTGCTGGAACGAGGGCTGGCAGGACGCGGACTGACCGAGGAGGAGCACGGGATGAAGCGGCCGGTCGCGCGCAGACCGCCTTTTGCCTTCCCACCCGGCCGGCGCCGGCTGCTGGTGCCGGGGCAGGTCGAGGACGACCTCTCGGTGCAGCTCGGCGGCGGCGGCATCCGCGGCAATCTCGCGTTGCTCGCCGAGGTGCGCGCCGCCAGTCCCGACGCGTTTATTCTCTACAAGCCGCACCCTGATGTCGAGGCGGGCCACCGCCGCGGCGCGATTCGATCCGCGCTCGCCGAAAAATTCGCCGATTGCGTGGTCGGCGGCTCGACCGCAGCCATTCTCGACGAGATCGACGAAGTGCACACCTTGACCTCGCTGACCGGGTTCGAAGCGTTGCTGCGGGGCCGCAAAGTCGTCGTCTACGGCCGCCCGTTCTATGCCGGCTGGGGGTTGACCAGCGACCGTCTCGCGGTCGCACGCGGGCGCCGTCTGACCATCGAGGAGCTGGTCGCCGGTGTGCTGATTCTCTATCCGCGCTACCTCGACCCGTTGACCCGTTTGCCTTGCGCGCCCGAGATTGCGATCGACCGGCTGGCCCGGCCGGAGCTGTGGCGGACGGGTCCGCTCGTAGCGGCGCGTCGGCTGCACGGCTTGGCCGCGCGCCGGTGGAACCGCCTCTGCGGCAGCATGCCGCCGCCCGGTTCTGCGATTGTTGGGTTCTGGTAGAGCCCCTTGCGCGTCGTCGCCAATTGGCGCAGCGCCGGTTTTCGGGAGCGGGGATGCGCCGGCCGTTTTGTTGCGTAATCAACCCGTCGCCGGACCGGGTTCCGATTCCTTCAAATGCCGGCATTTCCAGTTTGCGGCTTTCCGGCCTGCGGTTTTCTGGCCTGCCGCTTTCCAGCCCGTCGCTTTAGTGTGTGGGGATGCGCCAAGCCTTTCGCGCCGTAGTCATCACCGGTGCTTCGAGCGGGCTCGGCGCCGCTCTGGCCGAAGCTTATGCCGCGCCGCAGACGGTCTTGGGCCTGCTCGGGCGCGATCGGCATCGGCTGGGGGAAACCGCCGATGTCTGCGAGGCGCGGGGTGCCGGGGTGAGGATGGCGGCGATCGACGTGGCCGACGCGCCGGCGATGGCCGCATGGCTGGCCGAATTCGATCGCGACCACCCGGTCGAGCTGCTGGTCGCCAACGCCGGAACCTCGGCCGGTCCCGACGCCGACAGCCCGTCGGAAGGGGTCGAAACCGCGACCCGTCAGGTGCGCGTCAACCTGCTCGGTGCGATCAACACGGTCGAGCCGCTGCTGCCCGCCTTCTGCCGGCGCGGGCGCGGGCGGGTCGCGGTCGTGGCTTCGATCGCGGCCTATCGCGGGCTGCCGAACAGCCCCGGCTATTGTGCGAGCAAGGCCGGGCTGCGCGCCTATGCCGAGGCGCTGCGGCCGCGGCTGGCCCCGCGCGGGGTCGGTGTGACGATCGTATGTCCCGGTTTTTTCAATTCGCCGATGACCGACCGTTGGGAGGGGTCGACCCCGTTCCTGCTCAGCACCGACGCTGCCGCGCGGGTCGTAAAGCGCGGCATCGACCGCGGCCGACGCCGCGTCGCCTTTCCGTGGCCGCTCGTGCTCGGGCTGCAGTTTTGCGACATCGCACCCGCCTTTGTCGGCGATGCAATTCTGCGCCGCTACCATTTCCGCATCCGGTCGACCGGCGCATGACCGCCGCAATGCTTCGCCTCGCGGTCGCGGCGGCGGCGGCGGCAGCGGCCTGGCTCGTGCCGCGCCGCGTCGCCGGCGCACGGAGTGCTGCGGCCCCGGCAGTGCTTCTCGACGTCTTTCCGGTGCTGCTTGCCGCCGGCGTGCTGCTGCTGGCGACCGGGCGGCCGATGTTCGCCGGGCTCGTGCTGCTGGCGCTGGGGAGCGGGCTTGCCCTCGCCGACATGGCCAAGCGCGAGGCGCTGCTCGAGCCGGTCGTCTTCTCCGATCTTTCGGAGCTGAAGCACGTCTTTACCCACCCCCACCTCTATTTGCCGTTCGCCGGACCGGGGCTGGTGATCGGCGGCGCCGCGGGGGCGATCGGGCTCGGCATCGGGCTGCTGGTGTTCGAACCGCCGATTTGGCAGCCGGGTCCGCTGCCGGCCCTCGCCGTTCTGCTCGCCGCAATTGCGGTGTTCTGGACGCTCGCGCGCGAACCGGCGCTGGGCGTCGCCGCCGCCGCGCTGCGGCGCTTTCGGCCGGAGGGCGAGCCGTTCGCAGATGCGGCCCGGCTCGGCCCGTTTGCGGCGCTGCTCGTCTACGGGATCGTCGCCCGCGCCGAGCGCGCCGCCCGCCGCGCCGACAGCCCCCCGTTGCCGGCGCCGTCGCTGCGCCTCGGCGCTGCCGCGACCCCCGTCGTCGTCGTCCAGTGCGAATCCTTTTTCGACGCCCGGCGGATGTCGCCGCGCGTGCCCGCCGCGCTGCTGCGCGGCTTTGACGCTTGCCTCGAGCAGGGCGCCACCCATGGCCGGTTCGACGTCGGAGCCTGGGGCGCCAACACGATGCGGGCCGAGTTCGCGGTGCTGACCGGCATTTCCGAAGATCGGCTCGGCTTCGACCGGTTCAACCCGTACCATGCGTTCGCCCGCACCCCGCTCCACTCGCTGGCGTCGCGGCTGCGCGCCGAAGGTTATCGCACGCTGTGCCTGCATCCGTTCGACCGCAGCTTTTTTCGCCGCGACCTGACCCTGCCGGCGCTGGGTTTCGAAAGTTTTCTCGGGCGCGAGACTCTCGGCGGCTCGCGTCGTCCGCCCTACCGGTCCGATCCCGACCTCGCCCGCCAGGTTGTGAAAGCGCTCGACGCCGCCGGACCGCGCACCTTCATCTTTGTGATCACGATGGGCAATCACGGCCCATGGCAGGAAGCCGGGGCCCCGATCGCTCCGGGCTTGCGGGGCCTCTTCGATCCCGCCGAGGTGCCGGAAGGCGGTCCTTTGCTGCGCTATCTCGACGGGCTGGCGGGCTCGGACGAGATGCTGGCGATCCTGCTTGACGAGCTGGGACCGCGCCGCCGCGACGCGCTCTTTGGCTTTTACGGCGACCACCTGCCGAGCCTGCCGCGAGCCTTCGCCCATTTCGGCTTTGACGACCGGGCGAGCGACTACGTGCTGGTGGACGGCGCCGCGGCATGCGCGCAGCGGTTCGATCTGCCGGCACATCGGCTGCCGCTGTTGATCTTCGACCGGCTGCGGCAGAGGGGTGCTGTCGAATGCCCGCGGGCGGCTGCGGCTGCTGCGTGGCTTGACACGGCCGGGGAGTAGCGCCGAACATCCGGCGATTCGCGCCGGCGAGGCGGCGGGGCGCCGGCTGGAGACGCGAGGGATGGAGCTTGAAGGACGCCGCGTAATCGTCACCGGAGGCGCTTCCGGCATCGGCCGGGCGACAGCGCTATTGTTGGCGCGCGCCGGCGCCAGAGTCTTTATCGGCGACATCGACGAGAAGGCGGGCCGCGACGCGGCGGCCGAAGCCGTCGCCGCCGGCTCGGCGGTCGACTTCCTGCCGTTGGATCTGGCTGACAAAGCGGCGGTCGACGAGTTTGTGGATCAGGTCCACGCGCGCGCCGCGCCGCTCGACGGTCTCGTCAACGCCGCCGGCTGGGACATGATCCAGCCCTTTCTCGACAACCCGCCCGAGATGTGGGACCGGGTCGTCGCGATCAATCTGATGGGCGCGATCCGGTTGACCCGCGGGGTCCTGCCGCCGATGGTCGAGGCGCGCGCCGGCAAGATCGTCAACATCGCGAGCGATGCCGGGCGCGTCGGCAGCATGGGCGAAACCGTCTACGCCGCTGCCAAGGGCGGTCTGATCGCGTTTACCAAGTCGCTCGCCCGCGAGATGGCGCGCTATACGATCAACGTCAATTGCGTTTCTCCCGGCCCGACCGACACGCCGCTGTTTCAACGCCAGCCGGAGCGGATCAAGGAAGCGCTGACCCGCGCGATCCCGTTTCGCCGCATCGCCCAGCCGGTCGAAATCGCGCAAGCGGTTCTTTTTTTCCTCAGTGATCGCGCCAATTACATTACCGGCCAGGTGTTGAGCGTCAGCGGTGGGCTGACAATGGCCGATTGACACGTAAAGGAGAGAGCGAGAATGCATCGGTATCGAGCGGCGAGCCTCGCCGTCGCATTGACTATCGCCTTTACCGGGACGGCTTTCGCCCAGGCCATGCCGACCGACAATCCGGCGGCGGCGGCGAACGTCAAGCAAAGCGAGCAGTATTCGGCGGCGCTGCGCAGCAATCCTGCGTTTCGCAAGAGGCGCGAGGCGATCGAATGCGGCCCGATCGCAGATCCCCAACTGCGCCAAAGCTGCATCAACTCGTTCGAAGCGTATGCTTCGGGGCCCCAGAAGAGCGGACGCTAACCCTAACACTGCGTAGGAGGTCGACATGCCGAACCCGGCACCCGGATTTGTCAGCCGTCCCGATCACCGCGTCGATCTTGTGCCGGAACAGCGGCATGTCCGGGTCGTCTTTGGCGGGGTGACGATCGCCGACAGCACCGCTGCCCTTCGCGTCGAAGAGACCGGCCATGACCCGGCCTATTATCTTCCGGAAAAGGACGTGCAGCTCGGTTTGATGCACCCGACGGAGCATCACAGCCGCTGCCCCTACAAGGGCGAAGCTTCGTACTGGACGATCGAGGTTCCCGATGGCGGCAGCACGCGGCGCGCCGAAAACGCGGTCTGGGGTTATCCGACCCCCTATGACGAGGTCGCGGGGCTCGCCGGCTACTACGCGTTCTACCCGAGCCGCGTCGATGCGATCACGGTCGAGTAGCGTCGGGCGATGCACCTGACCCAGAACTGGGAGATCCGCAAGCCCGGCGCCTCCTCAACGCGCGGCATTGTCGTCTCGCAAAGCCGCACCGCCGCAGCGGTCGGCGCCGACATCCTGGCGGCGGGCGGGACCGCGGTCGATGCTGCGGTGGCGACGGCGCTGGCGCTCTCGGCGCTCGAGCCGTGGAACAGCGGGCTTGGCGGCATTGGGTTCATGGTCGTGCATCGCGCCGGCGCCGACCGTGCCGAAGCGGTCGATTTTGGTCCGGTGGCGCCGCGCGGTCTCGACCCGGCGGCCTTTCCGTTGACCGGCGGCACCAAGACCGAGCTGTTCACCTGGCCGCAGGTTGAGGGCGACCGCAACATCCACGGCCCGCTCGCCTTTGCCGTGCCGAGTGCTGCGCGCGGCTATGCGGCGGCGGTCGAGCGTTTCGGGCGGATGCCTTGGCGCGAGCTGGCGGCGCCGGCCGCCGCGCTTGCGCGCAAGGGGCTGCCGGTCGACTGGTTTACGACGGTCAAGGTCGCCGCTGCGGCGGCCGAGTTGCGGCTCTATGACGAGAGCCGGCGGGTGTGGCTGCCGGACGGCTTGCCGCCGGTCTGCCCGCCCGAGCGCGACCATTTGAATTTGCCGCTCGGCCGGCTCGCCGACACATTGGATCGCCTCGCTGCCGCCGGCCCCGACGATTTTACACCGGCGACATCGCCCGTTCGATTGCCGCCGATGTCGGCGCCGCAGGTGGTGCCTTGTCGGCCGCGGACCTCGCGCAATGCCGAGCGCGGGTCATGCCGGCGCTGGCAATCCCCTATCGCGGCGTTGTCCTGCAGTCGGCGCCGGGGATGACGGCCGGGCCGACCCTCGCCTTTGCCGTCGAGCGGCTGGCCCGCCGGCGGTACGCGGCGATGCCCGACGCCGCCTATTTCGAGGCGCTGATCGAGGCCTTGACCGCAGCCTATGCCGACCGGCTCGAACACGCGGGCGATGTCGAGAGCGTGGCGCCGACCTCGACCACCCATATCACCGCGATCGACCGCGAAGGGACGATCGCGGCGCTGACCACGACCCTGCTGTCGAGCTTTGGCAGCCGCTACGTGTTGCCCGGCACCGGCATCCTGATGAACAACGGGGTCATGTGGTTCGACCCGCGCCCCGGCCGGCCGAATTCGCTCGCCCCGGGAAAGCGCGCGCTGACCAACATGTGCCCGGTCGTGGCGATGCGCGACGGAAGGGCGTGGTTCGGGGTCGGCGCCTCGGGCGGACGGCGCATCCTCGCCGCAGTCTTGCAGATGGCGAGCTTCGCGGTCGATTTCGGCATGGACCCGGCCGCGGCGGCGCATCATCCGCGCATCGACGCGAGCGGCGGCGACCGGATCGGCATCGACCGCCGGATGCCGGCCGCGATCGCCGAAGCACTGCTCGCCAGGCCCGGTGCCGCCCTGGGCGAGCACGGCACCTTCCCGACCCGGTTTGCCTGCCCGAACATGGTATTGCGCGGCGCCGACGGTCTCAACCACGGCATCTCCGACGTCATGTCCCCCTGGTCAGGGGCGGTCGCCGAACCCGATTAGGACTGGCGGTTATTGGGAGCCGGCGCAGCGGAGCCCGCAATCCATCCCGATCATCGTTCAGTGTGTCCGGAAGTTTGTCATTCCGGGGCGGCGCGCAGCGGCGAGCCCGGAACCCATGCACACCGCACTCGACCATGAATAAATCGGCGTTCGCGCGTTCTTGTCGCTTTACGTGTTCATGGGTTGCGGGCTCCGGCTGCGCCGGCCTCGGAATGACCGGGGAGGTGCCGGCGAATGTCGTTCCATGCTTATCTGCTGGCCAGCCGCAGGTATGGGACGCTTTACCTCGGCATCACGAGCAACCTCGCGCGCCGCGTCCACCAGCACAAGACCAAAGCGGCATCGGGCTTCACGGCGCAATATAACGTGGATCGCCTCGTTTGGTTCGAGACCTGGGACGACCCGACAGCTGCCATTACCCGCAAAAAGGCGCTCAAAAAGTGGCGAAGGGATTGGAAGATCCGTCTGATCGAGGAGCAGAACCCGGAATGGCGGGATCTGTTCCCGATCCATCATTAGCTGAGTGTGTCATTCCGTGGCGGCGCGCAGCGGCGAGCCCGGAACCCATGCACATCAGCCTCGACCGTGAGCGAGTCGGCGTCGACGCGTTCTTGTCGCTTTACGTGTTCATAGGTTCCGGGCTCCGGCTGCGCCGGCCCCGGAATGATCCGAGACATCATCAGGCGGCGTCGTGGAAGATGATGCCGAGCGTGCAGCGCTCGCCTGACCGCACCCGGCTGACGCCGTGGCGCATGGTCACGCGAAACGAGCCGCGCGTCCCCTCGACCGGGCGGTGATGCACCGGAAAGATCACGGCCTCGCCCTGCCGCAGCGGAACGACCTCGCCGCGCGACTGCACCCGCGGCCGCTGCTCGACCAGCAGGAACTCGCCGCCGGCAAACCCGCTCTGCGGGTCGCTCAGCAGCGCCGTCAACTGGAACGGGAAGACGAGCGGGCCGTAGAGATCCTGGTGCAGCCGGTTGTAGTCGCCGGGTCCGTATTTCAGCATCAGCGGGGTCGGCCGCTCCTGGCCGGCGCGATGGCATTCGGCGAGATAGTCGTCGAGGGTCGGCGGAAATAGTCCCGGCTCGCCCAGTCGCTCGCGCCAATCGGCGGCGATCGGTACGAGGCGGGGATAGATCGCGCGGCGCAGCGCTTCGACGATCGCCGGCAACGGGTAGCGGAAATATTGGTACTCGCCGCTGCCATAGGCGTGGCGCTGCATGACGATGCGGCGGCGAAACGCGCCCGTATCCTCGTAAAGCGCGGTCAGCGAGCGGCATTCCTCGGCATCGAGCAAGGGCAGGGTGGCGTAGCCCTGCTCGTCGAGCGCCGCCGCCACCGCCCGCCAGTCGATGGCGGCGACCCGTTCGGCCGCCGCCAACGGCGGCCTCGTCGCCGCCACCGTCTCCTCAGGCGGCCGCATCGCGCTCGTGGCCTGAGGGGTCGGCGTCGTCGCCCGGCGCCGCCGCGGCGCGCTCGCGGGCGAGCAGTTCCCGTTTGCGCTCGACGCCCCAGCGATAGCCGGCAAGGTCGCCATCCTCGCGAATCACCCGATGGCACGGCACCAGGAGCGCCAAGTCGTTCGCGGCACAGGCCCGCGCCACCGCTCGCACCGCTGTCGGCTGCCCCAATTCGCGCGCGATCTCGCTGTAGGTCGCGGTTCGGCCGAGCGGGATCTTTTGCAAGGCGCGCCACACCCGCGCCTGAAACGCGGTGCCGCGGATGTCGAGCGGCAGGTCGAGCGCATTCTCCGGCGCGGTTATAAAACGCACGATGCGCTCGGCCCAACCTTTGAGCCCGGGGTCCTCGGCAATTATTTCCGCCGCCGAGAAGCGCGCGCCCACCATCGCCGCAAGCCGCGCGCGGTCGTCGCCGAGCGCCGTCAGGCACACCCCGCGCGCGGTCGCGGCGATAAGCGCCCAGCCGAGCGGGCTCGCCACCGTCGCAAACCGGATGGTCTCGCCGGCACCGCCTTTCCGCCGCGCGCCCGGCGTCATGCCGAGGGCGGCCGGGGCCGCCGCATAGGCCCCCGAGCTCGACCCGAACCCCGACGCATAGATCGCCGCGGCCACGTTTTCGCCAGCGTCGAGCTTTTGCGCTAAATTGCCGAGCCGATGGGTGCGCGCGTAGTCGCGCGGCGTCGCCCCGGTGACCTGCTTGAACACGCGGTGAAAATGAAACCGGCTGACGCCAGCCGCAGCCGCGAGCTCGGCGAGGCTCGGCATCGTGTCACCGTTTCGCAGCAATGCGCAGGCCCTCTCGATCGCCGCCAGATGGCGCGAGGCCGAGGAAGCATCATGCGGGCGGCAGCGCTTGCACGCGCGCAACCCCGCCGCCTCCGCCTCGGCGATGGTCTCGAAAAAGGCGGTGTTGCGGCGCAACGGCAACCGCGAGGTGCAGCCCGGCCGGCAGTAGACGCCGGTCGTCTTGACGCCGTAGTAAAACCGGCCGGCCGCGGCGCCGTCGCGCTTTTCCAGCGCCGCCCAGCATTCGTCGAAATCCAGCATCTTATGCTCCTGACACGTTCGCGAGCCTAAGATGGCGCGGCGAAAGGCCGGCCTCTATCCGGCGATTGCTGTCTAATTCGCGCGCCATCCGCGGCTGCTCGCCGGCGTCGTGCCGCCGCATCTTATTCTTCCGCCACACGATGGCGAACAGCCGTATGGTCGCCGCTCGCGGCGGCCCGGCCGAAATCCGGGGCGTCACGGCTAGGTAGCTTGCTTGCAGCCCCCATATCTGTGCGGATGGCGCGGGCCTGGAGGCAGCACGATGTCGACCGTCTATCGCTACACGCTGCCGGTCGAGCAGACCGAGTGGAAGTTCGAAGGCAACACCGAGACCTGTTTTACCTGGGAATACGACGCGCCGCG
The DNA here is from genome assembly GCA_963712825.1 of uncultured Alphaproteobacteria bacterium. GTDB lineage: Bacteria > Pseudomonadota > Alphaproteobacteria > ATCC43930 > CGMCC-115725 > AP-15. The sequence goes on from CAVQJP010000025.1 coordinate 195,464, forward strand.
CGAGGCGCTGCTGCAGCTCTACGCGAAGGGCAAAAAACAGCAATGGGACGCGGCCGAGCGGATCGACTGGTCGCTCGACCTCGACCCGGAAAACCCGATGCTGCTCGACGACCGGGTCGTCCACATTTTCGGCACCGATTTGTGGAAGCGGATGACCGCAAAGGAGCAAAGCCGGGTCCGCCATCACCTGCAAGCCTCGCAGATCTCGCAGTTCATGCATGGCGAGCAGGGGGCGCTGATCGCCACCGCCAAAATCGTGCAGACCGTGCCTGATCTCGACGCGAAGTTCTATGCCGCGACCCAGGTCATGGACGAGGCGCGGCACGTCGAGGCCTATTCGCGGCTGCTGCACGAAAAGTTTGAGATCGCCTATCCGATCACGCCGGGGCTGAAGGCATTGCTCGAGGACGGGCTCAGCGACAGCCGCTGGGACATGACCTATCTGACGATGCAGATTTTGATCGAGGGTCTGGCGCTGGCCGCGTTCCAGCGTATCCGCGATCAGTCGCAGAACCCGCTCGCCGCCGCGGTCAACGCATATGTGATGCAGGACGAGGCGCGCCACGTCGCCTTTGGCCGGCTCGCATTGCGCGACTACTACCCGCAGCTCACCGATGCCGAGCGCAAGGAGCGCGAGGATTTTGTCGTCACCGCGTGCTGGCACATGCGCGACCGCTTCAATCAGCGCGAGGTGTGGGAACGGCTCGGGCTGCCGGTCGAGGAGTGCCTTGATATCGTCGACCGCTCCGAGTCGATGAAGGTGTTCCGCAGCCGCATCTTCAGCCGCATCGTCCCGACCGTAAAGGATATCGGGCTGTGGGGGCCGCAGGTGCGGGAAGCCTTCGCCGCGATGGGGGCGATCGAGTTCGCCGCGGTCGATGCCGCCGCGCTGCTGGAAAACGACGCCCGCGTCGCCGAAGAGTTCGACGCGCGCACGCTCGCGGCCGAATAGAGCCGGATCGGCACCCGCTAGGGTCTACAGGCGCATCGTCGATGCTCCGGAGCCCCCGGCGGCCGAGCGCAGCAGCCGGGCGACGGCATCCGGCGGCTTCGGCGGCGCGCGCAGCTGCTCGAAGGTGCATTGCTCGGGCGCCTTGTCGGGGCGCCAGCGCAAAAACCTCGCTCCGTGCCGGATGCGGTTCGCGGTCACCTGATCGTACCGCACCTCGACGACCAGTTCCGGGCGCAGCGGCTGCCATTCGGCCGACCGCTCGGTGCTCCACCGGCTCGGGCCGCCGGGCGCGTTGCCGGTAAAGCCGGGCGGCATGATCAGCCCCTCGAGCCGCCGGGTCAGCGCCGCGCGATCGAGGTCGTGCAGGGTGGCGGTAAAGCCGACATGGTCGAGCTTGCCCTCGTCATCGTATAGCCCGAGCAGCAGCGACCCGACCAGCTCCGCTCCCCGTTCGTAGCGAAACCCGCCGACGACGCAATCGGCCGAACGCCGGCGCTTGACCTTCAGCATCGCGCGCTCGCCGGGGCGGTATTCGCCGTCGAGCCGCTTGGCGACAACCCCGTCAAACGCGCCTCCGCTGTCGGCAAGCCATCCCGCTGCCTCCGCCGCCTTGCAGCTGCGCGGCGACAGCGGCAACGACGCCTGGTCGCCGAGGGATGCGTGAAAGGCTTCGAGGAGGGCGCGGCGCCGGGCGAGCGGCTGGTCGAGCAAAACAGCGCCATCGGGTGAGGCGAGCAGGTCGAACAGGATCAATACAGCCGGGGTCTCGGCGGCGAGCTTTTGGACGCGGCGCTCGGAGGGGTGGAGCCGCATCTGCAATGCGTCGAACGACAGGCTTGCCCCGGCCGGGACGGCGAGCTCGCCGTCGAGCACGAAACGAGCGGGTGCCGCGGCCCGCAGCTGCGCGGCCATTTCGGGGAAGTAGCGCGTAAGCGGCTTGCCGGATTTCGCGCGCAGCTCGACCGCATCGCCGGCGCGAAAAGCGAGGCACCGGAAGCCGTCCCATTTGGGCTCGAACTGCCAGCCGGGACCGTCCGGAAGCGCGTCGACGAGCTTTGCCTCCATCGGCGGGGTGTCTGGCGGCAGCGGAAATCCGGTCGGGCTGTCGATCATCCTTTTCCCGCCAAGATCGAGACCTTTGCTCGGGTTGCCGGTGCGTCGCCACCGGAGCAAACCGGATATATGATCCCGCTTGTCGCGGTTGACGAGCTGGCGCGGCTGAAGCTGACCGACGAGGATGCAGAGAGGAGACGCGAGATGACCGAACTGGCAGGCTACCAGATCCTGGCGAAATGCCTGAAAGCGCAGGGCGTCAAGGATTTGTTCTACATCATGGGCGGGCCGATGCTCGACACCGAAAGCACCTGCATCGAGGAGGGCATCCGGGCGATCGACACGAGGCACGAGCAGGGTGCCGCCTATATGGCGCAGGCCTATTCGCGGGTGACGCAGGGGCCGGGCGTGTGCATGGCGGCGAGCGGGCCCGCCACCCTCAATCTCGGCACCGGCCTCGCCAACGCATTGATCGACTGCTGCCCGGTCGTGGCGATCGGCGGGTCGAGCCCGATCAGCCAGTTTGGCCGCCAGGTGTTTCAGGAGATCGACCAGGTCGCGGCGCTGAAGGCTTGCGTCAAATACGCCGACCGCGTCCACAATCTGAAGCGCATCCCGCAGCAGGTGAACTTCGCCTTCCAAAAGGCGCTGAACGGCAAGCCCGGCCCGGTCTATCTCGACATGCCGGGCGACGTGCTCTACCTCAAGATCGACGAGTCCGAGGTCGATTGGAGCTATTGCGGCCGGCCGATCATCGAGGCGCGTCCTTATGCCGAGCCGAAGGCGATCAACGCGCTCGTCGATGCCATAAACCACGCCAAGCAGCCGATCATCTGCTCAGGCGGCGGGGTGTTGTGGTCAAAGGCGTGGAATGAGATGCGCGCTTTTGTCGAAAAGGCCGGGATCCCGTTCTACACGACCCCGCAGGGCCGCGGCGTCGTGCCCGACGACCATCCATACTCGTATCTGACGATGCGCAACAGCGCGTTTCGCGACGCCGATCTGATCATCATTCTCGGCACGCGGATGAACTATGTGATCGGCCACGCCGCCCCGCCGCGCTTCAACAAGGACGCCAAGATCGCCCGGATCGAGATCGACCCCGAGGAGCTCGGCATGTCGGCGCGCAATGTCGACATCCCGGTCGTCGGCGACTGCCGGTCGGTGCTGACGCAGCTGGTCGACGCGATCGACGGCAACACCGCCGAGCGGTTCGCGCCGTGGCGCCGGAAGCTGCAAGAGGGCGAGGCGGCCAAGCGCACCGGCCCCGGCGGCAACTATCCGACCGACGGCGACATCCACCCGCTGCGGCTGTGCGAGGAAGTCAAAAACTTCATGAAGCGCGACGCGATCCTGTGCGTCGACGGGCAGGAGATCCTGAATTTCGGCCGCCAGTCGATCCCGACCTACACGCCGGGCCACCGGCTCAACTCGGGGCCGTTCGGCACGATGGGGGTGGGATTGCCGTTCGCCGTCGGCGCCAAGGCCGCGAAACCCGGGACCCAGGTCATCTGCCTGCATGGCGACGGCTCGTTCGGCCAAAACGCGATGGAGCTCGACACCGCGGTGCGCCACAAATTGCCGCTCTTATGCGTCATCAGCCTGAACGGCGGCTGGACCGCCGACCCCGAGCGCAACAAGCCCGGCCGCGATCTCGGGTACACCCGCTACGACATCATGGCGCAAGGGCTCGGCTGCCACGGCGAATATGTCGAGCAGCCGGAGGAGATTCGCCCGGCCCTGGAGCGCGCGCAAAAGAAGATCGACGAGGGCATGGTCGCGGTGGTCAACGTCAAGACCGACTACCGGGCCCGCGCCACAACGGTCCAGTTCTCCAGCCGCATGACCTGACCCGGCGGCTAATCTAGCCCCTCACCACAACCCTCTCCCCGCCTGCGGGGAGAGGGAGGGACCCGCGCAGCGGGAGGGTGACGGGCGGCGCCGGAGTTGTAATTGCCGGAAGGAGCGCCCTCGGGCACCCTTTTCTTATATCGATCTCTCGCGAGTAGATGTCGAAACGGCGTAGAAGCACCGGAGCGCGGACACGAAGCGGCAAACGTAGGGCAGCAAGCGTTGGGGGGATGCAACCCGCCGCCTTCGCGCGGGCTGCACCAGTCATATGGCGAACTCGTTCGCCGATGCCCTATCCTGACGAAATAGCGCGCGCTCCAGAAATGGCCCAAATGGCGGATTGCGCCCGCTCTTCGGGACGCGTCGGTTTGCGTAATTCTGCCGCGGAGACGGCCGATCCATGGCGCCTTCGGATTGGTGGGCGCTGGTCGAGACGCAAGGGCTCGGCGGCATCGTCGGCTTGTCGCTCGCGGTCAGCGGCCTCGCGGCGGCATTGGCCGCCCTCTTCGGCACGGCGCTGGGGGCGGCGCTTGCCCTCTACCGCATTCCTGGCCGGCGAATCGTCGTCGTCGCCCTCCACGCCTTGCTCGGGCTGCCGCCGGTTGTCGTCGGGCTGGCGCTCTATCTGCTGCTGTCGCGCTCGGCGCCGTTGGGCGGGCTCGCTCTGTTGTTTACACCCGCGGCAATGGTCGTCGCGCAGACGATCCTCGCCTTGCCGATCGTCGCGGCGCTGGTCCACGCGGCGGTTGCCGATTTGTGGGCCGAGTACGGCGCAGCCTTCGAGGTCGACGGCGCCACCCGGTTGCGCGCCGCGCCGCACCTGCTGAGGATGGCGCGCGCCCGGCTCGTCACCGCTGTTCTTGCCGGGTTTGGCCGAACCATTTCCGAGGTCGGGGCGATCCTGATTGTCGGCGGCAACATCGCCCATTACACCCGTACGATGACGACCGCGATCGTGCTCGAGACCAGCATGGGGAATTTGTCGCTCGCCCTTGGCCTCGGGTTTATCCTGATCGGGGTCAGCGCCGCGGTCAGCGCGACGATATTTGCCCTGAGCACAGCGGGAAGCACGCACCCGTGAAGATCAAAATGACGTTTCTTGCCGGCGGACTGGCGACAGTCCTGGGCGGCGTCCCCGGCTACGCGGCCGACCCGCCGTCGGCGCAGTCCATCCTGCTGGCGTCGACGACCTCGGTCGACAATTCCGGGCTGCTCCGCCGCTTGATCCCGATCTTCACGAAGGAGACCGGCATCGAGGTCAAGGTGCTGGCGCAGGGCACCGGCCAGGCGCTGGCCACCGCGGCGCACGGCGACGCCGACCTGGTGCTGGTCCACGACCCCGAGGCCGAGCAGAAATTCCTCGCCGCAGGCGACGGCATCGACGGCCGGCAGATCGCCTGGAACGACTTCATCATCATCGGCCCGCGTGCCGACCCGGCTCATGTCGGCGGCGGCCATGACGCGGTCGCCGCGCTGAAGGCGATCGCCGCCGCCAAATCCCCCTTTGTCTCGCGCGGCGACAAGAGCGGCACCGACGCGCTTGAGCACCGCCTGTGGCATGTCGCCGAGATCGACCCGGCGCACGCAGGCGGCGGGTCGTGGTATCGCGACATCGGCGGCGGCATGGGGACGGCGCTCAACACCGCCGCGGCGATGGACGCCTATACGATCAGCGACCGCGGCACCTGGCTCAGCTTTGGCAACAAGCGCGATCTCGCGGTGCTGGTCGAAGGCGATCCGCGGCTGCTGAACCGGTACGACGTAATCCTGCTCGACCCGAAAAAGCATCCGCAGGCGCAGCAGCAGCCGGCGCGCCGTTTTGCCGCGTGGCTGGTCTCACCCGAAGGCCAGACCGCGATCGGCGCCTACCAGGTCCAGGGCACGCAGTTGTTTCACCCTTCGGCGAACGCGCCAAGATAACCCGCTTGTCCCGGGTCGGTCCCGGGAGATCCCAATCCGGCCGGAATTGGCAGTCGTCGGGAGGGCGGGCCGAGGTCAGCGCGACGCCGCGAATGCGAACGTATCGGGTTCGTGCGCGAGGACTCGTGCGCGGGCCTGAGGGTATCGGGTCGCTGGGCAATGGTGGAGGCGCGCGGCGGACTCTCCGACATGGCGCTGCCGGCGCGGCCTGCCGACATCAGAGCCGTCAGAATTCCGGTCGTTGCGCAAGTCAGCGTCCGATCGGCCAAGCTGGAGAGCGCCATGTCGACCAAGCAAATGCAGCCCCGCACTGCCACCCAATCCGCAAGTCGGCCGTCCGCGATCGCCCGCGCCGCAAAGCTCGGTCGTGGCGTCGCGATGGCAGGGGTGCTCGCCGCCGTGTCGCTGACCGCGATCCCGACGACGGCACGTGCCGACGGCGCGGGCACCGGCGCCGCGATCGGCCTCGGCATCCTTGGCGGGGTTATCGCCGGTGCCGCGATCGCCGCCACCGCACCGCCGGTCTACGCCGCCCCGCCATCATACTATTACCCGCAGCAAGGGTATTACTACAACTCTGCGCCGAATTACTACTATCCGCCACAACCTTATTACGGTTCGGCGGCGTACAGCTACCCGCCCTACAATTACCAGTGACCCGCCCCCGACCGCGCTGCCCGGCCCGGCTTCCCGATTGGGGGCCGGGCTTTTGCTGCGTCGCCGGGCTTGACCAGGGTTTCGAATCGGCGTTTTTCGCGGCGCTGCTCGGGCCATCTAGGAGGGGACGGGGTGGAAGCGACCGAAATCGCCGAGGCCATACGCGGCGAAGAGGAGGAGCGCCGGGTCGAGGCCGACATCACCTTTCGCAAGCTCACCGGCATCTATCTCGGCGTCATCGCGATGCTGCTGGCGATCACGACGTTGGGCGGCTCGAACGCCACCAAGGTGATGCTGAACGCCAATATCCAGGCCTCCGACACCTACGGCTTCTATCAATCGAAATACGCCCGTCAGACCTCGTACCGGCTCGCCGCCGACGAGCTCGAAGCCGAGCTTGCCGTCAACCCGGCGACGCCGGACGCCGCCAAAGCCGAGATCGAAGACCGGGTCAAGCGCTGGCGCGCCACCGCCGACCGCTATGAGACCGATCCGGCGAGCGGTCAGGGCAAGCAGCAGCTGCTCGTCAAGGCGCGGGATTGGGAAGCCAAACGCGACCGCGCTGCCGAGCGCGACCCCAATTTCGACTTTGCCGAGGCATTGTTTCAGATCGCGATCGTGCTCGGCTCGGTCAGCATCGTCGCCGCCTCGCGTCCGCTGGTCAGATTGAGCGGGGTTCTCGCGGTCGTCGCCATCCTCCTGATGGTCAATGGCTATTTCCTGCTGATACCGCTGCCGCTGGAGTGACCTGCGGCGGTGTCGCGGCCGGGAGCAGGCGGGCGAGGCCGAGAAATTTCTCCGGGTCCTCCGGCTGGCCGTCGACCCGCACCTCGTAATGCACGTGCGGGCCGGTGCTGCGGCCGGTCATCCCGACCAACCCGATCTCCTGCTGTGCCGGAACCGTCTCGCCGACCGAGACGAGCCAGCGCCGCAAATGGGCGTAGAGGGTCACGATCCCGAGTCCGTGGTCAATCTCGACAACCTTGCCGTAGTCGCCGAGCCAGCCGGCATAGATGACGGTTCCGGGGGCGGTGGCGTAGACCGGCGACCCGTAGGGGGCGTCCATGTCGATGCCGGTGTGGAAGGCCGCCCTGCCGTTGAACGGGTCGGTTCGCCGGCCGAACGGGCTGCCGATCGCGTAGCTGGAAAGCGGCGCCGACACCGGCAAGGTTCTCGCCAATTGCTGGATCGCGGCAAGCTTTTCGGGACCGACCGCGGTGCTGGCGTCGCCCTTGGGAGGCGGGACAAACGGACCACCCTCGGCATGGGCGGGGCTCAGCTGGGGCAGCACTCGGGCGATATCGACCCCGGCCGAGCGCAGCGCGGTTTCGAGCGCCCCGACCTCCTTCGGGCCGAGCTCGGCGGGCGGGACCCCGACGGAGGATGTCGCGGCGGCCGTGGCCGGCTCTGCCGGCGCTGGTGTCGCCGCCTGTCCCGCAATGAGCGGGAGCTGAATCTGCGACAGCTTTTGCCAGATTTCGCCCAACATCTTGCGAGCCCGGACGCGCCGCGCCGCCGGCTTGCCGCGAACCGCGCCCAGCTGCTCGATCTCCTTCGCGGTCTGCTCAAGGCTCGTCTTATATTGCCCGAGCTGCGCCTCTTCGGCGGCCCGGTCGGTTTGGATTTTGGCGAGTTGTGCCGCCAATGCAGCGCTTTGCGCTTTTTCTTGCTGCAGCGCCTGCTGGGTCTGGTCGAGCGATTTTGTCAGGTCGCTGATCTGGCCGGCCGCGGCTGTCGCCGACGCCGCAGAACTCGGCGGGCCAGGGGCGTCGCCGTGCTGCCGGGCCTGTTGGAGTTGCGCCCCTTCGAGCGATTGCAGCTTTGCCTCGGTTGTCGAGAGCCGGCCGCGCAGTGTCCCGGCCTCGCCGGCGAGGGTTGCGGCCTGGCCTCGCGCCCGGTCGCGGTCGCGGGCCAAGCCGGAAAGCTGCTGGCGCAGCGCATCGAGCTGCTTGTGCAGATCGGCCGTGGCGCTGCGGGCGCGCGCGGCCGCCGCCTCCTTTTTTGCGACGAGGTGCTCGTAACCGAGCCGGCCTGCCGCGAGATAGGCAAAAGCCGAGACGCCGGCGAGCACGACCGAAAGCAGCAGCATCTGCAGGCGCGGCGGTAAAACGGCCGGCGCCGACGAACGAAAACAAATTCGTATATCGGGGAAGAACCTGCTTCCCCAGCCCGAGGTATCGGCGACCATATTTCCCCCACCGAGTGCCGCACCGTGGATGTCCGATGGGCTGACCGGACCAGGTTGCGGCGGAAAACGAGCATGCTGGCTGTCGGCAGCTCTCGATCGGCGAATGGCTGGCAGACGGGCCGAGCCGTGGCGTTCCGCCGATTTAACCGAGGAAGCTGGCGCCGACAGCGCGCCTCGCGATTACAAGCCTAGCGGCTCGACCGACCGGTGACAACATAGAATCGTTAATCGAGTAGCTAATCCCGGAAACTGGCCGAGCATTACAAAATCTATGCCAGCGGCGGTCCGCAAAGCCGACAGTGCTGCCGCGGTTTCGTCGCGCGGTTACGACCGGCATACCATGGTTTTACAGCGGCAAGTATGGCCGCTTTCCGCATTCATTTGGCGATGATGGTGCCGTCGCATCGATCTCCCGAAGCGCGATCACAATTAATTCAATGCAACTGAGGCGCGGATCAGCCGACAATCGCCGCCTCGGGCGCCGCTGTGGGAGCGAGGCCGAACTGGCCGCGGTACAGTCGGGCGAAGACCCCGTCGCGGCGCAGCAGCTCGGCGGGGCTGCCCTGCTCGACGATGGCGCCGTCATGCAGCACGACGATCCGGTCGCAGCGCCGCACCGTCGACAGCCGATGGGCGATGACAAAGGTGGTGCGGCCCTCCATCAGCCGCTCGATCCCGGCCATGACCAGCGCCTCGGTGGCGACGTCGAGGGCCGAGGTCGGTTCGTCGAGGATCAGGATCGGGGCGTCGCGCAACAAGGCGCGGGCGATCGTCACGCGCTGCTTTTCGCCCTCCGACAACGACACGCCGGATTCGCCGATGACCGTGTCGTAGCCGTCGGGCAGGGCTGCTATGCGCTCGTCGATGCGCGCCAGCCGCGCTGCATGCGCGATCGCGGCGTCGTCGGCGCCGGGGCGGCCATAGGCGATGTTGTCGCGCACGCTCAATGGAAAGATCAGCGGCGGCTGCAGCACCAGCGCTATCTGGCTGCGCAAGGATTTGAGCGAGTACGCGCGCAGATCGATGCCGTCGATTTCGATGCTGCCTTCGCTCGGGTCGTAGAACCGCGGCAAGAGACCGAGCAAGGTCGACTTGCCGGCGCCGGTGGCGCCGACGACCGCGATCCGGGTGCCGGCGGGCACAGAAAGGTCGATCCGCCGCAGCACCGGCGTGTCGGGCCGATAGCCAAAGCCGACCCCGCGCAACGCCACTTCGCCGCGCGCACCCTGCGCCGGGAAGCTGCGGGTGCCGTCGGTCAGATCCGGCTCGGCGTCGAGCACCTCGAACACGCGGCGCGCGCCGACCCGCGCGCCGGCGATCTGGCCCCAGCTTTGGGTGATCTGGTTGATCGGCGCGTAGAGCTGGGCGAGATAGGAGATGAAGACGATCAGCTGGCCAAGCGTCAGCGCGCCCGACAGGACCGCGCGCGCCCCGGCATAGACGACGAGCGCCGTCCCGGCGGCGATTACGGCGTTGACCGCACCCGAATAAAGCGTCTGCCAGCTGTACAGGCGCAGGGTCGCCTGCAGGCTGGCGCGGCTCGCCCCCATAAAGCGGCGATGCTCGTCGTCCTCGCGGGTGAAGGCCTGCACTACCTTGATCGACGACATCGCCCACTGGACCAGCGAGTAGACGCGGCTTTCGGTGGTACGGACCTCGGTCGCGACCTCGACGATCTTGCGGTTGAACCCCGCGATCAGCGCAAACAGGATCGGCACCACAGTCAGCGCCAGCAGGGTCAGGCTCGGGTCGAGCGGGAACAGCACCATCAGCATGCCGGCGAGCAGCACCACCGCCGAGAGGATCGGCAGCGCGCCGTTCATGATCATCGTCTGCACCGCGAAGCTGTCGGCGGTGATGCGGTAAAGCAGGTCGCCGACCCGCTGGCGATCGTGAAAGGCGAGCGACAAGCGCTGCAAATGCGCGTAAAGGGCGCCGCGCAGATCGTTGACCATCTTCTGGCCGACGCCGATCGCGGTGTAATTGTGCAAGAGGGTCAGCCCGCCGCTTCCCAGCTGCACGACGACCATGCCGAGGCAGGCGAGGATCAAGAGCCGGCCCGCCGGCATGCCGCGCAAGACCGCGACGGCCGACGGCTTGCCGCCGAGCACGTTGTCGACGACCATTTGCAGGGGCCACGGCTTCAACAGCTCGAAGCCGGCGATCAGAAACACTTGCGCCAACGTCCAGGCAATGGGCCCGCGATGCGGCCGCAGATAGGGCAGCAGCTTTCCGAGCATCATCGGGGGCGCGCCGACGGCCGTGATGGGCGAGCCGTCAAGCGGCGCGCCGCGCGGGGAGCAGGGTTTGCGCTGCCGCCGGCGGCTCAACCGGGATCAGCCCGGCGCGCTTGGCGACGGCGTCGATGATGCGATGCATCAGCCGGGCGAAGCCGGCGAGCTTTACCCCGATCACCGCAAGGTTGACCAGCGCCGCCGCTGCGAGCGCCGCCGCCGCAACCGGCCAGCCCATCACCAGCGCAAACGCAGTCAGCAGGGCGTAGCCGCGCAGCACAAAGACCGCGACGCGCGACAGCCGCATCGCGCAGCGGACCCGCAGCAGCCGCTTGGCGCCGCCATGGTTCTCGGTGCAAACCAGGACCATCGCGCGGCTGCTCAGACCGCGGGCGATTTTGAGGTCCCACCCGCTCCAGCCGGTGTCGGGGACGACAAAATATTTTTGCGGCACCAGAAAGTCCGTCAGGCCGCCGATCAGCGCCTCTTTTTCGGTTCCGGCCTCACTCCAATAGCCAAGATGAAAGGCGCGCTCGCGCCATGAGATCCTTGCCGGCTGCGCGGTCGCGGCCGGCGGCGGATGGGGCTGCGCGCGGGTCTCGCGGATGCGCCATTTGACCCGCTCCCAGCCGCGCAGCAGCGGACCGAGATAAATCAGCAGGGCCACCAGCGCCCGCGCCTTGACGCCGGTAAACCGCTGGTCGATCGGCGCCCGCAGCGCGCCGTTGACGCACATTGACCACGTCGCGAGCAAGGGCACGGCGAGCAGCAGCCACCAGCCGCCGCCGACGACGCCGGCCAGCGCCAGGACGATCGCGGCCGCACTCCATTCGAAGGTCAGCGGCAAAAACCCGGTCAGCGAGGATGGCGGCTCGTACAGGGTCTGGAACAGACCACGCCCGAACACTCCCGAGTAGATCACCGGCCGCCGCGACAGCAGCAGCGAGGTCGACAAGTCGCCGTAGATGCGCCCAAGCCATTTGGCCTGGCCGAACAGGTTGAAGCGGAACGGGTGCTTCGAATAGACGAGCGCCTCGGCCTTGCCGTAGCCCTGCTGCTGCTTGCAATAAGCTCTGACCGTGTTGCGGCGAAAATGCCAGACGATTGCGGCCGGGCTGAAGCCGATGACGCAGCCGGCATCCTGAAACCGCCAGCAGATGTCGACGTCGTCGCCGGCGGCGCGGTAGACCGGGTCAAAGCCGCCGAGCTCAAGCAGCGCCGCCCGGCGGAACGCCATGTTGCAGCCGGCGATATGTTCCGCGACTTCGTCGCTCAGCAGCACGTGGGTGGGACCGCCGGGCGCCACCGCCACCGCGGCCGGCACCAGGCTGTCCTCGGGCGGCGGAAAGTTGGGGCCGCCGCACGCGGCAAGTCCGCTCGCTTCCATCTTGGCGACGAGATAGGTCAGCCAATCGGGATCGGCGACGCAGTCGCTGTCGGTATAGGCGACGATCTCGCCGGTCGCGGCCTCGGCGCCGACATTGCGCGCCACGCTCAAGCCCCGGTTCGGCTGGCTGATGATCCTGCAATAAGAATAGCTCTCGGCGATTTCGAGGGTGCGGTCGCGCGAGCCGTCGTTGACGACGATGACCTCGTAATCGGGGTAGTTCAGCACCGCCAGCGAGGCGAGGCAGGCCTCCATCGTGCGCTCGGCATTGTAGGCGCAGACCACGACCGAAACCTTGGGACAGCGCGGCAGCGGCGGCGGCAATGGGCCGCCGTAGCAGCGCTCGACCTCGGCGAGCGCGGGCTTTGGCCGGCGCTCGCGGTCGACGAGGCCGAACGCCCAGTCCTCGACGAGATGGCCGCCGGTGAACCACTCGTCGGTCCAGGCAAAGACGCAGGTGCCGGCGACGCCGGTCTCGAATGCGGTACGGACCTGCCATGACAGCACCCGGCGCTGGCCGTCGCGGCCTTCGCGGATCGAGTCGACGCCGAACTCGGTCAAGACCAGCGGCCGGTCGACGGCAAGGTTGTGCAGACGCGCGACGTAGCGTCGGAACGCGGTCTCGTCATGGAGATAGACGTTGAAGCAGACAAAATCGGTGAAGTCGACGGTCAGGTATTCGGTCGACGGGAAATTGGCGTAGCTGACGAGCGCCGCCGGGTGCTCGCTCCTGACCGAGGCGACGAGCTCGCGCAGAAACCGCCGTACCGGCTCGGCGCCGTGCCAGCGGATCATGTCCGGCGGGATCTCGTTGCCGACGAGAAAGGCGAAAATCGCCGGATGACGCCCGCAGGCGCGGACCCCGTCGACGACCGCTTCCCTGATCTCCGCCTGGATCGCCGGATTGTCGAGAAAGGTGACGTGCTGCGGCCAGGGCAGCCCCGCCAAGACGCGCAAGCCCGCTTCCTGCGCGGCATCCAACAGCCACACCGGCGGCACGGTAAACACCCGAACCGTGTTGATCCCGGCTTCGGCCATCAATGCGAAGTCTTTGTCGACGATGGCGGCTTCCGGAAACGGGGCGCCGTGGCTCGCGGTCGGAAACGGGCCGTAGGTGACGCCTTTGACAAAGTGCTTGCGCTCGCCGGCAAAGAAGAACTTGCCGCTGACCCGGATCGGCGCCGCCGTTGGCGCGAGCCGGGCCGGCTGCGCATAGAGGATGTCGACTGCCTCGTCGGTCTCGACCAAGCTCATCTTCGGTGCTCCCGCGGCCGCCGCCGCGCGTGCCGGCCCGACACGGCGGCCGCGCCGGCACAACGCACGATTATGGGTTTCATTCCGGGTTCCGCCGGGCTCGCTCCGGCGCCGGCGATCCGAGGGCCAAGCCTATCAACGGGTGTGCCAGGCGAGTGCGGTGCCGATGATCGTCTCGATGCTGGAATGCCGGGCCTGCCAGCCGAGCGTCTTGGCGGCGAGGCTCGGGTCGGCCACCAGCACCGGCGGGTCGCCGGGCCGCCGCGGCGCATCGCGGGCCGGCACTTTGCGGCCGCTGACCGCCGCGGCGGCGGCGATCACCTCGCGGACCGAATGGCCCTGTCCGGTCCCGAGATTGAGGGCGATGCCGGCGCCGCCGGCACGCAGCCGCGCGAGCGCGCTGACATGGGCGGCGGCCAGATCGGAAACATGAATGTAGTCGCGGATCGCGGTGCCGTCCGGGGTCGGGTAGTCGGTGCCGTAGACCTCGATCGCGGCGCGCCGGCCGAGCGCCGCCTGCAGCACCAGCGGCACGAGATGGGTTTCGGGTGCGTGGTCTTCGCCGATTTCGCCCTCAAAGTCGGCCCCGGCGGCGTTGAAATAGCGCAGCGACACTGCCCTCAACCCGTAGGCTTGACCGTACCAGTGCAAGGCCCGTTCGATCGCGAGCTTGGTCTCGCCATAGGGATTGACCGGGTTTTGCGGCGCGGTCTCGCGGATCGGCACGGATTCGGGGTTGCCATAGGTGGCGCAGGTCGACGAAAACACGATCTCGCCGACCTCCAATTCGCGCATCGCCTCGAGCAGCGCCAGGCTGCCCGAAAAATTGTTGCGGTAGTACAGCGCCGGGTCGCCGACCAACTCGCCGACATAGGCAAAAGCGGCGAAATGCATGACCGCCTCTACCCGGTGCTCGGCGATTGCGGCGCACAGCCGCGCGCGGTCGGCGAGTTCGGCTTCGACCAGCGGACCCCAGCGCACCGCCTCGCGGTGTCCGCGCGACAGGTTGTCGTAGACGACCGGCAGGTATCCGGCCTGCGCCAACGCCTTGCAGGCGTGCGACCCGATATAGCCGGCGCCGCCGGTGACGAGAATTGATGGTGGCATCGGACGGGCGCGCCTGTATCCTTCTACGCACTGCACAACGCGGCGCCGCCGCCCGCTCTTCCAGCAAAGCCGCGGTGTCGGGCGCGGCGACTTGCCGCGGTCATGGCAAACGGAATAAGCGCGCGGCGGCTCCGTTTTTCGGCGCATTCGCGGAACGGTCGGACGGGGGCAGCATGCGCGTCGCGATTATCGGCACAGGCTACGTCGGGTTGGTCTCGGGCGCGTGCTTCTCCGAGTTTGGCGTCGAGGTCGTGTGCGTCGACCAGGACAGCGCGAAAATCGCGCGGCTGCAGCACGGCGAGATGCCGATTTTCGAGCCTGGCCTCGACGCCTTGGTGGCCAGGAACGCGGCGGCCGGGCGGCTCTCGTTTACAACCGATCTGCCGGCGGCGGTCGCCGGCGCCGAGGCTGTGTTCATCGCCGTCGGCACCCCTTCGCGGCGCGGCGACGGCCATGCCGACCTCTCCTACGTCCACGCCGCAGCCGAGGAGATCGGGCGCGCGCTGACCGGTTATACGGTGGTGGTCACCAAGTCGACGGTGCCGGTCGGCACCGGCCGCGAGGTTGCCGAGATCCTGCGCCGGGTCCGGCCGCAGGGCCGGTTCGACGTCGCCTCAAACCCCGAATTTTTGCGCGAGGGCTCGGCGATCGAAGACTTCATGCGCCCCGACCGGGTGGTGATCGGCGCCGACAGCGAGCCCGCCCGCGCGGTGATGCGGGCGTTGTACCGGCCGCTTTACCTGCTCGAAACGCCGATGCTGTTCACCGACATCGAGACCGCGGAATTGATCAAATACGCCGCCAACGCGTTTCTCGCGACCAAGATCACGTTTATCAACGAGATCGCCGATTTGTGCGAACGGGTCGGCGCCGACGTTCAGGACGTGGCCCGGGGCATCGGTCTCGACGGCCGCATCGGCGGCAAGTTCCTGCATGCCGGCCCCGGATTTGGCGGGTCGTGCTTTCCCAAAGACTGCCGCGCGCTGGTGCGGACCGCGCATGAGGCCGAGGCGCCGCTGTCGATCGTCGAAACCGTGGTTCGCGTCAACGACGCACGCAAGCATCGCATGGCCGACAAGATCGTCGCGGCTTGCGGCGGCAGCGTCGCCGGCAAAACGCTGGCGGTGCTCGGGCTGACCTTTAAGCCCAACACCGACGACATGCGCGACAGCCCGAGCCTGTCGATCCTGCCGCACCTGGTCGATGCCGGCGCCACGATCCGCGCCTTTGACCCCGAGGGCATGGGGGAGGCGGCAAAGCTGATGCCCGATCTGGTCTACTGTACCGATGCATACGAGACGATGGCCGGCGCCGACGCGCTCGTTTTGTTGACCGAGTGGAACGTCTTTCGGGCGCTCGACCTCGCGCGGGTCAAGGCTTTGCTCGGAACCCCGCTGGTCGTCGACCTGCGCAATGTTTATCAGCCGCAGGAGATGCTCGGCGCCGACCTTTCCTATGTCAGCATCGGCCGCCCGGCGCAGACCGCCAGACCGCAGTTGCGCGCCCTCGCCTGATGCGCGGGGCTGTTCGCGGCCACCCGCCGTTCCCACCCGCCCTCGGTCCGCCGCGTCGGGACCGGGAGCGGTAACGGGTCTTCGCCTTACCTCCGGACAGGATATTTCCGATGCCCAGTGTCGTAGCGAAGCGCGTTCTCGTTACCGGCGGCGCCGGTTTTCTCGGCTCGCATTTGTGCGAGCGTCTTGTTGCGCGGGGCGACGACGTGCTTTGCGTCGACAATTACTTCACCGGGCGCAAGGACAACGTCGCCGGCCTCTTGGGCAACCCGCATTTCGAGGCGATGCGCCACGACATTACCCATCCCTTGTTTGTCGAAGTCGACGAAATCTACAATCTCGCCTGTCCGGCCTCGCCAATTCACTACCAATTCGACCCGGTGCAGACGACCAAAACCAGCGTCATCGGCGCGATCAACATGCTGGGCCTGGCAAAGCGATTGAAGGCCAAGATTTTCCAGTCCTCGACTTCGGAAGTTTACGGCGACCCGACCTCGCACCCGCAGCCCGAGAGCTATCGCGGCAACGTCAACCCGATCGGCCCGCGCGCCTGCTACGATGAAGGCAAGCGCTGCGCCGAGACCCTGTTTTTCGACTATTACCGCCAGCATAATCTCAAAATCCGGGTCGCCCGCATCTTCAATACCTACGGACCGCGGATGCACCCCAATGACGGCCGCGTCGTTTCCAATTTCATCGTCCAGGCATTGCGCAACGAGCCGATCACGCTCTATGGCGACGGGTCGCAGACCCGCGCCTTCTGCTATGTCGACGATTTGATCAACGGGTTTCTGGCGCTGATGGCGGCGCCCGACGACATCACCGGTCCGGTCAACCTCGGCAACCCGGTCGAAACCTCGGTCAGCGAGCTCGCCGAGCTCGTCGTCGCGTTGACCGGCTCGCGCTCGGAGATCGTCCTGCGCCCGCTGCCGGTCGACGACCCGGTCCAGCGCTGCCCCGACATCACCCAGGCGCAGGCCGTGCTCGGCTGGCAGCCGCGCACCGAGCTCAAGGACGGCCTGACCCGCACGATCTCTTATTTCGATCAGCTGCTCGCCGCGCGCGACCCGGGTGCGGCACCAGCGCCACGGCCGGCGGCTGCGGCCGTGGTCAGATGATCCGGCGCCGGCGCAGCGCGTCGACGACCTGCTGGGCCGCCTCATCGGGCGGGACGTCAACCGTCATCAACCGCAATTCCGGCGCATCGGGCTCCTCATAGGGTGAATCGAGCCCGGTGAAATTGCCGATCCGCCCGGCTTGGGCCCGGGCGTAAAGGCCCTTGGGGTCGCGCCGGATGCATTCGGCGATCGGCGTGTCGACAAAGATTTCGAGAAAGGCGGCGGGCTCGATCAGCTCCCGCACCATCCGGCGTTCGGCGCGGAACGGCGAGATAAACGAGCAGATCACGATCAGCCCGGCTTCGGCCATCAGCTTCGCAACCTCGCCGACGCGGCGGATGTTTTCGACGCGGTCGACATCGGTAAAGCCGAGATCGCGGTTCAGCCCATGGCGGACATTGTCGCCGTCGAGCAGCATCGTGTGATGGCCGGCGGCGAGCAGCTGCTTTTCGACGATGTCGGCGATCGTCGATTTGCCGGCGCCCGACAGCCCGGTCAGCCACAACACTGCCGCGGTCTGGCCTTTGAGCGCGGCGCGCTCGTCGCGGCCGACGGTCAGTGCCTGCCAATGGATGTTGCTGGCGCGGCGCAGGCCAAAGGCGATCATGCCGGCCCCGGCGGTCTCGTTGGTAAGCCGGTCGATCAGGATAAAGGCGCCGGTGTCGCGGTTATCGGCATAGGGGTCGAACGCGACGGGTGCGGCGGTCGACAGGTTGCAGAACCCGATATCGTTGAGCCCGAGGCTCCTTTCGGCGAGGTGCGCCAATGTGTCGACGTCGATCCGGTGCTTCAGCGCGGTGATCGTCGCCGGCAGGGTGCGGGTGCCGATCTTCAACAGATACGAGCGGCCGGGGACCATCCGATGCTCGCTCATCCAGATCACATGCGCCGCGAACTGGTCGACGAATTCGGGCGGGTCGCGCGGGTCGGCGAGCAGGTCGCCGCGCGCGATGTCGATCTCGTCGGCGAGCCTCAGGGTCACCGCGTCGCCGGCCCCGGCATGGTCGAGCGCGCCGTCGAAGGTGACGATTTCCCGCACCCGCGTCGAGCGGCCGGAGCCGGCGACGAGGACGAGGTCGCCCGCCGCCACCGCCCCCGACACGACGGTGCCGGAAAAGCCGCGGAACCCGGCATCGGGGCGGTTGACCCATTGCACCGGAAAGCGGAACCGCCGCGCGTCGCCGCCGCGCGCGATCTCGACCGTTTCCAGGTGCTCGAGCAAGGTCGGCCCTTGGTGCCAGGGCATGCACTCCGACCGCCGGGTGACGTTGTCGCCGGTCAGCGCCGAGAGCGGGATCGCCTGGATCTTGGGATCGCCCAGCCCCACCGCGAACTTTGCAAACTCGGCGGCAATGTCGAGAAAGCGGCGCTCGTCAAAGCCGACGAGATCCATCTTGTTGACCGCGAGCACCAGATGCCGAATGCCGAGCAACGCGCAGATGAAGGCGTGGCGCCTGGTCTGGACGACAACCCCTTTGCGCGCGTCGACGAGGATTACAGCGAGCTCGCAGGTCGAGGCGCCGGTCGCCATGTTGCGGGTGTACTGCTCGTGGCCGGGCGTGTCGGCGACGACAAACGAGCGCGCCGGGGTGACAAAAAAGCGGTAGGCGACGTCGATCGTGATGCGCTGCTGGCGCTCGTCCTCGAGCCCGTCGAGCAGCAGCGAGAAGTCGATGCCGCCGCCGGTCGTGCCAAAGCGCCGCGACTCGCGCTCCAGCGCTTCGAGCTGGTCGTCAAAGATCAGCGCGCAGTCGTGCAGCAGCCGTCCGATCAGGGTCGACTTGCCGTCGTCGACCGACCCGCACGTCAAAAACCGCAGCAGGTCGCGATCGCGAGGGCGCCGGCTCGCCTCGCAGGCGATTGCCATCAGAAATAGCCCTCGCGCTTTTTGCGCTCCATTGCGGCGTCCTCGTCGCTGTCGATCAGGCGGCCCTGGCGCTCCGATTGCCGGGCTTCGCGCAGCTCGGCCAGGATCTCGGCCGGGTTGGCGGCCGCCGATTCGACGGCACCGGTCAGCGGGTAGCAGCCGAGGGTGCGAAAGCGGACGAGCCGGTGCTGCGGCTCCTCGCCGGGCAGCAGCGGCAGCCGGTCGTCGTCGACCATGATCCAGGCGCCGCCGCGCTCGACCACGGGCCGCAAGGCGGCGAAATACAACGGCACCACCGCGATTTGCTCGACCGCGATGTATTCCCAGACGTCATGCTCGGTCCAGTTCGACAACGGAAAAACGCGCATCGTCTCGTGCTCCCGCAGGCGGGTGTTGTAGAGCCGCCACAATTCGGGACGCTGGTTGCGCGGGTCCCAGCTGTGGTTGGCGCCGCGCAGCGAGAACACTCTTTCTTTTGCCCGGCTTTTCTCCTCGTCGCGGCGCGCCCCGCCAAAGGCGGCGTCAAATCCGTAACTGTCGAGCGCCTGCTTCAGCGCCTCGGTTTTCATAACCGCGGTGTGCACCGCCGAGCCCGAGACGACCGGGTTGATGCCGCGGCGCACACCGTCCTCGTTGGTGTGGACGATCAGCTCGATCCCGAGGCGGCGTGCGGTCGCGTCGCGAAACGCGATCATCTCGCGAAACTTCCACAGGGTGTCGACGTGCAGCAGCGGAAAAGGCGGCTTGCCGGGAAAGAACGCCTTGCGCGCCAGATGCAGCATGACCGTCGAATCTTTGCCGATCGAATAGAGCATGACCGGCTTGCGGAACTCGGCCGCGACCTCGCGCATGATGCCGATCAACTCGGCTTGGAGCCGGCGCAGATGCGCCGGCAACCGGCGCAGGCTCGGCGAAGTCTCGGCTGCGGCGGACACGGACATTGTTTTCCTGAAACCGATTTCTGACCTGAGCCCGCCGACCCGGTTAAAGACCCGCGCCGCCGCTGTCAACCGCGCGGCGACCCCGCGCCAGCAGGTCGCACCTCCCGACGTGACTATCGGCGGCCAAACCTCAAGAGGCGGTTAAGCCGAACGGGTTCGGTTGCCGCGATCAGTGCAGCTTGGGGCCTTTCAAAAACCGCGTCCGGTCGGCGGATTGCACGCGCACGGTCATGTTTGCGCCGTCGCGCGCCACGCGCAGCGGGATTTCGCTGCCGGCGGGGCCGCCTGCCCAGACCCGGCGCCAGAAGCCGGCGAGGCTGCCGATCGAATCGTCGCCGACGGCGAGAATGCGGTCCCCGGCCTGCAGCCCGGCCTCGCTCGCCGGACCGCGGTCGGCGAGGCCGGCGACGACGATCGCGTCCTCGACCTCGGCGGCGTAGAGCCCGAGCCACGGACGCACCGGGCGGTTCGGGCGGCCATAGGTCAGCATGTCGTCGAGGATCGGCGGCAACAGGTCGATCGGCACCACCATGTTCACGTCGCGGCGCAGCTCGCGCCCGCTCGAATGCTGGACATGCAGCGAGCCGATGCCGATCAGCCTGCCGTCGGCGCCGATCAGCGCCGCACCGCCCCAGAACGGGTGCGCCGGTGCGGTAAAGATCGCGCGGTCGAGCACGTACTCCCAATAGCCGGCAAATTCCTGCCGCGCCACGACGCGCGCCGAGATCGCATGGCGACGGCCGCCTTCGGCCGCCATGATCGCGCGGTCGCCGGCGCCGACCCGCATGCCGATGCCCATTTCCAAGGGCTCGACATTCAACCGGCCGAGCGCCTGGACGAGGCCAAAGCCGGTCTCCTGGTCGTAGGCGAGGACATGACCCGGCACCGCACCGCCGGCGGCGGTGGTCAGCCAAATGGTCTCGGCCTCGGTGACGAGGTAGCCGATCGTCAGAACGAGGCCGTCGCTGCGGATCAGCACGCCGCTGCCGGCGCGCTCGGTGCCGAGCGTCCCGGCGGTGAAGGCATCCTCCGGAACCGTCGCGCGCAAACCGAGCACGGCGCCCAATGCGCGATCCAGATCAAAGTTGCACTCGCCGGGCTTCGGCTGGATCTCGCCCGGGATTTCCCATTCTAGGTCTCGCGGCATGGCGGCAACTCGTCAATGGCACCTGATCCAATCATAACCCGGAAAGAGTGCGCGTGGTTCGCATTCTTGTCAAAGCCGCGCCGCCGCTGCCGAGCGCCGGCGCGCTGTGCAATGCGCGGCACCTGCCGATCCTCGGGTTGACAAGCCGGAAGGCGGCCGTTATCTGAGCAGCACTCTTGGGCAGAGAGTGCTAACGATTTGACATCAGGGTCGAGGAGGGTCTCATGAAATTTCGTCCGCTGCACGATCGGGTGGTGATCCGGCGCGTCGAGGAAGAAGAGAAGAGCAAGGGCGGCATCATCATTCCCGACACCGCCAAAGAAAAGCCGATGGAGGGAGAAGTCATCGCCGCCGGCCCAGGCGCGCGCGGCGAGGACGGCAAGGTTCAACCGCTCGACGTCAAGGCCGGCGACCGGGTGCTGTTCGGCAAATGGTCGGGCACCGAGGTCAAGCTCGACGGCGAAGAACTGATCATTATGAAAGAATCCGACATTATGGGCGTCATCGCCTGAGGAGAATGAAAACATGCCGGCCAAAGACGTAAGATTTCATGCCGACGCGCGCGAGCGGATGCTCCGCGGGGTCGATACTCTCGCCAACGCGGTCAGGGTGACGTTGGGACCCAAGGGCCGCAACGTCGTCCTCGACAAGTCGTTCGGCGCGCCGCGGATTACCAAGGACGGGGTCACCGTCGCCAAGGAGATCGAGCTCTCCGACAAGTTCGAGAACATGGGTGCGCAGATGGTCAAGGAGGTCGCCTCCAAGACCAGCGACCAGGCCGGGGACGGCACCACCACCGCAACGATCCTGGCGCAGGCGATCGTGCGCGAAGGGTCGAAGGCGGTGGCCGCCGGGATGAACCCGATGGATCTGAAGCGCGGCATCGACGTCGCGGTCGCGGCCGTCGTCGAGGACATCAAGAAACGCTCGAAGAAGATCTCGACCAACGAGGAGATCGCCCAGGTCGGCACGATCTCGGCCAATGGCGAGCGCGAAGTCGGCGAGATGATCGCCGAGGCGATGCAGAAGGTCGGCAACGAGGGCGTGATCACGGTCGAGGAGGCGAAGTCGCTCGCGACCGAGCTCGACGTCGTCGAAGGCATGCAGTTCGACCGCGGCTATCTGAGCCCGTATTTCGTGACCAACGCCGAGAAGATGATCGCGGACCTCGAAAACCCCTACATCCTGCTGCACGAGAAAAAGCTTTCCGGATTGCAGGCGATGTTGCCGGTGCTGGAAGCGGTCGTGCAGAGCTCCCGACCCTTGCTGATCGTCGCCGAGGATGTCGAGGGCGAGGCATTGGCGACCTTGGTCGTCAACAAATTGCGCGGCGGCCTCAAGGTGGCGGCGGTCAAGGCGCCAGGCTTTGGCGACCGGCGCAAGGCGATGCTCGAAGACATTGCGGTCCTGACCGGCGGTCAGGTGATCAGCGAAGACCTCGGCATCAAGCTTGAAAACGTCACCCTCGACATGCTGGGCCAAGCCAAGAAAGTGAATATCGAGAAGGAAAACACGACGATCATCGACGGCTCCGGCAACAAGGACGACATCCAGGGCCGCATCGCCCAGATCCGCCAGCAGATCGAGGAGACCACGTCCGACTACGACCGCGAAAAGCTGCAGGAGCGGCTGGCAAAGCTCGCCGGCGGTGTCGCGGTGATCCGGGTCGGCGGCGCCACCGAGGTCGAGGTCAAGGAGCGCAAGGACCGCGTCGACGACGCGATGCACGCGACCCGCGCCGCGGTCGAGGAAGGTGTGGTCGCCGGCGGCGGCGCGGCGCTGCTCTATGCCGCGCGCGCGCTCGACGGTCTGCAGCCGGCCAACAACGACCAGAAGGTGGGCATCGACATCGTCAAAAAGGCGATCCTCTACCCGGCGCGCCAGATCGCCGAAAATTCGGGCACCGACGGCTCGATCGTCGTTGGCAAGCTGCTTGACAGCAGCGACCCGAATTACGGGTATGACGCGCAAAAGGGCGAGTTCACCGACATGATCCGGGCCGGCATCATCGACCCGACCAAGGTGGTGCGCCACGCGTTGCAGGACGCGGCGTCGGTCGCCGGTCTCTTGATCACTACCGAGGCGATGGTGGCCGAGCGGCCCGAGCCCAAGGGCGCGCCGGCGATGCCGCCCGGCGGCGGCATGGGCGGCATGGACTTCTAAAGCCGCCGCACCCGTCGCTGAGCTAAGCGCCGTCCGCCCGCGTACCCCGCGGGCGGGCGGTTTTTTTTGTGCGACACTTCGATTGCACCCCCTCCCGGAAACTTTTGAGGGCCGGCCGCTCCGGCCCGCGACGCATTGTCGCCGGACAGGTGCGAAACCGCGCGACACCTGATCCCGGGCTTGGCGGGCCAGGAACTCCGCTTCGACCGGGCCGTTCGAACAACCGTCGGTTAACCAGCACCTTTCGCGTTTCGGCATCGTCCCGCAGCGCCGGCCTACAAGATCGATGTTGGCGAAACGACCGCCTGTGTCGGATGCCGATCGCGCCGGCAAGCTCGGGGAATGCGAGGCGCTCACGCACGTTTGCACGTGCGACGGGTTGGTTTTGGACGAGTTCGGCTCGGCGGAGCGCCCCGGGCCAAAGCAGCGCGGCCGTCTGCGGGCCGGACCAGCTCTCCGAACAACCGGCCTGACGGCTCCCACACCGGCTTTCCAACCGACAACGGAGGTCGCCCTGTCGCCGCCTGAATACGCCAGCCACGGGCCCGCCCGCTTCCTGCTGCACTACGTGCGCCGCCGGCTGGCGAGCCACGCCGTCGTTCTCGCCTCGGTGCTCGCCGCGGTCGGCTGCGCCATCGGCTCGCAATACGGGATCAAGAACCTGGTGGACGCGCTCGGATCGGGCGGCGCTGCCGGCGCCGGGCTGTGGTCGGCGGTCGCCCTGCTGCTGGTGCTTGTCGCCGGCGACAATCTGTTGTGGCGGCTTGGCGGCTGGGTTGCGGCCCGCGCCTTTGTCGCGGTCAGCGGCGACCTGCGGATCGACCTGTTCGACCACCTCTCCGGGCACAGCTCGCGCTATTTCACCGATCGTTTTCCGGGCGCTGTGGCGGGCCGGGTCACGACTGCCGCCAACGCCGCGTTCAGCCTGGAAAACGCGCTGGCCTGGACGACGCTGCCGCCGGCCGCCGCGGTCGTCAGCAGCATTGCGGTGCTCGGCCTCGTCAACTGGCGCATGATGGCGGTGCTGTCGAGCCTCGCCGTGCTGATCGGCGCTGCAATTTGGCGGTTTGCCGCGCGCAGCCGTCATCTGCACGATCTCGTCGCGGCGCGCGCCGCCGTCGTGACCGGCGACCTGACCGACGTGGTCGCCAATATGGGTCTGGTCCGCGCTTTTGGCGCCGCCAGGCGCGAGCGCCGGCGGCTCTCCGGCACGATCGAGCATGAAATGTCGGCGCAGCAGGAAAGCCTGCGCTCGCTCGAACGGCTGCGGCTGTTTCATGCCGGGTGCGTTTTCCTTGTGACCGCGGGTGCCCTTGTCTGGTCGGTCTTGCTGTGGCGCGCCGGCGCGATCACCACCGGCGATGTCGTCCTGACGACGACCCTGGGCTTTACCGTGCTGCACGCCTCGCGCGACCTCGCGATGGCGATGGTCGATCTGGTGCAGCATTTCGCCAAGCTCGCCGAAGCGATCCGGGTGTTGTGCCTGCCGCACGAGATGACCGACGCACCCAACGCCAAGCCGCTGATCAACCTCGGCGGCTCGGTCACTTTTCTGAATGTCGGTTTCAGCTATCCCGACGACGCGCGCATCCTGCAGGATTTCACGCTGCATGTTCCAGCCGGGCAGAAGGTCGGGTTGGTCGGCCGCTCGGGCGCCGGCAAAAGCACCGTCCTCGCATTGCTGCAGCGGCTCTACGATCCCGAGCGCGGGCATGTGCTGATCGACGAGCAGGACATCGCCGAGGTCACCCAGGAAAGTCTGCGCGGTGCGCTTGCCGTCGTGCATCAGGACGTTTCGCTGTTCCACCGTTCGGTGATCGAGAATTTGCGCTACGGCAAGCCGTCGGCGAGCGACGAGGAGGTGCAGCGCGCCGCCGCCGCCGCCCATTGCACCGAATTCGTCAGCCGGATGCCGCAGGGCTTTGACACGATGATCGGCGAGCGGGGGTTGAAGCTGTCGGGCGGCCAGCGCCAGCGGCTCGCGATCGCCCGGGCGTTTTTGTGCGACGCGCCGATCGTGCTGCTCGACGAGGCGACATCGGCGCTCGACAGCGAATTGGAAGAGCTGGTTCAGGAGGCGCTGACGCGGCTCGTCAACGGCCGCACCGTGATCGCCGTCGCCCATCGCCTGTCCACCCTCCACGCGTTCGACCGGGTCGTCGTGCTCGATCGCGGCATCATCATCGAGGATGGGGCGCCGGGCGAATTGTTGCGGCGTCCAAGCGTCTACAGCCAGATGGACCAGCGCCAGCGCAGGTTGCCCGACCGGTCATGACGCGGCACACCCGGTTTGGGCGGCCGGTGTTTATGACGGTCGCCGCAATCCTGCTGCTGGGCGGTGTCGCGGAAGTCCGCATCGCGACAGTGGCCGCCGCCGAAAGCGCGTCGCCGACTGGGCCCGGTGCGAAAAACACCGCCCCAACCCCCAAATCCGCCCCGCACGAGCCGGCGAGCCTCGAGCCGCTGACCGGTCGCGATTGCACCGGAGTGCTCGGCAAGAAAATCATCGGCCCGGACGGCAAGGAGCTCGGGCTTGTCGTCGACGTCCTCGTTGACGACCTCGGGCGTCCACGGGCCGCAATCATCGATTTTGGCGGATTTCTCGGGGTCGGCAGCCGCAAGATCGCGGTCGACTGGCGCCTGTTGAAGCCGATCCCTGGACAGCCCGACTGGAAGCTGTCGCTGAACCTCGACCGCGCCGAAATACAGGGGGCGCCGGAATACAAGCCGGACGCGACTTCGAACAAAATGGTCGGCCCGGCGACGCCTGCGCCCCTGCCCGATGCCGCCAAATGATCGGGGCGCGGCGGTGGGTAGAGCGGGCACACCACCGACCGGGCAACCCGCCGGGACGCCGGCCGAACGCTCTCTTGACTGGCTCAACCTGTTTGTCGGCAACATCCAGACCGGCTTTGGGCCGTTTATCGCGGTCTACCTGACGACCCGCGGTTGGACCGAAACCTCGATCGGCCTGGCGCTGAGCCTCGGCACGGTCACGGCGATGGCGAGCCAGATCCCGGCCGGAGCGCTGGTCGACGCGATCCGCGCCAAGGCCTGGGTCGTGCTGCTCAGCATCTTTGCGTTCAGCGTCAGCGCGCTGTTGTTCGCGGTGCAACCGGCCCCGCTCGCGGTCTATGTCGCCGAAATCCTGCACAGCTTTTCGAGCTGCACGATCGGCCCGGCGATCGCCGCGATCAGCCTGGCGGTGGCAGGGCCGGCGGTCCTCGGTCAGCGGTTTGGACGCAACGCCCGCTTTGCTGCGATCGGCAACGGAATCGGCGCGGTGCTGATGGGCGCCTGCGGCTATTACATCTCGGCGCGAGCGGTTTTTTTCCTGACCGCGGCGCTGACCTTGCCGGCCTTCTTCCCGCTGCGGCCGTTGGCGCGCCTCGATTATTCGATCCCTGCCGCGCCTGGCGGCAAGCCCCGGGCGGCCCGCGAACATCCGATCCGGGTGCTGGCCGACCGTAGGCTCGTGATCTTCGCCGGGTGCGCCATGCTGTTCACCCTCGGCAACGCCGCGATGCTGCCGCTGATCGGCAACACCTTGACCAAGACCGTCGGCGGCGCTGCAAATCTTGTCATTGCCGCGTGCATCGTCGTGCCGCAGCTGGCCGTGGCGCTGCTCTCGCCGGCGATCGGCCGCCTCGCCGAAGCAAACGGCCGCCGTATGGTCCTGTTGCTGGGCTTGGTGACCTTGCCGGTCCGCGGGCTGGTGTTTGCCGCGGCGGCCTCGCCGGTTCCGATCGTATTGGTGCAGGCCCTCGACGGCATCGCCGGCGCCTGTCTTGGTGTCCTCGTTCCGCTGGTCACAAGCGACGTCGCCGGCCGCTCCGGACATTACAACCTCGCCCTCGGCTTTGTCGGCTTCGCGATCGGCATCGGCGCGACCGTCAGCACCGGGCTCGCCGGCTTGATCGGCGACCGTTACGGGCAGCCGGCCGCCTTTGCGAGCCTCGCCGCGTTCGGCCTTGCCGCCGTCGTCCTCGCTTTCGCCGCGATGCCGGAAACCAAGCCGTCGCCACCGCCGTCGCTCGCGGTCAGCCGGCGACCCTCGGGCGAATAGCGGCCGGCCTCACTCGCCCGGGCGGAGCAGCTCCGGCGGATGGCGGATGACCGAGCGGCGGCCGCGCTTGTAGACGGCGAGCGGCGCCCGGATCTGGGCGATCGCCTGCTCGGGGCTGTCGGCGTCGATCACGACGATGTCGGCGGGGTTGCCGACGGCAAGCCCATAATCCTTCAGACCAAGCAACCGCGCCGAGCGCTCGGTCAACATGGCAAAGCATTCGCGCAGCTCCTCCGGCCGGCCGACCTGCAGCACATTGGCGTGCAGATTGGCCATGCGGATCAGCGAGCAGTCGCCGAAGGGTGTCACCGGGTTCAGCACGTTGTTGGTCGACAGTGAGCAGTTGACGCCGTGCTCGACGAGGAAGTTGGCGTCGGCGACCCCGCGACGGATGTTGTGGTCCTGGTCGCGGCCCATCACGAACAGATCGGTCAACGGCAGCACCGTCACGGCGACGCCGGCATCGGCCATGCGCCGGGCGATCGTCGCGAGGCGCTCGGGCGGCATCGTCGACAGTTTCGCCATGTGGCCGACCGTGACCCGGCCGCCGCGCCGGTACTGCTCGGCGAGGTCGCAGACGAGAGGCACGTCGAGCTCGTCCGGGCCGTCGCCGACATCGAGATGGAGATCGACATCGGCGTCGTATTCGCGCGCCAGCTCGAAAACGCGGCGGATCTGGCCGGCATGGTCCGGGTCGTAGCGTGGTGCCCCGCCGATCGCCTTGGCGCCGCGTTTCAACCCCTCGACCAGCAATTCCTCGGTGCCGGGGTAATTGGTCAGCCCGTCCTGCGGAAAGACGCAGATCTCGATGTCGACCGCCCATCGGTAGTCAGCGACCAGGGACTGCACGCCGTCGAAACCGCGCATGCCGATCGCCGGGTCGACCTCGACCTGGGTGCGCATGCGGGTCGTGCCGTTGACGATGCAGTCTTCGAGGGTCTGCGCGGCGCGCCGCCTGGTGTCCTCGACGGTCAGGTCTTTCTTGATCTCGGCGACCCGCTTCATCGGGTTGATGCGGCGGCCGGGTTCGGCCGGCAGGCGGTCGATCAGCCGCGACTTGTCGAGATGGATGTGGGTCTCGATCAGCCCGCCGCAGGCGAGCCGCCCCTTTGCGTCGTAGCTCTCGCCCGCCGCGCCAAACCCAGCCCCGAGCCCAGGCCCGATCGCCGCAATCCGCCCCTGGGCGACGCCGATGTCGACCGGCTCCGCGCCGGGCCGCCCCGCCAGCCTGACATTGCGCACGATCAGATCCATGCCGCGCCCCCTTTTCCGGTGCGGAAGAACGGTGTCTTCCCGTGAGTTTCTGCATAACGCAAAGAGACGCTGCTTCCCAGTGGCGGCGCGGATGGCCCCTCCAACCGGACATTGCGCGCAACGCAACCCAGCCCTGCCCGGCGGTAGCCGCAGCGGCGGCGATCGCGGCCGGGCGGCCTTGCCAGCGGAGAGCGGCCCTCCCATACTGGACCCATGCGGCGGCTTTTGCTGGACCCGGTTTTTGAGGCGAATGCCGACCCGCCGGCACGGGTGTGCGACCACCCGGAATGCGTGGCGGGCGGCGATTTTCGCGCACCCAAGTCACGGCTCGACCTGCACGACTATTACTGGTTCTGCCTCGACCATGTTCGCGCCTACAACGCGGCCTGGAACTATTACGCCGGGCTGAGCGACAGCGAGATCGAAGCCGAGATCCGAAGCGACACGGTCTGGCAGCGGCCGACCTGGCGGCTCGGCGACCGCCACAGCCCGGGCTGGGAAGACCGTTTGCGCGATCCCCTGGGCGTGTTGTCGGGCGGCGGCGGGCGTGGCCGGAGCGACCGCGGCGGCGGGCACAGCGAGGCGGCGCGACGGGTTTTGTCGGCGCGCGAGCAGGCGCTCGCGGTGTTCGAGATCGAGCCGCCTTTCACCCCGGTGCGGCTCAAGGCACGCTACAAGACACTGGTCAAGCTCCACCATCCTGACGCGCATGGCGGCGATAAGGCGGCCGAGGAGAAGCTGAAGATCATCAACCAGGCCTATGCCACTCTGAAGGCCAGCTATTTCAGTTGAACAAACCCGCCGCGCCCCGCAAATTGCCCTCCACTCCACCATCAGGAAACAAGACAAGAATGCCTTCCGCCCAGCCAACGGCAGCCGCCGGCGGATTTCCGCTGGATCAGCCGGACATTACGATCTCGGTCCGCCAGACCTTCGGCATCAACAGCGACCTTCAGGTCCCGGCGTTCAGCCAGTCCTGCGAGTACGTCCCCGATTACGACGACGCTTATCGCTTTGACCACGACACGACCTTGGCGATTCTCGCCGGCTTCGCGTTCAACCGGCGGGTCATGATCCAGGGCTATCACGGCACCGGCAAGTCGACCCATGTCGAGCAGGTTGCAGCCCGGCTCAACTGGCCGCTGATCCGCGTCAACCTCGACAGCCACATCAGCCGCATCGACCTGGTCGGCAAGGACGCGATCGTGTTGCGCGACAACAAGCAGGTGACCGAGTTCCGCGAGGGGCTCTTGCCGTGGGCGTTGCAGCATCCGGTTGGGCTGTGCTTTGACGAATACGACGCCGGCCGCCCCGATGTGATGTTCGTGATCCAGCGGGTGCTCGAGGTCGAGGGCAAGCTGACCTTGCTCGACCAGAACCGCGTCATTCGGCCGCATTCGGGGTTCCGCCTGTTCTCGACCGCGAACACGGTCGGGCTCGGCGACACGACCGGCCTCTACCACGGAACCCAGCAGATCAACCAGGGCCAGATGGACCGCTGGAACATCGTCGCGACCCTGAACTACCTGCCGCACGACGCCGAAGTCGAGATCGTGCTGTCAAAGGTGCCGAGCTACGACAACGAAGAAGGGCGCCGCACGATCAGCGCCATGGTGGCCCTCGCCGACCTGACCCGCGCCGGCTTTATCAACGGCGACATTTCGACCGTGATGTCGCCGCGCACGGTCATGACCTGGGCCGAGAACGCCAAGATTTTTGGCGATCTGTCGTTCGGCTTCCGGCTGACCTTTTTGAACAAATGCGACGAGATGGAGCGCGCCACCGTCGCCGAATACTATCAGCGCTGCTTTGGCGCCGAGCTCGCCGAGACCGGCGTCAACGCGACGCTGATGTAGGTCCAGCATCGGCCACTGATGGACCCTCTCACAACATCTCAACCCAAATCCCCCGTGGCCGGGCTTGACCCGGCCATCCACGCCTCCCTGCGACCCGATCGCACCAGCGGCCAAGACGTGGATGCCCGGATCAAGTCCGGGCAAGGGGGCTTGAGCAGAGCTGATCGGTGATCCGATGGCGCAGGAATTCTCCCCGGCCGAGATCTTCAAGCGCGCGACCGCGGCGACGTTGCGGGCGATCGCCGAACGCGACGACGTGACCGTCGGCTTTGGTCCCGACGCCGCCGGGGTCAGCGGCACCCGGATCAAACTGCCGAACCCGCCGCGCGACCTGCCCGCAGAGGAGACGGCGCAGTTGCGCGGGGCGGCCGACAGCATGGCGCTGCGCATGCGCTATCACGACGACGCGGTGCACAGCCGGCGGGTGCCCGGCGGCCCGCTGGCGCGCGCCGTCTTCGACGCGGTCGAGCAGGCGCGGGTCGAGGCGCTGGGCGCCCGGCGCATGACCGGTGTGGCTTCCAACCTCGCGGCGATGCTCGACGAGCAATACCGTCGCCAGGGGTTCGAGCGGATCACCGAGCGCACCGAAAGCACGATGGCCGAGGCGGTCCGCCTCCTGACCCGCGAGGCGCTGACCCGCGAGCCGCCGCCTCCGGCGGCGCGCAAAGTGGTCGATCTGTGGCGGCCCTGGCTCGAGCCGAAGATCGCGCGCGACCTCGGCGAGCTCGACCGGTCGATATCAGACCAGGACGACTATGCGCGGGCGACCCGCCGCATGCTGCAGGACCTCGAGATCGACCTCGGCGAGGCCGAGGACTCGTCCGAGAGCGACGAGCAGCAGGACGGCGAGGAGGCCGAGGGCGAAAACCAGAACGAAGGCGAAGGCGCCACCACCGGTGCGCAACCCTCGCCCGACGGCTCGCCGACCGACGGGGAGGCCGAGGACGCGCAGGACGCCGCCGACGCCGGCGACGGCGAGATGATGCCGGGGTCGAGCGACGACGATCCGGGGCGGCCGGGACGGCCCGGCCAGATGCCGCGCGGGCGGGTCGACGAGACCGCGATCTACCGCGCCTTCAGCGTTGCCGCCGACGAGGTCGTCGAGGCCGACGAATTGTGCGACCCCGACGAGTTGTCGCGGCTGCGCCAGTTGCTCGACCAGCAGCTCTCGCATCTGCAGAGTGTCATTGGCCGCCTTGCCAACCGCCTGCAGCGGCGTCTTCTGGCGAAGCAGACCCGCTCTTGGGAGTTCGACCTCGACGAAGGGCTGCTCGACGCGGCCCGGCTGTCGCGGGTCGTCGCCAACCCGGTCCTGCCGCTCGCCTACAAGCAGGAGCAGGAGACCGAGTTCCGCGACACCGTCGTCAGCCTCCTGATCGACAATTCGGGGTCGATGCGCGGGCGCCCGATCACGGTTGCGGCGATGAGCGCCGACATCCTCGCGCGCACCCTCGAGCGCTGTGCCGTCAAGGTCGAGATTCTCGGCTTTACGACCCGGGCCTGGAAAGGCGGCCAGTCGCGCGAGCGCTGGATCGCCGCCGGCAAGCCGCCCAACCCCGGCCGCCTCAACGATCTGCGCCATATCGTCTACAAGCCCGCCGACATGCCGTGGCGCCGCGCCCGCCGCAATCTCGGGCTGATGCTGCGCGAGGGCATCCTCAAGGAAAACATCGACGGCGAGGCGCTCGCCTGGGCGCACAACCGGCTGCGCGAGCGCACCGAGCAGCGCCGCATCCTGATGGTGATTTCCGACGGCGCGCCGGTCGACGATTCGACCCTGTCGGTCAACCCCGGCAACTATCTCGAAAAGCATCTGCGCGAAGTGATCCGCGAAATCGAGCGGCTGGGCGAGGTCGAATTGACCGCGATCGGCATCGGCCACGACGTGACCCGCTACTATCGCCGCGCGGTGACGATCGTCGACGCCGAGCAATTGGGCGGCGTCATGCTCGAAAAGCTCGCCGAGCTTTTCGACGAGGAGCGCACCTCCCAAACGCGCGTCCGCAGCCGCCACCGCCGCGCCGCCTAACCCCGACGCTCAGGACGTGCTGCTGGGGAAACGCGACTCTCGCCTCAGGAGCGCGTCGCGGGCCGCCATTGCGCCGGCGACATGCAAACATTAGCTTCTCGGGGAGCGGGGCGCGTAATAATCCGGCTGGCTATAGGAAAGAGCATGACCGAGTCGAAAGGCGTTTTTGACGAGATCGACGACGACATCGAAGCGCGCGCCATTGCCGAAGCCGAGGCTGAGATTGATGCCGGCCACGGCGTACCGCACGCCAAGGTACGGGAGTGGTTGCTGAAGCTCGCTAGGGGCGAGATGATTCCGCCCCCTTGCAAGTAATCTGGTCGCCCGCCGCACTTCGCGAGATCGAGCAGATCTACCGCTATATCGCGGGGTTCGATCCGCGCGCCGCGGAGAACATGGTCAGGGAGATTTTAACAGTCGGCGACAGCCTCGAGAGTTTTCCCCATCGCGGGCGGGCGGTGGCCGGCACACAGCTACGCGACACCACGCTCGCTTATCCCTACATCATCCGCTACGGCGTGGCCGCCGACCATGTGCGGATTCTGCGCGTGCGTCACGGCGCGCGGCGTCCGACGCAGCCCTAACGCGCGATTCGAACGTGTCGAGCTGATCGCGATCGGCATCGGCCACGACGTGACCCGCTACTACCGCCGCGCGGTAACGATTGTCGACGCCGAGCAATTGGGCGGCGTCATGCTCGAGAAACTGGCCGAGCTTTTCGACGAGGAGCGCACCTTCCAAACGCGCGTCCGCAACCGCCACCGTCGCGCCGCTTAAGTACCGCCTCGCTATCCCGACGAAAGCAACGTGGCCTGGGGACCGGCGTCCCGGCGCGACTTGTTCACCCTCGACACGATTTGAGTTGTGCGTTGGGGTGCCTTGCGCGAGCGCGCGAAGCTTGAAAATCAGGAACGATTCTGGTAGATGCAGGATGGCTTGCGGGCAGATTTGTTATCGCTCATCGCGATATAAGACAACGATGCTAGGGAGTGCTTGCTCCTGGCAATCGATATATGCATCTGCGCTATGATGCAATCATATGAGCTGCGGCGACGCATAGGAGTGCCCGCAAGCCTCTTTTCAGAGGGCATCATCCCGAGTGTCGAGACTACAGAGCCTTCGCAACGCCAAGACGCTTGACGAACTCGCTCGCCTTTTGGGCTTCACGCCCAGCGGCTTGTCCTATGTGCTATACAAGATTCCCAGTCCGGCCAAATACAAGAGTTTCGAAATCGCAAAACGCGGCGGTGGCAAACGCCAGATCAAAGCTCCAGCGCCGATGCTGGCGCTTCTGCAACGGCGTGTGGCTAATCTCCTCTACGACTGCCTGGACGAGCTCAAGACGGCTACGCCTGCCCGACGCTCGCTCGCCCATGGCTTCGAGAAGAAGCGCAGCATCATCACCAACGCGTCGCTGCACAAGCGACGCCGTTACGTCTTGAACCTCGACCTAGCGGATTTTTTCCCCTCTATCAATTTTGGTCGGGTACGCGGTTTCTTCCTGAAGGACAAGCATTTCGCCCTCCAGTCAAAAGTAGCAACGATCATCGCTCAGGTCGCATGCCACAATAACGAGCTGCCACAAGGAAGCCCATGCTCGCCCGTAATATCCAACCTAGTCGGACATTTGCTCGATGCCCGTCTGGCCCGGCTTGCAAAAACTCACAGATGTACATACTCGCGGTACGCCGATGATATAACTTTCTCAACCAGCCGGAAGGACTTCCCGCTTGAACTAGCTGCATCGGTTCCTGGTAGCAAGTTCGAATGGCAGCTCGGTGCAGAGCTGAGGGCCAAAATTGAACACTCTGGGTTCAAGATCAACGATAAGAAAACACGCATGCAGTTTCGAGGCTCGCGACAGGTTACGACCGGGCTGATAGTGAATGAGAAGGTTAACATCCGCGAGGAGTATTGGCGTGCAGCCCGGCATATGTGTCAGGCGCTTTTCACAGCGGGCAGGTACTATCGAATGGTGCCCGCAACCCTCGCCGGTGGAGCGCCGGGAGCTTCCCCTATACGACAGGATATCACGAGCCTTAACCCAATCGGCGGCGTGCTCGCTCATATCCATCAGGTTAAAGATCACGCCGATCGACGGAAAAGCGCGCTCAAAAAAAGCGATCCTACTGCCGCCCGCCAATTGTACTTTCGTTTCCTGTTCTATAAAAATTTCGTAGCGCTGAACGCGCCCGTCATCGTTCCGGAGGGAAAGACTGATTCCACTTATCTGCGGAGTGCCATTCGACGGTTATCGGCTTATCATCCCCGTCTTGGCCAGATCGTTAATGGCAAATTTGAAAGTGCGATCCGGCTCATGAATTACTCCCGCACCGTCCATGACGTTTTGCAGATTGGACATGGCACGGGTGATCTTAAGTTTTTCATCATCAAATATCGTAAAACCGTTGAACGCTTCGGCCATGTTCCGCTCGCCTATCCAGTGATCGTCCTGTTCGACAATGACGATGGAGGCGGTGAATTGTTTGGCTTTGCAAAAGCTAATGGCGTTTCGAATATCGCTTTCTCGTCCACTGATCTTTTCTATTATCTCGGCCTAAACCTTTATCTCGTCAAAACGCCGGAAAAAGCCGCCGCACCCTAAAAGAGCTGCATCGAGGATTTTTTCGATCCGGCGCTGCTGAAAACCGTGCTCGATGGCAAAACCTTTGACCCGAATAAGGAGCACAATGCGCCGGGGAAATATGGAAAAGTCGCTTTCGCGGAGCGCGTCGTAGTTCCGAATGCTGATACCATTGATTTCTCGGGGTTTGGCGCCCTACTTGACCGAATTGTTGCGGTTCTCGAACATCACGCAAGTCTGAAGGCAGCGCCGCTCGGCTTAGCCATCTGAGATTGGTTTACCCGGCAGCGGCATCCGCCATCGGCTGGGCGATGAAAGGTCGGGCCGTACTCGGTCACCTCAACGCAGCAAGAAAGATTGAGATGACTGCGGGCGGAATACCTCGGCCCGGCTCTCGCCGATGCGCCGCACAAGCATGACTGTCTTATAGGCGCGCAAAATCGGCTGCGCCGGTTCCGAGGGCGGGCTTATGATGCAGAGAGCGGTTACAGCATCTAGGCGGGTCGGGTGATGAGCGACATTCAGCATTACATCGGCGGGAAGCGGGTCGAGGGGAAAGGCGGGCGCGGGGGCGACGTCTACAATCCGGCGACCGGCGAGAAGCTGCGGCGCGTCGCCTTTGCCGAGCCGGGCGAGGTCGATCAGGCGGTGCAGGCGGCGGCGGCGGCGTTTCCCGGCTGGGCCGCGACCCCGCCGCTGACGCGGGCGCGGGTGATGTTCAAATTCCTCGAATTGCTGAACCGCGACCACGATGCGCTGGCGCGGCTGATCTCGGAGGAGCACGGCAAGGTCTTTTCCGACGCGCAGGGCGAGATCACTCGCGGCCTCGAGGTCGTCGAGTTCGCCTGCGGCATCCCCCATCTCTTGAAGGGCGAGTTTGCCGAGCAGGTCGGGCGCGGCATCGACAGCTGGTCGGTGCGCCAGCCTTTGGGTGTGTGCGCCGGCATCACGCCGTTCAATTTTCCGGCGATGGTGCCGATGTGGATGTTCCCGATGGCGCTCGCGACCGGCAACACCTTTATTTTGAAGCCGTCGGAGCGCGATCCCTCGGCAGGGGTCCGCATCGCCGAGCTGCTGACCGAAGCGGGGCTGCCGGCCGGCGTCTTTAACGTCGTCCACGGCGACAAGGCCGCGGTCGACGCGATCCTGCATCATCCCGGCGTCGCGGCGGTCAGCTTTGTCGGCTCGACCGCGATCGCCGAATACATCTACAGGACCGCCGCGGCGGCCGGGAAACGGGTCCAGGCGTTGGGTGGTGCGAAAAACCACATGGTGGTGATGCCCGACGCCGATCTCGATCAGGCGACCGACGCGCTGATGGGCGCGGCCTATGGGGCGGCGGGCGAGCGCTGCATGTCGGTGTCGGTCGCGGTCGCGGTCGGCGGGATCGGCGACAAGCTGATGGACAAATTGGTGCCGCGGGTGCGCGCGCTAAAGATCGGTCCCGGCACCGACCCCGAGGCGGAGATGGGGCCGCTCGTCACCCGCCAGCATCTGGACCGGGTGCGCTCCTACGTCGATCTGGGCGTTCACGAGGGCGCCAAGCTCACCGTCGACGGCCGCGAGCTGAAGCTGCAAGGCTACGAGAACGGCTTTTTTCTCGGCGGCTGCCTCTTCGACGAGGTCAAGCCCGAGATGCGCATCTACAAGGAGGAGATTTTCGGGCCGGTGCTGTCGGTCGTGCGCGCGCCCGATTTCGATCACGCGACAAAGCTCGTCAACGATCACGAATACGGCAACGGGGTCGCGATCTTCACCCGCGACGGCGACGCCGCGCGCGAGTTTTCCAATCGCGTCCAGATCGGCATGGTCGGGATCAACGTGCCGATCCCGGTGCCGATGGCATTCCACAGCTTTGGCGGCTGGAAGCGCTCGCTGTTTGGCGACATGGCGGTCTACGGCACCGAGGGCGTGCGCTTTTACACCCATTTGAAGACGATGACCGCGCGCTGGCCGACCGGTGTGCGCGCCGGCGCCGAGTACGTGATGCCGACGATGCGTTAGCTGCCGCCGGCGCCGCAGCACGACGCGCTGTTGCCGATCGCGCGGGACTACCGATATCGGAACTGCGGCGCGGCGCCATCCGGCCTTCCCGGTCCGTCTCGTCCGCGCAGAGTTCTTGCTGCACTCGTTGCCGGAAAGGTCGAGAGGGAGCCATGATCCACCATCTGTCTATCGCTGCGCGCAATCCGGAGCACGTCGCCGGTGTCCTCGCCGAAGTCATGGGCGGGGCGGCGGTGCCGTTTCCGCCCAACCCGGGCAGCTTTTTCGCGCTCCAGCTCGACGAGCACGGGTCGGGTGTCGAGGTCTACCCGGCCGGGACCGAGCTGCATCCGGGCGGCAGCGACGGCGGCGGCTTTGTCAAAAAACCCGCAGCCGAGCGCGGGTTCGGCCCGACCCATTTCGCGCTCAGCGTCACCACCGACGCCGCCGCGGTCGAAGCCGTCGCGCAGCGCGAGGGCTGGCAGTGCCACAACTGCAACCGCGGCCCGTTCCATGTGATCGAGGTGTGGGTCGAGAACGAGTCGATGGTCGAAATTCTGCCGCCCGAATACGCGGCCGAATATCTCGCCTTCACCAACCCCGCCAAGGTCGCGGCCTCAATGGCGGCAGCGCCGTCGCGCCCGTCCCGCCAGCGCGCAGCCTAGGTCCACGCCGGCGCTCGGCCAATGCGGGCGGCGACCGCGGAAGCCGGGCGTCGGCCGCGGGCAGCCCGCCGGCGCGCGTTGGTCAGCGCCCGATCGCGTAGCCCTGCATGCCGCGCGGGTTGGCGGCGGCTTTGATGACCCTGCCTTCCGCGGTTTCTTCGCGCGCGCACCCGGAGAGGCGGCCCTCCGACCAGGGGCCGCCGACGCTGAGGCGATGGCCGCGCTCGGCCAGCGCCGCCCGCGTAGGTTCCGGGAAACGCCCTTCGAGCGCCACCGACCCCGGCCGGGCGGCGCGCGGATAGAATGAGCTCGGCATGTGCTCGGTGTGAAACGCCGGACAGTCGATCGCTTCCTGCAAATTCATGGCGTGATGCACATGATGCAGGAACATCAGCGCCGACCATTGGTCCTGCTGGTCGCCGCCGGGCGTGCCAAAAGCCATGTAGGGCTCGCCGTTCCTGAACGCCATCGACGGCGAGAGGGTGCTGCGCGGCCGTTTGCCGGGCTCAAGGCTCGCCGGCAGCCCCTCTTCGAGCCAGAACATCTGCATCCGCGTGCCGAGGCAAAAGCCCAATTCGGGGATGACCGGCGAGCTTTGCAGCCAGCCCCCCGACGGCGTCGCCGAGACCATGTTGCCCCAGCGGTCGATCACGTCGACGTGGCAGGTGTCGCCGGCGACGACCCCGCTTCGATCCACCGTCGGCTCGCCGATCCCCGCTGTCGTCGGCTCCCCGATGCCGGCGCCGGTGATCGCAGCCTCATGCCCGCCGACCAATATCCGCGGCGCGCGGCCTTCGGGGCGGCCGGGGCGCAGCTCGAGGGAGGCATGGTCGCTCACGAGCCGCCGCCTGATGTCGTTGTAAGCCGGCGACAGCAGCGTCTCGATCGGCACGTCGACAAAATCGGGGTCGCCGTACCAGGCCTCGCGGTCGGCAAAGGCGAGCTTCAGGCATTCGACGACGGTGTGGACAAAATCGGGGCCGAGGGGGTCGAGATCGTCGAGATCGAACCCTTGGAGCAAAGCAAGGGTCTGCAGCAGCACCGGCCCCTGGCTCCACGGCCCGCCCTTGACGACCCGCCAGCCGCGGTAGTCGAAGCCGAGCGGGGTCTCGACCGGAACCCGCCAGCGCGCCATGTCGTCGCCGGTCAACAGCCCGCCATGGCGGCGCCCCGAGGCGTCGAGGACTTTTTCGCGGCGGCAGAACCGGTCGATCGCCTCGGCGACAAAGCCTTCGTACCACGAGGCGCGGGCGCGCTCGATCTGGCCTTCGCGACCGCCGTCGCCGGCCTCGGCCAGAACCTGGCGATAGGTCGCGGCGAGTGCCGGGTTGCGGAACAGCCGCCCTGGCGCCGGCGGCCGGCCCTGCGGCAGGTAGACCGCGGCCGAGCTCGGCCATTCCTGGCGAAACATCCCGCTCATGACGGCGATCGTCTCGCTGATGCGCTCGACCACCGGATAGCCGTTTTCGGCATAGCCGATCGCCGGCGCCAAAATCTCGGCAAGCGGCATCGTCCCCCAGTCGCGCAACAGCCGTGTCCACGCGCCGAACGCGGCCGGAACCGCAGCGGCGAGCAGCCCGGTGCCGGGGATCAGATCAAGTCCGAGCTCGCGAAAGCGGCCGATCGTCGCGGCGGCGGGCGCCACACCCTGGCCGCAGATCATCTCGCAGCTTTGCCGGGCCTCGCTCCACACCAGGATCGGCGCCTCGCCCAAGGGGCCGCTCAGGTGCGGCTCGACCACTTGCATTGTGAACCCGGCCGCGGCCGCGGCGTCGAAGGCGTTGCCGCCTTTTTCGAGAATGCTCATGCCGACCGCCGAAGCCAGCCAATGCGTCGAGGCGACAGCGCCAAACGTGCCGCGGATTTCGGGTCGGGTGGTAAAGGCCGCCATTGTCGATCTCCGCGCTGTGTCAAAGGTTTGCGGAGAATAGATTAGACCAAGTTTCGCGGCAGCGGAAACAGCCCGGCTCAACCGGGCCGCGGATCGAGCGCGTCATCCACACCGTCGCCGAGCAGGTTGAACGACAACACCCGGCTGAAGATTGGCAACCCGGCCACAGGGCTTGCGTCACGCTCCGATCAAGTGCTTTTTCATTGCATTCGCTTACCCGCGACACGAGGCCGCTGGGGAAGGCGTCAACCGTGGTTACACCCCGGCTCGGGTGCCGGAGCAGCTGTTTCATTGCTCGCCGTCACGCTTCTCGACGACCAATTTTCCGTCGTTCTGGCAAGATATGATGTTTCCGTTCCAGATATAGAGACCCCATAAATCTTCCGGTATTTCAGTTGATGGCCATATGTGCAGCGCTCCGGCAAGATCAAAATTCAATGACCACGAGTTGGTGGTTTTATCTACATCGACCGAGAGCAACCGCTGTCCTTCCAGACCGCCCAGACACTGGTCGCGCGCGGAACCTGCGCAATCGTTGCTGTCTAGAATATCATCGGCTGTGACGAGCTTCCACTCACCGTATTGTACCCAAAAATGCCAGTCTCCATAGACAGATACTCGTCGCCGCGCCAGATGTCGCTGTACCCGTTCGGAACTGTCGCGCTTCGTGATGATCGGCTCTCTGACGGAGAGGTGCGGCGTTCCAAACTCCATCGTAAGAAAGCTGCCGTGCCCTCTGCGCACCTGCCAGACCAACATGCCGATTAACCGATCAAACGGATCTTTGATTTGTTCCATCGCTCGCCCCC
Source organism: uncultured Alphaproteobacteria bacterium (assembly GCA_963712825.1). Lineage (GTDB taxonomy): Bacteria > Pseudomonadota > Alphaproteobacteria > ATCC43930 > CGMCC-115725 > AP-15. The sequence goes on from CAVQJP010000025.1 coordinate 235,954, forward strand.
AGCTCTCCAATCTATTTGTTGAACATCTCTTTGGCAATTCTCATTATCTCTTGGTACGTGTATCCTTCACCATGTATTTCTTCGTGCAGTCTTTCCTGCTGGTCTAGGCTTAGCCGCAGCCGGACCACGACGTCACGTACCATCTTGTTTTGACGTTGGTTGTCCGCTGCTACTTGGATTGCGCCCGGGTGGGCGTCTCCGGGATCGACCAGGGTGTCGTTCGCCCGGGGGCTCCGGCAGGGACCAGCAGTGGCGGCATCACGCTTCCGGTGCTGCCCGGCTCGCTCCAGCGGCCCTGCGTGTCGCGGGGCTCGTCGGGATTGAAATTGGTCTTGATCAATGGTGCGACAAGCGCGAGTTGCGTTAATTGGCCATCGTCGAGCCCATTAGTCGGGATAAAGAGCGCATGAATCTGAGCCAGCGCCATGTGACCGTCGGCAAGCGCCTTGGCGATCCGGCAGCATTGTCGAAAGAGCCAATCGGGATCCTCGGGCGCATGACGGAGAATGCATTGTATGATCGCAGCCTCGGCGCGCCCGGTGCAGCGGTAGCCCAGCGGCGTACGGCGGACGAGGACGCAATCCGGCCCAAGCATTGCTCCCTCGGCATCGACCACCATCCGCCAACTCTTTGGTCCGCGCGAGTCCAGCGCGCGCATGGTCGTCACGATCGGGTGCAAGCCATTCTCCGGATTTGATGGCCCATTTTTAGGATAAAACGTGAACAAAGTCAATTGAAATCAGCGGCCGGCGCGGGTGCTCCCGTTAAGGTTGCTCAATTCGCCAGACGCCTGTGCTTGACAAGGCGCAGGCGGGTCCCGCGGAGGGCCTCGTGCCGTAATCGAGCCCCGATACGGTGACGTTTTCAGTAGCGAAAGTGGCCGATCGTCGCGGCGGCGGGCGCCACACCCTGGCCGCAGATCATCTCGCAGCGCTGGGCGGCCTCGCTCCACACCAGGACCGGCGCCTCGCCCAAAGGGCCGTTCAGGTGCGGCTCGACAACCTGCAATGTGAACCCAGCCGCCGCCGCGGCATCGAAAGCATTGCCGCCTTTTTCGAGGATGCTCATGCCGACCGCCGAGGCAAGCCAATGCGTCGAGGCGACGGCGCCAAAGGTGCCGCGGATTTCGGGTCGGGTGGTAAAGGCCGCGATTGTCGATCTCGGCGCCGGTCAGGCGTCGTGGCACAGGTTCGACCAGCCGCGGCTTCGGCGAAAAGCGCAGCCCATCGCAATCGGCGCGCTCAGGCCTATTTAATCCGTGGTTCCCAACTCCTCGGCGCTCACCGGATCATCGTCAAACCAGCAAATGGACACCAACCTGTCAGCCACTTCCGATTTGGCCGCGCCGCCCGCACCGGCGACCAAGACCAGCGGCGAAGAATTCTTTCGCATCGAGGGCGTCTACACCGGGCTCGGCGCACCGATCCCAGGCGGCGAGGTCGGGCGCTGGCTGCTTGTCGACGGGCCTCATATCGACAGCGAGATCGAGCTCTTCGACGAATTGTGCTGGCGCCTGCTCGGCGACGGTGTGCCGTTGTGGCGCGCCAGCCTCCATATCGGCACGTTGCATCCGCAGATCCGTGGGCTTGGCGCGCGGTGGTGGCGCGACCGCAAGGTGATCGAGGATTACCGCATCCTGCACGGCTCCGACGCGACCGACGAATACCGGTTGAGCCCGATCCGCATGACCGTCGAGCGCGGGACCCCGATGCGGCGCCGCCTCGACCGCCCGGTGGTCGAATTTCCGCTGTTGGAGAAAATCCGCAAGGCCGGCGGCACCGATTATCTGGCGCTGGCGTTGAACCGCACCTTTCGCCGCTTTCCGGCGGTCGCGTGGGCGACCGACCGGCCTGGCGGCTTCAGCGATGCCGACATCGCCAAGCTCGAGGAGATCAACCCGGCCTTGGCCGCAATCGCCGAGACCCGCGCGGTGCGCCGGATCAGCGCCAACCTCCTCGACACCTATCTTGGGCCGCAGGCCGGCCGGCGCATTCTCGCCGGGCAGATTTTCCGGGCGCAGGGCGAGCGCATGCGGGCGGTGATCATGATGACCGACATGCGCAACTTTACCGGCCTCTCCGACCGGCTGCCGGGCGACGCGGTCATCGAATTGCTCGACGACTACTTTGACGCGGTGGTGTCGCCGATCGAAGAGAAAAAAGGCGAGGTGCTGAAATTTATCGGCGACGGGGTGCTGGCGATCTTCCCGGCCGAGGACGACGAAGATTTCGCGCCGTCGAGCCTGCGCGCGCTCGAAGCCGCGACCGCGGGGCTCGAACGGCTCGCCGCGATCAATCAGGCGCGGCACGAACGCGACGAAACCCAGCTGCGCATCGGCATCGGCCTGCATCTGGGCGAGGTCATCTACGGCAATGTCGGGGCGGCCGACCGGCTCGATTTCACCGTGATCGGGCCGGCGGTCAACCTCGCCTCGCGCATCGAGGGGTTGACCAAGCGCCTGCTGCGGCCGCTGCTGACTTCTTCGGCGTTTGCCGAAATCTGCCCGCGTCCATTGATTTCGCTGGGCTTTCACCCGGTCCGCGGCCTTTATCAGCCCGAGGAGATCTTCGGCCTGCCGGAATCGTGAGCGACCGGGCGAAAACCGCGTTCTTCTCGAATGTCAGCCACGAGTTTCGCACGCCGCTGACCTTGATGCTCGGGCCGCTCGAGGACTTACTGTCGCGGCCGGCCGAACCCGGCCGGGCCGCCGACCGGGCGTTGCTCAACACCGCCCACCACAATGGCGTGCGGCTCTTGCGGCTGGTCAACAGCCTGCTCGACTTCTCCCGGATCGATCGCCGAGCGGAAGCTCGACCCAGATAGACCCGTCATGCAGCTTGACCAGCTCCTGCACCAAGGCCAGCCCAATGCCGCTGCCCTCAAAGGTGCGGGCGCGGGCGCCCTCGATGCGGTGAAAGCGCTCGAGCAGGATGCGTCGATCCGGCTGCTGTTCACCGATGTCGGGCTGCCCGGCGGGATGAACGGCCGCCAGCTCGCCGAAGCGGCGAGAGAGCGCCGGCCCAATCTTAACGTCTTGTTTACGACGGGTTATGCGCGCAACGCCATCGTCCACCACGGGCGGCTCGACCCGGGGGTCGAGCTGATCGCCAAGCCTTACACCTACGCGGCGCTGGCGCGAAAAATCCGCGACATGCTCGACTAAGCCCCCTTAGGGCAAGCAGGCGAGCTGGACTAGCGCTCGCGGTCGAGCGCGTCGTTGACCACTTGAATGACCGCCGCGAGCCGGAACGGCTTGCGCAAAAACGCCGTATACGTGCCCTTTGCGGCTGCGGCGACGGCGCTCTCCGGCAGCGAGCTCATGACGACGGCGGGGATGTCGCGCTGCTCCGGATCTTCCCGCATGGTCTTCAGCACCGCCGGGCCGTCCATTATCGGCATCATGAAGTCGAGCAGCACCAGATCCGGCCGCCGCTCCCGCAAGCGCTCCAATCCCTGCCGGCCGTTCATCGCGGTCACCACCTCGTGGCCGGCATCGGCCAACGCGGCTTCGAGCACTTCGGCGATGCTGTACTCGTCGTCGACCACGAGGATCAGCGCCACCTTATTCCTCGCTGCCACGCCTGGGACCCAAAGCCGACGTCGAAACCGGATATCCGCCGTGCAGCGCAGCTTGCGCCAATATCGCCTCGGCGCTGGACGGATCGGCTTCGATGAGCAGGCCGTTTCGAGTGATGGTGAATTTGTGGAATGCCGAGTTGATCTCCGCGTCGCGGACTTTCAGCACCGAAATGATCCGGTGCACCTCCGAGCGCAGCTCGACGTAGCGCATCACCAGGATGATCTCGGCAATGCTCGAGACCCCATTCAGCGACAGGCCGCTCAGCGGAAGTCCGGCAACCGAGCCGACAAGATCGGCTTCCGAGGTATAGACGCTGCTGACCCCGAGCCCGCGAAACTCGGTGCTGAACGCCGAAAAGATGTGCCCAATGCGCCCGCGGTCGGTCGCCAATCTCTCACATCCCTGGAGACCGTCGATAAACAGGCGGCGCACTCGCCGGCGCTTTACGGCCGCGACCAGCGATTGGCACGCCTCGTCGAGCAGTCCTTGCGTGTTCGGCCGCCAAATAATCTCGACATGCCCTTCTCCGACCAGCCGCTCGAGCGGCAGGCCAAGCACCCGCGCCTTGTCCAGGATTGCCGCCGGGCTCTCATAAAACCCGAAGAGCAGGCCGGGGTTTTTCGCGTCGCACTGGCTCAGGAAATGCAGGCCGAAGGTGGTCTTGCCGATCCCCGGCGGACCGATCAGCAGCGCCGTCGAGCAATGCGGAAAACCGCCGCCCATCATGCGGTCGAGCTGGGCGAGGCCGGTGGTCAAGGGCGGCCCGCTGACGCGCTCCGCCGCGGCAGGCGCACCGATCGATGCTTCGGTGCGCGGATAGACGACGATCCCGTCGCCGGTGATGCGGTACGAGTGCTCGCCGCGCATGTAGCCGGAGCCGCGCAGCTTGTGAACCTGCAGGCTTCGCTCGGCACGCCTGCCGTAGAGCTGGGTCTGGAGCTCGATGACGCCGTCGACCAACGTATGCTCGGCGGAGATCGGTTTCGCGCCGGTCAGCACCAGCATCGTGCAGTTTGCCAGGGTGGCGTGCGCCTGAAGCTGGTGGACAAACTTCTTGAGCTCGCGGGTGGATGCGGCGGTGTCCTCGATCGCCGACAGCCCGTCGAGCACCAGGATGCTGGCGTCGTGGCCTTGCATCTCGCGCCGCAGCAAATCCAGCACGCCCGCCATCCCGGCTTCTTCCAGCACCCGAAAGGCGCTGATGAAATAGAGGCGGTCGGGGATTGCCGCCTGCTCGAAAAAACCGAGCTGGCCGATATGCAGCAGCATGCGCGCGTGGCTCTCGGCCAGCAGAGTCACGTAGAGGGCGCGGCCGCCGCTCGCGACATGACGGAAGCAGATCTGATTGCCGAGGATGGTCTTCCCCGACCCAGGGGAGCCCTGGATGATGTATATGCCGTCGCGCAAAAAACCGCCGCGAAGGATCGTGTCCAGCCCGGGAACGCCGGTGGCGACGCGTTCCAGCTTTGGTCCGCCTGTCTGATCAGCGCGCATCGGCTTGGTCGCGCACCAGGAGCGGCAGGGTCACGGCAAAGGTCGAGCCGGCGCCGGGGTTGCTCGACACGGCGATCTCGCCCTGCATTGCCTGGACGAGCTGACGCGTGATCCACAGGCCGACCCCGAAGCCGCCGTTTGTGCTGTTGCGGTTGAGCTGGCGGAACCGCTCGAAAATCTGCGCCTGGTCCGGAGCCGGTATGCCGATGCCTTCGTCCCGCACCGACAATCGGGCCTTTTCGCCGTCGCTCGACAACGCGACTTCGATGGGCTGCCCGCAACCGTAGCGAATGGCATTCGACAGGAGATTCTCCAAAATCTGCTCCATTGCCGTCTCATCGCAACAGCCGACGATCCCGTCCTGCAGCTTGAGCCGGACCCGGCAGCCGGCGCGCTCGGCCGCGGGAAGCATGCTCATCGCGGCATGCCTGACGAGCGCCGCCAGATCAACCTCGGCAAGTTGCAGCGCCAGGCTGTCGGCATTGATGCGCGACACGTCGAGGAGGACGGTCGCGCGCCGGATATAGGCGTCGACCAGGCGCTCGAGCCGCTCGAGGCCCTGCACGATCCCCTTCGGCACGGTTTCGGGGCTGCGCCGCGCCCGGGCCAGCAGCAGCTCGATGCGCCCTCTGATCGGCGTCATCGGGTTGCGCAACTCGTGCGCCGCGATCGCAAGAAAGTCGTCGCGCGCCCGCAGCTCCGCTTCGAGCTCGGCAATGCGCGCCGCCAGCAGCTCTTCGCGGCCTGTCTTGGCGATATGGGCCGCAGACCCGTGGGGCGGGACTCCTTTTGCTGCGCGCATCCGCTTTGCCGTGTGCATTCGCCCTTGCCGTTTGTGGCTGGTCCTCGACAAAACGTGCATCGTGCCATTCCGCTGAAAGAGCGAAAGCTCGGGCGGCTGCACCCCCGCAACTTGGGCAAACAACAGGGAGCAACGCGCGTTCCGATTTCGCCGCCTAATCGGGCGCGCGTGCAAAGCTGCCCGAGTTGGGGAGTTGGAACCGGCCCTTGCGGCTCTCGTTTACCCTGCACCGCGCCGCTACTACTGCGGTGTTGTTTTAATTCAAACCTTACCCGCAGCTTCGGGTCGGAGAGGGCGGAGCGCCGCCGCTTCGCCGCCCCGTTGTGGCGGTCGACGATCGGAGGACGGCGATGAGGGCTCTAGTCTGGCACGGCACCACCGACATCCGCTGCGACACGGTTCCGGATCCCAAGATCGAGGACGACCGCGACGCCATCATCAAGGTAACGAGCTGTGCTATCTGCGGGTCGGACCTGCATCTCTACGACCACTTCATGCCGGGCATGAAAAAGGGCGACATCATGGGCCACGAGACCATGGGGGAAGTGGTCGAGGTCGGCTCCGGCGCCAAGAGCAAGCTCAAGGTCGGCGATCGCATCGTCGTGCCGTTTACGATCATCTGCGGCGAGTGCGAGCAGTGCCGGCGCGGCAACTTCTCGGTCTGCGAGCGCACCAACCGCAACAAAGAGATCGGCGACACGGTGTTCGGCCATACCACCGCGGGCCTTTTCGGCTACACCCACCTGACCGGCGGCTATCCGGGCGGGCAGGCGGAATATCTGCGGGTGCCCTTTGCCGACGCGACGCACATCAAGGTGCCCGACGGCGTGCCGGACGAGAAGCTGTTGTTTCTCAGCGACATCTTTCCGACCGGCTGGCAGGCCGCGGTGCAATGCGACATCGAGCCGACCGACACGGTCGCGATCTGGGGCTGCGGCCCGGTCGGGCAGATGACGATCCGCAGCGCGATCCTGCTCGGCGCCAAGGAGGTCATCGCGATCGACCGTCTGCCCGAGCGGCTGTCGATGGCGGAAGCCGCCGGCGCCACGACGATCAACTTCGAGGAGGAGAATACGGTCGCGCGGCTCAACGAATTGACCGGCGGCAAGGGACCCGAGAAATGCATCGACGCCGTCGGTCTCGAAGCCCACGCGACCGGCTCGATCGACGCGATGTACGACCGCGCCAAGCAGGCGATGATGCTGGAAACCGACCGGCCGCATGTTCTGCGCGAGATGATCTATGTCTGCCGGCCGGCCGGCACCTTGTCGATTCCCGGCGTCTATGGCGGGCTGCTCGACAAAATTCCGTTTGGGGCATTGATGAACAAGGGCCTGACGGTGCGCACCGGCCAGACACACGTCAACCGCTGGAGCGACGATCTGCTGCACCGGATCCTGGACGACGAGATCGACCCGTCCTTTGTCATCACCCACAAGGTCGCTCTCGACCAGGGACCGGAGATGTACAAGGCCTTCCGCGACAAGCAGGACGGCTGCATCAAAGTCATGCTCACGCCTTGAAGGGAAATCCGATGTCCAGCGTCCCACGCACTGCCTTGGCCGGCTCCTCCCGCTCGGTGAACGACCGGATGGCCAAGGGTCTCGGTTATTTCTCGCTGGCGCTCGGCGTGGCCGACATCGCGGCACCGCGCCTGATCTGCCGCGCGGCCGGTCTTGATGGTCATGAAGCCCTGCTGCGCGCCTATGGCGGACGCGAGATCGCCACCGGCCTGGCGATACTCGGCAGCCACGACGCCACACCTTGGGTGTGGGGCCGCGTCGCCGGCGACGCGATCGACCTCGCTACAGTCGCCGCGACCGCCAAGGAGCTGAAAAGCCCGAAGACCTTGGCGATGCTCGCGGTGCTGGCGGCGGCGACCGCGCTCGACGTGTTTTGCGCGACCCGGCTTGCGGGCGAGAAAGGCCGGCGCGCGACCGCCCGCGCCGACTACCGCGACCGCAGCGGCTTTCCGCGCGGGGTCGAGGCGGCGCGAGGTGCCGCGCGCGACAAGCGCTCGTCCGACGGCAAAGGCTCGTGGACCCACCAGCAATCGCGCGAAAACGCCGCGGCAGGCAAATAAGCAAACTTGCTGCGGCGCCTCACCCGCCCAGTACCGACTTGAGCTTGGCGACGGCGCTGCCGGGGCTGGTCAGCACCGGCCGGCCGAGGGCGGTGCTCGCCGCGGCCGCCGCCCGCGAGGTCGAGAAGTGGGCAAGCAGCACCGCGTCGCAATCGCCAAAGCGCGGCGCCGCGGCGGCAACGAGCCGGTTATGGGTGGCGTCGTCGCCGGCCTTCAGCGCCGCCATCGCACCAGGCACGCAATAGGTCTCGATCGTCGCCGGCGAATTGCGGGAGGCGGCGAGCTGGCGGAACTCGTCTTCCATCGACGCGACGCTCGGTGCGAAAGTCGCGAGCATGCGATCCGGCGGCCGGCGGCGAGCGCCGCCTCGAACATCGCCTCATTCGGCTTCAGCACCGGGACCGGTATCCGCGCCGCCGCCGCCTCGATCGCCTCGCCAAAGGCCGAGCAGGTAAAGAGGATGCCGGCCGCTCCGGTCGAGCGGGCATAGGCCGCGAGCGCCAGGATGCGCTTGGTCATCGCTGCGGTCAGCGCCCCGTCGCGCTCGCGGTCGAGGCTCAGCGAGTTGTCGAGAATGTTGGCGCACTCGGCCGCCGGCCACAGCTCGCGGAACGCCGCCTCGACCGGTGCGATCGCAACCGAAACGGCATGGACCAAGGCGATGCGGGCAGTCATGGCCGGTTCCTGTCAGTCGGGGTGCGACGCACCCCAAATTCCCGTTCAATCGGGAAAAATGCGCGACATCGCTCAATTTGCCGGATTTTCGCAAGGCGTCTCTGCGGATTGGAGGCATTTCCCGTGCCCGTCCAAGCGGGAACTGTGGTCTCCTAAACGGGAGCTTTCGCCTGGAGCCGGGAATGACATCTCTGAACCCGAAATCTCGAAATGCGGCGTCGCACAGCCTCGCGGGACCGGAACGAGTTGCACTGGGGTAGGCTGCGCCATCATTGTGGCGAAATTCGCTCCGGTCCGTATTCCTGCCCGGCCTCGCCGCGACACGGAAAGATCCCGTCTGCGCATCCGCGCAATCGCCGGCCTCATGGCCGGCTTTTTTGTGCGGCCGTTTTTTTGTGCGGGAACGGCGCGCGAACTTCCGTGTCACTCTCGTGCCGGCCGCTCGGGTCTGTTCACGTTCGCGTTCGTTGCGGCCGGATAACAATCGGCTGAAAACCTGGTGAAAGTCGGCGGAATTGTTGGCGCACCCGGCGAGATTCGAACTCACGACCTCTGCCTTCGGAGGGCAGCGCTCTATCCAGCTGAGCTACGGGTGCACGAATTTTCTCGGCAGCGGGGCTTGGATACAACCCGTGTCCGGGAGATGCAAGGGAGATCGGGCGGGGCGCTTGCCTGCGCCGATAGATTGCGGGCCGTCGGGCGGAAGGCCGAGCGCCGAGGCGATTGTCACCCCGGAGCGGCAAAATCTTTGGCGGAGCAAAAGCGCAGGTTTGATGGTAGATAACAGGACGGAATTTTGACGTCCGTCGCCGGCCGTATATTAACCACCCCGAAATCCGCTCGCCGCATGATCCGTTAATGAACCAGGAACTGGTTGAAAAGCTCGAGCGCCGTTTTGGCCGGCTGCATTCGCGGCAGCGGCTCGGCATCGAGGACGAGCACGAGGCGCGCGCCGGCGGCGCCAGCGCCGCACCGCGACCGCGACGCTGGTATCTGAGCCCGATTGTCGTCGGCGGGACGCTCCGGCTCGCCGGCCTCTATTGGCGGGCGCGCCGAAATGCCGAACGCATCGAGATCCGGCGCCATCCCGTCGTTCTTCCGGGGCTGCCGCGCGCGCTCGACGGCTTTACAATTCTTCAGCTCAGCGACCTTCACGTCGACATCAACCCGGCAGCGATGCGAAGGCTCGCCGAATTGCTGCCGCCGCTCAGCTACGATTTGTGCGTGCTGACCGGAGACTACCGCGGCAAGACCTTTGGCCCCTGCGAGGCGACGATCGCGGGCATGGCGCGCATCCGCGAGCGCATTGCCGGTCCGGTCTACGCGGTTCTCGGCAACCACGATTCGATCCGGATGGCGCCGGCGCTCGAGGAAATGGGCATCCGCATGCTGGTCAACGAGGCCGAGCCGGTGCTGCGCGACGGCCAAGTCCTGTACCTTGCCGGCATCGACGACGCGCACTATTACCGGGTCGACAACATCGAAAAGGCGGCGGCGCAAATCCCGCATGGCGCGTTTTCGATCTTGCTGTCGCATACGCCGGAAATCTATCGCCAGGCGGCCCATGCCGGTTTTGATTTGATGCTGAGCGGTCACACCCATGGCGGTCAGATCTGCCTGCCGGGGGCGATCCCGCTGACGCTCAACTCGGCGCTGCCGCGCCGCATGGGGTCCGGGTCGTGGCGCTACGGCCGAATGATCGGCTACACCTCGGTCGGGGTCGGCTCCTGCGTGCTGCCGGTCAGGATCAACTGCCCGCCGGAAATCACGCTGCACCAGTTGCGCGCGGCCTGAACGCCGCCAGTCAATAGGGCCGGTCGCGCAGGTCGAAGGCATAAAGCACGCGCGACAGTACGATCTCGCCGACAAAGAACAGCGCCACGCCGAGCGCGACGTCGGCGATCGTCAATGACAATGGGCCGAGGCAGGCGAGGAGCGGGAACAGCGATTCCGGGATCTGGTCGACGCCCACGGCCGGGCTGCTCGACAACCGGCCAAGGCGGCGCTTGACAAAGCTCGAAAACAAATCGCCGGCCATCGCGAGACAACCGACCAGCAGCCCGATTTCCCAGCCAAGCCCCACCAGCGCTGCGCCCGCCGTCGTCACCAGGATCGCGCAACCCACGCCGCGCCAAGTCTTCGCCGGTCCGAACACCGGCCGGCCATCGACAAATTGGCGGTCGCCGTCGACCGGGTACGAGAAATGCTTGCCAAAAAGCTTTCGCGCCATCAGCGGCGTGCCGTTGGCGAGGGCGACCAGGACCAGCAGGGGCAAGAGAAACGGCGACGGCATCGGTCACCGCCCGGCGAGCGCGGCCTGACTGGCGGCGCCGCGATCGGCCGTGCCCCGGTCAACCGTGCCCCGGTCAACCGTGCCCCGGTCGACCGTGCCCAGATCAACCGTGCGCAGATCCGCCTCGAAGACGCCGCGGTCGGCGCCCGACAGCAGCGGCGCGCCGGGCCTCAGCACCCAGCCGGCGACGTCGGCCGCCACCATCGGCCCGTCGAGATCGCGCAGCAGCATGTGGTAGCCGTGCCGGTAGTAGGCGAGGGCGCGGGGGTCGCGGGGGTCGTGCGGCAACGCCCCGACAAACCGGCGCATCGGACGCCTTGGGATGATTTCGTCATGAGCGCCGTACATGACCAACAGCGGAGCGCGCAGCCGCGGGGCCGAGGCGAGTGCTGCGTCCATCAGGTTGACCAGGCCCCAGACCGTGTCGACGCGCGTCTCCTTGATCACCAGCGGGTCGCGCCCCAGCGCGCGCAGCATCGCGATGTTGTCCGAAGCCTGGATATGGAGGCTCTGGCCGGTCAGTGTTAGACCGGGCATCAGCCGCACACCCAGCCACAGCGCCAGCCGCGGCACGAGATCCATCGTCGAGCGGCCCCACACCGCCGGTGCGGTCAGGATCACCCCGTCGACATCGGGGATCGGGGTGCCGCTCTCCCCGGTCATCGCGACGGCGGCGACCGCCCCGCCCATGCTCTCGCCGAGCAGGTAGAGCGGCACGCCCGGGTACAGCCGGCGCAGGATGCCGCAGGCGGCGGCAGCGTCGGCGGCAAGCGCCGCGCGTCCCGGCCACAACCCCCGCTCCGGCGCCCTGCCAAAGCCGCGCTGGTCGTAGGCGTAGGTGGCGATGCCGTCTCTGGCCCATTCGGTCGCCGGCATTTGAAAGGCGTTGCTGTAGTCGTTGAACCCGTGGAGCGCCAGGATCACGGCCTTGACCCGGCCCTCGGGCAGCCATTTGCGCAATGGCAGAACCTGGCCGTCGGCGGTGACGAGCTTGCCGCCGACGAAGGCCGGAACCGGCCTCGGTCCGGGTGCCGACTCCGCGGCGGCGACCGCGGCGAGCCGCGCGGTTCGATCCGCGGTCGGCGCGCAGGTGCTCAACCCGAGCACGATCACGACGAGCCAGGCGCCGCCGAACCAGTTGGTGAACCGGGTGCCGCTCACGCCCGTTGCGACCAGCCGATTCTGTTGGCGACAGATCCCCGGCGAGCCGGGTCCGCGGCAACCCGGCCGCCGCAACCCGGCGAAGGCGGACGGGCGGCGGCGCCGCAGCAGCCGCGCCGCCGCGGAGTTGGCGGTTTTGCCCAGTGGCCGGAAGAGAAAGAGCGGATCATTGATCGTACCGCCGCGATCGGTATCATCATGGCCGTCAAACGGTCAACCGGCCGCCGTGCCGCGCCGGCCATCGGATTATCGGCTGGTTTATGGGACCTGCAGAAACCATCTACATCGACGAGATGGTCGCGGCGTGCAACGGCGGCGGCGGACCGCTCGGCCACCCCAGGGTGTATCTGAACCTGGCCCCGACCGGCCGGGTCGAGTGCCCTTATTGCTCGCGCCTCTACCTCAACCGGGCCATGGCCGGCTCCGGTGTCGAGGCGGGGCCGACGGTGTCGACGGCGATGGACCCGCCGCACGACCGGCCGAAAACCGCAACCTCGGGATAGCAGGCGCAAGTGGACGATCTGATCGGCGCGATTGGCGAGGCAAAGACCGGCACGCCGGCTGCGGTCGGGGCCGCGCCGGCGCCGGCGCCCTCGGCGGCACCCCGTCATGTGTTCCTGATCGACGGCTCGGGGTTTATCTTCCGCGCCTATCACGCGCTGCCGCCGCTGACGCGTTCCGACGGCATCCCGGTCAGCGCCGTGCTCGGCTTCAGCAACATGCTGGCGAAATTGCTCGGCGAGACCGACGCCGACCACATGGCGGTGGTCTTCGACTATTCCGGCCGCTCGTTCCGCAACCAGCTCTATGACGGGTACAAGGCGCAGCGTCCCGAGGCGCCGGCCGATCTCGCGGTTCAGTTTCCGCTGGTGCGCCGCGCCACCGAAGCCTTTGGCGTGTGCCAGATCGAGCTGGAGAATTTCGAGGCCGACGACCTGATCGCGACCTATGCCCGCCACGCGGTCGAAGCCGGCGCCCAGGTGACCATCGTCTCGTCCGACAAGGATCTGATGCAGCTGGTCAACGACCGGGTGACGATGCTCGACCCGATTAAGAACCGGCCGATCGGCGCCGACGAGGTGCGCGAGAAGTTTGGCGTCGGCCCGGACAAGGTCATCGACGTCCAGGCATTGTGCGGCGACAGTGTCGACAATGTGCCGGGCGTGCCGGGCATCGGCGTCAAGACCGCGGCCGAGCTGATCAACACCTATGGCGACCTCGAAACCCTGCTCGCCCGCGCGGCCGAGATCAAGCAGCCAAAACGGCGCCAGACGCTGATTGACAACGAGGACAAGGCACGGCTGTCAAAGGTCCTGGTCAAGCTCGACGATGACGCGCCGCTGCCATGCCCGCTGTCGCGGCTCGCGGTTGTGCCGCCCGACCCGGACAAGCTGCTGCCGTATCTGCGCGAGATGGAATTTCGCGCGCTGGCGACGCGGATGACGCAGCAGCTCGCCGGGATCGCGCCGATGCTGCCGGCCGAGCACCCGGAAGCGGTCATCCCCGAGGTTCCGCCGTTTACGGCGCCGCGCAGCTACGCGCTCGTCGACACCGTCGAGGGGCTCGACCATTGGATAGAGGCGGCACAGGAGGCCGGCGCGGTCGCGGTCTGGGTTGCGGCCAGCGCAGCGCCTGGCCGGCGGCCCGACCTTGCCGGGATTGCGTTGGCACTGGCGCCGGGGATGGCGGCCTATGTCCCGCTCGGCCATCGCGCTGCGGGAGAGCTCGCGCTTACCGATGCCGCAGGCATCCCGTTCGACACCGCGATCGAGAAATTGCGGCCGCTGCTCGAAGACCCCGGCGTTTTGAAGATCGGCCACGACATCAAGACCGCGGCGCACCTGCTGTCGCGCCATGGCATTGCGCTGGCGCCCCACGACTGCACGATGCTGATGTCGTACGTGCTCGACGGCGGCCAGTTCGACCACGACATCGAGGCGCTGGCAAAGCGCTGCTTTGAGCACGTCCTCGCCGCGCCAAAGGAGCTGGTCGGCACCGGCAAGAGCCTGATCGCGTTTGCCGAGGTGCCGCGCGAGCGCGCCCGCGACTTTGCCGCCGAGCGGGCGGACGCGGTCTTGCGGGCGCACATCGTGCTGAAGGCGCGGCTGGTGCGCGAGCGGATGACGGCGTTCTACGAGACGATCGAGCGCCCGCTCGGCCCGGTCGTCGCGGCGATGGAGCGGGAGGGGATCAAGGTCGACCGCGCGGCCCTTGCCGAATTGTCGCGCGACTTCGCCCGGCGCATCGCCGAGCTCGAAGGCACGATCTATGCCGCGGTCGGCAACGACTTCAACATCGGCTCGACCAAGCAGCTGGGCGACGTGCTGTTCGAAAAGCTGGGACTGCCGGGCGGCAAAAAGGGCAAGACCGGCGCCTACGGCACCGACGCCTCGATCCTCGAGGAATTGGCGCCGTTGCACCCGGTGCCGGCGCAGGTGCTTGAGTGGCGCCAGCTGACCAAGCTCAAATCGACCTATGCCGACGCGCTCGCCGAGGAAATCGACGCTGAAACCGGGCGCGTCCACACCTCCTACGCGCTCGCGGTGGCGGCGACCGGCCGGTTTTCCTCGAACAACCCCAATCTGCAGAACATCCCGATCCGCACCGAGGAAGGCCGGCGCATCCGCCGCGCCTTTGTCGCCGAGCCCGGCCATGTGCTGCTGTCGGCCGATTACAGCCAGATCGAATTGCGGCTGGCGGCGCATGTCGCCGACGTGCCGGAACTGCGCCAGGCGTTCCAGGACGGGGTCGACATTCACGCGCTGACCGCAAGCGAGGTGTTCGGGGTGCCGCTCGCGGCGATGGACGCGGCGACGCGGCGGCGCGCCAAGGCGATCAATTTCGGCATCATCTACGGCATCAGCGCGTTTGGGCTCGGCGCCCAGATCGGGGTGCCGCAGGCCGAGGCGGCGGCCTATATCCGCGCCTATTTCGACCGCTTTCCGGCAATCCGCGGCTATATGGAGCGGATCAAGACCGATTGCCGCCGCACCGGCTATGTCGAGACGATCTTTGGCCGCAAATGCTGGATCGCCGGAATTCGCGACGCCAACCCGGCGCGGCGCGGCGGCGCCGAGCGGCAGGCGATCAACGCGCCGTTGCAGGGATCGGCCGCCGACATCATCAAGCGCGCGATAATCCGCATCCCGGCGGCGCTCGCCGGTGCCGGGATGCGCGCGCGGATGCTGCTGCAGGTGCACGACGAATTGCTGTTCGAGGTGCCCGAGGACGAGGTGCAGCCGACCGCCGGGCTGGTCAAGTCGGTCATGGAGGGTGCGTGCGCGCCGCATTGCGAACTGGCGGTGCCGCTCGTCGTCGAGACCGGCTTCGCCAAGAGCTGGGACGAAGCGCATTAGATTTTAGTGTCGGCGTGACGCCCTGCCCGTACCTGAGAGGGAGTAGCGGACCGAATTCCTTCCCCTCCGCCGCCTACGCCATAGTATCCGGCAATTTCCTCTGGCGTCCGGAGATTGTCGCCAGCGCGCCTCCTTTATTGGCTGTCACCATTGGCCGCCAGGATCGTGATCTCCGCTGAAGGCCGCGACTACGGTTTCGATAGAAAGAAACAGGGTTCGGCTGTCGGTCGGATATTCGATGAACTCGGCGCACTTCATATAGAAGCGCTTGGCCGCGTCGTCCTTGGCGTGCACGAGCACCGCCCCGATGCCGATGCTCTGCGAGGCGACCGCGATACGGCGCAGAGCGTCCGAGAGCATATCCGCGCCGAGACCTTTCCCGGCATGGTCACGGCTAACCGCCAGCCGCCCGATCACCGAGACCGGGACTGTGTCGGGGGCGTTGCGGCGGACTTTGCCGGGCGCGGCGGCACGCTCCACCGCTCCAGCCGAGACGCAGAAATAGGCAACCACCCGCTTGTCCTCGCAGAGGACATAGGTACGCGAGAACCGGCTTTCGTTTTTGAGGGCGCGGTGCCGCAGCCATTCGTTCAGCGCCGGCTCGCCACAGTCGAAGGCCGAAAGGTCGTGCTCGGCGGTCAGTGGAACGGGTGCCGAAAGTCGAGGTTCGGGGCGTTCCGGCTCATCTTCTATTCCCGCCATGCCGGAACCGACTCATCTTCTATTCCCGCCATGCCGGAACTCGGCGCAGCAGCGACCGCAGTTTCGGTCCCGGCGCGGGGGGATTGTCGAGCGCGTGCATGAAGGCGTTATAGCGCTCGGAATCGAGCGCGAAGAGCCGTTGGTCGAGCAGCACGTCGATGGCCTGTCGCCGGGCGCTTTCGATCATGAACTCGGTGCGCGTCTTACCGAGGATCGCCGCCGCATCGTCGATGAGCTGACGGGTATGCGTCTCGATACGCAGATTGATGCTGCCTTTCGCATCAGCCGCCGAGGAACGCTCCGCGACCGCGACGGTCGCGGCGCCCGAGCTTTCCGAAGATAACGAACGGCCCTTTGACATGAGCGGGAATATCCTCTCCTGTACCCACAATGTCAATACGTCACTTCGGAAGCTGCGCCCTTAAGGCCCGCGCTGTCGGCTTCGCCGGAGTATGGTCGAATTTGGTACGGCTTGGGGAAGGGAGTGCCAGCAACAGCAACAATCTCTTGGTCACACCGAGCCAGCCTATAAGCCCCGCATTATGATGGCAAAGCGTACCCCGGGGGTTTGGGGCCACACTCCGAGCGATTGAGGGTAGCAACGACAGACGATGCCGCGATTACCTGTCGCTGCAGCCACCTGCTGCGCCCTTCGATGTTCGCGGCCGACGCCGGAACAGCGGTCTAGACGAGGCGGAGGAAGACGCAAAAAAGAAGGCCGGGCGCGAGGCCCGGCCGGTGCATTCCGTAGCGCGGGCCCTACGGCCCGATATGGATTAGTCGCGGCGGGTGCCGAGCAGCTGCATCAGCATCATGAAGAGATTGATGAAGTCGAGGTAGAGCCGGAGCGCGCCCATGACCGCCTTTTTGCTGGCGATCTCGGCGCCGTCGCCCTCGTAATACATCTCCTTGATCTGCTGCGTGTCCCACGCGGTCAGACCGGTGAAGACGATGACCCCGATCACCGAGATCGCGAATTGCAGCGCCGAGGAGGCGACAAACATGTTGACCAGCGAAGCGATGATGATGCCGATCAGCCCCATGAACAGAAACGAGCCGAACTGCGTCAAGTCGCGCCTGGTCGTGTAGCCGTAGAGGCTCATCGCCGAAAAGGTGCCGGCGGTAATGAAGAACACCCGCGCGATGCTCGCCCCGGTAAAGACCAGAAACAGCACCGCGAGCGACAGGCCCATCAGCGCCGAGTAGCCCCAAAAGACGAGCTGCAAGGTGCTCGCCTGCATCTTGTTGACGCCAAAGCTCATCAGCATCACGAGCCCGAGCGGCGCCAGAATGACGAGCCACAGCAGCGGCGTGTGCATGATCCGGGCGTAAAAGCCCGAGGCGGCCGCGACGTAGGCGACGATGCCGGTCAGCGCGAGCCCCGACGCCATGTAGTTGTAGACGCGAAGCATATACTCCCGCAGGCCGACATCGATGCCGACCGCGGTGTCCGCCGGCCGCACCGTCCAGCGGGGCTGCGAACCCAGAGCCATAGACCCCCTCCAAAGAGAGAAGCAGCGGCGAGGGACATTCCTCGCGCACACCATATCGGCACAAAACATGATCCTTTCAATGACCGAGGTCAATGACCCGAAAGCTCAAAGTCGCGGGCCGCCGACGTCAGCGGCGCCGACCGAGGCTATTCGTTGCGCAAAAACGCGGCGGGCTTGGCGCCGAGCGCGCGCCAAGTGCCGGCAAAGCCGAGGATCAGCGTCAGTACGATCGCCAGCGCCACGGTCCACAGCACCGGCCCCGGCAGAAACACCCACTCGCTGTCCATCAGCCGCGTCACCAGGAGATAGGCGGCTGACGTGCCGAGGCCGGCGGCGACAAGCCCGGCAAGCGCGCCGAGAAGTCCGTGCTCGATCAGAAAGCTCGACAGGATCAGGGCGCGCGTCGCCCCCAGCACCTTGAGCACGACAGCGTCATAGATGCGCCGGCGATGCCCGGCGGCGAATGCGCCGCCGAGAACCAGCGCACCCGCCGCGACCGCCACGAACGCCGTCAGCCGCACCGCGTCCCCGATCAGGCCGACGACCCGGCCGACGGCGGCCAGCGCCTCGCGGACGTGGATCGCCGAGATGTTCGGGAATTGCGCGGTCAAGCGGCGGAGGAGGGGTTCCTCCTGTCTCTGGGGCAGGTAGACGGCGGCGAGATCGGTCTGCGGCGCGTGCTCGAGGGCGCCGGGCGCGAACACGATCGCGAAATTGATCCCGAGCCGCTCCCAATTGATCGACCTGAGATTGGCGATGCGCGCGGTGATCTCGCGGCCGAGCAAGTTGACGGTCAGGGTGTCGCCGACCTTTAGCCCCATGCCACGGGCGAGCGCGGCGTCGAACGAGATCAGCGGCGGTCCGCGGTAGTCGGCCGGCCACCACGTCCCGGCGGCGAGCCGCGAGCCCTTGGGCAGCGACGCCGAATAGGTCAGGCCGCGGTCGCTGCGCAACGCCCAGCGCGCCTCGGGCGCCACCGCCGCTCGCTCGACTGGTACGCCGTTCAGCCGGGTGATCCGGCCGCGCATCATCGGCACCGCCTCGGCGCGCGCGCCGGGGATGCCGTGCACGATCGCCTCAAAGCCGGCGAGCTGAGCCGGCTGGATGTCGATAAAGAAATACGCCGGCGCGCCGGCCGGCAGCCGCTGGTCGATTTCGCGCCCGAGGTTGCCCTCGACGAGGGCGACCGCCACCAGCACGGTCAAGCCGATCCCCAACGACAGGACGATTTGCGCGGTCGGGGCGCCGGGGCGGTGCAAATTCGCCAATGCCAGGCGCAATACCGGTCGGCGCGGGCGGCCGACCCGGGCGGCGAGGCCGACGATCGCGGTCCCGGCGGCCCAAAACAGCGCAAAGGCGCCGATCGCCGCGGCGACAAACCAGATGGCGACGTGCCGGTCCGGCGTGCCGCCGATCACGACCCCCGCCAGGCACAGCGCGAGCAGCGCGGTTCCGGCCAAGGCCGCGCGCGGCGCCCGGCGGCGGGCATGGTCGACAATGTCGCGGAAGAGGGCGCCGGCGGGAATGCCTCCCACCGCGGCGAGCGGCCACAGCACAAAGACGAGCGTTGTCAGCAGCCCGTAGATCCCGGCCAGCGTCAGCGGTTGCGGATAGATTCCGAGCCGGGCCGAGACCGGCAGCAGATGCGACAGCAGCGGCGCCGCCGCAATCGGCAGCAGCGCCCCGAGCGCCAGCGCCGCACAGATTGCGGCCAGCGCTATCGCCATGATCTCGCAAAAATAGACCGCAAAAACAAGGCGCGTCGGGGCGCCGAGGCATTTGAGGGTGGCGATCGTCGCGGTCTTGGCGGCGATGTGGCCGCGCACCACATTGCCGATGCCGAGGCCGCCGACCAGCAACGCCGACAACCCGACCAGCGACAGGAACAGCGCCACCCGGTCGATGAGCCGCTGCAAATCGGGCGTGGCTCGCGAAAAGTCGAGGAGCTCCCAGCCGGCATCGGGGAAAGCGGCGCGCGCCGCCTGTTCCCATCGAACCGGCGTCACCTCCGCCGCCAGCCGCAGACGATAGCGATAAGTCACGAGCGCGCCCGGCTGGATCAGCCGGGTCGTGGCGAGAGCCGCCCGCGAGATCAGGACCCGCGGGCCAAAGATCAGTCCGCTCGCCGCGGCGTCGGGCTCGCGTGCGATGGTGCCCCGGATTTGCAAAACTGCGTCGCCGACCGCGATCGTGTCGCCGATCTTTACGCCGAGCCGGCCGAGGAGCGACGGGTCGGCGACCGCGCCGAAGACGCCGTCGACGCCGCGGCCGAGCGCCGCCGCGAGCGGCTGCGGCGGTGTCAGGACGAGCTTGCCGTAGAGCGGATAGGCGGCGTCGACCGCCTTCAATTCGATCAGGCTCGGCCGACCCCCGTCGGGGGTGCGCGCCATCGCCCGCAGCGTGGCGACCTCCGACAGCGTGCCGCTGCGCGCCAGAAATGCATGTTCAGCGGCGTCGGCCGGACGGTAGGCGAGCCGGGCTTCGACATCGCCGCCGAGCAATTCGCGGGCGTCGCCGGCGATCCCGGCGGTGAAGGACGCGGCGAGCGAGCCGATGCCGGCGATGGCGCCGACGCCGAGCACGAGGCAGGCGATCAGCACGCGCAGCCCGGCGGCGCCGCCGCGCAACTCGCGCCGGGCGAGCCGGATCGCGTAGGCGAAGGCGCCGAGGCTCACCGCGCCCGGCGGGCCGCGCCGAGCTGCGGCAGCACGGTCGGCCGGTCCTCGGCGACGGTCCCGTCCGCCAGCCGGATCCGCCGGGCGCAGCGCTCGGCAAGGATTTCGTCGTGGGTGATCAGCAACAGGGTCGTGCCGTGCCGGGCGCGCTGCGCGAAGAGGCAGTCGATGACAAGCCTGCCGGTCGCGGCATCGAGATTACCGGTCGGCTCGTCGGCGAGCAGGAGCTTGGGGGCGGCGACAAAGGCGCGGGCGATCGCGACCCGCTGCTGCTCGCCGCCCGAAAGCTGCGCCGGATAGTGGCTGAGGCGATGGCCGAGACCGACCGCCTCGAGACCATGCCCGGCAGCGGCAAAGGCGTCCCGGCGACCGCCCAATTCCAATGGCAGCGCCACGTTTTCGAGCGCCGTCATCGTCGGGATCAGGTGAAAGGACTGGAAGACGATGCCAATCGAATCGCGCCGCAGCCGCGCCAGGGCGTCCTCGCCGAGCGCGCCCAGGTCGTGCCCATCGACCCGCACCCTCCCGGCGCTCGGACGTTCAAGCCCGCCCAGCACCATCATCAGGGTCGACTTACCCGAGCCCGACGGCCCGACGAGGGCGACGGTCTCGCCCGCCGCGATTTCGAGCGAGATCCCGCGCAGTATGTTGACGGGTCCGGCGGCGCTGCCCAGAGTCAGGCGGACGTCGTCGACCACCACGAGCGGGCCGCCGGAATGAAGCGAGCTGGTCATCTTCGGTGCAGGCCGATTTGGTACGGGCCGAAAACGGCGGCGGCGCCCACGCCGGGGCGGCAAAAGCCTCGACGATATGATGCCGGCCGACTGGTTTTCAACGCGGTGCGCCGGCTCGCCGCGGTGTCGCTGGCTCTGATGCTTGGCATCGCGGCGCCGGCAATGGCGCATGGCCCGGTCATTCTCGATTTTGGCGACAGCCTGACCGCCGGCTACGGGCTGATGCCCGAAGAGGCGTTTCCGGCCCGCCTTGAGGCGTGGCTCGGCACGCACGGAGTCGCGGCGCGGGTCATCAATGCCGGGGTCTCGGGCGACACCACGACCGACGGGCTGGCGCGGCTCGACTGGGCGCTTGCCGACAAGCCCGATCTGGTGATCCTGGCTCTGGGCGCCAACGACGCGCTGCGCGGGATCGACCCGGCGACAGTGCGCGCCAACCTCGACAAGATGCTGCAAAAGATCAGTGCGGCCGGCGCCAAGGTGCTGATATTGGGGATGCTGGCGCCGCCCAATTGGGGAGCGGCCTACGACCGCGCCTTCGATCAGATTTTTCCGCATCTGGCAAAGGCGCACCACGCGGCGCTCTATCCGTTCTTTCTGGAAGGTGTTGCAATGAAACCCGATCTCAATCAGCAGGACGGCCTGCACCCCAACGAGCGCGGCGTCGCGGTGCTCGTTGAGCATATCGGGCCGGTTGTCGCCGGCCTCCTCGGACGGCATGACGGGAGCGCCTCATGAGCGCCCGGTTTGCCGCCGCGGCGGCGTCCGGCGACCCGGCGGGTCTTGCACAGCGCTGCATCGCCGGGCTCGCACCCGTGGACCAGGCGAATTTCGGCGTCCTCTATGTGACCGAGCCGGCGGCGGCTGCGCTCCCCGGCATCTTGCGCGATCTCGCCGCGCATACCGGCGTCAAATCCTGGGTCGGCGGGGTCGGCCTCGGGGTGTGCTCGGCCGCGAGCGAGGTGTTTGAGGAGCCCGCCGCTGTCGTCATCACGGCAGCACTTCCCGAGGACGGGTTTCGCGTCTTTGCCGCGACCAAGGAGCCGGGCTCCGACCTGCCGCGCCGGCACGCTGCCTGGATCGAGAAATCGGCGCCGGCATTGGCGCTGGTGCACGCCGACCCGCGCTGCCCCGACGTCGCCAAGGCGGCGGTTGACGTTGCCGCAGCGAGTGGTGCTTTTCTCGTCGGCGGACTTGTGTCGCATCGCTGCGAGAACCCGCTCGTTGCCGGCAGCCCCAACGTCGACGGCCTCGGTGCCGAGGGGGTCGCCGGCGTCATGCTGGCGCCGGAGATCGCGGTCGCGACCTCGCTGACCCAGGGCTGCATGCCGATCGGCCCGACCCACCGCATCGACGAGGCGCGCGACAACATCGTCATGGTCATCGACGGCCGCCCGGCGCTCAGCGTGTTTCTGGAAGATATCGGGCCGGATCTGGCGCAGGATCTGCGGCGGCTCGGCGGCGTCGTCTTTGTCGGGCTCCCGGTGGCCGGTTCGGACACCGGCGACTATCTCGTGCGGAATATCATGGCGATCGACCCCGGCCGCGGCTGGGTCGTGGTCGGCGCCGAAATCGCCGCCGGCGACCGGATTCTGTTTTGTCGGCGCGACCCGGAGAGCGCGCGGCGCGACATGGTGCGGATGGTGCAACAACTCGCCGGCCGGCTCGACGGACCCCCCAAGGCCGGGATTTATGTCAGCTGCGTCGCGCGCGGCGCCAATCTGTTTGGCGAGCCCGGGGTCGAGACCCGGCTGATCCGCGAAACGCTCGGCGATTTCCCGCTGGTGGGGTTCTTTGCCAATGGCGAGATCTCGCGCGACCGGCTCTATGGCCATACCGGCGTCTTGACCCTGTTCACGTGACGGCATGCTGCGGCTCTTTGTCGGGATCGGCTTTCCGCCCGAGCTCAAATTGCGGCTGTCGCTGTTGTGCTCGGGGATACCAAAGGCGCGCTGGGTCGATCCCGGCAATTTGCACCTGACCCTGCGCTTCATCGGCGAGATCTCCGAGGATGTCGCAGCCGATGTCGACGAGGCATTGCTGCGGCTGCGGGCGCGCGGGTTTGTGCTGCAGCTCGCGGGAACCGGCGTCTTTGGCGGCGACCGGCCGCGCAATCTGTGGGTCGGGGTCGAGCGCAGCCCGGAGCTCGCGGCGTTGCGCGACAAGATCGAGCAGGCGCTGACCCGCATCGGACTGCCGCCGGAGCCGCGCAAATTCGCCCCGCACGTGACCTTGGCGCGGCTGCACAACCCGCCGCTCGACAGCCTCGCGGAGTTTCTGGCTGCTCATGCCGGGTTTCGGGCCGAGCCGCTCCCGGTCCGGGCGTTCAGCCTGATTGCGAGCTACCCGACCAAGGCGGGCTCGGTCTACGAGGACCAGGCCGATTACGTATTGGGGAGCTGACCGGGGCAGAACCGACGGGACAGAGCTGACGGACAGAGCTGACCGACGGCGAGGAGGGCGCGATGGCATATTGGCTGCTAAAGTCGGAACCGACGGCCTATTCGTGGGATCGGCTGGTGGCGGACGGCCGCACCAACTGGGACGGCGTGCGCAACGCCCAGGCGCTCAACAATCTGCGGGCGATGAAGCCCGGCGAGCGCGCGTTTTTCTATCACTCGAACGAGGGCAAGGACATTGTCGGGGTAGCCGAGATCGTCAACGGGTTTTACCCCGACCCGAAGGACAAGAACGGCAAGCTCGGCATGGTCGACGTGATCCCGGTGATGCCGGTGGCAAAGCCGGTGAGCCTCGCCGATATGAAAGCGAGGCCGGAGCTCGCCGGCATGGCGCTCTTGCGGCAGTCGCGGCTGTCGGTGTGCCCGGTCAGCGACGGCGAATGGGCGGTGATCTGCGAGATGGCCGGCGTCCCGGCGTGAGCGGCGTCGACGTCGGGCGTCCGGGGCGCGGCCCGCGGCTAGCGCCGGTCGCTCAGCGATTTGAGGTCGCGCAAGGTCAGCTCGAGATTGCCGTCGTCGGCCAGATCGCGCCGACGCAGCTTGGTCTCGGCGGCGCGCTCGAATGCGGCGCGGTTGAAATGATAAGCCTCGACACAGCCCTGCGGGGTCGGGCGCGACTGCAGCAGCGCTTGAAACACCCGGCGGCGCACCCTAACGACGCCGCGATATTCGCCGATTTCAACCCCGAACTCGACCGCGCCGGTGGTCTCGTTCCAGCGGGCGTCGCCGGGAAACGAGAACAGGTTCACCGTGAGCCACGCGCGTTCGGCGAGATTCTGCGCCCGCGTTGAACGGGTAGCCTATCGGTAGCGCATTTGCTGCGGAGCGGCGTCGGGCGGCTGTTGCTGCCCGCTGCTCGGGATTTTGGTGTAGCGATAGGATTGGAGGCGGGTGGTCCGCAGCCCGGGAACGCCGTTCTGGTCCAAGGCCCGCTCCCAAGCCAGCAACTCCTCGTCGGACAGCATGTAGCGCTCGCAAGCCTCCTCGCGGGTGATCAGGCCGCCGCGCGCCGCGGCGACAACGGCGGCTTTTCTGCCTGGCGACCATCGCTTGGTGTCGGGCGGCGGCAAACCGGCATCGAGCAGCGGGACAGGGGACGGTTTTGTCATGTGCATGCGTCTCATTAGCGGTTTGTAGGCAAACCTGCGGCGGACTACCGGAGGTAGCAAATGCAGCGGGTTTGACACAAGTTAGGACTCTGTTTGGGACGGATTTATTCCACGCAAAGGTGTCCGCAAAAAGCATTTCCGGACAGCGCCGCGGCGATGCGGGCTGATCCCAGGCTTGCCGGGCCGCGGAATGCCTTGAACATAGGTAACGTACCAAACCAAGGGGGCGAGTCATGCGGCAGGAAGCCGCAGGCAGAGCGGTTTTGCGGTAGCGTTGTCATCGTGGAGCGGTTATCACCTCGGCGCCGCGGGTTCCTATGATGCTCCGCCGGGCCAAGCAGAGCCGGCGCGCGACCGGCATGGTCCCGGGCCGCATCCAAACCAGCTGCGAGCTTGGTTCGCATGGGATTTCAAAGCTTGCTCGTCGGCCTCGTCGATTTCTGCCGGCGGCACGCGGTGCTCGTCTTTGCCGGTGCGGTGGCGCTTGCGGTGTTTGCGGGGGTGTTCGCGGCGGGCCATCTCGGCATCGTCACCGACACCGACGAAATGTTCTCGGCGAGCCTGCCGTGGCGGCAGCGGGCGATCGCGTTCAGGGCTGAGTTCCCGCAATTCACCGATGTGCTGGCGATCGTCATCGACGCCAAGGAGCCCGAGGAAGCCGAGGCGACCGCGGCCGGACTGGCTCGGGTGCTGGGCGCCGACCACACGCATTTTCGCTCGGTCAGCCGCCCCAACTCCTCGCCCTTTCTGCAGCAGGAAGGATTGCTGTTTCTTGACATCAAGCAGCTTGAGCAATTGCTCGAGCGCACGATCGACGCCCAGCCGTTTCTCGGGCAATTGGCCAAAGACCCAAGCGCGCGCGGTCTGTTTGGTGCGCTGGCGCTGATTGGTCAGGGGCTGCGGCAAGGCGAGGTCGACCTGCGGCCGTATCACGCCGCCCTGGCGGGTTTCCACCAGGCGATGGCGGCAGCACTCGCCGGCCATCCGCAGCCCTTGTCGTGGACGCGGCTGATCGGCGGCAGCATTGCCGATCTCGGCGGTCCCTACAAATTCGTGCTTGCCCAACCGCGGCTTGATTTGGCGTCGATCGAACCCGGCGGCGCGGCGACGGCGGCGATCCGCGCCGCCGCCGACAAGCTCGAATTTGTCAAATCGGGCGACGCCCGCGTTCGCATCACCGGGAACGTGGCGCTCGCCGACGAGGAATTCGCTTCGGTCGCCAAAGGCACGGCGGCGGGATTGGTCGGCAGCGTCGTCCTGATCTCGCTGTGGCTGTTTCTGGCGGTGCGCTCGTGGCGGCTGATCGTCCCGATCCTCTTGACCCTGGTGCTCGGGCTGATGCTGACCCTGCTGTTCGCGGCGGCGGCGGTCGGGACCTTAAACCTGGTCTCGCTCGGGTTCGGCGTCCTCTTTGTCGGCATCGCCGTCGATTTTGCGATCCAGTTCTGCGTGCGCTATCGCGAGACCAGGCGCGCACACCCCGACCCGGCGACCGCGATGCGCGAGACCGGCCGCCGGGTGGGCGGCCAGGTCCTGGTCGCGGCAGCGGCAACCGCGGCGGGCTTTCTCGCCTTTGTGCCGACCGATTTCCGCGGCGTCGCCGAGCTCGGGCTGATCGCCGGGGTCGGGATGCTGATCGCCTTTCTGTGCACCGTCACATTTTTGCCGGCGGCGATCGGGATTTTCCGGCCGCGCGGAGAGCGCGCCGAAATCGGCTTTGGCTGGGCCGCACCGCTCGACGACACTGTCCGCCGCCGCCGCGTTCCGTTGCTCGGCGCGTTTGCCGTGCTCGCCGTGCTCGGCTGCGTCCTGGCGCCGCGGCTGAGCTTCGACTCCGACCCGCTGCACACCAAGAACCCGAACACGGAGGCGATGCGCACCCTCTACGATCTGATGGACTCGCCGGTCACGAACCCGTTCACGATCGACATCCTGGCGCCGAACGTGAGCGCGGCGGCGACGCTCTCGGCACGCCTGGAGCGTTTGCCTCTGGTCTCCGGGGTGCTGTCGATCGACAGTTTCGTGCCAACGGACCAGAAGGCCAAGCTGGCGCAGATCGAGGACGCCGCCACCCTGCTGGGGCCGACGCTCACCCCGTTCAAGCCGGAGCCGCCGCCAAGCGCGGAGGAGATCCGCCGGGCGGCCGGGAAGGCGCTGGCGCAGCTGACGCCGGTGCTCGGCAAATCGTCCCGGCCCGACCCGCAGCTCGCAGCGATCGCGCAGGATTTGCGCGCGCTTGCCGCGGCACCCGACAAGACCGTGCTCCAGGTCAACGAGGCGCTGACCCGGTTTTTGCCGACGCAGCTCGACCAGCTCCGCGCCGCCCTCAGCGCCCAGCCCGTGACCCTGCGCGATATCCCGCCGTCGATCGCGCGCGATTGGCTGCTCCCCGACGGCCGGGCGCGCATTCAGGTGCTGCCGAAACCGTCGGCGCGCAACAGCCGGGGGCTCGCCCGGTTTGTCGACGAGGTGACCGCGGTGGCGCCCGACGCCGGCGGCTCGGCGGTCACGATCGAAGCCACCAGCGCCACCATCGTCGGGTCGTTCCGCGCCGCCGCAATCGCCGCGGTGGCGGCAATCGCGGTGATCCTGTTTGTAGCACTGCGCCGGCTGCTCGATGTCGGATTGGTGCTGGCGCCATTGCTGCTCTCGGCGCTGATGACGGTCATCGTCATGGCCGCCGTGCCGCTGCCGCTGAATTACGCGAACATCATAGCGCTGCCGTTGCTGCTCGGGGTCGGGGTCTCGTTCAACATCTACTTTGTGATGAACTGGCGCGCCGGGCGCCGCGCAGTGCTGGGGTCGGCAACGGCGCGCGCGATCCTGTTTTCGGCGCTGACCACCGGGACCGCTTTTGGCTCCTTGGCCCTGTCCGGGCATCCGGGAACCGCGAGCATGGGCACATTGCTGCTGATCAGCCTCGGTTGCACCTTGGTCGCGAGCCTTGTCTTTATTCCGGCGCTGCTCGCGTCATTGCCGCGGCCGGCCGCCGAGGCGCATGCCGAGGACCGCGGCAAAATCGCGTTCGAGCGGTCGCCCGTCCGTCATCGCAAGGTCGATTTGGAAAGCCGCGACTAGCCGGCCGCCCTGTTCGCGGTGCTGACGGAAGGGCCGGTCAGGGTGCGGCGGCGGGCTCCGGGCGGGGCCCGGATCGGACCGGTCGCGGGGCTCGGCCCTGCTCGGGGATGATCGCGAAGCGCGCCATGTACCGCGCATAGCGTTGGTGCTCGCGCACCGGGTCGAGCCCGTAATCCTCGAGCCGGGCGCGGCGGCGTCCGTATCCGCCATTGGGGTTGGCGGCAACGCGGCGCCGGATGCGGGATGCCGCATCGGGGCTCAGAACGCGGCCGAAATGACGATAGAGCGCCGCGACAGTGCCGCCCGGGTCGGCTACCAGATCCGGATAGCGAACATGAAAGATCGGAGACGCGAACCGCGTCCCGTCGGCGGCGGCGATCATCAATTCCGCGGCGGTCAGCCAGCGGTCGCTGTCTTCGCGGCCGACAACGAGCCGGTCGACGCGGCGGTTGAACGGCCGGCGCAGCACCTCGGTCAGCCGCGCGACCGAGGCCAGCACCGCCACCGGATCGCGATGGACGAAAACCAGGTTGGCGTCGGGATAGACGCTGCGCAGCGCGCCGAGCGCAAAGATGTGGTCCGGGCACTTCAGCACCCAGCGTGCCGGGCGGCCGGTCTGGTGCTGCAGGTGCTGCAAAAAGCGCTTGTGAAAGCGGTAGGCGTCGAGATGCCCGGTGGCGTCGAGCCAACGCCGGTAGCTGGGAATGCGATAGGTCGTGTCGAACCGCAGGCTGGCAAAGATATGCGCAGTGATCTCCGAGCATTCCTGCGGCGACGATGCCTCGATCGGGTGCAGCCGGCGAAATTGCGGCGCCAAGATCTGGAACATCTTGAGCTGGCGGGCGACCCGCCGCCGCCGTCGGTCGGCGCCGCGGTTGCCGCGATCGGGATAGGGGTGGATCAGCTGCCACACGCGAGGCACGATGTTGGCGGCGTCCTCGATCAAGAGGCCGTGCAGAAAGGTCGTGCCCGAGCGGGGCAGGCCGGCGATCACCAGCGGCGCCTCGATCGGCTGCTCGAGAATCTCGGGCGCGCGCTTTTCCTCGTCGCGCAGGCGCAAGAGGTTGCCGAGAAAGCGGATCGTGTCCCAGCGGATCGCCGCACCGCCGAACAGGCTCAACTCGGCCTCGTCGGCGCAAGCGTCCAACAGCATCCGCAGCGGGCGCTCGAACGGGATGTCGCCAAAATCGCTCAGCCCCGAGCGGCGCCGGGCCTCGTCGACCAGGTGCTCGACGCTGGGCGGCCGACGCCATCCTGCCAAGAGGTCGGGGGTCATGTCGGCGACGCGTCGGACCGGTTGGTCCGCGACCGCGCAATACCTGATTGCGACCGGCGGCGCGGCAAACCGGCCGCAGCCAGCCGGGCCGCGCCGACGGGAAAAAAGCGGCGGCAACGGGTGCGACGCGCGAATCGCCGGCGCGCCCAGTCGATCTGTAATCTCGTCAAGGTTACCCCGGCGACATGCTGCAAGCGCCAACCTCCATCGGATCTCGGTCCAAACCTCTGCAACAAACGGATATTATTCCGAGAAGGCGCGTCATCCCCGCGCCAGCCCGACCCGTCGCCCGAAAAACAATACGACGCGGGGGGATGCCGAGCGACAGGAGGCTTACACCAGCCTTGTTCCGTGCGGGCTGATCCCCGACCGGCGCTCCTTGTCGTCAACCGCGCTTCCGGCCGCCGAGCGGGTCGGGGTCGAGTTGCCGGCCGGCGAGAGCACCTTGCCAGTCGAGACCGGCGCGCAACCGCACAGCCTCGCCGACGACGACGATCGCCGGCGCTTCGGCCAGCGCCGCGGCGGACCCGATCTCGTCCAATGTCGAGACCAGCACGCGCTGCTCGGGGGTGCTCGCCTTGCTGACGATCGCCGCGGGCTCGTCCGGCCGCCGGCCGCCGGCAAGCAGCCGCGCCGCAATCACCGGCAAGTGCTTTAGCGCCATGTAGAGCACGAGCACCGGCGCGCCGCGGGCAATCGCCTGCCAATCGAGCCCGTCCGGAACTGCCCCGGCGCTGTTGTGACCGGTGACAAAGGTGACCGCCGAATTGGTGTCGCGGTGGGTGACCGGGATGCCGGCATAGGCAAGCCCGCCGATCCCCGCAGTGATGCCCGGCACGATGCGGAACGGGATTTGGGCCGCGACCAGCGCCAGCGCCTCCTCCGCACCGCGCCCAAAGACGCAGGGGTCGCCGCCCTTCAGGCGCAGCACCCGCTTTCCCGCTTTGGCGAGGCGGACGATCCGCGCCGAGATGTCGGGCTGGGTCGCCGACGGGCGCCCGCCGCGCTTGCCGGCGTAGTCGAGTGCTGCACCCGATGCCGCCAGGCGCAGGATGCGGGGGTCGACCAGCGCATCGTAGACGACGCTGTCGGCGTGGGCGAGCGCGTGCAACGCCAAGGCTGACAACAGCCCGGGCTCGCCCGGGCCGGCCCCGACCAGCCAGACATGGCCCGGCTCGAAATCGGGCAGGCCGAGACGCGCGCTGTCGATCAACATCCACCCTCGCCGCAAAGCCCTGAGCCGCGGTCAGAACGTGGTCATCCGCATGGGTTTTGCTAAGATCGGCCGATGCCGAGAGCGGACACCACCGGCCTGCGCCGCGGCTGGACCACCGGCGCCTGCGCCACCGCGGCCGCCCGCGCCGCCTTCGCCGGGCTGCTGTCGGGAACTTTCCCCGACCCGGTGTCGATCCGCCTGCCGCGCGGCGGCCGCGCCGAATTCGCGCTGGCATTGGCCGAGCGGGGCGAGGCCTGGGCACGCGCCGGCATCGTCAAGGATGCCGGCGACGACCCCGATGTTACCCACGGCGCCCTGGTGGTGGCCGAAGTGGCGGCGGCGGCACCGGGTTCGGGGATCGGGTTTGCCGCCGGCGCGGGGGTGGGGACCGTCACCCGCGCCGGGCTCGCGCTCGCGGTCGGCGAGCCGGCGATCAACCCGGCGCCGCGGGCGATGATCCGCGCGGCGTTGGTCGAGACGGCCGCCGAGAGCGGGCTGCCGCCGCCCGATCTCATCGTCACGATCTCGATCCCGGGCGGCGAGCGCCTCGCCGAGAAAACGATGAACGCACGCCTCGGCATCCTCGGCGGCCTGTCGGTGCTGGGGACGACCGGCGTCGTCGTGCCGTATTCTTGTTCGTCATGGATTCATTCGATCCGGCGCGGGATCGACGTGGCGCGGGCGGCCGGGCTTGGCCACATCGCCGCGGCGACCGGGACGACCTCGGAGCGCGCTGTGCAGCGGCTCTACCAGCTGCCTGAGCAGGCGCTGATCGACATGGGCGATTTTGTCGGCGGCACCCTCAAATACCTGCGCGCCCACCCGGTCGACCGGCTGACGGTCGCCGGTGGGTTCGCCAAATTGGCAAAGCTCGCCGCCGGGCATCTCGATCTGCATTCGGCGCGCAGCCGGGTCGACGCCGCGGCCCTGGCGGCGATGCTCGCGGCGCTCGGCGCCGATCAAACGACCGTGGACGCCGCCCGTCATGCGCGCGGCGCGGGAGAAGTCCTCGCACTTGCCGGCGACCGGCGCGAAGCACTCGCCGGCCACGTCGCGCGGCAGGCGCGAGAGGTGGCGCTGGCGACGCTCAGCGGCAAGACAGCGGTTGAAATCGTGGTCGTCGAGCGCGACGGCGGCCTGTTGGCACGGTTCGGCGGCTGATGGCGGCACGGCTGCTAATCCTCGGCGGCACGGCCGAGGCGGCGGCGCTGGCGCGGGCGGCGGCGGCCCGGTTCGGCGACGATCTCGTGGTTACGTCCTCGCTGGTCGGCCGCACCGAACGGCCGGGCCCGATCCCCGGCCAGGTCCGCATCGGCGGGTTCGGCGGACCCGCGGGTCTTGCCGCCTATCTCGAAGCGCACGGCGTCGACCGGCTGATCGACGCGACCCACCCGTTTGCGGCGCGCATCTCGGCCGCAGCCCGCGAAGCGTGCGCGGCGGCGGCGGTGCCGCGGCTGATGCTGCTGCGCCCGCCCTGGCGCCGGCATCCGCTCGACCGCTGGATCGAAGTCGACGACATGGGGGCGGCGGCCGGCATCGTCGCCCGCATCGGCCGCCGCGCCTGGCTGACGATCGGCGCCGGCGAGATCGCGGCGTTCTCCGATGTGCCCGGGGTGCGCTTTCTGGTGCGGCTCGTCGACCCGCCGCGCCACCCTTTGCCGCTGCGCTTTTGCCAGGTGGTGCTGGGCCGCGGGCCGTTCGCGCTCGCCGACGAGCGTCATCTGATCGCGCGCCACGCCATCAACGTGCTGGTCTCCAAGGCGAGCGGCGGTTCCGCGACCTCGGCGAAGCTCGTTGCCGCGCGCGAGTTCAGCATCCCGGTCGTCATGGTGCGGCGCCCGCCGGCCGAACCCGGCGAGGCGGTCGAGACCGTTGAGGCGGCGCTCGACTGGGTGGCCCGGCCGCAAGCGTCGCCCGAAGCCAAGAGGGTTTCATGAAGATGCGTCGGACGATGATCCTGGGGCTCGCGGCGATCGCCGTTGCGGTCGGCGCTGCGGGCGCGCATGCCCAGCTCAATCTCAACCCCTTTGCCGCGTATTACGACAATGTCGCCCGCGCCGCGGCGCAGAACGATGCAGAGGCGGTTCGAAAACTGGTCGGCGGCGGCGCCGGCAACCCGAACCAGGTCGACGACCAGTCGCGCACCGCGATGCATATTGCCGCGATAAACGGCAACCTGCAGATCATCGCGATCCTGATCAAGGCGGACGCCAAGCTCAACCCGGTCGACCAGCTCGGCGACACGCCGCTGCATCTCGCGGCCGACCGCAACCAAACCGAGGCGGCAAAGCTGCTGCTCGACTCCGGGGCCGAGGTCGACCCGCAAAACAAGGACGGGATGACGCCGCTGATGATCGCCGCCAACCGCGGCAACCTCGAGCTGGTGCGCGCGCTGCTCGCCAAGGGAGCCAATCCCGGCAAAACCGACTACACCGGGCGCGACGCGCTCGGCTGGGCCCAGGACAGCCACCGCCCGGCGGTGGTCGAGGCGATCACCCGCGCCCAAGCCGCGAAGGGGTCGTAACCGGTGAGGGAATCGATTCCAGGACCATCCGCGGGACACCGGGTCGAGGACTTGATTGCCGACGATTACGCCGGCGACCTGCGCTGCGGATAGTTCTCTATTTGTTCTGGACAAACGACGCAGTTAGCGGTAGGTTCTTGGCGCAGTCCAGTCATTCGGCTGCGCAGTGAGAAAATGCGAGGGGTCCTCCTGAAAGCCTATGAACACCTGTCGAATGACGATCTTGTCGACCTTCTGGTTAAGAAGACGCGGCCAGTGAACGGCGGGTCAGCGTTTGAGCCCTATCTGCGTCACGTTCATGCGGCCCTTGCGTCGGGCATCGAGGCCAAGCAGGATGCCTTGATGGGGGACAAGGGCGTGCCGGGGCAGGATATGTGCCCCGTCGAACCGAGTGACGACAGGCGCTACCAACCGCTCGGCTCAGTCTGGTACGGCGAAGAGGATGCCGAACTGATCGAGTTGCTTCTCGGGTTCTACCCTCATGGCAAGCCGCGCCTCATCCTGGATGCAACCGTCAACGGTCGTCGGTTCTGGCGGGGCAGCACGCGGCCGGTGATCGGCCTCGACATCGACGCGCGGCACCGACCGGAAGTCTGCGCCGATCATGCCGCGATGCCTTTCGGGTCGTCATCGTTCGATGTGGTCGTTTACGACCCACCACATATCCCCAATCAAGGCCACGACCAATCCAAGGACTTCAACACACGTTTCGGCTTGGGCGCTCGTTCTTCTAAGGAAAACGGTTATACCTTTGCTCATACCTATCCTGCTTTTATGGCAGAGGCATGGCGGATCTTGATCAATGATGGAATTTTACTCTGCAAAATCGCAGATTATGTGCACAATCATCGCTATCAGTGGGCCCATGTCGATTTAATAAGGGCCGGCCAAGATGCAGGATTTACGGCGTGCGACTGTATTATCAAGGTGCGAAAAGGACCAATAATCGACCCCAAATGGAAGATTGCCCACCACACCCGGCGGCAACATTGTTATTGGGTTGTCTTCCGCAAATCTGATCGTTGTGAATGAGCTTCTTTTGAAAATAAATATTCCTATCCCGCAGCTCCAAGTAGATTTTGCGTTTGCCTTGGAGCAAATAAGACGGGCATACTTGCAGGAGGCTCTCAGCAAGACTGTTGCAACGCTCGACATCACCAGGATCGACGCCGAGTTGGCAGAATTCGTTTCCAGCGACAGCCTCTCCAAACTGGCAGGACACGGACTGCGCGGCGAGCTTATGTTTGCAGTCCCTTGCGTACTTCGTGCAGAGCCGCGCTTGCTCGGCTATTATCGATTGCTGCTGGGGTTCAGTCAGAAGGCGCTTTACAGCGCGGCTGGCCTTGGACGGTTCAAGTCTATGGAGGAATCGGGTTCGCTCAATAGGGCGCAGGAAGCGACACTTGCGTCTCTTTGTGTCGGACTTGCTGGCGCATCTGCGCTGTTGCTCGAAGGCATTGGTGCTAAACGGATTAGCCGAGAGCTGTTGGATGACCTTTCGTTGTTGACCGTCGGCCCGCAGCTCCGCGGCGGTTATAATGTCAGGGCAGGAATCGCCGGCATCATAAAAGTTTTCGACGCGATCTCAGCGATCGTGGCTCATGCGACGGTAAACAGCGGACCACAGCTGATCGAAATTAAAAATGCCGCCGGTAGGCGCGTCCTGATCCGGTTCGCATCCGATCCGGATATTCGAATCCAAGAAGAAATGACGACTACCAGCCTGCGAAATATTATCGCGATCGAGGTAAAGGCTGGTATCGATTTTTCGAACATACACAACCGGATCGGCGAAGCGGAAAAGAGCCATCAAAAGGCTAAGGCAGATGGCTATGTCGAGCGCTGGACCGTCGTGAACGTGGACCGCGTGGATATGACAATGGCCGGTCGAGAGAGTCCGTCGACTGACCGATTTTACCGAATGTCGCAGATAGACGGGGGAACCGGTGAGGAATATCAGGATTTTTATAACAGAGTGGTAGCGCTGACCGGGATTGTCGCCCGGCCCAGCGCCGGCGAAGGTCGGGATGGATTGGTGTCTTGACCTCTGCCAATGCGGTTGGGCCGGATTTGCTCCGTTTCAATCGAATCTGCCATCAGTCCGCAAAAGAGCTTCTCTCCGAGCGGCTACCATCCTATCACCAATTCGAAGATACCTGCCGATCAATGAGGGCGGCGCATGCGCATCGAGATCATCTGCACCGGCGACGAGGTTCTGACCGGCAAGATCGTCAACACCAATTTCAACTACATGAGCCAGAAGCTCGAAGATTTCGGCCTCTCGGTGTCGTGGGGGACGATCGTCGGCGACGACCGCGAGGAGCTGCTGGCGGCGTTTCGCATGGCCGGGGAGCGTGCCGACGCGGTCATCGTCAATGGCGGTCTCGGGCCGACCGTCGACGACTTGTCGCAGGAGATCGCGGCGCGCGCCGCCGGCGTCGACCTCGCTTTGAGCGAGGAGTGGCTCGCCCGCATGGAGGATTTCTTCCGCCGGCGCAGCCGCGTCATGTCGGCGAACAACCGAAAGCAGGCGATGCTGCCGGTCGGTTCGGAAATGCTCGACAACCCGGTCGGCACCGCCTGCGGCTTTGCGCTCGACATCGGCAAAGCGCGGTTTTTCTTCACCCCCGGCGTGCCGCGCGAGCTGTTCCGCATGCTCGAGGAGCAGATCATCCCGCGCCTCTTGGCGCGCGCCGGCGCCCCCGGCGCGATCCACCTGAAACGATTTCATTCCTACGGTCTGGGCGAGTCGCATGTCGACCAGCTGCTGGCCGGGGTCGAGGAGCTGGTGCCGGACGGCAGCGTCAAGCTCGGCTTTCGCAGCCACTATCCGCAGATCGAGACCAAATTGACCGTGCGCGGTGTCGACCGTGACGACATCGAGCGCAAATTGGCGCCGGTCGTCGCCGAGGTCCGCAGGCGGCTCGGCAATTTCATCCTCGGCGAGGACGACCAGACCTTGGAGCGCACGGTGCTGGCGGAGCTTGCCGCCCGCAACGGCTCGCTCGCGGTGGTCGAAACCTATACCGGCGGCCAGATCGCCGCCCGCATCGCACCATTGCCGGGTGCCGAAAAGGTGTTTCGCCGCGGCCTCGTCGCTCGCGACCCGGCCGAAATCGCGGCGTCGCTCGGTCTCGACGGCGCGCTGATCGCTGGCGAAATCAGCCGCGAGACGGCCGAGGCGGTGGCGCGCGCGATGCGCCGCGACACCGGCGCCAGCCATGCGCTCGCGGTGCTGATCGAGGTCGACGACGGCCCCGACCGGATCGATTTCGGCGGCAGCATCCATCTCGCGATCACCGATGGCGAACGGGTCGAGTCGCGCCGCGCGCGCATCTATGGCGGCCGCGACTGGGTGCGGCTCGGCGCCGTCGAGCTCGGCCTCGACTGCCTGCGCCGCTACCTCCAGGGCCTGCCGGTCACCGAACGCACCGATTTTGAGCGCACCGAACGCGATTGAGGGTGCAGGAGCTGACGGGTGCAGGAATAAGTCCCGCGGCCTCCGAAACGGGCTTAGGCGCGCTTTTCGGCAAGAAGGTCGCGGATTTCTTCGAGCAGAGCTTCGCTGCGCGGGGGCGCCGGCGGTGCCGCCTCTGGACGCCGATAGACGCGCGACAGCGCCTTGACGAGCCAGAATACCGCAAAGCTGACGATCAGGAATTGTATCACGGTGTTGACGAACACGCCGACGTTCAACGTCACCGCACCCGCCTTCTGCGCATCCGCCAAAGTCGCCGCGTGCGGCCCCTTCAACGTGACAAAGATGTTGCTGAAGTCGATGCCGCCGACGAGGAGACCGATTACCGGGGTCAGGATGTCCTTGACCAGGCTGTTGACGACACCGGTAAAGGCGACGCCGATGATGATGCCGACGGCGAGGTCGACGACGTTGCCGCGCATGATAAAGGCGCGGAACTCGCCGAGCCAACCCGGCTGGCGCAAGCCGATCGAAGTCGCGGTTCGCTCGCTCATAGCCATTCCCCTTTACCGATCGGCTGCATTATCGCACAAAATCGGGGTGCGGGCCGGGACGTCTTAAAAACCAAGCCGAGGGGAGGGGGCAATGCTGTACAGCACCGAACGGATCATGACGACCCATGCCGGCTCGCTGCCGCGTCCGGCCGATCTGCGGGACATGGTCGTCGCCAAGGCCAACGGCGCACCCTATGACGCCGACGAGCTCGCCGGGCGGCTCAAATCGGCAGTGGCGGAAGTCGTGCGGCATCAGGCGGCGTGCGGCATCGACTGCGTCAACGATGGCGAATTGTCAAAGACCAACTTTACCGATTATGTGCGCTGGCGCATCGCCGGCTATGTCGAGCGCCCCTCCGCCGGGCCGCGGCGGCTCAGCATCACGGCGCGCGACGAAACCCGCTTTGCCGAGTATTTCGCGGCAAACCCGCGCGCCCGCCCGGTCGGCCCGCCGACGATGCCGGTCTGCGTCGAGAAATTGCGCTATACCGGCCAGGCCGACCTTGCCGTCGACATCGCCAATTTCAAAGCCGCGCTCGCCGGCGTCAATGTCGCCGAAGGGTTCCTGCCCGCCAACTCGCCGGGCACGATCGAGCACTGGCTGGCCAATGAATACTATAAAAGCGACGAGGAATTCGTCTTTGCGATTGCCGAAATCATGCATGAGGAATACCAGGCGATCGTCGATGCCGGGTTTCTGCTGCAGATCGACGACCCCGATTTGCCCGACGGGTGGAATTGCCTGCCGCAGATCACCCTGCCCGAATACCGTAAATATGCCGCGGTCAGGGTCGAGGCACTGAACCACGCGCTCGCCGGCATCCCCAAGGAAAAGGTGCGGCTGCATGTGTGCTGGGGCAGCCATCACGGCCCGCATCACGACGACATCCCGTTGCGGGACATCATCGACCTGATCTTTCGGGTCGAGGCCGGGAGCTTTTCGATCGAGGCCTCAAATCCCTGCCACGAGCACGAATGGCATGTGTTCGAGACCGCGAAATTGCCCGAGGGCGCGACCCTGGTGCCGGGTGTGGTCGGCCATTGCACCGACTTTATCGAGCACCCCGACCTCGTCGCCGAACGGCTGGTGCGCTATGCGCGGCTCGTCGGGCGCGAGAACGTGCTGGCCGGCACCGACTGCGGCATCGGGACCCGCGTCGGCCACCCGTCGATCTGCTGGGCCAAGCTCGAGGCATTGGCCGAAGGGGCGCGCCGCGCCACCAAGATCCTGTGGGGCCGGAACTGAGACCCTGGACCCTGTCGGGTCAGACATCCGGGCACGCGGGAGCGTATTGACGCCTGGAAGCTGCGTTCAGAAGAGATCGCCGCGCGCTCTGGCATGCATCCATTCGGCGGTCCGGCGCACCCCGCCGAAGGTGAAGATGTGGAGGCCGTCGATCGCGACCCCGCGCTCTTCGGCGGCGACCAGCGAGCCGATCAGCTCCTCGGGGGTGGCTTCGGCGAGGATGCGGGCGAACGCGGTCTGGCCGCGGCCGAGTGCGCGCAACGACGCGCCGATGCCGCAGCGCACCGCGAATTTGGCGAGGGTCGCGATCGTCGCGGGTCCGGCGACGCCGATGCGGATCGGGCAGTCGACGCCATCGGCGCGCAACCCCTGCAGCCAGCGCTCGACCGGGGCCGGCTCGAACACGAACTGCGTGACCAGCGAGGTTGCGAGGCCGCGCTCGCGGGCGAGAGCCAGCTTGGCGCGCAGCCGCGCGTCGAGACCGCGGCGGTCAACGCTCGGATGACCTTCGGGGTAGCCGGCAAACGCGACATGGCCGACCCCGTGGCTCTCGACCAGGCCGGTCGCGAGCAAGTTGGCGCTGTCGCGAAACGGGCCCGTCGCCTGGGCGGGGTCGCCGCCGATCAGCAGCACGCTCGTCACCGCGGCGTCGCCGGCTGCGCGCCGCAGAAAGTCGCGCGCCTGGGTGAAGCTCGCGAGCCGCCGCACCGCGACATGCGGCACCGGCTCGAACCCGGCGCGGCGCAGCCGGACGCAGGCGGCGACGATGTCGTGA
The DNA here is from genome assembly GCA_963712825.1 of uncultured Alphaproteobacteria bacterium. GTDB lineage: Bacteria > Pseudomonadota > Alphaproteobacteria > ATCC43930 > CGMCC-115725 > AP-15. The sequence goes on from CAVQJP010000025.1 coordinate 274,657, forward strand.
TGGGTGACGCTGCCCGGGTGGTTGACAAAGACCGTCGTCCCCGGCGCCAGCAACTCGCCGAGCCGGTCGCGCGCCGGGTCGTCGCGCGGCGAGATTTCGACCGAAGCCCTGCCGATCAGCTGCGCCGCGCGGCGGGCGCGGGCCCGGTCGGCACTGGCCCGGTCGGCACTGGTCGCGTCCGGGGGCGCCATGGCGGCTCCCGTCATCCCGAATTCCTTTTGCGCGAGATCACGTAGGATTCGTCCCAGAACCACAGCCCGCCATATTTGCGCAGCACCTTTTTGGTGGCGTCGAGATAGGCGCCGCTGCTGATCGCCTCGGACAGCCGTTCGTCCTCGATCTGCGCGACATAGACCGCAGCGTTCCAGGCCGCGAACAGGGTCGAGGTGCCGATCGTCTCGCTGATCTCGCTCGGCAGGGTGTGCATGTCGTAGCGGAACAGCGAGCGGGCGTCGGCGTAGGCGCCGAAATTGAACGCGCGTGCGGCGCTGCCGAGCTCGGTCTTGGCGGCGCGCAGCAGCGCGTGGCGGTCGGCGGTAAACGGGTCTTCTCCGGGCCAAATGCGCTGGATGATCTCGAGGCCGGGATCGTCGCCGTGCGAATGGATCGCGATCAGCCGGCCGCCGGGGGCGAGGGCGCGGGCGAGCGGCGCTATGATCCGACGCGCCTTGAACTCGAGCGGGGCGCGGGCGCGGTAGGGCTGCGAGGCGATGACCAAATCATAGTCGGCGCGGGTCGAGCCGCGGCGCGGGCGCACCTGGTCGAGCAGGAATTTGTGATCCTCGCGATAGACCACCAGCACGACCGGCTTGTCGTAGACCGGGTTGCCGCTGCCGGCGCTGGCCCGCGCCTGCCAGTGTTCGTTCAGAACGGTCTGCAGGTCGCCGATCTGCAGCTCGAAATCGTGCGCGGTGCTGCCGGTGAGCGGCAATTCGTGCCAGACGAGGCTCGTCGCCGCGGTGACCGACCGCGGGCTCAGCCACGGCGCCTCGGCGTAGTACATGTTGGTCATGACGAGGACGGTCGCCGGGTGCTCGAACAGGCGGTCGGGCATCTTTTCCAAGGTCAGGCGGACATCTTCGAGGCTGATCTCTTTCGCGACGACGTAGAACGGCATCGTCGGAAAGCGCTGGTGCATCGCCCGCATCGTGCGCGTCAGGACGGTGCCGTCGCCGGTGCCGGCGTCGAACAGACGCAATGCCGGCGGACGCGGGTGGATGTTGCCCAACTCCATGCCCACTCGTTGGGCTATTGCCCACTTTTCGCCGCAGGTCGTGACAAACAGCAGGTATTTCTGGCGATTGTCGTAAAAGCGAAAGTTGCGCGCCGCTCCCGCGGCGGCCGGCGGGACGAGGATCGGAGCCGCGGCGGCCGGGACGCCGTTGACCGCGGGTTCGGGCTGGCGCGCGATAAAGGCGTGGACCCGGTCGGCGGTGTCAGTGGTTACGCGACCGCCGAGGCGGAGCCGGCTGACGAGCTTGCCGTCATTGACCGCGAGGCGGCCAAAGGTCGACTCCGCCATGCCGGCGTGGCGGCAGTAGTCGGCGATGTCGCGCAACAGCGCCTCGCTCATCGGGGCAGTCCCGCAGTTCCGGAATGCGAGTAGAACCTGAGCGGGCGGCTTGGTAAACCACATAATTGCCCACCGTCAGGTGGGCAAGCCCTATGGGCGGTTACAAAGCCGGCACACCGCGCACCCCGAGCAGTCGCCGCAGCTCGCGATCAAGCGTGGCGGGCATTCAAGCGGCAGCGACTACCGGCACCGATTGCACGCGCTCCGCGATGACGTGGAGCTCGATCTCCTCAGCAGGCGTTGCAAGCCCGTTTTCGGCTGCGATTTCGGGGGCGATTTCGAGCACCCGGGAAACTAGCTGCTCAAAGGTCGGCGCTTCCGTCGTCAAGGGCAGTTCGTCATTGGAGCACCACCACACACCGGCCTCGCCATCCCATTCCGCGCGTATCTCGAAACTTTTCAGTAATCCCGACATTCGGCCTCCTCGTGGCCCCCGCTTTCGGCAAAAATGGTAGCGGAGGGCTGCGGACAAAACCACAGCCGCGGCATGTCGCACTCGGTGCATTCGATGCGCTTCTGCTTCATGAAGCGAGAGGAAAGCGCGGACGCTTGGTGTTAAAATCTATGCCGCACACGCCGCGCCGCTGTTCGGCCGGCCAAAAACAGGGGAGGAGCGATGAGACGCAGCACCGATCGTATCCTGACAAGCCATGCCGGCAGCCTGCCGCGCCCGGATGCGCTGATCGCAGCCAACCGCGCGCACGAGACCGGTGCGGCGCTCGATGAGCGGCGTTACGAAGACACCTTGCGCGAGGCCGTCGGCGACGTCGTGCGGCATCAGCAGGATCTCGGCATCGACATTCCGGGCGACGGCGAGTTCGGCAAGCCGATGGGCCAGAGCGTCAACTACGGCTCGTGGTGGCGCTATTCGTGGCAGCGCCTCGGCGGGCTCAGGCACGACGGGCCGAGCCTCTACGAGATGGCGCCGCGGCGCTCGCGCCCGGGCGAGGTCGTGCTGACGAGCTTTGGCGACCGCCGCGACCGCACCCAGTTCGCCGCCGCCTATGGCGACCCCGATTCCGGCATCACCACCGGCCCGCGCCCGCCAGCGCCGGTCTGCGTCACCCCGCTGACCTATACCGGCGACGACGCGATCAAGGCGGATATCGCCCGTTTCAAAGCGGCGTTGGCGGCGGCCGGGGTCGTGGAAGGCTTTATGAGCGCGGTGGCGCCGGGCAGCGCCGCGCGCATCGGCAACGAATACTACAAGACCGACGAAGAATTGCTCTACGCCTGCGCCGAGGCGATGCGCGAGGAGTACAAGGCGATCCTCGAGGCCGGACTGGTGCTGCAGCTCGACGACCCGGCGATCGCCGAAAACTGGGACATGATCAACCCGGCGCCGACGGTCGAAGAATACCAGAAGTTCACGATGCTGCGCGTCGAGGCGTTGAACCACGCGATCCGGGGCTTGCCGGCGGACCGCATCCGCTTTCATTTATGCTGGGGTAGCTGGCACGGGCCGCATGTCAGCGACATTGCGATGCGCGACATCGTCGAGGTCATGCTGAAGGTCAATGCACAAGCCTATTCGTTCGAGGCCGGCAATGTCCGCCACGAGCACGAATGGAAGGTGTGGCAGGAGGTCAAACTGCCGGAGGGCAAGCTGATCCTGCCGGGGGTGGTCAGCCACGCGACCAACGTCGTCGAGCACCCCGAGCTCGTCGCCGACCGCATTCGCCACTTTGCCGACGCGGTCGGACGCGAGCGGGTCATCGCGTCCACCGATTGCGGGCTCGGCGGCCGGGTTCACCCGCAGATCGCCTGGGCCAAGCTCGAGGCGCTGGCGCAGGGTGCGGCGCTGGCGAGCCGCCAGCTGTGGGGTAGGGGACCATGAGAACCAGCACCGACCATATCCTGACGAGCCATGTCGGCAGCCTGCCGCGCCCCGACGATTTGATCGCGGCGAACCGCGCGCGCGACGCCGGCGAGGCGCCTGACGAGCCGGCGTTCCAGGCGACGTTGCGGGGCGCGGTCGGCGATGCCGTGCGCCATCAGAAGGAGCTCGGCGTCGACGTGCCGGGCGACGGCGAGTTCGGCAAGTCGGTCGGCCACCGGGTCAATTACGGTGCCTGGTGGAACTACGTGTTCCTGCGGCTCGGCGGGCTCGAGCTCGGCGGCCCAAGCCTCGACGATGTGCCCCCGCGGCCGGCGCGCCCGGGCGAGATCGTGCTGTTGAACGCCGCCCGCCGGCGCGACCGCGTGCGGTTTGCCGAGGCTTATGCCGATCGCGAGTTGGGGGTGTTCATGGGGCCGCGCCCGACCACAGGACCGGTGTGCGTGGGTCCGCTGACCTATACCGGCCAGGACGCCATCAGGGCCGACATCGACAACTTCAAGGCGGCGTTGACGGCGGCCGGGGTCGAGGAAGGTTTCATGACCTCGGTGGCGCCGGGCAGCGCCTACCGCATTCCCAACACCTACTACCGGAGCGACGAGGAGTTTCTCCATGCCTGGGCCGAGGCGATGCGCGAGGAGTACAAGGCGATCGTCGACGCCGGGCTGATCCTGCAGCTCGACGACCCGGCGACCGCGACCGGGTGGGACATGATCGACCCCGAGCCCGCGGTCGAAGACTACCAGAAGTTTACGATGGTCCGGGTCGAAGCGTTGAACCATGCGCTGCGCGGTCTGCCCGAGGACCGCATCCGCTTTCATTTGTGCTGGGGCAGCTGGCACGGCCCGCACACGACCGACCTGCCGATGCGCGACATCGTCGAAGTGATGCTGAAGGTCAATGCCCAGGCCTATTCGTTCGAGGCCGGCAATGTCCGCCACGAGCACGAATGGAAGGTGTGGCAGGAGGTCGAATTGCCGGACGGCAAAATCATCCTGCCGGGGGTCGTCAGCCACGCCACCAACGTCGTCGAGCATCCGGAACTGGTGGCCGACCGCATCCTACGCTTTGCCGACGCGGTCGGGCGCGAGCGGGTCATCGCCTCCACCGATTGCGGCCTCGGCGGCCGGGTTCACCCGCAGATCGCCTGGGCCAAGCTCGACGCGCTGGCGCAGGGTGCGGCCCTCGCCACCCGCCAGCTGTGGCGCTAGCGCACCGACGCATTCTGAAGATTCACTTGGTGAGCGCAGACCAATGCCACGCCAAAATCCGACCACACCGGCGAAGGCCGGTGCCCATGGCGGAAATGGGTCCCGGCCTCCGCCGGGAAGGCAAAAAAGGGGCCACGAGTTTGAATCATTCGAATGCATCCAAGCGCTAGAGCGTGATCCCAAGAGTTTGAATTGAGTAGATATTCCCACACACCGGATTTTGTGATTCAAGATGCTGGCTGGGGTTGGGGGCCAGCATCGAATGGCAAGACCCTATTCACAGGACCTGCGCGATCGGGTGGTTGCTGCGGTGGCGAGCGGTCGCACCTGTCGGGCGACGGCGGCGCTGTTTGGGGTCAGCGTCGCCAGCGTGGTCAAATGGTCGCAGCGCTGGCGGGCCACTGGCAGTGCCGCGGCCAAGCCGATGGGCGGGCGGCGGCCGCTGCGGCTGCGGGGCGAGCGCGCGTGGCTATCGGCGCGGATCGCCGAAAAGCCGGATCTGACCCTTCGGGCGGTAATGGCTGAGCTGGCTGAGCGCGGCACGCCGGCGAGCTACGGGGCAGTCTGGCGCTTCTTCCGCCACGAGGGGATCACCTTTAAAAAAAAGCCTGCACGCCAGCGAGCAGAGCCTGCCCCGGCGCAGGCCGGGGATCGCGCCGACATCGCCCGCCGCCGGACCCGCTGGAAGACGCATCAGGGCCGGCTTGACCCCCAGCGCCTGGTGTTCATCGACGAGACCCCGGCCTGCGCCGGGGCAGGCTCTGGGCCAAGACCAACATGACCCGCCGCCATGGCCGCTGCCGCCGCGGCGCCCGCCTGGTCGCCAAGGTGCCGCACGGCCGCTGGCGCACGCTTACCCCGGCCTGCGCCGGGGCAGGCTCTTTCTGGCGGCGTTGCGCTGCGACCGCATCACCGCGCCCTGCGTCATTGACGGGCCGATCAACGGCGCCAGCTTTCGTGCCTATGTCGAGCAGTTCCTGGTGCCGACTCTCAGCCCCGGCGACGTTGTCGTCATGGACAATCTCGGCAGTCATAAGGGCAAGGCGGTGCGCCGCCTGATCCGCGCCGCCGGCGCCAAGCTGTTCTTCCTGCCGCGCTACTCGCCCGATCTCAACCCGATCGAGCAGGTCTTCGCCAAGCTGAAGACACTGCTCCGCAAAACCGACCCGCGCACGATCGAGGCCACCTGGCGTGGCATCGGCAGTCTCCTCGACCGCTTCACCCCAAAGGAATGCGCCAACTACCTCACCAATGCCGGCATGCTTCAGCCTAACCGGATCACGCTCTAGCCGACCAGGTTTGCGGCCGATAGGGGCGACACCTGTCCCGGCGGGTGCGAGCCGAAGCTCGCGCTCGCTCGATCTGTAGGAACGGGTGGGCGGCGGCATCTCAGCCGGAACGGCGCAGCGGGGGTTCGCCGCCGCTGACTGCCCGGCACGATTTCCGGCACGCGGCACGGTTCGCAAGCCCGGCTGCTTAGGGGAAGTAAATCTCGAATAGAGAGCGATTGGAGCCAGGCTAGACCAGTCTAGACGGGGGGCGGCGGCTCGGGGCGAGACTAGCCGAGAAAATCACGGGTCACGGCGTTTCTCCATCCCGATTCGGGTACCACCCGCGAAGCAATATCTGGTCCAAGGTGTAAGGACAGCTGGCAGGCAGTCTTCCGGCCGCCTCGGTCGCCCCATAGCTCCGGAGGCTTAGTTCGGCTCTCTCCCGCCCGTCATCGTAAAGCTTGGCAAGCATCGCTTCGGCATCGCGGCCCAGGGTCGGCGTAAGCTTGTCGCCCAACACGGCGCGCGCCTCGACGACCGAGTCCATCCAGTCGAAGCGCGGCTGCTCGGCCGGCGAATAGGCGAGCTTCAGAAAATGTTCGATGACGCGACGGATTTGGCTTCGCACCGCGTCGCGCTCGCTTTTGCCCAAATCCTCGATCTCCTCGGCGACATGCTCGCGGTCAAAGCGATTGTCGACCGCCAGCATCGCGCGCAGCACCGCCGCCTGGTGCTGGGTCCAGGCATAGAAATCGTCGTCGTAGCGAGGTCCGTCGGGCATCAGTTCAACCCCTCCGCAGCCGCACGCCGCGCCATCTTCAGCCCAACCAGGTCCCTACGGCTTGTTTCCCGCGCGCTTGGGATACCAACCATCGCGGCAGATGTCGTCGAGCGAACAAGGACAGTCCTCCGGCACGGCATCGGCGGCGGACGTTTGACCAGGAAGCGCATGAGAAAGATACGTTTTCTCCGGGCACTCCGGCTTCTTCTCCTGGCGCTCCGGCTTCGGGTCTGGCGACGGCGAGTTCTCCCTCGTCCTCCGTCACCCTGAGCCGGGCCGAAGAGCGGCCGGCCGGGGTTACCGCCTCGCCCGGCCCACCTCCTTTATGTAGGCCTAGGCGCTCGCAGGGTCTACCCGACCGTCAGCCATGCGGTGCGAGGAGCGCGATGTAGTCCCAGACGAAAGTAGCGGCGGCGAGCGCGGTGATCTCCGAGACGTCGTAGGGTGGCGACACTTCGACGACATCCATGCCGACAAAATCGAGACCGGCGAGGCGGCGCAGTATGCCGCGGGCCTGCCAGCTCGCAAGACCGCCCACTTCGGGCGTGCCGGTGCCCGGCGCGAAAGCCGGGTCGAGTGCGTCGATGTCAAAGGTCAGATAGGCCGCGGCGTCGCCGATCACGGCGCGGACCCGTTCGGCGACACTGGCGGGGCCGGCTTCGTGCACTTCCTCGGCAAAGACGATCGTCACCCCCTTGCCGACGGTCCAGTCATGCACGTCTTTGTGCATCGGCGAGCGGATGCCGACCTGCACCGTATGGCGAGGGTCAATCAATCCTTCTTCGATGGCGTGGTAAAACGGCGACCCGTGGCCCCAAACGAGGCCAAAGCTGTCGGGCCAGGTGTCGACATGCGCGTCGAAATGGACGAGGCCCAGCGGTGCGCCGCGGCGCTTCGCCAAGGCGCGCAACAGGGCCAAGGTAACGGTGTGGTCGCCGCCGAGCGCCGCCAGATGGCTGATCGCTGCGGCCTGCGCCTCGATTTTGGCGAGGCTCCCTAAAATGTCGCCATGGGCGATTTGGAAGTCACCGATGTCGGCGAGGTCGCGCTGCGCCGGGTCGCCCCAATTCGCCGGATGGTCGCCGTCGACCAGCATCCGGCTCGCCCGGCGGATCGCCTCCGGTCCAAAGCGCGCTCCCGGCCGGTTCGAGGTGCCGAGATCATAGGGAATGCCGGCGATGCAAAATGCCGCGCCCGGATCGGTGCGGCGGACGCCGAGAAAGCTCGGCGGGATCGCGAAAGTCGGGATGTCGGTCATTCCCGCGATTTAGGCACAGCGCTTGACGGATCAATAAGCTGAAAAAGTTCGCGAAACCTTCGCGCATCCCGCTGCCGACCGACGGTGTGACCGGACCGACCCGCGCGACCCGGTCTCGTGACCGAAAAAGCGGCGGTTCAGCGGTTGCGCGGCCAGTCCTTGGTCCACAGGAAATCGGGGCCGAGCTCACTGAGGCTTGGGCAGCCGATCTGGCCCATCACATCGAGCGAGCCCGGCGCCTGGTCGAGCTGGCGCCCGCCATGGCACCAGCACGTCGACGGTCAAGACCTGCGCGCCGATGCCGCAATCGCGCGCCCGCCCGATCAGCGCGTCGCTCAGGCTAGGATCCTCGGCGTCTTAGACCTGGAACCAGGTGTTGTTCGGCGCGACTTTGACCGCCTCTTACATGGTCTGTGGCAGCTTGCGCTTCGCTATCCGATACGCGTTTTCGATGTTGATCGCGTCGTTGAGCCGCATCGCAATGGGTCCCGCTGAAAATGCCACATCTGCGCAACAATGCGGGTTTCGCCCGGAGCCGACCAACCCGTTAGGGCGTCACGACCGCCATGCCGAGCGCGCGGACGGCAGCTGCCATGGCTCGGTCGAAGGTGACGAGAGTTGCGTCCACTCGCCCTGCGATGGCGATGTGCAGCGCATCGGGTGTCAGCAATGTCAGATCGAGCCGCCGCATATAGGCCGTGGCGGCCGCGACATCACCGGCGTTGAGGTCGGTTCGGTCGGTAAATCGCGCGGTCCAAACTTCGAAATCGGCGAGGTCCTTGCGCGCGTTCGCGACGGTGGTCTCCCGAGTGCGAACGCGCCTCGCAATTGCAGATACGAACTCGGCGGCGGCGAAGTCGCTGACAATTAGCCGCTCCACATTGCTTTGTACAAAATTGTCCGCGCGCTCGCTCAGCGGCTCGGGGGTCAATAGGGCTACGAGAATATTGGCATCGAGGTAAAAGCTCACTTCTCGCCTTCATCACGCATTTCGCGGATGAGGGTGGCTGCGTCGGTTTTAGCCGGGGTCCGCCCGATGCGCCTGGCGCGCAGCCATTCGATGTCCGCCTCGGTAATCGGGCGCGGCGCCGGTCGCACCGGCTTCAACTCCACGACGGGTTCGCCACGGCGGGTGATGACCACGCCCTCGCCCTTGAGGGCGCGATCGATCAGCTTCGACAACTGGTTCTTGGCTTCGGCGACACTGTGGGTGCTCATCGGCCGAAGATAGCCATTCGATGGCCACCGGTCGAGCGGCCAGCGGAACGCCGATATCGCGCACCCAGCCGGCACTCGTCTTCGGCAACGCCTTCGATCAGCCGCTTATAATACGAACCTGACACCCGCCTCCATTGCTGCCGCCATCCCGGCGCAGAACGGGACGCATCTCAACCATGGCACCCGGCCTTCGCCGGTGTGGAAAAAAACCGGTGCTATCCGTCAGAAGGCATCCGCTATCGGGTCGGTTCAGCGGTTGCGCGGCCAGTCCTCGGTCCACAGGAAATCGGGGCCGAGCTCACCGAGGCTTGGGCAGCCGATCTGGCCCATCACGAGGTCGATCTCGTTGACAAAGATGTCGATCGCCTTTTTGACGCCGGGGAGCCCGCCGGCCGCGGCGCCATAGAGGGTCGGGCGCCCCATAAAACAGAAATCGGCGCCGAGGCAGAGGGCGATCAGGATGTCGGCGCCGCGGCGCACGCCGCTGTCGAGCAGCAGGGTGAGCTTGTCGCCAACCGCGGCCTTGATCGCCGGCAGCACGTCGAGCGAGCCCGGCGCCTGGTCGAGCTGGCGCCCGCCATGGTTCGACACGAGGATGCCGTCACAGCCGATTTCGACACAGCGCAGCGCGTCGGCAGGGCTCATGATGCCTTTGACGACGAGTGCCCGCGGGAACAGCTTGCGGTAGGTCTCCAGGTCGCGCCAGGTCTGCGCGTTGAACGGGCGCACCGAGGACGCGTATTTGTAGACCCCTTCGGCATCCGCACCCGCCGGCGCGTAGGCCTGCCAGTTGCCGAGCATCGGCGTGCCGCCGCCGCGTTTCAGATATTCGACGATCCAGCCGGGGTGGATCAGCGCCTCGGCGAGGATCGCGGGTTTGAGGCTCAATGCCTGAAACAGGCCGCCGCGGATGTTGGAAAAGCCGTTCCTGATGTTGCGCTCGCGCTTTGACCCGACCGGAGTGTCGACGGTAAGCACCAGCGCGCCGAGCCCGGCGTCGGCGGTGCGCCTGATCAGGTCGGCGTTGACCTGCGGGTCGCGCGCGGCATAGAGCTGGTACCAATGGTTCTTTGGCGCGATCTTGGCCGCCGCCTCGATCGCGTCGTTGCTGGCGCCCGACATGATATACGGGATGTTGGCGTCGCGCGCGGCCTCGGCCAGCATCAGGTCGGCGTGATAGCGGAAGAGGCCGGCCCCGCCGGTCGGCGAAATGCCGAACGGGCTCGCAAAGGTTTGGCCGAAGATCGTTTTCGACTGGTCGCGCGTCGACACGTCGACGAGATAGCGCGGCAGCAGCTGATGCTTGTGAAAGGCCGAGGTGTTGGTTTCGAGACCGCGCTCGTCTTCAAGACCGCCTTCGATAAAGTCAAAGGCGATTTTCGGCAGCCGCCGTTTCGCCATGCGGTGCAGGTCTTCGATGTTGACGGCTTTGTCGATGTTCATCTTCGTGCGATCTCCCCAGAACCGCTGCAGCATCGCGTATTTTCGCGCGCTTCGGCAATCCCCCGCCGCGCGGAGCTGGGCTGTGCCGCCGCGCAAGGGAAATCCACGGAAACAAGGACGCGGTCGGGGCTGATCTATGGAGCCGCTCGGCGGTGCGTGGAACCGATTTCGCACCCGCAGGCGTTGCACTCTCCAGCCGCGGCGCGACATCAACCGCGGCTCGCCTGTGAAACTCAGCTGCCGGGAGGAACGCCGATGACCCGCCATACCGACAAAGCGCTGTCAACCCTCGCCGCCGCGGCGATTTTACTCGGCGGCATGTGGCCGCTTGCATCGACAGCGGCGACCATCGTCGCTCCCGACGGCCCGATCGCTTGCCGGGATTTTCAGCGCGGCGTCAACGGCACCTGGACGGTCGTGCGCGCAACGACGATCGGGCGTCCCGGAAAAACGATCAGTCTTTCGCCGGGGCAGAGCTTTGCCAAGAACCAGTGGGTCGACGGCGTCGAGGTGACAAATGTGCTGGACCGCAATTGCGGGAACGAATAGCGCCGGCACGGCGCGGGAGAAGACGGCGACGGCCTCACCCGCCGGCGCTGCGAGCGCCGCCGCTAATGCGGCGTGTGCAGCACGATGTGCGGCCACAACCCCATGACGCCGATGATGATCAAATAAATCGCGACCACGTAATTCAGTATGCGCGGAACCAGCAAGATCAGGATACCGGCAACGAGCGCGATCAGCGGTTGTATGGCGACAATGTCGATCGTCATCAGGCGAGCCTTCCGTCAGGGTCGATGTGGGAGGAAACGCGCTCAAGCACCGCAAGTTTCGCGGCGACGACACAGCAAACCGAGAAGGCGATCAGATATGCCGCAAGAGCGCGCGAGCCAGCGCCGCGAGGCGACCGGCTCCATCGCGCATCACTCGCGGAAACCCTTGGCCACGACATAGGTCTCGGCCAATTCGGCGCGGCTGGCCGGCGGCTTCGCATGGCGCAGCTCGGCAAAGGATCGCTTGAGCCGGGCCAGCAGTTCGCCCTCGGCGCCGCCCTGAAAGACCTTGGCGACGAAAATGCCGCCGGGGGCGAGGATTTCCGCCGCGACGGAAAAGGCGGCTTCGGCCAGCGCCACGATGCGCAGATGGTCGGTCGCAGCGTGCCCGGTGGTCGCCGGCGCCATGTCGCTGAGCACGATGTCGGCGCGGCCGCGGAGCGCTCTTCGTATCTGATCGACCGCCGCCGGATCGGTCAGGTCGGCGCGCAGGATCACCGCCCCGGCCAGCGGCGCCGTCTCGGCGATGTCGACTCCGACGACGAGGCCGTGGCGTCCGGCGCGCTCGACCGCCACCTGGGTCCAGCCGCCCGGCGCGCAGCCGAGATCGACGACCCGCACGCCGCGCTTCAGCAAACGAAAGCGTTCATCGAGCTCGATCAGCTTGAAAGCGGCGCGCGAGCGGTAGCCCTGCCGGCGGGCGGCGGCGACATAGGGGTCGTTGAGCTGGCGTCTCAACCACGCGGTTGAGGACGGCTTGCGCCGTCCGGCGCTGCGCACGCGCACCGCCAGCGGCCGATCGCCGCCCCGATCTCCGCGCGCCATTCGGGAGCTCCTCGTTTAGAGGATTGCTTGCCGCTTGTTCTCAGACAAGATCACTTAGCTCCAGACCCAACACTTCGGAGAGCTTTCTAACCGTCTTAACCGCGCCCGTTCGGGCGCCTCTCTCGATCTGCGACAGATAGGTGAAGTTCAAACCGGCCCGCTCCGCTAGCGCGCGTTGTGAGAGCCCGCGGTATTCGCGCCAAACCCTTACGGCGTTTTCACCGGCGACCAAGCGGCTGACCACCTCGGCCGGGAACGCTTCCTGCCCGCGGGTGGCGTGAAAGGCGGCGGCGGCAGCCGCGTCTTCCAGCATTTCCTCGAGATGTTTTGGCCTCATTACGACAAGGTCGGCATCGCCCGCTTCATCGACGCAGCGGGCGTCGAGCGCCACAGCAATCGCCTGGGCACTAAGGCTGCCTTCCAATTCTCCTAAGAAGCGGATTTTCCTCCCGCTCATCGATATGCTCCTCCTCTTGGCGCGATCTCGAACACGTCGATTACCGCCGCTGCCCGATCGACCGTGTAGGATGCCCGCCAATCACCGATCCGGATACGAAAGCCATTCGGTATTCCCTTGAGCGGCCGCACGTTGTTATTGGGCGCTGAGGGGTCAGCAGCTATGCGCGCAATAGCCGCAATGACATCTTCCGCCTTGGGGCGCGGCATGCGACGCAAAGCCTTCAGCGGATCGTGTCGATAAACAATTCTCATCCGCCAAGTTTGCTGACAGCCAACATGGCGTAAAAGACGAGAAGGTTCAACTATCCTCCCGCGAGGATCATCCGAAGGCGAGCCGAAGCACCTTCAACCCTGGATCAGGTCGAACAGGATGCCCTCGCGCACCCCGCGGTCGGCGACCCGCAACCGACCGACGGGCCAAGTCTCGCAGATCGCGTCGAGGATCGCGCAGCCGCTCAACACCAGGTCGGCGCGCTCGCGCCCGACACAGGGGCTGGCGGCGCGCCCGGCAAGGTCGAGCCCGGCGAGATGGGCCGAAACCGCCGCGATCTGGTCAAAGGTCAGGCTGCTGCCGTCAACCAATGCCCGGATGTAGCGCGGCAACGCCAGGTGAATTCCGGCGAGCGTGGTGACCGTGCCCGAGCTGCCGAGCATCTGCATCCGGCCGGTGCGGATGTGGCGGCGGATGCGCCAGCTGCGTTCGAAGGCGGCAAGAGACGCCGCTGCTTCTTCGACCATCATCCGGTAGGTGGCGGGCGAAACCTCGCCGCCAAAGCGGTCGGTCAGGGTCACGACGCCGAGCGGCAGCGACATCGAGCCCAGAATGCGCGGGTGGCGGCAATGGCGCTCGCGCCCGCCTTCGAGGCGCACCAGCACGATCTCGGTCGACCCGCCGCCGATGTCGAACACGACGGCGTAGGGGATGCGCGGGTTGAGCAGCGGGGCGCAGCCGGAGACGACGAGGCGCGCCTCTTCCGCGGTGGAGATGGTTTCGATGACAAGCCCGGTTTCGGCCCGCACCTGAGCGAGGAATTCCTCGCAATTGGAGGCGCGACGGCAGGCCTCGGTGGCGACGAACCGGCCGTTGGCGACGCGGCGAAAAGCGATCTTGTCGGCGCACACCTTGAGCGCGTCGAGAGTGCGGGCGATTGCATCGGCGGACAGGGCGCCGGTCGCCGCCACACCCTCGCCGAGCCGCACGATGCGCGAGAAGGCGTCGATGACGCGAAAGCCGATGCCGGTCGGCCGCGCCACCAAAAGCCGGCAATTGTTGGTTCCAAGATCGAGCGCTGCAACCGGAGCGCCAAAACGGGGAGCGAAATGTCGGCGCGGCAACGCGCCGGGTGCCGGATCGGCGGCGCTCGCCGGCTCCACCCGCGGCAACGGAGCGCGCGCAAGCTTTGCCGCTATGGAAGCGGCGGCGCCGCCCCCAACCGCTGCCCCGCTGTCGAGCGGCTTGTGCACGGCCGGCAGACCATCCCATTGAAACACGACCGGCGATCGTAACCTAGGCGCGGCTCGAATTCAAAACCCCACAAATGCCCGAGTGTCTCGGTTTTGCGGTGTCTCAGTTTTAAAGAGGCGCTGTCCAATCCAGTCCGCTGGCGTCGGCAGACCAAGGACAGCCGAGGGAGCCTGCCCGCGCGGGGCCAACAAGCGCCGGCGCCAGTTAAAGACGGGCCTCTGGGCCGGTCAGAAAACAGATCGGGTGTTGCCGCCGCGCGCACCAGAAGGCAGGCGTTCAGCCGGGCGCGGGCATCGCGCCCGATCTCCGCCGCCGCACTGGGCGAGGCCCTACCAATCGCGGTGCAATCGTGCTATCGACGCAGCCTCAGGACGGTTTGCTGCGGCGAGCGCTTGGGGGATCGTCTAACGGTAGGACAGCGGACTCTGACTCCGCCAGTCTAGGTTCGAATCCTAGTCCCCCAGCCAGATTGCGCCCAGCTGTGCTCGGATCGAAGCACGTCTTCGCCACCCAGAAATGTCGGTTGGAGTTCGCGGTCCGCAGCTTCGGCACCGTTCGCGCTCGGGGCCGAAGCCGACCGGCAATATCGCCGACCGCTTGGCTCGCCCGGCCAGTCGCGCCGCGCCAACAGAGCCTGCCCTCGCGAAAGCCGGACACATCAGCGCACGCGAACCGATGCTTGCCATCCGCTCTTTTCCCTTGCGGTGCAGGGGCCGTCCACACACGTGACGGCTTCCCACCAACGAATTGGTTCGCACGCTCCTCAGCTCGCGAGCGGGTGGGGCTGCGGATTGGAGCCGTCGGTAAAGCGCGTGAGGCGGAACGGCGCCGGGTCCACCAGGGTCGGGTCGCCCGCGACCATGTCGGCGACGAGCTTGCCGGCACCGGGGCCGATGCCAAAGCCGTGGCCGGAAAAGCCGGTCGCGATGAAAAAGCCGGGCAGGGTGTCGACCGGCGAGATCACCGGGATCGCGTCCGGCATCACGTCGATCATGCCGCCCCAGCGCTCGGCGATCGGAACGTCGGCGAACAACGGCAGGGCTTCGGCGACAGCCTTGCGCGCGCGGTCGAGAACGCGGTTGTCGGGCTCGGGGTCGAGCACCCGCATCGCCTCAAACGGGGTCGGCTCGTCCAACCCCCAACGCCGCTTCGTCTGCCACTCCTCGACCCAGCGGCGGCCGACGCGAAAGCGGAGCTTTTTCCAGTGCAGCCGCACCGCCGGGAGATACTCCGAGAACAGCCGAAAATTGTCGGGGACGAGGTCGATCGTGCGCATCCCCAATGTCGCCACCGTGTAGCCGCCGTCCATCCTTTTGCGGATGCCGAACAAGCCGCCCGAGGCCGAGATTTCCGGGCCGCCCGCCAACGGCTCGGTGCGCATGACCGAGGCCAGCACCTTCAGCTGGGGCAATTCGATGCCGAGATTGCCGGCGAAAGAGCCGCGACCAGGCGCCGCCGGCAAGCACGACCCGGTCGCAGGCGATCCGCCCTTTCTCCGTGACCACCGCGGCAACCCGGCCGCCCGCGGTTTCGACGCCGCGCACCGCGCAGCGCGTCAGGATCGCGGCACCCCTGCGCCGCGCCATCTCGGCGATCGCGGGTGCGGCGTGCTGCGGCTCGGCCTTGCCGTCGCTCGCCGTAAAGAGGCCGCCGGCCCAGTTGCCGCTGAGCCCCGGCAGCAGTTCGGCCGCCTCGGCGCGGGTCAGCAAACGGGTGTCGAGCTGGTATTGCCGTGCATGGTCGAGCCAGGATTCGAGCTGGCCCAATTCGGCCGCGGTCTCCGCCAGATACATGATGCCGGGCTGGCGAAAGCCGGTCTCGGCCTCGACCCGCTGGTTCATCCCCTGCCACAGCCGCAGGCTCTCGATGATCAGCGGCAATTCGCGCGGATCGCGCCCCATCTTGCGGCACCAGCCCCAATTGCGGCTCGACTGCTCGCCGGCGATGTGCCCCTTTTCGCACAGCGCGACGGACACCCCCTTTTCCGCCAGAAACAGCGCGGTGCTCGTCCCGATGATGCCGCCGCCGATAATCACGACATCGGCGCGCCCCGGCAGCGCCTCGTCGGAACGGACAGGATCGACGCGCGGCGCCATCGCTCAGCTGATCGTCGCCCCCGCGAAAGCGGGGGTCCAGGGCCGGCGAGCGAGCGCTGGTGTTCTGGGTTCCCGCTTTCGCGGGAATGACGAAAGCGGAAGTTGCATCAGTCGATCGCGGCGTGGACGAGGTTGGCGACCCGGTCGAGCCGCGCCGAGTGAAACGGGTCGGGCTGCACGTAATTGGTGACGTAGGTAAACGAGACACCGCTCGTCGGGTCCGCCCAGGAATACGAAGTGCCGGCGCCGCCATGGCCGAACGTCTCGGGTGCCGCGATCGCGCCGAGCCCGCGGATGCGGTCGCTGTCGCCGCGCACATGCGGGCCCAGCCCGCGATGCATCGGGATGCCGCCCATCGCGTCGTCGCCGCGCTCGCCGGTGTGGCTGCGCGTCACGTAGCTGACGAGCCGCGGCGACAACAGCCGCACCTCGCCGAGCCGGCCGCCGCCGAGCAGCATCTGATAGAACGCCGCCATGCCGCGCGCGGTCGCATAGCCGCCGCCGCTCGGCATCCCGGCTGCCCGGAACTCGGCCGAGTTGTCGCGCGCCTCGGCGGCATAGGTGTCGGCGCAGCGGCCCTGCTCGGCCGCCGGCACGCCAACAAAGACGTCGCCGGCCAGCCCCAAGGGCGCCAGCACCCGCTCGCGGATCGCGTCGCGGTAATCCTGGCCGGTAACCGTCTCGATCACCATCGCCTGGGTCAGGTGCGCCGCGCGCGGGTGGTATTGCAGCCGCGTCCCCGGTGTCCAGTCGAGCGAGAAGTCGCAGACTTCGGCGCGCATCCGGGCGTGGTCGGTCCAGGTCTCGCGGGTCACGTCGCCCGACGGAAACCCGCCCTGATGCGTCATGACCTGATGGAGGGTGATGTCGCCCTTGCCGCGCGCCGCAAATTCCGGCAGGTGGTCGGCAACCCGGTCCATAAACGAGAGCTCGCCCTCCTCGATCAGGGTCCACACCGCGGCACTGGTCAAAACCTTGGTCTGGCTGAACAGCAGGAAGAGCGTGCCGTCGGTCGCGGGTTCGCGTTCAGAATCGGTGCGGGCGTCGCCATAGCTGCGGAAGAATGCCAGCTGGCCATGCCGCGCCAGCGCGATCTGCGCGCCGGGATAGCGGCCTTCCTCGATGTGCTGGCGGATCAGCCGGTCGAGGTATTGCAAGGGCTTTGCGGCAAAGCCGAGCTTGGCGGGATCGCTCGGCGGCAGCGGATAAGCCTCGGACATGGCGCTCTCCTCGCGGGTTTCTGCCGGCATGCTACACGACCGCCGCCGGCCGCGGGAGAGGAATGCGCACCGTGCTCGTCGACGCAAGGGTCACCCAGTGTGCCCACTGGGGGAGCCGGCTGACCCGCGACAACCGCCCCAGTTGGGTCATTGCGAGGAGCCGAAGGCGACGCGGCAATCCCGGTCCTGAGACGCGGCTCGCTCGAACGAGATTGCTTCGCTGGCGCTCGCAATGACAGCCAATGCCCGGCGTCACCGCCCACGATTGTCGGGCGCCCGCCTTCGCTCCTTCGGTGAGCGGCGTGCCCGTCACCAGGCTTCGCGGCCGCGGGCGGGACGGACGCTTCCGGCGCCGGACAATTCGCGCGCGGCAGCCTGCTCGGCTTCGTGCTTGTCGAACATGGCTTTGGCGGCGGCGTTGCGCTTGGCGCTGAATTCGGCGCGGTTGTCGCCGCACCACTGGAAGGAGGCGGCGCGGGGTGCGTTGGCCCGGCTGAAATGCGGCATCACATAGCGCGCGTAAAGCTCGTAGGAGCGCTTGGTCGCCTCGAAATCGGCCCAGTTGTGCGCCTGGTGCAGAAAGGCGCCGAATTCGCCCTGCTTTTCTTCAAGCCGCTCGATCAAGGCGATCGCGTCGTCGGGCGTGCCGCAAACGCCGTAGCGGTTTTCGACAAACCATTCGAGCGGGTCCTGGCCCGCCGGCACGATAAAGCGCGGCTGGTTGTTGTTGAGGTAGCCGAGATACCGCTCGAACCCGAACCGGGCATTGGCAAAGGCCTGCTCGCGGGTCTCGGCGATGTGCATCGGCCCGACCAGCCGCAGCCGGTTCGGGTCCATATGCCGGCCGTGCTCGGCCGCGACGTCGCCGGCAATGCGCCAGTTCGATCCGAGCGCGTCAAACCCGAACGGGTTGGTCGCCGCCACGCAGATCATGCCGAGATCGTATTTGCCGGCGAGCCTGCCGCCCGATGGCGTCACCGCGCTGACGACCGCGACCTCGGGATAGGGCTTGGTGTAGGGCAGCAGGTGCAGCCGGCAGCCCTCCATTGTGTACCAGTCGGTCCGCTCGGTGACGGTCTCGCCGCGGAACAGCCGCAGGATCACGTCGATCGCCTCGGCCATGCGGTCGCGCTGGGTCAACGGGTCGATCCCCATCATGATCGCGTCCGAAGCCAACAGACCCGGCCCGGCGCCGAACATGACCCGGCCGCGGGTCATGTGATCGAGCTGGACGATGCGGTCGGCGACCATCATCGGGTGGTGATAGGGCAGCGATATGACCCCGGTGCCGAGGCGGATGTGCCGGGTGCGCTCGGCGGCAAAGGCAATAAAGATCTCGGGCGAGCTGATGATCTCGTAGCCGGCCGAATGATGCTCGCCGATCCAGGCCTCGTGAAAGCCGAGCCTGTCGAGCCACGCAATCAGCTCGAGGTCGCGCTCCAGGCACTGGGTCGGGTTCTCCTCGTTCGGGTGGAACGGCGGCAGAAAGATGCCGTGGCGCAGATTGACAAGTG
>CAVQJP010000026.1:0-19313 GCA_963712825.1 uncultured Alphaproteobacteria bacterium
GTAGCTCAGCGAGGGTCGGATGTCACTTGTCAATCTGCGCCACGGCATCTTTCTGCCGCCGTTCCACCCGAACGAGGAGAACCCGACCCAGTGCCTGGAGCGCGACCTCGAGCTGATTGCGTGGCTCGACAGGCTCGGCTTTCACGAGGCCTGGATCGGCGAGCATCATTCGGCCGGCTACGAGATCATCAGCTCGCCCGAGATCTTTATTGCCTTTGCCGCCGAGCGCACCCGGCACATCCGCCTCGGCACCGGGGTCATATCGCTGCCCTATCACCACCCGATGATGGTCGCCGACCGCATCGTCCAGCTCGATCACATGACCCGCGGCCGGGTCATGTTCGGCGCCGGGCCGGGTCTGTTGGCTTCGGACGCGATCATGATGGGGATCGACCCGTTGACCCAGCGCGACCGCATGGCCGAGGCGATCGACGTGATCCTGCGGCTGTTCCGCGGCGAGACCGTCACCGAGCGGACCGACTGGTACACAATGGAGGGCTGCCGGCTGCACCTGCTGCCCTACACCAAGCCCTATCCCGAGGTCGCGGTCGTCAGCGCGGTGACGCCATCGGGCGGCAGGCTCGCCGGCAAATACGATCTCGGCATGATCTGCGTGGCGGCGACCAACCCGTTCGGGTTTGACGCGCTCGGATCGAACTGGCGCATTGCCGGCGACGTCGCGGCCGAGCACGGCCGGCATATGGACCCGAACCGGCTGCGGCTGGTCGGGCCGATGCACATCGCCGAGACCCGCGAGCAGGCCTTTGCCAATGCCCGGTTCGGGTTCGAGCGGTATCTCGGCTACCTCAACAACAACCAGCCGCGCTTTATCGTGCCGGCGGGCCAGGACCCGCTCGAATGGTTTGTCGAAAACCGCTACGGCGTTTGCGGCACGCCCGACGACGCGATCGCCTTGATCGAGCGGCTTGAAGAAAAGCAGGGCGAATTCGGCGCCTTTCTGCACCAGGCGCACAACTGGGCCGATTTCGAGGCGACCAAGCGCTCCTACGAGCTTTACGCGCGCTATGTGATGCCGCATTTCAGCCGGGCCAACGCACCCCGCGCCGCCTCCTTCCAGTGGTGCGGCGACAACCGCGCCGAATTCAGCGCCAAGCGCAACGCCGCCGCCAAAGCCATGTTCGACAAGCACGAAGCCGAGCAGGCTGCCGCGCGCGAATTGTCCGGCGCCGGAAGCGTCCGTCCCGCCCGCGGCCGCGAAGCCTGGTGACGGGCACGCCGCTCACCGAAGGAGCGCGGACCAAAGGCGGGCGCCCGACAATCGTGGGCGGTGACGCCGGGCATTGGCTGTCATTGCGAGCGCCAGCGAAGCAATCTCGTTCGAGCGAGCCGCGTCTCAGGACCGGGATTGCCGCGTCGCCTTCGGCTCCTCGCAATGACCCAACTGGGGCGGTTGTCGCGGGTCAGCCGGCTCCCCCAGTGGGCACACTGGGTGACCCTTGCGTCGACGAGCACGGTGCGCATTCCTCTCCCGCGGCCGGCGGCGGTCGTGTAGCATGCCGGCAGAAACCCGCGAGGAGAGCGCCATGTCCGAGGCTTATCCGCTGCCGCCGAGCGATCCCGCCAAGCTCGGCTTTGCCGCAAAGCCCTTGCAATACCTCGACCGGCTGATCCGCCAGCACATCGAGGAAGGCCGCTATCCCGGCGCGCAGATCGCGCTGGCGCGGCATGGCCAGCTGGCATTCTTCCGCAGCTATGGCGACGCCCGCACCGATTCTGAACGCGAACCCGCGACCGACGGCACGCTCTTCCTGCTGTTCAGCCAGACCAAGGTTTTGACCAGTGCCGCGGTGTGGACCCTGATCGAGGAGGGCGAGCTCTCGTTTATGGACCGGGTTGCCGACCACCTGCCGGAATTTGCGGCGCGCGGCAAGGGCGACATCACCCTCCATCAGGTCATGACGCATCAGGGCGGGTTTCCGTCGGGCGACGTGACCCGCGAGACCTGGACCGACCACGCCCGGATGCGCGCCGAAGTCTGCGACTTCTCACTCGACTGGACACCGGGGACGCGGCTGCAATACCACCCGCGCGCGGCGCACCTGACCCAGGCGATGGTGATCGAGACGGTTACCGGCCAGGATTACCGCGACGCGATCCGCGAGCGGGTGCTGGCGCCCTTGGGGCTGGCCGGCGACGTCTTTGTTGGCGTGCCGGCGGCCGAGCAGGGCCGCTGCGCCGACACCTATGCCGCCGAGGCGCGCGACAACTCGGCCGAGTTCCGGGCAGCCGGGATGCCGAGCGGCGGCGGCTATGCGACCGCGCGCGGCATGGCGGCGTTTTATCAGATGCTGCTTGGCGGCGGCCGGCTCGGCGAGGTGCGGCTGTTGTCGCCGCGGCTCGTCAGCTACGTGACGCGCAGCCACACCGGCGAGCGCGGCGACGACGCGATGGGCGGCATCCCGATGCATCGCGGGCTGGGCCCGCATGTGCGCGGCGACAGCGACCGCATCCGCGGGCTCGGCGCGATCGCGGCACCCGAGACGTTCGGCCATGGCGGCGCCGGCACTTCGTATTCCTGGGCGGACCCGACGAGCGGTGTCTCGTTTACCTACGTCACCAATTACGTGCAGCCCGACCCGTTTCACTCGGCGCGGCTCGACCGGGTCGCCAACCTCGTCCACGCCGCGATCGACTGATGCAACTTCCGCTTTCATCATTTCCGCGAAAGCGGGAACCCAGAACACCAGCGCCCGTTCGCCGGCCCTGGACCCCCGCTTTCGCGGGGGCGACGATCAGCTGAGCGATGGCGCCGCGCGTCGATCCTGTCCGTTCCGACGAGGCGCTGCCGGGGCGCGCCGATGTCGTGATTATCGGCGGCGGCATCATCGGGACGAGCACCGCGCTGTTTCTGGCGGAAAAGGGGGTGTCCGTCGCGCTGTGCGAAAAGGGGCACATCGCCGGCGAGCAGTCGAGCCGCAATTGGGGCTGGTGCCGCAAGATGGGGCGCGATCCGCGCGAATTGCCGCTGATCATCGAGAGTCTGCGGCTGTGGCAGGGGATGAACCAGCGGGTCGAGGCCGAGACCGGCTTTCGCCAGCCCGGCATCATGTATCTGGCGGAGACCGCGGCCGAATTGGGTCAGCTCGAATCCTGGCTCGACCATGCCCGGCAATACCAGCTCGACACCCGTTTGCTGACCCGCGCCGAGGCGGCCGAATTGCTGCCGGGGCTCAGCGGCAACTGGGCCGGCGGCCTCTTTACGGCGAGCGACGGCAAGGCCGAGCCGCAGCGCGCCTCACCCGCGATCGCCGAGATGGCGCGGCGCAGGGGTGCCGCGATCCTGACGCGCTGCGCGGTGCGCGGCGTCGAAACCGCGGGCGGCCGGGTTG
The DNA here is from genome assembly GCA_963712825.1 of uncultured Alphaproteobacteria bacterium. Taxonomy (GTDB): domain Bacteria; phylum Pseudomonadota; class Alphaproteobacteria; order ATCC43930; family CGMCC-115725; genus AP-15. The sequence continues at coordinate 3,351 of CAVQJP010000026.1, forward strand.
CCGCAGTGGTTACGGAGAACGGGCGGATCGCCTGCGACCGGGTCGTGCTTGCCGGCGGCGCCTGGTCGCGGCTCTTTTGCGGGAATCTCGGCATCGAACTGCCGCAGCTAAAGGTGCTGGCCTCGGTCATGCGCACCGAGCCATTGGCGGGCGGCCCGGAAATCTCCGCCTCGGGCGGCTTGTTTGGCATCCGCAAACGGATGGACGGCGGCTACACGGTGGCGACATTGGGGATGCGCACGATCGACCTCGTCCCCGACAATTTTCGGCTGTTCTCGGAGTATCTCCCGGCGGTGCGGCTGCACTGGAAAAAGCTCCGCTTTCGCGTCGGCCGCCGCTGGGTCGAGGAGTGGCAGACGAAGCGGCGTTGGGGGTTGGACGAGCCGACCCCGTTTGAGGCGATGCGAGTGCTCGACCCCGAGCCCGACAACCGCGTTCTCGACCGCGCGCGCAAGGCTGTCGCCGAAGCCCTGCCGTTGTTCGCCGACGTTCCGATCGCCGAGCGCTGGGGCGGCATGATCGACGTGATGCCGGACGCGATCCCGGTGATCTCGCCGGTCGACGCCCTGCCCGGCTTTTTCATCGCGACCGGGTTTTCCGGCCACGGCTTTGGCATCGGCCCCGGTGCCGGCAAGCTCGTCGCCGACATGGTCGCGGGCGACCCGACCCTGGTGGACCCGGCGCCGTTCCGCCTTACGCGCTTTACCGACGGCTCCAATCCGCAGCCCCACCCGCTCGCGAGCTGAGGAGCGTGCGAGCCAATTCGTTGGTGGGAAGCCGTCACGTGTGTGGACGGCCCCTGCACCGCAAGGGAAAAGAGCGGATGGCAAGCATCGGTTCGCGTGCGCTGATGTGTCCGGCTTTCGCGAGGGCAGGCTCTGTTGGCGCGGCGCGACTGGCCGGGCGAGCCAAGCGGTCGGCGATATTGCCGGCCGGCTCCGGCTTCGCGCGAAGGTGCCGAAGCTGCCGACCGCGAACTCCAACCGACATTTCTGGGTGGCGAAGACGTGCTTCGATCCGAGCACAGCTAGGCGCAATCTGGCTGGGGGACTAGGATTCGAACCTAGACTGGCGGAGTCAGAGTCCGACAACCTGAGCCGCCATCTGCCGCCGATCCTCGCCGGGTATCACCAGAAGCCCCAATTCACTTGACGTTTTCCAGCCAGAATCCGACATTAGCCGCCGATAGTACGAATTTTGGTGATACCCCGGTGATACCCAGACACCGGTTTCGGCGGGAAGGGACATGCAGGGCAAGATCACGAAGCGAGCAGTTGACGGCTTGGCACCGGCGGGCAATGCCGAGACCGTGTTATGGGATGCCGAGGTAAAGGGGTTCGGCATCCGTGCACGGGCCGGCGGCGGCAAGAGCTACATCCTACACTACCGGGCCGGCTCGGGCCGGGGCGCGGCATTGCGCAAGCTGACCATCGGCAAGCACGGTTCACCGTGGACGGCAGAGACGGCGCGCATCGAGGCAAAGCGGCTGCTCGCCGAGGTTGCTGCCGGCCGGGATCCCGCGACAGCGCGCCAGGAGGACCGCAAGGCGCTGACCTTCGGCGAGCTAATCGATCTCTATCTGCGAGAGGGCGTCGGCCATAAGAAGCACTCGACCCTCAAGGCCGATCGGGGGCGCATCGAGCATCACCTGCGGCCCTTGCTCGGCAAGCTGCGGGCCGATCGCATCGTTGGCGCCGACGTCGAGCGGATGCGCAACGCCGTCACGGCCGGCAAGACGGCCGAGAGGATCGAGAGCGGCGAGAAACGGCGGTCCGGCAGCATGGCCACGGGCGGCAGGGGCGTTGCCGCGCAATGCGTCGCGCTCGTCGGCGCGCTCTTCGCGTTTGCAGTCGGACGCGCCTTATGCGCCGACAACCCGGCGCGCGGCGTCAAGAAGGCGCCGGTGCGCAAGGTCGAGCGCTTCCTGTCCGAGGCGGAAATCGCGCGGCTGGCAGGGGCGCTCGACGCGGAAGCGCAGCGGACGGGCAATCCCTACCCGTCGGCAGCGATCAAGCTGTTGCTGTTGACCGGGTGCCGACGCGGCGAGATCGTCAATCTGCACTGGGAGCACGTCGATTTCGAGCATGAATGCTTGCGGTTGCCCGACAGCAAAACCGGCGCCAAGATCGTCTATCTGAACGCGCCGGCCCGCGTCTTGCTCCAGGAACTCCCCCGCATGGCGGACAACTCGCGGGTGATCCCCGGCATGCGGGCTGACAGCGCGAGCGCAGCCATTGAGAATGCTTGGGAGCGCGTGCGCGGAGCCGCCGATCTGAGCGGTGTCCGGCTGCACGACCTGCGGCACAGTTTCGCAAGCGTCGGCGCCGCCGGCGGGCTGAGCCTGCCGATCATCGGCGCCCTGCTCGGTCACAAGCACGCCACGACGACGGCGCGGTACGCGCACCTGTCGGCCGATCCGCTGCGCGCCGCCAACGACGCAGTGGGCGCAAGGATTGCCGCCGCGATGAGCCGGAAGTCCGATCCCGCTTCTGCCGCGGATGTGGTGGACCTGCCACCGCGACGGGGTGATGCGCGGCGCTGAGCTTGCTTGCGCAGTACCGCCACTGATACCATCTAAACCGACCAGAGCGGACAGGGTATGCCGCGCGCCGACAAGACGCTCGACCGGATGCGGGCGAACCCGCGCGATTGGCGGATCGGAAGCCTGGAGGCGGTAGCTGCCGCCCATGGCATCAACATTCGCAAGCCGGGCGGTAGCCACGTGGTTTTCGAGCATCCCGCCGTCGCGGAGGCGGTATCGGTTCCGTCCCGGCGGCCGATCAAGCCGGTTTATGTCCGCCGCTTTGTCGCGTTCATTGAGGCGGTGCGAGCGAGCCATGAGTGACACCAAATATCGTTTCACAGTCCGGCCGCTGACCGACGAGGAAGGCGGCGGCTACCTGGTCGAGTTCCCCGATCTGCCCGGCTGCATGTCGGACGGCGAGACGGTCGAGGAAGCCATCGCCAACGGCGAGGACGCGAAACGCTGCTGGATTGCGGCAATGAAAGAGGCAGGCAGGCCGATCCCGCCGCCCTCGACCGAGCCGGCCGAAGGGTACAGCGGCAAATGGCAGCTGCGCGCGCCGAAGTCGCTGCATCGCCGCCTCGCCGAACGGGCCAAGCGCGAAGGGGTCAGCCTTAACACGCTGGCGGTGACGCTGCTGGCCGAAGGTCTTGGCGAGCGGCGGGCATGAAGGGCGGCGATATTGCATTTCACGGCGGCGCTGTTTTCCTCATACCTGAGAAAATTCAACGCCTGGGAGCGGGAAAGCGAAGGTTAGAGCGGAACCCTTTTCTGGAACCGTTGCCTGGTTTGCTCACAGAAGCGCCGGATGAGCGTAGCCAATGGCGTGCGCGCGCCCGAAAATTTCTGAGGGCTTGCTACAACGAGGCAAAGGATCGGCTCGGCGAGGACGAAGCTCGCGCCTTATTTGTCGAGGCGCCTCCCAAGCGCAAGCGCGGGCACCAGGAGGGTGAAACCGGCCGCCCTGGACTGTTCGAGGACCGAAATGCGCGTTTGCTCGCTGCCTATGACGAATGGGCGCGCGGCGCTCAAACAGAACGGGAAAGGGGCGCTATTCCGCGGCAGCTCGCGGAGCGCTTGTACGCCGCCGGCAAGGGCGCTCGATACGGCGCCAGCGTTGACGCAATCGCTCGCCACCTGCGCCGCCTTTTGAAAGCACGAGCACGGCGTGCCGCGAAAAGCGCGGAGCAGCATCGAAGGCTTCTTGAGGCCTACAAGGCTACGACAGGCGAAGATCTGCCGTTGACGCTGCTTTCGTTGGCTCTCGCGGACAACAAATAGGCGATTTGAAGTCCATTCCATTGCGATGGTGCGCGCGGTAGTGCCTCTGCCCGCCGCGACTGCGCGGCATTACGCGGCAGGGCGCCATGGAGCTACAACAACTCTATTCGCAGAATGACGTTGCAGAGCAATTGGGTTGCTCGGTCCGTACTCTCGAACGGTATAGGGCGAGTGGCGACGGCCCCAGGTTTGTAAAAGTCGGGAGGCTCGTTCGATATCGTGCCAGTGATCTCGATGCGTGGCTGGCAGGGCGGGTGCGCGGCAGCACTTCCGAGCCGGATGCGCAATGACCGGGGCCGAGATCGCCGCGGCGCTTGGGAGCGCGCATCGCTCAGGCGGATGGTGGCGGGCAGTATGCCCGGTGCATGGCTCCCGGACGGGCCATAGCGCAACGCTGGCGCTGCGCGATGGCGAGCGCGGATTGATCGCCGTCTGCCATGCCGGATGCTCGCACGCTGATATCCTGGTCGAACTGCGCCGGCGCGGGCTGATCGGCGACGGCAGTGACGGTGAACAGGTTCGGCCGACGCCGCCGGCGAGGGGCAGTGATGACGCGGCCCGCCGGATCGAATCAGCGCGGCGGATTTGGGACGCCGCAAAGGAGGCGCGCGGATCGTCGGTGGCGCACTATCTTGCCGAGCGCGGCATCACCATAGCCCCGCCGCTTTCGCTGCGCTGGGCGCCGCGCTGCTGGCACGCGAAGGCGCGCCGTTGCCTGCCGGCAATGGTCGCGCGCGTCGATGACATCGAGGGGCGGCTGATCGGGGTGCATCGCACCTGGTTCGATCGCGATGCGGCGGGACAGTGGCATCGCCGCGACCGCGCGTCACTCGGGCCGATCGGCGGCGGCGGCGTGCGGCTCGCCGAACCTGACAAAACCTTACTTATCGGCGAGGGCATCGAAACCTGCCTCGCGGCCATGCAGGCTTGCGGGCTGCCCACATGGTCGGCGCTCAGCACGTCCGGCATGGTCGCGCTCGCGTTGCCGCCGATAGTTCGCACCGTCGTCATCCTGGCCGATCACGACGCCAACGCCGCCGGCGAACGCGCGGCCCGCGCCGCAGCGCTGCGCTGGCTTGCGGAAGGCCGGCGAGTGCGACTCGCCCTGCCGCCCGAGCCCGGAACCGATTTCAACGACGTGCTGCTCGGCCCCGCCTATCTCCATCTCGCGGAGGCGCGCGATGCCGCCGCCTGACGGTGCCGCCGAAGTACGCCGGATCGTCGACATGGCCGAGGACGTGAGGCCCGAGCCACCACGCCCGCTGATGCGGGAGACGCAGCCGGCCGATCCGTACCCGGTCGATATGCTCGGCGACGTGCTCGGCTCCGCGGCGCGCGCCATCCATGACCGAGTGCATGCGCCCCTCGCGATCTGCGGCCAGTCGGTGCTTGCCGCCGCGGCGCTGGCCGGCCAGGGGCATGCCGATGCCGTGCTGCCCATCGGGCCGGGGCAGGCGCGCCCGCTGGCGCTATATCTCGTCACCGTCGCCGCCAGCGGCGAGCGCAAGAGCGCGTGTGACACGGAGGCGATGTGGCCGATCCGCCGGCGCGAGGCGACGCTGCGCGAGGCGCACGACGGCGACAGCCTCCGCTACGATAATGACCGCGCGGCCTACGACCGAGCGCGCGAGGCGGCGCAGAAGGCCGGCAAGGGTGACCGCGGCGCGATCCGCGCGGCACTCGATGCACTCGGCGCGGCGCCCCTCCCGCCGCTGATACCGATGCTGACCTGCCCGGACCCGACCTATGAGGGCATGTGCCGGCTGCTCGCGGCCGGGCAGCCGAGCATCGGCATTTTCGCGGCCGAAGGTGGCCAGTTCATCGGCGGGCACGGGATGTCGGATGAGGCGCGGCTGCGCACCGCGGCTGGGCTATCCGCCGCGTGGGATGGAGAACCGATCCGCCGGGTGCGCGCCGGCGACGGCGCGACGATCCTGCCCGGCCGGCGCGTGTCGCTGAATTTGATGGTGCAGCCGGCGGTTGCCGATATTTGGTTGCGCGACCGGCTGCTTATCGATCAGGGCCTCCTTTCCCGCACACTGATGACTGCCCCCGACACCGCGATGGGCAGTCGGCTGTCGCACGGCGAGGCGCCCGAGACGGCGCCGGCGATGGCGCGCTACGGCGCCCGGCTGCTGTCGATACTCGAGGCGCCGCTGCCGCTCGCAAGCGATCGGCCAAATGAGTTGGCGCCCCGCGCGTTGCCGCTGTCTGAGGCGGCGGTGCGGTTGTGGCGCGCCTTCGCGGATCGGGTCGAGACGATGCTGACGCATGACGGCGAGTTACGCCCGATCAGCGGCGTCGCGAACAAGCTGCCGGAGCATGCGGCGCGGATCGCCGGGGTGCTGACGCTGGTGCGCGACATTGACGCCGGCGAGATCGCGCACACCGAGATGGCGGCCGGGACAGAGCTGGCACAGCACTATGCTGGCGAGGCGCTGCGGCTGCAGGGCGGCAGCCAGATTTCGGCCGAGCTGCGGCGGGCACAGCAGGCACTCGACTGGCTGCTGAACCATTGGCTGGAGCTGGCGATATCGCTGCCCGACCTGTACCAGCGCGGCCCCGCCGCAATCCGCGACGGTAAGACGGCGCGCCAAGTCGTAACCGCCTTGGAGGATCACGGATGGCTGGTGCGCATACCGCAGGGTGCCGAGATTGCCAGCGAGCGCCGCCGCGAGGCTTGGCGCGTCGTGCGCGGGTGATCGTCATGCCGGCATTCCGGTTCTTCGATCCGTGGGCGGCGCTCGATAGCGCGGATCAACTGGCCGCCTCAGCTAAAGTTGCTAATCCTGCTAAAGTTGGCGAGGGTGAAGCAGGAACTTTAGCAGCTTTAGCAGCTTTAGCGGCCCAAACTCCCGAGATCGAGATTTCAGCGCCGGCGATCGTCGAGCCGGACATGCTCGCCCCGGCGGCATGGTTCGAGTGCGCGGCCGCTCCGGTGCCAGGGGAGCCACCGTTCGATCAGCCCTGCCCGGCTCGGCGCGGTCGGGACGATCGCCGCGGCCCGATGCATCTCCATTTTTGCCTCGAATGCGGCGCCTGGGGAGCGTACGGCTATGGCGTCAGCGGCGACCTGTCCGGCCGCTGGTACTGCCGCGACCACCGGCCAGGATTGGTGCCATGACCAGCGCGACCGCCGATCCCGCATTTTCGGGCGCACCCGCCGAAACCGTCGATCTGGGGGCTGCACGACCTGTTCGGCAGAGATCGCCCGTTCGCTCGGATCGATCGCGCCGGGCTGTTGTGGCTGCTCGACGGCCACCGGCTGGTTGCAGGGTCGGCGAACACCGCGACGACCGAGACGCGCACCGGCGCACTTGGCGTCGCAAGCAAGCAGAGCCCGGCCGTGTCGTCGCTTGGGAGCTGGCCGCGTGATCCCGCGCTCGATCCCGCGCCAGCCCACGCGGGTTGGGAGAAGCACACGCGGTTGTCGCTGATGCGCCGGGCGAACCGACCCGGCTGACTATCTATGGCGCGGGCGGCACCATTGCCGCGGTTTCGCTCGATCCGCTTCGCGCCGTTCGGCTAGCGACCCGGCTGATCGCGGCGGCATCGGCGAGACTTTCGGGCTGACGTTCATGGCTGCAAATACAGCGGGAATACAGCGGGGGAGACCTTTCCGGCGGGGCCAATCCGGCAATCCGGGCGGTAAGCCGAAGGGCGCCCGCCACCGCACCACCGTGGCGGCCGAGCTGCTGATGCAGGAAGACGCCGAGGCGGTGGTGCGCGCCGTCCTGGCCGCCGCCAAGGATGGCGACATGACAGCCGCCCGGCTGGTGCTCGATCGGATCGCGCCACCGCGGAAGGGGCGGCCCGTCAGATTTGCCATTCCCGAAATGACCTCGGCCCGCGACATCGGAGCCGCGGTCGGCGCCGTCGCGCTTGCGATGGGGCAAGGCGAACTCACGCCCGAGGAAGCCGCGAGCGTCGCCGCAGTGCTGGAAATACGGCGCAAGGCTCTGGAGACCCTCGAAATCGAAAGCCGGGTTGCCGCGCTTGAGCGGCAGACCGCGAAAACGAAATGACATGGAGGCTGGAACAGCGCATCGGGCGGCTGGAGCGCGCTTCCCACGTCGGTCACGATATCGACCGGGCGCGCGCTATCGTGCATGCCTATCACGTCGTCAGGGATGATCCCGAGCGGGCCAGCGATGAGGATCGCGCCCTGGCGGCAGCCACGTCGAACGCCGAATGGCAGCAGGCCTTCGCCACTGTGATAGCAGCCGAAGGCGGACTGGCGGCCGTGGTCGAAGCCACCATGAAGCAGCGGCGGATACAGCCGCCCCGATGAAGCTCGCCAACAGAGTCGCACGGCTGGAAAAGGCGCTGGCACCGAGTGAGGATGACCCCCACGGGCTCCGTGCGCTGACGAATGACGAGATAACCGTTCAACTACTCCAGGTCTGTCGCCTGATTGCCGCCGATCCTTCGGTGCTGGAACCGGAGCGGCAGCGGGCCGCCGCCGAGGCGGCAGAGATCGAGAACGAGATCCGTTCAATGGCGAGGGCGTGGCGCGTGCCGCCGGCTCCTGAAAATCTCGAATGGCGGCGGGTCATGCACCGCAAAACCACCGGGCGCGGCGATTACGAGCTGCCGCTGACCCGCACCGGCGAGGGCGATGACCTTTGGCGTTGGCCCGACATCATGGCGCGGCGCCGAGCGCTGCGGGCGCTGCCGGAGATTGCCGTTCTAATCGCCGACGGCGAGGCGCTGTCGAACGCGCCGTCGCGGTCAATTTCGTGGTCGGCGCCGATGCCGTGCGGTGCCTGATCGCGCCGCTCGCTCGATCCCGATGCACGCGGCGACCGCGACGCGGCGGCCGGCGCAATCGTCGCCCTTGCCACCCGCGCGCTGGCGCTGCGCACCCGGCCGCCCCTTGCGCACTGGGAAGCGGCCAAGGTCAGAGGACTTCGGGTCGAGCGCGGCGAAAAGCAGTGGAGCCGCCTGGATGAGCTGATCGAGACCGTTGCAATACCGTAAAACGAAGGCCGAGCGGCTTTCCATTTCGGCGAGAAACCCCCATCATCGCGCGCGATCACGGAAGGCTCGCCGCGCGAGGCATCATGTTGTCGGAGGAAGGCCAAACCTGACCGGCCCGCAATTCACCGAGCAGGCCCGGGCGGAAAACGTCAGGGCCGACGGCGCAGCGAGACTCCCTGGGAGGAATGCGTGGCGACGAGCAGCAAGAGAGACGGCCGGGAGGCGGCGCCGAAATTGTCCTTCGAGACCGCCCTGTGGGCGGCGGCGGACAAGCTGCGCGGCAACATGGATGCCGCCGAATACAAGCATGTCGCGCTCGGCCTGATCTTCCTGAAATACATCTCGGATCGCTTCGAAGAGCGGCGCGCGCAGGCGTTTGCGGATAACCCGCCGGACCTGGCCGAGGAGTTCGCCGAAGACCGCGATTGGTACACCTCGGAGAGCGTCTTCTGGGTGCCGGAAAAAGCGCGCTGGGATTTCATCAAGGCCAGGGCCACGAGCGTCGAGCCGACTGTCGGTCAGCTTATCGACGATGCGATGGTCTCTCTTGAAAACGAGAACCCGAGCCTCAAGGGAGTGTTGACCAAGAACTACGCCCGCCCCGAGCTTGACCAGATCAGGCTCGGCGAGGTGATCAAACTGTTTTCGGACCTCGCGTTCCGGGACGAGCACCACGGGCAGGACGTGCTCGGCCGCGTCTACGAATATTTCCTCGGGCAATTCGCAATCGCCGAGGGGAAGCGTGGCGGCCAGTTCTACACCGCGGGATCTGTCGTGCGGCTGCTCGTAGCGATGTTGCAGCCGTTCAAGGGGCGCGTCTACGACCCGTGCTGCGGCTCGGGCGGCATGTTCGTGCAGTCGGAGCGGTTCGTCGCGGCGCACAACGGCAATCGCAACGATTTCTCGATCTTCGGCCAGGAGTCGAACCCGACGACGTGGCGCCTCGCCAAGATGAACCTCGCCATTCGCGGCATCGAGGCCGACCTCGGGCCGAAATGGGCGGACAGCTTCCACGAGGATCTGCACCCCGGCCTGAAGGCGGATTTCGTGCTTGCCAACCCGCCGTTCAACGACAGCGATTGGGGCGGCGACCGGCTGCGCTCGGGCGAGCGCTGGCCCTATGGCGTGCCGCCCTCCGGCAATGCCAACTTCGCCTGGGTGCAGCACTTCATCCACCACCTCGCGCCGCACGGCTACGCTGGCTTCGTGCTGGCCAACGGCTCGCTGTCGAGCCAGCAATCCGGCGAGGGCGAAATCCGCCGCGCGATCATCGCGGCCGATCTGGTGGACTGCATCGTCAGCCTGCCAGGCCAGTTGTTCTCTACGACGCAAATACCGGTCTGCCTGTGGTTCCTGACGCGCGACAAGTCGAACGGCCTCGTGCGCGACCTGAAGCTGCGCGACCGACGGCGCGAAACGCTGTTCATCGATGCCCGCAAGCTCGGCACGATGGAAACCCGCACGCTGAAGGTGCTGACCGATGATGACGTTGCAAAGGTGGCCGACGCCTATCACGCGTGGCGGGAGGGCGGCGGCCGCTACGCCGACGAGCCGGGCTTCTGCAAAGCGGCGAGCACCGACGAAATCGCCGCGCAAGGTGATGTGCTCACTCCCGGTCGCTACGTCGGGACGGCGGCGGCGGAGGATGACGACGAGCCGTTCGACGAAAAGATAGGCCGCTTGGTCTCGCTGCTGCGTCAACAGCAACTGGAGGGCGCAAAGCTCGATGCCACAATTGACGCCAAACTGAAGGAATTTGGCCTTGCCTAGTCAGGCATGGCGCACGATCCCGCTTGGGGAGTTTGTGACGCTCCAGCGGGGGCATGATCTGCCCGAAGGCCAACGCCGGCCGGGCCGCGTGCCGATTCTCGGATCATTCGGGATCACAGGCTGGCACGATGAGACCAGAGCACCCGGCCCAGGTGTCACAGTGGGGCGCAGCGGCGCATCATTTGGGGTGGTTAGCTACTCGCCGGTTAGCTATTGGCCCCTTAACACCGCGTTGTATGTAATCGACTTCCATGGAAATGACCCACGGTTTGCTTATTACTTCCTTCAGCAATTCGATTTTAAACAATTCAACTCGGGGAGCGCACAACCCTCTCTCAATCGAAATTTCATTCACCCCGCGCCGATCAATGTCGCACCGTTAAACGAGCAGCGGGCGATTGCTGCACTGCTTGGCGCTTTGGACGACAAGATCGAGTTGAACCGGCGCATAGCGGAGACACTGGAGGGGATGGCGCGGGCGCTGTTCAAGAGTTGGTTTGTCGATTTCGATCCGGTGCGCGCCAAGGCCGAAGGCCGCGCGACCGGTCTCTCCGAGGATCTTGCCGCCTTGTTTCCCGATCGCTTGGGCGACGATGGGTTGCCAGAGGGATGGTCGATGGATCGATTAGGTTCGATCGTGACGAATGTCATTCGTCGGACCCAACCGGGCGCCTCAACTGCAAGCAAAGCGTACATCCCGATCGATGCCATCAGGGCGCGGTGTCTAACGGCTGTAGATATTCGACCAGGCAGCGAGGCTCAGAGCAGCCTCATTGAATTCGATAAGGATGATATTTTGTTCGGCGCAATGCGCCCTTATTTCCACAAAGTGTGTCTTGCGCCATCTGAGGGGACGACGCGAACGACCGTATTCGTTCTTCGCCCTTATCATGCCTGTGACCTCGCGTACAGCCTGTTTCTTTTGTCCGAAGAGACCACAATTGAGTTTGCAACCAACAGCTCAACAGGATCGACAATTCCCTATGCGGTATGGGAAGGCTCGCTCGCAACCATGCCAATAGTTAGCCCATCCAAAGCCACGCGAAAACGGTTTGGCGAGATAGCAATGCCCTTGCTGCGACGCGCCAAGGCCACAGCATCGCAGGAAAAAACGCTCGCCTCTCTGCGAGATACCGTCCTCCCCAAGCTGATATCCGGCGAGTTGCGGATCGCCGACGCCGGGAAACGGATTGCGGCAGCCTGAAGATGGCTTATCAGCTGCAAATGCTCCGCGCGTTGATGGAGGTGCACCCTGACCGCGCAGAATCCCTTCGCCGACATGTCGAAGCGCTTGAGGCAACGATCCTAGCGGAACCTCAGCTTTGCCTCCATTGTGTTCGGACCCTGTTTGAGGCCGTTCACGAGACGATTGCGCCGCAGCTGGGCATCGATCTAATTGGCACGATCGATTTTCCGGCCAGAAATAGCCGTATAATTAAAGAACTGAACTTTTCTCTGCCCAATCATCCGAATGCGGAGAGAATTGACGCGGCGATTCGCAAGCTATTGGGATCGATTAATGGTGCCGCTGCCGCGCTGGCGGAGTTAAGCAATATCCCTAATCTGCGGCACGGTGGCTCGCTCGACTGGGCCACGCTCGAACGGCAGCATGCAGTAATGCTAGGGGGCTTGTGCGACACCCTCGTCAGCTTTTTGTTCGAAGTGGCCTGGAGTCGGGTGGCGGCGCACGTGGCGCAACCAGAACCCCTTTACGAGGATTTCGCAGCGTTCAACGCTTATCTCGATGATGAATACGGCAGTGTCGACATCGCCGGCTCGTCGTTCCTGGCGAGTAAAATACTGCATAAACTCGACGAGACCCAATACGAGGCCGCACGGCTGGAATGGGAGGCGGAACAAGCAGCGGAAACCGCTGCTCGCGAGGCTGCCGCGTGACCGAACTGTACACGATTGCCGAATCCCGAGCCTCCGGCTTCCGTGAAGGGGCGGTCGAGCTTGCGGCGCTGTCGTGGTTCGAGCTGATCGGCTGGCGCACAGTGCCGGGCGATTATCTGGCGCCCGGTGGTCCAAGCGGCGCGCGCACGGACTACCGGCAGGCGATCCTCGAACCCGAGCTGCGCAGCGCCCTCGCGACGCTCAACCCCGATGCGGCGCCGGCGACGATCGATGCAGCGGTGCGGGCCGTGCTGGCCGTGCCGAGCCAGGATTTGCTCGAAAACAACCGAACCGTGCATCCTCTGCTGGCGTCCGGTATCCCGGTCGAAATCACCGAGAACGGCGAGCGGCGCACGATCGGGCTGCGGCTGCTCGATCGCGCAAACCCGCGGGCCAACAGCCTGCTCGTCGCCAATCAGTTCATCATCCAGGGCGAGCGGGAGACGATCCGCGTCGATGTTGCCGTTTTCGTCAATGGGCTGCCGCTGGCCATTCTGGAGCTGAAGAGCCCAGCCGACGCGCAGGCGACGCTGGAGCGGGCGTATACCCAGCTCCAGAACTACAAGGCCAAGATGCCCGAGCTGATGCGCTTCAACCAAGTGCTGGTGATCAGCGACGGGATCGAGGCGCGGATCGGCTCATTGACGGCGGGGCTCGACCGGTTCGGCCCGTGGCGCACGATCGACGGCGATGCGCTGGAGGATGAGGGACGGCCCGAGCTTGAGGTGCTGATCCGAGGCGTATTCGCGCCGGAACGCTTCCTCGATCTGATCGTCGATTATGTCGCCTTCGAGATCGAAGACGGGGTGGTTAAATCCAAGAAGCTCGCCGGCTATCACCAGTTCCACGCGGTACGGAAGGCGCTGGCTTCCACAGAGCGCGCGGCTGGCATCAACGGCGGTCGGAAGGGCGGTGTGATCTGGCACACGCAAGGCGCGGGCAAGTCGCTAACCATGCTGTTCTTCGTCCGCCAGTTGCAGCTTGCCCGAGCGCTAAAGAACCCGACAATCGTCGTCGAGACCGACCGCAACGATCTCGATCACCAACTGTTCGGCACCTTCTGCGCGCATGGCTCGGCGCTGCGCATCACACCGCGGCAGGCTGAGAGCGCAGCCGAGCTGCGCGATCTGCTCAAGGTCGATATCGGCGGCGTCGTCTTCACCTCGATCCAGAAGTTCCGCGGCGAGGACGGCGGACACCCGCTGCTGACCGAGCGCAGCAACGTCATCGTCATCGCCGACGAGGCGCACCGAACACAATACGGCCTCAAGACACGCTTCGTGGTCGGCGATGACGATGTGCGGCAGCAGCTTGGCTTCGCCGGTTACCTGCGACAGGCCCTGCCCCATGCCACTTTCGTAGGCTTCACCGGGACACCGATCGAGTTGCGCGACCGCAACACGGCCGACGTGTTCGGCGATGTCATCGACACTTACGACATGAGCCAGGCCGTCGCCGATCGGGCGACGGTGCCGATCTTCTACACCGCCCGCCTCGTTAAGCTGCATCTGAAACTCTCGGCGGAAGAGCGCGAGCAAATGGACGCGCTGGCCGAGGAAGTGACAGAGGGCGACGAAATCGCGGTCGAGCGGGGCAAGGGAAAGCTTACCCGGTTTGAAGAAGTGGTCGGCGCGCCGGATCGCGTTGAGCAGATCGCGGCCGATATCGTCGAGCATTTCGAGCGGCGGCGCGAGGCGATGGCCGGCGGCAAAGGCATGATCGTCGCGATCAGCCGTCGCGTCGCCGTCGAACTGTACAACCATATCGCCGCGTTGCGTCCCGAATGGGTGAGCGCTGATCCGCAAGACGATGCGACGGGCTTCCTTAAGGTCGTGATCACCGGCAACGGCAACACGGACCCGCCGCTGTTGCAGCCTCACCTACGCACCAAACGGCGGCGCGAAGCCATCGCTGAGCAATTCAAGAACCCCGGTTCCGGATTCGACTTGGTAATCGTGCGCGATATGTGGCTGACGGGGTTTGATGCGCCATCGCTGCATACGCTCTATATCGACAAGCCCATGCGCGGACATGGCCTGATGCAGGCAATCGCGCGGGTGAACCGCGTGTGGGGCGACAAGCCGGGCGGACTCATCGTCGATTACCTAGGGATCGGCGCCGAGTTGCGCGCCGCGCTCGCGCAGTACAGCGCACGTGACCGCGATCAGGTGCGCCTCGACGCGGACGAAGCGGTCCGCCAGACGCTGACGCGGCTCGAAAGCGCCGAGGCGCTGCTGGGTGACGCTCCGTGGCGCGAATTTTTCGGCGCCGCACCCGCCGGGCGGCTGACCGTCTTGAAACGCTGTCTCGAAACGCTCTTGGCTGGCGGCCGTCGCGACGATTTCCTGAAGACAGCTACGGAACTCGAAACCGCCTATGCGCTGGCGGCCGGTGACGAGCGGGTGGCCGTCCGCCACGACGAAATCGCGCTGATAGCCGTCCTTCGCGCCAACTTGATCAAGTACACATCGAGCAGCGGACGCGGTCGGTCCGCCGTGGAACAGGAGCTGCGGCAACTCCTGTCGCGTGCCGTGATGGCGGACGGCATTCTCGATGTATTCAAGGCCGCCGGTCTCGACCAACCGGATCTGTCCATACTCTCCGAACAATTCCTCGCCGAGATCGGCCAGACCGGGGAAAAGAACCTGGCCGTCGAAACGCTCCGGCGGCTGCTCGCGGGGGAGATCAAGGCGCGCGAGCGGACGAACATCGTTCAGGCGCGCAAACTGAGCGAACGGCTCGACGATACCCTGCGCAAATACCACAACCGCGCAGTCGACAGCGTCCAGGTCATTGAGGAACTGATCGCGCTCGCCAGGGACATCAGTGCCGAAGCAGCGCGGGGCACTGAGTTGGGGCTGAACGGCGAGGAGCTCGCCTTCTATGACGCCCTCGCAGAAAACGGCTCGGCCCGCGAGCTGATGGCCCATAAGCAGTTGCGGCTCCTGGCGCAGATGCTGGTTCAGAGCATCCACGGCTCGGCCACCATCGATTGGACGAAGAAGGAAAGCGTCCGCGCGAAAATGCGCATCGAGGTCCGCAAGCTGCTCGCTCGGTACGGATATCCGCCGGACCTTCAACGGGCAGCGGTTGACCTGGTGATCCGGCAAGCGGAATCGCTCGCCGGAGCTTGGGCGTAGTGGGCGGGACCCGCCCGCGTTCTTGTCTCACTGCCGGGAAGGGGTGGAAACGGTGCTCGATTAGGACGGCAAGATAAAAGCGCCGACCTCGATCGGGCGCATGTGGTTGGTCGGGTTAGATTTTTTGGGGAATGGAGCAACGGGGCCTACTGGCGCTTGCGCCACAAAGTCCAAGGAATTCTACGGACCGAGCGCCGTCGCTCCCGCCAAACCCCGCCGGCTCTGCGCCAGGCAGCGCCTGGTCCGGCGCCCTCTTCCCGTCCCGGCCATCCCACTCAACATGACGCTCCGATTTCGGGTCCGGGGATACCCCAGTGATACCCAGTACAGGGTTGGCCGAACCGCAAAGAGCCTAAGATACTGGAAAGGCTG
>CAVQJP010000027.1:0-112702 GCA_963712825.1 uncultured Alphaproteobacteria bacterium
GGTTTGGACCGAGCGAGAACCCGGAAGGCGACTTTGCAGGATCTCGCGCCGAGCCCAGAGAAGTAGGCGACGAAACCGACGCCGAAATCGCCGAACCTGAACAGCAGATTGCCCAAACATTGTTTCCGGAAGAAACCCAAGGCCAGCCAGAGCGTCCAAGGATGCCGCCGCAAAGCCGTTTAACCAGCGCAATCGCCGGCGGCGCCTCAAGCTTGCAAGGTCTGATCGCCCGCGCGGGCGGCGCGCGCCGCGGTCTCTCGGAAATGCCGATCGAATACGAAGACGTCACCGCTGAATTGCGGGCGATAGACGAAGCGCAGGCGCGAGGGAAAGCCTGGGTTGATGTTATTAAAAGGGCTGGCATCTGCCTCGCCCGGCGCGCGTAGAGCCCGATTGATCGGCCGATAATGCTGATCGCCGCGCCGGCGGTTACAGCGAGCATATTGACCTCCTTCGCACCGGAGGAGAATTGCGCGGCGAGCGAGATCGCGGCGATCGACGAGATGACCGCGTGCGCGGGCTGCCCGACAGGTAAAACGACTTTTCGAGGCAACAACCAAGTACCCTGGAGCATTCCGGGCGCGTGTGGGCCGCCGCAGGCGATTTTTCCACCCTTCCGATTTGACTGAATTTGGGCGGCGTCGATAACGATTTTTTGACAAGGCGCCATGGATGATCCCGCTCGCCCCTGAGAAGGCGATGTACGATGTCCACCCACTACTTCCCTGGCAAGGAACGCCCCGGCGGGCGCGCGTGGATGTCCAAGCCTTACCGGCCAAAGACGTGCGCGGGCGACATCGTGCGCCTTCTCAGCCGCCGGGCTTTCCTGGAGCACATAGAGATGTTCGACAATGAGACCTTGCACGCTCGTTACGCCGCCGACCAGGCTGTTTCGCTTTCAACGTGCGCGGTCGCGGTGATCGACACCGCGCCGATATCGGCCGGCGTCGAGTTCGGCCCGTGCCTGCTATGGGCGGCCCTGCCCGGCTGCGAGGGCGCGCCGCGCTGGTTTGTCGGAGAGTGGAGCGGCGAAAACTGGTGCGACGACGAAGGGCTGATCCTCAGCCCGACGGATTGGAGCCCTTTGCCGCCGGTGCCGGCGCTTGCACAAGCAGGCGCTTTGTGGCCATGAAAGCTGAGAAAAGTCGGCACTGATGAGGCTTGACGCCATCGCCAACCTTCGCCAACCTAATCCACGAAAATCGCGTAGGATTTGGCGTGGGAAAGCAGCGTGGTTCCCCCCATCCGTCGCCCAAAACCGGAACGAAAACAAACAACTAAAATATCAGTTAGGGTCCCACCCCATCCGCCATTTCACCCAACGGGATCGAGCACCTTCAGCTGTTCCGACCGTGCCGCCTCCAGCAATCGGCGATCCGAGCTCTTCTCCAGAAGCGTGCGAAGGCTCATCATCTCATCGGTCATCGCCGGGTTCCCGGTTCGGTTGAATAGCTCCAACCAAACCCTATCGGCGGGTCACGATGACCACCGCTCGGTGGGGACACGACCCGGTCGGCAGACGCCCGGCCGACAGCCAGCCTTCGGCTTGTCATCCTGGTCTTGCTACCGAGAGGTCCCGAGGGAGTTCCCACAACACCGAGACCGGCCTTGCGCATTTGATTCGAGCAAGGTAAAGAACCCAACCGCAGCCTTGCGGCAGCGTCCGAGTTTGCCGCAGGCGGCTACATTGGCCCCTGCCATAGCGTATCCGTGGCGCTCGTCAGCCCTGGGTCGTCGCCCGCCGGCTGCCGCCGAGAACCCGGTTTTCGCAACAGCGCCGCGACCGGCATTGCCCGGCGCGAGCGGGCGGTGTCAGCCTTTGACGCCGCCCAGGGTCAGCCCGGCCGCCATGTAGCGGCGCAGGGCGTAGAAGACTGCGATCGGCGGCAGCGAATATACGATTGCGATCGCCATCATGTAGTTCCACGGCGCGTCGTCGTCGTCAAAGAACTGCTCCAAGGCGACCGCAACGGTCGTGTGCTTTTCCGACATCAGCAGCATGTATTGATAGAAATAGTCGTTCCACGCAAACAGCAATGCGAAGGTTCCGATTGCCGCGAGCGCCGGCGCCATCAACGGCAGGTAGATGCGCAGATAGACCTGGACGGCCGAAGCGCCATCGATCCGCGCGGCGTCGTCGAGCTCGATCGGGATCAGCTTGGAATATTGCAGCAGCACCAGGATGGCGTAGGGCGTGGCCAACGTCACTTCCGCGGCAACGACCGCCCACGGGCTGTCCAGCAGGCGGTAGATGTGCATGACCCGATAGAACGGGATGATCAGGGTCGATGACGGTATCACATAAGTAAGGAGCGCGGTGTTGGTCAGCGTCCAGTCCCGGCCGAGGCGCATCCGGCCGATCGCGAAGCTGGCGAGCGAGCCGACCAGCACGGTCAGCGCCATCACCACAAAGCCGATGAAGATGCTGTTGCCGAATTGGCTCCAGATATGCTCGACGTCGTCGACCCCCTCGGTCCACAGCGCGACAAACGGGGCGACGGTCGGCTGCGGCGGCCAGATTTCGCCGGTGAACTCGTTGTGGCCGACCGGGTCGAGCGCCACCAGAAACATGTTGTAGACCGGGATCAGCGACCAGACCGCGATGACGGCGCCGAGTGCTGCCGAGCCGATTTCGACCAGCGCCCGCCGCAGCCGGTAATGCGGCCGGCGTCGCGGCCCGCGGGCAAACAGCACGATGCTCACAACTGAACCTGCGACTTGCGCAGCCGGCGCATCAGCAGGATAACGACCGGGATCAGCAGCGGCAGGGCCGACAAGCCCGCCGCCACGCCCAGCGGCGGGTCGGCAAAGTCGAGGGCATAGCGGAACCCGAGTGTCGCCAGCACGTTCGACGAAAACGCCGGGCCGCCGCCCGAGACAAACAAAACCGGGGTGTAGTCGCCGAATGCCCAGATCGTCGCGATCAGGGTGCTGATCAAATAGAGGTTCGCGACCAGCGGCAGCGTGACATGGACAAACCGGCGATAAAGCGAGGCGCCGTCGATCGCGGCCGCCTCATAGAGGTCGGGCGGGATCGCCATCCGCCCGCCGAGCAGGATCAAGGTCCACAGCGGCATCCATTTCCAAACGTCGGAAACGATGTCGCAGGCGAGCGCCAGCCAGCCATGCTCGAACCAGCTCGGACCCGCGATCCCGAACGCCGCCATCAACAGGCTGTCGAGCAGGCCTTGCCGGTCGGCGACCAGCATCCAGTGGAACGACAGAAACGCCGGAACCGCCGGCAAGGTCCACGGCAGGATGTAGACGACCAGAAGGGCCTTGATCCAGCGCCGGCGCCGCGCGAAGAAGCCCGACAGCAGCAAAGCTCCGGCCATCTGCAAATTGACCGCGAGGCCGACAAACAACACGGTGTTGACCGCCGCCGCGACATAGCGCGGATCGGCGAGCAGCTCGGCATAAAGCGACGGCTTGCTGCCCATCCACAGCCCGTACCCGATCGGGTAGACAGCAAAGGCGGCGAACAGCGCGGCATAAGGAACGACAAAGGCGATTGCCCAGGCGAGATCGGAGCCGTGCAGGTGCGAATGCCGCGGCGGCCGCAGCGGCCGAGGGCGACGCCCGCTCAGCGCCGTGTCTGCCGTCGTCCCCAGCGAAAGGTCGGCCACGCAACCTCCCGGCATCGTGCGTTGTTGCCCGCAAGAGCGCAGAGCGGGGCGCGATTATGGCAATTTGCCGCCCGACCCGCGACCGGACACGTTTTATCGAACACCGACGTCGCAGACCTGGGCGATGCTGCGATTGCCGCCCTCCGACCGAGGCCGCGGAACAAAGCGGCCGGCTTAACCGCGACGACCTCGAACGGCATTACGCTGCGCGTAGAGCCGCATTCATACGAACTCTTCGTGCGGTCTGAGTTTCTGACCCGAAATGAAACGAACGATGGCAACAGCTTACCGTCGCCCCGCGAAAGCGGGGGTCGAGAGCTTGCCCCCCTGTTCGAGCCAGAGCTTGCCCCTGGCCCGAACAGGGGGGCAGGCTCTGGCGTGGAACAGGGGGCGAGCGCCTCAACCTTTGCCCCTGGGTTCCCGCTTTGGCGGGACTGACAATTCAGCCTTTCTGCTGCCGGGCGCCTCGTGCTCTGTGGAAGCGGGTTCAAAATCTGCCGTATCCGAAAAGCAGATATACGATCAGGACTATCAGCAGGACGCCACCGATTCCGATCCCGCCGCCGTAGCCGTAGCGCCGATAGCCGTAACCGCCGCCGCCGAACAAAAGAATGACGATAATTATCAATAGGATCAGGCCCACTTCCGCCTCCCGCTTCTGCGCCGTCTGCCTATTATAAGGGCAAATGCGGTGCGTGCAAATCAACATTCGCGTTAGGCGTCTGCTGCATAATTCACGATCGGAATGCCCGCATTGCGATCGGAAAAATTCGCCGCCGCTCGCCGTGCAGGACCGGAAAGCCGCGGTTCTCGCGGTTTGCCGCTAAGACTGGATCGCTTCGCGCACAAGCTGAGCGAACCGGTCGGTCCCGCGGGACCGCGCCGCCGGCCGATAAATCGTGAGCCGCCCCTCTTGGTCGACGATCTCGTGATGGGTGTAGCCCGATTGGTCGCGTCGGAAACGCAGCCCGACACGCGCGGCACCGATGCGGAGGTTTGCGAGGCTCAGCTCGGGCAGCCACTCGGGCAGGTCGGGGTCGACGATCAGCGTCTCGCGGGGCGCCAGCGGCAAGAGGCCGAGCATCGACTGGACCAGCAGCACGACAGCCCCCGCCGACCAGGCCTGCGGGGAATTGGCGCCCGGATAGATGCCGGGATGGGGATGCCGGGGGTCGCGCGGCTGCCCGCCGAAAGCTTCGGGCAAGCGGTCATGCTCGAACAGCCGGCTCGCCGCGAACATGCCGCGGGCGAGCCGATGCAGCTGCGCGTCGAACCCGTAGCGCTTTAGTCCAAACCCGATCAGCCCATTGGATGCCGGCCATACCGAGCCCAGATGATAGGCGAACGGGTTGAATGCCGGATGGCGCGCCGACAAGGTGCGCACACCCCAGCCGCTGAACATGTCGGGCGCCATCAGCCGCTCGGCCACGGCTTCGGCCTTGTCGTCGTCGACGATCCCGTAGCCGAGGCACTGGCCCGGATCCGAGGCGATGGTTCGTACCGGATTTTTCGCCGGCTCGAGGGCAAGCGCGAAATAGCGTTCCTCGGGCATCCAGAAGGTCTGGTTAAAGCGGCGCTTCAGCTCCGCGGCTTCGGCCAGCAGCCCGGCCGCCCGGCGATCCTCGCCGATCGACGCAAAAGCGAGCCCGAGCAGCTGTTTTGCCGCGTAGTAGCAGCCTTGTATTTCAACAATGGCGATCGGGTCCTCGACCATATGCCCGTCGGCGTAGAGGACCGCCTCGCCTGAATCCTTCCAGCCCTGGTTCTTCTCGCCCCACGCCCCGGCTTTGGTCGCGTATTCGTAAAATCCGTCGTGGTCGCGGTCGCCGTCGCGATCCATCCATTCGAGCGTCGCCAGCATCTTGTCCCGCATCGACAAGAAGAACTGCTTGTCGCCGGTCACCGCCAGATGCCAGGCAAGATCGATCAGGAACAGTCCCGGTGCGGAATAGTCGCCGTAGTAGTGCAGAAACGGATTCTTTTCGAGCAGCGACAGCGGGCCGAGCTGGCGCTGGTGGATGACCCGGCCGGGCTCCTCGTCAAAGCGCTCGTTGTACCTGTCGGCATTCCATTTGGCGATCAGGCTCAAGGTGCCGCGCAGCATTTCGGGTCCCAGAAGGCTCGCCTGGAAGCCGGTCATCAGCGTGTCGCGGCCAAACAGCGCAACGTAGTTCGGGATGCCGCCCGCCGGGGTCCGCTTCTCGTCGCCCTCGCCGTCGAGCAGCGCCAATGCCGCGAGATCCGAAACCGCGCGGTCCCAGGCGCGCTGCACGAGACCGTGGGGCGTCGTCAGCCGCAGACCCTCGGCGCCGGCGACGTCCTGCGGCAACGCCGCGCGGCGGCAGCAAAAGATCGGCGAGACATCGATCGCGAGACCCGCCGGCTGTTGCGGCGGCAAGGTCAGCCGGCAGCAGACGGCGCCGTCCTGCTCAAAAAAAGCGCTTGGGCCCGACAGACGGATTTCGACGGCGTGGTTGAGCTGCGGGTGCCGGTAATGCAGCGCCAGGACGCCGCCCTCCGGCTCTGTGCGCCACGCGCGCTCGACCGGCGCATCCTGTTGGCGCTCGCCCGCCGCGGCTTCGCTGCGATCGGCGAAATCGGCGTCGAATTCCCAGCAAATCACCACCGTCGCCGCGGCCAGCGCGTGGTTCGTTACATAAATATCGTGGTGCAACACCTCGTCGAGCGAGCGGTTGACCTGGATTTCGATCCCATGCTGGACGATTTCGCCGCCGCTGCCTTCGCGCCCGGGCTCGGGACCTCCCTCGTCGCCCGCCGGCGAGGGTGCGAGATAATAGGCAATCGACGACGCAGGGTTCACCGCGACCGCGCAAACATTGCGCGGTGGCCTTGCGTTGACGCAAACCCGCATTTTGCAGAGAAACCGGGTCTGCCGGTAGTAAAACCCCTCTGTGCCGCTGGCGATGCTTCCGGCCCGGTCGGCGACCGCAACGGCGTGGCCGCGGTGCAGGATCAAATGCGACGGCATCGGCCGCAGCCGGTTCAAATCGGTCACCCCAGCCTCATCCGGACTGTCGCACCCGCGAGCATCAACAACCGCACGGACGCCGATGTTGCGGAACCAAGACGATTGCCGCTGTCGTCAACAGCGGCAGCCGCCTAAGTCCGGCGCCGGCCCGGCGAGAGCGGATTACGCCGGCAATTCGTCCCTGAGCCTGGCAGCCGCGGGGTTTGCCACCTTCCCCGCGATGATCTGCTGCGTGCTGACCGCGCGGCCATAGTAGTTTTTGTCTTCGCGGTTGTTCTTGACGATGTCGGTCGCGCTGACATTGACGCCCGCTTCGAGCCCCGAGGTATTGGACCACAGGATGATGTCGCCCTTGCCGACATCGGCCTGGCCACGCGCCGAATAGGTGACGATGGTCAGCCCGGCATTGGCGTTGAGTGAGAAATTGTTCGATTCGGTAAAGGAATTGAGGGCTTTGTTGGTCATCAGCAGAAACGCGACCGGCCCTGCCTCGCCGCCCGCCTGCGCGCCGATCGAAACCGACCCCATAGAAAAGAAGGCGGGATCGCTCCAGGTTCCGTTGCGATGTGCGAGCAGCACGCCCTGCCCCCCTTGGCCGCCGACGATCAGCGCACCCCTGACGAGGGTCGGCACGATGAAAATCCCTTTCGCCTGCTTCATGTAGTTGGCGAATTTGGCATCGCGCTTCATCTCCTGGACGGTTTTAACCGCGTCATTGACGAGATCATCAGCGTTCGGCGCCTGGGTTGCATTCTGCGTTTGGGCCGCGGGTTGAGTAGCCATGGGTTGAGCCTGGGTTGCGTGGGTTGCCGGATAGGTGTTCTGAGCGTAGACGTTGCCGCTCAGGCAAAAGCCGGCAATGGCAATGCTTGCGGTCGTAAGAAAAAGCTTGTTCACGGTATTCTCCGAGCGTAACGACACGACACCTTAACGTTGCCTGCCGATCGCCCGTTCCTTCCAATTCCGTTGACGCCGTTGCTCAGCGCAACCGCTCCGCGAATTTGGCGGCGTCGATGACTATTCGAGAATGCGAGCCGACGCCGATCTCCTTCTCGCCCTCTACGGCGCGCACCGAAAATTCGATTTTCCGGCCGTCGCTCTTGGTCACCTCCGCCTCGCCGGTAACATGACGCCCGACTGGGGTTGCCGCGAGATGGCGGACGTCGACCGCGGTGCCGACGGCACTCTCGCCCGGATCGAGAAAGCCGCGGATCGCGTTGAGGGCGGCATTTTCCATGATCATGATCATGACCGGCGTCGCCAGCACCGGCGGCAGGGTCGCGTCCTTGAAGCGGTTGGCCAGATGCTCCGGCTGCACCAGCAGGGTGAACGAGCCCTTCGCCCGGAGCGGGATCGGCTTCATCGCGAGTCTCCCCGGCGTCGCCCTACCCGGCGATCTCGAAATGGGCATGGGTCGGGCGCAGTGCTGCTCCGTTGACCGGCAACATGTCCTGCGGGCAGGCGGAAAAGGCGACGACGCAATCCACCTCGGCGCGCAGCGCCACGTAGCTGCCGGGCGTGCTGACCGGCGGGCGGATTTCGACCCGGTTGCCGTCGACGACCGGGATGTTCATGAACAGGTTCAGCGGCGCCGGCGTCTCGGGCGGGGCCAGCCCCAGCTCGGCCATCGCGGCGGCAAGGTTGTCGGTGCAGTTGTCGTGAGAGCCCGGATGGCCGAGCAGCTCGTAGCGCCAGCGGTCGCAGGCGGCGAACAGGGTGTCGTGGATGCCGCCCGAGGTATCCTCGACCACGGTCAGGATCGGCCGCCGTTTATTGGTGACGAGGGTGTCGCCGACCGCCGGAATGATCCGGCCGATCGCGACGCGGGTGTGCTCCATCGACATGAATTCGCGCAAATCGGCTGAGTTGAACGCCCAGGTGTCGACGACCTGTTGGCCGGCGGTGTTGATTATCTTGACGATCTGGCCGTGGCGCAGCGGCGCCGCCTTGCCCTTGCGCGCCGGGATTTCGATCATCTCGCCCCACTCCCGCCCGACCTCAAGGCGAGTGTAGCAGAGATGCCGTCGCGGCCGCGGGCTATCTGTTGCCGGCCGGGACCTGGATCGGCGCGCAATTCGACCGCCCGGACATCAGGCAGTCTTCGAGCTTTGATTCGTTGCGCAGCGCATGCACCAGGTAGATCGCGGCGACGACCAGCACGGCCACGACCACGAGCCCGATTAACGCGCGTGAGCGCGATTGATCGTGGTCGTGCTCGTCGGGCGGTGGGGCCAAAGATCGTCTCCGGCGGAACAAAGGGCGGGACTGCGATCTCGCCCCGGACCTGGTTTTATAGGCGTCGGCGCGGGTTTGCGTTTCCGCCAATCGGCTTGTCAAGCAGGGTGGCCAGGGGCAACAGTGCCGAGGGACGCCAAACGCCGAAGCCGCCCTGCGCCGATATTGGAGGAGCCCGCGATGATCGACCCGCGCTCGCTGACCGCCCGCGAGGCCGCCCGGCAAATCGCCGAGCGGCGGCTCAGCGCCGAGGCGCTGGTCACGGCCTATCTCGACCGGATCGCGGCGCGCGAGGATGTCGTCGGCGCGTGGCAATGGCTCGATCGCGGAGCGGCGCTGGCCGAAGCGCGGCGGCGCGACGGCGAGGCTCCACGCGGTCCGCTCCACGGCATTCCGATCGCGGTCAAGGACCTGATCGACACGTCCGACATGCCGACGGCCTACGGCTCGCCGATCTATCGCGGGCACCGGCCGGCGGCCGACGCGTCCTGCGTGGCGCTGGCGCGCGCCGCGGGTGCGGTCGTGCTTGGCAAAACCGTCACCACCGAATTCGCCACCTTCACCCCGGGCAAGACCGCGAACCCGCACGACCCGGCGCACACGCCCGGCGGCTCATCGAGCGGCTCGGCCGCCGCGGTCGCCGACGGCATGGCGCCGCTCGGCTTTGGCACGCAGACCGCGGGCTCGGTGATCCGGCCGGCCTCGTTCTGCGGCGTTGTCGGCTACAAGCCGAGCTTCGGGCTGATCAACCGCGCCGGGGTCAAGCCGCTCTCCGACAGCCTCGACACGATCGGCGTCTATGCCCGCACCGTCGACGACGCGGCCTTCTTCGCCGGCGTCTTGAGCGAGCGCCCGGCCTTGCGCCATCTGGCGGTTCCCGACCGCGCGCCCCGCTTCGGGCTCTACCGCACCCCGATGTGGCCGGAAGCGGAGCCCGCCACCGCCGCGGCGCTCGACGCCGCACGCCAAGCGCTCGAACGCGCCGGTGCGGTCGTCGAGGAGCTGGCGATCGCACCCGCGCACGAGCGCCTGACCGCAGCCCAGGACAAGATCATGGGGTTCGAGACCTGCCGCGCCCTTGCCGACGAGCGCATCCGCCACAGCGCCGAGCTGTCGCCGCGGCTGGCCCAGCTGCTCGACGCCGGGCTCGCGGTCGGCGCCGACGAATACGAGGCCGCGCGCGCCCTGGCCGCAACGGCGCGGGCCGCGCTCCCCCAATTCTTTGCCGGCTGCGACGCGGTGCTGACGCCGGCCGCACCCGGCGAAGCCCCGGCCGGGCTCGGTTATACCGGAGATCCGGTGTTCAACCGCATGTGGACCCTGCTCGGCACGCCCTGCGCCGCGGTGCCGGCGCGGTGGGGCGAGAATGGGCTGCCGACCGCGGTCCAGCTCGTCGGCCAAATCGGCGACGACGCGCGGCTGATGGGGTGCGCCGGGTTTCTCGAACGCGCGCTTGCCGAATGATTTCGCGGGCGGCAATCGTCCTCGTCTTCGCCACGAGCGCGGGGCTCGCCGGCTGTTCGGCGCTCGAGCCTTACCCGACGGAGCCGCAAGGCCCGACAGCGGGCGTCAATGACGGGGGGCCGCGGGTGGCGATCTGCTACGACATGGCCGCGAGCTCGCGCCAGACCGTGCAAAAGGCAGCACAGGACGAATGCGCGCCAAACACGGTGGCGGCCCGCGTCGACACCGACTGGAAGCTCGACCATTGCCCGCTGCTATTGCCGGCCCGCGCCACCTTTGTCTGCAAGCCCAAAAAATAACAGCGAGCCGAACAAAGGCCGCGACACGACGCCCGGCGCCGATGGCCGCGATATCCGCTATTGTCAGGCAGATCTTTAGCCGGTGCCGACCGCGATGGACTACGAAGCTTTTTTCTCCGCTCGCCTGGAACGCCTGCACCGCGAAGGGCGCTATCGCGTCTTTGCCGATCTCGAACGGCGCTGCGGTGCCTTTCCGCGCGCCTGGGATCATCGGGTCGGCGCCGAAGTCACGGTGTGGTGCTCGAACGACTATCTCGGGATGGGGCAGCACCCGGCGGTGCTCGCGGCGATGGCGGAGGCGCTCCAGGCGCTCGGCGCCGGCGCCGGCGGCACCCGCAACATCTCGGGCAACAGCCATCTGCACCTGCTGCTGGAACGCGAGATCGCCGATTTGCACGGGCGCGAGGCGGCGCTCGTCTTCACCTCGGGATATGTCGCCAACGAGACGGCGCTGTCGACCCTCGCGCGCGAAATCCCGAACATGGTCGTGCTGTCGGATGCGCAGAACCATGCCTCGATGATCGCCGGGATCCGCAACAGCCGCGCCGAAAAGCACATCTTCCGCCACAACGACGCCGGCGACCTCGCCCGCCTGCTCGCCGCGATGCCACCCGACCGGCCAAAGCTCGTCTGTTTTGAATCAGTCTATTCGATGGATGGCGACATCGCCCCCATCGCCGAGATGTGCGACGCCGCCGACCGGTTTGGCGCGATGACCTATCTCGACGAGGTCCACGCGGTCGGGCTTTACGGCGCGCATGGCGGCGGCATCGCCGAGCGCGACGGGGTCATGCACCGGCCGACCGTGATCCAGGGCACCCTCGGCAAGGCGTTCGGGGTGATGGGCGGCTATGTCGCGGGCTCGGCGGCGCTCGTCGACTTTGTCCGCAGCCACGCGCCGGGCTTTATCTTTACGACTTCGCTGCCGCCGGCTTTGGCCGCAGGTGCGCTCGCCGCCATCCGGCACTTGAAGCAAAGCCGGGTCGAACGCGACCGCCATCAGGAGCGCGCCGCCACACTGAAGCTCCGTCTTGCCGAAGCCCGGTTGCCGGTCCTGCCGTCGCCGAGCCACATTGTCCCGGTCATGGTCGGCGACGCCGAATTGTGCAAAGCCGCCTGCGACATGCTGCTGCACCGCCACCATATCTATGTCCAGCCGATCAACTACCCGACCGTGCCGAGGGGCCGCGAGCGGCTGCGGTTGACCCCGACGCCCTTGCACAGCGACGCCCATATCGCGGCCCTCGTCGAAGGGCTCGCCGACACCTGGCAGCGCTTGACTTTGGCCCGCCCGGCCTGAGCCTGAGCCGGTCGAACAACGGCTTGGGCCGGTCGTCAGTCGTTCGGCGCGACAGGGCGGGCGCTTTGGCATAAAACAGAACCGAGACCGCCTCACCGGCCGAGGAGCAGCCCCGCCATGCCCGACACGATGACGACGAACTCGCCGATCATCGCCGCCTATCGCACCGCGACCCCGGGTTCTGCGGCCGCCGCGGAAAAAGCCAACCACCTGTTCCCGAGCGGCATCACCCACGATTCGCGCTATATCGAGCCATACGGCCTCTACATCACCCGCGCCAAAGGGCCGCGCAAATGGGATGTCGACGGCCACGAATACGTCGATTATTTCGGCGGCCACGGCGCGCTGCTGCTCGGCCATTCGCATCCCAAGATCGTCGCAGCCGTGCACGAGCAGATCGAGCGCGGGACCCATTACGGGGCCAGCCACGAGACCGAGATTGCCTGGGCCGAATGGGTGCTGAAATTGGTGCCGTCGGCCGAGCGGGTGCGGTTTACGTCATCCGGCACCGAGGCGACGCTGATGGCGGTGCGGCTCGCCCGCGCCTTCAGCGGCAAATCGAAGATCATTCGCTTCAAGCACCATTTCCATGGTTGGCACGACCACATGACCTCGGGTTTCGCCAACCATTTCGACGGCAGCCCGACGACCGGGGTGTTGCCCGGTGTCGCCGGCAACGTGCTGTTGGCCGAGCAGAACGACGCCGACGGTCTTGCCCGTCTCCTGGAGCAGCATGACGACATCGCCGCGGCGATCCTGGAGCCGACCGGCGCGCATGGCGCACGGCTGCCGATCGACCCGCAATTCCTGCATGCATTGCGCGAATTGACCCGGCAGCACGGCGTGTTGCTGATTTTTGACGAGGTCGTGACCGGCTTTCGCGTAGCGCCCGGTGGGGCGCAGGCCGAGTACGGCGTCACCCCCGACCTGACCACCTTGGCCAAGATCTTGTCGGGCGGCTTGCCCGGCGGTGCGGTCACCGGCCGCAAGGACATCCTCGACTTGTTGGACTTTCAGGTGACCAAGGCCGCCGACCGCGAAAAGATCGCGCACCCCGGCACCTTCAACGCCAACCCGCTGTCGGCCGCGGCCGGCGTCGCGGCGTTGGAGATCGTCGGCACCACGGACGCCTGCGCCCGCGCCAACGCTTACGGCGAGAGTTTGCGCCAGCGCGTTAACGAGGTGTTCGAGGAGGAGCATTTGCCGTGGGCGGCCTACGGCACGTTTTCGATGCTGCATATTTTTAGCAATCCCGACCATGTCGCGATCACGCCGACCCGGTTCGACCCGCGCCAGCAGTCGACCGAGAGCCTGACCGGCAACCGTCACGCCGGCATCGTGCACAAACTGCGCCTGGCGATGATGACGAACGGGGTCGATTTCAGCGCCAGCCCCGGCGGCCTCGTCTCCGCCACCCATGGCGAGCCCGAGCTCGACGACACGATCGCCGCCCTGCGCAAAACCGTGCGCATGCTCAAGCAGGAGGGCGAGATCTGATCGCGGTTGGCGCGTGCCGCCTTCGAGCCGAATTCCCGCTGAACCCGGAATCGGGTGTTTGACCACAAATTCCCGCATGCTTTCTCAAACAGTTACGCGGCTAATTCCCGTAGCCGACCAACGGGAATTTCGGCTCCCTCAAACGGGATCAACGCGGGGTAACCGGGAATAGGCCGCGCGACGCGGCAAGCAAAGAGCGCATCGGCAGACGCGGCATCCGACGTCGATTATCGGCTCAGGCTACAATGCCTTTGTGGCGAAATCCGCACCGGTCTTTGCAGCGACCTGCCGCTGGTGCAGGAATTCGTGCCCTCGTCAAAGCGCGGCTGGGTCGATGGGCTGGTGACCAGCACGGTGTCGATCGGCGGCGTGGTCGGCGCCTTGCCGGGGGCCTGTCTCGAACCCCTGATCGGCTGGCGCGGGTTGTTCGCAGTCGGCCTGCTGCCGGCGTTCTTTACGTTGCTGATCCGCGCCTGGGTCCCGGAGTTGCCGCGCTGGTTGATCCGCAACGGCCGCCGCGAGGAGGCGCGCCGCTCGATCGCCTGGGCCTTGCAGGTAATCGCCGGCACCTCGAACTTTGTAAAGCCGCATGCGCCGTTGCGGGAGTTCGGCGTACTTCCAGTCTGAACCGGGCGCAGGGCCCCTCACCCCGACCCTCTCCCCGCAAGCGGGGCGAGGGAATAAGACGCGGGGTAGGCCCCTCGCCCCGCGTGCGGGGAGAGGGAGGGACCCGCGCGGCGGGAGGGTCAGGGGCGACAGTGGCACCGGATGCACCTATCCGCATTTCGAGTAATCGCAGCTGGTGCACTGGTCGCAGCCTTCGCTGCGGATCAGCGCCGCCTCGCCGCATTTCGGGCATTGCGCCGGGCGCGACAGCGCCGGCGCGGCGGACCCGGCCGACGGGTTGGCGCCCGGCAGGTTGACGATCCGGGCGGCGGCGGCGCGGTCCATACCCTGGCGCGGCAGAAAGCCGATCTCGATCATGTGGCGCTCGATGACGTCGCCGATTGCCGCCAGCAGCGAGGGCACGTATCTGCCGTCCATCCAGGCGCCGCCGCGCGGGTCGAACACCGCCTTCATCTCCTCGACGACAAACGACACGTCGCCGCCGCGGCGGAAGACGGCGCTGATCATCCGCGTCAAGGCGACGGTCCAGGCGTAGTGCTCCATGTTCTTCGAGTTGATAAAGACTTCGAAGGGCCGCCGGCGGCCGTCCTGGACGATGTCGTTCAAGGTGATGTAAAGCGCGTGCTCGCTCTCCGGCCAGCGCAGCTTGTAGGTCTGGCCGGGCAATGCCTCGGGCCGGCTCAAGGGCTGCGTCATGTAGACCACCCCACCCGCTTCGTAGATGTCGGCGGGTTTGGGCGCGACCGCGGGTGCGGGCGGCGGCAACGGCAATTCGGTCTGCCGCGGCGCGGGGCGGAGGTCGGGACCGGCCAGCGGCTCGGGCCGGGTGGCGAGGACGGCACCCGTTACCTCGTTCGGGCGGTAGGTGGTGCAGCCCTTGCAGCCGAGCGCATAGGCCTGCCGGTAGATGTCCTTGAAGCGGTCGAACGGGATGTCGGCCGGGACGTTGATCGTCTTTGAGATCGAGCTGTCGACGTGCTTTTGCACGGCCGCCTGCATGACCAGGTGGTCTTCCGGTGTGAGCACCTGGGCGTCGACAAAATAGTCGGGCAAGGGTGCAGTCTCGCCGCGGATCCGGCGGAATACGCGATGGGCGTAATCCTCGACTTCCTCTTCGCGGCGGGCGCCGTCGGGCATCAACAGGTTGCGGGTGTGGCGAAAGCTGAACACCGGCTCGATCCCCGAGGAGACATTGTCGGCGAAGAGCGAGATCGTCCCGGTCGGCGCGACCG
The DNA here is from genome assembly GCA_963712825.1 of uncultured Alphaproteobacteria bacterium. Taxonomy (GTDB): domain Bacteria; phylum Pseudomonadota; class Alphaproteobacteria; order ATCC43930; family CGMCC-115725; genus AP-15. The sequence goes on from CAVQJP010000027.1 coordinate 15,270, forward strand.
AGGTCAGGAGCGCATTGCGGATGCCGTGGCGGGCGATCGCCTCGCGGACATCCGGGTCGAGCGCGGCCACGGTCTCGCCCTCGAGATAGCGGTCGCGGTCGAACAGCGGAAAGGCCTCTTTTTCCGCCGCCAACGCCGCCGAGGCGAGATAGGCCTCGCGCTCGATGACCCCGAGCCATTCCTCGACCGCCGCCACCGCCGCCGCCGAGCCGTAGCGCAGCCCGCACAGGATCAGCGCGTCGGCGAGCCCGGTGACGCCGAGGCCGATGCGGCGCTTGGCCTGCGCCTCATGCTTTTGCTCGGGCAGCGGGAATTGCGAGATGTCGACGACATTGTCCATCATCCGCACGCAATCGGGCACCAACACTCGCAACCGGTCGAGGTCGAGCCCCGCCTGCGAGGTGAACGGCGCCTCGACCAGCCGCGCCAGATTGATCGACCCCAACAGGCAGGCGCCGTAGGGCGGCAATGGCTGCTCACCGCAGGGGTTGCTTGATCGGATCGTTTCGCAATACCAGAGGTTGTTTTTTTGGTTGATGCGGTCGATAAAGATCACGCCGGGCTCGGCATAGGCATAGGTCGCCCGCATGATCTTGTCCCACAGCTCGCGCGCCGGCAGGACCTTCGCCACCGTGCCCCCGGTCCGCTCGGGAACAGCAATTCCCACGGCGCGTTGGCCTCGACCGCCTGCATAAAGGCGTCGGTGACCAGCACCGACAGGTTGAACATGCGCAGCCGGCCGGGTTCGCTTTTGGCTTCGATAAAGGCTTCGATGTCGGGGTGGTCGCAGCGCAAGGTCGCCATCATCGCACCGCGGCGATAGCCGGCGCTCATGATCGTGCGGCACATCGCATCCCACACATCCATAAACGACAACGGCCCCGACGCGTCGGCGCCGACCCCCTTGACCGGGGCCCCGCGCGGCCGAAGGGTCGAGAAGTCGTAGCCGATGCCGCCCCCTTGCTGCATCGTCAGCGCCGCCTCGCGCAGATGCGCGAAAATCCCGCCCATGTCGTCCGGGACTGCACCCATCACAAAGCAGTTGAAGAGGGTGACCGACCGGCTGGTGCCGGCGCCGGCCACCACGCGCCCGGCCGGCAGGAATTTGAAATCCTCCATCGCCTGGTAAAAGCGCTCGGCCCACTTTGCCGGCTCGCGCTCCGGTGCGGCGAGCGCGGTTGCGACCCGGCGCCAGGTGTCCTCGATCGTCTTGTCGAGCGGTTCGCCCGCGACGTCGCCGCTGCCCGGCGCCCGCAGGCGATATTTCATGTCCCAGATCCGCTGCGAGATCGCGCCGACGAGAGCCATGGCCGAGAAATCCTCCTGGGTCGCCTTTTAGCACAGTTCCTGGTTTGTTCGAAATAGACGTCCAAGCTCTGTTCTGCCGCAAGCAAGGCAGTTATATTGGGGCGATGACCATACCGGCCGACTCGCTCTACGACGAAGATTTCTACGAGTGGACGCAGCAGCAAGCCGACCTGCTGCGCCGCCTGCCTTTGACCAGCAACAGCGTCGATGCCGAACACGTCGCCGAGGAGATCGAGGATTTGGGACGGAGCGAACTTCGCACCGCGCAATCGCTCGTCGAGCACATCATCGAGCACTTCCTCAAAATCGAGTTTTCCGGGCTGGTCGACCCGGCCGAGCATTGGCGCGACGAAATCGTCGAATGGCGTCTCCAGCTCGACAAGACCCTGACCCGCAGCATCCAGGCAAAGCTCGACCTTCCGGCACGCTATAGGGCGGCGGCGAGACTGATTCGTCGGCTCGAACGCGATGTTCCGGACCTGACCAACCGAGTTCCGGGGAGTTGCCCGTACACGCTCGAGCAGATCGTCAGCGACGGTTCGGAAGATTGGTTCCCGATACCGCGGCCGGCCGGCTCCTGAGCGACGCGCCGGCGGCGATCTCGCGCGGCGCCAGCATGGCTTCCATTTCAAGGGCTGCGGTCGCGGTCTCGACGCGCTCTTCGAGCTCAGCCATCAGCCGGCGGCGCGGCCAGCCGGGCGGGATCGGTTCGAGAAATTGGAGCGTGACGCAGCCCGGCCGCTTCATAAAGCTGCGCCGCCCCCAGAACAGACCGGAATTGAGCGCTGCCGGCACCAGCGGCAGCGACAGCGCCTGGTAGAGCGCGAAGGCGCCGGGCTGGTACGGCACCGAGACGCCCGGCGGCACGCGCGTTCCTTGCGGGAAAATGACGATCGGGCGCCCTTCGGCGGCGGCCGGGCGCGCTGCCGCCACAATGCGGCGCAACGCCGTCGCCCCGGCCTTGCGGTCGATCGCGATTGCCCCCGCCCGCGCCATGTACCAGCCATAGATCGGCACCAGCAGCAATTCGCGCTTGACCACCGGCGCGGGGTCGTCGAGCACCAGCGGCATCACGATCGCTTCCCAGGCCGACTGGTGCTTCATCGCGACAATGCAGCCGCCGGCCGGGACGTAGTCGAGCCCGATGACGCGGTAGTCGATCCCGACGAGCGCGCGCAGCAGCGTTACCACACCCGCCGACCAGAACCGCCCCAACCGCATCGCCGCCCGGCGCGGCGCCGCCAGAAAAGGGAGCCCGAACAGGCCGATAATCACGGTCCAGGCGACAAAGGCCACATTGAAGGCAGCGGCTCTTGCCCGGCTCACCGGCGCGCCTCGTGCGGCACCACCTGCGCGTCACTCCACGACGGCTGGTCGACAACAGGCAGAAGCAGCGCCGCGAGGTATTTTCCGTATTCCTCGATCAGCAGGACGGTGCTGCCGCGCCACGCCCACCAGCCTTGCCGTTTCGCCTGATCGGAGAAAACCGGGTGAGGAACGATCGACACATCCGGCATGGCCCGCCTGAATTCGAGAAGACTGCGCCGCATGTGATACCAGGACGTGACCAGGCGCAGACTGTGGTAGCCTTGCCGCCGCATCCAATGGGCGGTCTCGATTGCGTTGCCGACCGTGTTTTCGGCCTCATAGCCGATCGCAATGCAGGAGGTCAGCGATTGCGGGGTGGCCCCGCCCGCCCGGCGCAGCAAATCGTCAAGATCGACCTGTCGCGAGACGCCCGACACAAACAGCGCTCGGCCCTTGCCCTCGCGCAACAGATTGATGCCGCTCGGCAAGCGGAGGCTGGCGCCGGTCAGGACGACAATCGCATCGGTCGGCTGCGGCTGGTTCTCCGCACCCGGCGGGATCGAAAACCAGACGAGGCCGGCAAGCGCGAATAGGCCGGCCGACACACCCGCTGTTGCCGCCCAATGCAGCGCGCGCCGGCACGACTTCATTCCCGGCCGGCGCGGGACAGCAGATGACCGCGGGCGGGAGGCATTTGCGGGTGCGCCCGCATTTGAGGCCAATCCGCAATCGGACCCGGGCTAGGCGGGCGCCTGGCCATTGATCAGCGGCCCGAACAACTCCCAGCGCTGGCCGTCGAAGCGGCCCATCTGGATCTGCTTGATCGGCGCGAAATCGGTCGGGCTGGTGTTGATCGTGATTCCCGGCAGCAGCATCGGCACTCGGAAATTGTGCAAATTGGCCGCCTCCTTCATGACGTTCTCGCGGGTCAGGTCATCGCCGCACTGCTTGAGCACCTGCACCAGGGTCTGACAAAACGACGGTCCGGTGACATTGCCGGCGTCGGTCTTGTCGCCCGCCGGATAATATTTGTCCATAAAGGCGACCCATTGCAGGTAGCCGGGGTCGTTCTTCCATTGCGGGTCGGTCGGGTCTTTCAGGTAGAAGTCGGAGACGATGCCCTTGGCGTTCTGCGGTCCGGCGGGCTTCAACGTGGCACCGACCGAGTTACCGACGCTCGCCAAAATCTGCAGCGGCTTCCATTCGATCTCGGCCGCCTTGCGGATCGCCTGGGCGGCGAATTTCGGGATCCCGGTATTGACAAAAACATCGGCGCCCGCGGCCTTCATACCGATGATCTGCGAGTCGACGGTCGGGTCGGTGGTCTCGTATGGGGCCGCAAGGACGATCATCTTGGCCTTGTCGCCGAGCCCGTCCGTTACCCCCTTCAGATAGTCCTTGCCGAAATCGTCGTTTTGGTAGAGCACCGCGATCTTGCCGCCGGGCTTGTTCTGCAGAATGTAGGCGGCATAAGCATGCCCCTCGCTCTGGTAATTGGGCTGCCAGCCCATCGTCCACGGGTGGCCTTTGGGGTCGTTCCATTTGGTGGCGCCGGTGGCGACAAAGAGCTGCGGCACTTTTTTCTGGTTCATGTAGCGCCAGATCGCGGAGTTGGTCGGTGTGCCGAGCGGGCTCATGACCAAGAGCACGTTGTCTTCCTCGACCAATTTGCGGACCTGCTCCACCGTCTTTGGCGGGCTGTAGGCGTCGTCGTAGGAGATGAAGTTGATCTTGCGCCCGTTGACCCCGCCCTGGTCGTTCACCAGCCGGAAATAGGCCGCCTCCGACTTGGCGATCGTGCCATAGGAAGAGGCGGGGCCGCTGTAGGGCCCGGTGTTGCCGATCTTAATCTCGGTGTCGGTGACGCCGGGGCCGTAATTCTTTGCCGCCCGCGCCGGGACCGAGGCCAGCGCCAATGCCGCGGGTGCGGCGGCGAGGATCGACCGGCGGGTGATCTGCTTCATCTATTTCCTCCCTTCAAAACCTGTGGCCAAAGACTTTCGCGCCGACACGACGCGCGCCGCGGCGCGCCGCGCAAACCCCGCGGCACCCGACGGCATCACAAAGATCACGATCAAGAGGATCACGCCATAGATCGCACCCGACAGCCCGGTCGAGACGCGCTCGGCGAGGTTCGGGACAAACAGCACGAAGACGCCGCCGAGAAGGCTTCCCGGGATCGAGCCGACGCCGCCGACGACAAGCCCGACCAAAAACGACACCGACAACAAAAACGGAAAGCTGTCCGGCCCGACAAACTGGATGGCGATCGCGCCGAGGGCGCCGGCGACCCCGGTGTAAAGCGCGCTGACGCCAAAGGTCAGCGTCTTGTAGCGCGACGTGTTGATCCCCATCGCCGCCGCCGCGATCGGGTTGTCGCGGATCGCCATGATCGCCCGCCCGGTGCGGCTTTTGACCAGGCTCGCCGCACCCGCGATCATGACCAGCAGCACCGCAAGCGTAAAATAGTAAAGCCACTGGTCGGCGTTGAGCGGCAGGCCCGCGGGCGGGTCGGGCTTGAGCAGGGCAATGCCCTGCACGCCGCCGGTCAGCGGCTCGAGCGGCTGGAATTTCAGGATTTGCGGCATCGCCGCGGCGAGCGCAAAGGTGGCGAGCGCCAGGTAGATCCCCTGCAGCCGCAACGCCGGCAGCCCAAACAGAAAGCCGACGACAAAGCACACCGCACCGGCGCACGGCAATGTCCAGTAATAGTCGACGTTCAGGTTCATCAGGATCGCCGCGGTATAGGCGCCGATCCCGTAAAACGCGCTGTGTCCAAGCGAGAACTGGCCGTTGAAGCCGGTCAAAAGGTTGAGGCCAAGGATCGCCAACCCGTAGACCATGACCAGGGTCAGTTGGAAGACGACGAAATTCTGCACGGCGAGCGGCGCCGCCAGCGCCACGATCACGCACCCGCCGACCGCAAGGTTGCGGGCGCCATGCCAGCTTTGCGTGGCTGCGGAAACCATCGGCGGCGCGGGCACGGCCGCGGCGGGCGGCTCCAGCGCTATCGCATCGGGTTCGGGGGCGCTCATACCCGGCTCACCACGACGCGTCCGAAAAGCCCGGCCGGCCGCACCATCAGCACCGCGACAATCACGATCAGCGCCAACGTCAGCTTCATCTCGCGCCCGACATAGGGGACAAAGGTGCCGGCGAGGTTTTCGATGACGCCGACCGCGAAGCCGCCGACGACGGCGCCGCCTGGACTTGACAACCCGCCGAGGACGGCGCCGGCAAAGCCGTAGAGCAGCACTCCCAGCATCATGTTGGGTTCAAGAAACACGACCGGGGCGATCAGCATCCCGGCGACCGCGCCGATCGCCGCCGACATGCCCCAGCCGAGCGCCACCATCCAGCCAACTCTGATGCCGACAAGTTGCGCCGATTCCGGGTTCGCCGCCGCCGCCCGCATCGCCAATCCCAGGCGCGAGCCGCGGAAAAACAGATAAAGCAGCCCGAGCATGACCAGGGTGACGCCGATCATGCCGGCCTGGTGGGTGCTGATCAGGCTGCTGCCGAAAAACGGCTTTATCCCGAACGGGGTCGGGAAGCTCTTGATCGTGAAGTCCCAGATTTCGCCGGCCGAGCTGTTGAGGATGCTGAAGAGCGCGATAAAGGCGACAAGCTGGCTCAGGATCGGGGCATTGTGGATCGGCCGGAACAGCACCCGCTCGATCGCGACCCCGCCAACAAACGACAATGCCACGGCGGCGGCGAAGGCGCCCCAATACGGCACACCCCACTGCATCATCTGCCAGGCGAGAAAGGTCGAGAACATCGCCATCTCGCCCTGCGCGAAATTCAGATGGTCGATCGCCTGGTAGATCATCACCACGGCAAGCGCCATCGCCGCGTAGATCGCTCCGGTCGCGAGCCCGGCCAATACCTGCTGCAGCAGCTGTTCCATCGCCGGCTAGGAACCGAGCCGGCGGCTGTGGCCCCTCACCCCGCCCCTCTCCCCGCACGCGGGGAGAGGGAGGGACCCGCGCAGCGGGAGGGTGAGGGGCAAGCTCCGGCGTGAGAGGGTGAGGGGCAGCCAGCAGGCGCCGGGATACAAACTTCATCGCGCATCTCTAATATCCGAGATACGAGCGGCGCACCGCTTCGTCCTTGGCGATCTCGGACGCCGGTCCCGCCATTACGATGTGCCCGGTTTCGAGCAGATAGGCCGTCTCGGCAAGGTCGAGCGCCAACGCGGCATTCTGCTCGACGATCAGCATCGCGACCCGGCGCTCGCGGTTCAGCCGGCGCAGGATCGCAAAGAGCTCGGCGACAATCAGCGGTGCCAGGCCAAAGGAGGGCTCGTCGAGCAGCATCAGCCGCGGGCGCAGCATCAATGCCCGGCCGACCGCCAGCATCTGCTGCTCGCCGCCGCTGAGGGTGCCGGCCTGCTGACCGCTCCTCTCGGCGAGCCGCGGGAACAGTCCGTAGATCTCGTCGATGTCAGCGGTGATCGCAGCGCGGTCGCGACGCGTCATGGCGCCGAGCCGCAAGTTCTCCTCGACCGTCATGCGGACAAAAGTGCCGCGCCCCTCGGGCACATGCGCAATGCCGAGCCGCACGACGTCTTCGGTGGCGCGCCCGGCAATCGACCTGCCGTCAAAGCGGATGTCGCCGGTCATCCGCACCATGCCGCACAACGCACGCAAGGTCGTGGTCTTGCCCGCGCCGTTCGCCCCGAGCAGGGTGACGACCGCACCCTCGTCGAGCGCGAAGTCGAGACCGTGCAAAGCCTGGCTCGGACCGTAAAACGCACAGAGCCCGCGCACCTCGAGCATCATCGGAAGGATTTTCGGCCGAACGGGTGCACGACCGAGGCGCTCCGCTCGCCGACCAGGGTCGGGCCTGCGCTCAGCGGCGTCACGCGGCGTCCCCGGTCATGCGGCGGCGTCGCGGGGATTGCCGAGATAGGCGCGGATAACGGCCTCGTTTTGCTGCACCGCGGCGGGCGTGCCCTCCGCGATCTTGCGGCCAAAATCGAGGGCGACGACCTTGTCCGAGACCGACATGACGAGGTTCATGTGATGCTCGACCAGCAGCACCGTGACATGCCTTTCGTCGCGCAGGCGGCGGATCAGCAGGCCGAGCTCGCCGACTTCCTCGTGGTTGAGCCCGCCCGCGGGCTCGTCAAGCAGCAACAGCCTGGGCCGTGCTGCGAGCGCCCGCGCCAGCTCGACGCGCTTGCGGGTGCCGAGCGGCAGGCCCTCCGGCAATTCGTCGGCGAATGGGCGCAAGTCGAGCAGGTCGAGCAAGGCCCAGGCGGTCTCGTCGAGCCTCCGCTCCTGTCGCCGCACCCACGGCAAATTCAGGGTGTCGCTGACAAAATCGCTGCGGCTGCGGGCGTGCCCGCCGATTTTGACATTGTCGAGCACCGACTGCCGCGGAAACAGCGCCAGGTTCTGAAAGGTCCGGGAAATGCCGATCTCGGCGATGCGGTGCGCCGGCCGGCCGAGCAACGAGCGGCCGGCAAAACGGATGTCGCCGCCGGCGGGCGTATAAAGCCGGCTCAGGCAATTGAAAAGGGTGGTCTTGCCGGCGCCGTTGGGCCCGATCAGCCCGAGAATCTGCCCCTCGTCGAGATCGAACGAGACGCCGTCGAGCGCGACGATGCCGCCAAACCGCACTACGACGTTGCTGACTTCGAGCAGCTTGGCCCGGACTTCGCGCTCCTTGGCCGCGGGCGCGCAGCCGGTCATCGGCGGGATGCACGGCTCCGGGCGGTTTCGCCCGGCATGCAGCTGCGGCCGTTCACGCTTTCCCTCCCCCTGCCGCTTGTCTCTCTGTTGTGCGAACCTGCCGCCCCGATGGCACTGCGTCAAGCTCGGCAACCGCCGCGCCGACCGCGGATCGGAGACGGGACGAAGCCCTTCGCGTTCAACTCTAGAGCTTCGGACCATGCCGCCCGGGCCGGAGGACACAAATCCGCCGCGGCCAACGGCCAGCGCTGAACGTCAGAGGGAAAGGCGATGAACGCACGCGACATCATGACGACGAAAGTCGTTTCGGTCAGCCCCGACACGCTGACGCGCGACATCGCCCGGCTGCTGCTCGACAATCGGATCAGCGCGGTGCCGGTTGTCGACGCCGGTGGGGGGCCGGTCGGCATGGTCAGCGAGGGCGACCTGATTGGGCGCGACGAGGCGGCTCGCGAAGGGCGGCGCGACTGGTGGCTTGAAATGCTGGCCGAAGGGGAAACCCTCAGCCCAGACTTCCTAAACCAATTGCGCGCGGTCGACCGCAAGGCGCAAGACGTCATGACCGCCCCGGTCGTCACGGTCGGCGAGAAGACCGAGATCCGCGAGATCGCGCGCCTGCTCGCAACCCAGCGCATCAAAAGGGTGCCGGTGATCAGCGACGGCCGCGTCGTCGGGATCGTCAGCCGGGCCGACCTGCTGCGCGCGTTGGCGGACTCGCAGCCAGGGCCGAACGAGACAAAGCCGACGCACGCTGGATCGGGGATTTTTGACTGGATCGACCGGCACTACCACGGCGATCGGCGGGAATCCCAGGCCGAGCAAGCCCAGGCCGAGCAAGCCCAGGCCGAGCACCAGGTGACCGCGAAGCCGACCGCTGCGGCCGATGACCTCCGCGTGCCGGCCGCTGATTTTCGCGGGCTGGTCAGGGATTTCGAGCGCGGGGAAATCCGGCACCACGAGGACGAGCGCCGCGCCGCCGCCGAGCGCCGGCAGCAGGCGGTCGCCGAGATGATCGACCGTCACATCGACGACGAGGGCTGGCGGACGATGCTGCACAATGCGCGGCAGGCGGCCGAACACGGACAGACGGAGCTGATGCTGCGTCGCTTCCCGTCGCAATTGTGCAGCGACCGCGGGCGCGCGGTCAGCGAGGCCGAGGAGAATTGGCCCGCTACCCTGCGCGGCGAGCCCGCCGAATTGTATCTGCGCTGGGAACGCGACCTCAAGCCGAACGGCTTTCGTCTCGCCGCCCGCGTGCTCGACTACCCGGACGGAAAGCCGGGCGACGTCGGCTTGTTCCTCGTCTGGGGCGAGTGAAATCCGGAACTTCGTGGGTAGCCTTGCGGCTTGACCGCCGTCAGGCCACGGGTCAGGCTGGGTTGGGGAGGCGTCGCGGCGGGAGCATGGCATGAGCGAGCCAGAGGTGTTTTCGGTCGAGGTCAACGGCTTTCCGACCCGGGTGTGGCGGGCCGGCAATGGGCCGAAGCTCGGCTTTCTCGCCGGCTTTGGCGGCTTGCCGCGCTGGGTTCCGTTTCTCGACGCGCTGGCGCTCGAGCGCACCGTGATCGTGCCGTCATTGCCGGGGTTCCCCGGCGGCGACCGCGGGCACAGCGTGCTCGACAGCCATCTCGACTGGGTTCTGGCGATCCGCGAGCTGCTCGGCAAGGCCGGGATCGAAGGCGCCGACCTGGCCGGCGGCTCGGTCGGCGGCTCGTTTGCCGCGGAAGTCGCGGCGATCTGGCCGCACATGGTGCGCCGACTCGTGTTGGTGGCGCCCTGGGGCCTGTTTGACGACAAGGAGCCGGCGACCGATCCCTGGGCGCAGCGCGCGCCCGACGTGCCGGGCCTGTTGTGCGCCGACCCCGAGCGCTGGAATGAGCTGAAGGCCCCGCCCGAAGGCGCCAACTCGCCCGAATGGCCGATCGAGCAGACCCGTGCGGCCGAGGCAGCGGCCCGCGCGTTCTGGCCGCTCGGCAACACCCGCCTCGAAAAGCGGCTGCCGCTGATAAACGCCCCGACCCTCTTAATCTGGGGCGCCGAAGACCGCATCATGCCGCGCCGCTACGCCGACCGCTTCGCTTCAGCGATCGCCGGCCGCACCGAGGTCGCGACGATACCGGGCGCCGGCCATCTGGCCGAGCTCGACAAGCCCGACGAGGTTGCCGCCGCGATCCTGCGCTGGACGGCGTAAAGCAACAGGATCCCAAGGCGTGAATTCCGACGCGGGCCTCCACGCGCCGGTCGGCGGCGCGGTAAGCGCGGCCGCATATGATCGGTGGGTCGGTCGCTGGTCTCGACTTTTTGTGCCGAGCCTATTGCGCGCTGCCAGGGTAACAACGGGGCGACGGGTGCTCGATGTCGCGACGGGAACCGGCGAGGCGGCAATCGCCGCAATTTTGCTCGTGGGCCCCGCCGGCGCAGTCATCGGTGCCGACATCTCTGCTGCAATGGTCGGGGCCGCCCGCGACCGACTACCCCAGTGCTATCGGGCGGTCGTTACCGACGGCGAAAGATTGGCTTTCCGCGATGCCGCCTTTGATGCCGTTGTTTGTCAGCTGGGGCTGATGTTCTTTCCCGACCCGGCACAAGGCCTCGCCGAATTCAGGCGCGTCCTGCGCGGCGGTGGGCGCGCTGCCGTATGCGTCATCTCCAAAAGCGAGCGAGCTCCGATGTGGGGCGTCCTCACCGAGAGCCTGAGCCGACACCTCCCCGATCGGCGCGAAGTTTTGAACCTGTCCTTCTCATTGGCTGACCCAGAGCAACTTGAGCGAATGTTTACCGCGGCGGGATTTCAGGAGGTCGGAGTGACCCGAGAGACGCGTCATGGGGTTGTCGGGTCCTTTGACGAATTCTGGGCAGCTATCGAGGCGGGGACGGGGCAGCAGCCATTGATATACCTGGGACTTCCCGAGCACGAGCGACAAGCCGTGCGCGAAGAGGTGCGGGTGGCGCTATCGCCATTCGGGTCCAATGGGCGGCTGGAAATGAGCGTTGAAATGCTGATTGGAGTTGGCCGGGCTTAGAGATGCGGTGCATTTCGCTGTGCGCTCAGGAGATTGATATCAGGGCTCCCTCAAGGGCGACAGCGCGGCGATCTATTTCCGCAACAGCCTGCTCGCGCCCAAGATGGCGGCCGAATGGGGCATCTGGATCGGATCAGGAGAGGGAGCGCCACCGATGAAATTCGGGATTTTTTACGAGCACCAGCTGCCGCAGCCGTGGGACGAAGGATCCGAGCTGCGCCTCTATCAAGATGCGCTCGACCAGGTCGAGCTCGCCGACCGGCTCGGCATCGACTATGTGTGGGAGGTCGAGCACCATTTCCTCGAGGAATATTCGCACTCCTCGGCACCCGAAGTTTTTCTCGCGGCCTGCTCGCAGCGCACCAAGCAGATCCGGCTCGGCCACGGCATCGCGCTGATGCCGCCCAAATACAATCACCCCGCGCGGGTGGCCGAACGGGTCGCCACCCTCGACCTGGTGTCGAACGGGCGGGTTGAATGGGGCACCGGCGAGTCGGCGACCGCGGTCGAGATGGGCGGCTTTGGTGTCGATCCCGACGACAAGCGGGCGATGTGGGAGGAGGCCACGGAGCAAGCCGCCAAAATACTGGCAATGCGGCCTTATCCCGGCTTCCAGGGCCGCTGGTTCGACATGCCGTGCCGCAATCTGGTGCCGAAACCGGTGCAAAAGCCGCACCCGCCGATGTGGGTCGCGTGCTCGCGGCGCGAGACGATCCATCTTGCCGCGAAAAACGGGCTCGGGGCATTGGCCTTCGCGTTTCTCGAACCCGAGCAGGCGGCGAAATGGGTCGAGGAATATTACGCGATCATCAAATCCGACGAATGCGTGCCGATCGGCCATCGGGTCAACCCGAACCTCGCGATCGTCACCGGCATGTCGTGTCACAAGGACGAGGCCGAGGCGATCCGGCGCGGGCTCGACGGGTTCCGCTTTTTTGGCTACTCACTCGGCTATTACGCTCTCTTTGGCGAGCACATGCCGGGTCGGACCGATCTGTGGCAGCGCTTTCTGCAGGTCAAGGACCAGTTGCCGGAGAATGCCGGGCGCGGCGGCATCGGCACCCCCGACCAGCTGCGCGCGCATCTGGCGCGCTATGAGGACGCCGGGATCGACCAGGTCATGTTTGTCCAGCAGAGCGGCGCCAACCGCCACGAGCATATCTGCGAGTCGCTTGAAATTTTCGCGTCGCAGGTGATGCCCGAATTCAAGGAGCGCGACCGGGCGCGGCAGGCGCAAAAGGAACGCGAGCTGGCACCCTATGTCGAGGCGGCGCTGGCGCGCAAGCCGCGCATGCCGCCGGTCGAGGACGCGCGAATTCCGGTTGTCGAAGCCTTGGGCCGCAAGGCGGCCTCGCCGATCGTTGTCGGCGGCGACCGCGGCGGCGCGATTTCGATCCCGACCGCCGACCCGCTCGCCGCCCGCGTGAGCGCGCGGCCCTGAGCACACGATGAGGCCGCGCCGCGGAAGAAGCTGGGACGAACACCCCGTCTCCCAGCTGCCCGCGCGCTGCGACCTGGTGTACTCTGCGATTTGACGATGACCGACCGATTGTCCCTAACCAAGGCGCTGGCCGATGCGAATATCGACCGCCAGAAGGCCGAGCGCATCGCGACGATTATCTTCGAAGCGGTTCGCCGCAGCGTCGGGGCCGCTCCCGATCTCGAAAACCGCCAAGAGCGCCTTGCGCGCGCCTGGATGTCCGCCGGCATTGGCGAAGAGCATGCCCGCCATATCGCCGCGCAGATCGTCGATCTTGTCCGCCAACGGCATCCGGCGCGAGACTCGGCGCAAGACACCCGCGATCATGGCTGACCGGTTGAGCTTGGCACACACGATCGAAAACGCCGGCGTTGCCCGCAATGCCGCCGAGGCGATCGCCGGCGAGATCGACGAGCTTATCCGCGAGAATGTTGCTACCAAAGCCGACATCACTCTGCTCCACACCGAGCTCAAGGCCGACATCGCCGCGGTGCGCACCGAGGTCAAAGCCGATGTCGCCGCCGTGCGCGCTGAACTCGACCTCGTGAAGCACCAGCTGATCACCCGGCTTGGCGGATTGGTTGTCGTGGTCGCGGGCTTGCTCTTCGCCGCGCTGCATTATTGGCCGCCGCACAGCTAGCCAGGACGCCATGACGCACAAAGACAGAGGGGAGGTTGCGATGATCATCGATTGCCACGGCCACTACACCACCGCCCCGCGTCAGCACGAGGGGTGGCGCACCCAGCAGATTGAGGCGCACACGGCCGGCAAGCCGCCGCCGCCGCGCCCGGCGATCACCGACGACGAGATCCGCGAGAGCATCGCCAACGGCCAGCTCAAGGTGCAACGAGAGCGCGGCACCGATTTGACGATCTTCTCGCCGCGCGCCGCCGGCATGGGCCACCACCTCGGCGACGCCACGACGAGCGAAGCCTGGGCCAGCGCCTGCAACGAGCTGATCCACCGCGTCTGCTCGCTGTTCCCAAAGAACTTCATCGGCGTGGCGATGCTGCCGCAGACTGCCGGCGTCTCGCCAAAGAATTGCATTGCCGAGATCGACCGCTGCGTCACCGAGTACGGGTTCGTCGGCGTCAATCTGAACCCCGACCCGTCCGGCGGGCATTGGCGGGACCCGCCGCTGTCGGACCGCTACTGGTATCCGGTCTACGAGAAGATGGTCGAGTACGACATTCCGGCGATGATCCACGTCAGCGCGTCCTGCAACCCGACCCATCACACGACCGGCGCGCATTACCTCAACGGCGACACCGCTGGCTTCAATCAGCTGATGACTTCGTCCGTGTTCAAGGATTTCCCGACCATCAAGTTCATTATTCCACATGGCGGCGGCGCCGTGCCGTATCACTGGGGCCGCTTCCGCGGATTGGCGCAGGACGCCAAGCTCGGGCTCTTGTCAGAACTGGTGCTGAAGAACATTTTCTTCGACACCTGCGTCTATCACCTGCCCGGCCAGGAGCTGCTGGCCAAGGTCATCCCGGTCGAAAATATTTTGTTCGCTTCCGAAATGATCGGTGCCGTGCGCGGCGTCGACCCGGAAACCGGTCACCACTACGACGACACTAAGCGCTACGTCGACCAGCTGCTGTTGTCGGCGGCGGACAAGGCGGCGATTTTCGAAGGCAATGCGCGCCGCGTCTACGGCCGCTTGTCAGGGACGATCGAGAGGCAGTCGGCGAGCTCGGGCTGAGCGTGCGTCCGTAATCGGATTTCGCCCGGCCGGCCGGCGGTTGTCTTGAGCTTCGCAACGGAACGGCGCACGCTTAAAAAAGGCCGACAGGGAGGAAGGCATGACAGACCTGCGGGTGATCACCACCGACGGCGACGACGCGATCCTCGAAGCGGCGGCGGTGCAGGAGCTGGCCGAGAATCTGCGGGGAAGGCTGATGCAGCCCGGCGACGGCGGCTATGACGAGGCGCGCAAGGTCTGGAACGGCATGATCGACCGGCGGCCGGCATTGATCGCGCGCTGCGCCGGGGTCGCCGACGTGATGTCGGCGGTGCGATTTGCGCGCGACCACCGGCTGTTGGTGTCGGTGAAGGGCGGCGGGCACAACATCACCGGCAACGCCGTCTGCGAGGGCGGGCTGATGATCGACCTGTCCGGCATGAAGAGTGTCCGGGTCGACCCGGACGAGCGTACTGCTCGTGCCGAAGCTGGCCTGACCTGGGGCGAGTACAACCGCGAGACCCAGGCCTTTGGCCTCGCCAGCACCGGCGGGGTCGTCTCAACGACCGGCATTGCCGGGCTGACCTTGGGCGGCGGCCTCGGCTGGCTGATGGGAAAGCATGGGCTCAGCTGCGACAACGTCATTTCGGCGGACCTCGTGACCGCCGAGGGCGAGCTTCTGACCGCGAGCGCCGATCGGAACCCGGAGCTATTCTGGGGCTTGCGCGGCGGCGGCGGCAATTTTGGGGTCGTCACCTCATTCGAGTACCGGCTTCACCCGGTCGGCCCGGTGCTCGCCGGGATGGTCATCCACCCGATTTCCGCGGCCAAAGCGGTATTGCGTTTCTACCGCGATTTCGCGCGCGGCTGCCCCGACGAGATGCTCGCCGCCGCTGCATTGATGACCTCGCCCGAGGGCGCGCCGGTCGTCGTCGTCATCGCCAGCTATATCGGTGACCTGGCGACCGGCGAGCGGCTGATGGCGCCGCTGCGGACATTCGGGACGCCGCTCGCGGATACGATCGCGCCCACCTCCTATGTCCACCTGAACACGCTGTTCGATGCGGCGGTGCCGTATGGCGGGGTGCAGCGGTACTGGAAATCGAGCTTTTTGAACGAGCTCGGCGACGAGCTGCTCGACATCATGATCGCGCGCGCGGAAAAGATGCTGTCGCCGATGTCGATGGTCCTGTTTTTCCACATGCACGGCGCCGCCGCGCGGGTCGATCGGAACGAGACCGCCTTTGGGCTGCGCCACGACCAGTGGGATTACGACGTCATCTCGCAGTGGAACGACCCTGCCGAGACCGCCGGTCACATCCAGTGGACGCGGGAATACTGGAGCGCGGTCGAGCCGTTCGCGACCGGCGAAGTTTATGTCAATCACCTCGACGCCGAGGAAGCGACGCGGATCAGGGCCGCCTACAGCGGCAATTACGAGCGGCTCGTCGCGCTCAAAAACAAATACGATCCAACAAACCTGTTTCGAATGAACCAGAACATCCGGCCAACAGTGTAGGCGCGGGACTCAGCTCGAAGAGCCGGCGAAGAAGTCGCGCAGCGCCTGGTAGGCGTCGTCGGGCGCTTCTTCCGGGATGAAGTGGCCGCTGTCGATCGCGTGGCCGCGGACGTTTTCGGCATGCTCGCGCCATACCGCCAGCACGTCGTAGCCGCTGCCCTGCGAGCTTTGCCTGCCCCACAGCATTAAGAGCGGCATCGTCAGCCGCCGGCCGCGGTCGGCGCGGTCGTGCGCGAGGTCGATCGAGGCGCCGGCGCGGTATTCGTCGCAGGTGGCGCGGATCGTCTCCGGGTTCTTGAAGCAGCGCAGGTATTCGGCGAACGCCTCGGGCTCGAGCTTCGCCGGCTCGCGCAGCAGGGCGGCAAGCTGGTGGCGCAGAAAAAACTCGGTCTCGGAGCCGATCAGCCGTTCGGGAAACCCGCGCGGCTGGATCAGGAAGAACCAGTGCCAGCTTGAGGTCGCGGCCTTCTGGTCGATCGTCTCAAACCGGTACAAGGTCGGCACGATGTCGAGCAACGCCACGCGCTCGATCTGCTCGGCATGGTCGCGCGCCAGGCGATGGGCGACGCGGGCGCCGCGGTCATGCCCGGCCACCGCGAACCCTTCGAAGCCCAACGCCGCCATCGTCTCGACCTGGTCGAGCGCCAACGCACGCTTGCTGTAGTTCTCGTTGTCGGGCCCGGCCGGCGACTTCGAGCTGTCGCCGTAGCCGCGCAGATCCGGAATTACGAGGGTGAAATCGTCGGCGAGGCGCGGCGCCACCTTGCGCCACATCAAATGGGTCTGCGGGTAGCCGTGGAGCAGCAAAAGCGGCGGGCCGTTGCCGCCGGTCACGAGATTGATCTCGGCACCCGAGGTTTTGATCCGGCGCTGCTCGAAACCAGGGAAAAAATCGGCCATTGGCGTTCTCCGAAGCCGCTCGCGTTATAGCGCCCCCTCACCCCTCCCTCTCCCCGCAAGCGGGGAGAGGGAGGGACGCGCGTCAGCGGAAGGGTGAGGGCAGCTCCGGCTCGGCAACAGCACGATCCGCCTACAGCCCGCGGGTGGCTTCGCCCTTGAGCTCGACCGTGTTGCCGTCGGGGTCGGTGATGTAGATCGACGGCCCGTAGCCCTCGGCACCGTAGCGCTCGTGCACATCGCCGGGATCGACGCCGTTCCGGTGCAGATGCGCCTTCAGCGCCGCGGCGTCAAAGCCCATCACGCGGACCGCAAAATGGTCCATGTTGCGCCCGGCCTTGTCCGGCGCCTCGTGCGGCGACACCGAGGCCGGGACCAGGTCGATCAACGACGCCCCGGCCCGCAGTTGCACGAGCCGCGGCTGCTGCAACTCGCGCTCGACATGAAGGCCCAGCACCGTTTGGTAAAACCCGATCGCGCGGTCGAGGTCGCCGACCCGAAGCACAACATGGTCGAGACCGCCGACGCGTATCGCGTCCTTGGCATGCGAAACGTCCGCGGTTTCGACTGTGATCGTATCAGGCATCGTGGCCTCCCTTCCCTGCTTGTCCTTCGCGCGAAGCATGCCGCAATCATCGGCGCCAAAGCAAGCCGGCGGCTCGCCCGCGCCGGTGTTGCGCCCGGTTCATGTCGCGTCTGCAAAAATGCCGACCATCCGGCGCCGCACGACTACCAAAAGCGCGACCGTAGAGAGTACAGTCGTCATGGCACTCACGCTTTTGTCAATCAGCGGGGAAAAACGACATGCAATACCGCAGAATTTCGGCCGACTGCCATCTCGACATGCCGTGGATGCCGCCGGACCTGTTCGTGTCGCAGGCGCGGCGCGAGCTCAGGGAGCGCATGCCCTATGTCGAGGACGGGCCGCAGGGACCGCAATGGGTCGCCAAGAACGGCGCCAATTTCGGGCTGAAGAACGGCGTCGGCCCTGGCGGCGCGCCCTATGTCAAGGGTCAGAACTATCGCGTCGACAAGATGGCCGAGCTCGGGTTTTTCGAGGACGGCAAGAAGGACATCCGCCGTCCGTCCGACCCGCATCTGCGGATCAAGGACATGGACCGCGACGGGGTCGACGCCGAGGTCATCTATGGCATTCTCGGGGCGTCTTCGCGCTTGAACGACCCCGAGGCGTCGAACGAGATGCTGCGCATCTACAACGACTGGCTCAAGGATTTCTGCAGCCATTATCCCGACCGCGAGATCGGCCTCGCCTGCCTCCCCTATGGCGACATCGGCGAGGCGGTGAAGGAAATCCACCGCGTCGCCAAGATGGGCATCAGAGGGCTCGAGCTGTCGTGCTCCTGGGACATGGAGCCGATGTGGCACCCGGTGTGGGAGCCGTTGTGGCAGGCGGTCAGCGACGTGCAGCTGCCGTTGCACTTCCACACCTTCCCGACGACCTCGCCGAGGGCGCGCGAAGGCGTTTCAGGGCATGTCCGGCGCGCCGCGATGTTCACCGGGGTCTCGTCGTTCCAGATGGGGCTGATCCACATCATCGCGGCGCTGATCGGCGCCGGCGTGCTGGAGCGCTATCCGCGTCTGCGGGTGTCGTTTGGCGAGAGCGGCGTCGGCTGGATTCCCTATGCGCTCGACCGCATGGATTTCGAGTTCGAGGACCGCTTTCGCGACCTGATGAAATTGAAGCCGAGCGAATACTGGCGCCGCCAGTGCAAGGCAACGTTTCAGCTCGACCCGATCGGCGCCAAGCTCGCCGAAGAGATGGGGGTCGAGACCCTGATGTGGGGCTCCGACTACCCGCACACCGACGGGGTGTGGCCCGAATCGACAAAATACATCGAGCAGCAATTCGCCGGGCTGGCGCCCGAAATCGTCCACAAGATCACCTGCGAGAACGCCGCCAAGTTCTACGGACTGATCAACTGACCGTTCGCTAGCCCGTTGTTTCCGGGCGCGGGCGCAACCAGCCCGTGACCCGGAAACCCGGCCGAGGGCAGGTCGCGGGATGCGCCTCGCAGGAACCCCGCGCAGCCCGCCCGAAGATCAAGATAACCGGGTGACGGTCTCGGACGCCTTGAGGATCGCCGGTCTGCCCCGGTTCTGGACCCGCCGGGCATTGGCGGCCCATCCTGATCCAAGTGTCTGACTCGAAATGAAACGAACGATCGTAACAGCGTACCGTCGCCCCCGCGAAAGCGGGGGTCCAGAGCTTGCCCCTGGCCTGAACAGGGGGCGAGCGCCCCTGTTCGAGCCAGGGGCAGGCTCTGGCCTGGAATTGGGGGCGAGCGCCCCAACCTCTGCCCCTGGGTTCCCGCTTTCGCGGGAATGACGGCCAACTCTCTGACCCAGACGAAATTCTTTTCGGGTCATACTCCAAGATGATCGCCAAAACGGTGCCGCGACCCGCCGCGCTTGCAACACGCGCGAGAAGACCCATATGGTTATCCCGGCTCAGTATTGTTCGGATCGCTCCGCCGGGCGATAAAGCGCCGTCGATTTCAATATAGCCATGGGCGCCCAAAAGGAAACGCGGCGCGAGAGCACCTTTGCGAGCACAGACGCGCCGCTCCGCCCGTTGCGCCAAGGCGTATATGGCAGCGCGCCACGCTTTTGATCGAGCAGATCGCGGACGTTCGAGAGTGTGCGCGAGGTGAAAGGGAGCCGAACCTGATGCCGACTGTGTCGTTGAAGGTTACCCGCGCGCCGCCCGGCGCCGGCGAGCACCGCTCGCCCGAGAGTGTAAAGCCGCTGTTCCGCGGCAGCGGCGACACCGATTACCTGTGCGGCAATTGCGGATCGGTGGTCGCCGCGGGCATGGGACCGACGCAGCGGGTAAACGTCGATGTCGCGACATGCTCCGCGTGCGGCGCCGAAAACGAGTTTCCGCTCAACCTGCGGGGTTAGCTTTCTGCGGGGTCTGTCTTGGATCCGATCGCATCAACAGCGAGTGCACACGGACAATGCTGAGAACGCACCCCCATGCCGCGGCGACCTACCGGGTGATCCTGTTGGAGGACGGGGCATTCGGTGTCGAGGTCAACATCCCCGACAGCAGCCCCACGACCGTCAAAAGCTTTCAAACCGAAGCCGACGCCGAGGCGTGGATCGCCGAGCATCAGCGCCAGGTGCAATCGCAGACCCAGCCGGGCGGCGGCTGGTTCCGTTCCTCGTCCCGGCGCCGGGGTCCGCAGTCCCGCTGATGATCCGGGCGGTCGACCGCTGAGCCGGAGCCCAAAACCCCCACTTATCCGAAATAGCCCCGTCGCGACGACGGTTCCCGGCGTTCGTACCAGCTGCGGCTGCGCAGGGTCAGGCGCACGACCGACAGCATGACCGGCACTTCGACAAGGACGCCGACGACGGTCGCCAGTGCCGCACCCGACTGAAAGCCGAACAAGGCGATCGCAGCCGCTACCGCCAGCTCGAAAAAATTCGACGCGCCGATCAATGCCGACGGGCAGGCGACATTGTGCGGCACGCCGAGAGCTCGGTTCAGCCCATAGGCGATGCCCGCATTCAAATACACCTGGATCACGATCGGCACGGCCAGCAGCAGGATTACCATCGGCTGGCGCAGAATCTGCTCGCCCTGGAAACCGAACAGCAGCACGAGGGTCGCGAGCAACGCCAGCAGCGAAAGCGGCTGCAAAAGGCGCAGCAATCGCGACAAGCCGCCCTCGCCGCCCAGCGCCAACACCGAACGCCGCCACAATTGCGCGCCGATCACGGGCACGACAATGTAGAGCACGACCGACAAAAACAATGTCGCCCACGGCACCGTGATCGACGACAGGCCGAGCAGCAGCCCGACGATCGGGGCAAAAGCGAATACCATGATCGTGTCGTTGAGCGCGACCTGGCTCAGGGTGAAGTTGGGCTCGCCGCCGCTGAGGTTCGACCACACGAAGACCATCGCCGTGCAGGGTGCCGCGGCCAGCAGGATCAGCCCGGCGATATAGCTGTCGATCTCGCCCGCGGGCAGAAACGGGCGAAAAATCCAGCCGATGAACAGCCAGCCCAGCAACGCCATGCTGAACGGTTTGACCAGCCAGTTGACCCCGACGGTGACTGCGATCCCCCGCCATTGCTCGGCGACCCGATGCAGTGCTCCGAAATCGACCTTGAGCAGCATCGGCACGATCATCAGCCAGATCAGCAGCGCGACCGGGATGTTGACCTCGGCCACGGTCATCCGCCCGAGCGCATGAAACGGCCCCGGCGCGAGCCGGCCGAGCCCGATCCCGGCGACGATGCACAGCGCCACCCAGATTGTCAGATAACGCTCGAAGGTGCCGAGCGCTGGCGCCGCGGGGCGCGCTTCGGCATCAGCGTAAGAGCTCATGGCAAGTCCTGTTTTGCCGCGGCGCCACTGCGGCCGATTTCGTCCACATGCCGCTTGATCGCCATACGGTCGAGTTTGTCGAGCGGCAATGCCGCGAACAGTCCGATGCGCGCTTCGAGCGTCCGAAACGCCTCACGAAAGGCTTGCCGCCTTTCGACCTCGGGGCCGGTCACCGCGGCCGGGTCGGGAACGCCCCAATGAGCGGTGATCGGCTGACCCGGCCACACCGGACAGCTTTCGCCCGCGGCCTGATCGCAGACCGTGAAGACGAAATCCATCGGCGCGGCGCCCAACTCAGCGAACTCGTCCCAGCTTTTCGAGCGCAGCCCAGTCGTCGGCAAACCCAGCCGCGTCAGAAGCCCGAGCGCGAGCGGATCGACCCGTCCTTTCGGGTGCGAGCCCGCGCTGAAGCCCCGGAACCGGCCCTTGTCAACGTGGTTTAAGATGCTCTCGGCGAGGATGCTGCGCGCCGAATTGCCTGTGCATAGGAACAGGACATCAAACGGCCTGGAGGCTCTCATTTAGGTGGTCCTCCATTGCTACCGGGGCGGCTTGCGTGCTTCGATCGTGGCCGAGACGACGTAGTTCTCTATTCCTTTCTCCGGCCCCCAGCTGTTGATCAGCTCGCGGCTGTACGGCTTTACCTCAACCGAGATTCCGGTAAAGCCGACGGCGGCGAGCCATTGCTCGGCTTGCGCTGCCGTGACGGCGCCGGCGACGCAACCGCAGATCAGCGCCGGATCGGCGGCCAGATCGGCCGGCAGCGGCGCGGTGCTGACAATGTCGGAGACAGCAAGCCTGCCGCCCGGCTTCAGCACGCGGAACGCCTCGCGGAACACCTGGGGTTTGTCGGGAACGAGGTTGATCACGCAGTTGGAGATCACGACGTCGGCGCTGTTGTCGGCAATCGGTAGGTGCTCGAGTTCGCCGAGGCGGAATTCGACGTTGGCAGCTCCCATTCGGGCGGCGTTGTCGCGTGCCTTCGCCAGCATCTCGTGCGTCATGTCGACGCCGATGACCCGGCCCGCGGGTCCGGTCTGGCGCGCCGCCAAAAAGCAGTCGAACCCGGCACCGCTGCCAAGATCGACAACAATCTCGCCTGGCCGGATCGCGGCAATCGCCTGCGGGTTGCCGCAGCCGAGCCCGAGATTGGCGCCGTCCCCCACCAATGCGAGATCGCTCTCCGAATAGCCCATCCGCAGCGCCTTGTCGCGCGAGGCGGTTGTCGGCCCGCAGCAGGAAGACGCCGCCGGTGCGCAGCATGCCGCCTCGGCTGCGGCCGCGGTCGCGATGCTGCCGTAACGCGCCCGGACCATCTGTTTGATTTGGCTTTCGTCCATGATCGTCTCCGTCATGCGGATTCCCGGTCGGAAGAATTGGCTGATCCGACCGCGCCGGCATGGCAGACCGGCGCGCACAGCGCGGCGCCGCCGCCACAACAATTCTCCGTCAGGTAGGCCATCAGCTCGTTCATCGCGGCAAAATCGGCGGCGTAGATCAATTGTCGGCTCAGCCGCCGCTGCGTGATCAGTCCGGCATGGGTCAGGTGCTGGAGATGGAATGTCAGAGATGACGGCGCCAGCGACAGCGCCTGCGCGATAAACCCGGCCGGCAGCCCGTCCGGCCCGCGCTGGACCAGCAGGCGGTAGACCGCGAGCCGGGTGTCGTGCGCAAGCGCCGCAAGTGCCGCGACCGCATGCCGTGCCTCCAACCCATCCTCCCATATTCCGAAGACACTCGAACTTATCTCGTCGGCCCACATTCGTCAACGATATTTCGGATATTGTCGAATTATGTGCCCCGGGGGTGCGCTTCGAGCGCTCCGGCGCTACATAAGGAGCGACAAGGAGGAGGTTCCGATGGATGACGACACCCGAACCGAGCTTGAGGCCGCTGCCTTCCGTCGCCTCGTGGCGCATCTGCGCGAACGCACCGACGTGCAGAACATCGACATGATGAATTTGGCGGGTTTTTGCCGCAACTGCCTGTCGCGCTGGTATCGCGAGGAAGCCGAGCAGCGCAGCATCCCGCTCTCAGATCCGCAGGCGCGCGAGATCGTCTACGGCATGCCCTACGACGAATGGCGCAAAAAACACCAGAAGGAAGCCACGCCTGAGCAAAAGGCCGCCTTCGCCGGATCGCAACCGCAGCACTGATCGTCGACGGGGTCGGCCCCGCCTTGCGTAGGTGGGAGCCGGCCGCTATCGTCGGCGCCGCCGCGCGGGGGCGCGGCATTATTGGGGGAAGAGGGGGACCCATGCCAGATGTCGGCGGGATCGCGGGAGAGCGCCTGAAATCCTTTATCGAGCGCATCGAGCGGCTCGAAGAGGAAAAGCGCACGCTCGCCGAGGACATCAAGGAAGTCTATGCCGAGGCCAAGGGTACCGGCTTTGACACCAAGATCATGCGGCAGCTGATCCGCATCCGCAAACGCGACCAGGACGAGCTCGATGAGGAGGAGACCCTGCTCGACGTCTACAAGCGCGCGCTCGGCATGCTGCCCGACGCCGCCCCGCAAGCCCAAGCGGAGGCTGCGGAATAATCAGCTCCCCGCTCGCGCGGGCTTCCCTCCCCGCGTGCGTGGGAGGGGTAGGGGCGGAACGGGCTGGAACTACTCCGCCGCTCTGGCTGTCGGCTGGCAATGCCGGCGCAAAGCCGCGACGAGCGCGTCGGCCTCGGCCTCGGTCGCGTCAAAGCGGCAGACAAAACGCGCGAGCGTGTTGCTGCGGCGGTAGAAGCCGAAGCCGTCGGCTTCGAGCGCGTCCATGACGCCGCCTGGCAGCTCAAGGAAAATCTCGTTGACCTCCACCGGGGCCAAGAGGCGTGCGCCCGAAATCCCGGCGAGCCCTCCGGCGATCCGCGCCGCCACCGCGTTCGACGCGCGCGCCATGTCGAGCCACAGCCCGTTTTCGACATAGGCCAATAGTTGCGCCGAGGCGAAGCGCATCTTCGACCACACCTGCCCGGCGCGGCGCAGTTGCACCGCGAGGCCGTCGGCCAGCTCGGGCGCAAACACGACGATCGCGTCGCACAAGGCGCCGCCGTTCTTGGTGGCGCCAAACGACATGATGTCGACGCCGCAGCGCCAGGTCGCGTCGGCCGGGCTGCAGCCGAGCCGGGCCACCGCGTTGGCGAACCGCGCCCCGTCCATGTGCAGCCTCAGGCCGCGCGCCTTTGCCGCATCGGCGACGGCGCGGATCTCGGAGAGCGGGTAGACCGTGCCAAGATCGCTCGCCTGGGTCAGGTTGACCGCCGCCGGCTCGCCGCGGTGCAGCTGGCCGGGTGCGATCGCGGCCAGGGTTTCGGCGAGCTGTCGGGCGCCGATCCGGCCATATTCACCGCCGACCGGGGCGAGCTTGAGCCCGCCGCCGAAAAAGCCGGCGGCATTCGCCTCGGACGTGTTGATGTGCGCCTGCTCGCTGCAATACACGATCCCCCAGGACGGGCTGGCCGCCGCCAGGCTCAACGCGTTGGCCGCGGTCCCGGTCGCCACCGGAAACACCCGCACCTGGGTCTCGAACAATTCGGAGAAGCGGCGCTGCAAGGCTGCCGTCCATTCGTCGGCGCCATAGCCGAGAGCGGTGTCATGATTGGCGCGGATCAGCGCTTCAAGGATTTCGGGGGCTGCCCGTCCGGTGTTGTCGCTGCGGTAGTCGATCATCGCCGGATCAGCCTCCTGCGCCCTTCGGAATGCAGGACGGCATGATCGGGTCGGGCGACGCGGAGGACAAGGGAGTGGCGCAGGTGCAGCCCTTCGGTGTAGGCCACCAGGCGCAGATGAGCAAAACGCAGCCGGGCGATCTCCTGGAAGTGCCGCGAGCGGATCTCGGCGGCGCGCACCAGATTCGTCCAGGCCGTGCCTTTCTCGGCCCTTACGATGGCGGCGGGGTGCTCGCGGGCGGGCTGGACCGCGGCAACCCGAACCGGCGGCGGCGGCCCGATCCGCGGCGAGCCCATGATTGCCGGCGCGTTGCGCAAGCGCTCGTCGGGGATCGACACCAGCGCCGTCGCAACCGTCGCGCCGGCGACAAAAACCGGGCGTGGGACGACGCTCGCAAACTCGCGGTTGGCGAAATGCGCGTTGACGATCTCGCCCGGCGGCTCGCCGTCCTTACGGATGCGCACGGCGCTCAAATCGGCGACATCGGGGGCATTGACCGCACGGATGTAATCGAGATCACTGGTGTAGCTCGGCCAATAGATCTCGCCGGGGGCGAGCGGAAACCAGGCGATCGCCGGGCCGGGGCCGTCGGCATAGGAAAGCCCGACCCCGGGCGTGCCGAGAAAGGCGACGACTGCCGGCGACCACGCCGGACGCGGCGTGAGCTTGCCGGGCGCCCAGGCCCATCGCCCGTCGGCGAAGAGCCAGCGCCCGTAATGCGAGGTGGCAAAGCCCCAGGGCTGGTCGTCAACCCAGCTCCAGCCCCACGGCGCCAGCCAGCGCCAATGACCGTTGCGGAACGGCGCCCAATTTTCGGGGGGCGCCTTTGGCTCCCAAACCTCGCCGTATTTGGCGGAGGAGCGCCAGCTGCCGGCGGCGTCGAGGACGGCGTAGCCGGTCGCCGCGCGCGCCACGAAATACGGGGCCGCGAGCCGCGCATCGTCAACGGCGCGGGCCCCGCACCATTCGGCGAATTCGTCGCCGGAGGCCGGCTCGGTGGCGGGCGCGATCAGCCCGGCGGCGCCGAACGAGACCCTGTCTCCCGCCGGGATCAGGATGTCGGCGCCGGCGCCGGAAAAACGGGCGCCGCCGGTGAACGCCGCGATCTTCACCGGCTCGCCGCCGCCGCCGACGTCGATGTCGTAGCGGCCGGGCAGCTGCGGCCGGACGCCGCCGCGCGCGATGTCGACCTGTACCGTCCCGGCCGCGTCGCGCCCGCGAATGTCGAGATCGACCCGCCCTTGCCGGACCGCGATTTCGGCCATCGGGTCGTCCAGCTTGACGACGGCGATCTCGGCGCCGCGGTCGAGGTCGACCGTGTCGGCGCCGACCCGGATTTCGGCGCGGGACTGCGAATCTGTGCGCAACGCCACGCCCGTGACGATCGGGTCGTTCACCGCGGCCGGCGACCATTGCGCTTCGCCGGGGCCGCGGAATTCGACCTTTCCCGCAACCAGGCTGACGCGTCCGACCCGGCCCGAGGGCGCCGGAGCCAAAGCGGCGGCGGTTGCAGCCGCCGCCTGCGGGCTCCCGTCAGCATGCGCAGCTGCGACGATGGCGGCGACAAGCGCCGCGGCGACAACGCCGCCCGAAAGGAGGAATCGCATCGTATCCCCTATGTCGATTCCGTTCGCAATAAGTCTAGCAAATTAGCGCCGTTTGTAAGCAACAATCGGCTCGTTAATTCTCTTTTCGCCGGTTCGGTTTTGCAGCACATGACGACAGTCGCCGATTTGGATCGGATCTACGCCGGTGTGACCGATACATCAGGACTACGGTCGAGCCCCGGGCGATGACCCGAGCACTACCTGACGGCATCGCCATCGTCGTGCTCGGTCCGTCGGCGGCCGCGCTTGGGCGGCAGCTGCAGGCGGCATTGCCCGGCAGCGAGCTGCATGGGCCGCGCGCCCGGCCGGGCGGCTGGGACGTGAGCTACGACCGGGCGTCGGCGCATATCGCCGCGTTGTTCGCCGCCGGCCGGCCGATCGTCGGGATTTGCGCCGCCGGCATCCTGATCCGCGCAGTGGCGCCGCTGCTCACGGCCAAGCAGCGCGAACCGCCGCTCGTCTCAGTCGCCGAGGATGGCTCCGTAGTTGTGCCGCTGACCGGCGGTCATCACGGCGCCAATGCGATCGCCCGCGCGATCGCGGCTGTCGCCGGCGGGATCGCAGCGATCACGACCGCCGGCGATTTGCGTCTCGGGGTCGCGCTCGACGAGCCGCCGCCCGGCTGGCATATCGCCGACCCGGAGCGGGTCAAGCCAGTCGCAGCCGCCCTCCTTGCCGGCGAGCCGGTGGCGCTGATCGAAGAAGCGGGTGGCGGCGAATGGCTGCGGGCCGGCGCCATCGCCTGGGCCGATAACGCGACGGCAAAGGCGATCGTCAGCGACCGTGCCGCCTCGCCGAGGAGCACGGCGCTGGTCTACCACCCGCCGGTGCTCGCGCTCGGCATCGGCTGCGAGCGCGGCTGCGCGGCCGAGGAGATTGCCGATCTCGCGCACGCGGCCTTGGCCGAGGCCGGTCTCGCCGCGGGTGCGGTCGCCGCCATCGTGTCGATCGAGCTGAAGCTCGCCGAACCCGCAATCCACGGGCTCGCTGCGGGATTTGGCGTGCCGGCGCGATTTTTTCCGGTACAGCGCCTGCTTGCCGAAACCGAGCGGCTGAGCGAGCGCTCGGAGGCGGTGTTTCGCGCGACCGGCTGCTGGGGTGTGGCCGAGGGGGCGGCACTCGCCGCCGCCGGACCGGCGGGCGAGCTCGTCGTCCCGAAGCGCAGGTCGCGCCATGCCACCTGCGCCGTCGCCCGCTCGCCGCAGCCGATCGACGCCGCCGCGATCGGCCGGGCGCGCGGCCGGCTCGCGATTGTCGGCATCGGGCCCGGCGATCCCGTCTGGCGCACCCCGGAGGCGAGCGCCGCGCTCGCCGCGGCCGGCGACGTCGTCGGGTATCGCCTCTACCTCGACTTGCTCGGGCCGGCCATCGCCGGCGGACGCCGCCACGAAAGCGCGCTCGGCGAGGAAGAAGCGCGCGTCCGCACGGCGCTCGATCTTGCCGCCGCGGGACGCAACGTGGCGCTGGTCTCATCCGGCGACGCCGGCATTTACGGTCTCGCCTCTCTCGTCTTCGAACTGCTCGACCGCGCGGCCGCGCCCGAATGGCGAGCGGTCGAGGTCACGGTATGCGCCGGCGTCTCGGCATTGCAGGCGGCGGCGGCGCGGGCCGGCGCCCCGCTCGGCCATGATTTCTGCACGGTTTCGCTGTCTGACCTGTTGACCCCCTGGAGGGTGATCCGCGCCCGGCTCGAAGCCGCGGCGGCCGGAGATTTTGTCGTCGCGCTCTATAATCCGCGCTCGGCCCGGCGCGTTGCGCAGCTGGCGCAGGCCGCCGAAATCCTGCTGCGCCACCGCCCGCCGCAGACCCCGGTGTTTGTCGGCCGCAATCTCGGCCGCGACGGCGAGGAAAGCCGCATTGTCCCGCTCTGCGAGCTTGCCGCCATAACGGCCGACATCGACATGCTGAGCATCGTCGTGGTCGGCAGCAGCACGACCCGCGTCCTCGACGGCGACCCGCCGCGCCTTTACACACCGCGCGGCTATTTACCCGGCGAGCGCGCCAAAGCCGAAACGTGACGGTGCACTTTATCGGCGCCGGCCCCGGTGCTGCCGATCTGATCACGGTGCGCGCGCTGCGGCTGATCGAGCGATCCCCGGTCTGCCTCTATGCCGGGTCGCTGGTGCCGCGCGAAATCCTCGCCGCCGCGCCCGCCGACGCCCGCATCGTCGACACAGCACCGCTGACCCTCGACGAGATCGTCGCGCATCTCGTCGCCTCCCACGAGCAAGGTCATGACGTGGCGCGGCTGCATTCGGGCGACCCGTCGCTCTATGGCGCTGTCGCCGAGCAGATGCGCCGGCTCGCAGCGCTCGCCATTCCCTATGACGTAACCCCCGGCGTTCCATCCTTTGCCGCCGCTGCCGCAGCGCTCGGCTGTGAGCTGACCCTGCCCGAGATCGCGCAAAGCGTGGTCCTGACGCGCACCGCGACGCGCTCCTCGCCGATGCCCGCAGGCGAGACACTGGAGCGGTTCGCCGCGACCGGCGCCACAATGGCGATCCATTTGTCGGTAACGAATATCGCGCGGATCGTGCGCGCGCTGACGCCCTATTACGGCGCCGACTGCCCGGCGGTTGCGGCCTATCGCGTCAGCTGGCCCGACGAGCGGCTGATCCGCGGCACCCTCGCGACGATCCGCGAGCAGGTCAAGGCGGCGGCGATCACCCGCACCGCGCTGGTGCTGGTTGGCCCGGCGCTCGCCGGGGCCTCGACACCGGCGCCCGAAAGCCGGCTCTACGCTGCCGACCATTACCACCTGCTGCGTCCCCGGCAAAGGTGAACCGGCGCCTTTCGCCGCACTTGCCCCGGCCGAGCCCTGTGCTCACCTTGCCGACATTGGTATTGTCGAGGGATCGCAACCGTGCCCCTGTCGACGACAACACAGCCCTACAGCGATAGGGTGGCAACCGCACCGGCCCAAAAAACGGCGCCAAAAGCGGTTGCCGCTTGGCTGTTTGTCTGTTGCGGCCTGATCTTTCTGATGGTCGTGGTCGGCGGCATTACCCGGCTGACCCTGTCCGGCCTCTCCATCACCGAATGGAACCCGGTCATCGGCGTCGTTCCGCCGCTGACGCATGCCCAATGGGCGGCCGAATTCGCGCGCTACCGGCAAGTCCCCGAATACCGCGCCGTCCATTACGGGATCAGCCTTGCCGATTTCAAAACCCTCTATTTTTGGGAATACGCGCACCGGCTGCTGGGCCGGCTGATCGGCTTCGCCTTTGCCGTACCGCTGGTCTGGTTCTGGCTGCGCGGCCGCCTGCCGCGCCGGTTGGCGCCGGCGCTCGCCGGCATCTTGGCGCTCGGCTTCGCGCAGGGCCTGCTCGGCTGGTACATGGTCGAGAGCGGGCTCGTTCACCGGGTCGAGGTCAGCCAGTACCGCCTTGTCGCCCATCTGGCGCTGGCGCTCGCGCTCTACGCCGCGATCCTGTGGACGGCGCTCGGGCTGGCATTTCCCACCGGGCCTTTGAGGAGTGGCGCCGCTATTGGCGTCGCCCGCCCCCCTCACCCTACTCTCTCCCCCGGCAGACGGGGGAGAGGAGAAAAACCACGCGAGCGATATCTATCGTCCGGAGCCGGTCTCGCCATTATGGCGACGCGGGGCGGAAGCGCTGATTGCGCTGGTTGGGCTGACGATCGCCGCCGGCGGTTTTGTCGCCGGCACCCGCGCCGGGTTCGTCTACAACACCTTTCCGCTGATGGGCGGGAGGCTAGTCCCAGCCGACTATGCCCAGCTCAATCCATTTTTCCGCAACTGGTTCGAGAACCTCGCCGCGGTGCAGTTCGACCACCGCGTGCTGGCGATGACGACCTTTGCGTCGGTGCTGGCGCTGTGGGCGGCGGGCCTGCGCCGCAACCTCCGCTCCCGTGCCCGCATCGCACTTTGGGTATTGCTCGGCGCCGCCGCATTGCAGGTCGCGCTCGGCGTCTCGACCCTGCTTTTGGTGGTGCCGATCCCGCTCGCCGCCGCCCACCAAGCCGGCGCCGTATTGCTGCTGAGCGCGGCAATCATGCTGCGCCACACCTTGCGCCACAGCGAAAACGTATGCGTCCTGTAATATGCCGTTCTGAGCAGTCGGACGAACATCGCCCTCGCAAAGGACCATTGATACGCTCGGCTACACCAAGGCGCTCGAAGCGGCCGGGGTGGACCGGCAAGCAGCCGAAGCGCAAGCGGAAGCCCTGGGGAAAGTATGTGCTGCCGCAACTCGTCACAAAGGCCGACCTCGACATTGCCATCGAACGGCTGGAGCACCGGCTGACGCTTCCCTTGATCGGCATCGTGGGAGCCTCCGACGCGGCGCTGTTCGCGCTGCTGCGGTTCGTCCACTGAAGTGAACAAGCGGTCGCCGGCAACCGCGCAACCGATCATCGGCATCCCCCCAGACGGCGAACACCAAAGTTGGACGGCCTCATCGGCACGGCCATATAAATCCGGTGTCGCGTAAGGGAGAAGACGATGGCCGACGCCTTTGCGAAAAGAACTCTCGACGATTGGGCGGCGCTGGCCAAAGGGGAGTTGAGGGACAAGCCGTTCGACGGCCTCGGCTGGATGACGCCCGAGGGCATCCGGGTCAAGCCGCTCTATACCGCGGCCGATCTCGAACACATCGACGCCGCTGGTTTTCCGCAGAAAGCCGCGATGCCCGGCTTCCCGCCCTATCTGCGCGGGCCGCGGGCGACGATGTACGCCAACCGGCCGTGGACGATCCGGCAGTATTCGGGCTTTTCGACCGCCGAGGAGTCTAACCGCTTCTATCGCGACAACCTGAAGGCCGGGCAGATGGGGCTGTCGATCGCCTTCGATCTGGCGACCCATCGCGGCTACGACAGCGACCATCCGCGCGTCGTCGGCGATGTCGGCAAGGCCGGGGTCGCGATCGACAGCGTCGAGGACATGAAAATCCTGTTCGACGGCATTCCGCTCGACCGGATGAGCGTGTCGATGACGATGAACGGTGCGGTGCTGCCGGTGCTCGCCGGCTATGTCGTCGCCGCCGAAGAGCAAGGCGTGTCGCAGGACAAGCTCCAGGGCACGATCCAGAACGACATCCTGAAGGAGTTCATGGTCCGCAACACCTATATCTACCCGCCTGGGCCGTCGATGCGGATCGTCGCCGACATCATCGAATACACCGCCCGGCACATGCCCAAATTCAATTCGATCTCTATTTCAGGCTACCACATGGAGGAAGCCGGCGCGACCTCGGTCCAGGAATTGGCGTTCACCCTCGCGGACGGTCTCGAATACGTTCGCGCGGCCCTGTCGCGGGGTCTGCGGATCGACGAGTTCGCGCCGCGGCTGTCGTTCTTTTTCGGGATCGGCATGAATTTCTTTATGGAGATCGCGAAATTGCGCGCCGCGCGCCTATTGTGGGCGCGGCTGATGCGGCAATTTTCACCGCAGGACCCGGCGAGCCTCGCATTGCGCACTCATTGCCAGACCTCGGGGGTCAGCCTGACCGAGCAGGACCCGCACAACAACATCGTCCGCACCACGATCGAGGCCCTGGCGGCGGTGCTCGGCGGGACCCAGTCCTTGCACACCAACTCGTTTGACGAGGCCATGGCGTTGCCGACCGCGGCCTCGATGCGCATTGCCCGCAACACCCAGCTGATCCTCGCCGAGGAGACCGGCATTACCCATGTCGTCGACCCGCTCGGCGGCAGCTATTACCTCGAAACCCTGACCCACTCGATCGCCGAGGCGGCAACGGCGCTGATCGACGAGGTCGAGGCGCTCGGCGGCATGACCAGGGCGGTCGAGGCCGGGATGCCGAAATTGCGCATCGAGGAGGCCGCCGCCCGGCGTCAGGCAGCGATCGACCGCGGCGAGGAGACGATTGTCGGCGTCAACAAGTACCGCTCGGGCGAGGCCGCCGAAATCGACCTGCTCGATGTCGACAACAGCGCGGTGCGCACGGCGCAGATGGTGCGGCTCGACCAGCTGCGCCGCAATCGCGACCCCGAGCGCTGCCGGCGAACTCTTGCCGCGCTGACCGAGGCGGCGCGGAATGGCCAGGGCAACCTCTTGGCTTTGGCGATCGAGGCGAGCCGGGCGCGCGCCACGGTCGGCGAAATCTCCGACGCGTTGGAAAAAGTTTTCACGCGCCACCGCGCCCAGATCCGCGCAGTCTCCGGCGTCTATGGCGGCCAGTACCAGGGCGACGACGGTTTTCGCCAAATCCAGCGCGAGATCGAGGCGTTCGCCCGCGAGGAGGGCCGCCGGCCGCGCATGCTGGTTGTCAAGCTCGGCCAGGACGGCCACGACCGCGGCGCCAAGGTCATCGCCACCGCCTTTGCCGACATCGGCTTCGACGTCGACATCGGGCCATTGTTCCAAACCCCCGAGGAAGCCGCCCGCCAGGCGGTCGAAAACGACGTCCACATCGTCGGCGTGTCGAGCCAGGCCGCCGGCCACAAGACCCTGGTCCCCGCCCTGATCGCCGCGCTTCGACGCGAGGGTGCCGCCGACATCCTCGTCGTCTGCGGCGGCGTGATCCCGCCCAAGGACTACGATTTCCTAAAGAAAGCCGGCGTCAGCGCGGTCTTCGGCCCTGGCACCAACATCCCAGAAGCCGCCGCCGAAATCCTCTCGCTGATCCAAAAGCAACGGCTGGCGGCGTGACTGGTGGATCGGCTAATAGGTTCTCGATGATCGGCGCAAGATATCATGCACCGTCACGAGCCGCTGTTCTCCGTCAATTTCGAAGATCAATCGCTACGACCCGATGCGGCGCCGCAGCAGACCCCGATATTCACCTTTGAGGGCGGTGACATCCCCGGAGAATGGATCGTCCTTCATTTGATTCAGTGCAGCGTTGATCCGTCGGCGATCGCGAGCAGGCAGCGAGCGAAGCGACCTTTCAGCCGCCCTACTCAGTCGGAAGTCCCAGCTCATGCTGGAGGTCGTCGAGCCGGACGAATTCGCCGTGGGCAAGCTCTTCGCGGCTGCGCTTTATGGCTTCGACCTCGTCAGGCTGGGCGTCGTCGAGCGGGATCAACCGGACGCGCCGCTGCGACAGATAGCGCCGCAGCACTTCACGGATCAGCCCGGAGCGGCTGCGGTGCTCGTGCCGCGCCGCCTCGTCGATTTCGGGAAGTATCTCTTCCGGGATGCTGACCGAGATCATTTTGCTGCTCATGCTCGAACTCCTCTCCCTGATCCAAAAACAGCGCGCAGGCTAACACTTAGAGCTGTCCCCACAACAACCTGAACTGTGAAGGAGGACCTTGGGGATTGATTAGAATGACCGCATCCCAATAGCTATCCCGTTTCGGGATTTGGCCCCGAATTTGACTCCAGTCCGAGTCATTTAATAATCCAAAGGAAATACGATCAACTAGCACTAACCACCAAGAACAGTATCTCCCTTTAATGTTAGATGTCTTCTTCGTCTTGCCCTGGATGCAAATCTCGATGTTCTTCACCATTTCCGGGAGTAGCCAAGCAGTGGTGTCTCGATCGCTCACGCTCCCCAAGACAAAGCAGGTCGAATGGCGCTTTCGCGATCGAGTTAAGTCCAGTCTGAGTCTTTGCCCGCATTGGATAGTGAACGCCTGGTGTGGCTCACTGCTAATAACCTTGAGAAGCTCTGCGCGTATTCTGGGCTTTAAGGATCTTCCATGGTTCGATCGGACGACGGAACCAAAGTCGGATCATCCAGCTCACATCCGGGTTTGGGGGACCGAGTGTTGCGGCGAGATTCCTTATCCCGTCCCGCAACCGTATCCCTCTAACCTCTAATCCTTCTACGCCGTCGCCCGATATACCGTTCTGATTGAGACGCCCGGCCTCGACAGCGGATACGATCATCTACTAGGAAATCCGGGGGGACGTTGCCGTCGGGTTCGAATTTGATTTTTGCATGCCCCCGGCTGACGAGGAGCTCGTGGACGCGCGCTTCTGTGCGATCCATGCGTCGATCCGCGCGAACACGGCCAGTCGGCGGCTCAGGCTGGCCAGTCATTTCGGCCCGATCTGCAATGCCCGGCGCACGCCGTCGGGGTCGTGGGCAATCACGGTGAGATAGGCGCGGGCGGGTTGGTCGGGCTCGGAGCGGCCCTGTTCCCAGTCGCGCAAGGTGCCGAGTGGGATTTTGTAGCAAGCGGCGAATTCCTGCTGGGTCAAACCGAGCGCGCGCGCAATGTCTTGATCCGCGGCACCCGACGGGCCCTCCGCATTTCTTTCGGGGTCATTGGGCGCCCATCGGGGTCTTCGCGCGCGGCCTCCTCGATTTCCTCGGCCGTCATCGGCCGCATCGGGAAACCGGGGAACGGTCGCCCGCCTCCGTCGGCCAGAACCCCGACCACGGTGCCGTCACGGCGTATTTTCGCGATAGTAGTGGTCTTGCTCATTTCTTGTCGTTCGTCTGGCCGAGATGATCCTCGTTCGCTCGCCGCGCTCGGTGTAGGCGACGTGCAGGATCGCGCCGTCGCACCTTCCGAGCAGATTGATCCGCTCCTCGCGGTATTCCTCGCGGTCGTCGATCCATTCGACCGCGAACGGGCCGCGCAGCGTTTTGGCTCCTTGCGGAAAGCTCACCCCGTAGCGGCGCCAGTTTTCTGCGGCCTTGCCAGCTTCCCATTCGAAGGCGTCCTGGCCCATTACAAGTGCGGAATATCCGTACTCCTTTCAAGAGTCCAGCGTGCGCGACGAGGGCCGCCGGCCGCGCATGCTGGCGGTCAAGCTCGACCAGGGCGGTCACGGCCGTGTCGCCAGGGTCATCGCCACCGCCTTTGCCGACGCTGGACGGGACGGCAAAACGTAAGCCTTCCGGCGACCCGCCCGTTACCCCGCGGCGGATTTAAGCGCGCAGGGTCAGGACGATCCCGGCGACGATCAGGGCGATGCTGACGATGATCCCGGTGGTGATGGCGCCGCCGAAAATCATGGTCGACAGCACAAAGCCGCCGATCGGCGTCAATGCCAGCACCTGGCCGGCAACAGCGGCCGACATCATCGTCAGGATCTTGCTCCACAGAAAATAGCCCAGTGCTGTGGTGACGACGCAATTGTAGGCGAGGATCGCGACCAGCGCGGGCGACCATCTCATCGGCGCATTGGCCGCTTCCGGGAGCGCCAGCGCCGCCACCACAATAATGCTGACCGCGAGCTGCCAGTACGTTTGCACCCAGAACGACGAGCGCCAACGGCTACGCCGATAAAGACAGGAGCCCAATGCCCAAGAGATCGCGGCGAGCAGCAGCAGTCCGTTGCCCGCGAGCGCGCGCCGGTTGCCCCAGTCGACCAATGCCGGGTTCATGAACAGGATCAGCCCGGCAAAGCCGAGCGCCGCGCCGGCAAGCCGAAAACGCCCGAGCGGCTCCGGCCGCAGCCATCGCTCGATCGGGATCGCCCACAGCGGCATCGTATAGGCGAGCACGATCGCCCGTCCCGGCGGGACGATGGCCAATCCCATGATGCTGCAGACCAGAAAGCCGGCAACCTGCGCCAGCCCGACCCACATCAGGCCAAGCCGCTCGCCGCGCACCGGCGCCAAGGGTCCGGCGCGCCACAGCAGCACGGGAGCGATCAGCACCAGCGAGCCGACAAGACGCAACAGCACAAACGTCAGCGGTTTGACTTCGCCGAGTGCCAGCTTCATCAGCGGCCAATTGGCGGCCCAGCTCGCGATGATGACGCCGAGATAAAAGTAGACCGTCCGCGGCATCGGACCGCCGGCCTCCGGCGTGGATCGAATGCGGGAACCGGGACGGCTGTCGGTCATAAGCGGCGATGGGTGCCGATGTCGAGCGATATGCGAGCGGCGATTGCCCAAATCGGGCAGCGTCGTCAATCGCGTTCGGGTTGAATGATCCGCGCATCGCGGCCGCCTGGTCGGCATTGGGCGGCGCATTGAAAACCGAGGGCACCGACGGCCCTTCGTCCGCGTCTGCGGCGGCATCATCCGCCAAGCGACGACGATTGCTCAAGGGCCGGGGTCAGCGCGGTCTTGCGCACACCGCCGCCGAAACCCCTGGTGCAATCCGCGCCGTGCCGCCCGGTTTAGGGTGGGCGGTGCGGCGGCTGCGCCGGTTTGTCAGCCCGGACGCTGAGCGGGGTTGAACGCGGCGACTTCACCGGGAGCCCGCAACATTTTGTCGACTTCGCTCGCGTGCAGCTCCTCGGCATAGACCATCTGCCGCGCGTATTCCTCGAGCAGAACCGAGCGTTCTTCGGCGCAGCGCAGCAGATCGCGATAAAGGGCGAGCGCCTTGCCCTCGGTTTCCAGCGACTCGCGCATGACGGCACGTATGTCGGTCTTGTGGTCGTCGAGCAGGGGCCCGATCCCCAAAGACGGGTAAGCGCCGAGCAAGGTGATCATTTCTCCGGCCTGCTGGGCATGAGTCAATGATTCGGCGGCCTGTTCGCGCAACCATGCGACAATCGGGATCCGGTTGTGTCCGAACACCAGAAACGAATAGTGGGTGTAGCGAACCACCCCGGCCAGTTCTGCCTCCAGAATCCGGTTGAGAAGATTTACGGCTTTTTCTTTGTCCAGCTCGGCCATTCCCATTACCCCTCGACGGTTTCTGCCGGTGTCCTTGTCTGGAAAACCGCCGTGAGCGGCGCCTGGTTCCTCCGGAATGCGGGATTGCGAGTGCCGAGCGCTGCTGGCTCGCGCACCCTGCGGCGCGGGGCGTCGGCGCTTCTCCGGCTTGCGCCGGCGATATTGCGGCCAGCGCACACAAACGTCTTTATCGCCGATCGCACGATATTAAACTTCGGCTGCTATACCTGCGGTTGGCGCTTCCGACGCCGCTGGTGTCGGCGGCTCGACCGGGAGGATGATCATGCCCATGTCTCTCTCATTCAAATTCGGTTCGCCTGCCAAATTCGGCTCGCCTGCCAAATTCGGTACGCCTGCCAAATTCGGTACGCCTGCCAAATTCGGTTCGCCTGCTTCGAACTGGATGGGCGCTGCTTTGCTGTTGCTCGCCGGTTGCGCCGGGCAACCCGCGACAACGGCCGCGCCCGCGGCGGCGCTCGCGCCCGGCATGGCCCGGGTGTGGTTTTTGCGCCAGGCGGACCCGACCGCCGGCAACATCTATGCCGCAGCACCGCTGGTTTACATCAACCGTGAGCCGTTCGTCCAAATCCGGCAAGGGACCGCGCTTTTTCACGATTTCCCGCCCGGTCGCTACCGGCTTTCCGCGCAGGCTTTTGGGACACCTGCCAGCCAGCACGACACCGTCCAGCTCGCGCCGGGGACGGAAATCTATGTTCAGGTCGAAGCCGTCGCCAATTGGGAACTGGGCTCGACCTTGGGGGGCTACAGCTTTGCCGTGCTGCCGATGTCGGCGGACGTCGCCAAGCAGTATCTGCCGACCCTGGCTCAGCTCGGAGCGCGCTGAACGGCGCCGGGCATCGGCCTGATCGGGTCATCCGGCGCGCCGGTGCTGCCCAGCTTCTCCCGAGGACGGCGAGCGCGGCAGCGCGGTTTGCGCAACCACGCTCCCCGTCGCACGGGTGACGGGGATGCGCTGCTACTTGTCGTCCGAGACCGGGGTAATCGTCCCGAACAGACCGTCGGTCTCGCCATTCGGGCCGGCGGTGAAATAAAGCGTGCCGGAACTGGAGTTCTTCCCGCCGCCCAAGGTCAGGGTCCACAAGCCGTCGATCGCGAGCGGCTTGTTTTTCGCGTCGCGCACCGTGCCGAGAAATTTGCCGTCGGAGTCGAATGCGTTGATCCGCCCGTCGCCAAAATTCCCGACCAGAATGTCGCCGCTGAACCGGCCAAAGGCGAAGGAGGCGCGCGCCACACCCCACGGCGAATTCAACCGGCCGCGGGAAGCGAGGCGCTGGAGCAGGTGTCCGTCGGTGTCGAAGACATCGACAAAGCCGTTGCCCGGCCCGGCGACGTCGTCATGCTTTGCCGCGTTCTGCTTGGCGTAGGTCACGAACAGGTCGCCGTTGATGTTCTGAATACCGAACGGCGCAAAGCCGGCCGGTATTTTGGGATCGGCAAATCCACCACCGGTGGCGACCTTCTTATAGGCATGGTCGAACACGTCGACTGTCCCGCCGCGGAAGTTGGTCGCAAACAGAAAAACGCCGCTGGAATTGACCCCGAAGACGAGCCCCTTGTAAACGGCACCCGGCGAGTTGTCGGCGGCGAGCACCGCTTGATCGGGTGGAGCAAGACCGCCGGTCCAGGCGGCGATGGTTCCGTCCTCGGTATCCCAGACGAACGTCGCCGGCAGGCTCGTTCCCGGAACCAGAAAGGCGGTCATCAGGTTTGTTGTCGGGTTCCACACGAGCCCGGTCGGCGCCGCCGGTGTCGGGTTGGGCGGGTTCTTGGGGTCGGCCGGCTTGCAGGCTGTCGCGGGCACCATGCCGCCGGGCAGCGGGAGCTTGACCTGCAGCGTCGCAGCGACGCCCTGACCGTCATACAAGGTAGAGCAGCCGGTGGCGTTGTCCGAAATCCAGAACGGACTCGCGGCGGGGGTAAAGGCGACGCCCCACGCATTTTGCAGGACTGGGTCCGTATTGGCGATCGCCCCTTTTATGTTGGTGGTGAGGTTGGTCTGCACATAGCGGTTGGCATCGCCGAACCGGCTGCCGCCGTCGGCCCGTGCCGGGGCCGCGACAATCATTGCGGCGGCAATGGCCGCAGCCGATGCAGCATAATTGCCGAGATGATGCATGCTGTCCTCCCAAAATCGACGCGCAGCGGCGAGCGCCCGGCGCCGGAAACGGACCACCGTTAACGCTCCCTTCGACTCGTCCGAGCCGGATTTATTCCGCCTTGGCTTACCGCCAATTGACGTCCTTGGTCGCAGCGCCCCGGAACACCGCGAAAATAACCTGATCACATTGTCGTGAGCGGCCCTGCGCGCCGGCGCCCCAGTCAGCCGCGGCATCCTGATCACATTGCCGTGAGCAGCCCTGCCCGCACCCCAGTTGGAGCGGCATCTGATCACATTGCCGTGAGCTGCTCCGCCCCAATCGAACCGTTCACCCGATTTTTGCGAGCGCAATAGTCTTTCAGCCTTGGTTTTCGCCAATTTGCGTCCCCGCGCGACTGGCTTGGCGCCTGGGAATAAACTGCGGGAAACCGAGTCGTACTGCACGGAAGGCACCGTGCCGACCGCTGACGATTGTTACGAATATGACTGGCTGAATTCGACACGGAGCGTGAGAGACATGTCGGACCTGACGAAAGGGTTCCGCGCGCTGACCCGGCGTACGCTGCTGCGGAGCGGGGCGGCTACTGTCGGCGCTGCGGCAGCGATGGCGACGCGCACCAACGCGGCTTCCGCGGCACCCAAGATATCGAAGGCAGCTGTTGCCTATCAGGACCATCCGCAAGACGACAAGCGCTGCGGCAAATGCGTGCAGTTCCAGGCGCCGGCCAGCTGCAAGCTGGTCGACGGCACGGTCAGTCCGCAAGGGTTCTGCCGCATTTTCATGCCGGCACGGCAAGCCACGGAGCCAACGCCGCCAGCGCCGCCGGTCGGATGATCGGCGCCCGTAGGCGCTCTCTGCCCAAGACACCGTGATCGTCGTGCCGCCACCTGACTGGGACGAGAGCCGAGCGCGGCGGCGGCGAAATTAGCGGCCTGACCTGACACCGATTCACCTTCGGCGCAGGACGCCGGGCGGGACAAGGAATTTTCGATGACAGAAAAGCGCCGCCGCGGCTGGCGGGTCGCGGCGCATTGCGGTGCCGTATTATTACGGCCCGGAACACTGGCGGCTGCAATCGTGATTGCCCTTCTCTGCGGAACTCTGACGCCGCGGGTTGCAGTGGCGCTGCCGTTATACGCGCGTCAGACCGGCCAACCCTGCGCCACCTGCCACACTGCCTTTCTGGAGCTGACGCCGTTCGGCCGCCGCTTCAAGCTCGGCGGCTACACGCTCGACGGCGGCGACTGGAACGGGCCGCCCTTTGCGGTCATGCTGCAGCCGACCTTTACAAATACTCGAGCTCCCCAGCCCGGCGGCGCGGCACCCGGCTTTGGCGTCAACAATGATTTCGCGATGCAGCAAGTGAGCCTTTTTACCGGCGGCAGAATCACCGACAATTTGGGTGCGTTTGTGCAAGGAACATATGACGGCGTCGGCCATCGCTTTGGCTGGGACAACACCGATATCCGCTACGCCCGCTCGGTCGAAATCGGCGGCCACACATTGTTGTGGGGGGTGAGCGCCAACAACAACCCGACCGTTCAGGATGTTTGGAACACGATCCCGGCCTGGAGCTTTCCTTACATCAGTTCAGCCCTGGCGCCGACGCCGACGGCCGCGACCTTTATCGAGCAGGTTTATGCGCAGCAGGTGCTCGGATTGAGCGCCTACAGTTTTGTCGACGACACGTTCTATTTCGAGCTCGGCGGCTACCGCCCATTGTCGAACCACACACAGCTCGCGCTTGGGGTCGACACGACCGGGGAGAGCCCGATCAGCGGCGTGGCACCCTATTGGCGGGTGGCGGCCGAGAAGAACATCGGCGATCACTCTTGGGAAGTGGGGACGTTCGGGCTCGCCTCGCGCGTGACGCCGCTCAACATCTCGGGCGCCGGCACCAATTCCTTTACCGACATCGGCCTCGACACCCAATACCAATACCTCGGCGATCCGCACACCGTCACCGTGCGCGCCGCCTGGATTCACGAGAGCCACAATACGGCCGCGAGCCAGGCGCTTGGGCTTGCAGCCAATTCCAATGATCAGCTGCGGTCCTTGAACGCTTCGGTCTCGTACATCTACGACAAAACATGGAGCTTCACAGCCGGGCGGGTTTCGGTCGGCGGCAGCGCCGACGCTGCGCTCTACGGCACCGCGAGCGGCGGCCCGAACAGCGCCGGCTGGATCGGCGAGATCGCCTATCTGCCGTTCAGCCGCGGCGGCCCCGCCTTTTGGCCGTGGCTGAATTTTCGCATCGGTCTGCAATACACCCGCTGGACAAAATTCGACGGCGCCACCACGAACATCGACGGCTTCGGCCGCAGCGCCCAGGACAACAACACCTTCCTGGTATACGCGTGGACCATGTTTTGACCGCGCACGGCCGGCGACAAACTCCCGGTGGCCTCACACCCCGACTGTCCCGGCGAGCGTGCGCGGCCGACGTTGCGGTCGCCGGCGGCGGCCGATAATTTAATCCCGAGGTAAGTTTCGGGTTCGGACGAACGCAGCCCGCCGAGGTGTCGCGGTCCCGGCTCGGACAGTCACCGGGAGGAACGATGAAGGCTGATTATGTGATCGTCGGCGCCGGCTCGGCCGGCTGCGTCTTGGCCAACCGCCTCAGCGAGGACCCGGCGACGCGGGTTCTGCTGATCGAGGCCGGCGGGCGCGACTGGCATCCCTATATCCACGTCCCCGCCGGCTTTATGAAAATGCTCGACCACCCGACCCTGACCTGGGGCTATTACGCCGAGGCGGACTCCGGCACCGCCGGGCGCGCGATCCTTTATCCGCGCGGCCGCGTTCTGGGCGGCTCCAGCTCGATCAACGGGTTGATCTATGTCCGCGGACAACCGGAGGACTTCGACCATTGGGGGCAGCTCGGCAACCGCGGCTGGTCGTGGGACGACGTCTTGCCCTATTTCAAAAAAGCCGAGAATTGGGAGGGCGACGCCGACGAATGGCGCGGCAAGGGCGGTCCGCTCTCCACTTCGAGGATGGACCGCTCGCCGCTCTGCGCCGCGGTGATCGAGGCCGGCCGGGAGATCGGCCTCGAATATCGCGAGGACGTGAACAACCTGCCGCCCGGCGCCGGCGACAGCATCGGCTGGTGCCAGCAAACGCGCGGCGGACGGCGCCGCGCCAGCGCCGCCCGCACCTATCTGCGCCCGGCCATGAAGCGGCCCAATCTGCAGGTCATAACCAAAGCCCAGGTCCGCCGCATCCTGTTCGACGGCACGCGCGCCACCGGCATCGAATTCACCCGCGGCGACGCCGTCGAGCGCGCCGACGCCGTGGGCGAGGTGATCCTGTCCGCCGGCGCGGTCAACTCGCCGCATATCCTGCAACTGTCCGGGGTCGGGGCGCCCGAGCATCTCGGCCGGGTCGGCATCCCGGTGCATCACGCGCTCGCCGGGGTCGGGCGCAACATGCAGGACCACTACATCGCCCGGATCAGCTATCCGGTGTCGGGCACATGGACCGTCAACGAGC
Source organism: uncultured Alphaproteobacteria bacterium (assembly GCA_963712825.1). Lineage (GTDB taxonomy): Bacteria > Pseudomonadota > Alphaproteobacteria > ATCC43930 > CGMCC-115725 > AP-15. The sequence goes on from CAVQJP010000027.1 coordinate 57,949, forward strand.
GCTCGCGCGGCGTCGCGCTGGCCGGCGAGGTCCTGCGCTACCTGGTCACCGGCAAGGGCATGCTGACCTACAGCGCCTCGTTGGCCGCGGCCTCGGTCAAGGTGCTCGAAGAATTGGCGACCCCCGACGTGCAGTGCAGCATTGCCCCCGGCAGCTTCAAGGACGGCCAGATCGGCGCGCTCGACGACTTTCCAGGGATTACCGCCGGAGCCTGGCAGATGCGGCCCTTGTCGCGCGGCTATGTCGAGGCGAAGTCGAACGACCCGCGCGAGGCGCCGGCGATCAACCCGCGTTATCTAAGCGACCCGACCGACTGCCGGGCCATTGTCGGCGGTCTCAGGTTTGTCCGCCGGCTCTTTGCCGCCCCGGCGTTGGCGCGCTATTGCGGCGCCGAGATCCTGCCCGGCGCCGGTGTCGAGACCGACGACGAACTGCTCGACTACGCCCGGCAGAAGGGGTCGACCGTCTACCACGCGACCTGCACCTGCAAGATGGGCAATGATCAGATGGCGGTTGTCGACGACCAGTTGCGGGTGCATGGGTTGGAACGGCTGCGGGTCGTCGACGCCTCGGTGATGCCGACGGTGACCTCCACCAACACCAACGCGCCGACGATCATGATCGCCGAGCGCGGGGCCGAGCTGATCCGCCGCGCCGCCCGCAACTCGAGCGCCGCTGTCGGCGCAAAAGCCGCCTGATCCGACCCCAAGGAGCCGCACGGACAGGCAGCGACCGCTAAACCATCCCCATCCAGAACATCTGGCGGTCGCCGACCTCGACATCGTATTTGCGGACAAAGTCGAGCTTGCCGTCGGCGCCGACGCGGAACAGCGAGAGGCAGGCGGGGACAGTACGAATCTTGCCGTCCTCCTTGACCGGCAGGCTCATGATGTGCGCCGCGACCAGCAACCGCCCGCTCGGGTCGACGTGAAAGGTGCGGCAATGGATGCCGCGCGTGTCGACATGCTGGATCGGGCTGGGCTCGCCGGTCGCGGGGTCGATCGCATAGACCGCGAGCGTGTTTTCGCCGCCGGCAAAGACGCGCGCCGCCCCCTCCCCGACCGTGCTCGACGCGCGGTTGGCGACATAGACAAAGCGGCCGTTCGGGTGGACATGGATCGTGCCGGCGGCCTGGCGCCCGCGGATGTTGCCGGGCTCGGCCAAGGTGCCCTTGCTGAACAACGGCTCGGGCGACAGCCGGTCGCCGTCGATCGCGAACAGGTCGAGCCGGTTCTGCCGCTCCAACGACACGTAGACCCACGGATTGGTCGGGTGAAAATCGAGATGCCGCGGCCCAAACCCGTAGCCGCCGCCGGGCGCCACCGAAACCTCGCCGGTCAGTCGCCCGTCGCGATAGCGGAAGATCTTTAATGCGCCGGGCTCTTCGGGTTTGCCGGGGGCAGCGTCGTGACCGCGGGTGACCAGGATCGCCAGCCGGTCATCGAGGCTGACCCGCACCTGGTGCCCATAAATGCCGGTGTCGATCGGCTCGGGCTGCGCGACCTCTTCGCCCGGCGTGGCGTCGGGATTGACGCGATAGACCTTGAGGCCGCTCGGGTTGCTGAACGCGACCAGCAAATTCCGCGAGGAAATGTCGCTCGTCATGTGGATCGGCCGGGTCGGCAATGGGATCCGCGCGCCGTGCGGCGTCAACGCGCCGCTCGCCGGGTCGATGCGGAACGCGCTGACATGGTGCTTGTCACCGACCACACCGCCAATGCCGGAGGCGCTGTTGCTCGACGCGACATACAAGTATTCCCGCGCCGCGTGCGGCCACGCGTAATGGACATTGGCCGGCAAGGTCACGGTGCCGCGCCGGGTCAACGCCGCAGTCTCGACATCGACATCGTAATGCGTCAGCTCGGCGCCGACGCTGGCATAAAGCATTGGTTTTTCGGGCACGACAATCCCCTCAACCGAAGACTTGCTTATTCAACACCATAGCCGCCGCCGGGCCGGGATCGAAGGCCTTTCGGCTAGACGGCCAACGGATTCGTCTGCTCCGCGGAGAGGGGCCCTTGCGTCACTCGACCGCGGCCGGCGCGGCTTTGCGTGGGTCGCCGTAAAGGTCACGCTTTTCGGACGCGTCGACCATGGGCCGCATCCCCTCCCATACTATCGCGCAACGCGCGAATAAGCCAGTTCGCCGGGGTCAATTCTGTTGAAAGGATGCTCATGGTGCGGTAGAGTGTCGCAGCATGAAAAGCTCAGCACTTTGTGCAGACAGCTAGCCTGATGCACGCAAGAATTTTCTGGCTGCTCATTTTTTTCCTCGGACCACTCGGTGTCGTCGGTTGTACGCCGCTCGGGGTGAGGCCGGGGATCGAACGCGCCGACGATTTGGGATTGCAGACGGCGCCCACGGATGTCCAACCGTTGCCTCCGCTGCCACCTCTCCCACCCTTATCCGCACCGGACGCCACCAGCAAACCATACCGCGACGGGTTCGTTGAGCAGTGGATGGCACGTTCCGACCTGTTGTGTCGCCAATACAAGGATAAAATCATCCTGCTTTCCCGGAATTCGAGATTTGCGACCGATGCGACCTCGACGATACTTTCCGGGTTAGCGACGATTTTTACCGCGGTCGGAACTATTCATCCATTAACCGGCGCGGCCACGATCGTCAGCGGCGTTGGTGCAGCCGCGCAGACCGACACCTTTGAGCAGCAAAGCGGCGAGATTATCGCTTCGGCAATCCAGACGGCGCGCGAAAACCAAGCAAATCAGATAGAGCACAACCTCCAAACATACGGCGTCGATACGTATAATATTTATCGGGCGCAGCGCGATGTCATTGACTACCACAACATGTGCAGCCTCGAGACCGCGTTGGCGCAAGTCCGCTCGTCATTAAAAGCGAGTTCGCCGAACGAAGGACAAACGTCACCAGCCGCGCAGGGCGTTGAGCCGGTCAAGCCGTCTATCACCATCGGACCCGCCGGCGGTGTCGGGGAACAGCAGACTGCGCCATCCGGCGGTGCTGGAACATCGCAGGTCAGCGCGACTGGGCCTGCTACACCCAATATTGGCCCCCAACCGAATGACCGGATCGCAGCGGCGGAAGGCGACGAACGCAAAATACCTGCCGCCTGGGGTCGCGACATACAGATGGCTCTTTGCCTTTCTCCGGATGTCGGCACCGTCACCTTTGGTCCTAAAACGCGCGCTGCAATCACATTATTCAGGGCGACGCCCAATGGGAAACAATTGTCCTCGGCAGGGGGCACGAGACCTGTGCCTCAGGGTCTGAGCAGAGACGAGATCAGCTTTCTGCGAACGCAGAAATGCGATGCCATCTGTTACCGCAACGCTTACGAATTTTACCAATTTGGATCGGTGCGTGAGCTGAACAGTTTGATAAACAGACTGCTGAAAGCCATGCCAAATGCTGCACATCCGACCGCATCAAAGCTGTGTGACCCAAATGTCAGGAATCTGATCTCAGAGACCCAAAGAATTATGAATGTTCCGGCCGACGGTACCTTGACCCCAAAATTTGTGGACAGCCTTCCACCCGAGTTCTGATTACCGTCGCGACGCAGCAAAGGAGCTGGAAATGCGTTTCGTCGTGAAAGCTTCAGCAGGGTTGCACGACACTGCAAATCCCACGGCCCCGAGTTCCGCGGGCAGCGTCAACGTCGGTGATCAGGTTGACGTCGAGGACGACGTCGCCGGAAAGGACTTCGTCAAGGGAGAGGTCGTCGAGCCACCGCCCCGGCGAAGCGGCTTTGTCGCGACCGCTGCCTTAGAGGCGTTACCGCCGCCAAGCCCGGTCGTCGATCCGATCGGATTCTATACGTTCCTTTTCGTCAGTACGGCCGGAACGGGAGCAGATCAGCGCTACTTGTTTGCTTTAGCCGTCGCCGAAAGCGGCCTCAAGAACGAGGCCGGCACCGTTGAGGGATCGGATGCATTCGGCCCATTCCAGTACACTTCTGCGCGATGGACGGAACTTCTCGGCACCGTTGGCATCGGGAAGGGCCTTCAGACAGCGGACCGCATGAATCCCTTCGCACAGGCTACGCTCGCGGTCCAAGAGGAGCTGGCGGCATTGGAAATAGCCCACGCGGCTTTGCCGCGTCCGGTGCAGCGCAACGAATTGTACCTACTCCACCTGCTGCCAGGGTCAGCTGCTTCGGCCTTCCTCGCAGCGGTCAAGAGCGCACCTACAACGGCGCTCGATGCGATATCAGCAGACACCGCCGCGCTCTCTAAGCAGTTAAAGCGTGAGGTACGAACAATCACGGAAGCCCTTCAAGCTGCTGAGGACGCTCTGCAGCCGGGGCTGGACAAGACGGTGGAACTTGATCCGCCCGCCCTGCCTGCGTCTTCCGCCGCGCCAATCCCGAGCGCCGGAACAATCGCCCGCACCTTGCCGCTGGCCGCGCAGGCTTTGCGGAGATTTCTTGAGGCTGGCTGGACCAACGCACAAGCGTGCGGCATTATCGCCAATATTCAGGCCGAAAGCGGCTTCAACTTCAAGAATGACACCGGTGACGGCGGCAAGGCTTATGGCCTCTGTCAATGGCATGAAGACCGGCGGAAGCTTTTTGAAGCTAGGTTCGGTCACCCGATGAAGCCGCAATCAACTTTCGAAGAGCAAATAGATTTCATAACATTCGAGATGAAACACGGTGCTTCTCAGGAACAAACCGCGGGACGGGCATTAGCGGCGGCGACTTCGGCTTCCGACGCGGCGGATAAAGTATGCCGGCTCTACGAGCGGCCGCTGCAACCTGAAAAGGATTCTCCGATCCGGATGGGGCTGGCTGAAGCCTACGCGCGTTCGCTGGGTTGAAACCGGAAGGCCAATCCTCCGGCACTAGGAAGATGAAGATGGTACGCGCGCCGAATACTTGATCGCTGCTCATTCCGCGCGATGCCAGGGTGGGCGGCGGCGCTCATTCCGCGGCGCGGCCGGGGTTGCTGTGGGCGGGGGCGCCGTAGAGGTCGCGGGCGCGTTTTTCGAAGGCGCCGACCATGCGCCGCACCGCCTCGCCGAACAGCACCTCGATCACTCGCTGCATCAGCCGCGACTTGAATTCGAAGTCGACAAAGAAATTGATGCGGCAGCCTCCCGGCACCTTCTCGAAAAGCCAGTGGTTGTCGAGATAGCGGAACGGTCCCTCGGCGTAGGTTACGTCGATCCTGCCGGGCGGGTCGAGGACCACGCGCGAGGTAAAGCGCTCGCGGAACATCTTGAAGCCGATGATCAGATCGGCGACGACGAGGCGCGGCTCGCGCTCGCGGATGCGCGCCCCGATGCACCACGGCAGAAATTCGGGGTAGCGCTCGATGTCGGCGACCAGCGCAAACAGCTGCTCCGGCGTGTAGGGAAGCACACGCTGTTCGGCATGGGTCGGCATGGCGGACGCTTCAGCCGGCGACGAGCTTGGCGGTGCGGGCCGCGCGCAGCCGGGCGAAATCATCGCCGGCATGATAGGACGACCGGGTCAGCGGCGAGGCCGCGACCAGCAAAAACCCCTTTCCCTGCGCCAAGCTCTTATGGCCGGCAAACTCGTCGGGGGTCACAAACCGGGCGACCGCGTGATGCTTTGGCGAGGGCTGCAGATATTGGCCGATCGTCAGGAAGTCGACTTCCGCCGAGCGCAGATCGTCCATGACCTGGAGCACCTCGCTCCTCTCCTCGCCGAGCCCGACCATGATTCCCGACTTGGTGAAGAGCGCAGGATCGAGCCGCTTCGCCTGGTCGAGCAGCCGCAGCGAATGAAAGTATCGCGCGCCCGGCCTTACCTCGGCGTAAAGACGCGGCACGGTTTCGAGGTTGTGGTTGAAGACATCGGGACGGGCCGCGACAACGGTTTCGAGCGCACCCTCCTTGCGCAGAAAATCAGGGGTCAGAACCTCGATCGTGGTCGCGGGCGCGGCGCCCCGGATCGCTGCGATAGTATGCGCGAACTGCTCCGCCCCGCCGTCATCGAGGTCGTCGCGGTCGACCGAGGTGACGACGACATGGGCGAGGCCCAGTGCGGCGACCGCTTCGCCGACATGCTCCGGTTCGTGCGGGTCGACGAGATCGGGCCGCCCGGTCGCGACATTGCAAAAGGTGCAGGCGCGGGTGCACACCCGCCCAAGGATCATCACCGTCGCGTGCTTCAGCTTCCAACATTCGCCGATGTTGGGGCAGGCCGCTTCCTCACAGACGGTGTTGAGCTGCAGCTCGCGCATCAGCCGCCGCGTCATCTGGTATTCGGGCGAGCCCGGCGCCTTGACCCGCAGCCAATCGGGCTTGCGCGGGATCGGGCTGTCCGCCCGATGCGCCTTTTCCGGATGTCGAAGAGCCGCCGGCGTCAACCCGATCGGAGTGGTCATCGGCTAGAAGTGGATGGCGCGCCCATATGCGTCAAGCACGGCCTCGTGCATCGTCTCCGACAAGGTCGGATGCGGAAAGATCGTGCGGATCAGCTCGGCCTCGGTGGTTTCGAGGGTCTTCGCGATCGCGTAGCCCTGGATCAGCTCGGTGACCTCCGCCCCCACCATATGCGCGCCCAGGAGCTCGCCGGTCTTGGCGTCGAAGACGGTCTTGACCATGCCCTCGGGCTCGCCGAGGGCGATCGCCTTGCCGTTGCCGATAAACGGGAAATGCCCGGTCTTGACCTCATAGCCGGCTTCGCGCGCGGCGGTCTCGGTCAGCCCGACGCTCGCGACCTGGGGGCGGCAATAGGTGCAGGCCGGGATGTTGCGCGTGTCGAGCGGGTGGACGTCGTTGACCCCCGCAATGTGCTCGACGCAGATCACGCCTTCGTGGCTTGCCTTGTGCGCGAGCCAGGGCGGGCCGACCAGATCGCCGATCGCGTAGACCCCGGGCTCGCCGGTGCGCAGCCATTCGTCGACGACGACACGCGTGCGCTGCACCTCCACCGCCGTGCCTTCCAGGCCGACATCCTCGACATTGCCGACGATCCCGATCGCGAGAATGACCTTTTCGACCGACACCTCAAATGCCTTGCCGCCGGCTTCGACATGCACGCCGACCTCGCCGGCGGTGCGCTCCAGCCTCTTTACCGCCGCCCCGGTGTGAATTTTGATCCCCTGCTTTTCAAATGACTTGCGGGCGAAGGCCGAGATCTCCTCGTCCTCAACCGGCAACACCCGGTCGAGCACCTCCACGACTGTCACTTCGGCCCCCATGTCGCGGTAGAAGCTCGCAAATTCGATGCCGATCGCGCCCGACCCGACAACCAGAAGCGATTTTGGGATTGCCGGCGGGACCATCGCCTCCCTGTAGGTCCAGACCTGTTTTTTGTCGGGCTCCAGCCCCGGCAGCGAGCGCGCTCGCGCGCCGGTCGCCAGCACGATGTGCGGCGCCGCGAGTTCGGCAACCGCCTTGCCGTCCTTTTCGACTGCGAGCCGCCCCTTGCCCGCCAACCGGCCCTGGCCGTCGAACACCTCGACCTTGTTCTTCTTCAAGAGATAGGCGACGCCGTTCGACAGCTGCTTGGCGACAGCGCGCGAGCGGGCCACCACCTTGCCCGCATCGTAGCGGATGTCGTTCGCCGAAAACCCGTATTGATCGAGATTATGCAGGATGTGGGCGATCTCGGAGCTGCGCAGCAGCGCCTTGGTCGGGATGCAGCCCCAATTGAGGCAGATGCCGCCCAAATGCTCGCGCTCGACGACCGCCGCTTTCATGCCGAGCTGGGCCGCCCGGATCGCAGCGACATAGCCGCCCGGCCCGCCGCCGACGACGATCAGGTCAAAGGATTTATCGGGCATGCTCTTCTTTTCTTGGTCGCCCTCGCAGAAGCGGGGTCCAGGGCGGCTGAAAACGCGATTGGTCTCTGGGTTCCCGCTTTCGCGGGAATGACGTGGGAGTTGAAAGACTGTTCACTGACAACGGTCTCGTGGGCGGCTCACAACAGCATCGTCAGCGGGTCCTCGACGAGCTTTTTGAAGGCGGCGAGGAACTGCGCGCCGACCGCACCGTCCACCGCGCGGTGATCGCATGAGAGAGTGCAGCTCATGACCGTGGCGACCGCGAGCGCGCCACCTTTGACGACCGGGCGTTGCTCTCCGGCGCCGACGGCGAGGATGCCGCCATGCGGCGGGTTGATGACCGCGGCGAACTCGCGGACCCCGAACATGCCGAGGTTTGAGATCGAGAAGGTCCCGCCCTGAAACTCGTCGAGCTTCAATTTGCCGGTGCGGGCGCGGGCGACAAGGTCGCGGGTCTCAGCGGCGATCGTCGCCAGACCCTTGCGGTCGGCCTGTTTGACGATCGGCGTGATCAGCCCCTCGTCGAGCGCCACCGCGACCGCGATGTCGACCGTGTCCCATTGCAGGATCGCCTCGTCGCTCCACGACGCGTTCGCCGCCGGCACCCGGCGCAACGCCAGGGCCGCGGCGCGGATCACAAAGTCGTTGACAGAAATCCGGTACGCATCTGATTTGGCGTTGAGCTCGGTGCGGATTTTCAGCAGCTCGTCGATCTCGCAGTCAATCGTCAGATAAAAATGCGGGACGGTCTGCTTTGCCTCGGTCAGCCGCCGGGCGATGACCCGACGCATCGCGCTGAGCGGGCGCTCGGTATAGGGCGGGTTGCCGGCGAGCGCGAGCACCCGCTCCTTCGACAGCAGCGTCGAGGTCGGGGATTCGGGTGCCGGCCGCGCCGGCGCTGGAGCCGCCGGTCGGGCGGGAGGCGCGGCTGGTTCGACGCGCGGTGCACGGGCAGCCGTCAGCGCGGCTTCGATGTCTGATTTGACGACCCGGCCCTGCGGCCCGGAGCCGATGATCGCGCCGAGGTCGAGACCGGCCTGCTGGGCCATGCGGCGTGCCAATGGGCTGGCAAAAACCCGACCGTCATGCCCGTTCCCGGCGGCGGGCGGCGGCGCAGCTTTTTGGGCCCCCGACGCCGGCGGCTCGGTCTGGGCCGGCGCCGCAGCCGGGCTGGCGGCCGGTGTCGTCGGCGACGAGCCGGGTTGAGCGAGCGCCGAGTTGTCTTCACCCTCGCCGAGCAACAGGGCGATCGGCTGGTTGACCTTGACCCCCTGCGTGCCTTCCGGAACAAGGATTTTGCCGACGCGGCCGTCATCGACGGCCTCGACCTCCATTGTCGCCTTGTCGGTCTCGATTTCAGCGAGCACGTCGCCTGAGCGGACCTCGTCGCCCTCGCGCTTCAACCATTTGGCGAGATTGCCCTCGGTCATCGTCGGCGACAATGCCGGCATCAGAATTTCGATCGGCATGTCCAATCACCAAATCCGCGGTCATTGCGAGGAGGCCGTAGGCGGACGAAACAATCTCGAACGGGCGCACTCGTTGGCACGGGATTGCCTCGCTCCCCTCGCAATGACGCTCACAGGGAGGCTAGCGGTAAGCGACTTCGCGGGCGGCGGTCACGATGTCGTCAACCTGCGGCACCGCGAGATGCTCGAGGTTGGCGGCGTAGGGCAGCGGCACGTCCTTGCCGCTGACCCGCTTGACCGGCGCATCGAGCCAGTCGAAGCATTGTTCCATGATCATCGCCGCGATCTCGGCGCCGATGCCGGCAAACGGCCAGCCCTCCTCGACGGCGACGATCCGGTTGGTTTTTTTGACGGAGGCGGCAACGGTGTCGGCGTCGAACGGGCGCAGGCTGCGCAGATCGATAACCTCCGCCGATATGCCGGCCTTTTCCAGCTCCTCGGCGGCCTGCAGCGCGACCTTTACCATGCGCGAGAAGGCCGCGATCGTGACGTGCTCGCCAGCGCGGGCGACCCGCGCCTTGCCGATCGGCACCAGAAATTCGGGGTCGTCGGGCACAGCAAAGCTTTCGCCGTAGACCAATTCGTGCTCGAGAAAGACGACCGGGTTCGGGTCGCGGATCGCCGATTTCAGCAGCCCCTTGTGATCGGCGCCGGTGTAGGGAGCGACGACCTTGAGGCCGGGGCAATGCGCGTACCAGCTCGCATAGCATTGCGAATGCTGTGCCGCGACGCGGGCGGCGATCCCGTTCGGGCCGCGGAAGACAATTGGGCAGCCCATCTGCCCACCCGACATATAGCGCGTCTTAGATGCAGAATTTACAATTTGATCAATTGCCTGCATCGCGAAGTTGAAAGTCATGAACTCGACGATCGGGCGCAATCCGGCAAACCCGGCCCCGACCCCGAGGCCGGCAAACCCCTGCTCAGTAATCGGGGTGTCGACGACCCGCCGCGCCCCGAATTCCTGCAGCAGCCCTTGGCTGACTTTGTAGGCGCCCTGGTATTCGGCGACCTCCTCGCCGATCAGAAACACCGTTTCGTCGCGGCGCATCTCTTCGGCAATCGCGTCGCGCAACGCCTCGCGCACCGTGATCGTGCGGGTGGCGCCGGTATATTCCGGCTCGTCCCGCGGAGCGGCGCGGACCGGCGCCGGCGGGGCGGCCGGGATCGCCGGCGGCTGTGGCGACCGCGCGCGCGGGATCTCCTCGACCGGAGCTGGGCCGTGTCCGTTGGCGGATTGCGCCGTTTGCTCGCCAGCGGGAGCGGCTTCGCCATTGCCGGCGATCACCGCAATCGGGGTGTTGACCGCGACATGGTCGGTGCCTTCCGGGATCACGATCTTGGCGAGGACGCCCTCATCGACCGCCTCGACTTCCATCGTCGCCTTGTCGGTCTCGATTTCGGCGAGCACGTCGCCCGAACGGACCGCGTCGCCCTCGCTTTTGAGCCAGCGCGCGATCTTGCCCTCGGTCATCGTCGGCGACAGCGCCGGCATCAGCACTTCGGTGGCCATGGCTTATCGCAATCTCCCGCGGCCCGGCCGCGCACAGCAGCCCTGATGTCGTCTCTCCGGCCGTCCTCGACCAATAAAGTAATGACTGCCGGGTCAGGCGTCGACCAGCACGTCGGTCCACAACTCGGCGGGGTCGGGCTCGGGGCTGTCCTGAGCAAACTGCGCCGCCTCGGCAACGCGGCCGCGGACCTCCGCGTCGATCTGTTTCAGCTCCGTTTCGTCGGCGCCGCCCTCGACCAGCCGGCGGCGCGCCTGGTCGATCGGGTCGTGCTCGGTGCGCATCCGGTCGACCTCGTCGCGGGTGCGGTATTTCGCCGGATCCGACATCGAGTGGCCACGATAGCGGTAGGTCATCATTTCGAGGAGCAGCGGCCCCTGCCCGGAGCGAGCGTGCTCGCTGGCGGCGAGCCCCGCTTCGTGCACCGCAAGCACATTCATCCCGTCGACCTGCTCGCCCGGGATGCCGTAGGCCATGCCGCGATGGAACAGGTCAGTGCGGGCCGAGGCGCGGTCGATCGACGTCCCCATGCCGTAGCGGTTGTTCTCGATCACGTAGACGATCGGCAGCTTCCACAACGCCGCCATGTTGAAGCTCTCGTAAACCTGGCCCTGGTTGATGGCGCCATCGCCCAGATAAGTGACCGAGATCAGCCCGTTGTCGCGATAGCGGTGGGCGAAGGCCATCCCGGTCCCGATCGGCACCTGCGCGCCGACGATGCCATGGCCGCCAAAAAAATTCTTGTCGCGGCTGAACATGTGCATCGAGCCGCCCTTGCCGTGCGAGTAGCCGGTGCGCCGCCCGGTCAGCTCGGCCATGACCCCCTTGGGATCCATGCCGCAGGCCAGCATGTGGCCGTGATCGCGATAGGAGGTGACGATCGTGTCGCCTTCCTTCAGCGCCGCCTGCATGCCGACGACGACCGCCTCCTGTCCGATATAGAGATGGCAGAACCCGCCGATCAAACCCATGCCGTACATCTGGCCGGCGCGCTCCTCGAACCGCCGGATCAGCAGCATATCGCGATAAAAGCCGAGCAATTCCTTGGGCGACGCGTCGAGCTCGGCGACGCCGACCGGCCTGCCCTTGCGTGTTGCCGCCATCCCGTCTCCTCCGGGCATCCACCCGAGATCGCGTCGAAAGCCGGGCCGGAGCATGCCGGCAGATCGCGGCCTTTGCAACCGCGACCTGATCAAATCGTTGGGGACAAAGCGGGAATTGCGGAACCGTCAGCTTATCCGGAAGACGCGCCCACGATTTGAGCGGTTATCGGTCAGACCGAACCGCCAACCTTTGATTTTGGTCATTGCAAGCGCCGCGACGCAATCTCGGGCCGGTTTGCGTTCTCTGACCGGGATTGCCGCGTCGCTGTGCTCCTCGCAATGCCAATGCGCCAACCCGGGTCGGAAGCCGCCCCTAATGCGCGGCGGCCGGCGTCTCGTGCATGATCACCAGCTCGTTTGGCGCCACGAGATCGAGGCTCGCGCGCACCCTCTCGTCGAGCAGGTCGGGGTCGAGGTGGTCGGGGCTGAGATCGGCGACCTTTTGCTTGAGCGCGGTGCGCTCGGCGCGAAGGCTTGCAAGTTGTGCGTCAGCGGTTTGAATCTGTTCGGTCAGCCGCCGCCACGCGATAAAGCCGCGGTCGCCGATCACGAGATTGTGGGCGAAATAGCCGGTCAGAACGATGCCAAGAGCGGGGGCCACCAGGGCCCGCGCCCACCGCCTAAGCCTGCGCGACCGATACATGGCAGAAATGGATCAGCAACGACCGCGCGCGTCAACCACCGCGTGACACGGCTAGTGTCGCCGCGCCAGGACCGAGCGCCCGGCGTAAACCGCGGAGCCGCCCAGCTGCTCTTCGATTCGGATCAGCTGGTTGTACTTGGCGAGCCGGTCGGAACGCGACAGCGACCCGGTCTTGATCTGGCCGGCGTTGGTGGCGACCGCGAGATCGGCGATCGTCGAGTCCTCGGTCTCGCCCGATCGGTGCGAGAAGACGGTCCCCCAGGCGGCGTGTTGTGCGATCTCGACCGCTTCGAGCGTCTCGGTGAGGGTCCCGATCTGGTTGACCTTGACCAAGAGCGCGTTGGCGGCGCCGCGCGCGATGCCGTCGCGCAGCCGTTTCGGGTTGGTGACAAAGACGTCGTCGCCGACGAGCTGGATTTTGCCGCCAAGCTCGCGGGTCAGCAGCGTCCAGCCGTCCCAATCGTCCTCGGCCATCCCGTCCTCGATCGAGGCGATCGGGTAACGGTCGACGAGATCGCGCCAATAGCCGGCGAGCGCCGCCGAATCGAGGGTCTTGCCGTCAACGTGGTAGGTGCCGTCGCGATAGAACTCGCTCGCCGCCGGGTCGAGCGCCAGCACGATGTCGTCGCCGGGATGGTAGCCGGCGGCTTCGATCGCCTGCATGACAAAGCCGAGCGCCTGGTCGGCCGAGGCCAGGTTCGGCGCAAACCCGCCCTCGTCGCCGACATTGGTGTTGTGCCCGGCGTCGATGAGCTTGCGGCGCAGATTGTGAAAGATTTCGGAGCCGGCGCGGATCGCTTCCGCGACGCTGTCGGCGCCGACCGGCATCACCATAAATTCCTGGATGTCGATCGGGTTGTCGGCATGGACCCCGCCGTTCACGATGTTCATCATCGGCACCGGGAGGGTGCGGGCAAAGACGCCGCCGACATAGCGGTAAAGCGGCTGGCCAAGATCGGCGGCGGCGGCCTTGGCGGCGGCAAGGCTCGTGCCGAGGATTGCGTTGGCGCCGAGCCGCGCCTTGTTGGGGGTGCCGTCGAGCTCGATCAGCACCCGGTCAATCGCCAGCTGCTCCGACGCCTCAAAGCCGGACAGGGCGTCGAAAATCTCGCCGTTGACCGCGTCCACCGCCTGACGCACGCCGCGGCCGCCATAGCGCGACCCGCCGTCGCGCTTTTCGATCGCCTCGTGCGCGCCGGTCGACGCCCCCGACGGCACCGCCGCGCGGCCAAGCGTGCCGTCGTCGAGGGTGACTTCAACCTCAATCGTCGGATTGCCGCGGCTGTCGAGAATCTCGCGGGCATGAATATCGGCGATCGCCGTCATCGTGGTCTCCTGTTAGAGCCCGTCGCCCGCGTTGCGGGAGAGGGAGGGACCCAGCCCAACGGGCTGGCAGGGTGAGGGTCAATTCGACAAGTGCCAAGCCGTACGCCCCTCACCCTGCCCTCTCCCCCGGTAAGGAGAGGGTTTTTTCTATCGCGGGCGCGCCTTGGCGAGGCGGTCGAAGGCGATCAGCTCTTCGAGCAGCGCCGGCAACGCCTTCAACGGGATCATCGTCGGACCCTCGCAGGGCGCGTGGTCGGGGTCCTGGTGGGTTTCGATAAACACCGCCGCGATGCCGACCGCCACCGCCGCGCGCGCCAGCACCGGCGCAAATTGGCGTTCCCCGCCCGAACGGTCGCCGAGCCCGCCCGGCTGCGCCACCGAATGGGTGGCGTCAAATACGACCGGGTAGCCCGTCTGTGCCATGATCGGCAGTGCCCGCATGTCCACGGTCAAGGTGTTGTAGCCGAAGCTCGCGCCGCGCTCGCACAGCAGGATCTGCTCGTTGCCGGTCGAGGCGACCTTGGCCGCGACATGCTTCATGTCCCACGGCGCGAGGAATTGGCCTTTCTTAACGTTGACCGGCTTGCCGGTCGCACCCGCAGCCAGCAGCAGATCGGTCTGGCGGCACAGGAAGGCTGGCGTCTGCAACATGTCGACGACTTCGGCGACAGGCGCGCATTGCTCCGGCGTATGAATGTCGGTCAGCACCGGGAGGCCCGTCCGCTCGCGCACCTCGGCGAGGATCGGCAATCCCGCCTCGAGCCCGATGCCGCGCGCGCCGCCGATCGAGGAGCGGTTCGCCTTGTCGAACGAGGTTTTGTAGATCAGAGCGATGTCGAGCTTGGCCGCGATCTCCGCCAGCGCCGCGCTCGTTTCCAGCGCATGCACCCGCAATTCGAGCGTATTCGGCCCGACGATAAAGACGAGCGGCAAATCGTTGCCGATCGTGACGTCGCCAACCATGACGTGCCGCGGGTGCATCTGCTGCTGATCCCCCATTCTCCCCCGCACGCGCTTATTGTCATCCCGGCGTAGGCCGGGACCCACGTTTCAACCCTCTCGAGGGCGGATCGGTGGGTCCCGGCCTGCGCCGGGATGACTGAGAAGATTAATATCTTAGCGCAATTCCGAGCTCATCACACCAGCCGCGACTGGTCGCGGGCGGCGCGGATGAACGAGGTGAACAGCGGGTGGGGCGCAAACGGCTTCGATTTCAGCTCGGGATGAAACTGCACGCCGATAAACCACGGGTGGTCGGGGATCTCGACGATCTCGGGCAGGACGCCGTCGGGCGACATCCCGGAGAACCGCAGCCCGGTCGCTTCGAGCCGCTCCTTGTAGCCGATGTTGACCTCGTAGCGGTGGCGGTGGCGCTCGCTGATCAGCTCGTCGCCGTAGATCTCGGCCACCCGGCTGCCGGGCGTCAGCATCGCCGGGTAGGCGCCAAGGCGCATCGTCCCGCCGAGGTCGTCGGTCGAGTTGCGCCGCTCGACCGTGTTGCCGCGCGTCCACTCGGTCATCAGCCCGACCACTGGGTGCCGGGCAGGCCCGAACTCGGTCGAGCCGGCGCCCGGAAGGTCGGCAAGGTCGCGCGCCGCCTCGATGATCGCCATGTGCATGCCAAAGCAGATGCCGAAATACGGGACCCGGCGCTCGCGCGCAAACCGCGCGGCTTCGATCATGCCGTGGGTGCCGCGCACGCCAAAGCCGCCGGGAACGAGGATGCCGTGCACCCCGTCGAGCTTGTGGACCGCTTCGGTTTCGGTCTCGAACACTTCCGAATCGATCCAGTCGAGATCGACCCCGACATGGTTGGCGATGCCGCCATGGGTCATTGCCTCGGTCAATGATTTGTAGCTGTCGGGCAGGTGCGTGTACTTACCGACGACCGCGATCGTGACCCGCCCTTCGGGCTTGTGGATCAAATCGACGATCTCGTGCCAGCGCTCGAGGTCGGGCTCCGGCGCGTCGATCCCGAAATGCGCGCAGACCTCACGGTCGAAGCCTTCGGCATGATAGGCGGCGGGCACGCCATAGATCGTGTCGATGTCGATCGCCGGGATCACCCGATTTTCGCGCAGATTGCAAAACAGCGCGATCTTGCGGCGCGCGGCGGACGGGATCGGTCGGTCGCAGCGGCATAAGAGGATGTCGGGCTGAATCCCGAGCGCCAGCAGCTCCTTGGTCGAATGCTGGGTCGGCTTGGTCTTGAGCTCGCTCGCCGACGGGATGTAGGGCACCAGCGTCAGGTGCACGAACATGACCCGCTCGCGGCCAAGCTCATAGCCGAGCTGGCGAATCGCTTCGAGAAACGGCAGGCTCTCGATGTCGCCGACGGTGCCGCCGATCTCGCACAAGACGAAATCCTCGCCGTCGAGATCGGTCTGGATGAACTCCTTGATCGCATCGGTGACGTGCGGGATGACCTGGACCGTGGCGCCGAGATATTCGCCGCGTCGCTCGCGGCTGATCACGGTCGAGTAGATCCGGCCGGTCGTGACCGAATCGCTGCGCCGCGCCGCAACCCCGACATAGCGTTCGTAATGACCGAGGTCGAGATCGGTCTCGGCGCCGTCGTCGGTGACGTAGACCTCGCCGTGCTGATACGGGCTCATCGTGCCCGGATCGACATTGAGATAGGGGTCGAGCTTGCGCAGCCTCACCCTAAAGCCGCGCGCCTGCAGCAGCGCGCCGAGCGCTGCGGCCGACAGGCCTTTGCCGAGGGAGGAGACCACGCCGCCGGTGATAAAGATGAACCGCGTCATGGAATCCCACGCTACAGCATTGGATGCCGCCGTTCTATTGGTAAATGAGCGTGGTTGACCCGCAGGCGCGTCGAGATGCCCGCAGCCCGGCTCCGCTGCTTCGCCGCGAAGGGCGCCGCGGCGGCGCCGCGCCGGTCAGTGGGCGAGCGGCGCGCTCGGCGTCGCCGGCGTCGCAGGCTTGGCCGGAGCGGCGGGCGCGCTGGGGGCCGCGGGTGCGGTCGGCGCGAGCGGCGCCAAAGGCCCGGCCGGTGTTGCCGGAACACCCTGGCCGATGATCGACGGCGGCGCATGCTCGCGGTTGTGCAATACAACCAGCAGCACGCTCGTCGTCATAAAGGTGGCCGCCAGGATCGCCGTCGCGCGGGTTAAGAGGTTCGCAGTCGAACGACCGGTCATAAACCCCGACATGCCGCCACCGCCCATGCCGAGCGCGCCGCCTTCGCTCTTTTGCAGCAGGACGACGCCGACGAGCGCGATCGCGACCATGATGTGGATCGCAAGAAGCAGGATGATCATCGCTGCGTTTTACCTGCTTCGCCGCCCCCTCGCCAGCCTTCACCGAGGCGGGGCGAGCGCCTGAAACCGGGTGCCGAGATCGACCAGGGCTTTTTCGGCAAAGGCCGGCGCCACCAGGGAAACCCCGAAAGGCAGTCCGTTCGTGCGAAATCCCGCTGGAACCGCCAATGCCGAAAGATCGAGCAGATTGGCGAAATTGGTATAGCGGCCGAGATTGCTGTTGAGCCCAATCGGGTCCGCCGTGACCGCGGCGACCTCGTAGATCGTGCCGGTGGTCGGCAGCAGCAGACAGTCGACCGATGCCAGCTGGCCTTCGGCAGCGCGCCGCAACCGGGCCAACTCGTGCTGCGCGCGGAACGCGTCGAGCGCGGTGTAGGAGCGGCCGCGCGCGATGATTGACCGAGTGACCGGCAAGAGCGCGTCAGGCTGTCCGTCCAGCACAGGCCCGGCGGCTTCGAGCCGCTCGGCCACCCACGGCCCCTCGTAAACCAGGCGGCCGGTGTCGCAGAACGGAGCAAAGTCGATTTGCGTGACACTGCCACCCGCTGTTTCCAGATGCCGGATTGCCGCCTCGAACAGGCTGTCGGCGTCGCGGTCGCCAAAGAATTCGAGATCTCGCGTCGGGGGCACCCCAAAACGAAAGCGCCGCCCCAAGGTTTCGCGCGCAGCGGCGGGCGCCGCCCGGCTCAGCGGGTCGTCCGGGTCAAAGCCGACGGCGACCGCAAGCACGGCGGCGGCATCCGCCGCGTTCGGCGTAAAAATCGAGACGCAGTCGAGCGATCGGCATGCCGGAACGACACCCCGCGTGCTGATAAGGCCGCGGCTGGGCTTCAGCCCGACGATGTTGTTGAACGCGGCGGGGACCCGGCCCGAGCCGGCGGTGTCGGTGCCGAGCGCAAAGCTGACGAGACCCGCCGCGACCGCAACCGCCGAGCCCGAGCTCGACCCGCCGGGGATAAAGCGCGGGTCGAACGGGTTCTTCGGCACGCCGTAGGGCGAGCGGGTGCCGACGAGGCCAGTCGCAAACTGGTCGAGATTGGTCTTGCCGAGCAGCACCGCGCCGGCGGCGGTCAGCCGCGCGACGACCGGAGCGGATCCCGCCGGCGTATAGGCAAAAGCCGGACAGGCGGCGGTCGTCGGCATGCCGGCGACGTCGATGTTGTCCTTGACCGCAAAAGGTACCCCAAAGAGAGGCAGTCGTGCGGCGACACCGGGATCGGCCGCGGCGGCGCTGTCAAGCGCACGCGCCCGCTCTCTGACCACAGCATCGTCCACACGCGAAATCCACAATGCCGGGTCGTTCCACTGCGCGATCCGCTCCAGTACGCCGTCGAGCAGTTCCGCGGCCGACAACCCGCCATCGACAAAGGCGCGGCGCAGCGTCGCGATTTCGAGACCGGTCGGGTCGGTGGCGGCAGCGAGCATCGTGAGGTCCTGAGTGGCATGCGGTTTGAATGAGTTCTCGGCGCGCCAAGCTGGCCGCATAGACCCGCCTATGGCAAGGGAGGCATTGCCGGTGACCGAGCGCTATGTCGCGGCCGACCCGTACCCGTGGCCCTATGACGGCGATTTGCGGCCGGCCAATACCGCGCTTGTCGTCATCGACATGCAGACCGATTTCTGCGGCCTTGGCGGGTATGTCGACCGGATGGGCTATGACTTGTCACTGACCCGCGCGCCGATCGCGCCGATCGCTACGGTTTTGGCCGCGATGCGCCGCAACGGGTTTCACGTGTTCCACACCCGCGAAGGCCACCGCCCCGATCTTTCCGACTTGCCGGCAAACAAGCGCTGGCGCTCGCGCCGGATCGGCGCCGGCATCGGCGATGCCGGTCCGTGCGGGCGCATCCTGGTGCGCGGCGAGCCCGGCTGGGAAATCATTACCCGACCTCGCGCCTGCCGATGCGAGCCGATCGTCGACAAGCCCGGCAAAGGCTCGTTTTGCGCGACCGATTTCGAGCTGATGCTCCGCCTGCGCGGCATCGCCAACCTGATCTTGACGGGGATCACGACCGACGTTTGCGTTCACACGACGATGCGCGAAGCGAACGACCGCGGTTTCGAGTCCCTCTTGCTCGAAGATTGCTGCGGCGCCACCGACCGCGCCAACCATGACGCCGCAGTCAACATGGTCAAGATGCAGGGCGGCGTCTTCGGCGCCGTCGCCAATTCCGCCGCGCTGCTGGCGGTGCTCGGGTAGCTACTGCGCTTTCGATTTTGGGGTGGGGACGATGCGGGTGACGACGATCGCGCTGCGGTCCAGGCATTCAGGAACCCGCGGTGCGATCTTGGTCTTCCAGAAGTCGCTCTCGTAGACCGCCTTGTATTGCGCCTCGCGTTCGGCCTCGCTCTCGAACCGGCGCATCCACACATAGACCGAATCATCGGTCTCGCCGCGGTAGCTGCCGGTGATGACCATGCCTTGCGATGCCTGGAACGGGATGATCTCCTCCTCCATGATCTTGACCCATTCGTCCATCTTGCCGGGTAGAACCTTGTATTGCCGCAGTTCGTAAAAGGCCATCGCCGATCCCCTGCCGATTGGTTGCACCGCGCGCCAGCATAACCGCCGGCCGATGACGACGAAAGCCGCGCCGCATCCCGGCTTCTGGCCGAGGGTGTTTCCCGCTACTCTGCGGCCAATTCCGCCGGAAATCGCTGGAGAGGGTCACATGGCCAACGACATCACCGCCGCTGCCGCCGGGTTAACGCCCGTCGTCGAGACTGCCTCCGGAAGATTGCGCGGCGCATTTGAGGCCGGCGTCCATTCGTTCAGGGGCGTGCCCTATGGCGCCTCGACCGCCGGCCATAACCGTTTCATGCCGCCGCAGCCGCCGCTTGCCTGGAGCGGGGTGCGCGACGCGCTGGCCTATGGCAGCCGCGCCTGGCAATTGCCGAACCGGCCAAAGCGGCGCGCGGTGCTCGAAACCTTGCTCGGCCCGGCCGACACGATGCCGGAGAGCGAAGACTGCCTGACCCTCAATTTGTGGACCCCGGGTCTTGGCGACGGCGGCAGGCGGCCGGTCATGGTATGGCTCCATGGCGGCGCCTTTGCCTATGGCTCGGGCAACCGCGCGGTCACCGACGGCGCCAATCTGGCGCGGCGCGGCGATGTCGTCGTGGTCAACGTCAACCACCGCCTCAACATTTTAGGCTTTCTGCATCTGGCCGACATCGGCGGTGCCGAATGGGCCCATTCGGGCAATGCCGGGATGCTCGACATCGTCGCCGCATTACGCTGGTTGCGCGACGATATCGCGGCCTTCGGCGGCGATCCCGGCAATGTCACAATCTTTGGCGAGTCGGGCGGCGGCGGCAAGGTCAGCGTCTTGCTGGCAATGCCCGAGGCGCGCGGCCTCTTCCACCGCGCGGTGATCCAAAGCGGGGCCGCGATCCGCGTCTCGACGCGTGAGCGGGCGAATGCCTTGGCCGAGGCCGCGCTGCAACAGCTCGGCCTTGACGCCGCCGACTGCGCACGGCTGCAGACCCTGCCCGCGGAGCAGGTCCTGGCGGCGATCGCGCCCGCCGCGCGCGCGGTCGGTCGAACCCGTCGGCCGCTGCTCGACCGCTACGATTTCGGGCCGGTAGTCGACGACAACGACCTGCCGCAGCACCCGGCCGATCCCGAGGCGCCGGCAGTCGCCGACGACATCCCGCTGATGGTCGGCGGCACACGCGAGGAGAGCGCCTTTTTTCTCGCCGACGACGACGAGGTGTGGAACGGCACCCTGACCGAGGCTGATTTGCGCACGCGGGTGGCAGCGGTCGCCGGCGGCGAAACCGAAGCGCTGCTTGCCGCCTATCGCGAGGCGCTGCCGCAGGCCGGCCCGGCCGACCGACTGGTCGCGGCGCTGACCGGATCGAATTTCTGGGTGCGCTCGGTGTTGCTCGCCGAGCGCTATGCGACCCGGCGCAAGACCCCGCTCTACATGTATTCCCTCGACTGGCAGAGCCCGGCGCATGACGGGCGGATGAAGGCGCATCATGCGATGGACCTGCCCTTTGTCTTCGACAATACCGCGGTGCCCGACACCACCGCCGGCGCTCCCGGCGCCCGCGAGCTGGCGGCGCGGATCTCCGACACCTGGATCGCGTTTGCGCGCCACGGCACCCCGAACAACACCGCGGTCCCGCTCTGGCCCGCCTATACCGCGGAGGAGCGCGCGACGATGATCTTTGACGACGAGTGCCGGATCGCCCGCGACCCCGGCCGCAACGCGCGCCTGATCTGGACCCGCATCGTCCAAGGATAGGAAACGCGGCCCCCGACACCGACGGCTCAGGGGCCGGAACAATGGAGACGCGCGCTGCGCCGTTTACAGCTTGAGCAGGCGGCGGGCGTTGCCGCTCAGCAATTTTTCCTTGTCCTCGGCGCAGATCGGCAGGGTCTTGGTCCATTCGGTGCCGGGCGGATTTTCAACAAACGGGTAGTCGACCGAAAACATGATATGGTCGATGCCCAGCTCCATGATGCAGCACAGCAGCGCCGGGTCGGAAAAGAAGCCGCTGGTCGTGACGTGGAAATGCTCGCAGAACACGTCGCGAAAGCTTTTGCTGTCCTTGCGGTCGCGCTCAAACCCCATGCTGATGCGCCACAGATAAAACGGCAGCCCCTCCCCCAGATGGCCGATGATGATCTTTAGGCCGGGGTATTTGTCGAAGACCCCGCTCAGCACCAGCCGCACCCCCTGGGTTGCAGTCTCGACGGTAAATCCCCAGGCGGCGCGCAACAGCGACGGATATTGCTCGACGTAATCCTTGTAATAGGCGTCGACCACCGCCGGGTGCGGGATCGACGGATGCAGATAGAGCGGCACGTCGAGCGCTGCCGCCCGCTCAAAGATCGGCCAGAACCTCTTGTCGTCGAGAAAGACGCCGTTAGTGAGCCCGTTGACCAAGGCACCCTTAAAGCCGAGCCGGGTGACGGCGCGTTCGAGCTCGTCCGCCGCCGCTTTCGGGTCGGGGGTCGGGATCGCGGCAAACGCGGCAAAACGGTCGGGATGGGCGCGCACGGTTTCATGAAGCCGGTCGTTGGCGCCGCGCGCGAGGCGCACCGCGGTCTCGGCGTCCATCTTCTGCATGCCGGGGTTGGCGTGCGAAAGAACCTGCAGGTCGATCCCGGCGGCGTC
Organism: uncultured Alphaproteobacteria bacterium; assembly: GCA_963712825.1. Taxonomy (GTDB): domain Bacteria; phylum Pseudomonadota; class Alphaproteobacteria; order ATCC43930; family CGMCC-115725; genus AP-15. The sequence continues at coordinate 80,151 of CAVQJP010000027.1, forward strand.
CATCTCGGCGATGCGGCCCTGCCCGACATCGTCGAGGCGCTCGGTCACCCGCGGCGCATGCTGCGAGTCGGTGCCGGTGTAATGCTGCTTTACCTCGGCGTCGAGATAATGCTCTTCCAAAGCGATGATGTAGGGCTTCGCCGCCATTTCCGTCCTCCCATGCACCTGCGATCGGCCCCCGGTTTCTAGCAGCCGGGTCCGGACCTGTCACTCGACCCCGAACGCGGGGAACGACAGCCCTATACCGGGCTTATCCTGAACCGCCGCCGGGTTGCGGCTTTATGCGATCGTCAGCAGCACCAGCGCCAAGACGCCCGCCGCCCAGCAGTAATAGGCGAAGGGGTCGAGCGCCGGGTTTTCCTCGTGGTTGCGGAAATACCGCATCAGAAAGGCGGTGCTGGCATAGGCAGTTACCGCCGCCACCAAACCGGCGATCCACAGCACCCCGCCGCTGACCGCCGCGGCCCCGGCTTCGAGCGGTAGATGACGCAGCTTCGGGATTTCAAGAACCGCCGCCCCGGCGATGACCGGGGTCGCCAGCAGAAATGAAAAACGCGCGGCGTCCTCATGGCGCAACCCGACGAGAAGACCGCCGACGATCGTCGCGCCCGAGCGCGAGATGCCGGGAAGAAACGCCAGCACCTGCCATAGGCCAACGACCAGCGCGTCGCGCCCCTTCGCGTCTCCCAATTCGCGCCGGTCGACCGCGCTCAGCGCCCGGCGGCGCAGACGCTCGCCACCGTAGAGGACAAACCCGTTGACGATCAGAAAACACGCGGCGGCGACCGGCGAGCCGAACAGGTGACGCAGCCGGTGCTCAAAGACAAACCCGAGCAAAATCGCCGGCAGAGTGCCGATGACGAGGAGCGCTATCAGATGGCGCCCTTGCGCCACCGCCTCGCCGCGTCCTAAGAGCGCCAGCAGCAATCCCCACCACTCGCGCCAGAAGTAAATCAGTAATGCCGCCGCGGTGCCGACATGGAGCACGACCAGAAACGGCAGAAATTGTGGCGAATCCTGGTTTATGTGCCAGCGCAGAACTGCCGGCAGGATCACGGCGTGGCCGAGGCTGCTGACCGGGAACAGCTCGCTCACACCCTGGACGACCGCAAAGAAAATGGCTTGCAGAAAGGTCATTCCCCGCACCCCCTCGCGAGTTGACGTGCTTGTCGGGCTCGCGGGGGTCGCCGGACGCCAGCAGCCTTCCGCCCCTCAGTATCGGTGAGCCGCGGCAGAAATTCGAGACGCCGTTCGTGGCGCCCTCGATCGGGGATATCCCTGGCTCGGGGACTGGGTTTAGCGGGCGGGGTCGCTCGGCGCTGCGGGCGACAGGACGCCGCGGCGGACCTGGTCGCGCTCGATCAATTCGAAGAGAGCGCGAAAATTGCCTTCGCCAAAACCGTCATTGCCCTTGCGCTGGATGATCTCGAAAAAGATCGGGCCGATCACGGTGTCGGTGAAGATCTGCAGCAGCAATCCCTGACCTTCGCCGGGCGCGCCGTCGATCAGCAGGCGGTCGCGCCGCAACCGGGCGAGGTCCTCGCCATGGCCGGGCACCCGGGCCTCGACCGCTTCGTAATAGGTGTCGGGGACCGACATGAACCCGATGTTGCGCGCCCGCAACGCCTCGACCGTCGCATAGATGTCGTCGGTGCCGAGGGCGATGTGCTGGATGCCCTCGCCATGATAGGCGGCAAGGTATTCGGCGATCTGCGACTTGTCGTCCGCACTCTCGTTGATCGGGATGCGGATTTTGCCGTCGGGGCTGGTCATCGCCTTCGAGCGCAGCCCGGTCAGCTTGCCCTCGATGTCGAAATAGCGGATTTCGCGAAAACCGAAGAGGCGTTCGTAAAACTCGGCCCACAGCGCCATGCGCCCGCGATGGACGTTGTGGGTCAGATGGTCGACATGGGTCAGCCCCGCCCCGGCCGGCATCCTGTCTTCGACCAACGGCAGGAAATCGACATCGTAGATCGTGCGCTCGCCGTAGCGGTCGACGAGATAGATCAGGCTGCCGCCGATCCCCTCGATCGCCGGGATGTTGAGCTCCATCGGGCCGACCTTGCCGTGCACCGGCTTGGCGCCGAGCGATATCGCGCGCTCGTAGGCACGGGCCGCGTCGGCGACGCGAAACGCGATCGCGCAGACCGACGGGCCGTGCAGGCGGGCAAAGGCCTGGGCAAAGCTTTCGGGCTCGGCGTTGAGGATGAAATTGACGCCGCCCTGCTGGTAGAGGGTCACGTTTTTCGAACGGTGGCGGGCCGCGGCGACAAACCCCATGCGCTCGAACAATGCCGCCAACGCCTGCGGATCGGGCCCGGTGTATTCGACAAACTCGAACCCGTCGGTTCCCATCGGGTTGTCCCACAGATCCTGCCGTTGCGGTCCTGCCATCGCAACCTCCCGTCGCCTCGACCACGTTGATATGGATCCTGAAATCGGCATTGCGAGCGGCCGGCAAGCGGCACCCCCGGCTGGCCGGTTGTCTTCGCGCTCCCGCCGATGCAAGCTTTGGCGAATCGCGAGGGAGGAACAAGCCATGCCGATCGAGCCGATGCTGACCGAGGAGACGCCGGCGAACGCACTTGTCGCGCGGGTGCTCGAAGAAGCCGGGATCGAGATGGTCTTTGGCATTTCCGGCGGCCACACCGGCCGCATCGTCTCGGGGCTCAGCAAATACCAGAATTCGGTCCGCTCGGTCCTGGTGCGCGAGGAATCGCTGGGCGGGGTCATGGCCGAGGTCTACGGCCGGCTGACCCGGCGCCCGGGCGTCTTGCTCGGCCAGGGGCCGTGGGTGCTCGGCAACGGGCTGATCGGCACGATCGAGGCATACCTGTCGAGCTCGCCGATGCTGCTGTTGACCGATTTCAGCGATGCGCCGCGCTTTCCGCTGCATGCACCCTACCAGCAGGGCACCGGCGACTGGGGCAGCTGGGACGCGCGCCGCGCCTTTGGCGGCGTCACCAAGCATGTCATGCAGGCGCACGACCCGGTAGCCGCGGTGCAGGCGACCCAGCTCGGCATCAAGCACGCGCTCGCCGGCCAGCCCGGGCCGGTCGCGGTCCTCTACAGCCACAATTCGCTGGCCGGGTCGGTGGCGCCCGATTCGCAGCCGATGCTGTACCCGACCCGCTACTACCTGCCGGGTGCGCCGCCTCCCGCAGAGCAGCGCCAGGTCGAGGCTGCCGCCGCCGCCATCCTTGCCGCGCAAAAGCCGGTGCTGATATCAGGGAACGGCGTGCGCATCGCGCAGGGCTATGACGAATTGCGCCAATTGGCCGAGATCGCGGGGCTGCCGGTCGCGACCACCGCGGCGGGTAAAGGCACCTTTGCCGAAACCCATCCGCTGGCCTTGGGCGTGTTCGGCACATTCGGCACCGAAGCCGGCAACGCCTGCGTCGCCGAGGCCGACCTCGTCGTCGTCGTCGGCTCGAAGCTCAGCCCGAGCGACACCGCGTGGGAAAACCGCGCCTTGCTCGACCCGGCCCGGCAGACCTTTGTCCAGGTCGACATCGAGCCGCGCAACGCCTCGTGGAACTACCCGGCCGAGCATGTGTTGCTCGGCGACGCGGCGGTGATTATGGGCCAGCTCGCGGCCGAGATGCGGAGCCGCGGCGCCGGGCGCCGGCAGGTGGCCGAGCGCCGGGTCGCCGGCCATCGCGAGCGTCAGGGCTATTTCAACGGCCGCGTCTATTTCGCCGACGACGCGCCGATCCTGCCGCAGCGGCTGATCGGCGAATTGCAGCGCGGTCTGCCCGAGAATGCGATCGTCACCTGCGACGCCGGCGAAAACCGCATCATGATGACGCATTTCTACCAGACGAAGCGCGCCGAGGGCTTTTTGCAGGCCGCCGGCTCGGGACCGATGGGGTTTGCGATCCCGGCGGCGCTCGGCGCGAAGCTCGTCCATCCCGACCGGCCGGTCGTCGCGGTGTGCGGCGACGGCGGCTTTGCGATGACGATGAACGGGCTGATGACCGCGATCGAGCAGGACATCCCGATCATCGTCGTCATCTTCAACAACAAGGCGCTGGGCTGGGTGCTGCACGGCTCAGGACCGTTCTCGGCCGAGTTCAACGACTGGGACCATGCCGCGATCGCACGTGCGATGGGCTGCCGCGGCGTGCGCATCGAGGATCCCGCCGCAATCGCACCCGCCCTCTCCGAGGCGCTCGCGACCCGCGCTCCGACCGTGCTCGACGTGCGCACCTCGCTCGCCGTGACCTTTGCCGACATCACCTCGCAACTCGCCAAGGACGCGTCGCCCCGGCGCCGCTGATGCGTTGGAAGGAAATCCTGAATGGAACCGCAAAAACGGTCATTCCGGGGCGCGGGCAAAGCCCGCGAGCCCGGAACCTAAGAACACAGCCTGCGAGCATTTTGGCGAATCGCGGTGTGCTCGGGTTCCGGGCTCGGGGGCGCTGTCCGCGCCCCAGAAATGTCATTGAGCTTCGAGCTCGTCGGCATGATGACGCGAGCCAGTCCGCGGAGCTCGTCAACGCCAGCGGCCACTCGCGCCGCGCCAACAGAGCCTGCCCTCGCCAAGGCGGGGGCCGGACACATGACCGCACCCGACCACGCGTCGCCCATCCGCCCTTTTTCCCTTGCACCGCAGGGGCCATCCACACATGACGGGCGCGGGTTTGACTTTTCGCGGTTCTTTCGGTCGGGCTCTGGGGCGGACGGTCAACGCGCGGCGGCTGCGGGCTGAGAGCGGGACGGCTCGTCATCGAGATCGAGCGCGATGACGCGGCCATGCGTTTCGCGCGCCAGGAACAGAAACGCCAGCCCCACCAGCAGCATGCAAAAGGCGAGAAAGACAAAGGCGGGGAACACCGCCTGCTGCGTCGCATGGGGCGAGACGATGTTGCCGGTCCCGGCGATCAGCGCCAGCGTAAGCGGTCCGAGAATCTTGCCGATCCCGGCGGCGGCATGGCCGAGGCCCGAGGCGCGCGACCCGAGCCGCACCCCATATTGCTCGATCGTGTAAGGGGTGATGTTGCCGAGACCGCCTTCGACAAAAAAGGCGGCAGCCGCTACCAGGATCACAAAGACCGGGACGCCGCCGAGCATCGCCCCATTGTAATATCCGGCCAATGCCAGCAGCACCGTCGCCGCGAGGCTGACGACAACGCCAAGCCAGCGCCGGCCCAGCTTTTGCGCGAGCCAGGCGATCAGCAGACGGCCGGCCATGGCACTCGTCGAGACATAGATGAAATACTCGGCGGCCTTCGCGACCGAGGTGTGCAGGGTCAGCGCGACGATCGTCGGCCCCCACAGCAGATAGCCGAAGCCGGCGGTCGTGGCCCCGCCCCAGATCAGGATCGTCTGCCAAAAGAGCCGCGGGCTGGCGTAGAGCTCGGCGAGGCTCCCGCGCGGCTCGACCGCCGGCTTCGCCGTGGGTAGAGGCAGGCGCTGCGCCGGGACGCCGAGATGGGTTGCGACCGCGGCCCGCGCCGCGCCAAACCGCCCCTTGGCGATCAGCCAGCGCGCCGATTCCGGTTGGAAGCGCCACACCAGCACGCCGACGACGATCGGCAACAGCCCGAACATCGCGACCCCGCGCCAGCCGAGCGGCCCCAAGAGCGCATGCGACGCGAACGAGGCGAGCAGCGGCCCGAGGCTGGCGCTGACGACAAAGAGGCTGGTCAGCCCGCTGCGCCAGCGCGTCGGGGTCAGCTCGACGATGATCGTCAATGCCGGGGTGATCGCGGCGGCAAGGCCGAACCCGACAAAAATCCGCAGCACCGCGAGCGGGACATAGGCGCCGGTCGGCAGCACCCCGATCAGCCCGGCGGACACGCCGCAGATCAACGTGCCGGTGACGGTCTGCAGTTTGCGGCCGAACAAATCGCCGAGCGAACCCCAGACGAGCGATCCGAGAATGGCTCCAACGCCGCTGCCGTAGAGGATCATTGCCGCCTGGCCATAGGTCAGATGCCAGCTCGGCCCGATCACCGCCAGGATGAAGGCGATCAGAAAGAAATCGAAGAAGTCGAGCACGTAGACGCCGCCGAGCAGCGCGAAGCTCGTCCAGTAGCGGGTGTTGAGCGGAGCGCGGTCGAAGATTGCCAGCAGATCGGCGGATGTCTGTGCCATTGGTCTCCCCGCCGGCGGCCCTCCTGAGCTGGCGCCGGCAGCGGCGAGTCTATCCGGTCGAGACGGCGCCGGGTGAGGAATCAGCGCGTTCGCGCCCCAGCACCGCCGTCTCGTCAATTGCTTGCGCCGGCCCGCACCGGCGCCATCGACGACGTGCCTGGGCTGACGCAAAATCGAGCGAACCGGCATTTCGGCCGATCGGCCGCCGAAATCCAAAGGTCGGTTCAAAGGATCGATCGGTTGCAGAATTGGGCCTGGGGTCTGTCGCTGACCATGCTGACGATCGCCATCCATGCGACCGGCATAACGCTCCTGGCGTTCGCGGTGGAGGACTTCCGGGATCAGATCGAACGCTGGAACCGCCTCGGGTTGGGCCAGGTGCTCACGATTATCGCCGGCCTGATCGGTGGGGTCGGACTGCTTCTGGGCATGCTGCACGGCATCGAGGCCGCGGTTTGGGCAGCGGCGTATTGGTGGCTTGGCGCGCTCAACTCGCCCGAAACGGCAATGCTCTACTCGATCAATTCGATCAGCACACGCGGCGCCTCGGGGCTGATGGTCGAAAGCCACTGGCGGATGATGGGTGCCCTCGAGGCGACGGACGGCATGCTGCTGTTCGGCATCAGCACAGCCTTCATCTTCGCGGTCATGCAGGCCTACTGGCCGATCATAACCCGCCACCGCCGGCATTAAACGATCGCGTGGAGCACGCCCGAAAAGAGGACGAAAGATCACCCGCGCCAACAGTGATGCGGGTATAACCGCGCCGCTCGACCTGACGAGTAAATCGGGAGAACACAAATAATGCTGACCAGTTCGGTTGATCGGAGCCGGCGGCGAATCATGCCCGTTGTTGCGGTATTTCTAGCACTGGGCGCCCCGGCGCTTGCCCAGCAGGCGACCCAGGCGCAGCGCGACGCCATTCGCCAAGCCTGCCCCGCCGACTACCAAGCGCATTGCGCGAATGTGCCGGCCGCCGGCCAGGCCGCGTTCGCCTGCCTGCAGCGCAACCTCGCAAGCCTGTCGCAGCCCTGTCAGCAGGCGGTGCAGGCGATCGCCGGCGGCGCGGCACCGCGCGCAACCGCCACGCCGAGCATCGCCGCCCCAGCGGCGCCGCAACCGGCGGCGCCGGCGCAATACGCGGCGCCGATGAGCCCGCGCCAGCAGCTGATGGTGCTGCGCCAATCCTGCGGCGACGATTATCGCGCCTTGTGTCGGGGCGTGGCGTTTGGCGGCGGCCGTGCGATCGCCTGTCTGCGGGCGAACGCGGCCTCGCTGTCGCGGCAATGCTTCCAGGCGCTGGGTGCCGCGCGCGGCAGCCGTTAAGCGCGGCCGAGCCGTCGGGGTGGCCGCGCCCGCCGTCTCGGGTTACCATCGGCCGATCACCAAGCACGAGCGGAGCGGCGCGGAATGATCGGCCTCTCGACGGCGGCCCTGCGCGACCCGCTGGTCGTGGCGCTTGTCGTTTTTACGATCGTCGGGCTGCTGGCTCATCTCGTGTTTCGGCGCCATCCGCTCGGGCGGGCGTTGGTGCGGGTGATCTTTCTCGTCGTGCTGACGATCGTGCTGCTGCGCGCGGGAGTGGTCCCCTACCAGCCGCTGACCTTGACCGGCATCCCGTTTGAGGATGCGGTTCACGCGGTGGTGAAGATCGCCTGGTGGCTGTGGGCCGCCTGGTTCCTGGTCGGGATTTTGCGCGTCTTTGTCGTCACCGAGCACCGCCCGCGCGAAGGCAAGCTGATCCAGGACCTGCTCGCCGGCGCGATCTACCTCGCCGCGGTCTTTGCGATCATCGCCTATGTTTTCGACCTGCCGATCAAGGGTCTGCTGGCGACCTCGGGGGCGATCGCGATCATCCTCGGGCTGGCGTTGCAAAGCACGCTCAGCGACGTGTTTTCGGGTATCGTGCTGAATTTCAGCCGGCCCTACCGGCCGGGCGACTGGATCAGCATCGACGGCGGCACCGACGGGCGGGTCATCGAGATGAACTGGCGTGCGACCCACGTGCTGACCGCCAAGCGCGACCTCGCGATTGTGCCGAACAGCACGATCGCCAAAGCCAAGATCGTCAACGCGAGCTCGCCCACCGGCATCCACGGCATGACCGTGACGGTAGACCTCGACGCCAGGACGCCGCCCGCGATCGGCGCCGAAATTCTGCAGCAGGCGGTCCTCAACACTCAGCTGATCCTGGCGACACCGGCCCCGCAGGTCACGGTCAAGTCGATCACCGCAAATTCGAGCGAGCTCGACATCAGCTTTTTTGTCGAGGAGCTGGCCCATTCGACGCGCGCCCAGAACGAGCTGTTCGACCGGATCTCGCGGCATCTGGCGGCGGCCGGCATCGCCCTGGCGTCGACCCAGAGCCAGCCCGGCTGGCTGTCGCCCGCGGACACTCCCGCAGATGTGAAGACTGCCGCCGAGCGGGGCGTCGATCTGGTCGACATCTTTGCCGGCCTGACCGAAGGGGAGCGAAAGACGCTCGCCGCGAAATCCAGGCACAAGCACTATGAGGCGGGCGAGAACCTGGTTGAGCCCGGCAACGTCTTGCATTCGTTGTTTGTCGTCGGCGCCGGGGTCGTCTCGATCACGCGAGTTCTCTCCGAGGGCGAGATCGAGCTGATGCGCATCGGCCCAGGCGATCATTTCGGCGAGATCGGATTGCTGACCGGGGCCGCCGCCGAGGTGACGTTGAGGGCGCTCGTGCCGGTTACCACCTACGAGCTGGCCAAGGACGATCTCGCACCGATTCTGGAAGCGCGGCCGGATGTCGCGCATGAATTGTGCCGCGCGCTCGCCCGGCGTCAGGCGGCGGGCCAGCTGATCGCCTCGGCCGATATCGACAAAAGCGTGCCGCCGCGCCGCGCCGCCGCCTGGTTTTCCGACCGGCTGCACCGCATCTTCGACCTCGCCAACGCCGAATGAACCGTTAACGGCGGGTGAATGGACCGGGAAAAGGCCCCTCCTCCCAGCCCTGCCCCCGCAAGCGGGGCGAACGCGCGGCCGGCTACTGCGTAGTCAGGCGGTCGAAGAAGCCGACGCGGCCGCAGCGGTCGTCGTAGAGATAGTCGAAGCGAGCCAGCGGAGTGCGGCCGATATTGAAAAACACCGGCGGCTTGGTCGCGGGCGGGGCCGCCCACCTGATCGATTTTGGCTCGACGGCCGAGGAAGTCTTCCGCGGCTCGTAGGTGAAGCCGTAGGAGAGAGCCAGCGGCGGTGCCGTCGGCGCGGAAATGTCGACCGCGGTGCCCGGCTTGAGCAGCTCCGGATGCAACGGATCCACAACCGCCGGCGGACGCTTGTCCTTCGCCAGCGCAAAGATCATCTGGTCGATCCCGGTATCGAGCAGCATCGAGCCGCAGAGCTTTGCCGCCGCGGCAGGAAAGCTGAAGCAGCCATTTGCTCCCGACCAGCCGCCGGGCGGGTCGTCGCTCGGCGCGAGCGGGGTGTAATCGAACTTTTCCGCCGTATTGGCGGCATCGAGCCCGATATCGACCCGATCGGGAGAGATGACGTAACCCGGCCGCATCCGGCCGTAGACGACGTCTTCGAGCTGCAGGAATGGATTGTTCGACGAAGGTGCGCCGCCGCGATCAAAGCCGATGCCCATCAGACTAAAGCCGGCAATCGCCTTTTGCTGATCGGCGGGCGGTACGCAGGTTTTGACATTGCTGCCGCACTCGACCCGGTCGATGCCAAAGACTTCGATCGGAACCGTCCGCGCCACGGCTTTCGGACCCCAGTCCGGGTCGGAGATCCCGATCGTGACCGGTGTCAGCCAATAGTTTCCGACGATCTTGTACCCGCTCGGGTAATATTCGCGGGTGCCGGGCTTGCCCGGGCCGATCGCCTCCGGTCCGATCGACCGCCGGTCGAGCACCAGCCCGGTCGAGCCGGTATCGAGCTCGACCCCGGTGTGCCATCGTCCCCCGCCCACCGAGACGTCGATCTTGAACCCGTGTTCGAGGGTGCGCATCGGGTCGCGGTAGCGAAGCGCGACGTGGCCGGCGCCGGGCGGGCAGTCGTCCGGATCAAAGCGGTTGCGCGGGACGATCGAGGTGCTGGCGCCGGCGTCCCCCATGGTCGCGGTCAGGATCATCGAATTCGCGAAATACCCGCCGTCGTAGGTGAAGACCGCGCTCGGATCCTCGGCCGAGGTAATCCTGGCCGCGCCGGGGCGCAGCGGCCCGCCCCGCGGCTGGTAAATGTCGAGGAGAATCGGCCGTCTGCGGGAGGGAAGGACAGCGCGGCCGTGACGGTCTGTGACCGTGACCGACAGCTTGATCTGCTGTCTGCGGCTGTGGCCGCCGCGGGCAATCGGGTTGTCGAGCACAATGACGCTCGGCGAGATCGTCACCGTGGCACCGGCGGTGGCGTCGTCGGTCGGGTCGCCCGCCTGCGCCGCGACGCCGGTGACAGCGGCAGCGATGGCGGCGATTCCGAGAATAAGAAACCTTCGGACGCTGACGGCAGCTTGCGGGATCATGGGGCACCTCAAGCCCCTGGGTCTACGGCAGACTCCTTTGCGATCCGTTGACGCGCGCCGATTGCCCGCTTTTGCTGGTCCGGCCGGTACGGGTCAATATGTGAAGGCGTAGAGGCGGTCGTCGGCGCCGACATAGAGGCGGCCGCCGGCGGGCAGCAAATCCTGGAAATGATGGAGGCCGGTCATCGCGTCGGCGGCACCCCCGCCCTCGAACAACGGCGCACCGGTGTCGCCGCGAAAACCGTGCAGCCGGTTGTCGCCCTCGGCGCCGAGGATCCACACGACCGGGTTCGAACGGCCGTCGGTTGTCGTCACCACCGGCGAGCCGGCGCCGTCAAAGGCACCGCACCACGCCGTCGTCAGCGCCGGCGGCGAGCCGCCGCGGATTTGCAGCACGGTCAGCGCATCATCCGATCGCGGCGACGGGCAGCGCGTGCCCGACCCTTGAAAAGCGACAAACACGCCGTCGGCCGCGGGATAAGCGGATGCGGCGGTGCGGATCGGCCGGGTCGACACGGTCTGTGAAGCAAGCGCGCCGCCGATCCCGCCAAGATTGCCGGCGTCGAGCAGGTAGGCGCGCCGGTCCTTGCCCAACCCCAAGACCAGCGCCTGAACCCCGCCGCTCGCCGGCACCCGCAACGGCAACGGGCTGACGCCGCCGAGATCCCCGTCGCGTGCGTCGAGCGCGCGCCAGTCGGAGGGTGCGAAGAAATCCTGCGGCCGGTCATTGCGGGCGAGGTCGGGCGAGAGGCGGAACACGGCCTCGCCGTCGCTCCATTCGCTTGCGCCAAAGGTGTTGCCGGTCGCGAAGAACAATGACCGGCCGTCGCTGGCGATGCCGCCCGGCGCCCAGATGCCGCCGCCGCGCGCCCGCGTCACCCAGCTGACGACATCGCGCGGATTGGCGAGGCTGACCCCGACGACCCAGCCGCGGTAGTCGCCGCAATCGCCGAAATGCCCGCCGAACGGGACAAAGACCCGGCCGCCGAGAATGGTCAGGGCGCCGCGCTGGTTCTGGTCGGGCGCGTTGAAATGCTGGCCGCGCGCCGCCACTGCGGCGCCGACATCGACCGGCCAGCCCGGCACGATCGCACCATCCTTCAAGGAGAGCGCGAAGATCAGATGCCGCGGCCCCGACAATTCGGCGACCATGGCGTCGAAATAGACGGCTTGCGACGCAGGGTCGATGACCGGCGTGCCGGTGATCCCGAGCGGGTCGATGTTGCCGCAGGGCTGCGATGACAGCGCCACCGGGCGGCCCAGCGCCCGCGTCCACCGGACCGCCCCCGAGCGCGCGTCGACCGCGTGCACCGTGTTGTTCTCGGTCGCGACAATCAGCTCCGCCGCTGCCGCCCCCGGAGGCTGCCAATAGAGCGGCTGGGCGTAGACATGCCCGGAAAAGCGCGGGTTGAAGCCGGGGTCAAGGTGGATGCCCCGCGCCCGCGCCCAGGTCAGCCCGGGCATGACGAAGTTGCCGCTGCGGTCGAGGCTGCCGTGGTAGGTCGTCACCGACTGGCCGCGGCAGGGTCCGGCGATCATGACGGCCAGCATGCAGACGAGCGCGCCGGCCCAGCCGATCGATTGCGTCTCCAGGCGGAAGTTCATGCCGATCCCCGGCGGCTGTCTGACAACGTTCGCCGCTAACACCTTGACCGGGCAATTGCTCCGCCGTGGGCGCCGGCACGCCCTCAGGGGAACCGACGGCTTGCGCCTCGTGTGTCTCGGGATTATCACCCGGCGCGCGAGATCGGCCTGCCGCAGCGGCGGGTATCGGCGAGACTTTGAAGGAGAACGCCTCGATGCGCCGTCGAACGGGAACCGCCATTGGCTTTGCTGCCTTGGTCCTTGCGTTTGCACCGGCTGTCCCCGCTTTTGCCGGTTACGGAGCCATAGCCTGGGACAAGGAGAGCGGCAAGAGCGGCTGGATCTGGGATCAGCCGACCCCCAAGAAGGCGGAGGAGATGGCGTTGAGCAAATGCGGCGCCAGCAGCTGCAAGGTCATCGTCCACACCAATGCCGGCCGATGCGCGGCGTTGGCGACGATCGCAACCGGCAAATTTGTCGGCGCCTCGGCGCGCAAGACGCAAGACGAGGCGCGGCTCGCGGCGCTGAGCGACTGCCAAAAGGGCAAGGCCGGCGACTGCGTCGTGCGCGCCAGCGGCTGCAACAAATAGCGGCATCCGTCGTTGCGCAGCGGTCAAGCCGGGTCGGACTCCTTGGGCGGGCCGCGCTTGACCCGCCACTTTGTCATTCTATGCTCATTCGGGGCGATGCTCATTCGGGTTCCGGCGCGTCAAGCCGATCGGCCGGCTGATCGCAGCGCGCCGCGCACAGGCGAGAAAGGCGGGTGGCGCTGGTGGCGGATGTCGATCAGGGACGCGCGGCGCCGAAACCCTCGCTCGACCCGCTGGCGCGGCTGCTGAGGAGCGACCTCGAACGCGTCAACCGGCTGATCGTCGAGCGCATGCACAGCCCGGTGAGCCTGATCCCGCAGCTTGCGAGCCACATCGTCGCCGGCGGCGGCAAGCGGTTGCGCCCGATGCTGACCCTGGGCTGCGCCCGGATGTGCGGCTATCGCGGCGACCGCCACACAGTGCTCGCCGCCGCGGTCGAGTTCATCCACACTGCAACCCTGCTGCATGACGACGTCGTCGACGCGAGCGACCTGCGCCGCGGCCGCGACACCGCGAACGCGGTGTGGGGCAACAAGCCCGCGGTTCTGGTCGGCGACTTTCTGTTCAGCCGGGCGTTCGAGCTGATGGTCGCCGACGGCTCGCTGCGCGTCCTCGAAATCCTGTCGCGCGCGTCCGCGGTCATCGCCGAGGGCGAGGTCATGCAGTTGATGACGACCGGCGACACGAAGACGACCGAAGCCGATTATCTGGCGGTGATCCAGTCGAAAACCGCCGAGCTGTTCGCCGCCGCGAGCCGCATCGGCGCGGTTCTGGCCGGGCGCGCCGACAGCGAGGAGCAGGCGCTCGACCGGTTCGGGCGCAATCTCGGAACCGCGTTTCAGCTGGTCGACGACATGCTCGACTTTTCGGCGCGCGAGGTCGAGCTCGGCAAAAGCATCGGCGACGATTTTCGCGACGGCAAGATAACCCTGCCGGTGCTGGTCGCCTATGCCCGCGGCGACGAGGAGGAGCGCGGCTTTTGGCGGCGCACCCTCGAAACGCTCGACCAGCAGCCGGGCGATCTCGAACGCGCGATCCAGCTCGTCGAGTGCCGCGGGGCGCTGGCCGAAACCTTGGCGCGCGCCCGCACCTATGCCGCCGCCGCGATCGACGCGCTGGCGCCGTTCGCCGACGGTCCCGAGCGCCGCGCCCTCGTCGCCGCCGCCGCCTTTGCCGGCGACCGCAGCTTTTGACGCGGGCCGGACAACAGCCGACAGGGAGGAGCACAGCGGCAGCGTGGGCCGCGCGCCAAGTCGGCTCTGACACTGCCGGCGTGAGGCGGGGCATTGCGCGCGCGTACCCGCCTTGCGCAACCGCCGCTTCTTCGCTATAGACGGCGCCCGGTCGGCGGAGTGTAGCTCAGCCTGGTAGAGCACTGCTTTCGGGAGGCAGGGGCCGGAGGTTCAAATCCTCTCACTCCGACCACGGTGCGGCGACCAGCCGACCTGCTAACGTGGGCATCCGCCCGGCCGTCAAGCGCCTTGCCTGGCAACCCGATGCCAGGTGTCAACAAGACCCTCGGCGAGCTCCTGTCGCGAACGACCCGCCGGGCGAGACAAGAAACGCGCCGTTGCGGCGCTCATAGGGGGTGCCGGCCTCAGTCGCCGGACCCGTATCCGCCAGAACCTTTACCGAACGGCAAGGGACCTCTCGCGGGAGCTGTCAGCGCACAATGGAAGACGTCAGAACAAAGTTTGAGTGGCCCGCGGCCTTTGACACGGCGCGCGCATTAGGCCGAAGGGCGATCGCCTCGCCGCGCGCCGGCGCGGTGGCGCTGGCGACGATTGTGGTATTCGAGTTCATCGTCCTGGTGCCGCTCGCCCGCGCTCGGCTGCTGTGGTACGACGAGCTTCTGACATTGCATATTTCGCATCTTCAACCGTTCGCCCAGGTCTGGAGAGCGTTGCAGGCCGGTGTCGACGGGATGCCGGTCGGCTATTACATCCTTGTCCGTCTGGCGAATTTGCTGCCCGGCGACCCCGAGATCGTGCTGCGGCTGCCGTCGATCGCCGGGTATCTGCTCAGCCTGATCGGGGTCTACTGGTTCGCCCGCAAACGACTGCCGGTGGCGGTGGCACTGACCGCGGTGCTGCTGGTCGCCGTGTCGCCGTTCCGCGACTACGCGCTGGAGGCGCGGTCCTATTCGCTGCTGGTCGGGTTTCTCGCGATCGCCGCGGTATTCTGGCAGCGCATCGGCGAAAGGCGGCTGATGGCGCTGCTGTTTGCGCTTTTCCTCGCTTTGGCGGTCGCTTGTCACCACCTTGCCGTATTGACGATCGCCTGTTTCGGCGCCGCCGAGCTGGTCTTCACCGTTCACTCGCGCCGCATCCGCTGGACCGTGTGGATCGCCTGTCTGTTCGCGACCGTGCCGTTCTTCGTCAGTCTGCCTCTGCTGCTGCACTACAAGGCCACGTTCGGCCAGTATTTCTGGGCCGAGCCGGGCTGGCGGACGGCGGTTTCGACCTATGAAGATTTCCTGGGAGTTCAATTCAGAATCTTTGTCGTCGTCTTGACGCTTTTACTCGGTTTGGTGCTCGGAAACGCCCTTCTACGAACGTTGCAGAGATCCAGAGAAAATCTCCGCGAGGGTGAGTTTAATCCTTCGGAAATCGTATTGATCGGCAGTTTCCTGCTGTATCCTGCTATCTTGGTCATACTGGCCAAGATTTTTGGTTCCGGCTACGTCTTTCGGTATGGGTGGCCGGTCATCCTCGGCCTGGCATTGGCGTCGGTGTATTTGGCTTATACGGTCGGCGGTAGGTCATTTTTCTCTTTATTTATTTGTCGCACTAGCGATTTCATTTGCCGCACGAGACAGCAACGAAGTCCGCAAGCTCTACATCGATAGCTTCACCCCGCCCAATCCGGGCTGGAGCCGGCTCGCCAAGCTCAGCCGTGAGGAACCCAATCTTCCGGTGATGATGAGCCAGATCTTACATGGACGCCAGTGAATATGCGCCTAAAGACATTCGCGATCATCTTGTCAGGGTGGTAGATCCGTACCTCGCAAATTATTACATTGGTACGGATACCGTAGACAAGACAGATCTTTTGTTGGCAGGGTTTATTCCGATGAAGTTAGAACATATCAGGAAATTTGTATCTAAACACTCTAAATTTATGGTGTATTCCGATGGCAAAGCAGACTGGATGACCGACTATTTTATCCATGAGAGATATTGCCTCACATTGTTATCAAAAACAGGGTACCTTCATACTGTGTCGATTTATGAGGTGAACACAAATTGCTCTGAGAACAAGTAAACATTACTAGTGGCTTCGCGTAGCGGCGAACACTCCCTTGACTTTGGCTACACACCCGATCCGAGCAGTCGGAGCTTTGACATGCGCAGCCGGCGCGGCGTGGCGGCGAGATGGGCGAAGACCGCGCGGCTTCGCAGACGCGTCGCGGTTTGCCTGTTGGTGTTGGGAATGCTTCTGTGGCTGGTCGCGGCGCTGTCGCTGGTGCCTTTTACACCAGCACTCGGGGTCATAGCGGGCGGGGTCATGGTCGTGGCCGGGGTAATCTTGATCGTCACGTCCATCTGAACCAGAAATCCGCGCTCGACCGGCCCGGCGGCTGCAAAGCGCCAGGCGGCGATGGCGGTTGCAATCGCCGCGGCCGGACCGCACATTCGGGCGACGCAGGAAAGGATTACGCCCGATGGAAATGACCGGCGAGTTTCGCATCCCGGCGCCGCGCGAGCGCGTCTGGCACGGGCTCAACGACCCCGAAATCCTGAAGCAGGCGATCCCCGGCTGCCAGACGATCGACAAGGTCTCGGACACCGAGTTCACCGCCAAGGTGCGCGCCAAGGTCGGACCGGTCAGCGCCACCTTTGGCGGCAAGGTGAATTTGACCGATCTCGACCCGCCCAAGGGATACACGATCTCGGGCGAGGGCAATGGCGGCGTCGCCGGCTTTGCCAAGGGCAGCGCCAAGGTCAGCCTCGACGAGGACGGGAACGAGGCGACCGTGCTGCGCTACGAGGTCCAGGCGCATGTCGGCGGCAAGCTCGCGCAGATCGGGTCGCGGCTGATCGACGCCACCTCGCGCAAGATGGCCGAGGATTTCTTCACCCGCTTTGTCGCGGCGGTGTCGCCGCCGTCCGAGGAAGCCGCGGGCGCCGAGGCCGCGCCGGAAGCCGGCGGAACCGGAGTGGGAGTCGCACGCGAGGCGCTCGCTCCCGATTCCGCACCGACAGCGGCGCCCGCGCCGCAGCCCGCAGCTCAATCCGTGCCCGGCGACAGTGCGGTTTCGCCGCGGCTGCCGCCGGCGGTGTGGGTTACCGGGCTGACCGCGATCGTGGCGCTGATGCTGTACTACTTCACGCGCAGCAGCGGCATTCGCTGACGCCCGCGAACGCCTTGACCGCAACGGCGGAGCACACGAAACTCCGCCCCGCAGCGGCCGTCGGGCGACGGCGAGGACGCGCGACCAGGGAGGTGTTCGATGCAAAAGACGGTGAGCCTGACCGTAAACGGCAAGCCGGTGTCGGCGACGGTCGAGGGCCGCACCCTCTTGGTGCAGCTGCTGCGCGAGCAGCTCGGGCTGACCGGGACGCATGTCGGCTGCGACACCAGTCAGTGCGGCGCCTGCGTCGTCCATGTCGATGGCGAGGCGATCAAATCCTGTACCCTCCTGGCATTGCAGGCCGAGGGCCGTCAGGTATTGACGATCGAGGGGGTGGCGACCGGCGACACCCTGCACCCGATGCAGGAGGCGTTTCGCAACAATCACGCGCTGCAATGCGGGTTCTGCACCCCCGGCATGGTCATGAGCGCGCTCGACCTCGTCAAAAACAACCCGAACCCGACCGAACGCGAAATCCGCGAATATCTCGAAGGCAATCTCTGCCGCTGCACCGGCTACCACAACATCGTCTTGGCGATCGCCGAGGGTGCCGCAGTGATGCGCGGCGAGGCGCCGCCGGCCAATCTCCATGCCAGCGCCCACGGGGCGGCGGCGGAGTAAGGCGATGACCACGGTCGGAACGCCGGTCCGGCGGCGCGAGGATTACCGCTTTCTGACCGGGCAGGGCACCTACACCGACGACATCAACCGCCCGCACCAGCTTCACGCCTTTATCCTGCGCAGCCCCTATGCGCATGCGCGGATCGCCGCGATCGACACCGCTGCCGCCGCGCAGGCGCCGGGAGTCGCCGCCGTCTACACCGGCCAGGACATGACGACGGAGGGTGTGGGCGGGCTGCCCTGCGGCTGGCAGGTTCATTCGAAGGACGGCTCGCCGATGGCCGAGCCGCCGCACCCGCCGCTCGCGACGGGCCATGTGCGCCATGTCGGCGACCCGGTCGCGGTCGTCATCGCCGAGACCTTGGAAGAGGCGCGCGAGGCGGCCGACCAGCTGCAGGTCGACTATGCCGAGGAGCCGGCGGTGGTCGACCCGGCCGAGGCGTTGAAGCCCGGCGCGGCGCAGGTTTTTGCCGAGATACCGGGCAACCTCTGCTACGATTGGGGCTTGGGCGACCTCGCCGCGGTCGAGGCTGGCATCGCCAAGGCGGCGCGGGTGGTCCGGCTCGATCTCGTCAACAACCGGCTTGTGCCGAACGCGATGGAGCCGCGCGCCGCGATCGGCGAGTTCGACCGCGCCACCGGCGACTACACCCTATATACGACTAGCCAGAACCCGCATGTGATCCGGCTGCTGATGGGCGCTTTTGTGCTGCACATCCCGGAGTCGAGGCTGCGCGTCGTCGCTCCCGATGTCGGCGGCGGCTTCGGCTCGAAGATCTATCATTACGCCGAGGAGGCGATCGTGACCTGGGCCGCCGGCAAATTGCGCCGCCCGGTCAAATGGACCGCCGAGCGTTCGGAAAGCTTTATGTCCGACGCGCATGGCCGCGACCACGTCACCCATGTCGAGCTGGCGCTCGACAAGGATGCGAAGTTCATCGCACTCAAGGTTTCGACGATCGCCAATATGGGTGCGTATCTGTCGACCTTCGCGCCCTGCATCCCGACCTATCTCTACGGAACCCTGCTCGCCGGCACCTACACGACCCCGGCGATCTATGTCGAGACCAAGGCGGTGTTTACCCACACCGTGCCGGTCGACGCCTATCGCGGCGCCGGGCGGCCCGAGGCGACGTTCCTGCTCGAACGCATCGTCGACGTCGCCGCCGACGAGCTCGGCATCGACCCGGCCGAATTGCGCCGCCGCAACTTTATCCCGGCCGACGCATATCCCTATCAGACGCCGGTGGCGTTGCAATACGACAGCGGCGACTACGCCACGACCCTGGAATTGGCGCTGAGGGCCGCCGATTACGCGGGGTTCGAGGGGCGCCGGCGGGCCGCGATGGCGCAGGGCAAATTGCGCGGCATCGGCATTGCGACCTATATCGAGGCCTGCGGCATCGCCCCGTCCGCCGTGGTCGGCTCATTGGGCGCCCGCGCCGGGCTTTACGAGAGTGCTGCGGTCAGGGTGCACCCGAGCGGCAGCGTGTCGATCCTGACCGGGTCGCACAGCCATGGCCAGGGCCATGAGACGACGTTTTCGCAGCTCGTAGCGGATCGGCTCGGCATACCGCTCGAGAACATCGACATCGTCCATGGCGACACCGCCAAAATCCCCTACGGGATGGGGACATACGGCTCGCGCTCGCTGGCGGTCGGCGGCTCGGCGATCGTCAAGGCGATGGACAAGATCGTTGCCAAGGGCCGCAAGATCGCCGCCCACCTGCTCGAAGCCGCCGAGGCCGATGTCGAGTTCGAGGACGGCAATTTCACGGTCGCCGGCACCGACCGCTCGAAGAGCCTTGGCGAGGTGGCGCTGACCGCCTATGTACCGCACAACTATCCCGAGGATTTGGAGCCGGGGCTCGACGAAACCTCGTTCTACGACCCGAAAAACTTCACCTACCCGTCGGGCGCGCACATCGCCGAAATCGAGATCGACCCCGAGACCGGCCATGTGACCGTCGTCAACTTTACCGCTTCGGACGATTTCGGCCGGATCATCAACCCGATGATCGTCGCCGGCCAGGTCCATGGCGGGCTCGCCCAGGGGATCGGCCAGGCTCTGCTGGAAGGCTGCGTCTACGACAAGGAGACCGGGCAATTGCTGACCGGCTCCTACAACGACTACGCGATGCCGCGCGCCGCCGACCTGCCGAATTTCGCCTTGTCGACGAACGTCACCTTGTGCACGCACAACCCGCTCGGCGTCAAAGGCTGCGGCGAGGCCGGGGCGATCGGCGCGCCGGCGGCAATCACCAACGCCATCGTCGACGCGCTGAAGCCGCTCGGCGTGCGCCATCTCGACATGCCGGCGACCCCCGAACGGCTGTGGCGGGTCATCGAACAGCACCGCCAGCCGCTCGCCGCCGATTGAAAAACGGCCGCCGAGATGGATGCCCGTCTTTTCCCATATCATCGTCATCCCCGCGAAAGCGGGGGCCCAGGGTTGAGCGCCGTGCCGGTCGCCCTGGATTCCCGCTTGCGCGGGAACGACGCATAACCCGCGGGAGAGCCCCGATGTACGAATTCACCTACCACAAGCCGACCGAGCCTCGATGAGATCGCCAATTTGCTCGCGCCAACGAGGAGGCAAAGCTCGTCGCCGGCGGCATGACCTTGGTCCCGACCCTGAAGCAGCGGCTGGCGAAGCCGTCCGACCTGATCGACCTCGCCGCGATCCCGTCCTTGCGCGGCATCACCGACGCCGGCGACGCGATCGTGATCGGCGCGATGACCCGGCACGGCGAAGTGCACAATTCGCCGGTCGTCAAACAGGGCATTCCAGGGTCTGGCGGCGATGGCCGGGCTGATCGGCGACCCGGCGGTGCGCAACCGCGGCACGATCGGCGGCTCGATCTCGAACAACGACCCGGCGGCGGACTATCCGGCCGCCTTCGTGGCGCTCGGCGCAACCGTGCACACGACCAAGCGCGAAATCGCCGGCCGAGGCGTTTTTTACCGGCATGTTCGAGACGGCATCTGGCGCCGGACGAGATCGTGACCGCGGTGCGGTTTCCGAAAACCGCAGTCTCCAACTATCAGAAGTTCCGCAACCCGGCCTCGCGCTATGCGATCGTCGGCGTCTTTGTCGCCCGCACCGCCCAGGGCGTGCGCGTTGCGGTGACCGGTGCGGGTCCCGGCGTGTTCCGCGTCCCCGAGATGGAAGCCGCACTCGAAAAGTCGTTCACCGCCGACGCGCTCAAGGGCATCACCATCCCCGACAACGGCCTCAACTCCGACATCCACGCGTCAGCCGAATACCGCGCCCATCTCGTCGGCGTGATGGCCCGCCGCGCCATCGCCGCGGCTGCTAGCATCTGACAAGGCATGGCCCGATCGAACGTATCGCGAAGTCTAGCGTGCCACGATCAGAACGTAATGCGGTTCCTCGGCTATGACCGTCCCGCCGCGCCGATCCGCGGCAGCGGCTGGAAGAGGCGATCGTCAGTAGCAATATAAGTGTCGATATTGAAGGCGAGCGCTAGATGGACGCAGTCATGGACCGGGTGGCGGAGTTGCGTCGCGAGTATCCAATGCGCGGCCGAACCAGCGAATTTCAAAACCGAGCGAGGCAACCGGCGCTGGCGAGGCAAGCACGGACAGTCCGGGCGAGCAGGCAATTCTTCGGCCCCTATCTCGCCGAGCCTGACATAGCCGCCAAGACAGCGCGTTTGCCGCTGGCGGCCGAGCCAAAGGGCGGGCGCTAATTAGTTGCTCCTATCCACGCAACGCGAGCAAGGAATGGCTTCGGATTCCGGAGTATCGTCCGAATGACCGCCCATTTAAGAGCGACTGAGGCGTCGATGACGATGCTCACCGTTCATCACGGTCCTGACGAATAAGCTCCGTCGAATCGCTCAGATGACGACCTCGCGTTTCGGCGCGAAGCTGGGCGGCCCGCTCCCAAAATTCGACGCCTCCGGGCCGCAAGGTCTCCTCAAGAATGATGCGGTGCTCGGCCTCTGCGCTGCGCCCGTGCGCGGCGGCCCGCCGCTTTAATGCCTCGACGAGCTCCTCGGGCACCCTACGAACCAGCAATTGCGGCATCGGCGAACTCCTTTGCTATCATATGATAGCAAAGGAGTTGAACGTCCAATACGACGGCAGCAGACGCTGCCGCTGTGCCGTTATTTCTTGGCGACCGGGACCGGGATGCCGGGGACTTTCACGTTGACCGCGCCCAAGTGGTTGCGGCTGGTGAAATAGAGGGTTTTCCAGTCGGCGCCGCCAAAGGCGAGGTTGGTCGTGGCGGAAGCGCCGTGCACGACGCGGCCGAGCTTTTTGCCCTTTGAATCCATGATCCACAACCCGCCGGCGCCGCCGCAATAGACATTCCCCTCGACATCGACCTTCATGCCGTCGGGGACGCCGGATTCGGCGCCGCGCAAATCGGCAAACACCCGGTCGCTGTGCTTCGCAAGGGTGCCGTTGGGCGCCACGTCAAAGGCGCGGATGTGGCCGCGGCGCGAATCGTTGATGTAGAGCACGCTTTCGTCAGGGGAAAAGGCGAGACCGTTGGGCACGATGAAATCGTCGGCGAGCAGGGTCAGGGTGCCGAGGTCGGGGGTCACCCGATAGACGCCGGAGAAGGTCAGATCCCATTGATTGGGCGCGTTGGGGCTGGTCCACGGATCGGTAAAATAGATGCAGCCGTCGGATTTGACGACGACGTCGTTGGGCCGGTTCAACTGACGGCCCTGAAAGCTGTTGGCGACGACGGTGATGCTGCCGTCCGCCTCCTGCCGGGTCACGCGCCGCGAATCATGCTCGCAGGCGACGAGCCGCCCTTGCAGATCACGGGTCAGGCCGTTGGCGCGGTTGGTCGGCTCCAACAGCAGCGACACGCCCTTGCCGGGCTCGTATTTCATGCGCCGGTTGTTGTGGATGTCGCTGAAGACAAGATAGCCGCCCTCATGCCACCACAGCGGACCTTCCGCCGGACCCTGCGGCCCGCCAAACCCGTCGGCCAGCTCCTCGATCGGCTGCGATTGTTCGACGATCCGGTTCAGCTCGGGCGCCAGTTGCTCGATGCGCTTTGCGGCATTGGCCATCGCGTTCCTCCGTCTGGCTCAATATCGAGGTATCCCTTGGCCGGACTGAATCCGGCCATCCGCGACTTAAGCGAACAGTCGCAAAGACGTGGATGGCCGGGACGAGCCCGGCCACGGGGTATCGAATGTGTTTTCGGTGCGGCATGCCCGGAAAAGGTCCGGGCATGCGCGGCGGGCGTCGCTCCGCGATTTAAGCGCGGGCGCCTTGGTACAATGGGCCGCGGATGATCTGGCCGGGCAATGCGTCGGTTAGCTGGCCGTTGTCGAGCAGCACGGTGCCGTTGACGATCACGTGGTCGATGCCGACCGCGTCGCGCCTGACCTGGACGCCGCCCGCCGGCAGGGTCGCCACCGGCTCGCGCGGCTTCGATGCGATCGTGTCGGGATCGAAGATCGTGATGTCGGCGACCTTGCCGGCGGCGATAAAGCCGCGATCGGTAATGTCGTGCATCAGCGCCGTCTTGCCGGTCAGCCGATAGACCGCTTCTTCGAGCGTCATGACCTGCTCTTCGCGCACCCAGTGGCCCAGCAGATTGGTGCTGGTTTCGTGCCGGTCGGCGGTGTGCGGCCTACCGCCGCCGTCGCTGGTGCCGATCACGGTATATTGCGATCCAAGGATGTGCTGCTGCGTCTTCGGATCGTTGTTACGGTCGATCGCCTGGAAGCAGGTGTTAAGGTCTTCGTCGAGCGACAGATCGAGGAAGGCGTCCATGATGCCCTTGTTCTGCTCCTTGGCGATCTGCGCGACGCTCTTGCCTTCGAGGTGCCGGTTCTGCCCCTTCGTCGTCATGAACACCTCGACGAGGTCCCAGCGCCGGTTGAAGAAGCCGCGAGCGCGGCCGCGCCGGTCGGTCATCCCGCCCTGCTGCTCCACCGTACCCTCGACCGCCTCGGCGGAGAGCGCATTGCGCAGTTCGGGATCACGGAAGGCGCGCATCCGTTCCTGATACGGCAACGCCATGACCTTGTCCCAGGTCGGCATGCCGCGGAAGATGCCTTCGGGATGCGTTATGTCCTCGTCCTGCGGCACATTGAGGCCGCGCTGCAGGTCGAAGATCGCGCCGGCAACGGTCGACAGGCACGAGCCGTAGCACCGCGCACCGCTCTTGAACCCGTCCTCGAGCCAGCGCAGATGCTCGACCCACTCGTCGGGGTTGGAGATCGGATCCGACATTAGGTTGTAGATCGACGGACGGCCGGTGCGCGCCGCCAGCTGGCGGGCGACCTCGCGGGTCTGTTTGGTGCCGCCCGGGGCGCCGCCGGCCACTTGGAACACGCCGGTGCCAAGCTCGCCGAGCACGCTTGCCAATGCCCAACGTTCGGCATCATCGCCGACGCCGGCCGGGTCGCCGCGATCCTTCGGTGCCGTCGAGAAGCCGAGCGCGCCGTCATACATCGCCTCGCGGATCAGCCGCTGCATCGCGGCCATCTCCTCGGGGGTCGCCTGCACCCGCTCGGAGGACGCCTCGCCCATCACATAGCGGCGGATGCCGGAATGGCCGATCAAGGTGCCGACGTTGATCCCGCGCTTCTTGCCGAGCGCATCGAGATAGTCGCCGACCAATTCCCAGGTCACGTCGACCCCGGCCTTCAGCACCGGCAGCGGAATCTGTTCTGCGTCGGAGAAGAATTCGAGATACCACTCGCTGTCGCCGGGCCGAACCGGGGCAATGACCTGGCCGCACTGGCCGACGACGACCGTGGTGTGGCCGTTGTGCACCCAGGAGCCGCAGTACGGGTCCCACACGGCCTGTGGGTCGAAATGGGTGTGATGGTCGATAAAGCCGGGGGCGACGACCCGCCCTTCGGCGTCGATCGTGCGCTTGGCGGCGGCCCCGGCATATTTGCCGACCCCGACGATTTTTCCCCCTTGCACCGCCACGTCCGCCGCAAAAGCCGGCTCGCCCGAGCCGTCCACGACGCGCCCGTTTTTAATGAGCAGATCATACGCCATGATGGTTTCTCCTCGTTGCCCTCCGCTCCCCAGGAGCGCGGGGCCGTCGCTGCGGGCCGTTTCCCGCCGGGCCTTGCGGACCCGCCCTTTCAGCCTTCGAAAGCTGCACGGGAACCCTACCCCGCGGCGCGCCGATCAGCAACATTTTCTCCCGAAACCCGATTTTTGGGTAATATTATGCAAATATTTCATTGACTCTATGCAATTTGTTCATCGCTTCGGATTTGGACCGATCGAGGACTGTTCGGGTCATCCGATCTCGACCTCAAGCGGAGCGCCCGGTCCCATCAGACAGGCGAGCTGAGGGAAGCCCAGCGAAGCCCAATTTGCTGATGGTTCCACCCACGGTCTCGATGACCTAATTTTGCCACACGCTTCCCAGTTGATTTGCTGATTGACAGTAGATGAAAACCCTGGAAAATTAGAGGTTGATCTTTGCGGCGCTCAGCAACTATTTGGATCGCAAAAGCTTGACGGCGACCGTCCTCGACTAAACGAATGCCGTCGAACATACATCAACGTTGTAGGAAATCTGTAATCCTTCGCGTCAATCCTTAGCAAAAAATCACGAAAACTCGGCGGCGCGAATCCAGTCTGCGCCTGTGACTTTCATGCCTTTGCCCGATAGCTGCGGGCCAAGGGAGGGTTGTTTATGCCAAACGCAACAGCGTGCGCCACCGTCAGCAACTTGTCTCGCCCGGCCGTCGCCGAAAGCGGTTCCTTTGAGGTGTTTAAGCGCCGGTTGGCGGTCGTGCCGGCGGATTCCGAAGAACTCCTCGACCGCGTCTTTCGGCTTCGCTTTCAGGTTTATTGTGTCGAGCGCGGCTTTGAGGACCCCGCCGGGCATCCCGACGGCCGCGAGCGCGACGGCGACGACCGGCGGTCGCTCCATTTTCTCGTCCTTGACCGCGCGACCGGCGAAGCGACGGGGACGGTGCGGCTGATCCTGCCGCAGCCAGGCACCGATCTGCCGGCGTTCAGGCTGAGCGGAGCCTGCCGGCCAGACATCGGCCTGCCGCAGCGCAGCACCGCCGAAGTGTCGCGATTTGCCATTGCCAAGGCATTTCGGCGGCCGCTCGAGGCGAACTGGTGCCGCGGCAACGGCGGCCGCACGGCCCTTCCTATCATTACCTTCGGACTGATCCAGGCTATTGTGATGATGAGCGCGATCGGCGGGATCACGCATATCATCGCGATGATGGAACCGGCGCTGCTGCGCCTGCTGCGGCGGATGGGGATCGAGTTTCACCCGCTCGGCGCCCTTGTCGAGCATCACGGTTGGCGCCAGCCGGGTTGGGCGCCGATGGCCGGTCTCGCCGAGCGGGTCAAAGAGTGTCATCGCGAACTATGGGAAATCGCGACCGATGCCGGACGGCGAATGCCGACCGCCCCGCTCGCCCTCGTCTAAACGCCAGCCGCCGAAGCGCGCGCCGCTACCAGAGGCAGGGCCAGCCTTCGGGTGAACAGTCCGACCCCGGCCCACATCGTCAGGAACCACAACGGGACGCCGCCCCAAGGATGCCCCGGATAATGCCATTGGCCGGTCGACACTCCGACGTACTCAACCGCCGCGCCCAGCGCCGCCATGTAGCCGGCATATGCCAAGTCCATCCTCTCATGGAACAGCGCAATGCCGACGGCCAGCACTGCGCCGGAAACGATCAGCAGCAGCGGCGGCGCGGCGATCAGCGCAAAGGTCGAGGCGAACGCGCCGGCTGCCGCGAGGGCCACGATAGTTCGGCCGCGCGGCGGCGGTCCGTCGAGAAACCGGACCGTGTGGAGAACATAAAACCCCCACATCAGGTATTCGTAGACCGGCATCCCAAACAGGTCGGGGTGCTCGAACGCAAAAATTCCGCGCCTCAGCGCCGCCAGGTTCATCGCCACAAACAACAAGTTGACGGCACCCATCACCGCCAGTTCCGCAGCGGCGACCCGGCCGAAGCCGACCAGCCAAACCAAGAGCAGGACGACGAGCTTCGCCGGATTCCCGGGCACCCAGCCCAATACCCCGACGGTTGCCGCTAGCTGGCAAAGCAGCCGGAACCGCCCCCTGAACAAGTCGCTCCCGCAGCAGTCGCTTTTCCGACTTGTCATTCTATCCAACAAAAAGCGCAATTGCTTGGCCAGGGCTCGGATCAACACCGCATCTCAACTGGTTAAGGCGGCGGCGCTGCCGCCTGACCGTTGGCGATCGGCGCCATGGCTGGGCGCGGCACGACAATGTCGGTCATCTTTGGACCGATTTATAGCCCGATAGAACCACCCGTCGGAAAAGTTTACGCTGATTTCCTCGCACCACGGCATCGGGCAGACCTCGTCTCATCGCGTGCATTCATAATAAAATCAATTAACTATGCCGTTGCCGGTGGATGGGCAGAGCCGATGTTGCCGAGACAGCTTTGCGCTTGGCCCGTCGGAATTTTTTACATCCGATGTGACAGTAAATCAGCTAAATTTACCAAGGTTCTGATAAATTGGAGCCTCCGCGGCCGAACTCGCTTGGCGCGGTTTATGCAGCTATCACGCCGGTGCGAATTAACGGTAATGTTACGACGGCACCTTTGGAGCAAATCGGATGACGCGTCACCCCTGGCTAGCAGCTTCCGTCGCACTTGGCACGTTGATCGGCGGGATTGCCGGACTTCCGTCGCCGGCCGCCGCTACAATCACCTTTCTGGACAATTACGTCGGCCCAATAGCAATAAAATTCAATAGCTTAGAGTCGTTTGTCGACATGAATGGCAATCTCACCACGAGCCTTGCCGTGAACGACCAGAATTTTGGCGTCTTCAGCGTCTCCGCGATTACCGCCCAAGCGGCTTTCGGCCCGATCATGCCGAACCAGACCATCTGGTCGCCGAGTGCCAGCAACGGCAACCTTGTCGGGGTGTTCGACACCATCAAGGTGACAAGAATTACCCCGACTTCGAGTCCGCCAGGTTTTCAAACGGGGAACACGGGCGGACAATTTGCGGTGTATAATTTACCATTCACCAGCTTTCCGGATTTCACCCAGGGCACCAACGGCTACGCGAATGCCGGTTGTGCGCTGAATACCCTTTGCTACAATACCGTGACGAATGTGGCCGGATCTACTTCGCCGATCCTGACGACGAATTTAATTCCAGGCGCCGATACGCCGAACCCCACCGAAACGCTGCAGGCGACCGCCAGCACGACGACGATCCCGATCAGCGGTTCGGCTTTTGGCTGGATGGACATCACCGGTGGAAGCGATGCCGGCCAGTTTGGAAGAATGGGATTCACAACCGCCATCGGCACACTTGCGGATATGAGCCTGTTCGACGATTTTTGCGCGAATGCAGCGGGCTGCGGTGGTCAAACCGGGCCGATCGGGAACTGGCAGCAGGCTAATTTCGACCCGATCGGCGCGTCGATATCGACCGTGCCTGAACCGGTGTCGATCGCGCTGCTCGGGACGGCACTTGTGGGGATGGGTTTTGCCGGCCGGCGCCGTCGGGAAAAGGAGGCCCGGTAAAAATCAGGGCGGCCGCGAGTTCTCGGGGGGAGTCTATCGGGAGCGAAAAGCTGGCGCCGGCAATGCGGGCGTGGCGCGAGCAGATCGGCGAGACCGCGGTCGTATCCGGCGAGCCCGCCCGGCAGCACTATGGCGTCTGCACGACCAGTGTCGAACGCGAGATCGGGGGGGCATTGCGGCCGCGCTCGGTCGATGAGGTGCGCGCCATCGTCGCCATCGCCGGCGAGCACTCGATCCCGCTTTACCCGATCAGCACCGGCAACAACTGGGGCTACGGCAGCGCTGTCCCAGCTCGTGACGGATGCGTCGTCCTCGATCTTTCCGGTCTCGACCGGATTGTCGCGATGGACCCGGAGGCCGGCTTGGTCACGATCGAGCCCGGTGTCACCCAGCGCCGGCTCAGCGACCATCTCGCGGCGGCGGGGTTGTCGTTTCTGGTGCCGGCGACCGGCGCCGGGCCGAACTGCAGCCTTCTCGGCAATGCCCTGGAACGCGGCTACGGCATCACCCCCCATGCCGATCACTTCGCCGCCGTTACCGCGATAGAAGCGGTCCTGCCGGATGGCCGCCTCTACCGCTCGGCGTTGAGCGAGCTCGGCGGCCACGCCGTCGACCGCGCCCACAAGTGGGGTGTCGGGCCGTATCTCGACGGGCTCTTCGCGCAGTCCGGTCTGGCCGTCGTCACCCAGATGACCCTGGCGTTGGCGCCGCGGCCCGACCGCATCGAGGGGTTTCTGTTCGCCGTCGACGACGATTCCGGTCTCGAAGCTGCAGTTGCGGCGGTGCAGCAGGTGCTGCGGACGCTCGGCGGCGTCAGCGGCTCGGTCAATCTGATGAACGCCCGCCGCATCCTGGCGATGACCGCACCTTACCCAAAGCGGCGTGTCGGCGCCGACGGGATCTTGCCGGCCGAGGTTGTCGCCGAGCTCCGCGCCGAATACCGGATCGCGGCGTGGACTGGCTTTGGCGCGCTCTATGGCGACCGCGGTGTGGTCAAGGCGGCGGCGCGCGCCGTGCGCAGAATTCTGAAACCCGCGGTCCGCAACCTGCGTTTTGTGACGCCTGAAACCGCCGCCGCCATCGAGCGCTGGTGCAACCGGGTTCCGGGGCTGCGCCGCGGACGGCTCGCGCGGCGCGCCCATGCCCTTGCCGCCGCGATGCGGATTGTCGCCGGCGAGCCGAGCGAGGTGGCGCTGCCGCTGGCTTACTGGCGGGCGGGCGTCGCGGCGCCATCGGGCCGCGCGTTGAACCCCGCCGCCGACGGCTGCGGGTTGATCTGGTATTCGCCGCTCGTCCCGATGACCTCCGAGACCGTCCGACGATATGTCGCGATGGTTGGCGCCGTCTGCGCCCGGCATGCCATCGAGCCGCTGATCACCCTGACCAGCTTGTCGGACAGATGCTTTGACAGCTCGGTGCCGCTGCTGTTCGACCGCCAGGACAGTGTTGCAGTCGAGCGGGCGCAGGCGTGCTGTCGCGAGCTGCTCGAAACCGGCGAAAGCCAAGGCTTTGTGCCGTACCGGGTCGGCATTCAGGCGATGGACTGGCTGGTGCGGCCGGGGCTGCCGTGCTGGGACATGGTCGCGGCAATCAAATCGGCGATCGACCCGCAGGGGATCATCGCCCCCGGCCGCTACGGCCCCTGACACCCGCCGTTGCGCAGCCACGTCCGCCTCCGCCTCCGAGGCTAGCGAATTCTTCACCCGGCCGCGTCAGCATCGCGACGGGGGCCACGGCCGGGAGGGGGCAAACGTCGCGACAGGGCGAGGCAATGCCTGATTTCGCCAACTCCTCGTATGATCAGCATTTTGACGTGCTGCGCGCCGACACCCCGGACCGGCTCGACGCCGCCTATCGGCTGCGCTACCAGGTGTATTGCGTCGAAAACCGGTTCGAGGACCGCGAACGCTGCCCCGACGGGCGCGAAGTCGACGACGACGACGACCGCTCGGTGCACACCCTGCTGGTGCATCGCCGCAGCGGTGCGGCGATCGGGGCCGCGCGTCTGATCCTGCCCCGACCGCAGAGCGGCAGACCGCTGCCGATCGAGCGCCTCGCCCATCCCGGCGCGCGCGCATTGCTGCAGCGTTTGCGGCACCACCGAACGGCGGAGGTCTCCCGCTTTGCCGTGTCAAAAGAATTTCGCCGGCGGCGCGGTGAAGACCAGCATGCCGATGTCGGCTTTTCCTGCCCCGCTGCGGCGGACGGAGCGGAACGACGGCTGCTCCCGCACATCACCTTTGGCCTGGTGCGCGGCATTCTGGGCCTCTGTCTCGAATACGAGATCAGGTTTCTGGCCGCGGTCATGGAGCCGGCGCTGCTGCGGCTCCTCTCCCGGCTCGGCCTCGATTTCGAGGCCGTGGGTCCGCTCGTCGAGCATCACGGCCTGCGCCAGCCCTGCCTCGCCGACATCGACGCGCTTTTGCGCAGCTCGCGCGACAGCACCCGTCTCTTGCGCGGATATCTGGAGGCGAGCGGCTCGGTGCCGGCGTTTGCGGGACCCGCCCCGGTCGGGGTCGGCCGGGATCTGCGACCCGGCGCCGACTGAGCGGGCGCGTCGGCCGCCCGGTCGCGCGCAACCTATTGGCGGGTTTCGGCAAACCGCAGCTTGGGCCACTCCTCGACCGTGGTGCGCAGATCCCAGGCGTTGCGCGCGAGGAACACCGGGACCCCGTCATGGTCCGCGGCGCTCTGCGACGGGTTGCGCACCCGAAAGCGTTCGAGCTCGGCCGGGTCCTCGCTTTCGAGCCAGCGCGCCGCCTGGTAGGGCGCCCCGTCGAGCCGGGTGGCAAGCCCGTATTCGGCCGCGAGCCGGGCCGTCAGCACGTCGAGCTGCAAGGCGCCGACGACCCCGATGATCCAGTCGCCGCCCGAGGCCGGCTTGAACACGCGGGTCACCCCCTCCTCCGCCAGTTGCTCGAGGGCGTGGCGCAAATGCTTGGTCTTCATCGGGTCGTCGACCCGCACCCGGCGCAGGATTTCGGGGGCAAAGCTCGGAATGCCCGACACCCGGATCTCGGCGCCCTCGGTCAAGGTGTCGCCGATCCTGAGGCTCCCGTGGTTGGGGATGCCGATGATGTCGCCGGGCCACGCCTCCTCGGCAAGGTTGCGTTCGCGCGCCAGAAAAAACACCGGCGCCTGCACCGACATGACCCGCCCGGTGCGGATGTTCTTCAATTTCATGCCGCGCTGAAAGCGCCCCGAGGCGAGCCGCACAAAGGCGATGCGGTCGCGGTGCTGCGGGTCGATATTGGCCTGCACCTTGAAGACAAAACCCGCGACCTCCGGCGCCTCCGGCCGGATCGGGTGAGGCCCGTCGGGCCCTTGCGCCGGCTGCGGGCGCGGCGGCGGCGCCAGCGCCGCGATCCCGTGCAGCAATTCGCGCACCCCGAAATTATTGAGCGCGCTGCCGAAATAGACCGGCGTCTGGTGCCCGGCGCGAAAGGCGTCGGCGTCGAATTCGGGGCACAGCCCCAGCGCCATCTCGACCTCGTCGCGCAGCTGCTTCAGCGCCGTCGCCGGCAGCCGCCGCGCCAGTTCGGGGTCGTCGAGCCCACGGCACTGCACCGGCTCGACGACATGGTCGTGGGCGCCGCGCTCGAACAGCAGCAGCCTGTCGTCGAACAAATCCCAGGTGCCGAGAAAATCGCGCCCCATGCCGATCGGCCACGACGCCGGGGTCACGTCGAGCGCCAGCGACTGCTCGATCTCGTCGAGCAGGTCGAACGGGTCGCGGCTCTCGCGGTCGAGCTTGTTGATAAAGGTGACAATCGGCACGTCGCGCAGCCGGCACACCTCAAAGAGCTTCCTGGTCTGCTCCTCGATGCCGCGGGCGGCGTCGAGCACCATGACGGCACTGTCGACCGCGGTCAGCGTGCGATAGGTGTCCTCGCTGAAATCCTGGTGGCCCGGCGTGTCGAGCAGATTGAAGGTCAGCCCGTCATGCTCAAAGGTCATGACCGCGGCACTGACCGAGATGCCGCGCTCGCGCTCGATCGCCATCCAGTCGGAGCGCGCCCGCCGCCGGTCGCCGCGCGCCTTGACCTCGCCCGCCAGCTGGATCGCGCCGCCAAACAGCAGCAATTTCTCGGTCAGGGTGGTCTTGCCGGCGTCCGGATGCGAGATGATCGCAAACGTCCGCCGCCGTGCTATTTCGTCGCTGAGAGTGGTCATCAATCCGCTTCAACTATTCCCAAAAACAAACACTGCCCGCGGCATTCCCACAGCGCCGCCGACTGGCTGTGGATATGATGGCCGTCGCCGCCTTTTCCAACGTGCAACGGCGCAGGAGGAGGACACCCGCCG
>CAVQJP010000028.1:0-168461 GCA_963712825.1 uncultured Alphaproteobacteria bacterium
ATATGAGCGTCTGATGCTCCTAAACGTTAGCAAAATAGCTTGCATTTACTGGCGTTTATTTTTCCGAATCGGGACTTTTCAAAGGGTTACGGTCGATTTAAATAAAATTTTCCTTGTCCGCAGAATCCCCCACCCTGGTTGCAACCCGCGCGTGAGTGCCAGTGCTCCGGGAGCGCTGCGACCGCCCGTCTTTCGGAGATCGACTGTGTCATATCCGGAGATTGTAGGCGCAATTTCTCTTTCAGGCAATAAAATGTCGTATCTTGCGGATTCCCTTAGTCTCGCGGCGACTCGCTTCGCCCTGTTTGGGCGGAGGCTTGACTGGCCGCCGCTAGCTAACCTGAGCCTTTGAAGCACGACGGGCTCCTCTCGGAGAGCGATTGGCACAAGCGGCGCCGGCGGCGCCTCGCGCCCCGACAAGGGCTAAGAACGTCGCCGGCCGCCTGTGGCGCGCGCTGCGGTTAGGGGCGACCGCGCGGCGCCGAGCTTAAGCTCGTCGGATGAGGGCGAATACCACCCCCACAATGACGATGACGACCGCCACCCAAATCAGGAGATGAGCGCCGCTCATAGCGGTGCCGGCCACGCCGCCGGATCCCAATAGCGCCGCCACGAGCGCGATCACGATCAGGACAAGCGCATAATAGATAAGGTTTCCGGGCATCTCGGTGGTCTCCAGGGGGCCGGACACGCTGTCCGCCTGCTGGACTTGTGAACGCGCGTAATTCTCGTTTGGTTCCGTCCCGAGGGGTTCTGGTCTTCCTGGGCCAATAGCGAGCAGGGCGCCCGGCTTCATCCGGCGGGCGCACTCTTTCCATCCTTCTGGTTTTGAGATCGCGCTCGCTACCCCAACGCTTCTTGGCGGGCCCGTCCTAACAGTCGAGAGCGCTCCGGAGGCTCCGCGACCGCCTCCTTTGCCTCAGCCGATCGCCCGAGCCTTTCGCGTCCGGCGACGGCCGCCAAATCCCGCCAGCACCTGCGCCCAGGTCGAGGGCTCTGGGACGCCAATCTGAACGGTGAACGTATGGCATGGGCGCCTACGCCCCAGCTCCAAACGTAAGTACCCGGCATAAGCCCCAGGCTTGTGAAGTCGCTGTTCGCGAAGGTGACCTCACCAAAGAGCGAATCTCCAGAAATGTAGCCGCTGGGTGGATGGAGATTACCCGGTAACGGCACGATGCTCGTGAAATCTCCGGATTCCGACCTAGCCAACTGAAGGTCGCCTGGCCCAAAGTTCGTTGGGCCGACGAAGCCTTGATACGTGTCCCCAAGAATGGAGAGGGGCCCCACGCAAGCTAAACCTTGTGACGGGGCGACGCCGAAACAAGAACCCACCTCGCCAGAATTTGTAAGGGTCAGATCTTCCAGCTTTGATTGTCTCGATTGGCGGCGAGGAGAGCCCACTGACCAGAGGATTGACATGCTCCGTCATGTGATTGCCGTCGCTGCGCCCGCCCTGCTTATGAGTGCGACCGCCGCAAGCGCGACCGTCATCTCAGGCACGTGGAGCTTTGTGGTCGACGAGTGGCCACCCCTAAGCCCCAACGTTCCTTTCCCGCACCTGCCGGCTAAAGGTTCAGCGACGTTCAGTCTCGATACCGCCGTGCCGGTCGAAGGCGTTCCTTTGAGTAATTTCACCAGCAGCTTTAGCTCGGCGCCGCCAGCTTATTCGTACCCTGACGGATCAGACACCCTCCTCATCGTCTTTGACGGCCCCGGATTCTTTATCGAAGCACAATTCATCGATGTCTCATTGCACCTCATCGAACCGGGCGTGCCGCCGATTCTGCAGGAGGTGTTCCTTATCCCGTCCCTCGATGTGCAAATCGCAGCGGCCGACTTTTCGGGCAGCTTCGCGCCCACGGCTCCCGAACCGTCGACCTGGGTGATGATGCTGCTCGGCTTCGCTGGATTCGGCCTCGTCGCCAGTCGCAAGCGCAATGCCCATCATGAGACAAAACCACCGGCCGAGGTTGCCGTCAGCGGCTCTTAAAGCGGCTGGCTAGCCCTGAAGGTAGGACGCGATCTCGATCAGGCTGCCGTCCGGATCGCGACAATAGACGGAGGTCAGCGTGCCCAGCGCGCCCTGTCTCCGCCCGGGGCCGGCCTCGATGGCGACGCGTTCAGCCCGCAGGTGCTGGACGACCTGATCGGGCGTCGCGTCGGTGAGAAAGCACAGGTCCTCGCTGCCCGCAGCCTCGTGGTCGGCGGTGAACCAATCTTCCTTGCTCGCAGCGATCGGCCGCAGGTTGATCTTCTGGCGGCCGAATCTCATCGCGGTCCGCGGCGGCTTCCCAGGCGCCGGCGGGACGTCCTCGCGCGTCATGCCGAGCACCCGCTCGTACCAGCTGGCGGAGACCTCGAGGTCGGAGACTTGG
This sequence comes from uncultured Alphaproteobacteria bacterium, assembly GCA_963712825.1. GTDB lineage: Bacteria > Pseudomonadota > Alphaproteobacteria > ATCC43930 > CGMCC-115725 > AP-15. The sequence goes on from CAVQJP010000028.1 coordinate 2,379, forward strand.
ACGACCAGATGGTCCAAAGCCTGCACTTTTAGGGTCATAGGCCTCTCCTCGGACTCCCCTGTCAGGCGCCCGCCGCCCCGTGGCCGCTACGTCCCCCGGTAACTCAATATTAACCATGATGAAGGAACTTCTTGTCTCAACTCACGTGGTCGTTCCTCAAGGAACGGACGGCGCGAGATGAACTCCACAAGAGGCTCCTCATGGCCAAGACGCCAGTCATCAGCGCCGCCAAGAAAGCGAGCGGCAAACCGAAATCGAGCAAGAAAAGCGCCCCGGTCGCGGCGGCCAATCTTTCGCCAGCAGTCCAGTTCGACAACCGGCTGGACGAAGATCGCATCCGTGAGCGCGCTTATGGCATCTGGATCGCAGAGGGCAAGCCGCACGGTCGAGAACTCGCGCATTGGCAGCGCGCCCACCACGAGCTCCAGCGCGACGCCCCATAGCGCCGGGTGCGGCGCTTCGGCTAAGCTCACGAAGAGGCCGACGAGGACCGGGTCAGCCCGATGTAGGGTTGTCGTCGACCAAGCCGTGACGGCGGCGCCGGAGCAGCCTCAGTCTCTCGGCCGGATCTCGCCAATGGAGCATAGCCTCGAGGCAATGCTCCTCGTCCTGCTCGATTTCCGTTAGACAGTGCGGCCGCAATTTAGCGAAGACGTCGATTTCGCGCCATGACGGCAGCGCCCGAAGTTTCTCTCCCATTGTGAACATCGGCATTCGCCTCCGTTCCCGCCACAGGATTAATGCGGTCCGCCCGTCTCCGTTCCCGATCGGTGCGAAATAATGGAGCAGGCGGCCTCTCTCTAAAAGAAATTATACGCCTCAATTGGGGCGGACGTATTGCGCTTGATAGCTGGGGCGCGCTGGAATGCCGTCCAGCGGCGGCGCAGGCGCGATGCCTCAGCCGCGTAATTTACTGTATACTCGCACCGACCCAAGGCGATTACACAGGCCAGCGCTTGGCGGCCTCCTCGCGCACGGGCGTCTCGACCTCGGGCGGCGCTTTCCGGATATAAGTCAGCGCCTGCGCGAACTTGGCGGGGTCTTCACCCTCCAGGGTTTCCAGATATTGCATCGCCGCAGAAACGGAGAACGGCTCGCCGCCCTTGCCCCACCCATCGAAGTTGCTCACGAGTGCAGTCCAGATCACGGCGTCGTAGCCGAGCGACTCGGCCCAGGCGCCGATCGTCGCGACGACCTGTGGATGGCTTTGCACAGCGAAGTCGCTTTGTCTGCCGGACGCGGGTTCGACAAAGCCTATCGCCCGCGCATCCGCCATCCCTTCCCTGAGGCAAAGATCATCCCTCGCCGCATCGAGGCCTTCGAGCGCGCTCGGCGCCGAATAGGTCTTGCAGAGCGCGCCAAAGGTTTCGTCGATCGCCAGCGTCAGGCGTCCGTCTTCCGAAATGCGACAAAACTCGATCGGCAGAAGCGGCCCATTGGCCGCGAATTCTGAGGCGATTTTCAGATCGCGGGGATCCCATACCAACGAACCCCACGCCAGAACGACGCTCTTCACTATTCCCCTCCTCATAAAAGCGCCGACTTAAGAACTCAGGCGTAGAACACCTTGGCCGGATTGAACAAGTTCTGCGGGTCGAACGAAGCTTTCACGCCGCCGCACGAGGTCGAGCGCGACGGGGACAAAAATGGCTCCATGCCGCGCCGGAACGATCATTCGAAAGATAACTTGATGCCCCGCCTCTCGTCGGGAAATTCCTTATTGCGTCTTCTAGCCAGTTTGAAGTTGGCATTCTTATCGATAACATAACGGTTGGCCCACTGCGTTTGGTAAGGAGTTATAAAAATCCATATTTTCATTATCTGAAGAAAGCGGGACTCCCGTGGTGAATGATTTGACCATCGAGTTGGCCGCCTCCATCTGCTTCTCGAAATTCTCCAACTCACGTGTCATTTCCGCGAAGGTAATTTGTCCTTGAACTGCCTGATGCCGAGTTCTTTTTTGCACAAGGTTTCGGCCGAGATTAAGTCTCTGAGAAACGTCCGCTACGATCGACGGACAAAGTGCGCACAACATCAATTCGGACGACAAAGGCAAATATATTTCGATACCTTTTACAGCAAGGCCCAAATTACCATACGGACCGAAATCCAATTTATCGTGCAGGGTGACAGGGTTATCAGAAATGTAAAAAGTTCTATTCCGAGCAGCGCGAGCAAGCATTATGACCTTGTCGGCAATAACTTCTGCGTACTTCCCAATATCCTTTTGCATACTACCAAGATGTAGAAATTTTAGCTTGTCCTCGGTCAGTGGAGTCCAACCCTTGACCTGGTCCATAGTATGGCCCAATTTCGTAACTTTTTTGGTTATTTCCTTTTCGAGGTCAATGATCTGGTTCCTCATTGCCTTTACCCTCAACATTTGAAATGCAATCAGAAATGCCAAATCGGCTTTCTCGTCAGCCGTGCCTTCAAGCTTCTGCAACTCAATAATCTTCTGATATCTTGGGAGAATCAACTCCTCAATTTTGCTAGCAACGGATTCGAATGAAACAATGAACTCGTCATACTGAAATTCGTTAAACCGTCGCTCCGCCATTATATTTTTGATGGCGGTGACAAATATTTTATCCGTGTGCTTGTCGTAGACAGAAACGTGTTCCTTGTTGACACCGCTCAGGAAATTCCGCAGTACGAATTTTGGAACGTAATGATGATTTTCTGCTCCCATACGGCCAAGCATCCTCTGGATTGTGGCGTCAACTGCGGAAGCGGCAGTAGCTTATCGCTTTACATTGGATAAGTCTTGCCCGACAAGCCTCTCTCAACGAGCGAGGTCACACTATGGAGCTCGCCGAGAGGGCACTAAGCGGCCGAGACCGATTTGCTCAGGCGTAGAACACCTTGCCCGGATTGAACAGGTTCTGCGGGTCGAACGAGGCTTTGACGCGGCGCATGAGGTCAATGGCGATCGGCCCATGCTCCTCTTCCATGTACTCCCGCTTCTTCTGCCCGACGCCATGCTCGCCGGTGCAGGTGCCGCCCATGGCGATGGCGCGATGGGCGAGGCGGTGAGCGAAAGCGTCCGCAGCCGCGATCTCGGCCTGGTTGTCGAGATCAATCAGCGGCGTCACGTGAAAATTGCCGTCGCCGACATGACCGACGATTGGCGCAATGAGGCCGTTGCGCTTGATGTCGTCGAGCGTTTCCTCGACGCAATCCGCGAGGCGCGAGATCGGCACGCAGGCGTCGGTGGCGAATGGCCGCGCGCCGGGTCTTAGCGTGAGTTGCGACCAATAAGTGTCGTGACGCGCCTGCCAGAGCTTCGTGCGCTCCTCGGGCTTGGTCGCCGAGGCCAACGGCCCGCCGCCGTGGCTTGCGGCGATTTCGCCGAAGCGACTCGCCTGCTCGGCGACGCTTTGCTCGGTGCCGTGGAACTCGACCAGGAGCAGCGGCTGCTCGGGCAATGACGTATGCGAATAATTATTGAAGGCGCGCACCGAAAGCGTGTCGATGAGCTCGATGCGAGCGATCGGCAGGCCCGACTGGATCGTTTCAATCGTCGTCTCGCAAGCCGAGCGTATGCTCGGAAACGAGCAATGCCCGGCCGCGATCGCCTCGGGAATGCCGGAGAGCTTGAGCGCCACCTCGACGATGATGCCGAGCGTGCCCTCCGAGCCGATGAACATATGGGTGAGATCGTAGCCCGCCGACGACTTCTTCGCCCGCGTTCCCGTGCGCAGGAACGATCCGTCGGCAGCGACCACGCCGAGCGACAGCACGACGTCCTTCATGGTGCCGTAGCGCACCGCATTGGTGCCTGAGGCGCGGGTCGCGGCCATGCCGCCGAGCGACGCGTCGGCGCCCGGATCGATCGGGAAGAAGAGCCCGCTGTCGCGCAGATGCTCGTTGAGCTGCTTCCGGGTGACGCCCGGCTCGACGAGGCAGTCGAGGTCGTCCGCGTTGACGGCGAGAACATTATTCATGCGCGAGAGGTCGAGCGAGACGCCGCCATGGGGCGCGTTGACGTGGCCCTCGAGCGACGATCCGACGCCGAACGGGACGATCGGGGCATCATGGCGAGCGCAGAGCTTGACCAGGTCAATGACGTCATCTTTGTCTTCGGCGAAGACCACGGCGTCCGGCGGCTCGTTCTTGAGCCAGGTGAGCGTGTGCCCATGCGCTTGGCGGATCGCCTCGGAAGCGGTGAAGCGGTTGCCAAAACGGGCGGCGAGATCGGAATTGAGGGCGGCGACCGCGTCGCTCGAAAGGCGGCCTTGGCGCTGGCGGACAGAGAGTTGGGTCACGGGGCTTCGCTGTTGTTGGAAGCCCGAAGACTAGCCGCATCGGCGCTATCTGGCTAGCACGCACGGCCTTACTGGCCTTGACGGAGGAGGCCCCAAGGGCGGCGGCGCGGGCCGATCGATGCTCGCATGTTCATGTCGTCATCGAATTCGTGTAGTCCTCATCCACCCGGAGGAGAAGGCGCGTGACCGAGATCGCCCATCGCACCGTCGAGGCAAACGGTATCCCGATCCATCTCGCCGAGGCCGGAAGCGGACCCGTCGTGCTCCTCTGCCACGGCTTTCCGGAATCCTGGTATTCGTGGCGCCATCAGTTGAAGGCGCTCGCCGAGGCAGGCTATCGCGCCGTTGCGCCCGATATGCGCGGCTATGGCCAGACAGGCCAGCCCCAGGACGTCGACCAGTACACGCTATTTCATCTCGTCGGCGACATGGTTGGCGTGCTTGACGCGCTCAGCGCGCCGCAGGCGGTCGTCGTCGGCCACGATTGGGGCGCGCCGGTCGCCTGGCATTGCGCCCTCCTTCGCCCCGACCGCTTTCGCGCCGTCGCAGGCCTAAGCGTGCCGTTCGTCCCACGCGGGTCCAAACGGCCGACGAGCGTGATGCCGCAGACCAACTCGTCGCTTTTCTATCAGCTCTATTTCCAGGCCCCGGGCGTCGCGGAGGCGGAGCTTGGGCGCGATCCGCGCGCTACGATCCGGCGGCTCCTCTATTCCGGGTCAGGCGATATTCCGCGCAAGTCTGACAGTACGCTCGGCGATCAGGCGCCGGGCATGGTTCCAAGAACGGGCGGCTTTCTCACCCGCACGATCGATCCGCCGACGCCGCCCGCGTGGCTCACAGAGGCCGATATCGATTTCTTTGCCGGAGAATTCGCCCGCGCAGGCTTCCGCGGCGGCCTCAACTGGTATCGCAACATCGACGGCAACTGGGAGTTGCTCGCGCCCTTCGCCGGGGCGAAGGTGACCGTCCCGGCGCTTTACATGGCGGGCGACCGCGACGTCGTCGTCAAATTCCCGAGAATGGATCAACTGATCTCCAACCTGAAAACATTCGTCCCCGACCTCACGAAAACGATCATGCTTCCTGGTTGCGGCCATTGGACGCAACAGGAGCGCCCGAACGAGGTCAACGCGGCGCTGATCGCATTCCTTCGCGAGGTCGGCTGATCCAGCCCTCGCAGCCAACTTTTGTTATTCCCACACAAACGGGAATCCAGGGTCTCTAAGGGCCTTTCTGGATGCCCGCGTCCGCGGGCATGACAGGTATTCTCACGGGTTGCCGACGCTGACCACCCGGAAGGTCAGAAGCTCGCCCTCCTCTTCGCGCACCGACACGTACTCGCCGATCTTGAAGGCGTGGTCGCCGAAGCGGAAGCCTTCCTCCTCCGCTTCGTCCTTGCGTCCCCCCTTCCACTCGAAAGCCCAGGTCGAGCCCCCAGCGCCACCGGCGTGATGCACGAGGAGGCCGCGCATCGAGGGTTCATTGCCCCAGAAGCGATGCGCGAAACATTCGCCCCGATGCTGCTTCCAGGCTTCAAGATCGATGTGGCCATCGGCGGTCAAAGGGGCGACGAAATCATAACCGTGCCGGATCGAGCCACCGGGGAATTCCTTCGAACGCGCGGCGTTCAGCGTCACCTTTCGCAACGCGACGTGAGTTGGCGCGGCCATCGACCATCCTCCCTTTTCTCCCGACTCTTCGTGCGAGCCGTTGAGCCCTCCAACGCCTATATCGGATCAGACGCGTTCGAGCGCCAGCGCCGCGCCCTGGCCGACGCCGACGCACATCGTGGCGAGGCCGTAGCGGCCGCCACGCCGCTTGAGCTCGAGCGCGACGGCGCCCGCGAGGCGCGCGCCCGACATGCCGAGCGGATGGCCGAGCGCAATCGCCCCGCCGTTCGGATTGACATGCTCCGAATCATCCTCAAGCCCGAGCCCGCGCAGGCAGGCGAGCGCCTGCGAGGCGAACGCCTCGTTGAGCTCGACAACGTCGAAACTTGATGGCTTGAGCTTCAGCCGCTCTGTCAGTTTGCCGACCGCCGGGATCGGGCCCACGCCCATCACGCGCGGCGCGACGCCGGCCGTAGCGTAGCCGAGGATGCGCGCGATCGGCTCGAGCCCATGCGCTTCCGCCGCCCGGGCGGAGGCGACGATGAGCGCCGCGGCGCCGTCGTTGACGCCGGAGGCGTTGCCCGCGGTCACGCTGCCGTCCGCGCGCACGATCCCGCCGAGCTTGGCGAGCGCCTCGAGCGTCGTATCGGAGCGCGGATGCTCGTCGCTCGCGACCCTGGTCACGTTTCCCTTACGGTCCTTGATCTCGACGGCGACAATTTCCTCGTCGAACGTCCCCTTCGCCTGAGCCGCCGCAGCACGCTTTTGCGAGCGCAGCGCGAACGCGTCCTGGTCGGCGCGAGAGACCTGGTGCTCATCGGCGACGTTCTCGGCCGTCTCGGGCATCGAATCGACGCCATAAAGCTTTTTCATCATCGGATTGACGAAGCGCCAGCCGATTGTGGTGTCGAAAACCTCCGCCGATCGCTGAAACGCCGCTTGAGCCTTGCCCATCACGAATGGCGCGCGGGTCATCGATTCGGCGCCGCCGGCGATTGCGAGCTCGATCTCGCCCGCCTTGATCCCTCGCGCCGCTGCGGCGACCGCCTCCATCCCCGAGGCGCACAGCCGGTTGACGGTCGCGCCAGGAATGGAATCCGGCAGACCGGCGAGCAAAAGCGCCATGCGCGCGAGGTTGCGGTTGTCCTCGCCCGCCTGATTGGCGCAGCCGAGAAAGACTTCGTCGACCTTGTCGCCGAGATCGGGATGACGGCGCGATGAGCTCGCGGATGGGCAGCGCCGCCAGATCGTCGGCGCGGAGGCTTGCCAGCGCGCCGCCGAAGCGGCCGATCGGAGTGCGGACGTAGTCGCAGATGAAGGCTTCTTCAGTCATGGGCGCACCCCTCCCCAACCCGGCCTCTGATCCCGTTCCGCCATTGCCGCCTCCATTGACCAGCGTCTAATATAGACGCTTACGCCGCGCGGCGGCGACAAAACGAATTGAGGGAGAACGCCCCGTGACGGCAGAGGCCCAGGTTTCGTCGCAACCGGTTCTCCTGGATAGACTCGAGGGCGGCGTGCTGACGCTAACCCTCAACCGGCCCGAGCGTCTCAATGCGCTCAACGCCGGGCTCATAGAAGGGCTGTTGGCCGGAATTAAGCGCGCTGGGACGGACCCCGAATGCCGCGCCGTTCTGATGACCGGCGCCGGGCAGAGGCTTCTGCGCCGGGGCAGACCTCGCCAATCGCGCTTTCGCTCCCGGCGACAGCCCGGCCCGACCTCGGCGAAGCGCTCGAAAAGGGCCTCAATCCGATCATTCGCGCGATCCGCAATCTGCCGAAGCCGGTCGTCTGCGCGGTCAACGGCCCGGCGGCAGGGGCGGGCGCCAATATCGCACTTGCTTGCGATATCGTGCTCGCAGCCAAATCGGCTCAGTTCCTGCAGGCGTTCGCCCGCATCGGCCTCATTCCGGACGCCGGCGGCACTTTTGTTCTGCCGCGCCTTGTCGGCGACGCGCGCGCCCGGGCGCTGATGATGCTGGCCGAACCGATCGCGGCGGAGCAGGCCCAGGCCATAGGCATGATCTATCGCGCCGTTGACGATGAGGACCTGATGGGAGAGGCGCATACGGTCGCCGAACGCCTCGCAGCCGGCCCCACGCATGCGCTTGGCCTCATGAAACGCGCGCTGGCGGCTTCGCCTAACAACAATTTGGACGCCCAACTCGACCTTGAGCGGGACCTCCAGCGGGAGGCGGGAGTGAGCGATGACTATCTGGAGGGCGTCCGCGCCTTTCTGGACAAGCGGCCTGCAAATTTCGGGCGCAAAACCCCGGTTGCGTGACGCCCCAGGAGGGCCACCCAAAGAAAGCCCACCGCAAGCGTGAGCTGCGGTGGGGCTCTATTCAACGCCAAAGATAACAATCGTTAGTTCGAGCCGGTGTTCGCCGCCGACTGGGTTTCGGCCGTCTGAGGCGTATCGGGCGTCGTCGATTGCGACTGAGCCATCGGCTGATCATTCTGCGCCGACGTCTTACCGAAATCGCAGGCCAGCGCCGGTGCGACGAGCGCCGCCGCGAACCCGCAACCCAACGCCACTTTCAAAAGCTTGGAGCGCATCGATACCTCCATCTTCGCCCGCCAGATCCAGACAGTGTAGCACCGGCCCGGGCGCGCGCAAGGCGCCACGCCAGGCGCAGCCGGCTTCTAGCCGGGCGCCGCCTGCTCTAAGGGGCGGGCGTTGCTGCCGGCGCAATGACGAGGGATGACAAGGTCTTACGCGAAGCGATCATCGCCATGGCCGGATGGATGCTTCAAGCAGCACCTTCAGGCCGTAGTTCCGGCGCGCCCGATCACGCCGTGTTGATCGCCGTCGTCGCTGCGGGCCGGCAATGAGCCAGCCTTAAGCGCGCTTGACACGTCTACCCGCGCCACGCTCATCACTCTAGGCGTGAGCGCGCGAACCCCTGATCGCGCTGTACACTGCAAACGGCGTTGCCGGCATGTCGATGTGCTCGATGCGATACGCCCGCCATAAAGCATCCGCGACTGCGTTCATCACCGCTGGAGTCGATCCGATTGACCCTGCCTCGCCGGCGCCCTTGAGACCCATTGGATTGGTCGTCGACGGCACGTTCCGGGTCTCGAAATCGAACTCAGGCAGATTGTCGGCGCGTGGCACGCAATAGTCGAGGAAGCTCGCGGTCAGCAATTGCCCGTCGTCATCGAATAAAGCGCGCTCCATCAGCGCCTGTCCTGCGCCTTGGGCGATGCCGCCATGGACCTGTCCCGCGAGAAGCAAAGGATTCAACGTGAATCCAAAGTCGTCGACAACCGAGTAGCGGACGATCGTGGTTTCCCCCGTGTCCGGATCGATCTCGACCTCGCAGGCATGGGTGCCGTTCGGATAGGTCGCATTCGACGGCGCAAACGAATCGGTTGCCGTCAAATTCCCCGCAGTCGCAGCCCGGAAGGGCCGCGATCTCGGCGTAAGAGATGGCGCGGTCAGTTCCGGCGATGCGCACCTTGCCGTCGGCGATTTCCAAATCGGCGACCGCCGCTTCCAACTTGTCGGCCGCGAGCTCCTTCAGCGATCCAGCCAAGGCTTCCGAGGCGCGGGTCACCATCACCGCGCCGATGGGAATGGAGCGCGATCCGCCGGTGCCAAAGCCGGTGGCGACCCGATCGGTGTCTCCTTGCACAACCTTGATGCGCTCAAGCGGCACGTCGAGATATTGCGAGACGGCTTGAGCATAAGCGGTCTCATGCCCCTGTCCGTTGGATTGGGTGCCAATCAGCAGCGTGAAATCGCCGTTCTTCTCAAGCGTCAAAGAACCGGTCTCGGAGTCGCTCCAGGCGGTGCATTCGATATAGCTCGCAATGCCGAATCCACGGATCTTTCCACGGACCCGCGCGTCGTCCGCCCGCCGGGTGAAACCTGCACGGTCCGCCTTCTTCAGGCAGGCCCGCAGCGCGCCTTCGAAATCGCCGACGTCGTAATCGCGATCGGTGTGGGTGTGATAGGGCATCTGCTCGGGCTTGACGAAATTGCGTGCGCGCAATTCCTCCGGCGCGACGCCGAGCTTGCGCGCGCAAGCGTCGACCAGCCGCTCGAGCACATAAGCGGCCTCCGGACGTCCAGCCCCGCGATAGGCGTCGACGGGCACGGTGTGGGTGTAGATTCCGCGGACACGCGCGTGGAGCGCGTCGATGTGATAGCACCCGGTCGCCATCGATGCGCCGAGCCAGGGAATGTAGGGCGCGAACATGGACAGGTACGCGCCAAGATTGCCGAGGATATCGACCCTGAGGGCGAGAAAACGGCCATTGGCGTCGAGCGCCATTTCGGCCGTCGTCACATTGTCACGGCCTTGCGCGTCGCCGACGAAATGCTCGCTGCGATCGGCAAGCCAGCCGACGCTCCGGCCGATCCGTTTAGCCGCTTCGAGAACAAGCGGATATTCTCTATAGACGACGGCCTTGGTGCCAAAACCGCCGCCCACGTCCTGTGTGACGACGCGCAGGGCGTCTGCCGAGATTTTCAGAATCGGGCCTGCGATCGCGGCCCGGATGCCATGCACGCCTTGGCTTCCGAGGTTCAGCGTGAAGCGGCCAGTCGTCGCATCGTATTCCCCTACGGCGGAGCGCGGCTCCATATAGTTGGCGACGACGCGTGAATTGACGATCTTTATGCGAACCGCGTGCGCCGCGCGCGCGAATACGTCGTCGGTCGTCTGTTTGTCGCCGATATGGGTGTCATAGGCGACATTGCCCGGCGCGCCAGCAAAGACGAGCGGCGCTCCCGGCCGCACGGCCTCTTCCATGTCGGTAATTGCGGGAAGGTCCTCCCACGCGACGCTGATCAGTTCGGCCGCACCGCGAGCTTGCAGGGTCGTGTCGGCCACCACCATTGCAATGATGTCGCCCACATGCTGCACTTCGTCGGCGGCCATCACCGGATAAGGCTTGAGCGGAGTTTTCGACCCGTCAGCGTTGGGGACCGGAGCGAGGCAGGGCAAGCCGCCAAGGTTGGCGAAATCGCTGGCGATGTAGACCGCGTGAACGCCGGGAACCGCGCGCGCCGCTTCAACATCCTCGATGCGAAACTTCGCATGCCCGTATGGGCTTCGCAGAAAAACTGCCTTAAGGTCGGCTTTGTCGGCCGCATCGGAGGCGTAATTACCCCGGCCGCTGACTAGGCGAATGTCCTCGACGCGCTTGACGCTTTGACCTATGCCGAATTTTGTCGGTCTCATATTCATATTATGACATCCCTATGGCGGCCCGGTGGTATCTTCCTACCGGCGACGTTCGCCCTCTTACTAATCGAATGTCGCCCGATTGCGAAACCCCGCGCGATCCCGCCCGGGGTCGTGTCGTCGAGGCTTCGGTGGCCAATCGGCGCGTGGCTTGCTATCACCGCCGCCCAAAGGGGCTCGAGGCAAAGAAATCGCTATGCGCAAGGGCGCAATCGTACGCAAGACCAAGGAAACAAGCATCGAGGTCGGCCTCGACCTCGATGGGTCGGGCCTTGCCGATGTTACAACCGGCATTGGTTTCTTCGATCACATGCTCGATCAGCTGTCGCGTCATTCCCTTGTCGACATCAAAATTCGGGCCGAGGGCGACCGCCATATCGATGATCACCATACGGTCGAGGACGTCGGAATCGCACTCGGTCAGGCGTTGGCGAAGGCGCTCGGCGACAAGCGGGGATTGACCCGCTACGCCGACTGCCTGCTGCCGATGGACGAGGCGCTGACCTGGGTCGCGCTCGACGTGTCGGGCCGGCCGTTTCTCATCTTCCGGACCGAGTTTCCGACCGAGAAGATTGGCGGTTTTGACACTCAACTCGTGCGCGAGTTCTTCCAGGCCTTCGCCGGCAACGCCGGCATCACGCTGCACATCGAAACCCTTTATGGTTCGAACAGCCATCACATCGCCGAATTGTGTTTCAAGGCGAGTTGCTCGCGCGCTTCGCGGCGCGATTGCGATCGATTCCCGTCAGGCCGAGCGCGTGCCGTCGACCAAGGGCACGCTTTAGGATGCCATGAGCGTCGTCGCTATCATCGACTACGGCTCCGGCAATCTGCACTCGGCGCAGAAGGCCTTCGAGCGCGCGGGGCGCGAGGCCGGCTTGAGTCGCGAAGTGAAGGTCACCGCGCGGCCTGAGGATGTGCTCGCCGCCGACCATGTCGTTTTGCCGGGCGTCGGTGCATTTGCCGATTGCCGCCGCGGGCTCAACAGCGTTTCGGGCATGGTTGAGGCGATGGAGGAGGCTGTGCGCCGACGAGGCCGACCCTTCCTAGGCATTTGCGTTGGCGCGCAACTTATGGCCACGCGCGGCCTCGAACATGAGGTGGTTGATGGCCTGAACTGGATTGCGGGCGACGTCGCAGCGATCAAGCCGCATGATCCCGGGTTGAAGATTCCCCATATGGGGTGGAACACCCTCGATGTGCGGCGAAGCCATGCGCTTTTAGAGGGCGTGAGCACAGGCGAGAGCGGACTGCACGCCTATTTCGTCCACTCCTATCAATTGTACGCGGATGATTCCGACGACCTAGTGGCGACCGCCGACTACGGCGGCCCGGTAACGGCGATCGTCGCCCGCGACAACATTGCCGGTACCCAGTTTCACCCTGAAAAGAGCCAAACGCTTGGGCTCAAGCTGATCGCCAATTTCCTCAAGTGGCGCCCGTGATCCTGTTCCCCGCCATCGACCTCAAAGACGGTCAGTGCGTTCGGCTCGTCCAGGGCGACATGACGCGAGCGACAACGTTCAACGCCGACCCCTCCGCTCAGGCGCGAGCGTTCGTCGCGCAAGGGTTCGACTATCTGCACGTCGTCGATCTCGACGGGGCCTTCGCTGGCAAGCCTATGAACGCCGACGCCGTTCGACACATCCTCGGCGGGCTCACGGTGAAGTTGCAGCTGGGCGGCGGAATTCGTGACATGAAAACCGTGCGCGGCTGGCTGGAAAGCGGCGTCACTCGGGTCATCATTGGAACTGCGGCTGTGCTCGATCCCGATTTCGTGCGCGAGGCTGCGCGCCTCTATCCTGGCCGGATTGCGGTCGGCGTTGACGCCCGCGCGGGCATAGTCGCCATCGAGGGATGGGCGAAAACATCAGACATGTCCGCTCTCGATCTCGCACGGCGGTTTCAGGACGCGGGCGTTGCGGCGATCATCTACACTGACATCGCGCGCGACGGCGCGCTCGCCGGCCTCAACCTCGAAAGCACAATCGCGCTGGCCGACAAGCTCGAGATTCCGGTCATCGCCTCGGGCGGCCTCGCCTCGATCGAGGACATCAGACGGCTGACCGAACCGGATTGCGCCCGACTAGCCGGCGCCATCGTCGGGCGTGCGCTCTACGACGGCCGGCTTGATCCGCGCGCGGCGCTGACCCTCCTCCACGCCGGGGGACGATCGGAACGGTCAACAGGATTGCCTCAGTGACATTGAAAGCGCGGGTCATCCCCTGTCTCGACGTCAAGGACGGCCGGGTCGTCAAGGGAATCAACTTCGTCAATCTGCGCGACGCCGGCGATCCGGTGGAGAGCGCGATCGCCTACGATCGAGCAGGCGCGGACGAGCTGTGCTTCCTGGACATTACCGCGAGCCATGAAGACCGCGGCATCCTGCTCGACGTCGTCAGGCGTACCGCGGAGGTCTGCTTCATGCCGCTGACGGTCGGCGGCGGCGTGCGTACGACCGAGGACATCCGCAAGCTTCTGCTCGCCGGCGCCGACAAGGCCTCGATCAATTCGGCGGCGGTCGCCGACCGGGACATTCGTGCGCCAGGCTTCGGAGAAGTTCGGCGCCCAATGCGTCGTCGTCGCCATCGACGCCAAGAGGGTGCTCCGCGACCGGCGAGGCGCCGCGCTGGGAGATCTTCACCCATGGCGGACGGCGGGCGACCGGCATCGAGGCGATCGGCTATGCGCGCGAAGTCGCCGCTCTCGGCGCGGGCGAGATCCTTTTGACCTCCATGGATCGAGACGGGTCGAGACAGGGCTTCGATCTCGAGCTGACCCGAGCGGTCGCCGACGCGGTCGCCATTCCGGTCATCGCCTCCGGCGGCGTAGGCGATCTCGACCATTTCGTCGCCGGCGTGCAAGAAGGGCGCGCCAGCGCTGTGCTCGCGGCGTCGATCTTCCATTTCGGCGAATTCACGATTCGGCAGGCGAAGGCTCGAATGGCCGAGGCGGGAATCCCGGTGCGCTTGGACTGACCGGCGCGGGTGTACGCTCGGCGCCGTGCGCGCTAAGGTTTGAGCCGTTTCATGGGAGAGCCTGATGGCCGCTGCGGGCGATCAAACGCATTTCGGCCAACGCACCGTTCGGCTGGACGAAAAACAGAACTTGGTGAACGACGTCTTCCGTAGCGTCGCCACTCGGTATGACCTGATGAACGACCTGATGTCGTTCGGCCTGCATCGGGCTTGGAAGGACGCTCTCGTCGCCAAGGTCCGGCCGTCACGGACGCGCCCTTTCGCGCATCTCGACGTCGCTGGGGGAACGGGCGATGTCGCCACGCGTGTAGCGAAGGCGGGCGGCCCGCTGACTGATGTGACCGTTGTCGACGTCAACCCCGACATGTTGCGCGTTGGGGAGAAGCGGGCGGCGAGGCGCGCTTTCTCCAAGCGGCTGACGTTTATCGAGGGCGACGCGGAAGCGCTGCCGCTGCCCGACGCGCGGTTTGACACCTACACAATCGCGTTCGGCATTCGCAACGTGCCACGCATCGAAAACGCTCTTAAGGAAGCTTATCGTGTTCTCAAGCGCGGTGGGCGTTTCTTGTGCCTCGAATTTTCGCGCGTCGATTTGCCCGTCATGGATCGGTTGTACGACGCCTACTCCTTCGCGGCCATTCCGCCCATTGGCAAAGTGGTCACTGGCGATGGCGGCGCTTATCGCTATCTTGTCGAATCGATCCGCAAATTTCCGCCCCCGGAGCAATTCGCAGAGATGATCGGCGAGGCTGGGTTCGCGCGCGTGGAGTTCACACGCCTGAGCGGAGGCATCGTCGCGATCCACTCGGGCTGGAAACTCTAATTCATGCCGATTTTGTCGTCGCTCGGCCACATCTCAAGGCTGACGCGCGCTGCTTTCGTGTTCGCCCGAGAAGGGGCGTTTGTCGGCGTCGACCCATTCCCTCTGCCCCCGGTGCTGAGGCCGCCGCTCGCCTTGGCCAACTTGATTGCAAAACGCGACGGCGATGGCCTGGCGGGCTTGTCCCGGGCGATTGATCGATTGGGGCCGTCTTACGTAAAGCTTGGACAGTTCCTTTCAACGCGTCCGGACATTGTCGGCGGCAAGGTCGCCATTGAGCTTGAGCGACTGCAGGACCGCGTCGCGCCGATGAGCCGCGAAATGGCGGTCGCCATCGTCGAGGCTTCTTTCGGCACGAAGATCGAGTCGCTGTTCGAGAGCTTCGGCGAGCCGGTTGCGGCGGCTTCAATCGCCCAGGTCCATCGCGCTGAGGTGCAAACCAGCGAAGGCTTGCGGCCAGTCGCGGTCAAGGTGCTGCGCGCTGGGACCGAGCGGCGCTTTGGGCGCGACCTCTCTGACATGGCGTTCGCCGCGCGGTTCGCTGAGAGCTGGCGCCGGAATTCCGCCGATTGCGGCTCGCCCAGGTTGTCGAAACGCTCGCTCGCTCCGTGCGCATGGAGATGGATTTCCGGCTCGAAGCGGCCGCGGCGTCGGAATTCGTCGAAAATTCCATGGAGGATGCGGACCTGCGCGCACCCGCGGTCGACTGGAGCCGCACCACTCGCGAAGTGATGACGATGGAATGGATCGACGGGATTCCGCTGACTGATCCTGACCGTCTGATCGAGCTTGGGTTTGATCCTCACGACCTCGCGCGCGCTCTCATTCAGACCTTTTTGCGCACCGCGCTGCGCGACGGCTTCTTCCACGCCGACATGCATCAGGGCAATTTCTTTGTCGACAAGGAAGGCCGCATCGTTGCGGTCGATTTCGGCATCATGGGCCGGCTGGGCGCAAAGAGCGTAAGTTCCTGGCGGAAATCCTCTACGGCTTCATTCGCCGAGACTATATGCGGGTGGCCGAGGTTCATTTCGAGGCCGGCTACGTGCCTCACACATATCGGGTGGAGGATTTCGCCCAGGCGCTCCGCGCGATCGGCGAACCGATCCACTCCCGCACCGCCGATCAGATCTCGATGGCGAAGGTGCTGACGCTCCTGTTCGAAATCACCTCCTTGTTCGATATGGCGACCAGGATCGAACTCGTGATGCTGCAGAAGACCATGGTCGTCGTCGAAGGGGTGGCGCGAAAGCTCGACCCTCAGCTCAACATGTGGTCGACCGCCGAACCGGTCGTGGGCGCTTGGATCGCCGAACACCTCGGTCCGGTTGGGCGCATCGAAGACGCCGGTCGGATCTTTTCGTCCCTTGTCTCCTTCCTCGGCGACGCGACCGCGCCGGCTGGAGCAAATCGCCGATAAACTCGAGGCTCGAACTCGAGGCGGACAGCGAAAGGGAAATTGCGAAAATCGTTCCCGAACTCACGCTCCGGGTGGGCTTCACCTTTGTTTTAACTGGATTTTTGTTAGCGCTCCTGGTCATGGCGGCGTACCGATGGGTCTTATAGTCGGCGAGCCTGTGCGCAGCGCACCGCTTCTGTGAGGAGCGCGCGTGATGGCCAATGAAGCCTGCCGGAGGTCGCCGACCTCAAAACGGCAGCGTTGGTCGCGATTGGCAATCCACGAACCCCGCAACAATCGCGCGACGGGAATACCACAATTGTGATAATTGCCATTTCGTAAATGTTCGTGGCATTCCTCACGCATCACTGGTGGCATTAGAAAAGCGGCTTACGTAACGACGGACCGGAGGCTGGCAAGCGGATGAAGCCGCGCATGGACGTTTCACCCCTCGTCTCCTTGATTTCCTCCGCGTCAGGGGCTGATCCAGAGCCCAGCGAGCTAGCGTAGGTCATCGCGAATGAGTGCCATCCCGCTATCGCGCGCCCGTATTCTCCTGATCATAAGCGGTGGAATCGCGGCGTACAAATCGCTAGAGTTAATTCGGCGGCTCAAAGACCGTGGCGCGACGGTTCAGCGTCGTGATGACATCCGCCGCCCGGCAGTTCATTTCCCCGCTTTCCGCTGCGACCCTCAGCGGGCAGGCCGTCCGCGATGATCTGTTTAGCCTGACGGACGAAGCGGCGATCGGCCATATCGAGTTGTCGCGCGCTGCCGACCTCATCGTTATTGCGCCGGCAAGCGCGAATATCCTGGCCCGCATGGCCGCCGGTCTTGCTGACGATATGGCGACTACCGTGTTGCTTGCGACCGACAAACGCGTGCTTGCCGCCCCTGCGATGAATGTCAGGATGTGGCTGCACCCGGCGACTCGCCGCAACCTGGAGCGCCTCAGGGACGACGGCGTTCTGATCGTCGGTCCCGAATCGGGGCCGATGGCGTGCGGCGAATTTGGTCCTGGCCGCATGGCTGAGCCGCCGGCGATCGTTGAGGCGATCGAGGCGGCGTTGGCCGCGGAGGCGGCGTCCAGTCCTTCGCTCCAAGGTCGGCCAAGTGATTCGGGTTCGCTGGGCGGACGGCATGTGATTGTCACTTCGGGACCGACCTACGAGCCGATTGACCCGGTCCAATTCCTCGGAAACCGGTCTTCTGGACGTCAGGGACATGCAATTGCGCAAGCTGCGGTTGGCGCTGGTGCAAGGGTAACGCTCGTTACCGGCCCTGTGGGATTGTCTGATCCGGCCGGCGCCGAAGTGGTTCATGTCGGTTCGGCGCGCGATATGCGGGAAGCGGTCGAAGCCGCGCTCCCCGCCGACGCATTCATTGCGGCGGCGGCGGTCGCCGATTGGCGCGCGGAAAATGTCGCTCATCACAAGATCAAAAAGAACGCCAAAAAGTCTCCAACTCTCACCTTGGTCGAGAATCCCGATATACTTGCGGAGGTTGCAAAGAAAACCATAATGCGGCCAGCAGTTGTGATTGGCTTCGCTGCGGAAACCGAGAATATTACTGCGAACGCCATGGCCAAGTTACAGCGCAAGAGTTGCGACCTGATCATCGCCAATAGTGTCGCGGAAGGACATCGACGTTTGGCGGCGAGACCAATCAAGTTCAGGTGATCGATGCGCGCGGCGTCAAATCGTGGCCGCCGATGACCAAAGCCGAAGTTGCAGACGGCATCGTTCGGCGCCTCGCCGTTGAATTGGCGAAGCGACAATGATCACGATTGGTTACCATAGATTACCACATGGTGAGGGGTTGCAATTGCCGGCCTATGCGAGTGAGGATGCCGCCGGGATGGATCTGGTGGCGGCCCTTCCGGCGGGAGAAGAGGTCGTCATGGCCCCCGGATCGCGGGCGCTGATCGCGACCGGGATGGTTATAGAACTGCCAAAGGGATTTGAAGCGCAGATCCGGCCCCGGTCAGGGTTGGCTTTGAAGGATGGGGTGACGGTTCTCAACAGTCCGGGGACAATCGACGCTGATTATCGCGGCGAAATTGGTGTCATACTCGTCAATTTTGGGGACAAGCCCTTTGTCGTTCGGCGGGGCGCGCGGATAGCGCAACTCGTCGTTTGCTCTGTGGAACGCGTAGCTCTGATTTCGGGCGAGCGTCTCACTTCGAGCGTCCGTGGCTCAAATGGATTCGGTTCCACTGGGCGCTCATAGTAGGAGGTAGGATATGAACTTATTGTCGCGACGGAGCGTTCTTGCTATCGCCGCCGTTGTCGATGTCGCGTTGCATTCGCGCTCGGCGCCGGTTGCGGCCAAAGCTTTGGCCGCGCGTCATAAATTGCCGCCCCGTCACCTGGAGACATTGCTCCAGGGCCTGGTCCACGCCAAAATCCTCAAGGGCGTGCGCGGGCCGCGAGGCGGCTATGAGCTTGCGCGCGAGCGCCGGCGCATCACTGTGGGCGAGATCGTGCGCACCGCGATGTCGTTAAGCACCGCCGATCCCGACGATCTCGGGTCAAACTCGGTGCTGCTTGAGCGGGTGATTGATCCGGCCGTACGCAGGGCGGGCGAAACCTTTCTCGCCAACCTCGACGCGATCACGGTCGAACAGATGTGCGACACCGCCGAGAAGACGCATGTGCTCGACGACGAGAAGGTCAGCGGCGATTTCGCCATCTGACGCAGTGGTTTGCGGCGTTGTATAGTTGCGTGCCGTATAAAATGTTACTGTCGGGCCGCGCTTAACGGCGCGGTCCGATGGAACATTTTGGAGTGACGGCCAATGACGGATGCAGGCGCTGCGCGGCGAATACCCGGCCGCGGGCAGATTTATGCGTCGATCACCGACACGATCGGCGACACCCCCCTCGTCAGGATCGACCGCATCGGCAAGGAGAAGGGCGTCGTCGCCCGTCTTGTCGCCAAGCTCGAATTCTTCAATCCGATCTCCAGCGTCAAGGACCGCATCGGCGTTTCGATGATCGATGCGCTCGAGGCGCAGGGCAAGATCTCGCCCGGGCGCGGCGTTCTGGTCGAGCCGACCTCCGGCAATACCGGAATCGCGCTCGCCTTCGTCGCGGCGGCCCGCAGCTATCGGCTAATTCTCGTGATGCCCGAATCCATGTCGGTCGAGCGTCGCAAAATGCTGGCCCTGCTCGGGGCCGAATTGGTTCTCACGCCTGCCGCGCAGGGCATGAAAGGCGCAATCGCCAAGGCGAATGAAATCATCGAGGCGACGCCCGGCGCGGTCATGCCGCAGCAGTTCGAAAATCCCGCCAATCCAGACATCCACCGCCGCACCACAGCGGAGGAGATCTGGAACGACACGAACGGCGAGGTCGACATTGTCGTCTCCGGCGTCGGCACCGGCGGGACGATCACCGGCGTCGGCGAGGTTCTGAAGGCGCGCAAGCCGAGCGTGCGCATGGTCGCGGTCGAACCGGAGGATTCGGCGGTTCTCTCGGGCGGAGCGCCCGGGCCCCACAAGATTCAGGGGATCGGCGCCGGCTTCGTTCCCGCCATTCTCGACCGAAGCGTGATCGACGAGATCGTCGTCGTCGGCAACCAGACCGCCTTCGACACCGCGCGACTGGTGGCGCGCATCGAAGGAATTCCGGTCGGCATCTCCTCGGGCGCCGCCGTCGCCGCGGCGATCGACGTCGGTCGCCGCCCGGAAAACGCGGGCAAGACGATCGTGATCATCATCCCGTCGTTCGCCGAGCGCTATCTGTCGACCGCGCTGTTCGAAGGGCTCTGAGCGTCCCTCGGCGTCAGGTCAGGCAAACCCAAGCGAAAGACGGGCCTCCCCTCGCGCCGGCGTGGCTCTGCGTCGTGGACCTCCACGACCGAGCGCCCACCAAACCGGTCGCGGCTTGAGCTCGGGCGACGCCCGCGTCATCCGGCTTGCCGCCCGATCGACCTAACGCCGCCGGAAGCCGCCGCCATGAAAGCCGCCGCCATGGCGCCGCCGCCATGGAAGCCGCCGCCATGGAAGCCGCCGCCATGGAAGCCACCGCCATCGATAACCGCCCCGATAGCCGCCATGGTAATATCCGGCGCGCCGGTAGACCCCGCCACGCCAGCCATACCCGCCATACCCGCCATAACCCCGCCGCCGTAATAGCCGCCGCCGTAGTAGCCGCCGCCATAATAGGGCGCGCCATAATACCCTCCGGCATAAAACGGAGCAACATAACCGGCGGAAGGGTAGACGCCGGTCTCATCACAACCGGCAAGCGTGACCGCGAGCGCCGCAACGACTGCGCTTAGAAGAACCCGACTGCGAACCATGGCTTCTCTCCTTGGCCTACGTGACAACCCCGAGCTAACTTTCCCCCTGCCGGGGCGACCGACAAACCAGTGGGCGGCCGGACGCTCCTCAAGCCCTGTTGAACGTCAACGCGCAGGCGCGCCGTTCGTTTCGCTTGCCGGAGCCGCTGTTTCCGTCGAAATGGGCGTCGACAGTGTATCGGAACGGCGTTCCCGCCCGCTCGGCGGCCGCTAGCGCGCGGCGCCTGGCGCAAAGGCCAAGGCGACGCCGATCGCCGCTGCTGCAAACCTCCCAGCGTCGCGCATCTCAAACCCCCTGTGTGGCGTCGCCTCAGTGGCGATGCTATGCCGAGACGCAACAAACCGCCAGCGCTCGGAAAGACTTAAAAGGGGAGGCGCATGTCGCTGATCGACCGCATCAACGCCAATCCGCTGCCGTTCGCGCAATTGCTCGGGATCGAGTTCATCAGCGCGGAGGCGGATGCCCTGGCCGCGCGGATGCTGATCCGGCCGGATCTGTGCACGATCGGCGGCATCGCCCATGGCGGGGCGATCATGAGCTTCGCCGACACGCTGGGCGCCGCGGCGGCCTTCATCAACCTGCCTGCCGACGCCAAGGGGACAACGACGATCGAGAGCAAGACCAATTTCGTTGCCTCAGCGCCGGCCGGCTCGACATTGATCGGCCATACGACGCGTCGTCCATCGCGGCAGAAGAACCCAGATCTGGCAGACCCGGGTCGCGACCGAAGAGGCGAAGCTGGTCGCGCTCGTCGTGCAGACGCAGATGAACCTCTGAGCGGCGCGGCGCGCTCCTTCCCAGTCAAATAAACGAAAGTAAAAGCAAATAAATGAAAGCAAAAATGCTTTCATTTGCTAACGCTTATTTTTTCAGAATCCAGACTTTTCAACGGGTTACGACCGTTTCAACTAAAAAAAATCTCTACGAATTGTCCATACACTCCACGCTGATTCTACCGAGCCTATTCCACCTCTCATTCCCGTCCCATGCGGGCTCCGCGATGCGGAAGTTCCATCGGGCGCCCGGTGAGAGTTTATAGCACGAATTTCTACTTTAAGCAATTCGTCGCCGCGATATTTTCTGCTACGCGGCAAATCGCCTCAACCCAAGCAGCCCCAGTCCCGTCGTGAGCGCTCCCAAACCCCTCTAATACGCGCGCATTTTCAGCAGCTTTTCGTCGGATTGGGCCTTATCGACAGCCGGAATCACCCATGATCCGTCGAGTATCGAGGGGCTTGTTTTGGTCCGGCCAATAGAGACGCAGCATCAGATGGAATTTGCCCTTGGGCGACGGCAGCCAATTGGCCTGCCTGTCGGCGCCGGGCTTCATTCTCAGGCGGCTTCGGCAGCCTCGAGCAGCCCTCGCGCCAAGATCTCTCACAATCGCGTGACGGTGCGCGCATCGATTGTTTTACAGATCCGGAATGAGACAGCTTGCCTCAGCTCAGGCCGCCCCTTTGACGAGGACAAGTCGATGGCGCTTCAGGATCGCTGTGTTGGCCGGTTGCGTCCTGGCTTTCACGCCGGCCCTCGCGGCGGAGCCTCAGGCCGAGCCGGTCCGCATCGGCGTCACCACCATCCTCAGCGGACAATACGCGGACCGCGGGCAAAGCGAGCAATATGGCGTCGAGCTCGCGCTTCAGCGCATCAACGAGGCCGGCGGCGTGCTGGGCAGGCCGGTCGAGGCGTTCTACGGCGACAACGCTGCGGACCCTGCAACGGGGATCGCCGCGACAAAAAGGCTGATCGAGGAGCAGCATGTCCCGGTGCTCCTGGGCGCGCTCTGGACCCCGGTCACCCATGCCATCATGCCGATTGTGGCGGAGGCGAAAGTGCCTCTCGTCATCGACATTTCGGCCGGCCAGGACTTCGTCGACGCTTCCGGCGTCGGCGGCAACGACTATGCCTTCAAGACGATCCCGTCCGACCGCGACATCGCGCTTGGCCTTATAGGCTGGCTCAAGCGCCAGGGCGTGCACAGCGTCGCGATCGTCAGCGACGACAATCCGTTCAACCACGTCAATGCGGAAAGCATGGAGAAGGCCGCGGTCGGGGCCGATATCAAGGTTCTCACCAACGAGACGATCGCCAAGGACACGAAGGACCTTGCGTCCGTTGCTCGTGAGCTTAAGGCGCTTGCTCCTGACCAGGTCGTGACGGTGCTGAGCCGTTCGACGGCGCCGTTCTTTCGCGCCTATGAGCAGTCCGGCTGGAGCGTGCCCGTCACCGGACGCATCGATTTCCCCGTCGCCGCCGGCGCATTGTCTCCGGAGTTTCTCGCCTCCGGCGGCCTGGACGGCGCGACCAGCATCACGGTCTTCAATCCTTTGATCGAAACCCCGGGGGTGCAGGACTTCATTCAGGCTTACCGGGCGAAATACGGCATCATGCCGACCCAGCGCTCGTTCTTCGCTTACGAAGCGACCAATCTCGTTGTCGACGCGATCCGCCGCGCCAACTCTGACAAGGCGCAAGACATTGAGCGGGCGCTCAAAACCACGACGATGCCGTCGCTGCTCGGCGGCACCTATGCGATGGACGACCACAATCATCCCCACACGCCAATGCAAATCGTCGGCGTGCGCGCTGGGAAGGCGAGCGTGATCGCGCAGGTTGGCGGCTAAAAACGCCGCGAAGTGAGGCGGCGAGCGCGGGAGACTACCAGCTTACGCGGACGCGCTGGCGGCCTGCCCTGCTTTGCGATAGCCGGCGTAGCCGAGTCCCGCGAAACCAAGGAGCGCCATCGCCCATGTCGACGGTTCGGGCACTGCGCCCGCTACGATGTCGAGCGTGAAGTTCTGGTTGGCTCCCCTCCCCACGTCCATTCATAGACGCCGGGGGTCACGCCGAGGCTGGTAAAGGTCTGATTGTCATAGGTCGCGGTGTCCGACAGCGGACTGTCAGAGATGTAGCCAGAGGGTACCAGAAGGTTGCCGGTGCTATTCGCTATGCCGACAAAGTCCCCGCCGCCGCTGTCGGCGTCGTTCTGGCCCCCGCTCCCGAAGTTCAATGGTCCAGAAGTCCCGTTGTAAGCGTCACCGGTCGTAAAACCTGTTGGCCCGGTTTCTATCCCCGATATATCTGCTGTCACTGCCGGGTGTAGGAGCTTGTCCGAGACCACGAAAGTCAGGCCGGTCAGGTCGATTGGGCCACTTCCGGATGCGACGACGTTCGCCCCTTCTTGCTGGAGCGTCACAACATATCCGGCCTGCGCCGGGCCTGCCAAGCCCGATACCGCTAAAGCGGCAACGCCGAGCATCCTGAGTCTTGAAACAGTTTTCATTTCCCCCCGACAACCCGCGAGCGGCGACGGCCTCTTGGCCCACCCCCAAAGACCACGAAGTTCTTGCGGTTACCGATCATGTTTGGTGTGCTGCGTCAACCTAACTGGCAGGAGCAGATGCTGGCGGCCGGAAGCTCAGGCGTGATCGACGCCGGCTTAGGTCGAATTTCCGACCGCTTGGAATCAGAGACTGAGTTGGCCTTGCGCGCGCGAGGCGCAGGCTGTCTTGAAGACGCGTAAGAATCGGGCGAAAACCCTTGCCGGCGAGTTGCCGGAGGGGCGCCATGACCAGATTGGGATGCAGAATCGGCCTTTTGGCCCTTATGATGGGCGCCGCCACGGCCGACGCGCAGAGCGTGACCAACATGGCCGCTCTCAAGGGCCTGGCTCCCGTCTCCGCCCTCTCCAACACCGCAGACGGAATGGCGGCTCTGGGCTCGAACTTCACCGTCACCGGCGGCATCCAGACCGGCGCCATTCGCCAACCCACGCTGCTGCCGTTCGCGGAACAGCAGCAGCAGGCTTTGCGCGACGCCTTCATCACCGACGGCAATCTCGTGGAGTTGACGGACGGTCTTGGCACGACCTTGGGCGCGGCTTATGAGGCGCGCGCGCATTATCTCGACCGGCAGCGCTTCACCAGCATCTCCAAGTCCGTCTCGGACGTGATCGCCTATGCCAACTCGACAAGCGGATCGGATTCGAACGCCGGCAAATATTTCTTCGCCAACGGCACGACGAACGGCAAAAAACCGGTTTCCGACGAGGCCCTGGCCATCTTCAAGACATATCGACGGCGCGCCCGATCCCTTCGGCATCGCCTATGGCCGGCCGGCCGGAACGCCCGGCGCCGACAAGTACGGGAATTCCCGCCCGTTCCAGACCGAACCGACGATCCTGCCGATCGTCGGGCCGGACTACTTCAATGTTCCCGCCGGCAACGACGTCTACAATCGCGGGCCGATCATGAACCTGATCAACAGCCCGTCCTTCCCGAGCGGGCATACGACCTACGGCTACATGGGCTCGCTCCTGCTCGCCGTGCTCGTGCCCGATCGCTATCAGGAGATGGTCGTCGCGCGCCGCGGAATATGGCAACGACCGCATCATCATGGGCGCGCATTACGCCATGGACGTGCTGGGCGGGCGGACCGTCGCGACCTACGATCTCGCGCATCTGCTCGCCAACGATCCCGCCTATGTCGGCCGGCCGCTGAAGGACTTCGCCAGGGCGACCGCAATGTCCGAACCTCGGGTTCCCGCGACCATCGAAGACTTCCGGGCGGCGGTCGCGAAGGCGCGGGCCGACCTGACCAAGGCGCTCGAAGCGGCCTGCGGCGATAGCATTGCAGTTTGCGCGCGTCAGGACACCGGCCGCTTCAACGCGCCGGCGATGAACGAGGCGTTCTACGCCGCGACCCAGACCTATGGGCTCGGTGTCGCGCATCCGGAGACTGCGGACAAGGTCGAAGATGTCGGCCGCGCTAGCCCCGAGGCCGGATATTTGCTGACTGTCGCTTTCCCCAAGCTCAGCCTCGAGGAAGCGAACCGCATCCTGACCGAGACGGAAGGGCCCGGCGGCGGCTTCCTCGACGACGGTTCGGGCTTCGGCGTCTATTCCCGGCTCAATCTCTACGCCGCCGCTGGCCGCGCGGCTGCGCTCTCGCGCGGGAAGCCGTGAGGGCACGTTCATCTCGCGCCAGCGCTGCCAGCGGCGGCGCAATTCGCCGTGGCGCAGGCCGATGCTTTCGTCCAGCGTCTCGACCTCGACGATGCGATCCGTGCGAAAATGCCGGAAGCCCTGGCGCAGTTCGCACCACGCGACCAGCATCCGCGTCGTCTCGGCATAGCCGAGGATCACCGGCCACACTTTGCGCTCGGTTTCCTCGCCAGCCTCGGACTGGTAGCGCAGGCGCAGTTTCCGGCCATTGCGGATCGCCGATCGTAGGCTTGAAGGATCGACGCTTTCCTTTGGCGCGGTCGAGTGCTGGTTTCACGCCGACGCTCGGCTCGACGATGAACGGGCGCAGATGTTCAGGAACCACCGCGGCGATCTTCGCCATCACGTCGCGCGCCGCGTTGGCGAGCGCTTTGTCGGAGCGGCCCGCCACCCATTGCGCGCCCAGCATCACCGCCTCGATCTCGTCAGGCGTCAGCATGAGCGGCGGCATGTCGTAATCGGAGGCGATGAGGTAGCCCAAGCCCGCCTCGCCCTCGATCGGAACCCGCCGTCCCATCAGGTCGGCGACATCGCGGTAGACCGTGCGCTTCGAGACTTCGAGTTCCTCCGCCAACGCCGCCGCCGTCACGGGCCGGGTGGAACGGCGGAGAATCTGGATGATCTGAAACAATCGATCGGCGCGGCGCATGGGTGCTGACTCCTGCTGCCAGGATGGTGTCAGCAGGCCTGTGCGACAAGACTTTTTGTCGGCCGCGGCGCGCTCGCAGCCGGATCGAAAGGAATAAGCTCATGAAATTCGCGTCGACACGGCTTGTCGCCGCTGACATCAAAACGATGGTCGGTTTCTATGAACTGGTGACGGGCCAACGCGCCGAATGGCTCGCGCCCGTGTTCGCCGAGATCGTGACCCCCTCCGCGACGCTCGCCATCGGCAGCGCCGAAACGGTGGCGCTGTTCAAGGAGGGCAGCGCCGAGCCGGCAGCCAATCGCAGCGCGATCATCGAATTCATGGTCGACGACGTCGACGCTGAATTTGGCCGGCTAAAGGACAAGGTGGAGGTCATCCACGCTCCGAAACTGATGCCCTGGGGCAACCGGGCGGCGCAATTCCGCGACCCCGAGGGCACGGCCGTATCGCTGTTCATGCCGGCTACGGATGCGGCGAAGGCGCGCTTCGCGTCGCGATAGAGGCAGGCCTCATCCCACCGCGGACAGCGGCGCCGCCACCTGCTCAAGCGGCTTGCGCTCGGCGTTGATGGCGTACAGCCAGGCGATGATTGCGGCGGCGAACATGAGCAGCGCTGCGAAGACGTAGCCGCCGAAGATGCTATTCCGCGAGCCGCTTTCGATCAGCTTGCCAAAAATGAGCGGCGCCGCGACGCCGCCGACACCGGTTCCGATGGCGTAAAAGATGGCGATCGCCATGGCGCGAATTTCGATCGGGAAAGTCTCGCTGACCGTGAGATAGGCCGCGCTCGCCGCCGGCGACGCGACGAAGAACACGATCATCCACCCGATGGTCTGGCCCATCGCCGACAAAAGGTCCTGCTGGAAGGCGACGGCGACCGCGATCATGAGCACGCCGGAAAGCCCATAAGTGAGCGTGATCATGATGCGGCGTCCGAGGGTGTCGAACAGGCGGCCGAGCAAGACCGGCCCAAGAAAATTGCTGAGCGCGAAGGGCAGGATGTACCAGCCGACGGAGCCTGATCCGACCGAGTAGAATTTCGTCAGTACGAGCGCGTAGGTGAAAAAGATGGCGTTATAGAAAAACGCCTGCGCCGCCATCAGCGTCAACCCAACGAAGGTCTGCACGCGGTGGCGGTTGATCAGCGTGTCGAACACTTCCGTCAGCGGCGTATGGTCGCGCGAGCGCAGGCGGATGGCCTTGTCGGCGGGGACCGGCTCAAGCTTGGCCCCCTCGTCCTCAAATCGCTGTTCGATGCCGTCGACGACAGTCTCGCCTTCCTTTTCTCGCCCGTGGATCGCAAGCCAACGCGGACTCTCGGGAATCCACATGCGCATGAAAAAGACGCCAAGACCGAGAATAGCGCCGGTCAGAAATGCAAGGCGCCATCCCCACTCTGAAGGGATGAGCGCCGGATTGAGCAGCACGACTGCGACCACAGCGCCAAGCGCTGCGCCAACCCAAAAGCTGCCGTTGATCGTGAGATCGAGTTGGCCGCGGTAGCGCGCCGGGACCAGTTCCTGGATGGTCGAATTGATGGCGGAATATTCGCCGCCGATGCCGCAGCCGGTGAAGAAGCGAAACAGGAAGAAGGTAAAGCCGTTCCAGGCGAGACCGGTCAGCGCGGTCGCAATGAGGTAGACGACGATGGTGATGAAGAAGAGTTTTTTGCGCCCGAGCCGATCGGTCAGCCAGCCGAAAAACAAGGCGCCGACGACTGCGCCGAGAAGGTAGGCGCTGCCGGCCAACCCGACCTCGGAATCGGAGAAACGAAGCGCCGGGCTTTCCTTCAACGCCGGGGCGACTGAACCGGCGAGCGTGACTTCGAGCCCGTCGAGAATCCAGGTGATCCCCAACGCGGCGATAACCAGGACGTGAAAACGGCCCCAGGGCAGACGCTCGAGCCGCGCTGGAATCAGGGTCGAAATCTCTTCGGATTGCGCTGTTGTCGCCGACATGAATCTCCCCGCCCAATGCGACTCGCATTGTCCCGGATGTGAAACAAGCTGGCGGCCGGAAGGTTGCACGACGCGCCGAGGCCGATTGTAGCCGCGCTCGGCGAGCACGGCGACGCGGTCAACGGCCGCGTCTACAACTGCAATCTGCTTAAAGCGCGCGCTCCCACCGATCCCGATAGGCCTCGAGCCCGGGCAGATCCCAATCGTGCGCGGACTCGAGCCGCGGCGGCGGATGGGGCTCGCCCCAATGAGCGAGCATCGCCGCGCCAGCTGCGGCGCCTGCGCTCATCGGCGCGATCACAACCCGCCGGCCGGACATGAGCCTTGCGAGCACGGCGGCGAAGGCCGGCGAGCGGGTGAAGCCGCCTTCGACGATGAGGTCGCCCGGCGCTTGGAGGCGCCGAAGCATATGCGCGGTCATCAGCGCCGAGTAGAGAGTCGCAAGCCCCGCGCGCGCTTTTCGCGTCGTTGGCGCTTCGCCCTCGATGACGCCTTTGCGCGAAGCGAATGGGCCGCCTTGATCCGAGAACGCCGGCAACGCGAGCGCGCCGGAAGCGATGACACTGGCGACGTCGGCTTCGTCCGCGTCGGCCGGCGCGTCGCCGGCAAGGACGGCATATTCGCGGCCGCCCATAAAGCGCGCGGTCGGCACTGGCTGCCCCCGCACATCGACATTGGCCAGCATGTCGGCGTTCGGATCGAGGCGCGCCGTTCCGCCCACGGCCATGATGATGACCCAGGTCCCCGTCGAGATCACGGTGAACGGATCGCGCCGCGACAGGAGATGCGGCACGAGGGAGGCGTTCGAAATCGTGCGCGCCGCAGATGATGCCCACGTTGGGGGGCAAGCCAGTTGCAGCGGCGATTTCGGGCTTAAGCGTTCCGAGCGTGTCCCAGGCCTTGCGCCTCAGCGGGAAAAGCCGCCGCCAGCCGAGCTTGTCGACCATGCTCGACAGATCGCCCTCTTTCGGGCGCCACAGATCCGTATGCGCTCCGAGCGAGGTTGCTTCCGACGCCATAGCGCCGCCGAGACGCCAGGCGAAATATTGCGCGTAGGTCAGGAACGCAGTCGCCTGCCTGAATTGAGCCGGGAAATGCCGCTCGTAATAGAAAATCTGGCGCCCAAGGTTGAGGCCCCGCGACAAGTGCGGCGACCGTGACTTGTCATAAGGTGGACGCGCCGAATCATAGGCGGCGTCGACAGGGGCAAATCCATCGAACTCATAATCGAGCGGCGGAAGCGCTTCGCGGTCGCGCCCCATGAGGACGCCCGCGCAGCCATGCGTCGTGGTCACGATCGCCTCGATTGAAAAGCGCGCGCCAAGCTCTTTGAGTGCGCCGATGAGGAAAGCCCAGGCGCCTTCCGTGTCGAGCCTGAGATAGGGCCATTTGGCGTCAGGAGCGAGGGGCGCGTTGGGAGCAGAGCGTTCGGCAAGAACGGCGCCGCCGCGATCGAAGACGACAAGTTTGATGTTCGTCTTGCCGAGGTCGAAAACCGCGACGCAGCCGTTCATGCGTCAATCCCGATTGAACACTTCGGCGAGCGCGGCCGCCTGGGCGGAACAGGGAACTGCCTGAAGGCGTATCGCCGCATCGCAAGAATTCCCTCTCCCCGCAAACGGGGAGAGGGAGAGTGGGTTTCGGCTCAGAAGTCGAACTTGGCGACGTTATCCTTGTTGTAGATGAAGGGGGCTCCGAGCAGGATTTCGCTGCCGTTGACGACATTGAGCTTGCCGAGCTTGCCCGCGTCGACTGACGTCGAGCCCGGCTTCAGCTTGCCGTCGACGACCGCGCGCATAACGTAAGTCGCGGCATAGCCGAGATCGACCGGGTTCCACAGGACCACCGACTTGACGCAGCCCGCGTTGACATAAGGCTTCATCGCGTTCGGGGTCGCGAGGCCGACAACGGCGATCTTGCCGCATTGGCCAGCCTTGGTCACCGCTTCGGCGGAAGCGGGCGTCGCCACCGAGGTCATGCCGAAGAGGCCCTTCAGCTTGTCGCCGTATTTGTTGATGAGGGTCGTGGCCTGATTGAAGGACAGATTGTTGTCCTCCTGCGCCTCAACCGTCTCGAGCCACTTCATCTTCGGATGGCATTTTTCGGTATAGGCCTGCATTTCCGCGATCCAGCGCGCCTGATTGGGCGTGGTGAAGGTCGAGGTGACAATGGCGAAGCTGCCGTCCTCGCCGATCTCCTTCGCCATCGAGTCCATCAGGGACTTGCCGATGCCGTTGAACTCAGCCTGGTTGACAAACCATTCGCGCGCATCGGGCGTCGAGTTGGCGTCGTAGCCGACGACATGGATGCCCTTCGACAACGCTTTCTTCAAGACCGGAGCGATGGCGACCGGGTCGTTGGCGGCGAACAGAATGCCGTCGACGCCCCGGGTGATGTAATTGTCGATGAACTTGATCTGCTCATCGATCTTGGCTTCCGTCGGACCGTCGGTCGTGACCTTGACGTTGCCGAGCTCCTTGGCGGCGTCCTGCATGCCTTTGGAGGTCGCGTTGAAATAGCCAATGCCGATCAGCTTCGGCACATCGACGATGGTGATTTCCTCGCCCGCCTTGTCTGGCGGGTTGGTCGCCTGGCCGCCGTCATAAGGCTTAGCCGCGGCCGGCGCCGCCGCTCCGCCCGCGTCGCAAGCGAGCGGGCTTGTCGGCAGGTCGTCCGCGCCGTCCCATTTGCTCGCAGCGTTTGCAGCCCCGGCGGCGAACGACAGGGCGAACATCGCCGCCGCCGTGGTGGTCAATAGACTTGTTTTCATTACCCGGTTCCTCCCTAGATGCCGCCTGTTGCGGCGTTGGCCTTACGAATGCGGCGCTCAGTCGCGGCGACGCTCAAGGGAACTCGCGATCAAAACCGAAAAAATGAGCGCGATCCCGATGACGACGATTGTCGCGTCCCCCTTGACGCCCGTCAACGCCAGTCCGTTCTTGAGGAGCTGGATCATCACGAGGCCGATCACGGTGCCCCAGATGGTGCCGGAGCCGCCGAAAATGCTCGTTCCTCCCAGCACCACCGCGGCGATCACGTCGAGTTCGTAGCCACTGCCCATATCCATCCGCGTGGTCGTCACCCGCGAAACGAGAACCCAAGCGGCAAGGGCCGAAGCAAGGCCGGAGAGCGTGTAGACCACAAGCTTGACCCGATCGACCGACAGAGCCGAAAAGCGCGCCGCGGTTTCATTCGCGCCGATCGCGTAGAGCGCGCGGCCAAACGTCGTGCGGTCGAGCACGATCCCCGCGATGACGATGAGAACGAGCAGAAGGAGAAGCTGCGTCGGCACGCCGAACACGCTGCCCTGGCCGAGGAAATAGAACCATTCCGGATAGCCGCGCACCGAATGCGCCTGGCTTATGCCTTCGGCGAGGCCGCGATAGAGCGCGAGCGTCGCGATCGTCATGATGAGCGGCGGCACTTTCACTCGCGTGATGACAAGGCCATTGACGAAGCCGGCGAGCGCGCCAACGAAGAGCGAGAAGACGATCGCCAGCGGCAGCGGAAAGCCAAAAGTCTTCCACGAATAGCCGAGCATGACCGCGCACAGGCCAACAATTGCGCCGACCGAAAGATCGATGCCGCCGGTGATGATGACGAAGGTCATGGGCAGCGCGATCAGGCCGATCTCCGTCATGAGCCGGCCCTGGTTGAGGAGATTGTCCAGGGTCAGAAAGCGGTCGTTCATGAGACCGAGGCCGAAGAGCGCGATCAGGAGGATGATCGCGAGCAAGGTCTCGTGACGCTTGAGCCACCAGGGCACGCGAAACGTTTTCGTTTGGATCGCCAGGCTCATCGCTTCCACCCCTGCGCGGCGCGGCGCTGGCGGCGCAAGATGTCGGCGATGACGGTGGCGAGAATGAGCGCGCCGCGCAATGCGTCCGTCCAATAGGGCGAAATGTTGATGAACACGAGCGCACTCGTGATTTCGGCGATGAGGATGGCGGCCAGCGTCGAGCCGACCACGGTGCCGACGCCGCCCAGGATGCTGACGCCGCCGACCACCGCGGCGGTGATGACGGTGAGCTCAAGGCCTTGCGGAGTGTTCGACTGGATCACGCGGAGCTGCGTCGCGTAGACGAGCGAAGCGAGCCCGGTGAAAAAGCCGTGCAGCGCGAACACCATCAGCACGGTGCGCTGCGGATTGACGCCGCAGAGGCGCGCGGCCTCAGGGTTTCCGCCGGTGGCGTAAATCGCCCGGCCCGTGGGCGAATTGCGCATCCACAAAGCCGCCAGCACGGTGGCGAGCACCATGATGATGACGGGCATCGGCACGCCGAAGAGGGAGAGATCGGCGAGATGGAAGTTCTGCGGCAGGTCGGTGATCCATTTTCCGCCGGTGACGCTGATGAGGCCGCCCTTGAGAATCGACAGCATGCCGAGGGTGACGACGATCGCTGGAATGCGGAGATAGGCGATGATCGCGCCCTGCGCCGCCATCACGGCGACGCCAATGACCAGCGGCGCGAGCCAGGTCACGATGATCGGCGCGCCCGCGACCGCGAGCGAGCCGCTGATCGTCGCCAAGACGCCGATGAGCGCGCCGACGGAAATATCGATGTTGCCGGAGATGATGACCATCGACATGCCAACGGCGGCGATCGCGATATAGGCGTTGCCGAGCAGAATGTCGGACAGATTGCGCGTGGCGAGGAAGCGCGGATTGATGAAGCCAACAACCACGGCGAGGGCGACGATCGCAACGGCGAGCAGAAGCTCCTGGCCGGCGAGACGGCGAAACATGCCGCCGCGAGCGCTCGGCGAACTCGCGACCGCGGTCGCGCTCACGCCGCCCTCTCTTCGCTCGATGTCTCGCCCATCATCGCCGCGCCCACGGCCTCGGAAGTGGCCTCGGCGCGATCGAACTCGGCCACGAGCCGGCCTTCGCGCATCACGAGCACGCGGTCGCTCATGCCCAACACCTCGGGCAATTCGCTCGAGATCATGAGAATGGCGACGCCTTCGCCGGCGAGCTGGCTCATCAAGCGGTGGATCTCGGCCTTGGCGCCGACGTCGATGCCCCGCGTCGGCTCATCGAGGATCAAGAGCTTGGGATTGTTGGCGAGCCATTTGCCGAGCACGATCTTTTGTTGATTGCCGCCGGAAAGCCGGCCCGCGATCTCGTCGACCGAACTTGTCTTGACGCTGAATTGCGCGACGCCCTCAAGCGCGATCCGCCGCTCCGCAGCACGGTCGATGAATCCAGAGCGCGACAGAGACCCGAGCGCCGCGAGCGAAAAATTGTGCAGGACGCTCATGCCTCGGACCAGGCCCTGCGTGCCGCGATCCTCAGGCACGTAGGCGACGCCATTTGCGCGCGCGGTTTCAGGCGAATCGATCCGCACGCTTTTCCCGTTGAGTCGAATCTCGCCCAATTCGCTCGGCGTCATACCGAACAGCGTCTGCGCGAGTTCGCTTCGGCCCGAACCTACGAGCCCCGCAAGCCCAACGATCTCGCCCGACCTCACCGTGAGGCTGACGCCCTTGGTCAGCGGCCGGCGCACGAGGTCGCGCGCTTCGAGGACCGGCGCGCCGATTGGCGCCGCCGTCTTCGGAAAGAGACTCTCAAGCCGCCGGCCAACCATCATTGTCACGAGTTCACCGACGTTGGTGTCAGCGACGTCGCGCGAGCCGACATAGGCGCCGTCGCGCAGCACGGTGACGCGATCGGCGATGGCAAAAATCTCGTCGAGGCGATGGCTGATATAGACAATGCCGACGCCGCGCTGCTTGAGACGGCGGACGACGTCGAACAAACGCGTCACGTCGCTTTCCGTCAGCGCTGCGGTCGGCTCGTCCATGATGAGGATGCGCGCCTCGTGCGACAAAGCGCGCAAAATCTCGACGCGCTGACGGTTTCCCACGGTCAGGACGCCGACGATTTGATCGGGAGAGAGATCGTCGATTTCGAGCGAGTCGAGCAGCCGTGCCGCCTCCGTGCGCATCGCCCGCCAGTCGATGCGACCCGCGCCCGCCAAAGGCGCATGCCCGAGAAAGATGTTCTCAGCGACGCTGAGCTCAGGGAATAGCAGCAGTTCTTGATAGATCGTCGCGACGCCCGCACGGCGCGCATCGTCGGGCGAGGAAAAATCGACCTGCGTTCCGTTCACGAGAATGGAGCCGAGATCAGGTTGATAGACGCCGGACACGATCTTGATGAGCGTCGATTTGCCGGCGCCGTTCTCGCCGAGCAGCGCATGGACCTCGCCCGGACGCACGTCGAACGACACGCCCGAGAGAGCGCGCACACCGGGAAATGACTTCTCGATATTGCGGACCTCGAGCAGCGGAGGCGCGGCTCGGTCCGATGGAGCGCCGGCCTCCTGCTCTGTGCTCACGCCGCCTCCGTAACGAACGTCTCGGCGGACACGCCGGTCGTCGCCGCCAGGAGGTCGGCAATGGAGAGAAAGCCTTGCGCTGCGAGCAGATCGCGGAGGATTTCGACGCCCTCGCTTTCGCGCATAACCCTTGACGTCTCCCCGATATGGCCTTGCTACTTTGAGTGCCACGCGCCTCTAGGGCTGTCAATCGAGCGCGATCAACTCGCTCACCCAAAGCCGCGCAATCGCTCGGAATCATTGACGCTCTGCGGGCATTTGCCTAATGCAGGACTGAAAATCGCACCGCATTGAGAGGAACGGCCCCATGAGCGGCGATCAAGTTCGATTTGACGCTCCGCTGCCCGATCTCTGGGACGACGAGCACGCGGCTTCCCTCGACGATCCCGGCCTCCTTCTCTACCGGTCGAACCTGCTTGGCAGCGACCTGCGCATCACCAATTTCGGCGGCGGCAACACGTCGGCGAAGCTGACCGCGACCGATCCGCTGACCGGCGCGCCGACCCAAGTTCTCTGGGTCAAGGGTTCCGGCGGCGACATCGGCTCGATGAAGCTCGACGGCTTCTCGACGCTCTCCATGGACAAGCTCTTAAGCCTCAAGTCGATCTATCGCGGCCTCGAGCACGAGGACGAGATGGTCGCGCTCTACAATCATTGCACCTTCAACCTCAATCCGCGCGCAACCTCGATCGACACCACGCTGCACGGCTTCGTTCCGCATGCGCATGTCGACCATGTTCACGCGGACGCGGTCATTGCGATCGCCGCGAGCGAAAACGCCGAGGCGCTGACGAAAGAGGTTTACGGCGGCGAACTCGGCTTTCTGCCCTGGCAGCGGCCGGGCTTCGACCTCGGGCTCAAGCTTGGAGCTATGGCTGAAGCCAACCCGAACATGAAGGGCGTGGTGCTCGGCGGGCACGGGCTATTCACGTGGGGGCCGACCTCGAAGCACTGCTATCGGATCACGTTGGAGATGATCAACAAAGCCGCCCAATGGCTCGGCGCAAAGGCGCAGGGAGCAGCCTTCGGCGGGTCGCGCGTCGAGGCGCTGCCGCGAGGTGACCGGCGCAATGTTGCGGCGAAGCTCCTGCCCGCCATTCGCAAGCATATTTCTGCAAGCGAGCGCAAGATTGGCCACTTCACCGACGCGCCGGCGGTGCTGGAGTTCGTCAATTCGCAAGATCTCAAGTCGCTGGCCGCGCTCGGAACCTCTTGCCCCGATCATTTCCTGCGCACCAAGATCCGCCCGCTTGTGCTCCCCTACGACCCAATTTCTCGCAATCTCGACGCAACGGTCGAGGCGCTCGACAAAACTCTTGCCGACTACCGGGCCGATTACGCCGCCTATTATCAGCGTTGCAAACATGCCGATTTGCCGGCGATGCGCGACCCGAACGCGGTCATCTATCTCGTCCCCGGAATCGGCATGCTGTCCTTCGCCAAGGACAAATCGACGGCTCGCATAGCTTCAGAGTTCTACGTCAACGCGATCAACGTGATGCGGGGATCGTCGAGCGTCGGCCGCTATGTCGGGCTTTCGGAGCAGGAAGCGTTCAATATCGAATATTGGCTCTTGGAAGAGGCCAAGCTCCAGCGCATGCCGAAGCCGAAATCGCTCGCTGGGCGCGTCGCGCTGGTCACGGGGGGCGCTGGCGGAATCGGGCAGGCGATCGCGGCACGGTTGATGGGCGAGGGCGCCTGCGTCGTGCTCGCCGACATCGACGCCCAAAGCTTGGATGCGGCCGTCGCCGACTTCGGCAAAAGGTTCGGCAAGGATGTGGTCACAGGCATCCACGTCGACGTGACGAACGAGAGCAAGGTCGATGCCGCGTTCCACGAAACGGTGCTCGCCTTTGGCGGGCTGGACATTCTCGTCGCCAACGCCGGCATCGCCTCCGCTGCTGCGTTCGAGGACACTTCGCTCGAGCTTTGGAACCGCAATATCGCGATCCTCGCAACCGGATATTTCCTATCCGCGCGAGGGGGCTATCGGATCATGAAGGATCAGGGCCTCGGCGGCGCCATCGTCTTCATCGCGTCGAAGAACGCGCTCGCAGCATCGCCCGGCGCCTCCGCCTATTGCACGGCCAAGGCGGCCGAAGTGCACCTCGCGCGCTGCATCGCCCTCGAAGGCGCGCCGCTCGGCATCCGCGCCAACACGGTCAATCCCGATGCGGTGCTGCGCGGCTCGAAGATCTGGCAGGGGGAGTGGCGGACGCAACGGGCGGCGTCGAACAAGGTGAGCGAAAACGAGCTCGAAGAGGTTTACCGCCAGCGTTCGCTGTTGAAACGCTCGGTCTATCCCGAGGATATCGCCGAAGCCGTCTATTATTTTGCCTCAGATCTGTCTTCCAAGAGCACCGGCAATATCCTCAACGTCGACGCCGGCAACGCGGTCAGCTTCACACGCTGAGCCCAGGCGCTTCCGACCGCGTGGCAGAGAATTAGCGCGGAGCATTACCGGGCGCGCCGTCAAAGCAGGCGCGCGCGGCATGGATATCGGAATAACGACGGTCGGCCCAATCGATGAGGTTCGCCATCGGCTCCAGCAGGGATTGGCCTAGCGGGGCCAGACGATATTCGACGCTCGGCGGCTTGGTTGGAAAGACATGGCGGGTGATCAGTCCGTCGCGCTCCAAATCGCGCAGGGTCTGGGTGAGCATGCGCTTGGAGATGTCGCGGATTGCGCGGTGAAGCTCGCTGAAGCGCTGCGGTCGCGTCGCGAGGGTCATGATCATGAGTATGCTCCATTTGTCGCCGATGCGGTCGAGCACGTCGCGCACCGGGCAGTGTACGGATTCTACTGACTGGGCGTCGTCCGATTGATATCGGCTGAATCGCTCGATCGCGCTCAATGCGGTGCTCATACGGGTTCCCCTGGTCTCTCCTGGTAACAAAAAACTGCCTCCTTGCGGCGCAGGACCGAGGTCTTTATGTGAGACCTGCCCCCAGACATAGACCCTATGGGGCCAGGAGAAAACACATGTTTTTAGTGATGGGAATTACGGGAAAAGTTGGCGGCGCGACGGCAAGGCATTTGCTGGCGCAAGGCAAGAAGGTACGCGCGCTGGTCCGCGACCGCGCGAAGGCGGCAAGCTGGACGGACCAGGGCGTCGAACTGGTCGACGGCGACTGGAACGATGCGGCCGCCATCGAGCGGGCGCTCGAGGGCGTCGACGGCGCGTTTGTCATGTTGCCGGTCGTCTGGGCCCCCTCGCCGGATTTCAAGGAAGCCAAGGGTGTCATCGCGAACTATGTCGAGGCGCTCACCAAAGCGCCGGCGACGCGGATCGTCGCGCTCTCGTCGATGGGCGCGAACAGAACCAGCGGGCTGGGGATGATCACGGCCCTGTCGCTTCTGGAGCAGGGCTTTTGCGACCTGACATTGCCGATCGCATATGTGCGAGCCGGCGCGTTTTTCGAAAACTTCCTTTACGGCTTGCACGTCGCCCAGGGCGGCGCGCTGCCCGTCTACTATAACCCGACAAATCGGAAATCGACCATGGTCGCGACCAACGACATCGGCGCCGAGGTCGCAACGCTTCTGAGCGGGCCGGCGTGGTCGGGGCATCGGGTCATCGAACTCGGTTCGATGGTGAGCGCGGATGAAGTCGCTGCGCAATTGGGTGAGGTCATGAAGCTCGACGTTAAAGCCTTTGCCGTCCCGCGGGCCGAGTGGCCGGCAGCATTCGAGCAGTTCGGCATTCCGAAGGGCCAGACCGGACCGGCCGAAGCGATGTTTGAGGCCGTCAACGCGGGATGGATGGACCTCGGGGTCGAGGGTACGGAGCACGTCGTGGGCACGACGTCCCCCCGCGATGTTTTCTCGGCGGCCCGGCAAGCCGCCACGGCGTAAGTCCGCGGATCAGCGATGGGA
Source organism: uncultured Alphaproteobacteria bacterium (assembly GCA_963712825.1). GTDB lineage: Bacteria > Pseudomonadota > Alphaproteobacteria > ATCC43930 > CGMCC-115725 > AP-15. The sequence goes on from CAVQJP010000028.1 coordinate 40,786, forward strand.
TGCGGCTTCCGGGACCTGCTCCGGAAATCCGCGTCTCCTTCGGAATGAATGCGTCGCGGCCGGCCGTCCGGAGTGGCGCAACCGGCACCCGATTACATCGCGATCCTGGCAGAGAGTTTGAAATAGCCCGGTCGATGTGAACTGCGGCGCTAACACTAAGAAAGATCGAGGTTAGACATGAAGATTCTTGTTTTGGGTGCAACGGGCGGAACGGGCCGGCTGCCCGACCAGGCCGCCATACCGGTCCTCCGCGGGCCCTCATCAGACAAGGTTGGGCAAATGTCCAAGATTTCCTGGCGCCAGGTCTTGGCCTTGGCACTTGCCGCTTTCTTCGTCGTGGGATCGCTCAGCAACATCTTCGCCCCGCCCTCGATCTACGCGGAATATCTGCGGTGGGGATATCCGCGCTGGTTCCATTTCGTGACCGGGTCGCTGGAACTCACGACCGCCGTTTTGCTGGCGCGGGCACAGACGCGGCTGTGGGGCGCGGCGCTCGGCTGCGCCGTGATGTTGGCGGCGCTCGCGACCGTGACACTCCACGGCGAATACGGGCACGGGGTGGCGCCGCTTGTCGTGGCGGCGCTATCGATCCTCGTCGGCTGGATCACCTGGCGGAAGCGGCTTTCCAGCTCGGTATGACTTGCACCACCCCGCCGTTCAACACCGCCGTGTCATTCTGTGTCGCCTGCATGGGCGTGAGTGAGAAATCCTACGCGCCCTCAAGGGCAAACTTCCGGGGGGTCGCTGTCTCATCATCATTGGCACGGAGGGGAAGCGTTCGGCTGGGCCTCGCTCTAACCTTCGAGCGCCGCTTCGGTCACCTGCTCGGCCCGCTCGGCCCACAGAAAACGCAGGCTGTTGCGGGCACTCTCCGGGATGTCGTCGTAGTCTTTGCGGTTGCGCGCCGGCAGAATCACGGTCGCAAGCCCGGCGCGGGCGGCGGCGACAACCTTCTCCTTGATGCCGCCCACCGGCAATACGAGGCCGCGCAGGCTGATCTCGCCGGTCATCGCCGTGTCGCTGCGCACGGTATGCTCGGTCAACAGCGAGACCAGGGCGGTGTACATCGCCACCCCCGCGCTCGGACCGTCCTTCGGGATGGCGCCGGCCGGGACGTGGATGTGGATGTCGTTCTTCTCGAACATCGCCGGTTCGAGCCCCAGCGATGATGCGCGCGCCTTGACCAGGGTCAGCGCCGCCTGCGCGCTCTCGCGCATGACCTCGCCCAATTGGCCCGTTAGGATCAGCCGGCCGTTGCCGGGGCTGCGCGCCGCCTCGATAAACAGGATGTCGCCGCCGACCGGGGTCCAGGCGAGGCCGGTGGCCACACCGGGGATGCTGGTGCGCATCGCCACCTCGCCCTCAAAGCGCCGCGGTCCGAGGCTTTCGGCGAGATCGTCCGGCCCGATCTCGACATGCCGCGCGGTACCTTCGGCAATGTGCATCGCGGCACTGCGCAAGGCGGCGCCGATCTCGCGTTCGAGCTGGCGCACGCCCGCTTCGCGAGTGTAGTCGCGGATGATCGTGCGGATCGCCGCATCGCTGATCTCGGCCTGCTCGGCGGTCAGGCCGTTGGCCTTGAGCTGGCGGGCGACCAGGTAGCGCCGCGCGATCTCGAATTTCTCATCTTCGACATAGCCGGGCAGGTCGATGACCTCCATGCGGTCGCGCAACGGGCCGGGGACGGTGTCGAGGACGTTCGCCGTCGTGATGAACATGACCCGCGACAGGTCGAACGGCACCCCCAGGTAATTGTCGCGAAAGGTCCCGTTCTGCTCCGGGTCGAGCACTTCGAGCAGCGCCGAGGCCGGATCGCCCTGGATGCCGCGGCCGAGCTTGTCGATTTCGTCGAGCATCATCACGCAGTCGCGGCTTCCGGCCCGACGGATGCCTTGGATGATGTTGCCCGGCAACGCCCCGATATAGGTGCGGCGATGGCCGCGGATCTCGGCTTCGTCGTGGGTCCCGCCCAGGCTGACCCGGACGAATTTCCGCCCGGTGGCGCGGGCGATGCTCTGGCCGAGCGAGGTCTTGCCGACGCCGGGCGGCCCGACAAAGCACAGGATCGGGCTGCGGCCCTCCGGATTGAGCTGGTGGATCGCCAGGTTTTCGAGAATCCGGCGCTTGACCTTGGCAAGCCCGAAATGGTCGGCGTCGAGGATGCGCCGCGCCTCGGCGATGTCGATCGGCTTGCCCAATTCGACCGACCACGGCAATTCGATCAGCCATTCGAGATAGGTGCGCGCCATCGAATACTCGCCGGCCGCCTCGGGCATCCGCTCGAGCCGGGCGAGCTCGCGCTTGGCGTGCTCCTCGACCTCGGCCGGCATCTTCGCTTCGGCGATCTTTCGGGAGAGCTCGGCGATCTCCTGGCTCTTGGCGTCGTCGCCCTCGCCCAGCTCCTTCTGGATCGTCTTCATCTGCTCGCGCAGCAAGAACTCGCGCTGGCGGTCGTCGATCTTTTCCTTGGTCTGCTCGCTGATCTGGCGCGACAGGCGCAGCACCTCGATGCGGTAGACCAGCATCGCCGACACCCGCTCGAGCCGGCTTGCGATGTCGACGGTTTCGAGGATTTCCTGCTTCTCGGCCGGGGTGATGTCCATAAACCCGGCAATCAGGTCGGCGAGCGCCGCCGCCGAGGCGGCCGACTGCACCGCGTTGAGCAGCTCGACCGGGGTCTGCGGCAACAGCTGCAGCACCTCCGAGGCTTGGTTGCGCAGGTGCAGCATCCGCGCCTCGATGTCCTTGGTGTTGTTGGCGGGGCTGTCGGCGGCGGGCTCGTCGACGCGCTCGACCCGCGCCACCAGGAACGGGTAGCCGTCGAGAAAATCGAGGATGCGGAAGCGCCGTTCGCCCTGGCTGATCACGTGGTGCTGACCGTCGGGGCTCGTCACATACCGCAGCACATTGGCTTCGGTGCCCATCCGGTGCAGGTCGACCGGGATCGGGTCCTCGGTCGCCGGATCGCGCTGCAGCACGAGGCCGATCGGCCGGTTGAGCCGGATCGCCGCCTGTGCTGCCGCAATCGAACGCTGGCGGCCGAGCGTCACCGGCAGCACCGTGCCGGGAAACAGCACCAGGCTGCGGGTCGGCACCAAGATCAGCGCGTCCGCAGGCAGCGCCGGGATCCCGGCGAGCGCCTGCTCGATCGCCCCCGACGGTGGCGGAGGGGGAGCTTCCGCGCTGCGCAGTTCGTGTTCTTCGAGGGGCATGTAAAACTTCCTTGGGGAGAGGCGATGGCGACAAAGCAGCGGTTGCTGCGCGCCCGTCACATTTTGTGCAGCTGCACCATCAGGCAGCCATTGGCGAGGTGCCGGCCGGAAATCTCAAACCGGGCCGGCGGCAACTCGATGCGTCGCTGAAAATGGCCGTGCGGGATTTCGAGCCGGTGAATCCGCGCTCTCGCCATCTCCTCCGGCAGCCGCCGCTCGCCGCTGACGAGCAGCACGCCGGCGCTCATCGTCACCTCGATCCGGTCGACCTCGACACCCGGCAGCGCGATCAAGATGGTCAGCGCGTCGTCGGTTTCGAAGATGTCGCACGGCGCTTCCCAATACGGGGTCGCAGGACCGCGGTGAAAAAACTGGCGGTGAAGACGCTCCGCGCGCTCCATCGCCTCGCAAGCCTGTGCCCACATCAACGCTTCCAATTGTCGTTCCGCCATCCTCGGCTCCGAGCGGCGCTGCGTCGACCGCTGCGCGTTATATAGTCAATCGCAGCCCGCGAATTTAGGGGAGACGGGCACGGCCGCGTCGGCCGGCTGCGATCCGGGCGGGACTGCCTCTTCCCATGAACATCGGCTGACCGCCGTTACTGCCGGGCGGCGGCCGCCGTCAAGGCGCGGGTTATTTCTTGTCGATAAAGCGCTCGGCCTGGTCGCGTTCGTGTTCGACTTCCTCGGCCAGGTCCTCGACCGCCTTCGGATCGCGCTTTTTCGCGTCGTCGATCATTTGGCGGCCTTTCTCCTTGTCGCCTTCGATGATCTTGTCCAGCCCTTCCTCGGCGATGTCGTGGGCGCGTTCCCGCTTGTCCGTCATGTCCGGCTCTCCCCGCTGTAAAGTCGACTTCTCACCGCTGAACAGGAGAACGCCGGCCGCGTTCCATCGCACCCTGCGTCACGGGACTAGGCGGAGAGCGGGAAAGCGGCTATCCCCGTTGGCGGCAGGATCATCAAACGGGGCGCGCGGTGGGCGAAATCAGCAACGAGACCAGGGCGTTTGTCGAAGGTGTGGCGGCTGAGGCGAGGCGGGTCGAGACCCCGTGCGGCGACGGCGCCATGGTATGGCGCATCTGGGGTTCCGGTCCGCCGCTGGTGCTGCTGCACGGCGGCTACGGCTCGTGGACCCATTGGATCCGCAACGTCCTGCCGTTGTCGCGCTCTTTCTGCGTCGTCGCCCCCGACCTGCCGGGGCTCGGCAAGTCGGCGACCCCGCCCGAGCCGCATGTCGCAGAGGGGCTCGCCCAGATCGTGGTTGACGGCATCGACATCGTGCTGCCGCGCGAGGAGCGGCTGCATGTCGCCGGCTTCTCGTTTGGCGGCGTCTTGGGCGGACATGTCGTGGCCCGGCTCGGCGAGCGGGTGCGGGCCTTCACCATCGTCGGGTCGAACGGGCTCGGCCTCGTCCGCCAGCCGACCGATCTCCATCGGGTGCCGGCCGGTGCGTCGGCCGCAGAGGGGCTCGCGGTTCACCGTCACAATCTCGCCGCCATGCTGATTGCCGATCCGGCCAAGATCGACGAGCTCGCGGTCTATCTTCAGTCGCAGAACGCGCCGCGCGCCCGGGTCAGGAGCCGCCGGTTCTCGCGCGCCGACACGCTGGCGCGCGCCCTGCCGCTGATCACTGCACGGCTCGACGGCATCTGGGGCGAGCGCGACGCCACCGCCTACCCGCATCTCGACGAGCGCGCGCGCACCCTGCGCTCGTTTCAGCCACAGGCCCGGTTCGAGGTCATCGAGGGTGCCGGCCATTGGGTGCAATACGAGGCCGCCGACCGCTTCAACCCGCTCCTTGCCGGCATCGTCCGCCAGCATATGGGTTAAGGAGGGTTTGCCTCAGGTCATTTCCGGCGATTTGCGCCTTTCGACAATGGCGTAACACGACGCCGATGCAGGCCTTGCGGCGCCTGCGTCTCGATCTCGCCCGTGCGGAGCCGGCGCGGCCGATGGCCCGCGAACGGCAATAGAGCGAGCCGCGAAATTTCGCCTTTGCCGATCCCGGCCGCTTCGCCAAGGACGACGGCCGGCGAATACCCGTCCGAGGCGCGGCAACCACGGTTGCAGCGCTGACCGAGTGAGCCGGTCGCGCGACCGGCTACTGCTTTTTCTTACCGCAGCGGGCGATGGATCTCGGGCGCGTCTTACAGTGCAGCCGCCAAATTCGGACGGGTAGCGCAAAACCCTGACTTTTGGCCGCTCGATCGGCGGCAATCCGGCCGGCGAGACTGCGTCGCGTGGCGACCGACGGTGGTAGGGCCTCGGACCTGCAGCGATAATCAGGATAGACACGGCGATCGGCGGTCGGATAGCTTAACTATACCGGCTTTAGCGAAGGATGGAGCCGAATAGCACCGAATCCGCCCCGGGACGCAGCATCGGAAGTCAGAGGGATTGTCGCAATGGCCGGGATGTTTGGGGTCGACCGCCGCAATAAATTTTTCCTCAGCGCCGGTATCCAAGGCGCGGCTTTTATGCCCGGGTCCGGGAAATTATGAATGCACCCATCGCGCCGCGGCTTGAAGAGCTCGTCCAAAAGAAAACGATACGCGAGCAGATCGGCGAAGTCCTTTATCGAGAGCTGACCGGACTTGCTTTGCGTCGACATGGGCTCGTCGGGCAGGCCGTCGAGGTCGGCGTGCATCGCGGTTATTTTGCCGCGCAGCTGTTGCGGCATTGGCCCGGTCAATTGCATCTCGTCGACCCGTGGGTTGACGTATACCCGGGCTACAGCTCGCTCGATCGCGAAGAGGATTATGCCGCCTGTCTCCAAGAGATTAAACCCTATCAAGGTCGCGTCGTGATTCACCGCAGCACATCGGCCGCGGCGGCTCCGCAATTCAGCGACGCCTCGCTCGACTTTGTCTACATCGACGCCGTGCACGATGAAGAAGACGTGCGTCAAGACATTCGCCTGTGGTGGCCCAAGGTGCGCGAAGGCGGAATCCTCGCCGGTCACGATATTGTCAACGGGATTTGGGGTGCAGGCGTCCGCGCGGCCGTAATCGATTTCGTCGGGAAGGAAGATTTGGATTTGTTTATCGTGCCGGCCTCGCCGCACGAGCCGCCGCCGCCGGACAACAACGGCGGTTGGTACGTCTGGAAACCACTGCGCCGGTGAACCGTCGGGTGAACCTGTGATCGATCATCCGACCGCAATCATATCGATGATCCACAACCGTTCTGAATTCCAACCCGCTTCCACAGCAGCAACCGAGGGGGCTCGCCGTGATCCACCCGCGACAACAGTGGTGCCACCAAATCTGCGTCACCAGCATGTGCTGGCCAACCGATCCCAAGACCGGCAAGTATTCGCAATGCAGCAACTGCACGCGGCTGCTGGGTCACGAGCGCAAGCGCTATTTCATGACGCCCGATCAGTTCGAAACTTGCGCCGAAGCGGCCAAGGATTTTCCCTACGAATCGGAACCGCACCGCACTCATCCGCGCAAGGTCATCGGCATCTTTGGCGGCGAGCCGCTGATGCATCCGAATTTTCCCGAGCTTGTCGATATTCTATGCAGCAAGATCCCCGATGCCCGCCATCGCGGCCTGTTTACGTCGTTGGACTGGCCAAATTACCAAAATCCAAAATGGGGTGCAGCGGCGCCGCATGTGAAGCGCTTGTTGAACGTGACATCGGGACCCCAATCGCGCGAGGAGCATCCCGATTCGGGGTGGTGCAATTGGAACATGCACGAGCCCGAAAAGGTCATCGAGCATCAACCGCTGCTGGTTTCGATCAGCGACGGGGTAAGCAACGAGCAGGAAAAATGGCGGCTGATCAACGACTGCTGGGTGCAGCAGGAATGGTCGGCCGCGTACGCCCTGGACCATAACAATGAGGCCAAGTTTTATTTTTGCGAGGTCGCCAGCAGCTTTGACCGCATTTTGAACCTGGGCATCGGTTTGCCGGTTGCACCGGGCGTCTGGCGCGGCGATTTGAATTTCGAGGAGGATGCCGACGGCCGCCTAAAGCCCGTCGGCCCGTTCGCCCACCAAATCGTCACCGCCTGCCAGCGTTGCGGGGCCGCCCTGCCGATGAAGGGGCGCAGCGATCGTCAATGGAGGGACGACATGAGCGCCTCGAACATCCGCGAATTCGCGGCCGCGGGCAGCCCCATGGTCGAACGTGGCGATTTCGTGGAATTCGACGGTTCGATCTACAATGAGAACGAAGTCCGGCGCGATGGCTGGGTGCCGTTCGTGTACGTAAAAAAGGGGGCGCCGATCCGCCAATAAGCGCGTCTGGCGCAATCGCCGAAACGCGCAGCCGGAAAATTCGGCTGCCGATGCTCATTCTTCTCCGTCCAAATGACGAAACTTTGGAGCATAAAAGTGCTGCTAGAACCATCCTCGGTCAAACAGTGGCAATTCCCCTCAATTTCCTGCATCACCATTTGCATGGGCAGGCTTCATCACCTGAAGCGCACGCTCCCGATAAACCTGCAATGGAGCCGTCGCTATCCGCACATCGAATGGGTTCTGCTCGATTACAATTGCCCCGACGGAACCGGCGAATGGGTTCGCAGCACGCTCGGCGACGACCTTAAATCCGGGCGTTTAATCTATTGGCGAACATCGGCGCCAAACGATTTTCACTTCAGCCATTCGCGAAACATGGCTGCCCGATTGGCTTCGGGAAAAATTCTCTGTCTCGTCGATGCGGACAATTTCACCGGCCAGGACTTTGCATTCTACGTGGCACGCAACTTGCCCGAGCACGGCGCTTTGGTGGGCTGCCCAATGGAAGGCGACCAATTTGTCCCCGGCGGCGACCAGGGCACCTGCGGGCGGCTGGCCGTGAGCACAGAGCAATTTCTCGAAATCAGAGGGTATGACGAGGGCATGTACGGCTGGGGCTATGAGGACATCGATCTGTTCATCCGACTGCAGTCGGCAGGCGCCAAGTGTTCTCCTATAGAAGCCGCATACCTCGACTGTATTAACCACGACGACAAGGAACGTTGCGCGTTCACCAAAACAAAAAAGATCGGCCGCGAAGATCCCTTGGAAGAAGGCTCTTCCTGTCGCCGAAACCTCGAACGCAGCAAGCACAATCTGCAGCTCAACAACCTTAAACCGAACGGCGCCGAGTTCGGGTGTGGCGTTGTCTATCGCAATTTCGCCCCCGAGCCGATTGCGATCGGCCCGCATCGCGAGATTGAATTCGAGACAATGGCTAAACCTTGATCAACCAACCGCCGTCGACCGTCGGATAGCTCCCCTTCCCCAGCAGTATGCACAGGTATGGCCGGCACAGGTATGGCCGGCGCCGGTCTGCGGTTTGGAGCATTTTTTGATCAGGGCCGGAGCGGGAAGAGCAGCCCCCCGCCCTTCCCTCCCCCCAGCTCGGGGAGAGGGTTGAACGGGTCGGCGGGGCGCCGCCGAACCCTGCCCGGAGCCGGGTGAGGGGGTTCGACCTGCTCGGAAACCGCGTTAGTTGATGCCGAGCAATTTGGCGGCGGTGCCGCCGAGGATCGCGACCTTGTTGTCGTCGGAGAGGCCCGGGGTCGACAGGATGTGGTCGACCGGCACCTTGTTCCACGGGAACGGGTAGTCGGTGCCGAGCACGACCTGGCCGACCCCGCTCTCGGCGATCAGGTGGCGCATCGCCTCGCCGGTGAACATGATCGAATCGAAGTAGAGCTGCCCGTCCTTCAGGTATTGGGTCGGCTTTTTCTTTGGCAACGGGCCGACCCGGTTCGGGAAGGTCGTGATCACCGCATCGGAGCGGTTGGCGTAGGACGGCAGAAAGCCGCCGCCATGCGCGGCGCAGATCTTCAAACCCGGGAAGCGGTCGAGCGTCCCCTCGAAGATCAGATGCGACAGCGCGATCGTGGTTTCGAGCGGGTTGCCGATCGTGTTTGTAAGAAGGCCGCTGCCGCCGAGCCGGCCGCTCGGCTCCAATTCGCGGGTGCCGAGCGGGTGCATGAAAATGAGAATGCCGAGCTCCTCGGCCTTGGCCCAGACCGGGTGGAATTTGGGGTCGGCCAATTCCTGGCCGGCGACACTGCCGCCGACCGACAGCCCGCGCAGACCCAAATTCTTGACCGCGTGCTCGAGCTGCTCGACGGCGAGCTGCGGGTGCTGCAACGCCACCGTCGCAAAGGCGACAAAGCGGTCGGGGGTCGCGGCGCAGAACTCGGCAAGCTTTTCATTCTGGATCTTGATCAGCTCGGCCGCGGCGTCGCGCTCGGCGCGATACCAGTAGGGATTGATGCTGAGCGCCTCGACATCGACCCCCTCGGCGTCCATCTCGGCGATCCGGTCGGAGACGTTCGACCACAACAGCCCCGGCGCTTCGAGCGGGTGGTTGATGACCGCCGCCGCCTCGGGGACGATCGTGTGGGCGTGGACGTCGACGGTCTTGACCCGCTTCCCGTTGACGACGACCTCGCGCCGCCGGCCCGGCTGCGCCGTCCCCTGCGCAGACTGGCCTTGCGCGGCATGCGCCGGCCGTGCCCGCACCAGGTTGCAGCCGACAAACGCGATCCCGGCGAGCGCGCCCGTTAACAATTCAGCACCGATGGCCATTTCCTCGTCCCCTTGTTGATTACGGTCGGCGAAATCTATCGGTCGGGCCGGCGCAGCGCCACCGCTTTGCGGCAGCCGCCCGCGACGCGGCGATTTGTGCGACCGGGACGTCCCGCGAAACCGCGACCCGAAAGCGTTCGCGATCGGGCCGCGGCGATATGCCGTGCCGCGAGGTCAGGGCGCCGGGCGCGGCGGGGTCTCGCGCGGCGTCACCATGATTTCGAGCTTTTGCGACAGGCGCAGCACCGTGAACGGCACCGGCTGGCCGACCCGCTCCTCGGTCATCAGTCGGTGCAGCTCGTCGATATCGGCGACCGGAACGCCGTCGGCGGCGACGATGACGTCGCCGCTCTGGAGCCCGGCGGCGCGCGCCGCCCCGTCGGGTGCGGTCGACTGGATGCGCACCGCGGTCTCGCGCGGCAGCTCGTGAAAGCGCACGACCCGGCGCGACAACGGCACATTCTGCCCGGCGACCCCGATATAGCAGCGCCGCACCCGGCCCTCGCGGATCAGCCGCGCCGCGACAAACTCGACGGTCGCCGCCGAGATCGAAAAGCAGATGCCCTGCGCCATGCCGATGATCGCGGTGTTGATGCCGACAACCTCGCCCGCGGCGGTGACGAGCGGCCCGCCGGAATTGCCCGGGTTCAGCGCCGCGTCGGTCTGGATCACGCTGTCGATCAGCCGGCCCGAGCGGGTGCGCAGCGAGCGGCCGAGGGCGCTGACGACGCCGGCCGTGACCGTGCACTGAAACCCGAACGGGTTGCCGATCGCGACGACCAGCTGGCCGACCCGCAATTGCCGCGAATTGCCGAGCCGGGCAAAGGCCGAGGTGTCGCCGTCGAGGCGCAGCACCGCGAGATCGGTGTCGGGGTCGTCGCCGACGAGGGTCGTGCCGAGGGTGCGGCCGTCGGGAAAGGCGGCCTCGATCTTGCGCGCGCCGTTGACGACGTGGCTGTTGGTCAGGACATAGGCGTCGGGGGTGAAGACCACCCCCGAGCCGGCGCCGCCGGCGCCGTCCTTGGCGCCGGTCACCTGCAGGTGCAGGACCGCCGGCCCGACCTTGTTGACGGCACCGATCACGGCGCGCGAATAGGCGTCGAAGAGTGCGATGTCCTCGGGGGCGGCGAGCGAAGCGTTGAGTGGGGTGTCGAGCGATCCCGGCGTGCTGTCGCCCCGATTGAGCGGCGAAAGAGTGGGATCGTCGATCGGTGAAAGGTACGTCATGTGCTGTTTCCCGAAGTTTAAGAATAAAGTGGGAACATCCGCTGGGTTTGATAAGATGGGCATTCCCGGCAGCGACGGAAGTACGGAGACCCCATGGCTGGCAGCCTCAACAAGGTGACCTTGATCGGCAATCTCGGCCGCGACCCGGAAATGCGCTCGACCCAGGACGGCACCCGCATCGCCAACTTTACGGTCGCGACCTCGGACACCTGGCGCGACCGCAATTCGGGCGAGCGCAAGGAGCGCACCGAGTGGCACCGCATCGTGATCTTCAACGAGCGCCTCGCCGAGATCGCCGAGAAATACCTGCGCAAGGGCTCGAAGGTGTATCTCGAGGGTGCGTTGCAGACCCGCAAATGGACCGACCAGGGCGGCCAGGAGCGCACCACGACCGAGATCGTGCTGCCAAAGTTCCGCGGCGAGCTGACGATGCTCGACGGCGCCGGCGGCGGTCGCGGTGCTAGCGGCTCCGCCGGCGGCCCGTCAACGGACGACGACGACGGCTACTCCGGCGGCTACGCCGACGAGCCCGCCCCGCGCGCGACCCCGGTCACCCCCGGCCGCAGCAGCGCCGCCCCCGCCGGGCAGCGCCGCGGCCTGCGCGAAGACCTCGACGACGACATCCCGTTCTGATCGAAGATGAATGAAATTGCTCTGAGATTGGCAGGCCGGCTTTTTGATCAGCGGCTCATTCAGAATCAATATCGAAGCGTCTTTGTCGAGGCAATGATCGAGCCATATCTTGCGCAGAGCGGATGGCGGCATGTTGGTGATAATTGGTCAGGATGGGACTTTGAGCACGAGTTGGGCGCCCGGCTCGAATTGAAACAGTCGGCTGCTTGGCAGACTTGGGACCCAATAAAGCAAGCGGCGCTAAGATCTCCTGAAAAGGCTGGCCCTGGAATTTTCGACATCGCTTCGCGAACGGGATGGTTCGACTCAGCCGGGATAGTATGGACAAAGAAGGTCGACAGACCAGCCCATGTGTACGTATTCGCGTGGAATGGGGTATTCGGTAGCGCTGCCGACCACCGCGACCCCGATCAATGGGAGTTCTTTATCGTTCCGGCAATCGCTCTACCGCCACAGAAGACACTCCGGCTGAATCGGCTAAGAAATATTACTGCTTTAGCTGGCCCATTCTTAGGACCGGAGCGTTGTGCGGAAGCTCTACTGCCGTATACGAGACGATTAGACCACGAGTAAGACGACGGCACTGACGTCGAGGTTTTCCCCAAGGCAGTGGTGAGATTCCTTTTCCGCCACACCGGCGAAGGCCGGTGCCCATGACCGCCGTGGGTCCCGGCCTTCGCCGGGAAGGCGACTATCTGGGAGGAACGCGAAAATGACCGAAACTTCGGGGCCGCCGTTTCGGGCGGAGCATGTCGGGAGCTTGCTGCGGCCGCCGGAGCTGTTGAAGGCGCGGGCGGAGCATCAGGCGGGGCGGATTTCGGCGCAGGATCTGCGGCGGGTCGAGGATGACGCGATCCGCGACGCCGTGCGGATGCAGCGCGAGATCGGGCTGCTGGGCGTCACCGACGGCGAGTTTCGCCGCGGCTCGTGGCATATGGATTTTCTTTACCGGATCGGCGGGGTCCGGAAATCCGATCAGACCTTGCGCATCCAGTTCAGGAACGAGGCGGGCCCGGTCGAGGCGGCGCTGGGGGCGTTTCGCATCGACGGCAGGCTGACCCTCGACGAGACGATCTTCGCCGAGGATTTCGCCTATCTGAAATCGGTGGCGCCGGCGGGGACGACCCCGAAATTGACGATCCCGTCGCCCTCGATGCTGCATTACCGCGGCGGGCGGGCGGTCATCGACCGGACCGCCTATCCCGACATGGATGCGTTCTGGCACGATCTCGCCGAAGTCTACAAAAACGAGATCGCCGGCCTCGCCGCACTCGGCTGCACCTATCTGCAGCTCGACGACACCAGCCTCGCCTATCTGAACGACCCGGCGCAGCGCGCCTATGTGACGAGCATCGGCGGCGACGGCGAGCAGCAGCACCTGACCAACATCCGCCTGATCAACGCCGCGCTCGCCGGCCGGCCCGCCGGCATCACCGTGTGCACCCATATGTGCCGCGGCAATTTCCGCTCGTCCTGGGTGGCCGAGGGCGGCTATGACCACGTCGCCGAGGCGTTGTTCGGCGAGTTGGCGGTCGACGGGTTTTTTCTCGAACATGACGACGCGCGCTCGGGCGGGTTCGAGCCTTTGCGCTTTGTGCCGCGCGGGCCAAAGCGGGTGGTGCTCGGGCTCGTCACCAGCAAGCGCGCGGCACTCGAAACCAAGGACGAGTTGAAGCGGCGGATCGACGAGGCGGCGAGATACGTGCCGCTGGAGCAGCTCTGTCTCAGCCCGCAATGCGGGTTCTCGTCGACCGTCGAGGGCAACGCGCTCGCGATCGAGGAGCAGAGCGCCAAGCTCCGCCTCGTCGTCGAAACCGCCCGCGAAATCTGGGGCTAGCGTCCCCATCTCGAAGCCATGACGATTATCCCGGTCAGCTTGTCATCGCGGCGCAGGCCAAGCGCAGACCGGACCCGCTTCCGCTGGGAGCGAGCAGGGTGGAAAAGCAAACGCGCATTCCGCCGAACCTTGGTGCAATCGGCGTTGGCGCAATAGGCTGCGCGCCTCCGCCCTGCTGGTCGACGAGGTTGTGACGAGCGCTATGATCGGACCGCCGTTACGGGCGGATCATGTCGGGAGCCTGCGGCGGCGGGCGGAGCTGCTGCGGGTGCGCGTATACCCCGAGCGAGGATGCGACTGGTCGTGACCATGGAAACCGGGCCTGACCTGCGCGGCGCGTGGGCGCGCCCGCGCATCATCCCGACGGAGGCGACCGGGCGGCTCGAGCTGAACCTGCCCCCGCCGCCCGAGCCAACCCCGCCGCGACCCGCGCGCCGCGGTTTCCCGTCGCCCTTGGCGGTGGCGGCGGCCGGGATCGGCATCCTGGTCGTCGGCGTCGTCGCGATCGACCTTGCCGAATTTGTCGGCGGCGCCTTCGCCCACGGTGCCTTCTCGGGCGTCGCGGCGGCGGCGGCAGTCGCGGCCGGCGCCGGCGGCGCGCTCTATTGGCTGGGCGCCGAGCTGCGCGGCCTCGCGCGGCTGCGCTCGGCCGAGCGGCTGCGGCGGCTGATCCCCACCGCCCTCGCCGGCGATCTCAAGCGCGAGCTCGACACGGCGGCGGCGATTCTCGCGCGCGACCCGCTGCTCGCCGGCCCGGTCGGCAATTACCGCGCGGTTGTCGAGACCCATCACACCGGCAGCGACGCGCTCGATCTGTTCGGGCGCTTTGTCCTCGCCCCGGCCGACAAGCTGGCCGAGGCGGCGGTCCGCCGCGCCGCCGCCCAGGCGTTTGCGATCAACGCGGTCAGCCCGACTTTGCTGACCGACACGCTCTTTTTTGCGGCGCGCGCGATGCGGCTCGTCCGCGAGGTCGCCGAGATCTACGGCCAGCGGCCGGGTTTCGCCGGCACCGTGCATTTGGTGCGGCGGCTCGTCGGCGGGGCCGGGCTTGTCGGCGCCGTCGACCTCGTCGGCGGCGTCCTCGTCCAGCAGCTCGGCGGTGCGGTCATCGAGCGGATCAGCGCCAACGCCGCCGAAAGCGCCTATGCCGCGCAAAAGATGGCGCGTATCGGCCTTGTCGCGATGGCGATGTGCCGCCCGGTCGCGTTTCGCGCCGGCGAAGCCCCGTCATTGAGCTCGCTGGTCTCGGGTTTGCTCAAGCGGCATGCCGCGGCAACAGAGAAAGCTGATCCGCGCCGCAAGATCGTGTAATTTCCGGGCTGCGCCGTCGCGCCGCGCTCGGCACGACATTTGCTGCAACACAGAAGCCTCGAAACGGGGAGGGCCGGAAATGCTGTCGCGCCGTTCTGTCATCATCAGCCTGTCGACAACTGCGCTCGCCGGCGCGCTGGCTGGTCGCGCCGGCCCGGTGCTCGCCGCGGACAAATCGGTCAAGATCGGCATCACGCTGCCGTTTACCGGCGCCGACGCGCATGACGCCGAGCTGATCAAGGACGGCGCGATGCTGGCAATCGACGAGGCCAACGCCGCGGGCGGCGTCGGCGGGTACAAGATCGACGCGCTGCAGCTCGACGACGGCACCGCCACCGCCGGCCAGTACGACCCGGCCCAGGCCGCGACCAATGCCCGCAAAATGGTCTCCGACGATGCGGTGGTCGCCTCGATCGGCCCGCAGATGAGCGGCTCGGGCAAGGCGATGTCGCCGATCTTGAGCCAGGGCGGTCTCGCGACGATCACGCCGAGCTCGACCAACCCCGACATCACCAGCCCGAAATTCGCGGCACAGTACCGCCCCGGGGGAAAGGCGGTTTATTTCCGCACGGTCACCACCGATGCGTTTCAGGGTCCGAACATGGCGAATTATTTCGCCGACACGCTGAAGGTAAAGTCGGTCTATGTGCTCGACGACAGCGGCGCCTACGGGGTCGGGTTGGCCGACGCGTTTCAGGCGCAGGCCAAGAAGCGCGGCATCAATGTCCTCGGCCGCGACCAGCTGAACCCGAAAGAGGCCGACTACACGACGACACTGACCAAAATAAAGGCGCTGAACCCGGAGGCGCTGTATTACGGCGGCGTGGCCCAGGCCGGGGTCAAGGTGGTCAAGGAATCCTACGACATCATCCCGAACGTGATCAAAGCCGGCGGCGACGGCGTCTACGGCGCCGAAATCCTGAAGGGCGGGGGCTTTCCGGCAGCGCAGGGATGGTACGCGACGATCGCCGCACCCAATGTGCTCGAAAATCCCGACGCCGCGCCGATGATCCAGGCCTTTGTCAAGAAATACGGCCAGCAGCCCGACAACTACTCGATCACCGCCTACGACGCGGCGCTCGTCATCCTCGACGCGATCAAGCGGGTCGCCGCCTCGGGCAAGGACGTGACCCGCGACGCTGTCCGCGACGCGATCCAGCAATCCCACGTCAAGACGTTGCAGGGCGAAATCAGCTTTGACGCCAACGGCGACGTCGAGAACCGGGTCATCAGCGTCTTCCAGATCACCCGGAACGACAAATATCCGCTCGACGACGTGCTCCACCAGTACAAGTACATCGGGGTGGCGCCGGCGAGCTCGTGAGCGCGGGCCGATGACTGTCGTGTTGGACCCGGCCGCCCGATCGCCATGACCGAAACCGGGGTGCTGCTCCAGCAGGTCGTCAACGGGCTCAGCCTCGGTGCGATGTACGCCCTGCTGGCGCTCGGCTTTACCCTCGTCTACGGCATCCTGGAGCTGATCAACTTCGCCCACTTCAACGTGTTCATGGTTGCCTCGTTTATCGGCATGTGGGCGTTGCAGCTGCTCGGCATCTCGGGGCAGACGCAGGTTCTGACCGGGGCGGCGCTGGCGGGCGCGCTCGCCTTTGCCTTTTTTGTGACGATGGCGGCCGCCGGGGTCATCGGCGTTGCGATCGAGCGGCTGTCGCTGCGGCCGCTGCGCGGCGTGCGCGGCACCGCGGCGATGATCACCACGATCGGCGTCTCCTACATCCTCTTCAACATCATCCTGTTGACGGTCGGCGCCGGCTCAGAGAACTACCCCAACCCGCTCCCGGTCGTGCGCTGGCAATTCGGTCAGGTGGTGGTCGAATTGAAGGAGGTGCTGATCTGGATTGTGGCCGTGGTGCTGATGGTGGGGCTGCATTTGTTCGTCAACCGCACCCGCCTCGGCAAAGCGATGCGCGCGACGGCGCAGGATGCCGAAGCGGCGCGCATGATGGGCGTCAATGTCGACCGGGTTGTCGTCACCGCGTTTTTTCTCGGCTCGGCGCTGGCCGGCGCGGCGGCGCTGATCTTTGGCCTCTACTACAACTACACCAGCTTTATCATCGGCTACACGGCGGGGCTGCGCGCCTTTACCGCCGCGGTGCTGGGCGGGATCGGCAGCATCCCAGGCGCCATGGTCGGCGGCCTCTTGATCGGGCTGATCGAGACGTTGGGCGGCCAGCTGATCGCGGTGCGCTGGACCGATGTGATCATCTTCTCGATCCTCGTCCTGGTTCTCGTCTTTGTCCCGTCCGGTCTGTTCGGCCGCTCCACCCCGACGAAATCGTAAGATGGCCGAGTTGGACAAGTCGCCGCCTGCGGGCACGGAGGTGCTGCGGGCGGCGCCACGCCCGGCCGCGTCCTTTGCCGCCGTTGTTTCGCCCCGCGCCCGGGTTCGCCTCGCGATCGTTTCGGTCGCCGTTTTGGCGCTGCTGTTCCCGATCCTGCACCACAACGACGCCGACATCAATTCGGCGGCGAACGCGCTCGCCTTTGCCGCGCTGGCGCTCGGCCTCAACATCGTCGTCGGCTTTGCCGGGCTGCTCGATCTCGGCTACGCCGCATTTTTCGCGATCGGCGCCTATACCTACGGGATCGCCAGCTCGTTCCAGCTGCAGCCGGAATGGAGCAGCTTTTGGGAGCCGTTCCGCTGGCTCGACCTGGTCGCGCGGATGCCGGGCGCCACTGGCGACGTCGTCCATTTCCAGGTGTCGTTCTGGCTGATGCTGCCGCTTTCGGCCGTGATCGCAGCTTTTTTCGGCCTGCTGTTCGGCGCCCCGACACTGCGCCTCAAAGGCGACTATCTGGCGATCGTGACCCTGGGGTTCGGCGAGATCGTGCCGATTGTCGTGCGCAACACGCCGAGCGTGACCAATGGTGCGATGGGGTTGAACGGGGTCGCCGCCCCGCAGCTTTTCGGCCACAGCTTCGGCGTCAGCGCGACACCCTATTACTATGTCGGGGTCGGTATCGTCGCGCTGTTGATCGCCACCAGCCTGCGGCTCAAGGATTCGCGCATCGGCCGCGCCTGGATGGCGATCCGCGAGGACGAGATCGCCGCCGCGGCGATGGGCGTCAACCGCGTCCGCTTCAAATTGCTCGCCTTTGCCACCGGCGCCGCTTTTGCCGGCGCCACCGGCACCTTCTACGTCGCCAAATTGCAGACCGCGACACCGGACATGTTCATGTTTCCGGTCTCGGTCATGATCCTCGTCATGGTCGTGTTCGGCGGAATCGGCAGCGTCTGGGGGGTCGTCGTCGGGGCGATCCTGCTGCAGGTGCTGCAATCCTGGTTTCTCGAAGATTTGTCGCAATGGCTGCACGCGCTCGGGCGCCTCGTCGACGTCGGCTGGCTGCAGCATGTCGAGCTCGCCTCGTCGATCGAGCTCATCTTTGGGTTGATCCTGGTGCTGATGATGCTCTACCGCCGCGACGGCCTGATCCCGGCATCGCGGCATATGCCGTCCCTGACCCTCGATCAGCAATCGGCGCAGGTGGCGCGGGGCGGGTTTGCCGCGCTGAAGGGGATCGGCGGCGACGAACCTGGTGCGAGCCGTGCCGCCGGGCCGCTGCTCGACATCGCCGACCTGACCGTCAGCTTTGGCGGGCTCGTTGCGCTGCGCTCGGTTTCGCTCAGCGTGCCGGCGGGTTCGGTCGTCGCCGTGATCGGCCCCAACGGCTCGGGCAAGTCGACGTTGTTCAACGCCGTGACCGGTCTCGTGACCCCCGACAGCGGCTCGGTCCGCTTTGCCGGCCGCGAGATCGGGCGGCTGCCGTCGCACCGCGTGCTCGAATGCGGGATTGCCCGCACCTTTCAGAACATCCGGCTGTTCCCGAACCTGACGGTGCTCGAAAACGTCATGATCGGCATGCATGCGCGGCTCGGCACCGGCGCCGTCGGCGCGCTCTTGCGCTTGCCCCGGACCCGGCGCGAGGAGGAAGCGGCGCGCGAGCGCGCGCTCGAAATCCTGGCCTTGTTCGGCAACCGGCTGTTGCCCCGCGCCGGCCATGTCGCGTCGAGCCTGTCCTATGCCAACCGGCGGCGCACCGAGATCGCCCGCGCCCTCGCCGCGCAGCCCAGGCTCTTGCTGCTCGACGAGCCGACCGCCGGCATGAACCCGGCCGAAACCCTGGAGCTCGCCGACCAGATCAGGAGCCTGCACCAATACGGGTTGGCGATCGTGTTGATCGAGCACAAGCTCGATGTGGTGGTCAGCCTCGCTGACAAGGTCGTCGTCCTCGACCATGGCGAAAAGATCGCTGAAGGGCCGCCCGACACGGTGCGCCGTGACGAAGAGGTGATCCGCGCCTATCTCGGCCGGAGCACGGTTTACGCGTGAGCGCTCCGCTCCTCGAATTCAGGGCGGTCGACACCCATTACGGCGACCTCCACGTGCTGAAATCGGTCGACTACCGGATCGAGGCTGGCGAAATCGTCTGCCTGTTGGGCGGCAACGCGTCGGGCAAGTCGACGACGATGAAGGCGATCATGGGGATCGTGCGCCCGACCCGCGGCGAGGTCGTCTACGAGGGGCATTCCTTGCACGGGGTCGGCACCGCCGAGCGGGTGCGCCGCGGCATCGCCCCGGTGCTGGAGGCGCGCCGCCTGTTCCCGCGCATGACGGTCTACGAGAACCTCGAAATGGGCGCCTATACGCGCCGGCGCGGCCCCGAGTTCAACGAGGATCTGGCGCGCGTCTTCGCGCTCTTTCCGCGGGTCGAGGAACGCTTGCGGCAGGTCGCCGGCACGTTGTCGGGAGGCGAGCAGCAGATGGTCGCGATCGGCCGCGCGCTGATGGCGCATCCGAAGCTCTTGTGCATGGACGAGCCGTCGATGGGGCTGTCGCCGGCCTATGTTGAACAGGTCTTCGACATCGTCCGCGAGATCAACCGCCAGGGCACCACGGTCTTTATGGTCGAGCAGAATGCCAACATGGCGTTGTCGATCGCCGACCGCGCCTATGTGCTGCAAACGGGCGAGGTCGTGCTCAGCGGCCCGTCGGCCGAATTGCGCCAGAACGAGCAGATCCGCCGCGCTTATCTCGGCGAAATGACAGTGCAATAGGCACTGGTCTCCGCGAGCAGCCGCCGCGCCGGGCTGCGATCCCGACGACACGCCGCCGGCAGCGGCGCGATGCGGTTGCGCGGCGGTGCTGCCGGTCTCCCCTCGGCGTTGGATACAATACACCCCGGAGCTTGCCGCGAGAAGAGAGGCGCCGTTGGATCTGTTCGGCAACATGGATTTTTCCGGCTGGCTGCTGCGCCTGAAGCTGTTCGCAGCCTCGCCGGACGTCTACGAGCCATTGGCGATGCAGCTCGGCGTCGTCC
Source organism: uncultured Alphaproteobacteria bacterium (assembly GCA_963712825.1). Classification (GTDB taxonomy): domain Bacteria; phylum Pseudomonadota; class Alphaproteobacteria; order ATCC43930; family CGMCC-115725; genus AP-15. The sequence goes on from CAVQJP010000028.1 coordinate 60,882, forward strand.
TGGTTGCCTTTCTCGTCGCCTGGGGGCTCCGGGCGGCCACCCGCGCCTCGGCCGCCCGCTTTCTGGGAGCGGTGACGGCGCGCTATCCGGCGCTTCGCATCCCCGAGGGGCTGCTGCGCCTGACGATTTTCTTTTACGCGTGGCTGCTGCTGGTCATCGCGGCCCATGCGATAGCACAGCTCGGCGGCCAGCACCGGCTGATCGAAATCGCCGCCAGCCTGACCGGGCTGTGGATCATCATCCGGGCCTCGGCGCTGCTGCTGCGCAACCCGTTGCTGGCGCGCGCCGTCGCGACCCTCGCCTGGATCGCCGCGGCACTCGACATCACCGGTCTGCTGGCGCCCACCGAATCCGGTCTCGACAGCCTCGCGATCACGCTGGGGACGGTGCGGATCTCGTTGCTGCTGGTGCTGAAGGCGGTGCTGATGGTGGCGGTCCTGCTGTGGATCGCCTTGGCGCTCGCCCGGCTGATCGACGCGCGCCTTCAGCGCACCTCGGCGTTGAGCCCTTCGGTGCGGGCGCTGAGCAGCAATCTCGCGCGCATCGTGCTGGTGTCGGTCGCGCTGCTGATCGGCCTCGACCTCGTCGGCATCGATCTTACCGCCTTTGCCGTGTTCAGTGGTGCCGTCGGCGTCGGCATCGGTTTTGGTCTGCAAAAGATCGTGTCGAACTTTGTCAGCGGCATCATTCTGCTGCTCGAACGCTCGATCAAGCCGGGCGACGTGATCGAGATCGGCAGCACCTTTGGCTCGGTGACCTATCTCGGCGGGCGTTATGCCTCGGTGCGCGGCCGCGACGGCAAGGAATACCTGATCCCGAACGAGAATTTGATCACCAACCAGGTCGTCAACTGGTCCTACACGAACTCATTGGTGCGGCTCGAAATCGAGTTCGGCGTCGCCTATGCGAGCGACCTGCACCGGGTGCGCGAGCTGGCGGTCGCGGTCGCCAAAGAGACCAAGCGGGTCCTCGCCTGGCCGCCGCCGCTCTGCCACGTCACCGGATTTGGCGACAGCGCCGTCAACATGCTGCTGCTGTTCTGGATCGAAGACCCGGCTGACGGCGTCGTCAACATCAAGGGCGACGTTTTTCTCGGTCTGTGGGACGCCTTTCACGAGCACGGGATCGAGCTGCCGTTCCCGCAGCGCGACCTTCATATCCGCGACATCCCACGCGCCGCCTTCACTCGCGCCAAGTCGCAGGCCGCCGAGGACTAACGCGGTTTTCGATCAGATCGAACTACCTGCTTCGAAATGGTCATTGCGAGCGAAGCGAAGCAATCTCAAGCCGCCGAGCGTATCTCTGATCGAGATTGCCGCGTCGCTGCGCTCCTCGCAAAGACGGTGCACCAACCCGGTCGGAAACGGCTCTCTAGCGCTCTCAGCCGCAAGTTCGCAATATCAGCGACCCGGTATGGCGGGAAGATGGCGTGCGTAGGGCGAAAGCCGCGCTCGTCTAGTGCAGGCGGACGTATTCGTAGGCGGGCGGCAGGTTGTCGATGCCGATCTCCGGCGGGGCGAGCCAGCCGGCCATCTTGCCGGGCTCGCCGACGCGCTGCATCAGCGCCTTGACAAAGCTGCGGTCGGCCTCGCCGGGCAGCCATTTCGCATCGCCCGCCGTCCATTCGCCATCGCCGACCGGGTTCCCTTGCGGGTCGGTGCGGACGCCGGCCCACACGCCGACCGAGCGGTGAAACCGCGGGCTCGGCAACGCCAGCCGAAAAGCGTACCCGGCCTCGGCGATCATCCGGTTCCAGCGGCGGATACCGATGTCGCAATCGGCGGCATAGGCGAGCCGCGTCACCTCGTTCATCGCGTTGCGCATCGCGACCTCTTCCGGGAAAACGCCGAGCTTGGAGTCGGGGACGTCGATGACGAGGCGCTCGCCCAAGGCCAGATGGTCCTTGTACTGGGCTTCGTCCGGCCGGCCCTTGATGCCGGTCGCGAAATAGGCCGCGGCGTTCGACGAAATCTCGGCACCAAACAGGTCGAGCGACGAGCTGAACCAGAAATTCACGTAGCGCTGCAAAGTCGGCAGGTCGATCGCACCGGCCGCGCGGATGTCGGCCGGGTCCTCGCTGCCCAGCGCCCCCATGACCTCCAGCGTGCGCTGGATGACGCGGGTGATCCCGGTGCGGCCGACAAACATGTGGTAGGCCTCTTCGGCCAGCATGAACCGGCAGGTCCGCGACAGCGGGTCGAAAGCGCTCTCGGCCAGGCTTTTCAGCTGATAGCGGCCGTCGCGGTCGGTGAAATAAGTGAACATGAAAAAGCTCAGCCAATCGGCGATCGGCTCGTTGAAGGTGCCGAGGATGCGCGGCTTGTCGGGGTCGCCCGAATGCCGCGACAGCAGTTCCTCGGCTTCCTCGCGCCCGTCGCGGCCGAAATGAGCGTGCAGCAGGTACACCATCGCCCACAGATGGCGGCCCTCCTCGACATTGATTTGGAACAGGTTGCGCAAATCGTAGAGCGACGGGCAGGTCAGTCCCAACAGGCGCTGCTGCTCGACCGAGGCGGGCTCGGTGTCGCCCTGGGTCACGATCAGCCGGCGCAGGTTGGCGCGGTGCTCGCCCGGCACCTGCTGCCACACCGGCTCGCCGAACGCATCGCCAAAACCGATGCGGCGGTCGGCTGCCGGGTCGGCGAGGAAAATCCCCCAGCGGTATTCCGGCATCCGGACCATGCCGTACTTGGCCCAGCCCTCGCGGTCGACGGCGACGGCGGTGCGCAGATAGACCTCGTGATTGTGCGACCCGCTCGGCCCCATTTCGCGCCACCAGTCGACAAAGCGGGGCTGCCAATGTTCGAGCGCGCGCTGCAAGGCGCGATTGTCGTCGAGCCCGACATTGTTCGGGATCGCCTGCCGGTAATCGATCGCCATGTCGCCCTGTGAGCTGTTTGGTCCGCCGCCCTGAAGCCGCTGGGCGCGCGGCGTTAATGCTTTATCCGAATAGCGTCAAACCCGCTCGCGGTCAAAGCGCGGCTTGGCGCCGCTGCCGTAGCGTTTGAGCGCGCCGTGCTCGCCGGTGGCGTTGGGCCGCGAAAACACCCAGTTCTGCCAGGCGGAGAGCCGGGCGAAGATTTTACTGGCGACGGTCTCGGCGCCGGCAAAGCGCAGATTGGCTTCCATGCCGGAGAGCGCGTCGGGCGACAAGCTGGCGCGCTCCTCGATCGCCAGGCGAATCTCGTCCCCCCAATCGAGCTCGTCCGGCGCGAACGTCACCAGGCCCTCGGCAAGCGCGGTGGCAGCGTCGCGCACGCCGTCCGGCAGCTCCACCTTGTCGTCGTTGAAGCGCGCGGCGAGCCGCGTGCGCCCGTTGGCCATTTCGAGACCGCCGCGATTGAGCGGGCCGAGCGCGATCCGCGGGCCGTCCGCGAGCATGTAGCTGCGGTCGGCGGCAAGCGCCAATTCAAAGAGGCTGCCGGCAAAGCACGAGCCCTCGTCGACGACCGCGAACAGGCTGCGCGACGAAACCTCGAGGCGCTGCAAGGTGCGGCGCAGCAATCCGATGGTCTCGCGCACAAACCAATGCCCGCGATGGGCGGCGACCACCGCGTCGCAGGCCAGCACCGAACCGATGTCGCCGCGCGTCTTCAGCACCAGGGTGCCGATTTCGCGCTCGTTCGCGCGCAGCAGCAGCAAGGCGTCGTCGAGCTCGCGCGCCATTGCGAGCGGCCACCACCCGGCCCCGGCGGCAAGGATGCCGTCGATGCCGGGGGGCGCTTCGTTGTCGCCGGGCGCGGTCACGGTGACCGTGGCGACGCGCTCGGCGCGGGCGATCTCGACCGCGACCCGGCGGTAACGCCAGCCGCGCTCGCTTATGCTGCTGCGGTCGAGCGGCGGCAATGCCATGCCCGCGGCCGCTGCCGGGCGGTCGCTCGATGCCGCGAGCACCGCGGCGCGCTCGCCGACGAGCTGCTGAAATCGGGCGGGGGATGCTGTCCAGTCGACGAGCCTCCACGCCAGGGCGCGGTCGGCGCGCACCCCCTCGGCGGTCGTGCAGAACACGTCGGCGAGGTCGCGGCGCACCCTGCGCTTGTCGACAAGCCGGGTCAGGCCGCCGGTGCCCGGCAACACCCCGAGCAGCGCCACCTCGGGCAGGCTGACCGTGCTCGACCGGTCGTCGACCATGATGATCTCGTCGCAGGCGAGCGCCAGCTCGTAGCCGCCGCCGGCGCAGGCGCCGTTGACCGCCGCCAGAAACTTGAGTCCCGAATTGGCGCTCGAATCTTCAATGCCGTTGCGGGTCTCGTTGGTGAACTTGCAGAAATCGACCTTCTGCGCGTGGCTCGCCTGGCCCAGCATGTAGATGTTGGCGCCCGACGAGAACACCCGCTCCTTGCCGCTCGTCAAAACCACAACCCGGACCGTCGGATGCTCGAAACGGATGCGGTTCAGTGCGTCGGCCAATTCGATGTCGACCCCCAGATCATAGGAATTGAGCTTGAGGCGATAGCCGGGGTCGAGCCCCCCGTCTTCGGCGACATCGAGGGTCAGGGTCGCGACCGGCCCGCCGCATGTCAGCCGCCAATGCCGGTAACGGGCGGGATCGGTGTCGAAGGTGATCATCGGCGCTTTCCGGTAATCCGCCGGCGATCAGCCGCCGCGCAAGGTTCCCTGCTCCGGCGCGAGCACGAACAGACCTTGGTAAAGCTCGGACATCGGCACCGACAGCGGGATCGAGGCAAGCGCAAGAACCGCGTCGGGACCGCGGACGATTTCGGTGATCCACTGTTCGCCGCCGCGGCGCAGGATTTCGCCGAATATGGTTTCGGAATCGATCAGCAGAATCTCCTGCACGCTCGGGATGCGGCGGTAATCGGGCACTTTGGTCTGGCGATCGAACACGCTGGTACCCGGCGACAGGATTTCGACGACAAGAAACGGGTCGCGGATCAGCCGGTCGCCCCGCCGCGGCGGGTCGCAGGTCACCGCAAGATCGGCGATATAGCAGGTGTCGTCCCGCCCCGGCCGCGCGATCCCGGCTTCGGCTTGCACGACGCAGGGGCGGCGCGAGCGCAGCGCCGACCGCAGCTCGGCCCCGAGCGCCACCGCCAGCACGCCATGGCCGGGCGTCGGCGGCGCCATCGCCTTGGGGATGCCGTCGACCAGCTCATAGCGCGCGTCGGTCCCGTCCTCCCAGCGCAGGAATTCGTCGACCGCCATTCGCTTGAAGGCGAGCTCAGCCATTAGAATACAGCCTCACGCCCAACCCAAAATACCGGGCCTCACCAACCCGCGCGGTTATGCCAGAAGCGGCGGGCAATTTCGCTGTTGGTCGGCTTTTTGACAAAGATCGTCGGAACCCAGGGCGGCGGCAAGCCGTGGCGCCGGTCCTCAAGCCGCCGTTCGTGCTCGCTCGGCGCGGTCTGGGGACGCGCCGGCTGGCCCGGCTTGCTCGCCGGCGCGGCGGCGGTTTCGCGGCGCAGCTCCTGGATTCGCTGGTGAATGGCGTCGAAATCGTCGGCGACGTGCGGTCGGGTCACATTCCCTCCTTGGCTGCGCGTTCCTCGGCGCCGGACCCGACGGCCGCTGATCGGCGGGGCGCGTCAAGATCGTCTGTTAAGATAGCGCCGAACCCGGCCGAATGCGGCAAGAGTTCGGCACGAACGAGCCAAGGAGTGTGAACCGATGCCCGACACGCCGATGCTGTCGCGCCCGATCCCGTCGACCGGCGAAGCGATGCCGGTCATCGGCCTCGGCACCTGGCCGGTCTTCGATGTCGGCGCCGACGAGAATGCGCGGCGCCCGCTGCGCGAGGTCGTGCGCCGGCTGCTGGCCTCCGGCGGCCGGATCATCGACAGCTCGCCGATGTACGGCCGGGCCGAGGGCGTCGCGGGCGATCTGCTCGCCGATCTCGGCGCCAGGCCGCGCGCCTTTCTCGCGACCAAGGTGTGGACCACCGGCCGCGACAAGGGCATCGCCGAAATGCGGCACTCGGCCGCCCTGCTGCGCAGCCATGTCGTCGACCTGATGCAGATCCACAACCTCGTCGACTGGCAGACCCATCTGCCCGTCCTGCGCGAGATGAAGGCCGACGGCCGCATCCGCTACATCGGGCTTGCGCACTACACGGCCCGCGCCTTTCCTCAGCTCCGGCGGATTCTCGAAACCGAGCCCGGCATCGACTTTGTCCAGTGCGGCTATTCGCTGGCCGACCGGGCGGCCGAGCGCGACCTGTTCCCGGTGGCGGCGGCGCGCGGGGTCGCGGTCATTGTCAACCAGCCGCTCGGCCAAGGCGGGCTGGTGGGCCGGGTGCGCGGCCGGCCGCTGCCGGATTGGGCCGGCGAGCTCGACTGCGCGAGCTGGGCGCAGGTGCTGCTCAAATACATCCTCGCCGAGCCGGCGGTGACCTGCGTGATCCCGGCGACCCGCGATCCCGAGCACATGGCCGACAATCTCCGCGCCGGCTTTGGCCGGCTGCCCGACGCCGACCAGCGCCGCCGCATCCGCGCGCTGTGGGACGCGATCTGAAGTTGCCGGGATATGCGGCTGATCGCACGCAGCCCGACCGAAAATCCGACCAGCGCTTGCCAGGCCAGCGCTTGCCAGGAACGACGCTCGGCTATATTTCACAGCTCCTTCTCGCTCGGATAATCTTTGAAAAATGACTGAAGCTTCGATCGATGTCGTCGGCATCGGCAACGCGATTGTCGATGTTATCGCGCGCGCCGACGAGGCGTTTCTCGACCGCGAGGCGCTGGTCAAAGGGACAATGGCGTTGATCGACGCCGATCGCGCCGAGGCGCTCTATCGGATCATGGGGCCGGCGATAGAGGCATCGGGCGGGTCGACCGCCAACACGATGGCCGGCATCGCCTCGCTCGGCGGCAACGGCGCCTTTGTCGGCAAGGTGCGCGACGACCTGCTGGGCGAGGTGTTTCGCCACGACCTGACCGCCCAGGGCGTGCGGTTCGACACGCCCGCGGCGACGAGCGGCCCCGCCACCGCGCGCTGCCTGATCCTTGTCACCGCGGACGGCCAGCGGACCCTGAACACCTATCTCGGCGCCTGCGCCGGGCTCGGGCCGGACGACATCGACCCCGCCCTCGTCGGCGCCGCCCGGATCACTTATCTCGAAGGCTACCTGTTTGACCCGCCGCTGGCGCAGCAGGCGTTTCGCAAGGCCGCGGCGATCGCCCATGCCGCCGGCGCCAAGGTGGCGCTGTCGCTCTCCGACCCGTTCTGCGTCGAGCGTCATCGCGCCGCCTTCCGCGACCTTGTCGCCGGCGACGTCGACATCCTGTTCGCCAACGAAGTCGAGATCTGCTCGCTCTACGAAACCGGGGACTTCGCCGCCGCCGCCGCCGCCGTGCGCGGCCATGTCGCGGTCGCCGCACTGACCCGCAGCGCAGAGGGCAGCGTGATCCTGGCCGACGGCGAGGAGCACCGGATCGAAGCCGCACCGGTGGCGCGCGTCGTCGACAGCACCGGCGCGGGCGATCTCTATGCCGGCGGGTTTCTCTACGGCTTGACCCGCGGGCTGGCGCTGCCCATTTGCGGAAGGATCGGCGGTTTGTGCGCTGCCGAAATCATCGGCCATGTCGGCGCCCGCCCCGAGCGCGCTCTGTCGGAGCTGATCGCCGAGACCGGGGTTCTCCGACAGCCGCTGTAGCTTCGCCGCAAAAAACACCGGGATCAGCGAACCCGCCACCCGAAACCGCGCCCATCAGGGCGCGGATCTGTGTTGGAATTATGGATATCCGCAACATCGCGATCATCGCCCATGTCGACCACGGCAAGACCACCCTGGTCGACGCGATGCTGCGCCAGTCGGGTGCGTTTCGCGCCAATCAGCAGGTCGCCGAGCGCGCGCTCAATTCAAACGATCTCGAGCGCGAGCGCGGCATCACGATCCTGGCGAAATGCACCTCGGTCTTGTGGCGGGGCGTGCGCGTCAACATCGTCGACACGCCGGGCCACGCCGATTTCGGCGGCGAGGTCGAGCGCATCCTCAGCATGGTCGACGGCGTGCTGGTGCTGGTCGACGCCGCCGAAGGACCGATGCCGCAGACCAAGTTCGTCCTCGGCAAGGCGTTGCGCCAGGGCTTGCGGCCGATCGTCGTGATCAACAAGCTCGACCGGCCCGACGCCCGCGCCGGCGAGGTCCACAACGAGGTCTTCGACCTGTTCGCGGCACTCGACGCGACCGAGGCGCAGCTCGATTTCCCGACCGTGTTCGCCTCCGGTCGCAGTGGCTGGGCGGTGATCGACCCGGATGCGCCGCGCCGCGACCTGACGCCGTTGTTCGAGCTGATCGTCTCGCATGTGCCGCCGCCGCAGGCCGATCCCGAGGCGCCGTTTGCGATGCTGGCGACGACGTTGGATTACGACCCCTATCTCGGCCGGGTGTTGACCGGGCTGATCCACTCCGGGACCGCGCGGCTCAACATGCAGGTCAAGTCGCTGGCGCGCGACGGCCGGGTCGTCGAGCAGGCGCGGCTGACCAAATTGCAGGCATTTCGCGGGCTCGACCGGCGCCCGATCGAGGAGGCGCAGGCGGGCGACATCATCGCCGTCGCCGGGCTCCAGCTGACCACGGTCGCCGACACGATCTGCGCGCCCGAGGTCGACGAGCCGCTGCCCTCCGACCCGATCGACCCGCCGACCCTGGCAATGACCTTTTCGGTCAACGACAGCCCGCTCGCCGGGCGCGAAGGGTCGAAAGTGACCTCGCGGGTCATCGGCGAGCGCCTCTTCCGCGAGGCCGAGGGCAATGTCGCGATCCGGGTCACCCAGAGCGCGCAGCGGGAGGCGTTCGAGGTCGCCGGCCGCGGCGAATTGCAGCTCGGGGTCCTGATCGAGACGATGCGCCGCGAAGGCTACGAATTGGCGATCTCGCGCCCGCGGGTGCTGTTCACGACCGACCCCGCGACAGGCCAGCGGCTCGAGCCGATCGAGGAGGTCGTCATCGACGTCGACGAGGAATTCGCCGGGATCGTCGTCGACAAGCTCGCCCGCCGCAAGGCCGAGATGCAGGAGATGCGGCCCTCGGGCGGCGGCAAATTGCGCCTGACCTTTTTTGGGCCGACCCGCGGGCTGATCGGCTATCAGGGCGAGTTTCTGACTGATACCCGCGGCACCGGGGTCATGAGCCGCCTGTTCCACGGCTACGCCCCGCACAAGGGGCCGCTGGAGGGCCGGCGCAACGGTGTGCTGGTGTCGACCGCCGACGGTGCGGCGATCGCCTATGCGCTGTGGAACCTCGAAGACCGCGGGCCGATGTTCATCGAGCCGGGCGTGCCGGTCTATGAGGGGATGATCGTCGGCGCCCACACCCGCGGCAACGACCTCGACGTCAACCCATTGAAGGGCAAGCAGCTGACCAACATCCGCACGACCTCGAAGGACGAGGCGGTGCGGCTGACCCCGCCCATCCTGATGAGCCTGGAGCAGGCGATCGCCTATGTCGGCGACGACGAGCTGGTCGAAGTGACGCCGAAATCGATCCGCCTGCGCAAGCGGCTCCTCGACCCCAACGCGCGCAAGCGCGCCGCCCGCGCCGCCGCGGAGTAACCGCCTCTGAGGTTGTAAATAAACCGACGCCGGTTTCAGGTCCCGCTATCGATCCGGCGCGCGATCCACTGATTGAGGCTGACGCCTTCGGCCTCGGCGCGCAAGGCCGCACGCCGATGCGCTTCCGGGCTCACGCGGACTAGGATCTTGCCGCTGTGCGGCCGGTCCGGAGGCTCGCCGCGTTCCGCACAGAAGGCAAGATAGTCGTCGATGCTGTCGCGAAAGGCTTGCTCGACCTCGGCGAAGCCCGCGCCCTCAAAGGTAATTACGTCGCGAAGCCCGACGACGCGGCCGACGAAGATCCCGTCGTCGGCCTCGACCATTCCGAAGTAGCCCTTGTATTCGAGCACCGGCGTTACTCCTCCTCCGGTGTCACACCCGCAGCGGCGAGAAAATCCCGGACGGCACGAACCAACCCTCGGCTGGTTTCGGGGCCTGGGTGCGGCCTATGGAACACAGCCCGCACGCCGCTCAGCACAACACGGACCCGACTTCCCGCTCCTTCGCTGATCTCGGCTCCGAGCGCCAGCAATAACGTTTCGGCCTCGCTCCAGCGAAGATCGGCAGGAGTTGGTTCCGCAAAAATCCGGCCGAGCGTGCGGCGATGGCGGCGGTTCATCGGATCATGATATCGCAAATGGATATCAACGCGTACAGGGTCAAGCGGGGCACGCTGAGCTATGACGGGAGGTCTAGGAGGGTGATCGTCGGCCCTACACCCGGTGGCAACGACCTCCACGTGAAGTGGTCCCGATCAGGGCAAGCAGCTGACCAACACCTCACAACCGCTGGGGACGAGGCGATGCGGCAGCAGCGTGGGGCATTTGTTGAGCCGCTGCACGACTTTCGCTATCATCACGCGCGTTTGAAGCGGTTCCCCCGGCTGGCATGAAGTGCCGGCCCGCCGGCGAAAAAGAAAGCCGCCCATTGGACACGATCGTGAACAGGAGGAGATTGATGGCGACGCGGGCTCCGTTTTTGAAGACGCGGTACGGCGGCTATCTTCATCGTGACGTTCCGCAGGAGGACGCCGACTTGACCCATGTCGGGCCGGGCACGCCGTGCGGCGAATACCTGCGGCGCTTTTGGCAGCCGGTGTGTTTTTCCGACGAATTGAAAGACCTGCCGCTGCGGCTCAAGATCATGTGCGAGGACCTCGTCGCGTTTCGCGACAAGAGCGGACAAGCAGGGCTCCTCGAATTGCATTGCCCGCACCGTGGCACGTCGCTCGAATTCGGACTGGTCGGCGATAAAGGCATCCGCTGCTGCTATCACGGCTGGCTGTTCGGCGCCGACGGGACGATCCTCGAAACCCCCGGCGAGCCCGCCGACAGCACCTTGAAGGACCGGCTGTTCCACGGCGCCTACCCGGTCCACGAATATAACGGCATCGTTTTTGCTTATATGGGCCCGCCCGAGGCGAAGCCGCCGTTCCCGGTCTACGACACCTACGACCGGCCGGGCTACCGGATGATCCCGGGCCGGAAATACTGTTTTCCGGCTAACTGGCTGCAGGTACACGAAAACACGATGGACCCGGTCCATACCGCGTTTTTGCACACGATCGTCAGCGGTGCTGTCTTCACCGAAGAGTTCGGCGTTTTGCCCGAGCTCGAATATGTCGAGACGCCGGTCGGGATGGTCTATGTCGGGACCCGCCGGATCGGCGACAACGTCTGGACGCGGATGGTCGAAATCGTGCTGCCCAATTTGCAGCAGGTGGCGCCGATCTGGGAGACCGGACGCGACGAGCGCGCCTTCAGCGGTCCGATGATGACCCGCTGGGCATTGCCGATCGACGACACCAGCACGATGCTGATCGAATTCCGCCACGTCTGCGAGACCGACGGCAGGACGACGCCGGAATGGTGGGCCGACCGCAACATCATGCTGCCCGGCCAGCTTGCCGCCGATACCTATGAGGAGAGCCAGCTCCACCCCGGCGACTACGAAGCCCAGGTCTCGCAGCGGCCGATCGCCGTTCACGGGCTGGAGCACCTGAGCGAGACCGATCGCGGGATCAGCATGTTCCGCAACCAGATCCGGCGCGGTATCCGCGCGGTCGCCGCCGGCCATGACCCGACGGGCCTCCACCGCAACGGCGCCGGGGCGATCCCGACCTATTGCAACAACACCGTAATCCGTATTCCGCCGGCCACGAGCCCGGCAATGGACAAAAAGCTGATGCTCGAAACCGGACGCCGGCTCGCCGAAAGCTATCTGAAGGAGCCGCCCTTGACGGCCGGGCGTTGACCGTCGGCTGGTCAGGCGGGAGGATCAGGCGGCGGTGGCGGCGACCTTTTTGCCGACGGCGCGATCGTAGTCTTCCCACATCAGCCGGCAGACGGCGCCCGGGGTAAAACGGTAATGGCCGCGCTCGCCGATGATCTCGCCGACCGGCGTCACCTCGGCGGCCGAGCCGGTCAGGAACATCTCGTCGGCCTTGGCCAGCTCTTCGGGCATGATCGCGCGCTCGACGACCTTGATGCCGCGCTTTTTTGCCAGGCCGATCACGGTCTGGCGGGTGAGGCCGTTCAGAAAGCAATCCGGCGTCGGCGTGTGCAATTCGCCGTTGATGACGAGAAAGAGGTTGGCGCCGGTTCCCTCGGCGAGCCGGCCGCGCCAGTCGAGCATCAGCGCGTCGTCGCATCCCGCCGCCTCAGCGTCGTGCTTCGACATCGTGCAGATCATGTAGAGGCCGGCCGCCTTGGCCTGGGTCGGCGCGGTATGCGGCGCCGGGCGCGCCCACGGCGCCCATTTCACGCGGATGCCCTTGGCGCGCGCCTCGGGCGAGAAATAGGCCGGCCAGTCCCACGCCGCGATCGCCAGGTGGATTTTTGTCGCCTGCGCCGAGACCCCCATCTGCTCGGCCCCGCGCCAGGCGATCGGCCGCACATACCCTTCGAGGATGTTGTTTGAGGTGATGACCTGCTGCGTTGCCGCGGCGAGGTCGTCCATGCCGGCGGGCACCTCGAAGCCCAGAATCTTTGCCGAGTTGAGCAGGCGCTCGTTATGGTCGTCGAGCCGGAAGACGCTGCCGCCGTAGACCCGCTCGCCCTCAAAGACGCAGCTTGCATAATGCAGCCCGTGGCTCAGCACGTGCAGCTTGGCCTCGCGCCACGGCAGGAGACGGCCGTCATACCAGATGAAGCCGTCGCGGTCGTCAAACGGAACTATGGACATCGACGTTTCCTCGCACCCGAAGATCGCGGCCGGCCCGGTCGGAGACAAAGCCGGCCCAAAGGCCTAGAACCTTATATCCAGAGGACGCCCAAATCGTAAGCAAGGTTGCGAGATAAGTCAATATGTCTGACATAAAATTGCGAACCGCGCCGACAGCGGCGAGCGAGGACGCGGTCCGGGACGGGATCGAGCTGCTGTTCTTTGCCTATCGCGACTTCACCGCCGAGCCCGACGCGATCCTGGCCCGCTACGGCTTTGGCCGGGCGCATCACCGCGTCATCCATTTTGTCGGCCGCCATCCGCACATGACGGTGAGCGAGCTGCTCGGGATTCTTCGTATCACCAAGCAAAGCCTGAGCCGGGTGCTGGGCGAGCTGGTGCAGCAGGGGTTTGTCGCCCAGCGGCCGGGCGCGCACGACCGGCGCCAGCGCCTGCTCGAGCTTACCGCCGCGGGACGCGCGCTCGAGCGCGCGGTCTCGGCCCCGCAGCGCGCCCGGGTCGCCGAGGCTTACCGCCAGACGGGTGCGGCCGCGGTCGACGGTTTTCGCAGGGTGCTGCTCGCAATCATCGCCGACAGCGCCGACCGCCGCCGCTTTGACGAGATCTTGGGCGGCGAGCGGTAATCGCCGGGAGGGCGTATGATCGGCGCGGCATGAGCGATCTCGAACCTCATCTCCTCGTCGTCGACGACGACGCGCGCCTGCGCGAATTGCTGCGCCGCTATCTGTCGGAAACCGGTTTCCGCATCACAACGGCGGCCGACGCGGCCGAGGCGCGCGCCAAGCTCGCAAGCTTCGCCTTCGACCTTGTCGTGCTCGACGTGATGATGCCGGGGGAAAACGGGCTCGCGCTGACCCGCGACCTGCGCCGCGAAGGCCGGCTGCCGGTGCTGCTGCTGACCGCGATGGCCGAGCCCGAGGACCGCGTCAACGGGCTCGAGCAGGGCGCCGACGACTATCTTTCGAAGCCGTTCGAGCCGCGCGAGCTGGTGCTTCGCATCCGCAACCTGCTGCTGCGCCGGCCGAGCGCCGACGCGCCGCAGCGGGAAATCCGTTTCGGCGGCTGCCGGTTCGATCTCGCCCGCAGCGAGCTGTTCCGCGGCGGCGAGCCGATCCACCTGACCGCGGCCGAGGCCGGGCTGCTGGCGAGCCTGGCGCAGCGGCCGGGCGAGCCGGTGTCGCGCGAGGAGCTGTCGCTCTCCGCCGCGTTCAGCGGCAATGTGCGCAACGTCGATGTCCAGATGACCCGGTTGCGCCGCAAGATCGAGCGCGACCCGCGCTTTCCCCGCTATCTGCAGACCGTGCGCGGCACCGGCTATGTCCTCAAGCCGGATTGACGAGCCGCTCGTCGCGGGCGGTCGCGAACCGCCGGCCGCGGCCGGTCCCGAACCGCCGGAGGAGGCCGACGCCGAGGTTTGGCGGGCGCGCGACATCCGCCCGCGCGGCTGGATCAAGCGGGTGCTGCCGCGCACGATGTTCGGCCGCTCGCTGCTGATCGTCGTGATGCCGCTGATCCTGCTGCAGGCGATCGCCACCTGGGTTTTTTATGACCGGCACTGGGCGGCAATTTCGTGGCGACTGTCGACCGGCGTCGCCGGCGACATCGCGTTGATGGTCGAAACTCTCGATCATGGCGGGTCGGACGCCGCCGCGGCCCGGCTGCTGGCGAATGGCGGCGCGCTGACCGATCTCCATTTCACCTTCGCCCGCGGCAGGCATCTGCCGGCGCCGGTGCCGCCGAGCGGGACAATGCTCGAAAATCAGCTGACACAGGCAATGCAAAGCAAGGTGTCGAGGCCGTGGCGCATCGAAGGGCTCGACGACGCCGACGGTCCGCGCATCAAGGTGCAGCTGGCGCACGGTGTGCTGACGGCGCAGGTGCCGTGGAACCGGCTGTACAGCTACACAACCTACATTTTTATCATGTGGATGGTAGGGTCATCGCTGGTGCTGCTCGCGGTGGCGATTTTGTTTCTGCGCAACCAGGTCAAGGCGTTGCGGCGGCTGGCGGCGGCGGCCGACAATTTCGGCAAGGGCCGATACGTGCCGTTTTTCAAGATCGAGGGTGCTGTCGAGATCCGGCAGGCGGCCGTCGCCTTTCTGACGATGCGCGACCGGATTCAGCGCCAGATCCGGCAGCGCACGCAGATGCTGGCCGGCGTGTCGCACGATCTGCGCACGCCCTTGACGCGGATGAAGCTGGCCCTGGAAATCCTCGGCGACGACCCGGCGGTGGCGGAGCTCAAATCCGACGTCGCCGAGATGGAGCACATGGTGCACGGCTATCTCGATTTTGCCCGCGGCGAGGGGACCGAGGCGGCAGTCGAAACCGATCTGGCGATGCTGCTTGACGACATCGCCGCGGCGATGCGGCGCGAGGGGACGGAATTGTCGCTCGACGCGCCGCTGGAGTACCTGATGGCGGTCCGGCCGAACGCGTTGAAGCGTTGTCTGGCCAATTTGATCGGCAATGCCCGCCGCCACGGCAGCCGGGTGTGGCTGACGGCAGCGCCGGGCGAGGACGGCATCGACATTCTCGTCGATGATGACGGGCCGGGGATAGCGCCGATCGACCGCGACCGCGTCTTTCGCGCCTTTGTGCGTCTTGACCCGTCGCGCAATCCGTTGACGGGGGGGGTGGGGCTGGGCCTGACGATTGCGCGCGACGTGGCCCGCGGCCACGGCGGCGATGTCCGGTTGGAAACCTCTCCTCAGGGCGGGCTTCGCGCCCGCCTCCATCTGCCGCGGTAGGCGGCCGGCCGTGCAAAGGCCGCCCCGGTTGTACCGGCACGGCCTTCGAAAAAAGCTCGCCGGGGGTTCAGCGCGGCGCGTGCTGCTTTGCCATCTCGCGCAACTCGTCGAGGCTTTCGCTCGCCCGCTTGCGCAGGACGTCGGCTGCCTCGGTGCCGGCCTTGGCTGCCAATTCGGTGATCTCGCGGCCGTGGCTGACGCTTTTTTCGAGCATCTGCTTCGCGTATTCGGTGTTCTTGGCAATGCGGTCTTCGGTCGAGGTCGGCTGGGCCATCTCGCGGAACAGCACCGAAACGTCTTCGAGGGCCTGGCGGGCGATTTCGATCTGGCGCCGGGCGACCGCCTGCACGCCTTCGACCGCGAGCTGATTGGCCTGGCTCAATGCCTCGATGTTGCGCCGCTGGCAGGCCATCAACGCCTCGACATCAAACGGGCGAAAACGAAAGTCGGTCATCATCTTGGTCACGTCGAAATCAAAAAAACTGGGGCGGACTTCTGCCATGGTTGGGTTCCGTTCAGGAGGATCAACTATTGTGCGCTGCACAACGCCCAAAATATCGGCGGTTGCCCCGCGGGCGTCAAGAAAAGTTTTTTGCGGTGCAGCAAATTTAGGCGGCCCAGCAACTTAGGCGGACAGCAGGTTTACGCGGGCTGACCGTCGCCGCTGGGTTGGGACGAGCGCGCCGGCGACAACCACCGCTCGACCCGGCGCAGCCTCGAATCGAGCGCCGCCATGGTCTGCCCGAGATCCGGCGAGTCGTCGCGATGCCACACGCGCGCGGTCGCCAAGTACCCCGCAGCAGTTAACTTTACCGCGATTGCGCCGCGGACGCCGCCGGTCTCGATCTCGGCCGCCTCATGCATCCAGCGCACCGAGCGCAGCAGCGCCGCACCGGCGGCGAGCATCGCGGGCGGATCGACGGGCAGCTCGCGGCGCAGAACTTCGAGCGCCGGCTTGTAGGGGCGCAGCGCGTCGAATCGCCGCATCATCAGGTCGAACACACGGTCGCGCGGATGCTCGCCCTCCTCGGCCGGCGGGGCGTCGGCCAGGACGGCCTCGTCGATGCGGCGAAAGAACCCGCACAGGATCGCCTGCTTCGACCGGAAGCTGCGATAGACGCGCAGGATCGGCAGCCCGGCCGCGGCCGCAATCGCGGCGAGCGACAACCGCCGCCATCCGGTGCGCGCAATCTCGGCAAAGGCAGCCTCGATGATCCGGTCCGCGTCGTTTTCGGGAGCTTCGGTCCGGCCGCGGCTCCGCTCCGCCCCGGTGCTGCGGCGGGGTGTCCTGGCCATGGCTCAGCTCGCCAGCGCGCGCGAACGCGCCGCCGCGGCGGCAACCGCCCGCCCGATCAGCGGCACGAGCCCGTCCTCCGCCGTCAGCACGGCGAGCGCCGCCGCGGTCGTGCCGCCCGGGCTCGTCACGTTGCGCCGCAGCTGCGCCGGGTCTTCGTCCGACCGGCGGGCGAGCTCGCCCGCGCCGGCAACGGTAGCGCGGGCGAGACGCAGCGCCAGTGCTGGAGGCAGGCCCGCGGCTTCGGCCGCTTCGCCGAGCGCTTCGATCAGCAGAAAGACATAAGCGGGGCCGCTGCCCGAGACCGCAGTCACCGCGTCGAGCAAGGCCTCGTCCTCGACCCAGGCGCTGTCGCCGGCGGCGGCGAGGAGCCGGTCGCACAGGCGGCGCTGGTCCGCGGTCACCCGCTGATTGGCGCAGGCGACGGTGATGCCGCGCCCGATCGCCGCCGGTGTGTTGGGCATCGTGCGGACGACGGCGGCGGGGCCGAGATGGCGGGTCATGCCGGCAATCGTCTTGCCGGCGGCAATCGACACAAACAGCGTGGGCGACGCCGCCCAGCGGCGATAGTCGGGTAGAATCATGTCGACGATCTGCGGCTTGACCGCAAAGACCACGGCGTCCGGCGCCGGCGCGCCCGGCAGCTCGGCCGGCGAAGAATGCCACGACAGGCCGGCCGCGCCGGCAAATCCGGGCGGCTCACCCGCGGGCTCGACGACCGCAATCCGCGACGCCGCGCCCGCCGCGACCCAGCCGCGCAGCAGCGCGCTTCCCATCTTGCCGCAGCCGACGAGGACAAGCGCGCCCGAGGCCGCCTTGTCCGCTTCGGCCTTCGTCGCTTCGGCCTTGTCCGCTTCGGCCTTGTCCGCTTTGGCGGCCATGCGGCGCCGATCCTCCTCAGGCTTCTCCGACCGGGTCGATCATCGCCGCCGCCATCGCCTCGCCCGGACGCTTGCCGCCCCACAGCACGAGCTGAAACGCCGGATAAAAGCGCTCGCATTCCGACAGCGCGATGTCGACCAGGTCCTCGATCTGCTCGGCGCTGCCGGCGCCGACGCCGCGCAGCAGCAAGGCGTGGCGGAAGGACGGCGAGTTGTCCTCGGTCGACAGGTCGAAATGCCCGAGCCACAGCTTCTCGTTGGCCAGCGCCAGGAGCTCGTATACCGCAGCGCGGCGGCCCTTTGGCACCTTCATGTCAAAGCCGCAGGAGAAATGCATCGCGCAAATCTCCTCCTGCCACACAAAGTACAAACGGTAGTCGCACCAGCGGCCGGAAATTTCGACCACCAGCTCCTCCTCGCTGGCGCGGTCGTGCGCCCACTCGTTGGCGCTGACGATCTCTTCGACGAGGTCGATCGGATTGCCGAAAAACGGTGTCGGTTCGGAGGTTGCAACGGAAGTCATCAGGCGCTCCTTTGCGCAGCGCGACGAAAATCGGCTCGACGTGGAAATTACGACAGGTCGGACGGCGGCGGGGTCGGCGGGGTCTCGTGCGCCCGGCTCGCGGCAACCACAGCTTCAAGCTCGGCGAGCCGCCTTGCCATATCCTCCTGCTCGGCGCGGGCTTTGGCGGCCATCGCCTTGACCGCTTCGAATTCCTCGCGCGACACCAGATCCATCCCGGCGAGCACGCGTTCAAGCTGCTCGCGCGCCCGCGCCTCGATCTCGCTGCGCACTCCGGACAGCGTCCCGACCGCACCCGCGGCGACGCGCGCAAGATCGTCAAAAAATCGGCTCTGGCTCTGCATCGCTCTCACCCTCCGCGGCGGGCGCCCCCTGCCCTCCGCAAATATGGGCGTGCGCTAGCACAGAGCGCATGTCGAAGGGAAGAATTTCCCTTCGGCAACGCGGGCGGACGCAGAGGGCGAGCGCGGCGGCGGTCGCTCCCGCGTCGGCGGCGGCACTGCGGCCCCGGCGGACCGTGCCGGCCGCCCTCGACCGGCCGTCCGGCGCGCACCGCGGTGCTGCGGAGCGAGCGTCACCGCGCGCGCGACCGCCGCGGCGCCGCCGCTGGGGGGGACAGCCGGGCGGCGGCCTTCCGCCGGCTGCCGGCACTGTCACTGCACGGCGGGGAGGGTCGCGGGGTCGCCGGTTTTGACGCAGGTCGGGTGGCCAAACCCGCTGGCGCTGAACCCGACTGTCCCATTTGGGTTCAAGAGGCCGCCGCCGGGGGTCGCGGCGATGTCGAAAATGATGTTGTCGGGGTGTGCGGCGTCGTCGCCCGGCACCGGACCGATGCCGGAGAGATAATCGAGCTTGAGGTTGTGGCGCAGGTGCCAGGCGACAAAATGGTCGGTGCAGGACTGGTCGCCGCTGACCCCGACGGCGCCGACCTTGACCCCGCCCTTGGCGTAGAGTGCCAGCCCGCCGCCAAACACGTTGACCCCGCCGATCTTTTGGCCGACCATCGGGTCATTCGGGCTGCCGTACGCGAACGCGTTACCCTGATAGGCGATTTCGGGGTCGATCGGGTTGCTGTGCTGCAGCCCGTAAAGGCTGCCGCCCGGCTGCACCGCCGCGTAGAGATTGGCGGTCGACAAAGCGAGGCCGTTGGGAAACAGGCTGGTCTGGGGCGGCGCCCCGTTGCTCAGGCTGAAATCGTTGGCGGTGTTGGCCTTTTGCGCCGCGATGACGCGGCTGCCAAGCCATTGATCGGTGTAGCTGCGGCCCGAAAACGCAACGGCGCAGACCGTCCCGTCATTGGCGACGATCGCCCCCCACATGTTAAAGCCGAGCCCACCATTGCCGCCGGCATTGACCGCCGCGCTCAGCTGCGAGCGCAACTGTCCCCAACCCGGCAGCCCGGCGCAATTCCCGCCGCCGCCGTCGGCAAACGCCGGAACCGCGGCCGCCGCGGCGACGAGGCCGGCCACGGCCGCCAATAATTTGCTTTTGAGGTTCATTTCTCTCCCCACATCGGCGCGGTTTCGCGGCTCTCGGCGCCGCCCGCGACATGCGACCCGTCGCCGCCCGCCGGCAACGCCCCTTCAGCCCCGCAACTTATCGGATTTCGCCTGAAAAGAGAACACCGATCCCCTCGATCGCTGCAGCACGCCGGCCGACCCGAATACTTTTTTTGCTCGCTGCGCCCGTCGCCGCCCGCGCCCGCTGCTCCACCGCCTGACCGCCTGACCGCCCGGCGGTCCAGGAGTTCCGCCGATTGACCGCCCTTTGTCGACCGATCGACGTTTATCAAGACCGCAGCCCGGCTTTCACCAGGAACGCCGAGCGGGTCATCCGTTGGGCTCGGGCTTTTCGGTCGATTTCGCGCAGCTGCTGCTCGGTCAGCGTCACGTTCACGCGCACTCTCTTGCTCGGCTCCTTAACGCTCACGAGAAAGGCTACCCCGTCCTCAAAATCGGGGTTGCCCGTCATCTCATCGAGCGGGGACGGATCAGGCATGGCCTCCTCCGCTTCGCGCATCGCCTCGATCTATCCGGTCAGCACCTCGATCGCCAAGTCTTTGGCTTCGTCAAGGGTCCGGTCCGCAGTGACGCAGCCGGAAAAATCGGGAAAGCTGACGCCGAAATCGCTGTCGTCGTCCTTGTGAATAATAGCGATGTAATCCATGCTCTTGCTCTTTATCGTGATTTCATGCTGGCTGGCCGCTCGATTGGGCCGCAGTGTCCAAACCGGGATATCCCGGTTTGGATATGACAGGTGGTTATGCCTGGCTTCGCCGATAGGCGGCGGCCACCGCCCGCGTCGAGGGCGCGATGCGCGTCGTCGAGCCACGCCGGCCGCTCGTATAAAAATTGGTCAGGCTCCGTTTCTTGAGGATCGCCGCCGCCTTCGGGTTGACCGGGACAATCCGATCGGGGTGCCCCGGAACCACCTCCGGCACCCTCCCGACCAGATCGGGCGAATTGAGTGATGCCTCCCGCAATTCGCTGAGCCGCCGTCGCCGTGTAGTCCAAGCCGACCGCCGCGAAAGCACCTCCTTGTTTGGCGGATAAGGTAGATTCTGGAAAATCAGTGGCCTTCCTTGTCTCTACAGTCGGCGCGGACTGTCGTCGGCGGCTTCCTTCTGGCCACGCAGAGCGAAATGGCCATCAGGGCGCCCGCAGCTAAACTCGCAAGAGATGAGGGCTCGGGAAGCGGAGCGCTTGAAAGCGTCCAGTATCCGGTGATAGTGCATTCAGCAAACATGCCGCAGCCCGGCATGGTACCGTCAGAACCGATCATCCCTCCCCGCTCTCCTATGTCGATATTGTCATTTAGACCCCCTTTATAATCTACGCTGATAGAGAGCGTCGTCGCCGTTGAGGCCCACCTGATATTCCATTGGCAGCCTGAGACAAATCCAGGGCTAAAGAAGCAAACACTATCCGGTGCGGTGGGGGCTTCTATCGTGCCCCCCCACATGAATGAGAAATCCGTGTCGCCTGTTTCTACAGGTGGTTGATCTTCAAATTGCGTATACGAGAATGTATCACTGCTGTCGATATCAAAAAGATCGAGCTGCGCAGCCGCAAAAGGCAGCGGCGGGGCGCAGTAAAAAGAGTTGCAGTTGGGGCTGGTGGGACAGGGTGGCCCGGTGGGGGATTCTGCGCACGTGGTCTCATAAAACGTCCAAACTACCCCTGCCCGAGCTGACGATGTTGAAAACAGCGTCACGCCTCCGGCAATCAAGAGGGCTAAACACTCGATAATCGTGGCTCTTCGCATTTCATTCGTTCCCGACTATGTAAAAGCTTACCCTGTTCACGTTTTATGTTTATCGACGCGGGCTGGCGTGGTCAACGTCCCAAACTCTTGCCTCAGTCGGGGGATGAAGTCTCCTGCACCTGTGAAAGCTCTAAGTACGGCACTCGGCGCGGCTTTTCCGGAAGCCACTACATCTTGTCCCTTCGCACCACCTCGGGAAGCTCTGTCAAGCCGCATAAGCCCCTATTATGGGAAAGCGATTATAAATGTAGTCAGGTCTTTCTGTGATGTATACTGCTAATAAACTAACGGATGCCTAAGCACAAGATGTATGATCTACTGCGCGTCCCGAGGTCCCTCGAAACGGGCCTTAGCGGATGGGTTTAGGGAGCGTGTTTGCCTCCACGAACATACCTAATTTGGCTCCTCCGGACGCAGACTTCCCGCCGTGCAAGCTAGGAAAATCAACCTGCGTAGGTCGCGACGAGGTTACCAACACCAACCACTGCCAGTCCTCGCGGAACATATGATCTAGTTGGCCCTTGATATCGTTCGGCTCGATATCTCGAATCGGATAACATTTATCTGCCAGCCCGTTGTCATTATTTCCCCAAAACACAAATAATGTTTTTCCTCTTACAAAATAAAATGCAACGGCGTTCAATCCTGCATACGACGACGAAATTTGTGTCACCGAATATCCAGAATTCTCTCCTGACGCATTGAAATCCCTTCGTTCTGCCATTTCGTAATTATATTCTTCGTTTACTCCCGTTGGCCAATCGTAAAGCATATCCGAATACACGGAGAACCTAAAACCCGGATCGCGATTGCTCACGACGGTGACAAACCCTCCAATACTGGATATTTCTCTGTCGGCGACTACATGCCTCATTACCGAGTATAAGTCACTGGCCGGTGAACCCTCAATTTCGTCTGCAAATAAAGCTGCATTTATCGCGCGCCCTCGCTCGACGAATGGGCGTTTCCTCGCCTCGTATTCCCGAAATCTTTCGTATGCGTCCCGGTCACCTATCCATAACGTTCTAGCAGCAGTTTGGGCGCGTTTACCCTCAGCTATTTTTATGATTTTAGGAAAATCGGAAAACGAAATTATGTAGTCATTCCCGGTATTCCGGCTTGACTCCTCGAAAAATGAAACAACTGACGAAAAAATGGTGCCGTGTGGGAAACATTGTCTAAATGCCTGAAAAGCCCTTGCCGCCAATTCCGGTGAGTTACAGAACGACACGCAAATGTGGCCCGGAAGCATACAGGATTTAAGGACACCCCTTGGATAAGGAAGCGGTTTCCCGTGTTCCGTCACAAGAGTATCAGAGGCGATCGCAATGCGACGCTTGTCAATTCTGGCTACCACTAAAGTCATAGGAACGAGTTTGCTAACGCGCAGAGCTTCCAAGCGGTTAGACGCGAAATCGTGCTCTCCCACCATGTCGTAGCTGCGGCGAGTTCGGCAAGGGTGGCACTCTGCGCCCGCCGTGCTTCGGCCTTCTGCGCGTCGGTGAGTTTCGAGCGCCGCCCCATGTACTGCCCGCGCTTCTGCGCCGGGCTGCGCCCCTCGGCGGTGCGGGTACGGATAAAATTGCGCTCCACGTCGGCGAGGCCGCCAAGAACGGCGATCATCAGTCGTCCGGCGCTGGTGTCGGCCCACGGCTCCGCCAGTAAGCGGCATTGCGCCTCGGCGTTGACGATCTGCTTGACGACAGCGAACAGGTCGAAGGTGCTGCGCGCGAGGCGGTCGATGCGCGTCACCGTCACCACGTCGCCGGGGGCGAGGGCGGCGAGCATTCGCAGAAGCTCGCGCCGGTAGATTGTCGCAGAAAGTCCTTTCTGGAAAGCCGGCCTGATAGCGCGCGCGGGCCGCTGAGAGCATTTCGGGGCTGCCGAAATTGCGATTCGTTCCCCTCATGTTGAACATGAGACCGCCATTGCCAGAGGTACCGACCGCGGCCGTCAATGCCGATTGCAACTGTCCCCAGCCGCGCAGACCGGCGCAGATTGTAACATGCCGCGGGGAGGCTTAATTTACAATGCGTTGTGAATTGAGAACTATCGGCTTGCGAAAAGGAAAATTGTTGCCATATTTGTAAAATCCTTGGGCTCGGTGAGGTGCCAACGAGCAATTCCGGTGATTTCCCGGTTATCTGATTTCAATTCCCGGTTCTGCCAAATAAATTTCCCGGTTATTGCGCGATACGATTTTCTCTAACTGATTGATTCGACCAAAATATTTCGGCTTTTTGAGGCGGCGCAGCGAAAATTTCTCGGTTAATTCCCGGTTCGGCGGAATTCGCGCAACCGCTTCGATGCGCGGCGGGGCCGCGGCTTACACCGAAAAGTATTTGGCCTGGGGATGGTGGACGATGATCGCCGAGGTCGACTGCTCGGGGTCGAGCTGGTCTTCCTCGGAAAGGGTGATGCCGATCTCGTCAGCGCGGAGCAGCGCGAGGAGCTGCTTCTGGTCGGCGAGGTTGGGGCAGGCGGGGTAGCCGAACGAGTAGCGGCTGCCGCGATAGCCTTGGTTCAGCATCGCTTCCGGGTCGCGCGCCTCCTCGGCGGCAAAGCCCAATTCGCCGCGAATGCGGCGGTGCAGGTATTCGGCCAACGCCTCGGCCATCTCGACCGAGAGCCCGTGCAGGTAGAGGTAGTCCTGGTAGCGGTCCTGGGCGAACCATTCGCGCGCGGCGTCGGAGGCGCAGCAGCCCATCGTGACGACCTGCAGCCCGATCACGTCGCGCTCGCCGGCATCCGCGTCGCGGAAGAAATCGGCGATGCACAGCCCGCCCGGCTTGTTCTGGCGCGGAAACGAGAAATGGGCGATCTCGCGGCGCCGGTCGTCGGCGTAGAGGATCACATCGTTGCCGTGGGCGGCGCACGGCCAATAGCCATAGGCGGCCTGCGGCATCAGGATCTCGTCGCGGATCGCGATGTCGAGGATTCGGGTCAGCACCGGGCGGAGCTCGTCCCGAGCCCATTCGCGGTACTCGGCCAATGACTTGCCGTCCTTCCGGTAGCCCCACTGGAATTGGTAGAGCATGCGCTCGTTGAGGTAGGGCACGACCGCCTTCGGCGACAGCCGGGTGATCGCGCGCGGTCCCCAAAAGGGCGGATGCGGCACCGGCACGTCGCGGGTCAATTCGGCCCGGCGCAGACGGATTTCGTCGAAATCGACCGGCCGGACCGGGCGCGGGTCGGCGGCACGGCCGAGCTTGCGCGAGGGCTTCGCCGGGCGGCTCTCGATCCTGGCGTGGATTTCGGCGAGATGGGCGTCGAACTTGCCGGTGACGATCTTGTCCATCAGCCCGAGCCCGTCGAAGGCGTCGCGGGCATAGGCGACGCGGCCCGCGCTGTAGGATTTGACGCAATCCTCCTCGACATAACGCCGGGTCAGCGCCGCACCCCCGAGCATGACCGGGAGATCGAGCCCCTGGCGGCTCATCTCCTCAAGGTTCTCGCGCATGACGACCGTCGACTTGACCAGCAGGCCGGACATGCCGACGGCGTCGGCCTTGTGCGCGACCGCGGCTTCGAGAATGGCGCCGATCGGCTGCTTGATGCCGAGGTTGACAACGCGGTAGCCGTTGTTGGTCAGGATGATGTCGACAAGGTTTTTGCCGATGTCGTGCACGTCGCCGCGCACCGTCGCCAGGACCACGGTGCCTTTCTCGCGGCCCTCGACCCGCTCCATATGCGGTTCGAGAAACCGCACCGCGGTCTTCATGGTCTCGGCCGACTGCAGCACAAAAGGCAGTTGCATCTTGCCGGCGCCAAACAGCTCGCCGACCGTCTTCATGCCCGTCAGCAGGATGTCGTTGATGATGGCGAGCGGGGCCCAGCTCTTCATCGCGAGGTCGAGATCGGTTTCGAGGCCGAGGCGGTCGCCGTCGACAATGCGCTGGGCGAGCCGGTCTTCGAGCTTTTCGGGGCGGCCCTTTTTCTCGGCCTTCTCGGCGGTGCGGTTTTCGAACAAGCCGATAAACGCCTGCAACGGGTCGTAGCCGTCGCGGCGGCGGTCAAAGATCAAATCCTCGGCGACCCGCGCTTCCTCGGCCGGGATGCGGTGCAGCGGCATGATCCGCGAGAAATGCACGATCGCACCGGTCAAGCCGCGGCGCAGCGCGTGGTCGAGAAAGACCGAGTTCAGAATCTGGCGCGCCGGCGGGTTGAGTCCGAACGAGATGTTGGAAAGCCCGAGGATGATCTGGCATTCGGGCATCGCCCGGGCGATCTCTGCGATCGCGTCGAGGGTGTTGAGGCCGAGCCGGCGGTCGTCCTCATTGCCGGTGCAGATCGTAAAGGTCAACGGGTCGAACAGCAGGTCGGACGGCGGCAGGCCATGCTTGCCGCAGGCGAAATCATGGAGCCGGTGGGCGATCGCGAGCTTGTGCTCGACGTCCTTTGCCATGCCGGTCTCGTCGATCGTCAGGGCGATGACCGCGGCGCCAAAGCGGCGCGCCAGCTTGAGACGCTTGTCGGCCGGGTCCTCGCCGTCCTCGAAATTGATCGAGTTGATGATCGGCTTGCCGCCATAGAGCTTGAGGGCGGCTTCGAGCACCGGGTACTCGGTCGAGTTGATGACCAAGGGCGCGTTGACTGCACCGCGCATGCGGGTCACCGCCTCGCTGATGTCGGCGACCTCGTCGCGGCCGACAAAGGCGGTGCACAGATCGAGCGTGTGCGAGCCTTCCTTGACCTGCTCGCGCGCCATCTCGACACAGCCGTCCCAGTCGCCCGTTTCCTGCAGCTGGCGGAATTTGCGCGAGCCGTTGGCGTTGCAGCGCTCGCCGATCGAGAGCCAGGCATTTTCCTGGCGCAACGGCACCTGACCGTAGAGCGAGGCCACAGCCGGCACCCAGATGGTGCTGCGGGGCCGCGGTGCCGGACGCCGTCGCCCGCCGCCGATCCGCCGCAGCATCGCGTCGAGTGCTGCGATGTGCTCGATCTCGGTGCCGCAGCAGCCGCCGACCATTGCGACGCCGTCCTCGACGACAAAGCGTTCGAGCCATTGCGCCAGCTCGGCCGCACCCAGCGGGTAGTGAGCGCGGCCCGCGACGAGCTCCGGCAAACCGGCATTGGGCTGCACCGAAATGTGACCGGGCCAGTTCTCGCCGAGCCATTTGAGGTGCTCGGCCATCTCGCGCGGTCCGGTGGCGCAGTTGAGGCCGATGACCGGGACGCCGAGCGCGTCGACGATCGTCGCGGCGGCGGCGATGTCGGCGCCGACCAAGAGGCTGCCGGTGGTCTCGACCGTGACCTGGACCAGGATCGGTGTGTCCTTGCGGGCGTCCTCGCGGGCTCGCTTGGCGCCGTTGACGGCGGCCTTGACTTGCAGCGGGTCCTGGCAGGTCTCGATGATGATCGCGTCGACCGCGCCGGCGATCAGCCCGCCGCATTGGACGGCGAGCGCGTCTTCGAGCTCCTGGTAGGAGACATGGTCGAGCGAGGGCAGGCGCGTTCCCGGCCCGACCGAGCCCAGCACGAAACGGGTGCGGCCGTCATGGGCAAACTCGGCGACCGCCTCGCGGGCGATCTCGGCGGCGAGGCGGTTCAATGCATAGGCGCAGTCGGCGAGCCCAAACTCGCCGAGAGTGATCGGCGAGCCGCCAAAGCTGTTGGTCTGGATCGCGTCGCAGCCGGCGGCGAGATAGCCGCGATGGATCTCGCGGACGAGGTCGGGGCGGCTCTCGCAGACGATCTCGGTGCAGTTTTCGAGGCCAAGAAAATCGCGCTCGACATCGAGGTTGCGGGCCTGGACCTGGGTCCCCATCGCCCCGTCGCACAAGACGACGCGATCGGCGAGGTAATCGAGAAAATGGGTCATCCGCGGACGGTCGCGACTGCTGTCGAGATCATCTCTAGGCCGCCACTACCGCCGGCCGCGGCGCGCGGACGCCGAGCAGGTGGCAGATCGCGACGATCAGGTCGGCCCGGTTCAACGTGTAGAAATGAAATTGGTGGACCCCCTCGGCGTGAAGGCGGCGGCACTGCTCGGCGGCGATCGAGGCGGCGACGAGCCGCCGCGTGTCGGGGTCGTCGTCGAGCCCGGCGAAATGCGCCTCCATCCAGGCCGGGATCGAGGCGCCGCAGGATGCGCTGAATTTCTTAACCTGAGCGTAATTGGTGACGGGCAGGATGCCCGGCACGATCGGCACCGCGATCCCGGCCCGCGCCGCGCGGTCGCGAAAGCGCAGATACGGGTCGACATCAAAGAAATACTGGGTGATCGCGCGGCTGGCGCCGGCGTCGACCTTGCCCTTCAGATTGTCGAGGTCGCGCTCGGCGCTGACGGCTTCCGGGTGGGTTTCGGGATAGGCCGCGACGCTGATCTCGAAATCGGCGACGCGCCTGAGCCCGGTGACGAGGTCGGCGGCATAGGCGTAACCGCCGGGGTGCGGCTGGTAAGCCTCGCCGCCGGCCGGCGGGTCGCCGCGCAATGCCACGATGTGGCGGATGCCGGCGCTCCAGTAATCCCGCGCGACCGCCTCGATCTCGGCGCGGGTCGCGGCGACGCAGGTCAGGTGCGCCGCCGGTTCGAGGGCGGTTTCGCAGCGGATGCGGCGGACGGTCGCGTGCGTCCGCTCGCGGGTCGAGCCGCCGGCGCCATAGGTTACCGACACAAAGCTTGGGGCCAGCGGTTCAAGGCGCTTGACGACCTCCCAGAGCCGCGCCTCCATCTCGCCGGTCTTCGGCGGGAAAAACTCGAATGAGACACGCGGCGGGCCGGCGTCGAAATCGACGACCGGATCGGCGGCGAGGCGGCCGCGCGCCTCCGCCAAAGGTTGCCCGCTCATCAGCGCAGCTCCTCGGCGAGGGCGGCGGCCGGCGCCGGGTCGCGCAAACCGGCCGCCGATTGCCGGGCGGCGGCGGCCGGGCCGCGGGTCGCGGTCCAGATCACGACGGTCAACGCGTCGCCGGGCAGCCGATGCGGCTCGGCCGGGGCGAGGCCGGCGGTGCTGCACCATTCGTCGATCTCGGCATCGGCAAAGCCGAGCCGGCGATGGGCGTGCTCCTCACGCAAAAACTCGAGCCCGTGCGGCGCGAAGTCGACCAGCTACCAACGTGCCCTGCGGGCGCAGCACCCGCGCCGCCTCGGCGATCGCCGCCGCCGGCCGGTCGGCATAATGCAGCACCTGGTGGATCACGACCGCGTCGAACGAGGCGTCGGGCAATGCCAGCTGGTACATGTCGCCGAGCCGCGCCCGCGCGTTATCGAGCCCGGCGCGCTCGAGATTGACCCGCGCCACCGCCAGCATCTCGCGCGACTGGTCGATGCCGAGCGCCTGCTCGACGCGCGGCGCCAGGACCTCGAGCATGCGCCCGGTGCCGGTCCCGATGTCGAGCAGGTCGCGCGGGTCGGCGCCGGCGACGATCTCGACCAGTGCCGTCTCGACTTCGCGCTCGTCGACGTAGAGCGAGCGGATGTGATCCCAGTGGGCGGCGTTCTCGCGAAAATAGGCGGCCGCGGCATCGGCGCGCTGGCGCTTGGTGGCGTCGAGCCGCTGCCGGTCAAGCGCGAGCGTCGGGTCGGTCTCCTCGCACGCCGCCACCAGCTGGCGGGCGAGCGCTGCCGCCGGACCAGATCGGCTCAGCCGATAAAACACCCAGCTGCCCTCCCGGAAACGGTCGAGCAGCCCGGCTTCGCACAAGAGCTTCAGGTGCCGCGACACCCGCGGCTGGCTTTGCCCCAGAATTTGCGTCAGCTCGCTGACGGTCAGCTCGCCGCTTGCGCACAGCACGACAAGCCGCAACCGAGTGGGCTCGGCTACCGCGCGCAACGCCGCCAGCAGGTGCTCCATGGTCGACACCCTCTTTCTTCGAGTGGGTAACGATATGGAGATATCTTTATATTTGCAAGCGGCTTTCGCCGCGTTCGGACGGCTCGGCGGTCCGATCAGCAAGTACTTGCCGAAAGAGCGGGTTTCCCCCATTTATTTCGCGCACTGAGGAGCAGCGAGCGTGGTCCGAGGCCGATCGATGAACCTTCCCCCTTTCCGTCCGGCACTCTCGCAGCTCTTTATCATGGCGATGCTGGTCGTTTCCGGATGCGCGACAGCTCCCCAAAGCCAACAATCGGCAGTTTCCGCCGAAGAAGATTTCCACGATCCTTTCGAAGACGCCAATCGCAAAATCTTCGACTTCAACCAAGTGGTCGACCGCCATGTGCTGGTGCCGGCCGCAAAGGCCTATCGTGCGGCGCTGCCTGACCCGGTGCGCAATTCGGTGCGCGACTTCCTGAACAATCTGAATGAGCCGCTGATCTTCGCCAACGACACGCTGCAAGGCGATTTTCGCCGTGCCAAGGACACGGTCGTGCGCTTTGTGCTGAATTCGACGATCGGCATGGCCGGCCTTGTCGATGTGGCGGGACGCTGGGGCATTCCCTATCACGAGCAGGATCTCGGGGTGACGCTTGGCGTCTGGGGGGTTCCCGCGGGACCCTATCTGGTGGTGCCGGTGCTCGGCCCATCGGACCCGCGCGATCTCGGCGCCGAGGTTGCCGAGTCGTTTGGCGACCCATGGAACCGGCTCGTCACCGGCAACCCGTTTACCCTCTATTGGATACCGTTCGTGCGGGGCGGGGTCGATGGTATCGACCAAAGGGCGCGCTATCTCGATGCGCTGGCCGACATCGAGCGAACCTCGCTCGACTATTACGCAACGATCCGCTCGCTTTACCGGCAGCGCCGCGCCGCCCTGATCCGCGGCGAGAACAAAAATCTGCCGCCGCCTGCGGGCTTCACCCTGAACGGCAGCCCGGCGCCGGTCCCAGCGCTGGACTCGGCCCCGGCGAACCCTTCGCCGCCGGCAACTGTTGTCTCTTCGGTCCAAAACGGCTTTGAGGTATCCGGCCGATGAACCGACGGTTGCTGTTGATCGCGGGGCCCCTGTTGGCTGCCGGCCTGGCGCTGCCCGCACTGCCTGCCGCAGCGGCCGCCGACCCGGCGGCAGTGATCGCCAGCCTCGGCAACGAGGCGCTCAAGGTGCTCGGCAAGAACGTCGACCCGCAGCTGCGGGTGGTCCGCTTCCGGCAGTTGTTCAGCGCGGATTTCGACGTGCCCGGGATTTCCCGCTTTGTCCTCGGTCGCTATTGGCGCCTCGCCACCCCGGCGCAGCAGCAGCAATTCATCAGTCTCTTCACCAATTACATCGCGCTCGCCTACGCCAACCGCCTCGCCGAATACGGCGGCGCGACGCTGCGCGTCACCGGCACCCGCGCGGCGCCCGACGGGCAATTGGTGTCGAGCGAGATCATTCGCGCCGACGGCCAGCCGCCGGCCCGGATCGACTGGCTGCTGACGCCGCAAAACGGCGCGTACAAAATCAACGACGTCATAGTCGAAGGCGTCAGCATGGCGGTCACCCAGCGCTCCGAATTCGCCTCGGTGATCCAGCGCGACGGCGGCCAGGTGCAGGGCCTGATCACGGCGCTGCAGCAAAAAACCGAAAGCGCCGGTTTGCGCTAGCCTAGCTTTCTGGCCGCGGGCGCCCGACAGCGGGCGCTGCTGCAGCAGTTACGACGCCGACTTCCTGCGCGCCGAACGCGCTCAATCGCGCACCAGGGGCTTATAATGGATGCGGTGCGGCCGGTCGGCCGCAGCCCCGAGGCGGCGGCGCCGGTCGGCTTCGTAATCGGCGTAGTTGCCTTCGAACCAGACCACCTGGCTGTCGCCTTCGAAGGCGAGGATGTGGGTCGCCACGCGGTCGAGGAACCAGCGGTCGTGGGTGACCACGACGGCGCAGCCGGCAAAGTCGAGGAGCGCCTCTTCGAGCGCCCGCAAGGTGTCGACGTCGAGGTCGTTGGTCGGCTCGTCGAGCAGCAGCACATTGGCGCCCTCCTTGAGCATCTTCGCAAGGTGGACCCGGTTACGCTCGCCGCCCGAGAGCTGACCGACCTTTTTCTGCTGGTCTGCCCCGCGGAAATTGAACAGCGCGCAATAGGCGCGGCTGGCGATTTTGCGGCGGCCAAGGTCGATCTCGTCGCGCCCGCCTGAAATCTCCTGCCAGACCGTGTTGTTCGGCGACAAGGTGTCCCGGGACTGATCAACATAGCCGAGCTTGACCGTGTCGCCGACGCGGAACCGGCCGCTGTCGGGCGTGTCCTGCGCGGTGATCATCCGCAGCAAGGTGGTCTTTCCGGCGCCGTTCGGACCGATGATGCCGACGATGCCGCCCGGAGGCAGCCGAAAGTCGAGGGCTTCCATGACCAGCCGATCGCCGAACCCTTTGCCCACCTGGTCGGCTTCGATCACCAGGTCGCCGAGCCGCGGCCCCGGCGGCAGCACGATCTGCGCCGTCTCGGGCGCTTTCTCGCGGTTGGCGGCAACCAGCGATTCGTACGCCGACACCCGCGCTTTGCTTTTGGCCTGGCGCGCCCGCGGGCTCTGCCGCACCCATTCGAGCTCGCGTTCGAGGGTGCGCTGCCGCGCCGCCTCCTGGCGGCCCTCTTGCGCCAGGCGCTGCTCCTTTTGCTCGAGCCAACCCGAATAATTGCCCTCGTACGGGATCCCGCGGCCGCGATCGAGCTCGAGAATCCAGCCCGCCACCTCGTCGAGAAAATAGCGGTCGTGGGTGACGGTGACGACGGTGCCGGGGTAATCCTCGAGAAAGCGCTGCAGCCACGCCACCAACTCGGCGTCGAGATGATTGGTCGGCTCGTCGAGCAGCAACAGATCGGGGCGCTGCAGCAAGAGCCGGCAGAGGGCGACGCGCCGCCTCTCGCCGCCCGACAGATTGGTCACCGCGGCCTCACCGGGGGGGCAGCGCAGCGCGTCCATCGCGATCTCGATCGTGCGGTCGAGCTCCCAGCCGTCGGCCTGGTCGATCTTTTCCTGCAAATCGCCCTGCTCGGCGATCAGCGCGTCCATCTCGTCGGGCGAGAGCTCCTCGGAAAAGCGGGCGCTGACCGCTTCGAAGCGCTCGATGAGCGCCTTGGTCTCGGCCAGCCCCTCGACGACATTGCCGAAGACGTCCTTGGTTTCGTCGAGCGCCGGCTCCTGCGGCAGATAGCCGACTTGGGCGCCCTCGGCGGCCCAGGCCTCGCCGGAAAAGTCGCGCTCTTCGCCGGCCATTACCCGCAACAGCGTCGACTTGCCGGCGCCGTTGGCTCCCAAGACACCGATCTTGGCGCCGGGCAGGAAGGACAGCCAGATGTCCTTCAACACCTCGCGGCCGCCGGGATAGGTCTTGCCCAACCCCTTCATGACATAGATGTACTGGTAGGCCGCCATCGGGAAATCTCCGAGCAGGGTCCGCAGACCGATTGGGTAGGGCATCGGGGTGGGGCGCGGTCAAGCCCGGCTTTTGCCGTCAAGCCGGGCTTTTGTCGTGCGCTCCGCCCTTCCTTAATGCATTTTCCCGCGCGAAAGGAAGGACGATGCAGGTTCCGAACACGTTTCGCGGCGGTCCCGACGAGCGCGGCCATTTCGGCATCTATGGCGGCCGCTTTGTCGCCGAAACCTTGATGCCGTTGGTGCTCGCGGTCGAGGCCGCCTATGCCGCGGCGCGACGCGATCCGGGCTTTCAGAGAGAGCTCGACTATTACCTCGAATATTATGTCGGCCGGCCGAGCCCCTTGTATTTTGCCGAGCGGCTGACCCGTCATTTCGGCGGCGCCAAGCTTTACCTGAAGCGCGACGAGCTCAACCACACCGGCGCCCACAAGATCAACAACGTGCTCGGCCAGGTTCTGCTGGCGCGGCGGATGAAGAAGCCGCGCATCATCGCCGAGACCGGCGCCGGCCAGCACGGCGTCGCAACCGCCACCGCCTGCGCGTTGTTCGACCTGCCCTGCGTCGTCTATATGGGTGCGACCGACATCGAGCGGCAGAAGCCCAACGTCTTCCGCATGAAACTGCTCGGCGCCGAGGTGGTGCCGGTGCATTCGGGCACCGCGACCCTGAAGGACGCGATGAACGAGGCGTTGCGCGACTGGGTCGCCCATGTCGACGACACGTTCTACGTGATCGGCACGGTCGCCGGCCCGCACCCCTATCCGGCGATGGTGCGCGACTTCCAGTCGGTGATCGGCAGCGAAACGCGTGCGCAGCTGCAACAGGCCGAGGGTCGGCTCCCCGACACGCTCGTCGCTTGCATCGGCGGCGGCTCGAATGCGATGGGGCTGTTCCACCCGTTTCTCGACGATCCTTCGGTTGCGATGATCGGCGTCGAGGCCGGCGGTCACGGCGTCGAGACCGGGCTCCATGCCGCCTCGCTGAACGGCGGCCAACCCGGCGTCCTTCACGGCAACCGCACCTACCTCTTGCAGGACGAGGACGGGCAAATCCGCGACGCGCATTCGATTTCGGCCGGGCTCGACTACCCCGGCATCGGCCCCGAGCATGCCTGGCTGCACGATTTGGGACGCGTGCAGTACGTCTCGATCACCGATCGCGAGGCGCTTGACGCATTTCAGCTGTCGAGCCGGCTCGAAGGCATCATCCCGGCATTGGAGCCGGCGCATGCACTCGCCCACGTCGCCAAGATCGCGCCGACCTTGCCCCTGGACCATCTTATCGTAATGAACATGTGCGGCCGCGGCGACAAGGACATCTTCGCCGTCGCCGAACATCTCGGGGTGCAGCTGTGAGGCTGCACGGCCTTGCGCGAAACCAAAAAAGCGCGCCGAGATCTGGAAAGCGATTAATCAATGGGTCGGTAGAAGCGGGCGGCCGCCCGTAATTGACCGCCACCCGCGATTGAGAAATGCGAGGCAGTCATGACGAAGGTCAAGACCCGTATTCACATCGCGCCTGATGGCGCGCTCACCGGCCGGGCACTTGGTCTGCCGGTGGGTGAACACGTTGCTGAGATCATGCTGATCGATGACGTTCGGCCGATGACCCGCTCGCATACCGATGCGCTTCTCGCCCGCGTTCGCGCGATCCAAGAGGAAGTGGCGCGGTTGCCGGTTCTCGACAGCCGAAGTCCGGATCAGATCGTCGGCTACAACGAGCACGGTCATTTCGACTGATGGTCATCGACAGCTCTGCTCTGATCGCCCTGTTGCTCGGTGAAGGCGAGACCGTTGGTTTTGTCGAAGCGATCGCGGCTGCTTCGAGTTGCGTGGTGAGCGCGCCTACTTACGTCGAGACCGCGATCGTCATGGTTGCCCGGTCGGGTGTAGAGGCCCAGGAGAAACTCGATCGGCTCCTCCTGGAGCTCGCTGTAGAAATTGTCCCCTTCACACGCGATCAGGCGCTTCTTGCCGTCACAGCGTACCGGACATACGGGAAGGGCAGCGGCCATGCTGCGGGATTGAATTTCGGCGACTGTTTCAGTTACGCGCTCGCGAAGCTCAGAGGCGAGCCTGTTTTATGCAAAGGCAACGACTTTGCCCGCACCGATCTGCAAATCGCTCCTTAAACGCGGCGACAAGGGCATCTTGACCGTCGCCGAGCATCTCGGGGCGCTTTCGTGACCCGCATCGAAACGCGGTTTGCGGCGTTGCGCGCCGAGGGACGCGCCGGGCTCGTTGCGTACTTGACCGCTGGCGACCCCGACCCCGACACCTCGGCTCGGCTGTTTTCCGGCCTCGCCCGGGCGGGCGCGGATTTGATCGAGATGGGGATGCCGTTCTCCGATCCGATGGCGGACGGTCCGGCGGTCCAGGATGCGGGGCAGCGGGCGTTGAAGGCCGGCATGACACTGAGGGGCACGCTCGCGATGGTCCGCGCTCTGCGCCGCGATGACGATGCGACGCCGATCGTGCTGATGGGCTATTACAATCCGATCTACCGCTACGGCGCCGAGGCGTTTGCGGGCGATGCGGCAGCGGCCGGGGTCGATGGCGTCATCGTCGTCGACCTGCCGCCCGAGGAAGATTCCGAGCTGACCGGGCCGGCCCGCGCCGCCGGTCTCGACGTGATCCGGCTGGCGACGCCGACCAGCGACGACCGGCGGCTGCCTGTTGTCGTCGATCGCGCCGACGGCTTTCTTTACTACGTCGCGATCGCCGGCATCACCGGGACCCACTCGGCCGACGCGGCCGAGGTTGCCGACGCGGTGGCGCGGGTGCGGCGCTTCACCCGGCTGCCGGTCGCGGTCGGTTTTGGCATCAAAACCCCGGAGCAGGCCGCCGCCGTCGCCCGTGCCGCCGACGCCGCCGTTGTCGGCTCGGCGCTGGTCCAGCGCGTCGCCGCCAATCTCGACCCCGACGGCCGCGCCGAGCCCGGCCTCGTCGACGCCGTGCTCGCCGACATCGCCGCGTTGGCGCAAGGGATCCGACAGGCGCGATCGTCGATCCCAGTCCGCTGAGTGCTCCTCTCCGATCTGACGCGCTAAAGCATATGGGCGGCGGCGAGGAAGGCGCGGATCTTGGCGGGGTCCTTGCGGCCGGGCCGGGTTTCGACCCCCGAGGACACGTCGACGCAGGCGGCACCCGAGAGCCGCACCGCCTCGGGGAGCAGTGCTGCGGTCAGGCCGCCCGACAGCATCCACGGGCGGCGCCAGGGACGGCCGGCGATCAGCCCCCAGTCAAAGGCGCGCCCGTTGCCGCCGGGCAGCGACCCCAGCCCCCGCGGCGGCTTGGCGTCGAACAGCAGCAAGTCGGCGGCGTCTTCGTATTCGCTTGCGGCCGCCAAATCCTGCGGCGCGCCAATCGCGACCGCCTTCATGACCCGGCGCCCGAACCGCGCCTTGGCCTCCGCCACCCGCTCGGGGCTTTCCTTGCCGTGAAATTGCAGGATGTCGATCGGCGCGACGTGGAGCACTTCGGCGATCCGGTCGTCGTCGGCATCGACGAACAAGGCGACCCGCGCAATGCCGTCGGGGATCGCGGCGCACAATTCCGCGGCTTGCGTCGGCGTCACCGCGCGCGGGCTCGGCGGGTAGAACACAAAGCCGACATAGGCGGCCCCGCCCGCGGCGGCGGCGGCGACCGCATTATGGCTCGACAGCCCGCAAATCTTCGCCGCGACGCTCATCGCCGCTAGCGGTCGTCGCGGTCGCGCCCGAGCGCTTCGAGCTGCTGGGTCAAGGCGTCGATCTGGGCCTCGAGCCGCTTCAGCCGCGGGTCCTCGCCCGCCGCCTGAGCCGGCGCTCCAGGGACCGGCGGCCCCGCCTTCTCGTCGCCGCCGTAGGGGGCGAGCATCTTGAGCGTGCGCTCGAACAAAGCCATGTTCTGCTTGCCCATTTCCTCGAACTGGCCGAACGGGAACATGCCGAAGGTCGCCTGCAAGCTCTTGCGCATCTGCTCCTGGTTGCGATGAAAGGCAACCATCGCCTGCTCCAGATAGCCCGGCACCAGAAACTGCACGCTGTCGCCGTAAAACGAGATCAGCTGGCGCAGAAAGCTGATCGGCAAGAGGTTTTGGCCTTTCTGCTCCTGCTCGACGATGATCTGGGTCAAGACCGAACGGGTGATGTCCTCGCCGGTCTTGGCGTCGTGGGCCACAAAATCGCCGCCTTCCTTGATCAACTTGGCGAGGTCGTCGAGGGTAACGTAGCTGCTGGTCGCCGTGTTGTAGAGGCGTCGGTTGGCATATTTCTTGACGATAACGGGTTTGCTGCCGCCGGGCTTGTCGCTGTTCGGGGTGTTCATGCGCGCGCCATCTCCCCTCGGGATCGGTCCCCCGCCGGGACAATACCGCGTTTCCGTGCGTTCGCGTCATCAATCCCGAGCGCCGGGCATGGGGTGCGCTTTCCCGGCGGCGGGCTCGAACTATAGTGCGGCCGATGACCGACGCCCAAGATTTCGCCCGTCGCTATCTGGCGCTGTGGGAAGAATATTTGACGGCGGCGCTGTCCGATCCCGCCGCAGCGGGGCCGCTGTGGGGATGGGCGCTCGGCGGGTTGCAGCCGCATGATGCCGCCGCCGCGGCCGGACCGGCGGCTGGCGCCGCGCCCCGACCGGCGGCTGGCGCCGCGCCCGTTGCCGGCGCATCTGGCGAGCGCGGCCGGGCTGTGGCTCGGCTCGCGGATCGCGTTGCCGTTGTTGAGCAGCGTCTCGCTGCCCTCGAGCCCGGCAGGCGACCGGCTGCGCGCCGTCGCCGCCGAGATCGGCGCGCTCGGGTTTGAGGAGGTCTGCGATGCGCTCGACGCCGAGATCGCGCGCCGCGCCGCCGCCTATCTGACCGGGCTCGAAGCCTATCGCGCTCACCCCTACCGCCGCTCGGCGCCGGACCCGCCGGTCGTCTGGCGCGAAGGAGCGACCCGGCTGCTCGACTACGGCCGCGACCCGGCGGCCCCGGCGGTGATGGTCGTGCCGTCGCTGGTCAACCGCTGTTACGTCATGGATCTGCTGCCGGAGCGCAGCTTTCTCGGCCATCTGGCGAGCCGCGGCCTGCGCCCGTTGATCGTCGACTGGGGCATGCCGGGCGCGGCGGAGACCGGGCTCGACCTGTCGGGCTGCGTCGCGCGTCTCGAGCGCGCGCTTGCCGTCGTCGAGCAATCGACGGCGCAGCCGATAGCGGTTCTCGGCTATTGCATGGGCGGCTTGCTGGCGCTGGCATTGGCGCTGCGCCGAGCGCGACGGGTCGGTTGCGTGGCGCTGCTCGCCACGCCCTGGGATTTTCATGCCGAACGCGCGTTGCCGGCACGCCTGCTCGGTCTTCTCGGCGACTGCCTCGCCGGCTGCGGGGATTGCGCAACTGTCCCGGTCGACGTCGTCCAGAGCCTGTTTTTTCTGCTCGACCCGTTTCTGGCGCCGCGCAAATTCGTCCGCTTTGCCGGGCTCGACCCGGCCGGCGACGAGGCCCGCGGCTTTGTCGCGCTCGAAGACTGGATCAACGACGGCGTGCCGCTGCCGGTGGCGGTGGCGCGCGAATGCCTGCGCTCGTGGTACGGCGACAACGCGCCGGCGCGCGGCAAATGGCTGATCGCCGGCGATGCGGTGCGGCCGCAATCGCTGCGCTGCCCGGCGCTGGTCGTGATCCCCGGCCGCGACCGCATCGTCCCGCCGGGCTCGGCCGAGCCGCTGGCCGCAGCGATCCCCGACGCCGAGGTGTTGCGTCCGCCGCTCGGCCATGTCGGCATGATGTCCGCCGCGCGCGCCCCCGAGCTGCTGTGGGCCCCGGTTGCCGCGTGGCTCGAGGCGCGGCTACGGCGACAGCCCGGGCCGTAACGCGGGCGCCCGGCTGGACAGCGTAGGTGCGCGCTTCTACATTTAGCCGAGATTGCCCCGATGCGGTGCAAACCCTGCGAGGAGATACCTTGATGAGCGACATCGTCATTGCCGGCGCGGTGCGCACGCCGGTCGGGGCGTTCAACGGCGGGCTCGCCAGCCTGCCGGCGCACAAGCTCGGCGAGGTTGCGATCGTCGAGGCGTTGCGCCGCGCCGAAGTCGACCCGAAAGAGGTCTCCGAAGTCATTATGGGCCAGATCCTGTCTGCCGGCGAAGGCCAGAACCCGGCGCGCCAGGCGGCGATCGGCGCCGGGTTGCCGTTCGCGGTGACCGCCTACGGCGTCAACCAGTTGTGCGGCTCGGGGCTGCGCACGGTGGCGCTCGGCTGGCAGGCGATCAAGAGCGGCGATTCCGAAATCGTCGTCGCCGGCGGCCAGGAAAGCATGAGCCAGGCGCCGCACTGCATCCATCTGCGCAACGGCGTCAAGATGGGCGACGCCGAGATGGTCGACACGATGATCAAGGACGGGCTGTGGGACGCCTTTAACGGCTATCACATGGGCAACACCGCCGAGAACGTCGCCCAGCGCTGGCAGATCACCCGGGATCAGCAGGATGCGTTTGCCGCCGCCTCGCAGGCCAAGGCCGAGGCCGCGCAAAAGGCCGGGCGCTTCAAGGACGAGATCGTGCCGGTAAAGATCGCGAGCCGGCGCGGCGAGACGGTCGTCGACACCGACGAGCACCCGAAGCACGGCACCACCGTCGAGGTGCTCGCGAAATTGCGCCCCGCCTTTGACAAGAACGGCACCGTCACCGCCGGCAACGCGTCCGGCATCAACGACGGCGCTGCCGCTGTCGTGCTGATGACGGCGGATATGGCGGCCAAGCGCGGGGTGCGCCCGTTGGCGCGGATCGTGTCCTGGGCGACGGCTGGCGTCGACCCGGCGATCATGGGTTCGGGGCCGATCCCGGCGAGCCGGATGGCGCTGAAGAAAGCCGGCTGGTCGGCCGACGACCTCGACCTCGTCGAAGCCAACGAGGCCTTTGCGGCGCAGGCTTGTGCCGTCAACAAGGACCTCGGCTGGAATGTCGAGCGGGTCAACGTCAATGGCGGCGCCATAGCGCTGGGCCATCCGATCGGTGCCTCCGGGGCGCGGATTCTGGTCACCTTGCTTTACGAGATGCAGCGGCGTGATGCGAAAAAGGGTCTCGCGACCCTGTGCATCGGCGGCGGCATGGGAATTGCTATGTGCCTCGAACGCGATTAACCCCGTTGGGTTAAATCGCCCGAGGTCAAGTCAGTCGGGAGGGACGCATGGCGAGGGTGGCGGTGGTCACGGGCGGGACCCGTGGGATCGGCCGCGCGATTTCGGTCGCGCTGAAGGAAGCCGGCTACCGGATCGCGGCAATCTATGCCGGCAACGACGCCGCGGCACAGCGGCTCAACGCCGACACCGGCATTCCGGTCTTCAAATTCGACGTGTCCGACTTCCAGGCCTGCGCCGACGGCGTCAAGGCGGTCGAGACGGCGCTCGGGCCGGTCGAGGTGCTGGTCAACAATGCCGGCATCACCCGCGACGCGACGATGCACCGGATGAGCGACGAGCACTGGAACGCCGTGCTCCAGACCAATCTGTCGTCGTGCTTCAACATGTCGAGGCAGGTCATCGAGGGCATGCGCGCGCGCGGCTTTGGCCGGATCGTCAACATCGGGTCGGTCAACGGCCAGGCCGGGCAATACGGCCAGGTCAACTATGCCGCCGCGAAGTCGGGGATTCACGGCTTCACCAAGGCCCTGGCCCAGGAAGGGGCGGCGCGCGGCATCACCGTCAACGCCGTCGCACCCGGATACGTCGACACCGAGATGGTGCGCGCGGTGCCGCCCGACGTGCTCGAAAAGATCGTCGCCCGCATCCCGGTCGGCCGGCTCGGCCGGGCCGAGGACATCGCCCGCACGGTGCTGTTCCTGGTCGCCGACGACGCCGACTTCATCACCGGCTCGACCCTCTCGATCAACGGCGGCCAGCACATGTATTGAGGATGACGCTCGGGCGCCAAAGCGCTCGGTTGCTTTGCAAAGCGGCAGGACCGCTGTCGTTTATGGCACAATCTACACACCCCCTTGCCCGGACTTGTGCCGGGCATCCACGTCTTCGCGGTGGGTACGCCCGAGCGAAACGAAGACGTGGGCGGCCGGGCCAAGCCCGGCCGCGGGGTCCAGGGTTGTGCTGGCGCCGCTGCGAGCAAGCGATCTAGTGGTCGGGCGCAGGATTTTTCTCGTCGCGGCGTCGCTGTTGCCGGCCGGCGGCCTGGTAGAGGCCGGGGCGACCGGCGAAAACCTCGAATACCGCGACGGCCGGCTGTCGTGGCCGGGAGGCGTGGCGCGTGCCGCGGTCGGGCGCAGTGGTGTGAGCATGAGCAAAAAGGAAGGCGACGGCGCCACCCCGGCCGGCGTCTTTACGCTCGTTTCGGCTTTTTACCGCGCCGACCGGCTGCCGGCGCCCCGCTCGGGGCTGCCGCTGCGCGCATTGTCGCCGCGCGACGCGTGGTGCGACGATCCCGCGGACCGCAGCTACAACGGGCTCGTCTCGCTGCCCTATCCGGCTCATGCCGAGCCGATGTGGCTCGACGACGAGGTCTACGACCTGTTGGTGGTGATCGGCTACAACCTCGACCCGGTCGTGCCCGGCGCCGGCAGCGCCATCTTCCTGCATGTCGCGCGCCCCGATTTCTCGCCGACCGCCGGCTGCGTCGCAGTCGCGAAGGATGTGCTTGTGGGGCTCATGCCGCATCTCGGCCCCGGCAGCACGATCACGATCCGCGGTTGAGGGTTGGCTGCAAGCGGCGATAAACAGCGGGCCTGGAGCGCGGAGTTTAGGCGATGGATACGGCTGGGGTGTTGGAACGGATTAAGGAGGCGGTGGGGCTGGCCGGATGGATCGCCGACCCGCGGGACCAGGAACCGTATCTCGTCGAGGCGCGGCGGCTATACCGGGGCGCCACCAGCCTCGTCGTGCGGCCGGCTTCGACGACAGAGGTCGCGGGGGTGGTGCGGATCTGCGCCGAGGCCGGGTTGGCGATCGTGCCGCAGGGCGGCAACACCGGTCTCGTCGGCGGCGGCGTCCCGCCCGAGGACCGCGACAACATCGTGCTCGCCCTCGGCCGGATGAACCGTATCCGCGCGATCGACCCCGTGAATTTCACGATGACCGCCGAAGCCGGCTGCATCCTCGCCGATCTGCACGAGGCCGCTTCCGAGGTCGACCGGCTGTTCCCGCTGAGCCTGGGTGCGGAAGGCAGCTGCCAGATCGGCGGCAATCTGTCGACCAATGCCGGCGGCATCGCGGTATTGCGCTACGGCAACACGCGCGAGCTGACCCTGGGCGTCGAGGTCGTGCTGCCCGACGGGCGCGTCTGGGACGGCCTGCGCGGTCTGCGCAAGGACAACACCGGCTACGACCTGAAGCAGTTGTTTATCGGCGGCGAGGGCACGCTCGGCATCATCACCGCGGCGACGGTCAAGCTGTTCCCAAAGCCGCGCGAGATTGAGACCGCGTTTCTCGGCCTCGCGCGGATCGAGGATGCGATGGGCCTCTTCGCGCATGCCCGCGCCGCCACCGCCGACCAGTTAACCGCGTTCGAGCTGATCCCGCGCGCCGGTCTCGATTTGGCGCTGGCCCACATTCCCGGCACAATCGACCCGCTCGCCAATCGCCACCCCTGGTACGTGCTGCTGGAAATGTCGTCGAGCCAGACCGAGAGCGGCATCCGCGGCCTGATGGAGCGGCTGCTCGAAGCGGCACTCGACGAGGGGATGGTCGCCGACGGCGTGATCGCCGCGAGCGGCGCGCAACGCAAGGAACTGTGGCGGATCCGCGAGGCGATCGTCGAGGCGCAACTCTATTCCGGCTCGATCAAGCACGACGTTTCGGTCCCGGTCAGCCGTGTGGCCGAGTTCGTGACCCGCGCCAGCGACGCGGTCAGCGCCCGGCTGCCCGGTATCCGGCCGATTGCGTTTGGCCATGTCGGCGACGGCAACATCCACTTCAACCTGACCCAGCCCGACGCGATGGACAAGGCGGCCTATCTCGATCGCTGGCAGGAGTTCAACGACCTCGTCCACGGCGTGGTGCGCGAGCTCTCCGGCTCGATCAGCGCCGAGCACGGGGTCGGAATCATGAAGCGCGACGAGATCACCCATTACAAGCCGCCCGTTGAGATCGAGCTGATGCGCCGGGTCAAGCTCGCGCTCGACCCGCACGGCATCATGAACCCCGGCAAGCTCGTCAGCATGTGAAGCTCGGTTTCGCGATCAGGCAGCCGCGGTGTCATTGCGAGGAGTGCCGCGACGCGGCAATCCGGCCAGGGACAATTAGCGGCGCGCGATTGCTTCGCTGCGCTCGCAATGACAGGTTTGAGCTGGGGTTCGATGTGATCGAGCTTTGGGCTATCGCAGCTCGGGGAAGTCCTCTTCCCAGAATTCGGCGGGGGCGCGGGGGGCATTAGCGCCGCGGCGGGCGGCCTCCGCTGTGCGCAGCTCGACGCGGCGGATCTTGCCGGAGATGGTCTTGGGCAGATCGGCGAACTCGAGGCGACGGACGCGCTTATAGGCCGCCAGATGGGCGCGGATGTGGCGGTAGATCGCCAACGCCGTGTCGCGGGTCGGAGGCTGGTTGCCGGCCAATGATATAAAGGCTTTGGGGACTGCGAGGCGCAACGGGTCGGGCGACGGCACGACCGCCGCCTCGGCCACCGCCGGGTGCTCGATCAAGGCGCTTTCGAGCTCGAAGGGGCTGATCCGGTAGTCGGACGCTTTGAACACGTCGTCGGCGCGGCCGACATAGGTCAGATAGCCATCGGCGTCGCGCATCGCGACGTCGCCAGTGCGGTAGACCCCGCCGGCGAGCGGCTGCAAGGCGCCGTCCTCGCCCTGGTAGCCCTGCATCAGCCCGAGCGGCGCCGGGTCGAGCGCCAGGCACACTTCGGCCTCCTGCTGCTCCGCGCCGTCGGCATCGAGGAGCTGCACGCGGTAGCCCGGCGCCGGTTTCCCCATCGACCCCAGCTTGATCTGCTGTCCCGGAAAATTGCCGATCTGCAACGTCGTCTCGGTCTGGCCGTAGCCGTCGCGCACGGTCACACCCCACGCCGCTTTGACCTGCTCGATGATTTCGGGGTTGAGCGGCTCGCCGGCGCCGAGCGCCTCGCGCAGGCTGACCTTCCATGCTGCCAGATCCTGCTGGATCAGCATGCGCCACACGGTCGGCGGCGCGCAAAAGGTCGTGACGCCGCAGCCCGCGACCGCGTCGAGCAGCCCCTCGGCGCTAAACCGCGGCTGGTTGAGCATGAACACCGTCGCCGCCGCGTTCCAGGGTGCGAAAACACAGCTGTAGGCGTGCTTGGCCCAGCCCGGCGACGAGATGTTCAGGTGAACGTCGCCCGTTTTGACGCCGAGATAGTACATCGTCGTCAGGTGGCCGACCGGATAGCTCTGGTGGCTGTGCAGAACGAGCTTGGGCGTG
The DNA here is from genome assembly GCA_963712825.1 of uncultured Alphaproteobacteria bacterium. Lineage (GTDB taxonomy): Bacteria > Pseudomonadota > Alphaproteobacteria > ATCC43930 > CGMCC-115725 > AP-15. The sequence goes on from CAVQJP010000028.1 coordinate 104,871, forward strand.
GCTGTGGTGCCGGAGGTGAAGTAGAGCAGCATCGGGTCGCTCGCCCGCGTCTGGCCGTCCGGCGCAAACGTTGCCGGCGCGTCGTAGCCGGCCTCCCAGCAGTGCCAGCCGGGTACGCTTCCGCCGACCGCGATGCGGGTGTAGTCGCCGGGCAGGTCGGCGAATTTCGCCGCGTTGTCGGCCCCGGCGACGACATGGCGGACCCGGCCGCGGGCAAAGCGGTCGACGAGGTCGTCACGGGTGAGCAAGGTCGTCGCCGGGATGACGACGGCGCCGAGCTTCATCGCCGCCAGCATGCATTCCCACAAGGGTGCCACATTGCCGAGCATCATCAAGAGGCGGTCGCCGCGGCGCACGCCGAGCCCGCGCAGATGGTTGGCGAGCCGGCTCGACCGCTCGGCCAATTCGGCAAAGGAGAGCTTGGTTTCGCCGCCGCCTTCCTCGATGATCCACAGCCCGGGCCGTTCGTTGCCCGCGGCCATCGGGTCGAAATAGTCGAGCGCCCAGTTGAACCGGTCCAGCACCGGCCAGCGGAAATCGCGATAGGCGGTCTCGTAATCCTGAGAGTGAGCGAGCAGAAAATCCCGCGCCTCGATAAAAGCCGACGCCGACATCTTCTTCCTCCCCAATGTTGCCGGATGGGACCATGCGAACAATCCGGCGCGGCTTTTCTTGGTCCAATCAGGTCAAGATCGGATCTCGCGAAATCTTTTCCTGATGCAGCGCCTTTACCCGCGAGCGCCCCAATCGCGAAGAAACGACAGCAGCATCTCGCTAACCCGCTCGGGCTGCTCCTGCTGGACCCAATGGCCGGCGCCGTCGACCAGATGACAGCCGACCATATCGGTGCAGGCGGTGCTCTGCATGCGCTCGAAATTTCCGGGGCGCTGGTAGGTGCCCCAGTCGCTCCTGCCGGCAATAAACATCGACGGCACGTCGATCGTCCGCCCCGAAAACAACTGCAATTCGGTGTCGGCGAGCCCGGTCGTCCGGCTGCGGTACCAGTTGAGCCCGCCCTGAAAACCGTTGCGCCCGTATTCGCCGGCATAGACCGCGAGCTCGTTCTCGGGCAGCCAGCGGCGGCAGGCCGCGACCTCGGCAGCGGACGGCATTACCGGCGTCACGGTCTCTGCCATGTTGCGGTCGCGGTCCATGATGTAATAGGTCGGCATCCGGGCCAGCTCTTCGGCGCTCCACGATTGCAGCGGATGGGGCCGGTTGCCCTGCCAGTCGGCGCTCTTGTAATGGAAATAGCCGCGCATGAAGGCGTGCACGCCCTGCGGGCAATGCCACATGTCGTCATTGGCCGGCCGCGTCGAGTAATACCATTGGTAATGCTTTCGCGGCCGGGCAAGCCCGGCCAATGCCTGGTGGATATCGAGAGCGGAGGCGGCTTCGGCGGCGGGCATGTCGGCGGTGTCGAAGGGCAGCGCCGGCGGGCCGGCGAAGGGCGCGCTCATCAACGCCACCGAGCGGAATACGTCGGGCCGGACGAGCGCGCACCAGGCTGCGACCGAAGCGCCGAAATCGTGTCCGACGACCGCCGTGACCGAGCGATGGCCGAGCGCCGAGACCAGCGCCAGCGCGTCGCGGACCGCATTCAGGATGCTGAACGGGTGGAGGTCGCCGTCGTAGTCCGCATTCCATCCGGTGGTGCGCCCGTAGCCGCGCTGGTCGGGAGCGACGACGTGGAACCCGGCCTCGGCCAAAGGGAGCATGATCTTGCGCCACGAATAGGCGAGCTCCGGAAAGCCGTGCAGCAGCAGGACGCAGGGTCGGCCGCGCGCGGCAAAGCCGGATTCTAGCAAGTGGACGCGCAGCCCGTTCACCCCCGCCACAAAACGGGCGCGAATGCCGACCGGCAATTGGCTGTCGTCGAGCGGCGGCAGCTCGGTCATGCTTTCCTCCCTGTCGGCCATCTGCCTGCCGGTTCAGCGGCGGTAGTCGGGGCCGTTGCGGTCGACGGTGCGGACAATGCCTTCCCATTCCATCAGCCCATAGGTGTGGCTGTCGAGCACGGTCTTCATCCGCTCAGAGGCCTTGGCGACGACCGCAGCGTCGACGACCACCGGCGGCTCGTCCATCATCCGCGCGACCAGCTCCAATTCGCACGCCCGTTCCATCGTATAGAGCCGCATAAAGGCGCCGTGAATCGTTGGGCCAAAGGTCAGGAGCCCATGGTTCAGCAACACGACGCAGCTGCCGCGGCGGCAGGTCCGGCCGAGCGCTGTACACTCCTCCTCCGTCGCCGGAACGCCATAGGGATGGTAGGCGACCTCGTCGAGAATCGACAGCGCATCCTGGCTGATCGGCCGCAGCCCATGCCGCAGCAGCGACACGCCGGCGCCGGCGCGGGTATGGGTGTGGGTCACGCAATTGGCGTCGGGCCGCGCCTTGTAGACACCGCTGTGGATCGTAAAGCCGGCGCTGTTGAACTTGCCGTCGCCGCCGATCACGTTGCCGTCGAGATCCATCTTGACCAGGCTCGACGCGGTGATCTCGTCGAACATCTCGCCGTAGCGGTTGATCAGAAAGGTGTCGGGTTGGTCGGGTACGCGCGCCGACATGTGGGTGTTGATCAGATCGGTCCAGCCGAGACGGTTCGCGACATGGTAGAGTGCTGCGAGCTCGCAGCGGGTTTGCCATTCGGCATCTGTCATCTCGGTATTGGTCAGGCGCGGCGCCGCTGACATCGATTTCTCCGTAAAGAATTTCGGGAAGAATTCTGGTGGGCCGATCGGGAAGCTCGGGTTCCTGAGGCAGTCTCGCAAATCGTGTGTGCATTGCAATATCAGAAACGTTCGGAGGGTATGCGCGCGTGCCGAGGCGGGGGGCCGAGAAGCAATGACGGACGCACCTGCCAGGGTGCATGGTGCGGCCGAAATCGGCTTGGCGCGGCGTGACGGCGCCACGCGCCTTGTTCACCTCTACGAACGCGACCCGCTGCGCGTGCTGTTTCCGCGGCCCGAGGCGGACGAGTCGCCGCAAGCCGCGATCGTCACGACTTCGGGCGGTCTTGTCGCCGGCGACCGGCTCGATGTCGCGGTCATTCTCGGAGACGGTGCGGCCGCGCATGTCACCGCCTCGGCCGCTGAAAAAATCTATCGTTCGCTGGGCCCGACGACCGAGATCAGGCAGTCGCTGACGGTCGGCGACGATGGTGCGCTCGAATTTCTGCCGCCGGAGACGATCCTGTTCGACGGCGCCCGGCTGCGCCGCCGGACCAGCGTCAACCTCGCCGCAACCGCGAGCTTTCTTGGCGGCGGCATCGTGATATTCGGCCGGCGCGCCCGCGGCGAACGCTTTACCCGCGGGTTGCTGCACGAGGTCTGGGAAATACGTTGCGAGGGCAGTCTGGTCTGGGCAGACGCGCTGCATCTGGCGGATGACGTAGCCGCGACGATCGACGATCCGGCCTGCTTTGACGGCGCGGCGGGTTTTGCGGTCCTGGTCTTGGCGCCGGCCGGCGGGAGGGCGCAAAGATTTGTCGACGGTGCGCGCGCCGTTCAGGCGGCGTCAGCGGCCGAGGGTTTGCGCGCCGGGGTCAGCGTGGTCGGCGGGCTCCTCGTCGCCCGCTGGCTCGCGCGAGACGCGATGTCGTTGCGCGGCGCTTATTCCGATCTTGCTTGCCATTTGCGCGCCAAAGCGATGGGATTGCCGGCGCGGCTGCCCCGGCTTTGGCATGTTTGATGCTCCCGGCAGTGGGTGTGACGCACCGCGTGTCTGATGCAGCGGAAACGGCGATGAACCTGACGCCTCGTGAAAAGGACAAGCTCCTCGTTTCGGTCGCGGCGATGGTGGCCGAGCGCCGGTTGCGCCGCGGTGTGCGGCTCAACTATCCCGAGGCGGTGGCGCTGATCACCGATTACGTGCTCGAAGGCGCGCGCGACGGGCGCAGCGTCGCCGAATTGATGCGCGACGGCGCCACCGTCATCGGCCGCGAGCAGGTCATGGAGGGGATAGCGGAAATGATCCGCGAAATCCAGGTCGAGGCGACCTTTCCCGATGGCACCAAGCTCGTCACCGTCCACGAGCCGATCCGGTGACGGAAAAAGCTATGCCCGGGGCCCGCCCCTCGTCGCCCCTCACCCTCCCGCTTTGCGGGCCCCTCCCTCTCCCCGCCCTTGCGGGGCGAGGGGTTCGCCAGCCTGCTCCCTCGCCCCGCTTGCGGGGAGAGGGTTGGGGTGAGGGGCGGCGGTCGGGCGAAACGCGATGATCCCGGGCGAGCTTTTTCCCGCCGACGGCAACATTGAGATCAATGCCGGCCAACCGACCGTGAGCTTGACCGTCGCCAATACCGGCGACCGGCCGATCCAGATCGGCTCGCATTATCACTTTTACGAAACCAACCCGGCGCTTGCATTCGACCGCGAGCGCGCCCGCGGCTTCCGGCTCGACATTCCGGCCGGCAGCGCCACCCGCTTCGAGCCGGGGCAAAGCCGCGAGGTCCGCCTCGTCGCTTATGCCGGCGCCCGCCGCGTCGTCGGCTTCAACGCCAAGATCAACGGCGGGCTGGATTAGCGCGATGGCCACGACGATCTCTCGCGCAGCCTATGCCGGGATGTTCGGGCCGACGACCGGCGACCGGCTGCGCCTGGCCGATACCGAGCTCATAATCGAGATCGAAAGCGATCGCACGATCTATGGCGAGGAGGTCAAGTTCGGCGGCGGCAAAGTGATCCGCGACGGCATGGGCCAAAGCCAGCGAACCCGCGCCGAGGGGGCGGTCGACACCGTCATCACCAATGCCGTGATCCTCGACCATTGGGGGATCGTCAAAGCCGATATCGGCATCCGTGACGGCCGCATCAGCGGCATCGGCAAGGCCGGCAACCCCGATATCCAGCCCGGCGTCGACATCGTTATCGGGCCGGGCACCGAGGCGATCGCGGGCGAAGGCCGCATCGTCACCGCCGGGGGCATCGATGCGCATGTCCACTGGATCTGCCCGCAACTGGCTGACGAAGGGCTTTACAGCGGCATCACGACAATGCTCGGCGGCGGCACCGGCCCGGCCGCCGGCACAGCGGCGACGACATGCACGCCGGGACCGTGGCACCTCGCGCGCATATTGCAGGCGGCCGAGGGGATCCCGGTCAATCTCGGCTTTTTCGGCAAAGGCAACGCGTCGGACCCGCGCGCGCTCGTCGAAATGGTCGAGGCCGGCGCCTGCGGTCTCAAGCTGCACGAGGATTGGGGGACGACGCCGGCGGCGATCGACACCTGTCTCGGCGTCGCCGAGCAGCACGATGTCGCGGTCGCGATCCACACCGACACGCTCAACGAATTGGGGTTTGTCGAGAACACGATCGCGGCGTTCAAGGGCCGCAACATCCACGCTTTTCACACCGAAGGGGCGGGGGGCGGCCACGCCCCCGACATCATCAAATTGTGCGGTCTGCCGAACGTATTGCCGTCCTCGACCAACCCGACGCGGCCCTACACGGTCAACACCATCGCCGAGCATCTCGACATGCTGATGGTGTGCCATCACCTCGACCCGAGCATTCCCGAGGACGTGGCCTTCGCCGAGAGCCGCATCCGCCGCGAGACGATCGCCGCCGAGGACATCCTCCACGATCTCGGCGCCTTCAGCATGATGTCGTCCGACAGCCAGGCGATGGGGCGGGTCGGCGAGGTAATCATCCGCACCTGGCAGACCGCCGACAAGATGAAGCGCCAGCGCGGCCCGTTGCCCGCAGACAGCGAGCGCAATGACAATTTCCGGGTCAAACGCTACGTCGCCAAATACACGGTCAACCCGGCGCTGACCCATGGGCTCGCCGAGCATGTCGGCTCGGTGGAGGTCGGCAAGCTCGCCGATCTCGTCCTATGGTCGCCGGCGTTTTTCGGGGTCAAGCCCGACCTGGTGCTGAAATCGGGGACGATCGCGGCGGCGTTGATGGGCGACCCCAACGCCTCGATCCCGACCCCCCAGCCGGTGCATTACCGGCCGATGTTCGGCGCGTTTGGCCGCGCGCTGTCGGCCTCGGCGGTGACGTTTCTGCCGACGATCGCGATCGAGCGGAATGTGGCGGAAGAGCTCGGGCTGCAGCGGGTTGTCCTGTCGGCGCACGGCATTCGCGCGGTCGACAAAAGCCGGATGGTGCACAACGCCGCGACGCCGGTGATCGAGGTCGATCCCGAAACCTACGAGGTGCGCGCCGACGGCGTTCTGTTGACGTGCGAGCCCGCCACTGTGCTGCCGCTCGCCCAGCGCTACTTTTTGTATTGATTAGTTCATAATGAGACGGTGAGACGGTGAGAGAAGGATTCGATAGACACGAGTTGATACCGAGCTTGATTTCGGACCGCAGCGCCCGAAGCCGACATCGGCTACGAGACGAAATTCCTCGCTGCCTCACGCCGCATTGTGAATAAGAGTGATCGAATGCGCCGGGCGATCGCGGTCCGTGAGCGCGGCGAGTGGCCGGAGAGGGGGGCGCTCGATACCGTGACGCTCGCCTATCTCGACCGCCATCGCCGCCGCATCCGGCTCGTCGCCGATTCGGGCGAGACTTTTCTGCTCGACTTGCCGCGCGCGCATCATTTGAGCGAGGGCGACGGGCTCGAGCTCGACGGCGGCGATTATATCCGCGTGCGTGCGGCGGCAGAGCCGGTGCTCGAAATCGAAGCCGAGAACGGCGCCGCCTTGCTGCGCATCGCCTGGCATTTGGGCAATCGGCATTTGCCGTTGCAGGTCATGGGCGAGCGGCTGCGCATCCGCGCCGACCACGTCATCGCGGAGATGGTGGCCGGGCTCGGCGGTCGCCTGACCCCGCGCGACGCTCCGTTCGACCCGGAAACCGGCGCCTATGCCGGCGGCGCGGCCCATCGCGATGACGAACGCGATGGCTGAGAGCCGCCGCGCCGCGAGGCGCCTCACCCCGGCCCTCTCCCGCGCGGGGCGAGGGCGGGACGCCCGCGACGGGGCAGCCTGCTCCGGACCAAATCCGGGGGCGACAGGCGGCGCAGGCACTGCTCCCGGTGGGCTCTATCGCCTCTTTGCTTGGCTTTCGCCGGGGTTCCCGGTCGGCGCGTTCAGCTATTCGCACGGGCTCGAAGCCGCGGTCGCGAGCGGGGCCGTTCACAACCGCGTTTCGCTCCAGTCCTGGACCGCCGCGGTGGTGGTGCGGGGCAGCGGTCGTGTCGACGCCGACATCCTGCGCGACGCGCATCGCGCGGCCGCAGCCGGCGACCTTGCCGGGTTGACCGCCGCCAATCAGCGAGGGCATGCCTATCGCGCGACCGCCGAGCTGGCGCTCGAAGCCGCCGCCCAGGGTGCAGCGTTTCTGGCGACGTGCCGCGCCGCCTGGCCGGACGCGTTTCTCGACCGGTGGGCGGCGACGGGCGACAGAATCTGCTACGCTGCCGTCGTCGGTGCGGCTGCCGCGGGCGCCGGCATCGTGCTCGCCGACGCGCTGGTCGGCTATCTGGAAGCAATGGCCGCCAATCTCGTTTCCGCCGGGCTGCGTCTCGGCATGATCGGCCAGACCGACGGCCAGCGCATCTTGGCGGCGCTCGAACCGGTTGTCGTCGTCGCGGCGGCAGACGCGGCAACCCGCGACCCGGCCGATTTCGGGGCCGCCACTTTCGCCGTCGACCTCGCCTCGATGGCGCATGAAACCCAATATACGAGGCTGTTCCGCTCATGAATGACGCTGCTCGACGCGACCCGCTGCGGGTCGGGATCGGCGGGCCGGTCGGCTCCGGCAAGACCGCGCTGATGGACTGGCTGTGCAAAAGGATGCGCGGCCGGTTCGAGATCGCCGCGATCACCAACGACATCTACACCCGCGAGGACGCCGAGTTCCTGACCCGCAGCGGCGCCTTGCCGCCCGAGCGGATCAGGGGTGTGGAGACCGGCGGCTGCCCGCATACCGCGATCCGCGAGGACGCCTCGATCAACCTCGCCGCGGTCGCCGAACTGCACCGGCTGTTTCTGCGTCTCGACCTGATTCTGATCGAGTCGGGCGGCGACAACCTCGCCGCGACCTTCTCCCCCGAGCTCGCCGATCTGACGATCTACGTGATCGACGTCGCCGCCGGCGACAAAATCCCGCGCAAGGGCGGCCCCGGTATCACCCGCTCCGACCTGCTCGTGATCAACAAGACCGACCTCGCGCCTTTGGTCGGCGCCAGCCTCGACATCATGGACCGCGACGCCCGCCGGATGCGCGGCGAGCGCCCCTTTGTCTTCACCAACCTCAAATCCGGCGACGGCGTCGATCTGATCGTCGACTTCGTCGCCGCCCAAGGCGGGCTGTAAGCTGTACCGGCTTCTCGCGCCTTTTTGCCGTTTTTTTGACACCAGTGTGAACCGGATCACACGGCACCGATCCGATCTCGATCGAAATGGTTAAGACCGGCGCTCAGCCGCGAAGCCATTTCAGGAATCACGAGAATGGCGGACGACCAGCCTTCAGGAGCTTGGGGGAGCAGTTTCGTCATATTAGCGTTCGCCGCGGTTAGTGCTGCGTACGTGGCCTGGCAGCACACCCCGCTGGTGAGTTCCCGCCCGACCGAACCCGAATATCCGGCCCACGAGCTGAGATCGGCGCAGGACATCGACGCCCGGCTGTGGGAGGACCCCTTTGCCGCGGTCACGCGCGATGCTAAGGCGAAAAGGTGGCCCGAGACCTTTGCCGCGCTGATGCGCGTCATTGAAACCCGAAGCTGGCGGGACTCGCGGGCCGGCTGCTTACATACAAAGGCCGGGTTCGACCATCCCGGCGAAAATACGCTGGCAATAGGCGTCACGTTGCCCGGCGCATCCTATCCGGAGGTCGCCGAAACAAGGCGCCGGCTGCGCTATGCGGTACTGTCGGCATTGCATGTCGCCGGCTATTCGCCCATAGACGAAAAACACATCGGCTATTGGCGGCCGGACTGCACCGTATCGAATACGAGCGCGCTTAAGGTGAACACCGAGGCAGTCGACGGGTGGCCCGCGGCGACCAACGCTGCGGCAACCGGCATAGGCTTTGAAGGCGAATCGGGCAACGGAACCGCAATCCCGGCGGCAAGGGGCGCCGCGCAAGCAAGGGCTGATGCGTCACTGGACAAGCCGCCGCTGCTCCCGATCGTCCCGTGGGAGGAATTCGACAAGGACAAAAAACATGTGCTGGTGATTTGGCTCGACGAGGATTTTCTGACTGCCGGGCGGCAGCCGATCAGCAGCCTTGTCGAGCTGCGCTTACAATTGAATTTACCTTTGCACAGCAGCAATTTCGCGCTGGTGGGGCCCGAAGACTCCACAATGCTCGCGGCAATGGTGGGCGAGATCAACAATCGGGATTCCCAAGCATACATGGCCGGATACAAACACCGGCAGGCCCAGCAATCGCTCGACACCGGGATCTCGGTGTACAATTTCGGAGCGACGGTCGAAGCCGGGGCGATCACGAAAGACGGCAACATAGCCGAACGTCTAAAAGACATCGGAATTCAAAACTACTATCGAACCATAAATACGGATGACGAATTGGCCAAAATTTTGGCCTGCGAATTGATGCGGCGCGACCCGAATCTTCAACTCGACAATAAGTGCGATGGGGTGTCTGAGCCAGATAGGCCTCGCGACCACGTCGTGCTGCTTTCGGACTGGGACACGTCTTACGGTAGACACTTGAGCAAAACCGTGGCGCAAACCTTCGGCAAGCAGGGACAAGCCATTGATTTCAAATGGATCAGGCAAGTCAGATATCTGCGCGGGCTCGATGGCCGGCTGCCTAATCAAAGAGTTCTCGGACAGACGACGTCGCCCGAGAGCGGCGCCGAAGAGAAGCCAGCGGAGCAGGCGGCTGCGAACCAGCCGAGAGCGGCGACGCCGGAAACCGCGAGAAGCCAATTCGAAAGTCCGGAGGGGCAAAGCCAATTCGACTATCTGCGGCGCTTGGCGGCCGACTTGAAAGAGCGAGACGCCAAGTTTCGCCGGACGGATGGGGGGCATATTGCGGCGGTCGGGGTCCTAGGAAGCGACGTTTACGACAAGCTTCTGATCCTGCAGGCGCTGCGCCCCGAATTGCCGGAGGCGCTGTTCTTCACGACCGATCTCGACGAATTATTGCTGCCGCAAAAGAAAACCCGCTACACCCGCAACCTGTTGGTCGCCTCCAGTTTTGGCCTTAGGCTGGATGACAAGGGACAGGCCGATATTCTGAATTTTCGCAGCACCTATCAGACTTCGATCTTTTTGGCGGTCCAGGTTGCGATCCAAAACGAAATTCCACACGAGACGGGCGCCGCAAGCTCCGAGTTCGATAGCGGAGCAGTACAAACGGCAACGGCCCAGTTGGACCCGAAGCGGCACGAAACGGCGCCCAAGCCGGAAGCCGCGACGTCTAGTTTTAATTTGGTGGGTGACCCGTCACTGTTCCAGATTGGCCGCACCGCCCCTCAAATCCTTCCCACCGCTGCGCAAACGGGAAGCCCCGTCGAGTTGCGCACGCGCCTTGCGGTGTTCCTGGTCCCGCTGCTGCCGATCGGCGTCCTTTTCAGTTTCGCGAGGGTGCGACGGGTCAGCTTTGGGGCGATCGGTCCCGCCGAACAGGATGAGTACACCCGCTGGTCCAGATGGATGAGGGCCGGGCTTGTCTCGCTTGTCGTTTTAGGGCTCTGGGCGCGGCTCACCTTCGGATGGGCGTCAGCTGCGCTATGGCTGACTGGGAACGGCCTCGGCGAGCCGATATCGGTTTCCGAGGGGGTCAGCATCTGGCCGACGATCGGTCTCCACGCGTTTGGGCTTGTCGTTTCGTTGTTTTTGATCTCCTACGCTTTGCGTAGCCTTGAGATCAACCGGCGCGACACGTGGGGTGAGATGGGGGTTACTGAAAGGCCCAAAACCTTTTCGGAAACATTTTGGGAAGCTCTGTCGAACTTCATATTTGACGGTGCTTTGAAGAATGGCGGGGCCGGGCTGGAGCGCAACTGCGATTGGTTTAGTGAGGTCGCGAACGGCTATGGGGCGAACTGGAAGATGCGGTGCATCCGAGCGGCCGCCTGGACATTGTTGATGATGTTGTTGTGGTATTTGGTTCTTGTGCCGATCTTTGACGAACCTAATGTTCCAGCACGCGGGCATCTCGCTGTTAAGCTTTACAGTTGGATTACTATTCCCGATGTTATCGCTACCTTGTTCCTAACCTTTCTGGTTGCGGATGCTACCCTACACTCAAGAGCGCTGATTGTCCGTTTAAATCCTATTACCACCATATGGCCCATTGCAACACGTACCAGGTTTAAGAAAGAGTTCGATTTAGAGTGCGATGAAGATTTGACCGATTGGCTCGACATGCAGTTTCTTGCTCGGCGCACGCGGTGCATAACCGGCCTCGTATACCTGCCGTTTATAGCATTCGCATTGCTGATAGTATCACGGATGCAGATATTTGACGACTTCTCAAACCCTTGGACGCTGACGATCGCTCAAGCGATCAGCATGACGGTTGTGATCGCGTCGGTTTACTTCTATCGGGCCGCCGCCGAAGCAGCCCGCGATACTGCAAGCGAGAACCTAAGCAAGCGGATCGTCGCAGCGACCGGCGCCAACCAAGATGCGCGGGCGAGCCAGTTGCAGATGCTCATGGATGATATCAAGAATTTGAATGAGGGCGCATTTGCGCCATGGACCCGCCAGCCGATTGTCGGGGCGGTACTGCTGCCGCTGATCACCTATGGCGGGACTTGGCTGCTGCACCTCTATGCGCTGCCGGGGATTTGACCGGGCTTGACCTCCAGTTTGTAGCGCGAAGAACCTGCGCGCCGGCGCGCGAGGTTGTAAGCTGCTCCTCATGCTCACTCTCTATTACAGCCGCGCCGGGGGCGGGGAACGGCCGGCGGATCTCGCGAGCGCGAGCCTGGGGGCAAATGTCGCCTGGATCGACCTGCTGAATCCGACGCCGGACGAGGTTGCGTTTGTCGAACGCACCACCGGACTGCACGTGCCGCGCATCGAGGATTTGAGTGAGATCGAAAGCTCGAGCCGGCTGCGCAATCAGAACGGCGCGATCTATCTGAGCGCGCCCGTGGTCTACCGCTCCGATGCCGACCAGCCGCTGACCTCGCCGGTCGGCTTTGTGCTGACGCGCGAGCGGCTGATCACGGTGCGCTTTGCAGAGCTGACGGCGTTTCGAACTTTTATCGACCGCGACCTTGCGGACGAGACCGACCCGCTCACCAGCGCCGCTGTTTTCGCCGGGCTGATGGACGCGATCGCCGACCGTCTCGCCGACGTTCTCGAAATGATCGCCGCTGAGCTCGACGAGCTGTCGCACCGGCTGTTCCGCAACCCGGTAACCGAGCTTGCGGCCCGACGGCCGCCGGCGCGCGAAAGCGCCGATCTGCGGGTCATCCTGCGGCGTGTCGGCAACAGCGGCGATCTCGCCTCGAAAATCCGCGACAGCCTGCACGGCATCGCCCGCATCGTGCCTTACGTCGCGACTCTCGCCGCCGAGTGGCTGCCGGCCGAGGTCAAGCCGCGGCTCGAAACGGTGCGCCAGGACGTGCTGTCACTCAGCGACTACGACGGCCATATCAGCAACAAGGTTCAGCTGCTGCTCGACGCGACGCTCGGCCTGATCAATGTCGAGCAGAACAACATCATCAAGGTGCTGACCATCGTCTCGGTGGTGGGCATCCCGCCGACCTTGATCGCCAGCATGTACGGGATGAATTTCAAAATCATGCCGGAGTTGAACTGGTCCTGGGGATATCCCTATGGGCTCGCACTTATCGCGCTCAGCGCCGTCCTGCCGCTGGTCTGGTTCAAATGGCGCGGCTGGATTTGAGCCGCTGCGCAAATGTAAAACGCCCCCGGAAATCCGGGGGCGCTTTGTTCAGCCGCGCAGCTCTCGGCAAGCCGGCGGTCAGGCGGCCTCCTGGTGCTCCGCGCTCTGCTCGACCGCCTTGGGCTCGCTCTGCGGGTGACCGCTGGCGATCTCGATCTTGCGCGGCTTGGCTGCCTCGGGGACCTCGCGAACGAGGTCGACATGCAGCATGCCGTTGTCGAGGCTGGCGCCGACGACCTTGATATGGTCGGCGAGGCTGAAGCGGCGCTCGAACGCGCGCCGGGCGATGCCGCGGTGCAGATAGCGGCCTTCTTCCTCGTCCTTTTTTGCCTTGCCGGTCACGAGCAACGTGTTCTCGTGCACGGTTACGTCGACTTCGTCAGGCGCAAAGCCGGCCACCGCCATTGTCAGGCGATAGGCGTCTTCGCCGGTCTTTTCGATGTTGTAAGGGGGATAGGCGAGAGCGGCGTTGTCGACGCGGCTCGCGGCATCGACCAGGCAAGTCAGCCGGTCAAAGCCGATCGTCGAACGGAACAGCGGCGAAAAATCAAAACGGTCCATTGACCACATCCTCCATCGAGCAATATGGGACCGGCATCTGCAAGCAACGCCAGATGCCGTTTCGGTTTACGTGCAGTCCCGAAATCGGCCACCGCACGGGTATTACATAGTGCCGGAGAAAATGGGGTCAAGGGGCCGGTCAATGCGATGCTCGACACTTGCGCGTGCTCAAGGCTTGATGCCGAACCCCTGAAAGCGCTTGTTGAAGCGGGCGAGCTGGCCGGCGCTGTCGACAAGACGCTGCTGCCCGCCGGTCCATGCCGGATGGGATTTTGGGTCGATCTCGAGACGCAATGTGTCGCCGGCCTTGCCGTAGGTCGAGCGCGTCTGATAGGTCGTCCCGTCGGTCATGATGACTGTGATCTCATGATATTCCGGGTGTATTCCTTGCTTCATGCGGCGGCTCTCCAAAGGCGGGGCCGGCTTATATCGCAAGCGCGCCGGCGGGGCAATCGGCACCCGCCGGCGATGGTTGATGGCGAGGGTTCCTCCTTCGCGCCGTGCGGCTAGCGGTTGGTGCCGCTGGCCGAGCCCAGATGCCCGCCCGTCGCCGGCGAGGTGGTGGTGCCCGAACCGGTGTCGTTGTTTGCAAGATTGTAGGCCTGCGCCTGCTGCAGCTGCTCCTTGGTCATGTCCAAAGTCAGCCGGTTGTTGTCGGTCTTGATCGCGCTCAGCGGCACCGCGACGTACTTGCCGCCCATGCCGAGGAACGTGCCGACATCGACAACCGCATCGGCGACCCGACCGTCCTTGTCGATGATCAGGTCCTTGACCGAGCCGATGTCGCGGTTCTGGACATCGTAGACGGTGCTGCCGAGCATCTTGCTCGCCCGGAACTGGTCGCTCTGGATCTGGGCCCCGGTCGGGTTGGTCGCGGTTGAACTGGTTTCGCGCGGCGCGGTGTTGCTCTGCGCGAAGGCAAGCGGCGAGGTCGCCATCAGGATCGCCGCCACCGCGGCGGTCAGGTTTGATTTCGTCATGCATTCCTCCTGTGTTTGACTCGGACGTCGGTTGTAACAAAGTCCGGTTGATTTAGGTTCCGGTCCGATCGCCTAGACCACGTGGAACAGGTACAATAGGATGATGATCGGAATCGGAATTCCGAGAAGCCAAAGCAGAATGCCTCTGCCCATTTGCGCGTCTCCGTGAGATTGCCGCGGTTTGTCATTTCTTGTTGGTGATTTCCCGAGCTGCGTCCTTGGCGTGTCCAACCGCGCTCTGCACCCGGCCTTCGGTCTTTTCGCTGGTTCCCTCGGCCTCGGTCTGCCTGTCGCCGGCGGCGCGGCCGACCCCCTCTTTGATTGCACCGGTGACCTTTTTCACCCCACCGGCGATGCGATCTTTGTCCATTTCGCCAATTTCCTCGTTTCCGTTTCCAGTCGAAGTAGAAAACAGGCTGGAGCGAGCCGGAGTTCCGAGAAAATTTCGGCGAACCCAGCCGCTCGCCGCCGGTCCGGCAGGCGCAAGCGGTGCGGACCTAATCCGGCTGGAGGAATGTTCAGCTACTGCCCGCCTATGCCAAGCAGCCCCGACGTGCCGCGCGGCGGGAACGGCGAAGGGCGCGGATGACGGGCGCCGATGCGGAATTTGACGAGCTGAATTTTTCGGGGGACAAGCGCAATGGCCGATCAGCTGCCGGGGATCGGAGGGGGCCGTCGTGACGACCAGCCCGGCAGCGTCGCGGGCATGCTGACCTTTTTGATCTTGGCGCTGATCGTCGCGGCGCTCTATTTCGGCCGTGAAGTGCTGGTTCCGCTGGCGCTCGCGGTGCTGCTGAGCTTCCTGCTGGCGCCCGCGGTGCACTGGCTGCGGCATTTTCGGGTGGGCCGGGTGTCCGCGGTCGCGGTCACCGTGCTGGTCGCCTTTCTCGCCATCTTCGCGTTCGCGGCGGTCGTCACCGAAGAGATCTCGCTTCTCGGACCGGAGCTGCCGGAATACCAGCACAACCTCGAGCTGAAGCTGCGCGCGCTCCCGAAGGCGATACCGTTGCAGCGCCTCGCCGGCGCGCTTCACCAGGCAACCGCCGAGCTGAAACAATCCGAAGCGCCCGCCGCAAAGCCGGCGGCGGCGCCCGGCCCGAGCCCCGCCAACCTCACGGCCGAACCGGCCGCCCCGCTGCCGGTCGAGGTTGTGCCGCCCGAGCCGACGCCGCTCGAGATCGCCGAGACCGTGATCGGCCCGATGCTCCAGCCGTTGGCGATGGCGGGCCTCGTCATCGTGCTGGTGATCTTCGTGCTGCTCAACCGCGAGGAGCTGCGCGACAGGGTGATCAGGCTCGCCGGCGGCGGCGATCTGCACCGCACCACCGAAGCGATGAACGAGGCGGCGCATCGGGTAAGCCGCTATCTGCTGTCGCAGCTCTCGGTCAACGCCGTCGAGGGAACTCTGATCGGGCTCGGCCTCGTGGTAATCGGCATTCCTAACGCGGCGCTGTGGGGCATCCTGGTCGCCCTGCTGCGCTTCATCCCCTATCTCGGCATCGTCATCGCCGCCTGCTTTCCAATGGCGCTCGCGGTCGCCATCGACCCCGGCTGGTGGCTGCTGGCCTGGACGGCGATCTTGTTCGTCACCGTCGAGCTCGTCGTCGCCAACATCGTCGAGCCCTGGCTTTACGCCGGCAGTACCGGCCTGTCCTCGATCGCGGTGATCATCGCCGCGGTGTTCTGGACGTGGCTGTGGGGACCGATCGGGCTGTTGCTGTCGACGCCGCTGACTGCCTGCCTGCTGGTCCTCGGGCGGCATGTTCCGCAGCTGCAATTTCTCGACGTGATGCTTGGCAGCGACCCGGTGCTGACCCCGGACGAGACCTTCTACCAACGGCTGCTTGCCGACGACCCCGAGGAGGCGACCGAGCAGGCCGAGCTCTTTGTCAAGGAGAGGCCCCTCGACGAGTTTTTCGAGGAAGTCGCGCTGCCGGTGCTGGCGCGGGCGCAGGCCGACAGCGATCGCGGGGTGCTGCCGCCGGAGCGGCGCGCGACGGTCAAGGAAGCCTTTGCCAAGATTCTCGAAAACCTGTTCGACAATTCAGTCATCGACGACAACTCCCCGACCGAAGGCGGCACGGTTGGGCCGGCGGAAAGCGGGTTTGTCGTATGCATGGCCGGACGCAACGAGCTCGACGAGGCGGCGGCGATGCTGTTCGCCGGGCTGTTGCGGGCGCGCGGTCATGACGCCTACGTGTTTGCCGCCGACTCGCCGGCGGCGTTGGGCGGCCGGCGGGTCGCGCTTAGAGACGCCGAGATCGTATGCGTGGCGCTGGTCAGCACCAGCTCCCCGGCGCGTGCCCGGCATCTGGTGCGCCGGCTGCGCCGCCGGGTTCCGCGGGCGCGCATCGTGCTCGGGTTTTGGGGACTTCACGCGGGCGACGTGGCCGCGGACGAAGCCCGAACCGCCAGCTCGGCCGATGCCGTCGTAACCTCGCTCGCCGAGGCGATCGCCGACATCGAGCCCCATTTGCGGCCGGGCGGGACGGCGGCTCTCTCCGCGGCGCCGCTGGCGTTGAGCACTCCTGAAGCGGGAGCCGCCGCATAAGGCCGCTCTCCTTCCTCAAGCCGGCGCCGCCCGGTCGAGCCGCCGCCGCAATGCCGCCGCGGCGCGAAAGGCCAACGGGTTTACGGTTATCGAGATCAGCGCGCCGGCAAGAATAAGGTTCCGACCCTCGGCGCTCAACAGGCCCTCCGCCGTGCCGAGTGCCGCCAGCATGAACGAAAACTCGCCGATCTGTGCGAGGCTCGCCGCGACGGTCAGCGCGGTTGCCGCCGAATACCCGGCGATGCGAACCATGACAAAGGCCGCGACCGACTTGCCGAGGAGGACGACCGCGAGCACCGCCAGCACCTGAAACGGGTGCCTGACCAAAATCGCCGGGTCGAAAAGCATCCCGACCGACAGGAAAAACAGGACGGCAAAGGCGTCTTCGAGCGGCTTTGCCTGCTCGGCGGCCCGGTGGCTGTGGTCGCTCGCGTTGACGACGATACCGGCAAAAAACGCACCGAGCGCAAACGACACCCCAAACAGCTCGGACGAGGCAAAGGCGACCCCGAGTGCCGCGGCGACGACCGCAAGCGTGAACAGCTCGCGCGATCCCGTCCGCACCACCTGATCGAGCAGCCAGGGCAGAACGCGCGCGCCGACCACCAGCATCAACGCGATAAAAGAGGCGACCTTGCCGAGGGTCAGGGCGAGCACCCAGCCAAGCCGCCCGGGCGACAGCGCGCCGCCGCCCAGCACCGCCGCCAGCGCCGGCAGGATCACCAAGGCCCCGACCGTGAACAGGTCCTCGACAATCAGCCAGCCGATCGCGATCCGGCCGTCGGGCAGGTCGAGCATCCCGCGCTCTTCGAGCGCCCGCAGCAGCACGACCGTGCTCGCGACCGACAGCGCCAGGCCGAACACCACGCCGGCGGCGACCGTCCAGCCCCACCAATGAGCAACCGCGAGGCCGAGCGCTGTTGCCACGGCGATCTGCCCGAGCGCCCCCGGCACTGCGATCCGGCGGACCGCGAGCAGGTCGCGCATCGAGAAATGCATGCCGACGCCGAACATCAGCAGCATGACGCCGATCTCGGCCAATTGCCCCGCCAGATGCGTGTCGCCGACGTAGCCCGGGGTAAACGGGCCGATCGCGACCCCGGCGAGCAGATAGCCCGCGATCGGCGGCGCGCCCAGCCGGACCGCGACAAAGCCGCCGGCAAAGGCGAACGCCAGCCCGACCGAGATCGTCGAAATCAGCGAGACGTCGTGCGGCACTCAGCCGGACAATAAGCGCGAAACCGCAGCCGGACGTAGTCGGCGACCCAGGTGCCGCGCTCGTCCATCAGCACCGGGCGCAGCAGGGCTAGGACCTCGGCGCGGGCCGCGGGCCGGTCAGCCGCCGGCAGGACGCCGAAAAAGTCGTCGGTAAAAGTGTCGAGCCAGGCCTCAAGCCCGGCCGCGAGCGGGGTCGGCCGCGGGATGAGGCCAATCTCGTCGACGGCAAACCCGGCTGCTTCGAGCTTTTTGCCGTAGGCTTCGGCGGACGGGAAATAGAACGGGCTGAGGCGGTGCGCGTCGAGCCCGCGGCGGCCGAGCACCGCGCTCAGCGCCACCATAATCGCCGCGGTGTTGTTGTGTCCGCCCATCTCGGCGACAAACCGCCCGCCCGGCCTCAGCGCGCGACGGACGCCGGCGAGCACCTTTTCCGGCGGCCGCATCCAATGCAATGCGGCGTTCGAGAAGACCGCGTCGAACTCACCCTCGAAATCGAGGTCCTGCCCTGCCGCGACCCGGGCGTCTAGCCCGCGCGCCTGCGCTGCGGCCACCATGTCCGGGGCGGCGTCGACGGCGACGACACTTGCACCGGCGGCAGCGATCCTTTCGGTCAGCACCCCGTCGCCGCAGCCGAGATCGAGAATCCGCTCGCCCGGCCGCGGGCCCAGCAGCTCCAGCACCGGCGCGCCCAGAGCCGGCACGAAATGCGCGGTCTGCGCATAGCGCTCCGCCGACCAGTGCTGCCGCGAAACTTGCCTCATCCCGAACCTTGGTCGTCGCCGCTGTCGTTCCTCAACTTGCGCCGCCGTTCAACCCGTTTTACCGCCGGTTCAGCCGCCGAGAATCGTGCCTTCGGGGATACTCGGCTTCGCTGGCCGCGATCTTGGCGCCGTCGTCGAGCCGCACCCGCGACACCTCGACATAGCCGCCCTGCGCCAGAATTTTCAAGCCCGCCGGTCCCGCCGAGACGACCTCGCCGATCTTGTGGCCGCGCACCGCGCCAAAGGTCGCAGCGCTGATTTTCTTGGCGTCGAACAGATAGAGCTTTTTCTCGCCGAACATCGTCCAGGCGCCGGGTGCGGGGTTGCAGCCGCGGATCAGGTCATAGATGAAATCGACGTGGTGGGCCCAGTTAATATGGCTTTCGCCGTCGCGCACCCAGCCCTCATAGGTCGCTTGGCTTTCATCCTGGGTGGTTTCGGTCGCGCGCCCGGAAGCGACAAGGTCGGCGGCCTCCACCAGCGCCTGCACGCCCAAAGGAAAAATCTTGTCGAAATAGAGCGAGCCGGCGGTCTCGTCGGGGCCGATCGGCACCCGCTTTTGCAGCACGATCGGACCTTCGTCGAGACCGGGGGTCGGGCGGAAGATCGACAGCCCGGTTTCGCTGCGCCCGCGAATGATCGCCCATGGGATCGAGGACGGGCCGCGATGCAGCGGCAACAACGAAGGATGAAACTGGATCATCCCGTGCTTTGGGATCGCGCAGAATTCGGGCGGCGCAAACAGCAGCACATAGGCCATGACCCCGAGGTCGGCGTTAAGCTCGGCGAGCGCCGCTTTGGCCTCGTCGGCCGAGTACCGCGCAAAGCGGTGGACTGTCAGCTTGCGTTCCTCGGCGGCCACGACGAGCGGGTCGGGTCTGGCACCCGGCCGGTCGGGAGCGGCGAACACCCCGGCGATCTCGTCGCCGCGCGCGATAAAGGCTTCGAGCGCGGCCTTGCCAAAGGCCTGCTGACCGACGATCACGATACGCATCTGGCTTTCCTCCGCTATGTCAGGCCTGGGCGCGGCCCGTCCGCTCTACGCGGCCCGCGAACCGACAATGAGTGCGCAGAGTCCCACGCGACGCCGCCGGCCGGCAAGCGCGGTCGGCTCCGCGGCGGCTCAGCCCGGCTGCGCGTCCTTTGCGGCTGACGTGCCGGCGATCTTGCCGAAGACCGAGCCCGACACCAGCCCGGTGCCGCCCGGATAATTGAAATAGAACAGTCCGCCAACTAGCTCGCCGGCCGCATAAAGGCCGGGGATCGGCCGCTGCGCGGTGTCGAGGACCTTGCCGTCGGTGTCGATGCGCACGCCGCCAAAGGTGAAGGTCACGCCGCAGGTTGTGCAATAGGCCTCGAACGGCGGCTTTTCGAGCGGCATCGCCCAATTGGTCTTGTCGATCGCGAGGCCTTTTGTCGTGCGCCCGTCCTTGACCGTCGGGTTGTACGGGATGTCGCGCTGCACCGCCGCGTTGTAATCGCGGATCGTATTTACAAAGGTCGGCTTGTGCACCGCCGCCCCAGTCTCGGCCATCTTGTCGGCCAAGGCCTCGAAGGTGTCGGCGGTGACCTTCGTCACTTGGCGGATACGGTATTCGTCGCGCTGATATTGCACGACCTGCTGGTCGAAAATCTGCCAGGCGAACTGGTGCGGCTGCTCGAGGATCAGCCTGCCGTATTTGGCGTAGGTGTAGTTGCGAAAATCCGCACCCTCGTCGCAAAAGCGTACGCCATCGGCATTGACCATGATCGCGAACGGATAGCTGTGCTTTTGGAAGTTGTCGCCGACCGCGAGGTCGCCGAATTCGGGCGCGCCGTAATCCCAGCCGACTGCGTGGCAGCCCGACCAGTTGCCGTATGGCATCGCGCCCGCGTCGAGGGCCATCTTGATGCCCTGGCCGGTGTTGAAGCGGGTCCCGCGCACCTTCGCGAGGTCCCAGCCGGGGCCGAGATAACGGGTGCGCATCTCGGCATTGGCCTCGAACCCGCCTGACGCCAGCACCACCGATTTTGCGGCAATGCGCGTCGTCGTGCCCTCGACCTTGGCGACGACACCGTGGACGCCGCTGTCGTCGGCGATCAACGCCTCGCCCCGCGCCTCGTAGGCGATCTGGATCTGGCGCTCCTCAGCGGCCTTGAACAGCCCCTCGACGAGCCCCGGGCCGCCGCCCCAGGCTTCGAGCGCCAACCCGCCCCAGAACACGAATTTCCCGTCATGCTTAAAGGCTTGGCGCGAATACATGGGGGCGAAGCGGATGCCCTGGCTGCGCATCCACAGCAAGGTTTCCTGGCTCTTGGTGATCAGCAATTCGGCCATGTCGGGATTGCTGCGGTAGTCGGTGAGCCGGCCGAGATCGTCGTAATATTTGTCGGTCGTGTAGGTGCCGAAATCCGAGGTCGCAATCTCGGTCTCGGAAAGCTCGCAGAGCTTCAGGAGGTCGTCGACGCCGTTGTAGACAAACCGCAGCGCGCCCGCGGTGTAGCGGCTGTTGCCGCCGCGCTCGTCAAAGGGCGCGGCTTCGAGGACCAGCACCCGCGCGCCCTCGCCGCGCGCCGCCAGCGCCGCGCACATCCCGGCGTTGCCCGCCCCGACCACGACGACATCGAACTCGCCCGAAATCATCTTGTTCCCTCCGCTCTCGCTCGCCGCCGACGGAGTACCGCGCCCGCCGCCCAGGGGCAAGCCTCGCGGGATGGCTCGCCGATTGACGCTGCACCGCCGTCCGCTTATCTAAATTGCCTGCCATGGCTGCGCTTTCGATCATCACCGCCCCCGACCCTCGCCTCAAAATCAAGGCGCGCCCCGTCGCCGCCGTCGACGACGAGGTACGGCGGCTGATGGACGACATGCTCGAGACGATGCGCACGGCGATCGGCATCGGGCTCGCCGCGCCGCAGGTCGGGGTCGCCAAGCGCGTCATCGTGCTCGATGTCGCGCGCGAGGGCGAGAAGCCGCAGCCGATGATGCTGGCGAACCCCGAAATCCTGTGGCGCTCGGAGGAGCTGGCTACGTTCAGCGAGGGTTGCCTGTCGTTGCCCGAGCATTATGCCGACGTGAGCCGCCCGGCCCAGATCCGTCTGCGCTATCTCGACTACCAGAACGAAATTCGCGAGACCGAGGCATCGGGGCTGCTCGCAACCTGCATCCAGCACGAGGTCGACCATTTGGACGGCGTGCTGTTTGTCGACCATGTGTCGATGGTCAAGCGCGGGATGATCCTGCGCAAGCTCGCCAAGGCCAAGCGCAGCCGCACCCCGGTCGCGGCCTAGCCGGCGGCGGACGCCGTTCGCCGGAGGGTGCGCGTTGGACCTCGCTTTTATGGGCACACCGCCTTTTGCCGCGACGATCCTCGCCGCATTGCTCGCCGCCGGTCACCAGATTCTCGCCGTCTACACCCAGCCGCCGCGACCGGCCGGCCGCGGCCATCGCCTGCAAGCCTCGGCAGTGCAGCAACTCGCCGAAACGCGTAATGTTCCGGTGCGCTGCCCCGCACGGTTGCGCAGCGAGGCGGTTGAAGCGGAATTTGCAGCACTCAACGCCGACGCCGCGGTGGTCGCCGCCTATGGGCTGATTCTGCCGCGCCCGGTGCTCTTGGCGCCGCGCCTTGGCTGCCTCAACGTGCATGCTTCGCTGCTGCCGCGTTGGCGCGGTGCGGCACCGGTCCAGCGCGCGTTGCTCGCCGGCGACCGCGAGAGCGGGGTCACGATCATGCAGATGGAGGAGGGGCTCGACACCGGCCCGATCCTGCTGCAGCAGGCGCTGCCGATCGGTCCGGCGACGACCGCCGGCTTGCTGACCGAAGCGCTGGCCCGGCTCGGCGGCGCGCTCGTCGTCAAGGCGCTGGAAAGCGCCGGGCGAGGCGAGCTGACGCCGCAGCCGCAGCCGCTGGACGGCGTCACCTACGCCCCCAAAGTCCGCCGTGAGGAAGGCCGGCTCGCCTGGCGGCAGTCCGCGATGGAGCTGGAGCGCCGGGTGCGCGCGCTCGACCCGTGGCCGGGAGCCTTCTTCGAATACCGGGGCGAGAACATCCGCGTGCTCGGGGCCGCGGCCCTTGGCGGCGAACCCGCGGCAGCGCCGGGAACCGTGCTCGGCGCAGGGCTGTCGATCGCCTGCGGAACGGGCGCGCTGCGGCTGTTGCGGTTGCAGCGGCCGGGGCGCGGACCGCTCGATGCGGCAGCCTTTGTGCGCGGCTTTCCGATCCCGCCCGGGACCTTGTTGCCGTGCCCCGCTACAAGCTGACGATCGAATATGACGGCGCCGGGCTCGTCGGCTGGCAGCGCCAACCGCAGGGGTTGTCGGTGCAGGAGGCGCTCGAAACCGCGGTCGCGAACTTTTGCGGCGAAAGGGTGAGAGTCCATGGCGCCGGGCGGACCGATGCCGGCGTCCATGCGTTGGGCCAGGTCGCCCATCTCGACCTTGCGCGCCCGGCGGCGCCCGATGTCTTACGCGGTGCTGTGAACCACTACCTGCGTTCGACCGCGATCAGCGTGCTCGCCGCCGAACCCGCCCCGGACAACTTCGACGCCCGGCTGTCGGCGGTCCGGCGGGTCTACGTCTATCGCATTCTAAACCGGCGCGCGCCGGCGGCGCTGGAGCGCGGGCGGGTGTGGCGGGTGGCGCCGCCGCTCGACGCCGAGGCGATGCGCGAAGGCGCCCGGCGCCTGGTCGGGCATCACGACTTCACCAGCTTTCGCGACCGGCTGTGCCAGGCGAGATCGCCGCTGCGCACCCTCGAGGCCCTTGAGGTCAGCCGCAGCGGCGACGAGATCCGGATCGAGGCGCGGGCGCGCTCGTTTCTGCATCGCCAGGTGCGCAACATGGCGGGAAGCCTCGAGCTTGTGGGACTGGGCCGCTGGCGGCCCGACGATGTCGGCGCGGCGCTGGCGGCGCGCGACCGCCGCGCCGCCGGCCCGACCGCCCCGGCCGAGGGGCTCTATCTTGTCGAAATCCGCTATCCTGCCGCTATTCCCGGCTAGCAGGTGCACAGCCGGCCGGCGCGAACGGGTCGAGGCCGAAACAATGGGGCGGCAGATGCGCGGGGAAATTTTGCGAAATCTCTCATTTTCGCGGGCGCGTCCCCCGCAAGCCGACCGCACAGAGCCGCGGCTCGTCCCCGCCAATGCGCTGCTGCCGTTTCGCCGCGCCCCGGACCAGAACCCAGTCTTGTCGACGAGGCTCGACGACGAGCCAAGCCTTCCGGTGGCAAACATTACTGGCGACCAGCGTGCGGTTCCTGCTGCCACGCGCCCGGCAGGGCCGCTGCGCGAGCTGGCGCTCGCCGGCTGTATTGTCCTCGGTGTGGGCATTGTTGCCGGTGCAGGTTTCCTGCTGCTGCCGCTGCCATCGACCGAGAGCGCCGACACGACAGCGCCCAACTCCCGCGGGCCGTCGCCGGCAAATCCCCCCGCGGCGCCGACGCCATCCGCAGCGGAAGCGACCACCGCCACCGCGACAGCGACGATTCCCGGCGGCTCCAATGCCCAACATGCCGGAGCGGACCATTCGGCCGCGCCGGCGCCGCCGGTCGCCGCGCCGGTGTCGCTGCCGGCCGCGCCGGTCAAGGAGTCACCGGCAGAAGCGGCGGTGGCCGCGGCCCCAGCTGTGAAATCCCCGAAAACTGCGGTCGCGGCGACCGATGTCTCGGCGGCGCCGCCGGCCGCCGAGGCGCATCCCGCACCCGACAAGCGCGCCGCAGCGCCGCAGACCGAGATGCATCGGCCCGCCCATCTCCGGAGGGCGGTGCGGCACGCGCGCCTCGAAGCCGCCCGCGACACCCGGCCGCCGCAGCCGCAATCCCATTCGGCCCAATTCCCGGCGGCGCGCCGGCCCTTGCCGTCGCAATCCTCTGAGCGGCCGGTCCGTTCCGCCCGGCCTTCGACATCCGCAGGAGCAGATCAGGCGGCTTCGTTCGACCGGCTGATAAACCAACTGACCGGACCCGCCCGGCCGGCGCCGGCCGACCAAGCCTTAAGCCCGCCCGCGGCGGACGCCCCGGATCCCTTCGCCCAACGCGCTCCGGACAAATAGCCCGCGCGCGTCGCCCCGGGTTCGCCACGGCTAGGTCGACGAGCACCAAGGCCCGGTCATTACGCTGGTTTTCGAGCGCCTCCCGGTCGACATTCCTTCGACGGACAAGAATGACCACCGCGGCGCCTTCAAGGCACCGCTCTTGGCACAATATTTCCTGCTCACCCGGCGCCGCAACTCGTAAATGACACAGCAATCGGCGAGCAATCGGCTTTGCCGGGGGTTGTGCAATGGAATTAACCACTCATAGATCGTTGGACTGATCGATCTGCTCTTTCCCTGTCCACCCGCGGGCCTGATCCGTCGACTTTTAGCGCGGCGCCAATTGCCAGGGTGGCGATCCAATCCAGCACGAGGCGATCAATGCGTGGCGGAATACTGCGAGACCCCTGGCTCGCTGAGGGCTTGCACGAGGCCCGACCGGAGCACTCCGAACCGCGACTGCCTCCCCGCGCCGCGGCTCAATCATTTGCGGACTCGGTAGCTGCGAATCGCGACGTTTCGACCTCCCCCGGCACTAATGAGGACAGACGGCAGGCATCGCCCGCGACCACCCCTCAAAGCGGCTGCGCCGTCGCACTCGGCGGAATACCGGTGGGAACCCTGCTGTACCTTGCGCTGGTCGGTTTTGTGGCCCTGATCATCAGCGGATCGTTTGGAGCGGGATTTTTTGGAGCTCGCGGTGCCGGCCAACAGATCGCCGGCCACCAGATCGATTGCGGTTTCGCACAATCCGGCGCATCCGCCGCAAGTGGGTGCCATCAATCCGTCGATTTCACTCGAAGCCGGCGGGCCGCCCGCGCCCGCGGCAGCCGCCCTCCCGGAACTGGGATCCGATGACGCGGCGCCGATCCCGGCCGCCCGCGCCGATGCGGCGCCGTCGCCGGTGTTTCCGCGGGCACCGCGCCGACGGCATCGACCGTCGCGCCGGCCAGCCAGGTGGCGATCTCTTCCGCGTCACCCGACGATTGGGGGCTCAATTCCGAGGCAGCGCCGGCCGGCCATGCGCCCCCGGCTCATCCGCAAGCGGCCCGATCGCGCGCCGGGCATAGACCCGCTCGGGACGCGCGGTCGCCGCCGCGCCTGCAATCTCATTTTTGGTCGCGGACTGGGTCGCAGGCGGAACGAACGCGGGCATCCGGCCGACTCCCGACCCCGGCGACCGGAAGAACCAGGCATTTCGACGGGACCCTCACCCCGCCGGCAGCGGGAACCAGCGATCCTTTCGCCCGGCGCGCTTCCGACGAATAGCCCTCAGTAGAGGCCGCCGGATACGCGGGTGATCAAGACGCCGAGCACGAGGTCGACGAGGACGACCAGAGTCGCGGCCGACCGGCTCGTCTCCAACGCGACGCGCGCGATGTACCATTCATAGACGAGGACCGCGATTGCGGCAGCGATCTCGATGGTCTGCGACAGCGGGTCGCTCAGCGCGCCGCTCTCGGATTCGAGGCCGACCAGCACGAACAACACGCTTTGCGGCAGCTGGCACCAATTGTAGGGGACCATGAAATCGAAAAATCGGTCGCCGCGCCCGATCCAGCGCACGACCGACAGCATGACCAGCGGAAACGCGACCCAGGAAATCACATAGCCGATGGTCTCGACGAGGATGACCTGGAAGCCGCCCGCGGCAGTCCAGTCGGCGAGGCTGACCCGCATCGTCAGCAGCACCAGAAAAAGCGGGTAGCCGAGAAAGGCCGACAGAAACGAGCGCCAGAACCCGTCGGGCGAGCGGTCGAAATAGGCAAGGCCGCGGCGGTCGCCGCGCGCCAGCCGCAGGCAGCCGATCACCGCCCAACGCAGCTCGGCCCATGTCGTCACCGGCATAAATTGCTCGCCGCCTGGTCAGGAATTTTGAAAGAACAGGTCGATAAAGGTACGGTAGATTTCGGTCAGAGCGGCGAGGTCGGCGAGGTCGACGCGTTCGTCGACCTTGTGCATGGTCTGGCCGACAAGGCCGAACTCGGCAACCGGGCAGCAGGCGTGGATAAAGCGCGCATCCGAGGTCCCGCCGGTGGTGCTGAGCTCGGGCGTGCGGCCGGCGACGCGGCGGATCGCCTCGGCCAGCGGGTCGCTGACGATGCCGGCCGGGACCAGAAACAACTCGCCGCTGACCGTGACCTCGAGCGTATAGCGGCCGCCGGCCGCCGCGCTGTCGAGCCGTTCGCGAAGCCAGTTTTTGAGGCTCTCGCCGGTCCAGCAATCGTTGAACCGGATGTTGAAGACCGCCCGCGCCTCGGCCGGGATCACGTTCGAGGCCGGGTTGCCGATGTCGATCGTCGATATCTGCAAGGTCGAAGGCTGGAAATGGGCCGAGCCCCGGTCGAGCTCGGCGGTGTTGAGCGCGTGCAGCATCGCGACCAGCCGGTGTGCGGCATTGTCGGCAAGATGCGGATAGGCGGTGTGGCCCTGCACCCCGTGCACGCCAAGCCGTCCGGTCAGGCTGCCGCGCCGGCCGATTTTGACCGTGTCGCCGAGGGTGTCGGCCGATGTCGGCTCGCCGACGACGCAGCCGTCGAGCGTCTCGCCGCGGGCCGCCAGCCATTCCAGCACCTTTCTGGTGCCGTTGACCCCTGCCCCCTCTTCGTCGCCGGTGATCAACAGACTGATCGAGCCGGCCACATCGGGGTCGCGCTCGGCCAGCCAGCGCTGCGCCGCGGCGACAAAGGCGGCGATCGCACCTTTCATGTCGACCGCACCCCGGCCCCACAGCGCGCCGTCGCGCACGTCCGCGCCAAACGGGTCGAGCGACCACGCCTGCCGCGGACCCGGCGGCACTACATCGGTATGCCCGGCAAAGCACAGATTGGGCCGCCCCTCGCCATGCCGGGCATAAAGATTGACGATCGCGTCGCCGCTGTCCTCGCCGCCAAAGACGAGGCGATGACAGGCGAAGCCGAGATCCCTAAGACGGCCGGCGACGATGTCGAGCGCGCCCTCGTCCTTGGGGGTGACGCTCGGCCGGCGGATCAGCTCGGCGGCAAGTGCTGCCGGGTCGAGCAATGTCATCGCCGAACCCCCCTCGCCGCCCCAGCGAAAGCGGGGGGCCGGAGCCCGCCTCTGGCCGGATGCGGGGGACATGTACCTGGTCGACCGCCCTTGATTCCCGATTGCGCGGAAACAATGGACAAGAAATGGAACGCGGGCACCGTTAGTCGCGCAACAGCTCGTTGATCGCGGTCTTGGCGCGGGTCTGCTCGTCGACGGTCTTGACGATGACCGCGCAATAAAGGCTTGGGCCGGGGCTGCCGTCGGGTAGCGGCCGGCCCGGCAGCGCGCCCGGCACCACCACCGAATAGGCCGGCACCCGTCCGATATGAATCCGGCCGGTGGCGCGGTCGACGATCTTGGTCGTGGCGCTGATAAAGGTGCCCATCGCCAGCACCGAGCCTTTCTCGACCACGACCCCTTCGACAACCTCGCTGCGCGCGCCGATAAAGCAATTGTCCTCAATGATCACCGGCTCCGCCTGCAACGGCTCGAGCACGCCGCCGATGCCGACCCCGCCCGACAGGTGACAATTCTCGCCAATTTGCGCGCAGGAGCCGACCGTCGCCCAGGTGTCGACCATTGTCCCCTTGTCGACATAGGCGCCGACATTCACAAAGCTCGGCATCAGGACGACATTAGGTGCGATATAGGCCGAGCGGCGCACGATCGATCCCGGCACCGCGCGGAACCCGGCGTCGCGAAACCGGTTCGAGGACCAGCCGGCGAATTTCGACGGCACCTTGTCCCACCATTTGGCGGCGCCGCGCTCGGGGTCGACCGGGCCGCCGGGGATTTCCACCATGTCGTTGAGGCGGAACGACAGCAGCACCGCTTTTTTGAGCCATTGATGGACGCGCCAGCCCTGCGCGGTTTTTTCGGCGACGCGCAATTCGCCGCTGTCGAGCCCGTCGAGCGCCGCTTCCACCGCATCGCGCCAGGCGCCGCGGGTCGCGGGCGAGACAGCGTCGCGTCCTTCCCAGGCGGCATCGACGGTGGCGGCGAGATCGGCGTCGGTCATGAGGGCTTCCAACGGGTTGCTGACGGAGATGGCGGCGGCGCACCATGATCGAGCCTGGCCCGCGGTGTCAACCAAGCCCGGTTCGGCGCGGGATTGTTCGGCCCCGGATCGGCGGCGCACCGCGATGGCGCGGGGCGGCAGCCGGCTAAGCCGGCGCGCGGGGGGCCAACCGGGTCACCCCGATCGACTGCACGATCGCCCACGCCGCGTACATCGCGATCCACGGGACCATCGCAAAATGGAACCGCGACTGACCAGAAAAGACGATCGATATCAATGTGGTGTAAAGAACCAGGAGATAACCGGTCGTCCACTCCGGCGACGGGATCGGCGCGCCCTTGAGCCAATAGAAAATCGACAGCAAAAACAGCAGCATCAAGCCGAGATAATACGCCTGATTAGCGATGCGGATGGTCCGGAACACCGCGGCATAGTGGATGTAGTGCTTGTAGCCGGCTTGGTAGGACCATTCGGCCTCGCCGTCCGGAGCCCACAGCCGCCAGATTTTTTTTGGGATCAGCGCCGCGGCGGCGGCCGGATGCTGACGAACCCAGGTGAGGGCCAGCCTGGTGGCGACATGGTCGGCCTCCACCTGGTGGGCGACCCCGTGCGGAACCTCCGCTACCAGCGGGTCATTTGGTGTGAAATCGCCCTCGGCGCTCGGATTGTTGCCGGTCAGCAAGGTCAATCCGCCATTCGTAGAGACTGGAATGATCTCGCCGAAAACGTGGTAGTTACGAGCGGTCCACGGCAGGATGACAACCGCCATCGCGGCGTAGACGGCTGCCGCTCGGCCCAACCGGGAGAATGACCGACCTGAGCGCCCGCCGGCAGCCCACCAGCCGGCGAGCAGCACCGCCGGGATAAACAGGGTCTGCGCCTTGGTCAAGGTCGCGATCCCAAAGGTGACGCCGCCGGCCGCCGACCGCCGCCAGCCGCCGACCGCAACCGTCAGGTCGACGGCGAGCAGCAGCAACGCGGTGTAGAACACTTCTGTCCCGAGGATCGGGACATAGGCGATCTCGTTGGGGTAGACCGTCAGAATGAGGACGCTGAGCCGGCCGACGAGCTTGTCCCTGAACAAGACGGCGCCGAGATGAAGGGTCAGCACGAATATTGCGGCCGAGCACAGCAAATTCACCATTTGGCCGATAAAGGGCGATGCGCCGGTGAACCAGAAGACGCTGCCGAGCAGCGCCGGCCACCCGACCGGCCAATAGGCGGTCAACACGTGATGTTCGGAATATCCCTGACCGGCAGCCAGCGCCACCGCCCGGTTGTAGTACCATAGCTCATCGGAATGCTGCTCGATCGGCACCCAGACGATCACGGCGAAACGCAATCCGATGTAAACGGCAAAGCACACCGGGACAAAATAAGGGCTGTCGATCAAGTGCGGCAGCCGAAGCGGTTTGTCCTGACGCATAACGGGCCTCGATGACCAGGCGGCGGCGCAATATCGCCGAACTCGGCCGCGGCGACTGTCGCGCCGGGTAGAGGCCGATTGTCGCGGGGGCGAGACTTGCCGCGCCGCGAGGGACCGCAGCAATATCGGAGCCGCAGCGCTGCTGCGTTCTTTTCGCTTCCCGCAACCCGCTTGGCGTCGGCGGCGCCGGAGCGGACGGTTGAGCGGGGTGCCGGGAAACGATATCTTAAGCCCGGCCTGCGATCTTCCGCCAATCCCTCGCCGTCGGCCGCGTTCGATCGCGTGGCGACCCGGTCCCTTCCCCAACCCGTCGAGGCGAGACCTAGACCGTGCCATTCCCGGCAGAAAATCCGCTCTCCGACGATGGAAGCCAGCGCCCCGCGGTCGCCGACCGGCGCGACGGCGAGTTGAAAATCGCCGAGCGGGGCCTGCCCGACGAGCCCGCGACCGGAGCGCCGGTCCTGTTGTCGATCATCGTGCCGACCATGAACGAGCGCGACAACATCGAGCCGCTGCTGACGCTGTTGTCGGCCGCGTTGGGGTTCGTGGCGTGGGAAGTGATCTTTGTCGACGACGATTCCAGCGACGGAACCGCCGACCGCGTGCGCGTGATCGCCCGCCGCGACCCGCGGGTTCGATGCCTCCAGCGGATCGGCCGGCGCGGCCTCACGACCGCCTGCATCGAGGGCGTCCTCGCTTCCGCGGCACCTTACATCGCGGTTATGGACGCCGACCTCCAGCACGACGAGCAGCTGTTGCCGCAGATGATCGCGGCGCTCGACAGCGGCGCCGCCGAGATCGCGATCGGCAGCCGCTATGTCGCCGGCGGCGGGGTCGGCGAATGGGACCGCGGCCGCGCCCGGATCAGCCGGCTCGCGACGCGGCTGGCGGGGATCATCTGCAAGACCGATGTCGCCGACCCGATGAGCGGCTTCTTCATGTGCCGGCGCGAGGTCTTCGAGCGCGCGTTTCGCCGCATGTCGGGACAGGGCTTCAAAATCCTTCTCGACCTGCTGGCGTCCTCGCCGGCGCCGGTGCGGGTCGTCGAGCTGCCTTACGTCTTCCGCTCCCGGCGATACGGCGAGAGCAAGCTCGACGCCTTGGTTGCCTTCGAATACGCGATGCTGCTGGCCGACAAGCTCGTCGGCCGCGTGGTTCCGATCCGTTTTCTGCTGTTCGCGTCGGTCGGCGGGTTGGGTCTCGTGGTCAACCTCGCCGTGTTGTGGGGTTGCCTCAACCTGCTTGGGGTCGGCTTTGCGCTGTCGCAGGCGGTCGCCACGCTGGTGGCGATGACTTCGAATTTCTTCCTAAACAACCAGCTCACCTATCGCGACCTGCGGCTGCGCGGCGCCGCTCTCGCGAGGGGATTGCTGGTGTTCTATCTCATCTGCGGGCTTGGCGCGGTCGCCAATGTCGGCGTCGCCTCCTATGTCTTCAGCCAGAATAGGGTGTGGTGGCTGGCGGGCGTCGCCGGCGCCATGATCGGCGTGGTGTGGAATTTCGCGATGTCGTCGGCCTTCACCTGGAAGCGCCGCTAGCCCTTTCTTCGCAGCACCGCGCTCGGCCCGCCACCGGCTTCCGGCCTCCATCGGTTCCGGCGCGGGTCATCTTGCCCGCGCCGCTCTCGCTCCCTGCGCTCAATGAGCTGGTCTCGAAAGCCGCCCACGGCGGCTCCCGCTGCGCTGTCCTGGAGCGGAATCGCACGGCGATTGTCGAGTAATTGCTGAAATTGTGAATCCTATATTCGAGGATCTTGCGGTCAATTTGATGCTTTCTTGCATAATTGACCGCAAAAATCGCGTCGTCATAGAGAGTCTGTTCAATATATCCGTCCAGCCTTCAAGCCGAAACGATCACAATCCGGGGGGTGATGATCGATTACAATCGGGAGACGGCTTATGCGGTATTGTGGTTATCTAATTCTTGCAGTGTGTTGTCTGATTGCTGAAAGTGCTGTGGTGGATTACGCCGCGGCCGCATCGGCACTGCCGCCCGCGGCGGTCAATTCGATCACGCTGACCAACCGGAGCGGCGCCGCGATCCGCAACTACCCATTGCAGTTTGGACGGCCGTTTGTCGACGGTGCCGTCGCCATCGCGCCGCAGGTCCTGATCAACGGCAGCGCCGTCACGACCCAGGCCGACGTCAAAAACCGCTATTCCGACGGCTCGGTCGAATATGCGGTGATTGCAGTCGTGATCCCGTCGATTCCGGCCGGCGGCTCGCTGACCCTGACCTTTCAAAACCAGACGGCGCCCAACAACACGCCGCTGACCCGGACGCAGATGCTGGCGATGCCGTATATGTTCTCGGCGCAGATGATACTGACGGGCACCGCCGGCGGCACCAGCCAGGCGATTGACGCCCGCACTATGCTGGCGAACGGGGACTACAAGCTGTGGACCTCGGGTCCGGTGGCGCAGACGATCATGCTCGGCGACGACAGCGCCGCAGCCAAGTACGACATCGGCTTTGGCGACGGCTACCATCCGTTGCGGCCGCGCTTCTATGCGACGTTCTGGCCAGCGACGCATCAGGTCTGGGTGCGCTTTGTCGGTGAAAACGACAACACCCAGATGCTCGAAGACCTGTCATATAACCTGGTCCTGACCACCGCCAATGCCGTCGTCTATAAAAAGAGCGGTCTTTCGCATTGGGCGCTGACGGCGTGGACAAAAAGTTTTTGGCTCGGCGGCACGCCCAACCCCGAGGTCAACATCGACAACAACCTCGCCTACCTGACCAGCACCCGGTATCTGCCCAACTACGACACCTCGGTCACGGTGCCGGAGAGCCAGATCGAGCAGGAATACGCGCTGTGGACCGGGCAGCCGCACGATCTTTACGACGGCGCCTGGGATGGCGGGCTGTGGCAGAGCGCGATGGACGCGCCCGGCAACCGGCCGGACATAGCACCCTATCCGCAATGGTCGGTCATGTGGATGTACACCGGCGACTGGCGGCTGCGCCAGATGGCGCTCGGCATGGCCGACCTCGCCCCGGCCTTTCCCGGCCAATTGCGCGAGGGCAACCCGGCAAAGCGGCTGTCGCGCGCCGACCCCGCCGGTTCCGGCACCGGGCTCGGCCATGCCGTGTCGATCACCGACCGCAAAACCCTGGTCACCGCGGTACTGGACTATTATTACACGACCGCCGCCGACGCGGTTGACTTTGTCGGCGCCGTCAACCAGCTCGCCAGCGGCGGACCGTGGATCTTTGACGGCGCCCACCAGCCGAGCCCGTTCTACCCGCAATACATCCTGACCGGCGACCCGTGGTATCTGAACGAGATGTATCTGTGGGCCGGGTTCACCGCGGCGCGCTACAACGGCGCCGACACCGGCGACGCCGCCGGGCGCGGGCCGACCGGGGCCGAGGGCGGCATCAACGACCAATTGCGCGGCGCCGGCTGGGTGTTGCGCAACCGCGCCGAGACCGCGTTTGCCGCCCCCGACAGCGACCCCGAAAAGGCCTATTTCACCTACCTGACCAACGACGCGCTGGCGCGCTGGGAGGGCAGCTTTGGGATTACCGGGACCGCCTATGACGGCACCGCGATCAAAAATTGGGGGGCGCAGACCGGCAACTACTACACCTCCAATGGCGGCCCCATGTCGGGCAGGGTTCCGCCGCTGGGCAATTGGGAAAGCGCCGACAACCCGAACGGGTCGAGCGGGACGGTCCAGGGCAACATCAGCGGCGGCACGATGATGCCAGGGGTTGGTTCCTTCACCACCCCATGGAACCATGAGTATCTTGCCTACGCGCTTGGCCGCGTCGCGGAGCTGGGCTTTGCCTCCGGCCCCTTACGGCTCGCCACGGTGAGCAAGTTCTTCACCGGGATGATCAACAGTTCAGGTTATCCGCAGTTGATCGGCGCCTATGAAATACCGAGCGAAACCAACTGCACCAACACCAGCGGCGGCTGCACCGCACCCCCGGGTGGGTTCTATTCGACCTGGCCCGCTTTTGTTGCCGCCATCCCGCAGCCGTTCCTGACCGGCAACGGCT
Organism: uncultured Alphaproteobacteria bacterium; assembly: GCA_963712825.1. Lineage (GTDB taxonomy): Bacteria > Pseudomonadota > Alphaproteobacteria > ATCC43930 > CGMCC-115725 > AP-15. The sequence goes on from CAVQJP010000028.1 coordinate 139,207, forward strand.
GGAACCCGGCCGGCAACGACGGCGACGGCTATCTCGCCCAGTATTTCACCGGCGGCCTCAACGATGACGGCCGGCCGATCTATCTGCTGGGCGGGCTCGCGATGATGGTCGACCAGGGCGACCCCGGCGCCGCCCAGGCGTGGAGCTGGTTTCTGCCCAACGTCTACCACGCGATTTCGCCGGGCTACCTGCAATGGGACCCGAAATGGGTCATCGTGCCGCGCACCGACACCAACACCCTGCCGCCCCAGCCCACCGCCACCCCCGCCGCCGCCGGGGTCACCTGAGCGGCCGGCGCACCGCCTTGGTTGTCCCAACCGGTTGCCGGGTCAGTGTACGCTGACCCGGCGACCGCCGGAAGCCGTCGCGAGGCGGCTCCGTCCAGGCGCAAACGCCCGCATGGCCGGTGCGGCGGGCGAGCCGGACAGATCGCGACCCGCCTCGGCACGGACCTTGCGGCCGTCGTCGCGCCGCGAGGCCGGCACGCGCCCCGGATTACGATCCCTGCCCCGCTGCCGCCCCGGACCCTGGCGCGTTATTGGGATTGGCCATTTTTCGGAACCGGCGTTATTTAATGCCGGCTCGCACCATCGCAGGCAATCGAGAGCCCTACGAGCCGCAGCAAATGACGAAGGGCCGCAGATGAGCGATATCGGGCTGTTCGAAGCGATTTACTCGGCACGCTCGTTGCGAAGGCTGAAGCCCGATCCGGTCCCGCAAGAGCTGATCGACCGAATACTCGACGCCGCGATCCGCGCCCCTTCCGCCGGCAACGCCCAGAACTGGGTGTTTGTCGTCGTGCGCAACGCCGAGCAGCGCCGCAGGCTCGGGCTGATCTACCGCAAGGCCTCCGACATCGCCGAGGCGGTTTATGCCGCCCGCGGCCGCCCATCCCATTTGAGCGACGCTCAGTTCGCACGCATGCTGCGGGGCGGCGCCTACCTGTGGGATCATCTCGGCGACGCCCCGGTGCTGCTGATCCCGTGCCAGCGCCGTCCCGTGGTCCCGCCGCGCGCCGCATTGCCGCCGGACATCGCCGCCCATTACGACAACGAGCTCGCCTATGCCGACCGCATCCGCGGCGCCAGCATCTACCCGGCGGTGCAGAACATTCTGCTCGCCTGCCGCGGGCTCGGCCTCGGCGCCGTGATCACCACCAACCACATCCGCTGCGAGGACGAGGTCAAGGCGGTCCTCGGCATTCCCGACGACGTCGACACCTTTGCCATGATGCCGATCGGCTGGCCGCTCGACAAGTTCGGGCCATTGACCCGGCGCCCGCTTGCCGAAATCGTCCATGCCGACCGCTGGGGCGCCGCCTGGCCCGGCTAATCGGGCGCCGCTGCGCGCGGGGTCGAAACCCTCTCACCCAGCCCCCGGGGAGGGCTCGGCAGCACCTCGCCGACCGTTCCCAGCCCTTGTGTCCGGCCTTGTATCTGGAAACTTTGGCAATGTGTGCGGACCGCCCGCGGTAGCAGCGGCCGCCCGTCGCTGGACCGGAGCCGATCAACCAGGGCCTCAATGCCGGCATGACGATCACCGGGGTTCGCCCGTCGCAATCTTATCATGGCTGGATTGCGCGCGCCGTGCCGCCAAGCTGCGCCGAGCTAGCGCGACGAGCAGCCTGATGATGCGGGACGGGATTCAGCAGGGATTGCCGACGAAGATGAAGGTCGTGTCGGTCACGACCGGGATGGCGGATGCCGCTGGGCTATTCACCAACGCCCGCGACTGCGTTGGCGGCCCGCTGGAGGCGGGTGGCGAGGTGCGCTGCGCCACGCGCGGAACGCGCCTGCCTGTGCGCCGTTCACCTCGGAGGCACTTTGCTGATCGTTTGCATACTTAGGAGATGATGATGCCAACGAAGCTCAAGGTTTTCGCGATTGCCGCCGTTCTGGCGGCGGGCACGTCGGGTGCGGCGATGGCGCAATATGCCTGCCCGGCCGGATACACGTTTTATAACGGCACCTGCCAGCCGGTCGCTGCGCCGGCGCCGGCACCAGGGTATCCGGCGGGTCCGCTGTCGGGTGCGGCGGCCGGAGGTGCGGCTGGAGCCGCGAACGGCGGCGCCGCAGCCGGTCCCGTTGGGGCGATCGTCGGCGGGGCGCTGGGTACCGCCACCGGTGCGGTTGCCGGCACCGCCAATGCCGTTGCCGGCACTGCCAACGCAATCGCCGGCGCGCCGGCCTGCGGACCCGGCTATACGTATTACAACGGCGGCTGCTATCCGGCCATGTACAGCCGATAGGCCGGAACCGGCCTAAGTCCCGCAGGGCGGATCAGCGCGGCACCATCTGCCACGAGCGGTTGCACCCGTCCTAGGTTGCGGCTCAGTAGGGTTCGCGGACGAAGATGAAGGTCGTGCCGGTCACGATCGGGGCGCTGGCGCCGACAAAGGAGACGTTGGCGTCCGTGACCTGGCGCGAGCCGGCGCGGCCCGAGGCCTGCAAGGCGCCCTCGATGATGTGCCACAGGCCGTGAATGCGCCCGGTGCCGAGGCTGCCGCCAAAGGTGTTGAGCGGCAATTCGCCGTCGAGCTCGATACGGCCGTCCTGGATGAAATCGAGCGCCTCGCCTTTGCCGCAAAAACCGTAGGATTCAAGACCGTAGATCACCGAGGCAGAAAAGCCGTCGTAGATCTGCGCGACGTCGACATCCTTCGGGCTGAAGCCGGAGCGCTCCCAGGTCAGCTTCGCCGAGCTGCTGCCCCCCTCCATATAGCTCGACAGGCTGCCGATGCGGCCGGCGACCTCGAAATGGAGCCGCTGACCGTAGCCGGCGAGGTAGGCCGGGCGCGGCTTCAGGTCGCGCGCCCGCTCGGCGGTCGTCAAGACGATCGCGACCGCACCCTGCACCGGGATGTCGCAATCAAACAGACAGAACGGATAGGCGACCATCCGCGAGTTCAGGTAATCCTCGCGCGTCAGCTCCGTGCCATAGAAATAGGCGTGCGGATTGTGCTGCGCGTGGCGGCGCTGGGTCACCGCCAGGGTCGCCATCTTCTCGCGGTTCTGCTTGTGGCGCTCGAGCCAGCGGGTATAGGCGACCGCCATGCCCTGCCCCGGCCCGCCAAATCCGTAGGGGGCGGTGAACTGGGCCGCACCCTGGGCATAAGCGCCGGGCAGGTTCTGGTAGGTGCCGCGGGGGTTGTGCATCGCCCGCCACACCACCGCGTATTTGCACACGCCGGCGAGCAAGGCGTTGACCGCCTGCTGCACCGCACCGCCGATATTGGTCGTGCCGACCTGGATGTGCCAGCCGAGATCGGGCAGCTTCAGCATCGCCATCATGCAGTTGACCGACACGATCGAGATGCCGTCGACCTCCGCGTGCCCGGTCGCCGGCAACTCGGGATAGGTCGCCAGACCGTCGATGTCGGACATTTCGAGGCCGGAATCGGCGACCGCCTCCTTGACCGCGGCGAGCGCGTGCGCGGCGAGCGGAATCTCGGCCGAGCGCGTGACCTCGGAAAAGCCGACACCGCTGACCGCGACCTTGCACCGGTTCTCCCACATTGCTCTATCCCCTCAGTACCCTGTACCACAGCAGCATTGCGAACCGCGATGCCGCGCCGATAAACGCTCCCTGGTCCTAGATATAGGGCGGGTGGAACCCTCCGCCCTCGGCCTGGAAACGGGGGGGAGAAAAGGCAGGTTGCGCTTCGCTTCACCCGCCCAACTCCGCGGGCGATGTGCGGGCGAGGCGGAACTGCGGCAAAGTGATGTCGTCGTTCAGTTTTTCGAAGACCACCTCGACGCGGCGCCCGACCTTGGCCTCGGCGTATTCCGCTTCCAAGAGGTTGGCGGCGAGCAGCGCCCCCGGCGCGTCGTCAAGCTCGACGATGATGCTGGCGTAAGGCACCGCGGACGCAAAGCGCTTGTCGCCGGTGTGGTACATGATCGTGTAGGCGTAGATCGCGCCGAGCCCGCGGACGGGTTCGAAGCGAAGGTTTGTCGAGACGCACCGGGTGCAGGTCGCATAGGGCGGGTGCTGGAAATGTCCGCAATTCTGGCAGCGCTGCAATTCGAGAACGCCGCGCCTTGCCGCGTCCCAGAACGGTTTGGTCCATTCGTTCGGCACCGGGATCGGGCGCATTACGTCGCTCCAATCGCTCATTCCGTTGTCCCTCCCGCGACCTCGCAGATGCGCCGGCACCGGCATCCGCGGCAGCAATGCTTTGAACGCCGGCTCAACGCGGCGCGAACCCAGAGCTTCCGATGCCGGCGTGCGCTTAGCAAGCTCCTCCGCCACGATCTCGCGGATTTCCGGAAACGCGAGGGGTGCGTTGGAACAACACGCCGTAGGGCGTGTGCAGCGTAACTTGCCGCCATGCGCCGGCGTCGCGGCGGCGGGTGGCACTCGCCGTACGTCGAAACGAGGCGATCACCCGCTGACCGTGTCCCCAATGGCCTCTCGTATGATGTCGACGACGAGGCCGGGCGCGGTAACGATCGGCGTGTGGTCTACCGGATGCGACCGCACCCGGGCTCCCATCCGTTCCGCCATAAAACGTTGCGTGTCATGGACGATCATGCGGTCCTGCTCGGCCACGAGAAACCAGGCCGGGCGGTCTTTCCACAGCGGACGATTGACCGGCACGGTGATGCATGCCGGCGAGATCGGCCGCTGGACCGCGGCGAGCAGCGCCAAATCGTCAGCCGAAGCATTCGGCGCGAACGCCGCGGCGAATGCCTCGTCGGGCAGATAGATCAGCCCACGATCGTCGGGCGCCAACTTTGGAGCCAGCGGATGAGGCTCGGCACGGTAAAAGACATCGGCGACAGTCTCGCCTTCATCAGGAGCAAGCCCACTGACGTAAACCAGCGCTCTCACCTCCTCATTCCGCGTCGCCGCGATCACGGCTCCGGCGTAGGCGTGTCCGACAAGAATTGCGGGTCCCGGAACTCGCTCCAAGGTGCGCTCAACCGCCGCTGTATCCTCGGCAAACGAGGTCAAGGGCAGCGGGGCCGCGAGCACCCGGACGGCTTGGGCGGCCAGCGGCCCGATGACTTTGGCCCAGCTCGATCCGTCAGCCCAGGCTCCGTGCACCACGACGACGCTCACCTTCTCATGCGACATTAGTGCTCTCCTCGGGGGCGCTCTCCTTGTGCTGCGCGATCAGCTGATCGGCAACATCGTCCAAGTCGGCGCCGACGATCTGCGGCTGCGGGCCCACTCCCAGGAGGTCGTTGCCCGCCCGCTTGATCAGGGCAGCCTTCCAGCCCGCAGCGACGGCGCCAAGGGTGTCCCACGTATGGCAGGCGATAAGGCAGAGCTGGGAGGGTTCAACCCCAAGCTCCCTCTCGACATAACCATAGGCCTGCCGTGAGGGCTTGTGATGCTTGACGCCGTCTGCACTAAACCGGCGCTCGAAGAGATCGACGATCCCGCCGTGCTCGAGCTGACGCGTCTGCACCTCCAGCAAATTGTCCGTCAACGTGAATAGCCGGAATCCCGCCGCGCGGAGCTTCCGAAGGGCTCCAGGCACCTCGGGGTGGGGCGGCATCGTCGAGAATTTTTCCACCAGTTCCTTTTTATCGGCGTCCCCGATCCTGATGCCGCGGGTGTCGGCCAGCATCTTCATCACGGCCGAGCCGATATCCGTGAAAGGCACATAGCGCCCGGCTACCGTCAGAGCGGCCGAATACATAATGAGGTTTGCAAACCACAAGCGCATGGCGCCTTTGTCGCCGAAGATACGCTGGAACGTCGGTTCCATGGTCGTCAGATCGAGCAGCGTCTCATTGACGTCGAAGACTATCAAAGGGGGAGCGGCCATCTGTTTACACTCCGATTTGTTTCACTGTATCGGGATTGCTGCGGCCACGGCGCCGGCTCTGGCTCTGGCTCTGCGGATCCAATAAAATCCTACTTCTTCCTCGTCCATACCGGCGAAGGCCGGTACCGACAGCCGAAATGGGTCCCCGACCTTCGTCGGGACGGCGAGCGGGGCGATATTGCGAACTTCTGGTTCAAGACACTGGGTCAAAGCTGTTGCGAGAGCTCCGCATCGTTCGCCGTCACATTCCGCCATGCCGCGAGGCCGATCAGGACCCGATTCCGCCGACACCAAAGTCCCGGATTGCGGCGGCGATTTCGGCGGCGTGCGTCTCCAGCGCGAAGTGGCCCGTATCGAAGAATCGGACATCTGCGTTCGGAATATCGCGCTTGAACGCCTCGGCTCCCGCGGGCAGGAAGAATGGGTCGTTCTTGCCCCAGACCGCCAGCAACGGCGGCTTCTGCTTTCGGAAGTAGGCGTGGAAATCAGGGTAGAGAGCGACGTTGCTGGCATAGTCGAGCAGCAGATCGAGCTGCGCCTCGTGCGCCCCCGGGCGTGCCAGATAATAATCGTCCAGCGCGCGGCCGTCCGGCGACACAAGCGAAGGATCTGACACGCCGTGGGTGTACTGGAAGCGCGTAGTCTCGGGCGCCAGAAAGCTGCGCAGGGCATCACGGTTCGCCTCGGTAGGCTCTCGCCAATAGGCTTGAATCGGGTTCCACCCCTCGCTCAGCCCTTCCTCGTAGGCGTTGCCGTTCTGCGAGACGATCGCGGTTATGCGTTCCGGGTGCTTTAGAGCAATCCTCAAGCCCACGGGAGCGCCGTAATCAAAGATATAGATCGCGAACCGTTTCAGCCCGATGATTTCGGTGAAACGGTCCATCGTCTCGGCAAGATTGTCGAACGTGTATTTGAACGCATCGCGTGGCGGCATGTCCGACTGACCAAAACCCGGCAGGTCAGGCGCGACAAGGTGAAAGCTGTCAGCGAGAAGCGGGATCAGATCGCGGAACATGTGCCCGGCCGTCGGAAACCCGTGCAACAGGAGCAATGTCGGCGCGTCGGCCCGACCGGCTTCGCGGTAGAAAATCTTGAGACCGTCGACCTCGACCGTACGGTAGCTGATCGGGGGCATGCGCGGCTCCTTGATGCGTGGAATGTTGACCTTCAGGCCGAAAATGCGCCTTGTCGTTGGCAATTGAATTGAACGAAAACGCGTTTCTCTGTTTCCGGCTTTGCAACAATATGCAGGACCGCCTCGATGCCTTGACCATCTTTGTCGCCGTCGCCGAGCGGCAGAGCTTCGCTGACGCTGCGCGGCAATTGAGCCGGTCGCCGGCCTCCGTGACGCGGGCTGTCGCGGCCCTCGAGGAGCGGCTGCAAACCCGCCTTTTCAATCGAACAACTCGCTCAGTGGCACTGACCGATGCCGGCCTGCGTTATCTCGACGGCTGCCGACACTTGCTGGCAAGCTATGACGAGCTTGAAGCGGTGAAGATTGCCGAGCGCGTCGAGCTGCGGGGCTGGATCAATGTCACGGCGCCGGTAATGTTCGGCCGGCTACACGTGCTCCCTCTCGTGCGCAGCTTTCTCGACGATTATCGGCAAGTCGATGTTCGGCTGCTTTTGCTCGACCGGATCGTCTCACTGGTGGACGAAGGGCTCGATCTCAGCGTCAGGATCGGTCAGCTGCCCGACTCCACCCTGCGGGCCGTCCGCGTTGGGCAGGTACGACGCGTCGTCTGTGCAACGCCGGAATACATGGCTCGCCGCGGCGTGCCGGCGACGCCGCGCGATCTCGGGAAGCACAGTTTGGTGGCGTGCTCAGCCGTCACACCTGTTCCCAACCGCTGGCCGTTCCATGGTCCGAGCGGCATCACATACGTCAGCGTCGCGCCGCGGCTGGTGGTGAACACCACCGCAGCGGCGCTCGACGCGGCGCTCGAAGATTTCGGGCTTACCTGCGTCTTGTCGTATCAGGCGGAGCCCCATGCGGCAGTCGGCCGATTGCAAACCGTGCTTGTCGAATACGAGCCGCCGCCGATACCCATTCACATCGTGCATCCGCAAGGCCGGCACCTTTCGCCCAAGGTTCGGTTGTTTCTCGACCACGTTGCCGAAGGACTTCGTCGCAAATTCGGTCCGTAGGCCGAAATCCAACGGCGGTACCGCCGCTCACCGGGGGACTATGGGGTGGCAGCACTCGCCCATCCCAGCAGCGCTGGCTTTCTGTCCTCGTAGAGCGACTTTCGCCGTGTTCGTCACGCAAGCCGGCCGCATCGAGGACGTGCGCTGAAAATGCCAGCATTACTTCGAACGGCCGTAGCGTCCGACGATTTTCGCCGTGGCCAGCGTGTTGGCGCTGAGGCTGGTTTCGAGCTGGGCGCCCGAGACGGTTGCGTCGAGCGGCAGCGATGGGACCTTGAGCGCGTATACGGTGATCTCGTAGTGATGGGCGTGCTCGCCGACCGGTGGGCACGGCCCGCCGTAATGCGAAAATCCGAAGTCGGTGCGCCCCTGGATTGCGCCTGCGGGTAAATCCTTCGAGCCCTCGCTGCCGGCGCCGGCCGCCAGCGCATGGACCGAGGCCGGAATGTCGAACACGCTCCAATGCCACCAGCCCCTGCCGTTCGGGGCGTCGGTGTCAACCATCGTCAGCGCGAAGCTGCGGGTCCCGGCGGGCTCGCCCGACCAACTGAGCGCCGGCGAGACGTTCCGCCCGTTGCAGCTGCCGAGCACTTGCGCCAACGCCATCGGGCTGCCGCTCTTGACCTCTGTCGAGGACAGCATGAACTCCGCAAGCGCTGGCGTCGCCGCCGCCGCCAGGATCGCTCCCAAAATCAGCGCGCGCATCCTCACCTCCTTGTTTCTTGCCGGACGGCACCGGCATCTCGCTCGGCTACGTGCTACGAACGGTCCATTACCCGCTCAAGATCACCGAGTTGTCGCAGACGAGCTCGACGTGTGATTTGCGATCGTAGCCAGGCTCGCCGATCACCGGTTAGAGTAGCAGCAGTCGGCCATTCAAGGTGACGTAATGCCGGGTTCGGCGTGCGACTGATGTATTGATGCGCCTCCGAAAACCCGCAAGCTGGCCCTGACATGCCGATTGTTCTCTCGGTCCAATCCTGGGTCGCTGCCGGCGTCGTCGGCAATTGCGCGGCGCTCTTTCCGTTGCAGCGGCTCGGGATCGACACCTGGTCGTTGAACACCGTCGCATTCTCGAACCATACCGGCTACGGCAAATGGCGCGGTGCGGCGGTGCCGACGCGCATCGTCGCGTCGCTCTTCGAGGGCATCGCCGAATTGGGAATTCTGCCGCGCTGCGACGCGGTGCTGTCGGGCTATCTCGGCGAGCCCGAGGTCGGGCCGGTGCTGCTCGACATCGTCGCCCGGGTCAAAGCGGCAAACCCGCGCGCGCTCTATTGCTGCGACCCGGTCATGGGCGATGTCGGTCCGGGCTGGTATGTCGGCGCCCACATCCCCGAATGGTACCGGGACCAGGCAATCGCGGCGGCCGACATCGCCACTCCCAACCGCTTCGAGCTCGAATGGCTGACCGGCAGCCGGGTCGGCAGCGTCGCCGAGGCAGCGACCGCGGCGGCGGCGCTGCGGCAGCGCGGGCCGCGGATCGTCCTCGCGACCAGCCTCGAGCCCGCAGCCGATCGGGTCGCGGTGCTCGCCGCCGATGCCGAGGGAACGTGGGTCGTCGAAACGCCGCGCCTTCCGATCGAGGCCACCGGCTGCGGCGACGCGCTCGCGGCGTTGTTTCTCGGCTGGCTATTAAAAGGAAAGCCGGTCGCCGAGGCGCTGGCGCTCGCCGTCGCCGCGATCTGGAGCGTCGTCGAAGCCACCTTGCACGCCGGCGGCGGCGAGCTCGCCTTGATCGCGGCGCAGGACGAGCTGGTCGCGCCGAGCCATAAACTCATTTCGCGGAAATTGTAAATCGCAAGGGAGCGAAAAGATGGAAACGCCGGGCAAGATCGCGGTCATCACCGGGGCGGGGAGCGGCATCGGCCGGGCCTCGGCGCTGGGATTGATAGAAGCAGGGTTTACCGCGGTGCTGGCCGGCCGCCGCCGCGAAATGCTCGAGGAAACCGCAGCTTTGGCCAAATCATCGCGCAGCTTGGTCGTGCCGACCGACGTTTCCGACCCGGCGCAGATCTCGGCCCTGTTCGACCAGGTCAAAGGGACCTATAACCGCATCGACCTGCTGTTCAACAATGCCGGGATCAGCACCCGCGGCATCCCGTTCGAGGAGTTGACCCACGAGCAGTGGACCAACGTCGTCGCGGTCAACCTGACCGGCTCGTTTTTGTGCGCGCAGCACGCGTTTCGCATGATGAAGACGCAGGACCCGCGCGGCGGGCGCATCATCAACAACGGCTCGGTGTCGGCGCATGTGCCGCGGCGCCACTCGACACCCTATGTCGCGACCAAGCACGCGCTGACCGGGCTCACTCGCTCATTGTCGCTTGATGGGCGCGACTACGACATTGCCTGCGGCCAAATCGACATCGGCAACGCCGCCACCTCGCGCAACGAGGACACCGCGCGCGGCCGGCTGCAGGCGACCGGACGGGTCGAGGGCGAGCCGCGGATCGATGTCGGGCACGTCGCCCGCGGGGTCGTCTACATGGCGACATTGCCGCTTGAGGCGAATGTTCAGTTTATGACCGTGATGGCGACGAAGATGCCCTATATCGGCCGCGGCTGACCACTCACAGGTCGGGAATTCGACGGTTTCGGCCCGTTCTCATGCCAGCCCGCGCTGCTGTAAGAGCGCGCCGATGGCCGGGTCGCGGCCGCGGAAGGCGCGGTAAAGCTCCATCGGGTCCTTGGTGTCGCCGGCGCTGTAGATGTCCTTGAGCCGCGCCGCCAAGGTCGGGTCAAAGACGTCGCCGGTCTCGCTGAAGGCGGCAAAGCCGTCGGCGTCCAACACCTCGGCCCAGAGATAGGCGTAATACCCGGCCGCGTATCCGCCGCCGGCGAACAGATGCTGGAAATGCGCCGGGCGATGACGCAGCCCGATCTCGCGCGGCACGTCGTAGCGCTGGAGGAACGCGCGCTCGAACGCATTCGGGTCGATCTTTTCGGGTTCGGGATCGCGGTGCAATTCGAGATCGATCAGCGCCGAAGCGGTGTATTCGACGGTCGCAAAGCCCTGGTTGAAATTGCGCGCCGCCAGCAGCCGCTGCAACAATGCCTCAGGGATCGGCTCGCCGGTTTGATAGTGGCGGGCGTAGCGGCGCAAATTCTCAGGCGCCGACATCCAATGCTCGAAAATCTGCGACGGAAACTCGACAAAATCGCGGCGCACCGCAGTGCCGGATTGCGAGGGATAGCGCACCCGGCTCAGCAACGCATGAAGACCGTGGCCGAGCTCGTGAAACAGCGTTTCGGCGTCGTCGAAGCTCAAGAGGGTCGGCTCGCCCCCATCGGCATTCGATTTTGCGAAATTGTTGTTGTTGACGACGATCGGGGCAACCCAGCCGTCGAGGTTCTGCTGATCGCGATAGCGGCTCGACCAGGCGCCCGAATGCTTTCCGGGCCGGGCGAAATTGTCGTGCAGGAAGAGGCCGACATGGGCGCCGGTGCTGTCGCGCACCTCCCACACGCGGACGTCCGGATGGTAGACCGGCAGATCGGGCCGCGCCACAAAGCTCAGGCCGAACAGACGCCCGGCGGTGTCGAACGCCGCCTCAACCATGTTGTCGAGGACGAAATACGGCTTCACCTCGGCGGCGTCGATCTCGTAGCGGTCGCGGCGGACCTTCTCGGCGTAGTGGCGCCAGTCCCACGGTTCGATCGGCTCGTTGAGCCCTTCCGCGCGGGCCGCGGCTTCGAGCGCCATGACGCTCCGCGCGCGCCTTCTGCTTGGCGGGGGTCCACACCTGCACCAGCAGCTGCTCGACGGCGGCGTCGGTCTTGGCCATCGAATCGTCGAGCCGGTAAGCGGCGAAATCGCGATAGCCGAGGAGCCGCGCCTGCTCGCCGCGCAACGCCATGATCTCGCGGATCAGAGGCGTGTTGTCGGCCTCGCCCGGATGGGTGCCGCGCGCAATCCAGGCTTCGTAGGCGGTGCGGCGCAGATCGCGGCGCGCCGAGAAAGTCAGGAACGGCTCGATCGAGGAGCGCGCCAGGGTGATGACATAACGACCGGGAAGGCCCCGCTCCTCGGCCGCCTGCGCCGCGGCGGCGCGGACAAAATCGGGCAGGCCGTCGAGATCGGCCGCGTCCAGCGCCAGCTTCCACTCGCGCTCGTCGTGCAGCACGTTCTGGCCGAAGAGGGTATGCAATGTCGCGAGCCGCTCGCTCAGCGCCGCCATGCGCGTCTTCGCTTCCGGGGCGAGGAGCGCGCCGCTGCGCACAAAGCGCAAATGATGGCGCTCGAGAAGCCGCAGCTGGTCGGGCAACAACCCGAGCTCGGCGCGCCGGCCGTAAAGCTCGGCGACGCGCCTGAACAATCCGGGATCGAGTGCTATCTGCATATGATGCTGAGCGAGCTTTGGCGCGTAGTCGCGGGCGACCGCCTCGAGCGCGGGGTTGGTGTCGCTCGAATCGAGGTTGGAGAACACCCGGCTCACCCGGTCGAGCAGACGCCCGCTGCGCTCCAGCGCCTCGATCGTGTCGGCAAAGCGGGGCGGCCAGGGCGCCCCGGCGATCGCCGCGATTTCTGCAATCTGCTCGGCCATGCCGCGGTCAAAGGCGGGCGGAAAATGCTCCGGCCGGATGCGGTCGAAAGGCGGGATGCCGAACGGCGTATCCCAAATTTCCAAAAGCGGGTTTTCGGTCATCTCGGTCTCGCTGCACATCGCACCCGCCCAATGTCGGCGCGACGGCGGCGCAGGTCCAGTGGCGGGATCGCGAGGCAGCCGGACCGCGCCGGGCTAGAGCCCCGATTCGCCCGGCAACGGCGCGGTGCTCAAAATCGCCCGGATCTCGTTGTCCTGGACCTGGCCGGCCATCTGCTGTCGATATTGGTCGTAGGCGCGCTGGCCCCCGACATAGATGCAGCCGCAAGCGTTCGGATCGGCGTACATGTATTTGACGCTGCCGTTCGAGTTGCGCATGACGAACTGGTGCGGCGGCAACGCTTTGAGCGCCGCGATGCGGTCCGGGGTGTCGGCGTCTCTACGGACAAATCCCGCCTGCGCCAACAGATCACCCTTTGTCGGCGCCTCGGCGTCCGAAGTCGCGCATGCCGCAAGCAGGAGCGTGGCACCTGAAAAAACGATCGCCCAATGCGAGGATCGGGTCATGCCTCGGATCTCCTCTGGATCGGCGGTTCACTCTACTTCCGATAGCGGGCGGCTGGTGGAAATTTCGCGTCAAGCAAGCGCGGAATCCCCGCCGCGGGCAGCGCGCCGGATAAGGCGGGACCTCGCGGCGGTTGCGGCGGCTGCCGGGATGGGGCAAGCTGACGCACCTGGTCGGCCAAGACGAGAAGAGATGCCGGCTCTGCGCGACGGAAAGGATGACGGCGCCATTCGCCGCGAATATAAAACGCCGCTGATGCCACGGCATCGGGCGAGCCCGGACCGGCGGCAGCCCACGCCTCGATAGGCGATCGCGGCGGGAAAACGCGGCCCGGGGACATCCCGTGCGCCAGGAGGACCCTAGTGCAGCCGACCGACATCAGTAACCCCGACTATTTTCACAAGGTTGTCGATTGCCAGTGGGCGTGCCCCGCCCATACGCCGGTGCCGGAATACATCCGCATGATTGCCGACCGGCGCTATACCGACGCGTACATGGTGAATTGGGAGTCGAACGTCTTCCCCGGGATTCTCGGCCGCACCTGCGACCGCCCATGCGAGCCCGCCTGCCGGCGCGGCCGGGTCGAGAAGGAGCCGGTCGCGATCTGCCGGCTGAAGCGCGTCGCCGCCGACAACAAGGGTGACGTAACCCCTTATCTGCCGGCTATTCCGCGCGAGAAAAACGGTAAGCGCGTCGCCCTTGTCGGCGCCGGCCCGGCGTCGCTGACGGTCGCGCGCGACCTGATGCCGCTCGGCTACGAATGCGTCATGTTCGACGGCGACGCCAAGGGCGGCGGCATGATGCGCTCGCAGATCCCGCGCTTCCGTCTGCCCGATACCGTGACCGACGAGGAGGTCGACCTGATCCTCGACATGGGAGTGGAGACCCGGTTCGGCGAGCCCGTGCGCAGCCTCAAGGCGCTGCTCGCGGTAGGGCTGGGACGCGGTCTTTGTCGGTTGCGGCGCGCCGCGCGGGCGCGATCTCGACATTCCCGGCCGCAACGAGGCGGCGGCCAACATCCATATCGGCATCGACTGGCTGTCGAGCGTCTCGTTTGGCCATGTCAACAAGATCGGCCGTCGCGTGATCGTGCTCGGCGGCGGCAACACGGCGATGGATTGCTGCCGCTCCTCGCGCCGGCTCGGCGGCGAGGAGGTCACCGTCGTCGTCCGCAGCGGCTTTGACGAGATGAAGGCGTCGCCCTGGGAAAAAGAGGATGCGACCCATGAGGGCATTCCGATTCTCAACTGGCTGGTGCCAAAGGAATTCACCCACGAGCGCGGCGACCTGACCGGGGTGCTGTTCGAAAAAGTCAAGGCCGAGTACGATTCCCGCGGCCGCCGCAACCTGGTCCCGACCGGCGAGCCCGAAATCCACGTTCCGTGCGACGACGTGCTGATCGCGGTCGGTCAGGAGAACGCGTTTCCGTGGATCGAGCGCGACATCGGCATCGAATTCGACCGTTGGGACATGCCCAAGGTCGACCCGAAGACGATGCAGTCGACATTGCCCAACGTGTTTTTTGGCGGCGACGCCGCGTTTGGGCCGAAGAACATCATCTGGGCCGTCGCCCACGGTCATGACGCCGCAATCTCGGTCGACAAGATCTGTCACGGCGAGGATGTCGGCGACCGGCCGCCGCCCGGCGTGACCCTGGTCAGCCAGAAGATGGGCATCCACGAGTGGAGCTACGACAACGACATCTCAAACGATCTGCGCTACCGTGTGCCGTTGCGCGACACCGCGGTGGCGCTCGCCGACATCCGGGTCGAGGTCGAGCTCGGCTATGACGAAAAGCTGGGCTACCTCGAAGCCGAGCGGTGCCTCAACTGCGACGTGCAGACCGTGTTCACCGGGCAGCTCTGCATCGAATGCGACGCGTGCGTCGACATCTGCCCGATGGACTGCATCACCTTTACCGACAACCGCCCCGAGGACGAGCTGCGCCAGGGGCTGATGGCCCCGGCCTTGAACCTCGAGCAGGATTTGTACATCGGCGACCGGCTGAAGACCGGCCGGATCATGGCCAAGGACGAGGATGTGTGCCTACATTGCGGGCTGTGCGCCGAGCGCTGCCCGACCGGTGCCTGGGACATGCGCAAATTCCTCTTCGAGCCGACCCGGGCCGGCCCCGCCTGCCGCAGCCACCTCGGCTGATGGACTGCGGGGCAGACGCAGATGAACTCCCTCTCCCCTTGCCCGGACTTGATCCGGGCATCCATGTCTTGGCGTACGCCGTCCCTGAATAAAGAAGACGTGGATGGCCGGGACGAGTCCGGCCACGGGGACCATGAATTGTTGGGCGGCACCAGCCCGCACCGCATCCCTGAGGTATAACCGTGGACGGACCCGGCCGACAAAGCATCGAAAGCGTCAACGACTTCGTCGTCAAATTCGCCAATGTCAACGGATCGGGGTCGGCCAGCGCCAATGCGCTGTTCGCCAAGTCGGTCCTGCGCATGGGGATTCCGGCGAGCTCGCGCAACATCTTTCCGTCGAACATCCAGGGCCTGCCGACCTGGTACGAGGTGCGGATTTGCGAAAAAGGCCATCTCGGTCGCCGCGGCGGGGTCGATATGATGGTCGCGATGAACCCGCAAACCTGGGACGAAGACCTCGCCGACATCGAGACCGGCGGCTATCTGTTCTATGATTCGACGAAGCCGATGCCGCCCTCAAAATTTCGCGACGACGTTACCGTGATCGGGGCGCCGCTGACCGCAATCTGCAACCGCGAATACAACGACCCCCGCCAACGCCAGCTGTTCAAAAACATCATTTATCTCGGCGCGTTGTCTGCATTGCTGAACATGGACGTGGCGGCGATCGAGACGCTGATCTCCGAGCAATTTCGCGGCAAGGACACACTGATCCGGCCCAACCTGAGGGCGCTCAATCTCGGGCGCGAATGGGCCCTGAACGAGCACGAATGCCCGCTTCCTCTGCGGCTGGAGCGGGCCGACAAGGTCGGCAACCGGATTTTCATCACCGGCAACGACGCCGCCGCTCTCGGCGCCGTCTATGGCGGGGCGACCGTCGCGGCATGGTATCCGATCACCCCCTCCTCGTCGCTCGCCGAGGCCTTTGCCAACCATAGCCGCCGCTATCGCATCGACCGGGAGACAAAAAAGCACCGCTACGCGATCATCCAGGCCGAGGACGAGCTCGCCTCGATCGGAATGGTCATCGGGGCTGCGTGGAACGGGGCGCGCGCCTTTACCGCGACCTCGGGTCCGGGCATTTCGTTGATGCAGGAATTCATCGGCCTCGCCTATTTCGCCGAGATCCCGGCGGTGATCTTCGACGTGCAGCGCGGCAGCCCGTCGACCGGCATGCCGACCCGCACCCAGCAAGCCGATATCCTCTCCTGCGCCCACGCCTCGCACGGCGACACCAAGCATGTGCTGCTGTTCCCCGAGGACCCGCGGGAGAGCTTTGAGTTTGCCGCCGAGGCGTTTGACCTGGCCGACCGGCTGCAGACCCCGATTTTTGTGATGCTCGACCTCGACATCGGCATGAACGACTGGCTGGTCGAGCCGCTGGCCTGGGACGACGAGCGACACTACGACCGCGGCAAGGTCATGACCGCGGAGCAGCTTGATGCCGGGGTCGAGTTCGGCCGCTATCTCGACGTCGACGGCGACGGCATTCCGTATCGCACCTTGCCCGGCGCGCATCCGACGCGCGGCGCCTTTTTTACCCGCGGCACGACCAAGGACCGCTACGCGCGGTATTCCGAGGAAGGCCCCGATTACGTCGACAACATGCAGCGCCTGTTGCGCAAATTCGAGACCGCCAAGCGCCTGGTGCCGGCGCCGGTCAAACGTGCCGCCAGCGAACCCACCCGCTATGGTGCAATCTATTTTGGGTCGACCTCGCCGGCCATGGTCGAAGCGCTCGAAGCGCTCGAGCAGCGCGGCATCCACCTCGACACGATGCGGGTGCGCGCTTATCCCTTCCACGAGGATTTATTCGACTTTGTGGCGGCGCACGACCGCGTCTTTGTCGTCGAGCAGAACCGCGACGCGCAATTGCGCACCTTGCTCGCGATCGACGGTGAAATCGACTTGGCGCGGCTGGTCCCGATCCTGCATTACGACGGCACGCCGATCACCGCTCGCTTTATCGTCAAGGCGATCGCCGACATGCTCGACGTCGTGACCCTCGCCCCGCTCCGTAAAGTCCTGCCGTGACCCCGACGACATCAACCGCTGCCCCCTCTATCCCTCTCCCCCGCGACGGGGGAGAGGGCAGGGTGAGGGGGTTGCCGCGGCGAGATTCGGTGTCAGGCACCCTCACCCTCCCGCCGCAGCGCGACGGGTCCCTCCCTCTCCCGCCATGCGGGCGAGGGGCAGATTTATGAGGTCCGCATGACCTACATCGCCAAACCCCGCCTGCATCATCCGAAGCTGCCGACCAACGCGCTCGGCTTCACCCACCGCGACTATGAGGGCGCCGTTTCGACGTTGTGCGCCGGCTGCGGTCATGATTCGATCAGCGCCGGGATCATCCAGGCCTGCTTTGAGCTGAGCCTGCCGCCGCACAAGATCGCCAAGCTCTCCGGGATCGGCTGCTCGTCAAAGACGCCGACCTATTTCCTCGGCAAGTCGCACGGCTTCAACAGCGTCCACGGCCGCATGCCGTCGGTGCTGACCGGCGCCAACCTCGCCAACCGCGAACTCGTTTACCTCGGCATTTCCGGCGACGGCAATTCGGCCTCGATCGGGCTCGGCCAGTTCGCCCACTGCATCCGACGCGCCGTCAACATGGTCTACATTGTCGAGAACAACGGCGTTTACGGCCTGACCAAGGGACAGTTCTCGGCCACCGCCGACAAGGGGTCGAAGGCGCGCCGCGGGGCGGTCAACACCGACCAGCCGATCGATCTGGTGGCGCTCGCCTTGCAGCTCGGCGCATCTTTTGTCGGGCGCAGCTTTTCCGGCGACAAGCAACAATTGGTGCCGTTGATCAAAGCTGCGATCGAGCATCGCGGTGCGGCCTTTATCGACGTGATCTCGCCCTGCGTCGCGTTTAACAACAATCCCGAATCGACCAAGAGCTTTGACTATGTCCGGGCCCACAACGAAGCCGTCAACCGGCTCGACGTGATCCTCGAACGCGACGAGATCACCGCCGACTACGCACCGGGCACGGTCGAAACCGTGACCCAGCACGACGGCTCGATGCTGCGGTTGCGCAAGCTCGCGGTCGATTACGACCCGCACGACCGCATCTCGGCGATGGCCTATCTGCAGCAGCGCCATGCGCTCGGCGAGGTCGTGACCGGCCTTCTCTTTGTCGAGCCGGAAGCGGCCGATCTGCACGATCTGCTCGACATTGTCGACACGCCGCTCAATGAGCTCGGCGAAAGCGAGCTGTGCCCGGGACCGAACGCCCTTGCCCAATTCAACGCGGCGCATCGTTAGCCGACGATATCCGCGGCAAAGCGGCGGCGCGAACCGGGCCGGAGCGTCATCGGCTCAGCTTTCGCTGGGCGCGGGATTATGGTGACCTGGACTAGAATTTTTTACCGGGCCGAAATCCTGCGCCGTTTTTGTGTATGCCTTGTTTCTCTGTCAGAGGGCGCAGCCTGCGAAGCGCAGGCTGAGTGAGTGAGCCTTCCATGACGGCCTGAGCCGCTTCGGCCGGGCTGCACCCTCTGATAGGAGAATCCGGATGCGGAACAAGGTTCGGCTGATGATGATGGCGACCGCCTTTGTCGCGGGAACATCGCTCGTCGCGTTGGCCCAGACCGGCACGGGGTCGGGCGCGGGCAACGGCGCCGCGGGTGCGACGGCCGGCACCGGCGGGACGACTGCCGGCACGCCGGGGATGACCGGCGGCGCCCTCGGCACTCCCGGCTACGGCACCACAGGATCCGGCTCAGCGGGGTACGGCGCCAATACGACGGCGCCGGGCGGCACGATGGGCACAACGTCCGGGACCGGTGCCGGGGTCGGAACCCCCGGCTCCGGCGGCAGCGCGACCGACGCCACTAATCCTGCTTCCGGCACAACCGGATCGAGCGGATACAGCACGACCGGCGCCGGAACCGGGACCACCGGCATGGGGACCGGCAGCGGAGGAACCACCGGGACCACCGGCACCGGGATGGGGACCGGTAGCTCGGGGATCGGCAGCACCGGCGGACCCGGCGCCGGCGGTGCTATGAGCGGCGGCGGAGCAGGGGCGGCCGGCGGCGGGCGCTGAGCCAGACAAGCCGGCGGTCCGGAAGCGGGCGGGGCACGCGGCCAAGCCCGCTTTTTCAGGCCACTTTCTGGCGCGCCGTAAGCTGCAGCGCTTCCTGGGCAAGCGCGGCGGCCACGGGTGCCGGGGGTGCGGGGGAATCGGTGTCGCCCGCGAGCTGGACGGTCGGGTAGGCGAATTTGATACCGTTGGCATCAAACGCCTTTTTGATGCGGGCGAGCGCCTGCCGCCGGATAACGAAATTCTCGCCGGGCAGCGTCATCATCTTCATTCGGATCTGGACCGCGTAATCGCCGAATGCGTCGACGCCCTGCATTTTCAGCGGCTCGAGAATTACCGGCGCGTATTCGGGTTCCTCGGCCAACTCCAGCCCGATCTGCTTGATCAGCTTTCTCGCAAGCTCGATGTTGCTGTCATAGGTGATCCCGACCGTCAGCTTGTCGATGACCCAATCGCGGCTCTGGTTTTGCACGGCGCCCAACAAGCTGAACGGCACCGTGTAGACCGCGCCGCGCTGATGTCGCAGTCGCACCGACCGAAAGCTGAATGATTCGACGGTGCCCTTGTAATTGCCGCTCTGGATGTATTCGCCGACGCGAAAGGCGTCGTCGAGCAGGTAGAAAACTCCGGCGATCACGTCGCGAACCAGAGACTGGGCGCCAAAGCCGATCGCGACGCCGAGGACGCTCAAACCGGCTATCAACGGTCCGATCTCGACGCCCATAGCCGCCAGCGCCATCAGTCCCGCGACGACGAAGACGATGACGAACAGAATATTGCGGAAAATCGGCAACAGGGTTCGCAGTCGCGCTCGCCGGCGCGCTTCGTCGGAATTCGGCAGACCTAGATCAGCCGTCTCGGCGAGCTTGCCGTCGATTGCGGCTTTTGAGACATGCCAGACGAAGTCGGCGATCAGGGCGATGGCGACGGCGCTCAGAGCGCCGTGGGCGATGCGGGTCATCATCGTCTCCCGCCCCGCCAGGCTCTGCATGTCGATGCCCCAACCCCAGCCGAGCAGCGCCAGCGCACCGATGATCAAGGCTGCCCGCAGCCCGCGCTCGAGAAAAACGGCGGTGAGAGTCGGTACGCCGGTAATTTCAGTCGTCCCAGGCGGCCGCAGCAAATGCTCGACAGCGCGCCGGGTCAACCGGTCGGCGAGAGGCCAGACAATGACGACCGCGAGCAGCCAGAACGCCGGCATCATTCCTGCTACGCGCAGCCCCCACAGCAGCACCAGGCCCGCAGTCAGCAGCGCATTTGCCTTGATGCGGCTCAAGTGGCGGGTTTCGCGCGCAGGCTCGGGTCCCGCGCCGGCGATCGCGGCCGGGCGGCGCCAGATGGCTTCGAGCAGGATCGCCAGCATGCCGAGACCGAAGGCGTAGCCGACGACGTCGCGCGCCGGCGGCGAAACTTCGAGGACGCCGAGCACCTCCTTCGTCACCAGACTGAGCATCAGCCAGCCGACGCCCAGCTTCAACCGCACATACCAGTACCGCGCCGCCGCCGCTTCCATCGGGCAGACCCGGAACCGGTCATTGACCGGCGCCAGCAAAAATCGGCCGAGAACGGCAGCCATCCGGACCGCCAAAAAAACGATCAGATAGGCTAAAATGATGTGACGCAGCAGCCCCGGCCAGTGAAATACGAGGAAAGCGCCGATGCTGCCGACGGCATAGGCCACGACCGAACCCAGCGCGAAAGCCGCCCGCTCGGCGACAAGGCGGACCCGGTCACCGACGGTCTCGACCGGATGCTCGTCGAGATGCTGTCTCATCCGCCGTGTCGCGCGGCTGAACAACGCTTCGACACCAAAGCCGAGGCCTACAAAAGCGGCGAGCAAGGTCAGGATGCGCGCCGGCCTCCGCCCCCCCAGACGTTCCTTGAACACATCCGCGGCATGCGCGAACTGCGCCGGGATGTTTGGCATCGTGTCGGCCATCTCGGCGATATGCTCGCGCACCGCCTCGACGCGCGAGGACATCATCTCCTCGGGCGATACGCGCGCCGGCTCGGCAGGCGGCCGGGCGGCAACCTGGTTTTTGTCCTGCTGCGCCAGCCAAGCCTGCACCTTGGGGTCGGCCAGCAGGTTTAAGAGCGCCTGGATTTCCGAGGGCGGTGCGGTTTCGGCCGAGGTCTTTGCCGGTTTGCCGAAAGATATCCCGCTGCCGGCGGCGTAGCCGGCCGGCATGTTTAAGACGGCGATCAGAACCGCCGCGAGCCAAAGCCCGGCGGCGCGTCGTACGATCCCGATGGCCGGTCTCCCTGTCAGTCGGCCGATCAATCGGCGGGTGCGCCGCGCGCCACTTTGCGGCCGACGATCCAGTCCTTGTAGGTGTCGCCTGGCATCGGCCCCTTGGCGTGCGCGTCGAGCGCCGCCTGATCGCGCCATTTCTCTATCAAAAAAACATGCTTGTCATCGTCTTTCGGCAGCATCAGGTCGAATTGCAGGCAGCCGTCATCGCGGCGCGAGCGCTGCGCATGGCCGCGCATCAGCTCGAGAAACTGGCTGCGATGCTCCGGCTTTACCTCGAAATCGACGACGATCATGACCTGGCTCATCGGCGTTCCCTTTCCGCTGTGTTTCGAGGCATCATCGGCCATCGCCCGGCGCCGAGGCAAGCGCCGGTTCTTTTCGAAAGGAGAATTAAGATGGCCTATGACGCGCTGCGCACGATCCTGCCGATCGCCGGCTGGCCCGAGGACCGGCTCCGCCAGGTCGAGATCACCGGCGGCGCCGATCCGGTGCTGCCGACGCCGTTCCGTATTGGGGCGGCGGGCGCGGCGGCGCTGGCCGCGACCGGGCTTGCCGCCGCCGATTTGTGGGAATTGCGCAGCGGCCGCCGCCAGGATGTCTCGGTTGACCTGCGCCAGGCGGTCGCCTCGTTGCGCAGCGGCCATTACATGCAGATCGACGGTGCGGCGATCTCGACCGAGCGCAACCCGATGATGGGCGTTTATACGGCCAAGAACGGCCGGTGGAGCTATATCCACGCGAATTTCCCAAACCACCGCGCCGCCGCGATGAAGGTGCTCGGCGTTCCCGAAGAGAAGGACGCGGTGCGTCAGGCGGTGGCGAAATGGGACGCGCTCGAGCTCGAGGAGGCGATCCTCGCCGCCAAGGGTGCGGGCGGCATGGTGCGCAGCATGGCGGAATGGGCGAAGCACCCGCAGGCGGCGGCGATCGCGGCGTTGCCGCTGATGGAGATCGTCAAGATCGGCGACAGCCCGGCCGAGCCGCTGCCCGAGGGCGAACGCCCGCTGTCCGGGATTCGCGTGCTCGACCTGACCCGCGTGCTGGCCGGGCCGACCTCGGCGCGCACCTTGGCCGAGCACGGCGCCGAGGTCATGAAGATTACCGCACCGCATCTGCCGAATATCGGCTACCAGGAATACGACACCGGCCACGGCAAATTGCAGGCGCATCTCGACCTGCGCCAGCCGCGCGATCTCGACACCTTGCTCGGGCTGGTGCGCGAAGCCGACGTTTTCACCCAGGGCTACCGGCCCGGCACGCTGGGCAACCGCGGCCTGTCGCCCGAAGAGCTGACAAAGCTGCGGCCCGGCCTCGTCTATGTGTCGATGTGCGCGTTCAGTCATGCGGGCCCCTGGGCGTCGCGCCGCGGCTTTGACACGGTCGTGCAGACGGTGAGCGGGATCACGACGCGGCAAGGCGAGCTGTTCCCCGGCGCGAGCCCCGGCCCGCAGTTCTATCCGGTATCGGCTATCGATTACTTAACGGGGTATCTGATGGCGTTTGGCGGGATGGTGGCGCTCGCGCGGCGCGCCCGCGAAGGCGGCAGCTGGCTCGTGCGCATCTCATTGGCGCAGACGGGCAAATGGCTCGTCGATCGCGGGCAGGTACCGGAAGCGGCGCTCGCCAATGTCGATAAGGAGCTCTACCCGGCGGAGATCGCGCGCTGGTCGATCGAGAGCGACACCCCGGTCGGCCGGCTGCGGCATCTCGGCCCGACGGTGCGGCTCTCCGAGACCGCCCCCTATTGGGCGCGGCCGACCGCACCGCTCGGCTATCACGAGCCGGTCTGGCCGGCCCGCGCCGCATAAGCGGCGCCACCGCCTGCGGGCTGTGGCTTCGGGCGATCGACGACGACAAGGGTAAAGGTCAGAACCCCATCAACGGCCGGTAGGCGTGCCAAAAGCCGCGGATCGAGGCCTCGGTCGTGCGATTGGCCTCGGAGACGTGGTCGAACCCGCCCATTTCGAGCACCGAAGATTGATCCTCGGCGCCGGGGAGCGCGCGCTGGATAAAGTTGCCGACCGCACCGTCCTCCATCGAGACATAGCCCGCGGGACCGACGAGATTGGCCTGGGCAAGACGCAGCGCCGTCATCTCGGCGTCGTCCTCCTCAAAGCCGAGATAGATCCACTGCAATTCGGTCTTGTCCGGCCCTTTGGGGACGACGAGGCGCAGCGCGATGCTAGGCGCCTATCTCCCCCTTGTCTTCCGGTGCTAGAGTCCACGCTCCAGCATGAACAATGACCGACGTAGCGGGCGCCCCCGAGCCCCCCGGATGAGGGTGGCCGAGCGGCGTGAACAGCTGCTCGACGTCGCTGGCGAAGTCATCGCTGTGGAGGGACTTTCCGGCCTCACCATGGAGCGAGTAGCCGCGGCGGCCGAAGTGAGTAAGCCTGTGCTGTACGGTCACTTCGGCAACCGTGTGGAACTGCTCCTTGCCTTGCTAATTCAGGTATTGGAACGACGTGGACCAGTCGGTGGCCGTGCGCCTCAACGAGGCGAGCACGCTCGACGAGCGTCTCATTGGGCTCGTCAATGGCGTCTTCGACGCCATAGACAAGGGTGGTCCGGTGGTTCAGTCTCTCCTCACTAGTAATTCGCACGAGCCGCAGGTCGAAGATGCCCGCCGACAGCGCTTCCGGCACGCCGAGCGGCAGTGGAGTTCGGCGTACCGTTCCGCCGGGCTATCGGCGCCCGTGGCGGATGCCGCAGCGGCCATCCTCCGCTCGGCGCTGGACGGAGCTACGGCCTACTGGCTTCGCGGGGGTCGGATCGGCCGGCAGCTCTGCATCGACACGGTCCTCACCATCATGCGCTCGTCGCTCAAGGCGCTCGCCGAGTGACTGACTGTTACCAGTTGATCGTGGCAGAGACGGAAGGTCGCGAGGGTGACCTCGGCCGGCCGAGGATGTCGATGTCCGAGTCTTCTGATGCATCCAGTCGACTGGCCGAGCACGCGACCCGCCTGGGCCTCATCGGGCGCCTCCTCTCGATGAGCTCCGAGGCGGTGAACGCCAGTTCGGCCGACCAGGGGTCTCGGTTCTTGGTGGCCGAGATCGCCATCGACCTGGCGTCGGCCAGGGAGCTGGTATTCAGGGCCGACCCTAGCGATCCGCTCCAGGTGGCCCTCTCAGGTGTGGTCACCCGGGACGCGCTGACGGACGCACTGGTCTACACGGCCAAGCTCGCCCTCCCTGAGCAGTGGGACGAGTTTGTGTCCATACGAGAGATGGCCGAGGTAGAGCTCCGCCGAGATCCGACGGGATCCAGGGATCTCGAATCGGTAGCGGCGTCGGTTATCGAAGGGGGTCGTGACTTGATGGCGGCCACCGGGTTCGAGGCCTGACACTGCGGCCGTTCGGGTCGCACCTTCACACGTTAAGAGGACCGTTGAATCGATGAACCAACAGCCGTCCCTACCGGGGCGCTATATCGAAGTACCCCCTCCGATCGGACTGAGCGAGTCTCAACGGGCCGCCGCCAAGCGGGCTCGCGCCTTTCTCCACGAGTATTTGATCCCTCTCGAAGCCAGTGCGCCGGAGTGTGATCCACTGCCGGACGAGATCGAGGCGGCCTTGGCTGCGGAGGCGAAGTCGCGGAACCTATGGTCCATCGCGACGCCACAGGACTTCGGGGGCCAAGGGCTCGGTGAGGTCGGTTACGTGGCCGTGCGTGAATACCTGGCTCAGTCCACGGTGGGAGACATCAGGCATGATCGGGGAGCCGGCGGCGACCCGTGGCCGACGCTCTTCTATGCCGGCGAGGAGCACCGACGTAAGTACCTCGAGCCGGTGTTGTCAGGCGAGAAGCGCATGTTCTTCGGGCTCACTGAACCGGGTGGGGGGAGCGACGCAGCGGGGATCCAGACTAAGGCTATGAAGGTCTCCGGCGGCTGGGTCCTGAACGGTCGCAAGCGGTGATCGGGCGCGGCGGGATTGCCGACTTCGGAGTCGTGTTCGCCGTGTCGGACCCCGACAAGCGGGCGAAGGGCGGGGTCACCGCCTTCTTCGTCGAGCGAGGCGACGATGGCTTTCGTCATGTACGCGACCTGGTGACGATGGGCGCGTGCATGACATCCGAATTGGCCTTCGAAAACTGCTTCGTTCCGGATGAGAACGTTCTAGGCGAGGTGGGAGAGGCGTTTGTTTTGGCGCAGAGGACCCTGTCGCGGTCCCGGGTGCGCCAGGCGGCGCTCAATATCGGGGCCGGGCAGCGGGCCTTCGACATGATGGTGAAGTGGGTGCCGAACGGCGCACCTTGGGAAGGCTCTCGCCGAGCGGGAGGCGGTGCGGTGGATGATCGCTCGGCCGGCGGGCGACCTCCAATCCGCCCGCTACCTCGTCTATCGGGTGGCCTCACAGATCGACAGTGGGCACGAACCGCGGCTGGAATACCTCCCATGAAGACACGGGCAGCCCAGATGGCGTGCCGGGTGGTCGACCTGGCCATGCAACTCCACGGCGCTCTGGGCATTGGCCGCGACCTCCCTTTGGAGCGAATCTACCGGGACGTCCGGGGGTTCCGGATCTCCGAGGGAGCTGACGAAGTGCAGCGGGTGCTGGTGGCCCGCGAGTTCGCTGGCAGGGAATAGGAGGCGACCACGTCTAGAACCGCACGGGCGGCTGTGGTCAGGAGCCCGGCCAAGCCCCGGAGATCGAGGAGGTGCCCGTACCCGACCTGAGCGCCGGCGACATGCTGGTCGAGGTCCAAGCGGCGACGCTCTGTGGCACCGACGTCCACTTCTGGCACGGAACCGTAGGTGGTTCTCCTGATCCGCCCTATATCCCCGGGCACGGACCGCGGGCACGGTCGTCGAGTTGGCCGGGAACCGTCACGATGTCACCGGCGCGGCCGGTCGTCGAAGGGGACCGGATCATCTGATGTATCCCTTTTGCGGCCGCTGCTTCTACTGCTCGGTAGCGCGGAGCCGACCCTTTGTGTTGCGGCGCGGCGGTTCGGCCACGAGCGGGCAGACCGACCTCCATATCTCCTCGGCGGGTGCGCCACCTATCACTTCGTACCGGCCGCCTCCCACGTCGTCAGCCTGCCCGACACCGTCAGCTCGCCGCTGGCGGCCAGTGCAGCCTGTGCCCTGCGAACAGTGATGCACGCCTTCGAGCGAATCGGGCCGGTGAGCCCCTACGAAACGGTGCTGGTGCAGGGGTGCGGCGCCGTGGGGCTGTTCGCAGCGGCCGTGGCTCGTCGAACAGGTTCCGGTCAGATACTCGTCCTCGGCGATCCGCCCGAACGCCTGGGTATCGCCCGGCACCTGGGTGCGGACTCCGTGATGGCGCTCGACACCACCGCGTCCGAGCGGTCGGCTTGGGTGTTTGAGCATACCGCTGGGCGAGGAGCCGACGTGGTGGTCCAGTGTGCGTCCCGCCGCGTTGCCTGAAGCGCTCGACATGGTCAGGCCTGGCGGACGGTTGATGTCAATCGGAGGAGGTGGCGAAGCATCCGTTTCGGCGACCGGCTTCTGAAGACCCTCACCTTCCACAGCATTCGCGGCGGCGAGGCGCGACATTATCTGGCAGCTGCGAGTTCCTCACCCGTTCGCCCAAGGGCTGCTTCGACGAGCTGCTCTCGCCGTCATACCCTCTCGCCCGTACAGGCGACGCCCTCGCCGACCTCGATCACCTAAGGGTCATCAAGCCCGTCATCGCGCCGCTCGACGCTGTTTGACGAACCTACGTAGTCGTAGCATAATTGCGAGTGACATCTCTGGTGCAGCGCGGTGAGGTACCGGAAGCTGCCCGGGAACGGCATCGAGGTGTCCGAGCTGGGGTTCGGAACTGGTGACAACGCAGGTCTGATGGTGGCGGGGACCACGCCGCACAGCTTGAATCCACGTCACTTGCCTTGGAACGGGGTATCAACTACTTCGACACCTCTCCCGACTACGGGCGGGGGCGCGCCGAGGAGAATCTCGGTCGGGCCCTCAGCGAGCTGCGGCGGACGGGCTGATCTGCACCAAGGTGGAGGTCCATCCCGGAGATCTGTCCGATCTCGCCGCGGCCGTTGAGCGGTCTGTCGACTCCAGCCTGCGGCGCCTCCGCCGGGATCAGATCGACATTGTCCAGATTCACAACGCACCATCCCTCCAGCGAGATCCGTCGCCAGCGACGTGGGGCGTCCTCTCCGTCGACGACTTTCTCCGCCCCGGCGGAGCGCTCGACGGCCTGAGCCGAGTCAAGCAGAGCGGGAAGGCCGCGCTCCTCGGGTTTACCTGCGCTCATGCCGACCCGGCCGCGGTGCGGGAGCTCATTGACACAGGTGCCTTCGACATGATCAACGTCTGGTACAACCTGCTCAACCCCACCGCCGGCATCCGCAAGCCATCGGGACTGAGCGTGCCACGCGACTACGGGGAGATCATCGACTACGCCGCCGTCCGCAACGTCGGCGTGGCCGTCTTCCGACCCTTGGCAGGGGGCGCCCTGACACAGCAGGCGGCCGGAGCCGCTCGCCATCAGTTGGCCGGCGGTCAGAACACGAGGGAGCCGGGACCGTTCCTCGCCGAAGTCGCCCGCGCCGCCGGCTTTCTGGGCTTGGCTGGTGACGAGGGCGATCGCCTGGCCTCTCTTGCCTACCGGTTCGCCATATCCCACCCGGCGTGACGACGGTCCTGGGCGGCTTCTCGGATCGCAACCAGCTGGAGGCGGCCCTCGACTGGATGGCCGAGCCGCCCTTGAACCACGGCGAACTCAAGGCGATCCGCGAGCGGTGGGACGCCAACCTGGAGTTGTTGACCGCCAGAGAGGATTGACGGCACTGATGGATTTTTCGCTCCCGAGGAGCTCGAGGATCTGCGGGGAGTGATGAGGGGTTTCGTCACTCGTGAACTCGTCCCGCTGGAAAGGCACATCGCACGCGAATGGGAATGGGAGATCCCGAGGGACGTTCAGCAGGAACTCGAGAGAAAGGCCCGCGCTCTCGGGCTGGCGTCGCTCAGCGTCCCGACGGAGCTGGGGGGCGCCGGTCTCGGATTTCTCGGGTTGGTGGTGGTAAAAGAGGAACTCGGCCGGACGACCGTTCCCTGGATCCTCCCTGGCGAGCCGAGCGTCTCTCTCTACTCATGCACGCCCGAACAGCGGGAGCGGTACCTGCTTGCGGTGATCCGGGGCGAGAAGGTCATGGCGTTCGCTCAGACGGAGCCCGAGGCCGGTTCCGATCCTGCGGGAATCAAGACTATGGCCGTCCGGGACGGCGAGGGCTGGGTGCTCAACGGTCAAAAGCGTTTCATCACTGCGGCTCACCGAGCCGACTTCCTTCAGGTGGTGGCCGTGACCGATCCGGCGAAGAGACAACACGGTGGGATGACCTGCTTTCTGGTCGACACGGACACCCCTGGGTACGAGGTGGTTGGACGGGACCGGATCATGGGGCGCGAAGCGCCGTGCGAGTTGCGCTTCGATAACTGCCGCCTCCCGCCGACGAGCGTGCTCGGTGAGGTCGGCGGTGGCTTCGTCCTGGCCCAGAGTTGGCTGGCCGCACACGACCGCCTCGAGCAGGGACCATACGCCGTCGGCCGGTCGGAACGAGCCCTGGAGATGGCCACCCAGTACGCTGGCGACCGGGTGACGTTCGGGGAACCCCTCGCCAACCGACAAGCGATCCAGACCATGTTGGCCGATTCTTTCATGGAAATTCATCAATGTCGCCTGATGGTGTACCACGCAGCGTACATGGCGGACCGGCACGAGGACATCAGGGTGGCGGCGAGCATGATCCGGTTGTTCGCCACTGAGATGCAGT
>CAVQJP010000029.1:0-22400 GCA_963712825.1 uncultured Alphaproteobacteria bacterium
GAGGGCAGGGGCGATTACGATCGCGTGGTCCCCGTTCGCCGTAAGGGAATCCGGCCGAACAAACCATGGCAGCCGCTCACCGCCCTCTCCACAGAAGCTCACGTAATGGCCGAATTCCTTAATTGCTCCGCCAGATTCACGACCGCGCAGGACGTGACGCTTGGTCGCCTGCTGGAACTCGATCGTCACTCCTGGGCTACAGTAGATGCCGGCTCCACGAAGGCGTTGCACCGCGGTCGCCGGGAGCGTGAGCCGCAGCAGCGGTGCGTCCTTCTTTTTCTGAGTCATGCGTACCTCTTTTGTGTGATCGGCCGGCCGAGCGCTTCCCGGATCATCTCCTTCGAGCACCCTGCCCAGCAGATGTACTTTCGTGGTTCTTCAACCGCAATTGCGAGGTTGTCACCACTCCTATCGCGATTCGCGCTCGCGCAAGACGGGCATCTCGCGATCCAATTCCGGCCAACCTGCCGCCGCACCTGCACATAATCGAGAATGCGGAACTCACTGGGCGCCGAAGTGTAGTACCGCCGCGGGATTTCCGGCCGCTTTGCGTGCTGGACGAATTCGGCCGGGATCTCTTTTCCGGCGACGAATCCCTGCAATTCTGCTTCGGTCACTTTCCGGAGGCGTCCAAGGTATGCCAATTGGTCCGTGAGGGTGTAATCCGCGTTGTAGAACCAGAACCTCCAGCCCCGGCTTTCCTTAGCGCCACGATGCACGCCGAGCGGTGCGCGAATCGCATTCCCGAATTCGTCCGGCCCGATCTCGTCCTGGCGAGGAAAGATCTCGATCCCTTCAGGCAGGCCGGCCCCCTTAATCGGGAGCCCGAGCCTGAGGGCGGTGTGATAGATGTAGACGCGGCAATCCCGAGCGAGGGCCGGCTCTTCGAAGAAGATCCAGAGATGGCCGCCGCGGTTGGATTTTTCCAGTGCGGGTTCTACCCCATCCTGCGTCAGTTCGTACTGGAGCTTCAGCAAGTGTTCGACCGCGTTCTTGTAGTCTGCGTCGATCGCGACCCACTTCGAGCGCTGAGTCTTCGGATTGATCGAGTACAGGCCAACGGTCAATTCGCCGGCCAAGTGCTGGCGCAGGGTGTCCAAGCTCAACGCTGGAAGCGAAAGGCCATCCCGCGCCTTCGGCCTGAAATAGTAGTGGCGCCCCGTGTCCGGATGCGGCTTGAAGGATTGCAGCGTGTAAGCGCGGCGGTTCACGAACAGTCGATGAAATTGAGCTGCCATCTCGGCCGTCGCATGTCGCTGGTGGTCCACCGTTGTGCCTCTCTCGTTTGTATAAGGCATTGGCTGCATTCCTCCAAAAAGCGGCGCTGCGTTATACCCTCAGCGGCTGGGGATTCTGTGCAAGTGCCTTCAGCCCAAATGCTTGGCACAAACCGTCGAATTCGTCTTCCCGGAATCCACCGAATCGACCCTCGACCGGCAATCCCAGGGAGTAGAATGCCTCTCTGGCGCGGTCATAGATGTACAAACAACCGGACTCCGGATCGTCCGGCACCATGAGCATCAAGAGCGCTCCTTTGGCGAAGTCCAGCCAACGGGCGATTCGCGCCTCGGCCCGCTGGGCGAATCGCAGGATCGCTTGATCCTCGTCCAGTCGCTCCAGTCCAAAATCCTGCAAACGCAGGACGTCATCGATTCTTACTGTGTCCATACGGACCTCCTTGTTGTGTGGTTGATTGTTATCCGGGTGCGGATACTACTCACCCGGCACTACCGTTGCAGAACTTTGAAGGGATGCTGGGCGCCGTCCTTATATATAAGGATGCGATTCTGCTCGCCCGCGGTCATTGCGTCACTTGTCGAAGTACATCTCTCGCCGCCGTCACCGCCGGCAACGAATCCGCGGTGAGCCGTCGGAGCTCACCAAACCGGAACGCCCCTTTCGCTGCGCGATCGATGACGTCTGAAACCTTCATGTTCCGTAGCTTTCCAACACGCTGTGCCTCGCGGACCAGGTCGGCACGGGCAGCGCCCATTTCGTTGTCGCGCCCGGGATTGGTCCGATTGGCAGATGCTGCCGCATGTCCGTTGCCATTCTGCCGGAGCGGAGTTGCGCCAGCTTCTCTTTCAAGAGCCTCGATCAGTTGCCGCAGCGTACGGCGATCCGGAATGTCGTCGAGGCAATCGCCAGCCAGATTCAGCTCCCGGCATACTTGAGAGAAGGTCGTTTGCCCAACCACGCCCGTTGCCGTGCGCAAGCGTTCGACTCCGCGGAGCGTATCCTCCAATTTCATCGACACCGCACTGAGCATTCCGGCATCGTGAATCTCGTCGGGGTTCTCCATGGACGCGATCGACCTCGTTACGGATCTTGCCAGGCCAAATCCGACCTGCTCACAAAGGGACTTCACCTTTGTCTGGAGTTCTCCGAGCGCCGGAACTGAAAGAGCCTGCGACTTCAGGTGCCCGTTGCCGTTCGTACTGTTGTGACCATTTTGATGTCCATTTGCGACCGGCTTCCGCTTTGGGAGAGCCCAATCGGGTAGCCGTGGCCTGGAGAGCGGCTGCTTCCGCTCGTCCAAATCGACCCAATTACCATCCAGATCGTAGAGATATCGTCCCAATCCAAAGCAGGAGCAGGCGCGCTTGAATGCCTGGGCTTCCGCCGACGTTCCCGCATTCTCGTTGTCAGCCCACTCCTCGCCGAGACCGCTATGCGATCCCATTCCATCAATCGTCACCCTGCAGGTCACCACGATCTTTCCCGAGATGATGCCATCGCCATTCCCTGCGTTCCTTCCGCTCGAAGTTCTGGATCACTTGTACCGTGTACTCGCGCGTCCAGCCACGAACCGTAAACAGCGCGTTCAGACGATCTGTATATGCGCGAGGGTCTGCGTATGCGATCACCTGTCCCCGCCGTCTGTCCGAAGTGGTGTTCGTCACACGCCATTTGATCTCGCGCGGATCAAACGGGTCTTCGAGCGCGATCACAAACTGCCGGACCTGCTCGTCGGTGTACTTCTCGACCGGCGTCGCGCATTGTTGTACCGTTGCGGGCGCCGCCGCATCGGCGGTCCCCGCGAAAGCTGTGTTCCCTTGCATCTCATCTCCTTTCCTTGTCTCTCCAAACTTGTCCAACCACCCAGACACACCTGCGGTGCAATCTGTGATCTCAACGACAACGTTCTATTTGCGCGCATACCACTCCTCCCGAAGTCATACTTCATAACCGCATTCGCCGTCCCATTTATCCCGATTCACCGGGGCAAGATGTAGAATGGTTTCGACGCCTGAGTATTTGGAGCGTCCCCATTCACATGCCAACCCAAAAGCTGACTGCCGAAATCATCCACGCCGCCATCGAAGGCTTCGAGTCTCAAAAACGACGGATTGACTCCCAGATTGACGAACTGCGTCAACTGCTGAATGGTGGCAGCGCGGAAACCGGCGCGGAGTCCGGAACTCCTGCGCGTAAACGGAAGATCAGCGCCGCGGGACGTCGAAGAATGGCAGCAGCTCAGAAGGCAAGGTGGGCCAAGATCAGAGGCGAGGCCGATGGGCAGCCCTCATCTGCCCAAGCGGTCGCGCCAAGAGCGAAACGAAAACTCAGTGCTGCTGGTCGCAAGGCTATCAGTGAAGCCACCAAGAGACGTTGGGCACTGAAGCGGGCAGAAGCTGCAAAGGCGTCCGCCCCGACGAAGAAGGCGCCCGCCAAAACATCCAGCAGCAAACCTAAGAAGAAGGCGCGGACCGCTCCCGAGACAGCCGCAACATCTACAACTCAAAAGATCACGAAGCCGCAAACAGCAGCAGCAGTGTGCCGGTTCAACGTGAGACTGAGAATCGCCGTCTTCCCGCTGAGGTTGTTGCCATTCAGCAGCTGCCGATTCGTTGAACAGCCTCCGAATGCGCCGAGGGTGCTACAGTGGCTTCTTTAGACAGCTGCGAAAATCGAACATCCCCCAATGAGTTCCCCCGAAAGCCCGCGCTGGCGTCAAGCCCTTCATCTGCTCCGTCCGACGCACCAGCACACTGCTTTCTCCGCCTCACTGCTCCTCATAGTTTCGACTGTGGCCTCGCGCCTCATCGGACTGGTCAAAACCAAGTACATCGCTTATCTCCTGGGACGCAGTTCCGGTGCCGACGCTTTCAACGCCGCGTTTCAGCTTCCAGATATGGTGGCATATTTCCTGGTCGGCGGAGCGGCTTCCATCACCTTCGTTAGCATGCTCACACGGTATCGAGATTCAGGGCGCGAGGCCGAGGGGCAACGCGCTATGTCAGTCATCCTCACAACCATAATGCTGGGATTGGGGGTTGCGATCGTTTTTGCCGAGTTCCTTGCGCCGGCGTATGTGCGGCTACTGCTACATGGGTTTGAAGGCGATCCTTCCAAGGCCGCGCTTTGCACATACCTCACTCGCATCCTGCTTCCAGGGCAGCTGTTTTTTCTTGTCGGGGGTGTCTTCGGGGCTGTCCTACTCGTCCGCAAGCAGTTCATGGTGCAAGCGATCACTCCGATTATATATAACAGCGGAATTATTGTCGGGGGCATCCTGCTGTACCGTTATCTGGGGCCATCGGCGCTCGCGATCGGGGCGGTCGCCGGGGCGTTCCTCGGCCCATTTCTTCTAAACGCAATCTGGGCTCATCAGGTCGGAATGCGATACCGCCCGATGTTCGACTGGTCCAATCCCGGTCTTCACGAGTGGGCACGTATGTCCGTACCGCTCATGCTAGGTGTCTCTCTTGTCACGGCAGACAACTGGATCATCAACTTTTTCGCTTCTGACAGGGCGGGAGCGGTGAGCTTGCTTACCTATGCCAAGCAGCTCTTTACCGCGCCCGTCTCACTCGGTCAAGCAGTGGGAGCCGCCTCGCTGCCGTTTTTCGCGTCCCTACATGGAAGCCAGGATCCGGACTCCGTTCGTCCGTGCGGTTAGTGTCTCCGTGACCCGGATTCTCGCGTTTTCCATTCTGCTTACGAGCTTAATGATATCCATGGCGCTCCCCGCAATTGATGTAATCTTGCGCGGAGGTGCATTTCACCGCGCCGATTCCCGTGGAATGGCCCTATACTTCGGCATATTCTCGATTTCCCTCTGCCTGTGGTCGGCGCAGGCTATTTATGCGCGGGCGTTCTATGCGGCAGGAAACACGGTAACGCCGATGATTGCCGGAACAATCATAACGCTGATCTCAATTCCCATTTACTACGCGCTGAACAGGGCAGTCGGAGCGATGGGCCTTGCCATCGCATCCGACATCGGTATTCTGATGCAGACAGCCACGCTTGCTATTCTGCTGCATCGGTCTCGTGCGGTTTCCCTATCGGGGCTTGACTACCTGGAATTCTTTCGTGCCGCAATTGCATCCGCCCTCGGTTACGGGGCGCTCGTGACACTTAGACACTACGTGCCCGCGACGAGCCGTGCCAATGAAGTCGCGCTCCTCTTCATCGCAAGCTTGGTATGGGGCAGCGTTTGTGCTTTGGTCCTAACGCTGACAGGGTCGACGTTGCTCAGTCAAATCGTCTCGAGGATCGCAAAGTCTAGGGTGTCGTAACTGAAGTAGCGCTCGGCTTCTCTGCCGCATTACAGTGTTTTCGGGACCAATGCGCACGGTCCCGCCTAGCTCGGAACAGACGCTGGTCGGGCTTGCCGTCACCATGCCGGCGTCCAGCATCATGAACGGCAGCCTTCCTGACGCCTTCCCGCGGATTTCAACCTGCTTATCCCAACCTGTCACCCAGAATTCACCGGCAACAGACCCGTTGTACTCGCTCACCTTGCCGTAGCGTTGCCGGTCGTAGAACTTGCGTCTGCGGTAGCGAGCCGCAGAATGAACTGGTCCGGCGCGGTCTAGTTATCCAGGACCACTTCCCGGAGGTCCGCGGCGCTGACGACAACACAATATTGGTGTTCTCAAGTCGCGCCTGTGATCCACAACCTGACTAACCGGCTACTTCGTACCGCACTCCATCAAAAAGGAACCGGTGACCTGCTACCCAAACAGTGGCCCTTAACTTTGGGAGCAACAATCGCAGCACAGTTTAGGTTCACCCGTTCGCCGGCTCGGCCTATGCGACCTCGAAGGCGGCATTGTCGGCGCTAACCCGCGAGATGGCGGCCGACTTTGCCGGGCTCGGGGTGCGGGTCAACGCGGTGGCGCCGGGCGAAATCGAAACCGCAATGCTGTCGCCCGAAACCGCGGTGCTGCTGCCGCGCATCCCGCTCAACCGGCTCGGCATCCCGTCCGACGTCGCCGGCACGATCTTTTTCTGTGCAGCGACGACGCCGCCTATGTCACCGGCACAGATATTCGGTCAGCGCCGGCCAGCACATCTACTAAGCGGGGCTTCGGTCCGGCCGGAAACGTCTTTGACGAGGGGAGGATGGAATAAGAAGGGCCGCCCCGTGGGACGGCCCTTCCCTACTTACCCAAACACCGGCGGCCGATCCGGCCGCGAGCCGTGCCTTCAGTCAGGCGCCGATCTCCACCGAAGCGGGGATCCTGGTCACGGCAGCGGACGACCGCGGTTTATGGCTAGACACAGGATCACCTCCTTTCAGTTGTTGAGACAATGGCGAGAACCTAAGAGGTTTGCGGGCCTCGGGCAAGCAGGTTGTTCGCGGTCGCGCAGGGTGTCGCGCCGGCGGTTTCGCGCTAGAGTGGGCAAACACCTGGATTTCCACGGGAGGAGCGACCATGCGCCGCAGCGAAGAGCGGATTCTGACGACCCACACCGGCAGCCTGCCGCGCCCCCCGGAGCTGACCCGTCTGCACATCCGTCGCGCCCGCGGCGAATCGGTCGACCCGGCCGAACTCGACAAGCTCGGGAAAGAGGCGTTGCGCTGGGTGGTGGCCAAGCAAGCCCAGTCCGGGGTCGACATCGGCAACAACGGCGAGCAGCAGCGTGAGGGGTTTTTCCTGCACATCCGCCACCGCATGAGCGGCTTTGGCGGGTCGTGGCAGCGCCGCACCCGCGCCGACGCGCTGCGCTACCCCGTGTTCCGCCGGATCATGGAGGAGCAGCTCGCCAGCCGCGAGGCGGTCAGCAACATGGGGCCGCCCAAGGCGATCGGTGCCGTGCGCTATCTCGGGCGCGAAGCGGTCGAGGCCGAATGCGCCGATTTCCGCGCAGCGCTCGCCGAAACCGGCACGCATTTTGTCGAGCCGTTTCTGACCGCACCCTCGCCCGGGATCATCGCCGGGGCGATGAAGAACGAGCATTATCCGACCGAACAGGCCTATCTCGACGATCTCGGCGCCGCCCTGCGCGAGGAATATGAGGCGATCGTCGAGGCGGGGTTTCTGCTGCAGCTCGACTGCCCCGATCTGGCGCTCGAACGGCATTTGTCGTACCAGGACCGGCCGCTCGGCGATTTTCTCGGTTTTGTCGAGCGCGTCGTCGCGACGATCAACGCGACCCTGGCGAACATACCGCGCGAAAAAGTGCGGCTCCACGTCTGCTGGGGCAATTACGAGGGTCCGCATGATTCCGACGTGCCGCTCGCCGACATCCTGCCGATCCTGCGGCAAGCCCATGTGGGCGCGTTGTTCCTGCCCTTTGCCAATCCCCGCCACGCGCATGAGTACAAGGTGTTCGAAAAGCAACCGCTCGCCGACGATCAGATCCTGGTCGCCGGGGTGATCGACAGCCTGACCAATTTTGTCGAGCATCCCGAAGCCGTTGCCGACCGTATCGAGCGGGTGGCGCAAGCCGTCGGCGACCCGCACCGGGTGATCGCCGGCACCGATTGCGGCTTTGACACCTCGGCCGGGATGGGCCGCGTCGCCGAGGACGTGGTCTGGGCCAAATTCAAGTCGCTCGCCGAAGGCGCCCGCCTCGCCTCCGCCCGCTTGGGAATGGCGTAAAAACCGCGACTCGGACCGCCCCTTGCGCGGAGGCCACGACCAATTACCGGGATCGTCTGTTTCATTTCGGTCGGACGCGGGACCGGGACCTGGACGAGCGGCTCTGAACGGAACAGCTGCTCTCATGGCCTATACACAGCATAATAAGGTTCAATAAGCCATATTGACAGTCCCTATAGCGCAATATTACCTGAGGCACATGTTCGGGCGGTATTTTGCCGCCGGTCAGCCGAGGGCGACATGGCGCAGGTCGACACGATTTCCAAAGCCGAGGCGGTCAAGCAGCAAAGCCGCCGGTTGCGCGGCCACATCGCGCGCGACCTGCCGGACACTGGGACCCCGTTCGACAAGGAGGGGTATTCGCTGCTCAAATTTCACGGGATCTACCAGGGCTATGACCGCGACAGCGCGACCGAGCTGAAGCAGCGCGGCGCAAGCAAGCTGTGGCAGTTCATGGTCCGGGTGCGCATCCCCGGCGGGCGTTTGACGGCAGAGCAGTATCTCGGGCTCGACGCAATCGCCGACAACTGGGCGGACGGCACGCTGCGGGTCACGACGCGGCAGAGCATCCAGTTTCACGGCGTCGTCAAATCGGGCCTGAAGGCGGCGATGGCCGAAATCAACCGCTCGCTGCTGACGACGTTAGCCGCCTGCGGCGATGTCGTGCGCACGGTGACGACGGTGCCGGCGCCGATCCGCGACCGGGTGCACGACCGGCTCGAAGCCGATGCGAGGAGGCTCTCGACCCACCTGTTGCCGCAGACCGGCGCGTATCACGAGATCTGGGTCGACGGCGAAAAATGGCAGGACGAAGCTGCTTCGGCGGCCGATCCGGCCGATCCGCTCTATGGCGAGCGCTATCTGCCGCGCAAGTTCAAGGTCGGGCTCGCGGTCCCCGCGGACAACACGATCGACGTGCTGACCAACGACCTCGCGATCGTGGCGTTGTGGGAGGATGGCCGCCTCTCCGGCTATGACTTCCTGCTCGGCGGCGGGCACGGCATGACCCACAACATGCCCAAGACGTATCCGCGGCTTGCCACTCCGGTGGCGTTTGTCATGCCCGACGACCTGCTCGACGCGGCGGCGGCGGTCGTCAAATTGCACCGCGACCATGGCGACCGCGGCAACCGCCGCCATGCCCGGCTCAAATACGTGATCGCCGAGCACGGCGAGGAATGGGCGCGCGAGCGGCTGTCCGAATATCTTGGCAAAGGGCTAGAACCCTGCCGCCCATTGCCGCCCTTGTCGGTCCCCGACCACCTCGGCTGGCACGAGCAGGGCGACGGCAAGCTCTTTATCGGCGTTCCGGTAGCGAACGGGCGCATCGCCGATACGGCCGCGGCACGCCTTCGCACCGCGTTGCGCGAGATCGTTGGGCGCTTCAGCGCCGACCCGATCCTGATGCCGAGCCAGGACGTCATCCTTTCCGAGATCCGTCCCGAGGACCGCGACGCCATAACCCGGATCCTGCGCGCGCACGATTTGCGGCTTGCCGAGGACATCCTGCCCGCCGAGCGCTGGGCGCTCGCCTGCCCGGCCTTGCCGACTTGCGGCTTGGCATTGACCGAGGCCGAGCGGGTGCAGGGCGACATCGTCGCCGACATCCAGCGGCACCTCGCCCTTCACGGGCTCGAGCGCGAGCGGCTCAGCATCCGGATCACCGGATGCCCTAATGGCTGCGCCCGGCCCTATACCGGCGACATCGGCATCGTCGGACGCATGCCCGGCTATTACGCGCTGTTTGTCGGCGGCGATTTCGAAGGGACGCGGCTCAACACGGCGCTGGTCGACAAAGTGGCGTTGGACGGCATCGGCGAGACGCTCGACCCGCTATTCGGGCTCTTTGCCGCGGACCGCGCCACCGGCGAGGGTTTTGGCGATTTCTGCGACCGCGTCGGATTATCCGCATTGCAGCAGGCGCTGGCGCGTCGCGACGGGGTTCGCCGCCATGCTGCCGATTAGCCTTGATCTCGGGCGAGTCCGGGTTCTGCTCGTCGGCAACGGGGCGATGGCGGGCCGCCGCCTCGCCTTGCTCGACGAGGCCGGCGCCGCGATGCTCGAAATCTTCGCGCCTGATCCGGAACCCGTCCTGGCTGCTAGGGCGGGCGCGCGGCTGCGCCGCCGTCTGCCGTCGCCGACCGAAATCGCGCGAGCGCAACTGGTCTTTGTCGCCGGCGTTCCCGAACCCATCGCAAGTGACATCGGCCGGGTCGCGAAGGCGGCCGGGGTGCTGGTCAATGTCGAGGACGATCGGCGGCACAGCGACTTCCACTCGGCCGCGGTCATCCGCCGCGGCGACCTGACGGTGGCGATCTCGACCAACGGCAAGAGCCCCGGCCTCGCCTCGTTGATGCGGCGGGTATTGGAGCATCGGGTCGGCCCGGAATGGGAATTGCGGCTCGACGAAATCGCGGCATTGCGCCAAGCCTGGCGCGCCACCGGGGCCGATCCAGCAGCAATCGGCCGCCGCACCGAGGAATGGGTCGCCCGCCAAGGCTGGCTCGACGGCGCCCAGCCCGCCCCTTCACAGGAGCAGCCCCGCCCGATACCTTGAGCCCCAGCGAATCCTTGTTGGAGGCAATGGAATGACGGTCATCGCGATCATCGCTCAGGGCAT
Source organism: uncultured Alphaproteobacteria bacterium (assembly GCA_963712825.1). Lineage (GTDB taxonomy): Bacteria > Pseudomonadota > Alphaproteobacteria > ATCC43930 > CGMCC-115725 > AP-15. The sequence goes on from CAVQJP010000029.1 coordinate 10,459, forward strand.
GATGGGGGCCGGCGTCGGACGCCGATTGCACGAAAGCGGAGCCACGATCCGCACTCTGTTGTCGGGCCGCAGCGCCAAGAGCGCCGAACGCGCGCGCAACGCGGGCATGGAGCCGGTCGCCGACGAGCACGCGCTGCTGTCGGGCGCCGATTTCTTTTTGTCGATCCTGCCGCCGGGCGAGGCCGAGCCATTGGCGCGGCGTCTGGCTCCGGCATTGACCGCGCTCGACAAAAAGCCGGTCTATGTCGACTGCAACGCGGTCAGCCCGCAGACCGCACTCCGCATCGCCGAGACCGTGGCTCCGACCGGCGCCGATTTTGTCGATGGCGGGATCATCGGCGGGCCGCCGCGGCCGGGCTACAGCCCGACGATCTACGCCTCGGGCCCAACGGCGGGGCAGACCGCGGTGTTGCGCGACTGGGGGATCGACTGGCGGGTCATCGACGGCCCGGTCGGCGCCGCCTCGGCGCTAAAGATGTCCTATGCCGGGATCACCAAAGGGACGACCGCAATCGCGTCGGCGATGCTGCTGGGGGCCGCGCGCTTTGGCTGCGGCCCGGCGCTGATCGCCGAATTGACCGAGAGCCAGCCGGAAATGCTGGCGCGCTTTCGCGAGGGCATCCCGCGCATGTATGAGAAGGCTTATCGCTGGGTCGCCGAGATGGAGGAAATCTCCGATTTTCTCGAACAGAACCCGCCGTCGCGCGACATCTACGCCGCGGTCGCCCGCCTTTACGACTATCTCGCGACCGCCTACGACGACAAACAACCCGGCCCCGGCAACGCCGTAAAGGCGCTCGACCGCGTATTAGGCCGCGCACAGGACTGATCGTGTTCGCGTCTTCCCCTCGCCCCGCAGACGGAGCGAGGGAGGAAATAAACCGAGGCGAGTGGTGCCAGAAATCTCTCACGCCCCGCAATGCGGGGAGAGCGCCGGGGTGAGGGGCAAACCGCGGGCAACACGATCAGTCGGCTAACCCTTCGCGACCTGGTGATGGGCGAGGTGCTCGAGGACGCGGACGAGACCCGAATGGTCCCAGCCTTTGCCGCCGAGCGCCGCGGCGGCATTAAACAATTCCTGGGTCGTCGCGGTGTTCGGCAAAGACAAGCTCAACGCCCGCGCGCCCTGCAATGCCAGGTTCAAGTCCTTCTGGTGCAATTCGATGCGGAAGCCCGGGTCAAAGGTGCGCTTGATCATGCGCTCGCCATGGAGCTCGAGAATCCGCGACGAGGCGAACCCGCCCATCAGCGCCTGGCGCACCTTGGCCGGGTCGGCGCCGGCTTTCGACGCGAACAGCAATGCTTCGCCGACCGCCTCGATCGTCAGCGCCACGATGATCTGGTTGGCGACTTTAGTCGTCTGACCGTCGCCATTGCCGCCGACGAGCGTGATGTTCTGGCCCATCAGATCGAACAGCGGCTTCATGCGGGCGAAGGCGCGTTCGGGTCCGCCAACCATGATCGTCAGACTGGCGGCCTGGGCGCCGACTTCGCCGCCCGACACCGGCGCATCGAGATAATCGCAGCCGAGCTTGTTGATTTCGGCGGCAAAGAGCTTGGTCTCAATCGGCGAAATCGAGCTCATATCGACGACGAGCTTACCCGCCGTCAGGCCCGCCGCGACCCCATCGGAATCGAACAGCGCAGCCTTCACGTCGGGAGTATCAGGCACCATCACGATCGTGATCTCGGAGCGCTCGGTAACCGCCTTTGAGCTGTCGCAGACGGCGGCGCCGGCAGCCGGCACATCCTGCGGCATTGTGTACTTGTCATAAACGAACAGCTCATGCCCACCCTTGATGAGATTGAGCGCCATCGGCCGTCCCATGATGCCGAGCCCGACGAAACCGATTTTCATGACTCCTCCTGGCCTGCGCTGGTAAACCACGTCAGCCGCACATTGCCCAGGTTTGGCCGGCCTCTCAAGCGCCGAGCATGCGCCTCGCGGCCTGGCGGATGTGCTAAGATGAACCCCTAAGGGGTCGGGCCGACGACACGTTTCCGCCGAGCCGTCCTTTTACGCTCGACGAAGTGCTCTCGCTTACATATCTGCCGGAACTGTGAGCGGACATTTGGAGCTCGCCAATGACCCGGAACACCGTGGACTACGAAGAAGATTTCTACGCCTGGACCGTCGAGCAGGCGCGGCTGCTGCGTGGAGGCGCACTGTTGGCGATCGACGCCGGCAACATCGCCGAGGAGATCGAAAGCATGGGGCGCAGCGATCGGCGCGAACTCAGGAGCCGGCTCACTGTGTTGCTGATGCATCTCTTAAAGTGGCGCCATCAGGCCGAGGCTCGGTCGACGAGCTGGAGCGGAACGATCCGCGAGCAGCGATACCAGATCGAGCTGCTTATAGACGATTCCCCGAGTCTCCGCCCGGTGCTCGCCGCGGCTCTTCCGCAGGCGTACAGCCAGGCCCGGGAAAACGCCGCAGAAGAAACCGGCTTTGCCGCGACCGAGTTTCCTGCCGAATGCCCGTTTACCCTCGATGAAGTCCTGTCGCGCGCGTTTCTGCCGGAACCCTAAACCGCGGTACGTCTGCTCCCCTCGCTCAGCCGGCGAAATGCCGCAGCAGCCAGCTCAAGGTCTCCTCGGGCGCTTCCTCGGGCACGTAATGGCCGCAGGGCAGCGCGCCGCCAACGGCCTCGGTCGCGTAACCGCGCTGCCAGACCGAAAGCACGTCGCCGTGGACGCCCTCGGTATGGCTGCGCGCGCCCCAGATCACCAACAGCGGGACGGTGATCTTGTGCCCGGCCTCGAAATCGGCCTTGTCCATCTCGAAGTCGCAGGTGGCGCAGGCGCGATAATCGGCGCATGACCCCTTGATCGTCTTCCAGTTGAAGCAGCGGACATATTCCGCAAACGCTTCGGGATCGAAACAGCCAAGGCCGATCCCCGGCTTCGACAATTTCTTTTCCATGAAATACTGCGCCGGAATGCCGGCCAGCATGCGCTCGGGGAAATCGTAGGGCTGGGCCATCAACGCCCAGTGCCACGAGCGCAATGCCCATTCCCTGGAAGTGTGGGTCCAGATGTGGTGGTTGGGGAGGATGTCGATCAATGCCGCGCGCTTGACGCGGTCGGGATGGTCGAGGCACATGCGCGCGGTTGTGCGGGCGCCACGGTCGTGCCCGGCCACAAAAAATTCGCGATAGCCGAGCTTCTCCATGACCTCGACCTGGTCCTGCGCCATCGCCCGGAACGAATAGTTGATGCTGTTCTCGCCGGGGTCGTCCGGGCCGACACTGTCGCCGTAGCCGCGCAGATCGGCCGCAACGACATGAAAGCGCTTGACCAGATCAGGTGCGATTTTGCCCCAGGAAGCATGGGTCAGCGGGTTGCCGTGCAGCAGCAGCAAGGGCGGGCCGTCACCGCCATGGTGCAAATTGATGCGTGCGCCCGTTGTTTCGATTTCGATGTGCGTAAACCCCTCGAACATCTTCTCTGTTCCCTTCAACTCTCTGCAAGTTTACATCTGACTTCATCCGCCGCTTTGCCCGGCCAGAAACCGCAGCACCCGAACGCCAGGAATTCGGTCGCTATGTCCGGCCGATTTTGCGGGCGAAACGGACGATGCGGCGCCCGGCTTCGGCGAGGCGCGCGTCGGGCTCGGTCAACGAAATGCGCAGGTGTCCGGCGGCACTCGGACCGAAAGCATCGCAAGGCAGCACCGCCACATCCTCATTTTCGAGTAAGGCCGCCGCGAATTGCCGCGCCGCCATCCCGGTGCCGCGGATGTCGAGCAAAACGAACATGCCGCCTTCGGGCGGAAGCGGCCGGCAATTCGGTGCGGCGGCGAGAATGCCAGACAACAGTGCGGCGCGCCGCCGGTAGTCTTCGCGCAACGCCGCGACCTCGGGCAATGTGCTGCCGAAAGCCGCGAGCGCCCCTTCCTGGATAAAAGGCGGGCTGCCATAGGTCATTGACAATAAAAGCGTGAACAGATGCCGCGACAATGCCGACGGCCCGATCGCCCAGCCCAGGCGAAACCCCGGCATCGAATGCGATTTCGACAGGCTGGAGACGACGATCGTGCGTTCGGCCATGCCCGGCAACGACCACGGGCTCAGATGCGGCCGGGCGAATGCCAAGTCTTCATAGACCTCGTCGGACACCAGCCACAAATCGCGCTTTTGGCAGATTTCGGCGATCCCGGCAATCTCCTCCGGTGTGTAGACGGCGCCGGTCGGGTTGTGCGGGCTGTTGATCCAGACGACCCGCGTGCGCGGCGTCACCGCACCGGCGATGCTGTCGAGATCGGGATGAAAGCCGCGATCCGCCGGCAGCGGCACCATGACCAACTCGGCGCCGCTTGCCGCGACCACGCCGGCATAGGTCGCGTAGACCGGCTCGGGCACGACAACCTCGTCACCGGGGCCGGCAAGGCATTGCAACGCGCAATAAAGACCGCCCTGCGCACCCGGCGTCACCGTCACATTCTCGGCAGTGCAGGGCTGCCCGGCGCGGCCGGCAAACCGCGCCGCGATCGCCGCGCGCAGTTGCGGGTAGCCTAATGTCGGCGCGTAGCCGGTGCGGCCGCGGCGCAATGCCGCGATCGTCGCCTCGACGACCGGCGCCGGCGTCGGCTGATCGGGATCGCCGACCGTCAGAAAGATCACGTCGCGACCGCTGTCGCGCAGCAGCGCCGCTTCCTGCTGGATGCTCCAGGCCCCGGTGCCCGGCCCCGAAAAATTGTCGACGCGCGCCGAAAACCGCATGCCCCGGCCCTGGCCTCAATACCCGACCGCGGCGCCGCCGGGACGGCGGCTGTCGCTGACCCCATAGAAGCGGTCGTTCTGCTCCGTGATCAGCTCCACCGCACCCCACGGCTTTTGCGCGGCTAATGTCGTGCCGTTGTCGACAAGTGCCGCCACGGTGCCGGCGGGGAGCCCGCCGCGCTCGTAAAACAAAGTATTCGGCTCGCCCTGGTAGTGCAGCCGCGGTGCCGTCACCGCCTGCGCCGGGGTCATGCCGTAATCCGCAATGTTCATGATGGTTTCCAGCACCGTCGTGATGATGCGCGAGCCGCCGGGACTGCCGAGCACAAACGCGACATGGCCGTTTTTCTCGACCAGGGTCGGCGCCATCGACGAGAGCGGCCGCTTGCCGGGTGCGACCGCGTCGGTCGCTCCCTGGACGAGGCCGTAAAGGTTGGGGGCGCCGGGCTTGGCGGTGAAATCGTCCATCTCGTTGTTGAGCAAAAACCCGGTGCCGGGCGCGACGACTTGGGCGCCGAAATAGCCGTTAATCGTATATGTTACGGCGACCGCGTCGCCGGCGCCGTCGGCCACCGAATAATGCGTCGTCTCGGCTTTCTCATGCGAGCCGGCAACGGCGCTCGCGGGCGCTGCGCCGCCGTCCCTGATCGCGGCGCGGATGCCGGCGGCGTAGCCCTTTGACAACAGCCGGTCGAGCGGGTTGGCGACAAAGGCCGGGTCGCCGAGAAAAGCGTTGCGGTCGGCGTAGCCGCGCGCCATCGCCGCAATCATCAGCTCGACCGAATGCACCGAGCGAAACCCGATCCCTTTCAGGTCATAGCCCTCGAGGATGTTCAATATCTCGCAGATCGTCGTCCCGCCCGAGCTCGGCGGCGGCGCCGAAATCAGGACATAGCCGCGATAGGTGCAGGCGAGCGGCGCTCCCTCGGTCGCGGTGTAAGCGGCAAAATCGCGCGCGGTCAGGATGCCGCCGCCGGCGCGGCTCGCCTGCTCGACCTCGGTTGCGACCGGCCCTTTATAAAACGCGTCGGGTCCGTCTTTCGCGATCGCTTCGAGGGTCGCGGCAAGGTCCTTTTGCACGAGACGGTCGCCGGGCCCGAACCGGCTGCCGTCCGGGCGCAGAAAGATTCTGGCCGCAGCCGGGTCATGGGAGAGGCTGTCGGCCTTGACGTCGAGCAGTTCGGTGTCGTCGCGGGTCAGCACAAACCCGTCGCGGGCGAGCGAGATCGCCGGCGCCATCAATGCCGAGCGCGGCATCGTGCCGTATTCGCGGGCAGCGCGGTCGAGCCCCATGACCGTGCCCGGCACGCCGGCGGCGAGATAGCCGTGGCGGCTGCGGTCGGGGACCGGCTTGCCGGCCGGATCGAGATACATCCCGGCGGTCGCCGCCGCGGGTGCGGTCTCGCGAAAATTGATAAAGGTGTCGCGCCCGTCGGCGAGGTGGATCGTCATAAATCCGCCGCCGCCGACATTGCCGCAGCACGGCTCGACGACGGCGAGCGCATAACCGACCGCGACCGCGGCGTCGACCGCGTTGCCGCCGGCCGCAAGAATGCCGGCCCCGACCGCGGAGGCGATGTGCTGCGACGTGACCACCATCCCGTGCTCGGCCTCGACCGCCATCGGCGGCGATGCGGCCTGCGCGGCCCCGCCGGCCAGCACCGCTGACAACAGCGCCGCCGCCAAGGTCAACACCGCACCGACGGCCTTCATCTTAGCGGGCCAGGGTTTCGCGATCGTAACCGGCGACACGTTTGTAGCGATCGGAGATCGCCGCCAGCTCGTCGCGGCTGATGACCTTGTCGATGTCGTCGAACGGCCGGTCGCCGGTGCGCAGGTAAACCTCGCGCAGGATCGCGTCGGGCGGGTTCGAGCGGTTGGTCCGCACGACGTTCGCGGTCGCGTCGAGCCGCGTTGCCTCATAGGCGCGCAACGCCGCGACCGGCCCCCCGCCGGTTTGCAGGCTGTCGGTCAATGCCCGCGCGTCGAGGATCGCCTGGCCGGCGCCGTTCGAGCCGCGCGGCACCATCGGATGCGCCGCGTCGCCGAGCAGGCTCACCCGGCCAAAGCTCCAGCGCGGCAACGGCTCCTGGTCGACCATCGGAAATTCGAGGATCATCTCGGCGGCGCCGATCATTGCCGGGACATCGAGCCAGTCGAACCGCCAATCCCTGAACGCGCCGACAAAATCGGCGAGCCGCCCGCGCCGGTTCCAGTCGCGCGCGGTGTGCTGCGGCGTCTCGATCTCGGCGACCCAGTTGACGAGCTGCCGGCCGTCCTCGTCGACGTCGTTGCGGATCGGGTAGATCACCATCTTGCCGGTGGCAAGCCAGCCGGCGCGCACCATCGAGGCGCCCGACAAAAACCGCGGCCAGCGCGTCACCCCGCGCCACATGTTGCAGCCGGAGTATAGCGGTTCGCCCTCGTGCGGAAAGAGCTGCTTGCGGATGACCGAATGGATGCCGTCGCAGCCGATCGCGACCGCACCATGCTGCGGCGGCAATCGCTCCCCGGTCTGCGCATTCTCGAAGTGAACGGTGGCGCGGCCCGCATCCTGCGAAAAGCCGACGCAGCGCCACCCGGTCAGCAGCCGGTCCCGGCCGGCGCGGCGGACAAACGCGTCGGCCAGCACCTGCTGCAGGTCGCCGCGGTGAATTGAGAATTGCGGCCAGTCGTAGCCGGCCGCCCGACCCGCCGGCTCGCGATGGATCAGCTGGCCAAAGCGGTTGAAAAAGCACGCTTCGGCGGTCGTGACCCCGACCCGCGCCAATGCCGGTTCGAGATCGAGCGAGACGAATTCGCGGGTCGCGTGCGGCAACACGTTGATGCCGACCCCGACCGGCGTGATCGCCGGGGCGGCCTCGTAGATACGGCACGATATGCCGGCGCGGTGCAACGCCAGCCCGAGGGTCAGCCCGCCGATCCCGCCGCCGACGATGATCACATCCATGACGCGCCCCCAGCCGCGGAGACGGACGGGCTCAGGCGTTGCCGCGCTGCTCGCGCCACAGGCCGAGCTTTTCCTGGACCGGGCGGTCGGAATAGCTGAACAGCACCGCCGTCTCAGTCGCCTGGTGGCTGACGGTGGCCCAGCTCGGCACGACAAAAATGTCGTGCGGCTCCCAGTCGAGGACCTGGTCGCCGACGCTGGTCCGGCCCGAGCCTTCGACCGCGACAAAGACCGTGCCGTCGGTCGAGCGGTAGGGGCGGGTTGCAAAGCCGCCGGGCAGCAGCTGGATAAAGGCGCCGATCGTCGGCATCGCAAAGTCGCCGCTCGCCGGGTTGACGTAGCGCAATTTGTGCCCGTGGCACGGGTCGGGTGGTTCGTTATGGCTCAAGGTTTCGAGCGACTTGCGCGACCGGTCGTACGGATAATTGAAAACCGGCGACGTCTTGACCGCGGGCCGCCAGTCGACCGGCAGCAAATTGTTGGCAAACCGCGCGGCGTTGTCGCCCTCGGGCCGGGCCACCGCCTGGCTGGCGGCGTCGCCGGGCTCGGCAAAGCTCGCGTCGAGCAGCCGCACCAGCGGGATGTCAAGCCCGTCGAGCCACACCATCGGCTGCTGCGTGTCGTTGCCGTGGTCGTGCCAGGTCCAGGACGGCGTAATCACAAAGTCGCCCGGATGCATTGTCGTGCGCTCGCCGTCGACCGCGGTGTAGGCGCCGTCGCCCTCGACGATAAAACGCAGCGCCGACTGGGTGTGGCGGTGCGCCGGCGCCACCTCGCCCGGCAGTATCAGCTGCAGCCCGGCGAACAATGAATGGGTGATCGAGGTCTGGCCTTTGAGCCCGGGGTTTTCGAGGATCAGCACCCGCCGCGTCGCCTCCTCGGCGCTGATCAGCCCGCCCGCCCGCATCAGCTGGGGACGGACATCGCGGTAATGCCAGATCGCCGGCTGGCACGGTGTCACCGGTTGCGGCGTCACCAGGCCGTGCAGCCGCTCCCATAGCGGCGCCAGGTTGCCGGCGCCGATCTCGTCGTAAAAGGCTGCGCGCTCGGGGTTGCGGGCGGCGCCTTGTTCCATCGCCATGTTCGATCCCTCCTCGTCTGCGCGATTGCCTCGCGGGGCGACGAAGCAATCTCTTCCGCGATCGGACGATCGAATCTGGGGCTTACTCGGCGGCGGCCCGCTGCTCGCGCTCGCCGAGCGAAAAGCCGATCTTGCCGAGCTCGGCGATCAGCGCCGCCGACTGCGCGCTGTCGAGCGCCGTCAGCGGCGGGCGCACCGCGGCCCAGCCGGGATCGTTGTGGAAATGGGCGACGACCCTCTTCAGCGCCGGCACCATCGGATAGGCCTGCATGGTCTTGCGCACCGTCGTCGCCTCGGCCTGCAGCGCATCGGCCTGCGGCCCCTCCCAATCTGCGTAAACCTTCGCGATCCCGGTCACGTTGACGTTGCCGGTTGCGGTGATGCAGCCGGCGCCGCCGCGGCGCAGCGCGTCGAGCAGGAAGACTTCGGAGCCGGGGAACACCGCAAAACCGGGATAGCGTTCGAGCAGCGCTGCGGTGTTGGCCCAGTCGCCGGAGCTGTCCTTCAACCCGACGACGGTCTGCGGATAAGCCTCGATAAAGCGGCCGACGAGGTCGAGCGAGTAGCCGACGACCGCGACCGGCGGGATGTGGTACAGATATACCCGCAGCCCCGGGTCACGAACCTGGTCGATGACTTCCGAGACAAAGGCGAAGATGCCCTCGTCGCTGACCGGCTTGTAATAGAACGGCGGCAGCATCAGCACACCGCCGCAGCCATGGTCGACCGCGTGCCGCGCCATCGCCACGGCATCGGAAATGGCGCAGGCCCCGGCGCCGGGCATCAGCTTTTCGGCCGAGATGCCGCCTTCGACCAAATAGTCGAGCAATGACATGCGCTCGGCGAGCGACATCGAATTGGCTTCGCTCGTCGTCCCGAAGATCGCGAGCCCGTTCGCCCCCTGATCGAGCAGCCACCGGCAAAACGATAGAAAGCGCCCGGCATCGGGTTCGCCTCCCGGCGTAAACGGCGTCAAAACCGGGACAAGAACTCCATGAAACGGCTGCGCGGTCATCTGTTGCGGCTCCTCTCGGCCAATCTCGCCCATTGCCGCAATAAGCGCGGCACCGCCGCCGCCGTCAACACCCGTTTGCGGGTCGGAGACGCCGCCACTTAGAGCACGGTCAGCATCTCGGCGACGAGCGGATGGCGCACGATGTCGGCCTCGCCCAGGCGGACGACCGCGACCTCGGCGATCGGGTCGAGCCGGCGGGCGATTTCGGCGAGACCCGAGAGGCCGTCGAGCAGGTCGCTCTGATCGGGGTCGCCGGTCACCACCATGCGGGCGTTGGCGCCGAGCCGGGTCAGCAGCATCTTGATCTGGCCGTAGGTGCAGTTTTGCGCCTCGTCAATGACGATAAAGGCGTTGTTCAAGGTGCGCCCGCGCATGTAGGCGACGGGTGCGATCTCGATCGCGCGCTCGCCGACCAGCTGCTTCAGCCGCTTGCCGCCGAGCCGCTCGCTGAGCGCGTCGTCGAGCGGCCGCAGATAGGGCGCGAGCTTGGCGTTCACGTCGCCGGGCAGATAGCCGAGGCTCTCCCCGGCCTCGACCGCCGGCCGCGTCAAGACGATGCGTGCGACCGCGCCCGAGAGCAGCGCGTCGACCGCGGCGCTGACCCCGAGATAGGTCTTGCCGGTGCCGGCCGGCCCGAGGGCGATCGTCAAATGGTGGTCGGCGATCGCGGCCATCAACCGGCGCTGGCCGTCGCTTTGCGGACGAACCCGGCGGCGCCAGCTCTGCTCGCGCTCGCTCTCGGCGTCCGGCGAGATCGCGTAGCCGGCTTCGGCGAGATGAACGACCGACCCGGCACTCGCCCAGCGCTTTCCCATCCGGCTCCTCCCGCAGCGATTGGTGTGACCGATAGAGCCTACCACTAATTGAGCTAAATGACAGTATCGCTACAAGACTAGGGCGCTGGCTATATCCTCAACGATCTCCGCGTGCTTGCGTGTCCAGCGCGAGCGCAGACAGCAAGAATTATCCCGGTGCGAGCTTGCGCTCGGCAAGGCGGGCGAAGAGGCTGGCACCCACCGGCAAGGCGGCGTCGTTGAAATCGTAACCGGGGTTGTGCACTCCGCAGGCGCCAGGGGTGTCGCCGTTGCCGAGCTGGATGTAGGCTCCGGGCCGGTGCTCGAGCATCGAGGAAAAGTCTTCCGATACCATCGCCAGCTCGGCCTCGCGGTCGACGTTCGCGACGCCGACGAGTTCGGCTGCGACATCGGCAATAAAGCCGGTCTCGACCGCATCATTGACCAATGGTGGAAACAGGATGCGGAAATCGAGTTCGGCGGTCGCCCCGAACCCGCTCGCGACCCCGGATGCAATGCGCCGCATATTCTGCTCAATCAGCGCCAATGTCTCGGAGGTGAAGGCCCGCGACGTACCGCGGATAAAGGCGACTTCGGGGATCACATTGTACGCTTCGCCGGCATGAATCTGGGTGACGCTGACGACCGCGCTGTCGATTGCCCGGACATTGCGCGACACGATGGCCTGTAAGGCCGTGGTGATGTGGCTGGCGGTCAGGACCGGATCGATTCCGGTTTCAGGGCGAGCGCCATGCGCGCCGCGGCCAGTAACGGCAATATCGAAATAGGCCATTCCCGCCCACCACGCTCCCGCCCGGATCCGGAACTTGCCAACCGCAAGCCCCGGCCAGTTGTGCATGCCGAAGATGGCGTCGCATGGAAAACGGTCGAAGAGGCCGTCGGCCATCATAGCAGCACCACCGCCGAGCCCTTCCTCGGCCGGCTGAAAGATCAGGTGCACGGTGCCGTCGAAGTTACGGGTCTCCGCGAGATAGCGCGCGGCGCCGAGGAGCATCGTCGTGTGGCCGTCGTGGCCGCAGGCATGCATACGCCCAGGAGTCTGCGAGCGGTAGGCGAGATTGGTGGTTTCCTCTATCGGCAGGCAATCCATGTCGGCCCGAAGGCCGATCGCGCGCGACGAGTTGCCGGCGCGCAATCGGCCGACGACACCGGTCTTGCCCACGCCGCGAAACACCTCGTAACCGAACTCGGCGAGCTTTTGCGCGACCAAATCGGAGGTCCGCTGTTCTTCGAAGCCGAGCTCGGGATGGGCATGAATATCACGCCGCCATTCCGTTAATTCATCGTGAAATTCTGCGATGCGCTGAACGATCTGCATTGCCGTCCTCCGTACTGCCAGCCGAGTGTTGCCTAGAGCGCA
>CAVQJP010000030.1:0-129211 GCA_963712825.1 uncultured Alphaproteobacteria bacterium
TGTCCGACGAATGCAGGCATGTTGACGATATTCGCGAGGTGACGCCGAGCGCGCTCGGGTGCGAGGAGTGCTTGAAGAGCGGGTCGGAATGGGTGCATCTGCGGCTGTGCCGGAGCTGCGGCCATGTCGGGTGTTGCGACAACTCGCCGAACCGGCACGCCACCAAGCATTTTCACGCGACGGCGCATCCGATTATCGAAGCCTACGACCCGCCGGACGGGTGGGGGTGGTGCTATGTCGACCAGGTGATGCTCGACCTCAGCGACCGCGCCACGCCGCATAACGGGCCGATCCCGCGCTTTTATTGACGCGGGCGGCGGGACGCCGGCAGCGGACGCCGTCGAGCGTCGCGCAGGAGTGGTGCGGACCGATAAATGACAGCGCTGTTGGTCGCCGCAGCGGGATTGCTTCGTCGCACCGCTCCTCGCAATGACACAGTTTGCGGTGTCATTGCGAGCGACGCGAAGCAATCTCGACGTGTTAACCGCGGGTGGATGCACCAACGGAAACGGCCCCGCACCCCAACCCTCTCCCCGCAAGCGGGGCGAGGGAGAAATGTGCGCGGGGTGGGGGGCGAGGCTCCCTCGATTCGGGGAACGAGCGCCCTTCAACGGCTTCCCCACAATAAGGAGGGAGGTTATCCCGGTGCGACCGCCCCCCACCCTGCCCCTCCCCGCCGCTTGCGGAGGGAGAGGAAACAAGAATTGGCTGTTTCGGTATTCGAAGCTCGCGGCCTCGCAGCCTCATTGTGGAAACGGCGCCGGCGACCCGCTGGCCTGCGTGGCATCGGTGGGGTCAGGTCAGCAGCTTTTTGAGGCGGGCGGCGATTTCTTCGGGGGGGTCTTCGCCGGTGAAGGACGCGGTGAAGCGGCCTTTCGGGTCCATCACATAGATGATCGAGGTGTGGTCCATCGAATAGTCGCCGCCGGCTTCCGGGTGCTTGGCATAGTAGACGCGGTATTCGCGGGCGGCCTGGCTGATCGCGGCGTCGCTGCCGGTCAAGGCCAGGATCGGCGCGTCAAAGGCCGAGACGTAGTCCTTGAGCGCCTTTGAGGTGTCGCGCGCGGGGTCGATCGTGATGAAGACCGGGCGGACCTCGTTTTTGTCGGGGCCGAGGTCGGAGAGCGCCAGTGCTATGTTGTTGAGCGCGGTCGGGCAGGCGTCGGGACAGTGGGTGTAGCCGAAATAGACGAGCAGCCACTTGCCCTGGAGATCGGTGTTGGTGACGGTGTTGCCGTTCTGGTCGACGAGCTTGAACGGGCCGCCGATCGCCGCACTGAGCAAGCTGCCGGCCGCACCCTGCGGGCCGCCGCGCAAGTCGAGGGCGACGATGGCGCCGGCGCCGAGGATCGCAAACCCGACAAGCAACGCCCCGGCCAGGATCAGCCGCGACCGCGGGCGCAATTGCGGCGCCGGCTGCCCGAGGTTGCGCGGTGCGTCGCCATCCATGATCGGCCTCCGTCAGTGCTGTGCCGCCGGCATGCCCGGCATCTTCGGCATCGCCGGTGTGGGAGCGGGCCCGGCGGCGCCGACCTTTTCGACCGCGACCGCGACCGTGCGCGTCCCGGCCTTGTCAAAGCTCAGGGTCAGCGGAAAGCTCTGACCGGCCTTCAGCGGCTGCTTCAGCCCGATCAGCATGATGTGCATCCCGCCCGGCGCCAGGGTCACGCGGCTGGCCGGCCGGAATGTCGACGCCGGCCAAGGGCCGCATCTTCATGACCATTCCGGACATCGACATCGTGTGCAGCTCGGCCTTGCTCGCGGCCGGGGTCGAGGCGGCGACGAGGCGGTCGGCGGTCGGCGAGCGGATCGTCACATAGGCGGCCCCGGTCGTCGATTTGCCGGGCGTCGCCCGCGCCCAGGCATTGTCGACCGCGAGCTGGCCCTTCTGCGCCGACGCGGCGGCGGACCCCAGCGCCAGACCCGCGACAAGCAAGACTGCTCCGAGCATCCGCATCATCTTCCTCCCCGGGCATGACCGTTCGCAGGCCAGAATAATTCCCGGCGCGGGCGGCGGCGCGAGGCGATTTAGCGCGCCCCCTCGGCAGCGGCGGATTTTCCCGGCATGTCGGCGACCGCGGCGCAGGCGCGCGGCAGATTGCCGATCAGCAGCGGCCGGGCATGCGAGGGCGGCGGGTGCAGGGCCTCGGGGGTGAACCACCAGGCGAGCTCCTTGCCGCAGCCGTCGCCGGCGGGCGGCGGCGCCTGGTCGCGGCACTCGGTTTGGCCTGGCGGGCATAAGAGGCGCATGTGGAAGTGGTAATCATGGCCCCACCAAGGCCGGATTTTGGCAAGCCAGGCGCGGTCGGCGCCGGCCTCGCGGCACAGTTCGCGCTTGATCGCCGGGTTGACGAAGATGCGCGCAACCTCCGGCTCGCGCGCCACCGCCTCGTACATGCGGCGATAGGAGGGGTTCCACACCTTGGGGTCGACCGCCAGCCCGTCGGCGGCGACGACGTCGGTTGCGGACATTTCGTCCCGTTCGGCGGGTGTAAGGCGGCGGTTCGGCATCGGCGTCAGCCAGATGTCGGCGTCGAGCCCGATCTGGTGCGAGCCGTGGCCGGTCAGCATCGGCCCGCCGCGCGGCTGGGCGATGTCGCCGACGAGGAACCCGGGCCAGCCCGCCGCGGCCGGCAGTTTCGCCGCCAGCTTCTCGATAAACGCGATCAGTGCCGGATGGCCCCAGGCGCGGTCGCGCGACGGGCGCATGACCTGCCAGTTCGGGCCGTCGGCCGGCAGCTCGACCGCCCCTTCGAGACAGCCGCGCTCGTAGGCGCCGATCGCTTGCGCCCGCCCCGGCGTCGGCGTCTGCTCGAGGCCAAAGACGCGCTGTGCGGCGTCCGGCGGCAGGTGCGCCAGCAGCGCCGCGCGGTGCGCCGCCTCCGCGGCGACGGTGTCCTGCGCCCGCGCGGCGCCCCCAAATGAGGCGCAGAGCGCAGCAATAGCGATCGCGACTATCCGATTGAACCAAGGTTTAAGATGTGCGCCGAAGTCCATATCCAGCCCCCTTGCGCGGACTTGATCCGCGCATCCCCGTCATGCCTGCAGTGAAGAAAGTCGCGGGTGGCCGGGTCAAGCCCGGCCGCGCGGCATGTCGGAACGCCTCTGCCCTATTCGGCTGGATGGCCGGGTCAAGCCCGGCCGCGGGGATGTCGGAACGTCTCCGCTCTATTCCGCGGGGTTGAGCCAGGTGTCGCCGGTCCAGCCGTGCTCGTCGTATTCGGCCATGCACTGGTCGACGAGGTCGGTCATCCGGTCCATCGTCCCGTTGCGCCGCGCGCCGGTCAAAGCCTGGATGCGGATGTCCTCGTGGTTGCCGGCATAGTTGCGCTCGTAAAGCTCATGGCGGCCGCCGAACTCGGTGCCGATGGCGTCCCACAGCAATTTCATCAGCTTGATGCGCTCCTTGTAGCCGATGCCGTTCGAGCCGCGGACATAGCGTCTCAGATACGGGTCGATCGCCGGGTTGGCGAAATCCTTGACCGAGGACGGCAGGTAGATCAAGGCCGAGGCGACGATCTTCTCGATGATCTCCTTGATCTTGGAATAGGCGTCGGGAGCGAAGACGCGATACGACAACCCCGCCTGCAGATTGGGCAATAATGCGTCGCCGACCCAGGGCTGGGGGTTGGCCGCCATGCAATCCGACAATGACCAAAACAAATTGCGCCACGAGACGATCTCGCCGAGCATCGCCTGGTTGCCGCGGAACTCGTCGCCGCCGGTCGCGTGCAGGGCGCGCGCGACCAATCCGCAAATAAAGTCGAGCTTGACCGCAAACCGGGTGCAGCCCTGAAAGCAGAACCCGTTCAGAAAGCCGGAGCGCGGGTAGAAGCTCAGGATCTTTTCGGGGTCGCGGTGGACGAGCACGTCCTCCCACGGGATCAGCACTTGGTCGAGGACAAAGATGGCGTCGTTCTCGTCAAACCGCGACGACAGCGGGTAGTCGTAGGGCGAGCCCACAGTATTGGCGATGCGCTCATAGGAATTGCGGCAGATCAGTTTTACCCCCGGCGCGTCCATCGGCAGGATGAACATGACCGCAAGATCGGGGTCGGAGGTCGCGGTCGCGGCGTTCTGGCCGAGGAAGTTGTAATGCGTGATCGCGGCCGCGGTCGCCACCACCTTGGCGCCGGACACGATGATTCCGGCATCGGTCTCGCGCTCAATGGTGACGTAAACGTCCTTGACCTCGCTCGTCGGCCGGCCGCGGTCGACCGGCGGATTGACGATCGCGTGGTTCATAAAGAGGACGTTCTCCTGGGCGCGGCGGTACCAGCGGCGGGCGTTGCCGGCGAACCGGCCGTAATACTCGGCATTGGCGCCGAGCGTGTTCATCAACGAGGCCTTGTAATCGGGGGTGCGCCCCATCCAGCCATAGGTCAGGCGCGCCCAACAGGCGATCGCGCGCTGCTGGGCAATCAATTCGTCGCGCGTGCGGGCGACGCGAAAGTATTTATGGGTAAAGCCGCCGGAGCCGGTGTCGGTCGGCGAGGTCAGCACCTCCTTTTTGGCCGGATCGTGCAGGGCGTCGTACAGCCGCGCCAACGAGCGCACCGAATTGCGAAACGCCGGGTGCGCGGTCACGTCCTTGACGCGCTCGCCGTCGATGTAGACCTCGCGCCCGTCGCGCAGGCTCTCGACATATTCGGTGCCGGTAAACGGGCGCGGTGCCCGCCCACGGATACTGTCTTCGGGGGTCACGTTGCGCTCTCCCGGATTATGGCTGCCCGGCATGCGATTTGATCTGGCCGGGTTGTGCGGCGCTGCCGCGGACGAGCGCCCGCGGCGCGGTCCCGGCGGCTGGTCAAAGGCCTTTTCGTCGACCTGCCGACCCTGACTTTCGGTCAGCCGCGTTATAGCCAGCCGGTATCGGCCGGGCACACCGCGTACCCGCCATTTGCGCACGGTCTCCGCGGCGACACCGAGACTCCGCGCCGCATCCTCGATCACATCCCACTGCGAGGCCATCGCGGCAATTTATCGGACATGACGTCCGGCCGCGCAAGTTTCGAATGTTGAGGGCCATCGACGCGGACAAAAAGTCCGCTAAGACCCGCGGCAAACCCTGGACAGCACAGTTTCGCGGGCCGTTTGTTCGCCAATCTCAGCAGCCATCGGCGGAAAACAGGCTTTGCGCGCGCTGTATTTCCGGCTGCCGCAACCGCCCGCGTGCCGGGATCACCCCCCGACCGCGATCGGGCGAGAGAGCGCCGCCGCGTCGTCCCGCCCGATCTTGACCCCGGAATCCGGGGGAGCTTAGCGCGTGCCGGTGCGCTCGGCGGTGCGGATCGCCTGGTCGAAAGCGGCCATGACCGCGGCATGCGACGAGCGGTCATTCATCGTCTCGACATTGGTAAAGCCGCGCGAGCGGGCCACGTCGATCAGCAATGCGTGCGCCGACCAGGCGAGCGCCGGATCGTTCAGGTGCTTCGCCGCCGCCCGCAACGCGCCGATCGCGCAGCGCTGTCCGCCAAAGGAACGATAGGTGCGCCGCGTCCAGTCCTTGGGATCGACGATCATGTTTTTGGCGTCGCGCAACAGGTCGGCGACGGCGAAACCGCGCTCCGCCGGGGTCGGCGCGCGCAACATGGTCGGGGCCGTCGGCTTTCTGCCGCTCAGCCGCGTGTGAAACCACAACCGGCACCCGTGCCGGCTCCACAGCGGGAAGAGTCCGGTGTCGTATGGGGTCGTTGCGGGGAAATACGTACCATCGAACGGCATCGCGATCTCCTATTGCCTCCGTTGCCAACCTCTTCAACAACGCCGCAATCACGCGGCGCAACCTCCCCCACGACGCACGCGCGAATTCGGGTCAAGCCAAGATGCTTTCGGGCGGGCTGCGCGGGCCGCTCCGCCTAAACGGCGCCGCGTCCGCAACGATCCCGCCGCACCCTCAGACGCTGCGAGAATTATCAGCCCCCGCATCAAAGATTCGGGAGCTAATCCCCGAGAGAATGATTATCCGGCGACCGCAACCTGTCAATCTCCGAGCGGGTCACGAAATCGGCAGCGGCGGCGCGCCAGTCGCCGGTCGGCTCAGCCGTCGTCAGCGCCGAGCGTGGGCAGGCGGAAACGGTCCTGCGGGTCGTCCCAGCCTTTGAAATTGGGCGCGCGCTTTTCGGCAAAGGCGGCGCGCGACTCGATCAAATCGCTCTTGGCGCCGTGCTCGTGCAGGGCGGCGGCGAGGCGCTGCTGCTCCGATGACGGCATCGGCCGCATCTGGCGCATCATGTGGACGGTGTTGACGCGCGAGGCCGGCGGCAGGGTCAGCAGATGCTCGGCCATCGCAACGGCACTCGGGATCAGCTCGTTAGGCTCGACCAGCCGGTTCAGAAAGCCGATCTCGTAAAAGCGCTCGGCCGTAAAGCGAAACCCCAGCGCCATCTCCATCGCGACCGGATAGGGCAGATTGGCGAGGTGGCCGTGATTGTAGCCGCCGACAAGCCAGCGCTTAGCCTCGGAGACCTCGAACACGGCACCCTTGGCGGCAACCCGCAAATCGGTGCGCTCGACCAGCATAAAGCCGCCGCCCATCGCATAGCCGTTGACCGCGGCGATGACCGGCTTTTCGAGCGCCCCGGTCATAAACGGGTCCTCGATGTCGGGCCGGCTGCCGCCCGGCCGTCCGGCGGCGAGCAACTCGCGCATGTCCTCGCCGGCGCAAAAGCCGCGGCCCGTCCCGGTGAAGATCGCGACTTCGAGGTCGTTCGAATGACGGAACTCAGTCCAGGTCTCGGCGAGGCGGGTGCGCATCTCGTGGTTGAGCGCGTTCAGCCGCTCGGGCCGGTTCATCCGCACGACCAGGATTTGTCCCAAACGCTCGGTCTCGACGACGGCCATGTCTTTGTTCCTTCTCCCAATGCGTGGCGCCGCAGGCCGCGCAAGGCTAGCATCCCCGCCCCGGTCACCGCGAGGAGTTCCGCACCGATGGGCCAAGCGATCGAAAAGCTCGCCCAATTTGTCGCCGAAACGAAATGGGAGGACGTGCCGGAGCCGGTGCAGCACCACGCCAAGCTCGTATTGCTCGACACGCTCGGCGTGATCCTGGCCGGGTCGGCGCGGCCCGAGGTGGCAGCGCTGCGGCAGCGGCTCACGGCCGGCGGCGGGAGCGAGGGCGGCGGCGCCACGGTCTATGCGCGCGGGTGGCCGGTTGCCGATCCGCGGAATGCGGCGCTGCTCAACGGGATTGCCGGGCGCTCGATCGAATTGTGCGAGGGGCTGCGATTTGTGTCGGGCCAAGCGGCGATGCAGGTGTTGCCGGGGGTATTGGCGGTCGGCGAGCATGCCGGCAGCGCCGGGCGCGACATGCTGGCGGCGTTCGTGCTCGGCTACGATGTCGCCGCGCGCATCGCCGGCGGGTTCACGCCGCGCCCACTAGCGCACCAGAACGGGCAGGTGTCGCTGTTGGCGGCGGCGGCGGCGGGCGCACGCTTGCGCGGTCTTGACGCCGCCGGGGTCAGCCTCGCGATGCGCATTGCGACGGTGTTGATGCTGACGCCCAGCTACACGAACGCAGTTGCGGGCGCCACGGCGCTGAACGTCGCCGGCGGCATGAGCGGGTTCGCCGCGGCACTGGCGCCGGAACTGGCGCTGGCAGGGTTCGCAGCACAGCCCGACGCGATCGAGGAGTTTTTGGCGGGTCTGGTCGGCGACGGATTTGCGCCCGGCCATTTGACCGACGAGCTCGGCGAGACCTGGCACATCACTCGCAATTATTTCCGGCTTTATGCCTGCTGCAACCCGGTCCATCCGGCGCTCGACTGCCTGGCGGCGGCGTTGGCCGAATTGCGCCCGCGTCCCGACCAGATCGAGCGCATCGAGATTGCAACCTACCGCTTTGCGTCGGTCATGCGGAATCCGGAGCCGCCCAATTACTTCGCATCGAAATATTCACTGCCGCACGCCGCGGCGGTCATGGCGGTGCGCGGCAATGCCGATTTTTCGGCGCTCGATGACACGGCGCTGCACGACCCGGCGATCGCGGCATTGCGCCGGCGCGTGCATATCGGCGAAGACCCGGCGATGAGTGCCGTGGCGCCGCGGCTGCGGCCCGCGCGGGTGACCGTTACCCTGACCGACGGCAGACGCAGCACGCAGTCGCGCGACAGCCATCGCGGCGATTTCCAAGAGCCTTTTTCCGAGGAAGAAATTCGCGCCAAGTTCCGGGAGCTCGCCGAGATCGTGCTGACGACGACCGGCGCCGCCGAAGTCGAGCGCGCCGTCGACCGCAGCGACCAATGGCAAGATGTCGGCGAACTCACTAGATTACTGCGAAAACATGGCCGCTCAGAAACAGCGTAGTGGTGCGCACTTGACAGATGTCACCGCCGTCAGTCGTCGCAGCCGGATTGCTTCGTCGCTCCGCTCCTCGCAATGACACTCGCTCACGGTGTCACTGCCGAGCCCCCGGGTCCGCGCTTCGCACGGCCCGAGGATAAACTCCGCGAAGCAATCTCGACGCGGCGACGCTCGGCGCCACGCGTTAGTCTTGCGCCAGTAGGCGCATTGCCGGGCCGGACGCATGTGTTCGTGCACGATACGTTAATGGCCAAATTTCAAACAAATTAATCCTAAGTTGGTTCTATTATTTCGTCATAAGAGCATCATAAGACCGTCATAGCCCCTCGTTAACGTTTCTCGATGGCGTTATCGGGGGACGTCCATTGAGCGGGAAGCGCGATTTTGCCGGTTTCGGGGCGATCGGCATGTTAATTGCCGCATTGGGGTGTGCGTCTCTGCCAGGGGCGGCGCTTGGGCAGACCACGCCAAACCTGAACGACCAGCTCAAGCAACTGCAAAGCGAAATCAAAAAAATCCAAAAGCAATATCAAAACCAGCTCCGCAGCCTGCAAAAGCAGGTCGACGAGTTGAAGGCGGCGCAGGCGGCGCCGCGGCCGAGCCGGCCGCCGGCGCCGGGCTATCCGCCGGCAGGCTATCCGCCGGTAGGCTACCCACCGGCAGCCGCGGCCGCGCCGGGCCTGGCGGCGCCGCCGCCGACAGCTGCACTTCCGCCGCCGGTTCCGGGCGGACCGGGGACGCCGCCGCCGGCGACCGTCGCTGCCACCAAAGGCGGGGTTTTCGGCACCGGCATCCATGTCAGTTTCGGGAACACGTTTATCGAAGCGGCGAGCATTTACCGCACCCGCAACGAGACCGCAGACATCGGCTCGAACTTCAATACCGGCATCCCGATGCCGAACAACCCGAATTACTATCTCTCGGAGTTTCGCGAGAGCGCGCATCAGAGCCGGCTCGCCATGCTGGCTTATGGCGACGTCAATGCCGCCACCAGATTGAGCGGCTATTTCGAAACCGATTTCCAGAGTGCCGGATCGTCGTCGAACTCGGTGGAGAGCAACAGCTACACGTTGCGGCTGCGGCAGGCCTATGCCGAGCTCAATAACAGCGACTTGGGGGTTTACGTCGTCGGCGGTCAGATTTGGAGCTTTCTGACGATGTTCCAAGACGACATGACCCCGGGGAAGGAGAACGTCCCGCTGACCATCGACGCGCAGTACGTGCCCGGCTTCACCTGGTTGCGCGACCCCGAGCTCAGGGTGGTCAAGCATTTTGGCATGATGTCGGTGGGCCTAGCGGCGGATAATCCGCAGGCCGCGATTTTCAGCGGTCCGACAGCACCCTTGGTGCCAACCACGTTCAACAATCCGGGCGGATCGGGGCTCAATCCCTCGACCACCTATTCGACGGATCTCGGACCCGACGTTATCGGCAAGATGACGGTCGACCCGGGTTGGGGCCATTTCGAGGTCTACGGCGTCGGGCGCGCGTTTCGCAGCCGCGCCGACTTCGAGAACCACACGATCATCGGCGGCGGCGGCGGGCTCGGCGGCATCTTCCCGGTCGTGCCAAAGCGCCTCGACCTGCAGGCGAATTTTCTCGCGGGCGATGGCATCGGCCGCTACGGCAGCGTCGGGCTGCCCGACGTGGCGGTCCAGCCCAACGGCGCCCTGGCCCCGATCCCGGAATTCCAGGTGCTGCTCGGGGCCGTCGGTCACGCGACGCCGGCACTCGATCTCTACGCCTATGCCGGGATGGAAGACGCGACCAGAACCGCGTTTACCGTCAAGGGCGTTCCCTTTGGTTACGGCAACGGGTTGTACAACAACACCGGCTGCCTCATTCAAGGGTCGAGCGCTTGCGCGGCAAACACCAATCGTGTGTGGCAAGTGACCGGCGGCTTTTGGTGGGACGTCTATAAAGGCGACTACGGAAAGATGCGGGTCGGCGGGCAAGGCTCCTACACCGAGCGCCAGGTCTTTCCCGGCCTTGGCGGCGGCCCCAGCACCAACGAGGGCATCTTTATGGCGTCGTTGCGCTATTACCCGTTCTCGCCGTGACGCCTGGAAGCCGGCCGTGCCCAATAGCGCCAGCGCCCGACCCGGAAAGAACCACAACGCATCGAGCTCTTAATCGTCATTCCCGGCAAAAGCGCGCAAAAGCCGGAATCCAGAGCACGTTTAGCGTCGTCACTGAGCGCCAGGATGGAACCGCCAGCAGGTAAGGCGCCGCTTGATGATTTGAATTTATTGCGCCGGCAGCTTACTGCCGCCCACGCCGCTCAAACGCTCCGCCCATCCAGCCGGCAGCTGGTCCTTATTGTCGGCGACAAATTCATTCATCGTGCCGTTTGGGTGTTCTCTTTTCCACCTGGAGTATAAATGATGCACCATCATTCCTCCCGCGCAGCCGCCAAAAATACCAAGAAACGTATGATGAGCCATATGTCCGGCGACGCCACCCAGGGCCGCACCTTCGAGACAACCTGCGGCGTTGGCGGTTTGAACCGCCAGCAGACAACTGACAGCACTGGCTAACAAGAAGCAAGTCATTGCCCAGTCCTTTGAGTTATGCAGCCTCCATCCGACTGCGCCTCGACCACGCCGAAATATGCCTGACAGAAGCAACCGATAGGGTGCCGCAGGAGGTCATGCGGCCGCGGCTACGACTTCAGCAAGGCTGCCATGACCCGTTCGCGGGTCAAGGGCAGTTCGCGCAGGCGCGCGCCGAGCGCGTGCGCGACGGCGTTGCCGATCGCGGCGACGGTCGGGCCGCCCGACGCCTCGCCGACGCCGAGCGGCGGTAGGTCCGCGGCGGCGCCGACCAGCGCGACCAGGATTTCGGGGACCTCGGTGAAACGCAACACCGGATAGCCTTCCCAGTCGCGCGAGCTGATGCCGGCGTTGTCGAGCCGCACCCCCTCCTTCAGCGCCCAGCTCGCGGCCTGGACGATGCCGCCCTCGAGCTGGTTTACGGCGCCGTCGGGATTGACCACGAGACCGGCGTCGGCGGCGCACCACACCCGCGTCAGCCGGACCTCCTCGTCGACCTCGACCTCGGCGACGACCGCGGCATAGGCGGCGATGTTTTTGTAGCGGGCAAAGCCGATCCCGCGACCGCGTCCGGTGCCCGACGGCAGGCCCGCCTGCCAGCCGCCGATCCGCGCGACGTGCTCGACGACGGCTCGCGCCCGCAGGTCGGGCAATACCGAGAGCCGATAGGCGACCGGGTCCTCCCCGGCGCGCTCGGCCAGTTCGTCCATCGCGCTTTCGATTGCGAAGACGTTGAGCGTGGCGCCAAGCCCGCGCAGCGAGGAGGTCCGCACCGGCGTTTCGGGGATCAGGTGGTGGACGATGCGCTTTGCCGCAAACCCGTAAAGCGGCTCGCCGTTGCGGGTGCCGGCGCCCGGCGGGTTGGACGATTCAGTCGCGGGCGGCGCCGGCGGCGGGTCGGGGAGCGCTTCGGCGGCGAGCAGGTTGCCGCCGCCGCCCGGACGGCTCGAATGCCGGCCACTCCAGATTTCGGTGGTCCAGTCGGACGGGCGCCCGGCCGCGTCGAGGGCAGCCGATGCCGTCACCACCATCGCGGGGCTGACCGGCTCGAAGCCGAACTCGTCCTCCCGCCGCCAGCGCACCCGCACCGGGATGCCGGGCGTGCGCATCGCGATCGCGGCGGCGTCGGCCGCGGCGTCGTCGGCGCCGTTGTGGCCGTAGCAACCCGGCCCCTGAACGTGGCTGACCGAAATCAGCGCCGGATCGAGGTTCAACGTGCGGGCGAGCGCCGCTCGCAGCGGGTAGACCCCTTGCGAATGCGTCCACACCTGCAGCCTTCCGTCGCGGAAGACCGCCACGCCGCAGGACGGCGCCACCGAAGCGTGCGCGACGTGCATGCGGGTGTAGGTCGCCTCGTAGCGGTTCGCCGCCGATGTCGGGGCGGATGATTGCGGGGCGCCGACGACCCGGTCGATCGAGGGCTGCTGCAACAGCCAGCGCGCCTCTTCCTGGAACGGATTGATCGCGTCGACGTCGTCCCACACCACATGGTTTGCCGCGACCGCCGCGGCGGCTTCGACGACAGTTTCGTCGGGACCGGTTATCGCGAGGAAATTGCCGTCGCGGAGGATCTCGACCGGGCCTTTCGCGGCGCGGCGCAATGCCGCCTCGTCGACGGTCCGGATCGTGGCGCCGCGGCGCGGCTGGCGCACGACGCGCGCGTGCAGCATGCCGTCGAGAACCATGTCGTGGACAAAGACCGGCGCGCCGAACACCTTGGCGGCGAGGTCGACGCGCGGGGCGCTGCGGCCGACGACGCGGTAGCCGCGCGCCGGCTTCGGCATCGCCCGGCCGCTCGCGTGCCGGCCGAGGTCGACCGCGGCGGCGAGCGACCAGTAATCCTGCCCCGTCGGCATGCCGCTGCGGGTGACGGCGCCGTCCTCTACCGAGAGATCGGCCGGAGAGCAGCCCAACGCCGCCGCGGCCTCGGCGAGGAAGAGGGCGCGCACCTCGGCGCAGGCCAGGCGCAGCGCCGTGCCGCCGAACTGGATCGACTGGCTGCCGGCGGTGTAGCCCTCGTTTGGCGTCAGCTCGGTGTCGCCCGACAGCAACGCGACGCGGTCGAGCGCCACGTCGAGCTCTTCGGCGGCGATCTGGCGCATCGCGGTCAGGACACCCTGTCCGATCTCGACCCGGCCGGTCGCGACCCGGACGCGTCCGGGCTCGGCGAACCCGACCCATTGCCCCAGGCGCGGGTTGTCGGCCAGCAGCGGCGGCAGCGGTGCCGGAGCGGCGGCCCTCATTGCGGGGCTCCTTCCTCGCGCATCCGCTCGGCCGCGAGCGCCACCGCGCGCAGGATGCGGTGATGGCTGCCGCAGCGGCAGATGTTGTCGTCGAGCGCCACGGCGATCTCGCGGCGCGACGGTGCCGGGTTCCGGTCGAGCAACGCCTTTGCCGAGATCAGGATGCCGGCGAGGCAATATCCGCACTGGCCCGCCTGCTCGTCGAGAAACGCCTGCTGCAGCGGATGCGGCCGGTCGGGCGTGCCCAGCCCCTCGATCGTGACGACAGCGCGGCCGGCAACGGTCGAGAGCGCCTTGCCGCAGGATTTCTCGGGCCGGCCGTCGACCAGCACCATGCAGCAGCCGCACTGCTCCAGACCGCAACCAAACTTGGTGCCGAGGAGGCCGAGCCGGTTACGCAGCACGTCGAGCAGCGGGGTGTCGCCGTCGGCGGTCACGCCGACCTCGCACCCGTTTATATTGAGATTGATCGTCTGCATCATCGCCGACCCCGCGGCCCCGAGATAAATCCAGCAGCCATCAGAACCGGCGGTCCGGGGACGGCGTCAAGAGGCAACAGCGAACCCGCCGCGTCCGGCGCAGCTTTACGCGGTCCGAGACCGGCTCCCGCCTCGGTGTCAGAGCCCGGGATCAGCGCTTGAACAGCGCCTCGGCGCCGGTTCGTTGACCGCGCTTGGCGGCGATCTCGGCCCGCACACGGGCGATTTCGCCTTCGAGCACCGCGATGTAGTCTTCGAGCTCGGCGATGCCCATCAGGCTCAAATCCTTGGGGGCGGCCGGCTTGCGGCGCGGTTCGAGCTCGAATTCGTCGATCATGCTGCCGCTCCGTCGCTGGTGTCTTCCTTCGATCGGCGCTGGGATTATATATTGTTTAAGATCATTGCGCTCGGCCGCGCGCCGCCCCAGCGTCCGCGCCGCGCAGCACAAACCGGGATTTGTCATGCCTGCACCGTTGATGCCCAAGGCGACCGCCGTCTGGCTGGTCGACAACACCTCGCTCACCTTTGAGCAGATCGCCGATTTTTGCGGTCTGCACCCGCTCGAAATCCAGGCCATCGCCGACGGCGAAGTGGCGAACCAGATGCAAGGCCTCGACCCGGTCGCGAACGGCCAGACCACCGCCGAGGAAATCGCCCGCTGCCAAGGCAATCCGGACGCCCGCCTGGCGTTGTCGCCGCAGGCGATGCCGCCGCAAATCTTCAAGCACCGGGGCCCGCGCTACACGCCGATCGCCAAGCGCCAGGACAAGCCCGACGCGATCGCGTTTCTGCTGCGCACCCACCCGGAACTGTCGGACGCGCAGATTTCGAAGCTGATCGGCACGACCAAGCCGACGATCGCCGCGGTGCGCGACCGCACCCATTGGAACAGCCCGAACATCAAGCCGCGCCATCCGGTCGGGCTCGGGCTGTGCACGCTCGACGAGCTTGAGGACACGGTCCGTCGCGCCCGCGCCCGCCTGCCGGCAGCCGAGCAGGAGGCGCTGATGGCGAGGGAGCAATCCGAGCCGCTCGAGACTTAGAGCCCGGCCAAGACTTAGAGCCCGACCTGAAAAAAATCAGGAACGATCGCGTCTCTGGCCGTCATTCCAGCGCAAGCGTCGCGGAAGCGGGAGCGGAGGGCCGAATTCTGGACCCTCGCTTCCGCGGGAGCGACGGAAAGAATATGTCGGACGCTCAAGCCGGGCGTTTGGCGGGAAAGCCGGCGCCGGCCAGCGCCGCGCTGATCGCGTCGAGGACGGCGGGGTCGTCGATCGTGGCCGGCATCGGGTAGGGCTCGCCGTCGGCGATCTTGCGCATTGTGCCGCGCAGGATTTTGCCGGATCGGGTCTTGGGGAGGCCGGCGACGACGAGGGCGGTGCGAAAGCTCGCGACTGGCCCGACGCGTTCGCGGACGAGCGCCACGGCATCGCGCTCGATCTGCGCGGCGGAGCGCGCGGCGCCGGCCTTCAGCACCAGGAGGCCGAGCGGCACCTGGCCTTTGAGCGCGTCGGCAATGCCGATCACCGCGCATTCGGCGACATCGGGATGCGCCGCCAGCACTTCCTCGATGCCGCCCGTCGACAACCGATGACCGGCGACATTGATGATGTCGTCGGTGCGGGTCATGACGTGGACATAGCCGTCCTCGTCGACAAAGCCGGCGTCGGCGGTCTGGTAAAAGCCAGGGAAGGCCGACAAATAAGTGCCGACGAACTGGTCGTCGGCTTCCCATAGGCTCGGCAACGCGCCGGGCGGCAGCGGCAGCCGGACCGCGAGCGCGCCGATTTCCCCCGCCGCCAATTCGCGCGCCTCACCCTCGGCTTCGGCGTCGAGCACGCGGACATCCCAGCCCGGGACCGGCCGCGTCGCCGAGCCGTGCTTGACCGGCAGCTTTTCGATGCCGAGGCAATTGGCGGCGATCGGCCAGCCGGTCTCGGTCTGCCACCAATGATCGACGACCGCGACGCCCAGATGGTGCTCGGCCCAGGCGACGGTCGGCGGGTCGGCGCGCTCGCCGGCGAGAAACAAGGCGCGGAATTTCCCGAGATCGTGGCGCCGGATCAGCTCGCCCTCGGGGTCTTCGCGCTTGATCGCGCGGAACGCCGTCGGCGCGGTAAAGAACACGCGCACCTCGTGCTGCGCGATGACCCGCCAAAAGGCGCCGGCGTCGGGGGTGCCGACCGGCTTGCCCTCGTACATGACGGTGGTGCAGCCATGAAAGAGCGGCGCGTAGACGATGTAGGAATGGCCGACCACCCAGCCGACATCGGAGGCGGTCCAGAACGCCTCGTCGGGCTCGACGCCGTAGATGTGGCGCATCGACCAGCAGAGCGCCACCGCATGCCCGCCATTGTCGCGGACGACGCCCTTGGGAATGCCGGTCGTCCCCGAGGTGTAGAGGATGTAAAGCGGGTCGGTCGCCAATACCGGGACGCAATCGGCGGGCCGCGCCGCGGCGGCGAGCTCGTCCCAGTCATGGTCGCGCCCGGCAACGAGCTCGGCACGGCACATCGGCCGCTGCAGAATCACGCAATGCTCGGGTTTCGAGCGCGCCTCGGCGATCGCGGCGTCGAGCAGCGGCTTGTAGGGAACGATGCGGCTGGTCTCGATCCCGCAGGACGCCGACAGGACCACCCGCGGGCGGGCGGCGTCGATCCGGGTCGCCAGCTCATGCGCCGCGAACCCGCCAAAGACGACCGAATGGACCGCGCCGATGCGGGCGCAGGCGAGCATCGCCATCGCCGCCTCCGGCACCATCGGCATGTAGATCAGCACCCGGTCGCCCTTCCCGACCCCAAGCCCGACAAGGACCCCGGCGAGCCGTGCCACCCGGTCGCGCAATTCGCGGTACGTAAAGGCCGCGACCTGCCCCGTCACCGCGCTGTCCCAGATAAGCGCGGTGTGCCCGCCGCGTCCGGCCGTGACATGGCGGTCGATCGCATTCCAGCAGGTGTTGAGCCGGGCGCCGGCGAACCAGCGATAAAACGGCGGGCGGCGGTCGTCGAGGACCCGGTCCCAGCGCCGCTCCCAGGCGATCGCTTCGGCCGCCTCGGCCCAGAACTCCTCCGGCCGTTCGAGCGACCGGCGATAAATCTCGACATATCCCGACATCGCCGGCCTCCCTGGTGCTTATGTTGTTGTCGTTAATGTCTCCGCGAATTTCCGAACCGCTCAGCCGCGCCCGGCGCCGATATGGGCAACCGCCTCGATCTCGACCTTGAGCGAAGGCTCGGCCAACGCCGCCACCTGCACCAGGGTCGAGGCAGGAAAGTTGCCGGTGAAGAACTCGCGCCGGGCCTGCCACACCTTTTCGCGCTGGCTGATGTCGGTGACAAAGATCGTCACCTTCATGACATCGGCCATCGTGCCGCCGGCGGCCTCGACCAGACCGCGGATTTTGGCAAAGATCGCCTTCGACTGCCCGTACTCGTCGCCCGCGGCGTCGCTGCCGCGCGCGGTCATGCCGGCGACATAGGCGATCCCGCCCGCCACCAGGCAGTTCGACCAGGTGCCGGCGGGCGGCTCGGGTGCTGCGGGGCTGGTCGCGCGCACGATATTGGTCATGAGTTCGGCTCCTCCGTTCGATGACGCCGAGCTTAGCGGGTGGCGCGGGCCGCCGAAAGACTCGTCCCCCACCCGGTGTCCTCGGGCGAGTCGCCGAACCCGCAGCCCCCGCCGCACCGCCCGGATCGGGTGTCTGATCCCGCCGCGAGGAAGGATAACCAGAGCTGCCGCGTTTATCGGCCATGATCGCGGTCGCCGTCGGCTTGTTGGCTTTCCTGTTGCTCGCCATTACGGCGCAGGACGCGTTCGAGGTCATGCTGCTGCCGCGCCGCGTGCTGCGCCAGCTGCGATTCGTCAGCATCTTTTACCGCGTGACCTGGGCCCTGTGGGCGGCGCTGACGTCGCGTTTCACGCGCGGCGAGCGCAAGGAGCACCTGCTCGGCGTCTACGGCGCGCTCTCGATGGTGCTGCTGTTCAGCGTCTGGATCGCTGGTTTGATGCTGGGCTTCGGCCTGCTGCTTTGGGCGATCGAAGCCGCCGTCGGGGTGACGCCGCGGCCGACGCTGGGCGATCAGCTCTATCTGAGCGGGGTGACGTTTTTCACTTTGGGCTATGGCGATCTGGTGCCGCATTCGGGGCTGGCGCGGCTGCTGACGATCTTCGAAGCCGGCACCGGGCTTGGCTTTATCGCCGTCGTCATCGGTTATCTGCCGGTGCTCTATCAGCTGTTTTCGCGCCGCGAGGCGGCCGTGATCCGGCTCGACGGACGCGCCGGTTCGCCGCCCACCGCCGTGGGCCTGCTGCAACGTCACGGCGGCGAGGACGGGCCGGGGCAGATCGGCATAATGCTGCGGGAATGGGAAAATTGGGGCTCGGAATTGCTGGAGAGTCATCTCTCCTACCCGATGCTGGCCTATTATCGATCCCAGCATGCCGACCAGTCGTGGTTGGGGGCGCTGACTGTCGTCATCGATTGCTGCGCGCTGATCCTTGTCGGCATTGGCAGGGTGCCGCCGCTGCAGGCGCGCATGACCTTCACGATGGCGCGGCAAATCCTGGTTGAAATGGCGCAGTCCTTTGGCATCGCACCGTCGCGCTACGAAGGCGGCGACCGGCTCGACCACCCGACCTTTCTGCGGCTGGCACATAGCCTCGCCGATGCCGGGTTCGACTGGGAGACATCGGAAGCCGAAGAGCTGCTGGCCGCGCTGCGCGCCACCTACGAGCCGCTGCTCGACGGGCTCGCCTCCTATTTGCTGCTGCCGCTGCCCGGCTGGATGCCGGACGACGCCGGCCGCGACCATTGGGAGCGCGGCCCGCGCGGCACCCTGGCGCGCCATCTCGTCGACGAGCTGATGCTGACCGGCCCTGCTCCCGAGCATGGGGCAGACGACGGCAGCCGGTGGCGGCGCCTGCGGTCGCGGCTGCGCAGCAAATAGCCGATCGCCACTCCCGATCTCCGCGATCGCCGCAAGGAGTGCAAGGAGTGATCGGGCGACTCGGCACGGGTCTCGGTTGACAAACCCGGCGCCGATGCTCAGCAATTGCGGCTCTGGCTGTCCGCGCGGAGGAATCATGCTGTCGCAAACCACCCTCGCCGCCTACCGGCGCTACGGGTTTGTCGTGCTCCCCGGAATTTTCGCCCCGGACGAAATCGAGGCGTTGCGCAGCGTCACCGACGCGTTTGTCGAGGGCGCGCGGGCGGTCCGCGCCAACGACGACATCTACGACCTTGAGGACTCGCATTCGCCGGCCGCGCCGCACGTGCGCCGGATCAAAACGCCGCATCTGCATCACGAGGAATATGCCCGCGCCGCGCGCCACCCGAAGATCGTCGAAGTATTAAAGGATTTGTGGGGCACGGTGCGGTTCGACACCGGCAAGCTCAACATGAAGTCGGCCGGTTTTGGCGCGCCGGTGGAATGGCACCAGGACTGGGCCTTTTATCCGCACACCAACGACGATTTGGCCGCGGTCGGGATCATGCTCGACGATTGCGACCTCGAAAACGGTCCGATGATGGTGCTGCCGGGCAGCCATTTGGGTCCGGTTTACGATCACCACGGTCCTGACGGCCGGTTTTGCGGTGCGATGGATCCGGCGGGCTGCGGCGTCGACGTGTCGCGCGCGCTGCCGTGCCTGGGCAAGGCCGGCTCGATCACCGTCCATCATGTGCGCGCGGTGCACGGCTCGGCGACCAATTTTTCGGGCAAGGAGCGGCGCTTTCTTCTGTTTCAGTATCGCGCGGCCGATGCCTGGCCGTTGCTCGGCTTTAAGGACGGGATCGAGAAATTCGACGAATTGCTGCTGGCCGGCGGTCCGACCCTGGCGCCGCGGCTCACCCCGGTTCCGGTGCGCCTGCCATTGCCGCCGGCCGAGCACCAGGGCTCGATCTACGAGAACCAGCGGGCGACTGGCCGCCGGTTTTTCGCGACCGCGGCGGAACCGACCCCGGCGGCAGTCGCGGCCGAATGACCGACCGAACCCGCGGCGGGGCGATGAGGTGGTTACAACAATGAGAGCTGCGATCCGCTCGCGGAGGGATAAAGGATGCTGCCGTCGGCAAGCGGCTCGGCGCCCGGCGTCAGCGTGGCCGGCTCAATCTTGCCCGGCCCCATGATGTGGGCAACCGCAACGCCTGCGGTCAGCAGGTAGTCGCTCACGATCCGGCGGTGGCAGCGCCACCACACCGCCTCGGCGCACATGATGGCGCAGCGGTTGCTGCAGGCGAGCGCCGCCAGCTCGGCCAAGCCTTGGCGAAAATCGGGCGACGCAGCGGCGTAATCGGCGTAGTTGCGAAAGCCGGTGTTGCGCCACAATTTGTTCGGCGAGGGCAACCCATCCTTGCGGGCGGCGCGCAACCCGCCAAGCGCCGGCAAATGGCGATAGCCGATACCGCTGGCGGCGAGGGTTGACGGCAGCAGCTCGCCGTTAAATTGCGGGTTCATCCGCGAGCGCGGGACGGAGCGCACATCGACCAGCAGATCGACACGAGCCTGGCCCAGGAGCTCAACCAGCTCGGCAGCGGAGCGGGTCGAATGTCCTATTGTCCAGACCGTCAGAGGCACGTCAGCCATAGGTCTTCTCCCGATCGCGGGCAAGCAAGCCGCCGTCCTGACGTGGTATTTACCAAAAGAGTTGCAATCGCGCGCCCGCTTGGCCTAGATCCCGGCCAGGGAGGATCGAGTATGGATCAACGTTCGATTGAAAAACATCTGCGCCGTTGGCATCGCCGCGACAAACAGGCGGCTGATGACTTGCCCGGCGACCCCACCAGCGAAACATCATCCGACGGCCGAAGGCACAGCGCCACGACCGGCAGCGGTCTTTCGGTAGAAGGCCAGGTCCGCAAGGAATGGGATCCGGGCTTGGGCCGGGGCTTACCGGTTTTTTTTGGCCTTCCCGGCGGGTTCGACTGACCCGGCAAGGTTTTTGACAGCGGCGCCCGCGACCCAATCCCGCCGTTATTTGCCAGGGCGCCGGCTGCGCCGCAACCCGCCCCCAACCCAATCGCCGCGAGGGCGCCGCCGGTAAGAAAATGAAAGCAATTTTACTGCGGCGGCCGGGCGGCCCCGAAGCGCTCGAATATGTCGAGCTGCCGACCCCGGCGCCGGGGTCGGGCGAGGTTCTGGTCAAGGCCGACACGATCGGCGTCAGCATGCCCGAGGTGCTGGTGCGGCGCGGCACCTACAACTGGATGCCGCCCTTGCCGACGATTCCGGGCATCGAGATGAGCGGCACGGTCGCGGCGCACGGCGCCAATGTCAGCGCCCCGGCGATCGGCCAGGCGGTTTTTGTCAGCGCCCGCGACCTGCCGGTGCGCGCCGGGTGCTATGCCGAATACATCGCCGTGCCGGCGCGGGCGGCGCAGCCCTTGCCGGCGGGCTGCCCCCTCGAAGCCGCGGCCTGCCTGTCGAATTATCAGGTCGCCTATCATCTGCTGAACAGCGCGGCGCGCGGGATCGCGGTCGACACGGTGCTGGTCTACAACGCCGCGGGTGGGGTCGGCAGCGCCGCGGTGCAGCTCGCGTTGTTGGCGGGCATGAGCGTGATCGGGGTCGCCGGATCGGATCAGAAGACGCGCGCCGTGACGGCGCTCGGGGCCGGCCAGGCGATCAACTACCGTACCGAGGATGTCGTCGCGCGGGTCATGCGCAGCACCGGCGGGCGCGGCGTCGACCTAATCCTCGACCCGATCGGCGGCAAGGGGTTTGGGCGCAATTTTGCGATGCTGGCGCCGTTGGGGATGGTGATCTCGTATGGCCGGCTCGACGGCCCGCCCGAGGCCGACCTGCCGGCCGCAATGCGCGCCAACTCGGCGGCGAGCCCGGCGCTGCGCCTGTTTACGATCCACACCTTTGACAACCGCCCCGACATTCGCGCGGCGACGATGAAGGTGCTGCTCGGCCATCTCGCAGCCGGTGAGATCCGGCCCCTGGTCCACGACCGGCTGCCGCTCGCCCAGGCCGCGCGCGCCCACCAGATGCTCGAAAGCGGCGCGGTCACCGGCAAATTGCTGCTGAAACCGTAACGCAAGAATTGGCATCGCTCCCGGTACACTCAGAAGCCGGATTGCTCTGAACCGGAAATTCGCGGTCCGTCAGCAGCGCCATCCCGCACAGGCCGGGCCCCACTTCGGCGGTGGATACCGGCTTTCGCCGGTAAAGCGAGGCAGCCCTTGGAGGCGCCTGGAGGACCTATCCCGCGTGCCGACCCGGGCCTTCTCGATCAAGCGCTAGAAGGCGGTCGGCGAGATTGTTGAGTTCCCACTCGCGCGCCAGAGCCGCCGCCATGTCCCAGCGCGGGATCTGGTCGTCGAGAGCGGGCAGCGGAGCGGCGGCGTCCATCGTCGCGATCCTTCGATAGAGCCGCAATTCGTCGGCCTGCGCCGCAAACCGGCCGTCGGCAAGCGCCGCCTCCAGCGAGCCGTAGCGCTGCAGCAAGGCCGCCGCTCCCTTCGGCCCAACCCCTTTGACGCCGGGAATTTTGTCGGACGGGTCGCCGCGCAATGCGATGAAATCGGGCACCTGCCGGGGGTCGACGCCGTAGCGGCCGCGAACTTCCAGCGGCCCGATCCGCGCCATCTCGCCGGCGCGCACCGGATGGAGGATCGCGGTTTTGTCCGAGGCGAGCTGAAATGCGTCGCGGTCGCCGCTCGCCACGATGGCTGTCCCGCCGTGCTTTTCCTCCTGCGCCACCGCGGCGGCGAGAAAGTCGTCGGCTTCGTAGCCCGGCGCCTTGGCGGCGGCAAACCCGCAGGCGGCGACGAATTGCGGCAGGATCGCGAGCTGCTCCAGCAGTGCCGCGTCGAACTCGCGCCCGCCTTGATAACCGGCGAGCGCCTGGTGGCGATAGGTCGGCGCGTCGAGCGTGTCCCAGCCGACGAGCACCGCGCGCGGCTGCTCCTCGGCGTAAAGCCGCAACAGGAAATTGGCAAAGCCGACAATCGCGCCCGCACCTTTGCCGCCGCGCCCACGGATCGACTTCGGCAGCGCGTGATAGGAGCGGTGCGCTAACGAGTTGCCGTCGACGACGAGCAGCGGCCGGTTCACGCCGGTTCTTTCACAGGAACGGGCCGGCAGTCGGTTTGTCGCGCATCACCCATGTCGCCGTTTCCTCCGGGGCCGCCTATCTTGTCACCATCGGGTGAATGACCCAAGATCGGGCCTCGGTCGCGGACCACGGAGATCAGCTTTATGCGCGCTTGGTATCATTGCGAAAACGTCTATCCGTTTGTGCCGCAGGAAGTCCTCGATGCCGCCCCCTCGGTGCGCGCGAGCCTGCCCAACAAATATTGCGACCCGAAGATCGCCGCCGACTTGTTTGCGGAATGCCTCGACGAGCACCTGTTGTGCGACGACCTCGGGGTCAACGTCGTCTCGATCGAGCATCATTCGGGCATCAACAGCCTTTATGGCGCCAGCCCGATGATCCTCGGAATCCTCGCGCGCCAGACCAAAAAGGTCCGCATTCTGTCGCTCGGGACCTTGATCACGATCCGTCCCGACCCGGTCCGCATCGCCGAGGAATACGCGACCGCGGACGTGATTTCGCACGGCCGGCTCGACATCGGCTTTGTCAAGTCGGGCGACAGCGAGATGGTCTCGGGCAACGCCAACCCGGTCGGCTACGTCGACCGCTTTTGGGAGGCGATCGACCTCATTCAAAAGACCCTGACCTCGCATGACGGCCCGTTCAGCTGGGAGGGCAAGCACTACACCCACCGCCACGTCAACATCTGGCCGCCGACATACCAGCGTCCGCACCCGCCGATGTGGGCGGCGACCGGCGACCCCGAGACCTCGGCCGAGCTTGGCCGCCGCGGCATGGTCAACGCGCTGGTGCTGCGCGGTCCCGAGGCCTCGAAGCGCGCCTTCGACGCCTATCGCGCCGCCCGCCGCGAGGCCGCGCTGCCGGCGCCGGGCACCGACCGCTTCGCCTATGCAGCCCTCGCCTATGTCGGCGACACCGACGAGGAGGGGATGCGCGTCGGCTCGAAGCTCTTGTGGTTTTTGAACACCAGCCTCAAGCAGTCGCCGCAGATGTCGAAACTGCTGCCGGGGCGGTCGCCCCCCGAGGTCGCCGCGCAAAACTACCGCAGCGAGCCGCGGCCGGGCAGCCAGGCCAGCGCCCGCCCAGGCCAAAGCCTGATCGGCGTCACCGCCGAGCAGGCGGTCGCGCGCGGCATCCTGTGCGCCGGCAACCCCGACACCGTCTACAAGCAGATCATGGAGATCTACGACAAGGTCGGCGGGTTTGCCAATTTCATCTTTATCGGCCGCTCCGGCTTTCTCGATCACCAGGAAGCCGAAAAAGGCATCCGCCTGATGGCGAAGGAGGTGCTCCCCCGCCTCCCTGCGGCCACGACCACCCCCGAGCCGGCGCGGCAGGCCGCCGAGTGAGGCAGGCGAGCGACGGCGTCGCGAAAAAGTAGATGGCCGATCGGCTGACCCTGACGCGCGCCTTTGAGAGCGCGGGCCTCGCGAGCGGTGTTGCCGAACGCGTCGCGACC
Source organism: uncultured Alphaproteobacteria bacterium (assembly GCA_963712825.1). GTDB lineage: Bacteria > Pseudomonadota > Alphaproteobacteria > ATCC43930 > CGMCC-115725 > AP-15. The sequence continues at coordinate 24,095 of CAVQJP010000030.1, forward strand.
GAGATCTACGACGCGATCCACGAGAACGTCGCGACCAAAGCCGACATCAATACGTTGCGGGCGGAGATGAAAGCCGACATCAACGCGTTGCGCGCGGAGATGAATGCATTGCGTGTGGAGATGAAAGCCGACATCAACGCGTTGCGCGCAGAGATGCGGGAGGTCGAGCAACGGATTGTCATTCGACTGAGTGCCGGCGCCGTCGTCCTCGCCGGTCTTTTGTTCACGGCATTGCATTATTGGCCGCCGCACGGCTAACCGGATTGTGATCCGACGCACCGCGTCACTGCCAGCGATAACCAAAGAAAACGCGGCAGAACGGCGGCGATTTCGTCCACCTGATCCTGACCGATGCGGCCGAGTCGTGCCGACCGCCAGGTCCCGTTGCAGGATGTCGGCAATCAGCGGTGCGATCACCGCGGCCCTTTCCTCCTCCCCTTTACCTGAGTGCGGCGGCGATGTTGCCGCCGTCGACGGTGGTGACGTCGGCGGTGGTCTTGAGCGCGAGGGCGTGGTTGAGGAAGGCTTGCGCCACGTCCTCGGCGGTCACTTCGCGGCCGAGCAAATTGCCGGCTAAGTAATCGGCTTCGCTGACGCCGCGGGCCTGGGCGCGGGCGGCGACCATCTGCGGGGTCAGCAAGCCGCTCTTGATGCGGTCGGCATTGACGGCGTTGGCGCGGATGCCCTCGGCGCCGTAATCGAGCGCGTATTGCCGCATCAATGCCAGCGTCGCTGTCTTGGGCAGGCCATACGGGCCGAAATTGGGGCCGGGGTTGACCGCCTGCTTCGACACGTTGAACAGCAGGACGCCGCCGGTTCCCTGCGCCAGCATGATGCGGACCGCGTTCCGCGCGACCGTTTGGTGGGCGAAGAAATTCAATTCGAAGCTCTCTCGCAATACCGCGTCGTCGACCTCGCCGATCCGGCCCTGCCAGGCCGCACCGGCGTTGGAGACGACGATGTCGACCCCGCCAAAAGCCTCGGCGACGCGATCGAAGGCGGCGCGCACCGAGGCGGGGTCGGTCACGTCGCAGCCGAGACCGAGCGCCGCCCCGCCAATCCTTTTGGCTGCCGCCGCGGCGGCGTCGCCATCTATGTCGAGCAAAGCCACCTCGGCGCCGTTGCGCGCCATCGCCCGCGCCGTGGCAAGCCCGATCGTGCCGGCGCCGCCGGTCACGACCGCGATCTGGCCGGCGAGCGGCTTTTCGACGGCTTGACCGAGCTTTGCCTGCTCGAGCGACCAGTATTCGATGTCGAACATGTCGGCTTCACCGACCGGGTCGAAACGGCCGGCAGCCTCGGCGTCGGTCACGGTCCCGATCGTCGATTCCGCGATGTCGGCGGCGATCCGCGCATCCCTGGCGCTGCCGCCAAGCCCGAACAGCCCGAGGCCCGGCACGAGGATCACCCGCGGCATCGGATCAAGCTCGCGCTTCGGCATGGACTGGCGCGGATTGTGGCGCGCGAAATAGGCGTGGTAGTCGGCAACAAAGCGCTCGACCGCCTCGTGCACTGCCGCCTTGAAGTCGCCGAGGCGGCCGGTTTCGGGCGGCGCCACGATCAGCGGATGGTTCTTGGTGCGCAACGTGTGGTCCGGGGTGGCGACGCCGGCCTGGCTGTAGCGCCCGAGCTCGCCGCCGTTGACGTAATCGAGGATCGCCGGGCCGGTGCGGAATTCGAGAATAAACCGCCGGTAGGCGCCGGCCTCGACGGTCGAAGGTATAGCACAGGCACCGCGCAGGATCGGCGCCGCCTCGGCCGCGCCGGCGATCGCCGCCGGCAGCGGGCGCGCGGGAAAGACGACCGCGTTGCGGCGCCGCGCCAGCCGCTCCTCGGCCTCTGAGACGGCCGCGATCATACGCTGATAGGCCTCCTCGGCGGTGTCGCCAAATGTGAAGATGCCGTGCTTCAGCAGCACCAGCCCTTCGACCGCGGGATCGGTTTCGAACACCTCGGCGGCTTTCTTGGCGAGCTGAAACCCCGGCATGATGTAGGGCACAAGCCCGAGCCGTCCGGCATAAAGCTCGGCGCAGCGCTCGGCGGCATCGGGCTGGTCGGCAAGGCTCAGCACCGCGGTCGAATGGGTGTGGTCGACAAACTTATGCGGCAGAAAGGCGTGCAGCAGTGTCTCGACCGACGGGTTGGGGGCGCCGGGATCGATCAGATTGGCGCGCTGCACCCGCACCATCTCCTCGTCCGACAGGCTCTCGCGGCTGCGCAATCTGCGCAACGGGGCGAGCCGCACCGCCGGCAATCCGGCCGGCTCGATCGCCGCCATGTCCCAGCCGCTGCCCTTGACGCACAGCACGTCCGCCTCGTCGTCGAGAAGGTCCCGGACGACGGTCTTGACCGAAGTGTTGCCGCCGCCGTGCAACACCAGCTTCGGGTCGCCGCCCAACAGCCGCGAGGTGTAGACGCGCAGCGCCAGGTCCCGCCCGACGCCCTGCCCCGCATAGTGATCGGCCAGCCGCGCGGCTGCCGCGTCGGACCACAGGCTCTGCATTCTCGGCTCCTTTCACGGACCGGCGACAGAGACTCATCAATGCAATGCGGCGCCGGCGGAGACAAGAGCCGAAGCTTCTCCTGACGGCGGTGGCGGCCTTAGGGGCGGCAGGAAGCATCGCGGGTTGAAGCGGTCAGCTGACACCCGTGCGCGAGCGCCGCTGCTCGCCTGCTGGCGTGGCTCGCGGGACGGCGGCGTGCGCCGAGCCGACCGCCTCGCTGATCGAGGCAAAACCCTCGCGACGCAGCAGATCCGCAAGCCCGGTCTTGATCCTGCCGACAACAGCCGGTCCCTCGAACACCAGCGCCGTATAAAGCTGCACCAGGCTGGCGCCGGCGCGGATCTTGGCGAATGCGTCGGCCGCGCCGGCGATCCCGCCGACGCCGATCAGCGGCAGTTTTCCTTTTGTCAGCCGGTACATGTCGCCGAGCAGAGCGGTCGACGGCGCGAACAGCGGCCGGCCGCTGAGACCGCCGGTTTCGGCGGCGTCGCGGCTGCGCAGCCCGGCGGGACGGGCAACCGTGGTGTTGGAGACGATCAACCCGTCGATCCCGGCGCCGAGTGCGACCTCGGCAATGTCGGCGCGTTCCTCCGGGGTCAGATCGGGCGCAATCTTCAGCAACAGCGGCGGGCGGCGGCCGGTTTTGTCGCGGATTTCGAGAAGCCGATGCAGCAGCAGATGAAGGGCAGCGCGGGCTTGCAGGTCGCGCAATCCGGGCGTGTTCGGCGACGAGATGTTGACGACCAGATACGTGGCGACGCCTGACGCGCGACGAACGCCTTTCTCGTAATCGGCGATGGCGTCAACGGCGTCGCGATTCTTGCCGAGATTGACGCCGACGACGCCGACCCGTTCGCGCCGCGACAGCCGGGCGACGAGCGCGTCGAGCCCGCGGCTGTTGAACCCCATGCGGTTGACGGCAGCGCCGTCTTCGTCGAGCCGAAACAGCCGCGGTTTTGGGTTGCCCGCTTGCGGGTGCGGCGTAACCGTGCCGATTTCGACAAAACCGAAGCCGAGGGCCAGCAGCTGGTTTGGCGCGACGGCATCCTTGTCGTAGCCGGCGGCGAGACCGACCGGGTTCGGAAAATCGAGCCCCCAGAGCCGCTGCCTCAGGATCGGCGGGTCGGCTGACGCCGGCTCGCGGCCTCGCAAGAATCGGCCGGCGCCGCACCGCACCGCCCGCAGGCTCGCATTGTGCGCGGCTTCGGCCGGGAGCCGGCGCAGGATCGGGCGGATCAGCGGGTAGAGGTCGGGCATCGGCAGCGGCAGAATAGCAGCGGCGCCGCGCCGCGCCATCCGTGCTAGATCATGTGGGTTATGTCCGGGGGCGAGCGCGGCATCGAAACTGCATCGCGGCGGGTGCTGGTGCCGCGGGCCCCGGTGCTGGTCGCCGGTTTTCGCGAGGTCATCTGGCTCACTTCGGAGGGCGAGATCGAAACGGTGTCGCCGGCCGAGGCCGCCCACCGGGCTCAGGCCGACCCGCCGATGCTGTGTCATGCGGTCGCGACCGCGCGGCGGCTCGATACGCCGGGTTTCGCCGCGCTCGACCTGTTGGAGCTGTTCGCGTTTGTCTACCCGGCCCGGTTTTGTGTGCCGACGCCGCGCGGCCTCGCCGAGGCGCTCGGGTTGCCGGCTCCGTGCCGTCCGACCGAAGCCTGCGTTACCCTTGCCACCGCAGCGCGGGCGCTGCTCGAAGCTCTCGGCCAGGAGCCCGGCCCCGAAATCCGGTCGATTGCCGAAATCATGGATCGCGGCGGGTGGCTGTGGGCCTCTTCGGTGTTGGCGGCGCTGCCGCCGGCCGAGCCGCGGACGCAGCGTCACGCGGCGGGGTTGCGGGTATGGACGCGGCTCGCCGAGTGGTCCGAGACGGCGCCGCCGCCGATGCCCGGCAACGAGCCGGTGATGGCGGACGAGGCGCGCGCCCGGCTTGCCCGTTTGCTCGGCGCCGACGCCGAGCCCCGGCCGCAACAATCCGATTACGCCGCCGCCGCCGCTGCCGCGTTTGCGCCGCGCGACATGCCCGACCGGCCGCACGCGGTGCTCGCCGAAGCCGGGACCGGGGTCGGCAAGACCCTCGGATACATCGCGCCGGCAAGCCTGTGGGCCGAGAAAAACGGCGGTGCCGTATGGATCTCGACGTTCACCCGCAATTTGCAGACGCAAATCTCCGGCGAGCTCGACCGGCTCTATCCCGATCCCGCGGTCAAGCGCCGCCGCGTCGTCGTCCGCAAGGGCCGCGAGAATTTTCTGTGCCTGTTGAACTATGAAGAGGCGTTGACGGCGGCCGCCAGCCGCGCCGGACGCGCCTCAGCGCAGCTGGGGCTGGTCGCGCGCTGGATTGCCGCAACCGAGGCGGGCGACCTCGTCGCCGGCGATTTCCCGGGCTGGCTTGTCGAGCTGATCGGCCGCGGACGGGTCAACGGCCTCGCCGACCGCCGCGGCGAATGCGTGCACTCCGCCTGCCCGCATTTTCGTCGCTGCTTTGTCGAAAAGAACATCCGCGCCGCGCGTAACGCCCGTGTCGTCGTCGCCAATCACGCCCTGGTCATGGCCCAGGCCGCGCTCGGCGGGCTCGACGACGCGACCGTGCCGACGCGCTACGTTTTTGACGAGGGCCATCATCTGCTGGAGGCGGCGGACAGCGCGTTTTCGGTGCGCCTTTCAGGACGCGAGGGGCGCGAATTGCGGCGCTGGATCGTCGGCGCCGAAGGCGCGGGCGGGTCGCGCGCCCGCGGGCTGCGGCGGCGCATCGGCGATCTCGTCGAAAGCGACGACAGCGGGGTCCGTGCGCTGGTCGAGGTTCTCGGCGCGGCCCGCATCCTCCCCGGCGACGGCTGGGCGCAGCGGGTCACGGAGAGCCGCGAGCTGCAGAGTTTTGAAGGGTTTCTGGCGCTGGTCCGGCAGCAGGTCCTGGCGCGGGCGGCGCTCGCCGACGCCGGCTACGGGCTGCAGGCCGAGGCGCGTCCGACGGTGGCGGGTCTGGTCGACCACGCCTTGCCGCTGGCGCAGGGCCTCGAACGTCTTGCGGCGGCGCTGCGGCGGCTCGCTTTGATGTTGCGGACCCGGCTCGAAGACCCCGACAACCCGCCCGAGCCCGGTCTGCGCCAGCGGCTCGACGCCGCCGTGCGCAGCCTCGAACGGCGCGCCGACCAGCAGCTCGCCGCCTGGAGCCGGCTGTTGCGCGACCTTGCCGAGCCGTCCTGCCCGGATACCGTCGAATGGTTTTCGCTCGACCGCGTCGACGGGCTCGAAAGCGATGTCGCGGCGACCCGCAGCTGGGTCGACCCGGGCATCCCGTTTGTCGAGTGCGTGGTGCGGCCCGCGCACGGGCTCGTCGTCACCTCGGCGACATTGACTGACGGCCTGCAGGATTTGGGCCTCGCCTGGCGCGGCGCGGAAGCGGCAACCGGGCTGCGTCACCTGCCGGCACGGCCAGCGGCGGCGCGCATCGCATCGCCGTTCGATTACCCGCGGCAGACGAGAATCTTTGTCGTCACCGACATCCCCCGCGACGATCTCGGCCAGGTTGCAGCGGCTTACGCAGCACTCTTTGTCGCCGCCGGCGGCGGAGCCCTGGGGCTGTTCACGGCGATCGCGCGGCTGCGCGCGGTGCATCAGCGCATCGCACCGGCGCTGGAGGCGCACGGGCTTTCGCTGCTTGCCCAGCACGTCGACGCGATGTCGACCGCGACCCTGGTCGACATCTTCCGCGCCGAGGAGGATTCGTGCCTGCTCGGAACCGATGCGATCCGCGACGGGGTCGACGTGCCCGGCCGCTCGTTGCGGCTGATCGTGTTCGACCGTGTGCCGTGGCCGCGCCCCGACATCCTCCACCGGGCGCGGCGGCCGGTTTTTGGCGGCGCGCAATTCTCCGACCAGATCGCCCGGTTGCGGCTGCGCCAAGCCTATGGCCGGCTCGTCCGCCGCGCCGACGACCGCGGGGTGTTCGCGGTGCTTGACCGGGCGTTGCCGACGCGCCTGCTCGCCGCCTTTCCGGAAGGTGTCGCGGCCGCCCGCGTTCCGCTCGCCGAGGCGGTGGCGCAGACCGCGCGGTTTCTCGAAACCGCCGATATGGCTTGACAGCCCCGCCCCGGTTTTGGTCTGTCAGCCCCGCCAAACGAGAGGGTCCGTATGCTCGATCACCACCGCGCGCTGATCTACACGATGGTCATCGTGTCGGCGGCCGACCGAAACATGCCCGATTCCGAGCTCCATGCATTTGCCGAGATTGTCGGTCATCTGCCGGTCTTTCGAGAATTCGACAAGAACGACCTTCCAGGGCTGTTCAACGACTGCATCGAGCTGATCAGCCGCGAGAATGGGCTCGAGGAGACATTGAACGCGATCAAGGCCGGGCTGCCGCCCAAGCTGCGCGAGACCGCCTACGCGATCGGCTGCGATCTGGTCGCAACCGACGGCGAGGCGACGCAGGAGGAACTGCGCATCCTCGAATTGCTGCGCCATCGCCTCAAGATCGAGCGGCTGACCGCCGCCGCGATCGAGCGCGGCGCCCGCGCCCGCTTCCAGACGCTGTGAGCAGCAACCGTCTTTCTTGACATGTCCCTCTCCCGCAATGCGGGAGAGGGTGCCGAGCGCAGCGAGGCGGGTGAGGGTAGACCCAGCGTGCCCAATCAATATGCCCCGCCGGTTGCGCCGCGAACCCACGGATGCCGAACAGCGGCTTTGGGCACTGTTGAGGGATCGTCGATTAGCGGGCTACAAGTTTCGTCGCCAGCATCCGATCGATAATTTTATCGTCGATTTTGCCTGCACCAGACACCGCCTCGTCATCGAAGCCGATGGCGGCCAGCACGCTGAGAACGTGTCGGACGAACGGCGTACGCCGTTGCTCCAGCTCCGGGGTTGGCGCTTCTGGAACAACGAGATTCTGATGTGTAATTGAGTCGATTTTGCAAAAGCTGGTGGTACGAAGCAGACATATGGTTCCCAATGGTTCTTTCTCCGTCACCCCCGCACAAGCGGGGGCCCAGGGCCGCCAGCGCAGTGGTTGGCCGCCCTGGGTTCCCGCTTTCGCGGGAATGACGATAAAGGAATTGAGGCACCATCCGCCAGACTTGCACCACTAGACTAGATCCAGACTAGGTAAGCCCCTCACCCTCCCGTCGCTTCGCGACGGGTCCCTCCCTCTCCCGCAGTGCGAGAGAGGGCACGTTGTTTCCGGGACTAACCGGGTTTCATTCCGCCTGACTTTACGGCTGCAACGCCGTCGGATCGGCCGCTTGCCCTTCAGGGCTCAGCGCGAGGGGGCAGCGCGCGCTTGATCTCGTCGCGCACTTCCGGCGGCTGTGAGGCAAGCGCATCGCACAGCCGGCGCAGTTGCCGCCGCAGCTGGTAGACTTGGTCGAGCAGACCGAGCACGACCGGCACCGCCTCGTCGTCGATCGAAAATTCCTGGCGGATTTCGCGGATCAGCTCGACCCGTGCGACATCGACCTCGTGAAACAGCCAGGTGTCGCCATGCTGCTCCGCCAAAACCCATTGGTTCTCGACCCAACGGACCAGCTCTTGGCGTTCGAGCCCCTGCACCCGGCCCAAAAGCTCGTTCAGCGCGATCATGACGATGGCATCCCGCGGCGGGGGTCGAACGGATGCCGCGCCGCCCATTTCTCGACAAATTCCGCAAGTTCCGAATCGTCGGGATGGCCGATCACGACCTGCAGGGCGACATATTGGTCGCCGGGGTTTCCGGCCCGCTGAATCCCCTTGCCGCGCAGCCGCAATGTGCGCCCGGTATCCGATCCCTTGGGGATCGTCATCGTCACCGGCCCCGTCACGGTCGGCACCGTGATCCGCGCGCCCAGGACCGCCTCGGCGAGGCTGACCGGCAGCTCGACGCGGATGTCGTTGCCGTCGCGCTTGAACAACGGGTGCGGCGCCACATGCACCTCGATCAGCGCGTCGCCGGGCTCGCCGCCGCCAAAGCCGGGGCTGCCCTTGCCGCGCAGCCGCAGCACCTGGCCGTCCTCGATCCCGGGCGGGATCGTCACGTCGAGCCATTCCTCGGGGCTCAGCGACAAGCGCTTTTTGTCGCCTTTGGCGGCATCGACGAAATCGACCGTCATCGAAAAGCTGCGATCGGGGCCGCGGGCGCGAAAGCCCTCGCCAAACCCGGCGCCGGCCCGGCCGCGCTGGCCGCGCCCCGCCGTGCCGAACGCGGCGAACAGGTCTTCGAGATCGTTCAGGTCCATCTCGCCTTGCGGCTGATAGCGCCAGCCCTCGGCACCCTCGGCGTGCGGCCGGTAGGAATAGCGCGGCCGCTCGGCGCCGGTTTCGTCGATCTCGCCGCGATCGTAGCGCGCCCGCTTGTCGGGATCGGACAACAGGTCATAGGCGGCCGAGACCGACTTGAAGCGGGCCTCCGCCTCGGGCTTGCCCGGGTTCAAATCGGGATGAAGCTGCTTGGCGAGCTTGCGATAAGCCTTTCGTATCTCGTCGGCCGTGGCGCCCGGCTTGACGCCGAGAGTTTCGTAAGGTGTTTGCGCGGCCATCGGCGTTCAGCGGCGCCTTGCGGCTTGGCGCGCGGCGGTTGCCTGCTCGATGCGGACCGAGACCATGCGCTCGGACCCGCCGCGGTCGACGGTCAGCTCGAGGTCGTCGCCGATCTGCGCCAAACCGACGCGGTTGCGCAATTCGGATGCGTTGCGGATCGGCGCCCCGTTGACCGCGACGACCAGGTCGCTCGACCGCAAACCGGCATGCTGGGCGGCCGATCCCGGCTCGACCCGGGCGACGAGGGCGCCTTCGGTGCGGGTCGTGCCGAGGGCGCGCGCCAGATCGGGCGTCAAATCCTGGATCGCCACGCCGATACGCCCGCGCCGGACCTCGCCATAACGGGTCAGCTGGTCCATGACGTCGCACGCCATGTTGATCGGCACCGCAAAGCCGATGCCGACATTGCCGCCGTTCGGGGCCAGGATCGCGGTGTTGATGCCGACGAGCCGCCCCTGCAGGTCGACAAGCGCGCCCCCCGAATTGCCGGGATTAATCGACGCGTCGGTCTGGATGAAATCCTCGTAGCCCTCGATGCCGAGTCCGGTGCGGCCGAGCGCGCTGACGATCCCCGAGGTCACGGTCTGGCCGAGGCCGAACGGGTTGCCGACCGCGAGCACGAAATCGCCGACTTGGAGACGGTCGGAATTGCCGATCGGCACTGCCGTCAAATTCTGGGCGGGGATCTGCAACACGGCGATGTCGGTCGCGGTGTCGCGGCCGATCAGCTTGGCGGCAAAGCGGCGATTGTCCTTGGTGGTGACCTCGATTCGGGTCGCGTTGTCGACGACATGGCTGTTGGTCAGCACGTAGCCGCGCGCGGCGTCGATGACGACCCCGGAGCCGACCGCCTCGGTCTCGCGCTCGACAGGCTGGTCGCGCAGGTTGAAGAACTGACGAAAAAGCGGGTCCTGCGCCAACGGGTTGACTTCACGCACCTCACTGCGGACGGAGACGCCGACAACGCCGGGGGTGATGCGGCTGACGACACCCGCCACACTCGTCACAGCTGCGCCGCCGACCTCCGGGATCGGTGCGCCGGCGAATGCCGGGAAGATGGCGCCCGCAGCCGCGACAACCCCGCCCGACACAACGCACGCCGCCAAGAACCGCTTCATGCCGCGAAATCCCAAGGCCGACAAAAATTCCGAGGCGCGGACCTCCCGCACGTTTCGGGAACACCGCACGAGCCGTTTGGTTTCGAGAGCTATCTAGCCCGTCGCGCGAGCGCTTCAAGAAGTTGGCCACGGAGCTTTTGAGCAGCGGCGGTGTCCGGACACCAACTCTCGGGTCCGCGGCGGCGCTCGTCGCAGAGCCGGCCGGGCGCCGGTCAATGCTTCGGATGCGAGGCGAGGCGCAGCCCAAACAGGGTGGCGGCGGCTTCCGGCGGCAATTTCGAATATCCCGCCGGCACCTCGAACAGGCTCGCATCCTGCCGGCCGATCTTGACGTCGCGCAACTCCCAGTGGACCCTGGAGACCTTGCCCTTCCGGCTGGTGTAGCTGCCGTCGCAGCGCATCGGAATGCCGTCTCCGCTGAGCCACAGCGCCCCGGCCAAATGTCCCTCCGGGATCTCCTTGTCGACCTCGTACCTGGTGGTTGCGACGCCGTTGACGGTCTCGTGCCCGGCGGGCTTGCCGAGAAGATCCGGCTGCCCCAACGCGGCCAGCACCTTTGGCAAGTCGAACTCGACCGCCGTGTGCAATTGCGGCAGCAGAACGTCGCCGACCGAGCTGCCGGCGCGCAGAATGAAGATCGGCGTGGCCGACGCCAGCTCCTGCTCGTGGCGCTGCTCGCCGGGCATGCTCCACATGCGGCCGACATAGCTCTGTCCATCAAACACCAACACCCGCTCGGCGGTGAAGCCGATTTGCGGATCGCCGAGGGTGGCGGAGCGCGCTGCTGCGACCGGCGGCAACAGCAGCGCCAACGCGGTCAGCGCGGAAAAGCAAAGGCGCATTTTGGTCCTTGCCGGCAGAGCGGGAGAAATCGACGGCAGCGGCTCGTAGCCGGCGATTGCGGCAGTTTCACGGCGCTGGACAGGGCCGGCGCAACCCCTATCCTTCTCGGGCACACCTTTTGAGGGTCAGGCAGAGCATCGCCAATGATTGAAAACGCAGAGCGTCCGTCACACCCGCTGCCGAGCCGGTCATGAGCGGCGCCGGCAGCCCGATCACGGTCCAGGTCCATGCGGCCATCGCCGAGATCCCGGCCGAGGCGTGGGACGCCTGCGCCGGCGACCTCAACCCGAGCGTGTCCTACGCGTTTCTGAGCGCGCTCGAAGACAGCGGCTCGACGACGGCGCGCACCGGCTGGGCGCCGCAACACTTGTCGCTCGCGGCCCCCGACGGCACCGTCCTCGGCGTCGTGCCGCTCTACGCCAAGAACCACTCCTATGGCGAATACGTTTTCGACTACGGCTGGGCCGACGCTTACGAGCGCGCCGGCGGGCGCTATTACCCCAAGCTGATTTCCGCGGTGCCGTTTACGCCGGTGCCGGGGCCGCGGCTGCTGGTTCGCCCGGACGCGCCGCCCGAGACGCCCGGCCATTTGATCGCCGCTATGGTCGAGCTCTGCGAGCGCCGGCATATCTCCTCGGTGCATGTGACGTTTCCCGAAGAGGGCGAGGCCGGCGCGCTCAGCGAAGCCGGGTTCCTGCAGCGGATCGGCCAGCAATTCCACTGGACCAACAACGGCTATCGCGATTTCGACGATTACCTTGCCGCGCTCAATTCGCGCAAGCGCAAGGCGGTCAAAAAAGAGCGGCGCGAGGCGCTCGGCGAAGGTCTCGAAATCGACGTGCTGACCGGCGGCGACCTGAACAGCCGGCACTGGGACGCGTTCTACCGATTTTACCTGGCGACTTCCGACCGCAAATGGGGTCAGGCCTACCTCAACCGCAAGTTTTTCGCCATGATCGGCGAGCGCCTGCCCGAGAACATTGTGCTGGTCATGGCCCGGCGCGACGGCAGATACGTCGCCGGCGCGCTGAACCTCTTGGGCAAGGAGACGATCTACGGGCGCAACTGGGGCAGCCACGGCGACTACAAATTTCTGCATTTCGAATGCTGCTATTACCGCGCGATCGAATTTGCGATCACCCGCGGGCTGAAGCGGGTCGAGGCCGGGGCGCAGGGCCCGCACAAATTGCAGCGCGGCTATCTGCCGGTGCCGACCTACAGCGCCCATTGGATTCCTGACCCGAACTTTCGCCGTGCCGTGGAGCAGTTTCTCGCCCGCGAGCGCCAGATGGTCGAGCGCAAGATCGACGCCCTCTCGGAATACTCGCCCTTCCGCCACGAGGACCAGCAAGCGCGGCCGACAGATTAGACGTTTTCTCCACAGGTCGCATCGGAGAACCCCCTCACCCTGCCCTCTCCCCCAACGGGGGCGAGGGTTGAGAAGTCCGACAAGGCGCAGCGGAGCCCTACCCTGAGCTGGGTGATGGGATCGACGGGGTCGGAAGCTGCTTTGGAGGCTTCCGGCAGCGCTGACGCCTAATTCAGGACGAGCGCTGCCAGGCCTTCTCGAAATCGAGCAATTGGCCGAGCTCGACATCCGAGACGGCCCAGAAGCTCATGCCGTTCCAATTCCAGTGCACGACATTGTAGCCGTGGCGTTCGGTCGTGCGGGGCATGCCGCCCGGCCCCTTTGCCGCAGGCCACACGAACAGGTCGATTATGTGCTTGTCGCGCTGGTAGACGAGCGCTGCCACGGTGCGCCCGTCGACATAGTCGAGCCGACCGCCCTTTAACGGAAACCCCACCGCGGCCAGGTCCCGGACCGGCGGCGCGAAATCGAGCCGGCCGTCGAACCACGGCTTGACGGTGTGCCGGTCGGTCGAGATCACGTCTTCGAGATGACCCGGCTGCAACGCGCGAACGTGGCTGGCGACAAGCTCGCCGGTCAGGTCCGGGCCGCTCGGCACGACGAGCAGAAACGCCAATGCGGCGGCGCAGGCAGCGCCGAGGCCAAAGCCGATCCCGGCGGTCCACCAGGCGCGCAGCCGTGAACGCAGCGGCGGCGCCGGCGAACCAGCCGCACTCGCCGGACGCGCCGCCGCCAGCCGCGCGGTGAGCCGCCGGCGCATCTCGTCGGGCATCGGCTGGTACAACCCGTCCCGCATCAGCGATCGGGCGCGGACCAGGGTCTCGCCGGCGGCCCGGCACACCGGGCATTCCTGGCGGTGCGCGGCCAGAGCCGCCGCTTGGGCGGCGTCCAGTTCGCCGTCGAACTCGGCCTGGACCAGGAGGACCATGTCGCAGCGGGACGCCGGTTGCGCTGCGGTCATCGGGAGCGCTCCTCTTCTGCGGCGGCGCGCAGGAGCCAGCGCCGCGCCCGCCACAGCCGCGACATCACCGTGCCGATCGGGGTTTGCGTCACTTCGGCAATCTCCTTGTAGGACATCTCCTCCAATTCCCGCAGCACCAGGGTCTCGCGCAATTCGACGGGCAAGCCGGCGATCAGACGGCGCACCCGGCAGCGGTCGCGCGCCTTGATCAGGCTGGTCTCGGGGTCATCCTCGCCCGAGGGCAGGTCAACGCCGATCGCCTCATCGTCCTCGGCCCCGCCGGCGGCGAGCGGCACGAACCGTGTTCCGCGTTCGAGCTTGAGCGTGTCATAGGCCGTGTTGCGGACGATCTGCAGCAGCCAGGCGCGCGGGTTGACGCCCCGGAAGCTCGGGAAATAGGTCAAGGCGCGCAACATCGCTTCCTGCAAAACGTCCTCGGCCGCGACCGCGTCGCGCATCAGCCACCGCGCCAGATTGTGGGCGGCGTCGAGCTGCGGCAGGACCACCGCCTCGAACGAGTCGTTGCGCGATAACACCGGCAGATCGCCCCGCAGCCCGATTGCTTGTGGCCTCTAGCGCCCAGCTTACGATGCTGACGAGACCGCGTCGGCGGCGGTTTTATTCGCCGGCATAATTTTTTTTATCGCGCGAATAAACCTGCCGGCACGCCGGTCTCCGCCGCGTTTCCATTAATCGGAGCGGTGACGATGAACGACGAACAATCAGCCGACGCGCGCGGGACCAGCCGACGCGGGCTCTTGAAATGCATGGCCTGGGCCGGCACCGGCGTCGTCTGGGGCCTGGGCGGCGGAGTGCCCCGCACGATCGGGCTGATCGGCTCGGCTGCCGCGGCGGAAACTACGCCGGGGGAGCTGACATTTGTCCAGATCAGCGACAGCCATATCGGGTTTCACCTGCCGCCGAACCCCGACCCGACCGCGACCCTCGGCGAGGCCGTCGCCAAAATCGCGGCGATGCCGGCCCAGCCGGCCTTCCTCGTCCATACCGGCGACATCAGTCATTTGTCGAAGCAAGAGCAGTGGGACACCGCCGATCAGGTGATCAAGGGCGCCAACAAGCAGGTCTTCTATATTCCGGGTGAGCACGATGTGGCCGATGCCGACAACGGCAAAGCCTTTCTTGCGCGCTACGGCAAGAATACGCAGGGCAAAGGCTGGTACAGCTTTGACATCGGCGGCGTCCATTTTGTCGCGCTGATCAATGTCTTTGGCTTCCAGCCGGGGTTCAAATCCGCCGGCCTTGCCACGCTCGGCGACGACCAGCTCGAATGGCTGGAAAAAGATGTCTCCGGAAAGTCGGCGAGCACCCCGATTGTCGTCCTCGGACATCTGCCGTTGTGGACGATCTACGAGCCATGGGGCTGGGGCACTGCGGATGCCGGCCGCGCTTTTGGATACATGAAGCGCTTTGGCTCGGTAACCGTGCTGAACGGCCACATCCACCAGATCATTCAAAAGGTCGAGGGCAACGTCACCTTTCATACCGCCGCCTCGACCGCGTTTCCGCAGCCGGCACCCGGCACCGCACCCGCGCCGGGACCGATGAAGCAAGTGCCGGCGGGCGAGCTGCGCAAGTATCTCGGCGTCAGGACCGTCGGCTACGCCCCCGGCAACAGCGCCCCGGCGCTGACCGACAGCACGCTCGTCGGATGAGGAGCGCCGCCATGTTGAGCTTCTCGGATAAGGCAAGGCGCCGGCGTTGCATCGCCTTGGCGTGCGGCGGAGCTGGGGATGGCGGCGCTGCTCGCCACCGCATTCGTTCCGGCGATCGGTGCGGGCGATGCCGCGGCGGTCGCCGGCGCCGCCCATGCGGCGACGATCCAGATCGCCAATTTCAAGTTCGGGCCGCCCGATTTGAGCGTCGCCGCCGGCACGATTGTGACCTGGAAAAACGCCGACGACAGCCCGCACCGGATCGCGGACCGCAACGGGGCCTACAGCTCGCCGGCTCTCGACACCGACGACAGCTTTTCGCACACCTTCACAACCCCCGGCGTCTACAAGTATTTCTGCTCGATCCACCCGTACATGGTCGGAACGGTGGTCGTCAAATAAAGGCGGGCGACGCCTGGGCAATGCGCTGGCCGGCGCGCCCGCTGCCGCGCTACGATCGGGGCAACACCAGCCGAACCAGGGAGGATTCGCCAATGCCGGAACAGGCTCTCGACGCGAACGCGGCGCAGCGCCGCTATTGGAACACGGTCGCGGGGCCGCGCTGGGCCGCTGCCCCGGGGCTCCGGGAGCGGCGCAACCAGGAGAGCCTGGCGCTGCTGCTGGCGCGGCTGGGTCTTGCCGGCGGCGAGAGCGTGCTCGAAATCGGCTGCGGCACCGGGGCGCTGACCCTGCCGCTGGCCGCCGCGGTCGGCGAGCATGGCCGCGTCGTCGCGGTCGACATTGCCGAACCGATGCTCGCTGCCGCCCGCCGGCGGATCGAAGAGCGCCGGCTCGCTAATGTCAGCTTGCTGCTCGGCGACGCGCAGGTGTTCGCCTTTCCACCGCCGGCCTTCGATGTCGCGACCTCGCGCATGGGTGTGATGTTTTTTGCCGACCCGGCGGCGGCTTTCCGCAACATCGGCAGCGCCGTGAAGCCCGGCGGGCGTCTCGTGTTCGCGTGCTGGGGGCCGCTCGCCGAAAATCGACACTGGCTGATTTCCTACGATGTCGCGTTGCGGCATCTGGGACCGCCGGCGGCGCGACCAGCGCACGAGCCGAGCCCGCTCGCCTTTGACGACCCGGATTACATTCGCGGATTGCTCGCCGCGGCCGGGTTCGCCGACATCGCGGTCGAAAGGGCTCACCCGATGATTGTCTGCGAAAGTGCTGCGGACGAAGCGCGGCAGGCGATGGCGATGGGACCGACCGCGCGGCTGATCGAGGAGAAGCAACCCGACGAGGCCACTCGTCGGACGATCGCCCGCGAGATCGAGGCCGCCTACGCCGCCGAAGCCGGCTCGGGCTCGATCCGGCTGCCGGGAACGATCTTTCTCGTCGCCGCGCGGCGCCCGGCTTGACCCTCTATCTCCGCAACTCGACGCGGCTGGCGGCTTTCGTAATCATTGCGGCGAGCTCGAAGCTCAATGACATGTCGAGCTGGTCCAATGAGCCTGCCGCAGCAGGATTGAGGCACGCCGCACCGCGGAAGTCAGGCCGAGACTGAATTCAAAGCTGCTTACCCCCAAACAGTCGATGTGAGAGTAGTTGTTGCTGTGATATATCTGAGAGGTGAACGAGAAGGACATTAACCAATGACGAAATCAGCTTTGATTCGACTGCAGGACGAGATCGACGCGGTCAGGCGCGAAGCCTTTGCCGAGGGCTTCGCGGCAGCGATGCGCTCGGTGCAGGAGTTTACCGCACGGCACTTGCCTGCTTCGACCGAAACGACCGCGGCTCCGCCGCTCGAGGCCCGGTCCGCAATCGCGGCGGCACTGCCGCGTAACCGGCATCCGCGGCGCGGGACCAACGCCAGGTTGATCGAATCGGTCTTGCAGTCGATTGCTCCGCGCGCTGCCCGGCCCACCGAGATCCGCAACGCGCTGCGCCGCGAGCGCGGGGTGGCGCTGGCCTTTACCTCGATCCGCCATGCCCTCGGCCAGTTGGAAGCCCGCCGCGTCGCCGAGCAAGTCGCCCACAGCAAAACCTGGCGCTATCTCGGAACGGACGTCGGCGCCGAGACCAACCTCGGCTGAGCCCCGCCGAGCGCTTCAGCGATTTCCCGCCGGCTCGGGCGGACGGAAAATCATCCCCTGACGCGGCGCGTCCGGCTGCGCGTCCGGCCGCGCTTGCGCCCGAGGCCGAGCTCCTTGGCCATCGCCGAGCGCTGCTCGGAATAGGCCGGGGCGGTCAACGGGTGATCGCTCGGCAACTTCCAACGGCGCAAATATTCGGCAATCCGCAGCCCGTGCCGGGTCCCGAGATGCCGCCGCAAAGTCTTGCCGCGGAACCCGCATTCCAGGCATACGACATAGTCATGCTGTACCGAGCGCTTTACCGGGACTGCCGGCATACGCGGCGGCGGCGGCTGAACCGGCGTTCCAAGGTTACGGATCGCTTGATCGACCGACACGATCAACGCCGAAAGCTGGTCCGCCGAGAGCGTATGATTTCCGACATAGCTGGCGATGATTTTTGTCACCGGCCCCAACCCGCCGCTTCTTGGTGTGTCTTGGTCGTTCACAAGCGATTCTCCTCACAACGCTCGAAAAATAGTCTCTCTTCATACGGCAAAGTGGAGAGAGCGCAAACATTTTCCAGTTTACTCTGGATCGGCCAGCGCAAGCGGCGAAACCATCCCGCCCCTGCGCACCGCAACCTCGCCCAGCTGCCTCCGGCTTTTCCGTTAAAGCGACATGACAACCCGCGATCGTTTCAAAGCGCGCGCAGCGCCTGCCGCCCTCGCCTGCCGGAGGCGCGGCGAATCGTCAAGTTTGGACAAGCAATCGCAAGGATTTGGCAGCGCTGGTCTGATGCTGCCCCTGCCGGTCTTTGGTTCGCCTACAGCGTGAGCTGGGAATGCGCCCTGCTGCCCTTTGAGCGAGCCGTGGTTCTTGCGCGCGGAGCGGAAAAACCATAAACGGGCGTATGAGCGCCATTTGCCGCCGCCCCCACAAGAGCCGGTCCAGCGCGGGCCTCTGGTGCGCGATCGCGTGCTGCCTTCTGCTCCCAGGGTGTCGGCTGATGGTGCTCGACCCGGCGGGACCGGTCAGCGCCGCCGAAAACACCATCTTGTTTAATGCACTGGCGATCATGCTGGCGATCGTCGTGCCGACGATTGTCGCGACCCTGGGGTTTGCCTGGTGGTATCGCGCCTCCAACGGCAGGGCCCGATATCAGCCGAACTGGTCCTATTCCGGCCGGATCGAGATGATCACCTGGTCGATCCCGATCCTGGTGATCCTGTTTCTCGGCGGCATGACGTGGATCGGCTCGCATGACCTCGACCCGTATAAAAGGCTCAAATCGCGGGCCGCGCCCCTCGACATCCAGGCGGTTTCGCTCGACTGGAAGTGGCTGTTCATCTACCCGGCGCAGGGGATCGCCACCGTCAACCAGCTGACCGTGCCGGTCGGCGTGCCGCTCCATTTCTCACTGACCTCGTCGAGCGTCTTGAACACGTTCTTCGTGCCGCAGCTCGGCAGCATGATCTACACGATGAACGCGATGTCGGATCAGCTGAACCTGCAGGCGGACAAGCCGGGCGTGTATTACGGCCGGTCGGCCCATTTCAGCGGCGACGGCTTTTCCGGCATGCAGTTCGAAGTGCATGCCGTCGCCGCCGACGAGTTCGACGCTTGGGTCCGGCATGTCCGCAGCGGCGGCCCGGTCCTGAATGCGGCAGCTTATCCCGGCCTGGCGCGGCAGAGCGAGAATGTGGCGCCGTTCACCTACCGCGCCGTGGAGCCGGGCTTCTACGACATGATCGTGACGCAAAAGCTGCCGCCGGGCCCCGGACCGCAGCAGGGCCGGCCCAGTCCCGATGTCTCGCCGCGGACGGAAGCAGACGATGCTCGGTAAGCTCAGCTGGCAGGCGATCCCGTTCGACCAGCCGATCCCGCTCTTTGCCGGCGGGATCGTGGTCGTCATCGTCCTCGGCATTCTGGCGTTCGTCGCGGTCAAGGGCTGGGTCCCGTATCTGTGGAACGAGTGGATCACCAGCGTCGACCACAAGCGGATCGGCGTCATGTACACCCTGCTCGCCGTGGTCATGCTGCTGCGCGGCTTTATCGACGCGATCATGATGCGCTCGCAGCAGGCGATCGCGTTTCGCGCGCCCGGGTATCTGCCGCCCGAGCATTACGACCAGATTTTTTCGGCCCACGGCACGATCATGATCTTCTTTGCCGCGATGCCGTTCATGATCGGGCTGATGAATTTCGCCGTGCCGTTGCAGCTGGGCGTGCGCGACGTAGCCTTTCCGACGCTCAATTCGGTCAGCTTTTGGCTGACCGCGACGGGGGCGCTGCTGGTCAACATCTCGCTCGTGGTCGGCGAGTTCGCGCGCACCGGGTGGCTGCCGTTTCCACCGCTGTCGGAGCTGCGCTATTCGCCGGGGGTGGGGGTCGACTATTACCTGTGGGCGCTCTTGATCTCCGGGGTCGGCACCTTGCTGACCGGCGTCAACTTCGTCACCACCATATTAAAGATACGCGCGCCGGGGATGAGCTACCTGCGCATGCCGATGTTCTGCTGGACGGCGCTCGCCTCCAACCTGCTGATCGTCGCCGCGTTCCCGATCCTGACCGCGACCCTGGCGATGCTGGCGCTCGACCGCTATCTCGGCTTCCACTTCTTCACCAACACGGCCGGCGGGAACATGATGATGTTCATGAACCTGATCTGGGCGTGGGGTCATCCCGAAGTATACATCCTGGTCTTGCCGGCCTTTGGCATCTTCTCGGAAGTGGTCTCGACGTTTTCGGGTAAGCCGTTGTTCGGCTACCGCTCGATGGTCGCGGCGACGATGGCAATCTGCATCATCGCGTTCATGGTCTGGCTGCACCATTTCTTTACGATGGGCGCCGGCCCGGACGTGAACGCGATTTTCGGGATCGCGACGATGATCATCGCGGTGCCGACCGGAGTCAAAATCTTCAATTGGATGTTCACGATGTACGGCGGCCGCATCCGCTTCGACACGCCGATGCTGTGGGCGCTCGGCTTTATCGTAACCTTTGTCATCGGCGGCATGACCGGGGTGCTGCTGGCGATCCCGCCTGCGGACTTTGTGCTGCACAACAGCCTGTTTCTGGTCGCCCACTTCCACAATGTGATCATCGGCGGCGTGGTATTCGGCGGCTTTGCCGGCCTGACCTATTGGTTTCCAAAGGCGTTCGGCTTTCGGTTGCACGAAGGTTGGGGCAAGGCCGCCTTCTGGTTGTCGCTGGCCGGGTTCTACGTCGTCTTTGTCCCGCTCTATGGCGCCGGGCTGGCGGGGATGACGCGGCGCCTGCAGCATTACGACGTGGCGCTGTGGCGGCCGTGGGTCCTGACCGCCGGCGTGGGCATCGTGATCATGATCTGCGGCGCCGCCTGCCAGGTGACCCAGCTCGTCGTCAGCATCCGCCAGCGCGAACGGCTGCGCGACTTCACCGGCGATCCCTGGGACGGACGCTCGCTCGAATGGGCGACCCCGTCGCCGCCGCCGCCCTTCAACTATGCGGTGCTGCCGAATGTCGAAGCCGCCGAGCCCTATTGGACGATCAAGCAGCACGCGCGCGCGCAGAACCGGCTGCGCGACGAGCCCGAATACGAACCGATCGAGATGCCGCGCAACAGCCCGACCGGGTTTGTCAGCGCGTTCTTTGCGACGATCATGGGTTTCTCGCTGATCTGGCACATCTGGTGGCTGGTCGTTGTCGGGGCGGTCGGCGCTTACGCGGTGTTCGTCGTCTTCGCCTGGCGCGACGTCGACGAGTACGTCATATCGGCCGAGGAGGTGGCCCGCATCGACCGCGCCAACCGCAGCGCGCGCAGCGAGGCGCTGGCCCGCACCGGCGAGCTCGCATGACCGTTGACACCCTGGCAACGGCAGTCCCCGACCCGTATCGGCTCGGGCGCTCCGAAGGCAGCAGCCGGGCGTCGGGGCGCGGCGAGGGCGGTCCGGCCCCCAAGCGCACCGTCGTCGCCTACGGGTTCTGGATTTTCCTGCTCAGCGACATCATCATGTTCTCTGCGTTCTTCGCCGCCTATGCCGTCTTGTCCGGGGAGACCGCCGGCGGGCCGAGCGGTCGAACGCTCTTCAACCTGCACAACGTCGCGATCGAAACCGGCTGCCTCCTGGCGTCGAGCTTTGCCTGCGGGATCGCGAGCGTCGGCGCCGGCGCGCGCAACAGACCGGTATTTTACGGCGGGATGGCGGCGACTTTTTTGCTCGGCGCCGCTTTTGTCGCGCTCGAGGCGCATGAGTTCGCCGGCATGGTCGCGCGCGGCGCCGGGCCGCAACGCAGCGCTTTTCTGACGTCGTTCTTCACCTTGGTGGGGTGCCACGGGCTGCATGTCAGCCTTGGCCTGTTGTGGCTGCTGACCATGGCGGCGCAGGTCTTCGCCAAGGGGTTCCGGCCGGACATCCTGCGGCGGCATCTCTGCTTCAGCCTGTTCTGGCATGCGCTCGACATCATCTGGGTTGCCTTGTTCACCGTAGTTTACTTGTTGGGAGCCGGGGCATGAGCGAGGCCGCCAACAATCCGGACCAGCCGGCCGGCGACCGGGCTCCCGGCTACGACCATGCCGCCGGCGGCGGCGTCGCCCGCAGCGTCGGCAGCTATCTGATCGGGTTGGCGCTGGCGGTCGCGCTGACGGCAGCCTCGTTTGCTTTCGGCGGCAGCAATGTGATCTGGGGACCCGCCCTGCCGGTGGCTCTCGTTGTGCTGGCGATCGCTCAGATGGGCGTTCATCTCGTCTTCTTTCTTCACATCACGACCGGGCCCGACAGCACCAACAACGTCCTGGCGCTCGCTTTCGGGGTCCTGATCGTCATCCTGGTCTTGGGCGGTTCGCTGTGGATCATGGCCAACCTCAACCACTACATGCCGCCGATGAGCCATATCCTGGACATGCAGCGGTAACAGCCCGTTCACCCGGCGCCGGCCGGCTGGGCCCTGGTGTCGCGCGATCCTGCGGGCAAAGGCCGACGCGCTTCTCGGACCGCCGGGATGCGGTGCTCGGCGGCAAAGTCGATGACGGCCGCCCGGTTTGACGGGATCAGCGGATCGCGCTCGACGGCGGCATGTCCGCGACTGCCCGCCAACCGCGGGCGACCACAGGAGCGAAGCCCAGCCGCAAAGACAGCAACGAAAATCCGCTTAAACCTGGGCGAGCGACAGCGGGGCGTCGGCGAAGGCCGGCATGATCTCCTCGGCAAAGGTGCGCAGCCCGGCGACCGAGGCGCCGGGGGCGGCGAACAGCACGTTCTCGACCCCGCCTGCCTCAAGCCTTTTGAGCCGCGCGATGATCTCCTCAGGCGTGCCGAGCAGCGGCGCGTCGTCGAGCACAAACGAACCCTCGTCATCCTTGATGTGGGCGTAGTGCTCGGCGCCGGGGCCGCGGGCAAGGTCTCCGATGTTCTTCAGCACCTGCCGCCGGGTGGCGACCGCGCGCCGTCGTTCTTCGTCGTTGTGGACGATCTGCAGCCCGCGGGTGACACCGACCCACATCGGGTCCCAACCGCGCCCGGCGCGCTCGCATTCGATGCGGAAGGTGGCGACGCGGTCGATGATCAGGTCGGTGGGTGCGATCTGGTCGAGCAGCAGGTTGTAGCCTTCGCGTGCGGCGCGGCGGATCGACTCGGCGCTGCCGGCGCCGAGCCAGAACGGCGGGTGCGGCTGCTGGACCGGGCTCGGCTCGACGACGACATTGTCGAAATGCCAGCGCTTGCCGTGATGGGAGAACCGGCCGGGCGAGGTCCACGCCTCGCGGATCACCGCCATCGCCTCGTCAAAGCGCTCGCCCGCCTCGTCGGGAGCGATGCAGAAGCCCTGGAATTCGTAGCTGCGATACCCTTTGCCGACACCGAAATCGAGCCGCCCATTCGACAACAGGTCGAGGGTCGCGGCCTGCTCGGCGACCAGGATCGGGTTGTGCCACGGCAGGACGACGACCGCGGTGCCGAGCCGGATGCGCTCGGTGCGCGCCGCCAGATACGCCAACAGGCTCATCGACGCCGAGACCTGCCCGAAGCCGGTGAAATGGTGCTCGACCAGAAACGCGCTCGAAAAGCCGAGCTTTTCGGCCTCGACGACGTAGTTGACGAAGTCGTGATAGGCATGGCTGTCGCCGGCCGGCCCGCCCTTGGCCCGCGCCCCGCCGAATAGCCCGAATCTCATGCCGCCCTCCGTTGCCGCCCGATTTGCCGCCGTCGCACCCGGGATCCTTCCATCGCAAACGCCGCGCGTCGGCAAACATATGCGTCCAGAACCGGGCGAAAGAGATCTGGCGGCGCAACGACTGACCCGTCCCGATACTCGCTCACATGGCGAGCTGCCTGCCGCATCGGACCGCGGCCGCCGCCGGCCATTGTCGCCAGGCGGCCCGCGCTTTCAGCGGACTCGAGCGGGGCAATTCCCTCATTATGAAAATCCTGCATGGTCCGTATTCACGCATATGTGACGCGCAACGCAGCCATGCCGTGAAGCCCCTATCTAGGTCAGCGACGTTTGCCCATCTATTGCACTGCAACAGAGCGTCAAATGTTACAGGGTGCCGGCATGCCGGAATACATCGAACAAGAACGCGAGCCGCGGTTTGCAGAGCGCTATCTCGGGGGTTGGCGGGTAATCGCCTCGGCCTGGGCGATGGCGCTGGTGTTTGTGCTGCTGTTTGCCGGGGTGCAGGCCCTGGCGTCTCGGCACGCCACCACGCCGCGGGCGCAGAGCCTGGTCGGGGCGGTGATCCCGCGCCACGATCCGAGCTGCGCAGGGCCCGGCGACGTGACCGCCTCGGCGACGCCGAGTTGCCAGACCGACAGCGAAGCCTTGGCGCAGGCCGAAGCCGAAGCATCGTACGGCTGGTAACAGCGCGCTCACCGCGCAGCCGAGGCGGCAGGCGGGGCCGCGCGGTGGTTTTGCTGCCGGGCGACGGCCGCCAGCTGGGCCTCGACCTGGCTGCTCGACACCGCGATCGTCTGGGCGTCGCCGGCGCGGTCGGTAAAGGTGACCGGGAACCCGCCGGTATTTCCGCTTAGCTCGCTCTCGGGAAGCTCTGCTGCAAACTCTTCGGCATAGGAGCAATTTCCTGTGCTGTCGCAGGCGATCTTCAGCCGGCTGATCGGAATAAACTCCAAAGCATGGCCGGCGCCGTCATGCGCCGCGCTCCAGTCGCGCAGCATGTCATAGCTGGCGGCGACGTAGAGCTGGTGCGCGGTCGCACCGGTCTGCCGGTCGACAAAGCTGCGCAGACAAAAAAAGTTGGTGTCCGGCGCGCCGAGATATGGCGGATCGTGCTGCGCCTTGGGCCCGATCAGCGCGATGTAGCGCCCCGACAGATGCTCGCGTACTTCGACCGCAGCGCCACCTGCCGCCGTAGCCGTGGCGGCTGGCGGGGTGATCGGCGCGCAGGCTCCGAGCATCGCCGCGCACAGCATGGCGGCGAGCCCGCGGCGGCCCCTGGTCATCGGCCGCGAACGGGGGGTGCGGGATTGTCCTCTCCGAGCGCCGGCGCGGCTTTCGCGAATGGCGGCCGAACGCCGTCGAACGACAACGGCAGGCCGACCAGCGCCAGCGGCGCCGCACTCGCCGCGGCGTGCTGGATCATCCCGAGTGCCGCGGTCTGCGGGTCGCCGACGACCTGGTCGATGGTGTGCATCGGGCCGTTCGGAATGCCGGCGGCGTCGAGCCGTTCTTCCCAAACCGCAATCGGCCGGGCCGCAAAAACATCGTCGAGGATCGCGATCAGCGCCGCGCGGTTGACCACCCGGTCCTTGTTGGTGCGAAAGCGCTCATCCTCGGCAAGAGCCGGCCGCTCGACGGCGCCGCACAGCCGGTGGAACAGATTGTCATTGCCGGCCGCCACCATCAGCCAGCCGTCGGCGGTGGCAAAGGCCTGATAGGGGACGATCATCTCGACGCCCGAGCCCTGCCGCGTCGGGAGCTTGCGGTCGACGAGATAGGCTGCGATCGGGATCGTCATCCAGGCGAGCGCGCTCTCGTAAAGCGACGCGTCGACGACCCCGCCGCGGCCGGTGCGCTGCCGCTCGGCCAATGCGGCGAGAATGCCGATCACCGCCCACATGCCGGTCGCGAGGTCGACGATCGACACGCCGACCCGCACCGGCGGGCGACCGTCCTCGCCCATCAGGCTCATCAGCCCGCCATAAGCCTGCATCAGGGGATCATAGCCCGGCCGTTCGCGCATCGGCCCGACCGCGCCGAACGCGCCGAGATTGGCGTAAACGAGGCTCGGCTTTTCCGCGAGCAAAGCCTTGGCCGACAGCCCAAAACGGTCGAGCGCACCGAATTTGAGGTTGTGGACCAAGACGTCGGCGCGATCGAGGATCAGCCGCTTGAGCCTTTCGGCCTCGGCCGGGTCGGCGAGGTCGGCGGTGACCCCGGTTTTGGCGCGGTTGACCGCGTGAAAGCAGGTCGCCGCACCCTCGGCGAAGGGCGGGCCCCAGCCGCGGGCGGCGTCGCCGGAGCGCGGGTTTTCGACCTTGATCACCTCGGCGCCGAGCTCGCCGAGGATCATCCCGGCATAGGGGGCGGCGATGCTGTGCCCGATCTCGATGACGACAAGGCCGGAAAGCGGGGTAGCGCTGGACATCGAAGCTCCTGTTTGGGAAAGCCGGCGCAGGCCGGCCGACGCGACCGCAGATCGCCCGTATTACCACGCGATGGGACGATCGGCGCAGCCCGGAAGCGGCGCGCGAAACTGATCGGATTTTAAGCAGCCCCGGCAGGCAAATGGGCGATTTCTAAACCCGCCGCCGGGCGCGCGCCCATGCCATCCGAGAAGACACCCGGTTTGGCTCGCCGCTTGCTTGAACGACGGGGCATTGGCGGAGCCCGGCGGCACCGGCCTACGGCGAGCCGTCGTGCAGCACAGGGGGTCGGAGATGGCGCTGATCGAAGCGCAGCCTTATCCGTTTGAGCTCGACCCGTCGCGAGCGGCACTCGTGATCATCGACATGCAGCGCGACTTTCTCGAAGCGGGCGGCTTTGGCGCGGCACTCGGCAACGACGTGTCGCTGCTGCGCCGGACGATCGCGCCCTCGCAGCACCTGCTCGAGCAGGCCCGCGCCGCCGGCCTGACCGTGATCCACACCCGCGAAGGCCACCGCCCCGACCTCGCCGACCTGCCGCCGACCAAAAAGGCGCGCGGCAAGCTTCCCGCCGGGATCGGGGATGCGGGACCGATGGGCCGCATCCTGGTGCGCGGCGAGGACGGGCACGACATCATTCCGGAGCTCTACCCGATGCCCGGCGAGCCCGTCGTCGACAAGCCGGGCAAGGGCGCCTTTCACGCCACCGACCTCGATGCGATGCTGAAAAACCGTGGGGTCGCCCAACTGATTGTGTGCGGGGTGACGACCGAGGTCTGCGTTCACACCACGGTGCGCGAAGCCAACGACCGCGGCTACGAATGCGTCGTCGTATCCGACTGCGTCGGCTCCTACTTTCCCGAATTTCACGAGATCGGTCTCAAGATGATCGCCGCGCAGGGCGGCATCTTTGGCTGGGTCGCGTCGTCAAAGGCGGTTGCCGCGGCGCTGCCCGCAGCCGGCATCGCGGGAGGCGGCCGGTGAACACCCCCTATTCCGAGGCGCCGCGCTGGTGGGTGCCGGGCGACTGGAACGGCTTTTTCGGGCTGTTCACCAATGTCGTTTTGAATGTGATCGTGCTGACCGGGCTGTGCCTGCACGTCGTCAACCTGCCGGCCGACATTGTCTATGGCCGCATCCTGCCGGCGCTCGGCATCGCATTGCCGCTCGGCAACATGTATTACGCCTGGCTCGCCTGGAATCTCGCCAAAAAGGAGGGCCGCAACAACGTCACCGCGATGCCTTATGGCCCGTCGGTGCCGCACATGTTCATCGTCGTCTTTCTGATCATGCTGCCGATTTATTTGAAGACGCATGATCCGTTGCTGGCGTGGCGCTCCGGGCTGGTGTGGTGCCTGGTGATCGGCGCCATCGTATTGCTCGGCGCCTTTGTCGGCCCGACCGTGCGCAAGCACACGCCGCGCGCGGCGATGCTCGGCACCCTCGCCGGCATATCGATCGCGTTTATCTCGATGCGCCCGGCTTTTCTCGGCTGGGAGGAGCCGTGGCTGTTTCTGCTGTCGCTCGCCATCGTCTTGATCAGCTGGATGGCCGGCGTGCGGCTGCCGTTCGGACTGCCCGGCGGTCTCGCCGCGGTGGTGCTCGGGACGGTGCTTGCCTGGCTCGCCCGGCTGGTTCACATCGACAACCTGATGCAGCCGGCCGAGGTCGTCTCCGCGCTCGGGCAGTTCGGGCTGCATCTGCCCTACCCGTCGACCGATTTCGCCAAGGCGATCGGAAACATCGGGCCATTGCTGGTCACCGCCGTGCCGCTCGGCATCTACAACTTCACCGAGGGCATGAACAATGTCGAGAGCGCCGCCGCCGCCGGAGACGAGTACAGCCTGCGCAAAATCCTGCTGGCCGACGGCACCGGTGCGATTGTCGGGGCATTGCTCGGGAGCCCGTTTCCGCCGGCGGTCTATATCGGCCATCCCGGCTGGAAGGCGGTCGGCGGCCGGATCGGGTATTCGCTGGCGACCGGCGTGGTGATCGGGATCGTCTGCTTTCTCGGGCTGACGGCGCTGCTGCTGGCGCTGATCCCATTGGTCACGATCCTGCCGATCCTGCTCTATATCGGCCTCGTCATCGGCGCGCAGGCGTTTCAAACCACGCCCGCGCGGCACGCGCCCGCAATCGTGCTGGCGATGCTGCCCAATATCGCGGCCTGGGCGCAGACCCAGATCGACGGCGCCCTCGGTGCCGCCGGGTCGTCGGCCGACAAGCTCGGGCTCGCCAAGCTCGGCGCGGTCGGCGTCGTCTATCACGGCATGGCGCTGCTTGGCGGCGGCGCGGTGTTGGCCGGGCTGATCCTCGGCGCCGTTGCGGTCTTCATCATCGACCGCGAATTCGACCGCGCTGCGGTGTTCGCCGGGGCTGGTGCGGTGTTGTCGTATTTCGGGTTTATCCACGGCACCTCGCTTGGCATCGGCAGCTCGGCGCCGGTCGCGGTCGGCTACCTGATCATCGCGGGGGTGTGCCTGGCGTTTGGCCGGCAGCATCTGCCGCAGACCATCGGTATGATCGAGCATCCAGGGGCCGAGCATGCTGCGGCCGAAGGCGAAGATTGATCGAATTCAATATCTTCGCGCCGCAGCAGCGCCCGCGTCTAGGTGCGGTTTTCGATCAGATCGAACCACCTGCTTCGAAATGGTCATTGCGAGCGAAGCGAAGCAATCTCAAGCCGCCGAGCGTATCTCTGATCGAGATTGCCGCGTCGCTGCGCTCCTCGCAATGACGGTGCACCAACCCGGTCGGAAACGGCTTTAAACCTCCGGGTCAAAATTTCCGGGTCAAAATTCCCGGCTCAGAACTCCATGTCGAGCTCTTCGAGCTCGTCGGGCTCTGCCAATGCCGCCTCGCGCCACGCGATCATGTCGGGCAATGCCATGATCCGGTCGCAATAGCCGGCGCAGTCGCGGTCGAGCCTTACGTCGTAGGTCATAAAGCGGGTGGCGACCGGGGCATACATCGCATCCGCCATCGACAATTTGCCGAATAAATACGGTCCACGATGCTCGGCAAAGCATTCGCGCCAGATCGCCGTAATGCGGTCGATGTCGGCCTGCGCCCCGGACCACACCTTAAAGCCGGGGTGACGGGCTTTCAGATTCATCGGCAAGGCCGAGCGCAGATTGGCGAAACCCGAATGCATCTCGCCGCAGATCGAGCGGCAGCGGGCGCGGGCGTCGCGCGCCGCCGGCAGCAGACCGGCCTCGGGCTTTACTTCGTTCAGGTATTCGGCAATCGCCAACGTGTCCCAGATGCGGGTGCGGTCATGCATCAGGCACGGCACCAGGATCGAGGGCGACAGCAGCAGCAGCTCGGCCCGGTTCGCCGGGTCCTCGACCGGCACGACCTCCTCGGCGAAATCCAACCCGGCCATCCGGCACAACAGCCAGCCGCGCAACGACCACGAAGAATAGTTCTTGCTGCTGATCGTCAACACGGCTTCAGCCATCGCCGCCTCCCTTTGCCGCAAATACACGGGGCGACCCCTGCGGCACAGTGCAATTGTCACACAATCCGAATTTGGACGCCAAACGATCTCGCAAGCCGCGGGCCAATCGACTATCGTCGAGGCTGGCGGGGAAAGCAGGCGGCGTCGGATGATTTACCGGAACTTTCAGAGCTATGCCGACACTATCGCCCCACTGCGCGGGCTTGCGAGCATGGCCGCCGCCGCGCTCGCCAACCCGCTGCCCGGAATTTCGCGAAATGCCGTGCAGCGCGCCGTCGGAGCGATTTGCGAACTGATCGCCCGCGCCGGTTTGAGCCACCGCCGGCCGGCCTTTGGCATCGACCGGGTCGCAGTGGGCAACCGATCAGTCGCGGTGCGCGAGGTCGAGACCCACCGCACGCCCTTTGCCAGCCTGCTGCATTTTGCAAAGGAGACCGCGGCGGCGCAGCCGCGCGTGCTGCTGGTGGCGCCGATGTCGGGCCATTTCGCGACCCTGCTGCGCGGCACCGCCCGGACATTGCTGGCCGAGCACGATGTCTACATCACCGACTGGCACAACGCCCGCGACATAGCACTGCGGCACGGCCGGTTCGATTTTGACGATTTTGTCGACCATGTGATCACGTTTCTCGAAGTGATCGGCCCCGGCGCGCATGTCGTCGCGGTGTGCCAGCCCTGTGTCGCGGTATTGGCCGCGGTCGCGGTCATGGCCGAGGACGACCACCCGGCGACACCGCGCAGCATGACCCTGATGGCGGGCCCGATCGACACCCGCGTCAACCCGACCGAGGTCAATCGTCTGGCGACGAGTTGGCCGATCGGCTGGTTCGAGCGCAACCTGATCGATGTCGTCCCGCCGCGCTACAACGGCGCCTGGCGCCGGGTTTATCCCGGCTTCACCCAGCTTGCCGCTTTTATGAGCATGAACCTCGATCGCCACGTCAAAGCGCAGCTTGACCTGTTCTGCCATCTCGCCAATGGCGACGAGGAAAAAGCGGCGGCGATCCGCAAGTTTTACGACGAGTATCTGGCAGTCATGGATTTGCCGGCGGAATTCTATCTGCAAACCGTCGAAACCGTGTTTCAGAACCACGCCCTGCCCTTGGGGCGGCTCCAATGGCACGGCCGGCCGGTCGACCCGGGCGCAATCCGGCGCACCGCCCTGTTTACTGTCGAGGGCGAGCGCGACGACATCTGCGCCGTCGGCCAGACATTGGCTGCCCAGGAATTGTGCAGCGGCTTGCGGCCGTACATGAAGCGCCATCACGTGCAGACCGGTGTGGGCCATTACGGCGTCTTCAACGGCCAGCGCTGGAACCGCTTTATCTATCCGATGCTGCGCAATGTCGTCTACGCCAGCGATTAGGAGGGCGATGCGGCGCCTGCCATCCCGGTCGGTCAAATTTATGCAGACTTACCGGAAAGCGCGCTACGGAATTAACCCATAAATCAGTCCGGCGCGCGCGCTGCTTTGTCACCCGTGAAAAAATTGACCCTTCGCCGGGTCACTGCAGTGCGTCCTTCGAGACAGCCGCGTCGCGGCTTCCTCAGGATGAGGACCTTCGTAGATTTTATCGACCGCTCACCTCATGCTGAGGAGCGCCAAAGAGCCTGCCCCAGGCCAGAACTGGGGCGCGTCTCGAAGCACGCACAACGGTACCGCTATCGGGGTGCCGGGACTGCGGGCGAGGTGATCTCGGTCGTCTTGAAATCGGCGGGGGCGATGATTTCCATAAACTCCATATCGTCCGACCAATCGTAAAGATTGTGGACAATGCCCGGCCGCTGGTGAACGCAGTCGCCCGCCTCGACCAGGGTGTCGACCCCGTCATAGTCGAATCTGGCCCAGCCGCGGACCATGAAGACGACATGAACCTCGGCGGTGTGCATGTGAAACCCGGTGCCGCCCTCGGCCTCCGCCGACTTGCGCGCGGCGCGGACCAGCTGGACGCGCAATCGGCCATGGGTGGCGTCGATGATCCCCATCTCGCGATAAGCGAAAAACGCGCGCAGCCCGTCCTCGGCGTAAGCCGCATCCGGGGCGTCCGCCTTTTGGTGCGTGAATAGCGTGTCGGTCATCGCGGCGACCTTCTCTGCCCCTATCGACCGCGATTATGCACAGTTGATGCTGCAATGCAACAAAAACTCGAATTAACCTTTGTGATCAATATGATTATTAAGGGTGCAGTGCATAATGTTCAGGCAGCGCAACTCAAAGACTCTGCCCGCGCGTCCTCAGCTGCAGCCGCGGGCGACAGCCCAGAACAAATCGACGTCGAGGCTGGCGCCTCCGCACAGCGCGCCGTCGACATCGGCGAGGCGCAATATCGGGGCGGCATTGGTCGGGTTGACCGACCCACCGTAAAGAATTCGCGTCTGCGGCATCAGGCGCGCGCGGATCGCCGCGTGCATTTCTTCGATGTCGGCGAGCGTGGCGCTGAGCCCGGTGCCGATCGCCCAAACCGGCTCATAGGCGATGACGAGCCCGTCCGGGCCGAGGCCTTCGGGGATCGAGCCGGCGAGCTGACCGGCTACCACCGCAACCGCATGCCCCGCCTCCCGCTGCGACTGGCTCTCGCCGACACACAGGATCGTCGTCAGCCCGGCGCGGCGGGCACCCGCGATTTTATCGCGGATCAGCGCATCGGTCTCGCCATGGCCATGGCGGCGCTCGGAATGCCCGAGGATCACATGGCTGCATCCGAGATCGGCCAGCATCTCGGCGCTGATGTCGCCGGTAAAGGCGCCCTTGGGCGCGGCGTGGCAATCCTGCCCGCCAAGGGCTATGCCGCTCCCGGCGAGCGCGTCACCGACCGCCCCAAGCAGGGTCGCCGGCGGACAAACCAACAGGTCGCAAGCGAGGCCATCGCCTGCGACCGCCCGCATCCGCAGCGCGAGCTCGCCGGCGAGTGCGGGGCCGTCGGCGCGCAGCCCGTTCATCTTCCAGTTCCCCGCGAGGAGCTTTTTGCGATCCGCCATCGGCCTCTGTCTCCGCTCCGCGCAGCCGAGGGGAGTTGCGGCCCCGCCGGCGGCTGCCTATCATCCGTGCAACCACGATCACACCGGCGCCGGGACGGGTCAACCGGCCCTCGCCGCTATCGAGAGGCCATTCGCCTCCATGCTGCAAGCCATCCGCTCGAAGGCCGGGTCTTTCGTCGTCAAGGCCCTCTTTGCCCTGTTGATCCTGACCTTTGGGATCTGGGGCATCGGCGACATTTTCCGCAACCGGCCGACAGATACCTCGGTCGCCAAGGTCGGCAGCCAGGGCATCGACGCCAACCAGCTGCAGACGGCGTTGCAGCCGGCGCTCGAACGACTGAGCACGCAGCTTGGGACCCAGGTCGATCTGCGCCAGGCGAAGCAGATGGGCGTCGTCGATCAGGTGCTGGGGCAGCTTGTCGACAACAGCCTGCTCGACCAGCAGACGCAGCGCATGCAGCTCGACGTCTCGGACAGCGTGGTTCGCGACGCGATCACGCAGGATCCGATGTTCCGCGGCGCCAACGGGGTATTCGACCGCAACGCCTTCGACGCGCTGTTGGCCGCGAACCATATGACGGAACCGGAATATGTCGCGCGCGTCCGCGGCGACATCCCGCGCCAGGATCTGCTGCTCGCGGTCACCGCGGGTGCGGTGGCGCCGCCGACGATCGTCGACCGGCTCTATCGCTTCCGCAACGAAAAGCGCGTCGCCCAGATCGTGACCCTGACCGACACGAGCGCGACCGGGGTCGGGCAGCCGAGCCAGGCTGAGCTGACCAAATTCTACGACGCCCATCAGGACATGTTCCGCGCGCCCGAATATCGCGGTTTTGTGTTGGCGAGCCTCACTCCGTCCGATTTTGCGCAAAAGATCCAGATCCCCGAGGCCAAGCTGAAAAACGCCTACGACCAGCGCCAGGATGAATTCGTGCTGCCCGAGCGCCGCGACGTGCAGCAGATCCTGGCACCCTCGGCGGACCAGGCAAAAGCGGCCGAGGCAGCGCTTGCCGCCGGCAAGGACTGGACAGAGGTCGCCCGGACGATCGCCGGGCAGGATCCGCAGACGATCGACCTTGGCGTGATGAAACGCGAGGAATTGCCGCAAAATCTCGGCGACGTCGCGTTCCGCCTGCCGCTGAACAAACCGAGCCAGCCGGTCAAGTCGACGCTCGGCTGGCACATTCTGCGGGTCGTCAAGATCTTGCCGCCGACGACGCAGAGCTTTGCCGAAGTGAAGTCGAAATTAGAGGCCGATCTCGCGCACAACGAAGCCGTCGACCAGCTTTATACCGTGGCGAACCATGTCGATGACGCGGTGGCGGGCGGCGCCACGCTCGCGGAGGCCGCGGCCCGGTTCGGGCTGAAAAAGACTGTCGTCGCGGCCGTCGACGAACAGGGCCTCGGCCGCGACGACAAAACGGTGGCGTTGCCGGTGTCGCCGAGCGAAGTCCTGAAGCTCGCCTTTTCGACCGAGGAGGGCCGCACCAGTCGCGTGACGCAAGCCGCGGACGGCGCGATTTTCGTGCTCCACATCGACAAGATCGTGCCGCCCGCGGTCAGGCCGCTCGCCGAGGTCAAGGACAAGGCGGTCGCTGCGTGGCAGGCCGAAAAACGCAAGGAGCTCGTGGCGAAAGAGGCCGAGGCCATCGCCGCCGCGACCAAGCAGGGAATGCAGCTGGCGACGGTGGCTGCGGCCAAGGGCCTGAAGACGGCGACCTCGCCGCCATTCCAGCGCCAGTCGGAAGATGCGGCGGGCGTGCCGTTGGCGCTGATCGACAAGCTGTTCGCGGCGAAACCGGGCGGCGTCGTCACCGCGTCCGACGCGACCGGCTCCTATGTGGCACAGCTCACCAAAGTGGAGGAGCCGCCGGCCGCGGCCAAAGACGCCACCGCGGCACTGTCGCGCGAGGTCACCGCCGGCATCCAGGCTGATCTGGCGGATGAGTACACGCGGGGGTTGCGAACCAATTTTCCGGTCGAAATTTACCGCGACACGCTCGACCGGCTGTTCTGATCCCGGTCCAAGCCGCTTGGAGGGTATGGACGGGTTGAAGCTCGGTCATTCCGGGGCGCGGGCAGCGCCCGTGAGCCCGGAACCCATGAAGCCGGCCTACGAAAGTCCGACGAACTGCGTTTTCATAGGTTCCGGGCCTGCCCTTTGGGCATCCCGGAATGATGAGGTGGACGGCCCCTGCTCCCCGGCATCGAGGTGCCATAAGGCGGTCGTGTCAATGCGACCGCATGGAGGAGGCCGTCCGCGATCGAGGTTAGCACGATTGGGTTGGATATCGCGAAACGGGTGTTTCAGGTGCACGGCGTGGATGCGGCCGGCAAAGTCGTGGTGCGCCGCCAGTTGCGACGCAGCGAGGTCGTGCGGTTCTTTGCCAAGCTGGCGCCTTGCCTGGTCGGGCTGGAGGCGTGCGCGACGGCGCATTACTGGGG
Organism: uncultured Alphaproteobacteria bacterium; assembly: GCA_963712825.1. Classification (GTDB taxonomy): domain Bacteria; phylum Pseudomonadota; class Alphaproteobacteria; order ATCC43930; family CGMCC-115725; genus AP-15. Next base: position 58,554 of record CAVQJP010000030.1, read on the forward strand.
TCGGGAGATCGCGGTGCTCGGCCATTGCGTGCGATTGATGCCGCCGACGCGGGTCAAGCCCTACAGCCTGCCCCGGCGAAGGCCGGGGTCAAATGGGGCCGCAAGAACGACATGGTCGATGCGGCGGCCTGTTGCGAGGCGGTGAGCCGGCCGAGCATGCAATTTGTGCCGCTGAAAAGCGTGCCCGACCAGGCCGCGCTGATGACCCATCGCGCCCGCCAGCTGCTGGTCGAGCAGCGCACCCGGCTCGCCAACGCGATCCGCGGCCATCTGGCCGAGCTGGGGATCATCGCCCAGAAAGGGCAGGCCGGGTTTGCCGCGCTGCTGGTGATGATCGAGCGTCTGGAAGACCCGCATCTGCCGGCCGAGATCCGCCCGGTTCTCGCGGTCCTGGCCGAGCAGTGGCGCAGCCTTGGCCCGCAGATTGCCGTACTCGAGCGCCAGATCCTGACCTGGCACAACAGCAATGCCGACAGCCGGCGGCTCGCCACGATCCCGCAATTCGGGCCGATTGTGTCGAGCGCGCTCGTCGCCACCGCCGGCGACGCCACGCGGTTCAAGAGTGGGCGGCAGTTCGCCGCCTGGCTTGGGCTGGTGCCAGCGCAGAACTCGACCGGCGGCAAGGAGCGGCTCGGCGGCATCACCAAATCGGGCGACCGCTATCTGCGCCAGCTCCTGGTGATCGCGGCGACGGGGTTGGTCCATCGGGCGCGGGCCAAACCCGAGATCGCGCCCTGGTTCGCCCAGCTGCTTGGCAGAATGCCGGTGCGCAAGGCGACCGTGGCGCTCGCCAACAAAATGGCCCGCATCGCTTGGGCGCTGCTGGCCAAACAAACCGCCTACCGCGCGCCGCCGTCGATCGCAACCGAGACCGTCCGGGCAGCTTGATTGCAGCGACCGCCACAGACAACCCAATGCGAGGGCGATGGATCGTGATGAGCACCGATCGGTCGAGCCGAGGATCGGACCAGCCCGCAATGTCATTGAGCTTCAAGCTCGTCGGAATGATTACGGGAGCCAATCCGCGGACTTCATCAGGGCCAGCGGCCAAGCGTGCCGCGCTCACAGAGCCTGCCCTCGCGAAGGCGGGGGCCGGACACATGACCGCACCCGAACCGATGCGCCATCCGTTTTTTTCCCTTGCACCGCAGGGGTCGTCCACACATGACCGGTTCCTATGAACGAGATCATCTCACAGGCGCTCAGTCTTCGGCGGCGAGGTCAGGCCGCGCGGGCACCGGCGGAGCCAGGACGGCAAACATCGACGCGATGATCGGCATCCCGATCTGCGGCGCCGAGGTCATGACCAATTCGGGATGAAATTGCACGGCGGCGATCGGCAGCTCGACATGCTCGATCGCCATCACCACGCCGTCCACGGTCTCGGCGGTAACGGTGAGCGATGGCGGCAGGGCAGCGCGGCGCGCATGCAGCGAATGGTAGCGGCCGACAGTGAACTCGGCCGGCAGGCCGCACAGCAGCCTTCCGCCGAGTACATGCACGGCCGACGGCTTGCCGTGACAGGGTGTCCCCAACACGTCGAGCGCGCCGCCGAAATGCTCGACGATACCTTGCAGGCCGAGGCAGACCCCGAAAACCGGCAGCGAGCGCCGGATCGCGAGGCCAAGGGTCTCGTCGAGCGCGAAATCGGCGGGTCGGCCCGGCCCCGGCGACAGGACCACGAGATCGAAAATTGCCTCGGCGCCCAGTTCGGCGCGCGCCAGGCCGGGGCGCATCGTCACGACCTGCGCACCAGTCGCGCGGATGTAGTTGGCCAGCGTGTGGACAAACAAATCCTCGTGGTCGACCAGCAGCACCTTGCGGCCGCGCCCGGTTTCGCCGGCGCCTGCGGTCGGAACCGCCGCCGCAGCCGCCTTGCCGCGGATCGCGGCGAACAGCGCGGAGGCCTTGAGCCGGCATTCCGCCTCTTCGGCATGCGGGTCGCTGTCAAACAAGAGGGTGGCGCCGGCGCGCACTTCGCCAACCCCATCCTTCATTCGGATCGTGCGCAGGGTCAGCCCGGTGTTCATGTTGCCGTCAAAGGTGACCCGCCCGATCGCACCCCCATACCAGCGCCGCGACGAGCGCTCCTGCTGTTCGATAAAGCGGATCGCCCATAGCTTGGGGGCGCCGGTCACGGTCACCGCCCAGGCGTGGCTCAAGAACCCGTCGAGCGCGTCGAATTCGCCGCGCAGCTCGCCCTCGACATGGTCGACGGTGTGGATCAGCCGCGAATAAAGCTCGATCTGGCGGCGGCCGATTACGCGCACGCTGCCCGGCACCGCGACCCGCGATTTGTCGTTGCGGTCGACATCGGTGCACATCGTCAATTCGCTCTCGTCCTTGGTCGAATTGAGCAATTCGCGGATGCGCTCGGCGTCCTCGACCGGGTCGCGGCCGCGCGCGATCGTGCCGCTGATCGGGCAGGTCTCGATGCGCCGGCCTTCGACGCGCACAAACATTTCCGGTGACGCCGACACCAGAAACTCGCCGTCGCCGAGGTTGATCAGCGCGCCGTAGGGCGCCGGATTGGCCTGGCGCAGGCGCTGAAAGACGACACTCGGCAGGTCCGGGCAGTGCTCGGCGAACAACTGGCCCGGCACCACCTCGAACAGATCGCCCCGAACAAAGGATAGCTTGGCCCGTTCGACGAGCGCCGCATATTCGCCCGGACCGTGATCGCTTTCGGGGGGTGCGGCAGCTGGCGTCCGGTCGGGTCGATAGGGTGCGGCCGCGGTGTCGCGCGGCAGCCCGACGGTCGAGACGCCGGCAAATTCGAACTCGTAGCGGTGGGTCGCAGCGATCTGGCGCATGTGGTCGACGACCAGGATTTCGTCGGGCAGATAAAGAACCAGATCGCGCTGGTCATCCGGGCGCGGGAGGTGCAGGCGCATCGGTTCGAACTGGAACACCAAATCGTAGCCGAAGGCACCGTAAAGGCCGAGATGCTGGTCCTCGGCGCTGGCGAACAGATCCGTCATGATGCGCAATACCGAAAACAGCGAGGGCTGGCGGCTGCGCTGCTCCTCCGGAAAGCGCTCCGCGCTCTCGGCGATCCGGCCGCCGATCCGGTCGGCGCCGATGTGGTCGAGACATGCCGCCGCAAAAGCTGAGAGCGCGGCTGCGATCGGCGGCAGCAGCACCCGGCCGCGCCGGTTCAGCGCCTCAATCGTGAACTTTCGGCCATGCCCGGTAAAGACCAGCGGCGGGTCGACAAACCCCATGTCCCAGCGCGTGTAGCGGCCGGGGAACTCAAAGCTCGACGAAAACAGCACCCCGCGCCGCTCGTCGAGCGCCCGCGCCAGCGCATTGTCGGCCGGCTGATAGGCCTGCTCGCGGATCTCGCGCGTGACCGCGACGCCGCCCCTGGTCGTGTAGTGCGTGACCGGCATGCGAACCCCCCCTGTCAGGGCCGCTTGCGAAGCTCCGGGGAAGGTTCGCTCTCAGAAATGCGAAGGCCGCCCGGAATTCCGAAACGGCCTCAATCGAAACGTCAAGTGACGGCCGCCGGTATCAGACGGGCCACCACCAAGCTGCTGACGCGATATTACGCATAGAGACAATCTAGCGGCCGACGATGCGCGACGCAACGGAGATTCCCGTCCAAACGAAGGCGAGTCCTAGGGCGCAAGGGGATTTATCCAGCGCAAGCCGGTAAATCGTGCGAAGCCAGTGTCCGCTGAGCACAGCGTCAAGCCATGTTCGATCGCTAACGTTGCAAGATGCGCGTCCGGAATCAAATTCCCACGCACGCCGGGCAGCGCCAGCAGCTTTCCGAGAATCTCGGCATGCTGCCCGGTTGGTTCGGGGATCCAAACCGCGTCGCATCCAAGCCACGCCAGCACTTGGGACCATGCCGCTGCAATCGGCTCCGGATGCTCAAATACCCGCGGATTTGTAACCAGACGCAGAAATGCGAGCAAAGTCGTCCAGGGTAATCCGACCCGAGCCAGCCCATTTAATTGCTGGTCCAGCCACTCGTGAGCGACCCGATGCTGAGCGAATGAGTTGACCCGTGCGTAGATAAGAATGTTGGCGTCGACCAAAATCAACGGAAGCCTTCGCCTTCCGCGATTGCCAGCGCTTCGTTGACGTTGTCGATGCTGCCGATCAGCAATCGCCCGAGTTTCACCGACGAGGTTTGGAAGGGTTCCCGCGGATGGGATGGCTCACTCATTTCCCGAAGGCCCCGGCGCAAAGCCTCGTTGACGAGGTCCTTTAGGCCTTCGTCACGTGTTTTGCGCAAACGCGTGAGCGTCGCGGCAACATCGTCGTCGATGGTCAGGGTCGTTCGCACGCATCAAGACATAACGCTACCGATGTGGAGATGTCAAAAGCGTTCGTCCGCCGCATCGACTTTGGCCCGGCCCGATGGTTTCCGTCGGGCGCAGGAGCCTGATATAACGGCGCTGCGATCAGGATGAGCGGCCCCGACGATGACGATCGACACAGCAAGAACCGCGCGTTGACCGGCGACCTCAAATCCCTGCTGGTGCTGGTCGCGTCCGGGTGCAGCCTGAGCGAGAACGAGGCCGCGACGGCGTTCGACATCATCATGAGCGGCGACGCCACACCCTCGCAGATGGGCGGCTTTCTGATGGCGCTGCGGGTGCGCGGCGAGACCGTCGACGAGATCGCCGGGGCGGCGCGCGTCATGCGGGCCAAGGCCGTCGCGGTCGACGCCCCGCCCGGGACCGTGGACACCTGCGGCACCGGCGGCGATTCCTCGGGCAGCTTCAACATCTCGACGGCGAGCGCGCTGGTCGTTGCCGGTTGCGGCGTGCCGGTCGCCAAGCACGGCAACCGCGCATTGTCGTCAAAATCGGGGTCGGCCGACGTGCTGACCGCGCTTGGGGTCGGCATCGACGCCGATCTCTCGGTCGTGCGCGCCTGCTTGTGGGAAATCGGCATCGGCTTTCTGATGGCGCCGCGCCACCACAGCGCGACCCGCCACGTGGCCCCCACCCGGGTCGAGCTCGGCACCCGGACGATCTTCAACCTGTTGGGTCCGCTGTCGAGCCCGGCCGGCGCGCGGCGCCAGCTGGTCGGCGTCTTCGCGCCCGAATGGCTGCGGCCGATGGCCGAGGTGCTGGGCCGGCTCGGCGGCGAGCGCGCCTGGGTCGTGCACGGCGACGGGCTCGACGAACTGACGACCGCCGGCCCGACGATGGTTGCCGCGCTCGAGGATGGAAACGTCGAGACATTCGAGATCACGGCCGCCGATGCCGGGCTGCCGCCGGCGCGGCTCGAAGACCTGCGCGGCGGCGAGCCCGCCTACAATGCGCGGCTGATGCGCGAGTTGCTGGCCGGGGCCGGCGGGCCGTTGCGCGACGTCGTCCTGCTGAACAGCGCCGCAGCGCTGCTGGTGGCCGGGCGCGCCGCAAGCCTGTTCGACGGCGTAGAGCTCGCCGCCCGTGCGATCGATTCCGGTGCCGCCGGCCGGGTGCTCGACGATCTCGTGCTGCGCACCACTGCGCCGGCTGTGGCGGAGTCCACCCGATGAGCGACGTGCTCGATCGCATCTGCGCCGAAAAGCGCGCCCAAGTCGCCCGCGCCAAGATGGCGGTTCCCGAGGCGGCGCTGCTCGCCGGGCTCGCCGACGCCCCGCCGGTGCGCGCGTTTGCGGCGGCCCTCGAGCGGCAGCTCGGACAAGGCCGTTACGGCCTGATCGCCGAAATCAAGAAGGCCTCGCCGAGCGCCGGGCTGATCCGCCCCGATTTCGATCCCGCCACCCTGGCGCGCGCCTACGAGGCCGGTGGTGCGGCCTGCTTGTCGGTCCTGACCGACGCGCCGTTCTTCCAGGGCAGCGACGACGATTTGCGCGCCGCCCGCGCCGCCGTGTCGCTGCCGGTATTGCGCAAGGACTTCATCCTCGATCCCTACCAGATCATCGAAAGCCGCCGGATCGGCGCCGATTGCGTATTGCTGATCTTGGCGGCGCTGTCGGATGCCGCCGCCCGCGAACTCGCTGCCGCCGCAGCCGAGCTCGGCATGGACGTGCTCGCCGAAATCCACGACCGGGACGAGCTCGAGCGCGCCTTGCGGCTCGGGGTGCGGCTGATCGGCGTCAACAACCGCAACCTGAAGACCCTCGCGGTCGACCTCGCCACGACCGAAAGCCTGGCGCCGGAGGTGCCGGCCGACCGCGTCGTCGTCGCCGAGAGCGGGATTCGCGGCCGCGGGGATCTCGACCGCCTCGCCGCGGCCGGAGCACGCTGTTTTCTCGTCGGTGAAACGCTGATGCGCGAGCCCGACGTGACTGCGGCGACGCGCCATCTGCTCGGGCTTGCCGAATTCACCCATCTCGACGCCCAGGGCCGCGCCCGGATGGTCGATGTTTCGGACAAGGACGAGACCGATCGCATCGCGGTCGCGGGTGCGCGGGTGGTGATGCGGCCCGAGACCCTGGAGCGCATCCGGGCCGGCGACGTCGCCAAGGGCGACGTGCTGGCGGTCGCCCGTCTCGCCGGCATCATGGCGGCGAAGCGCACCGCCGAGCTGATCCCGCTGTGCCATCCGCTGGCGTTGACCTCGGTCGAGGTCGAGCTCGCCTGCGTCTCCGAGAAGAGCGCCGTCGAGATCACCGCCACCTGCCGCCTGCGCGGCCGCACCGGGGTCGAGATGGAGGCGCTGACTGCCGCCGGCGTCGCGGCTCTGACGATCTACGACATGTGCAAGGCGGTCGACCGCGGGATGGTCGTGACCGACCTGCGTCTGTTGCGCAAATCGGGGGGGCGGTCGGGAGATTGGGAGGCGAAACCGTGATTTCCGTTGATGAGGCGCTGACCCGCCTGCTGGCTTTGGTCGACACCCTGCCGCCCGAGCAGATAGCGCTCGCCGACGGACTCGGCCGGGTGCTCGCCGAGGACGTCGCGGCGCGCCGCACGCAGCCCCCCTTTGCGGTCTCGGCGATGGACGGCTATGCGGTGCGCGCCGCCGATCTCGGCCGGGTCCCGGTCGAATTGCGCATCGTCGCCGAAGTACCGGCCGGGGCCGGTTTTGGCGGCCGTGTCGGCGACGGCGAGGCGGCGCGCATCTTTACCGGGGCACCGATGCCGGCCGGCACCGACACCGTGGTGATCCAGGAGGACACCGAGCGGCACGGCGATCGCGTGCGCATCCTCGAAGCCGCCCGCCAGGGCCGGTATGTGCGCCGCGAAGGACTCGACTTTGCCGAAGGCGACGCGCTGCTGCACGCCGGCCGGCGGCTGACCGCGCGCGACATCGGCCTCATCGCGGCGATGAACCGGCCGTGGCTCTTCGTACGCCGCCGGCCGCGGATCGGCATCCTGTCGACCGGCGACGAAATTGTGATGCCGGGCGACCCGATCGGGCCGCACCAGATCGTCAGCTCGAACAGCCTGGCGCTGGGCGCGGTTGTCGCCGCGTGCGGCGGGGTCGCGGTATCGGTCGGCAACGCGCCCGATGATCCCGAGGCATTGCGCCGGATCGCCGCCGCGACCCGCGGGGTCGACCTCCTGGTCACGACCGGCGGCGCCTCGGTCGGGGAGCATGACCTGGTGCGCGAGGTGCTGGCCAAGGACGGCTTCGATCTCGATTTCTGGCAGATCGCGATGCGGCCGGGCAAGCCGCTGATGGTCGGGCGCTATCGCGGCACGCCGATGCTCGGCCTGCCCGGCAATCCGGTGTCGACCGTGGTCTGCGCGATGCTGTTTCTCGTGCCGGCGATCGAGCGGTTGAGCGGGGCGGCGACCTCCGAGGGTCCAATGGCGTCGGCCCGGCTCGGCGCGCCGCTGGCCGCGAACGACCGCCGCCAGGATTATCTGCGGGCGCGGCTGGTCCGCGCCGCCGACGGGATCGACGAGGTGTTTCCATTCGAGGCCCAGGACAGCTCGATGATGCGTCTCTTGGCCGCCGCCGACTGCCTCGTTATGCGCCCGCCGCACGCCCCCCCGGCGGCGGCCGGCGAAATCGTGCCGATTGTTCGCTTTCCGTCGGGCGCATTGCCGATTTGAACGAAAACCGGCGCGAGATCTGATCCTTTTGCGCTACTTGACGGAGGGCGCGAACTAAAGTAGAACGAGAGTCAGCGTTTCGGGTTCGTTCCACGCTGCCCAGATAGGGGTGCCCATGCTGACCGCAAAGCAGCGCGAATTGCTGCTGTTCATCAATCAGCGGCTGACCGCAACCGGCGTGTCGCCGTCCTTTGACGAGATGAAGGACGCGCTTCGGCTGAAATCGAAATCGGGGATTCACCGCCTTGTCAGCGGTCTGGAGGAGCGCGGGTTTATCCGCCGCCTGCCGCACCGCGCGCGCGCCTTGGAGGTCGTCAAGCTGCCCGAGGAGAGCGCCGCCGCGCCCACGGGCGACCGCGGCCGGTTCTCGGCGACGGTGATTCGCGGCGACTTCAAGGCGTCGCTGCCGGGGGCGCCGGTCGCCCCCGATGTCGAAGCGGTCGACCTGCCGCTTTACGGGCGGATCGCGGCCGGCACCCCGATCGAGGCGTTGCGCGACCAAAGTGCGTCGGTCGGCGTGCCGGCCAGCCTGCTCGGCCGCGCCGGCGAGCATTACGCGCTCGAAGTCGCCGGCGACAGCATGGTCGATGCCGGCATTCTCGACGGCGACACGGTCATCATCGAACGCAGCGACACCGCCGAAAACGGCGCCGTCGTCGTGGCGCTGATCGACGAGCAGGAGGTCACGTTGAAGCGGCTGCGCCGGCGCGGCGCCTCCATTGCCCTGGAACCCGCCAACAAAGCCTACGAAACCAGGATTTTCGGTCCCGACCGAATCAAGGTCCAGGGCCGCCTCGTCGGTCTGCTTCGGCGCTATTGAGAACCGGATAGCCGCTACGCCGGCGCTGCTGCTCGCCGCCGGCGGCCCGCGATGACGATGCGTGCCCCCGGATCGGATACCCGATGGCGTCGCCGGCAGCTGGCGCCGCAGCACTTTCCGGGGAGAGCCGCCGCGTGAGCGTACCGGCGCCGTTCGATCGTTACCGGGGGGTGGTGCTGCCCGAGTGGATCGACCTCAACGGGCACATGAACCTCGCCTACTACACGGTGCTGTTCGATTACGCGACCGATCTGTTGTTCGAGGAGATCGGCATCGGCAGCACCTACAAGGACGCAAGCGGACACGGCACCTTTGTCGCCGAAACCCACAATCTTTACGAAAGCGAGCTGCTGGTGGGCGAAACGGTGCGGGTCGTAACCCAGATCCTCGGGGCTGACGACAAACGCATCCATCTCGCGCACGAGATGTTCCAGCTCGACAGCAATCGGCGTTCGGCAACGCAGGAGCTGATGTTTTTGTCGATCGACCTCGGCCGGCGCCGGGTCGTGCCGTTTGTGCCCGGGGCGCGCGAGCGGATCGCAGCCGCTGCCGCCGCCCACGCCGCCTTGCCGCGACCGAACTGGGTCGGCCGCCGGCTCGCCCTGCCCGCCGGCACGATTGCGGATTGAAGGCGGTGGCCTTCGCCCGTCAGGGGTGGCCGGAACGCGGCGCCCCGGCGGCTTACTCGGCGCGGATGACCGCCATTCCCCCCGCGGGTTCGATTACTGTGCCGAACGGCCGCGACAACTCCCGCACGCGGTCGAGGATCAGGTCCGCCGCGGCGCCGCATGCGATCGATGGGCGTCCGCGGGTTGCGCGGCCGGCCGGCCCATTACGGCCATCGGCGTCCAGCTGCACTGGCGTCAAACGCACATCGAGGAGCCGCCCGTCGTCAAAACGGCATTCCGCGACCATGCTCCGCCACACCTCGGCATCGTAAAAACCGTCTTCGGTCGCGGTGTGGAAGATGAAGCTGCCGAGATTGTAAAAGATCGGCCGGCCACGATAAATCTCGATGCCGTGCAGGCGCGGCGCGCCATGACCCACATAAAGCGACGCGCCAGCTTGGACGCAGTGATGCGCAAACCGGCGCTGCCATGCCGGCGTTCGCCGCCCGCCGTCTTCGAGAATGTGATTGTGATGACAGGCGAGCACGATATCGGCGTGGGCGGCACCCTCCCGGATCGCCTCGAACATGCGGCCGGCATCGCCCGCGCCGAGCTCGCCGTCGACGCCGCACCGCAATTCGTTGACCCCGGCGCGGGTCGCCGTCGCCGCCGCGCCCTCGCGGATCGACCCGCTCGCCGACGCGACCAGCGCCACGACGCCGTTCGGGGTGTGCCGATAAGCCGGCTGCGAGGCTGCGAGCAAATCGAGGCCGGCCCCGGCATGGGCAAAGCCGCGCGCATCGAGCTCGCCAAGCATGCCGGCGATGCCGCCGGTCCCGAGGTCCCAGACGTGATTGTTCGCCGTTGCCAGCAGCGAGATCGACAATGCGCGCAGGCAATCGAGCACCGCCGGGTCGGCAGCGTGCAAAAACACACCCTCGCGCGTCGCCGCCTCGGCAAGCGGGCTGTGGATCGCGGTCTCCAGATCGGTAAAGCAGGCGTCGGCGCGCTCGAACATTTCGGCGAATGCGGCAAAGTCAGGCCAAACACCAGAGCGCAAATCGTGCTGGATCAGGCTCTGACCCAGCACTCCCAGCCGTAGCGGCGATCGGCTCATCGCCAGCCGAAGCCCGTCCCCAAACGGCCAACGATGCGAGCAGGAGCCCTTTCCAGCCACGTTGACCTGGACGCAAATGCGCGAGAGCCGCGGCGCGACCTCGTCGTGAGCCGGACCATCGGGTCGCGCTCACCCGGGTCAGCCACCGGCGGCTGACGGGGCGGGCGCCTCAGATGTGGCGGCCGCGCAGGTCGTTGTTGGTGTGGCGGTCGCCGGCGAGCCAGCGGGCGAGCTCGCTGTGGGCGTCGGCGCGGCGGATCGCGTCGATTTCGGCCACGTCGTCGGGATCCTGGGTAAACTCGACGATCAGCCCGTCGGGCGAGGCGACGTAGATCGACTTGCAATAGCCGTGATTGGTCTCGCGGTACTTTTCGCCGGCTGCTTCGAGACGCTGCTTCAGCTCGTCATAGGTCTCGGGCTCGGCCTTGAAGGCGATGTGGTCGTAGCGCCCGATCCTGGCCGGCTTCTCGGCCTGGGTCATCTCGTAGAGCTCGGGATCGGCGAATTGGAAAAACGCAAGCGCGCCGCCGTCGCCCATGGCGAAAAAGGTATGGCAAAACTCGACCTCGCGCTGCAATTCGGCGCTGTGGTTCTTTTCGCACCAGGTCGCGACCAGCGGAATCCCGAGCAAATCCTCGAAAAACCGGCGGTTGACCTCGTGGTCCCTGACGACAAAGGCGTTGTGATGCAGCCGCGACGGCGGCCGCGACAACAGAGCCTTGGTCGCGGATGCGGGCATCTTCTCGATCGTGTCCACTTCAACCTCCCTGCGTTCTTCCGACTGGCCGGCGAAGATACCACAAACCAAGCCGCTGCATGTCGGCTTTGAGCGCCGGCGGGTGGCACCCCGCCCGACGATGCGTCATGCTCCGGCACCGGGTCCGTCAAAAGAAAGGGGAAATTCCGTGAAAATCAGCACCATGATCCGCTTCAACCCCGATTTCGGGGTGAACGACCGGCTGCTGGGCCGCACCGCCGACTATGCCCGCCGCATCGAAGCCGCCGGGTTTCCCGGCATCTGGGTCGGAGATTCGATGGGCCGCGGCCGGCCGACCCTCGATCCGCTGGTCGAGCTCGCGGTATTGGCCGCCGTGACCGAGCGTGTCGAGCTCGGCATTGGGGTGCTGCAGTTGTCGTTGCGCCAGCCGATCGAGCTTGCGCATCGCGTGCAGTCGGTGCAGGCATTGTCGGGCGGCCGGCTGCGCCTCGGCGTCGGCAGCGGCTCGACGCGCGCGGATTTTGAGCTGCTCGGGCTCGATTACGACCATCGTTTCCGCGCGATGAGAGTGGCACTCGAAACCATGCACCGGGTATGGCGCGGCGAGCCCGTGAATGGCGGCACGTTGTCGATCTGGCCGGGCTGCGAGGGCGGCCCGCCGATCCTGATGGGGGCGTGGCGCAGCCCACGCTGGATCACCTATGCGGCAAAGGAGTGCCAGGGCTGGACGCCGTCGGGCCGCTACAGCAGCTGGGAGGATCTCGAAGCCGGCATGCGCATCTACCGCGAGGCCGGCGGCACCAACGCCGTGCTGGCCAATGTCGGCGTCGATCTCGCCAACCGGCCCGCATCCGCCGAGCTTGCCGCCGCCACCGACGTCGCCCTCGTCTGTGCCCCGGACGAGGCGCGCCGGCGGCTGAAGCGGATGGAGCAGATCGGCTTCGACGAGGTGCTGCTGGTCTCGCATTACGGCGAGTTCGAAGACCTGGAACGGGCGCGCGGCCTGCTCTGACCCGCAGCGCGGTCCCGCGGCCTCAGCGCGCGGTGCCTGCCGGCGGCATTGCCTGGTAGAGCGCGAGGTAGCGTCGCGCCGCCGCGTCCCAGGAAAAATCGCGGGTCATCGCCCGCCGCATGATCCCTCGCCATGTCTGCGGCTGGCGGAACAGCCCTTCGGCGCGGCGGAGGGCGGCGAGCAATGCCGTCGGGTTCTCCTCGTCAAAGGCGAAACCGGTCGCGGTGCCGTCGGCGAGGGTCGCCGGCGTCGCGTCGACGACCGTGTCGGCGAGCCCGCCCACCCGCCGCACGACCGGCACGGCGCCATAGCGCAGCGCGTAAAGCTGGGTCAGCCCGCACGGCTCAAAGCGCGACGGCAGCGGGACAATGTCGGCACCGGCGAATATCTGGTGCGCCAATGCTTCGTCATAGCCGAGCTCGACCGCGACGCGGCCGCGGTGGGCCTGGGCCGCTGCGGCAAACCCCGCTTCGAGATCGGCGTCGCCGGACCCCAAGACCGCGAGCTGGCCGCCGTCGGCGACCAGCCCCGGCACGGCCGCAAGCAGCAGGTCGAGGCCTTTCTGCCAGGCGAGGCGGCTCACCACCCCAAAGAGCGGCGCCTGCGGCTCCGGCGCGAGCCCGAGCCGTTGCTGCAGCGCCGCTTTGGCGGCACTCTTGCCCGCGGACGCACCCTCGACGGCATAGGCCTGCGGCACATGCCGGTCCTGGCGCGGATCCCAGATTTGCGGGTCGACGCCGTTCAGAATTCCAGTCAATACCGACGCGCGGCGGCGCAACAGCCCGTCGAGGCCCCAGCCGAAATCGGGTGTCTGAATCTCGCGGGCGTAGGTCGGGCTGACCGTGGTCAGGCGGTCCGAATAGAACAGCCCGGCTTTCAAAAACGACACCTGACCGTAAAATTCGACGCCGTCGACCGAAAAATATTCGGACGGCAATGCCAGCTCGGCAAATGCCGCTCCCGGGAACAGGCCGCGATAAGCCAGGTTGTGAATAGTGAACACCGTGCCGACCGGCTCACCCGCCGGAGGCGACGCCGCGAGATAGGCCGCGGCCAAGCCGCCATGCCAGTCGTGGCAGTGCAGGATCTGCGGTTGCCAGCCGCTGTCGACGCCGCGGGCCAATTCTGCGGCGGCCCAGCCAAACAGCCCGAACCGGCGATGATTGTCGGGCCAGTCGGCACCGTCAGGGCCGGCATAGGGATTGCCCGGCCGGTCGTAAAATGCCGGGTGGTCGACGAGATAGGCATAATGTCCGGTGCCGGGGAGCCGCGCGCGCGCGATCCGCACCCGCTCCGCGGCAAACGGGGTCCGCAGCCGAGCGACATCGGCGATGTCGCCAAACGCGTCGAGAAACCCGGCAAAACCGGGCAGCAGCAGCCGGGCGTCGACCCCAACCGCCGTCAAGGCCGGCGGCAATGCCGCGGCGACATCGCCGAGCCCCCCGGACTTGACCCAAGGATAAAGCTCGGCGCTGACGTGCAAGACCCGCATCGGGCGCCGATATGCCACTGTTGCCGCCAGCGCCGCAAAGCAATCCGCAGCAGCACGAATGAGCCGAACGCGGCCCGTACCGGACCGGGTCAGCCCTCGGCAACCGGCGCCAACGCTTCGGCGCGGTTTTCCGCCGCCGCGGCGATCGCCGGGAGTCCTGGTCCGCTCGTCGCACGAGATGCCGGGAGCCCCACGATCACCTTGGTGCCGCGCCCTTTTTCACTGTCGATCGAAAACGAGCCGCCATGCAGCTCGGTCAGCCGCCGGGCCAGGGGCAATCCAAGACCGGTGCCTCCGCGCTGACGGGCGAGCCCGGCATCGAGCTGGCCGAACGGCTGGATCGCGATTTCGATTTCGTCCGCGGTCATGCCCTCGCCAGTGTCGGTTACCTCGAACTCGACACCGCCATCGGCGGCGCGGCGCACCGCCAGCGCCACAGCTCCGCCGCGCTCGGTGAACTTGACTGCATTGCCGAGCAGGTGCACCAGGACCTGCGTCAGCCGGGCCTCGTCCGCCATCAACCGCGGCAACCCGATCTGCGTGGCGGCAGAGAGGGTGAGCCCTGCTGCCAGCGGCGCGTTCGCTGACGAGAGCGACGCAGCTGTCGGCGAGCGTATGCGCGTCGAGGCCGTAATCGACGTCGAGCTGGAAATCGCCGGCGTCGATTTTGGCGAGGTCCAGAATCTCGTTGATGGTGTCGAGCAGATGCGCCCCGCTCTGGCGGATGCAGTCGAGATATTCCCGCTGCCGCCGGTCTATCGCGCCGGCGGCGCCGCCCGCCAGCATTTCCGAAAACCCGATGACGGCGTTGAGCGGGGTGCGCAGCTCGTGGCTCATATTGGCGAGAAACTGCGATTTGGCGATGTTGGCGGCTTCGGCCTCCGCTTTGGCCTCGCGCAGCAGGCGTTCGGCGCGGACCTCCTCGCTGATGTCGCGGGCGGTTCCGCGGTAGCCCTGGAACTTACCCGAGCGGTCGAAGATCGGCCGGCCGCTGACCGAAACCGTCTGCTCGCGCTGGTCTCCGACTTTCCGCGTGTAGGTGAAGTCGCGAAACGGGTCGTGGCGGTCCAAAATCCGGCGGTGAACGCGCCACTTCTCGATGTTGCGGTCGCTCTCCGGTACGAGCTCCCAGCGCGTGCGGCCGAGCCGGCTGGCCGGATCCTGGCCAAAGGAGCGAATATGGTCGGAAAGGTAGCAAAAGCGGTGGTCGCTGTCGCTTTCCCAATACCAATCGGAGCCGCATTCGGCGAAGTCGCGCAGCCGCGCCTCGCTGTCGCGCCGCGCCGCCTCAGCCTTCTCGTACGCTTCGGAGCGCCGGGTCAAGGAGCGGGCGGCCGCGGCCATGGACCGGAGCACGTCGTCGATTTCGGCAATGCCGGAGCGGGCTTCCGCGGGCATTCGGCCTGCGCTCAGCGCTGCGGCCGCTTGCGAAAGGGCGGCGACCGACCGGATCAGCCGGGCGGCGGCGATCAGCGCGACGCAGCCGCCGAGCACCCGCATTCCCGCGCCAAGCAGAGCGATTTCTCCGAGCGAGGTCAGCTGGCCCCAATCGTGCCCTAACCGGCTCAGCATCGCCGGCGCAAGAGCTGCCGTCGGCAAAAGCGGCGCCGCGATCATGACGACCAGCAACATCCAGATCGAACGCAATGACTTGACCGGACGCAGCATCTGCCGGACCGCCTCCCGCCCGGCAGGAGACGACCGACAACTTTATTTTGTCTTAGCGCAGCATCTCGACCGAGCCTGCGGGCTCGCTAATGGCGCACCGGCGGTATCGCAAATTGATCGGATGAGGTCGATCCCGCACCTCCCGATGTCGAGGCTGGCTCGACAAAACCCGAACCAGAGCCGGACGCCGGTGCGGCGCTCGGTGTCGGCACGACAAAATTTGCGCCCGACGCCTGGCCGGCGTGGGCCGACGCGACGGCGGCGGTCGGATGCGACGGCCGTCTCGCCACCCGCCTCTTGTGTGGCGTCGGCGGCGGCGGCGGCGCGCCGGTCACTGCCGCGAGTTGCGACTCGACCGTCTCGAGATGCGAATAAAGCGCATCCGGAAAGACGTAGCCATTGCATTCGCTGACCGGAATACCGAGAGCCGCCTCGGCATCGACTTCGCCTTGATGGCACGCCATGTTCGTGACCGAAATCTGCTCCGCGATCCGGTAATAGCGCTCGGCCGGCTGCAGATATCCCAAATTCTCAGCCGCGTGCCCCAGGTAGTAATATGTCAAATCGTCCATATAGCCGATTTGCATGACGAGCAGCGCGAGCTGCCGCCATTGCCCGGTTGCGTCGAGCACCGCCGCCTGCTGACGATTGTTGGCCCACGCCAAGCCGCAATCGGCGCGGCAGTCCAGCACCGGCTGGCCCGCCTGCAGCTCGCTCATGAGCTGCTCAGGCGGCACGCCGGCATTTTTCATCGTGCAGGCGCCGACTCCCGATGCCACCGCGCCCACAAACAGCAGCCGCAACCAAATGCGCATGTTCTCCTCCGATCGCGATAAGAGCCGCCGCCGCCCGGCGATGCGGCTCGCCTGCTAGGGTCCCTGACCAACTGGCGACCAACCGCAGGCGCCAACTCAAACGCGGCCGCGCGGGTTCCGGTCAGTGCATTGCCGGAGGCGGCTCGACAAACCCACCGCTCCCGCCGCTCCCACCCGAGGCTTGGGCGGGCGCGGGCTCGACAAACGCCGCGCCGGCCGCATGTGCCGGCGCCGGCTGGACGGAGCCGGCGGCGGCCTGGGTTTCGGTCGGCTTTTTGCGGGCATGCCGGACCCGGTGGCGCACCGGTTCGAGCGGTTCGACCGGTTCGGCGACAACTGGCGGGGCAAACCCCGGAACGATGTTTCCCTTGGCGTACATGCACTGCGCGTAATCGAAATCGTACTGCCGTTGGAGCGTCGCCTGCGCCGTCTGGGCGGTAGCAGCGCCGGCGCTCAGGCCATTGCCGGCGGCGTTGGCGGCGACGTCGCCATTGCTGCCGCCGGCCGCGGCCGTGCCGCCGCCGCCGAGCGCGGCGCCCAGCAGCGCGGTGCCGAAGATTTGATTGTTCGCGGCGTTTTTCGCCGGGGCGAGTTGCTGGTCGGCGAGGGCCGCGCACGCCGAATGATCGGCGGCGTAGTCGGCGGGCGACTTGCCTGGCCCCGGTGTCGCGACCACGCTTGGCGCCATCACCGCCGGAACGCACCCCGCCAAGATCATGATTGGTGCCGATGCGGCCGAAATCCAACTCCGCCTTTTCATCATGTTCGCCTCCCGCGCCCCGCGAATATGCGGGGATTTCAAGGTTCGGCCCAAAGTCCGCGCTTTGCCTCGCGGGCTTGGGTTTCGCTCGTGCGATATTCGGGGATGGCGCCGTCGCCGACGCGGCCCGTGCCGTTGAGGATGGCGGCTTCGGCGACATCGACGCCGCTCGCGGTCATGCAGCGAAATCGCCCGGTCTGGGCGTCGGGCTCGCAGGCGATCTCGCCCTGCGCCTCGACCCAGCTTTGAAACGGCGCGAGGACCGCGACCGGACCGGGATCGATGCCGGACAGCCGGACGCGCTGGTCGCCGACAACCAATGTCGCCGCGTTCGGGACCCGGCTGACCTTGCCGCGGATGACGCCCGGCGCCGCTGCGGGTGTCGGGGCCGGCGCTCCGGCGGCATCCGGCGATGTCGGCGCCGGGCTGGGGAGCGCTGCCGCAGGTGCCATCTGCGCGGCGGGCGGCGCGGTGGGCGGCGGGGCGCCGGGTGCGGCGGCCGGCGGTGGTTGGGCGCCGGTGTTTTCGTACTCGATCGCGTCCCGCGGCACGTAGGCCCGCGAGCCGTCGGGCAGCTCGATCTGGACCCAATGCTTGCCGGCAACCAAGCCGATCGCCTTGACCTCGGCGCCGGCGCGGATTTCACCCGACGGGCTTGCGTCGGACGCGGGGAGGCTCGTCGCGGTCACGGTTTCGCGCAGCCGCACCAGCTGGTTCAGCCATTCCTCGACCGGCGGCGGCGCAGCCGCGGCGGCTGCCTGGGGCGAGGTTTCGGCGCCCAACCCCGGTGACGAACGAACTCCAAGGACGGCGGTCGCAAGCAGCAGGACGGCGGCGAACAGCGCGAACCGGGTTTGGCGACGCCCGTCCCGGCGCCGGCGCCACGCGTCACCGACCAGCCCTCCGCGATATCCGGCATCGCTGTTCATTAAGGCAACCCGCCGCTGTCGCTTTTAAGCGCGGTTGATCAGGTTTTTATTAGACCACATCTTTAATTCGATTGCAATTATAAAGAGAATATTAACGCTTCGATCTTTTTTTGTTCCTGTCCAACCGCGAGATTCGGTAGCGGCGCGGATTGGGGCCGAGGACGCATCGCTTACGTATTAATTTGAAGGACCCCGCTATTTGAGGTAGAGTACATTTGCGGAATCGTTAATGAAACGGTGCGCGGACTGACCGGTTAACCCAAATTCCGAAAATTCAGCCTTGCTCTTCCCCCGAGCGGCATCTTTTGCGGCTACACGGTTAGCGGGCCGGCTCGTTGCGGGCTGGCTCGGCGCCGCGACTGTGCTCGCCGGCACCGCGATGGCCGAGGATCCGCCGCGCCGGGTCGGCAGTCTCAACTACGTCTCCGGAGACGTGACCTACGTTTTGCGCGCCGAGGCCGGCGAGCCCGATGCGGCGGAGTCCGAAAGCTGGCTGCATGCCGATTTCAACCAGCCGGTCTGCCAGGACATGACCGTAAAAACCGGCGCCATGGCGCGGGCCCGGGTCAGGATCGGGCCCGATGCGATCCAATTGGCCGACGACACCCGGCTCAACATGCTGAACCTGACCGATCAGCTGATCGAGGCAAGCATCCCCCGCGGCCGGATCTATCTGCAGCTCAGCAGCTTTGACCCGAACGAGAGCGTCGAGCTGGAAACCCCGCGCGGCTCGCTGTGGGTGCTGCAGGCCGGCGCTTACGACATCAAGATCGGCACCGACGGCGAGCCGACGCGGATCGTCGTCTTTGAGGGCAAGGCCCGCTTTGTCGGCGGTGCCGCCGATCTCCCGATCGCGGCCGGCAAGGAGGCCGAGATCAGCGGGACCTATCCCGCGGTCGCAGCCGCGTTGCACGATTGGACGGGTCTCGATCCGGCACGGCCGCAGCCGTCGGCGTCGCCGGAGACGCCCGGCTCAGCGGCGGCGGGAACGGCTCCTGCGGCAGCTGCCGACGCCGCCGTCGGGGCGGAGACAATCGTCGCGCCCGGCAAGCCGGCGGCAGCGCCAGCCGCAAAGCTCCCGCCTGCCCCGGCCGCCGTGGCATCGAACGCGACGGAATCGAAGGCGCCAGCCTCGACCGCCGGGGGGTCCGCGCCGGACGACGCCGCCGGCAAGCCCGCAACCGCCAGGAGCATCGAGACCGCCGCGGCCGACGCGCGGCAGAAGCCCGCCGACGACTTTCTACTGTGGGTGGAGCAATCCAACGACGACCAGCCGCCCCCGCAGCCGCAGCAAGCCTCCCGGCATGTTTCGGTCGAAGCGACCGGATCGGACGCGCTCGACCGCTACGGCCGGTGGGACGTCCTGCCCGATTCCGAAGCGGTGTGGTTTCCGACATCGGTGCCGGATGACTGGGCCCCCTATCGCTTTGGCCATTGGGACTGGATCGCGCCCTGGGGCTGGACCTGGGTCGACGACCAGCCCTGGGGCTTCGCCCCGTTTCACTACGGCCGCTGGGTCGACATCGACGGCCGGTGGGGGTGGGTCCCGGGCGCGGTCGAGCCTCACCCGGTCTATGCCCCGGCATTGGTCGCCTTTGTCGACGCGCCCGACGCCGCCGGCGGCAACGGTCCAGACGCCGGGTCGGACGGCGGTTCGGACGGGGGTCCCGGCGCCGGCCCCGATGTCGGCTGGTTCCCGCTGGGCCCCGGCGACGATTACCAGCCCTGGTACCAGGCCGGTCCCGCTTACGTCGCCGAGGTCAACGCCCCCGAGCATCGGCATTTCCGCGATTTTGACGCGCGCGGCTACGGCGAGCGCGGCCGCGAGGCGTGGCGGGGCGGATATTTCAACCGGCGGTTCGCGACCGTGGTGCCGCGCGAAGCCTTTGCCGACGCCCGTCGTCTCGATCGCGGCATGATGCGGCAGGTTGCCGCGGACAGGCTGGAGCATGCCGCGGTAATGCGCGGCGCGCCGCGTGTCATGCCGGCGGTGATGCGGCGCCCGGCCGGGCCGGGCGAGTTCCGCGGCGAACCTCATGGCGCGCCGCCCGCGGGCATGGCGGAAGGTGGGTCGCGCGGGCGGTCGGGCGGCGGCGCCGAGCGCGGGCCGGGACTGGCCGGCGGAGGTCCGCGGCAGGGCGAGCACGGCGGCGAGCGGCCGCCGCCGGGCTTCGGGCGGGCGGAGGCCGGCCATGGAGCGATCGGAGGCCGCGGCGCCATCCCGCAATACGGCCGTGCCGAGGGCGCCCGCGCCATGCCGGAGGCGGTTCACGCAGAAGGGCGGCAAGCCGGCCAGCCGCAAATTTTTCACGCCTCGGCGCCGGGGTTTCGCGGCAGCGCGCCTCAGCAATTCGGACGACCCCAGGCATCCGAGGGTTTTCGCGGCGGCGCGCCTCAGCAGTTTGGACGGCCTCAGGTTTCCCAAGGTTTTCGCGGCGGTGCGCCCCAGCAATTCGGCCGGCCTCAGGTTTCCCAAGGTTTTCGCGGCGGTGCGCCCCAGCAATTCGGCCGGCCTCAGGTTTCCCAAGGTTTTCGCGGCGGCGGCCAGCAATTCGGTCGGCCGCAGGCTTTTCAAACCCCCTCTGCTGCGTTTCGCGGGGGCGGGATGACGGGCCGCGCGGCACCTCAGGTTGCGGCCCGGCCGGCGCCCCATATCGGCGGCGGGGGCGGGGGCGGGCGGCACAAGTAATTTCTCTGCCGGGCCGCCGCGTGCCTGGGACGGCCCGCGATTTGGTCGAGAACGGCTTAGCTGAGGGCGAGCGCATGGACATTGCCGCAGAAGCGCGCACCGAACGCCGGCTGGCGGCAGTTCTGGCGGCTGATGTCGTCGGCTATTCCCGGCTGATGGGCAAGGACGAAGAGGGAACGCTCTTTGCGTTCAAGGCGGTCCGGCGCGAAGTCACCGACCCTAAAATCCACGAGCATCGCGGGCGGATCGTCAAGACCACCGGCGACGGCCTGCTGGTCGAGTTTGCCAGCGTTGTCGACGCGGTGCGCTGCGCCGTCGACATTCAGCGGGCAATGAAGCTGCGCCAAGAGCTGGAACCGGTCGAAGACCCGATTTGCCTGCGCATCGGCGTCAATGTCGCCGACATCATCCCCGACGATGCCGACATATTCGGCGACGGCGTCAACGTCGCGGCGCGTCTCGAAGGGCTGGCCGACCCGGGCGGGATTTGCGTCAGCCGGAGCGTCCGCGACCAGGTGCGCGACAAGCTCGGCTGCGGCTTTGAGGATTTGGGCCGGCGGCAGGTCAAGAACATCGCCCGCCCGGTTCATGTCTTCCGCATCCCGCTCGACACCGCCGGAGCAAGCGCAGCCGGCGGGGACAACCAAACCGCGGCAACGCGCACCCGGCTCCGCCCGCACCTCGTCGCGGCGATGGGCGTCGCTGCAGCGGTCGTCGCCGCGGGTGTGGGGGTTTCGCAGATGCTGCCGGGCACCGGAGCGGCACCCGCTGCCCCGGTGGTCGAAGCCGCCGTGTTTTTCGACAAAAACCAGGTCGGCCTGTCCGAAGCGGCCAGCGCCTCGATCCGACGGGAGGCAGATTCGCTGCGGCGCAACCCCGGCGTCACAGTCACGGTACGAGCATACTGCTCCACCGACCAAAGCGAGCGCGAGGAGCCGAAAGTTCTCGCCGCGCTGCGCGCCAACCAGGTCCGCGACATGCTCAAGGAAGCCGGGGTCGCCGCCGGCCGGATCAAGGTCGAGAGCGCATGCCGTCTCGGCGGCCCCAATCCCGCCGGTGCCAACGAAACCAGCGAGCAGCAGAACCGGCGCGTCCTTTTGATCCGAGACTGAACGCGGCCGCCCTCAGCCCAGACTCTAGTCTCAACTAATTCTTGCTGCGGTCGACGAGGCGGTTTTGGGAGATCCAGGGCATCATCGCGCGCAGTTTTTCGCCGACCTCCTCGATCGGATGGGCGGCGCCGTGGCGGCGCAAGGCCTTGAAGCTCGCCTGACCGGCGGCGTTTTCGAGCACCCATTCGCGCGCGAAGCGGCCGGCCTGGATGTCGGCGAGGATTTTTTTCATCTCGGCGCGGACGTGCTCGTCGATGACCCGCGGACCGCGAGTGTAGTCGCCGTATTCGGCGGTGTTCGAAACCGAATAGCGCATGTTGGCGATGCCGCCTTCATAGATCAGGTCGACGATCAGCTTGACCTCGTGGCAGCACTCGAAATAGGCCATTTCCGGCGCGTACCCGGCTTCGACCAGGGTCTCGAACCCGGCGAGGATCAGCGAGGTCAGCCCGCCGCACAGCACCGACTGCTCGCCGAAAAGATCGGTCTCGCATTCCTCGCGAAAGGTCGTCTCGATGACCCCGGCGCGACCGCCGCCGATCGCCGAGGCATAGGAGAGCCCGATCTCGACCGCGTTGCCCGACGGGTTCTGGTCGACCGCGAGGAGGCACGGGACGCCGCCGCCGCGCAGGTATTCGGAGCGCACCGTGTGGCCCGGTCCTTTGGGCGCGATCATGAACACGTCCATGTCGGGGCGCGGCTCGATCAGCCGGAAATGGATGCTGAGTCCGTGCGCGACGGCGAGCGCCGTCCCTTCGCGCATGTTGTCGCGCAGATCGGCGACGTAGAGCTGCGCCTGCAGCTCGTCGGGGGCGAGCACCATGACGATGTCGGCCCATTTCGCCGCCTCGGCCGGCGTGACGACCTTGAGGCCGGCGGTCTCGGCCTTTTGCGCCGAAGCCGAGCCCGGGCGCAGTGCCACGACGATGTCCTTGACGCCGCTGTCGCGCAAATTGTTGGCATGGGCGTGGCCCTGGCTGCCATAGCCGATGACCGCGACCTTTTTCGACTTGACCAAATTCACATCCGCATCGCGGTCGTAGTACACCCGCATTCGATCCTCCTGGGCCTGGACTGCTGCCCTCTTACTGCCCCCCGGAAACCACTAACACGTGCCGCTCATTGTCAAGTGTCCACGAGCCGAGCCTTGAGAGAAAGCTTTGCCCAAGAAGCGGAGTGCTCGTGACAGACCCGATGCTTGCCGCCACGTCATACACTGACTGACCACCGACCTGTAATGAATGCAAACGAAAACGATCGCTCGGAACCGTTGATCCATCCGCCAATGTATATGTTGCTGAACCAAGAAAATCGCCCTCTGAGACCGTACCGGTCCGATAGAGCGTCAGCAGCACGTCAGCCGGTATTTGAACGTCTGCTGCTCCGCTATCCAGCGTAAAATTGATTGTCAGTCTACCATTAATCTGTACAGGGACTAGAAATGTACCCCCTTCTTCTGTTAGTCTTATATAGGTTGTGCTACTTTCTTTCCCATTTTCAACGTACTTTTGTCCTGGCTGCAAAATATCAAGAGCGACCTTCCGCGCGTTAACTCTCGGAAGGTGTTCGTTTCCCCAGATTGTTGATAGATATTCCTGATCTCCTAAACTAATACTTGCCAATGCAAACAGCTTCCCCCAACAAGAAGATGTTATACACTTTTTTATTTTTTCTTTGGTCAGATGAGGGGCCGCGGCACGCGAAGTTGTTGTAAAGGTGATAATTACATCGCCCGGTTCGATGCGGTAGGAGTTTTGCATGGCTATGGAGCCGTCAGGCATTGGCCCCCCATTCCACCCGAAATTGTCTCCGCCAACATGCGCTTAACGTCGTCGAGAGTTGTTTTACCAAAATATATCATCGGAAAGTCGGTATAGCTCGTGTCTCCTCCCCAGTCGGTCTCAATGTAAACAATCCGACCGGTGTTCGTGTTCGCTGTCACGGACAAAGAGTTGTGATCTCCCAGTTCCCATTTTGAAATTGTGTAAGGACCAGTCCTCTCAGTTATGGGTGGCCGAAACCCAATCTTTTGGCTAACGTTGGTGAGTGCATCTCCAATCCTCAAGCCCGATAGACTTTGTGATACAGCCATTGTATTGCAGTAGCCCAGGGCCGCTGTTATCAGAAGCGCCCATCGGAAAATTTTCCGCATTCCGAAGTACCCCAAGGTTCGTCATGTGGCTCGATATTCTTCGAACTGCGGTTGCCGATAGCGCTAAAAGCTCGTAGCGCCGCGCGCGATCGCGACCGCACCGGTGCGCGAAATCTCGACCAGGCCCAAGGGCTCCATCAGTGCTACAAAGGCATTCAGCTTGTCGGACGAGCCGGTCATCTCGAAGACAAAGCTGTCGATCGTCGAGTCGACGACGCGGGCGCGAAAGATGTCGGCAAGCCGCAACGCCTCGATCCGCGCCTCGCCTTTGCCGGCGACCTTGACCAGCATCATCTCGCGTTCGACAAAGGGGCCCTCGTCACTCAAATCATGAACCTTGTGCACCGGCACGAGGCGCGACAGTTGCGCCTTTATCTGCTCGATGATCATGCGCGTGCCCGAGGTCACGATCGTGATCCGCGAGACGCTCTCGCGCCGGTCGATTTCGGCCACGGTCAAGCTCTCGATGTTGTAGCCGCGCCCGGAAAACAGGCCGACGACGCGCGCGAGGATGCCCGGCTCGTTGTCGACGAGCACTGCGATCGTGTGGCGTTCGAGATCAGTCACAGCCGGCTTCGGTGGTCATCATTCCGGGGCGCCGCTCCGCGGTGAGCCCGGAACCCATGAAAACAGCTGGCGACCGAGAGCGCACGATAGTTTGCGCATACCTGCAGCCGCCGTTTTCATTGGTTCCGGACACGGCTCTGCGAGCCGTTCCGGAATGACAGGTCCATGCGGCGCCTCGACAACCCATTCACACCAGCACCATGCCTTCTTCGGAGACCGGGCGCTGGGCTTCGTCCTTTGGCCCGAGCAGCATCTCGTTGTGCGCCGCACCGGACGGGATCATCGGAAAGCAGTTCTCCTTGGGGTCGACCGCGATGTCGAGGATTACCGCACCCGGCGTCTTCAGCATCCAGGCGATTGCGTCGTCGATTTCGGCCGGCTCCTCGACCCGCCGGCCATTGGCGCCGAACGCGTCAGCCAGTTTGACGAAGTCGGGCAATGCCGCGGTGTAGCTCTCGGAGTAGCGGCCGCCATGCAGCAATTCCTGCCACTGGCGCACCATCCCCATGTATTGATTGTTGAGGATGAACAGTTTGACCGGCAGCCGATACTGCGACACCGTCGACATTTCCTGGATATTCATCAGGATCGAGGCTTCGCCGGCGATGTCGACGACGAGCGCCTCGGGATGGGCGATCTGAACCCCGATCGCCGCCGGCAGACCGTAGCCCATCGTGCCGAGACCGCCTGAGGTCATCCAGTGGTTGGGCTTGTCGAATTTGAAGAACTGCGCCGCCCACATCTGATGTTGGCCGACTTCGGTCGTGACGTAGACGTCGCGGTCGCGGGTCTGCGCGTAAAGCCGCTCGATCGCGTATTGCGGCTTGATTATGCCGCGGCAGCTTTTGTCGTAGCGCAGGCAGTCGCGCGCCCGCCATTCTTCGATCCGGCGCCACCATTTGTCGAGATCGGGTGCTGTACCCTTGCCGCGCCGCGTCGACAAGGCGGCGAGCATCGCGCTCATTGCCTCGCCGACATCGCCGACGATCGGCAGGTCGACGCGCACATTCTTGTTGATCGAGGACGGGTCGATGTCGACGTGGATCTTTTTCGAGCCGGGCGAGAACGCGTTGAGCCGCCCGGTCACCCGATCGTCGAAGCGGGCGCCGACCGCGACCATCACGTCGCAGTCGTGCATCGCCAAATTCGCCTCATAGGTGCCGTGCATGCCGACCATGCCGAGAAAATGCGGATCGGCGGCCGGAAAGGCGCCGAGCCCCATCAGGGTCAGGGTGCAGGGCGCATCGGTCAGCCGCACCAATTCGGCAAACCGGGCGCAGGCCGCGGGTCCGGAGTTGATCAGCCCGCCGCCGCCGTAAAACAGCGGCTTTTTGGCAGCGGCGAGCAGCTCGACCGCCTCGGCGATGCGCGCCGGGTCCGGCGCCGTCTGCGGCCGGTAGGTTTTATGCCGGCGGTCTTCGGGGCCGGCATAAGCGCCGAGCGCGAACAGCACGTCCTTCGGCAGGTCGATCACGACCGGCCCCGGCCGCCCGCTTTTGGCGACGTAGAACGCCTCGTGCATGACCCGCGCCAGGTCACCGACATCCTTGACCAGGTAGTTGTGCTTGGTGCAGGGCCGGGTGATGCCGGTGGTGTCGGCCTCCTGAAACGCGTCGTTGCCGATCAGGTGGGTCGGCACCTGCCCGGTCAGACACACGACCGGGACCGAGTCCATCAGCGCGTCGGTGAGCCCGGTTACCGCGTTGGTGGCGCCGGGTCCGCTCGTCACCAGCACCACGCCGACACGGCCGGTCGAGCGCGCATAGCCCTCCGCGGCGTGCACCGCGCCCCCTTCCTGGCGCACCAGGATGTGACGCAGCGCGTTCTGCTTGAAGAGCGCGTCGTAGATCGGCAGGACGGCGCCGCCGGGATAGCCGAAAACGACATCGACGCCCTGGTCGACGAGGGCCTTGATGACGATCTCCGCTCCACTGATCGGCTCGGCCGACATGACGACACTCCTCAAAGGAATAACCGGCTGCGGGTATGTAAGCCGCCCAAGGCGGCGCTCGTCTCGGGCGGGGGCGCACCCTAGTCAGCTAGCCCCGGCCGGTCAACAAAAACTCGTCAATAAACTGACGTGAGCGGTGCAGCAAACTTTCCGAAAATTGCTCGGCGAGAACCAGGTCGGGCTGCGACTGGTGGCGAAACCAGGTCATCTGACGCTTGGCGTAACGGCGTGTCGCCTGCTGGGCTGCGGCGACCGCCGTGGCGAGCGTCGTCTCGCCGTGCAGATGGCGCAGCAGCTCGGGCAATCCCAGCGCCTTCATCGCCGGCAGATCGGGGTCGAGCGCGCGGGCGGCGAGGGCTGCGGCCTCGGCCAAGGCGCCGCTCTCGATCATCGCGGCAAACCGCATGTCGCAGGCGGCGTAAAGCCGGTCGCGCGGCGGCATCATCAGTATCGTCGCAAACCGGTATGGCGCCGTTGCATGCGGCCGTCGATGCCAAGCGCCGACCGGGATGCCGGTAGCGCGCGCCACCGTATAGGCACGCACCAGCCGCTGCGAGTCGGCGGGATGGAGCCGCCTTGCCGAAGCGGCGTCGAGCGCCGCCAACTCCTCCCGGAACGCCGCCCCGCCGAGCGCGCAATGGAGTGCCGCAGCCTCGGTGCGGATCGCATCGGGGATTTCCGGAAACGGCGCCAGCCCGTGCTGCAATGCGCGCAGATAGAGGCCGGTGCCGCCGACGACGATCGGCAATCTCCCGGCATTTGTCGCGGCCGCGATTTCACTGAGCGCGAGCGTCCGCCAGGCGCCGGCGGACCCGCGCTCGGCGGCATCGAGAAAGCCGTAGAGCCGATGCGGCGCCCGCGCCTGCGCCGCGGCGTCGGGACGCGCGGTCAGGATTTCGAGGTCGCGGCAGCATTGCAGCGCGTCGGCATTGATGACGGCGCCGCCCCATTGTTCCGCCAGCGCCAGCGCCAGCGCCGATTTGCCGCTGGCCGTCGGACCAGCGACGATGACGACCGGCGGCGCGCCTTCGTGCTTGCCGGCCAGACGACCGGCGGCGTAGGAGGACGGGCGATGCGCCTCGTCGTAACCCTGATCGCCGCCACCCGGGAACGCGGCCTGCTCCGGCTCGCCGCCGCGGTTCGCGACAAGCTCGCGATTCGCGCCGAGCCCGTGTGGCTTGCGCCCGCAGAAGCCTGCGACTTGTTTCTCGACGCTGCGTCCCCCGATGATGTCACCGAAACCGCCCGCGCGCTGATCGGGGGCGCCGCGGTCGACGTCGTGGTTCAACCGGAGGCCGGCAGGCGCAAGCGGCTGCTCGCCGCCGATCTCGAATCGACGGTCATCGAAAACGAGATGCTCGACGAGCTCGGGCTGATCCTTGGGATCGGGCCGCGCATCGCCGAGATCACGCGGCGGGCGATGAACGGCGAGATCGAGTTCGCCGGCGCGCTCGCCGCCCGCGTCGCGTTGCTGGCCGGGACCGACATCGGCGTGCTGGCCGAGGCCGCCGCCCGGATCCGTGTGACCGGCGGCGCCCGCGCGCTCGTGGCGACGATGCGGCGCGCCGGTGCGGCGACCGCGCTCGTCACCGGCGGGTTCACGGTCTTTGCCGAGCCGATCGCGGCGGAGCTCGGCTTCGACCGCGTCGTCGCCAACCGGCTGGAGGTCGTCGACGGCCGGCTGACCGGCCGGGTGCTGCCGCCGATCGTCACCGCCGAGACAAAGCGGCAGGCTTTGCTCGCGCTTGCCGGCGAACTCGGCATCGCGCCGGTGCTTACGCTGGCGGTCGGCGACGGCGCCAACGACCTGCCGATGCTGGGCGCGGCCGGTTTCGGCGTCGCCTTTCGCGCCAAGCCGATGGTTGCCGCCGCCGCTGATGCGCGTCTCGACCATGCCGACCTGACCGGGCTGCTCTACGCCCAGGGCTACCGCCGGACCGAATTCGCCGCCGCGGCGGCGCCGCCTCACCCCTGATCGACGCGCAGCGCCACAAAGCGCAAATCGCCCTGGCGCTGGACCAGCAGCAGGATCGACTTGCGTCCCGATTTTTTGGCGTCGTCGATCCTGGCGGCGAGGTCCTGGGGGTTTTTCACCTCCTCTTGCGCCGCCTCCATGATCACGTCGCCGGCGTGAAAGCCCTTGTCGGCGGCCGAGCTGTTTTTGGCGACGTCGACGACGACGACCCCTTTCGTGTCATCGCCGAGCGCGTATTTGTCCTTCAGCTCGGGCGTGATGCCGGACAATGTGAGGCCGAGCGTCTTAACCAGGCTGCTTTCCCGCTTGAGGGTTTTCGGCGGGGCGCTCTTGGTGCTCGCCAGCTGCTGGTCGCCCTCCGCGAGCCGGCCGACCTTGACCTCCACCGAGGTCCGCGCGTGCTTGCGCCACAGCGTCACCGGAACCGACTTGTTGACCGGCGTCTCGGCGACGAGGCGCGGCAGCCGCCGCATGTCGCTCACGTCCTTGCCGTCGAAATCGAGGATCACGTCGCCCGGCTGGATGCCGGCGGCCTGAGCCGGACCCTTGTCGCTGACGCTCGCCACCAGCGCGCCGCGCGCCTTGTCGAGCCCGAGGCTCTCGGCGATCTCGTCGGTCACCGCCTGGATGCGGACGCCGAGCCAGCCGCGGTGCACGATGTGATCGGATTCGTCCTTAAGCTCGCTGACGACCTCCTCGGCCAGCGCCGAGGGGATCGCAAAGCCGATCCCGATCGAGCCGCCCGACGGCGAGTAGATCGCGGTGTTGATGCCGATCACCTGGCCGTCCATGTTGAACATCGGCCCGCCGGAATTGCCGCGGTTGATCGGCGCGTCGGTCTGCAGAAAGTCGTCATAGGGGCCCGAATTGATATCGCGCTGGCGGGCCGACAGAATCCCGGCAGTGACGCTGCCGCCAAGCCCGAACGGGTTGCCGATCGCCAGCACCCAGTCGCCGACCCGCGCCTTGTCGCTGTCGCCCCAGGCCACCGCGGTCAGCGGCTTGTCGGCTTTGACCTTGAGCAGTGCGATGTCGGTCTTGGTGTCGCGGCCGATCACCTTGGCCTTCAGGTTGGTGTTGTCGTGCAGGATGACGGTGATCTCGTCGGCGTCGGCGATGACGTGGTTGTTGGTGACGATGTAGCCGGCGGGGTCAATGACAAAGCCCGAGCCGAGCGAGGTCGCCTTGCGCGGCGTCACGTCGGGGTGGTCGCCCTTGGGCAGGTTGCGCTCGAGGAAGTCGTGAAAAAATTCCTCGAACGGCGAGCCCGGCGGAAACTGCGGCAGATCCTGCCCGCCTTCGTCGCCGCCCGCGGTTTTCAGGGTCTGCGTCGTCGAGATGTTGACGACCGAGGGCAGCAGCCTGGCCGCGAGGTCGGCGAAGCTGTCGGGCGCGCCGCGCGCCAGCACCGGCGTCGGGGCGATCGCGACCGCCGCCGGAGCCGCGGCGAGGAACGCGGCGCAGCAGGCGGCGGCGGCACGGCGCATCAGAATCGATGGGCGGAACGGCACCTGGTCCACTCCTCGTGGTGGCCCTACGGGCGCGCGGCTTAAGCCGGCGTTCGGGGCGCGATTTTCCTCTTCGGCTTCGCCCGGAGATTACGGGAGAAGCCGGCGCCAAGCCAGCCGCTTTCAGAAACCGAGATCTGCGGCCGGCGGCAACACGGACAGCGCGGCTCAATCAGCGGCGGACCAGCCACACGAGGGCGACCCCGGCGCAGGCGGCGGCGAGACCGGCGAGCCGCAGCGTGTGCGGCGGCAGCGCCAGCGCCCGCGCCGCGGCCCGCTTCATCGCTTCGGGGAACAGCGCATAGAGACAGCCCTCGATGACCAGGACGAGGGCAAACGCCGTCCACAAGTCGCGCATCGGCACATCGCGCATTGGCCGACCGGATCGGGGTTAGCGGCCGGCCGCAGGCGTTTGGTTCATCGTGAACCGGGCTTTGGCGCCGGTGCGGAGGCCGCCGTCCCGGGGGTCGGCGGCGCCGTCCCGGTCGGACTCTCGAAATAGCGGAAAAAGCTGCTGTTCGGGTTCAGCACGAATGACGTGTTGCTGCCGCCGAAGGCATCGCGATAAGCCTGCAGCGAGCGGTAGAAGGTAAAGAAATTCTTATCCTGGTTGTATGCCTTGGCGTAGATCTCGATAGCCTGCGCGTCGCCCGCGCCGCGCAGCTTTTGGCCGTTGCGCTGCGCGTCGGCGAGGATCACGGTCCGCTCGCGGTCGGCGTTGGCGCGGACGGTCTGCGCCGCCTCCGCGCCTTCGCCGCGGTATTGCGCCGCCTGCTGCTGGCGCTCGGAGCGCATGCGGGCGTAGATCGCCTCGCTGTTTTGCGCCGGCAGATCGGCGCGGCGGATGCGGACGTCGACGACGTCGATGCCAAACGGCTTGGCCTGACCGGCGACCTCGTCGCGGATCTGGCGCATGATTTTCGCCCGGTCGGGCGACAGCAGCGCCGAGAGGGTCACGTTGCCGATGACCTGCCGCAGGCTGCCGCTGACGAGCGCGCCAAGCCGGGCGCGCACCCCGGCCTCGGTGAAGACCGTTTGATAGAACAGCAGCGGGTTGATTATGCGGTAGCGCGCATAGGTGTCGACGACGAGGCGCTTCTGGTCCGAGGCGATGACCTCCTCGGGCGGCGGCTCGAAATCGAGCAAGCGCTTGTCGTAGACGATCACATTTTGGATGAACGGCTGCTTGAACTTGAGGCCGGGGTTGTAGATGACCCGGCGCGGCTGACCGAACTGGAGCACCAGCGCCTGCTCGGTCTGGTCGACGATGAACAGCGAGCTCATCGCAAAGATGCCGGCCACCACGAGCACCGCGGCAACCGCAAACAGGGCGCGCCGGCTCATCGTCTCGTCCTCGTCGCCGGCATCGTCGCAATCCTGTCCATCGCCTCAATCCTGTCCGTTGCTTTGCGGCGGCGCCGGGGCCGCCGTGTCCGAGGATTGGACCGCCGGTTGCGACTGGGGCGGAATCCCGCCGCCGGGCACCGCGGCGCCGGGAGCGTTTGTGGTCGGCGCCGTCCCGGGCTTGGCGCCGCTGCCGAGCGCGGGCAGCGGCAGGTAGGGGAGAACTCCGGTCGCGCTTTGGGCGGATTTGTCGATGATGACCTTGTTGCTGTTCTTCAGCACCTCTTCCATCGTTTCAAGGTAGAGCCGCTCCAGCGTCACGTCCTGCGTCACCTTAAACGCTTCGTAGACCGACAAAAAACGAGCCGCGTCGCCCTGCGAGCGGGCGATCGTCGCGAGGCGATAAGCCTCCGCCTCCTGCTCGATCCGCACCGCGTCGCCGCGCGCCCGCGGGATAATGCTGTTGCGGTAGGATTCAGCTTCGTTGCGCAAGCGCGCGCGGTCGGCAAGTGCGGCCTGGACATCGCGGAACGAGTCGATGACTTCGGCTGGCGGGTCGACCCGCTGCAGCTGCAGCTGGGTGATCTCGATCCCCGAGCCGTAAGTGTCGAGGATCGCCTGCAGCAATTGCCGGGTTTGGGCCTCGATCTTGGCCCGCCCTTCGGCCAGGGCCTGGGCGATCGGGGTCTCGCCGATAACCTCGCGCATAGCACTCTCGGACGCCGATTTGACCGTCAGCTCCGGGTCGCGAATGTTGAAGAGATAAGCCTTGGCGTCCTTGATCACCCAGAAAACGGTGAAGTTGACGTCGACGATGTTCTCGTCGCCGGTCAGCATCAACGCTTCCTCGGGCACCTGGGTCGACACCGGCTCGCGGGTGGTCTGGGTCTCGCCCGAGCGATAGCCGATCTCGGTGCGGTTGACGCGGGTGACGCTTGGCGTCAACGCGGTTTCGATCGGGCTCGGCAGGTGATAGTTGAGCCCGGGCTGGGTGGTGCGGTTGTAGGCGCCAAAGCGCAGCACGATGCCGACCTCGTCGGGCTCGACGCGGTAAAACCCGCTCGCCAGCCAGATCACGACGATCGCGATCAGGACGACCGCGATCCCGGTGCCGGTGCCGAACCCGCCGGGCATGATCCGCCGTACCCGGTCCTGGCCGCGCCGCAGCCATTCCTCGAAATCCGGCGGGTAGGGGCCGCGATTGCGCGGGCCGGGGCCGCCGCCATTGTTGCGGGGGCCGCCGCCCCATGGGCCGCCGCCGCGGGGACCGCCGCCCCACGGACCGCCCCCTTGACTCTGCCAGATCATCGAGACGGTACCTTTCCGCGGCGCTGGGTCGGGTCGAGGCGCCCTCGGGCCACGGTCTTCAAAAGCGCGACGCACCACGCTTGCGACCCGATAGAGGGCGCGCGCGGGTGTTGTCAAGCGCCGCCGGCCGACCCAGATTCCGCTGCATCCGGCGATGCTCGCGGGACCGCTTCCGAGACATTGCCCGATTTCGCGCTCGGCGGGCATCGGATTATTGTCGCGTCCTGCTTCTGGGACGCATCGCGACCGGGCGCGGCCCGCCGCTCCCGGCTCCTCCGCCCGACTGGGGCCCGACTGGGGAATGCAATGGCCGTCACCGAAAAGCAGGTCCTCGACGCGCTCGCCACAATCGCCGACCCCGAGCGCGGCGCCGACATCGTGGCGCTCGGGATGGTCTCGGGGGTCGCGATCCGCGACGGCAACGTCGCCTTTTCGATCGAGGTCGAGCCCGAGCGCGGGCCGCGGCTCGAGCCGTTGCGCGAGGCCGCCGAGCGCGCCGTCGACGCGGTGCCGGGGGTGCTCTCGGTGACCGCGGTCTTGACCGCGCAGTCCGCACCGCGGAGCCGGGTCGCGCCGCCGCCGCCAGCGTCCGGGGCAGCACCCGGGGCCGGGCGCGCACCGGCAGCGCATCCGGCGCACCGGACACAACGCGGGGCGATCCCCGGAGTCGGCGCGATCGTCGCCGTCGCCTCGGGCAAGGGCGGGGTCGGCAAGTCGACGGTCGCCGCCAACCTGGCGCTCGGCTTGAAGGCGAACGGGCTCGCTGTCGGGGTGCTCGACGCCGACATCTATGGGCCGTCGATGCCGCGCATGCTCGGGATTTCGGGCCGGCCCCGCTCGCGCGACGGCAAGACCTTGCAGCCGATGGAGAATTACGGGCTGCGGGTGATGTCGATGGGGTTTCTTGTCCCCGAGGACACGCCGATGATTTGGCGCGGGCCGATGGTGATGAGCGCGTTGCAGCAGATGCTGCGCGAGGTCGAGTGGGGCACCCTCGACATCATGGTCGTCGACATGCCGCCCGGCACCGGCGACGCGCAACTGACGATGGCGCAGCAGGTGCCGCTCGCCGGCGCGGTCATCGTCTCGACACCGCAGGACATCGCCCTTCTCGACGCGCGCAAGGGGCTCAACATGTTCAAAAAGGTCGACGTGCCGGTGCTCGGCATCGTCGAGAACATGAGCTATTTCCTGTGCCCGCATTGCGGCGGCCGCAGCGAGATTTTTTCGCATGGCGGCGCCCGGCGCGAGGCCCTGCAGCTCGGCGCCGAGTTTTTGGGCGAGGTGCCGCTCGACCTCGCGATCCGCGAGACCTCGGATTCGGGCCACCCGATCACCGTCTCCGACCCCCAGAACCCGCACGCCGAAGTGTTCCGCCGGATCGCCGCCCGCGTCTGGCAGAAAGTTTCCGGCGAGAGCGTGCTGCGCCCCCCGCCCCGCATCGTCATCGAGTAGGGCCGCTCACGGCCAGTTCCGGCGACCAGCGGATCCGCAGCAGCCGGAAAGATCCGATTTCCGACTTCTTCATGAGTAACGCCTGACCGCGTCACGCACGATACCCTCCGCGGTGCGGCCGTCGCGGGCGGCGAGCTCGGCAAGCCGTTTTTATTCTTCGGAGGTCAGCTGCACGTGCAGTTCGTCAACCTATTCCGCGCCGACCCCGGCCAAAGGGCGGGCTTTTAATACGCGTAGTCGGTGAAGACCGGGTCGATGTTGCCGTGCCAGCGGGTGCGGAAGTCTTCGAGCAGCTCCTCAGCCGGGGTGCGGCCCGAGCCGGCGATTGCGAAGAGCGGGTCGAGAAAATGGGTCTCGTCCTCGCCAAACGCGCTGCGGCGGGCGCGGCGGTGCAGTCCCTCGCGGGCGATGTCGAGCATTTCGAGCGCCACGTCGCGCAGGGTGCGGCTGCGCAGCGGCGTCGCCAAGCCCTGCCGCGGCACCTCGCGGCGCATCGCCTCGCGTTCCTCGGCGGTCCAGTCGGCCACGAGGTCGGCGGCAGCGTCGAGCGCCGCGTCGTCGTATAACAGCCCGACCCACAGCGCCGGCAATGCGCACAGCTGCCGCCACGGGCCGCCGTCGGCGCCGCGCATTTCGAGAAACGTCTTCAGCCGCACCTCGGGGAAGGCGGTCGTCATGTGGTCGATCCAATCGCCCAAACGAGGCACCTCGCCCGGCAACACCGGCAGCCTGCCGGCCATGAAATCGCGGAACGACTGACCGCTCGCATCGATGTAGCGGCCGTCGCGGTAGACAAAGTACATCGGCACGTCGAGCATGTAGTCGACATAGCGCTCAAACCCGAAACCCGGCTCGAAGACAAACGGCAGGGTGCCGCAGCGGTCGGGGTCGGTGTCGGTCCACACCAGGCTGCGCTGGCTGAGGAGGCCCGACGGCTTGCCTTCGACAAAGGGCGAGTTGGCGAAGAGCGCCACCGCCACCGGCTGCAGCGCCAGGCTGGCCCGGAATTTTTTGACCATGTCGGCTTCGGAGCGATAGTCGAGATTGGTCTGCACCGTGCAGGTGCGCAGCATCATGTCGAGGCCGAGCCGTCCCTTTTTCGGCATGTAGTCGCGCATGATGCGATAGCGCGCCTTGGGCATCCACGGGATGTCCTCGCGCCGCCATTTCGGGTCGAAGCCGAGCCCGATCATGCCGAGGCCAAGCTCGTCGCAAACCTCGCGTACCTGGCGCAGGTGCTCGTGGACCTCGTCGCAGGTCTGGTGCACGGTTTCGAGCGGAGCGCCGCTCAATTCGAACTGGCCGCCGGGCTCGAGCGTGATCGAGCATCGCGCGTCGTTCGCCAAGGCGATCGTGTTGCCGTCCTCGACAACCGGCTTCCAGCCAAACCGCGTCATCCCTTGCAAGAGGGCGGCGATGCCGTCCGGCCCGTCATAGGACACCCGCCGCAGGTCGGAGCGGCGGAAGACGAATTTTTCGTGCTCGGTCCCGATACGCCACGCCGCGGGCGGCTTCGACCCGGCTTCGAGAGTCTCGACAAGCTGGCGCTTGTCGGTGATCGGTTCTCCGGGCGTGCTCGGCGTCGTCGTCATGCTCGGCGAAACTCCGGAGAAGGGCGCCCGCGAAAACGGCAGCCCCGATTAGGTGGCGCTTGGGCGGGCGCCGTCAACGAGGACGGGTGCGACGCCAGTCGCCGGCGATCGCCTGAAACGCCGACAAGGCCGCAAGCGCGGCAGTGTCGGCGCGCAACACCCGCGGCCCGAGCCCGACGCGGCTAACAAAAGAGAGTTTGCTCAGATAATCAAGCTCCGTCTCGGCGAAGCCGCCTTCGGGGCCGGTCAGGATTGCGGCCGGGCCAGGGCCGAGGCGAGCTGCGGCGGCAGCAATCGGCTCGCCGGCGCCGGTCTCGTCGCAGACGATCAGCCTGCGCCCGGCCGGCCATTCGGCGAGCGCGGCCTCGAGCGGCTGCGGCGGGCGCAGCTCCGGCAGCGACAGCCGCTCCGACTGCTCGGCGGCGGCGACGGCATGGGCGCGCAGCCGGTCGAGATTGAGGCGCTCGCTTTGGGTGTGCCGAGTCCATACCGGCAGCAGCGCCGAGACGCCGAGCTCGGTCGCCTTTTCGACCAGCCAGTCGAGCCGGGCGCGCTTGACCGGCGCAAAGACGAGCCAGAGGTCGCCTTCGGGCGCGGCCGGGCGCAGCCGATGCGCGACGGCTATCGAGGTCCAGTTGCGGCTGGCCTCGCCGAGGCGGCACAGCCATTCGCCATCCCCCGCGTTGAACGCCGCAACCGGAGCACCCGGCCCAAGCCGCAGCACCGTTCGCAGATGATGCGCCTGCGCCGGCGCAAGCTCGATCAGGGCGCCGGCGGCGAGCGGCTCGGCAACGTAAAGCCGGGCGGCCGGGCGGTCGCTCATTGCTTCTCCTCCTTGTCGGCGCCGCGGCTTGATTGTCGGCGCCGCGGCTTGAGCCCAGTCGCATGTGTCGCCAAGATTAGCTCATGACGGCGAAAAAGGCCGATACCGCGACCCCCCTCACCCGCCCATCCCTTCGGGCTGGGTCCACCCTTTCCTGCATTGCGGGAGAGGGTGCCGACCCCCGGACTGGGGTCCGGGAGGAGGCGGGCAAGGGTTTTTCGGACGCGAGCGACATCCGCCCCGGCGACTGGGTCGAGCGCCGGCTGCCGGCACGCCTGCGGCCATATGCGCGTCTGGCGCGGCTCGACCGGCCGATCGGAACATGGCTCCTGCTGTTTCCGGGATGGTGGGGAATCGCGCTCGCCGCCCGCCGTTGGCCCGACCCGTTGCTGATGGCGCTGTTCGCGCTCGGCGCGCTCGCCATGCGGGGTGCCGGCTGCACTTTGAACGACATCGTCGACCGCGACTACGACGCCCGGGTCGCTCGTACCCGGCTGCGCCCGTTGCCGAGCGGCGCCGTGACCGTGCGGCAGGCGGCGGCCTTTCTGGCGCTGCAATCGGCGATCGGGGCGGCGATGCTGCTCAGCCTCAACCGCATCAGCATCATGCTCGGCTTTGCGGTGCTCGGGCTGATCGGGACCTACCCGTTTATGAAACGGGTTACCTACTGGCCGCAGATTTTTCTCGGCCTCAACTTTAATTGGGGGGCGCTGCTCGGCTGGACCGCGGTGACGGGCAGCCTCGGCTGGCCCCCTGTGCTGCTTTATCTCGGCAGCGTCTGGTGGACGCTCGGCTACGACACGGTCTACGCGCATCAGGACAAGGAAGACGACATCCGCATCGGCGTCAAATCCTCGGCGCTGGCGCTGGGGTCGCGCACCCGTCCCTGGCTTTTCGTGTTTTATGCCGCCGCGTTGACGTTGTGGGGATCGGCCGGCGGCATCGCGGGGATGAGGGCGCCGTTCTGGGTCGGGCTGGCGCTGGCGGCAGCGCAGCTGGCATGGCAGGCAGCGCGGGTCGACATCGACGATCCGGCCGACTGCCTCGCCAAGTTCCGCTCGAACCGGCTGGTCGGCTGGCTCTTGCTTGGCGGTATCGTCAGCGGTCATTTGCTTTGAAATCATTTGAGCTGACCGCGCCAATGGACCCCGCGGCCTTTGTGCGCCGCAACACCGCAATCGAGGCGCCGCCGCTGGTTCCCGAGATCCGGCTGCACCTGGCGACCGAGGTGACGCCGATCTGGCAGGCGACCGAAGAGAGCCTGGCGCGCGGTGCGGTGCCGCCGCCGTTCTGGGCGTTTGCCTGGGCGGGCGGCCTCGCGCTCGCGCGCTACCTGCTCGACAATCCGGCGATCTTTGCCGGGCGCCGCGTGCTCGATTTCGGGTCGGGCTCGGGTCTTGTCGCCATTGCCGCCGCCAAGGCCGGCGCCGGTTGCGTGCTCGCTGCCGAGATCGACGATTTCGCCGCCGCCGCGATTGCCGCCAACGCCGCGCTCAACCGTGTCGCGGTCGAGGTGACGACCGCCGACGTGATCGGCGGCGCCGACTGGCGCTGGGAGGTCGTCACTGCGGGCGACGTCTGCTACGAGCGCGAGATGGCCGAGCGGGTCGTCCCGTGGTTGCGGGCGCGCGCCGCCGGCGGCAGCCTGGCGCTGCTCGGCGACCCCGGCCGCGCGTATCTGCCGTCTCGCGGATTGGTCGAGCGCGCCCGTTACCAGGTGCCGACAAGCCGCGAGATCGAGGACCGGGATGTCCGCGAGACCGTGGTATGGCAGGTGCAGCGCGAATAAATCGCGACCTGCCGGGGCAGCATTGCGGCATGGGAACGGCGGTTATGCGGCGGTGTTGGAGGAAAGTCCCCCTGGCACAGGAGCCGTCGCATGAAAACGCTTCTCTCGGCAGCATCGGTTTGCGCGCTGCTGATCGCCGCACCCGCATGGGCGCAGAATTCAACCACCCAGACTTCCACTACCCAGGGCACTGCCGCGGCCCAAGGCCTCAGCCAACAGGACAAAAGTTTTGTCCAGCACGCCGGCGACGGCAGCCTCGCTGAGGCGGATATGGGCAAGCTCGCCCAGCAGAAAGGGGCCACGCCCGCGGTCAGGGAATTTGGCCGCTGGATGTATACCGATCACGGGTTGGTGGCCAACAACTGGCTCAAGGCCATTTTGGCCGACCAGAACGAAAGCGCGCAGCCGAAATTGACTGCTGAGGACCAGCAATTGCATCAGCGCTTGGAAGGTCTCAGCGGTGCTCGGTTCGACCGGGAGTACATGCAGTCCCAGGTCGCCGACCATGAAAAAACCATCCCGATTTTCCAACAGGAAGCGAGGGACGGTCAAAACCAGATGATCAAGACCTTTGCCGCCAATCTGATCCCGGTGCTGGAGCAGCACCTTGCCGAAGCGCGCGCGCTTGCCGGCGGCGCCGGGATGGCGGCGGGCGCTGGATCGAGCGCGGCCGAGCGCTCGGGAAGCTCGACGCCGCCCCGCTGACCCGGCGCTTTTAAGCCATTGCGAGTGGAAGCGGCGCGGCGCCCCGTGCCTCTGAGACGCCGGCGCGCAGCGTTAACGACACAACGGCTTTTCGATAAAGGCGACAACCGATGATCGGACAGGATCTGACCCGGCGCGGTTTTCTGCACAGCTCGGCCGGGGCGGCGGGCGGCGTCGCGGTCTACCCGGCGGTGGTCCGTGCGGCACCGGAGCCGGCGGCGCCGGGAAATCCGGGGCAGCCGGTGCGAACCCCCGACATGGTCGACATCGTGCTCCAGGTCAACGGGGCGCGCTATCCGTTGTCGGTCGAGCCGCGGGTCACCCTGCTTGACGCGTTGCGCGAGCGCTTGCGGCTCTTCGGCACCAAAAAGGGCTGCGACCGCGGCGCCTGCGGGGCGTGCACGGTCCATGTCGACGGCCGCCGGGTCAATTCGTGCCTGACCCTGGCGGTGCGCTCGCAGGGCAAGGCGATCACGACCATCGAGGGTCTCGCCGACGCCGACGGCGAATTGCATCCGATGCAGGCCGCCTTCCTCGCGCATGACGGGTTTCAGTGCGGCTATTGCACGCCGGGCCAGATCATGTCGGCGGCGGCATTGGTCGCCGAGGGCCGGCCGCTGACCGACGCGACGATCAAAGAGTGGATGAGCGGCAACATCTGCCGCTGCGGCGCCTACCCGAACATCCGCGCCGCGATCAGAGAAGCGGCGAAGGGGGCCTGAGCAATGCAGCCCTTCACGCTCGCCACACCCGGCAACCTCGACGCCGCACTCGCCGCCGCGAACGGCCCCGGCGCCAAATACATCGCCGGCGGCACCGATCTGATGCAGCTGATGAAGGACGACGTCGAGCGCCCGAAACAGCTCGTCGACCTCGCCGGGCTGCCGCTCGACCATGTCGAGATCACCGAGGAGGGGGCGCGGATCGGTGCGCTGGTGCCGATGAGCGACGCCGCCGATCACCCGGAGCTGCGCCGCCGTTGGCCGATCATCGCCGAGGCGTTGCTCGCCAGCGCCTCGCCGCAACTGCGCAACATGGCGACGATGGGCGGCAACCTGTTGCAGCGCACCCGCTGCGGCTATTTCCGCGATGTCGGCTTTCCGTGCAACAAGCGGGCGCCGGGATCGGGCTGCCCGGCGATCGCGGGCGACAACCGCCTGCTCGCAGTGCTCGGCGGCAGCGAGCATTGCGTCGCAACCAACCCATCGGATCTCGCCGTCGCACTGACGGCGCTCGACGCGGTCGTCGAGTTGCGCGGGGCGGCGGCGGATGCCCGCCGGGTCCCGCTCGGCGAATTTCATCTGCTGCCGGGCGCGACGCCGCAGCGCGAGACCGTCATGCAGCCGGGGGAGATCATCACCGCGATCCTGGTTCCGGCCGCGACCGCCGGGCGGCACTCGCATTATCTGAAGGTGCGCGACCGCGCTTCGTTCGAATTCGCGCTGGTCTCGGTGGCGGTGGTTCTGGGCATCGCCGGCGGGCAGGTCACCGCCGCGCGGATCGCGATGGGCGGGGTCGGCACCAAGCCGTGGCGGCTGCCGGCGGTCGAGGCCGCGCTCGCCGGCGGCCCGGCGACACCGGACGCGTTTGCCGTCGCCGCGGCGCATGCCGCCGACGGCGCCCGGCCGTTGTCGCAGAACGTCTTCAAAATCCCGCTGATGCAGCGCGCCCTCGTCCGCGCGCTGACGATCGCGGCGGCGTGAGGAGGAGTGTGCGATGACCCGCGTTACCGGCCTGCCGATCGACCGCCGCGACGGCCGCCTCAAGGTCACCGGCCGCGCCAAATACGCCGCTGAGTTCGACATCGACAATGTCGTTCACGCGGTCCTCGTCCAGAGCACGGTCACGAGCGGGCGGATCGCCGGCTTCGACCTCGCCGCCGCCCAAGCGGTGCCGGGGGTGTTGGCGATCCTGACCCCGGACAATGCGCCGCGGCTGCCGCAAGCCACCACGATCGGCCAGAACGAAACCCGCGGCAATGTCGTCGGCATCCCGCTGTTGCAGGACGACAAGGTCTACTACAACGGCCAGCACATTGCGGTCGTCGTCGCCGACACGCTTGAACGCGCCCAATACGCGGCATCTCTGGTCAAGGTCAGCTACCGGGAAGGCGAGGCGGCGATCCGCATGGCCGACGAATTGGCCGAGGCTTATCCGCCAAAGCATTTCCGCAACGGTTCGCGTCCGCCCGACAGCCGCCGCGGCGACCCGGATGCGGCATGGGACGCGGCGGCGATCCGCCTCGACTTGACCTACACGACGCCGGTCGAGCACCACAACCCAATGGAGCCGCATGCGACGATCGCATTGTGGGACGGCGACCGGCTGACGGTCTACAGCGCGACGCAAGGCATCGACGCCTCGCAGCACACGCTCTCGGTGCTGTTCGGCATCAAGCCCGAGCAGATTCGCGTGATCTGCCCGTTTGTCGGCGGCGGCTTTGGCTGCAAGGGCGTGACCTGGCCGCATGTGACCCTGGCGGCGATGGCGGCGCGGCGGGTCGGGCGCCCCGTCAAGCTCGTGCTGACCCGCGCGCAGATGTATACCTCGAACGGCTACCGGCCGCGGACGATTCAGCGGGTGAAGATCGCCGCCGCGCCGGACGGCAGGCTGATGGGGCTGCGCCACGATGTCGTGGCCGAGATGTCGCCACCGGAGATCGGCGAGTTTGCCGAGCCCGCGGGCCTGATCAGCGAAATGCTCTACGCCTGCCCGAATGTCGCGGTCAGCCACCGCCTCGTGCCGCTCAACATGCCGTTGCCGACCTTTATGCGCGCGCCGGGCGAGGCGAGCGGCAGCTTTGCGCTCGAATCGGCGATCGACGAGCTTGCCGCCGCTTCCGGGCGCGACCCGCTCGCGGTGCGGCTTTTGAACTATGCCGAAACCGACCCGCACGAGGACAAGCCGTTTTCGAGCAAATCCCTGCGCCAGTGCTATGCCGCGGGCGCCGAGGCGTTTGGCTGGTACAGGCGCTCGCCGCAGCCGGGGTCGATGCGCGACGGCGACGTGCTGATCGGCTGGGGCATGGCGACCGCGACCTATCCTGCGAACCGCTCAAAGGCGAGCGCCCGTGTGGTGTTCGGCGGCGACGGCGGGGTCGTCGTCCAGGCCGCGACCCAGGACCTCGGCACCGGCACCTACACGGTCATGGCGCAGGTCGCCGCCGACGCGCTTGGCATGCCGATCCACAAGGTGCGGTTCGAGCTCGGCGACAGCCTCTTTCCGCCGGCGCCGGTTTCGGGCGGCTCGCAGAGCGCGGCGAGCGTCGGACCCGCGGTACTCGCCGCGGTCGACGCGGCAAAAGCGAAACTGTTCAAGCTGGCGCTTGCCGACAACCGCTCGCCATTGGCCGGTGCCGCCGCTGCGGACCTGGTGCTCAAGGAGGGATTTGTTCGCTTGCGCGATGCGCCGGGGCTGCGGGTCAGCATCCCGGGCCTTCTCGACAAAAACCGGCTCGACCGGTTCGAGGCCGAGGGGAGTGCGGCACCCGGCGACGAAAAGCAGCACTATTCGATGCACTCCTTTGGTGCGCAATTCGTCGAGGTGCGGGTCGACCCCGTGCTGCGCGAGATCCGCGTCAACCGCTGCGTCGGCGCCTTCGCCCCGGGCCGCATCCTCAACGCCAAGACCGCGCGCAGCCAGGCGCTGGGCGGCATCGTCTTCGGGATCGGCATGGCCCTGCTCGAAGCGACCGAGATCGATCCCAATATCGGCCGCGTGACCAACCCGAATGTCGCCGAATACCTGATGCCGGTGAACGCCGATATCCCGGATATCGAGACGATTTTTATCGAGGAGCACGACCGGCTGGTCAACCCGATCGGGGTCAAGGGCCTCGGCGAATTGCCGATTGTCGGGGTCGCGGCGGCAGTCGCCAACGCCGTGTGGCACGCGACCGGCATCCGCGTGCGCGACCTGCCGATCCGCCTCGAGCACATCCTGGCATAACGTTACCCGAGGCCGCGACCCGGTCCGGCTCCGCTCAACAAGCGGCAAGCCCTTGGGCGCCGTCGTCGGCAGGCAAGCCGCCGACCGCCGGAAGCGCTGCCGAGCAGAATAGAGCGCAAATCACCAACTTGGTCAGATTGCGAACCAATCGAACCTTCACGTAACTTTGTACCTTTTTGACGATTTGCTGCAAGCCGAATTCAATCGCTGCGCTCACCACAGCACCTGGTGCACGCCTTCCCGGTCGGGACGAGGCGTTGAAGACGGCCGGCTACGCTCCAGGGCAGCGGCCGCATTGCCGGATTGCCATTGGTGTGGACGCTGACCGAATGAACCGCGGCTTGCGCCGAGGTAACCGGCGAGAACATTTCGGCGTCGGCGTTATCGATCGCCTGATGTTTCTCTCAAGGCGTTTTTGGCCGTCGCTCTCACACTCTTTGCTGCTGGCCGGTCCCGGCGACGGGTTTCGGCCGCGCAGAACCCGTCCCAAGCTGCTGCATAGCGGGCGTGACTGCCCATATCTGGTTTGATCTCGCCGGCCTTGGGCGCGGCGGGTAGAATGGCATGGGGTGGCTCACCCCCGGGAGGAAAGCAATGCCCGAGGCAACGACCGGACGCCGTGCGGCGGCGCCGCGTTTTGAAGAGCTGGTGGCGCGCGCCGAGGCCCTGGTCCCGGTGTTGCGCGAGCGTGCCGAACGCGCCGAAGAGCTGCGCCACCTGCCCGACGAGACGATCGCCGACCTTCATTCGAGCGGGTTGTTCCGCATCCTCCAGCCGGCGCGGGTCGGCGGCAGCGAGCTGCCGTATCGCGCCTTGTTCGAGCTGACGGCGGTGATCGGCCAGGGTTGCGGCTCGACCGCCTGGGTGCTGGCGAACCTCGCCGCCCACCATTGGCTGTTGGGAATGTGGCATCCCGAGGCGCAGGAGGAAATCTGGGGCCATTCGCCCGACAGCCTGATCAGCTCGGCGCTGATTTTTGCCCGCGGCCGCGCCCGGCGCGTCCCCGGCGGCTACCGCCT
Organism: uncultured Alphaproteobacteria bacterium; assembly: GCA_963712825.1. Taxonomy (GTDB): domain Bacteria; phylum Pseudomonadota; class Alphaproteobacteria; order ATCC43930; family CGMCC-115725; genus AP-15. The sequence continues at coordinate 102,406 of CAVQJP010000030.1, forward strand.
GAGCGGCCGTTGGCCGTTTTCGAGCGGGATCGACCCCGCGACCTGGAACATGTTCGGGGCGATCGTCAGCGACGAGGAGACCGGCCAGAACGAGCCGCGCATGTTTTTGCTGCCGGCCGGCGACTACACGGTCATCGACACCTGGCAAGTGATCGGCCTCGCCGGCACCGGCAGCAAGGATGTCGAAGTCGCCGACGTCTATGTCCCGGCCTATCGCACGCTCGCGACCGAGCGGATCAAGGGCGGCCCCAACCGGGGCAGCGAGCTCAACCCTGGGACGCTCTACAAATTGCCGGCGGTGAGCTTGTTCGGGTTTGCCATCGCCGGCGTGTCGCTCGGCATCGCCCGCGGCGCCATCCGACATTTCACCGAGACGACCCGCACTCGGCTGAGCGCCTATACCGGGCGCAACATCGCCGATTACACCAACATCCAGGTTCACCTTGCCGAGGCCGCGGCCCTCTCCGACGCCGCCGAGGCGATCGTGCTGCGCGATTGCGACGAGGCGACGCGGATCACCGAGGCCGGGATCGTGCCGAGCCTCGAGCAGCGGGCCCGTTACCGGCGCGACGGCGCCTTCGCCGCGACCTTGTGCACCCGTGCCGTCGACCTGTTGTTTACCGCGACCGGCGGTGGCGCGATCTATGCACGCAATCCGATCCAACGCGCCTTTCGCGACGTCCACGCCGCCAACGCCCATTACATGCTGAACTGGGATGTCAACGGCGCGGTCTTTGGACGAGTGGCGCTCGGTCTGCCGCCCAACTCACCATTGTGACGGATTGCGACGGCGTAACGAGGGGTTTGATCGTGCAGGACAAGAAGCCACAATCCGCGGCCCTTGCCATGGAGCCCGCCGCGAACGAGCATCCCGGCAGCCACGCGGCACCGGTCAAGGCGACGGAGGGGGAGGGTTTCGACTCGCGCGATTTCCGCAGCGCGCTCGGGACCTTCGGGACCGGGGTGACGATCATCACCGCCCGCGGCAAGGATGGCGGTCTTTATGGCATGACCGCCAACTCGTTCACCTCGGTGTCGCTGGCGCCGCCCCTGGTGCTGTGGAGCGCCTCGCTCTATGCGCAGAGCCTGCCGGCGTTTCAGGAAGGCTCGCACTTTGTCGTCAACATCCTGGCTTACGACCAGATCGAGCTGTCGAACAAGTTCGCCCGCACCCACGACAACAAATTCGCCGAGATCGACCACATCATCCCGGAATGCGGCGCCCCGGTGCTGATCGGCGCCGCCGCGCATTTCGAGTGCCGCAACGAGTACCGCCATTACGGCGGCGACCACATCATCTTTATCGGCCACGTCGAGCGCTACGCCCACACGCCCAAGCCGACGCTGCTGTTCTGCCGCGGCAGGTACATGCGCGGCGAACCGCTGCTGCCGCCCTGAGCACGGACCCTGGCGCCGCGGCCCGGCATCGGATCGCCCGCCACGGCCATGGTGTCAAATAAAAGGCACGAGCACCGCGCGGTGGTTTCCTCGGCACGATCTCGAAGACCGGAGCCAGGGTTAAAGCAAGTACAGGGCCAAATACGACCTCTCACGGGCGAATCCGGTCGGCCTGGCAGAAGCGCACCGGCATCCGCGCTTGCTGTCGATTGCGCCGCAACGGTCAAATGGCTCTGCACCATCTCGGGGCCAGTCGCGTGACGCGCGCCCGGTCGGGCCGACGATCCCGAATCGGTAGAGCAACCCGCGGTCAATCCCGCTTTGGAGATAATCCACCCGGTTCGCGCTAGTTAAATAAATTTTACCAACTTTTAATCGTTTATGTTTAAGTTATTATTAAGGTGTTAATACTTCGTCTAAAACTTGTTGACAATATGGTGGGCCTCAGGAATTTTCGCGGCGGGGCACCTGGGGTTTCGCTCGCCCTATTGTAAATGAACTGTAACGGGAGGACTCGCTATGTTTCAGGGTATTAAATTTTCTCGCGGTCTCCTCCGGAGGGAAAGGCGCATTTCGGCGCTGATGGCCGTGGCTTCGCCGGCCCTGCTGCTGGTCGGGACCGGCGCCTGGGCGGCCGCCCCGGAAAGTAACGGGCCGGTCACGCTGCAATTTACGATCCCGGTCCCGGTGGCCTCGACCAACGCCAGCGGCGGGATGTACGGGTTTGACATCAGCTGGGTCGATCCGGTATCGCAAACCTATTATCTCGGCGACCGCTCGAACGCGGCGGTCGATGTCGTCAACGCCAAAACCGGCGTTTTTGTCAAGCAGATCAAGGCGACGCCTGCGTTCGCCGGAGCCACCGGCAACAACTCAACCTCAGGTCCCAACGGCGTCGTGACTGGTGTCGTCGCCGGGCAGGACTGTCTCTTCGCCGGCGACGGTCCCAGCCGCGTGGTGTCGTTCGCGCTTCCTACCGGCAAACAGGTCAGCAGCGTCGCCACCGGTCCCGCCACTGATTTCCGCGCGGATGAAATGGCCTTCGACCCGAAGGACGACCTGCTGCTGGTGGCGAACAACGCCGCGACGCCACCTTTTGTCACCTTGATCAGCGTCAGCAAGACATGCGCGCTGACGGTCGGAAAGAAAATCACCTTCACGAACGCGACCAATGGCGCCGAGCAGCCGGCATGGGACCCTGCAACGCAGCGCTTCTACATGTCGGTCCCGTCGATCTCGGGAACGACAACGGCGCCGGGCATCATCGGCGGGATCGCGCGTATCAATCCGCTGACCGCGAAGGTCGAAACGACGTTCGCAATTCCGTTCTGCATGCCGGCCGGTCTTGCTCTCGGGCCGAACCAGACCTTTCTGGCGGGCTGCAGTGTCGTCTACGACACGATGGGAACTCCCTGGTTCGGCGCCGACACGGACAGCGCCAACCCGCTGCAGGTGATCATCGACACCAACGGGGTCTACGCGTTTGTGTCGGGTGTCGGCTCATCGGATGAGGTCTGGTACAATTCCGGCGACGATCACTGGTACACCGGAACCTCAAATTCGCCCTATTCGGCGCATCCGGTGGCCGCGACCACGGGCGCCACTTCGACCACGGATGAGGGTGCGGCGATCCTTGGGGTGATCGACGGAACGAGCCAAAGCCTCGATCAAATCGTGCCGACAATCAATGTGCCGGCGGCTACAACACCGATAAAGCATGTCTCAGGGAGCTCGCACTCGGTCGCCGCCAATGCCGCGAACAACTATGTGTTCGTGCCGATGCCGGCCAACAACGCCATCCTCGGCTGCCTGACAGGATGCATCGGGGTCTACTATCGCAACGACGTCGACAAGGCCGGCGCCACCGACTAGGGTGGCCTGACCTCCCGCGCCCTCTCGTCCGTCGCCCCCGCGCAAGCGGGGGCCCAGGGTCAGAGGCGGGGCGAACGGAAAGCGCGGGCCTGCTTGCCCGCGTTTTTTGTTGCGACGCGGGGGCTGTGCCGGCGGGTTTGACGGCGGCTTCGCAAGTTTGCTAAGGTATGCTTCGCAAATTTGCGAAGGAGCGCCGGTGGAACCTGTGTCGGATCGGGGAGCGGCAAACGACAGCGGCGCCGTCGCCGCCGCGTGCGCGCGCCGATTATTGGAGCTGCGCGCCGACAGCGGCGAAACCCAGCGGCAATTGGCGCGCCGGCTCGGCATGACCGAGTCGATGATCTCGCGGCTCGAACGCGGCGACCATGTGCCCAGCCTCAAAACCCTGTGCCGGATCGCCGACGCCTTTGGCCGGCGGCTCGAAATCGCCTTTCACGAGCACGACCACACCCATGCCGACGGCACCCGCCATTCCCATCCGCACAGCCATGTCGACCCCGACCACCGGCACGGACACGGGCGAGTAGACGGGGACGAAGAATGAATTTCGCGCCGCTGCTGCTGGCGCCCCAGCTGCTGCTGATCGGTGCTGTCGTCGCGGTCGGCGTCCTGCATACGATCGTCCCCGATCATTGGCTCCCGATCGCGGTGATCGCGCGCCAGCGCGGCTGGTCGCGAGCCGAGACCGCCCGCGCGGCATTCCAGGCCGGAACCGGGCACGTCCTCTCGACCTTGGCGATCGCGCTGGCGGTATGGGTCGCCGGCATCGCTTTCGCCGATCGGTTTGGTCATCTGGTCGATCTCGTCTCGAGCGTGGCCCTGATCGCGTTTGGCGGCTGGATCGCGGTCTCGGCCTGGCCCGAGCCGCATCATTCCGGTCGGCACGCGCATCTGCACGGGCATGGCCACGGCCGCGACCACAACCACGGCCACCCCCATCTCCATCGGCATGTCGACGGCAACGGGCGAAACGACCCCGAACCCCCGGATCAAGCGCCGGCATACGCGCCGGCGCCGGCTGTCGAAGACGACCGGCTCTACGCCCCATTGCGCGGCGAGACCGCGGTTCTGACCCGGCACGCGCATCTGCACCGCCACGGGCGGGGCGCGGCGCATTTGCATTGGCACGACCACACGCCGGCGAGCATGCACGGGGTGCTTGCAGAGTTTGCGACCGAACCTCCGCTGCATCGCCACCGGCACAAGACTACGGCGCGCACCGCGTTGCTGCTGATCCTCGGCTCTTCGCCGATGGTCGAAGGGATCCCGGCGTTTTTCGCGGCGGCCCGCTATGGCGCCGGGCTGATGGCGACGATGGCGGCGGTTTTTGCGCTCAGCACGATCGCGACCTACGTGGCACTCTCGGTCTATTCGACCTCGGGCTTGCAGCGGCTGCGCCTGGGTGCCTTCGAGCGCTACGGCGAGGTCATGAGCGGCGCCGTGATCGCAGTCGTCGGGCTGCTGTTCGGCCTGCAATCGGTGTTGTAGGCAAAAATTGCCCAACCGTTTATCCGCTGGATCGGGTCGGCCAAGCGCTCTCCCCTCGACGTAAATTCCGGTGCCAGGCTAGTGGTGCGAACCAGACTTCGATAGTACCCGCCGTCCGTCGTCGCAGCGGGATTGCGTCGTCGCTCCGCTTCTCGCAATGACACACGGTGTCATTGCGAGCGGAGCGAAGCAATCTCGGCGTGGCGCCGCTCGGTGCCAAGCGTCAGATTTGTACCATTAGGTTCGACCGGACAAGCCAAAGACGGACTCGATCGCGACGACGAATTTTCCCAGGACGACCAAGACGAGGTTCGTGCTAAATCCAGCGAGAAACGGGATCAGGCTTAACATGAGATTGGATTCGTTTGGCGGTATGTCGCCACGCCAATAGAGCTCGCTGAATACATTGAGCCCGAGCGGCGAAAATGGGGTCCCAAGAAGCACGGCGAACAGCGTCCCCAAGATTACGCGTATAATCAGAAAGTTGCGGTCGGTCAGGTCGATTCTTTCTGCGGGAGCGGCCTGGTTGAATGTCGAATCCTTCATGATGACCGACGTTCCCAAAAATGCGCAGGCGCCCAGTCCCCCTTGCGAGATCGCCCAAGCCGACACGACGATCAGCCACGACAGCAACCGCCACGATGAATTGCTATCGAGCAGGTATGAAAGATTAATATACAGGATAGTCGAGAGGACCGACACCGCCAGAAAAATGATCGGCAGCGTCTTGAAGAATAGAGCCAGCTCGCGTATCCTGATCTTGCGCCGTAGTTCTTCAGTAAGATACGAAGCAAGCTTGGCAAGTTTTGCATCCAATGTTCGCCACTCGTCAGCACTAGGAACACGGCCGCTCGACGAATAGGACAGATTGTTCAGCTCCTTGAGATCGATGCTACCGAGGTCTTCTTCCTTGAACTGGGCTTTCTCCTCGAAGAGAAACTCCTTCAACTCGCGAAGCTGGTCCAGCTGGCGAATAAAACGTTCGTTGGCAATGACTTCACTCCGGGGCTCGGCCTCAAACCGGGTGAGCGATCCCAATACGGCAGTTTCAGCCATTTTAGGTACTCCGCGCTCGTCGCGGGGCGATACAGGCCGCCCCCGCCGACAACATAGTTCGCGGATCGGTCGGCGAATGTGACCCAGTTCACACGCGGACGCGAGCAGCGGCCGTTGTCGGCGAGCCGCACCGTCGCAGCGACGATGCGAATGTCACAGCCGCGCTCCTACCGCGCGACCGGACCGGTGATCGCGGCGTAGACCAGCTGGCGCGACAGATAGCGGTAATAGAGGCGGCGGTCGGGGGCCTGGGCGAGAAAGACCGCGACCAGGTCTTCGGCCGGGTCGACCCAGAAATAAGTACCGGTCACCCCACCCCAGAAATATTCGCCGACCGAACCCGGCACCGGCGACATGCCGGACTGGGTGCGCACCGCAAAGCCGAGGCCAAACCCGTAGCCCATCTCCGGCACCGGGGCCAACGCGCCAAAGCGCTCGCGCGCGGTGTCGCCGTAGCTGCAATTGGCAGGCAGATGGTTCGAGGCCATGTGGCGGATCGTCTTTGGCGCCAACAGCCTGACACCGTCGAGCTCGCCGCCGTTCAATAGCATCTGGCAAAAGCGCAGGTAGTCGGCCCCAGTCGAGACCAGCCCGCCACCGCCCGAGGCCCAGCGATGCGGCCGGGCGACGTTGCGCATCGGCGGCCGCACGCCGCTCGCGTCGGTTTGCGGCTCGGCGACACGCGCCGCCTTCTCGCCCGTCGCCTCGAAGGCGGTGTCGGGCATGCCGAGCGGCCCGGTGACGTGCGCGGCAAAGAATTCGGCAAGGCCCTGCCCCGAAACGACTTCGACGACGCGTCCCAGCACGTCGGTCGACATGCTGTATTCCCAGGTCGTGCCCGGCTCGAACAACAACGGCAATTGCGCGAGCTTGGCCACAAGGTCGGCATTGGTCTGGGTATCGTTCATCAAATCGGCGTCGCGCCAGGTCATCTGGACCGCCGCGTCGCCAAAGCCGGCATAGGTCAGCCCGGAGGTGTGGCGCAGCAGGTCCTGCACCGTCATCGTGCGGCGGGCGCGCACGCGTTCGACACCCACCGTTCGCTCGTTGAATGAGGGCAGGTACTCGGCCACCGGCGCGGCGATTTGCAGTTCGCCCCGCTCGGCGAGCATCATCGCCGCGACCGACGTCAGAGGCTTGGTCATCGAGGCGACGCGGAAGATCGCGTCGAGAGCCATCGGCGCCTCGGCCTCGCGGTCGCGGTAGCCGACGGCTTCAGCAAAGCCGATCCGTCCGCCGCGGGCGATCAGCATTACGGCGCCGGGGACCAACCGGCGCTCGACATCATGCCGCAAGGTCTTGCGGATACGCTCGAGCCGTTCGCTGGACAGACCGATTTCCTCGGGGTATTCGGCCGTCGGCAACCCCAATCCGCTCATCGCTTGCCTCATCCGTCGCCGGTCTCTAATCCCGGCATCGTAACCACCGAAGAAGGGGAAGGAAATGCCCGCAGCCGAAGCAGCCGTGCTGGTCAACCCGGTCAAGGAGCGGATGAAGGCCGGCGAGGTGGCGCTCGGCCTCAACGTGCGCATCGCGCGCTCCGGCGACATCGCCCGGATCGCCCGGACCACCGGCCACGATTTCATCTTTGTCGACGTGCAGCACTCGCTGTTTTCGCTCGAGACGATCGGGCACATCGCCCAGGCGGCGCTGGGGTGCGGCGTGGCGCCGCTCGCCCGTATGCGCAGCTGCGCCGACCCCGACACCTCGCTGCTGCTCGACAACGGCGTCACCGGGATCGTCTTTCCCGATGTCAACAACGCCGCCGATGCGCGCCGCGGCGTCGACGCCGCCAAATTCGCCCCGGTCGGCAAGCGTTCGGTCAGCGGCGGCTACCCGGTGTTCGACTACCGCGCGGTTCCGGTCGCCGACAGCATGCGGATGCTGAACGAGGCGACGCTCGTCGTGTGCATGATCGAGACGCGCGAGGGTCTCGCCAATATCGAGGAGATCGCCGCGGTCGACGGGGTCGACGTGATCCATATCGGCAGCAACGATCTGCTGACCGCACTCGGCAAGCCCGGCCGGTTCGACGACCCGGAAATCTTCTCGGCGATCGACCGTGCCATTGCCGCCGCGACGGCGCACGGCAAGTTCGCCGGGCTCGGCGGCATGCGCAATGTCGCCCGCCAGGTCGAGCTGATCCGCAAGGGTGTGCGTTTTGTCACGACGCAGACCGACATCGGGTTTTTGCTGGCGGCGGCCGGGCGCTGGACCGGCGACCTTCGCGCCGCCCTGGCGCAGCCGCCGCGTTAGCGCCGCCGCTTCGCGATTGCGCCGGGTTACTCGCGGTTCGGGGGCGGCGGGTCGAAGGCCTTGATCGTCGGCAATGGGCCGTCGAAGCGCTCGATCTCGATGAGGCAGAGCTGGCCGGTGCAGCCTTGCGCCAGCTGCGAGGTGCCGATGTCAGCCGTCAGCACGTTCGGGTTGCCATGGACGCAGAGCGGCTGGTCGGCGGCGGGGTCCTCGGGGTCGTACCAGGCGCCGGTCGACAATTGCGCGACACCGGGGCGCAGCATGTCGCTGAGCACGGCGCCGGCAAGGCAGGCGCCGCGCTCGTTGTAGAGACGCACGATATCGCCGTCGCCAATGCCGCGCGCCGCGGCGTCCTGCGGATTGATCCGCACCGGCTCGCGCCCGCGTATCTTCGCGGCCTGGCTGGTGGCGCCGAAATCGAGCTGGCTGTGCAGTCGGGTCGCCGGCTGGTTCGCGATCAGGTACAGCGGAAAGCGCGTGGCAACGGGACTTCCGTCGCCCTCGTGCGGCGGCAGCCATGCCGGGTGGCCGGGGCAATCGGGATAGCCGAACCCGGCGATCGCCGCCGAGGTGATTTCGATCCTGCCGCTTGGCGTCGGCAACGGTGCGGCCTCCGGGTTGTGGCGAAAGTCGCGGACGATGCCGCCATGCCAGGGCAGCAGCGGCAATGTCAGCTCGCCGCGCGCCCAGAATTCTTCGAAATCGGGCGCGTCGACCTCGCGGCCGACAAGGGCGCGGCGGGTCGGCTCGTAGATCTGGGCGAGCCATTGCCGCGGCGACCGGCCCTCGGTGAATTGCTCGGCGAAACCCAAACGCTCGGCCAGGCCGGCGAAAATCGCATGGTCGTCCAGCGCTTCGCCATAGGGCTCGACGGCCCAGTGCATCGCGACCAGCAGCGGGTCGCCGGCCGAGCCGCCGATGTCGTCGCGCTCCAAGGTGATCGTCGCGGGCAGCACGATGTCGGCGTGGCGCGCGGTCGCGGTCCACACCGAATCATGGACGATCACCGTTTCCGGGCGGGCGAAGGCGCGGCGCAGCCGGTTCAGATCCTGGTGGTGGTGAAACGGGTTGCCGCCGGCCCAGTAGACCAGCCGAATATCGGGATAGGTCAGCTTTCGGCCGTTGTAGTCGAAGGGTGCGCCGGGATGGAGCAGCATGTCGGCGATGCGGGCGACCGGAATAAACTCGTCGATGCTGTTGCGGCCCTGCGGCAGGCTCGGCAGCGGCACCGCCAAGGGCGGCTTGCCGGTGTTCGAGGTCGAGCCCAGCGCATAGGCGAAACCGCCGCCCGGCAGCCCGATCTGGCCGAGCATCGCGGCCAACACCAGCCCCATCCACACCGGCTGCTCGCCATGTGCAGCGCGTTGCAGCGACTGCGAGCAGGTGACGAGGGTGCGGCGCCCGACCGCGCGACGCGCCAATGCCATGATGTCGCCCGCCGGCATGCCGCAGATTTCGGCGGCCCAGCCGGCATCCTTTGGCCGGCCGTCCTCGTGGCCGAGCAGGTAGGCCTCGAACGGCTCCCAGCCGACGCAACAGCGGGCAAGAAAGGCGCGGTCATGCCGCCCTTCGGTGACCAAGGTGTGCGCCATGCCCAGCATCAGCGCGACATCGGTTCCGAGGCGGATCGAGTGCCAGACCGCTTCGGCCTCGGCCGGCAGGTCGTCGCGCAACGGGCCGATCAGGTGAAATTCGACGCCGCGCGCGGAGGCGGCGCGCAGCCGGTCGCGGGCGATGTGCTGGCTCGTGCCGCCGCCGCCGACATCGTTGTTTTTGAGCGCCATGCCGCCGAACGCCAGCACCAACGCGCTTTCGGCGACCATCTCCGACCAGCTGACGTTGTTCCCGGCAACCGCCCCTTGCGGGCCGACGACATGCGGCAGGATCACCGCGGCCGCACCCGAGCTGTAGCTGTTGACCGAGCGGACATAGCCGCCGGCGAGGTTTAGAAACCGGTGGATTTGGCTCTGCGCGTCGTGAAAGCGGCCGGCGCTGGCCCAGCCATAGGAGCCGCCGAAGACGCCGCGCGGCCCATATGCCGCATAGACGCGGCGCAATTCCGCGGCGGCAAGGTCGAACGCCCGCTCCCACGAGACGCCGACAAGCTCGTCGCGACCCCTTTTGGCGTCGGGACCGGGGCCATGCTCGAGCCAGCCGCGGCGAACCATCGGGCGGGCGATCCGCGCCCGATGGTCGAGCGCGGCCGGGATGTTGGCGAGCAGCGGCGACGGGTCGGGATCGCGCGGATGCGGCAGGATTTCGACCACGTCGTCGCGCACCGACACCGAAAACGCACCCCAATGCGAGCTGTGCGGAACCCCTTCTCGTATCTCTTCGCCGCCTCGTAATTCTTCCATCTGTTCTCCTGTCAGGGCTGCCGGGCATCCCGAAGCTGACGCAGGCTTTGACCACAGATTGTTGGCGGCGATCATCCGCCGCGCAACCCAGCGCGCTGATTCGCGCCGCATAAGCCCTTGACCAAAGGTGCTCGGCTCAGCACGGCAAAAGCGCTGCCATCGGCTTGCCGCATGCCGGAGGCTCACCTATTATGACAACGCAAACCACGCCCAAGCTGATCGGTATGCTGCTCTGCCGCGTCCTTCTCTGCCGCCGATCCCGGCGGGGCGTGCGTGCCGCGTAAGAGCCGTCGGCGAGCACGATCGGCAATGGCGAACGATCCTCAATTGCGCGGTCCGTCGGTCCGCGGCATCCCCGAGGGGGACGAACGCGAGCGCATGATCTGCGCTGAATGCGGCTATGTCCTCTATGACAACCCGAAAATCGTCGTCGGCTCGGTCGCCCGCTGGGGCAACCAAATACTGCTGTGCCGACGCTCGATCGAGCCGCGCCACGGCTATTGGACCTTGCCGGCGGGATATCTCGAGCTCAACGAATCGGCGAGCGCCGGCGCCGAGCGCGAGGCCTGGGAGGAAGCGCGGGCGCGGATCGAGATCGAGGGGCTGCTCGCGATCTACGACATCCCGCGCATCAGCCAGGTTCAGCTGATCTTTCGCGCGCGGCTCTTGGACGAGGCGGTGTCGGCAGGCCCGGAAAGTCTCGAAGTCGGCCTCTTCGACTGGGCCGACATCCCGTGGAGCGACCTCGCCTTCCCGTCGATCCGCTGGGCGCTTCAGCACGATCATGAAGCGCGGGTCAACCGCGACTTCACAACCCGCATCAACCCCCCGGGCTTCTAACCACGACGCGCGGCCAGAAGTTTTTCCAGAATGGCGTTTATGCGTTTGAGTGGCAGAAAAGACATCCGACCTATCGTGAATTATTCCGGTCTGACCTTCACGTCTAGGTATTCTGCTTGGCGAAAAGCCTCCTTTCCCATCTTCAGGAGGGCAATGAGGCAGATTGCGCAAAGGGGGACAAGAGAACCAACAACAGTTCCGAAAGATGCAGCGATAGCGGCAGAGATTGTTGAAACAATCGCTAATTGTGTTGCGCCTCCTGATTGAGATAGCTGTCGTTTAACAGAGGCATATTTCAGATCGTTTGACAGTAGGCGGCTTTGACTTCGCCCTGGGGACAGCGCATAAACACAAGATAGAAACAGGAGGAACCGAAACGGCTTTGTGTTATGTCGCCGCCATTCCTGTCTGCACTCGGGACCCACCGCGACTTTATACACAGGATCAGCGTCAACTTGCAGCGTGCAGACATAAGTATACTGAGGACAGTTGAACGGTGAGCAATGGTTTTTGGTGGATTCGGAGCTTCCAGTTACGCTGAAATTCCCGCCCGGATATTGCCCAGCCAGAGTGCCCTTAGCACTATTGCACCACTCGGGCTGCGAATGACCGCCGCCCATCTCGGGTGATGTCATGGTAACGGGAAAGCTGCGTTGGTAGCGCTCTACACCGTGGCTAGGGTGACGACACGAAAGAGTATTTACGTCGGGATTTATCGTAATAGGACTATTGCGGTTATCACGCCCCAATGGCAACGCCATTGGGCGCTGTAGTTTGCTGACCAAATGAAACCGCCGGGAATCCCACTACACACAAGGCCGCTATCAAACGCACTCCCCACACCACAGGCATGACATGTCACCTTTGCTGTGATCCGTTTACAGTGATAGGCGAGTTGTTGTTGTCACGACCTATGGCAACCCCGTTGGGTGCAGACACTGCGGCCGTATCCGAGCCAGCATTCGCAAGCACGTTAGGAGTGTATACGAAGGTGAGCACAAATAGCGCGAGCGCCCCTCCGGCTCGGATTACGAGACCTGCCCCCGACCATCTGACGTTTAAGAAGCCTGGTATCGTCGCACCAGAGTAGCGACGCCGAAGCTCAAGATAACCCGAAGCGCAAAGAAAAGCTGGGCGGAGGCGATTGCCTGATTGCGGACAAGCAGATACCCGGCCAGCCCGAGGACTGCCAGCCCGGCCACCACCGATGCTACGCGATCAAACAACGTGCGTCTCCCTTCCGACCCGACGCGTTGCGCCGTGGCAAACCGACAAATTGTCGCCGTTCGCGCTCTCCGCAAGGAGGTACGCGCGGTAAATCAAAAGGTCGTTGCTTCCGGCGCGGAGTTCGGCTTGCCGCCATCGTTGCAGAAATCAAGATTTTTGCACAGCTGACGGTTGATTTCACAGAATGACGTTTTTATGCGTCTTCGGCTTGAAGGTGTTCCCTCAGCCAGCGGAAGAATCGAACCGCAAGAAGCGGGTATAAAGCCACCCGGCTCGGGGCGTAGAGCTGTCCAGGTCGAGAGCGACAGCGGCTCACCCGCCGGGAGTTCGATCAATGCTCACCAATCTTGGCTCTCTCCATGCGATTGCGGCGCGCCGAGGCGATGGGCTGCGTCCCGAACTTGCTCGCCTTTTGGCGGGTGGCGCGAACGCTCTCCCCACACCGGGAGAGACGACGATGTCACACGAACAGGACAACAAGGCCCTCGTCGGGCGCTGGTTCGAGGGGTTCTGGGGTAATCCGTGGAACCCGCAGATTATTACTGAACTCGCGGCACCCGGCATACTACTTCAGTATTCACTGCATGCGCCGCGTCGCGGTCGCCAGGACGTGCGGAATTTCATGCTCGATTTCCGCGCCGCATTCCCCGACCTTAAATTCTGGGGTGCGGCCGATCTCATCGCCGAGGGCGACTATGTCGTCGGCCGATGGGAAGGTGGCGGCACTCACACCGGGCCGGCGTTCAGCGATTTTCTCGTTGGCTCGTTGCCGGCCGCATCCGGTCGGAAGATGCGTTTTACGGGAACCACCGTGCTGCCCGTCGAAAACCGCATGATCGCCGAGGAAGTCGGCCTCGATGATGGCGTCACCGCGCTCACGCAACTTGGCATCTTGAAAGCCGCCTGACAGGGACAGGGCTGGATCGGGAATCGATCTCCGATCCAGTTTCGATTCGAGGAAAAGGGGCTAGGGTCCGGACTACATGACCAGGTGCTTTCCTAGCCAAGGTGAGCCGAGGCTTCGACCAGAGCGGTAGTGCAGAATTCAAGACTTTCCGCAGAAGGGTTGCTTCTTCTCGATCGACGGGCTGGGGTTATCTTAACATACGACCGAAACTCTCTGCGAGAGCTGCTGCCAACTCCTTGCGGGTACGCGGCGGTATCGCGAGGGTCGTCACGGTTCGATGCCAATCAGGCGGGCGTGGACGCGGGCCTCGAACGGGCGCGATCGGCGGCGCTTTCGCCGACGGCGACAGCATGCACCGGGATGCCTATTTTTTCGCTAGAGCGGCATTCACTCAATCCGATCACCTCTCGATCCCCTTGGCCGGGCTTGACCCGGCCATCCACGCCTTCAGGCTGAAGCGCTTACGAATAAAGACGTGGACCCCCGGGTCAAGCCGGGGGGAGGCGAAGAAGTAAAGACGCTTCAATCCAAAAGGATCGCGCGCTAGTGGCAGGAAGCAGACATATGGTTCCCAATGATTCTTTTCCGTCATCCCCGCGCAAGCGGGGGTCCAGGGTCGCCAGCGCAGTGGTTGGCCACCCAGGGTTCCCGCTTTCGCGGGAATGACGATAAAGGAATTGAGGTACCATCCGTCAGAATTGCACCATTAGCGACGCCGGCACGCCGCCGCGCGCGGCAGTGCAACCAGTCTCGGTCTCTTCTCGTGCGTCACGGCAGCTTTTGCAGCCGGGCAATTGCCTCGTCGGGCGTGATCGCTTGATTCCATAAATCGATGATCACGGCGCGGTTGAGCTCGATCCAGCAGCTGACCAGCGCTATATCGGCGGCCGGCAGGCTGCCGGGCACGATCTCCCGCGACAGCGGTCGCACCGCCATCGACACAGCCGCCCGCCATGACCCACGGCCGCCGTGAAGAGTGCTCACCTTGACTCGTACATCATGCGGATAGCCGTCGTTTTCGGTGATCCACACCGCCATCGGCAACCCGGTCTGATGCGGAAGGCGCTTCACACTCGCCCAATCTTCGGTGAGCTCGTCAAGGCTAATTTCGCTCATCCTGTCGCTCCACCGCGCGCCGCTGTTCCTAGAGACGATCTTGAAATGAGGCCGTCGGACGCAGATCACCGTCAGGGTTCAAGTCCGACCAGGCTGCGGGCATAGGCGCGCGCCTCGAACGGGCGCAGATCGTCGGCGGTCTCGCCAACCCCGAGGGCGTGGATCGGGATGCCGTATTTCTCGGCGAGCGAGACCAGGACGCCGCCGCGCGCCGTGCCGTCGAGCTTGGTCATGACGATGCCGGTGACGCCGACCATCTCGCGAAAAATCTCGGCCTGGGCGTGGGCGTTCTGGCCGGTCGTCGCGTCGAGCACCAGCAGCACCGAATGCGGCGCCGCGGGATCGACCTTTTTCAACACGCGGACCATCTTCTGCAATTCACCCATCAGGTCGGCCTTGTTGTGCAGCCGCCCGGCGGTGTCGACCAGCAGGATGTCGGCAGCGTCGGCCTGCGCCTCGACCAGCGCGTCATAGGCGAGCCCGGCCGCGTCCGACCCTGCCGGCCGCGTCACGACGGCGCAGCCGGTGCGCTCGCCCCAGATCTGCAATTGCTCGACCGCGGCGGCGCGAAACGTGTCGCCGGCGGCGAGCACGACGGTCATCTCCTGGTCGCGGTACTGCTTGGCGAGCTTGGCGATCGTCGTCGTCTTGCCGCTGCCGTTGACGCCGATGACCAGGATCACAAACGGCTTGCGCGCGCGATCGACGCGCAACGGCCGCGTAACTGGCTCGACGAGGCGGATCACCTGCTCGGCGAGCGCTGCGCGGACCTCTTGCGGCGAAACTTCCTGGTTGAAGCGCGTGCGGCGCAGCGTCTCGGTCACCTCGCCGGCGACGCTGGTGCCCATGTCGCTCGAGATCAGCAGCTCTTCGAGCTCTTCGAGCGCCTCGTCGTCGAGCAGACGCCGGTTGAAAATCGCGTTGATGCCGTCGTTGAGCCGCGCCGAGCTGCGCGACAGACCAGCGCGAAGCCGGCCGAGCCAGCCGCGCCGCTCGGCGGTCTCGGCCGCCTCCGGGAGTGCCTCAGGCGCGGGCGGGGGACGGTTCGTCGACGGTCGGCTCGGGCATTGCCCGCGGCAATTCCGCGGGTTCTTCCAAATCCAACGGCGGAGCCGGCGCGGCAATCTCGGGCGCCGGTTCGGCCGGCAACTCGCGGCGCCAGAACCAGGCCCGTTGCTCGATGCTGTCGGCGGGCTCCGCCGGCCGCCGCGCTTCGGGCGGCGGAGACGGCGGCGGCACTTCCTCTTCAACAACCGTCTCCGGCTGCCGCAGCTCGATTTGATCTTCGGCGGCGGGCGGGTCTTCGGCGGCGGGTGGGGCGCTCGGCTCCTGCGCTTCCGGGTCCGGCTCGGCCGGGACATTGCGACGCCAGAACCTCATACGACCGGGACTCCTACAAGACTGCGCCCGTCGCTGGCGACGAGCCGCATGCGCTGCACCGATCCGACATCCCCACCGCCTGAAAAGCCGACCGAGCCGTAAAAGGCCGCACGGCCCAAACCCGGCCGCTCGATCAGCACGTCGGTGTCGCTGCCGACGCGCGAACGCAGCTCCGCCGCAAGCGCCGCCTGACCCGCGTGCCGCAGCCGCTCCGCGCGCTCGCTGACGACGGCACCCGGCACCGGCGGCATCCGCATGGCCGGGGTTCCGGGGCGCGGGCTGTACGGAAACACATGGACAAAGGCGAGGCCGCATTCGGCGACGAGATCGAGGCTGCGCCGAAACATGTCCTCGGTTTCGGTCGGGAACCCGGCAATCAAATCGGCGCCGAGCGCCATTTCCGGCCGCAGCGCCCGCAGACGATGCGCAACCGCGATCGCCTCGCCGCGCGAATGGCGGCGCTTCATGCGCTTGAGGATCAAATCGTCGCCGGCCTGCAACGACAGGTGCAGATGCGGCATCAGCCGCGGCTCCTCGGCGACGAGCCGCCACAGCTCGGGGTCGATCTCGGCCGGGTCGAGCGAGGACAGCCGCAGCCGCGGCAGTTCCGGCACGGTGGCGAGCAGGCGCCGCACCATCTGGCCAAGGCTCGGCCGGCCCGGCAGGTCGGCGCCGTACGCGGTCAGGTCGACGCCGGTCAGTACAATCTCGCGATAGCCCGCCGCGACGAGGCGGCGGGCCTGCTCGGCGACGGCCCCGATCGGCACCGAGCGGCTCGGGCCGCGGGCGTAGGGGATCACGCAAAACGTGCAGCGGTGGTCGCAGCCCTGCTGGACCTGCACAAAGGCGCGCGCCCTGCCCTCGAAACCGTCGATAAGATGGACCGCGGTCTCGTCGAGGTCGGCCGGCGCCGCCTCGGGCGCGCGGTAGCTCTGCGCCAGCAGCTTTGCCCGGTTGTCCAGCACCCGGTCGACTTCGGGCATCCCGGCATAGCGCTCGCGCGCGATCTCGGCGGCGCAGCCGGTGACGATGATCTGCGCCTCGGGATTTCGGCGGCGGGCGCGCCGGATCGCCTGCCGCGCCTGGCGCTCGGCTTCGGCAGTGACGGCGCAGGTGTTGACGATGACGGCGCCGTCGAGCCCGGCCGCAGCCGCGGCGCGGCGGATGACCTCGGATTCGAAGGCGTTCAGCCGGCAGCCGAAGGTGATGATCTCGTTCCCGTCCATCGCGCCTTCAACGCCCGGCCAGAAGTGCGCTGTCAAACGTGCCCTCAAAGCTCAACGCCGCCGGACCGGTCATGATCACGTGCCCGTCGTCGCGCCAGCGGATGTCGAGGGTGCCGCCGTCAAGCTCGACCGCGGCGCGGCGCCCGGCAAGCCCGCGGCGATGGGCGGCGACGAGGGCGGCGCAAGCCGCACTGCCGCAAGCGCGGGTGATCCCGGCGCCGCGTTCCCAGACCCGCAGCCTCATATGGCTTTGGTCGCGAACTTCGGCGATGCCGATATTCGCGCGCTGCGGGAACAGCGGATCGTGTTCCAGGATGGGGCCAAGCGCCGCCAAATCGACCGCTCCGGCGTCATCGACAAAAAAGGTCGCGTGCGGGTTGCCGACATTGGTGCAGACCGGCGCCGACAACGGCCCCAGCGCCAGATCGAGATGGTCGGTATCCGCGGCACGGGAGAGCGGGATTTGCTGCCAACGGGTCCGCGCCGGACCCATGTCGACCGCGACCTCTCCCTTCGGCATGATTTCGGCGTCGAGCAGGCCGGCGGCGGTTTCGATGCGAGCGCGCGGCTCGCCGGTTTCCTGGTGCAGCAGCAGGGCGACGCAGCGGGTGGCGTTGCCGCAGGCCTCGGCTTCGCTGCCGTCGGGGTTGCGGATGCGCATCGCGACCTGCGCCCCGGGGCGGCGTGGCGGCTCGAGCACGATCAGCTGGTCGCAGCCAATTCCGGTGTGCCGGTCGGCCAGCGCGCGGGCGCCCTCGGCGCCGACCGCGATCGCGGCGCGGCGCGCGTCGAGCACGACAAAGTCGTTGCCGAGGCCGTGCATCTTTAGGAACGTCACCTTGGCCATGCGCCGGTTATATGGCCGCCGGGCCGGATCTGTCCAACGCCGGCCCGCCCCGCAGCCAAGTTCCCGATCGACGCAGGTCGCGGCGATACCTATTTTCGTGCGGCAACGATCAGAAAAGGCGGGCGCTGCCGCTCGTCCGCGAGACCAGGCTCAGCCGCGATCTGCCCATCGGACGGACCCCATTCCTCGAGATGGGTCAGCGCGAAGCCCGACCGCAGCAGCAGATTGACGTAAGTCGTCACGGTCCGGTGCTGCTTGATCACGCCCTTCGTCAGCCAGTTGGTCCGGCGCGGCCCTTCGTTCAGGTAGCCGTCGACCGGCCAGATCTTGGCGCCGCTGGCATCGGCCGTCCAGCCCGGATGGGTCGGCGCGGTGAAGATCGGATGCTCGACCGAAAAGATCAGCTGACCGCCCGAAGCCAGCGCTCGGTGCACCGCCGTCACCATACCGGCGAGATCTGCGACGTAGTGCAGCGCGAGCGAGCTGTATGCCAGGTCGAACGACGCCGCGGGCAAATCGAGATGCTCCATATCCGCTCTGAGATAGCTGATCGCCGCATCGGCTGTGTCGCTGCGGGCCCGCGCCAGCATTTTCTCCGAAACGTCGACGCCGAGAACCGAGCCGGCGCCCTGCCCGCGCGCCCAGCGGCAGAACCAGCCATAGCCGCAACCCAGGTCGACAACACGGCGCCCGCAAAGATCCGAGATCAGCCCTCGCAATACCGGCCATTCCGGCGCCTTGTCGAGCCCGTCGACGGAGCGCGGCAACCGGCTGTAGCCGGCAAAAAATTCCGGGTTGTCGTAGATGTTCTGGGTCATGCCCGACACCAGCGGACCAAAGCGCGGCGATCGAGGATACGTCAGACGGACGGCCCGCCGCTATCCTTCCGCTCCTGTCCCTCCGGCCTCAGCCTTTTCGCGACCACGATCTGGCGGAAGCATGCCGGGTCGCGGTCTTGGCAGGTCTCGCGGCGCCGGAACGAAATGACCGAGCACTCGTCGCCGCGTGCGCCCACCGCCCGGCAGGTCGGCCATTCGACCCGCCCCGCGCGCCATCCGCCGCCGACCGGGCGGCGTGGCCGCGGGCTCGCGAATCCCGCGCCGCATGCGCTTCGAAGCTGCGTCCGGCGAGCCTGCCGTGATGACGACCGGTCCGGTATTCGGGAGCGCGGTCGGCGTGCAGCACTTCGGGTGAGGCCGGCATCGAACCCGCGGGGGTGTCGGCGCCGTCCTCGGCGTTTTCGTTTTCCGCCGTCCCCAGGATCGCGCTGTTCTCGTGGGTGAAATAGGACGGGGTGGCGCCGCCGGGGCTGAAATTTTTGGTCCCGTAATCCGGCATTCCGGCCCCCCAGGCCGGCGCGACCGCGTATGCGATCGCGGCGACAAAAGCAAATCGTCTGACTGTGGCCGGCATCGAGCCCCCCTTCTGCCGTTGCGACTTCCCCTCAACTGAAGAACTTTGCGGCGAGCAGCACCCCCGTGGCGACGATGATCATGCTCCCCAGCCGGATCGTCAAATCGCGGCACAAAACCTCCATCTCCGACCGAATGAGCGCAAATTCGGCGCGCAGCTCCCCCGCCACCCGGTCGATCTTGGCGTCGAGCGCGCCGATGTCGGCCTTGGTCGCGAGCCGGCTTTGCTCGCCCGCCTGCACGTCGCGCAGCACGCCGGTCAGGGCTTCGGCCTGGCCCTCGGCGAAGCCCGCCTCCCGGAGCCGCTTGGCGGTTTGCAATGTGTCGATGGACGTCATCATCGGTCGGACTGCCGGATCATATCATCCCGACGCCGCGTGCCAACGCGACCACCGCATCTGTGTCCCCAATCCTCCGCTCACCTTTTGCCGGCGTCCCATTCCTCGCGGCTCAACCGGTCCATCAGAAACAGGTCGCTGGTCCGCGCATACCAGCCGCGGCCGTGCATGCGCCCGATCAGCCTCATCTTTTCGGTCGCGACATAGAATTTCGCCGGGTCGACGAGGTCGTCGCGGATATGAATATGAATGACCCGGCCGATCTCGAGCACCGAACGCGGTCCGAGCGACAAGCCGGTGATGCGCCGGCATTCGAAGCTGACCGGCGCTTGCGCGATGCGCGGCGGGCAAATCTCGGCTGACGGAACCGGCGTCAGCCGGGCGATGTCGAGCTCGCCGGTGTCGCTCGGGAAGTCGACCGCGCAGATGTTCATGCTCTCGGCCAGCGCCTCGTCGACGAGGTTGACGACAAACTCGCCGCTGTCGCGAATGTTGCGCTCGGTGTCCTTGTAGCCGTCGCCGCCGTTGACGCCGGGGCTGATCCCGAGCACGACCACCGGCGGCACCGAGCTGACCGCGTTGAAAAAGCTGAACGGCGCGGCGTTGACCCGGCCCGCGCGATCGACCGTCGTCGCCAGCGCGATCGGCCGCGGCACCACGGTCGAGACTAAGAGCTTGTAGGCGTCGGTCGCCGAAATCGTCGTCAAATCGAAGTGCATCCGCTTCCCCATCCCGGAAAACCTGTCGGCCGGCCATAATGAAGCCAACACCCGGCGACGCAAGCGGCGGCGCTGCGGCGCCGGGCTAAACCGGTTCGACGGGGAAGATCGAGCGGGGAATACGGTCAGTCGGCGTCGACGCGTTGCCGGCGGCTGGCTGCGGTCTGGCGCGGCCGTTGCGGCAACAGGGCAGCGCGGCGCACGCCGTCGCGACCGGCAGGGCCGGCCGACGCCGTCTCGGGGACGGTGCGCAACCCGGCGGGGGCGGCAATCCAGGCGCGCGCCTCGGCGGTCTCGATCGTCGCAAACACGCGGATCTCGCCCGGGATCAAAAACCGGATCGCCTTGACCGTCAGCCGGACCCAGGCGATGTCGGTGACGATCGCGATCCGCTCGCAGCGCGCGGCATGCTCAAAGCCGAGATCGAGATCGTCCCATCCCGACCCCGGAAAGCGCGACCCGAGCTCGTAGTAGAGCCGGGTCTTGTCGCGCCAGCGCAGCGACTTTTGCACCGCCGGGGTCAGGATTTCGCGGCATTCGCGCGCGGTCACCCGGCCCTTGACCGAGATCCCGACGACATTCTTTGGAAACCCGTCGAGCAATTCGATCATCGGTGGTCTCAAAGGGCCGGGCGATACAAAGTGCCGGGCGACACGAGCGGGAGGGGCCGCCGCTAGAACGCCACCCGGAACTTGTAGATCAGCACGTTCTCGTTGCCGCTGAGGTTGGCGACGACGACGCGGTGGCCGTACATGTACTCGACGCCGGTGGTGATGAACGCGACCGGGTTCCACACCAGGTTGACGAAGCCGTTCCACAGGATCTTGTTCGTCGCGACCGTCTGCGACGGCCCGATCAGCTGCGAGGACACATCCTGCTGGGCGTAGCCTGCGGCGATCGTCGAGCGCAAGGTCGGCGTCCACCAGTGCTGATAGCCGCCATTCGTGCTGAATGCGAAGACCGGCTTGAACAGGACGTTGGACGCCGCCATGCCGCCCGTGCATTTCGCTTGCGGCGTAGCGCAGGCGGTAGTGACGGTAAAGTTGGTCGCCATCGGAAAAAAGGTGGCCAGACCGCCGCTCGCGTAATTGCCGATCGCCTCGCCGGCGACAAAGCTGAACAGGAAGTCGTCCTTGTCGTAGCCCCACCAGCGGGGATGCACATCGCCCGCGATATGCCCGCCATAGCCTATAAAGTTCTGATTGATGAACGTACCGTCTCGAAAGGTTTGATCGCGCACGATGCCGGCGAAATCGACATGTCCCCAAGGTTGCGACCAATAATTGGCGATCGTAAGGCTCGGCAGTTTTGTCACGGCGGGGTTGGCCTGAGCCCCGCCCGCACCGGTGCAGGCTACGCCGTTGCAGATCGGCCCAACTACCCCGGCAGGCGGGGTGGTCGTGTTGCCGGTGAATCCATCCTGCGAGAAGTCGGTCGACTGGAGGCCGCCTGGTGTGATTACGGCGGTCCAGGGGTTTTCCGCCGATACCGAGATCGCGCCGCCATATGCCAATGGATAGGTATAGCGCACCTGCGGGATGCGCTGGCCGCCGGTCGAGCCGATGGCGCCGCCGAATTCCATCGATTCGGTGTCGGCGTCGGCATCCGAGAAGTTCGACAGCGCCTGGCCGCCGAGAAATCCGCCCAACGTGCCATAAGCGAACCTGAGGCGCGGGTGAATGCTGTCGCCGCCGCCCTGCTGCGCGTCCTGGCAGCTGAAATTGTCGCAACCGGCCCAGTCAAAGGCAAAGAATGTCCGCGCCTCGCCCCAGGCGGTCGGGGTGCGCGTCTCGACGTCGAGTCGCGATTGCTGGACGCTGAATTCCCAGATGCCGTTGTTGCGCGAGGGGTGAGCGTTGAGCGACGACGCCACAAAGCCCCCTCCGGGAGCTCCAGGAACAAAGCCGCCCTTGAGCGGCAGACCAGGCAGCGTGCCGTTTTGGCCCGAGTTGGAGCCGTAATTGCTGCCGTTGACGTTGCCGCCGCCGTTTAGAAAGTAAAGGGTGGTGAAATCGACAAAGCCGCCGACTCGGATCGAGGTGTCGGTGCCGGGGATCAGGAACGACCGCGGAAAGCTGCCGCCGAGCGTCGGAGCGGTCGGCGCCGCCCGTGACCCCGAGATCCCAACTGCGGCGCCCCCGCCGGCACCGCCGGTCAGCGGCGCGGGGGGGCCAGTCACTCCAGCCTGCGCCTGCACCTGCGCGAGCTGGTCGATGCGTTGCTGCAGCAGCTGCTGGTTGGCGCGCAGATCCGCCAGCTCGTCCGCCTTGACGGAAGGAAGACCGGTCAGAAAGGCGATCCCGGCAGTAATGCCGGCGATCGTGGCCAGTTTTCCATAGCACCGCTTTTCGGTCATTACGCCCCCACCCCGCATGGTTACAGCCAGTTGATTTTGGCCGATGGGTGGGAACGTGCACTATCGGTCTTAAGGATGAAATTCGACTTATTGACTGATAACTACTACTTCAATGTGAGCCGGAGTAAACCTTCTACCGGATAGGCCTAATGAAGATCGAGACGGCCGGCGCGGTCGTTAGTCAATTACCCAGCCGACGCGAGGGCCTTGGTTAAACTAAAAATTGAAAGGACCGGTTCTGGATGGAGAGGGTGCGAAATGCCGGGGCGCCGCCGTTGTTCGAGGTCGGGCAAAATCTCGACGCCGTTCTTAAAGACCGGGGTTTTTTCGCGCCCGCGAGGCACGCGGGAGGCTGGCGATGCTGATAAACCACGCCGTCTCACGCGCCTGCTTTTCGCCGGTACGACAGCCAGCTGTCGCTCGGCTGTCTCGGATACCGACTGGAGTTCCAGACGGCTTTTGCAGCTGTTGCTTTTAACCAGGTTTGTTCGGGCGTCCGCGGCGGGTCGAAACGCCAGCCGCGGCCGCTCGAGCTTAGTCCGCGTAGGTGGGCTGCGGCTCGTCGTGCGGCGCCGGGAGTGCGGTCGCAGGGACACGGGGCCGGTGCGGCAGCCGCTTTGTCTGCTGTGCCCTCCGTCCCCCAGCGGCCGTCTCGGGGACGGCGCGCAACCCGGCGGGGGCGGCAATCCAGGCGCGCGCCTCGGCGGTCTCGATCGTCGCAAACACGCGGATCTCGCCCGGGATCAAAAACCGGATCGCCTTGACCGTCAGCCGGACCCAGGCGATGTCGGTGACGATCGCGATCCGCTCGCAGCGCGCGGCATGCTCAAAGCCGAGATCGAGATCGTCCCATCCCGACCCCGGAAAGCGCGACCCGAGCTCGTAGTAGAGCCGGGTCTTGTCGCGCCAGCGCAGCGACTTTTGCACCGCCGGGGTCAGGATTTCGCGGCATTCGCGCGCGGTCACCCGGCCCTTGACCGAGATCCCGACGACATTCTTTGGAAACCCGTCGAGCAATTCGATCATCGGTCGTCTCAGAGCGCTGGTTGCGGGCTTGCGGGTGCCGAGTTGAGGGGTTCCAGGCGCCTTAGAAGGCAACCCGGAACTTGCCGATCAGCACATTTTCCTTGCCCCTCAGATTCGCAACCACTGTGCGGCTGCCGTACATGTACTCGACACCCGTGGTGATAAACGCGACCGGGTTCCACACCAGGTTCACGAAGGCGTTCCACAGCTGCTTATTCACCGCTTCAGCTTGCATAGGTCCGATCAACTGCGAGGAGACGTCCTGCTGTGCGGTACCGGCTGCGATTGTCGTGCGCAAAGTCGGGGTCCACCAATGCTGGTAGCCGCCATTCAAGCTGTAAGCGAAGATCGGCTTAAAAAGAACGTTCGACGCCGCCATCCCGCCCGTGCATTTACCCGGTATCGGCGTCGCGCAAGCGGTCGCGACCGAGAAGTTGGTCGCGATCGGGAACAGCGATTTGTCGCCGCCGCTCGTGTAGTTGCCGATCCCGGTGCCGGCGATAAAGCTGAACAGGAAATCGTCCTTGTTGTAGCCCCACCAGCCGGGCTTCACGTCGCCCGAAATATGCCCGCCATAACCAGAGAACTGCTGGTCGATGTAATGGCCATCCTGAAATTGGTAAAAACGGGCGACGCCGGAGAAATCCACATGACCCCAAGGCTGCGACCAGTAGGACGCAACCGTGAGAGTGGGCGCCTTTGCTACAGCCGGATTAGCCTGCGCCCCACCGGCGCCGGTGCAGGCCACGCCGTTGCAGAAGGGCCCGATCACGCCTTGAGGCGGCGTCGTCGATGTTCCGGTACCGGACAGATTGAGGTCGGTCGACTGGACGCCGCCCGGGGTGATCGCGGTTGTGAACGGGTTTTCCGCTGACACCGAAAAGGCGCTGCCGTAGGGGCCGGCAAGGGTGTACCGCACTTGTGGGATACGATAACCGCCGGTCGACCCCTCGGCGCCGCCAAACTCCATGAACTCGGTGTCGGCGTCGGCGTCCGAGAAGTTCGAAATCGCCTGGCCGGCGAGGAACCCGCCCAACGTGCCATAGGCGTACCGCAGGCGCGGGGTCAGGCTGTTGCCGCCGCCCTGCTGTAAGGTTTGGCAGCTGAAATTGTCGCAGCCGGCCCAATCGAATTCGAAGAACGTCCGCGATTCGCCCCAGCCCGTCGGAGTGCGGGTCTCGATGTTGATACGCGACTGTTGCGGGCTGAATTCGAGAACGCCGTTGTTGCGGCCCGGCGCCCGGTTGACCGAGGGCGCCACAAAGCCGCCAAAGGCATGGCTGCCGCCGGGAGCGCCGGGGACGACCCCTCCGCCGAGCGGGATCGATTGGAGATTCCCGTTTTGCCCGGAGTTGGACCCGTAATTGCTGCCGTTGACCCCACCGCCGCCCTGCAGGAAATCGAGGATCGTGATGTCGACAAAGCCGCCGACGCGGATCGAGGTGTCGGTGCCGGGGATCAGAAACGACCGCGGAAAGCTGCCGCCCGCCAGCGCCACCCCGGGGGTTGCCGGACTGCCCATGGCGCCGGGAAAACCGGGCGATTGCTTCTGCTCCGGGATCCCCTGCGCCTGTGCCTGCGCCAGCTGGTCGATCCGCTGCTGAAGCAGCAGCTGGTTGGCGCGCAGATCCGCCAGCTCGTCGGCCTTGGCGGTGGGAATACCCGTCTGCAACGCGATCAAGGCGGTCAAACCGCCAATGGCCGCCAAGGATCCGAAACCCTGCGCTCTCGTCATATTCAGCCGCTCCCCCGCAAACCGGTCTCTTAAATCAGAGGTTGATGATGATTGCCGAGGGCGGCTCCCCCGACTATCCATCGTCAGATGGAAAAAAGGTGTAGATTAATGGTCTAGTTCATTATGTGGAGGATTTAGACCTTTCAGCCTGAAGACACCTACCTTAAAGGTTGAAATTGAGCCGTTCTGGCGGAAAAGAGGCTTAAATCGGTTTAGGCAAAGGTCTAAACCCTCCATCGTCAAGCCGGGCGTTTCGCCGATCGCCTTTCGCGCTAATCGGGATGCGGCCGCGGCGGCAGGGGGGCGGGGCATGGCGCCGATGCGGCTGGCGCGCTCGGCGCAGCCGGCGGCGCCCGGCAAACGCAACACGCGAAACGGATTTGATCAATCGGGCCGGCGACGGCCTTGGCGCGCTAAAGCCGCCGCAGGCGGAGGTGTGCTCAGCGAACCAATTGCGCTAATGCCGCGGCGACGTCGGAAATCACGCCCGACCAGTCATTCGGCCTTTTTTGGCGAAACAGGCGGGCCGTCGGATACCACGGGCTGTCGGCGCGCTCGAGCAGCCAGCGCCAGTCGGGGTTGTACGGCAGGATCGCCAGGTTGGCCGGCCGAGCGCTCCCGCCAAATGCGCGACCGCGGTGTCGACCGACAAGACCAGGTCGACCCGGCAGATCGCCGCGGCAGTCTCGGCGAAATCGTCAAGCCAGGATGCGAGGTCGACGATGTTGACGCCGTCGAGCAATGACAGGTCGCCGGCCCGGTCGCCGACCTGAAGACTGAACCAGCTCGCGCCGGCGACGTCGAACAGCGGCTGCAGCATTCGTATGTCGGCCACGCGCTGGGTCGTGCCGGCCCACACAACGCCCACCCTGAGCCCGGGACCGATGTCGAGACCGGGCGCGGCGGCGATGCGCTCGGCCCACGCGGCCGACGCCTCAGGGGGGACGCGCAGATACGGCACCGCGCCGGGAATGGTCGAGAATTCGTCGCCAGCGCCCGCGGCAGGCTGAGCAGCGGACAGTGACAGCTGAATTCCGGCAACCGCTCGCCGGCGGCGACGACCGCGGCGGCGCCGGCGACCGTCCGGAGCAGGCGGACGAGCTCTCTCGGCGCCTGGATCACGACCCGGCCGCCGCGCTCGGCGACAGCCGGGACATAACGGACAAAGTGCAGCGTGTCGCCAAACCCCTGCTCGGCATGGACCAGGATGGTGCGTCCGGCGAGCGGCTCGCCCGACCACAACGGCCGGC
>CAVQJP010000031.1:0-41092 GCA_963712825.1 uncultured Alphaproteobacteria bacterium
GGCAGCCCATCGGGAGGGTGCGGGAGCAGTATACAACTATTTAGATCGAATCACTAAAAATGGATCCACCAGCAAGGGTATCGCGTTGACGCGACAAGAGCGTGCTGTTGAAACGCGTCTTCGTACCTTCGCAGATACACCCTATGAATAGCTTGTATTTGCGGATTTTCATATCTGTGCTTGCCATTATTGGTTTATCTCCTCTAGTTGCAAATATGGCGGCCGCCAAACGCCTCAATTGGTC
Organism: uncultured Alphaproteobacteria bacterium; assembly: GCA_963712825.1. Taxonomy (GTDB): domain Bacteria; phylum Pseudomonadota; class Alphaproteobacteria; order ATCC43930; family CGMCC-115725; genus AP-15. Next base: position 245 of record CAVQJP010000031.1, read on the forward strand.
TATAAAATTAGGTACTGACGAAGTACGCTGCTTCGATCAAATTTACCCTGCCAGCCAATGGAACAATTCGCATTCGGAAGAAAAGATGCTGGCGGATGCCAAAGTTGCATCGGGCTATCTCAATCGGAACGGTCGCAGGAGTTATTTCTTCCTGATCGAAGGCGAAAGGTGGTGCGGTACCGCCGGCTGCAAGCTACTGATTGGGGAGGTGGAGCAGGCCGGTATCTGCCGCCTTCTCTACGACGATGACGGTTCCGACAACATCGACATTCTTCAGCGACGCGATCATGGCTATCGCCGGCTCTACACCCCCTGCGAGGCTCGGTTCGACGGTCAACAATATCAACAGCTTCATCCCGAATGCCCTACGGTGGACATCCAGCGCTGAGCTTCCGCGGCAGCACCCCAGAGATTGCCCGAGCGGCGGGCGGCGTGCATTGAGACATCAGCCGGGATCGCTGTTCCTGTCCGTCCGGAGGCGGCGACGGCTTTCGCCGCCGCGGTGATTCCGTGCCTTGACTTGCCCACCTTGACGTGGCCCAGGGCCGACCCCTGCCCGAACCGGTGCGGGCGCTGCTCGACATCGGCCGCCTTCCTCGGCGATGGCCTCGAATGTCTACGGCGCAGCGCGAAATGCTCTCGCCGCGTGCGCGCCGTAAGCTTTGCGGCGATGCCGGCCGAGTGTCGCGCGATCGCCGGAACGGGTCAGGTGCCGCTTTCCTTGGCGGCATTGCCGCCGGCGATGAAGCCCTGGCAGACGGCGCGGGCCAAGCCGTGCTGGCTGAAGCCGCCCGCCAACTCGCCGCCGCAATAGAGATTTGGGATCACCTGCCCGTTCAAGTCGAGCACCTGGCATTTGGCGTTGATCCGCAGCCCCGCGCGCGAATCGTGCGGCACCGGGGTCGCCCAGGCCGCATAAAAGGGCGGCGTCGCGATCTTGTGGGCGGGCCGCGGCTTGCCGAAATCGTCATCGACACCCGAATCGACAAAGGAATTGTAGCGGGCGACGGTGCTTTCCAGAATTTCGGGCGGCATCGTGACGCGCTGATGCTTCATGACGATCTTCCTCGCCAACTCGGCGAGCGTGCCGGCGCTGAAGAAAAAGCCGGCGTCGATGTCGACATTGGGCGGCGCCGGGTTCCATGCTTCGCGGGCTACCGCCGCCGCGTCGAAAATCGCCCAGATCGGGCCGCCGCCATTGTGTCCGTCGCCGATACCGGCGAGCGCTGCGTTGATCCAGTTGTTGGGCCTGTAGTCGATGCCGACGGCGTTCAGATAGCTGCCGTGGACATAGGGCTTGATCGAATCATAGTTGTTGCCGGTGAAGTTGCCGGCGGTTTCGTCGTAGAACCGGCGGCCGAGCATGTTTACCAGGATCGCATCCTGCCAATCCGCTACCGCGAGACCGGTGGCGCGGGCGCGCTCGAACACCGCACTGCCCGGCATCCACCTGAGATTGCGATAATTGTATTGACACCCGATGGCGCCGGGCTTGGTCAAGTGGATGCCGAATTCGCCGGTCTGGTTGAACAGCCCCCACAGCGACGCGCCGACCGCCATCGCCGCGATCTCGCCGCTGGCGTCCTGATCTGACCACGGCATTCCGGCAAGCCCGCAATATTCCTCGGTGAGGCGCGGGTCGAACATTCGTCGGAAGTTGACGTTGCCGGTGTGGCCGCCGGTGGCGACGACCACCGCCTTGCGCGCCCTGATGTTGAGCGTCGTGCCGTTGTTGTCGACCGCGATGCCGAGCACACGCCCCGAACCGGGCGCTTCGCGATGGATTGCGGTCATCCGGTGTTGGAGCAGGATCTGCACCCCGGCCTCTTTCGCGGCGACCTCCAAAGGGCGCATCAAACCGTTCCCCGTAGAGCGGGTCGCCGCGATCGCCGGGTCGGCCCTCTCGCCGGTTTGCACCAAGCGCCAATCCATCGCCGCGGCGTGCATTTCGCGCGGCGCCGAATTGCCGACCCCGTTGCCGCCGAGCGCGTCGGGCGCCTTGTCGACAAAGACCACCCCGTGCGCCAGCAGCCATTCATAGGCGGGGGCGCTGTTGTCGGCAAAGGCGCGGACGATTTCACGATCGTTGTAGCGATAATCGGGAAAGCCGTTGGGCTGGACCACCGACCAGTCGGTCAGGTCGCGGAACAGCAGATCGGGCAAATCCTCGATCCCGTGCTTCTTCTGGGTGCTGGTGCCGCCGCCGAGCGGGACGTTGCCGCCGCTGGTGACCGCGTGGCCGCCAATGTCCTTTTGGGCTTCGACCACGATCGCCGTGGCACCCGCTTCGCGCGCCACGATCGCCGCCGGAAGACCGGCCGCCCCCGAGCCGATCACCACGACATCGGCCTCCCAATACCATTTGAGGCTTGTCGAATGGGCCTGCGCCTGGGTGACGCGGCCGCCGGCCGCAGCCGCGGCAGCGCCGGCGGACACCGCGACAGCGTGTTGTTCGTTATTCACCAGGCTTGCTCCTCCGATTGGTTGCCGGCGGGGTCCCTTCCCCAACCAATTCGACTATCGCCGCCTTTCCGCGCGGCCCGCAGCGGAAATTCTCGATAGCTGGGCGGCAGGGCGCATGCCAACTGCGCGCCCCATGTTACCGGGAGCGGCAGGAGCGCGACCGGGCAGCGCGGACCGAGCTTGACGACAGAATGGGCGGCGCCAAAACCCGCCGCCACCCCCGCATTCTCGACGATGCGTCGATTTGACGGTAAACAGCGGTCGACACCGGCCCAGATCGGGCGGACGGCATCGTCCGGCTATCGCGAACGGGGGGATCATGAATGCCAGTCGGGTCGATACTCGTTTACGTAACCAGCGGCGCCGACAACGCGCTCGGCGAAAATGTCCTCAAGCTGCCGATGCTGCTGGCGCTCCGCGCCGGCTTTCCGGCGGCTGACATCGCCTGGGTCCCGGGCACGAGCGGGAATTTTTACTTGCAGGGCGAGCTGGCGCCGTTGGTCGGCGGACGGATTGCCGAATTCATCACCGACCTCGACATCCCGGTCGAACCGCGCGCGGCACTCCGCGCCCGGCATCCGATCCTCAAGCGCCGCTTTGACCTGATCATCGACACCCAGCGCTATATCGGCCGCACCTTGTTCCTGCGGCGCATCCCGCATGGCCGCTTCATCAGCGGGACCTGGCGGTATTTCCTGTCCAACGCCCGCCCGCCGCGCGGCTTATCGCGCCGGCCGCCGCGCCTGACCGACAAGCTCTTGGGCCTGGCGGCGGCAGCGGCCGGGCACGAAATCCCGGTACCGAACCCGATCCCGCTGCCGCCGGCATTGCGCGCCCGTGCGGCGCAACTGCTGCCGCCCGGGCCGATTTACGTGGGGTTGGCGCCCGGCGCCGGGGTCAAGCACACCGGCAAATGCTGGCCGCTCGAATCCTTCGTCGCCCTGGCCCGCCAGCAGGTGGAGCGCGGCCGGGTGCCGGTGTTCTTTGTCGGTCCGGCCGAGCTGGACTGGTGCGCGAAGTTGCGCGACGCGGTGCCCGAGGCGCTTTTTCCCGAGGAGCAGGAGGCTGAAACCACACCGCCCGCGCTGCGCGGCCCGAGCCTTGTTGCGGCCCTCGCCGAGCGGTTGTCGGCGGCGGTCGCGAACTGCTCCGGCGCCGGTCATCTGCTGGCGGCCGGCGGCGCCCCGATGGTTTCGCTCTACGGCCCGACGCGCCCCGAGAAGTACGCGCCGTTTTCGCGGGCGCTGATCTGTCTCAAGGCGCAGGATTTCGGCTCCAATCGCGTCGACGCGATCCCGGTCGAAATCGTCGCCGCGGCGCTTGAGCGGCAGGTGCCGGTCGGCCCCGCCTCGTCGCAAACCGCCGCGCCGCCGTCGGCAGGACCGGGGCAGCTGCTGGCGCCGATCTCGGTCGGCGAGCTTCTCGACAAGATCACCATCCTGGAGATCAAGGCCGAGCGGATCATCGACCCGCAAAAGCAGGACAACGTGCGTCGCGAGCTCGAATGGCTGGCGGCGGTGCGCCGGCGCGATGTCGCCCCGCTTCCGGAATTGGAGATGCTGTGCCGCGAATTGGCGGCGATCAATCGGGAATTGTGGGATGTCGAGGACGATCTGCGGCGGTCGGAGCGCGACCAATGTTTTGACCGGCGGTTTGTGGAGCTGGCGCGCAGCGTCTATCGCTGCAACGATCGGCGCGCCGCCCTCAAGCGCGAGATCAATGAATTGACAGGGTCCGACATCCTCGAGGAAAAATCGTATGCCGATGATTAGCTTTCTGGACTCGCGCTGCCGGCTGGCATTCCCGCCGGGTTTAGCCAATTGCGCCGCGTACCAGCCGCCCGGACCGTCGGCGCCGAGTGCCGGCATGCCTGCAGACGAAGCGCGGTGACATCCGCGGCAGACCTGCCGGAGCGGGCGCGGGCGCTTCTCGACTTCTGGTTCGGCGCGGGCGACGACCCGGAGCGCCTCTGCCACCGCCAGATCTGGTTTCGCAGCACCCTGGAATTCGACGGGGCCGTGCGCCAAGCCTTTGCCGCCGACCATCAGCAGGCGGTCGCGGGCGCGCTGGCGCTTTGGGAAGGGTCGGCCCTGAGCGCGCTGGCGCTGGTCATGCTGCTCGACCAGGTGCCGCGCAACATCTTTCGCAGCACGCCGCGCGCGTTTGCCAGCGATCCGCCGGCGCTGGCGGCGGCCAACCGGGCGCTGAGCCGCGGTTTCGACCTGGCGGTGCCGCCGGCATGGCGGCTGTTCTTTTACCTGCCGTTCGAGCACAGCGAGCGGCTCGACGATCAAGAGCGCGGCATAGCGCTGCTCGAAGCCGTGCCGCCGGTGGCCGGCCGCCCAGGCGATGGGCGCATGTCGCGGCTCCATCTCGAGATCATCGAGCGGTTTGGCCGCTTTCCGCACCGCAACGCGATCCTCGGCCGGGCGTCGACGGCGGAAGAGCTCGCTTTTCTGGAAGAATGCGTTCACCGCTTCGGGCAACCCTCCGACCCCGCCGGCCGACAAGTTCCGAGGACGGCTCCGGCCGCTTCGCCCGAGAGACCAGACGTTCAGGAGGACGACCATGGCCGTCACCAAGCTTAGCGTCAGCGCCATCGAGCGCTTTGCCGAAGGCCGCGAGTTCGGCAACGCCGGCGCTTATGTCCGCATTAAGGGCATCGCGCGGGGCGAGCTCGACCCGGCCGCTCCCGAGAACCAAGAAATCGTCGATCTCGACAAGGCCGAGCGCAATGCGCGCGGCATGGTCGAATACGAGGCCGATTTTTTTGTGTTGCGCCCTGCGGACCCGCGCCGCGGCAGCGGCGCGCTCGTCTATGACGTGACCAATCGCGGCCGCAAGATGATCTTTAACCTGCTCGACGACGCCGGCAGCGGCGCCGACACCAACGACCCGAAATCGATGCAAGATGTCGGGCTCGCCTTCACCCTTCGGCGCGGCTACAGCCTGGTCTGGTCGGGCTGGGATTCGGGGGCGCCGCGCGCCAACAACGGCATGACGGCGCGGCTGCCGGCGGCTGTCGAAAACGGCAAGCCGATGATCCGGCGCATCCGCGACGAATTCCATATCGGCACCCGCGCCGCAGGCAATGGCGAGATCGTGCGGCTGGGCTATCCCGCGGTGTCGACCGACCCGCGAAATGCGCGGCTGACGGTGCGGCAGCGCGAAAGCGACGCCCGCACCGATATCCCGGCGGGGGCGTGGGAATTTGTCGACGAGCGCACGATCCGCCTGCTGCCGGCCGGCCGCTGGTTCGACCCCTACGACATCTACGAGATTTGGTACGAGGCGACCGGATCGATTGTAAGCGGCGTCGGCTTTGCCGCGACCCGCGATCTTGTCTCTTTTCTGCGCTATCAAAAAGCCGACCGCGACGGGACGCCCAATCCGATGATCGCGCCAGGCGCTCCCGCCGATGCCGCGGGCGTCGCGCATGCGCTCGCTTTTGGGGTGTCGCAGGCCGGCCGCTTTCTGCGCCATTTCCTCGAGCTCGGGATGAACGACGACGGGCATGGCCGTCCGGTCTTCGACGGTGTGATGAGCCATGTCGCCGGCGCCGGCAAGGTCTTCGCCAATCACGGCTTTGCGATGCCGGGCCGCACCGCGACCCAGCACGAAGACCGGCTTTATCCCGAAAACTGGTTTCCGTTCAGCAGCGCGGTGACGACCGATCTGTTTTCCGGCCGCCGCGATGCGATCCTGAAAGGCCGGCCGACCGACCCGCTGGTCATCGAAACCAACACCGCGACCGAGTACTGGCAAAAGGGCGCCTCGCTGATCCACACCGATCCGACCGGCCGCAACGACGCCGAATTGCCGGCCAATTCCCGCGCCTACCTGATCGCCGGGACCCAGCATGGCGGCCGTCCGGGAACCGACCCGAGCCCCGGCCCGTGCGTCAACCCGCGCAACCCGAACAGCGCCACCCCCGCATTGCGCGCGCTGTTTGCCGCGCTCGAGGAATGGGTCGCGAGCGGAACGGCACCGCCGCCAAGCCGCGTCCCCTCGATCGCGAACGGTACAGCGGTCGCCGCCGAGACCGTGAAGATGCCGTCGGTGCCGGGCTTCGCGCTCGCTCCCGGCGCCAACCGCATTTCGGCACCGGTCGACTGGGTCGACCCGCCGGCGCGGCTCGACAATTTCTACGGCACCCGCGTCTGCGCCGTCGATGCCGACGGCAACGAGGTGGCGGGGATTCGCCTGCCGCCGATCGCGGTGCCGCTCGGCACCTATACCGGCTGGAACGTCTACCGCGCGCAACCCTGCGAGCTGTGCGACCGCGACGGCTCGCTGATCCCGTTCGCCCGCACCAGGCGCGAGCGCGAAGCCGCCGGCGACCCGCGCCCGGCGCTCGCCGAGCGCTATGCCGGCCGCGACGAATACGTGGCGAGGATAAAGGCCGCCGCCGGCGCGTTGGTCGCCGGCCGTCTGCTGCTGCCTGCGGACGCCGAGGCTTATGTCAAATCCGCGCGGGAATGCGTCCGGTTCTGACGCCGCCGAGCACCCCGGGTCAGGGATGGATGCCGGGGAACAGCCTCAACACGGCGAGGATCATCGCGACTTGAGCAAAGCCCACGCCGACGACCCAGCGAATGGTCTCCGCCTTCCCCTCCGCGATCTTCAGCTCGAGATCGTGCCGCAACTTTTCGATCGCCAACTCCAGCTCCGTGCGCGTGCGATCGATCTTGTTGTCGATTTGGGAGATCGCCGCTTCGAGACGGAAGGTGTCGGTTTTGGTCGCGCTCCCCGCCTCGGAAAATTCGGCGAGGGCTTCGACCTGCTGCTCGGTGAAACCCGCCCTCTGAAGCTTTAGGATCGCAGCGGCGGTCATGCTGCTATCATGGCCGATTGCCGAGCCGCGCGCAAACGCGCGTGCAGGACGATGCCTGGCGCAAATCCAGATAATGGGAGGAGGATGCTTTGAAGTCGTTCAGATGCGCCGTGCTGGCGGCGGGACTGCTCGGTTGCGTCGCCGGGCCGGTCTTTGGCCAAACCTTGATCGTCGGCAACGACGAAAAGCAGGGGGTTGACCAGAGTTTCAAGCCGATCCTGCGCGAACCCGGTCACGACACCCTGTCGGTTCTCGACATCTCCCAGCCCGGTGCGCCGCGGGTCACCGCGACGATACCATTGATGAACTCGGTCGCCGGCCCGCCGACCAACCTCGCGATCGTCCCGTCCGGCGACCTGGCGCTTGTCGCCAATTCGCTCGCCCCGGTGATCCAGGGCTGGGGCCGGCGCCTGGAGCCGGACGACAAGGTGTTTGTCGTCGACTTGAAGGCAAGCCCGCCCAAGATCATCGGCGCGGTCGCCGTCGGCAAGCAGCCTTCCGGCCTGGTGATCGCCCCGAACGGCAATCTCGCACTCGTCGCCAATCGCGCCGACGGCACGATTTCGGTCCTGGCGATCAAGGGCAAGGATGTCCTCGCTGTCGGCACCGTTCCGATCGGGACCGCCGCGGACCAGGTTTCCGCCGTCGCCATTGCTCCCGACGGCAGGCATGCGCTCGCTACCAAGGCCGGCGCCAACAAGGTGGCGCTGCTGTCGATCGACGGCGACAAGGTGACCTACGACAAGCGCGACCTGCCGACCGGAATTTTCCCTTACAATGTCGCAATCTCGCCTGACGGCAAGCTGGCGCTGACCGCCGACAATGGCGGCGGCAGCTCCGACGGCAATGTCGACACGGTCGGGGTGATCGACCTCGCCGCCAGCCCGCCGCGGGTCGTCGGCCATGTCACGGTCGGCGATTTACCCGAAGGTCTGGCGATCAGCCCAAAGGGCAATCTCGCCGTGTCGATCCAGGCCGAGGGCTCGAACACCCCGAAAACCGTTTTTTATCACCATGCCGGCGGCACCGCCGCGGTGCTCGCGATCGACGGCGACAAGGTGACCAAGATCGGTTCGGTCACGGTCGGCGCGTTGCCCGAGGCGGTCGCGTTCAGCGCCGACGGCAGCTATGTTTATGTCGGCAATTTCATTGACGGCGACCTGTCGATCCTGAAGGTCGACGGCACCAATGTCACCGACACCGGGCAGCGTTTCAAATTGCCCGGCCACCCCGCCTCGATGCGCACCGGCCCGCAATGAGGCGCGCACCGCCGCGATAATAGGAAAAATGCGGCGACGGATTCTGATCATCGTCAACCCGGCGGCGGGCCGAAAAAGACGCAGCGAAACGCGCCTGAACCGCGTCGTCGACGCGTTGCGGCGGCGCGGCTGCGAGGTCGTGCTCCACATGACGCAGGGCCCCGGCGACGCCGAGCGGTTGGCGCGGACGGCGGATCCGGTTTTCGACGTGATCGTCGCCGCCGGCGGCGACGGCACGGTGAACGAGGTCGCCAACGGATTGCGCCGGGGCTCGCAACTGCTCGCGGTATTGCCGCTCGGCACCGGCAACGTGCTCGCCAACGAGATCGAGATGCCGCACGCGCCCGAAGCTCTCGCCCGGGTGATCGCCGAGGCGCCGGCCCGGCCGATCTGGCCCGGTCTCGCCGGCGACCGGCTGTTCCTCGCGGTAGCCGGCATCGGCTTTGACGCCGACGTGCTGAGCGCGCTCGGCGCCGGTCTGAAGCGCCGCATCGGCAAGCTCGCTTTTGTCTGGGCGGTCGTCTTGTGCCTGCTGCGCTATCGCCGACGCCAGTTTGTCGTCGGCGCCGTCGGCGCCGAGCACCGCGCCGCGTCGGTTGTCGTCGTCAAGGGCCGGCGCTACGCCGGAAATTTCGTGATCGCGCCGGCGGCGAGCCTCGCCGACCCGATGCTGCACGTCGTGCTGTTCCGGCGTCCCGGCCGTCTCGCCGCGGTGCGCGCTCTCGCGGCGTTGGCGCTGGGGGGGCTGCATCGCCTGCCGGAAGTCTCGATCTTCGCGGCGCCGAGCGTGGCCATAGCCGCCACCGCAACCGAATCGGACGCGACCTTTCCGGTCGAGATCGACGGCGAAATCACTGCTCGGATGCCGATCGCGTTCGGCATTGCCGAAACGCCGCTGCTGCTGGTGCAACCAATGGCATAGACCGATAGAGCGCACGGGAACCGTTGCGCGCGTGATCCTGTTACCAGCGATAGCCACCGCGCCCGGACAACCACACGTGCGCTTCGGCTGGGCTGCAACGGAGGAAACTATGCTCTACTGGGCGCTGGTCTTTCTGATCGTCGCGATCATAGCCGCGTTTTTTGGCTTTGGCGGCGTCGCTGTCGCGGCGGCCGGCATCGCCAAGATCCTGTTCTTTGTCTTCCTCGTCATCTTCGTGGTGGCGCTGGTCACCGGCCTCGTCGGCCGGCGGCGTCCGCCGATCTGACCCGGCGGCGCTGTCTAGACTTGATCTAGACTTGATCCGCAGCGAGCACGCGCGCCAGCTGGCTCAACGCCTCCTGGTGCCGCTCGTTGGGGATTTGCGCGAAGTTGCGCGCTAATTCGAGACACATCCGCTCACGCGGGGTCACCGACCGGTCGTGATCCTGCTCGAGGCCGGCAAAGAAGTAGCTGACCGGAACGCCCAGGACCTGGGCAATCTCGAACAGCCGGCCGGCGGAGATCCGGTTGATCGCGCGCTCGTATTTGTGCGCCTGCTGGTAAGTGACGCCGATCAGGTCCGCGAGCTGCTGCTGGGTCAGCCCCAGCATTATCCGCCGCTCGCGGACGCGGGCGCCGACATGGCGGTCGATGTCCTGGGTACGGGTGGTGGAGCGGCGCGCCGAAGATAGCGCCAGGGGAGGCGGCTCGGCGCCGGACACGGCTGCCGTACCCGAGGCGAAACCGTCGATCGCGCGCATCTTGATGATCTCTTGCTGGTCCTTCATCTCGCTCACTCGATCAGTCGTGAAGCCCGTGCCGCGCGAGGCAGCCCCTGATTTCCTGTGCTCCCGCTCTTTGCCCGGAAAGAGCGCGCTAGCTCCGGTCCACCATGCTCAACCGCATGGTGTCGGCGCATCGAAGTCCGGCGATGTGTCAATATTTAGGCAGCCTCGCCGCTACCGCAGTGCACCGCGCCCTGCACACTTGCGTTATGCGCATTGCCCAGCGCGTTGACAGCCGGCCTGCGCCGATGATACCGACGCGTATCCGCTTCGAACCTGGGATCGATGCCGCGCATCTCGATCGGTGAGTGCTCGCTCTATTACGAGCGCCAAGGCATGGGTTTCCCCGTCCTGTTCATAACCGGGCTGGGCGGTTATGCGTCGTTTTGGCAGGAGCAGGCCGGCGCCTTTGCCAAGCGGTTTGAAGTCGTGACCTTCGACCATCGCGGGATCGGCCAAAGCGACCCGTCTCGTCTCGGCTACACCGTCGAACGCATGGCGGTGGACGCCGTGGCCCTGATGGACGCGCTCGAAATCCCCCGCGCGCACGTCGTCGGCCATTCGACCGGGGGTGCGGTTGCCCAGGTGCTGGCGATCGAGCACCCGAACCGGCTCGCCAGCGTCGTGCTGTCGGCGACCTGGACCAAGGCCGACGCCTATTTCCGGCGGCTCTACGCGCTGCGCAAGGAGATCCTCGAACGGCTCGGCGCCAGCATCTACCTGCAATCGGCAACCCTGGTGTGGTATCCGAGCTGGTGGGTCGCTCGCAACAACGAAAAGTTGCGGCAAATCGAGGCGCAGCATCTTGCGACCTTCGCCCCGACCGAGGTAGTCGTCAACCGCATCGACGCGATGCTGGCCTTCGACCGCACCAGCGAGCTCGCGCGCATCAAGACGCCGACCCTGGTGATCGGGGCCGAGGACGACATCGTGACCCCGTCCTACTACGCCGAGGAGCTGGCCCGCCTGATCCCGGGAGCCGAGGTCAAGCTGTTCCCGCGCGGCGGCCATTTTCTGGTCCACGTCCGCGCCCGCGAGTTCAACAACGCGGTGCTGCCGTTTCTGGTGTCGCACACGCCCGGCTGAGGCGGTTTCCCAGCGAGCCGAACCCCCTCACTCAGCTGCGGGCAGGGCTCGCCGGCGCCTCGCCGACACTTCTCAACCCTCTCCGCCCCAATGGTCGGGAGAAGGAAGCGCGAGGGGTCCGGTGCGGGCCCTTCCGGGTCAGCCGCCGGTTAAGCCTTCCTCAATATTTTGCTGCCTAGCCTGCGGTCGAGCGGACCTGCGGCAGCGCCGATCGCCGAGGGCCGCCGTTTTGAGCAAGCGGGGCTGCGTCGTGTCGCGATATCGTCAGGCGAAAGAGATTTGTGCGTCCGCGGCGATTGCCGGGCCGAACGCCGCGGCACGGCTGGGCCGCCGACAAAACCGATTTCCGGATGCCGACGCGCGCTCGGCACGTTGTCCGCTGTTGCGTGCGGCATTCCGCGGGCAGCGCAGCGGACCGGTTTGAGCCCTTGGCTTATCTGCAGCTCGCCGCGCAACCCGGTCAGCGGCAGCGCGGCTGGGCGATCGAGGAGACGCTGCGCGCGGCGCTGGGCCAGGACCGCCTGCTGTTCGCGTTTCAACCGGTCGTTTGCGCCACATCCGGCGAGGTCGATTATTTCGAATGCCTGCTGCGGATGCGCGATCTCAATGGCGGCTTGATCGCTTGCGGCGAGTTTATCGCCGCGGCGGAGGAAACCGGCCTGATCGGCCTGATCGATCGCCATGTGCTGAACCAGGTGTTCGCCGAGCTGGCGACTCACCCCGCCGTCCGGCTCGGTTTCAACGTCTCGGGGCGAACGGCTTGCGACCGGCCCTGGCTGCGCTCGCTGATGGCGTTGCTGCGCCGCCGGCCCGAATGGGCGGGTCGGCTGGTCGTCGAAATCACCGAGACCGCCGCCCTCGACGACCTTCATAAATCGGCACGGTTTGTCGACACTCTGCGACACGCCGGCTGTCGCGTAGCACTCGACGATTTCGGCGCCGGCCATACCTCGCTGCGCCACCTGCAAGCCCTGGCGGTCGACATCATCAAAATCGACGGCTCGTTTGTCCGCAGCCTCACGCATCGCCGAGAGAACCGGATCATCCTGCGCCATCTGTTGGGTCTGACCCGCAGCTTCGGGCTCGGCACCGTCGCTGAATGCGTCGAGACCGCCGAGGAAACCGCTCTGCTTCGCGAGGAGGGCGTCGGCTATCTGCAAGGCTATCACATCGGGCGGCCGGCGATTGAGCGGCCTTGGCTCGAGACGGCTGAGGCTCGGCGGGCCGGTGTCGTTCGGAACGGGTGCGGTTGACGGCGCTTGCCGGCGCCGCCCTGAACAGCGAAAACTAGAGCGGCGGGGCACCCTTACGGTGTCCGTCGTAGCGTCAGCGGGAGGGGTCGGCATGCAAATCGGGATTCACCTGCCGCACGCGGGCGAGCAGGCCACCCCTGAGCGCATCCGGCGCGCGGCGCAACGCGCCGAGGATCTTGGGCTCAGCGACGTCTGGGTCAGCGAGCACATCATCGTGCCGCGCGCGACGTTTCCGCGCTCGCCCCTGTTTTACGATCCAGTGCTGAGCCTGACCTGGGCCGCCGCCGTCACCATGCGGGTGCGCCTCGGCACCAGCGTGCTGGTGCTGCCGATGCGGCATCCGTTGCCGCTCGCCAAGGAATTGGCGACCTTGCAAAATTTCTCCGAGGGCCGGCTGATCCTCGGCGCCGGTGTCGGTTGGCTCGAAGCCGAGTTCGCCGCGCTGGGCGTGCCGTTCCACGAGCGCGGGAAGCGCATCGACGAAGGCATCGCGATGATGCGCGCGGTATGGACGCAGGACCCGGTGAGCTTCGAGAGCAAATACATTGCAGCCGAGATCCGCGAGATGACGATGCGCCCGCTGCCCGACAAGCCGATCCCGATCTGGTTCGGCGCCCGCTCGGAGGCAGCGTTTCGCCGCACCGTCCGCATCGGCGACGGTTGGCACGGCAGCCAGCTGACCCCGGCCGAGGCGGCGCCGGTCGTCGCCCGGCTGCGCCGCGACCGTCCCGAGCCCGAGTTCACGATATCGATGCGCACCCACTGGGACGGCAAGGACCAGGGCGAATTGCGCGAGCGGCTCGCGGCTTATGCCGAAATCGGCGTGCAGCACGCCATGGTCCACCCGCTCAACCGCGACATCGACGACTGGGACGCGGTCATCGAAGGCACCGGCCGGGTCGCGGCGACCGTCCTCTAAACGCCCGGCCCCGCAAAAAATCGCGGAGCGTTGCATTTTCAGCCGTCACACGACGCAAGCGGGAACCCAGACCGAGCGACGCGAGGGCCGTCCCCTGTTCAAGCCAGGATACGATCTCACCCCGCTCGCGCGGGGCGAAGATTGTCAGGCCGGCCCGAACGCGGTGTCCGGCCGCAGGAGCATTGATGACGGAACCATTATGATCTGATGGCGTTTCCGCTCTTCGGCTGCCTGAGGCGGAGCCGGTTTCTCTATTGCCAAAAGTGGTGTGGCGTTGAAGGGGCAAGAATTGATGGCGTTGCAGGGGGGCGCCGGGGACAAGTATCATTTGGAAGCCGTCAACGTCGAACGCCTGGCCCCGGAGATCCTCGAGCGCAGCCAGGACGGCTTCTACGCGATCGACCGAAAATGGCGGTTGATCTACGCCAACCAACGCGCCTGCGAGATGTGGTCTACGTCGCGCGAGGCGATCCTCGGCCGCGTTCTGTGGGAATGCTTCCCCGAATTGGCGGACACGCCGACCGCGGAGCAATTGCGCCTTGCCGTAGAAGCCGGCGTCGCCACTGAATTCGAAACCTTCTCGCCGGTCGTCCGACGCTGGCTGTGGGTACGGGTCGACCCGATCCGGTTTGGGGTGACCGGTGTCTACTGGCGCGACATCACCCCCCACAAGCGCGCCGAGGAGGCGCTGCGGGAAAGCCAGGCGAGGTTCCGCCGCGTCTTCGAGCAGAGCCCGCTCGGCAAGGCGACCGCAGGCGCGGATTTCCGTATGCGCGAGGTCAACCCGGCGCTCTCGGCGATGCTCGGCTATCAGGCGGACGAGCTGATCGGGATCAACTTTCTCGACATCGTGCATCCCGACGACCGCGACGACTGTCGGCGCGGCGTGGCCGCGATGGCGGCCGGCGAGATCGCGCATTTTCAGCGCGAGGAGCGTTTTCTGCACTAAATCGGGCGCGCCGATCTGGGTAAACATCAATGTCGGCCCGATCCGCGACGCCGAGGGCCACTTTCTCTATAGTCTGGGTATCATCGAGAACATTGACGAGCGCAAGCGTGTCGAGGGCGAACTGCGCCGCCTTGCCGTGGAGCTCGAGGCGCGTGTCGGCTCCGGCGCCCGCGAATTGGCCGATACCCATGACCAGCTTCGCCACGAGCGCCTGCTGTCCGAGCTGATCGTCGAAAGCACCACAGAAGGCATCATCGTCGTCGACAACGGCATGCGGCATCAGCTGTGGAACGCCGGCATGGAGACGATCACCGGGCTGCGCCGCGCCGACGCATTGGGCAAGACCGTTTTCGAGGTCTTTCCGCACCTGGTCGACGATCCGGTCGGGCAAGCCTGGCGCGAGGCGCTGGGTGGGCGTCGAACCGAATTGCGCGGGCGCCGATATTTCGCCCCGCTTCGCGGGATGGAGATCGTCTACGACGCCGATCACGCGCCGCTCTACGATCAGGTCGGCTCGATTATCGGCGCGGTATGCATCGTGCGCGAAACCACCGAGCGGCACCGCGTCGAGGAGATGCTCCGCCAAGCCCAGAAAATGGAGGCGATAGCCCAGCTCACCGGGGGTGTGGCGCACGATTTCAACAATTTGCTGACCGCAGTCATCGGCTGCCTCGACATGATCTCAGCCGAGCTGAAGGACGAGCGTCTGTCGCGGCTGGCCGGAATCGCGCTTCGTGCCGCCGAGCGCGGCAGCCGACTGACCCATCAGCTGCTGTCTTTTGCACGCCGACAGGAGCTGAAATCGGTCGTGGCGGATCTCAACCGCATGCTGGGCGGGATGGAGATGCTGCTGCGCCGCGCGGCGGGTGACAGCGTCGAGACCGTCGTCGACAGCGCCGCCGGCCTGTGGTGCTGCGAGATTGACCCCACCCAATTCGAATCGGCGGTCGTGAACCTTGTCATGAACGCACGCGATGCGATGCCCGATGGCGGCCGGCTGACCTTGTCGACCAGAAATCTGGCGGCCCGCGACGTCCCGCCCGGCAGCGATCTCGGCGACGGAGAGTACGTCGCGCTCTCGGTGCGCGACACCGGCGAGGGCATGCCGCCCGCGGTGATGGCCCGCGCCTTCGAGCCGTTCTATACGACGAAGGAAGTCGGCCGGGGCTCAGGGCTCGGTCTGGCGACGGTTTACGGCTTCGCCAAGCAGTCGGGCGGCGGCGTCCATATCGAGAGCGAGCCGGGTGGCGGGACCTGCGTCACGATCTACCTGCCGCGGGCGCCGTCGCCGCTCGACACGCTCGACGCCAGCATAAAGCAGGACCATGCCCCGCCGGGCGTCGGCTCGATCCTCGTCGTCGAGGACGACGCCGACGTTCGCGAGGTGACGGTCGCGATGCTGCAGGGCCTCGGCTATCACGCCGCGGTCGTCGGCAACGGCCCCGAGGCGCTCGCGGCGTTGC
Source organism: uncultured Alphaproteobacteria bacterium (assembly GCA_963712825.1). Classification (GTDB taxonomy): domain Bacteria; phylum Pseudomonadota; class Alphaproteobacteria; order ATCC43930; family CGMCC-115725; genus AP-15. The sequence goes on from CAVQJP010000031.1 coordinate 16,178, forward strand.
GCCGCACCGATCCGGTCGATTTGTTGTTTACCGATCTTGTCATGCCGCTCGGGATGACTGGGGTCGAGCTCGCCCGTCGGGCGCAGGCGCTCCGGCCCGGTCTTAAGGTGCTGCTGACGACCGGCTATGCCGGACCGCACGCCTCCGGCACCGACGAGTTTCCGCTGCTCCCCAAGCCGTTTGGGCCGGCCCAGCTAAGCCGGGCGCTGACCGCGCTGATCAGCGGCACCAACCCGGATTAAAGCAGATGCTTGCTCGCGGTTTGCTCCGCGAGCATGGCCGGCGGCTCATCCCCAGGTCCGCGCGGCCGGGCTTGGCCCGTGGGCCTGCTTTATCCGGAGCGCTCGCGACGGGCGTATAATGTTGTCAAGCCGGACAGCAGTGCACTTCTTTCTCTCAGGCATCCGCGACCTGATCGAGTTGAAACACGGACGCCGGCTGGAAAGTCCTGATCGTTAACGGGCGGACTTCGCGGGACTTCAAAATATTTTTACATAATGGCCCTTTGCGACTTTTGACAGACCAACCCATTGCGTGGAAGAACACAAGATATTAATATTGAGGTTGTGGTGAAGCGCATGCTGAGCACAGCGCCGGTACCACGCCGAACTGGTAAACGTCAGAAAGTTAAGACGCCGATTGATCCGCCGCCCGTTGAAGAATATTTTTCACTTCCGCCTCCACCGCATCGAGACGTTTAATAATGCCATTTATTTGAATTGCTCTGGCGTCGGCTTCCTCGTCGCTGAATTGGTCGTCCGCTTGGTCGCTCATCAAGTCGCGTGCATGCAAAAGCCCCAAAATGGGAGGGTGCCATGTCGGATCAGAACACACAAGACCGCAAATCGTTTTACTTCCTTCCCGGATACGCAGAACAAATTGCCCATGCCGCAAACCTATGGGCAGCCATCGAATATCATATAAACTCGTGTATCTGGGGGCTACTAGGCACCCCGCCAGGGTTGGGCGCTTGCCTTACTTCGCAAGTCTATACGGTGAACGCGCGCCTAGATGCTCTGGTTGCGCTGATGAAAGTTCGCAGGGTTGACCCCAAAACTATAACGAAGGTGAACAAATTCCAATCTCGGATAAGAGAGGCGCAGGATATCAGGAACAGAATAGTTCATGATATGTGGCTAAATCACAATATCGGCAATCACATGGGGAGAATGCAAATTACTGCCGCACGCGAACTGCGTTATACGATTGAAGTCATAGAACTGACCGACCTAAAGCTAAGCGTAGCCAAAATAGATGAGCGTAGAATGGAATTCGAGAAAATCAGGCATTCGATTTTCTCTGAGCTTCCGTCATTGCCAGAAATACCGAAACAAGAACTTCATCCCATAGAAGAAACCCCTTGGGGCCAATGAAGTCTGACCATACAGATTCGATCTCATCTCGGCCTGCGACGACCATCCCCGGCGTAACGACAGCAGAATCACGACCCGTTGCCGAGTCGCGATTCGCGTCGGTAGCTCGCCGGCCTGTCGCTGTTCTGCTACTCGAATCGGTCATGGTACGTCAAGTGCTCAATTGCCATTAAGGCTCTCAATGTAGTCTTCGATACCTGCCACCCAAGCACACTTGTACATTGTGTCTGGGATCTCCCTGACATAACGCAAGCCGGCGTAATCATGTATTTGGTTAGGTTGGCGGGTATTGTCGTGCCGCCGGTTGTCGGAGTCTGCTACTATCTGAGGTGTAAGTCACGGGCACTTCAGGGCGCGGCTGAACAGCCCAAGATGCTGAGGCGGCAGGAACCGCGGCTCATAATGCCAGCGCGTTACGAGGCGGCTAATTCTAATGAACCCCGCTCGCCGCAAAAGAAGGTAGCCGGTAACATACACCGAGCAGCCGTAGTCGAGAAACGCCCACCAAGCATGAATACGATTTTCGTACAGATCAAATGTGACATTGGTACAATCAGCATGGTCTATAGGAACATACTCGCCATAGCAAATAGTTGTGTGTGGAGCACACCGGGTGAATATGATCTTATTGTGAAAATAACGGTGCGTGATAAACTGACGATCGGCCAGACTATTGAACAATTACAAATCTTGCCGCACGTACGCGAAACCTTCACCATTATAGCATTTAAGCTTGATGATCATGAGCCGCCCACAGGAGCGGTTGCGGCGGGAAGCGCGCCTGGTTGTCCTGCTCGGTCTCAAGCGGCTCGATCAGGCGGCGGTGAACTCGGCTCATAGTGTTGGCCTTCTTCGCCGCTTTGACGGCGGGACGGCTGGCGATAATCGTCCCTAAGCTGAGCTGCGGGTTCTAGTTCGGGCGGTCGGGCATGGTCTGTTCCCCCAACTCCTGCTTGCGCTGGTTCGCGGGCCACGTCAAATGGCGCTTCACGCCATGCGAGAGGGCTGACCCTCTCGCTCTCCCGGAGTATTTGACCAAGGAAATTACTCGTAGCAAAATAGCTGTACGGTGCAGGCTGGAGAGCCGATGACCGTCAAGGAAATCGAGGTCGGGGCGGGCAACCGCGCCGCAGCACTGGGCGTTCGGCTTTGATGCACGCAAGCCCATGGGCTGAAGGCCCACGGGTCCAGTCGGGCCGAGCGTCAATGACGCAGCGCCGTCGCGCGGCGGCGCTGCGGAAGGTGCGGGCTTATTCGGCGGCGGCGCGCAGCGGCTGGTGCGGCTCGGCAAGCACGGCGGCCGCTTCCTTGGCAATGCGGGTGCCGTCGAAGAAGCGCTTGTTCTGGGTGCCCCACAGCCGCACCGCATTAGCAAAAGTGAAGTCGCGGAAGTCGTCCCCGCTCAACAGCCCGTCCTCGACCAGCTCGTACGCCTCGGGCACCGGCATCAGCATGTCAGGCACGTCGAAATGGCCGATGTCGGAGCTGAAGATCGCATTGATCCGCGCCCCGAACGGGTTGATCTTGCTGAACGCGACCGCGTTAAGCCGGTCGTCCAACTCGCAGCCGAAAAAATACGGGGTCGCGTAAAGGTCGATCCAGTCCTGCTTTTTGGTGATGTTGCAGGCCGCGTAGTCGTCATGGGCCGGGACCCCGCCGTCGATGGTATCTTCCTCGCGCGCAGGCCAGCCATCGCGCTTGTCGAGTTCGGCGGCGATCTCGCGGTAACCGTATTTGTCGATGTATTGGCGCAGCAGCGGGCGGTCGAGCTTGTCCGGGTGCATAAAGGCGAGACCCTTGGCGCCGCGCCGCTCCCAATGCTCGATCAGATCGGCAAAGAGCTGGCAGGCCCAGCCGACCCCACCTTCGAGAAAGCCAAAGCGCAGATCGGGGAAGCGCCGCGTGACGCCGCCGAGGAACAATGCCTTGGCGACCGCGTGACCGGCGGCGGCGAAGTGGCCGATATGGTTGAAGGTGAAGTTCGACGGCGAATTGCGCAGGCCGAAACCGCGGCCGCCGGTGTGAAAGGTCGGCGCCATCTGCAGCTCGCGGCATTTCTGCCAGACGGCGTCATAATCGTGTTGGCTGTCGATGCCGAGCTGGTCGTAGTTGACCGTGAACCGGGCGAGCGCCGGGTCGACGTCCTCGGCGATCTTGATCCGGCGGGCGACGCCGCTGCCGAACATGCCGACCTTCGAGCCCAGCTCCTTGGTCACAAATTCGAGCTCGGCGATCGCCTCCTCCGGCGTGTGCATCGGGATCACCGCGGCCGGGGTCAGCCGGTCGCCGAGATCGCGGAAATACTCGGCCGTGACGATGTTGAAGCCGCGGATCACCGCACGCCGGGTCTCGTCGTCGGCGATACGCGGGATGCTGAGCCCGGCGGTCGGGTAGATGATGCCGAAATCGATGCCGAGCTCGTCGAGACGGTCGTACAGCATGCGCGGCATCATCGCGGTGGCGCGGTCGCGGGTGTTGGTCGTCTGCCGCCCCCAATAGCCCTCCATTGCGATCCCGCGGCGCTGGCGCTCGGCGATCGACAGACCAAGCGTCTCGGGAATGCGGTGCTGCGCGGCGAGAAACCCGTCCGCCGACTTGTCGCCGGCGACTTGGCGCATCCGCTCGGCAAAAACCGGGCCGTATTCGATCCAGTGGCCGTCGCCGTCGATGATCGGATGGCTCAGCCGGGAACGGACCTGCTCGGGGCTCGCATGCGCGCTCATTCTTGTCCTCCTGAGGCCGACACGGCCGATATTAATGACGTTACAAACCCTAGGCGCGCATCGGGGCCAAGTCAAACCGCAGCCCAACCGACGGCGCCACGCCTGTCTCCCAGCAGCGACGAGACAATGCGCCGCACCTACAGCGCCGAGCAGTCGCCGCGGCTCCCTAAGCCCGTCCCGGCCGCCGACTACCTCGCCGTCATCCCGGCGTTACGTAGGGCTTCAGCACCGTATAGATAAAGGCGTTGGTCGGGGTCGGGATGCCGTGCTTGCGGCCGAGCTCGACGATTTTGCCGGCAAACCACGGCAGCTCGAGACGATTGCCACGCGCCAGGTCGTTGCCCATCGAGGTCATGTGGTGATCGGGCATCGACCACATCGTCGTCAGGACCTTGTCGACGCAGCCGGACGGCAGCTGCACCCCCTCGGCTAGGCCAACGGCCACGGTCTCGCGCAACGCCGCCTCGAACAGCGCCACCAAATCGGTGTCGGCACGCCATTTGCCGAGCGGCAGCCGGGTCGCCGCGTTGAGTCCGGACAGCGGCACCAGCAGCAGAAACTTTTCCCAGATCGGCACCCTGACATCCGGGCTCAGCACGCCGTCGAACCCGGCCGCCCGGCAGAGCTCGCTCAGACGCTCGCCGCGTCCGGGATCGCCGCCGTAAAGCTCGCCAAACGTCATCTGCTGGTACGTGCCGGTCTGGCGGACGATGCCGGGCGCCACGATCGAGCCGGTGACAAAGGCGGTGCCGCCCATGACCGGCTCGGGTCCGAGGATTGCCGCCAGCCGCTCGGCGGCGTCGACGCCGTTCTGCAACGGGATCACGGCCGTCTGCGGGCCGACGACCGGACGGAGCTGCTCGCCGGCGCTCTCGACGTCCCACAGCTTGACCGCGAACAGCACGTAGTCGACGACCCCGATCGCGGCGATGTCGTCGGTGGCCTGGGCCGGCCGAACATGGCTTTCGCCGCGGTCGCCCTCGATCCGCAGCCCGTTCTCGCGCATTGCCGCGAGATGGGCGCCGCGCGCGACAAAAATCACGTCCGCGCCCGCCTTGGCGAGCGATGCGCCATAGATGGCGCCGATGCCGCCGGCGCCGATGACCGCAATGCGCATCAAATTCTCCCGCTCCGCCCGCGCGCAGGTGGGGCCAGGTGATTTCGCGCGCGGCCGGGTTTAGTCTAGCGCCGAATTCCGAGCGAACGACACCGCGACGACGGTGTCCCGAGAAAAGGAGAGTCCCGATGCCGGTCACCCCCTCTTCCCCGGCCCGCGAGCAGGTCCGCCCAGTGGCGCCGAAGCTGATCGACCTCGCCGAGAAGGTCGTCTATGGCGATGTCTGGGAGCGGCCCGGTCTGTCGAAACGCGACCGCAGCCTGATCACGGTCGCAAGCCTCGTCGCGCTCGGCCGCGACAAGCAGCTTGTCGGGCATCTGGGCCGGGCGCTCGACAACGGGCTTAGCAAGGAGGAGCTGGGCGAGCTGATCACCCATTTGGCTTTTTATGCCGGCTGGCCGGCGGCAATGACCGCGGCTTTGACGGCAAAAGACGTCTTCGCCCAACGCTGAGGCTGCGCGGCGTCGCGCGGTGAAACGGTTTTGGCCGGCGATCGGGCTTTGCGCGCTGCTGGCGATCGGGCTGCCGGCGGCGGCGCTTGCGCGCGAGCCGGCCGCATCGCCGGCAAGTGTATGGACCGCGAGCGCGCCTCCGATCGACATCGCGCATATCGAGACCGGCGAGATCAACGGCCGTGGGCAGGCGGTCGGCTACCACCACCGGCCAAACGGGATCGACCCGCCGGAGGCGAAGGTGCTGCGGGTGACCCAGCCGCCGGATGCCGCCGGGGTCTACCGCGCGCGGGTGGCGTTGCGTGACCCCGCAAGCGGCGAATGGATCGACAAGCGCGCGTCCTCGACCTTTTTTCCGGACGCGATGTCGGTCGGCGCGGTGATCGAGGCGGTGCTGAACGCCTACCAAAACGGGCAAAGGCGCGGCGATGGCGAGTTCTTCGGCGATTCGGGGCACGGGTTTATGATCGAAGGATGGTATCAGTCGGGGCGGATCGCTGCTGCCTATCCGCTGCGCGGCCCCTGATGGCGCAAAACCGCAACAATCCGAGCGTCGGGCTGGTTACCGCGCGGCGGCATCCGGCGGGATATCTCGAAGGGCGCGCCGTGAGGGGGAGCGGCCGCCGCGGCGAGATGTTGGCTGGCTTTCTGCAAAGCGACATGCAGGGCGACATCGATGCGGCGCGCGCGCTCTTGGCCGAGATCGGCGCCGTCGAACGCGGCGAAGCGCCGCAGCCGGCGGCGATCGGCAACGCCTATTCGGTGCGGGTATCCCCCGAAGGGGTCACGATCGGTAACGCTGTGGTCGAGAATTCGCGTCCCGAGCAGTACGGCTTTGACGAATTGCGCCACGCGCTCGGCATTTGGATCGCGGCGATCGCGCGCGCCCGCCGCAACCCCAGGCTGACGGCATTCGCTGGGCCGGCCGGCGGCGGAGCGCGCATAGTGCGGCGATGAACGACGCAGCGTTTTCGGAAACCGCGGCGAAAAAGGCTCGGGCAGCGGTCGTGCGCCCGCGCGACGCCGCCTCGCTGATCCTGTTGCGCGGCGCCGGCGACAATCTCCAAGTGCTGGTCGGGCGGCGCTCGTTGGCGGCGCGGTTCATGCCCGGCGTCTATGTCTTTCCCGGCGGCGCCATCGACCCGCCCGACCGCGTCGCGTGGAGTGTGGAAAGCGGCGCCGAGACCTTGCCGCCGCGGCTGGCATGCGCCGCCCGTGCCGCGATCCGCGAAACCTGGGAAGAGGTCGGCGTGCTCGTCGGCAAGCCCGCCGGCGCGCCGTCGCCGAACGGGCCGGCGACAACTCCGGTCGAAGCCGCCTTTCGCGCGCGCAGGCTGACGGCGGCGTTCGACCGGCTGACCTATGTCGGCCGCGCGATCACCCCGTCGCATTCCTTCCGCCGGTTCAACACCCGCTTTTTTCTCGGCGGCGGCGACAGCGTCTTTGGCGAGCCGGCGGCAAGCACCGAGCTCGAAGACGCCGGCTGGCGCGCTATCGAGCAGAGCATGCTCGACGGCTTCCGCGACGTAACCCGGTTTATGCTGGCGCGCGCGATTGCGATCCGCCAAGGCAGGGCCGAGGGAGCGGCGCCATTGTTCTACTGGGCCAAAAACGCGCGCCGCATCGGCATCTGCCGCGAGGGCTCGCTCTGAATGTCTGACCCGAAGTGAAGGGAATAGAGTCCCAATACCTTGTCGTCGCTCGCGTGTAAGCGGTTGTAAGGGAATACTCCCACAGCAAATTGGTCATTCCGGGATGCCCGACGAGCAGGCCCGGAACCCATGAACACAGCAGTCATCCCGGCATTCGTCGGTCGGTGTGCTCGGGTTCCGGGCTCGCGGGCGCTGTCCGCGCCCCAGAATGATGAGGTGGACGGCCCCTGCTCCCCGGCATCGAGGCGCCATAAGGTCGCCCATCCGCCCTCTTTTCCCTGGCACCGCAGAGGCCGTCCATACCTGACAAATTTGCGATCCCTCAAGACCTTTCGCTGGCTTACGGCCCCGAGTTGACGCGGCGTCATTGCGAGGAGCGCAGCGACGAAGCAATCCCGATCCGACGAGCCTTTACCAGAGACCGCTTCTAGGTACGTTGCAGCGACCGCTCCCGATCTGGCCGGACCGTCAGCGCGGGCGGAGGTCGAAGCCGGCCTGGCAATTATGGAGTTGACTGCACAAACGGCCAAGCTACAATCCCTGCCGACAGGCCGGCGATCCCGGAGTATGCCGCAGGTCGCGATTTGACGCGGCATACCTCTTGGATAGCAAACAGAACCGAATTTAAGGCGGTGGCGAACGCCTGTCGATCATCTCCCGTTTCTCGGCGCGGCCCGACTGCCCCGTCCAAAGCATCTATACGGAAGCCTTGTCGAGTCCGGTTGGCCGCGCTATGTGGCGAGGATGACAGAGAAGCCGAAGCCGCCGCCCGATCCAGAGGTTGACGAGCTACCGTCCGCAGAAATACGGGAGCGCATGAAGCGCGCCCTACAACGGGCATTCACCCTGCCGCCGAAGCCGCAATGGAAGGCTCCAAAAAAGCGGCCCTCAGAAGAATAGACTATCAACCGGCCGCTAACAGTTCTACAAACCGCAGTCTGGTCTGTTGAAAGGCCACTACTTGGCTGACTCCGTCCATCCGCATGAACCGCAAATCCTCGGGGCGTAGATCGGCAGTCTCGTCGTATACTGTCTCCCGTCGAACGCGCTCATTCGCTTTTTTGATGTCAAAAAATTCTGCAAATCGGTCGGCTACGGCGGCGCGGTTTGGCAGCGGGACCACAAACGCTAGCGGATAACTCTGGCTGCTGTCGAGTATAAGGCTAGGAATACGATAGCCTCTGCCGCTTTCCCCTTTGACCATTTCATTTTCTCGGACGCGAGCGCTTCCGGCAATGTCGCGGACTCGGTCCACCACTACCGTGCGAAAATCAGTTTCGATCTGTCTTCTGATTTCCAAGGCTTGGTCGCCGATCGTGCGGGAGGCGTTTGCGACCATAACCGCCGCCATCGCGATATGCTCCGGCGTGCAGCGGCGGGTCATTCGACCTGATATAAACTCGCAGCCGTATCGCGCGGCCAATTCGCCGAAGCGTCGGGTAAGTTGCCGCGTGAGCTTGATGCCCTCGGAATTAAGGTACATCGCGCCAAGGCCCGCATCGTGCACGACGTATTCGCCGCCCTCGACGGTTACTGCCACCGTAACCAGACTGCCGTTCGGATAGACAACAGGCGTCGTTACCTCGATGCCGAGGCTCGTCGTTCGCGTTGAGACGACCGCGCGCGCGGTCGTCTCAATCTCCTCTGGCGTAACGACACGCATATCAGCCAAACAGCCTCAACTGCCGGCCAGCCCCTAGTGGCGGCGCCACCGGCGGCACACGCAAGGTTATTCTAGCGCGCTTTAGGAACTCGTCAAGCCATTGATGATAGATTAGGTCCCGATTATCGAGTGTAGCGTCTAGAGAAGGCCAAGTTTGCCAGTGAGTCCCTATAATCGTTTCCAGTGTCTTCACGTTTGTATGGGCGATTTCAGGCTGAACATCTAATGCAAACACCCGCTCGTTTCTAAAGAGCAACGTAAATGAATATTTCGCTGGCGATCGCGGACCTTGATCCATCGCTTTTCCTCGTTAGAGAAAATCCACTTGGCGCGACCGCGCTGCTTGTTCACGAAGGTTTCGTCGGCTTCGACCGTCTTGCCGTCGCCGCCGATTGGGCCAGCGCCGTCCATGTTCATGCACTCGCGGATGCGGTGCTCCATGAACCAAGCAGTCTTGTAATCGACGTTCAGCGTGCGGTGCAGCTGGTGGGCTGAGAAGCCTTTTTTGGAGCCGAGCATGAGACGGAAGGCCAGGAGCCACTTATGCAGCGGGACATGGCTACGATGGAAGATCGCGCCGACCCGCACGGTAAAGCGCTTGCGGCAGGAGCGGCAATGGAACCAGCCGCCGCTATGCTTGACCTTGGGAGGCGCCGGCGTCGGCTTCACGTGATCGAAGCTGCCGCAGTAAGGGCAGAACGGGCCGTTCGGCCAGCGGATCGCTTCAAGCTGGATTCGTGCCGCCTCATCATCGTGGTAGCACGGATCGGAAAGTTTGGTTGGAAGCTGGTGCATTGCCTATCTCCTTGACAGGAATATAAGCTTTCAGCTTTGTGCAGTTAACTCCATAATTGCCGCCGGCCTGACCGTCGGCCGCGATCTGCGCCGGAAGCTCGGTCTCCCAGCGCAGATAAGCCCGCATCGCGGCGGGGTTTCCGGCGCGGCGGTCGTGGTTCCAGAAAAGATAGTCGACGCGCTCGGCATCGCGCGAGTCTTTCGGGCTCGCGACCAGCGGCACGCCGCTCGCCTGCCACGTCCGGCTGCCGCCAGGCACGGTCGCGATCTCGGCCGCGGCGAGTTCGGCGAGATCGACAGCGGCGAGCCGCGCCACCCACGGGTCGTCGGCAAACACCACGATCCGCGGGGCCTGAAGGACCGCGGCCGGCAGCCGTTCGAGGCGCGCGCGGATTGCCCACACCGCACCCGCGCGGTGGCCGGCGCGCTGCTGCGATAGGGCCGCACTTCATAAGGCGGCATCCTGCGGTCCGGCTCCGTCGGATTTCCGGCTGTGAACCCGCTCACATTCCCGGCTCGTTCCGATCGATTAATCCTCGGGTCGCTGCGGCGGCGGACTCGCGTGGGCGTAACGTCCGACGGCGTCTTCTGTTGTATCGGCCCAATTTTGGAGGAGTCAGGAACATGGCTTGGCAAGGATCGTGGAGCGGGGGCGTTTTTACCGGAACCTACACCGCTGACGATGGAACCGTTTTTACAGGGACGTGGACGCGGCCCGCGGACCAGGATCCGCCCGAGGGTCCGCCGCTCTCGAACGAATACCCCTTTCGTCTCGGGGCGCCCCTCAACAACAACGACGTGCATCAGGGGCCTTGGCAAGGATCGTACGACGCCGGTGTCTGGCACGGAAAATACACGGAAGCGGACGGCACCGTCTTCCAAGGGTCAATGACCAGAGCGCAAGCGTGAGCCGGCACCCGCCGGATCACGGGTTGGCGACAGCGCCCCCGCGCGGGGTCGGCAGCGTGAAGGGTTGTGTTTTCACGAGCTCGTCCCCAGGCGGGTTTCGTCGACGAATTCCTCGGTCGCGGCGTCGATCGCCCGACTGCGCCGGCCGCGCGGCGCGTGGACATAGAGCGAAGCGGGATTGACGCGCTGGTCGCGGGCGGGCGGCGGCGGCAACGGGATCTCGTAGGAAACCGGCGTCTCATGGTCGGCGAGCAACAATTCGGGCCGGTAGACCTTGTTCAATTGGAAGAGGCTGCGCACGAAATTGGTCTGGCCGCGCAACAGCAGCCGGGCGACGATGTTGCCGGCCCCCCACAGCTGATGCCAGTCGAGGTGTTTGCGCAGGATCGCGCGCTGGGTCGTCACCAGCTCCTCGTAAAACTCGGCGAGCGGCAGCCGGGTCGGCAACACCGCGTGCTGGATGTCGAACAGCCGGTAGTCGCGGGTTTCGAGCCGGCGGCCGTCGGTGACCCAGCTTTCGGTGCCGGGATACGGAGTGTTGACGCTGATGTTGATGACGTCAGGCATCTCCAGGCACCATTCGCGCACGATCCGAAAGCGCTCGTGGTCCCAGTCGGGATCGGCGATCAGATTGACCGCGACGTTGACGCCCAGCGAACGGGCGAATTCGACCGCCTCAAAATTGCGGTCGAGCGCCACCCGTTTGCGGTACTTCTTGAGCCCCGCTTCGTCGATTGCTTCAAGGCCGAGAAACATCGTGCGCAGCCCGAGCCGCGCCCACAGCCGAAACGCGTCTTTGTTGCGCAGCAGCACGTCGCCGCGGGTTTCGAGATAATAGCGCTTTTTGATGCCGGCGCGGGCGATCGCCTCGCCGATCTCAATGCCGTGGCGCTCATGGATAAACGCCACGTCGTCGACGATAAAGATGCCGGGCTCGCGGATCGAGCGCAAATCCTCGATCACCCGCTCGGTGCTGACGAGGCGATAGCTGCGCCCGTAAAAGGTCCAGGCGCTGCAAAACGAGCAATCCCACGGACAGCCGCGCGAAAACTCGACCGAGGCGCAGGGATCAAGGGTGCCGATAAAATATTTGCGGCGGTGGCGCAGCAGGTCGCGCGCCGGGGCCAATTCGTCGAGCGAATGGACAAAGGTCGGGCGGCGGCCCCTCGCCCGCGGCGGTGACCGCACCCGGCACCGCCGCCGGGTCGCGGCCTGCCTCGACCGCGGCGAGCAGTAGCGTCATCGCCGCTTCGCCTTCGCCCTTGAGGACGCAGTCGACCGCACCCTCGCGCATGCCCGACGATCGCCGCCGCGGTAAAGGACGCGCTGTGGCCGCCGACGCAGATAAAGACGTGCGGAAACCGCGCCTTCGTCGCCTTGGCGAGATCGACGATCTCGGGCACGTTCGCCAGGTAGTTGCAGGAAAACGCGACGACATCCGGCCGCCAATCTTCGATGGTCCGCAAAATAAGCGCGGTGGTCCTCGACCTGCAGGTCGATCAGCCGAACGGCGTGACCCGCCTGACGCACCGCTGCGGCGACGAGCTCGAGGCCGAGCGGCTCCAGCCGCAGAAACACCTTAGTGTAAAGCAGCGGGCCCGGATGGACCCCGAGAAACCGCATCGCATTTTCCCTCTCGTCGCTGCCGCCGCGGAGCATCATAGAGCGTCGCGAGCCGCCCGATGGCAAGCCGGCCGCACCCGAATCGCGTCCACCGCCGGCCTTGGCGCGGTTTACGGCGTGCTGCCGACCCGGGTCGCGTCGACAAAGCTTTCGGTCGCCGCGTCGATGGCCCGGCCTTTGCGCCCGCGCGGCGGGTGAATGTAAAGTTGCGTGGCGCTTGGCTCGCGGCTTGCCGCACCCCCTGATGCCAGCGGGATTTCATAGCTGACCGGTGCGCGATGGTCGGCTAGCAGCAATTCCGGCCGATAGAGCTTGTCCAGCAGATAGAGGCTCTTCAGAAAATTGGGATTGCCGCGCAACAGCTGCCGGGCAACGGTGCTGGCCGCGGTATAGGCCGCCCGCCAGCCGGCGAATTTGCGATAAAACGCCCGCTGTGTGGTCACCATCTCATGATAGAATTCGTCGAGCGGCAGCTTGGTCGGCATCACCGCGTGCGCGATGTCGTAGAGCCGATAATCGCGGCTCGTCAGCGCGCGCTCCTCGGTAAACCAGCTCTCAGTTCCAGGATAAGGCGTGTTGACGCTGAGATTGACGACCTCGGGAACGTCAAGCCCCCATTCGCGCACGATCCGGAAACGCTCGTGGTCCCAGTCGGGGTCGGCGATCAGGTTGATCGCAACGATCAGCCCGAGCGAGCGGGCGAATTCGAGCGCCTCGAAATTACGGCTGAGCGAGGTCCGTTTGCGATAGCGCTTGAGGCCGTCCTCGTCGATCGCTTCAAGACCGAGAAAAATGTATTGGAGGCCGATGCTTTTCCAGTACCGAAATACTTCCTTGTTGCGCAGCAATACGTCGCCGCGGGTTTCGAGATAGTAGCGCTTTTTGATCCCGGCGCGGGCGATCGCCTCGCCCAATTCCATCGCGTGGCTTTGATGGACAAAAGCCACGTCGTCGACGACAAAGATTCCGGGCTCGCGGATCCGGCGCAGGTCCTCGACCACGTGCTCGACGCCGACCAGACGATAGCTGCGGCCGTAAAAGGTCCACGCGCTGCAAAACGAGCAGTCCCACGGGCAGCCGCGCGAGAACTCGATCGAGGCGCACGGGTCGAGAATGCCGACAAAGTATTTGCTGCGATGGCGCAGCAGGTCGCGCGCCGGCATTACCTCGTCGAGCGAATGGACAAACCCCGGCTGCGGCCCGGCGCCGTCCGCGGTCACCGTGCCGGGAACTGCGGTCAGCGCAGTCCCGGCTTCGATCGCGGCGAGCAGCAATGGCACCGTCGCCTCGCCCTCGCCTTTCACGACGCAGTCGATCGCGCCGGCGCCGTGCTCGATCATCGCCTCGGCGGTGAAGGACGCGCTGTGCCCGCCGACGCAGATGAAGACATTCGGAAAGCGCGCCTTCGTCGCCTTGGCGAGATCGACGATCTCGGGCACGTTCGCCAGGTAGTTGCAGCCAAAGGCCACGACGTCGGGCCGCCAGCGCTCGATCGTGCGAAAATAGGCGCGCTCGTTTTCGACCTGCAGATCGAGCAGACGCACCGCGTGACCCGCCTGCCGCACCGCCGCCGCGACGAGCTCGAGACCGATCGGCTCGAGCCGCAAAAATATCTGCGAATAAGTCAGCGGGCCGGGATGGACGCAAAACACCCGCATTCCAGCACCCCTCCATTCGCCGCTCCGCTCGTCGGCTCGTGCGCCGGCCGCGGTCTCCCTGCCGGCGCCGCTCACTGTGAGGCCGAACCCCGCGAACTCCTACCGGTTCCGTCCGCTGTGCTAAATATCGCCTCACTCACGCTCGGGCGCCGCCGGCGCCGCCGTAATCCGCGATTGGGGACGCCTGCCATGACGCAAGACTGGAACAAGCTCGCCGCCGATCTCGAGCGCCTGCTCAAATTGCGCTCGATCCCATTCGGGATGAAGCTCTTCGAGCGCCGCGCCGACATGGAGGCGATCCCGCGCATCCGGCGGCCGACATCGATTCACACGCTCGACCAGATCGTCGCCCAGGCGGCGCGTCTCGGCTGGACCGTCGGACTGACTGCCGACGACCTCGTTGGCGCGCAATGCCGCGCCGTCGTCGGGCTTGGCGGCGCCAAAGACGCGGCGTGGCGCTCGGGCCGGCACATGGTCGGCGTCTGGTACAGCACGCCCGAGGATGCCGGCGCCCACCAGGCGGCAATGGAGTGCGTGCCGACGGGCGCTTCGACGCGGTGGCTGTGGCGCCGCTGGCCTCGGGCCGCCTCGACCCGCCCGACATCGCGCTGTTCTACGCGACACCGGGGGCGATGATCTATTTTGTCAACGGGCTGCAATGGGCCGGCTACAAGCGCTTCGACTGGAGTGTTGTCGGCAAATCGGCCTGCGCCAATTCGTGGGGCCGGGCGTTGAAAACCCGCGAGCCGAGCCTGTCGATCCCATGCTTTGCCGAGCGCCGCTATGGCGGCGTGCTCGACGACGAGATGCTGATGGCATTGCCGCCCGACTATCTGACAAAGGCAATCGCCGGTATGGAGGCACTCGCCAAAAACGGCTTGCGCTACCCGTTCCCGCAATACGGCATCCAGCAGGACGCCCGCGCCGGCCTCGCGGTCAGCTATCCCGGACGCAGCGGTTAGAACCAGAAAGATGCTCCCGCCGTTGGTCGTCGTCGCGGGATTGCTTCGTCGCTCCGCTCTTCGCAATGACGATCATTCACGGTGTCATTGTGAGCATTTACGGTGTCATTGCGAGCGCAGCGAAGCAATCTTGGCGTCACGACGCGCTAACCAAGCGTTCCGACGCACCATTAGGGCGCCATGCCCTTGTCCGAGAGTTCCTTCAGCGCCTTCTCGCTCTTGGCGGGATCGAGACCCATCGCCTTCGCGACATGGGGCGCCTTGGTGAATTGAATGTCGCGGTATTCGACGACCTCGACCCGGTTGCCCCACGGATCGAGAAAGTCGAGAAACTGTCCCGGCAGCAATTCGCCGCCGGCTGCCGCAACCAGGTCGCGCACCCGCGAGCGGTCGTCGACGACAAGCCCGAAATGACGGCGTTGGTCGCGATTGCCGCCGCTTGCTTGCATCAGGTTGATGAACTGGTCGCCGAGCTCGATAAACGCGTTGCCCGGCCGCTTGGCCCGCAAGGTGAAATCGAAGATCTTGCCATAAAAAGTCAGCGCCTCGTCGATGTCGCCGACTTCGAGCGCGATGTGGTTGACGCCGACCAGGCGCGGTTTGTCACCGGCTTCGCGGCGGTTTTCCGATCGTCTCGTCTCGCTCATCTCGTCCTCCTGGTCCAACGGCAGCCCGCGCTCCGCATATCGGGATTTTTTTGCCGAGTTCGACCCCGCGCCGCGGCGCTCGGCGGTCGGGCCTGTGCCCGCCAGGCGGCTGCGGGTTGGTGCGCCGGCCGCGATCGGTATAATCGGCACCGCGCCTCAGAAGGAGACGGAAATGTCGGTTGATCTGACGGTCGAAGGCGGGGTGGCGACGGTGGTGCTGAACCGCCCCGAAAAACTGAACGCGCTCAGTGTCGAGATGCGGCAGAGCCTGTGCGACCACTTCGCCCGGCTGCGTTATGACGACGCGGTGCGGGTGGTGGTCGTGACCGGCGCCGGCCGCGGGTTCTGCTCTGGCGCCGATGTCGACCGCATGGCCGGGCAGGAGCACGATCTGCGCGGCGGCCGGCAGCGGCTCCAGCAAGGCGGCCACACCTTTATCCGCGCGCTGCACGCGATCGAAAAGCCGACCATCGCCGCGGTGCGCGGCCCGGCGGTCGGCATCGGCTGGAGCATCGCGCTCGCCTGCGATCTGGTCGTCGCCTCAAAGACCGCGCGGTTTTCGCAAATCTTCCGGCGCATCGGGCTTGCCCCCGACGGCGGCGCGATCTGGTTTCTGACGCGCCTGCTCGGCATCGCCAAGGCCAAGGAGCTGGTGTTCACCGCCCGCTTTGTCGAAGCCGAGGAGGCGCTGGCGCTGGGTCTTGTCAACTACGTGGTCGAGGACGACGAGCTCGCCGCCAAGACCGCCGAATTGGCGGCCGACCTCGCCGCCGCGCCGACCTTCGCGCTGGGCCTCGCCAAAAAGCTGTTTCACGCCGCGGTCGGGCCGAGCCTCGACGAGTATCTCGATCTCGAAAGCCTGGTGCAGCCGCAGCTGCACCTGACCGCCGACAACGCCGAGGGTGTTGCTGCCTTCCGCGAAAAACGCGCCCCCAAATTCGTCGGCCGCTGACCGGGTGCGGGATCACCCGTTGCAACGGCGTTGACAGGGCCGATACGAGTTGCGGCCGCCACCGGCGATAGCCGGACGGCGGTCGCGTCGGTCTCTTCCTTTATGATTTCGGGAACTTGAACAGGTCCATCAGATTGCCGATTGCCGGCCCGTTCGTCGGCTTGTAGGGGTCCGCCCCGGCGACCGGGTTCGGCAGATTGTCCCGGCTGCGCTTGGTGATCGGCGGGACATTCCAATTTGCTTCGATAAACTTCAAGACCGAGACGTGGTCGGTGTAAGTATGCGAGATATTGCCGCCCGCGCTGTATTTCGACACGACGATCATCGGAATGCGCGTCCCGTCACCGAAATAGTCGAGCGGCTGCACATAACCGGAATCGTAGTAGCCGCCACCTTCGTCCATGGTGATCATGATCGCAGTGTTGGCCCAAAGCGTGCTGTTTGCTTTGGTCATGTCGACGATCTTTTTGATGAAGCCCGCGAGGAGATCGGGCTTTGACGAAGCCGGGTGCCCGTCGAGATAGCCGTCCGGCTTGACAAACGACACCGCCGGCAAGCCGCAGCTCTTCGCGGTGCAGGTCATCAGGTCGTTGTAAAGGTCGAGGGTGTCCTGCAGAGCCATCTTCCGTACAGGAGGATTGGTCATGATCGAGGTTGAATACTGGAAGAAGTTGCAGATGTTGCAGTACTGATTGTCGGCGGTAACATAGTTGTTGTAGGGGTTAGCGAGGTACGCGTTGAACTGGTCGCCAAACCAGGCGAACGTAATGTTCTTTTTCAACAGCGCATCGCCGATGTTCCGAACGCTCGACGGCGGAACCGTAAACACGGTGTTATACGGATTTTTGATGTCGGCATAAGCGTTGGTGCCGTCGCCGTAGTAGCCGGGGTTATAGTTGTTGAGCAGGTAATAATGTCCGGCTTGGCAATTCCGCTTGACCTTCTCCGCCTTCAGATAGTCGGTGATGGTCTTCACCCCGGGCTGCGATGTGTCGGCGCAATCGCTGTAGCTGCCGCCGCCGTAGGAAGGCGAGCCGTAGGAACCGCCGCCATAGCCGTCTTCGGTGTACCAGTTGTTGGTGCCTTTGAGCGGGTTCGGGTTTTCGACCTCGTCGACAACCCCGGCGTTCGGGCTTCCAGCGGCGATCTTCATGTTGTGCGGCGGCGTCAGCGGATTGCCGTTGCCGTCGCTGAACCAGACCGCGTCGCCGGTGCCCAGCATGATGTGGTTGGCGCCGGTCCCGCCGTTGACTGCCTGATGGTAGTTGTCGCTCATCGAATAGGTGTCGGCGAGCGTCTTGAAATAGGGCAGGTCGCCTTGCTGGATATTGTAAAAGCCCATCGAGGCGGCGCCCTCTTTATAGGTAAAGTCCGCCGGCGGCGGCTTGCCGTTGCTGCCCGCGCCGACGGTCGCCTCGACCCACGGGAAGAGAGTGTTCTGGCAACCCGCGGCGGCGGTGCAATTGAGCTGCTGCCACATCTGGTAGAAGCGATGCACCGGACTTTCGGCATAGTCGTCGGCGGTCAGGGTGGGACCGGTCGGGTTGGTGGTGTTGGTCAGCTGATAGGGGCCCGGCGGCAGGCTGTCGACGCTGTTGCCGTCGTAGTAGATACGCATGTCCGGCTTGCCGGAGAGGTAGGATGGGACCGCACCCGTCGTCAGATACTTGTAGTAGCCCGACGGCAACCCGTTCTCATAGGTGAGGGCCTCGGAAACGGACGAGAACGGCGGCGGACCGCCGCCGGCCAATGGCGGCGGCAACGTCTTGTACGGGGTCTGCCCAGGCGGGCTCAACAGATAAGGGTTGGGCGCCCTGTCCTGCGCTGTAACCTGAGGGGCTTTGGTGTAATTCGCTCCTGGCGTGCCGTCGGCCTTGACGATGCCCTCCGACAACAGGTTGAACACGGTCTCGCCTTTGTTTTTCGGCACGTAGGTGGCGAACATGTGATCAAAGGAGCGGTTCTCGCCGATAATCACGATGACGTGCTTAATCGGCGTCGCCGTGTTGCCGTCATTGGCGCCGGTGTCGGCGGCGACCGCGGCGAGCGGCGCCATCGTATTGACCGCCATTGCATAAAGCGCAACGCTGCTCAACAGCCTGAAACGCCGGCGCGTTGGAGCACGTTGCGGAACCCGGTTTCGCATCGTCGATCCCTTCGGTGAAAATTTCGGACGCGGCGCGGACGCTAGCGGCGGAAATTTGCCGGAGGGTGACGGTTCGATGACATTAACGTTAAGGCGCTCGGCGGGTCAGCGCCTGTCCGGCGGACCGCGCTAGCCGTCGGTGACGGCGATCGCCTCGATCTCGATCATCGCGTCTGGGTCGGCGAGGCGGCGGATCTCGACCGTCGTGCTGGTCGGCGTCGCCGGGCCGAAATAGCGCATGCGCATGTCGCCGTGCTTTGAGAATTCCGCGTAATCGGTGACAAAGGTGTTGGTCTTGACGATGTCGGCGAGGCCGGCGCCGGCGGCTTCGAGACAGATCTTGATGTTTTCGCCGACCTGCTCGATCTGGGCGCGCATATCGCCCTTACCGACCAGAGTGCCCCCGGCGTCGCGCGCCAGTTGGCCGGCGACAAAGATCATCCGCCCGGTGCCGCTGACCGAGACGACCTGGGTGTAGGCCGGTTGCCCCGCCCGGATCACGACATGGATGCCTTGGGGCTGAATCTTCTCGCGCTTGATCGCCACGTTTCCCCCTCCCCTTTCGATAACAGCCACCGCTTGTTCAGGGGCCGCCAGCGTACGCCGCGGCCCGTTACGGCCGAATGTAGCTCCAGCCCTGCTCCTGGAGTTGCGTCAGGCGCACGACGCCCGACGGCACGACGGTCGCCTCGGGAACGATCGTGATCGGATGGCCCTCGCGCTTCTCCATTGCCTCTTTGGTGTTGTGGCAGGCGGAAAAGTGCATTTCGCCGCCAATGTCGGACGCCTTCAGGCTTTTGATACGGTCCTTCACTGGCGAGGTATCCTCCCGTAGCATATTGAGGCCCGGCCCGTAGGCGACGACCTCGACCTCGATGCTCTCGCCTTTACCGCTATAATACTTGATCGCGTTCGCGGCGTTCAGGAGCGCGAGGTTCATCCGCTCCGGATCGTTCTGACTGACCTGGATCGCGATGCGGTGGCTCGCCGTCTTCTCAGCCGCAAGCGCCGGCGAGGCGGCGAGCGCCAGCGCGAAGGCGACAAGGATACCGCGGAAAATCGTTTTCATCTTGACGTCTCCTCCACATCGAATCGCGCGTGGCGCGGCATTCCACTCGACCGCCCTCAGAGTTGCGGCAGAGGGGTGCTTTTTGCGCCCTTGATCAGCCACCGACCGTTGGCGCGGATCAAGTCGGCTTGCACGCCCACGTGAGTGACGATCTTTTTCGTTGCGTTATCCACATAGAGGCACTCGAAATAGAGATGCCCGCTGTTGCCCTCGAGATCGTATTTGAGGCGGTAGGGCGGGGTATAGCCGATCAATTGACTCTGAGGTTGAAAGGCTTTACCCGCTTGCCAGAATCGCCTGATCTGGTCCTTGCCGGTATAGGTTTTCCCTCCCGAAGTGACCGCCGCATCATCTGCGAACAGCGACATCATGAGATCGACATTTTTTGTCGTAGCCGCTTGATGCCATGTGCTCTCGATCATGTGCATCTGCATGAAATTTTCTGGATTTTCCTCGCTCCGCGCGGCGAATGCGAAGCCAGAGAAGCAGAGAATAGTAATAACCGAGACCGTCAACGTCCGTCTCATTGCTCCTCCGTCGGTATTGTTGAGCTCCCTCGCGGGCGACGCAGCGGGGGCTTCGGCAGCGGGGGCTTCGAGTGCCGTATCGATCCCGCGCATCCTAGCAGACCGCAGTCGGTACACAAGAACGTGGCCCGCGCGGAATGTGCATCTATCCCTTCGAGGACGGGCATGATGCTTAAGCCGCGATTTGTTTCCCCGCTCGCCGTTCTCCGCTAGCATCGCTTCGAGCGCCGGCCTACCGGCACAGCCCGCGGCAAGCAGCGGTAGCTCAGCGAGGGTCGGATGTCACTTGTCAATCTGCGCCACGGCATCTTTCTGCCGCCGTTCCACCCGAACGAGGAGAACCCGACCCAGTGCCTGGAGCGCGACCTCGAGCTGATTGCGTGGCTCGACAGGCTCGGCTTTCACGAGGCCTGGATCGGCGAGCATCATTCGGCCGGCTACGAGATCATCAGCTCGCCCGAGATCTTTATTGCCTTTGCCGCCGAGCGCACCCGGCACATCCGCCTCGGCACCGGGGTCATATCGCTGCCCTATCACCACCCGATGATGGTCGCCGACCGCATCGTCCAGCTCGATCACATGACCCGCGGCCGGGTCATGTTCGGCGCCGGGCCGGGTCTGTTGGCTTCGGACGCGATCATGATGGGGATCGACCCGTTGACCCAGCGCGACCGCATGGCCGAGGCGATCGACGTGATCCTGCGGCTGTTCCGCGGCGAGACCGTCACCGAGCGGACCGACTGGTACACAATGGAGGGCTGCCGGCTGCACCTGCTGCCCTACACCAAGCCCTATCCCGAGGTCGCGGTCGTCAGCGCGGTGACGCCATCGGGCGGCAGGCTCGCCGGCAAATACGATCTCGGCATGATCTGCGTGGCGGCGACCAACCCGTTCGGGTTTGACGCGCTCGGATCGAACTGGCGCATTGCCGGCGACGTCGCGGCCGAGCACGGCCGGCATATGGACCCGAACCGGCTGCGGCTGGTCGGGCCGATGCACATCGCCGAGACCCGCGAGCAGGCCTTTGCCAATGCCCGGTTCGGGTTCGAGCGGTATCTCGGCTACCTCAACAACAACCAGCCGCGCTTTATCGTGCCGGCGGGCCAGGACCCGCTCGAATGGTTTGTCGAAAACCGCTACGGCGTTTGCGGCACGCCCGACGACGCGATCGCCTTGATCGAGCGGCTTGAAGAAAAGCAGGGCGAATTCGGCGCCTTTCTGCACCAGGCGCACAACTGGGCCGATTTCGAGGCGACCAAGCGCTCCTACGAGCTTTACGCGCGCTATGTGATGCCGCATTTCAGCCGGGCCAACGCACCCCGCGCCGCCTCCTTCCAGTGGTGCGGCGACAACCGCGCCGAATTCAGCGCCAAGCGCAACGCCGCCGCCAAAGCCATGTTCGACAAGCACGAAGCCGAGCAGGCTGCCGCGCGCGAATTGTCCGGCGCCGGAAGCGTCCGTCCCGCCCGCGGCCGCGAAGCCTGGTGACGGGCACGCCGCTCACCGAAGGAGCGAAGGCGGGCGCCCGACAATCGTGGGCGGTGACGCCGGGCATTGGCTGTCATTGCGAGCGCCAGCGAAGCAATCTCGTTCGAGCGAGCCGCGTCTCAGGACCGGGATTGCCGCGTCGCCTTCGGCTCCTCGCAATGACCCAACTGGGGCGGTTGTCGCGGGTCAGCCGGCTCCCCCAGTGGGCACACTGGGTGACCCTTGCGTCGACGAGCACGGTGCGCATTCCTCTCCCGCGGCCGGCGGCGGTCGTGTAGCATGCCGGCAGAAACCCGCGAGGAGAGCGCCATGTCCGAGGCTTATCCGCTGCCGCCGAGCGATCCCGCCAAGCTCGGCTTTGCCGCAAAGCCCTTGCAATACCTCGACCGGCTGATCCGCCAGCACATCGAGGAAGGCCGCTATCCCGGCGCGCAGATCGCGCTGGCGCGGCATGGCCAGCTGGCATTCTTCCGCAGCTATGGCGACGCCCGCACCGATTCTGAACGCGAACCCGCGACCGACGGCACGCTCTTCCTGCTGTTCAGCCAGACCAAGGTTTTGACCAGTGCCGCGGTGTGGACCCTGATCGAGGAGGGCGAGCTCTCGTTTATGGACCGGGTTGCCGACCACCTGCCGGAATTTGCGGCGCGCGGCAAGGGCGACATCACCCTCCATCAGGTCATGACGCATCAGGGCGGGTTTCCGTCGGGCGACGTGACCCGCGAGACCTGGACCGACCACGCCCGGATGCGCGCCGAAGTCTGCGACTTCTCACTCGACTGGACACCGGGGACGCGGCTGCAATACCACCCGCGCGCGGCGCACCTGACCCAGGCGATGGTGATCGAGACGGTTACCGGCCAGGATTACCGCGACGCGATCCGCGAGCGGGTGCTGGCGCCCTTGGGGCTGGCCGGCGACGTCTTTGTTGGCGTGCCGGCGGCCGAGCAGGGCCGCTGCGCCGACACCTATGCCGCCGAGGCGCGCGACAACTCGGCCGAGTTCCGGGCAGCCGGGATGCCGAGCGGCGGCGGCTATGCGACCGCGCGCGGCATGGCGGCGTTTTATCAGATGCTGCTTGGCGGCGGCCGGCTCGGCGAGGTGCGGCTGTTGTCGCCGCGGCTCGTCAGCTACGTGACGCGCAGCCACACCGGCGAGCGCGGCGACGACGCGATGGGCGGCATCCCGATGCATCGCGGGCTGGGCCCGCATGTGCGCGGCGACAGCGACCGCATCCGCGGGCTCGGCGCGATCGCGGCACCCGAGACGTTCGGCCATGGCGGCGCCGGCACTTCGTATTCCTGGGCGGACCCGACGAGCGGTGTCTCGTTTACCTACGTCACCAATTACGTGCAGCCCGACCCGTTTCACTCGGCGCGGCTCGACCGGGTCGCCAACCTCGTCCACGCCGCGATCGACTGATGCAACTTCCGCTTTCATCATTTCCGCGAAAGCGGGAACCCAGAACACCAGCGCCCGTTCGCCGGCCCTGGACCCCCGCTTTCGCGGGGGCGACGATCAGCTGAGCGATGGCGCCGCGCGTCGATCCTGTCCGTTCCGACGAGGCGCTGCCGGGGCGCGCCGATGTCGTGATTATCGGCGGCGGCATCATCGGGACGAGCACCGCGCTGTTTCTGGCGGAAAAGGGGGTGTCCGTCGCGCTGTGCGAAAAGGGGCACATCGCCGGCGAGCAGTCGAGCCGCAATTGGGGCTGGTGCCGCAAGATGGGGCGCGATCCGCGCGAATTGCCGCTGATCATCGAGAGTCTGCGGCTGTGGCAGGGGATGAACCAGCGGGTCGAGGCCGAGACCGGCTTTCGCCAGCCCGGCATCATGTATCTGGCGGAGACCGCGGCCGAATTGGGTCAGCTCGAATCCTGGCTCGACCATGCCCGGCAATACCAGCTCGACACCCGTTTGCTGACCCGCGCCGAGGCGGCCGAATTGCTGCCGGGGCTCAGCGGCAACTGGGCCGGCGGCCTCTTTACGGCGAGCGACGGCAAGGCCGAGCCGCAGCGCGCCTCACCCGCGATCGCCGAGATGGCGCGGCGCAGGGGTGCCGCGATCCTGACGCGCTGCGCGGTGCGCGGCGTCGAAACCGCGGGCGGCCGGGTTGCCGCAGTGGTTACGGAGAACGGGCGGATCGCCTGCGACCGGGTCGTGCTTGCCGGCGGCGCCTGGTCGCGGCTCTTTTGCGGGCAATCTCGGCATCGAACTGCCGCAGCTAAAGGTGCTGGCCTCGGTCATGCGCACCGAGCCATTGGCGGGCGGCCCGGAAATCTCCGCCTCGGGCGGCTTGTTTGGCATCCGCAAACGGATGGACGGCGGCTACACGGTGGCGACATTGGGGATGCGCACGATCGACCTCGTCCCCGACAATTTTCGGCTGTTCTCGGAGTATCTCCCGGCGGTGCGGCTGCACTGGAAAAAGCTCCGCTTTCGCGTCGGCCGCCGCTGGGTCGAGGAGTGGCAGACGAAGCGGCGTTGGGGGTTGGACGAGCCGACCCCGTTTGAGGCGATGCGAGTGCTCGACCCCGAGCCCGACAACCGCGTTCTCGACCGCGCGCGCAAGGCTGTCGCCGAAGCCCTGCCGTTGTTCGCCGACGTTCCGATCGCCGAGCGCTGGGGCGGCATGATCGACGTGATGCCGGACGCGATCCCGGTGATCTCGCCGGTCGACGCCCTGCCCGGCTTTTTCATCGCGACCGGCTTTTCCGGCCACGGCTTTGGCATCGGCCCCGGTGCCGGCAAGCTCGTCGCCGACATGGTCGCGGGCGACCCGACCCTGGTGGACCCGGCGCCGTTCCGCCTTACGCGCTTTACCGACGGCTCCAATCCGCAGCCCCACCCGCTCGCGAGCTGAGGAGCGTGCGAGCCAATTCGTTGGTGGGAAGCCGTCACGTGTGTGGACGGCCCCTGCACCGCAAGGGAAAAGAGCGGATGGCAAGCATCGGTTCGCGTGCGCTGATGTGTCCGGCTTTCGCGAGGGCAGGCTCTGTTGGCGCGGCGCGACTGGCCGGGCGAGCCAACCGGTCGGCGATATTGCCGGTCGGCTTCGGCCCCGAGCGCGAACGTGCCGAAGCTGCGGACCGCGAACTCCAACCGACATTTCTGGGTGGCGAAGACGTGCTTCGATCCGAGCACAGCTGGGCGCAATCTG